>NZ_SMNA01000009.1:555-205651 GCF_004353825.1 Occultella glacieicola | reverse complement strand
CTTTGCACCCGCCGGCGGCTCGGGCGTCACGGGCGTGCCGGCCGACGGGGCCGGGGGCACCACCGGGGTCCCCGCGGACGGCGGCGGCGGGACCACCGGCGTCCCGGCCGAGGGGGACGCCGGGCTGGCGGGCTCGGCCGCCGCCTGGGCCATCGGCCCGTCGGCGCCGGCCATGGACTCCCCGTCCGAATTCGCCTCGGCGTCGCTCATGGCTTCACCGTGCGGGCCGCCGTGGGCCATCGCGTCGGCCAGTTCGTCGTCGGCCGTCGCACCGCCGGCCACGTCCTCGCCGGCCATCGCGGCGCCGTCGGACATCGCTTCGGCGTCGTAGACGGAGCCGACCAGCGTGGCCGACGCGCCCGGCACCGGTGCGTGCGGCGCGGGCCCGGACGGCACCGGGACGTCGGCCAGGTGGCTGGCGGACGACGGCGCCGGGACTGGTGCGACGGGGTCGCCCATGTGCGCGGTGATCGGGCCGAGGAGCACACCGCCGCCGGGCGTGACGCCCCGGTGGAACCCGGCCCAGTCGGGCATCGGGCCCTCGGCGGCCGCGAGGGCATCCGCGGCGTTTTCGGGGATGTCCAGTTCGCCGTCGGCGTCGTCATCGGCGATCAGCTGCAGCGCTCCCGCGGGCCACGGCAGCAGCCGGTCCACGGTGAACGCCGCGTCCTTGCCGAAGAGGGCGACCCGGTCCTCTGCGGGCAGGTCGGCCGCACCGGTGCGCTCGGTGACGCTCACGTCCCCGTACAGGAAGATCGCGACGCCGTCCTCACTGGCCGAGATGGCCCCGAAGCCGGGTGCCACCCCGTTGGTCTCCTCGAACCGGCTCAGCCAGATGGACAGCTGCCGGGCGAGGTCGCGCCCGGGTGCCGTCGGCGCGGTCCGGGAGGACGTCTGGATGCGCTCCAGCAGGTCGTTCGCCGCGTCCGGGTCGGTGCCCGGGTCGGTCCGGATGATCGCGACCACCCCCGGCAGCCGCACCAGGTGGTGGCGGCCCGGGTGGACGCGTGCCGGAACATCGTCGAAGTTCACCTTCACAGGAAACGACCTCCATTGAAACGCCAGCGGATGAACGGAACCCGCAACGGTCCGTTCTGGGCCGCCCAGATGAGGAACCAGGTGGTGACGAACTGGATCAGGTAGGCCCAGCCGGGCACGTGCGCGACGCCGGGGACCCCGCCGACGTTGATCAGCAGCCAGATCAGCAGGCCCTCGTTGATCCCGGTGAACAGGCCCCAGCTCGAGGGCCAGTCCTTCTCCCACCGGAACTGCTGGAGGAAGTGGTAGAGGAACTCCCAGAGGACGCCGAGCACGATGACCGTGAGCAGGATGATGAAGGTCGTCCGGTAACTCTCGCCCAGCGGTGCACCCGTCGGCAGCACGGGGGTGATGAGGAGCGTCCAGATCCCGCCGAGGATGGCGGTGACGAGGATCCGTGACTGAAGTCGGCCGTTCAGGGTGGGTAGCACGGTTGCCTTCCTAGATCGGCCGGTTCCGGGCCCAGCGCCACCATTGCGCGATGGACCGTCCCGGACCCATTCTCTTCACGAAGCCCACTCGGGCGAGGTCGTCGGCGATCTCCTGGGCGGAGATCTGCAGCCCCAGGAACGTGTCGACGCCCGGGAACGGGCCGCCGAGCGTCGAGCTCCCGGAGGCGTACAGACGGCCCGGGCGGCTGCGGGTGCCGATCACCTCGAACTGCGCGTTGACGTCGAGGCGCCCCTTGGGATTACGGCCGGCGCCGCTGTGGTCGAGCAGATCCGCGAGCACGCGGCTCTCCCGGATGTCCGCCTCGAGGCCGGTGCAGTCGATCACGAAGTCGGCGTATTCCTCGAGCCGGCCGTGCTGGGTGTCCATCGCGACCACCACGCCGGCGCCGTTCGGCCCCGGGCGGATGTTGTCGAACGTGCCCTGCATCTCCCGGTACCAGCCCTGCGACCGGCCCCGCTTGAGCTGCTCCAGCCAGTTCCGGCGGAACGGGGTGTTCGTGCCGCCCATCTCCTCGTAGGCCTGCGCGCGGGCCTCGCCCTCGAGCTTGGCCATCTTCTCCTTCAGCTGGCCGCCCCACACCGACTTCGGGTAGTTGAAGCCCTGGTAGGCCCATCCGTGCCCGCCGGGACGCCGGTTGAAGATGTCCTTCCCGTGCGGCCCGGTGTAGAACGTCCGGAACACCTGGAGGATCTCCGTCTGAAGGTGGTACTTGTCCCGGTCGTCGATGAGCCGTTGCAGCACCCGGGACGCGACGATGCCGCCACCGCGCACGACCACCTTGCCCGGACGGATCCGCAACTGGTCGTAGACGTGCTCGTGCGGCTCGTACGCGTTCACCACCTTGGTGGGATCGCGGTACGTGAGCCGGTAGTCCTGCAGGTCCTTCAGCAGCCGAAGGCCCGGGTAACCGATCGCGATGTGCACGTACTGGCTCTGGTAGGCGATCCGCTTCGTCGGCGCGGCCCCCGCGGGCGGGGTCAGGATCGTGTAGTAGCCGCCCCCGGCACGCCGGCGGACCATCCGGACCTGCCCCTTGCGCACGGACTGCAGATAGCCGATCCGGTTCATCTCCTTCTCCATGCCGGAGAAGGCCTGCCCCGCCCTCGGGGTGTAGTAGTTCGTCAGGATCGGCTCGGTGAACACGTTCCACAGCGGCCACAGGAAATCCTTGAGGTTCTTCGCCGCGAACGCCTCGGAGACCGCGTAGGACGGGAAGCCCCAGATGTTGTCCGGTCGGGACTGGGAGTCCGAGCGGAGCCGCTCCGTGCGTGGGATCTGCGAGACCCGGGTGAGGTACTCGTAGCTCTGCCAGGGCACGTCGAGGCCGGTCAGGACCACGATCTGCTGCGCCGGCACGCCGTAGATCCGCAGGTAGTCCACGGTCACGAAGGAACCGATGCCGCCACCCACCGTCACGAACGGCACGGGGACCACGGGGATGCCCGCGCGCGCGACCATGTCGTCGGTCCAGATATCGGTCTCGACGAGCTCCGGCGTGAGGTCACCCGGCTCGGTCCTCGGTGATGCGGACTGCGGGAGTGGTGCATCGCCGCTCATCCGTTCTCCCTTCGGTACTGGCGTCGAATGTGTTCGCGCAACGCGAGGTCGGCAACAGGGAGCACGCTATCGATTCCACACACCGAATGCCGCCGGATTCTGCGGCGATGTGTGGGCAGATGGCCCCATCGACCCCCTCGCGTGTCACCGTAGCGGATCGGTGCACCCCTGGTCAGGACCCTCCGGGTTTGTCAGGATCGGGGTATGGACACCGCACGATGGACCGAAGTCGACCGTTATTTCGCCGACCGTCTCCGCCCCCGCGACCGGGTCCTGACCGAGTCGGTCGAGGCCGGCTCCGACCTGCCCCAGATCCAGGTCTCGGACCTCCTCGGCGGACTGCTCGGCGTGCTGGCCCGCACCGTCTCGGCGCGGCGGGTCCTGGAGGTCGGCACGTTGTTCGGGTACTCCACGATCCATCTGGCCCGGGCGCTGCCCGTCGACGGCGCCCTGATCACCCTGGAGTACTCCCCCGAACACGCCCGGATCGCCCGGGAGAACATCGAGCGGGCCGGCCTGCAGGACCTCGTCGAGGTTCGGGTCGGGTCCGCGCTGGAGACCCTCCCGGGCGTCGCGGCGGACATCGACGCACCGTTCGACCTCGTCTTCATCGACGCCGACAAGCAGAACAACCCGGGTTACCTCGACTGGGCACTGCGCCTGACCCGGCCCGGCGGGTTGATCGTCGTGGACAACGTGGTGCGCGGTGGCGCGGTCACCGATCCGCAGAGCGACCGTCCCGACGTCCGGGGCACCCGCGCGATGGTCGACGCGCTCGCCACGTTGGTCGCGGAGCAGCGCGTCGACGCCACGGCGCTGCAGACCGTCGGGAGCAAGGGCTACGACGGCATCGTCCTGGCGTACGTGCGCTGATGCCGGCGCCGCGTACGACCGGGATGCAGCTGCGCCCGCCGCGGCACCGGTACGACCGCCGGGTGGTCGCCTGGTGGCGCTGGAGCGCGATCATCTGGACCGCCGTGATCGCGCTGCCGCTGGTGGTGCTCGGCATCATCATCGCGCCGGCCCGGGTCTGGCTGCTCGGCCCCGCCGCCGTCGTGATCGTGGTCGGCGGTGGGCTGGCCGTGGCGCTGCCGCTGTGGTGGTACGCCAAGCACCGGTGGGAGGTCACCGAGCACGCCGTGTACACCCGGACCGGGTACTTCTGGCAGACCTGGCGGGTGGCGCCGATGAGCAGGATCCAGACCGTGGACACCACCCGTGGGCCGCTGCAGCGGGCGTTCGGGCTCGCCACCGTGGTGGTCACCACGGCGTCGGCGGCGGGACCGGTGTCGATCGCCGGGCTCGACGACGCCCAGGCCACCGAGCTCGCGCACGAGCTGACGATCGTCACCAACGCCACCCCCGGGGACGCGACGTGAACGGCGCCGAGGACCTCGCGACCTCGGCGGCGACGCCGCCCGGCGAACCGGAGGTGGAGACCGACTGGCTCATCCTCGACCGCAGGACCGTGCTCGTCACCGCGATCACGCTGTTCGCGGTCTTCGCGGGCAGTTCGGTCCTCATCGTCGTCCCGATCTGGGCGCAGAGCGAGGCCGGGCCCGCGGCGCTCGCCTGGTGCGTGGGCGGCACGCTCGCGGTCACGATCGGCTCCGCGATCGCCGACCACCTGCGCTGGCGCACCACCCGGTACCGGCTCACCGAGAGCCGCCTCGAGATGCACAGCGGCATCCTGTTCAAGCGCCGCCGGTCCCTGGCCCGGGAACGGATCCGGAACGTGGACCTGACCGCGAACGTGCTGCTGCGGGCGTTCGGGCTGGTCCGGTTGTCCATCGGCACCGGGGAGAAGGTCAGCGAGGGCGACGGTCAGACGATCGTGCTGGACCCGATCACCAGGGCCGGGGGTGAGCGGTTGCGCACCGACCTGCTCCACCGGGCCCGGACCGACACGGGCACCGGGGCCGATGCCGACTCCGCCCCGGCTCTGGCGTCCTGGTCGCCGCAGTGGGTCCGGTACGTGCCCCTGTCGATCTTCACCCTGCTGATCGCCGCCGGCGCGGCGGGGGCCGTGTTCCAGGTGGCGGAGTGGTTCGGCGTGCCCGGGCTGCCGGTGGAGTGGGCACAGACCCTGGCCGACCGGTTCGGGGCCTGGCCGGCGCTGCTGGGCGCCGTCGTGGTGTTCGTGGTGCTCGGCGCGATCGGCCTGACCGCCCTGGGCCTCGAGGCCTGGTGGGGCTACCGGCTGGAACGTGCGCACGGCACCCTGCGGGTGCGTCGAGGGCTGCTCACGTCCCGGTCGATCAGCTTCGACGAGGCCCGGGTGCGCGGCGTCGACCTGGTGGAGCCGCTCGGGATCCGCCTCGCCCGGGCGGCGCGACTGGACGTCCTGGCCACCGGCCTGAGCGCCGACGCCGAGAAGCAGGAGTCGGCCACCCTGGTGCCGGCCTCACCCCGGGCCGTCCCGGTCGCCGTCGCCGAACGACTCCTCGGCGAGGCCCTACCGGGGCTCAGTCCGCACCCGCGGGCGGCCCGGAACCGGCGGCTGTTCCGGGCCGGGCTGGTGGTCGTCGGGCTGGTCGCCGCGGTCGGCGTGCTGGTGGGCCTTACCCGCCCGACGGCGTTCTGGACCTCGGTCATGATCGTCGCCGCGATCATCGGTTCGGTGGTCGCGGTCGCGGTCGCCGTGGACGGCGCCCGCAGCCTCGGCAACGCCCTCACCCCGGACCACCTGGTGGCCCGCCGCGGCAGCATCCGGCGCAGCACCGTGGCCCTGTCCCGGCCGGGGATCATCGGCTGGCGGATCCGGCAGTCGGTGTTCCAACGACGGGTCGGCGTGCTCACGGTGACGGCCACCACGGCCGCGAGCCGGGGCAGGTACTCCGTCGTCGACGTGGGTGAGGGAGCCGGCCTCGACCTCGCCGATGAGGCCGTGCCGGGGCTGCTGCGCCCGTTCCTGGTGTCGGCTGAACCGATGGGTGCCGACACGGAGAGTGCCGGGACTCGAGGGTAGTCGCGGGAGCAGCGTGATTCCGACGTACCGGTACGTCGGAACCACACCACATCAGGCAGTTCGGTGGGGCCGGGCCCAGCGGGCAGTTCGGACCGCGCGTCAGCCGCCGCGCCGGGCCCGCAGGGCCGCGAGCGCCTCGTCGAGGAGGGCGGCGCCGTCGGAGTCGGTACGGCGCTCCTTCACGTACGCGAGGTGGGTCTTGTACGGCTCGTTCTTGGGGGCCGACGGCGGGTTCGCCTGGTCCTGACCGGCGGGCAGGCCGCAGCGCGGGCAGTCCCACGTCTCCGGGACCACCATGCCGGGCTCCTGGGCGAAGCTCGGGCGGGTCTCGTGGCCCGACGCGCACCAGTAGGAGATCCACACCCGCGGCGCGGCGTCGCCCCGCTCGGCCTCGCCCATCGGTCCGGCGCCGACGCGCGAACCCCGAATTGCACTACCACCAGCCACGTGAAGACTCCCTGCTCAGATCGTGAACTTCTGGATGAGACCCAACAGCACAACCACAACCCCCCAGATCACGGCGGATCCGATCGTGATGCGGTTGAGGTTGCGCTCGGCCACACCGGACGAGCCGAGGCTGGAGGACATGCCGCCGCCGAACATGTCGGAGAGGCCGCCGCCCTTGCCCTTGTGCATGAGGATCGTCATGATCAGCACGCCGCTGGTGAGCACCAGCAGGACCTGCAGGACGATGGTCATTACCGTCACGTCGTCAGTACTTCCTCACGTGTAGTGGGCGTGCGCGAACGGCGCGCACCCGTGGAACCCCTGGTGAGTTTACGCGATCGGCGCGGGGACTTCACGCATCGTCCCCGCGCCGTCGCCCACCGCTCGTCCTAGAGGCCGACGTCGTGCGACTGGTAGCGCACGATCGCGGCGAACTCGGTCGGGTCCAGGCTGGCCCCGCCGACCAGGGCACCGTCGACGTCGGGCTGGGCCATGATCGAGGCCACGTTCCCGGACTTCACCGAGCCCCCGTAGAGGACGCGCACGGAGTCGGCGACCTCGGCCGAGTACAGCTCGGCGAGCCGCCGACGGATCGCGCCGCAGACCTCCTGGGCGTCCTCCGGGGTGGCGACCTCACCGGTACCGATGGCCCAGACGGGCTCGTAGGCGACGACCGAGCGGGCGGCGTCGGCCTCGGAGATCCCGGCGAAGGCGCCGTCCACCTGGGCCAGGGTGTAGGACACCTGGTCGCCGGCCTGCCGGATCTCCAGGCCCTCGCCCACGCACACGATCGGGATGATGTCCGCGGCCAGCGCGGCCTTGGACTTCGCGTTCACGAGGGCGTCGTCCTCGCCGTGGTACTGGCGTCGCTCCGAGTGACCGACCACGGCGTAGCCGACGCCGAGCTTGGCCAGCATCGCGGCGGAGATCTCGCCGGTGTAGGCGCCCTTGGCGTGCGCGGAGAGGTCCTGCGCGCCGTAGCCGATCTCGAGCTTGTCGGAGTCGACCAGGGTCTGCACCGAACGCAGGTCGGTGAACGGCGGGCAGACCACCACCTCGACGGACGTGAAGTCGTGCTTCGCGTCCTTGAGGGTCCAGGCCAGCTTCTGCGCGGTGTGCGTGGCCTCGTGGTGGTCGAGGTTCATCTTCCAGTTGCCCGCCATCAGCGGGGTGCGGCTGGTCGCCATCTGTGGTGCCTTCCTTCGGTTCGTGGGACGGGTCAGTTCAGGACGTCGAGGCCGGGCAGGACCTTGCCCTCGAGGAACTCGAGGGAGGCGCCGCCACCGGTGGAGATGTGGCTGAAGCCGGCTTCGTCGAAGTCCAGCTGGCGCACCGCGGCCGCGGAGTCGCCGCCGCCGACGATGGTGAACGCGCCGGCCGCGGTGGCGTCCACGAGACCCTGCGCCACCGCCTTCGTGCCGCCCGCGAACGCCGGGAACTCGAACACGCCCATCGGGCCGTTCCAGACGACGGTCCGCGCGGACGCGATCGCCTCGGCGAACACGGCGCCGGACTCCGGGCCGATGTCCAGGCCGATCTGGTCGTCGGGGATCTCGCTCGCCGCGACCACGGTGGCCGGGGAGTCTGCCTTGAACTCGGGCGCGACGACGATATCCGTCGGGAGCACGATGTCCACGCCCTTCTCGGCGGCCGTGGCGAGGTACCCCTTGACGGTGTCGATCTGGTCCTCCTCGAGCAGCGACTTGCCGACGCTGTGCCCCTGGGCGGCGAGGAAGGTGAACACCATGCCGCCTCCGATGAGCAGGCGATCAGCCTTGGTGAGGAGGTTGGCGATCACGCCGAGCTTGTCGGAGACCTTGGAGCCGCCGAGGACGACGACGTAGGGCCGCTCCGGGTCCTCGGTCGCCTTCCGCAGGGCCTCAACCTCCCTCTGCACGAGACCGCCGACGGCGGCCGGCAGCTTGGTCGCGACGTCGTAGACACTGGCCTGCTTGCGGTGCACGACGCCGAAGCCGTCGGAGACGTAGGCGTCTGCGAGGGCCGCCAGGTCGTCCGCGAGCGCGCCGCGTTCGGCGTCGTCCTTGGACGTCTCCCGGGGGTCGAACCGGATGTTCTCGAGCAGGACCACGTCGCCGTCAGCGGCAGCGGACACGGCCGCCTGCGCGCCCGGGCCGACCGTGTCGGGCGCGAGGACGACGTCCTGCCCGAGCAGCTCGCCGAGCCGCGCCGCGACCGGCGCAAGGGAGTACTTGTCCTCCGGCGCCCCCTTGGGACGACCGAGGTGAGCGGTCACGATGACCTTCGCTCCGCCGTCGACCAGCGTCTTGATGGTCGGCAGGGCCGCGCGGATTCGGCCGTCGTCGGTGATCGTGGTGCCGTCCAGCGGCACGTTGAAGTCGGAGCGGACCAGGACGCGCTTCCCGCGCAGGTCGCCGAGGTCGGAGATGGTCTTCATGGCTGCTGCCTCCAAGGAGATGGTTCGGATCGGGACATGACGACGCCCGCGTACAACCGGTACGCGGGCGCCCTCATGTGCGAAGCGTTGGTCAGAGCTTCTCGCCGACGTAGACCGTGAGGTCCACGAGCCGGTTGGAGTAACCCCACTCGTTGTCGTACCAGGCGACGACCTTGACCTGGTCGCCGATCACCTTGGTCAGACCGGAGTCGAAGATGCTCGAGGCCGGGTCGGTGACGATGTCGGTGGAGACCAGCGGGTCCTCCGAGTACACCAGCAGGCCCTTGAGCTCGGAGCTCTCGGCGGCCTCCTTGACGGCGGCGTTGACCTCCTCGACGGTCACCTCACGGGAGGCGGTGAAGGTGAGGTCCGTGGCCGAACCGGTCGGGACCGGGACGCGCAGCGCGTAACCGTCCAGCTTGCCCTTGAGCTGCGGGAGCACCAGGGAGACCGCCTTCGCGGCACCGGTGGAGGTGGGGACGATGTTCAGGGCGGCGGCGCGGGCCCGACGCGGGTCCTTGTGCGGGCCGTCCTGCAGGTTCTGGTCGGCGGTGTAGGCGTGCACCGTGGTCATCAGGCCACGCACGATGCCGAACTTCTCGTCCATGACCTTGGCCAGGGGCGCGAGGCAGTTCGTGGTGCAGGAGGCGTTCGAGATGATGTTGTGGGTCGCCGGGTCGTAGTCGGTGTGGTTGACACCCACCACGAACGTGGCGTCCTCGTTCTTCGCCGGGGCGGAGATGATGACCTTCTTGGCGCCCGCGTCGATGTGCGCCTGGGCCTTCGAGGCGTCCGTGAAGATGCCCGTGGACTCGATGACGATGTCCGCTCCGAGCTCACCCCAGGGCAGGGCGGCCGGGTCGCGCTCGGCGAGCGCCTTGAACGTGTGGTCACCGACGGTGATGGTGTCCTCGCCGAAGGACACGGGGCGGTCCAGCTTGCCGAGGATCGAGTCGAACTTCAGCAGGTTCGCCAGGGTCTCGTTGCTGGTCAGGTCGTTGACACCGACGACCTCGATGTCAGCCCCGCTGGCCAGGGCGGCCCGGTAGAAGTTCCGTCCGATGCGGCCGAAGCCGTTGATTCCGACGCGGATGGTCACGTTTTCCTCCTCGCGCGCTCACTGCGCGCATAGCGTCTGTCGGTCTTCGCGCTCACGCGCGAGTCTGTGGGAGTGTGATGACCCTTCGATTGTTGCCTCATGGTGGGCCATTCACCACCTCCAAAGGTACACCCGTGGGCGGCCCCTGCTCCCGGGCGAAGGTCCCGCCGGGTGTGGGGTGTCACATGTCGAGCATGTCCTGGGTCAGGTTGCTCTCGGTATCCGGGATGCCCGCTTCCGCGGCCTTCTTGTCGGCCATCGCGAGGAGGCGGCGGATCCGTCCGGCGACCGCGTCCTTCGTGAGGGCCGGGTCGGAGAGCTGCCCGAGTTCCTCCAGGCTCGCCTCCTTGTGCTCCAGCCGCAGCCGGCCGGCGCTGAGCAGGTGGTCGGGCACGTCCTCGCCGAGGATCTCGAAGGCCCGCTCCACCCGGGCGCCCGCGGCCACCGCGGCCTGAGCGGACCGGCGGAGGTTCGCGTCGTCGAAGTTCGCGAGCCGGTTCGCGGTGCCCCGCACCTCCCGGCGCATCCGCCGTTCCTCCCAGGCCATGACCGCGTCGTGGGCGCCCATCCGGGTGAGCATGGCGCCGATCGCGTCCCCGTCCCGGATGACCACGCGGTCCACGCCGCGGACCTCCCGGGCCTTCGCACCGATCCCGAGCCGCCGCGCGGCACCGACGAGTGCGAGCGCCGCCTCCGGGCCGGGGCAGGTCACCTCGAGGGCAGAGGAGCGCCCGGGCTCGGTCAGCGAGCCGTGGGCGAGGAACGCACCACGCCAGGCCGCGACGGCGTCGCCGAGGCTGGCGTTCACCACGTGTGGCGGCAGCCCCCGGACCGGGCGTCCCCGGGAGTCCAGCAGGCCGGTCTGCCGTGCGAGCGCCTCGCCGTCCTTGACCACCCGGACCACGTAACGGTTGCCGCGCCGCAGCGCACCGCCGGAGACCACGATCACCTCGCTGGTGTGCCCGAACACCTCGTGGACGGCCTGGCGCAGGCGCCGTGCGGCGATCCCGGTGTCGAGCTCGGCCTCGATGACGATCCGGCCGGAGATGATGTGCAGACCGCCCGCGAACCGGAGGGTCGCCGCGACCTCGGCCTTGCGCGCGGA
Organism: Occultella glacieicola; assembly: GCF_004353825.1. Classification (GTDB taxonomy): domain Bacteria; phylum Actinomycetota; class Actinomycetes; order Actinomycetales; family Beutenbergiaceae; genus Occultella; species Occultella glacieicola. Next base: position 194,568 of record NZ_SMNA01000009.1, on the reverse strand, counting down.
CATCTTGTCGACGCGGAGCCGGGCCAGCTCATCCTTCACCTCGGCCGTCAGGGACATGAGGGTCATCCTCCCACTCATCGTGACCGCTCTCCGACGTCGGAGAGGAAGCGGTCGAACGCATCACGGTAGGCGGCAGCGAGCCGCAGGGTGTCATGGCGAGGTGTGCCGTCACCGGCGCTGACCTGGCGTAGCAGCATGGCCCCCCCCACCGTCGAGACCGCCGCGCTGAGGTCGTCGAGGTCCTCGACGGCGCCCGGGTCGGCGATCACCACGTCCACGCGCAGGTCGGGGGCGTACTCACGCAGCGACCGCAGGTGGTCCGCGGCACTGAACCCGTCCGTCTCCCCGGCCTGCGTGGAGAGGTTGAGGGTCAGCGCGATCCGCGCCGAGGTCTCGTGCAGGGCCCGGGCGATGCCGGGAACGAGCAGGTGCGGCATCACCGACGTGTACCAGGAGCCGGGCCCGAGGATCACCCAGTCGGCGCCCATGATCGAGGTCACGGCCTCCTCGCAGGCGGGCGGCTCCTCGGGGGTCAGCCGCACCTTCGTGACCCGGCCCGAGGTCACCGCCACCCGGCTCTGACCGCGGACCACGGTGGGCTGGTCGGTGGGCCCGTTCGGCAGTTGCACCTCCGCCTCGATCCCGAGCGGCACCGCCGCCATCGGAACCACCCGGCCGCGGGAGCCGAGCAGCTGCCCGATCAGGTCGAGGCCGGCCACGGGGTCACCGAGGAGCTCCCAGAGGGCGACGATCAGCAGGTTCCCCACCGAGTGGCCGTCGAGCGGGCCGTCGGAGCTGAACCGGTGCTGCAGGACGTCGGCCCAGGTATGCCCCCAGTCGGACTCGTCGCACAGTGCGGCGAGCGCCATCCGCAGGTCGCCCGGCGGGAGCACCCCGAGCTCCTGACGCAGCCGCCCGGACGAGCCGCCGTCGTCGGCGACGGTCACCACGGCGGTGACGTCCCGGGTGACGTGGCGCAGGGCGCCGAGGGTCGCGGCCAGCCCGTGGCCACCCCCGAGGGCGACCACGCGCAGCGCATCGGGCCGGGCGGCACCCAACCAGGCGGGTGCGGTGGCTCTCATTCGCGGCCCAGATCACGGTGCACGGTGCGGACGCTCTGCCCGGCGGCGCGCAGCCGGCCGGCGATCGCCTCGCTGATGGCGACCGAGCGGTGCTTGCCCCCGGTGCAACCGACCGCGATCGTCACGTAGGGCTTCTGCTCGGTGAGGTAGCCGGCGAGCACCGGCTCGATCGCGGCGACGTAGCGGTCCACGAACTCCTCAGCCCCGGGCAGGCCGAGGACGTAGTCGCGGACCGGGTCGTCCCGGCCGTTGAGGTGCCGCAGCTCGGTCACCCAGTACGGGTTCGACAGGAAGCGCACGTCCACGACGTGGTCGGCGTCCAGGGGCAGCCCGTACTTGAACCCGAACGAGACCGTGGTGATCCGGATCTTGCGGTCCCCGGACTCCCCCGCGACGACGTCCCGGACCTGGCGGGCCAGATCGTGCACGGAGAGGTCGCTGGTGTCGATCACGACGTCCGCGCGCGAGCGCAGGTGGTCCAGCAGCCGTCGCTCCTCGGCGATCCCGTCGAGCATCCGGCCGTCGCCCTGCAGCGGGTGCGGGCGACGCACCTGCTCGAACCGGCGGACCAGGACCTCGTCGGCGGCGTCCAGGAACACGATCCGGTAGTCGACCTGCCGGGTACGCAGGTCCGCGAGCACCTGGACCAGGTCGGAGAAGAACTCCCGGCTGCGCACGTCGACCACCGCGGCCAGGCGACGGACGCCGCCGTCGGCCTGGGTCATCATCCCGGACAGCGCGAGCAGCATCTTCGGCGGGAGGTTGTCCACCACGTACCAGTCGAGATCCTCCAGCACGGCCGCCGCGCGGGTCCGGCCGGCGCCCGACATCCCGGTGATGATGAGCACCTCGGGCCGGGCGTCGTCGGCCGGCGGGGTCTCCCGCTCGAGCAGTGGAATACCTTCCGGGACGGTCGGGGGCAGCTCGGGATCGGTCGCCTCGGTCATGGGTCTCAGAATGTCACGATCTGGCAACGTCGGCAGGCCGGTCCGGCACCGGGGCGAGCGCCTCGGCGACGGTGGCGGCCATCTTCGGGCCGATCCCGGGCACCTGCGCGATCTCCTCCTCGGTGGCTCCCCGGATGGCCCGGACGGACCCGAACTCCTTGAGCAGCGCGGCCTGGCGGGTGGGCCCCAGACCGGGCACCGAGTCGAGCGCGGACCGGGTCATTCCCTTGCCCCGCCGCTTGCGGTGGTGCGTGATCGCGAATCTGTGGGCCTCGTCACGCAACCGTTGCAGCAGGAACAGCCCGTCGCTGGTCCGGGGCAGCACCAGCGGGAACTCCTCCCCCGGCACCCAGACCTCCTCGAGCCGCTTGGCCAGCCCGACCAGCGCCACGTCCACGATCCCCAGCTCGTCGAGCGCGGCCTGGGCGGCCGCCACCTGGGGCGCTCCGCCGTCGACCACCACGAGGTTCGGCGGATACGCGAACCGCTTCTTCGGCGCGGTCGCGTCGAACTCTCCCGGCGACAGGGCGACCGGACCCGACGGCGTCAGCGAGCCACCGCCGTCGACCTCCTCCAGCGACGGCGACCCCACGGGGTCGGCGAGATAGCGGCGGAACCGGCGGGTGAGCACCTCGTTCATGGCCTCGGTGTCGTCGCGGGCGCCGGTACCGTCGGGTCCACGCACCACGAAGTGCCGGTACTCGCTCTTGCGCGGCAGCCCGTCCTCGAACACGACCATCGAGCCGACCTGTTCGGTGCCCTGGGTGTGGGAGATGTCGTAGCACTCGATGCGCAGCGGCGACTCGGCCAGGCCGAGGAGCTCCTGGAGGTCGGCGAGGGCGTGCGACCGGGCAGTCAGGTCACCGGCCCGGCGGGTCTTGTGCAGGGCAAGGGCTGCCTTCGCGTTCCTCTCGACGGTCTCGGCGAGGGCCCGCTTGTCCCCCCGCTGGGCCACCCTGACCCGGACCTTCGCCCCGCGCAGCTCGCCCAGCCAGGTCTCGACCTGGGCGACGTTCTCCGGCGCCGTCGGCACGATGATCTCCCGGGGCACGGCCCGGTCGGTAGCCTCACCGGGGTTCGCTGCGAGGTCACCGTAGACCTGTTCGAGGAGGCGCTCGACGAGCTCCCCCGGGGCCAGGTCCTCGACCCGCTCGGTGACCCAGCCGCGTTGCCCGCGGACCCGGCCGCCACGCACGTGGAACACCTGCACGGAGGCCTCGAGCTCGTCGTGCGCCATCGCGAACACGTCCACGTCGGTGCCGTCCGGCAGCACCACGGCGTTCTTCTCGACGACCTTGCGCAGCGCCCCGAGGTCGTCGCGCAGCCGGGCCGCGCGCTCGAAGTCGAGCTCGGCGGCGGCGGCCTTCATCTCCCCCTCGAGCCGGTTCACGGCGGACCCGGTGTTGCCGGCCATGAAGTCGCAGAAGTCGTCGGCGAGGTCGCGGTGGTCCTCGGTCGAGATCCGGCCGACGCACGGGGCCGAGCACTTGTCGATGTAGCCGAGCAGGCAGGGCCGCCCGGACTGCGCCGCGCGCTTGTAGACGCCGGCCGAGCAGCTCCGGATCGGAAAGACCCGCAACAGCAGGTCGACGGTCTCCCGGATCGCCCAGGCGTGGGAGTAGGGGCCGAAGTAGCGCGTGCCCTTGCGCTTGGCGCCGCGCATGACCTGCACCCGCGGGACCTCCTCCCCCATCGTGACGGCGAGATAGGGGTAGGACTTGTCGTCGCGGTACTTGACGTTGAACCGGGGGTCGTACTCCTTGATCCAGGAGTACTCCAGGGCGAGCGACTCGACCTCGTTGGCCACCACGGTCCACTCCACCGAGCTCGCGGTGGTGACCATCTGCTGGGTGCGGGGGTGCAGCGCGACGATGTTCTGGAAGTAGCTGCTCAGCCGGGAGCGGAGGTTGACCGCCTTGCCGACGTAGATGACCCGGCCGTGCGGGTCCCGGAACCGGTACACGCCGGGTGAATCGGGGATCTCGCCCGGCTTGGGTCGGTACGAGGAGGGGTCGGCCATGCCCTCCAGAGTAGTTCGCGCTAGCGTGGGTCGATGGGCCCGCTGCACACGTACACGGTCAACGTCGACTGGACCGGGGCCGGCGAGCACGGCACCGAGACCTACACCTCCTACGCCCGGGACCACCTGGTGCGGATCGGTGGGAAGCCGCCGCTGCCCGGATCCGCGGACGCCGCGTTCCGCGGGGATGCCTCGCGGTACTCGCCGGAGGAGCTGTTCGTCGCCTCACTGAGCCAGTGCCACATGCTCTGGTTCCTGCACCGAGCCGCGATGGCGGGCGTGGTCGTGGTCGCCTACACGGACCGGGCCACCGGAACCATGCGGGTCGAGACCGCCGGGGCCGGGCAGTTCACCGAGGTGGTGCTGCACCCGGGGGTGACCGTGGCCGAGCCGGTCAGCGAGGCCCAGATCGCCGCGCTGCACCAGCAGGCGCACGACCACTGCTTCATCGCCCGGTCCGTCAACTTCCCGGTGCGGCACGCACCGTTGGCGACCGAGGTGCGCGCGGCCCAAGGCGTGTGAGGCCGCGGCGGGCCGGCCCCGGCGGCCGGCCAGGCCGGCCCGGCTGGACCCCCGGGCCGCGAGAGTGTCATCCTGCGGTTCAAAACACAGGATCGCCCGCAGGATCGCACCCTCGCGCGCCCACGCCACGCGTGGGTGTCGTCCTGCGGCTCACGCAGCGCATAACGCCGCGGATTCACACCTTCGCCCTCCGGACCGGGATACCGACCTGCAGGCACCCTCGGCGGCCCGGGACCTCAGGCCGTCTTCGCCTTCTGCGCCCGCCGCACCGACCGGGCCTTCGGCTTGGCGAGGTCGGCCACCTTCGTGATCGGCTTCAACTTGGCCACGGCATCCGTGCCGAGGATCTCGGCGAGGAACCTGCCGGTGTGCGACTCGGGCACGGCCGCGACCTGCTCCGGGGTGCCCTCCGCCACGACGGTCCCGCCGCCGTTGCCGCCCTCGGGCCCCATGTCGATGATCCAGTCGGCGTTCTTGATCACATCGAGGTTGTGCTCGATCACGATCACGGTGTTGCCCTTGTCCACGAGGCCCTGGAGCACATCCATGAGCTTGCGGATGTCCTCGAAGTGCAGACCCGTGGTGGGCTCGTCGAGCACATACACGGTGCGCCCGCTCGAGCGCTTCTGCAGCTCCGAGGCGAGCTTGACCCGCTGGGCCTCCCCGCCGGAGAGCGTCGGTGCGGGCTGCCCGAGCCGCACATAGCCCAGTCCCACGTCGACGAGCGTGTCCAGGTGACGTGCGATCGCAGGTACCGCGGCGAAGAAGCCGGCCGCCTCCGAGATCGGCAGGTCCAGCACCTCGGCAACCGTCTTGCCCTTGAAGTGCACCTCGAGGGTCTCCCGGTTGTACCGGGCGCCGTGGCACACCTCGCAGGGGACGTACACGTCCGGCAGGAAGTTCATCTCGATCTTCAGCGTCCCGTCACCGGAGCAGGCCTCGCACCGGCCGCCCTTGACGTTGAAGGAGAACCGGCCCGGGGTGTACCCACGGACCTTGGCCTCCGTGGTCTCCGCGAACAGCCTGCGGACGTGGTCCCAGACCCCGGTGTACGTGGCCGGGTTCGACCGCGGGGTGCGACCGATCGGGCTCTGGTCGACGTGCACGACCTTGTCCAGGCGTTCGAGCCCGGTGACCCGCTTGTGCCGGCCGGGCACGTGCCGGGCGCCGTTCAGTTCGTTCGCGAGCACGTTGTACAGGATCGTGTTGACCAGGGTCGACTTCCCCGACCCGGATACGCCGGTCACGGACACGAAGCACCCGAGCGGGAACGAGACGTCCACGCTCTTGAGGTTGTTCTCCCGTGCCCCCTCGACCGTCATGAACCGCCCCCGCTCCGGCTTGCGGCGGTGGCTCGGGATCGGGATGGACCGGCGACCGGACAGGTACGCGCCGGTCAGCGAGTCGGAGTTGGCGAGCAGCCCGGGATAGTCGCCGGAGTGCACGATGTGGCCGCCGAGCTCGCCGGCTCCGGGGCCGATGTCCACGACCCAGTCGGCGGCGTGGATCGTGTCCTCGTCGTGCTCGACGACGATCAGCGTGTTGCCGAGATCACGCAGCCGGGTGAGGGTCTCGATCAGGCGACGGTTGTCCCGCTGGTGCAGGCCGATGCTCGGCTCGTCGAGCACGTACAGGACCCCGACCAGCCCGGAGCCGATCTGGGTGGCGAGCCGGATCCGCTGCGCCTCGCCACCGGAGAGGGTGGCCGCCGGCCGGGACATCGACAGGTAGTCGAGCCCGACGTCGAGCAGGAAGCCCATCCGGGCATGGATCTCCTTGAGCACCTGCCCCGCGATCGCGGCCTCCCGCTCCCCGAGCTGCAGGGCGTCCAGGAACTTCTTCGCCTCGTCGATCGGGAGCGCACAGACCTCCGCGATCGACTTGCCGCCGACCTTGACGGCGAGTACCTCGGGCTTGAGCCTGGTGCCGTCGCAGACTGGGCAGGGCACCTCCCGCATGTACTCCTCGTACTTCTCCCGCGACCACTCCGAGTCGGTCTCGGAGTGCCGCCGCTCGAGGAAGGCGATGACCCCCTCGAACCCGGTGGAGTAGGAGCGTTCCCGGCCCCAGCGGTTCTTGTACTTCACGTGGACCTTGTGGTCCTTGCCGTACAGGACCGCTTCCTTGGCACGCTGCGGCAGCGCTCGCCACGGGGTGTCGATGGAGAACCCGAGGTCGTCCGCGAGCGCGGCGAGGACCCGGTCGAAGTACTGCGACGAGGTCTGCGACCACGGGGCGATCGCGCCCCCGGCGAGACTGAGTTCGTCGTCGGACACCACGAGGTCGGGGTCCACCTCGAGGCGGGTGCCGATCCCGGTGCACTCCGGGCACGCACCGTAGGGCGCGTTGAACGAGAACGTCCGGGGTTCGATCTCCTCGAGTGAGAGTTGGTGCTCGTTCGGGCAGGCGCGCTTCTCCGAGAACCTGCGCTCCCGGCCCGCGTCCTCGGCGTCGAGGTCCACGAAGTCCGCGATCACGAGCCCCTCGGCCAGGCCGAGCGCGGTCTCGATCGAGTCGGTCAGGCGCTGGCGCATGTTCTCCCGCACCACGAGCCGGTCGACGATCACCTCGATGGTGTGCTTGAGCTTCTTCTCCAGCACCGGCGGCTCGCTCAGCTGGATGACCTCGCCGTCCACCCGGGCGCGGCTGAAGCCGCGCGTCTGCAGGTCCCGGAACAGGTCCGCGTACTCGCCCTTGCGGCCCCGGATCACCGGGGCCAGCACCTGGAACCGGGTGCCGTCGGGCAGTTCGCGCAACTGGTCCACGATCTGCTGCGGCGTCTGCGCGGTCACCCGTTCGCCACAGATGGGGCAGAACTGCGTGCCGGCGCGTGCGTACAGCAGCCGCAGGTAGTCATAGACCTCGGTGATCGTGCCGACCGTCGAACGCGGGTTCCGGTTGGTCGACTTCTGGTCGATCGAGACGGCGGGCGAGAGACCCTCGATGAAGTCGACGTCCGGCTTGTCCATCTGACCGAGGAACTGCCGGGCGTACGAGGACAGCGACTCCACGTACCGGCGCTGGCCCTCGGCGAAGATCGTGTCGAAGGCGAGCGAGGACTTCCCCGAACCGGAGAGTCCGGTGAACACGATCAACTGATCCCGGGGAAGGTCGATGCTGACGTTCTTGAGGTTGTGCTCGCGTGCGCCGCGGACGAGAAGGGTGTCACTCACGTCCTCCATGGTAAGTCGAACCACCGACATCGTACAACCGTTCGACCACGTGTCGTCGGTCACGCCGCCGACCGTCCCTTGCCCACCCGCGGCCCACCCACGGCCCACCCACGGCTCACCCACGGCCGCCCGGACCCCCGCCCACCTGCGCAGCCGTCCGGGACCGGCCACAATGGCTGGGATGAGCAGCCCACCACCCCCAGCCGCGCCGCCCACCCCGATCGAGGACTACGCCGTCCTGGGCGACTCTCGGACCGCCGCCCTGGTCAGCAGGACCGGCTCGATCGACTGGCTCTGCCTGCCGGCGCTGGACTCGCCGTCCTGCTTCGCGAACCTGCTCGGCACGCCCGAGCACGGACGATGGCTGCTCACCGCACCGGACGCCACCGACGTCACACGTGCCTACGACGGCGGCTCGTTCGTGCTGACCACGGAGTACACCACGGCGACCGGGCGGGCCCGGGTGACCGAGTGGATGCCGATGGAGGACGAGCGCGCCGACGTGCTCCGCCGCATCGAGGGCCTCGAGGGCACCGTGGCCTTCCACCACGAGCTGGCCATCCGGTTCGGCTACGGCACCGTCGTGCCCTGGGTCCGCCGCACCGAGGATCCGGGCGGCGTGGCGGTCATCCGGGCCGTCGCCGGACCGGACGCGCTCACCCTGCACGGCGACCGGCTCCCCCGGGCCACCGGCACGCACCACGAGGACGACTTCGAGGTGAGGGGCGGCGAACGGCTGCAGTTCAGCCTGACCTGGACCCCGTCGTGGGCCGACGGCCCCGAGGCGCTGCCGGCCGACGACTACCTCGGGGCGACCACCGGGATCTGGGATGCCTGGGCGTCGGCGTGCGAGTACCGCGGGCCGCACGCGGACGTCGTGAAGCGGTCCCTGCTGGTGCTCCGGCTGCTCACCAACGACGAGACCGGCGGGATCGCCGCGGCGGCCACCACCTCCCTTCCGGAGGAGTTCGGCGGCGTCCGGAACTGGGACTACCGCTACTGCTGGCTGCGGGACGCCGCGCTCACCCTCGAGGCGCTCCTCGACTTCGGCTACCGCGAGGAGGCCGACGGCTGGCGCTCCTGGCTGCTGCGCGCCGTCGCCGGCGACTATGAGGACCTGCAGATCATGTACCGCATCGACGGCGGCCGGGACCTGCCCGAGCGGGAACTGCCCCACCTTCCCGGCTACGCGGCCTCCACCCCCGTGCGGATCGGCAACGGCGCCGTCGGGCAGGTCCAGAACGATGTGCTTGGCGAGGTGATGGTCGCCCTCGACCAGGCCCGCGAGGCCGGGCTCGTCGAGACCGAGGACTCGTGGTCGTTGCAGGTGCACCTGGTCCAGGACATGCTCGATCGGTGGCGCGGGCCCGACCACGGGATCTGGGAGATCCGCGGCGAGAAGCAGCACTTCACGCAGTCGAAGGTGATGTGCTGGGCGGCCGTCGACCGGGCCATCCGGGGCGTCGAGGTCCACGGCCTGCCCGGCCCGATCGAGCAGTGGCGCGCCGCCCGGGACGAGATCCGTGCCGACGTCCTGGCCCACGGCTACGACCCGGACGCCAACACGTTCACCCAGCACTACGGGTCCACCGAGGTCGACGCCTCCCTGCTGCAGCTGCTCCAGGTGGGGTTCCTGCCCGCCGACGATCCGCGCATCGTCGGCACCGTCACGCGGATCGACGCCGATCTCGCCGACGGGCCGCACGTCATGCGCTACCACACCGCGACCGGCGTGGACGGGCTGCCCGCGGGCGAGCACCACTTCTACGCCTGTTCGTTCTGGCTGGTCGATGCGCTGGCCCGGATCGGCAGGGCTGACGAGGCCGCGGCACGCATGACGGCCCTCGTCGCGACCGTGAACGACCTCGGCCTGCTCGCCGAGGAGTACGACCCCGTCAACACCCGGTTCGCGGGCAACTTCCCGCAGGCGCTGTCCCACCTGGCACTGGTGCGCGCCGCCTACACCCTGGAGGCACTCTCGTGAACAACGCACCATTCGTTCCCGGACATGTCGAGACCGGAGGGCCGGCCGCCCACTGGACCGTGCCCGGTCTGCAGATCCGCAAGGCAAGCGTGTCCGCAGAGGACAACAACTGCTACCTGCTGACCGAGCCCGACGGCGGAACGCACCTGATCATCGACGCCGCCGACGACGCGGCTCGGGTCCTGGCCCTCGTCACCGAGGCGGGTGGTGGGCCGGTGTCCGCCATCGTCACGACCCACCGGCACGCCGACCACCACCGGGCCCTGGCCGAGGTGGCCGAGGCCACGGGTGCACGGGTGCTGGCCGGCTCCGCCGACGCAGACGGCCTGCCGGTCGGCGTCGACGGCGAACTCGCCAACGGCGACACCGTCGCCCTCGGTGCGGTGGACCTCGCCGTGGTCGGGCTGCGTGGGCACACACCCGGTTCGGTGGCGCTCGCCTTCCGCGAGCCCCGGGGCGACGGCGCAGGCCGGGTCCATCTGTTCACGGGCGACTCGCTGTTCCCGGGCGGAGTGGGCCGGACCGGCTCGCCGGAGGACTTCGCCTCACTCCTCGACGACGTCGAGCAGCGCTTGTTCGACGTGTACGACGACGACGCCGTGGTCCACCCCGGGCACGGCGACAACACGACGCTCGGTGCTGAGCGGGGACAACTCGCCCAGTGGCGCGAGCGGGGCTGGTGACCCGTCGGTCACGCCCGGCAAAGTACTGTCGCTGACATGTTGACTACCTTCGCCGTCGAGTACACCTACGACATCACCAGGACCGCCGAGATGGAGGAGATCCGCCCGGTCCACCGTGCCTTCCTGGGCGACCTCCTGGAGCAGGGCACCCTGCTGGCCTCCGGCCCCTGGCTCGACAGTGCCACGCCGGGCGCGCTGCTGCTCGTCCGGGCCGACGACGCCGACGCGGTCCGCCGGATCCTCGACGAGGACCCGTTCCAACGGGCGAAGATCATCACGCACCGGCAGGTGCGGGCCTGGAACCCGGTGCTGGGCCCGTTCACCGCGCGCAAGGACTGAACCGGACCGAGCCGACATGGCGAATGCCGGCGGGACGAGCCCGCCGGCATTCGCGCATCGAAGGTCGGTCCGGGTCAGCGCGGCTCGAGCTCGCGCTCGGACTCCTCGCTCTCGGCCGCGGCGGCGCGCCGCTTGCCGATGGTCAGCGAGGAGATCGTGGTGATCGCGAGGATGCCGACGATGACCACGAGCGAGATGTTCGTGCTGATCTCGGGGATCGCGTGGATCGGCTCGCCGCCGTTGATGAACGGCACCTCGTTCTCGTGCATGGCGTGGATGACCAGCTTGGCGCCGATGAAGGCGAGGATCGCGGCCAGCCCGTAGTTCAGGTAGACCAGCCTGTCGAGGAGCCCGTCGATGAGGAAGAACAACTGCCGCAGACCGAGCAGCGAGAACGCGTTCGCAGCGAAGATCAGGTAGGTCTCCTGGGTCAGCCCGAAGATCGCGGGGATGGAGTCGACCGCGAACAGGATGTCGGCGCTGCCGATCGCGAGCATCACGATCAGCATCGGGGTGATGTGCCGGCGGCCGTCCTGGACCACGAACATCTTGTCGCCCACGAAGCCCTCGGTGGTGGGGAAGACCCGGCGGGTCAGCCGCACCATCGCGTTCTCCTTGAACTCCTCGTCGTCGTCGTTGCTGCCCTTGATCTGGGTGTAGGCGGTGTAGAGCAGGAACGCGCCGAAGATGTAGAACACCCAGGCGAACTCGTTCACGATCGCGGCGCCGAGGAAGATGAAGACGGTGCGCAGCGCGAGCGCGATCACGATGCCGATCAGCAGCACCTTCTGCTGGTACTCCCGGGGAACCCGGAAGCTGGCCATGATCAGGACGAACACGAACAGGTTGTCGACCGAGAGCGACTTCTCGGTGATGTAGCCGGCGAAGTACTGATTCCCGAAGTCGCCGCCCCAGACCAGCCAGACGTACACGCCGAACAGCAGCGCGATCGCGACGTAGCCGGCCGACCAGAGGCCGGCCTCCTTGAGGGAGGGGGCATGCGGCTTGCGGACATGGCCGACGAAGTCGACCGTGAGCATGATGGCGATCAGGCCGAGGGTGACTCCCCAGGCCCAGGGGTGGACATCCACTATTCGAAAACCTCCGGTGAGCGAAACATTGACACCGGAGGTCTCCCTCACCCGAGAACCGGGCCGATGGCACCGAGTCGATCGAGATCGACTGTGATGACGACACCACCGCTTGTGAGGTACTCCCCTCCAACAGGTCACCACCCTACGGCATCGATCCGGACCGGCCTACCGGTTGCGGCGTGTTGCCTCACGACCGGCCGTCGGTATCGCCGACGTGCAGACTCCGGTGCCCTTTCGCGCAGCGACCGGCTCGGTCGGGCACTCCGGGACTACCATGTGGTGGCGTGCCGGCCCATCGTCGAGCCGACGCCCGCACAGCTTGGGGAGATCCCGTGTCGGAGCATGTCTGCGAGAACTGCGGCGCCCGGAACGCGCCGACTGCGCAGTTCTGCCACTCGTGCGACGACTATCTCGGCTGGGACCGCGGGACCGGCACCCTCGGTGGCGAACCGCTCGCCGGCACGACCGGTCACGCCGTCGACACGGTCGTCACCCAGGTCTCGCTGCCGCCCCTCGGCGATCCACACCCGACGGCGGTGCCTCCGGGCGTCGGCACCGCACCGGGGAGCACGGCTCACTCCGGCGGCTCCGCCCGGCCCCCGAGCGCCGGTGCACGCACCGACGGCGCCGTCCACGTGCCGGACCCGGTGATCGAGCCGGCGACCGTGCGACCGGAATCCCTCGCGGTCACGATCGTGGGGCCGGAGGCGACGGCCACACTGACCGTGTTCAACACCTCCACGGTGGTGGACGGGTACCTGGTGGAGGCCGAGTCCACGCCGCCGTGGCTCACCCTCGGCCACGACGAGGTGAACCTGCTCCCCCAGCAGTCCGGCGAACTCGTCCTGAGGCTGACCACCCGGCCCGGCGTCCTCGTGTTCGCGCAGCGCCTGCACCTGCGGCTGGCCGTCCGGTCCCGCGCGGATCCGACCCGGACCACGCCGGTGGACCTCGCCCTGACGGTGCCGCCCGCCGGCCCACCCGCGACGCTCGCCACCAGGCCGACGCTGGTCCGGCTGAAGGACGCCACCCGGGGCGCCTTCATGCTGCAGCTGGACAACCGCAGGGCGAACTACCCACAGACGTTCCGCCTGTCCGGATCGGACCCGGAGTCGGTCGTGCGCTTCGCCTTCAGCCCGGAGCTCGTGCAGGTCCCACCCGGCCAGCTGGTGGAGGCCGAGGCGCAGTTCCGGGCTCCGGCGCCCGAGCCCGGGCGCGAACTGAACCGGCAGCTCACGATCACCGCCACGAATGACAGCGGGCCGATCACCGCGGTTGTCGGACTGACCCAGGTGACCACGCCGGCGCCGGTCGACGCGCCGATCACGATGCGGCTGGAGCCGAGCCGGCTCACCATCGTGAACGCGACCACCGCCGAGTTCGCCGTACGGATCGACAACCGTGGTGGCCACCGCGCCGTCGGCCTCGTCCTCGGTGGGCGAGACCCCGCGAACCAGCTCGCGTTCTCGCTGGTGCCCCAGCGGGTCAACGCGCTGCCCGGTCAGGTGACCACCGTGACGGGACGGGTCCAGACCGGACCGATCGGGCGCGGGGAGGCCGTCTCCCGGCCGTTCACGATCGTCGCCTCCGACGGCGTCCGCGATATCGAGGCCCCGGGTGTGCTCGAGGTCAGCGCCAGCCCCGCGCCGCTGACCAGCGCTGCTCTGCGGATCCGGCCCCGGAACCTGACCCGGGCGGACGACCGGCAGGGCACGTTCGTCCTCGAGGTCGACAACACCCGCGGCCAGGAACACCTGCAGGTGCGCCTGGCCGGGTCGGACGCCCACGGCATGACCGGATTCGTGTTCGACCCACCGGCGATCTCCGTGCCGCCGCACGCGGTCGGGACCGTGCGGCTGCGCGTGGACAGTCCACGGCCGCCGATGGGCGAGACGGTCACCCGGGAGCTGCAGATCAGCGCGAGCGACGGTGCCGGCAGCATCGGCGTGGAGGCCGCGTTCACGCAGGTGTCCTCCGACCGGCGACCCCTGGTCAAGAACCTGCTCGTGCTGCTGGGCACCGCGTTCGTCATCGTGGGAGCGCTGCTGCCCTGGGGCACGTTGAACCTGGACCCCAGCCTCTCCGGGCTGGACCAGATCAACCTCGTGGTGCGCAACCTCGATCAGGCGCTGCCCCTGATCCTCGTCGTCGAGGCCGGGCTGCGGGTCCTGCTCGCCCTGCTCGCGCTGGTCATGGCGTTCGGCCTGAACGGCCGATCCGGCGGCACCATTCGCCGGACGGCCCTGCTGATCCTGCTGCTCTCGGTCGGGTACGTGATCACCCTGGCGACCGGACAGGTGGACGCGCTCGGCGGGCTGTCCGGGCTGGCGCCGGGGATCTTCGCGGTCTGGTTGGGGGCCCTGCTCGGATACATCGGCGGGGTGCTGGCCCGGTCCCGATAGCCCCGAGCGCCGGGCCGGGCGGGCCCGGACGGGCCATTGTCCTCACCTGCCGTCACGGCGCACACTTGACCCATCGCGCCCGCCACCGGCCGACGACGACCGGCGTGACGCCCAGCCCCGAGGAGCGCGCCATGCAGAACCCATCCGTCGGCCGCGTCAGCAGCGAGTTCGGCACGCCGCGGCCGGCCGGCCCGCACGCCGGGATCGACCTCAAGGGTCCCGAGGGTCAACCCGTGTTCGCAGCGTTCGCGGGGCAGGTGATCAAGACCGCGACCGCCCAGGTGCCGGGTAGCACCACGTCCGGCCGGGCTCCGCAGCGCACCGGAAACGGTGCTCGCGTCCGCAATCCGGACGCCGAGCAGCAGGTGTACAACCACACGATGCCGGTCGTGTTCGAGGGCGATGCCGTCAAGGAGGGCCAGTTCATCGGCTACCTCGACACCAGCGGTCAGCAGACCGGCACCCACCTGCACTTCGAGACCTGGGACGCGGGTGGCCGCCCGCGCAACCCGCGCGCGGCATTCACCAAGTTCGGCGTCGCACCGGGCTCGGGGGCGCCGTCCGCGGCCCGCGGACAGTTCCTGCCGTTGCGCTCCGACGGCAACTTCGGCCACCGCACGATCACCGAGCTGCAGCGGGCCCTCGCGAGAACCGGCCGGTACCGGGGTGCCATCGAGGCCGACGGCGGCGCGCACGCCTTTCCCGGACCGAAACTGTTCACGGCCTACCAGCAGTTCCTGCAGGCCAAGGGCCAGCCGGTGGGCGCGATCGATGGTGGCTTCCGCGCCGTCTCGGTGAAAGCCGAGCAGGGCTGGCTGCGGGCGTCCGGGTTCCTGGCCGGAGGCACCCCCGGAACGCGCGACCGCGCGACCATCAAGGCGCTCCAGGCGGCGCTGAACGCGAGGGCGTTGGGCTGACCGCCGAACCCGCGCGGCCGCCACGCAGACGGGCCGGGTCGCGTGAACCTCGATCCACGCGACCCGGCCCGACCTCGCCCACCGACGTTCGCCGGAACGCCTATCGCGTCGTCACTTCATCGTGCCCTGGGACACCGAGCCCTGCAGCTGGCGCTGGAAGATGACGTAGACGATGAGCACCGGGACCACGGTGATCACCACGGCGGCGAACAGCGAACCGAAGTCGACGGCGTATCCGGCCGACGACGCGAAGCCCGCCATACCCTGGGACAGCACGTAGTTGTCCTGGTCGGTGTTCAACGCCACCGGGAGCAGGAACTGGTTCCAGAGCCCGAGGAAGTTGAAGATCGCCACCGACGCCATGCCCGGCCGGGCCATGGGCAGCATCACCTGGAAGAACGTGCGCCACTCGCCTGCCCCGTCGACGGCGGCCGCCTCGGAGATCTCCTCCGGGAGCCCGCGGAAGAACGAGTACAGGAAGAACACCGTGAACGGCAGCGCGAACGCGACGTACGTGAGGATCAGGCCGGGCAGCGTGTTCAGCATGCCGATGTTCCGCAGCACGAAGAACAGCGGCACGATCGCCAGGAACACCGGGAACGTGAGCCCGGCCAGCATCAGGTAGTAGATCGCCCGCCGGCCGGGGAACGCGAACCGGGCCAGCACGTACGCGCACATGCCGCCGAGCAGCATCACGAGCACGAGCGCGAACCCGACCACGATCACCGTGTTCAGGAACATCCCGCCGATGCCGGCCTCCGACCACGCCGAGACGTAGTTGTCGAAGCTCCACTCCGCCGGCAAAGCGAACGGCGACGCGAAGATCTCCGAGGAGGTCTTGAACGAGGACAGCAGGGTCCACAGCAACGGCAGGATGACGATGATCGACCAGAGGATCAGCACGGTGTGGGACACCGTGGCCACCGCGCGATCCCCGCCCGCCGTCTCGCCGTTGCGCCCCGGGGCTGCCACCGGCGGGGCCGGGGTGCCGGTGCTCGTGACCGTGGTCATGCTCGTCCTCCTTCGTCGCGGCCGCCGGTCGCCCAGTTGATGATGAACACGAGGGCGGCGAACAGCAGGGTGATGATGGCCAGCACCACACCCATCGCACTCGCATACCCGAACTGACCCTGCGTGAACGCGGTCCGGAACAGCTGCTGGGACATCACCAGGGTGGAGTTGTCCGGCCCGCCGCTCGGGTTCAGCGCCTGCACGAACACGAACGCGTCGAGCGCCATGATGCCGAGGTAGATGAACGCCGTCTGCACGTTGTCCCGGATCAGCGGGATCACGATGGAGACCGCAGAGCGGAACCGTCCGGCGCCGTCGATCCGGGCGGCCTCCAACGTCTCCGCCGGCACGCCCTTGATCGCGGCGATGAACAGCAGCATGTAGAAGCCCACGGCACCCCAGATGATCACGAACATGGTCACCGGAAGTGCCGTGCTCACCTTGCCCAGCCAGGCATAGGACTCGAACTGATCGAAACCGAGGCCGGTCAGGATGCCGTTCAGCAGCCCGGCGGAGGGGTCGAACATCTGTCGCCAGATCAGGGCGATCACGATGGCGGGGATCACGTACGGGAAGAACGAGACCACCCGGTAGAAGCTGGAGTTGCGGATGCCTCGGATCTGGCCCCGGCTGGAGCCACCCACGGTGATCAGGGTCGCGAACGTCAAGGCGATCACGATCGTCACCAGCGGCACCACGATGGCGATCTTGATGCTGTTGCCCATAGCCCGCATGAAGATCGGATCGTTGATCAGCTTCTCGAAGTTGCCGAGGCCGATCACGTTGAACTCCGCCGTGAAGCCGGTCCAGTCCGTCATCGAGTAGAACACCGCCTGGATGAACGGCCAGATCACGAAGATCAGGAAGATCGCCAGCGGCAGCCCGAGGAACACCAGCATGAAGCTGACGTAGTCGAACGACAGCCGGCGCCGCCGGGACCCCCGGGACGGCAGCCGCCGCCTCCGGGGGCCCACGGCTGCGGCGACCGCATCCGAGGCATCGGTCGCGGTCATTGGACCTCGATCTTCGTGATCGAGTCATCCTCCCGGATCCGGTCCGTGAGGCCCTGCAGGTCGGCGGTGAGCTTCTCCACCGTGCTCTGCCCGTCCAGGAACGAGTTCCAGAACACGAGCTGCTCCTGGTTCATGCCGTAGGTGGCGACGAAGTTGTAGGTGAAGATGTCGTCGCCGGCCGCCGAGAGCATGTCCGTCTGCGAGACCAGGGCGGTGGAACCGAAGCCGTCCTCGGGCACCAGGTCCTTGATCACCGTCGGGGCGAGCTTCGTCCTGCTGAAGTTCTCCGCCGACTCCTTCGAGAGCATGGTGCGCAGCAGTTCCTTGCCGCCCGCGACGCTGGCGGCGTCGGTCGGCACGATGAACGGCTCGCCGGCCGTGGAGTGCAGTGCGGTGGCCGGGAACGTCGAGTCCGCGGTGACCGGGAACGTGTTCGTGCCCGTCATCTCGAACCCGTCCGCCGTCTGGTCCTTCATCTCGTTCTCGATCCAGGAGCCGGACGGGTACAGCAGCGCCTCCTGGTTGTTGCTCCACTGTGCCTGCGCCGCGGTGAACTGGGTGCCGGAGCCACCGGGCTTCATGTAGCCGAGGTCGATGATCTCCTTGAACGCCGTGAACACGGACTGGATGGCCGGGTGCGACCAGCAACCCTCCTCCAGGTTCTCCAGGGCCAGACGAACCTCGTCCCCGCCCTCGATGATCGCGGAGTCGATGCACAGCGTCTGGTAGTAGGTGGCCGCCTCGGTACCGAAGAGGAACAGGTACTTGCCCTGCTCCGCCGCTGCGGCTCCGAGCTCCTTGGCCTCGGCCCAGGTCGTGGGCGGGGTCCAGCCGTTCTCCTCGAACAGGCTCGCGGAGTACCAGAGCGCGTACACGGTGAGGACGTAGTTGATCGCGGCGAGCTTGCCGTCGAACGTGCCCGGTGCGAGCACCCCGCCGTAGAGGGTGTCCCGGATCGTGGTGCCCTCGAGGTTCGGTGCGTCGATGACGTCGGTGAGGTCCTCGAGCTGGTCCAGAATCGTGTTGAAGCCCATCGACTGCGCGCCCGAGTTGTCGATCAGGTCGGGCGGGTTACCGCCGACGAACCGGGGCTGCAGCTCGGTGGCGATCTGGGTGGAGGACTGCACCTCGACGCTGGAGCCGTCGTGCGTCTGGGCCAGGATGTCGGCGGCGAACTCGACGTAGTCGATGCCGTAGCCACCGTCGAAGATGACGGCGTCGACCACGGTGTTCTCCGCCATACCGAACGGGTTGGTGTCCGACGCCTCGCCGGTGTTGCCGCCGTCGGTCGGGTCGTCGCTGCCACCGCCGGTGGCGCAGGAGGCGAGGGCACCCGCCGCGGGGATACCGATCGCAGCCGCGAGTGCGCCCTGCAGGACGGAGCGCCGGTTCATCGGTACGTGTTGGACGGTCATTGTCGTTGCCTTTCTTCGGGGGAGGCGGCGGCGGGTTACCGGGACGCCTGAGGGTCAGACACTCCAGCGGATCCTGCCGCGATACAGGTGCTGCAGTGCCTGGTTGTGCTCATCACCGCCGGGGACGTTGGCGGAGAGGTAGACGGGTGGCATCCCACCCGCGTCGGCGAGGCGCTGGGCCACACCGATGGTCAACAGTTGGGCGATGAACGCCCCGGTGATCGAGGAGACGGCGCCCACACCGACGCCGTCGGCGACGGTCAGGGTGGTGTCCCCACGGGGGGCCAGGTTGTCGATGACGACATCGGCGATCTCGGCCAGCCGCAGTCCGCTCGGGTGCTGCGGCTCGACGCTGTTCGTGTGCTCGAGACTGGTCACCGCTATGACCTTGTGGCCGCGCCCCTTGACGGCCTGCGCGAGCCCGACGACGGAGGAGTTCACCCCGGAGTTCGAGGCGATCACGAACACGTCCGGCTCACCGATCCGGGTCACGCGCAGCAGTTCGGCGACCACCGTCTCGTCCCGTTCGAGCTCGCTGCCGTACAGGGCGGCGGGCTCACGGCCACCGAACAGCACCACGTCCCGCAACGCGATCCCGTTGGTGGGGATCAGGCCGCCGGCGCGCCCGGCCATCTCCATGGCGAACGCCTGCGAGTGGCCGGTCCCGAACGCCTGGATCACGCCGCCGGCGTCGAGGGCCGTGACCATGAGGTCGATGGCCGGGTCGTAGGCGCCGGCTTCCGCGGCCGCGGCGAGCCGTTCGAGCCGGTCGGTGGACTCGGCGAGGAGGTCGGGTGCGGCGGCGATCATGAGGCCGTCCCTTCGCGGTCGGCGGAGGCGAACCGGCGGTGCCCGGAGACGGCCCGGGCGGACGCCGCGATCTTGTTCACGCTGTCGGTGAAGTCCTGCTGGATCACGAGGAGGTAGATCAGGTCCAGGACGAACAGCTGCGAGTGCTTCGCGGACAGGTCAGCCGGGTGCAGGTACTGCTCCGGCACCGACGCGGTCAGGCAGACGTCGGCGAGCTGCCCGAGCGGCGACGAGTTCCGGTTCGTGATCGCCACCGTGAACGCCCCGGACGTCCGGGCCCGGCCGAGCATCTCGATCGTCTCCTTGGTGCGGCCGCTGTTCGAGATCCCGATCGCGATGGTGCCCTCGTCCTGGATCGACGCGCTCGCCAAACCGGCGTGCACGTCACCCCAGGAGTGCGCGTTGATCCCGATCCGGTAGAGCCGGTTCTCGAGCTCGTCCGCCATCGCGGCGCTACCCCCGGTGCCGTAGATGTCCAGGTGCCGGGAGGTCGCGATGCGCTTGGCCACCACCGCACACTCATGGAGGTCGATCGTGCCGGCCGTGGCCCGCAGGGACCGGATGTGGGCGTTCAGGAGGGTCCGCAGCACGGCCTGGGGCGGATCGGTCGGCGAGAGCGTCCGGCCGATCTCGGTGCGCCACTGGTCGTCGGGCTCGCCCCGGCCGCTGTCCGCCGCGACCGCCACCTTGAACTGCACGTAGCCGGGGTATCCGAGCTGACGGCAGAACCGGGTCACCGTGGCCGCCGACGTGCCCGCCCGGTCGGCGAGCTCGGTGATGGAGAGCTCGAGCGGCGCCGACGGTTCGGAGAGCAGCAACTCACCGATCTTCGACATGGTCGCGGACATCTGCGGGAGGTGGGCCTGGATGCGCTCGACCATGCGGAGCGTGCCGTCCGCGGTCTCGACCGGATCCTGTGCCACTGAAAATTCCTCTCACGACGTCGTGGGTATCGCTGAAAGGTATTCTCGGGTGCGGCGTGCGTCAAGTGGATCGGCGCCGATCGAGGTCCCGATTTGATAACGACCCGGCGGAACCGCCGGTCAGTCGTTCGGGTCCACCAGGACCACGGTGTGCCAGCGCCCCGGCGTGTTCTGGACCTGGGCGCTGCGGATCGGGTTCGAACTGATCATCCGGGACAGCCGGGTCGGTGCGGACCCGCCGTCCACCCGGGCGTCACTGACGTTCAGGTTCATCCCGAACACCTCCCCGCGCGTCGGGGGTGAGGTCACGTTGAGGACGCTCCAGGGGATGGCCGCCTCGACGGCGTAGCCGCGCTCGACGTTCCGCAGCTCGGCGGCGACGCCGAGGTCGCCGATCGAGGGCTCGAACGTCGTCCCGTTGCTCCGGCCAGGGGCGTTCGCGGCGGTGAGCACCCGATCCGTCGTGACTCCGAACAGCACGTGCAGGTCGTCGGGACGCAGCGGGTCGGCGTCGCCGAGGCCCGCGGGATCGGATCCGAACTCGAACGAGACACCGTCGCCGTTCCAGTACTGGGACGGCGATCGCGGATCGACCGCGGTGCGCGCCGGGTCCACGACATCCACCTGCACGTACAGGAACTCGCGGGTCCAGACGAGCCGCCAGGTGCTGGAGAACGAAGGGTCGGTCGCACCCGCGAGCTCCGCCGGCGCGACGATCGAGGCCACCCGCACGGTCGGCACCAGTGCCCACTCCGACATGTCCCCGTCGATCACCGGTGCCCGGAGCGCGCACGGGACGCTCACGAGGTCCGCCCGTGCGGCCGGCACGGCCGCCTCGGAGCCGCAGGCGACGATCACGTCGTCGTCCCCGCCCCCGGACCGGGTGCCCGGCGCGAGCCACTGCAGGGCCACGTAGCCGCCCACCCCGACGACGGCGAGGACCAGGGCGAGCACGGCGGCGATCGTCAGCCGGCGCCGCGACGCGGCCGGGGTATGACGGTGCGGCGGTAGCGGCGCGTGCAGAGCGTGCGGCTCGGCGTTGACCTGTGCGGGGTGGACCTGCTCGGTACCGAACTGCTCGGTTTGGAGCCGCTCGGTTTGGAGCTGCTCGGCGGTAACCGCGGCACCGGCACCGGTCTGCATCCACGCGAGCATCGACGCCGCCGGGGCGTCGTCGGGGTTCTCCGCGACCAGTTGCTGCAGGAGCGGCACCGCCACGCCCGGAGTGCCGGCGGCGGCCGCCTCATGGGCGGCGGACCGCATGGCGTCCCAGTGCCGGTCCCGGCTGGGCATGGCGACCGGCCCGGAGAGCAGGAACGGGTGCTCAGCCGCCGATCGCAACAACACCGGTGTGCCCCATTCCGAGCTCTCGTCGGAGAGGTAGATGGCTTTCCGGGCCTCGACCATCGCCTCCTCGACCGACCGGCCACTCGCCAGCGCGTAGTAGAACTCGTGCGAGAACGCGATGGCGGCACGATCGGAG
This sequence comes from Occultella glacieicola, assembly GCF_004353825.1. Classification (GTDB taxonomy): domain Bacteria; phylum Actinomycetota; class Actinomycetes; order Actinomycetales; family Beutenbergiaceae; genus Occultella; species Occultella glacieicola. The sequence goes on along the minus strand of NZ_SMNA01000009.1, from coordinate 172,750 downwards.
ATCTCCGACTGCATCGCCACGACGGCCGGCAGTCCCTGCCGGACCAGGGTCTGCCCGACGCCGGAGAACACGTCCTGGCCCGAGGACTGCGCACCCTGACAGGCGTTCAGCACGGCCAGCTGGAGTGCCTTCGCGTCGTGCAGGAGCGTGCCCAGCTTCACGGCGGGGATGAGATGGGAGGTGCCGTGCCCGCCGGGGACCGCGTCGTCGCGCTCCAGGAGCAGGACGCCCGTGCCGGCGGCGTCGTCGAACGCGCCGTGCCCGATGAAGTGGAACACGTGGAAGTCGTCGTAGATCGCGCGTTGCAACTCGCTGTGCGTCGCGGACTCGACGAACTCCAGTTCGAGTGAGCCGGAGGCGACCAGGTCGGCCGTCGTGGTGCGCAGCAGGTCCTTCTCGCGCTCGACGTCGAGCGGGGCCACGTCCCTCGGACTGGACACGAGAACGAGGACGCGCAGCGGCGGGTCCAGACGCACCTGGGTGGTCCGGACAGGCGTGTCGAGGAACCGCACCAGCGGCGTGTCGGTGGACAGTGTGAGGAACCGGTTCAGCTCGCTCGCGTACAGGTACTCCCACGGCACACCGGCCAGTTCCGGGGCGCCGCCCAGGTGCAGCCGGATGCGCAGCCCCTTGCCGGCCTGCTCGGCGATGGACAGGCTGGCATCGAAGCAGTGCCGGACGTCGTCGACGAAGACGGCGTCGTGGAGCCGTCGTCCCACTCCCTCCACGTCGACGGGATTCGGGGTCAGCGAGATGCCCCGGGCAGGTGTGCGCGCCGGGCCGGTCGCGACCAGGAAGCGGGCGACCTCCATCGCGGTGAACGGCAGCACGAACGGGGCATCCGCCACACCCGCGGGCGAACCCAGGACGCGGGCGCGCACCGACCCGCCCGGCTCGGCGACCAGGGCCAGATCGAGATCGAGATAGGCACGCACTTCCGTCACCTCCACTCCGCGGTTCGCGTTCGTCGGTGAACGCCGAGGGCGGAGCCTTGGCGTCCATTGTCCGACCGGTGCGTGCGGCCGGACAAGGAATCGGCGTGTGATCCTGGGACGGCGACCGATTCACCCGTGGCCGGCTCCGGAATCACCCGCGCCCACCGGCAGATCGGGTCAGACTGGTTCCAGGGAGCGATCAGGGAGGAGCCATGGCCGGCACCGTCCGCGCGCTGCTCGTGGGCATCGACGACTACGTGGCGATCACCGGGCTCGCCGGCTGCGGCCACGACGTCGCCGCCGCGGAGCAGCTGCTGCGGGTGCGCGCGGACTCCTCGGGTGCGGCGCTCGAGGTGCGCACGCTGCGCGATGCCGAGGCGACCCGGGAGGCCCTGATCGCCGCGTTCGTCGAGCATCTGGGACGGACCGGGGCCGACGACGTCGCGGTGTTCTGGTTCAGCGGCCACGGCTCCCAGGAACAGGCCCCCGAATCGACCTGGTATGCCGAGCCCGACCGGCTGGTCGAGACCTTGGTGCCGCACGACTCCCGCACCCCCGGCGTGTTCGATCTGGCGGACAAGGAACTCGCCCAACTGCTGGGCCTGGCCGCGGCCCGAGGCGGTCACGTGCTGGCCGTCCTCGACTGCTGTCACTCGGGCAGCGGCACCCGCGGCGTCGACCGCGATGCCTCGGAGGTCGGCATCCGCGCTGCCCCTGCCGATGACCGGATCCGGCCGCCGGGCATCGAGGGCTCCATCCCGGGCACCCGCGGCCTCGGCGAACCGGTCGGCACCGGTCCCGGCGACGGCCCGGCCGTGCACTGGGTGGCGCTCTCGGCCTGCCGCTCCGATCAGAAGGCCAAGGAACGCCCGGTGCGTGGCCTCACGCGCGGTGTGCTCTCCGCCGGTCTCGAGCGTGCCCTGACCGGCGCGATCGGGCCACTCTCCTACCGGGACATCCACCGGATGTGCAGCGCGGCCACCCTGGATCTCGTCCGGGACCAGACCCCGCAGCTCGAGGTGGCCGACCCCGCCGACCTCGACCGGCCCTTCCTCGGCGGCGCCGCGGTGCTGGCGGCGCACCCCTTCACCGCGAGCATCCGCGGCGGTCGGTGGCTTCTCGACGGCGGCGCGGTACATGGGCTCCCGGACGTCGCCGAGGGCCGCACGGAGGTGGCGCTGTTCCCGATCGGTGCGGATCGATCCGGGCCCGCGCCCGAGGGCTCCGCCGCCCCACTCGCCCGGGGCGTCCTCACCGAGGTGCGGGTCGGCGAGAGCGAGGTCGAGATCACCGACGGCGCGGGCTCGCTCGATCAGGCGCGCACCTATCGCGCGAGCGTGGGTCGCGCGGGCCACGCGCCCGGCGGCCCGGCGACCGGAGCCGGGGACGATGCCACGGACGCCGGCCACCCGGGCCGGGAGGCCCACATCGCGCGCTGGCACGACCTGCTCGACCGGCGCAACCCGGGCACCGCGATCCCGGTCGGGGCCGTGGAGGTGGTGATCTCCCACCCGGACGGCACGCCGCTGCCGGTCGCCGGTACCGTCGAGGTGCCCTGCCCACGCGGGCAGCGGTGGGCACCGGTGCGGATCCGGGTCACGAACCGGCTCGGTCCGCGCCTGTTCTGCGCGTTGTTCGCACTCACCGAGAACCACGGCGTGGTGCCGTTGCTGCCCGGCGGTGGCGCCTGGCTCGCGCGCGGCGAGGAGGCGTGGGTCCTCGACGCCGCCGGTGACCCGAGCGTGCGGATGACGGTGGCCGAGGGACGCGACCGGGCCGTGGACGTGCTGAAGCTGTTCGTGAGTACCGTCGAGTTCGACGCGCAGCAGATGCAGCAGGCCGAGCTGAGCCCCGAGCGCAGCCGCGGGCTGACCCTGGACCCGGCCGCCCTCGACGCGGACGCCGCCGCCGTGTCCGCGCAGGACTGGACCACGGCGGAGTGGGTGGTCACCACCCTGGCCACGTGAGCGGGGGCGCGGGCCGGCGTCAGGCCGTGGCCTGCGTCATCTGCCGCAGCTCCTTCTTCAGGTCGGCGATCTCGTCGCGCAGCCGGGCCGCCAGCTCGAACTGCAGTTCCTCGGCGGCCGCGTGCATCTGGTCGTTCAGCTCCTGGATGAGGTCCGCGAGCTCCGACGCCGCCGCCCCGGCCAGCTTCTGCCGGGAGGACGTGGGCGTGGGTGCCTTGCCACCGCGGCCCTTGCCCTGCTGGCGGTATCCGCCGGCGAGGAGTTCCTTGGTGTCGATCTCCTCGCGGGCGAGCATCTCGGTGATGTCCCCGATCCGCTTGCGCAGCGGGGTCGGGTCGATGCCGTTCGCGGTGTTGAACGCGACCTGCTTCTCGCGGCGGCGCTCGGTCTCCTCCAGCGCCAGCTTCATCGACGGGGTGATCGAGTCGGCATACATGTGCACCTCGCCGGACACGTTCCGCGCGGCCCGTCCGATGGTCTGGATCAGGGACGTCGACGAGCGCAGGAAGCCCTCCTTGTCCGCGTCCAGGATGCTGACCAGGGACACCTCGGGCAGGTCCAGACCCTCCCGCAGCAGGTTGATCCCGACGAGCACGTCGAAGACCCCGGAGCGCAGTTCGCGGAGCAGTTCCACCCGGCGCAGCGTGTCCACCTCGGAGTGCAGGTACCGCACCCGCACGTCTCGTTCCAGGAAGTAGTCGGTGAGGTCCTCGGCCATCTTCTTGGTGAGCGTGGTGACCAGGACGCGTTCGTCGCGGGCCGTGCGGTCCCGGATCTCGGCGAGCAGGTCGTCGATCTGGCCGTGGGTCGGCTTGACGACCACCTTGGGGTCCACCAGCCCGGTGGGCCGGATGATCTGCTCGACCACGCCGTCCGACTGGGACAGTTCGTAGGAGCCCGGGGTGGCGGACAGGTACACGGTCTGCCCGATCCGGTCCAGGAACTCCTCCCAGCGCAACGGCCGGTTGTCCATGGCGCTCGGCAGCCGGAACCCGTGCTCCACCAGCGTGCGCTTGCGGGACATGTCTCCCTCGAACATCGCCCCGATCTGCGGCACCGTCACGTGGGACTCGTCGATGACGAGCAGGAAGTCCTCGGGGAAGTAGTCCAGCAGGGTGTGCGGTGCGGACCCTGCTTCGCGCCCATCGATGTGCCGTGAGTAGTTCTCGATCCCGGAGCACGAGCCGATCTGGCGCATCATCTCGATGTCGTAGGTGGTGCGCATCCGCAGCCGCTGTGCCTCGAGGAGCTTGCCCTGCGTCTCGAACTCGGCCAGGCGCTCAGCGAGCTCGGTCTCGATCGTCCCGATGGCGCGTTCCATCCGGTCCGGTCCGGCCACGTAGTGGGTGGCCGGGAACAGGTGCGTCTCGGTCTCGGAACGCACCACGTCACCGGTCAACGGGTTCAACGTCTGGATGGACTCGATCTCGTCGCCGAACATCTCGATCCGGATCGCGAGTTCCTCGTAGACCGGGATGATCTCGATCGTGTCCCCACGGACCCGGAACGTCCCCCGGGTGAACGCCATGTCGTTGCGGGTGTACTGCATGGTCACGAACTGGCGGAGCAGGTCGTCGCGGTCGATCTGGTCCCCCACGCGCAGCGGCACCATCCGGTCCACATACTCCTGCGGGGTGCCCAGCCCGTAGATGCAGGACACCGACGCGACCACGATGACGTCGCGCCGGGTGAGCAGATTGTTCGTGGCCGAGTGGCGGAGCCGCTCGACCTCGTCGTTGATCGAGGAGTCCTTCTCGATGTAGGTGTCCGACTGCGGGACGTAGGCCTCGGGTTGGTAGTAGTCGTAGTAGGAGACGAAGTACTCGACCGCGTTGTTCGGGAGCAACTCGCGGAACTCGGTGGCCAGCTGGGCAGCGAGCGTCTTGTTCGGCGCCATCACCAGGGTGGGCCGCTGCACCTGCTCGATCAGCCAGGCCGTGGTCGCCGACTTCCCGGTCCCGGTGGCGCCGAGGAGCACGACGTCCTTCTCCCCCGCCTTGAGCCGCTCGGTGAGGTCGGCGATGGCAGTCGGCTGGTCCCCGGACGGGGTGTACTCGGAGATCACCTCGAACGGGGCGACGGTCCGCTGCAGGTCGGTGACAGGGCGCATGGCACAACGGTACGTCGCACCGGTGACATTCATCGATCGAGGTCCTACGCCGTGGGGCGAACATCACCGTGGGAGACTGCCGCCATGTCGAGACTGCGCCCCGAGACCCTGCCGCTGGACGCCGCGGCGACGGTCTGGTCCGTCCCGTCCGGCCGGGTCGCCGCCGCGCTCGAGGAGCGGCCGCTGCTGGTCCTGCTGCACGGGTTCGGCTCCAACGAGGCGGACCTCGCCGCCCTGATGCCGCACCTGCCGGCGGAGTTCGTGATGGCGAGCCTGCGCGCGCCGCTCCCGGTCGACCTCGGGACCCGCCGCGGCCATGCCTGGTTCCCCATCACCCAGCCGGGCCGACCCGACCCGGCGTATCTCGACGCCGGGGTTCGGGGCATCCGGCGCTGGCTCGAGCACACCCACGCCCGGGTCCGCACACCGGGGCCGGTCGCCCTGGTCGGCTTCTCCCAGGGCGGCGCGATGGTGACCCACCTGCTGCGTCACAACCCCGAGGACTTTGCCTGCGGGGTGGTCCTGTCCGGCTTCACCGCGCCCGGCCTCGTGGCCGGTGACGAGGCCCTCTCGCAGATCCGGCCGCCGGTGTTCTGGGGCCGTGATGAGGCCGATCCGGTCATCACGGCCGAGGCCGTGACCCGCACGACGGCGTTCCTCACCTCTCACGTCGACCTCACCGAGCGCCGGTACCCCGGCGTGGGCCACGGCCTCTCCGCCGACGAACTCGAGGACGTCTCCGTGTTCCTCCGCCAACACACCCGCTGAGTTCCCGCCGCGAGAGTGTTGAAGTGGCCGCCACTTCGACACCCTCGCCGCAGCGTGGTCCAGGCTGTCGCGAAGGCGGCCGGCGAGGCAGACTGGATCACGACGCCGCGCGCGGACCGTCCGGGCGGGCGAAGGAGGAGATCGAGAAGATGGCACTCGTCAGCCGTGCAAGCGCATCCTGGTCCGGGAACCTGTTCCAGGGGTCGGGCTCAGCGAGCCTGGACAGCTCCAAGCTCGCGACGTTCGACATCAACTGGAAGGCCCGCACCGAGGAGAACGGCGGCACCACGAACCCCGAGGAGCTCATCGGCGCCGCGCACGCCGCGTGCTACTCGATGGCGTTCTCGAACGTCCTCGACTCCAACGGAACCCCGCCGACCCGGATCAAGACCGATGCGAAGGTCACGTTCGACCCGGGCGCCGAGGGTGGCGCCGCCATCACCGGGATCCATCTGACCGTCTCGGCGACGGTCGAGAACCTCTCGGAGGAGGACTTCCAGAAGCTCGCAGTCGCGGCGAAGGAGGGCTGCCCGGTCTCGAAGGCCCTCGCCGGGACCGAGATCACGCTGACGGCGTCGCTCGCCTGATCCTGCCCGCGCCGCGGGGGCCGCTCAGCCGTCCCCCGCGGCTGCGTCGATGGACATCTCGACCACGTCCAGGAGCCGTTCCAGGGTCGCTTCGAACGTGCTCGCCTCGTCGTCGAAGGCGCCGGCGAGATAGATCTCGGTCATCACCGGGTACCGGTCGACGTCGAACCAGTCCTCCCAGAAACTGCTCATCGACTCCCAGTAGCCGTCCTGCCCGACGCCGCTGGCGTCCCGGTCGACGGACTCGGCGATCGAGCTGCGCGCGAGGCCCTGGAGGACCGTGTCCACGAGACCGACCGTCTGCACCACCTGCAGCGGGGTGAGCGAGGTCCCGATCAGCGTGCGCAGACCCGCCTCCTGGGCATCGAGCACGTGCGGCGACAGCGGGGCACGCCACATGTTCGTCTGAAGCAGCCACGGCTCCCGGTCGTAGAGCGCCCAGAACTCCCGGCAGTACTGTCCCAGTGCGTTCCGCCAGGGTTCCCCTGCCTCGGGCAGCGCGAGTCCCCCGTGGACGCTGTCGATCATCAGGTCGATGAGCTCGGTGCGGCCGGGCACATAGGTGTACAGCGACATCGCACCGACGCCGAGTTCCCTCGCCACCTTGCGCATGGACAGGGCCTCGAGGCCCTCGCTCCGCACCACCGCCAGCCCCGCCGAGACCACCTCCACCAGGGTGGTCCTGGCCGGACGGCCCTTCGTCGACGGCTCCGGGGGCGACCAGAGCAGCGCGAGCCGGCGGGTCACCTCAGGCGTGCGGGTCACGAACGGGTACCCGTCGGCGTGCGCCTTCTGCGCGGCGCGCTGCTTCACGTCGTCACGGCCGTCCGTGCCGCGGTCCTCGGTCGTCACCGGCACTCACCTCTCCCGTTTCGTGTGCGAGGCAATCTGACCACATCCACTGGCCCACTCTTTCCCGTACAGCGTATGGTATCGTTCGTGACCCAATTTCAGTACACCGTACGAAAGGAAGTTTTCCGGGTGATCCGTGCACGAGGACTGACCAAGACCTTCCAACGCAAGAAGGAGACCGTCGAAGCGGTCAAGAGCATCGACGTCGACGTCCACGAGGGCGAGCTCGTGGCGTTCCTCGGCCCGAACGGGGCGGGAAAGTCCACCACGCTGCGCATGCTCACCAGCCTGCTCGCACCCACGTCCGGCACCGCAGAGGTGGCCGGCTGGAACGTCACCGTCGACCCGGCGCAGGTGCGTGCCCGGATCGGCTACATCGGACAGGGCAATGGTGGCGGCTACTCCTACCGGGTGCTCGACGAGATGCACAACCAGGGCCGGTTCTACGGGCTGCCCGTCGAGGAGTACCGACGTCGCACCGGCGACCTGCTCGAAGCACTCGAGCTCGTCGGGCTGGAGAAGCGCACCGTCGAGAGCCTCTCCGGGGGCCAGCGCCGACGCCTGGACGTGGCGTTGGGACTGATGAACCACCCGCCGTTGCTCTTCCTCGACGAACCGACCACCGGGCTGGACCCGCACAGCCGGGCGAACCTGTGGGAGCACATCGGCGCGATGCGGCGGCGCTACGGGATGACCATCGTGCTCACCACGCACTACCTGGACGAGGCGGACAACATGGCCGAGCGGGTGGTGGTCATCGACCACGGCACGATCATCGCCGATGCACCGCCGTCGGTCCTCAAGCGCGAGTACGCCGACGATGTGATCACGTTGACCCTCCTCCCCTCCGGGGGCCACGGCGAGGCGATCACGGCGCTGCTCGCCGAGGCCGGTGGCGAGGTGCGCACCGAGTCGGGGCCGGACGGGGTGCTGGTCGCCGTGATCGCCACCGCGCACGGATCGGACCGGTTGCCGGCCGCGATCGAGGTGTTGCGCCTGGCCGGGCACACGGTCACCTCGGCGGACCTCAAGCGGGCCAGCCTCGATGACGTCTTCCTCAACCTGACCGGGCGCAGCCTGCGAGAGGAGGCCGCGTGATGTCCACGCTCACCCAGGAGCCCGAGCGCGAGGTCCGCACGGTGCTGCGGCACACCGGCGCCCGCAAGTTCATCGGCGACGTCGGCGCCGTGTTCGTGCGGGAGATCCTGCTCGTCTTCCGCGACCCGTTCACGCTGATCTTCTCGTTGCTGCAGCCGCTGGTCTTCCTCGGCCTGTTCGCGCCGATGCTGACCGGTGCGGTCGGCGGCCTCGGCGGTGGCGGTGGTTCCACGGCCGAGACGCTGCAGTGGTTCGTGCCCGGGGTGATCGTGATGATCTCGCTGTTCGGCACGTCCATGACCGGCTCGAACCTGCTGTACGAACTGATGACCGGGTCCTACGAGCGGGTTCTGGCGACGCCACTGAACCGGTCCGCGATCCTGATCGGGCGCTCACTCAAGGAGTTCGCCCCGCTCGTGGTGCAGGGGCTGATCATCGTGCTGCTCTGCGTGCCATTCGGCTTCCATCTCTACCCACTGCACCTGCTCGTCGGCCTGGCCCTGCTCGGCCTGTTCGGGATCGGCGTGGGTGCACTGTCGATGGCGCTGGCGCTGGCCGCGAAGAGCCGGGAGTGGCTGTTCTGGGGTGTGCAGCAGGCGCTCCTGTTCCCGCTGCTCATCCTCTCCGGCATGATGCTGCCGCTGGAGAGCGCACCGAGCTGGATGCAGGTCGCGGCGCAGTTCAACCCGCTGACCTACATCGTGGAGGCGGAGCGGGCCCTGCTCGGCGGGTCCTTCGGAGCCGCCGAGGTGCTGTGGGGTTGGGTGGCGGCCGCGCTCACCTGCGCCGTCGGGTTGTGGGTGGGTATCCACCGCACCCGCAGGACGGTCTGAGCGCGCGGCGTTCCCGTGCCGAGCAACCGGTCGGCACGGGAGCGCCGGTCCGTCCTTCACGCGGCCGGTGGCTGCCACCCCTCGGCGTCGATCCACTCCTGCAGGCGTGGCCAGACCTCGGTGAACCAGGGCTCCTTCGCGACCGCGTAGGCCCGGGTGTCGGCGGCACCCTTCGCGGTGCGCCGTTTCAACGCCGCGTACTCCTCGCGTACGTCGTCGTCGCCTCGGAGCCAGTCCCGGAACGCCAAGGCGTAGGTCCAGCCAGGTCCGCCCACCACCCGCACATGCAGGTTCACCGCCCGGTGCGGATCGGCGTTGCCGTGCAGCCGCTTGTCCCACCGACGCGGATCGGGATCGTTCGGCTTCGGGGTGTCGACCCACTCCCCCGCCCGTACGGGGAACCCGGCCCGGCCGAGCGCATCGGCGATCCGGTCCGCGTCCGCAAGGGTGTCCACACCGAGTTGGAGGTCGAGTACGTCCTTGGCGACCAGCCCCGGCACGGCTGTGGATCCGATGTGCTCCGCCGAGCGGATCCGGTCCCCGCCGGCGCGGCGCAACCGGGCGAGGATCCGGTCCGCCTGCGCAGGCCAGGTCCGCGGCGGTCCGGGCGGTTCGAGCAGCCGTGGCGGCCCGGGTCGGTCTGCCACGGCCCTCGCCTCGACGTTGCGGGCGTACGGTGCGATCCGCTCCTGCCACAACCGCCCGACGGCGGCGCGCACCTCGTCCGGGCGCCGTTCGTTGTCGATCCAGACGTCGGCGACCCGGCGCCGGGCCTCGTCGTCGGCCTGAGCCGCGATGCGCGCCCGGGCGTCACCGGCCGTCATGGCGCGATCGGTGACCAGCCGCTCCAGGCGCACCTGCTCGGAAGCACCCACCACCAGGACCAGGTGGTAGTCGGCAGCGAGGCCGTTCTCCACGATGAGCGGGACGTCGTGGACCACGATCGCGTCGGGCGGCAGCGCCCCCACCCGGGCCCTGGTCAGCTCGCCGACGAGGGGGTGCACGATCGCGTTCAGGCGGGCCAGGGCGTGGTCGTCGCCGAACACCAGCCGGCCGAGCGCCGGCCGGTCGAGCGCGCCGTCGGGGGTGAGCACGTCGTCGCCGAACGCCTCGACCACCTCGCGCAGGCCCGGGGTACCCGGTTCGACGACCTCACGGGCGATCACGTCCGCGTCGATCAGATGACCGCCCAGGTCGACCAGGGCCGCGGCGATCGTGGATTTGCCGGCGGCGATCCCGCCGGTGAGGCCGATGTGGAGCACGGCACCACCCTATGAGGTCGGCCGCCCGCGCTCAGTCGGTGGCGCCGTCGGCGATCCGCAGGTCGGCCTCGACGTCGAGGGCGGCGTCGACGCTGACGCGCACCGCCCGGGCGAGCGTCGCCAGATCGGGCGAGCCGACGCCGTCGGGCATCGGCACGTGCACGAAACCGGCCCGCCGGCCGGGGCCGCCGCAGGCCCACGCCGCGGCCCGGAAGAACATCGCGTTGCAGACGAACGTGCCCGCCGTCATGGACAGGTCCACCTCGACGCCCGCCTCCGCGAGCCGTGCCCGGGTGGCCTTCACCGGCAGCGACGTGAACAGGGCGGTCGGTTGCCCGTCCAGGACCGGTCCCTCGGCAGGCTGGGCGCCGTCGTTGTCCGGGATCCTGGCATCGCGCAGGTTCACGGCGAGCCGCTCGAGGCTGACCCGGTTCCGGCCGGGCGCCAGGCCGACGCCGATCACGACGCCCGGCTGGTGCTCGGTGATGAGGTCGTCCAGGTCGACGCCCATCCGCGCGTAGGCGACCGGCAGCTCCGCCACCACCAGCCGCTCCGGGCGGTCCCAGTCACGCGCCACGATCCGGGCCGCGTCGATCGAGGGGTTGGCGGTGGCGCCGTCGAACGGCTCGAATCCGGTCAGGAGCACGGTGGGCACGAACAGAGGATACGCAGTGGATCGCAGAAGGATACGGCGACGGCCCGCCGCCCCTCGAGGGGCGGCGGGCCGTCGTGGTACTGCGGTGGGGCTGGATCAGCCGCCGGTCAGCTTCTCGCGCAGCGCGGCGAGCGCCTCGTCGGAGGCCAGCGTGCCGGCCGCCTCGACCGGAGCCGAGCTGTAGGACGAGGAGTCCGAGCCGGAGCCCGAGTCCGAGGAGGAGGAGGAGCTGGAGGACGAGGTGCCCGGGTCGGCGTCGGCCTCGATGGCCGCCGCGACCTGCTGCTTGTGGGCCTCCCAGCGAGCCTGGGCCTGCGCGTACTGCGCCTCCCATGCCTCGCGCTGGGTGTCAAAGCCCTCGAGCCACTCGTTGGTCTCCGGGTCGAAGCCCTCCGGGTACTTGTAGTTGCCCTGCTCGTCGTACTCCGCGGCCATGCCGTACATCGACGGGTCGAAGTCGTCGCTGTTCGGGTCGACGCCGTCGTTGGCCTGCTTGAGGGACAGCGAGATCCGGCGACGCTCGAGGTCGATGTCGATGACCTTGACGAACACCTCGTCGTCGACCTTCGCGACCTGCTCCGGCAGCTCCACGTGGCGCTGGGCCAGCTCGGAGATGTGCACGAGGCCCTCGATGCCGTCCTCGACGCGCACGAACGCGCCGAACGGAACGAGCTTGGTGACCTTACCCGGCACGACCTGCCCGATGGCGTGGGTGCGGGCGAAGGCCTGCCACGGGTCCTCCTGGGTCGCCTTCAGCGACAGGGAGACCCGCTCGCGGTCGAAGTCGACGTCGAGGACCTCGACGGTGACCTCCTGGCCGACCTCCACGATCTCGTTCGGGTGGTCGATGTGCTTCCAGGACAGCTCGGAGACGTGCACCAGACCGTCGACGCCGCCGAGGTCCACGAACGCACCGAAGTTGACGATGGAGGAGACCACACCGGGGCGGACCTGGCCCTTCTGCAGGGTCTGCAGGAAGGTGGACCGGACCTCGGACTGGGTCTGCTCGAGCCAGGCACGGCGGGACAGGACCACGTTGTTGCGGTTCTTGTCGAGCTCGATGATCTTGGCCTCGATCTCCTGGCCGATGTACGGCTGGAGGTCGCGGACCCGGCGCATCTCCACGAGGGAGGCGGGCAGGAAGCCGCGCAGGCCGATGTCGAGGATGAGGCCGCCCTTGACGACCTCGATGACGGTGCCGGTGACGACGCCGTCCTCCTCCTTGATCTTCTCGATGGTCCCCCACGCCCGCTCGTACTGCGCGCGCTTCTTGGACAGGAGCAGACGACCCTCCTTGTCCTCCTTCTGGAGGACGAGGGCCTCGACGCGCTCGCCCACGGAGACGACCTCGTCGGGGTCGACGTCGTGCTTGATGGAGAGCTCGCGGGAGAGGATGACGCCTTCGGTCTTGTAACCGATGTCGAGGAGAACCTCGTCCCGGTCGACCTTGACGACAGTGCCCTCGACGATGTCTCCGTCGTTGAAGTACTTGATGGTCGCGTCGACGGCTGCGAGGAAGTCCTCTTCCGAGCCGATGTCGTTGACCGCAACCTGCGGGGCCTTCGTCGTGGCGGGGGTGGTGATAGTCATAGAGTGTTGGACTCCGATTGGACAGGAATAGTACGGACAGGGATGGTGGCACGCGTAACCCCCGCGAACCGGGTGCTCCGGCGGTGATCGGGTACCGATCGGCCGGACGGCGCAGGAGGGCACGAAAAACCGTGTACGAGTCTATCGTGTCCGGCCAGGCATCGCTACCACGCCCGGTGTCGGCTCCGACACCCCGTCGCCGCCCGGTTCGCCCCTAGGCTGGCGCCGACCCTGCGAGCGGAGGACCGATGGGCGCCGATCACCGAGGCCCGCTGGCGCGGGCCGGGTACGAGCCGGTCGACGGCGGCCGGGCCGCGAGCGCGAACGCCGCCTGGTGGAGCGAGGGCGCGGTCGAGTACCTCGACGAACACGGTGCGTTCCTCGGTGCGGCCGACTTCTGCTGGTGCCCGGAGGGTTTGCGTGAGGAGCGGGCCGGGTTGCTGGGCCCGACGGCGGAACTCGCCTCCCGCTCGGTACTGGAGGTCGGCGCGGGGGCGGCCCAGTGCTCGCGTTGGTTGCGCTCGCGCGGGGTGACGAACGTGGTCGCCACGGATGTCGCCGCGGGGATGCTCTCCGCCGCGGCGGACCTGGACGCCGCGACCGGGATCAGGGTGCCGACGGTGCTGGCCGACGCCCGCGACCTGCCGTTCGCCGACGACTCCTTCGACGTGGTGTTCACCGCGTTCGGGGCGCTGCCGTTCGTGCCGGACGCCGGCCGGGTGCACGCCGAGGCGGCCCGGGTGCTGCGGCCGGGCGGGTCGTGGGTGTTCTCGGTGACCCATCCGCTCCGGTGGGCGTTCCCGGACGACCCGAGCGCCGGCGGGCTGACCGCGGTCCGGTCCTACTTCGACCGGACGCCCTACGTCGAGACCGACGACGCGGGGAACCCGCTGTACGCCGAGTACCACCGGACCCTCGGCGACCACGTGCGTGACGTCGTCGGGGCCGGGTTCGTGATCGACGACCTCATCGAGCCGGAGTGGCCCCCGGACAATCCGAACGTGTGGGGCGGCTGGGGTCCCGAGCGCGGCGCGCTGCTGCCCGGGACCGTGATCCTGCGGGCCCGGCTGGCCGGCTGAGTCCTGGGGCGTCCCTGCTGAGCCCCTGCTGAGCCCCTGCTGTCGGCCGCAACTCGGCCGCGCCGGGCTCAGTGCCCGGCGTCGCGCCAGCTCGCCCCGGTCCCGACGGACACGTCCAGCGGCACCTCGAGGTCCGCGGCGGCAGCCATCTGCTCGCGCAGCACCGCCTCGGCGGCGGCGTCCTCGCCGGGCGCGACCTCGACCACCAGCTCGTCGTGCACCTGCAGCAGCAGCCGGCTCCTCAGCCCCTGCTCCCGCAGGGCCCGGTCCACACCGATCATCGCGACCTTGATGATGTCCGCCGCGCTGCCCTGGATCGGGGCGTTCAGGGCCATCCGCTCGGCCATCTCCCGGCGCTGCCGGTTGTCCGAGGTGAGGTCCGGCAGGTAGCGCCGCCGGCCGAGGATCGTCTCGGTGTACCCGGTGGTCCGGGCCTGGGCGACCACCGACGCGAGGTAGTCGCGAACGCCGCCGAAGCGCTCGAAGTAGCCGTCCATGAGGGTGCGCGCCTCGGAGGTCTCGATCTTGAGCTGCTTCGACAGCCCGAACGCCGACAGTCCGTAGGCGAGCCCGTAGGACATCGCCTTGATCTTCGAACGCATCGCAGCGGTGACATCCTCCGGCTCCACCTCGAAGACCCGGGACCCGACGAACGAGTGCAGGTCCTCCCCCGACCGGAACGCCTCGATGAGGCCGGCGTCCCCGGACAGGTGCGCCATGATCCGCATCTCGATCTGCGAGTAGTCGGCGGTGAGCAGCGTCTCGTAGCCGGAGCCGACCACGAACGCGGCCCTGATCCGGGTGCCCTCCTCGGTGCGGATCGGGATGTTCTGCAGGTTCGGGTCCGCCGACGACAGCCGGCCGGTGGCCGCGATCGTCTGCGAGTACGTCGTGTGGATCCGCCCGTCCGGGGCCACGGTCCGGAGCAGGCCCTCGACGGTCTGACGGAGCCGGATCTGGTCCCGGTGGGCCAACAGGTGCTCGAGGAACGGGTGCTCGGTCTTGACGTACAGGTCCGCGAGCGCGTCCGCGTCGGTGGTGTACCCGGTCTTCGTCTTGCGGGTCTTCGGCATCGCGAGCTCGTCGAAGAGGACCTCCTGCAGCTGCTTCGGGGAGGAGAGGTTCACCTCTCGGCCGATGACCTCGTACGCCTTCGTCGCCGCGTCGGTGACGGCGTCACCGAACTGGCGCTCGAGCGTGGTGAGGTAGTCCACGTCGGCGGCGATCCCGGCCTTCTCCATCTCGGCGAGGACCGCGGCCACGGGCAGTTCGAGTTCGGTGAGCAGCGCCGCGGCACCCCGGTCCGCGAGGTCGGAGCGCAGGGCTGCGGCGAGATCGAGGACCGCGGCGGCCCGGACGGCGCCGATCTCGTCCTCGGCCGGGCCGTCCAGGACGAGCATCTGCTGACCGGAGTCGTCCTCGCCGGAGCGCAGTTCCCGGTGCAGGTATCGCACGGACAGGTCGGCGAGCGTGAAGCTGCGCTGGTCGGGGTGGCACAGGTAGGCGCCGATCGCGGTGTCGAACGTGACCCCGTCCAGGACCAGTCCGCGACCGTCCAGGCTGTGCCACGCGGTCTTGGCCTCGTGGACCACCTTCGGCGCCGCCGGGTCCGCGAGCCAGGCGGCCAGCGCGGTCTCGTCCTCGACCGAGATGTCGGCGAGGTCGATCGTGAGGGCGGTTCCGCCGTCGGCGGCCAGCGCCAGGCCCCACGCGTCGCCGGTGCCCTGGGCCGCCGAGCCACGCACGTCCAGGCCGACCTCGGCCCCGGCCCGCGCGGCCAGCCAGTCCGGCAGCCCACCGGGCGTCAGGGCGCTGATGTCCAGCTCGAACCCCTGCGCCGCCACCGTCTCGGCGTCCTGCGGGGTCATCTCGAACAACCGGTCCCGGAGCACCCGGAACTCCAGCGCATCGAAGACCTGATGGACCTGTTCGCGTTCGAACGGACGCCGGCTCAGGTCGTCGACCCCGAGCGGCAGTTCCATGTCGAGCAGCAACTGGTTGAGCTGCCGGTTCAGGATCACCTGGTCCAGGTGGGCGCGCAGGTTCTCCCCGGCCTTGCCGCTGATCGCCGGGGCGTTCGCGATGATGCCCTGGAGACCGCCGTGGGTGTTGATCCACTTCGCGGCCGTCTTCGGGCCGACACCCGGGATCCCGGGCAGGTTGTCGCTGGACTCGCCGACCAGCGCGGCCAGGTCGGAGTACTCCGCGGGCGTGACGCCGTACTTCTCGGTGACCGCCTCCGCGGTCATCCGGACCAGGTCGGAGACGCCCTTGCGCGGGTAGAGCACGGTGACCGCGTCCCCGACGAGCTGGAAGGTGTCCCGGTCCCCGGAACAGATGAGCACGTCCAGCCCGGCGGCGCTGGCCTGGGTGGAGAGGGTCGCAAGGATGTCGTCCGCCTCGAAGCCCTCCTTGCCGAGGGTCGGGATCGCGAGCGCGGCCAGGACCTCCTCGATCAGCGGGATCTGCCCGCGGAACTCCTGCGGGGTCTCGCTGCGGGTGCCCTTGTACTCGGCGTAGGTCTCCTTGCGGAACGTCTGGCTCGACACGTCGAACGCGACAGCCACGTGCGTCGGGTCCTCGTCCCGGAGCAGGTTGATCAGCATCGAGGTGAACCCGTATACCGCGTTCGTCGCCTGCCCAGTGGAGGTGGAGAAGTTCTCCACGGGCAGGGCGAAGAAGGCGCGGTACGCCATCGAGTGCCCGTCGATGAGCAGGAGCCTGGGTCGCACGTTCTCACTCACAGGTGCCACCCTATGCGTCATGACCGACATCGCAGACAACGCCGAGATCGCCGATCTCACCCGGGACACGCTGATCGAGAAGCTCGGCATCGAGATGCTCGAGATCGGTGCGGAACGGACGGTCGGCCGGATGCCGGTGGCCGGGAACACCCAGCCGGCCGGGCTGTTGCACGGCGGCGCGAGCGCGGCCCTCGCCGAGACCCTCGGCTCGTTCGCGGCGATCGCACACGCGGGACCGGGCCGCTACGCCGTCGGGCTGGAGCTGAACGCGACCCACCACCGTTCGGCCCGGGAGGGCTGGGTGACCGGCACCGCGACGGCCCTCCACCTGGGCCGCTCGACCGCCAGCTACGAGATCGCGGTGGCGGACGAGTCCGGGCGGCGAGTCTGCACGTCCCGGCTCACCTGCATGCTGCTCGACGCCCCGTCCTGACCGTCCCTGTCGACTCTGTCGTCCCTGTCGACCGGGTCGATCGGGTCGTGGTGGGCGTCCTGATCCGGGCGGTCCTGCCGTTCGGCGCGGTCCGCGAGCTCGACCAGGCTCAGCCCTCGCGGCGGGGTCTCCGGGAGCCCACGGGAACGCCGACGGCGGGCGATCAGTTCGTCGATGCCGCGGACCCGCTTGTCGCGGGCGCCGGCCGGCTGCTCCAGGCGGCGCAGCAACGCGGCGGTCTCCGCGATCCGGCGCGAGCCGGCCGGGACGAAACCGAGACCGGAGAGGAACCGCTGCTCGCTGCGGGCACCCGTCAGCGGCATGGTGACCACCCGTTCACCGGCCGAACGGGCGGCGACCACCGCGATCTGGTGCATCAGCGCCCGGCCGACCCCACGCCGTCGGTGTTCCTTGTCGACGTACAGGGCCTCGATGTGCAGGTAGGCGATGTCGGAGAACAGGTTCACGTCGATCAACTGGACCAGGGCCAGGCCGACGATCGCGTCGTCCACCTCGGCGATGATCAGGCTGGAGTTCTCCATGCCGAACCAGGCGCGCAACAACTCGCTGACGGCCTCGGAGTCGGGGTTGATCAGTTGCACGCCCAGGGGGGACTCGGCTCGCGCGGCACGCAGGACGGGCAGCACTGCCTCGAGGTCCTCAGCGCGCGCCACACGTGCGCTCACACCCATCCGTACCAACCCTGACACCACCGTTCTCCATGTCCGCTCAGCGAGGTCGGCCCCCACCATACGCCCGTTGTGTGCACCGGCAGAAGCCCCGACTCCATTCGAACGAATGGACATCCGGCACGGACCCGAACGCCGCAACGTCGCGACGACCCCGGCCGCGGGTGCGGTCACGGGGTCGTCGGGGTCGCGCGTCGGGGAGGTGTCCTCGGGGTCAGTCCTTGCCGGCGCCGACCTGCGCGATGACGGCGTCGGCCACCTCGCGCATCGTCAGGCGTCGGTCCATCGAGGTCTTCTGGATCCACCGGAACGACTCCGGCTCGGACAGGCCCATCTTCGTCATGAGCAGCCCCTTGGCCCGGTCCACCCGCTTGCGGGTCTCGAACCGGTCGGTCAGGTCGGCCACCTCGGACTCCAGCGCCGCGATCTCCTGGTGCCGCGAGAGGGCGATCTCGAGGGCGGGCAGCAGGTCGTTCGGCGTGAACGGCTTCACGACGTACGCCATCGCGCCGGCGTCCCGGGCCCGCTCCACGAGCTCGGTCTGCGAGAACGCGGTCAGCAGCACGACCGGGGCGATCCGGGCCTTCGTGATCCGCTCGGCGGCGGAGATCCCGTCCAGGACGGGCATCTTCACGTCCATGACCACGATGTCCGGCTCGAGCTCGGTGGCCAGCCGCACCGCGGCCTCACCGTCGCCTGCCTCGCCGACGACCTCGTAGCCGGCCTCGTTGAGCGTCTCGACCACATCGAGGCGGATCAGCGCCTCGTCCTCGGCCACGACGACGCGTCGCGTGCGTCCCGCCTTCGGCTTCGGCGCCGGCTCGGCCGCGGGGGCCGTGTCGAGGTCGAGAAGATCCGCGTCGTTCGACGACTTCTTGCCCGGCTTCCCGCCGGTGGTCTCATCCGTGCTCACGATCGCCTAGCCTAGTGCCTGTGCCAGAATGGCACGACAGCGACCGCAGTGATGCAGCGCACTGGCCCCGATAGCCCAACCGGCAGAGGCGTTCGGCTCAAACCCGATCCAGTGTGGGTTCGAATCCCACTCGGGGCACCCGCGCTCGCGGCCATCCGTCGCAACCTCGGTCCGGCGGCTGCACCGAAGACTGCCCGATAGCGCACGGTGCCGAGCGGCCCGCTGGGTACCGTGGCAGCATGCCGGCAGGCATGGACGTGGAGGCGCCGGAGCGGGCCCGCAGCAGGCCCGATGCGTCGCCGCGCGAGGTTCGTCGGCCGGCCGACGACGGCGGCCCGGTGCCGCTGGTCCTCTCACCGGCGATGATGGTGCGCCTCCAACGCAGCGCGGGCAACGCCGTCGTCGGCACTCTGGTGACCCGGCTCCCGGCCGCGGTGGCCCTCCAGCGGGCGAAGCTGGAGGACTACGTCGACAACGACCCGATGCATGACGCGTCGCGGATGACGGATGCGGCCATCGAGGCCACCGACGAGTACAAGGCGTACCTGGCCATGAACCCGCCGGTCCCGCTGCGTCCAGTGCTCGCGGAGGAGGCGATGCAGGCGTGCCGGCTGCTGCTCCGCAACCTCCGGCAGGCACCCGGTCCGTTCACGGTGGGCACGGCCGAGCTGGAACACTTCCTCGATCTCGCTCGCGGCAGGGGCGCTGCCACCACCACCGCGGAGGCCACGGTCGGAAAGCAGAATTGGGTGGCGGTGACGCCGGGCGACGTCAGTACGCCCGGGGCGGCCGACAGTGACTTCCTGAGGTGGATGCTCGCCGGCGGCAACCAGCCGAACGTGGCCACCGGCAAGCTGAACTGCTGGGAGATGGTGCTCTTCTCCGCCTATCGGGCCGGGTCCGTCTCCGAGAAGACGATGCGCGACCTGTACACGACGGCCCGGGATGCGATGACGAGTTCCGGCGACGTCATGGCCTTCCCTCGTACTCTGGAGCGAAGCCTGGCTTCGAGCGCGGTCCAGACGTACGACCCGCGCAAGCCGGACTCCGCACGGCCGCTGAGGGGTGATCTCGTGATCTTCGACGAACTCGCCGGCCACGTCGCGCTCGCGACGGGCCGGATGACGGGCGGCAGGGTCGAGGTGATCAGCCACTGGCCCCCGCCGGACGGCAGCCACAAGGTCAAGACGACCACGATCGAGGACCTGCTGCCGGAGGCCGGGGTGCGCGTCGCCAAGTTCTGGGGCCCGCCGTGGTGACCGAGGGCTTCACGGCCGAACTCGTCGCAGTCGTGCCCTGGGACGACGAGCACACCGGGGTCACGTCGAGTTTCACCGACCACCCGGCCCATTCCTGGCGGGTGCCCGAACACACCCGGCGGGCGCGCAGTCCGGTCCGTCTGCGCCTGGACCGGGACGGTGGCTTCCACCTGCTCGGCGACGACCCATCCGTGCTGCACCTCGACGGCACGGGCACGCCCGTGGGCCGCACGCCGGTGGCGGGCCGGATCCTCGACTACGTGTGCGACCCGGCCGGCGGGGTCGTACTGATCGAGGGAGCCGATGACGAGCCTCGGCTGCGCGCGCTGGCCGGCGACGGGTCCGAACGTTGGTCGGTGGGCGGGCGCTTCACCAAGGTCCTCGCCACCGGGGACCGGCTGTACGTCCACGGGGATCCAGGCACCCTCGAGGTGGACCCGACGACCGGCGCGGCCGGCCCGATCCTGCCGGTGCGTGGCGGTGAGCCGTTCGGGGGCGGCGGGAAACTGGTCTCGGTCACGTTCGATGACGCGAGCCAGCGTCGCGGCGTCGCCGTGTTCGATCCCGCCACCGGGGAGTCGACGGAGTTCACGGGCGGCGCGGACCACTACCCGTGGCTGGTGGATCCGTTCGGAGCCGATGGCCGCGCGCGCCTTTTCGTGTGGTGGGACGGGCGGATCGCGAGGGTGCCGGTCACCGGGGAGATCGACGCGCTCGGCGCCGTCGACGGGATCGCGGTCCGCGACCGGACCGTGTTCACGAGCCACGGCGCGGGCGAGCACGTCGTGGTGCAGGGGAACGGGATGCAGGCCCGCCTGCCGGTCGCGGGCCTTCGGCTGGTCGGCGTCGATGCGGACTCGCGGGTGTACCTCCTCGGAGGCGAGGGCCCCGGCAGTGCGGGCGAGCTGCGCGTGTACGCCGCCGACGGGCACCTCGAGTCCTCGGGTCCGCCCCCGGAGGACCTGGCCGCGATCGGGTCGCGGATGCCGGTCCACACGGCGTGGCAGGTGGATCACGAGGGGCGCGTGACCATTCCCGTCGGGACGCCCGGTGGCGTGGCGCTCGTCCGGCTGCGGTCGGCGGGCACACCGATCGGGAGTCCGCCTGGACGGACCACCTGAGCGGCGCGGTCACAGCGATGGCCCGAACCCCACCAGGTGGGGTCCGGGCCATCGTCGTTCGGGCCGGTTACGAACTCACGGCTCGAACGGGGTGAGGACGTCCGGGTACTCCTCGAGCCAGGCGGCCACACCGGCGGCCGGGTCGTCCGGGTTGTCGTTCACGACCGAGCTCTCCAGCGCGCCGTACTGCTCGTCGTCGAGGGAGATCGTCCCGATCCACTCGGCGACCTCCGGGAACTCCTCGGCGAAGCCGTCACGGGCGAGGAAGTGCAGGCCCTCGGGCTCACCGAACGCGCCCTCGGGGTCCTCCAGGTCGCGCACGCCGTACTCGGCGTTGGCCCAGAACGGGCGCCACAGCGTGACCACGATCTCCTCCTGCGCCTGGATCGCGCTGTCCAGTTCGGCGAGCATCGCCGTGGTCGAGGAGGTCGCGAGGCTGAAGCCGGCCTCGTCGAGTCCGTAGGTCGGCATCACGCTGTCCTGCGTGGCCTCGGTCAGGCCGGCGCCCGGCTCGATGCCGACGATGCGCCCCTCGAGCTCATCGACATAGTCGGGCAGGTCCGCGATCGAGGTGATCTCGCTGTACTCGGGCACCGCGAAGGTCAGGACGGCGCCGTCGTAGTACGCGCCGAGATCCTCGATCTGCTCCCCGTACTCCTCCATGTAGGTGGCGTGCGTGACCTCGGGCCACGCGGACGGGTAGATGTCGACGTCCCCCTGCGAGAGCGCGGTGTAGAGGATCCCCGCCTCGGTCAGTTCCTCGTGCTCGACGGTGTAGCCCGCCTCCTCGAGGACGTTCTCCAGCAGGAACGCGGTGCTCAGCCCGTCCGTCCAGGACGGGATGTAGCCGAGTGTGATGGTCATGTCGCCGGCGTCGCCGCCTGCGTCGTCCCCATCGGTCGTCGCGTCGTCGCCGGACTCGCCGCCGCCGCACGCGGCGAGGGTCACACCGACGGCGGCCGCGGCGAACAACGCCGCAGCGCGACGGCGCTTGGTCATCAGGGTGTTCATGTGAACTCCTTCTCTCCAGTGAATGCTGGTTCGATGGTCAGGGGGTGGCTGCGGGGGCCGCGGCGGTGGTGTCCCGGTCCGGCACGGGTGCGGTGGACGGCTGGCCGGCGGAGCGCTCCTGGGCCCGCTGGAGCGCCGCGGTCCGCCGCACGCGCATCATCGCGGACAGCGAGTTGTCCGTCGGCTGACCGATGGCCGCGGTGAGCCGGTCCAGGAAGATCGCGAGGATCACGATCGCCAGGCCCGCCTCGAACCCGTGGGCCACGTCCACCCGGGCAAGGGACTCGGTCACGTCCTTCCCGAGTCCCGGAGCGCCGACGAATCCGGCCATCACGACCATGGACAGCCCGAGCATGATGACCTGGTTGACGCCCGCCATGATCGTTGGGACGGCAAGCGGGAGCTGGATCCCGAGCAGGATCTGCCCGGGCGTGCCGCCGAAGGCGTGTCCGGCCTCGACCGTCTCGCGATCCACCTGGCGGATGCCGAGCTCGGTGAGCCGGACACCCGGGGCCATCGAGAAGATGATCGTCGCGACCACACCGGGCGCGTACCCGATGCTGAAGAAGATCACCACGGGCACCAGGTACACGAGTGCCGGCATCGTCTGCATGAAGTCGAGGATCGGCCGGACGATCGCGCTGACGATCGAGCTTCGGGCGGCCAGGATGCCGACGGGAATGGCGACCACGACGGCGAATACCGTCGCGATGATCACCATCGAGAGCGTCTCCATGGCCGGCTCCCAGAGTTCGACACTCACGGTGAGTGTCATGCCGACGAGCACGAAGATGGCGAACCGAACGGAGCGTACCCAGGCGGCGAGCAGCGCGAACAGCACGACCACCACGGGCCACGGAAGGGTCAGGAACGCGTCGGTGAGGCCGCCGGCGAGCGTGTTGAACGCGTCGCTGATGCCGTCGAGCACCTCGGGCAGGCGGGCCTTGATCCAGTCGACGGCCGCGTCGGCCGCGTCACCGAGTGGGATGTGCGGGATGTTCACAGAGCGGCTCCCTGGGAGGTCACAGGGTCCGGATCGCCGTCGGGCGACACGTCCGAACCGTTCGGTGTGGCCAGTGCGCTGAGCAGGGTGACCCGCGGGATCACACCCAGGAGCACACCGCGTTCGTCGACCACGGCCAACGGGGCACGGGCCGCAGCCGAGTCCGCGAAGAGCTCGACGAGCGGGGTCTCCGGGCCCACGGTCGTCACGGCCTGGGAGAGTCCGGGCAGGGTGCTGCTCCCCTGCCGCACCGCCTCGGCGACGTCGTCCTCCCAGACCAGGCCCTTGACGCGGCGATCACGGCTGACCACCAGGAGCGAGGACGTCTGGTGCTCACGCATGAGTTTGTGGGCGGCGCGCGGGCCGGAATCGGCGCCGACGACGGCCACTGGCCGCTCCATGACGGATCCTGCGGTGAGCACCCGGCTCCGGTCGACCTCCGCCACGAACTGGGCGACGTAGTCGTTCGCGGGGTCCGTGAGGATGTCGTCCGGCGTGCCGACCTGCACGATCCGGCCATCGCGCATCATCGCGATCCGGTCGCCGAGTCGCATCGCCTCGTTGAGGTCGTGCGTGATGAACACGATCGTCTTTCCGAGCTCGGACTGGAGCTCGAGCAACTGATCCTGCATCTCCTTGCGGATCAAGGGATCAAGGGCGCTGAACGCCTCGTCCATCAGCATGATGTCGGTGCCGGCGGCGAGGGCGCGGGCCAGCCCGACGCGCTGACGCATGCCCCCGGAGAGCTCGGCCGGCAGGTGCCCGCCCCAGCCCTCGAGGCCGACCATGCCGAGTGCCCGTTCGGCACGCTCCTCGCGCTCGGACCGGTTCACGCCACGCACCTTCAGCGCATAGGCGGCGTTCTCGCCGACCGTGCGGTGCGGCAGCAGCGCGAAATGCTGGAAGACCATCGAGACGCGGTCGCGACGGAGCGCCCGCAACTGCTTCGGTGAAGCACCGTCGATATGGTCCTCGCCGATCAGGACCGACCCGGCGGTCGGCTCCCAGAGCCCGTTGAGCATCCGGATCAGCGTCGACTTCCCGGAGCCGGACAGGCCCATGACCACGAAGATCTCACCGGCCCGGACCTCGAAGTTCGCGTCGATCACCGCGGCGGTGGTGTCCTTCGGCAGCTGCGAGCGGTCGAGTCCGCTCTGCAGCTGCTCGACAGCGTGCCGTGCACCACGGCCGAACACCTTGTAGAGGTTCTCGACCCGGAGCACGACGTCGGATGGGGCGCTCAGGTCGCCCGTGCTGGAAATGGCAGTTGTCTCGGTCACGCGTCCTGTGCCTCGGCGCGGAGCGGCAAGGTCTTGGGTTACGGTCCGGGCCCCCGGGCGGACGGCCAGTGCCGTCTCAAGAGTGCACCTCGGGTGCCATACGCACGTCGTCAGGAACGACGGTCGCGGCCTGGCTGGGGTCGCTCGGCGGGCCGGAAGTGCCCACCCGAGCGGATTTCACGCTACCAGCCGACCACCGGCGGTACCTGCGCAATCTTCCGGACATCGGCCCTCCCGGCACGGACCCGGATCAACGGAAACCGCTCAGATCCGCAGGTCCGCGGCGTTTCGGCGCGGTCGACAGCATGCATGTTCGTTAGCCAATCGTGACCTTCGTCTCCCCCGCCGTTACCAGCACGTGACCAAAGTCCCTGGCCTGGCCCCATCGAGGGCTCCACCCTGAGGAGGAGAGGAATGGTGAGTGCCATGACTGCCTACATCGTGTACGAGAGCATGTTCGGGAACACGGCCGAGGTCGCCGAGGCGGTGGCCGCGGGTGTTGCCGGCCGCCTCCCCGTCGAAGTCGTCGAGGTCGGCGATGCCCCGATGATCCGCGACCTCGACACCGACCTGCTGATCGTTGGGGCACCGACGCACGCGTTCGGCCTGAGCCGCCCACAGACCAGGAAACAGGCCGCCGATCGCGCGGGCCACGTGGTCTCGGACGCCCGCTCGATGCGCGACTGGATCGACTCGCGATCGGTGCTGTCGCTCTCGGTGGCGACGTTCGACACCCACGTCCACCCGCCGGTCCCGGGTTCCGCGGCCAGGTCCATGGCCAGGTTCCTGACGCGGCGCGGCTGCACGCTGGTGGCCGAGCCGATGACCTTCCGCGTCAACGGCACGGACGGGCCGGTGGTGTACGGGGAGCTCGAGCGCGCCACCGAGTGGGGTGCGTCCGTCGCCAGGCGGGTGGGGCTGCGTCCTACGCCCGCCTAGGCGCAGCCGTGGGTGGGCAGCGGTCACCACCCGCGCACCTTGCTCGGCGGGCCCGACGTCCGCCACGCTCTCCTGCGCCAGCCTTTGTCGAGACTGAGAGCGGGAGCATGGCCACGACCGAGACCCTCCTGGGACGTCCTCCCGTCAGCACCGGACCACGGCCACCGGAGCGCTGGTACTCCCGCGTCGCGCTGGGTGCGTGGGTCGAGTCCGACCGGGTCCAGCACGTGGTGATCGTCCTGATCCTGATCAACGCGGCCACGCTCGGACTCGAGACGTCGGACACGATGATGGCCGGATACGCCGATCTCCTGCACGCGGTCGACCGGATCTGCCTGGCGTTCTTCGTCGTCGAACTCGGCCTGAAGCTGTACGCGTTCCGCGGATCGTTCTTCCGGTCGAGCTGGAACGTCTTCGACCTGCTGGTGGTCGGCGTGGCGCTGGTCCCGGGGTCGGGAGCCTTCGGCGTCCTGCGCTCGCTGCGGGTCCTGCGGGTGCTGCGCCTGGTCTCGATGGTCCCGCAGTTGCGCCGGGTCGTCGAGGCGCTCGTGAAGGCGGTGCCCGGGATCCTCTCGATCGGGGCCCTCCTGATCCTGCTGTTCTACGTCAGCGCGGTGATGGCGACGATGCTGTTCGGCGACTCGTTCCCGACCGAGTTCGGCAACCTCTCGCGGTCCCTGTTCACGCTGTTCCAGATCATGACCCTCGACAACTGGAGCATCGTCAGCAGAGCCGTCCTCGAGGTGCACCCGTGGGCCGTCGCGTTCTTCATCCCGTTCGTGCTGCTGAGCGCCTTCACGGTGCTGAACCTGTTCATCGCCGTGATCGTCGACGCCATGCAGCACATCCGGTCCGAGGACGGTCCCGTCGGCGCCGCGGCGTCCGGAGGCGGGCCGGACCTCGAGAGCGAGATCCGTGGCCTCCGGGACCAGGTCGCGGAGCTGACGGAACTCGTGAAGAGCCGCTCCTGAGTGCCCCGTCAGCCGCGCGGCAGGAAGTCCTCACGGGCGGGCGTGAACACGTCGATCAGGGTCCCCCCGGTGGCGGACTCGCAGCCGTGAAGTTCGTTGGAGGGCACCACGATGCTGTCGCCGTCGGTGATCGTGATCGGCTCACCTGAGACCACGAAGTCGAATGTGCCCTCGCGCACGTAGGTGGCCTGCACGTGCGGGTGGGTGTGCGGGGCTCCGACCCCACCGGGTGCGAACTCGACCTCCACGACCATCAGGTCCGGTGTGTGCGCCAGGATCCGGCGGCGGGTCTTCTCGTCCAACCGGGTCCACTCGGTAGGAGTCCGGGCGCTCTGGGTGCTCTGGGTGCTCACGACGTCTACGTTAGCCTCATCCGGTGCCCCGTGATCCAGTCGCCATCCCGAGGCTCACCTCGGACGTCCGCCGGAGCGTGGTCTGCCTGATCCCGGGTTTGATCCTGGTCCTGGTGCTCAGCCCGGTCATCTTCACGGAGTCGGTCATGGACAGCGTGGTCGGCCCGGTCGGCGCGGGCATGCTCGGCTGGAGCTTCTTCGCGGCCGGCTACTGCGTGCTGACCCTTTGGGCGTTCCGGGGCCTGCGTGGCGAGTTGTTCCGACGGTCCCTCGTGGAGGCCGAGTCGACGGAGCCCCGCGCCGTCCGCCGGGTGCTCCGGGTGCCGGGAGCCCGGGTCATGCTGACCGGTGGCGAGGGCCCGAGCTGGTCCGCCCAGGTGTCCGTCGTGGCTCTCGCGGCTGCCCTCCTGCTCAGCGTCAACGCCCAGGTCCGGTCCGACCCGGCACTCCTGCTCGTCGGCATCGGCACCGTGGTCACCTCGTGGTTCACGGTGCTGGTCTCCTACGCGCTGCACTACGCCCGGGCACAGGTCCGGGCTGGCGGCCTGCGGTTCCCGGGCGAGGAGCCGGACGGGCTGGCCGACTTCCTCTACTTCGCCGCCGCCGTCTCGACCACCTTCGGCACCTCGGACGTCACGGTCGAGACCGCGCGGATGCGTCGGGTCGTGACCGGGCACGGGCTGCTGGCGTTCGCGTTCAACACGGTGATCGTGGCCATCGTCGTCGCGATCCTGGTCGGCACCCTGGCCTGAGCGAACCATGGCCGATCCGGTCGGCCGCGGTGGTGACCTCTCCCCATCCCCGTGGTCCTGACGGGCCGGCCGGTCCCGCTAGGGTCGACCTCAAGAGGGGGTTGGCCCCAGTCCCCGCGGTCACCGCGGCGGGCGTCCCGGGGCTCTTTCCGCACGGCCCACCGTGCCCTGGATGAGACCCGTGCACCGGTGCGCCCACCCGCATCGTGCCCGTGCCATCAGGTCACGGGATCCGAACAGACGAAAGTGAGACCGGGATGAACCCCAAGCGGATTGTGACGGTGTCGGCTGCGGCCGTCGCCGGGGTGCTGCTGCTGGCGGGCTGCGGCGGCGGCACCGAGGAGCCGGAGACCGGCACCGACCCGACCGTCGCGGACGCCGCGGCCGAGGAACCCGAGGAACCGGCGCAGGAGGAGACCACCGAGGAGCCCGAGAGCACCTACGACGTCGACGCGATCGACTTCGGTGACCCGGCTGCGGTGACCGCTCCCGGCACGCCACTGACGCTCGGTCAGGTCGCCTGGGTGGAGCGGACGGTGACCTTCGGCGAGACGGAGGTGACCGGCACGCAGGGCATCAGCGTCCTTCAGATCACCGAGTCGGACCCGTCCCTGTTCGACCAGTACTCCAACGCGGACGAGTTCGCCGATTACGTCCCGTACCTGATCGTGACCCAGCAGCAGTGGGTCGGTGACGTGCCGGAGGACGAGACCCCGCCGTCCGCCGACCTGTTCCCCCTGCTCGCGGACGGGGCCGACGCCGAGTACCTGACCAGCCAGTTCTCGTTCAACAGCCCCGGTGACGAGTGCGGCCTGGAACTTCCGCCGTTCGACGAGTCGACGGGCACCGCGGTGAGCTGCTTCGTGGGTCTGTCCAACTCGGGGCAGCCGGTGAACGGTGTCGAGTACAACGGCGAGGGCTACTACTCCTTCGTCGCGACCCCGGGCAACCTCTACCTGGAGCAGCCGATCATCTGGCAGTGACCCGCCGGGTCCCGCCCGCCGCGCCCGGAACCGCCGAGAGGTGGTTCCGGGCGTTCGCGTCCGCCGACGGCGTCAGCGCGCCGTCGGCTCCTCGACGCGATACATCCGGAGGTGGCGACGGCCGTGCTTGAACGAACGCAGCGCGGGCGGGCAGCCACGCAGGTCCTCCCGGTTCACCGTGCTGAGCACGATGACCGCCCCCGCACCCAGGGCACCGGCCAGCGTTCGCAGCGTCCGCGCCGCCGGCGTCGGCGCCTCGGAGCTCCAGTCCGCCTGGGTGCCGTACGGGAGGTCCGCGATCACCACCCCGATACCCGCGAGGTCGAGGCGGGCCACGTCGGCGGGGTCCGTCGCGTCCGCCCGGGCGAGGTCCGCCGGCACCGGCGGGCCCCGGCGGACCTTCTCGAGCAGCCGGTCCACCGACTCCAGCCGCCCGGTCACCGCCGACTGCGCCCGGAGCTGCCCGCGCCGCTGCGCCAACCCCTCGGGCGTCGTGAGCCGCAGGTTCTTGACGGCGAGTTCGAGGGCCCGGTCGCTCACATCGCTCGCCAGCACCCGGGTCAGGGCGTCCCGGCGGAGCAGCGCGAGGGTCGCGACGATCCCACCGGCCCCGCACATCGGGTCCCACAGTCCGACCCGGCCGGTCCCGGCGAGCACGCGGGCACGCTCGAACAGTTCAAGGGCGAGCCGCGCCGGGAATCCCGGGAAGCCGGGGGCGGAGTGGAGCACCTGCCCTCCCCCGACGTCCTGGTACGACTCGTCGGGTGCGTACTCGAACCTCACTCCCGGCCGGTCCGGTGCGACGTGGACCGGGCCGGGCGGAACCCGACGTCCTCGATGGCGAACGTCGGATGGCTGCGCCGCCGCACGCCGGCCCGCACGCTCCACTCCGGATCGCTCCAGCCACCGCCGCGCAGCACCCGGTAGTCCCCATAGACCTCCGGGTCGTAGCGCTCGAAGCACCACTCCCAGACGTTTCCGAGCGTGTCGTACAGACCCCACGCGTTCGGTTCCCTGGTGCCGACCGGGTGCGGTCGGTCACCCGAGTTCGTGGCGTACCACGCGATCTCGTCGAGGTCGCCGTAACGCGGGCCGGTGCTGCCGGCCCGGCAGGCGTGCTCCCACTCCGCCTCGGTGGGGAGCCGGTAGCCGGTGCTCCCGACGGCGCAGGTCACCTCGTCGTCGATCGTGTAGGCGGGTTCGAGGTGCTCACGCACCGAGAGCGCGTTGCAGAACCGGACGGCGTCGAGCCAGGAGACGGTCTCGACCGGGAGGTCCTCGCCGGTCGCTGCGCTCGGCGAGGCGCCGAGCACGGCGCGGTACTGGGCCTGGGTGACGGGTGTCCGGGCCAGCAGGTGCCCGGCGACGTCGGCCCGCCATCTCGTCGAGGTGCGCCGGTCGTGGAGGGTCACCGTGCCGGCCGGCACCTCGACCAGGTCGAGCAGTGGCCTCGTCCTCACGGGTCCCACTATGTCAGGCGGCGGCACGGACGCGGTCAGCCCCCCGCGAAGGTCAGGCCGATCGAGAGGACGACCGAGAGCAGGCCGACACCCACGAGTAGCCCACCGACGAGGCGCAGGGTGCCGACCTCGGAGCGCTCGGGGTCCCCACGCCACCACGCATTGAGGACGGCCGCGATCAGCAGGCAGAGCAACCCGAGCGGCAGCGTCGTCCAGGTGAAGACGTCGGCGATCACCCCGACCACCTGCGCAGCGCTCACCAGCGCACGTTACCCCGCCTGCCGGGCAATCGCCGACGTCGGGGGTGACGACCGGATCACCCCGACGGCATGATGGCACCGGTGGCGCGGGTTGCCACGATGTCCGCACACCCCAGCCAGAGACGGGCACACGATGGCAACGGATCAGGACGCAGCGGCCGCGCAGGGCTCCGCCCCGGCCGTCGGCGCGGTCGCGCACCGTTCCGCAGCCGAGCGGTTGCGCGGGTGGTTCGCCGCGCAGGCCGGGGCGCCGCGGGACCGTCGGCCGACCGACGCCGTGCTCCTGGCCGGATCGGCGCTGATCCTGGTGGCCGCGCTCGTGTTCGCTCGCCCGGCCGGCACGGACGCCCGGGTCCTGGCCGCCCTCGCCGAGATCCCCTGGCTCGAGTGGTGGATCTGGCGGGCCCTGATCACGCTGCTGATGGCGTGGGGGGTCCTCCTGATCACGGTGGCGATCGCGAGCGGGCGCTGGCACCTGGTCCGGGACCAGGCCGGCGCGGCCCTACTCGCCGGCGCGGGCGCGATCGCCGTGCGCCTGACCGCCGGCTCCGTGCCCGACCTGGCCGACGCCGTCGTGCCCTGGACCGCCGACGGTCCCAGGTACCCGTCCCTGGTGCTGGCCACCACCGTCGCGGTCGTCGGGGTCACCGGACCGCACCTGACCGCACCGGTGCGCCGCGTCGGCCGGGGGATCGCGATCGCCGGCGCGATCGCCGCCGTGGCAACGGGCACCAGCGGGCCGTGGGGCAGCCTCACCGGGGTGGCCCTCGGCTGGATCGCCGCCGCCGTGATCCACCTGGTCGCCGGCTCCCCCGGTGGTCGGCTCACCCTCACCGAGGTCCGTCGGGCCCTCGGGCAGCTCGGCGTCGTCGCGCACGACCTGCGCTACCTGGCGATGACCGAGCGCGGGCAACTCCTCGTCACGGCCACCTCCGCCGCCGGCGAGCCGTTGCTGGTGCGGCTCCACGGTCGGGATGCCTGGGACAGCCAGGTGGTGACGGCGGTGGGCTCCTCGATCTGGTACCGCGGCCGGTCCGCGCTGGCGCCCTCGTCGCGGCTCGAACAGGTCGAGCACGAGGCGTTCGCGACCCTGCTCGCCGAACGCTCGGGCGTGCCGGTGCTGCCGATCGTGGCGGCCGGCCTGGTCGACGAGCGGGACGCCCTGCTGGTGCTGGCGGCGGATGCCCGTCCCTTCGCGCAGACACCCGATGCCCACGACCCGGCCGGCCCGGACGGACCACACGACCCGGACGTCCTGGCCGCGGAGTACTGGGCCGCGCTCGAGCGCCTGCACGGGATCGGCCTCGCGCACGGCTCACTCAACCCGGCCGCCCTGGTGGTGCGTTCCGACGGCACCGCCGCGCTGACCGACCTCGGCCGGGCCCGGAGCAACCCGTCCGAGTTCCACCGGTCGGCCGACCACGCCGGTCTCCTGGTCGCCACGGCCCTCGTGCTCGGGCCGGACCGGGCCATCGCCGCAGCGACGGCGGCGCTCGACGCCGAACACGTCGGCGCGGCCCTGCCGCTGGTGCAGCCCGCGCTGCTGGACCGGACCACGCGGCAGCTGGTGCGCGAGCGCTCATTGGATCTGGACTCGTTGCGCACCGACGCCGCGGCGGCCACCGGCGTGGAGCCACCGAAGCTCGCCGAACTACGCCGCCTCAGCCTCAAGAAGGTGCTGACGCTCGCCGTCGTGGTCCTGCTCGCCTACGTCATCGTCAGCGCGATCAGCGGCATCGGCCTGGACACCCTCATCGCCGAGCTCCGTGCCGCCGCACCGGGGTGGGTGATCGCCGCCATCCTGGTGACCCCCCTGGTGCAGGTGGGCTCGGCCATGTCGAGCATCGGGGCGTCGCCCCGGCCGCTGCCGTTCATGCCCGTGCTCGCGCTGCAGTACGCGATCCAGTTCATGGGGCTCGTGGTGCCGAGCGTCGCCGCCCGCGTCGCCCTCATCGTGCGGTTCTTCCAGCGCGCCGGGCTGCCGGCGGCGAGCGCGGTGACCGTGGGGGCGATCGACGGCGCGAGCGGGCTTGTGACCCAGGCGATCATGCTGGTCCTGCTCGCCGCGACCGGGCTGGTCTCGCTGACCTTGCCGGGCGGCGGCCTCGAGATCGACCTGCCCCTGGGGCTGATCGCTCTCGGGCTGGTCGCGGCGCTCGCCATCGCGTGGGCGATCCCACGCGTGCGGCACTACCTCCAGGCGCGCCTCGGCGAGGCACGCAGCAGCCTGCAGGTGCTGCGGTCGCCGAAGAATCTGGCCCTGATGTTCTTCGGCAACGTCATCGCCCAGACGCTCCTGGCCGTGGTCCTGTGGCTGTCCCTGCGGGCGTTCGGGCAGGAACTCCCACTGACCGAACTCCTCCTGATCCAGTGCATGGTCGCCCTCTTCGCCGGGGTCATGCCGGTGCCGGGTGGCATCGGGGTGGCCGAGGCGGCCCTCACCGCCGCGCTGGTCGGCGCCGGCATCGAGGAGGCGACGGCGCTGTCCACCGCGCTGGTGTTCCGGATCGCGACGTTCTACCTCCCGCCCGCCTACGGCGCCCCCGCGCTGGGATGGCTGCGGCGGCGCGGCGCCGTGTGAGTCACTTCGCCTTCTCACCCCGGTCGGCCCGGCCGTCCCCGGAGCGGGCCTCGGCGACCTTGCGCTTGACGAAGATCACCGGCAACAGGACGGTCGCGACCATCGTGACCAGCCAGACGACCACGGACGCGATGATCCAGGTGCCCACCCCTCCGGTGATCTGGAAACCGTCGCCGAAGACCAGCGAGCTGACGAACAGGCCGACGAACGTGCTGACCAGGCCGGCGGCGCCGATCAGTGCGGGCGCGTTGTTGTTCGCGACCTTCGCGATGAACGGCGAGAGCACGGACTGGATCACCGCGAACACCACGACGACGGCGATGAACGAGATCGGGTCGATGTTCAGGCCGTCGATCACCAGGGCCGCCACGGCGAGCCCGACCGCGGCGGCGCCGAGGAAGAAGACGAGTCGGATCAGGAGGCGGATCATTCCGCGGACCTACTCTCTGCGGCCGCTCGGACCGGCCGGATGCCGGCGCCTGGTCCGCTCGCACCGCATGCTAGTCCTCGCTCGGTCCGTGCGGGGTTCAACCCACCCGGACGCTGTCCACCAACGGGCCACAGCCGGCGTCGATCACGTCCCGGTTGCCCTCGGTCCACTGGCAGTAGACGTGCAGCAGCTGCGTCTCGGAGAACACCCAGTAGCCGTGGTAGTCGTAGGACGCCAGCCCGATGTCCTGCTCGAGTGCGGGCAGACCGGCGACCGTCGTCATGGCGGCGTCCGTGAGCGGGACGGCGTCGATCTGATCCCGGTAGGAGGCGAGCCGGGTCTCGATCGCGGACAGGGGCACCCGGCCACAGTCGTCGGCCACGTCGCCCCAGTCCAGACCGGAGTAGAGCACCACGTTCAGCACGTTCAGGGTGGGCAGGCGCGGGTCGGTCGGCTCCGCGTACCAGGTGGTCTCGATCGTCTCGACCGGGTTGTCCTCGTGGTAGTTCGTGACCACCTCGAAGTCCGAGGGCGTGGACCAGGTGGCCGTGGCCAGGTCCACGTCGGCCAGTTGCAACTGCTTCGGGTCGGGATCCTCGCGGCACTCGAGGAGCCCGGGGGGCACGGTCGGTGGTGCGGTCGGGGCCGCTCCGGAGCCCTCCCCCGCCCCGGTCGGGCCCTCGGGTCCGGGGGTCGGGCCCACCTGGTCGCACCCGGCCAACAGGATGATCGCCAGGGCCATGGCGGCGACCGCCGGGACCGTTCGCCGGGCCGGGGCGCCCATCACCCGACCGTCAGTGACTCGACGATCTGCAGGCAGCCGTCCTCGATGGGGGCCCGGTACGCCTCGTCGGTCCACTGGCAGTAGGCGTGCAGCAGCTGGTTCTCGGAGAACACCCAGTAGCCCGTGTAGTCGTAGCTGGTGAGCCGGATGTCCTGGTGCAGGGCGGGCAGCCCGGCGATGGTGAGCCGTTCGACCTCGCTGAGCGGCTCGGCGCCGATCTGGTCGCGGTAGCGGCCGAGCTGCTCCTCGATCGCGGTGATCGGGACCCGTCCGCACTGGTCCGCGAGGTCGGTCCAGTCCAGCCCGCCGTAGATCACCACGGCCCCGACGTTCAGCCGGGGCAGTGGCTCGTCGACCGGTTCGCCGACCCAGTTCTCGAGGATCTCCTCGATCGGGTTGTCCTCGCTGTAGCCGCTGGCGTCGGCCCACCCGGTCGGGGTGGCCCAGACGGCCGTGGTCAGGTCCACGTCGGCCAGTTGCAGTTCCTCGTCGCCGGGCTGGTCGGGACATTCGAGGAAGCCCGGCGGCACGCTCGGCGGCGCGGTCGGCCCGCCCTCCATGCCCCCCGACCCGGAGCCACGACCCGCGCCGGCCGGACCGTCGCCACCCGGGTCGCTCTGGTCACCGGTCGCCGTCGCGCACCCAGCCAGCAGGGCGGCACCGGCCAGCAGCACACCCAGCCGCCGCAGGGTCCGGGCCGTCACGGGATCGCCACCGACTCGAGGAACGCGTCGCAGCCGGCCTCGAGGCCGGGGCGTTCCGCCTCGGACACCCACTGGCACTGCAGGTGCAGCAACTGGGTGTTCGAGTACAGCCACCAGCCGTGCGCCTGGGTGCCCTCGAAC
The DNA here is from genome assembly GCF_004353825.1 of Occultella glacieicola. GTDB lineage: Bacteria > Actinomycetota > Actinomycetes > Actinomycetales > Beutenbergiaceae > Occultella > Occultella glacieicola. The sequence goes on along the minus strand of NZ_SMNA01000009.1, from coordinate 138,203 downwards.
GTGAAGTCGTGCGCGATCGCCGGCTGGCCACCGATCCGGACGATCGTCGGCTCGCCGACTGGCACGTCCGTGGTGCCCGGGACCTCCCAGTACTCCGCGACGCGGGCGAGCGCGGCCTCGATCGGGATCTGGGCGCAGCCGCCCACCACGAGGTCACCCCATGCGACCGCCGGGTAGAAGGTCACCGCGATCGCGGACGCGGTCGTCGCCTCGGGCCCCTCGTAGGACGCCACCCAGAGCTCCACGTTCTGTTCCTCGTAGTCGTTGACGGAGACGAAGTCGTCGCTCTCGTAGAAGTCGGCGGGGGTGGTCCAGGTGACCCCCTCCAGGTCCACGTCACCGAGGGAGTCCTTGACCTCCTGCCCGCATTCGAGCAGGCCACCGGTGCCCGACGGCGTCGCACCGGTCGTTCCCCCGTCGTCGCCGCCGGTGGTGGTCGCCTCCGGTGACGCCGTCGTGCCGTCCGGCCCGTCCGGCCCGTCCGATGCCGTGCACGCAGCCAGCCCGCAGATCAGCACGGCGATGCTCAGGCCGAGGGCGATCGTCCGGTGTCGCGGCCGGCCGCTGGAGCCGCCCACGAGCCTCACGGGCTCACCTGGATCGACGGGATCAGCTCGGCGCAGGCGGCTTCGAGGAGATCCTCCTCGTTGGTCCACTGGCAGTAGGCGTGCAGGACCTGGGTCCGCGAGAACAGCCAGTATCCGTGGTAGTCGTACTCCGGCAGGCTGATGTACTGCTCGACGGCGGGGTGCCCGGCGACGGTGGTCACCTCGGGCTCCGTGAGGGTCTCGGCGCCGATCTCCGCGGTGTAGCCGGCCTGGATCTCCATGATCCGCTCGACCGGGATGGCGCCACACTGGTCGACCATCTCGCCCCAGTCGAGCCCGTCGTAGATGACCACGGTCACGACATTGAGGAGGGCGACGTCCGCCGTGGGCTGCGCCGTCCACGACGAGAAGACCTCCTCGACCGGGTTCTCCTCGTGGTAGGCGAACGTCTCCTCGAACCCGCTCGGCGTGGACCAGGTGGCGGTGGTGAGGTCGGCATCGGCGATCTCGATGACCTTGTCGGCGTCCGGGTCGCCACACTCGAGGAGTCCACCCGGTGCCGTCGGTACCTCGGTCGCCTCGCCGGCGCTTGCCCCGGGGGTCGCCGGGTCCGTCGCGGCGGGGTCCGTCCCTGAGTCACCGGGAGCACAGGCCGCCAGGGCGACCGTGGCCACCGTGGCCGCGAGCGTCGCGCGCCATCCTCTGCCCATCACATGGGCTTGTCTAGCACATGCAGGTGGGAGCGTTCGGGGCTCGGCACGGGCAGGGCTGCCCAGGTGCCGGCGGCGGGGTCCGGCAGGGTCGTTCAGAACGTGACCGAGGCGGTCAGCTCGTCGCAGCCCGCGGTGATGACGGCCTCGGCCTCCACCCACTGGCAGCCGAAGGTGACGAGTTCGGTCGCGCCGTACACGGCGTAGGAGCGGACCGTGAACCCGTGGCTCGGGTACCACGCGTCGTACCGCACGGCGGGGTGCCCACCGACCTCCACCCAGGCGTAGTCGCCGATGACCTCGGCCCCGGACTCGGCGTTGACGAGGTCGAGGCGGGCGAGCACCTGCTTGCGGTCCAGCTGACCGCAGCCGCCGGTGACCGGGCCGAGCGCCAGGTCCGCGTAGTAGACCACGGCGAGGACGTTGAGGGCGTCGACCCCGGCCGCGGTCGGCACCAGGTAGTCGGCGGTGTAGTCGCCCTCCGGGGACGTGATCTGCGTGTAGCCGCCGCTCTCGGTGAAGCCGGAGGGCATGCCGTACCCGAACGAATGCAGGTCCTGCGGCGCGGACTCTGCTCCGGCGTCCTTGCTGGAATCGTCGCACTCGAGCAGGCCCGGCGGCACGGTCGCCGGTGCGCTCGCGCCGCTCCCGGAGGCCGTCGGGGCGGGCCCGTCCGGATCCAGGTCGGGTCCCGGACCCGCGGGTCCGCAGCCCGTGAGGGCAAGCAGCCCGGCGAGTGCGAGGAGGCGGCACCGCCGGAGGGTGCGGGCGCGGGCCGGGTGCATGGGGCTCATCGTCGCACGTGCACGCGGGAGCACGCGGGAGCACGCGGGAGCACTGCCGGGACCGCACCGGCGAGGACGGCGTGGGGCAGGCGACCCGCCCCACGCCGTCGACGCGGTGCTCAGCTGTGCTCGGTCCCGGCTCAGCCCTGGTCGTCGCCGACGGTGTGGACCCGGATCGAGTTGGTGGTACCCGACTGGCCCGGGGGCATCCCGGCGACCACCACGACGGTGTCCCCGTCCTCGGCCTGGCCGGAGTTGCGCAGCACCACGTCCACCTGGTCGATCATGTCGTCCGTGTGCTGGACCTTCGGCACGATGAACGTCTGCGTGCCCCAGGTCAGAGCCAGCTGGTTCCGGGTCGCCTCCACCGGCGTGAACGCCAGCAGCGGTGTCGCGGAACGGAGCCGGGACATCCGGCGGGCGGAGTCACCGGACTGGGTGAAGCAGGCCAGGTACTTGACGCCGAGGGTCTCCCCGATCTGGGCGGCAGCCTTGGTCAGCACGCCGCCGCGGGTGTGCGGGGTGGCGCGCAGCTTCGCGATCCGTTCCAGGCCGTGCTCCTCGGTGTTCTCGATGATCCGCGCCATGGTCCGCACGCATTCGATCGGGTACTCCCCCACCGAGGTCTCGCCGGAGAGCATCACCGCGTCGGCCCCGTCGAGCACGGCGTTCGCACAGTCGGAGGCCTCGGCGCGGGTGGGCCGCGGCGAGCTGATCATGGACTCCAGCACCTGGGTCGCCACGATGACGGGCTTCGCGTTGCGCAGGCCCATCTCGGTGGCGCGCTTCTGGACGAGCGGCACCTGCTCCAGGGGCAGCTCCACACCGAGGTCACCACGGGCGACCATGATGCCGTCGAACGCGTCGACGATCTCGGCGAGGTTGTCGACGGCCTGCGGCTTCTCGACCTTCGCGATGACCGGGACCGTGCGACCCTCCTCGTTCATGATCGCCGCGACGTCCTCATAGTCCTTCGCGGACCGCACGAAGGACAGTGCGATGAAGTCGGCACCCAGCCGCAACGCCCAGCGCAGGTCCTCGGCGTCCTTCTCGGAGAGCGCCGGCACGTTGACGGCCACACCGGGCAGGTTCAGACCCTTGTTGTTCGAGACCGGGCCCGGAACCTCGACCCGGGTGGTCACGTGGGTGGCGGTGACGTCGGTGACCCGCACGGTGACCCGGCCGTCGTCGATCAGGATCAGGTCACCCGCCTTGACGTCCTGGGGCAGGCCCTTGAACGTCGTCGAGACCAGTTCCTTGGTCCCGGGCACGTCGTCGGTGGTGATCGTGAACACGTCGCCCTCGGCGAGGTAGTGCTTGCCCTCCTCGAACCGGCCCAGGCGGATCTTCGGGCCCTGCAGGTCCACCAGGACGGCGACGGCACGGCCGGACGCCTCCGCGGCGGCCCGCACGTGGCGATAGACGGCCTCGTGGGCCTCCACGTCCCCGTGGCTGCGGTTGATCCGGGCCACGTCCATGCCGGCGTCCACCAGCGCCTGGACCATCTCGGGGGACTCGGTGGCCGGTCCCAGGGTGCACACAATCTTGGCTCTACGCATGATCAAACCTTATGCCCTTCCACCGCATGCCCTCGGCGGCACGCGGCCTCGCTCGCTCGCCGTCACCGCGCGTTCGCCGGCTCCTCGCCACCCGTTCGGGGGGTGGCCACCCGGATCGTCGGACTCAGACCGTGATCGAGACCGTGGTGGGCTCGATCGGTGCGGGCAGCTCCGTGTGCCCACGCAGGTAGGTGTCCACGGCGGCGGCCGCCGACCGTCCCTCGGCGATCGCCCAGACGATGAGCGACTGGCCGCGCCCGGCGTCACCGGCCACGTACACCCCGGGCACCGAGGTCGCGAACTCCGAGTCCCGGGTGATCCGGCCCCGTTGGTCCACCTCGAGTCCGAGCTGCTCCACGACACCCGTGGTCGGCACGCCGGTGAAGCCCATCGCGAGCAGCACAAGCTGGGCCGGGATGACGTGCTCGGTGCCCTCGACCGGGACCGGTCGACCCGAGGTCATGTCGACCTCGACGACCCGCAGCTCCTTGACGTTGCCGTCGGCGTCACCGACGAACTCCACGGTGGAGGTGGCGTAGACCCGCTCGCCACCCTCCTGGTGGGCGCTGGAGACCCGGTAGATCATCGGGTAGGTGGGCCAGGGCTGCCCGTCCGGCCGGTCCTCGGTGGGACGCGGCATGATCTCGAGCTGGACCACGTTCGTCGCGCCCTGGCGCAGGGCGGTGCCGAGGCAGTCCGCGCCGGTGTCCCCACCACCGATGACCACCACGTCCTTGCCGGCCGCGGTGATCTGGTCCGGGACCAGGTCCCCCGCCGTGGCCCGGTTCGACTGCGGCAGGTACTCCATGGCCTGGTGGATGCCGGCGAGCTCCCGGCCGGGCACCGGTAGGTCCCGGCGCACAGTCGCGCCCATGGCGAGCACGACGGCGTCGTACCGCTCGAGCAGTTCGGTCCCGGTCAGGGCACCGTTCGCGCCGATCTCGACGCCCGGCCGGAACCGGGTGCCCTCGGCGGCCATCTGCTCGAGGCGCCGGTCGACGTGACGCTTCTCCATCTTGAACTCGGGGATGCCGTAGCGAAGCAGGCCGCCGATGCGGTCGTCGCGCTCGTAGACGGCCACCGTGTGCCCCACCCGGGTCAGCTGCTGGGCGGCGGCCAGCCCGGCCGGGCCGGAGCCGATCACGGCCACCGTGGAACCGGTGAGCCGGTCCGGGATCTGCGGGGTGACGAGACCGTCGTCGAACGCCTTGTCGATGATCGACTGCTCGATGTTCTTGATCGTGACGGCGGGCTGGTTGATGCCCAGCACGCACGCGGTCTCGCAGGGCGCCGGGCACAGCCGCCCGGTGAAGTCCGGGAAGTTGTTCGTGGCGTGCAGCCGCTCGATCGCCTCGTCGAAGCGGCCGGTCCGGGTGAGGTCGTTCCACTCCGGGATCAGGTTCCCGAGCGGGCAGCCGTTGTGGCAGAACGGGATGCCGCAGTCCATGCACCGGCCGGCCTGGCGGGTCAGGGCGTCGGCGTCCTCCGCACGCTTGGCGTAGACCTCCTTCCAGTCCATCAGCCGGACCGGGACCGGCCGGCGGACGGGGAGCTCCCGCTCGCGGATCTTCAGGAATCCCTTGGGGTCAGCCATGGGTCGCCTCCAGCACTCGGGTCCAGACGTGGGGTTCGCTGACGTCCACGCCGTCGGCACGGGCATCGGCGAGGACGGCGTTGACGCGGGCGTAGGCCGGTGGCAGCACCCGGGTGACCCGGCGCCGCACCTCCTCCCGGTCGTCGCCCAGCTCGGCTGCGATCCGCGAGCCGGTGTGCTCGGCGTGTCGGGCGAGGAGGTCCATCACCAGGTTCAGGTCCTCCTCGTCGGGCTCGTCGAGGGACAGGTCGCCGGCGGCGAGCGCGGGACCGTTCACGAGGTCCCGGTCCAGGTCGAGGACGTAGGCGGTGCCGCCGGACATGCCCGCCCCGAAGTTGCGTCCGGTCGGGCCGAGGATCAGCACCGTGCCGCCGGTCATGTACTCGCAGCCGTGGTCGCCCACCCCCTCCACGACGGCGGTCGCCCCGGAGTTGCGGACCGCGAACCGCTCGCCGGCGAGCCCGCGCAGGAAGATCTCCCCGGACGTGGCGCCGTAGGCGATCACGTTGCCGGCGATGACGTTCTCACCGGGGGCGAAGGACGCGTCCCGGTCGGGCCGGACCACGATCCGGCCGCCGGAGAGCCCCTTGCCGACGTAGTCGTTGGCGTCGCCGAACAGCCGAAGGCTCACGCCCGGGGTGAGGAACGCACCGAACGACTGCCCGGCCGAGCCGTGCAGGGTGATGTCGATGAGTCCGTCCGCGAGCCCCGCCGCGCCGTGACGCTTCGTGATCTCGTGCCCGAGCATGGTCCCGACCGTGCGGTTCACGTTCCGCACCCGGGTCGTGTACCGCACCGGCTCGCCACCGTCCAGGGCGGGCCGGGCGGCGGCGATCAGTTCGTTGTCTAGCGCCTTCTCGAGGCCGTGCTCCTGGCCGCGGACGGCACGCGGCGCCGAGCCCTCCGGCAGTTCCGGCCGCGCCAGGATCGGGCTCAGATCGAGCCCGGACGCCTTCCAGTGGGTCACCGCGGCGCGGGTGTCCAGCGCGTCGATCGCGCCGATGGCCTCCTCGATGCTGCGGAACCCGAGGGCGGCCAGGTACTCCCGGACCTCCTCGGCGATGTACTCGAAGAAGGTGACCACGAACTCGGGCTTGCCGGAGAACCGGGCGCGCAGTTCCGGGTTCTGGGTGGCCACGCCCACCGGGCAGGTGTCCAGATGGCAGACCCGCATCATGACGCACCCCGAGACGACCAGCGGCGCGGTCGCGAAACCGAACTCCTCGGCGCCAAGGAGCGCGGCCACGACCACGTCCCGACCCGTCTTCAGCTGGCCGTCGGCCTGCACCACGATCCGGTCCCGCAGGTTGTTCATGACCAGGGTCTGCTGGGTCTCGGCAAGACCGATCTCCCAGGGCGCGCCGGCGTGCTTGAGCGAGGTCAGCGGGCTGGCCCCGGTGCCGCCGTCGTGGCCGGAGATGAGCACCACGTCGGCGTGCGCCTTGGACGCCCCGGTGGCGACCGTCCCGACGCCGACCTCCGAGACAAGCTTCACGTGCACCCGCGCCTGCGGGTTCGCGTTCTTCAGGTCGTGGATCAGCTGGGCGATGTCCTCGATCGAGTAGATGTCGTGGTGCGGCGGCGGCGAGATGAGCCCCACGCCGGGAGTCGCGTGCCGGGTCCGGGCCACCCACGGGTAGACCTTGGCCCCGGGCAGCTGGCCGCCCTCGCCCGGCTTGGCGCCCTGCGCCATCTTGATCTGGATGTCGTCGGCGTTCACGAGGTAGTCCGAGGTGACCCCGAACCGACCGGAAGCGACCTGCTTGATGGCGCTCCGCCGTCGGGGGTCGTGAAGCCGTTCGGCGTCCTCACCGCCCTCACCCGTGTTGGACTTGCCGCCGAGTTCGTTCATCGCGATCGCGAGCGTCTCGTGCGCCTCCATGGAGATGGAGCCGTAGCTCATCGCGCCGGTGGAGAACCGCTTGACGATCTCCGAGACCGGTTCGACCTCCTCGATCGGCACCGGAGCCCGCACGCCCTCGCGGAACTGGAACAGTCCTCGCAGGGTCATCAGCCGGCGGGCCTGGTCGTCGACGCGCCGCGTGTAGTCGCGGAACACGTCGTAGCGTCGGGTCCGGGTGGAGTGCTGGAGCCGGAACACCGTCTCCGGGTCGAACAGGTGCGGGTCGCCCTCCCGGCGCCACTGGTACTCGCCGCCCACCTGCAGGCGCCGGTGCGCCGCGGTGATGCCGCTCTTCGGGTAGGCGATCGCATGCCGGGCGGCAACCTCGGCGGCGATGACGTCCAGGCCGACGCCCCCGAGCGGGGACGGCGTCGCAGTGAAGTACTTCTCGACGAGCTCGGAGGAGAGACCGAGGGCCTGGAACACCTGGGCACCGCGGTAGGAGTGCACGGTGGAGATGCCCATCTTGCTCATCACCTTGAGCACGCCCTTGCCGAGACCCTTGATCAGGTTCTTGACCGCCTGCTCGGGGGTGACCCCCTCGACCACGCCGGAGTGCACGAGTTCCTCGACGCTCTCCATCGCGAGGTAGGGGTTCACCGCGGCCGCCCCGTAGCCGATGAGCAGGGCCACGTGGTGGACCTCGCGGACGTCGCCGGCCTCGACCAGCAGGCTGATCCGGGTCCTGGTCTGCCGGCGCAGGGTGTGGTGGTGCACGGCGGAGGTGAGCAGCAGGGAGGGGATCGGTGCGAGCTCGGCGTCCGACTCCCGGTCGGAGAGCACGATGAAGGAGACGCCCCGTTCCACGGCCGCGTCCACCTCCGCGAAGATCTCCTCGAGCCGGGTCTCGAGGGCCGCGGCGCCGCCGCCGACCCGGTACAGGCCCGAGATCGTGACCGCCTCGAACCCGCGCCCCGGGCCGGGGGTGCGTTGCACGTGCTTGATCTTGGCGAGCTGGTCGTTGTCGATCGTCGGGAACGGCACGATCAGCTTGCGTGCGTGCGCGGGCGCGTCCTCCAGGAGGTTCGGCTCGGGGCCGATCGCCCCGCCGAGGGAGGTGACGAGCTCCTCGCGGATCGCGTCCAAGGGCGGATTGGTGACCTGCGCGAACAGCTGGCTGAAGTAGTCGAACAGCAGCCGTGGTCGCGAGGACAGCACGGCGATCGGGGTGTCGGTGCCCATGGAGCCGAGCGCCTCGGCGCCGCTGGCCGCCATCGGCCGGAGCAGGATCCGAAGCTCCTCCTCCGTGTACCCGAAGGTCTGCTGGCGGCGCAGCACGGACGAGCGGGAGTGCGCCACGTGCTCACGGTCCGGCAGGTCCTCGAGCGTGACCAGGTTCTCCTCGAGCCATTGCGGGTACGGGTGTCCGTCGGCGAGCTCGCTCTTGATGGCCTGGTCCTCGATGACCCGGCCGGAGCCGGTGTCCACCAGGAACATCTTCCCGGGCGCGAGCCGTCCCTTGCGGGCCACACGGGCCGGGTCGATGTCGAGGACGCCCGCCTCGCTGGCCAGGACCACGAGCCCGTCGTCGGTGATCCAGAACCGTCCGGGCCGCAGCCCGTTGCGGTCCAGCACCGCGCCGATGTACCGGCCGTCCGTGAAGCACATCGCGGCCGGGCCGTCCCAGGGCTCGATGATCGTGGAGTTGTACCGGTAGAACGCGCGCCGGGCCGCGCTCATCGAGGCGTGGTTCTCCCAGGCCTCGGGGATCATCATCAGGACCGCGTGCGGCAGCGACCGGCCGCCCAGGTGCAGCAGTTCGAGCACCTCGTCGAAGCTGGCGGAGTCGCTCTCGGCCTCGCTGCAGATCGGCAACAGGTCCCGGACGTCCCCGAGCAGGTCCGAGGAGAGGGTCCCCTGCCGCGCGGCCATCCAGTTCCGGTTCCCGCGAACGGTGTTGATCTCGCCGTTGTGGGCGACCATCCGGAACGGGTGCGCCAGCGGCCAGGACGGGAACGTGTTGGTGGAGAAGCGCGAGTGAACCAGCGCGATCTCGGAGGCGAAGCGCGGGTCGGACAGGTCCGGGAAGAACGGCTCGAGCTGCGTCGTGGTGAGCATGCCCTTGTACACGATCGTCCGCGCGGACAGGGACGCGAAGTAGACCCCGCAGGTGTGCTCGGCGCGCTTGCGCAGCCGGTAGGTGCGCCGGTCCAGGTCGATCCCGGAGAGCTCCCGGGCCGGGTCGGCGACCACGAGCTGGCGGAACGTGGGCATGCAGGCGCGGGCGGTCGGACCGACCAGGTCGGCCGCGACCGGGACGTCGCGCCAGGCGAGCACGTCCAGGCCCTCCTGGGCGGCGATCTCCTCGATGCCGGCCTGTGCGGCGGCGGCCTCGGTGGCGTCGGCGGGCAGGAACGCGATGCCGATCGCGTAGTGACCCGGCTTCGGCAGTTCGGCGGCGACGACGTCCCGCACGAACGCGTCCGGGATCTGGGTGAGGATGCCCGCCCCGTCCCCGGAGTTCTCCTCGGCGCCGACCGCACCGCGGTGGTCGAGGTTGGCGAGCGCGGTCAGCCCGGCGTCGACGATGTCGCGTCCGGGGGTACCCCGGAGGGTGGCCACGAACGCCACACCACAGGCGTCATGCTCCTGGGCGGGGTCGTAGAGGCCCTGCTTCTCGGGCACCGCGCTGAAGGTTCGGAAGGCGCTGGGCACCTCGCCCACCCTCGGAACACCGGCAGGGCTGTTCGCACGTCGGGACTGCGGGGACCTGTTCATCCGATCATCCTCACCACCGCGGGGATCGGGGGCTCCGCGGCATCGGTTGCACTGCTTGTTGGGACGCCGTCGACCCACCTGCGGCGGAGACTTTACTCTCCGCTGACCATCAGAGGATGCACGCCCCGTGTTTCCGATGTGTTACGGCCATGTGAATTGGGCGAAATACGGGTCGAACCGATGGTGCGCCCACCTGGCTCACCGACCGGGGTCGTCCTCGGGGAGCGGGTCCTTCGCACTGGCCCGGGTCCGGGTCTGCTCGAGGTCGCCGGGGCGCTCGACGGTCTCCGCGGGAGTCTCGTCGCTCATGTCGTGCTCCTCGGCGTCGGCGACCTGATCGCTCTCGGAGGTCTCGGGGGCCTCTCCTGCGTCGGCGGTGCCGCCGGTCCCGGCTGGGCCGGAGGCGTCGGATGCGCCGGCCTGGTCGTCGTCGGCCGCAGCGCCGGTCTCGGTGTCGTCATCCGTGTCGGCCTCGTCCGGTTCGCGACCGGGCAGCCACATCGATTCCTCCCGCCCGGGGTGGCGGCGGGAGATCACGATGAAGATTATCAGGGCGACCAGACCGACGATGATCGAGGTCCAGACGTTCAGCCGGAGCCCCAGCACCTCCTCGGCCTCGTCGATGCGCAGGTACTCGATCCAGACGCGGCCCAGGGTGTACCCGAACACGTAGAGCCAGAACACCCGGCCGTGCCCCAGCCGGAACCGGCGGTCGAGCCAGACCAGCACGCCGGCGAGAGCGAGGTTCCAGAGCAGTTCGTACAGGAACGTCGGGTGGAACAGGGTGCCGGCCGGGAAGTCCATGCCCTGGGCACGTAGGGTCCCCTCGGAGATCTGCAGGCCCCAGGGCAGCGTGGTCGGCGACCCGAACAGCTCCTCGTTGAAGTAGTTCCCGAGCCGGCCGATCGCCTGTGCCACCGCGAGCGCGGGAGCGAGCGAGTCCGCGAACGGGGCGAGCCGCAGGCCGGCGCGGCGCAGGCTGATCCAGGCACCGAGCGCGCCGGCCGGGATCGCGCCCCAGATGCCGAGACCGCCGTTCCAGATCTGGAGGGCGAGCCAGGGGTCACCGTTCGGTCCGAAATACGCGTCCGGGGACGAGAACACGTGGTAGATCCGCGCCCCGATGATGCCGAACGGCACCGCCCAGAAGATCGCGTCGAGGACGGCGCCCTCGGGTCCGCCGCGGGCCCGGTACCGACGGATCGCGATGAAGCCCGCCACCACGATGCCGGCCAGGATCGCCAGGGCGTAGGCCCGGATCGGGATCGGTCCGAGGTACCAGACCCCTTGTGTGGGGCTGGGGATGCCGCCGAATCCGCCGCTCGAACCTGCGGACTCGGCACTCACCCGCATCAGGATGTTCATCGCCGCGGACCACCGGACGTCAGCGGGCGGGCCGATCGCACGCCCTCGGCGAGTTCGCCGACGAGCCGGCGCAGGTCTTCCAGGGCCGCGTCGCGGTCCCGGTCCGGACGGATCAGGGTGCGCACGATCGCCGAGCCGACGATCACGCCGTCGGCGTAGGCGGCCACCTCGGCGGCCTGGTCACCGGTCGAGACCCCGAGGCCCACACAGACCCGTTCGGCACCGGCCGCCCGGGTCGCGGCCACCAGCGCCTCGGCCTTGGGGCCCACACTCGCGCGGGCTCCGGTGACCCCCATCGTGGAGGCCGCGTAGACGAAGCCCCGGCTTGCGGCGACGGTCAGGTACAGCCGTTCGGTGGTGGAGCTGGGCGCCACCAGGAACACCTTGTCGAGGTCGTGGGCCTCGGCGGCTTCGAGCCACTCCCCGGCCTCGTCCGGGATCAGGTCGGGGGTGATCAGGCCGGCTCCCCCGGCGGCGGCGAGGTCCGCGGCGAAGCGGTCCACCCCGTAGCGCAGCACCGGGTTGTAGTACGTCATCACGAGCGTCGGCGCCCCGGTCGAGGCGACCTCGCGGACGGCCCGGAGCACGTCGGTGGTCCGGGTGCCGCCCTCGAGGGCGGCCTGCATGGCCTCCTGGTTGACCACGCCGTCCAGGCCGGGGTCGGAGTAGGGCAGTCCGAGCTCGACGATGTCGGCGCCGGACTCGACGGCGGCCCGGGCCGCGGCGATCGAGCCGTCCACATCCGGGTAGCCGACCGGCAGGTACACCACGAGCGCGGCGCGGCCCTGCGCCCGGGCGTCGTCGATCGCTGCGGCGGTCGCGGACCCCGCGGTCTGGGTTCGGGTCATGCGCTCGTGCTCCCGTCCTCGTGCTCGCCCGTCGGGGCGTCGGAGTCCACGAGCCCGAACCACTCGGCCGCCGTCTCCACGTCCTTGTCACCCCGACCGGACAGGCTGACCAGCAGCACGGTCTGCGCCGGGTCGGCTCCGCCGGCCACGAGCTCACGCCCGAGCGTGATCGCCCCGGCGAGGGCGTGCGCACTCTCGATGGCGGGCATGATGCCCTCCGTACGGGTCAGCAGCCGGAACGCCTCCATCGCCTCCGCGTCCGTGACCGGCCGGTACTCGGCCCGGCCGATGCTCGCGAGCCAGGAGTGCTCGGGCCCGACGCCCGGGTAGTCCAGGCCGGCCGAGATCGAGTGGGACTCGATGGTCTGCCCGTCCTCGTCCTGGAGCAGATAGGTCTTCGCGCCGTGCAGCACCCCGGGGGTGCCGGCGCTGATGGTGGCCGCGTGGCGTCCGGTCTCGACACCGTCGCCGGCCGCCTCACAGCCGACCAGCCGCACGTCCGGATCGTCCAGGAACGCGTTGAAGATGCCGATCGCGTTCGATCCGCCGCCCACGCAGGCGACGACGGCGTCCGGGAGCCGCCCGATCCGCGTGGTGAGCTGCTCGCGGGCCTCCTCGCCGATGATCTTCTGCAGGTCCCGGACCAGGGCCGGGAACGGGTGCGGTCCGGCGGCGGTTCCGAACACGTAGTTGGTCGTCTCGACGTTCGCGACCCAGTCCCGGAACGCCTCGTTGATCGCGTCCTTGAGGGTCCGCGAGCCGGTGGTCACCGAGACCACCTCGGCGCCGAGCAGCCGCATCCGGGCGACGTTGAGCGCCTGCCGGCGGGTGTCCTCCTCGCCCATGTAGATCGTGCACTCGAGGCCGAACAGTGCGGCGGCGGTCGCGGTGGCCACGCCGTGCTGGCCCGCGCCGGTCTCGGCGATCACGCGTGTCTTGCCGACCTGCTCGGTGAGCAGGGCCTGCCCGAGGACGTTGTTGATCTTGTGTGAGCCGGTGTGGTTCAGGTCCTCCCGCTTGAGGAACACCCGGACCCCGCCGGCGTGCTCGGCGAACCGCGGAACCTCGGTGATCGGGCTCGGCCGACCGGTGTAGTCGCGGTGCAGCGCGGCCAGCCGCTCGACGAACCTCGGGTCCACGGAGAGTTTGTCCCACGCCGTCGAGAGGTCGTCGAGCGCGGCGATCAGGGCCTCGGGAACGAACCGGCCGCCGAAGTCCCCGAAGTACGGGCCGACGGCGTCCCGCAGCGCGGTCTCGGCGGCGGACCTGGGCGTCTGCTCGCTCACCGGCTACGCACCGCCCGAAGCGACGGATGGGTCCCGGCGGCGACCATGTCCTTGACGGCCGCACGTGGGTCGCCCTGGGTCACCAGGGCCTCCCCGACGAGCACCGCGTCGGCGCCCCAGCGGGCGTAGTCCATGAGGTCGTGCGGTCCCCGGACCCCCGACTCGGCCACCCTGACGATCCCGTCCGGGATCCGCGGGGCCAGTTCGGCGAACACCTCCCGACGCACCTCGAGGTTGTGCAGGTTCCTGGTGTTCACCCCGAGCAGACGAGCGCCGGCATCCACCGCCCGGTCCACCTCCTCGGCGGTGTGGGCCTCGACGAGGGCGGTCATGCCGAGCGAGTGCACCCGTTCGGTCAGGGAGGTGAGCACGGTCTGCTCGAGGGCCGCGACGATCAGTAGCACGATGTCCGCGCCGTGGGCCCTGGCCTCCCAGACCTGGTAGGGCGTGACGATGAAGTCCTTGCGCAGCACGGGCACGTCCACCGCGGCTCGGACGCCGTCGAGGTCGGCCAGTGAGCCACCGAACCGGCGGCCCTCGGTGAGCACACTGATCGCGGAGGCCCCGCCGGACTCGTAGTCGGCGGCCAGACCGGCCGGATCGGCGATATCCGCAAGGGCACCCTTGGACGGGCTGGACCGTTTCACCTCGGCGATCACCGTGACCGCATCGTCCGTCGCGAGCGCGTCCAGGGCGTTCTTGGCCGAGGGGCGAGCCGCTGCGCGTTCCTTCACCTGCTCGAGCGGTGTCGCGGCCTCGCGCACCGCGAGGTCCTCCCGGACCCCGGCCACGATCTCCTCAAGAACGGTCACCATCCGCCTCTCCCTTGGTCGGCCACCATCGTATGCCGAAACCTGACGGGCCCTGGACGCGTCTCACGTGGCCGGGGTGGGGCTTCAGAGCGGGGAGAGATAGGGCGCGAACGCCGGCAGGTTGCGCAGCAGCGTGAAGCCCAGCAGGCCGGCGCCCACCACGGGAGCCACCCACCCCGGTAGCGGACGGGCCGGGGCCGAGCGCCAGACCCGGACGAGCCACCAGAGCCAGCCCAGGGCGGCGAGCGGCAACACGATCGCGAGCACCGGGTTCGCGGCCCAGGCCCCGGCGAGGTCGCCGGTGGCCAGTGCGTGTGTGGTCCGCAGGCCCCCGCAGAACGGGCAGAACCACCCGGTCAGCCGCAGCATCGGGCAGAACCCGTAACCGCCGTCGTGCGGGTCCACCAGGGCGAGCAGCACCGTGGCGGCGGCCACGCCCGCGCCGATCAGCACCGGCGGTCGCCGGTCCCGGGTGGGCGCCGTGGCCTCCACGCTCACCCGTAGTAGCCCTGGGAGAGCGAGAGGAGGATCCAGAAGATGCCGCCGACGACGGCGATCACCCCGAGCACGATGGCGGCCGTGGCCGAGCCGCCGTTCGTCGCCTGGCCGGCCGCGGCCAGTGCGCGCCCCTTCGTGCCGTTGACGATCGCGGCGATGCCCAGGCCGAGCCCGACGAGCGGGATGCACGCGAGGAAGAAACCGACGATCCCCAGGACCAGGCCGGTGGTGGCGGTGCCGTTCCGGCTCGACGCGGACAGTCCGTAGTACCCGTGCGGCCCGGCGGTGTAGGGCGAGCCCTGTTGTCCGTACTGGGCCTGGCCGTACTGGGGTTGTCCGTACTGGTTCTGGCCGTACTGGTGCTGACCGTAGGCGCCGGGTGCCGGCGTGTCCCAGGGCTGCGGCCCTTCGACGAACGACCGGTCCGCGTCCGTGGGGCCCTGGTTCCGTCCGGAACCGGAGCTCTCGTACGGCTCCTGCGGGTCGTAGGGGTTCACACCGCCGCTGGACGGCGGCACGGGCGGGTAGGACATCGCGCCGCTACGCGTTCCGCCCGGAGTTCCGCTCGATCTGGCCGTAGCCCACGGCGCGCAGGATCGCGCTGGCCACGCACCCGGCGACGATGACGACGCCGCCGATCACGCCGAGCGTCACGTTCTGCAGGATGAAGGCGACGCCGACCACGAGGGAACCGACCACCCCGGCCCAGAACAGGGTCCAGCCGGCGACGGTGCGGCCGTGGTTGGACGGCGGGGCGGCCGGCAGGTTCTCGGCGGCGTAGTGCCCGCCGGCCACCGAATCCGCAGAGTGCCGCGTGGATTCGGTGATGGCTTCATTCGTCATGGTGCTCTGGCCCTTCGCGATGGTCGTGCTCGGCGCGACCAGACTACCGGTCCGGCCCCTCGCTCGGGTCCTCGCCCCGGCTCAGCGCGTCCCAGTCGTCCATCCGGGCGGTGCGCGCCGATCCGGTGGGCCGGTCGACGTCCGTCCCGGCCCGTTCCGGGGTGGTCGGCGCGGCAGCCGGACCGGCCCCACCCGAGCCGTCGCGCTCGTAGCGTCGTCCGACCCGGCCCCACCGCCCGACCAGGAACGGCAGCGCGATGCCGATCAGGAGGATCCCGGCGGCGACGCACGCAGCCAGGTAGGGCAGGACGGTGACGCTCGGCTCCCCGCTGATCTCACGGACGCCGACCAGTTCGCCCGCGGCCGCCTGTGCCGGCGTGGCCGGGTCCCGCAGGAACGCCAGCACGGACACCAGGGCCACCGCCCCGGCAAGGGCCACCAGCACGGCCGCGATCATCCGCACCACCGGCCCGGACAGGCCGAGGGCGAGCGCAGCGGCCAGGACCACGAGCGCGACCGAGCCTGCCGGCGGGACCGCGGCGGTGCCGGCCACGCTGACGGTCTCGGTCCCGAGGGTCGCCGCGACCGGTGCGGTGACCCAGGTGCCGAGGGTGGTGACCAGGAGCGCCGCCCCCGCGACGAGCAGGATCAGGACCGCCGGACCCCGGCCCAACCGACGGCGCCGGCTCGCGGGCGTCACGGTGCGATCGCCCCGATCCCGGCGGCGATCTGCACCGCCCGTACCGCGGCGGCGGCCTTGTTCCGGCTCTCCCAGTACTCGGCCTCCGGGACCGAGTCGGCGACCAGTCCCCCGCCGGCCTGCACGCTGGCCACGCCGTCGGAGATCAGCGCGGTCCGGATCGCGATCGCCATGTCCAGGTCACCGGCCAGGTCGAAGTAGCCGACCGTGCCGCCGTAGATGCCGCGGCGTGCCGGTTCCAGCTCGTCGATGAGGGCGATCGCCCGCGGCTTCGGTGCCCCCGAGAGCGTGCCCGCCGGGAACGTCGCCGTGAACACGTCCACCGCGGTCGACTCCGGGCGCAGCCGCCCGGTGACCGTGGACGACATGTGCATGATGTGGCTGTACCGCTTGATCTCCATGAACTCCACGACGGCCACGCTGCCGGGCTCGCAGACCCGGCCGAGGTCGTTGCGGGCCAGGTCCACGAGCATCAGGTGCTCGGCACGCTCCTTCGGGTCCACGAGCAGCTCGTCGGCGTGCTCGCGGTCCTGCGCCGGGGTGTCGCCCCGCGGGCGCGAGCCGGCGATCGGGAACGTGATCACGTCCCGGCCGGTCACCTTGACGAGGGTCTCCGGGCTCGAGCCGACCACATGGAAGTCGCCGAGCCCGTCCGCCCCGGGATCGCCGAGGTGCAGGAAGTACATGTACGGACTCGGGTTGATCGTCCGCAGCACCCGGTACACGTCCAAGGGGTCCGCGGCGCAGTCCAGTTCCAGGCGCTGGGACAGCACCACCTGGAACACCTCGCCGTCGGTGATCGCCTGCTTGGCCGCGAGCACCCCTGCCTCGAAGTCGGCCCGCTCGGTGCGGAACCGCAGCTCGGGCTCCTGCGCGGCCGCACCCTCGAGGGTGACCATCGCCCGGGACGGCGCCGGCGCCACGAGCGCGGCCGCCATCGCGTCGAGCCGGGCGACGGCGTCGGCGTGCGCCTCGTCGACCCGCTCGTCGGTGTCGTCGAAGTTGATCGCGTTCGCGATCAGCCAGACGTCGCCGGTGTTGTGGTCCACCGCCGCCATGTCCCCGACGAGGCACAGGGCCACCTCGGGCACGTCCAGTTCCTCGCGGGCCAGCCTCGGCAGGGTGGGCTCCCAGTGATGGATCACGTCCCAGCCGAGTGCGCCGACCAGCCCGCCGGTCAGCGGCGGCAGGCCGGGCAGCGCCGGGGTGTGCAGCACCCGCAGCGTCTCGCGCAGAACCTCGAGCACGTCACCGGTGCGGGGCACCGCGACCGGGACGTCGCCGTACCAGTGGGCCCGCCCGTCGACCTCGGTGAGGATCGCCCGGGAGGACACCCCCACGAAGGACCAGCGCGACCACACGCCGTCCGAGGCCGCCGACTCCAGGATGAACGTGCCGGCCCGGCCCGAGGACAACCGGCGGTACAGCCCCACGGGCGTGACGTCGTCGGCGAGGATCCGGCGCACCACCGGGATCACCCGCCGGTCGGCGGCCAGATCACGGAACCCGGCCGCGGAGGGCCAGGTCTCGCCCCAGGCGATGGCCGGCCCGGCGGAACCGTCCGGTGGGCCCGAGGGCGCGCCGCTCATCGGGTGGCCCCCGGGGCCCGGCCGGCGACCACGGCGCCGAGGTCGCCACCGGCCTCGAAGCAGGTGCGGGTGCCGGTGTGGCAGGCCGGGCCGACCTGATGCACCCGGACCAGCAGGGCGTCGCCGTCGCAGTCCAGCGCCACCGAGCGCACGTGCTGGGTGTGCCCCGACGTGTCGCCCTTGCGCCAGTACTCGCCCCGGGACCGGGACCAGTACCAGGCCCGGCCGGTGGTCAGGGTGCGGTGCAGCGCCTCGTCGTCCATCCAGCCGACCATGAGGACGTCACCGGAGGCGTCGTCCTGCACGACGGCGCAGACGAGGCCGTTGGCGTCCCGCTTCAGCCGGGCTGCGATCGAGGGATCCAGGGTGGTGGGGTTCGACACGCCCTCGATCCTCCCACGGCGGCGACGGGTCACGGACTACCGGGCTGCTCACTCACTGGCCGAGATCCACGTCGCGTGCATCCGCGCGTAGACCCCACCCGCGGACACCAGCTCCGCGTGCGGGCCGAACTCCACGATCCGGCCGGCGTCCACCACGACCACGAGGTCCGCGGCCTCGGCCGTGGACAGCCGGTGCGCGATCGCCACCGAGGTGCGCCCGGCGGTCAGTTCCGCGAGCGCGGTGTTGATCCGGTGCTCGGTCGCGGGGTCGACGGCGGAGGTCGCCTCGTCGAGGACGAGCACGTCCGCATCGGCGAGGTAGGCGCGCGCGATCGCGACGAGCTGCCGTTCGCCGGCGCTGAGTGCCTCGCCGCGCTGCCCGACGGCGGTGTGCACGCCGAGCGGGAGCGTACCCAGCCACCCGCCCAGGCCGAGCCGCTCGAGCGCGGAGGCGACGCCGTCGGCCTCCACTCCGGGCCGCCCGTAGGCGACGTTGCCGGCGATCGTGTCGTCGAACAGGAACCCCTCCTGCGGCACGATCACCACCCGCGAGCGCAGGTCCGCCAGCGCGAGGTCGCGCAGGTCGACACCGTTCAGGCGCACCGCGCCGGTCTCCGGATCCATCATCCGGGTGAGCAGCTTGGCCAGGGTGGTCTTGCCGGAGCCGGTCTCCCCCACGACGGCGACGCGGGCACCGGCCGGGATCGCCAGGTCGATGCCGTGCAGCACGGGTGCGGGCGACCCCGGGTAGGTGTAGGTGACGCCGACGAAATCGAGAGTCGCCGGGCCACGCGGGCCGGCCGGGACGGCGGCGTCGGGCTCGGTGATGTCCAGGGGGGTGTGCACCACGGAGATCACCCGGCGCCAGCCGGCGACGGCGTTCTGGAGCTCGTTCAGGACCTCGGTGGCGGACTGCACCGGGCCGGTGAAGATCTGCACCAGGAACAGGAAGGCGAGCAGCCCGCCCACGGTGAGGTCGCCGCCGATCCCCAGCAGGGTGCCGACGACCACGACGGCCCCCAGCGCCAGACCGGACAGCAGCACCCCGGAGGAGAACGCGAGCGACGCCCAGGTCTGCGCCCGGACGGCGGCGTCACGGTGTTCGCGGATCGCCTCGTCGAGGCGGCGCTGGGTGCGGGCCCCGGCGCCGTAGGAGCGGATCGTCTGGGCGCCGACGACCGACTCCGAGATCCGCCCGAGCAGCGCTCCGACCCGCAGCCGGACGGTGCCGTAGGCGACGTTCAGGATCCGCTGCGCACGCGGCGCGAGCACGATCATCGGGGCGAACGCCAGCCAGACCACGAGGGTCAGCTGCCAGGAGTAGAACAGCATCGCGACGGTCGCGCCGACGATCTGCAGCGTGGACAGCACCAGCTGCATCCCGCCCCACTGCACGAACAGGGAGATGGTGTCCACGTCGGAGGTGACCCTTGACACCAGCGAACCGCGCCGCTCGGTGTTCTGGGTCAGCACGGACAGGTCGTGCACGTGCCGGAACGCCCGCACCCGCAGCTGCAGCAGGCCGGCCTCGGCCGCGCGGAACAGGCGCACGTTCACCCACGTGGTGCACGCGGCGGCGGCGAGCAGACCGACGGCGGCGACGGCGCACAGCCGCAGCACGAGGCCGACATCCACCCCA
The DNA here is from genome assembly GCF_004353825.1 of Occultella glacieicola. Taxonomy (GTDB): domain Bacteria; phylum Actinomycetota; class Actinomycetes; order Actinomycetales; family Beutenbergiaceae; genus Occultella; species Occultella glacieicola. The sequence continues at coordinate 118,423 of NZ_SMNA01000009.1, read as the reverse complement.
CCGGGGGCGAGGATGCCGGCGTCGGTGGTCTGCTGCACCACGACCGGGACGATCAGCCGCCCGGCAGTGGCGAGCACGGCGAGGGCCAGCGTGACGCCGATGCCCGTGCGCATGGCCGGCGAGAGGGCCACGCCGGCCCGGAGGGTACCGAGCACGCCGAGGTCGGAGGTGCTCTCGATCCGGGCGCTGGCGCCGGGGGTGGTCGCGGTCATCGGGCCACCCGCCGTTCGTCCCGTTGCTCGCGGCCACGCTGGTAGGCGGTCACCAGGCGCCGGTAGCCCGGGTCCCGTCCGAGCACCTCCTCGTGTGCGCCGGTGTCGACCACCCGGCCCCGCTCGAGGTGCACCACCGAGTCGGCGAGCAGGATCGTCGCGGTGCGGTAGGCGACCAGGACCACGGTCACGTCGCCGGAGGAGCGGCGCAGCCCGGCCAGGATGGCCTGCTCCACGAGCGGGTCGACGGCGGAGGTCGCGTCGTCGAGGACCAGGAGCCTCGGACGCCGGATCAGGGCGCGCGCGATCGCCAGCCGTTGCCGCTGCCCACCGGACAGGGACGCGCCGCGCTCGCCGATCACGGTGTCCAGGCCGTCCGGCAGTGACGCGACGAACCCGTCCGCCTGCGCGATCCGGAGCGCCTCCCAGACCTGGGCGTCGGTGTGGACCGGACCGGCGCCGTCGTCGTCGGGTCCGGGCCGGTCGGCGAGGGTGACGTTGCCCCGGACGGTGTCCTCGAACACGAACGCCGACTGTGCCACCAGGGCGATCGAGCCCGTCCGGTCGGCATCGGCGATCTCGCGGGCGTCGACGCCGTCGTAGCGGACCACTCCGGCCGAGGGATCCCGCAGCCGGGCGATGACGTCGACCAGGGTCGACTTGCCGGCGCCGGTGGAGCCGACGATCGCCACGGTGCGGCCCGGCGGCACGGTGAACGAGACGTCGGAGAGCAGGTCCACCTCGGTGGGCGCGCCGTCGGCGTCGTGGCTGGGCACCCGCACGCCGACACCGTCGAGGTCCAGCCGCAGACCCACGCCGGCGGAACCCGCGCCGCCCAGACGTCGGGAACCCTGGCCGAGGTACCCGCGGGCGTCGATGACCCGGGAGACCCGGTCGTGACCGACCAGCGAGCGCGGCAGGTCACCCAGGACGAACCCGATCGCGCGCACCGGGAAGGTCATCACGGTGAGCAGGTAGGCGGTGCTGACGACCGCGCCGGTGTCCACCACACCGGCCGCGACCCTGGTCGCCCCCACGGCCAGCACGCCGAGCGTGGCCAGCCCCGGGAGCAGGTCGATCACCGGGTCGAACACCGACCGGATCCGCCCGACCGCGATGTTCGCGTCACGCAGGGTGGCGCTGGCCGAGGCGAAGCGCCGCTCCTCGATCTCCTCGGTGCCGAGCGCCTTCACCACGGCGGCGGCCTCGAAGCTCTCGTGCGCGACGTCGGCGACGACCGCCCGCTGATGCTGCACGTGGGTGATCGCCGGGCTCATGTACTTCCGGTAGACGGCGTTCACGACGAGGACGAGTGGGAGCACGCTCACCCCGATCACGCCGAGCACCGGGTCCGCGGCGATCATGGCGACCCCGGCCACGATGATCATCGCGAGCACGCCGAGCGCGAACGGCAGCGGCATGAACACCCCGCCGGCGGCCTCGGCGTCGGCGTTCGCGTTGGAGAGCAACTGGCCGGCCGGGTGCCTGCGGTGCCACGTCATCGGCAGCCGGAGGTACTGCCGGGTGACCCGGCGCCGGTGCCCCGCCTGCACGTCGAGAGCCCCGATGCCGGCGTAGATCCTGCGCAGGGCCACCCCGACGGCGGTCACCACCCCGACCAGCAGCAACCCGAGCCCGGCCCACCAGATGGTGGCGCCCGCCACCCCGGACCCTTCGATCGCGGGCAGCACCACGCCGTCGGTGATGCGGCCGAGGAGCCAGCCCGAGGCGACCAGGCCGACGCCGTACACGACGCTCGCCGCGATCGCGATCGTGAACGTCCGCGGCTGCGCGGCGATGCCCCGTCCGATCAGCAGCAGGGACCGCCGGACCGCGCCGCCGGGCAGCGCGTGAGGGGGCGGATCGTGGGGGGCGGGCATGGCGGGATCGCCGTCTCCGGCGGGTTCTGCGGGCACTGGCCCTAGCCTACCCGTCGCCACACCCCCCACCCCCCGCCCCCCGGGCCGGGTGGCGGGTGGGCCGAGGTGGGTCGTGAGCCGGTGGTGACGGGGCGCGGGTGTGAGAACGTGGAGCCCATGTGGTCCGCGCGCGAGAAGTCCGCCCTGGTCGAGTCCCTCACGAACGCCGGGCCGGACGCGCCCACCCTGTGCGAGGGCTGGCAGACGCGGCACCTGGCCGCGCACCTGATGTTGCGCGGGAACGAGCCGTGGCGGCTGGTGCCGCGGCCGTGGGCACCGGACTCCGCGGACCGGCTGATCGACGACGTCTCCGAAGGTCTGCGTGAGCCCACCGCCTACGCCGCGGCGGTGGCGGCGTTCGCGGCCGGGCCGGTCGGGGCCAACCCGATGCGGCTGGTGGGCGGGCGTGCCGACGAGGCGATGAACCTGCTCGAGTACCTGGTCCACCACGAGGACGTCCGCCGCGCCGGACCGGATCCGCTGCCGCCGCGGGAACTGCCGGTGGAGCTGACCGGCGACGTTTGGCGGCGCGCCGGGCAGTTCTCGAAGTTCGCGTACCGGTCCGCGCCGGTCGGCGTGGTGCAGGTGGTCCCCGAGGGCCCGCGACGGCGGGTGCGCGCCGGGGCCGTGTCCGTGGCCCTCACCGGTGCTCCGCTGGAACAGACGCTGTTCGCGATGGGCCGCCGCGACGCCGCTCGGGTGCGGATCACCGGCGCGCCGGACGCGGTCGCGGAGTTCGAGGCGTGGGCCGCCGGGTAGCCGGAGCGAGCACGGGCCTCTGAGCCCGTCCGGTGCTCAGCGGACCTCGAAGCCGGCCTCGCGCAGGTGGTCCTTGACGTCGCCGATGGTGAGCGTGCCGTAGTGGAACACGCTCGCGGCGAGCAGGGCGTCGGCCCCCGTGCGGGCGGCCTCGACGAAGTGCTCGGCGGTGCCGGCACCTCCGCTGGCGATCAGCGGCACCCGCACCCGCGCGCGCACGTCGGTGAGCATCTCGAGGTCGAACCCGGCGGTGGTGCCGTCGGCGTCGATCGAGTTCAGCAGGATCTCCCCCACCCCGGCGTCCTGGGCCCGGCTCACCCAGTCGAGGGCGTCGATGCCGGTGCCCCGGCGACCCCCGTGAGTGGTGACCTCGTACCCCGAGGGCGTGCTGACGCCGTCGGGCGTGCGCCGGGCGTCCACGGACAGCACCAGCACCTGGGAACCGAACCGGTGCGCGACCTCGGCGATGAGCTCGGGACGTGCGATCGCGGCGGTGTTGATCCCCACCTTGTCCGCGCCCGCGCGCAGCAGCGCATCCACGTCGTCGGTGCTTCGCACCCCGCCGCCGACGGTGAGCGGGACGAACACCTCCTCGGCGGTCCGGGCGACGATCTCCAGCGTGGTCGCCCGCCCCTCGGTGGAGGCGCTGACGTCCAGGAACGTGACCTCGTCGGCACCCTCGGCGTCGTAGCGGTGGGCCAGTTCGACCGGGTCACCGGCGTCGCGCAGGTTCTCGAAGTTCACTCCCTTGACGACGCGACCCGCGTTCACGTCCAGGCACGGGATCACCCGCAACGCCAGGCTCATTCGCCCGCCCCGTCGGTGCCGTTCAGGGCGGACACGGCCAGCACGTCGATCACGTAGACGAGGGTATCGTCACCGAACGCCTGCTCGGGCGGCACGATCAGCATCACCTGGGAGCCGACGGTCTCGTCGACGAGGCCCTCCTGCCAGCCCTGGATGAGGCCGGTGAAGGCCACGGTGGTGGGTGCCTGCCCCTCGCCCCAGGTCGACTCGACGACCTCACCGGTGCTCCACGCGATCGTGGTGTACCGCACGGTGACGGCGAGGCCGGAACGCACCTGGGCGCCGTCGCCCCGGATGAGCTGGACGACGCTCAGATCCGCGGGCGGGGCGGTGTCCGGGATCGTCACGGTGGGCTCACCGGTCTCGCTGCGACTCACCACCGGCATGCCGGCCGCCGGGGGCACCTCCTCGCCCCACGCCCGGGTGTGCAGGATGTCGTAGACGAGGACCAACGGGTTCGGCTTGGTGGCGGTCCCGACCTCAACGCGCAGCAGCCGGGATCCCTCGGTGCGGCCGAGCAGTTCGTCGTAGAGCGGGCCGGCCTCGGCCTCGGTGAGCAGCAGCACCTCCGGCTGGGAACTGAAGGTGTCCTCGATCGTCTCGCCGGTCACCGCGTCGATGGCGAGGTAGGAGACCATCACGGCGGCGCCGTCGACCAGCACGGTGCCCTCGCCGGTGATCAGTTCCTCGGTCTCGGTCTCGGTGACCGCGAGCGGGGCGTCGAAGGTCACCTGGGGGTGCGCCCCCATGTTGCCGCCGACGGCGACCAGGTCGATGCCGGACGGTTCGGGTTCGTCGGGGGTGCAGGCCACCAGGCCGGTCAGCCCCGCGACGAGGGCCAGCACGGCCAGCAGGCGCTGCAGGAGCACCCCCACCGGGCGGCGGGGTCGGGCAGGTGCGGGCATGATCGCGGAGTCTACGGGGCGAGGCTGGGAGTCACCTGGGTCGATCCTGGTGGGTCGAGGCTCGCGATCAGCCGGTCCACCCGGTCGTCGGTGTTGCGGAACGGGTCCTTGCAGAGCACGGTCCTGCCGGCGTTGTCGTTGAGTTTCAGGTGCACCCAGTCCACCGTGTAGTCCCGACGGCGGGCGGTCGCCGCGGTGACGAAGTCGCCGCGGAGCTTGGCCCGGGTGGTCTGCGGCGGCTCGGTGGTGGCGGCGTCGATCTCCTCGTCGGTGACCACCCGGCTGACCAGGCCGCGGGCGGCGAGGCGGGCGAACAGTCCGTCGGTGCGGGAGATGTCGTGGTAGGCGAGGCCGAGCCGCAGGACCCGGGGGTCCGACATCGGCACGTCGTGGGCGTCGACGTACCGGTCGATGAGCCGCTTCTTGATCGCCCAGTCCAGGTCGCGGTCCACGAGCGTCAGGTCACCGCTGCGGAGCGCGGTCAGGCCGCGGCCCCACAGCTCGAGGACCCACTCGTCGTGCGGGCCGCCCTCGGGAGCCTCCGCGATGAAGTCCCGGGCCCGCTGCAGGTACTGCTCCTGGAGGTCGACGGCGCTCACCTTGGTGCCGCGGGCCAGGGCCACCTGCTTGGTCCCGGTGATGTCGTGGGAGATCTCCCGGATGGCGCGCACCGGGTTCTCCAGGTTCAGGTCGCCGAAGATGTACCCGGACTCGATCATCCGGAGCAGGATGTCGGTCATCCCCACCTTGAGCATGGTGGTGGTCTCCGACATCGAGGAGTCGCCGGAGATGACGTGCAGGCGACGGTACAGATCCGCGTCGGCGTGCGGCTCGTCGCGGGTGTTGATGATCGGCCGCGACCGCGTGGTCGCGGAACTGGTGGCCTCCCACAGGTGGTCGGCGCGCTGGGAGAAGCAGTATGTGGGCCCGCGTGGGGTGGTCAGGATGTGGCCGGCGCCGGTGAGCACCTGGCGGGTGATCAGGAACGGGACGAGCACCTCGGCGGTCCTGGCGAAGTCCCCCCGGCGCCGGATCAGATAGTTCTCGTGGCAGCCGTAGGAGTTGCCTGCGGAGTCGAGGTTGTTCTTGAACAGGTGGATCCGGCCCGGGATGCCCTCGGCGTCGAGGCGCTCCTGGGCGTCGGCGACGAGGCCCTCGAGGATGCGTTCGCCGGCCTTGTCGTGGAAGACGAGCTGGCGCAGGTCGTCACACTCGGCGGTGGCGTACTCCGGGTGCGAGCCGACGTCCAGGTACAGCCGGGAGCCGTTGCCGAGGAACACGTTCGAGGAGCGGCCCCAGGCCACCACCTTCCGGAACAGGTAGCGGGCCACTTCCTCCGCGGACAGGCCCCGGCCCTCGGGCGCGGCGCAGGTGACGCCGAACTCGGTCTCCAGACCGAAGATGCGCCGGATCCTCATTCGGGCTCCGCGGCGGGCAGCAGGCGGGCAAGGGCCGGCACGCCGAGCCGCTGGAACGCCCGGCGGGGCCGGTCCCGGTCGAGCACGGCGGCCTCAAGGCTGGCCGGGGCGAGGACCCGGTCGGCGGAACCGTCCTCCTCCTCGCCGGCGCCGAGTACGCGCACGGCCAGCCGCAGCACCTGCTCCAGGGAGAGGCCCTCGGACCACTCCTCACGGACCAGTGCGCCCAGGCGCTCGGCCGCGCCGCCCATCACCACGAAGCCCGGCTCCTCGGCGACCGAGCCGTCGTAGCCGAGCCGGTAGATCTGGTCGCCGGCCTGGGCGTCGGCCACCTCGGCGACGGCGAGTTCCACCTCGAGCGGCTTGGACTCGGTCGTGAACACGGCGCCCATGGTCTGGGCGTACGCGTTCGCCAGGCCGCGGGCGCTGACGTCCACCCGGTCGTAGGAGTACCCGCGTAGGTCCGCGTACCGGACGCCGGCCACCCGGAGGTTCTCGAACTCGTTGTACTTGCCGACGGCGGCGAATCCGATCCGGTCGTAGATCTCGCTGACCTTGTGCAGGGCGCGGGACGGGTTCTCGGTGACGAACGCGATACCGCCGGAGTATCCGATCACGATCACCGACCGGCCGCGGGCGATGCCCTTGCGGGCGAAGTCCGCCCGGTCCTTCATGAGCTGCTCGGGAGAGACGTAGAACGGCTGCGTCATGACAGGTCCTCCCCGGTGCCGATCGCCCGGACCACGGCCGCGAGCTCCTCGTCGGGGACCCTGCGGTAGCCGCTCGCGTCCACGACCGCGACGATCGGGTAGATGCCACGGGCCAGATCCGGTCCCCCGGTTGCCGAGTCCTCGTCGGCCGCGTCGATGAGCGCGTGCACCGCGGTCCGCACGGCCGCGTCGGCGTCGAGGCCGGACGACCAGAGCTTCTTCATCGAGCCCCGCGCGTGCACCGAGCCGGAGCCGATGGCGTGGAAGTCATGCTCCTCGTAGCGGCCGCCGACCACGTCGTAGGAGAAGATCCGTCCGGTGGCACGCAGGCCGTCGTACCCGCCGAAGAGCGGGATGGCGGCCAGCCCCTGGAGCGCCATCGGCAGGCTGGAGCGGACCATCGTGGCCAGCCGGTTCGCCTTGCCCTCGAGCGAGAGCAGGGTGCCCTCGATCTTCTCGTAGTGCTCGAGCTCGAGTTGGAACAGGCGGACCAGTTCCACCGCCACCCCGGCGGTGCCGGCGATGCCGACCGCGGAGTAGTCGTCGGCCGAGAAGACCTTCTCCATCTGCCGGTGGGCGATCGTCGAGCCCATCGTGGCGCGCCGGTCGCCCGCCATCACGATCCCACCCTCGAAGGTGAGCGCCACGATGGTGGTCGCGTGCGGGGTCGGCACGGAGCCCAGTGTGCTCTGGCCGCTCTGGGTGCGTCCGAGCAGCAGGTCCGGGGCGTGATCGGCGAGGAAGTCGACGAACGACGAACTCCCGGGTCGGGAGAACGCGGCCGGGAGCCGGTCGCCGAAGTCGGCCGTCACTGGCCGCCCTTCTGCACGAATCCCCGCACGAAGGTCTCCGCGTTCGTCTCGAGGACGTCGTCGATCTCGTCCAGCAGCGAGTCCACCTCGGCATCGCGCGCGCTCGCGCTCGCCCCGGTCGGCGGCGGGCCCGCGGGTTCGTCGTCGGGCCTGGGGTCGGGGGTGTTGCGCTGATCGAACTGCCGTGCAGCCAAGATGTCCTCCTCGTGGCACTGACGCCTGCTCTGGCGATCCTACGTCGCGGAGCCGCCTTCCGGAGGCGGCACGGCGGTCAGCGCCCGCAGCAATGAACCGGCATCGTGGTGTGCGTCCAGGAGGTCGCCGACATGCCGCCGGGTGCCCCGCAGCGGATCCGTCGTCGGGACCCGTTGCAGGTGTGCCTGCCCCGGCACGTCGAAGACGATCGCGTCCCAGTTGGCGGCGCTGATCGCGTCCGGGAACCGGCGGATCGACTCGCCGCGGAAGTAGGCCCGGGTGTCCTGGGGCGGGTGGGTGATGGCACGCTCGACGGCGGCCGGGTCGACGAGCCGTTCCACCGCCCCCGCGGCCGCCATCTTCGCGTAGATGCCGCGTTCGGGCCGCAGGTCGGACCATTGCAGGTCCAGGGCGGCGAGCCGCGGGTGGTCCCAGGGCAGGTCGTCCCGGGTGCGCATGCCGTCCAGGACCCGCAGCTTCGCGAGCCACTCGACCTCCCGGGCGCAGGATCCGGGTGCGTCCGCGAGTCGGGTGATCAGGCTGGACCAGCGGGCCAGCACGTCGGCGGTCTGCTCGTCCACCGGAGTTCCGGTGCGTTCGGCGTTGGCGGCCACGGCGGCGGTGAGCACGTCCACGTAGACCCGTTGGATCTGCAGGGCGGTCAGTCGCCGACCATCGGCGAGGTCGAGCGGCTCACCCAGACTGAGGTCGTGGCTGACGGCGTGGGCGGCGCCGACCGGGTCGGCGAGCCGGAGGGCGCCGAGCTCGAGGGGCACCTGGCCCTGCTCGAGCAGCCAGAGCAGCAGCGACGTGCTGCCGACCTTGAGGTAGGTGGACACCTCGTGCATGTTCGCGTCCCCGACGATCACGTGCAGGCGCCGGTACCGGCTCGCGTCCGCGTGCGGTTCGTCGCGGGTGTTGATGATCGGACGGCGCAGCGTCGTCTCGAGGCCGACCTCGTTCTCGATGAAGTCGGCGCGCTGGGAGATCTGGTAGCCGCTCTGTTCGCCGCGCTGCCCACGACCGAGCCGGCCGGCCCCGCAGAACACCGGCCGGGTCACCAGGAACGGGGTGAGGTGGTCGATGATGTCGTCGAACGGCACGTCCCGGTCCACCAGGTAGTTCTCGTGGGTGCCGTAGCTGGCCCCCTTGCCGTCGGTGTTGTTCTTGTAGAGCGCCACCTGGGGCATGCCCGGGATCTGGGCGAGCAGCCGCGCCGACCGGAGCAGCACCTCCTCACCGGCCCGGTCCCAGAGCACCGCGTCGAGCGGGTTGGTCACCTCCGGGCTGGAGTACTCCGGGTGTGCGTGGTCGACGTAGTACCGGGCGCCGTTGGGCAGGATCACGTTCGCGACCGTGGCCGGTTCCGGCTGCGGCGCGGGGCGCCGCCGCTGGGTGACGCCCGCCCAGTTCGCGTCGTCCACGTCCTGGGCCCCGGCGACGCCGTCGCCGTCGGGGGCGGGCCGGCCCGGTTCGTCGGTGAGCTGGCTCGGGTGTGCCGAGGTCCGGTCCAGGCGCCAGCCCCGGGCGTCGCGCAGCGGGTCCTCGTCCTGGTAGTCCCAGCGGGCCCGGGAGCCGCCGTGGATCCCCTCGTTCGCGTAGGCGGTGACGACCTGGGCGGACATCAGCATCGGGTTCGCGCCGGGGTTGCCGATTCCGAGGATGCCGTACTCGGTCTCGATGCCCATGATGCGTCGCACAGTCACGGCCCCACCCTAGACGTGCCAAAACGACCGGTCCGCCTACAGGTACTGCCCCGTCGGGTTGAGGTTCTCGATGGTGCGCCCGGCCTCCGGGGTGCCCTTCTTCTGCACGATCGTGCGGATGAAGACGATCCGCTCCCCCTTCTTACCGGAGACCCTGGCCCAGTCGTCGGGGTTGGTGGTGTTCGGGAGGTCCTCGCTCTCCTTGAACTCCGCCATGCAGGCGTCCAGGAGGTGGTCCACCCGGATCCCCCGCACACCGGTGGCGAGCAGATCCTTGATGGCGCTCTTCTTCGCGCGGTCCACGATGTTCTGCACCACGGCCCCGGAGTTGAAGTCCTTGAAGTACAGGATCTCCTTGTCCCCGCTGGCGTAGGTGACCTCGAGGAACTGGTTCTCGGGCTCCTCGGAGTACATCCGGCCCACGGTCCGCTCGATCATCGCCTCGACGGCGGCGCTCGGGTCCCCGCCGTGCTCGGCCAGGTCGTCGGGGTGGATCGGCAGGTCCGGGGTGAGGTACTTCGTGAAGATGTCACGGGCCGCCTCGGCGTCCGGGCGTTCGATCTTGATCTTCACGTCCAGCCGGCCCGGTCGCAGGATGGCCGGGTCGATCATGTCCTCCCGGTTGGAGGCGCCGATCACGATCACGTTCTCGAGCCGCTCCACACCGTCGATCTCGCTGAGCAGCTGCGGCACGATCGTGGTCTCGACGTCGCTGGAGACGCCGGTGCCGCGGGTGCGGAACAGGGACTCCATCTCGTCGAAGAAGACGACCACGGGGATGCCCTGCGAGGCCTTCTCCCGGGCCCGGGAGAAGATGAGCCGGATGTGTCGCTCGGTCTCGCCGACGAACTTGTTCAGCAGCTCGGGGCCCTTGACGTTGAGGAAGTAGCTGCGCGCCGCGCCGGGGGCCGCGCCGCCACCCTGGGCGGCGGCGGTCTCGGCCAGCGAGGTCGCCACGGCCTTCGCGATCAGGGTCTTGCCGCAGCCGGGCGGGCCGTACAGGAGCAGGCCCTTCGGCGGCTTCAGCCCGTGCTCACGGAACAGGTCGGGGTGCAGGAACGGCAGCTCGACCGCGTCCTTGATCTGCTCGATCTGCGCCGAGAGTCCGCCGATGTCGGCGTAGTCGACGTCCGGGACCTCCTCGAGCATGAGGTCCTCGACCTCCGAACGTGGGATCCGCTCGAACGCGAAGCCGGTGCGGGAGTCCACGGTCAGGGTGTCCCCGACGCGCACGGTGACGTCCTGCAGCGGACCGGCGAGGCGGACCACCCGTTCCTCATCGGCGCGCCCGAGGACCAGGACGCGTCCGCCGTCGAGCGCCTCCTTGACGGTGACCAGCTCACCGACCGGCTCGTACCCGCCCGCGGCGACCACGGTCATCGCCTCGTTGAGCTGGACCTCCTGACCGGGCCGCAGCCCGGCGATGTCCACGCTCGGGGCCACCCCCACGCGGAGCTTGCGACCGGAGGACATCACGTCCACGGTGCGGTCGCCGTGGTCGTGCAGGTGGATGGCGTAACTGCCGGGCGGCTTGGTCATCTCCTCGAGCTGGGTCCGCATCTCCACCAGCTGCGAGCGCGCGGACGTCAGCGCGGTGACGAGCCGCTCGTTCTTGCCGGCCAGATCGATGGCCTTCTTCTCCAGCTCACGCTCGCGAGGGGTGGGCGACACCCGCCCCGGAACCTCGTTCTGCTCGACCATCGGACCCTCCTCGCCGCTGGGACCAGAATAGGTCAGTCGGTGCGGTCCGCGTCGGACGGTCCACCGGCTGGTCCGCCCTCGCGGCGCTCCCGCCGGGCATCGAGGTCGCGCCGGACCCGTCGGATCTTCTTGTCCGAGACGGTCCGCTCGCCCAGGTCGGTGGCCAGCTCGGCCTCGTCGAAGTCGACGGCGGACTCGGCGTAGGCGCCGGGCGCGGGGCGCCGGCGACGCACCGGGGCACTCACGCCGGGAGCCATCCGGCGGGTCGTGATCAGGAACCCGGTGTGGCCGATCATCCGGTGCTCGGGGCGCACCGCGAGTCCCTCCAGGTGCCAGCCGCGCACCATCGACTCCCACGCCGTCGGCTCGGTGAACCGGCCGTCCGCCTTGGCGTCCTCGGCGAACCGGGACAGCTGGGTGGCGGTCGCCACGTAGGCGACGAGCACGCCGCCGGGGGCCAGGGCGTCCGCGACCACGCCCAGGTTCTCCCACGGTGCGAGCATGTCCAGCACCACCCGGTCCACCGATCCCGGTTTGACGGCGTCCGGGAGCACGTCCGCGAGGTCGCCGACGCGCACCTCCCAGGCCGGGTGCGGCCCGCCGAAGAACTCCTCGACGTTGCCCCGCGCGATTGCCGCGAAGTCCTCGCGCCGCTCGATCGACAGCAGCGAGCCGCCGTCGCCCACGGCCCGCAGCAGCGACAGCGACAACGCGCCGGAGCCGACCCCGGCCTCCACCACGCGGGCCCCGGGGTAGAGATCCGCCATCGTGACGATCTGGCCCGCGTCCTTGGGGTAGATGACGGCGGCACCGCGGGGCATCGAGAGCACGTAGTCGGAGAGCAGCGGCCGCAGCGCCAGGTACTCGACACCGGCCGTGGTCGCCACCACGGTGCCCTCGGGTGCCCCGATCAGGTCGTCGTGCCCGAACGAGCCCCGGTGCGTGTGGAACACCTTGCCCGCCTGCAGCACGATCGTCGTCAGCCGGCCCTTGGGATCGGTCAACTGCACTTTGTCGCCCTCGCGGAAGGGGCCTCGACGGATGGCGGCGCCGGTGGGTTCGTGGTGAGTCACGGGCGGCGAGTCTATCCGCCCTATCCGCGGCGGGGGGCCAGTGCGTGCGCGACGTCGGCCACCCTCACGAGGCCGAGGACCTGCGGGGTGCCGCCGTCGAGCGCGACCACCACCACCGTGGCGGCACCCGCCTTCGCGGCCCGGGCCACCTGGGCGACGGCGGTGGGCCCGGTGTGCTGGGTGATCAGGGCATGGCGCCCGAGCGAGGTGGCGACGGCCGCGGCCGGGACGGTGTCCCGGCCCTGCTCCGGGACGCTCGCCAGGGCCTCGGTGTCGACGAGCGCCACCGGGATCCCGCGGGGGTCCACGAGGACGACGGCGACGGACGGCGCGGCGGCCAGCGAGCGGTCCACGTCCGCGACGCTCGCACCGGCGGGCAGCAGGTGGGCGCCGACGGCGAGGGCCCGCAGGTCCATGCCCTGGGCACCGCGCTGGGCGCGGGCGTACCTGACCGAGGCGTGCGCCCCGTTCCACAGCATCCCGGCCAGGAGCAGGGCCCAGATCGCGCTGAACAGGCTGGGGCTCCCACCGCGCAGCAGCGGCAGACCCAGGACCACGAGGGGGATGGCGACCGCGACCACCTGCCCGCACCGGCCGGCGACGATCGTACCGGTGAGCCGGTCCCCGCGGACCTTCCAGATGAGGGCCTCGAGGAGCTTGCCGCCGTCCATGGGCAGGGCCGGCAGCAGGTTGAAGACCGCGACGAAACCGTTCGAGTAGGTCGCCGCCGCGAACGCGACCGAGGCGACGCCGTCGGTCAGTTGACCTCCGGCGGCGGCGAGCAGCGCGAGCGCCACGTTCGCGAGCGGGCCGGCGACCGAGATCGCCGCGGACGGCCCCGGCGTGCGGATCGCCCCCGTGAACGAGGTGTGCCCGCCCCAGAGGGTGATCACGTACTCCCCGACCGGGACCCCGAACCGGCGGGCGGTCAGCCCGTGGCTGAGCTCGTGGGCCAGGACCGAGACGAGCAGCAGCACCGGCAGGGCGAGGGCCCACAGGTACGCCTCGAACCCCAAGTCGAGCTGGGCGTCCAGCCAGGGCGCGAACGTCACCACCAGGACGACGGCGATCAGCGCCCAGCCGGACGTGATGATGACCGGCGCGCCGCCGATCCGGCCGACCCGCCAGCCGCGGGTCTCAGTTCTGGGCGACGCGGTCATGGACCTCTCCGGCGACGATCCGCCGCAGCAGGTCGAGGTCGACGTCGGCCAGGCTGGCGAACCGGCTCCGGCCCGGCGCCGCGACGATCGGCTGCACGGCCGGCACCGCGAGGACCCGGGCCCCGGATGCCTCCGCCGACGCGATCCCGGGGATCGAGTCCTCGATCGCGACGCAGGCGGCGATGTCCACGCCTAGGTCGCGGGCGGCGCGCAGGTACGGCTCGGGGTGCGGCTTGCCGTGGGTGACCTGGTCCCCGGTGACCACGGCCGCGAACGTGTCCGCGGGCAGGGCGGCGAGGATCACGTCCGCGAGCGCCTGCCACGACATCGTCACGAGCGCGCACGGGACGCCGGCGGCGCCCAGCTCGGCGAGGAGCTCGAGGGCGCCCGGACGCCACGGGACGCCCTCCTCGCGGACCCGGCGGACGACCCGGGAGAGCAGCTCGTCGATGATCTCGGCGTCCGTTCCGCGGATCCCGGCACGCTCGCGCAGCAGGGCCGCGCTGGACTCGAGCGGGCTGCCGACGAGTTCGACGGCGAGGCTCTCGTCCCAGGTGCCGCCGTGCTCGGTGGCGAGGTCGATCTCGGCCCCGATCCAGTACGGCTCGGTGTCGACGATGGTGCCGTCCATGTCCCACAGGACGGCGGAGAGCACGGTGGTGGAGGCTGGGGGCACGGTCAGCAAGTCTACCCAGCGCGTCGCCGCGTTCGGACGCCGGGCGGCCCGCGGGGAGACCGTTCACCTCCCGTAGGGTAGGACGGTGAGTAGTTCCCCGCGCCACCGCGAACCGGACGAGCAGTCGCAGGACGAGCAGGCCCCCGAGGTCCCGCCCGCGATGCTGGTCGCTGCCTTCGAGGGCTGGAACGATGCGGGCAGTTCGGCCACCTCCGCCCTCGCGCAGATCGCCGACAGTTGGGGCTCCCGCACCCACCGGACCCTTGACCCGGACGAGTTCCACGACTTCCAGGTGAACCGGCCGGTGGTCGGCCCGGACGGCACCGGTGGGCGGACCCTGACCTGGCCGTCCACGACGGTCTCGGTGACGGTCGGCCCGTCGACCGGGCGCCGGATCGTGCTGGTCCAGGGCGTGGAGCCGTCGATGCGCTGGCGGGCGTACTGCAACCAGATCCTCGACGCTGCCGAGGAGCTCGGGGTGCGGACCGTGGTGTGCCTCGGCGCGCTGCTCGCGGACGTGCCGCACACCCGGCCGATCCCGGTACAGACCTCCTCCGAGGACCCGACCGTGCAGGCCCTGCTCGGGGTCGAGGGCAGCGACTACGAGGGCCCGACCGGCATCGTCGGCGTGCTCGCGCAGCTGGCGTACGAACGCGGCATCCACACCCTCAACGTCTGGGCCGCGGTGCCCCACTACGTGGCCCAGCCACCGTCGCCGAAGGCGACGCTGGCGATCCTCATGGCGCTCGAGGAGTTCCTCGGCGAACCCGCACCGGTCGGTGAGCTCGCGGAGGACGCGAAGGCCTGGCAGCTCGGGGTCGACGAGCTCGCGCAGGACGATCCGGAGGTGGCCGAGTACGTGCGCCAGCTCGAGGAGGCCAAGGACACCGCGGAGCTGCCCGAGGCCAGCGGTGAGGCGATCGCCCGTGAGTTCGAGCGGTACCTGCGCCGCCGGGACACCGGCGGCGGACCGGTCGCGGGCAGCTAGCGCAGGTCCACGCCTAGCGCAGGTCCACGCCGAGGAGGGCGTCGACGGCGTCGATCACCACGGCGTCCACGGCCGAGCCGGTCCGTGCCCAGGCGTCCACGACGGCGAGCGCTGCGGCGGTGTCCAGGTCGTCGGCCAGAGCCGCGCGCAGGGCGTGCAGCACGGACGCGGGGTCACGGTCCGGGTCCGCGTCCGCGGCCGGCCGGGCCGCGGCCGACCGCCAGGCCTGGTACCGGGTCGCACCGGCGGCCAGATCGGCCTCGGTGAACTCCCAGTCCTCGCGGTAGTGGTGCGCGAGCAGGGTGAGCCGGATCGCGCCGGGCGCCACGCCGTCGGCCGTGAGGGCGGAAACGAACACGAGGTTGCCGCGGGATTTGCTCATCTTGTGGCCCTGGTAGCCGACCAGGCCCGAGTGTACGAACGCCCGGATCGGCTCGCTGCCGCCGGTGCCGTTGCTGAGCAGACGCAGGTGGCTCGTGCTCATCTCGTGGTGCGGGAAGATCAGGTCCGTCCCGCCGCCCTGCACTGTCACCGGGAGGCCGAGGTGGCTGGCGGCGATGGCCGCGCACTCGATGTGCCAGCCGGGCCGGCCCTCGCCGAGGCTGCGGCCGTCCCAGTGAGGTTCACCGTCGCGCCGCCCGCGCCAGAGCAGCGGGTCGAGCGGGTGCCGCTTGCCGGGCCGTTCCGGGTCGCCGCCGCGCTCGGCGAACAGTTCGTCCATCTGCGTGTGGTCCAGGTGGCCGACACCTCCGAACGCGGCGTCGGCGCTCAGGTCGGCGTACACGTCGGCGTCCACCCGGTAGGCGGCACCGGCCTCGACGAGCCGCTCGACCGCGTCGACGACGAGGCCGATCGATTCGACGACGCCCACGTAGTGGTCCGGCGGGATCACCCGCAGGGCCGCCATGTCACCGCGGAACAGGTCCACCTGGTCGTCGGCGAGGTCACGCCAGTCGACGCCGGTCTCGGTGGCCCGCTCGAGCAGGGGGTCGTCCACGTCGGTGATGTTCTGCGCGTACCGCACGTCCACGCCGGCGTCGCGCCACACGCGCCCGATCAGGTCGAAGGTGACGTAGGTGAACGCGTGCCCCAGATGGGTCGAGTCGTACGGGGTGATGCCGCACACGTACAGCCGGCCCACGCCGTCGTCCGTCGGCTCCGTCCGGGCACCGGTCGCGGTGTCGGTCAGGCTCAGGCCCGGGCCGCGACCGGGGAGTTCAGGAATGCGGGGGGCGGGCCATGACTGCACCCGCTCACCCTATCCGGTGGGCGGGAGCGGCTCGAGCACGCCTGTGACGAGCAACACGACGACCAGCGCGGCGAGCCCGATCCGGTAGTACACGAACGGCTTGTAGGAGTATGTCGAGACGATCTTCAGGAACGCGATGATCACGACGTACCCGACCGCGAACGCGATCACGGTCGCCAGCGCGGTCGCGCCGAACCCCGCGGCTCCCCCGGTGCCGCCGCTCCTGACGAGCTGGTAGAACCCCGAGCCGAGGACGGCCGGCACCGCGAGCAGGAACGAGTACCGCGCGGCGGCCTCGCGGGTGTACCCCATCAGCAGCCCGGCGGTGATCGTGCCACCGGACCGGGAGACGCCCGGGACGAGCGCGAGCGCCTGGGCGAACCCGAATAGCCAGGCGTGCTTCATCGTCAGGGTGTCCAGTGTGCGGGTCTTCGCACCCCGCGCGTCGGCGAAGCCGAGGATCAGCGCGAACAGGGCCAGCATGAGCGCCGTCAGGTAGAGGTTGCGCAGTGCGTGCTCGATCGCGTCCTTGAACAGCAGGCCCAGGACGACGATCGGGATGGACCCGAGGATGATGAACCACCCCATCCGGGCGTCCGGGTCCGAGGTCGGCACCTGGTTCCGCCATGGCCCCACCGGCAGCGCCTGGAACCACCGGCCGATGATCCGGGCGAAGTCGCGCCGGAAGTAGAGGATCACCGCCGCTTCGGTACCGATCTGCGTGATGGCGGTGAACGCGGCGCCGGGGTCGCTGCCACCGGGCAGCAACTCACCGACGATGCGCAGGTGCGCCGACGACGAGATCGGGAGGAACTCGGTCAGACCTTGGACCAGACCCAGGATCACTGCTTCCCACCATGTCACGCGCCAAGGGTAGACGCCGTGGCAGGTAGCCTCGTGCCCCATGGAGTCACGGCAGGTCGGCGGCAGCGGGCTCACGGTCTCGGCGGTCGGCCTCGGCACGATGACGTGGGGCCGTGACACGGACGAGCACGAGGCGGCCGAGCAGTTACGCGTCTTCCTGGATGCGGGCGGCACGCTGCTCGACACGGCCGCCACCTACGCCGACGGTGCGGCCGAGGAGCTGATCGGGGCACTGCTGGCGGACACCGTCGACCGCGACGAGGTGGTGCTGTGCTCGAAGGCCGGGGTCCGCGACGGTCGGGTGGACGCCTCCCGGCGCAGCCTCCTGGACACGCTGGACGCGAGCCTGGCCCGGCTCGGCACCGATCACCTGGACCTCTGGCTGGTGGGCGCCCCGGACCCGACCACCCCCGTCCGGGAGACGATCTCCGCGTTACGCGAGGCGGTCCGGTCCGGACGCACCCGCTACGTGGGCCTGTCCAACTTCCCCGCCTGGCAGGTGGCCCGGATGGCCACCCTGCTGGAGGCGGACGACACGTTCTGCACGGCCGCTCAGATGGAGTACTCGCTGCTCGAGCGGGGGATCGAACGCGAGGTGCTGCCGGCGGCCCGGGAACTCGGGGTCGGGGTGCTGGCCTGGTCCCCGCTCGGGCGGGGGGTCCTGAGCGGCAAGTACCGGCGGTCGGTCCCGGCGGACTCGCGGGCGGCGTCGCCGCACCTGCGCGGGTTCGTGGACCCGTACCTGACCCTCGAGGCGCGTGGGGTGGTCGAGGCGGTCGCCACCGCCGCCGACGGTCTCGGACGCGCGCCGGTGGAGGTGGCGCTGGCCTGGGCGCGGGACGTCGACGGCGTCGCGAGCGCGATCGTGGGCGCCCGCACCCCCGCGCAACTGCGGGGCACGCTCGCGGCGGTCGACCTGGCCCTGCCCGATCAGATCCGCGCAGTGCTGGACGAGGTCACCGCACCGTCGTACGGCTACCCCGAACGACGGTGACGGCGCGCACCTGCTGAGCGGGCGCCGTCGGGCCCTGCCGGTCTACTCCTCGTCGTCGCCGTCCAGCTCGTCGTCGCCCTCGTCCTCGTCCTCGTCGTCGAAGTCGTCGAAGTCCTCGTCCTCGTCGTCCTCGCCGTCGTAGACCACGAACGGGGTGTCGACGCCGTGGGCGTCGTAGAGGGCCTCGTCGTAGGTCTCGAACGCGTCGGCGAGGGTGTTGGTGGCCGCGATCACGGCCGGCGAATTGTCGTCGCCGGCGGATGCGACGGCGTCCAGGTGCGCCTCGAAGGCAGCGGTGAGCCGGTCCAGTGCTGCGCGAGGTTCGGTAGCCATGTGCTGACCGTAGCGGTCAACACCGGCGAATGACACCGCAAAATCGTGAACTTCTCGCCTACGCTGTGCGGATGGAGTCCGCAGCACCCAAGCAGTCGACCAAGCAAGCACGACCCAGCCACGCCTCCCAGTACGAGTTCCGGGAACTGACCCTTCCCCGCACCACCAGCCGCCACGACGTGCGCCGGCTGCTGACCGACGAGGCGGAATACGGACGCTGGGAACTGGCCCGGCTCCGGCTGTACGTCGGCGGCATGCGCAAGGTGTGGCTGCGGCGCCGGATCATCAAGGTGGCCAGCACCCTGTAGGCCCGTCCGGACGACCGGGCTCAGCAGGTCCGCAGCAGCCGGGTCAGGACCCGGACCCCGAACTGCACGGACGAGACCGGCACCCGCTCGTCGACGCCGTGGAACATGCCCGCGAAGTCGAGCTCCGGCGGCAACTGCAGCGGCGCGAAGCCGTAGCCGGTGATGCCCAGCCGGGCGAGGGACTTGTTGTCCGTGCCGCCGCTGAGCATGTACGGCAGCACGACCGCACCCGGGTCCTCGACGTCGATCGCGGCGACCATCGCGTCCACCAGGTCACCGGCGAACGGCACCTCGAGGGCGATGTTGCGCTGCACGTCCTCGAACCGGATCCCCGGCCCGGCCAGCTCGGTCAGGGTCGCCATGGTCGCGTCCTCCTGCCCGGGCAGGAACCGGACGTCGATGACCGCCTCGGCGCTGCCGGGGATCACGTTCGCCTTGTACCCGGCGCCGAGCTGGGTCGGGTTGGCATTCGTCGCGAGCGTGGCCCCGACGAACTTGCTCGCCGGACCGAGCGCCGCGACGAGCGCGTCGACCGAACCCTCGTCCTGCGGATCGAACGGGATCCCGGTCAGCTGCGCGACGCCGTCGAGCAGTGCCGCCACCGTGGGCGAGAGGCTGCGCCCGAACGAGTGCGCCCCGATCCGCGACACCGCCCCGGCCAGCCGGGTGACCGCGTTGTCGGTGTTGACCTGCGATCCGTGCCCCGCGGTGCCGTCGGCGATCAGCCTGAGCCAGAGCAGGCCCTTCTCCGCGGTCTGCAGCAGGTAGGCCCGGCGGCCGTTCAGCTCGACGCTGTACCCGCCGACCTCGCTGATCGCCTCGGTGGCGCCCTCGAACAGGTCGGGACGCTCGTCGACGGCGTACCGCGCCCCGTAGGTGCCGCCCGCCTCCTCGTCGGCGAAGAACGCGACGATCAGGTCCCGGGGCGGCTGCCAGCCCGAACGCTTCATGTCCCGGAGCACGGCCAGGATCATGGCGTCCATGTCCTTCATGTCCACGGCGCCACGGCCCCAGATCATGCCGTCCATCTCCTCGCCGCCGAACGGGTCCATCTTCCAGTCGGACGCCTGGGCGGGGACCACGTCGGTGTGCCCGTGCAGCACCAGCGCCGGCCGGCTCGGGTCGGTGCCCGGGATCCGCAGGACCACGTTGCCGCGACGGTCCGCGGACTCGAAGTACTCAGGGTCGTAGCCGACCTCGGTGAGCAGGCCCATGACGTACTCAGCGGCCTCGCGTTCCCCCGGGCCGCTGCCGTCGCCGTAGTTGGAGGAGTCGATGCGGATCAGGGCGCGGCAGATCGCCACCGCGTCCAGTTCCGCGGCGCTCACCGGGTCCGGGGTGTTCATTCGCCGAGTCCCCGGCGCTTGAGCAGCGGGTCGATCACGGCGTCCCGGCCGCGCAGGTCCCGGTAGGACTGCAGCGGGTCCTGGGCATGCCCACGGGAGAGCAGCTTCGCCCGGAAGGTGTCCCCCGCGGCCCGGTTCAGGCCCCCGTCGCCGTCCTTGGCGGCCTCCTCGGCGAACCAGTCGACCGTGTCCGCGTCCAGGACCTCGCTCCAGATGTAGGAGTAGTAACCGGCGTCGTAGCCGCCGCCGAACGTGTGGTTGAAGTACGTGGACCGGTACCGCGGCGGCACCAGCGGGTACGCCACCCCGGCCCGTTCGAGGGCGGCGGCCTCGAACGCCTCCACCCCGGCGACGTCGTCGGGCACCTCCTCGGGGGTGATCTGGTGCCAGGCCTGGTCGAGCAGCGCGGCGGCCAGGTACTCGGTGGTGGCGAAGCCCTCCCCGTAGGCCTGCGAAGCCCGCAACTGGTCCAGGGTCGCGGCGTCGAGCGGCTCGGAGGTGCGGTGGTGCCGGGCGAAGTTGGCGAGCACCGTCGGGTGCCAGGCCCACATCTCGTTGACCTGGGACGGGTACTCGACGAAGTCCCTCGGCACATTGGTCCCGGACAGGGACGGGTAGCGCACCCGCGAGAACAGACCGTGCAGGGCGTGCCCGAACTCGTGGAACGCGGTGATGACCTCGTCCCAGGTGAGCAACGTCGGCTCGCCTGCGGCCGGCCGGGTGACGTTGAGGTTGTTGACGACGACCGGCGGCAGGCCGAGCAGGTCGGACTGGTCGACCAGGTTGTGCATCCAGGCGCCGCCGCGCTTGCCCTCACGAGCGTAGTAGTCGGCGACGAACAGCCCCAGCGCGGTTCCGTCCGCCTCCCTGACCTCGAACACGCGGACCCCGTCGGCGTAGCCGGTGAGGTCCGTGCGTTCGGTGAACTCGAGGCCGTAGATCGCGTTCGCGGCGAAGAACACGCCGTCGGTGACGACGCGTTCGAGTTCGAGGTAGGGGCGCAGTTCGCCCTCGTCGAACGCGAACCTCTGCTGGCGGACCCGGTCGGCGTACAGCGACCAGTCCCACGGCGCCAGCTCGGCACCCGGCTCGTCGGCAGCGAGCGCGCTCTGCAGGTCGCCCGCCTCGGCGCGGGCGTTGCGCACCGCCGGCCCGGCGAGCCGGCCGAGCATCTCGTTCACGGCCTCGGTGGTGGCCGCGGTGCCGTCCTCGGCCACGTAGGCAGCGTGGTGGGCGTAGCCGAGCAGGCGGGCCCGCTCGGCGCGCTTGCGGGCCAGGTCGAGGATCACCCGGCGGGTGTCGGAGTCGGGGTCGGTTCCGGTCCCGCGGCCGGTCGAGGCCTCGAACACCCGACGGCGGAGGTCCCGGTTGGGGCTCTGCCCCACTACGGCCTGGGGCGTGGGCAGCTGCAGGGTGATCAGGTAACCCTCGGCGTCCCGGTCCGTGGCGGCCTGGGCCAGCGCGGAGACGGCGTCCGGCGCGAGTCCGTCCAGCTGGGCCGGGTCGGTGACGGTGACGGCGGCCGCCTCCATGCCCCTGACCACGCGCTGGGAGAACTCCGTCTCCAGGGAGGTGAGTTCCCCGTTCAGCGCCCGGAGCCGGTCCTGCTGCTCGGGGTCGAGCCGGATCCCGGCGCGGACGAAGTTCTTCAGGTGGGTCCGCAGCAGCCAGTCCGTCTCCGGTCCGGCCTGCGTGGCGGCGTCGGTGAGCGACTCCAGGCGGGCGAAGATGCGCCGGTCGAGGTAAAGAGCGTCCCGGTGCTCGGAGAGCTTCGGCGCGTACTCGGCCTCGATCTCGCGTATCTCATCCGTGCCGGCCGAACTCACCAGCGTGTAGAACACGGTCAGCGCGCGGGCGAGCAACCGACCGGAGACCTCGAGCGCCTCCAGCGTGTTCGCCAGCGTCGGCGCCTGCGGATCGGTGGCGATCGCCTCCCACTCGGCCCGCTGCTGCGCGAGTCCGGCGTCGAAGGCGGGCCGGAAGTGCTCGGTGTGGATCGCGGAGAAGTCCGGAAGTCCGTAGGGAAGCGTGGACGCGGCGGCGAAGGGGTTGTCGCCGAGTGTCGGTGAGGTCATGCGCCCATTCTTACCGGAACCCGGATCCGGGTCGTCCACGCGGGTGCCTGTCGGGTGCTTGTCGGATGCCGGGCCCGCACGCGCGAACGGTTCGACGAGAGACTCGTTGAACGCCGGACTTTCTAGTACAGTTGGTCCTCAGCCGGGACCAGTCCCCGTCCCCCTCGGAGACGTTGAAGCCCGGCTCGTCGCGACGGGCCGAACGGCCCCCCTCTGAACGGCCGTCGCGCGGGCGGCCCCGAGGCGTACTGCGCCTCGGGGCCGTTCCTCATGCCGTCCCGAGCGCCCCGAGTGTGGCCCTCGGTTCGACCCGTTCGGTGTGACCCCGTTCACAATTCCCCCTCATTCCCAGTATGTTGCTCGAATGCTCCTGGTCCGGGAGCCTCGCGACATCACGATGAGGAGATCCTTCATGCGTCGACCCAGTTGGTCTGGGGTGAGCCCGAGCAGACGTCGGGCTGTTGCCTTGGGCTCGGTGGCAGGCATCATCGCCGCCACTGCCGTCCCGATCACAGCCGCGTCTGCCAGTCCCGATGCCGGAGACCTCGGCACGGCCTCCGACTACGGAGCGGCCTCCCCCACCGACGAGGGCGATCTCACGTCCCCGACCGGGGCGTGGTTCGTCCAGCTCGAGGCCGCACCGACGGCGCGAGGTGGCACCGTCGCCGCGACGGCGAGCGACCAGCAGGCCTTCCTCGACGAGGCCGCGGACCTGGGCGTCGAGGTGGATGTCCGCAACACCTACAGCACCCTCTGGAACGGCCTCTCGGTCGCCGTGTCGGACGATGATGCCGCCACGCTCGCCGAGGAGGCCGACAGTGTGGTCGCGGTCTTCCCGGTCCTGCTGTACGAGATCCCGGAGGACCAGAACTCCCCCGTACCGGACCTGGCGTCGGCACTGTCCCAGTCCGGCGCGGACATCGCCCAGAGCGAGCTCGGCTTCACCGGCGAGGGCCTGCGGGTCGGGGTGATGGACACCGGCGTGGACATCGACCACCCGGACTTCGGCGGCTCCGGCGTGCCCGGTGAGACGTCGTTCCCCACCGAGCGCATCGCCTACGGGTACGACCTCGTCGGTGACTCCTACAACGCCGACCCCTCCGACCCGGCCTACCAGCCGGTGCCGCAGCCGGACGGCAACCCCGACGACTGCGAGGGTCACGGCACGCACGTGGCCGGCATCGTCGGCGCGAACGGCGATCTCGCCAACGACGGAGTGCGGGGCGTTGCCCCCGACGCGACCCTCGGCGCCTACCGCGTGTTCGGCTGCGCCGGCTCCACCACGGCCGACGTCATGATCGAGGCCATGGAGCTGGCCCTCGCGGACGGCATGGACGTGCTGAACATGTCGATCGGCTCCGCCCTGGCGACCTGGCCGGAGTACCCGACGGCGG
Source organism: Occultella glacieicola (assembly GCF_004353825.1). Classification (GTDB taxonomy): domain Bacteria; phylum Actinomycetota; class Actinomycetes; order Actinomycetales; family Beutenbergiaceae; genus Occultella; species Occultella glacieicola. Next base: position 94,819 of record NZ_SMNA01000009.1, on the reverse strand, counting down.
TCGCCTCGGACAACCTCGTGGACGCGGGCGTCGTGGTCGTCGCCTCCATCGGCAACGAGGGCGACCTCGGCACCTGGGCCGCCGGCGCCCCCGGCGTCGGCGACAAGGTGATCGGTGTCGCCTCCTACGACAACACCCAGATCACGGCGAACGCCGTGGCCGTCGGAGACCACCTGGCCGGGTACACCCCCGCCACGGGCTCCCCGGAGGCACCGACCTCGGGCTCGCTGCCGCTGGTCGCGCTCGGCGAACCGGGCACCGACGAGGCTCGGGCCTGTACCCCGATCGAGGCGGACCTCACCGGTTCCGCGGTCCTGGTCGAACGTGGCCTCGGGCCGAACACGCCGGAGTGTGACGCCAGCTTCTACAACAAGGCGCTGACCGCGCAGAACGCCGGTGCGGCCGCCGTCCTGATCTACAACAACGTGCCCGGCCTGCTCAACGCGACCGTCGAGGGTGCCGAGCCGATCACCATCCCGGTGATCTTCATCGGGGCCGAGGACGGGCAGGCGTACACCGCGGCGGCCCTCGCCGGCCCGGTGGACCTGACCTGGACGGACCAGACCACCACGGCACCGAACCCGACGGGTGGGCTGATCTCCAGCTTCAGCTCGTACGGGATGACGGCGGACCTGCAGATCAAGCCGGACATCGGCGCCCCCGGTGGGTCGATCTGGTCGACGGTCCCGCTCGAGCAGGGTGGCCACGCCAGCAACTCGGGCACGTCGATGTCGTCGCCGCACGTGGCGGGCGCCGTCGCCCTGTACCTGCAAGCCCATCCCGGCACGACGCCGTCGGCGGTCCGGGACGTCCTGCAGAACAACGCCGACCCGGCCCTGTGGTCCCTCAACACGGGCGTCGGGGCGCTCGAACCGGTGCACCGTCAGGGCGCCGGGATGCTGGACATCGACGACGCGATCCTGACCGAGACCCTGGTCTCACCCGGCAAGCTCTCCCTCGGGGAGAGCGAGGCGGGCCCGGTGACCCGGACGCTCACGGTGACCAACACCGGTGCCGACGAGCTCACCTACGACCTCACCTTCGAGGACGCGGTCTCGACCGGGGGCGCGCCGTACAACCCCAGCTTCTACTGGGCCGAGTCCACCGTCGACATGCCGGCCTCGGTGACCGTGCCGGCCGGTGGCAGCGTCGAGATCGACGTCTCGATCACCCCGAGCGCCGACCTCGAACTGGCCCAGTACGGCGGCTACATCTCGCTGACGGCCGGCGCCGCGCAGCCGATCCGGGTGCCCTACGCCGGGTTCGCGGGCGACTACCAGGCCCTGCCGCTGATGCTGACCGAGGGCTCGGCGTTCCCGGCCCTGGCCGCGCTCACCGAGTGCAGCGTGCTCGAGGGGCCGGACTGCCTCGCCGGCGGTTCCTGGGACCTCGCGGAGGAGGGCCAGGTCTACTCGATGGCGGACGGCGACGTGCCGACCACCCTCGTGAACCTGGCGCACCCGGCGCGGTCGGTGCAGGTGGACATCTACCACGCGAACGCGGACGGCAGCCGGGGCGACCCGGCCGGGGTGAACCCGACCTACCAGGTGCACGACTACCTGGGCCGCTCCGTCAACCCGAACGACTTCAGCGCGTTCACCTGGGACGGGACGCTGACCGGCCCGGGCCACGGGCGTGGCGGTGACCGGGTGCAGACCCTGCCCGACGGCAACTACGTGATGGAGATCACGGCCCTGGCCGCGCTCGGCGACGAGGCGAACCCCGACCACGTGGAGAGCTTCACGTCGCCGGCGTTCACGGTCGACCGGGACGGTGACGGGAACCCGCCGCCGGTGGACCCGCCGGGCCCGCCGTCGATCGGCGACCTGCTGAAGCTGCTCGCTCAGCTCCTGGCGGCACTGCTCAAGTGCATCCTGTTCGGCATCTGCTGATCCGCTGAACCGGAGTTGAACCAGGGCTGAACCGATGGGGCCCGGCCACCCGGCCGGGCCCCATCGGCGTGTTCGGAACTGCGCCCCTCGCGTGATATCTTTACGGGCGTTGTGAGCGGCTCGAACGGGCCCTTCACGACCACCTGAGTCCGGGTGGCGGAATTGGCAGACGCGCTAGCTTGAGGTGCTAGTGCCCTTTATCGGGCGTGGGGGTTCAAGTCCCCCCTCGGACACTCGTTGAGACAGCGACGCGAAGGCCCCCGACCGGATCGGTCGGGGGCCTTCGTCGTAGCCGAGGTCGTCGCTGTCGGTCTCGCCGAAGGACGGCCGCGGGTCCTACTCCGGGATCTCCGGCTCGGATCCGGTCCCGTGCTCGGGTGTGGCGGACTCGTCCACGAACGTGTCCTCGTGCTCCGAACCGGGCGCCTCCCCCTGGTCGTCCGTGCTCGGCTCGCGCCGCTCCTGATCCGAAGGGTCCGTCGGCTGTGCCTGCTGCATGGGTGCCACCTCCTCGATGCCGGGTCCCCTGGCGAGCACCCGTTCCGGTCAGGGTACGGCGGGCCCGCGGCCCCGGCACGGCGGGCCCCGGTGGGGCTCACCCGCGGTTAGGACTGCACGACGGGGACCTGGACCAGGATGTCGCCGGTCGGTGCGGGCGAGCCACCCGCCGGCTCGATCGTCACGGCAACGGAGTCCGCGCCGAGGACGTCACCCTCGAGCACCACGATCGCACCGCCGTCCGAGGACGCGAACAACCCGGCACTCGCCGGGACCGCCCCCTCGAGCGTCCACGCCTGGAAGACCTCGTCCGGTCCCAGACCCGGCAGGTTCCGCAGGACCGCGGCCGAACTGTCCAGGGCGCTCGAGCGCAACACAGTGCCATGCACCCCGGCGGCGTCACCGCTCGCATAGACCTCGAGGTCGGGCGCCTCCAGGAGGGCCAGCAGCTGGGCCTCGCTCTCCCGCTGCACTCCCGCCAGCTCGCGAGCCGGCGGCTCCTCGGGTCCGAGGACTCCCCATCCCACGCTGCCGAGGGCGACGATCACGGCCGCGGCCGCGACGAGTCGCCATCGGTTGGCGCGCCGATCGCGGCGGGCCCGAGCACGGCTGAACTCGGTCGGCTCGGTCGGCTCGGTCGGCTCGGCCGGCTCGGCCGCTGCGTCGCGGTCGGGGCCGCCGGACACCGACCGTTCGGGATCGGTGCCGTCGGTGCCGTCGGTGCCGTCGGTGCCGTCGGTGCCGTCGGTGGCGAGCGTGTGCTCGGGCAGCGGCGGCAGGGGGCGCACCTGCGAGATGAGGCCGAGCACCGATCCACGCAACTCGGGCGGTGGAGCCACCGCGCTCACGGCGGGCAGACGCAACACGGCCGCACGCAGGGACTGCACCTCCTCACGGCAGTCGCAGCACGCCGCGAGGTGTAGCTCGAACGCCCTGAGCTCGTCGGCATCGAGCGCATCGAGGACGTAGGCCCCGGTCAGCACGTGCGCCGACTCACCTTCCACGGTCATCGCCTCTCACCCCCGAAATGGTCTCGTAGCCGGATCAGTCCGTCCCGTAGCCGAGTCTTCGCCGTGCCGAGCGGGATGTCGAGGAGGCCGGCCACCTCCGTGTGGGTGTAGCCACCCAGATAGGCGAGCTCGATCGCCTCGCGCTGGATCCCGGTCAGGGTCCCCAGGGCCTTACGCACACGTTCGGCCTCCAACTTGTCCACGACCGCCTCGCCGACATCGCGCTCCTGGGTTGGCTCACGCACGGCGTAGCGTGCGTCTCGCGCTCCGGCGGCCTGCGCCGAGCGCACCCGGTCCACCGCGCGTCGGTGGGCCAGCGTGAGCATCCACGCGAGCACCGAGCCGCGGGCCGCATCGAACCGCGCCGACTGCTGCCACACCTGCAGGTAGCAGTCCTGGGTCACCTCCGCCGCTTGGGCGCGGTCACGCACCACACGCACCACGACGCCGAAGACCCGCGCCGACGTGCTGTCGTACAGTCGCGCGAACGCGTGTTCGTCCCCGCGCGCGCTCCGACGGAGCAGCTCGGCCAACTCGGTCGGCTCGTCCGGGGTCGGACCGCCGCCGAGGGGCTCTCGTTCCCCCGGCACCGGTTGCATTCGCGGAACCATACGCTCGTCTCGGTCGGGCTCTCGACCGGATGGTCCGGTCAGGGGTCATTCGGAGCGGGTCGCCGAACGGATGGGTGCCCGATCCTCGACCACGACGGCGACCGGCTTGCCGGCCGGCATCGCCGGTCGCGGACGGGCTCGGCGGACCGGTCAGTCCAGCGTGATCGTGGTGGTCATCGTGTGTGCCTGCCCGGGCGAGAGGGTGATCGCGTCGGAGCCGACGTTGCCGGACTCCACGCACACCATCCAGGGCCACTCGTCGTCACCGAAGTCGGGCATGACCTGAGCCTTGTCCGTCCACGGGTTCCACACGACGGTGCTGGACGCGCCGGTCTTCGCGATCCGCACCGTGTGCAGGGTGTCCTGGATGTAGGTCGTGGCCGTGGTCTCCTCGAAGACCCGGTCGGTCTCCCCCACGATGTGCAGCGGGCCGCCGAGCACGCCCCTGGGGTGGGCGGCCCCGGGTGCCCGGTCGGTGTAGGTGGCGCCCTCGAGTCCACGGATCGCGATCCCGGCGACGTCGTTGACGGTGAAGTAGCTGTGCAGGGCCTGCTCGAACGTGAAGGCCTCGGTGCCGGTGTTGCGGACCTGCAGGCTCAGCCGGAGGTCCTCGCCGAACAGCACCTGATAGGTCGCCTCGAAACGGTGCGGCCAGTGGACCGTGGTCGCCGGTGAGTCGCTCAGCTGCAGTACCACCAGGACGCCGTCGTCGGTGTCGCGGATCTCGTCGAGTTCCCACGGGAGCCGGCCCGCGAACCCGTGCAGCGGATCGCGGTCGCCGTCCGGACCGCTGCCGAACCAGGGGAAGCAGATCGGGACGCCACCGCGGATCAGTCCCGACCCGCCGTCGTGCGGTACGGCGCTGCGCCACAGGACCGAACCGCGCCCGACCGGAACCCACTCGACCACGTGGGCGCCGTGCAGGTAGAGCGAACCCGCTGCCGGTCCGCGCTCCACCCGGATCATGGGCAGCCCGGCCTCTCCCGTGGTCAGGGTGACCCCCGGGGCAATTTCGGGCCGTTCCGACAGCTCCTGCGCCATGGCGCGACCGTAATGCCGTGGTGCCCGGACCCCCACCGGGTTGCCAGTAGTTGTCGTGCCCGTCGGCAGGAACGGGCGACGGCGGCCCCGCTGTCGGTCCTGGGCCCTACTGTTCGGTCCATGCTCACCACGCTCGCCGTCCAGGGATATCGGTCGCTGCGGGACGTGGTGGTGCCGCTCGGGCGGTTGACCCTGATCACGGGGGCGAACGGGTCCGGCAAGTCCAGCCTGTACCGGGCACTCCGGCTACTCACCGACGCCGCGCGAGGCGGCGCCGTCGCGGCGCTGGCCCGGGAGGGTGGGCTGCCGTCGACGCTCTGGGCCGGCCCGGAGACCATCTCCGCCTCGATGCGTCGCGGTGAGGTGCCGGTCCAGGGCACGCGGCGCTCCGGGCCGGTGCGCCTGCAACTGGGCTTCGCCGGGGACGGGTTCGGCTACGCCATGGACCTGGGTCTGCCCCGGCCCGATGTGGGTTCGGGCCGGTTCGCCCTGGACCCGGAGATCAAGGTGGAGACGGTCTGGTCCGGTCCGGTGGCCAGACCGGCAGCGGTCCTGGCCCAACGCCGGGGACCGGTGGTGAGGGTGCGGGACGGGCGCTCCTGGACCGAGCTCACGCGGTCGCTCGCTGACTACGACTCGATGCTCGGCCACGTCGCCGATCCGCACCGCGCCCCGGAGCTGCTGGAACTGCGCGAACAGTTGCGCGGCTGGCGCTTCTACGACCATCTGCGCACGGACGCGTCGGCCCCGGCCCGGCTCGCACCGGTCGGGACCCGCACCCCGGTCCTGGCCCACGACGGTGCGGACCTCGCGGCGGCGCTCGCGACGATCGAGGAGATCGGCAGGTCCGGCGTTCTGGCCCGCACCGTCGATGCCGCGTTCCCCGGTTCCCGGATCGAGGTGTCGGTCGACGCCGGGCGGTTCGGGCTCGCGCTGCGCCAGGACGGCATGCTCCGACCGATGCGGGCGGACGAGCTATCCGACGGAACGCTGCGCTACCTGATGCTGACGGCTGCCCTGTTGACGCCGCGGCCACCCGAACTCCTCGTGCTGAACGAGCCGGAGACGAGCCTGCACCCGGAGCTGATCGGACCGCTCGCGGGCCTGATCCATGCCGCGAGCGAGGAGATGCAGGTGGTCGTCGTGACCCATTCCGCGACGCTACAGGCGGCCCTCGCCGACCTGACCGGCGCGGACCTGGAGCGGGTCGAACTCGTCAAGGACCTCGGTGAGACCACGATCGCCGGGCAGGGGCTGCTCAGCCGGCCGTCCTGGACCTGGCCGGGCCGGTGACTCGCTCCCGCGGTGGGACGATGGTCTGGTGTTCCACATCATGTTCTTCGAGCCGCGGATCCCGGGCAACTCCGGCAACGCCATCCGGTTGACGGCCGCCACCGGCACCACGCTGCACCTGGTCGAGCCCCTCGGCTTCGACCTCTCCGACGCCAACCTGCGCCGGGCCGGCCTCGACTATCACGACCTGGCGCGCGTGGAGGTGCACCCTGACCTCGACACCGCCCTGGCGCGCGTGCAGGACGTCGGGACCGGGCGGGTGTACGCCTTCACGGGCCACGCGACCCGGTCCTTCACCGACGTCGACTACGCCGCGGGCGACACGCTGCTGTTCGGCCCCGAGCCGACGGGCCTCCCCGAGCACGTGCTGACCGACGAGCGGGTCACGGACCGGGTGCGGATCCCGATGCTCCCGGGGATCCGGTCGCTCAACCTGTCCAACTCCGCCGCCCTCGCGATCTACGAGGCCTGGCGCCAGCACGGCTACGCCGGCGGCTCCTGAGGCCTCACGGCGTCGCCTCGACGTCCTCGGGGTCGGGAAGGGAGTACAGGAACCGGAACCCGAGCAGGCTCGTGAGCGCGGCGAGCCCACCCCCGACCAGCAGCGGTGTGACCAGGTCGACCCGGGCGAGCAGACCCCCCAGGACCGAGCCCAGCGGGATCACCCCCCACAACAGGGTTCGCCAGGTGCCGTGCACCCGCCCGAGCAACCGGCTCGGGATGATGCTCTGCCGCAACGACATGACCAGCACGTTCCAGGCCGTCACGGCCCCGGAGGAGACGGCCAGTCCGACGGCGGCGCCGGGCACCGTCGGCCACACGCCGATCGCGACGACGGCGAGGGCCGAGGCGAGGCTGGCGACCGCCATCACCGGGCCGGCGCCGAAGCGCTCCTTCGCCGGCGACGCGACCCACGCGCCGACGAGCCCGCCGACGGCCATCGAGAGCATGAACGCCCCGAACCAGGCCTCGGGGACGCCGAGCCGGTCGAGCACGTAGAGCACCAGGGTCGCGGTCGCCGCCGAGTGGCCCAGGGCCACCACGGTGCTCAGGAACCAGAGTGGTCGCAGGGTCCGGTTCCCGAGGATGAACCGCAGTCCCTGCCGGACCTCGTCGCGCCACGGCACCCGCTCCCGCTCGCCGCCGGTGCCGTGGTGCTCCCCGGCCGCGGCCAGCGGCAGCCAGAGGGCGAGCAACCCGGCGACCGCGTAGCCGAGCACCCCGACCCCCAGCGGGATGAGGACCGAGACCGCGAACAGAGCCGACGTGAACGGCGCGGCCGCGAAGTTCTGCACCACGAGCTCGCCTGCTTCGATCCGGGAGTTCGCCCGTGGCAGGCTGCGCCGTTCGACGAGGCTGGGGACCACCGCCCGGATCGCCCCGTCGTAGAGGGTCTCGAACGCGCCGTAGACGAAGATCACGGCGTACAACCACCAGATCGTCAGGGAGCCGGTAGCGGTCAGGACGAACAGTGCGACCGCCAGTACGGTCCGCACCGCGTTCGCGACGGCAAGGGCTCGCCGTCGGTCGATGCGGTCCAGGACGATCCCGGCCGGGATCGCGAAGAACAGCCAGGGCAGCAGTGCGACGGCGGCGATTCCCGAGATCAGCAGCGGATCGTCGGTGAGCCGGACCGCGAGCAGCGGCGCGGCCACCCGGGCGATCCCGTCCGCGAGGCTGGACCCCAGGTTCGCGACGAAGACGTTCCGGAAACCGGGACCGAGCGGGCCAGGACGCGGGGGCTGTTCGCTCATCGGCGCCTCCCCGGGCGAGGCGGGCACCGGCCGAGCGTCATCCCGCCGCACGGGCAGCGCCGTTCACCAGTGCCCCGGCCGGGCGAAACCGCCCGGCAGGGCCGTACGGGCATCGCCGGTCGCGGCGGCGACCTGCGGCTGGGTCAGGAACAGGACGTCGGCGAGGTCGGTGCCCCGTACGTCCGCGCCGCGCAGGTCGGCGCCGATGACGTCGGCGCGGTGGAGCCGGGCGCCACGCAGGTCGGCCCCGATCATGGCGGCGCCACGTAGGTTCGCCCCGCGCAGGTCGGCGCCGCGCAGATCGGCCCCGGCGAGGTCCGCACCGCGGAACTCGACGCGTGGTCCCGGTGCCGACGCGCGGATGTGGGCGCTCGCCCGCAGGGCGGCCTCCGCCATCTCGGCCCATACGGCGTCGACGTCCACGCCGGCCAGGTCCGGTGCGCTCGCGGCGCTCGCCTCCTCGACCCGGCTGATCAGCAGGCGGACCTGCCTCGCCAGCGCGCGAGGCAGGTCGAGGGCCCGGGCCGCGTTCAGGTACCAGAGTGCCTCGTGGAGCCGGCGCATGACCCCGAAGGCGGCGAACATCGCCGCGGCGGTGTCCGCGCCGTCGCGCCAGGTCCGCCCGGCGAACGTCGCTTCGGTGACGTGCTGCCCGGCCCCGAAGCAGTCGTAGGTGGTGCACCCTGCCATCCCCTGGCTCCGCAGACCGGCGTGGACCGCGCAGCGGTGGTCGGCCAGCAGGTTCCGGCAGGGGTCGCCGGCGGCCTTGTCGAACGCGAAGTCCGCCGATCTGGAGAATGCCAGCGCAACGCAGCACAGGCCCACGCAGCGGGCGCAGTCGGCCCGGAGGTCGATGTCACCGGAGGTGGCCACGGTGGTCGGGTGGGTGCGGTCGGTCGGTTCGATCCGGCCACCCTACCTATTAGGCTGACGCGGGTGAGGATGCCTGATCGCACGACCGCCGTCCTGCTCGACCTCGACGGCACCATCACGGACTCCGCGCCCGGCGTGATCGACTCCTTCGTGACCGCCGTTCGCGGGCTCGGCCTCCAGCCGCCGCCACCGGACGAGCTGCGCGCCGTGGTCGGACCGCCCCTGGCGTGGACGCTCGAGCACATCGGCGGCGTGGATCCCGCGGACGTCGACCGCGGTCAGGACCTCTACCGGGCCCACTACGGCGGCGGCTCGATGTTCAACTCCGCCGTGTTCGACGGGATGCGCCAGCTGCTCGTCGCTCTGCGCGAGGCCGGGGTCCCGGTGAGCCTGGCCACGTCCAAGTCGGAGGAGTTCGCCCGCGCGATCCTCGACCACTTCGAACTGACCGGGTACTTCACCGCGATCTGCGGCGCCGACGACCGCGGCCGCAACTCGGACAAGGCGTACGTGATCGGCAAGGCCCTGACCCAGTTGCACGCGGCCGGCGCGGACCTGTCCGCCCCGGTGATGGTCGGCGACCGTGAGCACGATCTCGAGGGTGCCCGTGCCCACGGCATGCCATGCGTCCTGGTCGCCTGGGGGTACGGCACGGAGGCCGAACACGCCGACGCGGACGCCCTCGCCTCGGACCCGGCGCACCTGGCCGGCCTGCTCGGGCTGCCGGCACCGGTCACGAACCGGTCCGTCGCGGAGCCGGTGGCCCGCAGCGCAGGGGTGGGGCGCTGAACGGCCCGGTCCTGCCCGCGTCGCTGACGACGGGGGCAGCCTCGACTCCCGCGGGGGCGGCCTGGGTGGCCCGGCTGCCCGGCCTGATCGACCGGGCCGTGCAACGCTGGGGCCTGACCCTCGGCAACCCGTTCTCGGTCGGCACCGCGGCGTGGACCACCCCGGGCGCGATGGCGGACGGGACCCCGGTGGTCCTCAAACTCACCTTCCCGCACGACGAGGCAAAGTACGAGGCGACCGCCCTGGCCCTGTGGCAGGGGCACGCGGCCGTGGAACTGCTCGACCACGACACCCAGGACTGGGCGCTGCTGCTGCGGCGCGCCCACCCCGGCACCCTGTTGCTCGCGGACACCTCACCCCCGCACGTGCGGCTCGGGATCGCCGTGGAGATCCTGCGGAACCTGCACCGCGCGGTGGCCACCGGCACCGAGATGCCACTGCTGACCACCGTCAGTGCGACGTGGTCCCGGATCGCGACACAGCGGGCGAACCGTTGGGCCCACCTGTACGAGGCATTCCGGCGGGAGGTCTCCTACGGCCTCGGGCTGCTCGCGGCATTCGGTCGCCCGGGCGCGAAACCCGGGCCGGTCGTGGTCCTGCACGGTGACCTGAACCCCGGCAACATCCTGCTGGACGCACCGGGCTCGGTGCCGCCGCAATGGCTCGCGATCGATCCGAAGCCGATGATCGGCGACCCCGGCTACGACCTGTGGCCGGTGCTGTCCCAGATCGACAACCCGTTCGTGTACCAGGATCCCCTGGCCGTGCTGCGACCACGGGTGGAGCTCGCCTCCCGGGCGCTCGGCATCCCGTTCCGGCGCATCTGCGAGTGGGCCTGCGCCCGATCCGTCGAGTCCGTGCTCTGGCAGCTCGAGACCTGGCCGGATCCGGCCCGGCAGGCCGCCGCGCTCCAGGATCTGGTCCAGGTGCGCTGCTGGGCGATCCTCGCCCGCGGCTGAGCAGCGACGCGACCGGAAGGTCTCCGCGCGATCCGGGTCCGACTGGGGCAGACTGACCCGCGTGAGACTCGTGCCCCAACGCATCCAGGCCGCAGCGGTCCGCCAGGCCGCCGCGGCACGCCGGGCCGCGTCGGCGAACACGGCCCGTCCCGCCGCCGAGACCACCGACGGCTCGGCGGCCGAGCCGTCCCCGCTGCCACCGCTGCCCCGGTCCCCGGCCCGGGGTGCCCGGGCCCGGGTGCACCGGCTCCCGGAGCGGCACCTGCGCGCGGACGACGGCGGCGACGGCGTCCCCCGCTGGATGCGCAAGTCCGCCGGCTGGTCGTGGCGCATCCTGGTGGTGATCGCGCTCATCTCGCTGCTGGTGTGGGCCACCGCACGGATCCAGCTGGTGTTCGTCGCGGTGTTCCTCGGCCTGGTCATCACCGCCGTGCTGCGGCCGCTGGTGAACGTGTTCGCGAAGGTCATGCCCCGCGGGCTGGCCACCGCGCTGGGCATGCTGTCCGCGCTGGCGTTCGTCGGTGGGTTGCTCACCTACGTGATCACCTCGGTGACCGGGCAGTGGGAGACCCTCTCGGAGCAGTTCTCCACCGGCATCGCCCAGTTGTTCGCGCTCGCCCAGAACCTGCCGTTCGGCCTGACCATCACCGAGGATCAGGTCAACGAGTGGCTGGAACAGGGGCAGACCTGGCTGCAGGAGAACCAGAGCGACCTGCTCAACCGGGCGGCGGCCGGGGCCGGGTCCGTGTTCGAGGTGTTCGCGGCCCTCGCGCTGGCGATCTTCTCGACCGTGTTCTTCCTCGCCCGGGGCGCCGACATGTGGAAGTGGTTCCTGAACCAACTCCCGGCGAAGGTGCGGGAGAAGTGGATGCTCGCCGGTGGGGTCGGCTGGTACACGTTCTCCGGGTACGCCCGCGGCACCGTGATCATCGCCCTGGTGGACGGCATCCTGGCCGCGATCATCCTGTTGATCGCGGGGGTCCCGCTGGCCGCGCCGCTGGCGGTGCTGGTGTTCATCGGTGCGTTCATCCCGCTGGTCGGTGCGCCCGCGGCGATGATCATCGCGATGGTGGTGGCCCTGGCCGTGAACGGTCCCGTCAACGCGATCCTGGTGGGTGTCGGGATCGCCCTCATCGGCCAGTTCGAGGGGCACATCCTGCAACCGCTGGTGATGGGCAAGCAGGTCTCGTTGCACCCGCTGGTGGTGGCGCTGGCGGTGACGGCGGGCACCCTGGTGGCCGGCATCCTCGGCGCCGTGATCGTCATCCCGATCGTGGCCGTGATCTGGGCCGTGTACGCGAAGCTGCGGACCCTCGACCCGCCGATGGAGGACATGGAGCCGGACACGAAGGCCGTCGAACCCTAGGTCACTGGAAGTCGCGGGAGGTGGAGGCCACCCGCAGGCTCAGCGCCGTGACCGAGTCCGCCATCAGGTTGGTCACGCCGTCGGCGGTCTCCACGGTGCCCCGGACCACCAGGGCGGCGCTGGTCCGGGCGACCCTCCGGTAGCGGCCCCACAGCCCCTGCGTGCAGATCACGTTCAGCAGGCCGGTCTCGTCCTCCAGGGACAGGAACGTCACCCCACCGGCCGTGGACGGGCGCTGCCGGTGGGTGACCACCCCGGCCACCCGCACCCGGGTGCCCGATCCGGCGCCGGGCACGTCGGTCACCCGCAGCACCCCGCGGGCGTCCAGGTCGGAGCGCAGGAACTCGGTCGGGAAGGAGTCCGTGGAGATCCCGGTGGCCCAGACGTCGGCGACGGCGGTGGTCACCTCGTCCATGCCCGGCAGGTTGGGCAGGTCGATACCGACGGCGGTGAACGGCAGCGGTTCCTGCACGGCCCGGACCGCCGGCCCGTCGCCCGTGCGCACCACGGTGGAGGTACCGCTCTCCCCCGCCAGTGCGCCGGCGAGCCAGAGCGCCTCCCGGCGGGAGTGCCCGAAGGAGTCCAGCGCCCCGGCGGTCGCGAGCGCCTCGAGCTGGGCGGCGGACAGTCGCACCCGGCGGGCCAGGTCGGCGAGGTCGCGCAGCGGTGCGGCCTCCCTGGCCGCGACGATCCGCTCCGCCCCCTTCTGACCGATCCCCCGGACCGGGGCGAGCCCGAGCCGCACGGCCAGCCCCCCGCCGTCGACCCGTTCGACGCCCGCCTGTACCTGCGAGAAGGCGACGTCCGCGCGCTCGACGCGGACCCCCCGCCGTCGGGCATCGGCCACGAGCGACTGCGGCGAGTAGAACCCCATCGGCTGCGCCGCGAGCAGCCCTGCGTAGAACGCCTCGGGGTGGTGCACCTTCAGCCACGCGCTCGCGTAGACGAGGTAGGCGAAGGAGAACGCGTGCGACTCGGGGAACCCGAAGTCGGCGAACGCCTTGAGCTTGTCGAAGATCGCCTCCCCGGTGGGGCGGTCGATGCCGTTGCGGGCCATCCCCTCCAGCAGCCGCCCGTGCAGCGCCTCCATCCGTTCGAGGGACCGCTTCGACCCCATCGCCCGGCGCAACTGGTCCGCCTCGGCCGGGGTGAAGTCCGCGGTGTCGATCGCGATCTGCATCAACTGTTCCTGGAACAGCGGCACCCCGAGCGTCTTCGCCAGGGCCGGTTCGAGCAGCGGGTGCAGGTAGGTGACCGGCTCACGCTTGCGGGCCCGGTTGATGTAGGGGTGCACCGAGTTGCCCTGGATCGGTCCGGGGCGGATCAGCGCGACCTCGACGACGATGTCGTAGAACGTGCGCGGCTGCAGCCGCGGCAGGGTGGCCATCTGTGCCCGGGACTCCACCTGGAACACCCCGACGGTGTCCGCGGCGCAGAGCAGGTCGTAGACCTTCGGGTCCTCCTGCGGCAGCGAGTGCAGCCCGACGTCCACGCCCTCGATGTCCCTGATCCAGGTGAACGCGAGCCGCAGCGCGGTGAGCATGCCGAGGCCGAGCAGGTCGAACTTCACCAGGCCGGCATCGGCGCAGTCGTCCTTGTCCCACTGCAGCACCGTGCGGCCGGGCATGGTCGCCCACTCCACCGGGCACACGTCGATGACCGGCCGGTCGCACAGCACCATGCCGCCGGAGTGGATGCCGAGGTGGCGGGGCAGGCGCAGCATCCGCTCGGCCATGTCCACGACCTCGGCGGGGATGCCGTCGAGGTCGCCGCCGCCGGTCGCGCCGTCGGAGGCGGCGACCACCTCCGCGCTCGGGGTCCACGGCCCGTCCCGACGGCGGCGCTCCAGTTCGCTGATCCGCTCGCCGGTGCCGCCGGTATCGTCGGGCGACGGGCTCGGCCGCAGGCTGCCCCACCGTTCGATGCCCTTGGACCAGGCGTCCTGCTGCCCGACGTCGTAGCCGAACGCCTTGGCGGCGTCCCGGATCGCCGACCGCGGCCGGTAGGAGATCACGTTCGCCACCTGCGCGGCGTGGGTGCGCCCGTAGCGTTCGTAGACGAACTGGATCACCTCCTCCCGGCGCCGGGACTCGATGTCCACGTCGATGTCCGGCGGGCCGGACCGGCCCGGGGACAGGAACCGCTCGAACAGGAGCTTGTGCTGCACGGCGTCGACGGCGGTGATCCCGAGGGCATAGCAGACCGCGGAGTTCGCGGCCGAGCCGCGGCCCTGGCAGAGGATGTCGTGGCGCCGGCAGAAGTCGACGATCTCGTGCACGATCAGGAAGTACCCGGGGAAGTCCAGGTCGATGATGATGTCGAGCTCCCGCTCGATCGTCGCGTACGCGCCGGGCTGCCGCGGCGCCTCCGGCGGGCCGTACCGGTCCCGGGCCCCCTCGTAGGTGAGGTGGCGCAGCCAGGTGGCCTCGGTGTGCCCGGGCGGCACCGGGTGCGGGGGCAGGTTCGGCGCCACCAGGCGCAGATCGAACGCGCACTGGCGGGCCAGTTCCACGCTCATCGCGACCGCCTCCGGGCGGGAGGCGTGCCGGGCGTACATCTCCGCCGGCGCGCGCACATGGGCGGCGCTGGGCGGGAGCCAGCCGTCGAGTTCGGACAGCGTGGTGCGGGCGCGCACCGCGGCCAGCACGTCCGCGAGGGGCTGGTCCGCCGGGCTCGCGCAGTGCACCGCCCCGGTGGCGACCACCGGCAGCCGGGCGTCCGCGGCGAGCTCGGCGAGCGCGTCGCAGCGCACCGAGTCCAGCGGCGCCCCGGAGTCGGTGATCTCGACGACCACGTTCTCCGCACCGAAGTGGTCGGTCAGCACGTCCAGTTCCCGGCGTGCCGCGGCCAGGTCGAAGCGGCCGGGTTCGGGTTCCAGGGCACGGCGCACGGAGCCCTTGCGGCAGCCGGTGAGGATCAGCCAGTTCCCGGCGGCGAGGTCCGCGAGCTCACCGAGCCGGTAGTGCGCCTCCCCCTTCTTCCCGCTGGCCAGGTGGGCGTTCGCGATGGACCGGGACAGCCGCCGGTACCCCTCGGCCCCACGGGCCAGCACGAGCAGGTGGGTGCCCGGCGGGTCCGGCATCCCGGTCGGCCGCACCGGCGCGTCCAGGCTCAGCTCCGCCCCGTACAGGGTGGGAAGCTTCAGGGTGCGGGCGGCCTCGGCGAACCGGACCACCCCGTAGAGCCCGTTGTGATCGGTGATCGCCATCGCGGACAGGCCGAGCCCGGCCGCCTCGATCGCCAGTTCCTCGGGCTGACTGGCGCCGTCGAGGAAGCTGAACGCCGAGTGGGCGTGCAGCTCGGCATAACCGGAGACGAACATACGTTCGATCCTACCTCGCGGTCGGCAGAGCAGCATCGCGGGTGCCGACCATGCCGGCACCCGCCGCTGCTCAGCCGGTCACCCCTTCAGCCCGCTCCAGCCGACACCGCTGACGATCTGCCGTTGGAAGATCAGGAAGATCACCAAGGGCGGAACGCTGGCGATGACCAGACCGGCGACCAGGTAGGCAGGATCGGTGTTCTGGGCCAAGCGAGGCAGGGCGACCGCGAGCGGTTGCTGGGCGGGGTCCGAGAGCACGACGAGGGGCCAGAGGAAGTCCTTCCACGCGGTCATGATGGCCAGCAGCGAGATCACCGCGAGGATCGGGCGCGACATCGGCAGCACCAGCCGACGGAACACGACCAGCCACCCCGCGCCATCGACCTGGGCCGCTTCGAAGAGCTCCCTGGGGATCGCGTCGAAGAACTGCTTCGCGAGCAGCACGTTGAAGGCATGCGCCCCGGCCGGCAGCCAGATCGCCCACGGCGTGTCGGCGATCGAGATCCCGAGTCCGGGCAGGTCGAGCACCGTGAGGTAGAGCGCGATCAGCGTGACGGTGCCCGGAACGAACAAGGTGGCGAGCAGCGCTCCGTAGACGAATCTGCCGAACCACGGCCGGATGACCGCGAGCGCGAAACCCGCCGTGGTCGCGACGATCAGCTGGACCAGCCACGAGCCGGCCACGAGCACCACTGTGTTCTGGAGATATCTGTCGATCCCGAGCAGGCTCCAGGCGTCATACAGATTGCTCCACCGGGCCGGGTCCGGCCACAGGGCGAGCGGACGCTGCACCAGGTCGGCGGTACTCGAGATCGAGGCCCGCCACATCCAGACCAGGGGCAGGGCGCCGAACGCGACCAGGCCCGCGAACAGCACAGCATGCAGCAGGCGCCAGGTCCGCCGGGTCGCGGAGTGTCGCCAGTCCGCGGAGGAGAGGATGCCACGCACGGGCGCCGGGCCGGACGTCATGAGGTGCTCCAGCTACGCGTGAGCCGCAGGTACACGGCCGAGACCACCACCAGGACCAGGGCCAGGAGCACGCTCAGGGCCGTGGCCACGCCATAGTTCCCGAACAGGAACGCGTACCGGTAGATCATCAGCAGCACCGTCACCGTCGCGTTGGCCGGGCCGCCGTCCGTCATCACATACGGCTCCGTGAACACCTGGAGCGCACCGATGATCTGCAACAGGAGCAGGATCAGGATGACGCCGCGCATCTGTGGAAGGGTCACATGCCAGACCCGGCGGCGCACCGAGGCACCGTCGAGCTCGGCCGCCTCGTAGAGTTCCCTGCTCACCCCGGCGAGCGCGGCGAGGTAGATCAGGACCGCCGTCCCGGCACCGGACCAGGTGGCGACCACCACCAGGCTGGGCATCGCCAGGACGGGCGACTGCAGCCACGGGTAGGGCCCGAGCGCGAACAGCCCGAGCAGGCTGTTGATCACGCCGGACTCGCCGGGCGCGTAGAACGCCTTCCACAGGAGCACCGCAACCACCGGCGGGATCACCACCGGCAGGTACGCGAGCGTGCGCGCGAGGGCGCCGCCGCGACGCAGTTCGGAGACGAGCACGGCGCAGACCAGTGGGACCGGCAGTCCGACCAGGAGGGACAACCCGGTGAACCACAGTGTGTTCAGGGCGGCGGTGGCCAGCAATGGATCGGCGAACAGCTGCGCGAAGTTGCGCAGGCCCACCCAGTGCGGCGCCGAGACCAGGTTCGTCTGCTGGAACGACAGCACCACACTCTGCGCGATCGGCCACCACGCGAAGTATCCGAAGATCACCAGGGCCGGCAGCAGGAACACCAATCCCGCCGCGGCGGCACGCCGGCGTCCGGCGCGACGACCCGCGGACCGCCGGTCCGAGCGGTGACCACGGGCGTCCCCGGGGCCGCTGGCGGCGACCCCGAGGACACGTTCCGGTGCCATCGTCATGACTGGTTCTGCTCCAGGATGGTGTTGACACGGCCCTCGGCTTCGGCGAGCAGTTCGGCGGGATCCGCCGCCGGATCCGTGAGCACCGCCTGGACGAGCGGATCGAGTGCTGCGTAGATCTCCTGCGACGCCACGACCGGTTCGGGCACATACTCGAAGGTCTCGAGCGAGGCGACGTACGGGGCGAAGTTCTCGACGGGCACGTTGACGTGGTCGGCGATGGCCGCCTGGATCTCCTCGTACTTCTCCTGTGAGTAGATCGGAAGGACGGGGACACCGACCGGCAGCCCGTCCGCCGCGGCCGCGGCGGCCGTCTCCTCGGCGATCTCCGGGTCGAAGTTCGGGCGGAGCGCACGGAAGTCGATCCACCGCACGGCCGCGTCCCGTTCGGCCGCGGACGCGTTCGCGTTGACCATCAGCACCGTCGCACCGGCCAGCGTCGCGTCGGCACCCGCCTGGGGCATCGGGCCCGCCCCGTAGTCCGCCGGGTCCCCACCGGCCGCGACATAGTTCGGATAGAGGTCCGGTGGGGCGGAGACCCACATGCCGACGTTCCCGGCGACGAACTCGGCGAGCATGTCCTCCTGTTTGCCGAGGACGTTGTCACCCATCGAGTCGTCCTCCCATCGCAGCTGCTGCCACCACTTGAGGACGTCCAGCGCCGGCCGGTCGTTGAACGCCGCGACCCAGTGCCCGTCGCCGGCCTGCTCGATCATGGCGCCGCCATGGGTGTAGGTGTACCCGGTCAGGTGCCAGCCACCGCTGTTGTTCGTGGTGATCTCACCGAACCCGACCCGGCCGGTGCGTTCGGTGATCTGCGCCGCGTACGCACGGACCTCCTCCCAGGTGGTCGGTGGGACGTCCGGATCCAGGCCAGCCTGCGTGAAGATGGAGCGGTTGTAGACGAGACCGAACGCGTAGCTCTTCTCCGGGACGCCGTACACGGCGTCATCGTCCGTCAGGAACTGCATCACCCGGGGGTTCAGCTCCTCGAAGCTGTCCAGTTCGGCCACCTCCGCCGCGATGTCCGCCACCTGGCCACGCTCGATCAGCGAGGGCGGCTCGGTGAGCGGCACCCGGAGCAGGGTCGGTGCACTTCCGCCCGCGAGCCGGGCGGCAAACGTCTTCGCATCCCAGGGAACGTCGGAGCCGACCACCCGGATCCCCGGATTGAGCTCCTCGAACTCGGCGACCTGTGCCTGGAAGAGTTCCAGTGCGGCGGTATTCGTAGCGGCCGGCATGCCCATGACCGTGATGACGACCGTGTCCGGGTCCGCCCCGGGCGACGTTCCACAGGCGGCGGCTCCCGACATCAGTGCCATCGCAGCAGCAGCACCGAGGACCCGTCTGGCTCGTGCCTTCATTTCGCCTCCAGAGTGTGTGTGCTGCGTCGGTGCAGCACGGTGATGCACACGAGCGCGGTTCCGATCGGACGTAGGCACCCTGATGTGCGCTCACCATGATTCACGAATCACGCCATCTTCGCAAGGCATTAGTTTCACTAAGTTTCGATCTTGTGCACTTCTGACGCGATGTGGTGGACTGTTGCCATGGCAACCACCGCTGATGACGCCGGTACCCGGCCCGCCCTCCTGGGTGGACCGGGCGTGCCGGCGGCCTTGCGCACCGGCGACGTCGCCGATGGCAACGCGCCGAGGCCCGACCGACCGCACGCCCTGGTCCTGATGTCCGACGCCGCCTTCGGGGAGCTCTTCGACCCACCTCGGGTCGAGCGGCTCCGCAGGGGCGTCAGCCTCCCGGTCGACTTCCTCTCCCTGGACGTGTCCTCACCTGCGGCTCGGGATCGGCTCGCACGGACCGAGGTCCTGATCACCGGCTGGGGATCGCCGACCATCACTGCGGCGGTACTCGACGCCGCCCCGGCGCTGTCGACCGTCTTCTTCACGGGTGGTTCCGTGAAGGCCCACATCTCCCCCGCGTGCTGGAGTCGCGGCCTGGTCGTCACGTCGGCGGCCGATGCCAACGCCATCCCGGTCGCCGAGTTCACCGTCGGGACCATCCTGCTCGAGGGCAAGCGCGCCCGGACCTATGCCGCCGGATACCGCGCGCACCGTGACATCTCCGGCGACTGGCGAGCCTCCGTCCCACCGACGATCAACAACGGAGGCGTGGTGAGCCTCGTCGGGCTGTCCCGCGTGGGCCGGCGCGTGGCCGCGTTGCTGCGCCCGTTCGACCTCACCGTGCTGGCCGTCGATCCGTACGCGAGCCGAGCCGAGGCCGCGTCGCTCGGGGCCCGGTTGGTCGGCCTCGATGAGGCCCTCCGGTGCGGCGACATCGTCAGCCTGCACGCGCCGTCGCTGCCCGCGACCCGCCACCTCATCGACGCCGACCGGCTCGCGCTCATGCGCGACGGTGCCGTGCTCATCAACACCGCCAGGGGCACACTCGTGGACACCGCCGCCCTGATCGAGCACTGCCGGAGCGGCCGCATCCGCGCCGTCCTGGACGTGACCGACCCCGAGGAACTGCCGACCGACTCGGCGTTGTTCGAACTCCCCTCGGTGGAGCTCACGCCACACATCGCCGGATCGATGCAGGCGGAGGCACACCGGCTGGCGGACTCCGCGCTCGAGGAGCTCGAGCGCTTCCGCCGCGGCGAGCCGCTCAGGCACGCCGTGGATCCGCGGACCCTTGAGCGCAGCGCCTGACGCGCCATCTCCGCAGCGCAAGGCACGCAACCGCAACTCTTGCGACAACTCGGATACCGTGGGGCCACGGATGCCCGTGGCATCCAGGTCCCGAGAAAGTGAGGAACGATGCTCGCAGCCGAGCGTAGGTCGCGGATCCTGGCCCTGGCCGAGCAAGACGGGTCGGTCGAGATCGCCCGGCTCGTCGAGGACCTCGGGGTCTCGCACGTGACCGTCCGCCGCGACCTCGACGCTCTGGTCGCCGACCACGCGCTCGAGAAGGTGCGCGGTGGCGCGATCTTCCTCGACGGGTCGAAGTTGGGCAGCGGCCGGGTCACGACCGGCGCGAACGGGTTCACCGGTGCGATCGGGGTGGTGGTGCCCACCTCCTACTACTACCGCCACATCGCGCAGGGCATCGGCGCAGCGCTCGAGCGCAGTGGCGGAGAGATGCGACTGCTGATCTCGAACTACGACCCCGACGAGGAGCGCCGGCTCATCGCACAACTCGTCGAGGGAGGCGTGGCTGGACTCCTCGTGGTGCCCTCACTGCTCCTGGACGACACGGATACCGCATATCCGGAACTGATCTCCGACCTGGCGCTGCCCACGGTCCTCGTCGAGCGCGAACTGCCGGGTGGCCTGGGTGCGCACCTGCACACTGTGCGTTCGGCGCACGAGCGAGGCGTCGAGGCCGCCATGTCCCACCTGCGCGACCTCGGGCACCGCCGGGTGGCGATGGTGGGCAGGGGTCGGACGCAGAGCGCGGAGTTCGTGCGCCGCGGGTGGCGCGAGGCGGTGGAACGCCACGGGTTCGACATCGGCTCGCCGATGCTCGGCGCGGACGAACTCGGGACCGGTCCCAGTTGGGGCCAGACCGGCTCCGACATCGTGCTGGAACGGGTGCTGTCCACGGGGGCGACCGCGCTGTTCTGCCATGGCGACGAGAACTCGCTGCTGACCCTGATCCACAGCGCCCGTTCCCAGGGGATCGCTATCCCGGACGAGCTGTCGATCATCGCCTACGACGACGAGATCTCGGCTCTGGTGGACCCACCTCTGACGGCGGTCTCGCCGGACCGGCCACGGGTGGGCCTGCTCGCGACCCGGCTCCTGCTCGAGCAGATCGAGGAGGCCGAACCCCCGACCCCCACGCACATCCAGGTGGAGCCCCGGCTGGTCGTGCGGGCTTCCACCCGCCCACCGGCGGCGGCAGCCGGTGCATCGTCGCCGGAGCGGCGCCTGCCATAGCCATCCCCGGCGCCACTGCTGGATTACGCTCCGCGGGAACATCCGGGCGCGTCCCGGCTCCCGTCCCTAGGCTGCCCGACATGGGACAGCTCATCGAGTTTCCGGCCGACCGGCGCGCCACGACGGCGCGGCCCAGGGTGCGGCGCGCCCGCCCCGAACCGGCCGAGCGGGTCGCAACCGGACCGGCAGCACCGGGGCAGGCGGCACCGCCCCTACCCGAGCCGGTGCAGATCGAACCACCTCGACGTCTGCCGACACCCGACCATCGACCCACACGGACGCCGTCGTCCACGCCACGACCCGGAGACCGAGGTGCACAGCCCCGCCCTCTGCTTTGGCGTGAGGCGGTCGGTCACGCGCTGCGCGCCGAACGGAGCGACCAGGGCCGCACCCAGGGCGACGTCGCCTCCCAGGCCGGTGTCTCCACCCAGTACCTGTCCGAGATCGAGCGCGGCCGCAAGGAGCCCTCCTCGGAGATCCTCGAGGCCATCGGGCAGTCCCTGGGACTTGACCTGGGCACCCTGACCGGGCGGGTGTCCCGCGCCCTGCGCACGCAGGGCCCGGTCCTTCGTGCCGCCTGAGCCGGCGGTCGCGCTCCGCCCGGGCGCAGGAGTGCTCGTGGACATGGACGGCACATTGGTGGACACCGAACCCCTCTGGCACCGGTCCCAGCGTCGCCTCGCCGGTGAGGGTGGGATCGCGTGGACCGACGCCGACTGTGCCCTTTACACCGGCCGGCCCATGACCGAGTGGGCCGGTGCGATGCGCCGCCGCGGCCATCCGAACCCGGCCGAGGTGATCATCGCCGACGCCGTGGCTATGGTCGCCGCCGTGGTGCGCGAGGACGTGCCCTGGTTGCCCGGGGCCCTCGACCTGCTGTCCTCGCTCGCCGCGGCCGACATCCCGTGCGCGCTGGTGACGAACGCCGGCCGGGCGAACGCCGACGCACTGCTCGAGGCCGCGCCGCCCGGTTCGCTCGCATTCGCGACCGCCGCCGAGGACGTCACGCGGGGTAAGCCCGACCCGGAGCCGTACCTGCTCGCGGCCTCCCGGCTCGGCATCGACCCGTCGATCAGCATCGCGTTCGAGGACTCCGCCAGTGGCGCCCGTAGCGCCCACGCGGCCGGTTTGAGTGTGTGGTTCATCGACTCCCACACGCCCGATCCCGGGGTCCCGGTGGCCGGCCGGATCGGCTCGCTCGCCGAGTTCGACGCGGCCCGGCTCGGCTCGACCCGGCGCGGCTGAGCATCCAACCCGGCCGGTCCGGAATTCAGGACGGCGCCCGCGACGTTGGCCCGAGGACACGACCCCGACACCCGGAGAACCATGTTCACCATCGACACCAGGACCGACCTCGGCGCCCGGGCCGTCGCCCGCCTCACCGACGAGACCGTCGCCTGGCTCACCACGATCTCACCCTCGCTGGTGCCGCAGCCCACGCCGGTGTGGTTCAGCTGGACCGGCGCCGACATCCTGATCGCGAGCCAGCCGCACACGCACAAGGTGCGCAACCTCGCCGCGCGCCCCGGCGCGAGCATCTCCTTCAACAGCACCGCGAGCGGCGGCGACGTGGTGGTCCTGACCGGCACCGCCGCCGTCGACCCGGGACCCCTGGCCGGCACCGAACTGGCGGCCTACGACGTGAAGTACGGCGCGGACATCCGCGGCCTCGGCCTCACTGCGGAGCAGTTCCACGCCGACTACTCCCAGGTGGTCCGGGTCAGCGTGACGCGGTTGCGCGGGTTCTGATCGCGACCACCTCATCCACCAGGTGGTAATCGACCGCCTGCGACGCCGTGAAGATCCGGTCCCGCGACGTGTCCTCGGACAGTCGCGCGGCGTCCTGCCCGGTGTGCCGGGCCAGGATCTCATCCACCTCGGCACGCATCCGGGCGATCTCCGCGGCCTGGATGCGCAGGTCCGGCAGCGCCCCCTGCCCGCCCATCGACGGCGGGTGCAGCAACACCCGGGCATGCGGCAGCGCCCCGCGCCGGCCCGGCTCCCCCGCCGCCAGCAGGACCGCCGCGGACGACGCCGCCTGACCCACGCAGATCGTCGCGACGGGTGCCCGCACGAACTGCATCGTGTCGTAGATCGCGAGCATCGCGGTGACCGAGCCGCCGGGTGAGTTGATGTAGAGGTTGATCTCGCCATCGGGGTCGACCGACTCGAGGTGGATCAGCTGGGCGATGATCGTGTTCGCGACCCCGTCGTCAATCTCGGTGCCGAGGAACACGATGCGATCCGAGAGCAGCCGGGAGTAGACGTCGGCGGCCCGCTCCCCCGATGTGGTCCGCTCGATCACACTGGGGATCGTGTACTGGCTCATCACAACTGCCCTCCCAGGCCGGCGCGGCGGGTCCGCACCGGCATCACATCGCTGAGTTCGGTCACGATCGCATCGACGAAGCCGTACTCGAGGGCCTCCTGGGCGGTGAACCACCGGTCCCGGTCGGAATCGGCCTCGATCCGCGCCAGCGGCTGCCCGGTGTGCTCGGCGATCAGGGAGAGCATCACCGAGCGCGTGTGCTCCAGGTTCTCCGCCTGGATCGCGATGTCCACGGCGGTGCCCTGCAGCCCGGCGGACCCCTGGTGCATCAGGATCCGTGCGTGTGGCAGGGCGAACCGCTTGCCCGGGGTGCCGGCGGAGAGCAGGAACTGCCCCATGCTCGCCGCCAGGCCCATCGCGAGGGTGGCGACGTCGTTGGGGATCAGCCGCATCGTGTCGTACATCGCGAGCCCGGCCGAGACCGAGCCGCCCGGTGAGTTGATGAGCAGGGTGATGTCCGCCTTCGGGTCCTGGGCGGACAGCAGCAGGAGTTGACTGGTGATCCGGGTCGCGACATCGTCCTCCACCTCGGTGCCGATGGCGATGACGCGGTTCTGCATCAGACCGTCCGCCAGGCGGTCGTCGAGTCGGGTCCGTTCGGACATGGCGGGCTCCCTTCGTGGGTTGGTCCACTCAGCGTGCGCCGCTCGACGGGTCGGTCGGGGTCGATGCGCCCGACGGCGGATCTGCCGTGAGCAGATCGGGGCGCCTCGCGCTGTTGGTAGCGGCCAGGTGCTGACCTGTACCGCCCCTAGCGTGGTCGGCACGTTGTCGATCGAGCGAGGAGGCCATCATGACCGCACCCACCACCGTCCCCGACGGCTACCAGTCCGTGAATCCGTGGTTGATCAACGCGCGCACGGCCGAGGTGATCGACTTCCTGGTGGAGGTCTTCGAGGCCACCGAACGCGGCCGCATGGAGGTCGACGGCGTCATCGGGCATGCCGAGGTGCAGATCGGCGACTCCGTCATCATGATGTTCGACTCCCCACCCGACTGGCCGCCGACCCCCTGCTTCCTGCGCTTCTATGTGCCGGACGACGCCGCCGTGCACCGCCGGGCCATCGCAGCCGGTGCGCGGGTGGTCACCGAGCCGACCGAGATGTCCTGGGGCGATCGGATCAGCAGGATCGCGGACCCGTTCGGCAACCTGTACTGGATCCACCAGCACGTGGCCGACGTCGACGAGGCGGAGGCCGAGCGCCGGATGACCCTGCCCCGCTTCCAGGAGGCGATGGCCTCCGTGCAGTCGGTGGAGTTCCACCCGGGGCGCTGACGCCGCGAGGTCGACGATCGCCCGACCTGCTCTCATCGCGCTTTCATGCCTAGGCTGAGTTATGCGCAAGATTCCCCGCTGGCTGGCACGTGCCCCGATCCCCGTCTTCCGTCTCGGCATCGGTGGCCTGCTCACCAAGCGGCTCGTCATGATCGAGCATCGCGGGCGCACGAGCGGGCTGATCCGGGAGGTGGTCCTGGAGACGATCAAGATCGACGGCGACGACGTCTACGTCATCTCCGGGTACGGCTGGTCCTCCCAGTGGCTACGTAACGTCAAGGCCGACCCCCGGGTGCGGATGTGGTCCGGCTGGGGGCGCGGAGTGGGAGCCCTCGCCACGATCCTCCCCCGGGCGGAGGGACTGGCCGTGCTGGACGACTACCGCACGCGGCACCCCGGCACGGTGCGGGCCCTGGCCACCGGCCTCGAGATCGAGGGCTTCACCGTCGACGGTCCGCTGCCCGAGGACATCACCGAGCGGATGCCGCTCGTGCGGATCCGACCGCGTCGCTGACGGCTGGTCCGCGGTCGTCACCCGCCTCCAGGCAGGGCCGCCCACCGCTTCCGCGGAAGCGTTGCCGACACTGAGAGTGTCGAAGTGGCAGCCACTTCAGCACTCCCACAAGCGCGAGGACCGAGCGGCGTAGCGCCGCGACCGTCGAACGCTTCCGCGGAAGCGTCGACCGACGCCGAGAGTGTCGAAGTGGCAGCCACTTCAGCACCCTCACGACCGCGGCGCACGCCGCGCGTCGACCGTCTGCGACGGGATCACCTGGGCGGGCGTGCGGTGCGCCGACCGCGGTCAGTCATAGACTCCTTCGACCCACCACCGGCCGCCCTCCCCCGCCAGCAGCAGGGCACCTCCCTCGGTGACCACTTGCAGGTACGTACGTGGCTCGGTGCCGGACCACCACCGCTCGTGCACCGGCCATGGCCCGGCCCATCCGGTGATGGTCTGCCCGGTGAGTCCCGTCGGCCCGGCGCGCCGTGCTGGTCCTGCTGGTCCCGGGGCCTGATGGGCAGAACCCGCGCCACGTGTTCCGGGCTCTGCCGGCCGGGACGGGCGGCGGCGCACGTCCACCAGGGCGGGATCGCCCTCGAGTTCGCCGCGCCGGCCCACCCGCACCGGATCCCCCTGGGCGTCCACGAGCCGGGCCGGCACCGGCTCGGCGGGCACGGTGGCGGGCAGCGGCCGCGGGATCTGCCCGGGCCACGGCGCGTCGGGATCGCGCAGCGGGCGCAACTCGTCCCCCCAGGCCACCAGGCGCACCCGGTCCCGGGGTGACCGCCCGCCCTCCAGCACCGGGGACAGCACCCCTTCCGCTCCGATCAGCCCCTGCACCCGCAGCACGGCCCGGTCGGCCTGCACCTGACCGCGCCCGACCCGCCCCCACAGCCCGTCCTGGACGGCGGCCGCCGGACTGATCTCCTCGGCGGCCAGCTCCAGGTGGGTCAGCGGGGCGCTCGGTGGGCGTCCGCTGCGGCCACTGAGCCAACCCTCCAGCTGCCATCGCACCCGGTCGGTCAACTCGGTGGCGGTCAGTGCCCCGTCGATGCGCCAGGTGCGGACCAGTTCGGCGCCGTTGTCCGCCCGGGCCGAGACCCGCAGCCGAGCGCACACCACCCCGCGTCGAACCATCCTGCTCTGCAGTTCCTCGGCCAGCCGACGCGCGGCGAAGGCGGCCGTGTCGATGCGCTGCGCCGGTGGATCCAGTTCGGCGTGGGTGGTGATGTCCGGTTCGGGGCGATGCATCTGCGGCGGGTAGGCGTCCAGGCCCCTGGCCAGTCGTTGCGCCTGTACCCCGAGCTCGCCGAACCTGGGCAGCACGTGGGCCGTGCGCATCGCCGCGAGATCACCCAGGGTGCTCAGCCCCAGCCGGCGCAGCAGGTCCACCAGGTCGGTGTAGGCGGCCCGGGACTGCCGCGTGGTGGTGATGTAGATGAGGTCACGCACGTCCCGGGGGGCCAGGAACCGGGCCGACCGCCCCGGAGGCACCACCGTGGAGGTGCGGGCCGCCAGCAGGGCCGCGAGCAGGCCGTCCGCGATCCCCACCTGGGCCTCGGCCCCGCTCGCCTGCGCGACCGCTCCGACGAGTGCCTCGGCCACCGCCTCCTCCGACCCCAGGTACCGGCTCGGGCCCCGGGCGCCCACGGCGACCACCCCGGGCCGCATCACCTGCACGTGCGGCACCACCTCCTCCACGCCCTGCACGAGCGGCTCGAACGCGCGCACGTCCCGCGCCTCGTCCGCAGCCAGCAGCACGAGGTCCGGGCACAGCCCCTGGGCCGTGCGCCGACGCATCCCACGCCGGACCCCCTGGGCACGCGCCATCGCGGAGACGGCCGTCACCCCCCGCCCGTCGTGGAGCACCGCGCGGTGGTGGGCACCGATCAGCCCCTCGGCGACGGCGGCGGCGATCGGCCAGTCCGGGACCCACAGCACCGCGAGCCGGGTGGCGGACTCGGCGAGCGGTGCGCCGTCCGGGACGGTCCCGGCCGGCCATGCCCCGTCACCGGCAACCGGGGGCGGCAACTGCTCTGCGGCGCCCATCAGCCGACCTGCGCCAACGAGCGTTCGGCGACCGGCACGACGAACTCACGTTCCGCCGTCGGGCCCTCCATGGCGGGCACCTCGGGCGCCGCGGTCTCCACCCCACCCGGACCGATCCGGATCCGCACCGGACGCGCCGCCGCGACCCCCCGCCCGTACGCCACGACCGTGATCTCCTCGGTGCGCAGCACCCCGGCGCCACGCCCGACGCCACGCCACACCCGGTCCCCGGCGTCGAGCACGAGCTCCGATCCCGGCCACGGCGTGGTGGTCAGCAGCACCGACCCCCTGGTCCGGGCCCGGGAGGCGAGCAGCCGCCGGTCCCGGTCGGCCAACGCCGTGCAGTCCCCCAGCACCAGCACGTCGAACCCGTCCACGAGGGCGCCCACCACCGACGGGGAGTCCGGGCCGGGCCGGGGCACCACGACCACCCGGTCCAGGGGCAGGCCGGCCTCGGCAGCAGCCGCGAGTCCCACGTCCGGCAGCGCCACCACCGCACACCACGCACCGGCCCCGCCGGCCGCGGCCGCGAGTCGCAGCAGCAGCGAGGTGGACCCGGTCACCTGCACCCCGGTGCCGCGGCGGATCCCGCCGTAGGGGAACAACGGCGCCAGCGCGGGCGGCACGGGCAGCACCCGTTCGGTATCGAGAGCGGGCGCGGGAGGTGGGGGCGTGGGGGACGGGCCGGGTACCGCACGAACCGTTGGCCCGTGCAGTTGGGTCCGCAGCCCGGCAGCGGTCTCCGCGGCCGCCAACGCCCGCCGCGCATCCTCCAACTTCGACGTGGTCGCCATCGTTCCTCCTCCCACGTCCATCACGCTAGAAGCCACCACCGACATTCGAACGTCGGTTCTAATACTGTAGCAAGATGAGCGCGATCGGGAGTGGCCACGAGACGCGCGCGTGCCCTGGCGGCCCCGAACCCGCAGTGGACGTAGGTTAGGAACGAAGCCGGAGGAACGACCGGCTCGACCAGCCGCAAGGAGATGACATGGACCTGCAGCGCCCCGTCGCCCCCGCCCCCTATGACGCCATGCCCAGCACCGGCACGTTCACCGTGACCAGCACCGACATCGCCGACGGCACTCCCCTGCCTGCGCTGCACTCGCTGACCGGCGGCAACGTGTCCCCCCAGCTGAGCTGGTCCGGGTTCCCGCCGCAGACCCAGAGTTTCCTGCTCACTTGCTTCGACCCGGACGCGCCGACCCCGTCCGGCTACTGGCACTGGACCGTCGCCGACCTCGACGTGAGCGTCACCGAGATGGAGCAGGGCTGGGGCGAGAGCGACCTCACCCTACCCGGGGCGGCCTTCCATGCCCGCACCGACGGCGGGGCGTTCGCCTACGAGGGTGCCGCGCCACCGCCCGGCGACGGCCCGCACCGCTACGCGTTCGCGGTCCACGCCCTCGACGTCGAGACCCTGGAACTCTCCCACGAGGAGAGCGCTACGAAGTTCTCCTTCGTCGCCCTGTTCCACACGCTCGCCCGCGCCGTGATCACCCCGACGTTCGAGCGCTGATGCGGTTCGGCACCCTGGACTGGGCCCCGGCCCTGGATCACCCGGACCTGCTCGCCGACCCCGTCCGCGACGCCCTGGCGACGTGGGCACGGCAGGCGCCGGACGCCGTCGGGCAGGTTCTGGTCACCGAGATCGACCCCGGATGCGCCGACACCGCAGAGATGACCGAGGCCTACGACCTGCCCCTGGCGGCCTCCGCGAACTGCGTGCTCGTCGCGGGGCGACGGGCCGGCGAGGAGCGGATCGCCGCGGCCGTCGTGCGGGCGACCGCACGCGCGGACGTGAACAACGTGATCAAACGGCTGCTGGACGTGCGCAAGGCGTCGTTCCTGCCGATGGACCGGGCCGTGGCCGACTCCGGCATGGAGTACGGCGGGATCACGCCGATCGGGTTGCCCGCCGACCACCGGATCCTCCTGGACCCGGCGGTCGGCACCGGTACCGCGATCATCGGCAGCGGCCTGCGCCGATCCAAGATCGTGCTGCCGGGCGAGGTCCTCGCGGCCATGCCCGGCGTCGAGCTCATCGAGGGCCTGGCGAACTGAGCCTACGAGGCGACCTTGCGCCGGTACGCCACCATCGAGAGCACATAGCCGACCACCAGGATCCCCACGCACCAGCCGAGCGCGATCCAGATGTCGCCGTCGACCGGGTGCCCGGCGAGCAGATCCCGGATCGTGTTCACGATCGAGGTGACCGGCTGGTTCTCGGCGAACCAGCGCACGGGCCCGGGCATGCTGTCCGTCGGGACGAACGCCGAACTGATGAACGGCAGGAAGATGAGCGGATAGGAGAACGCGGTGGCACCCTCCGCCGTCTTCGCCGTCAGTGCGGCGAGCACCGCGAGCCAGGTGAGCGCGAGGGTGAACAGCGCCAGGATGCCGGCCACCGCGAGCCAGGCGAGCAGCCCGGCCGGCGACCGGAAGCCCATGACGAGCGCCACGAGCACCACGATCGCGAGCGAGAGCCCGTTGGAGACCAGCGAGGTCAGCACGTGCGCCCACAGCACCGAGGAGCGCGCGATCGGCATCGAGTGGAACCGTTCGAAGATCCCGCTGCTCATGTCGTTGAACAGTCGCACGGCCGTGTAGGCGATGCCCGACGCGATCGTGATCAGCAGGATCCCGGGCAGCAGGTAGTCGACGTACCGGCCGGCCCCGGTCTCGATGGCGCCGCCGAGGACGTAGACGAACAGCAGCATCATCGCGATCGGCGTGATCGTGACGGTGATGATCGTGTCGACGCTGCGCGTGATGTGCCGCATCGACCGGCCGACCAGGATCGACGCGTCGGTGAGGGCATGTGCGGTCATGAGATCTCCTTGGTGGTGTCGCTGCCGACGATGGCGAGGAAGACGTCCTCGAGCGTGGGTTGTTTCTCGACGTACTCGATCTCGGCGGGCGGCACGAGCGCCTTGATCTCGGCGAGCGTGCCGTCCGCGATGATGCGGCCGCCGTGCAGGATGGCGATCCGGTCGGCCAGCTTCTCGGCCTCCTCGAGGTACTGGGTGGTGAGCAGCACGGTGGTGCCGTCGTCGGCGAGTTCCCGGACGATCCGCCACATGTCGTTGCGCGCCTGGGGGTCGAGTCCGGTGGTGGGTTCGTCCAGGAAGACCACCGACGGGCTCCCGATCAGGCTCATCGCGATGTCCAGCCGCCGGCGCATGCCGCCGGAGTACGTGGCCGTACGCCGGGCTCCGGCGTCGGTGAGGTCGAACCGGGCGAGCAGGTCGTCGGCCACCGCGCCCGGGTTCGGCAGGTGCCGCAGCCGGGCCACGAGGACCAGGTTCTCGCGCCCGGTGAGGACCTCGTCCACGGCGGCGAACTGCCCGGTCAGGCTGATCGACTCCCGGACCCGGGCCGCCTGCGTGGTGAGGTCGAAGCCGTTGACCGTCGCGGTCCCGGCATCCCCGCGCAGCAGGGTGGCGAGGATCCGCACGATCGTGGTCTTGCCCGCCCCGTTCGAGCCGAGCAGGGCGAAGATGCTTCCGGGCGCGACATCGAGGTCGACGCCACGGAGCACCTGCAGGTCCTTGTAGGACTTCTCCAGGCCCTTGACCTGGATGGCGGGGGGTCGGTCCGTACCGGTGGTGGTCATCTGGGGTCTCCTTGGTTCGTCCGGCGCGTCGATGGCCGACGGCGGATGTCGTGGTGGCATGGCCGTCCCACCTCGCGAGGTGGTGGGGTGGGCAGGCTCGCGCCCGCCCGTCGGGCGTGCGCGCGTTGCCGGGCAGGCTCGCGCCCGCCCGTCGGGCGTGGGTGGTGCGCCGGGGCCTATCCCCCGGCGAACTCAGATGTCGAGGTCCTCGACCTCGGGCAGTGCGGCGGTGGCGGCGACCAGCTCGTAGAGCTGGGCCGGGACCTTCGGGCGAAGGGCGTCCAGGTCATCGAAGATCTCGAGGACGGCGGTGGCAGCCGTGGTGCCCCAGGCCTGGTCCTGGCTGACGTGCTTGCGCCATCCCTTGGCCTGACCGTCGGCGCCGGCGGTCCAGATCTGTTCGGGCGAGCGTTCCTCGTGGACCACGTACTTGCCGGTCCGGCTGCGATACACGTTGTACTTGTACACCCGGTCCTTCGTGGACCGGCCCCACTCGACGAGCAGCACGCCGAGGAAGCGTTGGCGCTTCCCCTTACCGGGGCCGACCCGGACGGTGATCTCCTCGAAGCCCTCGTCCTTGCCCTCCTCGACGTCGACGTACCGGCGCAGGGCTTTGACGATCGCCTGGGAGAGGTTGCCCCCGACGAGTTCCTGCGCCCGCTCGTAGAGGGGCAGGTCGGCGTCGGAGACATAGATCGTCTTGTTCGGCATGGGCTCATCGTATCCTCCGATCAAAGGATACGCATATGTATACGTATAGTGCAAGAGGCGACCGAAGTGCCGTCGGGGTCGGTGCCCGTCAGACGGAGAAGTACTTCGCCTCGGGGTGGTGGAACACGATGGCGTCGGTGGACTGTTCGGGGTGCAGCTGCAGCTCCTCCGAGAGCTCGACCCCGATCCGCTCGGCGCGGAGCAGGTCCACGATCTTGCGACGGTCCTCCATGTCCGGGCAGGCGGGATAGCCGAGCGAGTACCGAGCCCCCCGGTAGGCGACTTTGAACATGCCCTCGACGTCGTCCGGGTCCTCGGCCGAGAAGCCGAGCTCCTCGCGGATCCGGGAGTGCCAGAACTCGGCGAGCGACTCGGTCAGCTGCACCGACAGTCCGTGCAGCTCCATGTAGTCCCGGTACGCGTTGGCGGCGAACAGCCGGGCCGTATGGTCGTTGACGGCCGCGCCCACGGTGACGAGCTGGAAGCCGACCACGTCGACCTCACCGGACTCCCGCGGGCGCACGAAGTCGGCCAGGCACAGATGCCGGTCCCGGCGCTGCCGAGGGAACGTGAACCGGACCCGCTCGGTGCCCGGCTCACCCCCGGATCCGCCGTCCGGACCGTCGTGGTGCAGGATCACCAGGTCGTCGCCCTCGGACACCGCCGGGAAGTACCCGTAGACCACCGCAGGTGCGAACATCTCCTCGGTCTGGATGCGGTCGAGCCACTCGCGCAGCCGTGGCCGTCCCTCGGTCTCGACGAGCTGTTCGTAGGAGACCTCCCCGTCGCGGGACGGCTTGAGCCCCCACTGCCCCATGAAGGTGGCCCGCTCGTCGAGGAACGCGGCGTAGTCGGCGAGCTTGATTCCCCTGACGATCCGGGTGCCCCAGAACGGCGGGGTGGGAACCTCGTTGGTCAGGCTCACGTCCGAACGGGCCGGCAGGTCCTCGGGCGCCGTCTCGTCCACCGTCACTCTCGCGTGGATCCGCTTCTTCAACGCGGGGAGCCCGACGGCGTCGCGCGCCTCTCCCCGGGCGACCCGTACCAGCGGCTCCATCAGGCGCAGCCCTTCGAAGGCGTCGCGGGCGTAGCGCACCTCGCCCGGATACAGCCCGGCCAGGTCGTCCTCGACATACACGCGCGTCAGCGCGGCGCCGCCGAGCAGCACCGGGTACTTCCCGGCGAGCCCGCGGGAGGCGAGCTCCTCGAGGTTCTCCTTCATCACCACGGTGGACTTCACCAGCAGGCCACTCATTCCGATGACGTCCGCGTTGTGCTCCTCCGCGGCCTCGATCATCGCCGAGATCGGCTGCTTGATCCCGATGTTGACCACGGTGTAGCCGTTGTTCGTGAGGATGATGTCCACGAGGTTCTTGCCGATGTCGTGCACGTCGCCGCGCACGGTGCCCAGGACGATGGTGCCCTTGCCGGCCTCGTCCGTCTTCTCGATGTACGGCTCGAGGTAGGCCACCGCGGACTTCATGGTCTCGGCGGACTGCAGCACGAACGGCAGCTGCATCTCGCCGCGCCCGAACAGTTCGCCGACCACCTTCATGCCCTCGAGCAGGTGGTCGTTGATGATCGCCAGAGCGCTCCAGCCCTCGCCGAGGGCGGCCGCGAGATCGTCGTCGAGACCCTTCATCTCGCCGTCGACGATGCGCCGCTGCAGCCGCTCACCCAGCGGCAGCGCCGCCAGCTCCGCGGCTCGCTGGTCCTTCAGGGCCGCCGAGTCCACCCCGGAGAAGAGGTCGAGCAGGTGCGCGAGAGGGTCGTGCGTCATCGCACCGGTCTCGTCGAACTCACGGCGGTCCCAGACCAGGTCGAGTGCGGCCTGGCGCTGCTCGTCGGGGATCTTCGCGAGCGGCAGGATCTTCGCGGCGTGCACGATCGCCGAGTCGAGTCCGGCCTGCACCGCCTCGTGCAGGAACACCGAGTTGAGGACCACGCGGGCGGCCGGGTTCAGCCCGAAGGACACGTTCGAGACCCCCAGCGTGGTGTGCACGCCGGGGTACTTCGCCTTCAGCGCCCGGATCGCCTCGATCGTCTCGATGGCGTCCCGCCGGGTCTCCTCCTGGCCGGTGCCGATCGGGAACGTGAGGGCGTCGACGATGATGTCCTCGATCGCCATCCCCCAGGTGCCGGTGAGCTCCTCGATGAGCCGGGACGCGATCGCCACCTTCGTCTCGGCGGTGCGGGCCTGGCCCTCCTCGTCGATGGTCAGGGCGATGACGGCGGCGCCGTGCTCCTTCACGATCGGCATGACCTTGGCGTAGCGGGACTCGGGGCCGTCGCCGTCCTCGAAGTTCACCGAGTTGACCACGGCCCGGCCACCCACCAGCTCCAGGCCGGCGCGGACCACGTCCGGCTCGGTGGAGTCGATCACCAGGGGCAGCGTGGACGCGCTGGCCAGCCTCGAGATGACCGCGCGGGCGTCGGCGACGCCGTCCCGGCCGACGTAGTCGACGCAGACGTCCAGCAGGTGCGCGCCGTCGCGGGTCTGGGCCCGGGCGATCTGGACGCACTCGTCCCAGTTCTCCGCGAGCATCGCCTCCCGGAACGCCTTGGAGCCGTTCGCGTTGGTGCGTTCGCCGATGGCCAGGAACGAGGCATCCTGGTCGAAGTCGACGTGGGAGTACAGGCTCGCCACACCCTGCTCGGGCTCCGGGGACCGGGTGACGACGGCCCGGCCGCCGACCCGCTGCACCACCTGCGCCAGGTGCTCGGGGGTGGTGCCGCAGCACCCGCCGACGAGACCGAGGCCGAACTCGGTCACGAACTGCTCGTGGGCGATGCCCAGCTCCTGAGGGGTCAACGGGTAGGAGGCGCCGTTCGCCCCCAGCACCGGCAGCCCGGCGTTCGGCATGCAAGTGATCGGCAGGTCGGCGTGCCGGGCCAGATGGCGCAGGTGCTCGCTCATCTCGGCGGGGCCGGTGGCGCAGTTCAGCCCGATGGAGTCGATGCCGAGCGCGCGCAGGGTGGTCAGTGCGGCGCCGATCTCCGACCCCATCAGCATCGTGCCGGTGGTCTCCACCGTGACCTGGGCGAAGATCGGCAACTCGGTGCCGGTCTGCGTCATCGCGGCCTTGGCCCCGTTGATCGCAGCCTTCGTCTGCAGCAGGTCCTGGCTGGTCTCGACGAGGATCGCGTCGGCGCCGCCGGCGATCAGGCCGGCGGCCTGCTGGGCGAACGTGTCCTTCAGGTGGGCGTAGGTCGTGTGCCCCAGGCTCGGCAGCTTCGTGCCCGGTCCCATGGACCCGAGCACCCAGCGCGGGTGGTCCTCGGTGCTGTTCTTGTCGGCGCTGCGTCGCGCGATCCTGGCCCCGGCCTCGGCGAGCTCGAAGATCCGGTCGTCGATGTCGTAGTCGGACAGGTTCGACCAGTTCGCGCCGAACGTGTTCGTCTCGACACAGTCCACACCGACGGCGTAGTACGCGTCGTGCACGGACTCGATCACATCGGGGCGGGTCACGTTCAGGATCTCGTTGCAGCCCTCGAGTCCCTGGAAGTCGTCGAGGGTCAGGTTGGCGTCCTGGAGCATGGTGCCCATGGCACCGTCGGCGACGACCACCCGGGTGCTGATGGCGTGCTTCAGTGCGGCGGAGCGTTCGGGGAGCATCCCCCGAGTGTAGGAAGCCGAGCGGGCGCGTGTCGGCGCATTCACGATGTGGCCGGTGTGAGCGCCTCCAGCAGGCGGCTGACCGACCCGCCCAGGCCCCACCGCTCGACCAGGTCGGCGAGCGCCGCGGGGTCGCGGGGCACCGGGTGGCCGGGGCCGCTCCCCGGCAGCGCGGCGTCCAGCTCACCGAGGTTGATCCGACGGGCGACCGCGACCACCTGCGGGGCCACGTCCAGGTAGTCCGAGGCGGCCTTGAGCTTCGCGCGCACGCCGGCGGCGAGCGGGGTCGCCGGGTCGGCGGCGGCAGCCCGGATCCCGGCGAGGTCCCCGAAACTCGCGAGCAACGACGCGGCGGTCTTCTCCCCCACCCCGGACACCCCGGGCAGGCCGTCCGAGGTGTCCCCCCGCATGGTCGCGAAGTCGGCGTACTGGTCCGGCCGCACCCCGTACTTCTCCATGACGACGGCGTCGGTGAGAACCTCGTGCCGGCCCACACCGCGCGCGGTGTAGAGCACCCGCACCGGACCACCGACGGCGTTGTCGTCGACGAGTTGGAACAGGTCCCGGTCCCCGGTGACCACGTCGACGGGCATGCCCGCGTCGGTGGCCAGGGTGCCGATCACGTCGTCGGCCTCGTAGCCGTCCGCCCCGGCGATCGTGATCCCGAGCGCCTCCAGCGTCGCCACGATGATCGGGATCTGGACCTGGAGCGGGTCCGGCACCTCCTCCACGTCGGAGCCGCCGGGAACCACCTCCTCGACCCGGTGCGCCTTGTAGGAGGGGATCAGGTCCACCCGCCACTGCGGTCGCCAGTCGTTGTCCCAGCAGCAGACCAGGTGGGTGGGCCGGTACTGCTCGACGAGCCGGGTGATGAAGTCCAGCAGGCCACGCACGGCGTTGACCTGGGTGCCGTCGGGCGCCCTGATCGAGTCGGGCACACCGAAGAAGGCGCGGAAGTACAGGCTCGCAGTGTCCAGGAGCATCAGTCGGTCCATGGGCGCGAGTCTGTCACGGCGGGCCGACACGGCCCGGCGGGCTCGCGCGCGCCACCGCTCGGGAGCGTCCGTGACCACCGCGGCGCCGACGCCGTACAGGCGGGCGTCGGTCAGCACCTGGAGGAACGTGCCGAGTTCGTCCTCGGCGTCGATCAGCAGGTCCTCGGGATCGGTGAGGGCGAGCACGTGCTTGCCGGTACCCACCCGCCGTCCGGAGCGGGGTAGGCCGGCCCGGGCTACGCCGCGCCGCTCCGGGCCCAGCCGCTCGAGCCCGAGGAGGCAGTCGAAGAGCGCGTCCCAGTTCCTCCCGAACCAGTCCGGGAACTCCAGCACCCGCGCGAGCTCACCGAGCAGGTCCGACTTGGTGCGGGCACGGGTGCCGTCGATCCGGTGCCACACGTCGTACGGCCCGGCGGCCGTCGGCGCCTCGGTGAGGGCATCGATCCAGGGCACACTCCCCAGGCTAGTGGCCTCCTCAGAGCGCCGGCCCCTGGGACCGGAGTTCGTCGACCTCCGCCATCGCCTCACGGAGGCGGCCGAGCCACTCGTCGGCGTGCTCGCCGACCAGCCGCACCGACCAGGCGAGCGCGTCGGATCGGGAGCGGGCCACCCCGGCGTCGACCAGCGTGTCGAGCACCCGACGCTCGGGCTGACGCAGCCGGGTCATCACCGGCGCCGCGACATGGGTGAACAGGGCGGAGGTACCGCCCAGCCGGGCGCCCCAGGAGACCGTGCGCCGGTATCGGGCCTGTGCCTCCTCGGCGATCTCGATCCGCTCGGCCCTGGTCTCGGCGCGGAACCGGCCGATCCGGCCCTCGGCCTCGGCCCCTTCGGCCGCCCCGACGGTCTGCACGGCCAGGGTCCCGACGACGAGGATCTCCTCACGGTCGACGGTCACCTCGACCTCGGTGAACCAGGCCTGCGGCAACCTGCCGAGGAACCAGTCCGCGGCGTCGTCGGCGGCCGGAAGGTCGGCGACCTGCCAGCCGCCGCGACCCCTGCCGCGCGCGCCCCCGCGTCGGTCACCGCGACCACGGCCGCCGAACCGCTCGCCGGACATGGCGTCGTCGCCGGCCTCGTCGTACTCGTTCCTGGTCATGAGGCGTCTCCCATCGTTACTTGCTTACATGATTACACTCCAACGCGGCAAGCAAAAGGTCTTCGGTGAGCGGGGCCCGTAATCAAAACGCGACCTCCGTGTGCTAGACATCACTCCACGAAGATGTGGACAGGCATCGCCTGAGGAGTCCGTGTACCCGCGGACCCGGAGATCGCACTAAGGATGTGGAACATGGCTACAGCCAGCTTCCGGCGCCGCGGCCTGAGCGTGGTCGGCACCGCCGCCGCCCTCGCCCTCGTGCTCGCCGCCTGCGCGGAGACCGAGGACCCGAACGCCGATGACGGCACCGGTGGGGACGCCGGCGGTGGCATCACGGTGGGCACCACCGACGTGATCATCTCGCTGGATCCCGCCGGGTCCTACGACAACGGGTCCTTGACCGTCATGCTCCAGGTGTACCCATTCCTGATGAACAACCCTTACGGGTCACCGGACGTGGAACCGGACATCGCCGTGTCCGCGGAGTTCACCGCTCCGACCGAGTACACGGTGGTGCTCAAGCCGGACCTGACCTTCGCGAACGGCCACGCGCTGACCGCCTCCGACGTCAAGTTCACGTTCGACCGCCAGGTCGCCATCAACGACCCGCAGGGCCCGGCCGCCCTGCTCTACAACCTGGAGAGCACCGAGGTCGTCGATGAGACCACGGTGGTCTTCCACCTGCTCAGCGAGAACGACCAGGTCTTCCCGCAGATCCTGGCCTCCGCGGTGGCCCCGATCGTGGACGAGGAGGTCTTCTCCGCGACCGAGGTGACGCCGTCGGCCGATATCGCCGAGGCCGAGGCCTTCGCCGGGCAGTACACGATCAGCGACTACGTGGAGAACGAGGTGATCCGGTACACGGCGTTCGATGGCTACGCCGGCGTGCTGCCACCGGCCGTCACCGACGAGATCACGGTGCAGTACTTCGCCGAGGAGACCTCGCTGAAGCTCGCCGTGCAGGAGGGCGACGTCGACGTGGCGTTCCGGTCGATGAGCCCGACCGACATCGGCGACCTGCGCTCGGACGACTCCGTGACGGTCCACGACGGCCCCGGTGGGGAGATCCGCTACATCGTGTTCAACTTCAACACCCAGCCGTACGGTGCCACCACCGCGGAACCGGACCCGGCCAAGGCCCTCGCGGTCCGGCAGGCCGTCGCGCATGTGATCGATCGGAACGCCCTGTCCGAGGAGATCTACCAGGGCACTTACACCCCGTTGTACTCCTACGTGCCGGAGGGCCTGACCGGTGCGAACACGGCGCTGCAGGGCCTCTACGGTGACGGCTCCGGTGGCCCGGACGTCGATGCCGCCACCGCCGCGCTCGCGGACGCCGGCGTGACCACGCCGGTGCCGCTGAACCTGCAGTACAGCCCCGACCACTACGGCGCCTCCTCGGACGAGGAGTACGCCATGATCGAGGCGCAACTGGAGGCGACCGGCCTGTTCGACGTGCAGCTCAACTCGACCTTGTGGGACGCCTACTCGGCCGAGCGCACTCAGGACCTCTACCCGGCGTACCAGCTCGGCTGGTTCCCGGACTACTCGGACGCGGACACCTATCTGTCGCCGTTCTTCCTCACCGAGAACTTCCTCGGCAACCACTACGAGAACCAGGAGGTCAACGACCTCATCCTGGCGCAGGCGACCACCGTCGACGAGACCGAGCGCACCGCGCTGATCGAGCAGGTGCAGGACCTGGTCGCGGCCGACCTGTCCACGGTCCCCTACCTGCAGGGTGCCCAGGTGGCCGTCGCGGCGACCGACATCACCGGGGTCTCGGACACGCTGGACGCGTCGTTCAAGTTCCGGTACGGGGCACTGGGCCGCTGACACCGCCGCCACGTGCGCCGGCGCACGTGGCGGTCACCGGAACGCCTGCGAAAGAGGTCCACCTGTGACGATCGTCGACGATCGCACGGTGGGGACGACGGCCGCCGTCCGGAGCAAGGGCTCCGGACTCGGTGGCTACCTCCTCACCCGCTTCCTGCTCATCATCCCCACCGTGTTCATCCTCGTCACGCTCGTCTTCTTCCTGATGCGGGTCGTCGGTGACCCGATCACGGCCTCGGTGGGCGACCGGCTCAGCGCGGACCAGCTCGCCGAACGGCTCGCCGAGGCCGGCTACGACCGGCCCCTGCTCGTGCAGTACGTCGAGTACCTCGGACAGATCTTCTCCGGCGACTTCGGGCGCACGATCACCGACAACCGGCTCATCTCCGAGATCCTGATCACGTATGGCACGGCCACCCTCGAACTGGCCATCTACGCGCTGATCGTGGCGCTCGCGGTCGGGATCCCGTTCGGGATGATCGCCGCCCGGCTGCGGGACCGCTGGCCCGACGCGGTGCTTCGGGTCACCGCGATCCTGTTCTACGCCACCCCGGTGTTCTTCGCCGGGCTGCTCCTGAAGCTCGTCTTCTCGGTCTGGCTCGGTTGGTTCCCCCTCAGCGGACGCGCGACCTCCGACACCCAGCTGACCCTGAGCGCGATCAGCGGGTCGTCCGGCATCAACATGCTGGACGCGTTGCGGACCGGGCGCCCCGACCTGATCGGGGACGTGGCCATCCACGCGGTGCTGCCGGCACTGACCCTCGGACTGCTCACGGCCGGCGTGTTCCTGCGCCTGGTGCGCACGAACCTGATCGGCACCCTGGGCCGGGACTACGTCGACGCGGCCCGCTCGCGCGGGGTGAGCGAGTCCCGCCTGGTCCGCAAGCATGCCTACCGGCCGGCGCTGATCCCGATCATCACCGTGATGGGCATGCAGATCGCCCTGCTGCTCGGCGGGGCGATCCTCACCGAGACCACGTTCGAGTGGCGTGGGCTCGGCTTCCAGCTGGCGCAGTACCTGGGCGCCCGTGACTTCGTGGCGGTTCAGGGGATCGTCGCCATGCTCGCCGTGATCGTCGCGGTCACGAACTTCATCGTGGACGTGGCGGCGGCGCTGATCGACCCGAGGGTGAGGTACTGATGAGTGAGGAGACACCTGCACCGTCCGACCTCGTCGAGGAGACCGTGGTGGTGCACGGCACCTCGACCGAACCACGGTGGAAGAAGCTCCCGCTGGTCTGGCAGCTGCGGCGCAGCGTCGGCCTGCAACGCGGCATGCTCGTGGCCGGCCTGGTGCTGTGCGTGCTGTTCCTGCTGCTGGCTGTGTTCGCACCACTGATCACGCCCTACTCCTACAACGAGCTCTCCGGACCGGACGGGAACTTCCCGCGCCAGGCGCCGCCGTCCGCCGAGCACATCTGGGGCACCACGGTGGGCGGTTACGACGTGTTCTCCCGGGTGATCTGGGGCGCGCGGACGGCCCTGTTGGTCGTGGTGGTGGCGATCGTCGCCTCCCTGTTCCTCGGCGTGCTGCTCGGCCTGGTGTCCGGTTATCTGGGCGGCTGGCTGGACCGGGTGCTGGTCACGATCGCGGACGCGATCTATGCGTTCCCGTCCCTGCTGCTCGCCATCGTGCTGTCCATCATGATCTCCGGCGGACAGTCCAGCTTCCTCGGCGGCATCCTGGCTGCCGGCCTGTCCATCACCGTGGTGTTCGTGCCGCAGTACTTCCGGGTGGTCCGGGCCGAGACGGTGCGCCTCAAGGCCGAGCCGTTCGTGGAGTCGGCCCGGGTGATCGGCACGTCCACACCGCGCATCCTCGGCCGACACGTGCTGCGCAACGCCACCCGGTCGCTGCCCCTGATCCTCACCCTGAACGCGTCCGAGGCCATCCTCACCCTGGCCGGCCTCGGGTTCCTCGGGTTCGGCATCAACCCGACCGCGGCCGCCGAGTGGGGCTACGACCTGAACCGGGCGATCGCGGACGTCGCCAGTGGCATCTGGTGGACGGGGGTGTTCCCGGGCGCGGCGATCGTGCTGCTGGTGATGGGGGTGACGCTCGTGGGTGAGAGCCTGAACGACCTCTCCGACCCGCGCCTGCGGATCCGTCGACGGGCCCGGACCGCACCCCCGCCTACCCCGGCCGAACCGGTCGCCGAAGGAGCACCCCGATGAGCGCCGTCGTCGAGATCAAGGATCTGCACGTCACCTTCGCCACCGATGCGGACCCGGTCACCGCCGTCGACGGCGTGAGCCTGCAGGTGCAGCCCGGTGAGGTACTCGCCATCGTCGGGGAGTCCGGGTCGGGCAAGACCGTCACGGCGAAGACGATCCTGCGGCTGCTGCCGGAGACGGCCACGGTGGACGGCGCCGTGCTCCTCGCCGGCAACGACGTGGTCACCCTCGGTCCCACGCAGATGCGGCGGGTCCGCGGACGGGACGTGGCCATGGTGTTCCAGGAACCCTCGGCCGCCCTGAACCCGGTGTTCCCGATCGGCTGGCAGATCGCCGAGGGGCTCCGGGCCCACGGCACCGTCTCCAAGCAGGAGGCCCGTCGCCGCGCGATCGAGGTGCTCGGCCGGGTGGGCATCCCGGACCCGGAGATCCGGGTGGACCACTACCCGCACCAGTTCTCCGGCGGCCAGAAGCAACGCATCGTGATCGCGATGGCACTCGTGCTGGGCCCCAAGGTGATCGTCGCCGACGAACCGACGACGGCACTGGACGTGACCGTGCAGGCCGAGATCCTGGACCTGCTGCGTCTGGTCCGGGACGAGTTCGGTTCCTCGATCGTGCTGATCACCCACAACATGGGTGTGGTCGCGGATCTCGCGGACCGGGTCGCCGTGATGTACCGGGGCAAGCTCGTCGAGCAGGCGAGCGCGTCGGAGCTCTTCGCCCGGCCCCAGCACCCCTACACGCAGGCCCTGCTCGCCGCGGTGCCGCGGTTGCAGGCGCACTCGAGCGAGCCCGACGGCGGCGCTGCGGTCTCGTCGTCGGCCGACGGTCCGGAGGTGGCTGCGGTGGTCACCGCCGAGGACCTGGAGGTGGTCTACCCCGGGCGGTTCGGCCGGAGCGGGTTCCGCGCCGTCAACGGGGTCAGCCTGCGGATCGGACCGGGCGAGGTGGTCGGGCTGGTGGGTGAGTCCGGGTCCGGGAAGACCACCATCGGGCGGACGATCGCCGGTCTGACCCCGGCCACGGGCGGTTCGCTGCAGGTGCTCGGGCACGAGATGGTCGGGTTCCGGGAGCGCGCGTTCCGGCCCCTGCGGGCCCGGATCGGGTTCGTGTTCCAGGACCCGGCCACCAGCTTCAACCCGTTGCTGACGATCGGGGACTGCGTGGCCGAGCCGCTCGTGGTGCACGGCCGGTTCCCGGACGTGCACGCGGCCCGGGTCCGGGTCCACGAACTGCTCGATGCCGTGCACCTGCCCACCGCGTACGCCGCCCGCTACCCGCACGAGCTCTCCGGCGGTCAGCGGCAGCGGGCCAGCCTGGCCCGGGCCCTCGCCCTGGATCCCGAGCTCCTGATCGCGGACGAGCCGACCTCGGCGCTGGACGTCTCGGTCCAGGCGAAGGTGCTCGAGGTGTTCGCGGAGCTGCAGCAGCGCCTCGGCTTCGCGACCCTGTTCATCAGCCATGACCTCGCCGTCGTGGCGATGGTGGCGGACCGGGTGGGCGTGCTGCACCGGGGCGAACTGGTCGAACTGGGCACTGCTGCGCAGGTCCTGGGCGCCCCGACGCACCCCTATACCCAGCGTCTGCTGGCGTCGGTGCCGGTTCCGGACCCGGTCGCGCAGCGGGAGCGACGCCTCGCCCTGGCCGCGCTCAGAGCGTGAGCCCGGCGGCCTCCCCCGCGGCCCGGACCGCCTCGTCCGGGTAGCGGGTGCGGCGGCTCACCCGGGTGAGGTCGTGCCAGAACTCGTTCGTGAGGACGGCGAGGGGTGCGTAGCGGGTGATCAGGTCCGCCGCGGCCGGCCGGATGCCGTCGAGCCGCTCGCCGCCCGCGCACCGGCGCAGCAGGTCCAACCGGTCCGACGGCGTGGGCCGGTCGGTCAGTCCCCGCACCAGGGCGTTCACCAGCTGGGTGACGACGTACGCGCCGTCGTAGGTGGTGTGCCTGGCCAGGAAGGCGCGTTCGTCGTCGCCGAGGTCGTACCCGGTGTCGGTGGCGAGCCCGAGGTCCGCGATGTACACCCGGTGACCGTCGGTGAGGAGGTTGAGCGGATGCGCGTCGAAATGGTGCAGTCCGTCCTCGTTCATGAGCCGGGCCGTCCGGACCGGGTCGGACTCGAGCATCGCGCACGCCGCATCGAGCCCGGGGCCGCCCTCGGCCATCCGGGCGCCGAACCAGCCGGACACGTGCCCGGGCAGGTACTCCAGGAACAGCAGTACGCTCGCCGACGCCCCGGCGAGCGCCTCCACCCGCTCGCGCACCGCCGTCGAGCCCCAGAACCGGGCCGCCGCGGCCGGCTCCGTCCAGTCCTGCCCGGAGTCCGTGGCCGTGGCCGGAGGGGGTGCGGCCTCGAGCACGCGGTGGCCGTAGAGCAACGGGAAGCTCGGCGTCGACCCGGTGCGCACCCAGGCGGTGGTGCGTTCGTGCGCCGCGAGTTCGCGCCACACCCCGAAGCCCGCCGAACCGGCCCCGTACTGGTAGTACGGGGGCAGACCGAACAGGTTCGCGGTCGAGCCCCGGTGCTCGGGCCGGCGCTCCAGGTCGGTCAGCCGGACCTGCTTCACGAAGACCTCAACCCCGCCGACGACGGTCAGCAGGGTGCGCCCGCCGATTCCGGACCCCAGCGGCGTCGCGTCCCGGATGAGTTCCTTCAGGTCGGCCTCGGTCAGATCCGCGACCGAGTCCGCCACCGTGTCCGCACGCTGCAGACGGACCGCGAGCGACGCCGGCCCGGTGCTCACGACCGGGTCCGGGTCGCCCAGAACGCGACCGCCGCGGCGGCGGCGACGTTCAGCGAGTCCACCCCGCCAGCCATCGGGATGCGCACCACCCGGTCGCACTCCGCGACGGTGCGGGCCTTGAGCCCGTGGCCCTCGGCGCCCAGCACCACGGCGAGCCGCTCGGGCGGGTCGTCGGCGAGGTCGTCCAAACGGATCGAGTGCTCGTCGAGGGCGAGTGCGGCCGTGACGAACCCGGCGTCGCGCAGCGTGGCGATCCCGGCCGGCCAGGGGTCGATCCGGGTCCACGGGACCTGGAACACGGTGCCCATGGAGACCCGGACGGAGCGCCGGTAGAAGGGGTCCGCGCACCGCGGCGTGACCAGC
This sequence comes from Occultella glacieicola, assembly GCF_004353825.1. Taxonomy (GTDB): domain Bacteria; phylum Actinomycetota; class Actinomycetes; order Actinomycetales; family Beutenbergiaceae; genus Occultella; species Occultella glacieicola. The sequence goes on along the minus strand of NZ_SMNA01000009.1, from coordinate 50,269 downwards.
ACGGCGTCCACGCCCAGCCCGGCGGCGCTGCGGAACGCCGCACCCACGTTCGTATGGTCGACGATGTCCTCGAGGATCGCGACCCGCCGCGCCCCGGCGACGACCTGCGCCACCGGAGCCAGCGGCGGGCGGTGCATGGCCGCGAGCGCGCCCCGGTGCAGGTGGAAGCCGGTGATCTGCTCGAGCAGGTCCTGCTCGGCCAGGTAGACCGGGATGTCCCCGTGCTCGCCGGCACCGACCCGTGCCAGCAGCGGCTCCAGGTCCGGGAGCCACTTCGGCTCGAGCAGGAAGGAGCGCGGCCGATGCCCCGCGGCCACCGCCCGGCGGATCACCGTGGAGCTCTCGGCGAGGTACATGCCACGCTCGGGCTCGCTGCGCGAGCGCAGCGCCACATCGGTGAGACGGGTGTAGTCGGCGAGTTCGGCGGATCCGAGATCGGTGAGCGGGACGGTCGGCACGCCCGCGAGACTAACGGGTGATCAGCCGGCGCCGCATCGGGCGACCGCCGGAGGCGATCCGGTCCCGCGCGGCGAACTCGATGGCGTTCGCGTAGTGCTGGGTCACCTCGGCGTTCACCGCGTCCCAGGTCCGCGGCGCGGTGGACTCCCGGGCGGCCAGCCCCATCATGGTGCGGCGCACGGGGTCCGCGGCGAGGCCCTCGACCGCGCGACGCATCGCGCCCAGGTCACCCGGCGTGTAGAGGCGGCCGTTCTGCCCGTCGGCGACCAGGTCGATCGGACCGCCCCGGGCCGGCGCGACCACCGGCACCCCGCTGGCCTGGGCCTCCTGGATGGTCTGCGCGAACGTGTCCATCTCGCCGGTGTGGACGAACACGTCGAGGCTCGCCATCATCCGGGTCAGATCGGCACCCTCGAGCCGCCCGGTGAATGTCGCGTTCGGCAGTGCCCGCCGGATCTGGTCGCGGCGCGGCCCGTCCCCGACCACCACCAGCCGCACCCCTGGCAGGTTCTGCAGCACGGCCAGGTCCTCCACCTGCTTCTCCCGTGCCAGGCGCCCCACATACCCGACCACGACCTCGTCGCCCGGCGCCAGGGAGGCGTGCAGGGCCTCGTCCCGGTGTACCGGTGAGAACCGGTCCCGGTCGACGCCGTGGGGCCACACCGCCACCCGGTGCACACCGCGGTCGATCAGTTGCTGGCAGGCGTACGAGGAGGGCGCCAGCGACAGCGTGGCGCTCTTGTGGATGTCCTCGATCCGACGCCAAAGCAGCGGCTCGATCTGGCGCACCTTGTACCGCTTGGCGTAACTGGGCACCTCGGTCTGGTAGACCGCGACCGACGGCAGCCCGAGTGACTGGGCCGCGCCGATCGCCTGCCAGCCGAGCACGAACGGTGCCGCGAGGTGCATGACGTCGGGACCGAAGTAGCGCAGGTGCTCCTCCAGGGTCCGCACCCGCGGGTTCGACAGCCGCATCTCCGCGTAGCCGGGCAGCGGCACTGCCCGGTAGCGGCGCACGCTCGCGCCGGCGTACTCGGCGACCGCGTGCTCGCCGCGGCCGGGGGCCGGCGCCAGCACCAGCACGTCCTCGCCGCGCACGTCCAGGTACTCCAGCAGGCGCAGCAGCGTGACGGTCACCCCGTTGGCCTGCGGGAGGAACGACTCGGCCACCACTGCGATGCGCATAGGGCCGATGGTGGCAGATGCCGGGCGCGCAGCGTATCCACCGCGCGGGTGATGTCGCCCGACGTGTTGTCGAACTTCCGGTGTACGACGGCGTCCCGTTCGTGTGCGTGGTGGCCGTCGCCTCGCGCGCGGGGCCGGTCGGACCGCTCAGTCGACCTCGGCCGCCGCGGCCGCGAACTGGGCCCGGTACAGGCGCGCGTAGGCACCGCCCGCCGCGATCAGCGCATCGTGGCTGCCCTTCTCGACGATCGAACCCTCCTCCATCACGAGGATGATGTCGGCATCCCGGATCGTGGAGAGCCGGTGGGCGATGACGAAGCTGGTGCGGCCGTGCCGGAGCGCGTTCATCGCCTCCTGGACGAGCACCTCGGTACGGGTGTCCACCGAGGAGGTGGCCTCGTCGAGGATCAGGATCGCCGGGTCGGCGAGGAAGGCCCGGGCGATGGTCAGCAGCTGCTTCTCACCGGCGCTGACGGCCGTGCCCTCGGTGCCCTCGTCGTCCAGCCTGGTCTCGTACCCGTCGGGCAGGGTCCGCACGAACGGGTCCACGTGGGTGGCTTCGGCGGCGGCGACCAGTTCCGCCTCCGTGACCTCCCGGTGGGTGCCGTAGCCGATGTTGTCCGCGATGGAGCCGCCGAACAGCCAGGTGTCCTGCAGCACCATGCCGATGTTCGAACGCAGGCCGGCCCGGGTGAGGTCGCGGGTGTCCACGCCGTCGATCGTGATCCGGCCGCCGTTCACCTCGTAGAAGCGCATGATCAGGTTCACCAGCGTGGTCTTGCCGGCGCCGGTCGGGCCGACGATCGCGATCGTCTGGCCGGGCTCGGCCACGAACGAGAGGTCCTCGATCAGGGGCCGCTCCGGCGAGTAGCTGAAGGACACGTTCTCGAATGCGACCCGTCCCTCGACCTCCCCGAGCGTCGCCGGGGCGACCGGGTCCGCGGACTCCTCCGGTGCGTCGAGCATCTCGAACACGCGCTCGGCGGAGGCCGCGCCGGACTGGAGCAGGTTCATCATCGAGGCGATCTGGGTGATCGGCTGCGAGAACTGGCGTGAGTACTGGATGAACGCCTGCACGTCGCCGAGGCTCATCTGGCCGGAGGCGACGCGCAGCCCACCGACCACCGCCACCACCACGTAGCCGAGGTTGGACACGAAGCCCATGACCGGCTGGATGGTGCCCGTGATGAACTGCGCCTTGAAGCTCGCCTCGTAGAGCTGCGTGTTCTCCTGCTCGAACGTCGCCCGGGCGGTCTTTTCGTGGCCGAACACCTTCACCAGGGAGTGCCCGGTGTACATCTCCTCGACGTGGGAGTTCACGGTCCCGGTGCGCTTCCACTGCTCCACGAACTGGGGCTGGGAGCGCTTGGCGATCTGCGCGACCACCACGGCGGACAACGGGATCGTCACGAGCGCCACCAGGGCCAGGATCCACGAGATGTAGAACATCATGAACAGCACGCCGATCACGGTCAGGACCGAGGTGATCAGCTGGGACAGCGACTGCTGCAGCGTCTGGGCGATGTTGTCGATGTCGTTCGTGACCCGGGAGAGGACCTCGCCGCGGGCCTGCTTGTCGAAGTAGCTCAGCGGCAGCCGCGCCAGTTTCGTCTCGGAGCGTTCGCGCAGGTCGTACACGGTCTGCTGGACCACCCTGGTCGTGATCCGGCCCTGCAGCCAGCTGAACAGGAAGGACGCGGCGTACACGGCCAGGACCACCCCGAGCAACTGGGCGAGCCGGGTGAAGTCGATGCCCTGCCCGGGGACCAGGTTCGGCATCCCGCTGACCAGGTCGGCCTGGGCGTCCATGCCCTGCGAGCGCAGCAGCTCGACGAGTTCCGGCTGGGTCAGGCCGGGCTCGAACTGGCTGCCGACGAACCCGTCGAAGATCGCGTTGGTGGCGTTCCCGAGCAGTTTCGGCCCGAGCACCACGAGCGCCGTGGAGACCACGCCGAACGCGATCGCGACGATGACGGCGACCCGTTGCGGGCGCAGTTCGGAGACCATCCGGCGCAGCGTGCCGCCGAGGTTCATCGCCTTCTCGGCCGGCATCCCGATCCCGCCGCCCGGGCCGTGCGCCTGGGGCCGGCGGGCCGCGGGCTTGACGGAGGCCTTCAGTTCGGAGTCGTCGGCGCGTTCGCCCCGGGTGACGTCCTCGGTGTCGTCGGTGCTCATGCCGCCTCCGCCGCGGTCAGCTGCGAGGAGACGATCTCCTGGTAGGTCTCGTTCGTGGCGAGGAGTTCGTCATGGGAGCCGGCGCCGACCACCCGGCCGTGCTCGAGCACCAGGATCTGGTCCGCGTCCCTGATCGTGGAGACCCGCTGAGCCACGATGATCACGCTCGCGTCCCGGGTCCGCGGCCGTAGCGCGACCCGCAGCGCCGCGTCGGTCGCGTAGTCCAGTGCGGAGAAGGAGTCGTCGAACAGGTAGATGGACGGCTTGCGGATCAGCGCCCGCGCGATCGCGAGGCGTTGGCGCTGACCGCCGGAGACGTTCGTGCCGCCCTGCGCGATCTCCGCCTCGAGGCCGCCGTCCATGGAGCGCACGAAGTTCTCGGCCTGGGCGACCCGCAGCGCGTCCCACATCTCCTCGTCGGTGGCGTCCTCACGCCCGTAGCGCAGGTTCGAGGCCACCGTCCCGGAGAACAGGTAGGGCTTCTGCGGGATCAGCCCGATCTCGCCGGTGATGATCGTCGGGTCGATGTCGCGCACGTCGATCCCGTCGATGCGCACGGCACCCTCGGAGGCGTCGAAGAGCCGCGGCACCAGGTTCAGCAGCGTGGTCTTTCCGGAGCCGGTCGACCCGATGATCGCGGTGGTCCGGCCCGGCTCGGCGCGGAACGAGACCCCGTGCAGCACGGACGCCTCGGCACCCGGGTAGTGGAAGTCGACCGCGTCGAACTCGACAGCGCCGCGCACCCGGTCCGGTCGCTTCGGGTCGAGGGGAGCCAGAACGGTCGGTTCGGAGCCGAGGACCTCGTCGATCCGCTCACCGGAGACCACGGCCCGGGGAGCGAACATGAACATCATCGTCGCCATCATCACGGCGAACAGGATGAACATCAGGTAGCTCAGGAACGCAACGATGGAGCCGATCTCCATCGCCCCGGAGTCGACCCGCTGCGCGCCGAACCACATGACCGCGACCGAGGCACCGTTGACGATCAGCATCACGAGCGGGAGGGCGAACGCGAGCACCCAGCCCACCCGGATCGCGACGTCGCGCAGCTCGCTGTTCGCGCGGGCGAACCGGGCCTGCTCGTCGTGCTCCTTCACGAACGCCCGGACCACCCGGATCCCGGTGATCTGCTCGCGCAGGATCCCGTTGATCGTGTCGATCCGCTTCTGCATGCTGCGGAAGTAGGGCACCATCCGGCTGGCCACCACGGCCATGGTGCCGCCCAGCACCGGCACCACGACCACGAGCAGGAGCGAGAGTCCGGCGTCCTCCTGGACCGCCATGATGATGCCGCCGACGAGCATGATCGGCGCCGTGATGATCATGGTCAGGGACATGAACACGAACATCTGCACCTGCTGCACGTCGTTCGTGGAGCGGGTGATCAGCGACGGCGTCCCGAGCGCGGACATCTCCTGCGCCGAGAAGTCCATGATCCGGCCGAACAGCGCCTCCCGCAGGTCCCGGCCGAGGGCCATCGCCGTGCGGGCGCCGAAGTAGATCGCGACCACGTTCGCGGCCATCTGCACCAGCGAGATGCCGAGCATCAGGGCGCCGGTGCGCATGATGAAGTCCGTGTCACCCGTGACCACGCCCTGATCGATGATGCGGGCGTTCAGCGTCGGCAGGTACAGGGCCGCCATCGTCTGCACGAACTGGAGCACGCAGACGATGGCGATCGCCGACGTGTACGGCTTCAGGAAGGTCCGGACCAGTCGCAGCACACGGTGACGTTACACCGTGTCAGCATCTCACTCCCCGTGCGGACTCCACGGCTTCGCTGCGGGCGGAATCGGCTCGTCCGGCGCGGCCTGCCCGACCTCGGACGACCGGTCGAACGGCACCCCGGTGTGCTCACCGGCGGTGCTCGCCTCGGCCGTCGCCTCGTCCACCTGGCTCCGGGCCTCCCGCAGTGCCTCCGCGGGGTCCTGCAACGCGGTCTCCGGCAGGGAGATGTCCAGGCCCTCGATCATCTCCGGGCCATCGCCACGGTCGGGGCCGCGACCGGACGGCGCGTCGCCACCGGACGTGGGCGGGGGCGTCTCGCCGCCGCCGAACGCCGAGGTGATCGAGCCGAGCGCCGCCGTGAACTCGGCGGGCACCACCCAGAGCTTGGAGGAGGAGCCGTTCGCGATCTGCGGCAGCATCTGCAGGTACTGGTAGGCCAGCAGCTTGGGGTCGGCGTCGCCGCGGTGGATCGCGTCGAACACCTGGAGGATGGCGCGCGACTCACCCTGGGCCTTGAGGATCGCAGCCTGGGCCTGGCCCTCGGCGCGCAGGATCGAGGACTGCTTCTCACCCTCGGCGGTGAGGATCTGGGACTGCTTGACACCCTCGGCGGTGAGGATCGCGGCACGACGGTCACGCTCGGCGCGCATCTGCTGCTCCATCGCACCCTGCACGCTCTGGGGCGGGTCGATGGCCTTCAGCTCGACGCGGTTCACGCGGATGCCCCAGCGGCCGGTGGCCTCGTCCAGGACCCCACGGAGCTGGCCGTTGATCTGGTCACGGCTGGTCAGCGTCTGCTCGAGGTCCATCGAACCGATGATGTTCCGGAGCGTGGTGACCGTGAGCTGCTCGATGCCCTGGATGTAGTTCGCGATCTCGTAGGTGGCGGACTTCGGGTCGGTGACCTGGAAGTAGATCACGGTGTCGATGCTGACCACGAGGTTGTCGGAGGTGATCACCGGCTGGGGCGGGAACGGCACGACCTGCTCACGCAGGTCGACGCCGGCCCGGACGCGGTCCACGAATGGGATCAGCAGGTGCAGCCCGGCGTACATGGTCGTCTGGTACCGCCCGAGACGCTCGACGATGAGCGCCACCGCCTGAGGCACGATCCGGATCGCGCGGCGGGCCGCCACGATCACGAAGATCACCACCAGGATCAGGATGATTGCTCCGACTACCTGACCGAAATCCATGAACTACCCCTTTGGTTTCCTCCGGCCCGCGCGCCGCGGGCCGTTCGTGTGAAGGTCGTCGATCAGTAACCGGGACCGGGTGTGCCGTACGGCTGGCTCGGGTTCTGCGGCACCGCCTGCGGGGCGACCACGGCCGTGGCTCCCTCGATGCGGACCACCGACACCACCGCGCCGACCTGCAGCACCACGCCCGGTTGCTCCACCCGCGCGGTCCAGACCTCCCCGGCGAGCTTGACCCGGCCGGTCTGCTGGGTGACGTCCGCCAGGACCGTGGCGGTGCGACCGGTGAGCGCGGAGATGTTCGTGTCGGCGTCCGGGGTGGTCTTCTTCAGGTGCGCCAACGCCCACGGCCGGACCGCGAAGATCAGCAGGATCGATGTCGCGGCGGCGACGAGTGCGGACACCCAGAACGGGGCACCGAGCCCGGCCGCGACCGCGCCGGCCACCGCGCCACCGGCCAACATCAGGAACAACAGGTCGACTGTGAGCATCTCGACGACCCCGAGGAGCAACGCCGCTCCGAGCCACCACAACCAGCCGTAGTTCATCGCTGCCTCCCCTCGAACCTCGCCGTTGAATGCAGTGTAAAGGAAGTTTAAAGCACGTGGCGCCGCTGTGACTCACGCTCGCCGGCGCTCAGTGCCCGGGCGGACCACCGCTCGGCGTGCCGCTCCACCAGCAGGTCGAGCCCGAACGTACGCGAGAGGTGTTGCGGGGACATCACGTCCTCGAGCGGCCCGGCGGCCTCCACGCGTCCCTCGCGCAGCAGAAGTCCGTCGGTGAAGCCCGGCGGGATCTCCTCGACGTGGTGGGTGATCAGGATGAGCACGGGTGAGTAGACGTCCGCGGCCAGCTCCCCGAGGGCGGCCACCAGTTCCTCCCGGCCGCCCAGGTCGAGTCCGGCGCCCGGCTCGTCGAGGATCAGCACCTCCGGGTCGGTCATCAGCGCTCGGGCGATCTGGACCCGCTTGCGCTCGCCCTCCGAGAGCGTCCCGAAGAACCGGCCGCTCAGGTCGGCCACGTCGAACGCACCGAGCAGGTCCCGGGCGCGGCCGACGTCGAGCGACTCGTAACTCTCCCGCCAGCGCCCGGTGACCCCGTACGACGCGGTCAGGACCACGTCCAGGACGGTCTCCCCGCCGGGGATCCGATCGGCGAGCGCGGCGCTGGCGAGGCCGATGCGCGGGCGCAGTTCGAACACGTCCACGGCACCCATCCGCTCGCCGAGGATCTCCACCTGACCCGAACTCGGGTGCATGCGTGCCGAGGCCAGTTGCACGATCGTGGTCTTGCCGGCCCCGTTCGGGCCGAGCACCACCCACCGCTCCCCCTCCTCGACCGACCAGTTCACGCCGTCGAGAATGGTCTTGGCCCCGCGACGGACGCTCACCTCGTCGAACTGCAGCACGTCACCCATGACTGAAGACCCTAATTGACCTAGGTTCGGCATGTGACCATCGACGTGCCGCGCAGCGTGCTGGCCGCACTCTGGGTCGACGCCCTTCGCGATCCCGAGGCCGAGCCGTCCGTCTCGGACGCGCTCGCGGCGATCGTCGGCGAGGACGAACCACACACCGTCAACACGGTCGACGGCGCCGGCTCGCTCGCGGAACTGCTGCTGCGGGCGGGTGGTGGCCAGGTCGCCGCGGTGCTACCGGCCCCGGGTGAGCCGTTCGCGCTCGGGGGGACCGCCGGGGAGGCAGCCATGGAGGTGGGCGAGGCACTCGTGGTGTCCGGTCCCCCGGCGGGCCTGCCGGTCGGCGTCGGTTCCGACGGGGCGGCGGCCACGGGCTCCTTCGTGGCCGTACCGTTCGTCACCGAGTTCGGATCGGCCCTGGAGCCGGGGGCGATGGTGGCGTGGCGGGTGTTCGGCGGGGCGTCCCGGCCGCCCGCGGTGGACTCCCTCGGTGAGGCCAGGGCAGGGCTCGCCGAGGCCCTGAACGTCGCCATCGAGGCGCTCAGCCGGATGGACGTGGCGCGCTGGCGCGAGGAGGCCGCCGAGGAGATCTCGATGCTGGCCTCCTCCGTGGTGCCCCCGGCGCTGGAGGTCCGGCTGCCCCCCGGCCAGGACGCGCGCCGCACGGATCTGCTCGTGCGCGCCGTCCGCCTCACCGCGATCGTGGAACTCGCCCGCACGGACGACGGCGCCGCCGTGAACGCCTGGCAGGCCGATCAGCGTTCGGCCGCGCTCCGGCACGTGGCCGCCGCGGCTCGACGGGCGCTCACCGCCGCGAGCGCGAGCGCACCCCGTCGGGCCTGACCCGGTCCGCGAGCGCGAGCCGCACGCCGTGCCGCTCGGCCCACTCAGCCCACGCGGGCCCACTCGCCCACCCGATGGTCACCGCTGCGCGAGCACGTCCCGATACACCTCGAGGGTGCGCTCCCCGATGGCCTGCCAGGAGAAGTGCTCCTCCGCGCGGGCCCGTCCGGCCACCCCCATCCGCGCCGCGCGCTCGGGATCCGAGGTGAGCTCGGTCAGGGCCGCGGCCAGGTCGCGGACGAAGACGTCCGGGTGCACCGGCGTCCCGGTGCCGTCGGTCACCTGCTCGATCGGCACCAACAGCCCGGTCTCGCCGTCGTCGACCACCTCGGGGATGCCGCCGGTGGCCGAGGCCACCACGGGCAGCCCGACGGCCATCGCCTCCAGGTTCACGATGCCGAGCGGCTCGTAGACCGACGGGCAGACGAAGACGGTGGACGCGGCGAGCAGGGCGACCACCTCGGCGCGGGGCAGCATCTCGTCGATCCAGATCACCCCGGTGCGTTCGGTGGTGAGCTGCGCGAACGCGTTCTTGACCTCGGCCGCGATCTCCGGGGTGTCCGGCGCCCCGGCACACATGATGATCTGCACCTCGGACGGCAGGTCGCGCACCGCCCGGAGCAGGTAGGGCAGGCCCTTCTGGCGGGTGATCCGGCCGACGAAGATCACGGTGGGGCGGCCACGGTCGACCCCGTACTTCGCGGCGACGGCGTCCACCTCGGCGGGCTCGGGGCGCCGCCACGAGTCGAGGTCGATCCCGTTGTGCACCACGACCACCTTCTCGGGGTCCAGCTGCGGGTAGCTGCGCAGGATGTCCGAGCGCATCCCGGCGCTCACCGCGATGACCCGGGCCGCACCCTCGTAGGCGGTCCGCTCGGCCCAGCTCGAGATGGCGTACCCGCCGCCGAGCTGCTCGGCCTTCCAGGGTCGCAGCGGCTCGAGGCTGTGCGCGGAGAGCACGTGGGGGATGTCGTGGAGCAGGCCGCCCAGGTGGCCGGCGAGGTTGGCGTACCAGGTGTGCGAGTGCACCAGGTCCGCACCGCCCACGTCCGCGGCCATCTCCAGGTCCACGCCCAGGGTGGCCAGCGCCGGGTTGGCACCGTCCAGGCCCGGCGGCACGTCGTACCCGGTCACCCCGACGGCGTCCGGCCGGGGTCCGTCGAAGCACCGGACCTGCACCTCGATCTGCTCGGCGAGGACCGCCGCGAGCTCGGTGACGTGCACCCCCGCTCCCCCATAGACCTTCGGCGGAAACTCCCTGGTCAGCAGATCGACACGCATCGGCGAACTCCTTCCGTTTCCCGTGCCGCGGGACCCCCGTTGGCCGCGCGCGGACCGGCGTTGAAACAATCCGTGGCAAGCGATGGTGGGAACCCTCGCCTCACCCTATGGTTCAGATCATGGCAGCACCACGAGTTCTCGCGATCGTCCTCGCCGGCGGAGAAGGAAAGCGATTGATGCCGCTGACGGCTGATCGCGCGAAGCCGGCCGTCCCGTTCGGCGGCATCTACCGCCTGATCGACTTCGCCCTCTCCAACGTCGTCAACTCCGGTTACCTCAAGGTCGTGGTGCTGACGCAGTACAAGTCGCACTCCCTGGACCGACACATCGCCAAGACCTGGCGGATGTCACACCTGCTGGGCAACTACGTGGCCCCGGTGCCGGCGCAGCAGCGGGTCGGCAAGAACTGGTTCCTCGGCAGCGCCGACGCGATCTACCAGTCGCTGAACATCATGGACGACGAGCGCCCCGACATCGTCGTCGTGGTGGGGGCCGACCACGTGTACCGGATGGACTTCTCCCAGATGGTCGCCTCCCACATCTCCTCCGGGGCGGAGATGACGGTGGCCGGGATCCGGCAGCCGATCGCCCTCGCCGACCAGTTCGGTGTGATCTCCGCGGATGCCTCCGATCCGCTGCGGATCGCGGAGTTCCTGGAGAAGCCGACCGACCCGGTCGGCCTGGCCGACTCCCCGCAGGAGGTCCTGGCCTCGATGGGCAACTATGTGATGAACGCCGACGCGTTGCTGGACGCCGTCACCAAGGACGCCGCCTCGACCTCCTCCCGCCATGACATGGGCGGCGACATCGTGCCCTACTTCGTCGACCGCGGGCAGTGCGGCCTGTACGACTTCATCCACAACGACGTCGCCGGCTCGACCGACCGGGACCGGGACTACTGGCGCGACGTCGGGACGCTCGACGCGTACTACGAGGCGAACCAGGACCTGATCACCGTCGAGCCGGTGTTCAACCTCTACAACGACGACTGGCCGCTGCACACCGGCTACGTGGGGCTGCCGCCGGCGAAGTTCGTGCACGCCTCTGCCGACCGGGTCGGCCAGGCCCACGACTCGATCATCTCCCCCGGCGTCGTGGTCTCGGGCGGCGACGTGTCCGGCTCGATCCTGTCCCCGGGGACCCGGGTCAACTCGTGGTCCTCGGTGGCCGACTCCGTTCTCATGGACGGCGTGCAGGTGCACCGGCGCGCGGAGGTCCGCAAGGCGATCCTGGACAAGTTCGTGGAGGTCGAGCCCGGAGCCACGGTGGGCGTCGACCGCGAACTCGACGCCAGCCGCGGCTTCGCAGTGACCCCGTCGGGGGTCACCGTCGTCCCGAAGGGCACCCGGATCACCGCGGACTGATCGCTAGTGGTTCGATGGCGATGCATCGAGTACCCCGCCAGAAACCCGTCAGCCGTGGGCACGTGGTGGGGCCTGCTAGCGGTGCCGCTGCGACGCGCCACGCACGTCGCCAGGGAACCGTGAACGGGACCCCGGGTGTCCCCGGGCTCCCCGTCGCTCCGTCCCGTGCCCACAGTGAGGCGCGGATGCGTCGCGATCCACACGGTCACGTGCAGTCCGTGGAAGGGCGTCCGCAGCCGTGGCATGGTGCCGCGATGGCGCAACGGTTCGAGCTCCACGGGTCGGCTCTGCGGGATCTGCTCTCGGTGCAGGACGGCGTGGTCTCACGCCCTCAGCTGCTTGAGGCGGGTGCACGGATGCATGACCTCGAGCGGATGATCCGGCGGCGCGAGCTGCGGCGCATCCACCCCGGCGTCTACGTGACCCACACCGGCCCGCTGACCCACCGGCAGCGCGAGTGGGCCGCGGTGCTGATCGCGTGGCCGGCTGCGCTCGCGGGTGCCTCCGCGCTGCCGGGTCCGCCGCCAGCGCGGGTTCAGATCGCGATTGCGCGCGGCCGCACGGTCCAGCCGCCGGAGGGGGTGCAGGTGCGCCACCACAGCAACTTGCGGCATCGGGTGCTGTGGCACCGCGCGCCGCCGAGGGTGCGCGTGGAACACGCGACCATCGACGAGATGTCCGAACACGTCCGCGCCGGCGACGTCGCCGGCGCCTTCGCCACCCTCGCCAAGGTCATGCAGTCGCGCCAGACCACGGTGGACCGGCCCTCTCCACGCTCGCCGAGCGGCGACGGGTCGCGGGGCGCGCGATGATCGCCGCGATGCTCACCGACCTGCGTGAGGCGTCTGCTCGGTCCTCGAGCGCGGGTACCGCGACCACATCGAGCGGCCCCACGCCCTGCCGCGGGCCAAGCGCCAGCACCGGAGCTCCTCGCTCGGGACTCGTACGCACCAGGACGTCCGGTATCGGGAGTACGGGCTCGTGGTGGAGCTGGACGGCCTGGCCTTCCACGGTGACGCGGCCTCGCGTGACGAGGACGCCAACCGGGACCTGGCCGAGCTGGCGGCCACCGGATCGCCGACCGCGCGCGTCACGTACGGGCTAGTCTTCACCACGCCGTGCCGGACCGCCCGCTGGATCGCCAAGATCCTGCAGCAGCGCGGCTGGACCGGGGGCTTCAGGCCAGGTCCGAGCTGCGCACCGACCCCTGGTCGTTAGCGATGTTGTGACGACGTGCCACACGCGTCGTCATCGAACCGTTGAGCCGGGGGCTCACCGGACCGGCCGGCGCTCGCCGCGTTGGGTCAGTGCTCGTCGAGCAGGCTGAGCAGCGCGTCCAGGCGCGGCCCGGGCAGGGCGACGTCGGCCTGCGCGGCGACCAGCGGCTTGGCCGCGAACGCGACCCCAAGGCCGGCGACAGCGATCATGTCGAGGTCGTTGGCGCCGTCGCCCACCGCGACGGTGTCGGCGAGGTTGACGCCTTCCGCGGCGGCAAACTCGCGCAGGTGCCGGGCCTTGGCGGCGCGGTCCACGATCGGGCCCGAGACACGCCCGGTGAGCCGGCCGCCGTCGACCTCGAGCCGGTTCGCCCGGACCAGGGTGATGCCGTGCTCGGCGGCGAGGGGATCGATGATCTCGTGGAAGCCCCCGGAGACCAGCGCGACCGGCCAGCCGCGCCCCCGCAGTTCCCGGACCAGGCCGGTCGCACCGGGAGTGGTGCGCACCTGGGCCCGGACCTCGGCGAGCACGGACACCGGCAGCCCGGCGAGGGTCGCGACCCGCTCGGTGAGCGACTGCACGAAGTCCAGCTCACCGCGCATCGCCCGCTCGGTGATCCCGGCGACCAGATCACCGATGCCGGCGTGCGCCGCGATCAGGTCGATCTGTTCGGCGCTGATGAACGTGGAGTCCACGTCCATGACGACGAGCCGGCGACGGCGGGGCCGCGGGTGCGGTGAGGGCATGAGCGAATCATGCCGCAGCCTCCCGGCCGCGCGCACGGCTGTCCACCCGCTCAGACCGGCTGACCTCGGGCCCGCCCTCAACCCGACCCACCACTGACGGTTCGCTGCCGACGTGCCAGGCGCGTCGGGAGCGAACCGTTGTTGCCCCGGCGACCTACTCGCCGGTGGGCGCCGTCGAGAGCCCGGTGAGCACCGCGGCCCGATCGGTGAGCGTCGACCAGGGTGCCCGGAACTCCAGGAACGCGGCGGTCGCCGTCGAGATCCCGGTCCGGACCCGCAGCGCGGCGGACTCCTGCGACTTCGGTCCCGCCAAGCGGTGTGCCGTGCCCGAGAGCACCGGCTCGTGGCCCACCACGAGCACCCGGCCCACCTCGGGCGAGACCGCCCGGAGCAGGTCCAGGACCTCATCGACGTCGGCGCTGTAGAGGTCCTCGGAGTAGGTCACCGTGACGGCGTCCGCCGCGTCGCCGAGCGCGGTCGCGGCCAGCTGCCAGGTCTGCTTGGCGCGTACCGCGGCCGAGCACAGCACGAGGTCCGGCACCACGTCGCGCTCGAGGATCCGCTGCCCGACCACCGTCGCCTGGGCCCGGCCGGTGACCGTCAGGACCCGGTCGTAGTCGGTCGTGGCCGACTGCTCCGCCTGGGCGTGCCGGAGCAGGATCAGGTGCCGCTGCGAAGGTGAGGAGCTCATGGTCCTAGAGTCCCATGGCGTGCACGCCACCGTCGACGTGAACGATCTCTCCGGTGGTGGCCGGCAGCCAGTCCGAGAGCAGCGCCGCGACCGTGCGGGCGGTCGGCTCGGCGTCGTTCACGTCCCACCCGAGCGGGGCCCGGTCGGGCCAGCCGCCCTCCATGCTCTCGAACCCCGGGATCGACTTCGCGGCGGTGGTGCGCAGCGGCCCGGCCGAGACGAGATTGACCCGGATGCCATCGGGTCCGAGGTCTCGAGCCAGGTAGCGGGCGGTCGACTCGAACGCGGCCTTGGCCACGCCCATCCAGTCGTAGACGGGCCAGGCGAACTGCGCGTCGAAGGTGAGCCCGACGATCGAGGATCCCGGGGCCAGCAGCGGCCTGGCCGCCACGGCGAGCGACTTCAGGGAGAACGCGGACACCTCGAGCGCGGTGGCGACGTCCGGCCAGGTGCCGGCGAGGAAGTTGCCCCCCATCACGCTCTGTGGCGCGAAGCCGATCGAGTGCAGGACGCCGTCGAGGGAGTCGACGTGTTCGCCGACCCGGTCGGCGAGCGCTGCCAGGTCGTCGTCGTCGGTGACGTCCAGTTGCACCACCGGGGCGGGCTTCGGCAGCCGGCGCGCGATCGCCTGGGTCAGCTTGAACTGGCGTCCGAACGAGCTCAGCACGACCTCGGCGCCCTGCTCCTGCGCGATCCTGGCGACCGTGAATGCGATCGAGCTCTCCATGAGCACGCCGGTGATCAGTAGCTTCTTACCCTCGAGCAGTCCCATGCCAGCGTCTCCTGTGCGTGTGTCGGTGTTCATGTGGGAGGTCCGTGCCCGATCAATGCCCCATGCCGAGGCCGCCGTCGACCGGGATCACGGCGCCGCTGATGTAGCCGGCGTCGGGCCCGGCCAGGAAGCTCACCGCGGCGGCCACCTCGGCCGGCTCGGCGAAGCGGGCGGCGGGGATCGACGCGAGGTACTTCTGCTGGGTCGCCTCGGGCAGTTCGGCGGTCATCGCGGTGTCGATGAACCCGGGCGCCACCACGTTCGCGGTGATGCCCCGGGCACCGAGCTCGCGGGTCACCGACCGGGCGATGCCCACCAGCGCGGCCTTCGTGGCGGCGTAGTTGACCTGCCCTGGCGAGCCGTACAGGCCCACCACCGAGGAGATCAGGATGATCCGCCCGGATCGCTTGCGGATCATCCCCTTGGTGACCCGGCGCACGCACCGGAACGTGCCGGTGAGGTTCACGTCGACGACGTCGGTGAACTCCTCGTCCGTCATCCGCATCAGCAAGGTGTCCTTGTTGATGCCCGCGTTGGCCACGAGGACGTCGGTCGGTCCCTGGTGCGCCTCGATCGCGGTGAAGGCGGCGTCGATGGAGTCGGTGTCCCGGAGGTCACCGACCGCACCGAAGACACCGTCGGGTAGGTCGCCGCTGCGGTAGATCGTGGCCACCCGGTAGCCGTCGGCGACGAACCGTTCGGCGATCGCCCGTCCGATCCCCCGGTTCGCCCCGGTCACCACCACGGTCCGCTCGTTCTCGCTCAATGCGCCATCCAGTCGTTCGTCCAGTCGTTCGTCCGGCCCTGGTGCCCCTGGGAGCCTCACGCCCGAAACTAGTCCAGATCGTGCGTCGGCGTCACAATCGTCCGTCGGCGGCGTCGCGGCGACGGACCCGGCGTAACCTGGGAGGGTGCCAGAAGTCCACGCGATCACGTCGGTCGAGCGCGGCCGTACCGAGCAGCTCCACGATCGCACCAAGCGCTACCTCATCACCATGGGCATCCGCACGCTCTGCTTCGCCCTCGCGATCGTGGTGACGATCACCTGGCTGCGCTGGACGTTCGCGGCGCTGGCGATCGTGCTGCCGTACCTGGCCGTGGTGGCCGCGAACGCCGGCGGGGACCGTCGCGCCGCGCCGGGCACCCAGATCGAGAACCCGTCGCTGACCGCGGGACCGCCGCCCGAGGACCCCGCCGACCGCCCCGACCGCCCCGCTGGCGGCAACCATGGCTGAGGAGCTCGTCTGCAGCGCGAAGGGCTGCCGTCAGGAAGCGGCCTGGGCGCTTCGATGGAACAACCCGAAGCTGCACACCCCCGACCGGCGCAAGACCTGGCTCGCCTGCCCGGACCACCGGGTCCACCTGGAGAACTTCCTCGGGGCCCGCTCGTTCCTGCGCGAGACCGTCCCGGTGGCGGACCTGCCCCCGGAGCCGGACGCTCGTGCGGTCGAGTGAGGCGCGCGATGGGTCCGGCATGAGCACGGGCGGGCGCTCGCCGGGCCGGTACCGGTTCCTGCTGAGCGGCCGGTGGGCCGGCATCGTCGCCGTCGCCGTCGTGGTCTCCCTGGCGTGCGGCGGCCTGGGCTACTGGCAGTTGACCCGCTACCAGGGCAAGGCCGAGGCGATCGCGCTCGTGGACGCGAACTACGACGCCGACCCGGTCGCGATCGAGGCGGTCCTGCCGACCTCGGACAGCGTGCTCGAGGACTCGCGGACCTGGACCCCGGTGACCGTGACCGGCCACTACCTCACCGACGCCGCACACCCGTCCGTGGTGTTGCCGCAGCGCCCGATCGGGGGCAGCGCCGCCGATCATGTGGCCGCGATCTTCGCCGTCGACGGTGCTGCGGGTGAGACCTGGTTGCTCACGGTGGACCGGGGCTGGTACGCCACGGACACCTTCACCGACCACGGCCCGCAGCAGGAGGTTCCCGGCGGCGAGGTCACGCTCACCGTCCGGTTGCGCCCGGCGGAGCCGCTCACCGACCGGGACGCCCCGGAGGGTCAGGTCTACGGCCTCGCCCCGGCGCAGGTGCTGACGGCCACGACGGGCGACGGCGGAGCAGCGGCGGGCGGTGACGGCCGGTTGGTCACGGGCGCCTACGGCGTGCTCGCGGACGAGTCGCCGACGACCGCCTCGCCCCCGAACCCGCTGCCCAGGCCCGCCGCGGACCTCGGCAACCACCTCTCCTACGCGTTCCAGTGGTGGATCTTCGGCATCGGCGCCCTGGCGGGCGCGGCGATCCTCGCCCGCCGTGAAGCGTTCGAGACCCATGACTTCGGCCCGCACAGCCCGAACAGCCCAGCCGCCCGGCCGGCCCCACGCATCGAACCGCCCGCCCGGACCCGCCGCCGGAGCGCCGAGGAGGAGGAGGACGCGCTCATCGACGCCCAGCTGCGCGAGCGGACCTGAGGACCACGCCGGCCCCGTCCCGGTCAGGCCAGCGAGACCAGTTCGACGTAGCCGTCGTTCCAGAGATCCTCGTCGCCGTCGGGCAGCAGCAGCACCCGCTCCGGCTCCAGGGCCGTCACGGCACCCTCGTCGTGGGTGACCAGCACGACGGCGCCCGTGAACGTGCGCAGGGCGCCGAGGATCTCCTCGCGGCTGGCCGGGTCGAGGTTGTTCGTGGGCTCGTCCAGGAGCAGCACGTTGGCCGAGGAGACCACGAGGACCGCGAGCGCGAGCCGGGTCTTCTCGCCACCGGAGAGCACCCGGGCCGGCTTGTCCGCGTCGTCCCCGGAGAACAGGAACGACCCGAGCACGCTCCGCACCTGGGTGTCGGTGAGGTCGGGCGCGGCCGAGCGGAGGTTCTCCACGACCGTCCGGTCGGTGTCGAGGGTCTCGTGCTCCTGGGCGTAGTAGCCGACCTTCAGGCCGTGACCGGGCTGCACCTCTCCGGTGTCGGAGGCCTCCACCCCGGCCAGGATCCGCAACAGGGTGGTCTTGCCGGCGCCGTTGAGGCCGAGCACGACGACCTTGCTGCCGCGGTCGATGGCCAGGTCGACGTCGGTGAAGACCTCCTGGGAGCCGTAGCTCTTCGACAGGCCGGCCGCCCGCAGCGGGGTGCGTCCGCACGGCGCCGGATCGGGGAACCGGAGCTTGGCGACACGGTCCTTGGCACGCACGTCGTCCAGACCGGAGAGCATCCGCTCGGCCCGGCGGGCCATGTTCTGCGCCGCCACCGCCTTCGTCGCCTTGGCTCGCATCTTGTCCGCCTGGGCGAGCAGGGTGCTCGCCTTCTTCTCCGCGTTCGCGCGCTCCCGCTTACGCCGGCGCTCGTCGGTCTCCCGCTGTTCGAGGTAGGCGTCCCAGCCGAGGTTGTAGACGTCGAGCTCGCCGCGGTTGGCGTCCAGGTGGAACACCTTGTTCACAGTCGCCCGGAGCAGTCCGGTGTCGTGGCTGATCACGATGAACCCGCCGGAGTAGGACGCCAGGAACTCCCGCAGCCAGGCGATCGAGTCTGCGTCCAGGTGGTTCGTGGGCTCGTCGAGCAGGAGCGTCTCGGAGTCGGAGAACAGGATCCGGGCGAGCTCCACCCGGCGCCGCTGCCCGCCGGAGAGGGTGCGCAACGGCTGGCCCAGGACCCGGGTCGGCAGCCCGAGGTTGGACGTGATCCGGGCCGCCTCGCTCTCGGCGGCCCAGCCTCCCTGGGCGGCGAACTCCTCGTCGAGGCGCGCGTACCGGGCCATCGCCTTCTCGCGCACGGCCTCGTCCTCGCTGGCCATGTCCGCCTCGGCGCGCCGGATCCGGCGCATCACGGCGTCCAGGTCGCGGGCCGAGAGCACCCGGTCCCGGGCGAGCATGTCCAGGTCGCCGGTCCGCGGGTCCTGCGGGAGGTAGCCAACCTGGCCGGTGGTCGTGATGGTGCCGCCGCTGGCCTGGCCCTCGCCCGCGAGGGTCTTGGTGAGGGTCGTCTTCCCGGCCCCGTTGCGGCCGACCAGGCCGATCCGGTCCCCGGAGTCGATGCGGAAGGTGGCTCCGCCGAGTAGCTGGCGAACCCCGATGCGGAGTTCGACGTCCTGCGCGATGATCACTGGCACCAGTCTACCGACGCGCTACCGTGTCGATAACTGGCGACAACGTGGGAAGGCCCCGGCGGACACCGGTCCGGCGTTCTCCGGCCCCACCGCGAGGAGGTATGTGTGAGCGAGCCGACACTGGCGCTGCGTGACTGGCGCGACGGCGATGAGGTGGCGGTCGCCGACGCGCTCGGCCCGGCCGCCACACCCCAGGCGGCGCTCGGTCGGGCGCTGCTAGGGCCGGGAACGCACCAGCCGTGGCGGCGCACCGTCGTCGCCGAGGCCGGCGGCGCCGTCGTCGGCGCGGGTGCCGTCTCGGAGAGCGGCTTGCACCCCGACCGGCTCTGGCTGTACGTGGAGGTCGTCCCCGGCCAGCGCCGCCACGGTGTCGGCACCGCCCTGGTGAGCGCCCTACGGGAGGAGGCACCGCCGTCGGGCACCACGGGCCTGCGGTCCCGCTACCCGGTGGCGGACCTCGACGGCGGAACCGAGACGGACGCCGCCGCCGCACCCTTCGCGGCGTCGGTCGGGCTCGTGCCGATCCAGCGGTCCCGGCTGGTGGTGGTGGCCCCGGGGTCGTTGACCGTCCCACCGTTCGGCCCGACCGGGCCGGCCCTGGAGGACCTCGCCACCGGCTCCGTGGAGCTGACGAAAACGGTCGCCGCGTTCTACGACGCGGTGCACGCACCCTGGGACCGCGCGCAGATGACGCTCGGGCGCGCGCAGGACCACCTGCTCGCGCCGGCTACCGGGGCGCGCGGTGCGGTCGTGCTGCGGGACCGGCCCAAGGACGCCGGCGGCCGGATCCTGGCGTTCGCGGTGAGCTACGACCCGCCCGCCACGGACACCGAGGCACCGGAGGACGCCCCCACCGAGGTGCTGCTCGGCTACGACGCGGAACTCGACCCGTCGCGGGCCCGCGGTGCCGTGCGGAACCTGCTCGCGATGCTGGTGGCCCGGCTCCCGGTCCAGGTGGAGGTCGACGACGCCATGGAGCCGCTCGCGGCGGTCATCACCGGGCTGCTGGCCTCCGGTGCGGCCCGGGTCGAGGCGGAGACCGAGATCGCCGCGACCCCGGCCTGACCCACGCGGCCCCTGACGGGTAGTTCCGCCGGTTCGCGGCTAGCGTTGGTTCATGACGTTCAACGAGGACGCGAAGCTGGACCCGTCCCGGGTCCGCAGGCGTCGCCGCACCGGCGCCGGCGTCGCGGTCGGTGGCGGCACCGTCCTGGTGCTCTTCCTGCTGTCCCAGTTGCTCGGCGTCGACCTGACCGGCCTGGCGACCGGCGACGACGGCGCCACCGGCGGCGAGTCCGACACCGGCCTCGAGCACTGCACCACGGGGGCGGCCGCGAACGAGGACGTCGAGTGCCGGATGGTCGGCGCGTACACCTCACTCGACGACTACTGGGCGCAGGCCTACCCACAGATCAGCGGCGGCGCCTACGCCTCCCCCGGCATGGAACTGTTCACCGACGGGACGTCCACCGGCTGCGGTCAGGCGAGTGCCGCCGTCGGGCCGTTCTACTGCCCGCCGGACCAGGGCATCTACCTGGACCCGACGTTCTTCGAGCTGATGACCACGCAGCTGGGCGCGCAGGGCGGACCGCTCGCGGAGCTGTACGTGGTCGCCCACGAGTGGGGCCACCACATCCAGAACCTCTCCGGGATCATGGGCCAGGTGGACAACACCGACACCGGGCCCACCTCGGACGCGGTCCGGCTGGAACTGCAGGCGGACTGCCTGGCCGGGGCCTGGGCGGCGAACGCCGTGAACACCACCGACGCCGAGGGCAACCGCCTGCTGGAGCCGTTCACCGACGCCCAGTTGGCGTCCGCGCTGGACGCGGCCGCGTCCGTCGGCGACGACCACATCCAGACCCAGCAGGGTGGTCAGGCCCACCCCGAGTCGTGGACGCACGGGTCGTCCGAGCAGCGGCAGCGCTGGTTCACCACCGGGTACAACGACGGGCCCGAGGGGTGTGACACGTTCGCGGTGGACGGCGCCTCGCTCTGAGCGCCGATGGTCAGGTGGTCACCACGTCGCGGCGCCGGAAGCCGACGAACGCGAGGACGGGCAGCGCCACCGCCACCGCCCACAGAACGATCAGGTCACCGACGGCGACGTCGTCGAGGAACGGCCCGGGTACCCAGTCGAACGGCGAGAGGCGCAGTGCCCAGTCGGGCAACTCGAAAAGGCCGCCGAACATCCCGACCACGAAGGTGTACGCGAGGAGCGCCCAGGTGACCCCGGTGAACCTCGGGAACCAGGCGAAGAGCGCTGACGTCAGCCCGAGGTACACGAGCACGGCCGGCAGGTAGTTCACGATTACCACCGTGTAGTCGGCGAAGGTCTGGTCCGTCCAGCCCACGGTGACGGCGCCGAGCCACATTCCATAGGTGCTCACACCCAACAGGACCACGGTGCCGAGACCTGCCGCGAGCAGTTGGGAGCCGAGCCAGCGGGGCCGGGACACGGGCAGCGACAGGGCGAGTTCCGCCCGGCCCGCCCGCTCCTCCCCGTTCGGGCGGCCGCCCATCACGATGGCATACGCCGCGCAGCAGAGCGCGGAGAACAGGATCATGACGCCCAGGAAGGTGACGCTGAGCGCGGAGGAGCCCGGGCCGAAGATCTGCTCGGCCGCGGGATTGTCGGCGACGATGTCGCCGATCATGGTGCCGATCTCGGGCATCAGTGTGCCGGTCGCGAACCACATCAGCCCGAGCCCGAGGCTGCTCCACATCAGCGCGCCACGCTGTTGCTGCCAAGCCAGGACGAACGGGTGCCGCAGGGACGACCTCGCGCCCGCGCGACCGGGCCGGGAAGCCACCATGCCGCCGCCGAAGTCGCGCCTGGAGGCGAGCACCGACCCCAGCCAGAGCAGCATCGCCGTGGCCGCCACGGACAGGAGCGCCGGCCACCATCGCAGGTCGACGAACGAGCGCATCTGCTGGGCCCACGCGAACGGCGAGAACCAGGACAGGGTGCTGCCGCCGAGCTCGCGCATGTCGCCGACGGCGCGGACCACGAACGCGAGACCGAGCACGGCCAGGCTCGCTCCCATCGCGCCGCGCCCGTGCTCCATCACCTGGCAGAACACGACGGCCACGGCGCCGAACACCAACGCACTGAGACCGGACCCGATCGTCACACCGAAGGAGTCGACCACGTCCAGTTCCGAGCCCACCCCGACCATCGCGAGCGCGCCGACGACCGCGATCAGCGCCTGCATCGCGACCAGGGTGATGACTGCGGCCGTGGCCGGGGCATGGCGACCCACCCCGGCGGCCCGGACCAACTCGGAGCGGCCGGACTCCTCCTCGGCCCGGGTGTGCCTGACCACGTGCAGGATGCTCATCACTGCGAGGGCGAGCACCATCCAGACGATGCCTTCGTTCGCGATGGCCACGCCGGTGGTGTAGTCATCGAGGCCGTAGCCGGGACCGCCCATGACGATGCCGGCCGGTGTCTCCATGACCGCGGCACGCCCCTGCCGGGCGACCGGGTCGGCGAAGACGGTGTCGAGGGCGAACGTGAAATAGGCGTAGAAGGCGACGACCGAGGCGGCCCAGACCACGATCCGCACCCGGTCGCGACGAACGATGAAGCGCACCAACCGCCACGTCCCGGTGAGGGTGCTTGAACCGGCGCGTCCCTGCTCGGTGACCGCGTTCGCTGCGACGGCAGCGCTCATCGCGCACCCGCCGAGTGCTCGGGGGTCGCCACTGCCGAGTGTCGGCCCGCCGGTTCCCCGGGCTCATCCGACGCGATGTCAACGCCGTAGTGCCGCATGAACAACTCCTCCAGCGACGGCGGCGCCGCGGTGAGCGAGCGCACCCCGAGCGCCCCGATCGCGGGCAGAAGTTCGCCCATGCTGGCGTTGTCGACGTCGAACGTGACCCGGGTGCCCGCGCCGTTCGGCGTGGCAACCAGGCCGTGCACGCCAGGCAGCGATTCGATCGCGCTGGGGTCGCCGTCGACGACGGCGGTCACGCTGGTGCGGGTCAGATGCCGAAGCTCGTCAAGTGTCCCGGCCTCCACGGCCCGTCCACTACGGATGATGGTGACGGTGTCGCAGACCTTCTCGACCTCGGACAGGATGTGGCTGCTCAGCAGCACCGAGGTGCCCTGGTCCTTGGCCTCCCGCACATAGTCGGTGAAAACGGCCTCCATCAACGGATCCAGGCCGGACGTCGGTTCGTCGAGCACGAGGAGGTCGACGCGCGAGGCGAGGGCCGCCACCAGGGCCACCTTCTGGCGGTTCCCCTTCGAGTACGTGGCGGCCTTCTTCGTGGGGTCGAGCTCGAAGCGCTCCAGGAGCTCCGCCTTGCGCTTGGCGTCCGTCCGGCCGCGCAGCCGGGTCAGGTAGTCGATGGCCTCCCCACCGGTGAGGTTCGGCCACAGCGACACATCGCCCGGGACGTAGGCGAGCCGTCGGTGCAGAGCCACGGCGTCACGCCAGGGGTGCCCGCCGAGGATCCGTGCCGAGCCGGCATCCGAACGGAGCAGGCCCAGCAGGACCCGGATGGTGGTGGACTTGCCGGCCCCGTTCGGGCCGAGGAACCCGGCCACCTGTCCGTCGGCGACGGTCAGGTCGAGTCCATCCAGCGCCTTGACGGTGCCGAACGATTTGTGCAGGTCGTGGATCTCGATGGCGGGCGTGCCGGGGGCACGCCGAGTCGTGCTGGTCATGGTCTTCCTTCTCATCGTCGAGGGATCTACCTGGTGCGCGTGGGCTCAATTCATCGGAGCCGTGCGCTCACCTGGTGGATCGCCCACATAGAGGAGGTAGTCGTCGAGCATGCGTCGGGTCGTGAGGAAGCCCTCCGTGTACAACTCAAGGGTCGGCAGGGTGAACTCGTCGAAGAACCCGCGCATGAAGGAACTGAGATCGCTCAGATCCTCGGGAGGGTCGAGGGTGATCGACAGCATCATCGCGCCCAGTGCCGACAGGGTGAGGTAGCGGGCGCGAGCGCGCTCGTCCCGACTCGGCACGGCGATTCCCGACGCGACCGCCGCCGCCACGTATTCGTTCGCGTCGTCGACCATGTGCCGTACGAACGCTTGAGCCAGCGGCCCACCGTCGAGCAGGGAACGCAGAACGTAACCGAGGATCGTCGCGTACTGCTCCGCGGTTGCGAAGCGCTCGAGGAACGAGCCGGACTCCGCCTTCGCGATGCTCTCGGCCTTGGCCGATCGGATCTCCCCGAGGACGTGCTCGTCGCAGTGCTCGCGCAGTCGATCCTTCGATCCGAAGTGATGCAGAACCAGCGCGGCGCTGACGCCCGCATCAGCGGCGACCGTGCGCACTCCCGCGCCGAAGCCGTCCCTGGCAAAGCGCTCGATCGCGGCGTCGCGAATCCGTGCGCGCGCCGTCAGGTCCGATGCCGGCACCGGACGAACACGCTGGCCTGAACGCACGTTCATCATGCTAATCCGGTGTTCAGCGGATGTCGAGGTCCACGTCAAGTTGGTCAGCGATGGCGACGGGCTTGCGGTCCTCGGTTCTCCCACACGACGGAGCACCTCATCGTCCGCGTGGACCGCGCGGCCGGGCTGGCCAACAAGAAGGTGCTTCTCAACCCCCTCGAGTCCCCGGCGGTGGTGCGGGCGAGCGACCACGTCGCGACCGTCGTCGTCGACTTCCACGAAAGGCTCGGCATCGAGTCCGACCGGCAATCCGCCGAAGCGAAGCGGTGGCGCGACGCAGCCACCGAGCTCAAGGATAAGGTGGTCGATGCTGGCGCCGAGGGCGTGGGAGTCGCCCGCCGGTTCGGCACGCAGACGCTCGATCGGGCGCAGACCACCCGGGCCAAGGCAATCGACTCGGGAGCTGACGGTTTCGCGCGGGCAAGCGAGGCAACCGGCAAGTTCTTCGGCGGGATCGCTGAACGGGCTCGACACCGGCAAGACTCCAATGGCACCTCCGAAGCCGCCAACTAACGACACCGCACTGGAAGGCTCGATCGACCTCGCCACGAATCGGTCCGCGTGTTCAGGAGCCGCGGCCAGGTGCCGGTCGGGTGCGCCAGATCTCGCCACTCGGCCGTCCTGAACCAGGACCCCAGCCGTCACGGGTGTCGGCGTCGCAATCCGGTCAGAACAGGCTCAGCGGGACGGCAGCCACCCGGGGCGAGGCAAGCTCCGTGAGGCGCTCGTCGACCATCCGCGTCTCCGCGGCGCTGACAGCCGTGATGAGATGCTCGATCGGATCCCACGGGGCTCCGATGGGTTCCAGGACCGCTCAGGCCTACTGCGAACCTCGGGTCGACCGTCGCGCGAGGAACGCATCCGGTCTACATCCTCGTGTCCGAGTCGAAGAACGCCGAGACGAACTCCGGCGCCCATCGAACGCCCGTGGTCTCGGCGACCAGCCGGCCGAACTCAGACGTTGAACCCCAGCGCCCGCAGCTGCTGGCGGCCGTCCTCGGTGATCTTGTCCGGGCCCCACGGCGGCATCCACACCCAGTTGATGCGCTGCCCGGCGGTGATGCCCTCGAGGGCCTGGGCGGCCTGATCCTCGATGACGTCGGTCAGCGGGCAGGCCGCCGAGGTGAGTGTCATGTCGATCATGGCCACGTTGTTCTGGTCGAGGGTGATCCCGTAGACGAGACCCAGGTCGACGACGTTGATGCCCAGCTCGGGGTCGATGACGTCGCGGAGGGCCTCCTCGACGTCGGCGGCGTTCGGGACGGCGCTGGTTGCTTCGGTGCTCATGGCTGCTCCTGATCCAAGGTCAATCCGGTGTCACGGTGGACGGTTCGGTGAGTGCGTGCGCGAGGGCGTCCCGCAGGGCCATCCAGCCGAGCAGGGCGCACTTGATCCGGGCGGGGTACTTGGCCACGCCCACGAAGGCGCCGGCGTCGCCGAGGAGGTCCTCCCGCTCGGCGTCCAACGGCTGACCGCGGCCGGCCATCAGGGCCCGGAAGGTCTCGGTGAGCTGGTCCGCGCGGGTCACGTCGGCTCCGGCGACCAGGTCGCTGAGGACGGACAGGGACGCCTGCGAGATCGAGCAGCCGAGCCCTTCCCAGCTGACCCGTTCGATGACGGGGGCGGCGGTGCCCTCGGCCAGATGGACCCGCAGACGCACCTCGTCGCCGCAGGTGGGGTTCACCTGGAACGACTCGCCGGCCGCTCCCGGCGCGAGCCCGAAACCGTGCTTCTCCCGAGCGTGGTCGAGGATCACCTGCTGGTACAGCTGCTCCATCGCGTCAGCCACGGCTGCCTCCCAGTCCGAAGAAGGAGCGGACCCCGGCCAGGTGCTCCAGGAACGTCTCGATCTCGTCGTGCGTCGTGTAGATGCTCGCCGAGGCCCGGGCCGAGGCGTGCACGCCGAGGCGACGGTGCACCGGCTGCGCGCAGTGGTGGCCCACCCGGATCGCGATGCCGGCGTCGTCGAGGATCTGGCCGACGTCGTGCGGGTGCACCCCGGCGACGTCGAACGCGACCACGGCGAGCCGGTCGGTGGCGTCGGTCGGGCCGAGTACCCGGACCCCGTCGATGCCGGCCACCCCGCGGACCAGGTGCTCGGTGAGTTCGGCCTCGTGCGCCGCGAGCGCGGGCATCCCGAGCTCGGCGAGGTAGTCGGCGGCCGCGTTCAGGCCGACGGTCTGAGCGACCATCTGGGTGCCGGCCTCGAACCGCTGGGGCGGCGGGGCGTAGGTGGTCGACTCCATGGTGACGACCTCGACCATCGAGCCACCGGTCAGGAACGGCGGCATCGCGGCGAGCAGGTCGGCGCGACCGTACAGGACACCGATGCCGGTCGGCCCGAGCATCTTGTGGCCGGAGAAGGCGGCGAAGTCGACGTCCAGGGCGCGCAGGTCCACGGGCAGGTGCGGCACGCTCTGGCAGGCGTCCAGCAGCACCAGGGCACCGACCGCACGGGCCGCGGCCACGATCTGCGTCACCGGTGCGATCGCGCCGGTCACGTTGGAGGCGTGCGCGAAGGCGACCAGCCGGGTGCGCTCGTTGATCACGCCGAGCGTGCCGACGTCGATCCGGCCCTCGTCGGTCACCCCGAGCCAGCGCAGGGTGGCCCCGGTGCGGGCACACAGCTCCTGCCACGGCACGAGGTTCGCGTGGTGCTCGGCCTCGGTGACCACGATCTCGTCACCCGGTCCGAGCCGCAGCGCCGCTGCGGCCTCGCCGCCGCGCCCGAGCGTCGCGTTCGACATGGCGTACGCGACGAGGTTGATCGCCTCGGTCGCGTTCTTGGTCCAGACGATCTCGCCGGTGCCCACCCCGACGAGGCCGGCGACGGCGGCCCGCGCCCTCTCGTAGGCCTCGGTCGCCTCCTCGGCGAGCTGGTGGGCGCCGCGGTGCACGGCCGCGTTGCGGCGCAGGTAGAAGTCCTGCTCGGCGTCGGTGACGCACTCGGGCTTCTGTGACGTGGCCGCGGAGTCGAGGTAGACGAGCGGGCGACCACCACGGACCGTGCGTTCGAGCAGCGGGAAGTCGTCGCGGATCGCGCTCAACTCCGCCGCCGTGAGCGACGCTGGGGCCGTGGTGGTCATCCGGTCCTCCTCGTGGTGGAGATCGTCAGTTGCTGCCGACGAGGTAGCGGTCGTACCCCTCGGCCTCGAGCCGCTCGGCCAGCTCCGGGCCGCCCTGCTCGGCCACCCGACCGTCCACGAACACGTGCACGAAGTCGGGGGTGATGTAGTTCAGGATGCGGGTGTAGTGGGTGATCAGCAGCACGCCGACGTCCGTGGTGGACTTCACCCGGTTGACCCCCTCGGAGACGATCCGCAGGGCATCCACGTCGAGACCGGAGTCGGTCTCGTCGAGCACCGCGAACTTCGGGGACAGCAACTCCATCTGGAGGATCTCGTGGCGCTTCTTCTCGCCACCGGAGAAGCCCTCGTTCACGTTGCGCTCGGCGAACACCGGGTCCATGCGCAGGTTCTCCATGGCGGTGCGGACGTCACCGACCCACTGGCGCAGCGCCGGGGCCTTGCCGTCGATCGCGGTCTTCGCGGTGCGCAGGAAGTTCGAGACGGTCACCCCGGCGACCTCGACCGGGTACTGCATGGCCAGGAACATCCCGGCGCGGGCGCGCTCGTCCACGGTCATCTCGAGGACGTTCTCACCGTCCAGGAGGACCTCGCCGGAGGTCACCTCGTACTTCGGGTGGCCGGCGATGGAGTAGGCCAGGGTGGACTTCCCGGAGCCGTTCGGGCCCATGATGGCGTGGGTCTCGCCGCTCCTCACGGTGAGGTCGACGCCGCGCAGGATCTGCTTGGCGCCCTCGGGGGTCTCGACGCTGACGTGCAGGTCGCGGATCTCAAGTGTCGACATGTGCGGTGTTCTCTCTTCTTCTCAGACGTTCTGATGGGCGGCGAGCGGGGCGTCCACGTCCACCAGGACGTTGTCGCCGTCGTAACTCACCGGGTAGACGGGGACCGGCCGGGTGGCCGGGAGGGACAGGGGCTTGCCGGTGTGCAGGTCGAAGGTGGAGCCGTGCAGCCAGCACTCGATCGTGGTGCCGTCCACCTCGCCCTCGGAGAGCGAGACCTGCCCGTGCGAGCAGACGTCGTTGACGGCGTAGTACTCGCCGTCCTCGGCCCGGACCAGGGCCACCTCGACGAGCGAGCCGTCCGCGCCGTCGAGCTCGAGCTTGAGGGTCTCCCCCACCTCGAGATCGTCACGGGCGGCCACCACCTGCGCGCTCACTTGACGACGCCGCTCTCCACGGCGGCGATCACATCCGCCTCGTCGAGGTCGTCGGTGCCGATGAGGTGGCCCATGACGACGTCGAGTTCGGCGTCGATCGCAGCGAGCAGTCGGTCCTGCACGGACTGCACGCCGATCTTCGCGATC
The DNA here is from genome assembly GCF_004353825.1 of Occultella glacieicola. Taxonomy (GTDB): domain Bacteria; phylum Actinomycetota; class Actinomycetes; order Actinomycetales; family Beutenbergiaceae; genus Occultella; species Occultella glacieicola. The sequence continues at coordinate 21,348 of NZ_SMNA01000009.1, read as the reverse complement.
ATCTCGGCGAAGAAGCCGCGCACCACGAGCCGGCGGGCGGCCGCCTCGGGGATGCCGCGCGAGCGCAGGTAGAACAGCTGCTCGTCGTCGAAGCGCCCGGTGGCGGACGCGTGCCCGGCTCCCTCGATCTCGCCGGTCTCGATCTCCAGGTTCGGCACCGAGTCGGCGCGGGCGCCGTCGGTGAGCACCAGGTTGCGGTTCAGCTCGTAGGTGTCGGTGCCCTCGGCCTCCTTGCGGATCAGGACGTCCCCGATCCACACGGCGTGCGCACCGTCGCCCTGCAGCGCGCCCTTGTAGGTGACCCGGGACGTGCAGTTCGGCACGGCGTGGTCCACGAACAGGCGGTGCTCCTGGTGCTGGCCGGCGTCGGCGAAGTACAGGCCGTTCATCTCGACCTCACCGCCGGTCCCGGTGAACGCGGCCTCCGGGGTGATCCGGACGACGTCCCCACCGAGGGTGATGACCACGTGCCGCAGGGTCGCGTCCCGGCCGAGCATGGCGCGGTGGCTCGAGGCGTGCACGGCGCCGGTGTCCCAGTCCTGAACGGAGACGACCCGCAGCGAGGCGCCGTCCTTGACCTGGATCTCGACGGTCTGGGCGAGCTCGGCGCTGCCGCGGTGGTCGAGCACCACGACGCCCTCGCTGAGGGACTCGGCGACGATCAGGATGTGCTGGGCGGCGGGCGTGGTGTCCGTCCCGGTGATCGTCACGAGGGTCTCCCCGGCCGTGACGTGGTTGGCGGGCACGGTGATGACCAGGGCCTGGTCGAAGGACTCCCAGGCGGTCGCGGCGAGCCGGTCCCCTGGGGCCCCGACGGCGCCCAGCCGTGGGTCGTCGTGACCGACGCGCTCGACGGTGACCTTCGGGTCGCCGGTGATCTCGACCTGCGGCGCGGCTCCGGTCAGGACGCCGCCGAACAGGCCCTGGAGGCGACCGACCGGGGAGAACCGCCAGTCCTCCTCGCGGCCGGTGGGCAGCGGGAAGTCGGCGAGCGCGAAGGACGTCGCGCGGTCGGCCCGGGAGCTCTCCGGCACCCGGCCCTGCCCGTGCGTGTGCGCGCCGTCGGCGACGGCCCGCGAGTGGTCGGTGCTCAGGCCGGTGTGGTCGGTGGTCTCAGTTGTGGTGGTCGACATCAGCCGACGGCCCCTTCCATCTGCAGTTCGATCAGTCGGTTCAGTTCGAGCGCGTACTCCATCGGGAGCTCGCGGGCGATCGGTTCCACGAAGCCCCGGACGATCATGGCCATCGCCTCGGTCTCCGGCAGTCCGCGGGACATCAGGTAGAAGAGCTGGTCCTCGCTCACCTTCGACACCGTGGCCTCGTGGCCCATCTCGACGTCGTCCTCGCGCACGTCCACATAGGGGTAGGTGTCCGACCGGGAGATCGTGTCCACCAGGAGCGCGTCACAGAGCACGTTCGACTTGGATGCCTCGGCGCCGTCGAGCACCTGGACCAGGCCCCGATAGGACGCCCGGCCACCGCCCCTCGCCACGGACTTCGAGACGATGGAGGAGGACGTGTGCGGCGCCATGTGCACCATCTTCGAACCGGTGTCCTGGTGCTGCCCCTCGCCGGCGAACGCGATCGAGAGGGTCTCACCCCGGGCGTGCTCCCCGGTCAGGTAGACGGCCGGGTACTTCATGGTGACCTTGGAACCGATGTTCCCGTCGATCCACTCCATGGTGGCGCCCTCGGCGGCGGTGGCCCGCTTGGTGACGAGGTTGTACACGTTGTTCGACCAGTTCTGGATCGTCGTGTACCGGACCCGCGCGTTCTTCTTGACGATGATCTCCACGACCGCCGAGTGCAGCGAGTCGGAGGAGTAGATCGGCGCCGTGCAGCCCTCCACGTAGTGCACGTAGGAGCCCTCGTCGGCGATGATCAGGGTCCGCTCGAACTGACCCATGTTCTCGGTGTTGATCCGGAAGTAGGCCTGCAGCGGGATCTCCACGTGCACGCCCGGCGGCACGTACACGAACGACCCACCGGACCAGACCGCGGTGTTCAGGGCGGCGAACTTGTTGTCACCGGAGGGGATCACCGAGCCGAAGTACTCCTCGAAGATCTCCGGGTGCTCGCGCAGCGCCGTGTCGGTGTCGAGGAACAGCACACCCTGGCGCTCGAGCTCCTCGTTGATCTGGTGGTAGACCACCTCGGACTCGTACTGGGCCGCGACGCCGGCCACGAGGCGCTGCTTCTCCGCCTCCGGGATGCCGAGCTTGTCGTAGGTGGTCTTGATCTCCTCGGGGAGGTCCTCCCAGCTCTGCGCCTGCTTCTCGGTCGACCGCACGAAGTACTTGATGTTGTCGAAGTCGATCCCGGTGAGGTCGGCGCCCCAGTTCGGCATCGGCTTCTTGTCGAACAGCCGCAGCGCCTTCAGCCGGGTCTTCAGCATCCACTCCGACTCGCCCTTGAGGTGCGAGATGTTGCGGACCACGTCCTCCGAGAGTCCCCGGGTGGCGTTCGCACCGGCGTCGTCGGCGTCGTGCCAGCCGTAGTTGTAGTTGCCGATGGACGCGATGGTCTCGTCCTGCGTCATCGGTTCTGTCGTGGGGGTGGTCTCGGTCGGTGTCGTCATGGGCGTGTTCTCTTTCCTTCCGCACGGGTCGGGATCGTCACCGGGATATGGGTCGTGCACACGTGCTCTCCACCGGCGAGGGTGGCGAGCCGTTGGACATGGACGCCGAGGAGGTCGGAGAACGCGCGGGTCTCCGCCTCACACAGCTGGGGGAACTGGGTCGCGATCTCCTGCACCGGGCAGTGGCCCTGGCACAGTTGCACGGCCACGCCGTTCCCGAAGGGGCGGGAGGTGGCGGCGTAGCCGTCCTTGCTGAGCGCCTCCGCGAGGGCCGCGGTGCGAGCGGGCAGGTCCGGTCCGGCGCCGCCCACGGCGGCGGCGTACCGGCGGCGCAGTTCCGCCGAGCGTTCCTCGGCGAAGCCTTCGACGGCGCCCGGCCCGAGCACCTTGGCGAGGTGCTCGAGTGCATGCACCGCCAGGTCCGCGGAGGCCTGACCGAGGTGGCTGTGGGCCGCCGCCGTCGCGATGTACTGCTTGGCGGGTCGCCCGCGCCGGCGTGGGGCGTGCGTGGCATCCTCCCGCTCGGCGATCTGGCCGCCGGAGTCGAGCGCGGACAGGTGCCGTCGGATCGCGGCGGACGTCAGGTCGAGTCGCTGCGCGAGCACCGCGGCCGTGACCGGCCCGAGTTCGACGATCAGCGCGAGGACGCGTTCACGAGTGCTGGACTCGGAGTCCTCGACCGGTTCGGTCGTCACGCGCCTCACCTCCTGGTGTCGATGGGCCTGCTGTCGTGGTGCCCACACTCGATGGCCCCTGCTCGATGGGCATGGGCATGCCCTCGATTTATCCAACATTTTCGTTGCCCAAATGCTTCCCGGCAAGCAAGGCTAGCCTTATTCGGCTCTCCGACGGCCTCGCCCTCGCGCGGCGAACCGCTCCGATCGGCGCCACCGCCCCGCGGGAGGTCGCCCCTTGCCGTGATCGCGGGCCGGAACCGGCGTGTCCACCATCCGAGAAATGAGAGACACGCCACAGATCCGGGCCACTCCCGATCCGCACTACGCTGACGGGATGCTCGCAGCCGGCACCGATCACTGGTGCCTCGAACTCGAGGGTGTCACGAAGTCCTTCGGTGACACCCGTGCCCTCAGATCCCTGTCGCTGAAGGCCAGTCAGGGGGCCGTGACCGCGATCCTCGGACCGAACGGCGCCGGCAAGACCACACTGATGGAGATCTGCGAGGGTCTGCAGGCCGCCGACGGCGGGACCGTACGGGTGCTCGGGCTCGACCCCCGTCGGGATGCGGCCCGGCTGCGGCCACGGGTCGGCGTCATGGTCCAGGACGGTGGCCTGCCGATCATGGCCCGGCCCCTGGAACTGCTGCGCCACGTGGCCAGGATGTACGCCGCCCCCCGGGACGTCGAGGAGCTCGTCGACCTGCTCGGCCTCGACGCGTTCGCGCGGACGTCGGTGCGGCGCCTGTCCGGTGGCCAGCGCCAACGTCTTGCTCTGGCGATCGCCCTCGTCGGCCGACCGGATCTGGTGTTCCTGGACGAGCCCAGCGCCGGCCTGGACCCGCAGGCGCGGCTGGTGGTCTGGGACCTGGTCGAGACACTCCGGGCCGACGGGGTCAGCGTCATCCTGAGCACCCACCTGATGGACGAGGCGGCCCGGCTCGCCGACCACGTCGCGATCATCGACCACGGCGCCGTCCTGGCCCAGGGCACGGTGGCCGAGCTGACCGGACCCGTGGCCGGCGCCCGAGCGACGCGCACGCCGGACGCCGCTCGGCTCCGTGGCCCGCTGACGCCGGCCGCCCGGGCCGACCTCGCCGAGCTCGCGGACACGCACGGACTGACCCTTGAGCTCGAGGATGGGGTCCGCACCCTCGAGGACGTCTTCCTCGACCTGACCGGACGGAGCCTGCGATGACGCTCACCACGCGCCCGCACGCGGGTGGCGCGCCGTGGCCCCGCCGGGTGGTGGCGCACGGCGGGTTCGAACTGCGCAACCTGCTCCGCAACGGCGAGCAGCTCCTGCTCACCCTGATCCTGCCGGCGCTGATGCTCGTGGTGCTCGTGCGGACCGACCTGATCCGCCTGGACACCGGCGACACCCCGGTCATCGACGTCGCCGCGCCGGGGGTGCTGGCCCTGGCGGTGATGTCCACCGCGTTCACCTCCCAGGCGATCTCCACCGGCTTCGACCGGCGCGCCGGCGCACTGCGCCTGCTGGCCACGACCCCGCTCGGACGTGGCGGCCTGCTCGGCGGCAAGGTGCTCGGGGTGTTCGCGATGGAGGCCGTGCAGGTCGTGATCCTCGGCGGCCTCGCGCTCGCCCTCGGCTGGCAGCCGAACCCGGCCGGGGTCGGAGCCGCGCTGCTGGCGGTGGTGCTCGGTACCGGTGCCTTCACGGCCCTGGCCCTGCTGCTCGCCGGGACCCTGCGCGCCGAAGCGGTCCTTGCCGGAGCGAACCTGCTCTGGCTGCTGCTCGTGGTCGGCGGAGGCATCCTGCTCCCCGCGGGCGATGTGACCCGGTTCCTGCCCTCGGGCGCCCTCGGGGAGGCGATGCGCACGGCACTGGGCCCGGGCCCCTCGGCCACCACATGGGTCGCGCTGGCCGTACTCGCCGCCTGGACTGCCGCGTTCAGCGCCGCGACCGTGCGCTGGTTCAAGTGGGACTGACTCTCGCATTACCGTAGGCATGTGTCCCCCGCAACCCACACCAAACTCACCGGCGCCGCCATCGTCGCGAACCTGATCGGCCAGATCCTCATCATCGGCACCGGGGGTGCGGTGCGCCTGACCGGCTCCGGCCTGGGCTGCTCCACGTGGCCGCAGTGCGAGCCGGGCCAGTTCGCGCCGACGTTCCACGAGGCTGCCACCTACCACCCGTTCGTGGAGTTCGGGAACCGGACCATGTCCGGAGTGCTGGTGGCCATCTCCGCAGCCGTGGTGCTGCTCGTGTTCACCCAGGAGCGCGCGGGCGTCACGCCGGTGCGGGACCGGGGCTTCCGCCGGCTCGCACTGGTCCCGCTGATCGGGGTGCTCGTCCAGGCCGTGGTCGGTGGCATCACGGTGCTGATCGAGCTGCACCCGGTGATCGTGGGCTCACACTTCCTGCTCTCGGCGGCCCTGGTCTGGGTGTCCACCGTGTTGTTGCTGCGGTGGCGCGAGGGCGACGGGGCGCCCGTATCGGTGGTGGCACCCGCGGTGCGGGTGCTGGGCCGGGTGCTCGCCGCGCTGGCTGGCCTCGTGGTGGTCCTCGGGGTCGTCGTCACCGGAGCCGGCCCGCACTCCGGCGACGATGAGGTCGGCTACCGGTTCGCCGTCGACCCGTTGCTGGTCACCAGGTTCCACTCCGGCACCGTCTGGGTGTTCGTGGGCGTGCTGGGGCTGCTGCTGGTGGCTCTGTACCGGGCTCGGCCGCAGGCCGACGTGCCCGACGGCGCAGCGGCGCTGGTCACGGCGCGTCGGCGCGGGTGGGTGCTGGTCGCGGTGACGGCCCTGCAGGGGGCCATCGGCTACTACCAGTACTTCAACGGCTTGCCCGAGCTCGTGGTGGGCATGCACCTGGTGGGCTCGGCGCTGCTGATCGTCGCGACGACCGTCGCGGTGTTCGGCCTGCGGATCCGCCCGGTCACCCCGGCCGCGGCCGGGTCGGTCACGTCGGTCGACGCCGGCGCGGCCTGAGGTCGGTCCGTCTCGTCAGCGCACCCAGGGAGCGTCGGCGGGCCGGAGCCCGCTCAGGCCGGTGGCGCGAGCCGCCTGCAGGGCCAGTAGCCCGGCGACCGCGCTCGGGTTGTGCAGCGCACCGACCAGGACGAGGGCGACGGCGTCGGCGAGCGGCACCCAGCGCAGCTCCATTCCGGCCTCCTCGCCCTCGCGGGTGAACGTGCCACCCTCGGGGACGTCGCTGAGGTCCCGGGCGAGGAAGATCCGCAGCGCCTCGTCGGAGCCACCGGGGCTCGTGTAGTAGTCCACGAGCGTGTCCCAGCGGGCCGCCTGCAGGTCCGCCTCCTCGGCGAGTTCGCGGGCGGCGGCATCCACGAGCGGTTCGTCGGCGACGTCCAGCAGGCCCGCCGGCACCTCCCACAGATAGGACCGGACCGGGTGGCGGTACTGGCGCAGCAACAGCACCCGGTCCTCGGTGTCCAGGGCCACCACGGCCACGGCACCCGGGTGCTTCATGAACTCCCGGTGCACTGCGCCGGCATCGCCGAGGTCGACCGTCTCGGCGACGATGTCGAACACCCGGCCGGAGTGGATCGTGCGGGAGTCCGTGACCGGCAGCGCCGCGGGCTCGTCCGCGACCGGCCCCGGCAGAAGGACCGGCACCGGATCCGGCCGGGTTCCGCCGTCAGGCATTGCGCGCCGGCTCGACCTCGAGCAGCCGGGTCTCCCGCTGCCGGCCGAGTGCGGCCGCGATCAGACCGATGAACAGCGGGTGCGCCCGGGTGGGCCGGGACTTGAACTCCGGGTGGGCCTGCGTGGCGACGTAGTACGGGTGCTGCTCACGGTCCAGCTCGACGAACTCCACGAGCGAGGAGTCCGGGGACCGTCCGCTGATCTGCAGGCCGGCCGCGGCCAGGACGTCGCGGTAGGAGTTGTTCACCTCGTAGCGGTGCCGGTGCCGCTCGGACACCTGTTCCGACCCGTAGGTCTGCGCGACCACGGAACCGGGCGTGAGGACCGCCTGGTAGCTGCCGAGGCGCATCGTGCCGCCGAGGTCTCCCTCGCCGCCGACGATCTCGAGCTGCTCCTCCATGGTCGCGACCACCGGGTCGGGGGTGTCCGGGTCGAACTCCGTTGAGGAGGCACGGGCGAGACCGAGCACGTTGCGGGCGTACTCGATCACCATGCACTGAAGACCCAGACAGATGCCGAGCGTGGGAACCTGCTGCTCACGGGCCCACCGCAACGCACCGAGCTTGCCCTCGATGCCGCGGACCCCGAATCCTCCCGGGATGAGCACGGCGTCAACGGCGTGCAGGGCCTTGCGGGCACCGGCCTCGGTGTCGCAGTCGTCGGAGGCCACCCACCGGATGTTGACCCGGCTGTTCTCGTGGAAGCCGCCGGCGCGCAGCGCCTCGGTGACCGACAGGTAGGCGTCGGGCAGGTCGATGTACTTGCCGACCAGGGCCACCTCGACCTCGTCGGCCGGGTGATGCACCCGGTCCAGCAGCCCGTGCCAGGTGTCCCATTCGACGTCCCGGAACGGGATCGCGAGGCGGCGCACCACGTAGGCGTCCAGGCCCTCGCTGTGCAGCACCTTCGGGATGTCGTAGATGCTCGGGGCGTCGACGCACGTGATGACGGCCTCGCGGTCGACGTCGCACATCGCGGCGATCTTGCCCTTGACGGACTCGGGGATGTCCCGGTCCGCCCGGCAGACGATGGCGTCGGGCTGGATGCCGATGCTGCGCAGGGCGGCCACGGAGTGCTGGGTGGGCTTGGTCTTGAGTTCGCCGCTGGGCGCCAGGTAGGGCACCAGGGACACATGCACGAAGAACACGTTGTCCCGGCCGATGTCCTGGCGCACCTGGCGGGCCGCCTCGATGAACGGCTGGGACTCGATGTCGCCGACGGTGCCACCGATCTCGGTGATGATGACGTCCGGTGCCTGCTGGCCTGCCGCGGGGGTGGCTTGGGCGCGCATCCGCGCCTTGATCTCGTCGGTGATGTGCGGGATCACCTGAACGGTGTCCCCGAGGTACTCACCGCGCCGCTCCTTGGCGATCACGGTCGAGTACACGACCCCGGTGGTGACGTTCGCCCCGGCGTTGAGGTCCACGTCGAGGAAGCGCTCGTAGTGGCCGATGTCCAGGTCCGTCTCGGCGCCGTCCTCTGTGACGAACACCTCACCGTGCTGGAACGGGTTCATCGTGCCGGGATCGACGTTGATGTACGGGTCCAGTTTCTGCATGGTCACCCGCAGCCCCCGGGCGCGGAGCAGGTGCCCCAGGCTGGAGGCGGTCAGACCCTTGCCGAGCGAGGAGGCCACACCGCCCGTCACGAAGATATGACGCGGGATGTTGGCCAGGTTGCCGGCGTACCGGTCCGAAGAGTTCACCACGGACTTTTACGCTATCACCGTTGTGTAGATCCCGAGCACCTGAGCGAGCGCGTCGGACGCCGTCGGCAGCTCCGCGGCCCGGGTCAGCGAGGCCGCGCGCATGTCCCGACGCCGCTGTGGATCGGACAGGACGGCGGTGATGCGGGCCGCCAGGGCGTCCGCGTCCGGGTAGGGCACCAGCTCGGCCGCGCCGCCGGTGACCTCGGCGGTGCCACCCACGTCCGTCGCGACGATCGGCGCACCGGCCGCGAGGGCCTCCTGCAGGTTCAGTGGCTGTCCCTCCCAGGCGCTGGTGCTGACCACGACGTCGGCCGTGGCCATCAGGGCAGCCAGGTCGTCGCGCCACCCGAGCAGGATCACCGGGAGGTCCTCCCCCAGCACCTGGTCGGCGAGCTCGTCGAGCAGCGGGCCGGAGCCGGCCACCAGCCAGCGTGCGGTCGGTGCCCGGTCCGCGAGCAGGGCCGCGGCGTCGGCGAGCAGGCCGAGGCCCTTCTGCGGGGCCAACCGGGCGGCTGTGAGCACCATCGGGTGCTCGGGTGAGATCCCGAGCTTGCGGCGATCCTCGGCGTCCAGGGGGGTCGGTGGCCCGCCGCGCCGTGGCGGCGCAGGCACCAGGGCACGCTGCGCGAGCTTGGCCCCGTGCGCGCGGGCGTGTTCCACCAGGTCCCCGCTGACGCCGAGCACGGCATCCGCACGGGCGAAGATGAGCCGCTCCAGTCCGGCTGCCACGGTCCGCATGCCGACCCCGCCGACCGGGGCGTTGTGCAGCGTGACCACGAGCGCGGTGCGGTCGGGACCGGTGCCGGGTGGTGTCATCGCCAGTGCGGCGAGCGCTCCGGCCCGTAGCCCGTGGGCGTGCACCACGTCCGCGCGGCGGGCGATGGTGCGGATCCGGGCGACCGCGTTCGCGTCCGCCACCCGGGGCCGGTCGGCGATCGTCACCTGCTGGGTGTGCACGCCGTCGGCGACGCCGCTGACCACCCCGGGCGGGCCGGCGAGGATCACCCGGTGCTCGGCGGCCAGGTGTTCGGCCAGTTCCCGGGCGTGCCGGCCGACCCCACCGTCGCTGGAGCCGGTGAGTTGCACGATCCGCAGTTCAGGCACGCGCCCTCCTCAAGATGCTCAGGATGCCACGGTCCGCGGCGAACACCGCACCGCAGACGGCCGCCGCGGCGAGGATCCCGCCGAGCAGCGCGGCCATCACGGCGGCGAGCACGGAACGCCCGGCGAGGTCGAGGACCGCGTCCGTGGCCCACCGGCCCACCAGCGCGCCCACCACCGCCCCACCACCGGCGACCGCGACCGTCCGCGTGCACGCGCGCGTGACCGCGCCGGGCAACGCCCTCGCGAACGCGACGAGCAGGGCCACCCCGGCCACGGTCATCCCAATGCTGTGCCCCAGACCAAGGGCGGCCAGCGTGGCCACGGGCGCTCCGCCGTCGGGTGCCACCACGCGCACACCGACCACGCACGCGAGCGTCACGACCAGCCAGCCGGCCGCGGTCGCGGCCACGGCCACCCGTTGCCGGTCGATCGCGAACAGTGCCCGGCTGACGTGGAAGATCATGGCCAGGCCGACGATGCCCGGGGCCATCAGCGTCAGGGCGAGCGTCATGCCGGTGGTCTCGCTGTCGATCGCGAACACCGCCTGGGCGGCAGGGGCGGCCGCGATCAGTGCCCCCACCCCGAGCAGGGAGACGGCCAGCACGGCCCGGGTGGAGGAATCCGCGGTGCGCGCGAACTGGCTGTGGTTCCCGCCCGCGGCGAGTTCGGCCAGACGCGGGAACACGGCCGTGGCGAGCGGGATCGCGAGCACCGCGTACGGGAGCAGGTAGACCGCCTGGGTCCACTGGAAGACGTTGATCGTGCCCTCGGCGCCACCGCTCCGGGCGAGCAGCACGACCACCACGACGCTGATCTGCTGGGCCACGAGGGAACCGATCCCGGCGAGGGCGAGCGAACCCGCCCGTCGGGCGACCCCGGGCGGGAACCGCAGCGCCGGGCGCAGCCGGACCCCGCAACGCCGGACCGGGATCAGCAACGGCAGGGAGAGCACCGCAACGCCGGCCGTGGTGCCCCACGCCAGCCACGCGAGGGCGGCGTCGGAGAGCTGGTCCGGCTGGTCCTGCATGCCGTTCGCGAGCGCGCCGAACGCGAGGTAGCTGACGATGACCACCGTCGAGGACGCGAGCGGGGCCAGGGCCGGCGCGAGGAAGCGCTTGTGGGCCTGCAGGATGCCGGTCAGGACCACCCCGATCCCGTAGAGGACCATCTGGGGGGCGAAGACGACCAGGAAGTAGGTGGTCAGGTCCTCCTGCGCGGCCGCGTTTCCGCCGACCGACTGCGGCAGCGCCTCCGCGATGGGGCGGGCCAGCAGGGTGAGCGCGACCGCGAGCGGGGTCAGCACGAGCACGGCCCAGGTGAGCAGCGCGGACGAGATCCGGTCCACGTCGGCCTGGATCCTGCGGGCCAACGGGGCCGCGAGCAGCGGGATCACGGCACCCGCGAGCGCCCCGCCGGCGACCACCTCGTAGAGCACGTTCGGCACCGTGTTCGCGGTGGCGTAGGCGTTCCCGACGGCGGTCGCTCCGACGGTCTTGGCCTGCACCCACCATCGGCCGAAGCCGAGCAGGCGCGATGCCACGGTGAGGACGGCGATCATCGTCGCCGCCCCGGCGACGCCACCGAGCAGGCGGCGCGGGCTCACGCGGTCCGGCCCCAGCCGTCCACCCGGCGCAGGACCGGGGTCGCCTCGATGACCTTCGAGAAGCTGACCTTCTCGCTCAGCAGCGTCAGTGCCACCACGGCGGTGAGGCCGATCCCCCGGACCCGGGCACTGGGGTGCAGCGCGAACGCGGTACCGACCAGGGCGCCGAGGGAGTTCGCCCCGGTGTCGCCGAGCATGGTCCGTTCGTTGAGATCGTCGGTCCAGGAGGCGGCGATCACGGCGAGGGCGCCGGTGGCGAGGGGGGCGCCCGGCCCGCCGGCGACGGCGAGGGGCGCGGCGATGGCGCCCGCGGCCTTGAGCCCGCGCCCGGGCCGAAGGTCGAAGAGGTTGATGAGGTTCGCCGTGCCGGCCACGAGCGCACCCGAGGTGAGCACGTCCAACCCGCGGGCGGCCGCGGAGAGGCCAGGGGTCGTGGTGCCCGTGCCCGCGCTACGTGCACCCAGGCGGGTACCGATGGCGGCCGCGACGACGGCGGACGCGCCGATCCCGAGCAGCTTGACGGCTCCGGTGGTCACCTCACCGCGGGCGAGTGCGCCGAGGTGGCCACGCAGTCCCTTGGACGCGGTCGCGTCGGGATCGAGGTCGTCGACCGCCCCCAGCGTCCCGCCGACGGCAGAGGCGAGGGCGGCGCCGGCGCCGGCGCGACCTCCGGCGCCGAGCCCGGCCCAGACCGATCCCTGAGCGGTGGCGACGCCACCGAGCAGGCTCACCGTGGTGCCGCGGTAGTTGCTGCGCTGCCAGCGCGTGGCGCCACCAGGGGTGGTGTCGCGCAACAACACGGACGCGGCCACGGTCAGGCCGCCGCCGAGGAGGGCCGCGGCCAGCCGGCTCATCCCTCGGCCCCCGCGTCGGCCCCATCGGCCCCATCGGCCCCATCGGCACTGTCGGCACTGTCGGACGTCGCCACGGGGCCGGGAGCGAACGCCGCCGGGTCCGGCGGGGTCAGGGTCACCGGCTCGGGGACGACGGCGTCGACGCCCTCGGCGAAGCCGTAGCTGGCGGGCCCGCCGCCGGTGGTCGCCACGACGGCCAGCGGCACGGTCACCTGTCCGGTGATGGTCCCGACACTGTCCACGGTGGTCACGGCCCGCGCGGCCGCCTCGTCCGCGCGCACGGCTCGGACGAGGTCGCCGTCGAAGGCGTCCGCGCCGGCGAGCACCGACGCTTCGCCGGCTCCGGCGAGGTCCACCGCGAGCCCGGTGTAGACAGCGTTGCTCTCCGCCAGTCGGGTCAGAGCGTCCTCCTGGGTGATCTCCTCGATCAGCTCCGGCGCGATCACCGCGGTCGCGTACGCCGGTCCGGTGGGCGCGCTCACCTCGGTGATCAGCTCGCTGCTGACGAGCAGTTCGTAGAGGTTCTCGGCCTCGGCGGACCTGGCGTCCAGGTTGGCGGGGTCCCGCAGCGTCAGGGCCTGCCCGAGGGCCTGGCCGAGGATGGTCTCGGTGCTCGCGTCATCCGCCGGCGCGGGGTTGAGGTAGGGCACGAGGCTCTGGGCGATCCCGGAACGGAACGCTCGCTCGGCGGGGTCCACCCACCGCTCGCTGACCACGACCCGGGCGGTCACGGTGGCGCCGGCCTGTTCCAGCCGGGTCATGACGGCGTCGGTCACGTCGGTGTTCGCCCCGGGCAGTTCCACGACGGCCACGGACCGGTCCTCGAGGGTGCCCCCGAGCAGGGCCGGCGCGGACGCCGAGATGAACTCCGAGCGTCGCTGCAGGCTGAGCTGGGCAACGTCGAGCTCAGCGCGCAGGGTCTCCTTCTCCTCACGCAGTTGCTCCACCTGACCGGTGAGCTCGTCCGCGATGTAGTCGCGCAGTGGTCCGGCGCCGAGCACGATGCCGACGGCGAGCGCGAGGAACACCGAGATCAGGGAGACGATGTGGTAGCGGAAGTCGATCACGTGTGGGCTTTCCTTCTCGGTCTGTGGCCGGGCCTGGTCGGGGCGGGGTGGTGCTAGCCGCCGAACAACCCCCGGACCCAGGACCAGATGTCATCGAAGCGGGCCAGGACGAGCCCGAAGAACGCCTGCCCGGCCGGGGTCGCGGCCATGGCGGCGATGAGGGCCGCGAGACCGGCCAGGATCAGGCCGGTGACCTGCCAGTTGGAGATGCGGTGCCGATACAGCCGGGACACACCCTTGGCGTCGATCAGCTTGCCGCCGACCCGCAGCCGGGTCAGGAACGTCGATGCCATCCCCGACCGGCCCTTGTCCAGGAACTCCACCAGGGTCTCGTGGGTGCCGACGGCCACGATCAGCGTGGCGCCCTTGTCGTCGGCCAGGAGCATCGCGATGTCCTCGCTCGTCCCGGTGGCCGGGAACACGACGTGCGGGACGCCGAGCTGCTCCACGCGTTCCAGCCCCGGCGCGCGGCCGTCGCGGTAGGCGTGTACCACCACCTCGGCCCCACTGCGCAGGGTCTTGTCCGAGACGGAGTCCATGTCCCCGACGATCAGGTCGGGCTTGAGCCCGTCCTCGATGATCGCGTCCGCGCCGCCGTCCACGCCGATCAGGATCGGCCGGTACTCACGCACATAGGAGCGCAGCATCGCCAGGTCCTCCTTGTAGGAGTACCCGCGGACGACGATCAGCACGTGCCGCCCCTCGATCTTGGTGCTGATCCGCGGCACGCCAACGCCGTCGAGCAGGAGTTCACGCTCCCGCTTCATGTAGTCCATCGTGTTCGCTGCGAAGGCCTCGAGCTGGACGGACAGGCCGGCGCGAGCATCCTCCATCGCGGCCGCCACGCTCGCGTCGTCCTGGCGGGTGCCCTCGGCGACGACCGAGCCGGAGGCGTCGAAGACGGTCGCCCCGTCGAACCGGACGGTGCTGCCCTCCTTGAGGGTCATCACATCGGGACCGAGGTCGTCGATCAAGGGGACGCCGGAGTCGACGAGGATCTGCGGGCCCAGGTTCGGGTAGCGCCCGGAGGTGGACTTCGCGGCGTTCAGCACGGCGCTCGGCCTGGCCGCGACCAGGGCCTCGGCGGAGACGCGGTCGATGTCCTCATGGTCGATGACGGCGATCTCGCCGGCCCGGAGGCGCTTCGTCAACGACTTGGTACGCGGGTCCACCCGGACATGGTGGAGCGCATCGGAGGGCGCGCTGGCGTCACTCGATCGGCGTCGGAGCAGGGATCTCATCGACCCTATGGTCCCACGCCCGTCCGTTCGAGGAGTTCCGCGGCATGCCGCATGGCGGTGTCGGAGTCCGCATCGCCGCTGAGCATGCGGGCCAGTTCGGCCTCGCGGTCGGCGCCGGTCACCTCGCGCAGGTCGCTGTTCGTCACCGCATCCGCGCCGTCGTGGGTGGTCTTGGTGACCACGACGTGCCGGTCCGCGTAGGCGGCGACCTGAGCGAGGTGGGTGACGATGATCACCTGGGTGTGCCTGGCCAGCTCGGCCAGGCGGCGACCCACCTCGACGGCGGCGCGCCCGCCGACCCCGGCGTCCACCTCGTCGAAGACGAACGTGGGCAGCGCACTGTCGGTGGTGGTCGCCTGCTCCCGGGCGAGGGCGACCTCGATCGCCAGCATCACCCGGGACATCTCGCCGCCGGAGGCCCCCTTGGCGAGCGGGCGCGCCGGGGCGCCCCGATGGGCGACCAGGAGCAGCTCGACATCCTCGGCGCCCCAGCCGGCGAGTTCCTCGCGGGGGCTCAGGGCCACCTCGATGCTCGCGCCGCCCATGGCCAGTCCGGCGAGTTCGGCATCGACGGCCCGCGCCATGGCCTCCGCGGCGGCCCGCCGGCCGGCGGTCAGGGCCGCCGCCGCCGTGGTCTCGGTCTCCGTGGCCTCGGCGAGGCGGGTCTCGAGGGCGTCCCGGCCGGCGCCGGGTGCGGTGAGTTCACCCACTCGAGCCCGGGCGGACGTGGCGTACGCCAGCACCGCGGTGAGCGGGTCAGTATCGGCGGGGTCCCCGGGGTCGGCGAAGGCGCGGGTCAGCTCCCCGAGCGCGGACCGGCGCTCGTGCACCTGTTCGAGCCGTTCCGGATCCGCCTCGAGGGCACTGGCGTAGCTGCTGATCTCCGTGACCAGGTCGCTGGCCTGGTAGGACAGCTGGGCCAGCCGGGTCGACCAGTCCGCCAGTCGGCCGTCGTAACTCTCCGCGGCCGCGAGGGCCCGCCGGGCCGCCTCGATCAGCTCGACGGCGTTCGGGGCGTCGATGGCCTCCGCGGAGTCGTTGCTGCCGGCGAGCGCGTCGTGCGCCTGGTCCGACGCGAGCCGTAGTTCCTCGACATTGCCGAGGCGTTCGGCCTCCTCACGCAGGGTGGTCAGCTCCCCCGGGACCGGTTCGAGGGCGTCGATGCGTTCCAGGTCGCGTTCCAGCCGGGCGAGTTCATCGCGCCGGTCGGTGACCTCGGCGTCCCAGTCGGCCAGCTCACGCTCCAGGGCCCGACGACGGGTGTGGGCCCGGGCGTAGTTCTCCAGGGTGTCGAGGTGCTCGGGTCCGGCGAAGGCGTCCAGGGCCTGGCGCTGGTGTGCGCTCGACCGTAGCCGGAGCTGGTCGCTCTGCCCGTGCACGGTGACCAGTTCCGCGCCGACGTCCGCGAGCAGTCCCTGGGGCACGGTGCGGCCGCCGAGGTGAGCGCGCGAACGCCCGGCAGCGGCCACCGTCCGGACGACGATCAGGGCGTCGTCGTCGAGCAGGGCGCCGGCGTCGGTGGCCAGGGCCAGCGCCGGGTGGCCGGCCGGTGGCACGAGGCGACCCTCGACGGAGGCGGCGTCGGCGCCGGGCCGTACGGCACCGGCATCGGCCTTGCCGCCGAGGAGCAGGTCGAGTCCGGTCAGCACCATCGTCTTGCCGGCGCCGGTCTCACCGGTGATGACCGTCAGGCCCGGGGACAGCTCGATCCGGGCGGACACGATCACGCCCAGGTTCTCGATGCGGATCTCCTCGATCACGGCGCCTCCCGGCCGCCCCGCCAGCCGGCCACGGGCAGATTGAACTTGCCGACCAGGCGGTCGGTGAACGGGGCCAGGTTCAGCCGCGCCAGCCGGACCGGTTCGGCCCCACGAACCACGTCGATGTGGGATCCCGGCGGGGCCTCGATCCGCCGCCGGCCATCGCACCACACCACGGCCGCCGAATAGCTGCGGGCGAGGATCTCGACGGACATGCGCGAATCCGGGCCGACCACGAGCGGCCGGGCGAACAGGGCGTGGGCGCTGATCGGGGTGAGCAACATGGCCTCCACGTCCGGCCACACCACCGGGCCGCCGGCGGAGAACGCGTAGGCGGTGGACCCGGTGGGGGTCGCGAGCACGACGCCGTCGCACCCGAACGTGGACAGGCCACGTTCGTCGATGCCGATCGCGACCTCGATCATCCGCTCGCGCTCGCTCTTCTCCACGCTGGCTTCGTTGATCGCCCACCCCCGGGTGACGTCGTCGGAGTCCGGGCGCTGGACGGCCACGTCCAGCGTCATCCGTTCCTCGACGACGTAGTCGCGCTCGGCGGCCCGGCGCACGACGTCCGCGACCCGGTCCACCTCGGACTCCGCGAGGAAGCCCACGTGACCGAGGTTGATCCCGACCAGGGGGGTCTCGCGGCCGCGGATGAGCTCGGCGGCACGCAGGATCGTGCCGTCGCCGCCCAGCACGATCGCGAGTTCGATCTCGCCGCCGTCGACCTCCGACTCGTCGATGGGCGTCATGCCGCGATCACGCAGCCCGGCGGCGACGGAGTCCGCGGTGTGCACCGCGGCCGGCCGGGTGGGGTGGGTCAGGACCAGGACCCGGCGACTCATGGGGTCACCCCCGCTGGACCGTTCTCGATGGCGACCGCGATCATCGCGTCGATCTCCTCCGAAGTGGGGAACACGCCGTCGCCGGCGTTCAGGTGGACGAAGTACTCGACGTTACCGCTCGGCCCGGGCAGCGGGCTGGCCACGACGGCGCGCAGCGCCAGGCCGAGTTCGGCCGCGGCGCGGGCGACGGTGCGAACGGCGTCGGCGTGCAGGGCCGCGTCCCGGACCACTCCCCCGGATCCGAGTCGCTCGCGGCCCACCTCGAACTGCGGCTTGACCATGAGCAGCAGGTCCGCGTCCGGTGCCACCGCGCCGACCAGAGCGGGCAGCACGAGGGTCAGCGAGATGAAGGACAGGTCTCCGACCACGAGTTCGGGTGCCGGTGCCACGTCCTCCGGGGTGAGCGAGCGGACGTTGGTGCGGTCCCGGACCGTGACCCGTTCGTCGTTCTGGAGCTCCCAGACGAGCTGGCCGTACCCGACATCCACGGCCACCACGTGGGCGGCGCCGCGGCGCAACAGCACGTCGGTGAATCCCCCGGTGGAGGCACCGGCGTCCAGAGCCCGGCGCCCGGCCACCCGGGGGGCCGCGTCACCGAGGGCGTCGAGGGCCCCAGCGAGCTTGTGCCCGCCGCGGGAGGCGTACTCCGGTTCGGCACCGTCGGGCGGGGGCAGGAGCCGGACCGCCCGGGCCGGGTCGAGCTGGGTGGCGGCCTTGGTCGCGACGCTGCCGTCGAGCAGGACCCGCGAGGCGTCGATCAGCTCGGCGGCATGCTGGCGGGACCGGGCCAGCCCCCGACGGACCAGCTCGGCATCCAGGCGCGCCCGACGCGCCACGTCAGCCCTCGGCCTGGGTGAGCCGGTCCTGGAGCACCCGGTAGACGTTCTCGAAGGCGTCGACGTGCTGGCTGAGCGGCACCTCGGACAGCCCGCCGAGAGCCGTGAGCGCGGCCTCGATCTCGGGGTCGTCGAACTCGATCGGCTCGTCGTAGGTGGTGTCGTCGCTGGTGGGCACGGGCGTTCTCCCTTCGGGGGCCACGCTACCGGCCCGGCGGCACCCTCACTCGGAGGCGAGGCGCAGTGGTGGAAAGTCGGCGGGCAGCACGGAGCCCCCCGCGTCGCCACTCCTCGGGTGGTCGGGCCCGACGGCGTCGGTCGCCGTCCACGCGGCGGCTGTGGCCGCCCGGAACTCGTCCAGGGACACCTCGGTCGGGTCGGATCCGCCGCCGAGGGCGACCTCCCCGTCGGTCCTGGTCAGCACCAGCGTCGTCCCCTCGACCCGAGCCGCGGCCGTCCCACAGGTCCAGGCACCTCCGTGCCACTCGGGCAGCGGGTGGGTCCGGGCGAGGCCGGCGAGGTCAGCGGCGAGGAACGTGGGCCGCTCCCCCGGGACGGCCCGCAGGACGTCGGTGATCTGGTCCACACCGGTCAGGACGTGCAGGCTCGGGTAGCCGGCGGCCCGGGCGCCGGCGATGTCCGTATTCAGCCGGTCGCCGACGACGAGCGGGTTCCGGGCCTCGGACCGGCGCGCGGCCTGGTGGAAGATCGAGGCCTGCGGCTTACCGGTCGATCGCGGGGTGACGCCGGTCGCGTGGACGACCGCGGCCACCAGCGCACCGTTCCCGGGCGCCATGCCGCGGTCGGTCGGCAGGGTCGCATCCAGGTTGGAGGCGATGTAGTCGGCACCGGCCCGGATCGCGTAGACGGCTTCGGCGAGGTCCCGCCAGCCGAGTGTCGGCGCGAAGCCCTGGACCACGATCGTCGGGGCGTCATCGGCGGAGTCGACGACGGTGAGGCCCTCGGCGGCCATCGCCAGCCGGAGGCCTTCGCCACCGATCGTCAGCACCCGGGTGCCCGGGTGCGCCTCGGAGGCGACCAGTGCCGCGGCGGCCTGTGCGGCGGTGGTGACCTCCTGGGCGCTGGTCGGAATCTCGAGCTCGGTGAGGTGATCGGCGACCGTCTGGGGTGCCCGGGCGGCGTTGTTCGTCACGTACATCACACGCATCCCGGCGGCCCGCGCGGCCGTCACCGCCTCGGGGGCACCCGCGACGCCGAACGCGCCCCGGTACACGACGCCGTCGAGGTCGAGAAGGGCGACATCGTAGGCGGTCTGGAGCGGTTCGTCGGAGCCGAGCAGGGTGGCGCCGGTGGTCACTTCTCGTCCTCCGGGCCACCGTTGGATCCCTCAGCCGGGGCTGCGGGATCCTCGACCGGCTCGGGGTCGGGTTCGGCGTCCATCCCGACCTCGGCGCCGTCCACAGGTTCCGGGTCGGGCTCCCCGTCCATCTCGAGACCGGAGCCGTCCGTCGGCACCGGCTCAGGGTCGGCGTCCGGCTCAGGTTCGCCGTCACGATCGGCATCCACGTCCGCGTCGCCGGCACCGTCGCGGGCGTCCGCCTCGTCCAGGCGTTCCTGGGCGCGTGCTGCCCGCGCGCGCTCGGCCGCCTCCTCCTGCTCGGCGACCTGGACGGCCATCGCTTCGAGTTCGGCAGTCGAGTACGGCACTTCCGCGAACTCCACGCCGTCGTCCTCAGGTTCGGCCTCGTCCGGAGTCGGCAGTGTCGCGGCCAGCGTGTCCGCCTCCTCGTCGCGACCGAGTGCCCGAAGCACCCCGACCCGCGCCTCGTCGAGCCGCTGCTTCAGTTCGCCATCGGTGACGACGGCGGTCACCGGGCTGTCGAGGGCAAGCAGTGCTGCCTCGGACTCGCCGAGATCGAGACGGGCGCCGCTGGCCACGATCGCGAGCTCGACGCGGTCGGAGATCGTCATCTCCGGACTCGGTTCGGCCGCGGCGAGAGCGAGAGCGCGCTCCGGCCGTCCCAATCCACGTTCACAGTCGGCCTCGATCGCCCGGTGGGCGTCGAGCCCGCTGAGTCGGCGGACGGTGCGCAACTCACGCAGTGCCTCCGCGTACCGTCCGGTGGCGTAGGCCGTCAGCGCCACGGCCTCCCGGACGATGTCCACCCGCCCGGCCCGTCGCAACGCCGCCTGCGCGTGCTCGTACGCGGCCTCGGGCTGGTCGTCCACGAGACGTCCGGCCATCACCAGATGTCGAGCGACCTCGTCGGAGTTCTCCTTGGAGAGCGTGCGCAGACGCTGACGCGCGGCGGGGTCGAGGTCCTTGGGCACCACGTCCTCGTCGATCTCCGGCGCCGGGATCCGCTCGCGCTGCGGCGGACGGCTGTCCAGGCGCCGATCGGCGCTCCGCAAAGGCCGACGCTGAGCATCCGAGCCGGAACGATCGGAGCCGTCCGGACGGTCCGAACGCGGCCGGCCGGAGCCCTGACCGTCACGCGGCCTCCCCTCCCGACGCTCGCCGTCGCGGGGCGGCCGCGACGCGGCAGAGCCCCGCTCACCGTCTCGGGGTGGACGCGAGTCGTACCGACGCTCACCGTCCCGAGGCGGACGCGAGTCGTACCGACGCTCACCGTCCCGAGGCGGACGAGACGCGGCAGAGCCCCGCTCACCCTCACGAGGCGGACGCGAGTCGTACCGACGCTCACCCTCACGAGGCGGACGCGAGTCGTACCGACGCTCACCCTCACGAGGCGGACGCGAGTCGTACCGACGCTCACCGTCCCGAGGCGGCCGAGACGCGGCAGAGCCCCGCTCACCCTCACGAGGCGGACGCGAGTCGTACCGACGCTCACCCTCACGAGGCGGACGCGAGTCGTACCGACGCTCACCGTCCCGAGGCGGCCGAGACGCGGCAGAGCCCCGCTCACCC
>NZ_SMNA01000009.1:0-549 GCF_004353825.1 Occultella glacieicola | reverse complement strand
CCCCGCTCACCCTCACGAGGCGGACGCGAGTCGTACCGACGCTCACCCTCACGAGGCGGACGCGAGTCGTACCGACGCTCACCGTCCCGAGGCGGCCGAGACGCGGCAGAGCCCCGCTCACCCTCACGAGGCGGACGCGAGTCGTACCGACGCTCACCCTCACGAGGCGGACGCGACTCGGATGGGCGACCGCTGCCCTGCCCGTCGCGCGGCTTCCGATCACGTCGCTCGCCATCACGCGAACGGCCGGCACCCGTGCCCTGGTAGGGCCTGGAACCGGAGCCACCGGGACCGTCACGACGCGATCCACGCGAGCCTGCGTCACCGCCGCTGCGTGGCTTGCGGCCGTCAGCGTCCTCGCCACGGTCAGGTCGCTGGTCAGACATCGTGCTCCTTCATGCCCGTTCAATGGTGCGGTCCAAAAGTACCTGAGAATGCGACAAGGGCCACCCCGGTGTGGGGTGGCCCTTGTCTGAAGTGTTGTCCGGCGGCGTCCTACTCTCCCACGTAGTCTCCCACGCAGTACCATCGGCGCAGAGGGGCTTAGCT
>NZ_SMNA01000008.1 GCF_004353825.1 Occultella glacieicola | reverse complement strand
CTGGTCAAACCAAATAAACAAACTATTCGGCATCGATCATATGACACACTGTTGAGTTCTCAAGGAGCGGACGCGCACCAACACCAGACCAACCAAGATCCTCGCTGGGGCAACCTCTCAACCTTAGCCTCCCGCATCCCCATCGTCAAATCCCGTGCCCCGGCGTGAAGTGCTGCCGGGAAGGCGTGGGACGTGTTCCGATGGACCGTGGTCCAAGGCCCGTCGTGTCGCTCCTCGATGCATCGCATCGGGTGACTGCCGGGGGTTCGTGCCCTCTGTCCGGGACCGTCCACCTCGCGGTGTCCGTTCCTCCCTGTCGGGGCAACGAGGTGAAACACTACGGGTCAGGTTCCGCAGGGTCAAATCCCTGGCGCGTGACCCCGGTCACGCCCCCCATGGTCGCCGTGGGGTCAGGGAGCCAGGCCGGGTTGGTCGGCCCAGAACGTCGCGCCGAACCCGGACGGGTTGTACTCCCAGTGCCAGGGTTCGTTGCGGTACTGGAAGAAGCCGAAGTCCGCACCGTGCTCGAACATCCACTTGTACGCCGGGGCACCGAGGAGCTTCATCGTGTTCGTCATGCGGGTGGTCACCTCGTCCACGTCCTTGAGGCTCTTGGTGCGCAGGTTGAGGTCGAGGGCCAGGCCGAGGGAGTGTGGGGAGTAGCTGGCCGTGGAGAAGCGGTTCCCCTTCTTCTTCGCCGCCGTCTCGGCCCGCTTGCGTTCCCGGAACGCGTTGCCGATGCTCAACGAGACGCCGTCCTTGGCCGCCGCCTCACGCATCGCCACGAACTGGGGCGAGGCGTGCTTGTTGATCATCTTGCGGGTGCCGGCCTTCTTCTCGCCGGGAGGGTCGACGAGCTGGCTGATGATGTAGTCGTCGAACGCGTCCGGGTCCGCGCGGAACTGAGCCTTGGTCAGGATGGCGTTCGGCCCGGTGTTGACCCGCCGCTCGCCACCGCCGGGGCGGCGCGCGGACAGGGCCCGCAGGAGGGCCGCGGCGTCCTTCTGGTGGGTACCGCGCACGTACCAGGTGACGACCTCGCCCTTCTTCGTCTTCTTCGTCACGTCGAAGACCTCGTACCCCGGTTTCGAGCGCCACGCGAGCAGGTTCTCCGCGGAGGTGTCCTCGATCCTGAACGAGGCTCCCGGGTAGTCGAGGTCGTTCCATGGGATCTGCTCGTACCGCTCCCGCTCCTTCTTCGGCAGGCGCTCGAGGGTGGTCCGGGTGACGTCGAGGATCCACGCCTTCGTCTCCGCTGAGCCGGTGCCCGATCCGGCCTCGGCCGTGGTGGCCGTAGTCGAGGCCTGAGCGCCGGCGTCGGGGGTGGGCGTCCTGACCTTCTCGGGCGCGAGCGCCGTGATCTTCTCGCCGGCCGGATTCTTGGCCCTCGCTCCCACGAGTCGCTTCTCAGGCGCCTTCTCCGCGACGGGGCGTTTCGCCGGCTTCCTCCCGGCCGAGCCGCCCTGACCGGCGGGCGCATCCGTCGCGCCCACGACGCCGTCGCCTGCCGGTTTGATCTCCAGGTGCTCGGCGGGGTCACCACCGCCGGGGGTCAGCAGCCGCGAGACCTGCGTGCCCACCAGGGCCTCGGCCGCTGCCTCGAACCGAGCGATCGCCGTGCTCCCGCCGAGCGAGGTGGGTGCGATGTCGAGGACGTTCAGCGTCGCCGGATCGGCCAAGTGCTTGGAGACCTTGCCGGGCCCGATCGACTCGATCCGAGCCACCATGCCGGCCTGGATCTCGGCCGGGGCGCCGCCCTCGTCGCGCAGTCTCTCGAACTCGTCGATGATCTTGTCCCCCGCCGAGCCGTACAGGGCACGCTGCTTCGCCACGCCCTGGTTCGCCCCGGTCCCGACGAGGTTGGCGTACATCGCACGCGCCTGGTCGGGCGGGGTGCGGGCGGTGCTGCTGATAGTCGCGCTTCCGATGCCGGCCGTCGTCAGGATCTGGGCGAGCACCGTCAGGGTGGAGGCGGCCACGGTGTCCCGGCGGGCACGGCGGCCGAAGGTGATCGCCGGTGCCCCCACCGCGGCGGCGGCGCCGGTGGAAGCCGCCGCGCCCGACCCGGTCGGAGGCTGGTCTGCTCGTGCGGATCCAGCGGCGGCGGCCTTCTTCTGTTTCGGGGCCTTCTTCTGCTTCGGGGCCTTCTTCGGTCCCGGCGCCTTGGGGTTTCCCGGGGCGGCCTGGGACCCGCGGGGAGGCCCCTTGAGCAGGTTCGAGGCGGACGGATCCGAGCGCGCGGCCAGCGCGTCGGCGAGGGGCCCCTGCTCGGGCGTCCCGAGGCCGGCCACGACCTGCTCGTGCCCGGACAGGCCGCCCGGTTGGCTGACCACGCCGTGCAGCACCTCCACCCGGAACCGGTCGCGGAGCAACTGCTTCGCGCCCGGCTCCAGCTGTCCGCCCAACGAGGGGTCGGTGAACCACCTGTCGATCGCGATCGTGAGGTCGCGGTACAGGGTGGCGTACATCCCGTTCGTGGCCGAGCGGTAGGCACGCAGCGTCGGGCAGCCGATGATGATCCAGGCCTTGAGGATCGGGTTGGTCTCGGCATCGAGTGCGGCCCTGGTCCGGTTGAGGTGCAGGTACACCCAGTCCCGGACCGTGGTCAGTTCACGGGCGTTGTTGATCGCCTCGAACAGCACGACCTGGACCGGGTTCAGCACGGGGGCGACTCGGCCACCCGTGCCCCCGGCGGCCCCGGGTTGCGCCGTCGGGGCCGGCGGCTCGCGTCCCGCCCTCTTCGCCTTCGCGGCCGCCCTGGTGTCGGCCTTCGCCTGGGCGAGCTCCGCGGCCAGCGCCTTGCGAACCGTGTGCCCGCCGCCGCTGTGCGCGGACAGGATCAGGTTGACCGCGAGCGAGCCGGACTTCGGGGCGGGCAGTTCCTTGATCTCCTCCAGCCGACGGATCACCTCGTTGACATAGCCGCCGGGCACGAAGTTCTTGCCGAAGTGGGAGTGGCCGACCCCCTGCGGCAGGATGCCCAGGGTCTGCGGGTTCGACTTCGTCACCGTGTGCACCTGCGCGAGGATCCGGTCCTGGTCGACGTCGCGAACGGGCTTGTAGGCTCTCTGATCCTTCGTGACCGGCGTCCTCGCCTGCCGCCAGCCGGCCGCGGGGTCCCCCGCCCGGTCGGTGTAGCCGTGCAGGTGCAGCAGCACGTCGATGGGACGGTCGACGTCGAGACCTTCGGGCAGGAGCACGATCGCACGCCCGGCGGCGGTCTCCTTGGTGTCGGCCTGCTCGTGTGCGGCGTTCGAGCGCTCGCCGCGGTTCGGGCTCCACTCCAACTGGTTGCCCGCCGACAGGTCGTCCACCGGGATCCTCCGGATCCCGGTGCCGCCCACCCTGCTCCGGGCCGCGGCGTTCCAGCCGGGCCCACCGCCGGCGGCGGTGTCGGCATTCGCCCAGCCCGCACTCGTGCGGGCCGGCTTCGGCGGCTGCCGCTGCACTGACGGGTCCAGGAGGGTGACCACGGCCCGGTTCCCGGCGGTGGCCTGCAGGCCGAGGAGCGCGTCGGCAACGCCGGCCGGGCGCTGCCGAGACGCCGGCGTGGTAGCGCCGGATCGCCGACCTCTGATCCCGGCTAGGTCGGGCTCCCGGACCGCACGCACGGGTGCGCCCTCTCGATCACCCGAGCATTATGGGCGCCGCGCCGTCGGCCCACCAGGGCCGTTCGGGCAGACTTCCGATCGCGGCAGCTGGTGCCACCGGGATGGGCCCACCGGCCGCGAACCGCTCAGGCGGTGACGACCGCCAGGTTGCGCCGGCCACGGCGCACCAGGGCCACGCCGCCGGCGAGGAGGTCGGCCTCGGTGATCACCTGCTCCGGGTCGGCCACCTTGACGTTGTTCAGGTACGCACCGCCCTCACCGACCACGCGCCGGGCGGCGTTGCGGCCCTTCTCGAGCCCGGTCGCCACCAGGGCATCCACGATCGTGGACTCCCCCGGCACCACGGTCCCCCGGGGCACCTCGGCCACCGCGTCGGCGAGGGTACCGGCGTCGAGGCCCGACAGGTCGCCGCCGCCGAACAGCGCCGCCGAGGCTGCCTCGACCCGGGCCATGGCGTCCGCGCCGTGCACCAGCGTCGTCACCTCGCGGGCGAGCACCCGCTGGGCCTCGCGCGCCCGGGGCGCCTCGGCGACCGCGCGCTCCAGCTCACCGATGCGGTCGCGGTCGGCGAACGTGAAGATCTTCAGGTAGCCCACCACGTCCGCGTCGTCGGTGTTCAGCCAGAACTGGAAGAACGCGTACGGGCTCATCATGTCCGGCGCGAGCCAGACCGCGCCGCCCTCGCTCTTGCCGAACTTGGTGCCGTCGGCCTTCGTGATCAGCGGGGTGGTGAGCACGTGCACGGCGGCACCGTCGGACTTGCGGATCAGCTCGACTCCCGAGAGCAGGTTGCCCCACTGGTCGTTGCCGCCGGTCTGCAGGGTGCAACCGTAGCGGCGGTGCAACTCCAGGAAGTCCATGCCCTGCAGGATCTGGTAGCTGAACTCCGTGAAGCTGATGCCCTCGTCGCTGTTCAGCCGCCTGGCCACGGTGTCCTTGGCGAGCATGGTGCCGAGCCGGTAGTGCTTACCGATCTCGCGGAGGAAGTCGATCGCGCTCAGCGGTGCGGTCCAGTCCAGGTTGTTCACCAGGGTCGCCGGGTTGTCGCCCTCGAAGTCCAGGAACCTGGAGATCTGGCTGCGCAGTCGTTCGGTCCACTCCGCCACCACCTCCTTGGCGTTCAGGGTCCGTTCGCCGGACATCCGCGGGTCGCCGATCATCCCGGTGGCGCCGCCGACCAGCGCGAGGGCGCGGTGGCCGGCCAGTTGCAGGTGCCGCAGCAGCACCAACTGGACCAGGTGTCCGTGGTGCAGGCTCGGCGCCGTCGGGTCGAAACCGCAGTAGTAGGTGACCGGCCCCGCCGCGAGCGCGTCGGCCAGGGCCGACTCATCGGTGGACTGGGCGATCAGACCGCGCCAGCGCAGCTCGTCGAGGATGTCGTTCACGTCTACTTCTCTGCCTCTCGGGGTGGTGGTGCATGCGGGGCCGGCGGCCTGCCGGCCAGAGCGAGCCTAACGGCGTCCGGCGGCCCGGTACGCGGACACGTGCGGGTCGCCCTCGATCCAGTACCGCCAGCCGAACCGCGCGGCGTCGCCGCCGGCGCCGCTGACCCCGACCCGGCCGCCGCTGGCCACGGCGGCGGGCCGTGGGCCGGGTTCGAGGCTCAGGAGCCCGACGGCGTCCGGCGCCTGAGCGACCACGGCTGCGTTGTGTTCACGGGTGAGTCCGAGCGCGACGGCCAGGCGCGCCGGGCCCCGGGCGAGATCCCGGTCGGTGCGGCAGACGCCGGCGGCGAGCCGACGCCGTCGGGCCTCGTCGGTCCCGGCGACCACCTCACCGGCACGCAACAGGACCGCGGAGGCGACGCCGTCCGGACCGCAGACGAGATTGGCGCAGTGGTGCAGCCCGAGATGTCGGTAGACGTAGAGGCGACCGGGCGGCCCGAACATGACCTCGTTGCGCGGGGTCGGGCCACGGAAGGCGTGCGATCCGGGGTCGTCGGTGCCCTCGTAGGCCTCGACCTCGACGAGCCGGACGGTCACCTCCTGCCCGCCGACCCGGGAGGTGATCCTGGCCCCGAGCAGCTCGGTCGCGAGCGCAGTACTGCGCCGGGTCAGGTCGAGGGCGGTGTCGCTCATGGTCGGCTCATGGGCGCAGCCGGCCCCAGGCGTCCACGCGGACGTCGGCGAGCTCGCGGGTGCCGACCCGGGCGAACAGGTCCCGCTCGGTGGCCATCCAGTCCCGCCAGTGCGGCTCGGCGGCCACCCCGTCGCGGGCGAGGCCGCGGGCCAGCCGGACGTCGTCATCGGCCTCCACCCACACGATCACCGAGAGGAACCGGCGGGAGGAGGCCCGCACACACCCGACCCCCTCGACCACGAGGTGGTCGGCGACCGGGACCTCGTGGGACTCCGCGAACTCCTCGTCATGCCAGTCATAGCGGCGGTACCGGCCCGGCCTCCCGAGCCAGATCGGTGCGAGGATCTCCTCGGTGAGCCGGTCCCCCGCGGCCGCGAGCCCGGACCAGCCCTCGTAGAGGTCGTCCATGTGGATGGTCCGGGCGTTCAGGGCCGGCGCCACGGCGGCGGCGAGACTGGTCTTGCCGGACCCGGCCGGACCGTCGATGGCGAGCACCGTGGTCCGCCCGCACCGCGGCCCCGCCGCGGCCGTGGCCGCGACGATCGCGGCGACGGTCTCGGCCGGAGCGGCCCCGCCGTCGGGCATCCGAGGCGCCCGGGTCACCGCATCGCGGCGATGCCCGCGCGCCGCTCGGCGGACGCGGTCCGGGCCGCCTCGAGCTGCTCGGCGACCCGTGCGGGCGCGGTGCCCCCGACCCCGTCGCGCGAGCCGATCGATCCCTCGACGCTGAGCACGTCCCGCACACCCGGCGTCAGGTGGGTGCTGATCGCGGCCAGGTCGTCGTCGCCGAGGTCCCAGAGCTCGATGCCGCGGGCCTCGCACGCCTGCACGCAGGCGCCGGCGATCTCGTGGGCGTCCCGGAACGGCACGCCCCGGCGCACCAGCCACTCGGCGATGTCGGTGGCCAGGGCGAAGCCCTGGGGCGCGAGCTCGGCGAGCCGCTCGGTGTGGAACGTGAGGGTCGCGACCATGCCGGAGACGGCGGGCAGGAGCAGTTCGAGCGTGTCGATCGCGTCGAACACGGGCTCCTTGTCCTCCTGCAGGTCCCGGTTGTACGCGAGCGGCAGCCCCTTGAGGGTGGCGAGGAGGCCGGCCAGGTCGCCGATGAGACGGCCCGCCTTGCCGCGGGCGAGCTCGGCCACGTCCGGGTTCTTCTTCTGCGGCATGATCGAGGAGCCGGTGGAGAACGCATCGTCGAGGGTGACGAAGCCGAACTCCTTCGTGGCCCAGAGGATGACCTCCTCCGAGATCCGGGACAGGTCGACCCCGATCATCGCGGTCACGAACGAGAACTCGGCCACCACGTCCCGAGCGGCCGTGCCGTCGATCGAGTTCGCCACCGGGGCGTCGAAGCCCAGGTCCGCGGCCACCGCGGCCGGGTCCAGGCCGAGTGAGGAGCCCGCGAGCGCCCCGGACCCGTACGGCGAGATCGCCGCGCGGGCGTCCCAGTCCCGGAGCCGGTCCACGTCACGCAGCAGCGGCCAGGCGTGCGCGAGCAGGTGGTGGGCGAGCAGCACCGGCTGGGCGTGCTGGAGGTGGGTGCGCCCCGGCATCGGCGCGTTCGGGTGCGCCTGCGCCTGCGCGGCCAGCGCGTCCACGACGTCCAGGACGCCACCGGCGATCAGCAGTGCCTGCTCGCGCAGGTACATCCGGATCAGGGTCGCGATCTGGTCGTTGCGGGACCGCCCAGCGCGCAGCTTGCCACCGAGTTCGGGGCCGGCGCGCTCGATCAGGCCCCGCTCGAGCGCGGTGTGCACGTCCTCGTCCGCGTCCGCGGCCACGAACGCGCCGACGGTGACGTCGGCGTCCAGGGAGTCGAGCGCGGCCAGCATGCCGGCCAGTTCCGCCCCGCTCAGCAGCCCGGCGCCGTGCAGCACTCGGGCGTGCGCCCGGGAGCCGGCGATGTCGTGCCGGGCGAGCCGCCAGTCGAAGTGGGTGGACTTGCTGAGGGCGGCGAGGGCGTCGGCGGGGCCACCGCTGAAGCGCCCGCCCCAGAGGGCGCCGGACGTGGAGTGCTCGCCCATCAGTCGGTCCCCTCCTCCAGGGCCGCGCTCTCCAGTGCGGTCTCGTCACCGGTCACCGCCGGGTTGGCCGTGATGACGGCGGCGCCACCGGTGGGCAGTTCACCGAACAGGGTGCCATTCTCGACGAGCACCTGCCCCTGGTTCACCGGCTGCTGGGCGTACAGCTCCAGCTTGTCGCGGGAGTCGGCGATGTCGAGGTTGCGCATGGTCAGCTGACCGATCCGGTCGGTCGGACCGAAGGCAGCCCCCTCGGTGCGTTCCATGGACAGCTTCTCCGGCTGGTAGGAGAACGCGGGTCCGTCGGTACGCAGCACCGTGTAGTCCTCGCCGCGCCGCAGGCGCAGGGTGACCTCGCCGGTGACCACGGAGGCGATCCACCGCTGGATCGACTCGCGGATCATGAGCGCCTGCGGGTCGAGCCAGCGGCCCTCGTAGAGCAGCCGACCCAGACGGCGGCCGTCGTTGTGGTAGTTCGCGATGGTGTCCTCGTTGTGGATCGCCGCCACCAGCCGCTCATAGGCGATGTGCAGCAGCGCCATCCCCGGGGCCTCGTAGATGCCGCGGGACTTCGCCTCGATGATCCGGTTCTCGATCTGGTCGGACATGCCGAGCCCGTGCCGGCCACCGATGGTGTTCGCCTCGTGCACGAGGTCCACCGGGTCGGCGAACGGCTGTCCGTTGATCTCGACCGGGCGGCCCTGGACGAAGGCGATGGTGACGTCCTCGGGCTCGATCGTCACGGCCGGGTCCCAGAACTTGACGCCCATGATCGGGTCGACGGTCTCGAGGGAGACGTCCAGGTGCTCGAGGGTCTTCGCCTCGTGGGTGGCGCCCCAGATGTTGGCGTCGGTGGAGTAGGCCTTCTCGGCGCTGTCCCGGTAGGGCAGGTCGTGCTCCGCGAGCCACTCGCTCATCTCGGCCCGGCCGCCCAGCTCGGACACGAACGCCGGGTCCAGCCACGGCTTGTAGATCCGCAGGGACGGGTTCGCGAGCAGCCCGTAGCGGTAGAACCGCTCGATGTCGTTGCCCTTGAACGTGGACCCGTCCCCCCAGATGTCGACGTCGTCGGCCTGCATGGCGCGCACCAGCAGGGTGCCGGTGACGGCGCGGCCGAGGGGGGTGGTGTTGAAGTAGGCGCGGCCGCCGCTGCGGATGTGGAACGCACCGCAGGCGAGCGCGGCGAGCCCCTCCTCGACCAGGGCGCTCCGGCAGTCCACGGCGCGGGAAAGTTCCGCGCCGTAGGCGATGGCGCGGCCCGGGACCTTCTCGATCTCGGGCTCGTCGTACTGGCCCAGGTCAGCGGTGTAGGTGCACGGGATCGCCCCGTGGTGGCGCATCCAGGCCACCGCGACCGAGGTGTCCAGGCCGCCGGAGAACGCGATTCCCACCCGTTCGCCGACCGGCAGTTCCGTCAGTACCTTGCTCACCGGTTCTCCTCAGGGTTCGTGGTTTCTCTCTCGGGATCGCGGCCATCGGCCAGATCCAGGAACAGCTGGGCGACCGCGGGTCCACCCTCCGCCTCGGCGGCGATCACCAGCACGGTGTCGTCCCCGGCGATCGTGCCGATCACCGGCGGCAGGACGGAGTGGTCGATCGCCGATGCCAAGAATTGTGCCGCGCCCGGCGGGGTGCGCAGCACCACCAGGTTCCCGGAGACGTCGGCCGAGACGAGCAGCTCGGTGCACAACCGGGCCAGGCGGGTGGCGAGCTGCTCGGTGTCGCCGCCCGCGTAGCCGATCCCGCTCTCGGGGGGCAGCGCGTACCGCTGGCCGCCCACCGCGTCACGGACCTTGTAGGCGCGCAACTCGTCCAGGTCCCGCGACAGGGTCGCCTGGGTGGCGCTGACGCCCCGGTCGGCGAGCACGGCCTGCAGCTCGGACTGGGAGCGCACCACACCCGCCTCCACCACTTGTCTGATGAGGGCGTGCCGGGCCGTCTTGGTCGCGGGAATGCTCATCCCTGCTGCACCAGCCACGCCAGGATCGCCTTCTGCGCGTGCAGCCGGTTCTCGGCCTCGTCCCAGACGACCGACCGCGGACCCTCCATCACCTCGTCGGTGATCTCCTTGCCGCGGTAGGCGGGCAGGCAGTGCATCGCAATCGCCGACGGCGCAGCCTGGCCGAGCAGGTCGTCGTTCAGCTGGTAGGGGCGGAAGGGGGCCTCGCGCGCCGCGGACTCGTCCTCCTGGCCCATCGACACCCAGGTGTCGGTGGCGACGGCGTCCGCGCCCTGCACCACCTCGGCCGCGTCCGTACTAATCGTCACGGCACCGCCGGTCTCGCTCGCGATCGCCTGCGCCCGGGCCACGATGTCGGCGCGCGGGTGGTAATCGGCCGGGGCACCGATACGCACGTCCAGCCCGGCGAGCGCGCCGCCGAGCAGGTAGGAGTTGGCCATGTTGTTCGCGCCGTCGCCGACGTAGGCGAACGTCCGCCCGGCCAGGGCCGGCCCGGAGGCGGACAGGCCGCCGGTGTGCTCGGCGATGGTGAGCAGGTCGGCGAGGATCTGGCACGGGTGGTAGTCGTCGGTGAGCGCGTTCACGACCGGCACCCCGGCGTGGGCGGCCATCGCCTCGATCCGGTCCTGGCCGAACGTGCGCCACACGATCGCCGACGTCATCCGGCCGAGCACCCGGGCCACGTCCGGCACGGACTCCCGCACGCCGACCTGGGCGAGGTTGCCGTCCACGAGCATCGGGTAGCCGCCGAGCTCGGCGACGCCCGCGGTGAACGACGCCTGGGTGCGCAGGGTCGGCTTGTCGAAGATGATCGCGACCGCCTGCGGCCCGGCCAGCGGCCGGAACGCGTGCCGGGCCGCCTTCGTGGCGAGCGCGAGCTGCAGCACCTCGCGCTGCTCGGCGCTGGTCAGGTCGTCGTCGGCGAGGAAGTGGCGGGGCGTGCTGGGCTGGTTCATGCGGGGTTCGCCTCCGTGAGGATCGTCGGCAGGTCCGCCACGAAGGCGTCGGCCTGCGTCGTGGTCAGGATCAGCGGCGGGGCCAGCCGGATCGCGTCCGGGGCCACCGCGTTGACGATGTAGCCGTGTGCGAGCGCGGCGGTCGCGGCCGCCGGGGCCACCGGTGCGGCGAGCTCGATCGCGATCAGCAGGCCCTCGCCGCGGCACCCGGTCACGAGCGGGTGGTCGAGGGCCGCGATCTCGGTGCGCAGGTGCTGCCCCACGGTCGTCGCGTTCGCGAGCAGCCCGTCGCGCTCGATCACGTGGATGGTGGCCAGGGCGGCGGCGGCGGCCACCGGGTTCCCGCCGAACGTGGTGCCGTGCTGGCCGGGGGCGAGCAGGGTGGCCGCCTCCTCGGAGACGGCCACGAGCGCGCCCATCGGGAACCCGCCGCCGAGGCCCTTGGCCAGGGCGATCGCGTCTGGGACCACCCCTCCGCCGACGTGCGGCAGGTGGTGGCCCATCCAGGTGCCGGTGCGGCCCATGCCGGACTGCACCTCGTCGAGGATCAGCAGGGCTCCGTTGGCGGAGGTCAGCTCGCGCGCCGCGGCCAGGTACCCCGGGGGCAGCGGCCGTACCCCGGCCTCCCCCTGGACCGGCTCGACGATCAGCGCCGCGACCCGCCCTCCGCCGTCGGCGAATGCGGCCTCCAGGGCCGCGAGGTCACCGAACGGCAGGTGCTCCACGCCGCCCGGCAGCGGCTCGAACGGCTCCCGGTAGGCGGGCTTCGCGGTGAGCGCGAGCGCGCCCATGGACCGGCCGTGGAACGCGCCGTCGAGGGCGAGGATGCGGTCCCGGCCGGGGCCGCCGTGACGGCGGGCGAGCTTGAACGCCGCCTCCATCGCCTCGGTGCCGGAGTTCGTGAAGAACACGCGCGCACCCGCCGGTGCGCCGCCGTCGACCACGAGGCCGAGCAGGCGCTCGGCGAGCGTGATCTGGGTGGGCGAGGCGAAGAAGTTCGAGATGTGCCCGAGCGTGCCGAGCTGCGCGCTGATCGCGCCGGTGAGCGTGGGGTGGGCGTGCCCGAGCGCGTTCACCGCGATGCCGGCGAGCAGGTCGAGGAAGCGGTTGCCGTCCGCGTCCCACACGTAGCAACCCTCACCACGCACGAGCACCCGCTGCGGCGGGCCGAACGTGTTCATCACCGCGCCCGCGTACCGGCGCCGCCAGTCGTCCTGGGTCAGCGAACCGGTGGCGGCCTCGATCACTTCACTCATGCTGTGTCCTCGTCGTCCTCGTCGTTCTCGTCGTTCTCGCTTCGCTCGGCGACGGGCAGCACCATCGTGCCCACCCCCTCGTTCGTGAAGATCTCCAGCAGCAGCGAGTGCGGCTGGCGGCCGTCGATCACGTGGGCCTGGCGCACACCGCCGCGGACCGCGCGCAGGCATGCCTCCATCTTCGGGACCATCCCGGACTCCAGGCCGGGCAGCAGCTCCTCGAGGTCGTCCGCGCCGATCGAGCGGATCAGCGAGGACCGGTCCGGCCACGCGGCGTAGAGCCCCTCCACGTCGGTGAGCACCACGAGCTTCTGCGCCCCGAGCGCGGTGGCGAGCGCGGCGGCGGCGGTGTCCGCGTTCACGTTCAGGACATCGCCGGGGTGCTCGCCGTCGGGCGCGATCGTGGAGACCACCGGGATCCGGCCGGCGTCGAGCAGGTCCTGCACGGCCTTCGGGCGCACCTCGACGACATCCCCGACCAGGCCGACGTCGACGGGCTCGCCGTCGATCATCGCGGGCCGCTTCACGGCGCGGAACAGGCCGCCGTCCTCGCCGGACAGGCCGACGGCGAGCGGCTCGCGCTCGTTGAGCCGGCTGACCAGGTCGCGCTGGACCTGGCCGGTGAGCACCATCCGCACCACGTCCATGGTCTCCGGTGTGGTCACCCGCAGGCCGCCGCGGAACTCGGAGGTGATCCCGAGCCGGGCGAGCATGCGCGAGATCTGGGGGCCGCCGCCGTGCACCACGACGGGCTTGAGCCCGGCGTAGCGGAAGAACCGGATGTCGTCGGCGAAGGCGCGCTCGAGGGTCGCGTCGACCATGGCGTTGCCGCCGAACTTGATGACCACGATCGCCCCGGCGAACTCCTCCAGCCACGGCAGAGCCTGGACGAGCACCTCCGCCTTCTGGTGGGGGAACAGGTCCGTCTCGGTGTTGAAGACGAACGAGGGGTCGACGGCGGGGGGCGCCTCGGGAGGGGGCGTCGCCTCGGGCGGGGCCGGTTCGGGCAGGGCCGGCTCGGGGATGGGCTCGCTCATGTGGAGTAGGCGCTGTTCTCGTGGACGTAGGCGTGGGAGAGGTCGTTGGTCCAGACGGTCGCCGCCGCGTCACCCGCGTGCAGGTCGATCCGGACGTGGACCTCGCGGTCGGCGGCCAGGTCGAGCTGCGCCGGGTCCTCGTGCGCTCCGCCGGCCCGGCAGATGAGCAGCCCGTTGATGCTCACGTCCAGCCGGGCCGGATCGAACGGGGCGACGTCCTCCGGCACCGTCCCGACCTGGGCGATGATGCGTCCCCAGTTCGGGTCGTTGCCGAACATGGCGGCCTTGAAGAGGTTGGACCGGGTGACCGCGCGGGCCACGGCCACCGCGGCGCCGGTGTCGGTGGCCCCGACCACCTCGACCGCGATGTCATGGGTGGAGCCCTCGGCATCGGCGATCAGGGCACGCGCCAGCGTCGCGCAGGCCGACCGGACGGCCTCGGCGAAGTCCTCGGGGGTCGGGGTGATGCCGCTGGCCCCGGAGGACATCAGCACGACCGTGTCCGAGGTGGACATGCAGCCGTCCGAGTCGATCCGGTCGAAGGTGGTGCCGACCGCGTCCCGCAGCGCGGCGTCGGCGGTGGCCGCGTCGACGACGGCATCGGTGGTGAGCACCACGAGCATCGTCGCGAGCGCCGGCGCGAGCATGCCCGCGCCCTTGGCCATCCCGCCGACGCTCCAGCCGGCGCCGGGGACGTGGGTGGTCTTGGCGACGGTGTCGGTGGTCATGATCGCGGTGGCGGCGGCCTCCCCGCCGTCGGTGCCGAGCGCGGCGGCGGCCACGTCGAGTCCGGCGAGCAGCCGGTCCGCGGCGAGCGGCACGCCGATCAGGCCGGTCGAGCACACCACGACGTCCGCGGCGGAGATGCCGAGCAGGTCGGCCGCCCGCTCGGCCGTGGCGTGCGCGTGGCCGAACCCCTCGGGGCCGGTGGCCACGTTCGCACCGCCGGAGTTCAGCACGACGGCGTTCACGACGCCGTCGGCGACCACCTGACGCGACCAGGTGACCGGTGCCCCGACCACCCGGTTGGACGTGAACACGGCGGCGCCGACGTGCTGCGGGCCGTCGTTGACGACCAGCGCGAGGTCCGGCTTGCCGGAGGCCTTGAGGCCGGCGGTGACGCCGGCGGCGCGGAACCCGGCGGGTGCGGTGATGCTCACGGGGCGACTCCGTTCGTCGGCAGGCCGGTGGTCTCGGGCAGCCCGAGGGCCAGGTTCATCGACTGGACGGCGCCGCCGGCGGTGCCCTTGACCAGGTTGTCGATCGCACAGACGGACACCACCCGGCCGGCCCGGGCGTCCACCGCGACCTGGACCAGGGCGGTGTTCGCGCCCAGGGTCGCGGCCGTGGTGGGCCACTGGCCCTCGGGCAGCAGGTGCACGAACGGCTCGTCCGCGTAGTAGGTCTCCCAGGCCGCCCTGACCGTGGCGGGGTCGATGCCGTCGGTGAGGCGCGCCGTCGTGGTGGCGAGGATGCCCCGGGCCATCGGCACGAGCGTGGGCGTGAAGGAGAGCCGGACGTACTCCGCACCGGCCGCCCGCAGGTTCTGCTCGATCTCGGGGATGTGCCGGTGCGTGCCGCCGACGGCGTAGGGCACCGCGGAGCCGAGCGCCTCCGAGGCGATCAGGTGGGTCTTGGCCGCCTTGCCGGCGCCGGAGTATCCGTTCGCGAGGACCGCGACCAGGTCGGTCGCCTCCACCACCCCGGTCGCGATACCTGGCTGGATGCCCAGGGTGACGGCGGTGACGTTGCAGCCGGGCACGGCGATCCGCCGGGCCGAGCGCAGTACCTCACGCTGGCGGGTGCCGGCGTCGGCGAGCACCAGCTCGGGCAGACCGTACGGCCAGGTCCCGGCGTGGGGCGAACCGTAGAACGCCTGCCAGTCCTCCGCGTCCACGAGTCGGTGGTCGGCGCCGCAGTCCAGCACGAGCGCGTCGGAGCCCGCCGCCGCGAGTGCGGCCGCGATCTCGCCGGAGGCACCGTGCGGCAGGGCCAGGACCACGACGTCGTGGCCGAGCAGGTTCTCGGCGGTGGTCTCGACGAACCGCCGGTCGGCCAGGGCACGCAGATGCGGGTGGTGGGTGCCGACGAGGTCACCGGCGCTCCGGTGGGCGGTGAGCGCGCCGACGGTCACCTCGGGGTGCCCCAGCAGCAGGCGTAGGACCTCACCCCCGGCGTAGCCGCTGGCGCCGGCGATCGCGACTGATACAGGCATGTGCATAACTATACAGTCGGTGGGATGGGTGTCCAGCCCGCGACCTACCGGGGCGCGAAGTGGTCCGGGTCGCATTCCAGGACGCCCTGCCCGTTCGTGGCGGCATTCAGACCGGCCCGCACCGCCCCGACCGCGGCCGTCCGGATCGTCCCGGACACCACCGCCAACCGGTTCCTCTCGTCCGTGGCGTCCATGCCGTCCATGGTGGCGCCGTGGCGGGCGAGCAGGCCGAGGACCGCGGCAAGCGTCTGCGCCGGTGCTTCGACCGTGAAGTGGTCGACCGGTTCGCAGACCGTCGTGCCCGCCCGCTGTACGGCTTCGCGCACCACCTCCCCGGTCGTGTGCCGCACCTCGGAGGCACGCGGGCCGGCCGGCGGGTAGTTGCTCTCGGTCACGATCACCCTGACGTCCGTCACCGGCCAGCCGTGCGGCCCGGAGGCGAGCGGATCGGTGAGGTAGCCGAGCATCGCCGACCGGTAACCCTCGAGGGTGGAGTAGACGTGCAGGGGCACGCCGGTGCGTGGCGCCTCGACGGCCAGGTCGATGCCGCTGCCCGGTGGTGCCGGCTCGATGCGGACCGCGAGCGTGTAGTTCAGCAGGTGGCCGGGATCACCCATCCGCCGCACGGCGGCACCGGTGCGCGACGGTCGCTCGACGCAGGCCACCGTGGTCCCCCGGAAGTCTGCGTCGATGCCGAACTCGGCGGCCAGGGTCTGGGCCAGGACCTGCTGCTGCACCTCGCCGTAGGTGCTGATCCGCACGGCGCCCCGATCCGGCCGGATCGCGATCAACGGGTCGATGTCGGCCAGTTCCGTCAGCGCCCGGCGCAGGCCCTCCTGTTCGGCGGGATCACGGGCCACCACCCGCGTCTCGAAGCCCGGCCTCGGCAGGTCGGCTGCCGCGCACGACGCGGGTTCGGAGCCGAGCCAGTCACCGATCTGCACCGTGTCCAGTCCGCGAACCCTGGCGATCTGCCCGGGCGCGGCCCGGGCACGCCGCACGGGGCCGCCCGGCTCGAAGACCTCGAGGCCGGTGACGGTCGCGGTCCGGCCACCGCCCAGCGGCACCCGGTCCCGTAGGCGCAGCACGCCGGAACGCATCCGGAGCGTGGCGTGCCGTCCGCCGGAGGTGGGGCGTTCGACCTTGAAGACCTGCGCGGACACGGCGGCGGTCTCGTCGCCGGCGGGTGGCGTGAGCAGGCGGGTCACCGTGTCGATCAGCTGGGTGAGGCCGGCACCGGTTCGGGCCGAGCCGAACAGGACCGGGTGGACGGCGCCGGCCCGGGTCGACCGCTCCAGACTGGAGCGCAGTCGCCGCGCCCGGACCGGTCCGGCGAGCCACTCGGCGAGCAGTCCGTCGTCGTGGGAGGCGAGTTGCGCCGTCAGGTCCTCGGCCACGGCCGGCTCGCTCCAGGCCAGCGGTTGGGCACGCGCCACGGGAGCGCCGGCACCGAGCGCGCGGTTGAGCGGGACCGCCGCCGGGTTCAGCCGGTACCGGATCTCGTCGAGCACCCGCTCCGGCGCTGCCCCGGACCGGTCGATCTTGTTCACGAACAGCACGAGTGGAACCTCGAGGCGCCGCAGCGCCCGGTACAGCACCACGGTCTGGGCCTGCACCCCCTCGACGGCGGACAGGACCAGGACGGCACCGTCCAGGACCGCCAGCGACCTGTCGACCTCGGCGATGAAGTCCGGGTGACCGGGCGTGTCCACCAGGTTGACGCCGATGTCGCCGACCCGGAACGACGCCACCGCGGAGCGGATCGTGATACCTCGCTGCCGCTCCAGGGCGAGGGTGTCGGTCTGGGTCGTGCCGGCGTCCACCCCGCCGATCCGGTCGATCGCGCCGCCGGCGTGCAACAGGGCCTCGGTCAGGCTGGTCTTGCCGGCATCGACATGGGCCAGGACGCCGAGGTTGAGGCGGCGGGTGCCGGGGCGCGCGGGTGCGTCAGGTGTGGGTCTGCTGGGTCGTGGACGTTCCATGGCTCTCCGTGTGCAGGTGGGCGATTGCGGTGCACACGAACTCGCGCATGGTCGTTCCGTTCTCTCGTCGGGCTGGGAGCCGATGGGTCGGATAGGTCAGAGAGCCTTCAGGGGCGTCGGCGGGATGTCAACGTGTTTTCGGTCGGCCGGTGTGGCCCGCCACGCCCGGACGGCCGGTAGGTTCGGCCAGGGTGGACCCACCCCCAGAATCGGAGGCCGGACATGAGCGAACAGGGTTGGCGCCACTTCCTCGGGGCCACCGGCCTCGACGACTGGGTCGTCCTTCACGGTGGCGCGACGGCGGTGTTCCCGACCGGCTCGCTCGTCGAGGCCGTGCGGCTCGCCGGGGCGATCGCGGGGGTCGCGGGGTTCGAGGACGCAGGCGGGATCCTCACGATCGCCCGGGACCGGCTCACCGTTCGGCTGACCCGGGACCTGTGGGCACTCGAGGTCGGGCACGTTGACCTGGCCCGGGCGGTCTCGGCGGTAGCCGCTGCGCAGGGCGCGCGCGCCGACCGCAGTCAGGTCCAGGAGGTGCAACTCGCGATCGCGGCGAGACCCGACGACCTCGACATCGCCTTCTGGCGGGCCGCCCTCGGCTACGACCCGATGGACGATGACAACGGCATCGACCCGCTCGGCCATGGCTCCACGGTCTGGATGCAGGGGCTCGACGAGGCGAAGCCGCTTCGGCACGCGATGCACATCGACGTGTCGGTGGCGCGCGAGCACGCCCGGGGCCGGTTCGAGGCGGCCGTGGCGGCGGGCGGGACCGTGGTGCACGACGCGGCACCGGGACACTGGATCCTCGCCGATCGCGCCGGCAACAAGGTGTGCCTCTGCGCCTGGCCGGACGGTGCCAACTTCTCGGAGGACGACGCACCTGCCGAGGGTGCCACCGCCAGGGACGCCACTGCCGAGCCCGGCTGACCGCCCGCGCTCGGGTGCCGTGGGGGGTATCGCCCGCCGGCGAGCGACGATGCCGGTACGATTCGCGCCAAACGCAGCCGTGCACGCCCGTGAGCCACGGGCCTCGAGGGCCGGACGCAGGGGCGAGGAGTGACCATGGGGCAGGACTCACAGCAGCCCGGGGAGCACACCGGGGCTCGGCCGGACCGGTCTCCGGGGCCGCACTCGGACCCGGGCCCGCCCTCATACGTCAGGCCGCCCGAGGCCCGGTCGCCGTGGTCATCACCGGGCGGACAGTCGGCACGGCCGGCCTGGCAGGCACCCGGTGTGGACCGGCCCTGGCCGCTGAGCAACGGCGGCCAACCCTGGCAGCAGGTCCCACCGCAGGCGGCGCAGCAACCCTGGCCGCAGGACTCGGCGCAGCAGCCCTGGCCGCCAGGCTCCTCGCAGCAACGCTCCATGCCGGATCCGCACGAACCGTGGCACGGCCCCCCGCCAGGACTGCTCCAGCCCGCGGCCACGCCACCGCGCAGGCCGATGCGCAGGGGTGTGCTCCTCGCCATCATCGGCTCCCTCGTGCTCGTGATCGCACTCGTCGTGGTGCTCTCGGTCACGAGTGCCCGGCGCGCGGAGCAGCGGGCGGCGGAGGAGGCGACCGCCTCGGCGCTGGCCGCCGAGGCCGCCGCGCAGGCACGAGCTGACGCCGCGATCGCTCCCGTCCAGGGCTACCTGCACGCACTGGCGGACGGCGACGCCGAGACGGCACTCTCGTTCCTCACGCTCACCGCCGGGCCGTCGGTGCTGATGACCGATGAAGTGCTGGCGGCATCGAACGCGGTCGCGCCGATCACCGAGATCGAGGTGGCTCCCGTCGTTCCGGAGGCCGCGCTCGGAACGGTCGACGTCCGGGCGTCGTACCTGTTGGGCGACGAGCAGGTCGAGATCACCCTGAGGGTCGTCGGCCCTGCGTCCGCCGAGG
Organism: Occultella glacieicola; assembly: GCF_004353825.1. Classification (GTDB taxonomy): domain Bacteria; phylum Actinomycetota; class Actinomycetes; order Actinomycetales; family Beutenbergiaceae; genus Occultella; species Occultella glacieicola. The sequence goes on along the minus strand of NZ_SMNA01000008.1, from coordinate 201,985 downwards.
ACACCGCCGAGTGGGAGATCGTCGGCGGCTACGGCAGCCTCTACATCGGCGATCCGCTGGTCGCCGCAGGCGCGCTGGTCAATGGTGTCCCGGTCACGGACATGGAGGTGGAGGTGTTCCTGGGCGCCTACGAGTTGAGCGTGTCCGACCCGATGTTCACGCTCGGCGGCACCACGGTGACGACCGTCTCACAGGACTACGACGCGGCGGACTTCGACGCTGACGTCGTGCTGAGCGACGCGGGCCTCGCAACCTTCCGCACCCTGGTCGGCGAGGCGGTCGGCACATGCATCGCCTCGACGACGCTCGCCGCCGGCTGCGGCATCGACCTGCCCGGCACGATCCAGGGCACCACGGTGACCGAGGGCACCATCTCCAGGACGTTGTCGGCCGAGGCCCAGGCGACCCTCGACTCCCTCGAGGCCGACATCGACGCCTACGACCCGAGGATCGTGAGCGGCGAGCCCATCGGCACGGTCCACGTCGAGTTCGACTGCTCCGAGGACGGTCAGGCCGGCCGCTGCGAACTGATCGCCGGCAGCGCCGGGCACCTCGGTGCGCCCGCCGTCGACTTCGGCGCCGACGTCCCCGAGGTGCGCTGGGACTGACGCTCGCCGGACTCCGGTCTGTCTGTTGCGGTGTGAGTCCGACGTACCCGGTACGTCGGAAGCACACCACTTTGCGCTCCTCTCCCCGGGTGTGGACGACCGGCACCAGGAGCGGGCGGCAGTCGATACGATCCGCGAGGACGAAGCCGTCACCCCGCCGAAGGAGCCCCATGGACCTCACCGCCGCCCTGACCTCCGGAGCCGTCCGGGTCATCGATCTGACTGCCCCGCTGACCGCACAGACCCCGATCCTCGAACTGCCCGAGCCGTGGGTGAACACGGTTCCGTTCGAGTTGACCGAGGTGGCCCACTTCGACGAACGGGGACCGGCCTGGCACTGCAACGTCTTCACCACGGGTGAACACACCGGCACCCACCTGGACGCCCCGAAGCACTGGATCACGGGCAAGGACGGCGAGGACGTCTCGCAGATCCCGCCGGAGAAGCTGGTCGCTCCCGCAGTCGTGGTGGACGTGAGCGATGAGGTCGCCCTGAACCCGGACTTCCTGCTCGAGCCGGCGCACCTGCGGGCCTGGGAGGTCGAGCACGGCGCCATCACCGAGCCCAGCTGGCTCGTGCTGCGCACCGGCTGGGCCGCGCGGGCCGACGACGCCGTGGCGTTCCTGAACAACGCCGAGGACGGTCCGCACACGCCCGGTCCGTCCACGGAGGCGGCGCGCTTCGTGGCCGAGCACCCGCACATCATCGGGATGGCCGTGGAGACGGTGGGCACGGACGCCGGTCAGGCCGGGTCGTTCGACCCGCCCTACCCCGGCCACAACCTCCTTCTCGGCGCCGGCAAGTACGGCCTGACGCAGTTGCGGAACCTGGAGTCGCTGCCGACCCGCGGTGCCGTGTTGATCGCGGCCCCGCTCCCGATCGTCGGTGGCACCGCCAGCCCGGCCCGTGTGCTCGCCCTGGTGCCGACGGGCGCCTGACGTGCAGGTCCAGGAGGTCGTCGCCCGGACCCTGGTCGGCCTCGGGGTGACGCAGGTGTTCGGCGTGATCGGCAGCGGCAACTACGCCGTCACTCGGTCCATGATCGACGCCGGTGCCACCTACGTCGCGGCCCGGCACGAGGGTGGCGCGGCCGCGATGGCGGATGCCTACTCGCGGATGGGCGGCGGCGTGAGCGCGCTCAGCGTGCATCAGGGCTGCGGTCTCACGAACGCGGTCACCGGCATCACCGAGGCCGCGAAGAGTGGCACGCCGATGGTCATCCTGGCTGCCGAGACCGCGGGGTCGGCCCTGCACTCGAACTTCCGGATCGCCCAGGACCGGCTGATCGAGTCGGTCGGTGGGCGCAGCCTACGGGTCTCGGCCGGTAGCGCTGCCCGCGACGCCGCGCTCGCCCACCGGCTCGCCGTGACCGAACGCATCCCGGTGCTGTTGAACCTGCCCTTGGACGTGCAGGGCACGGAGGTCGACGGCGTGACGGCGGACGCACCGACGCCGGTCGGCGAGCAGTCACGCACTGCGGCCGTCGGCCGGCCCGGCACCGACCCGCCGGGCCCCGACGTGCCGAGGACCGGCCCGCCCGAGACCACATTCGCGGGTTCCCCCGCCCCCGACCCGGATGCCGTCACGGCGCTCGTGGACGCGTTCGCGACGGCCCGGCGTCCGGTGATCGTGGCGGGCCGCGGCGCCCGCGACGCGGGTCCCGCCCTGCGCGCCCTAGGCGAGGCGACGGGCGCCTTGTTGGCGACCTCCGCCGTCGTCCGTGGTCTCTTCCGGGGGGATGCGTGGGACCTGGACGTCTCCGGCGGGTTCGCCACGCCCTTGGCCGCCGAACTGATCGCGGGCGCGGACCTGATCGTCTCGTTCGGGTGCGCGTTGAACATGTGGACGACGCGTCACGGGACCCTGATCGGGCCGAGCGCGCGGGTGGTCCAGGTGGACGTCGATCCGATGGCGCCGGGCCGGCACCGGCCGGTGGACCTGGCGGTGATCGGCGACAGCGCCCGGACCGCCGAGCACACCACCGCGCGGCTGGCCGGACGCGGGCACACAGCCGTCGGCTACCGGACCGAGTCCGTCCGCGGCCGCATCGCGGACGAGGGGCGCTGGCGGGACGTGCTGTACGACGATCTGTCGACCGCTGAGCGGATCGACCCTCGTACGCTCACCGTCGGGCTCGACGAGATCCTCGACGCCGACCGGGTGGTCGCCGTGGACTCGGGAAACTTCCTCGGCTATCCGTCGATGTTCCTCGAGGTCGCCGACGAACGGTCGCTGTGCTTCAGCCAGGCGTTCCAGTGCGTCGGGCTCGGCCTCGGCTCCGCTATCGGCACCGCCCTCGCGCACCCGGGGCGGCTGCCCGTCCTGGGCACCGGCGACGGTGGCATCCTGATGGCCGCATCCGAACTCGAGACCGTCGTCCGGCTGGGCCTGCCGCTCGTGGTGATCGTCTACAACGACGGCGGTTACGGCGCCGAACTGCACCACTTCGGTCGCAGCGGGACCGATCACGGGTTCGTCGAGTTCGGCGACACCGACCTCGCCGCCATCGCGCGCGGGTACGGCTTCACCGGGGTCACGGTGCGACGCCCCGAGGACCTGGCGCCGGTGATCGACTGGCTGCGCGGTCCCCGCGACACGCCGCTCCTGATCGACGCGAAGGTGGCCGACTCCGAGCCGTCCTGGTGGCTGGCCGAGGCGTTCAGGGGCCACTGAGTGACGACGGCCGCCGGGCGTCGCCGGCCCAGCGTCGCCGACCGACGGTCGGGGAACACCGGGCACCCCCGCGCTTGCGGAACAATGGTCGACATGAGCACCACCCTCCTCCAAGGCGTTCCCGTGGCGAACTATCCCGAGGTCCCGCCCGAGGCGACCCGCGGTCAGGCGCTGCGGATCACCGAGGTCGGCGAGGACGTCCTGCACCACCCGTGCCGGGATGTCGAGAACTTCGGGTCACCGGAACTGGCCCGGCTCGTGGACGACATGTTCGCGACCATGCTCGTCGCCGAGGGCGTCGGCCTGGCGGCGAACCAGGTCGGCGAGGACGTCCGGCTGTTCGTCTACGACCTGACCGACTCCGACGACGTTCGTCACGTCGGGCACGTGGTGAACCCTGTGCTCACGGTGCTGGACGGCGAGACCGAGGAGGGCGAGGAGGGCTGCCTGAGCGTGCCCGGCCCCGGCGCGGACCTGTTCCGCCCCGTGCACGTGCGTGTGCGCGGGGTCGATCAGCACGGCGAGCCCGTCGAACTCGAGGGCAGGGACTACCTGGCCCGTTGCTTCCAGCACGAGGTCGGCCACCTGCACGGCCAGCTCTACGTCGATCTCCTCAGCAAGCGGGTCCGCAAGCGGGTGCTGCGGGACATGGAGGACATGCGCGACGAGGTGCTCGAACGCCGCGAGCGCATCTCCCGGGCGTTCGAGAAGGCCCCGGCCACCTACCCCGTGCACTGACCCGTCGCGACGGCGGCGCCGACCGCCCGTCGGGTGCCCTACAGTGCTGCGCATGTCGGCAACCGGTCGAGTTCCGCGCGTCCCGCTCGTTCTGCATCCCAGCGCCGAGGAACTGGCCGACGGCGGTGCCTCCGGGTTCGTGCTCGTGCTGCCGGGCGGTGGTTACGCCGGGCGGTCCGAGCACGAGGGACCGGGCGTCACGGCGTTTCTCGCCGAGCGCGGCATCGCGTCAGGGCACCTGGAGTACCCGGTGGCACCGGCCATCCATCCGGATGCCCTGGACCAGGTCCTGCTCGCGCTGGCCGACCTCCGAGCCGGGGTGCACGGGGCCTTCTCCGGGCCGGTGGCGGTGGTCGGCTTCTCCGCCGGCGGCCACCTCGCCGGCTCGGTCGCCACGGTCACCGAGGCCGAGCGGGCCGACCTGGCCGCACGCGACGGCGCCGACGTGCACACCCTGGGTCGGCCGGATCTGGTCACACTCAGTTATGCGGTGATCTCGCTCGTGAATCGGGCCCACGTCGACTCGCGCCGGAACCTGCTCGGCGAGACCGACACCGAGGCCCGTGCGGCCTCCCTGAGCGTGGAACGCCGGGTCGACTCGAACACTCCGCCGGCGTTCCTGTGGCACACCGCGGACGACGCCGCGGTCCCGGTGGAGAACTCGCTCCTGATGGCCGCAGCGCTGCGGGATGCGGCCGTGCCGTTCGAACTGCACGTCTACCCCACCGGGCGGCACGGCGTCGGCCTCGGCGACGAGGTCGGCGCGCCGGTCACCGACTGGCGCGATGCGTGGATCAACTGGCTCGCGCGCGGCGGGGTGCACCCGCCCCGCGCCTGACGCGGCCTCCGGGGCCGGTGCACCCGGGCGTACTCGGCGTGCGCCGGTGCTCCCGCCCATGCGGCATGGTCGAGCGCCCTCAGGCGCACTCGGTGACGTCATCCGCGGCGACCCGGCCCGCTGCCCGGGAGCGGCGACGGGCGAGGCGCACCGCGAGCACCGACACGACCGCGGCCACCACCACGCCCGCGAGCACCAGCCAACTGGCCGTGCCGAGCCTGGCGGCGGCCTGGGGCAACGCCGTCCGGGCCGCGGCGCCGACGCCGACCCAGAGCCCGGACCACAGCAACGCTCCGACGATCGACCCGACCACGAACGTCCCGTAGCCCACCCGGCTCGCTCCCGCGGCCGGTGGCACCAGCGTGCGCACGGCCGGGAGCAGCCGGGAGACGATGATCGCCAGGACCCCGTAACGACGCAGCATCCGCGCGCCGCGGTCCCAGTGCCGGGTACCGACCCGGCTCACCACCCGCGTCTCCCGGAGCGTGGGTCCGGCCCTCTTCCCGATCAGGTAGCCGAGGTGGTCCCCGGCCGTGGCACCGAGTGCGACGACCCCGATCGCCAGGGCGACCTGGTCACCGGTGCTCGTCGCCGCGCCGATGCCGAGCACCACGGTCTCGCCGGGGAACACGAAGCCGAGACCGAGCGCGGACTCGGCGAATGCGAACAGCGCGCCGAGTGCGAGCAGGAGTGGTCCGAAGTGGTCGGCGAGTCCGGCGAGGAGGCTTTCCATGGCTCCCAGCCAACCGTCCCGGGCAGCGGCGCGGCCATGGGGTATGCCCCCCATTCGCCCCCGGGATCCCACCCCGAGCCCCTCAGGGTCGGGGTCGGGTCGGACGCCCGCCGCCGGGTCCGGATCGACGCCCACGTCCAGCTCAGGACACCGACGCGGTCCCCTCCCGCAGCCAGGTGAGGACGGCGAGGACCCGCCGGTGGTCGTCGCCCGACGGCGGCAGGTCGAGCTTGTCGAAGATCGACGACACGTGCTTCTCGACCGCCTTCGGCGTGATCACCATGGCGCGTCCGATGGCGGTGTTCGTGCGCCCCTGCGCCATCAGCGTGAGGACCTCACGCTCGCGGGCGGTGAGCCGCTGCACCGGTCGGGCCCGGCGGCCCGCGAACAACTGGGACACCACCGTGGGATCGAGCACCGTCCCGCCGGCGGCCACTCGCGCGAGGGCGTCGGAGAGCTCGTCGAGGTCGGCGACCCGATCCTTCAGCAGGTACCCGACGCCGGCTCCGGTGGCGAGCAGATCCCCCGCGTAGGACTCCTCCACGTACTGCGAGAGCACCAGCACGGCGGTGCTCGGCACCCGTTCCCGGATCGTCAGCGCGGCACGCAGGCCCTCGTCGGTGAACGACGGCGGCATCCGCACGTCGACGACGGCCACGTCGGGGCGGGTCTCGGACACCGCGGCGACCAGGGCGTCACCGTCCCCGACCGCGGCCACCACCTCACAGTCGGCCTCCTCGAGAAGCCGGATCAGCCCCTCACGGAGCAGGACCGAATCCTCGGCGAGGGCGACGCGCATGGTTCCCGACCCTAGCCGAGCGCGGGCCCGGCCGCCGGGACTGCTCGGCGACGGACCCGCGCGCGGCGTCCGTCAGGGGATCGTGGCCACCACCCGGGTACCGGCGCCGTCGGTGCTGTCGACGTCGAGGACGCCGTCCACGCCGGCGAGGCGGTCCGCGAGACCCGTCAGGCCATGCCCCTTGCCCGGGTGTGCGCCACCGATACCGTCGTCCGCGATCTCGACCCTCAGGGCGGCGTCGTCCAGTTCCGTCACGACCACCCGTACCACCGACGCGCGGGAGTGCTTGGCCGCGTTCACGAGCGACTCGGTGACCACGAAGTACGCCGCCGACTCCCGAGCCGCGGTGAACCGCTGCCCCGGTTCGAGGGCGATGTCCAGCTCGACCGGGATCGGTGACTGGCCCGCGGCCGAGGCGATCGCCGCCCGAAGACCGCGGTCACTGAGCACCGGCGGGGCGATACCGCGGGACAGGGTGCGGAGTTCGTCGAGGCTCGCCTGGGCGTGCCCGATGGCCTCGGCGATCAGCCGCTCGGCAGCCTTCGGGTCCTCGGCGGCGAGGCGCCGCTGCGCGGACTGCAGGTCCATGCTCATCCGGACCAGGCGTTGCTGGGGACCGTCATGGATGTCCCGCTCGATCCGGCGCAGCGTGTCCGCCTCGGCGCCGACCACCGCGGCCCGGCTGCGGGTGAGCTCGGCGACCTGGGCGCGCAGGGCCGAGGAGGAGGTACCACCGAGGGTGACCCGCGCGAGTCCGCGGTGCACCGCGACCATGGCCCGCACGACCCACGGTGCGGTGATCAGCAGGATCGCGCCGATCACGGTGGTCAGGGCGATGTCCGCCACCCGGCCGGGGTAGCCGAGCAGGTCCGCGAGACCGGTCCGGCCCCCGTCCGGCAGGTACCGCTCCCAGACGAAGTACAGCACTCCCCCGGCGCCGACCACCCACCAGACCACCGTGACGATGAAGGTCGTGAGCGAGAGCGGGAAGAACAGCAGCGTGTGGAGCAGGTCGAGCCAGCTCTGCCCGTGGCCGAGCCTGGCCAGGAACCGGCGCAGGCCCCTCCGGTCGGTGTGGAACGGCCGCGTGGCCGGCACCGGGTGTCCGATCGCGGCCAGTCGCTCGCGCTCGAGGTTCCCGAGGCCCTGGGCGGCAGCGAGGGTTCCCGCCAGGATCGGCAGGCCGACCACGGTGATCAGGAGCGCGGTGCCGAGGGAAACACCGACCACGAACACCACCAGCCCGGCGATGGCGATCGGCAGGCAGAGGAGCAGGTATCCGCTCTCGCGTGCGGCCCGGCGCAGCACCGAGACCCGCTCCGCGGCCTGCGGCTCGGGGCCGACGGGGGTCTCGAGCGCGGTCATGACGCCACCCTGCCGGTTCGCGCCGCCGAAGACCAGCGCGGTTGCCCGTCTCTGCCGCCACTGCCGCCGGCGAACGCGTTCCTGACTCTCCCACCGGAGAGCAGCAGTACCCCGACCGTGATCGACGCCACGGCCACCAGCGGTCCGGTGGGAGCCCAGAACGTCTCGGGACGGAACCCGCCGACGGTCAGGGCGAGCACGCCCAGACCCACGAGCAGCCCACCGGCGCCGAGCCGCCCGGCACTCAGGTCCGCTGCGACCGGGCGCGGCAGTCGCACCCGCTCCAGGCGGGAGAACACCCGCACGGCCACGACGAGCACGACGGTGAGCATCGCGACCCAGGCCGTCACGCCGTCGAACCATTCGGCCGACAACGGGTCGGGCGTGCCGCGGTCGAGCGCGAACACCGCGACGCCGGCGACCAGCACCAGGGCGGGGGTGTGCCACAGGTACACGGTCATCGAGGACCCCGACAGCCGCCCCACCACCGCGGCGACCCGGGGCCGTGCGGCCCAGGCCGCGATCTTCTCGCGGATGGCGAGCGCCAGGCCGAGCTGGCCGACCGCGAGTGCGAGCAGCACCGCCGTCGGGGGGTTCATGTTGGACATCGGGTCACCCGGCAGACCGATCATGCTCGGCGGGTAGGGCCCGAAGGCGACGGCGAGGGCCGCCACGGCGAACCCGGCGACACCGAGCGCGAGCGCGCGCACGCCCCGGATGCCCCGGAGCCGCCCGTTCCCGTAGTGGATGCCGGCCTGGTGCACGGCGCCCCAGACGGCCAGCACGTTCAGGTAGCCGAGCAGGTCCGGGGCGTCGAAGGAGAACCGGGCCACGTCGACCGCGATCGCGACGGCGGCGAAGCCGACGAGTTCGCGGCCACGCAACACCTGGGCCAGACGCACCAGCGCCGGGCTGAGCAACGTGATCATCACGTACGCGGCGAGGAACCACAGCAGCGCACCCACCAGGCGGGCACCGACCGAGACCGGCTCGGCGGGCAGCCCGAGGGCCAGGAGCAGGTGCGGCAGCGGCAGCCAGAGCGCCGCCAGGGCGAGCACCGGGATCGCCAGGCGCAAGATCCGCTCGGCCACCCAGGCCCGGTCCGGGCCGGTGCCGCGACGGCGCAGGCTGATCGCGGTCGCGGCCCCACCGGTGAAGAAGATCAGTGGCATCACCTGGCTGATCCAGGTGATCGCCCACCCACCGGGGACGGTGAGCGCGTTGCCGGTGACGAGGGTCCCGCCCGAGTAGTCGAACACCGGCATCAGCCAGTGCTGGGCCACCACGAGCACGATCGCGAACAGCCGCAGGACATCCACGAACAGGTCGCGTGCGGGCGGCGGACTCGCGGCGGGGGCGAGTACGGGTGGATCGAGGGTTGCGGTCATGGTGAACAGCCTTCTCGCCCGGGGCCGCCCGATCACTGGTGCCCACCGGCATCTGGACCCGGGGGTTCTCCCTACCTCTGGCCGGGGGGCGCCGCTGTAGGTTGACACCCATGCGCGCCATCGAAGCCCGGACCGCCGGCGGTCCCGATGTCCTCACCCCGACCGACCGTCCGTCGCCCGCTCCCAGGGCCGGGCAGGTGCTGGTCCGCACGAGCGCGATCGGGGTGAACTTCTACGACACCTATGTGCGCTCCGGCGTGTACCCCCGCCAGTTCCCGTTCGTGCCCGGGAGCGAGGGCGCCGGCGAGGTGGTCGCGGTCGGCGACGGTGTCACCCACCTCTCGCCGGGCCGGCTCGTCGCGTGGTCGGGGTCGCTGAGCGGCTCCTACGCCGAGGAGGTCCTGCTCGAGGCGGACGCCGCGATCGTCGTGCCCGACGGCGTCGACGCGCACGTGGCCGCGGCGCTGCCGCTGCAGGGGATGACGGCGCACATGCTCGTCGACGGGGTGTTCGACGTCCGGCCCGGCCAGGACGTGCTGCTCACGGCCGGCGCGGGCGGTGTCGGGCTGCTGCTCACCCAGCTCGCCGTCGCGCGGGGGGCCAGGGTGATCACCACAGTGTCCACCGCGGAGAAGGAGGCCCTGTCCCGGGCCGCCGGTGCGAGCGACGTGGTCCGCTACACCGAGCTCGACGACCTGACGACCGAACTCCCCCAGATCGTGCGGGACCTCACCGGCGGCGCCGGCGTGCATGTGGCCTACGACGGCGTCGGCGCCACCACGTTCGACGCGACCCTGGCGAGCGTGCGGCGCCGGGGCATGCTCGTGCTGTTCGGCGGCGCCAGCGGGCAGGTGCCCCCGTTCGACCTGCAGCGGCTGAACAGCTCGGGCTCCTTGTTCGTCACCCGGCCGACGCTCGGGCACTACACCGCGGACCCGGACGAGCTCGCCTACCGCTCCGGCGCCGTCTTCGGCGCGCTCGCGAGTGGTGACCTGGACGTGCGCGTGGGCGCCACGTTCCCGCTGGCGGAGGCTGCCGACGCGCACCGCGCCCTCGAGAGCCGCGGGACCACCGGCAAGGTGCTGCTGCTGCCCTGAAGCACCCGGCTGCGTCACTGACCCGTCCCGCGGGTCAGTGACGCAGCGCGCCGGAGTGGACCGGCGCCGAATGCTTGCGTCGTCCTATATATGCATGGTCTTATATCGGTCATGAGTATGAAGCATGCGGTCCTGGGGCTCCTCGATCTGTCCCCACTGACCGGCTACGACCTCAAGAAGGCGTTCGACGAGTCCGTCAACCACTTCTGGTCCGGCGACCAGGCACAGATCTACCGGACCCTGACCGCACTGGTCGATACCGGTCTGGCCGAGGTCGAGGTGGTGCCCCAGGACGGGCGTCCGAGCCGCAGGGTGCACCGGATCACCGCCGCCGGCCGCGAGGAACTCGAGCGCTGGCTCCGCGCCGAGCCGGATCCGGCGCCGGCTCGCAACGATTTCCTCGCCCGGGTGTTCTTCGCACCCGCCCTCGACGACGACGGCGTCCGTGAACTGCTGGGCCGCCGTCGCGCCGCGGTCATGGGCGCCTGGCAGACGCTGACCGCGCTCGAGCAGGCCGAGGGCCCGGGCCGGAGCAGGGCGGAACGGCTCCGGCTGGCCACCCTGCGCAACGGACTGGCGCACGCGCGGGCCGAGCTGGACTGGCTGGACGAGCTGGACCGGGAGTTCGCCTGATGTACGTCACCAGTGCCCACGAAGGGGCCGGGCCGAGTGTGTTGTTCCTGCACGGCGGCAACATCCCCGGATGGATGTGGCACGACCAGGTGGAGGCGCTGCCGGACCACCACTGCCTGGTGCCCGACCTGCCGGGCTTCGGCGCGTCCGCCGCGCTGGACTGGACGTCCCTGGCCGACGTCGCCGACCGGGCCGCCGCGATCGTCGCCGACCGGGCCGACGGCGGCCGGGCCCACGTGGTGGGTATGTCCATGGGCGCCGTGGTCGGCACCGTGCTGACCGCCCGACACCCCGAGGTGGTGCATTCCGCGCTGCTGACCGGAGCACTGCTGGAGGGGGTCGGTGGACTGGCCCGGCGGCTCAATACGATGCAGTTGCGATTGTGGGACCGCCGCTGGTACTGGGCCGCCCAGGCACGAATGTTCGGACTGCCTCCGGACGCCGTCGAGCAGTTCGTCAGCGACGGTCTGGCGATGCGCGTCGAGAACATGCGGGCCGTCGTGGCCGAGGTCTACGAGGGCCTGCCCGCGGCCGATCTGGCCGCACTGGGTCGCTCGGAGGTCCCGGTGCTGGGCCTGGCCGGACAGCGGGACATGCGCCCCGTGCGCGAGGCCCTGCGCGCCTATCCGGACGTGGCGGCGATCACCACCCGACTGGTGCCGCGCATGCATCACGCCTGGAACGCCGAGGACCCGGCTCTCTTCAACGAGGTGCTGCGGGACTGGCTCACCTGCGGGGCGGTGAACCGGCAGCTGATGCCCGCCGGAGCCCGTCGAGTCGAGTAGGGGCGGCCCGATGGACGAGATCGTGTACCGATCGCCGGACGAACGCCTCGTGGTTCGGCACGTGCGCCTGCGGGGAGGCAACGATGCGATCGGGGAGTCCCTCGGGCACATCGCCAGGTCCCGGCATCGGGTAGCCGCACCCGATCTCCTGCTACCGGATCGGGTCGTGCAGGCCCGGCGTGCGTGGGCAGTTCGCCACTATCCGGAGCTGGCCGCGCGTGGTGCCGGAATCGCGCGCGCGTTCGGTCTGGACACCTCGGACCCGAGCGTGGACGCGCTCGGCGTCGGCCACCACATGTCGTTGCCGGCGCCGCCCCAGGTGGTCGGCTGCTCGGTGCTCACCGCGCCGACCATGGATGCCGGCATCGTGGTCCAGCGAAACTTCGACTTCGGATTCCTCTCGTTGCCGGACGTGGTGCTCGGCCGCGGTGCCCGTCCCGAGGCGCCCGCCTTGCTGAGCGAGCCGTATCTGATGGAGGTCCACCCCACCGACGGAGGGCTGAGCACGTTGTTCATGTGTGCCTTCGACCTCTGCAACGGAGTGATCGACGGCATGAACGAGGCGGGGCTGGTCGTCTCGATGATGCAGCTCGTCGATCGCACGGCACCGACCCTCGGCCCTCCGGGCATCGAGCCGGGGTTGAACGAACTGGAGGTGCTGCGGTTCATCCTGGACCGCTGTCGCACCGTCGAGGACGCCCAGCGTGTCTTCACCGAGCAGCAGTGGTATCGGTCCTGGATGCCCCGCCACTACCTCGTCGCCGATGCCGAGGGCGTCGTGATGATGGCGGAGCCCGGGGACGACAACACGATGCACACGGTGGTCAAGCGCGACGGATCGATGAGATCCACCAACCACAGCCTGCTTCGACGACTCCCCGACGCGTGGGAGAACGACCCGGAGGTCCGCGGATCCCTCGAACGTCTCGAGGTGATCGACGCGAGCCTCGGAGCCGACCCCGATCGCCTGGTCACCGCCGACCAGCTTGCCCACATCGCCGATCGGGTCGCGGTCAGTACCCGGTGCCCACGGTCCGGCGACGTGCTCGGCGGAACCCTCTGGTCGGCCTCGTACCGGCCACGAAGTCGTGCGCTCGCGATCCGATTCTGGTCGGGGCCCGGGACGGCCGGAGGCGGACCGGACCTGTCACCCGAGCTGCACTTCCGGCTGGACCCGACCGGCTGACGTGCTCATCGAGTGCCTTGCGCCGATCTGGCCCGGTCGAGCGCGTCGAACTGGTTCATCCGCACCGAGACCTCACCGGACCAGGCCGCGATCAGGTCGAAGTCGCGCTCGTCGGAGTGGGTGGCGCCCACGAACCCGATCAGTGAGCGCTCCGCGGATCCCAGCTTGCTGCGGTCCACCACGCCACCGAAGATCGCGTACCGAGCACCGAAGTAGGGCGGCGGCACGGGCGAGGTGAACGCGGCACCGAGCGGGTACGCGGTGACGCTCTTCATCCCGGAGGCGAACACCCACACCGGGCGCGGGGCGAACTCCTCGGCGAGCCGGGCGGCGAACTGCCGGGCCGACGTCAGGACCCGGCCGATGTACACCGCGGAGCCGAGCACGACGCCGTCGTACCCCTGCAGCGACTCCACCGAGTCGACCCGTCGGACGTCCACGTCGTGGCCGCCCTGGCGCAACTCGGCCGCGACGGCCTCGCCGATCTCGGCGGTGGCGCCGTAGGTGGATGCGATCGCTACCAGGACTCTCATGTATCCAGGGTGCCGCAGCGCATCCGGCGGATCGAGGGACCAAGGTCCCCGGCGGGCCCGGCGGCGGTCGCGGCCCGGGGCGTGGCGCTCACCACCCCCGGGCCAGATCGTGCGCCCCGGCCCGATTCCGGTCGGGTCAGGCGCGCAACCGCGCGCCGAGCCGCTCGCCCGCGAGGGCCACGACGGCGTCCCGCACCTGCGCCGTGTCGGCGGCGGTGAGCGTGCGGTCGGCGGCCCGCAGGCGCAGCGAGAACGCCATCGAGGCCTTGCCCTCACCCACGGACTCGCCCGTGTAGATGTCGAAGAGGTGCACGTCCTCGGCCAGGTCGCCGGCGCCCTCCCGCACGGCGGCGAGCACGTCCGCGACCGGCGTGCCGGCGTCGACGACCAGCGCGATGTCCTCCTTCGCGGCCGGGAACGTCGACAGCGGCGGGATCTGCTTCGGCTCGCTCGGCGCGGCGTCGAACAGGGCGTCCAGGTCCACCTCGAACGCCACCGTGCGGGCCGGCAGGCCCAGCGCCGCCGTGACCTTCGGGGCGAGTTCGCCCGCGTGGCCCAGCAGGACGCCGTCGGGCGTGGTGAACCGCGCGCACCGGCCCGGGTGCCAGGGCAGGGACTCGGTGTCCGCCTCGACGACGGGCGTGACGCCGGTCGCCTGCGCGATCCGGTGCACGAGCGCGATGGCGTCGGCGTGATCGGCCCGCCGGGCCTGCGTGTACACGCCGGGCGGGACCAGGCTGCCGGCCAGGACGCCGGCCACCCGCAGCGGCTGCGCGGGCACGGCGGCCCGGATCGCGTCCAGGTCCGCATCGCTCGGGCGGACCCCGGTGGGCGGAAGCGGCGACGGGTGGCCGGCGCCGTCCGGTCGGGTGACCATGCCGATCTCGTAGATCGCGACGTCGGTCAGTCCACGGCCGACGTTGCGCACCGCGGCATCGACCAGCGTGTGCAGCAGCGAGGTCCGCAGGTACGGCATCGCCTCCGACAGCGGGTTCGCCAGCCGCACGGCGCGGCGCCGTGGATCACCCTCGGGCAGCGCCAGGTCGTCGTGCCGTGAGGAGGCCATGAACGGGTAGGTGAGCACCTGGGTGAGACCGGAGTCGGCGAGCAGGCTCGCCACCCGGCGCCGGCGGCGCTGCGTGAGGCTGAGCCCGCGACCACCCGGCGGTGCGGCCGGAAGCACCGAGGGCACCCGGTCGTAGCCCTGCAGGCGCACGACCTCCTCGACGAGGTCGGCCGGCTCGGTCAGGTCGGCCCGCCAGGTCGGCGGGGTGACCAGCAGCTCGGCGCCGCCGGTGACCACCAGAGCGCCCAGCGACTCGAGGGTGGCGATCACCGTCTCGGCCGAGTACTCGACCCCGACCAGCCGACCCGGCAGGGTGACGTCGATCGCGATCGGTTCGGGCGCCGTCGTGCGGTCGAGGTCGGTGACCCCGGCATCGGGTGAGCCGCCGGCGAACTGCACGAGCAGGTCGACGACGCGCTGCGCGGCGACCGCCTGCAGCGCGGTGTCCACGCCCCGTTCGAACCGCTTGGCGGCCTCGCTGGGCAGCTTGTGCCGTCGGGCGCTGCGGGCCACCGAGATCTGGTCGAAGTGGGCCGCCTCGATGAGCACGTCCGTGGTCGCGTCCGTCACCTCTGTGTCGGCACCGCCCATCACTCCGGCGATGCCGAGGATGCGCGACCCGGGTGCGTCCGGGGAGTCGGTGATCAACAGATCCTCGGCGTCCAGGGTGCGGGTGACGTCGTCCAGGGTGGTGAGCCGCTCCCCCGCCCGGGCCCGGCGCACCACGATCGGGGCGGCCAGCGTGGCCAGGTCGTAGGCGTGCAGCGGCTGACCGAGGTCGAGCATCACGTAGTTCGTGATGTCCACCGCCAGGGAGATCGGGCGCATCCCGGCCTGGCGCAGCCGGGTGGCCATCCAGTCCGGGGTCGGCGCGGTGGTGTCGACGCCGCGGACGATCCGGGCGACGAACCGGTCCGCGCCGGGCACCCCGTGGATCGGGGCGTCGTCGGCGAGTTCGACGGCGAAGCCCGCGTCGTTGCCGGACGGCAGGTCCGGGCCCGGCAGCCCGTGGTCGGTGAATGCGGCGCCGGTGGAGTGGCCGTACTCGCGGGCCACCCCACGCACGCTGAAGCAGTAGCCGCGGTCCGGGGTCACATTGATCTCGAGGACCTCCTCGCCGAGGCCGAGCAACGCGATGGCGTCGGTGCCCGGCGCGGGCGCGTCCTCGAGCACGATGATGCCCTCGTGTCCCTCGCCGAGGCCGAGCTCGCTCTCGGAGCAGATCATCCCGTCGGAGACGTGGCCGTACGTCTTGCGGGCCGCGATCGCGAAGTCGCCGGGCAGCACGGCGCCGGGCAGGGCGACCACCACGGAGTCACCCGCAGCGAAGTTGTGGGCGCCGCAGACGATCCCACGGCCGGAGCCGTCGGCGTTGTTGTGGGCGCCGACGTCCACCCGGCACCAGTTGATGGTCTTGCCGTTCTTCTGCGGCTCGGGGTTCACCTCGAGCACCCGGCCGACCACGAGCGGGCCGGTCACCCCCGCGGCGTGCACCGCCTCCTCCTCCAGGCCGACCCGGACCAGGTCCGCGGCCAGCTGGGCGGCTGTGGTGCCCACGGGGATCTCGACGTGGTCGCGGAGCCAGCTCGGCACGACGTACGGCATCAGCGCTGTCCTTCCTGGGAGAAGCGGATATCGCCCTCGATGATGTCGTGCATGTCCGTGATGTCGTGGCGCAGCATCAGGGTGCGCTCGATGCCCATCCCGAACGCGAACCCGGAATAGACGTC
Organism: Occultella glacieicola; assembly: GCF_004353825.1. Taxonomy (GTDB): domain Bacteria; phylum Actinomycetota; class Actinomycetes; order Actinomycetales; family Beutenbergiaceae; genus Occultella; species Occultella glacieicola. The sequence continues at coordinate 185,813 of NZ_SMNA01000008.1, read as the reverse complement.
CGGGTCGATGCCGCAGGCCCGCAGCACGTTCGGGTTGACCATGCCGCAGCCGCCCCACTCGATCCAGCCCGGGCCGCCCTTCTTCGCCGGGAACCACAGGTCCATCTCGGCGCTCGGTTCGGTGAACGGGAAGAACGAGGGCCGCAGCCGGGTCTTCGCCTCGGGGCCGAACATGGCCCGGGCGAAGTGGTCGAGGGTCCCAGTCAGGTTCGCCATGGTCAGGCCCTTGTCCACCGCCAGGCCCTCGACCTGGTGGAACACCGGCGTGTGCGTCGCGTCGAGCTCGTCGGTGCGGAACACCTTGCCCGGGCAGGCGATGTACACCGGCAGGTCCCGGGTGAGCAGCGTGCGGGCCTGCACCGGGGAGGTGTGCGTGCGCAGCACCAGATGCTCGGCGGCGCTCGCGGGATCGATGAAGAACGTGTCCTGCATCTGCCGGGCCGGATGGTCCGGGCCGAAGTTCAGCGCGTCGAAGTTGAACCACTCGTGTTCGAGCTCGGGCCCCTCGGCGATCTCCCAGCCCATCCCGACGAAGAAGTCGGCGACCTCGTCCATCAGGGAGTCGAGGGGGTGCCGGGAGCCGAGCGGGGCGCGGTCGACGGGGATCGTCACGTCGACGGCCTCGGTGCGCAGCACCTGCTCGTCGCGCTCGGCCTCGAGTTCGCCCTGGCGGGCGGCGATGGCGGCGTTCAACCGACCACGCGAGGAGCCGACGAGCTTGCCGGCGGTCGCCTTGTCCGCCGGGGCGAGGGCGCCGATGGCGCGGTTGGCGAGGGCGAGCGGGCTCTTGTCCCCGGTGTGGGCGATGCGGACGCCGGCGAGCGCGTCCAGCGAGTCGGCTCCGGCGACGGCCTCCAGGGCGGCGGTCAGTGCCACCCCGACGGCGTCGGCATCGAGCGGGGAGGGTGTTTCGGGGGTGGGCATGCGAACCTTCCGGGACGTGTGGGGACCACTGGGAGTGTAGAGGCGCCCGCCCCGGGCATGACGATCGGCGATCGTCGGTGGGCTCAGCCGGCGTGCAGCGGCCCGGAGGCGGGCCAACTAAATCGACGCGTGAGCATGGGGCAATCCTGGCACACCGGCCGGCGTTGCCCAAGGCCTTTGTAGGTTGCTAGCATGTTCGCATGACAGAGGAGAAGGCCGCGAAGGCCCAGTTCAACGTCTACCTCCCGCCGGAGCTCATCCGGGCGGTCAAGCATCGCTCGATCGACGACGGCCTCAGCCTGTCCGCGTTCGTCCAGCGAGCCCTGGAGACCTACCTGAAGGAGCACGACCGATGAGTCTGCGCGTCCGCCCGATCCGGTACACCGCGCATCCCGCGCCGTGGGTCGCCCTGGTCACGGCACTCGGCGCGGAGCAGGTCCTCGACGAGGGCGACTGGCAGCTCTTCGCGCTCGCCGGTGGCGGCGTCGCGATCCACGCCATGCCCGACGGCGACCCGTCGGTCGGGAGCACGCAGTTGCGATTCGTGGTCGCGGACCTGGATGCGGCGCTGCGCGCCGCCGCCGCCGCTCTGGACGGGCTCGGTCTGAGCCCGAGCGTGACCACCGAGGACTTCGGCCGCTACGCCACGATCGCCGCGGCCGACGGGCAGCACGTGTACCTGGACGAGAACTCCGACCTGACCGGCCGCACGGCCCTCGCCGCCGCGGCACCGGCGGAGGTGCTGCCGCTCTGGTACACCGGGGACGTCCCGGGCGGCGTCCGGGCGCTCACGGCGCTCGGGCTGGAAGAGCGGATCCGGTCCGACTCCGGCGAGTGGGTGGACCTGAGGGCCCCCGGCGGTGGGCTGTTCGCGGTCCACGGCGCCGGCTCGGTGGGGGCGGTGCTCTCGTTCGAGCATCCGGACGTGCGCGCCCTGGCCGAGCGGGTGAACGACGCCGGCATCGTCGCGGACGTGGTCGACGAGAACTATGGGCTGTCCCTGCAGATCGCCAACCCCGACTCCCCCGACGACCTGCGCACCCGGATCTGGGTGAACCAGACCCAGAAGGACCTGTACGGGTACCGCCGGCTCGGCTGACCGATCCACCCGCCCGGCCGCCCGCCCGGCCGCCAATTGTCCTTGCCCCATCCGGCCGCCGGAGGCAGGCTCGGAGCATGGTCACCCGCGACGAGGTCGGTCAGGAGCTCCCGGAGCGCAGGTTCGGCTGGTGGGACATGTTCGTGCCCGAGGAGGAGGATCCGCGCCAGGACGGCGGCTTCGAGAACACCGAGCGGGCCATGCTGCTCGGCTTCCTGAGCGACTACCGGCTCACCCTCGAGCTGAAGTGCGCCGGGCTCGATCCGGCCGGTCTCGCGAAGGCGTCCGTGCCGCCGTCGGATCTCTCCCTGCTCGGACTGGTGCGCCACCTCGCAGGTGTGGAGCGGAGTTGGTTCCGTCGCATCCTCGCCGGGGAGGAGGTACCGGCGCCCTACGTGGTCGACGGCATCGACACCGAGTTCAGCGGCGCGGTCGCCGACGCCGCCGTGGTCGAGGAGGCGTGGGCCACATGGCGCGCGGAGGTCGCGAACTCGGAGGCGTTCGTCGCCGCCCACGACGACCTCGGCTGGATCGGTGCGGACGGGCAGACCCCGCTACGTCAGGTGCTGATCCACATGATCGAGGAGTACTCCCGGCACTGCGGCCATGCGGACCTGATCCGGGAACGGGTCGACGGACGCGTGGGTCAGTAGGCCAGTGGGTGCGGGCGGCCCGGGTCCGCCCACGGTCCCACGGATGCTACGACCGTGGTGGGAGGTGGCAGCGCGAGCAGGCGTGAGAACCTTGGGTCGAAGGCGACCGCCGCACCTGCGCTGACATCGCCGGCCCGATCCTCCGAGGAGTTCCATGCGCGCGCTTGCCCACCTCCCCATGCAGACGGGCGACCCCGCCGCCGAGTACGAGGGGTTCATCGGGTGGGTGCTCTCGTTGATGACGACCGTGGGCGAGGTCGGCGTGGGGCTCGCGGTGCTGATCGAGACGTTCTTCCCGCCGATCCCCTCCGAGGCGATCCTGCCCGGCGCCGGCTTCCTCGCCTACGCGGGCCGGATGAACTTCTGGTGGGCCCTGTTCGCGGCGACGCTGGCCGGCTTGATCGGCGGTTGGATCTGGTACGGCCTGGGCGCCGCGCTGGGCCGGAACCGGACCCGCTGGATCTTCGAGAAGATGCCGCTGGTCGAGGTGGCCGACTTCGACAAGGCCGAGGCGTTCTTCTCCCGCTGGGGCGGGGTCGCGGTCTTCACCGGGCGGTGCGTACCGCTGGTCCGCTCGTTCATCTCGATCCCCGCAGGGATCGAGCGGATGGCCCTGTGGAAGTTCTCGCTGTACACATTCCTCGGGTCGCTGATCTGGAACACGATCTGGATCGGCCTGGGCTTCGCGTTCGGCCCGGCCATCGAGCCGGTGCTCGAGCGCTGGAGCGGGGTCATCTCGAACCTCGTGCTCATCGCGATCGCGGGCCTGATCGTGTGGTTCGTCATCGTCCGGCTGCGCAAACGTGCCCGGCTCGCCCACGAGGCCACCACGACCGAGGAGAACACCGACGACGCCGCCGAGGACCGGCCGCGGTGAGTCCCGCGCCACTGTCAGTCGGGTACGCCCCGAGTCAGTCGGCGGGCCCCGACTGATTCGAGGGCTGGAGCACTGACAGGACGCGGCTGTCCCGCCCGGCGAGGTCGGAACGCACTCGCCGAGTCTCGCGTGGCCGCGCTGCGAGACGGTTTGGCGACGCCCGGCACCCGGGAACTACGCTGGTCGCCATGGCCACCGAACCCGCCCCCATCTCGTTCGCCCGCGGCGCCCCCTCCCTCGACATCATCGACACCGAGGGGCTGCGCGCCGCCGCCGACCGTGCGTTCACCACGGACCCGGCCGGCACGTTCGCCTACGGCACCTCGGTCGGCTACAAGCCGCTGCGCGCCTGGATCGCGGAGCGGCATGGCGTGTCCGAGAACCAGGTGCTGGTCACGAACGGCTCCATGCAGGCGGACGCGTTCCTGTTCGAGACCCTCGTCTCCGCCGGTGACACGGTGGTCGTGGAGCGACCGTCCTACGACCGCACCCTGCTCTCCCTGAAGGGCCGCCAGGCGGACCTGCGCGCGCTCGAACTGGAGGAGGACGGCGTCAACGTGCGCGCGTTCGCCGACCTGCTCGCCGGCGGCACCGACGTGCGCCTGGCCCACCTGATCCCGAACTTCCAGAACCCGGCCGGGTACTCCCTGTCCGGGGACAAGCGCCGCGCCCTGGTGGCGCTCGCCCGGGAGTACGACGTCACGATCTTCGAGGACGACCCCTACGTCGAGCTCCGGTTCTCCGGCGAGTCCCAGCCCACGATGCTCTCGCTGTCCACCTCCGGCGAGGTCGTCTACGCGTCCTCCTTCTCCAAGACCGTCTGCCCGGGGATCCGGGTCGGCTACCTGGTCGGCGACGAGGACCTGATCGCGAAGATCGCGAAGCTCGCCACCGGCACCTACATCTCCCCGAACATGGTCGCCCAGTCGATCGTGAACGAGTTCGTGCGCGGCGGGTCCTTCGAGACCTCCATCGCGACCGTGAAGACGGCGCTCGCCGAGCGGGCCGCGCGGCTCGCCGACGGGCTGCGCGCGCAGATCCCGGACGCGAGGTTCGTGGACCCCGAGGGTGGCTACTTCCTCTGGGTGGAGTTCCCCGAGGGCACCGACGGCGACGCCCTGTTCGACGCGGCCGCTGCCCGTGGTCTGGCGATCGTCAAGGGCAGCGACTTCCTGCTCGACGGCGCGAAGAACTCGATCCGGATCGCCTACTCCGGCGTCACCCCGGACGAGATCGACGAGGGCGTCACCCGCCTCGCGCAGGCGTACGCCTCCCTCTAGCCCGACAGTCCACGCACTGCCCGACGGCGGCGCTCACCTCCCGAGGTGAGCGCCGCCGTCGGCGTTCTCCCTCCTACGGGACGCCCGCTCCCCCACTCGGGGGAGCCGCGCACCGGGTGGTCGGCGCGATCGTGGCAGCACGCTGCTACGAGAGGAGGGGCACCATGCCCCGGACAACCCCGGTCGTGATCGACCACGATCCCCGCGCCGCGGGGGTCCCGACCGCATCCCGCATCCCGGTCCTGCTGGCCGGCATCGGTTCGCTGGCGGTGACCGCCCTGTGTCTGCTGTTCCTGGCCCGGCCCGGCATCAACCAGTACACGGCGGACAACGGCGTGCTCGCCACGGCCCTGCTGTCGCCGACCGCGATGACGGCCACGCTCGCGGCGCTCGGTGGCCTCGGGGTGCTCGCCGCCGGCTCCCGGCTGATCGGCCGGTCCCCGGCCGCGCTCACGACTGCCGTCGGCGCCGTCAGTGCGGTGGTGTTCGGCGTCCTCGCCCAGGGCACCGGCACCCTCAGTACGTTCGGCTACGTGGTCGCCTGGGCGCTGCCGCTCGTGCTGATCACCCTCTGGATCCTCGCCTTCCGTGCCTACCGGGGCGCCCGACCGATGCTGCTGGTGGTGGCCGTGGCTCTCGTCATCGGTGGGATCGTCATCCGTGGAGCCCTGGCCGGCTACGTCGAGACGATGGCCCCCATGCTTCCGGGCATCCAGTGGACGATCGCGTCCGTGGTGCTGCCCCTGCTCGCGGCGGTGGCCTGGGGTGCCCTGCTGATCCGGGATGCCCGCGCCGACGGCCGTGGCCGCCGCGCGACGGCGTGGGTGACGCGGCACCGGGTGCTGTTCACGGCGCTGGCCGCGCTCGGCCCACTGCCGTACGCCGTCATCCGGTTGACCTGGCTGACCCCGTGGCCGCAGTTCGGCGGGCCGGTGGCCGAGCTGGATCCGAGCGTCCGCGTCCAGGGCCTCATGCTCGGCGCGGCCGGTTGGTTCGGCTTCGTGCTCACCCTCGGGCTGATCGCCCGCTGGGGCGAGCGGCTGCCCCGCTGGTTCCCCGGCGGCTCCGGCGCGACCGACCGGCCGGTGCACCCGCTCGCGGCGATCATCCCCGGTGGGCTCGTCGCCCTGATGCTGTGCGGGGCCGCCGTGCCGCTGCTGCTCATGATGGGCCTGCAGGGCGCACTGATCTTCCCGGCCTGGTTCTGGGGGCCGATGCTCGGCCTGGCCGTCTGGGGTTACGCCGGGCACCGGTACGGGCTCGGCGAGCGCGCGTCCGCGTAGGCTGACGGCCATGGCGAAGACTCCAGCGGCCACCGTCGAGGTCGGCACGCGCGAGGTGCGGGTGTCCAGTCCGGACCGGGTCGTCTATGAGGCGACATCTGCGACCCCGGCGATCACCAAGCTGGAGGTCTGCCGCTACTTCGCGGCGGTCGGTGACGCGCTGATGCGGGTCGTCGGCGAGCGGCCGACCGCCATGGAGCGCTGGCCCGACGGCTGGCGCGAGGGCATGCGGCTGGCCGTCGGCCCGCAGGACCGGGATGCCGACGGCTTCTACCAGAAGCGGCTGCCCCGCGGCGCACCGGACTTCGTGGAGACGGTGCGGATCGCGTTCCCGAGCGGCCGGACGGCGGACGAGCTCTGTCCGACCGAGCCCGCCGCGCTGGTCTGGGCCGGGCACATGGGTGCGCTCACGTTCCACCCCTGGCCGGTGCGCCGGCCCGACGTCGACCACCCCGACGAGCTCCGGCTGGATCTGGACCCGCAGCCGGGCACGGGTTTCGCCGACGCCCAGCGGGTGGCCGACGTGACCCGGGAGTTGCTCGAGGAGCTCGGCCTGCGCGGCTACCCCAAGACCAGTGGGAACCGTGGCGTGCACATCTTCGTGCGGATCCAACCGAACTGGACCTTCGACGAGGTGCGGCATGCGGCGATCGGCCTCGGACGCGAGCTGGAGCGGCGCGACGGCGGGGTCACCACGGCCTGGTGGAAGGAGGAACGCGGGTCCCGGCTGTTCCTGGACTACAACCAGAACCTGCGGGACCGGACGATCGCGAGCGCCTGGAGCCTGCGGGCCCGGCCGGGCGCCCCAGTCAGCACGCCGATGACCTGGGCGGGTCTCGCCGAGGTCGGGGACCCGCGCGACTTCAACCTGACCACCGTGCCGGACTACCTCGCCGACGGCGACCCGTGGGCCGACATGGACGACCGGGCCTACTCGATCGAGCCGCTGCTGCGGCTCTGGGAGGAGCTGCCCGGCGGCGAGCTGAACTGGCCGCCGGACTACCCGAAGCAGCCCGGCGAGCCCCCTCGGGTGCAGCCGAGCAAGAAGGTCGCCGAGCACTGGGACTCCGACGGCAACCGGATCGAGCAGTGACCGGCCGGGCTCGGTGATCGCGACCGCTGATCGAGGTCAGTGATCGAGGTCGACCGCGACCACCGTGGCCTCGGGCGAGTACGCGGGCAGGTCCGCGAGCCGGCCGGCGTACTTGGCCTGCCAGGCGGTCTGGGCCCGGCGACTCTCCGCCTCGTCGGTCACGAGGCGGGCGCGCCCGGGCAGCACGGTGCGCCGATGACGGACCTCGACCACCGGTTCGGCACGGACGTTGCGGACCCAGTCGGTCCCGGGGCCTCGGGCCAGCACGAACACCGTGTCCCCGGCGAGCACGAACCACACCGAGACCACATGGGGGCGCCCGGACCGCCGCCCGGTCGTGAGCAGGCGGCAACTGGCTGCCGTGGACAGTGCGGAGCGATTCACCGTCGGCGATCAGGGACTGCCGGTCACGAGGCCGGCCAGCGGATCCAGCAGTACACGCTCGGGTCGCTGTAGACCCGCACCTGCTCGGTCTCGGCCGGGCAGCCGGACTCGTCGTCGGTGTCCTCGAGGATCGCGGCGAGCTGGTAGCCGGAGTCCTCCTCGCAGTCGGCGAGTCCCGAGAAGTCCGTCCAGGCGCAGTCACCCACCGCGCCCAACAGGCGCAGGCACACCGACGTCCCCTCGTCCTCGAACGTCAGGTAGATGTCGCCGTCCGGCTGGTCGGCACACACAGTGTCGTCGGTGGTGTCGGCAACCGCGAGGACCGACCACTTCGCCTCCGCGTCGGCGCACTCGACGACGTTCATGTCATCCGCACCGCTCGCCTCGACCAGACAGTCCCCGGGCACCGCCGTCGTCGGGCCGGCACCGTCGGAACAGCCGGCCAGCACCAGCAGCACCCCGACCAGGAAGGTCATCACCACGCCTCGTCGCGCTCTCGACATCCCACGCCCCCGCATTCGTCTCGGCAGGCCGTCGGTGACCCGCGATGCGCCGCACACTAGCGCGACCGTCGCGACCGCACCACAGGTCCGGGCGCCGGCGCTCCGGACCGCGCCGTTCGGGACGGCCCGTTCACCACCGCACCCGCACGTCGGCGAACCGGCGCAGGATCTCGCGCTCGCCGGACTCGACGATCTCCGCACCACGGTTCCAGAGTCCGAGGTACAACTGCGCCGCGGTGCCGGTGAGCTCGGCGTCGACCTCACCGGCGGCGCCTCGCGTGGTCACCAGCGGACCGTCGCCGACCCGGACGGTCCAGTTCGCGACGGCGTCCGACGGCCGCACGGCGAAGGCGAACATCTCACCTCCGTAGAGCGGGCTCGTCTTCGTACCCCGAGGGACGAACCCGCGCAGCAGTTCGTCGATGCCATCGGCGGCGAGCTCGACGGGCAGGCCGGCCTCGGCGGCCGTCGGCACCCTGCCGAGGGCGGCCGCGAGCGCGTCGACGGCGTGGATGGTGGTCTCGTGCGCCTGGCGCCGGGCCCAGAACCGCCGCGGCGGTGGCGCGTCGTCGAGGAAGGTCATCGCCCTCAGGTCGTCGTCGGCCCCGGTGATCGCGGAGACCAGGGCCTCGGCCCCCTCCCGCAGGTAGCCGCGCAGGTCCGGGACCTCCGCGAGGATCCGGGTCTGCGTGATCGGGGGCCGGGACCCCTCACCGCGCACGTTCGCGGCCGCCCACCGGTGCACCATCGCCTGGTGCGCCAGGAGCTTGTCCGCGGTCCACGCCGGGCAGGTCGGCACCCCGGCGTCCGGACCGGACCGGGCATGCTCGGCGAGCATCCGGTCGGCACCCGCCGCGATCGCGTTCAGGTGCTCGTCGAGAGCCAGGTCCGTCTGCCCGCCAGCCACGCTGCCTACCTCGCCAGCACGGCGTCCAGGTCGTAGGCGACCGCCCGGTCCACCTGGTCGATCAGGCAGGACTCCGGGTCCCGGTCCGGGCGCCAGCGCAGGAAGGTCACCGAGTGCCGGAACCGCCACCCCTCCAGCTGGTCGAACGCGACCTCGACCACCCGTTCCGGACGCAACCGCACGAACGAGACGTCCTTGCTGGCGCTGAACCGGGACCGGTCGGTCTCGCCGCGCACGGCCGCGCCGTCGTCACCGCGCGCCACGAGCTCGTCCAGTTCGTCCACGAGTTCGAGGCGCCGGGCGTTCGTGAACGCCGAGATGCCGCCGACGTTCACCAGGCTCCCGTCCTCGGTGTACATGCCGAGCAGCAACGACCCGACGCCCTGCCCGCTCTTGTGCACGCGGTAGCCCACGAGCACCGCGTCCGCCGTGCGGGCGTGCTTGATCTTGAGCATCGTGCGCTTGCCGGGCGCGTACGGCTGCGCGAGCGGCTTGGCGACGACACCGTCGAGCCCCGCCCCCTCGAACCGCTCGAACCAGTCGTTCGCGACCGCGTCGTCACCGGTGACCCGGGTGAGGTGGATCGGCGCACCCGGGGACACGGCGTCGAACATGGCCTCGAGGCGTGCCCGCCGCACCGAGAACGCCTCGCCCATGAGATCGTCGTCGCCGAGCGCGAGCAGGTCGAACGCCACGAACTCCGACGGCGTCTCCGCGGCCAGGCGTCGCACCCTCGAGTCCGCGGGATGGATCCGCTGCGAGAGCGCCTCCCAGTCCAACCGCTGGCTGCCCGCCTCCCCCGAGCGGACCACGATCTCGCCGTCCACGGCGCACCGGGACGGCAGGTGCGCCGTGACCGCTTCGACGAGTTCGGGGAAGTACCGCGTCAGCGGCTTGCTGCCCCGGGAGGCGATCTCCACCTCGTCGCCGTCGCGCAGGATGATGCCGCGGAACCCGTCCCACTTCGGTTCGTAGGAGTAGCCGCCCTCGACGGCGTCCGGTGCGGGCACCGCCTTGACGGCCTTCGCGAGCATCGGGGTGACGGGCAGGTCGATCGGCAGGCGCATCCGCCCAGTCTGCCGTGACCGGGGCCCGACGGCGAGGGTCAGGTGCCGTAGCCGCGCAGCGGAAACCTGTCGATCACCTCGTGCAACGGCCCGCCGCCGGGGCCCGCGCCGAGCTGGGAGGCCACCAGCTCGACCTCCTCGGCCACCCAGGCCGGCCCGGAGTACACCGAGAGCACGCGGGCGAGGGCGTGCAGATCGACGTCCGCGGCCCGGCGTGAGCGACGCGCCACACTCAGGTGCGCCCGCCGGCGGTCACGCTCCTGCGCGTACGGCAGGCCGTCGGCTGCGGCCATGAGCGCCAGCAACCGCGGCAGGTCGCCGGTACCCGGGCCGCCGGTGCCACCATCGCCGACCCCCACCCAGAGCGAGCGGCCCGCGAACTCCCCCGCCCCGCGCAGTCGCAGCTCCAGCGGCGCGAAGCCGGCCACCACCCGCGCCAGCGGCCCCTCGAGATCGGAGGCTGCGCCGCCGGGCACCTCCCCGAAGAACGCGACGGTGACGTGCTGCTGCTCGGTCGGCACCCACCGCAGCGGCGAGCCGGCGCCGATCCGCAGCGCGGTGGTCGCCGCACCGAGCTGCGCGAGCACTGGCACCGGCGGACGGATCGCGGCGAACAACCTCATGCGCCCTGCCGGCGAGCCCGCCGGGTGCCCACGATCACCCCGATCGTCACGCCGACCGCGGCGACCGCGACGACGATCGCGGCGATCACCCACCCGTTCACGCTCGCCGGTTCGGGCAGCGCCTCGGGTCGCTCGACGGCGGCCTCGGCCAACGTGAGGTCGAGCACGGTCGCGTTCGTGCTGATCGCCACCGATCCGCGGCAACCGCCGTCGGAGTCGGGCAGGCACAATTCCAGGTGGAGGTCGAGGCCGACCTCGGCGCTCAACCCCACGGCGCGGGCGGACCCCGTCCCCTCGTCGACCTCGTGAACGCTGCCGATCGTGACCTCGATCGCGCCGTCGGCGCTGATCGCCGAGCCGATGAACCGGGTGATCGAGGACAGTCCCGGGAACTGCTCCTCGAGCAGGTCCAGGACCTGGTCGGTGCTGAGCGCCAGGTCCAGGTCGACGAACTCGCCGTCCGGGATGGTGACGGACGAGCCGAACACCGACAGGCTGGTGACGGCCGCATCCGCGGTGGGCGCCTCGGTCGGGTGGGTCGTGGCCGAGGCCGTCACCGGGCCGACGTCGAGCACCTCGTAGGCGAACAGGGTCACGTTCGCGCCACCGACGCCGGACCGGGCCGACAGGGTCTCGTTCTCGACCCGCGCGGTGTCCGCCGTGACCGCCTCGATGACCACGAGGTCGGCGACGGAGACCGGCCCGACGGCGTCGGACTCGGTGCCGCTGGGCTCCGCCGGGGTGCCGACCTGCACGCGCGTGACCGTCTGGCCGCGCAGGATCGGGTCCTCGGTGAGCAGGTCGATGACGGGTTGCAGCGCGCCGATCGCGCCCGTCGTGGTGACGGTCAGGTCCACCTCGGAGGCGATGGCGTCCACCCCGGTCGCGCTCGCAGCTCCGCCGGTGGTGGCGCGGGCGGGCGGCGCGCCGGTCGCGGCCAGGGCCAGCAGCACGAGGGCGACGAGGGCGGTGAGGGCGGCGCGTGTGCTGCGAGGACGGGCCGTCATTCCTCGATGCTATCCGGCGGTCAGCGCCCACTCGGTCGTGCGGTGCCGTGGGATGCCCCCGTGGCGGGCCGCCATCGGGTGGGAGTCGGGGTTGCGCAGGTCGGTCTCGGTCAGGATCTCGGTGACCGCGCGCCCGCGCAGGATGGTGGCGACGGCGCCGAGCAGCCCGGCCGCGAGCCGGGTGCGCCGCCACTGCGGCACCACCCCGAGGCAGCCCAGCCGGGGCCGGGGGCGGCGGTACCAGACGCGGATCAGGCCGTCGTAGGAACCGGAGCCGGTGTGCACGGCGATCAGGTACAGGAGCGGGTCGAACTCGTCGTCGGAGAGGGTCGCTCGCAGGTCCTCGACGGTGCCCGTCCAGTCCTCGGTCCCGGGGATCTGCTGCCGGACGATGTTGTCCAGGTCCCGCACGCGGTCCAGGTCGCAGCCGGTGACCGGGGTGAAGGTGTGCGCGGCACTCGTGATCGCCGTGGTCAGGCCGGCCACCGGGAGGTGCCAGACCTGCTCCGTGCGGACGGCGGTGAATCCCAGGTCCGCGAGCGGCGCGTCCCAGGAGCCCTCGGTCGCGCTGACAAGAAGCCGGTCGACGGCGCCCGGCCGGCCGGCGAGCAGCGCCGGCCAGGACTCGGTCCGGTCGGGCAGGCCCAGCTGCCACCGGCCGTCCGGGCGTCGCCAGGCGGTCGCCTCGACGTCACCGGACCGCCACGTCACGTAGTCCATGCCGGCCATGGTGGCAGGGCGACCGTGCACCCGGCCACGGGATTTGCCCGGTGCCGGCACCTCCGCGCAAACCGCGATCCGCGCCTCGGCACCTCGGCACTGTCGGCACCCTCGGCACCGTCGGCACACCCGGCACCGTCGGCACCTGTCGGAATCGTCGGCACCGGCAGGTACTCTCGCGGGCATGCGCACAGAAACCGGCCCCGCCGGCCGGATCGAGGTGGTCTGCGGGCCGATGTTCGCGGGCAAGTCCGAGGAACTGCTGCGCCGGGTCCGCCGCGCCCGGCTCGCCGGCCTGGAGGTGACGGTCGTCAACCACGCCCTGGACGAGCGACACGGCACCGGCACGGTGTCCTCGCACACCGGGCAGAGCACCGAGTCGCACATGGCCTCCGGCGTCCCGGCGCTGCTCGACCTCCTCGCTGGGCGCGCCCCGGACCTGGTCGCGGTCGACGAGGCCCAGTTCTTCGGCCCGGACCTGCTCGAGGCCGCCACGGAGCTCGCCGGGCGCGGCATCGTGGTGGTGGTCGCCGGACTGTCGGTCACGTTCGACGCGCGGCCGTTCGAGCCGCTGCCGGCCCTGATGGCGGTCGCCGAGTCGGTCACGAAACTCACCGCGGTGTGCGCCGTCTGCGGGCGGGACGCGGCCTTCCACCAGCGGGTCCGAGCGGGAGCCGTGGGCGACGCGATGGTTCCCGGCGCCGAGCACGTCGGCGGCATCGAGAGCTATCAGGCCCGCTGCCGCCTGCACCTGGAGACCTCCTAGGGTCTGCCTTGGTACCGAGCACAAGGCCGGGCTATGCGTTCGTTCACGTAGGGCCGTCGATCTGCCCGCGGGCTGGGAGGGGTCCTCCCGCCGCGGCCGGTGCCCCCAGCACAAGCGGACCTCGGGATCGACCGCATGGGGAGAACACCAATTCCGTCAGGGCACCTCGACTCCGGCGTCCCGGAACGGCGCGACGACGATCTCGAAGACCTCCGGCGCCACGGTGTCGCGCTTCCAGATCACCCGCGCGGCCAGGTTCGTCGCGCCGATGGCACCACTGATGGTGCCGATGCCGGACTGCGGCAGGTCAGCACTGCGGGCGCGCAGTCGCTCGCGGACGTACGCGTCGAGGGACGACGACTCGGACGCCGACAACTTCGGGTCGCGCCTCTCGTGCAGCGCTGCCACCTCATCGGCGTCGAGGTGGGCGTCTTCGATCGCGGGGTAGGCGGCGCCGTCGAGTGCCGCCGCACGGTCGACGAAGACGCTCACCGCGGGGGGAATCCGAGCCATTGCGGTCTCCTCTCGCACGGTCCAGTGCCGCGCCCCATCGAGCCTAGCGACCCGCGGCGCGGCGGATCAGTCACCCGAGTTCTGAACGGGAGCGCGGCATCCCACACGAGCCGTGCGAGCAGCCGGCACCCGCGATGCGGTTCAAGGGCCCCTACCTCGACGACGTCAGCGTCGGGGCGCGTCCCGGCGGCCGCTGACGGTCGCCAGCCAACTCGACCCTCACGACTGGCCACGAAGGCGGGAACCCCGTCACGCTCGGCCGCGGCCGAGCGCGGCTCCCACTCCCACACAGGCCCAGCAAGCGCCGGGTCCTCGGCCGCGCGCGCCGGAACCGGTCGGCGAACTGCCCGATCGTGTCCGGGGCGATCGGAGCTGGACTGCCGTGAGCCGCACCGTCATCCCTCACCCACATCGATCGGGGTCATCGCCCGGATCTTGCGGAAGTTCGCGTTGTGCATATCGCGGCGGACCTCCCCGGTGCGCTTGTCCATGAACAGGACCTCGTTGTTCCAGCTGCCGTACTCCGCCTTGCCTTCGAGGAAGAACTGCCGAGATCCCCACACGGTGAGGAAGTCGTCCTCGTCTTCGAACCATTCAGGCGCGACGTACAGGTCACCCGATACCGCCGGCGGATTCTTCGCGAAGTACTCGACGAGCAACTGCCGCGCTTCCTCAGGTGTCACCATCGTCATATTCTCCCATTTCCGGACCTCGGGACCGTGTCTTCGGGCAAGAGCGACACTTGGACATGACTGCGATGGGGCAGAAACAGGAGAGTGAGTCGTCGTTCGTTGCTGTCTCGTCCGGGTCGGCGATGGCGCGGAGACGGTGAACGCGATGGTCGGGCCGGCCCGTTCGATCTGATGGCTGTGCTGGCCTGATCATCGATACGGAGTTGCCATGCCGTCGCAACTGATCTGTGGTTCGAGGAGTCGGGCGACGCTGACAACAGCAACGCGCCTCGACCAAGTGGACTGAGTTGTTCAGCACAGCGCGAAGCCCGGAGCCGCGTAGGGTGCCGGTCATGCTCCCCGCCGAGGTCCGCCGGGCCGTCGGCTCCTACCTCGGCCGGGCCGACCGGCTGCTGCCCGGTCGGGTGGTCGGCGCCTACGTGTTCGGTTCCACGGCGCTGGGTGCCTACCGGCCGGGGCGCAGCGACATCGACCTGCTGGTGGTCCTGGACGACGCCGCCGTCACGGCCGCCGACCGGCGGCGGCTGCGCGCCCTGCACCTGGCGCAGACTCCGCGGATGCTGGCTGGACTGGCCCGGACCCGTCGGCTCTTCGCGATGTGCAACGCGGTCTTCGTGCACCGGGCGGACCTGTCCCTGCCGGTGACCCGGATCGTGCCGGTCGCCTCGCATGTGGGCCATGAGTTCACCGCGGGCGCGGGGTTCGACGTGAACCCGGTCATGTGGCAGGTGCTCGCCACCCGAGGCATGACCGTACGGGGGCCGAAGCCGGCGGAGCTCGACCTCGACCCCGAACCCGACCACCTCCGGGAGTGGAACCTGGCGAACCTGCGAGACTACTGGGCGGCCCAGGCCGAGCGGCTCGCGGTCGGCGGCCGGCCGATCCGGGCGGCGGCCGTGGAATGGAACGTCCTCGGCCCGCTGCGGCTGCACGCGACCATCGCGACCGGCGCCGTGCTCTCGAAACAGGAAGCCGGAGCGTACGGGATCCGCGCCTTCGGGCGGGATGTCGAACCGATCGTGGCCGTGGCACTGGCCTCACTGACCGGGCACGCCCCGCCCGCCGCGCCACCGCGCGAGCACTGGCGGGTGAGCACCGCCGACCTCATGAACCGCGTCATCGAGGACGCCGCCGGGCTCTGAACGCCGGGGGTGCCTCCGGAAAGCCCTGGCCCGGCCGCGCCGGAGCATGACAGGGTCGCGGCATGGATGAGGCACCGACGGCACCCGTGTGGTCCGATCGCGCGAGGGCCGACGACGTCGGCGTCCGGTCCGGGATCGCCCTCGCCGGTGCCTACTACCGTGACGTGGTGGGTCCACTGGTCGGGACCAGGTGGCCCGGTCTCCCACACGCCGCGGCCCGGCTCGGCAGCGGCTCCGACGTGCTCGGCCTGGACGACGCCATGTCCCGCGACCACGACTGGGGCCTGCGGCTGACCCTGCTGGTGCCGGCGGGCTCCGTCGCCGATGTCGACGGGTTCCTCGAGGCACAGCTACCGCGCACGTACGCGGGCCTGCCGACCCGGTTCCCGACGAGCTGGCACCCGGCGGTCGGCCACCAGGTGGAGGTCGCCGAGGCCCACGACTTCGTGGAGTCCCGGACCGGGCTGGACACCCGCACCGACCTGACCGTGACGGACTGGCTCGGCGTGACCGGGCAGGCGATGCTCGAGGTCACCGCCGGCGCGGTGTTCATCGACACCGCCGGAACGCTCACCGAACTGCGGCGGCGCCTCGCCTGGTACCCCGACGACCTGTGGCGGTACCTGCTCGCCGCGGACTGGGCTCGGCTCACCCAGGAACTGCCGTTCGTCGGCCGCACCGGGACCCGCGGTGACGAGACCGGGGCCGCTGTCATCACCGCCCGTCTCGTCGACATCGCGATGCACCTCGGGTTCCTCCTCGACCGGTCCTGGCCGCCCTACCCGAAGTGGCGGGGCACCCTGTTCGCAGCGCTCCCCCACGCCTCGACGGCCGCGCCCGCCCTGGCCGCAGCCGTGACCGCGCCGGGGTGGCGCGGGCGGGAGGCTGCCCTCGTCGAGGCCCTGCAGGTCCTGAGCGCGCGGCAGCGGGACCTCGGCCTGCCCACGCCGACCCCGGCCATCGAGAACTTCTGGGACCGGCCGTTCCGCTCCCTGGTCTCCCACGATGGCCCCCTGCGGGCGTCGCTCACCGACCCCGACGTGCTCGCGCTGCCGCCCGAGGTCGGCTCCCTCGAGCAGTGGGTCGGCAACGTGGCCGTGCTGACGGACCCGACCCGACGCCGTCGCGCCGCCGGGGCGGTTGCTCCTCCACCCACCGACGACGGGACGCCGTAGCCATGCCGATCGAGGACGAGATCCGCGACTACTACGACCAGGGCCGCGAGGCGGGCCGGCTCAGCGAGGGCCCAGGTCTGCTCGAACGGGTCCGCACGCAGGAGTTGCTCGGCCGGCTCCTGCCGCCGGCACCGGCCGTGGTGCTCGACGTCGGCGGCGGCCCGGGTGCCTACGCCCTCTGGCTGGCCGAGCGCGGGTACACCGTGGACCTGCTGGACCCGGTGCCACGGCACGTCGAGGAGGCGAGCGCGGCGAGTGCCTCGTCGGCCACACCGCTGCGCTCGGCGACGCTGGGCGATGCGCGAGACCTGCCCGTCGCGGACGCGAGTGTGGATGTCGTGCTGATGCTGGGCCCGTTGTACCACCTGACCGAGCCGGACGACCGGGCGCTCGCCCTACGTGAAGCACGCCGGGTGCTGCGGCCGGGCGGGGTGGTGGTTGCCGTCGGGATCAGCCGCTTCGCCTCGACCCTGGACGCCATCGGAGCCTCGCATCTGGAGAGCGAGGAGTTCGCCGAGATCGTGGCCGCGGACGTGGCGACCGGACGACACCTCAACCCCGCCAACGTCCGCGGGTGGTTCACGACGGCGTACTTCCACCGCCCCGAGGAACTGACCGCCGAGGTCGCGGCCGCGGGTCTCGACGTCGACGGCCCGATCGCCATCGAGGGACCGTCCGGCTCCGCGCCCACCATGGCGGACCTGCTCGACGGCGGTGCGGCGCAGCGGCGGGTGCTCGAGGCGATCCGCCGCATCGAGCGTGAGCCCACGCTCATCGGCGCCTCGGCCCACCTGATGGTGCTCGGGCGCGCACCCGTCGCCGGGCCCGGCCCCGCCGGCGATCAGGCGGGCACCGACGCCGTGGATCGGCAGGCGAACACCCCGTTCCGCCCGGATCCCCCGGACGCGCCCCCGCACCCCATGCCCGCCACCGTGCCCGACGGCCTCCGACTGGAGCTGTCCCGGGCCCGGATCCTGCCGGGCAAGGAGGCCGAGCTCGGCATCTGGATGCAGATGCTCACCGACCGCTACGCGGAGTGCCAAGCCACGCTCCCCGCCGAGCGAGCGGCGTTCGAGGCAACGTTCAAGCACACCGAGGCGGACGGGTCGGTGTGGATGTACCACCTCGCCCTCCTGGGCACGGACGGGTCGGGTCTGGACACATCGAACCCGGTGGACGCCGCACACGAGGCGTTCGCCCGGCGGGTCAAGGAACGCGGGTGGGAGGAACTCACCCCGATGTTCCTGCTCGCGCCGGCACCGATCCTCGACGCCCTGACCCGGTTCGGCCGGACCGGCCAGGCCTGAGGCGCCGGTCAGTCCCAGTCGACGATCGGACCGCTAGCGTTGCCCTCATGGCGCAGATCCTGGTGGTAGAGGACAACGCCGACGTGAACGCCCTGCTGGTCGAGACACTGACCGCCGAGGGCCACGAGGTGCGCGGGGTCCGTGACGGTCTCGCCGCACGCGCCGCGCTGGCCGGCGCCCCCGTCGACCTCGTCGTGCTGGACCTGATGCTCCCCTACGTCGACGGATCGGTGCTGTTGACCGAGATCCGCAGGCACAGCTCCGTCCCGGTGCTCGTGCTCAGCGCGAGGGATGCCGTGGTCACCAAGGTGGACCTGCTGCGGCTGGGCGCCGATGACTACGTGACCAAGCCCTTCGACCTCACCGAGGTGGCGACCCGGATCGAGGTCCTGCTGCGCCGCGCGCACCCGGCCACCGATGACCGGTCCCTGGCCCACGGGGACCTCACACTCGACCCGGCCTCGGCACGCGCCACGATCGCGGGCCGGCCGGTGGCGCTGACCGCGACCGAGCTGCGGATCCTGCGCCTGTTGCTGGAGTCCCCGGACACGGTCCGGTCACGTCCGTCGATCTACGAGGCCGTCTGGGAGGAGCCGTTCGTCGGCGACGACGCCGCGGTCAAGACGCACCTGTCCAACCTGCGCGCCAAACTTCGCGACGCAGCCCCGGACTCGGATCCGATCGAGACCGTCTGGGGCCTCGGGTACCGGTTGCGGCGGGTCCTGACGCGATCCTGACGCTTCTTGACCCTTTCCACACCCTCTCGGTCGCCACTTGACGTCGGCTGAACCTCCGGTCCGTACGGTCGGTGACGTCCAGAAGATCCGGGCCGCGATCGGCCCGGGAACCGGCGGAGGAGATCGGCATGACCGAGGAGGTACTCGTCACCCGCGGGCTCACCAAACGGTACGGCGAGCAGCGTGCGGTCGACGACGTCAGCATCCGGATGGAGCGTGGTCGCGTGTACGGCCTGATCGGGTCGAACGGGGCCGGCAAGACCACCCTGATGCGGATGATCTCGGGACTGGCGATCCCGACCGCCGGCACGATCAGTCTGTTCGGCTCCGACGCGGAGCGTCCACGGCAGCAGGACCTGGCCCGGATCGGGACCCTGATCGAGACCCCGACGCCCTACGGTGCGATGACGGCGCGGCAGAACATGCACGTGCACCGTCTGATCCGCGGCGTGCCCGACCCCAACGTCGAGACCGAGCTGTTGGAGCTCGTCGGGCTGGCCGACACCGGCCGCAAGCGGGTCTCGAACTTCTCGCTCGGCATGCGCCAGCGCCTGGGAATCGCGCTGGCCCTGATCTCGGCGCCGGAACTGCTGGTCCTCGACGAGCCGGTCAACGGGCTGGATCCCGCCGGAGTGGTCGAGGTGCGGCGCCTCATCCGGGACCTCGCGATCGAGCGCGGCATCACGGTCCTGCTCTCCAGCCACAACCTGCCGGAGCTGTACCAGACCGCAACGGACTACATCATCGTGGACCGCGGCGCCGTGCGCCGGACCCTTACCCTCGCCGAGCTCGATGCGCAGACGCAGAGGTTCTTACGCATCGAGGCACCCGATACCGAGCGCCTGACCACCGTTCTTGAGCAGGGCCTGGGGACGTCGGACTTCACCGTGATGCCGGACCGCTCGGTCCGGCTCACCTCGCACCTCGACGACGCCGAGTCCGTGCTGCGCACCCTGGTCCGCCAGGACGTGTGGCCCACCGCCTTCAGCCCTGAGGGAGAGTCGCTCGAGAGCTTCTTCCTCACCGTCACCGGAGCGGGGAGATCATGATCAACCAACTGCAGGCCGACCTCTATGTCCAACGCCACTCGACCGCGATGACCGTCAGTGTCCTGGTGGCGTGCGCAGCCGCTGCGCTCTACACCTTCCTGCAGTACCGGTTGGCGAGCGGCGGTCTCGATCCCGCGTCCGCGAGCGGTGTGCAGGGCGTCAGCGACATCCTGATCATCAGTCTGCTCGGCCCGCTGCTGATCGGTCTCGCCATCGCCCGCCCCTTCGAGACGAAGTCCGTCCACGCCGCACTGCTCGCGGCGGGCCGCGGACCGGTCGTCGCCTCGAAGGCCATGACCGCCTCGCTCGCGGTGATCCTGGTGAGCCTGCCCTACGGGTTGGCCGCGCTCGTGGGGCGGGCAACGGGCGCGTCCTTCGAGCCGGCGCTCCCGACGACGTTCGCGTTGCTCACGGCCGACTCCGTGGAGCTCGACGCGGGCGGCGTCGTCCACCTGGTCGCGGTGAGTGTGGTGACCGGGCTGCTCTACGCCGCGAAGCTCGCTGTGTGCATCCCGCTCGCCTTCGTGCTGAAGCGGCCCATCGTGGTGATGGCGACGGGCTTCGTCTGGTCGTTCGTCGCGGACCTGCTCGTCAGCACCGTCTCGGACACCGCTCCCGGCGAGGCGATCGCCGGGCTCACCCCGTTCTCCGCCGACCGGATGCCGCTCCCGGACAGCAGCACCGGTGACCTGCTGACCACTACCGCCGTCTCGGTGGTGTTCATCGCCGCGATGGGCGCGCTGGCGTGGCTGCTCTTCCGCCGGGCGGACGTCAAGTAGCGCCCTACAGTGGCCCGCAGGGGGCGCCGTCCGCGCCCGGGGACAGCCACACCGGGAGGGCACCGTGGTCACCGCGATCGTTCTGCTCGCCACTGCCCTCGTCGCGGTGCTGGTCTACCTGGCGCTGATCGTGCGCCAGGTCCGCACCCTCACCCGGCAGCTCACCTCGCGCCTGCGTGGCGACGAACGCACCACGATCACCCTCGACCTGATCAACCCTGCGCTGGAGGCCCTCGCGGTGCGAACCGACGAGGCTCTCCGGGCGACCCGGGACGCCGAGGTCCGGTCCCACCGGGACGAACTGCGGTTCCGTGCCCTGATCACCGACATCAGCCACGACCTACGCACCCCGCTGACCGCCGTGCGCGGCTACCAACAACTGCTCGGCCGTTCCGACCTGGACGCCGACCAGCGCGCCAAGCTCGCCGTCGCGCAGCGGCACGCGACCGAACTGGAGACGTTGGTCCAACGGCTCTACGAGTACAGCTACCTACTCGAGGCCGAGCCGCGGATCGTGCACGAGGAGGTCGACGTCGCGATCCTGGTCGCCGACGTCCTGCTCGCGGCGACCCAATCACTGGAGGACGCCGGCCTCGACGTCCGCTTCGACCCGCCCGGCCCGGTCCTGGTCACCACGGACCGCGAGAAGTTGACCCGGATCGTGCAGAACCTCGTCCGAAACGCCGCCCAGCACGGGCAGGGCCATCTGGAGGTCGCAGTCGTGACGACCGGCGACCACGTCGAGATCCGGTGTGCGAACCCGTTCCCGCCGGGTGCCGCGGTCGACCCGGACCGACTGTTCGAGCGCTTCTTCACAGCCGACTCCTCGCGCTCCGACCGCACCACCGGGCTGGGGTTGTCGATCGTCAGCGTGCTGGCCCGGCAGCTGGGCGGCTGCGCCTCGGCAACGCTCGAGCATCGCAAGGAGAGCCCCGAGGATCGGCTCGTGCTCTGGGTCGCCGTTCCCCGTCGACCCGCCGGACCGTAGCGCTCCGAGCGCCGGTCAGTCCCAGTCGACGACCAGATCCGCCGCCCCGGCGGTCGCCTCGATGAGCTTCGCGTTGCGGGCGTCGGAGCCGTCGGTGAACGCGAGCGCGCGCTCCAGGGTCTTGCCGTTCGCCAGATGCCGGGCGAGCAGCCGTTCCCGCCGGACGAGCGGGTCGGTGCGCAGGAACCAGATCTCGTCCAGGACCTCACGGACCCGGTGCCAGGGCGGGACGTCGGCGAGGAGGTAGTTGCCCTCGGTGAGCAGCACCCGCACGTCGCCGGCGACCGGCGTGTGGCTGCCGATCGGCTGCTCCATCGCGCCACGCAGATAGCGGGGCGCGTAGATCACGTCGTCACCCGGGCGCTGCGCACGCAGCCGCCGCAGCAGCGCGAGGTACCCGTCGCCGTCGAACGTGTCGATCGCACCCTTGCGGTCGGCCCGACCGAGGCGCTCGAGCTCGGCCTGCGCGAGGTGGAACCCGTCCATGCCGACGACGGCGCAACGGAGCCCGTCCGACTCGAGCGCCGCACCGAGGGCATCGGTCAGGGTGGACTTGCCCGCGCCGGGCGAGCCGACCACGCCGAGGAGGACCCGGTCGCGGGTGGCCGCGAGGCCGCGGACCCGCCGCACCAACGGCACGACGGCGTCCGGTGCCGCGGGCAGTCCGCTCACCACTCGGTCGGTTCCCACGGGCGGCGGTGCCTGGGTGCCCGGCCGGAGGCGTACAGGCACAGGGTGGCGGCCATGGCCAGGTTCAGCGACTCGGCGCGGCCTCGGATCGGGATCCGGACCACGGCGTCGGCGAGCGCGCGTTCGGGTGCACCCAGACCCCAGGCTTCGTTGCCGAACACCCAGACGGTCGGCGCGGCGAGGTCGGCGCCGCCGGCGCCGTCGGCCCCGGAGCGCGGGGACTCGGCGAGCTCGTCCAGGTCGACGGCGCCGGCGCCGTCGGCGGCGAGGATCTGCATCCCGGCGGCGCGCGCAGCGGTGACCGCATCGTCCAGGGTGAGCCCGGTGACGACCGGGACGTGGAACAGGGAGCCGGCGGTGGCGCGCACCACCTTCGGGTTGTGGGCGTCCACGCTCGCGGAGGTCAGGATCACCGCATCGGCCCCAGCGGCGTCCGCGGCCCGGATGACGGTGCCCGCGTTGCCCGGGTCGCGCACCTGGGACAGCAGTGCGATCAGGCGCGGCGCCGGGTCGGCGGCCAGCACCGACGCGAGCGGGGTGTCCCAGGTGTTCAGGACCGCGAGGACCCCTTGGGCGTCCGGGCTCATCGCGTCGAGCACCTCGGGGCTGCCCAGGTGCAGATACAGGCCGGCGATGTGGGCCGCGTCGACGATCTCGGGGTAGCGCTCGGCGGCCTGCGGCGTCAGGTAGACGTCCCGGACGTGCTCGGCCGCGAACGCGACGGCCTCCCGCACGGTCTGTGGTCCCTCGGCGAGGAACTGACCGTGCCGGGAGCGCGCCGAACGCCCGGCGAGGCCCCGGACCGCCTTCACCCGCTCGGCGCGGGGGTTGGTCAGGTCCGGATCGGGCATCATCCGGGCGTTCGGGTGTGTCTGTGCTTCGAGTGGGTCAGGCGGCCGGCGTGGCCGGCGCGTTGACGTCCTCGGGCAGGTTGCTCTTGGCCAGGGTGACCAGCGCCTCGAAGGCGGTGGCGTCCGTGACGGCGAGGTCGGCGAGGACGCGACGGTCCACCTCGACCCCCGCGGCCTTCAGGCCCTGGATGAACCGGTTGTAGGTGATCCCGTTGGCGCGGGCAGCGGCGTTGATCCGCTGGATCCACAGGCGACGGAAGTCACCCTTCTTCGCCCGGCGGTCCCGGTAGGCGTAGGTCAGCGAGTGGGTGACCTGCTCCTTGGCCTTGCGGTACAGGCGCGAGCGCTGGCCGCGGTAACCGCTGGCCCGCTCGAGGGTCGTCCTGCGCTTCTTCTGGGCGTTGACCGCCCGCTTGACGCGTGCCACGTCGTACTCCTAAATCTCGGTGGTAGGGCGCGGCGTTACTTGCCGAGCAGCTTCTTGATCTTCTTCTCGTCGGCCGGGGAGACCACGACGTCGTTCACGAGGCGGCGGGCCTGGCTGGCGCGGCGCTCCTGGAACTTGTGGACGTGGCGGGCACGCTGGCGCATGACCTTCCCGGAACCGGTGATCCGGAAGCGCTTCTTGGCACCGGAGTTCGTCTTGTTCTTCGGCATCTCTTGTTCCTTGTTGGTAGCCGGCTGGGGTCAGCCGGCCTCGGTGGCCTCCGCGTCGGCAGGCTCCGCCTTGGCGGCGGCCTGCTGAGCGCGGCGGCGCTGTTCGTTGCGGGTCTCGGTCTTCTTCTTGTTCGGGCCGAGCACCATCGTCATGTTGCGACCATCCTGACGCGGGGTGCTCTCGACGTGGCCCAGTTCCGCCACATCCTCGGCGAGCCGCTGCAGCAGGCGCATGCCCATCTCCGGACGTGACTGCTCACGCCCGCGGAACATGATCATCACCTTGACCTTGTCGCCGGCCTTGAGGAACCGCTCGACATGGCCCTTCTTGGTGCCGTAGTCGTGCGGGTCGATCTTCAGCCGGAACCGGATCTCCTTGAGGACGGTGTTCGCCTGGTTGCGCCGGGCGTCACGCGCCTTCATGTCGGCTTCGTACTTGAACTTGCCGAAGTCCATGAGCTTGCAGACCGGTGGGCGCGCCTCGGGGGCGACCTCGACCAGGTCCAGGTCGGCCTCCGCAGCCAGTCGCAGGGCGTCCTCGACCCGAACGATGCCAACCTGCTCACCGTTCGGCCCGACCAGACGCACCTCAGGCACGCGGATCCGCTCATTGATGCGGGGCTCGCTGATGTGGTGCTCCTTACGAGAGAAAGTCGTGTCGGTTCACCGCGCCGCACGGAAAAGGCCTCCGGGTGCGGTGCACACGGAGGCCTCGGGTCTGTTCCGGCACGAATCGCCTCGGCCGGTACTGAGGGTCCGGCAGGACCCTCGACCTGAACCCGTACCCTGTCGGCGGCATGATCCGTTCCGGTCGAGCAAAGGTGGGAGAAACTCCGCTTGCACACCGGTCGTGCCGAAGCGAGACCGGTCGGTCAATGACCAACTTTAGCATGAGGGCGGTCGCGGACCACCCGGGGCCGGTGTGGCACCGGTCTCAACCCGCGCCGACCACCCGCAACTCCAGCGAGTCCACCCGCTCGGCCACGATCTGCTGAGCGGCCAGCGCGCCACTCGCGTCGCGCAGCACCTGATCCAGGCCGGCCCGGTCCAGCCCCTGCCGCAACCCCAGCACCACCCTGACCTCGGCCCGCTCCCCCGGCTGCACCCGGACCTCGACCACGCCGGGCACCGTGGCCAGGGCCGCCCGGATCGCCTCCGCGACCTCCGGGTCATCGACGGCCGGCACCCACTCGCGCTGCTGGCCGATCGCCCAGACGGCCGGGCGGGGCACCAGGACCGGCACCGGCCCGGCCGGGTCCAGGACCAGCAGTCCGTCGGCGTCGGCCGCCGCGGACAGCGCGGCCCGCACCCCCTCGGCCGGGATCGGCCGGGCGTCCGCGCGCCACGCGGTCAGGGCGGCCATCCCGGAGAACACGGGGACCGCCGCGCGCCCGTCCGGCGTGGCCACCGTGACCATCGCGGCCGAGGCGCTCTTCTCGCCCGCGACCTGCACCTCGTGGCCGTTGATCTCGTGCCCGACGGCGTCGGCTCGCTCCTCCAGGTGCGCCACCACGGGCACGAGCACCCGCGCCCCGCCCAGGGCGCGCACGACCGCACGAAGGCGCGCGCCGCCGTCGGGCTCCGAGAGCGCCGCGGCCAGCGACGGGTCGGTGCCGCCGTCGTCCCCCGCGTATTTCGGGGTGGGCGGCAGGGACCGCCCGCCGCCGTCCGGCAGCGGGCGACCGTCGGGCAGCCGGTCGGGCGCCGGTCTCACGGGCGGCCGGCGACGTCCAGCGCCTCGCCGAGCGTGAACGCGCCGGCGTACAGAGCCTTGCCGACGATCGCACCCTCGACGCCGAGGTCGGTCAGGCCCCGCAGGGCGGACAGGTCCTCCAGGCTGGAGATGCCGCCGGAGGCGACCACCGGGGCGTCGGTGGCGGCGCAGAACTCGCGGAGCAGGTGCAGGTTCGGGCCGCGCATGGTGCCGTCCTTGGTGACGTCGGTCAGGACGTAGCGGGAGCAGCCGTCGGCGTCGAGGCGGGCGAGGACCTCCCACAGGTCGCCGCCCTCCTTCGTCCAGCCGCGGGCGGCGAGGGTGGTGCCGCGCACGTCGAGCCCGACGGCGATCCGGTCGCCGTGCCGCGCGATTGCCGCTGCGGTCCAGTCCGGGTTCTCCAGAGCGGCGGTGCCGAGGTTGACCCGGCGGCAGCCGGTGGCCAGCGCACGCTCGAGCGAGGCGTCGTCGCGGATGCCGCCGGACAGTTCCACTGCCACGTCGAGGGTGCCGACCACCTCGGCGAGCAGTTCAGCGTTCGAACCGCGCCCGAACGCCGCGTCCAGGTCCACCAGGTGCACCCACTCGGCGCCACCGGACTGCCAGGCCAGCGCGGCGTCCATCGGGGCGCCGTAGGTGGTCTCGGAGCCGGCCTCGCCCTGGACCAGGCGCACGGCCTGACCGTCGGCGACGTCGACGGCGGGCAGCAGTTCGAGGCGAGTGGTCACGGGGAATCGGGGTCCTTCCAACGGGGATGGTCGAGGCGGAGGCTCAGCCCGGAGACTCAGCGCAGGGTGGCGAGCCAGTTGCGCAACAGGTGTGCACCGGCGTCACCGGACTTCTCGGGGTGGAACTGGGTGGCGCTCAGGGCGCCGTTCTCGACGGCGGCGACGAACTCCACGCCGTGCGTCGCCCAGGTCACCCGGGCATAGTCGGGGGCGGTGCGCGCGGCGTAGGAGTGCACGAAGTAGAAGCGCTCATCGGCGATCCCCTCGAAGAGCACGCTGTCGGTGGGCGGGGTCACCGTGGACCAGCCCATGTGCGGGACGACCGAGGCGTCCAGGCGCTCGACCACACCAGGCCACTGGTCCAAGCCCTCGGTGCGTTCGCCGTGCTCGACGCCGGCGGAGAACAGGACCTGCTGGCCGACGCAGATGCCCAGGACCGGGCGGCCACCGGAGAGCCGGCGCTCGATCATCCGTGCTGCACCGACCTCCCTCAGGCCGGTCATGACGGCAGCGAACGCACCGACACCGGGAACCACCAGACCGTCCGCTGCGGCGACCGCATCGGGATCCGCCGTCAGCTCGACCTGCGCGCCGACGCGCTCGAGTGCACGGACGGCGGAGCGGACGTTCCCCGAGCCGTAGTCGAGGACGACGACCGTGGGCGCGGGTGCGCTCACGGCTTCTTCTTCCGTTGGGTCCGCCCGAACAGCCGGCCGGCCTGCCAGCGGGTCAGGTTCGCCGGCTTCAGGTGGCCGGGGGCCTCCTCCGGGGTGATGACGCCGAGCAGCAGGTTCTCCAGGACGTCATCGGCGTTCGCGAGGATCAGGCCGGCGCTGACCTCCTCGCCCGGGTCGCCATTGACGTAGCTGCGCCCGCTGATCGTGCCGGTGAGGCCCTCGTCACCCTCCCCCAGGCGGGAGATGAGCAGGATGACTCCGGCCTTCGCGGTCCGGGACAGCGTCGCGGCGAGGTCGACGGCCGCGGCCGGTGCCCCGGTGAGGAACTCCTCCGGGTCCACCTGGTCGGACTGCGGGATCACCCGCACGGCGAGACTGCCACGCCTGACCGGCACGATGTCCGCGTCGATCTTGGCGATCGCGCACAGCCCGGCGAGGGCCGGCGCGGAGGTGATCGGCGTCAGCACGACGGCCACCACCGAGCGCTTACGGACTCCGTCCGGCGCGTAGAGCGGCTCGGCCCCGGGCGCGGCGCCGCCGTCGACGGTGGGTTCCGCGGAGTCGCCGTCGGCGTCGGCGGCACGCCGGAACGTGCGGTCGGGCTCGGCGGTCGCACCGAAGGCCTCCTCGAAGGCGGCCTCGAACGCGGCCTCGTCGAACTCCTCGGGCGAGCCGGCGCCGTCGGGCCGGCCCTCGTTCACAACGAGCCCTTGGTCGAGGGCACGCCGGTGACCCGCGGGTCTCGGGCGACCGCGAACCGCAGGGCGCGCGCCAGCGCCTTGAACTGGGCCTCGACGATGTGATGCGGGTCGCGGCCGGCGAGCAGGCGGATGTGCAGGCAGATGCCTGCGTGCAGCGCGATCGCCTCGAACACGTGCCGGGTCAGGGACCCCGTGAAGTGGCCACCGACGAGGTGATAGACCTGCGCCTCGGGCTCACCGGTGTGCACGATGTACGGCCGGCCCGAGACGTCCACGACGGCCTGCGCGAGCGCCTCGTCCAGAGGGACCAGGGCGTCCCCGAACCGGGAGATGCCGGCCTTGTCGCCGAGGGCCTGGCGCAGCGCCTCCCCGATGCAGATCGCGGTGTCCTCGACGGTGTGGTGCGCGTCGATGTCGATGTCACCGGTCGCCCGTACGGTGAGGTCGATCAGGGAGTGCTTGCCCAGGGCGTTCAGCATGTGGTCGAAGAAGGGCACCGTCGTGGACACGTCGACGGCACCGGTGCCGTCGAGGTCGAGCTCCACCACGACGCTGGACTCGGACGTGGTGCGCTCCACCCGGGCGGTGCGGGGCGCCGACCGAGCCGGCGCCGTCGGGCTCTGCGTCTCGACCGGCGTTTCGACGGGCGTTTCGACCTGGCTGGACTCGCTCACCGGCCGGTCACCTCCTTCAATGCGCCGCGGAACGCGGCCATGTCCTCGCCCGTCCCGATCGAGACGCGCAGGTACTCACTGGGACCAGTCTCCCTGATCAGCACGCCGCGATCGAGCAGACCCTGCCAGATCGTGTGCCGGTCGGTGAACCGGCCGAAGAATGCGAAGTTCGCGTCCGAGTCCGCGACGGTGAAGCCCAACTCCCGCAGCCAGGCCACGGTCGCGTCCCGTTCGTCACGCAGTTGCGCGACCTGCGCCTGCAGCACGTCGCGGTGTCGCAGCGCCGCGCGCGCCACGGCCTGGGTGACCGCGGACAGGTGATACGGCAGCCGGACCACCTGCAGGGCGTCGACCAGAGCGGGCGCCGCGGCCAGGTAGCCCAGGCGGGCACCGGCGAATGCGAACGCCTTGGACATCGTCCGGGACACCGCCAGGTGCGGGTGCCGGGCCAGGATGCTCAACGCGCTCGGGGTGCCCACGCGCCGGAACTCCGCGTAGGCCTCGTCGACCACGAGCACGGTCGCGGCACCGTCCGGGCCGGTGCCGGTGGTCGCCGACGCGATCGCGTCGATGGTGGCCACGTCCACGGCGGTGCCGGTCGGGTTGTTCGGGCTCGCGAGGAGCACGACGGCGGGACGTTCGTTCTCGATCTGGGCGATCGTCTCGTCGGGGTCGAGGCCGAAGTCGCTCCGGCGGGTGCCGGCCACCCACCGGGTGAGGGTGTCCCGGGCGTATTCGGGGTACATCGAATAGGTGGGCGCGAAGGACATCACGCTTCGCCCGGGGCCGCCGAACGCCTGCAGCAGGTGCAGCATCACCTCGTTGGAGCCGTTCGCGGCCCAGAGGTTCGCGACCTCGAGGTCGTCGGCGCCGGACTCGGCGGCGAGGTAGTCGGCGAGGTCCTGACGCAGGCCCGGGAAGTCCCGGTCGGGGTACCGGTTCAGGTCCGAGGCCGCGGCCGCGACGGACCGGGCGATGTCCGCGACCACGTCGGCCGGCGGCGCATACGGGTTCTCATTGACGTTCAACAGATGCGGGACATCCAACTGCGGGGCGCCGTAGGGCACCTCGCCGACCAGGTCGGCGCGCAGGGGCAGCACGACGGCGGGGGCGGGCTGGGTCGTCGGGTCACCGGTCACGGGGTAAGTCTAGGAGGGTCGCAGCGCGCACCCTTCGTGGCGCCCGTTGTTCGGACAGGTCCGGCGCTCCGCCGCTCGAAGCCGGCGGCCCGGCGGACCCGCTCGAAGCCGGCGGCCCGGCGGACCCGCTCGAAGCCGGCGGTCCGGCGAACCCGCTCGAAGCCGGCGGCCCGGCGAACCCGCTCGAAGCCGGCGGCCCGGCGAACCCGCTCGAAGCCGGCAACCCGGCGAACCCGCTCGAAGCCGGCGGCCCGGCGAACCCGCTCGAAGCCGGCGGCCCGGCGCCCGGCCGCTCGGCGGAACCCGGCCGTTCGTCTCTCGCCCCACGACCGGGGCGACCCCACCGGACTCGGCGCGCTCCGCCGTCGGGCACCGTACGCTCGCGAGCATGAGCGAGACGATCCTGCATCTGGCCCACGCCGCCGACTGGGCCGCCGCGTCCGCGACCGGGGAGTACGCCGTGTCCACCCGCGGCGCCACGATCGAGCAGGTCGGGTACCTGCACTGCTCCTACGAGCGACAGGTCGCCGGGGTGGCGGAGGCGTTCTACGCCGACGATCCGGAGCCCCTGGTGGTGCTCGAGATCGATGTCGCGGCTCTCGAGGCGGCCGGGCGCACCGTGCGGGTCGAGGCGCTCGACGGCGCACCCGAGCCGTTCCCGCATGTGTACGGCGGGCCGTTGCCGGTGGCCGCGGTCGTGGCCGTGCGCGGGGCGATGTTCGACGCGACGGGTCGGTTCGGGTTCACCGACGGGGGCGCGGACCCGGCGGCCTCGACCGCTCGTCCCGACTGAGGTTCGGTCCGCGCTTCCGCGGAAGCGGCAGGATGGAGCCGTGTCGATCCCCAGCGAACCCGTTGCCGAACCACGGCCCGTTCGACGCCTCGCAGGCGACGCACGGCTGACTCCCGTGTGGCGCAACGGGCTCGGCGGGGTGACCTTCCGCACGGACGACGGGCGCTACCTCAAG
This sequence comes from Occultella glacieicola, assembly GCF_004353825.1. GTDB lineage: Bacteria > Actinomycetota > Actinomycetes > Actinomycetales > Beutenbergiaceae > Occultella > Occultella glacieicola. Next base: position 155,446 of record NZ_SMNA01000008.1, on the reverse strand, counting down.
TACGGTCCCAAGAACGCCGAGACGTCCATGGAGGCCGAGGCCGCCCGGCTGGTCTGGGCCGCTTCGTACACCGCGGTGCCACGCGTGATCGCTGAGGGTGGCGACGCGACGCATGAGTGGCTGATGACGGCCGCGCTCGAGGGGGAGTCGGCGGTCGCGGCCCGCTGGATCGCGGATCCGGCGAGTGCCGTGCGCGCCGTCGGCGCCGGACTCCGGGCTCTGCACGAGGCGTTGCCGGTCGACGGCTGCCCGTTCGACTGGGGCGTGCCCGCCCGCCTGGCGAACGCGGCCGCCCGCGGCATCCGCGTGCCGGACCCCCTACGGGAGCCACCGGCCGTCGACCGGCCCGTCGTGTGCCACGGCGACGCGTGCTGCCCCAACACGCTCCTCGACGACCGCGGGTCCTGGGTGGGCCATGTCGACCTCGGCGCGATGGGCGTCGCGGACCGGTGGGCCGACATCGCGGTCGCCTCCATGAGCACGGAATGGAACTACGGGCCGGGCTGGGAGGACGCGCTCATCGAGGCATACGGTCTCGCTCCAGACCGCGCCCGCCTGGAGTACTACCGCGACCTGTGGAACGCGACGTGACCGGCGCACCTCCCGGAGTCCGCTCGCTCGCCTGATTCTCGTGGAGAGCCTCGGCGCGCTTTTTCCGGGACCAGCGACGCTGGCGGTGGCTACCGAGCGCACCGCGACGCAGCCATCGTCGGGTCCGAGCGCACCACGCGACGCATCCATCGTCCGCACGCGATGCAGCAATAGTCGGACCGAGCGCGCCACGCGACGCAGCCATCGTCGGGACCGAGCACATCGCGCCATACGCCCACTCACCGGGCTGGCGCGGCGATCGACCACCGCGCAGGCAGCAGCCCGGGCACGGCCGTCCACGGATCGCCCACCGCTTCCCCGGAAGCGCCCCGTCACTGCGCCACCGCACGTGCGGACCATTCGCCGCCGCCTCGTCGGCGCGCCCCGGATGTGCGCTGCGACAGACCGGGATCCGAATCCACGACACGCTTCCGCGGAAGCGTCCCGTCCCGTCCGCACACACCCCAGCGGAAGCGTTCCGTCCCCCGCGACCACTGACCGCTTCTCGCAAGCATCCCGTCCCCGCCGACACCCCCGGCCCGTGACCCGAGACCGCTTCAACGGAAGCGCCCCCTCCCCGCCGGCGCGCCGTCCCCGTGACCCGAGACTGCTTCAGCGGAAGCGTCTCGTCCCCGCCGGCGCCCGCCCTCGCGACCGCAGACCGCCTCAGCGGAAGCGCCCCGCGGACGCAGCCGCACCAGCCATCCACAAGCCCCGATCACGTTGTCGGTGCCCGAGCCTACGATTAGAACAGGTGTTTCAACTAGGAGGTTGCCATGACCACAGCCAGTTTCCAGACCCAACCCGCGAGTCGGCTGTCCGACGATCCCGGTGCAGCCCCACTCGATCCTGGCGAGGTGCGGCCGTTGGAGGAGATCGAGGCGGAGCTGTCCGGGTTGGCGGTCAAGATCGCGGCGTCGACGTGTCGGTTCCTGCTGTTATTGGCCGAGTTCGATGATCGTCAGGGTTGGAACACGGGCGGGTTCGCTTCCTGCGTGAACTGGCTGTCCTGGCGGTGCGGGATGTCGGCGACCACCGCCCGTGAACATGTGCGGATCGCGCATGCTCTGACCGTCCTACCGGGTACCACGGCAGTGTTCGCGGCCGGGCACTTGTCGTTCTCGAAGGTCCGGGCGATCACCAGAGTCGCCACGGCCGAGACCGAACCGGAACTGCTGGCCGTGGCCGCGTCGGCGACCGCGAACCAGTTGGAGCGGTTCGTGGCCGGGGTGCGCACCGCGCGGTCGCTGGATGAGGTGAACCAGCTCCACGGTGAGCGGCACCTGCGTTTCCGGGAGGAACTCGATGGTTCCTATTCCTTCTCCGGGCGGTGCTCGCCGGAGGACGCCGCGGTCCTGATCGAGGAGTTGAACCGGGTCGGTGACTACCTCAAGGACACCGACGCCGGGCACTCCACGGATCCCGAACCACCGCCCTGGCTGCGGGAGAGTGTCGTGCACGGGCACGCCCTCATCGATGCGCTGATCCTGATCTGTGAACAGTCCGTCGTGGCCCACCCCGGCCACGCCGCCACCACCGGTGATCAGGCGGCGGTCTCCACCGGTGCGCACACCCCCCGGGGCCAGCGACGCGGCGAAACCGTCCTGCACGTCACCCTCGACGACCTCGCCAACGCGCGGCCCGCACCCACGGACACGGCCGGCCCCATTGAACCCGAGGTCCTCGAGCCCACCGAGACCGCCGACGGGCTCGGGCGCGAGGACACCCGAACTCTCAGGAGCGATCCAGCGGCGCGCTCCGATGACGCCACCCACGAGGCAGTCGAGGACGGCGCGCAACGCGGTGGCTTCACCACCGTCACCCCAATCACAGGCATCGCCGGCCCCGGCGCTTCCGCGGAAGCGCCGGGGGCCGACCCGGCCACGGCTGAGGAGGATCCGCCGGACACGGCGAAGTTGATCGGGCCACACCTGGAGCTGGGCCCGGCCCTGCACCCCGAGACCGCGCGCCGCCTGACCTGCGACACCGGCGTCGTCACCCACCTACACGCCAACCACACCTCCGGATTCACCGTCGTGCCCAACGCCCGCCCCGGCCGCACCCTCGAGGTCAGCCCACGCGTACGCAGCACCAACGCCGCCCTCAGACGCGCACTCTGGTCCCGCGACCACGGCTGCCGCGCACCCGGCTGCCACCGCCGCGCCTACCTCCACGCCCACCACATCCACCACTGGGCCGACGGCGGCCCGACCACCCTGACCAACCTGGTCCTGCTCTGCGCCACCCACCACCGACTCCTCCACGAAGGCAACTACGACATCACCCTGCGAGAAGACGGGACCGTCTTCTTCACCACCCCCGACGGCCGGATCCTCACCTCGGTACCAACGCCGCCAGTCACCGTGGCCCCTTCTACGGTTGCCGCGCACACGTCCGAGCCCGTCGCAGCCCCCGTGGCCACGACCACGCCGAAGGAGCTCGCCGGATCAGGGCCGACGAGCCCCGAATCCGGCGCAGCTCCGACGATCCGCGACGAATCAGGTCCAGGCGTCGCTTCCGCGGAAGCATCCGACCCCGACCAGTTCCGCGATCCCAACCACCCTCTGACCCCCATCGGCGGCGGCCCGCTGCACCTCGTGGACGCCGTCAGCACCGTCATGGGCAACTGGGACATCCACCGACAGAACGAGCAGGCCCGAGCCGAGGAGAACGTCGCCGACGGACCTCGCACGGAGGACGGGCAAGTTCGCCCGGACGCCACGGCTGCGTGAGACCCGGCGGCCGGCGCGACCACGGGCGGGTGGTCCCCGCCACTTAGCCCCACACGGACGGCTGTCCGTGAGCAAACCTGGCGCCACCGTCGAGGCGGTGCAGGACCCGGACGGCGCCGGATCAGGCCAGGCGCATCGTCGACCAGCCGCGGCCGACCTGCTGACCGGCACCCACCCAGGCCGACGGGGAACCGCGGTAGAGGTACATCCGCCCGTCTGCCGTGATCGCCAGGTAGTCGTCGTAAGCGTCCAGGTCGAACCCGCCGACACCGTGCACCTGAAGACCGGACCACCCGTGACCGAGTTGCCGTGACCCGGTGAAGCGGCCGGTTCCATTGCCGAAGTAGCCGAACAGTCGGCCGGAGCGGTTTACCGCCAGGATGTCCGGACGGCCGTCGCGATTCGCGTCTCCACCGGCGATGACCTGGGTGAACATCTGCCAACCGTGCCCGATCTGGACGCGGCCGGGTAAGAATCCACCGGAGCCGTTGCCTCGGTAGAGCCAGAGAAGGCCGGCGCTGTCGGTGGCGACCAGGTCCGCCTTCCCGTCACCGTTGAAGTCACCCGGTGAGAAGACGTTGGTCAGGGCGGACCAGCCGCGCCCGAAGGCTACCCGCGTGGAGAACCCGCCGTTGCCGGTGCCCGCGTAGAAGTACAGGCGTCCCGTCGTGTCGACACCGAAGATGTCGGCCCGGCCGTCCCGGTTGAAGTCATTGGCAGCGATCAGTTGGAACCCGGACCAGCCGGCACCGACCTGCCGGGAGCTCGCCCATCCCCCGGCGCCGTTCCCGGGGTACAGGCGAAGGCGTCCGGCCGCGTCGGCCGCGAGGACGTCGGAGACGCCATCACCGGTGTAGTCGAGGTTGACGACGTGGCGAGGGATCGGCGTCACGCTGGTGCGCTTCGGGGAGACCTGGCCCGCCGGCGCCCACCCGGTGGTGCCCGAGGTGGTGACCTGGATGAACCCGTTGGTCTTCACACCGGCACCGGGGGTGGTCAGAACGGTTCCACCCCGGACCATGGTGACGATCGCGGCGCTGCGTGACGGGGACGCGTACAGGGTTGTCGTCCCGGCCGCCCAGTAGGTGCATGAGGTCGGTGGCTTCACCGTGGATACGGACGTCGCCCCGGCGCGCAGGGACACGCCGCGGGCAGCGAGCCAGGTGTCCGGGTTGACGACCTTCCCGCCGGCTGCGTTGCCGTAGCGACCCTCCCAGATCTCAAGGTGCAGGTGCGGCCCGGTGGAGACACCGGTCGAGGCCACGGTGGCGATGCGCTGGCCGGCCGCCACCCGGTCGCCGGCGCGGACGAACTCGGTGGCGTTACGCGAGTGCGAGTAGGAACTGCTGACGATGCGGCCGTCGATCACGTGCTCGATGACGATCCACTGCCCGGCCGAGGCCTCCGGCCTCGCGTAGCGCACGACCCCGGCTGCGATCGCATAGATCGGCGTGCCCAGCGGGGCGGCCATGTCCTGCCCCATGTGGGCAAGCGAGGCATTGATCGTCGGGGCGCACCGTGGTCCCTGCGCCGACGTCATGCGGTACGTGCCCGGGCGCAGCGGGGCGACCAGGATCGGAACGGCCGCGGCCGTCACGGACTGCGGCGCAACCAGGTTCGCGGACGACTCGTCGGGTGCGGCGGTCGAACCGTCCTCGTCAGTCGGTGGCTCCGTCACCTCGGGGGTGGGGTGCGCCGTCGGGTCGCCGTCCGTCGGGCCGCCGTCCGTCGGGTCGGTGGGCTGGGGTTGCGGGGTCTCGCCCTCGACCGGCTCGGACGTCTCCTCGGCGGGTGCGGTCGTGTCGTCCGCGGCTGGCTGTGCCCAGGCCGGGCTTCCGAACCCGACGAGGATCAGCACGGCCGCGATCGTCGCGGCTCCGACGCGAGTACCGGCACGGGCACGAAGGGAGTGGGGCGTCATGGCTCGATTCCAAGGGGTGGTAGGTCTGTCCGTCGCCAGAGGCCGGACGGACCACTGGATTGTGCGGCATGGACGCCGCTACGTCTAGTCGTCAGCCTAGACGGAGATGGCACCTCGAGGCGAACTGTCGGCTGGAATCATCGACGATGACTCCGCCAGTTCGCCTCAATCGGCATGAACCGAACACCCCTGGGTAACACAAGTGCTCGACGCGATCCCTCATCGTCTAGACATTGAAGGACACTTCGCGACACACTTCCGGGCTGGTGGACCAGGTCGATCCACAGGCCGCGCGCGTGTGTCGGCCCGGCATGAAAGGCTGCCGTCGATGAGTGAGACACCAGCGAGCGACACCGCGGATGCCGGCCTCACCGCTCCGAGCACAGCCGCACCGAACGATGACGAGCGGAACGGTGACACCACGAACAGTCACGCACCGATCGACACCCGGGCGCGGGCAACGACCGTGCTGCGGCGCCTGGTGGGCTCCGACGCCGCGGAACTGCGCGACGACCAGTGGCGGGCCATCGCCGCGCTGGTCGACGACGGCCGTCGGGCTCTCGTGGTGCAGCGCACGGGATGGGGCAAGTCCGCCGTCTACTTCGTGGCCACCTCACTCCTGCGCGAACACGGCGCCGGGCCGAGCGTGATCATCTCCCCGCTCCTGGCGCTGATGCGTGACCAGATCGCGGCGGCATCGCGGGCCGGGATCCGCGCCGTGACGATCAATTCGGCGAACACCACCGAGTGGGCCGCCATTCACGAGCAGATCGCCGCCGGCGAGGTGGACGTGCTGCTCTGCTCACCGGAGCGCCTGAACAACCCGGCGTTCCGGGACGAGGTCCTCCCCCGCCTGGCCGCGAGCGCCGGACTCGTCGTCGTGGACGAGGCGCACTGCATCTCGGACTGGGGTCACGACTTCCGGCCCGACTACCGGCGGATCCGCACCTTGCTCGACGACCTCCCCGACGGCATCCCGGTTCTGGCCACCACGGCGACCGCGAACGAGCGCGTGACCGCGGACGTCGCCGAGCAGCTCGGCACGGATGTGCTCGTGCTGCGTGGTGGGCTCGATCGGCCCTCCCTGCACCTGGCCGTCGCGCACCTGCCCGACCAACCGACCCGGATCGCCTGGCTCACGGCCAACCTGAGCTCCTACGCCGGTTCGGGGATCGTCTACTGCCTGACGGTGGCCGCCGCCGAGGAGGTCGCCCGGCAGCTGCGGGGCGCCGGCTACGCGGTGCAGGCGTACACGGGCGCGACCGACCCCAGCGAGCGGGAGGCACTCGAGTCGGACCTGAAGGAGAACCGGGTCAAGGCGCTGGTGGCCACCTCCGCCCTCGGGATGGGCTTCGACAAGCCGGATCTGGGCTTCGTGATCCACCTCGGTGCGCCGCCGTCGCCGATCGCCTACTACCAGCAGGTCGGCCGCGCCGGACGCGCCGTCGAACGCGCGGACGTGGTCCTGCTGCCCGGCGCGGAGGACAAGCAGATCTGGGACTACTTCGGCTCGCTCGCATTCCCGAAGGCCTCCGACGTGCGCACCGCGATCGACGCGCTGCCCATGCTCGGCGAGGGGGCGTTGTCCGTGGCGGCCCTCGAGACGCAGGTCGACCTGCGCCGGACCCGGCTGGAGATGATGCTCAAGGTCCTGGACGTGGACGGCGCAGTGCGCCGGGTCCAGGGTGGCTGGGCGGCCACGGGTCAGGAATGGGCCTATGACGCCGACCGCTACGAGAGGGTCGAGGCGGCCCGCGTCGCCGAGCAGGACGCGATGATCGCGTACGAACGCACCGACGCATGTCGCATGGCGTTCCTGCGCCGGGACCTGGACGACCCGGAACTGGCGGAAGGCGAACGCTGCGGGCGCTGTGACAACTGCGGTGGAGTCACCGTGCCGGAGCCGCCGGACCTGGACGTGGTGGAGGCGGCCCGCGAGCGCCTGGACACCCCGGGCATCGAGATCACACCGCGGCGGCAGTGGCCCAGCGGGATGTCCGAGCTCGGGGTGGACCTGCGCGGACGGCTGGGCGAGGGCGAGCGGGCGCAAACGGGTCGCGCCATCGCGCGGCTGGACGGGTTGGGGTGGTCGGTGCCGCTGCGTGAGTTGTTCGCGCCGGTGGGTGGGTCCACGCCCGACGGCGAACTGCCGGTCGGCCTGCGGACGCCGCTGATGCGGGTGGTCGCCGACTGGGCACCGAACGCCGACGGTGTGGTGTTCGTGGACTCGGCCACCCGCCCCGAATTGGTGCAGCACCTCGCACAGGGGGTCGCCCGCCTGCTCAAGGTCCCGATGGTGGGGCGGGTCGCGCCGGCGCCGGAACGCGGGCCGGGTCGACATGACGTGAACTCCGCCCAGCGCCTGGCGGCCGTGGCACGCCGGCTCGAGCTGGACCTGTCCGATGCGGCCGCCACCGGTCTGGCCGGAAAGAGCGTCGTCCTGGTGGACGACTACACCGACTCGGGCTGGACGCTCGCCTATGCTGCGATGCTGCTGCGGCGCGCGGGCGCCGGCGCGGTCCTGCCGCTCGTGCTCGCACAGGCCTGAGCGGCAGGCAGGGCACGCGGGCTACTGGGTGCGGCTGTTCGTCAGCTGGCGGATGAATCGCTCGAGCGGGATCGAGCCGTCCTGCCAGGGCAGCAGCAGCCAGGCGACGAGGTAGGTGCCCCAGCCGATGACGGGCAGCAGGCCGAGCAGCAGCATCAGGATCCGGGCGAGACCGACGCTGACGCCGGTCTGTTCGGCGATCCCGCCACCGAGGCCGCCCAGGATCCGGCTGGGCCCCCGGCGGAAGCCGAACTTGCGGATGGTGTCGAAGATTGCGTCCATGTCCTCAACGGTACGGGCCAATCGGCGACCGCAACATCCGGGATCGCCCTGACCGCCCCCCTTGGATCGGCTCGAGCGGGACCCTGACGGAACACCCACCGTGTGCCAGCATGGCCCGATGGACGACGCACGTGCTCGGCGGATCCTGGTCTACGGCGTCACGGGTTCGGGCAAGACCACCCTGGCCCGCAGGATCGGCGAGGCCCGCGGCCTGCCATGGCATTCCGTGGACGACGAGATCGGGTGGCTTCCGGGCTGGACCGAACGGCCGCCTGAGGAGCAGCGCCGGCTCGCCGAGCAGATCTGCGCCCGGGAACACTGGGTCATGGACACCGCCTACGGCAAGTGGGTCGACGTGCCGCTCGCCCGGGTCGAGCTGATCGTCGCCCTCGACTACCCGCGCTGGTTCTCCCTGCAGCGGCTGGTTCGCCGGACCCTCTCCCGCGCGATCACCCGTGAGGAGATGTGCAACGGCAACACCGAGTCCTGGCGTCAGGCCTTCTCGAAGGACTCGATCATCAGGTGGCACTTCCAGAGCTGGGCCCGCAAGCGGGAGCGGATCCGGCGCTGGGCCGCCGACCCGTCGACCGTGCCGGGTCGCGGGCGGGTGCCGAGCGAGACTCCGGGGGACGCGGCCGGCGGCGGCCCGGGGGCGGAGCCCGAGACTCCCACCGTGGTGCGCCTGCGGACCTCCCGCGAGACCGAGCAGTGGTTGGCCACCCTGCGGCCATGACCGACATCGAGCGGGAGTCGACGCACCCACGGGCCCGGGAGACCCACGACGTGGTCAACCAGGCACCCGCGCGGGAGGACGTCAACGAGTTCACCAGCAACACGGTTCTCGTCGACGCCGTGGCCACATTCGGTGCGGGGTGGGGGCTGCCGGTGCTTGAGCAGGCGGGCGCCCTGATCGGGTCGGCCGCGTTCCAGGCCGACGCGGTGGCCGCGCAGACCCGCCCTCCGCTGCTGCGCAGCCACGACCGGTGGGGCCGCCGGGTGGACCTCGTCGACTACGACCCCGGCTACCACCGGGTGATCGCCGAGGCGGTCGCGCACGGTGCGCACACGAGCGGCTGGTCTGACCCCCGTCCCGGCGCGCACGTCGCCCGGGCCGCGACGTTCATGCTCTTCGCCCAGGTCGAGCCCGGGCACGCGTGCCCGGTGTCGATGACGCACGCGGCGGTCCCGGCGCTGCGCACCACGCCGGACCTGGCCGATCGCTGGCTGCCGCGACTGTTCGCCCGCGGCTACGACGGTGCCCTCGCCGAGCCGGCTGCGAAGCCCGGCGCACTCCTGGGTATGGCCATGACCGAGAAGCAGGGTGGCTCGGACGTTCGCGCCAACACCACCTGGGGCGAGCACGCCGGCGGCAGCGACTACCTGATCACCGGGCACAAGTGGTTCTGCTCGGCGCCGATGTCCGACGCGTTCCTGGTGCTCGCCCAGACGTCCCGCAACGGTAACGCCGAAGGGCTGTCCTGCCTGCTGGTGCCCCGCGTGCTGGAGGATGCGACCCCTAACGTGTTCCGGATCCAGCGACTCAAGGACAAACTCGGCAACCGGTCCAACGCCTCCGGCGAGGTCGAGTTCGAGGGCACCGTCGGCCACCTGGTGGGCGAGCCGGGACGTGGCGTTCGCACCATCATCGAGATGGTGGCCCGCACCCGGCTCGACTGCGTGCTCGGCAGTACCGCGGGCATGCGCCAGGCGGTGGCCGAGGCGCTCTGGCACGTCCGACACCGGCAGGCGTTCGGGTCCCGGCTCGTCGACCAGCCGGCCATGGCCGCGGTCGTCGCGGATCTGGCCCTGGAGGCCGAGGCCGCGACCCTCACGTCTCTTCGGTTGGCCGCGGCCTACGAGGACGACGCCTCCGAGGCGGACGTCGCGTTCCGCCGCCTCGCGACCCCGCTTGCGAAGTACTGGGTCTGCAAGCGTGGGCCGCACCACGCGTTCGAGGCGCTGGAGTGCCTCGGTGGGAACGGGTACACCGAGGCGTTCCCGCTCGCGATGCGTTACCGCGAGCAGCCGGTGATGGCGATCTGGGAGGGCTCGGGCAACGTCATCGCCCTCGACGTCCTGCGCGCGCTCGCCCGCGAGCCCGGTTCGGTGCAGGCGGTCCTCGACGAGTTGGCCACCACCGCCGGCGCGCACCCCACCTACGACGCACACCTTCGCCGGGTCCGGGAACTGTTGACCGCGGCCGCCGGCCAGGAACCGGTGGACCGCCAGGCTGGCGCCCGCGGGCTCACCGAGGCCCTCGCCCTGGCGATGCAGGCCTCGCTCATGCTGCGGCACTCACCGACGGCGTCGGCCGAGGCGTTCGTCGCGGCCCGCCTCGGTGCGGACCGGGCGGCGCAGTACGGAGTGCTGCCGGCCGGGACGGACGTCACCGCGATCCTGGCCCGGCACTGACCGCGGTCTCGGCGCCGGCCGCACCTACTGGTCGGAACCGGGCCCGGCGCCGGGCTCCGGGCGCTCCTCGAGCCGGGCGCCCCGGTACGGGGTGAGCCAGAGGATCGCCGCGATCGCCACGAACCCGACAGCCGTGACCAGCAGGACCGGCTGGAACCCGATCGCGTCCCCGACCAGCCCACCCACGGGTGCGCCGACGACGACCATGGCGCGGTTGATGGAGCGCGCCGTGGCGTTCGTGCGGCCCTGCAGGTGATCGGGGGTGACGACCTGCCGGTAGCCCATCTCGTTCGGGTTGGACGTACCCATCGAGTAGCCGAGCACCGCCTGACCGAGACCGACCAGCAGCGCGCCCGCCCACGGGCCCACACCGATCGCCATGATCGCCCAGCCGACGCCGTTGACGGCCATGGAGGCGATCGCCACCCGGCCGGCCCCGAAGCGGGTGCCGAGCCGAACCGCGCTGAGGCTGCCGAGCAGGGCACCCGTGCCGCCGATCGCGAGGACCAGTCCGAGCGTGAACGCGCTCAGCCCCAGCTCCGTCAGCACGTAGGGGGCGAGCACGGCACCGGCGGCAGCATTGAACAGGAACCACGCATGGGTGCCGATCGTCTGCGGGCCGAGGGTCCGGTGCCGGTACAGCCAGCCCAGCCCCTCCCTCGCCTCGCGGCCGACCCCGCGCAGGGTCAGCTTCTGCGACGGCGCCTCCTCGATCGGGATCCGAGCGATCATGAAGGCGGAGACGAGGCGGGTGGCGGCGTCCACCAGCATCGCCCAGGGCGCGGTCAGGATCGAGACCAGGGCTCCGGCGACGACCGGCCCGGTGGTCTGGGCGAGCGCGTCGCTCTGGTCGAGCCGGGCATTCGCCCGGACCAGGAGCGGTCCCGGCACGAGCCGCGGCAGGTAGGACTGGGATGCCGCGTCATGCAGCAGCGACATCAGCCCGAAGAGGGCCATCGCCACCATCAGAGACCACACGCTCAGGTATCCGGTGAGCGCCAGCGCGGGCACCGCGGTCAGCAGCAACGCACGGGCGACGTCCGCGCCCACCAGCACCGGCCGCCGTCGGGCCCGGTCCACCAGGACCCCGGCGACGATGCCGAACAGCAGGTACGGCAGCCAGCGGGCGGCGTTGACGAGGCCGACGCCGGTCGCGCCCGCCTCCAGGACCTGCACCACGAGGACCTGCAGCGCGAGGGCGCTGACGTAGGAGCCGAACCCGGCCGCCGTCGACGCCGTCCAGAACCGCACGAACCCGGGCCGGGTGCGCAGTCGTTCCTCGCTCATGCCCGTCCCCCGGTCCTCCGTCGTCGTCGGAAGGGTTCTCAGTCCCCGCGACGAAGCAGCGCGGCCTCACCGTGCGCAGGCAGGTCCTCGGACTCGGCGAGCGCGACGAGGTCGTCCGTGACCTCCTTCAGGGCGGCCTCGTCGTAGTCGATCACCTGGACCGACTTCAGGTACGCCTGCACGCCGAGCCCGCTGGCGAACCGGGCGGTGCCGCCGGTGGGAAGCACGTGGTTCGAGCCGGCGATGTAGTCCCCGAGCGGAACCGGCGAGTACGGGCCGACGAAGATCGCTCCCGCGTTGCGGATCCGCGCAGCGTCGGCGGCGGCGTCGGCCGTCTGGATCTCCAGGTGCTCGGCGGCGTAGGCGTTGACCACGTCGATGCCGTGGTCGAGGTCGTCGACGAGCACCACGCCGGACTGGGGACCGCTCAGGGCCGCGCGGATCCGCGCGGCGTGCTTGGCGGTGGTGGCGCGGGTCTCGATCTCCTTGGCGACGGCGGCCGCCAGGTCCTCGGAGTCGGTCACCAGCACGGACGCGGCGGCCGGGTCGTGCTCGGCCTGGCTGATCAGGTCCGCCGCGACGAACCGGGGGTCGGCGCCGGCGTCGGCGAGCACCGCGATCTCGGTGGTGCCGGCCTCGGCGTCGATGCCGACGACCCCGAGCACGGCCCGCTTCGCGGCAGCGACGTAGATGTTGCCGGGTCCGGTGACCACATCCACCGGCTCGCAGGAGTCCTCGGGCCCCTCGGAGCGCAGCCCGTAAGCGAACATCCCGATCGCCTGGGCACCCCCGACGGCGTACACCTCGTCGACACCGAGCAGGGCGCAGGCCGCCAGGATCGTCGGGTCCGGCAGGCCGTCGTTGTCCTTCTGCGGCGGGCTGGCGACCGCGAGCGACTCCACGCCGGCGACCTGCGCGGCGACCACGTTCATCACCACCGAGGACGGGTACACCGCGAGCCCGCCGGGCACGTACAGGCCGACCCGCTGCACCGGGATCCACCTCTGGTGCACGCGGGCACCGGGTCCGAACGCGGTGGTCCGCGGTGTGGGCAGCTGCGCCTCGTGGCCGAGCCGGGCCCGCCGGATCGCTTCGGTGAGGGCCACGCGCACGTCGACCGCGAGCTCTTCGAGGGCGGCTGCGAGCACCACGGCCGGCACCCGCAGACTGGCCGGCCGGACGCCGTCGAACTGCTCGGCGTAGGCGTACAGGGCCGGGGCGCCCTCGGCACGGACCCGGTCGAGGATGGGTGCGACCCGCCCGATGGCCACCTCGATGTCCACCTCGGCGCGCGGCAGCACCGCTCGCAGCTCGGACGCCGGAAGTGCCCGGCCACGCAGGTCGATCGTTCGCATCACGCGCACGAGTCTAGGGCGTCGGGCCACCGGCCCGAACTCCCAGGTACCCTGACGACGTCGGGCCTACACTTGCCTGGTCCGCACGCGATGGAGCGTGCGAGAGCGGCCAGGAGGTCGTCATGAACGAGATCGAGAACCGAGCCGTCGTCGAGCGGTTGGTCCAGTGCCTCAACGACAAGCGGACCGAGGTCATGGACGAGCTGTTCCACGAGGACGCCGTCATGGACTGGCCCCAGTCCGGCGAACAGGTGATCGGCGGCGACAACCGCCGGGCCGTCTACGGGGCGTTCCCGGGCCTGCCGACCGTCACGCCGCGACGGATCCTGACCGCCGCGGATCTGGTGGTCCTCGAGGCCACGCTGGACTACGGAGGCGGGGCCGCCTACCGCAGCGTGTTCATCTTCGAGTTCCGGGACCGCCGGATCGCCCGGGAGACGGCGTACTGGGCCGAGCCGTTCGAGGCACCCCAGTGGCGCGCGGCCTGGGTCACCGTCGACGCCTCGTGAGGCTGGGATACTGGCCCGATGGCCACGCCGAAGCCCGACCAGCCCACCGACGTCGAGATCCGTGACGACATGATCCGCCTCGGTCAGTTCCTCAAGCTCACCGGCATCGCCGACGACGGCGCGACCGCGCGCGCCCTGCTCTCCGACGAGGCGATCGACGTCAACGGCGAGGCGGAGTCCCGCCGCGGCCGGCAGCTGCACCCCGGCGACCTGGTCGAGGTGGACCTGCCCGACGGCGTCCGGCGGCTCCGGGTGGTCAGGCCCGTCTGAGCGGGTGGCCGGCCGGGTGGGACCCGGTGGCGCCCGGTGGCACGGCCGCGGGCCGGCGCGGCCGGCGAGCACGCGCGCACCCTGGTGGCCGTCACGGTCCGCGGTTACGGTGAAGCGATGGACAGCCTCGTGATCAACCGCACCGATGGTCGCAGCGACGGCGAGGAGTGGGCCGAGAACTACGAGGAGTTGCCCGGCGGAGCCGGGATCTCGCTGATCCTCGAGTCCACCTCCCGCGCCGGGGTCGGCCCCCGCCTGCATCAGCACCCCTACGCGGAGACGTTCCTGATCCGCCGCGGCTCGGCCACGTTCACGATCGGCGACGTCGAGCTCGAGGGCCACGCCGGGCAGATCCTGGTGGCCCCCGCGGACACCCCGCACACGTTCCGGACCGGCTCCGACGGTTACGAGGCCGTGCACATCCATGCCAACGAGCGGTTCGTCACCACCTGGCTGGAATGAACCGGTCCGGCCCGTCCGGCGGCGGCCGGCGCCGGGCTCAGACCAGGCAGCTCGGCCCGAGCAGCGCCTTGAGGTCGCCGTACAGCGCCGGGGTGCGCTCCACCCGCAGGCCGTCCTCGAGCCGGAGCACCGTGGCCCGCCCGGGTTCGGTGAGCTTGACGTGCACCTCGGTGACCCCGGGGTGCGTGGACAGGATGTCGCGCAACTGCTCGACGACCGGCGTGGTGCACCGGTTCGTCGGGATGGACAGCAGCATCGGTGCGTCGTCGCCCACGGACACGTCCGGGATGGAGACCTCCATGGCCTGCAACTGCATGACCTCGTCCCGGCGTCGGACCCGCCCGCGCAGCACCACGACCTGGTCCTCGGCGAGGATCGTGGAGTACGCCAGGTAGGTCTCGCCGAAGAACATCACCTCGACCGAGCCTTCCATGTCCTCGATCGTGACCGCTGCCCACGCGTTGCCCTGCTTCGACATCTTGCGCTGCAGCGAGGTGATCAGCCCCGCGATGGTCACCGTGGACCCGTCCGGGCGGGCCTCGTCCGCGTTCAGGGTCGCGATCGAGACGTCCGCCGCCTGGGTGAGCACGTGCTCGATGCCGGACAGCGGGTGATCGGACACGTACAGGCCGAGCATCTCCCGCTCGAAGGCGAGCTTCTGCTTCTTGTCCCACTCGGGAAGGTCCGGGACCTCCACGGCGAAACCTCCGCCGTCGGCGTCCCCACCGCCGAGCGAGGCGAACAGGTCGAACTGGCCCTCCGCCTCCTTGCGTTTGACCCCGATCACGGAGTCCACCGCCTGCTCGTGCACCATCAGCAGCGCACGGCGGGTGTGGCCGAGGGAGTCGAACGCGCCGGCCTTGATCAGTGACTCGATGGTCCGCTTGTTGCAGACCACCGCGGGCACCTTCTCGAGGAAGTCCGTGAAAGAGGTGAAGTCCCCCTTCTCCTCGCGGGCCGCGGCGATCGCGGCGACCACGTTGTTGCCGACGTTACGCACCGCGGCGAGGCCGAACCGGATGTCCGACCCGACCGGGGTGAACGTGGCCGCGGAGGCATTCACGTCCGGCGGCAGGACCGTGATCCGCATCCGGCGGCACTCGTTGAGGTAGAGCGCCGACTTGTCCTTGTCGTCCCGCGTCGACGTGAGCAGGGCGGCCATGTACTCGGTCGGGTAGTTCGCCTTGAGGTAGGCCGTCCAGTAGGAGACCAGCCCGTACGCGGCCGAGTGCGCCTTGTTGAACGCATAGTCGGAGAACGGGACGAGCACGTCCCAGAGGGTCTTGATCGCCTTCGCGGAGTAACCGCGCTCGACCATGCCGGAACTGAACTTGTCGAACTCGGCGTCCAGCACCTCGCGCTTCTTCTTGCCCATCGCCCGCCGGAGCAGGTCGGCCTGCCCGAGCGTGTACCCGGCCAGGTGCTGGGCGATCGCCATCACCTGCTCCTGGTAGACGATCAGGCCGTAGGTGGTGCCGAGGACCTCCTCGAGCGGTTCGGCCAGCTCGGGGTGGATCGGGGTGATGTCCTGCTGGCCGTTCTTGCGCAGGGCGTAGTTCGTGTGTGAGTTCGCGCCCATCGGGCCCGGCCGGTACAGGGCGCCGACGGCGGAGATGTCCTCGAAGTTGTCCGGCCGCATCAGCCGCAGCAGCGACCGCATGCCGCCGCCGTCGAGCTGGAACACGCCGAGGGTGTCGCCACGCGAGAGCAGACCGTAGGTGGGGCGGTCGTCCAGGGGCAGGTCCTCGACGACCACCGGTTCCTTGCCGTTGACGACGATGTTGTCGAGCGCGTCGTCGAGGATGGTCAGGTTGCGCAGCCCCAGGAAGTCCATCTTCACCAGGCCGAGGTCCTCCCCGGCGGGGAAGTCGATCTGGGTGATCACGGCGCCGTCCTGCTCCCGGCGCATGATCGGGATGATGTCGATCAGCGGCTCGCTGGCGATGATGACGCCCGCCGCGTGCACGCCCCACTGGCGCTTCAGGTTCTCCAGGCCGCGGGCGGTCTCGAGCACCCGCTGGGCGTCCGGGTCGAGCTCGACGACCTTGCGGAACTCGTCCGCCTCGGCGTACCGCTTGTCCTGCGGGTTGTAGATGCCCGTGAGGGTGACGTCCTTGCCCATCACCGCCGGGGGCATCGCCTTGGTGAGCTTCTCCCCCATCCCGAACGGGTAGCCGAGCACCCGGGAGGAGTCCTTCAAAGCCTGCTTGGCCTTGATGGTGCCGTAGGTGACGATGTAGGCGACCTTGTCCTCGCCGTAGGTGTCCGAGACGTACTTGATGACCTCGCCGCGGCGACGCTCGTCGAAGTCGATGTCGAAGTCCGGCAGCGACATCCGCTCGGGATTGAGGAACCGCTCGAAGATCAGCCCGTTCTGCAGCGGGTCCAACTCGGTGATGCTCATCGCGTACGCGGCCATGGACCCGGCTCCGGAGCCACGGCCTGGCCCGACCCGGATGCCGTTGTCCTTGGCCCAGTTGATGAAGTCGGCGACCACCAGGTAGTAGCCGGCGTACCCCTTGGAGGTGATGATGTCGATCTCGTAGGAGGCCTGCTTGCGGACCTCGTCCGGGACGGTCTCGCCGAACCGCTTGTGCAGACCGACCTCCACGGACTTCACGAAGGTGGAGATCTCGTCCTCGCCCTCGGGCACCGGGAAGTGCGGCATGTACTTGCCGACCTGCTCGGTGAACGTCACGTCGCACTGCTCGGCCACGAGCAACGTGTTGTCGCAGGCCTCCGGGTAGTCCCGGAACAGCTCGCGCATCTGGGCGGCGGACTTCAGATAGTAGCCCTGGCCACCGAACGCGAACCGCTTGCCGCCCTGATCGTAGGTGGGCTCGTCGAGCGTGGCCCCGGACTGCACGCACAGGAGCGCCTCGTGCGCGTGGGCGTCCTCCTCCTTGGTGTAGTGCAGGTCGTTGGTGGCCAGCAGCGGCGCGCCGATCTCCTTCGCGATCTCGATCAGGTCCGCGAACGTGCGCCGTTCGATGTCGAGACCGTGATCCATGATCTCGATGTAGAAGTTCTCCTTGCCGAAGATGTCCTGGAGCTCCCCGGCCGCCCGGACCGCCTCGTCGCGCTGGCCCAGGCGCAGCCGGGTCTGGATCTCACCGGACGCGCACCCGCTCGTGGCGATCAGGCCCTCGGAGTAGGTGGACAGCAGGTCCCGGTCCATCCGCGGCCACTTGCCGAGCTGCCCCTCGAGCGAGGCCAGCGAACTCATCCGGAACAGGTTGTGCATGCCCGCGGTGGTCCGCGAGAGCAGGGTCATGTGCGTGTAGGCGCCGCGCGCCGAGACGTCGTCGCCCGCCTGGCTCGCCTCGCCCCAGCGCACGCGCGTCTTGTCGAAGCGGGACGTGCCCGGGGTGACGTACGCCTCGACGCCGATGATCGGCTTGATGCCGTACTTGCGGGCCTTCGACCAGAAGTCGTAGGCGCCGAACAGATATCCGTGGTCCGTGGTCGCGACCGCGGACTGGCCGAGCCGCTGCGCCTCGGAGAACAGGTCGTCCAGCCGTGCCGCCCCGTCCAACATCGAGTACTCGGTGTGGACGTGGAGGTGCACGAAATCGTCGGACATGCAGGAGATTCTAGGTCGAGCCGCCGACACTTCGGGTAGGCCGTCCGGCGTGCCCGGCGCCCTCGGCGTGTCCCGCCCGGCGTGTCCCGTTCAGGGCCGCTCGGGAGGCTTCCCGATCTCCGACGGCGGCGCCCGGGCCGGGCGCGAACCGTACGCTGTGCGGGTGGTGCGGACGGTTCGGGGCCGACGGCGGGCGGCGCCGCTGGTGCTGACCCTTGCGCTGGTGGCGGTGTCGGTCGGGTGCGCCGACGGTGCCGGAGGTACTGGTGGTGCCGGTGGTGCAGGAGATCCGGACCGGTGGTCACCCGAGGCCGGGCCGACCGTGCCCTCCTGGCAGATCGTGCTCGCGGCCGAGCCCGGCGCGGAGCTCGCCGAACTCGACGGGGTCGACGTGTACGACCTCGACGGCGCCGACACGGCACCCGACCGGGTCGCCGCCCTCGCTGCGACCGGGGCGCACACCATCTGCTACGTCAACGCCGGCGCGTGGGAGGACTGGCGAGACGACGCCGACGAGTTCCCCACCGAGGTGATCGGGGCGGCCTACCCGGGCTGGGACGGGGAACGCTTCCTGGACATCCGCCGTCTGGAGGTCCTCGCGCCGCTGATGGAGGCACGACTGGATGGGTGCGCCGCGGCGGGCTTCGACGCCGTCGACCCGGACAACATCGACTCCTACGACACCGCGACCGGCTTCGACCTGACCCGCGCCGACGCCGTCGCCTACGCCCTCTGGTGGGCGAGCGCCGCGCACGAGCGGGGACTCGCCGTCGGGCAGAAGAACGCGCCCGACCTGACCGAGGACCTCGTCGGGGAGTTCGACTTCGCCGTCACCGAGGACTGTGCGGCCGACGGCTGGTGCGCCGACGTGAGCGGCTACCTCGACGCCGGCCGGCCGGTGTTCGCGATCGAGTACACCGACCGGACGGACACCGACGCCTTCCACGGATACTGCTCCGACCCTGCCCTGGCCGGGTTCTCGCTGGTCCTGAAGAACCGCGACCTCGACGAGTGGCGAGCGGGGTGCCCGTGAGTGCGGATACTGTCGGCGGATGGCTGAACTGAGCGCGCTGCCGCGTGGACCCTGGCGCGAGGTGGCCGCCGCCGCGGGCCTGCTCGGTGCCTCCGGTGCGCCCCGGCCCACGATCTTCGCGGAGATGTCCGCGCTCGCCGCCAGCACCGGCTCGCTGAACCTCGGTCAGGGCTTCCCCGACGCCGACGGCCCGGAGACCGTCAAGGCGGCCGCGGCGGCCGCGATCGCGGCCGGACACAACCAGTACCCGCCGGGGCCCGGGATCCGGGAGCTGCGCGAGGCGATCGCCGCCCATCAGGAGCGTCACTACGGGCTGTCTCCGGACCCGGACACCGAGGTCCTGGTCACCGCCGGGGCCACCGAGGCCATCGCCGCGGCGATCCTGGCCCTGGCCGGTCCGGGCGACGAGGTCCTCACCCTCGAACCGTTCTACGACTCCTACGCCGCCGTCATCGCCCTCGCCGGCGCGAGGCACACGAGCGCGCCGCTGCGGCCTGGCGAGGACCCGGCCGACGGCTTCCGTCTGGACCTCGACGCACTGCGGGCCGCGTTCACCCCGGCGACCCGGGTGGTGCTGCTCAACTCCCCGCACAACCCGACCGGCGCCGTGCTGACCCGCGCCGAACTGACCGAGATCGCCCGCCTGGCGCTCGCGCACGACGCCCTGGTGGTGACCGACGAGGTCTACGAACACCTCACCTACGACGGCGTCACGCACGTCCCGATGGCGACCCTGCCCGGCATGGCCGAGCGCACCCTGACCATCTCCTCCTCCGGCAAGACGTTCTCCCTGACCGGCTGGAAGATCGGCTGGGTCAGCGGTCCGGCGGGACTCGTCGACGCGGTCCGGGCGGTCAAGCAGTTCCTCACCTACGTCAGCGGATCGCCGTTCCAGCCGGCGATCGCCACCGCGCTCGCGCTCGAGACCGGGTCGGGTCCGGACGCGACCTGGGTGCGTGACCTCGCCGCATCGCTGGCCGGGCGCCGGGACCTGCTCTGTGCGGGACTGACCGACGCCGGGTTCACGGTGATCCGGCCCCAGGGCACCTACTTCGTGATCGCCGACGCCGCGGACCTGCTCGCCGGCACCTTGGCGCCCACCGGCATCGATACCGGCGCGGACCTCTGCCGGGAACTTCCCGCCCTGGCCGGCGTCGTCGGCGTTCCCACCTCGGCGTTCACCCGGGCCGGGTCCGACGCCGACACGGCCCTGGCCACGACGGTCCGGTTCACGTTCGTGAAGTCGACCGAGGTGCTCACCGAGGCGGTGCGGCGGCTGCGGGTGCTCGGCCACTGAGGGTCCGCCGGTCTCGACTGTCCGGTTCAGATCCCGAACAGGGTGTCCGGAAGCAGGTGCGGGACCGCCATCACGGCCCAGAACCGCAACCAGCGTCCGGCGACGGAGATCAGCGCGAAGAGCCACCAACGCATCCGCACCGTCCCGGCGAGCACGCTGACCAGCGCGTACGGCGGCACGCCCGCGAACGCACTGACGGCGGTGACCAGGCTCGGACCCCAGACGTGCCGCCGGCACCAGGTCTCGACCTGGTCCATGCGGTCCACCCACCGACCCTTCGCCGTCGACCGCTTGCGCAGGTGGGCGAGGTCCAGCACGCCGCGGCCGAGGAGATAGTAGAGCATCTTGCCGGCCACCTGCCCGAGCGCTCCGGCGAGCGCCAGCCACACCGCGGGGACCTCCGAGACCACCGCCATCGTGAGCAGGTACACCTCGGCGGGCAGCACGATCAGGATCGCCGAGACCAGGCAGTAGCCGAAGGCCGCGGCAAGTTCCAGCACGCCGTGAACAGTACCGGGCGGTCTGGGAGGATGGAGGCGTCCGGTACGCCCGGCCCACTGGTCGAGGCACGGCGGGAGGAAACCTATGTCCATGGTCGAGACCGTCACGGTCGACGGCGAGCGGTTCGAGGTGCGCCGCTGGGCCGGCACCTATCACCTCACCTGGCTGACCGGGCCGAACCCCGGGTACGGCTTCAGCATCGGCAGCAACACCGGCGCCGACCTCGATGCCCGGTTCCTCGAGGCCGAGATCCGAGGATTCCTCGCGCAGATCGACCCCGAGACGGGCCACCTGTAGGCGCGCGCTCCGTTCTGGTGGACGAGGTCGGCAACTTCGCACTCGCGGTCAGGCCGCGACCGTGACCTCGTCCGGGTCGGTGGGCGCCTCGGGACCGGCGGTGGGCGCCTCAGGACCGGCGGCCGGTGCGGCGCGCGTCTCGGAGCCGGCCCGGCGTGAGGCGGCCGCCCGGCGCACCAGGAGCGCGGCGCCCACGGCGAACAGCGTGGCCAGGGCGAACACCCCGGTGAACGGGGCGTTCGCCGTCGGGCCGCCGGTGAGGGTGCCGAACACGACGCCCGTCCCGGCCAGGGCCACGGCACCGCCGATGGAGTCGGCGATGGTCGCCGCCGAACTGTTGAACCCGCGGTCGGTGTCCGTGGACATCGCGAGGACCATCGTGGAGATCCGCGGGTAGGCCAGCCCCATGCCGGCGCCCGCGAAGGTCCACACGATCACCGTGGCCAGCGGTGGGGCCGCGAGCAGACTGGTCAGCATCGAGGCGGCGATCGCGAACAGCACCAGGCTGGTGCCCAGGCGCAGCACGCCCCGGTCGCTGACCCGGGCCGCGACCCGCCCGTGGATCTGGGACGCCAGCGCCCACGCGAGCCCACCGAACGTCAGGGCGAAGCCCGCCAGTACCGGGCTCACGTGGTGGACGTCGGTGAGCAGGTAGGGCAGGTAGACCTCCGCGCCCAGGAACGCCCCGGACAGCACGCCGCGCAGCGTGATGACGGCCGGGAGACCGCGCCTGGCCCGCAGGGCACCGGTCGGCAGCAGCGGACGCAGCGCAAGGAGCACCACGATGAACGCGGCGGCGGCCCCAACCCGGCCCCCGGTGGTCCCGGTGGCGGAGGCGATGTCGACAGCGAGCACCCCGGCCGCGGCCAGCACCGCCCAGCCGACGGTGGCCGGGCGCCAGGGCGCCCGGGCACTCGGGGTGTCCGCGGCGAGCCGGCGCAGCGCAGGTCGCAGCATGAGGACCGCCGGGACGACGAGCAGGATCACGCCGTGGAACACCCAGGTCCAGCCGAGATGCTCGGCGACCAGCCCACCCAGGAACGGTCCCACCAGGGAGGGCACCACCCAGGCGGCGGCGAAGCCCGCGAAGATCCGCGGGTGCAGGTCGGCCGGGTAGATCCGGGCGACCATCACGTACAGGGCCACCGTGATCGCCCCGCCACCGAGTCCGTGCAGGAGCCGCCCGGCGACCAGGATCTCCATCGAGCCGGCGAGCCCGGCGATGGCGAGCCCGACCACGAACAGGGCGAGGGAGGCCAGCAGCGGACTCCGCGGCCCGGTCCGGTCCGACCACTGGCCCGCGACCACCATCCCGATGATGCCGACCGCAAGCGGGCCCGAGAACGCCAGCGCGTACAGCGAGGCTCCGTCCAGAGCGGCGCTGATGCCAGGCATCACCGTGGTCACCGCGAGGGACTCGAACGCGGCCAGGAACACGAGGGCGCACATGCCGATGCTGATCCAGCGCAGCCGCGGGCCGAGCACGGTCAGGGGTGGCTCCGCGGCCACGGATGGGGTCATGACGAGCAGGCTAGAGTCTCAACAGTGGTTGAGGTCAAGGAGGTTTCGACGATGCCCCGGATCGAGGGTGGGAAGACGCACGTGCTGACCGTGGGCGAACTCTCCGCGCGCAGCGGGGTGGCGCCGTCGGCGTTGCACTTCTACGAGCGGCAGGGGCTGATCGGCGCCGAGCGCACGCCCGGGAACCAGCGCCGCTACCGGCGGGACACGCTGCGCCGGGTCGCGTTCATCCGGGTCTCCCAACGGGTCGGGATCCCGCTGGCCAGGATCCGGGAGGCGCTGGAGTCGTTACCCTCGGGCCGCACCCCGACGAAGGCGGACTGGGCCCGGCTGTCCCGGATCTGGCGCACCGAACTCGACGAGCGGATCGCGGCGCTGGAGCACCTGCGCGACGACCTGACCGGCTGCATCGGCTGCGGTTGCCTGAGCCTGCGCACCTGCACGCTGCAGAACCCGTCGGACACCCTCGGCGAGACCGGAGCCGGCCCGCGGCGCTGGGACGACGTCGGCTGAGTGTCGCGTCCGGCCGACCGAGCCGCTTCACGCCGACCGAGCCGCCCGTGCCCGACTCGCTCGCCTGGACCTGCTCGCCGGGCGGAGTGCCGGACGTCAGCGCGCCGTGAGCACCTTCACGGCGTCGCGGTGCCAGATCCGGGCGTCGAGGTAGCGGTCGGTGCCGATCGCGTAGCCGAGGGCCGCGTAGAACGGCAGCGCGCCCTCCTGTGCGGACAGCTCGACCCGTACCGTCGCCGGTTCCCCCGCCGCGTGCTCGGCCAGCGCGATCTCCTCGAGGGCGACCATCAGCACCCCGCCCACGCCCCGCCGTCGGGCCCGGCCCCGCACCGCGACCCGGGTGACGTGCACGGTGCCCGGGTGCGCCGGGTCGGCGAGCAGCCGTGCGGTGCCGAGGTCGGCGGCCCCGGTGGCGTCGTCGGGGTCGTCGGTGACGAGCACGTGCGAGGTGCCCGGCCGGGCGTCCAGGTCGTCGAGTTCCTCGTCGGCGCGCACACCCTGTTCGCCGACGAACACCTCGAACCGGATCGCGTGCACCCGGGCCAGTGCCGCGGGGTCCGCCGGGTCGATCCGGACCACCCTCACGGCGCCTGCAGCCTCTCCAGGGCGAGGGCGAGGTCCTCCGGGTAGGAACTCGTGACCTCGAGCCACTCCCCCGTGCCGGGATGGTGGAAGCCGAGCCGCATCGCGTGCAGCCACTGCCGGGTGAGGCCCAGTTCCGTGGCGATGCTCGGGTCCGCTCCGTAGGTCAGGTCACCCACGCACGGGTGGTGCACGGCACTCATGTGCACCCGGATCTGGTGGGTCCGGCCGGTCTCCAGCCGGATCTGGAGCAGGGACGCCCGCCGCATCGCCTCGAGCGTCTCGTAGTGGGTGACGCTGTCCTTGCCGTCGGCGACCACGGCCCACTTGTAGTCGAGGGTGGGGTGCCGCCCGATCGGGGCATCGATCGTGCCGGTCGACGGATCCGGATGCCCCTGGACCACGGCGTGGTAGACCTTCTCGACGGTGCGCTCCTTGAACGCACGCTTGAGCACGGTGTACGCGCGCTCGCTCTTGGCCACGACCATCAGGCCGGAGGTGCCGACGTCGAGTCGGTGTACCACGCCCTGCCGCTCCGGTGCGCCGGAGGTGGAGATCCGGTACCCCGCCGCGGCCAGTCCACCGACGACCGTCGGCCCGGTCCAGCCCGGGCTCGGGTGCGCGGCGACTCCGACCGGCTTGTCCACGACCACGACGTCCTCATCGTCGAACCGGATGGCCATGCCGGGCACCGGCTCCGGTGGCGCAGCCGGCGTCGGCGCGAGGTCCGCGAGGGTCACCTCGAGCCAGCCGCCCGCGGTGAGCCGGTCGGACTTGCCGAGCGGGCGCCCGTCCAGGAGCACGTCGCCGTTCGCGGCGAGCTCGGCCGCGCGGGTACGGCTCAGACCGAGCAGCCGGGCCAGCGCGGTGTCGACGCGTTCGCCGGCGAGCCCGTCCGGGACAGGCATCGCGCGGGTGTCAGCCACGGTCGGAGCCGTCGGCGGTCGTCGCGCCGTCACCGGGCTCGACGGCGGTGCTCGCCTCCTCGTCGGTGGTCGGGTCCCGATCGGGTCCGGTCCCCTCCGGCTCGACGGCGGAACTCGCCTCGTCGTCGGTGGTCGCCTCCGCGTCGGGGCCGGCCGGAGCCAGGCGGCGACCGTCCACGCCGAGGCCGCGGAAGGTGAGGACCGCGATCCCGATCGCGGAGAGCACGATCGCGATGTCCGCGACGTTGCCGACGAACCAGTTGTTGTAGTTGATCATGTCGACCACGTGGCCCTTGCCGAACCCGGGCTCGCGGAACAGCCGGTCCGCGAGGTTGCCGAGGTTACCCCCGAGCAGAGCGCCGAGGGCGATCGCCCACGCGAGCGACCCGAGCCGTCGGGCCACCACGATGATGACGGTGGTGACCACGGTCGCCGCGATCGTGAAGATCCAGGTGGAACCCTCCGCGAACGAGAAGGCAGCCCCGGAGTTGAACACGAGG
Organism: Occultella glacieicola; assembly: GCF_004353825.1. Lineage (GTDB taxonomy): Bacteria > Actinomycetota > Actinomycetes > Actinomycetales > Beutenbergiaceae > Occultella > Occultella glacieicola. The sequence goes on along the minus strand of NZ_SMNA01000008.1, from coordinate 130,324 downwards.
CTCAGCCCGAGGAAGTCCCCGATGACCGGGACGTACTCACCCGGCTCCAGCCGGGTCACCGCGAGGTACTTGGTCGCCTGATCCACGACCAGCACCACCACCGTGAGCCCGACCAACAGCGCGAGCAGGCGCCGGCGCCGGGCCGGCGCGGTGGCCTGGTGGCGGCCACCGGCCGAGGAGTCGGTCGAGCGGTGCGTCTGCTCGGCGTCCGACGGGGTCGGCTCCGTCGAACGGTCCATGGGTGCTGCCCTCTCCGGCTCAGGAACGGCGGCGGGCCCCCTGGTCGGAGGCCCGCCGCCGTGGTGGAACTATGGTGCGCTACGACCTACGGGCGGCGCGACTCGCCGGCCTGGTCCGAGTACGACGAGGACACGTTGCCGCGACCCTCGACGTCGGAGAGCAGGCCCTCCAGGTAGCTCTTCAGGCGCGTGCGGTAGTCCCGCTCGAACACCCGCAGCTCGTCGATCTTGCGCTCGAGCAGGGAACGCTCACCCTCGAGCTGGTTGAGGGTGCGGGCCCGCTGCTCGTCGGCCTCGCGGGTGAGGCGCTCGCCCTCGGCCGTGGCGTCGGAGACGATCCGGTCGGCCTCGGCCTTGCCGTTGCTGACGTACTCGTCGTGGACCCGCTGGGCCAATTGGAGCATGCCGGTCGCGGACTCGGGCTCGGTCCCGGCGGACGGCGGGGTGAAGGCGGCCGCGGCTGCGGGGGCCGGTGCCTCCTCGGCCTCGGGGGCCGCCTCGGCCTCGGGCTGGTCGCCGACCGCGGCGAACTGCGTCGTGTCCTCGACGGAGGCGGCGGCTGCCTCGCCACCGCCGGCGAATCCGGACAACTCGGAGACGCGACGCTCCGCCGCCTCGAGCTTGGCCTTGAGCTCCTCGTTCTCGCCGCCGACCACCCGCAGGGTGTTCACGATCTCGTCGAGGAAGTCGTCGACCTCGTCCTGGTCGTAGCCCTCACGGAACTTGGTCGGCTGGAACTTCTTGTTGAGGACGTCGTCTGCCGTCAGCAGCGCCATAGTCGTCACCTCGGTCTAGGTCGTTCGGATCAGCGACAGTGTGTCACTGACGCAGGTTCACGGTAGCGGACTTCTCGGTACTTGCACCTCATGCAGGTGTCAGCGGTCGCAGGATGGCCATCAGCACGGAGACCACGATGATCAGCACGAGGAACGCGAGATCGAGGGAGAAGCCACCCAGGCGCAGCGGCGGGATCAGCCGACGGAGCGTCTTCAGCGGTGGGTCGGTGACGGTGTACACCACCTCGGCGACCACCAGCATCACGCCGGAAGGCTTCCACTCCCGGGCGAACTGGATCACCCAGTCCAGCACCACCCGGACCAGCAGGAGGATCAGGAACAGCAGGAGGACCAGATAGATGACCCCGACGACCCACGCCACGGTCAGCTCTGGTTGAAGAACCGGGCCTTGGTGTCGGGCTCGTGCGACTCGGTCGCCACCTCCACCGTGGCGGGCGAGAGCAGGAACACCCGGTTCGTCACGCGCTCGATGGCGCCCCGTAGCCCGAACACGAGACCGGCGGAGAAGTCGACGAGACGCTTGGCCTCGGCGTCGGTCATGTCGGTGAGGTTCATGATCACCGGGGTGCCGGACCGGAAGGCCTCACCGATCACCTTCGCGTCGTTGTAGGTACGCGGGTGCACGGTGGTGATGCGGCGCAGGTTCGCGCCGGTGTGCGACGCCGCGCGTGTGATCGGTGTCACCTGGGCCTCCTGGGCGGGCGTCTCCTCGACGGGCTCGTACGCGTCGTAGTCGTCGTAGGAGTCCTCGACGTCGTGGGTGTCCACGAGCCGGTCGTCGTAGGCGTTCTCACGGTCAGCCTCGGAGAGCCCGAGGTACATCATCGTCTTGCGCAGCGCTCCGGCCATGCCTGCTCCTCATGTGTTCGCCGGGCGGCGGGTGGTTCTCGCCCGTCGGGGTGGGGTGGGTGTCGTTGCCTCAGACGCTAGACCAGCCCTCCCGAGCCGTCCGGCACCGGTCGCGGCGTGTCGCCGCGGCTCGAACACGCCGCCGCTCACGCCTCGAGGGCGATCACGCCCGCGAACCGTCCGGTCACGCCGTCCCGGCGGTAGGAGAAGAGGTCCGGGTCCTCCCGGGTGCACCGGGCCTCGTGGTGCACCTCTGGCACCCCGGCGTCGGCGAGCTGGGCTCGAACCCCGGCGGCGAGGTCGAGGGCCGGCGTGCCCCAGGACGTGGTCGCAGCGACCACCGGCATCCGCGCCGCAACCTCGGCGCGCATGGCTTCGGGAACCTCGTAGCACCTGCCGCAGATGGACGGCCCGATGGCCGCGCGCCCGGCCGGCGACCCGGCGGCCGCCATCCGCGCGAGGGTGTGCGTCAGGACACCCGACACCAGGCCCCGCCGCCCCGCGTGAACGGCCGCGACCAGCCCGTCACCGGCGAGCAGGATCGGCACGCAGTCGGCGACCAGCACGCCGAGGGCCACGTCGACGCGGGCGGTCAGCAGGGCGTCCGCCTCGGCCACGGCGACCGTGCCCGCCGGCGGTGGTCCGGTCACCTCGTGGACGCGGTCGGAGTGCACCTGGGTCAGGAACGCCACCGGGCGCCCGAACCGGTCGGACACCCGGCGGCGGTTCACCGCGACAGCGGCGGGTTCGTCGGCCACCCCGGCGCCGAGGTTCAGGGACTCGTACACCCCGCGGCTGACGCCGCCGGCGCGAGTGGTGAAGCCGCCGACGGCGCCCGGGCCGAGGTCTGCGATGAGGACCTCACTTGAGGAAATCGGGCACGTCCAGGTCGTCGTCGCGACGGCTGCGAGGCTGCTCGTCGAAGACCCGTGGCACCTCCAGCCCCTGGGTCGGCTGGCCGTTCTGCGAGCCCCGCTCCCCAGCGGCCTGGGCCACGGGCACCGGCTCGCGCACAGGGGCCGCCGGGCGCGGCGCCGGCGTGACCTCCTCGACGCGCTCGGCGGGAGGCTCGACGACGGCCGGCGGCTGCGTCCGCTGCTGGACCGCCGGGGCGGCGCTCTGCTTCGGCTTGTTCTGCTGCTGGTCGGCGCGGTTGGCCGCCTTCGGGCCGCCCGCATCGAAGCCGGCCGCGATCACGGTGACCCGGACCTCGTCACCGAGGGCGTCGTCGATGACCGCACCGAAGATGATGTTCGCCTCCGGGTGCGCGGCCTCCTGGACCAGTCGGGCCGCCTCGTGGATCTCGAACAGCCCGAGGTCGCTGCCACCCTGGATGGACAGCAGCACCCCGTGGGCGCCGTCGATGCTCGCCTCCAGCAGCGGCGAGGAGATCGCCAGCTCGGACGCCTGCACCGCGCGGTCCTCCCCGCGTGCGGACCCGATCCCCATCAGCGCGCTGCCGGCGCCCTGCATCACCGACTTCACGTCGGCGAAGTCCAGGTTGATGAGGCCGGGCGTGGTGATCAGGTCCGTGATGCCCTGAACACCGGACAGGAGCACCTGGTCGGCGGACTTGAACGCGTCCAGCACGGACACGTTCCGGTCGCTGATCGACAGCAGCCGGTCGTTCGGGATCACGATCAGGGTGTCCACCTCGGCACGCAGGGCGTCGATGCCGGAGTCGGCCTGGACGCCGCGTCGGCGACCCTCGAACGTGAACGGGCGAGTGACCACGCCGATCGTCAGAGCCCCGAGGGAGCGCGCGATCTTCGCCACCACCGGCGCGCCGCCGGTGCCGGTGCCGCCACCCTCGCCCGCGGTGACGAAGACCATGTCCGCCCCGCGCAGGACCTCCTCGATCTCCTCGGCGTGGTCCTCGGCCGCCTTCTTGCCGACCTCCGGGTCGGCGCCGGCGCCGAGACCCCGGGTCAGTTCCCTGCCGACGTCGAGTTTCACGTCGGCGTCGCTCATCAACAGGGCCTGGGCGTCGGTGTTGACGGCGATGAACTCCACGCCCTTCAACCCGACCTCGATCATGCGGTTGACGGCGTTCACGCCGCCACCGCCGATCCCCACCACCTTGATGACCGCCAGATAGTTCTGCGGTGCCGCCACGTCAGTCCCTCTCGTTCGCCAGTCGCTCGGTACTGGGCCCTCAGTCACGGCCTCGGCCGATCGTGCTTCCCACTCGTGGGTCACCCGGGGACGACCCCTGGGACCCTCAACTCTCAACCTCAACCTGAGGTTGAGAGTTATGTCATTTTCTCGATGTCCATGACGCTAGGTGTCGCTGCCTCGATCGGCAATCACCACGCGGGCGTGTCGCGCCGCGGGTTTCGATCCACGGGTCCCGGGCTCATTCCCTGGTGATCGGGGTCAGCGGCGAGGACAGGTCGTAGACAGCGGCGGGGATGCCGCGCAACGTGGCCAGCACCCTCACCTTCAGTTCCCCGTCGGTCGCGCTCCCCCAGATCACCTCGGCACCGTCGGTGAGGGTGAAGCGGACCTGGTTCGGGGTCTGCGCGCCCGCGTCGGCGACCTCGGCGAGCAGTTCGGGTGGCAGTTCCGAGAGCACGGTCAGGACGGCCTGCAGGGAAGCCGCGGTGTTGTCCTGGCCGAGTGGCACGGTGATCACCGGCAGCGCCTCGGTCGGTGCCTCGGTCTGCGCCAGCTGCACGCCCTCGGCATCCAGGAGCACGAACCCGCCGGACTCGGCGGCAACGCTCGCGACCGGCACCCGTGGCTCGACCACCACCTCGATGCCGGAGGGCCAGACCCGGCTGATCTGCACGTCCCGCACACCGGTCAACGCCTCGATCCCGCCCGCCATGCCGGCCGTGTCGAGGCGGGCCAGGGGCACGCCGGCCTGCGCCGTGACGACCTCCCGGACCTGGGCGTCGGTCACGATCTGGGTGGTCCCGCTGATCGTGACCTCGTCCTCCTCGAGGGCGAGCACCGGGGAGTACAGGACCAGCCAGCTCAGGGCCGCGACGACCAGGATGCCGGCACCGATCCAGGCCAGGGTGCGCCACCGCAGCCGGCGCCGGGCCGAGCGGCGCTCGGCCACCCGTTCGGCCAGTTGGCCGCTGACCCGGCTCACCGTCGAGGCACCCCGGCCGACGGCGGAGGTCGGCTTCACGAGCGTGGTCGGCGGCCCCTTCGGCCCCTTCGGCGTAGCGGCGGACTCCGTGGTCTTCTTGGCGGCGCCCCCGGTCTTCTTGGCTGCTCCCGCCGTGGTCTTGGTGGCCGGTCGCGTCGCCGCCGGCGTGGCCGGCGGCGCGGCCCTGGCGACGGTGGTGGGCCTCGTCTGGCGCGGCTTGGCCGGCGCCCTCATCGGCCCGGCTCCGGTGCGAGCCCCGAGGGCCGGTCCTCCCGCGCGGCCAGGTCGGCGAGGATCACCGGGCCCAGCCGGGTCACATCGCCGGCTCCGACGGTGATCACGAGGTCGCCGGGCCGTGCGGCGGCGGCGACGGCGTGGGCGGCCTCGAGGTGGTCGGGCAGGTACCGCGCCCCCGGCAGCCGGTCGGCGATCAGTGCGGAGGTGACGCCGGGCCTGGGATCCTCCCGGGCCGGGTAGATCAAGGTCAGGACCACCTCGTCGGCACCGGCGAGGGCGTCGGCGAACTCGGCCGCGAACGCCTCGGTGCGCGAGAACAGGTGCGGCTGGAACAGCACAAGCAGCCGGCCGGCACCGACGGCCCGGCGGCCGGTCGCGACGGCGGCCGCCACCTTGGTGGGGTTGTGGGCGTAGTCGTCGACCACCCGGACGCCGGCCGCGGTGCCCTTGTCCTCGAAGCGGCGCGCCGTGCCGCTGAACGTACCGAGGGAGTTCGCCATGGTCGCCGGGTCGACACCGAGCTCCACCCCGGCTGCCCAGGCGGCGGTCGCGTTCGCAACGTTGTGCGCACCGGGAACGGCCAGGTCGAGCTCGAACTCGCCCGCGGCGGCGCGCAGCCGGGAGGAGGACGACCCGGCGCCCAGGTCGACTCCCGTGATCCGCACGTCGGCGTCGTCGGCGAGCCCGTAGGTGATGACACGGGCGCCGCGCGAGCGGGCCCGCTCGGTGAACCGACGCGCCCCGTCGTCGTCCGCGCAGGCGACCACCGCACCACCGGGCCGGACCCGGGCGGCGAAGTCGTCGAACGCGGCCTCGAAGGCGTCGGCGGTGCCGTAGTGGTCGAGGTGGTCCGGTTCGATGTTCGTGACGACGGCCACGCGCGGGGTGTAGTTCAGGAAGGAGCCGTCGGACTCGTCGGCCTCCGCCACGAACACGGTGCCGGTGCCCAGGTGCGCGCCGGTGCCGAGCGCCAGCACCCGGCCCCCGATCGCGAACGAGGGGTCGAGCCCGGCCTCGCGCAGCGCGACCGCCAGCATCGAGGACGTCGTGGTCTTGCCGTGCGCGCCGGCGACGGCCACGAAGTCGGTGTCGGCGGCGGCCAGGGCCAGACCCTGGGACCGGTGGATCACCTCGGTGCCGGCCGCGTGCGCCGCCAGCAGCTCGGGATTGTCGGTGCGGATCGCAGAGGAGACCACCACGAGGTCGGCCCCGGCCGCATGCGCCGGGTCGTGGCCGACGTGTACCTGCGCGCCGAGCCGGCCGAGCCGGTCCAGGACGTCGGATGCCTGGCTGTCCGAACCGCTGACCTCGTGTCCGCGGGCGAGCATGAGTTCGGCGACGACGGACATCCCGGCGCCGCCGATGGCGATGAAGTGGACCCTCATGCGGCGGACCCCCGCGCGTCGCGACGAGCGGCGCCGCGGACCAGGTCGGCGAGACGGGTGGCGCCGTCGCGCACCCCCACCGATGCCGCCCGACGACCCATCTCGGTGAGCCGCTCGGCGTCGGCGACGAGCGGGAGGACCCGCTCGGTCAGCCACTGGGCGGTGAGGTCGGCGTCCGGGATCAGGATGCCGCCACCGGCCGCCACGGTGGCCGCCGCGTTCAGTCGCTGCTCACCGTTGCCGACGGGCAGCGGCACGTACACGGCGGGGATGCCGAGGGCACTGAGCTCGCTGACCGTGCCGGCGCCGGAACGGGCGATCACGAGGTCCGTGCAGGCCAGCGCGTCCTCCATCTCGGACAGGTACTCGCGCACGTGGTAGTGGGCCCGGACGTCGTCACCCGCGTCCGCCAGGGCCTCGGTGACCCCCGCGGACTTGCCCCGGCCGGTCAGGTGCAGCACCTGGGCCCCGGAAGCGACGAACTGGGCCGCGACCTGCGGCACGGCGGTGTTCAGCCGGAGCGCGCCGAGCGACCCACCGGTGACCAGCACCGTGGTCCGGTCGGGATCCAGACCGAGGGATCGCGCCCCGTGCCGGGCCGCACCGGGCGCGTCGGTGGCCCGCGCGGCGACCAGGTCGGCGATCGCGGGCCGTAGCGGCAGCCCCACCAGCGTCGCACCGGGCAGGGGCGTGTCGGGGAAGGTGACGCCGACGGCGGCCGCGAACCTCGCGCCGACACGGTTCGCCAGGCCGGGCCGGGCATTCTGTTCGTGCACCACGATCGGGACGCCCCGCCGTCGGGCCGCCATGTAGGCGGGGGTGGCGACGTAGCCGCCGAACCCGACCACCACGTCGGCGTCGGCCGCGTCGAGGGCGTCGGCCGCGGTCCGGACGGCGGCGCGCCAGCGTCCGGGGAACGCCAGCCATTCGGTGGACGGTCGGCGCGGCAACGGCACCTTGGGGATGACCGTCAGACCCAGGCCCGCCGCGGGCACCAGGTCCGCCTCGAGGCCCTCGGCGGTGCCGAGCACGAGGACGCGGGTGTCGCGCTCGGTGCGGCACAGTTCCGCCGCGGTGGCGAGCAGCGGGTTCACGTGTCCGGCCGTGCCACCGCCGGCCAGGACGACGCTGAGATCAGCCACGGGCCTTACCCGAGGCCAGGCGCGGTGCGATCACGGCGAGGGACCGGCGCACCGACGCCTTGCGCGCGGCGAGCGCCTCCTTCGCACCGGGCTCCGAACGCGCGAACGCGAGCACGATGCCGAGCGCGGCCAGCGTGGTGACCAGGGCCGAGCCACCGGCGGAGACCAGCGGCAGCGGCAGCCCGATCACGGGCAGCACCCCGATCACGACGCCGATGTTGATCAGGGCCTGGCCGATGATCCAGCAGCCGATCGCGGCGGTGGTGATCTTCACGAACGGGTCGGGGTGTCGCTTGATGATCCTGGTCAGGCCGACCGCGAGGGCACCGAACAGGACCAGGACGAGCAGCGTGCCGAGCAGGCCGAGCTCCTCGCCGATGATCGCGAAGATGAAGTCGTTGTGCCCCTCCGGCAGCCACAGCCACTTCTCCCGGGAACCGCCGAGGCCCACTCCGGAGATGCCACCGGTGCCCAGGCCGCCGAGCGCGTGCCGGGGCTGCAGCCCGAGTCCCATCGGGTCGGCGGTCTCCGGGGAGAGGAAGCTCAGCAGGCGGTCGCGGCGGTTGTCCGAGGAGACCGCGAGGTAGGCCACCGCGGCGGTGATCCCGGCGGCCGCCACCGAGAACATCGACAGCGGCACTCCGGCCACCCACAGGGCGCCGCCGACCAGGGCGATCATGATCAGGGCGGTGCCGAGGTCGTGCGTGTAGAGCACGATGCCGAGGAAGGCGCCCGCGACGAGCACGGCGGGCATGAGCACGTGCGACCACTGCTTCAGCAGCGGGCCCTTGGCGGCGAGCACGGCGCCGAGCCAGACCGCCAGCGCCAGCTTGGAGAACTCGGCGGGCTGCAGGTTCTGCGGGCCGATGTGGATCCAGCCCGAGTTCCCGCCCTGACTCAGCGACAGCGGGGTGAACACCAGCAGCTGCAGCCCGAGGGCGCCGATGATGCCGATCCAGGCGAGCCTGCGGATCAGCCGTGGCGGAAGGCGGGAGATCCCGTACGCCACCGGGGCGGCGACGAGCGCGAACTTGGCCTGGTTGAGGAAGTCGGCGAACGGCGTCGCCCCACCGGAGTCCCGCAGCGAGTACACGGTGGAGGCGGACAGCACCATGATCAGGCCGAGGAGGAGCAGGAGCAGGGTCGAGCCGCCGACCAGGTAGTAGCTCGTCGCCGGTGAGCTCCAGGTGGCTGTGCGAGCCGTCGATGCGACCTTCGCGCGGCCCGCGCGTGGCGTGGATCCAGCGGACGTGGCCCGGCTGGTGCCGCCGGCACGCGGGGGCGTGGCGCGGCTCGCGCCGGCCCGGGTGGTGGGTCGCCGGGCCGGGCGGGTCGCGGTCCGGCGCGGGGCCTCGACCGTGGTCATCGGCCCGCCGCCAGGTCGGTCACGGCGGCGGCGAAGGCGTCACCGCGCTCGGCGTAGGAGCGGAACTGGTCCATCGAGGCGCAGGCGGGCGCGAGCAGGACCACGTCGCCCGGCCGGGCGTGCTCACGTGCCCGGGTCACTGCCGTCCTCATGACCTCAGTGTCACCAGCGGGCACCACGGTTCGCGGGACGTCGGGGGCGTGTCGGGAAAGTGCGTCGACGATGGGCTCGGGGTCCACCCCGATGACCACGGCCGCCCGGAGCCGGTCCCGGCGGGAGACGACCAGGTCGTCGAACCGGGCCCCCTTCGCGAGACCGCCGGCGATCCAGACCGCCCGGCCCTCCTCGACGCCCGCGAGGGCGGCGGCGGCGGCGTGCGCATTGGTGGCCTTCGAATCGTCGACGTACCGGACGCCGTCGACCTCTGCGACCTCCTCCATCCGGTGCCCGCCGGGTGCGTAGGAGCGCAGCCCCTGCGCGACCGCGGGGGCGGGCACGTCCGCGGCCCGGGCCAGCGCGGCGGCCGCGAGCGCGTTCGCGACGACGTGCGGCGGGAGCGGTCCGGCGGCCAGGTGCGCGAGGTCGGCGAGCGTGCCGAGCTCGGCGGCGTGGCTGGACCGGTTCGGGACGAACGCCCGGTCGGCGAGGACGTCCTCGACGAGGCCGACCTCGCTGAGCCCCGGGGAACCGAGCGTGAACCCGACCGCGCGGGCACCCTCGACGACCTCGGCCGACTCGACCATCGCGCGGGTGGCCGGATCGGCGACGTTGTACACGCAGGCCACCCGGGCACCGGAGTACACCCGGGCCTTGTCCGCGGCGTAGCCGGCCCGCCCGCCGTGCCAGTCGAGGTGGTCGTCGGCGAGGTTCAGGCAGGCTCCGGCCACGGGCGAGACCGAGTGGGTGAAGTGCAGCTGGAAGCTGGACAGCTCCACGGCCAGGGCGTCCAACCGGTCGCCGCCGGCGCGGGAGTTCAGCACGGTCTCGGCGATCGGGGTGCCGACGTTCCCGACGGCGGGCGCGTTCCGTCCCGCCGCGGCCAGGATCGAGGCCAGCATGCCGACCGTCGTGGTCTTGCCGTTGGTGCCGGTCAGGGTGAGCCAGTCCACGTCGGGCCTGCAGATCTGCCAGGCGAGCTCCACCTCGCTCCACACCGGGGTCCCGGCATCGACGGCGTGGGCGAGCAGGGGGGTGCGTGGGTTCAGCCCCGGCGAGGTGACCACGATGGCCGGGTCGGTGCCCAGGGCGCGCTCGGCCAGCCGCTCGGGGTCGGCATCCGCGATCAGGGCGACCCCGCTCGGCAGGTCCACCCGGTCGCCGACCTGCGGGTCCGCGTCGACGGCGGTGACCCGGGCACCGAGCTCGGTGAGCACGGTGACGGCCGAGAGCCCGGACGTGCCGAGTCCGGCGACTACGACCCTGGTCCCGCGGAGTTCGTCGATGGCGGTACCGGCGCTCAACCGACGACCCATTCCGCGTAGAAGAGGCCGAGCCCCGCGCACACGAACAGGGCCGCGATGATCCAGAACCGGATCACGATCGTGACCTCGCCCCAGCCCATCAGCTCGAAGTGGTGGTGCAGCGGGGCCATCTTGAAGACCCGTCTGCCGGTCATCTTGAAGAACCCGATCTGGATCACGTCGGAGAGCACGATGATCACGAACAGGCCGCCGATGATGGCGGCGAGGATCTCGGTGCGGGTGAGGATCGAGATGCCGGCCAGGGCGCCGCCGAGGGCGAGCGACCCGGTGTCGCCCATGAAGATCTTCGCCGGGGACGCGTTCCACCAGAGGAACCCGAAGCAGGCCCCGACGATCGCCGCGGCGATGATCGCGAGGTCCCGTGGGTCGCGCACCTCGTAGCAGCTCTGCCCGACCCGGGACAGGATCTGGCAGCTCTGGTTCATCTGCCACATCGTCACCAGGATGTAGGCCCCGAACACGAGCATCGAGGCGCCGGTGGCGAGACCGTCGAGTCCGTCGGTGAGGTTCACCGCGTTCGACCACGCCGTGATCAGGAAGTTCGCCCAGATCACGAACAGGATCAGGCCGACGGCGGCGCCCGCGAACGCGAGGTCGATGCCCAGGTCACGCGAGAACGAGATGTGCGTGCTCGCGGGGGTCCGCCAGCGCTCGTTCGGGAACTGCAGCACCAGGACCGAGAACACGATGCCGACCACGCCCTGGCCGATGATCTTCCATTTCGGGCTCAGGCCGAGGGATCGCTGCCGGCTGATCTTGATGAAGTCGTCGAGGAAGCCGATCACGCCGAGGCCGACCATGAGGAACAGCAGCAGCAGGCCCGAGGCGCTCGGCCTGCTGCCGGCGAAGACGTTCGCGAACGCGTACGCGATCAGCGTGGCCATGATGATGACCACCCCGCCCATGGTGGGCGTCCCGCGCTTGGTGAAGTGCGCCGTCGGGCCGTCCTGGCGGATGAACTGGCCGTAGTTGCGGTGGACCAGGAACCGGATGAAAAGCGGCGTGCCGAACAACGAGACGAGCAGGGCGACCGCCCCGGAGGCGAGGATGGCGATCACTGCTGGACCTCCGTGAGTTCGGTGAGACGGTCGGCCAGCGCCGCCAGCCCCGCCCCCTTGGAGGACTTGACGAGGACCACGTCACCGTGGCGCAGCTGCGCACCGAGCAGGTCGAGGGCCGCCTCGACGGTCCCGGTCGTGCGGACGGCGTCGCCCGCACCGGCCGCGAAGGCACCGTCGGCGATCGGTCGGGCCCCGGCACCGACGACGACGAGCAGGTCGACACCGCGCTCGACGGCGTAGCGCCCGACCGCTCGATGCTCACCTGGGCCGGTGTCCCCGAGTTCGAGCATCTCGCCGAGCACGGCGACGCTGCGCCGGCCGCCGCCCGCGACGGCGACCAGGGCGTCCAGGCCGGCCCGCATCGAGTCCGGGTTGGCGTTGTAGGCATCGTCGATGAGGGTGACGCCGCCGGCGAGGGTCGTGACGTGCATCCGGTGCGCGCTGAGGGCCCCGGCCTCGGCGAGAACCCCCGCGACCTCCTCGAGCGGACGGCCGAGGTCGAGGGCCACCGTGGCCGCGGCGAGCGCGTTGCCGACGTGGTGGGCACCGACCAGGGCGAGCGTCACGTCGGCCCGTCCCTGCGCCGTCGTGAGGGTGAACCGGGCGTGACCGGCCGCGTCGAGGGTGACGCCCTCGGCGCGCACGTCTGCCGCAGGGTCGGCGCTGGCGAACGTGAGCACGCGCTCCCCCGCTGCCAGGGGCGCCATCGCGGCGACCCGCCGGTCGTCGGCGTTCAGGACGGCGACGCCGTGGCGGCGCAGACCCTGGACGAGCTCGGACTTCGCGGCGGCGATCCCGTCCCGGTCCCCGAACCCGGCCAGGTGGGCCGTGCCGACCATCAGCACGACGGCGACGTCCGGGGGCGCGATCGAGGTCAGGTAGGTGAGGTTGCCGGGCGCGTCGGCGCCCATCTCGAGCACCAGCGCGACGGTGCCCCCGTCGGCGCGCAGCACGGTCAGCGGCAGCCCGATCTCGTTGTTGAAGGAGCCGACCGGGGCGATCACCGGCCCCAGTGGCGCGAGCAGCCGGGCGAGCAGGTCCTTCGTGCTGGTCTTGCCCGCGGACCCGGTGATCGCGACCACGAGCACGTCCCGCTCCGCGCGTAGCGTGGCCAGCACCGCCCGAGCCAGGTCCCCCAGAGCCCGTTGGACGTCCGGGACCTGCACCAGCGGGACACTCACCCCGGCGACCGGACGGGCGACCAGGGCCGTGACCGCACCGCGGCCCAGGGCGGCCGACACGTAGTCGTGGCCGTCCACCTGCTCGCCGGGCAACGCCACGAACAGCGAGCCGGGGCCGGCCTCCCGGGAGTCGATGACGACGTCGGCCACCACCGAGTTCTCCCCCGACGTGAGTGAGTCCGTGGGCGCAGCGGTCCCCTCGGGCCAGATCACCCGCCCGCCGGTGCTGGCGGCGATCTGCGCCACTGTGAGTTGGATCATGGCTCCTCGGTGCGCTGGGGGGACCGCTCTGACATCGCGGTGCGCACCTCCTCCCGGTCGTCGAGGTGGTACTCCACCCCGGCGATCTCCTGCAGGGTCTCGTGGCCTCGGCCCGCTATCAGCACGGTATCGGCAGGCCCGGCGAATCTGATCGCACGGTGGATCGCGGTGCGCCGTGGCGCGACCTCGAACAGGTCAACGGCACGTCCGGTGCGCTGCGCCGCGGGGAGCGCCCGGAGGGCCCCGGCCATGACCTCGGCGCGGATCGCCGAGGCCTCCTCGTCGTGGGGGTCGTCGTCGGTGATCACCACGACGTCCGCGTGCTCGACGGCGACGCGCCCCATCACGGCCCGCTTGCCCCGGTCCCGTTCCCCGGTCGCGCCGAACACGACGAAGAGGCGGCCCTTCGTCGAGGGTCGCAGCGCGGCCAGCGCGAGGCGCAGTGCGTCGGCGTTGTGGGCGAAGTCGACGATGCACCGCGGCCGGTTCGCGACCAGTTCCATGCGGCCGGGGACCACGGCGCGCAGGCCGTGCGGCAGGGCGTGGTTCAACTCGGCGGGCGTGGTGCCGGACTCGATGGCCATGACCAGCGCCACCGCCGCGTTGGCGACGTTGAAGCGGCCGGGCAGGTGCACCGTGGTCGACAGGCTGCGTCCGGAGGAGTGGGTGATCGTGAAGTCGGTGTGGTCGGCGGCCGTGTGGTTGATGACGATCATCCAGTCGGCGTCGCGGCCGGCCGCCCCGGTGCCCACGGTGACGATGTCGATGCCTGCCTGCTCGGCCAGTCGACGGCCCCAGGCGTCGTCGACGAGCACCACCCCACGGCGGGCGTGCGCGGGCGTGAACAACGAAGCCTTGGTCGCGAAGTAGTGGTCGATGCCGCCGTGGAAGTCGAGGTGGTCCTCGGTCAGGTTGGTGAACGCGACCACGTCGAAGACCACACCGTCCACACGGTGCAGGGCGAGCGCGTGCGAGGAGACCTCCATGATCACGGCGTCGACGTCCGCGGCGACCATCTCGGTCAGCAGCGCGTGCAGTTGCGGGGCCTCCGGGGTGGTCAGCCGGGCGGGGGTGCGATCGGGGCCGACCTTGAGCTCGACGGTGCCGATCAGCCCGGTCCGTCCGCCGAGCGACGAGAGGATCTCCTCGAGCAAGTAGGTGGTGGTGGTCTTGCCGTTGGTGCCGGTCACCCCGAACGTCCGGACCTTCTCGGCGGGTTCATGGTGCACCCAGGCGGAGACGTCACCGAGGATCAGCCGGGGGTCGTCCGCGACGAGCACCGGCACACGTGTCCGGGCGACCTCGGCACCATCGGCGATGAGCGCGGCCCCGGCGGCGTCGGTGAGGACGGCCACGGCACCCGCCTCAACGGCGGGCGCGACGAACGCGGCGCCGTGCACCCTCGCGCCGGGAAGTGCGGCGAACAGGTACCCGTCGGCAGTCGTGCGGTTGTCCAGACTGACGCCGGTGAGCGTGATCCCGGCGGCGTCGGACGTCGCCGGAAGCGTCAGACCGAACGCGTCCGCGAGGGCCGCCAGGGTGCGTGGTCGCCCCGCTTCGCCAGTGGTGCTCATGGGAGGAAAATCTACCGTTTCAGGAGGCATCCGGCGTCAGCGGGTACGGCTGCGCCGGCTCCGTGCTGGGGGCCACACCGCGCGACTGCAGGGCGAACGCGGTGACATCGTGGAACACCGGGGCGGCGATGGTGCCGCCGTAGATCCCGCTGGACGGGTTGTACAGGATCACCCCGACGGCCAGATCCGGGTCGTCCGCCGGGGCGATGCCGACGAAGGACGCGGCGACGTCGTTGAGCTGGCCGGTCTCATCGGCCACCTGCGCGGTGCCGGTCTTGCCCGCGATCCGGTACCCCTCGATCGCGGCGTGACCTCCGGTGCCGGCGTCGCCGACGACGCTCTCCAGCATCCGGATCATCTGCTCGCTGCTCTCCGGCGAGACCACCTGCTCCGGCTCGGCCGGCTCGTTCTCGATGAACTCGCCGTCGCAGTCGTAGCCGTCCACCAGGCGTGGGGTGATGTGGACACCGTCGTTCGCGATCGTGGAGAAGACCCCGGTGTTCTGCAGGAGGGTCACCGCGACGCCCTGCCCGAACATGGTCGTGAACCGCTGGCGGCCGTCCCACTCCTCGGCGGCGTTCAGGATCCCGCCGGATTCCCCGGGCAGCCCGATCCCGGTCGCCTCCGCCCAGCCGAGGCGCTGCATGTACTCGTACCGGGTGGCGTCCGACATGAGGGACCCGATGTTCACGGTCCCCGTGTTCGCGGATTCGGCGAGCACGCCCGTCGTGGTCAGGATCTGGTCGGGGTGCTCGGTGTGGTCGTGGAAGGTCTGACCGTTGTCGGTGGTGAGCCGGTACGGGTCCTCGACCGGGCTGGTCGGGGTGATCACGCCCTCCTCGAGCGCGCTGAGCACCGTGAGCACCTTGCCGGTCGAGCCCGGCTCGTACGGGCTCGTCACCGAGCGGGCACCGCGGTCGTCGGCCGGTGTCGCGCCCGGGTTGTTCGGGTCGACGCTGTCGGAGTCCGCGAGCGCCACGATCCGGCCGGTGCTCACCTCGACCACGACGACCGCTCCCCAGCTCGCGCCGTAGAGGTCGACGGCGTCGTCGATGACCTGTTGCGTGTACCACTGCACGTCGGAGTCGATGGTCAGGTTCACGTCGCAGCCCGGCATCGCCGGGGTGGTGGACTGCTGTCCGGTCGGGATCACCTGGCCGGACGTGCTGATCTCGACCTGCAGCCGGCCGTCGGTACCGAGCAGGTCGGAGTTCTGGGTCTGTTCGATACCGGCGGCACCCTCGCCCTCGGAGTTCACCCAGCCGAGGATGTTGCCGGCCGTCCGGCCGTTCGGATAGACGCGTTCGAACGTGTCCTCGGAGGAGACCCCGTTGATCCCGAGCGCGGCGATCTGCTGCCAGACCTCGGGCGAGACGTCGCGAGCCAGGACGTGGTAGCCGTCGTCCCCGACCAGTTGCGCCCCGAGCACGTTGGCGTCCACGCCCAGCACCGGGGCCAGGACCTCGGCGGCCGCCGCAGCGCCGTACCCGACCACCTCGTCGTTGTCGTCATAGACGCGGAAGTCCGGGACCTGGGTTTGGTTGACGACCACGCGGTAGGTCTGCACGGTCGTGGCCAGCACGGTGCCGTCGGCGTCGACGATGTCCCCCCGCGGCCCGGTCAGCGTGTAGGTCCGGGTGCGTTCGTCGAGGGCGGCCTGGGCCAGGCTCGGCCCGATGATCGCCTGGACGTAGACGAGCCGGCCAGCGAAGGCCAGGATCACCGCCAGGAGTGCGGCGAGCAGGATCGTCTGGCGCCGCTCCGGCGTGCCGAGCGCCGTGAACGGGTTCTGTCCTCGTGCCACCGGCCTCACCCCTCGTCACCGATCAGGCCGGCAGCCTCACCGACGACGGTGCCGTCTGCCAGGCGGATGTAGCTCATCCCCTCCGCGGGCACCATCCCCAGTGCCGCGGCCCGGTCGGCCAGCGCGGACGGCGAGGCAAGCGTGTCCACCTGCTGGGTGAGCCGCTGCTGTTCCTCCGACAGCCGAGCGAGCGCGACCTCCTGGTCGTGCATCTCGTAGGCGGTCGAGGCCATCGCCGTGTTCAGCATCAGGGCACCGAGGAGTGCGCCGCCGAGGACCGCCATGCACAACAGGATGAACGGCAGGACGCTCCGCGCGGGTGCAGGCGCGCGGACGATCCGCAACCTCGGTCGCCAGGTCGGGACGGCGAGCGGTCGGGACGTGCGTGGGGCGCGGGCCGGCATGGCGCTCACTGGTGGGCCTCCAGGTGGGTGGGGGTGGGGCGCAGCCGCTCGGCGGCCCGAAGCCGGACCGACGCCGAGCGGGGATTGCGGGCCTGTTCGGCCTGATCGGCCTCCTCGGCGCCGCGGGTGAGCAGTTGCAGGTACGGCTCGTGCTCACGCAGTTCCACCGGGAGACCCGGTGGGGTGGAGGACGTCGCCCCGCGGGCCAGTGCCCGCTTGACGATCCGGTCCTCCAAGGACTGGAAGGACATCACGACGATGCGTCCGCCGACGGCGAGGGTGTCCACGGCGGCCGGCACCGCGCGCTCGAGCACCTCGAGCTCGGCGTTGACCGCGATCCGCAGGGCCTGGAAGGTCCGTTTGGCGGGGTTCCCGCCAGTGCGCCGGGCAGCCTGCGGGATGTTGTCGCGGACCAGGTCGACCAGCTGGCCGGAACGGGTCACCGGGTCGCTGTCACGCCGGGCGACGATCGCCCTCGCGATCCGCGGCGCGAACTTCTCCTCGCCGTAGCGGTACAGGATCGTGCGCAGTTCCTGCTCCGGCTCCTGCGCGAGCAGGTCGGCCGCGGTGCGGCCGGTCGTCTGGTCCATGCGCATGTCCAGGGGTGCGTCCTGGGCGTAGGCGAAGCCCCGCTCGGCCTCGTCGAGCTGCATCGAGGAGACGCCGAGGTCGAGCAGGATCGCCTGGACCCGCCCGGTCTCGGTGTGATCGGCGACCACCTCCCCGATCGCGTCGTGGACGGCATGGACGGGGGTGAAGCGGTCGGCGAACGGCGCCAGCCGGCGTGCCGCCAGGGCGAGGGCGGCCGGATCGCGGTCGATGCCGATGACGCGTGCCTGCGGAAAGGCGGACAGCACGAGTTCACTGTGCCCACCGAGGCCGAGAGTGCCGTCCACGTAAACGGCTCCGGGCTCGGCCAGCGCCGGCCCGAGCAGCTCGAGGCACCGGTCGGCGAGCACCGGGATGTGCCTGCCGTCGATGTCCTCGGTGCTCATGGGGCCTTCCTGCGGAGCTCGGCCGGATCGGTGGTGGGAGGTGGACTGGTGGTGGGAAGTGGACTGGTGGTGGGAAGTGGAGTGAGTGGGTGGTCGGGAGGCCCTCCGCCGCCCGACCAGGACTCCCCCCGCCTGCTCTGGCGCCGGGGAAGTGCGTCAGAGTCGCGGTGAGAGACCTCGTGGGGCGGTGGTGCGTCAGAGACCCGGGATCACCTCCTCGCTGATGTCGGCGAAGGCCTGCTCGGATGCCTCGAGGTAGGTGGCCCACGCCTCGGAGTCCCAGATCTCGATCCGGGTGCCGGTACCGATCACGGCCAGTTCCCGGTTCAGACCGGCGTATTTGCGCAGGTTCGCGGGGATCGTCACGCGTCCCTGCCGGTCCGGGATCTCCTCGGACGCCCCGGACAGGAACACCCGCATGTAGTCGCGGGTGCGCTTGTCCGCGCTGGAGGCCTGCCGGAGCTCGGTGTGGACACGTTCGAACTCATCGCGGGGGAAGGCGTACAGACAGCGGTCCTGGCCCCGGGTGATGAACACTCCCGGCGCCATCTCCTCGCGGAACTTGGCGGGCAGGATCAGGCGGCCCTTCTCGTCCAGCCGTGGCTCGTACGTACCGAGAAACATCGCCACCCCCTTCCCACATCACTCCGGATACCCCCACGCTACTCCACTTTGCTCCACCCACAAGGCAGATTGCCGATCAAGTCGTGAAGATCCCGTGCAATCGTGCAGGTCAGCGCCGGTGGTGGGAAGTGGAGGAACCTGTGGTCACCGAACCGCGCGTTGCTTCACCGAACGCGGGGGGTGTGTTCCTAATAGGCTCTGGTCATGGCGCAGCAGCAGCACACCGTCGACCTGACCGAGACGGGGCGGTCGATCGACGCGCTGCAGGGCAGCCTCCGATCCGTGGTCCATGGCCGGGACGAGGCCGTCTCGACGGCGATCGCCGTCTTCCTGGCGCAGGGCCACCTCCTGCTCGAGGATGTCCCCGGCGTCGGCAAGACGACGCTCGCCAAGGCGCTGGCTGCCTCCGTCGAGGGCACGGTGGGCCGGATCCAGTTCACACCCGACCTGCTCCCGAGCGACCTGACCGGGGTCACGATCTACCGGCAGGAGTCCGCGGAGTTCGAGTTCCACCCCGGCCCCCTGTTTGCGACCGTGGTGATCGGTGACGAGATCAACCGGGCCTCGCCGAAGACCCAGTCGGCGCTGCTGGAGTCGATGCAGGAGCGGCAGGTCACCGTGGACGGGCAGTCGCACCCGTTGCCGAACCCGTTCATGGTGATCGCCACCCAGAACCCCGTGGAGATGGAGGGCACCTACCCGCTGCCCGAGGCGCAGCGGGACCGGTTCATGGCCCAGGTCTCGATCGGATACCCACCCGTTCAGGACGAGCTCGAGCTGCTCGGCTCCGGCGGCTTCCGTGATCCGCTCGAGTCGGTCACCCCGGTGCTGACCCAGAACGAGACGCTGCGGATCATCGCCGAGGTGAGGAGCATCTTCGTCTCGGACGCCGTGCTGCGCTACGTGCTGAGCCTGGTCCGGGCCACCAGGGAACACGCCCACGTGGAGCTCGGGGCCTCGCCCCGCGCAGGACTGCAGCTGGTGGCTCTGTCCAAGGCCCGGGCGGCGATGGCCGGGCGTGACTTCGTACTGCCCGACGACGTGCAGCAGAACACCCAGCCCGTCCTGGCCCACCGGCTGGCCCTGACCCGGTCGGCGCGCCGGGGGCGGGCGGAGGCCCCGGAGATCCTCGACGAGGTCCTGCGCTCCGTGCCCGTTCCCGCGTGAGGGCCGCGACATGCGACTGAGCGCCCGCGCGATCGGTCTGCTGGTCAGCGGGGCGGTGCTGACGGTGCTCTCGGCGTCGATGCACTCGCTCACGCTGGCCCGGATCGCGGGACTCGTGATCGCCGTGCCGCTGGTGAGCCTGCTCTGGGCGGTACTCGCCCGGGCTGCGGCCAAACCGGCCGCCGTGGTCCGCACGATCATCCCGCAGCGCCCCACGGCCGGCGTGAGTGCGACGGTCCGGCTGCACACCACCGACGTGCGACTCGGGCCGTGGACGACCCTGCGCGAGCGGGTGCCGAGCGCACTGCACCGGAGCGGGACCAGCGGAGGCGGCTACACGATCACCCCGCCGAGCCGCGGCGTGTACTCCCTCGGCCCCGCGACCGTCCACCGTTCCGACCCACTCAACCTGGTCCGGTGGCGGGCCACCAGCGGCCCGACGGACGAGGTCATCGTCTGGCCCCGCTACCCCGACCTCACCCAAGAGGTCCGGGCGGTGACGCTCGACGCCGCCGTTTCCAGGCCCCAGGGCAGCCCGCAGCGCAACCTCGAGGACCTGTCGCTTCGCGAGTACCAGCGTGGCGATGACCTGCATCGCGTGCACTGGCGCAGCTCAGCGCGTCAGGGCGCCCTCATGGTCCGTCAGGACGAGCCGTCGACGACACACGGCGTGGACGTGGTCCTCGACCTCGGCGCCGCCGAGGACGACTCCCCCGAGAACGGCACCGAGTGGGCGGTGAGCGCCACCGCGGCCATGACCGTCTCGCTGATCCGGCACCGGTACCGGGTCCGGATCGCCACGCACCACTCGACCCGCGGCGGGGAGAGCGACGAGCCACTGGTCGGACCGTCCCAGACGGAGGCTCTCGACCTGCTCGCCCGGGCCGGGGCTATCCCCACCGACATCCGTGACGACGTCCACGCCGAACTCATGCGGCGGGCCCGCGACCAGGGTGCACCCATCCTCATGGTGGTGCTCCGTGAGCCCGAGGAGGCCTTGATCGACCGGATCGCGCCGCTGGCCGGACGGCGCCGCTGCTTCGCGTTGGTGGTGTCCACGGTCGCCGGCACCGACCTCGGCCCGCTCGAGTCGGAGGGCTGGAGCGTGCACCAGGTGGGTCCCGACGCCTCGATCGTCGACGCCTGGTCCGACGTGCTCACGGTGGGGGCGCACTGATGACGCGCCGGCTCCAGGCCACGATCGCCGTCCTCGTCGCCACGGTGTCCTCCACGTTCGCGCTGGTGCGGCTCGTCGATCCCGACGCGTGGTTGCGGCAGGGCGTCCTCGCCATCCTCATCGTGGCCGCCGCGGTGTTGTGCGCACGCCGGTTCCTGCGCTCGGACGTCGTACCCACGCTGATCGGACTGGTGGTGGGGGCGTTCGCCCTCGCGGCGATGTTCGCGCCGCGCGCGGCCCTGCTCGGGATCCTGCCCACGAGGGCCTCCATCGACGAGCTGCGAGGGCTCGTCGAGTCGGGCCTGGTCGCCTCCCGGGAGTCCACCCCGCCGATCACCGGCGACCCGGGGGTGGCGCTGCTGGTGGTGACCGGAATGCTGGTCGTCTACCTGTTCGCTGAGCTCCTGGGGGTGGGCGCCGGCGCGCCCGCGTGGGCGGCCCTGCCCCTCCTGGGTCTGTGGACCGTCCCGGTGATCATCGGCGCGCGGGTCCACACCTGGGTGTTCGTCGTGGCCGGCCTCAGCTTCCTGATGCTGCTCGCCATCCAGGCCCGGGCCCATGAGTCGGCACCCCGTGCGCGGCGTCACGAAACCGAGTCGGTACGCCGCCGGGCGCTGGTGGCCGGTGCCACGGTGGTGACGGCGAGCCTTCTGGTGGCACTCGCCGCCGCGCCCGGGCTGCTCCGGGTGCCCAGCCCGGTCCGCCTGCACACCCTCTACGACCTGAGTTCGTCCAACTCCACCCGCCTCGACCTCGGGCTGGACCTGCGGGCGAACCTGGAACGTGACGAGGACGTGCTCCTGGTCACCTACGAGGGCGTCACACCGGCCCAGCTCGGCCCCCTGCAGGCCTACACGCTGACCACCTTCAACGGCAGCACCTGGGAGCGTGAGGCTCCGGGTGAGACGGTGCCCGTGCAGGGGCAGACGCTGTGGCCGCAGGACCAGCCCGTCGGCGGGGCCGATCAGAGCGTGACGATCTCCATCCACGACCTCGGCCAGGACCGGTTGCTCGTGCCGGGTGAGCCGCGCACGGTTTCCGTCGAGGGGACCTGGGCCTACGACCCGGTGGCCGACGAGGTGATCGCGCAGGGTTCACCGCCGTCACCGTTCACCTACGACGTGGAGTTCACGCCGCGCGATCTCAGCGCGGCCGTGCTCGATCCCCTCGATCCGCGCACGCTCGACGTCGACCCGGACCTGCTGGCCGTCCCCGACACCGGGTACGGCCAGGAGATCGCCGACGTGGCCCGGGACGTCGTCGACGAGGCCGGCGCCACAACACCCTACGAACAGGCGCTCGCGATCCAGAACTTCCTGCGCGATGACTCCCTGTTCACGTACACGCAGACCATCGAAGGGGCCAGCACCACGGACGCGGTCTGGGACTTCCTCAACGACCGGCACGGGTACTGCGTGCAGTTCGCGACGGCGATGGCCATCATGCTGCGCACGCTCGACATCCCCACCCGGGTCGCGATCGGCTTCCTGCCGGGCGAGCCGCTCGAGTCGGGCGCCAACGGAATCAGCGCGCACCGCGCCCACGCCTGGCCCCAGGTCCTGTTCCCGGAGGTGGGCTGGGTCCGGTTCGAGCCGACACCGAGCCTGCAGTCCGGCGACGCCCCGGCCTGGGCGCCGACGCCCGTCACCGGCGACACACCGAGCCAGGAGCCGACCGCGAGCCAGGCACCGACCACGGCAGCACCGTCGCAGGCCCCGACCTCCGACCAGGCCACCACCACCCCGACAGGTACCCCGCCGGACTCCTCGAGCGCGCAACGCTCGAACGTCGCCGTGGTCCTCGCCGCGTTCGCCGGGCTGGTGGTCCTGGCCGCGGCGGTCGGTGCCTGGCGCCGCCGACGGTCCTCGGGCGGGACCGTGGAGCATCACTGGGAGCGTGCGCTCCGGGCCCTCGACCGGGCCGGCTTCGACACCTCGCCCACACTGACCCCGCGCGTGCTCGCGCATGCGGCCGCGGACCGCCTGGGTCCGGAAGCGGCGGACGCGCTCGCTCGGTTGGCGGAGGCCGTCGCGCTCGAACGGTACGGGCGCTCCGATGCCCCGGCGGCGGACCCGGTCAGCATCGACCTCTGGGCGGAGCAGGTGGTGGCGGGCGCGAAGTCGGCCGGCCCTGCCGGAGCGGTCCCCGAGGAGCGCACGGTCGGCACGCCCCACTGAGCACGGCCGAGGCTCACCACCGAGCACGGCCCCCAGTGCGCACAGCCGACACTCATCACCGAGCACGCCCCAGCGAGCAACGGTCCACCGGTGAGCACGCGAGCGAGATGCGGCGCGCGACGTGCAGGATGCTCGCCAGTCGGGGTCGCGACGGCGCGACCCCACCCGTGTGGGCAGACCACCTCTGAGTTCGAGCCGGGTCGTACCGTTACTGACCCTCGCCGCGGCGCCGGTCCCAGCGTTCCTCGAGCCGGGTCATGAACGAGGACTTCCGCGGCTTCATCCGGCGCACGTTCGAGGCCTTGCCGGGATCACCTGCTTTCGACGGACTCCCTGCGCGCGGACGAGAGATCGCCCACATGACGCCACCGAACATGGCGAGGAATCCGACGATGCCGAGCGGTATGAACTGGCTGGCCACTCCGCCAACGAGCATGCCCAGCCCGGCCAGCGCCACGAGCGTGCCGAGCACCACGTGCAAGGGCCGGCGCGTCGGGGTGCCGGAGATGGCGTCCGCGAGTTTGGGGTCGTCGGAGCGCAACTGCTGCTCCATCTGCTCCAGCACGCGTTGCTCGTACTCAGAGAGAGGCATGTCACCTCCCAAAAGGGTTCCGGACCGCCCCGGTGCCGGGGCTGTTGAAACTTAGTTTAAGTCCCCTGAGCGGTTCGCGGTAGCCGGAACGGACAGCAGTGACCCCGCTGTGAGGGCATTCACTCCATATCGGGCTCGAACCGCGTCCATCGCACGCTCCGCTTCTCGCCGTTCCTCCCCCGGATCGTCGAGGCGTGCCTGCACCACCGTGGTCGCAGAATCGCTGAGAGCGTCGCATCGAACACCGAGCAGCCGCACTCCCCCGGGCGGAATGTCAACGCCGGCGAGCAGCGATCGCGCGGCCTGATAGAGCTCGTGTGCCACGTCGGTGGGCGCCTCGAGGCCGCGCGAGCGGGTGAGCGTGGTGAAGTCCGCGAACCGGACCTTGATCGAGACCCCCGCGGTGACGAGGTCGCCGGCACGCAACCGGGCGGCGCACCGGTGCGCCTGGTCGAGCAGCACGGCGGCCATCTCCGCCCGCCCGCTGAGGTTGGTCGCGAACGTCTGCTCGTGACCGATCGACTTCTCCTGGCGGACCGGCTGCACCGGCCGCGGGTCGCGCCCCCAGGCCAGGTCGTACAGCCGCTGACCGGCGGAGTTGCCGAGCAGCCGGTTCAACGTGGCCGGCGGGGTGTGGGCGAGGTCGGCGACCGTATGGATGGCGAGCCGGGCGAGATTCGCCTGGGTCCGCTCGCCGACACCCCAGAGCGCGCCGACCGGGAGCGAGTGCAGGAACGACACGCTCGCCTCGTGCGGGATCAGCAACAGGCCGTCCGGCTTCGCGTGGCTGGAGGCCAGCTTCGCGACGAACTTCGTGGAGGCGATCCCCACCGAGGCGACCACCTCCAACTCGGACCGGATCCGCTCGCGGATCTGCTCGGCGATCAGTCGTGGCGGCCCGATCCGCCGCCTGGCTCCGGACACGTCGAGGAACGCCTCGTCGATGCTCAGCGGCTCGATCACCGGGGTGACCTCGCCGAGGATCCGCATCACCGCCTGGGACACCTCCCGATAGCGTCCGTGCTCGGGCGCGATCACGACCGCCTGTGGACACAACGCCCGCGCCTGCGCCATCGGCATCGCCGAGTGCACCCCGCTGGCCCGGGCCTCGTAGGTCGCCGACAGCACCACGCCACGGTGCTGACCGCCGACGATCACCGGGCGACCACGCAGCTCCGGGCGGTCGATCAGTTCGACCGCGGCGAAGAAGGCGTCCATGTCCACATGCAGGATCGGGGCGCTCGAGTCGTCGCCGCCCCAGTCCCGGTTGGCCGCGGCGTCGCGCGGACCGCGGCTCATCGGCTACTCATGACGCCAGCGCGGCCACGCGCAGGTCCCCGGGCGTGGCCCGGCGTACGTGCTCGGCGGCCAGCCCGAGGAACTCGGTGGCCGCCTCGAACGCCTCCTGGGCCCGCTCCACCGACAGCGAGACGTCCCGGTCGGAGTCGATGGCCGCCCGGATCGGCGCGCCGCCCGCGAAGTACACGGCCCAAGGCTGCCACTGCTCGCCCGCCTCGGCGAGTTGCTCCCAGACACTGCGCACCGCGTGCCGCCGCCGCGCGGGCAGGCCCGCGCCACCGCTCCCGACCGCTACCACCGCGGCGGCCGCCCGAAGCCCGGCCATGTGGGCATGCAGGAAGGTGAACCGGGCACCGGTGCCGGCGCCGACCTCGTCGAGCTCCGCCTGCGCGCGGCGCAGGAGTTGCTCCGGACTCGTGTATGTCGCCATCCGCCTGCCTCCGTCCCGTTCCCCATCCGATCAACCCGACCTGTGCACCGCCCGGATCGTTCGATGTTCCATCCAGTATCGAACGGTTGTTCGAAGCTGTCAAGAGATGCGGCGCGGTCACGGGGTACGGTCTGTCCATGGCCCGCCGCCGTTCACCGCGCCCCCGCGCCGCTGCCCCACCATCGCTGCGGTCACGGTGGCCGAACGGCCCGGTTCCCACCTCGCTCTCGACTGTAGAACTGACCACCGACAACGCCGATCCGGACGGGGTGCTCGTCCTGCTCGACGGCGTGGAGAGCTCGCACCTCGATCTCGCCGACCCGCGCCGGCTGATGTTCGAGTACATGCAACAGATGCTCGCCACCCTCGAAGAATCACTCCCCGGTGGGAACGGAGCCTCCGGGATCCGGGCCCTGCATCTCGGTGCGGCCGGGTGCGCGCTGGCCCGCGCCGTGGAGGCGACCTGGCCGGAGTCCCGGCAGCTCGCCGTCGAGGTGGACGCGCTCCTGGCCCAGTACGTCCGGGACTGGTTCGACCTGCCCCGGTCCCCCCGACTGCGGATCCGGATCGCCGACGCCCGGCACGTCACCGAGGCGGCCCGGGCGGACAGTTACGACACGGTCATCCGGGACGCGTTCGCGAGCCGTGCGGTCCCGGAGCACCTGCGCACCGTGGAGTTCACCCGGGAGGTGGCGCGGGCCCTCACGCCCGCCGGGATCTACCTGGCCAACACCGCGGACCACCCGCCCCTGCCCCTGGCCCGCCGGGAGGCGGCGACCGTGGCGCGGGTGTTCGCCCATACCGCCGTGATCGCGGAGCCGGGAGTGCTGAAGGGCCGCCGGTACGGCAACGTGGTGCTGGTCGGGTCCCAGGAGCCGTTGCCCCTGGCGCACCTGGACCGGCGGGTGCGCACCCTGCCGGCACCCGCCAGCCTGGTCCACGGGGCCGTGCTGGAGTCGTTCATCGGGACGTCGCGCCCATTCGTCGACCCGGCGGCGGAGGAGGAAGGCGGCACGACCGTTGTGCCCGGAGCGACCACGGCAACCACGGCCGAAGGCGACCCGGCCAGCGTGGTCGGCCCCGCCGTCGACCGCTCGTCCTGAACGACCGTCCGCTCGTCCTGAACGGCGGTCCGCCCCGGACATGCGAGAGGGCCCGCACCCGAATGGATGCGGACCCTCCCACCGAGCGAGATCAGACGGCGCGAACGCTCTCCGCCTGCGGGCCCTTCGGGCCCTGGGTGATCTCGAACTCGACGCGCTGGGCCTCTTCGAGGCTGCGGTAGCCGTCGGACTGAATGGCCGAGTAGTGGACGAAGACGTCGTCGCCGCCGCCGTCCTGGGCGATGAAGCCGTAGCCCTTCTCAGCGTTGAACCACTTGACGGTTCCCTGTGCCATGTTGTGCGTGTCCTTCCGGGGACATTGATGGGGTGGACCCTGTGCCCACCCCGGTGATGCCGCAATGCTTCGCCCCACGCCGGTGTGGACGATTCGTGGCACCTCAACGGCCCCACTCCTGCGTCCGTGAGACCTGCACCGGTTGTGCTTGCCCCGGGTCGTACGTAAGTGAAACGCCTGCAACAGCGTCAAGTCTGGCATGGCTCCGGTCAAGAATTCCACTGATTCGCAGGAATCGGTGGACGGAGCGGCCTCGTCAGTCGCCCTCGCCGTCCTTGCCGGCGAGGTAGGCCTCGAATTGGGCGCCGAGCTCGTCGGCGCTCGGCAGCTCCTCCGCCGGCGCGGACAGGGACCCGCGACCGGGGTCACCGTTGGCGCTGAGGAAGGAGTCGAACTGGCTCTCGAGCGCGTGGACGACCGCGCCGACCTCCTCGGACGCGGACACCTGGCGATCGATCTCCGCGGTGACCTTCGCGCCGGCCGCCTCGAGGTCCCCCACGGGCAGGCTCAGGCCGGTGCTGCGGGAGACCTGCCGGACCAGCTCGGCCGCGGCCTGCGGGTATTCCATCTGGGCCAGGTAGTGCGGAACGTTGACAGCGAATCCGAGCGCGTCACGACCCTCCTGGCCGAGCCGGAACTCGAGCAGGGCGGAGACACTGCCGGGCACCTGCACGCTGGAGAAGTAGTTCGGGTGGCCCTCGATCAGGTCCGTCCGGGTCGCGTGCGCGGTCACCGTCATCGGCCGGGTGTGCGGCACCCCCATGGGCACGCCGTGCACACCGATCGTGGTGGTCACACCGAAGTCGTCGATGATGGTGCGCACGGCCGCGACGAAACGCTCCCACTGCAGGTCGGGCTCCAGCCCGTGCAGGAGCAGCACCGGCGCGCCCTCGTCGTCGCGGATCAGGTCGACCACGAGCGTGGGGTCCTCGTACGACGTCCAGGCACCCTCGTCGAAGACCATCGAGGGCCGGCGCGAGCGGTAGTCCAGCAACGTGTCGACGTCGAAGTCGATGACTCGCTCGCTCGGCAGCTTACGGGTCAGGTGCCGAGCCATCAGGCGGCCCGCATGGCCGGCGTCCATCGCGCCCTGCAGGGCGTGCACGAGCACCGGCACCTCGCCGTCGCGCAGGTCCACCGGCCCGTCGCTGCGGCTGTACAACTCTCGTGGGTCCTTGCTCATCTCACTTGCCATGTCACTCACCTCTCCACCCATCCAACACGACACCCACCGGTCGCATTCCCCATCGTCGCAGCCGACCGGACCGTGGACGTCCCGGCACGGAACACGCCCGAAGGGGGGATAATGGACGGCCCTCGAACACGCGGGAACCGACTGCCGCCGAGCACTGCAGGGAGATCCGATCACACCGTGACCGCGACCGAACCCACCAAGAACACCGTGCCGTTCGCCGAGCAGACCTACCTGGACGACGTCTACGCCCGACTCGACGAACTGCGCGAGCAGACCACCCGCCGGCTGGCGCAGGTGCGCCGGGAGGGACCCTCCGGGTCGCCGCAGAACCGCTCCGAACGCGACGCGTTCGCCACCCTGTACGAGGACCGTCTGGCCCAGCTCGACGCCGTCGAGGACCGGCTCGTGTTCGGGCGGATGGACCTGCGCGACGGCGGTCGCCGGTACGTGGGCCGGATCGGCCTCTCGGACGACGAGCACGCCCCGATGCTCACGGACTGGCGGGCGCCGGCGGCCCGGTCCTTCTATCAGGCGACCGCAGCCGCCCCGGGCGACCTCGTCCTGCGTCGGCACCTTCAGACCCGGGCCCGCACGGTGATCGGGGTCGAGGACGACGTCCTCGACCTGGACGCGCTCACCGGCGAGAACGAGGTGAACCTGTCCGGCGAGGGCGCCCTCCTGGCCGCCCTGAATGCGCAGCGCACCGGCCGGATGGGCGACATCGTGGCCACCATCCAGGCCGAGCAGGACGCGGTGATCCGTTCCGACCTCGACGGCGTGCTCGTGGTCCAGGGCGGGCCCGGCACCGGCAAGACGGCCGTGGCCCTGCACCGCGCCGCCTACCTGCTCTACGCCCACCGCGAGCGCCTCGAGCGGTCCGGCGTCCTCATGATCGGCCCGAGCCGCGTGTTCCTGCGCTACATCGAGCAGGTGCTGCCCTCGCTCGGCGAGACCGGCGTGGTCGCCTCGACGATGGCGGACCTCGTCCCCGGGATCAGCGCCCGCGGCACCGAACCGGACCGGGTCGCCGAGATCAAGGGCCGCGGGGTCTGGCAGCGGATCATCGCCTCCGCCGTGCGGTCCCGGCAGCGGGTGCTGCCCGAGCAGGACCTGAAGGTGGGGTCGGTGCGGCTGACCCTGCGCCCGGCCGAGGTCCGCGAGGCTCAGGCCAGGGCGCGGCGCGGACGCCAGCCGCACAACCTCGCCCGGGTCACGTTCGTGCGCCAGATGCTGACCGCCCTGTCGCGCCAGTACGCCGAGAAGGTGCCGGGGCTCGGTGAGGACGACCACGCGGACGTGCTCGAGGAGATCCGGTCCGCCCGGGACGTCCGGGTCGCGCTGAACCTGTCCTGGATGCCCCTGTCCGCGACCGGCCTGCTCGCCGACCTCTACGCGAAGCCGCACCGGCTCGCGGAGGTGGCCCCGATGCTGACCGCGGCCGAGCGGGAACTGCTCGAGCGGACCGGGGAGGACTGGACACCGGCGGACGTCCCGCTGATCGACGAGGCCGCCGAGCTCATCGGCGCCGACCAGGAGGCCGACCGGGCCCGCGCCCGCGAGGCCGAGGCCCGCCGGGCCCAGGAGGTCGAGTACGCCCGGGAGGTCCTCGAGGCCAGCGGCGCCGGCGGCGGCATGGTCTCCGCGGAGGTCCTCGCGGAACGGTTCGCCGCGACCGGGCCCCGGCAGACCACGGCCGAGCGGGCCTACGCGGACCGCAGCTGGACGTACGGCCACGTGGTCGTCGACGAGGCGCAGGAACTGTCCGCGATGGCCTGGCGGGCGTTGCTGCGCCGCAACCCGACCCGGTCGATGACCATCGTCGGAGACGTCTCGCAGACGTCGACCCGGGCCGGCACCTCGGACTGGGGCGCCACCCTGGACGGCCCGTTGCGGAGCAGGTGGCGGTTGGCGACGCTGACCGTGAACTACCGGACGCCGTCGGCCATCATGGACGCCGCCCGCCGGGTCGCGATCGCCGCCGACCCCGAGCACCCACCCACGCCGGTGACCTCCGCTCGGGATCTGCCGGACGCGCTCGCGATCACCCGGGTCGAGGATCTGACGAAGGGCATCCGCGTGGCCGTGGAGGCCGAGCGGGAGATGCTCGACGGCGGCCGTCTCGCCGTGGTCGCGGCCCGGCACCGTCATGCGGGGCTGCTCGAGGAGCTCGGGGTGCCGGCCGCGGTCGATCTCACCGAGGAGGTGGTGCTGCTCGATCCCGCCGGCAGCAAGGGCCTCGAGTTCGACGTGGTGGTGCTCGCCGAGCCGTCCGAGCTGATGCCCGAGTCGGACCGGGCCGGAGACCTGTACGTGGCGATGACCAGGCCGACCCGGCGCCTGCACGTGGTGCACCACGCCGCGCTGCCGGAGGGCCTCACCGACGTCCACTGACTGGGCGCGTTTTTGTTCCCGGGCCGCGCAGGTGGACGATAGGGGCGTGGTCAAGGCACTCCTCCTGGAAAACATCCATCCGCTCGGCAGGGAACTGCTCGAGCACGCCGGCGTCGAGGTGGTCACCGCGAACGGTGCACTCGACGAGGACGAGCTGATCGAGGCCCTGCGTGGCGTCGACGTCCTCGGCATCCGGTCGAAGACGAACCTCACGGCCCGGGTGCTCCAGAACGCACCCGACCTGCTCGCCGTCGGGGCATTCTGCATCGGGACGAACCAGATCGACCTGCGGTCCGCCGCCGCCCGGGGCGTGGCGGCGTTCAACGCGCCCTTCTCGAACACCCGCTCCGTCGTGGAGCTGGCCCTGGCCGAGATCATCGCGCTGACCCGGCGGCTCACCGAGAAGGACAAGGCGCTGCACGCCGGGACCTGGGACAAGTCGGCCACCGGCGCGCACGAGGTACGCGGACGGACGCTCGGCATCGTCGGGTACGGGAACATCGGCACCCAGCTCTCGGTGCTCGCGGAGGCCCTCGGGATGCGGGTGGTGTTCTACGACACCGCGGAGAAGCTGGCGCTCGGCAACGCGCAGCGGATGCGCAGCCTCGACGAACTGCTGGACGTGGCCGACGTGGTCACCCTGCACGTCGACGGGCGGCCCGGGAACGCGGGGATGTTCGGTCCGGCGCAGTTCGCCCGGATGAAGGAGGGGTCGATCTTCCTCAACCTCTCCCGCGGGTTCCTCGTGGACTACGCCCACCTGCGCGACCAGATCGTCTCCGGACGCATCGTCGGAGCCGCCGTGGACGTGTTCGCCGAGGAGCCCAAGGCCCAGGGCGACGCGTTCGAATCCGAGCTGCGCGACCTGCCGAACGTGATCCTCACCCCGCACGTGGGCGGCTCCACCGAGGAGGCGCAGCAGGACATCGGCATGTTCGTGGCCGGGAAGCTGCGTGACTACCTCGAGACCGGCGCCACCGCGCTGAGCGTGAACGTGCCCGCCCTGATCCTGGACCGCCCGCGGGACGGTGCGCACCGGATCGCCCACCTGCACCGCAACGAGCCCGGTGTCCTCGCCGCGGTCAACCGGACCCTGGCCGCGGGCGGCGCGAACATCGAGAGCCAGGTGCTCAGCACGTCCGGCGACGTCGGCTACGTGGTGACCGACCTGTCCACCGACCTGCCCGCCTCGGAGTTCGCCGAACTGCTGGAGATGGAGCCGACGATCCGGGTACGCGCGCTGCACCCCGACGCCGAGGACTGAGGCCCGGCGCAGGCACGACGACGGCGGGCCGGGCGCCGGGGACATCCCCATCGCCCGGCCCGCCGTCTCAGTTCGTTCAGCCGGACTTGCGCCGGAACACGCGCTTGCCCTCGGCGCCGGTCACCTCGGAGCCGTGCACGCTCCCGGTGTTGCGGCGCCCCTCGGCGGTCATGTGCTCCTTGTCGCGCTTGCGCTCGAGGGCCTCACGCATCTTCGCCTTCGAGTCGGCGATGGCCGCCTCGTCGGGGCCGGCATCAGTGGGATCGGGCATCGTCACACCTCTTCGTTCGTTCGTGCGCCGGGTTCTCCGGCGTCCCCCTACCCTGCCGTGGCGGGCGGGCCGGCGCCACCCTTATTCGATTGCCTCGGCCCGATGGGGTCGCCAGGCTGGGGACATGCCACCGAAGATCCGCGACTACGGACCGGACGATGCCGCGAGCTGGCTGCGCTGCCGCTTGCTGAGCTTCTTCACGACCGAGTACTACGACGACGTGTACACCCGGCGTCCGACGTACGACCTGCCGTCGGTCCAGCTGGTGGCGGACGACGGCGGAACGGTCGTCGGCCTTCTCGACGTCGCCATCGACGGGGTCTCCTCGACGATCGAGTCGGTCGCGGTGCACCCCGATCACGCCCGTTCCGGTATCGCGAGCAGGCTTCTGGCCGCGGCGCTGCCGCGGCTGACCGGGGCGCGCACGCTGGATGCCTGGACCCGCGGGGACGAGGCCGCAAATGCCTGGTACCTGGCTCGGGGGTTCCGGGAGAACCACCGGTATCTGCACGTGTACGCCGATGACCGGGAGGACGACGGCGAACTGGCGGGTTTCGCGGCGCCGGAACCGCTGAGCACGCCGCTGTTCGCGTTCACGCACGCCAGGATCGAGCACGAGGAGGCGATGCGTCGGCAGTACCGGCGGATCCACGTGTGCCGGCAGTACCTGATGGACCTCCCGACGAGCTGAGGCCGCATGTCGGCGGGGGCGCGGTCAGGCCCGGGACGCACCCGGGCCGGCCGGGTCGGCCGGGCTGGCCGGGTCGGCCGGGTTGGCCGGGTTGGCCGGGTCAGGCGCCGGCCGGCCGAGGTGGGCGAGCACGGCGGGCATCGGGTCCGCCGGGTCCGCGGTGTCCACCCGCAGATGCGGTCCCGTCCATGGCGGGACCGCGGCGGCCCCCGACACGACTCCCCAGGTGGGCTCACGGAACCCGGCCAGGTTGCGCCGTCGTCCCTCGAGCCGGGACCGGTGCAGGACCGGATCCGAGCAGACCACCTCGACCACGCGCATCTCGACGCCGGCGCGGCGCGCGAGCGCCCGCCACTGCTCCCGGGCGGGTTCCACGGCGTTGACGGCGTCGACAAGAACGCTCTGACCGAGGCTCAGGATCTCCTCGGCGAGCGCCTCCACCACCACATAGGCCGCCAGGCCTGTGGGCGTCGGCTCGTCGGGACCGCCGACCCCGGCGCGCCACATGGCCGCCTCGACCGGGTCGACGGACAGCACGGGAACGGTGAGGGCGCGCGCGATCCGGCCGGCCAGGTGGGACTTGCCGGATCCCGGGGGTCCGGACATCACGATCAGCATGGGCTCACGGTACGGCTCCGCCTCGGCGGGCCCACTACTCTCGGTGGTCATGACCGCCGCTCCACCCTTCCCGGCGCAGGATCGCTACGACCGGATGCCGATGCGTCGGTGCGGCCGCTCCGGTCTGGACCTGCCGACGATCTCGCTCGGGCTGTGGCAGAACTTCGGCCTCGGCACCCCGCTCGAGCGGCAGCGCGAGATCGTCCACCACGCCTTCGACCGCGGCATCACCCACCTCGACCTGGCGAACAACTACGGGCCGCCGGTGGGCGCGGCCGAAGAGAACCTCGGCACCATGCTGCGCGCCGACCTCGCCGCCCTTCGCGACGAGCTCGTGATCACCACGAAGGCCGGCTACCGGGCCGGGCCCGGCCCGTACGGTGAGGGCGGGTCCCGCAAGTACCTGCTGTCCTCGCTGGACGCGTCGCTTCGGCGACTCGACCTGGACCACGTCGACATCTTCTACAGCCACCGGTTCGACCCGAGCACCCCCTGACGGAGACGCTCGGTGCACTCAAGACGGCGCTCGACTCGGGCCGGGCCCGGTACGTCGGCATCTCCTCCTACTCGGCCGTGCGAACCCGGGAAGCGCTGGCCGTGGCCGACCGGATCGGGCTGCGACTGACAGTCCACCAGCCCTCGTACTCGATGATCAACCGTTGGGTCGAACAGCCGGGTCCCGGGGGCGAGTCGCTCCTGGACGTCGCCGGGGCAGCCGGGCTGGGTCTGGTGGTCTTCTCACCCCTCGCGCAGGGCATGCTCACCGACCGCTATCTCGACGGCGTCCCCGCGGACTCGCGGGGCGCGCGTGGCGGCTCACTGAAGGCGGAGTACCTCAATGCCGAGAACCTCGGGAGGATCCGGGCGTTGAACTCGATCGCCCGGCGGCGCGGGCAGTCGCTGGCTCAGCTCGCGATCGCCTGGGTGCTGCGCGACCCACGGGTCACCACCGCGCTCGTGGGTGCCTCGAGCGTGGCCCAGCTGGACGACACGCTCGCCGCCCTCGAGGCGCCGGCGCTCAGCGACGCCGAACTCGCCGAGATCGAGCAGTTAGCCCACGACGGCGGCGTCAACCTGTGGGGAGCCCGCTCGAGCGACCTGTGACCGGCCGCTGGTCGCCGCCGGTGGTGCTGGCTTCCCCTCCAGCGCCACCGGCGGCCGTCTACGGGAGCGAGTCCTCGCTCTGCTCGGGGCGGTCCACGCGCAGCGCCGCGATCGCGGACTCGAAGTCCTCCAGTGAGGAGAAGGCCTGGTAGACGCTCGCGAACCGGAGGTAGGCGACCTCGTCGAGCGCCCGCAGCGGGCCGAGGATCGTCAGGCCCACCTCGTGGGCGTCGATCTCGGCCACGCCGTTGCTGCGGATGGTCTCCTCGACCTGCTGCGCCAGCAGCGCCAGATCGTCGTCGGAGACCGGTCGTCCCTGGCACGCCTTGCGGACACCGGAGATGATCTTGTCGCGACTGAACGGCTCGACGGCGCCCGACCGCTTCATCACGTTCAGGCTCGTGGTCTCCACCGTCGTGAACCGTCGGCCGCAGTTCGGGCACTGGCGACGGCGCCGGATCGCGGACCCGTCCTCCGCCGTCCGGGAGTCCACGACGCGGGAATCAGCATGCCGACAGAACGGGCAGTGCACCGACGGGTCCTCCCGACATCGTGTTCGCCGCTCCCGCGCACTACATGTACGCGGATCACAACGGTGTAACTACTAGATGTAGGGAAACGTTAGGCGCTGGCAGCGTCAGATGCAAGCGACTTCCACGACTCCGGCAGATCACTGTCACCGGCGTGGCGGACCGGTCGTACGCCGGTGCCACGCTGCGGGAATGCGGCGTCAGCCCACCGGGATGTCGAGCCGCTGGCCGGCCACGACCGTGGAGCTCTCCAGCGAGTTCAGCTCGACGATCTGGTCGATCAGTGTGCGCACGTCCGCACCAGGCTCCGCGTGCTCGGCGGCGATCGCCCACAGGCTCTCCCCCGGCGCGACGACGACCGAGGCGACCTCCTCCGGAGCGGCCGGCGCAGACGGGAACGCCAGGCCGAGCAGCGATCCCAGGACGGCGGCGACCACCAGGCCGAGCGCCACGAGCACGCGTCGGCCGCGCACCGTCAGCCGCATCGGCGTTCCGACCGCGGCCGGTCCGACGACGGCCGCCTCTGCGGTTTCCCGCAGTGCGCCGTCCGACCGACGCACCGGCCGACGGACCGAACGCGACGGGACGTCCTCCCGCCCCGGCGAGCGGGGCGGGACCGGCGCCAGGGCCGGTGCGAGCGTGACCCCTGGAGCGACCGGCTCGAGTCGGCGGCCCGGCGCCGGAACGAACGAGCCCGGCGTCGGCACCGGCGAGGCCACCAGGGCGACGGCCGACGATCCGTCGGTTGCGTGAGAACCGACGACCCTGACCGTGCCGGAGCCGTGACCACGGCCCGGAACCGCCGAGAGGTGGCGGCGGCGAGCGCCGCGAGCGCGCCGCGTCCCCGCGTGGACGCTCGTGTGCGGCTCGGCGTGGGGGAAGGCCAGTGCACTCATCGGGAGGCTCCTCGGTCGGTCCGGATAGAACTACTGTTCGTCGAACGGCTGTACTGAAGGTAGCACGCGGGGGTCCGGGTGTCGACACGCCAGTCGAACACATGTTTTGCAGATCCGCCGATCGCGCCTACTGTTGTCCTGAACACGCAAGCAGCACATCACCGCCCTCTGACAATGGCGGAAACTCAGGCAGAACCGACCACTCTGGAGGAGACCGTGACCCGCTCGAGCCGCTCCAAGTCCCCCGACCCCAAGGACACCCCGGGCCCCGACGGCCTCAGTGCGCGTCAGCGGCAGATCATGGACTCCATCCGTTCGAGCATCGAGGCCAAGGGCTACCCGCCCACCATGCGGGAGATCGGCGCCGCCGTGGGCCTGGCGAGCCCGTCCTCGGTCAAGTATCAGTTGAACCTGCTCGAGCAGAAGGGCTACCTGCGCCGCGACCCGATCTCCACCCGGGCGATCGAGGTCATCGCCCCGGACGCGGTCCAGCCGGTCCAGCAGGTCCACGGTGATGCGAACATCTTCCAGTCCCGGGACGACCAGGCGATCGACCCCGGCGCCGCCTATGTGCCCGTGGTCGGCCGGATTGCGGCCGGCGGACCGATCCTGGCCGAGCAGTCGGTCGAGGACGTGTTCCCGCTCCCCCGCCAGCTGGTCGGCGAGGGCGACCTGTTCCTGCTCAAGGTCGTCGGTGAGTCCATGATCGAGGCCGCGATCTGCGACGGCGACTGGGTGGTCGTGCGCCAGCAGTCGGTGGCAGAGAACGGTGAGATCGTGGCCGCCATGATCGATGGCGAGGCCACCGTGAAGACCCTCAAGCGCAGCGCCGGCCAGGTGTGGCTGCTCCCCGCGAACCCGGCGTTCGAACCGATCGACGGCAACGAGTCACAGATCCTGGGCCGGGTCGTGAGCGTGCTCCGCTCGGTCTGAGGTTCGGTCCCGGCCACGACGGGCGGGAGCTCAGAAGCCGAACTGCCGGGCTGCGGCGCGGATCTCGTCCGCGCTCGCGCGCAGGTTGGCGAGCTCGGAGGAGTCGAGGTTGAACTCGAGCCGCTCACCGACCCCGTCCCGGTCCACGACGGACGGCACGGACAGGCACACGTCGGAGACGCCCAGGTAGTCGTCGAGCAGGCTGGACACCGGCAGGATCGCCCGCTCCGCACGCAGCGCCGCCTGGATGATCCGAACGCCGGCCAGACCGATGGCATGGTTGGTCGCGCCCTTGCCGTCGATGATCCGGTAGGCGGAGTTCTTCACCTCGTCGGCGATCTCGGCCAGGTCGGCGTCGGTCAGGGTGCCCGTGGCGGCGGCGAACTCCCGCAGTGGTACCCCGCCGATGTTGGCGGCACTCCACAGCGCGAACTCGGAGTCGCCGTGCTCGCCGACGATGTAGGCGTGCACGTTGCGGACCGCGATCCGGCATCGCTCGCTGAGTAGGTACCGCAACCGGGAGGTGTCCAGCACGGTGCCGGAGCCGAACATCTGCCGTGGTGGCAGCCCGGAGATCTTCAGTGCGGCATAGGTGACCACGTCCACCGGGTTCGTGACCATCAGGTACAGCGCGTCGGGAGCCACCGCGACCAGTTGCGGCACCAGGGTGCGCATCAGGGTGATGGTCCGGTCGGCGAGCTCGAGTCTGGTCTGACCCGGCTGCTGCTTGGCACCCGCGGTCACCACCACCATGTCCGCGCCCGCGCAGATCCCGATGTCGTCCGAACCCTCCACCGCCCCCATCGGCATGAAGGCCATGCCGTGGGCGAGGTCGAGCGCCTCCGCGCCCACCTTCGCCCCGTTCAGGTCGTACAGGACCACCCGCCGCGCCACGCCCCGGATCAGCGCGGCGTAGGCCAGGGTGGACCCCACCGAACCGGCGCCGACGATCGCGAGGGTGGAGACCGCAGGGGTGGTGGTGGCCGCGTCGGCCGAAGCGAGTGTCACGACGGGAGTCCTCTCTGGCGTGCAGGTCGCGGCCAGCCTATCCGGGCCTCCTCGCCCTCCCCTCTGCCACAAACTGCGCGATCCGCCCCCCGGCGGACACGCTCAGCTCGCGGCGAGCCGGCGCAGCGCGGCCCGGACCAGGCCGGGATCGGTGGTGGGCCACAGCGGTGGCAACGACCCGGCCAGGTAGCTGCCGTACCGGGCGGTGCGCAGCCGGGGGTCGAGAACGGCCACCACCCCCCGGTCGGTGGTGCTCCGGATCAGCCGCCCGGCACCCTGGGCCAGCAGGAGTGCGGCGTGGGTGGCCGAGACGGCCATGAACCCGTTGCCGCCACGGGCCGCGACCACCTCGGTCCGGGCCGCCTTGATCGGGTCGTCCGGGCGCGGGAACGGGATCCTGTCGATGAGCACCAGCCGGCACGAGTCCCCGGGTACGTCCACGCCCTGCCACAGCGAGAGGGTGCCGAACAGGGACGTCGCCGGGTCCGCGGCGAACTGCTTCACCAGGGACGGCAGCGAGTCCTCGCCCTGGAGCAGCACCGGGGTGTCGAGCCGATCCCGCATCGCCTCGGCCGCGAGCTGCGCGCCGCGCCGGGAGGAGAACAGCCCAAGGGTTCGCCCACCGGCCGCCTCGACGAGTTCGGCGATCTCGGTCAGGATCCGCTCGTCGGTGCCGTCCCGGCCCGGCGCCGGCAGGTGCTTCGCGACGTAGAGGATGCCCTGCTTGCCATAGTCGAACGGTGACGCCACATCCACGCCGCGGTAGCCGCCGTCGGGCAGGCCGACGGCCCGCGCCGTGGCGTCGAACGAGCCGCCGAGCTGGAGCGTGGCCGAGGTCAGCACCACGGCGCGGTCGGTGAACAGCTCGGAGTTGATCGAGGCGGACACGCTCAACGGGGCGACCATGAGCCGCGAGCCCTCCCCTGGGCGTCGGCCCCGCTCGCACCAGACGACGTCCTGCAGATTCGTGACCCGCTCGGAGAGGAGCCGGTCGCACACCTCGAACAGGATCAGCATCGCGCTCTTGGCCATGTTCTTCGCGCCGGCCTGCTCCGCGCTGACGTTGGCGCCCTCGGTGCGCATCGCGGTCATCGCCTCGCGGGCGCCGTCCGCGATGAGCCGCACCGTGCCGATCAGCTCCGTGGGAATGCCGGACCGGAGCCGGCCCTCGGGCACACCCATGAGTTCGGTGCGCAGGGCGTTCGCGGCGTCATCCAGTCCGGGCAGGGCGAGGCCTGCGTGCCTGCGGGCGAGTCGCGCGGCCCGGTCCACGGAGGACGCGGACAGCTCCACCGTGGACTGCGCCGTCACCCGGTCGGCGAGTTCGTGCGCCTCGTCCACGACGAGCACCTCATGCTCGGGCAGCACCTTCGGAGACCCGGACGCCGCGATCCCGAGCATCGCGTGGTTCGTGACCACGACATCGGCCTCCCGGGAGGCGGCCTTCGCCTTCTCCGGGAAGCAGTCCGCGAGCAGCGGGCACCGCTGGCCCAGGCACTCCATCGACGTGATCGACACCTGTCGCCACGCCTTGTCGCTGATCCCGGGGAAGAGTTCGTCGCGGTCGCCGCTCGTGGTCTCCTCGGCCCAGGCGCGGACCCGGACCACCTGCGCGCCGAGCGAGTCGTCCTGTTCCCGCGGGTGCTCCTCGGCGGCCGACGGCGCCACCAGTGCCTCAGCGAACAGCGCCGAGTCGTCCTCGGCCGGGTAGCCGCCGGCGATCTTGTGCAGGCAGAGGTAGTTGTGCCAGCCCTTCAGGAGCGCGACGGTGGGCTCCCGGGGCAGCGCGTCCTTGAGGATGTCGGCCACCAGGGGCAGGTCGTGGCCGATCACCTGCCGCTGGAGCGCGAGGGTGGCCGTCGAGACGATCGCCCGCTCGCCGGTGGCGACCGCGTTGACCAGGGTGGGCACGAGGTACGCGAGGGACTTGCCCGTGCCGGTGCCGGCCTGGACGAGCAGGTGCTCGGTCCCGTCGAGCGCCTCGGTCACGGCCCGGGCCATTTCGTGCTGGCCCTCCCGGCGGGCGCCACCCATGGAGGCGACGACCGCGTCGAGGACCGCGTCGATGTCCGACGGCGTCGGTCGGCCGGAGCCGATGCGTCCAGCCGGGGCCGGGGTACTCCCGGCGTCCTCGGAAGCGTCGCCATCGCCCACGGTGGCCCCGTCCTCGACAGCGCCGGCCGACCTGTCCTTCGTCACGGTCGGGGCATCGTCGGGATCGGTCGCGGTGGGGTCGGCAGGCACGTCCTCGACGG
Organism: Occultella glacieicola; assembly: GCF_004353825.1. Classification (GTDB taxonomy): domain Bacteria; phylum Actinomycetota; class Actinomycetes; order Actinomycetales; family Beutenbergiaceae; genus Occultella; species Occultella glacieicola. Next base: position 90,428 of record NZ_SMNA01000008.1, on the reverse strand, counting down.
TATCGCGCCGCCCGGCCAGGCCGTCGCTGCGGCGCTCCGCCTTGTGGACGACATCGCCACGAACGCGGCCTGACCCGGCTCGGGACGGGTGCGATCAGGGCTCGGTCAACTGGCGACGGCGTCCGCGAGCGCCGCCGCGAGCTCGGAATCGACGCGCGCCACCAGCCGGGTCCCAGTCTCGGTGTGCTCCTCCGCGAGCACCTCCCCGTGGACGTGGGCACGGTGCACCAGGTCTCCGCGCTGGTAGGGCACCACCACGTCAACGTGCACCGCGGGGTGCGGCAGCAGTTGCGCGATCGCCTCACGCAGTTCCTCGATGCCCGCACCCGTGCGGGCGGACACGGCGACGGCGTCCGGCACCCGGGTGCGCAGGCGCGCGATGGTCTCGGGCTCGGCGAGGTCGGCCTTGTTCAAAGCGACGAGCTCGGGGATGTCGGAGGCGCCCTCGATGTCGCGGAGCACCGACCGGACCGCGTCGAGCTGCCCCTCCGGGTCGGGGTGGGAAGCGTCCACGACATGCACGATGACGTCGGCCTGGGCGACCTCCTCAAGGGTGGACCGGAACGCCTCGACGAGCTCGGTGGGCAGGTTCCGCACGAACCCGACGGTGTCCGCGAGGGTGTAGGTACGCCCGTCCGGGGTCTCGGCGCGCCGGACGGTCGGGTCCAGGGTCGCGAACAGCGCGTTCTGGACGAGGACACCGGCGCCGGTGAGCCGGTTCAGCAGCGAGGACTTGCCCGCGTTCGTGTAGCCGGCGATCGCGACCGACGGGACCGCGCCCGCGCGGCGGGAGTGCCTGCGGGTGGCGCGCGACGGTGCCATGGCCTTGATCTGGCGGCGCAGCTTGGCCGTCCGGGTGCGGATCCGGCGCCGGTCGAGCTCGATCTTCGTCTCACCGGGGCCACGGGAACCGATCCCGGCGCCGCCGGCGACCCGACCACCGGCCTGACGGGACATCGACTCACCCCAACCACGCAGACGCGGGAGCAGGTACTCGAGCTGGGCGAGCTCCACCTGCGCCTTGCCCTCCCGGGACTGGGCGTGCTGGGCGAAGATGTCCAGGATCAGGGCGGTGCGGTCGATGACCTTGACCTTGACCACGTCCTCCAGGGCGCGGCGCTGGGACGGGGCGAGCTCGGAGTCGACGATCACGGTGTCGGCGCCGGTGGAGGCGACCAGGTCGGCGAGCTCGCGCGCCTTGCCGGAGCCCAGGTAGGTCCCCGGGTCCGGCGCGCTGCGCCGCTGCAGGAGTCCGTCGAGGACCTCGGAGCCGGCGGTCTCGGCGAGGGCGGCGAGTTCGCGCAGCGAGACCTCCGCGGCCTCGGCGGTGCCGGTGCTCCACAGGCCGACGAGCACGACGCGCTCCAGCCGGAGTTGCCGGTACTCGACCTCGGTGACGTCCTCGAGTTCGGTGGACAGGCCGGCCACCCGCCGCAGGGCCGAGCGGTCCTCGACGTCGAACTGCTCGCCGTCGTAGTCGCCGGGCCCGTCGTCGCTCGTCTGGATGGCCGTGCCCGCCCGAGCCAGGATACGTGCGACGACGTCCTGCGCGCGGTCCTGGGCGTCGTCGCCGTGGGGTGCGTCGCTACGGGGGGTCGTCGGGGCGGTGCGTTCGGTCATGGTGTCCTTTGCTCGGTGAATCTGATACATCAATGGTGGCACGCAGGGACCTTGATCCCAAGTGATTTCGCTGAGAGCCGCGACGTCGCTGGGGCGCCTGCCCGCAGGTGCGCTCCGGCCGATCGGACCGGCCGGCCCCGCGGGCAGAGGCTCCGCGGTTCCGGCCAATGACCCAGGCCCGACGCCCTCACTGCCATGGTGGGTTCCCCATCACCAGGTGGGGTTCGTGGGGTGGATCTCGGTGCCGTCGTGTCGGTAGAAGTGCCAGCGGCCGGCTTGTCGGGTCATGGTGATGTTGTGGGTGTGGACCCAGCGGTGGTGGTAGTAGCACAGGAGTGCGGCTTGGTCGAGGTCGGTGTCGCCGCCGTTGCTCCACCATCGGGCGTGGTGGGACTCGGTGCGTTCGGGTGGGACGGTGCAGTCGGGTGCGGTGCAGTGGCGGTCCCGGGTGATGAGGGCTCGGCGTTGGGAGGGGGTGAACAGCCGGTGCGCGCGGCCGTGGTTGATGACCTCGTTGTCGGGGCTGAAGATTATCCGGTAGACCTCGCCGGAGCAGTTGATGATCCGCTCGAGCAGGTCGCGGGGTACTGGGCCGGTGTTGTCGGTGAAGGTCGCGGGTCCGCGGGTGAGTATCCCGGGCCAGTCCTTGGTGGCAGGAGCGGCAGGAGCGGTGGCGGGAGTGGGCGTGGGTGCGCCGGTAGCGGGCGGGGCGGCCGTGGGCGCAGTTGTGCCGTTGTGGCTGGTCGGGGGCTCGGGTGTTTGTGTGGGAGCGTCGCTCGGGCCTGCTGGAGTCGGGGCGTCCGCGGCAGCGGCCGCAGGCGGGCCGGGCGTGGGCGCAGCTGTCCCGTTGGTGCTGGTCGCGGGCTCGGGTGTTTGGGTGGGAGCCTCGGTCGGGCTGGCTGGAGTCGCGGCGTCGGCGGCAGCCGCGGCAGGCGGGCCGGGCGTGGGCGCAGCTGTGCCGTCGTGGCCCGGCGCGAGCTCGGGTGTTTGGGTGGGAGCCTCGATCGGGCCTACTGCAGCCGCGGCAGGCGGGGCGGGCGTGGGCGCAACTGTCCCGTCGAGACCGGTCGCGGGCCCGGGTGCTTGGCTGGGCGCCTCGGTCGGGCCTGCTGGAGCCGCGGCGTCGGCGGCAGGCGGGACGGGCGTGGGCGCAGCTGTCCCGTCGGGGCCGGTCGGGGACTCGGGTGTTTGCGTGGGAGCCTCGGTCGGGCTGGTGGGGTCGAGTCCGGGCAGGGGGTCGGCCACCGGTGCCGCACCGGCCGCGGCGGTGCCGGCCGCGTCGGGTGTGCCGGTCGGGTTGGTCGGGGCTGGTGTCTGGGTTTCGGTGGTGTTGATGAGGTTGAGGAATTCGGGGGTGGTGATCAGGACGCCGAGGTGGGGGCGGACGCTGGCGCTGGTGCCGACCTTGCCCTGGTCCAGGGCGAAGTGGGCCAGGTCGGCGAGGGCTTGGGCGCGGCGTTGGGAGGAGGTGCGGGTCTCTGCGGCTGCGGGTGGGCCCATGAGTGCTTCCAGGGCGGTGCGGATGTACTGACCGTGCTCCAACGTCAAGAATCCTTCGACGTGGTAGCCGCCGAGGGTGCGGTCGATGGTGAGGTGTTCGCGGTCGGAGGCGGCTCGGTGCGCGGTATCGGTGGTGTCGGGGTCGGCGATCTGCACGAAGTGGTTGACCAACCGGCGCAACTCCTCCGGGGGCCGGGTCGCGGCGTGCTCGAGCAAGAGCTCCTCCACCGTCGACACCCGCCCCACGCCCACAGCCCCGACGGCCACGTCGCTGCCCGGCGCGTCACTGCCCGACGCGTGGGTGCCGTCGGTGCCCGGTGTGTCGGTGCCAGCGGGGGCATCTACGCCCACCGAGCCCTCGGCGTTGTCCACACCATCTGGATCCGGCGAGTCGGCAGTCCCGGTGCCACCGGTGCCGGCGGTGGGGTTCCCGTCGCTCTCGGGGGTGGAGGGTAGTTGGAGGGCGTCGGCGGTGGCTTGGGTGGTGGTGGTCTTGAGCATGATCTGGGCCTGGTCCAGCCCGATCAGGCCCGACCGCAACCGCCGCCGGGTCGCGGGCAGACCGTTGCGCAGCCCGGTCCCCAACGAGACCAGACCTCGCGCGGTGGCCCCGGAGATCCCGTAGGTCGTCGCGACGAAGTGGGGGTAGGTGCGGAACCGGCCGGAGGTGTCCCAGGTCCCGGCCTCCTGCTCGGCGCCCATCCAGTCCAGCACCGCACCGGTCAGGGCCTCGGTGACCCTGTGAGCGCGGGCCGCAGCCCCACCCAGGAACCTGGACCCGTACCGATCGGACTCCTCGACCGGATCGAGAAGATTGATCGTCGCGGTCAACGCCTCCAACGCGACAAGCTGGTCCTCCAGCGAACCGGTCAGCAGCTCACTCAGGGGCAGATGCGCACGGGACGCGAGCGCCACACCCACACCCGACACCCCACCGGCCCCGGTGCCGGTGGTTGTGGTGTCGTCCATGGATGCTCACCTCCCGTCGGGCTTGTGGGTCCGAACCTCACCCAGTCTCGGACGCATGTTCGATTACTGCTGCCAACACTAGACCGCACCTCCGACATTGCAAGATCCAGATTTTTGTTGTGGATACGGGAAATCGGGCCCTCAAACCACCCCACCCAGGCCCCAAAACGCACCCCCGATGACACCCCAACCACAGGCTGGGACCACCGGGCCCAACCGTTCCGGAGGTGGCGGCCCGTCGGCACGCCGGGCGGCGGTCGCTGGCTCGACGACCCACGCCGCCCTGGACGGACCAGTGGGCCGGGCGGCGCCCGACGGACCGGGCGGGCACTACGCTCGTGCCGTGTCCCACTACTTCTCGGTCACGCCGAGCGGGCCGGAGCGACGCCGCGAGATCGAGGTCCCGATCCGGGGTCACCGCGTCCGGCTGGAGACCGCCGCCGGCGTCTTCTCCGGGGACCGGCTGGACCCGGGCACCACGGTTCTGCTGGACGCCGTCGAGGATCCGCCCGCGACCGGCACGCTGCTGGACCTCGGCTGCGGCTGGGGGCCGATCGCGATCGCGATGGCCCTCGCCTCCCCCGAGGCGCGGGTGCTCGCGGTCGACGTCAACGAGAGGGCCCTCGCCCTCACGGCCGACAACGCCACCCGGCTCGGCCTGACGAACGTCGAGACGCACCTGCCCGAGGACCTCCTCGCCGCAGAGCCGGACCTACGCCTGGACGCGCTCTGGTCCAATCCGCCGATCCGGATCGGCAAGGCGGCGCTGCACGAGATCCTGCGGACCTGGCTGCCACGCCTGACCCCGGGCGCCCGGGCACAGCTGGTGGTGCAGCGCAACCTCGGCTCCGATTCGCTGCAGCGGTGGATCGCGGCGGAGCTGGGCCGGGACGTGACCAGGCTGACCAGCGTGAACGGTTTCCGGGTCCTGACCGTGCGCTGAGGGCCTGCACCCTCAGTCCTTGAGCACCCGCATCCGTAGGTACGTCGACTCCGCCTCGGTGCTCCGCGCGATGTGCTCCAGGCGCACCGGTCGGCCGCCGGGCCGGTCGAAGAGCCGCACGCCGTCCCCGAGCAGCACCGGGACCACGAACACGACCACCTCGTCCAACAGGCCCAGCTCGAGACACTGCCGCGCTACGTCGGCGCCGAGTACGTTGACGTCCCGCTCCCCCGCCGCCGCCCGCGCCGCGCCGACCGCCCACTCGAGGTCATCGGTGAAGGTCACGTCGGGGGCCGCGGTCGTCGGTGGGCGATGGGTGAGGACGAACTGTGGACCGTGCCAGGTGCCCCCGAACGCTCCCTCGGCGTCGGTACCTTCGTTGGGGTCGTCACCGCCATAGGTGGTGTTGCCGACCAGCAGCGCCCCGGTCCGGGCCGCGAGTTCGTCGGCGGCGGTGTCGGCGCCGGTGAACGGGCCGAGCCAGGACATGTCGCCTCCCGGTCCCGCGATGTAGCCGTCGGCGGACATCGTCGCCGAGTAGATCAGGTCGTTCATGGGCCCACCCTCTGTTCGGTCGCAGACCGAAAGGCTCGGTCCGGTTTCGTTGGACCGCCGCCACCGTCGGAACTCACCGGGGCCCGCCCGACGGCGTCGGCTCAGATCGTCCGGAACTCGCCCACGAGCTCGGCCGGTCCGGCCAGTTCCACGTGGTCCTCGGGCAGCATCCGCACCCGCAGTTCTCCGCCCGGGACCTGCACGATCCATTCCTGCGGGGCACCCGCGCCGAACCAGGTGCGCACCGCGAGCGCGGCGGCGCACGCCCCGGTCCCGCAGGAGAGGGTCTCGCCCACCCCGCGCTCGTGCACCCGCATCCGGACCACGCCAACGGTCTTCGAGCCGATCACGGCCCCGGTCCGGTCGACGACGTCCACCTCACGCTCCCCGAGCGGCACCACGAACTCCACGTTGGTGCCGTGGGCCGGCGCCGGTTCCACGATCGGGGCCTGGGTGAGATCGAGCGCCTCGAGCTGCTCGAGCTCCTCCAGGGCGATCACGGTGTGCGGGTTGGGCAGGTCGAGCCGCAGGCCCGGTCGAGGCTCGTCGAGGCCGGCCACCGCGACGCTGACGTCGAACCCTTGGGCGAGTGCCTCGGTGCCGCCCGGGGCGCTCCACAGGCCCAGGTCCGCCGCGTAGGCCGCACCCTCCCGGCGCACGCCGAGTACCCCGGCCCGGGTGGCGACCTGCACGGTGTCCCCGTCGCCCAGGGCGAGCAGCCCGGCGTGCCGGAGGAAGGCGACGAACACCCGGATCCCGTTGCCGCACATCTCGGCGACGGAGCCGTCCGCGTTCAGGTAGTCCATGAACCACAACGCCGCCGGCTCCCGCCCGGTGGCACCGGCCCCGGCTGCGCCGTCGGTGATCGCGGCGCTGCGCACCGCGCGGATGACACCGTCCGCGCCGATGCCGGTGTGCCGGTCGGCGAGCGCAGCCACCTCGCTCGTGCTGAGCGGGGCGGCGCCGTCGGGGTCGGCATACAGCAGGAAGTCGTTGCCGGTCCCGTGGCCCTTGACGAAGGTGTGCACGGTCGCCGCAACAGGTGAAGTCATGACAGCAGCCTACGGGCCCGCCCGGCCAGATCGGGGCCCGGGGCGAGCCAGGCGATGCGGGGATCGCGCCGGAACCAGGTCATCTGCCGGCGGGCCAGTTGGCGGGTGGCCTGCGCGGTGTCGGCGACCGCCGTCGCCACGTCCGTCTCCCCGCGCAGCACCGCCAGCGCCTGCGCGTAGCCGACCGCACGGCGGGCGGTTCGGCCCCTCTCCAGCCCCCGCTCGAGGAGGCCTTGCGTCTCGGCGAGCAGTCCGCCGTCGAACATCTGCCGCGCTCTCGCGTCGATGCGCTCGTGCAGGACCGGCCGCGGCCAGTCCACCCCGACGTGCACGGCCGGGATGTGGGAGTCGTGGCTCGGCAGGTTCGCCGAGTACGGCGCGCCGGTGATGGCGATGACCTCGAGCGCCCGAATGATCCGGCGGGCGTTGCGGCGGTCGATCCGGGCCGCCGCGACCGGGTCCGCAGCCTCGAGCTCGCGGTGCAGCACCCCGGGCCCCTCGGTCTCGGCGCGCTCCTCGAGCGCGGACCGGATCGCCTCGTCGGTGCCGGGAAAGGTCAGGTCGTCCAGCAGCGCACGCACGTACAGTCCGGAGCCGCCGACCACGACGACGGCGTGGCCGCGCTCGGCGATGTCGGCCAGGTCGGCGCGGGCGTGCGTCTGGTAGGCGGCCACGGTGGCGTCGGTGTCCACCTCGAGCACGTCCAGCTGGTGGTGGGCGATGCCGCGACGCTCCTCCGGGCGCAACTTCGCGGTGCCGATGTCCATGCCGCGGTAGAGCTGCATGGCGTCGGCGTTGATGATCTCGGCACCGAGGGCCTCGGCCAGATCCAGGGCGAGGTCGGACTTGCCGCTGGCGGTCGGACCCACCACGGCCACCACGGGCAAATCCAGGTTCGGCACGTGAGGCAACCTACCGGCTCGATCGACCCCGGCTCGCCCCCGGTCGCCTCGCGCCTGGCGCCTCGCGATCGGACCTGGGGACCGGCGACCTCGAGGCAGTGGGTCCGATCTCGGCGGGGAGAGTGGGTCGGGTCGGGGGCGACCTAGACTGGACGCGATGGCAGCCTCCGATCACGCTCAGCCGGATCCCGCCGATGACGCCGCGGGCTCCGAGGCGGCGCTCTCGGAGGACGTCCTCCCGGTCGACCGGGACCGGCTCAAGGCGTGGCTGCGCGAGCATGACCAGAAGTTCTTCGTCTCCGACGACTCCCACCTCGGTGGACTCTGGAACGGGCACGTGTTCACGGTCGCGTTGGCGGGTGCGAACGAAGTGCTGCAGATCCGCGCGCAGTGGAACCGGCGGATCACGATCGAGCGCCGCGCCGAGCTGATGGACTTCGTCAACGCCCGCCACGCCCGCACCCTCTGGCCGAAGTGTTTCCTGCTCGTGCATGACGACGGCACCATGCGGTTCTGCGCCGAGTCCGCCACCCCGCTGCGGGCGGGGCTGTCCGAGCACCAGCTCGGCCGGGCGATCCGGGCCGCCATCACCACCGCCCTCGCGGTGTTCGCCGAGTTGGACGACCGCTATCCCGACCCCGTGCTGCAGGCCCCGGGCGGACTGGCATGAGTTCCCCGGCCGACCTGCCCGCCTCCGACTGGCCGTACCCGATCAGCATCGGACGGTTGCGGGCGTTCGCCCAGGCACAGGGTTTCGCGGTCACCCCGGTCGGCCGCAACGGGCTACGCGGCGTCTGGGGAGCGTACCCGTTCGAGCTCGCGATCCGGGTCGGTGAGGTGAGCGTGCTCCAGGTCCGGGGTTCGTTCGCGCACCCGATCACGGCTGCCCGGGAGTCCGACCTGATCGGCTTCGCCAACGACTGGCACCGCGAGCACATCTGGCCCACCGTGTTCTGGTCCTCGGACGCCGAGGACCGGCTCACGGTCCGTACCCTCTACGTCGCCGACTTCAGCGGCGGTGCCACCGACGAACAGTTCGCGGAGGCGGTCAACCTCGGGCTGGCCACGTCCGGGCAATGCCTGCGGGCGCTGACGGCCGCGTTCGGCTCCTGAGTCGGCCTCGCCTGGTCAGGCGCGGCGCACCGTGGGCATGCCGAGCCCGACGGCGCGGCTCGCCGACGTCGCCGGCTCACCCGTCGTGTTGCTCGCCGCGGTAGCGGCGGCGCGTCGGCGCGCCGCCCAAGCGTCGCCGGACCGGGTCCGGCGCACCTCGAAGCGGCCTCCGGCGAGGCCGGAGTCCGCGAGCAGGTGGTGCGGCGCGGAGTCGGTGACCACCGCCGTGACCAGGTCACCCGGCCTGGGGCGGGCGTCCTCGGGAAGGTTCGCGACGCCGTCGGGCACGCCGACGTGCACCAGCCGGTTGTCCGCTGCCCGGCCGCTCAGGCGACGGGTGGCGACGTCCTTGCGGCCCTCGGACTCTGCGAGGAGCACCTCGACGGTGCGCCCGACCTGGGCGGCGTTCTCCTCGGCGGAGATCCGCTCCTGCAGCGCTTGGAGGCGGCCGTAACGCTCGGCCACCACGTCGGCGGGCACCTGGTCGGGCAGGTCCGCGGCGGGAGTGCCGGGCCGCTGGGAGTACTGGAACGTGAACGCGCTGGCGAACCGCGAAGCCTCGACCACGTCGAGGGTGGCCCGGAAGTCCGCCTCGGTCTCACCGGGGAATCCGACGATGATGTCCGTGGTGATCGCCGCCTCCGGCATCCGGTCCCGGACCCGCTCGAGGATGCCGAGGAACCGCTCGCTGCGGTAGGAGCGGCGCATCGCCCGCAGGATGGCGTCGGAGCCTGACTGCAGCGGCATGTGCAGCGAGGGCATGATGTTCGGGGTGTCCGCCATGGCGTCGATGACGTCGTCGGTGAACGCAGCCGGGTGCGGAGAGGTGAACCGGACCCGCTCCAGGCCCTCGATCCGGCCACACGCACGCAGGAGCTTCGCGAACGCGCCGCGGTCGCCGAACCCGACGCCGTAGGAGTTGACGTTCTGGCCGAGCAGGGTCACTTCGAGCGCGCCCTCGGCGACGACGGCCCCGACCTCGGCGAGCACGTCGCCGGGCCTGCGGTCGCGCTCCTTGCCGCGCAGGTGCGGGACGATGCAGAACGTGCAGGTGTTGTTGCAGCCGACCGAGATCGACACCCACGCCGCGTAGGCGCTCTCCCGCCGGGTCGGCAACGTCGAGGGGAAGACCTTGAGCGACTCCTCGATCTCGACCTGCGCCTCGTCATTGTGCCGGGCCCGTTCCAGCAGTGCCGGGAGGACGTCGAGGTTGTGGGTGCCGAACACCACGTCCACCCAGGGCGCCCGGGCCACGATGCCGGCCCGGTCCTGCTGGGCCAGGCACCCGCCGACGGCGATCTGCAGGCCGGGCCGGTCCCGCTTGAGGGAGGCGAGCTGGCCGAGGTTGCCGTAGAGCCGATCCGAGGCGTTCTCGCGCACGGCGCAGGTGTTGATGACCACGACGTCGGCACCGTCGGCCTGTGCCATGAGGGACCCGGTGCCGGCGGTCTCGGCGCTGACGTACCCGGCGTCCTCGAGCAGGCCGGACATGCGCTCGGAGTCGTGGACATTCATCTGGCAGCCGAGGGTGCGCACCACATAGGTGCGTGGGTGGGTCAGTTCAGCGGTCACGATCGTTGATTCTACGGCGGTTCTGCCGGGCCAGTTCCGGGTGCGCCGAGGGCGGGTAGCACGGCTGGATGAGCCGATCGTGTCCGCACTGTTACCCCTGCTGCGTCGCCAGCGAAACATTGAGCGACTAGGTTGCACCCATGGCTGATAGTTCCGTGACCGGTGTCACAGCAGACGACGACCGCGGTATGCCCGCCCATTCGGGCGAACCACTGGTGGTGTTGGAGGGCGTCAACAAGCACTTCGGCGAACTCCACGTGCTCCAGGACATCAACCTCACCGTGCACCGCGGCGAGGTGGTGGTGGTGATCGGTCCGTCCGGCTCGGGCAAGTCCACCCTGTGCCGCGCGATCAACCGGCTGGAGCCGATCGACGACGGCTCGATCACCCTGGACGGGCAGGCGCTGCCGGAGGAGGGCAAGGCCCTGGCCCGGCTGCGGGCCGACGTCGGCATGGTGTTCCAGTCGTTCAACCTGTTCGCCCACAAGACGATCCTCGAGAACGTCACGCTCGGGCCGATCAAGGTCAAGAAGATGAAGCCGAAGGCGGCCAAGGAGCTGGCGATGGGCCTGCTCGAGCGGGTCGGCGTCGCGAACCAGGCGGACAAGCTACCGGCGCAGCTGTCCGGTGGGCAGCAGCAGCGCGTGGCGATCGCCCGGGCACTGGCGATGCAGCCGAAGGTGATCCTGTTCGACGAGCCGACCTCCGCCCTCGACCCGGAGATGGTCAACGAGGTCCTCGACGTCATGGTGGCCCTCGCGAAGGAGGGCATGACCATGGTCGTGGTGACCCACGAGATGGGCTTCGCCCGCAAGGCCGCGGACCGCGTGGTGTTCATGTCCGACGGCCAGATCGTGGAATCGGCGGACCCGGACACGTTCTTCGACCACCCGACCAGCAACCGCGCCAAGGACTTCCTCGGCAAGATCCTCACCCACTGACCCGGCCGATAACCCGACCACAACAGTTGCCAACCACAAGGAGACAACGATGAAGAGAACGCGAGTGGCGATTGCCGCGATGGCAGCGATCGGCGCCCTCACCCTGGGCGCCTGCCAGGCCGACGCGGGCGACCCCGACGACGCCGGCGGGGACACCGGCGCCGAGACCACCGATGGGGCCGACGCCGGTGACGGTGGCGGCGACACGATCCGGATCGGCATCAAGTTCGACCAGCCCGGGCTGGGCTTCCAGGACGGCGCCGAGTACACCGGCTTCGACGTGGACGTCGCGACCTATGTGGCCGGGGAGCTCGGCTACAGCCCCGACCAGATCGAGTGGGTCGAGGCCGTCTCCGCGAACCGCGAGACGATGCTCGAGGGAGGTCAGGTCGACATGATCTTCGCGACCTACTCGATCACGGACTCCCGTGACGAGGTCGTCGACTTCGCCGGCCCGTACTTCGTCGCCGGTCAGGACCTGCTGGTGCGTGCCGACGAGACCGAGATCACCGGGCCGGAGGACCTGAACGGCAAGAACCTCTGTTCGGTCTCCGGTTCGACCTCCGCCCAGCGGATCAAGGACGACTTCGCCGACCAGGTGCAGCTGATCGAGCAGCCCGGGTACTCGGAGTGCATCCAGTACCTGATCGGTGGACAGGTGGATGCGGTGACCACCGACGACATCATCCTCGCCGGCCTCGCCGCCGCCGAGGGCAGTGGATCCATGACGGTGGTGGGCAACCCGTTCTCCGAGGAGAACTACGGTGTCGGCCTGCCCCCGGGCTCGGACCAGTGTGAGGCGATCAACGAGGCCATCCAGGCCATGTTCGACGACGGCAGTTGGGAACAGTTCATCACGGACAACACCGAGGGCACCGGGTACACCCCGAACGCGGACCTCAACCCGCCGACGCTGCGGGAGTGCGCGTCCTGAACCCAAGATCGGTGGGGCGGATGACGGGTCCGCCCCACCGATCGCGGCGCACCGGCACCCGGTCTGCGCCCTGCCCGGTGAGCGGCCGATCGGCCCCGAACGACACCCGAAGGAGGCGTGCCGTTGAGTGACTTCCTTGAGGTGCTCTCGAACTACGACATTCTGGGCGCGTACTGGATCAACCTGAGTCTGACGTTCTTCGCGGCGATCTTCTCCCTGATCATCGGCACCATCCTGGCGATGATGCGGATCGCGCCGGTCTCCTCGCTCCGCTTCGCAGGGACGACGTACGTGACGCTCGTGCGCAACACGCCTCTCACGATCATCGTGGTCTTCGCGGTGCTCGTGCTCTGGCCGGTGCTCGGCGTCCAGTTCTCGGAGACCTTCTCCATCAACTTCTTCTGGCTCGCCGTGGTCGCCCTCAGCGTGTATCACGCCTCCTTCATGTGCGAGGCCCTGCGGTCGGGGATCAACACGGTCCCCCTGGGCCAGGCCGAGGCTGCCCGTGCGATCGGGCTGCCGTTCCTGTCCGCCGCCCGCCTCGTCATCCTGCCCCAGGCCTTCCGCGGCGCGGTCGCCCCCCTGGGCAACACGCTCATCGCGCTGGTCAAGAACACGACCGTGGCGGCGGCGGCCTCGGTTCCAGAGGTTTCCATCCTGATGAAGGAGATGCTCGACCAGAACGGAAACTACGTGCTCCCGATCTTCCTGACGATCGCTGCCGGGTTCGTGATCATCGTGATCCCGGTCGGCCTCGCCGTGACCTACCTCTCCCAGCGTCTGGCGGTGAGCCGGTGAGTTCCCACTCCGTCCTGTTCGACGCGCCGGGGCCCAGGGCGCGACGCAACCAGATGATCGGCAACATCGTCGGCGCCGTAGTCGTCATCGGTATCGGCGCCTTCGTCGTCGCCCAGATGGCGAGCAAGGGCCAGTTCGCAGCGGAGCTCTGGAAGCCGCTCATCGAAGCGCGCTCGTGGCAGTACTACTTCTTGCCGGGTCTGCAGAACACACTGATCGCCGCCGCCTACTCGATCGTCCTGGCCATGGTCTTCGGCCTGCTCTTCGGTGTCGGCCGGCTCGCCTCGAACCGGGTCGTGCGCTGGTTCTGCGGAGCGGTGGTGGAGTTCTTCCGCGCGGTTCCGGTGCTCATCATGATGTTCGCGCTCTACGCGATGCTCCCGCGTCTCGGATTGACCACACCCGAAACGAATCCGCTGATCGCCGTCGTCATCGGCTTGACGCTCTACAACGGTTCCGTGATCGCCGAACTGGTGCGTTCCGGGGTCTACGGGCTGCCGAAGGGACAGCGGGAGGCCGGGCTGGCTATCGGGATGACCCGCGGAAAGTCCATCCGGTTCATCGAGTTGCCGCAGGCTCTGATCGCAATGCTCCCTTCTCTGGTGAGCCAGTTCGTGGTGATCCTCAAGGACTCCGCGCTCGGTGCCCTGATCACCTACACCGAGCTACTGCGGGCCGCGCGACTGCTCGGCAGCGACGCGCCGTTCCCGATCCTGCAGACGTTGTTCATGGCCGCGGTGATCTTCATCGTTCTGAACTTCATCCTGTCGCGGATCGCCGAACTCGTGGCCCGCCGGGTCGGTGGCCGGACGTCCGGAAGGGCCCGCGCGAACCCAGCGCCCCCGAACGCCGTCACGGTGCCCGCCGTGGGCGGCACCAAGTAGCGACCGGCTGACGGCCGCCGTTCGTGCCGCGAGGTACGAGTTCGGTTCAGGTCAATCTCCGTCGCCAGCCTCGACGACGCGATCGGCTGATGCACGGGCCGGCAGCTCGTCGTCAAGTCCCCGCTGAAGGAGCCCGCGCCCGACCCGCCCGAGAGACTCCACCAGTGGCGTCGGTCATCAGTCAGAGGCCGCCGGCCCTGTCATGAGCGTCGTCGTCCTCCTCGGCAAGCACCTCGTCCACGACCCGCAGCGCCACGGAGGGTGAGTAGCCCTTCCGGGCGAGCATGCCGACGAGACGTCGCCGGCGCTTCTCATGGTCCAGGCCGGCGCTGGAGCGGGCCTTGCGACGGACCAGGTCCCGCGCCGTGGCCTCCTCGTCCTCGGGGTCGACGGCCGCGAGCGCCTCTTCGGCGATCTCCCGGTCCACGCCCTTGCGGTGCAATTCGGTGGCCAGGGCCCGGCGGGCCAGCCCACGCTCGCTTCGCCGGGTGCGCACGAGCATCTCGGCGTACTCGACGTCGTTGACAAGCCCGACCTCCTCGAACCGGTCGAGGATCTTGGCAGCGACCTCGGCCGGCACGTCCTTCCTCGCCATCGCCTCCTCGAGTTGGGCGCGGGAGCGTGGCGAGTGGGTCAGGAGCCGCAGCGCGATGTTGCGTGCGACGGACTCCTGATCGGGTTCTGAGTCGACGGCTGCGGCTCCGGTGGCCGGGGGTTCACTCCCCCGGCCGCCGGAACGTTGCTGTGCGAAGCCCATCGGCCGTGGACCGTTCAGAAGTCGACGGCGTCGCCCGCCGCGGCGCCCGGCACGGCCTCGAGCGGCTTGCCGATGCCGAGCTTCGTCATGATCTTCTTCTCGATCTCCTCGGCCAGCTCGGGGTTGTCCTTGAGGAACCGGCGGGAGTTCTCCTTGCCCTGCCCGAGCTGGTCACCCTCGTAGGTGTACCAGGCACCGGACTTGCGGACGATGCCGTGCTCCACGCCGAGGTCGATCAGGCTGCCCTCGCGGGAGATGCCGACCCCGTAGACGATGTCGAACTCGGCCTGCTTGAACGGCGGGGCCATCTTGTTCTTGACGACCTTCGCGCGGGTGCGGTTGGCGACCGCGTCGGTGCCCTCCTTGAGGGTCTCGATACGCCGCACGTCGATGCGGACCGAGGCGTAGAACTTCAGCGCCTTGCCACCGGTGGTCGTCTCAGGACTTCCGAAGAACACGCCGATCTTCTCGCGGAGCTGGTTGATGAAGATCGCGGTGGTACCGGAGGCGTTCAGGGCACCGGTGATCTTGCGCAGCGCCTGGGACATCAGCCGGGCCTGCAGGCCCACGTGGCTGTCCCCCATCTCGCCCTCGATCTCGGCCTTCGGCACGAGCGCGGCGACGGAGTCGATGACCACGATGTCCAGGGCACCGGAGCGGATCAGCATGTCCATGATCTCGAGCGCCTGCTCGCCGGTGTCCGGCTGCGAGACCAGCAGTGCGTCGGTGTCCACGCCGAGCTTCTTCGCGTACTCCGGGTCCAGGGCGTGCTCGGCGTCGATGAACGCGGCGATCCCGCCGGCCTTCTGGGCGTTGGCCACCGCGTGCAGCGCCACGGTCGTCTTTCCCGACGATTCGGGACCGTAGATCTCGACGATACGGCCACGGGGCAGGCCACCGATACCGAGCGCGACATCGAGCGCGATGGAACCGGTGGGGATCACGGCGACCGGCGGGCGGGTGTCGTCGCCGAGGCGCATCACCGATCCCTTGCCGAATGCGCGGTCGATCTGGCCGAGGGCGGCCTCGAGGGCCTTGCTGCGGTCTGCAACGGGTGCAGCCATGGTGTCACCTTCACTTTTCGTCTCGGGCAGATGCTCGCTGAGCTCCACCGCATGTTCGGACCAGGGCTGGTCTGTTCAGGGACCCGCCCTCTCCGGGCGGCAACCTGCGACGAAGGCTATGTCCGACCACCGACATCCGGTTCCGAACACCCACTGGCTGTGGATGACACGGTTCCGTCCCTCACCTGTCCACAACCCTAGACGAACGGCCGTTCGATCCGAAGTTCCTGGCTCCCGACACGCCGAGCGAGTCGTGATCCTCCGCCCGGCGTCGTGCTCGTGGCGACTACCAGGTGTCCGGAGCAGCGCCCGCCGGCACGGGTTCGGGGCGGTCGACGGTGGTGGCGAGATCCACCACCCGGTGGGAGTCCGCGGCCACCAGGATCGACTCCATGATGTCCAGCACGTGCAGCGCGAGGTCACCGCCGGCCCGGTGCGGGCGGCCGGTCTCCAGCGCCCGGGCCAGGTCCGCGAGACCGTAGCCACGGCCGGCGTCGGCGTAGCCGGCGGACACCGGCACCGGCGACCACTCCGGGGCGTCCGGGGTGTACACCTCGACCGGCTCGGAGAACCGGTTCGGGTCCGGCACGGCGATCGTCCCGGCCGTGCCGTACACCTCGAACAGCGGGGCCCGGGTGGCCCACACCTCGAAGCTCACGGTCACCGTGGAGGTGACGCCGTCGGCGTGCTCCAGGAGCGCGCTCACGTGGGTGGCGACGTCCACGTCGATCGCGGAACCGGCCAGTGGGCCGGTGGCGACGGACCGCTCCCGGCCGGACGCCGTCGCCGTGCCCGAGACCCGGACCACCGGCCCGAGGAGGGTGACCAGGCTGGTGAGGTAGTACGGGCCCATGTCGAACAGCGGCCCGGCGCCCGGCTGGTAGTAGAAGTGCGGGGCCGGGTGCCAGCGCTCGTGCCCGGGGGCACTCCAGTGCACATGGGCGCCGACCGGGTCGCCGATGCCGCCGCTGTCGAGCACCTGCCTCGCCGTCTGGATGCCGGTGCCGAGCACCGTGTCCGGCGCGCACCCGACCCGCAGGCCGCGTTCGGCGGCCGCCGCCAGCACCGGCCGGGCCTGTGCGACCGAGAGTGCCAACGGCTTCTCGCCGTAGACGTGCTTACCCGCCTCGAGCGCGCGCAGCGCGACGTCGGCGTGCGCCGCCGGGATGGTGAGGTTCAGGACCGCGTCGGTTCCGCCGTCGGCCAGCAGTTCGTCCACGGACACCGCCCGCACCCCGCGTTCGGCGGCGACCGAGCGGGCCCGGTCGGCGTCGGCGTCCGCGACGGCGACCAGGCGCAGTCCGGGCAGCCGCGTGAGCGCCTCGAAGTACTGGCCGGAGATGTTGCCGACCCCGATGATGCCGACGTTCAGCGGCTCGCCCACAACAGCCCCCGTTCCACGATGGTGCGTACGTTCTCATCGTCGAGGACCTCGAGGCGGTGCCCGGCGGTGCACACGAAGACGCGGCCGGCACCCCACTGGCGGGTCCACACGGCAGGGGTGGTGACCGGCCGGTGCCACGGGTCGAAGTCGCGGGCGGCGAGCGTGGTGGTGGCGAGGACGTCGTTGTAGTCGTCGGTCAGGACCCAGTACTGCTCGGTGACCAGATCGAAGTCGGTCAGCCCGGCGACGATCGGATGGTCGGCCCGCTCGGGCACGATGTCGATCGTGTGGGGCACGTAGTTGTCCGACTGCTCACCCGGCAACTGGTCCTTCGGCGCCTTCGGCGGATGGTGCGCGAACTGGCCGCCGATCAGGTGCAGATAGTCGGCGCTGTTGCGGTAGGAGTCGGCGATCCCGCCGTGCCACCCGCCGAGCCCGGTGCCGGCCCGGACGGCGGCGATGAGGCCGGCGAGCTCCTCGCGCTCGATCGTGTTCATGGTGTTCGTCTGGACGATCAGGTCGACGCCCGCGAGGTAGTCCGCGTCGGTGTAGACGGCCGGGGACTCCTCCACCCGAACCTCGTAGCCGTTGGCCTGGAGGAACGGGATGACCGAGTCCGTGGTCTCGACGGGTTGGTGGCCGTCCCAGCCGCCGCGGACGATGAGGGCCGATCTGTCTGCCATGGGATATCCGTGTCCTTGCCTGGAGGTTGTCGGTCCGCGCCGAGCGACAGGTTGTTGCGCAACTTCTTCGATCCGCTTCGACTCCCAGGAAGCATGCCATGTCTATTTCTCACCATCAAGGGTGAACCTCTAGGCAACACGTTGCGCAACTGTTAGCCTCCGGAATGTGTCCCCCGTCACCCTCGCCAATGTGGCCGAGCGCGCCGGAGTGACCGTGCCAACGGCGTCCAAGGTGCTCAACGGACGTACCGATGTCTCGGCCGCCACCCGCGCCCGGGTCCTTGCTGCCGTCGCCGAGACCGGCTACCGCAGCCGCCGCGCGCACGGGGCCGCGCGCGCCGACGATGAGAGCGGTCTCATCGACCTGGTGATCAGCGGGGTCGAGGGCACCTGGGCGAACCGGGCGTTGTCCGGAGTGGAGTTCGCGGCGAACCTCGTCGGGCTCGACGTCGTCGTGATGGTCGCCCGCCCCGCCGTCGACCGGGACTGGGCCGCGCGCCTGGTCGCGCGACGCTCGAGCGGTGCGGTGCTGGCCCTGGTGGAACCCACGTCCGAGCAGTACGCCGCGCTCGCGGTCGCGAGGATCCCGGTCGTCATCATGGACCCGCGCACCGATCCCCCGGCGCACGTCCCGAGCGTCGGCGCTGGCAACTGGGCCGGTGGCCGAGCCGCCGCCCAGCACCTGGTCGACCTCGGGCACCGACACCTCGGGGTCATCGCCGGAGCGCCCAACCACCTGTACGGCCAGGCCCGGGTGGACGGCTTCGGCTCGGTGCTGCGCGAGCACGGACTGCAGGTGCGCGAGTGTGACGTGGTGCATGCGGACTGGGCCTACGTCGGCGCGGTGTCCGCGGCCATCCGGCTGCTCGAGCGACCGGACCGTCCGAGCGCCGTGTTCGCCTGTTCGGACAACATGGCGTTGGGCGCCCTCGAGGCGGCCCGGCGACTCGGCGTGCGGGTGCCCGAGGAACTCTCGGTGATCGGCTACGACGACGCCCCGGAGGCCCGCTGGACGACACCGCAACTGACCACGATCCGCCAACCGGTCGCCGAGATGGGCGCCGCGGCACTGCGGATGCTGCTGCGGGTGCGTGGTGGTGCCGACCCGATCGTGGGTGACGGCCACACCCCGCGTGAGGAACTCGCCACCCGTCTGGTCGCCCGGGGCAGCACTGCCCCTGGGCCAGCTGTCGGCGAACCGCACCGGACCGGGAAGGAGGAGGACGGCTAGACGGCCACTCACCCTCGGGGCGGAGGGTGGTCCGCAAGTTCAATGCTGAACAAGGCGGCAGGCGATGGCGCCGCCGCGAGAAAGGACCCGACATGTCAATGCGTGCTTCGAAGGCGGCCCTGAGCCGCCGCGGATTCCTCGGCGTCGCCGGCGGCACGGCCGCGGCCGGTGCCCTCGCCGCCTGCTCCGGCGGCGGTTCCGGCGGTGGTGGCGGCGGTGGCGACACCCTCAAGTTCTGGAACATGCCATGGGGTGGCACCGAGTTCAACCCGCGCGACAAGGAGATCACCGAGGCGTACGCGCCCGAGGGTGACCTGCCCGCCGCCGTCTACCAGGAGATCCAGTGGGCGAACTTCACCCAGACGTTCTCCTCGGCCGTCGCCTCCAACACCGGGCCCGCGGTCAGTTCCGGCGGTGGCACCCAGGCGTTCCTGTTCGAGTCACAGGGCAAGATCGCCTACGCAGACGACCTCCTCGAGAGCTGGAAGTCCAACGGGCTGTACGACGACTTCCTGCCCGGCCTGATCGATGCGATGAAGGTCGAGGGCGGGTACGCCGCCGTCCCCTACAACCTGGACATGCGGGTGATGTGGTACAACACCACGCTGCTCGACCAGGCGGGTGTCGAGCCGCCCACGGACTGGCCGAGCTACCTGGAGGTGAGCGAAGCCCTCAAGGGAATCGGCGTCTACAGCTTCGGGGTGGGTGCCGGCTCGGGGAGCTTCACCGGCAGCCACATCATGACCAGCTTCATGATCAACAACGGTGGCGGCCTGTTCAACGCCGACCAGGAGCCGGACTGCGTCACCGACGCCAACATCGAGGCGATGGAGTTCGTCCTCGAGATGGTGGCCAAGGGCTACGTGGACCCGGGCTCGGTCACCTACACCAGCGACAACGTGCAGACCCAGTGGAAGGACCGCCGGTTCGGGATGGGCTGGGACGGCGCCGGGCTCGCCGCCAACGTGGGCGGAGACGTCGCCGCGGAACTGACCGTGAACAGCCCGCTCGTGGGCCCGCACGGCGACCAGGGCGCCCTCTACTTCCCGAACAACATCATGATGTACACGAACACCCCGAGCCAGGAGGGCTCGGAGGCCTTCCTGACCTACTACTACCAGAACATGGCGCCGCTCTGGACCGAGCACACCGGGATCGGGCTGCCGCCGCTCCGGTCGATCGCCGAGACCCCGGAGTTCCAGTCCGACGCGAACGCGGTCAAGATCATCGAGGAGTGGCAGCCGATCTCACGGACCTGGGGTGCGCCCGGTTCGGACGCGCTGTTCCTCGGCGTCACCGACGTCGACGGCACCCCCGCCATGGGCACCTTCACCCAGACGATCCTGTCCGGTGCGGCGACCGCCGAGGAGGCGCTGACCACGCTGCAGCAGGCCCTCGAGGGCTGAGCCGCTCGGGGCCGCGGCGGCGCCGCACCGCCGACGCGGCCCACTCCGGAACGCACCGCCCACCGCACCTGTCAACGAAGGAGTTGCATGTCAACCGATTCCGTGGCGCAGTCCTTGCGCCGCGCGCGCTCGGGACTCGGCGTCGGCGGCGCCGGCCGCCCGCCGGATGCGCGCCCCAAGCGCGTCCTGAGCCCACGCAATGTGACCATGCTCGCCCTGGTCCTGCCCTCGATCCTCCTGGTCCTGCTGCTGAACGCCTACCCGGTGCTCTACGCGGGCGTCCAGTCCGTGCGGGACGGGGACCTGATCGCCGCCGGTGACTTCGTCGGTCTGGCCAACTACGAGGCCGTGCTGACCGACCCGGTGTTCTGGCAGGCGGCCCGGTTCACCCTGGTGTTCACCCTCGTCGGGGTGTTCGGAAGCTGGGCGATGGGGATGGGACTGGCGCTGTTGCTGCGCCACCGGATCCCGGCCGGGGGCGTCTTCAAGGTGCTCCTGTTGCTGCCCTGGGTGGTGCCGGTGGTGGTCTCGGCGACGTCCTGGAACTGGCTCGTGGCCACCCCGCAGAGTCCGCTGCCGATCCTCGCCGACGCGCTCGGCTTCGGGCGGGTGCTGTTCCTGGCGAACCCGCTGCTGGCTCAGATCACGGTCTGCATCTTCAAGGTCTGGATCAGCTTCCCGTTCATGATGATGATGATGGGCGCGGCCCTGGCCTCCGTGGACCAGAACGTCTACGAGGCGGCCCGGGTGGACGGGGCCAGCGGCACCCAGCTGCTGCGCACGATGACCCTGCCGCTGACGGCGAAGTCGACCTACATCAGCTGGATCCTGATGACGATCTTCTGCGTCAACGACTTCCCGACCGTGTTCCTGCTGACCGGCGGTGGCCCGGTGAACGCCACCCAGACCCTGGTGGTTCAGGCCTACCGCACCGTGTTCCTGGACTTCGAGACCGGGCCCGGCGTCGCGATCGCGTTCCTGATGACGGTCGTGCTCGTGGTGATCTCGGTCATCCTGTACCGCCGCGTCCGAAAGGTGGACATCGAATGAGCGCCGCGACCCTGTCCCGTACCTCCCCGAGGGCGGCGGCTCGCCGTCCGATCGCGACCGAGGCCGAGCTGCGGGGACGCTGGTGGCGGTTCACGGTGCTGCTCGTGGTTACCGCCATCACGATCGTCCCGATCGTCGCCGTGCTGTACCTGTCCCTCCAGCCCGCCCTGGGCAGCGCGGTCACGGCTCCGTTCACGTTCGAGAACTTCGCGAACGTCTTCGCCGGCACGAACGTGCTGCTCTGGCTGCAGAACAGCCTCGTTGTCACGCTGATCACGGTCGCGATCGCGGTGGCCGTGGCCGCACCAGCAGGCTACGTGCTGTCCCGCGGCCGGAACAAACTGGTCTCGGGCTACTCGCTGCTGCTGTTCATCATCCAGTCCCTGCCGATCGTGACCGCGGTGATCCCGCTGTTCATCCTGTTCGCACGGCTCAACCTGGTGGACAGCCTGACCGGGGTGACCATCGTCTACGTCGGCTCCACGATGTCGGTGGCCATCTGGATGATGGCGGCCTACTACGACTCGATCCCGATCAGCCTGGAGGAGGCCGGCTGGATGGACGGGGTGAGCGTGTTCGGCGGGTTCGTCCGGATCGTGCTCCGCAACTCCCTGCCCGGGGTGCTGTCGACGGCGATCTTCGCGTTCCTGCTGAGCTGGAACGACTACCTGATCGCCACGGTGTTCTTGCGGTCGGACTACAACTACACCCTCCCGATCGGGGTGCAGACGTTCTTCCAGCAGAACTCGACGAACTGGGGTCTGGTCATGGCGGTCGCCGTCGTCATGATGCTGCCGCCGATCATCGTGTTCGGGGTGCTGAACAAGTACTTCAGCGTCGGTGGGATCGGGGGCTCGCTTGCCGGGAAATGACACCCTCCGGACGGCCGTCGACCGGGTGATTCCGGCCGACGGCTGGCCGGGTGGCTGGGCCGGTGGTGTCCGCCGGCACCTGGAGTCGCCGCTCGTCGGGGAGCCGGCGCGGGCGGTCCTGGCCGATCTCGCCGCGGGCCTGGACGTGTGGGCGCGAGCCCACGGCGCCGCCGGATTCGGGGCACTGGCGCCGGCGGCGCAGGACGAGGGCCTGCGGGCCGCGCAGGCCGACCCGACCCTCGGGCCCGGCTTCGAACTGCTCCGGCGGCTGTGCTGGGAGGGGTACTACGCGGCGAGTGCCGGCCACTCCCCTGCCGGTCTGGCCATGGTCGGCTTCGCGCCGGTGCCGCCGGGGGTGGTCCCGGTCGAGCCCGAGCCGCTCGGCTCGGTCGATGTCGGGCAGGTACGACGGCGGTACGACGCCATCGTGGTCGGCAGCGGCCCGGGCGGTGGTACCGCCGCGCGCGTGCTCGCCGCCGCCGGGCGGCACGTGCTGCTCGTCGAGCGGGCACCGGCCCGCTCGAACGCCGAATTGCGCGGCGACCACCTGCGCGGCAAACGCAACGCCGTGTACTCCCCCACGGTCGGGCCCGGCCCGGGGTACCCGCGCGAGCTCGACACCGCGAACAGTTCAGACGGCCCGGTCGTGGTGGACGTGGCGACCGATGCCGGCCTGTACGGTCTCAACGCCGACGTCCTCGGCGGCGGCACCCGGGTCTGGCAGGGGATGGCGTGGCGGTTCCTGCCCGAGGACTTCCGGATGCGGGAGGTCTACGGCAATCCCGACGGCGCCAGCCTGGTGGACTGGCCGGTCGACTACGAGCAGATGGAGCCCTACTACACCCGGGCGGAGGCGGAGCTCGGCGTGGCCGGCGCCGAGGGCGCGCTCACCGCGCGCACACCACGCTCGGGTGGCTACCCGATGCCGGCGATGGGCACCGAGCCGGCCCGCGAGCTGCTCGCCCGGGCGGCCGAGGACCTCGGCTGGGGCTGGGGTCCGATCCCGCTGGCCCTGAACAGCGTCCCGCACGCGGGCCGGTCGGCGTGCGTGCGGTGTGCGCAGTGCGTGGGCCACGCCTGCCCGGTCGACGCCAAGAACGGCGCCCACAACACGGTCATCCCGGCGGCCCTCGCCACCGGCCGGTGCGACCTGCTCCAGGACGCGGAGGTGATCGAGGTCCGCGACGACCACGGCGCCGCCGGCGTCACGGTCATGGTCGGCGCCTCCGGACCGGAACCGGTCGCCCTCGAGGTGGCCGCGGACGTGGTGGTCGTCGCCGCCGGTGCGGTGGAGACGCCACGTCTGCTCCTCGCCTCCGGCCTCGGCAACGACCACCTCGGCCGCCATCTGCACGACCACCGGTTCGTCAGCATCCTCGGCACCGTCGATGACCCGGTGAAGCCGTACGTGGGGCCGGGCCACAGCATCGCCACCCTCGATCATGTGCACGCCGCCACGGTGCCCTGGGGCGGCGGGGTCCTCGTGGACCTGATGAGCCTGCTGCCGCTGACCTCCGCCGGCGCGCCCGCACCGGGGGTGCCCGGGTGGGGCGCCGGCCACAAGGAGTGGATGCGCACCGGCCGGGCGCACGTGTTCGGGGTGTTCGGGATGGGCCAGGAGATCCCGGTCGGGACGTCCCGGGTGGGTCTGAGCCCGCGGGTCCGGGACCGGTGGGGCCGTCCCGGCGCGATGCTGCGCAAGGACGTGCACCCGGCCTCCCTCCAGGTCGACGACGGCATGGCCCGCGAGGGTGCCGTCTGGCTGAGGGCGGCCGGCGCCGCGGACGTGCGCCGCCTCGTCGGGACGGCGACGGCCTCGGCCGCGGGCGAGCACTCGTGCGGCACGGCGCGGATGGGCACCTCGCCGGAGAACTCCGCCACCGACCCCTACGGTCGCCTGCACGGGGCGCGTCGGGTGGTCGTGTGCGACTCCTCGCTGCACCCGACGAACGGGTCGGTGAACCCGACGCTGACGATCATGGCGAACGCCTTCCGGGTCGCCGAGCACCTCGTGGCGAACTGGCCGGGCTGAGGTCCTCAGCCGCGCAGTCCCACGCAGTCCAGCTCCCAGAACACGTCCGCGTACACCAGCGCCCCGGTCATCCAGTCCCGATGCGCGGGCAACGTCACCACCTGGAACGCGGCCGGTGGGATTCGCACCGACGGCGCCGTGAAACCGCGCGTGCCGCCGGGCACGAACCCGAGCCGGGGGTAGTACCCCGGGTCCCCTTCGAGGAAGACGGCGGGCAGCCCGAGGTCGGCCGCGGCGGCGAGCGCCGAGCGGACGAGGGCCGCCCCGATGGCACGGCGCTGGTGGTCCGGCGCCACCGCGAGCGGGCTGAGCACACCCACCTCCACGAGTTCGCGCGGCGCGTCCAGCCAGGACCGGGTGATCAGGACCTGCCCGACGACGCCGTCGCCGGTGTCCGCGACGAGGGAGCACCCGTCACGACCGCACCGGTCGGCGCGCAGCGCGGCCTCGAGCGCGGCGACCTGTTCACCGTCGGTGCCGAAGGCGGCGCGGATCACCTGCCCGACGGCGTCCCGCTCCCCCGGTTGCTCGCGACGGATCTCGGTCGGTGTCCTCTGTTCCACCCGCCGCACGGTAGGGGCCCGCGGACGGTGACGGCAACGCTTTTGCCCGGCCGGGCCCCCTCACCCACGGCGAGCGGCCCGCCCGGCGTACCTGCGCCGTCGGGCGTGCGCGGACGAACACGGGGCGCCGGGTCCTTGGGTGGATTCCCGGCGCCCCGTGGTTCCTGCCTACTCGATGCGCGCGATCGGCGCGCCCTGGACGACGGCGTCGTCCTCGGACACGAGTAGGTGCACGGTGCCCGCGACGGGAGCGGTCACCTCGGCGTCGACCTTGTCCACCTGGACCTCACCGAGCAGCTGGTCGGCGGCCACGGTCTCGCCGTCGGCGACGAACCAGGTGGCCAGGACCCCCTCGGTCTCGGGTGTGGTCCGGTCCAGGACGGGGAAGACGACGTCGGTCATGCGAGCACGCCCCGGATGGCGCCCTCGATGCGGTCGTGGCGGGGCAGGACGGCGTACTCGAGGGAGCGGGCGTACGGGATCGGCACGTCCGGAAGTGCGACCCGCCGCACCGCGGTGAGCAGCGACGGATCGGACTCGACCACGGAGGCGACGACCTCCCCGGACAGCCCGAAGGAGAGGTAGTCCTCGTCGACCACGACGAGCCGGCGGGTCTTGGCCACGGAGGCCAGGATCGCCTCCCGGTCCAGCGGCACCAGCGAGCGCAGGTCGAGGACCTCCACGTCGATCCCCTCGCCGGCGAGCGTGTCCGCCACGTCCAAGGCGTGGTGGACGGACAGCGAGAGGGTGACCACGGTGACATCGGATCCGGCCCGGGCGATGGCCGCCTTCCCGATCGGAACGACGTGCTCCCCCTCCGGGACCAGGTCGATGGACCGGCGGTTCTTGGCCATCCAGGGCAGGCCCATGATGCCCTTGTGGAACATGTACACCACCGGCGAGTCGTCGCGGATGGCGGAGGTCATCAGGCCCTTCGCGTCCGCCGGGTTCGACGGCACCACGACCTTCATCCCGGGCAGGTGGGCGAACGTGCCCCAGAGCGTCTGGGAGTGCTGGCCGCCGTCGGAGTAGCCACCACCCACGGCCGTGGTGAGCACCATCGGTACCTTCACCCGGCCGCCGGAGAAGTAGTGGATCTTGGCCATGTGGTTGTAGATCTGGTCCAGGCAGACGCCCATGAAGTCGGCGAACATGAGTTCGGCGATCGGTCGCATGCCCTCGGTGGCGGCGCCGACGGCGAGGCCGATGAAGCCCGTCTCGGAGATCGGGGTGTCGATGATCCGCTTCGGACCGAACTGCTCCAACAGGCCGGTCGTCGAGGAGAAGATGCCGCCGTAGGCAGCGACGTCCTCCCCGAGGTAGAACACGGACTCGTCGCGCTCCATCTCCTGCGCGATCGCCTCGACCATGGCCTTGGACGTGCTCAGCCGCCGGCCGGCCTGCGCCCGGGATGCCGGTGGGGTGTCGGTGAGCGTCATGACTGCGCCTCCTCGGCGAACACGTACATCCCAGCCTCGGCCGGGTCCGGCTCCGGGCTGCCCTTGGCGAACGTGATGGCGTCCTCGACGCGTTCGGTGGCGTCGGCACGGATCCGGGCGATCTGCTCGTCGTCCAGGACGCCCGCGGACCGGAGCCGATCCTCGTAGGCGGGGATCGGGTCACGGTCGCCGACCTCGGCAAGATCGGGCCGGTAGCCCTGGGCGTCGCCCTCGAAGTGGCCCCACATCCGGACCGTGTGCACCTCGATCAGGCTCGGCCCCTCCCCCGCTCGGGCGCGTGCGACCGCCCGGCCGGCCACCTCGTGGACGTCGTCGACGTCGTTGCCCTCGACCCGGTGGCCGGGGATGCCGTAGGCGGCGGCCCGGTCGGCGTTGTTCGGGATCGACGTGGACGCCGACCGGGGTACCGAGATGCCCCAGTCGTTGTCCTCGACGACGAACACGACCGGCAGGTTCCAGAGCGCCGCGAGGTTGAGCGACTCGTGGAACGCGCCCTGGTTCGCCGCACCCTCCCCGGTCACGGCGACGGCGATCGCGTCGCTGCCCCGTCGAGTGAACGCGAACGCCATGCCGAGCGCCGGCGGGTAGCCCTCGGCGATGATCCCGGAGCAGGAGAAATGGGTGTCCGGGTCGAACAGGTGCATGTGCCCACCGCGTCCTCGGCCGAGCCCGGAGGTCCGGCCGAAGATCTCCGCAGCCATGGGGCGCAGCGCCATGCCGTGGGCGATGGCGAAGTGGTGCGGGCGGTGGGTGGCGGTGACCGCGTCGTTCGCGGTGAGGTGGGCGCAGACCCCGGCGGAGACGGGCTCCTCCCCGGCCGCCAGGTGCATCTCGCCCGGGACCAGGCCCTTGCCGATGTCGAAGCCCGGACCCTTGTCCGCGTGGTACTCCCGCAGGATCGCCTCCTCGAACGTGCGCACGAGCACCATCGAGGAGTACAGACCGAGCCGGACCTCAGGCTCGAGTCCCTGCACCGATGGTGCGGGTGTGGTCGTCGACATGTCATGCCTCCGTTGGCTGGTCGGTCCCCTCGACAGCTCCAGCCTCACCCGGCGCGAGCACGGCGGCAACGGGCGTTATTTCAGATGGTGATAGCGCCCTCGTCGGAGCTCAGTGCGATCAGGGTGGCGGCGCGGGTCAGCCGTACGGCGCGGGCGAGGACCTCGGCGCCGCGGTGCGCGGGGACGGAGACCGCGACGGCCGCGACCGTCTGTTCCGAGGGCACCGGGGCGGCGATGCAGACCGTGCCCAGCGAGTACTCCTCGCGGTCCAGTCGGAACCGCGCCTGGGTGCCGAGTTGGCGCAGCAGTGCCCGCCGGTCCGTCAGCGTCCGCGGCGTCAGGTCCTCGAGGGAGTGGGTCTCGAGGTAGTCCCGGCGGGCGTCGTCGGGCAGGGCCGAGAGCACCGCCTTGCCGAGGGCGGTGGCGTGGGCGGCGTCGTGGAAGCCGACCCACAGGTCCGCCCGCGGAGCACCCGGGCTGTCCACGATGTCCCGCAGTTGGATCTCCCCGTCCACCAGCACGGACAGATAGGCCGCGGCGCCCAGGTCGGCGTGCAGCGAGCTGAGGATCTCGTGGGCCCGATCGGTGCGCAGCCCGCCGACCGTCGCCCCTCGAAGCCGGTCGACGTGGTCGCCGATCAGGTATCCCTGCGCGGTCCGGGTCAGGTAGTCCTCGTGCACGAGGGTGCGGAGCAGGTGGTAGACGGTCGGCAACGGTGTGCCGGTGCGGCTCGCCAACTGCTTGGCGGTGACGGGCACCGCCGACTCGGCGACCTCGTTCAGCAGTCGCAGCGCTCGGACGACCGAGTGGATGATGGTCGGCTCTGCCATGAGGACCTCCCGCTCTGGGCAGCCTAGTCCGGCCCGGCGCGGTGGGCAGCCCCGATCGGACCACCGCGCGCGACCGTGCCGTTCCGCGGCCCATCACCGCTCTGGCCCGCACGACGACACCCTCGTCCGGTGCGTCCGCCGGCGAAGGGGCGATCGTGCGGCTCATGGGCTGGTTCAGCCGCAGGATCGCACCCTCGGCGAGCCGCGGCCTACGCCTCGCGACGGGCCGCGATCGCTGCGGCCTGGCCGCGCACCGCCGCGCTGGTGAGCCGCACCCACTCGGCGATCGTCTCGAGCTGGTCCGGAGTGAATCGCGCGGTCACCGCGGCCATGGCGGAGCCGAGGCCGGCGAACGCCTCGGCCACCTGGGGGTCGGCTGCCCGGGCGGCCGTGACCACGAGGCGGCGCCGGTCGGCCGGGTCTCGCTCGCGACTCGCGAGTCCGGCGCGCTCGAGGCGGTCCACCAGTCCGGTCACCGCTCCCGCCGTCAGCGACGTCCGCTCGGCCAACTCCCCCGCGGACATCGGACCCTCCCGGCCCAGGATGCCGAGCGCCTTGTGGTCGGCGGCGGACAGCCCCATCAGGGAACCGATCGCCTCATGGAAGAGCACGACGGCGTCGCTCAGGTCGGCCCCGAGCCGGTCCGGCTCGAGCATCTGGTCGGGTTCCGCATCGGGCATGGTCACATCCTCCACCCGATGATACCTTTTAGTCTACTGAATCATTTAGTGAAC
Organism: Occultella glacieicola; assembly: GCF_004353825.1. Lineage (GTDB taxonomy): Bacteria > Actinomycetota > Actinomycetes > Actinomycetales > Beutenbergiaceae > Occultella > Occultella glacieicola. The sequence continues at coordinate 61,578 of NZ_SMNA01000008.1, read as the reverse complement.
TGAAGGGATTGGTCCGATGAGGTGGAGCGGGGCATGGGGCGAGGCGGTCGGGGTGTTCGGGGTGGCGGGGGTGTTCTTCGTGCGGCACTACCCGGTGGTGTTCGCGTTCGGGGCGGTCGCGTCGGCGCAGCGGTTCCTCGCCGTCGGCGGCGACGAGCGGTTCGCCTGGGCCGGCGGGGTCGGCGGCGAGGTGGTGACGGTGGCGGTGCGGGTGCTGTTCCTGGTCTGGGTGGTGCGACGCGTCTTCGCGGACTCCGACGCGCCCTGGTCCGAGGTCGGCGATCGGCTGAGCCGGTTCCTCGAGGGCCGCACGGGGGTGCTGCTGGCCAGCGCCGCCCTGCTGGTGGCGCTGACGATCGTGGCGAAGGTGATCCCGGACGCGGTCGCGGCCGGCTTGGAGACCTCCGCCCGGGCGACGTTCCTGTCCTGGGAACTGGCGATCAAGAACGTGAGCGTCATCCCGTTCGTCATGGTGTGGCTGACCGTGCTGGCCCGGCACGCCCTGACCATCCCGGCGGCGAGGGTGGTCGCTGGGGGCTGACCGGCGCCGGTCGGGCGTACGCTCGGCCCATGCAGATCGCGGTGACCGGTGCGTCCGGCAAGCTGGGTCGGGTCGTGGTGACGTACCTGCGCGAGGCGGGGCACGCCGTCGTCGCCCTGGACCGGTTCGGCGAGCGCGCACCGGGCTTCACCCGCGTGGACCTCACCGATCATGGGCAGGTGGTCGACGCGCTCGCCGGCATCGACGACACCCACGCCGGACTGGACGCCGTGGTCCACCTGGCGGCGATCCCGGCGCCGGGCCTGGCCAGCGATGTCGCGACGTTCCAGAACAACCTGCTCTCCACGTTCCACGTGTTCCAGGCGGCCCGGCGGCTCGGGATCCGCAACATCGTGTACGCCTCCAGCGAGACGGTGCTCGGGCTCCCGTTCGACACGCCGCCCCCGTACATCCCGGTGGACGAGGCGTACCCGGCACGGCCGGAGTCCACCTACTCCCTGGTGAAGCACCTCGAGGAGACGATGGCGATCGAGCTCACCCGGTGGGACCCGGAGCTGAAGATCATCGCGTTGCGGTTCTCCAACGTGATGTACCCGCAGGACTACGAGGCGTTCCCGTTCGACGCCGACCCGCGCGATCGCAAGTGGAACCTGTGGTCCTACATCGACGCCCGCGACGGTGCGCAGGCGGTGCTGCGCGCCCTCGAACTCGACGTGACCGGCTTCGACCGGTTCATCATCGCCTCTCCGGACACGGTGACCACCCGACCCAACGCCGAACTCGTCGCCGAGGTCTTTCCCGACGTCCCGATCACGCGTGACCTCGGCGAGCACGACACCATGCTCTCGATCGACAAGGCCCGCCGCGTGCTCGGGTACGCCCCGGTGCACTCGTGGCGGGACGGCCGAGGCTGAGCGTTCGGGTCAGCCCGCGTCCAGCGCGGATCGGATGTCTGTGTGGGTGAAGTCGTGGCCCTTGAACGGCAGCGCTTCGTCGACGGCCGACGCGAGCGCGTAGGAGGAGCAGTCACCGAAGTTCAGCTGGGCCGGATGCCCCGACCCCTTGCCGAAGTCGCGGTACGCCTGCCGGGCGATCCTGGACTGGTCCGCATCGACCGGCGCCACGTCGACCTGGAGCTCTGCCAGCAGTTCGTCGAGGCGACGAGAGAGGACGGGATCCGCAGCAGGATGGCGACGACTGCCGACGTGTCGATGATCATGCCGGGAGGCCCCCGCCGTCACTCATCTGTGGACAGCCGAGCATGTATCTCGTCCGCCGTCCCGAACCGAGGGATCACCATGACGGCTCAGGTCAGCAACAGGGTCCCGATCCGGCGGGTCGTGGCCCAGAGACCGAGCGCGGAGAACACCGCGAGGTAGCCGACATGGACCAACAGGCCCACGTGCAGGTCCCCCATCATCAGGCCACGAACGAGATCGACGCCGTGATAGAGCGGCGTGGCCTGCACCACCCACTGCAGCGCCGGCGGGTAGGTCGCGAGCGGGTAGAACGTCGCCGAGAACAGGAACATCGGCAGGATCGCGAGTTGCACGTAGTCCATGTCGTTCCAGGACCGCATGTAGGTGGTCGCGGCCATCCCGACGGCTGCGAAGCCGAGCCCGATCAGCGTGCACGCGGGGATCGCCAGCAGCGCCCACCACGAGGGGACGAACCCGGCCACGGCCGCCACCAGCAGGAACGCCGCCGAGTAGATCAGCCCGCGCAGCAGCGCCCAGGAGATCTCGCCGGCGGCGATGTCCCAGGGCCGCAGCGGCGTGGACAGCACGGACCGGTACAGCTTGGAGTGCTTGAGCTTGTAGAAGACGTTCCCGGTCGAGTCGTACACGGCGCCGTTCATGGCCGACGTCGCCATCATCGCCGGGGCCACGAACACCGCGTACGGGATCTCGCGCCCGTCGACGTCGACCGAACCGACCAGAGCCCCGATTCCCACGCCCATCGCGAACAGGTAGAACACCGGCTCGAAGAAGCCGGAGACGAATGTCAGCCAGTAGTGCCGGGCGGCCCTCAGGTTCCGCTCCACGAGGGCGGCCGGGCGGGCCATCGCGACCGGGAACGGCAGCGCGTGGCGGGCCGGAGCCGCAGTGGTGCCCGTAGCCATCAGAGGACCATCCGTCGGCGCAGGGCCCGCACCGCGAGCAGGTAGCCGGCGCCGGCCCAGAGCGCGAGGTAGGCGACGTGCGCGGCGAACCGCCACGGCTCCAGCCAGAGCGGCGAGTCCGGCCCCAGGCCGAGGGCCCGGGTGAGCGCGACCGTGTGCGTCAGCGGCGAGATCCAGCCGATCACCTGCAGGCCCATCGGCAGCTGCGCGAGCGGGAAGAACGTCCCGGAGAACAGGAACAGGGGCATGATGACGAACCGCTGCAGCACGTTGAAGCCCTCCTCGCGCTGGATCGTCGCGGAGAACGCATAGATCGGAGTGGCGAACGACAGCCCGCCGAGCACGGCGACCGGCACGGCGGCCAGCGCGAGCGGGCCGTCCATGGCCCGCAGCACGAGCGAGACCAGGACGAACACCCCGGCCACCAGGGTCAGGCGCATCAGCACGTAGACCAGGTGGCCCCGGACCAGGTCCACCACCCGGAGCGGCGTCACCAGCATCGCGTCGTAGGTGCGCAGCCACTTGATCGCACCGAACACGTTGTAGGTGGTCTCCGCGGACGCCGTCATCATCGCCTGGGCCGCCACCAGCCCGGTCGCGACGAACGCCACATAGGGGACTCCGGGCACCGCGGTGCGGTCCCCGGAGTCGATCAGCGCGCCGAGCCCGTAGCCCATCCCGGCCAGGTAGAGCAGCGGGGCCAGGAACGAGGAGATCACCGTGGAGCGCCAGATCCGCTTGTACACGGCCAGCCAGTAGCCGAGCACGGCGCGCCAGCCACCGCCGACCCGGCCCGTCGGGGTCTCCGCCCGTCCGGCGTCGTCGACGGCGGATCCACCCACCGAGGCGACCTCACCCGCGGAGCCGGGCGGCGCCGTCGGGCCCTGCTCGTGTGCCCGGCTCATTCGATCAGGCTCCGCCCGGTCAGGCGCAGGAACACGTCCTCGAGCGAGGCCCGGCGCACCAGCGCCGAGAGCGGGTGCACGCCGCGCGCGGCGACGGTCTCGAGGGCGCCGTCGCCATCGTGGACGTAGAGCAGCAGCCGGTCGGCGAGCACCTCGACCCGCTCGGCAATGCCGGCGACCTCCTCGACCCGCTCGGCGTGGTCGGCGACGTCGAACCGAAGCTCGAGGACCTCCCGGGAGGCGTGCTGGGCGATCAGGGAGCGGGGTGAGCCCTCCGCGACGATCCGTCCGTGGTCCATCACCACCAGCCGGTCGCACAGCTGCTCGGCCTCGTCCATGTAATGCGTGGTCAGCACGAGCGTGACGCCGTCCCGCTTGAGCCGGAACAGCCGGTCCCACAGCACGTGGCGGGCCTGCGGGTCGAGTCCGGTGGTCGGCTCGTCCAGGAGCAGCAGGCTCGGCTCGTTGATGAGGGCCCGGGCGATCGTCAGCCGGCGCTTCATGCCGCCGGAGAGCGACTCGACGACGGCGTCGCTCTTCTCGGTCAGCTGTGCGAACTCCAGCAGTGGCCCGGTGCGGGCCCGGACCTGCTCACGGGTCAGGCCGAAGTACCGGCCATAGACGAGCAGGTTCTCGCGCACCCGCAGCTCCTCGTCGAGGGCGTCGGTCTGCGGGACCACGCCCAGGCGGGCCTTGATCTGCGAGGCGTGGGAGGCCGGGTCCATCCCGAAAACCGTGAGCTCGCCGCCGGAGACCGGGGACGTGGCGCCGATCATGCGCATCGTGGACGTCTTACCGGCGCCGTTCGGGCCGAGGAAACCGAAGGACTCCCCGGCGGCGACCTCGACGTCGATGCCGTCGACGGCGACGAAGTCACCGAAGGTCTTGCGCAGGCCGGTGGCGCGGATCAGGGACATGGTGGCTATGTCATCACGGATGCTGGGTTGCTAGCAACCTACTACCGGCGCTTCGTCTTGTGGTCTGCGGTGCGGTGGTGCCAGCGCACGGACTCCGGGAGTTCGTTGACGACGCAGATCGCCGCCCAGACCCGGTCCGGGTTCTCCCCGTCCGCGAGCGCCTCGTTCGCGGTGCGCCCGTTCAGCGGCGCGAGGACGAGGTCCTGCGCCAGGGAGCCGGCGTAGCGGCCGAACGTATCCTCCATGGCGGCCCAGAACTCGGAATGCTTCACGCGGGCCAGCGTAGGTCACGGTGCCGACAGGTGCCGACACAGGGTGCACGGGGCCACCGACAGGGGCCGACAGAGGCTGATGTCAGCGGCCCCAGGCAGAATGGCCCAGGTGACCACCGAGGCGAGCGAGAGCATGCTGGCGGGCTTCAGCGCGCCGACCCGGGCCTGGTTCTCCGGCGCGTTCGACGCCCCGACGTCGGCCCAGGCCGGGGCCTGGGACGCGATCTCCTCCGGGCACCACGCGCTCGTGGTCGCGCCGACGGGCTCGGGGAAGACTCTCGCGGCGTTTCTGTGGGCCCTGGACCATCTCCTGCTCGCTCCGGCGCCGGCCGACCGCGCGCGCCGGTGCCGGGTGCTGTACGTGTCGCCACTGAAGGCGCTCGCGGCGGACGTCGAGCGGAACCTGCGCTCGCCACTGGTCGGGATCACCCGCCTGGCCACCGGTCTGGGCGAGCCGGTCAACGACGTGCAGGTCGGTGTCCGGACCGGCGACACCCCGCCGGCCGAGCGCCGCGCCTTCGGCACCAGACCGCCGGACATCCTGATCACCACGCCGGAGTCGCTGTTCCTGGTGCTCACCTCGGCCGCGCGCGAGGGACTGCGCGGCGTCGAGTACGTGATCCTCGACGAGGTGCACGCGCTCGCCGGGAACAAGCGCGGCGCCCACCTGGCCCTCTCGCTGGAGCGGCTGGACGCCCTGCTGGACGCGCCGGCGCAGCGGATCGGGCTGTCCGCGACAGTGCAGCCGGTGGACACCGTGGCCGGCTATCTGGCCGGCGCCCGCTCCCTGGCCGACGGTGGCCGCACCACCCGGATCGTGCAGCCGAGCGTGGGCAAGGAGCTGCGGATCGACGTCGTGGTGCCGGTCCCGGACCTGGCGGACGTCGCCGGCACCCCGACGGCGGCCCGTGGGCCGGGCGGCGAGGGTGGCGCGTCGTTCGATCCGCTCGGGGTCGCCTCGGGCGACGCAGCCGGCGACGGCGGGACACTCCTCGACCTGTCCGGGGACGCCGCGGGCGCCTCGCCGCGATCCCGGCCGCCGGCCGGCGGGTCGATCTGGCCGCACGTGACCGAGCGGGTCGTGGACCTGATCACCTCGCATGCCTCCACGATCGTGTTCACGAACTCCCGCCGCGGTGCCGAGCGGTTGACGGCCCGGATCAACGAGGTCCAGGCGGAGCGTCTCGGGCTCGGGCCGGACCTCGACGCCGGCGCCGCCCAGGCGGCACAGACGCCGGCCCAATCAGGAACCGGGCTCGCGCTTCCGGCGGACGCCATCATCGCTCGCGCCCACCACGGGTCGATGAGCCGGGACGAGCGGACCTCGATCGAGACCGCGCTCAAGTCCGGTGCACTGCCCGCCGTGGTCGCCACGAGCTCGCTCGAACTCGGCATCGACATGGGCGCCGTGGACCTGGTGGTGCAGGTGGGTGCGCCGCCGTCGGTGGCGAGTGCGTTGCAGCGGATCGGCCGGGCCGGGCACCAGGTGGGGGCGCTGTCGCACGGGGTGGTGCTGCCCACACACCGGGGTGACCTGCTCGCTGCCGCGACCACGTCGGTGCGGGCACGCGAGGGCCAGATCGAAGCGGTCACGGTGCCGGCGAACCCGCTGGACGTGCTCGCCCAGCAGATCGTGGCGATGACGGCCCTCGACGTCTGGGACGTCGATGAGCTGACCACGCTGGTGCGCCGGGCCGCGCCGTTCGCGGACCTCGGGCCCGGGGTCCTCGCCGCGGTGCTGGACATGCTCGCCGGGCGCTACCCCAGCGAGGACTTCGCCGAGCTGCGACCGCGGATCGTCTGGGACCGGATCGCCGGCACCCTGGCCGGCCGCCCGGGCGCACTGCGGCTGGCCGCGACCAGCGGCGGCACCATCCCCGACCGCGGCCTGTACGGCGTCTACGTGGTGGGTCAGGAGACCAGCGCGCGGGGCGGCAAACGGGTCGGCGAGCTCGACGAGGAGATGGTCTACGAGTCCCGGGTGGGCGACACGTTCACCCTCGGCTCGAGCACCTGGCGGATCGAGGACATCACCCCGGACCGGGTGCTCGTCTCCCCGGCCCCGGGACTGCCGGGCCGGTTGCCGTTCTGGAAGGGCGACGCGCCGGGCCGTCCCGCCGAGCTGGGCCGGGCCATCGGCGGGATGATCCGAGAGATCGGCGCTGCCGGGTTCGCGCCGGCCTCGCTCGACGAGTGGGGCCTGGACGACTGGGCCCGCGACAACCTGCTCGCCTACCTGCGTGACCAGGAGGCCGCGACCGGTCGGTTGAGCACCGATCGGACCATCGTGGTGGAGCGGTTCCGGGATGAGCTCGGGGATTGGCGGGTGGTGATCCACTCCCCGTACGGCGCCAAGGTGCACGCCCCCTGGGCGTTGGTGCTCGGAGCGAACCTGCGCCGCCGCTTCGGCATGGACGTGGCCGCGATGCACTCCGACGACGGGATCGTGCTGCGGCTGCCGGACACCGCGGACGTGTGGGACGCCGACGACTGGGATCTGACCGGCCTTGGAGGTGGTGCCGACGGTGCCGGTCAGGAGTCCGCCGTGCGTTCGACCGAGTCGGCGCGCGCCGGCGGTGCCGGGGAACTGCCCCTGGAGGACCTGCTCCTCGAGCCGGACGCGACCTCCCGGGAGGTCGTCGCCGCCCTGGCCGGCTCGGCGCATTTCGCGGCCCGGTTCCGCGAGGCCGCGGCTCGGTCCCTGCTACTGCCGCGCCGGCGCCCGGACCGGCGCCAGCCCCTGTGGCAGCAGCGCCAGCGCAGCGCCCAGCTGCTCTCGGTCGCGGCGGACTATCCGGACTTCCCGGTGGTCCTCGAGGCCGTGCGCGAGTGCCTCCAGGACGACTTCGACGTTCCAGCCCTGACCGAGCTCATGAGTCAGATCCAGGGCCGCCGGGTCCGGGTGGTCGAGGTCCACACCCAGCAGCCCTCCCCGTTCGCTCAGTCCCTGCTGTTCGGTTACGTGGCGCAGTTCCTGTACGAGGGAGACGCACCGTTGGCCGAGCGCCGCGCGGCTGCGCTCACCCTCGACCCAACCCTGCTCGCGGAGCTGCTCGGCGAGGGCGCCGACGTCGCCGAACTCCTCGATCCCGGGGCCCTGGCGTCGGTGGAGGCCGAGGTCGGGCTGCGCACCGAGACCTCCCTGGCCGGCGACGCCGAGGCCGTGCTGGACCACATCCGCCGGCTCGGGCCGATCACCGACGCCGAGCTGACCGAACGCGTACGGACTCCCGAGCTGCTCGATGGGTGGCTCACCGAGCTCGCCGCCTCTCGCAGGATCCTCAGTGTCCGGGTGGCCGGGCAGGCGCAGTGGTGCGTGGTCGAGGACGCGGGACGACTCCGGGACGCGCTCGGCGTCGCCCTCCCGGTGGGCCTGCCGGAGGCCATGACCACCCCGGTCCCGACGGCGCTGACAGACCTGGTCCGCCGGCATGCCCGCACCCACGGCCCGTTCCGCGCCGGGCAGGTCGCGGCCCGGCTCGGGCTCGGCACGGCCGCCCTCGCACCCGTGCTGCGGGACCTGACCGAGCGGGGCCTGCTCGACTCGGGAACCCTGCGGCCGGCCGAGGCGCACACCGCGCAGACGCTCGCGCTGCCCGGCCCCGACTACTGCGACGCCGACGTGCTGCGCCGGATCCGTCGCCGCTCGCTGGCCGTGCTGCGCGCGGAGGTGGAGGCGGTCCCGGCCGAGGCATTGGGGGTGTTCCTGCCGCGATGGCACCAGGTCCGCCAGCTCCGCGGGGTCGACGGCCTGCTGACCGCGATCGACCAGCTCGCCGGTACGCCGGTTGCGGCCTCCGCGCTGGAGACGCTGATCCTGCCCACCCGGGTGGTCGACTATGCCCCGGAACTCCTCGACGAGCTCACCACGGCCGGCGAGGTGGTCTGGGTGGGCGCCGGGGGCGGACCCGGAACGGACGGCATGGTCGCGCTGCTCACCGCGGACGCCGTCGCCGACCTGGCGCCGCCGGCCAGCACCGAACACCCCACGGCGGTGGGCCGGGCGGTGCGCGACGTGCTCGCCGCCGGCGGTGGCCGGTTCTTCCGCGACATCGTCGCCGAGGTCCGCCTCGGCTGGACCGAGTCGGACCCGCCGGAGGCCGCCGAGATCCTGACCGCGCTCTGGGAGGCCGCCTGGGACGGCGCGGCCACGAACGACACCCTGACCCCGCTGAGGGCCCGCCTCGGTGCGAAGCCTCGGGCCGGCACGCGCAGCACCCACCGGGCCCGCCCCCGGGGACGATCGCTGCGGTCGGTCGCCCTGCGCCGGCCCGGCGCACACCCGCTGGGGCCCGCCACGCCCGACGACGCCGTCGGCCGATGGTCCTGCCTGCCGCCCCGCTCGGACGAGGCCCGCCGGGCGACGGCCGCCGCGGTAGCCCTGCTCGAGCGGGACGGGTTGGTCACCCGGGGCACCGTCGGCGACCGGTTCGCCGGTGGCTTCTCGACCGTGTACCGGGTCCTGGCCGGACTCGAGGTGACCGGGCAGGTGCGCCGCGGCTACTTCGTCGAGGGCCTGGGCGCCGCCCAGTTCGCGCTGCCCGAGAGCGTGGACCGGCTGCGCTCGGACGCCCGCGCCGGCGTCGGCGCGCTGCTGTTGGCGGCCACCGACCCGGCCAACCCGTACGGCGCTGCGCTCGGCTGGCCGGAGCCGATGGGCATGGTGGAGCAGACCAGTGGCCACCGCCCGGGCCGGAAGGTCGGCGCGAGCGTCGTCGTCGTCGGTGGTGAGTTGGTGCTCTATCTCGAGCGCGGCGCGAAGACGCTCCTGTCCTTCACCCGGGACCCGGCGACCCTCGGCCCGGCCGCCCAGGAGTTGGCGCGGGTCGCCAGGACCGGGGCGCTCGGCCGGTTCACGGTGCACCGGGCCGACGGCGCGCCCGCGCTCTCCGATCGCTCCCCGCTCGTCGACGCCCTCGCTGAAGCCGGCTTCATCGCGACACCCCGCGGGTTAAGGTTGCGCCAGGACAGGGGTTGATCTTCGATGCCTGAGGGCGATGTCTTGTTGCGGGTGGCACGACGGCTCAGCCTCGCGCTGAGCGACCGGCCCCTGGTCCGCGGCGAACTGCGCTGGCCCAGCCTTGCCGGGCACGACCTGACCGGCCTGCGATCGGTGGGCACGGTGTCCTACGGCAAGCACCTGCTCACCAGGCTGGACGACGGCCGCACCCTGCACACCCACCTGCGCATGGACGGCACCTGGCAGGTCCGGCACACCGCGGACCCGCCCGAACCGCTGCGGCGCCCGACCGTCCGGGCCGTGCTCGGCACGGACCAGTGGACCTGCGTCGGGCTGCAGCTGGGCATGATGGACCTGGTGCGCACCCGCGAGGAGCACGGTCTGCTGCGGCATCTGGGCCCCGACCTGATGGCCGACGAACCGAACCTCGACATCGCCGTCGCGAACCTGGGAACAGACCCGGACCGAGCTATCGGTGAGGCTCTCCTGGACCAGTCGGTGGCCGCCGGCATCGGCACGATCTACCTGGCCGAGACATTGTGGCGGCACCGGGTCAACCCGTGGCGGCCGGTCTCGGGTGTGAGCGAGCGGCGCGAACTCTTCGCGACCGCCCACCGTCTGATGCGCCGCTCGGCGGACGGCCCGGCGCTGACGGCCACCGGCGACACCCGGGCCGGATACACGACGCACGTGCACGGGCGCGAGGGCCGGGGCTGCCGGCGCTGCCGGACCCCGATCCTCGTCGCCCCGATCGGCGTGGAACCGATGACCAGGCCCGCCTACTACTGCCCCACCTGCCAACCGGACTGAGACGGCGGGACGGTGCCTCCCGTCCGACCGACCTGCGAAGACGCCGATGGCCCCGGCGCAGTGCCGGGGCCATCGGTTCGAGACGATGAGGGGATCAGACGGTGGCGAGGTCCTCTTCGCGACCGAGCTGATAGGCGAAGTCCGCGGGAATGGTGTCCGGGATCGCGATGCCCTCGACGAGTGCGACGCGGTCGGAGACCTCGCGCAGCACCACCGAGAGTGGGATGTTCAGAGCCGAGCAGATCGAGGAGAGCAACTCCGAGGAGGCCTCCTTCTGTCCCCGCTCGACCTCCGAGAGGTAGCCGAGCGAGACCCGTGCCGCCGAGGACACCTCGCGCAGAGTGCGTCCCTGGCGTTGGCGTGCGCCCCGAAGGACATCACCGATCTCACGCCGTAGTACCACCATGGTGCGTCCCTCCTCTCGCGCTGTTGCCGTTGCCGTGGTTCTACCGTACCCCGCCGGTGCGATGGGCGCCGTGCGCATCGTGGACGAACGATGCGGCCCTCGCCCCTTCGGGGCCCCGGTCGCCGGCCGGGAGTTCACTGGCGCAATGTTGTGCTTCATTACTCGTCCCAACGTGATCGGTCCCCGACTTGTTCCCCGGCCTGACGAAGCAGCGCGAGCGCGAGGGCCACGGTGGCGGACCGGACCGCGGGTCGGGTCCCGGCCAGGTGATAGCCCCGCACGGTGCGCCAGGTGGGCGTCGTGCACGCGACGAACACGGTGCCGGCCGGCCGGCCGTCCGCGGGTCCGGGTCCGGCGACCCCGGTGGTTCCCAGGCCGATGTCTGCGCCGAGGCGCGCCCGGACGCCGTCGGCCATCTCGAGGGCGACCTGCGGATGAACGGGGCCGTGGGCGGCGAGCAGGTCCTCGTCGACGCCGAGCACGGAGGTCTTGAGGTCGGTCGCGTAGGCCACGACCCCGCCGCGCAGCACCGCGGACACCCCCGGGACCGAGACCAGCTCGGCCGCGAGCGCACCACCGGTGAGGGACTCCGCGACCGCGAGGGTGCGCCCTGCGTCGATCAGGCGGGCGAGGATCGCGGCGGTGCGGTCAGCGGGCATCACCGTCGGCCGCGGCGGCACCCTCGGCACCGGACCGCGCGGACTGCCAGGCCTTCCAGCAGTAGTCGACGCCGGTGACCACGGTGACCACGAGGGCGGCGAGCATGATCACGAAGGCGACGATCCGCAGCACGTCACCGAACGCCAACCCGGCCAGCGCGACCGTCAGCAGCATCAGCGAGATGAACACGATCTGCAGGACCGTTTTGAGCTTGCCGCCCTTGGAGGCGGGCATCACAACGCCGCGGCGCACCATGACGAACCGGAGCACGGTGATACCGATCTCGCGGACCAGGATGAGGATCGTGGCCCACCATGGCATCAGTCCGGGGTCGATGACGGAGAGCATGACCATCGCCGTGCCGGTCAGCAGCTTGTCCGCGAACGGATCGGCGATCTTGCCGAAGTTCGTGACGATGCCTCGGCTGCGGGCGATCTGACCGTCGAGCCGGTCGGTGTAGGCGGCGATCAGGAACACCGCGAGCGCGCCGATGCGGGCCGCCGTCGAGTCCTGCCAGAGCAGGATCGCGAAGACCGGGACGAGAACCACCCGGACCATCGTCAGAACGTTGGGCAGGTTCCAGACCTCGGCGGTCGCTTCATCGCTGGACCGGGATTCACTCGTCACCCGATCAGGGTACGGGACCGGCCCCGGCCCCGGTGCGGCCCGCCCACGGCCCCGACATAGAATCTGCGGGTGCCCGAGACCCCCGCCACGCGGCGACGCAAGCGACGCCGCCGAGGCCTCCCGCTGCCCGCCATCCTGGTGATCCTGATCCTCAGCGTCACCGCGGGCGGAGCCCTGGCGGCGTGGCAGCCGTGGAACTCCGACGGCCCTGCCGACCCCGCCGCGGAGCCGACCACAGACCCCGGCGAGCCGAGCACCACGAGCCAGCCGACCGCTACGCCAGAGCCGACGCCGACCCCACAGCCGGACGCCGTGTTCACGATCGGCGCCGCCGGCGACGTGCTGCCGCACGACACGGTGATCCGCAACGCCCGGATCGACGGCGGTTACGACTTCACGCCGCTGCTCGAGGCGACCCGCCCGTGGAGCGCGGGCGTGGACCTCGCCCTGTGCAACATGGAGGTGCCCCTCTCGCTGCCGGACGAGACGCCGTCGGGCTATCCGCTGTTCGGCGCGCCCACCGAGATCGCGGGCAACCTCGCCGACCTCGGCTGGGACGGGTGCTCCACCGGCACGAACCACTCCCTCGACCGCGGCTACGACAACCTCGCCTACACCCTCGACACCTTCGACGAGGCGGGCCTGGGCCACGCCGGCTCGGCCCGGAGCGAGCAGGAGGAACTCGCGCCGCAGATCTACGAACTCGAGCGGGAGGGCCAGACGATCCGAGTCGCGCAGATCGGCGCCACCTACGGCACGAACGGCCTGCCGATCCCGGCCGACGCCCCGTGGTCGGTCACGCTCATCGACTCCGGCGCGCTGATCGCGCAGGCGACCGCGGCCCGCGAGGCCGGCGCGGACCTGGTGGTGGCGACGCTCCACTGGGGGTACGAGTACCAGAACTCCCCCGCCGACGACCAGGTCGAGGTCGCCGAGGCGCTCGCCGCCTCGGGGCAGGTGGACCTGATCATCGGCAACCATCCGCACGTGCCGCAGCCGATGGCACTGCTCGACGGCGGACCGGACGGCTCGGGCATGTGGGTCGCGTACTCGTTGGGGAACTTCATCTCCAACCAGGACGACCTGTGCTGCGTCCCGCAGACCGGCACCGGGCTGTTCCTGACCGCGACCGTGGTCAAGCCCGCCGACGGCCCGGCCCGGGTGACCGGCCTGGAGTGGACCCCGATGACCGTGGACCGGGTCGGCGCCCAGCGGGTCTACCCGCTGCCCGCGCTGCTGGCCGGGGACACGCCGTCGGGCCTGACGCTGTCCTCCGGCACCCTGGCGAACCGGCAGGAGCTCGTGGAGCAGGTGATGGTGAACTCGACCGGCGCCGAGTTCCCTGAGCGGATCGAGCCGCCAACGCCGACCGGTGATGACGCCGTGGTGGTGCCCCGGTCCTGAGCGGCCTCAGGTCCGGTTGGTGAGGTCCCAGGCGTCCTCGGAGTCGTCGTCGTCGTCGGAGTCGTAGTAGTCCACGGCCTCCTCGCGGTCGTCGAGGTCGGCGGCCACGAGGTCCTCGGGACCGGCGTCGTAGACCGGCTCGTCATCCTCGGCGGCGGGGGCCGGGCTCTCGCCGCGCAGGAGCGCGAGCGTGGCGGGCAGGTCGTCGGGCTGGACCAGCACGTCGCGGGCCTTGGAGCCCTCCGATGGCCCGACGATCTCGCGGGACTCCAGCAGGTCCATCAGCCGGCCGGCCTTGGCGAACCCGACGCGCAGCTTGCGCTGCAGCATCGAGGTCGACCCGAACTGGGTGGTGACCACCAGCTCGGCCGCCTGCAGCAGCAGGTCGAGATCGTCGCCGATGTCCTCGTCCACCTGCTTCTTCGCCGCGGACACCACGATGTCCTCGCGGTAGGTGGGCTTGAGTTGGCCCTTCACGTGTTCGACGACGGCGTGCACCTCGGTCTCGCTGACCCAGGCACCCTGCACGCGCATCGGCTTGGAGGCACCCATCGGCAGGAACAGGGCGTCGCCCTGACCGATCAGCTTCTCCGCGCCCGGCTGGTCCAGGACCACCCGGGAGTCCGCGAGCGAGGAGGTCGCGAACGCGAGCCGGGACGGCACGTTCGCCTTGATCAGCCCCGTGACCACGTCCACGCTCGGGCGCTGGGTGGCCAGCACCAGGTGGATGCCGGCGGCGCGGGCGAGCTGGGTGATCCGCTGGATCGAGGCCTCCACGTCCCGCGGGGCCACCATCATGAGGTCGGCGAGCTCGTCGACCACCACCAGCAGGTACGGGTACGGCGCGATCTTGCGTTCGCTACCCGGCAGCGGCTTGACCTTGCCGTTGCGGACCCCGGCGTTGAAGTCGTCGATGTGCTTGTACCCGAACGCGGCCAGGTCGTCGTAGCGGGCGTCCATCTCCCGGACCACCCACTCCAGGGCCTCGGCGGCCTTCTTCGGGTTGGTGATGATCGGGGTGATCAGGTGCGGGATGCCCTCGTAGATGGTCAGCTCGACCCGCTTCGGGTCGACCAGCACCATCCGCACCTCCTCGGGGGTGGCCCGCATCATGATCGACGTGATCATCGAGTTCACGAACGAGGACTTGCCGGCGCCGGTGGCACCCGCGACCAGGATGTGCGGCATCTTCGCGAGGTTCGCGACCACGTAGCCGCCCTCGACGTCCTTGCCGACGCCGATCACCATCGGGTGCTCGTTGCGGCGGGCCACCGGGGACCGGAGCACGTCACCGAGGACCACGGTCTCGCGGTCGGCGTTCGGGATCTCGATGCCGATGGCCTTCTTGCCCGGGATCGGCGAGAGGATCCGCACGTCCGCGCTCGCGACGGCGTAGGCGATGTTCTTGCTGAGTGCGGTGACCCGCTCCACCTTGACCCCGGAACCGAGCTCCACCTCGTAGCGGGTGACGGTCGGACCGCGGGTGAAGCCGGTCACCTGGGCGTCGACGCCGAAGTCGGTGAGCACGGTGGTCAGCGCCTCGACGACGCGGTCGTTCGCGGGCGAACGCAGCTTGTGCGGCGCACCCTGGACGAGCGCCTCGTCGCCGGGCAGCGTGTAGGTCAGGCCCGGGTCCAGGACGAGCTGCTCGGCGCGGGCCGGCAGGGCCTGAGTGGGCGGGGCGACCAGGTCCTCCGGCGCACCCGGGTCCTCGGCCGGTTCGTCGACGGGCCCGACGGCGGCCGGTTCCGGTGCCGGTTTGCCCGCCCGCGGTTTGCGGCCACGCGGCGCCGGTTCCGGCGCGTCGCCGGGTTCGGTCTCGTGCGGGTGGGCGAACGCCTCGTCGCCGGTGTAGGCGCCGGGCTCGGCAGCGGCGGTGGTCGTCTCCTTCGCCTTCGACCTCCGACGGCGGGGGCGGCCCTCCAGCTTCTCGGTCGCGTCCGGGTCGTGGTCGCCGTCCGGTGCGTCGTCGCCGGCCCGCGCGTCGATGTCCGCACCGGTGACCCAGTCCACACCCTGGCGGATCCGGCGCGGGATGGCGGCGACCGGTGTGGCCGTCACGACCAGGAGGCCGAAGAATGCCAACAGTACGAGCAACGGCACGGTCACCCAGACGGTGAGGGCAGCCGAGAGCGGGTTCGCGGCGACGAAGCCGATCAGCCCTCCCGCGGCGAAGACGTCCTGCCAGGCCGGCGGCGCGGGCAGGTCGGAGGCCACATGGACCAGGCCGCAGACCGCGACGGTGATCGCACTGAGGCCGATGAACACGCGGCCGTTGACCTCCTTGCGCTCCGGGTGGCGCATGAGGCGTACCGCGATGCCGACGAGGATCACGGGGATCGCGATGGCGAGGACGCCGACGAGGCCGGCGGCCGCGGCGTGCACGATCTCCCCGGCGGCGCCGGACAGCCCGAACCACTCACGCACGGCGACGATCACGGCGAGCGCGAGCAGCAGGAAGGCGATGCCGTCCCGGCGGAGGGCGGGGTCGAGGTTACGGGCTCCGGATCCGATGCTGCGCGCCGTCCCTCCGACTAGGTGGGCGAGCCCCATCCAGATCCCGCGCACCATGCGCACGGGCAGCGGTGACTGGTGCTGCTGCACCGGCTGCTTACTACGCCCACTCCCGCCGGAACGCGAGGTCGAGCCCGCCCGAGCCGTGCTCGGCGAACCCTTCTTGCGTCCTGGTGAGGCGGACCGTCCGGGGGAAGTCGTACGGGTCGCCATGATTGTTGGTTGTCCTCTCGCGTCAGGCGTGCCGAGACAAGCCTGTCGGCTCTACTCAACCAAAGATCCGGCGCCGAGTGCGGGATGACACGCACTGTCGAAGGGAGCACACGGCCGCGTTCTGTCGTTCTGTCTAATTTTGTCGAGTTCATGCAGAAGTTGCGTCAAGCTGTTGACGCAATGAGGTGGCCCCTTCCACGCTGGTCCCGTGTCGAAGCCGATAGCAGCGTCACGCCGATCGCGGCGGGTGCATCACGAAGCGCAGGTGCTCGATCTGCTCCGAGTGCGTGGTGGCGCGAGCCGAGCCCAGATCGCGGAGGGCACCGGATTATCCCGCGCGACGATCTCGGAGATCACCTCGGACCTGCGGAGCGCCGGGCTCGTGGTCCTCGCGCAACCCCCCACCGCGGGCCTACGGGTTGGACGCACCCCGGAGCACCTGACCCTGAACCCGGCCACGGGCGTGATCGTCGGAGTCGAGTTCAGCCACACCCGGGTGACCGTCGTGGCGTGCGACATCACCCACCGGGTCCTGGGTTCGCGCATGCTCGACCACGGCAAGGAGGAGCCGTGGGAACGGCGCTCCGCGACTGCGACCGGCTTCGTCCGCGAACTGGTCGGCCCGGGCTCCGCCTCGTCGCCGTTGCGCGCCATCGGTGTCGGTGTGCCGGGGGCGATCTCGGGTCGCGCGGGCGTGCTGGCCGCGCTCGAGCAGCGCTTGACGGAGAGTTACCGGGTTCCGATCCGCACGGAGAACAACGCACGGCTCGCCGGGCTCGCCGAGTTCTCCTGGGGGGCCGGGCAGGACATGCATGACCTCATCTACATGCGCCTTGCCGAGGGCGTCGGCGGGTTGCTGATCATCGATGACGAACCGCGCCTGGGCAACACCGGGTCCGCCGGCGAGTTCGGGCACGTGTGCCTGGACCCCAACGGACCGGTGTGCCGGTGCTCGAACCGCGGGTGCCTGGAGTCGTACGTCGGCATGGGAGCAGTCCTTCGCCGAGCGGGAAGGGCGTCCGTCGAGGATCTGGTGGATGCGCTGGACCGTTCCGAGTCCCGGGCCCATGCGGTCATCGCGGACGCCGGCGCGCGTATCGGACTGGTGCTGGCGAACGCCTGCACGGTCCTCGACCTGTCCTCGATCGTTCTCGGTGGCGCACTCTCCGAGGCCGGTGAGTATCTGGTCCGCGCGGTGCGGCAGACGATCGTGCGCCACGTGAACGCGCGCACCGCCGAGAGCCTGCAGATCCACGTCGCACAGCTCGGCAGTCTCGACGGCGCGCTGGGCAGCGTCGCACTCGTGCTGCGTGACCGCACGATCCCGGTCGGCCCCCGCCCGACCTCCGCGACCGCCTCACACGAGGGGGCGCGGACCGCGTGACGGCGAACATCCTCTTCTTCCTCACCGATCAGCACCGCATCGACACGCTGGGTTGCTACGGCAACGACGTCGTCTCGACCCCGGTCCTGGACGCGATCGCCGCCGAGGGCTCGACCTTCCGACGGTTCTACACGCCGACGGCGATCTGCACCCCCGCCCGCGCGAGCCTGCTGACGGGAGCCGCACCGTTCCGGCACCAGCTCCTGGCGAACTACGAGCGCAACGTGGGCTATCGGGACGAGCTCGCCGACGATCAGTTCACCTTCAGCCGGGCGCTGCGCGATGCCGACTACAACGTCGGCCTCATCGGCAAGTGGCACGTGGGGCTGCACCGCACCCAGCACGACTACGGCTTCGACGGAATCCCGATGCACGGCTGGCACAACCCGGTCGACCACGCGGACTACGTCGCCTACTTGGACGAGCACGATCTGCCGCCGTACGCGCTCACCGACGAGATCCGCGGCACCTTCCCCAACGGCACGCCGGGCAACCTGCTCGCGGCCCGCCTGGACCAGCCGCTCGAGGCCACGTTCGAGTACTTCCTCGCCGAGCGTGCGATCGGCCTGCTGCGTTCATACGCCGCGGAGCACGAGACCGCGGGCCGACCGTTCTTCCTGGCGACCCACTTCTTCGGACCGCACCTGCCGTACAACATTCCCTCGCACTACTTCGACATGTACGACCCGGAGGCGATCACGCTGCCGAAGTCGGTGGCCGAGACGTTCGCGAACAAGCCGCCGGTGCAGGCCAACTACTCGGCGCACTGGACCTTCGACACGCTCTCGACGGCGACGTCGAAGAAGCTCATCGCGGCCTACTGGGGGTACGTCACGATGATCGACGAACAGATCGGCCGGATCGTCGAGGTGGCGAAGGAGCTCGGGGTCTACGACGAGTCCGCGGTGTTCTTCAGCGCCGACCACGGCGAGTTCACGGGTGCGCACCGGCTTCATGACAAGGGCCCTGCGGCCTACGAGGACATCTACCGTGTCCCCGGCGTGGTCCGGCTGCCCGGTGGCCACGAGCCGCAGGTCGCGGATCACTTCGCGTCCCTGCTCGACCTGACGGCGACGATCCTCGACGTCGCCGGGCTGGACAGCTCCCAGGCGGTGGATGGCACCAGCCTGGCGCCCGTCGTACGCGGCGAGCAACCGGTGTGGCGCGACGATCTCGTGCTCGAGTTCCACGGGCATCACTTTCCCTACCCGCAGCGCATGCTCGTGACCGACCGGTACAAGATCGTCGTCAATCCCGAGTCGGTCAACGAGTTGTACGACCTCGTCGATGACCCCGACGAGTTGCAGAACCGCTACGCCCATCCCGAACTCGAACAGGTTCGCAACAGCCTGCTCCGGCGGCTGTACATCCAGCTGCGCGAGCGGGGAGACAACTTCTACCACTGGATGGCGTCGATGTACCCCGTCGGAGCGAAGGACTACGACGTCTCGCTCAGCTCCTTCGACGACGTGCAGCGCTGATCCGCTCAGACAGGAGACAGGAATGAACAGCACGACTGACAACGGTGTCGGGTCCCGGAGGGGGAACTTGCCGGGCGCGGCGTTCGCCATGAACCGCCGGGGATTCCTCGGAACCGTCGGCGCCGGCGGCCTGGGGGCGATGCTCGCCGCCTGCACGGGTGGCGGACAGTCCTCCGACGGGCCGAGCGCCGACGACGGCGTCCTGCAGTGGTGGGACCAGTTCCGCCCCCTGACGAGCATGCTCGAGGCGAGCCTGTTCGAGCCGTACATGGCGGCCAACTCGGGCGTCACGATCGAGCGACGGCAGATGGAGGGTCCCGATCTGGGGCAGGCGATCCAGGTGGCGCGGCGCAGCAACCAGATGCCGGACGTTCATTCCCTGGCGGGCCTGGATGCGACACCTGCCGCGCTGGTCAGCGAGGACTGGTTCCAGCCGATCGGCGGACATGCCGACTTCGACGGCACCGAGATCGTCGACCAGTTGTTCGACGGGCTGCACCGGTTCGACGGGGAGATCTACTCCGTTCCGCTGTTCTCCGGTCGTTTCCACGACGCGACGCCGTGGGTCAACACCGAACTGCTCAGCCAGGCTGACATCGACCCCGCACAGAGCCCGGCCACCTGGGACGACCTGCGCGCCACCGCACGACAGATCACCGACAGGGCGGGCGTTCCCGGGCTCCTGATCCCGACCAAGGAGGTCCCGTACCTCACGGCGCTGGTCAACTGGCTGGCGCAGAGTGCCGGCGCGCCCGGCACCATCGACTGGACGACCGGTGCGTACGTGTTCAACTCCCAGCCGTTCGTGGACGCGCTGGAGTTCCTGCTCTCCCTCCAGCAGGACGGCGTGGTCCACCCGTCGGGGGCGTCGATGGGTGCCCGAGATGCCCGCGCACGCTGGGCGGCCGGCGAAGCGGCCATCTACCCGTGGGGACCGTGGATCATCGGCGGGCTCATGGTGGACGAGCCCGAGGCCGTCGAGCGAGGCATCGACGCCTGGCGTCTGCCATGCCCGGAGACGACCCGCAACGTCGTCCACCGTGGTCCCGGAGGCGGCGTGTTCTGGGTCAGCAACGAGTCGCAGCAGCCCCAGATCGCTGCGGAACTGCTGCTGCAGATGAGTTCTCGGGAGTTCCAGGCACAACTGGCGAGCGCGATGGACCAACCGCCCGCGCTCATCGACGTGGTCGCCGAGGCCGACGTGCACCCGGCCTACGCTCGGAACATCGGCTACCTGGCCGACGACGTGCGGATCAGCCCGGTGCCCGAGACCGGCAACCCGTCGACCTGGCGTGTGGCCGCCGAGTCCCAGGACATCCATCCGAACCTCGGCGAGGTCGCACAGGCGATCCTCACCGGCAGCAGCAGCGACATCAGGGGCGAGCTGACCCGGCTCAACGACGCGATGAGCGCCGAGCGTGACCGGGCCATCGCGGCCGTCGCGGGCGAGGGTGCCGAGGTGAGCATCGAGGATTGGGTGTTCACCAACTGGGAGCCGAGTCAGGACTACGACCAAGCGGCCTACGCGGCGCGATGACACCATGACGCTCACGACGTCCGCACCCGCACCTGCCATCAGCCCGACGACGGCGAAGGAGCCCCACCGCCTCAGTCTGCGGCGACGCCTGCGCCGGGACTGGTGGATCTACCTCTTCCTGCTCCCGACCCTCCTGGGATACGGGGCGTACACGGTGTACCCACTGGTGGCGTCGTGGTGGTACGCGTTCCTGGACTGGCCAGGTTTCGCCATGACGGGCACGTTCACCGGGCTCGACAACTTCCGGCGCCTGCTGGCCGATGACCTGTTCTGGAACGCCTTCCGGAAGTCGCTCCTGTTCCTGGTGGTGGCCGTGCCCGCACGCGTGGGCCTGGCGCTGCTGCTCGCGTTGTGGCTGAACAGCAGGAGAACACCGTTCTCCGGCTTCTTCCGGACACTGTTCTTCCTGCCGGTGGTCACCACCGGTGCGATCATCGGCATCGTCTTCACGCTGCTGCTGGACGCCAACGGTCCCATCAGCCTGGCGCTGGTCTGGGCGGGGATCACGGACTCCCCCACGAATCTCGTCGCCAGCGCCGGCACCTCGCTCTACGCGGGTATCGCCGTGTGGGTCTGGAAGTGGCTCGGCATCACGATGATCTACTGGCTGGCGGCTCTGCAGACCATTCCTCGCGACGTGCACGAGGCCGCGATGCTCGACGGAGCAAACGCGCGGAAGGAGTTGTGGCACGTCACCCTGCCGTTGCTCGTGCCCTTCCTGGTGATCATCACCCTCATCGACACCGTCGGTGCACTCAACGTCTTCGACCTGATGCAGACGCTCACGGGCGGTGGCCCGTCCTTCTCCTCCGAGGTGATCGAGATCTTCATCTACCGGACGGCTTTCGCGGCCACGGTGCCCCAGCTCGGCTACGCGTCGGCGGCGGCGGTGCTCTTCGGACTCCTGACCATGGTCCTCGCGGTCGTCCAGGCCGTCGGGGTGCGGTGGGCGCGTCGACAGACGAAGGGCGCCTCATGAGCGCCGCGACCGCGATCCGACCGGAATCGGCGGAGGGCGCGCCGACCCGACGCCGCGGTCCGCGACGTGGACGGAACGTGCGCCCGGGCCGGGTCGTCGCCCTCGTCGCGCTGACCGCGGCGGCGCTCCTGTGGACCTATCCGTTCCTCTGGCTCGTCTCGGCCTCCCTCAAGCATCCGTCCGAGATCTTCGGCAGCGGCTTCGATCTCGTTCCTGACGAGTTCGTGTGGGAGAACTACACGAGGGCCTGGGTCGAGGCCGGATTCGCTTCCTACTTCGTGAACACGGTGCTGATCACGGCCGGAACGGTGCTCGTGGTGGTCATCCGCAGCGCCCTCGCCGGATACGTGCTGGGCAGGTTCGACTTCGCCGGCAAGAAGATCCTCATCGGGGTCTTCCTGGTGACGTTCTTCCTCCCCGAGGGCTACACGATCATTCCGGTCACGCAACTGACCGACCAGCTCGGCCTGCTCAACACCCATGCGGGCGTGATCCTGGGCCTGGGCGCCGGCGGTCAGATCGCCGCCACGCTCCTGTACGCCGGCTACTTCCGGGGGCTACCCAAGGAACTCGAGGAGAGCGCCCGGCTCGACGGCGCCGGTCAGTTCCGGATCTTCTTCCAGGTGATGCTGCCCCTGGCCTGGCCGATCACGGCGACCGTCGTGATCCTGACCTTCCTGTTCGCATGGAACACCTACCTGCTACCGCTCGTGTTCACCCTCAGTGAGCCGGACCTGCGCACCCTGGCCATCGGCATGACGGTGTTCGTCGGCGAGTACGGCCAGGACTGGCCAGGGATGGCGGCCGCCGCCGTCATCTCGCTGGTCCCGGTGATCGGTGTGTTCGTCGTGTTGCAGCGCAAGTTCGTCGACAGCGTCGCCGGAGCAGTGAAGCAGTGACAGCCACCCAAGGAACGGAGCCCTCTGGAATGTCCCATGCCCACGACCCGGCCGGCCGCGACGCCCGAGTCACGGTCGACACCTCACGACCGCTCGGGAGGATCAGCGACGATGTCTACGGCCACTTCCTCGAGTCCGCGTTCTTCGGCAACATCGAGGGGGGTGTGTTCGACGAGGGCTCGCCCCTGTCGGTGAGCGAGCCTGGGCTGCTCAACGGGGTCCGCCGTGACGTCGCGGACCTGGTCCGAGACCTCGCTCCCGGCCCGATCCGCTGGCCGGGAGGCAACTTCACGTCCGGTTACCGTTGGGAGGACGGGATCGGCCCGCGGGACGACCGCCCGACGCGCCTCGATCTCGCCTGGGGCGACGTCGAGACCAACCGCTTCGGTACCGACGAGTTCCTCGCCTGGACCGAGGAGGTCGGCGCGGAACCGTACCTGGTCCACTCCTGCCGGGACGTCGACGAGGCGGTGCGATGGGTCGAGTACACCAACGCCACCAGGGACACCGCCCTCAGCCGGATGCGCCGGAGGAACGGGCGGAACGAGCCGTGGAAGGTCCGGTACTGGGGCGTCGGCAACGAGGTCTACGGACCGTGGCAGATGGGGCATCGGACCGCAGAGGAGTACGCCGCCGCCGCTCGCGAGCATGCCCGGTTCATGCGGCTCGTCGACCCCGATCTCAGGCTCGTCGGGGTCGGGATCCCCTGGGACCAGGAGTCCTGGACCCGCCCGCTCCTCGAGCAGGCCGGGCAGTACCTCGACCAGCTCTCGCTGCACCTCTACGGCGCGACCACGCACCTGTGGACGGGGGACGACTACGAGAACACCGTGGCGCAGTCGCTGTACTTCGAGCAGGAGATCAACACCTACTCGCACCTGGTGACCACGCTCGCCCATCAGAGCGGTCTGGCCAGCCCGCCACAGCTCGCCCTCGACGAGTGGACCATGCGCCACCTCGAGCCCACCGACTGGCCCGCCCCACTCGCGGGTGACGACGGTGGGATCGCGGCCCGTGACATCGGCGACGTCGACGGCTGGCCCTCCGGGCTCCGCGTGAACCGGTGGAGCCCACGCACCATGGGAGATGCCCTGTTCAGCGCGGGGGTCCTCCACGCCATCCACCGCACGGTGGGCCACGCCACGCCGGTCACGATGGCGAACCCGGTGAACCTCGTCAATGCCAATGGACTCGTCGTCGCCCGCCCGGGTGGCGCATTCGGTTCGGCGCTCTACCACGTGTGGCAGCTGTACGGTCGCCATCTCGGCCGCACCGTTCTGCCCGCTGAGGTCGACGGTCCGTCGCGCACCGCGTCGGTGCCACTGGGCGACAACCGGGAGCCGTCCGGCCGGCTCAGGTCCGCGACCATGACCGTGCCGTACATCGACGTCTCGGCAACCCGCGCCGACGACGGCACCGTGCGCCTCGCCGTGATCAACCGCCACCGCGACGAGTCCATCCGGCTGCACCCGGTGTTCGACGGCCGGGCCGATGGCACACCCCGTTCGGCGAGGCTGCTCGCCGTCGGCGCGGACGCCGCGGTCACGGCGGCGAACAGCCTCGCGGAGCCGGACGTCATCGGCGTCCGGGACCTGGGCACCGTCGAGACGCGGGACGGCGGCTGGACGATCGCGCCGCACTCCGTGAGCGTGCTCACGTTCGACCTCCGGGGGCACTGACATGCCGCGCCCGAACATCCTGCTCATCAGCACCGACCAGCAGCGGTTCGACATGGTCGGCGCGTACGGCAATCCGGCCGTGTCGACGCCCAACCTCGACCGCCTCGCCGGGCAGGGCGTGCTCTTCGAGAACTGCTACGTCCAGAACCCCGTCTGCGCACCCTCGCGCGCAAGCCTGATGACGGGACGGTACGTCTCCGCGCACGGCCTCCATGCGAACGGCGTGGACCTGGCCGGCCACGAGGAGCTGTTCTCCCGGCGCCTCGCCGACGCGGGCTACGACTGCGGGCTGGTCGGCAAGCTACACCTCGGCGCCTGCTCCGATGGGCGCGACGAGCCGCGACTCGACGACGGCTTCCGGGTGTTCCGCTGGGCGCACGACCCGTACCCCGGGTCGCCCGACAACGCCTACCACCTGTGGTTGCAGGACCACCACCCGGACCTGTACACGACTGCCCTGCACGAGCGCGGGCTGTTCGACAGCATGCCGACCGAGGCCCACTACAGCCACTGGATCGGCGAGGAGACGATCGACTTCCTGCGCTCGTCGCGGCTGCGCGACAAGCCGTTCTTCTTCGTCGCGAACTTCTTCGACCCGCATCACGGGTTCGGCGCGCCCGAGGAGTACCTGCGCCGCTACGACGATGTCGAGCTGCCACCGATCGTCACGCGCGACGGTGAGCTCGACAGCAAGCCGCCGATCCAGGCCGAGGCCTCGAAGGAGTCCTATGGCGGGCACGCACCCGGCTACACCTCCTACACCGACGAAGCGTTGCGGGACGTACGCAAGGCCTACTACGCCATGGTCTCCCTCGTCGACGACGAGGTCGGCCGCATCCTCGGCGCCCTCGAGGACGAGGGCCTTGCCGACAACACCATCGTCGTCTTCACCAGCGACCACGGTGAGATGCTCGGCGATCACCAGCTCATGCTCAAGGGACCGTTCATGTATGAGTGCGCGGTGCGCGTCCCGCTCATCATCCGGTGGCCCGGCGTCGCGGCGCCGGGTGAGCGCCGCAGTGAGCTCGTGCAGTGGGTCGATCTCGCACCGACGTTCGTGCAGGCCGCCGGCCTGCCGATCCCGCCGACGAGCCAGGGTGCCGGTCTCGAACGACTGATCCGGGGCGGTGACCCGGACTGGCGCGACTGGGCGATGTGCCAGTACCGCGACAGTGGGCACCCCTACGACCCGCCGGTGCACGTGACCATGTTGCGCCACGACCGGTGGAAACTCGTGGTCCACCACGGCCCGCCGGCGACCGCCCGCGCATCCTCGGGTGAGCTCTACGACCTCGAGGCCGACCCGGACGAGCTCACGAACCTGTGGGACGACCCGACGTCACGAGCGACCCGCAGCGCGCTGCAGGGCAAGCTCATCGACGTCCTGGTCGCGACCGAGGACCGGAGCAATCCCCGGCTGGCCCCCTGGTGAGCCCTCGGACCTTCACGACAACCTCAACGATCGGGATCCGTCATGCGCCGACTGCTCAGTATCGCCATCGCTCTCACCACGCTGGCCGGCACGCCGTCACCCGGTCACGACCACACACCAGGTCAGGAGACCATGGCCACGTACACGAACCCGGTGTCCGCGAGCTTCACCCGGAACTTCGCCGACCCCACGATCATCCGCGGACACGATGGCTACTGGTACGCGTACGCGACCAACGGTCGCCGCTACGAGGGCGACCAGAAGCAGAACATGATGATCAGCCGGTCCGCCGACCTGGTGAACTGGGAGTGGGTGGGCCCGGTGTTCACCCCCGAGACGATCCCGACCTACGACGGCAAACCTGCCGATGCCAACCGCCAGTTCTGGGCACCGGAGATCGCCTATCTGGACGGGCGCTACGTCCTCTACTACTCCTACGTCGTCCAGGCGCCCGGCACCCCGTGGCGGACGGTGGCGGCGGCGACCGCCGAGCACCCCGCGGGGCCGTGGACGGACACCGGTGAGGTGGTCGTCGGCAACGAGACCTGGGAGGTGCGCCCGGGAGTCACCGAGATCCGCAACAACATCGACCCGGAGTTGGTGACGACGCCCGACGGCACGCGCTACCTGTACTACGGATCGGTGCAGGGCGGCGTGCGGGTCGTCCGGCTGTCGGCGGACGGCCTGCGCGCCGACGGCGAACCGGTGCAACTGACCGACGCCCACCGCTACGAGGCGCCCTACGTCGTCCATCGGGACGGCTACTACTACCTGTTCCTGTCGGTGATCGGCGGATGCTGCGCCGGCGCCGCCTCCGGATACCCAATCATGGTGGGCCGCTCGGTGGAGCCGACCGGCCCCTTCCTCGACCGGGACGGGCACACCGTGGACGGACCACAAGGGGGCGGCACGCCGGTGCTGGCGCCGAACGGCAACGAGTTCGTCAGCACCGGCCACAACGCGATCGCCACCGACCTGTCCGGCCAGGACTGGATCGTCAGCCATGCGACGGACCGGTTCGATCCGTATGTCGCGGGCACCGAGAACGCGCGCGGCCTCGCCCTCACGAGACTGGACTGGATCGACGGTTGGCCGGTCGGCAATGCCGGGGCGGGGATGCCGTCGGGACCGGTGGCGGGACCGAACAACGACGCGTACGTCAGTGACGCCTTCGAGGTCGACCTCGCCGGCTGGGAGGCCGCGGATGGGTGGCAGCACCGTTGGGGAGCGACCGGCGGGTATGCCCATACGGACGCCGCCGCGCCGCTCGTCTCGACCGTCTCGGTCGAGGGCGACCTTCGGGCCCGCGGTCTGGTGCGCCTGGCCGCCGGGGACGGCGGGCAGGCCGGCATCTCCCTCCCGGCGCACGGCCGTCATCGCCTGAGCGTGTCCATCGACCGCGCCTCGTCACAGCTGGTGTTCTCCGGCCTGCACCGGCGCGGCCCCGGCGTCGTGGCCGCCGCGGCACTCCCGGCGAACTTCGACTACGAGACCTGGCACGAGATCGAGGTGACCGTGTCCGGCCGCCACCTGCGGGCGTCCGTCTCGGAGTCCGGCCAGTACGACCCGGTCGCCGAGATCTCGGTCGTGCTGCCGGACGCCGCACGCTCGGGGCCGGTCACGTTGCACGCCGACGGGAGCGACGCCGACTTCGACGACGTCACGGTCGCACGGCTGTACACCCCGGTCACCGAACAAGCGGCCGACCCAGTGGTCGGGGCACTCGACCCGGCCCACTCGGACGAGTTCACCGACGGCCCCGGCGCGGACTGGACCTGGCTGCGCGACCCCGCGGCGAACGTCGGCGACGGGCAGTTCCGGTTCGACGTCCAGCGATCGACCCTGATCGACCGGCGCCCCCAGGCGGACACCTTGCCGTCACTGTTGCTGCGGGACCTGCCGGAGGGCACCTGGACGGCGGAGACCAGGGTGACCATCCCGTTCGGGAACTCCATCCCGTACGGCTGGCCCCAGGCCGGGCTGATCGCCTACGCCGGCGACGACGAGTGGGTCGAGCTGGCCTACACGACCCGGGAGTCACGCCGGTTCGTCGCGTTCGCGACGGAGACCAGCAGGGGCGGGCCGGTCGCGTACGGTCATGCCGCTCTGGGCCCGAGCCGCGACACGATGTGGCTGCGCCTGCGGCACACCGTCGCCGAGAACGGCGAGCATCTCTATCGCGCGGCGATCAGCATGGACGGCGACCACTGGGTCTGGCATGGCACGCGCACGCTTCCGGCGGGCCCGCAGCCCCAGGTCGGGCTCGTGGCGCAGGATCTGGCCGAACGGGCCGATCAGCCGTCCATCACCGCGCGGTTCGACTGGTTCCGCGTGTACCGCTGAGGGACCCGGCGGCCGGGCGCCGGAGACCGGGTCCGGCGCCACGCGGCTCACGTCAGGAGGAGGCCGATCCCGAGCGTGACCAGGCCGGCGATCAGGGACGCCGCGCCGAGGTAGAGGATGGCGATCCAGCGGCTCGGCCGCTCCCGCCCCTTCCCCATGGCGGAGAAGAAGAAGCCGGCGGGCATGGCGATCGCGGCCACCAGTACCCCGGTGCCGGCGAGCCATCGCCAGAAGCCGGCCAACGCCGTCGCCTCGGTCAGCAGGAGGCAGACAAGACCGAAGACGATCAACACGCCGGCGTGGGCGTGCCCGGCGCGGAAGAACGCGGTCTGGAAGGGCGTGGCCGGCACCGTGCCGCTGACGACCTTGACCAGGAAGTAACCACCGCTGGTGACGGTGACGGCGGCGAGGATCGCCACACCGGCCGTCGAGGTGGCGGCCTGGGACAGCTCGATCATGGTGATCATCCGATCTGCACGAAGTTTGCTAACAGTGTTATCTAACGCTGTGAGAAAACCTCTGTCAAGGCATATGATCGAGCGATGGCCCGGCCCCGCATCCACGACGACGTCCTGCGCACCCGCCTGCTCGAGCACGCCTCGCGGGCGCTCTCCGAGCACGGCGCGGCCAGCATGTCCCTGCGCACGGTGACCGCCGCGGCCGGCACCACCACGGCCGCCGTCTACACCCTGTTCGGCAGCCGCGACGGGCTGATCGCGGCGGTGGTGGACGAGGGCTTCGAACGGTTCGGTCGGCACCTGGCGGCGGTGCCACGCACCGACGATCCCGGGTCGGACCTGTTCGCGCTCGGGCTGGCCTACCGTGAGAGCGCGTTGGCCGACCCGCACTTCTACCGGGTGATGTTCGCCGCCGAGGTCGTTCCCCGGCTCAAGGACACGTTGGCCGAGCCGACGTTCGGGGTGCTGCGTGACGCCGTCGCCCGGCTACCGGCCGGGGCCACGGGCGGCGAGGGTCCCGACCAGATGGCGCTGCGTCTGTGGGGCCTGGCACACGGGCTGGTCAGCCTGGAACTGGCCGGCCTGCTCCCGGGCGACGCCGCCGAGCACGCGCACCGCTACGCCGAGGCGTTGCGGCCAGCCCCGGCGCGCGGGTGAACGACCCCGCGCGCCGGGGGTCGCTCAGGCCTCGACGACGACGGGGATGATCATCGGACGGCGGCGCAGCCGGGTCGAGGCCCAGCGGCCGACGACGCGGCGGATGACCTGCTGCAGCTGATGAGTATCGACGTTGCCGCCGGCGGTGGCCTCGGTCAGCGCCTTGGTCACCTCGGGGACGATCTCGGCGAGCTTCTCGTCCGCCTCGGCCACGCCGCGGGCGTGCAGTTGCGGGCCGGAGACGATCTTGCCCGTCGAGGAGTCCACCACGGCGAAGATCGAGATGAAGCCCTCCTCGCCGAGGATCCGGCGGTCCTTCAGTTCGGCCTCGGTGACCCCGCCGACGGAGGAGCCGTCCACGTACACATAGCCGCACGGCACCGCGCCGGCGATGCGCGCCTTGCCCTTGATCAGGTCGACGACCACGCCGTCCTCCGCGAGCACCACCCGCTCCGGCGGCACCCCGGTGGAGACGGCGAGCGCCCCGTTCGCGACCAGGTGGCGGATCTCCCCGTGCACCGGCATCACGTTCTTCGGGCGCACGATGTTGTAGCAGTACAGCAGCTCGCCTGCGGAGGCGTGCCCAGAGACGTGCACGCGCGCGTTGGACTGGTGCACCACCTTCGCACCGAGGCGGATCAGGCCGTTGATGATTCGGAACACGGCGTTCTCGTTGCCGGGGATCAGCGAGGACGCCAGGATCACCGTGTCCCCCGGGCCCACCGAGACGCGGTGGTCCCGGTTCGCGATGCGCGAGAGCGCCGCCATCGGCTCACCCTGGGAGCCGGTGCACATCAGCACCACCCGGTCGTCGGGCAGGTCGTCGATCTTCTTGACGTCGATCAGAACGCCGTCGGGCACGTGCAGGTAGCCGAGCTCGGCGGCGATCGTCATGTTCCGCACCATCGACCGG
Source organism: Occultella glacieicola (assembly GCF_004353825.1). Lineage (GTDB taxonomy): Bacteria > Actinomycetota > Actinomycetes > Actinomycetales > Beutenbergiaceae > Occultella > Occultella glacieicola. The sequence goes on along the minus strand of NZ_SMNA01000008.1, from coordinate 31,504 downwards.
CCCACCAGCGCCACCCGGCGCCCGTGGGCGTTCGCGGCGTCCAGCACCTGCTGCACGCGGTGCACGTGCGAGGAGAACGAGGCCACCACGATCCGGCCGTCGGCCCGGGTGAAGACCCCGTCCAGGACCGGACCGATCTCCCGTTCGGCGACCGTGAAGCCGGGCACCTCGGCGTTGGTGGAGTCGACCATGAACAGGTCGATGCCCTCCTCGCCGAGGCGGGCGAAGGCGCGCAGGTCCGTGATCCGCCCGTCCAGGGGCAGCTGGTCCATCTTGAAGTCGCCTGTGTGGAGCACGGACCCGGCCGACGTCCGGATGGCCACCGCGAGCGCGTCCGGGATCGAGTGGTTCACGGCCACGAACTCGAGGTCGAACTGACCGAAGGTGCGGCGCTGGCCCTCCGAGACCGCCTGCAGGTTCGGGGTGATCCGGTGTTCCTTCAGCTTCGCCTCGAGGAACGCCAGCGTGAGCTGGGAACCGACCAGCGGGATGTCGCGCCGCAGCCGCAGCAGGTAGGGCACGGCTCCGATGTGGTCCTCGTGGCCGTGCGTGAGCACGATCGCCTCGATGTCGTCCATGCGGTCGGCGATGTAGTCGAAGTCCGGCAGGATCAGGTCCACGCCGGGCTGGTGGTCCTCGGGGAACAGGACCCCGCAGTCGACGATCAAGAGCTTGCCGTCGTGCTCGAAGACGGTCATGTTGCGGCCCACCTCGCCGAGCCCGCCGAGGGGCACGATGCGCAGGGCGCCGGGCGCGAGCGGCCCGGGGAGTTGGAGATCGGGGTGGGGATGGCTCATCTAGTGACTTCCTCAAGTAGTCCATGGGCGCGCAACACGGCGCGCAGGTCAGAGATCTCGGCGGCGCTCGGCTGAACGAGCGGCAGACGGACGGTGGCCTGGCCGATGACGCCCTGGAGCGCGAGCGCGGCCTTGGCCATCACCGCACCCTGCCCGCCGCCCATCAGTGCGTCCAGGACCGGCCGCAGCCGGGCGGACAGGTCCCGTGCCGTGGCGAGGTCGCCCTCGTCGACCGCGCGGACCATGTCCACGTAGCCCCGGGCGGTGACATGCCCGACCACACTGACGACGCCGGAGGCGCCGTGGGTCAGCCAGGCCATGTTCAGGGCGTCGTCGCCGGAGTAGAACTCCAGGCCGGTGCGTCGCATCCGGTCGAAGCCCTGGGCGACGTCGCCGGTGGCGTCCTTGACGGCCTTCACCCGCGGATGCTCAGCGAGCCGATCGAGGATCTCGTCCCCGATCGAGACACCGGTCCGGCCTGGGATGTCGTACAGCATGACCGGCAGGTCGACGGCCTCGACGACGGTGTGGATGTGCTGGTAGACGCCCTCCTGGGAGGGGCGGTTGTAGTACGGGCTGACCACGAGCAGGCCGTGCGCTCCGGTCCGTTGCGCAGCCTCGGCGATCCGGACGGCGTGCGCCGTGTCGTTCGAGCCGGCACCGGCGATGATCATCGCCTCCGCACCGACCTCCTCGACCACGGCCTCGACGAACTCGTCCTTCTCCGGCTGGTGGGTGGTCGGGGACTCACCGGTGGTCCCGTTCAGGACCAGGGCATCGCAGCCCGCGGTCACCAGGTGCCGAGCGAGTCGACGGGACGACGGGATGTCGATGCTGCCGTCGGGGTTCATCGGGGTGACCATCGCCACCGAGACGGACCCGAACGTGCGCGATGGGCTCAGGCTGGGCATGGGATGACGGTACCGCTTGCACGCCTGCGCGGCGGCATCGGACCGCCGGTGGGGCCATCGCCGGGAACCGGTGGACCTCGCCCCGGCCGGGACCGCCTAGCCTGGGAGGATGACTTCGCAGAACCACGCGGGACACTCCCACGGCCTCACCGCCGACGTCTCGGTGCGCCCGTCCCTGGCGGAGGACGCCGACACCCTCGGCGCCATCCAGGTCGCGGCCTGGCGTGCGGCGCACGCCGAGGTCCTCCCGGCACGGGTGCTCGACGGGCTCGAGCCGGAGGTGTTCGCCGCCGCCTGGGGCGCGGCCATCAAGGCACCGCCGACGGCGAAGCACCGGATGCTGACCGCGTGTGCCGGTCCGGAGGTGGTCGGGTTCGCGGCCCTCGCGCCGGCCCCCGAGTCGACGGACACCGGCGAGGTCGTCGCCCTCTACGTGGACCCAGCGCACCTGCGCGAGGGCCACGGCTCGCGGCTGCTCGCCGCCTGCACCGACATCCTGGGGAGCACCGGCGCGAGCCACGTCCGCACCTGGGTGCTCCACGGCGACGCCTCCCGCGAGGACTTCCTGAGCACCGCCGGGTTCGAGCCGATCGGGGTCCGCCGGGTGCTCGAGGTGGCGGGCACCCAGGTGCCCGAGGCCGCCTGGACCGCCACGCTCTGAGGCGTCCGAACGCCGCGGCCGACCCCGGCCGGTGCGCCCGAGGCGACGATCGCCGTCGGGCATCCGGCCCCGCCCTAACCGAGCACGCCCGCCACCCCTGCCCGGCCCGCCGCGAGCAGGTGCTCGCGGACCGGGCCCCAGCACGCCAACCGCTCCCGGACCACCGGGTCGGTCTCGTCGGCGAGCGCACGCTCCCGGGCCCGCTCGAGCAGGTCGTCGATCGCGAGCGGCAGGCCGGCCCGGGCCGAGGCGATCGCAGCCTCGACCATGACCAGGCTGAGCACGTTCTCATGGATGTGGCCCCGCGGGCCGGCGACCCGCGGCGCCTCGAGGGCGGCCAGGAACGCGTCCCAGGCACCGGCGATGCCCGACCTCGCGGCACCGTGGTCCGCGGCGTGGCCGGACGGGGGCACCTGCGGGCCGACGTCGGGCACGGGGTCGGACTCGCCGTCCCAGAGCACCGTGCCGTGGGTCCCGTTCAGCCGCCAGGACCCGTTCCACGAGGTCTCGGCACCGTCGCTGCACCAACTCGCGTTGTAGGTGTACTGGGCGCCGGAGTCCATCTCGAACGTCGCGACCGCTGCGGCGTCCCCGCGGTACCAACTCCAGGACGGGTTGAACGAACGGCAGAACACCGAGACGGGTTCCGCGCCGAGCACATAGCGGGCGGTGTCGAACGGGTGGATCGCCATGTCCAGGAGCAGCGGGTGGTCCATCTCCTCCCGAAAGCCGCCGAAGTGCGGCGCCCGGTAGAAGTCCGTCTGCAGGATTCCCAGGTCACCGAGGACGGTTCCGTGGGCCACGAGCGCGTCCACGTGGGGGTTGTACCGACGCGACTGGCTGACCAGCACGAGCCGTTCGTAGGCCTCGGCCCCGGCGCACAGGGACAGGGCCTGCGCCACGGTCTGCGCGGCGGGCTTCTCTCCGATCACCGCGCAGCCGGATCGCAGCGCGATGGCCGTGACCGGGTGGTGGGCCGCCGGGATCGTGGCATCCATCACCACGTCCGCGCCGGTGGTCGCGATCAGGTCGGCGAGGTCGGCGACGTCGGTGCGGACCTGCACGCCGGGCGAGTCGATGCTCCGGGCGGCCGCGGTTGCTGCCGCCAGGTCGACGTCGAGGATGCCGACCACCCGGGCGCCCGGCGTCCCGGCGATGGTGGCGATCCACTTGCGGCCCATGTTGCCCGCGCCCGCCACCACGACCCGGCGCTCGGTGGCGGAGGTCATCGCACCGGCTCGGGCACGCTCGTGCGGCCGGACCAGTCCTGCTGCTCCCCCACCCGCACCAGGCCGGGCAGCGACCGCTCGGAGACCTCGGGTCGGGCCCAGGCGACGGCGTTGGCGACCACGCGCCGGACGTCGCGGTGGTGGTACACGGGGTACTCCTGGTCACCGGGCGAGAAGTAGAAGACCTTCCCGCGGCCGCGACGGTACACGAGACCGCTGCGGAAGACCTCTCCCCCGGCGAAGGTGCTCAGGAACACGGTCTCGTCGGGCACCGGGACGTCGAAGAATTCGCCGTACATCTCCTGCGCGTCGATCACGATCGGGTGCGGCACCCCGGCGGCGATCGGGTGGTCGGGTGCGACTGTCCAGACCAGCTCCCGCTCGGCGTCGTTGCGCCAGGTGAGGCTGCAGGTGGTGCCCATCAGCCGCTTGAAGATCTTCGAGAAGTGCCCGGAGTGCAGCACCACCAGACCCATCCCGGCCAGGACGTGCTGCTGGACCCGGTCCACGACCTCGTCGGAGACCTCCCGGTGCGCCTTGTGCCCCCACCACGTGAGCACGTCGGTCTCGGCGAGAGCCGCCTCGGTGAGGCCGTGTTCCGGGTCGTCCAGGGTGGCGGTTCGGACCTCCACGGGCACCTGCGCCTGCTCGGTGATGCCCGCGGCGATCGCCCCGTGCATCCCGTCGGGGTAGAGCGCCGCGACGTGTTCCTCGAGCTGTTCGTGGCGGTTCTCGCCCCAGACGAGCACGCGGAGCGGGGTGTCGGACTCGGTCATCGGTGGTTCCCTTCGGATCGTTGACTGGGCGGGCTCGCTCAGCCCTTGATGGCGCCGATCATGACGCCGCTGGAGAAGTGCTTCTGGACGAACGGGTAGACGATCAGGACCGGCACCATGGCGAGCACCACGACGGCCATCTGGATGGCCAGGCCGGCCGTCTGACCGCCGTCGAGGCTGGATGGGTCGAAGGTGGTGCCCGGCACCGCCTGGCCCTGCAGGACGTACGAGCGCAGGACCAGTTGCAGGGGCCACTTGGCGGAGTCGTTGATGTAGAGGACGGCGTTGAAGAACGCGTTCCAGTAGGCGACGCCGTAGAAGAGGCCGACCACCGCGATCACCGCCTTGGACAGCGGCAGCACCATCTGGCCGAGGATCCGCCACTCACTCGCCCCGTCGATCCGCGCGCTGTCGAGGATGCCGCGGTCGATGTTCATGAAGAAGTTCCGCATGATCAGGATGTTGAACGCCGAGACCGCGGTGGGCAGGATCAGCGCCCAGAGCGAGTCGATCAGCCCGAGGCCCGCCACCACCAGGTAGGTCGGGATCATCCCGGCGCCGAAGAACATGGTGATGAGCAGCATGAACAGGATCGGGCGGTGTCCGAGGGACCCGGGACGTGAGAGCCCGTACGCGGTGAGGATCGCCACCGCCAGGCTCAACGCCGTCCCGACGGCGGTCACCAGGACACTCACCCCGACCGCACGGGTGACGACCCCGCCCCGAATGATGTCGGTGTAGGCCTTGACGGTCAGTTCACCAGGCACCAGGACCAGACCACCGGCGTCGTTGATCGCCGCCTGCGTGGACAGGCTGGTGACCACGACGGTCCACAGCGGTACCAGGACCGCCAGCACGATCACGGTGAGCGCGGTCGTCTTGGCGGTTTTGGCGACCGGTCCCGGCTCCGCCTCGTAGGGCGGCCGATCGGGGTGCCGACGGCGGTGCCCGGGTCCGCGTGCCGCGGAACCTCCCGCCTCGCTCACCCGGGCGGACGTTCTGGGGACTGTCGTGGTCATCGTTGGTACACCCCTGCCTCACCGAACACATGCGCGATCTTGTTGGCACCCAGCACCAGGATCAGGCTGACGGTGCCCTTGATCAGGCCGGCCGCGGCGGCGTAGCTCCAGTCGCCGTAGACGATGCCCGAGTAGTAGACGAAGGTGTCGAGCACCTCCGCAGCCCCGGCGCCCACGGCGTCGCGCTGCAGGATCAGCTGCTCGAACCCGACGGTGAGGGCGTCGCCGAGCCGGAGGATCAGCAGCAGGATGATGACCGGGCGCAGCGCCGGCAGCGTCACGTGCCAGATCCGCCGCCAGGCGCCGGCGCCATCGACCGCGGCCGCCTCGTACTGCGAACGGTCCACCGTCGACAGTGCCGCGAGGAACACGATCATGCCCCAGCCGGCGTCCTTCCAGACCTGCTGGGACGTGATCAGCAGCAGGAACGTGTCCGGGTTCGTCATGATCTCGACCGCCTCGAGGCCGCGGGACCGCAGGAACTGGTTCACCAGCCCGGCGCCGCCGAGGATCTGCTGGAAGATCGAGACGACGATCACCCACGAGAAGAAGTGCGGCAGGTACACGATCGACTGGATCGCGGTGCGCACCCGCTTCGTGAGCACACTGTTCAGCAGGATCGCCATCGCGATCGGCACCGGGAAGAAGAACACCAACTGGAACCCGGTGATGATCAGGGTGTTCTGGACCGCGTGCCAGAACCGGGGGTCGGCGACCACCCGCTGGAAGTTCCACCAGCCCACGAAGTCCGAGCCGAGGATCCCCACGTAGGGCGAGTAGTCCATCCACGCGATGACGTTGCCGAGCATCGGTGCGTACATGAAGACCGCGAGCAGGATGACCACCGGCAGACACATCAGCAGGAGCGGGTAGTCCTCGCGCAGCCGGGCACGCATCGGGCGTTTGCGGCGCGGCGAGGTCGGCACCTGGGGCGCCGGCGCGGCGGCCCGCTCGCGCCGCCGCGCCGCCTGCGGGGCAGCCGTCACTGCTCGTCCAGGTATTCGGCGTAGAACTCGCGCAGCTGCTCACCACCGGCCGAGCGCCAATTCTCGATCGCGCCGTCGAGCTGGGAGATATCGGCGCGGCCTCGCGCGATGTCCATCTCGAGATCGATGAAGGGCTGCTCGAGGGCGCCGAACTCCGGCGGCTCGACGATCTGCTGGGTGTAGAACACCGGGTCCACGGCGTACTCCATGACGCCGGCCATCCAGGTGGCGAAGTCCTCCACATAGGAGGGGTACTGCACCTGCGACGCCACGATCGGTGGCCGCGTGATCCACGTGTAGGTCCGGGCGACCTCGCGCAGCCCGGTCTCGGTGAGCGTGGGCACGTTCGCCTCGTCGCGCTCGTGGTGCACGCCCTCGGCGCCGTACTCGAGCAGCATCTGCTCCTTCGTGCCGAAGGGTGCCGCGAAGTAGTTCGCGAGGGCGAGCTGTTCCTCCAGCCGCTCGGTGTCGTCGGTCCTCTTGATGAAGGTGAACAGGTTCGACGGCGTGCCCTTGTAGATCACGGGCGTTCCGCCGTCGCCCGCGAACGCCGGGACCGGCTGCTGGTTGTAGCCGGGGTTGCCGGCGTACGCCTCCCGGGTGGCGCTCAGCCAGCCACCTGCGCCGTCCGGGGTGAGGACGACCTCGCCGGAGATGAACCGCTGCCGGGCCTGCTGCTCGTTGCCGGCGACCGCATCGGGGTGGACCACGCCGGCCGCGAACAGTTCCGCCTGGAACTCCAGCGCCTGCCGGTAGGCCTCGCTCTCCACGCGGTGCACCAGGTTGCCGCCCTCGAGGAGCCACTTGTCCGGTACCCCGAACATGAGCTGTGCCCCCGCCCACATGTCGTTCATGGCCCAGCGGTTCGCCCCGGGGTCGGTCAGGTCGAGCGCAAGGTCGAGGAACTCCTGCGCGTTCGTCGGCGCGACCTCGATGCCGAGATCGGTGGTCAGGTCGTGCCGGTAGAAGATCACCGAGTTGATCAGGTCACTCGGATAGGGCAGTCCGTAGAGCTTCCCGTCGAAGACACAGCAGCGCCACGCCTCGGAGGAGATGTTGGCCAGGTTCGGGTACGCGGTGATCTTGTCCCCGGCGAGGTACGGAGTCAGGTCGGCGAACAGGTTCTCGGCGGCCTGGCCGAATCGAGGCGGCAGGGTCCAGGAGGGGATGGTGACGAAGTCGGGCACGCTCGACTCCGCGGCCAGGACCGCCTGGAGCTTCTCGCCGTAGGCGTTGCCGTCGGTGATCTGGAACCGGAAGTCGGCGTTGATCTCCTCGTTCACGGTGACCATGTAGCTGTTGTCCGGCAGGCCTGGGGGCACCGTGGACCACAACGGGGTCATCGCGGTGAACGAGCTGCCGCGGCCGGGGACCTCGTCCACCGACGCCACGAACTCGTCGGGGAAGCTCAGGTACCCCGGGGTCGAGCCGTCGACACTCGGGAAGTCCGGGGTCACGATGTCCCGCGGGATGTAGTCCGGGATGACCGAGTCGACGTCGACCGCTCCGCCTCCGGAGGGGCCGGCGTCCGGGCCGCCGGGACCCGAGCCGCAGGCCGCGAGCAGGGGCACCGACGCGGCGCTGCCTGCGGCCAGGGTGAGGAACGAACGCCGAGCGATGCGCGGCCGCTGGTGGGGATTCATCTGTCGATCACCTTCACTTCGTCGTGGCGTGGGGTTGGTACCGCCTGACCGTCACCTGGACTGTCGAAGCGGTTCGCTCAGTCTGCAGTCGCCATGTAATCTTGTCAAACAAGTTCTCCCGCAAGCCAAGATCTCCCCCTGTATTGCGCGAAGGAGCGAACCACCATGACCGGCACCTCGACCCACCCCTGGCACACCCGGGTCCGGAGGTGGGGGCAGACGAACCTCACCGAGATGGACCCCGTCCGGTATCCGCGCGACCTGTGGCGCGATCAGTGGCGGGACACCGGTATCGACGCCGTCATCGTGAATGCCGGCGGGATCGTGGCCTACTACCCGACCCTGATCGACGGGCACGCCCGCGCCCGCTACCTCGGCGACCGGGATCTCTTCGGCGAGGTCGCCGCCGATGCGCGTGCCGCCGGGCTGGCCGTGGTGGCGCGGATGGACTCCTCACGGGTCGGTGCCGCGGTGGCCACAGCGCGGCCCGACTGGCTCGCCCGCGACGCGGACGGCATCCCGTACCGGGCCGGCGACCTGACCGTGACCTGCGTGAACAGCCCGTACTACACCGAGCACCTGCCCGCCGTGCTCTCGGAGATCATCGCGGCGTACCGGCCCGACGGCTTCGCGGACAACAGCTGGGCCGGCCTGGACCGCCGTCGGGTCTGCCACTGTGCGCACTGCCGCGCGGGCTTCCGCGACACAACCGGCCTCGCCCTGCCCGACGTGGTCGACTTCGCCGACGCCACCTACCGGTCCTGGTACCGCTGGAACGTCGACCGACGCTGCCGGATCTGGGCCGAGAACGCCCGGGTCGCGCGTGAGCACGGCGGTTCCGACTGCCTCTGGTTGGGCATGCTGCCGGCCTCGACCACCGCCCAGGTGGACCGGTTCATCGACGCCCGCGCGCTGGTCTCGGATGCCCGGGTGGTGCTCGTGGACCACCAGTTCCGTGGCGGGCGCGGCTTCGAGGACAACGCCGAGACGGGGCGGAGGCTCACCGAGCTGATGTCCGCCGGGTCCGTCCTGGCCGAGTCGATGGCGATGTACCGAGCGGGCAACCCGGTGTTCCGGCTCGCGGCCATGCCCGCCGGCGAGGCGACGCTGTGGATGGCGGCCGGGGCCGCGGGTGGCATCGACCCGTGGTGGCACCACATCGGCGCGGTCCATGGCGACCGGCGCCAGTACGACCGGGCCGGGCGACTGTTCGCGTGGCACCGGCGCAACGAGGCCTACCTCCGCGACCGCACCCCGGTGGCACGGGTGGCGCTGGTCTGGTCGGACCTCAATGCCGCCGTGTACGGCGGCGATGACGCCGTGTCCCGAACGACCATCCCGGCGGACGGGTTCCGACGGGCCCTGCTCGCGGCCCGCGTCCCAGCCACACCCCTGCACGTCGACGACCTGGCGGAGCAGGGGCATCGGTTCACCACCGTGGTGCTGCCCCAGTTGGCCGTGCTCACCGCCGCGCAGCGCGACGCTGTCGCCTCGTTCGTCGCGGCGGGCGGCAACCTGATCGCCTCCGGCCCCCTCGGGGCCCTCGACGAGAACGGCGAGCCGGCACCGGCCGGGCCGCTCGCCGAGATCCTCGGCACCCGCCCGCTCGGCACGGCCACCGGGGCGACGGGCCCGCACACCGGCGGCTTCGAGGACGCCCGCCGGCACACCTACCTCGAGCGCACCCGCGACTGGCCCGACTCGGCAGAGCCGATCTGGTCCGAGCTCACCGGCACCGACCTGATCGGCTTCGGCGGCCGCCTGGAGCACGTGGCGGTCCGGCCGGGCGCGCACGTCCTCGCCACCGCAGTCCCGGCCTTCGGGGTCTACCCGCCCGAGACCTCCTGGCGGCCGCCCGTGGCGGAGCCCGCCCTGCCTGCGATCGTGGTCACCGAGGGAGCCGGCGGGCGCGGGCGCACCGTCCACCTCGCCGCCGACCTCGACCGGTGCGCGGGCCGCAACGACCTCGCCGACCACCACCACCTGCTCGCCGGCCTCGTCCGGTGGACCCTCCGGGGCCCCGAGCCCGTGCTCCTGGAAGGACCGGGCCGGATCGACCTGCACCCGTACCGGCAGGGAGATCACTGGGTGATCCACCTCCTGGACGCGGGGCGCTCGGAGGCCACCCCCGGCACCGTCGAGGACCTGTGGAGCATCGGGCCGTACCGGCTCGGGATCCACGACCCCGACGGTGCGCTCAGTCACGCCCGCGGCCTCGTCGCCGGGGACCCGCTGGTGACCCGACGGGACGGGCCGCGTCTGTGGGTGTCGATACCCGCGCTGACCGGCCACGAGGTGATCGTGGTCACACCCGACGATCAGGAGTCTCTCGGAACCGGCCGAGCGGGGTGCGTGGCCGGGTCGCCGGGCGGAAAATAGAGGCGGGACATGTCGGTGGCTGGACGTAACCTCGGGGGCGATGATCGACGCACCACGCACCCCCGAGACCACGCCCGTTCCCGAGGCGTCGCCGTTGCCTGCGCCGGTCCCGACCGACCCGGCTCGCCGGCTCGACTGGCGGCGCCTGCGGCGGCCCGCCGCCGCGATCGCCCTGGTCGCGCTCACGATCGGCGCCCTCGGCCAGGTGCTCGGCACGGCTGCGGCCGGCCGGCTGGCCGAGAACGCCACGATTGCCGGGCTCGCGCTGCTCGCGGCGTGCGTGGTGGGCGGCGCGCTGCTCGACGGCGTCGGTCAGGTGATCTGGGCCGGCGTGGTCGACCGGGCCGAAGGGAAGCTCCGCAGCGACCTGCTCAGCGCGGCCCTTCGTCAGCCGCTCGCGGCGCTCTCCGAGCAGGCCGTGGGCGAGGTGCTCGACCGGGTCGATGACGACACCCACGCCGTCGGGACCCTGGTGCGCCGCCAGCTCTGGGGCGCGGGCCGCACCGTCGCCGGCACCGTGCCCATGTGGATCGTCGCCGGCCTGACGTGGTGGCCGTCCTGGTTCCTGTTCCCGCTGCTCGCCGGCCTCGTCTGGTTCGTGACCCGGAAGATGCTGGGCGAGATCGCTCGCCGCAAGGTGATCGAGGAGATGGCCTGGACCGATCACGCCGCGGCCTTCGAGGAGGCCGTCGCCGCCCGCAACGACCTGCGCACGAGCCTCGGGCAGGCGTTCGCGGTGCGGCGCCTGGCCCAGCTCTCGGCGCTCGTCCACGACAAGTTCCACAAGGTGGTGCGGGTCGAGGAGCGGCTGATCCGGCGGGCCGGGCTGCTGACCTACTCGCTGCTCGCCGCGATCGCCGTGGTCAGCGCGGTGATCGCCGCCGACGGCGGCCTGTCCGTGCAGCAGCTCGTGACGTTGTTCCTGGTCACCGCGATGTTCATCGGACAGATCGACAACCTGGTCCACCACCTGCCCGACATCCAGGAAGGGCTCGGCGCGGTGCTGCGGTTGCGGCAGATGCTCGCCCTGGAGCCCGAGCCCGAGGGCGGGGACGACGTCCCGGCCGGGTCACTCGACCTGGAACTGCGTGACCTGGAGTTCTCCTACGCCGAGGGCACCTTCGCGCTCAGCGGTGTCGACCTGCGGGTCCCGGCGGGCGAGACGATCGCGCTCGTGGGCCGGACCGGCTCCGGAAAGTCGACGCTGGCCGCGCTGCTGTCGAGGGCCGTGGAGCCGGAGCGCGGCATGGTGTTCCTCGGTGGTGCCGACGTCCGCGACCTCGACCTGCAGAAGCTGCGTCGCGCCGTCGGCGTGGTCACCCAGCGCACGGAGATCCTGGCCGGGACGCTCGCCGAGAACATCGCGCTGTTCGCCGACGTCCCGCGGGCCGACATCGAGGCCGCGGTCCGTGAGCTCGGGCTGACCGAGTGGGCGTCCGGGATGCCCGACGGCCTGGACACCCTCCTCGGCCCGGGTGGCACCACGCTGTCCGCCGGTGAGGAGCAGCTGGTCGCCTTCGCGCGCCTGCTCGTCCGGGACGTGCAGCTGGTCGTCCTCGACGAGGCGACCGCCCGGATGGACCCGCTCACCGAGGCCCGCGTGGTGGCGGCATCGGACCGGCTGCTCAGCGGGCGCACCGGCGTCCTGGTCGCGCACCGCCTCGGCACCATCGAGCGAGCCGGACTGGTCGCCGTGCTCGATCACGGCCGTGTGGTGCAGCAGGGCCCGCGAGCCGAGCTGGCCCGGACGCCCGGCCCGTTCCGCACGCTGGTGGAGGCGGGCGCGAGCGACGGCTCGCTGGACGACGAGGACTACGAGAAGGACGGTGTCTCCGATCGCCAGATCGACGCCGGTGCGCGGGCAGGCGACACGCTCCAGCGCAGCGTGCCCGACCAGACGACGTCGGCGGGTTCCGATGGTGCGGCCGGCGCGCTGAACGCCGCGGAGTCGGTGGGCGGGCGCCGTCGGACCGGCACCCCGCCGGACGTGCCCGAGCCGGGCACGGGTCCGAGCCTGGCCCGTGGGATCTTCAACGGCCTGCTGGTGCGGCCGCGGTGGGGGATCTTCGCCGCCTTCCTGTTCCTGCTGGCGAGCCTCGTGGCCGCCCAGGGTGCGGTCAGCGGGTACCTCTGGGGCCGCACGGTCCAGCAGGTCCAGACGGGCACAGTTCCCGTGGTGCTCGTCGTCGCGCTCGCTCTGCTGCTGCTCGCGCAGCCACTGATCCTGTCCCGAGCCATCGGCCTGTACCCGCGGTGGTGGGTCGAGGTCCTGCTGCGGATCCGGATGACCGTCATGTACGGGCAGACCCGGCAGCACCGGCTGCCCGCCACGCCGCCGGGCGAGGTCGTGGCCCGGGCGATGGACGCGGATCGGTTCGCTCGGTACGCGGACCGCTGGGTCGACTTCATCAACGGCCTCCTGATCGTGGCGGTCACCGCCCTGATCAGCGGGACCTGGACCGCGGGCGCCGTGCTCCTCGCCGTCATGGTGGTCTCCGCCGCGGCCTCGGCGATCGGCCGGCCGATCGCGGGCCGCTCGGCGACCGCGTCGTCCGCGGCCCGGGCCCGCTTCGGCCGTGCCCTCGTCTCCGCGCTGGACTCGGCCCGCACGGTGAAGCTCGCGGCCCGCACCCCTGACGTACGCCGGCACCTCGGCGAGGTCGACTCCGGCCGGGTCCGCGCGGCGATCTTCGAGCACCGTGTCCAGGCCGTGCTGGACTCGGTTCCGATGGTCACCCTGTACGTGGGCGTCGTCGTCGCGTGGGGGTTCCTGCTCACCGGCCGATGGGACCTGGCCACCACCCTGCTCGTCGCCAACGCCGTGATGGGGTTCGCCTGGTTCGGGGTCGTCGCCGGCGCCGTGGTCACCGAGGCGCCCGGCACCCGGGCCTGGCAGGTCGCCACCGCCCGGTTCGCCGACGGTGCCGACCTGGTCGCAGCCCGGCCCGGGGTCGACCTGGTCACCGGCGTCGCCCCCGCGCCCACCGCACCCGCGCACGAGCCGCTCGAGCGCCTCGAGCTGCGTCACCTGAGCGCCGTGCACGACGACGGCACGATCGGCGTGTGCGACGTCGACCTCGAGGTCCGGCGCGGCGAGCTCATCCTGCTGCTCGGGCAGGTCGGCTCGGGCAAGTCGTCGCTGCTCTCCTCGCTCGCCGGCCTGGTGGAGCACACCGGTGATGTCCGCTGGAACGGGGTCGCGGTGAGCGACGCGCAGGCGTTCCTGCGGCCGGCTCAGGTCGCGCACGTGGCCCAGGTGCCACGGGTCTTGTCCGGCACCTTCTCCGACAACGTCCGACTCGACCACGCCCGCGACCTCGACGGCCCGATCAGGGGCGCGCGCCTCACCCACGACGTGGAGGAGGCCGGCGGACCCCACGCCCTCGTCGGACACCGTGGCGTGCGGCTGTCCGGTGGTCAGGTGCAGCGCCTCGCGCTCGCGCGTGCCCTCGCCGCGGACACCGAACTCCTGCTCGCCGACGACGTCTCGAGCGCCCTGGACGCCTCGACCGAGATCGAGCTCTGGGCGGCGCTGCGGGAGCGGGGCACCACCGTGGTCGGCGCCACGTCCAAGCGGGCCGCGCTCGCCCGGGCGGACCGGGTGGTGGTGCTGGTCGACGGCACCGTGGCCGACGTCGGGCCGTGGGACCGGCTCGCCCCGAGGTGGAGCCACCTCGCCGGCTGAATGCCACCGGGGCCCGCGCCGCGACGCGCGCGACCTTCCTCACATCCGGGAACCGCTGCGCCCACGGTCGCGTTGGAGATCACGAAGTGGTCACGCCCGACTGCTAGCATCAACGCCGCCCCGCCGTCAGTGGGGCGCAATCCCCACCGACGGACCGAGAGGACCGCGTCATGCTCAAACGAGCCGACCGCAACGACAACCACCCCGCAGCCTCCTCACTCGGCTACTTCATCTTCCTGTCCCGATGGCTCCAGGCACCCCTGTACCTGGGCCTGATCGTCGCGCAGGCGGCGTACGTGTGGATGTTCATGCAGGAGCTCTGGCACCTGATCACCGAGGTCTTCTCCGGCCACCCGATGGAGGAGGCGGACACCATGCTCATCGTGCTCGGCCTCGTGGACGTGGTCATGATCTCGAACCTGCTGATCATGGTGATCATCGGCGGGTACGAGACGTTCGTCTCCCGGATCCGGATCGACAACCACCCGGACCAACCGGAGTGGCTCTCCCACGTGAACGCGAACGTGCTGAAGACGAAGCTCGCGATGTCGATCATCGGGATCTCCTCGATCCACCTGCTCCGCACGTTCATCGAGAGCAACACCACCAAGCCCGAGGTCATGCTCTGGCAGACGGTCATCCACATCGCGTTCATCCTCTCGGCGCTCGCACTGGCGTGGATCGACCGGATGTCCCTCACCTCCCACCAGCGGGCCGCGAACGCTCGGTTCGCTGCCGCGTCCAGCACGCCGAGCGACGCCCCGGGCGAAGGTCGGGCGCTCGAGTCCCAGCACTGAGCCGGGCCGCCCTCATCCGTCGGGATGAGGCCGGTAGGTCGCCAGGACCGTCCGACCGCCAGCCGGTCGAGCGCCGTCCACCCTTGGGGGGAGACCAGGATCGTCCGGTCGGCGGACGCGCCGGAACGTCCTGATTCCTAGGCTGGAGCCATGCTGCAGACCAGTACTCCCGGCACTCGCAAGCCCACCGTGTCCTCGCCACGCGGCTCCTGGCTGAGCACCGGCATCGGGCTCGGCATGGCCGTGGGTGTGGCTCTCGGCAACATCGTCGTGGACATCGCGATCGGGGTCGCGGCCGGCACCCTGCTCGGCATCGGGCTCGGCATCGTGCTGGAGCGCTCGGACCGGCAGCGGCGCGATCGGGACAACCGGCGGGCCGAGTCCGGGATCGAGCCGGTCGCCGCCGATCCGCACCATGCGCAGACGGCGTCGGCCGGTCGGACCCCGGCCCGCGGCCTCACCGCGGCAACGGACTTCACGGTGGCGAGCTGACGCCGTCGGGCATCGGCCTGCGGCGCAAGCCCCGTCAGACGATCGCGGCGTCCACGACCGCCGGGAGTCCGAACGTCTCGAACAGCGACGTGTCGAAGAACGCCGCGACGTGCCGCACTCCCCCGCCGGAGCATTCGACGACATGCAGGTGGAACGGATGGTGGCGGCCGTCCTCGCCGCGCATGTAGAGCCCATAGGCGGGCTGACCGTTGGCGCGGGTGGGCACCAGCAGCATGTCCCCCGGCCCGGTGGCCGGGCACCGGGTGGCGATGAGTTCCCCGATGTTCTCCGGGCCGGTGTACCAGCCCTCGAACGGCGGCATCTCCCAGACCGCGTCCGCCGTGAACAGCTCCACCAGGCCCGCGATGTCGTACCGCTCGAACCCGTCGACGTAGCGCGCCAGCAACTCACGCTCGGCAGCGGAGTCGGGCTCGAGCACGTCCTCGCGGGTCGGGGCGGCCTTCGCCACCTTCTCCCGGGCCCGCTGCAGCAGGCTGTTCACACTGGCGACGCTCTGACCGGTCGCCTCGGCCACCTCGGCGGCCCGCCAGGCCAGCACGTCCCGCAGGATGAGCACGGCACGCTGGCGCGGCGGCAGGAGCTGCAACGCCGCCACGAAGGCCAGCCGCACCGACTCTCGCGACTCGACCACGTCGCCGGGGTCGTCGTGGCCGAGCGCCCCGTCCGGGGCGGGCTCGAGCCAGAGGATGTCCTGCTCGACCAGCGGTGCGTCCGGGGCGGTGCTCGGGGCGCCGAGTCCGGTCGGCAACGGCCGACGCTGCCGCGACTCGAGCGCGGTCAGGCAGGTGTTCGTCGCGATCTTGTGGATCCAGGTCCGCACGGAGGAGGCACCCGCGAACCGGGCGTACCCGCGCCACGCCCGGAGCATGGTCTCCTGGGCGAGGTCCTCGGCATCATGGACCGAACCCATCATCCGGTAGCAATGGGCGAAGATCTCCCGCTCGTACGGGGCGATGATCTCCGCGAACTCGGCATCGACAGATCGTGTCGTTGACATGACCGAAATGCTAACCCCGGCCGCCGACAACCGAACAGGGCCGAGCCCGGCAGCGCCGCACAGGTCCGACCCCCAGGGGGATCCGGCCGTTCTGATGCGGTTCCGTCGATCCGGCCCGGCTCAGATGGGGGGCGGATCAGCCCAGGTCCAGGTACCCGTCCAACCCGACCGTCAGCCCGGGGCGCTCGGCGACGGTGCGCGTCGCGAGCAGCACACCCGGCATGAAGGAGGAACGCTCGAAACTGTCCGTACGGATGGTGAGCTGCTCGCCCGGGTTCCCGAACAGGATCTCCTCGTGTGCGACGAGGCCGCGCAACCGCACCGCGTGCACGTGGACGCCGTCGACGACGGCGCCGCGTGCGCCGTCGAGTGTGCTCTCGGTGGCGTCGGGGCCGGTGCCAAGGCCCGCCTGCGTACGGACGGCAGCGATCGCACGGGCGGTGTGCATGGCCGTGCCCGACGGCGCATCGACCTTGTTCGGGTGGTGCAGCTCGATCACCTCGGCCGACTCGAAGTAGCGGGCCGCCTGAGCGGCGAACCGCATCGCGAGCACCGCGGAGAGCGCGAAGTTCGGGGCGACGAGCACTCCGAGCCCGCGACCGTCCTCGGCGAGGTGGGTCCGCACGCGCGCCAGCGAGTCCTCGGTCCAACCGGTGGTCCCGACCACGGCGTGGATCCCGGCGTCGATGAGTGCATGCACGTTCGCCTCGGTGGCGGACGGCACGGTGAAGTCCACGGCGACCGACACCCCGCGACCGGCGAGAGCCGCCACGTCGTCGCCGACGTCCAGCCGGGGACCGAGTGCCAGGTCCGGAGCGCCCTGGACGGCGTCACAGACCGTCGAGCCCATCCGCCCGGCGGCTCCGAGGACGGCGATCATCAGGGGCGCAGCACCGGTGTTCGGCCTGTTCGGCCTGTTCGGCATGGTCGGAATGGTCGACATGGTCGTCATGCTAGCCGCGCACCGCGGCCGGCTCGTCTCAGGCCGACGTGGGCAGGGCCGCGAACGCGGTCGCCGCGACGTCGTGCTCGAACGGGCCGACGACCACCAGGTGGCGCGCCGCCGCGTGGAGCTCGGCGGCCAGGTCCCGGATCTGCTGGGCGGTGACGGACCGGATCCGGGCGAGGGTCTCGTCGAGGCCGACGAACTCGCCCATGGTGATCTCGGCCCGGCCGAGACGGGACATGCGCGAACCGGAGTCCTCGAGGCCGAGCACGAGCCCGCCGGACATCTGACCGATGCCCCGTGCGAGCTCGTCGTCGTCCATCAGGGTGGTCGCCAGTCGCGCCCACTCGGCGTCGAGGAGTTCGACCACCTGCGCCACCTTGCCGGGCGCGCAGCCGGCGTAGAGCCCGAACGTGCCGGTCTCGGCGTAGCCGGAGGCGAACGAGTAGACCGAGTAGGCGAGGCCGCGCTTCTCGCGGATCTCCTGGAACAGCCGCGAGCTCATCGACCCGCCGAGGACCGCGTTCAACACCGACAGCACGAACCTGCGATCGTCCCCGGCGACAGGGCCGAGTCCACCGAGGATGATGTTCGCCTGCTCGGTGCTGCGTCGCACGGTCGCGGCCGAGCCGACGGTGGGCAGCAGCGCCAGGGCATCCGAGTTCGGGCTCCGGCGCGCGGCGGGCGCGACGGCCGGGTCCAGCACCCAGCCACCGGCGGTGACGGCGCGGGTCACGGCCTCGCAGAGCTGATCGTGGTCGACGCCGCCGGCGGCGGTGACCACCAGTTCGGGTGGGGTGTACGTGCGGCGGTAGTGCTCGTGGACGGCGTCCCGAGGCACCGCGCGGATGCTCTCCGGCGTGCCCCCGATCGGTCGCCCGAGCGGATGACCCCCGAAGACGAGCGCCGAGAAGCGCTCGTGCGCGACGTCGACAGGGTCGTCCTCGTTCATCGCGAGCTCCTCGAGGATGACCTCCCGCTCGCTGTCGAAGTCCTCGGGGTCGAGGACCGCGGAGGTGACCATGTCGAGGATGACGTCGGTGGCCATCGGGAGGTCGTTGTCGAGCACCCGCGCGTAGTAGCAGGTGTGCTCCTTGCCGGTGGCGGCGTTCGCCTCACCCCCGACGGCGTCGAAGGCCGAGGCGATCTCCATCGCGTCCCGGCTGGGAGTGCCCTTGAACAGCAGGTGCTCGAGGAAGTGCGTGGAGCCGTGGTGGCCGTCGGTCTCGTCACGAGACCCGACGGCCACCCAGGCACCGATCGCGGCCGAGCGCTGACCGGGCATCGCCTCGGTCAGCACTCGGATCCCACCGGGGAGCACGGAGCGGCGCACCACGGCGCCGGCTCCGGTCTCCACGGTGACCTCGGTACCCGGCGAGAGCGCCGGACCGAGGATCAGTTCGGACACGTCAGGCATCCGCAGGAGCGGACTCCGGCTTCTCTGCGTCGTCCTCGGCAACGACGGCGTGCAGCGACAGCTTCCCGCGCGGGTCGATCTCGGCCAGCTCGACCTCGACCTTCTGACCCACCGCCAGCACGTCGTCGACGCTCTCCACCCGCTTGCCACCGACGAGGCGGCGCACCTGGGAGATGTGCAGCAGCCCGTCCTTGCCCGGGGACAGCGAGACGAACGCGCCGAAGGAGGTCGTCTTGACGACCGTGCCCACGAACCGCTCGCCCACCTCGGGCATCTGCGGGTTGGCGATCGCGTTGATCGCCTGACGCGCGGCCTCGGCCGAGGGGCCGTCCGTCGCGCCGATGAACACGGTGCCGTCGTCCTCGATGGAGATGTCGGCGCCGGTGTCCTCCTGGATCTGGTTGATCATCTTGCCCTTGGGCCCGATGACCTCACCGATCTTGGAGACCGGGACCTGGACGGTGATGACGCGAGGCGCCGTCGGGGCCATCTCGTCCGGGGTGTCGATGGCCTCGGCCATGACGTCCAGGATGTGCAGCCGGGCCTCGCGGGCCTGGGTGAGCGCACCACCGAGCACCGAGGCGGGGATGCCGTCAAGCTTGGTGTCGAGCTGGATGGCGGTGACGAACTCGCGGGTACCGGCGACCTTGAAGTCCATGTCGCCGAACGCGTCCTCGGCACCCAGGATGTCGGTGAGCGCCGCGTAGCGGGTCTCACCGTCCACGGAGTCGGAGACCAGACCCATCGCGATGCCGGCGACGGGCGCGCGCAGCGGCACCCCGGCGTTCAGCAGGGACAGGGTCGAGGCACACACGGAGCCCATCGACGTCGAGCCGTTGGAGCCGAGGGCCTCGGACACCTGACGGATCGCGTAGGGGAACTCCTCGCGGCTCGGCAGCACCGGCACGAGCGCACGCTCGGCGAGGGCGCCGTGGCCGATCTCGCGCCGCTTCGGGCTGCCCACCCGGCCGGTCTCACCGGTCGAGTACGGCGGGAAGTTGTAGTTGTGCATGTAGCGCTTGCGCGTCTGCGGGGACAGCGTGTCCAGCTGCTGCTCCATCTTCAGCATGTTCAGCGTGGTGACGCCCAGGATCTGGGTCTCGCCGCGCTCGAACAGCGCCGAACCGTGCACCCGGGGCAGGACCTCGACCTCGGCGGAGAGGGTGCGGATGTCCCGCAGCCCACGCCCGTCGATCCGGAAACCGTCGGTGAGGATGCGCTGCCGGATCAGCTTCTTGGTGACGGCGCGGTAGGCCGCGGAGAGCTCCTTCTCGCGACCGTCGAAGCCGTTCTGCAGGGCGCCGACCATGGCGTCCTTGATCTCGTCGATCCGGCTCTCGCGCTCCTGCTTGCCGGCGATGGCGAGGGCGTCGGACAGCGACTGGCCGACCTCGGCCTCGACCGCGGCGTAGGCGTCACCCTGGTAGTCCGGGAACAGCGGGAACTCCTGGACCTCCTTGGCGGCACGGGCGGCGAGGTCCGCCTGGGCGTCGACGAGCACCTTGATGAAGGGCTTCGCGGACTCCAGGCCCTGCGCGACGACCTCCTCGGTCGGGGCGCCGACGCCCTGCTCCTTGATGAGGGTCCAGGCGTTGTCGGTGGCCTCGGCCTCGATCATGGCGATCGCGACGTCGGGGGTGCCGTCGGCGGCGGTGACCGCACGGCCGGCGACGACCATGGAGAACACGGCGCGCTCGGTCTCGCTGTACCGCGGGAACGCGACCCACTGCCCGTCGATCAGGGCGATCCGGACGGCGCCGACCGGCCCGGAGAACGGCAGGCCGGAGAGCTGGGTGGACATCGACGCGGCATTGATCGCGAGGATGTCGTAGGAGTCGTCAGGGTGGATCGCCAGGATCGTCTCGACGACCTGGACCTCGTTGCGCAGGCCCTTGACGAAGAGCGGACGCAGCGGGCGGTCGATCAGGCGGCAGGCCAGGATCGCCTCGGTCGAGGGACGACCCTCGCGGCGGAAGAACGAGCCGGGGATCTTCCCCGCGGCGTACTGACGCTCTTCGACATCCACCGTCAGCGGGAAGAAGTCGAACTGGTCCTTGGGGTACTTGCCGGCCGTGGTGGTCGACAGAAGCATCGTGTCCTCGTCGAGGTACGCGACGGCGGCGCCGGCCGCCTGCTTGGCGAGACGGCCCGTCTCGAAGCGGACGGTACGGGTGCCGAAACTGCCATTGTCGATGACGGCCTCGGCGAACTGGATCTCGGGACCCTCCATGGGGTGCCCTCCTTCGTGTTCGTCCGGGGCTCGGCGGTCATCGATCGAGGCCCTCGGACCGGAGTCCGGAAGCCACTACCGAGGACCAACGAAAGCCCCGAGTGGGTGGTTTGCTGCAGTGATGGGTGTTGTGGTTGTGGGTGATGCGGCGCCCGCGCACCGGCGGGCACATGAACCGGCCGGCCCGGAACCCTGGGGTCCCGGGCCGGCCGGTCACGTCACTATCGGCGCAGGCCGAGACGTTCGATGAGCGAGCGGTAGCGCTCGATGTCGACGTCGCGCAGGTAGCCGAGGAGGCGACGGCGCTGGCCGACCAGGAGCAGCAGGCCACGACGCGAGTGGTGGTCGTGCTTGTGCTCCTTGAAGTGCTCGGTCAGGTCCTTGATCCGCCGCGAGAGCAGCGCGATCTGGACCTCGGGGGAGCCGGTGTCACCCTCGTGGGTGGCGTATTCGGCAATGATCTGCTTCTTGACTGCGACATCGAGGGCCACGGTTCTCCTTGGTGTTCTCGTTGCGCGGAGCACCGGGGCATGTTCTCCCGGGCATGACGAATCCGCGGCCGATCTGACGGCAACGATCAGGTTATCACCCGGGGCTTCCCGTCGAGGAATCGGCGTCTGTGGCCCTGCTCTCGGCTGCTCTCAGTGCGTGGTGGAGCCCGAGGCCGGCAGCGGCGCCGGATGGGGCACCCCGAGCACGTCCGCAGCCGCGACGACGTCCTGTCGCATCTGGTCGATCAGCGCGGCGATGCCCTCGTAGCGCAGGGTCGGGCGTAGCCTACGGACGAACTCCACCACGACCTCCTCGTCGTACAGGTCCAGGTCGGTCCGGCCGAGCACGTGGGCCTCGACACGCCGCTGGACGCCGTCGAAGGTCGGGTTCGTGCCGATCGAGATGGCCGCCGGCAGGGTGGTCTCCTCCGCGGATCCGGGGTGCCGCACGAGCCACCCGGCATACACGCCGTCCGCGGGGATGGTGCCGGTCGCCGCGGTGTCGAGGTTCGCCGTCGGGAAGCCCATCTCGCGTCCGCGGGCCTCGCCGTGCACGACCACCCCGCGCATCCGGTGCGGTCGCCCGAGGACCCGCGCGACACCCGCGCAGTCGCCCTCGGCGAGGAGTTCACGCACCCAGGTGGAGGACCAGCGACGCTCCCCCGGCTCGGCCACGTCGTGGACGACCTCGACGTCGAACCCCAGGCGCTCACCCAGTTCGCTCATCGTGGTCCGGTCACCGACGTTCCCCCAGCCGAACCGGATGTCCTCCCCGATCACTACCCGGCGTGCGTGCAGGGCGTCCACGAAGTAGCGGCGCACGAACTCCTCCGGCGCCTGCCGGGCGAACTCCTCGGTGTAGTTGATGACCAGGACGGCGTCCAGACCGGTCTGCGCCATCAGCGCAAGCCGGTCGTCCAGGCCGGTGAGCAGGGTCGGCGCGCTCTCGGGCCGGTGCACGGTGGCCGGGTGGGGATCGAACGTGACCGCTACCGCGGGGACGCCCTCGGCGCGCGCCGCGGCCACCACCTCGGCCAGCACCGCGCGGTGGCCGAGGTGGACGCCGTCGAAGTTGCCGATGGTGAGCACACTCGCGGCCAGGTCCGCAGGAATCTCCGTGATGCCGTTCCAGCGCCGCACGTTCTTGTTCGCCTCCCATGTGGTCCCAGGTCGGGACACCGAGGCCAAGCGTGCCACCTCCGGGTGGGTGTGCGCGAAGTCGTTACCCGTCGGACTCCTCGCCGGCGGGTCCGGACTCCTGGGCCAGGATCCGGTAGAGGTCCTTGCGGGCGCCGTCCATGATCGCCACGGCCGCCTTGTGCTGCGCGGCGTCGCCGACCCGGACCACCTGCTTCGCGGCATCGACGAAGGCCATCATGCTGCGGCGGACGGCCAGCGCTGCCTCGTGCCCGCCGACCTGCCAAGGGGTACCGAGGCCGTCCCGGTTGTCCTCCACGTACCTCCTGCCCGCCTCGGTGAGCGCCGCGGTACGGCGGCCGTCGACGGTCTCGATGGTGAGCAATCCCTCATCCTCGAGCGCCTGCAGGGTCGGGTAGACCGATCCGGGGCTCGGCGTCCAGGCGCCCGCGCTCCGCTCTCCGATCTCTTGGATCAACTGGTAGCCGTGCCGTGGCTCCTCGGCGAGCAGCAGCAGGATGGCGGCCCGGACGTCACCGCGCGGGCGCGGACCGCCGCGCCGACCACGACCGCCTCCGCGGCCCCGGTGTCCGTGGCCTCCGAAGTCCGGCCCACCGGCCTCGTCGGGCCGCGGTCCGTACCCACCGCCCGGCCCGCCGCGGCGGCGCCTCGGGCCGAAGCCCCGCCCGGCGAGCCCGTCGGGCAGTTGCCCGGGCTCGAACGGGTCGCCGTACCGGCCGCCGTCGCCTCGTCCGCGGGACTCGCCGGGAACGCCCCGGCCCCGGCGCCCACGTGCGCCGTAGATCTCTGATTCGTCGTGATACGTCATGTCGTGTCCTTTCGTCGACATAGTCACGATATATCGCGATATGCCGCGCGTCAAGAGAACCGCTCGGCAGTGTGGGTCAGCGCACGTCGCTCAGCGGAAGACCGAGCGACCGCGCCACGTCGACCACGACATCGCGCTCGAGGCGGTCCGTCGGCACCTCGATGACCTCGTCGGAGCGTCCGTACCCGAGACGGACGACCTGCACCTTGGCGGGCCGTCCCGAGCGCTGCACGACGGCGCAGGCGAGGTCGGCGACCGCCTCCGCGACCGCCACCGACGCGACGATGGGCGCGAACTCGTGCCCGTCCGGGATCGGCGAGCTGACCACCGCGCGGGTCGTGCCCATCACCACGTGCGCGGCGTCGCCCGTCGCGCCGACGACCCGGAGCCAGGACCGTCCGTGGGTGAGGACCTCCATCACCCGCTTCGCGTCCCCGACCGGACCGTGCGGGCCGAGCAGCCCACGGCGGACGAGCGACCGCCTGCCCGGCGCCCGGTCCACGTCATCGTCGAGGCCGAACCCGATCCGGCTGATCCGCGCCGCCGGCGTCGGACTGATCCCCAGCAGGTGGGCCAGCTCGGTCACGCCCAGCCGCAGCACGGGAACCGACGGTGAGCCGTCGCTCGGGTCCGGGAAGGCGGTCATCCCGAACACCGTACCGATCGCCGACGTTCCCGGGGCGGACAGGTCCACCCGCCGACGACGGCGCACACGGCGGAAGGTTCCGCCCGGGCGGCTCTGGTGGGCGCTTGGGCACCGCCCTAGGGTCGCCGTCATGCCCACCTCGCTCACCCACGGTGCCGACGTCGCCGCCCTACGGGCCTGGTCCGCGGCCGCCGCGGACGGTGCCCGCGTGCTGGGCGACACCGTGGGCCGCTTGGATCGGAGCGTCGGCGCGCTGAGCTGGTCGGGCCCCGACCGACGGCGGTTCGCCGACGACTGGACCGGGCGCTGCGCACCCGCGTTGCGCGGCGTCAGCGACGCCCTGCGGACCGCGTCCGTGCAGGTGGCCGGGGACGCCGTCGAGCAGGAGGACGCCAGCGCCGCCGCCGCGACCACGGAACCGACCGGTGCCGTCGCGCTCGCCGGTCCTGCGGTCGACCCGGCAGCCAATGCCGCTCGGGAGGCGGGTGAGGCCGGCTGGGCCCGCGGCACCGGCGGGGCGTTGCTCGCGCTCCTCGGCAGCGCGGTCGGGGGGCCGGTCGGGGCCGTCCTCAGTGCGGTCACCGGCCCGAGGCTCGTCGATGCGCTGGTGGGGGTCGCGGACGAGCGTGCCGAGCGCACCACGGTCACCGACATCACCGACGAGATCGCGCCGGCCGACGCCCTGCCCACATCTCCCGCCGACCTGCTCCACGACATGGCGGACCTGTACGACCACGACGGCGCGGTGCGCGTCGACGTCATCACCCGGCCGGACGGCAGCCGGGTCGCTCTGCTCTACGCGCCCGGCACCCAGGATTGGTCGCTGGACCCGGGCGGCGCGAACCCGATGGGCGCGTACGGCGCCGTCGGGGCCGCATCCGGCAAGGACACGCCGCTGCGGCGGCTCCTGCTCGCGGCGATGGCGGAGGTGCCGGCGGGGGTGCCGATCCACCTGGCCACGCACAGTCAGAGCAGTTTCGCGGCACTCGATCTGGCGGCCGACCCGTACGTCCGTGCACGTCACCACATCGCCTCGATCATCACGACCGGGGCCGGCGGCGGCAACTTCGAGGTCCCGGCCGGGACCACCCTGGTGTCCGTGCGCAACCCGTTCGACCCGGTCGCCCGCATCGGCGGTGCTCCGGACCGCGCGATCGCGGTCACCGGCACCTGGGGCACCGTGAACCCGCACTCGTCCCGCGCCTACGCCGAGCTCGTCGCCGGTACCGACTCCCCCGGTCTCGACGCGTGGTGGGCGGGCGTCCGGATCGATCCCGGCTCGACGATGCGCACCCGCGTCCTGCGGGGGGCGGTCGCGCCCGGCGAGTGATCAGGCCGGGTCGAGCACGAGCACCGGGCGCGCCACGCCGCCACGGTCGGCGACCAGGGCGACGACGTGCCCGTCCGGCGCGAACGCGGCCACCACACCGTCACGGCCCGACGGCGGGAGCCGCCGTCCGTAGCGAAGCTCGGTCGTCTCGGTGTCGGTGAGGTGCCGGACCGGCAGGGTGCGGCGGGCGACCTCGCTCATCCCCAGCGGGTGGACGCCGCCGTCAGCCAGTTCCGTCAGCGTCCGCGCCTCCACGACGCCGAAGTCGCCGACCCGGGTCCGGCGCAGCGCGGTCAGGTGGCCGGCGCTGCCGAGCGCCACACCGAGATCGCGCGCGAGCGCCCGGATGTAGGTGCCGCTGGAACACCGCACCTCGACGTCGAGGTCCCGCACCGCGGTGCCGTCGTCGGCGATGCCCTGGCGGCTCGCGAGCACCTCGAAGGCGTGCACGGTCACCGGCCGAGCCGGGAGGCTCACGTCCTCTCCGGCCCGGACCCGCGCGTACGACCGCTTGCCGTCGACCTTGATCGCGCTCACGGCGCTCGGTGCCTGCTCGATCGGGCCGGTGAGCCCGGCGACGGCGGAGCCCACCGTCTCGTCGTCGACGTCGCCGAGGCCGGGGTTCGCCGTGATCTCGCCCTCGGCGTCATCGGTGACGGTCGCCTGACCCAGCCGGATCGTGGCCAGATAGGTCTTGTCGGCGCCGACCAGATAGGTCAGCAGCCTGGTGGCCCGGTTCACCCCGAGCACCAGCAGGCCGGTGGCCATCGGGTCGAGCGTGCCCGCATGCCCCACCTTGCGGGTCCCGGCGAGCCGTCGGACCCGGGCCACCACGTCGTGACTTGTCCACTCCCCGGGCTTGTCGACCAGAACGATGCCGTCCACGGCGGGCTCGGTGCTCACGCGTCGAGCCCCTCTCCCGTGAGGGCGCAGCGCACCAGGTCGGCTAGCGCGCCACCCGTCGCGGCATGCTGGGGCGCTTCGATGGCGAACAGCACGTTGAGCAGCATCCCGTGCGCGAGGAAGTTCCGGGCCTCCTCGGCGGTGCCGCCGGTGCGGTCCAGGTAGAGCGCGAAGATCCGCGCGAACGTCGCCCGCGCACGCGCCCCGATCGCCGGTTCGGAACCGATCACGAAGCCGTGCATGAGCACCTTGAGACTGGTCGGATCCGCGATCAGGTCCGTGTACGCGCCGGCCATCCGGGACTTCGCATCGGGCCCGGGCGCCACCGCCTCGAAGCGATCGATGATCTGTGCGGTGATCCGGTCGAACACGGCCAGGAACAGATCGGCCTTCGTCCCGAAGAACCGGACCACGTAGGGCTGGGACACCCCGGCTGCCCTGGCCACGTCATCGGTGCTGGTGCCCGCGTAGCCGCCGGTGGCGAACACCGAGGTGGCGGCGTCCAGGATCTGCTCGCGCCGCTCCTCCCGGCTCATCCGGCGAACCGGGCCGCGGGCCTGCGGTGGTTCCTCGATCGTCATGGTTGACAAGGTATCAGACGATAACTAACGTCCTCCGCGTAAGTAATCAGTGAATGCTTACTGGCGCCCGCCGACGCCGCAGCAACCGCCCCGACCCTGGGAGATGCACTCGTGACCACCCTCCTCAAGTCCATCCCGTCCGATCCCGACACCGCACCCGCCACTCGGCGGACGCCGCCGGTCTGGCTCGCCCTGCTGGCGGCCTCACTGCCCATGTTCATGGCCACCCTGGACAATCTCGTGATGACCGGGGCCCTCCCGGTGCTCTCGGCCGATCTGGCGCCCACGGTCGAGCAACGGCAGTGGTTCGTGAACGCCTACACCCTCGCCTTCGCCACCGGCATGATCCCCGCCGCGATCCTCGGCGACCGCGTCGGGCGACGCACCGTCTTCCTGGCGGGTGTCACGATCTTCACCCTCGCCTCGATCGCGAGCGCGATGTCCGGCTCCGCGGACCAGCTCATCGCCGCCCGTGCCGTCCAGGGCATCGGGGCCTCGGCGATCCTTCCTCTGTCACTGACGCTCCTCGCCGACGCGGTGCCGCCGGCCCGCCGGCCCATGGCCATCGGGATCTGGGGTGGGGTCTCCGGGCTCGGGATCGCGCTCGGGCCGCTGATCGGCGGGGCCGTGGTGGAGGGGCTCAGCTGGCAGTCGATCTTCTGGCTGAACGTGCCGGTCGCCGCGGTCGCGGTGCCGTTGATCCTCATCGGGCTACGCAACGCGCGTGGCCGGCGGCAGCGGCTCGACCTGTTCGGTGTGCTGGCCGCGGGCGGGGGCATCCTGCTCGGTGTGTGGGCGATCGTGGACGCGAACGACCGCGGCTGGACCGATCCGCTGATCCTGGCGATGCTCGGCTCCGCGGCCATTCTGCTGGTGCTGTTCGTGTTCCGGCAGCGGCGCACCGCGAGTCCGTTGGTGCCCCTCGCCCTGTACCGGGTCCGTAGCTTCACGGCGGCCAACGTGACCGGCTTCGCGTTCTCGCTCGGCATGTTCGGTGCCGTGTTCCTGCTGACCCAGTTCCTTCAGGTCGCACAGGGGTTCACCCCGTTGGAGGCAGGGGTGCGGACGTTGCCCTGGACCGCCGCGCCGATGCTGGTCGCTCCGGTCGCCGGGGCCCTCGCGGGCCGGGTCGGCGTCCGGGTGCTGGCGACCACCGGGCTCGCCCTGCAGACCGTGGCGATGGCGTGGCTGGCGTGGGGCGTCGCCGCGGACCCGGGCGCCTACACCACCCTGGTCCCGGCATTCGTGCTCGCCGGCGTGGGCATGGGCCTGACGTTCGCGCCGTTGTCGACGGCGGTGCTCGCCGACGTGTCGGAGCGGGATCGGGCGAGCGCGTCGAGCGTGAACTCGACCGTGCGGGAGGTCGGCGTCGCGCTCGGCGTCGCGGTGCTCACGGCCGTGTTCCTCGGCGCCGGTGGCGGCTTCGACCCGCAGACCTATGCCGACGGGCTCGTTGCGGCCCTGGTCGTGGGGTCGGGCGTGCTCGCGATCGCAACGGTGGCCGGGTTGTTCCTGCCGCGCCGCGCGGCCACCGGCCCGGAGCAGGCCGAGCTCGCCACGGCCGAGGCCTGAGCGCCGAGGTCCGAGCCCTCGCGCAACGAGGGCCGTCGGGTCCGGTCCCCTCGGGGATCGGACCCGACGGCCCTTGTTGTGTCTTCCTCAGTCGGCGTTCGGCCGGCTGCCGTCCTCGGACGGGTCGGTCGGTGTCGCCGGCTTCCGGTACGGATCGGCCTCCCCCGCGTACGCCGCGCCCTCGCGCAGACGTGCGAGTTCGGCGTCGTGCTCGGCCGCCTTGCGGAGCGCGTCCTCGAGGTGCGCCGCCGTCTCCGGCACCGCGTCCAGGACGAACTCCAGGGTGGGGGTCAGCCGGATCCCGGTCTGCTTGCCCACCTCGGAGCGGATCAGCCCGCGGGCGGACTCCAGGGCCGCGGCCGAGGCGGTGCGCGCCTCCTCGTCGCCCAGCACCGTGTAGAACACCGTGGCGTGCTGGAGGTCACCGGTGACGCGGACGTCGGTCACCGTGACGAAACCGAGCCGCGGATCCTTGATCCGGGTGTCCAGCATGGTCGCGACGATCTGCTGGATCCGGTCGCTGAGCTTGCGCGCACGTCCGCTGTCTGCCATGGCCGTGCTCCTCCTCGTCTGTGCGGCGCCCGACCGGCGCCGCCGTTGTGATCACGATGGTGTGGTCCGGGCGGGATGTGCCCACCCGGACCACGCCGTGGCCCGAACCGGGGTCAGGCCCGCGGCTTCTCGCGCATCTCGAAGGTCTCGACGACGTCGCCCTCCTGGATGTCCCGGTACCCGAGTCCGATACCGCACTCGAAGCCCTCGCGGACCTCGGTGACGTCATCCTTCTCGCGGCGCAGGGACTCGACCGTGAGGTTGTCGGCGATGACGACGCCATCGCGCAGCAGCCGGGCCTTCGAGTTCCGCCGGATCGTGCCGGAGCGGATGATCGAACCGGCGATGCTGCCGACCTTCGAGGAACGGAACACCTGGCGCACCTCGGCGGTACCCAGCTGAACCTCCTCGAACTCCGGCTTGAGCATGCCCTTGAGTGCGTTCTCGACGTCCTCGATCGCGGAGTAGATGACCGAGTAGTACTTGATCTCGACACCCTCGCGGTCGGCCAGTTCGGTGACCCGCTCGGCGGGCCGCACGTTGAAGCCGATGATGACGGCGTTGTCCACCGTCGCCAGGTTGACGTCGTTCTGCGTGATCGCACCGACACCGCGGTGGATGATCCGGAGATCGACCTCGTCGCCCACGTCGATCTTGAGCAGAGCGTCCTCGAGCGCCTCGACGGCACCGGAGACGTCGCCCTTGAGGACCAGGTTGAGCGTCTCCACCTTGCCCTGCTCGAGCGCCTGGGTGAAGTCCTCGAGCGAGATCCGCTTCCGGCGCTTGGCCAGGGTGGCGGCCCGCTCCGCGGCCTCACGCTTGTCGGCGATCTGGCGTGCCGTGCGGTCGTCCGGGGCCACCAGGAAGGTGTCACCGGCGCGCGGCACCGAGGTCAGACCGAGGACCTGAACGGGACGAGCGGGGCTCGCCTCGGGCACGGTCTCGCCGTGCTCGTCGAACATCGCTCGGACGCGACCGTGTGCCGTGCCGGCGACGATGGCATCCCCGACCCGGAGCGTCCCGGACTGGACCAGCACGGTCGCCACGGCGCCGCGCCCCTTGTCCAGGTTGGCCTCGATGGCCACGCCTCGGGCGTCCTTGTTCGGGTTCGCCTTCAACTCCAGCGCGGCATCCGCGGTCAGCAGGACGGCCTCGAGGAGGTCGTCGATCCCGGTGCGGTTGCGGGCCGAGACGTTGACGAACATGGTGTCGCCGCCGTACTCCTCCGCCACCAGGTTGTACTCGGTGAGCTGCTGGCGGATCTTGTCGGGGTTGGCGTCCGGCTTGTCCACCTTGTTCACGGCGACCACGATCGGCACACCGGCGGCCTGGACGTGGTTCAACGCCTCCACGGTCTGCGGCATCACGCCGTCATCCGCGGCGACCACCAGGATCGCGATGTCGGTCACCTGCGCACCACGGGCACGCATGGCGGTGAACGCCTCGTGACCGGGTGTGTCGATGAACGTGATCGCACGGTCGGCACCCTCGTGCTGGGCCTGCACCTGGTAGGCACCGATGTGCTGGGTGATGCCACCGGCCTCGCCGGCCACCACGTCGGTGCTGCGGATCGCGTCGAGAAGTCGGGTCTTCCCGTGGTCGACGTGACCCATGACGGTCACGACCGGGGGCCGCGGCGCCAGATCGGAGTCGTCCTCGGCGGCCTCCTCGGCCTCGAGGTCGATGTCGAACGTGCCGAGCAGTTCGCGGTCCTCCTCCTCGGGCGAGACGATCTCGATGACGTACCCGAGTTCGGCGCCGAGGGCCTGGAAGGTGTCCTCGTCGAGGGACTGGGTCGCGGTCGCCATCTCACCGAGGTGGAACAGGACCGTGACCAGGCTCGCGGGGTTCGCGTCGATCCGGTCGGCGAAGTCCGCGAGGGACGCGCCGGCGCGGATCCGGATGACGGTGGACCCGTCGCCCCGGGGGACCTGGACGCCGCCGATGGACGGCGCGGACTGCTGCTCGAACTCCTGGCGCTTGGCTCGCTTCGACTTGCGGCCACGGACGGGACGCCCTCCGGCGCGACCGAACGCGCCCTGGGTACCGCCACGACCACCACGGCCGCCGCCGCCGGGACGGCCACCGAAGCCACCGCCACCACCGGCACCGGGACCACCGCCGCCGCCGGGACGGCCACCGAAGCCACCGCCACCACCGGCACCGGGGCCACCTCGGCCACCACGACCGCCGCCGGGCCCACCACTACGGGCGGGAGCACCGGGTCGGGAGACCGCGCTGCGCCCGGGCATCATGCCGGGCGTGGGCCGGTTCCCGCCGCCGGGGCGCGGACCACCGGTGCCGCCGGGACGCGGGCCGCCGGTGCCGCCGGGACGCGGGCCTGCCGCACCGCCGGTGCCGCCCGGTCGGGGCATGCCCTGGGACGACGCGAACGGGTTGTTGCCGGGGCGGGGCGGGCGCGGGCCGCCGGAGCGGTCACCACGAGGGACGTACCGCGCGACGTCGCCGTGGTCGGT
>NZ_SMNA01000007.1 GCF_004353825.1 Occultella glacieicola | reverse complement strand
CGGCGCGGCCGGTCGGCTCGCCGGTGGCCCGGGCGGCGGCGTCGGCATCGGCGGTGTGCCGCTGGGCGGCGCGGCCGGTGGGGCCGGTGGCCGCGGTGGACCCGGTGGACGCAGCGGACGTGGCGCCCCCGGTGGCCAGTCCGGACCGAACGCAGGTGGCCGGGGAGGCGGCCGCGGAGGCGCCGGTGCCGGACTGATGGGCGGGGCCGGAGCCGGCGGCGGGAAGGACAAGAAGCGCAGGAAGGGCAACGGTCTCGGCCTGCTGGCCGAGGATCTCGAGGACGAGGGCGTCACGCCCGACCTCGGCGCGGCCGCGAACGCCGGCTCCCGGGACGCCGAGCTACCGGACCTGCCTCCGGAGGAGGAGTTCGACCCGAAGTGGTGAGCCGCGGACGCGCTCGGGCCCACTGAGCGCACACACCCAGGCAGCCGAACGCCCCGTCGACCCGAGTGGTCGGCGGGGCGTTCGACTGCCCGCCGCCGGCGTGAGCCACGTACCCACCGGACCCGTCCGGCTGGCCGGTCAGCTCTCCCAGCGGGCGACGGTGATGACCCGCTCGCCGAGCTCGATCGAGCCGTCCTCCGGGACGACGACCCGCTTGCCGGGGAAGGCACGGGCCTGCGTGCCGTCCGGTGCGACGACCAGCGTGCCGTTCGCCGAGCCCCGGTCCTCGACCCAGAGTTCCCCGTCCTCGATCCCGATCCGGGCGTGCGTCCGCGAGAGCGAACGGCCCGGGTCGTCGATCGCCACCAGATGGTCGTAACGCTCACCCGCCGGCGCCTGCGGCCGCCTGCCGAGCAGGCCGGATCCGGTCACGGTGACGGTCGCGCCGTCGTCCATGGTGAGCACGTACACCGCCGACGGCGAACCGCCCCGTCGGTCGGACCCGGCACCGGCGTCGGGGGCGTCGGTCAGGCCCGGAACCTGTGCCGGCTCGGCCGCGCGCGGGAAGAAGGTGTGCTCCGGCAACTGCGCCGAGGCGTCGCCGGCACCCGGTGCCGGGAGGGCCGCGGAGCTCTCGCGGGACGCGGCCTGCGCGGCTCGGCGAGCCCGGCGTCCGCCCGCGCCGTCCGCTTGGTCCGGTGTGCCGGTCGGGCCGCCGGGAGCGGGCTGCGTGGGACCGGGCCGACCGGTCGCGGGCGGGGCGTACGCGGCCGGGGTGCCGGCGACCGGTCCACGCGGGTCCCGCTGCGCCGGGCCCCCGGACGGCATCCCGCCCGGAGTCTGCGGCCGAGCGGCCGGCGGCCCGTAGGCCCCGGGCCGGCCGTACTCGCCGGATTGCGGTTGCCCCTGGCCGGGTCGAGATTGCCCCTCCGGTGGCCGGCCGTACTGCGGTTGTCCGGGCTGCGGTTGTCCTGGCTGCGGTTGTCCGGGCTGCGGTTGCCGTGGCTGTCCGTACTGCGGTTGTCCCTGCTGCGGCTGCTGGGGTCGGCCGGGCTGGGGCTGCTGCCCGCCCGGCTGTCCGGGTTGCGGTCGGCGGACGTCCCCGGTGGCCGGGACGCCCTGGTACGGCGGTGCGGCGGGCACCGACGGTGCGCCCGTGGCCCCCGACGCCCCGGTGCCCGGCGCGGGCATCGGGCCGCGAGGACGGTCCCAGGGCGCGACCGGGGCCGGCCCGGGGATCCCGCTCGGTCGCGGGCCGCCACCGACCCCACCGGAGGGGCCGGTCGGCACGGAACCGGCGGCCGCCGCGGGTGCGGTGGGAGCGGCGACCTGAGCGGACCCCGCGGCCCACGCCGGCGGCATCCCGGCGTGGCTCGACGGCGGCGTCGGTGTCGGGACCCCCCCGCTCCAGCCGCCGGGTGCCTGGGTCTGCGGCATCGGCGCCAGGCTCGGGACCGGTGCCGGCGCGGCAGCCGCTTCCGGACGCAGGTCCAGCACCGCGGTGCGGGCCGCCCGGTCGTGCACGGCCTGGCCGCGTCCGGAGCGATCCGCGGCGGCCGTCGCGATCAGGATGAACTGGCCGACGAATGCCACCAGGTGGGCCGCCCCGAGCAGTGCCGCTCGGATCAGTTCCCGGCCGAGGCCCGGTGCATAGGGGCCGTCGACCTGGGCGGCCCGGAGGCCGAGCAGGCTCTTGCCGAGGGTGCGCCCGGTCCGCGCCTCCCAGAGCACCAGGGCCACGATCGCCTCGACGGCGACGACGCCGGCGAGCACGACGCTGCGGGTCGGCACGAAGACCGCCGCGACGAGCGCCGCGACCGCGAGGAGGTCCACCGCGTACGCGAGCAGGCGACGCCCCACCCCCGACGGGACCCGCCGGCCGCCCGGCTGACGAGCCGAACCCGGCGCAGTCGCGCCAGCGCCAGTGTGCCTCGCCCAGGCCGGGCGTTCGGTTGCCTCGACCGACATCAACGTCCCCTCAACTCGCCCTCGCCTGCCCCGGGCATACTAACCGGCGGCCACGGTCTGCATGCCCTCGAGGACCCCCGCGGCCAGGAGTGCCGCAGGCATCACGAAGACGATGGCGATTCCCTCGATGACGTCGCCCGCACGGGACCACTTCACCGAGCGCCACCCGGTCACGATGGCCATCGTGAGCAGGGCGATCCCGAGTCCGGCTCCGATGACCACAAGGGACCACAGGCCGGCGTCCGGGGCCACCCGGGCCGTCCACGCGATCTCGACGAGCAGCACCAGCAGCGCGAACCGCGGCGCGGACTTTTCGACGACGCCCCGGTAGGAGCGGGGTCCGAGACCCAGCGTGATGACCAGGAACGCGAACAGGGCGAGCGTGGCCCACCCGGTGATGGTGCCCGGTTCGTACGCCGCCAGGACCGGCGGCGCCATCAGCACCACCAGCGCACTCGAGATCCCGAGGCCGGCCGCCTTGCGCCGCTCCGCGTACCGGACCGATCGCTCGACCTGCTGCCACTGCACGCGTCCGGGCGGCCTGGGGGCTCGGCCGCGGACCGAGGTGGCCGTCCGGGCCACGAAGGACAGGTCCAGCAGTTGCTCGTCCGGGACCGCGATCGACGCGCTCGGCATCGCGCGCAACATCAGCGGGACCGCGCCGAGGATGAGCGCGGGGGCGACGTGGATGGGCACGTCGAGCAGCAGAGCGAGCCCGAACAGCACGGCCAGGGACACCCATGCCGTCGTGAGCACGGACGCCACGGCCGTGGACGCGTCCTGGTGGTAGGTGCTCACCGCGAGCCGGAGGGAGGCGATCGAGGCACCTGCGACCATGCCGATCATGACGGCCAGCCGCAGGGCGGCGTAGAGGTCCGGCGGCGCGAGCAGGAACCCGGCGGTGAACGCGAGGATCGGGCCGAGGATCGTCTCGTCGACCAGGTGCGAGCCGGCCACGGTGGTGCCACCCTGGTCACCGCTTCGACGCAGGGCCAGGACCACGGCGCCCGCCGCCAGCAGGGCGGCGACCGCATACCGGAACGGGTCGGTGAGCACCCCCGACCCGGTCCCAACCGACAGCGAGTGGATGAGCACCAGGACGGCACACGCCGCGGTGACCGCGACGCAGGCCAGCCAACCGGCGCTGCCCGTGGGGGTTCGGCGCCGCACCTGCCGGGGCCGTCGCCCGGTGGACGTGTCCCGACCGGTGGCCGGGCCGGCCGTGCCGCCGCCCACCAGCCACAACACGCCTCCGTTGCCGAGGTGACGTCCGATCGGGTCGTCGACGTCGAGGACGTTTCCGGAGGACGAGACCGCGAGCACCCGGTCCGGGTCCGCACCACGGGCGCGCAGCACCTCCCCGACGAGTGCGTCCGGCGACACCGAGATGTCCGCCCGGTCGGGTCCGTCGACGACCGCGAGGAACAGGCGAGCGGGTGCCGAGGTGCTCACTGTCCCCCCATGCGCTCCGGTCGGTGGGCTCGGTGGCAGGGTCCACCGTGCCCGCTGGCTCCCGCCATAGTAGCCACCGGCGACCCGCGCCTCCTTCTGCCCCGACCCCCGGACGAGCCGGGCGGATGGGTCGAGGTGCCCATCCACCCCGCCGTCGCGGTGGACCGGCGCCCGCGGTGCCGCGGCGTCGGCCCAGTAGGCTGGAGCGGCCACCAGCACCCGAGGAGTCATTGCATGTCCGCAGGCCCGGCCTCACGCCTCGCGCCGCCGAAGGTTCCCACCGGTCAGTTGCAGTTGCAGCCACCCCCCGAGCTGATCAAGCCCGAGGGCGCGAGCAACACACTCACCACGGCCCTGCCGATGCTGGGCTCGATGGGATCGATCGCGGTCCTGACGTTCAGCCAGGGCGGGCCGAGCGGCCGCACCTTCCTCATGGGTGGGATGTTCCTGTTCATGGCCCTGTCCATGGTCGGCGTGAACATCTGGAGGCAGAAGTCCCAGCACACCTCGGACGTGGTCTCGGCGCGCCGTGAGTACCTGGCCTACCTGTCCGAGATGCGCACCACGGTCCGCGGCGCCGCGAAGCGTCAGCGCCACCACACCCAGTGGCTGATGCCGGACCCCTCGGCCCTGCCGGTGGTCGCCGAGGAGGGAGCCCGGGTCTGGGAGCGCCCACCCGGGGAGCAGAACCTGCTCCGCACCCGGATCGGAAGCTCCACGCAGCCGCTGTCGCTGACGCTGGAGCCACCCCAGACGTCGCCGCTGGCCCAGCTCGACCCGGTGTCGGCGTCCGCGGCGCACCGGTTCCTGGTGACCCACGCGAACCAGCCCTCCCTGCCCCTCGGTGTCGACATCCGCACGGTCGCGAGGGTCGAACTGGCGGGTTCGGCCGAGCCGTCCCGGTCGTTGGCCCGCGCGATGATCAGCCACCTCGCCACGTTCGTGGCCCCCGAGCTTCTCCAGATCGCGGTGGTCGCCGCCCCCGACGCCCTGCCGCAGTGGGAATGGGTGAAATGGCTGCCGCATGCCCACTCGACCCACGAGCGTGACGCCGTCGGGGCCGCCCGGATGATCGGTGAGACGTACGCCGACATCGACGGCCTGCTCCCCAAGGGCATCCACGACCGCGGCCGGTTCCAGCGCAACGGCGAGTTCGACGGGCCGCACGTGCTGGTCGTGGTCGACGGCGGGCACATTCCCGGCGACAACCCGCTGGTCAGCCCCGAGGGGGTCATGGGCGTCACCGTCCTGGACCTGCCGGAGACCTGGGAGGAACTCAGCAGCCGCAACACCATGCGGGTCCAGCTCTACGCCACGGTCCGCGCCGGCGCCGACGCCGGTCTGACCCCGATGCAGGTGCTGCAGCGCGGGTTCCCGCCGCAGCGGGGCATCGCCGACCAGATGAGTATCGCCGAGGCGGAGGCCACGGCCCGCCGGCTCGCGCCGCTGCTCGTGGAGGGCACGGACGAGGGCGGCGCCCCGAAGGCGACGGTCTCGGCCGAGCTGACGGACCTGCTCGGGCTCCCGGACGTGCGCGACTTCGATCCGGCCGTCGCCTGGGCACCGCGCCTGCCCCGGGACCGGCTGCGGGTGCCGGTCGGGCTGACGTCGCAGGGGCAGCCGCTCGCCCTGGACATCAAGGAGTCCGCCCAACAGGGCATGGGCCCGCACGGGCTGCTGATCGGTGCGACCGGATCCGGCAAGTCCGAGGTGCTGCGCACCTTGGTCCTGGCCCTCGCGCTCACGCACTCCTCCGAGGACCTGAACTTCGTGCTGGTGGACTTCAAGGGTGGCGCCACCTTCGCCGGGATGGCGGAGATGCCGCACGTCTCCGCGATCATCACGAACCTCGGTGAGGAACTCACCCTGGTGGACCGCATGCAGGACGCCCTCAAGGGTGAGATGGTCCGCCGTCAGGAACTGCTCCGGGCCAGCGGGAACTTCGCCAACGTCGCCGACTACGAGAAGGCCCGAAAGGGCGGCCGCAGCGACCTCGCGCCGCTGCCGGCGCTGCTCATCGTCGCCGACGAGTTCTCCGAGTTGCTCTCGGCCAAGCCGGAGTTCGCCGACCTGTTCGTGGCGATCGGGCGGCTCGGCCGGTCGCTGCAGATCCACATGCTGCTGTCCACGCAGCGGCTCGAGGAGGGCAAGCTGCGGGGACTGGAGTCGCACCTGAGCTACCGGGTCGGTCTGAAGACCTTCTCCGGTGCCGACTCCCGGGCCGTGATCGGGGTGCCGGACGCGTTCGAGCTGCCCGGTGGAGGAGGACACGGGTTCCTGAAGTCGGACGCGTCGACGTTGATCCAGTTCCGTGCGGCGTACGTCTCGGCGCCGCCGAAGGCCCGACGACGGTCGGTGCGCGGTTCGTCGGAGTCCGTCACCGAGGCGAGGATCGAGCCGTTCACGGCGGCGCCGGTGCTCACCCTGGACACCGATGACGAGCCGGATCCGATGCCGGCCAGCAACGAGCCCGAGGAGAAGCGGGTCACGTTCGACATCGCCGTCGACCGGATGAAGGGCAAGGGCCCGGCCGCCCACCAGGTGTGGCTGCCGCCGCTCGAGGTGCCGTACACCTACGACCAGATGATGCCGGACCTGGCCGTCGACCCCGGGCTCGGGCTGGTCTCCTCGTCCTGGCGGGGAGCTGGGGCGCTCACGTTCCCGCTGGGCATCGTCGACCGGCCGTTGGAGCAGCGCCGAGACACGCTGCGGCTGAGCCTGTCCGGCGCGGGCGGCCACATGGCGATCGTCGGCGGGCCACGGTCCGGGAAGTCGACCGTGGCCCGGTCCGTGGTGACCGGCTTGTCCCTGACCCACACCCCGCTCGAGGTGCAGTTCTACGTGATGGACTTCGGCGGCGGCACCTTCGCGCCGATGTCCTCCCTGGCCCACGTGGCCGGGGTCGCGACCCGCAGCGAGCCCGACGTGGTGCGGCGGATCCTCGCCGAGCTCGAGGGCATCGTGAACGCCCGCGAGGTGTACTTCCGCGAGCAGGGCATCGACTCGATCGAGACCTACCGGCAGCGCCGCCTCGAGGGCCGCGCCGACGACGGATACGGTGACGTGTTCCTGATCGTGGACGGCTGGCCGACCCTACGGGCCGAGTTCGATGGCATGGAGATGGAGATCCAGGCGCTGGCCGGGCGTGGCCTCACGTTCGGGATGCACCTGATCGCCGCCACGAACCGGTGGATCGACTTCCGCACCCAGGTCAAGGACGTGTTCGGCACCAAGCTCGAGATGCGCCTCGGTGACCCGATGGACTCCGACATCGACCGCAAGGTCGCCGCGAATGTGCCGAAGGACCGGCCCGGACGCGGCCTCGTGGTGTCCCGCCACCACGTGCTCACGTCGCTGCCGCGCATCGACGGTGACGGCTCGGCGAACACGCTCGGGGCCGGGGTGGAGCACCTGATCGAGGAGGTCAACGGGGCCTGGACCGGGCCGCAGCCGCCGAAGCTGCGCCTGCTGCCGGAACTGATCACCCTCGAGGAGGTCCGTGAGCTCGCCGCCGGCACGCCGCTGGCCGATCAGATCCTGCTCGGCATCAACGAGTCCTCGCTCGGCCCGGTGGGGCTGAACCCCCGCCAGGACGCGCACTTCTACGCGTTCGGGGACTCAGGCTCGGGCAAGTCCGGGCTGCTCCGCGGGATCGCGCGTGAGGTGCAGCGGCTGTACACCCCGAAACAGGCCCAGCTGTTCGTGGTGGACTACCGGCGCTCCCTGCTCGCCGAGATCCCCGAGGAGTACCTGGCCGGCTACTTCACCACGGCCGAGCAGGCGGCCGGGGAGATCGCCGGGATCGCCGACTACCTCCGCTCCCGGCTGCCCGGACCGGACGTGACCCCGCAGCAGCTGCGTGCCCGGTCCTGGTGGACCGGCGCCGAGGTGTTCATCCTGGTCGACGACTACGACCTGGTCGCCACCTCCACCGGGAACCCGATCAGCCCGCTGATCCCGCTGCTCGCCCAGGCCGGCGACGTCGGGCTGCACCTGAACGTCACCCGCCGCACCGGTGGCGCCGGCCGGGCGATGTACGAACCGGTGCTCCAGGCGCTGCGGGACCTCGCCGCGCCCGGCGTGGTGCTCTCCGGCAGCAAGGACGAGGGAGCCCTCATCGGGACGGCGAAGCCGACTCCCAGCGAGCCCGGCCGTGGTCAGTACGTCAGCCGTGAGCACGGCCTGCAAGTGGTGCAGCTGGCCGACTCCCCGTCGACCACCTGACCCATCACCCGTCCCGGAATCCGCCGACATCGCACCTGCGCTGCTGAGGTCGCACACCAGCACGGTGCGAACTCAGAGCATCAGGTGCGATCTCAGCGAGCAGGGGCGCGGCGGCGCCAGGGGCGCCGGGGGCTGGCGGGGCGGGGGCGCCGGGGGCTGGCGGGGCGAAGGGTGCGGGGCGAAGGGTGCGGGTCAGGCGAGGCGGTCGACCAGGAGCCCGGCGAACGCCTCCAGGGCGGACCTGGCCGAGGACTCGGGCAGCCCGCGCAGTTCCGCGACGGCGTCCGCGGACCAGGACCGGGCGAGCGCCCGGGCCTCGTCCACGACGTCATGGGCGCGCAGCCGCGCCAGCACGGCGGCGAGGTCGTCGTCGGAGCTGAGATCGCCGTCGAGGTCGGCGAGCAGCCGGACCCCCTCGGCGTCCAGGGTGCCGGCCGAGGCCCGGGCCCGCAGCAGCAGCACGGGCATGGTGGGCACCCCTTCGCGCAGGTCGGTGCCCGGCGTCTTGCCGGTGGTCTCGGCGTCCGAGGCGAGGTCGATGACGTCGTCGGCGAGTTGGAACGCGACCCCGACCTTCTCCGCGTAGGCGACCGTGGCCGCGCGGACGTCCGGCCCGGCCCCGGCGAACAGGGTGCCGTAGTGGGCGGCGGCGGCGATCAGCGAGCCGGTCTTGTCCGCGAGCACCCCGAGGTAGTGGGCCACCGGGTCCTCGTCGGGCCCGGGCCCGATGGTCTCGTGGAGCTGGCCGAGGACCAGCCGTTCGAAGGCGTCGGCCTGGATCCGCACCGCGACCGGTCCGAGCTCGGAGACGAGCTGGGAGGCCCGCGCGAACAACAGGTCGCCGGTCAGGATCGCGACCGAGTTGCCCCACACCTCGTGCGCGCTCGGTGCCCCCCGCCGCAGCGGCGCGGAGTCCATCACGTCGTCGTGGTACAGGGTGGCCAGGTGGGTCAACTCGGTGGCGACGGCGGCCTGCCGTACCGCGTCGTCCACGCCGGACCCGAACTGCGAGGTGAGCAGCACCAGCACCGGGCGCAGCCGCTTGCCCCCCGCGGAGAGCAGGTGGTTCGCGGGTCCCGAGACCAGGGCGTCCGCGGTGCGCGCGGCCGCCACCAGGCGGCGTTCGATCTCGTCGAGCTCGCCTGCGATCTGGGTCTCCAGCTCGGGGTCACCGAGCGGGAGCATCGAAGAGGTCACAGCATGAACTTAGTGGCACTCGCCGTCAGGTCGAGAATCGGGCCGGGCAGCACGCCCAGCAGCACGGTACCGATCGCACAGACGACCACGGCCACGGCGGTCAGGCCCTCGGTCCGCACCACGGTGGTGCCGGGGTCGGCGTCGGTGCCGGCGGGCTCGGTGAAGAACATCAGCACGATGACCCGCACGTAGAAGAACGCGGCGGCCGCGCTCGCGAGCACGGCGATCACCACGAGCGGCCAGGCGCCTCCCTCGATGGCTGCCCCGAAGACCAGGAACTTCCCGATGAACCCGCCCGTGAGCGGGATCCCCGCGAACGAGATGAGGAACAGGGTGAAGCACACCGCGAGGACCGGGTGGCGCCGGCCGAGACCGGCCCACTGGGACAGGTGCAGGGCCTCGCCGGTGACGTTGCCGTCGGCGTCCCGCTCCCGGACCAGGGTGAGCAGGCCGAACGCACCGACGGTGGCCAGACCGTAGGCGAGCAGGTAGAACAGGACCGAGGAGATGCCGCTCGGCACCAGGGCGATGACGCCGAGGAGCAGGAACCCGGCGTGCGCGACCGAGGAGTAGGCGAGCATCCGCTTCATGTCGGTCTGCACGACCGCCAGCACGGTGCCCACGATCATGGTGAGGATCGCGATCACCCACAGCGCCACGGTGAGGTCCCACTGCAGCCCCGGCACGACCACGTAGACGAACCGCAGCAACGCGGCGAATGCCGCGATCTTCGTGCACGCCGCCATGAACCCGGTGATCGGGGTCGGAGCCCCCTGGTAGACGTCCGGCACCCAGGAGTGGAACGGCACGGCTCCGACCTTGAACAGCAGGCCGACGATGACCAGGAGCACGCCCGCGAGCAGCATCCCGTCCAGACCGGAGGTGGCCGGCACCGCGGTCGCCAGCTCGTCGAACCGGACCGAGCCGGAGTAGCCGTACAGCAGGGCGATGCCCATCAGGAAGAACGCCGAGGAGAACGCGCCGAGCAGGAAGTACTTCAGCGACGCCTCCTGCGATAGCAGCCGACGGCGTCGGGCCAGTCCGGCGAGCAGGTACAGCGGCAGGGACAGCACCTCGAGCGCGATGAACAGGGTGAGCAGGTCGGCGGCGGCCGGGAAGACGAGCATGCCGCCGACGGCGAACATGGTCAGCGGGAAGACCTCGGTCTGGGCCAGTCCGGCCTTGCGGGCCTCGGCTTCGTAGGCGGACCCGGGGATCGCGGCCGCCGCGGGCGCGAAGGCGTCCTCGCCGGAGGACCGGTCGGCGATCACCAGCAGCCCCACGAACGCGCAGACGAGCAGGATCGCCTGGGCGAGCAGCGCCGGGGCGTCCTCGCGCAGTGCTCCGGCGACCACCGCCGTCGGGCCCTCGTCCTGGACGACCACCCAGCGCCACGCGACGGCCACCAGTGCCGCACCGACGCCGACCACGGCGAGCACGACCTGGGTGGCACGGCGGGCCCGCATCGGCACGAAGGCCTCGACGAGCACGCCGACCACGGCGAGGCCGAGCACGATCAGGACCGGGCTGAGGGCGGCCCAGTCGATCTCGGGCGGGACGAACTGGTTCATGAGGCGCTCCCAAGGATCGCGGCGAACTGGTCAGCGACTCCGGAGAGGAGCTCCAGCACGGGGGCCGGGTAGAGACCGAGGAAGAGGACGACGAGGGCGAGCGGGACGATGGCCCACTTCTCCCGGCCGGTCAGGTCCTTCAGGCCGGCCCGGTCGGGGACGTCGAGGGCCTCACCGGTCAGTTCGACCGGCGCGCCGGCCTCGGGGACCGGGCCGGTGAACACCCGCTGGTAGGCGAGCAGGATGTACAGGGCGGACAGCACCACGCCGATCACGGCGAACGCCCCGTAGGCCCAGTGCGCCTCGAAGCTGCCGATGAGCACCAGGTACTCCGGCACGAAGCCGCTCAGGCCGGGCAGCGCGAGCGAGGCGAGCCCGGCGAACAGCCAGGTGCCCGCGAGCACCCGGGTGACGCGCTGCATCCCGGAGTAGGTGCGCATGTCCTGGCTGCCGCCGCGCTGGGTGAGGAACCCGGAGATCAGGAACAGGGCCGCGATCGTGACCCCGTGCGCGACCATGTACAGCATCGCGCCGACCATCGCGGTCTGGGTGCCGACGAACACGCCCATCACGATGAACCCGAAGTGGGACACCGACGAGAAGGCGATCATCCGCATCAGGTCGTTCTGCCCGATGGCGACCAGCCCGCCGTAGATGATCGAGATGATCGCCAGCACGATGATCACGGGCGCGGCCGTGGCGGCAGCCCCCGGGAACAGCGGCAGGCAGATCGCGATCATCCCGAACGTGCCGACCTTGTCCAGCACCCCGACGAGCAGGGTGGACGTCCCGGGCGTGGCCTGGGCGGCGGCGTCCGGCAGCCAGGTGTGCACCGGGAACATCGGCGCCTTCACCGCGAACGCGATGAAGAAGGACAGGAACAGCCACATCTGGAGCGTCGGGTTGTCCGAGGCGATGTCGCCCAGGTTCGCCAGCAGGTAGGTGCCGGGACCGCCGTCGGTCTGGAAGTAGACGGCGATCACGCCGGCCAGCATCACGAGGCCGCCCGCGAGGGAGTACAGCAGGAACTTCAGCGCCGCACCCCGGCGGTTCGGTCCCCCGTAGACCCCGATCAGGAAGTACACCGGGATCAGCATGGCCTCGAAGATCACGTAGAACAGGAACAGGTCCTGGGCCGCGAAGATCGCGATCATGAGGGACTCGAGCACGAGGACGAGGGAGACGAATCCGGCTCGGCGGTAGGCGAGCGAGTCCTCGGCACGGTCTGCGGCGATGCCGCTGGGCAGCGTCACCTCGTTCCAGCCGGCGATCAGCACGACCGGCACCAGCAGGGCCGCCAGGGCGACCAGGGTCAGGCCCATCCCGTCGACCCCGACGGCGTAGCTCGCGCCGATCGCCGAGATCCAGTCGACGGTCTGGGTGAACTGCACCTCGGCGGCGTCGGCGGTCTCGAACGCGCCCGCCATCAGGGCCACCCCGATCAGGACCAGGACGCTCGTGGCGAGCCCGATCGGGCGGGCGGCCCGGCGCAGCGGCTTGACCAGCCAGATGAGTGCGGCCACGACGGTGGGCACCACGATCAGGATGGTCAGCCAGGGCAGGTCCGCGAATTGAGTAGGCATCAGGTTCTCTCCGACTCAGACTCGCGAGGCGAGGACGACGACAAGGGCACCGATGACGCCGATCAGCATCACCGCGGCGTAACTACGGACGAAGCCGTTCTGCAGCCGACGCAGTCTTTCTCCCCAGCCCAGCGTCCCGGAGCCGAGCCCGTTGACGGCACCGTCGACGACGGCCGTATCGGTGTAGACCAGGGTGCGGGTCAGGTGCTGGCCGGGGCGCATGAAGACGCCCTCGTTGACCGCGTCCTGGTACAGGTCCGCACGGGCGGCGCGGGTGAGCACCGAGCCGGTGGGCGGCGCGACCGGCACCGCGGAGGCCGCGTACTGGCGCCAGGCGAGGCCGGCGCCGAGCAGCACCAGGAC
The DNA here is from genome assembly GCF_004353825.1 of Occultella glacieicola. Lineage (GTDB taxonomy): Bacteria > Actinomycetota > Actinomycetes > Actinomycetales > Beutenbergiaceae > Occultella > Occultella glacieicola. Next base: position 329,559 of record NZ_SMNA01000007.1, on the reverse strand, counting down.
GATGGTGGTCACCATGATCACCGGGATCGGCAGCACCGGCTCGTGGTGCTCGACGTGCCCGGTCACCGGCTCCAGCCAGGTCACGAACGAGTCGCCGATGGTGAGCAGGCCACCGAGTCCGATCGCGCCGATCGCGAGCACGATCATCGGCACGGTCATCAGGGCCGGGGACTCGTGGGGCGTGCGCTCGGGGCCGGGCAGGTCGTTCTTGCCGTCGTTCCAACGGGCCTTGCCGTGGAACGTCATGAAGAACAGCCGGGACATGTAGAACGCCGTGATCCCCGCGCCCACCAGGGCGACGGTGCCGAACACCCAGGGCTGCCAGCCCTCGCCCACGAACGCGGACTCGATGATCTTGTCCTTGCTCCAGAACCCGGAGAACGGTGGGATCCCGATGATGGCGAGCCAACCCGCCATGAACGTGATCCAGGTGACCTTCATGTACCTGCTGAGGTTCCCGAAGCCGCGCATGTTCACCTCGTCGCCCATGCCGTGCATCACCGAGCCGGCGCCGAGGAACATGCCGGCCTTGAAGAAGCCGTGCGTGATCAGGTGGAAGATCGCGAACGCGTACCCGATCGGGCCGAGGCCCGCGGCCAGCATCATGTAGCCGATCTGGGACATGGTGGACGCCGCGAGGACCTTCTTGATGTCGTCCTTCGCGCACCCGACGATCGCACCGAACAACAGCGTGACCGCACCGACGATCGCCGCGACGAGCTGCGCCGTCGGGGTCTGCTCGAAGATCGGCCCGGAGCGGACGATCAGATAGACGCCCGCGGTGACCATGGTTGCCGCGTGGATCAGCGCCGAGACCGGGGTCGGGCCCGCCATCGCGTCCCCGAGCCAGGCCTGCAGCGGGAACTGCGCGGACTTGCCGCAGGCGGCGAGGACCAGCATGAGCCCGATCAGCGTCATGGCACCCTCGCCGGCGCCGTCGGCGGCACCGAAGACGGTGTCGAAGTCGACCGCGCCGAACGTGGCGAACATCGCCATCATCGCGACCAGCATCCCCATGTCACCGACCCGGTTCATGACGAACGCCTTCTTGGCCGCGACCGCGTACTCGGTGTTCTGGTTCCAGAACCCGATCAGCAGGTAGGACGCGAGACCCACGCCCTCCCAGCCGAGGAAGAGCAGCGCGTAGGAGTCCGCCAGGACCAGGACCAGCATGGCGGCGATGAACAGGTTGAGGTAGGCGAAGAACCGGCGCCGATCCACGTCGTGCGACATGTACGCGACCGCGTAGATGTGGATCAGGGTGCCGACGAACGTGATCAGGATCGCGAACGTGACCGAGAGCGGGTCCACGAGCAGGCCCGCCGAGACGGTCAGGTCACCGGCCGGGATCCAGTCGAACAGGTGGACGTTGGCGGTCCGGTCGTCGGCGCCGAGGCCGAGCAGCTGCACGAGGATGACGATCGCCAGCACGGCGGAGGCCGCGGAGGCCAGCACTCCCAACCAGTGGCCCCAGGCGTCGGACCCGCGCCCGAGCAGCAGCAGCACGGCGGAGCTCACCAGCGGGATGGCGACGAGCAGCCAGGCCAGGTTCAAGGTGTCCACGTGGGCCCCTCAGCTCTTCAGCAGGTTGGCGTCGTCGATCGACGCGGACCCGCGGGTTCGGAAGATGGACACGATGATGGCGAGCCCGATGACCACCTCGGCGGCGGCGACCACCATCACGAAGAAGGCGATCACCTGGCCGTGCAGGTCGCCGTGCAGCCGCCCGAACGTGACCAGGGTGAGGTTCGCGGCGTTCAGCATGAGCTCGACGCCCATGAACGCGATGATCGCGTTGCGTCGCGTGAGGACCGCGATCGACCCGATCGAGAACAGGATCCCGGAGAGCACCAGGTAGTTGACCAGGCTCATTCCTCGTTCTCCTTCGTGGTCTCGGCCTGCTCGTCCAGCTCGGCCCGGTCGGCACGCTCGGCACCGTCGAGCTCGGGCACCATCGGCGCGCCGGTGGCGATCCTCGCGACCCGGTCGGCGTCGAGGTCGGCCGTCTCGGCCTCCTGCCCCCGGACCCGGAGCACGGTGACCACCGAGTCGTCGATCGGGTTCCCGGCGGCGTCCAGGGCGGGCATGTCGGCGCTGTTGTGGCGTGCGTAGACACCGGGCCCGGCCGGCGGGGTGACCCCCTCGGCGGAGCCGCCCTTGCCGTAGGCCGCGAGCTTCGCCTCGGCGAGTTCGGCCTGGCCGACCTTCGGGCTGAGGCGGCGGCGGTGGCTGAGCACCAGGGCGCCGAGTGCGGCCGTGATCAGCAGGGCCGCGGTGAGTTCGAACGCGAAGATGTAGTCGCCGAAGATCAGCCGGGCGACGCCGACGGGGTTCGTGTCCGCGTTCGCCTGCGCGAGGCCGACGGCGGGCGGCAGCGAGGCGCGGGTGAGCACGGTGATCACCAGGATCAACAAGCCCAGCAGTCCTACCACCGCGATCCCCCGCTGACCCTTGATCGTCTCGACCAGCGACTCCGAGGAGTCCACCCCGGCGAGCATGATCACGAACAGGAACAGCATCATGACCGCGCCGGTGTAGACCACGATCTGGGCCACGCCCAGGAAGGGCGCCTCCAGCATGATGTACATGACGGCGAGGCCGATCATCACCCCGGCGATGCTCACCGCGATGTGGACCGGCCGCTTCGCGAACAGCAGGGAGAGGGCACCGGCGACCATCAGGGGGGCGAGGACCCAGAACAGCACGGCCTCGCCGGTGGAGATCTCCAGGGCGGCGTTCATTCCTTGCCTCCCTTGGCGGCGCGGGTCGCGGCGGCGCCGGCCGCGGAGAGGCTCTCGTCCTCGGGGCGGCGCTCCTTCACCCAGGCCACCTGCTCCGTGGTGGGTCCGCTGACGTCACCTCGGTAGTAGTCGCCGTCGCTGAGGCCCGCGACCATCGGGTGGGGCGCGGCCAGCATCCCGGACCGGAGCGGGGCCAGCAGCGTGTCCTTCTCGAAGATCATCTTCTCCCGCGTGGTCCCGGCGAGCTCGTAGTCGTTCGTCATCGTCAGCGCCCGCGTGGGGCAGGCCTCGATGCAGAGCCCGCAGAAGATACAGCGCAGGTAGTTGATCTGGTAGACCTTGCCGTACCGCTCCCCCGGCGAGTACTGGGCCTCCGGGGTGTTGTTGCCGGCCTCGACGTAGATGGCGTCCGCGGGGCAGGCCCACGCGCACAGTTCGCAGCCGATGCACTTCTCGAGCCCGTCGGGGTGCCGGTTCAACTGGTGGCGGCCGTGGTATCGCGGCGCTGTCGGTGCCTTCTCGAACGGGTACTGCTCGGTGACCACCGGCCGGAACAGCGTGGACATGGTGACGCCGAAACCCGCCACCGGTGCGAAGAACTCGGCGAGGCCGCTCTTGTCGAGGTCGGAGTCCACATCGAACGCCGGGGTCTTGGCCCGGCCGGCCTTCGCCGGGGTCGCGCCCGGCCTGGCCCGCTCCGGGGCGCGGCTCGCGGTGGGCCGCTTCGGCTGGTTCCCGCTTCGCTTGCCCGGCGCGGGCTTCTTGCCCTTGCCCTGCTCAGCCATCGGTCTTCTCCTCGTCGGTGGTCTCGTCCTCGGCGGGGGCGGCCGGGGTGGTGACCCGGGCGCGCCGCGTGGACGGCGGCAGTTTCTGACCCGGCAGCGGTGGCACGGGGTAGCCACCGGCGAACGCGTCGAACGGCTCGTCGGCGGGCTCCGGGACCTTCGCGCCGGCGCCCTCCACGGCGGGCTTCTTGCCCCGGTCCGGGATCAGGTACATGACGATCGTGACGACGATGAGGATCCCCGCTATCCCGAACAGCACGGTGCGCAGGGAGAGCCCGCCGACATCGATCGCGGTCGGGTCGAAGGACGTGAAGTGGCGCACGCCCTGGAAGGCGGCGACGAGGCCGAGCCAGACCAGCGCGACCGGGATCAGCACCTTCCAGCCGAAGGCCATGAACTGGTCGTAACGGAACCGCAGCAGCGTGGCGCGGACCCAGACGAACAGGAACATGAAGAGCCAGATCTTCAGGATGAACCAGAGCAGGCCCCACCAGCCCTGGTCAACGCCCTCACCGAACAGGGTCACCAGCGGCCACGGTGCCCGCCAGCCGCCCATGAAGACCGTGGTCGCGACGGCGGCCACGTTCAGCATGTTGATGTACTCGGCCAGGTAGAACCAGGCGAACTTCATCGAGGAGTACTCGGTCTGGTACCCGGCGACCAGTTCGCCCTCGGCCTCCGGGAGGTCGAACGGGAGCCGGTTCACCTCACCGAACGCGGAGATCAGGTAGACCACGAACGCCGGCAACAGCGCGAACGCCCACCACAGGTTCTCCTGGGAGTTCACGATCTCGGAGGTGGACATCGAGCCGGCCACGAGCAGCACGCTGACCAGGGCCAGGCTCATGCCGAGCTCGTAGGAGATGATCTGCGCGGTGGAGCGCACCGCGCCGAGCAGCGGGTAGCTCGACCCCGAGGACCAGCCGCCGAGCACGATGCCGTATACGCCGAGGCCGGTGATCCCGAGGATGTACAGGATCGAGACCGGGGTGTCGGTCAGCTGCAGCGGAGTGGTGAAGCCACCCGGGAGTTCCACCATCGGCCCGAACGGGATGACGGCGTAGATCATGAAGGCGCAGAACACCGAGATCACGGGGGCGATCAGATAGATCACCTTGTCCGCGGCCTTGACGGTGATGTCCTCCTTGAGGATCAGCTTCAAGGCATCCGGGATGGACTGCACCAGACCGAACGGGCCGCGCACGTTCGGGCCGAGCCGCTGCTGGAACCGGGCGATGATCCGGCGCTCGAACCAGAGCGCGAACAGCACGGACAGCAGCAGGAACAGCAGGATCGCGACGGCCTTGATGACCGAGACCCAGATCGTGTCGTTGCTGAAGTCCGCGGCTCCGGTGCTCCGGGCCAGGATGGGAGCGAGGTTGGTGTTCATCGGGCGACCTCCGCGTCGACGGCGGTCAGGCGCACCGCGGCACCTGCCGTGGCCCCGAGGGTCCGGTGCACGGACGATCCCGGGGAGTGTTGCGGCAGCCAGACCACGTCGTCGCCCATGGGCGTCGGCAGGACCGGCAGGACGATGTCACCATCGGGCCCGGTGACCCGGACCCGGTCACCCTCGGCGAGGCCGAGCGTGGCAGCCGTGGCCGGCGACAGCAGCGCCACCGGGCGGTACGCGGTGCCCGCGAGGTGGGGTTCGCCGTCCTGGCCGCGGCCGGAGTCGAGCATCAGGCGCCAGGTCGCGAGCCGCACCTGGCCGGCGTCGAGGGCCGGGACGGGGGTCGCCTCGACCGCGGGGGCGGCGGTGCGTGGGCCCTCCCACCCGTCGAACTCGGCGAGCTCGCGGTGGATGTCCTCGAGGGTGCGGGTGCCCAGGTCAACCCCGACGGCGTCAGCCAGCATGCCGAGCACCCGTGCGTCGGTGAGGGCGCTGGTCGTGAAGACCTGGCCGAACGGGCGAGGGCGGCCCTCCCAGTTCAGGAACGTCCCGGACTTGTGCGTGGTCGGCGCGATCGGGAGCACGATGTCCGCGTGCTGGGTGACCGCCGAGCGGCGCACCTCGAGCTGCACGACGAAGCCCGCGGCGGCCAGCGCCACCTCGGCCTGGGCCGGCGACGGCAGGTCCTCGAGGTCGATGCCGCCGACGACGAGGGCGTCGATCTCCCCGGCCGTCGCGGCGTCGAGGATCCCGGTCAGGTCCCGGCCCGGCGCGGCGGGCAGCTCGCTCACGCCCCAGACCGAGGCGACGTCGACACGCGCCTCCGCCTCCGCCGTCGGGCGCCCACCGGGCAGCAGGCCCGGCAGCAGGCCGACCTCGACGGCGCCGCGGTCGCCCGCGCGTCGCGGCACCCAGGCGAACCTGGCGCCCGCGGCCGAGACCAGCCGGTCCAGGGCGGACAGCGCCCCGGGCACGCCGGCGAGCCGCTCGCCGGCGAGAACCACGGTGCCCGGCTCGGCGAGGGCGGCCCTGAGGTCGGCGAGGTGCTCGGGCGTGCCCGTGACCCCGGCGAGGGCGTCCAGGACGGAGGGCTCCTCGCCCGGTGCCGTGCGGACGAGCTCGGCGCGCAGCTTGGTGGAGCCTCGGGTCGCGAGCGGGGCGATCGTGGTGACCTGCACTCGGCCGGCGAGCATGCCCTTGCGCAGCCGGAGGAAGACCGTACCGGCCTCCTCCTCGGGCTCGAGGCCGACGAGCAGCACCCGGGGTGCGCGCTCGAGGTCGCCGAAGGTCACGTCGAGCCCCGAACCGGCGACCCGGTTCGCGAGGAAGTCGGCCTCCTCGGCCGAGTGCACCCGGGCACGGAAGTCGATGTCGTTGGTGCCGAGCACCGTGCGCGTGAACTTCGACCACGCGTACGCGTCCTCGAGGGTCAGGCGGCCACCGGGCAGCGCGGCCGCGCCGGCGCCGTCACCGGCCCTGCGCAGGCCGTCGGCGGCGAGGCCGATGGCCTCGGACCAGCTGGTCGGCACCAGTTCGCCGGTCTCCTCGTCCCGCACCAGCGGGGCGGTGAGCACATCGGAGGACGTCTGCCACGCGAACGCGAACCGGTCCTTGTCGGTGATCCACTCCTCGTTGACCGCCGGGTCGTCCCCGGCGAGCCGGCGCAGCACCACGCCGCGGCGGTGGTCGATCCGGATCGCGGAGCCGCACGCGTCGTGCTCGGCGATCGACGCGGTCGAGACCAGGTCGAACGGGCGCGACCGGAACCGGTAGGCGGCCGAGGTGAGGGCACCGACCGGGCAGATCTGGATGGTGTTCCCGGAGAAGTAGGACGCGAACGGGCGACCGGAGGTGTCCTCCAGGGCTCCGCCGATGCTGCCGGCTACGCTGGACAGCACGCCGGCCTGACCGTACGGGCCGACGACGTCGCCGGTGCGCTCGGACTCGACCGGCCCCTGGTCACCGCTCGGGGTGTACTCGAGGATCGCTTCGTCGAAGCGGCCGATCTGCTGGGCGGGCAGCCCATGGCCGTGGCCACCCGGGGCGCCGCCGCCGCGGCCCTGCAGGTCGATGAAGGGGTCCCCGGCGATCTCGGCGGAGAACCGGGTGCAGCGTTGGCACAGGATGCACCGGTCCCGGTCGAGCAGGATCTGCGTGGAGATCTTGATCGGCTTGGGGAACGTGCGCTTGATGTCGACGAACCGGGACGTCGCGGACCCGTTGCTCATCGCCTGGTTCTGCAGCGGGCACTCCCCGCCCTTGTCGCAGACCGGGCAGTCCAGCGGGTGGTTGACGAGCAGGAACTCGATCTGACCGCGCTGGGCCTTCTCGGCCACCGCCGAGGTGTGCTGGGTGTTGACGACCATGCCCGGCGTGGCCTCGATGGTGCACGAGGCCTGCGGCTTCGGCATCGGGCGCAGGTTTCCCTCACGGTCCGGGGTGGCGATGTCCACCAGACACTGGCGGCACGCCCCCGCCGGCTTGAGCAGCGGGTGGTCGCAGAACCGAGGGATCTGGATGCCCACCGTCTCGGCGGCCCGGATCACCAGGGTGCCCTTGGGCACGCTGACGTCGAGACCGTCGATGGTCAGGGTGATCTCCTCGACCGGGGCCACGGCAGAGGACGAGGAGTTGGTGGTGGCGGTCATGCCGTCGCTCCGGAGAAGGCCGCGTTGGCCTCGTAGGGGAAGAGTTCCCAGGCGGGCGTGTGGACGCCCTGCTCGAACTCCTCACGGAAGTACTTGATGGCGCTCTTGATCGGGGTGGCGGCAGCGTCGCCGAGGGCGCAGAAGGAGCGGCCCTCGATGTTGCCGGCCACGTCCAGCAGCAGGTCGACGTCGGACTCGGTGCCCTTGCCTGCCTCGAGCCGGTGCAGGATCTGCTTCAGCCAGAACGTGCCCTCGCGGCACGGAGTGCACTTGCCGCACGACTCGTGCTGGTAGAAGTCGGTCCACCGGGACACGCACCGGACCACCGAGGTGGTCTCGTCGAAGACCTGCAGGGCACGGGTCGCGAGCATGGAGCCGGCCGCCCCGACGGACTCGTAGTCCAGCACGACGTCCAGGTGCTCCGCGGTCAGGATCGGGGTGGAGGAGCCGCCGGGCGTCCAGAACTTCAGGGAGTGCCCGTCCCGGACGCCGCCGGCCATGTCCAGCAACTCGCGGAAGGTGATCCCGAGCGGGGCCTCGTACTGGCCCGGCTTGGCGACGTGCCCGGACAGTGAGAACAGGCCGTGGCCCTTCGACTTCTCGGTGCCCATCGAGGTGAACCAGTCGACGCCGTTGCGGATGATGGTCGGCACGCTCGCGATGGACTCGACGTTGTTGACCACCGTCGGGCGGGCGTACAGGCCGGCGACGGCGGGGAACGGCGGCTTCAGGCGGGGCTGGCCCCGGCGGCCCTCGAGGGAGTCCAGGAGGGCGGTCTCCTCACCGCAGATGTAGGCACCGGCACCGGCGTGCACGGTGACCTCGAGGTCGTAGCCGGTGCCCAGGATGTTCTGCCCGAGCAGGCCCGCCTCGCGCGCCTCGCGGACGGCCGCGAGCAGGCGCCGGTAGACGTGCACGACCTCGCCGCGCAGGTAGATGAAGGCGTGGTTGGAGCCGATCGCGAACGACGTGATCGCCACCCCCTCGATCAGGGAGTGCGGGTTCGCCAGCATCAGCGGGATGTCCTTGCAGGTGCCCGGCTCGGACTCGTCCGCGTTGACCACGAGGTAGCGGGGCCCGCCGTCCGGCGCCGGCAGGAAGCTCCACTTCAGCCCGGTCGGGAACCCGGCGCCGCCACGGCCACGCAGGCCGGAGTCCTTCACGGCGTTGACCAGCTCGGCCGGCTCGGTGTGGATGGCCTTGCGCCAGGCGTCGTAGCCCTGGTGCTCGGTGTACGTCGCCAGCGTCCAGGACCGGGGTGCGTCCCAGATGTCGCTCAGGATCGGCGCCAGGGTGGTCATTCGCTCGAGCCCTTCTCTTCTGACTTGGTCACCGGCTCGGCGGAGGTGTCCGCCGGGGTGGTCTCCTCGCGCTCGGCGCTGGAGCCGGCATCACCGACCTGGTCGGTGCCGGCCTGCCCTGTGCCCCCAGCGGCCGTGCTGCCCTCGCTGCCCTCGGACGACTCCTCGGACTCCGGGGCCGGTGCCGTCCAGCCCTTGGCCCGGGACATCTCCAGGCCGACCAGGGTGGCCGGGCCGGCGCCCAGGCCCTCGTCCGCGCGGCCGTCCTCGAAGCCGGCGAGCACCCGGGAGACCTCCCGGAAGGTGGCGACCGTGTCCGCGCCGCGGGTGGGCGTCACGGGGCGTCCCTCGAGCAGGGCGTCCACCACGTCCACCGCCGAGGTGGGGGTCTGGTTGTCGAAGAACTCCCAGTTGATGACCATCACCGGCGCGTAGTCGCACGCCGCGTTGCACTCGACGCGCTCCAGGGTGATCCGGCCGTCCTCGGTGGTCTCGTCGTGGCCGATGCCCAGCCGCTCGGAGAGCCGGTCGAAGATCGCGTCCCCGCCCATCACCGCGCACAGCGTGTTCGTGCACACGCCGACGGTGTACTCGCCGTTCGGGCGCCGCTTGTACTGGCTGTAGAAGGTCGCGACCGCGGACACCGAGGCGCGGCTGAGGTCGAGCACGTCCGCGCAGAAAGCGATCCCGGCCGGACTCACGTAGCCGTCCTCGGACTGCACCAGGTGCAGCAGCGGCAGCAGGGCCGAGCGGGCCTCGGGGTAGCGCGCCAGGATCTGGTCCGCGTCGGCGGTGAGCCGCGCCCGGACGTCGGGCGCGTAACCACGGTTGTCGGTGACCATCAGCGGTCCACCCCTCCCAGGACCGGGTCGATCGAGGCGACCGAGATCACCACGTCGGCGATGGTGCCGCCCTCGCAGAGGATCGACAGTGACTGCAGATTGTTGAAGGACGGGTCCCGGAAGTGCACCCGGTAGGGCCGGGTGCCGCCGTCGGAGACCAGGTGCACGCCGAGGATCCCCTTCGGGTGCTCGATCTGCTGGTAGACCTGGCCGGCCGGCACCCGGAAGCCCTCGGTGACCAGCTTGAAGTGGTGGATCAGGGCCTCCATCGAGGTGCCCATGATCTGGCGGATGTGGTCGAGGGAGTTGCCCTGCCCGTCGCTGCCGACAGACAGCTGCGCGGGCCAGGCGATCTTCTTGTCCGCGACCATCACCGGCTGCTTGCCCTTGCGGTCCTGGGCCTCGAGGCGGTCCAGCACCTGCTGGACGATCTTCAGCGACTCGCGCATCTCCTTGAACCGGACCACCACGCGGGCGTAGGCGTCCGCGCCGGTGTCCGTGATCACGTCGAAGTCGTAGGTCTCGTAGCCGCAGTACGGCTGGGCCCGACGCAGGTCGAACGGCACCCCGGCCGAGCGCAGCATGGGCCCCGCGGTGCCCAGGGCCATCGCCCCGGCCAGGGGCAGGATGCCGACGCCCTTCTGACGGCCGATGAAGATCGGGTTCGCGAGCGTGAGCTTCTCGAGCTCGCCGATCCCGTCCCGGATCTTCGGGATCGCGTCCCGGATCATCTGGGTGGTCCCGGGCGCGAGGTCCTGGGCCACACCGCCCGGGCGGATGTAGGCGTGGTTCATCCGCAGACCGGTGATCGCCTCGAAGATCCGCAGGATCTCCTCGCGCTCACGGAACGCGATCGTCATCATCGTGGTGGCGCCGAGCTCGTTGCCGCCGGTCCCGATCGCCACGATGTGCGAGCTGATCCGGTTGAGCTCCATCATCAGCACGCGGATCAGGGTGGCCCGCTCGGGCAGGTCGTCGGTGATGCCGAGGAGCTTCTCGACGGCGAGGCAGTACCCGGCCTCCTGGAACAGCGGGGCGACGTAGTCCATGCGGGTGCAGAACGTCACGCCCTGGGTCCAGGTGCGGTACTCCATGTTCTTCTCGATGCCGGTGTGCAGGAACCCGATGCCGGCCCGGGCCTCGGTGACCGTCTCGCCCTCGATCTCCAGGACGATGCGGAGCACGCCGTGCGTGGACGGGTGCTGCGGGCCCATGTTGATGACGATGCGTTCGTCGCCGAGGCGTTCGGCCTCGGCACTGATCTCGTCCCAGTCACCGCCGGCGGCGGTGAACTCGTGGACGCCCTCGGTACCGGCCGGGCCGGCGCCGCGCGTTGCTGACGGGAAGGTGGCAGCCATCAGTTGTAGGCCCTCCGCTCATCGGGCGCAGGTACGGTTGCGCCCTTGTATTCCACCGGGATCCCACCCAGCGGGTAGTCCTTGCGCTGCGGGTGACCGGGCCAGTCGTCCGGCATCTCGATCCGGGACAGGCTGGGGTGACCGTCGAAGACGATGCCGAAGAAGTCCCAGGTCTCGCGCTCGTGCCAGTTGTTGGCGGGGTAGATGTCCACCAGGCTCGGGATGTGCGGGTCCGCGTCCGCGACGGCGACCTCCAGCCGGATGGTCCGGTTGTGGGTCACCGAGAAGAGCGGGTACACCGCGTGCAGTTCGCGCCCGGCGTCCGCGGGGTAGTGGACGCCGCTGACGCCCAGGCACAGTTCGAACCGCAGGTCCTGGTCGTCGCGCAGGGATCTGGCCACGACCGGCAGGTGCTCGCGGGCGATGTACAGGGTCATCTCGTCGCGGAAGACGACGACCTTCTCGACGGCGTCGTCGTAGGCCACACCGGCCTCACCGAGGACCTCGGCGAGGATGTCCGCGACCTCGTCGAAGTAGCCGCCGTAGGGCCGTTCCGTCGGTCCGGGCAGGGCGATCGTGCGCTCCAGCCCGCCGAAGCCGGACGTGTCACCGGAGCCGTCCACGCCGAACATGCCCTTGCGGACGTCGATGATGTCCAGCGGCGCGGTCCCCCGCGGCGGCTGGACGAGGTGCTGGGAGCCGGCCTCCTGCGCCTCGAGGGCCGGGTCCATGACGGGCTCGTCTCCGGCGCCGGTGGTTCCGCTCATGCGAGCAGCCCCTTCATCTCCTGCGTCGGGACGGCGTTCAGCGCGGCGGCCTCGACGGCGCGGTTGATCTCGGCACGGTGCTCACCGAGCGGCGCCCCCTTGATGACCTGCTTGTGCAGTTCGAGGATCGCGTTGATGAGCATCTCGGGGCGGGGCGGGCAGCCGGGCAGGTACACGTCGACGGGCAGGACGTGATCCACGCCCTGGACGATCGCGTAGTTGTTGAACATGCCGCCAGAGGACGCACACACCCCCATCGAGATGACCCACTTCGGGTCCGACATCTGGTCGTAGACGGTCCGCAGCACCGGCGCCATCTTGTGGCTGACCCGGCCGGACACGATCATCAGGTCCGCCTGACGCGGCGAGGCCCGGAACACCTCCATGCCGAACCGGGCGAGGTCGAACCGGGGGGTGCCGGCGGCCATCATCTCGATCGCGCAACAGGCCAGGCCCATGGTGACCGGCCACATCGAGGACGACCGGACCCAGCCGACCAGATCCTCGACCTTGCCCAGCACGAATCCGGAGGGCAGCTTCTCTTCGAGTCCCATGATCTACGTCCTCTCTCAGTCCCAGTCCAGGCCGCCACGGCGCCATTCGTAGACGAACGGCACGGTGATCAGGAACAGGAAGCCAAACATGGCGATCAGACCGAACCCGGCGAGCTCGGCGAAACTCACGGCCCACGGGTACAGGAAGACCACCTCGATGTCGAAGATGATGAAGGTCATCGCCACGATGTAGTACTTGATCGGGAACCGGCCGGCGCCGATCGAGTGCGGCGAGGGCTGGATGCCGCACTCGTAGGCGTCCACCTTGATCTTGTTGTAGCGCTTCGGCCCGATGACGGCGCTCGCCGCCAGGCCACCGACCCCGAGCAGCAGGGCGAGCCCGCCCATGATCAGCAACGGGATGTACGGGTTGGTCATGTCTCTTCCTCTCCCGCTCAGGCGGCCGGGACGATGCGGGTCAGAGTGGTGATGATGCGGTCCATGGCGTCGCCGCCGCGGGTGTCGTAACTGTCCGAGAGCAGCTTCAGCACGAACTTCATGAGCAGCGGCCGGGGCAGGCCGTACTTCGTGCAGACACGCATCACGGCGGGTCGCTCGATGAGCTTGACGAACTGGCGACCGAGGGTGAAGTAGCCACCGAGCTCGTCGCTCATGCGGCCCGGGTAGGTGGCCAGGGTGCGCTCCCGGGCGACGTCGGAGGTGCGGGCGAGGGCCTGGCCGACCACGTCCGCGGCGACCCGGCCGGCCTGCAGCGCGTACGCGATGCCCTCGCCGTTGAACGGGGACACCATGCCGCCCGCGTCGCCGACGAGCATCAGGCCGCGGGTGTAGTGGGGTTTGCGGTTGAACGCCATCGGCAGGGCCGCGCCACGGACCGGACCGACCTGGTTCTCCGGGGTGAACTCCCACTCCGGCGGCGCGTTGCGCATCCAGGCGGCCATCAGGGCCTTGTAGTCCAGCTGGGTCGCCTTGGCGGTGGAGCTGACGGAACCGAGCCCGACGTTCGCGAGGCCGTTGCCGAGCGCGAAGATCCAGCCGTACCCGGGCAGCAGGTTCGACCGGCCGGCCTCGCCGTCCCACAACTCGAGTTGCGACTCCATCCACTCGTCGTCGTGGCGGGGAGTCCTGAAGTAGGTCCGGACCGCGACCCCCATCGGCCGGTTGTCGCTCTTGGCGATCCCGAGCGAGGTGGCCAGGCGCGCGGAGACGCCGTCGGCCGCGATCACGACCGGGGCACGCAGGGTGCGCTCGGTGCCCGGCTCGCCGGTGATCCGGCGGCCGTTCGGGTCGACCTGGCGGGCCGTGACGCCGACCACCCGGCCGGTGCGCTCGTCGACCACCGGCCCGGTCACGTTCGTCCCCTCCATCAGTTTCGCCCCGGTCGCGCGGGCGTGGTGGGCGAGGGTGGCGTCCAGGTCCATCCGGGACTTGACCAGGCCGTAGTTCGGGTACCGCTCGATCTCGGGCCAGGGCAGGTGGATGGTGTGGCCGCCGCCGATCACGCGCAGCCCCTTGTTCCGGATCCAGCCGTCCTCGGCATGGGTGGGTACACCCATCCTGACGAGTTCGGAGACGGCGCGCGGGGTCAACCCGTCGCCGCAGATCTTGTCCCGGGGGAAGGTGGCCTTCTCGAGGAGGAGGACCTCGCGGCCCGCCGCGGCCAGGTAGTGCGCCGCAGCCGCGCCGGCGGGTCCGGCACCGACGACGATGACATCCGCATCATCACCTGGTGCGTGTCCCACGCTGTCCACCTGTTTCCCATCCTGACTCGTGTACTCACCGCCACCCTATTGCCGGGCGCGACATCCTTCGAATCGAGCACCGGTAGCGGTCCGGGCACGGATTCTCGGGGGGCGGCTCCGGCAAGCACGGCCGGTCACGCGCCTAGGCTACCCCCGACTCGACCATGGTTCCGGTTAGGTGACCCTCACCTCGAAAGTGGCGGATTTCTGCGCGATTTACGGGACGTGAGGCTGTCCTAATTCGCTCGGCCGGCGCGGCCCGGCTTGGTCGCCCGGTGCAGGGCGACAATGCCTCCGGTCAGGTTCCGGTAGCCGACCGAACGCCAGCCCACCGACTGCATCAGTTCCGCGAGGCGCACCTGGTCCGGCCAGCTCGCGATCGACTCGGACAGGTAGGAGTACGCCTCCGTGTTCGAGCTCACCAGGGCCGCGACCCGGGGCAGGACACGGTCGCGGTACAGGTCGTATATCCCCCGCCAGACCTCGTTCGGCGGGGTGGAGAACTCGCAGATCACGATCCGGCCACCCGGGCGGGTCACCCGGAACATCTCCGCGAGCCCGGCGACGGTGTCCGCGACGTTGCGCAGCCCGAACGAGATGGTGACCACGTCGAAGCTGTCCGGGGCGAACGGGAGCGCCATCGCGTCGCCGACCACGAACGCCAGGTCCGGACGTCGGCGCTTGCCCACGGCAACCATGCCGGCCGAGAAGTCGCACGGCACGACCTCGATACCCGCATCCGCGTAGTCCTCGCTCGAGGTGCCGGTCCCGGCGGCGAGATCGAGGACGCGCTCGCCCGGACGCGCGGACGTGGCGGTCAGCGTGGCGGTCCGCCAGAGCCGGTCCATCCCCAGCGAGAGCACGTCATTGGTGACGTCGTACTTGCGGGCGACGTCGTCGAACATCCCCGCGACCTCGCGGGGGTCCTTGTCCAGGCTGGCGCGTGACATGGCTCCATCATGGCGCACGGCCGGGCGTCCACGGTGACACGTGTGACACGGTGACGGCCCTCCCGGGGTACCGATGGTCCCGGAGGACCCCGGGGAGCCGTGACGCGGATCACGGGGCCGGGCCCGCCCCTGGACCTGCGACGCCGCGCGGCGTCGATAGGCTCTCCGGTGATGACCGACGCAGCCCCCAGGACCGCCAGCACCACACTCGTGGCGCGCACGGTCGCCGTCCCTGCCGGCGGTCTCCCGGACCTCCTCACCCTGCTGCCCGCGCCGCGAGCCCACGGCGCGGCCGCCTGGGTGCGGCGGGGCGAGGGCGTCATCGGCTGGGGCGAGGCCGCCCGGATCACGACCGGCGGCGAGGACCGGTTCGCGACGGCCGATGCGGCTTGGCGGGACCTGACCGAGCACATGGTGGTCCGCGACGAGGTGGGGCTGCCCGGCACCGGCGCGATCGCGTTCGGCTCCTTCTCCTTCGCCCCGGACTCGCCCGCCGGGGGCGCGCTGGTGGTGCCGGAGGTCGTGGTCGGCCGACGCGGCGACACCGCCTGGGTCACGACCATCACCACCGCCGCCGACCTGGTGCCCCCACCCACGATCGCCGAGATCCGCGCCCGTGCCGTCCCACTGCTGGACGCACCCCGCGTGGACTACCACGACGGTGCGCTGAGCCGCCGCCAGTGGCGGGCCCAGGTGGGCGCCGTGATCGACCTCATCCGCGGTTCGGGCGTCGGCAAGGTCGTGATGGCGCGCGACGTCCGGGCCGAGCTCGACGGGCCGCTCGACGTCCGGCGGCTGTTGGCGAACCTCGGCCGCGACTACCGCTCCTGCTGGACCTTCGCCGTCGACGGCCTGGTCGGGGCCACCCCGGAACTGCTGGTCCGCCGCGAGCGCGGCCTGATCTCGTCCCGGGTGCTCGCCGGAACCATCCAGCGCAGCGGGGACGACGAGGCGGATCTGGCCCGGGCGGGCTCCCTGGCCCGATCGTCGAAGGACCTCGAGGAACACGAGTTCGCCGTCGACTCGCTGACCAGGTCGCTGGCGCCGTTCGTCGCGTCCACGAACGCCCCGGACGCCCCGTTCGTGCTGCACCTGCCGAACGTGATGCACCTGGCCAGCGACGTGACCGCGGTGCTCGACGGACCGCACGCCGGGATGAGTTCGCTGGCGGTGGCGGCCGCGCTGCACCCGACCGCCGCCGTGTGCGGCACCCCGACGGACGTGGCCGCACGGGTCATCGCCGACCACGAGCAGATGGACCGGGCCCGGTACGCGGGCCCGGTCGGCTGGATCGGTGCGGACGGCGACGGCGAGTGGGGCATCGCGCTCCGGTCCGCCGAGGTGGACGCGGACTCACGCGGACTGCGGCTGTTCGCCGGCTGCGGGATCGTCGCCGCGTCGGACCCGGCCGACGAGGTGGCCGAGTCCGACGCGAAGCTCGAGCCGATGCGCTCGGCCCTGCGCTCCTGAACGGTACGAACCGAGCTCAGGAGGCCGCTTCCCTGCTGGCCAGGGTGACCTCCACCTCGACCGACTCGCCGCCGCGGATCACGGTCAGGGTGACGGTGTCGCCGCTGTTGTAGGTGCGCACCCAGCCGGTCAGCGACTCGGCCCCTCCGGTCGCGTGGTCGTCGATCTGTACTATGACGTCCCCCTCCCGCAGGCCCGCCTCCGCGGCCGGGGTGCCCTCGCCGACCTGCGCCACCGCGGCCCCGGCCCGGGTGACCCCGTCGGCGGTCGCGGTGTCGTCGGTCAGGGAGACACCGAGGTAGGCGTGCTCGGCGGAGCCGTTCTCGATGAGCTGGTCGGCCACGTTCGTGGCCAGGTCCACCGGGATCGCGAAGCCCAGTCCGATGCTGCCCGAGGACTGGCTCAGGGTGGCGATCGAGGACGTGATGCCGATGACGCGTCCGGACTCGTCGAACAGCGGCCCACCGGAGTTGCCCGGGTTGACCGCGGCGTCGATCTGGATCGCGTTCGTGACGACCGTGTCCTGGGCCTGACCGCCGGAGGCACTCACCGGGCGGTCCAGCGCCGAGATGATCCCGGTGGTGACGGTGCTGTCCAGGCCGAGGGGGTTCCCGACGGCCATGACCGACTCGCCCACGGCCAGGTCGTCGGAGGTGCCGAGGGTCGCCGCCTCGAGATCGCTCGGCGGGTCGGTCAGCTCGATGACCGCCAGGTCGGTGGTCGGGTCGGTGCCGACGATCCGCGCCTCGTACAGCCGGCCGTCGGACAGCGTCACGGTCAGGGACTGGGCGTCGGCGACCACGTGGTTGTTGGTCAGGATCAGGCCGGCGGAGTCGATGATGACCCCGGACCCGGCGCCGCTGCCGGCACTGGAGGAGAAGGTGATGGCCACCACGCTCGGGCGGACCTGTGCGGCGACCGCCTCCCAGTCGGGTGAGCCGTCAGCGGACACCGGCACCGTCACCGGCGCGTCGGCCTGGGTGAGGGTGCCGGGTCCCGACCCGTTCTGGAGCAGGGCGGCCGTGCCCCCGCTGGCGAGGCCCGCGGCCAGGACGGCGGCCGCGGTGACCGCGAGCCAGGTCCGGGGCCGCTTCGCGGTCCTGGCCGGGGCGGGCGGCGGGGTCTGCCAGCCGGAGCCCTGGCCGAACGTGGCGGGCTGGGGCGTCGGGCCGGAGGCGCCGTAGGGCTGCGGTCCCGGGATGCCGGTGGTGGCGCCCGCCGCTGACCCCGGGGTGCTGGAGTGGGCGGCGTAGGGGTAGGAGTGGTTCACGCCGGCCTGCGGGGCCGCGGGGCCCGGCGCCGGCCGGCTGCCCGGAGCCGACGCGGGGTGCGGCCGGTCGCTGTGCGGGTTCGCCCAGCCCGGCGCGGGGTTCGGTGTGCTCATCGGATCCTCCAAGATCGTTGTGAGCACTACTTCAGTCGATCGACCTTGCGGTCACCTCGACCCGGGCTGGGAGCTTCCTGGGAGTTCGTCGACGGTTCCGCGTCCGCCAGCGCGGCGGCCACGGCGTCCCCGATCCGCCCGGTCAGGGCGAGCGCACGAGCCCGGGCGGTGCCCCCGTCCAGGCGCACCTCCACCACGCTGCGGCCGCGTCCGGGGTCGGCGAGGGCCGCCGCGAGATCCGCGGAGGTGGCGACGACCCGGTGCCGAGCCCCGAAGCCCGCCGCAAGTGCGCCGAGGTCGAGGCCCTGGGGCGTGCCGAAGAGCCGGTCGAAGTCCTCGGCGTGGGCGGCGGTGCCGTGTTCGAGGGTGGCGAAGATGGAGCCGCCGTCGTCGTTGAGCACGATCACCTGCAGGTCCACCTCCGGCTCGAGCCTGCCGCGGGCCAGCCCGCCGACGTCGTGCTGGAAGGTCAGGTCCCCGATGAGCGCACGCACCGGCGACCCGGTGGCCAGGGCCAGCCCGGTCGCGGTGGAGATGGTGCCGTCGATGCCGGCCAGGCCCCGGTTGGCGAACACCCGGGCGGCGTTCTCACCGGCGCCGACCGGCGCGGCCAGATCGGCGTCCCGGATCGCCATCGACGAACCGAGCATCACCGTGCCGCCGGCCTCGAGCACGGCCCGTGCCACCCGGGCACCGTCGAGCGGATCGGGAACCATCGGGCCGGACCGCTCGGCGGTCGGGACCGCCTCGTTCGTGGGATCGTCGGCCAGCGCCCGCTCCGCGGCCGCCGAGGCCAGCGCCCACCGGCCCGCCCAGGCGCGCTCGTCGATCGTGATCTCACCCGCCACGTCGACGGCGCCGTGGACCGCGGCCGCGTTGCCGGCCACGTCGACCCAGTCCGGCCCCGGGCCGACGACCACGACGCGCGGTTCGGTGCGGGCCAGGAGCGCCGAGACGGGCCGGCTCAGCGTGGGTCGTCCGAGCACGACCACCCGCTCGATGCGCGGCCCGAGCCCGGGGTGGGCGAGCAGGACCCGGTAGCCGGAGACCGCAGCGGCCGTGTGCCGGGCCCCCGAGCCCGGCTCGGCGAGCACGGGCCAGCCACTGACCGCGGCGAGCCGGACGGCCGCAGCACCGGCGCCGTCGCCGGCCACGATCACGGTCCGGGGCCCGCGGTCCAGGACCGTCGGCGCCGACACCGCGGCGGGGGTGAGCTCGGTGCTGGTCGTCGGCGGTGGGCCGGGGACCCAGTCGTCGCCCGGTGCCAGCGGGTCCCGGAAGGCGACGTTCAGCTGGACCGGCCCGGGGTGGGCGGACCGGAGACCGCGGGCGGCCGCGACCGCCCGCACCACCGCGGTCCGGACGCCCCGGGCGGGCACGGCATCGTCGGCCGGGATCTCGCCGGACCACCGCAGCGCGGAGCCGAAGAGGTCCGCCTGGTCCGTGGTCTGGTTCGCACCGACGCCGCGCAGCTCGTGCGGACGGTCGGCGGACAGCACCAGCAGCGGCGCACCCGAGTGGGACGCCTCGAGGACCGCCGGGTGGAGGTTCGCCACGGCCGTGCCGGAGGTGGTCACCACGGCGGCCGGCCGGACCCGCGCGATGCCGAGGGCCACGAACCCGGCGCTGCGTTCGTCGACGCGCACGTGCAGGCGAAGCCAGCCGGCTCGCTCGGCGGCGAGCAGTGCGTACGCCAGCGGGGCGCTGCGCGAGCCGGGGGCGAGCACCACGTCGCGCACCCCCGCCGCGACGAGTTCACCGACGAGGGCCCGGGCGGTCGCGGCGGACGGCACCGGAGTGCCGGGCGCGGCTGTGCTCGTCGGGCTCGTCGGGCTCGTCGGCCTGGTCGGGTCGGCCGGGCCGCTCGGCTCCGCGCTCACCGCGACACCGCCCCGCCCCTGGTCCCGGCTGAGGCGTCCGCACCGACCGGAACGGCCAGGCCGGTGAGCTCGGCGACGGCGTCCAGCCGGGCGCGCCACCGGGCCGTCCGAACGTCGTCGGCCGCGGTCGCCTCGAGCGCGGCCGGATCGGGTTCGGGCCGGCGGACCGCGATCGTGCCGTCGACCGGGACCAGCGGGTCGGCCACCACGTCCGCGGTGAGCAGGTGCACGGTGGCGAGCCCGCAGGCGTGCTCGAGCGTCGGCAGCGCCGCCGCCAGCGCGAGCCCGGCCGCGATGCCGACGGACGTCTCGAGCGCAGAGGACACCACCACGGGCAGGCCGACCTCCTCGGCGATCCGTAGGGCCGCGCGGACACCACCGAGCGGCTGCACCTTGAGCACCACGACGTCGGCGGCCTCGGCGCGGACCACCGCCATCGGATCCTCGGCACGCCGGATGCTCTCGTCCGCGGCGATCGGCACCGACCCCCGACGTCGCAGCGCGGCCAGGTCGGCGACGTCGGCACAGGGCTGCTCGGCGTACTCCAGCCCGCCCGCGGCGCGGTCGAGGACCGCGAGCCGGCCGAGCGCGGTGTCCAGGTCCCAGGCGCCGTTGGCGTCGATGCGGATCCGGCCGCCCGGGCCGAGGGCGCTCCGCACCGCCTCGAGGCGGGCCTGCTCGTCCGCTACGGACTGGCCGGGCTCGGCCACCTTGACCTTCGCCGTCGTGCATCCGCCGGAGGCGGCCACGATCTCGGCGGCCCGGTCCGGACCGACGGCCGGCACCGTGACGTTGACGGGGATCCGGGTGCGCCGCGGGGCGGGCCAGCCGAGCGTGGCGGCCTCGTGCGCCGCGCGCCACCACGCCGCGGACTCGGCGATGTCGTAGTCCCAGAACGGGGAGAACTCGCCCCAGCCGGCCGGCCCGGCCACGAGCACGCCGTCCCGGACGTCCAGCCCACGGAAGCGGGTGCGCAGGGGCGTGGCGTAGACACGGGGGTTCACCGGTTCAGGATAGGGCGACGGTGTCGATGCTGGTGGGGGCACCGGCCGCACGTCCTAAGGTGTCAGCGTGACTGACTCCGCTCCCCTCCCCGCCCAGGTCTCCGACCTGTTCGACCCGCAGCGTTGGCGCGAGGTCCCCGGCTTCGACCTCACCGATCTCACCTATCACCGCGGGGTCGACCGCACCGGCGACCGGCCACGGGACCTGCCGGTGGTCCGGATCGCGTTCGACCGGCCCGAGGTCCGCAACGCGTTCCGCCCGCACACGGTCGACGAGCTCTACCGCGCCCTCGACCACGCCCGGATGAGCCCGGACGTGGCCGCCGTGCTGCTCACCGGCAACGGGCCGAGCCCCAAGGACGGCGGCTGGGCGTTCTGCTCCGGCGGCGATCAGCGGATCCGTGGCCGGGACGGGTACCGGTACTCCTCCGACGGCGCCGAGGGCGCCGAGGGGGCCGAGGGGGCCGCCGTCGATCCGGCCCGGGCCGGCCGACTGCACATCCTCGAGGTGCAGCGGCTGATGCGCACCATGCCCAAGCCGGTGATCGCCGTCGTGCCCGGGTGGGCGGCCGGTGGCGGACACAGCCTGCACGTCGTCGCGGACCTGACCATCGCCTCCCTCGAGCACGGCCGGTTCAAGCAGACCGACGCCGACGTGGCGTCCTTCGACGCGGGGTACGGCTCGGCGCTGCTCGCCCGGCAGGTCGGCGACAAGCGCGCCCGGGAGATCTTCTTCCTGGCCCGTGCGTACTCCGCCGAGCAGGCGCAGGCGTGGGGCGCGATCAACGAGGCCGTCCCGCACGCGGAGCTCGAGGAGCGGGCCCTGGAATGGGCGGCGATCATCGCGACCAAGTCGCCGCAGGCCGTCCGGATGCTGAAGTTCGCGTTCAACATGGCCGACGACGGACTTGCCGGGCAGCAGGTGTTCGCCGGCGAGGCCACCCGGATGGCCTACATGACCGACGAGGCGGTCGAGGGGCGGGACGCGTTCCTCGAGCGTCGGCCGCCGGACTGGTCCGGCTTCCCGTACTACTTCTGAGCCGGGCTCAGCCGAGCATGTAGTCGGCGAGCAGTCGGACCACCCAACCCGCGGCGGCCGCGAGGCCGGTGAGGATTCCGAGCACGGCGAGCAGGGACAGGGTGGCGGGCAGCAGGCCGTCGCGGACCGGCCGCGGGCGGGCGTCCACGGCGGCGAACCGGGTCGACGGCGGCGCGTGCGTTCCGCGGTCGTCCGCGGCCCGGCCGGTGGGCACAGCGGGCACGGCCGGGCCGGTGGGACGCGGCTGCGTGGGCGCTGTGGGTCGTGGACGCGCGGGCAGGGCCGCGCGGGCAGTGGTGGGTGCGGGGGTGATCGTGGCCATGTCCCGATCCTGCTCACCGCCGCTGCCGTGCACATCGTGCCCGGAGCGCGACTCCGGCCGGCGCCCTCCTCCCGAGGCACCATGGCGCCGTCATCCCGAGGTCTGATGCCGGCGGGCGACCCCGTAGGTTTCTGTCATGGAGTACGCACTCGCCGCCGTCGCCGCGATCGTCACGATCGTGCTGGTGGCGAGGTTCGCGCCGAAACTCGGGGTGGCCGCGCCGCTGATCCTGATCGTCGTGGGCAGCCTGTTCAGTTTCCTTCCGTTCGCGCCCTCGGTCGAGGTCGACCCGGAGTGGATCCTGGTCGGGGTGCTGCCGCCGCTGCTGTACTCGGCGGCCGTGAACGTGCCGCTGATGGACTTCCGGCGCAACCTCAAGGCGATCACCGGGCTCTCGGTGGTGCTGGTGATCCTCAGCACCGCAGTCTCCGGGTACCTGCTCTACCTGATCTTCCCGGACCTGGACCTGGCTGCCGCGTTCGCGCTCGGCGCCGTGATCAGCCCGCCGGACGCGGTGGCGGCCACCGCCATCGGCAAGCGGCTCGGGCTGCCCGGGCGGCTCGTCACGGTGCTCGAGGGCGAGGGCCTGGTCAACGACGCCACCGCGCTGGTGCTGCTTCGGTCCGCGATCGCCGCCACCGCAGGGGTGGTCTCGCTGTGGGGATTCGTCGGTGACTTCGTGTTCGCGGTCGCCGTCGCCATCGGGGTCGGGATCGCGATCGGGTTCGCAACCGTCGCGGTGCGGGCGCGGCTGAACAACCCGGTGCTGAACACCTCGATCTCGTTCGCGGTGCCATTCATCGCCTATCTGCCCGCCGAGGAACTGGGCGCCTCCGGGGTGCTCAGCGTGGTGGTGGCCGGGCTGGTCGCCGGGCATCGCAGCGCCACCCGGCTGACCGCCCAGGACCGGATCAGCGAGCGCCTGAACTGGCGCACGGTGCAGTTCATCCTCGAGAACGGCGTGTTCCTCCTGATGGGCACCGAGGTGGCGACCCTCGTGGTGCAGGTCGAGGACGACGACCTCGGCGTCGGCTCCGCGGTCCTGATCGGCCTGCTCATGACGGCCGTGCTGATCGTGGTCCGGTTCGCGTTCATGGTGCCGCTGATCGCCAGCCTGCGCCGAGACGCGCGCCGGGCGCAGACCCGCGGGGTCTACCTGGACCAGGCACTCGACCGGCTGCGCGGGGCCCCGACGGACGATCCGCGGGTGCGGGCCCGAGCGTCCCGGATCAGCCGCATGCTGGCGCGCCGTCGCGCGGACGTGGACTCGCTCACCGCGGAGGGCCTCGGCTGGCGCGGTGGCGTGGTGCTGGGCTGGTCCGGGATGCGCGGTGTGGTCACGCTCGCCGCGGCCCAGTCGCTGCCCCGGGACCTGCCCTACCGGCCCCAGCTGATCCTGGTCGCGTTCACGGTCGCCCTGGTGACCCTGCTGCTGCAGGGCGGCACCCTGCCCGCCCTGATCGGCCGACTTCGGGTCACCGGCGCGAGCGCCGAGCGTGAGCGCGACGACCTCGCCTCGCTGCTCGAGGAGATCAGCACCACCGGGCTGGCCACCGTCAGCGACACCGCGCTGGAGGGTGAGGAGCCCGTGGAGCCGACGATCCTGACCAGGGTCCGCGCGGAGAGCGTGCTGCGCGCCGCAGCGGTCCGCGAGACCGGGGGCGACGGCGGCGCGCACGCCGTGTACGTCCGGTTGCGCCGACGGGTGCTCGAGGCCGAGCGGGCCGCCCTGATCGAGGCACGCTCGCTCGGGGTGCACCGTTCGACCTCGCTCGCCAAGGCCGAGCACCTGCTGGACCAGGAGGAGGCGCGGCTGTACCGGCACGACGGCGGCCACTGACCTCGGGTGGTCGGGGCCCGGTCCCGTCGGACTGCTCGGGGCGACCGCCCGCGGGGCGACCTCGCAACGGCCGGGTGCCGGCTGTGGTCGGTGCGTTAACGCGCGTCGCGCCAGGCGAGCGCGTCGCGGACCGTGGTCAGGTCGTAGTCGGGTCCGCTGACGCCGATCGTGAACAGCCGAACCCCCTCGGCCACGTACTGCTCGGCCTCGTCCGCGCCCGGCCAGGAGGTCGATCGGGAGATGAGAGCGGGGTCCCGGCCCACGTCGGCGCAGTGGTCGGCGAGGATGCCGCCCTTGCGCTGCAGGGTCTCCAGATCCGAGAAGGAGTGCCAGATGTCGGCATGCTCGGCGACCAGGCGCAGCGTCTTGCGCTCCCCTCCCCCGCCGATGAGGATCGGGATCTCGCGCACCGGGGCCGGGTTCAGCTGTTCGAACCGGGACCGGATCCGGGGCAGGTACTCCTTGAGCAGGTCCAGACGGGTGCCCGGGGTGCCGAACTCGTAGCCGTAGTTCTCGTAGTCCTTCTCGTTCCAGCCGCCCCCGATGCCGAGGATCAGCCGACCGCCGCTGATGTGGTCCACGGTGCGCGCCATGTCCGCGAGCAGGTCCGGGTTGCGGTATCCGCCGCCGGTCACGAGCGCACCGATCTCGACCCGCTCGGTCTGTTCGGCCCAGGCGCCGAGCATCGTCCAGCACTCGAAGTGGTGACCGTCGGTGTCCCCGTTGAGGGGGTAGAAGTGGTCCCAGTTGAAGACGATGTCGACCCCGGCGTCCTCGGCGCGCAGCACCGCGTCGCGGATCAGGCCGTAGTCGGGGGCGTGCTGTGGTTGGAGCTGGGCGGCGATGCGTACGGGTGCGGACACGGGATTCTCCCTGTGGTCGGGTGGTGCCTGGTGGACGGGCTCTGCGGCGTTGCCGGATCCTGCGGCGGGGTGGCGCGACGTCAGCCGATCGAGATCGATCCGGTCGAGGTCGGCAGCAGCTCGACCCAGGTGTTGCCCGGGGCCAACCTGATGACGGCACCGTCGGCGGTGGTCAACGTGACCGGCGACGCGTCGTCGGGCTTCGTCCAGGTCCCGGTGATCGTTCGTCCGCCGGTGGCGACCACGGCCTCCCCGGAGCCGGCCATCACGGTCTCGGGCACGGAGGCGCCGCTCGGGTCGGTGTAGGAGGTCGTGACGACGTCGACGCGCAGCACCACGACGTTCACCGCGGTCAGTTGCCCGGTGTCGCTCGTGGTGGCCGGGGCACCGTCCTCGGTGCGCAGCCAGAGCCCCTGCCCGGCGTCCCAGGTCCATCCCGGGTGCGCCTGCGGGAAGTGCACCGCGATCGAGCCCGCGGCGGTTCCCGCGGTGACCGCCGAGGCCGCCTCGGCGGTCCGGGCGAACGCGAACTGCTCCGGCGGCGGGGCGCTGTGCGAGTCGTCCGCCTGGTCGAGGAACTCCTGCGGGGTGCCGTACAGGTTGTGCGGTGCGAACCGGTCCGGGGTGCGGTAGAAGCCGGCCTGGCCGCCGTCGTGGCTGAGCACCTGCAGTCCGGCGTCCCGCACCGCCTGCACGAACGGGGACTGCCCTCCGGAGAAGACGATCAGGCCTCCGTACGGCGCGGAGATCCCGGCATCCATCGGGCGCACCGACCGCACCGGGCCGACCTCGGCCGGGAGCGTCGAGTGGTAGACGGCGTTGAACCGGGTGATGCCGCCCTCGACCATCTGTTCCCAGACCACGTCCGCCGCCTGCAGCCCGGTCTGCGGGCGGGACGCGTTCGAGTTCTCGATCTTGATGGACATCGCGGGGCGCTCGACCACCTCGCCGGGCACGCCGGTCAACGGCCAGCCGATCACGGCGGCCGGCTCCGGCGGGGCGGCCTTGGCGACGACCACCTCCGGCGGGACCTCGACGATCTCGGTGGCGGGCTCCTCGGGCTGCCCCGAGCATCCGACCAGCACGAGGAGTGCGGCGGCGAGGATCCCGATGGCGTTCCTGCGCCGGATCCCGGCTCTGGTCGCGTTGAACATCGCGCTTACTCTAGCCCCAGTGCCGGGAGCGACCGGCCGCCTCCTACGCTGGGTCCGTGCCCGCATCCACCACCCCCGGTCAACCGGGTCCCGCAGCCGGCCCCGACGACCGGCCGGCCCCGGTGCCGTACGACCTGCTCGCGGCGATCACGGCGGCACTCGACGGCACCGGCCCGGCGGTCACGAACGCCCCGACGACGACGGCGGTCGCCGATCGAGCCGGGTCCGGCACCGCCGCCATCCTGACCACCTCCGGCTCGACCAGCGGCGTCGGCCGCCCGGTCGCACTCGGCGCGGCGGCGCTTCGGGCCAGCGCGGCGGCCACCGAGGCCCGACTGTCCGGACCGGGGCAGTGGCTGCTCGCCCTGCCGACCGACCACGTGGCGGGCCTGCAGGTGCTGATCCGCTCGGTCCTGGCCGGGACCGTCCCGGTGGTGGTCCGCCCCGGCCGGTTCACGCCGGCGGCCCTGGCCGCCGGCCTGCGCGCGATGCGCACCGACGTGCCCCGATACCTCTCCCTGGTGCCCACGCAGTTGGTGCGGGTCCTGACCGACGGCGGCTCCGCCGTCGACCTCCTGCGCACCTGCGCCGCCGTGCTCGTCGGCGGCGCGGCCACCGCGGGAGGCGTGCTGGCCGCTGCCCGGGAGACGGGGATCCCGGTGGTGACCACCTACGGCATGACCGAGACCTGTGGCGGTTGCGTGTACGACGGCGTCCCGCTCGACGGCGTCGACGTGCGGCTGGCCGCCGACGGCCGGATCCACCTCGCCGGGGCCGTGCTGGCCGACGGCTACCTCGACGACGGTCCGGACCCGTTCGTGCAGTTCGCGGGCCGCCGGTGGCTGCGCACCGGGGACGCCGGCACCCTGGAGGGCGACACCCTCGCCGTGCTCGGGCGCGTCGACGACGTGCTGGTCACCGGGGGCCTCAACGTGCACCCGGCCGCGGTGGAGCGGGCGATCACCGCGCTGGACTCGGTCGCCGAGGTGGCCGTGGTCGGGGTCCCGGACGCCGAATGGGGCGAGTCGGTCACGGCCGTGGTGGTGCCCCGGCCCGGCGTCGCCCCGCCCGACCTGGCCACCGTGCGAGCCGCTGCCGGCGGTGGCCCGGCGGCGCCGCGCGCCCTGCTCGTGCGCGCGGGACTGCCGCTGCGCGGACCCGGCAAGGTGGACCGGCGGGCCGTGGCCGCGAGCGCGGCCGCGGACCTCGCCGCCGGGTTGGGCGAGCAGCACGGCTAGCCGGGCGGCGTCGCCTCTCGGGGTCGGCTCCTCGACGGTTCCGCTGCCTACGGCGTGAGGTGGGCGGTCCGGCTCAGGTGGGCGACGTCGACGTGATGCGTCGCCTACGGATGGGGCACCAGGTAGATGCTCATGCCACAGACCAGGCGCTATATCCTCGCTAGCGCACTCCATCCCGGGTGCCTGCCCACAGGAACGGAGTCCGCATGCCCTCGGTGAGTGACTGGCTCGAGGGGGCCCGGCTGCGCACCCTGCCGGCGGCGGTCGCACCCGTTCTGGCCGGCACCGGCGCGGCCGCGTTCGTCGGCTCGGCGTCGGTGCTGCGCGCCCTGCTGGCCGCCGGGGTGGCCCTGGCCCTGCAGGTCGGCGTGAACTTCGCCAACGACTACTCCGACGGCATCCGCGGCACCGACGACGTCCGGGTCGGGCCACAACGGCTGACGGCGTCCGGTGCGGTCCCGCCGAAGCGGGTCAAGGCCGCGGCATTCGGCGCGTTCGGGGTCTCCGGACTGTTCGGGCTGGCGCTGTGTGCGGTGTCCGGGGTGTGGTGGTTGCTGGCCGTCGGGGTGGTCTGCGTGGTGGCCGCCTGGTTCTACACCGGCGGACGCTCCCCGTACGGGTACCGGGGCCTGGGCGAGGTGGCGGTGTTCGTGTTCTTCGGGCTGGTCGCCACCCTCGGCACCACCTACTCGCAGGCGCTGCGGATCACCGGTCCGGCCGTCCTCGGTGCGGTCGGGATCGGCCTGCTCGCGTGCGCGCTCCTGATGGCCAACAACATCCGCGACATCCCCACCGACGCCGGCGTCGGCAAGCGCACCCTGGCCGTCCGGCTCGGGGTGCGGCGGGCGCGGGGCGCCTACGTGGCGATGGTCGTGGGCGCGCTGCTCGCCGGGCTCGCGGTGACCGCGTGGACCCCGTGGGCGCTGCTGCTCCTGCTACTGGCGCCGGTGGTCGTGATCCTCGCGCGCCGGGTCCTCGGCGGGGCCACCGGTCGCGACCTCATCGGAGTCCTGCGGGACACCGGACTCCTCGAGCTCGCCTTCGGCCTGGTCCTGCTGGCCGCCCTGCTCCTCGGCACCGCCTGAGCGGACGGGCTCCGATCGAGCCTCCCGCCTGAGTCTGGCCATCGAATCGGCCTCCGCGTCCTCCTCCGCGGCCTCGTCTGCGAGCGCCCGGGAGAACCGGTCCCCGCCCGCCCGCCGCGCGGCCACCGCATCGGCGGCCTTTCGACGTGGCCCCTCGAGCAGCACGTAGGACAGGCCCGCACCGACCAGGACCGCGGCCAGCACGAGGAGCCAGCTGCGCAGGCCGAGCAGATACAGCACGGCACCGGCGGCGACCACCAGCAGGATCCGGAGCACGCTGTAGATGAGGAGAGCCATGGACTCAGCGTAGGCTCTGACAATGAGGTTCCTGCTCGTCCTGGCCATCATCGGCCTCATGACCTACGCCATTCTCGACGTCACCCGCACCGAGGACGACCGGCGGCGCCTCGGGCTGCCGACCTGGCTCTGGGTGGCCATGATCATCATCGCACCGGGGGTCGGTGCCCTGATCTGGCTGGTCGTGTCGCGGCTGCCGGTCGCCGCCCGCGGCGACGCCGGCCCCGAGGAGTACCGCGCACCCCGGAGCCAGCGGCGTCCGTCCCGGCCGGTCGCGCCCGACGACGACCCCGAGTTCCTGGCCGGGCTCAACCGGCCGAAGCCGCCGGAGGTCACGAAGGCCCCGGAACCGCCCACTCCCCCGGCGCTGCCGCCGAGCGGGCCGGCCGAGCGCACGAAGCCGGCCAAGGAACCCGGCGACGGCCCCGACGGTCACGAAGGGCCCCGCACCGGCACCAACCCCGGCGACACCGAGGACCGCGCGTAGCGGCCCTACGCTCGGGGGGTTCGGAGCCCGCTCAGAGGCCGGCGTAGGAGTGCTTGCCGCTGAAGAAGATGTTCACGATGTAGAAGTTGGCGAGCACCGCCATGAACCCGACGAGCGCGAAGTAGGCGAACTTCTCCGCGGCCCAGCCGGTCGTGACTCGCGCGTGCAGGTACGCCGCGTAGATGACCCAGATCACGAACGTCCAGGTCTCCTTCGGGTCCCAGCCCCAGGGCCGGCCCCAGGCGTGCTCGGCCCAGATCGCGCCGGCCACGAGGGTGAACGTCCACGCCACGAACCCGACGGCGTTGAGCCGGTAGGCGAGGCGCTCCATGTTGGCCGACGGCGGCAGTGCCTCGATGATCCGCGAACCGAACGTCGCGCGGGGCTGCTTCGGCGTCGTCGTCTCGGCGACGGCCGTCGCGGTCGCACCCGGACCGAGGTCCGCCGTCGCGCCCGAGGTGACCTCCGCCGTCGCCGTGGACGTCGCGGCAGCGGTGACCGGCGCCCGCCCGCCGCGGGCCCCGGCCCGCTCGGTGCGGGCCTTGACCAGCTGGGCGACCGAGATCATCGCCGCCAACCCGCTCAGCCCGGTGGCGAGCGTGGCCACGGACACGTGGATGACCAGCCAGTAGCTGCGCAGTGCCGGCTGGACGCCGTCGGCCTCGACGTACAGCACCGTGACGGCGAGCATCAGCGCCAGGAACGCGAGCATCGAGACCCCGACACCGAGATAGCGCACGTCCCTGCGGGTCTGCAGGCCGAGGAAGATCGCGACCACGAAGAACGTGAACATCAGGGTGAACTCGTACATGTTCGCCCACGGCACCCGCCCGGCGGCCAGTCCGCGGACCACGATCGCCACCAGTTGGAGCCCGGCCCCGAGCCACATCGTGGCCATGCCGATCCCGGCGGCACGGCGTCGGCGGTCCCTCGGGGCCCCGATGCCGAGCGCACTGACGTCCACGGCGAACGCGATCATCGCGACCACGTAGGAGGCCATCGCCCCATAGATCAGCAGGGTGCTGATGTCGCCGAGATCGCTGTTCATCGGTCCTCCTCCGTCGTCGCGGGCCGATCGTCGTCGAGCACCGCCAGGACCCGGTCCAGCTCGCGCTGGAGACCGGGATCGTCGCCGCGCGCCAGGGCCGCGGCCGACACCACTGTAGCCCCGTCGGTACCCTCCACCAGTCGC
Organism: Occultella glacieicola; assembly: GCF_004353825.1. GTDB lineage: Bacteria > Actinomycetota > Actinomycetes > Actinomycetales > Beutenbergiaceae > Occultella > Occultella glacieicola. Next base: position 299,262 of record NZ_SMNA01000007.1, on the reverse strand, counting down.
ACCCAGATGCGTCGCCGCGGCAGGAACAGGGACGCCACCAGGCCGGCGAAAGCGAGGCCGGCGAACACACCCATCCACACGATCGACGGGTCGTGGCGCACGTCGAACGCGGCGAACCGCGGCAGGTCCTCGAAGGTGATGGTGCCGAGCCCGTCCGGCAGCTCGGCCGACTCACCGGGCCGCAGCGTCACCTGCAGGGGCGACTCGGTTCCGTCCTCGGTGGTCGTGACCTGGTCCATGTCCGTGGTGTCCAGCAGATAGAGGTTCTGCGGCACGCCGCTGTCCAGGCCGAGGTCACCGACCCAGACGTTCAGGACCACGGCGGGGTCGAACGGCTGGGGATAGGCGGACCCGGTCAGGTTCCCCTCCTCGTCCGCGGCCGCGGTGGGCAGCAACACCCCGTTGAAGCCGAGCTGGTGCTCGCCGTCGTTCGCGTCCGGCACCATCACCACCCCGTTGGAGGTGTAGTTCGGGTCTGCGGTGGGCAGGAACGGCACGGCCCCGGAGAACGCCACCTCGCCGGTGCCGTCGGTCACGGTGAACCGGGGGGCATACCCGTTCCCGGTGAGGTAGACGCGGGTGTCGTTGGTCTCCAGCGGATGGTTCAGGCGGATGTCCTCGGTGCGGGTGCTGCCGTCCGTCGTGGTCAGCGTGACCCCGGCGATGAACTCCCGCGGCTGGGAGTCGACCGTGAACTCGGACTCGAACGAGTCGAGGCGGACCCGGAACGGCTCCTGGGACTCCGGACCGAACCAGCTGCCGGTGTCGAAGGAGTCGAAGTCGAGCGGCGCGTTGACGAACGTGTCCCCCTCGATCAGCACCACCTGGCCGCGATAGTGCACGAGCTGCCCCCACGCGGTCACCACGAGCAGACCCACGAGCGCCAGGTGGAAGACCAGGTTCCCGGTCTCCCGGCCGTAGCCCCGCTCGGCGGAGATGGTCAGCGCGGTCCTCGTTGCGCCGTCGGCGGCCTTGCCACGCTCGCTGGCGAGCCGGCGCCGGTACCGGCGGCCGAGGGCCACCCGGAGCCGCTCCCGGACCTCGTCCGGGGTCCCGAGGGCGCGGGTCTGACCACGGACCTCGAACCGGGTGAACCGGCTCGGGACCCGGGACGGCTCGGCGCGCAGGTTCTTCAGGTGCACCCAGGTGCGGGGCACGATGCAGCCGATCAGGGAGACGAACAGCAGCAGGTAGACCGCGGAGAACCACGGCGAGGAGTACACGTCGAACAGATGCAGCGAGTCCAACAACTCCGCGGTGTCCGGATGGTCGAGGAAGTACTGCTGCACCGCGTTCGGGTCGACGCTGCGCTGCGGGAAGAACGCGCCCGGCAGGGCCACCACGGCCAGCAGCAACAACAGCAGCAACGCCACTCGCATGCTGGTCAGTTGCCGCCACATCCACCGCAGCCAGCCCCGCACGCCGAGGCCAGCCCCGCCCCGGGGCGCCCCGCTCCCCCGGCCGCCCGAAGCGCCGGTACCGCCGGCGGAGCCGCGCGATCCGGCCTTCGGGCCCGGATCGACGCGTTCGTCGGCCGTGGCAAGACCCTCGGGTTCATACCTGGTGGCCACTCAGATCACCGTCACGAATCCGTCGATGAAGCCCTGCAGCCAGTTCGCCAGCGACGCCCAGACCCCGGTGATCAGGGCCAGGCCGAGCAGCACGAGCAGGCCACCGCCCAGGCGCATGATCGCCAGCCGGTGCCGACGCAGGAAGCCCATCAGTCGGTCGGACGACTTCAGCCCGAGAGCCACGAGCACGAACGGCAGGCCGAGGCCGAGGCAGTACGCGATCACCAGGGTCATCGCCCGGCCCAGGTCGCCGCCGTCGATCGCGAGCGCCTGGACGGCCGCGAGCGTGGGGCCGATGCACGGGGCCCAACCGAAGCCGAACACGATGCCGAGCAGCGGCGCTCCCCAGACCCCGGCCCGGGGGCTCATGTGGAACCGGCGCTCGCGCTGCAGGAACGGCACCGCGCCCAGGAACGCCAGGCCCATCAACAGCACGAGGATCCCGAGCACCCGGGTGATGAGGTCCTGCCAGCGGTACAGGTACAGGCCGACGGAGGTCAGCGCCAGGGTCATCACGGCGAACACCAACGTGAACCCGGCGACGAACCCGAGGATGCCCACCACCAGGCGCGCCCTCGATCCGCTCGACCCCTTCGCACCACCGCGGGTGGGTCCGCCGGAGTCCGCGCCCACCATCCCGCCCACGTAGCCGAGGTAGCCGGGTACCAGCGGCAGCACGCACGGGGAGGCGAACGAGACGAACCCGGCCAGCAGGGCGATCGGCACCGCGGCCAGCATCGAACCGGAGAACACGGTCTCGGCGAACGTGCGGCTGAGCTCCTCGAGCCAGGTCATGGCGTGCCGGCCGGCCGCGTCCGGGCGCTCATGCGCCGGCGGCGAGTTCGTCGTCGATGATCCCGCGCAGGACGGTCGGGTCGGCGATCCCGATGATCCGGGCCGCGACCCGACCCTCGCCGTCCAGGACCACGGTGCTCGGCATCGCGCTCAGCGGGACCGCACCCTGCATCGCGGCGACCCCGGCGGCCTCGGCGTCGTCGAGGCTCGGGTAGGGCAACTCGAACCGGCGCTCGAAGGACTGCGCAGTGCCCGCGTCATCGGTGTGGTTCACGCCGAGCAGGTGCACGCCCTGGTCGGCGTAGTCGGTCGAGATCGCGGCCAGGTCCGGCGCCTCGGCCCGGCACGGCGGGCAGGCGGCGTACCAGAAGTTCAGGACCACGACGTCCCCTCGCCAGTCCGCCACGTCGATCGGCTCGTCGGCGTAGGAGACTCCGGCGAGTTCGACCGGGTCGCCGCGGTCGGCCGCGGCCCAGGCCTGCACGGAACCGTCACCATTGACGTAGGACCCCTGGTTCACCTCGCCGGTCCCGGACGGCGCCGGCTCGCCGGCGCAGCCGGCGAGCATCAGCGCGGCGGCGACCAGCGCTGCCGCGGCGAGCGGCGCACGCCGCCGGGTCCCGCGGCCGGCCGGCCGGGTGCGCCTCACGGGAGCACCGCCGTCGTCGCATCGGGCAGCAGGTCCGCGCAGGGCTCGGTGTAATCGACCGCAAGCAGGGTGCCCCGCTCGAACGTGAGCGTGGTCAGGGAGGCCAGCGTGAGTCGGCGCCGGCGGGGGTCGTGCAGCATCGATCTGCCGAGGATGGTGCTGCGGGCCACCCAGATCGGGAGCTGGTGGGAGACGATCACGGCCTCGTGACCGTCCGCGGCACTCCGGGCGTCCCGGATCGCCGCGAACATCCGCGCCGCCTGCTCGGTGTACGGCTCACCCCAGGACGGGCGCAGCGGGTTGATGAGCTTCGCCCAGTGCGCGGGGTTGAGCAACTGCGCCGGGTTCCGGCCGACGGTCGAGCCCTCGAAGTAGTTCTCGGCCTCGATCACCCGTTCGTCGGTGCGCACGGTGAGGCCGAACGCCCGGGCCAGCGGGGCGGCGGTCTCCTGGGCACGCTGCAGCGGCGAGGCGACCAGGTGCACCAGGTCCGCCCCCCGCACGGTGAACACGTCCGCGATCCGCTCGGCCATCTGGTGGCCACGCTCGGAGAGCCCATAGCCCGGCTTGCGCCCGTAGAGGACCCGATCGGGGTTGTTGACCTCGCCGTGGCGCAGCAGGTGGACGGTGGTACGCGACATGGCCCCAGTCTCGCAAAGTTTCCGGTGTGCTCCGCGCAGTCGGTCAGCTCCGGTGCGCCCGGACCGCGTCGTCGATCTGGTTGAACGCGACGCCGAGATCGAGGAGCTGCTCCCTCGACAGCGCGCCGATCAGCCGACGGCGGACCGAGGCCACGTGCACGGGTGCGGCCTCCTCCAGCCGGGCCATGCCCGCGTCGGTGAGCATGCAGTCAACGCCCCGCCCGTCCTGGGAGCTGCTGCACCGGGACACCAGCCCGTCACGTTCCATCCGGCTCACCGTGTGCGTCAGGCGCGAGCGGGAGTGCACGAGCTCCTCGGCGAGCACGGACATCCGGAGCACCCGACCGGGTGCCTCGGACAGCCGGACCAGCACCTCGTACTCGTGGAGGCTCAGGCCCGTGCCGTGCTCAAGATCACGGCCGAGCGCCTCGAAGAGAACCGAGGTGCCCGTCAGCAGGGCCCGCCAGGCGGCCTGCTGCTCGGCATCGAGCCAACGGACCTCGGCGCCCGGCGGCGTCTGGGTCGGCGTGTCGATCGGCGTCTGTGTCATACGACCTGTTCCTTCTGCGTGCGCCCCGGTCATGTTCGGTGGAGCCCCTTGACATCAGCCTAGGTCTCCGGCATCCTCATTACTACAACGTTCAACTACTCGTTCAAGCAATACCTCACCGAACCCAGGAGTACACCAGCATGAGCAATGTCATCCCCGCCGGTACCTACGTCATCGACGCGAGCCACAGCGAGGTCGGTTTCCAGGTCCGTCACTCGGGCATCGCGAAGGTCAAGGGCCGCTTCACCGAGTTCTCCGGTTCCTTCACGGTCGCCGAGGACTTCGCGGACTCCTCCGCGAACGTCACCATCGCCTCCGGCTCCGTGCACACCGGCAACGAGGGCCGCGACGGCCACCTGACCAGCCCGGACTTCTGGGATGCGGCCAACAAGCCCGAGTGGACCTTCGTGTCCAGCTCCGTCGAGGGCTCGGGTGCGGAGTTCGTGGTGAACGGCGACCTGACCGTGAACGGCGTGACCAAGCCCGTCGCCCTCGAGGTCGAGTTCAACGGCGCGCTCGCGGACGCCGACGGGGCGGACAAGGTCGGCTTCTCCGCCGTCACCGAGATCTCCCGCAAGGACTTCGGCCTGACCTGGAACGTCGCCCTCGAGGGTGGCGGCCTGCTGGTCGGCGACAAGGTCAAGCTCTCGATCGAGGTCGAGGCCGTCAAGGAGACCGCCTCGGTCAACGCCTGACCCGTTCCGGGTTCGACCCCGGAGCACGTAGCGCACCGACGGAGCGCAGCCCCCAGGGCTGCGCTCCGTCGTCGTCCGCGGCTCGGCTCCGCGCCGGTGACCTCGTACGTGCAATCTCGAGATCGCCCCTGCGCAGCGGTGATCTCGAGGAGTCCGGTCCTATCTCGACGCCGGAGGCCGGACCGATGGGCGGGCACGTGGCCCGGACCGGACCGGGGTCAGTGCAGCGCCGAGCGGATCCGCTCCGGGTCGATCCGCCAGTAGCCCACCTGCACCCCGTCGACCGTCACGACCGGCACGAGCTCGCCGTAGCGGTCCTGCAGCCCGGGATCGGTGTCGATGTCCACCTCGGCCCAGGCGACGCCGTCGGGCTCACAGACCGCACGCACCGCGCGTCGAGCGGTGTCGCACAGGTGACAGTCCCGCCGGCTGAACAGCGTGACCCGTGGTGCGGCCCCGTCGGTCGCGGGTGTCTCGGCCATGCCGAACATGCTATCGAGGGCCGCCGTCGCCCGCGGTCGGGACGCGCTGGCACGTCGTCCCGGCAGCGGCCGGCGCGAGCTCGTCATGACTACAGTGAGGTGGTGTCCGCCGACCAGCCATCCGAGCGCGAGGCCACCGGGGCCGCCGCGTTCTTCGACGTGGACAACACGATCATCCGTGGCGCATCGGCATACCACCTGGCCCGGCGACTGTTCCAGCGCGGCTTCTTCCGCCGCCGCGACATCGCCTTCTTCGGCGTCCACACGGTCTACTACCTGACCTTCGGCGAGCGGCTCAGCCACATCGACGACCTCAGGGGGCGCGCGCTCGGGCTGATCAAGGGCCACTCGGTCGCCGAGGTGGCCGCCATCGCCGACGAGGTCTATGACGAGGTGCTCGCGGACCGGGTCTTTCCCGGCACCAGGGAACTGATCGAGTCGCACCTGGCGGCCGGGGACCAGGTCTGGATCATCACGGCCGGACCCAGGGAGCTCGGCGAGCTGGTCGCCCGCCGGCTCGGCGCTACCGGCGCGCTGGCCACCGTCGCCGAGTCCAAGGACGGCTTCTACACGGGCCGCCTGGTCGGGGACATGATGCACGGAGAGCACAAGGCCGACGGCGCCCGCCGGATCGCCGACGAGCAGGGTCTCGACCTGGCGGCCTCGTCCGCATACGGGGACTCGGTCAACGACGCGCCGCTGCTGAGCCTGGTCGGGCACCCGTTCGCGATCAACCCCGACGCGCGGCTGCGGCGGGTCGCCGGCGAGCGCGGCTGGCAGGTACGGGACTTCCGCCGCCGACGGCGGGACGTCCGTCGCGGGGTCCGGACCGCCTCCTGGGCCGGTGCCGTCTGGGTGGGCGCTGTGGCGACCCGCGCCGTGGTGCGGCGCCTACGCGCCTGAGCCTGCGCCGTCGGGCCCGAACCCGCGACGACCGGACATCCCGTCCGGGACCGGACATCACGATGTCCGGGCCCGGCCGGACGGTCCGGTCTCGGCCGACTGCTGGGCGCTGGGCGCCCGGCACGCTACTTCTTGTTGCGGCGCTGGTGACGCGTCTTGCGAAGCAGTTTGCGGTGCTTCTTCTTCGCCATCCGCTTACGGCGCTTCTTGATGACTGAACCCATGGGACCTCGCTACGACTGGGATGAGACCCGCCGTGAGCGCGAGCGGAAGCCGTGCGGCTCCGACCCGACCTCGAGGCGGACTCGGATGAACAGAGAACTAACGACGGGTGCTCGGCCGACGCCCGAACTTCTCGGGGCGCACGCGCTGACACACATCAGCACTACATCAGGGGGTCATCCTACCGGGTATGGATCAGCGCCCGGTTCCGGTCCCCTCCCAGGCACCGAGGCCGTCGGAGAGCAGCTCCTGCACGGCCGCCTGCGGCACCCGGTAGGACTTGCCGACCCGGATCGCGGGGAGCTCGCCCGCGTGCACCATCCGGTACACGGTCATCCGGGACACCCGGGCCAGCTCGGCGACCTCGGCCACGGTGAGGAAGCGCGGCGGCTCGGCCTCGGCCACGTCGCTCACCTCTCCCGATCGCGGTGTCCGTCGGCGGACACACCCACTGTCATGTGGTGCCGGGCGGTGGCGCGTCGGAACGGCCCCACCGTGGCACAGAAGTAAATCCTAGGGGGTCAGCGGCCGGTTCGGGAATCCAACGGCCCCAACTCACGCCGTGAGCGGGTCAAGACCGTGCCATGGGAAGACGCTGCGGCGGGTCGCCATGATGGCCCGGTCGACCGGGTCGTCGGGGTCGAAACCATCCACCCAGGGCCGGAAGCCCACCTCCACGCCGTCGCCCATGGTCGCCGGTACGTCCTGGTCCGAGATCGCCGCGACCTCCTCGCGCCACGACGCGGGCACCGGCGTGGACGCCGGCAGGTCCAGCCCGGCGCTCACCGCGACCAGGTGCGCCCAGGCCCGCGGCACCGTGGACAGGATGTCGTACCCACCACCCCCGGTCGCGAGCCACCGCCCGCCCGCGTGGGTGTCGGCGACCTCCCCGATCAGGGCTGCCGCGGCGCGCAGCCCGTCCATCGAGATGTCCATGGTGGTCAGCGGGTCCCGGCGATGGGTGTCGCACCCGTGCTGGCTGACCACGACCTGCGGGGCGAACTCCGCGGCGATCGGGCCCACCACCGCCTCGATGGCACGCAGCCAGGGCACGTCCGGGGTGTGCGCGGGCAACGGCACGTTCACCGCGGACCCGCGTGCGTTCGGGCCGCCGACGTCCTGCGCGAACCCGGTGCCGGGGAACAGCGACTCGCCGCTCTGATGCACCGAGACGGTGACCACCCGCGGATCGTCCCAGAACGCCCGCTCCACGCCGTCGCCGTGGTGGGCGTCGATATCCACGTACAGCACCCGCTCGCAGCCGTGTGCCAGCAGCCAGCCGATCGCGGCCGCGACGTCGTTGTAGATGCAGAATCCGGATGCCGCCGCGGACATCGCATGGTGCATGCCACCGGCGAGGCTGACCGCGTGCCGGGAGCGGCCGGACCAGACCTCCTCCGCGCCGGCGACCGTGGCCCCGACGATCCGTGCGGACGCCTCGTGCACCCTCGGGAACACCGGGTTGTCCGTGGTGCCGAGGCCCCGGACCGGGTCCGGCAGCCCGTCTCCACCGGCCCGGACCGCGGCGATGAAGTCCCGGTCGTGCACCGTCGCGATCAGGTCGTCCCCGGCCTCGCCGGTCTCGAGCACCCGCACCCCGGGCGCGTCCAGCAGGCCGAGTGCCCGGATCAGGTCCATCGTGAGCCGCAACCGGGCGGGTGCCATCGGATGCCCCACACCGAAGTCGTACCCCAGCAGGTCCGGGCTCCAAGCGAGCGCGACGGACGCGGGCGGCGTGGTCATGCCTCACCGTAACGCCACGCCGGGCCATTGGTGGCACAGTAGGGTCCGGTCCGTCGGCGCAGCGGTGAGGAGAGCAGGTGGCGCGAGAGATCCCGGCGTTCCTGCGCGCCGGACGCGACGCCGTCGACGCCATCGCCCGGCGCTCGCCCGCACGGTTGACGCTGATGGTCTTCGTCGGGGTGATCGCGGTCGTCACCGCCCTGCTGTCCCTTCCGATCGCCACCACGTCCGGCGAGTCCGCGCCGTTCATGGACGCGTTGTTCATGGCCACCTCGGCGGTCTGCGTCACCGGCCTGACGATCGTGGACGTGGCCACGTACTGGTCCACCTTCGGCCACGTGGTGATCATGTTCGCGATCATGGTCGGCGGGCTCGGCGTCATGACGCTCGCCTCGATCCTCGGGCTCGCCGTGTCCCGCCGGATCGGGCTGACCCAGCGGATGCTCGCCGCCCAGGAGACCAAGACCACCAGGCTCGGGGAGGTCGGAACCCTGATCCGGGCGGTGATCGTCGCCTCCCTGAGCCTGACCGCCGTGCTCGCGCTCGTGCTCATCCCCCGGTTCCTGGCGATGGGGCAGGGTCTCGGCTCCGCGGCCTGGAACGGGTGGTTCCTGGCGGTCTCGATCTTCAACAACGCCGGCATCGGGATCATCCCCGGCGGCCTGTACGACTACGTCGGCGACTGGTGGATGTGCCTGCCGATCATCGTCGGCACCTTCATCGGGGCGCTCGGGTTCCCGGTGATCCTGTCGGTGGCCACGAACCTGCGCCAGCCGCGTCGGTGGACCCTGCACGCCAAGCTCACCCTGATCACCAGCGCCGGACTGTTCGCGCTCGGCGCCCTGCTCATCGGCGCCTTCGAGTGGACCAACCCGGCGACCTTGGGGAAGCTGCCGGTCGCCGACCGGATCCTCGGCGCCCTGACCGCTGGGATGACGCCGCGCTCGAGCGGGTTCTCCACGGTGGACGTCGGTCAGATGAGCGAGGCCACCTGGTTCATGCAGGACGCGTTGATGTTCGTCGGCGGCGGCAGTGCGTCCACGGGCGGTGGGATCAAGGTGGGCACGTTCGCCGTGATGCTGCTCGCCATCGTCGCCGAGGCCCGTGGCGACCGCGACATCGAGGCGTTCGGGCGCCGGATCGAGCTGACGATCGTGCGGCTCGCCATCGCGGTCTCGTTCATCGGCGCCACGTTCGTGGGCCTGGCCACCCTGGCCCTGCTGGTGCAGACGGACCTGCACCTGGACGTGATCCTGTTCGAGGTGATCTCGGCGTTCGCGACCTGCGGACTGAGCACCGGGATCACGGCGGACCTGCCCACGTCCTCGCACTACGTGCTGGTCGTGCTGATGTTCGCGGGCCGCACCGGGACAATGACACTTGCCGCCGCGCTGGCCCTGCGTGAACGACGCCGGGTCATCCGGATGCCCGAGGAGAGGCCGATCATTGGTTGACAGCAGAGCACGTGGGAACACGTCCAAGGGTGTGCAGGGTGCCACCGACGCCGGGGTGCTGGTGATCGGGATGGGTCGCTTCGGCGCCTCGCTCGCGGTGACCCTGGACGAGCTCGGCCGCGATGTGCTCGCGGTGGAGCGGGACCCTGATCTGGTCCAGACCTGGAGCGGGCGGCTGCCCCTCGTGGAGGCGGACGCCACGAACGCCGACGCGCTGATCCAGCTAGGTGCCAAGGAGTTCCCGATCGCGGTGGTCGGGGTCGGTACCTCGCTCGAGGCGAGTGTGCTGATCACCGCGAACCTCGTGGATCTGGGTACGCCGCTGATCTGGGCGAAGGCGATCTCGGCCGAGCACGGCCGAATCCTGCAGCGGATCGGCGCCCACCACGTGGTCTACCCCGAGCACGACGCCGGCGCCCGGGTGGCGCACCTGGTCTCCGGGCGGATGCTCGACTTCATCGAGCTCGAGGACGGGTTCACGATCGTCAAGATGCGTCCGCCGCAGGAGACCCACGGGTTCACGGTCGGGGAGTCGCAGATCCGCAAGAAGTACGGGATCACGGTCATCGGGGTGAAGCCGCCCGGTCAGCCGTTCGAGTACGCGACCGAGAACACCCGCATCGACGCGGCGGACACGCTGATCCTGTCCGGGGACACGGTGCTGCTGGAGAAGTTCGCGCGGCGACCCTGAGCGTCTCCAGCCGCCGCACCGCTCGAGGGTGCACTTGTGGCAGCCATTTCAACACTCCCGGCCCGAGCCGCGCGCGAGGCCGGCGCGAGCGCGGCGCGAGAGTGCACTTGTGGCAGCCGCTTCAGCACTCTCACCATCGCGCCGCCCGAGGGGGCGGTACGCCTCGGGCCCGCCGGGGCTCGCCGGTCAGGTCAGGTCGCGGCCGAGCTCCACGGAGCGCGCCCGGGCGGCGTCCACGGCCGCGATGACGGCGGCCCGCACACCCCGCTCGTCGAGTTCGCGCACGCCCGCCACCGTGGTGCCCGCAGGCGAGGAGACCCGTTCCCGCAGGATCGCCGGGTGCTCACCGGAGGCGAGGGCCATCGCACCGGAGCCGGCGACGGTCGCACGGGCCAGATCCAGGGCCACCTCACGGCTGAGCCCGCCGACCACGCCGGCCTCGGCGAGGGCATCGATCAGGTAGAAGACGTAGGCCGGGCCTGACCCGGAGATCCCGGTGACCACGTCCTGGTACGCCTCGTCCACGCGCAGCACCGTGCCGGTGCCCGCGAGCAGGGCCTCGGTGCGCTCCAGGTGTTCGGCGGTGGCGTGCGACCCGGCGCTGAGAGCGCTGACCCCCTGACCGATCGTGGCGGGCGTGTTGGGCATCACCCGGACCACGGGATTGGCGGCGCCGAGCCGGGACTCGAGGAACGCCGTCGGGATCCCGGCCGCGACCGAGACCACCAGCGCCTCGTCGGCCAGGACTCCAGCGAGCCCGCCCACGAGCCCGCCCACGTCCTTGGGCTTGACCGCGATCACGACCGCACCGACGCCGTCGACGGCCTCGGCATTCGTGGCGCACCAGCGCACGCCGTGCCGCTGGGCCACGGCGGCGCCGTATTCGGCGCGGCCGTCGCTGATCCGGACCCGGTCGGCACCGACGGCGCCGACCAGGGAGGACAGGATCGCCTCACCCATCACCCCGGCGCCGATCAGGGCGACGTCCGTCTCGTTCTGCTGTGCCACGTCGGTGTCCCTCCTTGGTTGCTGACCGGCCGACGGCGCGGTCAGAGCGGGTAGGCCAGGTACACGGCCCGGACCTCGTCGGCGTCCGGTCCGTCCACCACGATCGCGACGGTGCCGTTCGTCCACGCGGCCCGGCCGGCGCCGTCGACGGAGAGGATCTGGAACGTCCCGGCCGGCGCACCCGCGGCCTCGACCTCGCCCTCCTCGACGACCTCGGCGCCGTCCGCGGCGGCCAGTCCGGGCAGCGCGGCGGCGGCCTCGTCGGCGGTCTCCCATTGGCCGAGCCGGACCGTGACGTCCCCGTCGGCACCGGTGTAGGTGAGCTGCCAGCCCTCGATCGCGCCGGCGGCGACCATCGCCTCGTCGGCGACCTGCGCGCTGACGGCGTAGCCGAGCACGGTGTCCGGGAGCGCAGCGAGCAGAGCCGTCGCGGTGTCCCGGGCGATCGGCTCGGTCTGCGGGGTGGGCACCGGCCCGGTGGTCGTGACGGTCGTGGTCGGCGCCGACGCGGCGCCGCCACGGTCCGAGGTCAACATCGCCACGAAAACGGTGACCGCCGCCACCACCACGATCACCAACACACCGATGGTGACGGTGCGCCGGTTCAGCTCGAGTTTGCCGATCGCGGCCATGAACGTCCCTTCGGGTAGGTCCGGACCAGACTAGGGCCACTTCTGCCCGGGCCGGGCCCACCCATGGGTCAGACACCCGCCTCGGACCGGCCCGCGCGGTAGGCCTGCGACGTCCAGCGGTGCCACTGCCGGGCCCCGTCCTCCGGCCGCGCCGTCACCGTGGCGACGGTGAGCCCCGGCGCGTCGACGGCCTCACACCGCGCCCGCCAGCTCCCGTTCGGGTCGATCAGGCCCGCCGGCTCGTGCGCCGCCTTGTCGCTGTGCACGGCGTAACTGATCCACAGCCCGTCGTGGCGTGCCGCCACCAGCGCCGACGAGGCCAGGGTGCCGGCGGCCTCGGGCTCGCCCGGCCCGGCGGTGGAGTACAGGACACAGTCGGCTCCGAGGGCCTGGTAGTCGCCGTACACCTCCGGGAACAGGATCTCCAGGCCGGAGGTGCACCCGAACCTGACGCCGTCGACCTCGAAGAGGGTCGAGCGGGTGCCGGCCTCGTAGAGGTAGGACGCCTTGGTCCGGGACAGCAGCCGCTCCTGGTAGGTCGTGTGGATCCGCCCGGTCGGGTCGATGACGAGCAGGCTCAGGTGCGGTCGCGCTGTGTCGGCCCCGCCGTGGGTGACGGCACCGAGCACCACCCACACGCCCCGGTCCGCGGCCCGGGCCCGGATCCGCGTGAGGGCCAGGTCCTGAGCGTCCCAGGCGAACTTCGTCCAGTCCGCCTCGGCGACCTCCCCCGGAACACTGGAGAGCAGCCACTTCGAGGGGAAGCACAGGGCCGCCTCCGGCAGGTGCAGCAGTCTCGCCTCCAACCGCGCCGCGTCGTCGATCAACGCCACCACCTCGTCGCCGGCCGCGGCGAAGGCGGCGGCGTCGCCCGGGTCCTCGCGCGGCGTGGTCTGGGCGGTCGCCAGCCGCACCGACGGACCGTCCGGCTGGACGTGTTGGTCGGGTTGGTCGGGTTGGTCGGGTTGGGCACCGTGGCGCTCGCGGGACTGCGCCTCGTCGCGGACGAGGTGCCGGCGCGCGGCCGTGTAGGACTCGCCGGTGCGTGCGGCCCGGTCCCGGATCTTGTTCTTGAGTGCTCGGTCGGTCGTCATATCCAACTCCGGTGCCCTGCCCCGGTCCCCCCAGCGGTGCCCGGTGCACGGCGTCAGAGTGTCCGACGACGGCGACCTGAGACCGAGTCCCTTTGCCTCCGGTGCGCAACTGTGCAGTGGACCGAGCTGGGGTCGACCCGAGGAGGTTCGGCGTAGGCCACGCCGGAAGAGCGGTCCCCACACTATCGCGGGGTCCGCGGCGACGTCTCGCGCGACGCGCCAGTGGGCGAGTGCGTCGGTGCCGATGCCTGCCCGGCGCGGCGGTGCACAGCGCCGCGTCGCTGACGGCGGATTGTCGTGACCGGGCGCTACCGTCGGATGCATGAGTTCGACCGCCCGCGCCCAGCGTCCCGTCCACCGCTGCACCGAGTGCGGCTGGACCACGGCGAAGTGGGTGGGCCGATGCGGTGAGTGCCAGGCCTGGGGCACGGTGGTGGAGGCCGGCGCCGTCGCGACCGGCCCGCGGACCGCCGTCGCCGCGCCGTTGCGGAGTCCGGCGCAGCCGATCGCGGACGTGGACGCGGAGGAGGCCCGGTACCGGCCGACCGGCGTCGGGGAGTTCGACCGGGTCCTCGGCGGCGGGATCGTGCCCGGGGCCGTGGTGCTGCTCGCCGGCGAACCAGGGGTGGGCAAGTCGACCCTGCTGCTGGACGTGGCGGCCCGCACGGCGGAGGCCGGGTCGAAGGTCCTCTACGTCACCGGTGAGGAGTCGGCGAGTCAGGTCCGGTTGCGCGCCGAACGCATCGGTGCGATCCGTCCCGGCCTCCTGCTGGCCGCCGAGACCGACCTCGGTACGGTGCTCGGGCACATCGAGGCGCACACCCCCGACCTGCTCGTCATCGACTCGGTCCAGACGATCGCGTCCGCGCAGGTGGACGGTTCCGCGGGCGGCGTGTCCCAGGTGCGGGAGGTGGCGGCGGCACTGATCGCGGTGGCCAAGCGCACGGCCACGCCGGTGATCCTGGTGGGCCACGTGACCAAGGACGGGTCGATCGCCGGGCCGCGGGTCCTGGAACACCTGGTGGACGTGGTCTGCCAGTTCGAGGGGGACAAGCACGCCGAACTGCGGATGGTACGGGCCGTGAAGAACCGGTACGGCACCACCGACGAGGTCGGCTGCTTCAGCCTCACCGAGACGGGCATCCACTCGCTGGCGGATCCGAGCGGGCTGTTCCTGTCCGGGAAGCGGGACCCGGTGCCGGGCACCTGCGTCACCGTCACTCTTGACGGGCGCCGGCCCATGCCGACCGAGATCCAGGCGCTCACCAACCGCACCGTGATGCCGAACCCACGCCGCACCACGGCCGGGGTGGAGTCCTCGCGGGTGCTGATGACCCTGGCCGTCCTGGGCTCCCGGGCCGGCATCGACACCTCCGGCATGGACATCTACGTCTCCACGGTCGGCGGCGCGCGGGCGATCGAACCGGCCGCGGACCTGGCCATCGCCCTCGCAGTGGTCAGCGCCCGGCAGGACTTCGAGCTCGTGGACGGCCTGGTCGCGATCGGCGAGGTAGGCCTGGCGGGCGACCTGCGCCCCGCCGTCGGGACCCGCCGGCGCCTCGCGGAGGTGGCCCGCCTCGGCTTCTCCCGGGCGATCATCCCGGCCGCCACGGATCTCGAGGGCGAGCCGCCGGCGGCCATCGAGGTGGTCCGCGCCGAGGACCTCCTGCAGGCGATCACGGCCGCCCAGTTCGGTGTCCGGCGCCGCCCGATCCGACTCGCGTAGAGTTGGCCCCGGCTGCGTCGGCAGCGGAACGGATCGAACCTCCTTGGGGGAACCACAGTGGCTGACGTGGCCTTGCCCGAACTCTTCCGGGAGACCCTGCGCGCAGTCGCGCCGGGAACCGAGTTGCGGGACGGCCTTGAGCGGATCCTGCGCGGGCGCACCGGGGCCCTGATCGTGCTCGGGTACAACCCCGTGGTCGAGGAGATCAGCTCCGGCGGCTTCGAACTGGACGTGGACTTCTCCTCCACGCGGCTGCGAGAGCTGGCCAAGATGGACGGCGCGATCGTCGTGGACCACAACCGCAACCGGATCGTGCGGGCCCAGGTGCAGCTGCTGCCGGACTCCACGATCGAGACCACCGAGTCCGGCACCCGGCACCGGACCGCCGAGCGGGCGGCCAAACAGACCGGCTTCCCGGTGATCTCGGTCAGCCAGTCCATGCGGATCGTCGCCCTCTACGTCGGCGGCAGCCGGTACGTGCTCGAGGACTCGGACGTGATCCTGTCCCGGGCGAACCAGGCCCTGGCCACCCTGGAGCGCTACAAGGCCCGCCTGGACGAGGTCTCCGGCACCCTCTCCGCTCTCGAGATCGAGGACCTGGTGACGGTGCGCGACGTCGCGGCCGTGGTCCAGCGGCTGGAGATGGTGCGCCGGATCTCCGCGGAGATCTCGGACTACGTCGTCGAGCTCGGCACGAACGGGCGCCTGCTCGCCCTCCAGTTCGACGAACTGATCGGCGGCATCGGGCCGGACCTGGAGCTCGTGGTCCGTGACTACCTCGACCCGCGCAGCGCCCGCACCCTCGACGACGTGCTCGACGCGCTCGCGGAACTGGACTCCACCCAGCTGATCGACCTCACCCAGATCTCCCGGGTGATCGGCGTGGGCGGCCGCCAGGGCGAGTCCCTGGACTCGGCGATCGCCCCACGCGGCTTCCGGATGCTGACGAAGGTGCCGCGTCTGCCGATGTCCGTGGTCACGGCCCTGGTGGAGCACTTCGGCTCGCTCCAGCGGATGCTCTCGGCCACCATCGACGACCTCGAGGTGGTCGAGGGTGTGGGTACCCAGCGTGCCCGGGCCGTCCGCGAGGGCCTGTCCCGGCAGGCGGAGTCCTCGCTGCTCGAACGATTCGTCTGACCGGCCGGATCAGGAGACGGTGAAGGCCTGCTCGGTCGTGACCGGACCGCCGTCGGTGGTCAGCCCCAGCACGAGCCGGTAGGTCCCGGCCCCGGCGACCGGCTGCCCGCCGGGGCACCCGGCCGCGCTGCGGGTCCCGGGCCAGGTGTACGAGGCCGACTCGCCGGCGCCGGAGTCCAGCAGCACCGGCAGTGCGGCCGCCGCGGCCGGGCAGTCGGTGGTGGACCAGACCCGGTCCTCGCCGGAGTAGACGTCCAGGGTCAGGGCACCGGCGCCCACGTCCAGCAGGCACTGGACCTGGCCCGTGTTGACGATCTCGACGGCCACGCCGAGGCCGGCGCCGGCGGCGGTACTCGCCGCGGCGGGGGTCAGGGTCAGTCCGACGGCCGCGGGCAGGCAGCCGACCGGGTTGGACAGCGCCTCCTCGTCCGGGGTTCCGGACGAGGGCTCGATGGGCGTCGTGCCATCGGCCGGGTCGGTCGAGGCCGACGGCGTCGGATCCCCCGCAGTGAGCGCCGGCAGCAGGAACCGGGTCACCCCGAACGCGATCCCGCCGATCACGGCGGCCGCGAGCACCAGCACCACGAGGCGGCGGCGCAGGTAGGTGCCGCGGCTGGGCCGCCTCGGTCCGGGCCGCGCGGTCGACTGGCTCTTCGCCGACGGGGACCGGCGTCCCGATCTCGAGGACCCGGCGGCCGGGGCGGGTCGCTGCCTCGGGCTCCTACCTCTCGTCTGGGTACTCACGACCCGACGGTAACGCCGCTCGTGGCGAACTCCGCCGAGGCTCTCCGGGGTGTGGTGGGCTTCTCAGTCGGCGCGCTCGGTGCGCAGCCGCTCCTCCTCGGCGCGGACCTTGGCCTGGATCGCCCGCTCGGCCACCAGCCACTGCGGCGGGTCGTCGCGCAGGGCCTGGATCTGCTCGGTGGTGAGGGCCTCGCTCACCCCGCCGCGGGCGAGCCCGCTGATCGAGACCCCGAGCCGGCCCGCCACCACGGGCCGCGGGTGCGGGCCGTTGCGACGCAGCGCCACCAACCACTCCGGGGGGTTGCGCTCCAGATCCTCCAGCTCCGCCCGGCTGGGTGTGGACGCCCGGAACTCCTCCGGCGCCGCCGGCAGGTAGATGCCGAGCCGCTTCGCCGCGGTGGTCGGCTTCATCGTCTGGGAGGAGTCCTTGGTACTCATGGGCACCAGAGTAGGTCCTCACCGTTAGGGTGAGCGGATGGAGGCCGGACCCGACGAACCCGCGGCGGTCCCGGGCTTCCGGCTCGGCTACGTTCCCGGGGTCACCCCTGCCAAGTGGGCCACGATCTGGCGGGAGCGGCACCGGATCCCACTGACCCTCGTGCCGCTGGACGCGGCGAGGGCCGCCGACGACCTGGTCGCCGGACGCGCGGACGCCGCCCTGGCCCGCCCGCCGCTCGACGGCGCGAGGTTCAGCGCCATCACGGTGTACGAGGAGGTCCCGGTGGTCGTGGTCGCCCGCGACCACCTGTTCGCCGCCCTCGACACCGACGAGCCCGTGACCGCCTCGGACCTCGCCGAACAGGTCGTCCTCCATCCGCTCGACGACGTCCTGTTCGCGGACCCGGCCGGCCTGCCCGGGATCGGTGCCCGCGACCGGCCCGCCACGACCGCGGCCGCCGTGGAGCTCGTGGCCGCGGGCATCGGGGTGCTCATCGTGCCGAAATCACTGGCCCGGCTGCACCACCGCAAGGACGTGACCCACCGGACGTTCGACGGCGGCCCCCTGGCGCCGGTGCAGCTCACCTGGGTCAGCGAGCGCACCACCGACCAGGTGGAGGACCTCGTCGGCATCGTCCGTGGGCGGACCGTGAACTCCTCGCGCGGTCGCCGGACCGAGCCCGACGGCGGTGCCTCCCCCGCAGCCGGCGCCGCAGAGCGGGGTGCGACGTCCGGCAGGAAACAGCGCACTCCCCCCGGTGGGCGACGCGGCAAGGGTGGCGCGCGCGGGTCCACCGGTCGGCGGCGCGGCGGTTCCGGGCGGCGCCGCGGCTGATGCAGCACTCGGGCGCCCCGCCGACCGAGCACGGCCCGACCGACCGAGCGCCGCGCGAAGGGCTCGCTGGCCGGAAACGGGCTCGGTCGACGCCGCGGTTCGGGTTCGCCGGGCGGAGCGAACCCGCTGAGGCCGATCAACCTAGGCTTGGTGCCATGACGACACCGGTGGACCTCGGCGACGTCGCTGCTCATGGTGCCGCTCCCATCCGGACGCGCCGGCACGTGCCTGGTTCGTCGGCGTCCGATCTGCACACGGCGTTGCTCGACTGGTTCGCCGCCGAGGCCAGGGACCTGCCCTGGCGTGACCCGGCGACCGGCGCCTGGGGCGTGCTGGTCAGCGAGATCATGCTGCAGCAGACCCCGGTCGCCCGGGTGGAGCCGAGGTGGCGGGACTGGATGGCACGGTGGCCGTCCCCGGCCGACCTGGCCGCCGCCAGCCCAGCGGACGTGCTGCGGGCCTGGGACCGGCTCGGCTACCCCCGCCGGGCCCTGCGGCTGCGGGAGGCGGCGGCCGCGATCAGCCGCGACCACGGCGGCCTGGTCCCCACTGGGATGGCGGACCTGCTCGCCCTGCCCGGCGTCGGCACCTACACCGCGGCCGCGGTGACGGCCTTCGCGTACCGCCGCCGTGCCGTCGTGCTGGACACGAACGTGCGCCGCGTTCTGGCCCGGCTGGTCGGCGGGCGCGCGCTACCGCCGCCGACCCAGGTGGTGGCCGAGTCCGAACGCGCCCGCGCCCTGCTGCCGGACGGCGACGAGGAGTCGGCGCGGTGGAACGCGGCGCTGATGGAACTCGGTGCGCTGGTCTGCACGGCCCGCGCCCCGTCCTGTTCCGCCTGCCCGGTGCGGACCGAGTGTGCCTGGCTGCTCGCCGGACGCCCGGCCGACGCCCATGCCTCGAACCGGCGGACCCAGGCCTGGCACGGCACGGATCGCCAGGCCCGGGGTCGGATCCTGGCGATGGTGCGGCAGGCGACCGGCCCGGTGACGCCGACGGACCTGGCCCGGGCCTGGGAGCCGGGCCCGCAGTACGAGCGGGCCCTGGCGGGGCTGCTCACGGACGGGCTGGTCGCGGCGACGACGGCGCCCGACGGCGTCGTGCTGGGCTACGCGCTGCCGCTCACCTGAGGACTCCCGCGCCCGCGAGCCTCCGGTGGAGGCCCTCCGATCGCGGGACGGGGCAGCCGGACACGCGGCCGGTAGGCTCGGATGTCGTGACCTCCCCATCTCCGGCGCCGGAATCGGGATCGGCGCCCGTCGGGACCCCGGCGGACGTGGTGATCTCACGTGCCGTACAGGCCCACACCCGGACCCTGCTCGCGATGTGTGCGGTGGCCCTGGTGCTGGGCCTCATCGGCGCCGGTGCTCTCAGCATGGCGGGTCAGCAGGGCCGGGACCTGCCGATGATCGCCGGGCTCACGCTCCTCGGGGCCGGCCAACTGCTCGCGATCACCGGCGCGGTGGTGGCGGGGCTGGGCCTGGCCACGATCCTGCGCGGGGTCGGTGAGCCCGGCAGCCCCGACTCGCGCGGAGCAGCGCGCAGCCACCTGCCGACCCGAACCGTCGAGCACACCGCGCGCCGGCTCGCGATCCTGCTCCGGGTCGTGGTGGCCGCCGCGGTCGTCGGCGTCGCGGCCTGGGCGATCGCCGCCCCGGCCGGCCTGCTCGGCGCCGCGGTCGGAGCCGTCCTGACCCTCCAGGTCGCGGTCGTCCTGGCGATCGTGCGGGTCAGGGTGCTGCTCGCGCCGATGTCGCGCGCCTGAGCAGCCCGCGCCCCGGTGCGGCACCTACGACGCCGCGGCGGCGCCGTCGGGCCGGTCCAGGACCTTCAGCATGCGGGTGTTGCCGAGCGTGTTCGGCTTCACCCTGGCCAGGTCGAGGAACTCGGCGATGCCGTCGTCGCGGGAGAGCAGCAGTTCGTGGAACACACGCTCGTCGACCACGTCACCGACGATCGGCGCGAACCCGTGCCGGGTGAAGAAGTCCACCTCGAACGTCAGGCAGAAGACGCGCGTGAGGCCGAGGTCGCGGGCCCGGGCCAGGAGCGCCTCGAGCATGAGGTGTCCGATGCCGGTGCCACGGCTGCCCTCGTGCACCGCGAGCGTGCGCACCTCGGCGAGGTCCTCCCACATCACGTGCAGGGCGCCGCAACCGACCACGTCCGTGCCGACCTGCGCCACCAGGAACTCCTGGACGCCCTCGTAGTAGCCGACCAGGTCCTTCGCGAGCAGGATCCGGCGCTCGGCGTATGGCTCGACCAGGCTCCGGATCGTCGGCACGTCCCGCGGGAGCGCCGGCCGGATCCGTACCTCGGACTCGCCGACCGGCCCGGGGTGGGCGGTCGCGCCGGTGTTGTCGATGCTGTCGGTGCCATCGGGAATCACGGCCCCAGCCTGCCACCCGCGGGCGAGCCGGGCGCGCCGCGCAACAGGCCCAGGACATATCGGGCCGTGGTCTCATCGGTGATCAGGTCCGTCACGACCCTGGCCCGGAGCGCCCCGAGCAGCGCGTGACCCTTCGCCTCGCCGACCACGACGCACACGCGGCGTTTGATCGTGCGCAGCTCCCGCGGGGTCGGCCCGGTGGCCCGGGCGTTGATCTCGATGTCCCGGAAGCTGCCGTCCCCGCGCAGGAAGACTGTGCACACGTCGCCGACCACGCGGTCGTCGACGAGGGAGGCGATCTCGGCGTCGTCAAGATATCCGGAGGAGTACACGTGGGAGGGCACCTCGGCCGACAGGGCCCCGACGCCGAAGAGCGCGACGTCGACCCGACGCTGCATCTCGAGCACCCGTTGCACGCTTCGCTCGCGCCACATCAGGCGCTTCGTCTCCGGGTAGTCGAAGAACGCGGGCACCGGGAAGTGGTACATCGTGGAGTCGAACGCGGCGGCGATCGCGGCGATCAGGTCGCTGGCGTAGGTGACCCCGCTCGCGTAGGTGTTCGCGGCGCCGTTCAGTTGCACCACCACGCTGCCGCGGCTCGGCGAGGACTTCAGGTGGCGGGAGATCGCCGCGACCGTGGTGCCCCAGGCCACGCCGAGCACCATGTCCGAGGAGAACCACTCGGAGATCAGGCCGGCTGCGACCATCGCCACCTGCTCGAGCCGGTGCACCTCCGAGGCGCTCTCCCGGACGGAGACCACATGCGCCTTGATCCCGAACGTCGCAGCCAGCCGGTGCCCGAGCTGGGACCCGGTGCTGCTCGGCGGACGCAGTGAGATCCGCACCATGCCGTCGTCCCGGGCGGACTTGATCAGCCGGGACACGGTGGAGCGGGACACCCCGAGCGTCCGGGCGATCACGTCCATGGTCTGGTCCTGCAGGTAGTACATCGTGGCCGCCCGGAAGGCGTCGTCCTCACGCATCGCATACCTCGCCTTCACGTATCGCTCACGTCGCCCGAGCGGCGTTGCACATTCGTGCACGATGATTGCGCACTCGTGCGGAGCGGGCAAACATGTCCCCCAGGGCCAGCTGGGTCGGCGTCCGACGTGGATCGCGCGGCCCGAAGGCAGGCTCGAGGAGGAGAGGAACAACGTGGCCACCATTGCGCTGACCGCCCAGACCCGAACCGATGCTCTCGCCGCGATGTCCGACGGCACACCGCTCGACGTCCTTGTGATCGGGGGCGGCGTGACCGGCGCAGGGATCGCCCTCGACGCCGCGACCCGTGGCCTGCGGGTGGGCATCGTGGAGGCCCAGGACTGGGCCTCCGGGACCTCGAGCCGGTCCAGCAAGCTCGTGCACGGCGGCCTCCGCTACCTGCAGATGCTCGACTTCACGCTGGTGCACGAGGCGCTCACCGAGCGGGACCTGCTGCTCACCGAGATCGCACCGCACCTGGTCCGCCCGGTGCCGTTCCTGTACCCGCTCGAGCACCGGTTCTGGCAGCGGTTCTACGTCGGCTCCGGCGTCGGGCTCTACGACGCGCTCGCCTCGCTGTCCTCGCGGCGCCGGGCCATGCCGTTCCACAAGCACATCTCCCGCAAGGAACTCGAGCGGGTGTTCCCGGACCTGCGCCACGACGCCGCGATCGGCGCGATCCAGTACTGGGACGCAAGCGTCGACGACGCCCGCCTCGTGGTGACCCTGGTCCGCACCGCCGCCGAGTACGGCGCGCTGGCAGCCTCCCGGACGCAGGTGGTCGAGCTGACCAAGACCGCCGACCGGGTGGACGGCGCGGTGTTGGTCGACGCCGAGACCGGTGCCCGCCACACGGTCAGGGCCGACCAGGTGATCAACGCCACCGGGGTGTGGACGGAGGAGACCGAGGGCCTCGCCGCCGAGGAGGGTGGGCTGCACGTGCTCGCCTCCAAGGGCATCCACATCGTGGTGCCGCGTGAGCGGATCCGCGGCGAGAAGGGCCTGATCCTGCAGACCGAGAAGAGCGTGCTGTTCGTGATCCCGTGGTCCCGGTACTGGGTGATCGGCACCACGGACACGCCCTGGACGCAGGAACTGCGTCACCCCGTGGCCACGAACACCGACATCGAGTACGTGCTCGAACACGCCAACGCCGTCCTCGCCGAGCCGCTCACCAAGGACGACATCGTCGGTACCTGGGCCGGGCTGCGCCCGCTGCTGCAGCCGGGCACGAAGGAGGGCACTTCCTCGGCGAAGGTCTCCCGCGAGCACACCGTGGCCTCCGTGGCCCCCGGGCTGACGGCGATCGCCGGCGGGAAGCTCACCACCTACCGGGTCATGGCCAAGGACGCCGTCGACTTCGCCCTCGGCGACCGGGCCCAGTCGCTGCCGTCGATCACCGACCACATCCCGCTCGCCGGGGCCGTGGGGCTGCAGGCCGTTCGTCGCAAGTCCCGGGCGTTCGCCGAGAAGTACGGCTGGACGAAGGCGATGGTCGACCACCTGCTGCACCGGTACGGCTCCCAACTGACCCAGATCGTCGCCTCGGTCGAGGCCCAACCGGACCTGGCCCGGCCGCTGGAGCACGCTCCGGCGTACCTGCGCGCGGAGATCGCGTTCGCCGCCACCCACGAACTCGTCCTGCATCTCGAGGACGTGCTGGTGCACCGGACCCGCCTCGAGTACGAGGTCCCGGACGCCGGCGTGGGAGCCCTGGACGAGATCCTCGACATCATCGCACCGATCCTCGGGTGGGACTCCTCCCGCCGCGAGACCGAGCGGCGTTCCTACCTCGACCGCCGTGCGGCGACCGAGGCAGCCGCCCAGACCGCGACGGACGAGGAGGGGGAGCACGCACGACTCCAGGCCGGCGACATCGCCCCGATGATTTCGCTCGCCGAGCCTTCCTGACCACAAGGCCGCGCAGCGGCAGTATGTGCGTTGTGGCGCGATGGGGCGTTCACGAAATAGTTCCTCCCGAATCAGAAAGAGAGGCACAACATGGACTTCGGTGCGATCTTCTTGCCTGAAGTGCTGGGAACCGCAATGTTGACGTTGCTCGGGTGTGGCGTGGTGGCCAATGTGGTGCTGCCCCGGACCAAGGGCAACAACGGGGGATGGCTCCTGATCAACTTCGGATGGGGTCTGGCGGTGTTCGCGGGCGTGTACGTCGCGTTCTCGACCGGCGCCCACATCAACCCCGCCGTCACCCTCGGACTCCTCGCCAACGGGGCGGAGTTCTTCCCGGGGAACCCCGACGCAGGGCTCGAGGCCATCGCGGGCACCGTCCCGAACGCGTTCGTCTACATCCTCGCTCAGATGATCGGCGCGTTCATCGGTGCCGTGGTGTGCTGGCTGGCCTACAAGCAGCACTTCGACGAGCCCGCGGACGACGGCACCAAGCTCGCCGTCTTCTCGACCGGGCCTGCGATCCGGTCCTACGGGTGGAACTTCATCACCGAGGTCATCGGGACGTTCGTGCTGGTCTTCGTGATCATCGCGTTCGGCCACACACCCTCGGGCCTCGGGCCGCTCGCCGTCGCACTCCTGGTGGTCGGCATCGGCGCCAGCCTCGGTGGCCCGACCGGGTACGCCATCAACCCGGCGCGTGACCTCGGTCCCCGGATCGCGCACGCACTGCTGCCGATCAAGGGCAAGGGCTCCAGCGACTGGGGCTACTCCTGGGTGCCGGTCGCCGGTCCGATCGTCGGCGGTGTCATCGCCGGTCTGCTCGCCACCGCGACCCTCTGATCCACCGGCCGGGCGCGTCCCGCACGGGCTCGCGCCCGGCCGACCATGACCCCATCGCACGAAACGCCCGCCCCGCCGGGCGCACCACAAGGAAGTGAGAGGAAACACCATGGCCGACTACGTACTCGCCATCGATCAGGGCACCACCAGTTCCCGGGCGATCATCTTCAACCACTCCGGTCAGATCGTGGAGTCCGGGCAGCTCGAGCACGAGCAGATCTTTCCCAAGGCGGGGTGGGTGGAGCACGACGCCCTGGAGATCTGGAAGAACGTCCGCGAGGTCGTGGCTCTGGCCCTGACCCGGGCCAACCTGACCCACCGCGACATCGCCGCCGTCGGCATCACGAACCAGCGCGAGACCGCGGTGGTCTGGGACAAGAACACCGGTGAGCCCGTCTACAACGCGATCGTCTGGCAGGACACTCGCACGCAGAAGATCGTCGAGGAACTCGGTGGCGACGAGGGCGCCGAGAAGTACAAGGCGAAGGTCGGCCTGCCGCTGGCCACCTACTTCTCCGGCCCCAAGGTCAAGTGGATCCTGGACAACGTCGAGGGTGCCCGGGCGAAGGCCGAGGCCGGGGACCTGCTGTTCGGCAACACCGACACCTGGGTGCTGTGGAACATGACCGGCGGCAAGGACGGTGGCGTCCACATCACCGACGTGACGAACGCCTCCCGAACGATGCTGATGGACCTGTCGACGCTCGACTGGGACGCCGAGATCGCGGCGGACATGGGCATCCCGACGTCGATGCTGCCCGAGATCCGCTCCTCCTCCGAGGTCTACGGCAAGGGCCGCGAGGGCGGCATGGTCCCCGGCGTGCCGATCTCAGGGATCCTCGGCGACCAGCAGGCCGCCACGTTCGGCCAGGCCTGCTTCGAGGTCGGCATGGCCAAGAACACCTACGGCACCGGCAACTTCATGCTCATCAACACGGGCACGGAGCAGATCCCGTCCGAGAACGGCCTGCTCACCACCGTCTGCTACAAGATCGGTGACCAGCCTGCCGTGTACGCCCTCGAGGGCTCCATCGCGGTCACGGGATCCCTCGTGCAGTGGCTGCGGGACAACCTCGGCATCATCTCCTCCGCCCCGGAGGTCGAGGACCTGGCCAAGTCGGTCGACGACAACGGCGGCGCGTACTTCGTGCCCGCGTTCTCGGGCCTGTTCGCGCCGTACTGGCGGGCGGACGCGCGCGGCGCCCTGGTAGGCCTGACCCGGTACGTGAACAAGGGCCACATCGCTCGCGCCGTCCTGGAGGCCACCGCGTTCCAGACCCGCGAGGTGCTCGATGCCATGAACGCGGACTCGGGCGTCGACCTGACCGAACTGAAGGTCGACGGCGGCATGATCGCCAACGAGACGCTCATGCAGTTCCAGGCGGACATCCTGGGCGTGCCGGTGGTCCGTCCGCAGGTCGCCGAGACGACCGCGCTCGGTGCCGCCTACGCCGCCGGGATCGCGGTCGGCTTCTGGAGCGGTGAGCAGGACGTCATCGACAACTGGGCCGAGGACAAGCGGTGGGAGCCCTCGATGGACTCCGGCGACCGCGAGCGCCTCTACCGGAACTGGAAGAAGGCCGTCACGAAGACCTTCGACTGGGTCGACGGGGACACCGAGGCCTGAGCCGACGCACCCCAACCCGAACGGCCCTCTCCCCCGGGAGGGGGCCGTTCGCCATCCCGACACACCAACCCGGGGCAACCGGTTTCAGGCTCTGCGCGCCAGTGCGCCATATCGCGCGGTGCGCTCCGGACACCAACCGCACCTCGCCGTGGCGCGTGCCGACGCGCGGATTGTCGAGTACCCCCGGATCGCCGTGGACGAGCCCGCTAGACTCGGCCTGAGCGCGCTTTCGGGGGCAGGTTCGCCCGTGTTGCCGCAGAGGTCGTGAAATCGGTTTCTGATCGGGTAGTCTGCACGCAGACCTCACGATCCGGAGGACACGCGATGTCGCTGACCACCACGCCGACCGGGCGCCACCTCGACGGTGTCACCTGCCCCGCCACCGCCCCGCCGGCCGGAGCGGACGCATGAACGCCACGCGGGTCGCCACCATCGCCGAGGTCGCTGACGCCGCCGGCGTCTCCCGAGCCACCGTCTCCCGGGTCATGAACGGTCGGTCCACCGTCCGCGCGGACCTCGCCGAGCGGGTGCGTGCCGTGGCCGCCGAACTCAACTACAGCCCCAGCACCGTCGCGCGCAGCCTCTCCCTCGGCCGGACCCAGACCGTCGCGCTGTTGGTGCCCGACCTGGCGAACCCGATGTTCCAGCAGATCCTGCGCGGCGCCAACCAGGCAGCGGCCCGGGACTCCTACCGGGTCCTGGTGGCGGACAGCGTGGAGGATCCCGGCCGCGAACTCGAACTGGCCCTCGAGGCGCGGCGACGCTGCGACGCCCTGATCCTGTGCTCGCCCCGGATGCCGGACGCCGAGCTGGCCCAGGTCCTCGCGGTCGCCGGGCCGGTCGTGGTGGTGAACCGGGACCCGGAGGACGGCTCCGTGCCCGTGCTCTCGGTCGACTACGCCGACGGCATCCGGACCCTCACCGAGCGGCTCATCAAGCTCGGGCACAGCCGGTTCATCTACCTCGCCGGTCCGGAGAGCAGCGCGTCCAACACCGTCCGGCTGCGGGCGCTGCGGGCGCTCGAGGGCGAGTACCCGCACCTGAGCATCCGGTACGAGCCGTGCGGGGCCATGATCGAGGACGGTTACGCGGCGCTCGATGCCGTGCTGGCGTCCCGGGCGACGGCGGTGCTCGCCTACAACGACCTGGTCGCCTTCGGACTGCTCGGGAAGCTCAACGAGTCCGGGGTGGACGTGCCCGGGGACATCTCGGTGGTCGGATTCGACGACATCGCGTTCGCCCGGTACGCGACGCCGTCGCTGACCACGATGGCGGTACCGCAATCCGAGTTGGGCCGGCAGGCCTGGGAGCAGTTGCACCAGCTGATCCTCGGCGGCGCCGAGCGACCCTCGCTGTACTTCCGTCCCCGTCTGGTGGAGCGAGCCAGCTCCGGCCCGGTCCCCCGCGAGCGCAGCGGACCGGCTGCCGAGGTCACCGGCGCCGAGACCAGCGCGGTGCCCGCTCCCCCGGGCGTCCTGCTCTGGAGCCGCGACGACGAGGCCGGCGTCCTCGGCGTCGACGGGCTCGAACTGGCCCGGTACCAGCGTCACGCGGCCCTGCCGGACGTGCACGCGCCACGTCCGTTCCTACACCCGATCTACACCCTCGGCGGCACCATGGTCACCGAGCAGAGCCCGGTGGACCACCGCCACCAGTACGGGCTGTCGCTCGCGGTGCCGGCGGTCAACGGCACGTCGTTCTGGGGTGGCCGCACCTTCGTCCGTGGCGCCGGGCCGACCCTGCTCGAGAACCACGGCACCCAGGTCCCGCATGAGATGACCCTGACCGGAGCCGCACTGACCGAGCACCTCGTCTGGCACTCCCACGAGGGCGAGGTGCTCATCGAGGAGGACCGCGAGCTGACCGCCGTGACCCGGCCCGAGGCGGACGGCTGGCAGTTGAGCTGGCGCAGCGACCTGCGTTCCGTCCGAGCCCTGACGATCGAGAGCCCGGCCACGTCCGGCCGGCCGGGCGCCGGCTACGGCGGGATCTTCTGGCGGTTCGGACCGGGCGGCCCGACGACTCTCCTCGTCGCCGACGGCGAGGGCGAGGAGACGGCGCACGGCTCGACCTCGCCGTGGCTCGCCGTATCCCGGGCCACCGAGGACGGCTCCTGGACCGCCCTCCTGGTCCAGGGCGCCACGGCGCGGCCATGGTTCGCCCGCGCCGCGGACTACCTCGGAGTGGGCCCGGCGCTCGCCTGGGACACCCCCCTCACCGTCGCCGAGGGTGAGGACCTACCGCTCGAGCTGCACGCGCTCCTGGTCGACCGTGTCCTGGACCGTGACGAGATCGAAGCGCTGCTGCCGGGCCTGCCGGGCGTCCACTGAGCGACCACCCCCCGGGCGCCGCCCGTATCGGCGGTACCGTGCCGGGCATGACATCCGGCGAGCCCCGCACCGGCGGCCTCGGTGTGATCGGCCTCGGCACCATGGGTGCGCCGATGGCCGCACACCTCCTGGCCGCCGCGGACGATCCCGGGCGCCTGCACGTGACCGCGCGCCGCCCCGCGGCGGCGGCGGACCTGGTCGCGGCGGGCGCGGTCTGGGCGCCGTCACCCGCGGCCCTCGCAGCCGAGTGCACCGTCATCGTGACCGTGCTGCCGGACCTGCCCGAGCTGTGGGAGGTTCTCGAAGGGCCCGCCGGAGTGCTCTCCGGGCGCACCGGCGACCTCCTCCTCGTGGTCTGCTCGACGTCGGCGCCCGACGGCGTCCGCGCGCTCGGCGTCGAGCTGACCGAGCGTACAGGTGGCGCCGTGCGCGTGGTCGACGCCCCGGTCAGCGGCGGCCGGGAGGGCGCCATCGCCGGGACCCTGTCGATCCTCATCGGCGGCGCGGACACCGACGCCGCGACGGCGGCGGACGTGCTCGCCCCGTGCGGCCGGTCCACCCACCTGGGCCCGCTCGGATCCGGCCAGGTCGCCAAGGCGTGCAACCAGCTGGTCGTCGCGGCCACCACGGTGGCCCTCGCGGAGGCCGCGGTGATCGCCGACCGGTCGGGCCTGGACCTCTCGGCACTGTTCGAGGCCGTCGGCGGTGGCTACGCGGGCAGCCGGCTCCTGGAGGTCAAGGGCCCGAGGTTCGTCGCCCACGACCACGAACCAGCGAGCGCCGCCCGCCTGATGATCAAGGACCTCGACTTCGCCCTCGCGCAGGCGCGCTCGGTCGGCACCCCGACCGAGCACGTGCAGTTCCTGCGGGGCCTGTTCGCGGAGGTGGTCACGGCGGGCCTCGGTGACCTGGACTCCTCGGTGGTGCAGCGCTTCCTCGAGGAGCGGTCGGCCCCGTGAGCGGGATCCTCGTCGCCCTCGGGACGATGACGGTGATCGCCGTCATCGGCTGGATCCTGGGCACCGCCAAGGTCCTCGGAGCGAACGCCCAACTCGTGCTCGCGAAGCTCGTGTTCACGGTCGCGACCCCGTCGCTGCTGCTGACCACGATCGCGGAGACGGACCTCGGCCTGCTGTTCACCACCAGCGCTCTGACCACCGTCGTCTCCACGCTGGCGGTCGCGGTCATCGGCGGCGTGGTCTTCCGGCTCGTGCTGCACCGCGGCACCGGGGAGTCGACGGTCGGCGCACTGTCGAGCTCCTACCTCAACGCCGGAAACCTCGGCCTGCCGTTGGCCGTCTATGTGCTGGGCACCGCCGTGCCGGTCGTGCCGGTGCTGCTCGTGCAGCTGCTCGTGCTGGCTCCGGTGGCGTTCGCGATCCTGGACACCCGGCCGGCGGGCTCCGCCTCCCGCCGCCAGCTCATCCTGCGGCCGCTGACGAACCCGGTGACGATCGCCGCGGCCATCGGGATCGTGCTCGCCGTGCTGCCCTGGTCGCCGCCGGACTTCGTCCTCGAGCCGTTCCGGCTCGTCGGGGCCGCCGCCGCCCCCCTTGCGCTGATCACGCTCGGCCTGTCCCTGGTCGGGTCGAAGAAGGGGTCCGGCGCGGCCGAGCGGCCGGTCGCCGGCCGTGCCCCGATGCCCGATCTGGTCGTCGTGACCACACTGCGCGCCGTCGTCCACCCCCTGCTCGCCTTCGGGCTCGCCGCCGCGTTCTCGCTCGATCACGAGGCGGCGCTCGGCGTGGTGCTGATGGCGGCACTCCCGACGGCGCAGAACGTGCTGGTCTATGCCCTCCAGTACGGGCAGGGGCAGGCGATCGCACGCGACGCGCAGCTGGTCACCACGGTGTTGTCGCTGCCGGTCATGATCGCGGTCGTCGCGCTGTTGCACTGACGTAGGCCTCGAGCAGGTCCCGCGCCGAGTTCTCCCAGTCCAGGCCGAGGGCCCGGTCCCGACCGGCACCCCCGAGGGCACCTGCGAGGCCCGGCTCGGTGAGGACCCGCTCGATCGCCGCGGCCCAGTCGCCGGGGACGCGGGTCGGCACGAGCAGCCCCGTGACGCCGTCGAGCACGGCCTCGGCGAGCCCGCCGGCGCCCGCTGCGGCCACCACCGGGACGCCCGAGGCCGACGCCTCCAGCGCCACCAGTCCGTAGGTCTCGGAGTGGGAGGTCACCAGGACCGCTCGCGCCGTGCGCATCAGCGCCGCCAGGTCCGCCCGGTGCTGGGCTCCGGCGAACTGCACCAGGTCCGCGACGCCACGCGCCCTCGCGAGCTCGTGCAACCACTGCGCGTACTCGGCGGTGTCGCTGGCCGGGTCGCCGGCGACCACCAGGAGCGGCCGTGGCTCCGGGAGCAGCGCGAGCGCCTCGATGCCCAGGTCGATCCCCTTGAGCGGGTGCAGCCGCCCGGCCACGAGCAGGTGCCCGGGATCCGGCGCAGGTCCGGCGCCGCCGGCCCCTGGTCGCCGCAGATCCGGGTGGAACAGGTTGTTGTCCACGCCCGGCCCGACGATCACCACCCGATCGGGGTCAGCGCCGAGCCGGCCGGTGACGGTCCGCGCCTCGGCGGCGCTGATCGCCACGACCAGGTCCGACTCGCGCGCCAGCATCGCCTCCCCGGCGAGCCGTCCCGGCGACTCCGGC
This sequence comes from Occultella glacieicola, assembly GCF_004353825.1. GTDB lineage: Bacteria > Actinomycetota > Actinomycetes > Actinomycetales > Beutenbergiaceae > Occultella > Occultella glacieicola. The sequence continues at coordinate 268,531 of NZ_SMNA01000007.1, read as the reverse complement.
CGCTCCCCCGCGGACAGCGGCGTGGCCTCCGGTGCGGCGATCGAGTGGAAGCTCTGCACGTGCGGGGTGCCGAGGGACCGCGCGACCGGCAGTGCCGCGACCCCGGAGAACCAGTGGTGGGAGTGGATCAGGTCGTAGCGCCCGAATCGCCCGAGCTCCGCGACCCGCGCCAACTCAGCACCGAAGTCCGCCACGACATCCTCATGGGCACCCTTCGGCAGCGGCTGCGCTGGGCCCGCGTCGAGGAACCGCAGGGTCAGGTGTGGGCTGGGGGTCGTGTGCTCCGGCTGGGCCGGGTCGGATCGCCGCGTGATCACGTCCACCCGGTGACCGAGCGCGGCGAGCGCCTGCGCCTGCTGCCAGACGACGACGTTCATCCCGCCCGCGTCACCGGCACCCGGTTCGGTTGCCGGTGAGGTGTGCAGGCAGACGAGCGCCAACCGCAGAGGTGACATCTGCACACGGTAGTGCGCCGGACGGGAGCGGCACCTCCGCGACCGCCTCCGTTCCACGCTGCACCACTCTCCCGATCGGATACGCTGCCGAGCGTGCTGACGCGTCGCGTGTATCCGAACGGCTCCGGTGTGAGCCGTTCGCCCGCGCGCCCCTGACGTCGCCGGCCGCCACCCCGGAGCCACAGGTGAGGACCACATGGTCCTCACCTTTCGTCGTCTCTGAGCGAGTGGCTGCACGGGTCCCCGCTCGAGCCCACCATCGAGGAGGACCACATGAACGACAGCCAGGACGTGCTCACCCACCTGGGACGGACCACCGACCAGATCTTCGGCCGCACCGACCTCATCGATCGACTCGCCTCGGGGAGGCCGATGCGGATCAAGTTCGGCGTCGACTGCACCGCGCCCGACCTGCATCTGGGCCACGCCGTCAACCTCTGGATGATGCGCTACCTGCAGGATCTCGGTCATGTCGTCGTGTTCCTGCTCGGCGACACCACGACGCGGATCGGAGACCCGACCGGCCGGGACCGGACCAGGCCCGTGCTCACCCCGGAGGAGATCGAGACGAACGCCCGGGCGTTCCTGCGACAGGTCTCCGTGGTGCTCCGCGACGACCCGGCGGTGCTCGAGGTCCGACGCAACTCCGAATGGTTCGACGCCATGGCGGTCACCGACCTGATGGGTGAGCTCAGTCTCGTCACGCACGCCCAACTCATCGCCCGCGACATGTTCCAGGCACGCGTCCGCGACGGTCAGGAGATCGGTGTCCACGAGCTGATCTACCCGGTGCTGCAGGGCTACGACAGCGTCGCCCTCGCTTCGGACCTGACGATCGTGGGCTCGGACCAGCTGTTCAACGAGACCGTGGGTCGCCAGTTGCAGGCCAAGCACGGCCAGCGTCCGCAGACCGTGATCACCAGCACCATCACCCCCGGGCTCGACGGCGGCGCCAAGCAGTCCAAGTCCCTGAACAACTACGTCGCCCTGGCGCACTCCCCGACCCAGAAGTTCGGGCGGCTGATGACGCTCCGGGACGACCTGATCGACACCTGGGCGCGTGTCTACACCGACCTGCCGGACGCCGTCGTCGCCGGTCTCGAGCGCCGCGCCCGGCAGGGCGGCGCGAACAGCCGCGACGCGAAGCTCGACCTCGCCGAGGCGATCGTCGCCCGCTACCACGGTGCGGCTGCTGCGGACCGGGCACGGGCGGAGTTCACGCGGGTGTTCTCGGGCAACGGGCTGCCCGACGACGTCCCGCACCTCATCGCCTCGCCGACCAGCGTGCTGCTCGAGATCGTTCTCACAGCCCGACCCGAACTGTCCCGCAACGCCGCGCGACGGCTGATCGCCGACGGCGCCGTGTCGTTGGACGGCCGGCCGCTGCGTGAGGCCGACGCGCGCCCCGAGCTCTCGACCGGCTCGATCCTGCGCGTCGGACGGCGGAACTGGTTCGAGGTGGTGGTCGGCAGCCTCTAGCCGCCGTTGCGGTCAGATGCGGACCGCGACACGTCGGCGGGCATACTCCGCGAGTGCCGCATCAAGGTCGGCCTCGGTGAACGCGGGCCACATCTTGGGCGAGAAGACGATCTCGGCGCGGGCGGCCTGCCACGGGAAGAAGCCCGAGATCCGGCGCTCCCCGCTGGTCCGGATGACCAGATCGATGTCCCGAACCGGCCCGCCGGGCAGGCGCTCGCCGATCGCCCGGACCAGGTCCTCGCCGTCCAGCTCCGCGGCACCGTCCGCGAGCGCGGCCCGGACGCCGGCGACGATGTCGGCGTGCGGGTCGTAGCCGATGCCGAGCGTGAGCTGCCCGGCTCGGCCCCGACTGAGTTCGACCGCGCGTCGCAGGGCTCGGCGCGCCCCTGGAGGGGCCAGTGCCAGATCGCCGGAGATGTGGACCTGCCAGTGCTGCGACCGCTCAATGGTGGCCGGGAGCACGGACTCGATGAGCCCGAAGAGGTGGCCGACCTCCTGGGCCGAACGTTTCCGGATGTTGTCGACCGACAGGACGAACACGCTGACGTGGTCGACGCCACGCGTCCGCAGCCACTCGAGGGCGTCGCCGAGATGGTCGGCGCCCGCCCTGTGGCCGAAGCCCGCGGTCTGGCCGATCGCTTGGGCCCAGCGCCGGTTCCCGTCCATGACGATGCCGACATGGCGCGGGAGGGGTTGCTCGACGGCGCCGCCCACGCGGCCACCACGCGTCGCCCTCCGGCGCCGTCCCCCGGCCCTCACCGTCCCAGTATCCGCCGCCAGCGCGCCGACAGCGTCCAGTGACGCGCGGTCGACTACAGCTCCCGGTGGTGCTCGGTCGTCTCGATACGCCCGTCCGTCTCCACGATCACGACCGTCATCGCGGTCGTCGCCCAGGACTGGTGCAGCTCCCCGGCCTCCCAGACGACCACGTGCCCCGCCTGCAGGGGATGGCGGACCTCATCGGCGGCCGCGACCTCACCCTCCCCCGCGACCACCGCGAACGCCTGGCTCCGGGTGGCCCGGTGCCTGCCGATGGTGCCGCCCGGCTCGATGAGCGCGACCCGCACCTCTGCCCGGCTCGCGCCGGCGACGTACGGCAGGAGGTCCATCTGTACGCCGGCGCTCGCGAAGGCGTCGATGACGCGCCGCGGCAGTTCGAACCGACGCACGTCAGCGCTCCGTCGAGAGCGTCATCTCGCGGGCGAGGGCGTAGCGTTCCCGCAGGCGGGGCGTGGCTCCGCCCTCGCAGCGGTAGGTCTTCTCCCCGGCGAGCGGCCACGCCGGAGGCTCGTCCTCGCCGAGCAGCACCCACGCGGCCTGGCGGGCGGCGCCGTCGGCCACGTACTCACCGGGCTGGGGCACGGTCACGTCCAGCCCGAGCACGGTCGGGGCGATCCGCCGGACCGCCTCGGACTGCGCGGCGCCACCGATGAGAACGATCCGCTCCACCGCAACGCCCGCCTCACGCACCGCGTCCAGCCCGTCCGCTAGTCCGCAGAGCAGACCTTCGACGGCGGCGCGAGCCAGGTGCGCGGGCGTCGTGTTCCCGAGGCGCACGCCATGCAGCGCGCCCGTGGCGTCCGGCTTGTTCGGGGTGCGTTCGCCCTCGAAGTAGGGCACCAGGACCAGTCCGTCCGACCCGGCCGGGGCGGACAGGGCGAGTTCGGCCAGTTCTCGGTGCTCCCGCCCGAGCAGCGCGCGCATCGCATCCAGGACCCTGCTGCCATTGAGGGTCGCCGCCAACGGCAGGAACAGGCCCGTCGCATCGGCGAAGCCGGAGACCAGACCGGACGCGTCGGCCGTCGGGCGTTGCGATACGGCGCTGACCACCCCGGAGGTGCCGATCGAGAGCGCCACGTCACCACTGCCCATACCCAGGCCGAGCGCGGCGCCGGCGTTGTCCCCGGCCCCCGGTCCGAGTACCAGGCCGTCACGGTCCCGGGCCTGCTCGGCCGGCCCGATCACCGCGGGCACACCGATCCGGCGCCCGAACGCGCGCTCGAGCAGGTCGAACCGGTAGGAGTTACGTGCGGCATCGAAGTACCCGGTGCCCGAGGCGTCGGACCGGTCCGTGGTGAGCCGGGACAGCCCGTCGGTGCCCGGGCCGTCCCCGGCCAGGCGCCAAGTGAGCCAGTCGTGCGGCAGCGCCACCGCCTCGACCCGGTCCGCGTTCTCCGGCTCGTGCTCAGCGAGCCAGCGCAGCTTCGTGATCGTGTAGGAGGCGACCGGAACGCTGCCGGTCGCCTCCGCCCACGCCCGTTCGCCGGAACCTGGCGTGCCGTCGCTCAGTTCGTCGATCAGGTCGAGCGCCGCCTGCGCGCTGCGGGTGTCGTTCCACAGCAGGGCCGGGCGGACCGCCGCGCCGTCGGCGTCGAGGGCGACCATGCCGTGCTGCTGGCCACCGACCGCGACCGCCTCGACGTCGTCGAGACCGCCGGCGGCGCCGATCGCCACCTGGAGGGCGTCCCACCAGGCCTCCGGATCCACCTCCGTGCCGTCCGGGTGCGGCGCGGAGCCGAAGCGCACCAGCGCCCCGGTCCGCGCATCCCGGACGACGACCTTGCAGGACTGGGTGGATGAGTCCACCCCGGCCACGAGTTGCCGCGACGATGCCATGGACTAGACCTAGCCGATCAGGTGCTGGAGCGCCAACTGGTTCAGGCGCACGAACGCGTACTCGCGCATCCCGGCGGCGTCCGGGTCGAAGCCCTCGAACGCGGTGGAGTCCGCGAGCAGGTCGGCGACGGATTCGCCCACACCCAGGGTGGACTCGGACAGCTCGAGAACCCCGGAGGTCACGAACGCCTCCTGCACGGCCGGGTCCGCTCGGTAGGCCTTCGCCTTCTCCGCGAGCAGCAGGTAGGTCTCCATGTTCGCCCTGGCCGAGTCCCAGACGCCCTCGAGACCCTCGGTGCGGGACGGCTTGTAATCGAAGTGACGCGGCCCGTCATAGGTGGGCCCGCCACCGGGGAAGCCGTTCTCGAGAAGGTCCACGGTGAAGAACGCGGAGAGCAGGTCACCGTGACCGAACACCAGGTCCTGGTCGTACTTGATCGAGCGCTGGCCGTTCAGGTCGATGTGGAAGAGCTTGCCGGACCACAGCGCCTGGCCGAGGCCGTGGGTGTAGTTCAGGCCCGCCATCTGCTCGTGCCCGGTCTCGGGGTTCAGGCCCACGATGTCGCCGTGCTCGAGCTCGGCGATGAAACCGAGGGCGTGGCCGACGGTGGGCAGCAGGATGTCCCCGCGGGGCTCGTTCGGCTTCGGCTCGAGCGCGATCCGGAGGCCGTAGCCCTTCTCCTTGATGTAGGCGGCCACGATGTCCACGCCCTCGCGGTAGCGGTCGAGAGCGGCGTTGACGTCCTTGACGCCGTCGTACTCGCTCCCCTCGCGTCCGCCCCACATCACGAACGTGGAGGCGCCGAGGGAGGCGGCCAGGTCCACGTTCCGCAGGACCTTGCGCAGCGCGTACCGGCGCACGGAGCGGTCGTTGGAGGTGAACCCGCCGTCCTTGAACACCGGGTGGCTGAACAGGTTGGTGGTGACCATCTCGATGACCAGCCCGGCGTCGTCGGTTGCCTTCTTGAAGCCGGTGAGGATCTCCTCGCGGGTGGCGTCGTCACTGCCGAACGGCACCACGTCGTCGTCGTGGAAGGTGACGCCCCAGGCGCCGAGCTCGGCCAGCTTGGTCGCGTATTCGCGCGGGTCCAGGGCCGGCCGGGTGGCCTCGCCGAACTGGTCCCGGGCCGTCCAGCCGACGGTCCAGAGGCCGAACGAGAACTTGTCATCAGCAGTGGGCGTGCGCACCATCGCGGGCTCCTTGGTCAAGGTTTGGGAAGGGTTTGTTGTGCTGCTGAACTTATCCCTGGATTCGGCTAGGGTCAAGGTCATGCGAAGCAGCGGCGGACGAGGCGGCGGGGCCGTGCGGCAGGAGACGCTGCGCGAGCACAACCTGTCGCTGATCGCCCGGACCGTGATGACCGCGCCGACCCCGCCCTCACGCGCCGACGTGGCCACGGCGACCGGGTTGACCCGGGCGACGGTCTCGCGCCTGGTCACCGAACTGATCGACGGCGGGCTCGTCGCCGAGGATGCGCCGCTGACCGCCGGGGCGGCCGGGCGCCCCGCCATCCCGCTCCGACCGGCCACCGGGACGGTTGGCGCTCTGGGCCTCGAGGTGAACATCGACTACCTGGCGGCGCGGGTGCTCGACCTGTCCGGGCGGGTGCTCGCGGAGGCGACCCGGGAGCGGGACCTGCGCGGGTCCGATCCCGGGCCGGTCCTGTCCGAGTTGGGCACGCTCGGCATCGAGATCGCGGACACTGCCACGGCCGGCGGCATCCGGCTGGCGGGCACCGGGCTGGCCCTGCCCGGCCTGCTTCGCGACGACGTGCTGCTGCTGGCGCCGAACCTCGCCTGGACGGCCGTCACTCCGGCGGCCCTCCTCGGCGGACCGATCCCGGGCGGACGACTGCACCTGGGCAACGAGGCCAGGTTCGCGGCCGGCGCGGAACTGGCCGCGGGCTCGGCCACCGACTCGTTCCTGTACCTGTCCGGCAGCGTCGGCATCGGTGCGGCGATCGTGCACGGCGGTGAGATCTTCGCCGGCGAGCACGGCTGGAGCGGAGAGCTCGGGCACGTGTGCGTGGACCCGGCCGGCGACACCTGCCGGTGCGGCGCAACCGGCTGCCTGGAGACCTACGCCGGAAGCGCTGCGCTGCTGCGTCGGGCCGGCCTGCCCGAGGGTGCCCGTCCGCCGGACCTGGTCGACGCGCTCGCCGCCGCGGACCCCGGCGCCCTCGCCGCCGTGCACAGCGCGGCCCGGGCCCTGGGCACGGCCGTCGGCGCCTTCATCAACCTGGTCGACGTCTCCGAGGTGGTCCTTGGCAACAGTTTCGCACCGTTGACCGAGTACCTGCGTCCCGAGCTCGAGCGCGAACTCACGGTCCGGGTGCTCGCCTCGCGGTGGGCACCACCGCAGGTGCGCGCCTCGGTGGCCGGCGACCGGCCTGCGCTGACCGGCGCGGCGCGGGCCGCCCTGGCCGGGGTGACCGAGGACCCGAGCGCCTGGCTGTCCCGGGCCCGCTGACCAAGACCACCGGCGCCCTCACTCCTGGGGTAGCGGGAAGCCGTCGTAGTAGACCCGGATCCGCCGCAAGCCGTCGGACTGCGCCCGAAGTGCGGCCTCCCGGCCAGTCCCCTCCGAGGTGTGGCGCTCGATCACGTCCTGGACCTCACGATTCATGGCCGCCAGCTCCGCCGCCGTCAGGATCGCCGTGGTGGACTGTTCCAGGGACGCCGTCACCCACTCTTCCTGCGCCGTGTCGTCGGAGAGCCAGGCCTGCAACGTGGCCGCCTGATCCTCGACCATCGCCGAGCGGAGCATCGCCTCGACCGGCGCCGTCGCGGCATCGGCGCTCTTGCGCATGCTGAAGGAACCGGCGCGCCACCAACGTTCACGCCCCTTGCCCAAGTTCGCATCCTCCACCACCAGCCCGTGCCGCTCGAGCTGGCGGAGGTGGTAGCTCGTCTGCGCGGTGTTCTCGCCGAGCCGCTGCGCGAGCAGGGTCGCCGTGGCTGGACCCGAGTTCGAGAGCACCGAGAACATCCGCAGTCGCAACGGGTGCGCGAACGCCTTCATCGCCGCCGCGTCCAGTCGCGGTTCGTGAGCGAGTTCGTCCATAGCCCTTGCCCTCTCCATCCTCCAGACGCTACAGTTCCAGAGATTTCTCTGCATTGGTTTCTCTGCAGCCGTTTCTCTGCACATTCTACGAGGAGCACCACCATGACCGCATCGTTGGACACCACGCCGAAGGCCAAGGAGCCGCTCGGCCACCGGTTCGTCGCCCTCTTCGCGTCCACCGCCGCGTCGAACCTGGCTGATGGGATCCTGCTCGTGGCGGTGCCGTTGATCGGCCTCACGCTGACCACGTCCCCGCTGCGGATCTCACTGCTGTCCGCCGCGACCTGGCTGCCCTGGCTGCTGCTCGGGCTGTACGCCGGCGCGCTGATCGACCGTGGCGACCGGCGGCGGATCATGGTCGCCGCCATGGGGCTCCGGATGGTCGTTCTGACGTTGGCGACTGCGGCCGCCCTCACCGACTCCCTGACCATGCCGGTCCTGCTCGGTCTCCTGCTCGTGTTCGGCGCCGCCGAAGTGTTCGCCGACACCGCCGCGGGCACCCTCATCCCAGCGGTGACCCCACGCGCACGCCTCGCGTCCGCCAACGGTCGCCTGCTCGGCGTGCAGCAGGTCGCGAACCAGTTCGTGGGTGCGCCGTTGGGAGGATTCCTGCTCACGGTGGGCCCGGCCTGGGCATTCGGCGTGCCGGGCCTGCTGTGCGGTGTGGCGATCGGCTGCATCGGCCTCGGCCTGCGCGGGAGCTATCGTGCCGGTGACCACGTGGGTGGCGTTCGGGTGCCGGGGACTGGGACCTCGGCCCAGGCCAGGGACGAGACCTCCGCGGAGTCCATCGGCACGCGGATCCTGGCCGGGTTGCGGTACCTCCTCGGTCACGCGGTGCTACGTCCGCTGGTCATCACCTCCGCTGCCATGAACCTGGCCAACAGCGCCTACTTCGCCGTGTTCGTGCTGTGGCTGGTCGGCCCCGGGTCGGCCGTGGGACTTTCGGAGCAGATGTACGCGATCCTGATCACCACCGTCGCCATCGGGGCTCTGCTGGGCTCGGTGCTGGCCGAGCACCTGCTCGCGCGAGTCAGCGAGACCCGGCTGCTCGGAGTCGTCTGGGTCGTCAACTCGGCCCTGTTGGCGGTCCCGGTGCTGGTGCCGGATGCGTGGGTCATCGGTGCCGCCTTCGTCGTGGTCGGCTTCACGAACATCGTCGGCAATGTGATCACCCGGGCGATGCGGCAACGACTCATCCCGGACGCCCTGCTCGGACGCGTCGGCGGGGCGTCCGCCACGGTCACCTACGGCACGATGCCGATCGGAGCGCTGCTCGGCGGCGTGGTCGGAGAGGCATTCGGGTTACCTGCGGTGTTCCTCGGCGCCGTCGGGCTGTGCCTGATCTTCGTCGCGTACACGATCTCGCGGGTCACGCCGGTGGTGGTGGCGCAGGCGGACGCGGACCGTGCGGTCCTGGAGGACGCTGCCGCCGGCTCTGGGCACTGACGCGCACGCCGGCCGCGTGGGCGTGGTGGACTGGCCGCCATGCGTTGGCCGAGCGCCACAGTGGGGTGGCGATCCAGGCGATACCGCCGTGGCGCTACCTGGTCGGCCCCGAGCTGCGTGACTGGCCGGCCTCGCGGCCACGGCCGGCCGGCTCGGTCGGACCGATCCGGGACGCCGAGCGCGACGCGGCACTTGAGGTCTTCCTCGAGCACGACACGGCCCAGCACGCGGCGTGGTCGCCGGCCGCGCCGATGAGGTGGCTCCGGGCGGAGTTCGCCGCGGACTTCACGGCCGGCTCGGACACCGCCTTCGATCCCGGCGCCAGCGTGGCACTGCGGCGGGACGGCCGGCTCGTGGCGCAGGCCCTGCTGTACCCGCCCGACCCGGAGGATCCGGCCGGTGGACGCGAGCTCGGGCTCCAGTCCCGCCCGTACGCCGGTCCCGACGCCCGAGCCGACCTGGGCGCGTGCCTGGCCGCGGTGATCGGCCTGGCGGGTGACGGTGAGGCACTCCTGATCGACTGCCACCTCACCGAACGCGCCGAGTACCGGATGATGGAGCAGGTGCCCGGTCCCGCACCGGGTGGCGGCTGGACCGCCATCGTCGCGATCGGCGTGCCCGGTGGCCGAGTCCCCGTTCCGCTGCCGCGCGACCTCCTCCCCGAGGACGCCGCCTGGATCCGCCGCATGGCCCAGGCGGGCAGTTGACCGCTGCGATCGGATCCGAGACCGGGCGCGCGGCTGTGCGGCACATCCGGTCAATAGGCCGCACAACCGCACGCTCGCAGGTCCGGCGCCGGGGCACCTCCCCCACGAGGTGGTGAAAGCGCTTACCATCAAGACATGGCCTCGGTGACCCTCAGTGACGTGGCCCGCGAGGCGGGCGTCTCCCTCGCGACCGCCTCCCGCGCCATCAACGGCAGCGCCAACCGGACGGTCCGCCCCGAACTGCGGGACCGGGTGCTCGCGGCCGCCGCGGCGCTGCACTACTCGCCGGACGCGAACGCCCAGGCGATGGCTCGTGGCCGCACCACCACGCTCGGTCTGATCGTCCATGACATCGCCGATCCCTACTTCTCCTCGATCGCCGCCGGGGTGACCACGGCCGCCGAACGGGCCGGGCTCATGGTCACGCTGGCCAGCACCGGTCACGACCCGGAACGCGAGATCGCCTTCATCGAGGTGCTCCAGAGCCAGCGGGCCCGTGCCATCGTGATGGCCGGGAGCCGGATCGAGGACGAGACCGTCAACGACCGTCTTCGCGCGGCCCTCTCGGCCTACCGGGCCGGTGGCGGTGCGGTCGCGATGATCGGGCAGCCCCTGTTCGACGTGGACACGGTCGCGATCGAGAACACCGCCGGCGCCGCCGACCTGGCCGTCGCGCTGCACGCGGCCGGCTACCGCCGGTTCGCCGCACTGGCCGGCCCGGCCGGGCACCTCACCGCCCGGGACCGCATGGAGGGATTCGCCGCCGGGCTGGCGAGCCGCGGAGCCGCGCTGGCCCCCGAGCACATCATGCGCTCGGCCTTCACCCGGGACGGCGGCTACGAAGGCATGCGCGAACTCCTCGACTCGGGCGCCGCCGTCGACGTGGTCCTCGCCGTCAACGACGTGATGGCGGTCGGCGCGATGGCCGCGGCCCGGGACGCGGGCGTGACCGTCGGCACCGGGATCGGGATCGCCGGGTTCGACGACATCGTCACCCTGCGGGACGTGACCCCGTCGCTGACGACGGTCCGGGTGCCACTCCTGCAGGTCGGCGCCACAGCGACCGAGCTGACGCTCGGCGAGCCTGCCGCCGAGCCCCGGCTGGAGCGGGTCGCGAGCACCGTCGTGCTGCGCGACTCCACGCCACCACGGGCCTGACCCGCGGTCCCGTCCGGGTCCGCGGTTCAGGCGGGCGGCGCCGGCCGGTCGGTGTCGGGAGTCACGTCCGGGGCAGGCCCGGAGTCCCGGGCGGCTCCGGCGAGTCGGTGTCGCCGTCCCCGTCGAAGCGGTCCTTGACGTCCTCGATCACGTCCTCGGCCTTGCCCTTCACGTCCTCGAGGACATCGCCGGCCTTCTCCTTGACGTCGCCGAACACGTCGGCCGCCTTGTCGGTGAGTCCCTCGACGGCGGGGCCGACCTTGCTCTTCGCACTCTCCAGTGCGTCGCTCGCCTTGTCCTTGAAGTCGTTGAACATGTCCGACATCGAATCGTCCTCCGGGTTCACCGCTGGTCCTGCAGAGCGAGCCAAGCATGACGTGATCCCGCCATGCCCACAACGGGAAGCGTCGTCGGGACCGCCGGTCGAGACTCGAGCCGTGGGCACCTCGCGGGTGGTCGCATGCGGATCTTGACGTTGCCGAACCCCGGACGTACGCTACGGAAAGCGCATTCCAAGGACGGGAGTGCCCGCTCCCCCACCGAATCCCAGGAGACGACGACCCGATGACGACCCGCACCCTCCGCATCGCCATGAACGGCATCACCGGCCGCATGGGCTACCGCCAGCACCTGCTCCGCTCGATCCTGCCGATCCGGGAGGCCGGCGGCGTGGTCCTCGAGGACGGCACGAAGGTCCAGGTCGAGCCGATCCTCGTCGGACGCCGTGCGGACGCGGTCCGGGAGATCGCCGAGAAGCACGACATCGCCGAGTGGACCACCGACCAGGATGCGGTCATCGACGCCGACGACATCGACGTCTACTTCGACTCCCAGGTCACCTCCCGGCGCTACGCCGCGCTGACCCAGGCGATGCGCAACGGCAAGCACATCTTCACCGAGAAGCCGACCGCCGAGACCCTCGAGGAGGCCATCCAGCTGGCCCGGCTCCGCAACGAGACCGGCGTCACCGCCGGCGTCGTCCACGACAAGCTGTACCTCCCGGGCCTGGTGAAGCTGCGCCGGCTCGTGGACGAGGGCTTCTTCGGCCGCATCCTGTCCCTGCGCGGGGAGTTCGGCTACTGGGTCTTCGAGGGTGACCACCAGGCCGCCCAGCGCCCCTCCTGGAACTACCGCAGCCAGGACGGCGGCGGCATGACCACGGACATGTTCTGCCACTGGAACTACGTCCTCGAGGGCATCCTCGGCTCCGTGAAGTCGGTGGTCGCCAAGACCGCGACCCACATCCCGACCCGCTGGGACGAGCGCGGCGAGGCGTACGACGCCACCGCCGACGACGCCGCGTACGGCATCTTCGAGATCGCCGGCCCGAACGGTGAGGAGATCATCGCCCAGATCAACTCCTCCTGGGCCGTGCGCGTCTACCGCGACGAGCTCGTCGAGTTCCAGGTGGACGGCACCCACGGATCCGCTGTCGCGGGGCTGCGCAAGTGCGTCGCCCAGCAGCGTGCGCACACCCCGAAGCCGGTCTGGAACCCGGACCTGCCCGTCACCGAGCCGTTCCGCGACCAGTGGCTCGAGGTCCCCGCGAACGACGACCTGGACAACGGTTTCAAGCTGCAGTGGGAGGAGTTCCTGCGCGACGCCGTCGCCGGTCGTGAGCACCGATACGACCTCCTCTCGGCCGCCCGAGGCGTGCAGCTGGCCGAGGCCGGCCTGGCGTCCTCCGCGCAGGGGCGCCGCATCGAGCTCTCCCCGATCGAGCTCTGATGGCGGACCTGAGCCGGCTCTCCCTGAACACGGCCACCACGAAGGCCTGGACCCTCGCCGAGGCCGTCGACGGCGCCGTGCGGGCCGGGCTGCCGGCCGTCGGGCTCTGGCGGGACCGGGTGGCCGAGGCCGGCCTGGCCAGCGCCGCGAGGATCGTCGCCGACGCCGGGCTGCGGGTCTCCTCGCTGTGCCGTGGCGGGTTCCTGACCGCCGCGGACGAGGCGGGTAAGGCGGCCGCCCTGGACGACAACAAGGCCGCGATCGTCGAGGCCGCGACGTTGGGCACCCGCGAGCTGGTCATGGTGGTCGGCGGTCTTGGGGCGGCGAGCGCGCCCGGGGGCCCGGCACTGCCCGACGGCGACCGCGACCTGGTCGCGGCGCGGCAGCGGGTGGCCGACCGGGTCGCCGACCTGGCCCCGTTCGCGGCCGAGCACGACGTCCGGATCGTCCTGGAGCCGCTGAACCCGATCTTCGCGGCGGACCGGGCCGTGCTGTCCACGTTGAAGCAGTGCCTGGACCTGGCCGAGCAGTTCCCCGCCGAGACGGTCGGGGTGGTCATCGACACCTACCACGTGTGGTGGGACCCCGAGCTGCGCGAGCAGATCGTCAGGGCCGGCACCTCCGGCCGGATCGCGTCCTACCAGGTGTGCGACTGGCAGCTCCCGCTGGCCCAGGACATCCTGCTCTCCCGCGGATTCATGGGCGACGGGTACATCGACTTCCCGACCATCACGTCCTGGGTCGCCGAGACCGGCTACGCCGGCGACGTGGAGGTCGAGATCTTCAACCAGGAGATCTGGGACGCCCCCGGCGACGAGACGATCGCCACGATGGCGGCCCGGTACGACACGCTGGTGCGGCCGTACCTGTAGCCCGGCCACCCCAGCAGCGGTCCGCACGAGCCCGCGGATCCGCAAGGATGGCGCCATGACCCGCTCCGACACCCCGACGCCCGTTCCCACTCCGGCGCAACTGCGCTGGCAGGAGGCCGGGCTCGGGGTGTTCTGGCACTTCGGGATCAACACCTTCAACGACCGCGAGTGGAGCGACGGCACCCTCGAGGCGGCCACGTTCGACCCGGCCGACCTGGACGTCGACCAGTGGGTGCGCACGGCGGTCGAGGCCGGCGCGCGCTACGCGGTCCTGACGGCCAAGCACCACGACGGTTTCTGCCTGTGGCCGACCGCCACCACCACCTACTCGGTGGCCTCCTCACCCTGGCGGGACGGGAACGGTGACCTGGTGGCCGAGGTTGCCGCCGCCTGCCGCCGTCGCGGGCTCGCCCTCGGGCTGTACCTGTCCCCCTGGGACCGCAACGCTGCCTGCTACGACGACCCCGCGGCGTACGACGACTTCTACCTCGCCCAGCTCCGTGAGCTCTGCTCGAACTACGGCGACCTGTTCGAGCTCTGGTTCGACGGGGCCGGCTCCGCGGGGCGCTCCTACGACTGGCCACGGATCGGCGACCTGATCGACGAACTGCAGCCGGGCGCCATGGTGTTCAACATGGGCCGGCCGACGATCCGCTGGGTGGGCAATGAGGACGGGCTGGCCACCGATCCGGTGACCTATGTGGTCGAGAGCACCCACGCGGACAACTACACCGAGGGCACCGACACCCTCACCGAACCGGCGTACCTGCCACCGGAGTGCGACGTCTCGATCCGGCCCGGCTGGTTCCACCATGACACCGAGTCGCCCAAGTCGGTGGACCACCTGCTCGCCATCGCCTACCGCTCGATCGGCCTCGGCGCCGGCCTGCTGCTGAACCTGCCGCCGGATGCGCGTGGCCGCATCCCCGACGAGGACGTGGCTCGGGTGTGCGCCTGGCGGGCCGAGTGGGACCGCCGGTTCGACGATCCGGTCCCCGCCACGCTGACCGGGTCCGGGGACACGGTGCGAGCCCGCTTCGAGCGCCCGGTGCGCCTCGACCACCTGCTGCTGCGCGAGGACCTCAGCGGCGGTCAGCACGTGCGTGGGCACGAGGTACGCACGCCCGACGGCGTGGTGCTGGCCGCCGCGGGCACGGTCGGGATCCGTAGGGTGCACGTCTTCGAGCCGGTCCGCGTGCACGAACTGCTGATCCGCGTGGACGCCGACGGCGCAGCGTCCGCGACGGGTCACCTCACCGCGGTCGTGGGGTACGACACCGCCGGCGCCGTGGTGCCGGACCTGCCGGCCGACTACCGCGCGCCGACCACGCCACCGCCGAACTGACGCCGGCCGGACCGGGCCGGCCCCCGCCGTCGGGCATCGGTGGTGCCGAGGCCGGGGCAGGCACCGGCTCCGATGCCTGCTACACCCGGTACTGGGCCGCCAGCGGGCACGCCCACACGTCCAGGCCACCGCGACCGACCCTGTTCAGGTAGGCGATCACGACCCGGTAGGACTGCATCAGCGTGGTCTCGGTGTACTTCACTCCGAGGGCTTCGCAGTGTGCCCTCACGATCGGCGCGACCTTGCGCAGGTTCGGGCGGGACATCGAGGGGAACAGGTGGTGCTCGACCTGGAAGTTCAGACCGCCCATGAAGGTGTCGACCGCACGGCCACCGGTGATGTTGCGGCTCATCAGGACCTGGCGGCGCAGGAAGTCGATCTTGGCCGTGGGCGGCACGAGCGGCATCCCGATGTGGTTCGGCGCGAACGAGGAGCCCATGTACAGGCCGAACACGGCGAGCTGGATGCCGATGAACGCGGCGGCCTTGCCGGGCGGCAGGATGATGAAGACGAGTGCGAAGTAACTGCCGAGGCGGAACGCGATGAAGCTCAACTCGACCCAGCGACGCTTGACCTTGCCCCTGGAGAGGACGCCCTTGATGCCCTGCACGTGAAGGTTCACACCCTCGAGCAGCAGCAGCGGGAAGAAGAACCGGCCCTGCTGGGTGGCGAGCCACCGGGTCAGCGGGTTCTTGCGGGACGCGTAACCCTCCGGGGTGAATGCGAGCACCCGGCCCCCGATGTCCGGGTCGGCGCCCACCTTGTTCGGGACCTGATGGTGCTTGGTGTGCTTGCGCTGCCACCAGCCGTGCCCCATGCCGACGAAGAGGTTGATCAGGATCAGGGAGATCCACTCGTTCCACTTGCCGGAGACGAAGATCTGCCGGTGCGCGGCGTCGTGCCCGAGGAACGCGACCTGGGTCATCAACAGGGCGAGGCCGACGGCGAGCGCCATCTGCCACCAACTGTTGCCGATCAGCACGAACGCCGTCGCGAGGGCGAGCCCACCGAACGTGAGGCCGATGATCTTCGACCAGTAGTAGGTGTAACTGCGCTTGAGGAGACCGGCCTCCTGCACCCGCTTGGTGAGTTCCTTGAAGTCGCTCACATGCCGGTCCCGGACCGTGCCGGTCACCGGACGCTCGATCGCGATACTGCTCATACTGCCGCCTCGGGCTCATCGTGCATGATGACGCCTCCAGGCGTCCTGGCGTGACCGCTTGATCGCGCCGGACACCCCTCCAGTGTCGCATGCCGAGGCCGACACGGCAGGCGGTGCCCGGACCTCCGCCGCCAGCACCTCCGGACCACCCCGTGGCGTCAACCACCGAGCGGGCGGCGCCACGCGGGACGACAATCGAGTATGGGCGCCACAGGCGACTACGACGAGTTCACCCTCGAGGCCGTGAACGCTCCGATCGAGGGTGATTCGCCCGCGGACTCCGACGGGGACACCTCGGTCCCCCCGACCGGCTCCGCCCAGGTCACGATCGCCTCGGCCCCTGCCTGGATCGCGGCGGCCCTCACCCTCATCGTGACCGGGGTGCTCAGCGTCCCGCCACCACAGCCCGCGTGGGGCGTGGTCGCCGAGGCGGACCTGACCCGGACCCCCGAGGAGGTCTGGAGCGTGCCGATGCCGAACCTCACCTCCTGGCTCGACACGCCACAGGTGGCGGTCTTCGACGACCGGGTGGTGCTGGGCACCTGGTCGACGGTCACCGGGTACGACGCGATCGAGGGCGAGGAGCTCTGGAAGGTCACCGAGCCCGGGATGACCTGCTCGTGGCAGTTCGAACCACTGCTGTGCCGGGCCGGCCGGGGACCCGACGCGGCGATCCTGCGGATCGACGCGACCGACGGCGCGGTCTCCCGGACCCCGATGCCGGGTGCCCTCCTGGTCACCCAGACCGGCGGGGACATCATCGCGCTGCGGCAGGACGCCGACGGTCAACGGCTGGTCCGGCTGCAGGGCTCGGACCCCCTCGCCCCGCCCCGGTGGAGCACCCTGATCGGCCCCGGGCTTCGGGGCGAGCCCTACGCGCCGGTGCTCCGGGTGATCGACGGGGAGGTCTTCGTCTCGGTGTTCGCCGGGTTCGTGCTCGATGCCGAGACCGGCGAGGTGCGGCTCGACCGTGGCTTCGTTTACGAGTTGCCCGGGGTGATCGTCGCCCTGGCGGCCGGTGACGCCGGCGGCCGGCAGGTCTCGACGACCGGAGACCGGGACGTCGACGACGTCCACCTCCCCTCGAACGGCGTGACCCTGCCCGTGGACGACGACCCGGGCTCCGACGTGGTGTTCGAGGTGAGCGACGGTGAGCTCGACGCCATGACCCGGGCCACCGGTGAGCCCCTCTGGTCGGTGTCGGAACCGCCGTATCCGTACCCGTTCGCGCGGCTCGACGGGCGGGTGCTCGTCTACTCCGAGACCGGACTGTTCGGGCTCGTCGAGCAGACCGGCGCACGGCTCTGGAGCGCACCGGCCGGCGACGGCACGGAACTGGCCTGGTGTGCCTGCGTCGGTGCCGACGACACGGTGCTGATCGGCACCGTCGATGCCCGCGGGGACACCTCGCTCGCGGGCCTCGACACCGCCACCGGGTCGCTGCGCTGGCAGGTGCCCACCGTCGGCGACTACCCGCTCGACGTCGAACCGGTCGGCGACCGGTTGGCTCTGCTGACCAACACCTCGCTCACCCTGTGGCGCTTCGAGTGAGCCGATGCGGCACAATGACGCCATGCCGAGGACGCCCGTCGCCGACGAGTTCACCGTCGGTGGGGCCGACGACGGCACGCCGGCCGGCCCGTCCGGCCGCGGTCCCGGCCGGGCCGGGCACCCGGGCGGCTGGGTCGCCGCGGGGCTGGCCTTGATCGTGGTGGGCATGCTCACCGCCCCGACGCTCTTGCCCCGGGCCGCCGCCATGGCGTTCGCCGAGCCCGTGCCGTCGCTGCAGATCTCGGTGCTGGCGGACGATCCGCTACAGACCGTGCGGTACGGCCCGCTTGTGGGTGCCCTCGACGACCTCGGCTGGTCGGGCGCCGTGGCCTGCACGGATCCGGGCGACGGGGTGGTCACCTGTGTGAGATCGCAGGACGGGAGCACGGTGTCCATCGACACCCGCAGCGGTGCCTGGTCGTTCCTGCGGAGCGGCGCGCGCCTGCAGCCCGCGGGCTGATCACCGATGAGGCGAGGGTCGGCGAGCGAGGAGTTCACGCTGACGTTCGAGGACGAGGAGCCCGACGGCGCGTCGGGGCCGGCCGAGCGTGAGCCCGGCAGGTCTGGTGCGAGTCGGCGCCGTGGCAGTCTGCCCCTGATCACGCCCTGGCTGGCCGGCGCCCTCGCGCTCGTGATCGTCGGCGTGCTGATCGCACCGCCGGTACCGGTCCCCCCGGGTTGGGGACTCGTCGCCAATCTCTCCGAGGCGCCACGGCTGGCCTGGGTCCGGGACGTGCCGATGAGCGCCGCAGGCTCCGAGTTCCGGCTCCTGCCCGAACGGGTGGCGGTGGTGGCCGACCAGCAGATCCTCGGTATCGATCGGGAGACCGGGGCGGACCGCTGGACGGTCAGCGCGAACGGTCCCCGGTGCACCGACGACGGCGCCCGCCTGCTGTGCGTCTCCGGTGTCGGGCAGAGCACCGAGATCCTGCTGATCGACCCACGGACCGGCGCGGTCGGCGTCGCCGGCCTGCCCGGGGTCGCGTCGGCGATCACGGACGGCGACGCGATCGTGACGATCTCCCTGACGCCCGATGAGTACCTGGTGTCCCGGTACGCCGGCGCGGCCACCGCGCTGGCCGGGAGGCAGGGTTCGGGCGTCGCTCCGGCCGGCAGGGCCGACCCACCGGCGGACGTCCCGGGCTGGGCCACACAGCCCACCTGGACCGTCGGCCTGGAACCGGGCATCGGCGAGTGGCAACCGGCGATCGCCGTCTTCGGGTCCGAGGTGTTCGTGTCGGTGGCCCGCGAGACCGACGGTCCGTCCGGCTCGGCGATGGTGCAGGGGCAGGGTCATGTCCTCGACTCGACGACGGGGGCGCTCGTCGAGGACCTCTCGCGGGCGGAGCCGGGCTGGCTCGGCGCACGCTGGCTGGTGGCGCGGGACCCTGATGGGGTGCTCGTGTACTCCCCCGACCGGGACCCGATCCCGCTCGCCCCGGGTCAGGAGTACCTCCAGATCGATGACGACCCGCGCTCCGCAGTGGCGATCCGCTCGCTCGAGACGACCCGACCAACGGGGGCGTTCGGGCCGACGGAGTTGGTCGCTACCGACGCCGCGTCCGGTGCACAACTCTGGAGCCGACCCGACGAGTGGGTCATGGCCCGCGTCGACGGCATCGTCGTCGCCACCAATGGCCCCGGCATTGTGGGGGTGGAAGAGCACACCGGTGCCGAGCTGTGGTCGCTGAGCCCGGAGGCCGGGTTCGTCCCCACCTTCGCCGACGGACAGGTCCTGGCCGGGTTCGCCGGGACCGGCGAGTCGCTCGTCGGTATCGACGTCCGCACCGGGGACCTGGCCTGGGAACTCCGGACCAACGGCAACACGATCCCGCTCGCCTTGGACGGCGATCGCTACTACACCCTGAGCCAGTCGGGCGGTCCGACGCTCTCCGCGTGGGACGTCGGCTGACCGCACCCCTCGGTCTAGTGCGTCAGTGGATGTTGCCGTCCTCGCGGAACTGGCGCCAGACGTTCTCGAAGAAGTCGTCACCGGACGGGATCGGTCGCACCGGCCGCCACCGGAACAGCGGCCGGCCGGCCGGGTCGGCGGCCTCCCGCGGGACCGGACCGACCCACCCGGCCAGCCCTGCACCGTCGTCGCCCTCGCCCGGGCGAGCCCACGCCGACTCCTGGATCTCGGGGTCCAGGGCTCCGCCGTCGAGGGTGAACCTGAAGATCTCCGGAAGGTCCAGTTCCTGATCGGCCGACTCGCCGTGACCGACCAGCGGTAGACCGCCGTCGGGGTCGGTGTACAGGACCGAGCCGCGCGAACGGCCGCCGTGCGCGACGTAGTCGGCCATCGCGGACAGGTACACGTACGCCGTCGTGAGGATGTCCCGGACCAGGAACGTGCGGTTCACGGACCGTCGGGAGGTGGCGTCCGCGCTGATCAGCTCGTCGTAGGAGCTCAGCCAGGCGTGCACCTGGACCAGCGCCTCGTCGATGGAGGCGGCCGAGCGGACCGGGCCGGCCTTGGCACTCATGAGCTCGGCGACCTCGCGTAGCAGGTCGCCGGTGTTGTCCGGGGTGCCGGACGCGGCACGCTCGCTGGCTCCCGCGATCAGCGCGAGGGCGTCGGCGAGCACCGGCTCGGCGGCGGCGGTGAACTCCGCGACCCCGACCGGCGCAGCGGTACGCCGGGCCGCGATGAACTGGGCGGCGCGGGTGGCACCCACCTGCCCGCTGTTCAGGGCGGCCCCGCCCGGGCGGTAGACGCCGTGTGCGCCGCCGGCCTCACCGACGGGGAAGAAGCCGGCCACGTTGGACTGCCACCAGGCGTCCACGACCAGGCCGCCGTTGTTGTGCTGGGCGCACACGTCGACCTCGAGCATCTCCGTCTCGAGGTCCACGTACGGGTTGCGGTCCAGGTAGAACTGGTACGCCGGCTCGTTCATCCGGCGCAGCCGTTCGATCGGGGTGCCGAACAGCACGCCGGCCTTCTCGAGGTACTCGTGGGCCTCCGGCTCGAGCGCGCTCGGGTCGAAGTCGGGACGGACCGGGTTCGACCGGAAGTCCAGGAACACCCGGCGCCCGCGCAGCACGGTCTCGCGGTAGACGAGCAGGTCGATCAGTGACGACCCGTCGCGGGCCTTGCGGATGTCGAACGGCCACTGGTAGCCCTTGAGGAACACCAGGGTCATCAGGCGGCCGTAGTCGGGAATGGCCTCGGTGAGGAACTCGCGCTCGTCGTTGCCCTCGGCGTCGGTGGAGACGAACCGCGGGATCACCTGCATGTAGGTGCCGGAGACGTTCCAGCGTGGTTTCGTCGAGGCCAGCCCGAACTGCCACTCGGTCAGGTTCTTGCCGTGCACGCCTCCGCGGTAGGCGGCGCCGGACGCGCCCCACTGCCCGTTCGGGAACACCCGGGTGGCATAGATGCCGGCCGGGCCCCCGGTGGCGTAGACGATGTTCGTGGTGCGCAGCAGCAGGTACTGCGACTCCGGCGAGTCTGCGGGCACGTCCTGGCGCAGCACGAGCAGGCCGGCGATCGCACCATCGATCACGATCAGGTCGATGACCCGGCACTCGTCGTAGATGCGGGTCCCGTTGCGGGCCACCTTCTTCTCGAGCTGCTCGACCATCGAACGCGAGGTGTACGGCCCCACGGAGGTGGCCCGGCGGCGCGGATCGTGGTCGGTCTTGTAGCCGATGAACTCCCCGTACCTGTTCTGCGGGAACGGCACCCCGAGGTCGCACAGGCGCAGGAAACCGCGGGCCGACAGCGCGGCCTCGGCGAGGGCGTTGTCGCCGTCCATCGCACCACCGGAGAACAGCGTCTTCGCCATCTCGTGGACGGAGTCGCCGTCGTCGCCGGAGAGGGTGAGCTTGTAGTAGGTCTGCTTGTCCGAGCCGGCGTTACGGCTCGCCCCGGCGCCGACCTTGTCGGTCACCATGACCACGTCGTCGGTGCCGAACTCCCAGAGCCGGTCCGCGGCGCAGAAGCCGGCCGAACCGGTGCCGACCACCACGGTGTTCGCGGTGACCACGGGCACCTCGACGCCGGCGATGGTCAGGGTCTCGGCCCCGGGGACTGCGGTGTTCGTCATTCTGCTTCCTTCTCGTTCGCGTGCTCTACAGGCGGGGGATCTGCATGCCGCCGCCGACGTTGATCACGTCACCGGTCGAGTACGGCATCCGTCCCGCAGAGAGCTGGACGACGGCGCCCGCCACGTCCCGCGGGGTGCCCCACCGTGGCATGGGCGCAAGTCCACCCGCGAACTGGGCGTCGTACTTCTCCTTGACGCCGGCCGTCATGTCGGTCGCGATCACGCCCGGCCTGACCTCGTAGACCACGATGCCCTCCGGGGCCAGGCGCGCGGCCCAGAGCTGAGTGGCCATGCCGACGCCGGCCTTGGAGATGCAGTACTCGCCGCGGTTCACCGAGACCGCCTGCGCCGAGATCGAGGAGACGTTGATGATCGTGCCGACGACGTCGTCGGGGTTCGCCGAGTGCACCGCCCTGCGCTCGATCATCTCGTTGGCCACGAGCTGGGTGAGGAAGTACGGGCCGCGCAGGTTGATCTCGAGGACCCTGTCGAAGCTCTCCGGGGTGGCCACGAGGAGGTCGTTGCGCTCGGCGGGAGCCACGCCGGCGTTGTTCACGAGCAGGTCGATCCGGCCCCAACGTTCCAGTGCGGCGTCCGCGAAGCGGCGGTGGTCGGCGAGCTCCGCGACGCTGCCGCGCACGTAGATCGCCTCACCGATCCCGTTCAGCTCGGCCATGAGTTCGGCCGGCTCCTCGCGGGTGGCCAGGATCGCGACGGCGTATCCCTCGCCGAGAAGTTCCTTCGTGATGCCGAGGCCGATGCCCCGGTTCCCGCCGGTGACGAGTGCGACCTTGGGCACGCTTGGCTCCTTCGTGGTGTGGGACGTGTGCGAGGCGGGCTTGCTGACGCCGAGCGAGCGGCCACGCTCGGGCATCGCTGCCCGCCTGCGCGGGCGGGACACCTCATGATCACCGATCAGGGCCAGTTTGGCAAGCGCTTTCCGACGGTGCTCGGCAAAGGCCCGGATGTGATCGCCGCAGGCGACACAGGTGACGGCGGCAACATCGGCCCGGCTCGACCCTGGCTTATTTCACGTACCCGTGATATCACTACTACATGAACTCCTTTGCACTCCTCGCCGATCCCGTGCGTCGGCGGATCGTCGAGGTGCTGGCCGACGGCGAGCGCCCCGCCGGCGCCGTCGGCGAGGTCATCCGGGCCGAGTTCGGCGTGGGCCAGCCGGCCGTCTCCAACCAGCTCCGGGCACTCCGGGACGCCGCGGTGATCGAGGCGTCCCCGCAGGGATCCCGGCGCATCTACCGGCTCGTTCCCGGCGCGCTCGACGAGGTCACCGACTGGATCGACCGCTACGCGAGGCTCTGGCCACAACGCCTGGACGCGCTCGAGACCGAACTCGCCCGCGGCGCCCGCACCGAGCGCCCCGACCCCCGAGAGGACCACGATGGATGACACGATCCGGCGCGCGCTCACCGGCGCCGCCGACCGGCCCGCCCTGACGTTCCGGCGAACCTACCGCGCGAGCCCGGGGCAGGTCCGGGACGCCTGCACGAACCCGGAGCGCCTGGCCCGCTGGTTGGGGCAGGTCGAGGGCGGACCGGGCGCACCGGGCGAGGCGTTCACCGCGACCCTCAGCGAGGACCCGGACGACACCGCCTCCGGCCGGGTCCGCTCCTGCTCGTCCGAAGGCTTCTCCGTCACCTGGGCGTGGCAGGGCGAGGCCGAAAGCACCATCTCGGTGCGGATCGCCGCGCTCGACGAGCAGACGACGGAGCTCACGCTCGACCACCGCCTCGCGGAACCGGACCACGCCGCCGGCTATGGCGGCGGCTGGGAGCAGTGTCTGCACGCGCTCGCCCGCGCCCTCGGCGGACCCGCCACGACCGCCGGCGACGACGAGGCAGTGGAGGCGGCTGCCGTCGGGCAGTGGCGCACGATCGCGCGCGCCCCGCTCGAGCTCACCCAGCGCCTCGACGCGCCGCCGGAACGCGTCTGGGCGGCATTCGCCACGGCCGACGGCCTGCGGTCCTGGTGGTGGCGGCACTGGGACGACGTGAGCGTCGAGGTGGATGCCCGGATCGGCGGCGGCTACCGGATCGAGGCGCCGGGCGCGGGCATCACCCTGCACGGGACATACCTCGCGCTGGAGGCACCCGGCCATCTCGCGTTCACGTGGGAGTGGGAGGACGGCGAAAACTCGGTCCCCGACGAGGCGGTCGACGTCCGGATCATGCCCGACGGCGCCGGCTCGCTCGTGCGGGTCCGGCACAGTGGGCCGTGGGCCGACGACGCACCCGCCGACTCCTACCGCCAGGGGTGGGAGTTCACACTCGGTCAGCTGCGGGAATCGCTCGGCGCGTGAGAACGCCCGCGGCGCTCCCGCTCACGCGCCGGAACCTGCGGTCCGGACGTCGATGAGCACGTTGCCGATCTTCTGGCCGGTCTCGACATAGCGGTAGGCCGCCACGATGTCCGCCAGCGGGTAGGAGCGGTCGATCACCGGGCGGAAGGTCCCGGCGGCCAGCCGGTCGCGGATCCCTTCGACCACCGCCTGCCCCTCGTCGGGGAACGGGAACACCACCCGTTGGCGGCCCCGGCGGAGCGACCCGATCAGGGCGAGCGGGAGGTTCTGCGCAAACGGCCCGAGCTCGGACGAGATGTAGATGCCGTCCGGCGTGAGGATCCTGCGGCAGCGGCCGAACGTGCTCTTGCCCACGGCATCGATGATCACGTCGTACGTCGTCGCGGAGCGGGTGAAGTCCTCGGTCTCGAAGTCGATGACGTGCTCGGCACCGAGACCCCGTACCAGGTCCAGGTGCGCTCCGCGGCACACCGCCGTGACGGACGCCCCCAGCTCCGCGAGCGCCTGCACCGCCGCCGAGCCGATCCCACCGGTACCCCCGTTGACGAGCACCCGATGACCGGGGCGGACGCCGGCGCGCCGGATCGCCGACAGCGCGTAGTGGCAACCCTCGGTCGCGGCCGCGGCCTCGCGCAGCCCGATGCCGTCCGGGACCTTCGCGACCATGCCGTCCTGCGCGACCACGAGGTACTCGGCGTGCGCCCCGAAGCGACCCTCGACGTAGCCGAACACCATCTCCCCTACGGCGAACCGGTCCACCTGGGCGCCGGTCCCGACGACCTCCCCGGCGAACTCGGTGCCGAGGACCGTGCGCCGCGGTCGTCGCAGGCCGGTGAAGGACCGGACGAAGAACGGCGTAGCCCTGCGGTAGGCGCAGTCGGTGCGGTTCACCGTGGTGACCTCGACCCGCACGAGTAGTTCTCCGGGGCCGGGCACCGGGGTCGGGACGTCGTCCCGCACGGCGACCACGTCCGGCGGCCCGTAGCGCGTGCTCACCGCGGCCCTCACCCGACGCAATCTACCCGGCTCCCCCGCGCCCGTCCGGAGGTTCGGGCGGCCAGGCCCCTTGACGACTTCGTGAACGCTCACATACGGTGTCCGTGAAACGTTCCAACGAGCTTTTCCATCGAGCACTGGGGATTCGACGATGAATCTGCACGCACCCACCCGTCGCGTTCGCTGGGTGGCCGCCGCCACCGGCGCCGCCCTCGCGCTCACCGGTACGGCCGCCGTCGCCGGCCCGGCACCCGGCCACCCCGCCAACGATGCGGTCGGACCGGCCGCACCCCAGCTGGAACTCCTCGACCGCGGCCTCGTGGCGGCGAGCACCGCAGAGGGTGTGTTCCTGAGTTGGCGCCTGCTCGGCAACGAGGTGACCGGGGCCTCCGCGACGTCGATGACCGGCGCCGACTTCAACGTCTACCGGGACGGTCGGCTCCTGGCGAGCGTCACGGACAGCACGAACTACCTCGACGCTGGTGCGGACGGTACCGCGACCTACACGGTCTCCGCCGTCGTCGAGGGCGTCGAGGTGGATGCCTCGGCGCCTGCCTCACCGTGGTCGCAGAACTACCTCGACCTCCCGTTGCAACGCCCCGCCGACGGCGTCACCCCGGCCGGTGAGGCCTACACGTACTCGGCGAACGACCTGAGCGTCGGGGACGTCGACGGCGACGGGCAGTACGAGTACATCGTCAAGTGGGACCCGTCGAACTCCAAGGACGTCTCCCAGGTCGGGTACACCGGCACCGTGTACCTGGATGCCTACGAGCTGGACGGCACGCTCCTCTACCGCCTCGACCTCGGTCCGAACATCCGGGCCGGGGCGCACTACACGCAGTTCCTGGTCTACGACTTCGACGGCGACGGGCGCGCCGAGATCATGCTGAAGACCGCCCCGGGCACCACGACGGTGCCGTACACGGACGGGGTCGCCGGGACGCCGTCCGCCATCACCATGCCGGCCGAGGACCTCGCCGCCGGCTATGCCAACACCGACGACTACCGGCTCTCCGCCGAGGACTACTACGAGCACGTGATCGAGATGTTCCTCGGCTGGAGCGAGCACCCGGAGGTGGTCGCCGGCCACTGGCCGGCCACGCTGGAGGAGGCCTTCGGCCTCGAGCCCAGCTACGACTACCCGCTGTCACGGGCGGACGCCGAGGCCCTCACCGACCACTTCATGGACGTGTACGCGCCGAGCCGGAGCGCTCGCAACGTGCTCCGCGACTTCGAGGGGTTCATCCTCGACGGGCCCGAGTACCTGTCCGTCTTCGACGGTGCCACCGGCGCCGAGCTCGAGACCGTCCCGTACGAGCCCGGCCGCCACGACGACGGGCTGATGTGGGGCGACTACGCCATGTCCCGGATCGAGCCCGGCAACCGGGTGGACCGCTTCCTCGCCGGCGTGGCCTACCTCGACGGGACACACCCCTCGGCGGTGTTCGCGCGTGGCTACTACACGCGGTCGACAATCGTCAGTTACGACTGGGACGGCGAGCATCTGAGCCGGCACTGGGTCGTGGACAGCGGTTGGACCCCCATGTCCAACCCGTTCAACGACGGACCGCACGGGGTGGACGGCACCGACCCCGAGTTCGGCACCATCACGACCCAGGGCTTCCACTCGCTGTCCGCCGCGGACGTCGACGGCGACGGGCGCCACGAGATCGTCTACGGCTCGGCCACGATCGACGACGACGGCAGCCTCCTGTACAGCTCGTTCGCCGAGATGCCGCCGCAGAGCGCCGACCCGGGTGCGTACGCGCGGCTCGGCCACGGCGATGCCATGCACGTCGCGGACATCGACCCGCAGCGCCCGGGCCTGGAGATCTACACGGTCCACGAGGGCGGGGTCTGGGCCCCGTACGGCTACGCGCTGCGCGACGCACGGACCGGCGAGGTGCTCTACGGCGCCTACTCCGGACGCGACACCGGCCGCGGCATGGTCGGGGACGTCGATCCGGGCAGCCCCGGCCTGGAGACATGGTCCGTCGACCTGCGCACGGCCGACGGCGACCTGCTGGCGCCCTCCGGCTACGGCACGAACATGTCGATCCGGTGGTCGCCGGACCTGACCACCCAGCTCGTGAACGGCTCGCTCGACGTCACCCCGACGATCGACGACGCCCAGCGAGGCACCGTGCTGACCGCCACCGGGACCCGGACGAACAACTACACGAAGGGCAACCCCTCGCTCGTGGCGGACGTGTTCGGCGACTGGCGTGAGGAACTGCTCGTGCGGACGGCGGACTCGAGCGCGATCCGGATCTACCTCAGCACCGAGGTCACCGACCGCAAGTTGTACACGCTCATGCACGACGTGCAGTACCGGGCGGAGGTCGCGCGGCAGCAGACCACGTACAACCAGCCCGCCTACCCGAGCTTCTACCTCGGCTCGGACACCGACTTCACCCAGGTGCCGCTCCCGCACTACTGGGCCCCCGGGTCGGTGGCGGCCCTCGCCGCGAGCGTGGACGCGTTCGTGGCCTCCGGCGACCTGGGCGGCCCGCTCGCGCGGCAGCTCGAGGTCGCGGTGGAGCAGGCCGCGCTGCACCTGGGGTCCGGCCGGGTGGACTCGGCGAACCGCGCGCTCGAGCGGTTCCTCGACCGGCTCGCCCAGCACAAACGCCCGGACACCCTGAGCCCGGCGGCCGCGGCCGCGCTGGGCCACCAGGCCCGCACGGTGCTGGCGTCCCTGACCTCCTGACCGGCGGATGCGACCCGCATCCCCGTCGAGTCAGTCGCCACGCCCTCGAGTCAGCCGGTTGGCAACGACTGACTCGAGGGCGTCGCGACTGACAAGGTCCCGCTCGGTCGCGTCGCGGCGATCAGCCGCGCAGGTCGGGCCGTGAGCGCAGCGTCAGGACGTACCTGCGGGAGAAGGCGGCGGTGATACGGGCGAACACGTCGTCCGGGTTCCCGAGGTCTGGCCGCATGAACCGCACCATCGGGCCGCTCACCTCACGGATGGCGTCCTCGCGCACCTTCTCCTCGCGCACCACCCGGGCCGCCCGGACGTCGTCCCCGTACTTGCCCTCCCCGTCGAACTCGGCATGCAGCACCAGCGACGGCGCGGCCGAGCCGTCCTGGTAGACGCGAC
Organism: Occultella glacieicola; assembly: GCF_004353825.1. Classification (GTDB taxonomy): domain Bacteria; phylum Actinomycetota; class Actinomycetes; order Actinomycetales; family Beutenbergiaceae; genus Occultella; species Occultella glacieicola. The sequence goes on along the minus strand of NZ_SMNA01000007.1, from coordinate 240,474 downwards.
GCGTCACCCAGGTCATGTCGCAGAAGAACCGGCCCTTGCGGGTCTCGACCAGGTACTGCGTGGTCGGGTACGGAAGGCCCCGGGAGATGGCGATCCATCGCAGCACCGATTCGGCTGCGGACTCCGCGTACGGATCCGCGGCACGTAGGACCGCACGGGCCCGGCGGCGTCCCCTGGCCAGGTCGGGGCCCTCCAGTCGGGTCAGGAGTCGCTCGCGCAGTTCCTCGATCCGGGGCAGGTAGCGCTCGCGGTATCGGCGGTCGGGCCGGATCAGCATGCGCATCCCGGCATCGGCGATCACCAGCCCATCGCGGGGATGCACCGTCCGTACGCAGTCCAGGATGGTGCGTTCGAGCGTGGTCACGTTCAGGCCCCGGACCGAGGTCACCTCGCCATCGGGGATCCGCGACCGGTGCCTGACCATGTCCGCCGGCCGCCCGGAACTGGGCTTCACGGCCTGCGTCACGTGGGTCAGCGAGCCCGGCGTCCAGATCGGGCAGCCGTGGATCAGCGCGGCACTGACGTGGCTGAACGCGGACCGCATCCTGGCCGTGCGTGCGATCGCCACGCACCGGGCGAGCATCACGGTCTCGCGCCGCCGCCACGCCGGGTCGGACGGGGTGAGCTCGACGTCCGCGCCGCGTCGCACCCGCCGCAGGTCCTGGTGCGCCCTCGCGTGAGCGAGACTCCCGGCGGTGAGCTCACTGGTCAGGAGCACGACCGGTAGTTCCGGTGGGCTCGGGATCTCCGCTGGCATGCCCGCCAGCGTGACCCACCGTCCCGCACGGTGCGAACACCCTGTGGATATGGCCGGTGTCGGCCCGGACACCCTGCGGATAGGCACGCGTGGTCCATTCCTGGCCACCGCTCGACCCGTGCGGGTTCGAGCCGCGTTTCTGACCCGTGCCGTGCGACCCGTCCCGGACGCCCCGTGCCCTTTCGACCCGCCCCGGACGACCCGCACCGTCTCGACCCGCACCGTCTCGACCCGTCCCGGGCGGGCCGTACCGTTTCGACCCGTCCCGGGCGCCCGTGGGCGAGGCCCGGACCGCACCACGTCAGTCGTGGCGACCTCGAATCCGTCGCCGCGCGGGGACTCCCTCGACCCGCAACAGACTGACTCGGCGCGCCGCCGGGTGGGGGTCTCGGGACTCGGGTCAGGGTGTGTGGGCGGGTGGTCTGGGGCGTGGGTGCCGGGGTGTGGGGCGCGGGGCCTGGATTCCGGGACTCTGGGGTGGTTGGTACGGGGCGGTCAGGGCCGGGTGGGCAGCCCGTGCGCGGCGAGCTGGTCCTCCAGGTGGAACACCTCGTCGAGGACCTGGAAGCCCTCGTCCGGGTTGCCCGGGTCCACGAAGAACTCGCTCATCGCGGCCTGCCACCGGGGATTGACGGCCGTGCGGGTCATGGCCTCCTGGGCGGCGGCGTAATCGTCGGTCTCCAGGTGGCCGACCAGCAGCCCGTCGTCGGAGAGGTAGAGCGAGTAGTCCCGCCACCCGGTGTCCCGCAGCGCCTCGAGCATCTCCGGCCAGACCTGGGCGTGCGCCTCGCGGTAGGCGTCGAGGCGGTCGGGTCGGACCCGGGAGATGAAGCAGACCCGGGGCATCAGGCCACTCCCCCTCCGACCCGCTCCCGGTCGCCCGTGCCCGCACTGCCCGCACCGGCGTCCAGCCCGGCGCCGACGTCCACGCCGAGGTCGAGGTCGTCCACGAGCACGGCGCTGCCCGAGGTGAGCGAGATGTTGCCGGCGATGCCGACGCAGACCGCCCGGACGCCGTCGAGGTAGCCGGCGCGGCGGCCCAGAGGGTCCTCACCTGAGCCGTCGAACACGTCGCGGAGCAGGATGGCGTCCCCGCCGCCGTGCCCACCGACACCCTCCGGGATCCGGTACTCGTGGGCCTCCTGCCAGTGCTTCTGCACGATCAGATGGTCACCGCGGGGGCGCAGGTCGTCGCCGCCACCGACATCCGGCTTGGCGCTCGGGTCCACGACCGCCCGGCCGTTCGCGTCGGTCAGCACGGCACCGCGCTCGACCACCTGCAGCTCGGCCCGGCCCTTGGTTCCGTTCACGCTCACGCGGTAGCCCTCCCACGGCGAGTGGGCGTTCAGGGAGTACGTGAGGGTGGCGCCACGCCGATAGTCGACCACCACGGCGAGGTTGTCCTCGATGGTGATGCCGGGCGCGAACACGTCCTGGTCGCGGATGTAGGAGTCGTGATGCTCGGAATCGAGGTAGAGAGCCTTCAGTCGCGGATCCGCGGCCAGGTCGATCGACCAGTTGTCGCCGGGCTCGGCGTCGCGCCCGCGGGCCGGGCGCTGCCCCGCCTGAGCGGCGCCGGCGCCGTCGGGCCCGTAGAACTTCAGCCCGCCGGAGGCGTACACGCGGCGGGGTGCGTCCTGCAGCCACCAGTTGACGAGGTCGAAGTGGTGCGACGACTTGTGGATCAGCAGGCCGCCCGAGTTCGCCTTGTCCCGGTGCCAGCGACGGAAGTAGTCCGCGCCGTGCACGGTGTCCAGCACCCACTCGAAGTGGATCGAGGTGACCTCACCGATCTCGCCGGAGGCGATCACCTCGCGCAGGCTCGAGTTCCGCGGGGCGTACCGGTAGTTGAACGTCATGATCAGCGACCGGCCGGTCTCGGCGACGGCGCCGGTGATCGCGCGGCAGCCCTCGGCGCTGGTGGTGAGCGGCTTCTCCACCACGACGTCCGCGCCGGCGCGCATCGCACGGGTGACGAGGTCGGCATGGGCGTGGTCGGGCGAGGTCACCACGACCACGTCGACCGATCGCTCCGCGATCATCCTCTCCAGATCCGCCGGGTCGTAGCGCGGGATGTCCACGTCGCGGCCCAGGTCCCGCGCCACCGACTGGGCGTGGAACTGCGCGCGGCCGGGATTGGGCTCGCACCAGGCGACGATCTCCCCGGCGTCGGCGTGCGCTCCGGTGAGTGCGTTGATGTACATCCCGGCGCGGTGCCCGGTGCCGGCGACGGCGTAGCGGCGGTTGGTCATTCGGCGCTCCTGCGGTAGTGGCGGTGTTCTACGGAGACAAGGGCCAGGACGAGCAGTCCCGGCACGATGAGGGCAAAGATGGCAAGCATCCAGACGAGGACGGCGCTGAGGCCGATCGCGACGAGCAGCAGGACGGAACCGACCGGGTCCGCAACTGATCGACGGCCGGCGTCCCCGACGGCGTCGCGCCAGCCTACTTCGGGCCACAGTGCCCGCCCACCGGCGGTCCGCAATGCGATCACTGCTCCGAGCGCGAGCACCGCGATGCTCAGGAACCGGAACACTTGGCCGCCGGGCAGGTCCGTGAACGTCGCGATGTCGATGTCGATGATGAGCAGGACGACGAGCGCCAACGCCCCGACCCCGAGCGGCCAGGAACCACGAAGGTAGGCGGCGAAGTCGGAGAACACGGCCCGGAGTGGATCCGCGCGGCCCTCGATGTGCCGCCGCAGGTGAGCCGCCCCGGCCGCCATGGCCGGCAGGATCGTGATCAGCGGCAGGCACAGCAGCGTGACCACCAGCCCCGTGAAGAGCACCTCGGCGAACAGCGTGAACGCACCCGGGCGCACCCCGGTGGGGCCGCCGACCGACGGCCCCTTCGGGGCACCGCTCCCCCTGCCCAACTCAGCCCTTGAGGCCGGACGTCGAGACGCCGTCGACCAGGTAGCGCTGGAAGATGAAGAAGAAGAGCATCACCGGCAGCAGTGCGAGCACCGCCATGGCCATCTGCGCACCGTAGTCGGAGACCGTGGTCTGGTCCACGAACAGCCGCAGCGCGATGGGCAGCGTGTACAGGTCGGGCTGCTTCAGGTAGAGCAGTGGGCCGAGGAAGTCGTTCCAGGTCCAGATGAACGTGAAGATCGACGCGGTGATGAGTGACGGCTTCATCAACGGGAGCACGATGGAGGAGAAGATCCGGACGTGCCCGGCTCCGTCGATCCGGGCGGCCTCGTCCAGCTCGATCGGCAGTCCGCGCATGAACTGGACCATCAGGAACACGAAGAAGGCGTCGGTGGCCAGGAACTTCGGCAGGAGCAGCGGCCAGTACGTGTTCACCATGTCCAGATTGTTGAACACGATGTACTGGGGAATGATCACGACGTGGAACGGCAGCAGCAACGTCGCCACCATCATCGAGAAGAACAGGTTACGGCCCGGGAACTTCACCCGCGAGAATGCGTAGGCCGACACCGACGCGGACAGCACCACCCCGATCACGCTGAGCACGGCGACGATCAGCGAGTTCTGGAAGAACGTCAACGTCGAGACCCCGCCGATCCCGTCGAGGGCGGTGATGTAGTTCTGCAGCGAACCGTTCTCGGGGATCAGGGAGACGTTGCCGACGATGTCGCTCGAAGGCTTGAGCGAGGACATCAGCATCCACAGGGCCGGGTAGAGCACGACGCACGCGAGCGCGATCATGAGGACGTGGTAGGCGACGGAGCCGACCCGGCTGCGACGCTTGTTGGTCTGACGCAGGCGGGCGCTGTCCTCGGCGCTCATCCGCGTGGGGGCGACGGTGTCGGTACTCACTTCGAGTCTCCCGCGTAGTGGACCCAGGACCGCGAGGTCCGGAAGAAGATGACCGTGATGATGCCGACGACGATCACCAGCAACCAGGCCATCGCCGAGGCGTAGCCCATCTTGAAGTCGGTGAACCCGCGGATGTACAGGTAGAGCGTGTAGAACAGCGTCGATCCGGCCGGACCGCCGGTGCCGCCGGAGATGATGAACGCGGACCCGAAGATCTGGAACGCACCGATCGTCTCCATGAGCAGGTTGAAGAAGATCACCGGGGAGAGCATCGGAAGTGTGATGTTGATGAACTTGCGCGTCTTGCCGGCGCCGTCCATCTCGGCCGCCTCGTACAACTCCTGCGGGACCTGCTTCAGGCCGGCCAGGAAGATCACCATCGGCGCACCGAACGCCCAGACCGCCAGGAGCACGAACATCGGCATCGTCATGTCCGGGTTGCCGACCCAACCGCCGAGCCGGATGCCGAACAGTGAGAGCACCTGGTCGACGATCCCGTCGTCGATGAACATCGCCTTCCAGACGATGGCGACCGAGACGCTCGCCGCGATCAGCGACGGTGCGTAGAACGCCGAGCGGTAGAACCCGAGGCCCTTGCGCTTCGCGTTGAGGAGCATGGCGACGGCGAGCGACGCGGCCAGTTTGATCGGCGTGCCGATCACCACGTACGTCACGGTGACGACGACGGACTGCCGGAACCTCGGGTCGTCGAACAGGTTCTGGTAGTTCTCCAGCCCGATGAACTCCGGGGCGCCGAACAGGTCGTAGTCCGTGAACGACAGGTACAGGGACGCTGCCATCGGACCGACCGTCAGCAGGAAGAACCCGATCAGCCAGGGCGTCAGGAATCCGTAGCCGGCGCGGGTCTCCGCGGCCCGCGCCCGTCGCTTCTGATGCGACGGGCGGGGCGCGGCGACCTTGGCCGGAGCGAGAGTCTCCGGGGTCACAGAATGCTCCTCAGTGGTGGCGGTGCGTCAGGCGAGGGCGGACTCGGCCTCGGCGAACCACTGCTCGACGAACTCGTCGACCGTGATCTGGCCGTAGCCGAGCTCCTCGGCGAGGCGCAGCCAGGTGGCCTCGATGGAGCCGAAGCCTTCGGGCAGCGTCGGGACCGATTCGGTGATGTCGTCGGCCACGGACTCCTCGTAGGCGATCACCTGGGCATCGGTCCCCTCGGCCGAGAGTTCCGAGCGTGCGGACTCGGTCGCCGGGACACCCCGCGAGGTACCGAAGATGGCGCCGACCGCCGGGTCGTTCGTGATGAAGTCGATGAACGCCGCCGCCGCCTCCGGGTGCTCGGTGTTCGAGCCGGCCGAGAGGAGCATGGACGGCTTCTGGAACATGCCACGCTCACCGGAGGACCCGAGCGGCATGGGCAGCATCTCGATGGACTCGGCGCCGGAGTCGGCGAGGTAGCCGGCCAGGAAGTTGTCCCAGCTGAACTCGGAGGCCACCTCGTTGACGGTGAAGCCACCGAGCGGAGCGAGCTGCACGGTGCGCTCGGTCGGGAACAGCGAACCATCCGCACGCAGGTCCGTGGTCCGGTTCAGCCACTCCTTCATGTCGTCCTCGGTGAAGGCGATCTCGCCGTCGGCGGTGAACACCTCGTTGCCCTCCTGCACCAGGTGCTGGATGAACAACCAGAACACGCCCGTGTAGTCACCGGATCCGTACAGGACGGGGTCGAGACCGGCACCTGCCTCGGCCGCCTGGGTGATCCACGCGTCGTAGTCGTCCCAGGTGAGGTCGTTCGCGGGCGGCTCGATGCCGAGCTGCGTGACCACCGCCGGGTTGTAGAACAGGGCGAGCGTGTTGGTGCTCTGCGGGATGCCGACGGTCCCGGCCTCGAGCTGACCGGCCGCGAGCAGCGACTCCGGCATCCCGGACACGTCGAGCTCACCGCCGATGTAGGGGTCGAGATCGAGCAGCTGCCCACGGGATCCGAACTGACTGATGTACGCGAGGTCCATCTGCATCACGTCCGGCAGCGCCGAACCGGCCGCCTCGGTCGCCCGGGCGGTCCAGTAGTCCGGCCACGCCGAGAAGTTCGGGTTGATCGTGATGTTCGGGTACTCCTCGTTGAACAGCTCGATCGCCTGGTTGTACCGGTCGGCACGGTCATCGTTGCCCCACCAGGTCACGGTGAGGGTGATCTCCTCGTCGGGATCGACGGTGCCGCCGCCGCCGGTGGCGCCGTCGTCGCCCTCGTCCCCACCGCCGCCACAGGCGGTCAGTCCGAGTGCGAGGGCCGCGCCGACGGCAGCGAACCTGATTGTCCTGCGGGTCATGGGGGAGCCTCTCTGCTCTGAAGCGGAATGTGGGGCCGAGGCTATGCGCACGGTCACATGACGGTCAACCTCGATCGTGAATCGTTACAAGACTGACATGGCCGGGGCCGACTGCGCAAGCCTGAAGTCACTGCCCTGTCTCGGATCCTGCGTCCTGAGTCGACTGTTGTGAGCGCTATCAAGGGATCTCTCCGCTGTTCGCTGGGTTGACGCCCATGTGACCGATCACTACCGTCCACGTTGACTCGGATCTGCGCGCGGCAGCGACCGGGCCCACAACCACCGAGGAGGGCGAGCGTGAGCCAGAGTGCATCCGGGACGCGCCGGCCCACCATTCGCGAGGTGGCTCGTCTCGCGGGAGTCTCCCACCAGACCGTCTCGCGGTTCCTCCACGACGACCCCCGGATCAGTGCGCAGACCCGGGAGCGGATCCGCACCGCGATCGACCAGCTCGACTACCGCCCGAACCTCGTGGCCCGGGCGATGCGCGGGCGCAAGACAGGCCGGCTGGCGTTCATCCTGCCGACCGGCACCACGGTCAGCTCTCTCGAGATCCTTGCCGGCGCGACGGCCGCGGCCCACGATGCCGGGTACATCCTCGACGTCGTCACCCTCGGCGGCCCGGTCGCCGAGCGCTCCGGACGTGTGCACGAGCTCGCCGAGTCCGGGCTCTTCGAGGGCATCGCCTCACTGATGCCGTTGCCGGAGTCGGCGCAGCGCCAGCACGAGCGGACCGCGATCGTGATCTCCCCCGAGTACGACGACCAGATGCGCAGCATCGGCGAACTCGCTGACGCCGCACCGGTCGCGGAGCTCATCGAGGGCCTCGCCGAACTCGGCCATCGCCGGTTCGTCCACCTGGCCGGCGACTACGCACACACCTCGGCCCGGCGTCGTCGCGACATGTACCTCGCCACAATCCCCCGACTCGGCCTGGAGTCCCACGGCGTGATCGACTGCGACTGGAGCGCCGAACTGGCGGAACAGGCCATGCTCGAGTTGCCGGTCGGCGCAGCGACCGCCGTGATCGCGGGAAACGACGTGGTCGCGGCCGGGGCGCTGCGGGGTGCGTTCACCCGCGGCTGGCGAGTGCCCGAGGACGTGAGCATCACGGGCTGGGACAACAACAAGCTCGGCGCCGTCCTGTCGCCGACCATCACCACCGTGATCATGGCCCACGAACGGCTCGGCAGGCGCGCGATCACCCGGCTGCTGGCCGCCCTCAACGACGCACCGGACCCGGTCGACGACGAACCGGTCGGCACGGTGGTCTGGCGGGAGTCGACCGGGCCTGCGCCCTCCTGACCGGCCTCACTGACGGCGGATCATCAGACCCGTCGCCGCCGGCGTGCGCCGACGGCCCTGACGCGCTCGGTAGATCGGTCGGTTCAGCCCGGTCGGCAGCGAGGGCGCCGGCGCGGCATGTCACTTGATGGCGCCGGTGATCCCCTGCGCGAAGGCCCGCTGCAGCACGAGGAACAGCACCATCGTCGGCAGTGACGTCAACAGCACCGCGAGCATGAGCACGCCGTAGTCCGTGACGTACCCGGAGGTCAGGTTCGAGATCAGCATCGGCATCGTCTGGAACGCCTCGTTGATCAGGATGACCTTGGGCCAGAGGAAGTTGTTCCACGCGGTCATGAAGATCACGACCGCCGCCGCCGCGTAGGTGGAGCGCATCGTCGGGATGAAGATCCGCAGGAAGATGCCCAGTTCCCGCAGCCCGTCGATCCGCGCGGCCTCGACGATCTCGTGCGGGAACGACCGGGCGGCCTGCCGGAACAGCAGGATGACGAACGGCACCGAGATCGCCGGGAGGATGACCGCGATCGTGGTGCTGGTCAGCCCGAAGTCCGCGAACATCCGGAACAACGGGATCATGGTCGCAGCGAACGGGATCATCATCGCGAGCAGCAGGACACCCATCAGGCGGTCCTTGTTCCGCGAGTGGAAGACCTCGAACCCGTACCCGGCGATCGAACACACCAGCAGCGCGAGCACGGTGGTCCCGACTGCGTTCAACGTGGAGTTCCACATCGCGGCGCCGAGGTCCTGGGCGGCCAGGAGCTTGTTGAGGTTGTCGACCAGCTGTCCGCCCGGCAACAGCCGTGACCCCAGAACGTCCTGGCTCGTGTTGGTCGCGGACACGACCATGAAGTAGAGCGGGAAGACCGACGCGAGCGCCGCCAGGGTCAGGAACACGAGGCTGGGCAGACTGCGCAGCGAGCGCCTAGTCACGCTTGTCACCCACTTTCAGCTGGATCGCCGCGAGCAGCGCGACGATCACGAGGATCACGTAGGAGATGGCGGCCGCGTACCCGAAGTTCGGGTTCTGCACGAACGAGACCTCGTACAGGTAGTGCGACACGGACATCGAGGTGTACGCCGGTCCGCCGGCGGTGAGGTTGTACGACTCGTCGAAGAGTTGGATGGTCCCGTTCGTCGACATGATCGCGGTCAGCAGGATCATCGGCTTCAGTTGCGGGAGGGTGACGTACCAGAAGGTCTTGGCGGCATTGGCTCCGTCGACCTTCGCCGCCTCCACGGTCGAGTGGTCGATGTTCTGCAGGCCGGCCAGGTAGAAGACCATGTTGTAGCCGGTCCACCGCCACAGCAGCCCGATGATGATCACGAACTGGGCCGTGTGGGTCTGCCCGAGCCAGTTGATCGGTGCGTCGATCAGATTGATCCCGGTCAGCACGTCGTTGACCAGGCCGTCGGTGGCGAACATCGTCCGGAACACGAGCGCGTAGGACACGAGCGAGACCGCGCACGGGAGGAAGATCGCCGTGCGCCACATCCCCTTGAACCGCAACCTCGGGTTGTTCAGGATGTTGGCCAGGACCAGCGCGACCGCCAGCATGATCGGCACCTGGATGACCAGGTAGAGCAGCGTGGTGCGCAGGGTCATCCAGAACGTCTGGTCGGCGAGCAGCCGCTCGTAGTTGAACCAGAGTGGTTCGGCGAAGGAGAGCTGGGCACCGCGCCCGGTCTGCAGGGACAGGATGAACGCCTGGAACATCGGCCAGAAGTTCATCACCAGGATGAGCAGCGCGGCGGGCAGGAGGAATATCCAGCCGGTCAGCGAGCGGCGTCCGCCCAGGCTCCCGAACCCGCGACCGGACGGCGGTCGTTCGTCCCGATGCCGGTCCGGGGACACCACGGGGGTGACTTGCGTTGACATGGTGATCCTCTCGTTCACGGGGAGAGGGCCGACCCGTGGCCGGCCCTCTCCATGCAGGGTGGGTTTACTGCATCGCGAACTCGACGGTCGCCTGGGCCTCGGCCAGGGCGTCCGCCGGATCCGCACCGTTGAGGATGTTCGTGATCGCGGCGCTGACGGCGTCGCGACCCTCGTAGTAGTACGCACCGGTGTTGACGCTCGGCACCTGCGCGCCGAACTCGACGGCGAGCTGGAACACGGGCTGGTCGGCGAAGAAGGGGTGCGGCTCGGCGTAGACCTCGGACTCGCTCGCCGGGATCCAGTTCGCGATCGCGCCGGACGACGGCAGGATCGTGTCGTAGAACTCGGTGGACCCGGCGAAGGTCGCGCCGAGGAAGTCCTCCGCCAGCTCCGCGTCGGCGTTCGAGCTGACCACCCAGGACGAACCACCGTTGGCGGAGTAGTTCGTCGCCTCACCGACACCCTCGAGGCTCGGCAGGTTGGTGATGTTCCACAGGCCGGTCTGGTCCTCGGCGGTCTGGATCGAGCCCAGGATCCAGATGCCGTTGATCGTCCCCGCGACGTTCGAGTTCACGAAGGTGCCGATGTACTCGTCCCAGGAGTTGACCTCGACGAACAGCCCGGACTCCACCAGGCGGGTGTAGACGTCGATCGCCTGCAGCAGGGCGTCGTTGTCGCTGATGGTCGGGTTGCCGTCGGCGTCGAACAGGCTGCCGCCCGTGCTCTGCAGGATCATCGTGATCAGGTCGGACTCACCGGCCACACCGGAGAGCAGCGGCTTGCCGGTCTGGGCGAGGATGTCCTCGCCGTTCGCGATGAACTCGTCCCAGGTGATGTCGGTGAAGTCCTCGATCGTGTAGCCCGCCTCGGCGAGGACGTCGGTGCGCAGCGCGGTCACGGCGGCGCCGTTGTCGAACGGCACGCCGTAGTTGGCGCCCTCGGTGGTGGAGAACGCGACGACCGACTCCGGGAACTCCGCGAAGTCGATGCCGGAGTCGGTGATGTCGGTGAAGAGCTCGGGATAGTTGATCAGGTTCTTCTGGAAGGCGTTGTTCTGCATCAGGAAGATGTCCGGCAGCTCCTCCAGCTCGCCCGTCTGGGCGAGCGTGGTGAGCTTGGTCTGGATGTCCTCCCAGGGGGTCTCGATCACCTCCACCGTGACGTCCGGATTGTCCTGCTGGTAGATGGTCGCGGCTTCGTTCATCGCGTAGACGTTGAACGCCGGGTCCCAGGCCCAGACGGTGAGGCTCCCATCGCCCTCACCCCCGCCGCCACCGTCGCCGCCGGTGGAACCGTCGCCGCCGCCGCACGCGGCGAGGGCCAGCGTGATCGTGGCCACGCCGGCCACGGACGCGAGTGTCATCTTCTTGCGCATCGGATACAAGTCCTTCGTTGGCCGTATCGCACCGAGGTACGGGTCGGTGCCTCCCTGGAAGGCGACGCCGCCTTCCTGATCTGTAGCGCGGCACGGTAGTGCCGGCGGTTGTTCCTGCGGTCGGCATCGTCACCCATCCGGCCCGCCCCGGTGGCCGGAGCGATGATTGGAGGACGACGGTGTCGGTGACGCAGAATGTTAACGTCAACGTAGCACCAGGCCAACCCCGATCGGCACCCGATCTTGCATCACGCTCCCGTAACGATCGAGCCCTTGGCCGGCTCCGCGAAGGCTGGATGTTGACGTCACCATCTCCGCTAGACTCGCTCGACATGGTGAGCAACCGGGGCTCCCGACGCCGAAGTCGGGGCCCCTCGATCGAGGACGTGGCCGGGCTCGCGGGGGTCTCGGCGCAGACCGTCTCCCGGGTCGCGAACGAGGCAGGCAACGTACGCCCGGCGACCCGGGAACGGGTCCTCAGGGCCATGGACCGGCTCGGCTACACCCCGAACCGTGCCGCCCGGGCCCTGCGCAACGGGGCCTTCGGTTCGATCGGTCTGATCGCCCGCACGTTCGCGCGCACCGGCGAGGCCCTCACGACCCAGTCGGTCGTCGAGGCGGCCGAGGCCGAGGGGTACTCGGTCACGCTGCTCGCGGTCCGCGAACCCGAGGCCGGCGGCTGGCGGCATGCCGTCCAGCGGCTCTCCCACCAGGCCGTCGACGGCCTGATCATCATCCGCGCCGAGGAGACCACCCCCGAGTCGTTCCTGCTGCCGTCCGGCATGCCGGTCTCCGTGTCCGACTCCCGGTTCATCGGGTACTACCCGGACGTCGGTGCGGACCAGGTCCAGGGCACCAGGGACGCCGTCGAGTACCTTCTCGGGCTGGGCCACGCGACGGTGCACCACCTGGCCGGCCCACCCGACTCCGAGCCGGCCACCACGCGCGCCGCGAGCTGGCACCGCACCCTGGAAGGTGCCGGCATCAGTCCCCCGCCGGCCTGGCGGGGCGACTGGTCGGCCCGGTCCGGGCACGAGGTGGGCCGGGAGATCGTCGCCGACGACTCGGTCACGGCCGTGTACGTGGCCAACGACGACATGGCGTTCGGCCTCCTGCGCGCCGCCCACGAGGTCGGTCGCCGCGTGCCCGAGGAGCTCTCCGTCGTCGGGTTCGACGACATCGAACTGAGCGAGTTCTCCGAGCCGCCGCTGACGACCGTCCGGCAGGACTTCCGCCGCGCCGGCCACGAACTCGTCCGACTGCTCCTGCAACAGGTCACCGAGCCCGGCAGCGTCGGGTACGACGAACGCGTGCTGTTGCCGACCACCCTCGTCGTGCGCGGCAGCACGGCGCCGCCACCACCACCGCGCTGACTCATGTGGCCGGCTGGCGGACACGCTCCGGCGGAAACCCGGAAGGGCCCCGGCCGGGGCCCCTCCAGATGGCGGTAGCGGTGGGATTTGAACCCACGGTGGGCTGTTGACCCACACAGCATTTCGAGTGCTGCACCTTCGGCCGCTCGGACACGCTACCTGGCCGGGACAGGTTACCCGGAGCCGGGCTCCACGCCCAAACCGGCCTCCTCGTGGCCGCCCGTGATCCCGCGCCGTTAGGCTGGCGAACGTGACCAAGACCACGGAGTCCGCGCTCGCCGACCTGGTGGCGTTGCTCTCCGGGAAGCGGTTCGCGGTCCTGACCGGCGCGGGGATCTCGACCGACTCCGGGATCCCGGACTACCGCGGTCCGGGCTCCCCGCCGCGGACCCCGATGACCTACCAGCAGTTCGTCGGCGACTCCGCGTTCCGGCGCCACTACTGGGCCCGCAACCACGTGGGCTGGCGACACCTGCGCCGCACCGAGCCGAACGCCGGACACCGCGCCCTGGTCGGGCTCGAGGATCGTGGGATCGTGCTCGGCGTGATCACCCAGAACGTGGACCTGCTGCACGAGCGGGCCGGGTCGAGGCGGGTCATCGACCTGCACGGGCACTACAACGAGGTGATCTGCCTGCAGTGCGGCACGGTGTTCACCCGCGCCGAGGTGCACGAGCGGCTGGACGCGCTGAACCCGGAGTTCACGACCGAGGTCGGCGACGTCGAGATCGCACCGGACGCGGATGCCGTGATCGCCGCGACCGAGTCGTTCCGGGTCCTCGACTGCCCCGTGTGCGGCGGCATGCTCAAGCCCAACATCGTCTACTTCGGCGAGAACGTCCCGAAGGAGCGGGTGCACACCGCGTTCGAGCTGGTCGACTCCGGCCAGGCGCTGCTCGTGGCGGGTTCGTCGCTGACCGTCATGTCCGGCCTCCGGTTCGTGCGCCACGCCCACCGCGAGGGCATGCCGGTGGCCATCGTCAACCGCGGGGGCACGCGTGGCGACCCGCTCGCCACCGTGAAGGTCGACGGCGGAACATCGGAAACGCTGCAGGAGCTCGCCCGGTCGCTCTGACCGTCGGGCGCAGCCGGACCGGCCCGCCGGGCCGGACCTGCGCTACCGCAGTTCGAACCGGTACCACCTCGGCGAGGTGCGGTTCATCGGCCAGCCGAGTCCCGCCGTCGGGGCCGGCTCGGTGGCGACCAGTTCCCAGCCCACGAACGCCTCCTCGACCTGCGCCTGGGACACCCCACCGATCTGCGAGCGGAGCCAGGTCGGTCCGAACGCGAGCATCAGCAGCGTCGCCCCGGGCCGCGCGAGCGCGGTGACGCCGCGGCCCTGGGCGGCGCGCCCGGCGGCGTCGAAACCCTGGAAGCAGCCGATGTCGAGGAACAGGTCGAACGGGTCCAGACCGGCGCCGGCCAGGTCGGTGACGTCCCCGACGGCGTAGGTCACCTCGGGTGGGCCCGCTCGCCTGGCGGCCTCGATCGCCTCGGGAACGTAGTCGATGCCGGTGGCGTCCCAGCCCCGCCGCGCGAGTTCGGGAGTGAACAGGCCCCGCCCACAGCCCAGGTCCACGGCACGCCCGATTGAGCCACCACGCCGGCCGCGGTCGCTCTCGACCCGGTCCAACAGGCTGGCCAGCGTCCTGGTCGCGGCCGGTGCGTAGCGCTCCCAGGGCGTGACGCCCCAGCGGTACATGCGCGGGTAGTTCGGCATCCTGGTCCTCCCGATCGCTAGCCGGCGCGTGCCGGGTGCTCCACCTCGTCGTCCGTCGCACCGTGCGGCCCGGACGAGACCATCATGACCCGCTGCACCGGCAGCGCCTCGGGGTTGTGCTCCCGCAGCCAGGTCGCGAGGTGCTCCCGGACCAGGCATTGGAGGGTCCAGTCGTCGTCGGTGTTCGCGGTGGTGACGAGCACCCGGATGCTCAGCCGCTCGCCCTCCGCGTCGGTGACCAGGATCGACCGGGCCCGGCCGTCCCACAGGTCGCTGGCGTCGACCGCCCGCTCGAACTCGGCACGGAGCGCGTCCAGGTCGACCCGCCAGTCCAGGGACATCAGGAACGTCCCGGTCACACTGTCCCCGGTCCGGCTCCAGTTGATGAACGGGATCGTGGTGAAGTACGTGGAGGGCAGCACCTTGTGCCGTTCGTCCCAGATGCTCACCACCACGTAGGAGAGCGTGATGTCCTCGATGGTGCTCCAGGTGCCGTCGACCTCGACCACGTCCCCGATCCGGATCGCGTCCGTGAAGGCGAGTTGCAGGCCGGCGAACACGTTCCCCAGACTGGACTGGGCGGCGATCCCGATGACCACGGAGAGCACACCCGCCGAGGCGAGGATCGTCGCCCCCACCCGCTCCACGCCGGGGAACGTGAGCAGGACGAGCGCGACCCCGATGATCACGAAGACCACGGCGACCACGCGCCTGATCAGCTGCATCTGGGTCTGGGCGCGACGCCGTCCACGATCGTCGGCCTTCCGGGCGACCACCCGCCGCTGGGTGTACGCGAGCCACTCCAGCACCAGGGTGGCGGCCAGCCACACCGCCGAGACGACCACGGCGATCAGCAGGACGTGCAGGCTGACGTCCCGGAACGTCCCTGGTTCGGCGTTCGCGGCGACGCCGGTCCGGAGCGCGATCGCCAGCAGCAGGGCGCCGAAGGGTCTGCGGACCTGGAGCCAGCCGATCCGCACCCAGGGCAGCCGGCGACCGACGCGCGTGAGTACCAGGTTCGCGACGAACAGGACGAGGGCGACCACCGCGGCCGAGAGTGCGACGGCGATGATCCAACTGAGGACGGGCCAGTAATCCATCCCTCCTCTGTATCAGAGGAGTCTGAACGTCGGCACCGTGGCGAGGATGCTGCTCCGATCGCCACTCACGGAGGGGGACACCGCCGAGCCGGCCGGGGGCGGCGCCGGCCCCTCGCTCGGCGGTGGTCCGGAGCCGATGACTTCCCGCCGCGGCCCGGGTCTGACCAGATGACGGGCACCGGAGCGGCCGCTGCTCGCGAACGACGCACGGAGGCAGAAATGGCCACCATCGACTCGATCATGCTGGGCACCACCGACCTCGACCGTCTGCACGCCTGGTACACGACGGTGCTGCCGCCGGAGCGGGCCGACCGGGCCGGGTCGTACTGGGTACTCGACTATGGCGGCTTCTACCTGTTCCTCGACCCCCGCGACGATGTGCAGCCGGCCCACCCGGATCCGGCCCGCCTGATCCTGAACTTCGACGTGACGGACGCCCGGGCCGTCTCGGAGCGCATCGACGCCGCCGGCGCGCGCTGGGTCGCGCCGCTCGAGGACCGGGACGGCAGCCTGTTCGCGACCGCCGAGGACCCGGACGGCAACTACGTCCAGGTCATCCAGGTCAGTCCGGCCGAGCGGGCCACCATGGAGGCCGGTGGGGACACGAGCCTGCCCGCCGGGCTGCTCCCCTCCGCGTCCTTCTCCGGCTTCGCCGCCCCGGACACCGCGGCCGCCGCCGCCTTCTACCGTGACGTGCTCGGGCTGCAGGTCGTCGAGGACGACGGCATGGTGACCGTGCGTCTTGGCCACCGCAACGTGCTCATCTATCCGAAGCCCGACCACGTGCCGGCGACGTACACGGTCCTCAACCTGCCGAGCGTCGACATCGAGTCGACGGTGCGCGACCTCACGGCCCGCGGCGTCGTGTTCGAGCGGTATCAGCAGATGGATCAGGACGAGCTCGGCATCCACCGGGGTGGCGGGCCGCTGATCGCGTGGTTCACCGACCCGGCCGGCAACATCCTCTCGGTGATCGAGGACTGAGGGGTCGACGGCGCAGGCTCAGTGGGAGGGCAGGGGCGCCTCGTCGCCGCCGGCGGCCGGGCCGCGGCGGGCCGCGAAGAACTCGGCGAGCAGGGCGGCGCACTCGTCGGCGCGCACTCCCCCGGTCACCTCGGCGCGATGGTTCAGGCGGGAGTCGCGGACCACGTCCCGGGTGGATCCGCAGGCGCCGGCCTTCTCGTCCCAGGCGCCCAGGACCACGCGCGCGACCCGGGCGAGGACGATCGCGCCGGCACACATGGTGCATGGCTCCAGGGTGACCACGAGGGTGCAGTCGTCGAGCCGCCAGCGGCCTTGCCCGACGCCCGCCGCGCGCAGGGCGAGGATCTCCGCATGAGCCGTGGGATCGCCGTCGGCCTCCCGCCGGTTGTGCGCCGCGGCGAGCACCTGCCCGTCCGGGGCGACCAGTACGGCCCCCACCGGCACGTCGCCGCCGGCGGCGGCCCGCCGGGCCTGCGCCAGGGCCAGGCCCATCAGGGCGGGTTCGTCGAGGGCGACGGACGGGGGGTCGGCGTTCATCCCTCCTAGTGTGGGGCAGCGGCGCCGACATGGGCACCGCTACATTGGGGAACATGCGCCTCCACGTCGCCGAACACCCGCTGATCGCCCACAAGCTGACCGTGCTGCGCGACGTCCGCACACCTTCGCCGCTGTTCCGCCAGCTCACGGAGGAACTCGTGACGCTACTGGCGTACGAGGCGACCCGGGAGATCCGCACCGAGTCCTGGGAGATCACCACGCCGGTCACGGACACGGTCGGGACGAAGCTGACCGAGCCGCGTCCGATCGTGGTGCCGATCCTGCGAGCCGGTCTGGGCATGCTGGAGGGCATGACCCGGCTGCTGCCGACCGCGGAGGTCGGGTTCCTGGGCCTGCAGCGCAACGAGGAGACCCTCGAGGCGATCACCTACGCGAACCGGTTGCCGGACGACCTGTCCGGGCGCCAGTGCTACGTGCTGGACCCGATGCTGGCCACCGGTGGCACCCTGGTCGCGGCGATCGAGTACCTGTTCGAGCGTGGCGCGCGGGACGTCACCGCGGTCACCCTGCTCGCCGCCCCGGAGGGGCTGCGGATGGTTCAGGAGGCGATCGGGGAGCGTGCCGACGTGACCATCGTGACGGCCGCCGTCGACGAGCGGCTGAACTCCAAGGGCTACATCGTGCCGGGGCTGGGCGACGCCGGCGACCGCCTCTACGGGGTCGTCGACTGAGACCTGCTCAGAGGTGGCCCAGGGCCCGGGTCAGGTCCGCCTTCAGGTCCGCGGGGTCCTCGAGTCCCACGGACAGCCGCACCGTGGACTCGTAGATGCCGACGGCGGCCCGAGCCTCCCGGCTGATCTTCGAGTGGGTGGTCGTGGCCGGGTGGGTGACGATCGACTTCACGTCCCCGAGGTTGTTCGAGACGTCCACCAGGCGCAGCGAGTCGAGGAACGCGAAGGCGCGGGCCTTGTCCTCGTCCGGTTCGCCGTCGAGCGCCAGGTCGAACGTGACCACGGTGCCGCCGCCGCTCATCTGCTCCTTCGCGAGGGCCACCTGCGGGTGGGAGTCCAGGAACGGATACCGCACCCTCGAGATCAGCGGGTTGTCCTCGAGCCAGTGCGCGAGGTCCAGCGCCGCGGCCGTCTGCGCCCGGACCCGGAGCGCGAGCGTCTCCAGCCCCTTGAGCAGCACCCAGGCGTTGAACGGGCTCAGCGACGGCCCGGTGTTACGGATCAGCTGCTTGACCGGGCCCTCGACGTACTCCCGGCTGCCGAGGATCGCGCCGCCGAGGACGCGGCCCTGCCCGTCGATGTGCTTGGTCGCGGAGTAGACCACCACGTCCACGCCGAACTCGAGCGGCTTCTGCAGGATCGGGGTGGCGAACACGTTGTCGAGGATGACGACGGCGCCCGCTCGGTGCGCGAGTTCGGTCACCTTCGCGATGTCGACGATGTCCTGCATCGGGTTGGACGGGGTCTCGAACAGCACCACGTCCGCCGGGGTGGCCAGGGCGGCCTCCCACTGGGACAGGTCGTGGGCGTCCACGTACTCGGTGGTGACGCCCCATTTGCTGAAGATGTCGTTCAGGAGCACCACGGTGGAGCCGAACAGGGCCCGACCGGAGACGATCCGGCTCCCGGTGCGCACCAGCGCCGCGATCGAGGTGAACACCGCGGACATCCCGGTCGCGGTCGCGAAGCACGCCTCGGCACCCTCGAGCAGGCGCAGCCGCTCCTCGAACGCGGACACGGTCGGATTGCCGTACCGGGAGTAGATGAACCGGTCCAGTTGTCCCTTGAACGCGGCCTCGGCGTCGGCCGCCTCGTCGTAGACGTACCCCTGGGTCAGGAACAGCGGTTCCGCCATCTCCCGGAACTCGGTGCGCTGGATCCCGCCGCGAACGCCCAGGGTGGCGTCGGAGAGTCCCTCGGGGAGCTCGGCCAGGGGCCGGGGGTCGCTCATGCCTGCCGCCAGGGCAGACCCTCGGCACGCCAACCGCGCGCACCCCGGTGCCCCTCGGGGTCCACGCCGCCCTCGAAGCCGTCGACCACGTTGTAGGCCGGGCCGTACCCGGCCTCGGTGGCGGCCTCGGCCGCGCCGATCGAGCGCTGGCCGCTGCGACACAGGAACACCACCGGCCGCTGGTCCCCGGGGGTCAGCCCGGTCGCCCCGAGCTGGGAGAGGAACGACGGGTTGCGTTGACCGTCGGGGAACGTGTTCCACTCGATCAGCGCGGTGGGGCGGTCGATGGACGAGGTCTCGGGGACGCCCACGAAGGACCATTCGGCGCGCGTGCGCACGTCCACGAGCACCGCCTCCGGAGTGCGTTCCAGCAGGTCCCACGCCTCGCGTGGGCTGAGGTCACCGGCGTAGCTCAAGCGAATCGAACCTCTCCTTCGGGGGTCTGGGGCAGCACGACGGCCTGGGCCGCGATGACCTGGCTGCCGTTGAACGTCACGGACGGGGAGCCGTACAGCCGATACCCCTCGGCGAGCGCGTCGCTGACCCGTCCGCAGAACGCCGCGTCGTCGGGGCCGGTGAGCAGGCGGTAGGTGTGCCGGGCCGGCTGGTCGTCGGGCCGGTCGGGCCGGGCCGGCCGGTCGGGCACAGCACCGGGCTCGGTGATCTCGCTCATCTCTCCTCCATCGATCCTGGCGGTGGCACCACGTCCCGTTCGGCTCCCCCGGTGAGGGTGTCCGCGAGGGATTGGTTGCTGCAGCGTCGACGATCCAGGTCTCTCGGCCGCTGAAGGATGGGTACGGCTGCGATCGTATGCCCGGCTCGGGAAGCCTCCCAAACCCCGGGCAGATCTGCCCATCCTGCGAGACGGTGGGTCGTCCTACGCTGCTGCCATGACGGACGCCGTGCCCTCTGTGCCCCCCGTGCCCCCCGTGCCCCCCGTGACCCCTGTGCCCGCGATCACCTCCCTCCAGGACGTCGTCGACGACACCTACCTGTTCGGCCTCGACCGGCAACGCGAGACCATGGACCTGACCGGCTCCGACGGCCCGCACGGGGACAGGTACAGCGCCGGATACCGCACCGACATGTCCGGCGGCACGATCACGTTCGTGGGCACGGAGGAGATCACGGTCCGCGCGCACTTCGTGGGCTCCGCCGCGCCCGGGCCGAAGTCATGGCTGTGGGGCTGGGAGAACGTGAACGGCTTCCCCGAGCCGCTGGTCGCCCGGGTGCGTGGGGTGCGTGACTTCGGGGAGCGGTTCGGCATCGCCGAGTTGACCGCGGCGGAGGTCCCGCTGACGGCGGAGCCCATCACCGTGGCCCGCCGGTTCGCCGCGGCGGCGAGCCTGATCGCGGGCCCGTTGCCGTTCGTCACCTTCGACCTGGAGAACGGCACCGTGCTGACGTTCCTGCTCGAGTCACCCGCCCTCGAGCCGGTCCCGCCCAGTGCGATCCGGGCCGGGTCGGTGCTCCCGGAGGCCGCCTCCGAGGGCGCGATCTCGAACTGGTCGAGGGCGCTGCGGGCCTACGCCCGGTGGCGCGGTTTCACCGTGGCCGAGGGTGCCGGCACCCTCTCCCTGAAGGCGCCCAACGGTGACGTGGAGGCACGTCTGGACGGGCAGGGGCGGCTCACCGGCCTGAGCATGACGGCGGGTCCGACGCCCTCCTGACGGTCAGCCCCGCGATCCGCCGCCGAGGATGCCGCGGGACATCGCGACGGCGACCGCTTCGGTCCGGCTGCCGACGTCCAGTTTGGCCATGACCCGGCTCAGGTGGACGCTCACGGTCTTCTCGCTGATGAACAGTTCCGCGCCGACCGCCCGGTTCGTGAGTCCCTGGGCGACGAGTTCGAGCACCGACTGCTCGCGCGGGGTCAGGAGCGCCACGGCGGCCGTGCGCTGGCCGGGAACCTCCACCCGGTACCGGCGAGCGCTGGCGAGCAACGCCTCCTCGAGCGGTCGGGCGCGCAGTGAGCGGGCGGTCGCGAGCGCCTCGAGGAGCTGATCGCGTCCGTCGTCGCGGTCCGGTTCCGGACCGCCGTCGTCGCCACGCCGGTCGGCGCGGAGTGCGAGCAGCACGTCCGCGAGCCGCCAGCGCGCGATGGCCACCTGGTAGCGGTCGCCGTAGCCGAAGGCGTCCACGACCGCGTGCCAGGGTGCCGGATCACTCTCGCCACGCATGCGGCTCGCCTCGGCCCGGCACCGGGCCAGCCAGGCCAGACCCTCCGGGCCGAGGGTGGCGGCCCGAGGCACCCCGCGCGCCGCGGCGTCCTCGGCCACGGCCAGGAAGTGGTCCCCGGTGGTGACCGCCTCCCGCTCCGCGGCCCGGTCCCGGACCTGCCGGGCGCGCGCGGCCAGGTCAGCCTGGGCGGTGATCCCGACGGCCGCGACGTGGATCAGCGCCAGCATCGGCGCGTCGTCCTCGGGCTCGTCGGACTCGGGTCGTTCGAGGTCCGCGGTCGTCCCCATCGCGTTGCGGGTATTGCCGGCGATCGCGGCCTGCACGGGCGCCGTCACCTCGGCGGGGCGGTGCTGCCACAGATCACGCTCGGCCCGCGCGAACAGCGAGATCTTGAGCGGTTCGTCGTCGGACAGTACCCAGGTCTCGACCCGGTTCAGGGCGGCCTCGACCTGTTCCCATTCGCCGCGACTGGCCGCGAGCAGGGCCGCGGATGCGGCGAGCACTCCCGAGATCCAGTCCGGTGCCTGCTCACCCGGCGGGCTCGCCAGCTGCTCGACGAGATCCCACGCACCGCGCGCGTAGTTCACGTGCACCGCGATCCAGGCGAGTTCCCGGCCGTACGTCGCCCAGGTCAGCCCGGTCTCGGCCGCTCGGGCCAGGCCCCGGTCCAGATGCGCGGCAGCCGCCTCGAGGTCGCCGAGCTCGAACTCGCCGACCGTGAGGTTGAAGATGGCCCGCAGCTCCACCTCGAAGGCGCCGACGTCCGCGGCCCGTCGCCGGGCCTCCTCCAGGGTGGCGAGGGCGTCGTCGATCTCACCGTCGCGCAACAGCGAGTAGGCCAGGGTGGTCAGCGCATCCGCCTCGGCGCCACCGTCGCCGCTGGCGCGCGCGTCGGAGATCGCGGCGTCGGCGAACTCCCTGGTCGACTCCTCCAGCCGCCCGAACGCGAGCGTGCTCAGCACCCAGGCCCGTTCGGAGCTCGTCGGCTCGTCCTTGATCAGCTCCCACGCGTCGCCGATCACGGAGGCCGCCTCCACCCACTGGTCCACGGAGTAGAGGATCTTGGCGAGCCGACGGCGCACCGAGGCCCGCGGCACGATGGCACCGTCGGCGTCGGCGAGCTTGAGGGCAGCACGGGCGAAGGCGAGGGCCCGGTCCACCTGGCCGGCCGCCACGGCGGCGTCGGAGGCCCGGATGGTCAGGTCGAGTTCGTCCGTGCCGCAGACCGCGGCCGGATCGGCCACGGCCTGCCACAGCCCGAGCGCGCTCTCCAGGTGTGCCAGGGTGTCCGCGGTCGCGCCCACCTGTGCCGCCTCGTCGGCGGCACCGACGTGCGCGGACAGCGCGGTCGGCAGGTCGTTGGCGAGGTTGGCGTGGTAGGCCTGCGCGCCACGCCAGCCGGGCAGGCGGAGGTCCGCGAGCAGCTTGGCGTAGGTCGCGTGAATGCGGGTGCGTTCGCCGGGCAGCAGGTCGGCGTAGGCGGCTTCCCGGAGCAGAGCATGCCGGAACTCGTAGGAGGCGCCGCCGTCCGGGTCCGCCACGAGCACGTGCAGCTGGACGCAGTCGCGCAGCGCCGCCTCGAGCTCGTCGTCGGTCATCTCGAGGACCGCTCGCAGAGTGCTGTGCCGGATCCGGCGCTGACCGGAGACGGAGGCGGTGCGCACCAGCCGCTGCGCGTTCGGGGTGAGTCTCTCGATGCGACCGAGGAGGACGTCGGCCAGGGCCTCGCCCAGGGACGTCGTCGAGCGGGCGCTGGACAGCAACTCCTCGGCGAAGAACGCGTTCCCCTCCGAACGCCGGGCGATGTCCGCGATCAGGTCCTCGTCGCCATCGGCCCCGAGGTGGTCGAGCACCGCGAGCGCCCGGGCGAAAGCCCGGGCATCCTCGGGGGAGAAGGGCTCGAGCTCGAGCCGTTCGACCCGGCGCATCCGGCCCAGTTCGACGGTCATCGGCCGCACCGGGTGCCGTCGGTGCAGATCGTCGGAGCGGTAGGTCAGCACCACGGCCAGGCGCTGCTCGGACATCCGCGCCACCAGGAACGTGATCAGATCGCGGGTCGAGGGGTCGGACCAGTGCAGGTCCTCGACCACGAGCAGCACCGGGCGGTCGGCGCAGAGTTCGGTGAGCACGCCGAGGAAGGAGTCGAAGAGCGGCAACTGCTCGGTCGGGCGGTCGGCGCCGGAGCGACTGACCAGCGACGCGAGTGCGGGCCGCTCGTCGAGGATGGCCGGATCCGCGTCGCGGATCTGCTCGAGTATCTCCACGACCGGCAGATAGGGCGGGGCCGACTCGCCGAGGCCCACGCAGTGACCGGTGAGGACGTGAGCGCCGTCGGCGCGGACCTCGCTCGCGAACTCCGCGACGAGCCTGGTCTTGCCGACCCCGGCATCCCCCGGCAACAGAACTGCCGACGCCGACCCGTCGGTCGCCTGCGCCCAGATCTCACGCAGGCGCGTGAGCTCGCCGGTGCGTGCCACCAGTGCGATCTCGGAGCCGACCCTTGCCACATCCGAGATCTTGTCACGGGTGGAGTCCGTGGCGACGGATGAATATCCGCCCCACGGCTCCACGGCCGCGGCCACGCCCGGCCCCGCTCAGGCCTGCTTGATCAGATCCGCGGGGTCCAGGCCGCGGGAGGCGGCCTCCCGACGGGCCCGGCGCTCGTCGATCATCCGGCGCAGGCCGGTGCGGCGAGAGCCGAGCTTGCGGGAGCCGAGGTCGGCGAGCAGGTGCTCGCGTCGGTAGGCCAGGTCGGCGCTGCGGATGTCCTGGTTGAGGTCCATGATGTGCTCCTTGCTCGTTCCCATGACGGATACGGTGCCGCTGAGGCCGGCGGCTCGGGTATCGGGGGGTCACGCGGTGTGCCGGCTCGGATCCCTTACCCACGTACTGAGGGGTCGGTACGGCGGGTAAGGGGTGGCCGTTCCGGTGGGCGAGCACGGGTAAGGGATCCGCGCGAGGCCGGGCGCGTGCCCTGGCCGCGACCGCGCGCACCTCAGTCCTGCGCGCCCCGGGCGTCCACGATGCGGACGGCGAGCGCCGCCCGGACCGGGCGCGGGGTGCGTCGTGGCAGCATGTCGGGAAGGTCATGAGTGCCAGCGCGTAGCCCCGGCTTGCTGGCCGGCAACCCTCCAACCGCGGTGGGGTGCCCCGGGTGACGACCGGGCCGGTGCCGCAGTGGTATCGGCAAGCGCGGACCCGCCACGGGTCCGGGAACGATCTGGAGGCCCCTCATGGCACTGCTCCCCCTCGTCGGCTCCGACACCCGGGTGCCGTTGACCGTCCCGCTCGACGGCGTCACGTCCCTGCCGTACGCGAACCTCGACTACGCCGCGAGCGCGCCGGCGCTGGCCGCGGTCGCGGAGGCCGTCACCCGGGCGTTGCCGCTGTACGCGTCCGTGCACCGCGGCGCCGGGTACCTGTCCCAGGTGTCGACCGCCCTCTACGAGCAGTCGCGGACGGCGATCGGTCGCTTCGTGGGGGCCCGCTCCGACGACGTCGTGGTCATCACCCGGAACACGACCGACTCGCTCAACCTGCTCGCGGGGTGCGTGCCGGAGGGAGCGCGCGTCCTGGTGCTCGACGTCGAGCACCACGCGAACCTGCTGCCGTGGCAGCGGGCCGGTGCGGACGTCCTGAAGGCACGGGCGACCGTGGCGCAGACCCTCCAGGCCCTGACGAATGCCCTGGCGACCCGGAACTACCGGCTGGTCGCCGTCACGGGCGCGTCGAACGTGACCGGGGAGTCCCTGCCGGTGGCCGAGGTGGTGGCGCTGGCGCATGCCGCCAACGCCCGCGTGGTCGTGGACGCCGCACAACTGGCGCCGCACCGCCCGTTCTCACTCGCCGCCACGGGCGCGGACTACGTGGCCCTCTCGGGACACAAGCTGTACGCCCCGTATGGCGCAGGTGCGTTGATCGGACGGCGGGACTGGCTCGATGCCGGGCGGCCGTACCTGGCCGGAGGCGGCGCCGTCACGAACGTCACCGTCGGCCACACCAGCTGGGAGCCGGCCCCGCAACGGCACGAGGCAGGCAGCCCGAACGTCATCGGGGCCCTCGCGCTCGGCGTCGCGGCCACCGAGCTGACCGCCGTCGCCGACCGCCTGGCCGACCACGACCGGACGCTCCGCGAGCGCCTGGAGGCCGGGTTGACCCGGATCCCGGGCGTCGAGGTGCTCCGGCTCTGGGCGGACTCCACGGAACCGGTGAGCGTGGTCTCGTTCACGGTGGCCGGGCAGGACCCCGGCCTCCTGGCCGCGTACCTGTCCGCCGAGCACGGCATCGGGGTCCGTGACGGCCGGTTCTGCGCACACCCGCTGCTCGAGGCGCGGGGTGTGACCGCGGGCCTGCGCGCCAGCATCGGGCTGGGGACCGCCGAGGAGGACGTGGACCGGCTCGTCCGTGGGGTGTCCGAGTTCGTCACGGTCGGCCCGAGGTCCGCCTACGAGGTGGTGAACGGTCGCTGGCAGCCCCACGACGACCAGCGTGAGCTTCCGGAGGCGATCGCCCTGCTGCAGGCGCTGCACGCGGACTCCGACGCACGGTCGGTCCTGGCCACCGCGGCCGCGGGAGCGGGCTGCGGCCCGGCGCCCACGGTCGCCGGGGTGCTCGCGGCCGTCGCCCACTGAGGCCTGTGACCCGAGCGGCGGGCCCTCAGATCGTGTCGTCGGCGGCGACGGTGTCGATGTCCCAGCTGCGGCCGTCCGGGTCGTCCGAGTCGTGCGCATCGACAGCGGCCCGCATCACGTCCTCGACCTTCGTCATCATCGCCTCGAACTCGGCCGGGGTGAGCCGGACGGTCCGCTGGGTGAACAGGGCGTGCACGTCGGTGGCGCGACCGGTGACGTACTCGGGCGCCCACGCGGCGACGCGCCGGACGAGCTCGTGGTGGTCGTCGACGACGGTACGCATGAGGACGCCGCCGAGCGCCTCGTCCTCGACGGGGTGTTCGGGGGTGCCCAGGCTGTAGGCCCCGCTGACCCGAGTCCAGACGCGGTCACGGCGGTCCCGGGCCCGCTCGGGAGCCTCGGCGATCAGGCCGGCATCCGCGAGCACGCGCAGGTGGAAGCTGACGCTGTTCGCCGGCTCGTCGAGGTCTGCGGCGACGTCGGCCGCGCGCGCGAACTCCCGTCGGGCGAGCACCTTCGTGATCCGCCGGCGGAGCGGGTGGGCCAGCGCCTTGAGCATCGCCGAGGTCATCACGGACTCGTTCCACGGTCCGTCCTCGCTCCGGGTGTCGGCCGCTCGTGCGTCGGCGGGCTCCTCCTGCGTATTCGACATGGCTCGAGCATATCCCCCAAGGAACATTGCGCAATATCTATTGCGCAATCATCGTTGCGCATCTAGCCTTGGGCGCATGACAACGGACACGGCCGTCTCCTCCACGGCGCCGCTGCGGCGCAACCGCCGCTACCTGACTTGGTTGATCAGCGACACCAGCAAGGGACTCGCCGCGGCGCTGTTCGCCTTCGCGGTCCCACTCCTGACCCTGATGGTCACGAACGACCCGGCCCGCGCCGGCATCGTCGGCGCCGCCGGGCTCGCGGTGCGCGCCGTGACCACGCTCGCCGGTGGTGTGCTCGCCGACCGGCACCGGCGGATCGCCCTGATGACGCTGGGGTCGGTGATCGGCGTCATGATCGCCGGCGGCTTCACCGTGCTCGCGCTCACCGACGCGCTGACGTTCCTGGCCCTCCTGATCGTCGCCGTGCTGCTCGCCGCGCGCACGGGCCTCTTCGACGTCGCCGGCGAGAGTGCGCTGAAGGAGGTCGTCCCGGACGGCGCGATGGGCCGCGCCCAGGCCGCGAACCAGGGCCGGGACGCCGCCCTTCAGCTCGCCGGTGGCCCGCTCGGCGGCGCCCTGCTGGCCGCGGGCGCCTGGGTGGTCGCCGTGGTGATGACGGCGTGCCACCTGGTCGCGGCCATCACCGCGTGGCGTCTGGGCAGGTCGGCACCGGACCCGGGCGCGACCAGGACCGGCACCGGGCCCGATCCGACCCATCCGGCCCACCCGGCCGACCCACCGGCTCCCGAGGCGGTGTCAGGACCGGCACCGAACGCCCTCGCCGAGTTGCGCGCGGGTTTCGCCTGGCTGCTCTCCCGCACCGACCTGCGCGGCGTCCTGGTCGTCTCCACGATCATCAACCTCGGGTTCAACGCCGCACTCGCCACCGTCATCTACGCGCTGCAGCAGGACGGCCACTCCCCGGCCGCGATCGGGTGGGTCTCGGCCGGCGCGGGGGCGGCGATGCTGCTCGGTGCGGTGGCCGCGCCGATGCTGGTGTCGCGGGTGCGGGCCGGGGTGCTGACCATCGTCGGGCTCACGATCGCGGCGGCCGGCGCCTACACGCTCGCCCTGGTCGACTCGGTCTGGGCGATCACGGCCGTGCTCGCGGTGTCCGTGCTCGGGGTCCCCGCGCTGAACGCCGCGCTGATGGGGTACTTCATGGTCGCGACCCCCACCGAGCTGCTCGGGCGCGCGAACAGCGCTTCGATGGTGCTCGGGATCGGTGCGATGCCGCTCGCCCCGCTGATCGCGGGCTTCGGGCTTGCCTGGGTCGGGCGCGAGGCCACCATCGCGGTCTGTGCCGGGCTCTGCGCGGTCGCGGCGCTGCTGGCCCTGGCCAATCGCGGCCTGCGGGCCCTGCCCGCCGAGTCCGGCTGGACGGCGCACGCCGCGCAGTTCGACGTTTCCGGAGCGGTCGCCACGCCCGACCGGTGAGGGGAGCCGTCGGGACGCGGGCCGGAGGGTGCACCGGTTGGGGGATGATGTGCCGGTGACCAGCCTCGGCGATCCGGTTCCCGACGTCCTCGGCGGTGAGTTCACCGCCCGGACCATGACGCTCGCGCCCGACGACCAGAGCGTCGGGCCACCCGTGGCCACCCTGGTCCGGCTCGGCCGGCTCGGCCGGCTCGGCCGGCTCGGCACAGTACGCACCGACGACGTCGCGGTCCTGTACCTGCACGGCTTCTGCGACTACTTCTTCCAGGCCGACCACGCCAGGGCCTGGGCCGAGCATGGCTACGACTTCTTCGCGCTCGACCTGCGTGACTACGGCCGGTCGATCCGGCCCGGCCGGCAACCGTGGTGGATCGAGGACCTGGCCACCTACGACGAGGAGATCGGCGGCGCGCTGGCCGCCATCCGCGCCGAGGGGTACACCTCGATCGTGCTGCTCGGTCACTCGACCGGCGGACTGATCGCGAGCCTGTACGCGAGCGACCACCCCGGCGCGGTGGACGCCGTCGTCCTGAACAGTCCGTGGTTCGATCTCAACGAGAGCTGGTTCAACCGGGTGGTCGCGACCCGGGCCGTGGATCTCATCGGGCCCCTCGTACCCCACCTGAGGGTCGGCACGCTCGGTGCGGACTACGGCCGGCACGTGCACGTCTCGACGGGCGGTACACACGACTACGACCTCTCCTGGAAGCCGATCGAGGACGTGCAGGCACACGCCGGGTGGCTGCGAGCGATCCGCCGGGGTCACGCCCGGATCGCCCGCGGCCTCGACGTCGTCGAACCCGTCCTGATGTGCACCTCCGCCCGGTCCGGGCCACGGAAGGCTCCCACCGCCGCGGACCTCGACGGCGCCGACTGCGTGCTCGACGTCGAGCACATGCATACCCGGATCGGCCGCGTCGGGCCCGACGTCACCGCGGTCCGGATCGCCGGCGGCTGGCACGACCTCGCCCTCTCCGGGCCCGAAGCCAGGGCCGAGTTCGAGCGGACCGCCTTCGACTGGCTCCGGGAGCGGCTGCGGACCGGGGCGGGCCGCCCGTCGGCGCCTCGATAGGGTGTGCCCATGACGACCCCGGCCACGACGTCCCGGGACCAGGGGGGTGCGGTGCCCGAGCGATCGCTGCTCGACGAGAGCCTGTCCCTGTTCCGGACCACGGGCCGACTCCTTCGCCGGCACTGGCTCCCGCTCGCCGTGATCGCCACCGCCGGGGTCGCGGCGCACTGGTACCTGCTCGACCTCTCCGTCTGGCTCGGCCGCTTCGGGGCGGTGCCGGGGATGCTCGGGCTGTCCCTGGTCCCGTTCAGCACCATGCTCGCGGTGATCGGGATGCTCCTGGTCCTGCGCCGCCGGGAGCGGTCGCGGCACGTGATCATCGACATCATGGCGGCGACCGGCAGCGTGCTGGTGCCGTTCCTGGTCGTCTACCAGAGCGGCGGCCAGCTGCAGGACGACCTCCGCCACCACACCTACTTCGGCCTCCAGGACGACTTCTCCCGGTTCGACCTCGCGGACGTCGACGGCACCGCCCGGATCCCGGACTCGACCTCCACGCTCGTCCTCGGGATCGTCGCGGTGGCGCTGGTCGGCCGGCTCATCGGTGGCTACTTCGTCACGTCCGCGCGCTACTGGAGGGGCCGGGAGGATCCCCGGCGCACCACGCTGCAGGCCGTCGTCGGCTACCTCGAGGTGGTCTGGATCGTGCTCGGTGCTTACGTGGTCACCGACCTCGTGGGCAGGTCCGTGGAGTGGCTCGGCAGCCGCGCCGTGACCCACTGGGTGACCGACTTCTGGGCCGACGTCCGCATCGAGCTACCGGTCATCGGCGGCATCGGCGACTGGCTCATCGGCGCGATCGAACCGGTCGGGGCAGCGCTCGGCATCGCCCTGATCGTGCCGATCGCGTGGCTCGCGATCGGCACGATCATCTACGGGATCGAGGCCACCGACGTGATCGCCGACGACGAGGTGGCCCGCGTCGGTGGCCGCGCCCCGCTGCTGAACCGGGTGACCCGGCGCTTCGGTGACACCACCATCACCAGGGCGTGGCACGCACTCGCCGAACCGAACGGCCGGTTCGGCGCCCTGATCGGGGGCATGGCGATGATCGTGCGGGCCGGCTGGGTCACCGTGCTGGTGTTCTGCCTCGGCTACGTCCTGATCACCCAGATCCCCTACCTGGTCTGGGGCGTCGCCCGGTTGATCGCCGGGAACATCACCGCGCTCGGTTGGTTCGCCCTCTGGGACCCGCTGGACGTGATCGCCGAGATCCTGGTGCTGATGGTCTCGGCGGCCCTGCTCGCCGCGGCCGCCGACGCGCTCCTGCAGCGCTACGGCGCGAACCCCTCACTCCGGCTGCCGCTGCCCCGGCGGTCGGCGACCCCCGCCGCCCTCGCCGGCTCCCACCCCGGGACGCACCCGGGTGCCGCCCCGGACCCGGGCGACCGGCCGCCGTCGGACATCGAGGCGCCTCCGGCGCGACCCGTCCCGGCGGGGACCCACCAGGTGGGTCACTGGGTCACGGGCAGCCTGAAATAGTCCGGGGCCAGGCTCCAGGTCGACTCGAGGCGCACGGCCGCGGGTTCGGCGTCCTGCGGCATCAGGACGAGGAGGTACTGCACGTCGGGCAGGGGATCGTCCCCGGGTTCCGGCGGGGCGACCTCGAGCGAGTCCTGGACCCCGTCCACGCCGTACGGCACCTCGCTGCCCGTCTCGAACCGCCTGCCCTCGGTGTCCTGGACGAGCACGTCAAGGCTGAGGATCTCGGTGTTCGTGTTCTGCACGGCCAGGCCGACCTGCCACAGCACGAGGCCGTCGGGCGGCTCCCACCGATCGCCGTAGGTGCTCACGCCGTCGTCGAGCCGTTCCACCCCGGTCAGTTCGACCTGCAGGCCGTCGAGTTCGGCCACGCCGTTCGCGTCGACCGGCACCGGCACGTGCGCCTCGCCGTTCCACCAGGCGTCCCGGGCCTCCGCGCTCACGCGCCAGCCGAGCGCGCCGAGGACCAGGATCCCGACCACCGCGAGGATCGCCGTCGCCCGCCGCGAACGGCGCTGCGGCAGTGGCGGCGGTGCGGCCGGGAACGGCTCCCGGGCGGGCGCCATCCAGTCCTCGCGACCGCCCCCTGGCACGTACGGCGGCAGGCTCGGCGTGGGTCCGCTCATCGCTGCCCCGCCGGAAGCAGTTCGGGTTCGGAGATGACCGCCGGACCGGGCTCGATCGCGCCTGGGTCGACGCTCAAGTCGAGGACGCCGTAGGGCAGCGGGGTGTCGCTGGGCGGACCCTCGCCCGACGCCCACGACTCGAGCGTCAGGTCGCCCAGCGCATCCAGCGGCACCTCGAAGACCAGCGTGCCGCGGACCCAGAGGTCCGGGCTGGCCTGCCACGTGTCGAAGTCCCGGGACGTGATGGCGTACCGGCGCCCGCGTTCGTCCACGAGGATGAAGTCACCGGGCCCGCGCGGCCGGTCGGTGGTGGCGTAGGAGAGGTCCACCAGCACCCAGACCCCGACGGTCTCGAGCGGGACGTCATCCTCGCTGAGGACCGTCTCGTAGGCGCGCGCTCCCGAGACGTTGAGCTGCAGCGGGTGCACCACCGCGTCCACACCGAGGCTCATCCGCACGCCGGCGGGACCGTTGGGCGGGGCCTGGACCGCGAGCGCGTTGACGCCGAGCCCGGCGCCGACGAGGACCGCGAGCATCACCACCGTGACCACCCAACGCGGGACCCGGCCGCCGGTCACGGCTCCTCGTCCACGATCGCGGGCGGGATGTCATCGTCCCGGGGCACCTCGACCACGCCGATCCGGTCCCCCACGTACCAACTGGTCTCCTCGAAGAGGAAACTGGTGTCCTCGTAGGTCTCGATGAGGGAGAGCCGAACCTCGTCGCCGATCGTGTCCGGGTCCACCACGGACCAGAGCATCGCGACCCGCACCGGCAGGTTCGGGCTCAGGAAGCTCGCCCGCGAGTCGTCCGCCAGCAGCAGGACCGTGGTGGACCGCGCCTCGACCAGTTGCGCACCGTCCAGGGTGAAGTTCTGGTAGTCGACGAACAGGCCATCGAGCTGGGTGTTCTCGAGCTCCATCACCACACCGATCCAGGCGTCGGCCTCCTCGGGCAGGCCGTAGACGTCCACCTGGTCGGAGACGAAGAAGGACTCGACGCTCACCGTGTACGGGCCGAGGTCCACGACCTCGCCGGCCGCGACCTGCCGCACCGGCTCCGGCGGGACCCTCGCGAACCCCCCGACGGCGGCGATCACCAGAAGGAGGACCACCACCATCGCGATCGCGATCCGACGTGGCCAGGTACGCACGAACCAGCGCGCGATCCCCGGCACGCTCACCAGCGCCCCCACGTCGTTGGCCACGCGGCAAGAGTACGGGATGCACGGGATGCGTCCCGGCAGCACATAGCATGGAGACCCCCAGCAGGTCGCCGATCAGAGGACACGATGGCCACCAGGACAGTCACCGAACTCACCGACGATCTCGACGGTGGTCCGGCGCAGCACACCGTGCGGTTCTCGCTCGAGGACACCGTGTACGAGATCGACCTGAACAAGTCGAACCGGGATGCTCTGCTCGCGGCCCTGGCACCGTTCGCGGCCGCTGCCCGTCGGGTCCGGGCCGGCGTGGTCGAGCCGGCCACCGTGCGCGAGGAGACGCCGGTGGATCCACGCGCGGTCCGGGAGTGGGCTCGCTCGCGCGGCATCGAGATCCCGCCGCGGAGCAGGGTGCCGCGGGACGTCGTCGACGCCTTCCGCGAGGCCGGCTACTGAACCCGTCCGGTCCCGGCCCGGTGTCGGTGTCGTTGGACCCGCCTAGGGTTGGCGCCATGACCTCTTTCGGCATCGTGTTCCCGCCCGACCAGCCACCCGAGCGCCTGCGTGACGTGGCCATGGCCGCCGATTCCGCGGGCCTGGACGAGTTGTGGCTCTGGGAGGACTGTTTCGCCGAGTCCGGGGTGGCGCCGGCCGCGGCCGTGCTCGCCTGGACCGAGAACCTGCGGGTCGGGATCGGGCTGATCCCGGTGCCGCTGCGCAACGTCGCGATCACCGCCATGGAGATCGCGACGATCTCCCGGCTCTTCCCGGGCCGGTTCCTGCCGGGCGTGGGACACGGGGTGCTCGACTGGATGGGGCAGGTCGGTGTCCGCGCGAAGTCGCCACTCACCCTGCTGCGTGAGTACACGGTCGCGCTGCGCGCACTGCTCGACGGCGAGACCGTCACCACCAGCGGCGAGTACGTGCACCTCGACGACGTCCGGCTCCGGTACCCGCCACAGCCGCCGCCGCCGCTGCTGATCGGCGCGATCAAGCCGAGAACCCTCGCCCTCGCGGGCGAACTGGGCGACGGCGTACTCCTCGGTGCCGGCGACGAGTCACCGGAGGCGGTGCTGGAGAGCGTCCGCGTGGCCACCGAGGCACGCGAGCGCGCCGGTGCGTTCGAGGTCACCATGACGGTGAACGTCCCGGTCGACGCCTCCGCGGAGCACATCGAGGCGGCGGTGCGCCCCTATCTCGCGGTGGGCGTGGACCGGGTTCCCGTCTGCGGCCTCGACGCCGCCGGGATGCCCGACGGCAGTGACCGGCTGCTGGGGCTGGTGGCCGAGGTCGCGAGCGCCCGCTCGCGGCTGGTCTGAGCGGCCGATGGACGACCGCGGCCCCCGGGTTGGTCCCGGGGGCCGCGGTCGGCAGGGGCTACGTGCTCAGAACGCGGGGATGATCTCCCCGGCCGGCCAGGTCTCCTCGATGAAGGCCCGCACCTCGTCGGAGTGGAGCAGCTCGTCGAGCGCGACCAGGTCGGGGTCGTCGATGTCCTCGGAGCGCACCGCCACGAAGTTGGCGTAGGGGTTGCCCTCGCCGTCCTCGATGACCAGCGAGTCCTCGGCCGGGTTCAGGCCACCCTCGAGGGCGAAGTTGCCGTTGATGACCGCGGCGTCGACGTCCTGCAGCGTCCGCACCAGCGAGGCGGCGTCCGCCTCGATGAACTCGAGGCCGAGCTCGTTCTCGTCGACGTCGGCGATCCCGGCGGTCGCGGCGTCATCCGCGCTCAGCGTGATCACTCCCGCCTGCGCGAGCAGGTCCAGCGCACGGCCCTGGTTCGATGGATCGTTCGGGATCCCGATCTGCGCGCCCTGGGGCAGGTCCGCGATGTCCGTGAGCGTCTCGGAGTAGACCGCGAACGGCTCGATGTGCACGCCCTCGAAATGGTCGAAGTCGAACCCCTGGGACGCGACCTGCTCCTCGAAGTAGGGCAGGTGCTGGAAGTAGTTGGCGTCCAGGTCGCCCTCGGACAGCGCCGTGTTCGGCAGTACGTAGTCGTCATAGGTGACGATCTCGAGCTCGAGTCCCGCATCCGCGGCGAGGTTCTCCTGCACGAACTCGAGGATCTCGGCGTGCGGGGTCGGGGAGGCCCCGATGGTGATGTGGCCGTCCGAGCCGGCGCTCTCGTCGTCGCCGGAGCCGGCGTCGCCACCGCCGCAGGCGGCCAGCGTGAGGCCTGCCACGGTGAGGGTGGAGGCGGCCAGAATGGCTCTGGAGGTTCTGCGCGGGGTTCGCATGGGGGTCCCTTTCGGTGGGTTGTCGCGGGGTCAGCGATGGTGTGTCAGATGGGTGGTCAGCGGTGATCGACGAGCCGGGCGGCCCGGTCACCGAGGAACTGGATGAGGAAGACGATCGCGAGGATGACGATCACGGCAGCGAACATCACGGCGACGTCGAAGCGTTGGTAGCCGTAGGTGATCGCGAGGAAGCCGAGCCCGCCGCCGCCGACCGCACCGGCCATAGCGGAGTATCCGACCAGCGCGATCATGGTCACGGTGAACCCCGCGATCAGGGACGGCAGCGCCTCCCGGACGATCACTCCCCCGGTCATCCGCAGCCGGGAGGCGCCGACCATGAGGGCCGCCTCGATCTTGCCGGGAGCGACCTCCCGGGCGGAGGTCTCCACCAGCCGGGCGTAGAACGGCACGGCGCCCACGGCCAACGGCAGCACCGCCGCCTGCCAGCCGAGCGGGGTGCCGACCACCGCCCGGGTCACCGGGATCAGTAGGATGATCAGGATGATGAACGGGATCGCCCGTCCGACGTTCACCACGGCGGAGAGCACCGCGTACAGCACCGGAACCGGGCGGGTGCCGCCCTTGCCGGTGGCGTGCAGGACCAGCCCGAGCGGCAGGCCCACCAGCGCGGTCCAGAAGGACGAGAACACGACCATGCCGAGCGTCTCGAGCGTGGCTTCGGGCAGCTTCTCGGTGATCGCGGGGTTCGCGAGCAACTCGTCCCACCAACTCATGCGACGTCCTCCTCGACGGCGAGCCCTGCGGCCCGCAACCGACCGAGCACGGCGGCCCGGTCGCCGTCGGGCACGTCCAGGTGCCACCGGCCCACCCGGACCCCACCCAGGGTCTCGATCGCCCCGGCGACGACGTGCGCGTCCGGCTCGGTCGCGATCGCGTAGAGGGCGTGCGCGATCTGGGCCTGCGCACCGCCGGCGCTCACCTGCACGAGTGTGCGCTGGTCGGCCACGCCGACGTCCGGCACCGGA
Organism: Occultella glacieicola; assembly: GCF_004353825.1. Lineage (GTDB taxonomy): Bacteria > Actinomycetota > Actinomycetes > Actinomycetales > Beutenbergiaceae > Occultella > Occultella glacieicola. The sequence goes on along the minus strand of NZ_SMNA01000007.1, from coordinate 204,975 downwards.
ACGAGAGCCTGGGACAGTTTCGAACCGGGCCGGGTGACGACGTCCGCGAGTGGCCCGGACTCCACGATCCGGCCGTCGGCGAGCAGGGTGGCGGCGTCGCAGACCTCCCGCACCACGGAGGTCTCGTGGGTGATGATCACGACCGTGATACCGAGCCGGTCGCGCACGTCTCGGATCAGCCGCAGGATCTGCCGGGTGGTCGCGGAGTCGAGGGCCGAGGTGGGTTCGTCGCAGAGCAGCACCGCGGGCTCGGTCGCCAGCGCCCGGGCGATGCCGACGCGCTGCTTCTGACCTCCGGACAGTTGCGCCGGGTAGGCGTCACCGCGGCCGCCCAGCCCGACCAGGTCGAGCAGTTCCGCAACCCGGGTTGCGCGCTCCGCCCGGGGCACACCGGCGACGGCGAGCGGGTAGGCGATGTTCGCCGCCGCGGTGCGCGCCTCGAACAGGTTGACGTGCTGGAACACCATCCCGATCCGGCGCCGGGCCCGCCGCAGCTGCGTCTCGCTGAGCACGCTCACCTCGGCGCCGTCGACGACCACGGACCCGGTGGTGGGCCGCTCGAGCGCGGTCAGGCACCGGATCAGCGTGGACTTGCCGGCGCCGGACTGTCCGACGATGCCGTGGATCTGCCCCTGGGGGATCTCCAGGCTGATGCCGTCGAGTGCCACGACCTCGCCGCTGCGGGTCGCGTAGACCTTCCGCAGGTCCTGGAGCGTGATCATGCTGGCTCGATTCGGTGGGGGACGACGGCGGAGCGTCGCGGGGGTCTGGAAGGTTCCGGCGGTCCGGGGTCGGTTCGTGGCGGCGCGCGTACGTGCGCACCGGCGCCGCGCCGGCCAACCGACGGTAGGCTGCCGCGCCGCCTACCACCGGCCGACGCGAATTCGTCTCATCATCTGAGATCGGCCGGGCGGAGGAGGATCGCAGCCGCAGGATGCTGCGGGCTCGGGACCTCAAGGATCGCGCGTACGCCGAGCCTTTGGACATCCCGACCCTGGCCGCCGTGGCGCACGTCTCGCCGGCCCACTTCATCCGCAGTTTCCGGTCCGTGTTCGCCGAGACGCCGCACCGGTACCTGCAGCGTCGCCGCGTCGAGCGGGCGATGTTCCTGTTGCGTCAAGGCGATCGCAGCGTCACCGAGGTCGGCCTCGAGGTCGGGTTCGCCAGCCTCGGCACGTTCAGCCGGACGTTCACGGCGATCGTCGGGGAGAGCCCGAGTGCCTACCGTCGGCGGGGGCCGCTCCCGGCCGTGCCGTCATGCTTCGCGATGCGCTGGGCCCGTCCGTCCGAGCACGCGCCGACGCCAGAGACCGGCAGCGAACCGAGCAGTTTCGGATAAGCAGTCGCCCGGGTCACCTCCCCAGGCTGGTCGGCTTGATCAACAACCTGACCATCTCGCAGATCTTCGTGACCGACCAGGACGAGGCGCTGGACTTCTACGTGAACACGCTGGGCCTGGAGCCCTCCGCCGACGTGGACTCCGGACCGATGCGGTGGCTCACCGTGCGGGTGCCCGGCACCGACCGGGAGATCCTCCTGGAGCAGCCGGGGCCGCCCGGGTACGACCCGGAGACCGTCGAGGCGGTGCGCGTGATGGTGAGCAAGGGTGCCTCCGGCGGCACGCTGATCTTCAGCACCGACGACGCCCGCGCGGCGCACGGCGAACTCGTGGCCAAGGGGGTCGACCTGCCCGAGGAACCCACCGAGCAGCCGTACGGGATCGACTTCGGGTTCCGGGACCCGGCCGGCAACCACATCCGGATCACCGAGCCGCGACCGCTGCCCCCGGGCTTCGGAACCGCAGGCTGACCCCGGTCAGCGGGCTTCGCTCGCATCGGACAGCCGCTCGCCCTGTCGGAGCCCCGGCGGCTCGGCCGCACCCATGACGCTCAGGCTAGTCCTGAAGTCGGCATCGGTGGTGGCGAGGCGGCTGAGACGCGTGGGCGAACGCGCGGAAGACCCCGGTGAGCCGGCCGGACACCGGGTGCTTCCACGCGTTCGGCCGGAACTCGCCACCCGGTGGTCGGCCCGTAGGATCGTCCGATGCAGCCGATCCCTCGCTTCTGGGAGAAGGTGGTGAGTCCGGCCACCGACGCCGACGGCAAGCCGCTGCGGCTGACGATCTGGGGCTGGTCCACCACGTCGCTCGGCCACGCCCGGGAGGTCGCGGGACGACGGCTGGCCGAGACCGTCGCCCGCCTGGCCGCGGGTGCCCGGCTGGGCCGCTACTACCCGCGGATGCCGCTGCGCGAGCAGACCCTGCAGGAGTTCCACGGCACCGACGGCACCCTCATCGCCGCGACCACCCGGAACCGGTACGGCGCCGAGGTCCTGAACACCGACCGGGTGCTGATCGCGGATGTGGACCTGCCGCAGGCGCCGACTCCGCTCGTGCGCGCGGGCGGGCTGCTGCGGCGCTTGCTCGGTGCTGGGACACCCGGGCCGGAGCCCGCGGCCGACCCCGCGGCCCTCGCCCTGAACCGGGTCCGCGCCTTCGACGCGGCACATCCGGAGCTCGGTGCGCACGTGTATCGGACCGCCGCCGGCCTGCGGGTGGTCATCACCGGAACCGCCGCGGCGCCGGACTCACCCGAGGCCGACCGGATCCTGCAGGAGCTCGCCGCCGACCCGGTGTACGTGAGGCTGTGCGCCACCCACAAGACCTACCGGGCCCGGCTCACCCCGAAGCCCTGGCGTTGCGGAGCACCGCGGATCACCATCACGTGGCCCTACCCCGACCAGGACACCGCCGAGCGCACCGAGGCCTGGATCCGGACCTACCGCCAGCGGAGCCGGCCGTACGCCACCTGCCATCTGATCGAGCGGCTCGGTGCCACGCCGGGCCGCGACGAGGGTCTGATCCTCGACATCCACGACCGGGCCACGGTCGCCGGCCCCGAGGTCCCGCTCGCCTGATGGGCACCCGGGCGCTCCCTCGTCGGGGGGAGGTGACGCTGTGGTGGGCACCCCTGACCGCGGCGGACCCCGCCTGGCTCGGCCTGCTGGACCCGGTGGAGGCACACCGGTACGCCGGCTACCGGCACCCTGCCGACCGGGCCCGGTTCCTGGTCGGTGCGGCGATCGTGCGCGTGCTCCTCGGCCGGGACCTGGGCACCGCTCCCGCACTCGTGCCGTTGGAGCGCACCTGTGCCCGGTGCGGCCGCCCGCACGGCAAGGTCCGCCTGGCCGAACACGTCCGGGTACCGAGCCGCCGGCCGGAGGTGTCCGTGTCGCACTCGGGTGGCTGGGTGGTGGTCGCGGCCGGGCGCGACGGCCCGGTGGGGGTGGACGTCGAGGTGGTCGACGCATCGCTGGATCACGTGGCTCTGGCGCGGGTCGGCCTCGGCGATCGCGACGTGGCCGCTCTGGCGGACCTGCCGGAGCCGGACCGGGCCAGGGAGTTCGCCCGCCGGTGGGTGCGCATGGAGGCGATCCTCAAGGCGACGTCACCGGCGCTGCCCGAGGATTCGCCGCAACTCCAGGTGCACGACGTCCCGGTGGACGAGCGCCACCGTGCGGCGGTCGCGATCGTCGACGCGCCGCGGGCACGCGTCCTTGAGCGGGACGCCCGCACGATCCTGCCGCCACCGGGCCGAGCGTGCTGACGTGGCAGCCACGAGTGCACTCCCACCCGCTCGAGAGTGGCAGCCGGACCCTCCCCGGCACCCTCGTCCGGCGGGTGGGCTCAGCCGTCCTGGCGCTGAGCCCGGCCCAGGGCCGGTCGGATCACCAGCGCGAGCCCGAGCGCGCCCGCACAGGCCCCGACCGTCACCGCATAGGCCCCGCCGTAGCCGCTCCGGTCGGCGAGCTGCCCGGCCAGGCTCGAGCCGAGCGCGTAGCCCAGGCTAGTGGAGGCGGCCAGTGCCATCATGGCGGCGCCGAGGCGTCGGGGGTCGACGGTCGCCTCGCACGCGGAGTACACGGTGATCAGGTACGGCGCCACCGCGAGTCCGAGCAGGAGCAGCACCCCGGCCAGGGCACCGATCGAGTGCACCGCCAGCAATGGCACCGCGAGCACCGCGAGCGCGGCACCGAACACCGGGAGCCGGTCCGCGAACGTGAACCTGGCCGGCAGGCCGGCGATGGTGAGCCCGGCGACCACGCTGCCGACGCCGAGCAGAGCATGCAGCAGCCCCGCGTACCCGGCCTGACCCGCCTCGGTCGCCAACGCCGTCGTCCCGGTCTGGACGGAACCGAAGACCATGCCCACGCAGAGCGTCCCGAGAGCCAGACCCACCAGCAGCCGGGTCAGGACCGGGCCCGATCGGGGCCCGACCGGGTGGCCCGCCACGATCGCGGCCGTGGGGTGCAGCGCGAACCAGAGCCCGAACACGGCGAGCAGGACCGCGGCCAGGATCAGGGACCCGGACGGGGACACGAACGCGGCCCCCAGTCCCACGAGTGCGGGACCGAGCACGAACGAAGCCTCGTCCGCGGAGCCCTCGTAGGAGAACGCCGCCGAGGTGAGCCGGAACCGCTCAGCCCCCTTGTCGGCCGTCAGTTCACGCCAGCGCACCCGCGCCATCGTGCCGACCTGCGGCAGGAACAGCCCGGTGGCGCCGGCCACCGCCGCGAGCGCCTGCCAGGGTGCCCCGACGCTCGAGAGGACCACGAGCAGCGACAGCCCCGCGGACCCGGCCACGGACTGCACGAGCAGCACCGGTCGCTGCCCGATCCGGTCACTGATCGCGCCGCTCAGCGGCGAGCCGATCGCGTTCGTGACGGCGATCGCCCCGGCGGCAACGCCCCCCGCGCCGTAACTGCCGGAGACGCCGGCGACCAGCAGCAACGTACCCATCTGGGACATCGCGAGCGGAAGCCGGGCGACGAACGCCACGACCACGTACGCCCGTCCGGTCAGAGCGAACAGGCTGCGGTAGGAGGAGATGACGGACAGGGCGTCTCCCGGGGTCGACGAGGTGCGCTCCTCCCACCCCGGTAGCGCTGATCCCTGGATTGTGGGGTCAGTTTATCGGGTTGTGCCACGATTCGGACGAGGCCCCTCCCACCCCCAAGGCTCTCGACGCCGCGGAGCGCCTGGAGGCCCCTCACTCACCAGCTCCTGCTCAGCGTGGACCAGGATGCCGACGTGGAGCGGGAGGCCATCGACGCGGCGTGGAACGAGGTCATCGACCGGCGTGTCGCGGAGATCGTGAGCCGCAAGGCGAACCTCGTTGACGGTCGCGAGGCGCATGCCCAGGTCCGTGCCGAGATCGCCGCGCTCCGCCAGTGATTCTCGCCTGGCGCGAGCACTCCGAAGCGCTGGATGAGTACCGTGCCGCCGCGACGTGGTACGAGACGAGTCGCCCCGGATGAGGCGATGTATTCATGGACGGCACCGACGCTCGAAGGCTGAGCTGACCACTGGCCGCTTCCGCGGAAGCGCCTCACGTGAAGAGCCGCACCCCGTGGGTCAGCAGGATGGCCAGGACGACCAGCCCGATCAGGATCGCCGGGATCAAATGGTCCGCGCCGGATCGGACCATCGAGGCTGCCCACTCCTGCGCCCGCGGGCGCAGGTACAGGTTGCCCTGCACCACGTTCAGATGCAGGAGGGTGAAGAACGTGATCGTGGTGAACACGGTGATGGTCAGGCACCACGGGCACAGTGCCCCGATCGCGGTGAGCGACTGCACGAACAGCCAGTACGCGAAGACCAGGCCGAGCGCGTAGCCGATCTGGGCGGCCAACAGGAACCAGCGCGGGAACCGGGTCCCGCCGAGGCCGGCGACGGCGATCGTCAGGATCACCGGTTCGGTCGCCACCCCGATGAACGCGTTCGGGAAGCCGAACACGTTCGCCTGCCAGGACTGCGCCACCGTCGCGCAGCTGACGACGGCGTTGAGGTCGCAGCTGAGGGAGGCGGCCGGTTCGGCGGCGAGGATGACGGCGTCGATCGCCAGGACCGCCGAGGCGATCAGGCAGACGATGGACGAGACGATCATGGTCGCGAACAGCAGCCCTGGGCGGTGCCGCCGGCCTCGGAAGATGGCTGGCGCATCGCCGACGTCCGGCTCGGGGACGGGCGCCGTGCTCACGGTCCCACTGTGGTCGGTCGATTGTCGCCAGTGGTGGGACGTACGTCCCGACCCGACGGCGGCCGGCACCGTCGCGGCTGGCGCTCACCTGCCGTTGGCGCTGCTCACTGCGCCATCCGGCGCACCATCGGTAACCGTGACCGGGTGAGCACCATGGCGCCGCCGATCGCCAACACCGGAAGCCCGAGGGCGAGCAGCGCCACGGCGGGCCAGGGTACGACCGTCTCCCACAGCGCACCCCACTGGCCGGCGGTCCGTTGCCACAGACTCAGGACGTAGCCCAGCAGCAGGCCGGTCCCGACCCCGACGACCGCGCCGATGACGGCGATCACGCCCGCCTGCGCGCCGGCGACCTTCCGGCGCAGGCCCGGGCTGGCGCCGATCGCGGCCAGGGTGGCGAGATCAGGGCGAGACTCGGCCGCCGCGAGCCCGACGCTGAGACCGGTCGCCGCCAGCGCGATCGCGAGCGCGGCACCGGCCACGATCAGGCTGTTGCTCAGCGCGTCGCTCGAGTTCTGCAGGCCCTCGACCGAGAGGCCACCTCCCGAGCCCACGTCGGCGAGGAGGCGTCTGAGGTGGTCCACGTCGGCCTGCGCCAGCGGGGCCTGGGCCCCCACGAGCGCACCGATCGGTGCCACCCGTGCCGCAACGCTCGCCGGGTCGAGCTGGTCGACGACCTCCGGCGAGAGCAGCAGGCCGTACGACCAGTGGCGCCAGTCGACCACGTGCGCGGGCACGGCCAGTTCGACCGGATCGGCGGTCTCGTTGCCGGCATCGTCCCGCGACGCGGCCAGGGTGAGGTGCACCATCCCGTCCGGCCAGATGACGTCGGGATCGTTGACGAGCACCCGCCCGTCGGCGAGCGCGGCGGCCGCCTCGTCCGCGCCGGGCAGACCCGCCGCGGCGACCATGGTGCCGTCGTCGACCAGGAGCTGCGCACCCCAGCCGTAACCGCTCGTGAGGAGCCCGGCGGCGCACCGCTCGTCCTGCGCCCGTTGTTCCTCGGTGAGGTCGTCCGCACACACGGTGGCAGGGTCCGGCTCCGCCCAGAGCTCCACAAAGCCCGCCGGGTCGTCCGGGATCAGGCCGAGCACGGGTGTGAACGCCGCGTCGGGCCGCGCCGCCCTGACCACGCTCAGGGCATCGTCGAACGAAGCCTGGGCGTCCTGAGCAGGGTCGATGAAGGAGTAGGTGGTCAGGTAGCCGGTGCCGTCGGCGGCCATCGGCGCCCAGGACGCATCCTGGGCCCGTGCCTCGCTGGTGCTGAACACCATCGCGGCGGTGGCCGCTGCGACGGCGGCGAGCACGGCCGCGACGGCCGGCGCGGTCCGGCCGCGCTGCCGGTCGGCGTCCCGCACCGCGATCCGGACGGGAGCCCGCAGTCGCGGTCCCAGCCGGCCGAGCAGCGCGATGATCCCACCGGCGGCGAGGATCAGGCCGACCTCCATCACGATGACGCCGGCGACGAGCATGAGCATCGTGGCCCGCGTCGCGCCGACGATCGCCAGCCCCAGACCGACCACGGTCAGGCCCACGCCGATCCAGGGCACCCGCCGTCGGGGGGTGGCCTGGGAACGTCGACCCGCCAGAGCCGCGACCACGTCGGCACGCGAGGCGGAGCGCGCAGGCAGCCAGGCCGCCGCGAGCCCGAGCAGGACCGCGACCCCGGCGACCGCCGCCAGTTCCCAGGTGGGCAGCACGAGGTTCGGCGGCGGGTAGTCACCGCGGCTGTTGACCAGATAGATGATCGCGCCGCCGAGCAGTCCCAGCGCGATCCCGACCAGCGCGGCTCCGAGACCGGCCACCAGGCCCGCCGACAGCACGATCCGGCGCAGGTCCGCGGGCCGTCCCCCGGTGGCGGCGACGAGCGCGAGCTGGCGGGTGCTCCTCTTCGCCCCGACGGCGAACGCCGGGCCGACGAGCAGCACCACCTCGAGCAGCCCGATCCCGGCGACCGCTGCGACGAGGCCTATCGTGCTGGACTGTGCGCTCGTGCCCGGGTCGAACGTCGCGTAGTAGGGCACCTCGGCGCGCGGTGGCGGGTCCAGGAGTACGGCTCGGCTGACGGCGCCCACCCCGATCTCGTTCAGGGCGAGCACGTCGGGCCAGGTGACGGGGACGGGACCGAGCACGTACCAGGAGCTGGAGAGCTCGCCATCGCCAGGCAGGGTGTCCTGGGCGGCCAGCCCGGACTGGTCTCCGTTGCGCATGACCCCCACAAGGGTGGCCGGCACCTCGCTCTCACCGGAGGCGATCGTGAACGCGTCGCCGAGATCGAGCCCCAGCCGGTCGACGAGCCGCGCGGCGAGCACCACGTCCCCCGGTGCGGACGGGACCTCGCCGGAGGTGAGCGGGAGCAGCCCGGGCACTCGTTCGGCATCGGTCGCGGCGAGGACCTCGTCGCCGATCCGGACCTCATCGGTGTACAGGTCGACGCCGAACTCGTGCCGTGCGACGAGTTCGGCTCCGGCCGGCACCAGTGCCGCGATATCGGCCTCACCGACCTCCTCGACCGGCTGGTCACTCAGGCAGGTCCGCCCGCCGGTGGGCACCTGTTGGATCGCGAAGCCGCACGGGTCCACCGTGACCAGCGCCTGGGCCTGATCCCCCAGCGTCTGATGCAGCGTCGTCGCGACGGTCGGGCTGGACGAGCGGATCACGGTGGCGACGAACGTCGCCCCCAACACCGGCAGCGCGATCATCGCGACCACGAGCAGGGTGCGGCCACGGTGGCGCCACGCGTCCCGGCGGGCGATCCGCAGCGACGCCCGCCAGCGGGTCAGCCTGCGGTCCATCAGTCCTCCCGGTGCCGCGGACCGGAGCCGGCCAGGAGCGCCTCGGGCTGGTCGTCGGCGGTGCTGTCCACGAGCACGCCGTCGCGCAGGAACACGGTCCGGTCCGCCCACGCCGCGAACCGGGGCTCGTGGGTGACCAGCAGCCCGGCCGCGCCGGCGTCGACCCGGGCCCTCAGCACCCGCATCACCGCCTCGCCCGTCACCGAGTCCAGGGCACCGGTCGGCTCGTCGGCCAGGACCAGCCGACGCGGGCCGACCAGCGCCCGGGCGATCGCGACCCGCTGCTGCTGGCCGCCGGAGAGCTCGTCCGGGAACCTGTCCGCGAGGTGGCCGACGCCGACCTGCTCCAGCGCGACGAGTGCCTCCCGTCGCGCCTTGCGCAGCCGGACGCCGTCGAGCTCGCGCGGCAGGGACACGTTCTCCGCCGCGGTCAGCGCCGGGATCAGGTTCAGGTCCTGGAAGACGTAACCGATCCGCCGACGGCGTAGCGCGGCTCGGCCCTTCGCGTCCAGGTCCGAGAGGGCTTCGCCCGCGAGCCGGACGGCGCCCGCCGTCGGGGTGTCCAGTCCGCCGGCGAGGTTCAGCAGGGTGGACTTGCCGGACCCGGACGGGCCCATCACGGCGACGAGCTCGCCCATCCGGACGGTCAGGTCGACCTCGTCGAGGGCCCGGACGGCGCGGACGCCCTCGCCGTGCACCCGGGTGGCGCCGACGAGTTCGAGAATGACCGGCGCGGTGCCGACAGTGCTCATCGCCGGCTCCGGGTCGCCGCTGCCGAGTCGGCGCGGCCGGCGGCCGAGTCGGCGCGGCCGGCTGGGATCGCGTCGGCCGCAGCTCGGCTCGCCCGGGCCTCGACGTGGTCGAGCCAGCGCATCTCCGCCTCCGCGGAGAACACGTGGTGATCGAGCACGAGCGACCAGGCGAGGTCACCGCCCGGGCGAGTTCCGCCGTCGGGCTCACCGGCCTTGAGTCGCGTGAAGTCGCGCAGGGCGCGCATCGTCTCGCTGCGCTGCCTCTGCACGACGGCGCGGATGTCCACGCCGGGGGCGCCGACGGCGAGCGCGAGCTTGATGACGAGCTCGTCCCGCTCCGGCGCACCGCGCCGCACCGGGGAGAGCCACCAGCCCTGGGCCGCGGCCCGCCCCGGCTCCGTCAGCGCGAACCGCTCGACGTCCCCGTCCCCATCACCGTCGTCGGCCCGTTCCACCAGCCCGTCCCGCTCCAGCCGCTGGATCGTCGTGTAGACCTGCCCGATGTTCAGCGGCCAGGTGCCGCCGGTGCGGGCCTCGAACTCCTTACGGAGCGCGTACACCCCCATCGGCTCCTCGATGAGCAGCGCGAGCAGGCTCTGCTTGACGGACATGGCACCCCTCCCATGCCGCCACCATGGCGGCGATTACCCAGTAACCATAGCTTACTCGGTAACCATGCCTAACCCTGGCTCGCCGGTGTCAGACTGGCCCGATGATTCCGATGGGCTCCTCCGATCCGGACAAGGTGGTGGGCGAGAGCTACGCCGGTGTGTACGTCGCGGCCACGCGGGACGCCGTCGCCGCCGAGCTGGCCGGGGCCGCCTTCACCGGATTCGTCGGGCCGCAGGAGGGCCGCTGGGTGCTCGCGGTCGCGACGAACGCACGCGGGACTGTCGCCGCCGGCAAGCGGACCATCGACGCCCTGGCCCGCGACCTGGCGAGCAGCCTCCGTGCCGTCGCGATCGCCGTGGAGGTGGACCGGGACGAACGGTTGCGGCTGTGGGCCTACGAGGCGGACGAGCGGATCGGCCGCTTCGACAGCGCACCCGAGGATGACGAGGACCTCGCCGTCGGTCAGATCCCGCTGGACGAGTTCGGCGACCCGCTGCCGGAGGCGATGCTCGCACTCGGCGGCTCCGGCGCGCAGAGTGCCGTCGAGCTCGTTCGCGTCTGCGTGAGCCCGGGAGCGCCCGACGACGAGGAGTCCGACCCGGCCGAGGACGTCGAGGAACTCCTGGACGAGGAGTTGACCGAGAGCGAGAGCGAGTCGGACCGGTTGCGCTCGGTGCTGCGGCTGCTCACGCTGCCGACCTGGTTGATCGCATCCGCCTCATTGCCGAGGGACGTGCCCGGCGGCCCGCGGGCCGGTCAGATGCTCCATCTGCGCACCGGGAGGACCGGAGTCGCCGGCCTGACCCTCGGGGCACTCTCGGAGAGGACCCGCCGGAAGTTCAAGCCGGACGCCTGATCCGGACCCCTGAATCCGGGGGCGCGGCTCTGTCAGTCCGTCTCGGGGTCGAGGCCGAGGTGGGCGAACTGCGCCTGCACGATCCGGGCGCAGGCCGCCGCGAGCTTCGGGCCCTGGTCGCCGTAGACGGCGCGCACCACTGCGCGGACGCCGTCGGCGCCCTGCCCGACGGCGGTGCGGACCTGGTCGAGCCGGTCCAGCCGGTGCTGGTGTACTCCGGCGACGAAAACGGCCGGATCCTCGATCATCGCGCCGTGCCCGGGGGCGATCCGCGTGACCCGTCCGGCGTCGATGTCCGCGGCGATCGCGGCGAGGGTCGCCAGGTAGGCACCGAGATCACCGTCCGGCCACATGATCACCGTCGTGCCGCGGCCGAGCAGGGTGTCCCCGGACAGCAGCAGCGTCTCGACGGGCACCCGCACCAGCACCGAGTCCGCTGTGTGCCCGGGTGCGAGGTGGACCACCACCTCGAGATCCCCGAACCGGACCGACTCCCCGTCCATGAACGCGGTGCCGCGGCCCGCTCCCCGGACGGGCGCACCCGTGAGATGGGCGAGCCGTTCGGCGGCGCCGGCGTGATCGAGGTGGTGGTGGGTGAGCCAGATCGCGGCGACCCGGCCGCCGTCGGCCTCGGCACGCGCGCGGACCCGGTCGAGGTGTGCGAGGTGCTCGGGGTCGGCGGGATCCAGCGGCCCGGGATCGACCACCAGGACCTCCGCGCTGCCAGGCTCGCGGAGCAGGTAGGTGTTCGTGCCCTCCAGCGTCATCGGGCCCGGGTTGTCACACCGGAGGAGTTCGACCCGGTCGGTGATCCGTGTGTTGTGCGCCGTCATTCCCGCTCCGCTCCCTGGTGCGACCGTGTGTTCCGCAGGTACGCCACCCAACTGTGACACTCGTCGACCCGCCGCAGGCCGAGCTCCGGCGCTGCCCACATGAGCACGCCCGCGGCGTCGACGATGCCTACCAGGTCGAGCGCGACCGGTAGCAGGCGACGCTCGGTCGCGGTGAGTTCCCGGGTGCGTTCGTATCCGGCGACGACGGCGTCGGCCAGGTCCCGCGGTAACCGTCGGTCGTCGCGGTCAAGGGCGAGGTAGAACAGGGCCCGGGCGAGGTCGAGGACGAACGCTCCGTGGTTGAGTTCGTCGAAGTCGAGGACTGCGGTCACCGCGTCGCCGGCGACCAGGAGGTTGTGGCGGTGCAGGTCGTGGTGGAGCGGCCCGGACGGCAGGTCGCCCAGGCGGGCGAGGTCGGCACCGTGCGCGTCGAGGAAGGTCCGCATCCGCGAGTGCCATTCATCGACGCCGTCGAGGTCGGGGCGGGACTCCAGGGCCTGGTCGATGAGGCCGAGCCGGTCGATCGTGGGCATGCGCGCGTCGGACCACCCGGTGGCGATCAGGTGCAGCCTCGCCAGCAGCTCGCCCATCCGCCCGGCCAGCGCGGTGGTGATCGCGTCGGGGACCACGCCCGGCACGAGCGGGAACAGCGCCACCGGTGAACCTGCCATCACCAGGACCGCTCCGGCACGGGTCCGCAGTGGGGCCGGCGTCGGATACCCCCGGTCCGCGAGGAAGGAGACCAGCCGTAACTCGGCCCGGATCCGCTCGGGATCGGAGCGCCGGTACCCGCGCAGGACCACCTCGGCACCGCCGGTGTCGAGGCGCAGGTTGTGGTTGTCCTCGCCGCCGACGAGCGGGACCGCGGGGCCGGTGGCGTGCAGGTCGTACTCGGCCAGGATCGCGGTGACGTCGAGGTCCATCACGATCCGCGCACCTCCTTCCGTTCCGCTTCCGTCGGTCGTTGGAGGCTAGCCGGAGCGTCCAGCAGAATTCGATGCCCGGCCGATGTCGAGAACCGGCGCAGGGTTCCGTCCCAGGGGTGAGGGCAGCCACAATGGCCGCCACGACCCAGGAGGATCCCATGGCCAAGTACCTGTTGCTCAAGCACTACCGCGGCGGCCCGAAGCAGATGCCGAACGCCGAGACGCCGATGGATCAGTGGACACCACAGGAGGTGACCGACCACATCGCGTTCATGGACCGGATGGCCGACGACCTGCGCGAGCGGGGCCAGTGGGTCAGCGGTGCCGCACTCTCCCCGGAGGGCACGTTCGTCCGGTTCGACGGCGAGGGCCGGCCGCCGGTCACGGACGGGCCGTTCGCGGAGACGAAGGACGTGGTCGCCGGGTGGATGGTGATCGACATGGACACGCTCGAGCAGGCCCATGAGGCGGCCGCATACCTGTCCTCGGCACCGGGGCCGGGCGGTCTGCCGCTCCAGGAGTGGATCGAGGTGCGGCCGTTCCTCGGCAATCCGACGACCGTCACCGAATGACGGCGTCGGGGACGGCGAACGGCGCGTTCGAGGCGCAGGTCGACCAGGGCGACCTGCTCAAGACACTCGTCCCGCAGGTGCTCGCCGTCCTCGTCCGACGCGGTGCCGAGTTCGCGGCGGCCGAGGACGCCGTGCAGGAGGCCCTGCTCGAGGCCGTCCGGCGCTGGCCCGACGGCCGCCCGGACGACCCGAAGGGCTGGCTCGTCACCGTCGCGTGGCGCAAGCATCTGGACGTGCTCCGCTCGGAGGCGGCCCGCCGCCGCCGCGAACTGGTCGACCACGCCGAGCCGCCGGCCGGACCGGCGCAGACCGATGACGACACCCTGCTCCTGCTGTTCCTGTGCTGCCATCGTGACCTGACGCCGTCGTCCGCCGTGGCCCTGACACTCCGCGCGGTCGGCGGTCTGACCACCAAGCAGATCGCCGCGGCCTACCTCGTTCCCGAGGCGACCATGGCGCAGCGGATCAGCCGGGCGAAGCGGACGGTCGCCACGCAGGGGGTGCAGGGCCCCGGCGATCTCGGACGGGTGCTGCGAGTGCTGTACCTGATCTTCAACGAGGGGTACGGCGGCGATCTGGACCTGACCGCGGAGGCGATCCGGCTCACCCGCCAGCTCGCCGCTGGAACACAGGACCCGGAGGTGGCCGGGCTGCTCGCGCTGATGCTGCTGCACCACGCCCGTCGCGAGTCCCGGTTCACGGCCGACGGCGCCCTGGTGCCGCTCGCAGAGCAGGACCGGTCCCGCTGGAACACCACCCTGATCGCCGAGGGGATCGGCATCCTGCAGGCCGCGCTGGACCGGGACCGGCTCGGCGAGTTCCAGGCGCAGGCCGCGATCGCGGCCCTGCACGCTGATGCGCAGCGGCCGGAGGACACCGATTGGACCCAGGTCCTGCAGTGGTACGACGAGTTGCTCGCGCTGACGGACAGCCCCGTCGTGGCGTTGAACCGCGTGGTCGCGGTCGGGGAGGCCGATGGTCCGCTCGCCGGGCTGCGTGCGCTGCGGGACGTGCCCGCCGACGTCCCGCGACGCACGGCGGTGTCGGCCCACCTGCACGAACGTGCGGGCGATCTGGGCGTGGCACGCGAGGAGTACCTGGCGGCCGCGCGGCTCGCCGCGAGCGGCGCCGAGAGGGACCACCTCACCCGACAGGCGGCGCGTCTGCACGGCCTGGGGTGAACCGGCCGGGCCGGCTTCCGCGGGAGCGGACCCCCGAGCCGCTCCCGCGGAAGGTCAGGTCTGCGGACCGGCGGGCTCCGGTGGGTGTTCCCACCGCAGCGGCCCGGTGCGCAGGGTCAGGATCGTGTTCGTCGCCATCCCGAATGTGTAGCGACCCCCGAGGGCATCGACCCCGAATATCTCCAGGTCGCCGGGCCGGTCCACGGTGACACCGCCGTCGGTGAACCCGTACGCGCGGCCGACCTCGGCGACCAGCCGCGCGGCGCCATGCCAGGTGTCGGCCGGGTAGGTGCCCTCGAAGGACCAGGTGACCAGACCCACCTGCTCGGCGGCGGGGTCCGCGCCACCGATCCGGGAGCGGCGCGGGCCGGGCGAGTTCGGCGACTCCCGCCAGGCCCGCTCGCCGAGGGCCCTGGCCAGCGCCGATGTCATCTCGTCGCGCATCGCGGCGTAGTCGGTGAGCACCTGCTCCATGCTCGGGGCCGTGCTCGAGGACTGTGCGTTCCGGTCCATGGGTTCGTCCATCAGTAGGTCCAGGGCAGCGGCCAGGAGAGGATGTCGCCGAAGCCACGGGTGTCGCCCTCGACGGTCTGCTCGGGCGCCCCGGCGATGATCGAGGCCATGTTGTGCTGGCTCATCGAACCCTCCGTCAGGTAGTCGTTGTGCCCGACGGACTCGCCGTAGGAGTTGCCGCCGACGGAGCCCGCCTCGGTGCTCAGGCCGGTGATCCCGTCGAGGTGCGACGGGTCGATGCCGAACGGCCCCAGGGCGCCCACGTCGGCGACCGCGTCCCGGCGGGCCTCGAGCCGGTACACGTGGCCGTCCGGCACGTCCAGGTCCTCGACGTGGGAGGTGCCGATGCCGGGAGATCCGTACAGGATCGCGTCGTCGACGCCGGTCTGCTCCTGCAGGGCCAGGCCGGTGGTGAGCGACCCGTAGGAGTGGCCGAGCGCCGTCAGGTGCGGGTCGGAGTCCCGGGCGGCGTCGAGCCCGTTGTAGAAAGCGGCGAGGTTCCCCGCGCCGGCCTCGGCCGGTCCACGTGTGGCCACGGACGATCCCGGATCGAGCACGTTGTCCCACTGGGGTGCCTCGTAGCCGAGCCAGGCCACGGCGGCAACCGTCCCGCCGTCGCCATACTTTTCCGCCTGGGCGGCCGACTGCTCGACGAGGTCGGCCATCTGGTTGTCGTAGCCGGCCATGCTGCCGGCCACGGTGGTGGTGAACCCGGGGGTGAAGACGGCGACGTGGTCGGCGGTGTCGACGTCCCCGTAGGCGATCGCGGCCATCAACTGGTCCGTCCCGGTGATGTCGAGCAGCAGCAGGTGCCGGTTGCCGAGCTCGAGGGTGTCCTCGACGGCGTCCAGTCCGTCGAGCTTCTCGGTCAAGGTCCGCGCGAGGCCGTCGTCGCCGGCCTCCCGGGCGGCCGCGAGCCGGTCGGTCAGGTCGGACCGGTAGTCACCGATGAGTGCCCGGTTCGCCTCGTCCCGCGCCCAGGCCGGGATGCCATCGACGTTCCCGATCCACTCGGGGTGCTCGCCGATGACTTCGGCCTGCTCGGCCTCGGTCAGGCCCTCCCACCAGGAGTTCTGGTCGTGGTCGCTCCCGCCGGGGGGCGGCGGGAGCACCTCGCGCTGACCGCCGGTGGTCCCGGTGGCCGCCGCCTGCGCGAGCGTGGCGGTTCCGCCGTCGACACCGCGGGCGGCGCTGCGCAGCGCCGCCGCGAGCGAGGCGTCCGCGTGGTCCGCGTTGCGCAGGGCCTGCTCGATCCGGTCGACGATCTCGTCGCGGACCGCGCGCCGGTCGGCGATCTCCTGGGCGTCGGTGAGCGCATCCCGCGCATCGGTGACCCGTCCGGTCGCGGAGACCGTGAACCCGTTGGCACCGGCCACGCTGGCCGCCTCGTCGAGTTCGCCGTGCGCGCGGGTGAGGGCGTCCGCCGCCGTGTCCAGGGCGGCGGCGACCTGTGCCACCTCGGCGACCAGGTCCGCGAGGTCCTCACGCAGCGCGGTGTGCGAGGCGGCGGCCGCGACGGCGGAGTCGGCGGCCCAGGTCGGCGGCGGGGCGCCGTCGTCGATCTCGTCCTGGAGCGCGACCAGCGTGCGTCGGCGCTGGACCATCGTGTCCGCCAGCAGCCCGAGCGCCTCGGGCTGCCAGGACCGTACCTGGGACAGCGTGGCCATGCTCAGCGCCCTCCCGGTGCCGGGCCGAGACGCGCGTATGTGGCCGCGCCCTCGCCGTCCTGTACCTCGTAGGCCTTCGCCGTGACGCCCATCGCCTCGATCTGTCGCTGCGCCGCGGTGTCCCAGGCGCGCAGGCGCCGCCGCCAGGCGGCGGCGAGCTCGTCGGCCGCACGTGCGCTGTCGCTGCCCTTGAGTGCGGCGGCCACGGCGGCGAGGTCCGCGTCGGTGCGCAGGGACGCGACGCCGTCGCGTGCCTCCTCGAGCCTCGTGGCGGCAGCGGCGAGGTCGGCCGGCACCACCTCAACACTCGCCACAGGACTCCCCACGGATCGGCACCCGGGTCCCGCCGCTCGCGGGCCCTCGTGGCACCGTATCGACGCCGCGTCGTCGACGCGATGGCCAGAGGTCCCCATGCCGGACCGCGACCGTGGGCGAGACCCACGGTCGCGGCCTCGGGAACCGGTCATCGTCCGGTGCACGTCCGGAATCCGACGAGCAGGCCACCGAGCACGATGAGCACCAGGGCGAGCCCGGTCGCCGCGGCCGCGGACACCGGACCGGTCTCCGCGAGCACAACGCCGGTCTCGGTTGCTGCCGGGCCGGATGCGTTCGACGGCATCGCGCCGATCGGAGCAGCGGGTACCGGCCCCTGCGGGGATCGGGCGCCCGGCTGGCTCGGCGGCGAGACCGTCGGCTCGGTCGGGATGGTCGCTCCGGTGGAGATCACGGCGGAGTCACCACCGACGCCGAGCGCGAGCTCTCCGACCGTGACCGGAACGGTGATCGGCGCCGTCACGGTGTTGTCGGCCACCACATCAGAGGCCACCTCATCGGAGGCCACGGCGTCGGATGAGCCCTCGTCACCACCGGTGACCACGTCCACCGGACCAGCACCCGCCGGAGCACTCGGACCAGTCGAACCCACAGCCGAATCACCCACGACCGCCAGCGCCACATCACCGACCGTCACCGGCACCACAACCGGAGCCGTCACAGTGTTATCGGCCACCACATCAGAGGCCACGGCGTCAGACGAACCGCCATCACCACCGGTGACCACGTCCACCGAACCAGCACCCGCCGGAGCACTCGGACCAGTCGAACCCACAGCCGAATCACCCCCGACCGCCAGCGCCACATCACCGACCGTCACCGGCACCACAACCGGAGCCGTCACAGTGTTGTCGGCCACCACATCAGAGGCCACGGCGTCCGAAGCCACCGCGTCAGACGAACCCTCGTCACCACCGGTGACCACGTCCACCGAACCAGCACCCGCCGGAGCACTCGGACCAGTCGAACCCACAGCCGAATCACCCACGACCGCCAGCGCCACATCACCGACCGTCACCGGCACCACAACCGGAGCCGTCACAGTGTTGTCGGCCACCACATCAGACGCCACCTCATCGGAAGCTACCGCGTCAGATGAACCGCCATCACCACCGGTGACCACGTCCACCGGGGTCGCCGGTGCTGCCTGGACCGCCGTCGCCTCCTCCTGCCCCTGCGAGGAAGAGACCTCCGCGTCGCCCAGCACCCCCAGCGCGACATCGTCGGTGCTCACCGGGACGCTGATCGGCGCCGTCACCGTATTGTCCGCCGCCACATCCTCGACGAGGGCATCGTCGCTCGCCGCGGGCTCCGCAACGACCTCCACCGGTTCGGATGGGGGCACGGCGGGAGCCGTGGGGTTCGCATCGGCCTCCGTGGAGTTCACTGTGGAGTCGCCGACGACTCCGACCGCGATGTCGCGGACCGTCACCGGGATCGAGACCGGCACCGTCACCGTGTTGTCCGCCACGGCATCGGTGATCACGTCACCTCCGACGGTGTCCTGGACGCTCGCCGCCAGGTCGTCGAGCAGGTCCCCCTCGGCCGCCTGCGCGGCGCCGGCACCGGCTATGACAAGACCGCCGGTCACGATCAATGTGCGTAATGCAGTTCTCACAATGGCATGCATGAATCCACTCCTGTTCGAATGATCTGAAATGTCCGAAAGTTGCTCGGGTTAATGCCGACGTGAGCAGGGCTCACGGGGCTCAGATCACCCAGGCGAGACAGGAATGTCGAACGGATCGGCGCTCACCCGCGGACCAATGTCGTCACCATCGATCGCGACGAGCCCAACGCGCGGCTGCACGTCGATGCTTGTCGCCGACGTGGCCTCGCCCGGGCGCGGCTGAGCGCTGGTCGGCAACGGGGTCTGGTCGTTCCCGGGAGCGGTGCCGAGTTGGCGCAGCGGTGCGCGCGCTGGCTCGTCGGCCGACCGAGGCGTGTCGGCAGGTTCCACCAACGGCGGATCACCCGGCGGACTGGAACCGACGAACTCCCCGACCAACTGCGGTGCGGGGACGAGATCGGCCGATCCCGCTGCCATCTGGAGTACGCCGACGGCGGGCGGACCGAGCCCGCGGACCGCCGCCGCGTCGTTCAGGTCAGCCGGGTCGTGAGCCGCCGCGAGCGGACCTGACGCATCGGGCGCCGGCGCGATCACGGCGCCCACCACCGGGGTCGAAAGATCCAGCACATCCACGACGACGCCGCCCGGAGCGCGTCCCACAAGGTCGAGCACGTGACGGACGGGCTCACGGATCGGGTCCAGGACCGGATCCACCACGGCGCGGACAGGTGCGGTCATCCCGGTGAGAACTGAGGACGCGGTGTCGAGCACCGGTTGCGTCACTGGGGCGAGTACGTGGTCGACGACCGGATCGGTCACCGGAGCCACCTCGTCCAGGATCGGCGCCGTGACGGGTTCGACCACCTCGGCAACCACCGGTTCGACCACCTCGGCAACCACCGGTTCGACCACCTCGGCAACCACCGGTTCGACCACCTCGGCAACCACCGGTTCGACCACCTCGGCAACCACCGGCTCGGCGACCGGCTCGACCACCTCCGCGACCACAGGCTCGGCGACCGGCTCGACCACCTCCGCGACCAGCGGCTCGAGCACTTCGAGCACGGGCTCACTCGCGCGCGACACAACGTCTTCGATGCCGACGTCCTCCGGTGCGGCGATCTCCTGCACGAGGCCGACTGGCCCGTCGAGCAAGCCGCCAGCCACCTCGGAGCCAGTCTCCGGCTGCTCCCCCGCCGCGGCCACGGCGATTCCGGCGCCGATCAGGACCCCTGCCGTGGCGGTGCCCAGGGCGAGGATGCCACGTCGCAGCCAGCGCACCACGACGCCACCTATGGCATCGGTCGCCGGATCTGCATCCATCGCTGGAATCCCCTGTGGCTCAAGAATGTGTTTCCACACGAGCCTTGCACGGCCGTCGTATTTGCGCCACCGGAAGCCCTTGCCCTGATTCACACGTTGCGATTGTCGGTGAACGTTTCCTCAACCGTCGGTGAGCGTTCTCCCTTGGACCATTAGGCTGGGCCGGTGCCCATCACGACGAGCCCACTGATCATCGCGCACCGGGGTAACTCCTCGGTCGCTCCGGAGAACACCCTGCCCGCCTTCGAGTCGGCCGCGCTCGGCGGCTCGGACCTGATCGAGATCGACGTCCAGGTCTCCGAGGACGGCGTCGGCATCGTCATCCACGACGACACCGTGGACCGCACGACCGACGGTTCCGGCCCGGTCGCCGCCCTCCGGGCCGCCGAGGTGCGTCACCTCGACGCGGGCTCGTGGTTCGCGCCCGCCTACTCCGGCACCGCGTTGCCGCTGTTCGCGGATGTCGTCGAGGTGCTGCTGCGCCACCGGGGCCTCGGTCTGCTGCTCGAACTCAAGGGCGCCTGGCCGGCCGAACCGACGAAGTTGCTGCTCGCCGAGGTCACCGAGGCGGGGATCGACGACCGAGTCCTGGTCCAGGGTTTCTCCGTGGAGATGCTGCGCACCCTGCAGGCGGTGGCTCCGCAACTGCGCCGGGGCCTGCTCATCAGCGAGTTCGACGACGCCACCCTGGAGCTCGCGGCCGAACTGGGCGTCGTGGCCCTGAACCCGCCCGCGACCCTGATCCTCGAACGACCCGAAGTGCTGGCCCGGATCCACGAGGCCGGCCTGGAGGCGCACGTCTGGACGCCGAACACTGCCGCGGAGTGGGCGCCGCTGGTCGACGCGGGGGTGGACGGCATCATCACCGACCGCCCGGACCGGCTCACCGGCTGGCTCGCCGGCCGCTGACTCCGGGCAAACGGTCTCCGCCTCAGGCCTCGATCGTGCGCAGGTGCGTGGGACGGTCGGGATGCGGCTGCCCGCCGAGCCCGTTCCCGTGTTCGAGGACGTCGGCGAGGACCGTGAGATTGCGGCTCAGATCCTTGGTCCGCTCCACGCCGATCGTGCGCGCGAGCGCGTCCACGACCCGGATCTGAACGGCCTCCGCCTGCTCGAGGGCCGCCGTGCCCATCGGGGTGACATGCACGAGGCCCGGCTCACCGGACGGGTCCGCCGGGTGGGCGTGACGGCCGAGCAGGCCTCGCGCGACGAGGGCCTTGACGGTGACCTCGGCGGCCTCAGGAAGTTGCCCGGTGAGGGCGGCGATGGCTCGCGGGTGCTCGGCCCCGTCCTCGACCGCGACCAGCACCTGGAGTTCGCCGGCCCGCATCCCGGTCACGGTCTCGATCCTGTGGGTCAGGGCCATCCCGGCCTCCCCGACCCGTCCGAGGACATCGGTGAGCCCCAGGATGCCGGTCAGCGAACTGGCGGGAACCATCCCACGAACCTCGGATCGGGCCTGCGCCAGGGCATCCACGTCTACTCCCATGCTCGTTCGTCTCGTGCCGGCTCGGGCCGCCGCGGTGACCCGCAACTCCCTTTGCCCTACACATCCCCCAACGCCCGGCATCCGTGCATCGTTCCGTCCGCCCAGATCGCGAGACGGACCGATTCCACGCCGACGACGGAAACGGTCTAGCGTCACCGCCATGACCACCGATCCTGCGCCGACCCGGTCCGGGCGACGCAGCGCGGCGGAGGTTCTGCGCGGCCGACCCGGTCTACTGCTGGCCGCCGCGCTCGTGCTCGTGGGGATCAACCTGCGCGCCCCGATCACCTCGCTCGCCGCGGTTCTTCCCGACATCCGGTCCGACCTGGGGCTCGACCCGACCACCGCCGGGCTGCTCACCAGCCTCCCGGTCGTCTGCTTCGCGGTCGGGGCCCCCCTGATCGCCGCCGCGGTGCGCCGGTTCGGGGTGGACCGCGTCATCGTCTTCGGACTGCTGGTGATCGCCACCCTGACCCTGATCCGCCCGTGGGGACCGGCGTGGGCGCTGCTCGCCGGGACCGCGGTGATCGGCCTGGCCATCACCTCCGGCAATGTGCTGCTCCCGGTGGTGGTGCGCCGGGACTTCCCCGCGCACCAGGGTCCGATGACCGCGATCTCGACCTCGTCGGTCACCGGCGGCGCCGCGATCGCGGCCGCCGTGACCGTGCCGCTCGCCCTCTGGCTCGGCTGGCAGCCCGCACTGGCCGCCTGGGCCGCGCTCGCCCTGGTCGCCGCGCTCGTCTGGGCCCGCCTTCCGCATCCAGCCGAGCCGGCCCCACCGGCGGGGCAGCCCCCGCACCGGCCGTGGTCGATGCCGAGCGCCTGGGTGCTGGCGATCTACTTCGGCACGCAGTCGGGGCTGTTCTACGGAATGACGGCCTGGCTCCCCAGCATGTTGCCGGAGCTCGCCGGCACGGACGCCGCCACGGCCGGTGCGGCGGCCTCCGCCTTCCAGCTCGTCGGCATCCTCGGCACGCTGACGGCCCCAGTGCTGCTGGCCCGGGTGCGGGCCCGGCGCGTCCTGATCGCGGTCATCCTCAGCGCCTGGCTCATCGGCATCGGCGGGATGCTCGCGGCGCCGGGGGCGTTCTGGGTGTGGTGCGTGGTGACCGGGTACGCGCAGGGGTCGTCGTTCGCCATGGCGATGACCCTCGTGACGCTGCGCTCGACGAGCGTGGCGCAGGTGCGCGGCGTGTCGGCCATGACCCAGACGGTCGGCTACGGCCTCGCCGCGCTCGCGCCGGTCGCCGTCGGCGCGCTCTACGCCGCGACCGGCACCTGGACCGCGTCGATGGGGTTGCTCCTGGGGATCGGCGTCGTGGTCTTCCTCTCCGGGACACTCGCGGGCTCGCACAAGCCGCTGTCCTGAACCGCCCGGCCCGCGAGGACGCGGGCCGGGCGGTGCTCGGATGCGTTCAGAGCGTCGCCGCAGCCGGGTCCCAGTCGGCCGGTAGCGGCGCGGGCGCGGCCGCGGAACTCGCGAGCTCCACCGGCTTGTGCCACAGCGCCGACTCGGCGATCGAGATCATCGCGTCCAGCACGTGGAACGCAAGTTCGCCGGACGCCCGCTCGGGCACCCCGGCGCGGATCGCGCGGGCCAGCTCGAGCGCACCGCTGCCCCGGCCGTAGGTGGAGCCGACCGCCGGGACCTCCTCCGCCTCGTCGGCCCCGGGCAGCCACAGATGGCCGGAGTCGTCGAAGGTGTTCGGGTTCGGCACCTCCAGCGTGCCGGTGGTTCCGGCAACCTCGATCAGGGTGCGCTTGCGGACCGACTCGAAGCTGAACGTCGTCTGCGCTGCCGCACCGCCGGCGAACTCGATCAGGGCACCGTGGTGGGTCGGCACGTTGACCGGGAATTCGGTGCCGGCCTTGGGACCGGACCCGATCACCCGGGTGGTCCGCGCCGTCGACGAGGTGGCACTCACCCGGGCGATCGGGCCGAGCAACTGCACGAGCGCCGTCAGGTAGTACGGGCCGATGTCGAACAGCGGCCCGGCGCCGACGTCGAAGAGGAACTCCGGGCTCGGGTGCCATGACTCCGGCCCCGGCCCCTGGAGCAGCACGAGGCCGTTCAGCGGCGTGCCGATCCTGCCCTCGAGGAGGAGCCGCTGGGCGGTCTGCAGCCCGGCGCCGAGGATGGTGTCCGGCGCACAGGAGACGCGCAGACCAGCGGCCGTGGCGGACTCGAGCAGGCGCCGGCCGGACTCACGGTCGAGGGCGAGCGGCTTCTCGCTCCACTGGTGCTTGCCGGCGGCGATGATCTGTTCGCCGACCTCGACGTGCACGGCGGGGATGGTCAGGTTGATGACGATCTCGATGGCGTCGACCGCGAGCAGTTCCGCGACGGTCCCACTGCCGGGCACGCCGAACTCCTCGGCTTTGGCCCGGGCCCGCTCCACGTCCAGGTCCGCGACGAAGAGGACGTCGAGGTCGGCGAACTTCGTGAGGTTGGTCAGGTACTGGGTGCTGATCACTCCGGCACCGATGATGCCGACGCCGACACGCCCGGAGCGAGCGGCGCTCACGAAGGACTCGCTCATGCCTGTGCCTTCAGCCAGGCCAGGCTCTGCGCGAGGCCGTCGAAGACGTCGCCGTCGTAGTCGTCGAACTCGACGACGCGCAGCGCGTTCGGAGCCGCGGCAAGGATGTCGGCGACCGGGACCACGCCCTGCCCGGCGGGCAGCTGGGCCTTGGTGTCGCGGGTGGCCGGGCCGTCCTTGACGTGGATGTGGGTGACCTTGTCACCGAGGCGGCGGAGCAGGTCGGGCGCGGCGACCCCGCCGACCTCGGCCCAGTAGGTGTCCACCTCGAGGGTGACGCCCTCGTCGAGGGCAGCGGCGAAGATCTCCAGGCCGGGCGTGCCGTCCACCGAGGCGACCTCCCACCAGTGGTTGTGGTAGCCGACCTCGAGCCCTCGGTCGGCGGCCTGTTTGGCGATCTCGTTCAGCCGTGCGGCACTGGCCTCGATGAGCTCGCGGGTGGCCCACTGCTCCTCGGGGATGGACGGGTCGATGACGGTGGTCATCCCGAGCGCGGCGGAGGCGTCCAGGACACCCGGTACGTCGTCGGAGACCACGAGCCGGGCGTGCCCGGAGGGTGCGCTCAGGCCGGCAGCGGCGAGCGCCTCCCGGTGGGCGTCCACCCTGTCGACGTACCCGTACAGCTCGACGTTCTCGAATCCGAGATCGGCGGTGCGCTGCAGGGCGGCGGGCATGTCCTCCGCCATGGCATTGCGGATGGAGTACAGCTGGACGGAGATGGCTCCGGGCATGGGAAGGGGCTCCTCGATGAGTGTCCTGGTGGGTTGATCGCGTCGACAACCCTACACATCTGCCGGCGGATGCGAAACGATTCGACCCAGGTCGGCGGCGGGACCCGGGCCGGACGTCCGAACGGGCCCGAACGGGCGCGCCGGAGGCCGCCTCCCGGTGGGGAGGCGGCCTCCGGTGGATCAGTGGCGAGCCAGGCGGCGGGAGAACACCACGAGCGCGGCGCCGAACAGGGTCATCGCCGCGGCGAGGCCGGCCGGCCCGGCAGGATCACCGGCACCGGTCTCCGCGAGCGGTGGCGGGCTCGACGGCGGCCGACCGCTCGGTGGGGGCTCGTTCGGCGGGGGCGCCGTCACACAGGTCGGCGTACCCGGGGGGTAGGCGACCGTGACCGGCTCCGTGGTCGGGTTGACCGTCACCGTGATCTGCACGTCCGGGCGCGCCCAGGCGTAGGGGTTGGCGGCGTTCTCGAACCAGTCGCCGTCGGCGTTCTGGTCCCAGCCGGGCCAGTCGATCCCGACGCCGTCCGGGCCGACCTCCGCGCCCGGCCAGAGGACCCTGCCGGTCCCGACGGGCACGGTGACCGACTCCGAACCGCCGTCACCGGTGAAGGTGATGGTCGCCGTCGTCCCGGGCGCGTTCGTCTGGATGTCGTACCCGAGGTACGGGGCGTCCGCCTCGCAGAACGGGGTCACGGTGCCGGTGATCACATACATCTGGACCGACGCGTCGTTCGTGTCGGTGACCGGCTCGCCGCCACCCTCCGGCTGGCCGGTGACGGTCGCGGTGTTCAGCAGGTCCGCGGTGATCGTGGAGTCGTAGGAGTAGACTAACTCCTCCCCCGGCTGCAGCGGCACGGTGTCGTCACCGGAAACCAGGGTCATGTCGGCGTCGGTGATGCCCAGGTCAGGGTCGTCGAGCGTGACCGGGAAGAGGGCCACGTCGCCGGTGTTCGTGACCCGGAAGCAGTAGGTCACCGGGGTGGTCGGCTCGCCCGAGACGAGTTCGTCGGTGCCCTCCACCCCGGGGCAGGCGGCCCCGGCGCCGTCCAGAACGGTCTTCTCGAGGGCGATCTCCGGTGCCGGCGGCACGAACGCCGGCAGGATCAGCAGGCCGGCGCCGCTCCAGGCGCCGGACTCCGGGAGACCGGGGTGGCCGCCGTTGTCGGCCGGCGACTCGAGCTGGAACGCCGCCCACGTGGAACCCGCCGGGATCAGCACGTCGAAGTACACCAGCGTCTGCTCCGGGCCCATGCTGCCGGGGGTGAAGGAGACCACGGGGGCCGTGACCGTCGCAGGTGGGCACGGCTGGCTCGGTGGGGTGAACGGGGACACGATGCCCTCGACGCCCCCGTACGCCGGGTTCGGGACGCCGTCGTCGTCGACGAGGTCCTCCGAACTCCCGGGCGCCGTCCCGTCGCCGGTGGCCACCCAGATGGAGGAGACCCGGCAGTCGGTCGCGGCGTTGTCGGCCCCCGCGTGCGAGGTGGAGAAGGAGGCGACGTAGTCCTCGGTGAGCGGGTAGCCCCAGTCGTAGACGATCAGTTCGGTCGTCGGCGAGGAGGTCGAGTTGCCGCCGAAGTAGAAGTCGGCGCCGGTCTTCCAGATCACGGTGGCGACGTCGTCGCAGGGCGAACTGTCGTAGACCGCGGTCACGGTGGCGCCGCCCCAGCGGGCCTCGTCCGCGTCGATGCCGTCGATGGGCGGCGTGATGTTCACCGTGTAGGTGCCTTCGGCGCCGGCCCCGAAGAGCTCGGTGATGTCGGCGACGTAGCCGTACACGATCGGCTCCGGGACGGCCGGCAATGCGGTGGCGTCCGTGGACTCGGTGCCGGCGTACGCGCCGGAGAGGGTGCCACCCGGTCCGACCACCTCGACCCCGATCGTCGGGTCGAGCGGTGCGGGTTGCCAGATCCCGGCCCACTCGATGATGACCTGGATCACCGGGCCGTCGAGCTGCAGGTCGAGCGTCTGGGGGTCGGAGGTCTCAGCGAAGGGCACGGCGTCCACGTCATAGGCGAGGCAGCCGTCCGGTGGCGGTGTCAGGTCGGTGACGTCGGCGTGGGCGGCCGACGGCCGCATCAGCAGCAGGGCGAGCGCGACGCCTGCCAGGACCAGGATCGTGCGCATGACCCGGGTGGCAACGTCGCTGGCGGGGATGATCACTGTCGATGGCACGATGGCCCTTCCGACGTCCGATGTGACCCGGTGACAGTAGCGGCCCGGACCATGGCGCGTCAGGCCTTTGAGCGAGGAACTGCCCGATCGGGCAACGGTGCCCGCTGCGCCGGCGTCGTGTCGGAGGCACCATTCGAGGAGGCCCGCCGGCGCGCGTGGCATGCGCGAATGACGGTGCCGAGCACACCGAGGCCCAACGCGACCCCCGCATACTCCAGTGAAGGTCCGGCCGGGCCCAGCGCCGACCTGAAGACGTCGAGCGCGGCGTCACGCATCTCCTCGAGATCTCCGGCCAGCACCCGAGAACCGGCTGCGTAGTTGACCGCGGTGAAGCCGGCCGGCAGTACCCACAGCAGCACGGGACTGACCGCCCACGCCACCGCGTTGCCAAGCCCGCCGACGCCACACCACACAAGCACGGCGCCGACGAATAGCGCTGGGAGCCAGCGGGAGTAGCTCAGGAGTTCCACCTGCAGGGTCGACGGTGCGCCGCCGAACGGGGTCGCGATGAGTGCGTCGAGCCAGATCCCGCCGGCCAGCGCCGCTACGGTCGCAGCGATCGAGGCACTCGGGCGCCGTCCGCAGGCCAGCAGCGCGAGCACCACAATCCCGACCACGACCGAGGCGACGATCACGCTCAGGACCGCCACGAAGTACCGGTCGGTTCTGGGGTCATCGGCACGCAATCCGCCGTGAACCACCAGCGCGGTCTGCGAGGTCGCGATCACCGCCACCGCCAGGAAGCCCAGCGTCGCCACCATGGCTCCCCTCAGCCGGGCATGGACCGGATGGAGCCGGACCACGCACCCAGCGAGAGCGGAGCCCCAGACCAGCATGCCGGGCAGCAGGGTGAGGGCGTACTGGCTGAACGGCAGCAGAACCAGCGGCATGTCACCGGGACGGATCTCGGTATCCCACAGGTTCTGCAACGGCAGCCTCGCCCCGGTGAGCAGCCACGGGAGCAGACCGAGCAGGCCGGTCGCAAAGCCGGAAAGGACAAGCACCCACGGCCACGTGCGCGGCCGCGCACCCTTGGCGGTCGCCGCCGTGCTCACAGCAGATCCAGCGGTGTGAGGTACTGGGGCGTGAGGACCCGGGTCCGCGGCGAGTGCCGGCGGAGGTCGGCGATCAGCGAGTCCATCCGCTCGCGCGTCACCGAGTCAGCCCGAGGCGGGTTGGACAGGGGGGTCTCGAAGTTGTCCCAATGGACCAGGACGACCGTACGGGGCCGTGCCAACGCGCTCATCAACCGTTCGGCATAGCCTGCGGTCACGTCGCTGCTGGGCACCGGCACCATGACCGTCTCCACCTCGAGGCCGCTCAGCGCCTGGTCGTCGTAGTCGCTGGCACCGAGGATGAGCACACCCCGGCCCTCCGGCGACCGGATCACAAATCCGAGGGTGTCGCCCTCGGGCAGATCGGCGATGGTCGTGGGCGGCTCGGGCACGTGCACCCGGGTGCCGGGGAACAGCAGACCACCACCACCACTGCGGCTGTGCAGGGAGCGGACGACTCGCACCACGACATCACCGATGCGTAGCTGCTCGCCTCCTTTCACGACGGCCACCTGGCCGGCGGGCAACCCCATCGACTGCGCGAGGTGGTACCCGCTCAACGTGGTGAACACCGTCGAGTCTCGGGTCGCGGCGATGTGCGGGACGTCGGCGAAGTGATCCCAGTGCGTGTGCGAGACCAACACCGCATCGACGGCGCCGGCTGCACTTCCGGCAGTACCGAGCACGGCGTCGACCGCCGCCTCATCGAGCGTCAAGGGGGCCTCCTTCTCGAACCGGCCTGCTGCGAGGCCGACGTCGAAGCGACTCAGGTAGGGATCGACCAGGAGGGTCGTCGTCGGCGTCCGAACCCGCCATCCCGCGGTGCCCAGCCACTCGAAGCGCGCGAACCCTGGCTGAGGATGCGCACGCGACCCGGCCCACGCGCTCGGCGCCAGACCGACCAGTGGCGTGGCCGCCGCTGCGGCGAGCACGGAGCGGCGGCCGATCGTGGTGGGCGAGTCGGACTTGACTGCAGTGCGCTCATTTTCCATGCGGCAACCCTGTGGCACGCCGCGGCAGGAGTCAAAGACTATCGGCGACTGGAATCGAGTCGCTATGGCTATCGTGAGCGGAATGGATCTGTTGCGCCATTTGCGCTTCTTCGTGGCCGTGGCCGACTCGCGTCACTTCGGGGACGCGGCGCGCGATCTGGCCATGACCCAGCCGCCGCTGTCGCAGGGAGTCCGAAAGCTCGAACGTCACCTCGGGGTGCGCTTGTTCGACCGCGACTCGCGCGGTGTCCGGATCACGCCTGCAGGTCAGGCGTTGCTCCCGCTCTCTCGTGACCTCCTGCGCCTCGCCATCGCCCTCCAGGACCAAGCCGCAGAACTCCTGGTTTCCCACCAGGTCCGCCTCGGTGTGGCAACCGACCTGGACCACCTGACCGATGCCGTGGTCCGCGTCCTCGCCGGGACCGGGGACGGCGTCGTGCCGACGGTCGGTGGCAGCGTCGAGCTGGCGGACCTGCTGCGCGATGGCCTCCTGGACCTTGCCGTCGTCCGGCACCCAGGCATCATCGACGGCCTCACCGCAGGCACCGTGCTCGTGCTACCCACCCGTCTGGAAGGACCATCGGGATCGGACTCGTTGGCAGCCTGCTCCCTCCCGATCGCCGTGCCTCCCCGACATCACCAGCCACCGGCCCACGACCAGTTCATCGATGCGCTCCGACGCGCGGGACACAGCGGCTCGGTGGTCGAGGCGCCGGATGCCACCCAACGCCGAGCACTGCTGGCGGCCGGCAACACGGCCGAGATCGTCCCCGCACCCAGGGGCGCCGTCCACGACCCCGCGCTACCGCCCCTGCGGGTGCGGGTCATCGCCCCCCACCCCAACCACCGGCGCCCCGAGATCGATCACGATAGGGCGACGCAGGCCCTTGAGCAGGCGCTGACCCGATGAGCCAACGCGACCATCGACACGACCTCGAGCAGATCGCCCGCGACGCGGGCGTGCGGGCCCATGTCCATGCGGTCCGCCTCTCCGAGCCGACAGAGCCTCTCGGACTGGCCGCCGACGTCGAGGTCGCGATCGCGTCCGTGTACAAACTTCCCTTGGCCCTGGTCTGGGCTGACCTGGTCGAGGCCGGCGAGCTCGACCCCGCCGAACCCCTGCGCCTGGCCGCCGGCGCCCGCATGCCGGGCCCCACCGGTATTGCTGTGCTCCAGGACGACGTCACCATGACCCAACGCGACCTCATCCGGCTCATGCTGACCATCTCGGACAACGCTGCAGGCGACGCCATCTTCGGCCGTATCCGGTCCGGGCGGATCCACCATCGTCTGACCCAGCTCGGACTTCCGGCGGCGCTCGTCCGACAGAGCTCCGCCGAGGAGACCCGAGCGATCCTCCGTGACACCGAGAGCGCCGACCGGCCAGCGGCGCTCCGCGCTCTGGCCGACCCGGACCACCCGACGTACACCTCGCAGTACGATCCCGCCTACTCGAGCGCCGCCACGCCGGACCAGCTGACGGCGGTGCTGCGCATCCTCTGGTCGCGGGCCGGCCGGGCCCATGACCTAGTGCGGGCCGCCATGGCCCGCCAGGCCTGGCGCCACCGCATCGGCTCAGGATTTCCCCACGACGATGTCACCATCTTCGGCAAGACCGGCTCCCTCGGCAGCCTCCGCCATGAAGCCGCCGTCGTCCACTTTCCGCACGAGTACCCGATCGCCGTCGCCGTTCTCACCCAAGCGGTCCGGCCCGAGCAACACCTGCCACGGGTGGACGCCGCCATCGGCGAACTGGCCCGCCGTGCCGTGACCCCGCTTCGCATGCCCGACACGCCGAGGCCGACACCGCCGGCGCGCCGGTCATAGATCGTCCTCGAGAGCGCGGAGGCAGACGGCACGCGGGGGGATACGGCACGAGGAGAGGGACACGCGAAAGGGCCAGATTCGTTGGAATCTGGCCCTTTTCTGCGCGCCCGGAGGGACTCGAACCCCCAACCTTCTGATCCGGAGTCTGAGGGCCGCTCGAACGTGGTCGAGCTGCGGCCCGCCGAGGAGCGTGCGGCATGAGCGCGCGACTGCCCGTCGTGCTCATGTCCGGGGCAGGCGGGAGCGTCGAGGTCCTCTGTGGTGAGTGCGGGCACTGGTCCGAGCACGCCGACCGGGACGAGGCTCGCACGGCCGGGACGGCTCACTCACACACTCACGACGTGCTGCGGGTCGCTGGTCCGGTCCGGATCGAGGGTGGCTCGTGATGGGCGGCGGGGACCACGCCGAGTTCATGGCGTTCACGCGTCGCATCCTGCGGGCCGCGTCGCGGCGCATGGCCCTCGCGGACCCGGAGGACCTCGCCGACCTGGTCGCGCTGCGTGCGGCCGTGGACGAGGCGATCGACAACGCGGCACGGTCGGTCCACGCGAACGGGGCCACCTGGGAGCAGATCGGGGCCGCGACCGGCACGACCAAGCAGGCCGCCCACAAGCGATGGGGCCGTCAACCCCGGGTTGACCACGAACAAGCCGTCACGATCGGCCGATAGCGATGACTATGAACACACAATGGAGTGAGGCAATCGACCGTTGGACCGTGTCGCTCCGAGCGGCCGGACGAGTTGAAACGACGATCGGGACCCGGCGGGAGCACCTGCGCTGGTGCGCTGCGGCGATACCGTGCGGGCCGTGGGACGTGACCGGGGACGACCTGGTCGAGTGGACCGGGTCGAGGACGTGGGCGAGGGAGACGAGGCGGGGCGTGCGCGCCTCGCTGCGGTCCTTCTACGCGTGGGGCGTCACCTCGGGGCGGGTGGCGACGTCGCCGGCCGCTGGGCTGGCACCTGTGCGTGCGAGCGAGCCGCGACCGAGGCCGGCGTCGAACACGGCGGTGGACCTCGCGATGCGGGTCGCTCGACCTCGGGAACGGGTGATGGTGCGCCTCGCGGCCGAGGCCGGTCTACGCCGCGCCGAGGTCGCACAGGTCCATCACCGGGACCTGGTCGAGGACCTCGGCGGCTGGTCCCTGGTCGTGCACGGGAAGGGCTCCCGGGAGAGGACCGTGCCGCTCTCCCCCGGGCTAGCGCTGGAGCTGCGGACCCTGATCCACAACGCGGGCGGCGGGTGGGCGTTCCCGGGCGACGACGGCGGGCACCTCTCGCCGAGGTGGGTCGGGAAACTCGTCACCGGGCTCCTGCCCGAGGACGTGACCATGCACGCGCTGCGGCATCGTTTCGCGACCCGGGCCTATGGGGTCGACCGGGACCTACTGAGTGTGCAGACACTACTGGGCCACGCGTCGCCGGTGACCACCCGGGTCTACGTCCAGGTCCCCGACGACGCGCTACGCCGAACCGTCCTCGCTATCGCGTGATGATCGCGCCCGCGAGGACCGCGAGGATCACGACACCACCGACGATCCGCTCGAGCCACGTGCGCCACGACTCCAGCGCGGAGACACGGGCGGCGAGGTGCTCGTAGCGGACGAGGTCGGCCTTGTCCCGGCCGTCGAGCGCCTGGACGGTTTCGAGGACCTCGGACAGGTTCTTCTCGATCCGCTCCAGGCGCGTCGGCAGCGGGATGCTCCCCTCACCCTGGACACTCATTAGCTTGCGCTGGGCCGGGTGGGTCGGTAGCCGAACGCGAGGGCGTTCGCTGCGCCGGCCAGGGCGGCGGCGACCCCGGCGAGGGCCGGCTGGTTGAGGGCGAGCAGCGCGGGTGCGGCACCGAGGCCGAGGCCGATGCCGACGCCGTAGGCCCACGTGCGGACCCGGTCGGGGACCTTGGGTGTGTACTCGTCCATGGTCAGACCTCCCGGTTGTTGGTGAGGGCCTTCTCGACCAGGTCGGCGAGGGCGTCGACCCGGTCGAGCAGCGGCCCGATCTTGTCGATCGAGGTGCGGCGGTCGTAGAGCTGCTTGACCCTGGATTCGCTGGTGTCGAGGCTCGCGACGATCTTGGTGATGTTGCCTACCTCGACGCGGAGGTCGGCGACCTCGGCGAGGATGTCGTCCACCTGCGTGATGAGGTCGCCGGCAGTGATGCGGCGGTCTCCTCGTCCGAACTCGGCGGACCAGATTTCTCCAACTGTGGGCATGTCGTCCTCCTCAGGACTCGGGGCGGATGGTGCGGGCGGCGGGGCGGCGGGGGTGTAGACCCGGACCCCGTTGATGTCCTCGGACCAGCCGAGGTAGGTGGTGCCGACGCCGGACCACGCCTTTTCCAGTCCGGTGATGGTGGTGTTGCCGACGACGCCGGACCGGGGGTAGGAGGTCGTGCGGATGCGGCCGCCTCCGAGGCTGATCGCGACGTGCCAGTAGTTGCGGTTCACGCCGGAGTCGAACGAGAACCACACGGGCACCCCGGCGGGTGGGGTGCGGTCGGTGTGGCGGCGGGTGGTGGCGAGCCACGCGTCCTTCGCGCTGGCGTGCTTCGCGGCGACGCCGAACGCGGACCGGACGAACTGGAGGCAGTAGCCGGAGTAGCCGGCCTTGACCCGGTTCGCCCACTCGACGGCCTGGGTTGGGGTGCGCATCAGTCGACCGGGTAACTCATGCTGGACAGACCCACGTAGGACACAGCGAGGTTCGGCGTCCGGGCCTGAATCTGCCCGTCCGAGAGTTGGACCAGGGTTGCGGCAGGCTGACCCGCCGTGGTGCCGGCCGCGAACCAGAGCGACTCGGCGACACGGAACCCTACTGGCACCCGCCCGATATAGACGGTCTGGGAGGCGGCCATGGTGCCGGCCGTGGGACCGATCACGCCCCGGGCGTACACGACGGGGCCGATGCGTCGGACGGCGGGGGTCCCGGACTTGGTCTCGTAGCCGGCGTACACATCGATGGGCACCCATCCAGTGTCGTTGACCATGGGGTCGAGCGCCTCGGCGAGCTGCTGCACGTCGTAGGGCACGTTGGGCTGGTCGTTCCCGGACGGGTAGGGCAGTCCTGCGGGTGTGCTGGGCATGGGTCATTCACCTTCCGTGATGGTGACGTTCTCGGGGACGCGGGTTCGGACGGACATGTCCCCAGAGGGGAACCGGAACTCGACGGATGCCACGAGGTGGCGTTCCTGCGGGCCTGTGGGCAACTGGATGGTCACGGTGTGACCGGGGCGCACCCAGTACGCGGCCGGGACGCTGACATTGAACTGACGCCCTCGGCTGATGGTGCGGCGGACCTTCGCGGCGGCCGCGGCGTCGGCGGCGGATTGGCTGGTCGGCGTGGTGCGGTCGATGGTCAGGACGTGACGGCCGACACTGACGGCCCCATGGGCACCGGAGTTGATGACCGCGATGCCGCGCACCTCGTGATCGGTGCCGCCGGTGTCCTTCCACCGGTGCCGGACGAGAACCGCGTTGTGCCAGTCCTCGCGGGACAGGTCGGCCTCGGACTCGAACACGTTCCCACCGGGACCCGTGGTGAACTGGGCTGCCGAGCGGCCCGCCAGAGTGGGCCGGTATCGGATCACCCAGTGCCCGGCGACCGCACCCGGGCAGTAGGCCCACGTCTCGGTGGAGTCCTGAATGGTGGTGAACAGCGACCCGTAGGAGTCGCCGTACCCGATCGCGAGTTCGGTGAGCTGGTCGGCCGCGACCTCGGTTCCGATCTGCGTGTCGATGCTGCCCGCGTTGATCGGGTCAAGGCCGGCGTTGATCGTCCAGACGAGGGCCTCGGCGGCACCCGTCTTGGGCGGTTGGGCACCACCCAACCAGGCGTTCGAGAGTAGGCGTATCTCGTCCGACATCGCCGACAGGTCCATGGTGTTTTGCGGCCGGTTCACGGTCCGGGCGAACAGTCCGAGGTCGGCGATGAGGTGCACGTCCTCGGTGCCGCGCTGGTAGACGTACCCGAGGTAGATATGGATGCGGCAGTTGGTTCGGGGGTCGAGGGCGTCGAGGGTGGCCTGGTCGGTCGGGACCTGGCATTGCAGGGACGCCTGCACGTGCGGGGCCCACGCCTCGTCGTAGGTGAGGGTGCCGTTGTTCACGGCCAACGGGATGCCCTCGGTCGCGCCGGGAGGCCACGCCTCGATCCGCCACACGTGCGTGATCGGTTCGTTGATCGCGGTGGCGGCCTGCTCCATGAACGGGGCGGTCATGTGAGTGGTCCGACTAGGAGGGCGTTGTAGTCCGCGTAGGTGAACGCGACTTCGAAGTAGGACGTGTGCGCGGCGGCCAGCTCGGAGTAGTTCCACCCGAGGGAACCGGCGAGGTCGGCCGTGGGACGGTTGACCTCGACGTAGTCGACCGCGACCCGCCACCGGGTGCGGGCACCCTGAGGGGCGAACGGGTCGACGGTGACGGCCCGGGCGAAGTGGTACATGTCCAGGCCGGCGTGCTCGACCTGGCGGAGCATCACGGCGTGCCCGAGGCTGTAGACGTTCTGGACGGTGAGCGCGTCGGCGTGGGAGGCGCACCAAATCTCCAGGGTCCCGGCCCTGGTCTGGAGGCGACCGATCGTGACGAGCGGGTCCGGGCGGCCGATCACCTGGTGCACGGTGGTCTGGGTGGCCCGGTCCGAGGTGTACCCGGTGACGGACTCCACGGCGGCGGAGAACTGCGGATAGACGGGCACGAACAGCCACGGGTGATCCGACCCGAGGGACGTCGTCACCTGGGAACCACCGGCACCGGTCAGGGTATACGTGACCGGGCCGGTCAGGGCGGCCTCGTAGTCGCGCACGATGAGCTGCGACGGGGTCGGCAGCTGGTTCGGCAGTAGCCGGACCGGGTGCGTTCCGTTGGCGTCGGTGCGGGTGATCGCGTCCACGGTCGAGCTGGTGCCCGGGGTGATGTCCAGGAGGATGTTCCCGTTGGCCGGGTCCGGTGTTGCGGTGAACAGGGTAGGCCCGATCCAGTCCATGGTGGACTCGGAGTTGTGCGGGGTGCCGGACCAGTTGAAGGCGTACTCCAGGGTGTCGAGGGTGTCCCCGTCGAAGTACTCCCCGGACTCGGTACCGAGTTCGGCCTGGAGCCCATCGAAGTAAACAACGTCGGCGGCGGCCCAAGGCCCATCACTGTCGTTCGTGACCACGACGGCGTAGCCGTCGATCATGTAGACCTCGGAGGTCATCGTCCTGTCGTGGGTTATCCAGGTGTTCACCTGCATATCCCCGTCACTGCCGGCATAGACCCATCCCTCACTGTGTGTCTCAGTGGCGGGATGGTGGTGGTACCAGAACACATACCTCGGACCGTGCTGGTTGGTGCCGGGAACGTAGATGCGCGCCTTGACATTGACCGTGGTTCCGGGTGCAACCGGGTCAACCCAGGCAGCCATACCGAGCTGCTTCTTGTGCTCTAGTTGCCCAATACCGGTAGAGGTGACCTTGAACGAGGCGATGCCGGTCCACGCCCGGTCCGTGGAACGCGCAAGCGTGCTTGAGAACTCGCCCTTCTGCGACGCGTTCGCGGTGTCGATCTCGGCTGAGGGGTTCCGGATGAGGTTGGTCCTGGTCGCCATTACGCCACCCTCGTCCCGATGCGTAGGGGTGCCTGAATCGCGTTGACGCGGAGGCGGCGGAGCTGCTCGTCCAGTTGGCCCTGGAGGCCGGCCCCGTCCACGTTCACGGGCACGCGGAGGCTGGACGGGATGTTGTTGATCCGCTGCTCGGTCGCGGCGGCGGTGCCGTTGTCGGTCACGTTGAACGTGGTGTTGATGTTGCTCGGGGTGCCGAGGATGGTGTCGATGTAGGTCTGCGCCTGCGTCTCGGTCATGCCCATCTGTGTGGCTTGCTCTCGGAGCGCGGCACGGTGCTGGTCGACGGCGGTGGTCACGTCGTCCTCGGCGGCACCGGAGTCGATCAGGGCTTGGATGTAGTCGTAGGACGCCTGCGCCTGCGCGTCGAGCGCGGCCTGGTTCTCGCGGCCCCGCTCAGTGGCGAGGTTCAGCCCGGCACCATTCTCGGACAGGGCCTCGTTCGCGGCCTGGAGCGCTTCGTAGTACCCGGCGGTGGCGTCGTTCAACCCGAACAGCACGTCGCGGGAAGTCTCCCGCTCCTCGCGTAGCTCCTCCTCCGCCTCCCGGGCCTTGATCGCCTCGACCGTGGTTCCCTCGATCGCGGCCTGGTAGGTCTGCTGGAGTTCGGTGGCGTCCTCCAGGGACAGGTTCCCGTCGCGGATCGCGTCGCGCATGTGCACGAGCGCGTTCGTGGTCTCGTCGGACATGCCGCCTGTGTTCGCGAGGGTGTCGATGATCTGCTCAAGGATGCGTTGCCCCTCGGGCCCGTTGGGGTCGGTGAGTGCGGCATACATGTCGGTGGCCGACACCCCGAGCGCGTCCATCGCAGTCGCCATTTGCTCAACGTTCGTGATCGGGGCGTTCTGCCAGACCTCCCAGAACTCCTTGGTGTCGCCGATCGCGAACGCCCAGTCATCGAAGATCGCGCCGAGGTCGAGCCGGTTCAGGTCCCCGCCGACCTCCTGAATCTGCTTCGCGAGGTCGATGGTGTGGTCCTTCAGTTCCTCGGCCTTCTCGGCGGCACCCTGGAGGTAGGCGACGCCGAGGCCGATGCCGGCGGCGACGAGGGTGCCGCCGATCAGGCCGGCGGGGCCGAGGTCGGCGGCGACCCCGCCGAACACGTCCTGGACGAGCTGCGGGATGTCCTCGACGTCGCCACGGAACGATGACACGGACTCGGACAGGTTCTGCCGGGCTTCGTTCTTGAAGGTCTCGGTGGAGTCGGCGGCGTCGTCCATGCCGCGCTTGGTGTTCCGGGAGACGTCGTCACCGGCACCCTTGGACTCACGCTTGACCGTGTCGAACGTGTCCTTGAACGTGCGCTCCAGGCGGGTGGCCTCGTCGGCGGCTGCGTCGGTGCCGTCCTCCAGGCCGCGCTCGAGGTCGCGGCCGGCGTCCTTCGCGTCGTCGCCGACCTGCTCCAGGGAGTCGCTGACCTTGTCGCCGGCCCGGTCGGCGTCGCGGGCCATGGTGTCGAGCGAGTCG
Source organism: Occultella glacieicola (assembly GCF_004353825.1). Classification (GTDB taxonomy): domain Bacteria; phylum Actinomycetota; class Actinomycetes; order Actinomycetales; family Beutenbergiaceae; genus Occultella; species Occultella glacieicola. The sequence continues at coordinate 167,130 of NZ_SMNA01000007.1, read as the reverse complement.
GAGACCTCGTCAAGGCTGCGTTCGATGTCGTCCGTGCCGGCGATGAAGCGGCGGACGTCGGCGACGAACTCAAGGTTGAGGCCCTTAGCCACGGTTCCCCTCCAGTGCGTCGGCGTAAATCTTCACGATGGTCTGCACCCACAGGGAGACCATGCGGGGTGCGAGTTCAGCGAACGCCGGGTAGAACACTCGGCCCGCCTTGACCAGGCGCGGCTTGCCCCGGTTCGTGCGGCGACGCACCTGGTGGGTGCCGCCGTTCTTGGACTTGCGGGTGTAGGTCGAGACCTTCTCCGGGTTCCCGACACCGAACTCCCACAGGAAGTAGTGCTCGTTCGGGACGAGCCGCTTGCCCTCGCCGATCCCCCGGCGGGACTGCGCGGCCTGCGCGACCGGAGGGTTACCGGCCTTGATCTTCGCCCCGGACGTGAGCACCCGGCTCCCGGGGTTCCGGAGGCCGGATGCGTTCGCCGAGACGAGGGCCTTCCACTCCGGGTTCATCGTCTCCCGGGTGGTCTTGTTGATCGCCGTCCTGAGCGCACGCGGGGCAGCCTTCAACGCGAGCACAGCAGCTTGCAGCTCGCGGTGGTCCTCCACGCTCAACATGACGTCAACCCTCAGTTGACGGTCAGGTCGGGTCGACGAACTCGGGCTTGCCGATGACCGCGCACGTCGCGGTCGCGGTCGTCACGTCCGCTCCGGCGGTGCCACCGATGGTCGCCGCGCTGATGACCAGGGTCGCCTCGATCGTGAGGTCGTTCCCGCCCTCGGTCTCGACGGGGGTGAACACGACGTCCTTCTGCTCGCCGTCGTGGTCGAGGAGGTAGCGGAGCAGACCACTGGGGGCGAGATCCTGCGCGAGGCCGAGCTGGCAGTCCCACTCGGCCACGGCCTGGTCGCGGATGGTGTTCCCGCTGATGCCGCGCCAGGTCGAGGACTGGGTGCGCGGGTTGAACTGGACCTGGGAGACAGCGGCGGTGAAGTCGTCCACGTCGATGGTGAGGGCGGCGTTCTTGAGGGAGTACGGGCTGGTGATGGGCACGACGGCCATGGTCATTCTCCGATCTTGGCGAGGGCTTGACAGTTGATGTTGTAGGCGTGGTGAGCGTCCTCACGGACGACACGGTCGGCCCCGGTCCAGTCCACGAGACTGATCCGCTGGAGTGCGTCCAGGACGTCCAGTAGTGCGACGTCGAGGGCGCGGTCTGCGGCGGCCATGTCCTCCTCCCCGACGATCACCTGGACGGTGATTTCGAACTGGAGGACGTTGTGCCCGAGGAGCGGGGCCTTCACGACTCGGGTCTGCCAGACCGCGACGGTCGGGTGGGGGACTGCGTCGACCGTGGGCAGGAACCCCCTCACTACGTAGGGCTTGCCGAGGCGCACCCGGAGGTCGTCGGCGACGTCGGTCGCGAGGCTCATCGGACCACGAACTTTCCGCGCTTGGGCCGCAGGAGGTTCTTCACGGTCCAGTCCATCGGGAACACGGTGACGGCCAGCCCGTCCTCCCCGAGCCGGTCCTGAGACCCGGCCCGGGCCGACCGGTACAGGGCCCGGGCTTGGAATGCTTGCGCGAGCCGCCAGTTCTCCGGGACGTCGGCACCCTCGGCGAGGGTGGGCGCGAACTCCTCGCACTGGATCCGGGCGGAGGTGAGCAGGCGGTCCAGCGCCTTGGCATCGACCTCGTCGGCGGGCACCAACGGGCACGACGGCCAGTACGCATCCGTGACTACCTCCACGGGTGTCAACCAGTCCACCACCTGTTCACCTCCTCCCGGTTCGCTCATCGGTCGGTCACGCGGCGGCGGCGACGAGGGCGAACGCGCTGTCGGAGCCGGTGTTCGCGGCGTAGTACCCGAACAGGCCCTCCACCACGCCACCCTTGGCGATGTCGACCGTGGAGGCCCGGACGGTCTTGGGGCCGTAGAAGGTGTGCGAGTCGGACGCTCCGACGAGCACGGACCCGGCCACGCTGGCGTGGCTGGACGGGATGAACTTGAACGTGTCGAACCGGCCCTCGGCGGGGTCGAGTCCGAGCATCGCGCTCAGGTACTCCAGGGCGTCGTCCTTGCGGGTCAGGGCGAACTCACGCCACAGGTCCACACCGATGACCGCGAAGTCCGGGACGGCCACGTCCTGGATCGCGAGGACCCCGTCCACGATGTAGGCCGCGGCGGTCGAGACCCCGGACGGGACGGTCCCGCCGTCGACCTCGACGTAGTTGCCCGAGGTGAACAGGTGCGTCTCGGCCGCCGTGTCGAGCTTGCGGGACAGGTCGTTCGCGGACTCACGAAAGAACCCGGCCCAGAACTCCGGGGTGTCGAAGTCCACGAACGCCCGGTCGAACTCGTTCGCCCCGGCGAGCCGGGACGCGGTGATCGTGACCGGCCCGGTCTTGACCTCGGTCGAGTTCGGCTCGGCCGGGTAGCCGGCGTAGGTCGCCACGGTCGGCGTGGCCGGCGGCTGCGGCGCCGTGCCCGACCGGGGCGCGAACTTCCACCCGGTGATCTTGAGGGCGTTCAGCGGCCCGGAGGTGAACAGCGGGATGAACCGCTGACGGTGCGTGCGGCGGGCCCACACCTCACCGGCCCACTGCGGCTGCTGCGCCGACGCGAGGTCGGCGGCGATGCCCTGGTCCAGGGCGGCGAGCATCTGCCGGTCGTCGGCCGCGAACGCCTTCGCGAGGGTCGCGAACAGCGACTCGGCCGAATCGATCTTCGGGCCGGACTTGCCGCGCATCGCGGCGGGGCCGCCGGCCGGGGCCGACGCGGCGAGGGTGGTGTCACCCATGGTGTTGTCTCCTTCATCGTCGCCCTCGGTGGGGTCGTCGGCCGAGGCCACGGGCGTGGTCTCGGAGGTGTACTTGGACGTGGTCTTGCGGACGTACTCCTTGCCGTCGATCGTGATCGTCTCGGTGGAGACGGTCTCGGAGTCGGTGTCGGCCATGTGGTCCGGCAGTTCCCCGGCGTCGGCGGCGACGAGCTGCGCGGAGGTGAACGCCGGGGTGACGCACAGGCCGGCCCCGGAGAGCAGGCCGGCGAGCATCTTCCCGTCGCGGATCACCGGCTGGTCTACCTCCACGCTGATGCCCTTGCGGACACCCTCGCGGGCCTCGGTCAGGGCGTCGTCACCGGCCCTCGTGGCGAGGAACCGGACGTCGGCCTCATAGCCGGCGTCGGTCGCCTCGACCCGGGCGAACTTCGCGACCGGCGTCGTGCGTTCGTGTTCGACGTTGATGCCGAGGTCGGTCACGTCCTCGGGGACCGTGAAGGACGACGCGGTCAGGGTGACCTTCCCGAGGTTCGTGCGGCCCGGCTCGCCGAACGGGGCCAGGAGGTAGGTCAGGGTGCGGTCGCCCGCGTCGGTTGCGAGGAGTGTCCCCGCGATCTTCATGGTGGTCATGGTCAGTCCTCTCGGGCCGGCGACTGGGTCGGCTGGGTCGGGGATGCGAGATATTCGAGGTCGAACGCGGTTCGGGTGCCGGAGGGGACGACGTCGTCCTGGGACAGGCGCGCCTCGATCGGGGTCGCCCAGTAGGCGAGGGACAAATCCACGAGTTCGTTCCGGGAGTCCTGCTTCGTGGAGTACGTGAGCGACGCGGTCGCGGTGGACCCGTCGAGCAGGGACGCCGGCAACGCGAGGTAGTTCGCCCAGTCCAGGCGGGCAGCGTTGCGACCGTTGACGTACAGGTCGGTGGGCGTCTCGCCGTGAACGTCCATGCCGAGGCCGTAGGGCAGGAGCGCAGTGCCGCCCTTACGGCGCGCAGTCTCCCAACTCTCGATCAGTTGGTCAGCCTCGTCGTCCGTGGGTTCGTGGTTCGCGTCCTCGATCTTGAGTGCGACGAGCGGGACCGGGGAGTCGACCCGCTGCGCCCACGAGCGGCCCATCGCGATCGAGGCGCGAATGTCGGCGGCGGCGATTTCGAGCAGGCCAAGCTGCGGACCCTCGAACAGGATCACTTCATCGGCGTCGACCTTCTGGCCTCGGACCTTGATCCGGAGGTCGTCGTCCAGTTCCCACTCATCGGGCAGGACCCGGATCGCATCCGTGATCTGCTCCTTGCTGCCACGCTGGACAGCCCACAGGGACGAGCCGTACATGATGCAGTCATCGATGGTCCAGAGCATCCGTGCCTGCGGGTTCTGTGCGGTCGAGGTCCGGTACATCCACGGGTCGGACTTGACCTTTTCGGAGCCTCGGAACTTCGCGAGCGGCTGCCGGGAGAGGGTGCCGACGATCAGTGCTCGGCCCTTGACGATCGCCGGGACGCGCATCGCGTCGAGGTAGGTCGCGAACAGCGGACCGTCCTCGCCCCACATGTCCGCGACCGCGACCTTGGTCAGGGTGTTCGCCCCGGCGTAGGGCGACGCGAGCCGGGTGGTCTTGGGCAGGGCAGTCCCGGACGCGACCCGACTAGCGAGGTCGAACACACTCCGGATGCCCATGGGCAGGAGCATAGCGCCGCTTCTGTGCATTGCCCACTATTTGCGCATTGCGGCTCAGCGTGTCGCGGTGGTACGGATCTTCATGGGTTGGCGGTCGGGGACCTGGTCGTACTGCCAGAGCGCCAGGGCGGCGGCGACGATCGGGGACACGTCGGACGCGGATGCCTTCCTCCCGAACAGGCGACCGCCCTCGTTCACGTTGCGCCAGTTCGCACCCTCGGCCGCGAGGTTGAGGTCGGTCTGGTCGTAGTGGGTCAGGTTCTCGCGGTCGAGCTCGTCGACGAACCGCTGCTGTGCGCCTTGCTGGTGGCGGATGTTGTAGCCGGTGACCTGGACGCGGGACCGGTGCATGGTGTCGGCCGGGTTCGTGTTCGCACCGATCACGTCGTAGGCGACCGCGCACCGGTGCTTGATCGCCGCGGCCTTGCCCGCGCCGGGGAGCCACGCGACGCCGGACCGGTAGCCGATCACCTCGATATGGGCGCGGCCGTCCTCGTCTCGCCACGCCGCGACCAGGGCGGCGGCGGATGAGTCCGGGGCGACGTCGAACGCCAGGCCGACGCGGTCGGGCCGGACCGGGAGGACCTCGGCGCGGGCGGTGTCCCACTTCGCTGGGTTGATCGCGGTCACGGTGTGGTCGGTCGGGAACCGGCAGAAGTACTCGGCCTCGAACTTGACCAGGGTCATCTTCGCGAACCGGGCGCGCATCTTCTTGATGGTGGTCAGGGTGCCGATGCCGGGGTGCACCCGGTAGAGCAGCTTCTCGTTCAGGACCGGTTCGGAGTCCTCACCATCGGGGTAGAGCACGGACGGTTCGTCGTCACGGAGCGAGTAGTCCACGATCCCGACGTCACGCTTCTTGCGGTCGCGGCCCTCCTGGAGGGTGTCCCACAGGAGGGCGGCCCGGCGCGGTGACGGGGTGCCGGTGATGATGACCTGACCCATCGGGCGGGTGTCCATGAGCGGCAGAGCACCCGCGACGAGGTCCTCGGACGTCGCCTCGTCCAGTTCGCCGGCCTCATCGAAGAGCATGCAGTCAGCAGCTTCGGACCGGAACGCGGCGGCGTCGGGTGGGACCACCCACATCCTCGACCCGTTCGCCCACTCGATCGCTTCGAACCCGTTGCCCCAGTAGAGCTTGCCCAGTCCGCGCTCCTTGAACCCGAACGCGTCGAGAGCACGCTGGACCTCGCGGAACTTGTTCCGGGCGCGAATCCCGTCCTGCGCCGTCGTGACCACCTTGTAGCCAGGGTGGGCGTAGCAGCGGCCGAGGAGAACATTCCAGATCGAGGTGGTCTTGGTCGAACGTCTAGGCATGAGGATCGCGACCGTTGGATACAACGGGGTCCCGTCCGGGGCGAGCGACTCCAGGACCCCGGCGACCTGCTCGCCCTGCGTCGTGATCGGCAACTTGAACAGGTCGGCACCCTTGACCGCTGTCGCTATGTTCGTGTCGCGCGGTATGCGTGAGATGAATGTTGGCTTGGCCCGACGTCGCCCACCTCGCGTGATGGGGTAGGGAGAGAACGGGAGGGGACGCCATGCGAGGACTTCCGTGCCGAACTCAAAAAGTGTCGCCGGTTTGGTGTCGGTCAGATGCTTCATATCCCTCTGATCCCTCGGTCTCGCTCGGGTCGCATCGCGGCCGACGCGGTCGGTTGTCGTCGTGCGTTCGTGATCGCCGCGCCGCGCTTGCCACCCTCGCTGGTGTTGCAGTGCTCGTGGGCCGGGTGAGTCTCGGTGCCGCCGAACTCACGCGGGATCGGGTAGTGGTCCACGTGCCACTTCTGCCCGGGCAGCACCGGCTTGCCACACCGACAGCACGGCGCGGGTAGCCGCTTCGCCAGGCGGGCACGCTCGTTCATCACCACCCGTCCAGACCATGCCCCGGTCACCACGCACCTCCATCGAGGAGGTCGGGATGCTCGGGCTTGGGCTCGGTCATCTGAGTGAGCTGCTGCTTGAACCAGTCGGGCATCGGGGTGCCGGCGCGGTTCCGCCTGCGCCATGCCTTGACCTTCGCATCGCTCGGGGCGTGGAGGTCGAGGACGATCCGGCGGCAGAGTGGGCACTTGGGCGCACCACCTGGAGTCTCGTGGTCGCACACCATCCGACCGAGGTGGTCCCTCGTGATGTCGTCCATGCTGCTCACCTCCACTGATCGATGGACCTCGCTGCGCGAGGGCTGTCCCCGGAGCGGCTCCCCTTCCCCAGTTCCCGGTAACCATCAGCCGATATACCCTCTCGGCCAACACGAATGGCCCGCTCTCGATTTGAGAGCGAGCTGTGCTGACGAGTGACCAGACGGTGAGTTTGCGCGCGGTGTCTGAGCACCCGGCCCGGGCCGTTCCCGGGTCAACCTGTATGCCGGACCTCTCTGGTGTGCTTCTGCGGCGGGAGAGGCAGGAACGCCGTACTGCGTGTTCGTGTGCTGCTACCACCCGGCCTTCGCCATGGCGGCGTCGAGCTGCTTGCCCTCGGCCTCGGTGATCGGCTCGAACGGCTCGTCCTCGACGGGATCGCGGTAGCCGTCCCACCTCCAGGCGTTCAGGTGCTTGGGGAGCCACCTGAGGTTCGCTGGGCGGTTGTTCTCGCGGTCGAAGTCCTTGTGGTCGGCATCGTGGACGTGCTGACTCGGCGGCTCGCCGTGGAACGCCTCACAGACGATCCTGTGGACGTAGTCGTAGCGAGCGCGACCCAACTTGACCTTGAGGTAGCCCTTGTCGTGCCTGAGCGGCTTCAGGACGTGCAGCGTGCGCGCGTTCCGCACCCGGCCGAGGCTCGATGCCTCGTAGCCGGGTGCGGTGGGCACTGTGCGCCATTCCTCCGGCGTCACGACGCTGACACCCTCACGACGCCGACACGCACGCCTAGGAACGTCTTGCCGGCGACCTCGGACGTCTCCCACTCGGGGTTGCCCACGAGGACCAGGTGCAGCTTGGCCGTCATGGTGACCAGGTCGGTGAGGGCCTCCACCTTGAGCGCGCTGAGTAGCGCGTCATCGTCCAGGACGGGCCATTGCGCGACGTAGGTCATCATCGGGGCGGCTCCTCGTTGCGGAGGAATCCGGCGGCACGCGGGAACGGGTTACGTGCGTTCACACGCTGCCCGGGGCCGTGCCCCACGGACGAGGTCAAGCCACCCACCGGGTGCGTGCCCACGGCTGGAGCTGCGGGCGGCGGGGCGGCGGGCTTGGGCACGGGGCCGATGGTGAGGTCAGCGACCCACCCGAACGCGCGGAGCGTCGCCTTCATGACGGCTCCCGATCGGGCGATCCGTAGACGAGCATGTCCACGATGGGCGTGGACACGACCCCGTACCGGATGCGGATGACGGACTCAGGGACGCCCGTGAGTAGGGCGAGGTCGAGGACCAGGCGGTCGACCATCGCGAGCGCGGTGGGGAGGTCGGTCGGGACGTAGGGGACGGGCTCGTCGACGTCGACGTCGAGTGCCTCGGTGTGGTGATGCCTCATCTTGCGTACCGCCGTTCACGGGCCTGCAGCTCCATGACGAGGGTCCGGCCCTCGTCCTCGGTGAGGCTCGACCGGGACTCGACCGGGCGACCGAGGACCTTCGTCATGCCCCGACGCTGGACGTCGGGGTCGGTGATGCCCTGCTTGTTCAGCAGGGCGAACACGTGCTTGCGGGTCTTGTCGGTGATCCCACCCGGCTCGATCCCCGGGGGAGGAGGATCGAGCCGGGCTCCGGGGTCAGATGAGTTCGTCACCCCAGCCGAAGAGGCCGAAGAAGAAGCCGAACATGGGATCACCTCCTTACGTGACTTGCAACCTCGGCCGACGCTCACGCTGCCCACCACCCGGCGAGCAGCACAGCGGCGAGCGGAACCGAGACGAGCGCGACCCGGGCGACGAGGTCGGCGGCGCGCTTCACGACGCACGCTCCTCGGCGAGCGCGGCGATGTCGGCGCGAGCGAACACGTATGCGCCGTTCTTCCCCGGCATCTTCGTTACCGGGGTGAGCGTGCCGTCCCACACTCGACGGACCAGGGTTGCCCGGTCGACGTCGAGGAGCCGGCATGCTTCCTTGCTGCCGATCAACTCTGCTGCAGTCGTGGTCATGTCGGCGAGTATGGGCATTGCACAATCACATTGTCAATACCCGCTAGACCTTGCGCGTGTCGCGAGTAGGTGCAATGCTCCATGCATGAGTGAGATGACAGCCGGCCGAGTGCCGGTCCCGGACCTGGCAGATCGGATGCTGCTGTCGCTGCGCCACGCCGACGTCGGGGTGCAGGAGATGGGCGACTACCTGGAGGTCAGCCGCAACGCGGTTGGTAACTGGATCAACGGTCGATCGAAGCCGAACGGCGCGACCATGCGCCTGTGGGCACTGCGGACCGGCGTCCCCTACGTGTGGCTCCGAGACGGGATAGACCCCCGTCAGGGCGATCCTGACGGGGGTCTATCGGTGAAGCGCGCCCGGAGGGACTCGAACCCCCAACCTTCTGATCCGTAGTCAGATGCTCTATCCATTAAGCTACGGGCGCTCACGGTCACGTGGACCGACGGTCACTCTACCCGTTGTTCGCTCCTGGTTTCCAATCGGGGCATCAGACTGTGGGCGGACTCACCCTGACGACCACCGGTGGACGCGCACCCGCCCAGGACACCTCCGGGGACCGATGCCGTGGCCCGGCAGGGCGGCGAGGCTGGGTGGCATGACCTCACGTACCCCTCTCACCGCACGCGCCCTGGTGAAGACCTACGGCTCCGCCGGCACCGGGACCACCGCGCTTGCCGGCGTCGACCTGAGCATCGCGCCGGGCGAGTCGGTGGCCATCATGGGCCCCTCCGGCTCCGGCAAGACGACCCTGCTGCACTGCCTCGCCGGGGTGCTGCCGGCGACGTCCGGGCAGGTCGTCTCAGCCGGGCAGGACCTCTCGTCGATGTCGGAGCGCGCCCGTACCGGGCTGCGCCGCACCGACTTCGGCTTCGTGTTCCAGTCCGGGCAGCTGCTGCCCGAACTGCCCGCGGACGAGAACGCTGCCCTGCCGCTGATGCTCGCCGGGACACCGCGCGCGCAGGCGACCGACACCGCCCGACGCTGGCTCGCCTACCTGGGCCTGGGTGGCATGGAGTCCCGCCGGCCCGGCGAGCTCTCCGGCGGGCAGGCCCAGCGGGTCGCGATCGCCCGCGCCCTGGTCGGCTCCCCCGGCGTCGTCTTCGCCGACGAGCCGACGGGCGCCCTCGACCAGCACACCGGCCACGAGGTGCTCGGCGTCCTGACCGAGGCAACCCGCGCGACCGGCGCCGCCCTCGTGATCGTGACCCACGACCCGGGCGTCGCCCGCTGGTGCTCGCGCACCGTCCACATGCGCGATGGTCTCGTGGTGGCCCAGGACCACGCACGCGGCACCGGGGTGCCGAGTGAGCGCACCGGAGTACCTCAACCCGCCGAGAGCCGGACCACCGACTCCGCCACCGCCGTCGGGCCTGGTTCCGCGCCGCAGCAGGCGGCACCCTTCGCTGCGGCCGCCAGCCCGGGCGGACCCGCTCCGGTCAGCCCGTACGGCAGGCCCGACGGCGTCACCGCGGTGTCCCGATGAGGGCGGCACTCGACCTGTGGTTGCTGCTGCGCGGCCGCAGCGCGGGCCGGTCCGACCCGCAGCGGTTGACGAGCGTGCTCGCCGTCCTGGCCTTCGCGGTGACCACCGCCGTCGTCCTGTTGGTGGTCGGCGGCTTCGCCGCGTTCGTCGACCGGGCGATGACCGACATCGCGCCCGGTTCCGACGGCGGCTTCTACGTCACCCTCGCTGGCACAGCCACGATCCTGCTGATGGTGCCGCTCGCGACGCTCGGCGGGGCCGCCGCCCGGCTCGCCGTGGCCCGCCGCGACGAGCGCCTCGCCGCGCTGCGCCTGGCCGGCGCCACCACCGGGCAGGTCTCGCTGATGACGATGCTGGATGCGGCCGCCCAGGCGCTGGCCGGCTCCCTGATCGGCGTGGCCGGGTCGTTCCTGCTGATCCTCACCGTGCTGCCGCTGCAGTTCCAGGGCCGGTCCTTCACGTTCGCCGAGCTGGTAGCCCCGTGGTGGGTGTACCCGGTGGCGGTGCTCGCCGTGACGCTGGTGGCGCTGCTTTCGGCCGGCGCGAGCCTGCGGAAGGTCGCGATCACTCCGCTCGGCGTGGCCGCGCGGACCACCCCGAACCCGCTGCACTGGTCCCGGCTGGTGCCGATCCTCGGCTTCGCGGTGGTGTTCGTGGTGCTGTGGAACACCGGCCTGGCCAGCATCCTGGTGATCGTCATGGTGGTCGCGGGCGGATTCGCGATGCTGAACCTGCTCGGTCCGTGGGTGATGTCGGTGGTCGGTCGCATCGTGGTGCGTCGCACCAAGGATGTGGCCACCCTGATCGCCGCCCGCCGCCTCGTGGACTCCCCGAAGACGGCGTGGCGCAGCGTGGGTGGGATCGCCCTGGCGACGTTCATCGCCGGCCTGGCCGCCGCCGTCGCCATGTTCGACCCGGCGATCGCGAGCGACGCCGCCGAGGCGAACCTCTACCGCGACATGGCTACGGGCGGCTTCCTGACGCTCGCGATCGCCGGTGTGGTCGCGGCGGTCTCCACCGGGGTCATGCAGGCGGGCCGGGTCATCGATCAGGGCGGTGAGTACCGGGCGTTGCATCTGGCCGGCACCGACCTGCGGGTCATGGACGCCGCCCGGCTGCGGGAGACGTCGATCCCGCTGGCCGCGGCCGTCGGGGTGGCCACCGCCGGTGCGCTGCTGTTCATGATCCCGGCACTGGGCTACGCGTTCCTGACCGCGACGCCGGTGCTGCTGCAGTTCGTACTCAGCGTGGCCGCCGCGTGCGCGCTGGTGCTGCTCGGCACCCTGGCCTCCCGCCGGGTGGTGCGCACGGTCCTGGCCTGAGCCGGTTCGGCCACGCGTCGAGGAAGTCGCCGCGAACCCGAATCCGCCCCAACCAGGGGGCGGTCTCGCCGGCGCCGCGACTTCCTCGACGCTCGGGCGCCGCGGGCTTCGGCCACGGGCGACGCCCGGTAGCGTGCACCTGATGGAACCGGACCCGCCCTCGACACCGAGCCGGGCCGCCGCCACCTGGGTGATCCTCACGGCCTCGCTGATCCTGCTCTGGACGCTGGTCTCGGTGTGGCTGCTGGCGATCCCGGCCCCGGCCCAGTCCGCCTGCCCAGCCGTGCACCCGGCGCCGGCCGGCTGCAGCCCCGCTCGGGTGCCGGTGGCCGCGCTCTGGTCGGTGGTCCTGGCCGCGGCCTACGCGACCGTGCTGATCCTCGCGCTGAAGGCGCGGCACCGGGGACTCGGTGCGCTGATCGGTGGTGTGGTGATGCTCGCGGCTCTGGGCTTCGCGGCGTACCGGGTCACGCTGGACGGGTAGCACTGCGGTTCCACCACGCTAGGCGCCGACCGTCCCCGGTTCCCCGGACGTCCGCGCCAGCCGCCGGGCCAGTGCGGCACACACGACCAGCTGCAGTTGGTGGAAGATGATCAGCGGCACCGCGATGGTCGCGGCGGTGGCCGCCGGGAAGAGCACCACGGCCATCGGCAGCCCGGTCGCGAGCGACTTCTTCGACCCGCACATGAGCAGGGCGATCCGGTCCTTGCGGTCCAGCCGGATCCCCCGGCCGCCCCACCAGGTCGCCGCCAGCATGACCACGAGCACCACGGCGCTGATCACGAGCAGCGCCACGATCATCACCCAGGACACCGAGGACCACACCCCGTCGGCCGTGGCGGAGGCGACCGCACCGAACACGATCAGGATGATCGTGCTCCGGTCCAGCAGGGTGGTCAGCCACTTGTGGGCGCGTAGCCAGGTCCCGACGAGCGGTTGCAGTAGCTGCCCGACCACGAACGGCAGCAGGAGCTGGAGGAGCACCGAGCGCAGGCCACCGAGCCCACCCGCCCCCGACGCGCCCATCAGCCAGAGCACGAGCAGCGGGGTGAGCACCATGCCGAGCAGGTTCGAGATCGTCGCGGCGCAGATGGCCCCGGCCACGTTGCCCCGGGCCACCGAGACGAACGCGACCGAGGACTGCACGGTCGACGGCAGCAGGGACAGGTACAGCACCCCGGCTGCGAGCGCCGCACCGATGATCGGGGCGGCCGCCCAGGACACGGCCAGCCCGAGCAACGGGAACAACAGGTAGGTGGAACCGAGGATGCTCCCCTGCAGGCGCACGTTCCGCAGCCCGCCGAGCACCTCGCGGGTGGACAGCCGAGCGCCGTACACGAGGAACAGAAGGAAGACGGCGACGTTCCCGACCCCTTCGACCGCCCCCCGCACCGCGTCGGGCAACGGCACCACGAGCCCGAGGACCAGGGCGACCAGGATCCCGACCACGAACGGGTCCACCCAGCGACGCAGGAGCCTCACGAGGGCGCACCCCCGACGCGTCGGCGGGAGCGGATGCGGTGGTGCGACACGAGAGGCAAGGGTAGCCCGCCGGGTGCGGCACCGACGCCGGGTCGAACGGTGCCGGACCCGCGCACGGACCCGCCGTCGGCGTCGCGTTCGACAACCCGGACGCCGAGCGGCTCTACCTCAGGCTCGGCTACGTGGCCTCCGGCGTCGAGGACGTGACCGCCTACGACTGGGTGGACGTCGACGGCGTCACGCACCATGCGGTGGAGCGGGACCGATTGCTGGTCAAGGAGCTGTAGCCCGAGGACCGGTGGTTCAGCACCGGGGCGCGGCGACCCTGTGCTGCAGGTGCGCCGCGAGCGCGGCCAGCCAGGCCCAGGAGATCACCACGGCCGCCGTGAAACCGAGCACGATCGCCGGTGCCGACGATCCCGTCGCGACCCCGGCGAACCCGGCGAGGAAGATGACGCCGACGGCGCGGGACGCCCACGCGGCGCCTCGACGGCCCTCGCGTGCCTGGACCCGGGCCACCACGAACGTAGCCGCGATCAGGCCGGCGAAGCCGACCATGCCGGCGACCATGTGGCCGAGCCCGTGCCAGCTGATCTCGGTGACGGGCACGGAACCGACCGGGTAGCCGGCCATCGGGTCGGCCACGAACACGCCGGCGGCGATCAGTCCCAGTCCATAGATCCCGAGCAGCCGCGGCGCCCAACGGGACGTCCAGGACCGGGCCACGCCGACCGCGAACGCGATCACCATCGCGCCGGTCAGGATCAGGTTGACCATCTGGATCCAGCCCTGCGGGCCGGCGGCCAGCAGGCTCCAGTCGTGCCTGGTCAGGTCGAACCCGTCGTGGACGACTGCCTGCGTGAGCGACACGACCACGTAGAACGGGCCGGCCAGAATGCCGTACCCGAGCAACGACCTGGTGACGCGTTGTTCGTGGGTGCCTTCCGCCGTCGGAGCGGTGTTGGTGGTGCTGGTGCCGTTCATGACGTCCTCCGGTTCGGGGCCACCGCGCCGGCGGCCTTCACCGTCACCACGAACGGCGGACGCCTGGATCGACATCCGGGCGGAGAACCGGTCAGGCGTCGGCGGGTTCGTCCCGCTCCGCCCACTCGAGCAACTCGTCCAGCCGATGCGCCTTCGCGTCGATGTCGGCGTGCAGGTCCCCGAGCTCGGCGAACCGGGCCGGCACCGTCGCGATGGTGAACGCTGTCGGATCGACGTCGTCGACCTCATCCCACCGGATCGGTGTCGAGACCGTGCCCTCGTCCTTGCCGCGCACCGAGTACGCGCTGGCGATCGTGTGGTCACGGGCGTTCTGGTTGTAGTCGACGAACACCGCGGACGGGTCCCGGTCCTTGCGCCACCAGGCGGTGGTGACGTCCTTCGGCGCACGCCGCTCGACCTCCCGCGCGAACGCGAGCGCGGCGGTCCGGACCTCGTCGAAGCCCCAGTCCGGTTCGATCCGCACATAGACGTGCAGCCCGGAACCGCCGGAGGTCTTCGGGTAGCCGGTGATCCCGAGGTCGTCGAGCACCTCATGGGCCACGTGCGCCACGTCTCGTACCCGCTCGAACGGGCACTCGGGCATCGGATCCAGGTCGATGCGCCACTCGTCCGGTTTCTCGGTGTCCGCTCGGCGGGAGTTCCAGGGGTGGAATTCGACGGTGGACATCTGCACCGCCCAGATCACACTGGCGAGTTCGGTGACGCACAGTTCATCCGCGGTCCGGTTGTAGCGCGGGAAGTGCAGCTCGACGGTCTCGACCCAGTCCGGGGCGCCGCGTGGCAGCCGCTTCTGGTGCACCTTCGTACCCGCCACGCCGTCCGGGAACCGGTGCAGCATGCATGGCCGCTCGCGCAGGGCACGCACGATGCCGTCGCCGACGGCGAGGTAGTAGTTGGCGAGGTCGAGTTTCGTCTCCCCGCGTGCGGCGAACATGACCCGTTCGGGGTGGCTGATCCGGACGGTGCGCTCGCCGACCTCGAGTTCGACGGCGGTGTCCCCGCCTTTGGCTGCCATGTCACCGAGGGTAGTGGTCGCCCCGTGCCTGCGCCGGGGTCCGCGTCAGCCGGCGTACTCGAGCGAGGTGTCCTCGCCCCGGGAGTGCTCGGTGACGTCGTCGAGCCGGTGGAACTGCTCGGCCATGAGATCGGTGAACAGGTCCACGCCCTTCATCCGGCTGGTCTCCTCGGGGCCATGGAAGCGCGGCACACCGGACGTGTCGAGCAGTTGGGACGCACCGCCGTCGGGCCCCAACGGGATCACGATCCGCTCCGGCGGCGGCACGTACACGGCCGACGGCGAACGCCCGGCGATCAGGTCGGCGATGTTCGTGGCGACCACCCGGCCGTGGGCGCGGGCCGCGTCGGCCCGCTTCGTCTCGCGCAGGTCGGCGACGTCCCCGACGGCGAACACGGTGTCATGGCCGGCGACGCTCAGGTGTTCGGTGACGCTCAGGGTGCCGTCGGGACGGCGGGCGTCCAGCAGGCCCCCGGTCACGTAGTCCGTCACCGCCCGGTTCCCGTAGCAGCGGAACCAGACCTGCGCGTTGATCTCCACACCGGCGTCGGTGCGCACGGTGAAATCGTGCAGGCGCCCGACGTCCATCGGTGGCAGGAACCCCAGCGGCGCGCCGAGGACGAGGTCGACACCCCGGTCGATCAGCTGGGTCCGGATCGAGTCGCGCACCTGCGGTATCACGTCGATCGTGGTCAGGATGTCGTCTGCCCGGTCGACCAGGGTCACGCCCAGATCGCCGAACGCACTCGTGAGTTCCCCGGCGAGCTCCACTCCGACCGGTCCGGCTCCGACCAGCAGGACCCGCTCCGCCTGCCCGATCGCCTCCCGCAGCCGCGCCATCCGCGAGCGCACCACCCAGGCGTCGGACTCCAGGAACTTGGCCGGGAACGGGTACGCGGTGCCGGTGGCGAGCACGAGGTAGTCGGCGTCGACGAACTCGGTCCGCGTGAAGCTGACCCGGTTGGCACCGACCGCCCGGGCGGAGTCGTGGATGACCCGGCCCCGGCTGAGCAGCCGGTCGTAGGGAAGGAACACCCGGTCCTCCCAGGCCGGGTCCACGACGGCACGGAGCGTCCCGACGGCATGCACGAACGCGTCCTTCGGTTCGATCAGCATGACGTCCGCGACCGCATCGAGCTGCTGTGCCACGGCGACCCCGCCGTACCCGCCACCGACCACGACCACTCGTGGGTGTGCCATCGTCTCCTCGTTCCACTCGCCAGTGCCGTGACTGCTCTCTCTGGTCTACTCCGAACCGCGGGCAAAGTCTCTAGATCGTGCGGTGGATCACCGTGTCGGCGGTCACACCCACCGACCGAAGGGCAGGCCGGGCCTATGCTGGCGGGCACTCCCGCCGATCGACTTCCGAAAGGGGTCCCCGGTGTCGACTCCGTCGAAGGCCGGCCCGCCCGTCCTGCTGGACCGGGCCGGGACGCGGTACCCGCTCACGGACCTGCGGTGGCGTGGTGCGGACGGGTCGCCGCTTGCGGTGTCACCACTGGCCGCGGCGACCGTCGAGCAGATCGTTACCGATGAGCGCTCGCTGTGGCGGTACCGGGCCGCGCTCCCGGTGTCGCCCGAGCACCGGGTCAGCCTCGGCGAGGGCTGCACCCCGATGGTCGCGCTCGACCGGCCCGGTCACCGGGTGCACGTGAAGCTGGAGTGGTTCAACCCGACGTCGAGCTTCAAGGACCGCGGCGTCGCCGTGATGATCTCGCACCTGCGGGCACACGGCGCGGACCGGGTCCTGGAGGACAGCTCGGGCAACGGTGGTTCGGCCGTCGCGGCGTACGCGGCTGCCGCCGGGATACGGGCGAAGATCATCGTGCCCGCCGCGACGTCGAGGGCGAAGATCCTGCAGGCCCGGGCCTTCGGCGCGCAGATCGAACTGGTGTCCGGCACCCGTGACGAGGTCGCCGAGGAGGCGGTGCGGCAGTCGGCCACGATCGCGTACGCGAGCCACAACTGGCACCCGATGTTCCTGCAGGGCACGAAGACCATCGGCTACGAGATCTGGGAGGCGCTCGGCTTCACCGCTCCGGACAACGTGGTCCTGGTCGCCGGCGCCGGCAGCATCGTCCTCGGCTGCGACCTCGCCTTCACGGAGCTCCTGGCGGCCGGGCAGATCGCCCGCCGACCCCGACTGCTTGTCGGCCAGCCGGAACACTGGGCCACGATCGCCGACACGGTCAACGGGATCGAGGCCGGATCCCGAGGGCCCCGCGTCCCCACGATCGCCGAGGGCGCGTCGATCGCCCGCCCGATCCGGTTGCCCGAGGCCGTCGCCGCGATCCGCCGCTCCGGTGGGGCCGCCGTCGCCGTGCCCGACGGTGAGATCCGCCGGGCCGTCCGCGACCTGGCCGGGCGCGGCCTCTATGCCGAGCCGACCAGCGCGGTCGCGGTCGCCGCGCTCGACCGGTTCCTCGCCGACGGCACCATCGGCCCCGGCCAGACCACCGTCGTCGTGCTCACCGGCGGCGGGCTGAAGTCGGCGGAGCAGATGGCGGCGATCTTCGCTGACGAGCCGCCAACCTGAGCGCCGCCCTGAGGCTCACGCCGCGACCGCGGCGAGTCGCGCAGGGCGCTTCCGCGGAAGCACTCGACCCTAATCCCCCTCGCCGAGGGTGCTGAAGTGGCAGCCAGAGCAGCACTCTCACGCCGGGTGCGGCAAGCCGACGCTTCCGCGGAAGCACTCGGCGACATGCCTCCTTCACCGAGAGTGTCGAGGTGGCAGCCAGAACCGCACTCTCACGGGCAAGCGTGTGGGGCCGGGCGCGTGTGGTGGCGACACGACCACCCGGTGCCGTGGATGATGTGAACCGATGTCGGTCGTGGAGTGGTTCGTCCAGGTGTTCGCCGCCGTCGGTGACATCCTGTCCTTCCGCGCGCCGGCGCCGCTGCTCGACTCCCCGGGCCGCGCGCTGTCCGTGGCCGTCGGGGTCGCGGTGCTGGCCGGGCTGTCCACGATGATCGGGCACGCGGTCGTCTTCGTGATCAACCGGGTCCGGCGGCTGCGGATGGTCGCCGCGATGGCGCTCGGCGCCGTCTACACCGCGCTCCTGCGCGGGGTCACCGGCGCCGGGATCGCCCTGGTCGCCTGGCTGGTCACCCGCGGCACCGTCGACGCCGAGATGGTCGCGGCCGCCTACCTGTTCGCCGCCGCGCCGCACGTGCTGGCCTTCGGAGTCTTCATCCCGTACCTGGGCCTGCTGTTCGGGAGGGTCCTGGAGGTCTGGTCCGCCGTCGTCCTGGCATTCCTGCTCGCGCCCGTGCTCGCCGTCGGGCTGCTGCCGGCGCTGGTGATCTCCGGCGTCGCGTGGCTCGCAGCGCACCTGCTCTCGGTGGCCCTGGCCGGCCCGCTGGCCCGCGGTACCGCCCGGGCCTGGACGCTGGTGACCGGCCACGAGACGTTCCTGACCTCCTCCGACGTCCTCTCCGGTGCGCCGTTCGTGCCACTCGAGCACCGGGAGCACCACGCATGATCGAGATGGTGCTCCTGGGCCTGGTGGCGCTCGCCCTGATCTTCGCGCTGCTGGCGCCGCTGGAGTCGCTGCGGTGGTGGTCACGTCGCAAGGACTCGGCGGTGCTCGACTCGCTCGCGCGACCGGAGACCGACGACGGCGTCCCCGCCCTCGCGCGGGAGGCTCGCCTCTTCGTGGTGTACCTGTCCGGGATCGGTGCCGTGGACGGCACCACCGACTCCCGGCGCGAGCAGGCGGTCCTGGCGACGCTCGCTCAGGAGCTGCCGGACGCCGTCGTGACGGCGGATGTCTTTCCCTATGCGGTTGACAACCGTGGCCTGACGCAGCGCGCGACGAACTGGTTCTGGAAGCGGCTGCAGCGGCTCCAACGGGTTCCGGTGGCGAAGACCGCGTCCAAGCTCATCAACCTGCGCAACGCACTGCGCGTGCTGGTCTCGGCCGACCCGCGCTACGGCCCGTCGTTCAATCTCGCGATCGCGCAGGAGATCGCCGAGTCACTGTCACGGCACGGCTACGACTGGGACGCCCGCGCCCCGGTGACCGTCATCGGATACAGCGGTGGTGGCCAGATCGCGCTCGGCGCGAGCTGGTATCTGGCCGCGCTCGACGTGCCGGTCTCGGTGTTCTCGATCGGTGGGGTACTCGCCTCGGACCCGGCCCTGGACCGCGTGCAGCACCTCTGGCACGTGTACGGGTCCAAGGACCGGATCCAGCTGTTGGGACCGACGGTGTTTCCGGGACGGTGGCCGACGGCCCGGGTCTCCTCGTGGGCCAGGGCACTGCGGGAGGGCCGGATCACGATGTCCTGCATCGGGCCGATGCGGCACATGGGCCGGCGGGACTACTTCGACCGGCACGTGACGGACGACGACGGCGTTGCCTACCGGCAGCGCACCGTCGACGCACTGCTGGCGGCGCTGCGCACCGAGATGGAACGTCCCGCGCGCTCGCCCGGGTAGCGGACCGTATCCGTCCGGTATCCGCGAGAGGGTTGACCTCCGACCTTCGACGAAAAGGAGACCTTGATGAGCCGCACGATCCAGATCACGTTCGACGCCCACGACCCCCGGGCGCTCTCGACCTTCTGGCGGGACGTCCTCGGCTACGTCCATCCGGGTCCGCCCGGGGTGGACCTGGAGCCCGGCGCCGACCCCCTCGCCGCCTGGGAGGAGTTCCTCGAGAGGTCCGGGGTTCCCGAGGACCAGCGCAACTCCGCATCCGCGCTGGAGGACCCGGACGGCGTCGGTCCCCGGCTGTTCTTCCAACAGGTGCCCGAGGACAAGGTCGCCAAGAACCGCGTGCACCTGGATGTCCGGACCGCGTCCGACCTGCGTGGTGACGAGCGCATGGCCGCCCTCGAGGTCGAGTGCGAACGACTCGTCGCCCTCGGCGCCACCCGCGTGAAGCGTTTCGAACCGGAGGCCCCGACGAGCATCGGGTTCATCGTGATGACCGATCCCGAGGGCAACGAGTTCTGCCTGGACTGACGACCTGGTGACCGGGTCGGTCGGTCGGCTCAGCGCACCAGCGCCGGGCGCTTCGCGTCGAAAACCCAGCCGGGCAGCAGGTGCTGCATCCCGACGGCGTCGTCACGTCCGCCGAGTCCGTGGGCGAGGTAGAGCTCGTGGGCGGCCTCGAGCCGGTCGAGGTCCAGCTCGACGCCCAGGCCGGGCCGGTCCGGCAGGGCGATCGTCCCGCCGGTGATCCGCAGCGGTTCCCTGGTCAGTCGCTGACCGTCCTGCCAGATCCAGTGGGTGTCGATGGCCGTGATGTCGCCGGGTGCCGCGGCGGCGACCTGCGTGAACATGGCCAACGAGATGTCGAGGTGGTTGTTCGAGTGCGACCCCCAGGTCAACCCCCAGGCCTCACACAGTTGCGCCACCCTGACCGAGCCGTTCATCGTCCAGAAGTGCGGGTCGGCGAGCGGGATGTCCACGCAGCCGGAGCGGACCGCGTGCCCGAGCTCGCGCCAGTCGGTGGCGATCATGTTGGTCGCCGTCGGCAGTCCGGTGGCGCGGCGGAACTCCGCCATCACCTCCCGGCCGGAGTAGCCGGCCTCGGCGCCGCACGGGTCCTCCGCGTAGGCCAGGACGTCCCGCAGCCGCTTCCCGAGTCCGATCGCCTCGGGCAACGACCAGGCCCCGTTCGGGTCGATGGTGATCCGCGCCCGCGGGAACCGCTCGGCCAACGCCGTCACGGCGTCCGCCTCCTCGGAGCCGGGCAACACCCCACCCTTGAGCTTGAAGTCGGTGAAGCCGTACCGGGCCTGGGCCGCCTCGGCGAGAGAGACGACCGCCCCGGGGGTCAGTGCCTCGGTGTTGCGCAACCGCAGCCACGGGTCGTCGGCGTCGCGCTCGGACCGGTAGGGCAGGTCGGTGCGGCCGGAGTCCCCGACGTAGAAGAGGTATCCGAGCACCGGCACGGTGGTGCGCTGCACGCCGTCGCCGAGCAGCGCGGCGACCGGAACCTCCAGGAACTGTCCGAGCAGGTCCAGCAGCGCGGACTCGACGGCGGTGACCACGTGGACCGTCACGCGCAGGTCGAAGGTCTGCAGCCCACGCCGGTCGGCGGAGTCCGCGAACCTGCGTCGGATCTCGCCGAGCACCGACTGATACTGCGCCAGTGGCCGGCCGAGCACCAGGTCGGTCGCCGCCTCCAGGGTCCGGGTGATCCCCGCACCACCGGGCACCTCCCCCACCCCGGTGCGGCCCGCGGAGTCGGTCAGCACCACCACGTTGCGGGTGAAGTACGGAGCGTGTGCGCCGGAGAGGTTCAGCAGCATGCTGTCCTGGCCGGCCACGGGTACCACCCGCATGCCGGTGACCACCGGGGAACCGCTCGTCGGCTGCGTGGAGGTCATGAGCCGACCAGGTCCCGGTCGGCGTGCTCGACCTGCGCGATGCCCTCGATCAAGGTGGTCAGCGCCTGTTGCTCGGCGCCGGTCAGGTCGGTCAGCGGCGGCCGGACGGGCCCGGCGGGGCGGCCGATCGCCGTCAGGCCGGCCTTGACGATCGAGACGGGATATCCCGCGCTGCGATCACGGATCTCCAGGTATGGCAGGACGAACGAGCGTAGCCGCAGGTAGACGTCCTCACGGTCGCGGGCGAGCACGGACCGGTGGAAGTCCAGCGCGAACCGTGGCACGAAGTTGAAGATCGCGGAGGAGTAGGTGGTCAGCCCCATCTCGAGGTAGGGCAGGGCATAGACCTCGGCGGTGGGCAGCCCACCGATGAACAGGAGCCGGCCGTCGAGGCCCGCGTACAGACGGGTCATGAGTTCGACGTCGCCGACACCGTCCTTGAACCCGATGAGGTTCGGACAGGTCTCGGTGAGCCGGGCGATCGACTCGGCGGTGAACCGAGCGTTCGCGCGGTGGTAGACGATCACCCCGAGGGAGGTCGCCGCGCACACCGCCCGCACGTGAGCAACCAGGCCGTCCTGGCTCACCTCGGTGAGGTACGGGGGGAACAACAGGATGCCGTGGGCGCCGGCCTGTTCAGCCTCGCGAGCCATCTGGACCGCCTGCGCGGTGCCGTACGCGGCCGGGCCGAGGATCGGCAGGCCGTCCGGGGCCTCCGCCACGGCCGCGCGGACCACCCGGGGCACCTCGGCGGGCGTGAGGGCGAAGATCTCGCCGGTGCCGCCGGCGGCGAAGAGTCCGGCCGGGCCGAAACCTGCCTGCCAGGCGACGTGTTCCCGGTAGCCGTCCTCGTCGAGACTCAGGTCCGCCCGGGCATGGGTGACCGGGAAGGAGAGCAGGCCCGAGCCGAGGATCGTCCGGAGCTCGTCGGGCGTGTAGCTGGTCATCGTGGTGCTCCTGCCGCGCGGAAGGGTCTGATTGGAGGTTAACCACCCGGACCTATACCCGTCCAAGTCCGAAGCGGACTGGCATCATGCCCATCACGCATAGTTGATCCGGAGGTGCGATGTACACGCTCGACCAGCTCAGAGGTTTCGTCGCGGTTGCCGAGGAACGGAACTTCAGCCGGGCCGCGGACCGGTTGGGGATGACGCAGCCTCCGCTGAGCCGACTGGTGCGCAAGCTCGAGGGCGAGTTGCGAGTTGAACTCTTCGCCCGCACCCACCGGGGCGCGCAGCTGACGACGGCAGGCCGCGTCTTCCTCGATGAGGCTCGCCGGATCCTCGGGCTCGCCGAGGCGGCGCCGCTTCGGGCCCGTGGCGTCGCCGCCGGGACCGCCGGCACGGTCCGGATCGGGTTCACGGCGATGACGGCCCTGACGGTCCTCGGCGGGTGGGCCAGGGCGGTCGGCGAGCACCTGCCGGGCGTCGATCTCATCCTCACCGAGATGGTCACCGCCGACCAGGTCGAGGCCGTGCTCGCCGGGCAGATCGACGTCGGCCTGGCTCGTGGCGTGAACCCCTCCGAGA
This sequence comes from Occultella glacieicola, assembly GCF_004353825.1. GTDB lineage: Bacteria > Actinomycetota > Actinomycetes > Actinomycetales > Beutenbergiaceae > Occultella > Occultella glacieicola. The sequence goes on along the minus strand of NZ_SMNA01000007.1, from coordinate 144,424 downwards.
TCCTCGCGGCGCGACTGGTGCACAGCGAACCGCTGGTCCTAGCCGTGCCGGCCGGACATCCGCTCACGCGGCTCGGACGGCCCCCGGTCCTCGCGGACGTCGCCGAGCACCACATCGTCACCTACGCCCCGGTCGAGGCCAGATACCTCTACGAGGTCGTGGTCGCCGCCTTCAGCGATGCCGGCCTCACCCCGCACTACGTCCAGCACGTCAGCCAGGTGCACAGCGTGCTCGCCCTCGTCGACGCGGGTGTCGGCGTCGGTCTCGTGCCCACCTCGGCCACGGCGCTGAGACTGCCGTCCCTGACCTATCTGGAGCCGTCGGGCCTCGCGGAGCGGAAGGTACAGGCCCAGTGCGTCTGGCGCCGGGACAACACCAACCCGGCGTTGAAGCAGGTCCTGCTGCTCGGCGAGGGCCACTGGAGAGTCGCACGGGCGAGGCGCTGAACTGCAGGCCGCCCGTCCCACGGGTCAGCGCGTCCCCTCCAGCGACAAGCGTCGTCGGGCAGTTCGACGGCGGTGCGCCTCCCGGCGCAGGGCACGCACCATTCCGTCAGCGGTACGACAGCAGCGCCTCGGCGTTCGAGCGTTGGGTGACGATCGTCGTGATGACTCCGGAACGAGCAGCAATTCGTGTCGCGTCCGCGCGGGCAGGATCGAACACGACGCCGATCCGTTCCCGCGCGCGGATGAGCATCTCGACGTCGGGCGCGACGACCCGGCGCCGGGCCGCACCCGTAACGGTGCGACCCCGGACGTCGATCGGAATCCCGGCGACCTCGGCTACGGCGCCCGCCTCCGACGCTTCGTCCCGAGCTTCAGGGCTGAGGTGGTCAAAGCTGATCGATAGTCCGGAAGCCCATGCGCCGATGCCGGTCACCACAACGTCCAGCCTCGAGAACTCGGCGAACGCTGCACGCACCTCCGGCAGCGACATGTAGCTGCGCCAGGCTCCCTCGTCACCTGCGATCATCGGCGCGTAGAACACCTTGGCACTTCCGGCCGCCCGGCGAGTGAGAATCCGGATCACGCCCATGACGTTGGCCGCATCATCGCGGGGGATCTCCCCGGTGAGTTGAACGAAGGTACACCGCGGCAGCGCCACCGGAGGTGCTTCGTGGATGGCCAGCATGGTCCGGGTCGACGCTATCCCCACCCGGTCACCATCCCGAACGACTTCGCCAAGGACCGCGATCGCGGCGTCGCCCAGGTCCGCGAGCAGGGTGTCGCCGCCAGCGTCGGGATCGTCGATCACGACCGCGCGACGCAGATTGAGCGCCTCCTCGAGCTCACGCGCGACCTCGGCATTGGAATCGCCGGGCACGTTGATCCTGATCTCGACAACCCCTGCGTCACGGGCCGCGTCGAGCAATCGCGCCACTTTGAACCGGCTCAGGAATAGTTCGTCCGCAATCTCGCTCTTCGTTCGGCCTGCGAGATAGAAGCGACGTGCGACGTGCGCCATGAGTGCCAGCTCGCGTGGGTTTTCCATGGCCCAAGCATCGCTCATTCGAGCAAACTTCGCTCAGATGATTGACGCGCGTCGCGGATACGTCTTGGCTGGCAACCAGGGCGGAGCACTTCCTGCTCCATCCCTCGGACAAGGAGGTTCGTCATGCGAATCAGATCCAGAAGAGTGGCCAACCGTGCCGTCCTGGTGCTCGCGGCGACGCTCGTGGTCACGGCGTGCGGCGCCGGCGGCGGGACCGGCGGCACCGGTGCCGACGATGCTGCCGATCTCGATGTCTCCGTGGAGGACTTCCTCACCGCTCGGGGTGAGGAACTCGGCGTCGACCGCATCAGCGTGCTCGCACAGAGTTCACCGCAGGCCGACGCCATTCAACAGATCAGCGGACAGTTCACCGAGCTCACGGGCATCACCGTGGACTGGACGATCCTCGACGAGCAGTCCACGGAGAACCGCGCCGCTGTGGCGCTAGGTTCGGGCGACGGCGGCTTCGACGTGCTGCAGACCCCGTCTGGCTTCATCCCGACCTATGTGGATCGTGGTTGGCTGCAGCCGATCGGTCCGCTCGTCGACGACGCCAGCAGCATCGTGCCGGGCTGGAATCTCGAGGCCTTCGGGGAAGGCACGACGTCGCTGCTCAGCCGGGACGACGAGGTCTATGGCGTCCCGATGTTCATCGGGACACAGATGTTCTACTACCGCACCGACGTGTTCGAGGAGCACGGCATCGAGCAGGTGCCGACAACGTACGAGGAACTGGTCGAGGTCGTGCATGAGGTCCACGGCGACGACGTCGCCGGGATCGCCCTGCGCACGGCGCCGAGCCCATCGCAACTCCTGTTCGTCTGGTCGGCCTGGTTGTACGCCAATGGCGGCTCCTACTACGCCGAGTACGACGACGGCACCTATTCCGGCTCCGCGCTCGACTCCCCCGAGGCAGTCGAGTCGCTGACGACCTACACCGACCTCGTGCAGAACTATGCGCCGTCCGGTGCAACCAACTGGAGCGTGGACGACGTCACACGGGCCTTCGCGACCGGTCGAGTGGCGATCGTCCAGGAGGGTGCGGTCTTCGGAGGTACGTTCAACAACCCGGATTCCTCCCAGGTGTCCGGCGATATCGACGCGTTCACACTGCCTGCTGGCCCAGCCGGGTCGTTCGTGCCCTACAACGCGCACGGCTGGACGATCGCCGCGAACAGCGACGCCACCGACGCGGCGTGGTTGTTCACGCAGTGGGCCACACTGGCCCAAACGTTGACGGCAGCCACACAGACTGACGCCAATTTCGGCGCCCCGCCGCTGGCCGACGTCTACTCCTCCCCCGAGTACGAGGCGAAGTACGGCTTCAACGATTTCGTCCCCGCGGTGATCGGCACGATCGACATCGCCAACGGCGGCGGCGTCTCCCCCTTCGAGGACGATCCGAACTACCTGCCTGCCACCACCGACTGGGCGACGGTCGGGCAGCAGATCGCCGAGGAGTTGAGCAAGGCCGTGACCGGTCAGGTCTCCGTCGAGGAAGCCCTGCGTGCCGCGTCCACCTATCTCGAGTGACCCTCGCCGACCGGGCGGCTGGCTGGCGGGTCGGGAGCAGCACCGCCGTGACCGATGACTAGGAGAGGAGGCCCGCCTGTGACCTCGATACCCCGTGCCGAAGGCCGACTTCGCGGCTGGCATCTGGGATTCACCTTCCCACTCATCGCGGTACTGCTGGCGACAACGGTGCTCCCGCTCGCGTATGCGCTGGCACTCGCACTAGGTGGCTCGGACGCCAGCCTGGTGCCGCAGGCACCGTTCGGCACCGGCAACGTCGAGGCGGTTCTGGACCGCGGCGACCTCTGGCCGGCCCTGTGGCTGGCGGTCGTCTTCCTCGTCGGGGCGCTCGCGTTTGAACTCGGCCTCGGTGTGTTCACAGCACTCGTGCTCGATCGCTTCGTACCGAATCGCAACACACTGCGTGTCGTGTTGCTATGGCCCGCAGTACTGCCGCCGATCGCCGTCGCGCTGGTCTTCAAGTACATCCTGCAAGGAGACATCGGGATGCTGTCGTACTACCTCGGTCTCGTCGGCATCCATCAGGAGTGGCTGACCCAGCCCAGTTCGGCGATGGCTGTGATCATCGGCATCGACGTCTGGCAATACACCCCATTCGTCATCCTGCTCACCCTGGCGGCGCTCAAGAGCGTCCCCGAGGAGGTGCTCGAGGCTGCCCAACTCGACGGCGCGGGGTGGATTCGCAGTGCCTGGAGCCTCGTGATCCCCATCATCCGGCCCGCCGTGATCGCGATCGCGCTGCTGCGTTTCATCGACGCGATCCAGGTGTTCCCAACGATCTACGTCCTCACGCGCGGCGGCCCCGGTTCCAGCACGCAGTTGCTCACGTACTACAACTTCCAGGTGTTCTTCGGCCAGCTGCAGTTCGGGCAGGGTGCTGCGATCGCGATCTTCGTGGTCCTCTTCACGCTGGCGTGCGTCACGGTCTTCACCCGTATCCAGCGCCGAGCCGAGAAGGCATGGGCATGAGACGGGCAAGCCGGCCCCACCTCGCTTCTCGGGTCGCGGCATATCTGTACATCACGCTCGTGCTGGCGGCCTTCACGCTGCCGACGCTGTACGCGCTGCTGACGTCGCTGCAGCCCGCGAGCGTCAGTCTCAACCCAGTGCCGCAGTGGATCTTCACACCGACCCTCGACAACTTCGTCTCGCTGTTCGAGGACTCCTCGTTCCTGGGTCCGGTGCTCAACAGCGTCCAGTCCAGTGTCGCGTCAGCCGCACTTGCACTCGCGATCTGCGCCCCGGCGGCCTACGCGCTCAGCCGAGCGAACGTGTCGTCCTCAGGGGTGATCGGGATGTGGCTACTGGCCGCGCGGGCATTGCCGGCGATCGGTCTGGCGATCCCCGCGTACGCGATCTTCACACGCATCGGCCTTTCGGACACGATCGTCGCTCTGCTGCTTGTCTATCTACCGTTCAACGTCGCCCTCGCGACGATCATGTTGAAGGTCTTCATCGACGGCATTCCCCGCGAACTCGACGAGGCAGCGGCCATCGACGGGGCCAGTCCGCTGCGCACCATGCTGCAGGTCGTGCTGCCGGTCGCTCGGCCGGGCCTGGCTTCGGTCACGATCATGACGTTCCTGTTCGCGTGGAACAACTTTCTCTTTCCGCTGGTGCTCACCGGTTCGCGGTCGGCGACGATCCCGCTGGTGCTTCAGAAGTTCCTCGGCAGTTACACGCTGCAGTGGAACCAGGTGATGGCCGGAGTGGTGCTGCTGTCGTTGCCGCTGATCGTGCTGGGTGCCGTCTTCGGCAGGTCCATGGTCGGCGGCCTGGCAGCAGGGAGCGTGAAGTGACCATCGAAAAACAGCCCACCTCAGGAGAACCGCGACGATGAAGACAAGACCCAACATCCTGGTGATCTGCACGGACCAGCATCGGTACGACGCGATCGGCGTCTACCCCGGAAGCGCGGCCATCACGCCGAATCTCGATGCCCTCGCGCGCCGTGGCACGGTATTCGACCATTGCTACGCGCCGAACAGTGTCTGCTCACCCACCCGGGCTTCGATGCTCACGGGTGAGTACCCAAGCTCCCACGGGCTCTGGGCCAATGGCGTCGCGCTCCCGGAAGGCCGCAGCCTGGTCACCCGCGAGCTGGCCGACTCCGGGTATCGGTGCGGACTGGTCGGCAAGTTCCACTTGGGTGCGGCGTTCCAAGGTCGCACCGAGGAGCGCCTTGACGACGGGTTCGAGTACTACGAGTGGGCCCACGACCCGTTCCATGGCTCACCGGAGAACTCGTACCACCGGTGGCTGCGGGAGCGGCACCCGGGCCTGTGGGCGGCGGCAGCCGCCGACGTGGTCACGCCCGACCTCACCAACTTCGCGCACGCGAACACCCAGTTCGACGAGATGCCTCACGAGGCCAGTTACTCGACCTGGGTCACCGAGAAGGTGTCGGACTTCCTCGGGGAGGCCGACAGCCGCCCGTTCTTCCTGCTCGCGAACTACTTCGCTCCACATCATCCGTTCGCGGCACCACCTGAGTACCTCGAGAAGTACCCGCCCGGTTCGGTGCGGCCCCCAGTTGGAAGCGTGCGGGAGCTGGCCGGCAAGCCCGCTCGGCAACTGGAGGCTTCCGCGTCGAGCTACCGGGGCCACGGCCCCTCCTACCAAGACTTCACCCCGGACGATCTCGACGAGATCCGACGGACGTACTACGCGATGATCACCCAGGTCGACGACGGCGTCGGGCAGATCCTCGAGGCGCTGCGTCAGCGCGACCAGGACCAGGACACCCTGGTCGTGTTCGTCAGCGACCACGGCGAGATGCTGGGCGACCATGCCCTGCTACTCAAGGGCCCGATGCTCTACGACGAGGCCGTGCGGGTGCCGCTGATCGTCTCGTGGCCGGAGAACGTTCCCGCCGATCACAGGGTCACCGACTTCGTTGGCGTCCACGACGTCGCCCGGACCATCCGTGTGGCGGCCGGCCTGGCTCCCTACGTTCGCGATCAGGGGATCGATCTCACCGAGGTCGCCCGAGGTGACCGCCGCGGCCGTCGTTATGCCTGGTCGGAGTACCGCGACTCCGGCTACGCCTACGACCCGCCGGCGATGACCACGATGTTCCGTCGAGCCGACACGAAGGTCGTCATCTGGCACGGCAACCCAGCTACCGGTGAAGCTCAGACCGGAGAGCTCTACGACCTCGCCAGCGATCCGGACGAGCTTGTCAATCTATGGGACGACCCCGATCGTGCGGAGCTCCGCACCGAGATGTGCGCGGCAGTCCTCGACCTTCAGATGTGGCACGAGGACCGTTCCGCCTGCCGAGTCGCGACGTGGTGAGACCTGACTGACGCGAGCAGCGAGATGCGCTCTCCGAACACGCCCGACGGTCTCGATGGCCGGTCGTGGTCTCGCGGCTCCTGGTTCGGTGGAGGCATGACAGCGGCGACCAGGTGCGGGCATACCCCGATGACCCACCGGTGGCACTGCGACCCTGGGGTTCGTGTTCCGCTACAGTGCGCGAGCAGCCGTCGGGTGCACCGATGGCGACCGCGACCGATGTCCGGAGGCGAACCTGAGCATGGACAACGGCCGTCCCAACATCGTCCTGATCAACTGCGACGACCTCGGGTACGGCGACCTGGGCTGCTACGGCTCCGAGCGGAACCGGACCCCCGCGATCGACAGGTTGGCTGTTGAGGGCCTGCGGCTCACCGACTTCTACGTCGCCTCTCCGGTGTGCTCGCCGTCGAGGGCCGCGCTGATGACGGGAAGCCTGCCGGCGCGGGTCGGGTTCACGTCGTTCGACGGTAGGGCCGTGCTGTTTCCCGGGATGCGACACGGCCTCGCGCCGGGTGAGCAGACGCTCGCGACCATGCTGCGGGACGCGGGCTACGCCACCGCGATGGTGGGCAAGTGGCACTGCGGCGACCAGCCCGAGCATCTGCCAAGGCGGCACGGATTCGACTCCTACCTCGGCCTGCCCTACAGCAACGACATGGGCCGTCAACAGATCGACGGCGTCGCAACCGGCAACCCGCCGCTGCCACTGATCCTCGATGACGATGTGATCGAGCAGCAGCCGCTGATGGAGGCCCTGACCGAGCGCTACACCGCTGAGGCTGTGCGGCTGATCCGACAGCATCGCGGCAGACCGTTCTTCCTCTACCTCGCCCACCTGCACCCGCATCTGCCGCACCTCACGGCTGAGCGCTTCGCGCGGGACTCCCGCAACGGACCGTACGGGGCCGCGGTCGAGTACGTCGACTGGTCGACCGACGTGATCCTTCGTGAACTCGACGACCTCGCCCTGACTGAGAACACGATCGTCATCTTCACCTCGGACAACGGCTCCCGGGTGAACGACGAAGGTGGCAGCAACGCGCCCCTCCGTGGCACCAAACGCACGAACTTCGAAGGTGGCGTCCGGGTCCCCTGCCTGGTCCGCTGGCCCGGTCGAGTGCCGGCCGGCGCTGCCAGCGGAGCGGTCACCAGCGCCATGGACCTGCTACCCACCCTCGCGTCGCTCGCCGGTGGTGACCTCGCCTCCGACCGGGTCCGCGACGGCCATGACATCTCGCCGGTCTGGTTCGACCCGGAGCACGCCGACTCGCCGCACGACGTGCTGCCGTACTACTGGATGCACACGCTGGAGGCCGTCCGAGCCGGTCGGTGGAAGCTCCACCTGTATCGTCACGAGCCGGCCGACGGCGAGGTGCGCGAGCTCTACGACCTCATCGCCGACCCGGGCGAGACCACCGACGTCGCGAGCGACCATCCTGAGGTCGTCGCCGATCTGACGGCGCGAGCGGTGCAGATCCGGCAGCGCTGCGGGGACGAACGGACCGGTGATCCCGGGCGAGACCTGCGCCCGGTCGGGACGGTGCCGGACCCGCGACCGCTCACGTCCTACGATCCGCATCACCCGTACCTGGTGGCGATGTACGACGGGGCGGCCGGCTGATCCCGGTACCCGCCGCGCCGCACTCGGGTGGGCCGGATCCGAAGATGCGCGCGAGGTCACCGCGGGCGATAGTGGACGGACCCGACGTGGAGTAATGGAGGCTGGGACACGGTGAGAGTTGTCGTGGTGGGCGCCAGTGGCAACGTGGGCACCGCCGTGCTGCGCGCCCTCGCGGCCACGGATGAGGTCACGACGGTCGTCGGCATCGCCCGGCGGCCACCGGAGGACCGTTCCCCGCCGTACGACTCGGTCACGTGGCTCAGCGTGGACCTCGCTGCTCGCCGGGGCGTCGAGGACGCGCTGACGGAGGCATTCGCCGGAGCGGACGCCGTGATCCACCTCGTGTGGGCGATCCAGCCGAACACCGATCGTGACTATATGCGCCGCGTCAATGTGAGCGGCACCGAACGGGTGGCGCGGGCCGTTGTGCGTTCGGGCGTGCCGCATCTGGTGGTCGCCTCATCCTGGGCCGTGTACTCCCCGGTTGACGACGACGTGCCCCGCGACGAGAACGCGGCCCGCGCCGGCATCCCCTCCTCCCACTACAGCGTCGACAAGGCGGCGCAGGAACGGGTGCTCGATGAGTTCGAGGCGACGCCCGGCCTCACCATCACCCGGATGCGCACCGCGCTGGTCTTTCAGGGGGAGGCGGGCGCACAGATCGTGCGCTACTTCCTCGGGCCGTGGGTGCCGACGTCCCTGCTGCGTACCGGGGCGGTCCCGGTGCTTCCCCTGCCGAAGGGGTTGCGCCTCCAGATCGTGCACGGTGATGATGTGGGCCGTGCCTACGCCGCCGTGGTGGCGCATCGGGCCGGCGGCGCGTTCAACGTCGCCGCGGCGGACACGTTGTGGCCCCGTGACCTGGCCGGGATCTTGGCCCGGGGCCACCACGTCGAGCTCCCGCCCGAGGTCGTCCGGCCGTTCCTGCACTATGCCTGGCGTGCGAGGTTGGTCGCGTCGGACGCCGGCTGGCTCGACATGGCGATGGGCGTGCCGGTGATGGACACCGCCCGGATCCGCGACCTCGGCTGGACGGAGCAGAACAGCGCCGAGGACGCACTCCGGGAGGTAGTGGCCGGGATACGGGAACACCGTGGTACCACGAGCCCCTCCCTGCGCCCCGACGACACCCGCTTCGGTGGGCCGATCGAGTCCCTCACACCGGCGCCGACCGACCGTGACACGGACCGCGGGTATCGGATGCTCCCACCGGGTGCGCTCGCCGCGCGCGTCTCCGAGCATGTCGACGCCGACCTCCTCGGCCTCTACCTTTCGGATCATCTGACCGGAGCGACTGCGGGCACCGAGCGCATCCGGCGGATGGCGCACGCCTTCGCCGACACGCCCTTGGGTCGCGATCTGGCCACGATCAGGGATCAGATCACCCGGGAGCGCGAACTCCTCCGCGAACTCATCGCCCTCCTGGGTCTGCGACGACGGCCGCACCGGCAGGCCGGAGCGTGGGTCGCCGAGCACGTCGGGCGTCTCAAGCTCAATGAACGCCTCGTGGGCAGCTCACCGATGACGCCGCTTCTGGAGGTCGAACTGATGCGCAGCGCCGTGAGTGGCAAGGAGGGGGTCTGGCAGACGCTCGAGAGTCTCGCCGCCGAGCTTCGACTGCCACCCACGGTATTCGCGGATCTGGCCGAGGACGCTCGGCGCCAGAGGGCCACCCTGGACCGGCTGCACAGGGACCTGCTCCCGGACGTCTTCGCCGCCGGCCCCGGCGGTGACCGCGGTTCGCTGGCCCACAGCTCACCTGAGCGTGGTCCCGGGGCGACCTGAGGTCGAGGCGCTTCCTGCGGATGCGCTGACGTCGTTCGCGCGTCATGCTGTGCCCGCGAGCCTTGATCGCTCAAGGTCGCGGGACCGCCAGCGGCGGACTCGACAGACGGCGCGCCCGGACCCCGCTCGCCACAGGTGCAGAGCCAAGACCGGGAGAACGACCGTGACAGATCAGAATCGACCCTTCGAACCGAGCGTGGAGGCGTCGGGTGGCCTACCACCGAGCTACCCGCCCGCTGCGCAGCCAGTCCGGGAACCCGGCTCACCAGCCGACGATCGGGTGAATGCGAAGGACGAGGCCGCCCACGTGGCCTCCGAGGTCTCCGACCGCGCGCGGGTTGTGAAGGATGTGGCGACCGACCAGGTGCAGGACGTGGCCAGGGCGGTGAAGGAACAGGCCAGGGACACCGCGTCCGAGGCTCGCTACCAGGCCCGCAGCCTGTTCGAGCAGGCTCGCCGGGAAGTCATTGACCAGGCCGGCGGCCAGCAGCAACGGCTCTCCGAGGGGCTGCGCTCGTTCTCCTCCGACCTCTCGTCGATGGCGGACAGCGACCAAGGGCAGGGGCTGGCCGGCGCCATGACGCGACAGGTGGCCGACTACCTCGAGCGAGCCGGTGACTGGCTGCAACAGCGCGACCCTGCGCAAGCCCTGGATGAGGTCTCCCGGTACGCGCGCCGGCACCCGGGCACGTTCATGGCGATCGCCGCCGGCCTCGGTCTCCTCGCCGGTCGGGTGGCTCGCGGTGCCAAGGAGGCCGGGGGCGACGCAGAGCCGAACGACACCACTGACGCCACCCGCCGACCCGTGGCGGCACCCATGCGTCGGCAGGCACCGAACATCGAGGGTGTCGGCGCGGCGCCCTCAGTCACGCAGACGCCGTCGACGCGTGCGGGCTCACCGGGCGCCCCGGACTGGGCGCCCGTGGGTGGATCGACCGTTGACCCGCTCAGTACTCGCCCGGGTGGCCAGGCGTGACCGCCTCGCACTCACCGGACCCTCGCGACGAACGGTCCGTCGGTGAGCTCTTCGGCGAGGTGAGCAAGGACCTGTCGACGCTCATCCGTCAGGAGGTCGCCCTCGCCAAGGCCGAGGTACAGGAGTCGGCGAAGCGGGCCGGGAAGGGTGCGGGCATGCTGGGCGGCGCCGCCTGGGCGTCGAACTTCCTGCTCCTGTTCCTGTCCCTGGCGTTGTGGTGGGCGATCGGGGCCATGATCGGCGACGGCGATGACGTCCCTGCCCTCGGCTGGTCCGCCCTGATCGTCGCCGGCATCTGGGCCGTGGTCGCTGCCGTCCTGGCGCTACTGGGCAGGAAGTCACTCGAGTCCGTGGAGGGGATCCCGCAGACCGCAGACACCGTGAAGAGGATCCCCGACGCCCTGAAAGGACAGCAATCATGAGTACCGACCCCGACCGTATCCGCTCCGACATCGAACGGACCCGCGCCGATCTGAGCAGTGACGTCGATGCCCTCACCGACCGGGTCCACCCGGGTCGTATCGCCGAACGCCAGACCGAGAAGGTGAGGAACGCGGTCGGCAGCGTCAGGGAGAAGGTCTTCGGCGCGGCCGACGAGGCACGCTCGTTCGGCTCGGATTCCGCCGAGAACGCCGCCGACGCCGTCTCCGGTGCCGCCCACTCCGCCGCCGACCGGATCAGCGATGCACCCCACCTGGTCAAGGAGAAGGCGACGGGAAACCCCTGGGCCGCCGGATTCATCGCGTTCGGTGCCGGCCTGCTGGTCGCATCGCTCATCCCGTCCAGTCGTAAGGAACAAGAGCTGGTCAGCCAGGCCAAGGAGTCCGACCTTGTGCATCGAGCAGCGGACGAGGCGAAGTCGATCGCGCAGGAGGTGGGCGCGGACCTGAAGCAGCCTGCTCAGGATGCCGCTCAAGCGGTCAAGGAGACCGCCACCGAGGGTGTCCAGGACGTCAAGGAGACCGCCGTCTCCGGCGCCGAGGAGGTCCGCGACTCCAGCCGACAGGCCGCCCAGGACATCCGCGGAGAGGCCGAGGAGTCCCGCGACCGCCTGCAGGATCCCTGATCGTCGCTCCCCGTGGGCCGGTTCACCGGTCCACGGGGAACCGTCCACGCCGTGAGGTTTCCGATGCCCAAGACCACCCGCCCGTCGGCCGACCATCCGGTCAAGCCCGACAATCCCACCGACTTGCGCAAACCGTCCTGGTTCTACATCCTGCGCCGCACGGTCGCCGAGTTCCTCGACGACCAGTGCACCGACCTCGCCGCCGCACTCACCTACTACGCGGTTCTCTCGATCTTCCCCGCGATCATCGCGCTCGTGTCGATCCTCAGCCTGGTCGGACAGGCGTCCACCACCGAACGTCTCCTCGGGATCGCCTCCGACGCGGTACCGGAGGACGCGATGGCGACCCTCGGCCCCATCATCGAGAGCCTCACCACCGCGCCGGCGCCGGGTCTTGGCCTGATCGTCGGCCTCCTCACCGCGGTGTGGACGGCGTCGAACTACGTGAACGCGTTCTCGCGCGCGATGAACCGTATGTACGAGGTGCCCGAGGGCCGGCCGATCTGGAAACTGCGTCCAGCGATGTACGCGCTCACGGTGGTGATGCTGCTGCTCGTGGCCGCGGCCGGCCTGATCCTGGTGGTCAGCGGACCGGTCGCGCGGGCCATCGGTGACACCATCGGGCTCGGTGACACGGCCGTGACCGTCTGGGACATCGCCAAGTGGCCGGTCCTGCTGCTCATCGTGATCCTCGCGATCGCGTTGCTCTACTACGTGACACCGAACGTCAAGCAGCCCAGGTTCCGGTGGATCAGCATGGGGGCCGTGATCGCGATCGTGCTCGCCGGGATCGCCTCGTTCGGCCTCGGCCTGTACGTGTCGAACTTCAGCAGCTATGACGCCACCTACGGGGCACTGGCCGGTGTGATCATCTTCCTGCTGTGGCTCTGGGTGATGAATCTGGCACTCCTGTTCGGCGCGGAGTTCGACGCCGAGATGGAACGTGGACGCGAACTCCAGGCCGGCATCGAGGCCGAGGAGACCGTCCAACTTCCCCCGCGCGATACCCGCGCCAGCGACAAGCGGGCCGCCAAGGAGAAGGACGCCGTCGCGCGCGGCCGTGCCCTCCGCAGATCACGTGGTCGCGAGGCAGACACCGACGAACAGACCTAGCCGGCCCGCGCGCCTAGCCGCGCAGGAACGCCAGGGCGGCGCGCTGGTCGAGCACGGGCTGACGCATCTCCTCGGAGAGGAAGGTCAACGCCGCATCGGCGAGTTCCTCGTTCTCCGAGGCGATCGATCCGGCGGCGATCGCGACCTCGAGATCCTCAGCGAACGCCGCCATCGCCGTCTGCACCACGCAACTGTGCGTGGACACCCCGCCGATCAGCAGCCGCCCCACCCCCAGGCCGGCCAGCACGTCGCGCAACTCGGTGCGATGGAACGCGTTGTCGCGGGTCTTGATCACGTCGAGGGCGTCGCCGACGTCGAGTCCGTCGACGTACGCCGCCTGGTGGCTGCCCGGGTACGCGAAGCCCTCGCCGTCCTCGCGCATGTTCAGTGTCCAGGTGGATCCGTCCCGGGCGTGCACGGTTCGGACGAGGATCACCGGCCGGTCCGCGCTGCGCGCGGCTTCGATGAGTTGGTTCGCGTGGTCGATAAGGCTCGGGAGTGCCTCGGCCAACTGTGGATCCTCGAAGTACGCGTTCTGCAGATCGATGAGCAGCAGCGCCACGACGCCGCCGCCGACGGGAGCCTGTTGGTCGCTCAAGGACGCCACCAGGTGTCGGCTGGGGTGACGGGAGTGGTCCGTTTGTGTCGGGTCCGCAGCCAGGCTGCCTCGATCCGCTCGGCGACGTCCGCCGCCACGTCCCTCCCCTCCACATAGGCATCGATGTCGGCGTACGCGACACCGAGCTCGGCCTCGTCGGGCTGGCCGGGAATGCCATCGAGAAGATCGGCGGTGGGTTGCTTGGCCCAGAGCCGCTCGGGGCCACCCAGTTGCTGCAGGAGCCTGCGGTTCTGCCCCTTGTCCAGACCGAACAGGGGGAGCACGTCGGCGGCACCGTCGCCGAACTTGGTGAAGAAGCCGGTCACCGACTCCGAGCCGTGATCAGTGCCGATCACGAGGAGCCCGCGCTCCGCCGCGAGAGCGTACTGCGCGACCATCCTCAGGCGAGCCTTGGAGTTGCCCTTGGTGAAATCCGAGACCGGCAGACCCGTCGCGGTGAGGAACTCGGCCTCGAATGCGTCCACGGCCGGCGCCACGTTGTAGGTGACGATCTCGTCCGGGGCGATGAAGTCCAGCGCGGCTTGGGCGTCGTCCTCGTCGAACTGCACCCGGTAGGGAAGGCGGATCGCCAGAAAGGCCGCGTCCGCGCCGTCCGCACGCCGACGTTCGGCAGCGAGCTGGGCGAGCCGACCGGCGAGCGTGGAGTCCAGGCCCCCGGAGATCCCGAGTGCGTAGCCGCGAGCGCCGGTGGCCGCCAGATAGTCGCAGAGAAATCCCACGCGCGCCTCAGCCTCCGCTTCGACATCGATCTGGGGCCGGACACCCATCTCGGCGACGATGATCTGTTGCAGTTCCCTCATATCGTCAACGTAGGTGCGCCGACGGCGGACCGCACCTGCGGAGGCGGGCGCAGCTCGTCGTGTCGAGCCGGAGCCGATGTCGCCGCTGAGATGCGCGCGCCGGCGTTCGGGCGTAGAAACCAAAGGTGGTCATCAGCCTGTCTCCCGCACTACGACGGGCGTTCGCGATGGTTGCGGTGCTGGCCGTCGTGACCGTACAGGCCGGCTGCGCAACCGAGGAGGGCGGCACCACCGGCGACCTCTCCCGGGCCGCTGAGGCGGCGGCGTCGGCGGCTTCGACCGGCAGGCTGGCGCTGGACGCCTACCTCGACGGTGCGGTCACCGCGGCCGTGGCCGACACCGTCCTGTCCGAGATGATCGACGCGAGCCAGGACGCCGAGGTGGCCGCGGCGACCCGGGTGGTCGAGGATCCGGAGGACGCTCAGCCGCGGCGACAGGCACTGGTCCTGATCCGGGCAGGCACCGACGCCCTCGTGGATGCTCGCGCCTGGGTCGGGCTGACGACCGGTTCGGATCCGGTCGCACTCGTGTCCGCGCTCAGTGACAGCGCAGCGGATCTCTCGGCGTTCGCGGACGAGTGGGAGCCGCAGGGATGAAGCGGCTTCTCGGCGTCGCCCTGGGGATCCTGACCGCCATCGGCGGATTCCTCGACATCGGCGACCTGGTCACCAACGCGGTCGTCGGGTCCCGGTTCGGACTCAGCCTGGCGTGGGTGGTCGCGGTCGGCGTCGTCGGCATCTGCGTGTTCGCCAGCATGTCCGGCCGGGTGGCTGCCGTGAGCGGCCGTGCGACCTTCGAGATCATCCGGGAGCGCCTCGGTCCGCGAGCCGCTGCAGCGAACCTCGGTGCGTCGTTCCTGATCAATCTGCTCACCCTGACCGCCGAGGTCGGTGGCATCGCGCTCGCGCTGCAGCTGGCAAGCAGTGTCGAGCCCCGCCTGTGGATCCCGGTGGCGGCGTTCGCGGTCTGGCTGGTGATCTGGCGGGTCCGGTTCAAGATCATGGAGAACGTGACCGGCCTGTTGGGCTTGTGCCTGATCGCGTTCGCGGTGGCGGTCTTCCTGCTCGGTCCGGACTGGTCGGAACTCGCCGCCCAGGTGATGGGCCAAGGGCTGCCCGAGGAGTCCACCACCGTGTACTGGTACTACGCCATCGCACTCTTCGGCGCCGCCATGACCCCGTACGAGGTGTTCTTCTTCTCCTCGGGCGCGGTGGAGGAGGGATGGACCGTCAAGGACCTCTCCCAGTCCCGGATCAACGTGCTCGTCGGCTTCCCACTGGGTGGACTGTTGTCGGTTGCCATCGCCGCCTGCGCGGCGATCGTGCTCCTGCCCCAGGCGATCCAGGTGGAGACCCTCAGCCAGGTGGTCCTGCCGGTGGCGATCGGCGGGGGCAAGCTCCTGCTCGCATTCGTGATCGTCGGCATCGTGGCGGCGACCTTCGGCGCCGCCCTGGAGACGGCCCTCTCGAGCGGTTACACGATCGCCCAGTTCTTCGGCTGGTCGTGGGGGAAGTTCCGTAAGCCGCGCGCGGCGGCAAGGTTCCACCTGACCATGATCATCTGCCTGGTCGTGGCGGTCGGCGTGCTGATGACGGGAGTGGACCCCGTCCTGGTGACGGAGTACTCGGTGGTGTTCTCCGCCGTCGCGCTCCCGCTGACGTATCTGCCGATCCTCATCGTGGCCAACGATCCGCAATACATGGGAGAACATGTGAACTCGCGGGTGATGAACGCCGTCGGAAGCCTCTATCTCGGCATCATCCTGATCGCCGCACTGGCGGCGATCCCGTTGATGGTCATCACCGGGGCCGGGGCATGAACGCGCTGGAGCCGGACGAGCCCGCCGCCGGCAAGGTGCTCGATGCCCGTCTGCATCTGCTCGACCGCCAGGTCCTCGATCCCGACGACGTTCCGGTGGCCACCCTCGCCGACCTCGATCTGGAGGTCGCCGAGGACGGAACCGTGACGATCGGGGCGATGCTCTTCGGTGGGGTGTTCCTCGCCCGGCTCGCCGGTGGCCGGCCCCCGCGCAGCCTCATGCACAAGGTGCCGTGGCGGGACGTGGTCGAGGTCGACCAGACCATCCACCTCTCCGTCGGCGCGGACGGCCTGGACGCGACCTGGGTCGAGCGCTGGGTCCGTGATCACGTCATCGGGCGCATCCCGGGGGCCGGTCATGCTCCTGAGTGACCTTCTCGACCTGTCGGTTCGCGATCACGACGGCACCCATGTCGGCTACGTCATCGACGCCCGGTTCGTGCTCGACGGCGCACCCGGACCCACGCTCGCGGGCGCCCGACTGCACGGGCTGCTCGTCAGCCCGCGCACCCACACCTCGATGTTGGGGTACGAGCGCACGGGCGTGCGCGCCCCCGCGCCGATCGGCGCGTTCCTCGGGTGGCTGCACCGGGGCACGTTCCTGGTCCGGTGGCCGGACGTGGCCAGGGTCGACGACCAGCACCTCGTCCTGCGGGACGGCTACGTGCGGGTCGATCCCGGTCTGCCGAGCGGCTGAGCGCCCACGACGGTCCGCGATGCGGCGGAGTTCGTCAGGACGACGGTACCTGGGCGGCGAAGGTGTCCAGACCGCGGCGCAGCGCCAGGAGCACGCTGTTGAGCACGAGGTCGTCCGGCCCCCCGGACCGCTCGGAGGCGGTGCTCACCAGGGTCGCGAGCTGATCGTCGACCGCGGCCAGCTCCTCACGCAGCGCTGAGACGTCCCCGAGGCTCAGCGCCCCCGCAAGCAGCCGGATGGAGTGCACGATCGGGGCGCGCAGGTCGGCCGGTAGCCGCGTGGGTCGACCCTCCGGGCCGGGGGCGAGGTGATCGCGCAGGATGAGATCGCTCAGGTCCGCCACGACGAAGGTCAACCTCTCGAGCGCGTCCGCCTCCACCACGAGGGCGTCGATGTCGTCCGAATGGCGCCGAGCCCGCCGGTTCGCGCGGCGGGCTTCCTGGGCCTGTGCGATCGCCTCCCGCATCGTGAGCCGGGCCCGATCCATGCCACGGTGCTGGTGCTCCCAGTCCGCCATCGAGGGGAAGGTGGTGGTCTCCAGGGCCTCCGCGAGATCCCGGAGCTGGCCGGCGACGGCCTCCCGGGTGGCCCGGATCGACCGCGACGCCGGGCCGACGGGCAGCGGCGGGAAGAGGGCGTTGACGCCGACACCCACACACGCACCCAGCAGGGTCAGACCCGCGTACGAACCTGCGAACGCCGTCTCGCCGTGCCCGATGATCAGGGTGAAGATCCCTGCCGTCGGCACCCAGCCACCCATGGACCCGAGGGGTCGCAGCCCGGCCAGGGCCACGCCGGCAGCGACCACGAGGACGATCGTGAGCAGAGTCGTGGTGCCGAACACCATGTCGACGAGGCCGGCCGTCAGGCCACCGAGCGCGATGGCGGCGACGGCCTGCACCGACTCCCGGACCGAACTGGACACCGTGAACGTCGTGGCGATCACGGCGCCGAACGGCGCGTAGTACGGGTACTGCGCCGCCGCCGCCAGCGGTAGGAGGCTCACGATCGTCCAGGCCAGGCCCGCGGCCAGTGCCGCCCGTAGGGTCAGCGCGATACGGGGCTGCAGGATCCAGGTCCGATGAATCCATCGTTTGAGCCGGGCCATGGGGCCAAGGGTGACACCGGTCGACCGTCCGAGCACGCGCTGGTTCACCGCTCGGGTCCCAGGGGGGGTGGCGGTTCGCAACGACGTCCGGAATCGGCGTTCAGTCCGTGCCTGCCGGCTCCGCACCCTGCAGGTCCGTGGTGGCGGGTCCCTCGAGCAGCGCCCCGTCGGACGCGAACCGGGACCCGTGCAGCGGACAGTCCCAGCTTCGTTCGAAGTCGTTCCAGTGCACCACCCCGCCCAGGTGGGTGCAGGCGGCGGAGACCGTGCAGGTCATGCCGTCAACGGTCGAGACCGCGACCGGACTCAACCCCTTCCGGCCCACGCGGCCGACGCCCTCCCCCGGCGCCTCGTCGGGAACCCGCTCGAGCGCCGTCAGCCGGTCTCCGACAAGGTCGGCGACGACCTTGAGGTTCTGTTTCGCGCCGGTGCCGAATCCGGCGAACTCATGAGCACTCCAACTGGCGAACGCATCTGCCCAGTCGGGAGCGCCGCCGTCGACCAGCCCGGTCATGATCGTGGCGGCGGCCGCGCCGGTGGTCAGGCCCCACTTCGCGAAGCCGGTCGCCACCAGGACCCGATCGTTCGACGGCGTCAGCGGCCCGACGTAGGGCAGTGCGTCGATGGGGTGGTAGTCCTGGGCGGACCACCGGTGCGTCACCTGGGCGCCGGGGTAGTGCTGCTGCGCCCACGCGGTCAGCTCCTCGATCGCGTCGAGCTCGGATCCGCCGCCGCCGACCGGGTGCGAGTTGCCGCCGATCAGGAGGGTTCGGTCATCTCCCCGCGGGGTGGTGCGGATGGACCTCGCCGGCGTCCCCACGGACAGATACATGTCCGACTCCGGCAGCCCGGCCAGGCGGAGCGCGATGGCGTAGGAGCGCTGCGGCGCGAGCCGTGCGAAGAAGCCGCCCCGGTCGGCGATCGGGGTCCCCGTGGCCAGGACCACGCGGTCCGCCCGCACGGAACCGCGGCTCGTGCTCACCAGGTGTTCCGGACCGTCGTCGACCTCGGTGACGCGCGCGCCGGTGTACACGGTGATGCCACGTGCGACCGCGTCGGCGGCGAGCGCGGTGAGCAACTCGAGCGGATCCAGCTGTGCCTGATCGGCGAGCACCACACCACCCGAGTACGGGAACGGTGCGTCGCCGTCCTGCGGCCGCCAGGTCACCGGGAGTCCCACCCGCTCGCAGACCCGCTGTTCCTCCTCCACCGTCGCGATGTCGTCGGGACCGGCGGCATAGGTCACCGCGCTCGGGCGTTGCACAGCGACGCCCGCTCGTGCGCAGAACTCCAGCAACCAGGCCTGACCAGCGCGCCCGCCGGCCACGTAGTGGGCGAGAAGCTCATCGGACTGCTTGGCCGCGATCTCGGACTGTCGGCGTCCCTGCAGCACGGACACCTTCGCCGTCGATGAGCCCGTGGTGCCCGCGCCCACGTGACGGGCCTCGAGCACCACGACGCGGCAGCCCCGATCGGCCAGCATCACGGCGGTGGACAGCCCGGTGATGCCGGCGCCCACCACCGCCACGTCGTACTCGCCACCGACCGGAGCGTCCGGCTCGGGGGACTGCGGGTTGCGCGACGCCCAGTAGCTCTCCACGGCTCAGACCTGCGGGTCCAGGACGACCTTGATACAGCCGTCCTCCTTCTTCTGGAACGTCCGGTAGGCGCCCGGTGCCTCCTCGAGCGAGTGCCGGTGGGTCCGCAGGTCGAGCACCCCCAGCGGATCGGTGTCGTCCGCGACGAGTGGCAGCAGGTCCTCGATCCACCGGTGTACGTTCGCCTGCCCCATCCGGACCGTGAGTTGCTTGTCGAACATCTCCATCATCGGCAGCGGGTCGGCGGCGCCTCCGTAGACGCCCGACAGCGAGAGGGTTCCACCGCGTCGCACCGAGCTGATGGCGGTGCGAAGCGCGGCCAGTCGATCGATCCCGGCCCGCTCCATCAGGGGTCGGGCGATGGCACTGGGGAGCACGCCGGCCACCTTGTGCACGCCGGCGGCGGCCGGTGAGCCGTGGGCCTCCATCCCGACGGCGTCGATCACCACATCCGGTCCACGACCGTTGGTGAGGGCCCGGATGTTCTCGGGGAGGTCGTCGATCACCCTCAGGTCCAGGGTGTGCACGCCATGCCGGGCTGCCATCGCCAGTCGCTCGGGCACGAGGTCGGCTGCGAACACCTCGCTCGCGCCGCGGTGAAGCGCGATCCGGGCGCTCATCTGCCCGATGGGCCCGAGTCCGAGCACCAGGACCGTGCCGTTCTCGGGTACACCCGCGTACTCCACGGCCTGCCAGGCGGTCGGCAGCACGTCCGAGAGGTAGAGGTAACGCTCGTCGGGTCCGCCATCGTCGGGCACCCGAACTGGTCCGAACTGGGCCTGCGGGACCCGCAGGTACTCGGCCTGCCCGCCGGGGATCTGCCCGTACAGCTTCGTGTATCCGAACAGGGCGGCGCCCTTGTTCTGCCCGCGCACCTGGGTGGTCTCGCACTGGGTGTGCAGGCCCCGCTCACACATCCAGCAGGTGCCGCACGCGATCGGGAACGGCACGACCACGCGGTCTCCTGGCTTGATCCGGGTGACCTCCGAGCCGACCTCCTCCACGATCCCCATGGCTTCGTGGCCGAGGATGTCGCCGGGGTCCAGGAAGGCACCGAGGACGCTGTACAGGTGCAGGTCCGAGCCGCAGATCGCGGTGGACGTCACCTTGATGACGGCATCGGTGGGCTCCTGGATCGCGGGATCCGGCATGTCCTGCACCTGCACGTCCTCGGTGCCCTGCCAGGTCAGCGCCCGCATCAGAAGATCGCCTTGCCGCCGGTCACACCGAGGACGGTGCCGCTGACATAACTGGCCTCGTCCGAGGCGAGGAAGACGAACGCCGCGGCCACCTCGACGGGCTGTCCCGGTCGGCCGAGCGGGGTGTCGGCCCCGAAGGACGCCACCTTCTCGGCGTCGAACGTGCTGGGGATGAGAGGGGTCCAGATCGGCCCGGGGGCGACGGCGTTCACCCGGATCCCCTTCGGGCCGAGGTCCGCGGCGAGATTGACCATCAGGTTGTTCAGCGCTGCCTTCGTGGCTGCATAGTCGAGCAACGGCTCCGAGGGGTTGTACGCCTGGATCGAGGTCGTGATGATCACGCTCGAGCCCGGCCCGAGGTGGGGCACGAGCGCTTTGGTCAGCCAGAACGTCGCGAACACGTTGGTCTCGAACACCTGCTCCAACTGACCGCTCGGGAAGTCGGCGATCCCACCGGTGTGCGCCATCTGGAAGCCCGCGTTGCTCACCAGCACGTCGATCCCGCCCAACCCGGCCACGGCATCGGCCGCCAACCGGGTGTTCGCCTCCTCGGTGCGCTGGTCGGTCGCCAGGAGCACACAGCGCCTACCGACGCTCTGGACGACCTCCTTCGTGGACTCGGCGTCCGCCTGTTCCTGCGGGAGATAGGCGATCGCGACGTCGGCGCCCTCCTTCGCGAACGCGATCGCCGTGGCCCGCCCGATCCCGGAGTCGCCACCGGTGATCAGGGCTCTCTTGCCGACCAGGCGCTCACGGCCGGTGTAGTTGTCCTCGCCGTGGTCGGGCGGCGGGTCCATCGCCGAGGTCGTGCCAGGCCACTTCTGTTCCTGGGCCGGCACCTTCTGGGGCTTGCTGTCGGGGGTCATTGGTTCATCGTGTGCCGGTTCCGCTGCGTCCGCATCCCGTGGCGCCCGCTCGCAACATCCGGAACGCCGAGGGCCCGCCCGGGACCGGCATACGACCCGGCCGCAGCGATCGCGGCCGACGCGACGGGCACGGAGTCCACACTGGCGCACGTTGACGGCACCAGCCGACCCGGGCCGGCTGGTGCCCTCCGCTGCCGGTTGCGGCAGGGCCAAGCCGAGGGCACGTCTCGCTGAGCAGGCTGCCCTCGGCCCGGCCACCACGATCCGCCACTGCCTCGCGCGTGCGACTGGAGAGCCGGTCGCACGCGGACCGGCGATGGCCGTTCCGGACTACTCCTCGGACTCCTCGGCCTTCTCCTGGAGGGCGCGCTCGGTCTGCGCCTTGCTCATGGAGCTCGCTCCGCTCAGGCCGACGTTCGCGGCCTGCTGGTCGAGTTCGCTCTTGCGGATGTCGCTCGGCATTTCGCCGAGGTGCTTCTCGCGGCTCGACAGGAAGGCCTCGCCCAGCTCGGCCCGGCGCGCGTCCGTGAGATTCGACCGCATGGCGGGCAGCACCTTGGCCTCCTCCTCCTCGACGTGGTGTGTGATCGAATCGACGACCTCGCGCAGGACCGTCTCGAACTCGGGCGAGGAGTGATCGGTCTCCGCCAGCTTCGCGAGGAGTTGGTCGGCCTCGATGTGCTCCTCCTGGCTGTGCTCGACGTCGTGTCCAGCGCCTGCCTCGGATGCCGCGACGGGGTAGACCTCCGCCTCCTCCGCTCGGCTGTGCGCGGTCAGCAGCGAGATCAGAACGGGCAGATTGTTGGCCCTGGTCGCCGGGTTGCTACGCAACTCCTCGAACAGCCGCTCGACCTCGCGGTGGTCGTTGAGGATCAGGTCGACGACATCGTCGGTTGGTGTGGTCATGATGCCCTTCCGTTCTTCATGTTCGTCTCCTCGTTCACCTCGGACCTGGTCCGGCGTGATCAACCCGAATGTGCCGAGATCGAGCGGATGACCTTGCTCGGCCCCGGTTGGAGGCCACTGTCGCACCGGCGGGCGGTCGCCGCATTTCCAAGGCTTCCGGGTCTTCCGGGCCGCACCTGTCGACGAGCGGATCGGCTCACGCGATCGGGACGGGCAGCTCCCGCATGGCCCTGTCTCCCTCGTGCCACAACGGTGAGGCGAGGTAGGCATCCAGGGCGAGCGCTGCCGATGCGTGTGGCCAGTAGTCCGGGCGGCGATGGTCGTAGAAGCGGACCTTGGCGTCACGGCCGACCAGTTCCCGGTAGCGCCGCCGGATCATGTCGATGCAGGCATCGATCTCCTCCGGTGTCCCCA
Source organism: Occultella glacieicola (assembly GCF_004353825.1). Classification (GTDB taxonomy): domain Bacteria; phylum Actinomycetota; class Actinomycetes; order Actinomycetales; family Beutenbergiaceae; genus Occultella; species Occultella glacieicola. Next base: position 121,514 of record NZ_SMNA01000007.1, on the reverse strand, counting down.
CCTTGCCTCGCACGGTCGTCTCGCCCGGGGCGACCAGGCTCATGATGAGCGGTATCACGCGGCCGAGGTCCTCGGCCCGGGCGCGGCGAAGCCGGCGCAGGCCCTCGGTGTCATCGTCCGGGTAGAGGTCGCGTTGCAACGAGCCCGGGGGGAGCAGACCGGTCGCGACGGCGCGTCGTAGGAGTGCGTCGTCGGTGCAGGTGGCCTTGACGCAGCCGACCTGCCCGCAGTCGCATGGATACGTCGAACCCGGGACGACCACGTGGGAGACGAGGCCACCGGCACCCGGGCCGTCCCAGACGAGGTCGCCACCCCGCATCTGGGCCACTCCGACGGACCGTCCGACCAGCACCGTCAGGACGTCGTTGCCTCCCCCACCCCACCAGTAGTGCTCCAGCGCCTGGGCGCGGACGTTCGGCTCGACGCGTACCGGATGGGAGAGGTGCTCCCGCAGACCTGTGTGCAGCGCATCGGGGTCGACATCGGCCACCAGCGGCGGCGGTTGGCCGTGGTGGAGCTCGGCCCAGGGCGTCGTCATCCCGATCCCGGTGACGGCCGCAGTGCCGACCTCCGTCACGATGGCGTCCACCAGCTCGGCGGCCTCCTCGATGCGTTCGCGTTCGGTCCGGCCGCTGGCGGGCGCCGATCGCCAGGTGACCAGGTCGCCGCGCAGGGTGTAGGCACCGCAGGAGGTGCTCTCAGGGTGGAGATGCCCACCCAGCACCAGTCGCCGAACGGACGGCACGTCGAGCGGGGTGACCGGCCTGCCGGCCCCTCGTGGGGCCGGTGGCGCCGACTCCGTGAGCGCGCCGAGTGCCAGCAGTTCCGTGACCGTCTTCGTGATCGTGGTGAAGCTGACGCCGGTGACGGACGAGAGCTCCTTGCGACCGAGGGGGCCGTCGCGGACGATCGTGCGCATGATGGCGGACGCCGTCGAGTTGCGCTGACGCACCATGAGTTCGGTGCGCTCGGTGGGAGAGGCCACCGCCCCAGAGTAGGCCAGACGCCGTCGTATCCGGGCGTGGGTCGGGCTCAGGGTCTACCTCCGGTCGCTATCGCGAGCCGACCGCCCGAGCCGTTGCGTCGAGCGCGAGGCGGGTCGCGGCGAGCCCGTCGAGCGCGGTCGGGAGCGCATGCTCCTCACCGTGGAGCGCGGCGGCGAACTCCGTGTACATGCCCTCGAACGACTTCTCGTGCGCCCAGGCGAGGTCGTGCCTACCGTCGCCGTCGATGAGCACGAAGTCACGCTCCTCGCGCCGGTAGCGGATCACACCGTCGGTCCCGATGACCTCATACGTGAAGGTTGGGAGCCTGGCCGGCGACCTGTGACCGTAGCCGAAACTGATGTCGACCAGCACCCGGGCACCACCGCCGGACAGGTGCGTCGTCACGTGCTCGGGCGCGTCCACGCCGTCGATCTCGTCGAACCAGACGCCGGTCGCGTGATCGACCTGCAGGTCGCTACCGAGCCACCAGCGCGCGAGGTCGATCTGGTGCACGCCGCAGTCCACGAGCGGGCCGCCCTCGAGCATCCGGCCGACCCGCCGCTGGTTCACGCCGGTCCGGGCCACTCGATCCTCGAACGCCCCGTGCAGGTCCCACAGGAAGACCATCCGCAGCGCACGCACCTCGCCCACCGCCCCGGTCGCGACGAGCTCGTGGATCCGTCGCGCCACCGGCGAGAACCTGTAGGTGAAGGCGAGCCACAGCGGGGTTCCTGCGGCCTCCATCCGCTCCATCATCTCGATGGAGGTCGCCTCGTCCAGGGCGATCGGCTTCTCACACAGGACCGGGATGCCGCGCCGCGCCGCCCATCCGACGTGTTCGGCGTGCACTCCGGCGGGCGACGTGACGACGAGCGCGTCGAGGTCGGGCATCGTGTCCAACGAGGTGCAGCGCGCGACCCCTGCCGGGACCGGCGCCGCCGCGAGCCGATCGGTCGACACGTCGCACATGCCGACCAGTTCGAGCCCCTCCGTCCGCAGCAGCGCGGGCAGATGGCCGTATCCGGCGACCTCTCCACACCCCACGAGCCCGATCCGGCTGTGCCGCTGCGCCGTCATCCTCGGGCCGCCGTCATCGGTCGGCCACCAGTGCGGGCACGTCGCTGCCCGGTATCGGCACCGGGCCGTGGCGCAGGGCATCGTCCGTCGCGATCATGAACGATGCCAGACGCTCGCGGAGTTCGCCGGCCGTCTCGGCCGCGCGGGCGTCGTTGACGAGGTTGGTCTTCTCCCCGGGGTCGGTCACGAGGTCGTACAGCTCCTCCGGTGGCCGCGGAGCCAGGTGCGCGTCACCCATTCCCCGGCGGGTGGTGGAGGCCTCCAGGTCCGGCGGCAGGGCCAGGAGCGGGCGCGGCTCGTAGTTGTGGATGTACTTGTGCGAGTCGGTGCGGATGGCCCGGATCGGGTCGTAATCGGCGTGGTAGGTCTTCTCGAGGTACACCTCACGACGGGTCGGCGCGACGCCGTCGCGCAGGGTCGCCGCGAAGCTCACGCCCTGCACGTCGTCCGGCACCGCGATCCCCAGCAGTTCGAGCAGGGTCGGCACCAGGTCGACGTGGCTGACCAGTCCCGGTTCCCGTCTCGGCCCGGCGGGGCCGAGCCGCGGTGGCATCCGCACCACGAGCGCCACGTGCACGCCCGGGTCATAGAGGGTGCTCTTCGCACCGGGGAACGGTGCGCCGTGATCGGTGGTGAACACGACGATCGTGTCGTCGTCGAGCCCGTTGCGCCGAAGTGCCTCCAGGATGACTCCGAGCCCCCGGTCCGCGACGGTGATCGCACCGCCGAACGCGGCGATGTCCGCACGCGTGTGCTCGTTGTCGGGCAGGTACGAGGGGACGTCGACGGCGTCCGGCGGGTCGGGCGGATACCGCTCGGCCGGCCAGTCGCGGTGCACCTCGAGCATGCCGCAGACCATCAGGAAGGGGTCACCCTCGTCCCCGCGTGCGTCGAGCCACCGGGCGGCGGCCTCGGAGACGTCGCCGGCATGGTTGCTCGCGCACGTCGGGTGCTCGTCGAAGCCCAGGCGCTCTCGGTCACGCGCCTCGTGCTGGAGGCCGACGAGCACCGTGCGGTACCCGGCGTCGCCGAGGTGCATCGGCAACGGGCGCTCCGCCTCTCCGTACTCCCAGCCCCGGTGCGTCAGCCCCTGGAGGCCGTTGCTGTGCGGGTAGCGGCCGGTCCACAGTGCTCCACGCGCGGGGCTGCACAGCGGGCTGGTGCTGAAGCACCGTTCGAACACGGTCGACTGCTCCGCGAGTGCGTCGGTGTGCGGCGTGTCCACGTCGAACCCGTAGGCCCGCAGGTGTGTTCCGAGGTCGTGCCAGTGCACGACGACGACGTTCGGTCGGCGCATCCCTACGGTCACCGGACCCGCGTGGTGCGAGCTGGCATGGGCTGACGGCGGTGCGCCGTCGTCTCGTGTCGTGTCACGTTCTCTTCTCTCGTGGGGCTACGCCGGAGACGGCGGGGGTCGGGTACGTCGGCATCGTTCGGTTGGCGTGTGGCCCGCTCGGGTGAACGGGGCTCGATCGGTGCGGTCAGCCTTCGCTCTCCGCGTAGGCCTCGGACAGTTCGTCGCGGATCTGGTCGCCGCCGTCGCGCTTCCAGCGCTCCACGGCTTCGGTCCACGCCGAGACCGGCTCACGGCCCTGCAGGATGTCGGTCTCCACGCTGCCGAGCGCGCTGCCGATCTGGGACCCCTTGCGGGACTGGGTCTCGCTGAACAGGGTCGATGCCGGGTTCGGGATCGCGGTCGGGACCACGGCGGACTGGGCGTCGAACTGTGCCTGCGCCACGTCGGGCTTCCCCGGCACGTAGTTCACCCACGGACCCTCGCCGATGTACTTGAGGCCGAGCTGCGTCTCGCTCTGCCCCTTGTCGGTGAGCACCGGGTCGCCATCGACGAGGTTGTGGTGCACGCCCTCGAGGCCGTAGTTCTTGAAGATGTGCTCCGCGCTCCCGAACGGTGCGGCCAGGTAGTTGAGGACGTCGAGCAGGGCGGCGGCCCGATCCGTCGAGTCGATGCTGATGCCGGTCAGGTTGTGCGTCGGCGGCCCGAGCCAGACGTCCGCGACCCCACCACCCTCGATCGCCGGGGGCACCACGACGCCGAGCCGCATGTCGCCCGCGGTCGGCAGGTTGGCCAGGTTCGGCCAGGCCGCGAACGTGCCCTCGAAGAACATCGTCGTGCCACCGACGACCCAGGCCTGGCGCTGTTGGTTGTCGGAGGTCGTGGTGTCCGGGTGCACGAGTCCGTCGGCGACGAGACGGCGGCCCTGCTCCAGCGCTTCCAGTTGCCGCTCGTCCTCGTTCACGCTCACGAGCCCGCCGTCGGCACCGACCTCCCAGGCGTTCGCGATCCCATGCGCCTGACGGATGAGTTGCATCGGGACGTTGGAGAGCGCCCAGGTGTTCCCGCCCGTCAGCTCACGGAAGATCGCCAGCAGGTCGTCCCAACTCTGGACGTCGCCGTCGATGCCCTGGGCTGCGAGCACGTCGTCACGGCGGTAGAGCGCCGGGCTGCTCTGGGCGCCGCGTGCGATCGGGACACCGTAGATGCGGCCGCCGTAGACGGCGGCCCGCCAGCTCTCGGTCGGGATGTTGGCGAGGAAGGGGTAGTCCTGCACGGCGTCGCCGCTGAGCAGGTCGGTGAGGTCGGCCGCTCGTTCACGCAGCAATGCCGGGAGCCCCGGGACTCCGCCGGGGAAGTACGTGAAGAGATCCGGGAGCTGGTCGCCGGCGACGGTCGTCTGGAATCGTTCGGTGAAGTCACCGCTCGGCACCAGCGCCACCGACAGGGTGAAGCCGAGCCGGTCGTTGAGCTCCTGCCAGAACACGTTCTGGCTCATCGGCGGTGGTACCGGCGCGTTGGTCAGGGCGAAGACCCCGACGTCCGCTCCGTCTCCGGGCGGCCCTGCCGTCGCGGCGACGGGGTTCATCGGGTACTGCAGCACGGTGTCGCTGACGCCGTTCTCGCCCTTGAGGTCGGGCACGAACCCCTCGTACGGGATGTAGGCAGGAAGTTCGACGGCGTCGTTCTCGGCCTGCGAGCCGGTGTCGCCGCGGCCCTCGTTGCTGCAGCCAGCGAGGCCGAGCGCGGCCAGGGCGCCCACGCCGAGCGAACCCTGCAGTAGACGGCGTCGGGCGATCAGGGGGTGAGACATGGGTGTGCTCCTCATCGAGTCGTGGCCGCGGAGCGGCCGGTGGGGTGTTCGGGTGCCGGTCAGCCCTTGACGGCGCCGGTGAGCATGCCTTTGGCGAAGTGCCGCTGCAGGAACGGGTAGACGATCAGCACCGGCACGATCGAGATGACGAGGATCGCCATCTGGAGCGACGTCTGCGGCGGCAGCGCCGCTTCCGTGCCGAGGTCCTGCGCGCCGATCTGGTTGCCGTCCACCACATAGGTACGCAGCACCAGTTGCAGCGGCCACTTCGCGGCGTCGGAGATGTACAGCAGGGCGTTGAAGAACGCGTTCCAGTAGCCGACGCCGTAGAAGAGTCCCACGACTGCCAGCACGGGTTTGGCCAACGGCAGACCCATGTAGCGGAAGGTCTGCCACTCCCCCGCGCCATCGATGCGAGCGCTGTCCATGACCTCCTGTGGCAGTCCCACGAAGAAGGCCCGGACCACGATGACGTTGAAGGCCGAGACCGCCGTCGGGATGATCAGTGCCCACAGACTGTCGAGCAGGCCGAGCCGTTGGACGACCAGATAGCTGGGGATCATGCCGGGGCTGAACAGCAGGCTCACCAGGACCAGCATCAGCAACTGCCGGTTGGCGATGCTGCCGCGTCGGCTGAGCGCCCACCCGAGCATGGCCGTCAGGGTGAGGCTGATCAGCGTGCCCACCCCGGTCACGAACACGCTGACGAGCAGGGCTCGGGTGACCGCGCCGCCGGCGAAGACCGAGCGGTAGGCCGTGAGGTCGATGCCCTCGGGGAAGAGCACGAACCCACCGGCCCGGATGACCTGTTCGGGGGTCGCCAGCGATGTCGAGAGGATGCCGAGGAAGGGCAGCACCACGAGCAGGCAGGCGACCCCGAGCACGATCGCCTTGATGATGCTCTCGACGGGGCCGGGACGGGGGACGCCGTCGATCAGGGGGGCTCGGCGCCGCCGCCGAGGGGTGTGGTCCGGTCGGATCTCGGCCGAGCCGGTCTGAGTCGCGGTCATGCCCGGTACACCCCTTCTTCGCCGAAGATATGGGCGACCTTGTTCGCCACCAGCACGAGCACCAGGCCCACCAGGCCCTTCACCAGCCCGACGGCGGCGGAGACTCCCCAGGCGCCGCCGAGGATGCCGTTGTTGTACACGTAGGTGTCGAGGACCTGGGCGACGCCCAGTCCGACCGCCTGTTGCTGCAGGATGAGTTGCTCGAAGCCGACCGACAGTGAGTCACCCAGCTTGAGAATGAACAGCAGGATGATGATCGGCCGCATGGCCGGCAGGGTCACGTGCCAGATCTGCCGCATGCGAGTGGCGCCGTCCATCGCGGAGGCCTCGTAGAGCGATCGGTCGATCTGCGAGAGCACCGCGAGGAAGAGGATCGTCGCCCAGCCGGTGTCCTTCCAGATGACCTGGGAGGTGATGAGCGCGTAGAAGGTGTCCGGGTTGCCGATGATGTCGATGGTCTCCAGGCCGCGCGACCGGAGCCAGTTGTTGAGCAGACCGGCACCACCGAGCATCTGCTGGAAGATCGCCACCACGATGACCCAGGAGAGGAAGTGCGGCAGGTACAGCACGGACTGCACGGCCTGCTTCACCCGGTTCGAGACCAGGCTGTTGAGCAGCAGCGCCAGCACGATCGGTGCCGGGAACACGAAGACCGTCTGCAACGCGGTGATCACGAGCGTGTTCCGCAGTGCCTGCAGGAACTCCGGGTCACCGTTGAAGAGGATCGAGAAGTTCTCGAAGCCCACCCATAGCGAGCGGCCGATGCCGAGGTAGGGCTGGAAGTCCTGGAACGCGATCACGTTGCCCCCGAGGGCGACGTACTGGAACACGACGATGACCGCCATGCCCGGCAGCGCGAGCAGCAGTACGGTGCGGTCCCGCACGACCCGACGCCAGAACGGCGTGCGGCGGCGCTCCTTCGACTTTCCGGCGGTCGACTTCGACGCAGTCTTGCTGGGGCGTTCGACGGTCGTCGTCACGAGCGGACGACCCGCGACTGCGGACCCGCCACTGCGGGGAGTGCGACGCCGTCGAGGCGCGGGGTCCGTACGGGCAACTGGCGACGGGAGAACGTCCATGTTCTTGATTCGGCCACTCTCAGCTCCTTCTGTGGTGACTGACCAGAGGAGGTTCGCAGCCGACGATCCCGTTTGTCAAGCGCGTGCGATTAATTCGCTCCCGACGAGTACGCATTCACTACGGACCTGCCAGGCGGCGCGGCCCGCGGCGGCGGTCGATCGCCAACCGACCCCGCCGCGACCGCGCCGCGAGTGCCTCAGAGGCTTTCGGCGACGTGCTTGAGGGCTGCCAGGCGGCGGTCCCATTCGGTGCCGATGGCGTCGAGGCGGCGGGCCGTGGCACTGAGTTCGGTGCCGATGACCCGGTACTGCACCTCGCGCCCGGCCTTGACGGTGTCGACCAGGCCGACCTCGTGCAGGACGGCTAGGTGCTTGGCGATCGCCTGCCGAGTGACGGGCAGACGGCGGGCGAGCGCGGACGCGGAGGCGTCGCCCTCGCCGAGGGCGGTCAGGATGCTCCACCTGGTCTCGTCGCCGAGTGCGCTGCACATGGCCACCACCTGCCCGGACACCGCGGTGCCGGCTCTCATGAGCCGCGCTCGAGCAGGGCCACGAGCTTGTCCAGCTCGCCGTCCCAGCCGTCCCGGTGGCTGGCCATGTTCACCGCCGGGTCACCGGTGTTGTCGAACCCGGTCTCGACCACGGTGAGCAGGGTGCCGTCGGGTGTCTCCTCGAGGGTGAACGTGAAGACCGTTGAGCGCTCCTCGTCCACGGCGTCGAGCGGCGGGCCCTCCTCATTGCACCAGCGGTAGGACACCATCGACGGCGGCTCGAAGGTATCGACACGGATGGGGACGTCGGGCTGGTCGGGCCAGCCGATCGTGCCGTGCGCGCCCACCCCGGTGCCGGTGAGGACCAACTCTCCGAACCACTGGGAGACCAGGTCGGGTTCGGTGACGGTGCGCCAGACCTTCTCACGGGGTGCGTTGATGCGGATCGTGCGGCGCACACTGAAGGCGTCAGCGTCGATCACCGCTGGCGGGTTCTGGGTGTTCTCCATGACTTTTCCTCTCTCTCGGTAATGCTCAGTGGACAGCGGTCAGTGGTTCGGGTGCCGGTTCCGGTGCGGGCCGGACTGAGGCCGCCGGGCGGATCGAGCGACTTGCGACCGCGACCGCGACGGCGATCGCGGCGAGGACGGCGGCCGTGAGGAGCGCTGCCGGAAGCCCGCCGGCGTCGATCGCTCGTCCCCCTGCGAACGCGCCGATGGCGTCGCCGAGGTTGCCGGCAGACGCGGGCAGCGAGGCGGCGAGGACGACACCCGGGCCCGCCAGATGCTCCACGCGGTGCTGCCAGGGCGTCGTGATGCCCGCCGCGCAGAGCCCGACCGCGAGGACGGCGAGGACCGCGACGGCCGGGGTCGAACCCCACAGGAGCATCGCGACGAGCGATGCTGCCACGCCGATCGCGCCGATGATGAGGGCGCGGGCGGCGCCGGCGTCGGCGAACCAGCCGCCACCGAATGATCCGACCGCGGCCGCGACCCCGAACCCCATCAGGCACAGGCCGACCCAGTGGCCGAAGACGCCCGCCACGCCATTCAGGAACGGAACGAGGTAGGTCAGGGCCGCCTGGACCCCGGCGAACAGCAGCACGCCGACAGCGAGCACCGCCAGCACCCTCGGAGCGAACGCGGACCGCACCTGGCCGAGCATCCCCGCCCCGCCGCCGGTCGGAGTCCGCGGCACCACCAGGAGAGCGACCAGGAGCACGCCGGCGCCGGCCAGGACGACGGCGAGGAACGACCAGCGCCAACCGAGGGCTTCGCCGAGGAGTCGACCCAGTGGCATCCCCACCGCGCCGGAGACGGCGAACCCGGAGATCACCACCGCCATCGCGCGACCCGCTCGCGCAGGGGGCACGATCGAGGTCGCCGTGGTGATGGACGCGGCGATGAACAGCCCCTCCACGGCACCGATCATCACCCGGGCGGCGACGAACGACTCCAGACCCGCGCCGAGGACGGGCAGCAGATTCAGCCCGGTGAACACCGCCATGGCGGCCAGCAGCACTCGCCGCCGGTCGGCCCGGGCGGTGACGAAGGTCAGCAGCGGCCCGCCGATCGCGATCCCGAGCGCATTGGCCGAGACCAGCGCACCCACCGCCGAGACCGGCACGTCCAGGTCCGCGGACATCAGATCGAGCATGCCCATCACGAGCACCTCGGCGCTGCCCATCACCAGCGTGCCCGCGAACAGCACGCCCAGGACCAGGGCCACTCGTGTACGGCGCCCTTGACCGGACATCAGAACCTCTGTCTTTTGCAACTCTGCGGTTGCAACTACTGTGCCAGAGGTTCCGACGACATGCAACCCTATGGCTGCACTAGGTGCGCCGCCTGGGGATGGCTCGGCGGCCACATCGGGTTCACCATCCGAGGATGCGGCTTCGATGCCGCGCCGGGATCAGTGCGTGCGACAAGTTCGAGCGGACCGCCGGTGGCCCGAGGATCTCAACGGAATGCCCCGACTCCCAGAGGAATCGGGGCCTCGGAGCGGAGACGGTGGGATTTGAACCCACGGACGGGTTGCCCCGTCACATCCTTAGCAGGGATGCGCACTAGACCAGACTATGCGACGTCTCCTAGAACAACACGGGACAGCGTACCTGCCCGGCGCGGACTGGGCCAAAACGGCCGGCCCGGGCGGCGGGGCACCCGCAGGACGGGCCGACCCTGGACGTCCGGGCGTCATGTCACCCTAGGATCGAGCGGGTGGCCACCCCGCACCGATCGCCCTACGAGGTAGTCCTCGGGGGCCGGTTGTCCGAGTTGCATCCGCGACTGCAGCGGTACTTCACGACCATCCCGCCCAGCCACGTCGGCGTCGGCGAGGGTGCCTTCACCCGCGCCGGGACCCCGCACCGCTGGCTCTGGCCGGTGATCCGCGTGCTGGAACGGCGGCACGTCGTGTTCGCCGGGTGGGCGCGCCAGGTCCCGTTCCGGATCCAGAACCGGACGATCGACGGCCGGGCCGTGGCCACCCGGGAGTTCCAGTTGCCCGGGCGCACCTGGACCATGACCGACGAGGTGGTGTGCGCACCCGGCGGCGGCGTGGCGGATCGCCTGGGCACCCCGGCGACCGTGGCCGCCACCTTCGACGTCAGCACCGTCGCCGGCGCCCTGGTGCTGACGAGCCGAACGGTCGGGCTCCGGTACGGGTGGCTCAGGGTCCGGATCCCCCGTCGGATCCGCCCGACGATTCGGCTGCACGAGAGTTACGACGACGCCCGCGCCCAGCAGCGGGTGGACCTGACGGTCGACCTGCCCATCCTGGGGCGCGTCTACGGCTACGGCGGGTACTTCACGTACCGCATCGAGAAGGAGCCCGCCTGAGGGGTCGATCGGCCCGGGACTCAGCCCTGCAGCAGCGACTGGGCGCCGTCGATCCAGACCTCGGTGCCGCTGATGTGGCTCGCGGCGTCGGAGCCGAGGAAGGCGACGAGCTCGGCGACCTGCTCCGAGGATCCCGGAGTCGAGCCGGTCAACGGGATCTGGCCCTTCGGGAACTCGACCGGGATGCCGACATCCTCGTTCTGGTGGTCGGTGTTGTCGTCGATCTCGGTGTCGATGGCACCGGGACAGATGACGTTGACCCGGATCCCGCGCGGCCCGAGCTCGACCGCAAGCATCTTCGTCAGTGCGATCTGGCCGGCCTTCGATGCCGAGTAGGCGCTCGCCCCGGAGTTCGAGAAGATCCGGCTGCCGTTGACCGACGACGTCACGACCACCGAGCCGCCACGGCCCAGGTGCGGCACCGCCGCCTTGATCGTGATGAACGTGCCGGTGAGATTGATGTCGAGCGTCGACCGGAAGTCCTCGACGCTCAGGTCCTCGATGCCCGCCCAGGTGCCGTTCACCCCCGCGTTCGCGACCACGACGTCGAGCCGGCCGAAACGGTCGACCGTCGCCTGCACCGCGGCACCGACGGCGGCTTCCTCGCTGATGTCGGCGACGGCGATGAGTGCCTCGCCGCCCTCGGCCCGAATGCCCTCGGCAACCTCCTCGAGCTCGGACTCCGTGCGCCCCATCAGGCACACCCGCGCCCCACGCGCCGCCATCAGCCGCGCCGACGCCTCGCCGATACCCGAACCTGCTCCGGTGATGAGCGCGACCTTGTCCTGCATGGTGCTGCCTCCTCGATGGCCTGCGGCCTCCCACCCTAGGACGCGTCATCGAGGGACGCGACGCGAGAGCCACGGCCATCGAGCAACCGAGGAGATTCGGGATCCGGCGCTCGGTACCAGGAGCAGGCGGATCCTGCGGGTCCCCGGGTTCCCGCTGGCGGAGGGTAAGGGATTCGAACCCTTGGTGCTTTCGCACAACGGTTTTCAAGACCGTCACATTCGGCCGCTCTGTCAACCCTCCCGGTGCGCGGTCCATTGTGGCCCATCGGGCCACCGCGAGGCCAAACGCGCCCGACGGCGCACGGTGAGCCCCGTACGAGGGCTCACCTGCGCCGTCGGGCAGGTTCGGAGGAAGGCCGGCGCAGCCGGCTCAGCCGGCGCCGCCCGGCCCGGCCACCCGCGGGGTCGCCTCGATCGCGGCGGGCCGCTGCTGGACCGCGCGGACCCGGTCCACGTCGAGCTTGACACTGCGGTCGAAGCGGTAGATCCCGTTCTCCTCCTGGAACACGTCGGTGAGCTGGGTGTAGCAGTAGCCGAACATGTCCACGTCGTCGAGCAGGACGTCGGTCAGGCCGGCGAACCGGGCGTGGAACTCCTCCTCGTCGGCGACGCGCTGGCCGTACCCCCAGGACTCCTCACGGTCGTCCCCCGCGGCCGCGAGCGCGTCCGGGTTCCACCAGATCCCGCCGTACTCGCTGACGAAGTAGGGCTGACCGTTGTAGTCCTGGGAGATGGTGCGCCCGTTGTGGGTGTTGATCCAGGGCGTGCCGCCGGCCACGTCGCCCATCTCCTCGGCGAAAGCGGCGGGGTCCTGGGTGTAGTTGTGGGAGTCGTAGACATCGGTCTCGAGCACCCGGTGGGAGTAGCCGGAGGTGTCCAGGACCGGCCGGGACGGGTCGGCCGCCTTCGTGGCCAGCCACATGCCGCGGGTGACGTCGTCGAGGTCGGTCATCCGGTCGTGCAGCACCTGCCAGGTCTCGTTCAGCGGGCACCACCCGACGATCGAGGGGTGCGAGAGGTCCCGGTCCAGGACCTCGAGCCACTGGGTGATGAACGAGGCGGTGACCCGCTGGTGGTCCGTGACCGGTCCGCCGCCACCGATGCCCCAGTCGCCGAACTCGCCCCAGACCAGGTAGCCGAGCCGGTCCGCGTGGTAGAGGAACCGCTCCTCGAAGACCTTCTGGTGCAGCCGGGCCCCGTTGAACCCGGCGTTCAGGGAGAGCTGGATGTCCTCGACGAGGGCGTCGTCGGACGGCGCCGTCATGATCCCGTCCGGGTAGTAGCCCTGATCCAGCACGAGCCGCTGGAACACCGGCTCGCCGTTGATCAGGATCCGCTTGCCGTCGATCGCGACCGAACGCAGGCCGGCGTAGGAGTCCACGGCGTCCACCACTGCGCCGTCGGCGTCGAGCAGTTCGACGCGCACGCCGTACAGATTGCCCTGGCCGACCGACCAGAGCCGGACCCGGTCCTCCGGCACCGCCAGGTGCAGGCTCGGCGCGAGGTCGAGGTCCGCGCGGGAGGTGGCCGACGCGACCTCGCCGTCGTCGTCGGACAGCACCGCACGGACGCTGTATCCGGGCACGTTGCCGGACAGCGCGGCCACCACGGTGAAGCTCGTCGACGCGAGGTCCGGGGTGATCCGCGGGCGGCGCAGGTGGGTGTGCGACACCGGCTCCAGCCAGACGGTCTGCCAGATCCCGGTGGTCCGGGTGTAGTTGCACTCGGAGTTCTTGAACTTGGTGGCCTGCTTGCCGCGGGCCTGGTCGGCGTGCCGCGGGTCGCGCGCGCGGACCACGATCGTGGCCTGCTCGCCGGGGCCGGCCACACCGTGCAGGTCGGCGGTGAACGGGGAGAACCCGCCGCGGTGGCGGACCAGTTCGGTGCCGTTCACCCAGACGGTGGTGTCATGGTCGACCGCGCCGAAGTGCAGCAGCGCGCGGCGTCCGGACCACTCGGCCGGGATCGTGACCGTGCGGCGGTACCAGACGGCCTCCATGAAGTCGGTGTTCCCGACCCCGGAGAGCTCGGACTCCGGGGCGAACGGGACGGTGATGCTCCCGCTGAGCTCGGCGGAGACGAGCCCGCGCTCGAGGCCCGAGTCACCACCGTCGACCTCGAACTGCCAGGTGCCGTTCAGATTCAGCCAGTCCGGGCGGACCATCTGCGGGCGGGGATACTCCGGACGGGGAATGTCAGACATCGAATTTCTCCTAGGTACAACGTTGTAGACGGCCGACCGCAAGCTTAGGCCATTCCCCGCGGCCCGGGTCAACCCCCGAGCGCGCCGCCGGTGCTCTCCCGCACGATCAACCGGTGCCCCACCAGGTGCACCTGCGGTGACGCCGTCGACCCGTCCACCCGGCCCAGGGCCAGGTCGACCGCGAGTTCCGCGAGCGCGCCGAGATCCGGAGCCACCGTGGTGAGGGTCGGGTTCGAGTAGTTCCCGTCCTCGGTGCCGTCCCAGCCGATGACCGCCACGTCCTGCGGCACCCGCAGGCCTGCGCCGCGCAGGATGTGCATCGCTCCGATGGCGAGGAGGTCGTTGGCACAGACGAGGGCGTCGAGGGCGTCGGGCCCCGTGAACCGTTCGATGACCGCCCCGATCGCCGCAGCCCCGCCCGGGCGGGAGTAGGTGGGCGCCGGGAAGGCCACCGCCGGGAGCCCGTGCTCCTGGAGGGCCATGGCGTACCCGGTGTGGCGCAGCACGCCGGTTCCGTTCGTCTCGGTCTCGCGCACTCCGAGGAACCCGATCCGGCTCCGCCCGGCCTCGATGAGGTGCTCGGTGGCCTCCCGCGCCGAGGCCACGTTGTCGATCACCACGTGGTCGGCCGCGGCCTCGCCACCGTCCAGGGGCAGGGTCGCCTCCCCGAGCATGACCATCGGGAGCCGCCCGCCGGCGGCCACCAGGTCCCGGTCGGAGAGTGCCTGCGGGGAGAAGATGAGCCCGTCGAGCAGGTCCACCTGGAACCCCTGGGCGACCACCCGCTCGTGCGCGGGATCGGCGAACGTCTCGTCGATCAGGACCGTGTACCCGCGCGCCTTGGCGGCCAGGATGACGGCGTGGGCCAGGTCCGCGAAGTAGGCCAGGCGGATCTCCGGGATGGCTAGGGCGAGCAGCCGGCTGCGGCCCCGCCGCAGGTTGCGGCCGGCGGCGTTCGGCCGGTAGCCGAGTTGGTCGATGGCGCGCTGCACCCGCTCCCGGGTGCTCGCCCGAACCGGCGCGGTGCCGTTGACGACGTTCGAGACCGTCTTCCAGGAGACGTCTGCCGCGGCCGCCACATCCTTGACCGTCGGCCTTCGCGCCGATCGGACGGTCGCGACCTCCCCGGTCCTGTCCTCCGACACGAGCTACCTCCCCTTGACATCCCAATGTGCCGTACATCACTGTATTCAACGTTAGAAGTCGCACGGAGCACGATGACGATCCTGTGCGACTGTTAACGTGCGCATCGCCTACCTGGAGGTCAACGATGACCCTGAATTCCGCGTTACGTTCTCCCGGGTCGGGGGCCCGCGGACCGAGTCGCAGATCGGTGCTGCAGGGGGCTCTCGGCGCCGGCACCCTGCTCACCGCCGGCGCGTTGAGCAGTTGCGCCGGGAGCGTGGCGAGCGCCACCAGCTCCGGCACCCTGGTCCGGATCTGGGACCTGCTCGGCGGGTCGGACGGCCAGATCATGGGTGAGATCGTGGACGGCGTCCGCGAGGAGCTTCCGGACATCACGATCGACCGGACCACGCTCGCCTGGGGCGCGCCGTACTACACGAAGCTGGCCATGGCCTCGACCGGTGGCCGCGCCCCCGAGGCGGCCGTGATGCACCTGTCGCGGCTGATCGGCTACGCCCCCGGCGGCCTGCTGGAGCCGTTCGACATCGACATGCTCGAGCAGGTGGGGATCAAGGAGTCCGACTTTCCGGCGGCACTGTGGGAGCGCGCCCTGTTCCAGGACCAGCTGTACGCCCTCCCCCTGGACACCCACCCGTTCATCACGTTCTACAACCCGGCGATCGCCGAACCGGCCGGCCTGCTGAACCCGGACGGCACGCTCGCCGAGATCGACTCCCCGGACGCCCTGCTGGACGCCGGCCGGGCGATGGCGGAGGTGACCGGCGCGCAGGGGTTCTCCTACGGGTACCTCTCCGACCCCGCCCAGGGCTGGCGGATGTTCTGGGGCCTGTACGGGCAGACCGGCGCGGACTACGAGTTCACGCCCGGCAAGCCCGTCGGCTTCGACGACGGCGCCGCCGTCGAGGTCCTCGAATTCATG
Source organism: Occultella glacieicola (assembly GCF_004353825.1). Lineage (GTDB taxonomy): Bacteria > Actinomycetota > Actinomycetes > Actinomycetales > Beutenbergiaceae > Occultella > Occultella glacieicola. The sequence continues at coordinate 105,862 of NZ_SMNA01000007.1, read as the reverse complement.
CAGTCGATGCTGGACGGCACCGTCGCGGCGAGCAACAGCGACTACGGCGGCGCGATCGCGAACTTCAGCACGGAGCAGACCGGGCTGATCTTCTCCGGCGTGTGGGAGAAGACGTCGCTGCAGGGGTCGATCCCGGACCTCGGCGGCGCCACGGTGCCGATCATCTTCGGCACCCCGACGGCGTTCGGGGACTCCCACTCCTACGTGCTGCCGCGTCAGCTGGTCGCCAATCCGGAACGGCGTGAGGCCACCTACGAGGTGCTCGCCGCCATCCTCAAGCGCGGACTGCGCTGGGCGGACGCGGGGCACATCCCCTCGCTCGTCCCGGTGGTGGAGTCGCCCGAGTATCAGGATCTGGTGCCGCAGCGGAACTACGCACAGGCCGCCGAGTGGATCTTCCTCGACCCACCGGTCTGGTTCGCCGGCTCCGGCAGCGACTTCCAGAACCGCATGTGCCAGGCCATGCAGACCGCACTGCAGGGCCTGGGCACCGCGCAGGACGCCGTCGACACGATGATCGGCGAGATGAACACGTTCCTCGAGACGCCGGCACCGGCGTAGGGCGGGAGAGCAACTCATGAGTGCCACCACCTCCGAGACCGCGGCACCGACGCCGTCGTCCCTCTCCCCCGGCGCACGCAAGGACCTGCGCCGGTCCCTGCGCGAGGCCGAGCGCCGTGCCCAGGAACTCCACAGTGGCCGCAGCGGCTACTGGTTCCTGCTCCCGTTCGCCGTCGTGTTCCTGGTCTTCCTCGTCTGGCCGATCCTCTACGGCATCTGGATGAGCCTGACCGACCGCACCCTGATCGGCACCGAACCCGGGTTCGTGGGCCTCGCGAACTTCATCGAGGCGTTCGGCGACGCGCAGGTCTGGCAGACCCTGTGGCAGACCGTCCTGTTCACGATCGGCAGCACCATCCCGCTGGTCCTGATCGCCATGGTGATGGCGCTGCTGGTGTTCACCGGCCTACCCGGCCAGTGGCTCTGGCGGTTCGCGTTCTTCGCCTCGTTCCTGTTGCCCGTGGCCGTGGTCACGCAGGTCTGGGCCTGGATGTACCAGCCGGACCTCGGGCTCTTCAACACCTGGCTCGGCGCCCTCGGGTTCGAACCGGTGGGCTGGTTGACCGACGAGAACTGGGCGATGATCGCGATCATCGCGGCCACCGTGTGGTGGACGGTCGGGTTCAACTTCCTGCTCTACCTGGCCGCCCTGCAGGCCATCCCGGAGCACCTCTACGAGGCCGCCGCGATCGACGGCGCGGGTGCCTGGCGGCGCCTCTTCTCGATCACGATCCCGCAACTCGGTCGCACCACCTGGCTCGTCCTGGCGCTGCAGCTGCTCGCCTCGCTGAAGGTGTTCGACCAGATCTACCTGCTCACCGCGGGCGGGCCGAACGGCTCCACCCGTTCGATCCTGCTCTACATCTACGACACGGGCTTCGTGAACTACCGGCTCGGATACGCATCGGCGATCTCGTACATCTTCTTCGCGCTGATCGTGATCCTGTCCCTGACCCGGTTCTTCGGCGGCCGGAAGGAGGCCTGACATGGCAACGCAATCCCTTGTCCTGCCCGAGGTCTCCACCCGGCGGGCGATCCGCCGGGCGGACAGCCAACGCTCCACCCGGCTGCTCCTCGGCTCGAGCACCACGGCCCGCACGCTCGCCATGATCGCGCTGGTGCTGATGACGGCGATCTGGCTGCTCCCGTTCGCGTGGGCGATCATCACCTCGTTCAAGACCGAGACCGACGCGGCCAGCGCGGCCACCGTCTGGCCCGCCAGTGGCTGGTCGCTGCAGGCCTACGTCAATGTCCTGACCAAGGGCGACCTGCCGGTCTGGATGCTGAACTCGGTGATCACCGCAGTGCTCGTCACGGCGATCACTCTCGTGGTCTCGGCGATGGCCGGCTACGCGTTCTCGCGCACCATGTTCCGTGGCCGGCGGCTCGCGTTCGCTATCACCGTGGCCTCGATCATGGTGCCCGGGCAGATCCTGATCGTGCCGCTGTTCCAGCAGATGCTGACCTTCCGGATGGTCGACACCTACGCGGGCATCGTCCTGCCGCAGGTGGTGGCGCCGGTGATGGTGTTCATTCTGAAGAAGTTCTTCGACGCCATCCCCCAGGAGCTCCTCGACGCCGCCCGGGTGGACGGCGCCGGACCGTGGCGCACGTTCTCCACGATCGTGGTGCCGCTGTCCAAGTCGATCCTGGTGGCGGTCGCGATCTTCGTGTTCATCGGGGCGTGGAACAACTTCCTGTGGCCGTTCATCGTGGTCTCGGACTCCTCGCTGATGACGATCCCGGTGGGTATCGCCACGGTCACGGAGACGTACGGCCTGCAGTACGCCCGCACGATGGCGTCCGCGATGCTCGCGGCGCTGCCGCTGCTCGTCGTGTTCATGCTGTTCCAGCGCCAGATCGTGCGCGGCGTGGCGACGACCGGCCTCGGCGGCCAGTAAGGGAGCAGGACCCGCCCGACGGCGGAGGTGGACCCGCGTACGCGGCGTCACCTCCGCCGTCGGGCGTCTCTGCCCCTACGTTGGGACCATGCGCGCAGTCCTGACGACCGGCACCGGCGGGCCCGAGGTGCTCTCCCCCACCGACGTTCCCGACCCCACGCCGGGCCACGGCGAGGTTCTCATCGACGTCGCCGCGGCCGGTGTGAACCGGGCCGACCTGCTCCAGCTCAAGGGGCACCACCCGCCGCCGCCGGGGGCACCGGAGTGGCCGGGGCTGGAGGCGTCCGGCACGATCGCGGCGCTCGGCCCGGGCGTGACCGGCTGGTCGGTCGGGGACCGGGTCTGCGCCCTGCTCGACGGTGGCGGGTACGCCTCGAAGGCCGTCGCATCCGCCGCGCTGTTGCTGCCCGTGCCGGCGGGGCTGGACCTCGTGGACGCCGCCGGGCTCCCGGAGGCAATCTGCACCGCCTGGTCGAACCTGGCCGGGGTGGCCGGGCTGACCCGGGAGTCCGCGGCCGGCGCCACGGTGCTCGTGCACGGCGGCTCCGGCGGCGTGGGCACCACGTCCATCCTGCTGCTGAAGGCGCTCGGTGCGCGAGTCCTGACCACGGCGGGCGGACCGGACCGGGTGGCCCGGTGCGTGGCGTTGGGCGCCGACGTCGGCATCGACCACCGGGCCGAGGACTTCGCCGAGGTGGTGCAGCGGGTCACCGAGGGCGCCGGGGTGGACGTGATCCTGGACGTGGTCGGCGCCGGCTACCTCGAGCGCAACCTGGCCTCGCTGGCCAGGCTCGGACAGCTCGTGATCATCGCCGCCCAGCAGGGCACGAGGGCCACCCTCGACATCGGGAGCCTGATGGGCCGCTGGGCCGGCGTGCACGGCAGCCTGCTGCGCAAGCGCCCGCGCGCCGAGAAGGAGGCGATCGTCGCGGCCGTGCGCGAACAGGCGTGGCCACTGGTGACGTCCGGCGACGTGTACCCGGTGGTCCACGAGCGGCTGCCGCTGGACCGGGCCGCCGACGCGCACCGGCTCCTGGCCGACGGCGCGGTCTTCGGCAAGCTCCTCCTGGTTCCCTGAGGGCGCCCGACCCATCCCAGCCGATCGTCGTCGCCGCCGGGAGTGCTGAAGTGGCGACCACTTCAGCACTGTCAGCGCGGATCGGCCCACCGCACCCCCGGTCGAGAGTGCTGAAGCGGCAGCCGCTTCAACACTCTCGAGGCCGGTTCAGATCTTGTCGAGCAGGCCCTGGGCCAGCGCCGGGGCGATGGGCGGGGTCAGCGGCAGGCGCGGGATCAGCGTCGCCTGGATCGCGTGGTAGATGTCCGGCTTGCCCGACCAGACCGTGGCGCTCGGCTCGTTGACGGAGTCGAGTTCGTGCACCCAGGAACCGCCCTCCTCGTCGATCAGGTGCACCGCGGCGTACTCCCACCAGAGTTGGTACCAGGCCGGCAGGTTCGGGTCCTCGGTCACCCGGTACAGTGCGGCCGCGGCACCGAGCGCCTCGGTGACCACCCAGTGCATCCGCTCGGTGACCAGCGGCTTGCCGTCGAAGTCGACGGTGTAGACGAAGCCGTCCTCGCCGTCGACGTCCCACCCCTCGGTGACGCCGAGGTCGAACAGTGCCTGGGCGCCGTCGAGCATCCAGTCCTCCGGGGAAACGCCCCGCAGCTGCCAGGCGGCCCGCACGTGCAGGGTCAGCCGGCTCCATTCGAACCAGTGCCCGATGGTGGCCCCGGCCGGGCGGAACGGGTCCGCCGGGTGGTCCATGTTGTACTCGGGCAGGGAGTTCCAGCCGGCGTCGAAGTGCTCGGGGATGCGCCAGTCGTTGCCGCGGGCGAAGTCGTCGACCACCCGCTTGGTGATCCGGGTGGCCCGCTCGAGCCAGGCGTCGTCGCCGGTGACGTCGGCGGCGGCGAGGTAGGCCTCCACGGTGTGCATGTTCGCGTTGACGCCGCGGTAGTCCTCGAGCTCGGTGAAGTCGGCGTTGTAGGACTCCACGACCATGCCGTCCTCCTCGCGCCAGAACCGCTCGAGGGAAACCGTGAGTGCCTCGGCGAGGAGTTCCTTGCCGCCGGGTCGACCGGCCGCGGCGGCGCTGGAGGCGGCCAGGATCACGAACGCGTGCGCGTATGCGGCCTTGGTGGTGTCGATCGGGCCGTCCGGGCCCACCTGGGCGTACCAGCCGCCGTGGGCCTTGTCGTGGAAGTGCTCCGCGAGCGCGCGCACACCGTGATCCACCATGGTGGCCGAGCCGGGTCGGCCGAGGAGTGCGCCGAGGGAGAAGGAGTGGATCATCCGGCAGGTGATCCACAGGTGCGAGCCCTCCGTGGGCACGGGCCGGCCCTCGCCGTCGAGGTAGCCGAAGCCCTCGTCGGTCAGGGCGCCGGAGGCGAACGCGAGCAGCGAATCGGCCTCGGCCTCGAGCCAGCGGGTGTGAGCGGCATTGGTCAACCAGTTCATGCCTGCAGGCTATCGTCACGACCTGCGCCCGCGGCGGCGCGGAAGGCATGATGGGCGCATGAGCAGCGACGAGACCGCCAGCGACCGGACCGATGACGTGACCACCGCCTCCGAGGAGCCCGAGCGTGGCCCCGGTGGCGACGACGGCTCGGTCGCGGACGGGGCCGCGGCGGCGGAGGACGTGACCCAGGAGCCCTTGCCGGATGCGCCGTCGGACAAGCCCGGGCGGCCCCGCGTCGTAGTGGCCTCGGCCTCCGGTCTCGGCGTCGCTTCCGAGGAGGGCGACGACCCGACCTCGCTCGTCGAGGAGCCCGCGAAGGTGATGCGGATCGGCACGATGATCAAGCAACTGCTGGACGAGGTCCGCAGCGCGCCCCTGGACGAGGCCGCCCGGGAGCGCCTCGCCGAGATCCACGAGCGATCGCTGCACGAACTCGAGGCCGGGCTGAGCGCGGACCTGGTCTCGGAGTTGCACCGGATCACGCTGCCCTTCACCGATGACCGGGCCCCCTCCGACGCCGAGCTCCGGATCGCGCAGGCACAGCTCGTGGGCTGGCTCGAGGGACTGTTCCACGGCATCCAGACGGCGCTCGTCGCGCAACAGATGGCCGCCCAGAACCAGCTGGTCGGCATGCGCAAGGCACTCCCGCCCGGCGTCTCGCACCCGGCCATGGGCATGCCCGGCCATGGCGTTGAGGACGACCGCGGCAACCACGGCACCGGCCAGTACCTGTAGGTCACCCCTCGGCCCGCCTCGACCCGCACCACTCCCCGGGCACCGAACGCCGAATCAGTCGCCAACGCCTCGAATCAGCCGGCTCTTCCCGACTGATTCGATGCGTTGGCGACTTCCAGGGCGCGCGGTCCGGGTCAGCCCTTGACCGACCCCGCGAGCAGGCCCCGGACGAAGTAGCGCTGCAGGGCCAGGAACACGATCAGCGGCAGGATGATCGACACGAACGCGCCGGCCGTGAGCAGCTGCCAGTCCTGGCCACGGGACCCGGCCATCTCCGCCAGTCGCGCCGTGAGCGGCTGGATGGCGTTGTTCGCGCCGGTGAACGTCAAACCGACGAGCAGGTCGTTCCAGACCCAGAGGAACTGGAAGATCGCGAACGAGGCGATCGCCGGCGCCATCAGCGGCAACATGATCCGCAGGAACACCGACACGTGTCCGGCGCCGTCCACGCGAGCGGCCTCCACGAGTTCCTTCGGCACGTCGGACATGAAGTTGTGCAGCAGGAAGACCGCGAGCGGCAGCGCGAAGATCGAGTGCGCCACCCAGACGGACAGGAACGGGAACGGCTCCAGCAGCTCGCTCGACGAGAACAGGCGCAGCAGCGGGATCAGGGCCATCTGCAGTGGCACGATCTGCAGCGCGAACACCCCGACGAACACCCAGTCCCGGCCCCGCCACTCCAGCACCGAGAACGCGTACGCGGCCATCGTGGCGAGCACGAGCGGGATCACCGTGGCCGGCACCGTGATCACCAGCGAGTTGATGAAGTAGGTGGCCAGAGCCCCGGACGAGGCACGCCCGAACAGCACCTCCTGGTAGTTCTCGAGCGTGAACGACGGATCGGAGAAGAACGTCCACCAGCCGCTGGACTTGATGTCCGCCTCCGGGCGGAACGAGCTGATCAGCAGCCCGAACGTGGGGATCGTCCACAGCACGGCGATGACCACCGCGACCGCACTGCCGATCCGGTTCGTCACCAGGGAACGGAACTTGGTCGCCGCCGCGGGGCGCTGGGTACGTCGGTTGGCGACGTCCGCGACCTCGGGGACCGTGGCTTCGACGCTCATCCTCGCACCGCCCTGTTCTTGGCCATCTGCCTGATGTTGTAGGCCACCAGCGGGATGACCAGGATGAAGATGGCAACCGCCATCGCCGAACCGACGCCGTTGTCACCGAAGACGAACGAGTAGTCGAACATCTGGTTCGCCAGCACCTGGGTGTCGAACCGGGCACCGGTCATGGTGCGGGTGATGTCGAAGATCTTCAGGGTCGCGATCGAGATCGTGGTCAGCACCACGACCAGCGACGGGCGGATGCTCGGCACCGTGATGTTCCGGAACATCTCCCACGCGTTCACGCCGTCGAGCCGGGCCGCCTCGATGATGTCCGTCGGCACGGCCTTGATCGCGGCGGACAGGATCACCATCGCGAACCCGGCCTGGATCCAGATCATCACCGCGATGAGGAACAGGGTGTTCCACGGCGCGTCCTGCAGGAACCGCACCGGCTCGAAGCCGAGCCACGTGATGAACGCGTTCAGCAGGCCGATCTGCTCCTGGGCCGCGCCCCGGTACTCGTAGACGAACTTCCAGATGATGCCGGCGCCCACGAACGAGATCGCCATCGGCAGGAACAGCAGCGACTTCGCGATCTTCTCGAACTTGGACCTGTCGACCAGGATCGCGTAGATCAGCCCGATCAGGGTGGACGCGATCGGGACCAGGAACACCCAGATGAACGTGTTCCGGAACGCGATCACGGCGCCGGTGTTCGTGAAGGTGAAGACGTAGTTCTGCAGGCCGACGGCGTTGTTCGTGCCCGCGTCGTAGAAGGACATGTAGAACGTGCGGATGGCCGGCCAGATGAGCCCGACCGCGAGCAGCAGGAGCGCCGGCCCACCGAAGACCGCGAGCGCGGCCCAACGCCGGCCCTTGCCGATCCACCTGTCGGCCGCCCAGGCGATCGCGAGCAGTACCGCGATCAGGGCTGCGAACACGATGATCACGAGCAGCATCTGGCCGAACTTGTTGTACAGGAAGAAGTCCACCGTCGGTTCTCCTCTCGTCGGTCGAGCCGGACCCGGCAGTCGCGCGTGGGGGCGGAACCCAACGGTTCCGCCCCCACGGCGATCAACTCATCGGGTCAGCTCGCGGGCCAGGACGCCTCGATCTGGTCGAGCACGGTCTGGGTGTCCGCGCCGTCGATCCACTCGGTCATGCCGGTCCAGAACGAACCGGCACCAACGGCCGAGGGCATCAGGTCGGAGCCGTCGAAGCGGGACACCGCGTCGGGGTCCTGCAGCAGCTCGATGGCCAGTCGCAGCACGTCCGAGGACGCGTTCGCCGGGTCCACCGCGTTGTTGGCGCTGGTGACGCCGCCGATGGTGACACGGAGGTTGGCCCACTCACCGGAGGACATGAACGCCTGCACGGCCTGGGTCGCCTCGTTGTCGTCGAACGCTCCGACGAACTCGCCGGCGGTCAGCAGCGGCTTGGAGTCCGCGTCGTCACCCGGCAGGTAGAAGGCGAACGCGTCGCCCTCAGGGCTGACGTCCGTACCCTCGGGCCACTGCGCCTCGTAGAAGGAGGCCATCCGGTACATGAAGCAGTTGCCCTCGAGGATCGGCAGGCCGCCGTCGTTGAACGAGGTCGTCGCGATCGACCGGGAGTCCCCGATGCCACCGTTGACGTAGTCCTCGTTGCGCAGGATGGAGCCGGCCCGCTCGGTCGCCGCGAGGATCTGCGGGTCGTTGAACGGGATCTCGTGAGTGACCCACTGGTCGTAGACCTCCGGGCCGGCCTCACGCAGGACCATGTCCTCGATGAAGTCGGTGGCCGGCCAGCCGGTCGCCCCACCCGACTCGATGCCCGCGCACCACGGCTTCACGACGCCGTCCCCGCCGTGATCGGCAACGATCTGGTCGGACAGCGCGATCAGTTCGTCCCAGGTGGTGGGGACCTCGTACCCGTTCTCCTCGAACGCCGTCGGGGAGTACCAGACGAACGACTTCACCGACGCCATCAACGGCGCGGCGTAGAACGTGCCGTCGACGGTTCCGTAGTTGAGCCACTCCTCGGTCCAGCCCTCCTGGGCGTTGGCCACGGTCTGCTCGTTGGGCTCGAGGATGTACCCGTCGTTCACGAGCCGGGCAAGCAGCCCCGGCTGCGGGATGATCGCGAGGTTCGGTGCGTTGCCACCCTCGGCCTGCACCACCACCTGGGTCTCGAACTCACCGATGCCGTTGTGGACGACGTCGATGCCGGTGCACTCCTCGAAGTCGACGAAGGTGTCCTCCATCTGGTCCGCCTCCTGCTCACGGATCGAGGAGAGGATGGTCACCTCGTCACCCTCGAACGTGCCGTAGTCGGCGTAGTCCTCACAGGCCGCGTCGCCGCCGCCGTCGCCGCCGTCGTCGCCCCCGCCGCCGAGATCACTGCCGGAACATGCGGTCAGGGCCAGCGCGAACGCCAGGCCCCCCGCCACTGCGGCGCCGGTACGCCGAGCCGTCGTCCTCTTCATCGAGCTGTCCTCCTGCTACACGTCGGGAAGCCGACAGCGCGGGACCCGCGCTGTCGCCTACCCATGCAAGCGCTTACGGCGGGCCGCTGCAAGCGAATCAGGCCCTGAGCGCATAACAATCCCATCACGGTCAGATCGGCGGTATTCCAGTGGAAGAGCGCTCTATCAGGGACACCGGGTAGGTCAGCCGGTTGCCCACCGGGGTGCCCGTGAGCATCTCGAGGACGAGCGCGGCCGCAGCGGCCCCCTGCTCGACCGCGTCCTGCGCCACCGTGGTCAGGCCGACGAGCTCGCTGAGGTCATGGCCGTCGATCCCGATCACGGAGACGTCCTCCGGGACCCGGAGTCCGCGGTCCCGGATCGCCTGCATCGCGCCGAACGCCATCTCGTCCGATGCCGCGAAGATCGCGGTGACGTCCGGATGGGCATCCAGGAGGCCCCCGCACGCCGTGCGCCCACCGGTCATGCCGAAGTGCCCGTGTACCAGCCACCCCGGTCGCGTCTCGAGGCCCGCTGCCGCGAGCTCGGCCCGGAAGCCCTCGAGCCGCAGTACCGGTGGCGACCACGGTGCCCGTTCGGCCTGGGCACCGCCGAGGTAGCCGATCCGGGTGTGCCCGAGCGCGAGCAGGTGCCTGGTGGCGGTCCGGGCTGCGGCGTCGTCGTCGACCCCGACGGTGACCTGCTCGGGCGGCCCGGCCCCGACGAACACGAGCGGCACCTCCAGCCCCGCGAGGGTCGCGATCTCCTCGGGGTCGAGCGTCATGCCGACCACCAGGACCCCGTCCACCCGCCGTCGCAGCACGAACGGGTCCACCCGCGAGCGCCGGAACTGATCGTCCAGTTCGAAGGAGTACAGCAGGGCGTCGAAGCCGTCGGCCCGCAGGGCCCGCTCCGCCCCCTCGGTGACGGACGCGTGGAACCAGCGCCGGAACCAGGGCGTCAGCAGCCCGACCGTGCGGGTCCGTCCGGACGCCAGCGACGCCGCGGACGCGGACGGTGCGTACCCGAGCTCGATCGCGGCCAGGCGCACGCGGGCGCGTGTGGACTCGCGCACGTTCGGCAGCCCGCGCAGCGCGCGCGAGACGGTCGCCGTCGAGACTCCCGCCGCCCGCGCCACGTCATCGATGTCTGGGGCCACGGATCGTCAGTGTGCCCTATCAGCGCCCGCCGCGCAGGACCGCCCTCAGGATCGGCACCAGCCCATCGTCCTCCACCGGCCCGGTGTGCACGTCCGCCGCGGCGAGGGTGTCCGCGTCGGCGCCGCCCATCGCCACTCCGACGCCGGCCCAGCCGAGCATCTCGATGTCGTTGCGGCCGTCGCCGGCGGCCAGGGTGGACCCCTCCGGCACCTCGAGGCGCTGGCGCACCACCTCGAGCGCGCTCGCCTTGGAGATGCCCTCCGGTGCGATGTCCAGCCACGCGGTCCACCCGACGGCGTAGCTGACGCCGTGCAGCCCGCTGCGCTCGACGAGGTCGTGGAAGTCGTCCGCGTCCAGGTCGGGCGCGCGCAGCGTGAGCCGGGACGCCGGCGCCGCGCACAACTCCTCGAAGTCGACGACGCGCACCTCCCCGGTGAGCTCGCCCATCGGGAACGGTGCGGTCACCTTGAACCCGTGGCCGAGCTCCTCGACGGCGAACAGCACGTCCGGGGCGTGCTCGCGCAGCAGTCGCAGCGTCGGCTCCGGGTCGAAGGTGGCGACATCGTTGATCTCGTAGCCGCCCTCCAGCTCCGGGTCCAACCGGATCGTGACGGCGCCGTTGGAGCAGACCGCCCACCCGGTCGCCAGGCCCAGGTGCGCCAGGATCGGAGTGACCGCCTGCAGCGACCGGCCCGTGGAGAGCACGACGTGCGTGCCGCTCGAGGCGAGGTCACCGACCGCGGCGATGACGCCGTCGGACATCGTGCCGTCGTGGCCGAGGATGGTGCCGTCGATGTCGAGGGCGACCAGCAGCTGCGGCCCGGGGCGCAGGTCCGCGAGGGCCTCCGGGGTGAACGCCACGCTCATGCAGTCACCGGTGCGGCCGGCTCGAGCACCTCGAGCCCGCCGAGGTAGCCGCGCAGGCCCTCGGGGACCCGCACGGACCCGTCCGGCAACTGGTGGTTCTCCAGGATCGCGACGAGCCAGCGGGTGGTCGCGAGCGTCCCGTTCAGCGTCGCCACCGGTCGTGTACCCGACAGCGTCCGCTCGCGGATGCCGAGGCGGCGGGCCTGGTACGTGGTGCAGTTCGAGGTGGAGGTCAGTTCCAGGTAGCGGCCCTGGGTGGGCAGCCAGGCCTCGCAGTCGAACTTGCGGGCGGCGCTGGTGCCGAGGTCCCCGGCCGCCGTGTCGATCACCCGGTAGGGCAGACCGGCGGCGGCGAGCATCTCCTCCTCCCAGGCGAGCAGGCGGGCGTGCTCGGCCTCGGCCTCCTCGATCGGGGCGTAGGAGAACATCTCCACCTTGTGGAACTGGTGGACCCGGATGATGCCGCGGGTGTCCTTGCCGTAGGAGCCCGCCTCGCGGCGATAGCAGGCGGACCAGCCGGCGTACCGCTTCGGCCCGGCACTCAGGTCGAGGATCTCGCGCGAGTGGTAGCCGGCCAGGGCGACCTCGGAGGTGCCGACCAGGTACAGGTCGTCCGCCTCGAGGCGGTAGATCTCGTCGGCGTGGGCGCCGAGGAACCCGGTGCCGGCCATGATCTCGGGCTTGACCAGGGTCGGCGTGATCATCGGGGTGAACCCCGCCGCGAGGGCCTTGTCGATGGCGGCATTCAGCAGCGCGAGCTCGAGGCGGGCACCGATCCCGGTGAGGTAGTAGAACCGGGCGCCGGAGACCTTCGCGCCGCGCTCGGTGTCGATCGCGCCGAGCAGCTCGCCGATCTCCAGGTGGTCGCGCGGTGTGAACCCCTCCGCCGCGAAGTCACGCGGGCTGCCCTCGGTGCGCAGCACCACGTAGTCGTCCTCGCCGCCTGCCGGGACGCCGTCGAGCACGATGTTCGGGAAGCCGGCGACCAGCCGGTCCAGGTCGTCGCGCGCGCGGTCGGCGTCCGCCTCCGCCGCCTTGACGTGGTCGGAGAGCTCCTTGGCCCGGCCCAGGATCGCCGACCGCTCCTCCGGCGACGCCTTCCCGACGGACCGGGAGACTTCCTTCTGCTCCGCGCGCAGCCGCTCGAACTCGGTGAGCAGCGCGCGTCGCCGGGCGTCCGCGTCGAGGACCCTGTCCACCAGGCCGGGAGACTCCCCGCGGGCCCGTTGGCTCGCTCGTGCGACGTCCGGATCCTCGCGAAGGCTCTTCAGATCGATCACACCCACGAGCGTATCGGTCCCGGGCGCGGCGGTGCGCGGGGCGGCGAGCGGGGACCCGTCCGAGCGGCGGGATACCGTGCTGGTCATGCAGGCCATGACCTGGGAACAGGCGGTGAGCGTCGTCGCGCTCGTCCTGGCGCTCGTCGCGGTGGTGGTGGGCCTGGTGCTGCTGCGCCGGATCTCCGAGCGCAACCAGCGGGTGCCCTCCCTCGGCGCGGGCACCGTCGAGGCCGCGGATCCCACAGTGCCGACCGGGCCGCCCGCCTTCGTGGTGAACCCGATCAAGGCGAGCGACCCGCGCCGGCTGCGGGCCGCCGTCGAACAGGTCTGCGCCGAGGCCGGCCTGCCCGAACCGCTCTGGTACGAGACCACGGTGGCCGACCCGGGCCTCGGCCAGGCGCGCGACGCCGTGGCGGCGGGCGCGTCCGTGGTGGTCGCGGCCGGTGGTGACGGCACCGTCCGGGCGGTGGCGAAGGCCCTGATCGGCACGACCACGCCGATGGGGCTGCTGCCGCTGGGCACGGGGAACCTGCTCGCCCGCAACCTCGACCTGCCGATCGACGGCACCCGCAGCCTGATCCGGACCGCGGTGACCGGCACCGACCACCCGATCGACATCGGCTGGGTCCGGCCCGAACGGCTGCGGCCCACCGACGGCGAGGTGGACCCGGTCGACGGCGCCGCACCCGTCGACGAGGACGAGCATCTGTTCCTGGTGATGGCGGGCGTCGGGTTCGACGCCGCGATGGTGGCCGGCGCGGACGACCAGCTGAAGGCCCGGATGGGCTGGTTCGCGTACTTCCTGGCCGGGGCCCGGCACCTGCACGGCCGCAAGGTCCGGCTCCGGATGACCGTGGACGAGGCCCCCGGTCAGCAACTGCGGCTGCGCAGCCTGCTGTTCGCGAACTGCGGCCGCCTACCCGGTGGGATCGTGCTGCTGCCCGACGCCGAGATCAACGACGGCTGGTTGGACATCGCCGCCCTGGACACCCGGGGCGGCCTGTTCGGGTGGGCCTCACTCTTCGGTCAGGTTGTCGGGCAGGGCCTGGGGATCCGCCGGCAACTGCCGAACAGTCCGAGCACGATCGAGTTCTGGCGCGGCAAGCAGGTCCGGGTGCTCATCGAGGAGCCCGCGCACGTCCAGGTCGACGGCGACCTCATCGGCGAGGCGATCGGGCTGCGGGTGCGGGTGGAGCCGGCCGGGCTGTACGTGCGAACCAACGATGCGGCGGACAGCCGGCCCCTCCCGCCCGCACCGTCGAGTTAGTGGCCCGTCGGTGGCCCGGAACGGGCGAAGCGCACCACCCCCGAGGGGATGGTGCGCTTCGCAGAGTTCTAACGGGGGGCTCGGACGGCCCCGCGAGCGAAACTCAGAGGGGACGGATGTCCGAGGCCTGCGGGCCCTTGGGGCCCTGCGTCACCTCGAACTCGACCCGCTGGTTCTCCTCGAGCGTGCGGTAGCCGCTCGTGGCGATGGCGGAGTAGTGCGCGAACACGTCGGCGCTGCCATCCTCGGGGGCGATGAAGCCGAAGCCCTTCTCGGCGTTGAACCACTTCACGATTCCGGTGGTCATATTGTTCTCCTTCGGGAGTGTTGTCGCGGGACCGCTTGTCGAGCCCGCGGCCACGGTGTCGTTCGTCACTCTCCGGTAAGAAGAACGACGCCGACCTGCGAAGGTCGACGTCAAGACGTGCGATGCACTGCAACCTCAAGCGGAAACAGTACCGGACCGCCGGTGTGGATGCTAGGCCCGATGTCCTCGGGATCGCCGAGAGCGCAATCACAGCCGTTCATCGGCGCCGCCCGGGCGCACGAATCCCCCGCACCCCCGCACGATTCCTTCGCATCGCGCCTCTACGCTGAGGTGCGATGACCCCGAGCACGACGACCCCGGCGCCGAACGCGCGCTCCCTGCCGCCCCTGTGGCGCGCCCTCGTGGTCGCCGCGTGCGCCGTCGGGCTGTTCCTGCTCACCCCGGCGATGGGCGCCACGGCGACGCCCGACGGCGACCGGCCGGGTCCGGCGGGGACGCTCACCACGGGCGGGGCGCCCCGGGAGGCCGGCACCGACCGGCCGGTCGTGATGATCGGGGTGGCCGGCCTCGCCTGGGCCGACATCACCCCGCAGACCCCGGCCCTGTGGTCGCTGGCCCAGGACTCGGTCGGCTCGCTCGTGGTCCGCAGCGTGCACACCTCGTCGTGCCCCGCCGACGGCTGGCTGGCCATCTCCTCGGGCACCCGGGCCGCGGACTCCCAGGACCCGTGCCGCGACCTGCTCGAGGTCGGGCAGGAGGGGGCCGTGCCGGGGTGGCTCGACTACACCACGGCGGCCGCCGAGGAGAACTTCGACGCCCGGCTCGGGTTGCTCGGCGACGCGGTCGCGAGCACGGGCACCCCCGCGACCAGCATCGGGCCGGGTGCCGCGATCGCGCTCGCCGACTCCACCGGCCACACCCAGGACCACCTCCGTCAGCCGACCGACGCCGAGGAGTGGACCACCCAGACGGCCATCGCGCTCGAGCGCTCCCGGCTGGTGGTGATCGACGCCGGCGACATCCAGGACGCCCCCGGCCCGGTCACGACCGAGCAGTACCACGCGAACCAGGTCCAGGTCGCCGACGAGCACGTGGCCGCGATCGTCCAGGGCATCCTCGACTCCGGGACCGACCCGGTGATCATCCTGTCCGGGATCTCCGACTCCGGTGGCGGCCCGGGCCTGCGCGTACTCGCGGTCAGTGGCCCGGGCCAGGACCAGGCCGTGCTCACCTCCTCCTCGACGCGGCAGGACGGCTACGTCCTCGCGACCGACCAGCAGCCCACCCTCACCGGGCTGCTCGGCATCACCGACGCGATCCCGACCGGGGTCACGATCGGCGCTCCGGCGCGGGCACTCGCGGACCCGGGTGCCGCCGTCGACCGGATCGACCGCCTGCTCGACGACGAGCTGCACGCGCAGGCCGTGCGGCCGCTGGTGCCCACCTACTACTCGATCCTCGTGGTCCTCAACCTCGCCCTGTTCGCCGCGGTCGCCCTGGGTCTGAAGCGTCCGGCCGCGACCCGGATCCGGGCCTTCCTGGCCCGGCGCTTCCCGCGCCGCCGGGCCGACGAGAACCTCGTGGTCGCCCGGTCCGGGGTGCTACGGCTGCTGCGGGTCGTCGCGCTGTCCATCGGGGCGCTGCCGGTCTCCTCGTTCCTGGCGAACCTGCTGCCGTGGTGGCGGGCCACGCCACCGGCGCTCGGGCTGGCCGTGATCACGCTGGGCTGGGTGGCCCTGATCGTCACGATCGCGCTCATCGGGCCCTGGCGCCGACGGGTCCTCGGCCCGGCCACCTGGGTGGCGGCGGTGACCGCGGGGGTGCTCACCGTGGACGTGATCACCGGGGCGACGCTGCAGATCTCGGCCGTGATGGGGGTGCCGACGCTCGTCGCCGGCCGGTTCTACGGCATGAACAACACCTCGTTCTCGCTGTTCACCGTGTCCACCCTGCTGGTCACGGTCGCCATCGCGAACCCGCTGGTCGCGGCGGGACGGCGCAAGCTCGCCGGGGTGATCGTGCTCATCATCGGGATCGTCGCCGCGGTCATCGACGGCGCCCCGGGCATCGGCGCGGACTTCGGTGGCCCGCCGGCGCTGCTGCCCGCGTACGGGCTGCTCGCCCTCATGGCGGCCGGCATCGGGCTCACCTGGCGCCGGGTCCTGGTGGTCCTGGCGGCGGCGGCGGCCGCCACCATCAGCCTCGCGTTCGTCGACTGGCTACGCCCACCGGACGAGCGCACCCACCTCGGCCGCTTCTTCCAGACCGTGCTCGACGGCGGGCTGTGGCCGGTGATCGCGCGCAAACTGGACCAGAACATCACCATCCTGTTCGGGAACCGGCCGCTGACGATCCTCGCGATCTGCGGGGTGCTGACCGTCGTGTTCGTGCTCTCCCGGCCGATCCGCGGCGCGATCACCTCCCCGGGCGGTGGCGGGTACGACTGGCTCTCCGCCGGCACCCCGATCTCCCGGATGGGTAAGGACTCCCCGATGCTGCCCCCGGGCATCATCGCGATCGGCGTTGCCCTGGGCCTCGGCCTGCTGGTCAACGACTCCGGGATCGCCATCCCGGCCATCGGGGTGTCGGTCACGGTGCCGCTGCTGCTCGCAGCCTGCGCCACCTGGATGCTCGCGCTCGAGCCCGCCGACCTGATCCGGGCGAACCAGGAGCCGCTCGAACCGGTCAGCGCTCGGGGCCGGCGGCCTGCCCGGCCTCACCGGAAGGCCCGGCTGCCTCGCTCGGATCGCGGCTGACGCGCTGCTTGTAGTGCCGGAACCGGCGCGCGGCCACGGCCATCGCCACGTCCCGGTACTGCGCGGCCCGGTGCAACTGGCCCTTGAGGTCGCTGCCGGAGGCCCGGTGCCGCAGGTCGCAGGGCACCTCCACCACGGCGAAACCCTGGAGAAGCACGTCGATGGTCATCCCGGTCTCCACGCCCCACCCGCGGGCGAGCGGGGTCGCCGCGTCGAACGCGGCCCGGGTCAGGCACCGCTGCCCGGACAGCGGCTGCGCCGGCGCCCACCCGGTCGCGGCGTGGATGGACCTGCGGGCCAGGCCGGTGACGATCCCCCGGCCGGCGGCGCCCGCCTGCTTCGGCAGGGTCGCGATCGACATGTCCGCCTTGCCGTGCAGCACCGGCGGCACCAGCGGGGCGGCGTTCACCGCGGTCGCCCCGAGGTCGGCGTCCACGAACAGCAGCAGCCGCGCCGGGCCGGTCTCCGCGTCGCGCATGGCCACCACAGCGGCGCCGGTCTCCATCGCGGAGGCCTTGCCCCGGTTGTGGGAGTGCCGGACCACCACGGCCCCGGCCCCCCGGGCCAGGTGCTGGGTGTCGTCCTCGGAGCCGTCGTCGACCACCAGCACGAGGTCCACGTGCGGGATCGCCCGCACGGCCCGCACCGTCGCGGCGATCCGTTCGGCCTCGTCCTTGGCCGGGATCACGACCGCCACCCGCTGGTCGTCCGGCAGGAAGGCCATCCCCGGCGCTTCCGCGGCGGCCCGCCGGGCGGAGTCGGGGGCGCGGCGGCGGATCACGCGTAGGGAACCGCTGCCCCCGGCCGACTCGCTGCTCACTTCTTTACCCTAACCCGATCGTAGCCTTCGAACCTGTTGACCCTCCCACTACCGGAGCGTCACCTGCCGCGACACGATTCCGGCCCGGGCCCGGCGCTCGTCCGCAGTCAGCGGCTCGTCGACCGCGAGCGCTGCGAGGAGACGTTCCTGGTAGGGGCCGAGGACGTCGTCGAGCTCCTCCGCCTCGGTGCCGCGGGCCAGTTCCCAGACCGGGACCACGAGCCCGCTGGAGCGGAACGCGCCGATGAACCGGGCGTCCTCATCGAGGCCGGACTCACGCTTCGCATGCAGCCGGGCGAGTGCGTCGAGGAGCAACTCCTCGTCCTCGGTCCGGGACCAGCGCAGGAACTCCCGCGCACCCATCCGGCACCAGTACGCGGCCTCCACGCCGGGCACCTTCACGGTGGGTACGGTCAGCTGCGCGAACTCCTCGAGTGCGGCCGCCAGCTCCGGTTCCGGCTCCACGCCGTCGGGCACCACGAAGTCGAAGCCCGCGTGAACCGTGACCTCGAACGGGAACTCGGTGTCCAGGACGTCCTGCAGGCGGGGCCCCGGGCCGGGCAGCTCGAAGTGGTCCAGGCTCGTGCCGGGCTCGGTGTCGAGGATCTCCAGCAGGGCCGCAGCGACGTCCCGGCTGGGGTCGGCGCTCGTGGACGCGGTCTGCAGCGCGACCATGATGACGCCGTCGGTGCGGTGCATGGCCGGCAGCATGCCCGGGATCAACGAGGCGACCACGACGTCCCGCGATCCGTGGGCGCTGGTGGTGCGCGCCGTCGCCGTGGCGGCCGGAACCACCTCGCGCATCGCGACCCAGTCCGCCTCCCCCGGCAGACCGGCGAAGGTGCGCCGCACGCCCTCACCCGCGGCGCCCGCGGCGTTCGCCGCCTGAGCCGCCTTGCGCGCGGCGCGACGGGCCGCGACCTTCTCATTGACGCCGTCGGACTTCTTGCGTTTGGCCATGACCGCACCCTATCGACGCCACGGGCGCAGGGCCGAACCCGACCGCTCGCCAGTACCGCCCGAGCGGTGGCAGGATCGAGGACATGCATGAGCGCGCTGGGCAGGTCGCCCTCCCCGAGGACCTCATCGACGTCGACGCCGTCGTCTCCGCCTACTACGACCGGACCCCCGATCCGGACGAGGTGAGCCAGCAGGTGGTGTTCGGGACGTCCGGGCACCGGGGCTCCAGCCTGGACACCGCGTTCAACGAGGCGCACATCGTCGCGATCACCCAGGCGATCGTCGAGTATCGGGCGACGCAGGGCACGGACGGCCCGCTGTACCTGGGCCGCGACACCCACGCCCTGTCCGAACCGGCCACCCGGACCGCTCTCGAGGTCCTCGCCGGCGCCGGGGTGGAGGTGCACATCGACGCCCGGGACTCCTACACCCCGACCCCGGCCGTGTCCCACTCGATCCTGCGCTACAACGGTGCCGGCTCCGCCGAGGGCGTGCGCACGCGCGGGCCCGGCCTGGCGGACGGCATCGTGGTGACGCCCTCGCACAACCCCCCGCGCGACGGCGGGTTCAAGTACAACCCGCCGCACGGTGGCCCGGCCGACTCCGAGGCGACCGGCGCGATCGCACGCCGCGCGAACGCGTTGCTCCGCTCCGGCCTCGACGCCGTCCCCCGGGTGCCCTACGAGCGCGCCGTCGGGGCCGCGACCGTGCACAAGCACGACTTCCTGCTCACCTACGTCGACGACCTGGAGTCGGTGCTGGACCTGGACGCGATCCGCTCCGCCGGCATCCGGATCGGGGCGGACCCGCTCGGGGGCGCCTCCGTGGACTACTGGGCCGCGATCGCCGACCGGCACAGCCTGGACCTGACCGTGGTGAACCCGGTCGTGGATCCGCGGTGGGCGTTCATGACGCTCGACTGGGACGGCAAGATCCGGATGGACTGCTCCTCGCCGTCGGCGATGGCGTCGCTGGTGAACACGATGCGCGCCGAGGGCGCCGCCGCCCCGTACGACATCGCGACCGGCAACGACGCGGACGCGGACCGGCACGGCATCGTCACGCCCGACGGTGGCCTGATGAACCCGAACCACTATCTCGCCGTGGCGATCGCCTACCTGTACTCCCACCGCGACGGCTGGGGTCCGCGCACCGGGGTCGGCAAGACACTCGTCTCGTCCGCGCTCATCGACCGGGTGGTCGGCGGGCTTGGCCGCCCGCTGATGGAGGTGCCGGTCGGGTTCAAGTGGTTCGTTCCGGGCCTGCTCGACGGGTCCGTCGGGTTTGGTGGCGAGGAGTCCGCGGGGGCCTCGTTCCTGCGGCAGGACGGGTCGGTCTGGACCACGGACAAGGACGGCATCCTGCTCGCGCTGCTCGCCTCCGAGATCCAGGCCGTGACCGGCCGCTCCCCCAGCCAGTTGCATGAGGAGCAGGTGGCCGAGCACGGGGAGAGCTGGTACGCCCGGGTGGACGCCCCTGCGACGCGGGAGCAGAAGGCCAGGCTCGGCGCCCTCGCCCCCGACGCCGTCTCGGCGACCGAACTCGCCGGGCAGCCGATCACCGACCGGCTCGTGGCCGCGCCCGGCAACGGCGCCGCGATCGGCGGCCTCAAGGTGACGACCGCGGACGCCTGGTTCGCGGCGCGGCCGTCCGGCACCGAGGACGTGTACAAGATCTACGCGGAGTCGTTCGTCTCCGCCGACCACCTGACCCAGGTGCAGGAGGCCGCCAAGGACGTGGTCAGCCAGGCGCTCGCCGACTGACGCCCAGATCGCTGAGATCGCACCTCACAGTGTGACTTCGCACCGGTGCACGGTGCTAACTCACAACGGCAGGTGCGATCTCAGCGGCCACGGCTAGACCTCCAGGGACTCGCCGACCGCGAGCGCGTCGTAGCGCCCACCGGCCGCCTCGGCCGCGCCGCCCACGAGCCGCGCCATCAACTGCTGCCCGACGGCGGAGGCGTGGCTCTCGTGGATCGGCACCACGTGCGCGGCGCCGACGGCGCCGACCAGGTCCATCACCTCGCCCGCCTTGAGCCAGGGCCCGCTCACCGGGGCGGCCAGCACCGGCATCCCGGTGACGGCGGGCTCGAGGGAGTCGCCCGGGTGGTACAGGACGCCGTTCACGCTGACCCCGACGTTGTCCACCGGCGGTATCGAGGAGTGGATCCGGGCGTGCACCCCGCCGTGGAAGGTCAGCTCGAACGGGCCGACGGTCAAGGACTGACCGGCCTGCACCACCTGGATCCCGATGCCCGCGACCGCCGCCGCCACGGCCGGCGGCCCGAGGAACACGGCGTCCGGGTTCGCATCCCGGAGCGCGGCCAGGTGCTCGGGATGGGCGTGGTCGGCGTGCGCGTGGGTGAGCACGACAGCCGCGACCGGGCCGAGGGAGCCCAGGTCCGGAAGGGTGGAGAACGAGCCCGGGTCGATGACGAGCACCGCGTCGCCGGACCCGGGGTCGCCGTGCTCGACGATCAGGCAGGCATGCTCACGCTTCGTGATCCTCATCGGTGCACGCTACCGCGACGGCGGATCCCCCGGGCAGTGTGGTGGTCGGACGGTGCAAGAATCTATCGTGCTCGCCCCCTACCGCCGCGTGCTGAGCAGGCCCGGCGCCCTCGCCTTCTCGACCGCCGGAGTCCTCGCCCGGCTGCCGATGTCGATGGTCACCATCTCGATCGTGCTGATGATCTCGGCCGTGTACGACACCTACGGCCTGGCCGGCCGGGTGGCCGCCGCCTACGCGCTGGCCCAGGCGGTCTGCGCGCCCCAGATCGCCCGGCTCGTGGACCGGTTCGGGCAGGCGAGGGTGATGCGCCGATCACTCGCGGTCGCGATGACCGGCCTGGTCGCGATCACGGTCGTCGGGTCGGTCCGCGCGGACGAGGTCTGGCTCTACCTCGCCGCCGTGCTCAGTGGTGCGACCGTCGGCTCGATGGGCGCGATGGTACGGGCACGGTGGAACCTGGTGATCGACGGGCCGCGGGAGCTGCACACCGCGTACTCGCTGGAGTCCGCGCTCGACGAACTGGTGTTCGTGATCGGGCCGGTGCTGGCCACGTTCCTGGCCACCTCGATCAGCCCGACGGCGGGACTGGTCACCGCGATCGTCGCGGCCGGGGCGGGCGGGTTCTGGTTCCTGTCCCAGCGGGCCACCGAACCGCCGCCCTCGGGCCGCCCGCCGCAGGGTGAGCACCGCTCGGTGATGCGTTCCGGCGCGATGGTCGTGATCGCGGTCGTGTTCGTCGGGATGGGCATCATCTTCGGCGCCTCGGACGTGGCGACGGTCGCGTTCTCCGAAGCCCACGGCGCGAAGGCGTGGGCCGGTGTGATGCTTGCGGTGATGGCGGCCGGCTCCCTGATCTCCGGTCTGCTCTACGGTGCCCGGGAGTGGGTGGCGCCGCTGTGGAAGCGGTTCGTCGGCGGCGTCATCCTGCTGGCGCTCGGGGTCAGCCTGTTCGTGTGGGTGGACTCCCTGTTCGTCCTGGCGCCGGTGATGTTCGTGACCGGGTTCACGATCGCACCGACGATCATCACCGGCAACGCGCTCGTGCAGGCCCTGGTTCCGTCGTCCCGGCTGACCGAGGGCCTGACCTGGGTGGGCACCGCGATCGGCCTCGGGTTCGCCGTCGGCACGTCCCTGTCCGGACAGGCCGTCGACTCCTTCGGACCACGCGGCGGGTACGTCGTGGTGATGGGCGCCGGCCTCACCGCCGCCCTGCTCGCCATCGCCGCGAGCCGCACGATGCGGGCGGCCGAGACCACCCGGCCGGTGCCCTCCCCGGAGCAGGACCCGCTGCCCTAGATCCGGTCGAGGGCCTCGGCCGGCACCCGCGCGGACACGCCGGTGGCAGGATGCGGGGATGACCTCCGACCTCCCCGCCGCCACCACCCACGAGTGGGCCCAGCCCGTGGACCTGGACCATCTCGCCGCGATCCGTGCCGGCGCCGCCCGCCTGGTCGGCGGAGGCGTGACGCACCTGGTCCAGGAGGTGCTCGCGTACGCCGACGAGGAGGCCGCCGCGGGTGCCCGGACCGGCACCGTGGTGCTCACCCGGTATCCGGACGGTTCCGTCTCGGTGACCGACGACGGGCGCGGCACCGCCGTCCACCGCCGCGCGGACGGGACGGTCATCCGCAAGCCGGTCATGGCGACGAAGGACCTTCGCTTCTTCGACACCACGGAGGCGACGCCGCTCCCGGACGGTCGGGCCCGCCGGGGCATGTCCGTGGTCGCGGCCCTGAGCACCTGGCTGGTGCACACCAACCACCGGGACGAGGGTGCCTGGCGCCAGCGCTACGAACACGGCATCCCGGTCGGCGAGCTCGAGGAGGTCGCGGGCATGACCGGCGCGACCGGCACCACGGTGCACTTCCGGCCGGACCCGGACCTGGTACCGGGCGTCCTCGACGTCCTCGGTCTCGACGGGTTCGACCACCTCCGGATCCAGGTCCGTGAGCCGGACCCACGCGGGTAGGAGTCCTCAGGTCTCCACCCCGAGGTAGGCCTGGACCACCCGGTCATCGCCGAGCAGCTCGGCCGCCGGACCGCTGTGGACGATCTCACCGCTGGCCAGGATGTAGCCGTGATCGGCGGCCCGCAGGGCCCGGCGGGCGTTCTGCTCGACCAGGACCACGGTGGTACCGGAGGAACGGATCTCCCCGATCACGCCGAACACCTCGTCGACGATCCGGGGGGCCAGACCCATCGACGGCTCGTCGAGCAGGATCAGCCGGGGCCGGGCCACGAGGGCACGGCCGATCGCCAGCATCTGCTGCTCGCCACCGGACAGGGTGCCGGCCGGACTCCGTCGGCGCTCGGCGAGGACCGGGAAGCGCCCGTAGACCTCCCCGATGCCGGCCCGGCGGGGTGCCCCGAGCCTGAGGTTCTCCTCGACGGTGAGCGTCGCCAGGATCTGTCTGCCCTCCGGCACCTGCACTAGGCCGGACCGGACCAGCCGGTGGGCGGGCGTTCGGGTGATGTCGCGGCCCTCGAAGAGGATCCGGCCGCCCCGCGGGCGCACCAGGCCGGAGACGGCGTTGATGATCGAACTCTTGCCGGCCCCGTTGGCACCGACCAGGGTCACGAGCTCGCCCGCGGCGGCGTCGAAGCTCACCCCGCGCACCGCCTCCACCCGGCCGTAGCGCACCCGCAGGTCCTCGACCGTCAGGATCGGCCCGGTCAGCCCGGTCATCGTGGTTCCCCCTCGGGCTCGGCACTGCCCAGGTAGGCCTCGACCACCTCGCTGTTCGCGGCCACCTCCTCCGGGGAGCCGGTTGCGATGACCTCACCGAAGTTGAGCACCACGATCCGGGAGCAGGTGCGCATC
Source organism: Occultella glacieicola (assembly GCF_004353825.1). Taxonomy (GTDB): domain Bacteria; phylum Actinomycetota; class Actinomycetes; order Actinomycetales; family Beutenbergiaceae; genus Occultella; species Occultella glacieicola. Next base: position 81,992 of record NZ_SMNA01000007.1, on the reverse strand, counting down.
ACCATCGCGACGTTGTGCTCGATCAGCAGGATCGTCAGGCCGTCCCGCCCCAGCGCGCCGATCAGGTCGGAGAGCCCGGCCGCCTCGACGTGGTTCATCCCGGCGGCGGGTTCGTCCAGGATCAGCAGGGACGGGTCCGCGGCGAGCGCGCGGGCGATCTCCAGGCGTCGCTGGTCCCCGTACGAGAGCGCCTTGGCGGGCACTGCGGCCTTGTCCGCAAGGCCGACCCGGCGCAGGCACCGGGCCGCGTGCTGCAGGGCACGTTGCTCGTCGCGGCGGGCGGACGGCAACCAGAGCATCCGGCGCACGAAGGTCGGTCGGGTGAGGACGTGGCTGCCGACGAGGGTGTTCTCCAGGGCGGACAGTCGCGGGAACAACCGGGACTGCTGGAAGGTGCGGCTCACGCCGGCGGCGGCGACCCGGTGCACGGCCGTGCGTCCGGGTCGGATCCCCAGGACCTCGACCGTGCCCGAGGTGCCGCGGACCAGGCCGCTGATCATGTTGACCAGTGTGGTCTTGCCCGCGCCGTTCGGCCCGATCAGGCCGAGGATCTCACCACCGGTGACCTCGAGGTCCACGCCACGCACCGCGTGCACCCCGCCGTAGTCCTTGCTGAGCCCGCGGAGCCGGACCACCGGTTCGCCGTCGGCCGGGTGCTGCCTCGTCTCCAGCCCGGCGGCCTCGCTGCCGAGGTCGGTCCCCGTGACGGCAGGCATCCGGACCCGGCGCGGAACGAGGCTGGCCAGCCCGCCGGGCAGGAACAGGATCACCAGGAGCAACAGCAGGCTGGCCAGGAAGGGCCGGATCCAGCCGGCGTCAATCCCGATCGCCCGCTGCAGGTCCGGCACCAGGGTCAGGAAGATGCTGCCCAGGATCGGGCCGACGAACAGCGTCGAGCCCCCGACCACCGCCGTGACCAGACCATCGATCGCGGTCGTGAACGAGAAGTCCTCCGGCGCGATCAGCCTCACGAAGTACGCCCAGAGGACGCCGTAGAGCCCCGCGAGGGCGCCGGAGGTCACGAACACCTGCAGGCGATGGCGGCCCACGTCGATGCCCATCGCTCGGGCGGCCAGCTCGTCCTCCCGGATCGCGGCCAGCGCCCGGCCGTACCGGGACGGACCCTGCCGCCAGAACCAGTAGGCCACCAGCAGCAGGAACACCCACGCGATCGCGGGGGTCACCACCTTCGGGACCGGCATGCCCTGGGCGCCGCCGAGCGACTCCATGTTGATGATCAGGATGCGCACGGCCTCGGCGAACCCGAGGGTCGCGATCGCCAGGAACACCCCACGCAGATGCATCGTCGGAAGACCCAGCACGATCGAGGCGAGCACGCCCATCGACATCCCGATCGCGACCGCGATCAGCAGCGCCGGGACGTCACCCACCTGCGACGGCGCGGGAGCGAGCGTGGCCGAGCCGAACGCGGCGATGGCCGCGAAACCGGCCTGGCCGAGGCTGAGCTGCCCCGCCACCAGGACGGCGTAGAACGAGAACGCGAAGATCCCGCTGATGGCGATGAACACGAGGGTCGCGTCGCCGGGCATCAGACCTCCCGGACCTTGCGGGTGCCGAACAGTCCCTGGGGACGCACCACGAGGATCAGGAAGAGCAGGCCGAAGGCGACGAGGTCGCGCCAGCTCGAGCCGATGTACTGAACGGTGAAGACCTCCGCGAGGCCGAGCAGCAGGCCGCCCACCAGGGCACCGGGCAGGGACGCCATCCCGCCCACCACGATCACGGCGAGCCCCTTGAGCTCGATCGCACCACCCATGCCCAACTGCGCGCTGTTGACGTTCATGGCGAACAGGGCACCGGCGACCGCGCCGAGCGCGGAGGAGATGGCGAGCGTGGTGGCACTGACGCGGTCCACGTTGACGCCCACCACCCGTGCCGCCGTCGGGTTCTCCGCGGTCGCACGCATGCTGCGGCCCAGTCGGGTCCGACCGACCAGCAGATGCAGCCCGACGGCGAGCACGATCGTGATCAGCAGGATCGCGACCTGCACCCCGGTCACCTGCGCGCCGAGGACCTTGTACGTGGTCTCCGGGAAGGACTCCGCGGGGAAGCGCTTGGTGTCCGGTCCGTAGCGCCACTGCAGCAGCGCGATGAACATGCCCGCGAGCGCGATCGAGGAGATCAGGCCCGCGAAGTGGGCGTCCGCCCGTCCCTTGAGCGGCCGGAAGGCGACCTGCTCGATCACCAGGCCGAGCAGGCCGCCGACCACGAACACCACCGGGAGCGCCGCCCAGATCGAGAGCCCACCGACCGCCACCAGCTCGATCCCCACGAACGCGGCCACGGTGAAGACGGCCGGGTGCGCCAGGTTCAGGCGGTCCAGGACACCGAAGACGAGCGTGAAACCGATCGCGAACAGCGCGTAGATCGAGCCGACGAACAGCCCGTTGAGGAGCTGTTGGACGTCCATCGGGGCTGGGCGCCTCAGCCGAGGACGGCGAACGCGCCGTCCTCGACCACCTGCACGACCGCCTCGTGCTCGGCGTCACGGTCGTCGTTGATCGTCAGCGAACCGAGCACCGTGGGCAGGTCGGCGATGTTGTTCAGGCCGTCCTGGACGTCATCGCGCTCCCCCGAGCAGTTGTGCCGCACGGCGGTGTCGATGATCGTCATCGCGGCGTAGGCCTGGGCGGCGAACTGGTCCGGCGGCCCGCCGAACTCCTGCTCGTACGCGTCCAGGAACTCGACGTTCTCGGCGTTGTCGGAGGTGGAGTTCCAGGCCGCACCGACCACCACGCCCTCCGCCGCCGCTCCGGCGTCGGCCATCAGCTGCGGGTTGTTGAACCCGTTCCCCCCGATGATCGGCACCTCGATGCCGAGATCACGGGCCTGGGTGACCAGTGGGATGGCCGCCTCGATCAGGCCGGACACGACCAGCGCATCGGGCTCGGCGGCCAGGGCCTCGGTGAGCAACGGCCGGAAGTCGGTGTCCGACACCGAGAAGGTCAGGGTGTCGGTCACCTCGACACCCTCGGACTCCAGGGAGGAGGCGAACACCTCGTAGCCGGACTCGGTGAAGGCGTCGTCGTTGCTGTACATCACCACGACCTGCTCCAGGTCGTAGGTCTCGGTGGCCAGGGCGATGGTCTGTGGGATGACCTGCGCCTCGGTCAGGGAGTCCCGGAAGATGTAGTCACCCTGCTCGGTGATCCCGGAGGCCGTGTTGGAGATGGCCAGCACCGGCACACCCGCCTCCTGGGCGATCGGCTGGGCCTGGAACGCGCCATTGGACAGCGTCGGGCCGATGATGATGCTGGTGTCACCGCCGGTGAAGTCCTCGAACACGGTGATGCCCTGCCGCGGGTCGGTCTGGTCGTCCTCGACGGTCAGCTCGTACGTGACGCCGCCCTCCTCGTTCAGGTCCGCGACGGCCAGCTCCAGCCCGTTGCGCTGCGACTCGCCGTAACTGGCCGCCGCCCCGGTCAGCGACAGGGCCGCCCCGACACCGATCGCGGCGGCGATCTCGCAGTCCGCGCCGCTGCCCTCGCCGACGAGTGTCCCGTCACCCGAGCCGCCGCCGTCGTCCGACCCGCAGGCGGCGATGGTGAGCGTGAGCGTGACGGCTGCGGTGGTCCCGATGATCCTTCGTGTGCGCATGATTCCTCCCCGTTGCTGCGCCACCGGGTCGAAACCCGGTCCTGGTCCGCGGGGGTGTGATGCCGGCATGGCCCAAGCCGCCCCTGGCGCACCGAATCCGTGGACACCGATGCCGACGGTCGGTGACCTCCCCCGCTCGAGGCCATGGGTGGGAACACTAGACCCGGGCCACGGGATGCGGAAGGGGATACGTCGACCTGCACCCCGACGCAGTTCCGCGACGTCACGACCGGAAGGGACCTCGTCCTCATCAACCCGTAACTCTGAAGGTGCTGACCGGCCCGGAGTGAGCCCGCTGGACGCGCCGCCTACGGTGGAGACATGGCGAACCTGCTCGCGGACTCGACCTCCCCGTACCTGCGCCAGCACGCGGACAACCCGGTGCACTGGCAGGAGTGGGGCCCCGAAGCGCTCGCGCAGGCTCGCGAGCGCGACGTGCCGATCCTGCTCAGCGTCGGCTACGCGGCCTGCCACTGGTGCCACGTGATGGCCCACGAGTCGTTCGAGGACGAGACCGTGGCCGCGGCGGTCAACACCGACTTCGTGGCGATCAAGGTGGACCGCGAGGAACGCCCGGACATCGACGCCGTCTACATGCGCGCCACCCAGGCGATGACCGGCGCGGGCGGGTGGCCGATGACCTGCTTCCTCACGCCCGCGGGCGAGCCGTTCCACTGCGGCACCTACTACCCGAAGGCCCCGTTCCTCCAGCTCCTGCGGGCCGTGCACGAGGTGTGGCGGGACAACCGGTCCGCCGTCGTGGACGGCGGCGTGAAGATCGCCGACGACCTGCGCACGCTCGCCGACGTCGGCGCGCCGATGCCGATCGGCGAGGACCAGCTCGCCGACGCCGTCAGCCACCTCCGCCTCGACTTCGACCCCCGCCGTGGCGGCTTCGGATCCGCGCCGAAGTTCCCCCCGTCTATGGTGCTGGAGTTCCTGCTCCGCCACGCCGCCCGCACCGGCTCGGGGCCGGCGCTCGCGATGGCGGAGGCGACCTGCGAGGCGATGGCCCGGGGCGGCATCTACGACCAGCTCGCCGGCGGGTTCGCCCGGTACTCCGTGGACGCGGCCTGGGTGGTGCCGCACTTCGAGAAGATGCTCTACGACAACGCCCAGCTGCTGCGCGTGTACCTGCACCTGTTCCGTGCTGGAGGTGCCGCGGGCTCGGCGCTCGCCCGGCGCGTGGCCACCGAGACCGCCGAGTTCCTGCTGCGCGACCTCGGCACCGCGCAGGGCGGCTTCGCCTCCGCGCTGGACGCGGACACCGACGGCGAGGAGGGGCTCACGTACGTGTGGTCGCCCGCCGAGGTGTCCGACGTCCTGGGGCCCGACGGCGTCGCTGCGGCCGAGCTGCTGGGCGTCAGTCCCGAGGGCACGTTCGAGGCGGGCCGCTCGACCCTGCGGATGGTCGGGGAGCCGCCGGCGCAGTGGCCGCAGTGGCGGGCCGCGCTGCTCGCGGCCCGGTCACGGCGGCCGCAGCCGGCGCGGGACGACAAGGTGGTCACGAGCTGGAACGGCCTGGCGATCGCGGCGCTGGCCGAGGCGGGCGCGCTCCTGGACCGACCCGAGTGGGTGGCCGCCGCGACCCGGTGCGCGGACTTCCTGCTCGCGGTGCACGTCGTGGCGGGCGAATCGGGCCCACGCCTGCTGCGCACCTCCCGTGACGGTGTCGCCGGCGACGCCGCCGGGGTCGCCGACGACTACGGCAACCTCGCCGAGGGCCTGCTCGCGCTACACCAGGCCACGGGCGAGCGCCGCCTGCTGGACGCGGCGGAGGGTCTGCTCGGCACCGCGCTGGCCCACTTCGCCGACGGCGACGGCGGCTTCTTCGACACCGCGGACGACGCCGAGGCCCTGGTCATCCGCCCGCGCGGGCTGGGTGACAACGCGGAGCCCTCGGGCACCTCGGCCCTGGCCGGGGCGCTGCTGACGTTCTCCGCGTTGACCGGCCGGTGGCGTGCGGAGGCCGACGCCGCCATCGCAGCCGGCGGCGAGGTGGCCCGCCGCGACGCCCGGTTCGCCGGCTGGACGCTCGCCGTGGCCGAGGCGGCCCTGGCCGGGCCGGTGCAGGTGGCCGTGGTCGGGACCGACGAGGTCGCCGAGGAGATGGTCCGGCTCGCACGGGCGAGCACGTCGCCGGGCCTGGTGCTCGCGTTCGGCGCGCCCGAGGACCCGCACCCCCTGCGCGTCGACCGGCCCCTGCTGCGCGGCGGCTCCGCCGCGTACGTCTGCCGCGGGTTCGTCTGCGACCTGCCCGTCGGCACCACAGCGCAGTTGCGCGAGCAGCTCGAGGCGGCCACCGACCGCCGATCCTGACAGCCCCGACCCCCACCCCGACCGCGGGCCGCCCGCGAACGGCGACCACCGCCGTCGGGCATCGCCCATAGACTCGAGGCGACGCCCACACCGAAGGAGCCCCCGCGGTCATGACGGTCCCCAGCCACGACATGGTCCGCCTCGACGGCGGCACCTTCCTGATGGGGTCCGAGGAGTTCTACCCCGACGAACGGCCGGTGCACGAGCGCGAGGTCGCGCCGTTCTGGATCGACCGGTACGAGGTGACGAACGCCGCGTTCGCCCGGTTCGTCGCGGCGACCGGGTACGTCACCGTCGCCGAACGGGAGCTGGACCCGAAGGACTTCCCGGGCGCCGACCCCGCCGACCTGGTCCCGGGCGCCATGGTGTTCACGCCGACCACCGGCCCGGTCGACCTGCGGAACTGGCGGAACTGGTGGCGCTGGCAGCCCGGGGCGTACTGGCGCCGGCCGTTCGGGCCGGACTCCGGTGTCGAGGACCGGCAGAACCACCCGGTCATCCACGTCTGCTTCGAGGACGCCACGGCGTATGCGACCTGGGCCGGCCTGCGGCTGCCGACCGAGGCCGAGCACGAGTACGCGGCTCGCGGCGGCAACGACGGCCAACGGTTCGCGTGGGGCGACGAGCCCTATCCGGACGGCGTCGCGCAGGCGAACACGTGGCTCGGGCGTTTCCCGTACGACAACCAGGGCGTGGGGGACGCGGCACCGGTCGGGTCGTATCCCGCGAACGGTTACGGACTGTTCGACCTGATCGGCAACGTCTGGGAGTGGACATCCGACTTCTACACGCCCCGGCACCTGCGCCTCTCGGACAAGCCGGTGGACCCCGGCAAGCGCACGAACCTGCTCGCGGCGGCGAGCAAGCAGGAGGGCATCGACATTCCCCGCCGGGTGCTCAAGGGCGGCTCCCAGCTCTGCTCGCCGGAGTACTGCCTGCGGTTCCGGCCCGCCGCCCGCTCACCGCAGGCGGAGGACACCGGGATGTCGCACATCGGTTTCCGCTGCGCGAAGGACGCCTGAGCATCCCGGCCCGACGGCGGGGGTCGCCGGGGGCGGTCCGGTCGCCTCAGTCCTGGGCGTCGTCGGGCGGGAAGACCCGGGACCAGTCGTCGCGCACGCTGATCACCGTGAACCCGTGGACGCCGGCTGCCTCGATCGCCTTCTCGGCGCCCTTGGCGTAGGGCTGGTCGCCGCGCTCGGTGTCGTCGTCGTGGTTGACGAGCAGCGCCAGGCTCCGAGGGTTGCCCTGGGCGAACCGGAGCATCGGGACGTCGCCGTTGGAGTTGCCCACGGCCAGGATCGGGCGCCGCCCGGTGCGGGTCCAGATCCGTACCGGCTTCTCGGGCCCGTCGTCGAAGAAGGACAGCGCGCTCCTGTAGCGCACCACGTTGTGCTCGGCGTCGTACTCCAGGCCGAGTGCGGTGCCGATCACCCGCTGCGTCGGGATCCCGTAGTAGTCCTGGGCGATCAGTCGCATGAAGTCGCGCTCGCCACCGGAGACGATGTAGGTCCGGAAGTCGTGGGCGTCCAGCAACCGGACGAGCTCGACCATCGGCTGGTACACGGTGTGGGCGTAGGACCGGTCCAGGGTCAGGTGGCGGGCGTCCCTGAAGAACGCGGCCACCGAGGCCTCGTACTCCTCCACGCTCGATCCGGCGCTCGCAGCGGAGACGGCGGCGATGATCAGGCCGAGATCCGCGTCGTCCCCGGCGTAGTGCTTGTCCACCGCGGCGCCGAGCCAGGCCAGATCGCCGCTGACCGCGGCCTGGTAGGGCTGGGTCGTCGCGAGGGCCGGGTCCGCCTCGGCGGCGACCTTCCACTGCTCGAGCAGGTAGTGGAGCTGGACCAGCATCGGTTTCTCGGTCCAGAGCGTGCCGTCGTTGTCGAAGACGGCGACGCGGCGCTCGGGCGGGACGAAGTCGGGGCCGCCCTCGGTGGTGACGGCGGCGAGGAAGTCCTCGATCGCCGCGCGGGTGGGCGTCGCGCGCCACGAAGGCAGATCGGGCAGATCGGGCACGTCTCGGTCCCTTCGGTCGGACGGCCACTCGCTGCCGTCGGTTCCGACGCTAGGAGTGGCCGCCGTCCCCGGGCTCACCCCGGACGGATGATCTGTGCCGCAGGCCGCCGTGCTTCGATCACCGTGGGACCTTCCCGCCGCTGATCCGAGGGAGCACGCGATGGCAGACAAGCCGAACATCCTGATCATCTGGGGCGACGACATCGGCCTCACGAACCTCAGCACGTACTCCGACGGTCTGATGGGCTACCGGACCCCCAACATCGACCGGGTGGCGGACGAGGGGGTGAAGTTCACCGACTACTACGGTGAGCAGAGCTGCACGGCGGGCCGCGCCGCGTTCATCACCGGGCAGAACCCGTACCGCACCGGGCTGACCAAGGTGGGCATGCCGGGCGCCGACGTCGGCCTGCGCGCCGAGGACCCGACGATCGCCACCGCGCTCAAGGCGCAGGGGTACGCGACCGGCCAGTTCGGCAAGAACCACCTCGGAGACCGGGACGAGTTCCTGCCGACGATGCACGGGTTCGACGAGTTCTTCGGCAACCTCTACCACCTGAACGCCGAGGAGGAGCCGGAGCACCCGGACTACCCCTCACCCGAGGACTTCCCGAACTTCCACGACCGGTTCGGCCCGCGCGGCGTGATCCACTCCTGGGCGAACGGGGACGGCACCCAGCGGATCGAGGACACCGGCCCGCTCACCAAGAAGCGCATGGAGACCTGCGACGAGGAGTTCCGCGACGCTGCGGCGGACTTCATCCGGGCCAAGGCGGAGGACGACGCCCCGTTCTTCGTATGGTTCAACGCCACCCACATGCACTTCCGGACCCACGTGCGCGAGCAGGACAAGGGGCGCGCCGGGCGCTGGCAGTCGGAGTATCACGACGCGATGCTCTACCACGACGACGTCGTCGGCAGTCTGCTCGACCTGATCGACGAGCTCGGCCTCGCCGAGGACACGATCGTCATGTACTCCACGGACAACGGCCCGCACATGAACAGTTGGCCGGACGGCGCGATGACCCCGTTCCGGAACGAGAAGAACTCGAACTGGGAGGGCGCCTACCGAGTGCCGGCGATGGTGCGCTGGCCCGGGCACATCCCGGCCGGCACGACGTTGAACGGCATCGTCAGCCACAACGACTGGTTCGTGACCCTGCTCGCCGCGGCCGGTGATCCGGACATCGCCGACCGCCTCGCCGCGGGCACCGAGCTGAACGGCACCGAGTACCACGTGCAACTCGACGGCCACAACCAACTCGACTACATCACCGGCGCCGCCGAGAAGAGCCCTCGCAACCACTTCTTCTACGTGTCGGACGAGGGCGACCTGACCGCGCTGCGCTTCGACAACTGGAAGATCGTGTTCCTGGAGCAGCGCACCGAGGGGACGCTCGCCGTGTGGCTGGATCCGTGGGTGGAACTGCGGGCACCGAAACTTTTCAACCTGCGGACGGACCCGTTCGAACGCGCGGACCGCACGTCCAACACCTACTACGACTGGATGATGTCGCGGATCTTCCTGTTCGTGCCGGCGCAGGCGTACGTGGCGCAGATGCTGCAGACATTCCTGGAGTTCCCACCGCGCCAGGAGCCTGCCTCGTTCACCATCAACAAGGTGATGGAGAAGCTCACGAGCGCGGCGGGCAACTCCTGACCGACCCGACGGCCCCGGCCGGTCTCGCCTGCATGCGCATGGAGACCGGCCGGGGTGTCGGTGCGGCGTCTAGGCCTGCTGGCGCAGCGTGAAGCCGGTGCCCTGCTCGGTGGTGGCGGCGTCGAGTTCCTGCTCGGCGAGCAGTGCCGAGGTCTCGGTCGGCACGAACACGCGCGCGCCCTCGTCCTCGATGACGTCGTCCCCGGCAGCGGGCTCCGGCGCGAGAGCCATCTGGAGCTCGGTGCCGCTCTCGGCCATGGCGATCCGCACTCCCCCGCGCTCGGGCAGGCCGGCCTCGGTGGCGATGGTCCTGATGGCGGTCTGGGCGTTCTCGGTCAGGGTGAGCATGAGTGCTCCCTCTCGTGACTTCGATGGTGACGCTTGACGGCAGCGGTGAACCACACGCGTGCGCCCTGGTCGTTCCACCGTCACCCAGGCGCGCCCGACATGCAAGCCGGGTCATCCCGGTGGACCGGGCCAGATCGGGCCCTGTTCAGGCCGGGGCCTCCTCGCGGGCGGCCATGACCTGCGCGAGCACCCGGTCCCGAGCCCCCTGCAGGTGATGGGCCATCTGCTCGCGGGCCCCGGCCCGGTCGCCGTCCTCGATCGCCTTCAGGATCAGGGCATGCTCGGCCGCGACGGTCGACGGCGTCGTGCGCCGGTGCGCCTTGAACTGCCCCATCGTCAGGTGCACCTCCCCGCTGACCATCTCGTACACCCGGGACAGACGCGGACTGTCGACGGCGTTGATGAGCGCCCAGTGGAACTCGATGTCCGCGACCACCTGGTCGTCGAACGCCTTCGCGCGCACTGCGGACTCGATCGCGGCCTGGGCCTTGCGGGCCGCGTCCGGAACCGTCCTGGCCTCGGCGAGGCGGTCCGCGGCGGTGCATTCGAACATCTCGCGGGTGAAGAACAGGTCGGTGATGTCCTGCTCGTCGAGCTCGGGTACGACGGCCGTCTTGTGGGCGGAGCGGCGCAGCAGCCCGAGCGCGGTGAGCCGCTCGAGGCAGGCCTTCGCGGTCGGACGCGCGACCCGGTAGTCGTCGGCGATCCGCTGCTCGGTCAGCTTCTCGCCCGGGGCGATGTCACCGCTGATGATGCGGCTGCGGACCGATTCGTAGAGGGCATCGGTGAGCGAGGACGGACCCAGCTGGAACTGCCCTGAGCTCATGCGATCACCTCGGGAGATTGTCTGACGATGAGACGAGTCTAGGGATCGGCCACCCCGCCGTCCGGAGCCACTGTAGGGGATGCCACCACCGCTCACGGGCGAACCCACGCCAGGGAGTCCTCCGTGCGCACGGTGGGCCGGTACTCGGCGGCGGCCGGCCCCGCGTAGCCCGCCGCGCGCAGCGCCGCGAACACCTCGTCCCAGGCCAGATCGCCCGATCCGGGCTCGCCCCGGCCGGGGGCATCGGCGATCTGCACGTGCGCGATCCGCGCCCCGGACCGCTCCACCGCCGCGACCACGTCCACACCGTTCATGGCCAGGTGGAAGGTGTCGAACAGCAGCCCGACGCCCGCGACGCCCGCGAACGGGCCGTCCAGCAGGGCGATCACGTCCTCGTGGGTGTGCAGCGGGTAGGCCCCGTTCAGCCCGGCGGCCAGAGGCTCGATGAGCACCACGCCGCCGCCCTCGCCCAACGCGGCGGCCGCGATGGCGACCGCCTCCTGCGCGGCGGCGTGCTGCGCCGTCGGATCCTCGTCGTCCGTCAACTGGCCGTAGAGCAGGTTGAACCGGTCGCACCCGGTGGCCTCGGCGATCCGGGTGACAGCCGCCAGGTTCGCCATGAACTCCGGGCGCCGCGCGGCGTTCGTGACGATCCCCCGCTCGCCGGAGGGCATGTCCCCGGCGAAGAGGTTCAGCCCGCGCAGGCGCACCCCGGCGGCCTCGATCGACCGGAGCAGGTCCGCCTCCTGCGCCACGGTGGGCTCGGCAGCCGGGAACGGCCACCACGTCTCCACGAACGCGAAGCCGGCGTCCGCCGCCGCGGCGAACCGGTCGAGATAGTCGTACTCGGTCCACAACAGGGACACGTTGGCACTGAGGTCGTAGCCGAGGTGCTGCACGTCTCACACTCCAAGACTCTAGGCAGTACATGTTGTACTTGCTATCTTGTCAGACAATACTACGAGCACGCCGAACGAGAGGTCGCAACGATGCTGACGACGGATCACGAGCCCGGGCTCGACCCCATCCCGCAGGGCCCCACCACCGCGCGATCGCTGGACTGGTTCCGGACCGCCACCCGGTGGACCCAGCTGACCTTCGTCGAGGACGATCCGCTGCACTTCGACCCGGAGTTCTGGATCTCGGTGATGCGCCAGTCCCGCTCGAACGCGCTCTGCCTCAGCGCCGGCGGGTACATGGCGTTCTACCCGACCCGGATCCCGTTCCACTACCGCAGCAGGCACCTCGGGAACACCGACCCGTTCGGGGATCTGGTCGCCGGAGCCCGGGAACTGGACATGCACGTGATGGCCCGGGTGGACCCGCACGCGATCCACGCCGATGCCGCGCAGGCCCACCCCGAGTGGCTCGCCCGCGACGCCGACGGCAACCCGATCCCGCACTGGGCGTTCCCGGACATCTGGCTGACCGACCCGTTCAGCACCTACCACCGGGAGTTCATCACCGACGTCGCCCGTGAGATCGTGCGCGACTACGACGTGGACGCCGTGTTCGCGAACCGGTGGGAGGGACCGTCGGCTATCTCGTACTCCGAGGCGGCCGAGCGCCGGTTCTTCGACGACACCGGCCTGCACCTGCCGCGTACGCAGGACCGCACCGACCCGGCCTGGCGCGCCTACACCGCCTGGCGCAGCCGGCAGCTGTCCGAGCTCGTGGTCCTCTGGGACGACGCGGTGCGCGAGGTCCGACCGCACGCCCGGTTCATCCCCAACCGCGGCGCGATGCTGACCCGGGACCTGGTCCGTGACCTCGTCGACGACCGGTACCCGATGTTCTTCATCGACAAGCAGGGCCGCTCCGAGAACGAGGCACTGTGGTGGTCGGGGCGGATCGGCAAGCGCAGCCGGGGCATGTTCCCGGACCGTCCGGTCGCGCTGATCACGTCGGTCGGCCCCGAGCACGGCGAGTACCGGTGGAAGGACTCGGTGGCAGACCCGCACGAGATCGTGACCTGGATGGCCGACGGGTTCGTGCACGGCGCCCTGCCCTGGTACACGAAGTTCAACGCGAACGTGTTCGACACCCGCTGGGTGGCACCGATCGTGGACGCGTTCGGTCTGCATGAGCGCGTCGCGGGCGTCTTCGAGGGGATGGCGATCACGAGCGAGGTCGCGATCCTCGACAACGTCCGACTCGACCCGACGAACCCGTGGGCCGGCTACACCGCCGGCAGCGTCGACGAGGACGGCTTCTACCAGGCCCTCGTCGAGGCCCGGGTGCCGTTCGACTACCTCGCGGACACCGAGCTCACGCTCGAACGACTCGCCCCGTACCGGGTCCTGATCCTGCCGAACTGCCGGGCCCTGTCCGACGCGCACTGCGCCGTGATCCGCGAGTGGGTGGCCGGCGGGGGCAGCCTGGTGGCCGCCCACGAGTCCTCCCTCGTGACCGACGGCGACGGCACCGAGCTCGCCCTCGGCGACGTGCTCGGCGTCCGCCTCACGCAGGCACCGCGTGGGCCGGTCAAGAACAACTACATCGCGCTCGACCCGCAGCACCCCCTCGCCGCCGGCTTCGACGGGGCCACCCGGGTGGTCGGCGGCACCCGCCTGGTCGGGGTCGAACCGATCGAGATCCCGACGGCGGCCGGCACCGCCGGTGCGGACGTCACCACGGTCCCGTTCCGGTTCGTGCCGGACTACCCGGACCTGCCGATGGAGGAGGTCTATCCCCGTGGCGGGGAGGGCTCCGCGGCGGTGGTCTGCCGCGAGCAGCCCGGCGGTGGGCGCAGCGTGTACCTGGCGTTCAACGTGGGCGAGATCCTCTGGGCCGCGATGCAGCACGACCACGCCCGGCTCATCCGCAATGCCGTCGCCTGGGCGCTCGGCGGCGAACCCCGGGTGCGCATCGAGGGCCAGGGATTCGTGGACGTGGCCGTCCGCACGGACGCGACGTCGATGGCCGTGGCCCTCGTGAACCTGAACAACCCGATGGCCATGCGCGGACAGAACCGCGAGACCATCCCGCTGCCGCCGCAGGAGATCTCGGTGGCGCTACCGGACGGCGCCACCGGCGCCACGGCCCGGCTGGTGCTCGCCGACACCTGGGCACCTGCCCACGTCGCCGACGGCAGGGTGCACGTGAGCGTGCCCGCCGTCGACGTCCTCGAGGTCGCGCACCTGACCTGGACCTACGCCCGGCCCGGGCCGCAGCAGCCCTGACCGACCGAACCCTCACCCGAAGGAGACCCACAGTGCAGATCGGATTCATCGGACTCGGCGTCATGGGCGCCCCGATGGCGGCCAACCTCATCGCGGCCGGCCACACCGTCCACCTCCACCGCGTGAAGGAGTCCACCGAGCACCTCGTCGGCGCCGGCGGGCGCCGCGCGAGCTCGGCCGCGGACGCGGCCGGCCAGGCCGACGCCGTCATCCTCATGCTCCCGGACACCCCGGACGTCGAGGAGGTCCTGTTCGGGACGGACGGCGTCGCCGCGGCGCTGCGCCCCGGCGCCCTCGTCATCGACATGAGCTCGATCTCGCCGGTCGCGACCCGATCCTTCGCGGAGCGGATCACCGGGGCCGGCGGGCAGTACCTCGACGCCCCGGTCTCCGGCGGCGAGGTCGGTGCCCGCGCCGGGACGCTGACCATCCTGGCCGGCGGGCCCGCGTCCGCGTTCGAGCGGGCCACCCCGCTGCTGGAGGTGCTCGGCGCCACCATCACCCACGTCGGTGACGTCGGCGCCGGCCAGACCGCGAAGGTCGCCAACCAGATCATCGTCGCCCTGACCATCCAGGCCGTCGCCGAGGGCCTGACGTTCGCGGAGGCAGCGGGCGTCGACCCGGCCGTGGTACGGGAGGCCCTGATGGGCGGCTTCGCCTCCTCGCGCATCCTCGAGGTGCACGGCCAGCGGATGATCGACCACCACCACGAGCCCGGTTTCCGGATCCGGCTGCACCGCAAGGACCTCGGCCTCGCCCTCGGCGCCGCGCGAGCGATGGATCTGCCGTTGCCGCACACCGCTTCCGCGCACGAGTTCATGAACGCCGCGATCGCCCAGGGGCTCGGCGAGTCCGACCACTCCGCGCTGCACCGGGTGCTCGGCAGTGCGGCCGGACGGAGCACGACGTGACCGCCCCGAACGGCCGAGCGGCCCTGGCCACCCAGCCCACACAGACGGACACGACGCCGGGGACCGAGTGGTGGCGCGCGCCGTTCCGCACGTTCCAGACGAACCTGCGCGAGATCGACGCCGATCTGGACGTGGCCGAGGTGCTGGACTTCCTGGAGGAGTTCGGCACGAACGTCTGGCTGCTGTCCGTGGGCGGGATCATCTCGAACTACCCGACGGCGCTGCCGAGCCAGACCGCGAACCCGGCTCTGGCCGGGCGGGTGTCCGGGGATCTGGTCGGCGACGCCGTGGCCGCGGCCGGCGTGCGCGGCATCCGGGTGCTCGGCCGGATGGACTTCTCCAAGGTGGACCGGCGCCGCGCCGAGGAGCACCCGGAGTGGTTGTTCGTCAACGCTCAGGGCGAGAACCAGGTCTACAACGGCCTGGTCAGCGTCTGCCCGAGCGGCGCGTACTACCAGGAGCGGGTGTTCGAGGTGATCACGGAGGTGCTCACCCGCTACGACATCGCCGGGTTCTTCCTGAACTGGATGTCCTTCAACGAACTGGACTACTCCCGCACCTACTGGGGCGTGTGCCACTGCCTGGCCTGTCACAAGGGGTTCGAGGGGTTCGCGCCTGGGACACCGCTGCCACAGGACTCCGCCTCCCCCGGCTATCGGACCTGGCAGGACTACGCCCGCCTCACCCTGGACGATCTCACCGCCCGGCTCCGGGCCCACATCCGTTCCCTGGCCCCGACCGCGGCGCTGATCCTCGGCGACCGCGCCGACATCGTCTTCCACGAGGCGAACAACGGCGTCGGCCGCCCGCTCTGGCACCACCTCACCGCTGAGCACGTGTCAGCCGCGAAGGCCTACCGGCCACAGGTTCCGGTGCTCGTGAACTCGGTCGGCTTCGTGGACATGCCCTACCGGCTCGCCGGCGAGGAGCCGAACCACTTCGCCCAGTTCCTCCTCCAGGCGATCGCCCACGGCGCCGTGCCGTCCACCTACGTGATGGGCCGCCCGAGCGACAGCCCGTACGCGAACATCGCGGTCGCCGGCGAGATCACCCGGTTCCACCGCGACCATGCGGACGTCTACGCCCGGCTGCGACCGGACGCCGACGTGCTCCTGGTCCGGGGTGACCGGGTCGGGCCGGCCCTCGCCGAGGGAGTCCGCTCGGAGTTCGAGGGCCTCTATCTCACGCTGACCGAGTCCCACCTGCCGTTCGACGTGGTCAGCAGCACCAGGCTCGCCGACCTCGGTTCCGGGGCCGACGGCGTGGGCTCGCTGGGCGGGTATCGCGTGGTGGTCCTGGCGGACCTGGGCGAACTCGCCGCGGAGTCCGTGGCCGCACTGGACGCGTTCGTCGCCGCCGGCGGATCCGTGCTCGCGACCGGCTCGTCGGCGCTGGCCGCGGGCGCCGGGCAACTGGCCGCCTCCCCGGTGCGGCGCCACCTCGCGAGCCTGACCTCCGTGGAGGCGACCCGCGCCGCCTACGTGCGCCTCGACGGCGCCACGCCGTCGGGGCACCCCTGGGGTCGGCCCGCGCCCGTGATCGGGGCGTTGCACGTCATCGAGGCGCACCCGGACGCGTCGGTCGCGCTGCCGACGCTCGGCCGGGCCCCGTACGGCCCACCGGAGAAGTGCTACGGCCACTCCGAGGCCGACCACCCCGGTTACGCCGAACGCACGGTCGGCGGCGGCACGGTGGCCCACCTGCCCTGGACCGTCGGGCGGGTCTACCGGGAGCAGGGCCTTCGCGCCGTCCGCGACGAGGTCGCCGACAGGATCCGCGCCCTGGGCGCCCGCCCGGTCGGCGCCGGTCTCCCGGAGCAGCTCCAGGTGATCCGCGGCCGCTCGGCCGCCGGCACCGTTGTGCACCTGCTCAACCGCAGCGGCGACGCGGTCCAGCGCTTCCTCGACCCGATTCCGGTCGCACCGGTCGAGCTGACGCTGCCCTGGTCGGGACCGCTGCCGCGGGCCCGCGCACTGGTGGCCGACCTGGAGCTGCCGGTGCAGCCTGCCGAGGGTGGGATCCGGATCACCACGCCGGAGGTCGGGAGGTTCGAGGTGCTCCTGATCGACCGGTCGTAGTTGTCGTTCGAGTAATTGTCATACGAGTTGTCTTGGTGCATTGACTGGCAAGTGCTCCGAAACTAGCATCAGATCAACCGGACGACCCCGACGACGGGGCCGCCTTCAACGACGAGGGAGACGCAGCGATGCGTGAGATGAGCCGTAGGAACCTGTTGAAGTTCGCCGCCGCCGCAGGGCTGGCGGGCACCACAGCCGCCTGCTCGGGCGTGGGCGGCGGCAGCGGTGGTGGCGGCGGAGGTGGAGGCACGGACGGCGGCGGTTCGGCCACGCTGCGTTACGCCTGGTGGGGCAACAACGTCCGCCAGGAGAACTACACGAACGCACTGAACGCCTTCATGGACGACCACCCCGAGATCACGATCGAGACGGAGTTCGCCGAGTACACCGCCTTCCAGGAGCGGATGACCACGCAGATGGCCGCGCAGAACGTCCCGGACCTGTTCTGGGTGCCGTCCGCGCAGGTGATGACGTACTACGCCAACGGGTTGTTCCACGACCTGGAGGGCGTCAGCACCCTCGACCTCGACGACTACAGCGAGGCGGACATCGACGGCCTGCGCCTGGACGGCGTGCACAACACGATGGCCCTCGGGATCTTCGTGCCGGTGCTGCGCTACAACGAGACGATGGCGCAGGCGGACGGCGTCGGTCTGCCCGAGGGTGAGGCTTGGACCTGGGACGGCTTCACGGAGTTCGCGATCGACTACGCCGCGAACAACCCGAACGGCAACTGGGCCGTCAACTACGGCCCCGACCACGACCTCACCCTGGAGGCCTGGCTGCGTCAGCGCGGCGAACTGCTGTGGACCGAGGACGGCCGGATCGGGTTCACCGCGGACGGCATCGCGAGCTGGCTCGACTTCTGGGAGAACCTCCGCGTCAACGGCGCGGCCCCGTCCATCTCGGAGCAGGACGGCGTGGGCGCGGACTGGGCCCTGATCGGCGAGCGGGTGCTGAGCTACTTCGGGAACTCCAACCACATCATCGACGACGCCCAGTTCTTTCCCGAGGCCACGTTCAAACTCCGGAACATGCCGGTGGCCGCGGACGCGACGCCCGGGCACCCCTACCTCTACACCCCACGCCTGGCGGTCTACGGAGAGATCGACGAGGGCAGCCTCGAGGCCGCCGGAACCCTCCTGAACTACAGCGTGAACAACACCGAGACCCTCCGGATCACCGGTCTGACCATGGGCGCCCCGGTCAACCCCCGGGTGGCGCAGGAGGTCACCGAGTTCGCCTCGCCGGACGAGCAGCAGATGCTCGACGCGGTCGCCCACGACCGGGCCCTGGAGCGCAATCCGCGCTACGAGGCGCCGGCCGGGTCGAGCACGTGGCGCACCATCCTCACCCGGGTCTCCGAGCAGGTGGCCCTCGAGCAGTCGACCACGATCGACGCCGCGACGGCCATGATCGACGAGCTCCAGGCCGCCATCGACCGCGCGGCCTGAACGGCCGGGGACCGGAACTCGACCATGGCCACCGCAACCGCGCCGAACCGGCGCAAGAGCCGCCTGAACCGACAGGGACGAGCGGCCCACGTCTTCATGCTGCCCTGGCTGGTGGGGCTGATCGGCATCACCGCCCTGCCGACCCTCGCCTCCCTCTATCTCGCGTTCACCGACTACAACATCCTGTCCACCCCGGAGTTCATCGGGATCGCGAACTTCGAGCGGATGCTCGCCGACGACCGGTTCTGGCAGTCGGTGCGGGTCACCCTCACCTACGTGCTGGTCTCGGTGCCGCTCCAGCTGGCGTTCGCGCTGCTGCTCGCGCTGATCCTGGACCGCGGCATGCGGGGGCTGACGTTCTACCGGAGCGCGTTCTACCTGCCCTCGCTGCTGGGTTCGAGCGTCGCCGTGGCGGTGCTCTGGCGGGAACTGTTCGGCCACGCGGGCCTGATCAACCAGGCCCTCGCCCTGGTCGGCATCGAGGGCTCGAGCTGGCTGCAGAACCCCCAGACGGCCCTGGGGACGCTCGTGATCCTGAACGTGTGGACGTTCGGCTCGCCGATGGTGATCTTCCTGGCCGGCCTGCGTCAGATCCCGGAGGAGCTGTACGAGTCCGCCCGGGTCGACGGCGCCTCGGTGCTACGCCAGTTCGGCTCCATCACGGTGCCGCTGCTGACCCCGATCATCTTCTTCAACCTCATCCTGCAGACGATCGGGGCGTTCCAGGCGTTCACGCAGGCGCACGTGGTCAGCGGCGGCTCCGGTGGTCCAGTGGACTCGACGCTCTTCTACACGCTGTACATCTACCAGCAGGGCTTCACCGCATTCGACATGGGCTACGCGTCGGCGCTGGCCTGGGTCCTGCTCGTCTTCATCGGTGCGATGACCGCGCTGCACTTCCTGCTGTCCAAGTACTGGGTGTTCTACGGAGACTGATGATGACCACACACCTCGTCGCGCCCACCGCCCCCACCACCGGACCCGCGGCCGGCGCCCCGCCCCGGCGCCGGCCGCGCCGGCGGGCCCGCTCCGTCGCCAGGCACGCCGGCCTCCTGGTCTTCGTCGCGTTCATGCTCTACCCGTTGGTGTGGATGGTCACGAGCGCGTTCACCCCGGAGAGCGAGATCCTCACCGGTCCGCTCATCCCGGAGGAGCTCACGCTGGAGAACTTCGTGGCCGGCTGGAACTCGCTGACCCGCCCGTTCTGGGTGTTCTACGGCAACTCGTTCGTGGTCACGATCAGCTCGATCGTGGGCAACCTGTTCTCCTGCTCACTGACCGCGTACGCCCTCGCCCGGCTCACCTTCAAGGCCCGGAACGCCTACTTCGGGATCGTGCTGGTCTCGGTGATGCTGCCGATGCACGTCCTGGTGATCCCGCAGTACATCATCTTCTCCCAGTTCGACCTGGTGAACACGTTCGTGCCGCTGGTGCTGCCGAAGTTCCTGGCCACCGACGCGTTCTTCATCTTCCTGATGGTCCAGTTCATCCGGGGCATCCCCCGCGAGCTCGACCAGGCCGCCGCGATCGACGGCGCCGGGCCGTTCCGCACGTTCTGGTACGTCATCTTCCCGCTGATGCGCCCGGCCCTGGTCACCACCACGATCTTCACGTTCATCTGGACCTGGAACGACTTCTTCACGCCGCTGATCTACCTGACCGACCAGTCGGTGTTCACGGTGCCGGTGGCCCTGAGTTCCATGGTCGACGCCGAGTCCAACAGCGGGATCGGCATGCTGCTCGCGATGTCGGTACTCTCCTTGATCCCGATCATGGCGTTCTTCGCGTTCGCGCAGAAGTACCTGATCCGGGGCATCACGACCACCGGACTGAAGGGGTAGGCATGCAGGACACGGCCATTCTCGTGCTGGGCGAGCACGGTCCGGAGCGCCGCGAGCGGCTGGTCACAGCCGCTGCCGGCCGGCCGCTCTGGTTCGCGCCACACTCCGACCCGACGGCGGGCGGCGCCGACTTCGACCCGGCGCACGTCCGGGCCGTGCTCGGCGCCGGCGGGCCGGCCCACCTGGACCCGTTCCCGAACGTGGACTGGGTGCACGGCGCCGCGGCCGGGGTGAACGCGCTGCTCACGCCGGAGGTGCTCGAGCGACGACTGACGATCACCTCGGCGGCCGGGAACGGCGCGGTCCCACTCGCCGAGCACGCCCTGATGCTGATGCTGATGCTGAACCGGGACGCGCTCCGGTGGCTCGCGGCCCAGCGCGAGCGCCGCTGGGAGCGGTTCACCCACGGCGAGCTCGCCGGGTCGACGGTCGGCATCATCGGCCTCGGCCACAGCGGCATGGATCTGGCCGCGAAGGCGAAGGCCTGCCACATGCGCGTGGTCGGCCTGGCCCGCACGCCCCGCCCGGGCGGCGCCGACAACGTGGACCGGATCTACGCCGTCGAGCAGTTGCACGACCTGCTCGCCGAGAGCGACTTCGTGGTGATGACCGCCCCGTACACACCCTCCACCCGCGGCCTCCTGGGGGCGGCCGAGTTCGCCGCGATGAAGCCGTCCGCGTTCTACATCTGCTTCTCCCGCGGCGGCATCGCCGACGACGACGCCCTGCTGGCGGCGCTGCGCGAGGGCATCATCGCCGGCGCCGGGCTGGACGCCCACGCCGAGGAGCCGCTCCCGCCCGAGAGCCCGTTCTGGGATCTCGAGAACGTCATCATCACCCCGCACAACGGGGCCACCAGTCCCGGCACCGGCGCGCGCGGCTTCGACATCATGGTCGAGAACCTGACCCGGTACACGGCCGGGGAGCCGCTACGGAACGTGGTGGACCAGGACGCCGGCTACTGACCGCCGGCCCGGCGCGGGACACGATTCGGGGAATGTTCCAGGGCCGGGTAGGGTTGACCACTTCGACCGGAGAGAACGCACCGCAGACGGCTGCGCTCCCGGCACCGCGATCGCGGCGAGTACGCCCGGCAGCAAGCGCGACATTCCACGCGCGGCGCCGATGTCGTACGCCGTGGCATATGCGGCAGGCGGCGCACAACGCCGCGCCGCATCGTGGGTGCCGCCGGACCACGACTCGAAGGAGACCTGCATGACCACCATGTTCGACACCACCACCCATACCGACGACCCCACGATCGCGGCGGTCCGGGACGCCGTCGGGGCCTTGGCCCACGCGGCCACCCTGCCGCGCCGGCCCGTGCCCGTGGCGTTCCTCGACGACGGCCGCCGCCTGGTCCTGGTCGTGGACGCGGTCCGCGGCGAGCACACCCGGATCCGTTCCTGGGGGCTTGAGATCCGCACGGATGACGACCTCATCGGCGACTCCCAGTCCGTGCATCTCGCGGTGCGGTCCGCGCAGGCCCCGACGGCGGATGCCGCCGAGGTCTCGGCCCGGTACCTGATCGCGGCGACCGATCCGGCGGGCCACCCGGCCTGACCGCCAGGCCTGACCGCGGGCCGGACCGCCGGGCTTCGGCTCGTCGGCGGGCGACGGCGTCGCTCGGGTCGGCCGCTGGGGAGGAGGATCAGCCGGCGGAACGCAGCACCCTGCTGATCAGCTCCTCGACGCGGCCGCGCATGCCGGCCCCGTCGACGGGAGTGCGACCGCCGACCTGGCGGGGTATGAACTCCGGCCAGGCCGGGGAGAACTCGAGCAGTTCGGAGATCAGCCAGCCGCGGTCGACCCGGGTCCCGGTGATCGCCTCGTACCGCTCCAGGAAGCGCCAGGCCCGGGACGGCCCGTACAGCACGGCGAGGTTGAGTGCGCAGTGGCCGACATCCCGGCCGGCGTCGGCCACCCCACTCATCGTCCAGTCGACCACCCCGGTGAGGCGCCCGCGGGACCACAGCAGGTTGAAGTGCTGGTAGTCGCCGTGGCCGAACACCTCGCGCACGGGCGCACCGACGCTACCGGCGAGCGAGAGTGCCTCCTCGCCGTAGGGGAGGCCGGCCAGCCAGGCACGTCGGTCCCCATCGTCCAGGTCGACCCACTTCGGGCTCGTCTGCTGCCGCGGATCGCGCGGCTGGTCGTGGACCAGCGCCAGCCGGTCGGCCAGGTCGCCGGTCCACCGCGCGACGTCGGCGGGATCCAGCTCTCCCGCACCGGGCAGGTGGGTCATCAGGTTGGCGGGACGACCGGTCGACTCCCCCGCGGGGTCGCTGGCGATCAGTTCGGGGGCGCCGACGCCGCTGCCGGCGAGCAGTCCCAGCGCGGTCGCTTCCCGGCGTACCGAGTCGCGCTCCCAGTCCCCGTCGTGCGGCCAGCGCCGGAGTACCACGGCAGCAACGTCGGCGCCGGTGAGCTCGAGACGGAACATCGCCTCCGACAGGCCTCCGGTCAACGGGATGGTCGCGGCGACCCGAACCTCACGACCGAGCGCGTCGCAGACCCAGGCCAGGATGCGTTCGTCGGGGCTCGTCCCGACGAACTCGGACGGCCGGGACGGGGGACGACGCGCCATCGGGTCACCGTAACAAGGCCCGCAAGAAGGCGTCCGGCCTGCCCCGCACCGACGAGCCCTGGCGACGTCACCGACGACGCGCGACCTGTCGGCGCGATCCTGCGGAACGTTCCACCGCCGGGCACGCCTCGCGCTCGGGGCGTACCGCCTATCCTCGGAACCAGGTGCGCCGGGATCGGCGGCGCCGGAACGGGGAGGGGGTTCGCGTGTCCGATGACGACTGGGCACCAGCGGCCCCACGCCCGCTCGCGGAGGCTGTGGGCGCGCTGTCCGGCCGCCGGCCCGGCCCGGCGGGCCCGAACGACGCGACGAGTCCCCGCGGTGAGCCGCCCGGCCACGGCGCGGATGGAGCGGTCTCCGTGTCCGTCGCGGGCTACTCCCACCTGGTCAAGGTCGCGACCGGCGGGGACAGCGTCGTGTACCGGGCTCGCCAGGACAGCCTCGACCGGGACGTCGCGATCAAGGTGATCACCGCGGAGCCGTCGGCGGCGGCCCGGTTCGAGCGGGAACTCGCGATCACCGTGTCGCTGGGCCGCCAGCATCCACACATCGTGAACGTGCTGGACACCACCACGACGTCCGCGGGCGACCCCTGCCTGATCATGGACTTCCACGACCTCGGCTCGCTGCACGACCGGGTCCGTGCGCACGGCGCGCTGCCGGTCTCGGAGGTGGTGGCCGCCGGCACCGCGGTGGCCGACGCCCTCGCGTTCGCGCACGCCCGCGGGGTGCTGCACCGGGACGTCAAGCCGCAGAACGTCCTGCTGCTGCCCACGTCCTACGTGCTCAGCGACTTCGGGATCGCGCGGATGGCGGATGCCGGTCACACCGCGTCCGTGGAGCGGTTCAGCTACCGGCACGCCTCGCCCCAGGTGCTCGACGGCGTGTCCCCGACCGAGGCGGACGACGTCTGGTCGCTCGGCTCCACCCTGTTCACGCTCCTCGACGGCCGCGCCCCGTTCGCCGCGCTCGACCCCCACGACGACACGGCGTTGTCCTACCTGCGCCGGGTCCGCACCGGGGCGCGCCGCCCACTGGACTCGGGCGACCTGCCCGCGGGGTTGCACGACCTGATCGAGGCCGGCCTGCACCCCGACCCCGAGCGGCGCCCCACTGCCGCACAAGCGCTGGAGCGACTGCGCTCGATCCGGACCGAGGACCGGTCCTGGGATCCGGAGTCGGCCGGGGCGGCGGCCGGGGCAACGTCGTCCACCACCCCTGCGCCGGTCACGGCCGCGGGAGCCGCAGCAGCACCGGCGACCGCAGCCGGTGAGTCCTCGTCACCGGCCGTCTCGGCCGTGTCCGCTGCAGAGGCCCCGATGGCCGCCTCGCCCGGTGCGATGCCCGAGCCCGCGCCGCAGCCGTCCCCACTCGCCCCGTCCGTGCTCGCCCACGTCCAGCGCCAGCCGGTGCCCACCCCCGTCGACGACGACGCCACCGGCCTGGCTCCGGATCCGGAGCCCGCGGCACCCGACGCCGCCCCCGCCGAACCCGGCGGTGGGTCCGGGACCACTTGGCGCCGGATCGTGGCGTTCGTCGGCGGCGCGCTGCTGGTCGGCGCGGCATTCGGAATCGGGTCCGCGCTGCTCGGCGGCGAGGAGGAACCGGACCCGACGCCGACGGAGACCGACGCGGTGGTGCCGGTGGACCCGACCGACGTCCAGACGGGTGACGCGCCGCCGCAACCCACCGTCGGCAACCCCGACCTGGCACCGGTCAACGCCGTGCTCACCCCGCAGGGCACGTCGGTGCTCCTCACCTGGGCTCCGCCCGCGACCGAGGTCGACTACCTCCTCGTCGTGAGCGTCCCGGCCGACGGCTCGCCTCCCACCGTGCTCCGCCAACTCACGCCCGACGCGGACGAGTTCGTCGTCGAGGGCCTCGACCCGGACGCGACCGGCGAGTGCTACGCCGTCGTGGGCTACGCCCTCATCGAGACCGGCCTGGAAGCCGGCTCCACCGACACGCTCTGTCGCTGATCGCCCGACCGGCCCGCACGCCTCCGCCAGGCCGACTCACCATCTCCCCCGCTGACATCGCACCCGCCGCCCTGAGATCGGACCCGCCGAGGTGCGAGCTCACGGCGACAGGTGCTAACTCAGCGGCGGATGAGGCGCTGCGGCGGCGGCGCGCGGAGCCCGCGCCGGCCCGCGCGGGCTGGGGGGCTCAGTACCAGATGCTCAGGGTCGGCGGCTGGGCGGGGCGCAGCGCCGCATCGAGGGCAGCGACGGCGGCCGGCTCGCCCGCGATCCGGCCGGACGCGAGCAGCCCGGTCAGCGGCGTACCACCGAGGTAGGCCGCGGACAGCTCGGCGATGCCGAGGCGGATGTCCGCGGCGATCGCGCCCGGCGCACCCGAAGCGCCTGCATCCCCCGCACCCGAAGTGCCCGCATCCCCCGCACCCGCCGCACCCGAAGCGCCCGCCGCACCCACCGCAACCGCCGCCGGCAGTCTCGTCACCTCGGCCCCGCCGTCGGGCGCGATCCGTACCCGCCAGGTCCCACTGGTGAGCCCGAGCGGGTCGGTGACCTCCAGCGTGACGTCCGCGGCAGTGGCGTACGAGCGCGACTCCAGCGCCCGCGGCAGGTCCAGGATCCGCAGCCAGCCGTGGTCGCGGATGGTCTGGACGGCGCCGCGCTCGTCCCGCACCAGCCACCGCACCGGGTCGTCGATCGGCCGCAAGGACGCCGTGACCTCCGCGACGAGCGCGTGCTGCACCGCGTAGCCCCACAGGGCGGCGGCCGCGTCCGGGTTCTCGGTGACGAGGACGCCGATGTTCAGCCGGGACTGGGTGAACTCGCGCTCGTTCTCGATCACCCGGTAGGCGAGGGCGCCGCGGACCTCACCGTCGGCGTCGACGTAGCGCACGCCACGGACGTGGTCGCCGTCCTTCACCGACGTCGACAGGCCCGCGGCCTGCCGCCAGCGCCGGGGCCAGGCCGCGATCTCGCCGCCACGGCGCGTCCGCACCCGTTCGTGAACGTCGCCGAGGTCGGTCGCGAGCTGTTCCCGGGAGACGAACTCGACCCGGCCGTCGACCTCCGGCCCCGCCCATCCGGCGCGGCGGGTGTCGATCGTCCAGGTGCTCATCGGCACGGCGGCGCCGAAACCGTACCGCCCGTACAGCGTCGTCTCGGTCACCGTGAGGCCGGCGATGGCGAGCCCGGCGCCGGCGGCCGCGCGGAGCTCGCCCTCGAGCATGGCCCGCGCGATCCCGCGGCCACGGTGGGTGCCGGCGACGGTGACGCCGCTGATGGCCCACATGTCCAGGTCGCCGCCGGGAACGCTCAGCGGGGTGACCCAGGAGTCGATCGTCGCGACCGGCACCTGCGGCTGCGCGAGCCCGGCGTCGAAGATGCCGAGGTAGCGCCGCCCGTCGGTCGGCTCGGACTCCTCGGCGACGGCCGCGCCGGTGATCTCCGGTCCGAGGAAACCGCGCGTGACGGCCTGCATCGCGTTCAGGAAGGCGTCGCGGTCGGCGGTGTCGACGGTGCGGTAGTCGAGACCACGGGCGGCGAGGCGTTCCTTCGAGGTCGGGTCGGCCGGGACGCTGGGTGCGTTGAGTCGGGTCACCCGGACAGCCTAGAACCCGCCGGATCGGCCGGCACGCGCGCGACCCGCTACTGCCGCCCGGCCGGGTACAGCTAGTCGAGCTGAAGGAACTCCCGGAGCTCGCCCAGGTCTTCGGGACGATTGAACGGCGTGTTCCAGGCGGCGATCCGTTCCTCGGAGACGTCGGCATCGAGCGGCAGGAACACCCGCTTGGCACTCGGCCACCGATCGAAGAATCCGTGCGTCGCGGACTGCGCCAGCGCGTGCGCGATGGCGTCCCAGAGAGCCGCTCGGAACTCGCCGAGGTGTTGGGAGGGCGCCCGACCGTCGCCCGGAGACGTGATGAGCCGCTTCACCCGGTCTGCCTCGGCGCGCACCGGCGCCAAGGGATCATCCGCGTCGACCTGCGTCACGTCCATGTCCCACTCGCCCAGGTGCCACGTGGAATCGACCGCGAACTGGGGCTCCTCCGCGATCATCCTGTCGAGGTTCTGGCGCGAGTTGGCGAGCGCGACGATCGACGTGGCGTCCGCATCTGTCGCGACGCCGACGCCGACGATGTCCCCCGCGGGCAGCCGACTGGTCACCGCGACGATCGCTTGTTCGAGCGCGATCCCGATGGTGTGGCCGAACGCTCCGACCCACGCCTCGAGTTCGGCACTGGCGTCCTGGGCCCGATCCCTCATTCGTCACCCTGACTTTCACGGCGACCCACCGGGTCCGCCTTTTCGCCACGCATCCGGTCGTCCTGACCGGAGGCCCTACGGCCCCTGAGCACGGCCGGCGAGACCCACCACACCGCGCGTCGCCACGTGCTCGCACCCGCGCGCAGGTCACGCTCGACGGCGGTGGCCAACTCCCAGTCGGACGTCGCCTCGGTTGGTGCTCCGATTGGGGCCGAATGCCCGACGGCGGTGCTCCCCGCCGCGCGTGGCTGTGGTCCGAAGGCGGCGCGCTCGGCGCGCTCGGCCAGCATCAGCGCGGCCGTTCCCCGATCCTCCGGGGCCGCCGAGACCGAACGTACCGGGCTCCGGTCCGGCGCGGAATGTCCGGTCTCGGCAGCGCCGGCCAACGCGCGCGCCGCCTCCGGTGCGGCACTGGAGCGCGGCACCGGCCGGCCGGCGAGCACGGCCGCGTCGAGCACCAGGGCCCAGGCACCCACCGCCCCGGCGGCGCGCCACCGGCGCCGGCGCACCGCGCGGGCGATGGCCAGCGCGACCACGGCCAGCACCCCGAGAAACGCCAGCCCGGCGAGCAGGGTCAGGCCCGTGGCCACGCTCATTCCGGTCCGGCCGTCGGCGTCGTCACCGGGCTCGGCCACGTTCTCCTCGGCGTCCTGATCGTCCTCGGCGCCGACGTCCTCGGGACGGTCCGGCTGGTCCTCGCCCGTCGGCGGTTCCGGGAGGTCGCCGGTGTCGATGCTGGTGGCCGGGCTCGGGTCGACCGCGACCCAGCCGGCGCGCGCGAAGTAGACCTCGGCCCACATGCGGGCGTCGTCGCCGGTGACCGTCACCGAACCGTCCGCCGCGGCCACGGCCTCGGTGAGGTCGAAGCCGATCACGAGGCGGGTGGGCAGGCCGGCCGCCCGGGCGAGCACGGCGAAGGACGCGGCGAACTGCTCGGAGGTGCCGACCTGGCCGCCATCGGCCTCCGGCAGGAAGAGGAACTCCTGGATGCGCCCGTAGGACGATCCCGACGGTGCCCCCACGTCAAGGGTTCGCTCGCCCCGCACACCCTCGGCGATCGCGAGCGCCTGCTCCCAACGGGAGTGGGTGCCCTCCGTCAGCGCGACGGACTCCTCACGCAGGGACGCCGGGATCCGGGGCAGTTCCAGGTACCGGGCGGCGACCTCGGCCATCGGCGTCCCGGCCCGGTCGATCTCGGCGTCGGTTGGCGCGTCCACCAGGGCACGCACCGAGACCGGGTCGCTGCCGAGCCCGTCGGGGGCCACCAGGACGCCGGTGTCGGTGTCCATGAGCACGTCCGCTCCGGAGACCGCCGCGGCCATCCCGGCGGACGGCACCCACACGCCGGCGAGCGCGGCGTCGGCGAGCACGTAGGCGACCTCCCGCTGCCGGGTGCCGGGCTGCAGGTCGGGCTCGTCGACGACCCCGACTGCGCGCAGCCGGGCGTCGATGGTCCAGGCGGCGCCGTCGAAATCCGGCAGCGCGGCGACCGTGAGCCGCTCCGGCAGCCTCGCACCGTCCGGGCTGACGCTCAGCAGCGGGAAATTCGGCCGGGCGTTCCAGAGGGCCAGGTTGGGGATCGGGTTCGTGGCGGCCAGGGGCAGCTCCGGCGGCGGCACCAGCGTGCGCGGCTCGAAGGACCGGGAGGTGGGCACGGCCACCGCCGTGAGCGCGAAGGACCCGAGGATCACGGCCGCGACCGCGGGCACCAGCACGCGGCGCCGCGCGGCGCCGGTCGACCCGTCGGGGCCGCCTCCCGAGAGGCCGGGACGGGTCCCGCCGCCGGCCCCGCCCGGGTCCGCATCCCCACCCACCCGCGACGACGCCCGCGCCTGCGAGGGCAGCAGCACCCAGCCGAGCAGCAGCACCACCGCGGTGGCCAGGGCGATCCAGCCGGTGGCATCCCCACGCCCGGCGGTCAGGAGGCCGCCGGCGACGAGCAGGGCCACCGCGCCGACGAGCGGCGCCGCGGTCGCCCGGGCGCGCCCGACCGCCACTACGGCCACACCGAGCGCGACGATCCAGACGAGTAACGCCGTCGGTACCAGGTAGCCGACGTCGGCCGGGGCCGGGCGTGGCGCGGTGAGGAGCCGCGGCACGGAGTCGATGAGCGGCCCGAGCAGGCTCAGTGCGGGGCTGGCCCGCCACCCGGGCTGTGCCTGGGCCTCGGCCTCCACGCCGTCGAGCAGGATCAGGGCCGCGCTGACGGCGAGTACCGTGCCCGCCACGGCCACCCAGCCGCGCCCGACCCTGGCCACCCGCCCCAGGGCGGCGATGCCGAACGGCACGATCGCGCAGCCGATCAGGACCCCGGCGGCGACCGGCGAGGAGTACCCGGCGGCGAGCGGGAGCGTGGCCAGCGCCAGCACGAGCGCGGACCAGGCGGCCGTGGCGAACCGGATCATCGGGCCACCGCCGTCCGCCAGCCGTGGACGAGTTCCTCGGCGCGCGGGCCACGCAGGACCAGCACGCCCTGCTGGGCGGAGACGAGGGCCTCGGGCCGCGGATCCACCACCAGCACGACGCCCGACGGCGCCCCGGACGCCGTGAGCAGCAGGTCGCCGAGGTCGCTGTTCGGACCGGTGATCACGGCGAGCACGTCTGGGGAGCCCGCGAACAGGCCGGAGCCGTGCCCGCCGTCGGACCGTTCGAGCCGGGCGAGGGCGCCGAGCACGTGCGGGTCCAGCCCGGCCGGACCGGCCGCGGGCGCCGGCGCGGGGATCTGCTCGTCGAGACCACCGCCGATGGTGACCACGCGGGCCGGGCTCTCGACGCCGGCGGCCGCGGTGAGCAGGCTGGCGGCGACGTCGACGGCCTCCTCGAAACCCTCACCGTCGAGGGCGGCGTCGTGGGCACCGGCGTACGAGTCGGCACGGTCGTCGAGGAGCACGGTCAGGTGCGGCGCGGAGGGGTCGGCGTCCTCACGGACCATCAGGGTCGCCCGGCGCGCGCTAGTGGCCCAGTGCAGTCGGCGCAGGTCGTCCCCGGCGACGTACTCGCGCAGCCCGACCAGGTCGGTGCCGCCGTGGGCGATCCGCTCGTCCGCGCCGACGTGCCCGCGGCGCGCCCCGGCCGGCAGGCCGAGTGCGTCCAGGATCCGGGGCTCGACGAGTACGGAGGCCCGGTCCCCGTGCTCCTGGCGGACCTCGAGCAGGTCGAGGAAGGAGAACCGGTGCAGGGTCAGCGGACCGAAGCCGATGACGCCGCGGTGGGTGGTGGGGATCGGAACCTCGGTGCTCACGGTCGCCCCGGGCGCCATCCGCGGCACCAGGAACGGGGTCCGCCGACCGCCCACCAGGTCGTGCCCGGTGACCGACTGCGCCAGCCAGGTCGAGGCGTTCGTGACCTCGACGTGCGCCGAGGCCTCCTCGAGCCTGGCCACCCGCGGCGGGCGGACCCGTCGCCGGATCCGCAGCGGCGCGGGCACCAGCACGGTCACGAGCGCGCACCCCAGGGCGACCGCGAGGACGGCGCCGAGCCCGACGAGACCCGGGTACCTCGCCCACAGCCCGAACCCGAGCAGCGCCGCCGTCGAGATGAGCACGGCCCACCCCCGCCCGGTCAGCCGCACCGGACCGACCCCAGCAAGCGATGGCTCCGTCCGGCCATCCCACCGCACGTGAGGGTGCGACTCCGCGGCGGATAGCCGGCGTGCGCCGCAGAACCACACCCGCGACCGGAGCACTCAGTCGCGAGCGTGCAATTGCGCGGCAGATCGGGCGAATGAGCCGCAGAATCGCACGGTCGAGGAGGGCCGGTCTGGGCGAGAACCGGATCGGGAGCCGGCGGCTGGTCCAGCCTCATGCGGGCACCGGGCGCGGCGCCTCCACGCTGCCGACGGCGTCGGCCACCACGGCCTCGGTGCTCTCCCCCGCGAGCAGGGCGTCCCGGGTCGGCACGAGGCGGTGGACGAGCACGGGGCCGGCGAGGCGCTGCACGTCGCTGGGGACCACGAAGTGGCGGCCCTGGGCGGCGGCGTGGACCTGGGTGGCGGCGACCAGGCCGCGCAGGGCCCGGGTGCTCGCGCCGAGCCGGAGCCGGTCGTCCGCGCGCGTGGCTGCCCCGACGGCGCGGATGTAGGCGAGGATCGGTTCGGCGACATGCAGGTGCCGCAGCTGCCGGGACGCGGCGGCCACGGCCTCGGGGGTGGTGACCTCGGGGACCTCCTCGACCACTCCGGCGCGCGACCCCGGCCGCAGCACGGCGAGCTCGTGCTCGACGTCGGGGTAGCCGAGCGTGATCCGGACCAGGAACCGGTCGAGCTGGGCCTCCGGGAGCCGGTAGGTGCCGTCCAGGTCGATCGGGTTCTGGGTGGCGATCACCACGAACGGGTCCGGCACGGTGTGGCCGATCCCGTCGACGGTGACGGTGCGCTCGGCCATCACCTCCAGGAGCGCGGACTGGGTCTTCGCGGCGGCCCGGTTGATCTCGTCGGCGAGCAGCACGTTCGTGAACACCGGACCGGGCCGGAAACTGATCTCGCCGGTGCCGGGCTCGAACACGGAGGTGCCGGTGACGTCGGCCGGCAGCAGGTCCGGGGTGAACTGGATCCGCCGGGAGGAGCCGCCGAGGGCCGCGGCGATGGCCCGGGCCAGCGTGGTCTTGCCAGTTCCGGGGACGTCCTCGAGGAGCACGTGCCCGCCCGCGAACAGGGACACGGTGGCGAGCTCGATCACCGGCCGCTTGCCCTGCAGGGCGCCGGACACGGCGTCGACCACCTGGTCGTGGAGCAGGCGGAACCGGGCGACGTCCGCCTCGGTGGGGGCCAGGGGGTTCTCGGTCATCGGGGCTGGTCTCCGGTCGAGTCGGGGCGTTCATGGACGACGGCGGTCGCGGCCGGGGTGGGCGCGGCGCCGTCCGTGGTCGTGAGGGTGGGGACGTCGGCGAGGCGGCGCTGGGTGCGCAGCAGGCCGGCGGCGCCGAGCAGGCCGAAACCGGCCGCGAGCACGGGCGGGCTGGGCACCTCGGGCGGGGTCCACGGGATCGGGGTCACCTCGACGTCGGGATCGTCGGGGTCGAAGGTGTTGGGCTGGGTGCAGATGCGCGGGCTGAGGGTGCAATGCGCCCAGTCGCCCCGGGACGGCAACTGCTCGCTGACCGTCGCCGAGGTCGCGTTGACACCCGCGCCGGTGGCCACGACGTAGGCGGTGATCGTGGCCATTCCGCGGGCGGCGTTCCCGTACACGGACCCTCCCGAGTTGCACGCGATCACCCGGGAGTCGTTGATCCCCGGGCCGGAGACGTACAGGGTGCAGGTCCCGGTGTGCGCGGCCCACCCGGCGGGTGCGGAGACCCAGACACTGAACGGGATGTTCTCGTCGTAGAGGCCGGGCTCCGACCACTGGATGCGACTGACCACCGAGTCCCCGTTCGCCGGCGGCGGGGGCGGCGGCGCGGGCACGGACGCGGACGACGACGACGCGGGACCGGTGCCGATCGCGTTCGACGGGGTGACGGTGACGGTCAGGGTGCCGCCGGCGGCGCACGGGCTCGCACCGGAGCAGTTGATCGTGATCGGCGTCGACGTGTTCGTCGTGGTGAGCGAGCCGCCGGTGTAGGTGACCGTGTAGGTGACGGCGGCACCGTTCGCGGGGGCGGCGGCCCAGGACGCGTTGGCCTGCACCCGGGAGCCGTCGTTCGTGACGCCACCGATGGCCGGCGTCCCCGGGGCCCCGGGCGCCCCCGCCACCGTCACCGCGTTGCTCGCGGCGGAGGTCGCGCTGGTGGCGTCGAGCTGGGTGGTGACGGTGAACGTGTAGGTGCCCGAGGCCAGGGTCAGTGTCGCGGAGGTCCCCGTCACGGACGTGGCCGCGCCGCCGTTCGGTGAGACCCGGTACTCGTCCGCGCCGGAGGAGGCCGCGGTCCAGGACACGGTGACGGTGTTGTTGCCGTTCAGGGTCGCGGTCACGTTCGTGGGGGCGGTCGCCTCCACCGTGGGGGGCGGCGTCGTCGGGCAGTCGGCGGTGCGGGCACTCGCGTTCGCCTGACCGGTCTGACCGCCTTCATGGTTCGCGGTGATCGTGAAGGTCAGCGTCCGGCCACAGGTGAGACCGGGCAGGTCCACCGACGTGGCACCCGCGGCGACCATCTGGCTGGCGGCGCCGTCGGAGCTGGTGACCCGGTAGTCGTTCGGCGCGACCACGGGCGCGGTCCAGCTCACCCGCACGCTCTCGTCGGCGCGCAGGGCCGCGCTCGCCCCGGTCGGGGCGAGGTCGGCAGGGTCCACCGGGCAGTCGACGGTCGCCGCGGTAGCCGAGTCGGTGCCGCTGATCCCGCCGTCGTGGTGGGCGGTCACGGTGAACGTGAGGGTCCGTCCACAGGTGAGTCCGGCCAGGTCCACGGTGGTGGCGCCGGCGGCGAGCACCTCGTTGGCGGTGCCGTCCGAGCTCGTCACCCGGATCTCGTTCGGGGTCTCGACGGGGGCCGTCCAGGTGACCCGGACGCTCTCGTCCGCGCGCAGGGACGCCTGCACGTCGGTGGGCGCCAGGTCGGCCGGGTTCACCCCGGTTGCGCAGTCCGCCGTGCGGATCTCGGTCGAGCCGACGCCGGTGCTGCCGTCGGCGTGGGTGGCGGTCACGGTGAGGGTGATCATCGAGCCGCAGGACAGGCCGGGGACGTCCAGTGAGGTCGCATCCGGGGCGACCTCCCGGTCGGTGACGCCGTCCGAGCCGGTCACCCGGACGGTCTCGGGGGTGGTCACCGGCGGCGTCCAGGTCAGCGCCACGGTCCCGTCCGCACGCAGCTGGGCGGCCACCCCGGAGGGCGCCTTGTCGGCGTCGTTGCTGTTGCCCCCGGTGCCGTCGTCGTCGCTGTCGTCGCCTCCGCCGGGGTTGTTCGTGGGGTCGGTACCCGGGGTGTCCGGCGGCGTCGGGTCGTCCGGCGTCTCCGGAGGGTTCGGGACGCCGGGCGGCGTGTTCACCGGGGGCGTGGGCGTGTTCGGCGGGACGTTCACCGGCGGGGCCACCACGGGAACCGTGGGCCGCACCGGGGTGGGCCGGTCCACGTCCTGGACCGGGACCTCGGCGGCGGCGACGTCGACCATCTGGGTGGAGCCGTCCGGCTGGACGACCACGATCCGGCCGTCGGCCGGCGTGCTCACGTAGAGCCGGCCGTCGTCGACCACGAGCGTGGGGTCGCCGCCACCGGGGACCACGATGTCCGCCCCGGCCCGGGCACCGCCCGAGTCCAGGACGATGACCCGCCCGGTGCCCAGGCAGGGCACGTACACCTTGCCGGCGAACACCGCCGGGCTGCCGGGCCGCTCGCAGCCGAGGGCGCCGACGTCCACGTTCAGGATCCGCCCGTCCGCGAGCAGGAACACCCTGCCGAGGTCCTCGGCGGAGGCGGGCACCAGGTCGGCAGGGGCGAAGTCCGCCTCGGCGACCGTGCCCTCGAGGGCGGCGACGCTGACGGCGAGGTCCCGCCCGGCGCCCGCCTGCACCACGGACCCCTGGTCCGGGGCGAACACGGTCACGCCGGCTGCGTGCGGCACCAACCGGGACTGCGGCCCCGCCCCGGCGACCGGCCGGGACACGGACGTGACGAACTCGGCGGCATCCGCGGAGTAGTCGAGCTCGGTGAGGGTGCCGTCGATGCCGATGATCCAGACCGACCCCTCGTCGTCGATCACGGCGTCGGCCAGGTCGTCGGTGCGGAACGGGCGGCCGAGGTCGGTCAGCGTGAGCGGGTCCACGGCCCGGACGGTGCCCGGTTCGAGGTCGACCAGGACCACCTGGCCGCCGCCGACGAGCACCTCGGTGTCGGGATCCACCCCGCGGGCCCCGCTGGCAACCAGGCTGGCGAGGTCGACGGCCGTGATCATCCCGGTGGTCAGCTCGGTGACGATGAGCTGCCCGTCCCGCTGGGAGACCTCGAGTTCGCTGCCGGGTTCGCCGATGATCAGGCGTCGCTCGGGCTGGCCGGTGGCCGGGTTGATCTGCACCACCCTGCCGTCGTCGTCGGCCAGCCAGGTCTGCCCGTCGGACATGTCGATCAGCGCGGCGGCCACGCCGTTGCCGACCACGGCGCCGACCACGAGCAGCCCGCCGGCGGCGGCCACGCCGGCCTCCACGAAGCCGCGGTCACGGCCGCGCCCCGCGGTGCGTGAACGCCACCAGCCCAACGGAGCGCGCCTGCTCCGCGCCTTCTCAGACCGTGCCATCACCGGGCCCCCTCCACCGACGCCGATACTAATTGGAGAACGTGCGCGGATCCGCCGTTCACGAGAAGGCCCCGACCGGCGCCGGTCAGCGGCTCGTGGCTGTTCATCGGGATCTGCGCCGCCACCAACGACCCGTCGCCCATCTCCGGGGACAGCAGCACAGCGCGGCGCGAGCGCCGCAGCAGGGCGATCAGGCCCGGGATGTGCTGACGCGAGCGGGCGTCGTCCGGGTCCGCGACCCCGACGACGGCGGTGCGTGCGCCGGTCCCGGACGTCAGGTGGGCGGCGAGCGCCTCGAGCGCGCGCCGCTCGGGGCCGTTGGCCTCCCAGGCGCGCTCCCACTCGTGCAGGTCGTCCAGCAGCAGCAGAGTCCAGTCGTCGTCCGTGGCGTCCATGGTGGTGGTCGCGCGGTCGGCCGCCGCGGGGTGCGCACCGGCACTGCTCGCGGCTGGGTCGTTCATGCCGTTCATGCCGTTCATGCCGTTCATGCCGTTCATGCCGCCACCCTCTACCCAGGCGAGCAGGTCCTCGGCAGTGGCCAGGACGCCGTCGGCCACCTCGGCCGGGGACAGCGTGCCGCCCGGCACGGCCACGGCGGCCTGCGCGCGCGGCCCGGCGAACACGATCCGCGTGGGCGGTGCGCTCGAGCGGCGGGCGAGCTGGGCGATGCCGAGCAGGGCACTGGTGCGACCGGACCGGGACCGGCCGGTGATCAGCAGCGGCGCCGACCGCAGCGGCACGCTGACCGGGGCCACGAAGCTCTCCTCCGCGCCCAGGCACAACTCGTCCGCGGTCGGGGCGGGCAGGATGTGCTGCGGCAGCCGGGTCGGCAGCACCGGCACCGAGGCAGGCGGTTCGCCGGAGTACCGGTCCGCGACCACGGCCATCAGCTCGTCGAGGCGCTGACCCTGCAGCGGGGTCCCGGCGCCACCGAGTGTCGCGATCTGGACCTCGTCCTTGCCGGACAGCGCCCGCCCGGCCGGGGACTCGCCGTCGAGCACATTGGCGGGGACGCCGAGCATCGCGTAGTCGTCGGTCACGGTCATCCGCATCACGAGGCGCTGCCCGAACGCGGCCTGCAGCTGGCTCGGCAGGCCGGTCCGCTGCGGGGCGGTCGCGGTGATGTGCACGCCGGCACGGCGCCCCTCCTGGAGGATCGTGAGGAGTTGCTCGCCGTGCTGACGGCGCACCGCACCGCCGCCCTCGAGGGCGTCCATCACGGCGGGCAGGTTGTCGATGAGCAGGTGGATGCGCTGCAGGTCCACCCCGGTCGCGGCGAGCGCCGCCAGGTCCGCGACCCCGCGTGAGGCCAGCGCGGCGTTGCGCTCGGTGACGGTGCGGTGCAGCATCCGGATCAGTCGCAGCATCCGCTCCAGCTGCTGCTCCACGACGATCGACCCGACCGAGCCGAGCCGTTCCAGGACGGTCAGCCCGCCACCGCCGGCGTCGATGCCGTAGACGCAGTCGGGCGCGGTGCCCGATCTGCCCGATCTGCCCGATCTGCCCGGTTCGCCGGAACCGCCCGGGGTACCGGCGGTGACGGAGGCGGCCAGGGTGCGCAGGAGCTCGGTCTTGCCGGCGCCGGAGGAGCCGAACACGAGCAGATGCCCGGCGCGGGCGTAGTCCACCACGAACGGGACCTGGGACTGCTGCGCGGGGCGGTCCACCATGCCGAGGATGACCTGACCGGGTGCCTGCTGCGCGCGGACCACGTCGGTGGCACCACCGGCCACGAGGGCCTCGTCGCGGGCGCCGGCGCCGAGGGCGAGCTCGCCGGGGCGGGTGCACACCATCGGGAGCTCGGCGGCGATCGGCGGGATCCAGGGCCTCTTCGGGGCGGGCCGGCCGGTGCGCAGGAACGCGGTGCCGGCGGTCGCGACGATCCGCTCGAGGTCGCTGCTCGGGTGCACCCGGGTGGCGCCTGCCCGATCTGAGCTGTCGGCGCCGGGCAGGTCCCGGGCGGTGAACGGCGCCACCCGCACGACGTCACCGAGCTCGTGCAGCTCCTCGTGGGCGCCCACGAACGCGACCTGGACGAGCTCGCGGGTGCCGTGCCCGGTGCGCCGCAGCCAGGCCCGGCCTGGGGTGCGGCGGGACAGGTGCGCGGCGTCCGGGGCGTCGATCACGTCGGTGGAGTCGTCCGGGGAGGCGACCCGCAGCGCGATCCGCAGGTCCGTGTTCGCCTTGATCTGCGGGGTGACCACGCCGGCGGGACGCTGGGTGGCGAGCAGCATGTGCATGCCGAGCGACCGGCCCCGTTGGGCGATCGAGACCATCCCGTCCACGAACTCGGGGACCTCGGCGAGCAGGGCCGCGAACTCGTCCACGCAGATGAGCATGCTCGGCGGCGCCGCCTCGGGGTGGCTGCGCTCGAGGGCGATCAGGTCCTTCGCGCCGTAGGTGGCGAGCAGGTGCTCGCGGGCCGTGAGCTCGGCGTGCAGGGAGGTCAGGGCCCGCTGCACCAGGGCCGGGGTGAGGTCGGTGATGTAGCCGACCGAGTGCGGCAGCTGCGCGCACTCGCGGAACGCGGCGCCACCCTTGTAGTCCACCAGCAGGAACGTGATCCGGGACGGCGGGTTGTTGATCGCGAGCGAGGCGATCAGGGACTGCAGCAGCTCGCTCTTGCCGGCGCCGGTGGTCCCCGCGACCAGCCCGTGCGGGCCGTCCTCACGCAGGTCGATCGAGATCACGCCGTCACCGCCGGTGCCGAGCTGGGCGCGCAGCCCGGTGCTGGCCGCCCACCGCTCGATGAGCCGCTCCACGTCGTCGGGGTCCGCGAGGTCACCGGTCAGCTCGGGTAGGCGCACCTGCTGCGGCAGCATCGACTCCGCGGCCACGACTGCGGCCTCGTCCTTGTACCCGGACAGTGCCCGGGCCGCACGCCAGGCTGTGGTCAGGTCGAGGGCGTCGCAACGGGTGAGGTCCTCGACGCCGCCGCGGCCGGCGCGCTGCAGGGTGGCGGTGGTCAGGTCCACGGCGAGGTCGGTCGCGGCGGGCACCTCGGTGAGGGACTCCCCCATCCAGACCAGGTGCAGCCGGCGCTCGGGATCCTGCGCCACCCCGGCCACGGCCTCGACGAGACGGCGGGAGACCTGGGCACCGCCGTCGACCAGCAGCACGGTGTGCAGACCGGCAGGCTCGGCGACCGCGAGCTCCTCGAGCAGGCCCTGCCCGTCCCCGGCGCCGACGCTCACGCACGCGGTACCGCCGGCCAGCGGCGCGGCGTGCGGCAGCCACCGCAGCCACGACTCGACCTGGGCGCGGTCGGCGCCGAGCACCGCGGCCACGCGCACCTCGTTCGGGGAGTGGGTCACCGCAAGACGGACGACGGCGGCACGCACCCAGGCGTCGACGTCCGCCTTCGCGCCGACGACGGCGGTCAGGGCCGCCTGCGCCAGCGGGACCGGGACCGGGAGGTCCGCCAGGGTCGCGCGGGCGGTGATCGCCGCGGTGGCCTCGGCGCGCAGCACCCGGTCCCCCTGGGTACCGGGTGTCTTCGCGGTGACCAGCGCGGGGCGCGGGCCGCGGCCGGCGCGCACGGTGAGGAAGTCGGAATCGTCGCGCTGACGGGTCCAGAGCCGGTGGTCGCGGGAGGTGGCCCGGGCCAGGACCACGTCGAGCTCGGGCTCGTCCTCCTCGGCGTGGGCGGCCTGGGCGTGGGCGGCGGCGTCGAGGAGGGCGAGGACGCCGGCGACCTCCTCGCGCCAGATCGCGGCCTGCTCGGCGTGCTCCTTGCGGGCGGCGCGGACCTGCATGAGGTAGTTGACGCCCATCATGGCCGGGAAGCCGAGCATGAAGATCAGGGAGAACGGGTTGCGCAGCAGCGCGAACATCGCGCCGCCCATGAGCATCGGCATGAGCATCATCGGCCATGGCACCTGGATCTTGCGGACCGGCGCCGGTGCCGCCGGGATCTCGTGCTCGTGGGCCTCCACGGCGACCCCGAACCGGGGTGAGCGCAGCACGCCACGGTCACGACCGCCGTCGGCCCCGGCGCCCGTCCCGGCCCGTGCGGGCCGGACCACCAGGACCGAGGAGCCGACAGTGATCTGCTCGCCCCAGGCCACGGCCCGGGGCCGGTTCACGGCCCGGCCGGCCACCCGGGTGCCGTGCGCGGACCCCTGGTCCACGACCACGGGGGTGGCGGTGAGCAGGATCTGCGCGTGGGTGCGGCTGACCAGGGGGTCGTTGAGGTGAACCGTGGCGTCGGCGCAGCGGCCGATCGTGGCCACCTCGCCGGTGACCGGGATCTGGGTGCCCGCGTCCGGACCGGCGACCACGTGCACCACCGCGCGGGCGGCGCCGGTGCGGCCGGGCCGGGTGAGCCACTCCGCCGGAACCGAGGTGACCTCGAGGACGTCACCGTCGCGCAGCGGCGCCTGGGCCAGCGGGGTGTCCGCGGACCAGGGGCGCCCACCCGTGGTCGGGGCGAGCAGCAGGTGTCCGGCACCGCCGCCGAGGTGGCTGCCGAGGCTCGCGGCGAGGTCACCGACCCGGCCGCCGGCGTCCGCGGTGACCACCACGTCGACCGGGGAGAGCTTGCTCTCCGCGCTCGGTCGCACACTCACTCGCCACACGGCGGGCTCCTCATCACTGGCCGGATCCTGTCCTGCCGATGACGCTATGAGGCGGGGTGGGCAGGGTCCAGGAGAGGTGGGGTGGAAACTTCCGCCGCCTGCGCGAGCGGGTCGCCGCACAACCCCACCGGGCGATCGTCGGGCCGAGGCGTGGCCGCACCGATCCGCACCCGAAGGGTCTCGACAAGCGCTCCATCGCTCCGACATTCTTGGCGCGACAGCCAGCATCCGCGCCTCCCTGGAAGGAGGTCGCACGGGTACCGTGGAACAGCAACGATCCGCCGCGCCGCTGCTCGGGAGAGCCGACGACGTCCAGTTGCTCGAGCACCTGATCACGGGTGCTCGCAACGGCGTGAGCGCGGCGCTCGTCCTTCGGGGCGAGCCGGGGATCGGCAAGACGGCGCTCCTGCGCAGCGTCACCGAGTCGGTTCCGAACGCCTTGCTGTTGCGGGTGGACGGCTTCCAGGCCGAGTCGGCACTGCCCTATGCGGCCCTGCAGCGTCTGGGCATGCCGCTACAGCCGTTCCTCGGAGCACTGCCGGCACACCAACAGGAAGCGCTGCGGGTGGCGGCCGGAGTGGCCGAGGGCCCCGCACCGGACCGCTACCTGGTGGGCCTCGGCCTGCTCTCCCTTCT
The DNA here is from genome assembly GCF_004353825.1 of Occultella glacieicola. Taxonomy (GTDB): domain Bacteria; phylum Actinomycetota; class Actinomycetes; order Actinomycetales; family Beutenbergiaceae; genus Occultella; species Occultella glacieicola. Next base: position 41,537 of record NZ_SMNA01000007.1, on the reverse strand, counting down.
CGCGGCGGCGGGCGAGAACGGACCCGTCGTGTGCACCATCGACGACGCCCATCAGCTCGACCAGGAGTCCCTGGACGTCCTGGCGTTCGTCTCCCGACGCCTTCAGGCCGAGTCCGTGGTGCTTCTCTTCGCGGCGCGCGACGACGCCACCATCGACCTGAGCACTGCCGGGGTGCCCACCCATCGCCTCCGCGGGCTCGATCCGCGGTCGGCCGTGCAACTCCTGAGGGAGTCGACTCCCGGGACCTTCGATCCCTATCTCGCGGCCCAGATCGCCGAGCAGACGGGAGGCAACCCGTTGGCGATGCTCGATCTGACGCAGGACTTCACGGTTCAGGAGTTGACGGACGCGGCCCTCGCCGAGCAGCCCTTCCCGATCGGACATCACCTCGAACTCCATTACATCCGGGAACTGCGGTCCCATCCGCCGAAGGTGCAGACCTGGCTGCTGCTGGCCGCCGCTGAACCGACCGGTGCCACCGACCTGATCGAGGGCGCCGCGGAGCGGATCGGCTTGGATCGCGAGAGCGCCGAACTGGCGGAACACTCGGCCCTCGTCGTGGTGCGGCGCGGCCACGTTCGGTTCCGGCATCCGCTCGTGCGGTCCGCCGTCTACAGCGCCTTCCGAGGACCGGACCGCCGCCGGGCCCACGATGCCTTGGCGCAGGCCGCGACCCAACGCGGCCTGACCGACGTCGAGGCACTGCATGCCGCGGCCGCCACCACCGGCACCGACGACGCGGTGGCCGACCGGCTCGAAGCCGCCGCGGATCGTGCCGGGATGCGAGGCGGCCTGGCATCGCGTGCCCACTCGCTCGCACGCGCCGCCGGACTGACCTCCGACGATCGCGTCCGGAACGGCCGCCTCATCGCGGCAGCCGAGTCCGCAGCGGGAGCCGGCGCCGCACAGTTCGCGATCTCGCTCCTGGACGGCCTCGACGAACGGGCGCTCGACGCGGTCGGGCGGGGCCGGGCGATCAGCCTGCGTGCGATGCTCGCAATCTTCCTCGGCGATCCGGACGGGATCACCCGCGCCGCGGCCGACCTCCTGGCCGCGGCGGACGCCTTCCACGGTGTCGTGCCGGAACTGGAACAGCGCACGCTCATCCGGGCGTTCGAGTTCGCGCTCACCACCGAATGGATGATGCAGGACATCTCGCTCGAGCGGCTCGGGCAGCGGCTGCGTGAGGGCGCGGAGGTCCAGGAGGGTCCCCTCGCCATCGCGCTGCGGGGGCTGAGCGCGCACATCCTGCTCCCGTATGAGGAGGCTGTGCCGGCCATGCGCGCCGCGGTCGAGATGCTGCAGGCAGGTGACGACGCCGCGCTGCTCGAACTCGGATACGGCGTCGCCCTCACGATGGGCCTGTGGGACGAGCGCGGGTGCGTGGAACTGCTCGAGCGCACGGCTCGGGTCGCGCGGGACGTCGGCTCCTTGCGAGTCCTCGACTCGGCGCTGTGGGTACTCAGCCTCCTCGAGCTCGTGCGGGGCGACCCCATCGCCTCCGGGCGATACGTCCAACAGGTGCGCGAGCTGCGTCACGCGATCGGCTACCCGGGCGAGCAGGTGATCAACGCCTCCTACCTCGCGTGGGTCGGTGCCCCGAGGCCGCAGATCGAGGCGATCGCAGAGGCGACGCTCGGCACCGGATTCGGCGGGGCGTGGACGGTTGCGATGACCGGACTGAGCATCCGGGACATCGCCGAGGGCCACTACGTCGACGCGTTCGAACGACTCAGCCCGATGATCGAGCGCCCGTTCCTCCAGGTCACGTACCAGCAGTGGCCGGAATACGTGGAGGCCGCGACGCGAAGCGGCCACACCGAGGCGGCCGCCACGGTCGCCCGGAAGCTGCGCGTCCACGCGGCGGTCAGCGGCACCCCGTGGATCCGTGGCATCGCGGACCGCTGCGACGCCCTGCTGGCACCGGATGCCGATGCCGAAGGGCTGTTCCGATCAGCCATCGGGTGGCTGGAGCAGTCCACCGCGATCGGTGACCTGGGCCGAGCGCACCTGCTGTACGGCGAATGGCTCAGGCGGATGAAGCGGCGACGGGATGCCCGGGAGCAGCTGCGGGCGGCGCTGACTCTCTTCGAACGGGCCGGCGCGCCGGCGTTCGCGAGCCGTGCGCGCTACGAGCTCGCCGCCACCGGCGAACACGCGCCGCGCACGGAGGTCTCCGGGGTCGACTCACTCACCCCACGGGAGGCGACGATCGCGAGCATGGCCGCAGCCAGGAACACGAACCAGGAGATCAGCGCCACGTTGTTCATCAGCACCAACACGGTCGACTACCACCTCAGGAAGGTGTTCCGGAAGCTCGGGGTCAGTTCCCGTCGCCAGCTTGCCGACATGCTCGGTTCCGCCGACGGGTAGCGCGACCGAAGCAGACTACGAGGAACACGTGGTTCGCTCGTGGCCAGGGCCGGGCACGGTGGGTGAGCGCACTCACCTGTTCCAGCGCGGAGGCCGTCATGCCGTTCGTCACCACCGAGGACGGTGCCCAGATCTTCTACAAGGACTGGGGCATCGACGGCTCGCCGGTGATCCTCAGCCACGGTTGGCCGTTGAACGCCGACGCCTGGGAGGCCACCGCCCGCTTCCTCGCCGAGAACGGGCACCGCGCGATCGCTCACGACCGCCGCGGACACGGACGCTCCAGCCAGACCTGGCACGGCAACGAGATGAACACCTACGCCGACGACCTCGCCGGACTCATCGATCACCTCGACCTGAACGACATCACCCTGGTCGGCCACTCCACCGGCGGTGGGGAGATCGTCCGGTACATCGGCCGACACGGCACCGAGCGCGTCGCGAAACTCGTTCTCGTCTCGGCGGTGCCGCCACTCATGCTGGCGGGCGACGACAACCCCGAAGGGCTGCCCGTCGCCGTCTTCGACGGGATCCGCGCCGGCGAGGCAGCCGATCGTTCCCAGCTCTACCGGGATCTCGCCGACGGGCCCTTCTTCGGCAACAACCGCAACAACGACGTCTCCCAAGGGATCCGCGACGCGTTCTGGCTGCAGTCCATGGCATGCGGACATCGGGCCGCGTACGAGTGCATCGCCGCCTTCTCCGCGACCGACTTCCGTCCGGACCTCGCCACGGTCGACATACCGACCCTCGTCATCCACGGCGATGACGACCAGATCGTCCCGTTCGAGGTCGGCGGAAAGCGCTCCGCCGCGCTGATCCCGGGCGCGACGTTGACCGTCTACGAGGGCGGGGCACACGGCCTGCCCGACACCGACCGCGATCGGCTGCACGCGGATCTACTGGCCTTCATCGAGGCCTGACTGCCCCGTCCCTACGCAAGGAGAGACCATGTCGACCACCCCGGACACCATCGTGCTCGTGCACGGCTTGTGGATGACCCCCCGCAGTTGGGAGGGCTGGAGGGAGCACTTCGAAGCCAAGGGATTCACCGTGCTCACGCCCGCCTACCCCGGCTTCGAGATCGAGGTGGAGGAGCTCCGCAAGAACCCCGACGTCATCGCGAACCTGACCGTTCCGGAGACCGTCGACCACCTCGCGGCCCAGATCGAGGCACTGCCCCGGCCGCCCATCATCATGGGCCACTCCTTCGGCGGCGCGCTGACCCAGTTGCTCCTCGCGCGCGGCCTCGGCGCGGCGGGCGTCGTGGTCGACTCCGCCCCGACGGAGGGAGTTCGGGTGAGCCCGCTGTCGCAGGTGCGCTCCCTCTTCCCGGCCCTGAAGAACCCGGCCAACTTTCACAAGGCCGTCGCGTTCACCCAGGAGGAGTTCCACTACGCGTTCGCGAACACCTTGTCGAGGGAGGACTCCGACGCGGTGTGGGAGAAGTACGCCATCGCGGCGCCCGGCAACTGGGTGTGGGCCTACGGGCTCATCGCCAACCTCAAGCCGGGTCGGCAGGAGACCTGGGTCGACTACTCGATCGAACGCTCCCCGCTGCTGTTCATCGGCGGTAGCGAGGACCACATCATGCCGCCCTCGGTGAACAGGTCCAATGCGAAGCACTGGGCCAAGTCCCCTTCCCTCACCGAGTACCACGAGTTCGCGGGACGCTCGCACTGGATCTGCGCGGAACCGGGCTGGCAGGAGGTCGCCGACTACGCATTGGAGTGGGCCCTAGACCACGCGGAGCCTGCGCCGGTCACCGCGGCGTAGGCGACTTCCGGCTCCACTGGACGCCAGTCCCCGTCGAGCAGGAATCGAGAAGCCCCGGCCGCTCCGAGGTCCCTACCGTGGAGTCAGGGGTCGCAGACCGCGACCATCACCACCGAGCAGAGGATCAGTGATGGCCACCAAGTCGACGAACGGCACGCAGGGCAAGGGCAGCAAGGGCAGCGAGGGCAGCAAGGGCACAGAAGCGGGCCTGTCCGCCCAGGAACGGGCCGCGGTCAAGGAACGCGCCGCGGAACTGAAGACCCAGGCCAAGCGTGGCAGCCGCACCGACAAGGCCGCGGCCGACGAGGCGGACCTGCTGGCCAAGATCGCCCAGATGCCCGAGTCCGACCGGCTGCTGGCGGAGCGCGTGCACGCGATCGTGAGGGAGGCCGCGCCGGACCTGGCGCCGAAGCTGTACTACGGCCAGCCCGGCTACGCGAAGAAGGGGAAGGTGCTGTGCTTCTTCCGCAGCGGCCAGCAGGACAAGGAGCGGTACTCGACCTTCGGCTTCAGCGTGCAGGCGGACCTCGACGACGCCAGCGGTCTCTGGCCGACCTCGTTCGCACTCACCGAACCGACCGAGGCCGCGTGGCGGGAACTGGCTCGTGTCGTCGCGAGGGCGGCCGGCTGAGGGGCGCACCTGCCACCGCCGCCGGCGGATCACCAGCGGTCGACGGCGTGCCGGACAGCACGACGGCCGGCTCCCGGGGGAGGGGAGCCGGCCGTCGGCCGTGGCCCGCCGTGCTGGACGGCGGGGGTCGGGTCAGGAGGAGGCGCGCTCCTGGTCGTCGGCCTGCTGGCTGAGGATCGTCGCGTTCTCCTGGAGGGCCTGGACCACGTTCTGCAGGGCGGGCACGTACTGGCCTTGCCAGTCACTTGTGAACCGCTGCGCGTCCGGGCCGAACCAGGGGGTCGCCTCGAGCTGCTGGGTCAGTTGGGCCGTCAGCTGGTTGATCACGTCGGCGTCGGAGTTCATCACCCTGACCAGGTCGCGCGCGGCGGTGATGTCCATCCCGTAGACGGTGGTGCTCATGATGTGTCCTTTCGTCGGTGCTGAGTCAGGTCAGCGGTGTGGTTGTTCGGATCTGGTTGTAGCGGTGACGCTGGTCGTGCTCGCGGCCGGCGATCGGCGCCGTCCCGCTGGTCGTACGGGTCAGTCCTCGTCGTCATCGAGCCCCTCGGGCAGATCACCGTCCCTCCGGCGCAGGGCACCGAGTGCCGCGGTGCCCAGTCCGGCGAGCCCGAGCGGGGCCGCGAGGAGGGCGGGGTTCGTCGAGGAGCCGCCCGAGACGGTGTCCGCGCCCAGGATCGGGGCGGACCCGCCGGTTGCGGTGCCGATGCTCGACCCGCCGACGCCGCCGAACGTGACGGGAGCCGACGACGTGGCCGGGTCACCCGCGGCGATGCTCGGGCCACCGCGGCCCAGCGACCCGGAGCCCAGGCCCGCGGCGGAGCCGGTCGAGCCGGCGCCGGTCGAACCGCCGGATCCACTCGCGCCGCCGGAGCCGGTCGAGCCGCCGGGACCGGCCGAGCCGGAGCCGAGGCCACCCGAGCCGAGCCCGCCGCCACCCGAGCCGAAGCCGCCGCCCGAGCCGAGGCCGCCGCCCGAGCCGGACCCGCCAGCTGAGCCGGACCCGCCGCCCGAGCCGGACCCGAATGCGGTCGACCCGAGCGACCCGGCGCCGAGCGAGCCCGAACTGCCCGAGCCACCGGCCGCCGTCGGGCCGGAGCCGGAAGCAGCGCCACCCGAGGTGAGTGCCGCGGCGGCCACCGGGGCGATCGCCGCGGCTCCACCGCCGAGTGCGGCCGAGGCCGCGCCCGGGGTGGTGAGCGCGGCGGGCAGGCCGGTCGAGCCGGCCGCCGACCCGCCGGTGGACAGCCCGAGCGTGCCTGCGCCGTCCCACCGGATGGTCAGCCCGTCCGGAGTGACGATCGTGGCGCCGCCGCCGCTCGCGCCGGTGTTGCCGAGCGAGCTGGAGCGGCTGCCGACGCCCGTCGGGGTGATGACCACGGCGCCGTCGCCGGCGGCCCCGGTCGGCATCTGCGAGTTCGAGATGGCCGGCAGCGGCGCGGACAGCATCGGCGGGTTGACCGCCGTGCCGGCCGGCATGGTCGGGCTGGTGTAGGCGCTGGCCGGGATGGACACCGACGGCGAGTCGCCGCTGACGGCCTTCTGCAGGGCCGAGGCGGCCTTGAGGATGTTGGCGAACCGCTCGAGCGCCTCGCCGGTGGTCTCGATCCACGGGATGACGGTGAACTCGAGGTAGTTGGCGAACGCGGCCGCCCAGCCGGTCCAGCTCATCGCGCGGAGCGCCTTGACCACGAGCTTCAGCGCCTTCGCGATCATCTTCGCGTAGTCGGCGCCCTCCTGGGCCTTCTGGGCCATCTCGTCGAGGCCACTGACGTCGGCGCCCTGGAACCCGCTCATCGGAAACTCCCTTCTGCTGTCGGTCTGGTCTGGTGTGGGGTGCGGCCCAGCGGACTCTGCCGGTCCTGCCGGTGCCGCCGGTGCTGCTGGTCGATGACGCTAGGCAGCCGGTGGTGGCCGGGGCCAGCGCCGTGGGGGTGGAAACTTCCGGCCCGACGGCGGCCCGTGGGGTCAGCTGGAGACCTCGTCCTGGAGGTCGGCGCGGCGGCGCAGCTCGGCGGCGTTCTCGCTGAGGGAGTCGGTGGCGGCCTCGAGCTCGGGCCGCAGGGAGCCGTCCCAGTCCTGCTTGAACTTGGCCGCGGCGGGCCCGATCCAGAGCACGGAGTCGAGCATCGCCGAGACGTTGCCGACCATGGACTTGAGATCCTGGGCGCCGGTATCCATGTTCCGGGACGCGTCCCGGGAGTACTCGGGGTCGATGCCGTAGAACTGCGAGCGGTCGTACGTCATGGTGTCCTCCTGAAGGCTTCGTCGACGAGGTGCCGACCTGCCTTCGACGCTAGGAGCGCCGCCGCCGCGCAAGCCAGCGAACAGGGGGTGGAAGGTTCCGCCGCTACGGCGCGGTCGGAGCCCCAGGATTGAGGCCGGCGCCCTGTGACCGGGCCTCGTGGACGGCCTCGAGGTCCGCCGTCGTCACCAGTCGTACCTCCGCGGCAAGGCGCCCGACGGCGAACCGCACGTTCTGCACGCGGCCTTCCGTCACGGTGAACGGGTCGTCGTCCGGACCGGGCGCACCTTGGGGCGACCCCGACGGCGACGTGGTCGCCGCCGCGGCCGGGCGCGGCGTCCGAGTGCTCGGACGGATGGAGCTGGTCTCAGCGGAGCTGCTCCGGCGGTGATCGACTTCACGACGGCAGAACCCAGGGGTCGACCTCAGCGCCATCTTCATGAACCTTCACCTCTAATAGGGTGGGACCATGATCGAGATTACGGACTTCGTGCCGCACGGACCGGTTGAACCGGGGGTCATCGAGGCCTACCGGGGCCGTGTTCCCGACGACGTGATCGACCTGTGGGAGACCTACGGGTACGGCACCTTCGCATCGGGCTTCCTACGCGTGATCAACCCCGCCGTGTACGAGACGGAGCTGGCCGAATGCATCGGCAAGACCCAGGGGGACGGCATAGCGATTCCCATCATGGTGACGGGGCTTGCCGACCTCATCACGTGGGAGCCGAGCGTCGGTTTCGTGGGCATCAAGTACCGTGAGGGTCGTGTCGCTGGTCTCAACAGCGAACTGAACGGGTTCCTAGAGATGCTGAAGATTGCGGGGACGTTTTACCTGTCCCGGACGCTGAACTGGGGCATCTTCCCACGGGCCGTGGAGGCGCACGGTGAGCTGCCCTACGATCAGTCGTTCACCTTCGTGCCGCTGCGTTCGCTGGGCGGGCCGGAGAAGGTGGAGAACCTGAAGAAGCGGGAGACGATCGCCGCGATCCAGGTGATGGTGGAGATCCAGGGCGTCGTCGGTCACTGAGCCCCACCGCTGGCGACCTCGGGAGCGACGACAACCCCCGCCGACTGGGCAGCCCCGCGAGAACTGGCCGTCAACGGGATCACACGCTGCGAGCAGTTGACCGAGTTGCCCGAAGCAGAACTCCTGGACATTCATGGGTCGGGCCGAAGGCGATCCGAGTCCTCCGTGAGGAACTGGCGGCACGCGGCTCGAGTCATGCGCTATGGCTGATCTCGCCGTTCGCGGACCGTGTCGCGTGCATCGCGGACCCTGGACGAATGCGTCGACCATCGGGAAGGGATCGCCGAAAACGCTCCGTCGCGCCCGAGGTGCACCCATGGTCGTAGATCGGGACGAGACCGACGGCGAGTCGCCGCTGACGGCCTTCGACGCCGAGGCGGCCTTGAGGATGTTGGCGAACGCGGCTGCCCAGCCGGTCCAACTCGTCGCGCGGAGCGCCTTGACCGCGAGCCTCATCCTCGCGCAGTCGGCGCCCTCCTGGGCCTTCTGGGCCATTCGAACGTTCCGCCGCTATGGCGCGGTCGGAGCCTCGGGATTGAGACCGGCGCCCCTTGACCGGGCCTCGTGGACGGCCTCGAGGTCCGCCGTCGTCACCAGTCGTACCTCCGCGGCACGGCGCCCGACGGCGAACCGCACGTTCTGCACGCGGCCTTCCGTCACGGTGAACGGGTCGTCGTCGGGGCCGAACGCGAGGCGGGCCACGGAGCGGATCGCGTCGTCCACGCGCTGCGCGCGTTCGAGGTTCCAGGCGTGGCCGCGCCAGTGCAGGATCCGCTCGTAGATCTCCCGGTTCGACGGCGGCCGGGGGTAGTCGTCCGCGCCGGTCAGCCAGGGCTCGGCGAGGGCCAGCGCGACGTACCACTCGCGCGACCAGCGCTCCAGGTGCGGGGCGTCGGCGGTCGCGGCGCCGTCGGGATCACCCTCGGCGACCAGCGGCACCGGCGCGGGCTCGTCGCGGACCTCCTCGACGTCCACGACGAGCACCAGGTCGGTGAAGGAGCCCGTGGGCGTCTGGCGCCCGCGCAGGATGAGCAGGTGGTTCTCGCCCTCGTCCAACAGGGCGGCCATGCCCTCGGAGAGGGCGACCCGGCGGGCCCCACCGGGGGCGTCGAAAAGGGAGGAGAGCTGGGCCCCGGTGCTGCCGCGCCAGCGCAGCCGCACGACCTCGTCGCCGACCTGCACCTCGCCGACGACGCGGGAGACGTGCGGCGCGACGCGGGGCAGCGCGAGGGCGGTCAGATGCAGTTGGGTGTCCGCGTCGACCTCGGGCAGCGCACTGTCCGGGGACCGGCCCACGAGCAGGGTGTCGCCGCTGCCGAGCACCACCGTCGGCACCCCAGACCCCCGCAGCGTCACGCGTAGCATCCGGCGCCCCTCCCCTGTGTTGCCGTCAGCCTATGGGATCTCCCGGGCCGGCTGGGCGAGGGCCGGCAGCGGCCGCGTGGCGGTGCCGGACGGGCCGCGACCGACGCCCGATCGCACTTCGATAGGTTCACGTCCCGTGGACCGCACCGGGGAATCGGCGACGCCCGCGACCGGGGGCACCGGGCCGTGGGGCGTGGTCAGGGTCCTGTGCCTGACCCAGATCGTCGGCTGGGGTGTCCTCTATTACTCCTTCCTGGTGTCGCTCGCGGCGATCGCGGCCGACACCGGCTGGGGAGCGACGCCCGCGTTGGCGGCGTTCTCCGCCGCGCTCGTGGTGGCTGCCCTCGCGGGCGTGGCCGTCGGCCGGGTGATCGACCGGCACGGGCCACGGCTGCTGATGTCGGCGGGCTCGGCACTCGGCGCCGTCGCCGTGGTCGTGATCGCCTGGGCACCCGAGTTCGCCTGGTTCGTGGGCGGCTGGGTGCTCGCCGGCCTGGCGCAGTCGATGGTCCTGTACGCGCCGGCGTTCACGGCGATCACGCGCTGGTTCGGCCCGGCGACCCGCACCCGTGCCCTGCTCACGGTGACCCTCGTGGCCGGCCTGTCCAGCACGATCTTCGCACCGCTCACGACGGCGCTCGTCGAGGAGATCGGCTGGCGGCGCACCTATCTGGTGCTCGCCGCCCTCCTGGCCGTGACCACGATCCCGGCCCACGCCGTCGGGCTGCGTGCGCCCTGGCCGCCCGAGCACCGGAACCAGCCCGACCTGGCCCGCCCGGACCACGGTCGGGACCGGACGCCCGGTCCGACGGCCGAGGTCCCGCCGGCACCGGAGGACGATCGGAACCGTGCGCTCGACCCCGATGAGTCCGCGTCGGCACCCGAGAACGGTGAGAACCGGGCGCTCGACGCGGCCGACCAGCCCGCGACGGCACCCGAGAACGGTGAGAACCGGGCGCTCGACCCGACCGACCAGCCCGCGTCCGCACCCGAGAACGGTGAGAACCGGGCGCTCGACCCGACCGACCAGCCCGCGTCCGCACCCGAGGGCGCTTTGACCGACCGCGCCGGCGCCCTCCCGCCGACCCCGCGGCGGGGCCCGAGCGCCGGGACCGCCCGGATGGCACGGCGCCGGTCCGAGGGCTGGCACGCGATCGCCCGCTCACGCTCCTTCGTGCTACTGACCGCGGCCACCGCCCTGGGCGCCTTCGCGATGTTCGCCGCGACCATCCACCTGGTCCCGATGCTGACCTGGCGCGGTCTGACGGCGACCGCGGCGGCGTGGGGGCTGGGACTGTCCGGCGCCGGCCAGCTCCTGGGACGGCTGGGGTACGCGCCCCTCGCCCGGCACACGACCGCGGTGAGCCGGGCCGCCGGCACGCTCGCGGTCGCCGGCCTCGGGATCGCTGCCGTGGGCCTGCTGCCCGGACCGGCTTCGGCCCTGATCGGCGCGGCCATCGCGTTGGGCGTGGTCCGCGGGGCGTTCACGCTGCTCCAGTCGACCGCCATCAGTGACCGGTGGGGGGCCGAGGGATTCGGGACCCTGTACGGGATCTTCAACGCACCGAACATGTTGGCGATGGCGGTAGCGCCGTGGGCCGCGGGTTTCCTCACCGACGTGACCGGCTCCTACCCGACCACGTTCGCGATCCTCGCCGGCGCGGCCTGCGTGGCCGCGCTGATCGCGACCCGGACGGCGGCGGGCGCCTCCCGGGGTACTGGGTGAGGCCGTCCGTCAACGGCGAGGGTGGCCTGTCCACAGGGTGTGCGCTGATGCCCGGTTGTCCACATTTTCGTTGAAATCTTGCGGATCGTCAGATCACGGCGTAGTGTAGAACGCATGTACGAGGCTGGGGGTGGGGACAGGGTCGGGGGTGGGCCCGGGGAGCGGGGCGAGCCCGACACCCTTCCCTGGGGCGAGTCCGACCTGGCCACCGACCCACCCTGGTTGGAAGCCGCGGGAGCCGCCGACCCGGCCTGGTTGGAGGCCACCTACGCCTTGTTCGACCGGGCCATCGAGGCGCCGGTCGTCGACCCTCAGGACCCGGAGGGACTCGAGGGCGGGTTCGGTGACCCCACCGAGATGGCACCGGTGAACCTGGAAGCCCTGGCCGCTCGGGCGGTGCCGGATTCGTTCACCCTGTCGGAGCTGGAACGCCTGCACGGGCCGGTGCGGGACCTGTCCGGAGTCGACGAGTACGACCTCGTGGAGCTGGCCGCGCTATGGCGGCAGCTGGAATCGGTGTGTGCGGCCGGGGTGAGGGCCGCGGCCGCGGAACTCGCCGGGCGGGTCCCGATGAGCATGGACAAACCCGCCGTGCTGGACCGCAGGACCAACTTCCGTACCAGCATCGCCGCCGAGGAGATCGCCCCGCGGTTGGGCTGCTCGAAACGAGAAGCGAACCGGCTCATCAACGTCGGACACCTCCAGGACACCATCGCCGCCCCCACCGGGGACGCGCTGGCGGCCGGGGCCATCGACGCGGTCAAGGCCGACCTGATCGCGACCGCGGTCGCGGTCCTGGACGCCGAGCCCGCCCTGGCCGTGCAAACCCAGATCCTGCCCAAAGCATCCGGGTGGACCCGGCACCGCCTGCAGAAGGAGATCGCGACCGCCGTCGCCGAGGCCGACCCAGCCCACTTGACCCAACGCGCCCGGAACGCCTCCCAGAAACGGTACGTGTCCCGGGCCCGGATGGTCGCCGACGGGATGGCCACCCACACCCTGTACTGGCCCGCCGCCGACGCCCTCACCCTGGATCTGACCCTCGACGCCGCCGCCGCGACCGCGAAAGCCGCCGGCGACCCCCGCACCCTGGAACAACTACGCCCCGACATCCTCGCCGACCTCGCCGCCCACCACCTCACCACCGGACGCATCGGCCCCCACCCCGCGCCGCCGGACCACACCGCCGGAGCCGGTGACCCGGCGACCGCCTCCACCGCCGACACCGTCTCCGAGCAGCCCGTCGGCGCCGCGGCGAGCACGATCACCGCACCCGCGCCGGCCGCCGACCCGACGAGCGCCGACCACCCGGTACCCATCAGCGGCGACACCGGACGCGGCCCGACATCGACCCCCACCGACCCTGCCCCGGCACCCGACTCCAAGCCCGAGGCCGACCCGAACCCCAAGCCCGAGGCCAACCCCGACCCCAAGCCGGAGGCCGAACCCGACACCGACACTGACACCGATTCGGTGGTCGGCGCGGGTGCCGCACGTTCGGCACCCGGCGCCGGTGCCGGGGCCGATGCCGATTCCGGATCCGATGCCGGAGCCGGAGCCGATGCCGGAGCCGCCGACGGCCCGGGACCGGGGGACCCGAACCTGGCCGTCCCGGCCGACCGTGGCGCACCCAGGACCTGGCCGATCGGGATCCTCGGCGGACACAAAGCCCAGATCGTGGTCCACGTGCCGCTGTCGACCCTGCTCGGCGGCGATGAACCCGGCAACATCGAACACCTCGGCCCCGTCCCCGCTGACGTCGCCGCCGCGATCGCCGCCGGAGGCACCTGGACCCGGCTGGTCACCGACCCCCTCACCGACACAGTCGTCGACTACGGCATCACCCGCTACCACCCACCCCAGAACATGATCGATCGGATCAAGGCGAACGAACCCCACTGCATCAGCCCCGGCTGCTCCGCCTCCGCCCGCCAGACCGAACTCAACCACCGCATCCCCTACCCCGTCGGGCCCACCAGGGACGACAATCTCGACCCGATGTGCCGCCGCGACCACATCCTGGTGACCCACGGCAAGTTCTCCTATGAACGCGCCTCCGACGGCACCATCACCTGGCACACCGCCACCGGACACACCTACCAACGCGACCCCGACGGCAGGATCACCAAGCTCCACCGTGACCTCCACCTCCCTGCCAACCACGGCAAGACCCGCTACCACAGCCCGACACCACCCCCGGACCCCGACGAGGAACCACCCTTCTGACCACCCGGCGCGCCGCGCACAGGTCCGGCTCACTGGGGCGGCGCAGCGGTCGGGACGCTGCCGCGGTCTGCGATCGGCGGGCTCGCGCCCTGCCGACGGCCGCCGCCGACCCAACTCGGGAACTCGCTCATCGGTCCGACCTCACTCGCCGGTGTCGTCCTCGGTCAGCGCCTCCCAGGCGGCGAACGCCAGGAGACCTGGCACCTGTGCGATGCCGAGAGCCCCGTTGTCACGGAACGCCCCGTCGGTCATCTCGGTGAGGATCTCGTTGTACCTGGTGCCCTGGATACCGTCGTAGATCATGTCGCCGGCGAGGCTCCCGACACCCCAGGCCACGCCCACCCCGCCCGAGACTGCCGAGCCGATCCACGGGGCTGCCGCGGTGATGCCGAGGGAGGTGCCGTTCTGGACGATCGCTGTCACGTCCCGCTCCTCGATGCCGGTCACGAACCCGTCCGCGTCGAGGACAGTGCCAACGACGGACAGTCCGTCGAGGCCCACACGCTCGGCGCCGGTGAGCCCTGCCTCGACGAACTCCCGCGCGACGTCCGCGGTGGCGAGATTGTTCGCCACGGCGCCGAAGGTTCGCAGCGCGCGAGCCTGCAGCGCCAGTTCCGGCAGGCTCATGGCGAACGAACGTAGCCGCTCGAGGTTCGTCCGCAGGTCACCGAACCGGCCCGGTACGGCCGTACCGGCATCACCGTCGCCCGGCCCGGCCGCACCGGACACACCAGCGGCAGTGGTCGCGCCGGCAACACCGGCCCCGCTTCCCGATCCCGCCGTGTCCGCCCCGCTCGCGCGGAGTTGGTCCTCGGCCTGGCCGACCAGTTCCAGGCCGGCGTCGACCAGGGCGCCGGACGCCCGCATGAGAGCCGGCGACCATTCGTGCTCCCACGCGGTGCGTGCGGCCAGGGCGTCCGGCCCGTTCCAGATCATCGTGTGGCACAGTCCGACCGTGATACGCACGCAGATCGTGCGGATCTGCTCCGCCCCGGCGGCGTAGGCCCTCGCGGTCGCGATCAGGGCATCGACGTCGCCGCCGTGGGTGACAGTGCTCATCAGGTCCTCGCAGAGTGGTTCAGTCAACGGAGTGTTGTTCGGATGTCGCAGCGTGATTCGGGTGCCGCGGCGTCGTTCAGGGTTGTCGGCAGGTCGTGGACGCCACGAGCAATCGGCGCTTGACCATCGTCAGCGCCCGGCCCGCACCTGACCAGCGCGTCGTGGGTGGAACCTTCCGCCATCGCTCGCGCCAGGACGATCAGGGACGGTGCGCCTAAGGTTGGCCGCATGGCGACCCCGGCTGACCTGCTGCGCTCCGTACGCCATGGACTGATCCGAATCCTCGGGGGTGTTCCAGCACCAGCGGCTCCCGGCGGGCCAACGCCCGCCGGTGCCCACGGGATCGGCCTGACGAGGTCCGGTGACGGCGCGGGTGTAGGTGTCGGCGGGGACGCGGGGACCGGCGATGGTGCGGGGACCGGGGAGCCGCAGGATGCGGCGGCCGAACCTGTGGTCGGCCTCGTCCTCGGCGGGGGCGGAGCCAGGTCGTCGTTCGAGATCGGGGCACTCAGTTATCTCTATGAGCGGGAACGGATCACACCGTCGGTGATCACCGGCACGTCCGCCGGCTCGATCCTGGCGGGAGTCCTCGCCCAGCACGGCGACCTCGCCGGGCAGCAGCGCACGGTCGCCGAACTCCGCCGGATCTGGCTCGGCATGACGGCGAGCTCGGACATGTTCACCGAACTGCCATGGTTCACCGCGCTGCGCGAGGACATGCCCGCATGGCGCAAGCTCGCCGCGATCCACGAGCGGAGCGCCAACCGGGCGTCCCTGACCGAGAACCTCGCCGCGGTGCTCGCCGGGCCACGCCGGGCCGTGGACCGGCTGGCCGAGCGGGCGCGGGCCGTTGCCGTCGACGAGCGCGCGGCCGCGAACCGGCCAACCGACGAGGCCGCGGCCGGCCCCGACCGGGCGGTTGGACCGGGGGCCACCGGTCCGAGCGCCACCGGTCCGAGCGCCACCGGACCGAGCGCCACCGGACCGAGCCCATCCGGGCCGAACCACACCGAGCCGAGCCACGCCGAGCCGAGCGCCACCGGACCGAGCGCCACCGGACCGAGCGCCACCGGACCGAGCGCCACCGGACCGAGCGCCACCGGACCGAGCACGACTGCCGCGGTCACCGGGGCGGCCGTGAGGGCCACTGCGAGCACCACCGGCAGGCGTGGCACGGGCGAACGTGTTCCTCCCGAGCGCGACCTGGCGACCTTGGGGTCCGGTCCGCTCGAACTCATCGCAGCACTCTGGGAGGTGGGCCGCACCGGGCCCGATGTCAACGCCGTCGTCCGGGGCGCCGCCCGCGAGCAGTCGGCCTTCGTGGTCGGGCCGATCATCGAGGAGTTGCTCGACCCGGCCGTGTTCGACCCGTCGCTGCCAGCGACGTCCGGCATCGAGCTGCGCCTGGCCACCGTGCACCTGGAGTCCGGTGAGTTGCGCTACGTCGACGCCGCGGGACGGCTCCGGGATGCCAACGACCGCCTGCTCGACGCCGAGCCGGTCACCCTCGACCGGGCCATCCTCGCCTCCTGCGCGATCCCTGCCGGGCTCCCACCGGTCCGCCTCAACGACGGCACCTACGTCGACGGCGGTACTCGCGAGAACGTGCCCGTCGCCATCGCCTACGAACATCTCGGGGTCGACCGTTGCTACGTCGTCACAGCGAACCCGGTCGGGCTGCCCCCCGCGGAGGACTTCGCCGGCAAGGCCCTGCTGGAGATCGTCATGCGCGCGGCCTCCGAGATCATGCCGGACGAGATCCAGGCCGACGAGGTCGAACGCGCCCGGGCCCTCGGTGCGACCGTGATCGATCCGGAGTTGGACATCCACGACATCGTCACCATCGAGCCCGGCCTGATCGCGATCGCGATGGACTACGGCTACCTCCGCGCCGCGGACGTGTGCGCGAACGCCTCCGAAGCCGAGCACGAGCACACCCGGGACCTCATCAATCTCCGCCGCCTGATCTGGACCGTCGAGGACGATCTGTTCGCCTCTGCGCCCGGCGCGGCCACGATGCCCCGGGCCGCGTCCACCCCGGGTCCGGCGACCGGCGGCGGGGGCGCCACCGTCGGGCCGGATGCCGTCCTGGATCCCGGCGGACACGATCTCGCCGGAATGAAGCTCCGCCTGCGCGACCTGGTCGCCGGGGTTCCCCCGGAGCGGCTGCCTCCCGGAGCGCGGGACTGGTGGCGGGGCTGGGAGCGGCACGCCAACCCGGTCACCGCCGCACCCCACTGGCTCGACAACGATCCGGCGTCCTCTTCTACGCTGGAGTCATGACCGGTGCACCAGGGGTGGCCACGAAGTTGCGCCATGGGCTGATCCGCCTGCTCGGCGGTGAGCCGGTTCCGGACCTACCCGAGCCCGACCCCGGACCGGCTTCGGCTCCGGAGCCAGAACCGGAACCGGACCCGGAACCGCACCAGGAGGAGGTCATCGGGCTCGTCGCCTCCGGTGGTGGCGCCCGGTCCAGCTTCCAGATCGGCGCCCTGACCTACCTCTACGAGCAGGACGGCTTCGCACCCCAGGTGATGACCGGCACGTCGGCGGGCTCGATCCTGACCGGCATGCTCGCCCAGTACCCGGACCAGGCCGGCCAGCGCGAGGCAGTGGAGGACCTGCGCCGGCTCTGGCTCGGGATGCGCAGCAGTTCGGACCTGTTCGAGGAGCTGCCCTGGTTCACCAAACTGCGCGAGCACATGCCGACCTGGCGCAAGGTCATGGCGCTGCGGCACCGACCCGGCAACCGCACCTCCCTGACCGCCAGCCTCACCTCCGTGCTGCAGGGGCCGATCAAGGCCGTGGAACGCTTCACCGCCCGCCAGAACGATCACGGCGAGGCCGCAACCGATCCGGCGACGGCGAGCCAGACGGCGGTGCAGACCGTCGAACACGACCAGACCCCGCCCGAGCACTCGCCGCTGTGGACCTCGGGCAACGTCCTGGACACCCTCGCCACGATCTGGGAGGCCGGACGGACCAGCACCGACGTGCAGTCGATCCTGAACGGTGCCCAGACCGAGCGCGCCGCCTTCCGCCCGGGCCCGCTCGTGGACCGGATCTCGGACCCACGGCTGTTCGACGCCGCGCGGCTCGCCGACTCCGGGGTCCGGTTCCGGGCGGCCGTGGTGGCGCTCGAGTCCGGCGAACTGCGCTACGTCGACGAGCTCGGCCGCATGCACGATCGCACCGACGAGCTCCTGCCGGAGGAGGACCCGGTCGAGCTCCTCGACGCGATCCGGGCCTCGTGCGCCATCCCGGCCGTGTTCGCGCCGGTCCGCCTGAACGACCAGCACTACGTCGACGGCGGCGCGCGAGAGTCCCTGCCCGTCGAGATCGCGGTGTCCCAACTCGGGGTGACCCGTTGTTACGCGGTGGTCGCCTCGCCCGTGGGGCTTCCGTGGGACGGCGGTTACGGGGACAAGGACATGCTCGAGATCGTGATGCGCAGTGGCTTCGGCATTATGACCGACGAGATCCAGCTCGACGAGATCCGGCGGGCCAAGTCCGCCGGCGCCATGATCATCCAGCCCGAGCTGGACATCCACGACCTGCTCACGGTGGAGCCGGGCCTGGTCTCCATCTCGATGGACTACGGCTACCTGCGCGCCCGGGACCTCTACACCGAGGCCCCTCCCGAGGTCCATGAGCACACCCGCCACGTGATCAACCTTCGCCGACTCATCTGGACCACCGAGGACGAGATGTTCAACCCGGTCCATGACCCGGCCACGCCTCGGCCGCCCATGTCCGAGCTGGTCGAGCTCAAGCTCCGGCTGCGCGAGCTCCTCGAGGAGGATGACCCGGCAACCCTGCCGTCGGGTGCGTCGTCGTGGTGGCGCACCTGGGAGCGGCACGGCTTCGGTATCGGTGAGCAGCCGAGCTGGACGGACGACCTGCCGACGGCCGAGCCCCGGCTCGTCACCTAGAAGTCGCCGAAGCCCCCGAAGTCGGCGAAACCGCCCCCGAAGTCGCCCAGTCCGCCGCCGTCGCCGGCACCGGCGTCGAACCCGCCCGCATCGCCGGCACCAGCGTCACCACCACCGCCATCCGCGCCGCCGTCGGCACCCGCGTCCTGCGGTGCGGCCTGGGTGGGGTCACCGAACGCCGGCCCGAAGAGCGCGTTCGCGACCGCCGACCCGATCACCACACCGGCGACGGTTCCGAGCAGGCTCGATCCCATCATGGCGCCCATCCCGGGGCCGGCGCCGCGCTGGCCGCCGAGCGTGCGTTCGACCGTGCCCGGCTCGCGCATCTCGGCCCGGGTGGCCATCCGGGCGAGGTCCTGTGGGGAGTCCGACGGCGCCCGTTCCGTCGGGGGCACGGCCGCACCCAGGTCGTCGAGCACCTGGCGCCGCTGCGCGGGTGTGAGGCTCGAGAACGCCTCGGCGTGCGCTTGTTCCACCGCCTCCGGCGGTGCGGTCCGGACCAGGTACCGGTAGCGGTCGATCGCCACCTCGTCCGGGGTGCGCTGGGCCGGCCGCCCGTCGTGGCCGGGACCCGTGGGCTGCTGCCCGTAGGCGGGACCGGCGGGCTGCTGTGCGTAGGCGGGACCGGCAGGTTGCTGCCCGTAGGCGGGACCGGCCGGCTGCTGCCCGTAGGCCTGCTGCCGACCGTACGGCGCGCCGCCGGGTTGCTGGTTCCCGCGGTACGGGTCGTATTCGTTCGGCTCGCGGCCGAGAAGTCGGTCGAGCAGGCCCATGGTGCGTCCTTCCGAGCTGGGGGAGTCTCCCTCTGCTCAACGAGTCGGCCACCGTGAGGGTTCCGGGACTCGTTTCATGCCGCCGTCGGCGGCTCCAGTCCGTACCAGCGGGTGGCGGCTCCGGTGAAGAACTCGCCGCGCAGCCCGTCGTCGGCATCGACCACGGCCAGCGCCGCCTCCGCAGCCGCGACCACCTGCGCGTACGACCCGCCGACCAGGCTGACCGGCCAGTCGCTACCGAACATCACCCGCCTCGGCCCGAACTTCTCCAGGGCGGCGTTGAGGTACCCGGCCAGGGTCAGGTCGGCGGCGGCCAGATCCGCGGTCAGGGTGGCGTAGCCGGAGAACTTCAGGGCCACGTTCGGGGCCTCGGCGAGTGGCGCCATGGACGCGGCCCACTCCCCCGGCGTGGTCCGGTCCAGATCCGGCTTCGCGAGGTGGTCCACCACGAACCAGGTGTCCGGGTGGGCCCGGACCGCCTCGGCCGCGGCCGCCAGGTGTTCCTCGCGTATGAGCAGATCAATGGTCAGGTCACGCTCCCCGGCCGCGGCGAACGTCCGGGCCGCCTCCGGGCCGGCGAGCCAGGCCGCGTCCTCGCGCTGCTCGCTCAGGTCCCGCAGACCGACGAGCAGGTCCGACGCCGGGTGGTCGGACAAGGCGTCGAGGCGCGCGGTCAGGTCCGTCGCACCGAACTGCACCCAGCCGACCACGCCGAGCACGTGCGGGTGCTGCGCAGCGAGGTCGAGCAGGTAGGGCGTCTCGGAGTCCTGCGGCACCGTCTGCACGATGACGGCGTGGGTCACCCCGGCGGGTTCGGCGACCGCCCGCCAATCGCCGGTGTCGAAATCACGGCCGATCACCGGTGCGAACTCGGGGCTGATCCAGTCCTGCGGATGCACGGCCAGGTCCCACACATGGTGGTGGGCGTCGATCTTCATGGTCACATCTTGGACCTCGTGGCCACGCCTCGGGCTGCGCCCCGCCGTCCCACCGTGGGCGCCTGACCGGCCGCGCCGACCACGGCCACACCACGGTGCGGGCCACAATGGGGCGATGGCACGGATCCTGATCACGGGCATGTCCGGCACCGGCAAGACCACGGTCCTGGCGGAACTGCGCCGTCGCGGCCACCTCACCGTCGAGACCGACGAGGACGGCTGGGTGCTGCCGGACGCCACCTGGGACGAGCCCCGCATCGGCGCGCTGCTGGAGGAGCACCCGGATCTGTTCCTCTCCGGCACCGTCGAGAACCAGGGCCGCTTCTACGACCGGCTCGACCATGTGGTGCTGTTGAGCGCGCCGCTCGAGGTGATGCTCGACCGGGTCCGGCGCCGCACCGAGAACCCGTACGGCGCCACGCCGGAGCAGCGCGCCGAGATCGCCCACTACACCGAGACCGTCGAACCGCTCCTGCGCGCCGGCGCGACCGTGGAACTGGATGGTCGGGACCCGGTGGGAGAGCTCGCCGACGCTCTCGAGGAACTGGCCGGCGGCGGCGATCGCCGGGCCCGAGCACGCGGCTAGCGCCCTTCGGCCACCGGCGCCGGTGGCGCGGGTGGCGGATCCCGGGAGAATGGACGAGGTCCACCCCACTCCGCTCGGAGGGAACATCACCATGGCCGTGACCGTCGCCGAACAGCTCGTGAACCAACTCGTCTCGGCTGGGGTGAGGCGGATCTACGGGATCGTCGGGGACAGCCTGAACCCTGTGGTCGACGCGGTCAGGCGCACCGCCGGGATCGACTGGGTGTCCGTGCGCCACGAGGAGGTCGCGGCGTTCGCGGCCGCCGCGGAGGCCACCGTGACCGGGCAGCTCGCCGTCTGCGCCGGTTCCTGCGGACCCGGGAACCTGCACCTGATCAACGGGCTGTACGACGCGAACCGGTCCCGAGTGCCCGTGCTCGCGATCGCCTCGCACATCCCCACCAACCAGATCGGCACCCAGTTCTTCCAGGAGACCCACCCGGACCGGCTGTTCACCGAGTGCTCGGTCTACTCCGAGATGCTCTCCAGCGCCGCCCAGATGCCACGGATCGCGAACACCGCGATCGAGCACGCGCTCGGCGGCCCCGGCGTGGCCGTGCTGACCCTGCCCGGGGACGTGGCCGACCAGGAGGTCTCCGCCGACGCCCCGGTCATCTGCGTCACGAGCCGCTCGCCGCGGGTGGTCCCCTGCACGGAGGACGTCGCCGACCTGGCCGACGCGATCAACGCCGCGAAGAAGGTGACGTTCTTCGTCGGCGCGGGGGCGCGTGGGGCCCACGACGAGGTGATCGCGCTGGCCGACGCCGCCGCGGCGCCGATCGGCCACTCGCTGCGCGGCAAGGAGGTCATCCAGTACGACAACCCGTTCGACGTCGGCATGTCCGGACTGCTCGGGTACGGCGCCTGCTTCGACGCGATGAACGACGCGGACCTCCTGGTCCTGATCGGCACCGACTTCCCGTACGACCAGTTCCTGCCCGACGACGTCCGCACCGCCCAGATCGACATCGAGCCGAGCCACCTGGGCCGGCGGACCCGTCTCGACCTCGGCGTGGTCGGCGATGTCCGCGAGACCATGCTCGCCCTGGCACCGCTGGTGCGGCGCAAGTCCAACCGCCGGTTCCTGAGCTCCATGCTCAAGAAGCAGGAGAACCTCATGACCAAGGTGGTCGGCGCCTACACCAAGAAGGTGGAGCGAACCACGCCGATCCACCCGGAGTACGCGGCGGTGCAACTCGACGAGACCGCCGGTGCGGACACCGTGTTCACCGTGGACACCGGCATGTGCAATGTGTGGGCGGCCCGCTACCTGACGCCGAACGGCCGTCGCCGGGTGATCGGCTCATTCCTGCACGGGTCGATGGCCAACGCGATGCCGCACGCGATCGGCGCCGCGTTCGCCGACCCCGGCCGTGAGGTGGTGGCCATGTGCGGTGACGGCGGCCTGTCCATGCTGCTCGGCGACCTGATCACCATCCGGCACTTCGACCTGCCGGTGAAGGTCGTGGTCTTCAACAACGCGAGCCTCGGCATGGTGAAGCTGGAGATGCTCGTCGAGGGCCTCCCGTCCGCGTTCACCGACTCCCCCTCCGTCGACTACGCCGCGATCGCGACGGCGATGGGGATCCCGGCCGTCCGGGTCGAGCACCCCAAGGATCTGCGCAAGGCACTCGCCGGTGGCTTCGAGCGCTCCGGTCCGGCGCTGATCGACATCGTCACCGACCCGAATGCGCTGTCGATCCCGCCGAGCATCACCGGCAAGCAGATCAAGGGGTTCGCGACCGCGATGACCAAGGCCGTGCTCGGCGGTGGTGGCGCCGAGGTGATGTCGATGGCCCGGTCCAACCTGCGCAACATCCCGCGCCCCTGACCCGCCGCGGCACCGGGTCAGCCGGCGCAGGCTCGCTCGACCGCGTCGACCACGAGCGCCCGGTCGTGTGGCACGGTGTCGAGTGCGCGGTGGATGGTCAGGCCCTCGATCAGGGCGTCCAGGATCCGCGCGGTCGCCGGGTCGAAGTGGCGCTCGAGCGCGGCCCGGCTGGCCCGCATCCAGGCGTTCGTGAGCTCGCGGTAGCTCTCCTCGCGCGCCGCGAGCGTGTACAGCTCGTGCGTGAGCACCAGCTCCCGGTCCACCCCGAGCAGGTCGTCGCAGATGAGGGCGACGACGGCGGCCCTGGCGGACTCCTCATCGGTGGCCGGTGCCATCCGTCGCTCGAAGGTGGCCGCGACCGTCCCGGTGAAGGCCCCGAACGCCTCCTGGAGGAGTTCGGCCATCCCGGCGAAGTGGTAGGTCATCGAGCCGAGCGGGACGTCGGCCGCGGCCGCGACCCTGCGGTGGCTCGTCCCGGCGACGCCCCGCTCCGCGATCACGTCGAGGCAGGCGGCGATGATCCGTTGACGTCGGTCCGGGTCGTAGCGCCGGGCCGGCCCGCGATCCACCCGGGCCGGGCCCGCGGCCTCAGACATGGCGGATCACCCGCGCCGGGTTCCCGACCGCGACCACCCCGGGCGGGATGTCCTTGGTGACGACCGCGCCGGCGCCGATCACGGAGTCGTCCCCGATGCTCACTCCCGGGCACACGATGACACCGCCGCCGAGCCAGACGTTGTCCCCGATGGTGATCGGCCGCGCGGCCTCGAGCCGGTCCCGCCGGGGTCCGGGCTCGACCGGGTGGGTCGGGGTCAGCAGCTGGACGTTCGGTCCGATCTGGCAGTCCGCGCCGATCGTGATGGTCGCGACGTCCAGCGCGACCAGGTTGTAGTTGACGAACGTGCGGGCACCGACATGGAGGTTCTCGCCGTAGTCGACGAACAGGGGCGGCTTGACGTAGGCGTCGGCTCCGAGGGAGCCGAGCAAATCCGCGAGGATCTCCCGCGCAGACGCCGCGCCGGCGACGGTGGCCCGGTGGTAGGCGTCCTGGAGCCGGACCGCACGCTCGGCCAGCCGGGCGTTGTCCGGATCGTCGGCGATGTAGAGGTCACCGGCGAGCATCCGCTCGCGGTTGGTGCGCGGATCGCCCGCGAAGTGGTCGGTGGGTGTCATGGGGCAATCGTACCCCGCGATGTGTACGATCGTACCTATGGCGACCCCTTGCCACGGCTCCGCACGCGGGTGCGCTCAGCGCCCCCCGGCGGTCAGGAACTGGTCCAGGCCGGCCAGGTCGTCGGTGTTGAGGTGGTCGACGCCGGCGTCGAGCAGCTCCGTCCAGATCGCGTCGCGGGCCGGTCCCGCCACGTCCAGGGTGTTCCAGAACCGCACCCGGTAGCCGGCCGCGTGGGCGGCGGCGACGTAGGCATGCAGCTGCTCCCGCTCGTCGGCGGGCATCTCACCGGTACCGGACCAGGTGAACAGGTTCGCCCAGTTGTCGCTGACCAGTGGCATCAGTGCGGCCGGGATCCCCGAGTCCAGGTCGCCGGAGCGCCCGTCGTAGAACCCGTACCGCCGGTCAGCGTCGGCCATCGTCGCCAGCGGCCGGTTCCCGCTGATCACCGCCTGCACGGGACCGTCGAGGACCCGGCCGCGGACGTACTGCGCGAACACCGGGCGGTACTGGGCCAGCTCCGACTCGATCGCGGCGTAGGTGCTCTCGCCCTCCGACTTGATGTCGATGAGAAGCTGGAACGTCCCGTCCCAGTGCGGGAACACGCTGCGCCCGCGGCCCCGGACGAGGTCCCGGAGCGGCTCCAGATACAGGCTCGCGAAGGTGCGCTCCGGATCGAGATCCTCGGCGTCGTGGGCCACGAGCAGCTCACCGTCGACGAGCCACACATCCGCCTCGACGCTCGTGAAGCCGTGCGCCAGCGCGTCGTACAGCGGGCGGTCGTGCTCGTAGTCGTTGTGCGCGTGGGCCTGGTCGTGCGCGGTGGGGAGGTCGGCGCCGGGCCGGTCGGCCGTGGCCGCCGTGACGGGCACCAGGACCGCCGTGGCCGCGAGCGCGGTCGCGGACAGGACGCTGACGAGTCGATGGATGCGCATGGTGAGATCCCGTTCTGGTCGAAGTCGCCGGACCTCGATCCCACCCCCTCAGGGCACCACCTCGGGCGAACGCGATGCGAACACTGGGACAACGCCCGATGACGCCCGCCCGGCGCCGGTGACGCGACCACGACCCGCGGCGAGGTCTCCCAGTACCGCGAGCGCCCGCCGTCGGGACGGCATGAAGCGGAGGAAGAACACCAGTCGCAGCACCCAGGCGAGGGCGCCGGTGAACGGGATGCCGTAGAGCTCGCTGATCGAACGGCCGAGACCGAACGACGCGGCCCGGCCGAGCCCGCGGTAGGTGAACGGCCGCGCCGCACGGGCGGCGCGCCCCGGGAGCCCGAGCCCGGCATGCAGCGACGCGGCCACATTCGCCCCGGCGTGCGCGCCCGCCTTGATCGCCCAGAGCGCGTTCGCCGGCACCGCCTCGCGGGTGCCGGGCCGCACCACCCGGGCGGCATCCCCGGCCGCCCAGATGCCGGTGGTCACGGACAGGTCGGGCCCCGTGGTGAGCCGTCCCCGCTCGTCGCGGAACTCCTCGAGCCCGGCGAGGCCCACCGGGGCCTGCCCGACCGTGGCGATCACGGTGCCGGCGCGCAGGTAGGTCCCGTCGGCCAGCCGCGTACCACCGGAGTCGACCTCGGCGGCCCGGACCCGGGTCCGCACGGCGACCCCGAGCCGAGCCAGTTCGGCCTCCGCGCGCTCGCGCAGTCGGGGCTGGTCGTCCAGCTCCGGCAGCAACCGTGGCCCGGAGTGCACCAGGGTGACCTGCAGGTCGCCGGCGCCACGGTCGGCGGCGGCCGCGGCGAGTTCCACCCCGGCCAGGCCACCACCGACCACGACGACCCGCCGACCCGCGGTCCCGGCCGGCGCGTGCACGGCCGCGGCGATCCGGTCGGTGAGCGCCCGGATGTCCCCCGGGCCCCGCAACGTCCACCCGTGGCGGGCCATCCCCGGAACCATCCCCACGGGCTCGCGCCCGCCGGTACCCACCACGAGGGCCGTGTACGACAGATCGGACCGGACGCCGTCGTCGGCCCGTTCGATCTCGACCAGCCGCTGCCGCCGGTCGATCCGGACTGCCCGCGCGCGCAGGATCCGGGCCTGCGGCATGACCTCCGCCAGCGGCGTGCGCGTGCGTTCGAACGGGAGGATGCCGGCGATCACCTCACCCGTGAAGCCGTGGAAGCTGTGGGCGTCGTCGGGGCTGACCACGACGACCTCGAGGCGGCCCGAGCGCACCTGGTGCCCGAGCCGCCTCATCAGGGCACGGTAGGCGAACAGGGTCACGTACCCGCCGCCGAGGAGCACCACGCGGGCGTTCATGCCGGCACCGTCGCCGCGGTGGCCAGCGGCCTGCCGAAGGAGGTCGGCTCGGCGGGGGTGAAACCGAGGTGGGCCAGGTCCGCGGCCAGGGCGCGGACGTGGGCGACCTGCTCGAGGGTCGGCACCCCGAGGCAGAAGTGCCCGGTGTGACCGGTCAGCGCGAGCAGCGCGGTCTCGGCGAAGCACGCATACGCGCGACCGTGCGACAGGCCGAGGTCGCCGCCGGTCAGCCGCAGGCTCGGGATGGACACGATGCCGCCGTCGACGACCCGCACGTCCGGGCGAGCCTCGAGCAGGTCGGGTGCCGTGTTGCGTGGTTGCGTCGCATCCAGGACGACGGCGTCCGGTGCGAGGTGGTCGGGCCGCACCAGGGCGTCGGCGGAGGCCGTGAGCAGAATGACCAGGTCGGCCTCGGCGAGGCCGTTGAGGTCCGTTCCGATCGTGGTCGGTACCCGTCCGGCGATCCGCTCGGCGAGCGCCTCCAGGCGTGGGCGGGACCTGGCGATGAGGCTGAGGTGGTCGAGACCACCATCCGCGGCCAGGAGTTCACTGACCGCTGCACCGACGCTACCGCTGGCCCCCACCACGGCCACCCGCCGGCCGGCCGTGGCGAGCACACCGGCGGTGCCGTTCAGGCCGTTCAGGCCGTCCAGGCCGTCCAGGAGTCGGCGGGCCTGGCTGTCCACGGTGGCCGCGGTGAACGCGTTGCCGTTGGTGACCCCGATGTCGGTGCGGCCGGTCAGGCTCAGCCCGCCGCGGGTCACGGTGGCGGTGAGCGCTCCGAGGCCCACCACGTCGGCACCGGCACGGGCCGCGACGTCGACGGCCCGGTGCACCCGGGCGCGGCCCTCGACCGGATCCTCGAGCAGGTGCCGGGCACCATAGGGCACCATCACGATGCGCCCGACCCGGCGGCCGTCGATGTGCACCGCGGCCATCGTGAACGGCCGCAGCGGCAGCTTGCGCAGGGCCAGGTCGTAGTAGCGCTCCGGCACCCGGGCGAGCGGCGCCCAGACCAGGCCCAAGTCCGGGGCCAGGTGGGCGCGGGGGTGGACCAGGAAGGCGAAGGAGGCGTCGCTCATCGACGGGGTCCTCTCGGGTCTCGGGGGATCCGGTGCAGGCCGGGTAGCAGGGAGGAGGCACCGGCGGGTGTCCGTGATACGCGGCGCCCGCTCCCAGCCCCCACCAAGGGTCCGGTCAGGATCGCGTCAGCCGGCCGCCCGACACTCGGCGGAGCGGACCCCCAACCGCGCCCCCTGACGAGAAGGCGAGCACTCATGTTCAACCGGCGACGAAGCACGATCCTCGGACCCCTGCGACGGACCACGCGGACGAGCCGCCCGAGCCCGATCCGGGTGACCGGTCAGCCGGCGGCGGACCGGCGCCCGAGCGGGGCTACCCGGCCGCCGCAGGAGCAGTGGCTCGACGCGGACGGCAACGTCACCGACGAGGAGGACCGCGGCCTCGTCTACGACCTGGAGACCCTGTTCGACCGGCGCACCGCCCTCGGGCTGTTCGGGGCGGCCGGGGTCGGCCTGCTCGCGGCCTGCACGGCCGGCCCCAGCAGCGAGGCGACCGGCACGCCCTCCTCCGCGACGCCGTCGGGCACGAACGAGCCGGCCACGGGCGCGACGACCGGCGACTCCGTCAGCGTCACCGAGGTCCCCGACGAGACCCAGGGCCCCTACCCAGCCGACGGTTCGAACGGTGCGAACGTGCTGGACGACTCCGGCATCGTGCGCTCGGACATCCGGTCGAGCTTCGGCGCCTCGACGACGACCGCCGAGGGGGTCCCGCTGACGTTCTCGCTGACCGTTCGAGACGTTGCGACCGGCCTCGTGATGCCGGGACTGGCCGTCTACGCATGGCACTGCGACGCCGACGGGAAGTACTCCCTCTACTCCGACGGCGTCGAGAACGAGAACTACCTGCGCGGGGTGCAGGAGACCTCCGCCCAGGGCACTGTCACGTTCACCTCGATCTTCCCGGCCTGCTACTCCGGCCGGTGGCCGCACATCCACTTCGAGGTGTACGAGTCCCTGGCGAACGCGACCAGCGCCGGCCGGATCCTCAAGACGTCGCAGATCGCGCTGCCCCAGGAGGTCTGCGAGGCGGTGTACGGCCGGGCCGACTACCCGGGCAGCACCGCGAACCTGTCCGGGACCAGCCTCACCCGCGACAACGTGTTCGGTGAGGACGGCGGGATCACCCAGCTCGCGACGGTCACCGGGGACGTCTCCGACGGCTACGTCTCGACGCTCACGATCGGGATCTGAGCGGGCGTTCCGGAGAATTGCCCTTCCCCAATCCCCCGTACAGGAGCATGATCCGAAGCGGATACGCGCCGGGGGCGCACCGACCGGGGGTGAATCGCACGGAATCGCACCGCATGCGGTTTGGGGTACTGGGCCCGTTGCAGGTTCTCGACGGCGAAACCGAGGTGACGCCGTCGGGCCGGCTTCAGCGCACCCTGCTCGCGCACCTGCTCGCCCACGTGAACCGGCCCGTGACCGCTGGTGTGCTCGCCGACGCCGCCTGGCCCGGCTTGCGCGAGGGCGGGCCGGGCCGGCTCCAGGTGCACCTGCACCGGCTCCGCAAGCTGCTCGACACGGCGGACCGGCTGACCCACGGGCCGGACGGGTACGTGCTGCACGCCGAGACCGATGAGTTCGACGCGACCCTGTTCGAGTCGCTGCGGAACCAGGCCCTCGCACCCGGCCTCGACCACACCCGGATGATCCCGCTCGCGCACGCGGCGCAGGCGCTCTGGCGCGGCGAGGCTTACGAGGGTCTCGACGGCGACGCGGTCCGGGCGGAGGCGTGGCGGCTGACCGAGCTCGACCTGGAGCTCCTCGAGGTCCGGTACACGGTGGAGCTCGGCCACCACAACCATGCCGCAGTGCTCAGCGACCTCGCCGCGCTGGCGGCCGGGCACCCACTGCGGGAACGTCTGCAGGGCTTGCTCATCACCGGTCTGTACCGCGCGGGACGGCAGGCCGATGCGCTCGAGCACTACCGCCGTACCCATCGTGCGCTCGCCGAGGAGTTGGGGGTGGAGCCCGGGCCGGAGTTACGCGGGGTGCACGCCCTCGTGCTTTCCGGTGAGGCTGCCGTCGCACCCAGCAGCGCGCCGCCGCGCCCGAACCAGCTCCGGCCCGCCGTCACCGGGTTCGTCGGGCGGCGGGCCGAACTCTCGGCCCTGCACCACGCCCTCGGCTCGGGGGCCCGGACCGCATTGATCGCCGGACCTGCGGGCGCCGGCAAGACCTCCCTCGCCCTCCAGTGGGCGCACGAGCACCGCGAGGTGTACCCGGACGGCCAGCTGTACGCCGACCTGGGCGGGTTCAGCGCCAGGCCGCCACTCACGGCCGGCGCAGTGATCACCTCGTGGCTGCTCGCCCTCGGGGTCAGCAACGAACTGATCCCGCGTGATCTCGACGGCCGCTCCGCGCTGCTGCGCTCGCTGACCGTCGAACGGCGGCTGCTGCTGGTCGCGGACAACGCCGGTGAGCCCGACCAGGTGCGCCCGCTGCTGCCGGGCGACGGTACGTCGGTGCTGCTGGTGACCAGCCGGCACGCCCTGCCCGGGCTCGTCGGACGCGACGGCGTACCCCGGGTCGACCTGGGCGGACTCACCGAGGCGGACGCCGTCAGCCTGCTTGCCACCCACACGCAGGACCGCGAGCTGCTGCCGGCGCTGGCCGGACGGTGCGGCTACCTTCCCCTGGCACTCCGCCTGCTCGTCGAGCAGATCGGCACCGGAACGCAACCGATGGCGCAGCTGCTCGCCGAGCTGGACGATCATCGCACCCGCCTGGACCTCCTCGACGCCGCCGGGGACCCGGACGCCGGCATCCGTTCGGTGTTGAGCTGGTCCTACGAGAGCTTGACCCAGCCGGACCGGAGACTGCTTCAGCACCTCGGTGTCCACGCGGGGGCGGACCTGGACGCGGCGGACCTGGCCGCGCTCGCGGACGTCGACGGCGCCACCGCGCGACGTGGCCTGGAGACGCTCCGACGAGTGCACCTGGTCGAACCGGCCGACGGCCGATACACCCAGCACGACCTGCTCGCGGCCTACACCCGCGAACTCGCAGAACACGAACTGAGCCATGACGCGCGGCGGGAGTCGCTGAGCCGCCTGATCCGGCACCTGACCCGCACCGGGTTCCTGGCGTGCGACACCTGGGCACCGACGCGGGCCCCCCACCGCGCCGCTGTCACCGATGGCTACGAGAGCCCCTTCACGACCCCGGCTCTGGCCGCCTCATGGGCCGTGCGGCAGCGCTCGAACGTCGTGGCACTGGCGAGGGCCGCCCGCACGCTCGGCGTCCCCGGACTGGTCGACCTCGCACAGGCCGTGGCGCCGCTGCTGCATCCGCAGGGCTACCTCCACGAGGCGGTCGAGCTGCTCACCCAGACCGTCGAGTCGAGTGCTGAGGACCCCGACCGGATCCCCATCATGGAGGTCTCGCTCGGAGCGCTGCTCGACGACGTCGGTCGCGTCGACGACGCCGTGCGTCGCACCGAGAACGCCTTGATCGCGCTGCGCTCCGAGGGATCCCCCGACCGGCAGGCGGTCGCCGTGTGCAACCTCGGAAGCTACGAGTCCGAGCTCGGCCACTGCAGCCGGGCCGAGGACTTGTACCGTGAGGCGCTCGCCCTCTTCGACGAGTCCGGTCACACCCGACACCGGCCCCACGTGCTCGGCCAGCTCGGCGCCACCGTCATGGGTCTCGGCAGGATCGCGGACGGCCACGCCCTGATGATGGAGGCGACCGCGATGGCCCGCACCGAGCGCCAGGACGACGAACTCGCGACGATGCTCGACCAGCTGGCCGAATACGCCGTCGAATGGCTGGACCTGGCGTCCGCGCGACGGTACGCCGATGAGCTGCACACCCTCGTGTGCGATCGCCAACTGCGACGCACCGAGCCGGCGGCGCTCTGCTGGCAGAGCATCCTCGCCGCCGAGGACGGCGATCTCGATGCCGCCGAGAGGTACGTCGAGCGGGGCCTGAGCCTTGCGCGTGAGATCCAGCTGACGGGGTCCGTGCCCCGGATGATCAACGTCCGGGGCATGGTCGATGCCCGTCGCGGCGACCACGGCACCGCCCTGGCCCGCCACCAGGAGGCGCTCGCGTTGGCCGCCCGGGCCCGCACCCTGCCGGAGCACGCCCACGGGCACCGACACCTGGGGCGCACCTATGAGGCGCTCGGGGACCCGCGGGCGGCAGCCCGCCACTACGCCCGCGCGGTGCAGCAGTACGCGGCCTACGAGCGCGTGGGCCGCTACCCGGACCTGGCCGCCGCGCGACTGGCGGCGTTGACCGCAGCGGCGGTCGGCGGCCCCACGCCGGAGCGGGTCCCGGCCCGCTCGGCCGGGAGGACGTCCACGAGTTGACGGGGCCCCGGTCCGCAGAGCGGAACGCACCGCGCCAGGGCTCGCGGCGACACGCCGCACGGCGGCTAGCCCGTCCAGCTCGGGAAGCCCGGCGCCGACCACGAAGGCCCGGTCCGCCGCCCGCAGCAGCGCCAGGTCGTTGCGATCGTTGCCGAGCGCCAGCACGGCCGTGCGGGTGCCGTCGAGCAGCCGCACGAGGGCGGCCGCCTTGTCCACACCGCGGGCGACGACGTCCAGGTCCCCGGTCTCGTGGGGGAACACGTCCACACCCTCGACCGGGTCCAACATCCGTGCCCACTCCTGCGCCCGGGCCACGGTCACCTTGACCACGCCGACCGGGTCCGGCACCCGTCCGGGGCCGAGAACCCGGCGGTGCCGGGTCCCCCACCAGGGCAGCGAGTCGTGGTCTGTGGCGACGAACTCGTGCCCGTACTCCAGGCAGTAGGCGGCACCGGCGGCGCCGAGCGCCGCCACGATCTGCTCGACGGCGGAGGGCGGGATCGCGGTCCGGGTCACCGTTGCGGTGGCGCCGGAACGCGGCACGACGAGCGCGCCGTTGCAGCAGACCAGGTCGAACCGGTGGGCCCGGGGACCGAACCAGTCGCCGATGCACCGCGGCGTGCGTGAGGTGGCCAGCACCACCCTCGTGTCCGGAGCGACCGCGAGGCGCAGCAGCGCGGACCGGATCGACCGGGCCGGGCGGCGCCCGCCGAACGCGATGGTGCCGTCGAGGTCGGTGACGATCGCCCTCATCTCCGGCCACCGGCCCGCGTCGTCGGCGCCGGCGCGCCGGTCGGCTCTGCGACCCAGTCGCCCGTCGGACCCAGACGTGCCACCCTCGTACCGACCACGTCGGCACTCGCGGGCGGCGGTGCCGCTCCGCGACGGCCCGACGCGAGCGCCCGTCGTGCGAGCGGCCGTCGCCCGTGCATCCGTCGCCCATGCGCCCGTCGCCCGTGCATCCCTCCCGCCCGCGCCACCCAGGCCGGCCGGACCAGGGCAGCGCCGGCGAGGACGAACGCCACCGCCAGCATCGCGATCCCGGCGACCAGGGCGGTGCCCACCACGGGTTCCCCCTCGGCCAGCACCGCGGCCTCGGCGGCACTGCCGCCCTCGCTCTCGGTACTCGGCAACAGCGCCAACGCCGTCAGGGCCGACACCCCCAGCGCGCCCCCCACGTTCTGCGCGGTGGTGAGCAGGCTCGAGGCCGTGCCCCGGTCCCCCTCCGCGGCGGCGTCGACCACGGCGATCGACGCGGCCGGGAACGCCAGCCCGAGCGCTATCCCGACGCCCGCCATGGCGGGCAGCATGGTCGCCGTCCACGGCTGCTGGGCCCCGACCACCACCAGGTACCCCAGGCTCGCGGCGAGCACCAGCGCGCCGGCAGCCATGACCCGCGCCGGTCCGAGCCGGGAGACCAGCCGGGAGCCGAGACCCGCGGTCAGGGTGAACGCGACCGGTTGCGGCAGGATCAGCAGGCCGAGCGCGAACGCGTCGAGGTCACCCTGGCCCTGCAGCCCGAGGCTCAGCGCGAGCATCGAGGACAGCACCGCCGCGTAGACCCCGGCCAGCCCGAGGCAGGCGGCACGGATCGGCGCGGAGGCGAGCACCGCCGTCGGGTAGTCACCGACGCCGCCACGCCGGATCAGCCACGCGACCAGCGCCCCGGCAAGGCCGAGCTCGATCGCGAGGGTCCCGGCGCCGGTGCTCCCGATTCCACCGAGCGCGTGCATGACGAGCATGAGGACCCCGGTCAGGCCGAGTGCGCCGCGCACGTCCAACCGGCCGCCCGAGGGCAGGTTCGTGTGCAGCCGCGCGGTCACGGCCAGTACGGCGGCCACGATCGGGACGAGCAGCACGAAACTCCACCGCCACCCGACCTGCGCGACCACGAAACCCGGCAGTACCAGGCCGAGCGAGAACCCGGCCGCGCCCATCGCGCCGTAGATCGCTACGGCGCGGTTGCGGGCCGGACCCTCCCCCAGGCCGGCCGTGATCAGGGCAAGGGCAGCCGGGGCGCTCAGGGCCGCTCCCGCTCCCTGGACGAACCGGCCGGCGACGATCAGGCCCGGGCCCTGCGCGAGCGCGCAGACAAGGCAGCCCGCGCCGAAGAGCGCCACTCCGAGCCGAAACACCTCCCGGCGGCTCCAGACGTCGGCGACACGTCCGGCCACCGGGAGGCATCCCGCGTAGGCCAGGAGGAACGCCCCGACCGCGATCGGCACCTCGGCTCCCCCGAGGCCGAGATCCGTCGCCATGGCGTGGATCTGCACGTTGATGCTCGACGAGCTCATCCCCTCCAGCAGCAGCGCCAGGCAGATCACGCCGGTGCGGACTGCGCTCAGCGCGGGCGTGGCCGCGCTCGTTCCCTGTGACATGGTGACCACGGTCGCCGCAGCCGCTTACACGCCGCTTACATCACGGTGCGAACGTCGACCGGGCCCCTAGTCCGCGGGGCGGCGGCGCAGCGCCTTCGTCTGCCCGTGCTGCTTCTTCGCGGCCAGCCGGCGTTCCTTGGAACCACGCGTGGGCCTGGTGGCCCGTCGGGACCGGGGCGGCGGGGCCAGGGCATCCATCAGCAGCGCCGCCATCCGGGCCCGGGCGGCGTCGCGGTTGCGCAGCTGCGCGCGGTACTCGGACGCGGCGATGGTCAGGACCCCACCGGTGATCCGCGACGCCAGGCGGCTCATGATCCGATCACGCTGGTGGTCGGTGACCGCCGTCGAGGCGGCCACGTCCCAACTCAGCTCCGCCCGGGAGTCGGCCGTGTTGACACCCTGGCCGCCGGGCCCGGAGGACCGCGAGAACCGCCACGAGAGCTCACTCTCGGGGACGGTCAGGGTCGGACCGACCCGAAGTCCCGCCACGCTCGCCATGGTCACCAGTGTGCCGGTGCCCACGTAATCTGAGCACACCGGGCGGCAGAGGGAGGTGGGCGGCGTGAGCGAGTCGCGTGCCGTCGTCGTGCACAACCCGCTGAAGATGAGCCCGGCCCGGCTGGCTCGGGCCCTGGCCCGGGAGGAGTCGCGCGCGGGGTGGGCCGCCAGCCGGCTCGTGGCCACCGCACCGGAGGAGAGCACCGACTCGCTGCGGGAGCGGATCCTGGCCGAGCCCGCCGACGTCGTCATCGCCGTCGGCGGCGACGGGACGGTCCGCGCCACCGTGGAGGCGGTGATCGGACAGTCGCTTCCGCTCGGGCTGTGGCCGGTCGGCACCACGAACCTGGCCGCGCGGAACCTCGGGCTGAGCATGCTCGACCCGGGCGCCGCCCTCCGCGCCGCGTTCGGTACCGTGGAGCGAGCCGTCGACGTCGGAAGGTTGACGGCGGACCTCACCGATGGCCGCCGGCTCCGGAAGGTGTTCGTGGTACTCGCCGGGTTCGGCGTCGACGCCCAGATGGTGGTGCACACGTCGATGGCGATGAAGCGGCAGTTCGGGTGGCTCGCCTACGTGGACGGGGTGCGCCGCGGCGTCACCCGGTCGGACCGGTTCGAGCTCACCTACAGCCTGGATCGCGCCGAGCCCCGGGCCGTGCGCGCCCACACGTTCGCGATCGGCAACGGCGGGTCGCTGCCGGCCGGGCTCACCCTGCTTCCGGACGCGGTGATCGACGACGGCGAGCTGGACGTGCTGCTGCTGCGGCCCGAGGGCGCCAGCGGGTGGCGCGACCTGGCGAGGTGGTTCTTCACGGAGAACGGTCTCGTCCAACGGATCCGGCGCACGAACGGACACCGCAGCGACGTCCCCCGTGGTGAATCGGTGTTGATGGCACGGACCCAGGAGGTGCGTCTGACCGTGCGGCACGGCGAGGACTTCCAGATCGACGGCGAGTACCTCGGCAAGGTGGTGGCACTGCGCGTCGTGGTGATGCCGGGCGCCCTGCGGGTCCGGGTGCCGTCGATCCGCTCCGATTCCGGACCGGTGGATCGCCGCTGAATCGGTTCCGCGGAGTCCACCCACGGATCGATCCACGGCCCGGCGCGATCACGCTTACGATGTCCACCAGGCACTCGTCGATCGGCCGCGATCTCATTCCCCCAATGCAGCCAGGGCAGGGTCGCCACTGTCGGAAGGATCGCTGTGACGTCGACGCTGCAGGCGCGTGACCTCCTCATGGATCGCGCCAGGGGCGCGCTCACCGGCCTGGCCGTCGGTGACGCCATGGGCCTGCCCGGTGACCGTTGGCCGCACTCGCGGCTGCGGACCCACTACGGCTGGATCGACCAGCTCCTTCCGGCCCGCACCGGTGACCGGACCCGACGGGCCGGGCACGTGAGCGCTGGCACCCTGGAGGCGATCGCGGTCGCCGAGGCACTGCGCGACGGCGCGGGCCGAGCCACGCCGGAAGCGGTCGCCGAACGGATGGACGCGGCGGGCGACCGGCCCCGCCGCCCGGTACACATCTCCCGGTTCGTCCCGTTGGGGATCGTGCACACCGGACTCGATCTCGACGCCCTGGTCGAGGACATCCTGGTCACCGCCGGAGGGCATCACCTCTCGAACGCAACGGTCGCCGCGGCCGCGCTGGTCACCGGCGTGATCACGTCCGCGCTGGACGCACCCGCCGGTGCCACCGGAGCGGTGTTCATCCCGGCTCACCTGGAGATCGGATTCCGGGCCGCGGAGGTCGGGTTCACGCATGGAGCTCCGGTGGCCGCGCCGTCGGTGATCCAGCGGTCCCTGCTGGCCCGGGAGATCGCCATGAACGCCGAGAGCGACGCGAGCTTCCTGCAACACCTCTACGACGTCATCGGCACCACCCCGGCGGCCACCGAGGTGGTCCCGGCCGCGGTCGGCCTCCTCGTGCGCGGCGAGGGCATCCCGTTCCGGGTCGCCACGCTGGCCGCGAACCTGGGCGGCTCCAGCACCGCGATCGGCGCGCTCGCCACGGCGATGGCCGGCGCGATCAACGGACGCTCCGTGCTGCCGCCCGACTGCGTGGCCACGGTCCGCTCGGTCAATGAGATCGGTCCGTGCGAACTCGCGCAGGTACTGGCGGACCTGCGCCACTGAGCTCGCGCACGGCTCAGCCGAGCGAGCGGAACCGCCGCAGCCGCAGACTGTTGCCGACGACGAACACCGACGAGAACGCCATCGCGGCACCGGCCAGCATCGGGTTCAGCAGCCCGGCCGCGGCGAGGGGAATCGCGGCCACGTTGTACCCGAACGCCCAGAACAGGTTGCCCTTGATCGTGAGCAGGGTCCGGCGGGACAGGGCGACGGCGTCCGCTGCAGCCCGTAGGTCGCCGCGCACGAGCGTGATCTCGCTCGCCTCGATCGCCACGTCCGTGCCTGTGCCCATCGCCATCCCGAGGTCGGCGGCGGCGAGCGCCGCGGCGTCGTTGACGCCGTCCCCGACCATCGCCACCACCTTGCCCTCGGCCCGCAGCGAGGTGACCACGTCGACCTTGTCCGCGGGCAGCACTTCGGCGATCACCCGGTCGATGCCCACCTGCGCCGCGATCTGCTCGGCGGCCTGCTGGTTGTCCCCGGTGAGCAGCACCGGCGTGAGACCAAGCCGCCTCAGCAGCCCGATCGCCTCCGCGGAGGTGTCCTTGACCGTGTCGCCGACCACGACGACGCCGCGGGGCCGTCCCGCCCAGGCGGCGACAACGGCCGTCCGGCCCGCATCGTGTGCGGCGTCGATGGCTACGGTCAGTTCGGCGGGCAGCGCTCCGAACTCGTCGCCGACCCAGCCGGGGCGACCCACGCACACCTGAGTGGCGTCGACGGTGGCCCGCACGCCCCGGCCTTCGAGGTTCTCGAACGCGTGCGCGTCGGGCAGCGCGCCGGCCTGCGCGGCGGCGCGCGCCACGGCACGGGCGATCGGGTGCTCGGAGGCGTGCTCAACGGCACCGGCCCGACGCAGCACGTCTTCGGCGTTCTCACCGGCGGCCGGGACCACCTCCAACAGGGTCATCCGGCCGGTCGTGACGGTGCCGGTCTTATCGAGGACGACCGTGTCGATCCGTCGCGTCGACTCGAGGACCTCGGGTCCCTTGATCAGGATTCCGAGTTGGGCCCCCCGGCCGGTCCCGACGAGCAGGGCGGTCGGAGTGGCGAGGCCGAGCGCGCACGGGCAGGCGATGATCAACACGGCCACCGCGGCGGTGAACGCGACCTGTGCCGGATTGCCGGTGCCGAGCCAGAAGCCGAGGGTGACGACGGCGATCGCCAGCACGACGGGCACGAAGACCCCGGAGATCCGGTCGGCGAGCCGTTGCACCTGCGCCTTGCCGTTCTGGGCGTCCTCGACGAGTGCGGCCATCTGCGCGAGCTGCGTGTCCGAGCCGACCCGCGTCGCGCGGACCACCAGCCGCCCGCCGGCGTTGATCGTGGCCCCGGCGACGTCGTCGCCCTCGGCCACCTCAACGGGCACGGACTCACCGGTGAGCATGGAGTTGTCGACGGCGGAGCGCCCGCCGATCACGACGCCGTCGGTCGCGATCTTCTCACCCGGACGGACCACGAACTCGTCGCCGACCCGGAGGTCGTCGGCCGGCACCCGCAGCTCCACACCACCCTGGAGGAGGGTGACCTCCTTTGCGCCGAGATCGAGGAGCGCGCGGAGTGCGTCGCCGGCGCGACGGCGGGCCCGCAGCTCGAAGTAGCGCCCGGCGAGCACGAACGTGGTGACGCCGGCAGCGACCTCGAGGTAGATGTTCGCTGCGCCGTCGCCGCGGGCGATCGTGAGCTCGAACTCGTGGGTCATGCCGGGCATGCCGGCCGTCCCGAGGAACAGGGCGTACAGGGACCAGCCGAACGCGGCGAGCGTGCCCATCGAGATCAGCGTGTCCATCGTGGCGGCGCCGTGGCGAAGATTGACCCAGGCGGCCCGGTGGAACGGCCAGGCGCCCCAGACCACGACCGGCGCGGCCAGCACCAGCGAGGCCCACTGCCAGTAGGTGAACTGCCAGGCCGGAACCATGGCGAGCACGATCACGGGCAGACTCAGTGCCGCGGAGACGATCACTCGGTTCCGCAGGATCCGCAGCTCCCGCTCCCGCTCGGCGTCCGCGGGGTCGACGGCGTCACCCGCGGCGGGTGCCGAGACGTTCAGTTCGTGCGCGGTGTACCCGGCCTTCTCCACGGCCTCGATGAGCTCGGCCGTGCTGATCGTGGGCGGCACGAAGACGCGCGCCTTCTCGGTCGCGTAGTTCACCGTGGCGGTGGCACCCTCGAGTTTGTTCAGGCGCTTCTCGACGCGGGCAGCGCAGGACGCGCAGGTCATCCCCCCGATGCCGAGTTCGATCCGCTGCAGGTCCGATCCGGCCGTGGTGCCGGGTGCGCCGACGTGGGTCACTCTGTCACCTCCACGGTGAAGTCGGCGGTATGGACGACACCGTCGTGGGAGAAGTCGAGGAACAGCCGGTAGGTGCCGGGGCTGGGGGCGGTGCTCACGAACTCGACCGCCGGACCGGGCTCGTTCTCGTCCATCTCACCCTCGGGATGGGTGTGCAGGTAGGCCAGGTCCCCGACCCGGAGGGCGACGAGGTGACCGTACGCGCCGAGATAGGGGTCCAGGTCCGTGACCGGCCGCCCGTCCTGCGCGATCTCGAAGGTGAGCGGGCCACCGTCGGTGGTCAGGTGCCCCGTGAGGGTGACCGTGTAGGGGGCACCGGTGGAGGAGCGGGCCGTGGGGGCGTCGACGGTGTCGGTGTGGCTCGGTTCTGGGAGCGGCTCGACGGTCACGGCACCCGGCACGGTGACGTCCTGGGCGAGGGTCAGCCCTGCCTCGGCCGCCGCCGGGAGGAAGTCGGCGTAGACGCGGTAACTTCCCGCTGCGTTCCAGGTCCAGTCGATGCTCCAGGTGCCGTCCGCACCGAGGGTCGGGTGGACGTGACGGAACTCGTTGGTGTCCTGGGAGACGACGATCAGGTGCAGATCGCGCTCGTGCTGGGCTGTGTACTCGGTGACGGGGTCCCCGTGGGCGTCGAGCACGCGGAAGGTCAGCGAGCCGACCTCGCCGGTGGTGTCCGGAACGGACAACGAGTCGAGCCGGTACCCGCCCTCGGCCATGAGAACACCGCCCGGCGTCTCCGCGGGTGCGTCGTGCCCGGCTCCCGGTTCGGACCCGCCGTGTCCGGCCTCCTGCCCGGAACCGTCGTGTCCTGCCTCTTGCTGACCGTCCTCTCCGTGCCCGGCCTCCTGCTGACCATCCTCTTCGTGCTCGACATCTTCGTCGCCCCTGTCGCCCCCGCCGGGCTCGTGGGCCGACGGCTGATCCTCCGCGACCGGGAAGCCGGAGACGGACCCGATGGCGAACGCACCTCCGAACAGCACGACCAGTCCGGCTGCGAAGATCGACAACTTCACGGGCACTCGCATGACATTCCTCCCCGAGGCATGCTCAGATCATACCCCTAGGGGGTATCTAGCGCCAACCGTGGAGGATGCTCGGTAGCGCGCCCGCGAAGAACAGGGGAGGCTGGTGCCGGACGACGGGAAGGAGCAAGGATGCGGATCGGCGTGGTCACGGAGGTCAAGAACTCCGAGTTCCGGGTCGCACTCACCCCGGCGGGTGCCCATGAGCTGATCCTCGCGGGCCACGAGGTGGCGGTCCAGCAGGGCGCGGGCATCGGCTCGGCCTTCCCGGACGACGCCTACGCCGACGTCGGTGCCTGGATCGCACCCGCGGCGGCCGACGTCTGGGGGTGGTCCGAACTCCTTCTGAAGGTGAAGGAGCCCGTCGCTTCCGAGTACCCGCTGCTGCGCCGGGACCTCGTGCTGTTCACGTATCTGCACCTGGCCGCGGACGAGGCACTCACCCGCGCCCTGCTCGGCGCCGGCACTACTGCGATCGCCTACGAGACCGTGCAGTTGCCGGATCGCTCGCTGCCTCTGCTGGCCCCGATGAGCGAGGTGGCCGGCAGGTTGTCCGTGCAGGTCGGCGCGTACCAACTGATGAAGGACGAGGGCGGCCGCGGGGTGCTCCTGGGCGGGGTCCCAGGCACACCGCGGGCGAAGGTGGTCATCATCGGCGGCGGGGTCGCGGGCGAGCACGCGGCGGAGGTCGCGATCGGGATGCTGGCGGACGTGACCGTACTCGACGTGTCCGTCCCGCGGCTTCGTGCCCTCGAGGCCCGGTTCGGTCCTCGGGTCCACACCCTGCGTTCCAACCCCTACACCGTGGCCGAGGAGACCCGCACCGCCGACCTGGTCGTCGGCGCCGTCCTGGTTCCCGGTGCCCGAGCCCCGAAACTCGTCACCGAAGCGATGGTGACGCAGATGAATCCCGGCTCGGTACTGGTGGACATCGCCGTCGACCAGGGCGGGTGCTTCGAAGGCACCCGCCCCACGACGTATGCCGAGCCGACCTTCCGAGTGCACGACTCGACGTTCTACTGCGTCGCGAACATGCCCGGTGCGGTCCCGATCACGTCGACGGTCGCGCTCACCAACGTGACGCTGCCGTACGTGGCCGCGATCGCCGCGAACGGCTGGGAATCCGCCCTGGGCCGTCACCCGGAACTGCTGCCCGGGGTCAGCACCACCCGCGGACGGCTCACGAGTGAACCGGTGGCCAACGCGCACGGGTTGCCGCACGAGCCATTGGCGGTCCCGAGCGACTGAGCCCGTCCGTTCGCCCGCGTCCGACACGCGGACCGCCGATGCAGTTCCGCCAACCGGACCACCGATGTGGGACGTGCCGGCCGTGCGGGCGGTTACGGGGCCGTTGCGGACCGCGTGAGGTCACGCGATGTCCGGGCCGCCTCGGATCGAGCCGGCGGATCCGAGCGCCGAACGGCCGAGCGACCGCCGGAACGCACGCTCCCGGTCCTCCCGATGCCTCAGGATCGCGGCCCAGGTCCCGGTCGACCACACCAGGTAGGCCGCGGCCCGCAGCCTCCGTTCCGCCATCCGGATCGAGCGCGCCCGCCTCGGGCGGCACATGAGCACCCAGCGACGCTGTCCGAGTTCGACCACGGTCGGGTGATCGATGTCGACGGCGCGGACCGCGCGAAAGCTGTCCCGCATCTGTCGGTGGTGGTACCAGGCCCTGGCCGGCATCCGGTCGTACCTCGGATGGGATGACCGGTGCGATGGCACCTGATCCGGCGGGAACACGTCCAGGTGGGCCGGGAACCGGCGGCCGCCGTTGTCCCTGACCTCCTGGGTCGGGACCGGCTCGACCTCCCGTCCCGTCTCGTCGACGACCGCCAGCCGGAGCCCTGCCTCCGCGAGCACCTGAGCGAACCGTCCCAC
>NZ_SMNA01000006.1 GCF_004353825.1 Occultella glacieicola | reverse complement strand
GCGACGCGGACAACGTCGTCACGAAACTCACTCGGGTAGGGCTTTGGCACAGCAACATCCTTCCAGGCCGCCCTCCCGGGCAAGCCAGATCAGATGCCACCTACCCGTGCAGCAGTCCCCAGGTTGTCGGAGGGCGTACCGCTCAACTCTCCGGTGCGCCCGTCATCGAGGACGCGCATCTTATCCGGCCGTCTGGTGCGTCGACGCTGGGTGGATGAATCCGTCAGCCACGCACTAGCGATCGCGCCGCACAACTTCCTGGAAGACCTCATCGCGCCCGAAGTCATACGGAGGAAAGAAGGAGCTCATCAGAGCACCGGCCATCGGCACTCTTCTGCGGGTCGCCAACGCCACCGCGAGCAGCGCCTGAAGACACGCGCGGTGCCTCAGTACGATTCAGTATCACTCGCGCGATGGCAACGCTGGGCCAGGGCGCGGTCGCGCTAAGGTGTGCCCATGCTTCGCGTGTCGCACTACGAGAGTGACTACGTCGATTTCGCATTGATGCGAAAGCCCGGTGATCCGGCCTGGCGACGCCCGCAGGTCGGTGCACTAGCCGCGATCTCAAGTCAA
Source organism: Occultella glacieicola (assembly GCF_004353825.1). Classification (GTDB taxonomy): domain Bacteria; phylum Actinomycetota; class Actinomycetes; order Actinomycetales; family Beutenbergiaceae; genus Occultella; species Occultella glacieicola. The sequence goes on along the minus strand of NZ_SMNA01000006.1, from coordinate 478,349 downwards.
TGGACGCTGGAACCAGAAGAAAGATTGCTTGTCTCGATCCCCACCGGATCGGGAAAGACTGCGATAGCGACTGCGCTTCCGTATTTAGCAAGGGCTAAGAGGACGCTCGTTGTAGTGCCAAGTACGGAGCTTAGGGGTCAGTTGAGCGCGGCTTTTCGCAGTCAACAGGATCTCCTGGCCGTGGGAGCACTCAATCGTGCGAGTCCTGGACCGATCGTTGAGGAGGTGAAAGGACGCAACATTGACTGGTCTCGTCTCCAGCAAGTCGACGTTGTCGTAGCGCTCCCCAACTCGATCAGTCCAGACCACATGGATGAAGCGGACCTTCCTGATCCAGGACTCTTCGATCTCCTCATCATCGACGAAGCCCATCACGCGCCCGCTAAAACGTGGCGGGCAATCCTCGACCACTTTCCTAGCGCTCGAGCGGTCCTGCTCACGGCGACGCCGCGCCGCGCTGACGGAAAGCTTCTACCGGGAACGCATGCCTATCACTTTCCGCTGCGCGCGGCAATTGCCGACGGTATCTTCCACTCGGTGCTTCCGCGGGTACTTGAACTCGGGTCGCCAATCACGGACGAGGCAAAGGATGAGGCGATCGCAGCGGAGGTTGCCAGCCAGTTGTCCCTCGCTGAACATGCGACGAGCGTCGCTCTGATACGTGTGAACACCGTCGCGCGTGCTGGAGTCGTCCAGGCGATCTATGCAAGGAAGGGAGTAGACGCCCAGGTACTCATCGGCTCGACATCGATTGCAGATCGCGAGGATATTCTCAGCGGTTGGCGCGCGGGCAGGATCCGCGCGGTTGTCGCAGTGGACATGCTGGGCGAGGGGGTGAATGTTCCAAACCTGCGGATCGTTGGCTATCACGATAAGCACAAGTCGACACCGGCCACTATGCAGTTCATTGGGCGCCTCGCACGCGCGAATGCGGAGTACCCGCAGCAGTCCGTCCTGGTCACCGTCCATGACGAAGATGTCTACCCAGTTCTTCAGGGGGCGCTACGCGAGCTGTACCGCGAAGACGCTGACTGGGCGACGATACTCCCCACCCTGATCGATGAGGAGATTGAGCGTGAGCGGCGAGACCGGGAGTACCTCAGCGCGTTCGACGATCCGCCGGAGAGCTTCGACCTGGCGGCCGTCAAGCCGCTGACGCGCGCAGTGCTGCTGGAGGTGCCGCGTGGGGTTCCGTTCGACCCCGGGTTTGGAGAAGGAGTGCCGGACGGTCTGCAGGCAGGTCAACGCCTTCTGGGGCGGCACATTGCATACGCTGGCCTCAACCAACACGCAACACAGTTGGTGATCATTACGTCTGAGACTGAGAAGCCCAAATGGTACTCAGGCACCGAACTCACCCGAAGCGTCTTCGAGCTAGCCGTTGTGAGCTGGCAGAAGAGCGCAGACATCAACCGCTCTCATCTCCTGCTACTCAACGCGCAAGATCTAGGACTCCTCAACGCGATCCGAGAGATTCTCGATCCATCGAATATGCTGAGGAACGGCAATCCTGGGTTCCTCCAGGAGGCATTTGACAGCGTGGAGCGTCTATCAGTCTCCTCGGTGGGCGTACGAAACACTTTCGCGGCCGTGCCCGGCACGCCAGCCTATGCAACGTTCGCAGGAAGTGGGATCGATCGAGGCCTACGTGAAGCCGACACGAACGGACGAGGGCTTGGCCACGCGATGGCCCAAGTTCGAGTCGACTCAGGCCAGGCAACCACGGCAGGTCTTGCTGTGAACAAATCAAAGTACTGGGAGACTCGATACTTAGGACTGCGCGACTACGAAGCCTTCGCGGTCGATCTCGCCCGCCGCTATTGGTTCCCGAGACCCACCGAATCGGGCCCACTGTTACCCAACGTCTCGAAGGGTGCGAGAACCGACGAGTTCCATCCTCCAGTCATTGCTGTGGAATTGAACCCAGCACTTCTGGGGGCCTCATACACGCTCCCGGACGGGTGTCCGATCGAGGAACTGGAGATTGCGCCGCTGGCAGACCGGGAGGCCACGCAGAGCCAAGTCTTTCTCCGGGTTTATGACCCGCGGGACGAGGGCATTGATGTGTGGACTGCCGAGATGACGGTGACCGGCAAATTCACTACCCTGGGCGGGTCGGAAGAGCTCCACCGCGGAATGGGCAACTCAACGACGTTCAATCTGCTGTTCGAAGCGCATCCGCCCCTCATATATTTCGGCGATGGGCGGAGCACGATGGGGCCTGTCACCTTTCAACCGCCCCGAACGGGATCATTTCTTCCTGACGTTGATCTCGTGCCGAGTAGCTGGGAAAGCGTTGACATCACGAGAGAAACACCTCGACCAAATCGAACCGACTCGATTCACGAATGGGTCCAGGAGACTCTCGTGGAAGTGACACCCGAGCCCGGCGCATCGAGATGGGTGTTGCACAACGATGGAGGAGGCGAGATCGCGGATCACGTCGTCATCCAAAGGAATCTCGGTGGCCGGATGTCGATCGAGCTCTGGCACTCGAAGCCATCGTCTAACTCAACGCCAGGGGCGCGGGTCACGGATATGGAAGTGGTCACGCAGCAGGCCGCGAAGAGTCGACGTCATCTCACAGACCGACAGCTGTGGAACCGAATCGGACGCCGATTGACTGGTGCCGAGTCACCACGTCTCACCGTTCTGGCAGGGGACCGAGAAGACCTCCTTGCCCTCTGTGGCCTGTTTCCCGAGCGTCCGGATGAGTCGATCGCTGCACGAGCCCCACACCTCAACTCCAAGATCGTCATCGTGCAGCCCGGATTGAGCGTCCAACGGCTTCGAGAGGACCTCCGTGCGGGGACTATCTCGGCCGGGCAAGTACGAGAGTTCTTGGTCTTCTTCCACAATGCGGTCGGCGGGCTCGCTCGCACCGAGGTTCGGTGCTCATCCTGACTCGTACGCCCGCGAACGGGACCCAGCGTCGCCTCGTCTGCGTTACATCGGGCTGCAAGTTCGAGGCTCTCGCGCCGACCACAAACCCATCTCAATCCTACGTAGCGGACCGTTGATAACCGGCTACACTCGGATCAAGCGAACCGCCCGGTTCCCTGTAAACACAAGGGAGTCCGCGAGTTCCCGAGACGATCGGCGGAGACCGGAAATCAACCGGATCCTCCAAGGGGTCGCAGGTTCAAATCCTGTCAGCCCGACAAATGAAGGGCCAGACGGCGTCAGCCGTCTGGCCCTTTCTTGTCGGTGCTCACGGGATCCTGGGAGGTGGGAACGCCCGGGCGAACGACGATCCGGTGTGAAGACTGGTTTTGCCAGTCCGTCCCGTGCCTCCGCGTGCAGCGCGACATCGCCTCTCGTCAGCGTGCCGCGAAGAACACCGGCTCATTGAACCAGCCGGCCTGCACCGACCAGGTGGCCCCGGCCTCATCCTGAGCGCCGACGGGGATCGCCATGGTGACGTTGCCGGTGCCGGAGGCGCCGTCGTACAACTCGCCGAGGTCGGAGAGGTCACCCGGGCCCACCACGAAGCTCGTGGACTCGTCGTAGCTGTTGCCGGATGCCGTCACGAACGTGACGTCGATATCGAGCCACAGGTTGCTCGTCTCGGCGCCGTGGTAGGTGGCCGTGACCGGCACGATCACGTAGGCGAGACCGTCCGGAGCCGGATCGTTGAACATGTTCTCGGCCGCAACGGAATCGTCGGCGTTGAACGTCGGAGCCCCAAGCGTCACGTCCCAGGACTCGCCCCGGTCGCCAATGGTGGTGGTCGTCCCGATAGCGCCGGGACTCGTGCGGGTGAAGTCCGGGGCGTCCGCGGGCGCGGTCGTCGGGCCGGTCGCCGTGGCCGGGTCCGTCGGTTCGACGACGGGACCTGGGTCTACAGCGTCCGCGGCGGTCTGCACCGACTCGTTCTCGGCCTGGAGCGCCTCGTTCGCCGAGAGCAACTCATTGTTCTCGCGCGAGAGCTGGGCGTTCTCCTCCTCCAGTGCGGCGAGCTCGGTCGAGGAGTCGGTGCCGCCGGAGGCGCCGACGCTCACACCGACGAACAGCGCAAGGGCGCCGACGACCGTCGGGAGAAGCCACCCGTGCCGCTTCTTGGGCGTCCCGGCAGTAGGCGGCGCGCCGGTGGGGCCGTGGAGCGTCCCGGAGCCGCCGTACGACGAGCCTGTCTCGGACCGGCGGGGCGGCGGTGCGGTCGGATACGCACCCGGACCGGGCGGCGGTGCGAACGCGCTCGGCGGCGGGGGCTGACCGTATCCAGGTGGTGGGGTGCTCAAGGTGCTGTATTCCTCGTCCTACGTCGGCCGCTCGTCGCGCGCCGATCTGCCGTCGTTCCTTGATGGTCGAGGCGCGCCGTGAGCGAGCATCGACACTTGCCTCTCATCTCCTCCTATCGGCGGCGGTGCGGTGATCGTTAGCGGCATCCGGCTCGCGCTCGGGCCACGAAGGCAACTACGACATCACCTTGCGAGAAGACGGGACCGTCTACTTCACCACCCCGACGGCCGGATCCTCACCCCGTGCCCGCACCCTCGCGCGAGCGGGCGCCGCTGCCGCGGGCTTCCCGAGATCACCGCCAGCCACGCTTCCGCGGAAGCGCCCGAGACCGCCGCCAGCAACGCTTCCTCGCAAACACCGGAGATCGACGCCACCCACCCCCTGACTCCCATCGGCGGCGGCCCGCTGCACTTCGTGGACGCCGCCAGCACCGTCATGGGCAACTGGCACATCCACCAACAGAACGCACAGGCCGCAGCGAGCCGATCTGGCGAGGCGAAGACCAACCCTCCGACCGAAGCGAGCAACACGCGCTCCGCCGCCTGAGGTCCGTCGATAGCCCGACGCGTCAGCAGGTCGTCGCCAGATCCTGGCCGACTCGGAGGCGTGCTCGAGCGGAGCCGGGTCCGGACTTGCCTCGACCTCCTACCCTTGAGGAATGGCCTTGAAGGAGATCCTGGACCTGGAGCACGAGGGCTGGACGTCGTTGTGTGAGAGCCGCGGCGCCGATTTCTACGGCCGGCTCATGACCGAGGATGCGGTGATGGTCCTCGCCCATGGCTTCGTGCTCGACCGGGACGCAGTCGTTGCTTCGCTCAACGACGCACCACCGTGGCTCGAGTATCACCTCAGTGACGAACGCCTGATCACTCTCGACGACCGCACGGTCGCCCTGGTCTACACCGGCCGCGCCTCCCGGGGCCCGGACGAACCTGAGTTCCACGCTCTGATGTCGAGCGTGTACACGCGGCAGGGCGACGCGTGGCGACTCGCCCTCTACCAGCAGACCCCCATCCCCGACCACCAGTAGGTCGGACGATCCCGCCGAGCGCGGTCTCGAGAGCTTCGACCCGATCCCGCAGGTTCGCGCGGGTGGAGGGTGGTGCGCTGCGCTGAGGTGCGGCACCACAGTCTGGGCATATTGAACAGAGGGCTCAATTGTGGTGTCCTGTCGGTCACCAGTGAAGCCAAGTGGCTCTAGCCATATTGAGTATCCTGTGCCAGGATCCAGGTTCCGCACTGTCAACGACGACGCTGGTCGGCGGTTGCCGACCGTCAGGAGCACGAGAACATGAAGCCGAAGAAGGTCACGGTCACCGCAGCCGCCGCCATCGTCACCTGCCTCGCGCTGGCCGCACCGGCCGCCGCCGAGCCGTCCGGGCAGGCGTCGTCGAGGCGTACGCAGATCGATCGTGCGGTCGCCACGTACGAGGCCATGCAGCAGTACCTGTACGTCGACGACGGCTCCAGCCTGTACCTCGAGCGCTACCCGCTCGGAGCGGAGGACCGTGAGTACTCCTACGAGTGGCCGTTCTCGCAGGCGCACATCGCCACGCTCGACCTCACCGGGATGGCCGGCCGGGAGGGGCGGTTGTACGGGGATGACCTGGCCGACCGCGAGGTCGGCCAGGAACGCTACTGGAACGCCGGCGGTGGCTCCACCGGCCTACCGGGCTACGACTCCTACCCGCGCGCGCCCTACGGCGGTGGCGGCGATATGTTCTACGACGACAACGAGTGGGTTGCCCTCGCGGACGTGCAGCAGTACCTGGCCACCGGGGACGACGCGGCGCTGGCCCGGGCGGCCGACATCTTCGAACTCGTCGTCTCCGGTTGGGACACCGACCCCTCGCACGCGGCACCCGGTGGCGTGTTCTGGACGCAGGCGCCGTGGAGCACCGACCGCAACACGGTCTCGACGATGCCGGGCGCGCAGCTCGGGGTCCGGCTCTACCTGATCACCGGCGAGGAGCGGTACCTGGACTGGGCACTGCGATTCGTCGAGTGGACCGATCAGTACCTCCTCGCCCCGAACGGCCTCTACTGGGACAACATCAAGCTCGACGGGACCATCGACGAACGCCACTACTCCTACAACCAGGGTGTGCCGATCGGGACCTACACGCTCCTGTACGAGGCGACCGGTGACGAGCAGTATCTCGCCCGGGCGGAGGCGATCGCGGCCGCCTCGTACACCTACTTCGTCGAAGAGGACCGGCTGCACGACCACGAGATCTTCTTCAACTCGATCTACTTCAAGAACCTGCTGCTCCTGGAGTCCGTGACCGGTGGCCACACCTACCGCGCCGCGATGCAGGACTACGCCGACCACCAGTGGAACGAGGTACGGGACCCGGAGACCGGCCTGTTCCCGGTCGGCGGCAGCGCCACCGAGCTGCTCGACCAGGCCGCGATGGTGCAGATCTACGCCACGCTGGCCTGGCCGAACGGGCGCGTGTCGATCCTCTACTGATCGCGTCGAGCGCCGCTGCCACGGGGGAGCGCGGAGCCGAGTCGGTCCCACGCGCCCCCGTGGTCAGACGCTGATCCCGACGTACTTGGTCTCGAGGAACTCGTCGATGCCGAGGAAGCCGCCCTCGCGGCCGAGCCCGGACTCCTTGATCCCGCCGAACGGGGCGGCCGGGTTCGAGACCACACCCTGGTTGAGGCCGACCATGCCGGCCTCGAGTGCCTCGCTGACCCGGATCCCGCGGGCGAGGTCGCGCGTGTAGGCGTAGGACACCAGCCCGAACGGGGTGTCGTTGGCCATCGCGATGGCCTCCTCCTCGGTGTCGAACGGAGTGATCGCGGCGACGGGTCCGAAGATCTCGGTGCTGGCCATATCGGCCTCGGAGGGCACCCCGGTGAGCACGGTCGCGGGGTAGTAGTGGCCGGGCCGGTCGACCGGCTCGCCACCGGTGCGCACGCTCGCGCCCCGCCCGACGGCGTCGGAGACCAGGGCGTGGACCTTGTCCACGGCGTCGGCGTTGATCAGCGGTCCCACGACGACGCCGTCCTCGACCCCGCGGCCCATCGGCAGCTCGCGCATCCTCGCGGTGAGCCGGTCGGCGAACTCGTCGGCGACGCCGCGCTGCACGAGGATCCGGTTCGCGGCGGTGCAGGCCTGCCCGATGTTGCGCATCTTCGCGAGCATGGCGCCGTCGACGGCGGCGTCGAGGTCGGCGTCCTCGAAGACGAGGAACGGTGCGTTGCCACCCAGCTCCATCGAGGTTCGCATCACCGTGCGGGCGCACAGTTCGAGCAAGTGCTTGCCCACCGGCGTGGACCCGGTGAACGAGAGCTTGCGCGAGCGCGGGTCGAGGATCAGCGGCGTCATCACCTCGTCCGTGCGGCTCGTGGTCACCACGTTGACGACCCCGTCGGGCAGGCCGGCCCGCACGAGGATGTCGACCAGCGCCAACGTGGACAGCGGGGTCTGACTGGCCGGCTTGATGACGCTGGTACAGCCGGCCGCGATCGCCGGGCCGATCTTGCGGGTGCCCATCGCCATCGGGAAGTTCCACGGGGTGATCAGGATGCTCGGACCGACGGGCTGGCGGCTCACGAGGAACCGGGAGCCACCGGCGGGCGCGGTCATGTACCCGCCGTCGATGCGGACGGCCTCCTCCGCGAACCAGCGCAAAAACTCGGCGGCATACGCCACCTCGCCACGAGACTCGGCGAGCGGCTTGCCCATCTCGAGGGTCATGATCAGCGCGAGTCGGTCCGTCTGCTCCATGATCAGCCGGTATGCCCCGGAGAGGATCTCGCTGCGTTCGCGCGGGGCGGTGGCCGCCCAGCCGGCCTGTGCCTCGGCGGCGGCGGCCAGGGCGGCGAGGGCGTCGTCGTGGCCGGCGTCGGCCACCTCGCACAACGTCTCGCCGGTCGAGGGATCCTCGACGCCCATGGTCGGCGAGGTCTGTCGCCAGTCGCCCCCGATGAACAGGCCGGTGGGCACCGACGCGATCGCCTCCCGCTCGGTCGCCGCGCGGGTGTCTGTCGAATCCATGGTCTGCTCCTTGCCGATAGCGGGCGACTCCATGCTCGTGCCTCCTTGCCGATCGCACCATCCTAGAAGTATTGTCAACAATCCGACAACGATGCGAGGAGGGTCCGATGGCGGCACTGTCCCCACACCTGCGGCAGGCAACGCCGGTCGTGGTCGATCACGCCCACGGCTGTGAGGTCTTCGACGCCGACGGGCGGCGCTACCTGGACTTCACCGCCGGTATCGGCGTGACGAGCACCGGGCACTGTCACCCGCGGGTGGTCGCCGCCGTCCAGGAACAGGCCGCCAGGCTCATCCACGGCCAGTACACGACGGTGATGCACCGCCCGCTCCTCGACCTGGCCGAGCGCCTCGGCGGCGTGCTTCCGGACGGCCTGGACTCGGTGTTCTTCGCGAACTCCGGCAGCGAGGCGGTCGAGGCGGCCCTGCGGCTGGCGCGGCAGGTCACCGGGCGGCCCAACGTCGTCGTGTTCCACGGTGGCTTCCACGGCCGTACCGTGGCTGCCGCGTCCATGACCACCTCGGGCACCCGCTTCTCGGCTGGGTTCTCCCCGCTCATGGCCGGCGTGCACATCGCCCCGTTCCCGACCGCCTACCGCTACGGCTGGACCGAGGAGGAGGCGACCGCCTTCGCCCTGCAGGAACTCGACTACCTCTTCGCCACCGTCACCTCCCCGCACGAGACGGCCGCGCTGCTCGTCGAACCGGTCCTCGGGGAGGGCGGGTACGTACCCGGGAACACCGCGTTCTTCCGGGGCCTGCGCGAGCGTGCCGATCGGTACGGGATCCTCCTGGTCCTCGACGAGATCCAGACCGGCTTCGGCCGGACCGGCCGGTTCTTCGGCCACGAGCACTTCGGCGTGCGCCCGGACGTGATCACGATCGCGAAGGGTCTGGCCTCCGGTTTCCCACTCTCCGGCATGGTCACCTCGGCCGACCTGATGAGCAGCGCATGGCCGGGCTCGCAGGGCGGTACCTACGGCGGCAACGCCGTCGCCTGCGCCGCGGCCCTGGCCACCCTCGATGTGATCGAGGACGAGGGCCTCGTCGACAACGCCGCCCGGCGGGGGGAGGAACTCCTCGCGGGCGCACGGCAGCGCGCGAGCAGCGCCGTGGGCGATGTCCGCGGGCTCGGTCTCATGGTGGGCTCGGAGTTCACCACGCCCGACGGCGGCCCGGACGGTCCGCGCGCCGCCGCCGCCCAGCAGCTCGCCTCGAGCAAGGGACTGCTGATGCTCACCTGTGGGGCCCACATGAACGTCGTGCGGATGATCCCGCCGCTGGTCGTCACCGCCGACGAGGTCGACGAAGGCCTGCGAATCTGGTCCGATGTCCTGGCCGAGGTCTGAGAAGGGAGCCGGCTCGTGGCGCGATTCATCACCATCACCCTGGAACTGCGCGGCGTGACCTGCCGGGCGCGGCTGCTCGACGGCGATGCGCCGGCGACCAGCCAGGCCGTGTGGGAGGTGTTGCCGCAGTCCGGGGACGCGGTGCACGCCAAGTTCGCCCGCAACGAGGTGTACGCCCTCCTCCCGCGGATCACCGCCGCCCCGCGACGCGAGAACCCGACGGTGACGCCGATCCCGGGCGACGTGTGCCTGTTCGACTTCGAGGCCTGGGAGATCGGGAACCCCGCCTTCGGGTACGAGCCCGGTTCGGCCGCGTACTCCGAGCAGGGCGCCACGGACCTGGCCATCTTCTACGCCCGCAACAACCTATTGATCAATGGGGATGTCGGCTGGGTGCCCGGGAACGTCTTCGGCGCCATCGAGGAGGGCCTGGCCCCGATGGCGGCGGCCTGCAACGACATCTGGCGCAACGGGTTCGCGGGGGAGCGGCTCACGTTCGCCCGCGCCTGAGGCATCAGCCGAGCAGCCACTCGACGAACCGGCCGACGGCCAGGACCAGGTCGTCCGAGTGCCGCGGCCCGACGATCTGCAGCCCGACCGGCAGTCCGGCCGCGGTGCGGCCCACCGGCACGCTGATCGCCGGCTGCTGGGTGAGATTGAACGGGAAGCTCAACGCCGCCCACTGCGGCCAGCTCCGCAGGCCGCTGCCCGGCGGCACCTCATGCCCGACGGCGAACGGCGGCACAGCGACCGCCGGCGTCAGAAGCAGGTTGTGGATCTCGTGGAAGGCGCCCATCGCGATGCCGACGGACGCGGCCACCGCCCGGGCCTCGAGGTAGTCCACGGCGCTGATCTGCTCGCCCGCGTCCCAGACCCGGGCCAGTCCAGGGTCGACGGTCTCCCGTGCCCCAGGCATCCGGCGCAGCAGCGTGGCCGCGCCGCTCGCCCAGAGCGTCTCGAACGCCTCGAGCGGGTCGGTGAAACCCGGGTCGGCGGCGGTGACCTGGATGCCGGCCTCGTCCAGCCGCGCGACCACGTCGTCGACGATCCGGGCGACCTCGTCGTCCACCGGCACGTAGCCGAGGTCCCGGGAGTAGGCGACGTGGATCCCGGTGACCTCGCGGTTGAACTCACCGCGGAAGGTCAGATGCGGCGGCTCGGCCGACGTCGGGTCCCGATGGTCCGGCAACGCGATGATGTCCATGAGCAGCGCCGCGTCCTCCACCGTGCGGGTCATCGGACCGGCGTGTGCGAGCGGACCGAACGGGCTCGCCGGATACATCGGCACGCGCCCGTAGGTGGGCTTGAAACCGACGATCCCGCAGAACGAGGCGGGGATCCGGATGCTCCCGCCGCCGTCCGTGCCCACCGCACACGGGCCCATCCCGGCGGCCACCGCGGCCGCTGCACCGCCGGAGGAGCCCCCGGCCGTCAGTGCCGGGTCGGCCGGGTTGCGCGTGATGCCGGTCAACGGGCTGTCGGTGACGGCCTTCCACGCGAGCTCCGGGGTGGTCGTCTTGCCGACGAAGACCATGCCGTCGGCCCGCAGGCGGGAGGCGACGGGGGAGTCCTCCGCCCAGGCACCACCAGGGTCGACCGCGCGGGAACCGCGCAACGTGGGCCACCCCTCGGTGAGGAACACGTCCTTGATCGAGACCGGGACGCCGTCGAGCAGGCCCTTGGCGTACCCGGCGCGCCAGCGCGCCTCGGACTGGGCCGCCTGCTCGAGGCTCGTCTCGGCGTCCACGAGGCAGAACGCGTTCAGCTCACCGTCGCGCGCCTCGATCCGGTCGAGGACGGCGGTCGTGGCCTCGACGGGGGAGAGGTCACCGGCGCCGTAGGCGGTGACGAGTTCGACGGCGGTCATCTCGGTCGGTTCCACGGTCAGCTCCCCGGTACGTAGCCCAGCGACTTGTCGACGACGTTGCGCAGCGGCAGCCCCTGCCGCCACAGGTCGAAGTTCTCGGCGAACAGGCGCACGAGCTCCTCGCGCCAGCCGACCACGTCGCCGGAGTGATGCGGGGTGATCAGCACGCCGGGCAGGTCCCAGAGCGGGTGCCCGGCCGGCAAAGGCTCCGGATCGACCACATCGAGCGCGGCCCCGGCGAGGGAGCCGCGACGGAGGGCCTCGACCAGGTGGTCGGTGCGGACGAGCTCGCCCCGGCCGACATTGACGAACCGGGCGCCCGGTCGCATCGCCGCGAAGGCGTCGGCGTCGAACATCCCGCGGGTGGTGTCGGTCAGCGGCGCGGCTGCGACCACCCAGTCCGCGCGGGCGAGCTCGGCCGGCAGGTCCGTCGGCGCGCAGACGGTGCCGAAGTCGGGGTCGTCGGTGCGGGCCCGACGCCCGGCCCCGCGTACCCGGATCCCGCCGGCGCGCAACAGGCGTGCGATCGCCCGGCCGATCGGCCCGGTGCCGACGACCAGCGCGCTCGAGCCGGCGATCCGTTCGGACTCCCGGTGTTCCCAGCGGTGCTCCTGCTGGAGCCGGACGGAGCGGGGCAGGTCCTTGGCCAGGGCAAGCACCTGCCCGAGGACGTACTCGGCGATGGGCTCCTCGAACACCCCGCGTGAGTTCGTCACGGTGACGTCGGAGTCCCGCACGGCGGGGGTCAGGAACGGGTCGACGCCGGCGGCTGCGACGTGCAGCCAGCGCACGGAGCCCGCCGCGTGCCAAGCGCCCGGGACCGCGCCGCTGAGGAAGTGGTAGGCGAACAGCACGTCGGCGTCGCGAAGTGCCCGGGCCAGCTCGGTCTCGTCTGCGTAGCGGATCTCCGCCCGCCCGCGCAGCGGTGCCAGTCCGGCCCCTGGGGGCAGCCGCCCGTCGTGGAGGACCACGACAACGGGCTGGCTCGGCACATTGACAACGTAGGAGCGGGCCCTAGTATTGTCAACAATCTGATGATCCGGCAGCACGAGAGTAGGCCCGGGTTTGGAGCTGACGAGCGCGGAGTTCGAGGGGCCACTCGCCCAGCGCGGCATCGGCATCATCGCGCCCTTCGACCTGGCCCTGGAACGAGAGCTGTGGCGCTGGGCCCCGCTCGAGGTCAGTTTCCACCTGGCCCGGACACCGTTCGAGCCGGTCGCCGTCAGCCTCGAGATGGCCGAACTCGTCTCCGAGCGCCGGCACCTGCAGCAGGCCACCCGGGACGTGCTGGGGGTCGAGCCGGAGGTCGTGGCCTACCTGTGCAGCTCGGGCAGCTTCATCCGGGGCTACGCCTACGAAGCCCTGTTGCAGGCCGCGATCCGGGAGGCGGGTGCTCCCCAGGCGGTGACGACCTCCGGCGCGCTCGCCGAGGCGGTGCGCGAACTCGGGCTGACCCGGATGTCGGTGATCACGCCCTACGACGCCGCGCTGACCGAGCGGCTGGGCGACTTCCTCGGCGAACTCGGGGTCACCGTCCTGCACTCCCAGTACCTCGGCCTCGGCGGCGGGATCTGGAAGGTCAACTACCGCACCGTCGCCGAGATGGTCATCGCGGCGGACGACCCGGCCGCGGAGGCCATCTTCATCTCCTGCACCAACCTGCCGACCTACGACATCATCGCCCCGCTCGAACGCGAGCTCGGCAAGCCGGTCCTGACCGCCAACCAACTCACCGTGTGGGCGTGTCTGGGCCGGATGGGGCTGCCGATGGTCGGGCCCGGTACGTGGCTGCGCGGTGTGTTCCAGGACGATCTCGAGCCGCCGCCGCTGCCGGAGGTCGCACAGCCCGAGGACCCCGCCGAGCCCCGCCACGAAGACGAGAGGAGCCTCCAGGAATGACGCCCCCCGCCCAGCCCGCCCCGACCGTGGGCATCATCTATCCCGACCACGCCGCGGAGGGGGACTACGCGATCGCCGCCCGGCTGCTCGAGGTCCGACTGCCGGTCGTGCACGTCTACGGCACGGACCTGCACGCGGTGCCGGAACTGCTGGATCTCGGCAGTCCCGAACGGCTCGCCGGGGGCGCCGCGCTGCTCGAGCCGCACGGCCCGACGTCGGTGATCTGGGCCTGCACGTCGGGCAGCTTCGTGTACGGCCCCGACGGGGCCAGGCGGCAGGCGGACCTGCTCGCCGAGTCCGCCGGCGTGCCGGCGTCGAGCACGAGTTTGGCCTACCTCGCCGCGCTCGCGGCACTCGGCCTCACCCGGGTGGCGGTCGCGGCCAGCTATCCCGACGGCGTCGCGCGCCTCTTCGTGGACTACCTGGCCGCCGCAGGGGTCGAGGTGGTCGCGATGTCCAGCGCCGGGATCCGAACGGCGGCCGAGGTCGGTGCCCTCGACGCGGACCAGGTGCGAACCCTCGCTGCCGAGCACGATCACCCCGACGCCCAGGCGCTGCTCGTGCCGGACACCGCGATGCGCACGCTCGAGGTGTTGCCCGACCTCGAGGCGCGGCTCGGCAAGCCGGTGTTGACGGCGAACCAGGTGACGGTCTGGGAGGGCCTGCGTCTGGCGGGGGTGCCGTCGCACGCCGCGAGCCTCGGGACCCTGTTCACGGGAGGTGCTGATCGTGCCGGTCGCTGACGTCACGCCCCGACGGCGCCAGTCGACGGTCGAGTACCTCGCCGACGAGTTGCGCTCCGCGATCATGACGGGGCGCCTGGCCCAGGGCGAGCAGCTCGGCGAGGCGGACCTCGCGGACCGCTTCGCCGTCTCCCGTGGGCCGTTGCGGGAGGCGATGCAGCGGCTCGTCTCGGAGGGCATCCTGCTCGGGATCCGCAACCGCGGCGTCTTCGTCCCGGTGCTCTCGCTCGAGGACGTGGCCGACATCTACCGCGCCCGCTCGGTCATCGAGCGGGGCGCGGTGGAACTCGTCATGAAGGCGGACCGTGGCGCCGCGTACCGCGCCCTCGGGCCGAGCGTGGAGGCGATGCGTTCGGCCGCAGCCCGGGGAAGCGCCTCGGCCGTCGCAGATGCGGACCATGCGTTCCACGAGGCACTGGTCGGTTGCTCGGGCAGCCCGCGCCTGATCCGGGCGATGCGCACGCTCGTCGTGGAGACCCGCATGTGCCTGGGCGAACTGGAGACGACCTATCCCGAGCTGGGTGCGCAGGTACGGGAGCACGAGGAGCTTCGTGACGCCGTCCGGGACGGCACGCCCACCGAGGCGAAACGCCTGCTGCGGGTCCACATGGACGACGCCGTCCGGCGCCTCGTGGAGAAACGGGCCCCGTCGGCGTCCTGAGGCGCCCTCCGGCGTGATCGCCGGCGCCGTTCCCGCCTCGGGTCAGGTGTCGAAGATCTCACGCCCCGGATAGTGGGGCTTGACCGAACGGTTGACGTACGCGCCGATCGACGGGGCCGCCAGCAGGTCCCGGTACACCGACGGCGGCACCATCGAGTACCGGTAGACGTCGCCGCTGCGGTACTCGATGTCGAGCTCGTTGGTGCCCGGGTCGTACCCGACGGCGGCTACCGCGCTCGACCTGACCGGCTTGCGTCTCACGGGCCCAGCCTGCGCCGTCCGGTGCCGCCGGGCAAGGCCCTCCGCGGCCCGATGGCTGCGGCGAGGCAGGTCGCGACGGCAGCCGGGTTGACGACCCGGCCTCCCACCCAATACGGTCTGGACCGTAACTCGATGGAGGGCGGAACAGCACGTGCGCGATCTCGACGAACTCGAGGACCGGCTCTCGGCGCCTCGTCCAGAACTCGTGGCGGACCTGCGGCGCCTGGACGGCGACCTGGTGGTGCTGGGCGCCGGCGGCAAGCTGGGTCCCAGCCTGGTCCGGCTCGCGGTGCGGGCGCTCGAGGCAGCCGGTACCGGCGCGAGGGTGTTCGCGGTCTCCCGCTACGGCTCCCCGGAGGCGCGTGCTGGCATGGCCGCGACCGGTGCGGAGGTGGTCGCCGCCGACGTGGCCGACGAGGACGCGCTCGCGGTCCTGCCGGACGCTGCCAACGTCGTCTACCTGGTCGGCGCGAAGTTCGGCAGCCACGGTCAGGAGGCCGCCACCTGGGCCACGAACGCCTATCTGCCCGGCCGGATCGCGCACCGCTACCGGGGCTCGCGGATCGTCGCGCTCTCCACCGGCAACGTCTACCCGTTGGTGCCGGTCTCCTCCGGCGGGTCCACCGAGCACAGCGACCTCGGCCCGGTGGGGGAGTACGCCATGTCCTGCCTGGGCCGCGAACGCGTCCTGTCGCACGTGGCGACCACCACAACCACCCCGACCGCACTGATCAGGCTGAACTACGCCGTCGAGATGCGCTACGGCGTGCTTGTGGACCTGGCCACCCAGATCATGAACGGCGAGGTGGTCGACGTGACCACCGGGTTCGCCAACGTGGTGTGGCAGGGGTACGCGAACGAGGTGACGCTGCGCTCGCTGCTGCACGTCGACGTGCCTCCGTTCGTGCTGAACCTGACCGGCCCGGAGACGATCTCGATCCGCAGCGTCGCGAGCCGGTTGGCGCACCGGCTCGGCCGGCCGGTCGAGTTCACAGGCACCGAGGCGCCGACCGCGCTGCTGTCCGACGCCTCCCGTTGCCACGGACTGTTCGGCTACCCGGACGTCACTCTGGAGGAACTGATCGCGCACACCGCGGCCTGGGTCGGCGGCGGCGGTCCGCTGCTGGGCAAGCCGACCAAGTTCCAACGCCGCGACGGGAAGTTCTGATGACGCACGCCGGCACCGAAGCGGCCCTGATCGCGCCAGGGACCTCCGACGCCCTGGCCCTGCTGCGCACCGGCACGGTCATCCCGGCCCACCCCCTCGCCCTGACCGAGGCCGGCAGCTTCGACGAGCGGCACCAGCGCGCACTCACCCGCTACCAGCTCGCGGCCGGCGTCGGCGGCGTGGCGGTCGGGGTGCATTCGACCGAGTTCGCGATCCGGGAGGCAGACGTAGGGCTGCTAGCGCCGGTCCTCGAACTCGCCGCCGAGACCGTGCGCGCCGAGGCCACCCGCACCACCATCCTGGTCGGCGGGGCCGTCGGGCCGACGGCGCAGGCCGTCTCCGAGGCGGAGCTCGCCGCCGGCCTGGGGTACCACGCCGTGCTGCTCTCGCCCGGTGGTCTGGCGGGGGCGAGCGAGGCGGACCTGGTGGCCCGCACCCGCGCGGTCGCCGAGGTCCTCCCGGTGATCGGCTTCTACCTCCAGCCGGCCGTCGGCGGCCGGGCCCTCAGCCAGCAGTACTGGCACGACATGGCCGCGATCGAGGGCGTGGTGGCGATCAAGGCGGCCCCGTTCGACCGGTACGCCACGCTGGACGTGCTGCGCGCCGTCGCCGACTGCGGCCGGGACGACCTGGTCGTCTACACCGGCAACGACGACTCGATCCTGCACGACCTGATCACCCCGCTGGGCTACCCCGACGGTGCCGGCGGACTGCGCAGCCTGTGGATGCGCGGTGGCCTGCTCGGGCAGTGGGCGGTCTGGACCCGGCGCGCCGTCGAGATGTTCGAACGCGTGCAGCGCCTGCGCGGCGGGGACGGCTCCGAACTGCCCGGCCTCCTGCGCCTCGCCCCCCAGCTCACCGACGCCAACTCCGCGGTCTTCGACGCCGCGAACGCCTTCCGCGGCTGCATCCCCGGCATCAAGGAGGTGCTGCGCCGGCAAGGTCTGCTCGACTCGATCCGCTGCCTGGACCCGGACGAGCAGCTCTCACCCGGCCAGGCCGCCGAGCTCGACCGGGTCACCGCCGCCTACCCGTGGCTCACCGATGACACATTCATCGCCGAGCACCGGGACGGCTGGCTGTCCTGACCCATCCGTCCCGGTCCCCGAGCGCGGTCGAGGGCCGGCGCCGGGCTCTCCGACACGAAGCCGCCCCCTCCGAGGATTCGGACGGGGCGGCTGCTGTCTCGAGCGGGTCCTCTACCAGCCGCGGATCAGGTCGATGCCCAGGCCCGGGCGATAGCCCTGGTCCCCTCCGTACGTGGCCGTCACCAGGGTCAGGAACGAGACCGGCGGCAGTTCCACGCTGGCGCGGCCGTCGGCGTCGAGCATCACCACCTCGACGACGCGGAACCCGGAGGTGATCGTCACCGTGCCCGTCGGGGCGGGCCCGCCGTCGGCACCACGCACGGTGATCGTGACCTGGGGGGCCTCCCCGCGGCGCACCATCGACGGGGCGTCGATGTCCACCGAGGGGCGCGCCGGTACCACCCGGTACGCGACTGCCGCGCTGGTCGAGTCCGTCACCTCGGCATCACCGAGATAGACCGCGGTCAATTGGTACCGGCCGGCCGGCAGATCGCGCGGGAGCTCCACCTCGGCGGTGCCGACGAGGCCGTCCACGCTCAGCTCGCCGCCGACGAGCACGTCGTCGCCGTTGCGGATCTCCACGACGCCCGACGGCGGAGCCGACGTCCCGGCGACGGTCACCGTCGCCGTCGTGGCCGTTCCGTAGCCGCCCGCGGGGCGGGACAGGTCGACCCCGGTCGTCGCCGCGGACCGGGATACCTCGACGGCGACCGGCTCCGAGGCCGATGCCGCCCAGTCCGCGGTTGCGGACGTGAAGGCGGCCGTCAGCGAGTGAGTGCCGGCGCCGAGCGTCACGACGGTGGAGGCCGCGCCGTCGGCGACGTCGACCGTGGCCAACTCGGTGGTGCCGTCGAGGAACGTGACGGCACCGGCCGCCCCGGCGGGTTCGACGGTGCTGGTGAGGGTGAGGTCGGCACCGCTGACCGGGTCCCCGGTGATCGCCAGCGTCGTCGAGGTCGGGTCGGCCTCGCCGTCATCGGTGCAGCTATCGCTGACCTGGCAGGTCACCTCGACCTCGAACATCCGCACCCGGCCGTCGGGGCTCGTGAACCCCTCGAACCGCAGCGCGGTCGCTCGGACGCCGCCGAACTGGTGCACGGTGCCGATCTCCACGTTCCCACGGACCTCGGCGACCGTGACCCACTGCCCGTCCACCTGGGCCGTGATGTCGTAGTCATCCAGCTGGTAGTTCTGCTGCTGGTAGGTGCTCACCGTGTCGATAGGCGACTCCTGCGCGAACGTGATCTCCAGCCAGGGATCGGTGTCCTCAGCCGCGCTCACCCACCGGCTGTCGGCGGCGTCGGTGTCGCCGTCGATCAGGTTCGACGCGGTGAAGTCCCGGAGCTCGCTGGAACTCTCGGCGCTCGCCCCGTTGGAAGCGAGGGCGTAGTTGTACGGTTGGTCCGGGTCGGGATCACCCTCCCCGGTGCCGAACTCGTGGGACCACTCGGTCGTCGAGCCCGCCGCCAGCTGGTAGCAGTCCGCGGCCACGGCCCGCACGGTCACCGCGCCCGAGCCGGGATGGATCCCGGGTTCGATGACCTGGCCGTCCACCCGGTAGCCGACACCGGTGGCCTCCGGAACGGTGAACGTGTCCTCGTCGGTGCCGTCCCGGTCGTCGAAGGTGACCGGAGCCGGGGTCACGACCCAGGGCTCGGTGCCCCGGGTCAACGTCGCCTGGAAGACCTCGGACCCTCGGGCGAAGTACAGCCGCCCGTCGGAGTGCGGCATCACATAGTTCCCGTGCGTGAGGACCTCGTAGGCGCCGGTCCACGGGTCGAGCGAGAAGATGATCCCGCCGCCCGTGGATCCGTAGAGGAGCCCGTCAGGGCCAAGCGAGAGCTTGGGGTAGCCATGGTTGCCGCTGCCCCCGCCGGTGATCTCCACGGACTGCTCGACCTGCCGGGTCTGCGGGTCGAACCGGAACACGGTGCCGTCGCCGGTCAGGGCCCAGAGCTGGCCGTCCTCCCGGGGCACCATCGCCGAGATCGTGGACAGCCCCGGGATCGGGGCGGACTGCCACGCGATGGTGTCCGTGGTGAGGTCCCAGGCGATGATCACGGACTCGTCGACGATCGGGTCCGCGCCCGGGGTGTTGTTCGAGGTGCCGATGTAGAGGGTGTCGCCGATCACGGCCATCGAGATCAACTGGTGGCCGGGCAGGATCTCACCGAAGTCCTCGACCTCGCCGGTCGACGGGGTGAAGAACACCAGTCGCCCGCTCGGGTGACCGCGCTTGCCGAGGCTGCCGGCGGCGATCCGGTCACCGGCCTCCGCGAGGCCGAAGAGCCGGTCCTGGTTGTGGTCGTTGAGGCTGAAGACCACCCCCGGGTTCCCGCTGCCGAGGGGCTGGTCGGGGTCGTAGCGGCGCAGGACCGCTCCGGTGTAGGTGCCCAGGTAGATCGCCTCGTCCGTGGTCAGGTACTGATGCACCTGCGCCGACAACGAAGCGGACTGGACGTTCAGTTCGTCGGCGTCGGGGTCGTAGGTGACCAGGTTGCCGTTGTTGAAACTCAGGCCCACGTACACCTCGCCGTCGTTCCCGCTGCCGAAGGACCGCACCGTGATCGGGGTCATCGGCATCTGAGCGTCGGTATCCACGGCACCGGTGCCGGTCCCGAGGTTGAACCGCCAGAGCTCACCGCGCCGGCCCATGCCGACGATCGACTCGCCCGGGTAGTCCTCGTGTCCGAGCTCGATGAGGCCCATGCCGCCGCCACCGAGGTAGTAGTTGACGGCCCGGTCCCACCCGGCATCGGCGAGCTCGAGGGTCGCGACGTCGAAGGAGTACAGCCGGTTCTCAGCGGTGTTGGCGAAGTAGACCTTGCCGTCGGCCGAGACCTCGGTCGGCATGCTCGGTGCGCTGCGGGGCAGGTGCGCGACCCACTCGCCGACGCTGGGGTCGTAGACGTGCCACTCGAGCGAACCACCGAAGTATGCGAAGAGCAGTCCGTCGCGCCAGGCCATCAGGCTGATCCGGTAGTCGTTCGGCGCCATCGTCGGCGGCTGCGGGATCTCGGTCCGCTCACCGGTGTCCAGGTCCAGCCGGATCACCCGGGCGGTGCCCTCGGTGCCGACGTACAGGTTCCCGGCCTCGTCGTAGGCGACGGCTCGCGCGTAGTACTCGGTCGGGTCGACCTGACCGTAGTCCGTGAACTCGTCGGTGCTCGGGTCGTAGCTGAAGACATGCCCGTTCGGGAACGTGCCGCCGTACAGCGTGCCATCCTCGGCCTCGACGATCCGGGTGATGTGCGACTCGCCCACGACGGCGTGGCCGAGGTTGGTCATCGTGTCCGTCGCGGCGTCGTACCGGAACAGCAGTGCCTCCGGCCCCCACCCGGGGATGTAGACCGAGCCGTCCTGGGTCGAGATCATCGACAGCGAGTCGTTGAGCTCCTCGATCGCGTGGTGGCGCAGCTGCTCACCGGTCAGCGCGTCGATGACGGCGAACTGCACCGCGTTGCCCGGACTGCCGCCCTGGACATAGAGGACCGGTCGGCCGTCCGGCAGGTACCCGGTGGCGGACACGTTCATCTGCAGCTCCGTGACCGGCACCCCGAGGCTGCGCACGGCCACCCCGGTGGCCGGGGGGGCGGCCGGGCACTCCGGTGCGTCGCCACCGCAGAGACCGCCGGCCCGGCAGGTCACCTCGAGCTCGAACAACCGGACCCGCCCGTCCGAGCTCGAGACGCCGTCCAGCCGCACCGCCGTGGCGAGCACGCCGTCGAACTCGTGGACCGTCCGTGGTGAGACGTTCCCACGTGCCTCCGCGACCGTGACCCACTGGCCGTCGACCTGCGCGGAGATGTCGTAGTCACCGAGCTCGTAGTTCAGGTACTGGTACAGGTTCACCGTGTCGATCGGGGACTCCTCGGCGAAGGTGACCTCCAGCCATGGCTCGTCGTCACCAGCGGCACTCACCCACCGGCTCGCCGTGCTGGAGGTGTCGCCGTCGATGGTCTGCGCCGCGCCGTACTCACCGTGGGCGCTCGATGCGGTGGCGGAGGCCCCGTTCGCGGCGAGGGCGTAGTTGTACGGTTCCGTCGGTTCCGTCGGGTCCGTCGGGTCCGTCGGGTCGGGCGCGACCCAGCCCTGTGGGGTGCCCCGGAACACGACGGTGTCCCGGGCGAAGAAGAACCGCCCGTCGCCGGTCGGGGTCGCCTCGCTGCCCTCGGTGATCAGTTCGACCGCTCCGGTCGCGACCTGGACGGTGTACACCCAGCCTCCGGCGTTGCCGACGAGGGTGTCCTCGTCGAGCAGCCCCAGCCGGGCCCCGGCCCAGTCGCCGGCGCCACGCGGCTCACCGAAGATCGACGCCACCTCGGTCGTCCCGATCGTGTACCCGGCGCCGTCGTGGCGGACGTCGAGCTCCAGGATGGTCGAGTCGTTCGCGACCGCCCAGATCCGCCCATCGGGGAGCTCGCGGATCTGGCTGATCGCCGAAGCACCGGCCCGCGGGACGGTCACGTACTCGGTGGTGAGCGTCGCGAGGTCGAAGACGAACAGTCGCGCGTCCGGATCGGGATGCTCCACACCGAGCTGGTTGCTCGTGGTCCCGCCGATGAGAACGTCACGTCCGTCGATCTCCCGGTGCAGGACCGACGCGACGGCGTAGGTCGGGACGGGCTCGTCGGTGTAGGGGATGGTGCCGTCGACCGGGTCGACGATGCTCAGGTGTCCGCCCAGGGTGCCCTTCGGGCCAAGGGTCGCCACGGCGAGGCGGTCCCCGGCCTCGACGATCGCGAGCACCCGCTCCTGGTCGTGGGAGTCCAGGCGAGCGATGCTGATCGGGTTGTACGGGTAGTCCCACTGGGCGGTGTGGTCGTGGCGCCACACCCCGGCGTCGGAGTACCCGCCGATGTACATGCTCGGCTCGGCACCCTCGACCTCGACGGTGCCGATGAACTGGGACTGGGAGGGGCCGGGGAGCGGTTCGTGCTCCAGCGTGTCGACGTCGATCCGGGCCATGGTGTTCGGCGTCAGGAAGCCGGCGGCGTACAGCTGGTTGTCGGGTGCCATGCCCAGGGCGGCGATCTTCAGGGCGCCTGCGGAGGCCTCGGTCTGCACCCAGCGGAACTCCTGCGTCTGCAGGTTGTAGTGCCACATGCGTCCGGTCAGGCCCATCCCGGTCAGGGTGGTGCCGGGCCACTGCGGATCCTCGAGCTCCAGGATGCCGAAGCCGCGGCTGGTGTTGAGGGAGATCGCGTCGAGCTCGGTGACCCGGGTGACCCCGCCGGTCGCGAGGTCGTAGCCGAACACGTCGTTGGGGGTGCGGTTGACGTAGTAGACGCGGCCGTCGACCACCTCGGAGATCGGGCTCGCCTGGACATCGGTGAGCGACTCCCGCCACGCTCCGATGGACGTGTCGTAGACGATGTAGGCGTACGCGGGACTGAGGAACGCGAACAGCAGTCCGTCCCGGTAGTACATCTCGTTGACGTAGGTCTGCTGCCCGGCATACTCGCTGGGCAGGGGGATCTCCGTACGCTCACCCGTGGTGACATCCATCTCGAACAGCCGGGCGTTCGTGCCGGTGCCGACGTACAGCGTGTGGTCGCCGTCGAATGCCGTGGACCGCGCGTACTGCTCGCCGTCCGCGATCGGTCCGAAGTCGTGGAAGCCCCGCTCCGGGTGGTAGCTGAACACGTGCCCGCTCGGGAACGTCCCCGAGTACAGCGTCCCGTCCTCGGCGAAGGACGTCAGCCGCGAGATGTTCGTCTCGCCGGCCACCGGCGCGCCGAGATCGGTCACCGCGTCGGTGGCCGGGTCGTAGCGGAACAGGTTGGCACCGGGAGTCTGGCCCGCCGCGTAGGCGGACCCGTCCGGGGACACGCCGGTGTAGTTGGAGGTGGTCTTGTCACCGAGGTCGTGGACCGAGAGCAACTCGCCGGTCTCACCGTTGACGACGCTCAGTCGGGCCGGCTCCCCGTAGGTCGGGGCGTAGACCACCGGGGAGCCGTCGGGCATTGCGCCCATGGCCGCGGTCCGGATGTTGACCGCGGTGATCGGTGCCCCGACCTCCTCGATCGTGTGGCCGTTCTCGACGGTGTTGCCCACCGCGGGCAGGGCGCTCACCACGAGCGCCGCGACCGCGACCAGGGCGATGTGGGTCGGTGTCCTTCGTTTCATCTCTGGTATCGCTTCCATGTCCGATTGGCTGAGGGTCGAGGGGTGCCGGTGCGCGGGTCTACGTGCCGGCGTCGGTTTCGATCAGGTGGATGACGGCGTTCGTCCGCGCCCGCAGGTCCGCGCACGCCGCCTCGTCGAGCGTGTCGGGTCGCCCCGGCCGGTCCAGGTGCCGCAGGAAGCGGTCCAGCGC
Source organism: Occultella glacieicola (assembly GCF_004353825.1). GTDB lineage: Bacteria > Actinomycetota > Actinomycetes > Actinomycetales > Beutenbergiaceae > Occultella > Occultella glacieicola. Next base: position 454,743 of record NZ_SMNA01000006.1, on the reverse strand, counting down.
GCGGATGGCGGCCGCAGCCCGGTCCGCTGCGAGATGCCACTGCGCCCGTTCGGCCGCGTGAGTGAGCCAGAGCGCCAGCGGGCCGGCGACGGAGCCGTCCTCGATGTGACCCGCCAGGGCGGTAGCAAGTGCCGACGCCGCCCCGGCGGGGTCGGTGGGGCCGTCCGAGGGTGCCTCGATCACACACACGTCCGTGGTGTCCACGCAGTACACGTGGCCGTTGCCGGCCATGACGACTCGGTGGGTGTCCCGGTCGGTGCGCAGGAACTGCGGCGCCAGGGTCTCGTGGTCGAGGAAGAACAGGTCCCAGCCGGCGGTCCCGAGAAAGCCACCGCGCGCCGGGTCGTACACCAGCGAGGAGTGGTTGCCCCACGGATGGATGCTGCCGGGCTCCTCGATCACGCGCGAGGACCGGACCAGCTCCCGTGCCTGCGGATCGAACTCGAAGACGACACCGCCCTCGGTGAGGCCCCAGAGGTGTCCGTCCGGGGTCCAGGTCAGCCCGTTGACGACGGCGGCGCCGGGCACCGGGCTGCCCTGCCAGACGACCGCCTCGGTGGCGACGTCCCAGATGAACAACTCCGCCTCGTCCGCCACCGGGGTGGTTCCGGAGCCACCGTGGACCGAGGTGCCGCCGTAGAGCAGACCGTCGCGATGGACGAGGGAGATGATGCTCTGGCCCGGGATCACGTCCCGGTGGACCTCGAACTTCCCGGTCTCGGTGTCCAGCATGGTGATGCTGCCGCCGTTGTACCCGGGTTCCGGGATCGTCCCGAGGGCGACCCGGTCACCGGTGGAGGCGATCGTCCAGACCCGGTCCTGGTGGTAGGGCTCCCCGCGGTTCAACTTGATGATCTGGCTGGGGTTGGTGCCCCACTCCCAGGGCTCGTCGAGGTCCCCGACGTTGACGCCGGCCCCCGAGTAGTCGCCGATGACGATCCGACCGTTGTGGGAGCCGAAGCCCTCGGCCTGGGACGGGCCCGAGAGCACCTCGAGCTCGTGGGTGCCCTGCTGGATCCGGCCGATCAGCCCCGGCCCGATCTTCGCGCCCGAGTAGACGTTGCCGTCCGGCCCCACACCGAAGCCGACGATGTCCACCGACGACGGCAGGATGTCCGCCTGGACCGAGCTCGCGTCTGCGCTCGCCAGTGGGTACCGGAGCAGTTCGCCCGAGGTGGTGAGGGCGACGAAGGTCTCCACGCCGTCGAGTCGGACGACACCGATCCCGTAGGTGTTGCTCGCCGCGGCCAGGCGTTCGACCAGGTCGGTATCGCTGAACCCGAACTCGCTGACCGCACCCGTCGAGACGTCGTAGGCCAGGGCCGTGCCCCCGCTGAGGAAGTACGAGAGTCCGGTGGACGCCGGCTCCGTCGTACCGGCGGCGCCGACCGCGGGGATCGTGTCGATCCACTCCTGTGTCGCGAGGTCGTACACGAGCGTGTCGAACCGGCCGCGGGGGGACAGGCCGGCGAACACGTGGTCGCCGCGCTCCTCCAGCCGCAGCACGTAGTTCACGTTGTCCAGGTCGGGCAGCTCGATCTCGCGCATGTCGCCGGTGACCGGGTCCACGGCAACCAGGTGCGGCACCGGGCCGGTCCCGACCCAGATCTCGTCGCCGACGATCTCGACGGCGTACCCGTAGGTCGCATCGTCGGCGACCGACCCGTAGTCGCGGATCGCACCGGTCGCCGGGTCGTAGGCGAGCAGTTTGGCGTCCGGATAGGTGGAGATGTACGCGGTCCCGTCCTCGGCGACGGCGATGTCCCGGAGCCAGCCCTGACCCGCGATGCGCTCGCCGATCAGTTCGACGCCGGCGCCGGGCACGTATCGGTGCAGGGAGCCCGGCGTCGGATCGTTCGTGTTGAAGTACACCGAGCCGTCGGGTGCCGGTGCGACAGACCCGGCGACGAACTCGCCGGGGACCTGATGGCTCTCGATCGACTCGCCCGTGCGGAGGTCGATCACGTTGAACGTGACCGGCTCGCCGTTGGACGTCGCATAAGCCACCGGGGTGCCGTCGGCCAGTTCGCCGAACGCGGCGGCGCGCACGTTGACGGCTTCGATGGCCGGTCCCAGTTCGATCACGTCCAGGTCCGTCCCGGTGACATTGGCGGCAGCGGGTGATGACCCGCCCGTGAGGCCGATCCCACCGATCGCCATGGCCAGGGCAAGGGCCCCGATCGGTCCACGCAGAGCGTGTCGTCGCATCAGTCTCAACTCCCATGTCGAGGTCTCGATACGGGGACCGTATGGAGTTATCGGGTATTAGGGAAGGGCGTGATACGTATTAGCGGCCTGGACCCTTGTGGGCACTGTTACGAAACTGTGACGAACCGCCCGGGACGCCCGGGAAGCGCATGATGTTGCGCATAACGCCTTGCACGGTCTACAGTTCGACGCAGAAACGGGCTTGACCGTAACCCACCGTCACGGGCATGGTTGCGGCATCAGCTTGGGCCCGGGGTCCTGATACGCATTACCAACGGAGGTGGTCGGCGTGGCGCAGCGAGTGACGCAGGCCGACGTGGCGCGACTCGCCGGCGTGAGCCAGGCGACGGTCTCGCTCGTTCTTAACAGTGCTCCCGACACGAAGGTGCGCGTGGGTGAGGGGACCAAGCGCCGGGTCCTGGCCGCCATCCAGCGCACCGGCTACACCGCCAACCCGTTCGCCCAGGGTCTGGCCCGAGGCCGCAACCACATCGTCGGGGTCTTCACCTACGAGTCCGTGTTCCCCAAGGGCAGTGCCGACTTCTTCTCCCCGTTCCTGGAGGGCATCGAGGCCGGTGCCGAGGAACTCGGCCTCGACCTGATGCTGTTCACCAGCGTGCCCTCCCGCAACACCGGGCATCGCACGCTCTCGGAGACCGGCTGGAACCGGGTCGCCATCACCGACGGGTGCATCCTGCTCGGACGCCATGACGACCGGTACGACACCGAGGCGATGCTGGCCCAGCGGTTCCCGTTCGTGTTCGTCGGCCGGCGCGACTCCGCCGACCGCGTCATCCCGTATGTGGGCGCGAACTATCGACACTCGACCCGCCACGTCGTCGAGCATCTCCTGGCGCTCGGGCATCGACGCATCGCCTTCCTCGGCGATCTCGGCCTGAGCGAGTCGGCGACCGACCGCCACGAGGGTTACCGGGACGCGATGACGGCGGCAGGGCTGCGTCCGATGATCTTCAGCAGCGATGCGTTCTCCGCGGACGAGGCCATCGACCTCATCGTCGGCCATGCGGCCACCGCGGCGGTCCTCGGCTCCGACTATCGAGCCGCGGAGATCCGCGCCGGCGCCGTCGCCCGCGGGTTGGACGTCCCACGGGACCTGTCGCTAGCACTCCTGGGTCAGCCCACCACGGCGTTGGCCGACGAGCAGCGCTGGACCGGGTTCCGGATCCCGCGCGAACAGATGGGCCTGGAGGCGCTCCGGTTGCTCGCGGCCCAGATCGAAGGACGAGACGAGCTCGAACTGCAGCGGCTGTTGCCCTGCACGTTCGTCGAAGGGGAGACGGTGATGGCACGGTGAACGCGGATCTGGCGACAGACGTCCTGGTGGTCGGTGGCGGACTGGGTGGCGTAGCCGCCACGCTGGCCGCGCTCGAGGCGGGGCGTCGGGTGGTCCTGGTCGAGGAGTACGACTGGCTGGGCGGACAGCTCACCTCCCAGGGTGTCCCGGTGGACGAGCACCCATGGATCGAGGAGATGGGCGCGACCAGGCGGTACCGGCGGTTGCGCGACGGCATCCGGGCGTACTACCGCGCGCATTTCCCGCTGACCGAAGCCGCGCGCCGGGAGCCGCTGCTGAACCCCGGCGCCGGCACCGTGTCCAAACTGTGCTCGGAGCCGCGCGTCGGCACCGCGGTGATCACGGGCATGCTCGCGCCATGGCTCTCGGCCGGGAGGTTGCAGCTGGTCAAGCCCGCCGTCGCGATCGGCGCCGAGGTCGACGGTGACGTCGTCACCTCGGTCCGGGTCCGTCGCCTCGACGGCGGGGACGAGTTGAGCATCGGCGCCGCGTACGTGCTCGACGCCACCGAGACCGGGGACCTGCTCCCGCTCACCGGCACCGAGTACGTCACCGGTTTCGAGTCACGGCACGAGACCGGCGAGCCCAGTGCGCCCGAGGAGGCACAGCCGGACAACTGGCAGGCGCTGAGCGTGTGCTTCGCTGTCGATCACGTCGACGGCGACCACACGATCGACGAGCCCGAGCAGTACCGGAAGTGGCGCGCGGTCGCGCCCGAGTTCTGGTGGGGGCCACTGCTCGGGCTGGTCTCGCCGCATCCCCGCACGCTCGAGGCGGCACCGCGGACGTTCGTGCCGAACACCGACGAGGATCCGCTGTCGATCGACGCGGACCAGAGCAAGGATCCCGGTGACCTGAACCTGTGGATCTATCGCCGGATCGCGGCCCGGAAGCTGTTCGAACCAGGCTTCTACGACAGCGACATCACGCTCGTCAACTGGCCCTCGATCGACTACTTCGAGGCCCCGGTGGTCAACCAACCAGCCGACGTGGCGGCCGCCCGGCTGCGGGACGCCCGGCAGTTGAGCCTCTCGATGCTGTACTGGCTCCAGACCGAGGCCCCGCGGCCGGACGGCGGCACCGGGTGGCCCGGCCTGCGGTTGCGGCCCGAGGTGATGGGCACGGTGGACGGGTTGGCCCAGGCTCCCTACCACCGGGAGTCCCGCCGGATCAGAGCACTGACCACGGTGACCGAGAACGACGTCTCAATGGCCGTGCGCGGCGGTGCCGGCGCGCGACGGTTCCACGACTCGGTCGGCATCGGGATGTACCGGATCGACCTGCACCCCTCGACCGGCGGCGACAACTACATCGACGTGCCCTCGTGTCCGTTCCAGATCCCGCTGGGCGCCCTGATCCCGCAACGGATGCGCAACCTGCTCCCGGCGAACAAGAACATCGGAACCACCCACATCACCAACGGGTGCTATCGACTCCACCCCGTCGAGTGGAACATCGGCGAGGCCGCGGGAGCGTTGGCGGCCACCTGCATCGAGGACGGCGTCGAACCCCGCGAGGTCCACAAGGACCCCGCCCGCCTCGCGCGGTTCCAGGAGTCGTTGGTGCAGCAGGGGATCGAACTCAGCTGGCCGGAGGGGGTCGTCGGCTACTGAGACCCCGGGGAACACGAGCAGTACCGATTTCAACGATGAGATGAGGAATGACCCATGAGAAGCAAGACACTGATCGCCGCCGGCCTGGCGGCGGTGTTCGGTCTGGCGGCCTGCAGCTCCGGCGATGACGACGAGACCGGCGGAGGAGGTGGCGAGACCGGCGGCGACGGGACGCTCTCCGGTGAGGTCACCATGTGGTACCCGCCGATCGCCGGTGACGCCGAACGCGAGTTCTGGGACGCCAAGATCGCCGAGTTCACCGAGATGCACCCGGACGTCGAGGTCACGGTGGAGATCGTGCCGTGGGACGGTCGGGCCGAGCGGCTCCAGACCGGCATCGCCGGCAACACGACACCGGACGTCACCTACGTCCTACCCTCGGACGTTTACTCCTACGGAAGCCAGGGCATCTTCACCGACGTCTCCTCGATCATCGCCGAGGACTCCGACGACTTCCTGCCCAACGCCCTCGAGACCCTGAGCGTCGACGGGACCCTGTACGCGGTGCCCACCCTGGTCGGCATGTCGACCACGATCTACGTGCGCGACGTGTGGGACGCCGTCGGAATCTCCGAGGAGGACTACCCGACGACGTTCGAGGAGGTCCGCGAACTCGCCCCGATGCTCGCCGACGAGGGCTACTACATCACCCAGTACGACGCGGCCCCCTCCATGACCCTGAACGGCAGCTTCTACCCGCTGCTCTGGGCCTCCGGCGGGCGGGTCCTGAACGCCGACGGTGAGGTCACCGTGAACGGTCCGGAGGCGATCGAGGCCCTCGACTTCATCAGTTTCCTCGTCGACAACGACTACACGCCGCGGGACGCGCTCACCACCGACCTGCCGGTCGAGACCAGCCCGATCGCCCGCGGTGAGGTGGCGATGCTGTTCGCCCGCTCGGTGGCCTCGCTGACCCAGTACGGCCTCACCGAGGAGCAGCTCGTCGTGGGCCCGCCGATCGAGAACACGGAGTCGACCAGCTACGGCAACGTCGGTGGGTACGCCCTCTTCGAGGGCTCCGCGGACAACGAGGCTGCTCACGAGTGGATCCGGTTCGTCACCAGCCCTGCGTTCCTCGCGGAGTTCCTCCCGGAGCGGGACCAGCTCTCCCCGCGGCTGTCGGTGACGGACCTGTACCCGGAGGACTCGCCGAACGCCCAACTGGCGCAGTACCTGGACCGGGGGATCGTCGACCCGCAGGCCCCCGGTGGCACCGAGATCATGAACGTCCTCAAGCCCGCGGTCCAGTCGGTGCTGCTCGGCCAGGCCGAGCCGCAGGCCGCGATGGACGGCGCCGCCGAGGAGATCGAGGGCGTCCTCGCCCGTACCGGCGGCTGACCCCCTGGTGCGACCGCCCCGGTGGCCGGGGCGGTCGCACCTCCGACCGTCGAAAGGAAGACATGACAGTCCAGCAGACCCGCGTCGCGGGACCACCCAAACAGACGATCGCGGCGCCGTCGTCCCCCCGCGGATCCCGGCGGGCCGCTCGACGCAGGGCGACGACGATCGCGATGATCTTCGTCCTGCCCTACCTGCTGATCTTCCTGGCGTTCCGAATCCTGCCGGCGTTCGGCGGGCTCGGACTGAGCCTGTCCGACTACTCCCTGACCGGGGACATCTCCTGGGTCGGGGGTGACAACTTCGAGCGGCTGTTCGGTGACGACCTGTTCTGGAACGCGCTGCGGGTCACGATCGTCTACTCGGTCATCGCGGTCCCGCTGGTGGTCGTCGTGTCGCTGTTCATGGCGCACCTCGCCTCGAGGTCGATCCGTGGCATCAAGGTGTATCGGGCGGCCTTCTTCCTCCCGGTGATCACGAGCCTGGTCACGACGGCGGTCATCTGGCAGTGGATCTACTCCTCCGAGGGCCCGCTGAACTGGTTCCTCGGAGTCTTCGGGGTCGGACCGGTGCCGTGGTTGGCGAGCAGCATCGCGGTCCTGCCCTCCCTGGCCGTGGTCGCCATGTGGTCCCGGTTCGGCTACGACATGCTGATCCTGATGGCGGGCATGCTGGACATCCCGCAGGACTATTACGAGGCCGCGAGCCTGGACGGCGCGAACGCGTGGCAGCGATTCCGACACATCACGCTGCCGGGACTGCGGCGCCCGCTGTTCTTCGTCGTGATCCTGGAGATCGTGTCCTCGTTCCAGGTCTTCGACCTCATCTACGTCATGACCGGTGGTGGACCGGTGACGGCGAGCTACTCGTTGGTCTTCATGATCTACGACCAGGGCTTCGGCTACTTCAACTTCGGGTACGCCAGCGCAGCCGGTGTGGTCCTGCTGGTGATCACCCTGATCGTCTCGGCCATCCAGCGCCTCTACCTCAAGGACGACGACTGATGACGGACACGGCGATGAGACCCACACACCCGCCGCGGCGCCGGCGACCCTGGTGGCGCACGGCCTCGGCCCACCTGCCCCTGATCATCGTGGCGATGATCACCCTGTTCCCGTTCTTCGTGATGCTGGTCATCTCGGTGCAGCCCGGGCAGGCGATCGACCTGCCGCGCTCGTTGTGGCCACAGTCCTGGGACTTCAGCGAGTTCGGCCGGCTGCTCTCCCGCGGGGAGATGACGACGTGGATCATCAACACCGCGATCTACGCCGTGGTCTCGGTGGTGCTCGTGCTCGCGCTGGCATCGATGGCCGCCTACGCGTTCGCGAAGCTGAGCTTCCCGGGCCGGAACGTGGTGTTCCTGGTCATGGTCGCGATGCTGATGGTGCCCTACCACCTCACCCTGATCCCGAAGTTCATCCTGATCTCGGAGCTCGGCGGGTTGAACACCCACTGGGGACTGATCCTGCCCACCATCGCGAACGTCCAGGCGTTGTTCCTGATGCGGCAGTTCATCGCCGGGATCCCGAACGAGTTGATCGAGGCCGCCCGCATCGACGGGGCGGGGGAGTTGCGGATCTTCTGGCAGATCATCCTGCCGCAGACGAAGCCGATCCTGGCCACGCTCGGGGTGTTCGTGTTCCTGTGGCACTGGAACGACTTCCTCTGGCCGCTGGTCGCGAACACGGCGTCCGCGAAGTACACGTTGACCGTCGGGCTCTCTTCACTGAACGAGGAGCAGACGTCGTTGGCCGTGACGATGGCCGGCGCCCTGATCACGTTCGTCCCGATCTTCATCATCTTCCTGATCATGCAGCGCTACTTCGTGCGCGGCGTGACGATGAGCGGCATCAAGTGACCCGGATCGACGTCAGCGCGACCCCGGAACTGCTGGCGCTGCTGTTCACGCCCAGCCAGCTCGAGGCTCTGCGCTCCCTCGGCGACCTGCACCTGCACCTGGATCCCGAACGGCTGGCCGCAGAGCTCGCCGGAGTGGACCTCGACGTCATGATCACCTCCTGGGCCACACCGCCGCTGGCGACGTGGGCGCCGGGGCGCCGACCCCGGCTGATCGCGCACACGGGTGGCACCCTGCGCCCGATCCTGGGCGACGGCGGGGTCCCCGAGGGCTGCGCCGTCAGCCAGGCGTCGGCCGCGATGGCCGACGGGGTGGCGGAGCTGGCGCTGGCGATGTGCCTGGTGCTGTTGCGTGAGTTGCACACCTTCGATCGCGCCCTGCGCGATCCCGACGGCGGGCCCGCCATCGGCGGCCTGCACGGGCGGGAGCTCGCGCACCGGCGGATCGGCGTGATCGGCGCGTCCAGGACCGGGCGTTCGTTCATCTCGATGGTCCGCGGACTCGGCGCCGCCCGGGTCCGGGTCGCCGACCCGTACCTGGGCGCCGAGGACGCCGCCGCGCTCGGCGTCGGCAGCGCTGATCTGCGGGACCTGCTCGCCTGGAGCGAGGTCCTGGTGCTGCACGCCCCGGTCACCGCGGAGACCATCGGCATGCTGGGGGCAGCCGAACTGGCCCTGCTGCCGGACGGCGCCGTGGTGGTCAACACCGCGCGCGCGGCGCTGGTCGAGGAGGCCGCGCTGGTGGCCGAGGCGCTCTCGGGTCGGTTGCGCTTCGGCCTGGATGTCCTGCACCGCGAACCCCTGCCCGAGGACTCCCCGCTGCGGGGCCTACCCAACGTCTACCTGAGTCCGCACCGGGGCGCCGCGACGGTCGAGGCCCGGGAGCGACAGGGCCAGATCACGGTCGATGAGATCGCCCGATTCGTCGCGGGCGATCGGCTCCAGCACGCGATCGACCCGGCCGTCTATGCCCGCCTGTCCTGACCCCCACCACCCCAGAGAGGGAGCCCGTCCATGGCCCGGCACCTGACCGTCAGCAGCGTCACGTCCTTCCCGTTCGTCGCCGATCCCGCGATCGGTCACGGCAAGCTGCTCGACGATCTGATCGACCACTGGACCACCCGGATCGCTACGGTGCTGCCCGATCGTCCGGACCTGGTGGTCCTGCCCGAGCACGGCGACCGGCCGCTGGCCCACTGGTACCCGCTGCAGCACTTCCCGATCGAGCAGATCGCCGAGTTCACCGTGCACAAGGGCGACTACCTGCGGGACGCGCTCGCCGAGCTCGCGGCCGCCAATCGGACCCGGATCGCCTACTCCGGCTACCGGATCGACGAGGCGGGCCGGTTGCGCAACTCGACGCAACTGATCGGCATCGACGGCACGGTCCTGGGCGTCTACGACAAGAACTACCTGACGATCCCCGAGCACGGGACTCGGGGGGTGTCCTACGGCGAGCGGATGACGGTGATCGAGACCGACATCGGCCGCATCGCCCCGGTGATCTGCTTCGACCTGAACTTCATCCCGGGGCTCACCGAGCTCGCGCGACTGCGCCCGGAGATCATCCTGTTCTCCTCGGCCTACCACGGCGGCTTCATGCAGCAGTACTGGGCCTACACGTGCCGGTCCTGGTTCGTCGGCTCGGTCTGGCCGCAGAACCCGTCCTCGGTGGTCTCCCCGGTGGGGGAGGTGGTCGCCTCGAGCACGAACTACTACCCGGAGGTCACCACCCGGATCAACCTGGACCACGCCGTCGTCCACATCGACGAGAACGGCCGGAAGTTCGGCGATATCAAGCGCAAGTACGGTGACGGCGTCCGCCTCCACGACCCCGGTCAGGTCGGGGTGGTGCTGCTGACCGCGGAGCGCGAGGACCTGTGCGTCGCCGACGTGATGGCCGAGTTCGGGCTCGTGGACGTCGACGACTACTTCGGCCGGAGCCTGGCGGCCCGCGATGGGGCGCTCGACCGGCCGGCCGGTGCGCGGTCGAGCTGATCCTAGGGACTTGTGCTACCGCGGCCGGTACTCACCGGTGAACGCGGCCCCCGCCCAGGGCTGCCATTCGTCCGGGACCTCGTCGAGGTCGACCCACGCCCCGGGCGTGTCCGCGGCGGCGGACCACGCGATCGCGAGCACGGCGAGCTCGGGCTCGACGAGCCCTCGCGGCCCGGCCGGGGCCGGACCGCGACCGGTCAGATGCTCCAGACAGACGGCCAGGAACGGCCGGTACAGGCCGGCTCCGGCCGGCTCGATGACGTCGACGCCGCCGACGGCGGTGCGCACCTCGGCGCGGAACGGCGCCCCCACGGGCCGGCGTGGGACCTCGACGACGATCGTGGCGCCGTCTGCGTGGCGCAGTTCCCCGGCCAGCACGCCCGGGTCGGTGCCGGTGGCGCGAGCCGCCACCAGGCCGTCACCGAGGAGCCCGACGGCGAGGCTCGTCGCGTGCACGCCGTAGTACAGCGGGTGCCCGGTACAGCCGGTGCGGACCGAGAGTGCGCGTTGCCCTCGACCGCGCCACGCGCGCGCCTCCGGCGCGGTCCGCAACGACGAGCCGCCGGTCACCGGTGGCCCCTCGCCACGCTCCCCGGCCGCCGCCGCGGCGGCGAGCGCGCGCAGGTCGCCCGCGCTACCGGCCACGGGCTTGTCGACGAGCACGGCCACCCCGGCGGCGCGCAGCGAGGTGACCTGGGCGAGGTGGCGGTCCCAGTCGGTTCCGAGCAGGATCGCGACGTCGCAGTTCCCGGCCACGTCCTCGAGGTCGCGCCCGACCCGGGCGACGCCGTGCTCGCGGGCGAACCGTGCCGCGTGCGCCGCGCCCCGCAACTCGCCCGGGTCCAGCACCACGGACACCTCGTGTCCGAGGTCGCGCAGGAGCGGCACGAAGGAGCCCGGGTGGCTGGTCTCGAGCCCGACCAGGCCGATCCGCGCGGTCACCACGACGGGGCCGCGGCAACCGGGGCGACGTCGCCCGGGCCGGCGAGGCCGGCGAGGAACACCTCGCGCTCGGCCAGCACGTCCGGGGTGGCCCCGGGATCGTGGGCGAGGCCCGGGGGCATGATGCCCTCGTGCGCGGCCGCCCAGGCGAGTCTTTGGACGTAGCCGTGGAGCGGAGCTGTGAAGGTGAGCCGGGCGAACGCGTCGAGCCGGTCGGACGCGGCCACGAAGTCCGCGAGCCGGTGCTCCTGCCAGGCCCGCAGCAGGTCGACCGACAGATGCGCGCGCGCCGCCGCGATACCCACCAGTGCACCGGTTGCGCCCCACATCAGCGAGGGACCGAACATCCGGTCCTCACCGGTGAGCACGGCCAGGCGTGGTGCGTTGCGCCGGAGCCAGATGATGGCGTCCTGCGCGGCCACAGCGTCGTCGAGGGTGGCGATCTTGACCCCGGTCACGCCCGGGACGCCGGAGAGTGCCGCGAGGTGGTCGGTGCCGTACCGGACGTTGCCCGCGGCTGCCTCGTAGAGCAGGAAGGCGAGCACCGGAAGTCCGGTGGCCTCCGCGATCAACTCGTGCAGCCGCGCCACCCAGGCCGGATCGGGGTCGAGCGCCGCCGGCGGCGGTACGCAGAGCACGGCGGACGCACCGGCGGCCGGGGCCGCGTCCGCCCGCTCGAGCAGCACCCGCTCGACCTCTGTGCGCGAACCGGGCCTGGCGCCGTCGGGCAGGCAGACGGTCGCGACCACGGGCACACCGGTGGCTCGCGCGACCCGGATCAGGTCGGCGTGCGCCTGCGGCGCGAGCAGCCCGCCGCGCCCGGTGTGCGCGCCTACGGCGAGACCGCTGACACCGGCGCGGACGAGGTGCACGGCGTAGTCCGCGAACTCCTCGGACCGGAGCCTGCCCTTGGCGTCGAACGGGGTGAGGGGGGCGGCGACCACGCCGCTCAGCCAGGCGAGTGGGCCGCGGTCGGGATCCGGGGTGTTCACGGCGCGCGACTGCATGGTCGACAGTCTGGCACGGTCCGCGACTACCCTGACCGCACGGACTACGACGTTGCCTCTCGGTTGGCCATGGGGCACCCGGACCACGAGGAGCGTCCATGATCACAGTCGCGGTGATCGGCCCGCACGACCTCGTCGAGCGCACGGTCGAGGTGGTGGGCGGGATGGACGGGATGCGACCGCGCCCACACCCGTACGAACACGAGCGGGAGACCCCGCAGGTCCTGCGCGAGCTCGGCTCCGACGTCGACATCCAACTGTTCACCGGGGTGGTCCCGTACCAGATCGCGTCGGCGCATGGGCTCCTCGGGCGGATCGCCGGGTACGTGGAGTACAGCGGATCCGTGCTGCTCAGTGCGCTGGTCACGGTGCTGCGTGCGGGGACGCAGCTCACGTCGCTGAGCATCGACACCCTCGACGAGGACGAGGCCCGCGGCACCCTCGCCGAGGCGGGCGTGCAGGCCGACGCGGTGCGGGTGCTTCCGTACGCGCCGGGCACCGACGCCGCCACCCTGGTCGCCTTCCACCGCCGTGCGCACGCGGACGACCCCGGGTCGATCGCGCTGACCTGTCTGGGCTCGGTCTACGACGAGATCGGCGAGACCCAGCCAGCGGTGCGGCTGGCGCCGGCCCGCTCCGCGATCCGGCTCGCCGTGAACCGGCTCCGGCTGCAGCGGGAGTCGATGGACAGCGGCGACGCGCAGCTCGTGCTCGGCATCGTGGAGGCAGCCGCCGACGCCGAGCACGCCCTCGCCGGTGAGCTCGCCCCGCTCGGGGCGTCCCTGATCCACACCGGGTCCAGGGAGTTCCTCGTGGTCACCACCCGCGGCCCGCTGGAGGACGCGACCGCGGAGTTCACCGAGCTGCCGATGCTCGAACGGCTCCGGGCCCAGTACCCGACGCTGCGGGTCGGTTTCGGGCTCGGTGGTTCCGGTGCCGAGGCGCACACGCTCGCCCGCCGCGCGCTCGGCCGGGCCCGCCAACTCGGTCGGGTCGCCGCAGTGATCTCGCTGCGCAACGACATCGACATGACCCTGTCGAGAACCTCGACCCCGCGGTCGAACCAGCGCGCCAACACCGGCCAGCTCGCGCACCGGGCCGGGCTTTCGGTGGGCACGCTGCAGCGGTTGCAGGACTACCTCAGGCACGCCACGAGCCCCGAGGTCACCACCCGTGAACTGTCCGAGCACCTGGGCGTGCAGCCGCGTACTGCACGCCGCATCCTGAACCGGCTGGAGCGGGCCGGGATCGCCCGCGACGTCGGCTCCCGCAACCCCGAGGGCAGCGGCCGTCCGCTCGTGGTCTACCGCGTCTACCTGTGATCGCTCAGGCGCGGTACGCGTGAGGGCCGTCCCGCTCGGCAAGGCCCGTGGTGTGCTCGGCGTGGGGGAGCGCCTCGGCGAGCATCCGGAAGGAGTCGGCGGCGATCCACGTCAAGCCGGCGCCTGGGCCGTGACGCCCGCTGCCGCGCCTCAGTGGATCGCGGCCTTCAGCACGATCATGACCAGACCGAACGCCGCGGTGGTCAGCGACCCGAGCAAGCAGATCCATACGCTCGACCCGCGGCGACGAAACGCGAGGTAGCCGATGAGCGCCAGCACCGCCACGCCGACCCACATGGCAAGCCAGATCGCAACACCGTCCGGGACCACCCTGGTCGCGCCGAGCAACAGGATGCTGGCCGGGATCAGCGCGGCGACCAGCAGCCCCAACGCGCGCCGCAACGAGATCCGGAACGCCTGCCCGAGGGTGACCTCCCGCCCGCCCTCGAATCCGTGGTGGGCGACCGTCCCGGCGTAGACGTGTGCCGCCCAGAACACCACGACGGTGGCGACGACCGCGACGAACACCTCCCACGCGGTCGTGTAGTAGGAGTTGCCGACCACGATCATGCCGGCGACCAGGATGACGCCGTACACGCCCTCCTCGGTGAAGATCGGGACGCGCGCGGCGTCGGTCCGGTGTTCGTCGGTGTGGTCCACCGTGACCGCCCTCCCTGGGAATGCCGCCATTCTAGGAGAAGTACGGCCGACCGGACCGACCTCATGTCGCCTCGTCGGCCGACCGCGGGCGACCCCAGATCGCGCGGCGGACCAGGGCGTGCGTCGGTCCCACCAGCACGAGCACCAGCAGGGGCCGGTAGCCCAGCGCCGGCACGGCATCGACCGGCGCGAGCGACGCTAGCATCGGCGTTCGGGGACGCCGCGGAGTCCGGCCCGGCGGGCCACCGGTGACCCGGGAGGAGCGTGTCCCGATGGAACTCGGACGACAGCGGGCCCGGATGCGGGCGGGCGAGTGGTACAACGACCTCACCGAGGAACTCGTCAAGGCTCGCGAGGACTCGGTCCGGCGCACCGACTCCTACAACGCCAGCTTCGGTCGCCCAGCGCCCGAGCGCGAGGCGCTGCTTGCCGGGCTCCTGCAGCGGATCGGTCGCCGGGTCCACTTCGAGCCGACCTTCCGGTGCGAGTTCGGGTTCAACATCGCGATCGGTGACGACTTCTACGCCAACTTCGACTGTGTGATGCTCGACGGCGGCGGCATCACCATCGCGAACCGGGTCCTCCTCGGGCCCCGGGTCAGCATCTACACCACGAACCACGCCGTGGACCCCGCCGACCGGGCCGCGGGGTGGTGCCTCGCCAGGACGGTCGCCGTCGCGGACGACGTCTGGGTGGGCGGCGACGTCACCATCAACCCCGGGGTCACGATCGGCGCCGGGAGCGTCATCGGGGCGGGAAGTGTCGTCACCCGGTCCGTTCCGGCGGGAGTGGTCGCCGCCGGAGTGCCCGCACGAGTGATCCGGCCGATCACGGAGGCGGACCGGGTGTCACCGCCGCATCAATGAACTGGCCCGCCCCGGGGGTTCGATGAGACCCTTCGGTCGGGAGGACGCCATGCACATCGATCCGAGTACTTTCGACGAAGCCGTCGCCACGTCGTCGTTCACCGGCGTGGTGACGGTGGACGTCGGGGACCGACGCACCCTCGAACGCTGCGAGGGATACCGCCAGCGTGCCCTCGGTGCACCGATGGTCGTGGACGCGCGGATCGCGATCGCCAGCGGCAGCAAGGCGTTCACGGCGCTGGCCGTGATGCGCCTGGTCGAGGACGGTGCCCTACGGCTCGATCAGCCGGTGCGCGACCTCCTCGGCGGCGACCTGCCGCTCATCGACGACGCCGTCACGATCGAACACCTGCTCACCCACACCTCCGGCATCGGGGACTACCTCGACGAGGACGCCGACTGGGAGGTGTCCGACTACGTGCTCACCCTTCCCTCCCACACCCTCACGACCGCCGTCGCCTTCCTCCCGATGCTCGAGGGACACGAGCAGAAGTACGCGCCCGGCGAGCGGTTCTCCTACTGCAACGGCGGCTACATGGTGCTCGCGGTCCTGATCGAGAGGGTCACCGGCGAGACCTATCACGACGTCGTGCGGCGCCTGGTGTTCACGCCCGCCGGACTCGGTGCCACCGACTTCCTCCCGCTCAACGAGTTGCCGGTCGACGCCGCGCAGGGGTACGTCCACGACGAGGGCGACCTGGTGAACACCCTGCACCTGCCGGTGCTCGGCAACGGTGACGGTGGAGCGTTCACCACGGCGGCAGACCTCCACCGGTTCTGGCTGGCATTCCTCGGCGGGCGGATCGTCTCCCCCGGCAGTGTCGAGGAGATGACCCGCCCGCGGCACGACGTTCCCGAGGAGGACCTGCGCGCCGGCATGGGCTTCTTCCTGCACCGGACCGGACCGGCGCTGGTACTCGAGGGCTACGACGCCGGCGCCTCGTTCCGGTCCACCCACATCATCGGGACCCGGACCACGGTGAGCGTGCTCGGCAACAGCTCAGAGGGGGCATGGCCGGTCATCGGGGTCCTCGCCGGCGCGATCGACGCGGAGCTCGCCCCGGGGCCGACACCGGGCGCGTAGCAACCCGGCGCCGACCCCTGGGCCGCCCGACCGCGACGGCGAGCGTGCCCAGCCGCCGACGATGCCGTGGCCGGGCATCGCCGGGACTCCGGCGCGGGTCCGCCGACGGGAGGTTCCTGAGGCGGACCAAGAGCACGTGATCTGCTCGTGAACCCTCGTGCGGCCGCGGGTGCCGGTCGCCGCGATGTCATATCCGGCTGGGCTGTCCCGTCAGAAGTGTTGGCGTTCCCGCTGGAGCGCCACGACCGGGAGAAAGGACCCGCCATGAACGAGCACACCACTGACCAGCACGTCGCTCTGATCACCGGTGCCAACAAGGGCATCGGACGGGCCGCGGCCGAGCAACTCGCCGGACTGGGGATGACCGTCGTCGTCGGCGCCCGCGACCCCCGGCGCGGCGCGGAGGCGGCGGCGCAGATCCGCGCCACGGGTGGCGACGCCCATGCCGTCAGGCTGGACGTCACCGACCCGGCCGTCGTGACGGCTGCGGCTCTCGAGATCGAGGAGCGCTTCGGCCACCTCGACGCACTGATCAACAACGCCGCGATCACCGGCTCCGGCCAGGTCTCACCCGCGGACGCCACCGACCAGATCCCCAGCTCGGTCGACCTGGATATGGTCCGGGCGGTCTTCGAGACGAACGTCTTCGGCGTCATCGCGGTGACCAATGCCATGCTCCCGCTGCTGCGCCGCGCAGTGGCACCGCGCATCGTCAACGTCACCAGCCACGCCGGCTCGTTGGCGATGAACAGCGACCCCGGCGGACTCTCCTCGGCTTTGCCGGCGTCAGCCGCCTACAGTCCCTCGAAGACGGCGCTCTCGGCGCTGACCGTGCAGTACGCCAACGAACTGCGCCCCGACGGCATCCTCGTCAACGCCGTCGCCCCCGGCTTCGTCGACACCGACAGCAACGATCACACGGGGCACCTCACCCCGGCGCAGGGTGCCGCACCCGTGGTCCGGTTCGCGACGCTGGGCCCGGACGGGCCCAGCGGCGGGTTCTTCGCGGAGGAGGGGACGGTGCCGTGGTGAGCACGACCGCCGGTCGCGGGCCTCAGTCCCGGACCACCTCGCTCACCGACGCGTCCGCGTCCGTGTCGAGAGTGGGCGCACCCGAGGTGGCCATGACGTCCTCCGGCTGCTCGTGGCCGCCGAGGAACTGCGTCATGTACAGGTCGTAGTACGCGCTCTTGGCCTCGATCAGCTCGTCGTGTGAGCCGCGCTCCACGATCCGCCCGTCCTCCATCATCAGGATGGTGTCGGCGTCGCGGATAGTGGAGAGCCGGTGCGCGATCACGAAGCTGGTCCGGTCGGTGCGGAGCGCGTTCATCGCATGCTGCACGAGCAGCTCCGTGCGGGTGTCCACGCTCGAGGTCGCCTCGTCCAGGATCAGCAGCGACGGGTTCGCGATGAACGCACGCGCGATCGTGATCAACTGTCGCTCACCGGCGGAGATCGACCCACCGTCGGTGCTCACCCGGGTGTCGTAGCCCTCCGGGAGTTGCCGGACGAACCGGTCGACCATCGTGGCCTCGGCCGCCGCGATCACCTCCTCATCGGTGGCATCGAGACGCCCGTACCGGATGTTCTCCATGATCGAGCCGTCGAACAGCCAGGTGTCCTGGAGCACCATGCCCACCTGGGTACGCAGGGCGGCCCGGCTGAGTTTGCGGGTGTCCACCCCGTCGAGCAGGATCCGGCCGCCGTCGAGCTCGTAGAAGCGCATCACCAGGTTGACCAGGGTGGTCTTCCCGGCCCCGGTCGGGCCGACGATCGCGACCGTCTGACCCGGCTGCACCGAGAACGACAGGTCCTCGATGAGCGAGGTCTCCTTGCTGTACGAGAAGGTCACGCCCTGGAACTCCACGTGCCCGTCGGTGCGCTCGGGCAGCTCCGCGTCGTCGGAGTCCGCCTCCTGCTCGTCGGCGTCGAGCAGCTCGAACGTGCGCTCCGCGGAGGCGACGCCCGAGATCAGCATGTTCGCCATCCCGGCGATCTGGCCGAGCGGCTGGGAGAACTCCCGGGAGTACTGGATGAACGCGGTGGCGTCCCCGATCGTCAGCGTGCCCGAGGCGACCCGGAGCCCGCCGGCGACGGCGATCAGCACGTACTGCAGGTAGTTCACGAACTGCATCGCCGGCATGATGATGCCGCTGACGAACTGGGCGCCGAACGAGCTGGCGAACAGGCCGTCGTTGCGCTTGTCGAACTCTTCGAGCATCTCCTTGTCGCGGCCGAACACGCGCACGAGTTCCAGGCCGGAGTAGGACTCCTCGATGTGTCCGTTCAGTTCGCCGGTGCTCTTCCACTGCTTGGTGAACAGCTTCTGCGACTGGGACCCGACCACCCCGGCGATGATCGCCGAGAGCGGCAGCGCGATGAGCGCCAGCAGGGCCAGCTGCCAGCTCACGATGAACATCATGATCGCGATGCCGATCACCTGCAGCGCCGACTGCACGAGCTGGCTGAACGCCTGCTGCAGCGCCTGCTGCATGTTGTCGACGTCGTTCGTGACCCGCGACATCAGGTCGCCGCGCTGCCGGGTGTCGAAGTAGGACAGAGGCAGCCGGTGGATCTTCTCCTCGATCTCCCGACGCAGGTCGTAGATGACCCGCATGGTGAGCGCGTTCAGGATGAACCCCTGCGCCCACATCAGCACCGAGGCGACCACGTACATGGCCAGCACGGTGAGGATGAGCCGGGCGAGCAGCGCGAAGTCGATCCCCATGCCCGGCACGATGTTCGAGGCGCCGGCCAGCACGTCCGCGAACTGGACCGACGTCGGGTCACCCGTCGCGCGCAGGACCTCGATGATCTCCGGGAGGGTGAGGCCGGGGAACTGGTCGTCCAGCTGGAGCCCGATGGCGCCGTCGAAGATCACGTCCATGGCCTGACCGAGCACCTTGGGCGCGATCACCGTCAGCACCACGGAGGCGGCCACCAGCACCACGACCAGGGCGAACCGCACCCGGTGCGGACCGAACAGCCCGAACAGCCGCTTCGCCGACGGCCAGAAGGCCTTCGGCTTGCGCGCCGGGGCGCCCTCGCCGAACATCCCCATGTCGTCCTCGCCGGGGACGAACTCCTGCTCCAGGTCGTCCTCGGGTGCGTCCGCCACGGCGACGGCGGAGGCCGGCTTCGCGGCCGGCCCGCCCCGGCGGTCGACCGGGTCGAGCGGCTTGTCGTTCACGTTCGGGTTCTCCTCGGAGGATCTGCGGGCGGTCATCGTGCGGCCTCGATGCTCATCTGTGACTCGACGATCTCGCGGTAGGTCTCGTTGGACTCGAGGAGTTCCTCGTGACGGCCCTGTCCGACCACGGCGCCACCGTCGAGGACCACGATGTTGTCCGCCTCGGAGATCGTGGAGATCCGCTGGGCCACGATGATCACGGTCGCGCCGCCGGTGGCCTTGTCGAGTGCGGCCCGCAGGCGGGCGTCGGTCGCGACGTCGAGGGCGGAGAAGGAGTCGTCGAAGACGTACACCCGGGGCCGCGCGACGAGCGCCCGGGCGATGCACAGCCGCTGCCGCTGACCGCCGGAGACGTTCGTGCCGCCCTGGGCGACCTTCGCGTCGAGCCCGCCGGGCTTGTCGCGGACGAAGTCGGCGCCCTGCGCGACCTCCAGCGCCTCCCACAGGTCGTCCTCGTCGGCCTCGGTGTTGCCGAACCGGAGGTTCGAGCCGATCGTCCCCGAGAACAGATACGGCTGCTGCGGAACGAGCCCGACGAGCCCCGCGATCTGGTGACGGGTGAGCGAACCCACGGAGACGCCGTCGATCGTCACCTCACCCTGCTGCGGGTCGAACAGCCGGGGGATGAGCTTGACCAGCGTGGTCTTGCCCGCTCCGGTCGACCCGACGATCGCCGTCGTGGTGCCCGGCTCGGCGACGAAACTGACGTCGTCGAGCACCGGAAGCTCGGCGCCGGGATACCCGAAGCTGACGTGGTCGAAGACCACCCGCCCGTTGGCCGGGAAGTCCTCCGAGCCACGCTCGCGGACCGGCATCGAGGTCTCGGTCGCGAGCAGTTCGTCGATGCGCTCGGCACAGACCACGGCCCGGGGGATCATCATGACCATGAACGTGCCCATCATCACGGCCACGAGGATCTGCAGCACGTACTGCAGGAACGCGCTCAGCTGGCCCACGTCCATCTGGCCGGCATCCACGCGGTAGCCACCGAACCACAGCACGGCCGCCGTGACGATGTGCAGCACCATCATGATGACCGGGAACATCAGCACGAAGACGTTGCCGACCTTGATGGAGGTCTCGGTGATCGCCGCGTTCGCGTCGCGGTAGCGATCCTGTTCGAACGGCTCGCGCACGAAGGCGCGGATCACCCGCAGCCCCACGATCTGCTCGCGCGTCACGTCGTTGATCCGGTCGATACGTTCCTGCATCGTCCGGAACAGGGGGAGCAGGATCCGGACCAGGAGACCGACGATGAGGAACAGGAAGGGAACGGAGACCCACACGAGCCAGGACAGGCCCGGGTCCTCACGCAGGGCCATGATGATGCCGCCGATACACATGATCGGTGTGGACACCATGAAGTTCAGCGTCATCAGCACGAGCATCTGCACCTGCTGCACGTCGTTCGTGTTGCGGGTGATCAACGAGCCGGTGCCGATGGAGGAGATGTCCAGGGCGCCGAGGCTGTCCACCTTGCGGTAGATGTCGCGACGGATGTCGCGACCGACCGCCATCGCGGTCTTCGCGCCGAAGTAGACGGCGGCGACGGCGGTGACGGCCTGGACGCCGCACCAGATCAGCATCTGTCGGCCGAGTTCCCAGATCAGGTCGACGTTGCCGGTGCTGACCCCCTCGTCGATGATGCGGCCGTTGAGGCTGGGCAGGTACAGCGCGGCGATGGTGGAGATGAGCTGCAGAACGACGACTGCGGCCACCCACCGTCTGTACGGGGAGGCATAGCGAAGCGAGAGGCGAAGCAAGGTCATGAGGAGGTGCTCCCAGGGGTGAGGTTCGAGCCGTCGTCGAGGTTAGATCAGGGGTCTGACATTGCGCATCGTCATATCGGATGATCCGCGTCACGGATCGGGGGCGGTGGGGCGCGGCCCCGGTTCGGCGTGGTCGGCGCGGCGACCGAGCGTGGCAGCGGGCGAGGGTCTCCGCGTGAATCGGGTATGGCGCTTTCCCAGCCTTGGAATCGGGTATTGACAAGTGATGACTGTAGGCACCATGCTCGGTTGCGAAAGCACTTTCGCTCGATCTCAGGTTCGCGCGAAACGGCCGAGACCCGAGCAACGTCGCCGAAGGGACCCCCGTGAACCCGTCTGAGCCCGCGGACGCCTGGTCCGACCCGTCGGTCGCCCGGCCCGGTCGGGTGTTCGTCACCGGTGCGGACGGCCTGATCGGACGAGCCGTGGTCGCTGCGCTGGTGGCGGACGGAGTGCCGGTCACGGCGCTGTCCCCGACGTGGGGCCGGCCGAGCCCGGCCGATCGGATCGTGACCGGCGACGCCACCGACGCCGGCGATGTGGCGGATGGTCTCGCCGATGCCGATGCCGTGGTGCACCTCGGCGCGATCGCCCACCGTGACCTCGCGCCGCCCTACGAGGTGTACCGGACGAACACGGACGCCACGTTCAACGTCCTCTCCCAGGCCGGACAGCGCGGCATCCGCCGCGCCGTGATCGCGAGCAGCATCAACGCGTTCGGCGTCCCGATGAACCACCACGATGTGGAGCCCGCGTACTACCCGATCGACGAGGACATCCCGACCCAGATCGACGACTGGTACTCGCTGTCCAAGCGCAGCGACGAACTGACCGCGGCGATGGTGGCCAGCCACTGGGGCATCGACGTGGTCGCCCTCCGCTTCCCGCACGTGGCCGCCGCGGACGACCAGCGCCGGTACGCGGCGCAGGCCTCGCGTGACCCCGCTCGCATGGCCAGGGAGGGCTGGTCCTACCTGGACCTGCGGGACGCCGTGGGCGTGGTGCTCGTGGGCCTGGTCGCACCGTTCGAGGGCGCCCACGTGGTGGGGGTGTCCGCCGCGGACACGTTGCTCACGACCGACACGACCACCCTGCTGGACCGATACGCACCGGGGGTGCCCCGCCGTCGGGCGTTGCCCGGCCGCAGCAGTCTGATCGACACCACCCGGGCGACCGATCTGCTCGGCTTCCGGCCCCGGCACTCGATCCATGCGCCCACGGGCTACGGCTCAGCACCGGCGCCGGCCGGGGTCCTGCCATGACCGACCGGACGAGCGCGTTCGCGCAGCCGTGGGACGCCCCAGCGGACCTGCGGATCACAGGGGTGCGCGCGATCGTGACCGCACCGGAGGGCATCCCGCTCGTGGTGGTCCGGGTGGACACCTCGGACGAGGGTCTGTACGGGCTTGGCTGTGCCACGTTCACCCAGCGGTGGCGTGCCGTCGTCACGGTCGTCGAGGAGCACCTCGCCCGCCTCGTCATCGGCCGGTACCCGGGTGACATCGAGGACCTGACCCGGCTCGCCCGATTCTCCGGGTACTGGCGCGAGGGACCGGTGGGCAACAACGCCATCTCCGGGCTCGACCAGGCGCTCTGGGACATCGCCGGCAAACGGGCCGGACGCCCGGTCCACGAACTGCTCGGCGGGCGGGTGCGGGGCGCCGCGGACACCTACATCCACGCCGGTGGAGCGGACATCGACCAGACCCTCGAGCAGGCCGAGCGCTTCGTCGCGGCCGGGTGGCGGCACGTGCGGCTGCAGGTCGCCCAGCCGGGTGCCGGCAGCTACGGGGCGCCGAGGCTCGACGCCGTCACCGACGCCACGGCGCCCTACCCGCGCGGCTGGCGGGTCACCGAGTACCTGCGCCGTACGCCGCGACTGTTCGAGGCCGCGCGCGAGCGACTGGGGCAGGACGTCGAACTGCTGCACGACGTCCACTCCAGGCTGGACCCGAAGCAGGCGGTCACGCTCGCTCGCGCCCTCGAGCCCTACCGGCTGTTCTTCCTCGAGGACGTGCTGCCGCCGGAGCACTGGGACGCACTGCCCCAGGTCCGGGCGGCCTCCCCGGTGCCGATCGCGGTCGGCGAACTGACCACGTCGATGACGGACGCGAGCCGGCTGGTCCTCGGCGGGGGTGTGGACCTGATCCGCTCGCACGTGTCCATGCTCGGTGGCCTCACCCCGGCACGGAAGCTGGCCGCGGCCGCCGAGCTCGTCGGAGTGCGCACCGCGTGGCACGCGCCCGGGGACACCTCTCCGATCGGGGCCGCGGCGAACGTCGCCCTCGACGTGACCTCCCCCGCGTTCGGGATCCAGGAGGGTCACGTGTACTCCGATGCGGTTCACGAGGTGTTCCCGGGGACGCTCCGCATCGAGCAGGGCTGGCTCCGGCCGAACCAGGCGCCCGGGTGGGGGATCGACCTCGACGAGGCCGCCGCCGCCCGCTTCCCCGCGGAACTGTCCAGGCACGACGAATGGGCCGCGCAGGTGCGTGGCCTCGATGGGGGGCTCATCGCCCCCTGACCGGTTCGAAGTTATCCAACCCTGAAGGAGTTTCAACGATGAGACGCACGACCCGACGAGCGGCACCGCTCGCTCTCCTTGGCGTTGCCGCCGTGTTCCTCTCCGCATGCAGCGGAGGGGGCAGCGGGGACGACCCGACCGACGGGGCTCCGGTCGACACCGACGCGCCGGTCACCATCTCCGTCGGCGGCATGCCAACGACCGAGAACCCCGAGCAGCGCGCCGACTTCGAGCGCCAGGTCGAGGACTTCAGCGCCGAGCACGACAACATCACCGTGGAGGCGGAGGAGACCCAGTGGGAGGCGGACACCTTCCAGGCACTGCTCGCGGGCGGCACCATGCCCACGGTCATGCAGGTCCCGTTCACCGAGATCGGCGCGCTGATCGAGCGCGGGCAGGTCGCCGATGTCACGGACCAGATCACCGGCAGCACGGTTCTCGAGCAGCTCAACCCGACCGTGATGGACGTGGTCACCGATGCCGACGGCCGCATCTACGGCGTGCCGATCGCGGCCTACACCATGGGCCTGCTGTACAACCGGGCCCTGTTCGAGCAGGCCGGCCTCGACCCGGACGCCCCGCCGCAGACCTGGGATGAGGTCCGGAGCGCAGCTCAGACGATCGACGAAGCCACCGACGCCCAGGGATTCGGCACCATGACCCTGGACAACACCGGTGGCTGGATCCTGTCCACGATGTCCTACGCGTTCGGCAGCACGATGCAGAGCGACGACGGCACGACGGCCACCCTCGACAACCCGGCCACCACCGAGGTCCTGGAGTTCTACCGGTCGCTGCGCTGGGAGGACAACAGCATGGGGTCGAACTTCCTGCTCAACTACGACGACGCCGTGAACGCGTTCGCTGCCGGACAGATGGGCATGTTCGTCCAAGGCGCCGACAACTACAGCAACATGGTGGTGAACCGGGGCATGGACCCGCAGGACTTCGGCGTGGCACCGCTCCCGCAGACCGATGACGGTCTCGGTACCCTCGGCGGCGGGACCATCTCGATCATCAACCCCACCGCGACCCCCGAGGAGATCGCGGCGGGGCTCGAGTGGATCGAGTTCAAGAGTTTCCTGCAGTACACGGACGAGGAGGTCGCCGTGGCCAACGCCGAGGCCCGGATCGCGGACGGCCTCGCGGTCGCGGCGCCGGGCCTGCCGGTCGTGAACGAGGAGGTCAACGAGCAGTACCTCGGCTGGATCGACTCGCTGATCAACGTGCCGCGGGAGAACTTCGAGCTGTACCTGAGCACGGTCGAGGAGATCCCGCTGATCCCTGAGCCGGCGGTCAAGGCGCAGGAGCTGTACGCCACGCTCGACCCCGTCGTCCAGGCCGTCCTGACCCGTGAGGACGCGGACATTCCGCAACTGCTCGGTGACGCGCAGAACACGATCCAGGCAGCGCTCGACGTCGGATGACCACGCGCGGTGGCGCGGTCCGCGAGGGCCGCGCCACCGCCTCACGACCGGAGGCCTGCATGGTTGCCCTCGATGACCCGCCCACCGCTGCCCGGACCCGGGCTCGCCCGGTGCGGCGCCGACCCTCAGCGGTGGCCTGGGTGCGCCGCGGTGGTCTGACCACCCTGGTGTTCTTCCTGCCGCTGCTGCTCACGTTCGCGTACTTCTCCTGGTGGCCGATCCTGCGCAGCCTCGTGCTCAGCCTCCAGCAGACGAACTTCATCGTCACGGAGTGGGTCGGACTTGCGAACTTCGAGCGGGTCCTGGCCGACCCGCTCCTGCTGACCGCGGTCTGGAACACCACCTACTTCACGCTGCTCGCCGTCGCGATCGGGTTCCCGGTGCCGATCCTGCTCGCCGTGCTCATCGCGGAGATGCGCCGGACCCGCGGGTTCGCCTCGGTGCTCGCCTACCTGCCGGTGATCATCCCGCCGGTGGTCTCGGTGCTGCTCTGGAAGACCTTCTACCGTCCCGACGAGGCCGGCTTGTTCAACACCATCCTCGGGTGGTTCGGTCTCGGGCCGCTGCCCTGGCTCAACGACCCGGACCTGGTCATCCCCGCGATCGTCGTGCAGGCCACCTGGGCCAGCTTCGGCACGGCCGTCATCATCTATCTCGCGACGCTGATGACGATCCGGACCGAGCTCTACGAGGCCGCCGAGATCGACGGCGCGAGCATCCTGCGCAGGTTCTGGCACGTCACCCTGCCGCAGATGCGGGGCATCCTGCTCATCATGCTGCTGCTGCAGCTGATCGGGACGTTCCAGGTGTTCACCGAGCCGTACATCATGACCGGCGGGGGGCCCGAGAACCGGAGCATGACCCTGCTCCTGCTCATCTACCGCTATGCCTTCGTCTCCGGGGACTACGGCCGGGCCACCGCGCTGAGCCTGCTCCTCGCGCTGGCGCTGTCGCTGCTCTCGGCGATCTACCTGTGGGCCACCCGACGTTGGAGCACCTCATGACGAACGTGACGACCGAGCCGGCGACCGCGGAGCCGACCCGGGCCCGTCGGCGCCGCGCCCCGGCGGAGGACGTGCGCGACGAGCGCAGCATCATCTCCACGATGGACCGCAAGTCGCCGCTCGTGCGCGGCGTGGTGGCCGTCGCCGGGGGACTGCTGCTGGTCGCGCTCGTGGTCACGTGCGCCGGACCGCTGTTCTGGCTCTTCAAGGCGGCGACGTCCACCTCGACGGAGACCCTCGCCCAGCCGTTCGGCCTGTGGCCGAGCGGGCTGCACTGGGAGAACGTGACCGCCGCGTGGAGCACGGTCAGGTTCGGCACCTACCTGCGCAACACGCTCATCATCTGTGCCGGTTCGTGGTTCTTCGGGCTCCTCGTCGCCACGACGGGCGGCTATGGCATCGCGATCCTGCGACCCGCCTACGCGAAGGTGGTCGAGATCGCAGTCCTGGCGACCCTGTTCATCCCGGGCGTGATCTCGCTGGTCGCCTTGTACCTCACCGTGGTGAATCTGCCGCTGCTGAACGTGAACCTGCTGAACTCGTTCTGGGCGGTCTGGCTCCCGGCGTCGGCGAGCGCGTTCAACGTGCTGCTCGTCTCGCGGTACTTCCAGGCCATCCCACGCGAGCTCTTCGAGGCTGCCCGGATCGACGGCGCAGGTTCCTTCCGGGTGTTCTGGAGCCTGGTCCTGCCGCTCGCCAAGCCGATCCTCGGAGTGGTGTCCCTGCTGACGATCATCGGCGCGTACAAGGACTTCCTGTGGCCCCTGCTGGCCCTGCCGGACCACGATCTGCAACCGATCTCGGTGGCGCTGCCGCGGGTGGAGTCCAGCACCGACCTCGGCGTGTTCATGGCGGCACTGTTCGTCTCGGTGGTCATCCCGGTCGCGCTCTTCCTGGTGTTCCAGCGCCAGTTCCTCCGGGCTGCCGGTAGCGCCGGGGCGATCAAGGGCTGAGGCGCCTCAGCCGGTGGTCTCGCCGACGATCAGGGTCGGCGCCTGGTAGTGCACTCCCGGGGTCTGCTCGCCGCCGAGCAGGTGCGCCGCGGCCGCCTCACCCATGCCGATCAGCCCGACGTCGATCGTGGTCAGGTGGCGCTCGGTCTGGTTGATGATCAGCCCCTCCCAGTTATCGACGCCGACGAGGGCGACGTCCTGGGGAATCCGCACACCGGCCGCCGCGAGGACGTTCTCCACCCCTCGCGCGATGTGGTCGTTGCCGCCGACGACGGCGTCGACCTGCCAGTCCTCCGCGAGGATCCGCTGCGCCGCGGTTCGTCCCCACGCCTCGGTCCACGACCCGTGCAGGACCTCGTGGGCGAGGGTCAACCCGGCAGCGGCCAGGGCCTCGCGCAACCCCTGGACCCGCAGCTGGGCCGCCAGGTCGTCAGCCTCGGCGGTGACGTGCGCGATGCGTCGCCGGCCGAGGGCGAGCAGGTGCTCACCGGCCATCCGTCCGATCGCGACGTTGTCGGGGACGAAGCTGACGTCGTCGGGCTCGTCGGAGAGGGTGAACGCATAGGTGACCGGCACCGAGAATTCTGCCGTGACCGAACGGGTCCGGTGGTGCAGACCCTCACCGACCACGAGCACGCCGTCGATCCGGCGGGCGTTCAGCGCCCGGATGCTCTCGGCCATGTCGTCCCGGCGGCGCAGCCGGGCGTCGTAGAGCAATACCGCTTGCTCATGCTGACCGAGATAGGTTGCCGCTCCGATGATCACGGGCCGGGAGAACGTGCTCTCCGCCCGGTCCGTGAGCACGGCCACCGTGCGACTGCGGCCGAGGGCGAGGGACTGGGCCAGCCCGTTCGGCCGGAAGTCGAGACGCAGCGCCGTCGCCTCGATCCGCTGCCGTGTGGCCACCGAAATCCGGCCGCCTCCGTTGAGTGCCTTGGAGGCGGTCGAGAGCGAGACGCCGGCGACCGCCGCGACGTCGCTGAGCGTCACCTTCTTCTTGGGGACCGCCATGTTCGGCATCGTAGTGCGTCGGCGGTCGCCGTGGTGGCTCACGCTGTGAAAGCGCTTTGCCAGGCCCGACGGCGCAGGGTCGCCTCAGGAGGATCGTGTGCGCAGTACGGAGCGCGCCGTGAGGGCGACCGCCCGGTCGGGGTCGTCGAGCAGGGTGGTCAGGGCGGCCGGCGCCGCCGGTCCGGGGATGTCCGCGAGTGCGGTGGCGATCCGCTGCCTCGCCCCGGCGCCGGCGCCGGCCAGGGCTGCGGCGAGCGCCCCGGCGATCTCCTCGGCGCGGTCATCGCCGGTCGCGAGGGCGCCGAGTACGCTCGCGGCGTCCACGTCCTCGCGTCCCTCGACGACCATCGACACGAGCCCGGGGACGGCATCGAGGTCCCCGTGGCGCCCGCGCGCAATCGTCGCGCATGCCCGCACCTGTGGGTCGGCGTGCTCGAGGGCGCCGGCCAGGACCGCGCCGGCGTCCGGCGAGTCGAGCTTCGCCAGCGCCACGGCCGCGCGCCGGCGGCGGTCGGGGTCGGGGGAGTCCAGGGCAGCGGCGAGCACGCCGGTCGTGGCATCCCCGGTGCGGGCGAGCGCCCACTGGAGCGCGCCGGCAGCGTTCGGTTCCGCCTCGGTGAGTACTGCCTCGGCGAGGACGACGGCATCTCCCGACCCTCCGCCGTCGGGCATCGACAGCGCGACGCGCTGACGCGTGGAACTGCCCGCGTCGAGCGCGCGGATAAGCCCGACGGTGCGCAGCACGTCCGACCAGTCCGCAGGGCCGGCCGCGCGCACCTGCCCGAGCCGGCGGAGCAGTTCCTGCTGGTGTGCGAGCCGCTCCCGGGTGCGCTCGAGGAGTTGGTCGACCAGGTCGGTCGGGCTGAACGAGAGGTCCTCGAGCGCGTCGGTGATCTCCTGGAGGCTGAGCCCGAGTGCCCGGAGCCCCTCCACGTGGAGGAGTCGCCGGACGTCGTCGGGGGAGTACTGCCGGTACCCGCCTGCCGTGCGGGCGGTGGGGCGCACGAGCCCTATGGCGTCGTAGTGCCGCAGCATCCGGGCACTGATCCCGGATCGCTGGGAGACCTCACCGATCAGCATCCGCTCACCCTCCCACCACGGGCGCCCCGAGGACCGCGAGGACGCGGTTCGCCTCGTCGACGGCCGCCTCGAACCCCTCGTCGGGGTTGCGGATGAGCCGGTCGGTCGCCATCGCGTGCCGGCGCACCCCGGCGTCCGGGTGGGTCGTCGCCGCCCGGACGACGGCGTGGCCCGGGTCCCCGAGGTCCACGAACGCCCGGCTGAGGCTTCTGCGCACCTCGCGGTCACCACGGTCGAACTGAGTCGCCAGGACCTGGGCGAGGTCGGCGACGGCGCCGTCGGGGACGAGCGCCACCGCGGTCCGCCACGCCGCGCGGGCGACCTCCGGGTCGTCGTCGCGAAGCAGGTCGTCCGTGATCGCAGGCCAGGCCCGCCGGTCACCGAACTTCGACAACGTGTGCAGCGCCTGGCTTCGCGCCTGCGG
Source organism: Occultella glacieicola (assembly GCF_004353825.1). Taxonomy (GTDB): domain Bacteria; phylum Actinomycetota; class Actinomycetes; order Actinomycetales; family Beutenbergiaceae; genus Occultella; species Occultella glacieicola. The sequence goes on along the minus strand of NZ_SMNA01000006.1, from coordinate 425,151 downwards.
GACCTCGGACGTCAGCTCGGCGAGCACCCGGTCCAGGATGGACGGTGGGTCGTGCCGGGTCAGCGCCCAGGTGAGCATGTCCCGCACGAAGAAGTCCGGCTCCACCGCGCACCGCTGCACCAGCACCTCGACGTACTCCTCGCGTGGGCGCGTGCCGGCGGACAGTGCCGCCCGCAGGCGAGCCGACGGGTCGGGGGACCGCAGCGCGTTCGACAACTGTGATCGAGCGTCGTGGTGACGCGTGTGGGTCATGGGGACCACCTCCGCACTCCATGAAAGACCTTGTCACAGTGTGAGGGTCAAGGGTGCGAGCGGGTCGACCCGTGGCAGTCACCAACCGTAGAACCGTGAGGCCCCGGGGATCAGCGAGAGGACCAGGGGGACCAGGAGGATGGCGAGGATGAACGCGGTCCCGCCGGTGAGCCGGCTGGCCCTGGCCGTCGCCGGGCCCCGGGACCATAAGGGGACCGGCTCGAGGATCAGGTAGAGGAGCCAGATCGGTGCGGCCGCGCAGGTGAGCCAGAACCAGGCCCACTTCGTGGCGAGCCTGGGCTGCGGGCCCAAGACGAGCACGAACAGCGCGAACATGGCCGCCAGCACCGTCAAGTTGGCGTGGAGCCCCGGTGCCTCCCAGTCCCGGGTGACGGTGACCGTCACGGGCTCGGGCGAGTCCTCGGCGGCGGCGAGGATGGTGGCGCCCTCGTCGACCTCGGGTCCGTCGGGCGAGGTGTTGAGCTCGTAGGTCGCCACCCTGCGTGCCCGGTCACCGGACCACTCCACCCGATAGCCGCCGGAGACCTCCATGCCGTCCGGAAGCCGCTGGATCGTCAGTTCGGACACCCGCCCGGCGTGGAGGTCGTCGAGCAACTCCTCGACCGTCCCATCCACCGGCTGCAACACCATCTGGACCACACCCACGACCAGCATGAGCGCCAGCGCCAGCCGCAGCCCCAGACCCCATGGCCCCGATTGCGGCACCCAGGTCGGCGCGCCGACGGGTGCGACCGTTCCGTGCTCGAGCAGCGCCTGCCCGTTCCCGTCCGCTCCGGCCCCCATGGCCCCCTCCTCGAGGTGTGCCGTGATCGTACCCGCACCGCGCCCGGCGCGTTGTGGCCCGTGAGCTCACCTCGGTGGTGACAGGGCGCCAGGAGTGGGTGCCACTACGGTTCGCCGTCGAGGCGATGGAGGCCGAGCAGCCTGACGCTGGACCCCTTCACCCGGATGTGCAGACCATGGCGACGGCGTCGCTCCACCTCGTCCACCAGGCGCCGCACCGCCCGCCCGTCCGGGAACGTCGTCTGGCTCAGATCGATCGTCAGGCTCGTCCGCGGGTCCTCGTGGTCGACGATCTCGAACAACAACTCGGTGGTGCGCAGCGACAGCGGGCCGCAGATGCTGACACCGGCGCCGTCCGGAACGTCCTGCATCTGCAGGTAGGCGTGGTTCTCCTCCTCAGCGGGCGTCCATGGCGTCCCCCTTCGGCTCGTGCCGTTCACCGGATCCTCCTGCGCCACATCGGACAAGCCGCCGCCGCCTCGGCCCTGCTGGACAGTTCCGAGGCGATCGCGTCCATCGCGCCGACGGCCACGCCGACCTGGGCGTTGAAGGCGGTGGCGCCCTCCCACCGTGCCAGGCAGCCCAGGTGCCAGCGGACGGTGTCAGCGACGGCCATCACCTCGGCGAGCGACCCGGCGCAGGTCAGGGTCACGGAGCCGGAACGGCACACGACCTGCAGGTCCGGGACGTACTCGCGGAAGAAGGCGGCGACGTCCTCGGTGACGGTCGTCAGGGCGGCGGCGCGCTCATCATCGGTCTCATCGCGCATGCGGATGTCGATGCAGATCACACCGTTCAGGAACTCCGCATCCTGGTCGGCGTCGTGAGGCGGCTCCGTGGCGGGCTTCGGTCGCGTCCGGACGCGCGGCCCTTGGCCTCTACTCATGGCACTCCCCGGACTCGTGGAGTTGCCGGGGGCAGGAGCAACAGGTGGCTGGCAGGCCCGTCACGGCGGCGCGACTGCGCGACGCCCGAACGGTGTGACCCAGATTACACCACGCCACCGATCGTGCATCCGCCGCCCACCCGACCGAGCACCTGTCGCGCAATGGTCACCGCGCACTTAGCGTGGGACGGACCGACGAACTGAGGAGATGTCATGTCTGATATTGCCGGACGGAAGGTCGCCTTCCTGGCGACGAACGGCTTCGAGGACAGCGAGCTGACGAGTCCGTGGCAGGCGGTCACCGACTCCGGTGCCACGGCGAGTCTCGTCTCGCCGGAGACCGGCTCGATCACGGGCAAGAACGGCCACGAGGCAGCCGTGGATGTCCGCTCGGCCGATGCGTCGGCTGCTGACTTCGACGGGCTGGTTCTGCCCGGAGGGGTCGTCAACGGCGACCACCTGCGCATGGACGCCGCGTCGGTGTCGTTCGTCCGTGACTTCTTCGCCCAGCACAAGCCGGTGGGCGTGATCTGCCACGGCGGCTGGATCCTCACCGACGCCGACGTGCTCAAGGGCCGCACGGTGACGTCCTATCCCAGCCTGCGCACGGATCTCGTCAATGCCGGGGCGCACTGGGTCGACGAGGAGGTCGTGGTCGACGCCGGCCTGGTCAGCAGCCGCACCCCGGACGATCTGCCCGCCTTCAACGCCAAGGTCGTCGAGGAACTGGCCGAGGGAGAGCACAGCGGCCAGACCGTCTGAGCGGGCGTCGACCGCGGCCGCGCGCAGCGTAGTGCCGCGTCCCGAACGACCGTGGAGGGGTCAGGCGCGGTCGGCGAGGGCGACCTCGCCGGCCATCCGGGCGCAGTTGGCGCAGCAGTAGATGCCCTGGTCGTTCTCGACGCCGTGGCCCAGGACCCGGCAGCCGCAATGGGCGCACGCCGGCGCGAGCGCGTGGATGGCGCACTCGAAACTGTCGAACGTGCCGCGCACGTCGCCGCGGGCCACGGTCAGGGGCTTGTCGTAGTCATTGCCGCAGGTGTCACAGATCGCCATGATGCTTACTCCCCATCCTCCGCGGGATCGTCCGCGCCCTCGGCCTGGTCGGGCTGACGGGCGAGCCGACGGGACTCCAGCTCCTCGGGATCGGCGTCCGGGTCCCGAGCCGGGTCGTACGGCTGCTCGGAGGGCGTCCTCGGCTCCTTGTTGTCCATACCGGCCACGATCCCACCGCTTCCTGGCGCCCGCCACCGGGTGCGCGGGGGCGTGCACCGGTTCAGGGTGAGTCGCTGGTGCCGAACCGGCGGTGGAGTGCGTACAGGACGACGCCGAGCAGGAGAAGGACGCCGCCGAGCGCCCATACCTGCCAGGTCTGCTGGATCAGCAGCACCGCACAGCTCAGCAGGGCGAGGACGGGCACGGCAGTGGGAACCCGGAAGTGCGGCCCGGGGTCGTCGCCGCGCAGGACCAACACGGCCAGGTTCGTCGATATGAAGACGAACAACAGGAACAGGACGACGGTCTCGGCCAACAGTTCGAGCGTGCCCACGGCCGCCAGGAGCGCCGACAGAGCTGCGGTCACCAGGATCGCCACCCACGGGGTGCGCCGCTTCGGCAGGAGACGCGCGAGCGGGCTCGGCAGCAGCCCCTCCTCCGCCATCCCGTACGCGAGGCGCGAACTCATGATCGAGGTGAGCAGCGCCCCGTTCGCGACGGCGATGAGGGCGACCAGACTGAACAGCCAGTCCGGGACCGAGTAGCCGGTCGCAGTCACCACCTGCAGCAGGGGTCCGCTCGAACCGGCCAGTTCCTGCGGCGGCAGCATCGCCGCCGAGGCGAGCGCGATCAGGACGTAGACGATCCCGGCCACGATCAGAGCACCGAACAGCGCCCGCGGGTACACACGGCGGACGTCGCGTACCTCCTCGGCGACGTTGGCGGAGGTCTCGAACCCGACGAAACTGTAGAACGCGAGCAGCGCGGCCCCGAGGACGGCGAAGGCAGCCCCCGGTCCGGGCGGCGGTTCGAGGATCCGGCCGACGTCGCCACGGCCGGCACCGAGGGCTGCGCCGACCAGCGCGATGACCAGCACCAGGCCGCTGACCTCGACGATCGTCATGACCAGATTCGAGGTCACCGACTCCTTGATGCCCCGCAGGTTCAGCAACGCCAGCAGGAACAGGAAGATCGGCGCCGCGACGGGTACCGGGACCGTGAGGAACGTGCCCAGGTAGTCGCCGCTGAAGGCGATCGCCAGACCGGCGACGCTGACCACGCCCGCACAGAGCATGCAGTACCCGACCAGGAACGAGACGAGCGGCCGACCGAAGGCCCGCTGGGCGAAGATCGCCGATCCGCCGGCGCGCGGATACTTGGTCACCAGTTCCGCGTACGAGCCCGCCGTCAGCAGCGCCATGCCCATCGCGATCACGATCGGCACCCACATCAGCCCGCCGGCGTCGGCAGCCAGTTCGCCGGTCAGTGCGTAGACGCCCGCGCCGAGCACGTCCCCGAGGATGAAGGCGAAGAGGAGCCCACCACCGATGCCCCGTCGTAGCCGGGTCTTGGGGTCGGCCGTGTCCGTTGGCTCCGTCATGGGCCTCCTCCTTGCGGCAGCACCTGCCTCACGCGACCGGGTCAGTCGTTCTGCTGTTCCTGAACCCCTTCGCGGCCCACAGGCTCCACGGCATCGTCGCGGTCGGCGGGCCGCGGGGGCTGGGTGAGGTTGTCCGAGAGTTCGCCCCCCTCGCGTCCGCCGAACGGACGCCCGTGGTCGGCGTACTCGGCTCGCTGGAAGGTGACCTCCCATGGTCCGATCGCGACCCGGGCACCCGTGCGCAGGACTCGGTGCGCCGGCTCGGTCACGGAACCGCCCTCGACCTGGCCGTAGGGGCGCACGCGATACTCGTCGCGCTCGTCGTGATAGACGGTCAGGTGATGCGGCTCGAGCCCGTCGAGCCGGATGTCCTGGTCCGGCCCGGACCCGACGGTGACCTCGTCCTTGTCCAGCGGGAACCGGAGTGGAACTTCACCCGGCATGGCGGCCCCGGCCCGCGAGACCATCAGTTCGGGGTGCCCCGAACCGGGCGCCGCGTGGGTCGTGCCGGGCTCCTCGACCGGGTCCTGGGCCGAATCGTTCGTCATGCTCGTCGCCTCCTGGAACGTGTTGTCGTGCGCGCCCGACCACTATCGCCCGGCTGTTGCGCGAGCGCATCCCGACGCGGAGTGCGTGCGACGGCGAAGGGCCACCAGGTGTTCTCCTCCTCGACGGGCGCTCGACATCGGGGCTTCATAGGGTCGGGAGGTCAGTTGTCACCGGTGAACTGGAGCACTCATGAGCAGCACCTTCCGGCCCGCGATCGCGGGCCTGGCGGCCTTGTCCGCCGCCGTTGCGGGAGCTTGTGTCATCGTCCCGGCGGCGTCCGCGGAGCCGGGCGACGTCGTCCTGTCGGAGAACTTCGATGCGGGCGAGATCCCGGAGGGTTGGAACCCGGTCGAGGGGGACTGGCGCGTCGAGGACGGCCGTCTCGTGGTCACTGCCGGCGGCATCGACCGGCTCACCTTCGGCACCCACCTGGACAACTACCGGGTCGAGGCGACCGTCCGCTTCGAGGAGGTCGCCAACGCCACCAGGTGGACGGCGATCGCACTCGACATCCCCCCGGACGGTTCGACGCCCTGGTGGCAGGCCGCGATGCGCACCACCAGCTCGGCGGGCAACGGTATCGAGTTCGCGAACCGGACGGCCGCGGGCGGCTGGAACGTCCCGTACACCGCGGCCGCCCCCTACGACGCCGGCGTCGGTCAGGAGGTCCGGGTCGCCGTCGAGGTCCAGGGCAGTTCAGCCAAGTGGTACTTCGACGGTGAACTCATCCTGCGGGGTCAGATCCAGCGCTCCGAGGCCGGCGTGCTCGGCCTGGTCGCTGACAACTCGACCGTCAGCTTCGACGACATTCTGGTCACCGAGATCGAACCGGCCGACTTCATCATCGACGACGGGGAACTGCCGGTCGTCATCGCCCACCGCGGGTACTCACAGATCCTGCCGGAGAACACGCTGTTGTCCGAGGCCGCGGCCATGCAATCCGGAGCGGAGTACGTCGAGATCGACGTCCACACCACGGCCGACGGTGTGCCGATCGTGCTTCACGACCAGACGGTCGACCGGACCACGGACGGCACCGGCGACGTGGCCCAACTCCAGAGCAGCTACCTGCAGACCCTGGACGCCGGCTCGTGGCGTGACCCGGCCCTCGCCGCGTCGTTGCCCACCTTCGCGCAGATCCTCGACCTGATGCAGCGCAACCCGGGAACCCTGATGCTGGAGATCAAGGGACCTGAGACCCGCGCCGAGGTCGAGCACATGATCGACCTGATCCGCGAGGCCGGGCTGACCGACCGGGTGGTCATCGAGTCGTTCGACCTCGCCGCGGTGGGCTACGCACGCGATTACGCGCCGGAGATCCCACGCGGAGTGCTCCGGGGGGCCGTCGACGCCGACCCGGTGGCCGTGGCCCAGTCGGTCGGTGCCACCATGTACAACCCGTCGGCGAACGGGGGCCTGACCGCGGAGATCATCGACCGGTTGCACGAGGCCGGGATCGCGGTGCTGCCCTACACCGTGAACGGTGCCGACGCCTGGCAGCAGCTGACGGACCTCGGCGTCGACGGCATCGTCACCGACCGGCCCGGCGCCTACATCGGCTGGCGTGAGGCCCAGTACGCCGCCGTCGATCCGGAACCGTCCGAGCCCACGGTCGACCTGGTCGCGGTCGCGGACGACACCGAGGTCGAACGGGGCGGCCAGATCATCGTGGCCGCCGCGAGCACCGACGCCACCTCCGTCTCCTACCAGCTCGACGGCGCCGACGTGTCCGTCGGCGACGTGATCGAGGCGGGTGGGCTCGCCCTCGGTGGCCATGTCCTGACCGCCACCGCGGAGGGCGAGGGCGGCACCGCCTCCGACGAGGTCGCGTTCACCGTGGGCGTGACGGCCGAAGGCCTGCGGTCCCGGATCATCGGGGTCAACCTACCCACCGGGTTCGAGCGTCAGGTCCTCACGGCCCTCGACAACGAGGACTGGGAGGAGCTGGCGTCGGTGGCGGCCCGGCGCATCCCGGACGGACCGGCCCGGGACGCGATCCTCGAGGAGATCGCCCACCTCACCGACCGGTAGGGCCCGCGCCTCAGGACCCGACGAAACGCCCGGTCCGCGTGGAGCGGACCGGGCGTTCGCGTGACAGCTGTTGGTCAGACCTCGTGGTTCTCCGAGCGGATCATCCAGGCCTGCTTCTCAAGGTCGGCGATGATCTCATGGAGGATGTCCGCCGTCGTCGGGTCCTCGGCGTCGACGTCGTCGTGCACCTCACGGGCGACGGCCACGGTCTGGGCGATCCGCTCGACGATCGCGTCCACCGTGTCGCCGACCGCGACCAGGGCCGCCGGGTAGGAGCTCAGTTCGGTGGTTGCGGCGACCGTCTCGCTGCGCCCGTCCGGCACGACCTGCAACGCCCGCATGCGCTCGGCGACCACGTCGCTGTGCTCCCGGGCGACATCGACGAGTTCGTCGAGCTGCAGGTGGAGGTCCCGGAAACCGCGGCCGGTCACGTTCCAGTGGGCCTGCTTGCCCAGCACGTGCAGGTCGACGAGATTGACCAGGACCCGCTGGAGGTTGGCGCGGAGCTTCTCGGAGGCGGTGGTGACGGTGGTCATGGAGATCCTGCCCTTCTGGCCGTCGGGCGGCCTGCTGCTTGCCGTTTCGTGAACGACTCCAGATTAGGCCGGTCGGGCGCCGTACGCCAGCAAGGAGAGGCGTGCCTTCATCCTGCCCGCCACGGTGCGATCGAGGCGTTCAGACGCAGTCCGCGCACGTTCCCCAGAAGATGACCTCGGCGGTGGCGACGGCGAAGCCGGGCGGCGTCGGACCGTGCAGGCAGGGTGACCTCCCCGTGGTGCAGGCCACGTCGGTCACCTTCCCGCACACCGAGCAGACGGCGTGGTGGTGGTTGTCGCCGGCGTGGCGTTCGTAGCGGGCGGCGGATCGGGCCGGCTCGAACCTGCGGACCAGGCCGGCCCGTTGCAGGTCGGCGAGGATGTTGTGCACCGCCTGCAGGCTGGGGGCCTGCGCGCCGAGCAACCGGCGCACCGACTCCGCGTCCACGTGCGGCGAGCTGTCGAGGACGGTGAGGATGGCAAGACGCCCGGAGGTCGCGCGCAATCCGTGGGCGCGCAGCAACTCGACGTCCGAGATCCCCGTGGCCGTGCTCACCCGGACCACGGTAGGTCGATATCGTGAAGGACTCAAGTAACCGTGGTTCGGCTAGGGCCGCAGTCCGTCCTCCACGACCGCCCGTGCGACCTCGTTCATCCGCAGGTTGCGGGCTCGCGCGTGGGCGCGCATCACCTCGAAGGCCTCCGCCACCGGCAGGTCGCGGGCCTCCGCGATCACCCCCTTCGCCTGCTCGATGATGATCCTGCTCTCGAGCGCATACTGGAGCTGGCCGGTGAGCAGATCCTGCTTGGCGAACAGGGACGCGTTGATCAGAAATCCGGTGGCCAGATCGGCCAGGACCCTGGCGGCCAGGAGGTCGTCGTCCGCCCAGTAGCGTGGACCCTCCTCATAGAGGTTGAGGGCACCCACGGGCTGCTCGCCCAGGTGCATCGGGATCCCGACGACGGACCGGACTCCGATCCGTCCGGCTTGCTCCCGGTACAGTGGCCACCTCACCTCGGCCTCCAAATCGTTGACGACGACGATCTCACCCGTGGCGAAGGCGTCGACGCACGGGCCCACTTGCGTCTCCTCCTGGGCCCGCTCGAGCGCGACGAGTTGCTCCGGGATCGTGGTGATGGCACGCAGCCGCCCGTCCACCTCCACCGAGACGCCGCTGCCCGCCAGCCCCAGGAGGTCCGTGAGTCGCTCCACGAGGTCGCTGACGACGTCATAGACGTCGTACGGCCTGACGAGTTTGCGAGCGAAGTCGGAGGTGGTCCGGACGAACTCGGTGTGGTCATACATGTCGTCACGACCTCTCTGTCGGTGGCTTGTTGTTGTGAGTGCCGTCCGCGGCGTAAAGTCTGCGCGAGGCCTCGTCGCGAGGCCGACGTTGCTCCTGACCCCGGTGACGCCATGGATCTAGGCGATCGGCGGTAGGACATTGGCGGGTTCTGGTGTGGGCGGTGGGACCGGAGCGATCCTGGGCTCGGTCGAGGTGCACGAAGCGGGCCCGACCATTCGGCTCAGGTTGCGCGGTGAGGTCGACATCACGATGAACCGTCGGCTCGCCGACGTCGCCGAGGAGATCGGCGCCACGAGCAAGCCGGTCGAGCTCCACGTGGGCGAGGTCACGTTCATGGACTCCGCCGTGCTGGCGATCGTGGCTCGCTTGGCCTACCGACTGCCGACTCCGTTGCGGATCGTCGATCCGCCCGGTTTCGTGCTCTTCCTTCTCGAGGTCTCGCAACTCGTCGAGGTGGTGGAAATAGTGGAGACCGAGCACGCCGTGGAGGTCCACGACGAGCCCGGTCCCACGTCCCGCGAGCCGGGGAGTCCCGCTCCACGGTCGGCAGTGCGGCCTACTTGAACGCGTCCTTGACGTTCTCGCCGGCCTGCTTGGCGTTCGCCTTGGCCTGCTCGGCGTTCCCCTCGGCCTGCATCCGCTCGTTGTCCGTCGCGTCGCCGACGGCCTCCTTGGCCTTGCCCTTCGCCTCTTCGGCGGCGTTCTTGATCTTGTCGTCGATGCCCATGTCGGCTCTCCTCTCGCCGGAACCGGATGTGGTTCCGCGCTGACTCCACGCTAAGTCAGGTGTCGGAAGTACGCACTCGGAAGGCTCAGGACGTAGGGTCGTCGGCCTCCAGCATCTCGCGAACGGCCGTCTCGACCCGGGGCGGCTGGGGGATGACCGGCTCCCCGGCCCCCGGTATCGGGAGTGTCGCGATGACCGGCTCCTCCTCGAACGCGGAGAGCACCTGGGGATCGATGTAGGCGGAGCGGCTCACAGCCGGTGTGTTGCCGAGCCGCTCGGCCACGGCCGACACGGCCTCGCGCACTGCGTCCTCGGGCGCCGCCTCGCCCGTGTCGTCCGCGCCGCGGGCGAGGGTGACGGCGGCCAGGACCGTACCGTGCCAGGTGCGGAAGTCCTTGGCGCTCGCGTCCTCGCCGAGCCGTCGCTTCACGTAGGCGCCGATGTCGACACTGGTCAGGTCGTGCCACGGACCGCGCGTCGGAGAGCCCTCGCGATAGGCGAGCAACTCGGGCCCGCCGCCGCGTCGGCGCCGCAGCAACCGCAGCGCCTCGACCACCTCGGTGTGGGTGATCTCGACCCGCCGCGGTACCCCGGACTTGGCCACGTAGTCGAAGACGGCGACTCCCGCCGTCGTGATGCGCAGGTGTCGCTTGCGCAGGGTGGCGAGTCCGAAGCTGCCGTGCTGCGCCGTGTACGCCTCGCTCCCGATCCGGAACAGGCCCTGGTCCAGGAGCAGGAAGGCGACGGCCAGTGCGCGGTCCCGGGGCATGCCGGTGTGGCGTAGGTCGATCCGCGCGGCCCGGCGCGCCCGCGGCAGCCGCGCGGCGATCTCCCGGACCCGGATGTGCTTGCGGGCATCCTGTCGGGCCCGCCACAACGGGTGGTAGAGGTACTGACGCCGGCCGGCCGCGTCGGTGCCGACGGCCTGGATATGTCCGGTCTCGTCGGGGCAGATCCAGACCTCCTGCCAGGCGGGCGGGATCATCAGGTCGCGGCACCGGGCGATCACGCCGGCCGCCGCGATGCGGACGCCATCGGTGTCCAGGTAGACCCAGCCGCGTCCGCACCGCCGGCGGCCCCAGCCCGGCGCATCGACGTCGACGCGGTGTAACCGGCCGCTCATTCGTGTCCGATCGTGCGGCGGGCGGCCGCGGCCACCACCTCGGCGAGGTCGCCGGTGCGCTCCAGAGTGCGCCGCTGCAGGTCCGCTCCCGTGCCACGGGAACCGATCCGCGCCACGCCCTCGAGTACGAGGTCGAGATCGCCACTGTCCGTCAGTGCCGGCCGCACGTGCTCCACCAGGGCGGTCACAACCTCCCCGGCCGGCCGCGGACGCGAGGTGACCGGCTCGAGGAGGTTCTGCGCCATCCCGTGCCGGGCCGCCTGCCAGTTCGCCAGCCGGATCATCCGGGTCGGCACATCCGGGGGCGGCGTGCCGGCCGCCCAGTCCCGGGCAGCGGTCTCCACGAGCCCGCGGATCAGGGCCGCGATCAGCACGGCGTCGGCCACGTCCTGGCAGATGTCGGTGACGCGCACCTCGACGGTGGGGAAGCGGCGGGAGGCCCGGGCGTCGAAGTACAGCATCCCGGCGTCGAGCAGCACCTCGGTGGCCAGCGCGTCGGTGATCATCTGCTCGTGGGCCGCGGCCGAGCCGTGCACGTCGGTCGGCCCGGACAACGGCCAACGCGTCAGCGACTGGCTGCGATAGCTCGCGTACGAGGTGTCCCGCCCGTCCGCGAACGGCGAGTTCGCGCTCAGCGCGAGCAGGGTCGGCAGCCACACCCTGAGCCGGTCCAGGACGGCGACTGCCTCGTCCTCCGAGTCGATCCGGACGTGCACGTGCTGGCCGCAGATGAGCAGGTCGGAGGCCGACATCCCGAACCGTTCCACCATCTGCGCGTACCGGGCCTTCGGGGCCGTGGTGGGCCGCACGGGCAACGGTGAGATGGCGAGCGCGGCCACCCGGGCACCGGCGGCCCGGGCCGCGCGGTCCGCGGTGTGCCGCCACGACGTCAGGTCCGTCAGCAGGTCCGCCATCTCGATCCGGGGCGGGGTGTCCGTCTCGACCTGCTCGCGCTGGAGTTCGGCGACCAGCGAGCCGCCCTCAGCATCCTCGTCGGGCTCGTCGAACGGCCGCAGCACCCGCGGCGCGAGCGCTCGTGCCACGCCCGTCTCGCCATCGACGAGCAGCAGTTCCTCTTCCACACCAACGGTTCGCATGCGCATAGTCTGCGGCCGGGACGTTCGCCCCGCTCGCGGGAGATCCGGGCCGGTCACGGCGTCGCGTCAGTCGTGCATCCCGTGCTCATGTCCGACGTGGGTCGAGGGTTCGAGCTGGAACGTGGAGTGTTGGACGCCGACGTCGAAGTGTTCGGCGACGCAGGCCTGCAGGTCGTCAAGGATGCGCGGTGCGTGCCCGTCGTGGAAGCACTCGTCGTCCAGCACGATGTGCGCGGTGAGGACGGGCAGGCCGGTGGCGATCTGCGAGGCGTGCAGGTCGTGTACGCCTCTGACGTGCGGCTGGGCGAGGAGGTGGTCGCGCACGTCGTCGAGGTCGAGGCCCTCGGGAGTGGTCTCGAGCAGCACCCGGCCGGCGATGCGCAGCACGGCCAGGGCGCGCGGTGCGATCAGGATGGCGATCACGATGCCGGCGACCGCGTCGGCCCGGGCCCACCCGGTGAAGGTGATGATCAGGGCACTGACGATCACGGCGACCGAGCCGAGGGCGTCGTTGACGACCTCGAGGAAGGCCGCGCGCAGGTTCAGGTTCGCGTTCCGGCCGGCGCTCAGCACGAGCATCGCCGCGATGTTCCCGGCAAGCCCGATGATGCCGAAGACGAGGGTGCCGGTGGCGGCGATCTCCGGTGGTTCGAGCAGCCGCCGCACTCCCTCGATCAGGGCGTAGACGCCGACCACGAACAGGAGTGCGGCCTGCATCCCGGCCGCGAGGATCTCGATGCGCCGCCATCCCCAGGTGAGCCGGGCGGTGGCCGGCCGCGCCATCAGGCTCGCGGCCAGCAGGGCCATGAGCAGCCCGCCCGCGTCCGTGACCATGTGGCCGGCGTCGACCAGGAGGGCGAGACTGCCCGTGATCAGGGCACCGACCACCTGGGTGAGCAGGATCGTCGCCGTGATCGTGAACGCGATCGCCAGCCGACCGCGGTGGGTGGTCGGCGGGTGTGCGTGGGAGTGACCGTGCGAGGTCATCGTCCGGGTACCGGGTTCGGGTGCGCCCGCGGGTGTGCCGGGCTCGGGCTCGCGCTGGTTCCGATGCCGTAGTTCGGGCGCAGAGTGACCTCGTACCCGGTGGCCGCCAGCAGGCGTTCGGCGCTCGCGAGCACGCCGAGCAACTCCGGGGAGGTGCTCAGCGAGAACATCGATGCCCGGCCCTGCGGACGGGAGGCCACCAGGCCACAGTCCCGCAGGCAGGCCAGGTGCGCGCTCACCGTCGACTGGGCGAGGCCCAGGTGTTCGGTGAGGTCGCGGACCCGGTGCTCGCCGAGGGTCAGGTGCTGCAGGATGGCCAGCCGGGTGGGGTCCGACAGGCCGTGGAACAGGGCGGCCGCGGGCGCCAGGTCCGGCGCGAGGTTCTGGTCCCCCTCCCGGTCTAGCATCGTCATATAACGATGATAGCGCCATGCGCCGTTGGCGTGCTTCAGGCGGCGCCGCCGTTGACGTGCAGCACCTGGCCGTTGACCCACCGTGCCGGGCCGGCCAGGAAGGCGATCATCTCGGCGACATCGTCCGGGGTGCCGAGGCGCTCCATCGGGTTCGCGGAGGCGATCGCGGTGATCAGTTCGGGGCTCTTGCCCTCGAAGAACAGGGCAGTGGTGGTGGGTCCGGGGGCGACCGCGTTGACGGTCAGGTCCCGGCCACGCAGTTCGCGGGCCAGGATCAGGGTCATCGCCTCGACAGCACCCTTCGAGGCGGCGTAGGCGCCGTAGCCCGGCGTCTGGAGCCTGGTGATCGAGGTGGACAGGTTGATGATCGCGCCACCCGGACGAAGTCGCCGGGCCGCGAGCTGGTCGACCACGAACGTCCCGCGCAGGTTCGTGCGCTGGATCCGGTCGAACGTGTCCAGGTCCATCTCGGTGATCGGGGCGAGCGGCATGATGCCGGCCGTGTGCACCAGCACGTCGACACCCCCGAACTCGCGCTCGGCGACGTCGAAGAGTGCCGACATCTCGGTCTCGTCGGCGACGTCGCCGCCGGCTGCGACGGCTCGGCCGCCCTCGGCCCGGATCGAGTCGACCACGTCGTCGGCACGGTCCCGGCCGCTCGCGTGATGCACCACCACGGCGGTGTTGGCCGCGGCGAGGCGGGCCGCGCTGACCCGGCCGATACCCCCGGACCCGCCGGTCACGATCGCGACCCGACCCTGGTTGTCCGTCATGATTCCGTCCTCTCGGTAGTATGTGTACTAGATGTCCATTTCATGCTGACATGGAAATGTACATCGTGTCCAGATAGGAGGGTGACGATGACGGGATCCGAGACACCGCGCCGCGGCCGCGGGCGCCGTCCCGCCGCCGAGGTGCGCGCCAGCGTCCTCGCGGCGGCCGGTCGCGTGCTCCTCGAGGAGGGCCTGCCGGCGGTCACCTTCGACCGGGTCGCCCGGGAGGCGGGGTCGAGCAAGATGACCCTGTACAAGTGGTGGCCCTCGCCCGGCGCGCTCGCGGCCGAGGCGTACTTCGCCGGCAGCCAGGAGGCGCTCGACTTCCATGACACCGGCGATCTGGAGGCTGACCTCACCGCGCAACTGACCGCGTTCGTGCGGCTGCTCACGGTCGAGGGTGCCGGGAGGCCGGTCTCCGAACTCATCGGTGCGGCCCAGGTGGACCCCGAACTGGGGCGTGCGTGGTCGGAGGCCTACGCGCTGCCGCGTCGCGAGCTCGCCCGGGTCCGGCTGCGCATCGCCCGGGACCGGGGCGAATTGCGCGAAGGCGTCGACCTGGACGTGATCGTCGACCAGCTCTGGGGCGCCGTGTATCACCGGATGCTGGTGCTCCGAGTGCCGTTCGACGAGACGCTCGTGCCACGCCTGCTCGACCAGGCCCTGCACGGGATCGCGAGCCGGGCGGCCACCGACTAACTCTCAGGCCGCGGCCGTCCCATCGCCGGCGAGCACGAGAGCCTCCCGGGCGATCGACTCGACCGCACCGAGGCCCCATTGCTCGACGGCGGCCGCGACCTCGGCGTCATCGGTTCCGTTGACCGTGAGGTGTAGCCGGGCGCCGTGGCCGGTGCCGTCGGTCAGTTCCAGCGTGAGCGCCTCGCCCGGCTCGCCGGGGCCGACCTCGAGGGCGAGCAGCCGGGCCGGTTCCATCGCCGTGACCAGGCCGAGGGAGGCCTCGGGGGCCTGCGGGGCGTGGAAGTGCGTTCCGACCGCGGGCGGGGTGGGCCGCGGGCCGCCGGCCGGGTCGCCACCGAGGAAGAGGAGCCAGGCCGTCTGCGCGCTGCACACCAACTGACGCTCGAAGCGGATCGTCCAGCCGTCGGAGCCGCGGCTGATCGTGGGCCGGTCCAGCCCGAAGGCGTGGACGAGTTCCTCGTGGCGTGCCGGCCGTGGCCCGACGTCCTCGGGCTCCTCGCCCTTGACCACCGCGCGCAGTGCGCCCAGGCAGGCCTCCCACCCCGTGGCGTAACTCGCGGCCCCGGGCCGGTCGTCGAAGGTGTGGGTCAGGGTGAGCACGGTGCCGTCGGCGTCCGCAGTGAGGTGCCACGACATCGCCTCGTCGCCCCAGGTGAACCGGAGCAGGTGTGGTGCCTCGCACTCGAGGATCCGTCCGTGCTCGGCGGGGCTGCCGGCGAAGTCCACGAAGCGCATGGCCCCACCCGGGCGCAGGTCCAGTTCGACCGCGCTCGGGAACCACTGCCGCAGGTGCTCGGGCTCGGTGACGGCCCGCCAGACCCGCTCGATCGGGTGCGGGTACCGGCGCTCGATCACCAACTCGGAACGTCCGGCGGTCTCTCGTAGCTCGGTGCTGGTCATGACTGCTCGCTCTCCTTGATCCGTTCGAGGGTGCCGCCGAGTTTGTCGAGCCGGTCCTCCCACATCCACCGGTACGGCTCGAGCCACTGCGCCATCTCGACGAACGGTTGCGGACACAGTTCGTACCAGCGGCGCTGGGCGTCCACGCGGGCTCGCACGAAGCCCGCCTCGCGCAGGACCCGTAGCTGCTTCGAGACCGCGGCCTGCGGTGCTCCGAGGCGCTCCGCGAGGTCGCCGACCAGGGCGGGGCCATGGCGGAGTGCGGCGAGGATGTCCTGGCGGAGCGGGAGCGTGAGTACGTCGAACGCGGGCGACATGACCGTGAACATACTGCGGGTGGTATATATCACGCAAGGTATATGTCGCTGGCTCGCCCGGCCGGTGCCGATCGTGCACACACATCCTCCGCACCGCGCCACTGGTGATCGGTGCCCGCGCGACGTACCGTCGAACCAGACGATCTGAGGAGTGAGTTGTTCATGGCACGCACCTGGTCCCGCTGGCTACCCGCCGCGGCGGTCCCACTCGTCGTGGCCGGCTCGGTGGCCTTCGCCGCCCAGGCCGGCGCCGACGAGCTTCCCGAACGCACCCCGGCCGAGATTCTGACGCTCCTGGCGGACCGGGACCACCAGCCGTTCTCCGGCGAGTTCGAGCAGACCTCCGACCTCGGGCTTCCGCAGCTGCCCGGCGGGGTCGAACTCCCCGATGACGCGGCGGGCGACGCCGCCGCCGTGACCGCCGTCCTCGAGGCCCTCACCAGCGACCACTCCGGCCGGGTGTTCGTCGGCGAGCAGGACCAGGCCCGCCTCCAGGTGTTCGAGACCTTCGGCGAGCGTGACGTCATCGTCAACGGGAACGAGGTCTGGGCCTACGACTCCGGCGACAACTCCGCGACCCACACGACTCTGCCCGCCGATGCCGACGCCACCACGGCCGCACCGGGCCAGCAGTACCGCCCCGACGAGGTTGCCGACCACCTGATCGACGCCGTCGGCCCCAGCACCGAACTGACCGTCCGCGAGGACGTCGAGGTCGCCGGACGCGCCGCGTATGACCTCGTGCTGACCCCCCGCACGGACGCGACCCTCGTGGGAGAGGTGGCGATCGCGGTCGACGGTGAGACCGGACAACCGCTTCGGGTGACCGTCACCGCGCGCGGCGAGGCTACGCCGGCCTTCGAGATCGCTTACACCTCGCTCGACCCGACCGCGCCGGACGCCGACCTGTTCGAGTTCACCCCGCCGGCCGGCGCCGACGTCGAGGAGGTCGCCCCGCCCTCCGATCAGGGCGGCGACGCCTCGGCATCTGCCCAGCATCCCGAACCCTCGGTGATCGGTACCGGCTGGGAGTCGGTCGTGATCATCGACGCCGGCGCGACCGGCCTCGGCGACGAGCCGCTGCTCGCGCAACTGACCACCGCCGTCGACGGTGGCCGTCTGCTCGGCACCGACCTCGTGAACGTGCTGGTCGCCGACGACGGCCGGATCCTCGTCGGGGCGGTGCCGCTGGAGCGGCTCCAGGCCGCGGCGGCTGAGTGAGCGAGACAGCAAGCCTCGCGGATCAGGCGGAGACCGAAACCGCCGACCTCGCGATCGCCACGACCGCCCTGACCAAGAGGTTCGGGCACCAGCTCGCCGTCAACGGCATCGACCTGGCCGTGCCCCGCGGCTCGGTGTTCGGGTTCCTCGGACCGAACGGCTCCGGAAAGACCACCACGATCCGAGTCCTGCTCGGCCTCGCCTCGGCCACCAGCGGGACGGCCCGCGTCCTCGGCC
The DNA here is from genome assembly GCF_004353825.1 of Occultella glacieicola. Classification (GTDB taxonomy): domain Bacteria; phylum Actinomycetota; class Actinomycetes; order Actinomycetales; family Beutenbergiaceae; genus Occultella; species Occultella glacieicola. Next base: position 407,696 of record NZ_SMNA01000006.1, on the reverse strand, counting down.
ACGACGTGCCCTCGGGTCTGCGCGACGCCCTGCCTCGGGTCGGTGCGCTCATCGAGGGACCGGCCTTCTACCCGTTCCTGTCCGGTGCGGACAACCTGCGCCGCCTCGACTCCGCCGACGCCCGCGCCGACCCTGGCACTCGCGACGCCAGGACCGCCCGCGCCCTGGAGCGGGTCGGCCTCACCCACGCCGCGCGGAAGAAGGCACGCGCCTACTCGCTCGGCATGAAGCAGCGCCTCGGCATCGCCGCCGCCCTGCTCACCCCGCGCGACCTGCTCGTGCTCGACGAGCCGACGAACGGTCTCGACCCGCAGGGCACCCGTGAGGTGCGCTCCCTGATCCGGGCCGTGGCCGGGGAGGGGACCACGGTGTTCGTCTCCAGTCACCTGCTCGCCGAGGTCGAGCAGATCTGCACGCACGCGGCCGTCATGCACGTCGGGTCGCTCGTGGCCCAGGGCAGCCTGGACGAGCTGCGTGGTTCCGGGGAGCGGGTGGTCCGGATGCTCACGCCCGACGGCGACCGAGCCGTCGCCGAACTCGCTCGCCTCGGCCTGGGGGCGGCCGAGGCGGACGCCGCCGCTGCCGCGGCCCGGCGCGCGGGCCCGGGCGAGGTCACCCTCGAGGCGGCCCTGCCGGATGACGGGCCGGCCGCCGAGGACCTCGTGGCCGCTCTCGTGACCGCCGGGGTGCGGGTGCGTGGATTCGACGTGGCCCGGCCGAGCCTGGAGGAACGGTTCGTGGCACTGACCGGGGAGGGGTTCGACGTTGCCCGCTGATGCCGTGGCCGTGCGCGCCCGCACGCATGGTGGTGCGCTGCTCGCCTCGGAGCTGCGCGTGCTGTTCCGGCGCTGGCGCACCTGGGCGATGTTGGCGGCGCTCGCGTCGATCCCGGTGCTGATGGCGGTCGTGGTCCGGCTCTCCTCCGAGCCGCCGGGCCCGGGGGAGGGCCCACCGTTCCTGGACCAGGTGACCAACAACGGCATGTTCGTGGCCGTGACCGCGCTCGTGGTGACCACGCCGCTGTTCCTGCCGCTTACGGTGGCCGTGGTCTCCGGGGACACGATCGCGGGGGAGGCGAGTCTCGGCACCCTGCGCTACCTGCTCGTCGCACCGGCGGGCCGCGTGCGCCTGCTCCTGGTGAAGTACCTCTCCGCGGTCGTGTTCTGCCTGGCCGCGAGTGGCACGGTGCTGTTGGTCGGGTGGGCGATCGGCGTGGCGCTGTTCGGCGCCGGGGAGGCGACGCTGCTCTCCGGTGACACGATCGGTGTCGGCGACGCCGTGCTCCGTTCCCTGCTCGTGGGGGCCCACGTGAGCATCTGCATGCTGGGTCTGGCCGCCGTCGGGCTGTTCATCTCCACCCTCACCGACGCCGGCGTGGGCGCGATGGCTGCGGTGGCCGTGCTCACGATCGTGGCCCAGGTGCTCGGGCAGCTCGACCAGCTGGCCTGGCTGCACCCGTGGTTGTTCACGCACCATTGGCTCGCGTTCGCCGACCTGCTCCGTGAGCCGGTCGTCTGGACGTCGTTCACGCAGAACGCGCTGCTCCAGGCGGCGTACGTCGCGTTCTTCGGGGCGCTGGCGTACGGGCGGTTCAGCACGAAGGACGTGCTCTCCTGAGCGTCCGGCCGAATCCGGGCCGCCGAGCGCGCCCGGACCGGGCGTGTAAATCGTTTTCACGTTGCTGTCGACAGGGTGAAAGTTCTTGACGATCGACGGACTCCTGAATATCGTTCCGAGCACGTAGTCGGGCAACGAGGTCCGACCCGAAGGGAGCCGTGAGGGAGCGACGACCAGGTCGCCGACGGCATGACCGAGGAGACGCACCGTGACTCTGCCCAGTTCGCGGACCGCCCGTGCAGGTCTCACCGCGCTCGCCACCGGGGCCCTGGTGCTCGGCGCCCTGGCACCCGCAACGGGCGCAGCCCGGGCACCGGCACCGACCGACGTCACGCCCACGGAGGCGAGCGACACCCCCACCGCTGCCGAGATCGACGCCATCGTCGCGAGCATGAGCCTGGACGAACTGATCGGTCAGATGACCTGGACGCACGTCTACGGCTCATCCGCCGACGACGCGTCCATGGCCGCCAGCAACCAGGCCCGATACGGCGTGGACACCCCGGCCGAGGTGGTGGAGAAGTACGACCTCGGGGGCGTTCTGTATTTTGCGTGGTCCGGCAACACCGCCAGCCCCGACCAGACGGCGGCCCTGTCCAACGGTCTGCAGGAGGCGGCCCTGGGCGAGGACGGTCCTGGCCTCCCGCTCGCCGTCACGATCGACCAGGAGGGTGGCCTGGTCGCGCGGATCGGGCCACCGGCCACCGTGCTGCCCGGGAACATGGCGCTCGGTGCCACGTTCGACGCGGACCTGGCCCGACGGCAGGGCGAGCTGCTCGGCGCCGAGATGGACGCACTCGGCGTGAACGTCGACTTCGCGCCCGTGCTCGACCTGAACTCCAACCCCGACAACCCGGTGATCGGGATCCGGTCGATGGGCGAGGACCCGGCCGTCGTCAGCGAACTCGGAGTGGCTCAGATCCAAGGGTTGCAGGAGTACGTCGCGGCCACCGCGAAGCACTTCCCCGGCCACGGTGACACGGCCGAGGACTCCCATTACGGGCTGCCGGTGGTCACCTACGACCGGGCCACACTCGAGGAGCACCTGGCGCCCTTCCAGGCGGCGATCGATGGTGGCGTGGACATGATCATGACCGCACACATCATCGTCGAGGCGATCGACCCCACGATGCCCGGCACCCTCTCACCGGCGGTGCTGACCGGGCTGCTGCGCGAGGAGATGGGCTTCGAGGGCATCGTCACCACCGACGCCCTGGACATGGCCGCGCTCGCGTCGAACTGGAGCCAGCAGGACATCGCCCGACTGACCATCCTGGCCGGATCGGACATCCTGCTGAACTCTCCGGACGTGGATGCCTCGTTCGAGGGCGTGCGCCAGGCGGTCGCCGACGGTGAGATCACCGTGGAGCGGCTCCGGGAGTCGGTGCGCCGGATCCTCACCTGGAAGGCCGAGCGCGGCGTCTTCGCCGACCCGTTCGCCGACGTGAGCGCGATCGACGACGTGGTCGGAGCGCCGGAGCACCTGGCCACCGCGGCGACCATCTCCGAGCGGGCCGCCACCCTGCTGCGCAACGACGCACGTACCCTGCCGCTGGACCTCGACGACACCATCCTGATGGTCGGAGCCGGCTCCGGCTGGCCGGAGCGGGTCGGTCCGATGCTCGCCGAGCAGGGCTTCGAGGTGACCGAGGACTACGAGAACGGCTCCTCGCCGTCGGCCGCCTACCGGGCGCGTGCCGTCGCGGCCGCGGCCGAGGTCGACGCCGTGGTGTTCACGTCCTACAACGCGACCGGCAACGCGGCCCAGCAGCAGATGGTCGCCGAGCTCGCCGCCACCGGGGTGCCCGTGGTGGTGATCGCCACCCGGAACCCGTACGACATCAGCGTGCTGCCCGGTGCGGATGCCGTGATCAACAGCTACGGCACCGGCGTGGTCAACTTCCACGGTGTGGTCGGCGTGATCGCCGGGGAGATCGACCCCGCGGGCCGGCTACCGGTGAACATCCCCGAGGCCGACGGCGACGGCATCCTGCTCCCACTCGGGTTCGGGCTGTCCTTCGATACGACGGTGGTCGCCACCGGCCTGGACAATCCGCGCGGGCTCGCGTTCGGCCCCGACGGCGGACTGTACGTCGCCACCGTGGGTAGCGGGTCGAACGACGGCGCGATCGTGCGGCTCGACCCCGGCACGGGCGCGGCGTCGGACGTGGTCAGCGGACTGCCGACCTACCTGGCACCGGCCGGTGACGTCGTCGGGGTGCACGACGTGACGTTCCAGGGCCGGGGCAACATGTTCGTGCCGGTCGGCCTGGGCGACGACCCGGCCGCCCGGCCCGCCGGCAGCGACCTCGGCGTCCTCCTCCGGATTGCACCCAACGGCAGGACGAGGACGGTTGCCGACCTGGCCGCCTACGAGGCTGCCGTGAATCCCGACGGCGGCCTGCCGGACTCCAATCCGCATTCGGCCGCCGCCGTTCCGGGCGGCGTAGTGATCGCCGACGCCGGCGCGAACGCCCTGCTGTTCCAGGCGAACTCGGGCGAGTTGCGCACCCTGACCACGTTCGGAGACCGCGAGGTCCCGTTCGCCGGGGGCACGGTGATGGCGCAGTCCGTGCCGGACGCCGTGACCGTCGGGCCGGACGGCGCCTACTACGTCGGTGAACTGCTCGGGTTCCCGTTCGCACCGGGCGAGTCGCGGGTGTACCGGGTGACGGCGGACGGCTCGGCCGAGGTCCACGCGGAGGGCTTCACCTCGATCATCGACCTCGCGTTCGACTCCGACGGCACCATGTACGTCCTCGAGATCGCCGAACAGGGCCTGGGGCACGCGTTCGCGACCGGCGACTTCGAGGGCGCCCTGATCAAGGTGACTCCGGACGGCGTGCGCAGCGAGGTGGCGGACGGGGCACTGGTAGCGCCCGGCGGCATCACGGTGGGGCCCGACGGTGCGCTCTACGTCACGACCGACACGCTGTCGGGGGGCGGACTCGGCACGGTCGTGCGGATCGAGCAGTAGCAGGCCCGGACGGCAGGGTGCCGCGGACCGCGCCGCCGGAGCGTGAGGTCACCACCGCGCCGTGGGCCGATGAGTTCGGTGTCCGGCCGAGGTCGGTAGGGGCATGGAGACCGAGAGGGAACTCGAGTTGTTCGCCGGCGTCGCCGTGACCGACCTCGGCCGCGCCGCGGGGTGGTACCACCGGCTCTTCGGTGAGGTCGAGACGTTCGACCCGAACGACACCGAGCGGGTGTGGACGGTAGCCGAACGTCGGCACGTGTACGTGGAGCAACGGCCCGAGCACGCCGGGCACTCCTTCGTCACGCTCTTCGTCGGCGACCTCGACGAGGCTGCCGACGCCGCGGCGCGGCGGGGCATCCACCCGGAGTCACGCGAGACGTACGGGAACGGGGTGCGGAAGGTGATCTACCGCGACCCGGACGGCAACGAGATCGGCCTCGGCGGGGCGCCATCCGCGCAGTAGGCCGCGTCGCTCGCTCCGGTAGTGACCAGAGTGCTAGTCTGGTCACTACGAGAGGAGTCCGATGGGACCGAGCCGATCGACAGTCGACCTGCCCTGGGGTCCGGTGTCCTACCTGCACTGGTCGCCCGCGAGGGAGGCGAGGCCAGCGGCGGGCACGGTGCTGCTCCTGCACGGTGGGAACGCGGACAACGCATCCCTGTCCTGGGGCGAGCTCGGCGGAGCGCTGGCGGCGGCGGGGCACACGGTGGTCGCCCCCGACCACCCCGGCTTCGGCGAGAGTCCCCGCGCGCCCTGGCCGGTGACCCAGGACCGGCTGGTCGCCTACGTCGCCGAGTTCGTCGACGCCGTCGGGCTGGGGCCGTATGCGATCGGGGGCCTCTCGCTCGGCGGCGGGCTGGCCATCGGGCATGTCCTCGCCGAACCCGAGCGGATCACCGGTGCGATGCTGTTCGGCAGCTACGGGCTGCAGGACCGGCTCGCCGACGGATGGCTCAGCTTGCCCATCCAGACCCTGACCTGGCTGGCGCTGCGCAGCGGGCTCCTCAGTCTGGCGCAGGAGGCCTACGCGCGCAGCCCACGCCTGCTGGCAAGCGGTATGCGGCAGATCGTGCGTAACCCGGACGCACTGACCGAGGACCTCCTCGCCGAGATCACGGCTGCTGCGCGTCGCCGGGACGCCCGGGTGGCGTTCGAGCAGTGGCAGCGCGACCAGGTCCAATGGAACCGAACCCGGACGAACTACCTGGACCGGCTCGAGAACTTCTCCGTGCCTGCGCTCCTCGTGCACGGCTCCCGGGACGGTGGTGTGCCCGTCGCATGCGCCCGCGAGGCCGCCGCGCGGATCCCGGACGCCCGCCTGGTCGTCGTCGAAGGAGCCGGGCACTGGGTCCAACGGGACCGTCCGGACCTGGTGACCCCCGCCGTCGCCGGTTTTCTCGACGCCCTCGGCCAAGGATCCGGAGGCGACGGTGCCGCGTCCGCTCATCCCTGACCGGCGCGAGCGGATCCTCGACGCGGCCCGCGCCCTCGTGCTCGCCCGCGGCTTCGACGCGATGAGTGTCCAGGCCGTTGCCGAGCAGGTCGGCATCGCCAAGGGTGCGGTGTACCGGGAGTTCGCGAGCAAGCGCGAGATCCTCGACGTGCTGCTGACCCGCTCGATGGACCGCATGAACGCCGCCGCCAGCACGCGGCTCGGCGAGACGGTTCCGCCCTCGCTGAGCCGCGCCTACGCCGTCGCCGTCGAGGTACTCCTGGACGATCCGCTGATGACCGCCGCGTTCCTCGACGAGCACGGTGTGCTCGGTTCCTACGCCGACGGCGTCACCGACGGTCGCTATCGCGCTAGGCACCGGGCGGTGGTGGCCTGGATCGAGGACCTGCAGGGCCGGGGGGCGCTGAGTGATCGGGTGGCGTCCGAGCCGCTCGCGCTCGCGCTGTCCGCGACCACGCTCGGGCTGCTCGGTGCGGCGAAGCACCTCGGGCCGCTGACCCGGGAGGACCTGCAGGGCGCGCTCGAAGCGGTCGTGGTGCTGGTGTCGGCCCTCGAGGCCGACGCGGCCGAGTGAGCGCCCGGCTCAGTCGCCGAGGTTGCCGCTGAGACGCCCGTGCCGGGCGGCGCTGTCGGGGTTCAGCCCGACGATCCGGACCTCCTTGCCCTTGGCCTCGTACTTGGTGGTGATCGCGTCCAGGGTGGCGACCGTGGAGGCGTCCCAGATGTGCGCCTTCGACATGTCGATGACCACGCTGCGGGGGTCGCCGGCGTAGTCGAACTGGTAGACGAGGTCGTTGGAGGACGCGAAGAACAACTCGCCCTCGACCGCATAGACGCGCTCGCCGTCGTCGTCCGAGGCGTCCAGGCGGGTGACCGACGTGACGTGGGCGACCCGGCGTGCGAACAGCACCATCGCGATCAGCACCCCGACCCCCACACCGTAGGCGAGGTTGCTCGTGGCGACGGTGACCCCGACCGTCGCGACCATGACGGTGACCTCCGACTTCGGCAGCCGGCGCAGCGTCGAGGGCCGGATCGAGTGCCAGTCGAACGTGCCGACGGACACCATGACCATCACGGCCACGAGCGCGGCCATCGGCATGATCGCGACGACATCCCCGAGGCCCACCACGAGGATCAGCAGGAACAGGCCGGCCAGGAACGTCGAGATCCGGGTGCGCGCGCCGGAACTCTTCACGTTGATCATCGTCTGGCCGATCATCGCGCAGCCGCCCATGCCGCCGAAGAACCCGGTGACGATGTTCGCGACGCCCTGGCCCCACGCCTCACGGGTCTTGTTGGAGTGGGTGTCGGTGACGTCGTCGACGAGCTTGGCGGTCAGCAGGGACTCGAGCAGTCCGACGAGCGCCATCGCGAGCGCGTACGGCGCGATGATCTGCAGGGTCTCGAGGGAGAACGGCAGGTTCGGGAGCAGCAGGGACGGGAGCGACTCGGGCAGTTCGCCCTCATCGCCGACGGTCGGCACGTCGATGCCCGCGAGCACCGTGAACGCCGTCAGCGCCACGATCGCGACCAGCGGGGCCGGCACGACCTTCGTCAACCTCGGGAAGAACACGATGACCGCGATGCCGACGGCGAGCAACGGGTACACGATCCAGGTCACCCCGAGCAGGTGGGGCACCTGGGCCACGAAGATCAGGATCGCCAGGGCGTTCACGAAGCCGACCATGACCATCCGCGGGATGAACCGCATCAGCTTGGCGACGCCGAGCACGCCGAGGACCACCTGGATGATCCCGCCGAGGATGACCGTGGCGATGAGATGGTCGAGACCGTGGTCGCGGACCACCGGCGCGACCACCAGGGCCACGGCGCCGGTGGCCGCGGAGATCATCGCCGGGCGGCCGCCGACGAACGCGATCGTCACCGCCATCGTGAAGGCCGCGAACAGCCCGACCCGCGGGTCCACGCCGGCGATGATCGAGAACGCGATCGCCTCCGGGATCAGGGCGAGGGCCACCACGAGACCGCCGAGCACCTCGGTGCGCAGCCGGCGTGGCGAGCGCAGCGCGGCCCGCACGGAGAAGGACTCGTCGGCCTCGGGCGAGCCGGTGGCGGACTGCGGGGTGGGGGCGACGTGCGGCACGCGAAGTCCTTCGGGCTGAGCGGGGAGGGCGGAGTTGCCCGGGTCACGCTATCGCGTGCCTGCGAGCAGCAGGCTCGGCGCCCTGCCACGACGGGTGGGCGGCGTAGGTCTGCCGGCGGTCGCCGGGGATGGCCCGGGTGCGCGACCCGCTGAGGACTCGTTCGGACTGCACATCCCACGAGGAAGGGCCGACACGACGATGCTGACGAGACCGCGAAGGTCGCCGAAGTCATCACGAGCATCGCGGTGGGGGAGTCTGACCACTCGGTCGTCGCCGACCCGCCGTCGGACCTAGAGGTCGACGTGGCGAACGGGAAACTTCAGCGCCTGGGTCTCGCGCGTGATACCGACGGGTGGTCCAGGGCGCGGCGAGACGGCGTGAGGTCAGGGACCTGTTCACCATCGATACGAGGGGCACCCCGGGCGCGTCGACCTCCGAGTGGCAGGCCCGCCGGCTCGGGGGAGCGTGCGCGCTCGATGCCGTCCGCTCAGGCGAGCGTGCCGCGCACGATGCTGTCCCCGCTGTGCGCTGGGTCCCCGTCGAAAGGTTCCTCCGAGACGTCCACGACCGGGAACTCGCTGAGGTCCAGGCCGACGGGCAGGTCGAAGGTTCCCTCGGTGCCGGTGAGGATGCCGAGGCTGACCAGTCGTTGTGCGTCGGCGTCGAGGAGCCAGACCTCCAGGAACCCGGCGCCACCGGGGTCCGGAAGTTCCACGCGCAGGACCTGACGCCCGTCCACGTCATGAACTGCGGCGGTACCGGTCACCTCGTGGCCGGGCAGTGGGTCGAGTTCGGCCGTCGCGACGACCGGTGGTTCGCCTTCTCCACCCAGCGTCAGGGCGCCGGCGGTGACCGCGGCCCCGAGCACGAACCCGGCGGCCGCGACCCAGACGGGGCGCCGCCACCACGACGTGGGCGCGGGCACGTCGTGACTGAGCCGGATCGGCGCGTGCGGCTCGTCGGCGTCGTCCGGGTCCGCGTCGACCTCGTCGGTGACGACTCCATCGGCACCGATCCGGTCCAGGCCGAGTTCCTCGGCCACATGCTGCCAGACCCGCTCATCGGGAACGTCCAGGCGGGGCGCGCCCGCACGCGCGGCGGTCGTCACCCGCTGCAGGGCCCCGACCTCGTCGCGGCACGTGGCACAGCCGGCCAGGTGCGCGCTCGCCTCAGGCCCCGGGTCCTCGCCGAGGGCACGGAGGGCGATCGTCTGGTCGTCAAGATGCGACATCTGCCACCTCCAGTCTCGTGCGCAGCCTGCCGAGGCTCCGTCTGATGTGTGATTTCACGGTGCCGAGCGGAAGGCCGACCCGGTCGGCGATCTCGACATGGGTCAACTCGTCGAAGAACGCCATTCTGATAATCGCTCGTTGCGGTTCACCCAGCTCGTCGATCGCTTCGGCGACCAGCACCTGGTCCACCACCTGTGCCGAGCCGTCCTCGATGTGGTCGGTGGCCCCGGTCCGGGCAGCGTCGGTGGCCCGTCCCTCTCGGGCTCTGCGGGCGTGCGCGTCGGCGACGGCGTTCCTGGTGATCCCGATCAGCCACGCCTGCAGCGGTGCGCGGGAAGGATCGAACCCAACCCGGCCCCGCCATGCCGCGACGAACACCTGCTGGGTCACGTCCTCGGCGTCGGGGACCGAAGCCAGGGAACGCATCGCGATCGTGAAAACGAGCGGTGCGTATCGGTCATAGAGGGCCCGCATCGACTCGGGCCTGCCGTCGAGGAAGGCGCGCTCAAGCAGCATGGCCGTCGCCTCCACCTCGCCCACTGGCTCCGACCTCCTCGACGTCACCGGGGACCCGCTCGGCCGGTCCCGCGTCGTTGCGCCGGGACGCCCCACCTGCCCGTTCATCCTGTGCGAATCCTAGCGGTCAGCACGATGTTGTCGTCGTAACTGCGGCGCTCGGGGTCCCAACGGCCTCCGCAGGTGATGAGCACGAGCCGGTGCTCACCCGTCCGATCGAAGTACGGCCCGAGGTCGATCACGTCCTTCGCCAGACGTTCCACCGATTCCACGTCGTACGCCACCGCGGTGCCGTCCACCAGGGTGACCGTGATCGGATCGCCCGCCGCCGCCTCATCCAGGTCGTGGAACGGTCCCACCGGGGTGACGTAGGACCCGGCGTGAGCGGCGATCACCACCGCACCAGACACGGCGCCTGCGGTCGGACCGAACCGGTACCAGCCGGCGACCAGGGCGTTCTCGGGGATCTCCATCTGTCCGTCCGGGGCGATGTCGACCGCCGTGACGGGCATGTCGATGCCCAGCGCCGCCAGCTCGAGCCGCGCCGGGGCGACCACCGGCTCTGCGGTGCGGGTGCCGGTCGAGTCGACCACGGGAATCGGGCCCTCGCCCGGGACGGGCGAGGCCGGCACCGGGGCGCTGGGCCCAGGTGCCGGCTCGGTGGTGGCGCCGCCGGCCGGGTCGGCATCACCGACCGGCGTCGCCGTCGAGGTGGTGGGCTGCCCCCCAGGGGAGAGGGAGCAGCCCACCATGAGCGCGAGGCCGGCTACCGCCGCGGCGACGCCGGTGCGGCGCATGCCCCGCGAGTTCATCAACGGTCGCGGGTCACGGCGGCCCGTCGGACGCCGAAGCCGACGAACAGAGCCAGCACCGCGGCGGCACCCGCCCAGAGGACGGCCGAGGACGATTCCTCGACGACCTGCACCTGACCGGTCGGCACCCCGTCCGGGGAGGAGTGCAGACCCTCGATCGTCTGCGTGGCAAGGGCAAGGGTGCCGGCCTCGAGGCTGCCCCAGGCGTAGACGACGGTGCTGACGCCCTCGGCAACGGTGACATCCGCCGGCCCGATGACCGGCTCGGTGGTGCCGGCGGCCGCCACGGCGGCCGAGACGGTCCCGGCGGGCAGGTCGAGCGAAGCCTCGTCCGGGTTCGCCAGCCCACTGATCACGGCCTCACCCCCGGCCAGTACGTCCACCGCGGGAGCGGCGGCGACGTGCCGCACCGTGAGCCGGCCCTCGCCGGGCGCGGTCGGTGACGTGTCGTTGGTGAACAGTGTGGCCGTCGGAGCGCTGCCCTGGGCGTCGAGGTGGGCGACTGCGGTGTAGTTCCTGCCCTCCTCCAGCGGCAGGTCAACCGGGCCGATCACGGGGGCGCCGTCATCGGCTGCGTCCGCGGCGGTGATCGCGACGGTGTAGGTGCCGGGCTCGAGCTCGAGCGGGCCGGCCAGTTCGCCCGGCGCGAAGTCGTCGAGGGTGATCTCTCCGTTGACGTAGACGTCCACGGTGAGGTCCGGAACGCCGTGCAGCACGGAAAGGGACGCCGTGTGGGAGTCCGCGGTGGCCGGGGTGGCGGCGAGAACGAGCGCGGCGATACCGAGCGTCCCGCCGAGGGCGGCTGCTGACTTTCGCATGATGGTTCCTCCTGGGTGGGTCCCGGCGCGGCCGGTGACGTGCTGACATGGAGGTATTCCGCCGAAGCTGCCCCGGCGGATGCACCCGGATGAAAAATCCGAGGGAGTCCGGGCGAGCCGGTCCAGCACCGCGGTGCCACGAGCGCTCGCAGCCGGACCGCTGCGACACCCGTGATTCAGGACCACCTGGGTGCACGTCGCGGGGATCTGCGGTCGTCCTGTGACGGTGAGCCCGCCGCCCTCGGCGACTCGACTCTGCGGACGATGGGCGCCGGTTGCCGCCACCCGGGGCCGACGCCGCCCGCGTGCCCACCGAACCGGGCCGGCCGGGTGGTCGTCACGATCGAGTCCTCCGGCCTGGAGGCGGTGACGAGCACCGGCTGGTTCTATGACGGCGGACCCTCACCCGTCCGGGCGCACCGGCCCCATCCGATGCGTGTGCTGCCCACACTGCCCACACTGCCCACACTGCCCGGCCACCCACCGCGCGATGGCGGCTTGCTCGTCCCCTGTTCGCCGTCTCACCGGCACCGCCATGGAGTCGTCACCTACGATCGCACCGGGGGCTTCGAGAGGCCTCCGGCGGCGGGACGCTCGCCGTCAGCGGGCCGATCGAGCACCCGAGCCTCCCGTGGGCCTTTCGGTGGGAACACAGATCCAGAGGCAGGCGGGCCGGATGGTGGCCAGGAGTTCGTGACCCGGCTCGATCACGTCGCCATCGAGTTCACGGTCATGCGCCTGCGTGCTCCGGACTCGGACGCGCTTGCCCCGCAGGATCTCCAGGTTCGGCACGCGCTTCCGGCGCGTCAGCACGCCCGCCACGGTCGAGACCCAGTGCCCGAGATGGCGCGGCGCGAGGATCGCCACGTCCAGGTAGCCGTCGTCCGGCTCGGCGTCCGGGAAGAGTGCGACGCCCGCCTGGATCTGACCGACGTTCCCGACGATCACCGAGCGGGCCCTGCGGTCGAGGGGCTCGGCGTCGTCGACGACCACCTGCACCCGCATCGGATGGTCGAACAGGTGCTTCATCGCGGACACCACGTAGGCCGGTGCGCCGATCCTGGCCTTCAGCTCCGTCGAGGCGCTGTCGAGCATCTTGGCGTCGAAGCCCATGCCCGCCATCACGGCGAACACCTGCGCGCCGACCTCGCCGACGTCGATGCGCCGGCGCCCACCCGCGATGGCCAGCCGCACGCCGTCGGCGGGGTCGGTGGGGATCGCGAAGTTCCCGGCGAGCAGGTTCCCGGTACCGCCCGGCAGGATGGCCAGGGCCGCGTCGCTTCCGGCGAGTCCCTCGACGCATGCCCGCACGGTGCCGTCACCGCCGCTGACGAACACGACCTCCGCACCGTCTGCCACAGCCTCGCGGGCCTGCCCGGTGCCCGGATCGTCCTCGGTGGTCTCCAGCCAGAGGGGCTCCGGCCAGTCCGCGTCGGTGAGCGTGGTGCTGATAGTGCGGCGCAGACGCTCGATGTCGTCGAGCCGGTGCGGGTTGACGATCACGGCGGACGGGCGGGGCGCATTGCCGACGAGTCGGGCGACCTCCTCGGACTCGGGCAGGTCGTGGGCGGGGTCGTTGGTCACGCAGGTCAGTATCGTCGCAGTCGGCGGCCCGCGCCCATCGGCTGGCGATCGACGTATCCGTCTGGTGCGAATCGCCTGCGGCTGCGCCCGGTGCGGTGCCATCCTGCCTGGATGGAGGCTTGGATCCCTCTATTGCAGACGCTGGTGTGGCCGATCACGATGTTGGTGCTCCTGCTTGTCTTCCGCAGGCCACTGACGCGATTCGTGGGATCGATCACCACCCGTGTCAAATCCGGCGCGGAGCTTCAGCTCGGTGGTCCGGCGGGGTTCAGCGCGAAACTCATCGACCGTTACGAGGACCTCAGATCCGTTGATGCCGAGCGCGGACATGCGCTGGGGGCCGGTGCTAGCGCATCGAGGGGGGACCTGGACGGGTGGCTGCGCGAACGGTCGCGCCTGTACGACGACAACAGGTTCGTCTTCCTCTCACACGTGATCGCGCCGTCGAACCTCCCGGGCCAGAAGTTCGAGGTGTTCGTCTCCCTCGTCGGCCACCGCCGAGCGGAGAAGGGCTACCCGTCAGACCTTTCCGACGTGACGAGAGCTGAGTTCTTCCTCGGACGCGGCTGGCGGAACCGGATCTTCACCGTCAAGGGCGAGCCCGGGCGCCCGATCGGAGTCCGTGCGCACAGTTACATGCCGTTCCTGTGCCTTTGTCGTGTTCACTTCCAGGACGGTGGGACGGTCATTCTGCACAGGTATCTGGACTTCGCGATGGCCGACCTGTACCCGCGGTCACAGACGGACGCGGCCTGAGGCACGGCTGGCAGCGGGTGCCTCGTGGCGCGGTTCTGCAAGCCGTCCAGCGAGACGAACACTCTCTCGACGCGCAACCTCGCTATGGTCATACCTAAGCAGACAGCGACGAGAGAAGGAGCACCATGACCCATCCCCAGGTGACACTGAACGACGGCGTGACGATCCCGCAGCTCGGCTTCGGCGTGTTCCAGGTGCCGCCGGAGGAGACCCAGATCGCCGTGACGCACGCCCTCGAGGCGGGCTACCGCGCGATCGACACCGCCGCCCGCTACCGCAACGAGACCGGCGTGGGCGCGGCCCTCGCAGCCTCGTCGCTCGGCGCCGACGAGGTGTTCGTGACCACCAAGCTCGCCAACGACGACCAGGGTTACGACAGCACCCTCGCCGCGTTCGACGCGAGCGCGAAGGCGCTGGGCCGGGACGTCGTCGACCTCTACCTGATCCACTGGCCGGCACCGAAGCGCGGTGAGGCCGTGAACTCCTGGCGCGCGATCAGCGAGCTGAAGGACGCCGGCCGGATCCGCTCGATCGGCGTCTCCAACTTCCTGCCCCACCACGTCGAGCAGCTCGTGGAGGCCGGCCTGCCGCTGCCGTCCGTGAACCAGATCGAGGTGCACCCCTACCTGCAGCAGCGTGACGTCCGCGAGTTCAACGCGGCGCAGGGGATCGCCACCGAGGCCTACAGCCCGCTCGGTCAGGGGCGGGTCCTGGCCGACCCGGTCATCACTGCGATCGCCGAGCGGCTCGGCCGCAGTGCGGCCCAGGTGGTGCTGCGCTGGCACCTGCAGCTCGGCAACATCGTGATCCCGAAGTCGGTCACCCCGGAGCGGGTCGCGGAGAACATCGCCGTCTTCGACTTCGAGCTGACCGACGCCGACATCGAGGCCGTCAACGGCCTCGAGCGCGGCGACCGGACCGGGTTCCACCCGGATGAGTTCAACGGGTTCCCGGAGGACTTCGCCAAGAAGGCCTGACCCGGGTCGCACCCGGGCAACGGAGCGGACGCGACCCGGCACCCGTGGTGCCGGGTCGCGTCGGCGGAGGACGTTCGCGGCCCGCGACGCTCGCGCCGGACCTCACCGGCGATGTGGTCGTGGAGATCGGGGTCCGGGTCGAGGGCGACCAGGTGGTCGCGCGGAGTCCGTGGACCCGGACGATCCGGTCGCAGCGCCGTCGTCGACCGCCCCGATCGCGTCAGCGGCTCCGGGCGGCCGGCATCTCGCCGGACGCCGGCCGGGTTGCCGGCGGGCCAGCATCGGGACCATCGCGACCACGATGAGCACCACGCCAACGGCGGCGAGCGGGGAGATGCCCTCACCGAACGCGACGGCGCCGATCCCGATGGCCACGACGATCTCCCAGTAGGACAGGCTCGAGAGCTCGGCGGCCCGCAGATGTGCGCCCGCCACGACGAGCAGGCCGAGCGCGAGCAGACCGCAGACCAGGAAGAACGTGCCGGCCCATGCCCAGTTCGACGCCGTCAGGCCGGACAGGTCCGGCCGGGTCACGGCGACCATCGCGCCGGTTCCGAGCGCGCCGAAGAGGAAGTTCCAGAAGCTCCGCACGTCGGCCGGCATGTCGGAGCGGTAGCGGTAGCACAGCAACGCGACCGCGTAGCTGAGGCCGGAGGCGATCCCGAGGATGGTGCCGAGACGCTGCTGTTCCGGGGGATGGGCCGCGGCGTCGCCCGAGACCAGCAGACCGGCCGCCAGCACCATGCCGATCGACCCGATCCCGAGGGAGAGCACATCGAGGCGTCCTGGCCGCTCCTTCAGCAGGACCCGGGCCAGGACGGTCGCGAGCACGGGACCGATGTAGTGCAGCACGACCGCCCGGGAGAGGTCGGTCAGCACGGTCGCGGAGATGTAGGTGGCGAGCGAGAGGCCGAGGAACACCCCACCCAGGACCACCGATGCGGACAGGCGCACCCGGCGCAGCTGCCGGATCCGGCCGGCCAGCGCGAGCACCGCCAGGGTCCCGATCGCCCCGACGAGCATCCGCCCGAGCGTCAGGGACTCACCGATCACGGCGCCGGACGGCGTCGCCATCCGGCTGAACAGTCCGGCCGCGCCCATGGCGGACGCGGACACGATGATGGCGAGGATGCCGAGCCGCCGGTTCGGGGATCCACGGCCCGAGAGCGGTTCGCGGACACGGCCGGGCTCGCTCGTGAGCGAGCGCTCGGGGGTGGTCGGGGTCGTGCCGAGGATGAGAGCCACGGGACTCCTTGGGACAGGGCGCTGGGTACGCCGACAGCGGGGGTGTTCCCCGCTCTGTCATCGGACCTGAGAGCTTTCGCGGGCGTGACCCGCTTGCACCGTCGGTGAACCCCGAAGGGCTGCTTTCCAGAGGAGCCTCGCCGCTGGCGGTCTGGGGGCCTGAGAGATTCCCGGGGAGGTTGCTCCTTCGGCGCCCCGCGACTGCGGGACTCTCCCGCCGCGGTTCGGTGGCATTCAGTTGTCGTTCGGGCCCCATTATGCCGCAGCCGAGCCTCGAGGAGATCGGGCACCCGACGTTGGCCAGGGGGTCGCGGACGCGGTGACGGGCTGGACGCCACCGACCTCCTGAGCCGCCCGCGGTGGGACCCGACGGTGGGTGGAGCCCCCTACGGTTGGAGGATGAAACGCACCCGCCCAGCCGCCCTGGCCGCCGCCGTCGGCCTCCTGCTCCTGGCCGCCTGCTCCGCCGAGGGCACCGACGCGGTCGCCGTCGGGGAGTCGATCGACGTCGGTGCCGGCGACTCCGCCACCCTCGCCGTCACGGTCACGGACGTGCGGTCCGGGACCACCGTCGAACTCGGCGAGATGGGGGTCGACGCCTCCTCACTGGCCGGTCGCACACCCTGGTTCGTGACCGTGACCATGGGGCTGACCGAGGGCACGCTCGATGACGTCGATCGCGCCCTCGTGCCCTCCCTCGCCCCCGACGGGTGGTCCGGTCGGGTCTCGGGTGGTGGCGACGCAGAACCGCTGCGGGTGATCGGCGACTTCGACTGCACGGCGGACGGCTCGGCGACGGCGGGCTTCTCCGACACCGAGCCGCTCGTGGACTGCGTCGCGCTGCTCACGGCGGCCGGGGCGGAACTGTCGAGCGTGACCCTCGCGGACATCGGGACCTGGGACGTGGCCACGGACTGACCCCGACCGACCCCGACCGGACCGCCGCGTCCGGCCCTCCCCGCGCGGGGGTCGCCCGATCTCTCGACGTCGTACGGATGTTCGACTAGGATCGGGTCGTGTTCGTCGGGCCCACGATCCTGCACGCCGACCTGGACGCGTTCTACGCCTCGGTCGAGCAGCTGCTGAACCCTGCGCTGCGGGGCCGGCCGATCGCCGTCGGGGGCAGCGCGCACGGGGGAGTCGTGCTGGCCGCGTCCTACGAGGCCAAGGCGTTCGGGGTGCAGGGCGGCATGCCGGGCTGGCGGGCCGCCCGGCTGTGCCCGGAACTGGTGTTCGTCCGCGGCAACTTCACGCGCTACCAGCCGCTCGCGGATCAGGTCATGGACATCCTCGGTGACGTGACCCCGGCCGTGCAGCGGATCTCGATCGACGAGGCGTTCCTGGACGTGTCCGGTTCGGTGCACCTGTTCGGGCCGCCCGGCGTGATCGGCGCCCACCTGCGCGAACGGGTCCGGGCGGAGGTGGGGCTGGCGATCTCGGTGGGCGCCGCCCGCACCAAGCACCTGGCGAAGGTGGCCTCCCAGGTGGCCAAGCCCGACGGGCTGGTGGTCGTCGAGCCCGAGCGGGAGCGGGAGTTCCTCGACCCGCTGCCGGTCGCCCTGATGTGGGGCGTCGGCCCGGTGACCCGCCAGCACCTGGCCGACCGCGGCATCCACACGATCGGGGAGCTCGGGCGGGCCACCCCGGGGATGCTGCGCTCTCTGCTCGGCCCCGCGGCCGGCGAGCGCCTGCACGCCCTCGCCCACAACACCGACCCACGGCGGGTGTCCGCGGGGCAGCGGGCCAGATCGGTGGGCGCGCAGTCCGCGCTCGGCCGGCGGGAGCCGACGGCGGAACTCGTCCGAGCCGTGCTGGGTCACCTCGCGGAGCGGGTCGGCGGGCGGATGCGTGCGAAGGAGCGGGCCGGGCGCACCATCACCGTGCGGGTGCGGTTCGCCGGGATGCGGTCGGTCACCCGGTCGGTCACCCTCGGCGCGCCGGTGTCGTCCACGCTCACGATCACGGAGGTCGCCGAGCGGCTCGCCTGGCAGGCGATCGGCGATCAGGGCGAACCGGTGCCGGAGGTGAGTCTGCTCGCGATCTCGGTCTCCAACCTGGGTCCCCAGCGCGGGGTGCAGCTCGAACTCCCGCTCGGCACCGAGGATCCCTGGCGGCCGGGCTCGGCGCCCGGGTCGGCCCGGTGGGCGCTCGACGCCTCGATGGACGCCGCCCGGGCCCGGTTCGGCAAGGACGCCGTGGGGTACCTGCCGGCCACGCTCGGCCGTGGGGCCGGGGTCCCGGACGACTTCCGGGAGCTCGCCGAGAAGGATCTGGGCTGATCGTCCAGGGACCTTCGGCCCGGGGCTGTCACGACTCGGTGCCTAGCGTGGTCATAGGTGTGCAAGGCACCGAGCCCCGATCCGAAGGACCCCCACATGTCCGCCGCAGAACACCGACTCTCCACCTCCGTCCTCGTCATCGGCACGGGCGGCTCCGGGCTGCGAGCCGCCATCGAGCTCGCCGAGGCCGGGGTGGCCGTGCTCGCGGTCGGCAAGCGGCCCCGGCTCGACGCCCACACCGCGCTCGCCGCCGGCGGGATCAACGCCGCACTCGGAACCATGGATCCGCAGGACAGCTGGCGCCAGCACGCCGCGGACACGATCAAGGAGAGCTACCACCTGGCGAACCCCCACACCGTCGAGATCGTCACGCGTGGGGCGGGCCGGGGCATCGCGGACCTGGAGCGCTACGGCATGGCCTTCGCCCGGGAGGAGGACGGCCGGATCTCCCAGCGGTACTTCGGCGCGCACACCTACCGGCGGACCGCGTTCGCCGGCGACTACACCGGCCTGGAGATCCAGCGCACGCTGGTCCGCCGGGCCGAACAGGTGGAGGTGCCGATCCTGGACGGCGTGTACATCACCCGGATCCTGGTCCGGGACAACGTGGTCTTCGGCGCCTACGGTTTCGACCTCACCGACGGCACCCGCTACCTGATCCACGCCGACGCCGTCATCCTGGCCGCCGGCGGGCACACCCGGATCTGGCGCCGCACCTCCTCCCGGCGGGACGAGAACACAGGCGACTCGTTCCGGCTGGCCGTGGAGGCCGGCGCACGCCTGCGGGATCCGGAACTCGTGCAGTTCCATCCCTCCGGGCTCCTCGAACCACAGAACGCGGCCGGCACGCTCGTGTCCGAGGCGGCCCGCGGCGAGGGCGGGATCCTGCGGAACGGTCTCGGCGAGCGGTTCATGACCCGCTACGACCCCGAGCGCATGGAGCTGTCCACCCGCGACCGGGTCGCGCTGGCCGCCTAC
The DNA here is from genome assembly GCF_004353825.1 of Occultella glacieicola. Classification (GTDB taxonomy): domain Bacteria; phylum Actinomycetota; class Actinomycetes; order Actinomycetales; family Beutenbergiaceae; genus Occultella; species Occultella glacieicola. The sequence goes on along the minus strand of NZ_SMNA01000006.1, from coordinate 388,343 downwards.
ACCGAGATCAGCGAGGGTCGCGGAACCGACAACGGCGGGGTCTGGCTGGACGTGTCCCACCTCCCGCGGGAGACGATCATGACCCGGCTGCCGCGCGTCTACCAGACGCTCTTGGAACTCCAGATGCTCGACATCACCACGAGCCCGATCGAGATCGCGCCCACCGCGCACTACTCGATGGGCGGGGTCTGGGTCCGGCCGGAGGATCACGGCACCGACGTCGACGGTCTGTACGCGATCGGAGAGGCATCCAGCGGGCTGCACGGTGCGAACCGGCTCGGCGGGAACTCCCTGATCGAGCTCCTCGTGTTCGGCCGGATCGTGGGGCGGGCAGCGGCCGAGTACTCGGCCGGACTCCAGGCGCAGCGACGCTCCGCCGCCGCCGTCGACGAGGCCCGGACGGAGGTGGACGACCTGCTCGCTGCTGAGGGCTCGGAGAATGTGCGCGCCCTGCAGCGAGCGATCCGGAACACCATGACCGAGCACGCGGGGGTGGTGCGTGACGAGGCCGGCCTGCGCGCCGGCCTCGACGAACTCGACGCGATCGAGGAGCGGATCGGCGCCGTCGGCATCCACCCCGACATCGCCGGCTACGCCGACCTGGCCCACGCGTTCGACCTCGAGGCCTCGGCGCTCGCGGCCCGCGCGACCCTGGCCGCCGCCCTCGAACGCCGGGAGACCCGCGGCTGCCACAACCGCAGCGACCACCCGGACCTCGACCCCGAACTCGCCGTCAACCTGGTCTGGTCCCCGGGAGCCGGGGTGGTGCGAGAGCCGGTCCCACCGGTGCCACCGGAGATCGCCGACCTGATCGGCGAGGTGTCGCAGGAGGGCAAACTCGTGGAGTAGCCGCCAAGATGGGGTCATGAAGATCCTTCCGATCCACGGGACCGACCTGAACGCCTCCAACGTGGTGCTCGGCATGATGCGCATCGCCCAACTGCGTGACGAGGAGATCCGCACCCTGGTGGCCGTGGCCCGCGACAACGGCGTGAACAGCTTCGACCACGCCGACATCTACGGGGGACAGCGGCACGCCTGTGAGCAGCGGTTCGGGGACGCGATCAGCTTCGGACCGGCGGAACGGGAGTCCGTCCTGATCCAGTCGAAGGTCGGGATCCGGCCGGGCCTCTACGACTTCAGCAAGGCTCACATCGTGCGGACGGTCGAGGAGTCCCTGGTCGCGTTGCGCACCGAGTACCTGGATCTGCTCCTGCTGCACCGGCCGGACACGCTGATGGAACCGGACGAGGTCGCCGAGGCGTTCGACGAACTCCAGGGCACCGGGAAGGTGCGCAACTTCGGAGTCTCCAACCACACCCCCGGGCAGATCGAGCTGCTGCGCCGGTCGGTGCGCCAGCCCCTGGTGGTGAACCAGGTGCAGCTGAGCCTCGTGCACGCTCCGCTGATCGCGAGCGGGCTCGCGACGAACATGGCGCACCTGGACGCCTCGATCGACCGCGGTAGCGGGATCCTCGACCACGCCCGGATGAACCGGATCACCCTGCAGGCCTGGTCACCGTTCCAGAGCGGGTTCGCCTCCGGGGTCTTCCTCGGCGACCGGGAGCACTACGGCCCGCTCAACGACGAGATCGACGACCTCGCGGATGCCTACCGGGTGCCCCCCGCCGCGATCGCGGTCGCCTGGATCACCCGTCACCCGGCCGAGATGCAGGTGGTCCTGGGCACCACCAGTCCCGAGCGGGTGGCGGATGCCGCGGCGGGTTCGCAGGTCCCGCTGACGCGCGAGGAGTGGTACCGGCTGTTCAGCGCCGCCGGACACACGCTGCCCTGACCCCGCGGGTCCCGGGCGGCGTCGGGGTCAGGAGGTCCCTCCTTCGTCCACCGCACCCTGCCCAGTGGTTCCACGAGCCGGCCGATCATGGCACCGCTGGCCACGACCGAGTAGCCGACCGGGAGCACGAAGTACGTGGCCAGGTTGCGTTTGCGTCGGTGCAGGTCCCGCCCGCGGACGAACTCGAAGCTCTGAGTGCCGAAGCGTGCGCGGCGGCGCCGAGCTCAGCGCCGAGCCCACCGAGCGGCGGCGGGACCCCGCGGGCAGGGGGCTGGACTGGACTAGGCTGCGGGTCGTGACGCGCGAACAGCGCCTGGTGCTCGCGATCGCCGTGCTGGGATCATTCGTCTCGTTCCTCGACGGCACCCTCGCGACCGTCGCGCTGCCCGCGATCCGCGACGAGCTCGGCGGCGGACTGAGCTCGCAGCAGTGGATCGTCGACGCCTACCTGATCACGCTCGGTGCCTTGATCCTGATCGCGGGGTCACTCTCGGACGTGTACGGGCGGATCGTGGTGCTGCGGGTCGGCCTGATCGGGTTCGGGATCACCTCGGCCCTCATCGCGGCCGCGCCCACGGTGGAGTTCATCGTGGTGATGCGTGCCCTCCAGGGCGTCGCCGGCGCCCTCCTGGTGCCGAGCTCGCTCGCCCTGATCATGTCGAACTTCCGCGACGCCGCACAGGCGCGCGCCATCGGGTCCTGGACCGGGTGGACCTCGGTCGCCCAGCTCGTCGGCCCGGTCGTCGGAGGCGGGTTCATCGACCTGCTGTCCTGGCGTGCCGCCTTCCTGGTCAACGTGGTCCCGATCGCGATCTGCCTGGTCCTGCTCGCGCGACTCGAGCAGCGGGACGTCCGCCGGCCGGGCGCCACCATCGACTATCCCGGCGCGGTGCTGGCCGTCGTGGGTCTGGGCGGCACGGTGTTCGCCCTCATCGAGCAGGGCAACCTGGGCTGGGCGAGTCCCGCGATCTGGGGGCCGATGCTCGTCGGCGTGCTGGCTCTGGCCGCGTTCCTGCGCCGGCAGGCGACCACGGCCCAACCGATCCTGCCGCTCGGGCTGTTCCGGGTACGCAACTTCGCCTGGGGCAACCTCGCGACCACCTTCATCTATGCGGCGCTGAGCCTGTCCGGGTTCGTGATCGTCGTCTACCTGCAGCAGGGTGCGGGCTTCGGAGCCACCGTGGCCGGGCTCGCCATGATCCCGACCACGATCCTGATGATCGGTCTGTCCTCGACGTTCGGCCGGCTGTCCGGGCGGTACGGGCCGCGGCTGTTCATGACGGCCGGGCCGCTGCTCGCCGGCGCCGGGTTCCTGCTCATGCTGAGCGTCACCGACCCGATGAACTACTGGACCCAGATGCTGCCCGGCGTGATCCTGTTCGGGCTCGGCCTGACCGTCACCGTCGCCCCGCTGACGTCGGCGGTGCTCGGTGCCGTGGCCCCGGAGCGGGCCGGCATCGCCTCCGCCGTGAACAACGCCATCTCGCGCGTGGCCGGGCTGGTCGCGGTGGCCATGGTCGGCACGATCGTCGGCGGCATGCTCGATCTGGCCGGGTTCTACCGCGGTCTGGTGGTCAGTGCGCTGTTGATGGGCGTCGGCGCGGCCTTCTCGTTCATCGGGATCCGGACCCCGACGGCGGAGCCCGCCGAGCGTTGACGCTCGCCCGGGCGGTCCTCACCGCGGGTCGGCCGCCCGCCGGTAGCGCTCGCCGAGGGTGCGCACATGCTCGACGAGGTCGGCCGGGGCGAGCACGTCGAAATCCACGCCGAGCAGGCCCAGGTAGGCGGCCAGGACCTCCAGGCTGGACCCGCCCGTGCGCAGTTCGCAGTGCTCGTCGTCGATCGGCGTCACCGATCCCATCGTGGGCGTGATCCGCGCGGCCACGGACGCCGCCGAAGCATGCAGCCGGATCCGGGCCTGGACGCCCCAGACCGCCGTCCCGGTCCGCTCACTCACATAGGCCGCCAGGTCCGTGGCGGGCGGCTCTCTCGGTGTGAACCGCGGCCCCACGGGGACCTTCGGCTCGACCCGGTCGGCCCGGAACGTGCGCCAGTCCCGGCGGTCGGTGTCCCACGCCACCAGGTACCAGCGGCTCGCCGTGTTCACGAGCCGGAGCGGCTCGACCTCACGCCTGGTCACCGCGCCCCGGTGATCGGTGTAGTCGAACCGCAACCGCTGATGCTCGCGGGCCGCCGAGGCGACCGCGGTCAGGACGTCGACGGCCACGGTGGGCTCCGCCGTCGGGATCGGCACCACCGCCTCGGTGAACGTCGCGACCCGGTGCCGCAGCCGGCTGGGCAGCACCTGCTCGAGTTTCGTGAGTGCCTGCAACGAGGTCTCCTCGATCCCGCCGACGGCGCCGGTGGCTGCCGAGCGGAGCCCGACGGCGACGGCGACCGCCTCCTCGTCGTCGAGCAGCAACGGTGGCAGTTTCGTGCCGGCCACGAGCCGGTACCCACCACCCGGGCCCCGGACGGCGTCGACCGGGTATCCGAGCTCGCGCAGCGCCTCGACGTCGGCCCGGACGGTGCGGGTACTCACCCCCAGCCGTTCGGACAACTCGCCACCGGACCACGCCCGATGCGTGTGGAGCAGGGACAGCAGGCGCAGGAGCCGGGCCGACGTCGAGATCATGCGTCGATGGTGGCAGAAGATGCGGAAGCGAACCCGCCACATCCATGCGTAGCGTCGTGGACATGGACAAGAACATGCAGAAGGACACAGAGATCCGGCCCTACACGATCGACATCCCGCAGGCCGCCCTGGACGACCTGCACGAGCGCCTGGCCAGGACCCGGTGGCCGGTGGCGCTGCCGGGCGTCGGCTGGGAGCGGGGCACCCCGGTCGGCTACCTGCGCGGGCTGGCCGAGTACTGGCGCACCGGCTTCGACTGGCGCGCCCAGGAGGAGCGGCTGAACGCCATCCCACAGTACGTCACCGAGATCGACGGTCAGGACGTCCACTTCCTGCACGTGCGCTCGCCCGAACCGGGTGCGATGCCGCTGCTGATCAGCCACGGCTGGCCGAGCACGGTCGTCGAGTTCCAGAAGATCATCGGTCCGCTCACCGACCCGCGCAATCATGGCTCGGACCCGGACCAGGCGTTCCACCTGGTGATCCCGAGCCTGCCGGGGTTCGGTCTCTCGCCTGAGGTGGCGACCACCGGATGGGGGCTGCCGCGCACGGTCGACGCCTATGCCGAACTGATGCGGCGGCTGGGGTACGGGCGGTACGGCACCCAGGGCGGGGACATCGGTGCCGGCGTGGCCGGGATGCTCGCCGGCGCGGCCCCGGAGGCCGTGGTCGGGATCCACATGAACGGCCCGTCGAACTTCGCCAAGCCGACACCGGGCCAGAAGTTCACGGAGCGCGAGCAGCAGCGTCTGAGTTCGGAGCAGGACTTCGGCGAGCATGGGTCCGGGTACTTCCTGCTGCAGAGCAACCAGCCGTCCACGATCGCGGTCGCGCTCACCGACTCACCGGTCGCGCAGCTGTCCTGGATCGTCGAGAAGTTCCGGGCCTGGACCGACCCGGCCAAGGACCTGCCCGAGGACGCGGTGGACCGCGACCAGCTGCTGACCAACGTCACCCTGACCTGGTTCTTCCAGGGCGGCGCCGGCTCGGCGAACTTCGTGTACGAGTCCATGAACGGCGAGCTCGACTGGACCCCGCCGGGCGGGGAGGACGACCAGCGACCCGAATACGCCGGAGCCGACGCGCAAGCCGGACCCGACGGGCAGGAGGGGGCGACGGCTGTGCCCACTGGGCCCACCGTGCCCACGGGGGTGGCCGTGTTCGCGGGCGACCCCTCGGTGCGCTCGCTCGTCGACACGGGGAACGTCACCCGGTGGACGGAGTTCGAGGTCGGTGGCCACTTCCCGGCGATGGAGGCCCCGGACGAGCTGGTGGCGGAGATCCGGGCGTTCTTCGAGGGCCTGCGCTGAGTTCCTGCGGCAGCGGACGGCGGGCGGCCCGGGTCACCGGACCCGGGCCGCCCGCCGTTGCGTGCGGCTCAGCGGGTTGCGGTCCCGGTGCGGGCGAGGATTCCCTTGATTAGGGCAGCCTGGCCCGCGTGCTGCAGGTCGTCCCCGATCACACTGACCAACCGCACCGCGAGCGTGACCGGCGGGTCCCAGCTCGTGTCGATGACGGCGGTGAGGTCATCCTCGGTCAACCCGGCCAGGTAGCCGAGGGTGCGGTCATGGACCGCGTCGTGGTAACCGCGCAGGTTCTGCGCGCCGGCCTGGACCAGGCCGACCTGCTCGGCGGTGTGACCGTACCCGGTGTCCTCGGCCGGGAGCGGCAGCTCGAACCGGTCCACCCAGCCTGCCGCGGACCACACCTGTTCCGATCCGGCGGCGTCCGCGACGTGGTCGTCCTGGACCCGGGTCAGGTGCCAGATCAGCCACGCGACCGTGTTCGCCGCCGGGTCCAGACGAGAGGTGAGGACCGGGTCGTCGGCGTCATCGAGGACACGGTGGACCAGGCCCTGCACGCGGGCGAAGCCGTCGGCCAGGATGTCGGTGCTGACGCTCATCGGCTCAGAGCAGCCCGTTGTCGGTGAGCCACGCGGTCGCGATGGTCGCCGAGTCCTGCTGGTCGTTCACGCTGCTCGCGTTGAGCGCGATCAGCTCCTCCGTGGTGAGCAGGGCGTTCACGGCGTCCAGGGTCGGGGTCACCGCCTCGGCCAGGTCCGCCGCGACCACCGGGGTCACGTTCTGCGCCAGGATCATGCTCTCCGGGTCCTCCAGGGTGACGAAGTCACCGGTCGCGAGGTCAGGGTCGGCGGTGTAGATATCGCCCATCGTGATGGTCCCGTCCCGGATGGCGTCCTTGGTGAGTGGGCCGCCGCTGTCCCCGATGGCGACGAACTCCACGTCCACTCCGTAGAACTCGCTCAGTCCCGGCGGGCCGTACGGGCGGGACTCGAGCTCGGCGTTGCCGCCGACCGTGAGGGTGCCGTCGAAGTCGGCCAGATCGGCCAGGGACGTGATGCCGTTCTCCTCCGAGAACGCGGCCGTCACGTTGTAGGAGTCCGCGTCCTGGGCGTCCGCCGGGTCCAGCACGGCGAGGCCGTCCGGCACCGCGTCCGGCAGCGCGGCTGCGACGTCCTCGGTGCTGCGGGCCTCGGTCTCCGCGTCGTAGAACTGCAGCAGGTTCCCGGAGTACTCGGGGATCAGCTGCACCGACCCGTCCTCCATGGCGGCCATGTAGACGTCGCGCTGGCCGATCTGGAACTGGCGTTCCACCTCGAACCCGTCCGCCTCGAGCGCCTGCGCGTAGATCTCGGCGATGATCTCGTTCGAGTAGTAGGCCTGTGACCCGATCACGATCGGGCCAGTGGCGGCCCCGCCGTCACCGGACTCGGATCCGGTGTCCTCGGGGGCGAGTGGGTCGCCCGAGCCACACGCGGCCAGGGCGAGGACGGCGCCGACGGCGAATGCGCCGGTGGCCAGGCGCCCCTTCCGGACGGTACGGATACTCATCGGATCTCCTCCAGTGTTGACTGCCGGTCGGTGCTGAGTGGTTCGGGACGTTCGCTGCGCGGACGGCCACGGGACGGTGCGGAGCCGATGGCCCGGCGGGCCACCCGCTCCGCGATCGCGAACAGTGCGTCCACGATGAGGGCGAGGAGCACGATCAGGATCGCCCCGCCCAGCATCTCGTCGTAGGTTCGTAGTGAGATTCCTCGTTGGATGTAGATGCCCAGGCCACCGAGGCCCACGTAGGCCGCGAGGACCGCCGTGGCGATGATCTGCAGCGCGGCACTGCGCAGACCGCCGAGCAGCAGCGGCAGGCCCAGTGGCGCCTCAACCCGGAACAGGATCTGGGTCTCGGTCATTCCCATCGCGCGGGCCGCGTCCACGACGCTGCGGTCCACCGCCTCCACGCCGGCGTAGGCGCCGGCGAGGATCGAGGGCACGCCGAGGATCACGAACACCGCGATCGCCGCGACCTGGGCGTTCCCGACGCCGACGATCAGCGTGAAGATCGTGAGCAGCCCGAGCGAGGGCAGTGCCCTGGCCGCACCGGAGCCCAGAACGGCCAGCTGGCGACCTTTGCCGGTGTGCCCGATCAGGTAACCGAGCGGGACGGCGATCAGGGCCGAGACCACGAGGGCGAGCACCGTGTACCAGAGGTGTTCGCCGATCCGCTCGGCCAACGGGTTGGGCCCGGTGACCCGTTCGGGGTCGGTCAGCCACGCGAGGGCGTCCAGGAACAGGTTCACGTCGGGCCCTCCGTGAGGGCGATCCGCCGGGCCACCCGCCGGGAGCGGCGACCACCGCCGGCGCCCTGGGTCCAGGGCATCGCGAGCCGCCCGACGAGGGCGAGGAGCAGGTCGAACGCCACCGCGATCAGCACGGTCATCACGATCCCGGTCGCGATCTCGGCGACGATGCCACGCTGCAGACCGTTCATGAACAGGTAGCCGAGGTTGCGGCTACCCACGAGGACCCCGACGGTGACGAGGCTGACCGTGCTCACCGAGACCACCCGCAGGCCCGCGAGCAGCACCGGGCCGGCCAATGGCAGGTCCACCGCCCAGAACCGGCCCCACCCCGAATAGCCCATCGCGTTCGCGGCGCCCCGGACGGCCGGGTCGACCGACTCCAGTGCCTCGGTCGCGGACCGGGTCATCAGGGCGACGGCGTAGATGCTCAGGGCGATCGTCACGTTGAGCTCACTGAGGAAACTGATCCCGATGATCGGCGGCAGGAGCACGAACAGGGCGAGCGAGGGGATCGTGTACAGCAGGCCGACCACGGTCAGTGTCACCCCCCTGGCCCAGCGGAACCGCCACGCGAACACCCCGAGCGGTACGGCCACGACGAACCCGACCAGGATCGGGACGATGCTGAGCCGCGCGTGCGTCAACGTCAGCTCGACGACGAGGTCGAGGTTGGCGCCGACCCAGTTCACCGGGCCGCCGGATCGTCGGTGAGCACGCCGGCGGCCCGCCCGTCCCCGTCCACCACCACCCGCCTTCCGTCCTGCTCGACGACCCGCAGAGCCCGTCGGCCGCGGTCGGCGCCGACGAAGTCGGCCACGAAGTCGCTGGCCGGGTTCGCGAGGATCTCGGCCGGCGTGCCCTGCTGGGCGATCACACCACCGGTGGACAGGATCACGACCTGGTCCCCGAGCAGGAACGCCTCGTCGATGTCATGGGTGACGAACACGACCGTCTTGCCGATGTCCCGCTGCAGCCGCAGCAACTCGGCCTGCAGGTCCGCGCGCACGATCGGGTCGACCGCACCGAACGGCTCGTCCATGAGCAGGATGTTCGGGTCGACGGCGAGCCCGCGGGCCACCCCGACCCGCTGCTGCTGCCCGCCGGAGAGCTGATGCGGGTAGCGCCGGGCCAGGGTGCGGTCGAGACCGACGGTGTCCATCAGGGACAGTCCGCGTTCGTCGGCCTCGGCGCGGCCCATCCCGTTGAGCCGCGGCACGGTCGTGATGTTGTCCAGGACCCGGCGGTGCGGCAGCAGGCCGCCGCTCTGCATGACGTAGCCGATCCGGCGTCGCAGCTGGACCGGTTCGAGGGTGGCGACGTCCTCCCCGTCGATCTCGACCGTGCCCACGGTGGCGTCGACCATCCGGTTGATCATCCGCAGGATCGTCGTCTTGCCGGAGCCCGAAGACCCCACGAGCACGGTCACCCGGTGCGAGGGCATCACCAGGCTGAAGTCGATGACGGCGTCCGTCCCGTCTGCGAAGCGCTTCCCGACACCGCGGAACTCGATCACGGCATCGGCGAGGGTCGGCGAAGTGTCGCTGGCATGGGCCCGAGCGTAACGGGACGTGCCGACACCGGCTCATCGGGGCCTGCTCGGTGGGTGTGCGTCAGGTGTGTGGTGGTGCCATCAGATGACGCGCACCCACCTCGACCCTGGGCATGCCGCACCCCAGGCCCACCCTCCTCCTCGCTCGCCCCAGGGCCGCGACACCGTAACGGTGCGACAACGACGCGCCCGACACGTCGCGATCACACCACAAGGGACCCGAACGGGCGGGCACCGGCCGAGGGTGAAGCGGGGTGTGGCGCTGCGAGCGCGCACCACACCCCCTTATCGGGCCGAACGCACCCAGCGCCCACGACAGGCACGTGCTCGCTCCAGCCACCCCGTGCCTCAACAGCCCGCTCCCCCCAGAACCTCCCGACCTGCGCGCCGACCGGATCTGATCGTGTACAGCACGCCGGAGACACTCGCTGACCCGCACCAACGCGCTGACACCACATCCATGACGCACACCCACGCTCGGTGGACCGGGTTGACCTATCGGGCCGGCGGGGCGCGGGCTAGGGTGCGAACGGGCCGGTCGATGACTGAGGCGGAGCCGGCGGCCCGGAGGTCGATCCGCCGAGGAGAAGCACATGTCCGAGCAGGGTGCCACGCAGGACCGGGACGAGCCGGAGTACGACCTGATCGTGATCGGCGGCGGCGCGGTCGGGGAGAACGTCGCCGACCGAGCGGTCCAGGGCGGACTCAGCGTCCTGCTCGTGGAGCACGAACTCGTCGGCGGCGACTGCTCGTACTGGGCGTGCATGCCGTCGAAGGCACTGCTGCGCAGCGGAGCGGTCCGTCGGGCCGCGCAGCGGGTCGCGGGCGCGAAGGAGGCCGTCACCGGCCCACTGGACGTCGCCGCCGTGCTCGCGCGGCGCACGTCGTTCACGAGCGACTGGGACGACTCCGGCCAGGTCGAGTGGCTGGCCTCCGCGGGCATCGAGTTGCTTCGTGGGCGTGGGCGCCTGGTCGGCGAGCGGCTCGTCGAGGTGAGGACCCCGACGGCGGCCGGCGACGACGCGAGCGAGGTCACCGTCCGCACGGTGCGGGCTCGGCACGCCGTCGCGGTCTGCACGGGGTCGCGCGCCGCGGTACCCGACACGCCGGGCCTGCGGGCCGCGTGCCCGTGGACCTCGCGCGAGGCCACGTCCGCGACGGAGATCCCCGGCCGGCTGGCCATCATCGGCGGCGGGGTGGTGGCCGTCGAGATGGCCACCGCGTACGCGGACCTGGGCGCGAGGGTCACGCTCCTGGTGCGCAGCGGCCTGCTCGCCAAGGAGGAACCTTTCGCCGCCGAACTCGTCGGCGCCGGGCTGCGCGAGGCCGGGGTCGACGTGCGCCTCGGCGTCAGTGTCGACGAGGTGACCCGCCCGGAGGCGGGCGGCGAGGTGACCCTCGCGCTGACGGACGGCGGCACGCTCACCGTGGACGAGGTGCTCGTGGCGACCGGCCGCGAACCGCGCACGGACGACTTCGGCCTCGACGCCGTCGGGCTCCGTGACGGCGACTGGCTGCCCACCGACGACACGTTGCGGGTCCTCGGGCCCGGCGACGCCCCGATCGACTGGCTGTACGCGGTCGGTGACGCGAACCACCGGGCTCTGCTCACCCATCAGGGCAAGTACCAGGCCCGTGCCGCCGGCGACGTGATCGCGGCACGCGCCCGGGGCCGGGCGGTCGAGGACGCGGCCTGGGGTGCCCACGTGGCCACGGCCGATCACCGCAGCGTGCCGCAGGTGATGTTCGCCGACCCCGAGGTGGCCTCGATCGGGCTCACCGCGGCCGCCGCGCAGCGGGCCGGTCTGAACACCCGGGTGCTCGACTACGAGATCGGCCAGACCGCCGGGGGGTCCCTGCAGGCCGACGACTACACGGGCACGGCGCGGATCGTCGTCGACACCGATCGGGGGGTGCTCGTCGGCGCCACGTTCGTGGGCCAGGACGTCTCCGAGCTGCTGCACTCGGCGACGGTCGCCGTGGTCGGGGAGGTGCCGTTGCACCGTCTCTGGCACGCGGTCCCGTCCTACCCGACGATGAGCGAGGTCTGGCTGCGTCTGCTCGAGGCCTACGGGCGACCCGGCTTCGTGGGGGAGTGAGGCGGCGATGACCGGTCCGAACCTGCCGGACAGTCCGCTGGTGGCGACGGTGCGGGATCTCGGTGTCCAGTTCCTGAGGAACGACGTCGACATCACCGGCCAGGACGCCGTGAGCTCGGTGGAACTGGCCGACGGCACCACGTTCTGGATCTTCGGGGACACCATCGAGGGGCCGTTCGACTCCATCCGGGGGTTCGAACTCACCGAGGTGCTGTCCAACACCGGGGCGATCGTGCCGTTGCAGGACATCTCGAGCGGGGTCACCGAGTTCCGGTACCTCACCGAGCCGGGCGGTGCCCGGGCCCGCCAGTTGATCCCGTTCATCCCGCCCGAGCACAGGGCACGGCAGCGGCTGTGGGCGATCCACGGCGCCCGGGTCGGCGACGAGTTGTACCTCTACTACCACCGCATCACCATGGATCAGGAGGTCGACGTGTTCGAGACCTTCGTCCTGGACGGCATGGGTGTGGCCAAGGCGGGTCCGGACCACGACTTCGAGCGGTTGCCCGCACCGGACGGCAGCTACGAGTGGTGGAAGGGCGATGAGCCCGGCTTCGGGGTGTGGGTGCAACGGCACGACGAGTACCTCTACCTGTGGGGCTCCATCCAGCCCGAGGAGAAGTCGTCCGGGGACATGTACCTGGCCCGGGTCCGGCCCGAGGACATCGAGGACATCTCCGCCTACTCCTACCTGGTCGAGGCGCCGACCCTGGCGCGACCGGACGTGCGGCCGCGGTGGGGACGGACCTTCACCCCGACCGCATGCCTGTTCTCGGACGTCCCGAACGAGATGTCCTCGTCCTGGAACGAGCACCTCGGAGCGTTCATCTCGCTGACGACCTACCGGCGGGAGAACCAGCTGGTCATCCGCACCGCCCCGGCGATCACGGGGCCATGGAGTGAGCCGCAGGTGGTGTTCCGCCCGGAGTCGGCCCGGCCGGACTCGCTGTTCAACGCCGGCAAGGAGCACCCCGAGTTCGCCCGCGACGGCGGGAGGATCACCTACATGACCTTCATCGACTCGTCCGTCTACGTCCCGCACCTGATCGAGATCACGTTCGCCTGAACGGCCGGTCCCGCGCCGCCGAGGTTCAGCGGCTCATCGGCCCGCCGGGTAGCGCGCGCCGGTGACGTTCACCATCACTGCGTAGAGGGTGTTCGTGGCCGTGACGAACAGGGTGTTCCCGCGCGGTCCGCCGAACGTCAGGTTCGAGCAGATCTCCGGGAGCCTCAGCTTGCCGAGCAGCGTGCCGTCGGGGGCCAGGCAGTGCAGGCCGTCGGCGGCGGCGCCCCAGATCCGGCCCGCGGCGTCGACGCGGATCCCGTCGTAGCCGCCCGCGTCGCACTCCGCGATCACGTCGCCGCCGCTGAGAACTGGGGCGTCATCGCCCGCTGTGCCCGCACTGAACCGACGCAGGTGCCGCCGCCCGGTGTCGGTGACGTACAGGGTTTGCTCGTCGGCGCTGAAAGCGAGGCCGTTCGGCCGGTCGAAGTCCTCGGCCACCCGGGCCACGGTGCCGTCGCTCCCAACCCGGTACACATGGCACCCTCCGGTCTCGGTCTCGGCCCGGTGTCCCTCGTAGACGGTGTCGATGCCGTAGCTGGGGTCGGTGAACCAGATGCTGCCGTCGGCCCGGGCTACCACGTCGTTCGGGCTGTTCAGCCGGTGGCCGTCCCAGGCGTCGGCCAGCACCGTGCGAGTGCCGTCCGGCTCGACCCTGGTGACCGAGCGGCTCCCGTGCTCGCAGGAGACGATGCGCCCGGCCCGGTCGAGCGTGCGTCCGTTCGCGTAGTGGGCCGGCTCCCGCCAGACCCCGACGGCGCCGGTCGTCTCGTCGTAGCGCAGCACCCGGTCGTTCGGAATGTCGGAGAACAGAAGCGAGCGCCAGGCGGGAGAGTACGCCGGTCCCTCGAGCCAGCGGCCGCCGTCGAAGAGGACCCGGACGAAGCGGTCCCCACCGATGCCACGGAACCGCTCGTCCCTGATCTCCCACTCGGTCCTGATCGTGGCCACGTCGGGGCCGCCTGCCGTGCGTCGATGCATGGCCGCCATCATGCACGATCGTCGGCTCGGGCGGGGTGGCGGGCACGTCCGGCCCGTGGACGACGTTGCGCCGCCGCCATGGGCGCGCAAGGCTGGGTGACATGGATTACACCCACCTCGGCCGCACCGGCCTGTCCGTCAGCCGCATCTGCCTGGGCACGATGAACTTCGGCCCGCACACCACCGAGCCGGACGCGCACGCCATCATGGACTCCGCGCACGCCAGCGGCATCAACTTCTTCGACACCGCGAACGGGTACGGCGGCAAGAAGGGTGAGGGGATCACCGAGCAGATCCTCGGCAACTGGTTCGCCCAGGGTGGCGGACGGCGGGAACGCACCGTCCTCGCGACCAAGGTGTACGGGGAGATGGGCGACTGGCCGAATGAGGGCAAGCTGTCCGCCCTGAACATCCGCCGGGCCCTGGACGCGAGCCTGAAGCGGCTGCAGACCGACTACGTGGACCTGTACCAGTTCCACCACGTGGACCGGAACACGCCCTGGGAGGAGATCTGGCAGGCGGTCGACGTCGCGATCGCCCAGGGCAAGATCCTGTACGCCGGTTCCTCGAACTTCGCCGGCTGGCACATCGCCCAGGCCCAGGCCGCCGCTGCGGCCCGGAACACCTTCGGCCTCGTCTCGGAGCAGTCGCTGTACAACCTGGCCACCCGGTCCATCGAGCTCGAGGTGATCCCCGCCGCGCAGCACTACGGCCTCGGCATCCTGCCGTGGTCCCCACTCCAGGGCGGGCTGCTCGGTGGCGTGCTGCGCAAGGAGCGCGACGGGGTGCGCCGTACCACCGGCCGGGCCGCCCAGGTGCTCGAGGACCGGCGCGAAGCGGTGCAGGCGTACGAGGACTTCGCCGACGAGCTCGGCCACCCGGCCGGGGACGTGGCGCTCGCCTGGCTGCTGCACCAGGCAGCGGTCACGGCTCCCATCGTCGGCCCGCGGGTGCAGGACCAGCTCGACTCCGCCGTCCGGGCCGTGGACGTCACCCTCGACGCCGACGCGCTCGCGCGACTGGATGAGATCTTCCCCGGCCACCGCACGGCGCCGGAGGACTACGCCTGGTAGCAGGCGACGCGGCGAACATCGTCTGCGGGCGTGACAGAGGCCCGGCATCGGCGCAAGACTGAACGTATGAGCGCCGAGCCGGGCCACAGCACGCCCGGCACCACCGAGCACCGGGTGCTGCACGTCGACCTGGACCAGTTCATCGCCGCCGTCGAGGTGCTCCGCCGGCCGGAGCTCGCCGGCAAGCCGGTGATCGTCGGCGGCCGGGGCGACCCGACCGAGCGCGCCGTCGTGTCCACCGCCTCCTACGAGGCCCGCGAGTTCGGCGCCCGGTCCGGGATGCCGTTGCGGATCGCCGCCCGGAAGGTGCCGGACGCGGTCATCCTGCCGGTGGACCATGACGCCTACAACGAGGCATCCGAGCGGGTGATGGCGACGTTGCGCGGCCTCGGTGTGGTCGTGGAGGTCCTCGGCTGGGACGAGGCGTTCCTCGGTGCCCCCGCCGCGGATCCGGGCATGTTCGCCGACCCTGAGACGTTCGCTGCCCGGGTCCGCGCCGCCGTCCTGGACGCGACCGAGCTGCACTGTTCGGTGGGCGTCGGGGACAACAAGGTGCGCGCGAAGATCGCCACGGACTTCGGCAAGCCCCGCGGGATGTTCGTGCTGACTGCTGCGAACTGGTTCGAGGTGATGGGGGACCGGGACACCATCGCGCTCTGGGGCGTCGGCTCGAAGGTGTCCAAGCGACTGCTCGGCCACGGGATCCGCACCGTGCGCGAGCTCGCGGACGCCGACGAGGACCTCCTCGTCGGTGAGTTCGGCCCCCGGATGGGCCGGTGGTATCACGACCTCGGCCGCGGCGAGGGCCCCGCCGAGGTCGACGACAGCCCGTGGATCGCCCGCGGTCACAGCCGGGAGACCACCTACCAGCGCAACCTCACCACGCCGGAGCAGGTGGCCGCGGCGGTGACCGAACTGGCCGAGCAGGCGTTCGCCGACACGGACGCGGAGGATCGGGCCGTGACCCGGGTCACCTTGAAGGTCAGGTACGCCCCGTTCTTCACGTTCACCCGGGCCCGCAAGCTGCAGGCGCCCACGCGCGAGCGCGCGGACGTGGTCGCCGCCGCCCTGGCCCTCGCCGCCGAGCTCGACGCCGAGCGGGAGGTGCGGCTGCTCGGGGTGCGCGCCGAGATGGTGATGCCCGACGGAGGTGACCCGGCCGAGCGGACACCGGTCCGCGGCCGGCTCTGAACCGTCCGGCCCGCGCGTCCTCCTCAGCCGCGCACGCGGGCCATGGCCGGTGCTCCGAGGACGGAGCGGTACAGGTCGGCCGCCGACTGCGCGACCACCTCGGCGCCGTACCGGTGGGCCAGTTGCTCCGCGTTCGCGGCGGCGGTGGCGCGCACCCCCGGGTCAAGACGGAGGGCCTCGATCGCCTCGGCGAACCCGGCGGCGTCGGAGGGGAACAGGGCGCCATCGGCGCCGAACAACTCCCGGAACACGGTGATGTCCCGCAACACGATGGGCAGGCTCGCGGCCGCGGCCTCGAGGGCCACGAGCCCGAACGTCTCCTGACGGGCGGTCGAGGTGAACACGTCGGCGGCGAGGTACCACTGGGCCACCCGGTCCCGGTCGAGCTGCCCCACGAACCGCACGTTCGCCGGCGCCGAGCGCATCTGGGCCTCCAGCTGCCCACGCGAGGACGCCAGCGCTCCGAACAGCACCGAGCCCACCCACACGAATGTCACGTGCGGCAGCGCCCGAGCCATCTCCAGGAACGTGTCCACGCCCTTACGGGGCTGGACCTGCCCCACCGTGAGCACCACGAACTCCCGGTCGCCGACGTCGAGGTCCTGGCGGGCCAGGGCCCGGCTGTCGGGGGACCGGGCGAACGCCCGCCGGTCGATCCCGTTCGGAATGACGCTGATCGGGGTCCGCACACCCCCGGCGACGAGTTCCGCCTTCGCCGCCTCGGACACCGCGATGACCTGGTCGGCCGAGCCGTAGAAGTGCCGCAGGTAGGCCTCGATCGCCCTGCGGAACACGGTCGAGCCGCGCAGGCTCCCGCGCAGACTGTCCGCCGTGACATGCGCCGAGACGACCTTCGGTCCGCGATGGGTCCGCAGCCGGAGCAACGGCCACGGTCCGAGCGTGTGGACGTGCAGGATGCCGTCCCGCCAGCGTTCGTTCGTACCCACCTGGTAGCCGAGGTCCCGCAGCCCCTGGGTGGTCTCCAGGAACGCGGTGTGGACGCCGTGACCCTTGGGACCGAACACGGACTCGGACATCTGGTTGATCCGCGGCAGATCCGTGCGGACCTGGTCCGACGTGGCGACCGCGGACCGGTCGGGCGGGATGAAGGCGAGCGTCATAGAGCAACTTCCAGTCGAACTCGTCGGTGTGACTCACTGAAGTCCGGGCAGGTGGCCCCAGCATGAACCCTTCGAAGATAACGGGTCCGGCGCCGGTCAACGAGGAACCTCACGGGAGTGCCTCCTGTCGTCGCGCGTCCTCGGGCTCCTCGATACCGGAGCGGAGGCGGGCCCGCACGTCGGGCGGCAGGGCACTCCAGTCGGCCTCGGTGTCGAGGTCGATCGCCGTGCCGTCCCGGCGGACCAGGACGGCCTCGGCGCCCGACGCCCTCGCTTCGCGGCGGTGCCGGGCGAGGCTGTCCTCGCCGAACCGGAACCGAAAGCCCTCCGTGCCCGGACCGAGCAGCACCGCGTTCGTGCCGAGGTCGTACCGGTCCGGGGCGAGGGTGACCGGGGTGGACCTGTCGAGCAGCGCTGCGGTGTCCGCGCCGCTCAGCGCCGCCAGGTCGGCGTGCACGACGAGCAGCCGGTCCGTCGGCCAGTGGCGCCGCACGTGCTCGCGGCCGAACTCCACGCCGGCGTTCAGGCCGGGTCGCTCGGCCGGTTGGCGGAGGACCTCCAGGCGCGGGTCGGGATCGAGGGCCTCGGCGACGAAGCCGGGATCCGCGGTCACCACGAGGACCCGACGGATGCCGTCGGTCCCGAGCAGCGTGGCCACCACGTGCCGGGCCAGGGACACCACGAGCCGGCCCCGCTGCGCTGCCGGTAGGTGTTCGGCCAGGCGGGTCTTTCCGGTGTGGCCGTCGCGGAGGGGGACGACGGCGGTCGTGGGCTCCGGCGGCCGTCGCACCGGGTCGGGCGCTGCCGAGGACGTCATCGATCGCGCCCGGTGAGGAGTTCGCGGGCGAACCGCTCGCGGTCGGGCCCATCGCCCATCACGGTGTTCGTGACGATCACCTGGAGGCCGAGGTCGGCGATCGCAGGGGCGAGGTCACGGTCACGCTCGTCGATGCACATGGCGTCGATCAGCCCCGCGTAGAGCCGGGCAACGGCCAATGCGGAGACCTCGTGCCCGAGGTCGGCGAGCATCTGCGCGGCCGGGCCCTTCAGCGCCGCGCCCGCGATCACCGGGCTGACCGCGACCCGCCAGGCCCCCGAGGTGGCCAGGGCGTCCCGGACACCCGGGACGGCCAGGATCGGCCCGACGCTGACGAACGGGTTGGACGGCGCGATGGCGACCACGTCCGCGTCACGCACAGCCTCGAGAACGCCGGGCGCGGGACGGGAGTCGGCGACGCCGTCGAACGTCAGCGCGGTGACGGTGTCCGCGTGCCGGCGGGCGACGAAGTACTCCTGGAAGCCGAACCGGCCGGCCGGGGTGTCCACGAGGGTGGCGACCGGGTCATCGGTCATCGGGACCAGCCGGGCCCGCACGCCGAGGGCTGCGGCGAGGTCCGCCGTCACCATCGAGAGCGGGACCCCGCGGCGCAGCCGGTCGGAACGGAAAACGTGGGTCGCGAGGTCGGCATCACCGAGGGTGAACCAGGTGTCCTGGCCGAGCCGGCGCAACTGGTCCAGGACGGCAACGGTGTCGCCCGCGATGCCCCACCCGGTGTCGGGGTTCGCGATCCCGGCGAGCGTGTACATGACGGTGTCGAGGTCCGGGCTGATGGACAGCCCGTACACCTGCGCGTCGTCGGCGGTGTTCACGACGACGGTCAGGTCGTCGCCGACGCGGGCGAAACCCTCGGCGAGTTTCGCGCCGCCGACGCCTCCGGCGAGGACGGTCACTGGGGTGGATTCGGGCACCCCACGAGCGTAACGGCGTGCCGTGGCGCCGTTCGTCCCGCCACGGAGGGACCTGTGACGGCGTCGGGATCGGCCGATGGGATGACGACGATCAGGGATGCCCCGGAGGTTGCGGCTCCGGCCCCTCCGGGGAGTCGTCCTCGGAGGCCTG
This sequence comes from Occultella glacieicola, assembly GCF_004353825.1. Lineage (GTDB taxonomy): Bacteria > Actinomycetota > Actinomycetes > Actinomycetales > Beutenbergiaceae > Occultella > Occultella glacieicola. The sequence goes on along the minus strand of NZ_SMNA01000006.1, from coordinate 369,338 downwards.
CTGGAGCGCGCCGCGCCGACGGGCGTGGGCACGGCCGTGGACCGCGTAGTACAGCCCGACGGCGCCCAGCACCAGCGCGGCGAGCAGCGCGTACATCGTGCCGTAGTCGGTGCCGCCGAGCAGGAGCCCCAGCAGGATCGGGCCGACGCCCACGCCCAGGTCGGTCGCGAGGTAGAACGTCGAGGTGGCCAGGCCGACCCGGTGTACCGGCGCTGCCGTGACCGCGATCGCCTGTGAGCTCGACATCAGGGTGCCGAAGCCGAGGCCGACCAGGCCGCCCGCCGTCCACATCATCGCCGGCGTCTGCGCGTAGGCGAGCGTCGCGAGTCCGGCCGCGAAGGCACACAGCGCCGGGATCACCACGATGTTGTCACCGCGGACGTCCTGGAGGCGGCCGGCGAACGGGCGGCAGATGAGGGTCACGACCGCGAACACGATGAAGAACGCGCTGGCGGCGTCGACCAGGTCGAGCTCCTGGGCGTAGGAGTTGATGAAGGTCAGGACGCCCGAGTAGGCGAGCCCGACCAGCAGCATCATCGAAGCGATCGGGAGGGCGCTCACCTCGACGAACTCCTTCGGGTGCAGGCGCCGGACCGCGGCGCGCTGCTCCTGCGAGAGGGTCGGGACCGGGAACCGGATGAGCAGGCCGAACGCCATCGCCAGGGCCGAGACCACGGCGCACAGGGCGAACAGCGTGGGGTAGCCGGGGCCGTCCACCAACTGGAGGGACAGGAACGGCCCGATCGCGGTGGCGAGCGTGTTGCTGGTGCCGAAGAACGCGGTGCCCTCCCCTCGCCGCAGCGGCGGGATCAGACTCATCACGGAAGCGGCCAGGGCGGTGGTGCCGGCGCCGAACGCGATCCCGTGGAGGACCCGGACGGTGATGAACAGGCCGAGACTCTGGGCCGGGATGTAGAGCAGCGACATGGCCACGAAGACCGCCAGGCTGACCATCAGGATCCGTCGGCGCCCCAGCACGTCGAGGAGCTTCCCGGCGAACACCCGGCCCACTACGGCGCCCAGGATGAACCCGCTGGCCGCGAGCCCGGCGCCGGTCTCGCTCGCCTGGAACCGGTCCACGGCGTAGACCGCCATGGTCGTCATCAGCAGATAGAAGATCATCGCGATGAAGAAGTTCGTGACGATCGAGAAGACGAAGTCCCTCGTCCACAGCCGGCGTTCCGGCGTACTACCCACTGCCACCATGCTCACTCTCCGCGGCCAGTGGCCGCCCGCTCCTCCGGCAACCTACTCCGGTCCGTGGTGCGGCGCGGGTGACGTCCAGCACGTGGCGTCAGCGCGGGCACCGAACCCCCGGAAACGGCACACTGGGCGGATGGACAGTCAGGAGGGGAACCGCGACGGCCGCGATGAGACGGACTCCGAGCGCGCCGACCGGAACTGGGACGAGCTCATGCAGGAGCTGCGGGTGACCCAGACCGGGACCCAGATCCTCACGGGCTTCCTGCTCACCCTGCCGTTCCAGCAGCGCTTCGCCGATCTGCGGCCCGATCAGGTGGCGATCTATCTGGTCCTGGTCGCACTGGCGCTGGTCGCGACCGCCCTCGTGGTCGCGCCGGTCAGCCTGCACCGGCTGCTGTTCCGGCGTCGGCGCAAGCCGGAACTCGTCTCGGCCGGGAACCGGCTCGCCCAGGTCGGCCTGGTCGCGTTGGCGCTCGTGATCACCGGGACCGCACTGTTCGTGTTCGACGTGGTGCTGGGCCGCTCGGCCGCGCTGATCGCGGCCGGGTCGGCGCTCGTGGTCCTGCTCGGCCTGTGGGTGCTGTTGCCCCGGCGGCTCCGGCGCGGCTGAACCGGTCAGCCGAGCCCGGTCAGGCGCAGCAGCGCGGCCGCCGCCGCGCCGACGATCACCACCACCAGGAACGGGGCCCGGAGCATCAGCGCGAGCGCCGCGGCGACGAGTGCCCCGAGCCGGGCGTCCAGGACCACCTCCTGACCGCTGGAGACGGTGTTCATCGCGACCAGGGAGGCGAGCAGGCCGATGGTCAGGACCCCCGCCACGCGGGTCGCCCGCTCGTCCTCGAGCAGCCGCGCCGGCACCAGGTGGCCGACCAGTTTGGTGGCGAGGGCGACCACGCATCCGAGCAGGATCCAGAACCACAGCCCGCTCATGTCCGGTCACCGCTTCGCGGGCCCCTGGGACCCCGGCGGTCGTCGGGGATCTCGGTGGCCGCGGCGGGTCCGGGACCATCGGCCCGGTACGGGTCCAGGTCCGGTTCGAGGCCCTCGTCGGCCCGGCCGTGGCTGATCCAGCCCCAGACGGCGGCGACCAGGCCGGCGACCAGGATCGGGATGCCCGGCGGCAGGAACGGCACCGCGAGCACGGTCACGAGCGCGCAGACCACGGCGATGGCGACGGGTTCGCGACCCTTGAGCCGCGGCCAGAGCAGGCCCAGGAACGCGGCCACCGCGGCGCCGTCGAGCCCCCACCGGGCGGGGTCGCCGATCGCGCCGCCGAGGAACGCGCCGACCAGGGTGAAGAGGTTCCAGAGGGCGAAGACGCCGATCCCGGCCACCCAGAAGCCACGACGCTGCTCCGCCGGGTCCTCCTGTCCGACGGCGGTCGCCGTGGACTCGTCGATGGTGACGTGCGCGGCGGCGAGCTTGAGCGGCCACGGCGTCCGGAGCATCCGGTTGATCTGGGTGCCGTAGACCGCGTTGCGCAGTCCCAGCAGGGCGGCGGCCCCGAACGCCGCCGAGCCGGTCCCACCACCGGAGATCACGCCGATGAACGCGAACTGGGAGCCGCCGGTGAACATCAGGAGGCTGAGCGCCATCGTCTGGGCGACGCTCAGCCCGGCGGCGATTGCGAGGGCACCGAACGAGATGCCGTACAGCCCGGTTGCCACGGAGATCGCGGCGCCGATCCGCACCGCCGGTGACTCCCACAACCGCCTCACCCGGCCAGTTTAGGTGGGGTGAGGTCGGGGCAACCGTGTCGAGGGTGTCGAGGGTGTCGAGGGTGTGGCTCCGGCCGCTGTGGCCGCAGCCACACCCTCGGGTGATGGGCTCCGGGGGACCGCTCATCGGCGGTCCGGGTCCGGCTACGTGCGACGCACCTCGTCCAGGACGGCGAGGCGTCGACGGTACTCCTGCTCGTCGATCTCACCGCTGGCGAACCGCTCGGCCAGCCGGGACCGCCCGGCGACGACGCCGCTGCGGGCCTCGGCCCAGCGACGCCGGCCGAAGCGACCGACGAGGATGACCACGGTGGCGATGATCAGGAACCACAGGATCGGGAAGACGATCCACCAGCCCGGCCCGCCGCCACCGGCCCACATCGGCCCGTGCTGGGCCGCGATGTCCGTGAGGGTGTTCATGGTCTGCTCCTTCGGGGAATGTGCCGTCCCGATTTTCGGGACGTGACAGATCCTCGCGAGTTCCGGTGGCCGCGTCGTCGGGCGGGGGAAGGCAGTTCCCCTGCCGCGCCGGGAGCAGAGGCGGGGGTCGGGCTACGCCCGACGGAGTACCCGGCCGCATGGGGACCGGTCCGGTCGCCCCACCCGACCTGTCAGGCCACACCCGACCGGTCGGTCAGGGCGCCCACCCGGGCCGGACCAGGCCGGTTTCGTAGGCGAGCACGACGAGTTGGGCACGGTCGCGGGCCCCGACCTTGATCATCGCCCGGGACACGTGCGTCTTCGCGGTCGCGGGACTGACCACCAGGCGCTGGGCGATCTCGTCGTTGCTCAGGCCCTCGCCGACCAGGGCCACCACCTCGCGCTCGCGGTCGGTGAGCCGGTCGAGGTGCCCGGTCGGGGCGGCCGCGCGGCTGCGCTGGGCGAACTCGCCGATGAGGCGCCGGGTGACGGACGGCGACAGCAGCGCGTCGCCGGACGCCACTGCGCGGATGGCGGCGAGCAGGTCCACCGGCTCGGTGTCCTTGACCAGGAAGCCGCTCGCGCCCTGCCGGATCGCCTCGAACACGTACTCGTCGAGCTCGAAGGTGGTCAGGATGATGATCCGGGTGTCCGTGAGGTCCGGGTCCGCGGTGATCCGGGCGGTCGCCTCCAGCCCGTCGAGACGGGGCATCCGGATGTCCATGAGGACCACGTCCGGCCGGGCGCGCCGGACCAGGTCGACGGCGTCGCGACCGTCACCGGCCTCGCCGACGACCTCCAGGCCGTCCTCGGCGTCGATGAGCGCGCGGAAGCCCGCGCGCAGCAGCGCCTGATCGTCCACGAGCGCGACGCGGATCATGAGTTCGTCCTCCAGGGCAGCTGAGCGACCAGCGCAGCCCCGCCGTCGGGCCCGTCGGTGAGCCGGACCGACCCGCCGACGGCGGTGGCGCGCTCGGCCATCCCACGCAGGCCGTTGCCCGGCACCGGGGCCGGACCGGGGCCGCGGCCGTTGTCGGTGACGGCCACCTCCAACGCCGAGTCCGTGACCGTGATCCGGACCCGGGCCCGGGCCCGGGTCGCGCCGCTGTGCCGGACCACGTTCGTGATCGCCTCCTGGACGATCCGGAATCCGGCGGTTCCGACGGCGGCGGGCACGTCGTCGAGGTCGCCCACCACCTCCAGGGTGGTGCTGACGCCCGCCTGGGAGGCGCGGCTGATCAGCGGGGCGAGGCCGCCGAGGTCAGCTGCCGGCGCGCGTGGGGCGCCCTCGCCCTCGGCGCGCAGCACGCCGATCAAGGCGCGGAGCTCGGTGAGCGCCTCCTTGGAGGCGTCCTTGATCGTGGTGAGGGCGAGCTCGACCTGCTCGGGGCGCCGGTCGACCAGGTGCAGCGCGACCCCGGCCTGGACGTTGATGAGGGACATGTGGTGGGCCACCACGTCGTGCAGCTCCCGAGCCACCCGGAGCTGATCCTCGCTGACCCGCCGCCGCTCCGCCTCGGCGCGGGCTCGCCGGAACTCCGCTTGCCGCGCCCGGTTGAGCCGGATGAGCTCACCGATACCGAGGACGATCAGCGCCCACGCCACCGTCGCCGTGGTGCCGAACCAGGTGAACGTCTCCTCGCGCAGGGTCACCCGGATGACCTGGATGCCGAGCAGGGTGGCGCCGGCGGCCAGCCACGCGAAGGTACGGTGACCGCGGACCACCGTGATGATGGCCGCGACGGCGGGCGAGAGCACCACCGGTCCGTACGGGAAGCCGAGGGCGAGGTAGGTGAGCGTGATCGCGAGCACCGCGACCAGCACGGTGCGAGGGCGCCACCGCGCGCCGAGGAGCGCCAACGGGCCGGCCAGCAGCAGGAGGATCCCCAGCGGGCCGGGCGGTCTGCTGTCCGGCTGGTTGTGCCAGGCCCCGAAGGTCCCGAACAGTTGGACGATGGCCAAGGCGACCGGCCCGAACACGGCCGCGCGGCGACGCCGTCGCTCGCGCGTGTGCTCGTCCCAGGCCCAGGTCACCAGACCACGCTAGGCCGTCACGGCGTCCGGCGTCGTCCGCTGCCGGGTGCAGACGGACCTACTCCCCGGGGCGTAGGTCCATTCCATCGATGAGCCGGCCGAGGAGGTCCCCGAACCGATGGAGATCCTCGACCCCCCACTCGGTGAGCCGCGCCTGGAGCACCGCACGCTCACGCTCGCTGGTCGCGTCGTAGCGGGTCCGGCCCGACTCGGAGGCGGTGACGAGGAACGCGCGGCCGTCACGGGGATCCGGGGCTCGCTCCACCAGGCCGAGGTCCTCGAGATGTTTGATCGTCCGGCTGGCCACGGCCTTGTCCAGCTCGAGCCGTTCCGCGATGTGCCCCTGCTGCAGGGCGCCCTCGCGGACGACGGTGCCGAGGATCCGGTACCCGAGGATGGACAGCTCCGGGTGGATAGCCAGCGCGCGGCGCCGGAACAACTGCTTGGCGTGCACGAACAGGTTGGAGAACTGGATCTCCACCTCACGGATGGCTGCCTGCAGTTCCGGGTCGTCCGGACCCGACGCGGCAGCCGCCACATCGGATCCGGACCGGGTCATGGTGGGCATCCTACTGAGCGGGCACGACCACGCGGGGCTGCTCGCCGGTCGCGGGTCCGTCGGCGCCGTCATCGCCGTCATCGCCGTCATCGCCGACATCGCCGGTGAGGTTCCCGCCGGCGAGGTTCCCGTCGATGGGGCTTCCCTCGGCGACGGGGCTCACGCCACCACTGGCCGCGGCCACGGCGACGAGTTCCGCCTCGGCCGCCGCTGCCTCGTCGACCTCCCGCTCGTGACGGGTCTGGTTGCTCAACGGCAGGTTCGGCAGCAGCGCCACGGCCACGATGCTCAACAGCGCGAGGGGCGCCGCGACCAGGAAGACGTGGGCGACGGCCTCGCCATAGACGGACTCGATGATCACCTTCACCGATTCGGGCAGGGAGTGCACGGCCGGGATCGTGCCGGCGGCCAGGCCGTCGGAGATCGCAGTGCCCTCGTCCCCGAGGGCCGCGATCGCACCGAACAGCTCGGTCTGGCGAGCGGTCAGGAGCTCGGTGACCTTGTCCGCCAGCACGGTGCCCAGGACCGCGATACCGATCGTGCCACCGAGGCTGCGGAAGAACGCGACACCGGAACTGGCGACCCCGATCTCCTCGGGCGGCACGGCGTTCTGCACCACCAGCACGAGGTTCTGCATGACCATGCCGACGCCGGCGCCGAGCATGAACATGTAGAGCGAGACGAGCGTGAAGTTGGTGTCGTAGGAGATCGTGCTGAGCAGGAGCATGCCCGCGGTGAACAGGATCGAGCCGAGCACCATGTAGCGCTTCCAGATGCCGGTCCGGCTGATCACGGCACCAACGACGGCGGAGAGGATCAGCATGCCCGCGGCCATCGGGATGGTCATCAGGCCGGACTGGGTGGCGCTGGCCCCGCGAGCGAGCTGCATGTACTGGGCGAGGAAGACGGACGTTCCGAACATCGCCACACCGACTGCGACCGAGCCGAGCACCGCGAACGTGTAGGTGCGGTTCTTGAACATGGACATCGGGATGATCGGCTCGACGGCGCGCATCTCCACGAACACCAGGGCGACGAGCGCTACGACGGCGCCGCCGACCATCCAGGCCGTGGTGGCCGAGGCCCAGGCGAACTGCGTGCCGGCCAGGCTGACCCAGATCAGCAGGAGCGAGACACCGGCGGCGAGCAGCACCACGCCGAGGTAGTCGATCTTGACCTTGCGACGCTTCATCGCCGGCAGGTGCAGCGTCTTCTGCAGCATGATGATGGCGACGATCGCGACCGGGACGCCCACGAAGAAGTTCCAGCGCCAGTTGATCGAGTCGGTGAGGAACCCGCCCAGCAGCGGTCCGCCGACGGTGCCGAGGGCCATCACACCACTGAACAGGCCCATGTAGCGGCCGCGCTCGCGCGGGCTGACGATGTCCGCCATGACGATCTGGGTCAGGGCGGCCAGCCCACCGGCACCGAGGCCCTGGACGACGCGCAGTCCGATGAGCATCGAGGTGTCCTGGGAGAAACCGGCGGCCGCCGACGCCACCACGAAGATGACGAGCGCCAGCTGCAGCAGGAACTTGCGGTTGAACAGGTCGGCCAACTTGCCCCAGATCGGGGTGGAGACGGTCGTGGCAAGCAGGGTGGCGGTGATGACCCAGGTGTACGAGGTCTGCGAGCCACCCAGGTCGGAGACGATGACGGGAAGGGAGGTGCCCACCACGGTGCTGGCGAGCATCGAGACGAACATGCCGAGCAGCAGGCCGACGAGGGCCTGGAGGACCTCGGAGTGCGTCATCTTGGCGGCCGGCTGGTCGTTCGAGGGCGGTACGGGTGTCACGGTGTCGGCTGCGGTGGCCCTGTCGGGCCGGCCGGCACTGCTGGCGATGGTGCTCACGCGAGCGTGCTCCTAAGCGACGAAGAATTAGTTGATCGACAGCAACTATACGCCGATAGTTGAGGCACATCAACTAATACCGGGGAGACGCAGGTCACGTCCGGTAGGGGAGAGGTTCACGTGATGTCCGTGCGGACTTCATCGGGCCCGGATAGCGTCGCCGCCAACGCTGGGCCGAGGGGGCCACCGCAGCTGGAGGGACGACCGATGACGCTGACCATCACGAACGAGGACGCTGCGGGCTGGTCCGAGGGCACCTGGCCGCTCGGAGCCGAGTGGGACGAGGCCACGGGGACGGCGTCGTTCGCGGTCCACGCGCCGCGGGCCACCCGGGTGCTCCTGGAGTTCTACGCCGAGGCGGTCGGCGCCGACGCCGCGGCCGAGTCGGACCTCGCCCGAGGTGCGGACGGCGTGTGGCGCGCCCGGATCGGCGGCATCGAGCCGGGGGTGTACTACGCCTTCCGGGTCTGGGGTCCGGGGTGGGACGTGGCGCCCACCTGGGCGCGTGGCGACAGCGCCGCCGGCTTCACCGCCGACGTCGACGAGTCCGGGAACCGGTTCAACCCGAACAAGGTGCTGTTCGACCCGTACGCGCGCGAGATCAGTCACAACCTGTCGCACCCGGCTCTCACCGGCACCCACGCCGGCCAGGATGCCCGGGCCGCCGACCGGGGTGGTGCCGAGGTGCTCGGCACCGGCGGCGATCTCGTCCGGGGACGTCCCCGCCGTGAACTCGACTCCGGACGGTGGGCACCGAAGTCCGTGCTCGTGCACGATCAGACGGCCACCGGGGTGCGGCCCCGCCGCCGCGCCGAGGACGCGGTCATCTGCGAGGCGCACGTGCGTACCTCGACGGCGCACCCCTCGGTCGGCACCCTGCGCGCCGGCCTCGCCGGCGTGCCCGGGTTCGCCGACGTCGTCGACATCCCGGAGCAGTTCCGTGGCACCTACCGAGGGATGGGCCTGCTCGCGCCCTACCTGCGGGCGGCCGGGTTCACCGCCGTCGAACTCCTCCCGGTCCATGCCAGCGACACCACCGCGGCACCGGGCGACGGCGGCACCACGAACTACTGGGGCTACCAGACCCTGGCTTTCTTCGCCCCGAACCGCGACTACGCCTACGACCGGGATCCGGGCGGCCCGACCCACGAGTTCAAGGAGATGGTCCGGGCGTTCCACGACCACGGCCTCGAGGTCTATCTCGACGTGGTCTACAACCACACCGGCGAGGGTGGGCACTGGGGCGGTGACCTGCACACGACCGGCTTCACCAGCCTCGGCGGATTCGCGGCCTCCGAGTACTACTCGATGACCGACGAGCACCGCCTCATCGACGGCGCCACCGGGACGTCGAACCAGATGAACCACTCTTCCGCGGCCAGCCGGGCCCTGGTCCTGGACTCGCTGCGCTACTGGGCCGACGAGATGGACGTCGACGGCTTCCGGTTCGATCTGGCGCCGGTGCTCGGTCGGACCCCGAGCGCCTTCGAACGGGAGGACTGGTCCGCGCAGCGCAGGTTCTTCCCCGAGCATCCGCTGCTGGTCGAGATTGCCGAGTTCGCCCGGCGCCGGCACGTCGAGGTGATCGCCGAGGCGTGGGACCTGTGGGGCTACGAGGTCGGCAACTTCCCGCCCGGCTGGGGCGAGTGGAACGGACGCTACCGCGACACCATGCGGGACTACCTCAAGGGTGACGGCAACGTCGAGGAGTTCATGCGCAAGCTCAATGGCGACCACCGCCACTTCGCCGACCAGGGGGGTCCGCAGCGCTCGGTCAACTTCGTCACGGCGCACGACGGGTTCACCCTGATGGACCTGGTCAGCTACCCGGCCAAGGTCAATGACGGCCCGCCGCCGTTCGGACCCTCGGACGGCGGCAGCGACGACAACAGGTCGTGGGACTCCGGCGGCGACCGGGATCTGCGCCGGGTCCGGCTGCGCAACCTCTGGACGATCCTGTTCCTGTCCCGCGGGGTGCCGATGGTGGTCTCCGGTGACGAGTTCGGCCGCACCCAGAACGGGAACAACAACCCGTGGAGCCTGAACTCGATCGGGATCTGGAACAACTACGCGATGGTGTCCACGAACGCCCCGCACCGGGTTGCGGTCGACCCGGCGCGACCCGAGATCGGCTACCACGACAACTTCGGAACGGCAGCGGCGCCGTCGGACGTCAACCCGTACTTCCGGTTCGCGGTCGCGCTCGCGCGACTGCGCGGCGCCGAGCCGGCGCTGCGCCAGGCCCGCTACGGGGACCTGGACCACAACGATGACGACGTGTCCTACTTCTTCACGCGTCCGGACGGGACCGCTGGGCCCGGCGCGGGCGACCGGGCGGTGCGCGTGCACATCGACGGCTCCGGGGTGGGCGGCCACGACTACCTGCTCCTGGTCAACATGGCCGCCGAGGAGGTCACCTTCGCGGTCCCGGACAGCCCGCATGGCGACGGCTGGCGCCGCATCATCGACACGGCCGGGTGGGCGGAACCGGAGTTCAACGTGTGGCTCGACGACTCCGGTGCCCCCACGCCCGAGGCCGAGGTCGTGACCGGCGACTACACCGTGATGCCATGGAGCGTGGCAGTCCTGCGGGAGGGGTGAGGCTCGACCGCGGGCAGTTCTGCCCGTGGACGCCTCGTCGGTGTCCCGGGTCCGGACCATATGATCGCGGAGATTCCGATCCGGCCGGCGGCGCCCAGGCGCCGGCCCCGACGACCTGAGAGGCCCCCCGTGACGACTCCAGCCGGTTGGTTCCCCGACCCGAGCGGCGCCGACCAGCTTCGGTACTGGAACGGCGCGACCTGGTCGGATCAGGTTGCCCCGAACGGACCGCAGCCGAGCGGGTACGGGCAGCCGAGTTCGGCCCCCGGGTACGGGCAGAGCGGTGTGACCGAGCCGTACGGGCACAACGCGGGTGGCCCGTCCGGGCAGGGGGCCGGTGGGGCGCTGTCCGGCTACGCGGCGGCGCCGGCCGCCTACGCCAGCGACACCACGAGTGCGTACGGCAGCGCCAGCGCCTTCGGCGGGGCCGCCTCGGGTGCGCAGCCCGGTGGCCCCGGCTACTACGGGCCCGCCGGCGCGCCACCGCGCAGCGGCAACCAGACCCCGGTCATCATCGCGGTCGCCGCGGTCGCGGTGCTCGTGATCGCCGTCGCCGCCTTCTTCGGGGTCCGGGCGCTCACCGGCGGCGGCGACCCCGGTCCCACGGCGGGCCCGACGGCCGCGCCGCCGGTGACGAGCGGGCCGACCGCCGCGCCGACCCCGACGACCACCCCGTCACCGACCTCGCCGCCCACGCAGGGTGCGCCCGACTCGGTGGGCCTGGGCGCCACGTCCAGCGGGGTGCTCCCGGCCGACGGCACGTGGGACGGCGTCGTCTCCGTGACGGATCCCGGGGTCTATGCCTTCATCGGACATGCCCCGGACGGCTTCGACCTCACGCTCACCCTGCTCGACGCGAGCGGCCGGGAGATCGCGTTCAACGACGACGCGCCCGGCGACGCGGACCTCCTGGTGTCCAACAATCGCGATGCCCTGCTGGGCCGGTACCTGGAGCCCGGTGACTACACGGTTCGTGTCGCGGAGTACTACGGTGCCGAGACCGGCTTCGACCTGACCGCCGACTTCCTGGACGTCGTCACCGAGGTCCCGACCGACGGCACGTACACGATCGACGTTCCCGCGGACAACCTCTGGTTGGGCTACGTCCCGGTGGCGGCGCAGGGCATGGTCACCATCGACGTCCGCAGCACGACCGACGCCGACCCGGTCCTCACGGTGGTCCACCCGGACGGGGCCGAGGAGGGCGCCGACGACCGGGGCGTGGACACGGCGGCCGAGTTCGGTGGCGGCCAGTACGACCCCTACCTCACGTTCGCGGTCGAACCCGGGGTGTACCTCGTGATGGTCTCCGACTGGTCCGGAGCGGCGTCCTCGGCGAGCATCTCGATCACGGTGGACTGACGACCCGCCGGCACGGTCGGCGCGCATCCCGTCGACGATCCAGAGCTCCCCGAAATCTCGCTCCTCGATCGCCGGACGGCGGCGATTCGCGAACCTTACACTCCAGATGTCTTGGGCTGCGGCCCGGCCTCCCGTCGTAGCCCAATCTCATCGGTGCCCGTTCCGGGCCCATCGCTTTGGAGGTTCGCTGTGAGTGCAACTGCTGGCTGGTTCCCCGATCCGGAGGGGCAGGACCGGCTCCGGTACTGGGACGGTTCCGCCTGGACCGAGAACTACGCGCCCAAGCCGGGCGCGGCCGATGCGGCGACCGCCGCCACCCCGGCCGTCGGTGCCTACGGCGTCGCGACCGGCGCCCCCGCGGCACCTGCCGCCCCGTCGACCCCGGCCCCTGCCGTCCCGTCCGGCGGGTACGGCCAAGGGAGCGCCCCGGGTGTGCCGCCGGCAGCCCAGCCCGGCGCCGCTGGGCCCTACGGGCAGCCGGCCGTCCCGGGACCCTACGGCCAGCCGGCCGCTTCCGGGGGCTACGGACAGCCCGGCGCCGGATACGGCGGTGGCTACGGGACCCCCGGCGGCCCGCGGAAGAACAACACCGGGCTGATCGTGGCGATCGTCGCCGTCGTGGTCCTCGTGCTCGGGGTTGCAGGCTTCTTCGGGTACCGCGCCCTCAACCCGGACGACCCGGCACCGACCGCGGGGCCCACGCCGGGACCGACCGACGGGCCCACCGAGGTCGCCGATCCCCCCACGACCGACCCGGTCGTCGGTCCCACCGATGCCCCGACCGGCGACATGCCGGAGATGGTCCAGACCCTGACCATCGGCACGGCGGCCACGGGTTCGTTCCCGGCCGACGGGAGCTGGGGTGCCCTGCTCCCGGTCAGTACCCCGGGCGTCTACCTGCTGCACGGCGTCGCGGACGGCGGCGAGGACCTCCAGCTGACCGTCTTCGACGAGGAACTGAACGCGATCTCGTTCATCGACGACGTTCCGCAGGGTGGCGACGGCCTCCAGCCCAACTCCCTGAACCCGCTGCTGCCGATCTACCTCGACGCGGGTCAGTACGCGGTCGTGATCACCGAGTACGCGGGCGCCGCCGCCTCGTTCCAGGTGCTGGCCGAGGACCTCACCGCGATCCCGGAGCTGCCGCAGGACGTGGACGTCGACATCTCGATGGAGGCCGGGAACGTCTGGATGAACTACGTCGTCGTCGATGCCGCCGGTTCGCTGACCATCGACGCCCGGACCACGAACGGCGCGGACCTGCTGATGACGGTGATCAGCCCGCTGGGCGGCTGGATCTCGAACGACGACCGCGGTGCCGACATCGCCGCGCAGGTCGGGGGCGACTCCTACGACCCCTACCTCGAGGAGGCCGTGGACCCGGGTGTGTACATCCTGATGATGTCGGAGTACGCCGATGGCGCCGGCGCGGCCGTCATCTCCGTCAACGTGACGTGACCGGCGCCCGGACCGGCGGGGCCGGAGCAGTCATAGTGCCCACCCTGCCCAGCCGGTCCGGACGCAGGTCCAGCCGCCGCAGCAGCTGGGCGTTCAGGGCCACCACGACTGTCGAGGCGGACATCATCAGCGCACCCGCCGCCATCGGCATGACGAACCCGACCGGAGCGAGTACCCCGGCCGCGAGCGGCACCGCGACCAGGTTGTAGCCCGCGGCCCACCACAGGTTCTGCTTCATCTTCCGGTACGCGGCCCGGGACAGCTCGATGATCGAGAGCACGGCCCGCGGGTCGTCCGAGGCCAGGATCACTCCCGCCGACGCGATCGCGACATCGGTCCCGGCGCCGATCGCGATGCCGACGTCGGCCTGGGCCAGCGCCGGTGCGTCGTTCACTCCGTCGCCGACCATCGCCACCACGGCGCCGCGGTCCTGCAGGGCACGGACCTTCGCGCTCTTGTGCTCTGGGTGGACGCCGGCGAAGACCTCGGTGATGCCGAGCTCGGCGGCCACCGCGCGGGCCACCGGCTCGGCGTCACCGGTGATCATCACGACGTCGATGCCACGTGCGCCCAGAGCCGCAACCGCCTCACGGGACTCCGGCCGGATCTCGTCGGCCAGGGCCAGCGCGGCGACCGGTTCGGCGTCGACCAGCACGTGCAGGACGGTCCGGCCGGCCCCGGCCTGCTCGGCCAGCCAGGCGGCCTCGTCCAGCGGCGCCCGCCCTGTCGTCTCGAGCAGCCCGGGACCACCGACCGCGACCTCGTGGGGTGAACCTGCGCCGTCGGGCACCGTGGCCCGCACGCCCTGACCCGGCACCGCCCGGAAGTCGGTGGCGACGGGCACCGTCAGGCCCCGCTCCGCCGCCGCGCTGACGATCGCGCGGGCCAGCGGGTGCTCGCTCGCCGCCTCGGCGGCGGCTGCGTACCGCAGCGCCTCGTCGGCGTCCGGCCCGACGGCGGCCGTCACCGAAAGCAGGGCGGGGGTTCCCTTGGTCAGGGTGCCGGTCTTGTCGAAGAGCACCGTGTCCACCGTTCGCATGCGCTCCAGCGCCATCCGGTCCTTGACCAGGATCCCGGCCCGGGCCGCGCGCTCGGTGGCGATCGAGACGACCAGCGGGATGGCCAGCCCGAGTGCGTGCGGGCAGGCGATCACGAGCACCGTGATCACACGGATCAGTGCGTCCTCCGGGGTCCCCAGGACGAGCCAGGCGACCAGGGTGAGCACGCCGGCGCCGAGCGCGAACCAGAACAGGGCCGCCGCGGCCCGGTCGGCCAGCAGCTGGGCACGGGAGGTGCTCGAGCGCGCCTCCTCCACGAGGCGTCCGATCCCGGCGAGGGCGGTGTCCTCGCCCACGGCGGCCACCCGGACCCGGATCGCGGAATCCGTGGCCACGGTGCCGGCGACCACCCGGGTACCCGCGTCACGACGCACCGGCGCGGACTCCCCGGTGATCATCGACTCGTCGACGTGCGCGGAGCCGTCGACGACCTCACCGTCGGCCGGGACCCGGCCGCCGGGGCGGACCAGCACGACGTCACCGACCGCCAGGTCCGCCGGCGCCACCTCCGTGATCCGGTCGCCGTCCACCAGTTCGGCCCGGTCCGGCAGCAGTGCGGCGAGGGAGTCGAGTGCGGAGGTGGTCTGCGCGAGCGAGCGCATCTCGATCCAGTGCCCGAGCAGCATGATCACCACGAGCAGGGCGAGCTCCCACCAGAAGTCCAGACCGGCCGGGAACAGCCCGAGGCCCGACCCGACCGAGGCGACGAACGCGACCGTGATCGCCATCCCGATGAGCAGCATCATGCCCGGCCGGCGGGACCGGAGCTCGGCGACGGCGCCGGCCAGGAACGGACGCCCGCCCCAGACGAAGATGACCGTGCCGAGCACGGGGGAGACCCAGGCCGTCCCCGCCGGCAGGGTGTAGCCGAGAAGGTCCGCGAACATGCCGCTGAACAGGACCGTCGGGATCGCCAGGACGAGCATGATCCAGAACAGGCGGCGGAACTGGGCGACGTGACCCGCGTGGCCAGCGTGGCCCTCGTGCGGGTCGTCGCCCTCGTGCGGGTCGTGACCCGCATGGCCGTGCTGCTCGTGGTGACCGGTCTGTGACTCCATGCCCATGGCAACAACATACCCCCCGAGGGTATTTCTTCGAGGGGTATGTTGCGGGCCGGTCGGGCCGAGTGCTCAGGCCTGGAGCTTGAGCGCCTGGCGCCAGGTGAGGGCCGTGCCGCCCTGCATCACCGCACGCTGGTAGATGCGTTCGCCGAGCCGTAGCAGCCCGTACGCCGCGACCGCGGTCAGGGCCAGGGAGACGATGCCCTGCCAGGGCGCGACGTCCCCGGCGAGCATCCGGATCGGCATCGCGACCGAGGAGACCACCGGGACGAAGCTCGCGACGTCGAGCCAGATGCCCTCGGCGAACAGCCCCACGAACAGGGCCACCATGATCACGGTGATGATCGGTCCGGTGTTCGACTGCAGGTCCTCGCTGCGGCTGGCCAGCGAGCCGAGCACGGCCCAGACCGCGGCCAGCGCCGTGAAGCCGACCACGAAGAAGGCGATGAACCAGCCGGACGCGCTGAGGATCCAGCCGATGTCGCCCGCCAGGCCGGTGAGGTTGACCGCGGTGAGGCCGACCACGCAGTAGAGCAGGATCTGCGCGAACGCCAGCAGCGAGTTGCCGAGCACCTTGCCGTAGAGCAGCTGCCGGATCGGGATGGCGGTCGCGAGGATCTCCACGACGCGGTTCTGCTTCTCCTCAAGAACGGAGTTGGCGATGGTCATCCCGAAGACGATCGCGGCCATGTAGAACAGGAACGCGAAGACGAAGCCGACGACGAACGCGAGGGCGCCCCGGTCGGCATCGGGGTCGAGGTACTCGGTCGTGACCGTCGAGCCTGCGGTGAGCTCATCGAGGGTGGTGCCGGCGGCCTCGGCGTTGGCCGCGAGGACGGATTCGCTGACGGCCGTCGTCAGCGCGGCCGCGAGATCGGTGTCCACCTCGGTGCCGCCGAGCAGCACCCAGCCGTCGTCGCCGGCGACCAGGCCGGCGTCCACGTCGCCGTCCAGCACCGCGGTGCGCAGGGCGTCCTCGGAGTCGAACTCGGTGAGCTCGAGGGTGTCCCCGCCCTCGGTGACGACCTCCGTCGAGGCCTCGGCGACCACGGCCGCCTCGGCCTGGCTGGTGCCGACCGTGAAGTCGGAGGAGCGGTTGCCGACCACGGAGCCGATGATGACGCTGGCTGCGATCATCGCGAGCGTCACCACGGTGGAGATGACGAAGCTCTTGTCCGTCAGTTTCACCATGATCTCGCGGGTGGTGACCACGAGCCAGGGGTGACGCACGGGGGACGGCGGCACCGGCGGGCCGTCCGGGGCCGGCGCCAGGGTCTGCGGGTAGCGGTCGGTGGCGGTCATCGGGTCACCTCGCGGTAGATCTCGGACAGGGACGGGACGATCGGCGCGAACTCCGTGAGGCCGCGGTCCGCGGCGCGCTTGAGCAGGGGCTCGCGGGTGCCCTCGGCCAGTTCGAGGACGGCGCGCGGGCCGTCGACATCGAGGACGGTGACGCCCGGGACGTCCCGGAGCCAGCCGGCGTCCGGTGCGGTGACGATGCGGTAGCGCGTCGGCCCGGCGTTGCGGAGGTCGTTCGCGTCGCCCGCGGCCATGACCTTGCCGTCGGAGAGGACCACGAGCGAGTCGCAGAGCCGGTCGACGAGGTCGAGCTGGTGGCTGGAGAACAACACCGGCACACCCTGGCGGAGGCGGTCACGGAGCAGGTCGACCATCGAGTCCACGGCCACCGGGTCCAGGCCGGAGAACGGCTCGTCCAGGATCAGCGCGGTCGGTCCGTGCAGGAGCGACGCGGTGATCTGGACGCGCTGCTGGTTCCCGAGGGACAGCGACTCGAGCTTGTCCTTGACCCGGTCGGCCAGCCCGAACCGCTCCAGCAGCCGCGTGGCCTCCTTCGCGGCATCGCCACGGCTCATCCCGCGCAGCTGGCCCAGGTAGCAGAGCTGGTCGAGGATGCCCTGCTTCGGGTACAGGCCCCGCTCCTCGGGCATGTACCCGAACCGGGAGCGGTCCGCGGGCGTGATCGGCCGGCCGTCCCAGATGACGTCGCCGCCGTGGATCTGCAGGACGCCCATGATCATCCGCATGGTCGAGGTCTTGCCGGCACCGTTCGCGCCGACGAAGCCGGTCATCCGGCCCGGTTCCACGGTGAATGACACGTCGTCGACCGCCACCTTCTCGCCGAAGCGCCGGGTCAGTCCCCGCACCTCCAGCGTGGCGTCTGTCTGCCTCATCTGGTCCTCCCGTTGTCGAGCTGGTCCTCGCCGTGGCGCTGGTCGCTGCCGTCCGGCCTGGTCCGAGCCTAGGAAACGGGGATGCCACGGCGCGTCGGCCGCACGGGGGAGCCGTCAAGATCCGCCGCGAGGGGGAGACCGGGTCGTCGGGAGGAGACCGGCTGCGCCGGGTCGTCAGTCGTGGTGGCCGACGAGGCCGGCCCGGTGCGCGAACACGACGGCCTGGACCCGGTCCCGGGCCCCGATCTTGGCGAGCACGTGGGAGACGTGGGTCTTCACGGTGGACTCCCCGACGAAGAGCTCGCTCGCGATCTCCGCGTTCGAGTGCCCCTCCGCGAGGAGGGCGAGCACGTCCCGCTCGCGCGCGGTCAGACTCTCGACGGCGTGGGCCGACACGGTCGTGCTGGTCGCCTGCCGGCAGCGTGCGCCGTTCTCGCTCGAGCCGCCCTCGCTCGGGCCGGTCGGGCCGGTCGGCCCGGTCGTCCGGGCGGGGGTGCCGGACGGCGCCGGTTCGGCGGCCAGTCGCGCGATCACCTTGACGGTGACCTCCGGGGACAGCAGGGCATGGCCGTCGGCGACGGCCCGGATCGCGGCGACCAGGTCGTCCGGGTCGGCGTTCTTGAGCAGGAACCCGCTCGCGCCCGCGCGCAGCGCCGCGAACAGGTAGTCCTCCCGGTCGAACGTGGTGAGGATGATCACCTTCGGACCACCGGCGGCGACGATCCGCTCGGTGGCGGCGATCCCGTCCAGTACCGGCATCTGCACGTCCATCAGCACCACGTCGGCAGGCGTGGCGGCGAGCAGCTCGACGGCCCGGGCGCCATCGGACGCCTGGCCGACCACCTCGATGTCGTCCTCGACCGAGAGCACCATGGCGAAGCCGGACCGGACCAGGGCCTGGTCGTCGACGATGGCGACGCGGATGGTCATCGGGCCTTGAGCTCGCTCTCGGTGTTCGTGTCGGTGCCTGGTTCCGGCCTCGGGTGCGGGCCGGCGTCGCGGAGGTGGAAGCGGGCCCGGACCCGCCAGCCCGAGCCGGTCCGGCGTGGGCCGATCTCGGCCTGGCCGCCGTGCAGCGAGACCCGTTCGCTCACCCCGCGAAGACCGTACCCGGTCCCGGACGTACCGCCACGCGGCTGTCCGTCGTCGAGCACCTCGACCTCCACGAACGGGCCGGCCGGCGCGTCGGAGGCATCGCCATCGCCGACTTCGGACCCGGCCGCCGCGGTCCCGGTCCTGAGCGTGACAGACGCGGAGCCCGCGGTGGAGTGCCGGGCCACGTTCGTCAGGGACTCCTGGACGCAGCGGTACACGGACAGCCCGAGCGCCGGCGGCACCCGGTCCAGGTCGCCCGGCGCGGCCTCCACCCGGGTCAGGGTCACCTGCAGACCGCGACGGCGGTGCCGCTCGGCCAACCCGTCCAGGTCCGCGAGCCCGGGCTCGGGCGCGCGCGAGTCACCCGAGTCACCCGGGCGGCCGGTCTCCGTCTCGCTGCGCAGCACCCCGAGCAGGGACCGCATCTCACCCACGGCTTCGCGGCTGGCGCCCTCGATGGTGCGCATCGCCCCTTCGGCCGACTGCGGTGATCGGGTCAGCACCCGCCGAGCGGCGCCGGCCTGGATCCCGATGACCGAGATGTGGTGGGCCACCACGTCGTGCAGTTCGCGGGCGATCCGCAGCCGCTCGTCCACGACGGCGCGGCGGGCGAGCTCGTCGGACTGCGCCCGGATCCGTTCCGCCTGCTCGGCGAGCCGGGACCGGTGCAGGGCGGTCCGCCAGGAGTTGCGGCCCACGAGGATGGCGCCGCCGAAGTACGCAAGGTTCAGCACGGCCGTGTACAGCCCGTAGGCGACGACCGGTTCGAGCGGGCCGACGCCGTCCCCGAAGGACTCCGCGAACATGCCCCGGGAGATGGTGAACGAGATGACGATCCAGGCCGCCATCTCGAGCAGCACCAGCGCCACGGAGATCCAGAGGAGTCGCCGGTCCCGCGCCCACGCCACGGCCGCATAGAGGGTGGCGAAGTACGCCACCTGGAAGGGGGCCTGGACGCTGGCCTCGGGGCTGAGGTAGCTGAGCGTCAGGAACAGCACCGACGAGATCAGCAGCGCGATCAGCGGAAAACGCCTACGGATGGCCAACGGGGCGATCATCGCGGCAACGGCGACGAACGCGCGCCAGGTGGCCTCCGCCTCGTTCACCATGCCGAACGACTTCGT
Source organism: Occultella glacieicola (assembly GCF_004353825.1). Classification (GTDB taxonomy): domain Bacteria; phylum Actinomycetota; class Actinomycetes; order Actinomycetales; family Beutenbergiaceae; genus Occultella; species Occultella glacieicola. Next base: position 349,601 of record NZ_SMNA01000006.1, on the reverse strand, counting down.
CGCGACCGTCATGCCGAGGCCCACCAGGACGAACGCGAGGGCGCCGACGATGTCGCGGCGCTGCTGGTCCCGGGAGGGGCCGGGTCGCTCCCAGAGCGGCTCCCCGGGGTCGTTCAGCCAGGCGAACAGGCGGGTGGACCAGGCGGCCCGGACCTGCCCGTCGGCCCCGGCGGCGTCGGCCGGCCCGGGGCCCGCGGTCGGCGAACTCGACGGGGTGAACATGACTACCGAGGTTATCCGGCCGCCCACCACGGCCGCGTCCGTCGCGCGACGGAGAACGATGCCGGGTTCAGTGGGGCAGGTCCGCGAGGATCGCGGTGGCGCGGGGGTCGCCGGCGAACTCGTCGGCGAGGTCGGCCCGGCGTGGGTCGGTGCTCGGGACCACAGCGGTCACGGCGACGGCCACGGCCACCGGGTCGCCGGCGGTGGCGGTCAGGTCGGCCACCCCGGTGCTCGCCGAGGTCAGCGCCACGAGCACCGCGTTCGTGCCGCCCCGCTCGGCCACGGCGGCGAGGCCGTCGGCCGCCTGCCCGAGGACCGAGGCGGACACCAGTGACTGGATCACGTCCCGGTCCCGGAGCGCGGCCACCGCCGGCCCGGTCGCGGGGGTGCGTGTGTGGGCGACCGGTTCGGCCGTGACCTCGCCGGATCGATCGCCGCCACCGGCACTCCCGGGACCACCGGCACGACCGGCACTGCCGGCACTGTGCGCCCGGTAGGACACGGTGAGCGTGTACGGGCCGGGGTCGGGCAGCAGCGGCTCGGACGTCGCGGTGCACAGGAGCAGGACGCCCGACTCGAGCGTTCGACCCGGCCCGAGCTCCGTCTCGCGGGGGAGGCTGTCCGCCGGCCATGGCCAGCCGGCCCGGAGCGTGCCCGCCGGCCCGGCCGCGTCGATGACCAGGTCGCCGTCGGCGAGGTTCAGCCGGGCGTTCACGGTGACCGGCTCGGCGCCGGTGTTCGTCAGGGCGACCACGCCGAGCAGGGCCTGGTCCGACCCCGACCGCGCGGGCACGGTCAGGGTCAGCGTCAGCGTCGAGCTCATGCGGGTGATGCTGCCACGAAGTCCGCCACGATGGCCTCCGCCGCAGCCAGGTCAGCCTTGCCCTTGCGGGCCCGCTTCGCCCGGCCGAGGGCGTCCGTGACCACCGGGGCATCGGACTCCACGGGGCTCGCCACGGTCGCCGCGAGCCGCACCATCTCCTCCGCCGACCGGCCCTGCATGGCCAGGTCGAGGAAGTGCTTGGCCTCCTCGGGCGCCGCCTTCCGGGCAGCGGCCCGCCCGCCGTCGTCCGCCGCGCGGGCGTCGGACCGATGGTCCACGTGCGCGCGGGCGAAGGAGTTCGCCAGGACCAGGGCCGCGGCGGCGCCGGTGTCGGCGTCGTGGTGGGCCTCGGCCACGGCGACCAGCCGGTCGCGAACGGCGGTGTCCGTGCCGAAGTCACCCAGGGCGAACGCGCGCCCGACGGCGGAGTCGAGGGTCTGGGCGGCGATGGTCACCTCGGTCTCCGTGGCGGCCGTGCGCACGTACACGGTGGCCCGCGGGCTGCGGGCCGTGCTGAACAGGTCCACGTCGAACTCGGCGCGGACCACATGGGTGCCGGGCTGGGAGAAGGTGATCCCCTCGCTGGTGAAGAAGAGTTGCATACGGGCGGACAGCGACTCGCCCGGGGCGAGCACCGCCGTCGGGCGGGTTCCGCAGGCGACGACGACGTCCCGCACCTGGTCGAGGCTGCCGTCCGGCAGCACGTGCTGCAGTCGCAGGTACCCCTCGGCGAGGTTCAGCCTGGCCGTCACCTCACGGGGCTCGTCGCCGGTGTTGGTGAGCGTGAGCTCGGCGGTCACGTACTCGCCGACGTAGATCTCACCCGGCAGGGTCAGTTCCAGACGGAGGCCCTCGGCGTCGTCCCCGCCGCCCAGACCGGAGGCGTCGGTCGGGACCGGAAGACCGGAGGAGAGGCTGCCGTGCCCCCACCCGAAGTTCTGCCAGCCCGGGCGCACCTGGGGGTCGGGGGCGTGGATGAGGGAGTCGCGGTCATGCACGGCGAACGCGAACGTGGCATTGCCCGGGTAGGGGTTCGAGACGGACGCGAAGGAGATGACGTCGCCGGTCTGGTTCATGATCTCGGTGCCGATCGGCGGGTCGTGGACGTCGTGCTTGGGGTGGAACAGGTTGAGCGCATGCCCCGCCTCGTGGACCATCGTGCGCAGCAGCGCCGCCGGTACGTCGTTGATCGCCTGACCGCGGGCGCCCGCCTCGATCACGCTCGAGTTGCTCAGCGTCGCGTCGGCGAACCCGACGGCGCCCTCCCGGGGGACCGAGTCGTCGTCGAACATGACGCCGAGGAGCCCACCCTGCGCGGAGCCGATGAGCAGCCAGAGCCGCCACGGGTCGGCGGCGCCGGGGCCACGGTGGCTGGTCAGCAGGGTCTGCAGCTCGGCCATGCTCAGCGACGCATCGCTGGGGATGTCGAGCTGGTCCACCCGCACCCGGACGTCCCAGCCGGCCGACGCGTACACGTTCTGGAACGTCCGCGAGACGCCGTGGTTGAGCGCCGAGGCGGGCCAGTCCCGGCCGGTCATGACGTCCACCTCGACGGCGCAGCCCCGGTAGGAGTTCGACGTCTTCCTCGCGTTCACGTGGTACGCGACCCCTCCGATCGTCGCGGTGCCGGACATGGTGGCGACCTCGGCGCGTGCGAGGATGCTGCGCGTGCAGGTCAGGGTCATCGTCCCGGAGTCCGTCGAGACGAAGTCCTGGCTGGTCCGGTTCCAGACGTGCCGGCGCAGGCCGAAGGTGAGCGTGCCACCGGAGTAGGTGACGCCGGTGGAGCGGAAGTACCAGGAGTACTGGTTCGTCGGCAGCTGGGGGTAGGAGGGGAACAGCGGCGCCCCGTTGACGCCGCGCAGGACCAGGTCGGGGTTCAGGTCCTGGTCCTGCCCGCCGGCGTCCGGCGGTCCCGGCGAATACGATTCGGCCTCGTCCTGGAAGGCCGTCCGCATCGACTCCAGGGTGCCGAGGATCGGGGTGCGCCGGACGTACACGTCGCCGCTGACCCGCAGCGAGGTGTCCCGGACCTCGATCCGCATCGGCCCACGGATCTGTTGCGCGGCGATCACGGGTATGGGCCGGGACGCGGTGAACTCGATCAGCCACGACCCGTTCAGCACCGGCAGCGAACACGGGCGCCGGACCTGGATCGGGATGTGTGGTTCGACCGGGATCCGTGGGTCGATCGGGATCCGTGGCTCCACCGGGATCCGTGGGTCCACCGGGGCCGGCCTGGGCCAGAACGGCAGTCCGCTCAGGAGCGGGCCGATCACCGGCAGGTCCAGCAGGTCGCCCTGCTCGTCGTAGTACAGCGGGCCGTCGTCGCCGCAGCAGCCCGACCCCTGGTCGTCGTCGCTCATGTGTCACTCCCGGTGCGGGCCCGGCGTCATTGCCGGACGTCCTCCATGGTCACCGGCGAGGAGGCCGGCGAGGAGGGTGCTGATCGGGTGGTCCGCGGGTGAATTCGGACGCCGACCGGGTGAGCGGACGCCTCGGTCGTGGACGCGGCGGCAATGGGCTGCGGATCCCCTCCGCCCCGGACCGGGCCCGGGTCAGGGCAGGTGTGCCTCGAACCGCTCCCCGGCCAGCGGCACCGCGTTCCAGGCGGCGGTGGCCACGCCGCCGGCGCCGCGCAGCCGGAACCGGTGCGGCATCTCCGCGAGCAGCACGTCCGCCTCGAACGTGCCGTCGGCGCGCCAGCCGCCGCGTGCGAGGACCGTGGTGGCCTCCCGGGAGCGGCCCCGGGTCGGGTTCCGGTCGTGCCCGACGGCGGCCGTCACCTCGGTCTCGACCCACACCGAGGGCGCGCCGTCGATGCGCACGGTGCCGCCGTCGAACGTGAAGCTCGCCTGCCAGCCGTCGTCGGCCGGGGCGACCTGCACCCGGGTGCCGGCCGGCAGCGGACCCGGCCCTTCGCCGTCGGGCACCACGAACGTGACCGGCGATACGGGCCCCATGGGCGCTGTGGGTGCGGCGCCCGGGTCGGCCCCGACCACCGGCAGGGCGAGCGACGCGAGCCGCTCGGCGAGCCGGTCCCCGGCCGCCGGGTCGGCGTCCGCGGTGCCGACCGCTGGGAGCAGGTGGTCCCACGCGGCGTCGAGGATGCCCTGCATGTCGTCGGTGACCGAGGTCGTGGCCAGCACCAGATCCGACTCGGGCACGACCACACAGAACTGCCCGTAGGCGCCGTCGCCACGGAAGCCGTGCCGCCCCATCCAGAACTGGTAGCCGTAGCCCTGGGCCCAGTCGACGTTGGTCGCCGGGTCGGAGTCGGTGCGCACGTGCGACCGGGTCGCCCGCGCCACCCAGCCCTCCGGGAGCACCTGCTCGCCGTTCCAGCGGCCGTCGGCGAGCAGCAGTTGCCCGAACGCGGCGATCGCCTCGGTGGTCAGGTGCAGGCCGGAGAAGCCGATCGCCCGGCCGTGGCCGTCGTCGTCCCAGTGCCCGGGGGTGATGCCGAGGGGCTCGAACAGGCGGGGGCGCAGGTAGTCGGTCAGGTGGGTGCCGCCGAGCTCCTGGACCAGGGTGGCGACCACGTAGGTGCAGGAGTTGTTGTAGACGTGTCGCGAGCCGACCTGGTCCTGGGGCGGCTGACGCAGGAACCCGCGGACGAGGTCGCCGGGTTCGAGGTCGTAGGCGGTCCCGAGGGTGTCGGCCGTGTGCCCGGTGGACATCGACAGCACGTGGTGCACGGTGAGCGACGCCACCGCGGGATCGACGTCGTCCGGTACGTGCGCCGGCAACAGGTCGACGACCCGGTCGTCGAGGGAGAACAGCCCCTCGGCGATCGCGAACCCGGCCGCCGTGGAGGTGAACGACTTGCTGAGCGAGTACAGCAGGTGCGGTCGCTCCGGGGCGTAGGGCGCCCACCAGCCCTCGGCGGCCACGGCGCCGCCGTGCACCACCATCAGGCTGTGCAACTCGATCCCGCGGTCCTCGACCGCGTCCAGGAAGTCGCCGATCCCGGCGGCCGAGATGCCGGCGTCGGCGGGGGCGGCGCGGGGGAGGAGGCGGGTGGTCTGCGCGGGTGACGTCGTCGACATGGTCCGAGCCTAGAGGGACCGATCCCGACCGCGGGAGACCGGGGCTCCGGTCCCATCCGGTCCAGGCTGCGAGGATGAGGGCCATGACGTCCTGGCAGGAGCACGCGATCTGGTGGCAGGTGTACCCCCTCGGCTTCGTCGGAGCACCGAGGGAACTGGGGGAGCCGGCGCCCGAGCCGACCCAGGCGACCCATGGTCTACGTGACCTGATCGACTGGCTCGACTACGCCGTCGGGCTCGGCGTGTCCGGGATCGCGCTCGGCCCGATCTTCACGGCGAGCACCCACGGCTACGACACCCTCGACCATCTCGCGATCGATCCGCGACTGGGCGATCGAGCCGACTTCGACGCCCTGGTCGCCGCCGCCCACGAACGTGGCCTCAAGGTGATGCTCGACGGCGTCTTCAACCACGTCGGGCGGGAGCACCCGGCGTTCCGGGCCGCGCTCGAGGAGGGGCCCGGGGGAGCTCGGGCGCGGCTGTTCGACCTCACCTGGGACGAGTCCGGATCGCCGGTGGCCGGCACCTTCGAGGGGCATGACGCGCTGGTGGCGCTCAACCACGAGGACGACGCGGTCGCCGAACTGGTCACGGAGGTGATGCTGCACTGGTTGCGTGCGGGCGCGGACGCGTGGCGGCTGGATGCGGCGTACGCGGTGCCCGCCGCCTTCTGGCAGCGGGTGCTGCCGGCGGTGCGCGCCGAGTTCGGCGAGGCGTACGTGGTCGGGGAGGTGATCCACGGCGACTACGCGCAGATCGTCGCCGAGTCCGGCATGGACGCGGTCACCCAGTACGAGCTGTGGAAGGCGATCTGGAACTCGATCCGGGAGCGGAACTTCTACGAGCTCGACCACGCGCTCGGGCGCCACAACGAGATGCTCGACACGTTCGTGCCGCTGACCTTCGTCGGCAACCACGACGTGACCCGGATCGCGACCCAGATCCCCGACCCGCGGATGCGTGCCCACGCCGTGGTGACACTCATGACCGTGGGTGGGACGCCGTCGGTCTACTACGGCGACGAGCAGGGGTTCGAGGCGGTCAAGGAGGAGCGGTTCGGCGGGGACGACGCGATCCGGCCCGCCTTTCCCGGCGCGCCGGCGGACCTGCCGGAGGGCGGCTGGGACGTCTACCACCAGCACCAGGAGCTGATCTCGGTGCGGCGCCGGCACCCGTGGCTGCGCACGGCGCGTACGGCTGCGCTGAGCCTGGCGAACGAGACGTACGCGTTCGAGGTGGTCGGCGACGGCGGGCGGCTCGTCGTGTTGCTGAACGTCGCCGACGGCGCCGCGCGGGTTGACGGGGTCGGCGTCACCTCGGTGGTGGCCGGGCAGGCCGAGGTCGGCGACGGCGGGTGCTGGGTCCGCGTGCCGGGGCACGGGTGGGCGGTGCTCGAGTAGGGCGCTCCGACGGTCGGGGCGTGCCGACACATCGGCGCCGTCGGTGTCGGGCACGCGACGGAGGGGCCGTCGCCTCGCCGCCGTCGGCCCGCGGGTCTAGCGTGCTGTCACCGGCGCGCACGCCCGCGCCCGGGAGGTTCGAGGAGGAACCACCATGGCCAACCACACCTACGGCGTCTCGGAGATCGTCGGCACGTCCCCGGACGGCATCGACGCGGCGATCTCGAACGGCGTCGCCAAGGCCGCCCGGAGCGTCCGCAACCTCGACTGGTTCGCGGTGAGCGAGGTGCGTGGGCACATCGAGGACAACGCCGTCGCCGACTGGCAGGTGACGATGAAGCTGGGGTTCCGGATCGAGGAGTGACTCACCTCGCGGCTGCGCCGAGCGTCGCGACGATCCAGTCGTTCCGGGTGGTGAGCAGACGGGTCAGGTAGCCCGTCAGCAGCAACCGGTCCGCCACCCGGCCGACCGGACCGAGCGGGGAGGCGAACTCGACCAGGTCGCTCATGAGCGTCCCGGCGTCGACCGCCTCGAACCGGTGCTCGTGCCACCACCGGGAGAACGGGCCGGAGACCTGCTCGTCGACGAACCGGTGCGGCGCCTCGTACTCGACGACCCGCGAGGTCATGGTGAACGGGATCCCGAAGTGGCGGGCCCGCCAGGTCACCGACTCGCCCGGTCCCAGCACGCCGGCGGTGACCGGCCCGACCGCACGCTCGCCCGAGCGCGCCATCGACGCGGTGTGCGCATCGACCGAGAGGCTCAGATCGAAGCAGGCCTCGACCGGTGCGGGAACCAGGGTCTGGAGTCGGATCGTGGGCACGGGAGCGAGCCTATGCGCCCTGGGCCCCAGCCGATCGGCTCGTCCACAGGAGGGTTGCGGGCCTTCCCAATGTCCGTCGCGGGGCGTAGTGTAGTACGTATGTTCGATCGACCCGAGGGCGAGAGCCACCCGCAGGCGAAGACGCCGTCGGGCGAGTGCTGTGCGAGCTCGGTCGTTTCGCCGAGTGCGGCCGTCCGGGTGATCGACTACGCCGCGCTGGATGAGACCGCGTTGGCCCAGTTGTCCCCTGAGGACCTGGCCGAGGTGGCCGCGTTCGAGCGGGAGATGGAGTACCAGGACTGGTACGCGGAGTTCGTCGATCAGTTCGACGGGCTGCCTCCGGACGATGCGCGCGTCGACCTCGCTCCCGATAGCGGTGTCGACGCCATCCGGCCCACGGCCCGCGTGGCCCGCGTGGCCGGCGAGCCCGGGAGCACAGGCGAGTCCGGCACTGCTGGGCCGGATGGCTCGAGGCGTCGCGTGGTGCGCGCGGAGGTGCCCGAGGACCTGGGCGGGGACGATCTGCCGCGTGTCGACGCGCAGGCGTTGTCGAGGCGGCCTGTGGACGGGTTCCTGGTCGATGAGCTCGATCGTGCGGACCTGGCCGCGATGGCGGACCGCGAACTCGTCGACGCCCTGGCCTGCTACCGCCGTCTGGAATCCGCCGCCGCGGCGGGGGTGCGGGAGGTCGCCGCAGAGTTGGCATCCCGGGACACGATGATCATGGCCCGTCCTCGTGCGGTGGGTAAGGACCGGCGTTCCGTGAGTCCCTTGCCGCCGACGAGATCGCGCCGAAGGTGGGGTGTTCGAAGCAGGAGGCCAACCGGCTGGTCCGGGTGGGTCAGTTCCTCCGCGGGATCGCCGCCCCCACCGGGGACGCGCTGGCACGCGGTGACATCGATGCCGGTAAGGCTGACGTGATCGCGGTCGCGGTCTCGGTGTTGGACGCCGAGGACGCGTTCAAGGTTCAGGACGAACTGTTGCCGAAGGCGGTGCTCTGGACGAGGCATCGGGTCGCCCGGGAGGTCGCGACGCTGGTCGCGGCGGCAGACCCGAGCCTGTTCACCCAGCGGGCCGCTCGCGCCAGCACCCGCCGGTACGTGGGTCGCGCCCGGGTTGACGTGGACGGGATGGCCGCTCACTCGGTGTACTGGCCGGCCGCCGATGCGCTCGCGCTGGACCTCCTTCTGGACAGTGCGGCGTCCTCGGCCAAGGCCGCTGGTGATCTCCGGACCCTGGAACAGTTGCGTGCGGACGTGCTCGCCGATCTCGCCGCCCACGGCCTCGGCGTGGGCCAGGTCGGCGATCTGAGCGGATTCAGCCTCCAACTCCGGACCGGCCCGTGCGCCCATGAGCATCAGCATGGCGACGATGTCGCAGATCGCGCCGGCGAGCAGGACGAGGCGTCCGCAGGTGACCACGGCCAGATCACGGCCGGAACTGCGACCGCTGACTCCGGGTCTGGCCCCGGGTCGGAGACTGAGACTTCCGCGCCCGCCACCGTGGGCGAAGCTGATCGCGATCCCGCCCGCAGCCGCGAAGACCAACCCGAGAGCGCGGATGTGCTTCGCACCGGTGGGTCCGAGGGGTCGGGTGTGCCTGCGGCCGACCCGGCCGGTGGGACCGAGGGGACGGATGTGCCCTCCAGTTCGTTCGGCGAGACGGGTGGGTTCCATGGCTCGTGGCATGGAGCGGACACCGGGGCCGACCCAAGGGTCTTCAACCCGGCTCCGGATCGAGGACTGCCGCGGATCTGGCCGGTCGGGGTGCTCGGCGGCCGGCGCGCCCAGATCCTGATCCGGGTGCCCCTGTCGACGCTGATGGGCGGTGACCTGCCCGCCGACGTCGAGGGGCTGGGGCCGATCCCGGCCGACGTCGCCCGCGCGTTCGCCGCGGGCGGGCAGTGGAGACGCCTGGTCACCGACCCGATCACCGACCGGGTCATCGACTACGGCACCACCAGGTACATCCCGCCGCAAAACATGGCCGACCGGATCAAGGAGAACGAACCACACTGCACCGCGCCCGGGTGCTCGGCCACCGCCCGGATGACCGAGCTCGACCACCGGATCCCGTTCCCGCTCGGCCCCACCAGCGACGACAACCTCGACCCCAAGTGCCGCCGCTGCCACCTGCTCAAGACCCACGGCGACTTCGAGGACGAGGTCGACGCGCATGGCAACCGGTTCTGGCGCACCCCGACCGGTCACGTCTACATGCGCACCCCCGACGGCACCATCACCGAACTCCCCAGAACCCGACCCGCGAGCTCCGGAGGCCCCAGCTACCGCACCGCACCCGACCCCGACGAACCAGCACCCTTCTGAGCCATGGATTCACTTCGAGACGGCTTGGGGTCCCATTCCTCAGACGGCGCGACCGAGGCGGGCGAGCAGACGGGTCTGGCGATCGGCGCCGTCGGGCGGGACGACGGCCGGCCCACAGATGCCGTCCATGTACAGGGTCGGGCCGAAGCTCTCCGCGCCCGCCTCGATCATGTCGAGTTCGTACCCGGTGAGCGCCTCGTCGGTGCCGGTGGCGCGCGCGATGTCCCAGCGGTGCACCACCATGTCCCAGACGTAGAACCGCTCGAACGTCGCACCGATGGTGGTCGGTCCGAAGAATCCGTCAAAGCCCCGTGCGGAGACCTCGGGATCGGCGAGCAGTGCCGAGACTCGCGCCGAGTGCACACTCCAGCCGGCGGCGGGATCCCCATCGACGTCCGGCGCCGGACCGAGGTCCAGGTCCTGTCCGGTGAGGAACTCGCGCTGCGTCTCGATCAGGTGGCGGACCACGTCCCGGGCCGACCAGCCTTCGCACGGCGAACTGGAGGACCAGCCGTCGCTCGGGACCGAGCCGAGGAGCGCGGACAACGGTTCATCGACCCGACGGTGGGCCGTCGCCGGGCCGCGCGAGCTTGCCGCCGTCTTCGTGCCAGTTGTCGAACTCGTCGTATCGGTCGAACTGGTGTTGTCGGTCGTGTTCATCGGGAGGCTCCGAACGGGTTAGCGACGTGCGCGGCGGCAGCGGCGCTGGTGAACTCTGATGCCTTCGACGCTAGCCAGGTGCGGGAGGCTTGGTCTTGATGAAATCCGACAGTGGCCCGTTGCGGCCGATCGACACCATCGAGCGTGCGCACCTGAAGGAACCCGGGGACGCCTCCCACACGATGTTCCGGTACGAGCCGGACCCGGCACTGCACGGCCTAGTGGAACGGTTCTGGATCCCGGTCTGGTCGGTGCCGCCGGGACAGGAGGCGCCCCAGCGGGTGCTCCAGTATCCGCACTGCCTGTTCGTCATCACGAACACCTACGCACGGTTCTATGGTGTGGTCTCGGGGCTGTCCACCACCACGCTCACCGGCGACGGATGGGCCGTCGGCGTGATGTGCGCACCGTCGGCCGGCTACCTGATCACGGGCCGGTCGGTCTCGGAGTACACCGACACCCACGTCCCCGTCGCCGACGTGCTCGGCGCGGCGGGGGAGCAGCTCACCGAACGGGTCCGGACCGTCATGCGGTCCGACCCGACCGCAGCCACCGCCCACGGCGAGGCGATGGCTGCCTACACCGACGTCCTGCGCGGCTCCCTGCCGGTGGACGAGGAGGGCCAGCTCATCAACGCCGTGGTCGCGTTCGTCGAGCAGAACCCGGACGTGCTCCGGGTGGCCCAGGTCTGCGCCGAGTTCGACCTGACCGAACGGTCGCTGCAGCGGCTGGTGCGGCGCCGGGTCGGGCTGAGCCCGAAGTGGCTGATCCAGCGGCGCCGGCTGCAGGAGGCGGCGCAGCGGTTGCGGGAGCAGCCGCGCAGCCTCGCCGACGTCGCCGCCGTGCTCGGTTACGCCGACCAGGCCCACTTCAGCCGCGACTTCACCAGGGTCACCGCGCTCACTCCGAGGGAGTTCGCGAAGGCGTGGGCGGGCGTGGCCGGCCCCGCCTCCTGAGCGGGAGGCCGACGGCGGCCGGTCACCTTAGGCGTAGAACGCCGGCTTCTCGATGAGGTCGACCGTAAACTCCTGGGATCCGTGCGCGCGCAGTGACCGCACGCCGGCGTCGCACACCACGGCGGCCGCGTACCCGTCCCAGCTCGTCGGCCCCACGATCTCGCCGGCCTGCACGGAGTCGATCCACTCCTGCAGCTCGGTCTCGAACGCCGCCTCGAACCGCTCGTTGTAGTCGGCTGCGATCCGGTTGCCGCGCCCCGTCGGAGAGGTACGCACGGTGGCGTTCTGGTCGCTCAGCGCGATGAGGCCACGCTCGCCGACGACCTCACACTTGATGTCGTAGCCGTAGGTGTTGTTGACGAAGATCTCGACGTCGATGAGCACGTCCGAGGCGGTCCGCAGCACCAGCATGAGCGGGTCGGAGAGGTGCGCGAACGCACTCGTGGTCCGCTTCGGCTTGTCCACCCGGGCGGAGACGATCTCCTCGCCGAGGAGGAACCGCATCACGTCGATCTCGTGGATCGCGGTGTCCGTGATGGACATGCCCTCCAGGTAGGTCTGCGGGGAGTGCGGGTTGTGGTGGCGGTTGTGCACGATGAGCGCGGCACCGAGCTCACCACGCTCGAGCGTCGCCTTGATCTCCCGGTACCCCGCGTCGTAGCGGCGCATGAAGCCGACCTGGACGAGGCGCCGACCACCACGCTGCTCGGCATCCATGATGCGCAGGCACTCGGCCGCCGTCGGGGCCAGCGGCTTCTCGCAGAAGACCGGCTTGCCGGCCTCGATCGCGCGGACCACCGAGCCCTCGTGCGCCGGCCCGAAGCTGGTGACCATGACCGCGTCGACGTCGTCGGCGTCGATCAGCGCTGCATCGTCGGGGTACACCGCCGCGCCGATCGGTTCCGCGACCCGCTGGGCGTGGGCGGGGTCGATGTCGGTGACCGCGACCACGCGGCCGCGGGCCAGCCGGTCGCTGATCCTGGCGATGTGGGCGCGGCCGATGCCGCCGGGGCCGATGATGCCGATGCGAACGCTCATGTGCTGGTCCTCGTGGGTCGGGTTCGTCGGGCGCGGGTCAGAGCAGGCCGAGGCCGCACTCGGCCAGGTACTCGCGGGTCTTGATGGCGTTCGGCAGCGGCAGCGCCGGGTCCGCCGGGTACAGGTCCTGCTCGAGGATGACGTAGAGCTCCTTGTCGAGGTCCGCCAGCGCCTCGATCAGCTGCGGCATGTCCGGCTCGCCCGCCGGCGGTCGCACCGACGCACCCCGCGCCACGGCCTCACCGAACGGCCAGTCCAGCTCGTGGGCCTGCCGCACGAGTTCCGGGTCGAAGGCCTTGATGTGCACGTAGGAGATCCGGTCGGGGTAGGTCCTGATCATCTCGATCGGGTCGCCCTGACCGTAGACGATGTGTCCGGTGTCCAGGCAGAAACCGACGTACTCCGGGTCCGTCGCCGCGAACACCCGGTCGATGTCCTCGGGCGTCTCGATGTGGGAGTCGCCGTGCGGGTGCAGCACCATCTTCAGCCCGTAGTCGTCCTTGAGGAGCTTGCCGAGCCGGTTCGCGTTCCGCACGTACAGGTCCCACGCCGCCGGTGTGAGCTCACGATCGTCGATGAACTCCCAGGTCTTGTCGTCCCGGAACAGCGGGGGCAGGTGCACGAGGTACTCCGCTCCGACCTCCGCGTGCGTGGCCGCGATCGCCCGGAACGTCCGTTCCGTCTCCGCCCACGCCTCCTCCTTGTGCAGGATGCCCCAGCCGGTGCCCGCGACCACCCGGAAACCGCGGGCGTCCATCTCCTGCTGCAGCCGCTCGGGGTCGGTGGGGAAGTACCCGAACGGGCCGGTCTCCATCACCGAGAACTGCGCCTGCGCCATCTCGTCCAGCGCGGTCTGCCACGGGATCTGCTGCTCGTCCTGCGGGAACCACACGCCCCACTGGTCGGGGCACACGCCGACCGTGAGCTTGCTGTACCGGGGGTCGGGGTTGTTGGCCTTGCTCGGCTGGGTCATGGGTCGGGGCCCTCTCTGGTGGACGACGGCGGAGGTCGGGTCGGGTGCGTGGGTTGCGGCTGGTCGTGCTGGGAAAGCTCATGCTGGCCTCGACCCGGCTGTCCCGGTGCGGCCAGCGCGTGGTGATCACCTTGTTGCGGGTGTAGAACCGCACGGCTTCGGGGCCGTGGGCGTGGTGGTCACCGAACAGGGAGTCCTTCCAGCCGCCGAAGGAGTAGTAGGCGACCGGGGTCGGGATCGGCACGTTCACCCCGACCATGCCGGCCTCCACGCCATGGCTGTAGCGACGTGCGGCTTCACCGGAGCTCGTGAAGATCGCCGAGCCGTTGCCGAAGGGGGAGGAGTTCACCAGGTCGAGCGCCTCGTCGAGGTCGGCGACCCGGAGCACCGTCAGCAGTGGCCCGAAGATCTCGTCACGGTAGGCGGACATCTCGGGGGTGACGTTGTCCAGCAGGGTCGGCCCGACGAAGTAGCCACCTCCGTGCCCGGGCACGGTGACGTCCCGGCCGTCCACGACCACGCCGGCACCGGCCGCGACGGCCTCGGTCGCGGCGCGGATCACTCGTTCGCGTGCCTGCGCCGTGATGACCGGCCCCATGTCCGTTCCCGGGTCGGAGCCGGGACCGACGGTGATCTTCTCGGCCTCGGCCTTCAGCGCGGCGAGCAGCGGCTCCGCGGCGTCCCCGACGGCGACCGCCACCGGCACCGCCATGCAGCGCTGCCCGGCCGAGCCGAAGGCACCCGAGGAGATCTGTGCCGCGGCGAACTCGAAGTCCGCGTCCGGCATCACCACGGCGTGGTTGTTCGCCCCGCCGAGCGCCTGCACCCGCTTGCCGTGCGCGATCCCGACCTGCTGGACGTACCGGGCGATCGGGGTCGAGCCGACGAACGACACCGCACCGACACCGGGGTGCTCGAGCAGGGCGTCCACCGCTTCCTTGCCGCCGTGCACCACCTGGAACACGCCGTCGGGCAGGCCCGCCTCGGCGTACAGGCGCGCGACGAAGTTCGCGGCGGAGGGGTCCCGCTCGGAGGGCTTGAGGATGAACGCGTTTCCGGTGGCGATCGCGACCGGGTGCATCCACATCGGCACCATGACGGGGAAGTTGAACGGCGTGATGCCGGCGACCACACCGACCGGCTGGCGCAGGCTGTGCACGTCGACCCCGGTGGACGCGTCGGCGCTGAACTCGCCCTTGCTCGCCTGGTTGATCCCGCACGCGAAGTCCAGCGTCTCGCGGCCCCGGCCGATCTCGCCGATCGCGTCATCGACGGTCTTGCCGTGCTCGGCGGAGATGATCCGGGCGAGTTCGTCGGTGTGCGCGACCACGAGCTCACGCATCCGGAACAGGATCTCGGTACGCCGGGCGAGCGAGGTCGCCGCCCAGGCCCGCTGGGCGGCGCTCGCCGCAGCCACGGCCGCGTCGACCACGGACCGGTCGGCCGTGGCCAGCTCGGCGATGACCGCCCCGGTGGCCGGGTCGTGGACGGGCGTGAGCGCGCCCCCGCCGTCCACCTCGGTGCCGTCGATCCAGTGCTTGATGGTCCTCATCAGGGGTGGGCCCTCCATGGGTGGTGCGGGACGGGTGGTGCGGGGTGTGGCTGAGCGCGGTCACAGGTAGTGGCGCTGGTTCTTCTTCGCCTCCAGGTAGGCCTCGTGGGCGGCGCGGGTGCTCGCCAGCCGGGACTCCTCGGCGACGGGCACGTCCCACCACGCCGACGACGGCGGGTTCGGGCCCTGCAGGTCGGTCTCGATGTGGATCACGGTGGCCCGGGGTGCGGCGGCGGCCGCGATGTAGGCGGCTCGGAACTCCTCGATGGTCCGGGCCTCCAGCACGTCCAGGCCGAAGCTGCGGGCGTTCGCGACGAGGTCGAGGGGCACCGGGGGGCCGTCGAGGCGGTCGCTGTCGTCGGTGCGCATCCGGTACCTGGTGCCGAACCGTTGCGAGCCGACGGACTCCGACAGTGCCCCGATCGAGGCGTAACCGTGGTTCTGCAGGAGCACCACGATCACCTTCAGGTTCTCCGCGACGATGGTCGCGAGCTCGGCGGGCATCATCTGGTAGGTGCCGTCGCCCACGATCGCGACGACCTCGCGCTCCGGGGCCGCCAGCTTGGCGCCCATCGCAGCGGGGATCTCGTAACCCATGCAGGAGTAGCCGTACTCCAGGTGGTACTGGTGCGGGCTGCGGGCCCGCCAGAGCGCCTGCAGGTCCCCGGGCATCGAACCGGCCGCGTTGATGAGGATGTCCTCGTCGCTCATGAGCTCGTTCAGGGCGCCGAACACCTCGGTCTGGGCGGGCAGCGGTCCGTGGCCGCGGTGGTAGCACTCGTCCGTGACGGCGGCCCACTCGGCAGCGAGCCGGGTGGCCCGGGCCTCGTAGGCAGGATCCACGCGGTGCCCGGCGAGTGCCTCGGTGAGCGCGCGCAAGCCCTCACGGGCATCGGCCACGACCATGTCCGCGGCGTGCTTCGCCGCGTCGAACGCGAGCACGTTGACGTTGACGTAGGCGACGTCGCGGTTCGCGAACACGGTATGACTGGCGGTGGTGAAGTCCGTGTACCGGGTGCCCACCCCGATCACCAGGTCCGCCTCGGCGGCGAGGGCGTTCGCAGCCGCGGTGCCGGTGGCCCCGACCCCGCCGACGGCACTCGGGTGGTCGAACGCGATCGCACCCTTGCCGGCCTGCGTGTCCGCGACCGGGATCCCGGTCGCGTCGGCGAACGCGGCCAGAGCCGCGCTCGCCTCCGAGTAGACGACGCCGCCGCCGGCCACCAGGAGCGGGCGCTTCGCGGCGCGGATCGCGGCCACGGCCCGGTCCAGGGCAGCCGGTTCGGGGAAGGGTCGGGCCACGTGCCAGACCCGCCTGCGGAAGAACTCGACCGGCCACTCGTACGCCTGCGCCTGGACGTCCTGCGGCAGGCACAGGGTCACCGCGCCGGTCTCGGCAGGATCGGTGAGCACGCGCACCGCGGCCAGCGCGCTCGGAATCAGTTGCTCGGGCCGGTTGATCCGGTCCCAGAACCGCGACACCGGCTTGAACGCGTCGTTCACCGAGACGTCGAGGCTGCGTGGGTCCTCCAGCTGCTGCAGCACCGGGTCGGGGAACCGGGTCGCGAAGATGTCCGAGGGCAGCAGTAGCACCGGGATCCGGTCGATC
This sequence comes from Occultella glacieicola, assembly GCF_004353825.1. Taxonomy (GTDB): domain Bacteria; phylum Actinomycetota; class Actinomycetes; order Actinomycetales; family Beutenbergiaceae; genus Occultella; species Occultella glacieicola. The sequence continues at coordinate 333,168 of NZ_SMNA01000006.1, read as the reverse complement.
GTGGCCAGGGCCGCCCCGGTCACCATGTTCGTGGACCCCGGTCCGATGGAGGCCGTGCACGCCATCGTCTGGAGCCGGTTGCGGGTGCGGGCGAACCCGACGGCGGCGTGCACCACCGCCTGTTCGTTGCGGGCGTGGTAGTACTTCAGGCGCTCCTCGCCGGGCGCCGGATCCAGCTCGTTCTGGACGAGCGCCTGGCCGAGGCCGGCCACGTTCCCGTGCCCGAAGATCCCGAACACGCCCGCGAACAGCGGCTGGGTGAGGCCGTCGCGCTCGGTGTGCTGGGCGGCGAGGAACCGGACCAGCGCCTGGCCCACCGTGAGCCGCTCGGTCGGAGTTCCGGGTGCAGCACTCATGTGTGGCCCTCCCGGCCCTCGGCCGGCGTGCTCGTCATCGGCAGCCGGGGATCGATCTCCTGGTCGGCCCAGGTGTCGCGGATCCAGTGGTGGCGGGGGTCGTCGGTCATCAGCCACTGCTGGTCCGACGCGGGCCCGGCCATCACGTTCAGGTAGTACAGGTCATAGCCCGGGGCGGCCATCGACGGGCCGTGGTAGCCGTGCGGGATGAGGACGACGTCCCCAGTGCGTACCTCCTCGGTCAGCTCGAGCGGCCGGTCCGCCGTGCCGTAGGTGCGATGGAACGCGAAGCCGGGGCCGTCGGGGCCGGGCGCGACCTCGAAGTAATAGATCTCCTCGAGCTCGCGCTCGACCTCGGAGTGGACATCGTGCTTGTGCGGGGGATAGGAGGACCAGTTGCCGCCCGGCGTGAGTACCTCGCAGACCAGCAGGTGGTCGGTGTCCAGATCATTCCCGAGTGCGTAGTTGTTGACCTGCCGCGAGCACGTTCCGGCCCCGCGCAGTTCGACGCGGACCTCGTCGGCTCTCCGGTGGCTGACCGGCAGCCGACGGCTCGCGCGTGCGCTCGGCAGCGCGAACCGGCCGCCGCCCGCCGACGTGATCGTCAGCGTCGCGCCCATCGGGACGTAGAGGTGGTCGGTGACGGCGGAGAACACGTCCGCTCGGCCCTGGAGCGCGAAGGTCCGGGTGTGAGCGCTCGGCATGTTCTCGGGGTCCGCGCTGCCGCCGCCGCCCGCGCCGCCGCCGCCCGTGATCCCGGTGTCCGTGGTCACGGTGACCGTGCAGGCTCCCGTCAGCGGCAGCACCAGCAGTTCGTCGGCGCCGGTCTCGAGGTCCTGACGGCCCCCGGCGGGTAGGTCCAGGACCCGCAGGCCGGAGAACGCCCAGCCGGCGTCCTCCGGGGACAGGCTCACGGTGAACGGACCGGTGGCATCGGCACCGGCGCGCCTCAGCGGCTGCGAGCTCCTCAGGTCTCCGGTGCTCACAACACCGACACCGCCCGGTCCACGGCTGCCTCGACGTCGTCGTCCGGCGGGTACAGCAGCGAGCGGCCGATGATCAGGCCCTTCACGCCGGGCACCTGCACGGCCCGGGCCCAGCCCTCGGCCGCGGCGCCCGGGTCCGGGTCGACCTCGCCGCCCAGGATCAGGGCCGGCAGCGACGTCGCCGCCATCACCCGCTCCATCTCCGGCACGTACGGCAGTTTCAGCCAGGTGTGGGCGGAGGTCCGGCCGAGCCCTGCCGCGATCGTCACGGACCGGACCACCGCCTCCACCGAGAGGTCGTTGCGCACCCGACCCTCGGCCCGCGTGGAGATGAACGGCTCGACCATCGCCATCACCCCGGCGGCGGCGAGGGCGTCGACGGCCCGCGCCGCCGACTCCATGGTCGCCACGGACGCCGGCTCGTCGTAGTCGATGCGCAGCAGCATCTTTCCGCCGTCCAGGCCGGACGCGACGATGCCGTCGGCGTCGTAGCCGGTGAACCGGTCGTCCAGCTCGAAGGCCGCCCCGGCCAACCCGCCGCGGTTCATCGAGCCGTACACCAACTTGCCGTCGAGCGCTCCGAGCAGGGCAAGTTCCTCGACGATCTCGGCGGTGCCGAGGAAACCGTGCACGCCGGGCCGGGCGAGGGCGGTCGCGCACCGCTCGAGCAGGTCGCGGCGGTCGCCCATCGCCAACGGCCGGGGACCGGCGGTCAGCGCGCCACGGGCCGGGTGATCCGCGGCGATGATCATGAGGCGGGCGCTCGGGTCGGTCGGGAACTCTCCCCGCGGCCTGGCCGCGAGGACCTCGGCGATGCGCCCGGGCGCATGCGTGCGCAGGTCCCGGATGCCCTCGAGGGTCGCGGCGATGCCGCTTCGGCCCAACGCCGGCAGTGGCCGTGTGGTCGGAGCGCTCACGCGGCCCGCTCGAGGTCGTTCGGGGAGCGGCCCTCGTCGATCACGGCGAGCACCTCGGCCTCCGTGGGCATCGCCGTCGAGCACTCCAGCCGGCCCGCGACGATGGCGCCCGCCGCGCTCGCCGCCGTGATGGTCCGGCGCAGGGACCACCCGGACAGGAGTCCGTGGCACAGCGCACCGCCGAAGGCGTCCCCGGCGCCGAGCCCGTTGACGACGTCCACCGGGACCGGTGGCACCTCCACCCGCTCCTCGCGGGTCTTGGCGAGCGTCCCCTCGGGGCCGCGCTTGACGATCGCCAGCTCCACGCCGGCCTCGAGGAGCGCGTCCGCGGCCCGGTCGGGGTCCCGCTCGCCGACGGCGACCTCGCACTCCTCCCGGTTCCCGACGGCGATCGTGACCCCGGTGAGGAACGCGCGGACCTGGGCGCTCGCCTCGGTCGGGTCCGCCCAGAACATCGGCCGGTAGTCGAGGTCGAGGATGGTGTGCTCGCGCCGTTCGCGGTGGGCGAGGGCGGCGTGATGGGCCGACCGGCTCGGCTCCTCCGAGAGCCCGGTGACCGAGAACCACATGATCCGGGCGTCCCGGACCGCCTCGGCCGGGAGGTCCGCCGGCGTCAGCTGCAGGTCGGGGGCGCTCGGCTGACGGTAGAAGTAGATCGGGAAGTGGTCCGGCGGGAACATCTCGCAGAACGTGACCGGCGTGTTGAGCGTGGTGCTGGTGATCACGAACTCGTCGCTGACGCCCAGCCGACGCATCTCCCGGCGCACGTACACCCCGAACGGGTCGTCGCCGACACCGGTCAGCACCGCGGCGGTGTGCCCGTGCCGGGCGGAGGCGACCGCCACGTTCATCGGGCTGCCGCCGAGGAACTTGCCGAAGCTGGTCACGTCCTCGAGGCCCACTCCGGTCTGCAGCGGATAGATGTCCACCCCGGAGCGCCCCATGGTGAGGACCTCCGCGGGCGTCGTTGGCGCCGTCATCGTCTGCAACCCCTCTGCCCCGTTCAGGGGCGACCTCACCCACGTCTCGGGGCGATCTCGACTGTCCGCCACCGGGCGGGTCTCAACCGTGCCTCATCGTCGCGCGCCCCGTCAAGTCTTTGTAAGGACATATGGACTTTAGGCTTTGAATCGCGTTAACGTGACCATGAGTCCGCTGCGTGAGGGAGCGCACGAGGCGAGGCGAGGCGCGCCGCCGATGGATGTCAACGAGGGGCCTGCTGATGGTTGCGACGAGGGGGACCGACATGGAGATGGACACCGCGAGCACGGGGGAGACTGTGCACCTGCCACGGGTCGCGCTGGACCGGTCGAGCCCGGTGCCGCTCTACCATCAGATCGCCGAGGCGATGAAGGCGATGATCACCTCCGGGGACCTGCCGGCGGGCACCCGGGTCGAGAACGAACTCGCGATGGCCGCTCGGCTCGGGGTCTCCCGCCCCACGGCACGGCGGGCCTTCCAGGACCTCGTCGAGCAGGGTCTGTTGATCCGCAGGCGCGGTATCGGCACCCAGGTGGCCTCGGAACTGATCCGCCGTCCGGTGGAGCTGACCAGCCTGTACGACGACCTGGCGGCCGCCGGCCGGACCCCGCGCACCGAGGTGCTGAGCCTGGAGGCGCACCCGGCCGATCACATCATCGCGGAGCGACTCGGGGTCGAGCCGGGCGCGGAGGTCGTCACGATCGAGAGGTTGCGGTTCGCCGACGACGAGCCGTTGGCGCTGATGACCAACCACCTCCGCGCGGAGATCGCACCCACCGAGGCCGAGCTCGCCGAGGTGGGGCTGTACGCCGCGCTGCGCGCCACCGGGGTGCAGATGCGGCTCGCCCGCCAGACGATCGGCGCCAGGCTCGCGACCGCCGCCGAGGCGCGGGTCCTCGACGAACGGCCCCGTGCTGCGCTCCTGACCATGGAGCGGATCGCCTTCGACGACGTCAACGCCGTCGTGGAGTTCGGATCGCACCTGTACCGCGGCTCGCGCTACACCTTCGACACCACGGTCGTGGCCCGCTGACGCTCCTCGGCCTTCGTGGCAAGCGTCAGAGTGTCAATATGTCCGTACAAGGGGTCACCAGTTCTCGGCGCCTGGGCTGAGCCGTGGGTAGGCTGCCCGGGTGTCCGCCGCGCAGGTATGGTCCGAGCTCGCCACGGAGTGGGCGGCGCACTGGGGCGCGGTGGCCGCGCCCGTGCACGAGCGGACCATCGCGGCGACCGGCATCGTGCCGGGAACGCGAGTGCTCGACGTCGGCTGCGGAAGCGGGGAGTTCCTGGCGACGTTGGAGGCGACCGGGGCGGTCGTCTCGGGTGCGGATCCCGCGCCGGCGATGCTCGAACTGGCCCGGCGGCGGGTGCCCGGCGCCGATGTCCGCCGGGCGGGCTTCGAGCGGCTGCCCTGGCCGGCCGCCAGCCAGGACGTGGTCACCGGCGTCAACGCATTGCAGTTCGCGCCGGACACGACCGACGCCCTGGCCGAGGCCGCGCGCGTGCTCCGACCAGGTGGGCTGGTCGCGATCGCGAACTGGGCCGAGGCAGCCCTCAACGATCTGGACGCGATCGAGGCGGCGCTGGCGGCCCACGCGGGGGAGGAACCGGGCCCGGACGGCGACCTCAGGATTGCCGGTGGTCTCGAGGACGCCCTCGCCGAGGCCGGCCTTCGGGTGCGGGAGGCCGGTGTGGTCGACGTCCCGTGGCAGGTCCCCGACGATGCGCTGCTCGTGCGCGCCGTGCTCCTCGGCGAGGACCGGGCCACTCGGGCGGCGCGAGCGGCGACCGTGCTCGCGGCAGCGCGGAGGTTTCGCACGCCCGACGGCGGGTACCGGCTGGTCAACAGGTTCCGGTTCGCCGTCGGCGCGGTCCCGGCCTAGGGGCGCTGCCCACCGGTCGCGCGCGGGCGCTCGCCGATCACTCGGCGTGACGTCGTCGGTACCGGGCGGCGGCCGCCTCGTGCGCCTCCCGGAGCAGGTCGAGCGCGAGGCTCAGGGTGCCCTCCGCCGGGTTGACGATCGCGACCCACCCGAGGGCGGAGTAGACCGGGTGCGCCATGACGACATCGGTCGCGCTCGGGTCCCGCCCGACGGCGAGGTCGCCGGGGGTCGCGCCGGTGAGCTCGGTGAAGCGGTCCCGGCCCACATGGAGGTTGAGTCGCCAGCGGCCCGCAGGGTCGAGATCGGAACCGGTATCGTCCGGATAGTCCTTCGTGACGACGGTCGCGTACGGCTGGGTGTTCGTGGGCACCTGTCCGTCCGGGGCGTAGTAGAAGAAGGAGTCACCCCAGGCGAGCTCGGGGAACTCCGATCCCGGTCCGGGCGCGAGGACGAGGGAACCGGGAAGGGCGTGCACGGTGTCGATGATCTGAGCCATACTCGAGTTCGTGGTCATAGTTCAAGTGTGACCTTCGAGTGCTTATGTGGGGTTGGATGAGCGATCGTGCAGGCTCCACGTCCGATGGAGCAGCGGACCCCACATTGCGAACGGTCGACCTCGCCCGGATCACCGGATACTCGGTCCAGCAGGTCCGCGACCTCGAGCGGCTCGGAGTGATCCCGGCGGCGCCCAGGGCGCCGAACGGGTACCGCGTCTACTCGCGACGGCACGTGCGTGCCTTGCGCGCGTATCGGGGGCTCGCGGTCGCCGCCGGGCCGGTGACGGCGCGCCGGACCCTGCGCGGACTCACGGAGGGTCCGGCCACCGCTGCCGCGGCGGCGGTCAGTGCGCTGCATGCGGGACTTCACCGCGAGCGAGCCGACCTGCTCGCGGCCGGCGCCGCGCTGCGGGCCATCGCCGCCGAGGCGGACGGGCCGACGGGACTCACCCGGACCGACGTGGCGCCCGGGTCCGACGCCGGTGCCGGAGTGGGCGGGCCGGCCGACGCGATGAGCATCACCGAGCTCGGCGGGGCACTCGGGGTGCGCACCTCGACGCTGCGGCACTGGGAGCACGAGGGCCTGCTGCACCCCGACCGGGTGACCTCGTTGCGGGTGCGCCGGTACGACGTCGCGACGACCCGGACCGCTCGGATCGTCGCGGCCCTGCGCGCGGCCGGCTACGGCATCGATGCGGTCCGCGGACTCCTCGTGCGGCTGGGACGTGAACCGGGCGAGACGAACCGGATCCTCGAGGCCCGGCTCGCGGACGTCGGCACCCGGAGCCTCGCGCTGCTCCGGGCCGGCGCCGACCTGGCCGACGTGATCGAGGCCGGCGAGGCCCGGGTGGACTGATCGCCGGGGCGGGCCCCGCCACGGCGACTATTCGTCCGAGAGTTCGATCGCGGCCTCGGGGGTGGCCACCTGGAACGTGAACGACTCCTCCAGGTACAGGTGCACCGATTCGGAATCATGGTGGCTGTAACCGATGGCGAAGTCCTGGCCCGCGGTGAACAGGAAGTCGCCGCCGCGCATGCTCATCACGGTGCCGCCCCGCAGGCCGGGGACCCACACGATGGGGCCGCCCTGGAGGATCTTGCGGAGGTGGTCGAACAGGGGGTACCCGCCGTTCTCGGCGGACTCGATCACCTCGGTGTAGTCGGCCGGACCGAGGGCCAGCCCGTACGGCCCGGCCACCCCGGCGCGCAACAGGGTCGCCACCGCGGCGGCCACCTGCTGCGGGTAGTGCGTCGCGTCCGGGTCGTGCGGCAGGGCCCGGTGCGAGCTCGCCTGCGTGATGCCGGTGATGCCGGCCTCGGTCCAGCCGTGCATAATCGCGGTGTTCTCGACCTCGGCGATCCGCACGGCCGCCTCGTCCAGGGCGGTCAGGTCCGGGTCGGGGGCACCGCGGTCGGCGGCGGCAAGCTCGTCGCGGGACACGCTGAAGTCCGCCCGGACCTCGATCATGGCCAGCACGCGGCGCGACCGCGCGATCACGCCCGGCGCGGGGGTGTCGGCGACCGGGCCGACCCGGCCCAGGTTCGTGGCGGAGGCCTCCCACCCGAGCGGGCCGGAGAAGTCGACGAGTTTGCGCGCGCCGAGCGCCACGGTGAGCCGCTCGGTGGCCTCGGCGTCGAGCTGGTCCCAGGCGGCCGACGAGATCGGCGCATGCGACCTGAGGAGGTGGTTCATAGTCCCTGCCCCTTCAGTGACCCGATGCCCAAGGTGCCCGAGGCGTCGGAAGTACCTGCGCCGTCGGGCGCTTCCGCGGTACCGGCCCCCTCCTCGGCGGCGCCCCCGTTCGCGACGATGTCGCCCTCCTGGAACAGCACCCCGCGGGCGATCTCCGCCCAGAGCGGCTTGGCCCGGAACAGGAACTCCAGTTCCATCGAGAAGTGCTTGTACTCCTCCTTGAGGGAGTCGAGCATGATCGCCCGGGAGACCTCGTCCGGCTCCACGGAGATGCGCTGCTCGTACCAGCCGATGGCTTCGGCCTCCTCGGCCAGGCTCGCGCACATCCGGGCGAACGTGCGGGTCTGCTCGGAGAGCTCCCCGGGTGGTTCGTGGTACTGGTCGGTGGGCATCGTGCCTCCAGAGCGAACGTCCGCGGTCACCGGCGACACTACGCCCGGCCACCGCGGGCCTCAACGGGAAGGACCGGCTGAGACCGCAGGGGCGCGCCGGAGGAGTCACGACCTCCGGCCGCCGACGGGGCAACCTCGCCGGCGGCCGGAGGGCGTTCAGGAAGTAGTGCGCACCGCCTCCAGGATCACCTTGGCCACCGCGTCGGGCTGCGAGACCGAGAGCGCGTGGGACGCGCCCGCGATCTCGATCGCCGCCCGGGTCGCGGCCCGCTCGGCCGTGAACGCCTCGAGCTCGGCCGGGATGTTGCGGTCCTGCTCGGCCCAGATGGACCAGGTCGGCACCGCCCGCCACGGCGCCGGCACGGCCAGCGCCTCCTTCAGGGCCGCCTCGGTGACCGGCCGCTGGGTGGCGGCCATGGTCGCCGCGAGGTCGGCCGGGACGTCGTGGGCGAACTGCTGGTGGAACTTCTCGCCGGTGATCCGCAGCTCGACGTCGCCGCCGGGCACGGGGTAGCCGAGCAGTGCGTCGCCGAGGGTGCTGCCGGGGAACTTCGCGGACAGCTCCAGGGCGGACTCGCCGGTCTCGGGGACGAACGCGGCGACGTAGACGAGGCCGGCCACGTTCGGGTTGTCCGCGCCGGCATGGCTGATCACCATGCCGCCGTAGGAGTGACCGACGAGCAGCACCGGGCCGCCGATGGCGTCGGCGACGGCGCGCACGTGGTCACCGTCGCCGGCGACCGAACGCAGCGGGTTCGCGACCGCGACCGCCCGGACGGACTCGCCCTGCAGGCGCGTGATGACACCGTTCCAGCTCGCGGACTCGGCGAACGCGCCGTGCACGAGCAGCACTGTGGGGGTGGTGGACATGGTTCTTCTCTCTCTTCGGTGGGGTACTGCGGGGGATGGGCTGGTCAGAGGGTGCCGAGGGCCTTGCGCAGCACGTGCACGGCCTGCTCGATCGCGGCCGTGCTCGCCTGGCTCCGGCGCACCGGGTTGAGCATCATGAAGTCGTGGATGATCGCGTTGTAGCGGACGCTCGTGGTCGGGACACCGGCCTGGGTGAGGCGCCTGGCGTAGGCCTCGCCCTCGTCCCGCAGGACGTCGTTCTCGTCCACGATCACGAACGCGGGCGGCAGGTCGGCGAGCTCGTCGAGGGTGGCGCGCAGCGGTGAAGCGGTGATCTCGCCGCGGCGGCCGTCGGCGTCGGGGGAGTAGGCGTCCCAGAACCAGGCCATGCCCTTCGCGGTCAGGAACGGGCCGTCGGCGAAGTCGCGGTAGCTGGCGGTGTCCTGGGCGGCGTCGGTGACCGGGTAGTACAGGGACTGGTGCACGAACGTCACGTCGCCGCGCTGCTTGGCGAGGAGCGTGAGCGCAGCGGTCATGTTGCCGCCGACGGAGTCCCCGGCCACGGCGATCCGAGTGGCATCGAGACCATGATCGGCGCCGTCGGTGCTGATCCAGCGGGCGGTCGCGTAGGCCTGCTCGATGGCGACCGGGTAGCGCGCCTCGGGGGAGCGGGTGTACTCCACGAACACGATCGCGGCGTGCACGCCCACGGCGAGTTCGCGGACGAGGCGGTCGTGCGTGCCGGCGTTGCCGAGCACCCAGCCGCCGCCGTGCACGTACAGCACGACCGGCAGCGGGCCCTCGGCCCCGACCGGTCGCACGATCCGGACGTCCACACCGCCGACCTCCGCCGGCACCCGTAGCCACCGTTCGTCGACATCCGGCTTGTCGACCGGTGCGGCCTGGATGTCGTCGAGCGCCCTGCGGGCGCCCTCGGTGCCCAGCTCGTACAGGTACGGCGGCTTGGACGAAGCGTCCGCGACCGCCTGGGCCTCGGGCTCCAGGATGATCTCGCTCATGCTCTCTCCTTCTCGGGTTCGGGCGGCAGGTCGTGTCGCCTCATCGAGGTTCGCAAGGAGGTGCCCGGCGGACCAGGAAGTTCTCCGGCAGGAAGTGCGTTCCCTCCTGCGTTCCACCGACGCCGGGTCGGGTGTCACACCCTGGTGGTCCGCCCGGTCTGAGTTGGTGTCAGCATCCGCGACCCACCCTGGAGAGCCGCCATGGCGCCCGAACCCCTCGGGACCCTGCTGCGCAGGCTGCGCACCGGCGCCGACCTGACCCTCGAGCAGCTCGCCGAGCGATCCGGGGTCAGCGACCGGGCGCTCGGCGACATCGAGCGCGGCGCGGCTCTCGGCCCGCACCACCGCACCATGCTCGCGATCGCCGGAGGGTTGCGGCTGCCGGAGCCGGAGCGGTCGGCTTTGGTCGCCGCGGCGCGGGCCGGGCGACGTCGCGCCGGCCCGCGTGGTGCGCCGCCCGTCCCGCCCGATTCCCTGCCCGACGGCGGCACGCACCTTCCGTTGCCGCGTGCGGTTGCGGACTTCGCGGGCCGCGCCAGGGAGCTCGCCGCCCTGACGGCGGCGCTGCGCGATCTCGAGCGCGACGGCGACGGGACGGGCCCGACCCTCGTTCCGGCGCCGGTCGTGGTCGTGACCGGGCCACCCGGGTACGGCAAGACCAGCCTCGCCGTGCAGGCGGCGGCCCTGCTGCGGGAGACGTTCCCCGAGCAGGTCTTCCTCGATCTCGGGGCCATGTCCCCGGTGACCCTCGCACCCGGCGAGGTGATCGCCGAACTGATGGGCGCCCTGGGCTCCCAGCGGGTCGAGGGCCGCTCGGATCCGGCGCGGTTGCGCGACCTGCTCAAGGAACGCCGGGTGCTGCTGATCCTCGACGACGCCGGCAGCGAGGCCCAGGTCCGGGCGGTGCTGCCCGGTTCCGGCCCGGCTGCGGTCCTGGTGACGAGCCGCCGAGCGCTCACCGGGCTCGACGGGGTGCACCGGATCCATCTCGACCGCCTCGCGGACGCGGACGCGCAGGCGATGCTCGCGACGATCCTGCCGCGGTGGCAGGCATCGGCCCCCGAGCTCGCCCGCCTGGCCCAGTTCTGCGACGGCGTCCCGCTCGCCCTGCGGATCGCCGGGAACCGGCTCGCCAGCCGCCGCGGGTGGACGGTCGCCAAGTTGACGGAGCGGCTCGCCGTGCCGGATCGGCGGCTCGACGCGCTCACGGCCGGGGACCTCACGATCCGCACGGCGGTCGGACTCTCCTACCGGCAGCTCGGCGCGGCCGCGCAACGGCTGTTCCGGCGGTTGGCCCTCGCGGACGGGCGGACCTTCGGGCCGGGCGTGGCAGCCGCGGTCTCCGGACTGGAGGTCTGGCACGCCGAGGACCTCCTCGACGAACTCGTGGAACTGGGCCTGGTACAGCCGGCGGTGGGTGACCGCTACCTGCTGCACGACCTGCTGCGCCTGTACGCGCACGCGGAGTTCGGTGCGCAGGAGGCACCGGCGTCACGGGAGCAGGCCCGCGCCGTCGCCGACACCTGGCTGCTGGACACCGTGGTCCGGGCCGGACGCTGGTTCGAGCCCGAGATCCTCGGTGCGGGCTCTGCGGACCTCGACGACCCGGTGCCGCTGCGGTGCGCAGACGACGCTCGAGCCTGGCTCACCGCGGAGGCGGACAACTGGTTCCCGGCGCTCCAGCGCGCGGCGCGAGCCGACGCGCACGAGCGGGTCATCGAGGTGGCGGAGTCGCTGCACTGGTTCTCCGACCTGTGGCCGACCTGGGGGCGCTGGCACACGCTCTTCGGAGCCTCGGCCGAGGCCGCGCAGTCGCTCGGCGACGAGGGACTGCGGGCCACCCACCTCGGCTATCTCGCGTGGGCCCAGCGCCGATGCCGGGGTGACCACGCCGCGGCGATGGCGGCGGCGGGCGCCGGGCTGGAGGCGGCTCGGCGGTCCGGCGATCCGGTGCTGACGGCCTGGGCCCAGTACTACGTCGCCTGGACGGCACGCGAGGACGACCCGGTGCTGTCCCTGAGCGGGGCGGCGGCCGCGGCCGGGCTGTTCCGTCAGGTCGGGGACCGCGAGGGTCTGCCGCAGGCGATCATGTGCCGCGCGATCGCCCTCGCCCGGCTCGGTCGCGCGACCGAGGCGGTCGGAACCCTGCGTGAGGTGGTGGACCTGGTGACCGACCCCGCTACGCGCCCGCGGGGGCAGGTCGCGGAGTTCACCGCCGCGCAGGCGCTGGCCGCGATCGCCCGGGTCTGGTCCGAGCACGCGGACTGGCGCGCCGCCGTCGGCAGTGCGGGCCCGGCGATCCACGCCCTGGAGCGGGTCGGGGACCGGAACGGCATCGCGCGGATGCACCTGCTCCGGGCCCGGGGCCACCAGGCACTGGGCGAGCGTGGCGCGGCGCTGGCCGCGGCCGAGAGTGCCTCCCGGGGATTCGGCGACTCCGGCAACCAGGTCGACCGGCTCGAGGTGCGCGACCTGCTGGTGGAGCTCGCCCGGCCCTGACGCTGGTCGAGCCGAAACCGCCGCTCGTGATCGGTGGCCTTGCCAGGTGGAGTCGGCTGCGTGAATAATAGACCGACAGTCGGTTTATTGGAGGTCACATGGCGCGCACGCTCGACCCGCAGGCTCATCGGCGCAAACGTGAGGCGATCCTCGACGTGCTCGAGCACCTGATCGTGACGAGGGGCTACGACCGCGTCACCATCGCGGACATCCTCGGTGCCGCGGGGATCTCGAAGGGTGCCTTCTATCACTACTTCCAAGCGAAGGACGACGTGCTCACGGCGCTGCTCGAGCGTCGGCTCCGGGCCTGGGAGGTCGCGCTGGCGCCGATCGTCGAGCGCCCCGGACCGGCGCTGGACCGGCTGCGCGCGTTCCTGGCCACGCTGTCCGGGGCGAAGTCGGCGGACCGGGAGTTCCTCGTGGAGGCGGCCGCCCCGGTACTCGCCGAGTCGAACGCGATCGTCGCGGCTCGCCTGCGACGCGAGGGTGCCGCCCGGCTCACCCCGCTCGTCACCCGGGTGCTGACGGACGCCCGGGACGAGGGCTCGATCACGCAGGACGACCCCGCGGCGCTCGCCGACATCGTGATCACCCTCGTCCAGGACCTCGCCGACCGGTCCGGCCGGGCCATTCTCGCCATCATGCAGGGCAGCGCCGGCCCGGACGACCTGCGGCGGACCGTCACGGCACACGTCGGGGCGTTGCAGCGCGTCCTCGCGCTCGACCACGGGGAGCTGGACTTCGTCACCGGGCCCGACATCGAGGCGTGGGCGAGCGCGGCCGCGCGCCGGCGCGTGCCGGAGGAGAAGTGAGCGATCCGACCGCGGTGCACGTGCTCCGGATCGGGGCGACGAAGGTTCCCTTCGGGCAGTTCTACGGCGGGACCGAGGGGAGTGGCTGGGGCTGCGCGCGATGGTGAGCTTCCTGAGTGACAAGTCCCACTTCATCCGGGTCCCGATCTTCGCCTTCCTCGTCGAGCATCCGGAGCACGGCCGGATCCTCGTCGACACCGGGATCAACCACGACCAGGCACACCGCCACCGCGAGTACTACGACGGCCCGCTGCTGCGGGCAGCGTTCGACGAGGACGAGTACGAGCTCGAGCAACGCGAGCACCTGGTGAACCGACTCGCCGGACTGGACCTGACGCCGTCGGACATCGACGTGGTGGTCCTCACCCACCTGCACGAGGACCATCTCGGCGGGGTTCGGGACCTCGTCGGCTCCCGGGTGTTCGTGTCCCGCGAGCAGTGGCGGGCCCGGAACCTGGGGATCTTCCCGTACCGTCGGACGCCGTCCCTGAAGGGTCTCGGGCTGCAGCCAGAACTCGTAGGGCTCGACTCCGGGCCGTTCGGATCGTTCGCGGCCACCCAGGACCTCTTCGGCGACGGTTCGGTGGTGCTGCTGCCGACCCCGGGCCACGCACCGGGGCACCTGAGCGTGCTGGTCCGGGGCCCCGGCTGGGACCTGCTCTGCGCCGGCGACACGCTGTACACCGTCCGCCACCTGGCCGTCGACCGGCTCCGCCCGATCATGCTCGGACGCCGGGCCCAGCGCCTGCAGCTGGACTCGATCGCCCGCATTCGCGCCCTGATGGCGTCCATGCCGGACCTGGTGCTGGCGCCCGGCCACGACCACACCGAGTACGGCACCCTGCTGGAACGCACGTTCCAGGGCTCGCCGGACCCTGCGGGCCTCGCCGACCTGCGTGCCTTCATGGCGGCCACGTTCGACGGACGCCTCGACCTCCTCGAGCCGAGCCGGCCGCGGTTCCGGGCCGAGCCCGGCTCGGTCATCGGACAGGTCGACTTCGTCGACCGGCCGGTTGCGCCCACGGCCACGACGGACGGCCACTGACGCTCCGGCCCGCATCGGCCCGCATCGGCCCGCATCGGCCCGCATCGGCCCGGATCGGCGCGGATCGACGTGGAGACGGACGCGCTGCGCTACGCTCTGGACATATTGATTCTTCCCAGAGAGGTCACGATGAACGACGCGCTGTACGCCCGGGTCTTCGCCAGCCTGCAGGGCCGGATCGAGTCGGGCGCGATCGCCGTGGGGGAGCGGCTGCCCACGCAGAGCCAGCTCGCCGAGGAGTTCGGCGTCTCCACGATCACGATCAAGCACGCCCTGGACCTGCTGGACCGGGACGGGTACATCAAGCGGCGCCCCCGGCTCGGCTCCGAGGTGATCTCGCGGACGGCAGGGCCCAGCCCGGACCGCAGGTCCACGACGCTGCCGACGATCGGCTGCGTGCTGACCAGCTTCGACGACAGCTTCGGCACCAGGGTGCTGTGGGGCATCCTCGATGCCAGCCTCGGCCGGGCGAACGTGGTGCTCGGTCGGACCGAGGGCTTCCACGACCGTGAGCAGGGGCTGCTCGCCCAGTACCGCGACCTCGGGGTGGACGGCCTGATCCTGCAGCCCGGCTCCTCGGAGTGGATCGCCCCGGCGATCCTCGACCTGGTCTCGGCACAGCTCCCGCTCGTGATCCTGGACCGGAACCTGGACGGACTGCCGGTCTCGACCGTGTGCTCGGACAACGTGGCCTCCGGCCGGGCCGCCGCCGAGCACCTGTTCGGGCTCGGGCACCGCAACATCGGGCTGATCACCTCCTCCGGAACCGTGTCCACGCTCGACGACCGGCACCGCGGCTTCGTGTACGCCCACGCCGAGCACGGGCTGGCGTTCAGTTCCGTGCACGAGTACCGGAAGGTCTCCTCGGTGGTCCCCGACCACGAGGTGAGCGTGGCGGACGACCTCGCCAGCCTCAAGGAGTTCCTGACCGCCAACTCCCAACTGACCGGATTCGTGGCCTCCGAGCACGCCGTCGGGCTGCTACTGGTCCGGGCCCTGCGCGAGCTCGAGCTGGAGGTGCCCCGGGACGTCTCGGTCGTGTCGTTCGATGCCCCGCAGCACGTGTTCGACGACGAGGTGCGCCGGTTCACCCACATCGACCAGCACGAGCACGCGCTCGGCGAGGCGACCCTGGAGTCGGTCCTCGCCCAGCTGACCGAGCGGGGCCGGGTCGCCAAGCAGGTGCTGCCCACCGAACTCGTGGTCGGCGAGACCACGGCGCCTCCGCGCGCCTGAGCGGCACCTGCGGGCGCACCACGGGACGAGCGCGCGGCCGGGGTGGTGTAGGTGCGCGCTCGTCCCGATCCGCCCTACCCGCGCAGGTGAGCCAGGGCCGCCCGGCGCCGCAGGAGCAGTCCGGCGCCGGTTGTCGCGGCCGCGAGCAGCACCAGCAGGCCGATGGTTGCGCCGGTACTGGGAAGGGAGCCGCTGGGGCCGATCGGTCCGGCGCCGGCGTCCGTCGGGTCGCCGGGTCCGGGGTCACCGGGGCCGTCCGGGCCGGCCGGTGGCGTGCCCGGGTCGGTCGGGGTGCCCGGGTCGGTCGGCGGATCCGTCGGATCGACCGGGTCCAGCGCGGGGGCCACGACGAACGCTGCCGCGATCTCCTGGCTGAACGTGCTCCCGGCCGCGTCGGCGGCGAGGACTCGCAGGGAGACGGTTCCACCGCCGTCGGGCACGGGAACCGCGGTGTCGAAGCTGCGCACGTGCTCGCGTTCACCCACGAACGCCAGGGGTGTCACGGCGCCGGACTCCGGGACCGCCGTTGTCTCGGCGAGCTCGAGCGCCTGCCAGGTGACGCCGGCATCGGTCGAGAACTCGGCGCTCACGGAGGAGAGCGCCGCGGACCCGGAGGCGCCCGCCAGATGCCCGAGCTCGATCGCGAGCGGAACCGGCTCTCCATCGGTCCGGCCGGTGCCGACCGTGCCGTCGATCGCGGCGTCGACGTCGTAGAACGCCTGGATCATCGGCAGGACGCTCTCGGCGTCGGTGGCCGAGGAGTCGAACGCCCACTCGGTCCGGGTCGCGGTCGACGTCGCCAGCACCGCAGCGTCGTGCGAGGTGGTGTTGACGATCCGGAAGCGGGACTCCTCGGCCGGCAGGCCCCAGGTCGTCACCCCCTGGAACCCGGACTCCACCACGAGCACGTCGTCGACGTACAACTGGGTGAACTGGCTGATGCCGGGCAGGCCCGAGAACACGTCCAGTATCCCGGTATGGTGCGCACTGCCGCCATCCGCCCACGACGGCAGGTTCACCTGCACGATGTCGGCCTGCCGGAACGGAGCCCAGAACCCCGCTCCGACGTATGGCCGCACGATCGGCGAGAAGTACGACGCCTCCAGCTCATCGCCGGCGGTGTAGGTGCGTCGGACGTCACGGACCTCCCATGTCGAGGCGATGTCGGTGGCGTCCTGGTACCACGCGACGTCGGTGGTGCTCACCCACTCGCGTCGCACCGCGGGCCGATCGGTGGCGAACCGGAAGCCTTGACCGACCTCGACACCCGGGGCGAAGTCGTAGCGGAACTCGCCGACGAGGGTGGTCTCGGCGCCGTGGTAGGTCGTCGTGACGAGCGCCAGGTCATCGGCGACCTTCGTCGGGTTCTCCGGGATCTCGCCATCGGTGTAGAGCTGGATGTCGTAGACGTCGTCGGCCACCGGCCTCCCGACGGCGCCGAGGTCCACCTCGCCAGCGGCAAGCGCGTCCAGCAGGGTCTGACCGGCCGCGCCGCTGATCGCGGCGACCGGTAGGGGTGCGTCGTTGCCGTAGTCGTCCCCGTACCACTCGAGGGACTCCTCGCCCTGGACGACGACGAGCAGGGACGCCCCGGTGGCGGCGACGTTCGCGGCACGCTCCACCGGCCCCACCTCGGTGGAGGTGCGGACGACGGCGATCCCGCCGTCCAGCGAGACGCCCGCCACGTCGGCGCTGCTCCCGGTGCCGAGGTCGGTGGCGGTCGCGGACAGCTCGCCGTCGAGGTAGGGCGCGGCGGGCTGCTCGCGGGCGCCGAGGTCGGCGCCGTCGAGCGTGAGGGAGATGCGCGGGTCGCGCAGGCGCCAGCGCGTCGTGAACCCGAAGTCCGAGGCGCTCTCGGCGACGAGCGGTTGGGCGAGCAGCTCGTCGACGAGGAGCGGGATGATCGCCGAGCCCATCATCTGCTCGACGCTGAAGTCCATGCGCCGGTTCTCGGCGGACAGGTCGTCGCGACCGACGTCGACTGTGACCCGATCCGCGGTGCGGACGTCCAGCTCGACCGTGGCGTCGGCGTCGAGCACGATGTCCGGGTCGCCGACGAGTGCGATGGCGTCGGTGCCGGGCGCCGTCTCGACGTCGGCGAACGCCATGGCGCTGTACCGGCCGGCCGGCAGGCGTAGCGTCGTCTCGCCGTCGACGGGGATGCTCTCGGCGCTGCGCGTGTCGAGGTTGAAGAACATCGCGTACATCGTGGCCGGCTGACCATCGATCCCGGTGGCGCGCAGCGTCAGGTCGTAGCGCTCGGCCTCGGTGATCATGCCGATCGAGGTGCGGGTGACGGGCTCACCGGCCACGGACCCGACCAGGGTCCCGGACAGCTGCTCGCCCGGTGCGAGGGCTGCGTGATCGCCGGAGAGCGTGACCGATGCCGTGCCGCCCGCGGGCACCGTCACCTGCGCCTGCGGCAGCAGGACGGCGTCATCCGCCGCGAGTGTCGTGCTGCCGGGCGCGACGCCCGGCTCGACGCCACCGCCGCCGTCACCCTCGCCCGGGGTCGTGACGGCGACGGACAGCGCGAGATCGAGCGTCAGGTCGGTGTCGGACCGGTTCGTGAAGGTCACGTCGCGGTCCACGGTGCCGACGGACTCGCCCCACGGGAGCATCCCGAAGTCGGCGCTGCCGGTCGCGAACACGTCGCGCTCGACGGCGCCCACGACGTCGATGACGCCGCTGCCCGCCTGGTACGGCGTGAAGCCGAGGTCGCGCGCCGAGCTGACCAGCAGATCCTTGAGCTGCTGCGCGGTGAGCGTCGGGTCCGCCTGCAGTGCGATCGCCGCGGCGCCGGAGACGTGCGGCGTCGCCATCGACGTCCCGTCCATGCTCACGTACGAGCCCTCTCCAGGAGAGAACTGTGAGCGGGCCGCTGTGATGCCGGAGCCAGGCGCGCTGACGTCCGGCTTCAGTCCGCCCGAGCCGGACAGCGGACCCTGGCTGGAGAACCAGGAGAGTTCCTCCGTGGTGTCGTCGACCGAGCCGATCGCGAGCGAGGAGGAGGCCGCGGCGGGCGCGCCGATCGTGCCCGGTGCGGCGCTGTTGCCGGCGGCGACCACGAACAGCGTGCCGGTCTCGGCGGTGATCTCGTTCAGCGCCTCGGACATGATGTCGGTGCCGTCCGACGGCTCGCGGCTGCCGAGGCTCATGGAGACGACATCGGCGTTCGCCGCGCCCCATTCCATGCCCTCGATGATCCAGGAGGTGAGGCCCTCGCCGTTGTCGCCGAGCACCTTGCCGACGAGGAGGTCCGCTCCGGGCGCCACCCCGCTGTAGAGCCCGTCGGACGCCGCACCCGAGCCGGCGACCGTGGCGGCGACGTGCGTGCCGTGACCGTTGACGTCGTCGACGCTCTCACCGGGCACGAAGCTCTGGGACTCGATCACGGCCCCGGCCAGGTCGGGGTGAGCGGCGTCGACGCCGCTGTCGAGGATGGCGACGCGCACGCCGGTGCCGTCGAATCCGGCGGCCCAGGCCTGGGGCGCTCCGATGTAGCCGACGCTGGTGTCGAGGTAGGCCTCGACGGGGGCGTCCAGGTGGATCGTCTCGATCCCGCCCGCGAGTGTGCCCGCCGCAGCGAGCCGTCGGGATGACGAGGTGAGCTCGGCCCAGGCCTGCTCCGCGACCGAGCGGTCGGCGCCACCGGCGGCTCCACCGATGCTGGTCAGCGGGACCTCGAGGTCGAGACCGGTGACCGGTGCGGTGCGTGGCGTCGGGCCGCCGGCGTACTCGACGATGACCGGGGTCGCGGCCACGGACGCGTCGTCGAACCCGAACTCGACGAGCTGCGAGACGTCGAACAGCGCGTCGTCGAGGGCGCCGGACGCGAGGTAGGGCAGCGCCGCCTCGGGGATGACGTGGATGTGGTCGTCGACGACGTAGGTCCGGACGAGCGCCGCCGGGTCCGCCGGCTCGATGTCGACGGTCCGGCTGCCGTCCGCGAGGTCGGTGAGGGTGACGACGTCACCGGTGAGGAGCGTGATGGTGTGACGGTCCGCGGGAGTGGCCGCACCGGCTCCGTGACCGGATCCTCCCGAACCGGCGTCTGCGCCGTCACCGGGGTCTGCGGCCGCGAACGACCCGGACGTCAGGACGAGGGCGGCGGCGAGTCCGGCGAGCGCCGAACGGGTGCCGCGGCGACGGGCGGAGGAGCGGGGAGGTCGAGCGCGCACGGGTGGCCTTCCGGGGGACGAAGAGGTCGGGTGGAGACAAAGTGCCACACGGAGTGGCACTGTGGGTGGCGTCTTTACGCCATGGCAGATTCTCGACACCCCGGCCGCCCGCCCGCTCGGGAGAATGAGGCGATGTACATGCTTGATGGGATCGGGTTGGACGAGGACTCGGCGCGGGTGTATCGCGCGCTGGTCGCGCGACCGTCCGCCACGGCCGCCGAGCTGGCGTCGGACGTCGCTCTCGCGGTCGGACGGGTGACCGAGCTACTCGCTGCCCTCGAGACGATGGGTCTCGCGGCGCGGCAGGGGGCGGACTCCGAGCGTGCGGTGGCGTCCCCACCGGGCATCGCGCTCCGGGCGCTCCTGGCCGAGCAGGAACGTCGACTAGATACCGTTCGCTCCGACCTCGTCGACCTCGAGGCCGTCTATCGGGAGTCGCTCGCGGGCCGCACGGCTGCGGACGTCGTCGACGTCGTTCTCGGTGCCGACGCCGTCCGGCAGCGGTTCGCCCAGCTCCAGGCGGCCGCGGCGCACCAGGTGCGGGCCTTCGTCCGCTCGGACGTACCGTTCGTGTCTGCGGAGGAGAACGCCGAGGAGGAACGTGCCCTGCTGCGGGGCGTCCGGTACCGGGTGCTCGTCGAGCGCGGTGTCATGGACGACGCCCACTTCTATGCGGCCGCCCGGGAGGCGCTGCCGTACGGCGAGTACGTGCGGGTGGCGCCGACGCTGCCGACCCGGCTGCTCATCATCGATGACGACATCGCCCTGCTGCCGATGCGCCGCACGACCGATGAGCATTACGGTGCGATCCTCGTGCACCCGTCGAGCCTGTTGGACCTGCTGGTGGAGGTGTTCGAGTCGACGTGGTCGCGCGCAGCACGCCTCACCGACGAGGGCGAGCCGGGAGTCGTGGGCGAGGAGGTGGAGGACCTGGACCGGTCCTTGCTGACGCTGCTGATGGTCGGCCTGACCGACGCGCGGATCGCGGGCCAGCTCGGCATCTCGGCACGCACCGTGCAGCGCAGGGTCAGCGTGCTCATGGAGCTGACCCGCGTGGCCACGCGGTTCCAGCTCGGCGCGGAGGCCGTCCGTCGCGGTTGGGTCTGAGCCTGGCGACCCGGCGACCGCGACTCGATTCAGGCTCGCGCGAGGACTGCCGCCACCTCGGTCGCCATCGCCGCGGTGAGCTGGGTGGACAGGTCGGTGCTCGCCGGCGCCGGCGCCGACCAGTCGTCCCCGGCCAGCAGCGTGCCGTCGCCGCGGTACTGGTTCTCGAAGAGCGCGTCGGTGCTGGTGGTGATGAACTCGCGGAGGGCGGGGTGCTCGGCCTCGGCGAGGAACTGACCGGCGTACCGGTAGAAGATGCCCGCGAACAGGCCCGCGTCGCCGCCGTCCCCGTCGGGTGCGAAGACCGGACCGTTGGTGAGCTCGGCCAGACTGACGTCGATCGTCAGGGCGGCGCGCTCGAGCCGGGCCGGATCACCACCGGTCCGGAACTCCTCGACGCACGCGCCGATGTAAAGGCCCTGGTTGTAGGTGAACCGCCAGTCGGTGTCGATCGCGCCGTCCCGGTTGCGGTTGATGCCGTCGTGGACGAAGCCGCTCGGCTCCACCAGGGTCTCCTCCCACCACTGCAGGCTGGCCCGGGCCCGTTCGAGGAACCTGGACTCGCCGGTGGCGCGGTGCAGCCGGTGGCCGGCGATCACGAACGGTCCGTTCGCGGGCGTGTTCTTGTAGTGGTACTGACCCTTCTCCCAGACGATCCCGCCGCCCTGCCTGCTCCAGCCGAGGTCCCAGATGTGGTCGTGCAGCCTGATCGCGTCCTCGAGTGCGCTCTCGTCACCGGCCGCGCCGGTGGCGTTCGCGAGCCGGAGCAGGGCGAGGGCGAACCAGCCCATGTCGTCGAAGAAGTCGTTGAACAGCTCGTCGCCGTTGCGCAGGGTCAGGTTCCGGCGCAGCTCCTGCGCCCGGTCGAGGTCCGCTGGGTCCCCGGTGCGTTCGGCCGCATCCAGGGCGGTGTCGATCGCGTGCGCGTTCCACCAGTAGTGGAAGGGCGCGTCCGCCGCCGGGTCGACCGGATGGGCGTAGTGCAACAGCTGGGGGGACGGAGCGCCGAAGTACGCGTCCAGGCCCGCCTGCACCACCTCGGCACGCCACGGTGCGGCACGTCGTGGATCCGCCGGTGGCATCGCGCTGATGGTCCGAGGTGGCGGTTCCGGCGCGGGTCCGCAGGCGGTGAGCAGGGCGGCACCGAGGGCGCTGGCACCGCCCAGTGCCAGGGCCCGACGGCGGGTGATCGCCGCCTCTGCCGGTGGCACCGGGCGGGGCTGCTCAGCGCGGCGCGTGGGTGAGTTCACGTGCTTCGGTGCGGGCCCGCATCTCGGTCGCCATGACGGCCGAGAGCTGGGTGGACATCGACGTCGGAGCCGTGGCCGGCACCCGCCAGTCGTCGCCGGCCCAGAGGACGCCGTCGGAGGAGTCCACCCGGTCGGCCCAGCTCACGTCCCAGAGCCGGTCGGTGCCCGACCGCACGAACGCGATCAGGTCCGCCGACGGCCGCACGACGAGCAGCTGGTCCAGGTAGCGGTAGAAGATGCCCTTGAACAGGCCCACGTCACCGCCGCCGGTCTCGGGGAACACCCCGTCGGTGGCGAGGAGCTCGACCGCTCGGCGCGCGCTGCGCTCGGCGAGGCCCAACCGGGCCGGGTCCTCGTCATGGGCGAAGAGCTCGACGCACGCTCCGATGAACAGGCCGTAGTTGTAGGTGTAGCGCCAGTCCGTGTCGATGCGACCGTCGTCGGTACGGTTGACGCCGTCCTCCACGGTTCCGTCGGAGCGCACCAGGTGCTCGGTGAGCCAGTCCATGGTCCGCCGTGCCCAGGGAAGGTAGGGGCCGTCACCCTCGAACCGGGACGCGAGCCGGGCACCGAGGATGATGAACGGCCCGTTCGCCGGGGTGTTCTTGTAGTACGTCTGGCTCTTGCGCCAGGCGATCCCGCCGCCCATCACCTCGTTCCAGCCGTCGTCGAGGCAGTGTTGCCAGATCTCGGCGGCCGGCTCGAGGTACCGCTCGTGGCCCGGGGCCCGGGACAGCCGCTCCAGGGCCAGCCCGAGCCACAGCATGTCGTCGAAGTAGTCGTTGAACAGGTTCCCGGAGTTCCGGTCCACGATGTTCTCGAAGATCTCGACGGCGGTGCGCAGGTGGGCCGGATCGCCGGTGCGGTCCCAGCCGTCGATCGCGACGTCGATCGCGTGGGCGAGCCACCAGTAGTTGAACGTGGCGTTCTCGTCCGCGGGATGGGCGTTGTTCAGCAGTTGCGGCGCGGGTGCGCCGTAGAGCGTCGCCAGGCTGCGGTGGGCGAGGTCGGCGCGCGTGGCCCAGTCGGGCCGTTCCGTGGTCGTCATCGGTCAGGCGTTCTCGGCCAGGATCCGGTTGAAGGACTCCTCGGCGTTGTCGAGGGCCTCCTGGGCGCTGATCTCACCGGCCATGAAGCGCTGCAGTTCGGGGATGAGCCCCTGCCCCTCGGCGTCGGAGTAGCCGGGGATCGTGGGCCGTGCGGTCGCGAACGCCATGGTCTCCAGGAGCGCGGAGTAGGCCTCGTTCTCGGTGAAGAACGGGTCCTCTGCGGCCTCGAGATTGGCCGGCATGTTCCCGCTGAGCTCGGCGAAGGCGACGCCGTTCTCGGGCTGCGTGGTCCACCAGGTGATGAACTCCCAGGCACCCTCGGCGTTGGGCGCGCCCTCCGGGATGATCATGCCGAACCCGCCGAGGCCGGAGGCCTGGTCGCCGTCCGGGCCGGCCGGCGCGGCGACGATGCCGTAGTTCAGGTCCTCGATCGCGTCATAGGTCGCCAGGGTCCACGGGCCGTTGTACGCCATCGCCACGGTGCCCTCCGCGAAGCCGTCGGTGCCTTCGGCGAACCCGAGGTCGTACACGCCGCGGGTGTTCATGAGGTCGTCCCACTCCTCGAGGACCGCGAGACCCTCGGGGGTGTTGAAGGCCGCCTGGCCGTCGTCGGAGACCATCTGGCCGCCGGCCTGGCCGAGCCACATGCTGAACAGCCCGACGTCGGAGAGCGCGAAGCCGGACCGGACCAGGGCGCCGCCGTCGCGCACGGTCAACGCTTCGGCTGCGTCGGCGAGCTCGTCCCAGTTCGTGGGCGGCTCGACGCCCACCTCGGCGAGCAGGTCGGCGTTGTAGAACAGCGACCGGTTGTCCACGGTCAGCGGGAGCCCGTACACGGTGCCGTCGTAGGTGAGTTCGTTCAGCGCGGCCTCGTAGAACACGGACGTGTCCACCGAGTCCTCGGCGATCAGATCCTCGAGCGACATCAGGGCGCCCTTGCTGGCATACACGCTGGTCTGGAACCGGTCCCAGAGCACCACGTCCGGGACACCGCCGCCCGCGATCGCGGTCAGGAGCTTGGCCTCGACCTCCTCCTGGGGCTGATACGTGACCACGTAGTCGTCCTGACTGGCGTTGAACGCCTCGACCTGGGTCTCGATCTGGGTGGCCTGCTCGCCGGTCCAGTTGCCCCAGAAGGTCACCTCCTGACCGCCGTCGCCGCCATCGGAGCCGCCGGAGGCGCCTCCGCCGGAGCAGGCGGCCAGGGCGAGTGCCCCGACCGCGAGTCCCGCCGAGATCTTCATGAACGTTGAGGTTCGTGTCTGCGTTGACATGACGAACTGTCTCCTTCTGGTTGTGGGTGGGGGAGTTACTTGGAGCCGACGTGCGCGACGCCCTCGATGATGTAGCGCTGGGCGAGCACGAAGATCAGCAGGACCGGCAGGCTCACGATGACCGTGCCGGCCATCAACGGGCCGTAGTCCGTGGTGTGTTCGGTCTTGAAGGCGGCCAGGCCCACCTGGACGGTCAGCATGTCGCGGTCGCTGAGCACGATCAGCGGCCACATGAAGCTGTTCCAGCCCGCCTGGAACGTGAGGATGCCGAGCACGGCGGCGCCCGCCTTCGCGAGCGGCATGTAGATCTGGGCGAAGATCCGGAACTCCGAGGCGCCGTCGATCCGGGCCGCCTCGGCCAGCTCCTCCGGCATCGAGGCGAAGAACTGGCGCATGAAGAACACCGCGAACGCACCGGCCGCGCCGGGCAGGATGATCGCCCAGTAGGAGTTGATGAACCCCATCCCGCCCTCGCCGAACAGGTCGTTCCCACCGGCGAACGGGAACCTGCGCAGCACCAGGAAGGTCGGCACCATGGTGACGATCCCGGGGATCATCAGGGAGGACAGCAGCGTGCCGAACAGCGCCCGCTTGCCCCGGAACCGGAGTCGGGCGAAGGCGTAGCCCGCGAGGGAGCCGAAGAAGATGTTCAGCACGACGCCGGCCACGGCCAGGAACGTGGAGTTGAAGAAGTACCGCCCGAACGGCACCGAGGTCCAGGCCTTCACGTAGTTCTCGAGCGTGGGTGCGTCCGGCCAGATCTGTAGCGACGAGGACAGGATCTCGCCCTCGGGCTTGAGGGAGGTGACGATCGTCCAGATCAGTGGGAAGACGGTCGTGATCGAGATGACGATCACCGCGAGGTACCAGACGCCGGTGCCCACCTTCTGGCGGGGGGTGCTGGCGCGCTTGAGGCGCAGGACGTAGGGGTCGGCGGCGGTCATGACTGGCTCCTGGACGTGAGCTTGAAGTTGATCAGGGAGAACACGGCGATGATCAGGAAGAGCACGAAGGACAGAGCCGAGGCGTAGCCCATCTTCAGACCGCCGAAGCCCTGGTTGTAGATGTAGTAGACGACCGTCAGGGTGGAGTTGCCCGGTCCGCCCTTCGTGAGCAGGTAGGCCTGGTCGAACACCTGGAACGCGCCGATGATCAGCAGGGTCGAGATCAGGAACGTGGTGCGCGAGAGCCCCGGGATGGTGATGTAGCGGAACGCCTGCCAGGCGTTCGCGCCGTCGATCCGGGCCGCCTCGTAGAGCTCGCGGGCGATGCCCTGCAGGCCGCCGAGGTAGATCAGCATGTTCGTGCCGAAGCCGGACCAGACGGACATCAGCACGATCGCCGTCATCGCCCATTTGGAGTCGTACAGCCAGGCCGGGCCGTTGATCCCGAACCAGCCGAGCACGATGTTGAACAGTCCGGACTGGGGGTTCAGCAGCCAGTACCAGATCGTCGCGGTCGCCACCGTGGAAGCGACCACCGGGATGTAGAAGAAGGTCCGGAACAGGTTGACCGCGCGACTGTTGCGGTTCAGCAGGAGTGCCGTGCCGAGGGAGACCGCGACGCCCAGTGGGACGAACATCAGCGTGTAGATGGCGGTGTTGCGCAGGGCGAGCAGGAAGATCGGGTCGGCGAAGATGCGCTGGTAGTTCTCCAGACCGACCCAGGCGGCGTCCCCGATGACGGCGTAGTCGGTGAAGCTCAGTACGACCGCCATCACCACCGGGATGATGACGAACGTCAGGAACAGGAGCATCGGCACGAGGACGAAGATCCAGCCCCAGATCTCCTGGGGCGCCGGCTTGCGGAACGGGCGCGAGTGTCGGTCACGGCGCCGGGTCGGGGTGGTGGCCCGGTCGGTGGCCACGTCGATCGCGTCAGCGCTGACGGCGGTGGGTTGAATGGTTGTCATGAGGCACGCACCTGCTCTTCGTCGAGGGTGGATCGGACCGATCGGACACTGGTGCCGCACACGTCGAGCACCAGCTCGCAGAACATCGAGTCGGCCCAGGAGAACCACTCGCGGGTGAAGGTCGCCGGGTCGTCGACGTGGAACGACTCGTGCATGCGGAACGTGTCCGCGTGGGTCCGGGTGAGCAGGTCGATGATCCGGCGCTTCTCGGTGTCGTCGTCAGAGGTCAGGCCCTGGACGGCGAGGGCGATCGGCCAGATGTGGCGAGGCGGGGTGTGCGGGCTGCCGAGTCCGACGGCGTGGGCGCCCGCCATGTAGGTCGGGTTGTCGGGGGAGAGCACGAACGCCCGGGTGTTGCGGTAGATGTCGGGGTCGACGGCGTCGCCGCCGGTCAGCGGGAGCGACAGCAGGCTCGGCATGTTCGCGTCGTCCATGAGCACGGTCGCGCCGAGGCCGTCGACCTCGTAGGCGTAGATCCGGCCGTGCACCGGGTGGGTGACCACGCCCCACGAGTGCACGCCCGCGTCGAGCTCGACGGCCAGGTCCCGGGCCCGCTCCGCCAGGCCGGGATCGTCCAGGACGGCGACGGCCAACTCGGCGAGGTGACCGAGGACCTGGACGGCGAACAGGTTGCCCGGCACGTTGTAGTGCAGCTCGCATGCGTCGTCGCTCGGACGGAACGCGCTCCAGGTCATCCCCGTGCGACCCACCGGGGAGCCGTGGCCGTCGTGGGTCAGGGTGTCCGAGGCCGGGCCGTCGTGCCGCTGGAACCGGTACGGCGAACGCCCGGCGTGGTCCTGCTCCACCCGCCAGGTCTCGATGATGAGGTCGGCCGCGCGGGCGAACTCCGTGTCCAGGTGGTCCGTGCGTCCCGTGAACCGCCAGACCTGGTGGGCCAGCTGCAGCGGGAAGCAGAGCGAGTCGACCTCGTACTTGCGCTCCCACACGCCACGGTCCATCTCGGTGTCGTCGTCGCGGTGGCCGGCGCCGTCCGGTCGGGCGTTGAACGCGTTCGCGTACGGGTCGAGGAGGATCGACCGCACCTGACGCCGGACGAGTGAGACCAGCACGTCCGCGAGGCCCGGGTCCTCGGCCGCGAGCGGCAGGTACGGGCGGACCTGGGCGGCGGAGTCGCGCAGCCACATCGCCGGGATGTCGCCGGTGAGGACGAACACGTCCGTGCCGGGCTCGTGCACGAACGCCTCGCGGAGGGTGCGGGACATCGCGTCGGCGAAGATCCGGGTGACCACGTCCGATCCGATCGTCTCCTGGACCCGGGCGGTGACGTCGCTCAGGGTGGAATGAGCCACAATGCTCCTCTAAGTATATTCAACATCAGTGTTGTCTGGGAGTCACATTAAACGTATCCACTGGCAAAGTGCAAGCACGCGCGAGCACCCGCGCCCCATGGGTCGGGCGCGGGTCCTGGTCCGGCGGGGTCAGCGGGCGGTCGGAGCCGTCCGCCCGGCCCATGAGATCGGCACGTGCAGCCGGGACCGCACCGGCTCGCCGTCGCCCGCGAGCGTTGCGACCAGCTGATCGATCGCCGCCGCCCCGAGCCGTTCGCCGTCGACGTCCACCCGGGGCGTGCCGGGCACCCCGACCACGCTGATCAGCCGACCGGTCGCATCGGCCGGCGAACCCCCGTCCACCCGGGCCAGGCCCCGGCCGATCAGGCCGAGCATCAGGCCGAGGCCGAGGTCGCTGGCGTAGGGGAGCACGGCGTCCGCGTCGCTGGCGGCGACCCGGTCGACGAGGCCCGCCCCGGCGTCGAACGTCGCCGGACACGGCCCGAGCACCTCGAGGTGGACCCCGACGGCGGTCGCGGCCGTGTGCAGGGAGCCGGTGCGTTGGAGGTTCTGCCAGGACCGGTCGGGCCCGCCGATGTACAGGATCCGTCGGTGCCCGGCCTCGGCGAGCCCGCGCAGGAGTTCGGCGAACGCGGCGGCGGTGTCGGCCACGACCGAGGCGAGACCGTCCACCTCGCGGTCGACCAGCACGACCGGCTTGCGCGCGGCCGCCGCCAGGAGCAGCGGGTCCGGCCCCCGCGGGGCCACCACGAGGAATCCGTCCACGCCGATCGCGAGCCGGTCGAACCGGGTGAGCTCGGCCGGATCCTCCAGGGGGTGCACCGCGACCGACAGCTGCAGATCCTCCTCCTCGGCCCGGACCTGCGCCCCGCCGATGATCGGCGCGAAGAACGCGTTGGAGAACGTGGGCACCAGGAGCCCGAGGATGCCGGTACGACCACGCGCGAGGTGCCGTGCCGCCCGGTTCGCCACGAACTCCAGTTCCTCGGCCGCGGCCCGCACCCGTGCCACCGTGTCCGGAGCGACGAGTTCCGGGCGGCTCAGTGCCCGTGAGGCCGTGGCCTTGGAGACCCGGGCCGCAGCGGCGACGTCGGAGAGCGTGGCCACGCCGTGCCTCCCGTTCGCTCAGGTTCACTCCGCGGACGAGGTTGCCCGAGGGGGCGTCGTCCCGTTTACACTCCCAATGTAACCGGTTGTGGAACCGGTTGTGACGACTCTGACCACGGGAAGGTGCACCCATGCGCGGCCGGACTGCACTCCTCGTCCTGCCCGGGCTGGCCATCCTCCTGGTCGCCTTCCTGATCCCGTCGATAGCGATGCTGTTCTCGCCGCCCGGGATCAGCCCCGGCGAGGTGTTCGCGCGGCTCGGCAGGATGCTGACCGACCCCTACGACCAGG
The DNA here is from genome assembly GCF_004353825.1 of Occultella glacieicola. Classification (GTDB taxonomy): domain Bacteria; phylum Actinomycetota; class Actinomycetes; order Actinomycetales; family Beutenbergiaceae; genus Occultella; species Occultella glacieicola. Next base: position 304,522 of record NZ_SMNA01000006.1, on the reverse strand, counting down.
CCATCGTGGTCCGCACGCTCGGTCTCGGCCTGATCGTCACCGTCGTCTGCATCGGGCTCGGATACCCGATCGCCTACCTGCTGTCCCGGTCCACGTCCCGCTGGGCCGGCGTCCTGCTCGCGCTGGCGATCTTCCCGCTGCTGCTGTCCTCGGTGGTGCGCACCTTCGGGTGGCTCGTGGTGCTGGGCTCCCAGGGTGCGATCCCACAGCTGCTGCTGACCCTCGGGCTGGTCGATTCCGCCCCGCAGCTGCTCTACACACCGCTGGCCATCGTGCTCGGTCTGACCCAGATCTTCCTGCCGCTGGCCGTGGTGGCCTCCTACTCCGCGCTCGCCCAGGTGGACGCCGGGCTCGACGAGGCGGCCCGGGGACTCGGCGCCAACCGGACCCGCACGTTCTGGTCGGTCGTGGTGCCGTTGTCGGGGCCGGGTGTGGTGGTGGCCGCGACCCTGGTGTTCGCCGGGGCCGTGACTGCCTACACGACGCCGTACCTGCTCGGTGGCTCCCGGCAGCGGATGCTCTCGACCCAGCTGTACACGTACTCGTCCACCACGATCGACTGGGCCGCGGCGAGCGCGACCGCGCTGATCATGACCGTCCTGGTGTTCGCCGTCTCCGGCCTGTCCAGTCTCGCCGCCCGTCGAGGAGCGACCTCATGAGGACCCGCCACCCGATCGCCGCGAGCCTGGCCGTGGGCGGCTACGTCGTGATGCTCGTGCCGATCCTGTTCGTCGTGGTGACCGCCTTCACGGCCGGGTCGACGCTGCGGTTCCCTCCCGACGGCTTCTCGCTGCGGTGGTTCGAGGCGGCGCTCACCTATGAGCCCTTCACCAGCTCGCTGCTCTCCAGCCTGATGCTGGCCGCGATCTCCGCCGTGCTCGCCCTCGCGCTCGGGGTGCCGGTGGCACTCGCGGTGCACCGCGGCGCCCTGCCCGGGAGGTCGGTGGTCGAGGGACTGTTCCTGTCGCCCCTCATCGTCCCCGAGCTCGTGGTCGGCCTGGCCCTCTACCAACAGCTGATGGTCGGCTTCGGGCTGGACAACTTCCAGACGCTGTTGCTCGGGCACACCGTGCTGATGTTCCCGTACGCGGTGAGGGTGACCGGGGCCTCGCTGGCACTGATCGATCCCGCGGTGGAGGACGCCGCCCGCGGCCTGGGCGCCTCGCCCGGCCGGACGTTCCTGTCGGTCACCCTGCCGCTGCTGCGCCCCGGCCTGTTCTCGGCGGCGCTGCTCAGCTTCATCACCTCGTTCAACAACGTACCGCTGTCCCTGCTCCTGCAGAGCCGCGACTTCCGCACCCTGCCCGTGGTGATGCTCGACTACGTGCAGCAGAACTACGACCCGATCGTCGCCGCGATCTCGGTGCTGATCCTGGCCGGAACCGTCCTGGTGGCCGTGATCGCCGAGCGCACCGTCGGCTTCGCCAGAGTCTTTGGAGGCATCAACCGATGACCCATGCAGCACGGTTCCACGGGGTGAGCCAGGTGTTCGGCGACTTCACCGCCGTCGACAACATCGATCTGGACATCCCCGACGGCAAACTGACCACGCTGCTCGGACCGAGCGGCTGCGGCAAGACCACGAGCCTGCGGATGCTGGCCGGGTACCTGGCGCCCACCCGCGGCACGATCAGCATCGCCGGCGTCGACTCCACCCGGACCCCGCCGGAGCGACGGAACCTCGGGATGGTGTTCCAGTCCTACGCGCTGTTCCCGCACATGAGCGTCGCGGACAACGTCGGCTTCGGCCTGAAGATGCGGCGGGTGCCGGCCGCCGACCGGGCCCGACGGGTCACCGAGTCACTCGAGCTGGTCGGCCTGGCGCACCTGTCCGCAAGCAAGCCGAAGAAGCTCTCCGGCGGTCAGCAGCAGCGGGTGGCGCTGGCCCGGGCGATCGCGATCCGGCCTAAGCTGCTGCTCCTGGACGAGCCGCTGTCCAACCTCGACGCCCGGCTGCGCATCCAGATGCGTGCCGAGATCCGCCGGATCCAGGCCGAGACCGGCCTCGCGGTGGTCCTGGTGACGCACGACCAGGACGAGGCGCTCGAGATGAGCGACGAGATGGTCCTGATGAAGGACGGCCGGATCCAGCAGCAGGGCACCCCGCAGGCCGTGTTCCCGGCTCCCGCCAACCGTTTCGTCGCCGAGTTCCTCGGCTACGAGAACTTCCTCACCGACGCCGGCGGGGCGACCACGACGATCCGGCCCGAGCACCTCGCCCTGAGCGTGTCGGAGCGGACGCCGGCCGCCGAGACCGGCGCGGTGCTCCCGGGCGTCGTCCTGGACGTGGCATACCGGGGCGTGGACGTGCTCGTCACCGTCGCCTCGGCCGACGTCTCGGGTGCACGGGTCGAACTGCTCGCCGACCTGCGCGCCGAGTCCGCCCCGGACCTGACCCCGGGCGCGGACGTCTGGGTGCACGTGCCGGCCACCCACCTGGTTCCCCTGGCCGCCGACTGACGTTCCGCCGTCGTCCATCCCCCCACCACGAGAGGCAACCCATGTCCCCGACGTACCCGCTGCTGCGGCGCCGTACCCTGCTCGCCACCACCGGCCTGACCGCGGCCGCGCTGGTGCTGGCCGGCTGCTCCGGCGGCTCCGATGACGGCGATGCCGACACGATCGTGGTGAGCACCTTCCCGTTCGGCGTCGAGGAGTTCACCGAGGCGGTGTTGGACCCGTTCACCGAGGCCACCGGCATCGAGGTGGAGATCGACACCGGCTCCAACGCGGACCGGCTCTCCCAGCTCCAGCTGGAGCAGGGCGAGGGCGGCGTGGACGTCATGCTGATCTCGGACACCTACGCCGCGATCGCCGACTCCGAGGGCCTGTTCCAGGAGGTCGACCCCGGGGCGGTGCCGAACCTGGAGGCGATCGCCCCGTTCGCCGTCGAGGACGCCTACACCGGCCCGGCCTACAGCTACCAGCTGAACGGGACCATGTACAACACCGACGAGCTCGACGCCACCGAGGCCGCGGACTGGGAGCTGTACGCCAACGACGACTACGCCGGCCGGCTCGCACTGCCGGACATCGCGGTCACCGCCGGCCAGCTCACGGTGTCCGGGGTGGCGTCGACCTACGGTGACGGACCGTTCGACGTGGACACGGCGTTCGCCACCATGGCCGGCTGGGCCCCGAACGTCCTGCAGTTCTACAGCTCCACCACCGAGATGACGAACCTGCTCACCCAGGGCGAGATCGTGGCCGGCGGTGCCCTGAACGGGTTCGCCACCGACCTGATCGCGGCCGGCGAGCCGGTCGGTTGGACGCCGCCGGCGCAGGGTCGGTACATGGCCACCAACCGGGCGATGATCCCCACCGGGGCACCCAACCTGGACGGTGCGCACCAGTTCATCGACTACCTGCTCTCCGCCGAGGCGCAGGCCGCCTCGGCGGCGCTGGTCGGTGACCTGCCGGTCAACCTGTCCGTGGAGATCCCCGCCGAGCTCACCGCCGTGGTCGGCGACGTCGCGCTGGACCCGACGGCGGCCGGTTACGAGACCCTGGACCCGAACGAGATCGTCCCGAACCGCAACGAGTGGGTCGAGCGGTTCGCGCGCGAGGTCGTCGGTGGCTGACGTCGCGCTGCACGACTATCTCGACGCCCTGCCCAAGGTCGACCTGCACTGTCACCTGCTCGGCACCGTCCGGCCCGCCACGTTCGCGGAGCTGGCCCGCCGGGAGCGTCTCGACCTGCCGGCCCCTGCGCAGGAGGTGTTCGCCGGCATCAACTCCCGTCCGCCGGACCCGGAGCTGTACCGGCACACCCGGATCCCGATGCCGCAGGGACGCAGCGACGACGAGCCGGAGGTGTCCTACTCGTTGTTCCAGGTGTCGAACTGGATCCGGGAGGTGCTCCGCGACGGCGACGACCTGACCAGGATCGTGTACGAGGCGTTCGAGGACGCGCACCGGCTCAGCAACACCCGGCACCTGGAGTTCTCGTTCGACATGGTGCCGGGGCACCTGGCGTCGCTGGGCTACACCGGGACCGTCGAGGCGTACGCCGAGGGCATCCGGATGGCCGAGCGGGACTTCGGGATGACCGGGCGGATGCTCGCGGCGATCGACCGGTCCGGCACGGGGGAGCAGGCCCTGGAGTGGATCCGCACCGTCGTGGCGAACCCGCACCCGTACGTGGCCGGCATCGGCCTGGACAACCTGGAGACCGCCGGGCCGCCGGAGCGGTTCGCCGAGGCCTACGCGCTGGCCGGGCAGGCCGGGCTGAAGCGCACCGCCCACACCTCCGAGCACGTGCCGGCCGCGCAGAACGCCATCACCTGCCTGGACGTGCTCGGGTGCGACCGGCTCGACCACGGGTACTTCGTGCTCGAGGACGACGCGGTGGTGGCCCGGATGCGGGACGAGGGCATCGCGTTCACGGTGGCCTCGACCACCTCGCGCCGGTCCTGGCGGCCGTGGCGGCGGGCCTCGATCCGCGCCATGCTCGACGCCGGGCTGAACCTGGTGCCCGCCTCGGACGATCCGGGCCTGTTCCCGACCACCCTCGGGCGCGAGTACCGGATCCTCGCCGACCAGGTGGGGGTGTCGCGGGAGGAGCTGACCGCGATGGCACTGGCGGGTGTCGACGCGTGCTGGCTGCCCGAGGACGAGAAGGCGCGGGTGCGGGCCAGGTTCGAGTCCGAGATCGCCGAACTGCGGCGGTAGCCGCTGCGGGGAACGTCGCCGTGCCCGAGTGCGGGGACGGGCCTCGGTGAACTCCTCCGACTACGGTCGGATCATGGAACCAGAGCCCGGCCCGCCGGCGCAGCCGGTCGTGGTCGTCTTCACCGGCCTGCCGGGAACGGGCAAGTCGACGATGGCCGACCGGACCGCGATGCACCTCGGTGCGCCGGCGTTCTCCGGCGACTGGCTCATGGGGTCGCTCAAGCCGGCCGCGGCCCAGTTGGCGCAGCTCGGTCGCGAGGCGTACTCGCGGCTGTACCACAGCGTGCTCGGCGGCCTGTTGACCCGCCAGCTGCTGCTCGGGCAGAGCGCCGTTCTCGACTGCCTGGTCACCGACGACGTCGCCGACCACTGGCGCTCCACCGCGATCGCGCACGGCGCCGCGCTCAAAGTCGTCGAGTGCGTCTGCAGCGACGTGGACCTGCACCGGTCACGGGTGGAGGGACGCGTCCGCGGCATCCCTGGCTGGCACGAGATCGACTGGTCCCACGTGGAGCGGATGCGGGGGGAGTTCCCCACGCTGACCGGTGAGCGGCTCACCCTGGACGCCGTGGGATCCCCAGACAGCAACTTCCGCTCGGTGTGCGCGTACGTTCTCGGCGCTGTCGGGTCGAGCCCGTGACCGCGTGACGGGGGCGTGAACCCACCGGGGTCCACGCCGCGGTGCGTCCGGATGCCACGGGACCGATCCCTGAGCAGACTGAACCGCACCGTCCATGACCACAAGGAGCCCGATGAACGCACCACGTCTGCAGATCGACCCATGGGTGGTGCGTGAACCGCGCGTCGAGACCGACTCCCTCGGCGCCGCGGAGGCCATCTTCAGCGTGTCCAACGGCTACCTCGGTGTTCGCGGGTCGCTCGACGAGGTCGACCCCTCCGTCGAGCGGGGCACGTTCCTCTCGGGGGTGTTCGAGACGCATCCGCTGGCCTACCCGGAGGGTGGCTACGGTCACCCGGAGGAGGGCCAGTCGATCGTCGCGGTGGCTGACGGCACTCCGGTACGCCTGGTGATCGATGGCATCCCCGTCGACATCCGGGAGATCTCGCCGGAGGTGCACGAACGCGGGCTCGACCTGCGGTCCGGCACTCTCGACCGCCGGATGCGGTGGCGCTCCCCGTCGGGCACCACGCTGGAACTGCGGTCCAGCCGTCTCGTCTCGCTCACCGAAGCCTCGGTCTGCGCGATCCGGTACGAGCTCCGGGCGTTGGACGGTCCGGCACACGTCGTCGTCCGTTCCGAACTCGCGATCGGCATCTGCCCGCCCGAGGTGGAGAGCGACGACCCGCGCGTGTCGGAGGCACTGGACAGCCCGTTCTCGGTGGTCGACCGGCACGCCGGCGACGCCGGGGGCGCGCTCGTGCTGAGGACGAGGCGAACGGGGATGATCGTCGCAGCTGCCGTCGAGCACGACATCGAGGGCGCGGCGCGGGTGGAGTCCGAGGCCGGCGAGGACCACGTGGTCACCACGGCCGTGGCGGCGCTGACCGCGGGTGATCGGCTGACCCTCACCAAGACGCTCGGCTACGTCTGGTCCCGTGGCTCCGCGGTGGTGTCGATGCTCGAACGGGCGGCGGCGGCGGTCCGCTCGGGACGGGACCGGGGCTGGACGGGCCTGGTCGCCGATCAGCGTGACCGGCTCGCCGAGTTCTGGGCGCGCGCGGACGTCGAGATCGACGGCGACGACCAGCTCCAGCAGGCGGTGCGCTACAACCTCTTCCAGCTCCACTGCGCCTCGGCCCACATCGATGACGCGCCGATCGGTGCGAAGGGCCTGACCGGGGCCGGATACAACGGCCACACCTTCTGGGACATCGAGGGCTTCGTGCTGCCCGTGTTGGCGCTGGTGGTCCCGGACGCGGCCGAGCGCCTGCTGCGTTGGCGCGCCTCGACGCTCGACGCCGCCCGCCGGCGCGCCGAGGTTCTGGAGTGGGCCGGCGCCACATTCGCGTGGCGCACGATCGACGGTCAGGAGACCTCCGCGTACTGGCCGGCGAGCACCGCTGCGGTCCATGTCAACGCCGCGATCTCCCGGGCCTTCTGGCTGTACGCCAACGCCACCGGGCGTGACCTGGGGGAGATCGGTGGCGTCGAGGTGCTCATCGAGACCGCTCGGCTGTGGTCCTCCCTCGGGCATGAGGATGCCGACGGCGGCTGGCACCTGTTCGGAGTGACCGGTCCGGACGAGTACACCGGCGTGGTCGATGACAACGTGTTCACCAACCTGATGGCCAGAGACAACCTTCTGCGCGCCGCCGACGCCTGTGAGTCGGCGCCCGAGCGCGCCCGCGCGCTGGAGGTGACGACCCGCGAGATCGATGGGTGGCGCAGGGCCGCGGGGGCGGTGCACGTGCCGTGGGACCAGCACCTGGGCGTGCACCCGGCGAACGAGAACTTCACGACCTACCGGGAGTGGCGCTTCGCGGACAAGCGCGAGTCCTATCCCGTGGAGGAGCACCAGCACTACGCGAAGTTCTACCGACGCCAGGTGGTCAAGCAGGCCGACCTGGTCCTGGCCCTGTGGTGGTGCCGTGACGACTTCACGGACGAGGAGCTGGCCGCGGACCTCGAGTACTACGAGGCCCGCACCGTGCGGGACTCATCCCTGTCCGCCGCTGCACAGGCGGTCGTCACCGCGCGGGCGCAGCATCCCGAGCTCGCACTGCGCTACCTGCGCGAGGCGGCCCTCGTGGACCTCTGCGACATCCAACAGGACACCGCGCAGGGTCTGCACATGGCGTCGCTGGCCGGCTCCTGGCTCGGGCTCGCCGCCGGGCTGGGTGGGTTGCGCGAGGAGCACGACGAGCTCGAGCTCTCCCCGGTGCTCCCGGCCGCGCTCAGCCGCACTCGATTTCACCTCACCTGGCGTGGCGCGCTCCTGCGCGTGGAGACGACGGCGGCGGGCACGACCCTGACCGTGCTGGAGGGTCGGGACCCGATCGTCGTCGTCGTGGACGGCTCACGGGTCGAGGTGGGCGCCGAGGCCGTGCTCGTGCCCCTGCGTGCCCCCGGTCCGCTGCGTGCGGAGCCCAGCCAGCCGGTGGGCCGGGAGCCGCGCGGCTGAGCCTCGGGTCAGCGGGCGCGGCCGCCGAGATAGAGGTCGCCGAGTCGGGAGTCACCCAGCAGGTCGGTCGCCGGGCCCGAGATGTGGACCCGGCCGAGGTCGAGGACGCACCCGACGTCCGCCGTCTCCAGCGCCCGGCGGGCGTTCTGCTCGACGAGCAGGACGGCCACCCCGGCATCGCGCATCCGGACGATCTGCTCGAACACCGTGGCGGTCGTCTTCGGGTCCAGACCCATCGAGGGTTCGTCGAGCAGGATCACCTGCGGACTCGCGATGAGGGCCCGGGCGAACTCGACCTGCTTCTGCTGACCGCCGGAGAGCAGTCCGGCCATGGCATCCCAGCGTTCGCCCACCACCGGGAACAGGTCCTGGACCAGGCCGATCCGCTCGCTGATGGTCGCCTGGTCCCGCACCGTGTACCCGCCGAGGCGGACGTTCTCCGCGACCGTCATCTCGCGGAACACGCTGTGCCCCTGGAGCACGTGCGCCAACCCCTGGCGCAGGAGGTCCTGCGGGCTGCGGCCGGTGATGTCCTCGCCGTTCAGGAGGACCTGCCCGGAGCGCGGCCTGAGCAGGCCGCTGGCCACCTTCAGCACCGTCGACTTGCCGGCGCCGTTCGGCCCGACCAGGCAGACGATGGAGCTCCGCGCCACCTCGATCGACAGGCCGCGCAGCACCAGCGCGGCTTTCCCGTAGCCGGCTTCGACATCCTTCAGCTCGAGGAGCAGGTCAGACTCCAAGGTAGGCCTCCAATACGGCTGGGTCGGACTGGATCTCGGCGGGCACCCCGGCCGCGATCGGCCGCCCGCGGTCGAAGACCACGATGTGGTCGCAGAGGTTCATCACCAGATCCATGTTGTGCTCGACGACGATGAACGTGCGGCCCTCGGCGTTGAGCTCCCGGATGAGGGTGGCGATCCGTTCGATGAGGGCGGGGTTCACGCCTCCGGCCGGCTCGTCGAGCATGATGATGCGGGGGTCCGCCATCAGCACGCCACCGAGTTCCAGGAGTTTCTGCTGCCCGTAGGAGATGTCCCGCGCCTCGGCGTGTTCGAGGTGCTCGATGCCGACCCGCGCCAGGATCTCCCGGGCCCGCGCGACGGTCGGGGCATGGTGCGCGCCGAGCAGGGCCGAGGCGAGCGAGGTGGGGCGCACCGCCACCAGCAGGTTCTCCAGCACGGTCAGGCGGGGGAACACCCGGCACAGCTGGAAGCTGCGGCCGATGCCCAGCCGGGCGATCCGGTGCGGGGCCCAGCGGGTGATGGAGCGCTCGCCCTGCATGACCTCGCCCGAGTCGGGCTTGATCATGCCCGTGACCATGTTGAAGAAGGTGGTCTTGCCGGACCCGTTCGGCCCGATCAGCCCGTTGACTTTGCCCTCGAGGAAGCCGACCGAGACGTCCCGGACGGCGTGCACGCCACCGAAGGACTTCGTCAGGCCACGGGTGCTGAGCACACTCGGCGTCGCCGGCGCGGGTGAGGTCGGCTCGACGGTGGCGGTCATGACGGACTCCGTTCCACGGGTGCGAGCTCCTGCTCGCTGCGTTCGGACGACGTGGGGTCCGCGTCGACGCCGGACCCGGGGCGGACCTCGGAGACGCGCTGGTTCTGCAGCTCCTCCGCGGTCATCTCCCGGATCGAGGTGGCCTGCGGGCGGAACCTGGCGACCAGTTCACTCAGGCCGGCCAGCACGCCGTCGGGCAGGAACAGCACGACGACGGCGAGCAGGATGCCGGTCGCGACCAGGTGCAGCTGGGTCTCCCCGAAGTTGAGGACGAAGTACTCCAGTGCGGTGCCGACGATGATGGCCCCGACGAGCGGGCCGAGCAGGAACCGCACGCCGCCGAGCAGGGCCATCAGCACGACCTCGGCGCTGAGCAGGACGGAGAACTGCATGATCGGGTCGAGGTCGCCGAACCACAGGGCGTACAGGCCACCGCCGAGCGCCACGAAGTAGGCCGACAGCGCGTGGGCGATGCCCTTGTACCGGGTGGTGGGGATCCCGAGCGACTCGGCCTTGTCCTCGTCCTCCCGGATGGCCTTGAGGCCGGCTCCGAACCGGGACCGGGCGATCACGAACCAGACCGCGAGGACCACCGCGAGCAGACCGGCGTAGATGTAGTAGAACGTGGCGTGGTGCTCGGGCCGGAGGAGGTCGGGAAACGGACGCGGCACGATCAGCCCGTCCGAACCGCCGGTGATCCCGCGCAGACTCTGGAAGATCAGGGCGAGCACGAGGACCAGGGCGATCGTCACGATGACGAACGACGCGCCACGCACCCGCAGGGCCGCCCAGCCGACCGGGATCGCGATGACCAGGGTGAGCAGTCCGGCCAGGAACCAGGCGCCGAACGACGGTATGTCGAAGTTCTGGATCAGCAGCGCGGTGCCGTAGGCGCCCAGTCCGAAGTAGGCCGCATGTCCCAGCGAGATGTACCCGGTGAGGCCGCCCATGATGTTCCAGGAGCTCGCGAACACCGCGTAGTTGAGGACGACGACGCCGGCCGAGACCAGGTAGGGGTTCGCCGCGAGCGACGGCCAGCTCACGAGCAGGGCAGCTCCGGCGAGCAGGACGACGCCCTTGATGATCCGGACGACGCCACGGTCGCGGGTCCGGGCGACGCCGGTGCCGACGATGTGGTCAGAAGCGCTGGGCAAGACGACCTCCGAAGAATCCTTGGGGACGGACCATCAGGGTGACGAAGAGGGCGACGAAGAAGATCGTCTGGGCCCACGTCGGCCCGAACGGGATCTCGAGCATCACCCGCATGGTGCCGAGGACGAGGGCCGCGATGGCGGCGCCAGGGATGCTCCCCAGCCCACCGACGACGATGATTGCCATCAGCGGCCCGATCCAGTGCCAGTGCAGCGATGGGTAGATGGTGACCTGGAGCGAGAGGGCCGCACCCCCGACCGCCGCGGTGGCCAGGCCCAGCCCGAAGCCGTAGCCGGACAGCCGCTCGGTGTTGATGCCGACGAGCTGGGCGGCCTCCTTGTGCTGGATGGTTGCTCGCAGCGCCCAGCCGAAGCGGGTCTTCTTGAGGACCACGTACAGCGCGGCCATGCTGACCGTGGCCAGCAGGAACGAGATGATCTGCACCACGGGAAGCGAGGCCCCCAGCACGTTCACGCTCGCGGTGCCGTAGGGGAGGTTGATCCGACGCTGGGTACCGGTGAAGAAATACCCGAGCAGTCCTTCGATGATCAGGGCGATCGCGAAGGTCAGCAGCACCGACATCATCGACATCGTCGCCGGCCTCAGCCGGGACACGAGCAGCCGCTGGGTGAGGAACCCCATCAGGAAGAACACGGGCACGGTCCCGAGCAGGGACAGCATCGGGTCGAGGCCGGTCAGGGTCGCGAACCGCCAGGCGATGTAGGCGGACAGGATGATCGCCGCCGAGTGCGCCAACATCACCACCCGCATGATCCCGAAGTACATCGTGAGCCCTGATGCCAGGAGGGCGTACAGCCCTCCCAGCATCAGGCCCAGGATCAGACTCTGGAAGATCAGAGCGCCGGAGACCACTCGTCGATCACCACTCGGGCTTCGGGTAGACGAGTTCGGTCATCTGCGCCTCGCCCTCGGGGAGCACGATCTGGATCTCGCCGCCGACGTACTGGAGGATCATGTGGGCGCCCTGGGGTCGGCCGGCCTCGTCCCAGCTGAGCTCACCGACCACCGTCTCCACCGAGTTGGTGCGGAGCCAGTCGATCAGCTGCTGCTGGCACTCGCCCTGTTCGGCGCACCCGACGGCTTCCACGGCCGCCGCGACCACCTGGCCGGTGGTGTAGGCGTTCGCCTCGTCCTCCTGGGGGTCGGTGCCGAACATCTCGTTGTAGGCCTCGACGAACTCGACGTTCGAGGGATAGCTCGCCTCGAGCGCATAGCCGGTGGGGGACAGGATCCCCTCGACGGCGGAGCCGAGCGCCTCCGGGAACTCCGGGTTCGTCGGCGCCGTGGAGAACGCGGCCATCCGCGGCTGGTAGCCGAGCTGCTGCATCGCGATGATGAGGTTGACAGCGTCCTGGTAGAGGGTGCCGCCGACGACGATGTCCGCATCCGCGGCCGCGATCTGTGCGGCGATCTGGTTGAAGTCGGTGGCGTTCGGTGGATACACCTCGTCGACGACGGTCTCGATCCCGGCCGCCTCCAACTGGTCCCGCAACCCGTAGGCGGTGCCCTGGGCGAACGGGTCGTCCTGGGCGGCGTAGGCAGCGGTCTGCGGCCGGATGTCCTCCGGCATCGACAGGATGTACTCCGCGAGGTGGTTGTAGTGGTCGTCGGCGATGGCCGGCGCCGCGTAGAACAGATTGTCGAAGCCGGACTCGAACACCTCGGCGGCGGCGCCGGCGGGTTCGACGAAGAGCATGCCGTACTCCTGGGCGACCCGAGCCGATGGCACGACGAGTCGGGTGGAGAACGGACCGAACAGGAGGTCGACCCCCTCCTGCGCGATCAGGGACTCGTAGTCGGACACGATCCGCGCCGCGTCGGAGCCGTCGTCCAGCACGATGAGCTCGACCTGACGGCCGAGCAGGCCACCGTTCGCGTTGATCTCGTCGACCCAGACCTCGTACCCGCGCTGCACACCCTTGCCGGGCTCGGCGAAGTCACCGGTCAGGGGGAGGGAGACACCGATGACGATCGGATCGTCAGGGTTCTCCTCGCCGTCGCTGCCACCGCCGGACTGGCCGGCGCAACCGGCCACGGCCAGAGCGATCGCGGCAGTCGTTGCGGCGGTTGCCGCCCACGTCTTCGTAGTCATGCTGCCTCCTTGGAGTATGAACAGCGCATCGAAAGCGCTTTCAGTACGATAGAACCGACCCTGCTGTTGCGCAAGGTCTTCGGGTTTCCTCCTTGTGCGACTCTGAGGCCTTCGCTTGGAGAGAATCTATCGCCAACGGTTCAGATTGGACGCGTCGTTCACGGTGCGAACCGGCGACGCGCCGATCGATCTCAATGACGTAAGCGCTTTCGGATAGGGATAGACTGCGCCCGAGACAAGCGACCGCCGGGGATAGCGCACCTCGGGCACCGCGTCGCCTGTGACGGGCCGGCAGATCGGGAGGGTGGATGCCGTGAAGCGTACGACCGTGCGCCTGCAGGACGTGGCCGAACTGGCCGGGGTGTCGTTGGCATCGGCGTCGAGGGTCCTGAACGCGAACTCGCCGACCTATCGGGGTCGGGGGGACCTGCGGGAGCGGGTCCTGGCCGCGGCGGCGGAACTCGGCTACGAACCGAATCTGCACGCTCGGGCGCTTGCGAGTGCCACGTCGAACACGATCGGGCTCGTCGTCCACGATGTCAGTGACGCCTATTTCGGGCTGCTCTCCAGCTCGGTGGTGCGCGCCGCGGACAAGCACGACCTGCTGGTCACGATGGTGTGCACCTACCGCGACCCGGCATCGGAACTGAAGTACGTCAAACTGCTTAGGGCCCAGCGGCCGCGGGCGATCATCATGGCCGCGAGCGGGTACACCCAGAAGGCCCAGTACGGCCCGATCATGGACGAGCTCTCGAAGTTCGAGGCCGCCGGCGGGGTCGTGGTCTCCCTCGCCGGCGGACGTGGGGTCGGGCACCGGATGGTGGTCGGGAACAAGGAGGGCGCACGCAGTCTCGCCCATGCGCTCGTGGAGCTCGGGCACCGCACCTTCGCGATCGCCGTCGGGCCGACGGCGTTGGTGACGGTCCGGGACCGCGTCGACGGCTTCCGCCAGGGGCTCGCCGATCACGGCATCGAGGTGGCGAAGGACAACCTCTATCCGGGCGACACCTCCCGGGAGGCCGGGATGCGGGTCGCGGAGGCGATCAAGTCCTCGCCCGATCGGCCCACCTGCGTGTTCGGCGTCTTCGACGTGGTCGCGGCCGGCGTGGTGGCCGGGCTGCAGAGGCTCGGCGTCGACGTGCCCGGTGAGGTGTCCGTCGCCGGGTTCGCGGACGTGCCCTTGGCCGCGCAGATCACTCCGGCGCTGACCACGGTGAGCATTCCGCTCGACCTCGTGGGGCAGCAGGCCGTCGACCTCGCGCTCACCGAGTCGGCCGTGCCGCGGACGGTGTCCTATCAGGGCAACGTGATCATGCGGCAGAGTACGGCGCCGCCGCCCGCCTGACCCGGCGCCGGCCGGCGGCGGTGCGTGGCGGGCCGGTGACGATCCGCCACGCACCGCTCAGACCAGCTCGAACGAGGAGCGGATGGCGGTCAGGACGTCGTCGGGATCGGTGGCCCAGACGTCCTCGTTGAAGATCTCGACCTCGATGGCGCCGGTGAAGCCGGTGGCCTCGACGGCGGTCGTCACGGAGCGGAGGTCGATCACGCCGTCGCCCGGGATCCCGCGGCCGAACGTCGGATGGGGCTGCGGCACGAGCCAGTCGCAGACCTGGTACCCGATCACCCGGTCGCCGGCCCGCTCGATGGCCCCGCCGAGCCGTGGGTCCCACCAGACGTTGTAGGTGTCGACGGCGACCCCGACGGTGTCGTCGCCGATCTCGTCGACCAGGTCGAGTGCCTGGTCGAGCGTGACGACGACACCCCGGTCGGCGCACATCATCGGGTGGAGCGGCTCGAGGGCCAGCCGCACCCCGGCCGCGCCCGCCAGGTCGGCGAGGTCGCGGAGCCCCTCGAGCGACCTGCTGCGGGCACCGGCCAGGTCCCGGTCGGGGCCCAGCCCACCGCAGACGATGTAGAGGCAGGCGGCGCCGACCTCGTGGGCGATCTCGACGGCGCGGGCGTTCTCCGCCCGGATCGTGGCCGCCGGGCGGTCGTCGGTGAAGAAGCCCGCCCGGCACACGCTCGACACCTCGAGGTCGTGGTCGCGGAGCAACCGGACGGCTTGCGCGAGTCCGGCCTCCTCCACCTTGTCGATCCAGACCCCGACGGAACCGATCCCGTGCTCGGCGCACCCGCGGACGGCCCGGGCGAGATCCCAGGACAGGACCGTGATCTGGTTGAGCGAGAGCCTGCTGGGATCAGCCATGGTCCGGACCCCGTTCCGACGCCACGCGAGCGGCCACACCGGTCATGATGCGGGGATCCGGAGTTCCGGAACGTCGACCCAGCGGCGTTCGTCGACCGATTGCTGCGCCAACTCGGCGAGCTGGACGCCCTTGGCACCTTCGAGCAAGTCCCAGGGAAACTGCTCGTGGGATCCGACGAGGTGCTTGAGGAACATCTCCCACTGGACCTTGAAGGCGTTCTCGTGCTCGCCGTTGTCCGGCACCTCCAGCCAGCCGGCCCGGAAGTCGATCGGGTTCGGGATGTCCGGGTTCCAGACTGGCATCGGGGTGTTCGCCCGCGACTGGACTCGGCAGTTCCGCAGGCCGGCGATCGCACTGCCCAGGGTCCCGTCCAGCTGCCACTCGGCGATCTCGTCCCGGTAGGGACGGGTCACCCAGGACGTGGTGAACTGGGCGACGACGTCCGAGTCGAAGGAGAACATGCCGTAGGAGGCGTCCTCGGCCGTGGCCGTGTACGGCTGCCCGTTCTCGTCCCACCGGCCGGGGATGTGGACCTGGGAGTGGCACAGGACGGACCGCACCGGTCCGAGCAGGTGGTCCAGCACGTACCGCCAGTGCGGGTACATGTCGAGGATGATGCCGCCGCCGTCCTCGGCGCGATAGTTCCAGGACGGCCGGTTGAGGTGCTGCCAGTCGCCCTCGAACACCCAGTAGCCGAAGTTGAGGCGAAGGCTGATGAGCTCGCCGAAGAACCCGCCGTCGATCAGACGCTTGAGCTTGCGGACCCCGGGCAGGAACAGCTTGTCCTGCACGACCCCCGAGACGACGCCCGCCTCCTTGGCGAGCCGGGCGAGCTCGAGGGCGTCGGCGAGGCTGGTCGCGGTCGGCTTCTCGCAGAAGATGTGCTTCCCGGCCCCGATGGCCTCCGCGATGGCGTCGAAACGCCGGTTCGTGGTCTGTGCGTCGAAGTAGATCGTGTCCTCGTCACCTGCGAGGGCCTCGGAGAGGTTCGTGGTCCACCGCTCCACGCCGTACTGCTTCGCGAGATGCTCCACCTTCGCGGCATTGCGGCCGACCAGGATCGGGTCGACGACGATGCGCCGCCCGTCCCCGAGCTCGAGGCCGCCCTGATCGCGGATCGCGATGATCGAACGGTCGAGATGCTGCCGGGTGCCCATCCTCCCGGTGACGCCGTTCATGATGATGCCGAGCCGGATGTCTTCCACTGTGCGCTCCCGCCGTTGGGGTGAGGTTCGAGGACGAAGCTGTAAGCGCTTTCTATATCGAAGCGGTCAGCCTGTCAAGCACGGGGTGTCCGGAGGCCGTGGGGCAGGAGGGCCGCGGCGTTCCGCCCGAGCGCCCCGGGAAGGGACGCAGAGGTCAGCACCCGGCGGGCCCGGGCGAGCGCATCGACGTCTCCGGTGGCGAACGGGTAGTCCGTGCCGAGGACGAGTCGGCCGGGCTCGGTGAACTCCTCGAGCCAGCGCAGCGCACGGTCGGAGTGGGTGAGCACGTCGTAGTGGATCCGCCCGAGGGTCGCGGCCGGCGCGGTGGCCGTCACCGGGCCGCCGGAGTGTTCCCAGAGTGCGCCGATGCGATCGGCCAGCGCGGGGATGGCGCCGCCACCGTGCGGCACCACCAGGCGCAGGTCCGGATGGCGGTCGAGGATCCCGGTGCGCAGCAGGGTGGCGACCGCCGTGGTGGTCTCCAGTGGATGCCCGATCAGATCGCCGAGCGGGGGGACCCGCATCCGTTCCGCGGCGAGGGGCAGCACGGGGTGGATCAGGACCACGGCGCCCAGTTCGGCGGTTGTGGCCCAGAATTGGCGGAGGTCGGCGTCCTCCAACGGGAGACCGACACCGGAGGTGGCGACGATGACGCCGGCCAGGCCGAGTTCGGCGACGGCGCGTCGGGCCTCGTGTGCGGCGGCGGCGCCGCTCGTCAGCGGGACCATGCCCAGGCCGAGGAGGCGGCCCGGAGCCGCGTGGACCTCCTGCACCACCGCGTCGTTGATGACCCGGACGTGCGCCTCCACGCCATCCGCGGCGAGCCCACGCGGGTACAGCTCCATCCATGGCGAGACCACCTGGACGTCGACCCCGAGGTGGTCCATCGTCGCGAGGCGCTGCGGTAGGGACACCAGGGCCGGTGGGATCGGGGAGGTGGGTCGATCGCCGATCGTGACCTGCAACCAGGGTTCGTCCGCGGCGGCCGCCCGGTCCGGCCCGACGGCTGCCGGGCGCCACGGGTCGGGCACGCCGGACCACGCACGTGCGTGCAGGAGTGCGGGCGGCAGGATGTGCGCGTGCAGGTCGATGACCGGGTCGCCGCCGGGCGCCGTCGGGCTGGTTGCTTTTGAGGTCATGTCGTGGAAGTCTAGACTGAAAGCGCTTCCGATTTGGAGGGTTCAATGGCGACACCGACAGCGATCTCCGACCCACGGCCGGCACGGACCGGTCCCAGCAGCGGCCCCCTGGCGGGCCGCGTCGTCCTGGTCACCGGAGCAGCGAAGGGGCTGGGACGGAGCGTGGCGCTGGCCGCCGCGGCAGCGGGCGCCGACGTGGCGTTCACGTTCCACACGAGTGACGAACGAGCGGAGAAGACGTCGACCGAGATCCAGGCCCTGGGCCGACGGTCGCTCGTCCGACGCTGCGACGTGCGCGATCGCGAGCAGATCGCCCGGGTCGTGGCCGCGACCCACGAGGCGTTCGGGCGCATCGACGGGCTGGTGAACAACGCCGGGATCATGCCCGAGAACGCGTTCCTCGAGATCACCGAGGAGCAGTGGGACACGGTGATCCGGACGGACCTGACGTCGATGTTCCTGACCAGTCAGGCGGTGCTCCCGATCATGCTGGAACAGGGCAGCGGGTCGATCGTGAACGTGGCCTCACGGCTGGGGCAGGTCGGCTGGCCGGGCGTCGCGCACTACGCGGCGGCCAAGGCGGGCGTGATGGCCCTGGCGAAGTCGATCTCCCGGGAGTTCGGGCAGCGGGGCGTGCGAGCCAACGCCGTCGCGCCCGGCGTGATCAACACGGACATGGGCCGGACGGTGATGGACGGGGAGGTCGGGCGCAAGCGCATGGCCGAACTCCCGCTCGGACGGTTCGCCGAGCCCGAGGAGGTCGCCGACGCCGTGATCTTCCTGCTCTCGGACGCCTCCGCACTGTTCCTCGGCCAGACCCTCGGCCCGAACTCCGGCGGGCTGATGCCATGAGCACGGCGCCACGGTCATGAGGCTCCTGGACGTCACCGAGGCCGTCGGTCTGGTCCGCGACGGGGACGCGGTCTGGATCGGCGGATCCGGCGCCGGCCACGCCGTGCCGCAGCTGTTCATCGACAGTCTCGCCGAACGGTTCGCCACCGGTGGGGTGCCCCGCGGGCTGACCACCGTGCGCGTGGTCGGCATCGGTGACTTCGCCGACCGGGGGATGTCCCAGCTCGCGCTGCCGGGCCTGCACGCACGCACGATCGGGAGCAACATCGGCAACGAGCCTGCGCTCGGCGCACAGGTCCGAGCGAACGAGATCGAGGCGTACTCGTTCCCGCAGGGTGTCTTGTCCGCTCTCTGCCGGGAGATGGCGGCCGGGCGTCCGGGGCTCGTCACCGACGTCGGCCTCGGTACCTACGTCGACCCTCGGCAGGGCGGCGGCCGACAGAACGACGTGACAACCGAGGAACTCGTCGAGGTCGTGCAGCTCGCGGGCCGGGAATGGCTGTTCTATCCGGCCCTGCCGATCGACGTCGCCGTCATTCGTGCCAGCACCGCCGACGAGGACGGGAACCTGTCCATGGAGGAGGAGGCCGTGCACGGCGACTCCCTCGCGCTCGCGATGGCCGCCCACAACCGCGGCGGCCGGGTGATCGTGCAGGTGAAGCGGCTGGTCCAGCGCGGGAGCCTGCGACCCCGGGACGTCCGCATCCCCGGGGCCCTGGTCGACCACGTCTACGTCGACCCGGACCAGCGGCAGACCTACCGCACCGCGTTCTCGCCGTACTTCGCGGGGCAGCTGAGACAACCGCGGCCCCTCGCCCCCGACGCGGCGCCCGCGGCACCGGATGTGCGCCAGGTGATCGCGCGCCGGTCCCTGCTGGAGTTCGCGCCCGGTGACATCTGCAACCTCGGCTTCGGCATCAGCCAGCAGATCGGCGCCATCGCGGCCGCCGAGGGCATCACTGACGCCCTGACCCTGACCGTCGAGCAGGGCATCTTCGGTGGTGCGCCCGCCGCCGGCGCCGATGGCGGTGCGGGGGTGAACTTCCAGGCCATGCTCGAGCAGCCCTCGATGTTCGACTTCTACGACGGCGGCGGCCTCGACATCGCGAGCCTGTCCTTCGCCGAGGTCGATGCCGAGGGCAACGTCAACGTCCACGAGTTCGACGAGCGGCCGCGGGGGCCGGGTGGCTTCCTCAACATCGCGAACCGCACCGGCCGGGTCTGCTTCGTCGGCACCCTGACGACCGGGGGCCTGCGGGTGGGGGTCGACGCCGGACGGCTCACGATCTCCTCGGAGGGGCAGTACCGCAAGTTCGTCCCGAAGGTCCGCCAGATCAGCTTCAGCGCCGAACGGGCCCTCGCGAAGGGCCAGCAGGTGCGCTACATCACCGAACGGGCCGTGTTCGAGCTCACGGCGGACGGCCCGACGCTCACCGAGATCGCGGACGGACTGAACGCCGAGCGCGACGTGGTGGCGCACCTCGGGTTCCGACCTGCGGTGGCACCCGAGCTGCGAACCATGGATCCGCGGATCTTCCGGGCCGGCCCGATGGGCCTGGCCGACGACTTCAACCGGGGCGGAGCGACGTGAGTGACCTGATGCGGGTGGAGCTGGGCGAACGGTGCGAGATCGTCTGGGACAACCCACCGATGAACGTGGTCAGCCGGGAGTTCACGGCACAGCTGCGGGACGCCCTGGCCCGGGTGTCGAACCACCGCGGGGCCAGGGTCCTGATCGTGACCGGAGCCGGCGGGCGGGCCTTCTGCGCGGGCTCGGACATCGCCGAGTTCGAAGGGCTGCGCGGCCGGGTGGCCGAGGACAAGCTGCTGCTGGAGAAGCTCGTCTACCGGCAGCTCGCCAAGGTGGCCGTGCCGACCATCGCGGCCATCGAGGGGCACGCGCTCGGCGGTGGCCTGGAACTGGCACTGTGCTGCGACCTGCGGGTGGCGAGCGAACAGTCCAAGCTCGGCCTGCCCGAGCTGCGGCTCGGCGTGCTGCCCGGCAGCGGCGGCACGCAGCGGCTCGCCCGGCTCGTCGGGCTGGCCCGCGCCAAGGAGTTCGTGCTCCTCGGCGAACCGGTGACCGCCCACCGGGCCCTCGAGATCGGACTCCTTACCCGGGTCGCGCCGAAGGGTGGCGCACTCGACGCGGCGCGCGGATTGGCGGACATCGTCGCCACCCGCGGACCGCTGGCGACCCGGCTCGCGAAGCGACTGCTCGACGAGTCGGTCGACCGGACCCTCGAGGAGGGCATGGCCCTGGAGCTCGACGCGTCCGAGGCGGTGTTCGGCACGGAGGACATGCTCGAGGGAGCCCGTGCGTTCGCGCAGAAGCGCGACCCCATCTTCACCGATCGCTGACAAGGAGACATCGATGCGCACAGCAGCGCTCTTCGGCCTGCCGCTCAACCGGGTGCACTCGGCCGTCATGCACAACGCCGCCTTCGAGGCGGCCGGGATCGACGGCCGGTATCAGCTGGAGGAGGTCACCGCCGCGGAGCTGCCCGGCCAGGTGGCGCGGGCCCGGGAGGAGGGCTGGTACGGGTTCCAGATCACCGCCCCGCACAAGCAGGCGATCGTGCCGCTCCTGGATGAGGTCGAGCCCGCGGCGGCGGCGATCGGGGCCGTCAACAGCGTCGAGGTGACGCCGGACGGACGTCTGGTGGGCTTCAACACCGACGTCCTGGGCTTCCTGGCCGGCCTCGCGACGGTCCTCGAGCGGCCCGTCGAGGGCGCCCGCGTGGTGGTCGCGGGCGCCGGCGGCGTGGCCCACGCCGTCGCCTACGGTCTGGCGACCCAGCACCCCGCCGCCATGACCGTCGCCGACCTCAGGCTCGCGGACTCGGAACGCCTCGCGACCGAGTTCGCCGATATCGTGGACACAGCCGAGATCGACGCGACTACCTTCGACGATCCCGGACTCGGCGAGACCCTGGCCGCGGCGGACCTCTTCGTGAACGCCACCTCCGTGGGCATGCTGAGCCCGGGGCCGGTCGTCGCGGTCGAGTCGCTGGCACCGGAGTGCGCCGTGTTCGACGTGGTCTACCTGCCGCGCACCACCGAACTGGTCCGGCAGGCCCGCGCCTCCGGGCGACCGGCCGCGAACGGCGAGGGGATGCTGATCGCCCAGGCCGCGACGGCGTTCGTCCGCTGGACCGGTGCCGCCGATCCCACCGACGTCATGCGCACCGCCGTCGAGCCGTTCCTGGCAGATCCGGACGCCCGGCCCTGACCGCAAGGGAGCTCGAGCCATCGTCGGTGCCCACGCCCACCCGCTCGGTGGACCTCACGCCGCACCGCCCGTTCGGGCGGCCACCTCCGCCGCTGCCGCGGCACCGGTGAACTCGACCGGCTTGCCGAGCAGGCGCGAGGACTCCGCCGCGAACGCCATCCGGTGGCTGTCCATCGCGGCGTCCAGGGAGAGCACCGGGTCACGGCCGAGGTCACCCCGCTCGAGGGCGGCCACGAACGCCTCCATCAGGCCGTCGTCGCCACCGGCATGGCCTCGGTGGTCGTCGGCATCCGCCCCCTCCGGGCGGGCCTCGATGGTCCACACCCGGTGGCCCATCGGCGCCCGCACGTGATGGCCGTCGACCGTCCCGGCGGTCAGCGCCGGGGCCTCGGCGTCCGGGGCGAACAGGTCGAGCTCGATCCGGCCGGTCTCCATGTTCCCGACGAGCTGGCCGCGGGTGCCGGTGATCGCGATGTCCCGGGTGTTGCGGCCGGTGAACGCGGACGCGGTGAGGTTCGCGGTCAGCCCGCCGGCGAATGACAACGTGGTCTGCTGGTGGTCGACGACGTCGTTGCCGGACCGGTACACGCACCGGCCGTAGTCGCTGACGGCCAGGGCCCGACGGCGTCCCTGCGGTGAGGTGTCCTCGCTCAGCAGGGTGACGGGCACGCCGTGCGTCTGCGCCAGCGCGTCCTCGTAGTAGCGCGGGGCGTAGAACGGGCACTGGGCCGCGGCCGGGCAGCCGTCGATGCAGAACTCCGGTGCGCCGTCGGGGGCGTTCTCGGCACGGAAGTGGGTGAGCGAGCCGATGCTGTAGACGGTGCTCGGGGCACGGCCGGCCAGCCACCGGATCAGGTCGAGGTCGTGGCACGTCTTCGCCAGCACCATCGGGCTTGAGGTCGCGACCCGGCGCCAGTTCCCCCGTACGTAGGAGTGCGCGAAGTGCCAGAACCCGATGTTCTCCCTCAGCTCGAGGGTGAGCATCCGCCCGAACGCGGGGGAGCCGATCAGCTCGGAGACCGTGCGCCAGAACGGGGTGAACCGCAGTACGTGGCCGACGGCCACCCTGGCGCCGGTCCGCTCGCAGTGCGCCGCCAGCCGTTCCAGCTCGGACGAGGTGGGTGCCGCCGGCTTCTCCAGGAGCATCGGGACCCCGGCGTCCGCCAGGGCGATCGCCGGGTCCACGTGCAGCTGGTCCGGCAGGGCCACCACGGCGGCGTCCAGGTCGAGGTCGCGCAGACGGCACACGAGGTCACGCCAGTCCGTGAAGACCGCCGCGTTCGTGCCCGCCGCCCGCGCGAACCGCAGCGCTCGCTCCTCACGGACGTCCGCGACCGCGGCGAGTTCCACCCGGTCCGGGTGCGCGAGGATCCAGCTCCCGTACGCCTCCTGCCCCCGGGCCCCGGCGCCGAGCACCCCCAGGCGCAGCGGCCGGCTCACTTCTCGGCCCCGGTGGTCAGGCCCGAGACGAGGAACCGCTGGAAGATGAAGAACAGCACCACCACGGGCACGGTGACGATGATGGATCCGGCGAGCAGCACCGTGACCGGGACGCTGATCTCGGTCAGCTGTGACAGGCCGAGCGGCGCCGTCCACAGCTCGCGCTTCTGGACCAGGAACAGCAGCGCGAACAGGTACTCGTTCCAGGCGATCATGAACACGTAGATCGCGGTGGCCGCGACCCCGGGCGCGGCGATCGGCAGCACCACCCGCCAGAGCATCACGGGCAGCGAGCACCCGTCGATGATGGCGGCCTCCTCGACGCTCTCCGGAAGCGCGATGAAGTAGTTGCGGACCATGTAGATCGCCACCGGGACCGTGGTCGAGACGTACACGATCAGCAGGCCGACGAGGTTGCCGGTCAGACCGACCCGGCTGAGCATGACGAACAGCGGGACCGCCAGCACGATGCCGGGCAGCAGGTAGACGGACAGGATGATCCCGTTGACCACGCCCCGGCCCTTGTACCGCAGCCGGGCGGCGGCGTAGGCACCGAGGACGCTGACCAGGAGCGAGGCCACCACGGTGCCGAGCGCGAGGAGCAACGAGTTGCGGATGAACCGGCCGAGGCCGAACCCGCCGTCCGCCTCGTCCGCGAGCGCGGTTCCGAAGCTCGAGAAGTCCCACTCGCTCGGGCTCGGGAAGAGGTCCAACGGGGCGTTCAGCACGGCCGAGAACGGCCGGATGGACAGCACCACGCCATAGAGGACCGGGCCGACGGCGAGCACCAGTGCGACCACGATCACGACCACACGCAGGATCCGTTCGGGCAGGGGCGCCCTCATCGCCTTGCTCACAGGGCCTCCTTCCTCCGGGTCAGCAGGACGTAGAACGCCAGGAGCACCGCGAGGATCACGGACATCAGCAGCCCGTAGGACGCGGCGCTCCCGATGTCGGCGCGCGTGATCAGCTCGGTGTAGACCTTCACGGCCATCACCTGGGTGCCCCCGGCACCGCCGGTGAGCAGGTAGATGTCGTTGAAGCTCTGGAAGGACCAGATGAACCTCAACAGGATCAGCAGCAGCACCACCGCGCGCAGCTGCGGCGCGATGATCTGGGTGAGGATCTTGCGGTTGGAGGCACCGTCGAGCGCGGCCGCCTCCTCGATGTCGCCCGGGATGGACTGCAGCCGCGCCGTGATGAACAGGAACGTCAGGGGCGTGGTCTTCCAGACCTCGAACGCCACCACGGTCAGCAGGGTCAGCGGGATACCGATGCCGAACACGTCATAGGTGGTCGTGTTCAGGAAGCCGATCGGCCGGTCCCAGCCCAGGAACTCGAGCCCGAACGCGTTGATCAGCCCGTACTGCGGGTTCAGCAGGGTCCGCCAGATCGTCGCCGCCGCGATCACCGGCAGTACGTACGGCACCAGCAGCAGTGCCCGGATCACGCCGCGCCCGCGGAACGGACGCCGGATGGCGAGCGCGGTGACGAGGCCGCAGGCGATCGCCCCGAGGGTGGTCAGGGTGGCATACGCGATCGTGGTGCCCAGGGCGCCCCAGAACGCCTGCGACCCCATGGCGTCGCGGATGTTGTCCAGGGTCCAGTCGATGGTGCCCAGGCTCATGTACGGGATGTCCACGAGCCGCAGGTCGGCGAAGGCGAACACGATCACCGCGAGGAACGGCACGATCACGATCGCGAGGATCACGAGCAGGGTCGGTGCGGTGAGCAGCTGGCCGTTGAGGTTCTCCCGCTGGGCGCGGGTCAGCCGCGCCCAGGGGGAGAACCGTCGGGTCGTCGAGGTCAAGACGTCAGCCGAGCTCGGCCTGGAGTGCGGTCACCTGCTCCGCCATGGTGGCGGCGACGTCGGCGGCCGGGGTGCCGCTGTACAGCGCATCCAGGTTCGAGGCGAGGGTGCCCTGGGTGAACGCGGCACCGGCCAGTTCGGCGTCCTCGGTGCCGAAGCCCCACCGGTACACCGACTCCATGCCGGCGTTGATGTCCGTGACGATCTCCTCGCCATAGATCGACGCGATCGAGACGCCCTCCTCCGGCGCCGGCCCGATCGGCAGCCCGCCCCAGGCGTCGATGTACTCGGTGGGGTTGTCCGGGGTGCCCAGGCGCAGCGGAAGCCGGCCCTCGGTGGCGGTGGCCAGGGTGTCGACGTAACCGGTGCTCATCACGTACTCGATGAACATCTGCGCCTCGGTGGTGTGCGCGCCGACCGGCACGCCGTAGCCGAGCACGGTGCCGTACTGGTTCGGGTTCGCTTCGTCGAGGACGGTGATGAACCCGGAGTTCTCGGCGAGGAAGTTCGGGTTGTCGACGCACTCCGCGCAGGTCACCGGCACGTCCGGGGACAGGCCGGCGAGCTCGTCGAAGATGTGCGTGGAGAACAGCAGCATGGCGGCGTCGCCGGCGAGGTAGGCGGCCTGAGCGGCCGGGACGTCGAGGTCACCGGAGACGCTGGAGTCGCGCAGCTCGAGGAAGCGTTCGAGGCCCTCGACGCACTCCGGGGAGTCGATGGTGACCTCACCGTCGACGACCAGTTCGCAGCCGTTCGTGGGCAGGATCGAGTTGACCGCCTCCGTCGACGACGGAGTCCCGGACTGGGTGCCGAGCGCGATCCCGGTGACCCCGGTCTCGCTGAGCGCGGTGGCCGCCTCGGCGAGCTCGGTCAGGTTCGTGGGCACCTCGAGGCCGGCCGCCTCGAGGAGGTCCTGGCGATAGACGATCAGGTGGACCCAGCCGTCGGACGGCACCGAGGCGATCTCGCCGTCGAGGGTGACCTGGTTGAGGGCGTTCTCGTTGAACGTCGACGGGTCGAGGGACTCGACGGCGGCGGCCGTGACCTCGGCGTCGAGGAGCCCCTGGGCCATCCAGGCGGCGGTCTGGTCCGCGCCGTGCAGGATGACGTCCGGCACGTCACCGGAGGCCGCCCCGGTCACGAGGGCCTGGTTCTGATCGGCGCCACCGAGCGGCACAACCTCCACGCCGATGCCGGTCTCGGCCTCGAAGTCGGCGGCGATCTGTTCCTGTGCGGCCAGCCGGGACGGCGTGACCTGCGGCGTCCAGAACACGATGTCGCTGTACTCGCCCTCGCCGCCGTCGCCGTCGTTGCCGCCGTCGTCGGGGTCGCCGGAGCAACCCGCGAGCAGGACGGCGAACGCGGCGGTGGCTGCGATCGTGATCGCTGATGACCTTCTCCTGATGGACATCGGTTACTCCTTTGTGTCGGGGACTGCGGTGGTGTTTCCGAGTGGATCGGACGCGGGCACGACGGCGGAGGTCGCCGCGGGTGGGGGAGGGAACCTGGTCAGGGCGGCGAGGGCGAGGCCCGGCAGGACCGGCCCCTCGGGCCGTTCGGTCGCGGTGGTGGCGGCGCGCGTGACCGTGGTGCGCCAGGCCTCCTCGTGGGCGACGATCGCCTCCCGCAGGACCGAGACGTCGGCGCCGGTGACGCCGTCGGGCCGGGCTGTCGCCTGGGCGAGCCAGTCCGCCCAGAGTTGCCAGCGAGGCAGATGGAACCCGGCGAGCAGCCCCGACCAGTGCCGGCCCGAGTAGTCGTGCAGGCCGCTGTCCTGGCGGCCCCAGACGGTGAGCAGGGTACGGGCGTCGCGCTCGAGCACGTCGGACTCGGCACCGTCGGTGCCCCAGGAGCGGGCGGCATCGATCCACGTGGCCAGGCGGGAGGCCGGCATCTGGTCGGCGAGTTCGTCGAGGGTGAGGATGTGCGCGCGCAGATCGGCCATGGCGCGCCGGACGCCGTCGGCGTCACGCCGGGCCGAGGCGGCCAGGATCGACCGGATCGGCAGGCGCGCGCGCTGGGCGACGATGTGTCCGACGAGGTCCACGATGTCCCGACCGAGCGGCCCCGTGGCCGGCGCGTCCGGGTGCAGGCCGATCAACAGGTGCGCGGCCTCGGTGAGGTCGGTGAGATCCCCGAGCACCCGCGGGTCGTTCTCGGCGTCGATGTTCGCGGACTGCCGTTCGGGGGCCCCCGGGTCGACGAACTCGCCGGCCAGTCGCTGGGTCGCGAACGGCGCGTCCGGCCCCCACGGCCGGGCGATGACAGGCGATGGGATGGACCGCGTGCGACCGGGACCGTACAGGGTGCGGGCGAGGATCTCCCAGGCTCGCGCGGCGGTGGGGTCATCGGTCCGGTAGCGTGCGCGGGCGAACCCGTCCAGCCAGTCCTGCCCGTCCGTGCCCGGTCCCGGTTCCCAGACCAGGTCCGACCAGAACTCGTAGAAGACGGCGTTGTTCTCGATCGCCTCCATGGTCAGACCGGTGCCCTCGAGGCGGCCACGGCCGGGGGAGCGGCGCGCCTCCTCGAGGCCGGTCCGCAGCCCGTCGAGATCCCCGAACAGTGCGAACCGGCCGCCGAAGTTGTGCACGGCGCACCACAGCCAGCGTCGCCCGAACATGGCGTCGGTGCGCTGCCACATGGGTGCGTGTTCGGCCCACAGGTCGAGCAGGAGCAGCCGATCCGCGGGCACCGCCTCCAGGAACGCGCGGGCCCGTTCGGAGGTCCAGAAGTCGCGGTGGTAGTGCATCGGCCAGCCCTGCAGCACCCACACCGCCTCCGGGTCGGACTCGGCGAGTGCGGCGTAGATGCCGCGGGCCATCCCGCGCAGGTAGTCCGGCGCACCGGACGGTGGCACGGACTCGATGAACGGGTCCACGGCGTAGTGGTGATCGGTGCCGAGCAGGTCACGCTGGGCGGCCATCACCGCGCCGGCGACCCGGGCGAACTCGGGGGAGTCGGCGGGCAGCAGGTGGGTGCGCCAGCCCTGCCACTCGATCGTCGGTGTGCCGTCGGGGGCGAGTGCCGCAGGCACGTGCCCCGCGAACGCGGGCAGCACCGGGGTCATCCCGAGTTCCCGCTGGCGGGCCAGCACCCGGCGGGCCAGGTCGAGGTGTCGGGTCACCCAGTCCCGCGGCAACGGCCCGCCCCACGTGTTCGTGCCACCCATCCAGGTCCAGGCGAAGTGCGCGGAGCCACCGATCCAGGCCAGCGCGTCCGCGGCTGCCAGG
Organism: Occultella glacieicola; assembly: GCF_004353825.1. Classification (GTDB taxonomy): domain Bacteria; phylum Actinomycetota; class Actinomycetes; order Actinomycetales; family Beutenbergiaceae; genus Occultella; species Occultella glacieicola. Next base: position 276,882 of record NZ_SMNA01000006.1, on the reverse strand, counting down.
CCGAGGTCGGTGAAGGCACGCAGCAGGACGGCCTCGTGGCCGAGGACCATCAGCGGCAGGGTGACGCCGTGCAGCGCCATCCAGTCGATCTCGCGTTCCCACCGGTCCCAGTCCCAGTAGGCGGCGGAGTAGGAGAACGTCACGAAGTTCAGGTAGTAGCGGGTGGTCAGTTCGGTGCTACGGCGGGTCGCCGGCGCGTCCGGGAGGGGCGTGGGGAGGTCGAGGGCGGCGTCGTCCCAGGTGAACTGGGCGCCGCCGTGCGACTTCGCGTAGTGGTAGAAGCCGCTGGCCAGGGCGCTCGGGTCGCTGCCGCGCAGGCGCAGCCGGCCGGCGTCGGCCTCGTAGGAGAACACCTGCCGGTCGCCGTCGCGACCGCAGAGGCCGAGGTCGACGGCGACCGCGGCGTCGCCGAGCAGACGGTGCAGCAGCGCCGTGGTGCCGGCGAGGGCGGAGGGGACGCGGGCCGGGTCGGGCGGGTCGGGGTCTCCCGGGTGCCCCCTCATCGCGCCTCCGGTCCGCGCCGGGCGACCACGTCGATCTCGACGAGGATGCCGGGCAGGTCGCTACCCACGGTGGTTCGCACCGGGTACGGCGCGTCGAAGTGGGTGGCGTAGGCGGTGTTGAACTCCGCGAAGTCGCGGCGGACGTCGGCCAGGTGCACGGTCACCTTCAGCACGTCGTCGAGGTCCGCTCCCACGGCGCCGAGGGCGGTGGCCACGTTCGCCAGGACCGCGTCGGTCTGGGCCGCGACGCCGTCCGGGACGGCGCCGGTGAGCGGGTCCTGCGGCCCGAAGCCGGCGGTGAGCACCAGGTCGCCGATGGTGGCGACGTGGCTGTACGGGCCCGCGGGCTGCGGCAGCCCCTCGGTGAGCGTGCGCTTGGTGATCGACTGCTGGTTCATGCCTCAGGCTGCCTCTCGGTTGGTCACGGCGTGTCCGGGTCGGGCGCCGGTGGGGCGGGTGTGGGTCAGGACCGGTTCGCCGTTCACGAGCACGTGGTGGAGGCCGACGGCCCTCCGGCGGGGTTCGTCGAAGGTGGCGCGGTCGGCCACCGTGGCCGGGTCGAAGCAGACGACGTCGGCGGCGGCGCCCGCGGCGAGGACGCCGCGGTCGGCCAGCCCGATCCGGCCGGCCGGCAGTGCGGTCATCTTGTGGATCATCCGCTCCAGCGGCACCAGGTCGAGGTCCCGGGAGTACCGGCCGAGGTAGCGGGCGAACGTCCCGAATGCGCGCGGGTGCGGCCGCTGCCCGACGAGCAGACCGTCGCTGCCGGCGCAGTGGCGCGGATGGGACAGGACGGTGCGCACGTTGGTCTCGTCACCGTCGTGGAACAGTGCCAGGGCACTCAGCCGTTCGGAGATCAGGATGTCGCAGTAGGCGTCGATCGACCGGACGCCCCGGCGCTGCGCGACGTCGGCGACGGAGAGCCCGGGCAGTGCCGGGTCCCCGGCCGAACCGATGACCACCCTGGTCCAGTCCACGGGCACGCCGTTCGAACCGGTGGTGCCACGCCGTTCGAGACGTACGAGGAGGTCCTCGCGCACATCGGGGCGGTCCAGGAGTTCGACGATCTCGTCCACGCCCCGCTGCTGGAGGAACCCGGGCAACGGCGCGTGCAGGTAGCTGGACCCGACGATGTACGGGTAGGAGTCGAGGGTGACGTCGACACCGTCGGCCAGGGCGGCGTCCACGAGGGCGAGCAGTTCCGCGGCGCGGCCGCGGTTCACCGGGTAGCTGAGGTGCGCGTGGGTCAGGTGCACGGCCACACCGGTGTGTCGGCCGAGGTCCAGGCACTGCGCATACGCCGCCAGTGCCCCGGCGCCGTAACTGCGGTGGTGCGGCGCGTAGTAGCCGCCGTGGGCGGTGACCACCTCGCACAGCCGGGCCAGCTCGTCGTCGTCGGCGAACATGGCCGGCACGTACGTCAGTCCGGTCGAGAGCCCGACGGCGCCGCCCGCCAGGGCATCGGCGAGCAGGCCGGCCATCCGGTCCAGTTCGGTGGGCGTCGCGGGGCGGTGCTCGGTGCCCATGACGAGCAACCGGAGGGTGCCGTGTGGGACCAGATAGGCCACGTTCACCGCCGCGCCACTGACATGGTCGAGGAACTCGGGGACGGTGCGCCAGGTGATGCCGCCGTCGGGAAGGTCCCCGTTCCAGCCACGGATGCGATCGTGCAGTTCCCCCACCACCTGCGCGGTGACCGGCGCGTAGGAGAGCCCGTCCTGACCGATCACCTCCGTGGTGACGCCCTGACTGACGGCGCCGAGCCGGTCCGGCTCACGGATCAGGGCGAGATCCGAGTGGGCGTGCATGTCGATGAAGCCGGGACAGACCACCAGACCCGTCGCCTCGATCAACCGGTCGGCGCCGATCGTGGCGGCGCCGCTGGGTCCGGCCACGCGGTCGGGCCCGGTGACGGGCTCGATCGACGCGATCCGTCCGTCCGCGACGCGGACGTCGGCGAGTCGGCCCGGGGCGCCGGTGCCGTCGATGAGGAGACCGCCGGCGATCAGGGTGGTCGTCACGCGTGCTCCGCTTCGTGGATGGGTTGCGCGAGAACATACCCACACGAGCGCGGATGGGCTCGAACCGGTCCGGGATTGAGGATTCCAGCCGATGCAGGTGCATCATCTGAACGAAATCGTCGCGCCGAGTGGATGTCGGTGCGATCCCGCCGCTCGGAGCCGGCGTCAGCGAGCGGGGTCCGCGCTCCCGGCAGCGACCGGCTCGAACACGTGCGAGGCGCGTTTGATGACGTCGAGACCGTCGGACACGTCCACGCCTGCCACGCCCGGGAGCTGGCCGACGTCCTCGGTGATGAACCGGTACAGGGCCTCGTCCGAGGCGAGCGCGACCTCGCCGCACAGGTTGGTATGACCGGTGGTGGCGGCGATGTTGAGCACGTTCGGGTGTGCCGCCAGGGCTCGGCCCACGGACTCCAGCCGCGACGGGGCCACCCGCAGCCAGATGAATGCGACGACCGGCTGGCCGAGCGCGGCGGGCTGGACGACGGTGCGCAGGCGGAGCAGACCCGCCGCCATCATCGCCTCGGCGCGCCGCCGCGCCGTCGCCGGCTGGATCCCGAGCGGGTCCGCCACCTCCCGCCAGCTGCGGCGCCCGTGCTCGGCGAGTTCGGCCGCGACCGCGTGGTCCAGGTCGTCCATCCGGTGGCTCACCTGGCGGCGGTCCTCGGTCCAGTGGTCCAGGCGACCCGACCGCAGCACCGTCATGGCGCGTTCGGACAGGACCGCACCGGTCCAGCCGTGCGGCGTGGAGAACCGGCGGATGATCTTCGACGTCGAGCTTCCGATCACGCCGCGCACGCACCTGAGCCGGTCGCCGGTGATCTCGAGCAGGTGCCGGGTCGAGCGCACGTGGAGCTGTGCCGCGCAGTCGAGCTCGCCGCCGATCACCGAGACATACCCGGACTCGGGCCACTCGGAGACGGCCCTGGCGACGTCGGCGCTCGCGCCGGGCACGCACCGAAGCCGCAGGAAGACGGCGAACCCGGCGTCGGAGCGCTGCTGATCGATCACGGCGACCACCCGCACGACCGGTCCGAGCAGGGACGCGAGGCGTCGGGAGACGGTGGGCGCGCTGGTGCCCGCGGCCTCGGCGAGGGCGCCCACGCGAGCGCGCGGATGCGCGAGCAGGGCGGCGACGATACGGACGTCGACGTCCTGGACGTCGACCGGATCAGTCATCGGGGTTCCTGCACGGAGTGGATGTGCTCATCAGGTGGTCGATTGTCACATGCGCAGTCCTCACGTGAGCGCTGAGGTCCACACGCTGCAGAGGGCCCTCGGACCACCTCGGGAGAGCGCGGCTCAGCCGACGAGCTGCCAGGTGCCCCAGGTTGCAACCGCGGCGCTGCCCGGATCCGCGCTGCGGCGCTGGCGCAGCGGGGCGGTCGGCGTTTAGGAACGTCTCGACCGACCACCACTCGCGCAGCGCGTCCTCGCCGATCGCGGCGAGCATGCCGGCCGTCTGGGAGGCGTGCGCCCGCAGGGCGACGAGCTTGCGGTCGGCGCCCGGCCCGCTCAGTTCGAGGGTCAGGGCGACGTCGGCGTCGGGGGTGCGCAGCGGCAGCCCGTCGGCGAGGAAGACCTCAAGCCGGTCGTGCACGTGTGCCCAGCGGCGTACGAACGACTCCGTGGTGGTCGCGATCAGCTGGCGGGCGTGCGGGGCCGCAGCCGCGCGCGCCGTGCTCGCCCAGGCGGCCACGGTCTGATGGTCCTCGTGTCCGGTGAGCACGTCCGGTCCGAACGTGACGATGGGTGTCCGGCCGCACCTGCTCCACGATCCGCGAGCTCATCGATCGCCTGCAGCTGCTGCTGGCGGGCCAGACTGCCGTCCGGGTGACCCAGCTGCCTGTGCTCTGTGACCCCGACCGCGGCGAGTGAGGCGGCGAGCTCGAGTCCGCGGACCCGGCCGAGGCGATCGGGCGCCCATTGCGTCGCGTCCGTGGTGCCGTGCTTGCCGAGCGTGGCGGTGACCACCACGACCCGCCGGCCGGCATCACGGGCGGCGGCCACCAGGCCGGCGGACAGGAACACCTCGTCGTCCGGGTGCGCCCAGATACCGAGGATCGTGCCGAGGGAGCCTGCGTCGTGCATCGGGCAACCCTTCCGGTCCGTGCGGTGATCCCCCGATCGCCGGTCGTCCTTGAGAGATCGGGCCCAGTCCGTACTTGCTCGTGGCGGAGACGGTCCACGGAATCTTGATACCCGGTGCCGTGACCGCCCGACACAGTCGTGGAGCGGTTGTGGGGGCTCGCTTGAGCCGGCACCGGGCTGCGCGACGCCCAGATCGCGCTGCGGGTCGGACTGCCTCCTGGGTGAGACCTGCGGGCTGCTCGTCGTCGAACGATGCCGCTTGATGCGTTCCGAGTTCTGATTTCATGGCGGCATGAAACTCTCAACGTTGGCCTGGCTGCTCGGGTCCATCTTCGGCGTCCTGTCCCTGGTCCTGCTCGTGATCGGCGCAGTGCTGACGGTCGACGACGTAGCGGTCGCGCCGATCGTCTTGTTCGTGGTCGGTGCCATCTTCGCCGTCGTCGCGATCGTGGCGTTCACCTTCGCGCCCCGCATCCGGGCGCAGGAGCGACTCATCGAAGGTACGGCGACGCCTGACGCTGCGGCGATGCAGGGATGGGATCGCCTGCACGCCGAGATCGAGCGGGCGTTCGCGGGCTCGCCGTACGCGGTTCGGGCGACCCCGGGCAGCATCAGGGTCAGCGCGGACCTCGCCGATGCGCGCTTCCTGACCATCGGCGGCGCGCGCCGCGTCGCGACCCTCTTCACCACCGCCGTGATCCCCGTGCGCCAGGGCGCCGTCGCCCGGCAGGATACGCTCCAGGACCTGGAGTGGACGGTGTGGGTCGACGGGACGGCGAGGCCACGGTTCACGGGCAAGGGCCGAACGGTGGGTGGACGCGTCTACACCATCCAGAAGCAGGTGGAGGTCGGCGCCGACGCGAAAGGTATCGGCAAGAAGGTCGACTACACCTTCTCCTCGGCAGAGATCGCCAAGCCGCTCAAGGCTGCGATCGAGGCGGTCGGCTTCGACGACGTGATGCCGGCCACCCAGAAGTTCGGCGTGGTGATGGCGCTCGCCGCCGGCGTGCCCGGAGTCCTGGTCGGCATCGGTGCCGCGATCATCGCAGCGGTCACTGCGCCGGCCGCCTGAGCGCACTCACAGTCACCCGGCCCGCACGGCGGTCCGATACGCCCCCGGCGCCAGCCCACAGATTCGGGTGAACCGGGTGTAGAAGGTGCTCCGGGAGCCGAACCCGGCTGCGTGGGCGATCTCCGCCGTCGTCATTACGGTGCTGATGAGCAGCCGCTGCGCCGCGGCGACGCGGTACCGGGTGAGATAGGAGCCGATCGTGGCGCCCACCGAGCGACGGAACAACGTCATCGCGTCGGACCGACTTCAGCTGGTCGCTGGTGGTCTCGAGCGGGTGCCGGGTCGAGCGCACATGCAGCTGTGCGGCGCAGTCGAGTTCGCCGCCGATCACGCAGACGTAGCCGGAATCGGGCCAATCGGAGACGGCGCGGGCCACGTCGGCGCTCGCGCCCGGCACCCACCGCAGCCGGAGGAAGACGGCGAACCCGGCATGCGCCCGCTGTTGATCGAGGACGCCGATCACTCGCACGACCGGCCCGAGGAGGGTGGCCAGACACAGGGAGACGGTAGGCGCGCTGGTGCCGGCGGCCTCCGCGACGGCGCCGACCCGGGCGCGGGGGTGGGGCAACGGTGAACGTGACGATCACGCACGACCCGCTCGAGCCCTCCGTTCACATCAACGTCGGTGCGCTCGGCGTGCTTGTCGCCCTGATCCTGCTCGTGGCCGGTCCCCAACCCCGGCTCGCGACCAAGTGGGCGTGGTTCTGGCTCGGCTGCGCCGGACCGCTCTGGCTGGTGTTCCTGGTACTCGAGCCGGTGCCCTGGTGGCGCCGTGAGAGCGCCATGCAACGCGACCGCCGGCTGACCGGAGGATGGGCGTTCCTCGCGTCGATCTTCCTCGTGCCGGTGGTGCTCTCGCTGATCCCGGGACTCCAGCGCATCATGTGCTGACCCCGCGCCCCGGCTACGGCGCCCGGGGATGATGCGCAGGTCGACGTGCGTCAAGGACACGCAGTCACCGGACGCCGAGGAGTTCGACGAGTCGCGTCATGGCGATCAGTCGTTCGCCGCTCTCCCAGGCGGCTCGCTCCGCCTCCCGAACGTCCCGGTCGATCTCGAGGCGTCGGAACCAGGCGGGCAGGTGCTTCGGGAAAGGTGCGTAGTGGCCCGACCGTGCGAAGAGTTGAACGTACGCGAGCCGCATGAGGTCGGTCTGAAGCTTGTGAGACAGCCAGTGATGACCGCTCCGGTCCGCGTTCCCGAGCTCCGCGAGGAACGCGGGGGCGGCGCTGCGGAACGTCGTGTCGACCGCGCTGCGGAACGTATCGGTCGGTACCTGGACACGGTGACGTAGTTCCGCGACCGTTCCCGAGCGGTCGAGGAGCAGGGTGGACTGTGCGAGTCCGGCCACCGTGTAGAGCGGATCGGGCCATTCCGAGGTGTTCCAGCCCTCCCCGCACCCGACCCGGTCGGCCGTCTCCTCGAGCCGACCCAGGGTGGTGTGCACGAGGTCGACGTCGATGCCGTCCGCGGCGTCGCGCCGGACCTCCAGGTGGTGCTCGGGGTCGACGACGTGCCGCGTCGCGTCGGTCTGCAGTGGCGTGGTCGGAAGTGTGGCGTCCCAGACGAGCACGAGGTCGAGGTCCGAACCCGTGGCGAGGCCCGTGAACCGCGAGCCCTGGCCCTAGACCCCGATCAGTTCGCCGTCGGCATCCACGGCACCGGTGAGGACCGCGTCGACCCGGACCTGCTCGGCTTCGGTCAGGGGATCGCGGTCGTGGCGCAGCATGCCCGGGATGCTACCGACGCACTCCTCAGCGGTTCAGCCCACGAGTTGCCAGGTGCCCCAGCCCGGAACCGCGGCAGCGCCCGCATCCGCGCCCCGGCGTTGGGGGAGCGGCGTGCGGTCGGCGTCCAGGAACGTCTCGACCGACCACCACTCGCGCAGTGTGTCCGCGCCGATCGTGGCGAGCATGCCGGCCGTCTGGGAGGCATGTGCCCGCAGGGCGACGAGCTTACGGTCGGCGTCCGCGCCGCTCAGGTCGAGGGTCAGCGCCACGTCGGCGTCGGGGGTGCGCAGCGGCAGCCCGTCGGCGAGGAACACGTTGAGCCGGTCGTGCACGTGTGCCCAGCGGCGCACGAAGGATTCCGTGGTGGTCGCGAACAGCAGCCGGGCCTGCGGGGCCGACGCCGCGCGCGCCGTGCCTGCCCACGCGGACACGGTCTGATGATCCTCGTGTCCGGTGAGCCCGTCCGGCCCGAAAGTCACGATGGTGTCCGGCTGCACGTCCTCGACGATTGCCGCGAGCTCGTCGATCGCCTGCAGCTGGTGCTGGCGGGCCAGGCTGCCGTCGGGGTGACCCAGGTGCCTGTGCTCCCTCACTTCGAGCGCCGCAAGGGAAGCGGCCAGCTCAAGTGCACGGATCCGGCCGAGCCGGTCGGGCGGCCAACCGGCGGGGTCGGTCGTGCCGTGTTCGCCGTGGGTCGCGGTGACGACCACGACGCGTTGCCCGGCGTCGCGGGCCGCGGCCATCAGACCGGCCGTGAGGAACGCCTCGTCGTCCGGATGCGCCCAGACGCCCAGGATCGTCCCGAGGGAGCGTACGTCGAGCATCGGGAAGCCTTCCGGTACGTGCCGTGATCCCCGATCGCCGGTCGAGTTCGGGGAGAGTCAGTTCTACGTGCTCGAAGGAGGTGGGTCCATGCAATTCTGATACCGGTGCCGCAGGTCGGTGCCGGGTCGGGGCCACCCCGGGCCCCGCGGCCTCGCGTTCGTCAGCCGCCGAGGACGCTGTCGGCCGCACCGGAGGCCACCGGATCGGGCAGCCGTCGCATCCGGGCGGCCACGACGAGCCCGAGCGCCGCCGAGAGGAGCGGGACCACCAGGGCGATCTGGAGAGCGAGCGGACGCGCCTCGGTGTTGATCCGGATGATCTCGGCCTGGATCTCGGGCGGCTCGTCCTCGAGGAGCGCGTCGAGGTTGGTGTTCGTGACGAGTTCGGCGTCGGTCTCGAGCGCATCGGCGACCTGTCCCTGGACCTCGGGTGGCAGCACGTGGCTGTCGTTGGCCATGGAGGTGAACGTCACCGAGAGCGTGGCGAGCATGAGGGCACCGGCCAGTGCCAGACCGAACGATAGGCCGAACGACCCACCGGCCGAGTTCACGCCCGCCGCCTCGCTGACCCGTTGCTCGTCGACCGGGGAGAGGGTGTAGTTGTTCAGCTGGGACACCAGCAGCCCGAGGCCCGTGCCGGTGATGACGAGCGGGATCACGAACGCCCAGCCGGAACCGGCGCGGGGCACGAAGGGAATGAGCACCGCCATCCCGACCAGCATCAGGAGGTAGCCGGCTCCGATGATCGAGCTAGGCCGCCGACTGCCGCCACGCTTGGACATCAGCAGGGAGGCACCGAACATGCTCAGCGACAGGGGCGCCAGGGACAGGCCGGCCCGCAGCGCGTCGTACTCGAGCACGATCTGGAAGTAGATCGGCAGGACGATCATGGAGCCGCCGAGCGCGATCTGCTGGAGCAGCTGACCGCTGATGCCGAGCCGGAACCCGGCCGAGCGCAACACCTCCGGGTCGATGAGGGTGAGGCGGCCGGCAGCCTTGGCCCGGAAGAGCCAGACGCCCAGTCCGAGCAGGGACGCGACGCCGATGCCCATCAGGATCGCGACCGAGTCGCCGCCCTCCTGCCAGACCAGGATGCCCAGGACGGTGCCGCCCATGCCGACGACCGAGAGGATCGCGCCGACGAGGTCGATCCCGCGGGGGCCGGTGTACTTCGCATCCCGGACCAGGCCGAGGCCGGCGAGGACCACGGCGATCATGACCGCCTCGAGCAGGAAGCCCACGCGCCAGGAGAGGAAGGTCGTGATCGCCCCACCGAGGAGGGGACCCACCGCGGCGGCGATCGCGGCCGCGGCACCGACGAGCGCGTAGACCCGGCGCTGTTCGTCGTCGCGGAAGTTGCCGTGGATGAGCGCCTGCATCGACGGCAGGAGCAACGATGCGCCGAGTCCGCCGACGATCGCCCAGAAGACAATGATCGCCGTCAGGTCGCGCGAGAGGGTCATGGCGATGGCGCCGATCGCGTAGCAGATCAGCCCGATCGCGTAGGCGCGCTTGCGGCCGATCAGGTCCGCCACCTTGCTCCCGATCAGGATGAACGCGGCGGAGACGAGGGCTTCGAGCGCGATCGCGGACTGGACGCCGCTGACCGTCGTGTCCAGGTCGACGACGACCTGGGAGATCGACACGTTCATGAGCGAGGTGTCCACGACGAGGACGAACATTGCCATCGCGAGCAGGATGGCGAGCCGGTTGCCCTTGCGAGCCTCGGACATGGGGACTCCTCGTCCGGATCCCGCGGCACGTGGTCGCGTCGCTGACCCAGGGTGGCGCCGGATCGGGTGGGACAGCCCCACCCCGGCCAGGGTGGTGCCCGACCACCTTGTCGAGAGGGAGGGTTCGGGGAAACGAGGACGAGGAGGTTCCGCCGTGTCGGACACGATGCAGGCGAAGGAGAGCCGACGGGCGAAGCCGCTGTCGCCGGAGCAGTTGGGCGAACTGCTCCCACTCATGAAGGGGGCGGACACGGTCGAACTCAAGTTGAGCGTTCCCGACGACAACCGACGTTCGACCGTGGCGGCGTTGCGCATGGACCCGCTGGACAGCCAGATCCGCCAGGTCATGTTCTTCGACACGCCGGATCTCGCGCTGAATCGCAGCGGGGTCGTGGTGCGGGCCCGCCGGGTGCAGGGCCGCGACGGGGACACCGTGGTCAAGTTGCGGCCGGTCGTTCCGCAGGAACTGCCCCCGGTGTGGCGTGAGTCGACCTCCGTCGGCGTCGAGGTCGATGCGATGCCGGGAGGTTTCGTCTGCTCCGCGAGCGTGAAGGCCAAGCGTGACGACGGCGCCGTGAAGGCCGTGTTCGCCGGCACCGGGTCGGTCCGCAAACTGCTCTCGAAGGAGCAGCGAGCCTTCTTCGCCGACCACGCCCCCGACGGGCTCGCGCCGGACGCGCTGACGCGGCTCGGACCCATCAACGTCCTGAAGCTCAAGTTCACCCCGGAGGGCCTCGGCCGACGGCTCGTCGCGGAGCTCTGGCTCTACCCGGACGGGACCCGGCTCCTGGAACTCTCGACCAAGTGCTTGCCCCACGAGGCGTTCGAGGTCGCGGCCGAGGTGAAGGTGTTCCTCGCGGCCCACGGGGTCGACCTGCTCGCCGAACAGCAGACCAAGACGCGCACCGCGCTCGACTTCTACGCGGCGGAGCTGGCGGCCGGCTCGGAGACCGCGACCGCGACGGTCGAGCCTCGCTGAGCGTGCGGGACCTCCCCGTCGGGGTCCCACCCGGGTCCGGGTGATGTCGCGCCACCCCGGACCCGGTCACCGTGGGGGCGTGGAGAAGAACCAGCACGCCGGGCCGGGGCGGATGTCCCGGCCGGTCTACGAGAAGGAACTCGCCCGCCTGCACGCCGAACTGGTCGCGTTGCAGCAGTGGGTCAAGGCCTCGGGAGCGAAGATCTGCGTGGTCTTCGAGGGCCGTGACTCGGCCGGCAAGGGCGGCACGATCAAGGCGATCACCGCCAAGGTGAGCCCGCGCGTGTTCCGGGTGGTGGCGCTGCCGGCACCGACCGAGCGCGAGCGGTCGCAGATGTACATCCAGCGCTACATCTCGCACCTGCCCGCGGCCGGAGAGGTCGTGATCTTCGACCGCAGCTGGTACAACCGGGCCGGGGTCGAGCGGGTCATGGGTTTCTGCACCGAGGAACAGGCGCAACGCTTCCTCGCGATGACGCCCGACGTCGAGCGCGCCATGGTCGAGTCCGGGATCGTCCTGGTCAAGTACTGGCTCGAGGTGGGCGAGCAGGAGCAGACCAAGCGCCTCCAGTCGAGGATCGACGATCCCCGCAAGGTCTGGAAGCTGTCCGACATGGACCTCAGGTCGTACACGAAGTGGTACGAGTTCGGCGCCGCCCGCGACGACATGCTCGCGATGACCAGCAGCGCGTGGGCACCTTGGCACGTCGTTCGTACCGACGACAAGAAGCGCGGACGACTGAACCTGATCACGCACCTGCTCGGCCAGGTTCCGTACACACCGCTGCCGGCCCGCTCGACCACCCTGCCGCAGCGCCCGACCGCCGACGGATACGTCGAGCCGGACCTGACGCCGTACCTGATCCCGGCGCCGTTCTGACCGGCGGCCGGGCAGCCGTGTGCGCGTATGCACTCGGATCGCCGCACGACCCGGGATGCGGCCGTGCGGCACGCGTGAGCAGCGGCCGACCTCTGCCTCCCGCGCCCACTCGCCGGCATCGCGAGCCTTACCCGGGGACCCGCCGACCTCGGGTGACGTGACCGCCGGCCCCCGGCTCCGCGCCGGCGCGCCCGCTACGCGGGCGAACCGGATCGCCTCACCTGCCGATATCGGCCCGGAGGCAGCCCGCAGATCCGGCTGAACTGCTCGTAGAACGCGCTCTGCGAACTGAACCCGGACGCGTGGGCGACCTCCGCCGTCGTCATCGAGGTGCCGATCAGCAGCCGTTGCGCCTCGGCGACCCGGCACCGGCTCAGGTACGTCCCGATCGTGGTCCCCACCGACCTGCGGAACAGGGTCATCGCATAGGTCGGGTTCAGGTGCACGGCGCCGGCCACGTCGGCGGGGGTGATCGGCTCGCGGAAGTGCGCGCCGATGAACCGCGCCATCTCGACGGCGGAGTGAGCCTGCCCGGGATGCGGGCCGCCGTCGGGGTGCTCGGGGCCGTCGCGCCCCGCGCGCAGCAGGCGGCGCACCAGGGCCTGCACCTCGAGGAGGGCGATCGTGGGGTCCTCCTCCAGGAGTTCCGCCTGCCAGGAGGTGAACACCGCGGCGGGGTCGGGGCAGACCACGGCGGCGTCCACGATCACCGGCCGAGGGCTCAGGAGGGTCGCGAGATCCGGCGCGGGCAGGGTCCAGGCGAGCGCCGTCCCGAGCGGCAGGTGCACCCAGGCGCCGAGCGAGCGGGTCGGTGAGGGGATCAGGTGGTGCGGGGTCGCGGCCCAGAACAACGCGATCTCCCCCGCGCGCACCCGGACCGGGGCGCCGCCGAAGAGGTAGTCGAGATGACCCCGCAGGACGAGGTTCAGTTCGACGTCGTCATGGCGGTGCGCGCGGTCCATCACCGGGGCGGGGCCGTGATGCGTCCAGATCCCGGATGGCATCGTCTCGACCACGGCATCCTCCACCCGGGAAGCGTAGCCAAGGATCCCGGAAGGATAGGCGCCTCAGGCGGAAGCGTTGCCGGATGGCTCGGTCCTACGGTGGATGTCCATGACGACCTCGACGGCGAATCCCAAGATCACCATCATCGGCGCCGGGGGCTTCGTGTTCCCGTTCCGGCTCATCGGTGACCTGATCAGCTTCCCGGCCCTTCGCGGCGCCCGGCTGTGTCTGATGGACATCGACGCCGGCCGGCTCCAGCGGGTGGCCGGCGCCGCCCGCGAACTCGTCGCCCACCACGGCTTCGACGTGGACGTGACGGACACGACGGACCGCCGGGAGGCCCTGGACGGTGCCGACTTCGTGATCATCACGTTCCAGGTCGGCGGGGTGGAGGCCTACGCCCGTGACGTCGAGATCCCGCGCAGGTACGGGGTGGACCAGACCGTGGGGGACACGGTCGGGCCCGGCGGGGTGTTCAGGTTCCTGCGGTCGGTGCCCGCGTACGCGGCGATCGCCGCGGACGCCCGCGAGCTCTGCCCGGACGCCCAGTTCATCAACTACGCCAACCCGATGGCGATGGCAACGGCGTACCTGAACGCACAGGGCCTGCGGACCGTCGGGCTCTGCCACAGCGTGCAGGGCACCACCCGGATGCTCGCCCGCACCCTCGGGGTCCCGTACGAGGAGGTCTCCTACCGGTGCGCCGGCATCAACCACCAGGCCTGGATCCTGGAGTACCGGCGCGGAACCGAGGACCTGTATCCGCGGCTGCGCGAGACGATGCTGGCCAAGCACCTGCCCGGCCGCGCCGCGGAGGGCCTGGCCGTCGACGACGGTGATCACTCCGGCGCCGCCGAGCAGGCGAGCACGTACGAGGGCGGCAACGAGCAGGTCCGCACCACGATCATGGACTCCTTCGGCTACTTCCAGACCGAGTCCAGCCATCACGCCTCGGAGTACCTGCCCTACTTCCGCAAGAACCCGGACCTGGTGCTGGAGTACATCCCGCAGCGCTGGGACTACTACGAGATCTGCGCCGCCCACGACGAACCGGGCGACATCGACGACCAGCTGACCGCGCTGAAGGCGGAACTGGCCCCCTCGGTCGAGTACGGCGCCTCCATCGTGAACGCGATCGTGACGGGCGTCCCCACCGTGGTCCACGGCAACGTGCCCAACGCCGGCGCGCTGATCGCGAACCTGCCCGCGGACGCCTGCGTGGAGGTGCCCTGCCTGGTCGACGCCAGTGGCGTGCAACCGACCGCGCAGGGCGAGCTTCCGCCGCAGCTCGCCGCCCTGAACCGCACCAACATCAACACCCAGACCCTCGCGGTCCGGGCCGCGCTGACAGGTGACGTCGAGCACGTGCACCACGCCGTCGCGCTCGACCCGCTGACCAGCGCGCAGTGCACCCTGACCCAGATCCGGGACATGACGGAGGAACTGCTCGAGGCGCACGCGGAGCTGTTGCCCGACGAACTGCGGCAGGCGAACTAGCGAAGGGCTCGCAGCGTCCAGGTCCTGCAACCCGCTGCGCACCTCAGCGTGAAGGGGGTGATTCCGACGCGCCCGGCACGACGGAATCGCACCACAACGGGGCGGACGGCGCCGGTAGTGTGGCGGGCGTGGAACTGCGTGCCTACACCGACGATGACGCCGCGGCCACCCTTGGTGTGTTCCAGCGGGCGATCCGCGAGACGGCCAGCCGCGACTACACGCCCGAGCAGATCGCCGTCTGGGCGCCGGAGGAGGTGGACACCGACCGCTGGGCCGTTCGTCGCGCGGGAGCCGGGACGGTCGTCGCCGTCGTGGACGGCGCGGTCGCCGGCTTCACCGACCTCGGCGAGGACGGCTACATCGACATGATGTTCGTCGACCCCGCCTACGCGCGGCGAGGCATCGCGACCACACTCCTTGAGCACGTGGTGAGCGCCGCCGTCGGGCGCGGACTGACGCAGCTGACCGTGCACGCGAGCCTGACGGCGAAACCGTTCTTCGCGCGGCACGGCTTCGTCGTCGAGGCGCAACGGTTCCCGGTGCGCGGGGGCGTGCGACTCACGAACTTCGACATGCGGCGGGTGCTCGAACCGGACCCGATGGCCGAGCGGCCCTGACACGCTCCCGGTCTCACTCCGGCGCGGTCGAACCCGGTCAGGTCAGCGGTGCCGTGGACCCGCGGGTGACGAGCCGGCACGGCAACGCCTCGATGCCTGACGTGGGTTCGCCGTCGATCGCCGCGGACAGGCGTTGGGCGGCGACCCGGCCGAGGTGCTCGAGGTTGATGTCGATGCTGGTCAGGGGTGGGCGGGCGTTGGCCGCCATCGCCTCCCAGTTGTCGAAACCGACCACGGCGACGTCGCGCGGTACGTCCCGGCCCAGTTCGTGCAGCGCGTCGAGCACACCGCGGGCGACCTGGTCCGACCCGGCGAAGATCGCGTCGACGTCCGGCGTCCGGTCGAGGAGCATGCGCGTCGCGCCCCGGCCCCAGGCCTCGGACCAGGTGCCGTAGAACGGCTGACCGCCGGCGAGTTCCAGGCCGGCCACGGCGAGGGCTTCCAGGACCCCGACCGTGCGGTCACGGGCCGCGCCGTAGGTCGGGTCACCGCCGATGTGGGCGATCCGCCGACGACCGCAGCCGATCAGATGCTCCACGGCCATCCGACCACCACCGACGTTGTCGCTGACCAGGGAGAGGTCGTCCGCCGACTCCGACGGCGCGTACGCGTAGACCACCGGCACCGGCAGGTCGGGCCCGAGCGAGGCCCGCGGGTCCGGCCGTGCGCCGACCACGATCAGGCCATCCACCCGTCGGGACAGCAGCGCCCGCACGTGGTGCTGCTCACGGATCGCGTCACCACGCGCATCACACAGGAACACCGAGGTCCGCCCCGAGCCGAACGCGTCCTCGGCCCCCATCAGGATCGGGATCGAGAAGCGGCCCTCCAGGTCCGACGTGAGCAGCCCGACCGTGCCGGTGCGCCCGGCCAGCAGCCCACGGGCGAGCGCGTTCGGGGAGAACGACAGCCGCTCCGCGGCATCGACCACCCGCGCCCGCGTCTCCGCCTTGACCTGCCGGCGTCCGTTCAGCGCCTTCGACGCGGTCGCGACGGACACCCCGGCGAGGCGTGCGACGTCCGAGAGCGTCACCGCCCGGTGCCCGCGGGCCGGGGGAGGGTGAGCCGCCACGGTGTCCCTTCCGCCAGGTCGGGCCGGGTCGCCCGTGTCATCGAACTGTAACCGCTGCGACCCTTGACGTGCAGGCTCGACGGGCCTACGGTCAGAAAACCTTTTCGGTCAGATTTCGGGAACCTCGACGACGGTGGTCGGGATCGCGTAAAACGGTGTGGGAACTGGCCGCTGGGTCGCATGTGGTCCGAGTCGACAGGTCGGCTCGTGGGTACGACAGAAAGCCAGATTTCATCGAATGCGCGGGCTCCGGTCGCCGCCCGGTCCCCGCGGTTGTCGCCACCGCGGCGCTCAATGACGAGGTCGAGGAGAACCACCATGAGAACTGCGCGCAGCAGAGGGTCGCGAACCCTCGCCGGCCTCGCCGCGGGGAGCCTGCTCCTCGCCGGCCTGGCGGCCTGTGGAGACGGCGG
This sequence comes from Occultella glacieicola, assembly GCF_004353825.1. Classification (GTDB taxonomy): domain Bacteria; phylum Actinomycetota; class Actinomycetes; order Actinomycetales; family Beutenbergiaceae; genus Occultella; species Occultella glacieicola. Next base: position 260,445 of record NZ_SMNA01000006.1, on the reverse strand, counting down.
CGAGGACTCCGGCGCCGGCAACGGCACCGGTGCGGCTCTCGAGGGGGCGGATGACGGCACCACCCTGACCCTGTGGACCCGGGCACCGCTGGAGTTCCAGGCGAACCTGCTCGTGGACGCCTACAACGCCCAGTTCGAGAATACGGTCGAGCTCACCATCACCCCCAACGACGACTACGTCGCCCGGGTCGGCGCGGCCGCGGGCAGCGGCGACCTGCCGGACCTGTTCGCCGCGGACATCGTGTACGTGCCGAACTGGACCGAGGCCGGCCTGTTCATGGACCTCACGGACTCGATCGCCTCTCTCGAGTACGCCGACACCATCAACGCCGGACACCTCGACGCTGGCACGTATGAGGACGCCCAGTACGTGCTCCCGTTCGTGCTGGACCTGTCGGTGATCTTCTACAACAAGGACCTGTACCGGCAGGCCGGCCTCGACCCGGAGCAGGGCCCGACCACGCTCGCGGAGTTCACCGAGCACGCCCTCGCGATCCAGGCGCTGAACCAGCCCGGGGTGTACGGGACGTACTTCGGCGGCAACTGCGGCGGTTGCGGGGTGTTCACCTGGTTCCCGATGATCTGGGCCTCCGGCGAGGAGGTCATGGACGCCGAGGGCACCGAGGCACTGCTCGCGAGCGATACCGCGCAGGAGGTCTACGGCATGTGGGGCGATCTCTGGGAGGCCGGCGCGGTGGCGCCCGCATCGCGGGACGAGACCGGCGCCACCTGGGTGGGTCCGTTCCAGGAGGGCACGATCGGCGTGATGCCCTATCCGGCGACGCTGCTGGCGACGGCGGACGAGACGGTCGACGTCGGCGTCGTCCCGATCCCGGGGGTCGACGGCGGCACCGCCACCTTCATCGGTGGCGACGGCATCGGTATCTCGAAGGACTCCGAGCACGCCGAGGCCGCCTGGCACTTCCTCTCCTGGCTGATGAGCGAGGACGCGCAGGTGGAGGTCCTCGCGGCGAACGGGACCACTCCGTCGCGCACCGACCTCGCCGCGAACGCGTACACCGCCGACGACCCGCGGCTGGAGATCATCAACGAGGTGGCCGGTGCCGAGTCGAGCCGCACCCCGGTCGCGGTGAACTTCCAGCAGGCGTTCAACGCCGCCGGCAGCCCATGGGTGTCGCTCTTCCGGAACCAGATCTTCGAGGGGGCCGGAACCGTCGAGGAGGACAACGCACTCATCACGGAGGCCCTGGCCCAGTAGACCCGTCCGCCCGGGGCTTGTCGGCAGGGCCGGCCATGTCCCGGGCGTACCCGCCCAGCAGAGGAGGTGACGTGGGCACACCCGACCTCGCCCCGGCGACCCGACGGCCCGCCCCGGCCCCACGCCGTCGGCGGCGGGTCGCCCGCGCCCGGCAGGGCTGGCTGTACGCCGCCCCGACGGCGGTGATGGTCACCGTGTTCTTCGTGCTGCCGGTGCTGTTGGTGCTGCGCATGTCGGTCTCCGACTGGGGTCTGTTCGCAGGCAACCGGGGCCTGAACGCGCCCGAGAACTTCACCCGGGTCCTCGACGACCGGCTGCTCTGGCCGGCCGTGGCGTTCACGGTGAAGTACACGGTCCTCACGACCGTGATCCTGCTCGCGGTCGCCCTCGGCCTGGCCCTGATCGTGCAGGAGTCCTCGCGGTGGAAGAACGTGCTGCGCACCTCGATCCTGGTGCCGAGCGCGCTCGGGCTCGCGTCCGCGTCGTTGCTGTTCTACGCCCTCTACTCCCAGCAGAGCGGCCCGCTGAACCCGATGCTGCTGGCCCTGGGCGTGATCGAGGAGCCGGTCTCCTTCCTCGGCACGCCGACGTCCGCGCTGTGGTCCACGGTGTTCCTGATCGTGTGGCGGTTCGCCGGGTTCTACATGCTCCTGCTGATGGTGGGCCTGCAGGGCATCGGCCACGAGGTGTACGAGGCGGCCCGGATCGACGGCGCGAACCGGCGCCAGATCTTCGCTCGGATCACGCTGCCGCTGCTGCGGCCCTCGCTGGCCCTGTGCACGATCCTGTGCGTGACCGGCTCGCTGCTCGCGTTCGACCAGTTCTACATCCTCACCAAGGGCGGTCCGGACAACAGCACGCTCACGGTGGTGCAGCTGATCTACAACATGGCGTTCGCCGGGCAGAACGACCTCGGCCGGGCCGCGGCCCTGTCGGTGCTCGTGCTGCTCGTCCTGCTCGCGCTGAACGCGGTCCAGTTCCGGGTGCTGCGCGGGAGGGAGGACTGACCGTGTCCACGACCACGACCACGACCGACCGCCGGCGGGGCGCGCACCCGCTCGCGCGGACCCCCTCCTACGTGCTCACCGGAGGGCTCGCGGTGCTGTTCCTCGCGCCCCTGGTGTGGGCCGCCGTCGCCTCGGTGTCCCCGCAGGGCGGCACCGCCCAGACCCAGGGCTGGGGCTTCGGCAACTACGTCACGCTGGCGAACTACCAGGCCGGGGTCTGGCGGTACGTCCTCAACTCGAGCATCACGTCGGGGCTGACGGTGCTGTTCACCCTGGGCGTGTCCCTGTTGGGCGGCTACGCCTTCGCGCGGTTCCGGTTCCCGGGACGGAACGTGCTGTTCATGCTGACCCTGGCGATCCTGATGGTGCCGTACGCGACCCTGCTGATCCCGCTGTACGTGCTGCTGAACGGCATCGGCCTGCAGAACTCCCTGGTCGGTCTCGCCCTGGTGCTCACGCTGTTCCAACTGCCGTTCGCGACGTTCATGATGCGGATCTCGTTCGAGTCCGTGCCCGCCGAACTGGAGGAGGCCGCCCTGGTGGACGGCTGCGGGACGTTCGGGGCCCTGACCCGGGTGCTCGTGCCCGCGGTCAAGCCGGGGCTGATCACGGTCGGCCTGTTCGCGTTCCTGGCGGCCTGGAACGACTTCATCGCCCCGCTCATCCTGATCAGCAGCTCGGACAAGGTGCCGCTGCCGCTCGCGATCGCGAACATGCGCCAACAGGTCATGGGCATCGTCGACTACGGCGCCACCCAGGCCGGGGTGGTGGTGCTGGCCGTACCGTGCGTGCTGCTCTTCCTCATCCTCCAACGGCACTATGTGCGGGGCTTCATGTCCGGCGCACTCAAGGGGTGATCGCGTGTCCGTCGACACCACCACGGCCGGGGCCGGCCCCAAGGGGCCCGACGGCGGAGCATCAGGCGGCCTGCCGGTGTCGCCCTCGGCCGGGGTACTGCGCCCGCTCGGCCTGGCGGAGGTCCGGATCGTCGGTGGGTTCTGGGGCCGGCGGCAGCACGTCAACGGCTCGGCGACGATCGTGCACATCGAGCACTGGCTCGAGCGGGAGGGCTGGCTGGGCAACTTCGACGCCGCCGCGGACGGCCGTCTCCCCGGTGCCCGTCGGGGCCGCGAGTTCGCCGACTCCGAGGTGTACAAGCTCCTCGAGGCGATGGCCTGGGAGATCGGGCGCACCGGTGACGAGGTCGTGCAGGGCCGCTACGACGCGATCGTCGCGCGGGTGGCGGCAGCCCAGGAGCCCGACGGATACCTGCACACCAACTTCGGGCGCCCCGGGCAGGACCCGCGGTACTCCGACCTGGAGTGGGGCCACGAGCTGTACTGCTTCGGTCACCTCATCCAGGCGGCGGTCGCGCGGTTGCGCACCCGCGGCGACCATCTCCTGGTCCAGGTGGCCCGGCGGGTGGCCGACCAGGTGTGCGAGGTGTTCGGCCCCGGCGGCATCGAGTCCGTCTGCGGGCACGCCGAGGTGGAGCCGGCGCTCGTCGAGTTCGCCCGTGCGACCGGGGAGCGCCGCTACCTCGAGCAGGCGAGGCTCTTCGTCGAGCGTCGCGGACACCACGTGCTCGACGACATCGAGTTCGGGCGGGCCTACTTCCAGGACGACGTGCCGGTCCGGGAGGCCGACGTGCTGCGGGGGCACGCGGTGCGGGCCATGTACTTCGCCGAGGGCGCCGTGGACGTGGCCACCGAGACCGGCGACGAGGGGCTCAGGGACGCCGTGCGCCGCCAGTTCATCACCACCCTGGCCCGGCGTACCTACCTCACCGGCGGGATGGGCTCGCGGCACCAGGACGAGGGGTTCGGGGAGGACTTCGCCCTGCCGCCGGACCGGGCCTACTCGGAGACCTGCGCGGCGGTCGGGTCGGTGCAGCTGGCGTGGCGGTTGCTGCTGTCCGACGCCGACCCCACCTGGGCGGACGTCATCGAGCGGGCCCTGTTCAACGTGGTCGCGACCTCACCGGCCCCGGACGGCCGCTCCTTCTACTACGCCAACACCCTGCACCAGCGCGAGCTCGCGAGCGTGCCGGAACCCGACGTCGTCAGCACCCGGGCGTCCTCGTCCCTGCGCGCGCCCTGGTTCACGGTGTCCTGCTGCCCGACGAACGTGGCCCGCACCTTCGCCGGCCTCGGCGCCTATCTGGCCACGGCCGACGACCACGGCCTCCAGCTCCACCAGTACGCACCGGCGCGGATCCGGACCAGGCTGGCGGACGGCCGCGAGGTGGCAGTCGACGTCGACACCGACTACCCGCACCGTGGCACCGTGCGGATCCGGGCGGCGGGCCGGGAGCGCCAACGATGGGACCTGACGCTCCGGATCCCGGCGTGGGTGCAGGGCGGCGCAGTGATCTCCGGCGGTACCCGCCAGGATGTCGCGCCCGGCCTGGCCCGTCTTCCCGTGGACCTTGAGCCAGGCGCCGAACTCGTCCTCGACCTGCCCGTGATCCCGCGGTTCGTGTGGCCCGACCCGCGCATCGACGCCGTCCGCGGCTGCGTCGCGGTACAGCGCGGCCCGGAGGTCTTCTGCCTGGAGTCCGTCGACCTGCCCGGCGGTGCGGACGTCTCGAGGTTCCAGGTGGATCCGGGCACGCCCCCGACCGAGCGGGACGGCCGGGTCTGGGTGCGGGGCGTGCTCGGCACGCCGACCGACGTCGCGTGGCCCTACCGGTCGGAGCCCGCGGGCACCGGGGACCCGGTCGCGGTCGAGGTGCCCCTGACCGCGTACCACGACTGGGCCAACCGGGGACCGTCCACCATGCGCGTGTGGCTGCCCTGCGACTCCGGCTCGGTCTGAGGCCGCCCGCTGCCGTGCGGCACGGCACGGGTCCGACGGTCCGAGTGGCCGTGTCGGTGCGCCGTGCCTAGCGAACGTCGAGCTCGATCCCGAGGACGCCGCAGACCCGGACCAGATCGGAGTCACAGGTCAGCAGGCTCGCACCCGTGCGCAGTGCCACCGCCGCGATCAGGCAGTCGACCATGCCACGACGCGTGATGCCCTGCGTGCGGCACCGCCGGTAGATCACGGCCGCCGCCTCGAAATCCGCGACCGGGTCGCAACCGAGTAGGTGAGCGCGCAGCAGCAGGCGTCGCAACTGGCGGGCGCACGGCAGCCTCTGCCCTCGTCCTACGGCGTCGCCGTGTCCGCCGCGGTCGGGAGCGGCTGCGCCGGGCAGGTCTCGAGCACCTCCACCATCGCATCCCGCTCCGCCGCCGTGACGGTGAGCGCGTAGGCGCCCTTCACGGCGACCTGCAGCGCCACGTACTCGCACCGGAACCCCGTGTTCGCGGGCAGCCACTCGGAGGCGTCGTCGGCACCCTTGCCCTGGTTCGTGGGCCCGTCCACCGCGAGCAGGTTCAGCGGGTCGTTCCCGAACCGCTCGAGGGTGGCCTCGTCCCAGCTCTGGGCGCCGGTGACCCAGGCGTTCGCCAGCGCCACCACATGGTCGATCTGCACCTGTCCGGAGGTCTCGGCGCCGCGCTGGAACGCCATGACCGCGCCGGTGTACGGGTCCACCAGGATGCCGGTCTCGACGACGCAGCCGTTCGTCCCGGGTCGGACCACCACGTCCGCCAGGTCGCGGCGGAGCACGTCGTTGCGGACGTCGCAGCCGTTGCGGTCCAGGTCCACGGACCGGTACCCGAACAGGTCCCGGTCGTAACCCTCGAACGTCTCGTTCGCGGTCACGGCGAGCCGTTCGAGGGCGGCCAGGGCCGTCCCGGGCAGCGGCGGGTCCGCGGTGGGCGCCTCGGGTGACGGGGCCGTGCCGGGCGGGCTCGGCCCGGCCGTGACCTCCTGAGGTGGCGCGCTCGGGCTGCTGCTCGACGGCGGTGGCGCGGTCGGCGTCGACGTCGCCTCCCGGCCGCCTCGCCCGAGCGCGACCACCGCGACCGTGAGCAGCACGATCAGCGCCGCGGCGATGCCGAGGATCGTCCATCGGGTGCCGCGCGAGCGCCGCCGGGCATCGGCGCTGGTGGCGTCGCGGGGGACCGGGAGCCGCGGCGGCGGAGGCGGCGGCGCCCCGTCGGTCGGGGAGGCGGGGACAGGCATGGCGTCCTCATGCTGCCACGCCCTCGGCGGACACCTCGGGCGGATCTGACGGCACGGGTCGTCCGCAGCGACGGACCCGATTCTGGGCCCGGTATGTCAGGACCGCTAGTTACGATGACAAGCGTGCCGGCAGACCCCACGTCCAGCGTGCGGGCGGCGGGTGCAGCAGCGCAGGCCGAAGGAGTGGATGTGACCACGACAGCGAGTTCGGTGCAGGCCGCGCGCTGGCCGGTCGCGCTCGAACTCCTCGCGGTGCTCGGCGCGCTCACCGTCGTCGCGCTGAACCTGACGGTGACCACCTGGTGGATCTGCCTGGTCGGCTACGTGCTCGGCGCCGTGGTGACGGTCGTCTTCGCGGCCCTCTACCGGAGCATCCGGGCCGCGCGCCGCAGCAAGATCTTCCGACCGAGCCCGGGTCTCGACCGGGTCGTCACGGTGGTCATGGTGGTCGGCGTCGCCGCCGGGATCGCGTGTGCGTACCTGCTCGCGACGGAGGTTGCGAAGTGGTGAGGCGGGCGCTCCGCGCCGGGATCGCGGCTGGGCTCGGCCTGGCGCTCGCGCTGGCGGGGACCTCGGCGCGCGGCGATGCGGCGGGCGACCTCAGCCCGACCGGTTCGGCGAGCTTCTCCGACATCGCCGCCTGCACCGCCGAGGCGGGCACGCTCCTGGTCTCGATCGTCGTGGACGAGTCGCAGAGCCTGCAGTGGACCGATCCCGAGGACCAGCGCGTCGGTGCGGTGCTCACCGCACTGGACTCCCTGGAACGGCTCGGGGGCGACACCGAACTGGCCGTGGAGGCGAACCTGGCGGTCTTCGGCAGCGAGTACACCGAGCTGGTCGGCTGGGGCAGCCTCGAGCCGGGTGGGGCCCACGGCGCGCAGCTCCGGACGGCCGCCCAGCAGGAGCTGCCGGAGCGCGACGGCGCCAACCTGACCGACTACCGCCAGGCCCTCTCGGGTGCCCAGACCTCACTCGCGGCGCGCAGCGCCGAGGTGGGCGGGGATACCTGCAAGATGATGCTCTGGCTCACCGACGGTCGTCTCGACGTCGACGGGCGGGGGGACCGGCCGGCCACGGACGCGGCCCGCGAGGAGATCTGCGCTCCCGGCGGCATCATCGACGGGGTCCGGGCCGACGGGGTCGCGGTCGTCGCGATGGGCCTGATGACCGCGCAGGGGCAGGGCGCCGTCGACCAGATCGACCGGGACCGGTTCCAGGCGATCGCGGAGGGCGCCGCCGGGTCCGAGGTCTGCGGGACCGCACCCGTGCCGGGGAACGTGACGAACGGCGCCTTCCTGACGGCCGACGACGCGAGCCTGCTGAACCGGCTCTTCGCGCAGATGGGCGCGCTGCTGGAGGGCGGCACGCCCGCGGACTCCTTCGACTGTCCCTCGGACGCCTGCGTCGACGGGCGGCTCGCGGTGCCGGTGGATGCCGGGGTCGGCGGCTTCCGGCTCGTCGTCGAGGCCGCCGATGGCGCACCCGCACCGCAGCTGGTGGCGCCGGACGGCACCACCGTGGTCCTCGACGCGGCCACGGCCGAGGCGAGCGGAGCCGCGGTGAGCGTGACCAAGAACGAAACGCTGACCACCATCGACGTCGCCGTCACCGACCCCGAGCCGGCCGTCGGGACCTGGACCATGGTCACCGACGCGGATCTGGTCACAGTCGTCGACCTCTACTACTTCTGGGGCGTGACCCTCACCGTCGAGGCCCCTGACGGCGTGGTGATCGGCGAGCCGAGCGACGTGCGGATCGCCGCCCGGGACGCCGCCGGCGGGCTCGTGGCTCCCGACGTGTACGGCGCCGTCGACCTCACCGTCACCGTCGACGGCGCACCGGCCCCGTTCGCGGCGGACGCCGACGGCTGGTCCGGCGAGATCACCGTGCCCGCGGACGCGGCCGTCTCCTCGCTCGTGGTCGCCGCCCGGGCGACCGCCGAGACCACCCCGAACGCGATCGCGCTCGGCCCGGTCGCGGTCGAGCGAGCGCTCACCACCTCCTACCCGCCGTCGTTCCCGACGATCAGCCCCGCCCGCCTGGAGCTCGGCCGACTGGACGGCACCACCACGGCGGAGGCGACCCTCACCCTCACCGGCGCCGATCGTGGGCCGACCGAGGTCTGCTTCAGCGAGGGCACCGTGGCCGCACCCGAACGGGCCGGAGCGGCCTCCCTCGCCGCCGGTGCCGAGTGCCTCGACGTGGCGGCCGGGGCCACGGTCGAGGTGCCGGTCACGCTCACCACCGCCGAACAGGCGGACGGCCGGGTGGACGGGCTCCTGCCGGTGGAGCTGCACGGCGTCGACCCCGGGGACCCGATCGTCCTCGAGGTACCGGTCACCGGGACCATGCTGCGGCCCGTGGATGCCGCCACCCGCAACTGGCTCGTCGCCGTTCTCGTCGGCGCTGCGCTCGCGTTCGCCTATGGTGCCCTGGTCGTGACCCGCAGGATCGCCGGCCGGTTCGACCTCAGCCCGTTCACCCGCTACGTCACCGCTCCGGTCGTGGTCACCGCGCGGGGACCCCAACGCCGCGACGGCGCCACCAGGCTGCTCGGACCGGAGGAGTTCCGGGGACTCGGCACCAGCGGGCGCCCCACGACCTTCACGGCCGGCACCGCGCGCTACTGGGCGCACCGCCCGTGGAACCCGTTCGCGGAGGCGCGGGCACTGGTGAGCGGGACCGGCTCGGAGGTACCGATGACCCAGCGGACGGTCGGCCATCCGGATCCGAGCATCCGGCTCACCGACTTCCCGGGCTCCACCGGGTTCGTGATCGTCACCGAGCGGCCCGAGCCCGGCGCCGACACCGACACGATCCGCGGCACGCTGGTGATGGTGGTGGACCCGGGCAAGACCGCGAGCGTCGCCCAACTCCTGCCCGACCGGCTCGCCGAACTCGATCGGGTCACCTGGAGCAAGGAGATCGAGCGTGCGCACCGGGCCTGGGCGGACCTGACCACGGCTGCGCCGAACGTGCCCGGGGTGTCGACGGGATCCCCGGGCGGCCAGCCGCGCGCCGCGGCGCCGGTCGGTGCGGCCGGGCCACCATCTGCGGGCGGTCCGGGGCCGGCCACGGGCGCCGTCGCGGGCGGGCCCCCACCCCCGCGCCGCGGACCGGACAACCCACCACCCCCGGACCGGCGCGAGGTGCGTCCTGCGGGCCGGACCGGAGTGCCGCCGTCGCCCGCCACACCCTCGCGACCCGGTGGGCCGCCCGGCCCGACCGAGGGTGGGCTCCCACCACCGCCGCCACCACGCAGGTGACGCTCCGACCGTGACGATCCGGCGGTGACCCACCGGCCCGGACATCCACCCGCACCACAGTGAGGAACTCACATGCTTCGACCGTTTCTGCTCGTCGGCGTCGGCGGCTCCGGAGGCAAGACCCTGCGCGTGGTGCGTGAGGACCTCAGCCGGCGGCTGCTGCAGGCCGGGTGGACCGAGGGCCTGCCGAGCGCCTGGCAGTTCCTCCACATCGACGTGCCCACCACCGCGGACGGCAACGAACGCGACCTCCCGGAGCAGTTGCCCGAGCGGTCCTACCAGGGCCTCGTCGGCTCCGGTATCGACTACCGCACCCTGGACGACTCCCTGATCCAGTCCGCCGGGACCCACGCCCGGGACGCCCTCGGTGGGTGGCGGCCGGACCCGGACAAGGTCCACGTGCCCGCCAGCAAGGGCGCCGGTCAGTACCGCGCGCTCGGGCGCACGATCGCGCTGTCGCAGCTCAAGCGGATCGCGACGGCGGTCCGGGAGGCCCGCCGGCAGCTCACCGGTGCGGAGGTGACCGGGGAACTGCAGCGGCTCAGCGAGGCGCTCGGGTCCCCGGCGCGCAGCGTCGCGGACGAGCCGCAGGTCATCGTCATCGCGTCGATCGCCGGCGGCAGCGGCTCGGGTGCGGTCCTGGACGTGTGTGATGTGATCCGGTCCCTCGGTGACAAGTGGGCGAACGAGTCCGTCGGGATCCTGTACTGCCCGGACGTCTTCGACGACCTCGACGAGGGCCTGCGACGCGGCGTACGGCCGAACTCGCTCGGCGCGCTCGCCGAGCTGATGGCCGGCTACTGGAGTGCCGACGGGCCGAGCGAGAGCACCAGCGAACTGTTCCAGGCCGCCGGAGTCTCGACCGGGTCGAGCCGTCGGCTCGGACCCCGGTTCCCCTTCCTGGTCGGTGCCCGGAACGAGCACGTCACCTACCGGACCCAGAACGACGTCTACCGGGCGATGGGGCGGTCCATCGCCTCCTGGGTGGCCAGTTCCAGCCTGCAGGACCGGCTCTCCGCGTACACCCAGGCCCAGTGGGCGTCCACCGCCCAGGCCGTCACCGATCACCTGCGCCTGCACCCCGGTGGCACCGAGACCCCGTTCACCGCGCTCGGCTCGGCGCGGGTCGGCCTGGGCCGCGACCGGTTCCGCGACTATGCCTCCGAGCACCTGGCCCGGTCCGTCGTCCACCTCGTGCTCGAGCGGCACGAGCTGCTCCGCAGCCGCGAGGACGAGCGCCCGCCGCGGCACCTGATCCAGGAGCAGGCCACGAACGCGTTCGGCGCGTTCCTCGCCGCGTCCGGCCTGGACGAGCGTGGGGAGGAACGCAACGACATCATCGAGGCGCTGCAGCGCGGCGACGACGTCAAGGCGGCCGGCAACCAACTCACCGCCGAGGTCATGGAGGTGGTCCGGGTCGGGGCCGGTGGCAAGGGGTTCGCGACCGACGACGTGCGGATCCGGATCCGGCAGGCGGTCGTGGACCGGCGCGGCCAGTTCGCCGCCCGGATGCGCAGCCTGCGCACCCAGCGCTCCCGCGAATGGGTCGACGCGATCCAGGTCCAGGTGGTTGACGTGACCGCGGACGCCGTGGCCAAGCACGGCGGTCCGGTGGCCGCCGCGATGCTCAAGCGACTCGTCGCCGAACTCGAGGAGGTCGGCCGGGAGCTACGCAGCGAGGCCGACCACCGGCGCCGCTGGGCCGCCGACCTCGACTCGGAGATCAGCCGCGTCCTCGGCTCGAACCGCAACGTGACCGAGCAGGAGGTCGAGTCCGCGGTCGACCGGGCCGTGCAGACCCTGGAGTGGGAGCAGGAGGCGGAGGTCCGCGAGATGGCGCACGGTCTGGTGGCCGACCTCGCCAAGGGTCTGCTGCAGCCGCTCACCGACGCGGTCGACCACGGCGTCGAGGCCCTGGGCACCGCCGTGGCCAGCGGGCTCGACGGCCGCGGCTCGGTGGTGTCCACCTGGCCGGACGCGGACGTGATCCCGGCGCGGCTGAAGCCGGGTCCGAACGAGTTCCTCCTCGAGGACGTCGAGACGTTCCCGGCCACCCTGCGCGCGTTGATCACCCGGACCGTCGGGCTGGACCTCGAGAACGAGGCACGCGGCGTGGCGGAGCGTCAGATCCTCACCGGTGCGAAGGAGGGCACCCGGCAGAGCGTGCTGCGGCTGACCCAGCGATGGGTGCCGTCGGACGCCCAGTTCCAGCGGACCTCGTCCGCGGCGCCGGCCCGGGCCGCGGTCTCGATGGCGGTCTCGGCCGAGGACGTGCTGGGCCGGGCGACGGCCTGGATCCGGGAGCCGGGCACCCCCATCGGGGGCTATATGCAGGAGGGTCTGCGGTCCTACCTGTCCGAGGACGGGGTCTCCCCGCGGGAGCACGCCGACCGGCTGACCAGGTTCGAGGGTCAGTTCGTCGCAGCACTGAACGCGGGCTCACCGCTGGTCCGGGTGAACACGGCCGTGCTCACCCGGGTGCACAACCGCGAGATCCAGTACTCGCGGCAGTTCAGCGAGATCCCGCTGCCGGAGAAGTCCGCCGCCCGGCAGCGCCTGATCGGCGTCCTCGAGGCACGCAAGCAGTACGGTCCCGCCGTCGAGCAGGCGCTCTCGGACACCGAGGCCGCGTTCATCGACGTGTTCACGGTGCTCGCCGAGCCGTACGAACCGGTCGTGTTCGACAGCCTGATGCGTCCGATCGCGAGTGACTGGGGGAGCAAGAAGGCGACCACGACCGACCGTGAGGAGTTCTGGCGCTGGCGTCGGTCCCGACCGCTCGGCGAGGCGGTGCCGATGCACCCGACCACACTCGCGGCGATGGTCCGTGGCTACTTCGTGGCGGCCCTGCTCAAGCAGGTCCAGCCGTCGCCGGTGCGGCTGTTCGTGCCGGCCGGTGCGTCCGGGGCCGCGGACTGGCTGACCTTCGAGGAACCTCTGCTGGTCGGTGACGGCCGCGGCGCCGAAGCCCTGCCGCAGGTACTCGAGTCGCTCTCGTTGACCCTGCTGCGGGTGAACGACGAGGAGTCGCTCACGCCGATGCGCCCGTACTTCCGGCTGCTGGACCTCGGCGAGGGGGCGACGAACTCCCTGCCGGCGGACCTGCGGGCCTGGATCCAGGAGGGCCGCCGCGCCCAGGACGACGAGACCGAGGACGCCGACCCGACCACGGCGGAGGAGCGACGTTCCGCGGCGAAGGCGGATGTGGAGCGGATCGCGAAGGGGTTCGGGCGCCACTTCGACGACCTCGAGCGGGCGAACGACCTCCTGGGCTATCCCGGATCCTTCGACCTGCGCCACCTGATCCGGTCCGTGCTGCGCGACCTCTATCGGGCGATCGATTCGTTCGTGGACGACGAACGCGAGTTCCTCTGATGGACACCGCCTCCGTCATCATCGCGGGCGGGCCCGCCGCCCGCGATGTCCGCTCGCTGGTCGCCGTGTGGGCCAAGCAGGGGATCACGGGGGCGTCGCTGTGGGTGGACCCCGTTGACGTGATCGAGGCACCGCCGGCGCCGGTGCACGTGAGCGCCGTCCTCGTCGACCGCGACGGCGAGCACCGGGTGGACCTGTTCGCCCACCTCGGCCGGTACCGGTTGGACCTCGTGCGGGTGGTCGCCGTCCAGTTCGCGGTCACCGCAGACGCGGTCTCGACCGAGCTCACCGACCTCGGCCAGGAGATCGGCGTGACGATCGAGCGAGCTCTGCCGAGGGACCCGTCGGGGCGGGTCATGACCCGGCTGCACCGCTCGATCCTGGTGATCCCGGCGTCGGGCGTGCACGGGCTGCCCGGCGAGATCCTAGCACCGGGCTGGGAGGCGAACGTGGTCATCTCGCCCGAGGACCGTCCGGACCTGGACCGGATGTCCATCTACGTGCGCGCGGCGGAGAACTACGCCGGTCACGCCGCGGCGGCGGTGTCGGTCGCAGCAGGCATCCTGCGCGGGGTGCCGGGCGGCGCGTTCGACAAGGTCACCACGGACTCCTCCGCCAACCCCGAGGACGTGGTGGTCGCCAGGGTCTCGATCCGTTCGGTCGTGGGGGAGGGCGTGGTCGACGTGCTCGCCCGCAAGGCCCTCGACCCGGCCGGCCTCGGACCCCAGGGCCCGGGCCGCGTGGTCGCCTGGGCGGCGCCCGCGAGCGAGCCCGACCTGATCGCCCGGCGGGCGGCGCAGACCGTCCTTGAGGCACCGGAGTGGGTCGCGCAGACCCCGCCCGCGGGCGACGCCCCCGAGCGCACCCGGGAGGGGCTGCGCCGGGCGCTGGGCCGGGCCGCCCGGTTCAACCTGCGCACCGTGGGCGCGGTCGCGGCGTGGACGGCGAACAGCGGCCGGACCAGTCTCGAACGCTCCGCGACCGAGCACCTGGTCGGGCACGGCTCCGGGGTGCTGGTCACCGTCGGTCCGCGGGCCGTCGACGACGCCGAGGCGGTGGCGCGCGATGCGATCGACGCCGCGCGCCGCACCATGGACGACGAGATCGCCTATGAGGCCACCCGCGGCGCCCCGCCGCCCGCGAACACCTGGATCAGGCTGCGCGACCTCGCCTTCGCCCTGGCGGACGGTGGCCCGATCCCGGGGATGGAGTCCCCGACCCAGACGGGCGTCCGGGAGGTTCTGCGGCCCGGCGATGTGGTGCCCGCACCCGGCACGGTCTTCCGCACCCGCGACGGCCGCCGGCTCGACGCCCTCGCCGTTCAGGACCTGCGCTCCCACCGGCTCGACCTGGCCCGGGACCGCGAGGTCCGTGAGGGCGAGGTGATCCGGCTCCAGGAGGCCCGTGCCCTGGCCGTCGCCGAACGAGCCGACGCCCAGGCGCCGCCACCCGCCGCGGGCGAGCCGGCGCCGTCGGGCGGTGACGCCGACGCAGCCGGCGAGGACGCCCGGCTGGCGGCCGCGATCGCCGACGCGGAGCGCGCCGTGCGCGAGGCCCGCGCCGTGGAGGCGGAGTTCGCCCGCTGGCACGCCCAGCACAGCCGCAGTGTGATGTCGCGGGTCGGCGAGGACGTCGCCCGGCGCCTGGACGAGGTGGAGGCGAGCCGGCAGCGGTTCCTCGACCGGCGTGACGACGTCACCGCCCCCGCGACCGCAGCGCTCGACCGGGCCAAGGAGCGGCTGCTGCGCCAGTGGCGGTGGACCCTCGCGATCGCCGCCGTGGTCATCGCGGTGGTGTGGGTGTGGGCCACACAGGCCGACCCCGAACCGGACTGGTCGGTGTACGCCTGGCTCACCGGGGGCGTGGTGATCCTGGCGGTCGTGGCGTTGGTGGGCTTCAACCACGCGTTCTACAAGGCGTTCCGCCACTACGAGTGGGAGGTGGCGAACGTGCTGGCCCGACAGCGCCGCGACGCCGCCGCCTTCCTGTGGGAGGGCAAACAACTCGCGCGGCTGCGGCTACTGTTGGCAGGCTGGCGCAGTTGGGCCACCGTGATCGCGGAGGTGATCCACCGGCCGTGGGAGCCCGCCGAGGCCGTCTACGAGGACCTCACCGACGACGTGATCGAGCGGTTCCCGGCGGCGATGGCGGTCGCCCGCCAGGAGGAGGAGCAGGTCGACATCGGCACCCGGCTCCTGGTCGCCGCCTACCGCGCCGTGTACACCGAGGGGTGGGCGCAGCAGGCATTCGCCGAGGCCTACGAGGCATTCGCGGCGAGGGTGCCCGGCGGTCAGGAACGCGGCCACCTCGACGTGGACACCGATGTCTCCGGGAGCGAGCTCGGTGCCCGGGGGCAACTCGTGGAGTTCTGGGGGTCGGGACAGGCCCGCGGATACCTCGGTCAGGAGCGCACGAGGCGGCTCCGCCAGCTCAGTAACGACGGCGAACTCGATCTGCCGCACCGGCGGGTGGGCCGGGTGGGGAAGTACTCCGACGACGTCTGGCAGGAGGAGCCGGCATTCTTCCTGCCCACGACCGTCAGTGAGACGACCTTCGCCCAGGAGATGTTCACCTCCACGGCGCGGGCCGCCGACCGGCACTACGTCCACACCGCGCGGCTGTGGCTCCCGCAGGTCGCCTACCCCGCTGCCGAGCGAATCACGCCCAACGACCGGGTGGGGCCCACGGTCAGCCTGCGACCCGCCGATGCGGACACGGCGTTGCGCGTGGACCTCTCGCCCCGGCTGCTGCGGCGCGAGGTCGCGCTGTTCGCGCCGAAGGAACCGACCGGGCGCCGGGCGGCAGTGGACCGCGCGGACCGGCCGACCGGACTGCACGCGGTGGAGACGACGACGGACCGCGAGTTCCTCTAGCGCGTCGCCGGTCGGGGCGCAGGTCTCAGCGTCGCTCGCGGTGGAGGGTCCGCGCCACCTGGGCGTCGCGCACGGTGAGCGCGAGCGCCACGACCCGTCCGGCGGTACGCGGGCCGCGGGCGAGCACGGCGGCCATGGGAAGGTTGACCACGGCGCGCGCGGCCGTCCACGGCCAGCGCGGCGTACCGCCCAGCAGACCCGGGACCAGGGCGAGGTCGGCCAGCCCGAGCAGCCGCGCCGTCGACCGGTCCTCGACGCCGAAGAGCGGACCGACGCGACCGGGCGCGGCGGTGAGCGTCACCCCCGTGGCGAGCGTGATCAGCCCGACCATCCGCGCCTCCCGCAGGGCGGACTCGGCGTTCACGGTTGCGGACCCGTCGGCTGCTCGACCATGAGGTCGATCATGCCAGGCGTCAGTTCCCGGTGACCCAGTCCTCGCGGGTGAGTTCCTCGATCAGTCCGCCGAGCGCGACCCGGTCCGAAGCCGTGCCGGTGTGTGGTCCGCGCAGCCACGCCGAGAAGGTGGCGATCTCGTCCAAGCGCCAGCGCAGGTCGAACAGCTCGAGCAGCCCGGGGTCCGCACCGACGCGCACCCCGTGCGCACTGCCGCCGGTCCGGGCGAGGTCGGTCAGGTCCCGCTCGCGCGGAGCCACTCGCATCGACTCCCAGTCGACCCACCTGCGTCCGGACGGCGTCACGATCTGGTTGTGCAGTCCCGGTTCACCGTGGGTCAGGACCCAGTCGCCGCGGCCGGCGAGCGCCTGCTCCACCCGCGCGTCGTACCGCGACAACCAGGCCGGGATCCGCGCATGATGCTCGTTCACAACGCCCTCGGCGTCCCGGCTCAACGGGCCTCCGGTCCAGTCCCGGGAGAGCAGCACCGGCATCCGCTCGAGGTCGGCGCGGCCCGGTAGCGCGGGCATCCAGGCGCGCGTGCCCGGCGGCGGTGGTTCGCGATGCAGCCGGCGCAGCATCGCGGCGGTCGCCTCGGCGGCGTCGGCCGTGAGGGCGCCGGTCGGCTGTTCGCCGAACACCCAGGCCGCGAGGCTCACCGCATAGCCCTCGATCGCGGCGACCATGCGGCCCGACCTGGACGGCACGGACGGCACCACGAACTCCAGGCCGCGAGAGTGCAACTCGCGAGCCGCGGCGTACGTCGCTTCGAGTTCGAGGCGCCGGGCGGCGTCGGGCGTCTCATCCGCCGTCACGAACCACCGCGCGCCGTCGGAGTCGTCCACCCGCCAGTGCCAGGCACCGAAGCCCCAGGGCAGGTGGTGGATCGACGCGACGCGAATCGACCAGTGCTGCTCGAGGAGTGCGGCGATCGCGTCGTCGGCGACGCCGGGCGGTGGTTCGCGCATCGTGGCAGGGTACTCGTCGGCGACGGACCCGGCCGCCATTGCCCTCGGCGCCTCAGCCGAAGCTGAGGCCGTGCGACCGTCGCGTCACCGGGCTTCTTGAAACATCCCCGACGCCGGTGCCACACTGCACGTCAGCCTCCGACTGCCGAGAAGGGGCCTGTCATGACGATGTCATCCGAACGCGGGCCGGGGGAGAACGGCGCTCCCGAACCGGCCGGTGGCGCCGTCGAACTGCGGCCGGCGGGTCCTCCCGACGCGGCCGAGATCGCCCGGATCTGGGGGCAGGGATGGGCCGACGCCCACCTCGGCCACGTGCCGCCCGCCCTCGTCGAGGCCCGGACCGCCGCCTCGTTCCTCGAACGGGTTCCCGAGGTCCTCACGGACACGGTCGTCGCCGAACGGGCCGGCGCGGTCATCGGGTTCGTGACGATCGAGGGCGACCAGGTCGACCAGCTGTACCTGGACCGGGCCGCGCGTGGAGGCGGCATCGGCTCGGCGTTGCTGCGTGCGGGCGAACGGGCGGTGATCGCGGCGGGCCACGACCGGGCCTGGCTGGCCGTGGCGACCGGGAACACGGCTGCCCGCCGGTTCTACGAACGGCAGGGGTGGATCGACGACGGTCGCTTCGTCCACCCGGCGCCCGTGCCCGGCGGCGCCGTGCCGGTCGACGCGCACCGGTTCCTCAGCCCGCGCCGTCGGTGAGCAGGAGCGCACCACCGGCACCTCCTGACCCTGACCGGGAACCGGGAGGCCCGCCCGGGGCGGTGTCGCCCCCGGCGAATCTCCGCTGAAACGGATGACTGCGGTACGCCGCGAACTGCCACACTCTGGGGTGTGGACCCAGTGCTCGCGGCGAACCTCGTCTGGATGGCGGCGTTTCTGATCGACCTCGCGATCAAGATCGCGGCGCTGATCATCATTCCGCGACACCGCAAGCCGACGGCGGCGATGGCGTGGCTGCTCGCAATCATGCTGATCCCCTTCATCGGCATCCTGCTGTTCCTGCTCATCGGGAGCGTGCGGCTGCCCAAGAGGCGGCGTGAGGAGCAGGAGCGCATCGTCGGGATCGTCAGCGAGCGGGTCTCAAGGTCCGACGCCGTGGTCGCCGACGCTGCCGGCCTGCCCCGATGGTTCCAGCGCGTTCTGGAGCAGAACGAAACGTTGACCGCGCTGCCTGCCGTGGCCGGCAACGTCGCGACCCTGCACGGCGACTATCAGCAGTCGATCGACGCCATGGCCGCGGAGATCGATCGTGCCGAGCGTTTCGTGCATGTCGAGTACTTCATCGTCGCGTTGGACGACACGACCAGGGGTTTCTTCGCGGCGATGGAGCGCGCCGTGACGCGCGGTGTCTCGGTGCGCCTCCTCGCCGACCACATCCCGTCGAGGAAGGTCGCCCGCTCGAAGGAGACGTTCGCCGAACTCGACCGCATCGGCGTCTCGTGGTCGTGGATGCTGCCGGTCATGCCGTTGCGTGGCAAGTACCAGCGGCCGGATCTGCGCAACCACCGCAAGATCGTCGTCGTCGACGGCGAGGTCGCGTTCCTCGGTTCGCAGAACCTGATCTCGCGTGACTACGACTCCGCGAAGAACATCAAACGCGGACTCATGTGGCAGGAGCTTGTCACCCGGGTGACGGGGCCGGTGGTGGCGTCCGCGAACGCCGTGTTCCTCTCGGATTGGCTCATCGAGACCGGGGAGCAACTAGACACCGAGCACGTCCCCGCCGCCGATGTCGCCGTGAGCACCTCGCCCGGCGCGCTCATGTGCCAGGTCGTGCCGAGCGGTCCGGGGTACCGGACCGAGAGCAACCTGCGCCTGTTCCTCTCGCTCATCTACGGCGCGACCGAGAAGGTCATTCTCACGAGCCCGTACTTCGTACCGGACGAGGCCATGGTCTACGCGATCACCACGGCGTGCCAGCGGGGCCTCGAGGTGCAGCTCTTCGTGTCCGAGATCGGCGACCAGGGACTGGTGTATCACGCACAACGCTCGTACTACGACACCCTCCTCGCGGCAGGCGTGCGGATCTTCCTCTACCCCGCTCCCTACATCCTGCACGCGAAGCACTTCTCGATCGATGACGAGATCGCGGTGATCGGATCGAGCAACCTGGACATCCGGTCCTTCACCCTCGACATGGAGGTCTCCCTGCTGGTGCACGGACGGTCGTTCGTCGAGGCGATGCGTGAGGTCGAACAGGGCTACCGTGACGCTGGCCGTGAGCTCACCCTCGAGGAGTGGCGCAAGGAGCCGCTCAGGGCGACGTTCCTGGACGGCCTGGCTCGCCTGACGTCGGCCCTGAACTGACCGGCAGGCGGCCCTACCTGCGGGCCAACGCCGCCCCCATCTGCTCCAGCGCCCGGACCATGATCGGGCGGGGCGTGGCGAAGTTGTAGCGCACGAACCCGGTGCCGGCATCCCCACACGCGCTGCCGTCCACCAAGGCGACGCTGGCGTGCTCGGCGAAGAAGCCGCCGGGCTCGGGCCCGAGGTCGAGGGCGCGACAGTCGATCCAGGCGAGGTAGGTGCCTTCGGCCGGCGTGCAGTCGGCGCCGGGCAGGTGCTCGGCGACGAGGTCGCTCAACACGTCCCGGTTGCCCTCGAGGTAGCGCAGCACGTCCGTGAGCCACTGGCCGCCGGCGGAGTAGGCGGCGGTGTTCGCGATGACGCCGAGGTTCGCGGCGCCGTGCTCGGGCATCATGCCGACCTCGCGCCAGGTCGCCACATCGGCATCGTTGGACAGGATCAGTTGCGCGCACTTGAGCCCGGGGAGGTTCCACGCCTTGGAGGCGGAGGCGGCGGTGACGGTGTGCCCGGCCGTGGCGTCGCTGATCGAGGCGTAGGGCACGTGCTTGTGCCCGGAGAACACCAGGGGAGCGTGGATCTCGTCGGAGAACACCCGCCCGCCATGCCGCTCGACGACCGCGGCGATGGCCTCCATCTCGTCCCGCTCGAGGACCCGGCCGATGGGGTTGTGGGGATTGCACAGGATGAGCAGGTTCCCGCCGGCGCGGAAGGCCGCATCGAGCCCGTCGAGGTCGTAGACGTCGCGGCCGGCCTCGCGCAGCATCGGCACCTGGATGATCTCCCGGCCCATCGCCGGCGGCACGGTCAGGAACGGCATGTAGGCAGGCGTGGGCAGGATCACCGGGGAGCCCGGTGTACAGAAGTGTTCGATGGCGGCCTGGAGGGCGCTGATCACGTCCGGCAGGGGACGCACGTTCGCCGCGGGGACGTCCCAGCCGTAGACCGTCCGCGACCAGGCCGCGCACGCCTCCTGCATCGGCGTGAGGACCGCGCCCGGTAGGTACCCGAACACGCCACGGTCCACGGCCTCGTGCAGGGCCGCGCTGACGGCCGGGGCGGTGCCGAAGTCCATCTCGGCCACGAACGCACCGATGCGGTCCGGGAAGGTGGACCACTTCACGCTGCCCGACCCGCGCAGCGACTCGATCGTCAGATCATCGAAGCCCGAACTGTCGAATCCCACCGCTGAGTCCATGCCCCACCTTCTCGATCGACCGTGTGCACGGACCATCATGTCGGACGGGAGAAGTACCGTGGACCGTCCATGGAAACGTCTGGGAAGGAAGTTCGCCTGATGGCGCGGATCGACGGCCGCAGCGTCGGCGTCCTGATCGTCTCGAACCTGCTCGGTGGAGTCGGCGTGGCTTCCGGGGTGGCCGTGGGCGGACTGCTCGCCGAGGAGCTCGGCGGGACGTCCGTGGCGGGCCTGGCCCAGGCGGCGAGCGTGCTGGGCGCCGCGGTGGCCGCGGTGCCGTTGGCGGCGATGGCGACCAGACGTGGGCGGCGGTGGGCCCTGTCGCTCGGGTACGCGTTCGCGGTGGTCGGTGCGCTGCTGATCATCCTGTCCGCCGTGCTCTCCCAGCTGATCGTGATGCTCGTGGGCCTCGGCCTGTTCGGTGTGGCCCAAGCCGTGAACCTACAGTCGCGGTACGCGGCCGCGGACAACGCCCCGCTCGCCAGCCGTGCCCGCACGATGTCCATCGTGATCTGGGCGACCACGGTCGGCTCGGTGGCCGGCCCGAACCTGACGGCCGTCGGGGACCGGCTGGGCCTGTCCCTCGGGCTGCCGCACCTGGTCGGCGTCTACCTGTTCTCCGTGATCTCGTTCGCCGCCGCGGCGACCGTCCTCGCCGTACTCTTCCGGCCCGTGGCCGCACCGGCCGTACCCAGCCCGACGGCGGCCGTCGGGTCGGCGAGAACGGCTCACCCCGTGGGGGCGGTCGCCGCGCTGCGCTGGGCCGGCCGGCACCCGGTCGCGCGGTTCGCGGTGGTCCTGACCGCGTGCGCGCACTCGGTGATGGTCATGGTGATGGTGATGACCCCGCTGCACATGCAGCACCACGGCATGTCGCTGGAACTCGTGGGGATTGTGATCAGCCTGCACGTGCTGGGCATGTACGCGCTCAGCCCGGTGTTCGGCTGGCTCGCGGACCGGTGGGGCGCCGTGCACACGGCGATCGGTGGCATCGTGACCCTCGTGGTCGCGGTGGCGCTCGGATTCATGGCCGCGGCCCTGGCCACCGGCGGGCCCGGCGACGCGGGCAACAGCAGCCTCACCGCGGTCGCACTGACGATCCTCGGGATCGGCTGGTCCGCGTGCATCATCTCCGCGTCTTCGCTGCTGGCCGCCGTGTCCTCCGAGGAGGTGCGGATCCCGCTGCAGGGCGCGACCGACGCCGGCATGAACTACGCTGGCGCCGCCGCGGCAGCGCTCGCCGGTCCCATCCTCGCGTTTGGGGACTTTCGAGCGGTGAACATCGCCGCGGCGATCATCCTGGCGCCGGCGATCCTGCTCGTGCTGCCGGCCTTGCGCCGGCACGTGGCCGGGGACGCCGCAGCGGCCGCCGCCATCCTCCAGGAGCAGGCGCCGCCGTCGGGCGTCAGCGAGATCGCCGACTCACCGAGCCGACAATCGTGAAGGGCGCGCCATGAGCCAGGTGAGCGCGGGCTGGCAGACCCACCCGGTCACGGCCGACCGCTTCGAGGATTTCGCCGACGTCATCAACCCCACCCGTCGGGCGACGCACTGCTGGTGCCTCTCGCACCGGATCCCGGCGCGGCAGATCGACGAACTCGGCGGCGGCAGCCGGGAGCGGGCGATGCGGGCCCTGTGCGAGCGGGACACCGCGCCCGGCGTGGTCACCTACCGCGACGGCGTGCCGGTCGGATGGTGCAGCATCAGTCCCCGCACCGAGATCCCCCGACTCGAGCGCTCGAAACTCATCCGCCGCATCGACGAGGTGCCCGTCTGGTCGATCATCTGCCTCGTGGTGCGCTCGGGCCACCGCAGGCAGGGCGTCACCGACGCGATGATCAGCGGCGCCCTCGCCTACGCGGCGGGGATGGGCGCCCCGGCCGTCGAGGCACATCCGGTCGACCCGGACGGCCGCATGGACACCACGATGGCGTTCGTCGGGACCCGGGCGATGTTCGAGCGCGCCGGGTTCTCCGTGGTCGGAACCACGGACGCGGTCGCGAGCAGGATGCCCCGCCTGATCATGCGCAAGACCCTCACCGACGATGGCTGAACCGGGTCAGCCGATCGTGGGGCTGCGAAGGCTGTACGCACGTTCACGGACGGCGTGACCAAGGAGCAGTTCTTCGCCGACTTGCTCCTGCGCTCCGCAGTCGAGCGGCAACTGGAGGTCCTTGGCGAGGCGCTCGTCCGTCTCCGCCACGACGACCTCGAGACAGCGGACCGGATCCCGAACCTGCACAAGATGATCGGCATGCGCAATGTCATCGCGCACGAATACGGTGACATCGACTACGAGACGGTGTGGGCGGTCGTCACGAAGTACATCGGACCACTGATCGCCGACCTCGACCACCCTGCTGGCCGAGGCTGGCCCGCTGTAGTGGCTCGTTCGCCCAATTCTTGGCTCGCAGCCGGGTGAGGGGTGCGGCAACCCCGCCGGCCCCGAGGTCGGCGCCGGCGGGCCGTGCCGAGGTTCAGGACGCGGGCTCGCCCGTCTCCAACGGCAGCGCGGGGTTGTTCGCCCATTCGGTCATCGAGCCGTCGTAGACGGCCACGTCCGAGCGGCCGGCACGGGCGAGTTGGAAGGCGACGAACGTCGCCGCAATGCCGCCGCCGCAGTAGGCGATCACCGGGCCGTCACTTCCGATGACCTCCGCGGCGTCGCCGGCGGCGCGCACCGTCTCCACCCCGGCGGCGAGGCCGGTGGCGTCGACCAGGTCGCCGAAGAAGATGTGCTTCGAGCCGGGGATCCGGCCCGGTCGCGCGTAGGTGACCCGCTCGCCGGTGAACGTCTCGCGGTCGAGGCTGTTGACGAGCGCCGTACCCGGGTCCCCGAGCGCGGCGGTGACCGTCTCGACGGAGGCGTAGAGCTCGGTGCGGGGGTCGGCCACGAACGTGGCCAGCGGCAGCGCCGTCCCGGGGCCGGTCTCGACCGGCCGGCCGGCGGCCTGCCAGGCCGGCAGTCCGCCGTCGAGCACGAGGATGTCGTCGTGGCCGACGTAGCGCAGGTTCCACCACAGGCGGGTGGCCCACATCGTCTGGCCCTGGTCGTAGACCACGATGGTCGAGTCGTTGGAGACACCGAGCGCGCCGATCTTCTCGGCGAACTGCTCCGGGGAAAGGGCGGTCCAGAAGTCGGGGTTGCTGCGGTCGGCGAAGTCGTCGAGGAGGTCGACGTAGACGGCGCCGGGGAGGTGGCCCTGTTCGTAGAGGCCACGGCCGGTGTCGGCCGAGTAGTACCCGTCGCCGTCGGGCTGGCGGATGATCGAGGTGGCGTCCAGGATGACGACGCCGGGCCGCCCGGCGATCCCGGCGAGGTCGGCTGGGGTGATGAGGCGGGCGGCGCCGGTGGTGCGGGTGTGGTCGGTGGTGGTCATGAACCGGACGCTACCTGCGTGCCCGTGCCCCTCGA
Source organism: Occultella glacieicola (assembly GCF_004353825.1). Lineage (GTDB taxonomy): Bacteria > Actinomycetota > Actinomycetes > Actinomycetales > Beutenbergiaceae > Occultella > Occultella glacieicola. The sequence goes on along the minus strand of NZ_SMNA01000006.1, from coordinate 236,353 downwards.
ACCGGGCGCGGGTGTCGTTCCATCGTGTGGGATCACGCCCGGGCGGGCTCAGCCGCAGGCACCCGCCGTGCGGCAGGTCGCCTCGAGTTCGTACAGGCGCACCTGGCCGTCGCGGGTGCCGGTGATCTCCAGCCTGAGGGCGGTGGCCACCACGGTCTCGAACGTGTGCTGCGGGGCGACCTCGGTGTTCCCGGTGACCGCGACGACGTCCTGCCAGGTGCCGTCCACCAGCGCCGACAGCGTGTAGTCGGTGAGCAGGTAGCCGCCGTACTGGTACAGGTCCACCGTGTCGACCGGCTCCGGGGCGGCGAACCTGACCTCGAGCCAGTGCGCGGGTCCGGCGGCGGTGATCCACCGGCTCGCGGTGCTGGCCGAGTTGCCGTCGATGGCGCGGTCGGGGGAGTACTGGTTCCAGTACCCCGACGCCGTCACGCTCGCGCCGGAGGAGGCCAGGGCGACGTTGCGCCACGCGGCGGACACGGTGGCCGTCGTCGTGACCGGGGTGCCGCCGCGCGGGGTGAGCGAGAGCTCGACCGCCGCGTCGGAGTCCGGGGTGAGTTCCGCCGTCGTGACCTCGACGGGCACCTCGAACACCTGGAACGGTTCGAGCCGGACGGAGGCCGGCGTCGGGGTTGCCCAGCCCTCCGGCGCGGCGACGGCGAGGGTCGCGGTGACCCGGGCGGCGGTGTCGTTGCGCAGCACTGCTGTCAGCTCCAGCGAGGTCGCCTCGCCGGGGCGCACGTCGAGCCGTGCGGGCAGCAGCGCGAGCGTGACAGGATCCGCCGGCGGCTCGTCGGTCAGCACCACGTCCGGGAACACGTCCAGCTCCTGGTAGCGCGGCCACCCCAGGCGCAGGTCCAGGCCCGCCATCGCGGAGACCACGGCGGTGTGCTCGCGGCGCCCGTCGCTGCCGAGGCGGATCGAGACCCCGGCGAACTCCTCGGCGAAGAGCGCCTCCGCCAGTGCGTCGGTGCGCTGCACGGCCAGGGCGTTCGCACCCTCGAACACCTGCGTCATGTACTGCGGGTCGTCGCCGTGGTCCACGGCGTACTGCCGGACGGCGGCCCGCACGTTGTTGCGGTAGAGGTCGGTGTGGATGAGCTCCTCCAGGAGCAGGCGCTGGTGCGCGGCCGCCGCGCCGGTGAGCACCTGCGCGCGCTGACGCGGCACCAGGTTGTCCCGTGGGCCCTCGCCCGCCCGCAGCGTCCCGCCCGCCTCGAGGAGCGCGGCCCGGACCACGGACTGCGACAACGAGATGCCCACGTTCCACCCGGACCAGCCACCCAGTTCGGCCAGGTCGATCCGCGGCGAGACCAGGGACATCAGCTCGGGGTCGACCACCCCGGCCACGGCGTCGTCGCCGATCGCGACGAGCCGGCCATGCGCCACCTCGGCACTGATCCGGTCCACGAACGGGTGCAGGGAACCCGCACCGGAGGTGTTCGCCATCAGCAGCACATCCGCGTCCGGGGTGTCCGAACGCACAGCGCCGAGGGTGGTGATGTACTCGTTCACCAGGTCGCCGTAAGGGATGTCCTGGTACGGCGCGGTCCACTCCTCGCCGGGGGTGCGGGACCATTCGACGGCGACCGAGGGATCCACGCCGAGGCGTTCCACCACCAGCTTCGCGGTCAGGAGTGCACCGAGCACGTCCGCTCCGGGGTAGATCTTGACCCGGTCCCCGACGCCGAGCTCGGCGATCAGGGCGGCGAGCCGTTCCTTCTCGGCGCGGTGCGGGCCGTAGGCGCTGGCGTCGTCCTGACCGAGCACGAGGAAGTCGATGGTGCCGTCCGCGGCCGCGTGGATCATGTCCTGGTTGATCTGGTGGTTGCGGGCCCGGGCGCACAGGTAGTCGGTCCGAATCTCCTCCGGGATGGAGGCGGCCACCTGCTCGTACTCGGCCCGCAGTTCCTCCATGCCCAGGTTCTCCACCTGGTCCATGAGTTCGGCCCAACGGCGCACCGGACCGGAGTAGGAACCGGGGTAGCCGCTGGTTGGCTCGATGGTCAGGCGCTGGATCACGTCGAAGGCGTAGACGGGCCGGTCCGGGTTCGCGGTCTTGACCTCCTCGAGCACGCTCAACCGCTCCCGCGCCGTCTCCAGGTCCGTGCCGCACGCCCGGGAGGCGACGAGGCCGCCGTAGGCGAGCATCGGCAGCGCGACGACGGAGGCGTCCGCCTCCGCGGCGGCTTCGAGCCACCACTGCCCGACGGCGTCCGCATCGCCATAGGTGAAGAACTCACCCAGGTCATCGGTGGGCGGGGCGATCGCCGTGTGGCCGCCGGCGGCGGCGATCTCCAGCGGTGTGACGGCGGGGAACGGCCGGTCGTCGAGCGGCACCACGGCGATCTCGCCGAGGGAGACGGGCGCCCCGGCCGGTGGGATCGCCTGGCCGGCGGGGGCGGGCGGGACGGCGACGAGCCCAGCGGCGAGGAGGCCGACGGCGCCGACCAGGGCGGCAATGGAACGCATCCGGAACTTCCTGTCTCCGGGTCCGGCGCCTCCGCCTCGGTGCGGTGGCCACGGAAGCCCGATGGGGTCCTGACGCCCAGGCAACCGAGTCATGCGTAAAACTGCAAGGTGTGCCTTCCGACGGCGGCGCCGGCGCGACCCCCGAGATCGCGCCGGCGCCGTGCCGTGAACCGTTCGCCGTCAGAGCGTCTCCGCGCTGACGATGAACGGAGACGCCGCCTCGAGGACGTCGGCGCGCGCCAGTGCGGTCTCCAGAGCGCCCTGGTAGACGCCGCCCTCGGCGGGCTTGTTCTGCAGCACGCCGATGATCGCGGCGTGGCGTGCCTCGACCCCGAAGATGCTCGCCGCCGCCGTCAGCAGCTCCTTCTCCTGGAACAGCGACGGGGCCGCGCCGAGGTAGGCCTGCACGCCGAGGTTCTCGAAGGTGTAGGCCGTCTCGAGATAGCTCTCCTCGCTGGCGAAGGACTCCCCGAAGTCCACCATCGGAGCCGGCACGGCCGCGCCGCCGAGCGACGCGATGGTGTCCTGGAGCGTCATCACGTGCGTCTCCTCGTCGGTCTGGATCGTGGCGAAGTACTCCGCGGCCTTCCCGGTGAGCAGTCCCGCGTCGTTGCCCTGCCGGTAGAACTCGGCCTCGAGGTACTCGAGTGTGAGGGCATAGTTGAGCACGTCGAGCGGACTCTCGAAGTCGCCGTCGTCGGCGAACGCGAACTTCGAACCGAGCATCGTCAGGGCGATCGCGCCGGGGATCACCAGCCCGGCGTCACGGATCAGGTTCTTGCGTGTGTACACGGTGTTCTCCTAGCTCTCGATGAACTGGCCGGCCGCCGCGAGGACGTCCTCCACGGGAAGGTTCGCCTCGAACGGTGCGGGGAACGGGGCACCGCCGATGAGGTCGGCGACAACCGCCGCGTGCCGGGACTCGACTCCCGCGATGGCTGCCGCGGTGCCCAGGATCTGCACGTCGCTGATCAGGGCGACCTGACCGTGGTAGGCCTGCACGCCCAACTCCTCGAACATCGACGCCGTCTCGAGGAACACGTCCCGGTCGGTGAACGTGCCCTCGGGGAACATGAACGTCGGTGACTCCACCGGCGTGCCGCCGAGGTCGGTGATCAACTGGCTGATGCCGTCGACGTGTGCCTGCTCGTGGTCCCGGATCGGGCTGACGAGCTCGAGTTCACGTTCGTCGGTGAGGACGTTGCCGGAGATTCCCTGCGTGTAGAACTCCGCCTCGAGGTACTCCAGGGTGAGCGCGTAGTTGAGGATGTCGATGTCGCCACCGGCGTCGGCGAAGGCGCGTGGGTCGTTGCGGTTGAAGGCGACGAAGGTCGCCCCGACCCCGACCAGCGCGGCACCGGCGATGAATCCCCGGCGTGATGTCTCGGTCCGGAACTGCAGCACCGGCTTGCCGCCGAACATCTGGCTGGAACGGCGCACTCGCGCGGCCCGCCCGGAGTCGGCCCCGAGGGGCTCGTTGGTCTCGTGCATGGAAGTCACACCTGCTTTCGTTGGTGATCTGCTCATGTCCGCGTCGCACCGCCGATGAAGGCCGGGGGCTCGCGGCGATCCTGGTTCCGATCGAGGTGTCGCTCCTTTCGTATGGATCCACCCGGTGGGCGGGGATCAGGCCGGCGGTACCTGCGCGTGCACGACGATCCGGTGGGTGAGGCGGCCCTCCGGGTGGCACGCGAACAGCGTCAGCTCACGTGCCGACGGGTCCTCGGGCTGGGCGAGGACCTCGTTCGTGTACTCGGCGACACCGACCAGGAGCACCTCGGTGACCACGAACGTGGTCGCCGTGCCCGTCGGGGTCGACACCGTGATCCGGTCACCCTCGACCATCTCGTCGAGGTCGCGGAACGGAGCGGTGTGGGTGGTGCGATGACCGGACAGGACCGCGTTGCCGGGCCGGCCCGGCAATGGTGTGCCCGGCCAGTGGCCCGGACCGAGGGTCAGGGTGTTCGGGTCGACCCCGTTGCCGACCTCGACGTCGAGCCCGATGGCGGGGATCTGCAACCGACCGAGGGCCACGAACGGACCCGGGCTGGTCACCACGGCCGCCACGCGGTCCGGGTCGACAGGCTGGTCGCCGGTGGTGTCGCTCAGTTCGGCGGCCAGACCCTGCACGGTCTCCAGGGTCGGGCGTCGGTCCTCCGAGCCCTGGCCCGCGTCCGGCACGGAAACCGTGGGATCGCCCGGCCCGGACTGCGGGTCGTCGCCCCCCAGACCCGGAAGCACGACCAGGGCCACGCCGACCACGGCGACCACGACGCCCGTCGCGGCCCGTCGTCCGAGCGTCGACGGGCGGCTGCGGCGCCGTGCCCCGACGGCGCCGGCCTCCGTGGTGCCTCGTTGCGTCGGCAGTGGCGGTCCCATACCGACGATTCGGAGCCGCAGCCGATCCGGTTGGGTCTGGACCGACGGGTCGGAACTCTCAGCCTCAGCCCTTCAGGCCGGAGTTCGCCAGCCCCTGGATGAACTGCCGCTGGGCCGCGATGAACACGATCAGCACCGGGATCACCGTGAGGGTGGTCGCCGCGAGCTGGACGTTCCAGATCGGACCGCCGTAGGCGTCGACGTACTGGGTGAGGGCCTGCGGGAGGGTGAAGTTGGACTTCGAGGACAGGTACACCAGCGGTTCGAGGTACAGGTTCCAGGATTTCAGGAACGTGAAGATGGCCACGGCGGCGAGGGCCGAGCGGGACAGCGGCAGCGCGATCCTGGCGAAGATCCCGAACCGGCTCAGACCGTCCATGCGGCCCGCCTCCTCGAGCTCACCCGGGAGCGTGACGAAGAACTGACGCATGATGAACGTGGCCAGCACGCTGGGCGCGCCGAGGATCGGGATCACGATCAGCGGCCAGTGGGTGTCGATCAGCCCGGCCGAGTTCACCATCCGGAACAGCGGGACGATCGTGACCTCGGAGGGCACCAGCAGGCCCACCAGGACGAGCACGAACAGCGCGTTCGAACCGCGGAACCGGATCCGCGCGAACGCGTAGCCGGCCAGGGCCGCCACGGCCATCGTGCCGACGGTGACCAGGACCGCGATGTAGAGGCTGTTGAGGTACTGCTGCGCGAACGGCTGCAGTTCGAAGACCTGGCGGTAGGAGTCGAACGACGGGGACTCCGGCCAGAGGCTGGGCGGCAGCCGCAGGATCTCGCTCGTGGTCTTCATGCTCGAGGTGATCATCCACCAGATCGGGAACACGAACGGGACCGCGACGATGATCATCAGGAACACCAGGGCGGCACGGCCCAGGTGTTCACTGCCGAACCTGCGCCGGGGGCGTCGCGCGGCCGGCGTACCGCGACCATCGGCGACCGACGAGCCCGGGGCGCCCTCCGCCGTCGTGCGCCTGTGCGTGAGCTGATCAGGACTCATGGAACACCCACCGCTTCCGGGTCTGCCACTGGAGCAGGGTCAGGGCCAGCACGATCACGAACAGCAGCACCGAGATGGCGCTGGCGTACCCGAACTGGTTGAACTCGAAGGCCTGCCGGTACAGGTAGAACACGAGCACCGTCGTCGAGGTGCCCGGGCCGCCGTCGGTGAGGACGTCGATCAGGGCGAACGTCTCCAGGGACCCGACGACCGTGAGGATCGCGACCAGGAGCATGGTCGGGCTGATCATCGGCAGGGTGATCGCAAAGAACCGGCGCCAGGCACCGGCACCGTCCAGGCGGGCGGCCTCCTGGATCTCCTCGGGCACGGACTGCAGCGCGGACAGGAACAACACCATGTTCAGGCCGACGTTCTTGAAGACCTGCACCACGACCACCGCGATCATCGCGGTCACGTTGTTGCGCAGCCAGTTCGGGCCGGTGACGCCGAACTCGGCGAGGAATCCGTTGATGCCGTTGTCCGCCTGCAGCAGGAACCCCCAGACGATCGTCCACGCGACGAGCGAGACCACCACCGGGGTGAAGAACAGGACCCGGAACAGCGTGGTGCCGGGCAGCCGTTGGTTCAGCAGCACCGCGAGGAACAGCGCGAGCGAGATGTTCACCGCGACGACCCCGATCGAGAACCACAGGCTCGCGATCAGGGAGTCGTGCAGGGCGGCGTCGTCCAGCATGTGCTGGTAGTTCTCCGCGCCGACGAACGTGAACGTGTTCGCCAGCACGTTCCACTCGTGCAGCGAATACCAGATGACGGCCCCGAGCGGCACGATCACGAAGGCGATCGCGCCGATGACGGCCGGCGCCACGAAGGCGTATCCGGTGGCGGCGTCGCGCCGCCGCCAGGCGGACCGGCGCTGGGGCCGGTCCGGCTGAGCAGTGGTGATCGAGGTCATCTCGCTCCTGTGCAGTGCTGTGCCTGTGCCCGGTCCGCTCAGGCCTCGAGGAGAGGCTGGATCGCTTCGCTGACGTCGGCCGCCACGGCGGCGACGTCGGCGTCCGGGGTCCACATGGCGTCCAGTGCGCCGCGGGCGGTGGTGTCGACCTGGGCGAAGTTCGCGTGCGAGGGCTTCGTCGTGGCGCCACTGATCGAGTCGATGACGATCCCGAGCTGCGGCTCGGAGAACACGGGGTTGCCGGCCGCGAGCGTCTCCGGGTTCAGGAGCGACTCCCGCGGCGGCGGGAAGTACAGGGACAGCGACGCGGAGTTCTCCGGGTTCGTGAAGTACGCGAGGAAGTTCGCCGCCGCCTGGGGGTTCTTGCCCGCGGCCAGCACGCCCACGCCGGCCTGGCCGACGATGTTCTGCTGCTGGGTCGGACCGGCCGGCAGCGGCACGATGTCCCAGGCGAACGAGCCGTCCAGCGAGGACGCCCGGGAGATCTGCGTGATCGTCATCGTGGTGTCGCCGGCGAAGAAGTCCGCGCTGGTGCCGGGTCCGGGGATCGCGTTCTGGGTGAAGATCGCGTCGTGGAACCACTCCAGGGCGTCGACCATCTCGGGGGAGTCGAACTCGGAGGTGGCGCCGTCCGCGCTCCAGGGCTCGGCGTCCCAGCCGCCCCAGACCGTGGCGAGGTTGGTCCAGTTCATGTAGTCGAAGTCGCGGACCACGAGTCCCGCGCCGCCGAGGGCGGCGGCGGAGGCCGCGGAGATGTCGCGCGCCGCGTCGTAGGTCCAGCCGTCGGAGGCCACGAGGTCGGCCGGGTTCGGCTGACCGGATCCGGCGATCCGGTCGGTGTTGACGAACATCACGAACGGCGAGTTGGAGAACGGGTAGGCGTACAGCGCGTCGCCGTCCTGCCAGAGCTCGAGGGCGGTCTCGCCGACGTCCTCGAAGTCGTAGCCCTCCGTGGACGAGAGCGTCTCGCGCACGTCCACGAGCGCACCGGACTGCACGAACTCGGGGGCGTTCGACTCGAAGATCCACGCGAGGTCGGGTGGGTTCCCGCCGGCGAGCTGGGTGGTCAGGCTGGTGGTGTAGCCGTCGAAGGGGATGGTCTCGAACGTAACGGCCGAGACCTCGTCCGGATGGTCGGCGACGTAGGCGTCGGCGATCTCCTGGAACAGCCCGAGGTGGTCCTCGGACGCGGTCCAGACGGTCATGCGCAGTTCGACGGGGCCCTCGGGGGCCTCCTCGCCTGCGCCGCCGTCGTCGGAGCAGGCGGCGAGCGCCGTGGTGCCGAGGGCACCGACGCCCACCATGGACAGGAAATGACGACGGCGGATCTGCGGATTCATGGGACTGACTCCTTCTCGTGGGGGACTTCGTTGTCAGGTTCTGCTGTGGATGTCGCGGTGAGGCTCAGTAGGCGTAGACGCCGTCAGGCCAGCTCAGTTCGAAGCCGTCCGCCTCGAGGACCTGCTGGAAGGTTCCGACGGCGGAGGTATCGCCGTGCACGCCCGTGGGGGTGAGGCCGGTGTTCAGGCAGTGCGCGGCGAGCATCCCGGCGGCCTCGCCGATGTTCCACTCCACGGGGTGCAGCCGGTAGCAGCCGTTCGTGATGTGGGTGGTGCCGAGGTTCTTCGCGCCGGCGAGCAGGTTGCCGCCGCCGGCGGGGATGATCGAGCCGAGGGGGATCTGGAACGGCGCCGCCGGGACGTCGATGTAGTTGTCGCCGCCGGTGGAGGGATGCAGGTCGATCCGGTACATGCCCACGCCGACGCTGTCGGGGTAACTGCGGGCGGTGTCGGTGCCGCGGGCGGCGGGGGAGACGTCCTGTTCCCGGATCGTCTCCACGGCCCGGATGCGGCGGCTCTCCCGGTGGTAGGGCGCCATCGCGAGGCCGTCCTCGGTGCCCATGATGTCCGGGCGCAACCGCAGTCCCGGCCAGCCGGCACCACCGTCCGGGCGGGGTGCCTCGGTCTGCATCCAGTACAACATCGAGAGGCTGAGCTGCCGGGCGTCCTCGAGCCGGGCTGCCGCGACGTCCTCGGGCACGTCGATGACCGGTGCCTCGAAGTAGTCGATGGACGGCCAGTTGACCAGGGTGACGTCGCTGTCGAACGTGCCCTTGGCGAACATGTCCGTGGCGATGATCCGGCGGAAGCTCCACAGGTTCGTGTCCCCGGGGTTCGCGCTCTGGTCGGCCACCACGGCCAGCACGTCGTCGCCGGGGTTCGGTTCGAAGTGCCGGGACGTGATCTCGAGGGTGCGCGGGTGCGGCGCGGTCCAGCTCACCAGCGGCGCGCCCCAGAAGTCCGGCTGCACGGCACGCCACTTCTCGTACTGCTCCGGCTTCGGGATCGTGTGGTCGGCTCCGGCCTCGTGTTCGACGGCGAAGCAGATGCTCAGCGCCTGGATGTTCTCCGGCTGGGCCTGCTCGGGAGCGCTCGGCTCGCCGGTCTCGGCACGGGACTCGAATCCGGTGACGTAGTCGATGCCCGCCAGCGGGAGCAGGTCACCCAGCTCGGTGGCGTCGATCACGTAGTCGGCACCGATGCGCAGGTGCCGGTCCCCGTCGACGGGGGCCAGGGTGACCGAGGACACCACGCCGTCGACGGCGTCCGCCGCGACCGGGCGGTAGCCGGTGAACAGGCGCAGCCGCTCGCTGGACCGGTACGGCGCGAGCATCTCCTCCAGCACGGCGACGGCGACGCGGGGCTCGTGGCAGAGCTTGCTCACCCAGCCGGCACCCGGGTTGAGGTCGCGCCGGGCGGCCGCCTCGTCGGTGAGCGGGTAGGCGCGCCGGTAGTAGTCGCGGATGCCGTCGCGGTACCGGCGGTAGGAGCGGGTGCAGCCGAAGTCCTCGATCCACGGGTGTTCGTCCAGCGGCACGGCCTGGGAGGTCGACTGCCCGCCGATCCACTCGAACTCCTCGGTGAGCACCACGGTGGCGCCCGAACGGGCCGCAGCGAGGGCGGCGGCGACACCGCCGAGCCCACCCCCGACCACGAGGACCTGGGTGTGTTCGTCGTGCGTGATGCCGCTCATGAGGTGGCGTTCTCCTTGGTGTTCGTCGAGGTGGTGGTCGTCGTGGCAGCGATGGTGGAGCCCGGGACGAGCTCGCACGGGATGAAGACCTGGAGGGTGGCCTCGGGCCGGTCGGGGTCGTCGCGGCTCCCGGTGGGCTCGGACGGGGAGAGTTGGTGCAGCACGATCTGCAACGCCTGCGCGCCCATCTCGACCCGGGGGATCGTGAAGCCGGACCAGTCCACCCCGCCGGCGTCGCGCCGCTCCGGGTCCCCGAGGCGGGCGATCGACAGGTCCTGTGGCACCCGCATCCCTCGCGCCAGCGCCGCATCCCGCAGCGGCCGGGCGAGGTCGGACATCGCGAGGACCGCGGTGATCTCGTGGACCGCGAGGGTCTCGAAGAACTCACCGGAGGTGAAGTCCGGGTCCTCGAAGGTGACGGGCAGCTGCCCGGCGGCACGCATCGCCCGGCGGTATCCGCGCACCCGGTCCTCGATCGACTCGTGCGGACCGGCCTCGGAGATGATCGCGACGCGCCGGTGCCCGAGATCGAGGAGCCGCTCGGTGACGGCGGCGGTCGCGCCGTCGTAGTCGGCACCGGCGAACGGGACCGTGACCCCGGGGGCCGCGCGCCGACCGACGAACGCGTATGGGAAGTCCTGGCTCGCCAGCGCGACCAGGTCCTGGGCGTGGGAGTGACGCCCGAGCAGCACACACCCGTCGGCCACCCGAAGCCGGTGCAGGCTCCCGCCGTCGACCAGCGGCCCGCCGTGGTGGGCGGACATCGAGGTGAACAGGACCAGGTCCACCCCACGCGTCTGGGCCGCGCGCTCCACACCCTCCAGGAACGGCTGGTAGAAGTCGCCGGCACTGCTCGGGAAGACCGGCTCGTAGGTGTACACGCCCACCAGTGCGTTCTTGCCACCGGCGAGGCGCTGCGCGATCGGGTTGGCGACGTAGCCGGTGCGCTCGATGGCGTCGAGCACCCGACGGCGGGTGTCGTCGCTGACCCGGCGCTGGGCGATCCCGGTGCCGTTGAGGACCATCGAGACGACCGTCTGGCTGATCCCGGCGATCCGGGCGACGTCGGCCTGGGTCACGCGCCCGTTGGCCGGTCTACGCTGCGCCATCGTCTGCCTCCCTTGGCTCGATCGGGTGTGCGGTTCTGTGGTGGTCTGACGCCACCAGATCGGGTTTTGCGCAAAACTGCAACCTTGAGCCGCGCTGCGGGCCGCTCAGCTCCCGTTTCCATGACGGTGTGACACTCGGTGCGGGCAGGACCCTTTTGCGCATGACCCGAGGGGAACTGGCCCGCAGCGTCATGGCACCCGGAGATCGTGGCGGCGTTCGCATGACGTGCAGGTTGGTCCGAACGCATCAGAACCCCATCGCGACCCTCCTCGTGATGGACAGGCTTGTGAGGAGGGTGGTCTCGATGAGCAAGGCGCGGCCGGCGTGCCGGCGCGAGCACCTGCCCGGAACACTGACGAGCTACGGGCCAGGCGGCACCGAGATCCACGAGCGGTACTGCTCCTGCGGACACCGCCTCCCCTGGCGTGAGTGGGAGGCCGAGTATGAGGCGCACCTAGTCGCCGACGGGGCAGCAGAGGCCCTGAGCGAGATGTCCACGGCGCTCCGAGGGCTGCGGGACGAGGTCGGCGGGAGCAGCGACTTCGGGCGCGGGGTGAGCGCAGGTCTCTGTGCGGCGCTGGAGGCGATCGAGGCCGCCCGTCGACGGCTCAACGGCGACCAGGCCGCCTGAACGCGCGATGCGGGAGAGCCCGGGCAGCGCTCCGGCACTGGTCGGCGGGCCACCAGCCCTGACTTGGCGAGGAGTAGGCTGCGGAGCGCGCGGGGCGAAGGAGAAGGGGCGACCCGGCAATGGCATTGTCCTGGCGAGTCCGGATCCTGGGGGCCGTGCTGCGCGTGGTGGTGGGGCGGTACGCCACGATGCCCGACGCGAAGCGCCGGCTGCTCCAGGCGCATGATGGCCCGTCCTGGATCGGTGACCTTCTCAACGGTCCGCCGGACCCCACGGTGCGGATCGCCGACATCGCGGTGCCTGGGCCTGCGGGCGACATCCCGGCCCGCATGTTCCAGCCGGGCGACGAACGCCACGACGTCACGAAGCCGCTCGTGGTCGTGTTTCCGGGCGGGGGCTTCGTGTTCGCACACCAGACCCTCCTGAACTGGCTCTCCTCCAGGCTCTGTGCGCGCCTCGGTGCGGTCGTGGTGTCACCGGGCTACCGGCTGGCGCCCGCCCACCCGGCGCCGGCGGCGGGCGAGGACTGCTACGCGGTGACGGCGTGGTTGGCCGCCAATGCGGAACGGTTCGGCGGTGACGCCGGGCGTCTGGCGGTCATCGGCGAGAGCGCCGGTGCCAACCTGGCTGCGGTCGTGACTCTCATGGCGCGGGACTCGGGCGGCCCGGCGATCCGGGCGCAGGGTCTGCTGCAGGGCGCGTTCGACGTGCGCCCGCGTTCCCCGCTGATGACCACCCGCTCCACCGAGCCGTTCGGCCGCCCGACGGATGCGCCGGATATGGTCCGGGCCTACCTCGGCGAGCATGGCGATCCCGCCGACCCCCTGATCTCGCCGTTGCTGGCATCGGACCACTCCGGGTTGCCGCCGGCGTTCGTGCTGACCGCGGACCACGATTACCTGTACGAGGACGGCATCCGTTACGGCGAAACGCTGCGTGCGGCGGGCGTCCGGGTGGAGCTTGCTCGCCTCGTCGATAGCCCGCACGGCATCTTCTCGTTCCCTACTTGGTGCGCCGCGTCCGGTCCGGCCCTGGACCGGCTGGCCGCGTTCTTGCGCCGGGAGTTGGCACCTGACGGATGAAGCGCCCGACCCTCGGCGAAGATGAGCTCGGGGCTGGGCACGGAGTTGACGACCGTCAGCTCCCCGGGCAGTTCGCGCGAGCCGAAGTCGACCGAATAGTTCGGCGGGATCACCCCACGGGAGAAGGTTCGCGCGTTCGGACTGGTTGGTCACCGAGACGCGCTCGACATCACCCAGGCAAGGAACCGGACTCTCCCGCGACCGCTGACCGCGGTTCTCAGCGTCCGTTGATGTCGCTACCTGCGCAGCCCGCCGGGTCGACGAGCACCCGCCCGGTGGTGGTCTCCGTGTGCACCCGGCCGGTGACGGTGGAGCCGCAGATCGCCACGGCGGCGGCGTCGGTCGCGCTGATGCCGCCGCGCACGGTGCTCGAGACGACCACCATCACCACATCGCCGGAGACGGTGACCCGGCCCGCCTGGGTCGCACCGTCCAGGCACACCACCCCGGTGGCGACGATGAGCGCCCCGGTCTGCGGTCCGGTGAGGGACCGGTCGCACCCGCCAACGGTGACAGCCACCTCGGTGGTCGCGGTGCGCCCGTCCGCGTCGGCCACCTGCGCGGTGAACGACGTGGTCCCCGGCAACGCCGGGACACCGGTCAGGTCGCCCCCGGGGGAGAGGGCCAACCCGGCTGGCAGGTGCCCCTCGAGCACCGACCACGCCAACGGCACCCGACCCCCGGTCGCAACGAGGTGACCGTCATAACCGGAGGAGAGAACGCCGTCGGGCATCGTTGCGGCACCGACCTCGAGCGGCTGCACGTACCCGTAGGTGGCGAGCAAGCCGATGCCGTTGTGCGCGATCGGCAGGGTGCCGAGGGTGACGATGCAGACCGGTTCGGTCAGGTCGCCATCGCCGTCGGTGTCGTCGATGTCCCGGGTGGGCAGGGCCATCGGGCTCAGGTCCCGGTACTGGATGGCGACGAGGGCGTCGTCACCGCTCGCCGCGACGCGCGACCAGGCAAGGTCGTAGCGGTCCGGGACGACGGCGTGTCGCACCTCGGCGAGGATCCCGAAGCCGACGATGTCGTAGTACTTCGCCTCCAGCGTCAGGATGGTGCCCGACGAGCGGATGTAGCCGCCGAAGGACAGGTGCGGATCGAAGTCCCAGGGGTCGCCGGTGGGGTCAGTGCCCTGGTTGTCCGGCGGATAATACGGATCCACTGGGCCGGAGCGGGTGTCGTCCACGCAGTCCAGCGGGTCGGTGGATGACGCCGTGTGGATGGCGGGCAGGGCGGTGTACCGCCGGTAGGTGTCTGCCACGGCCGCGTGGGCGGCCTCGGCGCCGGAGAGCGCGTGCTCGTAGCGGTACAGGCCGGCCAGACCGTACTCGATCATGTCGGTGCCCAGGTTCCCTCCGGACGGCCCGCCGTCGACGTAGTCGCAGGAGCTCTTGCGGTGCCACCGATTGTCCTGGCAGTCGGCCCGGCTCGCGCGCATCGCCACGATCCGGTCCCGGGCCGGTTGGGTCGAGGAAAACCGGACGGTGTACCAGTCCGTGTTCGCCTCCAGACCCTCCGCCAGGAAAGCCCGTGCCCGGGCCGCCGAGTCGCCGTAGCGGCCGTCGTGCGTGCCGACCGTCGTCTCGAGGTCCAGGAGGAACGACGCCGCGATCATGTTCCATAGCGACATCGTCGCGCCGCCGTCCCCGGGTGTGAAGTGCCGGCCGAGGATCTCCTGCGTGGGCGTGACCACCTCATAGCCCGCGGCGGCGCCCAGTTCGAGCGGCTCGTACCAGGTGTAGGGGCGGTCATCGAGGGGCAGCAGCGCCACGTCGCCGAGCGAGTCCCGGCCGGGCGGGAGACCCTCACCCTCCCAGACTGTGCGCGAGTCGGCCGGTGGTGGAGACGCCGCAGGGGCTGGTCCCGCGGCATCGGCAGCGGAGGCGCTGAGGCCGAGGACGAGGGCGGCCGCCAGCGGAGCGGCGGCAGAACGAATGAGGCTGGGACGGGGGCTCACCGATACTCCAAGACGTCGATGTCATGTCACGGCGCACCTGACGCGCCGCGACCTCGACGCAAACCCGTCATGCGTAAAACCGCAACCCCTCGGCGCGCGGTTCACGGTCGGTCCACTCACCGCAGCCGCGGCAGCACCTCACCCCAGACGGCCCGGAGCAGGTCGTTCGGGGCCTTCTCGTTGTGGGCCGTGATCGTGACCACGGCGCGTTGCGCGGGCAGCACGATCGAGAACTGGCCGTACTTGCCGTCGACCCGCCAGGCGCCGTCGGGCGTGCAGTTCCAGACCTGGTAGCCGTAGCCGGCGACCGACTCCGGGTCGACGCCATGGTGGGTGGTGTCGACGATGTCGGTATGCATGGCGCCCACGTAGTCGGCGGGCACCAGCTGGGTGCCGTCCCACTGGCCGTCCTGGAGCAGCAGCCGGCCGAGTCGCGCGAACTCGCTCGTGGTCAGGTGCAGGCCCTTGGCGGCCTCGGGGAACCCGAGCGGGCAGCGGTGCCACTGCGGCACGGCGATGCCGAGCGGGTCGAACAGCCGGGGCATCAGGTACTCCCGCACGTCCTGCCCGCTGACGGCGTGCACGATCCGGCCGAGCAGGTAGGTCGACGCGTTCGAGTACTCGAACCTCTCACCGGGTGGGCGCACGGGCTCGGTGCCGAACCAGGTCGCGGCGATGTCGGTCGGCGAGTCCTGCGGGGGCTCGAACCAGTTGAACGGGTTGCCGGAGGACATCTGCAACAGGTCACGGACCGTGATCCGCTCGTTGCCGTCGGCGACGGGGGTGCCGTCGAAGAACCCGACGACGGCGTCTTCGAGTTCCAGGAGTCCCTCGCCCCTGGCGATCCCCACAGCCAGGGACGTGAAGGTCTTGGAGCCCGAGTAGATGTTCACCCGGTCGTCGGCCCGGAACCGGTGCTCGACGCTCTCGTGGCCGTCGCGGTGGAGGTGGATGCCATAGGCACCGAGCTGCTGCTCGGCGTTGCGCAGGCGGAAGCCGGTCAGGAGGTTCGCGTCACGGGTCACAGTCGCCCAGTATGGTCCCGCGCGACCACGGGGTGGTGGGCCAGATCGGTAGGCTGCCCGCCGTGACCACGAACGAGTACGTCTCCCCGGGCTCCGGCCCGTCGGCGGAGCAGAATCGGCCCGCGCGCGGGGCCGACCCGATGACGGCATTCCGCCGCATCCCGATCTCCCTGATCGTCTTCCTGGGCGTGCTCGGGGCGGGTGGTCTGGCGCTGTTCCTCGCGCGGATCGGCGCGCAGGTGCTGCCGACCTGCGAGGGGCAGGTGATGGGCCAGGGCGACACTTGCATCGTTTCGTCGCGCCGTAACCGGGGCGGCACCACGTGGAGTTATGAGGAGCGCCTGGACTTCGTCCAGGCGCAGAGCCAGGGTGTGGCCGTCGGCGGCCTGCTCGTGGCCGTGTTCGCCGTGGTCCTGATCGTGGCCGTGGTCATCCGCTGGCGCCGCGATCTCGCGGTGGCCGACCAGCTCGCCGGCGAGCAGGCCCCGCTGACCGCCTACGTCACCACCACCGGCACGACGACGGGACTGTTCGCCGTGCTCGCTTTCCTCGCCGGCGGTTTCGGGGCCTTCCTGGCCGTGGGTGCCACGGGCAGCAAGGGGACCCCGTGGATCGGCATCGTGTTCGGGGCGCTCCTGCTGGCCCTTGGCTTGTTGTTCCTGTGGGTCGCACGGCCGAACGGCTGCACCCTCGTGTGGGCCTACCCGGCCGTGGTGCGGATCGTCACGCAGAGCCGGATCCACGACGTGCCCTGGCAGGACATGCAGTACCTGTCCGGCCTCGGCAAGGACGCCGCCGTGTGGCTGTCCTGGGTGGGTCGGAAGGGCACCCTGGACATCGACGACAAGGACTTCTTCGCCACGATGCGGCGGCACATCAACGGCGCGGTCGCGGGCGTGGCCGCGCAACGATTCGAGGCGAGCCAGCCGACCGACTTCGGCGAGATCACCCTCACCGGGAGCATGCTCGTGCTCAAGCGGAAGTCGGTGGCCGCCGCCGACCTCAGCGGCATCACCCTGATGCGGGACAAGAACGGCACGTACTACGAGTTCCGCGACCAGAGGGCCAAGGTGGTGGGCCTGATCGGGGTCCAGACGGTCGCCAACGCCGACGTGCTGTTCGACCTGCTCGCCAAGCGGCTGAACGTCGGGTTCCTGCAGCGATGACGGCACCTCCGGCACCCTGATCCGGTGCCAGGGGAGTGAATTAGTCAACATGGACGTGCCGGATGTCGCGATGGTTTACTTAGGCAATGCTCACCTCACCGACCGACGTCGACGCGCGCCCGGACGTCGACGCGCGCCCGGACGTCGCCAAGGATGACCGTCCCGCCTACCGCCCGTTCTCGGTGCAGGTGGCGAACATCCAGCAGTTGAGCCCCCACTTCCTCCGGATGACGTTCACGGGGCCGGACGTCCGGTGGTTCGGCACCGACCGCCAGGACCAGCGCATCAAGGTCCTGATCCCGGATGAGGACGGCCGGGTCAGCGAGGTCGGAGCCGATGACCCCGAGACCATCCTCGCCGGCACCTGGTACGAGACCTGGCGTGCCCTCCCGGAGGAGGGCCGCTCCCCGTTCCGGACCTATACGGTCCGGGACGTGCGCCCCGAGGCCGGCGAGTTCGACGTGGACATGGTCGCGCACGGGGACGCCGGGCCGGCCTCCCGCTGGCTCGCCCGGGTGCAGGTCGGGGACCGGCTCGTGGTCGTCGGCCCGGACGCACGGTCCAGGGACTCCGCCGTCGGCGCGGACTGGGCGCCCGGCACGGCCACCGAACTCCTGCTCGCCGGCGACGAGACCGCCGCGCCGGCGATCTGCTCGATCCTGGAGACCCTGCCGGCCGGGCGCACGGCGCGAGCCTTCATCGAGGTGCCCACCGCGGCCGACGCCCTCGAGGTCGAGGTTCACGACGGGGTCCGGATCACCTGGCTGGCGCGTGACGAGCACGACCACGGCCACCTGCTCGTGCCCGCCGTGAGCGCCTGGGTGCAGGCGAACGCCGCGGTCGTGGGCGACGTGCTCGCCGTGGTGCCGCAGACGATGGACGACGTGGACGTCGACTCCGAACTTCTCTGGGACTCCCCGGTGCTGCAGGTCCAGGCGATCGACTCGTGCGGGCGCGGCGAGCGCTGCGGTTCCGACTTCTATGCGTGGTTCGCCGGCGAGGCCTCGGTCATCAAGACCCTGCGCCGCATCCTGGTCACAGACGTGGGCGTGTGCCGCCGGCGGGTGGCCTTCATGGGGTACTGGCGTCAGGGCCGCGCAGAGGGCCAGTGACCACGACCCACCCCGAGCCCACCGCCCGACCCGACCCGCATGGTCCCGCCGAGTCGAGTCCGAGTGTGTCAACGGCGCCGACCGTGCCGAAGCTGCCGAAGCTGGAGGACCCGCGGACGACACCCACGTTGACCGGCACGGTGCACCGCACCCGCAGCACCCGGGTGCTCGGCCTGGCGGGCGCCGTCGGGCTCCTCGTGCTGACGGTCGCCGTCAGCCTCGCCCTCGGCAACCGGGACATTCCGCTGGACGTCGTGTTCGCGGCGCTCACCGACCGGGTGGACGGCAACACGCTCCACAACATCATCTGGGACCAGCGACTGCCACGGACCCTCGTCGGGTTGCTCGTCGGTGCCGCGCTCGGCGTGGCAGGCACGCTGATGCAGGGCATCACCCGCAACCCGCTGGCCGACCCCGGGCTGCTCGGGGTGAACGCCGGCGCCTCGCTGTTCGTGGTCCTGGCCATCACGGTCCTCGGTATCACGAGCCCGTCCGGCTACATCTGGTTCGCGTTCGCCGGCGCCGCGGCCGCGGCGGCCCTGGTGTACGCGATCGGGGCGATCGGGCGCGAGGGCGCCACGCCGGTCAAACTCGCCCTCGCGGGCACCGCGCTGACGTACGGGATCACCTCGATCGTGACCTTGATCCTGATCTCGAGCACGGAGGCCACGAACGCGTTCCGGTTCTGGCAGGTCGGCTCGCTCGCTTCCCGCGGCGCCGGTACCTGGGGCCTGAGCTGGCTGCTGCTCGTGCTGCTCGGCGTCGGGCTGGGCCTGGCGCTGCTGTCCGGGCGCTCCCTCAACCTGCTGGCCATGGGCGACGACCTGGCCCGCGGTCTCGGCGCGAACCTGACCCTCGCGCGCGGCATTGCGGCCGTCTCGATCGTGCTGCTGGCGGGCACGGCGACGTCGCTGGCCGGGCCGATCGTGTTCGTCGGCCTGGTGGTGCCGCACATCATCCGCCCGCTGATCGGCGGGGACTACCGGTGGATCCTCGGCTACTCGCTGTTCGTCGGTCCGGTGCTGCTGCTGGCCGCCGACGTGGTCGGCCGCCTGGTCGCTCGCCCGGGTGAGCTCGAGGCGGGCCTCGTGGTCGCCGCGGTCGGCGCGCCGGTGATGATCGCGATCGTGCGCCGCGTGAAGCTGGCGGGGCTATGACCCGGACCGAGCAGGCCCTCCCGGCCGGGGCGCCGGGCGTGCTCAGCGCCGCCCGCGCGCAGACCGCCACCCGGGTGCGCACCGTCACGCTGGTCCTGGTCGGCCTCACCGTGGCGCTCTCCCTGGCCACCCTGGTCTGGGGCGGGCACGCCTCGGACCTGTGGAACCAGATCCTCGCGGTCTTCGGCGCCGGCAACGGCGAGGGCGCCTTCACCATCACCAAACTGCGGCTGCCGCGGGTGGCCCTCTCGCTCGGGGTCGGGGTCGCGTTCGGAGTGTCCGGCGCCCTGTTCCAGTCCGTGCTGCGCAACCCGCTGGCCAGCCCGGACATCATCGGGATCAGCGGGGGAGCGAGCCTCGCGGCCGCGTTCGGGCTGCTCGTGCTCGGAGTCAGTGGGATCGCCCTGTCGGTGTTCGCGTTCGCCGGAGCCGTGGTCGTGGCGGCCGCGATCTACCTGCTCGCCTGGCGGGACGGGGTGTCCGGATACCGGTTCGTGCTGATCGGGGTCGGGATCGCGTTCGCCGTGAACGCCGGGATCGGCTACCTCCTCACCCGCGCCGAGGTCAACGACGTGCGCTCGGCCCTGGTCTGGATGGTCGGCAGCATCGGCACCCCGCCCTGGCCCGACGTGGGGGTCCTCAGCGTCGCGCTGCTCGTGCTGGCGCCGCTGGTGGCCGTGACGGTCAAGCGGCTGCGGATCCTGCAGCTCGGCGACGAGCTCGCGGGTGGGCTCGGCGTGTCCGCCGAACGCGCGCGGCTCGCGGTGCTCGCCGTGGCGGTCGCCCTGGCCGCCGTGGCGACGGCGTTCGCCGGCCCGGTCGCGTTCGTCGCCTTCGTCTCCGCACCGATCGCGCGCCGACTGCTCCCGACGGCGGGGCTCGCCCTGGTCCCGTCGGCGCTCGTCGGGACGGTGGTCGTCCTGGCCGCGGAGTTCACCGCCCAGTACCTGCTCGGCTCCCTCGAGGTGCCGGTGGGCATCATCACCGGCGTCATCGGTGCGCCCTACCTGCTGTGGCTGCTGGCCACCTCGAACCGTGGAGGACGCGGAGCGTGAGCATTCTCAGGACGACCACCCACACGAGTGCCGCCGACGGCGGCACGCACGCTGCGCCGTCGGGCAGACATCGCGGAGGCGACCCCAAGGCCCAGCACAGTCTGCACGCCCGGGGCTTGTCCCTCGCCTATGACGGTGCGCCCGTGGTGCACGACCTCGACCTCGAGATCCCGGCAGGGAAGGTCACGGTGATCGTGGGTGGCAACGGGTGCGGCAAGTCCACCCTGCTGCGGGGGATCGCCCGCCTGCTGCGGCCCAGCGCGGGGGAGGTGCTCCTCGACGGAGCCGCCGTGCACGCCATGCCCGCGAAGGACGTCGCGAGGATCGTCGGCATCCTGCCGCAGAGCCCCACCGCGCCGGAGGGCATCACGGTCGCCGACCTGGTCGGCCGCGGACGCTACCCGCACCAGGGCTGGTTCCGGCAATGGACGTCGACCGATGACGCCGTGGTGACTGCGGCCCTGGCCGCGACCGACACCCTGGAGCTCGCGGCCCGACGGGTCGAGGAACTCTCCGGTGGGCAGGCCCAGCGCGTCTGGATCGCGATGGCCCTGGCCCAGGACCCGGACATCCTGCTCCTGGACGAGCCGACCACGTTCCTGGACGTGACCCACCAGCTCGAGGTGCTCGACCTGCTGCACGAGCTCAACCGGACCCGTGGGGCCACGGTGGTCATGGTCCTGCACGACCTCAACCTCGCGGCCCGGTACGCGGACCACCTCGTGGTGATGCACGCCGGTCAGGTGCGGGCGATCGGCTCCCCGGAGCAGGTGCTCACGCCCGAGCTCGTCGCCGACGCGTTCAACCTGCGGGCCCGGATCGTGGCCGATCCGGTCTGCGGTGCGCCGATGGTGGTGCCGATCGGGCGCTTCCACGGTCCGGATCCCACCGCCGCTTTGCCAGCACCGAGCGGCACGCCTTAGGATAGGCGTGCCTTACTCCCCGACGGCCGTTGTGGCCGCGCCGCACCACTTCCCCGAACCCGATCCCCTGAGGAGTCCCGTGTCCCGACGCCCGTTCCACCTGGTGGCGGCTGCCGCCCTGACCACGCTCGCGCTGGCCGCATGCTCGAGCGGTGACGGCGGCGCCGAGGATCCGACCGACGCCGGAGCCGGTGGGGGAAGTGACTGGGAGACGGTCACCATCGAGCACGCCCTCGGTACCACCGAGATCACCGAGGCGCCGGAGAACGTTGTGACCCTCGGCTGGGGCTCCACCGAGGCCGCGCTGGCGCTCGGTGTGGTGCCGGTGGGCATCGAGGCGCAGACCTACGCCGTCGACGAGCAGGGCCTGTTGCCCTGGGTCGCGGAGTTCCTGGACGCCGAGGGTGCCGAGCCCACCATCATCCCGGCCACCGTCGAGGAACCGGCCTACGAGGACATCGACGCACTCGACCCCGATCTGATCCTCGCCCCCTACTCGGGCCTGACCCAGGAGCAGTACGACCTGCTCGCGGAGATCGCGCCCACCGTGGCCTACCCCGAGGCGCCGTGGACCACGCCGTGGCGCGAGCTGATCACGATCGTGGGACAGTCGCTCGGTCTGGACGCCGAGGCCGAGGCCGTCGTGTCCGACCTGGACGCCGAGGTGGCCGCGGTCGCCGAGGCGCACCCGGAGCTCGAGGGCATCACCGTCGCGGCCGTCTGGGACATCGGCGGCACGTTCTACGTGTACAAGCCGGCCGACTCCCGCGTGGACTTCCTGCTCGATCTCGGCCTGGTGAGCGCTCCGTCGGTGGAGGCGCTGGATTCCGGCGGTGAGACGTTCGTGTACTCGCTGTCCTACGAGCAGACCGACCAGCTGGACGCCCAGCTGATCGTGAACTACGCCTCCACCGAGGCGGACGTGGAGACGTTCCTGGGCCAGTCCTACGCCCAGGCCATCCCGGCCGTGCAGGCCGGCGCGATCGCGAACATCACCGGTGACCCGCTGATCGCGGCGATGTCCCCGCCGACCGCGCTGTCCCTGGTCTGGGGCCTCGAGGACTACGTGACGACCATCAGTGAGGCCGCCGCGAACGTGCAGTAGCACGGTCACGGTGGTAGCGGGTCTCGGCCGCTCGGGGGAGCGGGCCGGGGCCCGCTTCTGCGTCCCCTCCGGAGCGCATGCGGGCTCGTCGGGGGCCTAGGCGACGTCGAAGAAGGCCGACGGCGGCGCTCCGAACCGTGGCGACGCCGGGTCCGGTAGCGGCACGGCAGCCGCAACGAGGGCCCGGAGCCGGGCCGCGATCCGCTCCGCACACTGCTGGGGTGTGAGTCGGGATGTGTCGACCTCCAGGTCGTAGCGGCCGGGTGAGTGCACGGCACGGTCCCAGCGCGTCACCGGGTCGTCGGCGCGGTCGTTGTCGGCCAGGGCTGGCCCGCGGCGGCCCTCGGCCACGCTGTGGTCCCCGTCGGCGCCGCTCGCCCGGTCGGCACCATCGGCGCGGGTACCGCCCGTCCGGAGGGCACCGCCGGTCACGCCGGTGCCACCCCAGGTGTCACGGCGACGCTGGCGGACAACCTCATCAGGGCACCGCACGCCGACGTAGAGCACGTCGAGGCCCTGCAGAATCGAGGCAGCCTCGCGCTGGATCCCGAGTGGCACGGAGTAGTCATCGTGCAGGCCGACGTCGGCGACGACGTCCAGCCCCTGCCGCAGGTGTTCCGCGATCGCAGCGAACATCGCCCGATAGGCGACGACGACGAAGGGTTCCAGGTCGGGCCGTTCGCCGCCGGGGCGCAACCCGATACCGGGTCTGTGGCGCGCCGGGGTGGCCGCCTGGAAGATGTCGACGCCGAGATTGAGCCACGGGCGCTCGTACGTGTCCTGGATCGCCTCGACGATCGACGACTTCCCCGAGCGGGGGACGCCGTTGAGGATGACGACCGTGCTCATCGGGGCGGGCTCGGACAGGCGGACGCTGAACCGGGTGACTTCGGCAGACGTGCTCGCTCGAGGTTGTGCATAGAGGGTCATCCTGCCATGCCACGAATCTCGCGGTGGCGCCTGATTCGCCAGTATCCACAACGGAAATCGGGAATCTTGTGATGTCGGTGGTGCGTCCTAGAGTGGCTCATGTAGGTCGAACAACCGTTCGATCGCGGTACCGGGCACGAGCTTTCTTGAGGGGGTGAGCACACGTGGATGACTTCACGACCACCACCGGCAGCGGCGACGGCGCCGGGGTGGCGCTCGCGTCCCGCCTGCACCTGCCGCTGGGAGAGTTGCTGAACGCGTCGTTGGATGACAAGTTGATCGCCCTGGAGGCGCTCACCGCCTCGATCGCAGTGGCTGACCCGGTCGAGCAGTCCGGCCGGTACGGGGCCACATTCCTCGGTCGGGCCGCGCTCCGGACCCACCCGATCACGGAGTGCCTGACCGGGGCCCGCCTGGACTGGATGGGGCTGGAGGAGGAAGCCGGCACCGGGGACACCAGCAAGGGGTTCCGTACCTACGCCGCCTGCGTGGCCAAGACCTACGGCATCACCGCCGCCAACGCCCGCCGGATCGTGAGCCTGGCCAAGGGCCTGCGCAACAGCCTGCCCGCCACCAGGCGACGGCTACGAGCCGGTCAGATCGGGATCGACCGGGCCCAGATCCTGCTCAAGGCCGTCGCCACCCAGGCCGCCGCCGACGCCCTCCAACTCCCCGCCGGCCCCACCCCCGACAACGCCGACAGCACCGACGCGACCGGCACGGGCACCGGCACCGACGCGACCGGCGCCGGCACCGAGGCGACCTGCGCCCGGCACCGACGGTTCGGACGAGACCGAGGCGGCCGCGACGGGCGGGACGGCCGGTGCGAGCGATGGCGGCGGCACGTCCGAGGGCAGCGATGTCGGGTTCTCCGGAGGCTCTGCCAGGTGGTTGACCATTTCGTCGCGATCGCGGACCCGGATGCCACTGACAGGCGCGTACCGTGCTGCGGCCGATCGTGAGCACCTCAGCATCGACCGCACCCTGGGCGGCTACAACGTGGCCGAGTTCCTCACCCTTGAGCATGGCCAGTACATCCGGACGGCGCTCGAAGCGATCATGGGGCCACCCGCGGCCGGTGAGACCCGCACCTGTGCCCAGCGGCGCGCCCAGGCCCTCGCCGACCTCGCCCACACCGCACTGGACCGGGGCAGGGTCGGCACCTCGGCGTCCGTAAGTCCGCACCTCGGTGTCCTGATCGGCACCCCGGAGTTCCTCGACATCATCAACACCACCGAGGCCACCGAAGCAGCAGCGGGTGCAGCCGGATCATCTTCGGACCCGACAACGAGATCCTCAACCACGGCCGCGCCCACCGCCGCTACACCGCAGCCCAACGCCGAGCCCTCGTCGCCAGGGACAAGCACTGCGTCCACCCCGACTGCACCGTTCCACCGGAACGCACCGAGTCCCACCACGCGAGCAGACGCTGGAGCGAGGGCTGCCCCACCGACCTCACCGACGCCGCCCTGCTCTGCTACTACCACCATCGCTGGGTCCACACCCACAACATCACCATGCTCCACCGCCACGGCGCCCGGCACTTTTACCGACCCGACGGCACCGAGATTCAGCCCACCACCCCACCATGGGGCTGACCGTGTGCGGCGCGGCAGCAGTCCATCCACATCGGTGCGCGGTGAGTCGCCGCACCGCCGACCAGCCACCGTTCGGGGCATGATCGTGACCATGGAGTTCTCAGAGGTGGTCCGCCGCCGCCGGATGGTGCGGTCGTTCACGGACGAGGCAGTTCCGGCGGTGGCGGTCCAGACGATGCTCGCGAATGCGGTCCGGGCACCCAGCGCCGGCTTCAGCCAGGGCTGGGCCTTCCTCGTGCTCGAGGATCCGGACGACGTGGCGAGCTTCTGGCGCGTGACCACGCCGCCGGAACGGGCAGGTGAATCGAGCGCCTGGCTGCGTGGCATGCGGACCGCGCCCGTGCTCATCGTGCCACTGGCATCGGAGACGGCCTATCGGGACCGGTACCGGGAACGGGACAAGGGGTCGACGCCTCCCGGCGAACAGCAATGGGCAGCCCCGTACTGGCAGATCGACACCGGTATGGCCTCGCTCCTGATCCTTCAGAGTGCCGTTGACCTCGGACTCGGCGCGTGCTTCTTCGGTATCCCGCGGCCCGGGCAGGAGTCGTTCCGGAACGCGTTCGGCGTGCCGGCGGCGTTCGAGCCGATCGGTGCGATCGCCGTCGGGCATCCTGACCCGGACGACCGACCGGGACACTCGGCGCGGACCCGGACCCGCCGCCCGCTAGGCGACGTCGTACACCGCGGACGCTGGCACTCACCCAGGGATGTCGAGGCACCATGATCCGGGCCGAGTACCTCGCGGTGCGGGCTTTCGCGGCGACTGCCGGCCACCGGACCGCCCCTCATCCGAGGCGTCCATGTCCCGATCGGAGCACCCCGTGACCGAGACCGACACCCAGTACCTGGCGCATGCGCTCGAACAGGCGCGTGCCGGGCGAGCCGAGGGTGGCATTCCGATCGGAGCCGCACTCATCGTCGACGGCGAGGTGATCGCCGTCGGTCGAAATCAGCGGGTGCAGCGTGGCAGCGCCATCCACCACGGCGAGACGAACTGCCTCGAGAACGCCGGGCGTCTGCCAGCCAGCACCTACCGGCGGGCCATCATGGTCACCACGCTGTCGCCGTGCGACATGTGCACCGGCGCGATCCTGCTGTACGGGATCCCGCGCGTCGTCATCGGGGAGAACCGCACCTTCCGTGGGGGAGAGGACCTGCTCCGCTCCCGCGGTGTGGAGGTGGTGGTGCTCGACGACCCCGCGTGCGCGCAGGTCATGAGCGACTTCATCGCTGCCGAGCCCGCGCTGTGGAACGAGGACATCGGCGAGTGAGCGCCGGGCGTGGCCTCAGCGAAGGCCGGTCGTGGGCACCTCGACCGACCCCCTGCTCGCGTGTGCGACGGCGGCCACGATGGTGTGCATCGGCGCGTCCAGGGCGGTGGCGTCGATGAGCACACCGCGCTCCTGCCAGCGTCGCCAGCGGGCCCGGCTGTGGTGCCCGGGGAGGGCGCCGGCTGACCCGCCGGTCACCCCGGGACGGAGACGGAGCACGAGGGTAGGAGTGCGCAGCCAGCCCCGCCCCGCGAGCACCTCCACCGCCCGGAGCGCATGCCACGCCAATCGCAGGGGCGGCTTGCCGATCTCGATACCCGCGGCCCCGATCACGAGGGCCGGACCGGCGCCGGATCGGGAGAGCCACCCCCTGAGGGTCTCGACGAACATCACGAACACCACCAGGCTTGCGACCAGCAGCGCGGCACCGACGACGGGATGCCCGGTGACGACGAGACCGACGCCGACGCCGAGCCAGGCCACCAGGACGATGCCGAGCAGGCTCAGGCGCGGGCGATAGATCGCGGCCACGGCCGACGGCACATGATGGACGACGAGGTCCGGACCGGGCTCGGGGACTGGAGGCAGGGGCACGCCCGTCACCGTAACCGGCCCGAGGTGCGCGGCGGGGTGCGGTCGCGCGCTTCGCCGCCTGGACGGGCGCGGCCGGTCCGGTCGCCCGCGTCGACGGCCTTGACCGGTGGTGTCGAGCGCGGTAGCGTAATCAACCACACAGTTGATCAACGAAGGATTTGACGATGGGTGCTGGCGAGGACGGGCTCAACCGAGGCTTCATGGCCTTGGCCGATCCCGTCCGCCGACGGATCATCGCCCGCCTGAGCACGGGCCCGGCCACGGTCAACGACCTGGCAGCGCCGTTCGAGATCAGCAAGCAGGCGATCTCCAAGCACATCCAGGTCCTTGAGCAGGCTGGCCTGGTGACCCGCAGCCGGGACGCCCAACGCCGGCCCGTGCACCTGGATGCCGCCGCACTGGAGTTGCTCACCGCGTGGATCGACCGCTACCGCCTGGTCCACGAGCAGCAGTACCGGGCGCTCGACGCGGTCCTCGCGTCCGACGGCAGATCAGCCCCGGCCACGAACCCAGGCACCACCACCGCACACGGCACATCTACGAGCGAGGAGGAATCATGAGTAACCCGACCACCATCACCGCACCACCCGGAGTTCCGTTCATCGAGATCACCCGGGAGTTCGACGCGCCGGTCGATGCCGTCTACCGAGCGCACGCCGAGCCGGAGCTCGTCAAGCAGTGGCTCGGCCCCCGCGGGTACGAGATGACCATCGACCGGTACGACGTGACGTCCGGCGGTGGGTACGCCTACCGCCACGTCGACGGCGATCAGGAGTACCGCTTCCGGGGTGTCTTCCACACCGCCCGGAAGAACGAACTCATCATCCAGACCTTCGAGTACGAGGGGTTCCCGGACACGGTCAGCATCGAGACACTGACGTTCGAGTCACTCGACGGCGACCGGACCCGGATCACCGGCCGGAGTGCCTACCCGACCCAGGAGGCTCGGGACGGCATGGTCGAGTCCGGCATGGAGAGCGGGATCAACGACGGATACGAGCGCCTGGACGAGCTGCTGGCGGTCTGACCGGGCGGTGATCCGTGCCGTCGCGGTCGTCTCTGCCGGCGCCGGGACGAGTGCCGTCCTGGTGGGCCCGTCGCGCCTGCCCCTGTCGGAGAAGCAGGGCCCTGTGTCAAACTGATGGCCGTGTGCCCCCCGAGGGTGCAACTGTGGGAATGGCAGCAAGATGGACCGGCGCACGGACTCTCAGCAAAGTCGGCTGGAGGCGGACCGGCTGCAGCGGTCGGGTGCCTCCCTCCTCGCGGTGTCCAGGACGCGACTGCGTCCAGCCCTCAGCCCGTCCTACCTGGTCCACAGGCAGCGTCTGTACGCGTTGCTGGACGAGTCCGTCACCTCGCCCGTGACCCTGGTCGTCGCCCCTGCCGGCTCCGGCAAGACGGCGCTCCTGGCCGGTTGGATGGCGCAGAGTCCGCTGCCCTGCGCGTGGGTCTCCCTCGAGGAGGCGGACCGCGATCCCGTCCAGATGTGGCGGGCCGTCGCGGCCGCGCTGGACAGCCTGGCACCGGGCTGCGCGACGCTCGCCGCCCGGCGCCTGCGTCGTGGCGGCCACTTCCTGGAAGCGGTCGGGGAACTGCTCGACGACCTCGAGGCGCGCACCTACACCCTGAAGGTCCTGGTGATCGACGACGTCCACCTCATCGACGGTGACGACGAGGCAGCCGAGTCGATGGCCATCTTCCTCCAACACCTGCCCGAGTGGCTGCACGTCGTGATCGCCAGTCGGCGCAGTCCACGTCTCCCGGTGAACCGGCTGCGGGCCCGCGGGCAGCTCGGTGAGGTGCACTTCGCGGAGCTCCGCTTCTCCTTCGAGGAAGCCAGGGCGATGCTCGCGCGGCTGGTGCCGACCCTCGAGCCGGACGTCGTTGCCGAGCTCGCCACCAAGGCAAGTGGGTGGGCCGCCAGCATCCAGTTCGCTGCCCTCGCGGCGCGCTCCGCCCGCGCGCGCGGCGAGGAGCCGTTGGAGGCCCTCGACGGCTCCGCACCGGTGACCCACGACGACCTGCACTACCTCGAGGACTATCTCTGGCAGGAGGTCCTGGGCAGCGAGAGTGCCGATCTGATCGACGTGATGCTGACGGCATCGGTGGTGCCACGCCTCGGCGCCGGACTCGCGAGGATCCTGGCCAGCCGGACCGACGCGGGCGAGCTCCTCGCCCGCGCCGAGGAGCGGGGACTCTTCGTCTCCCGCAACGAGCCGTCGGGCGAGTTCGAGATCCATACCCTCGTCCGCGACCTGCTCACGAGGGCGCTCGAACAGCGATCACCGGGGCGGTTCCAGCAGTTGCACGCCTGGGCCGCGGCCTGGTACGAGGCACACGGGCAGACGACCGCGGCCCTCGACAGCTGGCTACGGGCCCACCTCCCGCGCCGGGCGTTGCGGCTGCTCGCGAAGGAGGTCGTCGGGCTGTTCGACGACGGCCATGTGCACACGATCCTGCGCGTGATCGGTGCCATCCCGGATGCGGTCGCAAGCGAGGACGCGGAGTCGCGGATCGAGTACGCATGGTGTCACCTGTTCGTCGACCACGAGCGGTTCGATCGACTCGTCGACGACCTCGCGGGGCTGCCCACCGAGGACGTCGACCCTGTCCTGGCTGCCAGGTGCCTCACGCTCCAGGCGATCGCCGCGACCGGACGCGGCTCCTGGACCGACGGCAGTGCCCTGGCGAGGACCGCTCTCAGCGAGCTCGGGGAGACATGGTGGCTCGATCCGCTCGGACGCTATTCGTGGAACCTGATCGGTCGCAACCTCGCCCTGTCGGAGCGGTGGGACGAATCCTCGGCAGGCACGCAGGAAGTCATCCATTCCCTGACGATCGCGCCGGAGCGTCGCTTCGTCCTCGAGGGCACACGTGCCCTCGGCGAAGCACTTGCGGGCAGACCCGTCAACGCGATCAGGATCGCCGCCGGGGTGCGCGGAGCGTCCGAGGACGTCAACCTGACAGTGCTGCGCATGGAACTCGCCACGGCCGAGGGGATCGCCCGGCGGGAGGTCGGCGACGCCCAGGAGTCCTTGCGGCTGCTCCAGGAGCTCTCGGCCGACCACATCGCGTCGACGCTGTACTGCTGCCTGCTCGCCCATCTGGAGCTCGTGCAGGCCGGGATCGCGGACGGCGCGCTCGACGCCGCGAACGAGGCGTTCGGGAGCGCCGCAGAGCTTGTCGACACCGCCGTGTCCGGGCCGGCGGCACGGTCATGGCTGGCGCGAACCGGAACCGTGCTCGCCATCGCCGGCGGCGATCTCACCGAGGCTCGTAGCTGGGCCCTGCGCGTGGAGGACCCGTTCTGGGCACCGGTGAGCGAGGCTCGTATCCTGCTCGCCTCCCACGAGGCCGGGCGTGCCTTCGACGTGCTGAAGGGAGCTGAGCCGCGCTGCGAACGACACCGGGTCGTGGCCGGGCTGCTCCGATCCCGATCCGTGGCGGGGACTCCGGAGGCGAACGAGCACCTCCTCGAGGCGGTGCGCGTGGCGTCGGCTCACGGACTCGTGCAGACGGTGGCCGCCGAGGGGATGCAGGTCCTGGAGGATGTCGAGCGGCTCGCCTGGCAGGTTCCGGCGGCGTGGCTGACCCGTCTACGGCGCGCCGCCGCGCCCACCGAACGGGGGAGTGCCTCGCCGCTGACGCTCATCGATCCACTCACGGAACGTGAGCTCGAGGTGCTGAGGATGCTCCCGAGCCGGCTCACGCTACGGGAGATCGCCAGCGAGCTGTTCATCTCCATCAACACGCTGAAGTTCCACCTCAAGGTCATCTACCGGAAGCTGGACTGCAACTCGCGGGCGGAGGCGTCCGAAGCGGCGCGAGCACTCGCCTCCCGAGGCCGGGCGGTTCAGCCGTCGATCACCCGGCGTCGCTGAACCTCGTACTGGTCGACCGTCAGGAGCCCACGGTCGACCAGGTCGGCGAGTGAGCGCATCTGATCGACGGGGTCGACCAGCCGCACATCCGGCAGGTGGGGGCTCGCCGGGCCGCGGGCGAGGAGGTCGGTCCGATCCGATCGGCGCTCGTCGGGCTCCGTGAGCTGCGCGCGCAGCCGCTCGCGATCGATCCGCTCGCCGGTCCCGAGGCGTCCGCCGACCCGTCCCGCGACCGCGGACAGGGGGGCGGCCCACCGGCCCTCCAGCAGGAGCAGGAGGGCCGCGGACCCGGGCGCAATCGTCACACCGGCGAGCTCGAGGTCGTGGCGGCTGAACCGTGCGCCGCCGTCGATCGCGGCGGCGAGACCGTGGAGCGCCTCGACGTCCCCGGCCTCGTGACAGATCACGGTGGTCCGGCCCTCCAGGCGCTCCAGCGCCGCGACGTCGCGGAGCCGAAGGGCGCCGTCACCGATGAGCTCCTCGATGGCTGCGGCCACCTGCGCCAGGGCGGCGAGGGACGGCGCCGAGACCATCACGTACTCGCAGAGGTCGAGGTCGTCGGGTGGTTCACGCCCGGGTTCAGGATGGAGGGACACGATCTCCAGCTCTCGCATCGGCGGGGAGGTCCGTCACGGCGATGATCGGCCGTGGCCGGGTGGATCGGCATCACCCCGGAGCGGGTGAGGCCGTCGACCTCCCCGCTCCACCGCGGATCAGCCCGAGCGGATCACGTCGGATGGTCTCAGGCGCCCCCGAACGTCTCGAGCAGGATGGAGCGCTCGGCCGGGGTGAGGTTGGTGCTGATCAGTTTCGCGTCGCCGGCTCGGAAGCGTTCGCCCAGCCTGTCGAGATCCGCCTGCTCGGTCACCATGAACAGGGCGGAGGTGCCAGGGGTCACGGAGGTGCGGATGCGCTCGAGATCGTCCTTGGTGATGCCGGTCCCCTCGGTGGCTTTCGCAAGCGCGCCGATGCCCGCACCTACCGCCACGCCGAGCACCGGCACCATGAAGAGCGCCCCGCCCATCAGCCCCCACAGGGCCCCCCAGCCCGCGCCGCGCTTCTTGCTGTCCTCCTTGTGCTTGAGGTCCGGCTTGTCGGCGCCCTCCGGCCAGCTCAGGATGGCATGGTCGACGATCGTGACCAGCCCGTCGGACTGCGCGGCCTTGAGCGCAGTCTCGGCGTGAGCGGCCCCGTCGGTGTCGTTGAACTTCCACACGGTGAACGTGGTCATGGTCTCTCCTCGGTTCTCCCCGCCGCGGATGCGGCGTGGGCGTCTGGTGTGGTGGTCGCGGGCCGGCGCGTGCGAGCGGAGCCCGTCGTCGATGACCTCACGCCGTCACCGCCTGGGTGCGACGTCGCAGCACGATCTTGACGAGCTCTTCGACGACGACCAGGGACAGCGCGATCCCGATGCAGTTGCACCATTGCGTGAAGGACAGCCCGGTCGTGTGGAAGATCCGTTGCAGGAAGTCCAGCGCCGTGACCGTGATGATGGCGACCAGAGCGATTCCGTACCGGCGCAACTGGCTGGCGGCGGGGATGGCGCTCCGGCTGAAGATCGTCCCCAGCTGGTCGCGACTGAGCAGCGCGCCGAACAGGTGGAAGAGCGACAGCGTCGTGAGGAGCATGGTGGCGGCGAGCAGGGCGTCGCCGAGACCTGCGCCGATCTGGTAGGCGGCGAGGGAGCCGGCGGTCATCACGGCTCCCTGCACACAGAGCCGGATCCAGTTCGAGCGCGAGAGCACCGGTGCGCCGACGGGGCGGGGCGGTCGTGACATGACACCGCGCGCCGGCTCGTCGAATCCGAGCGCGATCGCAAGCGGAATGTCGATGACCATGTTCAGCCAGAGGATCTGCAGCGGGTTGAGCGGGACCCCACCGGCGATGCCGACGACCCCCGCACAGACGAAGATCGCGATGTAGGCCACCAGCGTCGACATCTGGAAGCGCAGATACTTCAGCAGGTTGTCGTAGAGCGTCCGCCCGTAGGAGACGGCGCCCACGATCGTCGCGAAGTTGTCGTCGGTCAGGATCATGACCGACGCCTCCTTCGATACCTCGGTCCCGGTGATCCCCATCGCGACCCCGATGTCGGCGGTCTTGAGCGCCGGGGCGTCATTGACGCCGTCGCCGGTCATCGCGACGACGTCGCCCTCCTCCTTGAGCACGCGAACCAGGCGGACCTTGTCCTCGGGCGCGACCCTGGCGACGACGCCGATCTCCGCGATCTCGCGGCGGAGCTGGTCGTCGGGCATCGCTGCGAACTCGTTCCCGGTGATGGCGCGCCCCTCGATACCGAGCTCCTTCGCGATCGCGGCCGCGGTGCTGGCGTGGTCACCGGTGATCATCCGGACCCGGATCCCGGCCTTCCGGCACTCCGCGATCGCGACCTTGGCCTCCGGTCGCGGCGGGTCGACGATGCCGACCAGCGCGAGCAGGGTGAGCCCGTCGACCAGCCCGATGAGATCGCTGTCGGGCCGGACCAGGTCCGGCTCGAGGTCGCGCTGCGCGATCGCCATGACCCGTTCACCGGCGTTCGCGATCGCCTCATTGGCTTTGAGCGCGACGCTCCGGTTCGCGTCGGTCACGGCGGCCAGGCTGCCGCCGGGCAGGCGGATGCTCGTCGATCGCGCGACGAGCACGTCCGGCGCCCCCTTGACGTAGCACCGCACCACCGGCCGACCGGCGTCATCGGTCATCTCGTGGAAGGTCGCCATGAACTTGTAGTCGGAGTCGAACGGCACCTCGGCGACCCGGGGGAGCGCGGCCCGGGTCTGGGCGATGTCGAGTCCGCCCTTCGCGCCGAGGACGATGAGCGCGCCCTCGGTCGGGTCGCCGATGAGGCTCTCCCCGTCGAGGACGGCGTCGGCGCACAACACCATCGGCAACAGGTAGGGATCGAGGTCGTAGTTCTCGCCGCCGACGTGCTTGATGTCACCGACGGTGCTGTAACCCTCACCGGTGACGGTGTATCGGTTCCGGCCAGGCACGACGAGCTGGCGCGCGGTCATCTTGTTGAGCGTGAGGGTCCCGGTCTTGTCGGAGCAGATCGCGGACGTGGAGCCCAGGGTCTCGACGGCGGGGAGACGCTTCACGATGGCGTGACGGCTCGCGATCTCACGCGTACCCATGGACAGCAGCGCCGTTACGACGGCCGGAAGGCCCGTCGGGATCGCCGCGACGGCGAGGGCGACACCGGTGACGAAGAGGGTGTCGAAGGACTGGCCGCGGGCCACACCGAGGATGACCACGAGCACCAGCGCCGCGGCGGCGATGGTCGCGATGATCTTCGACAGGGAGTCGAGCTGCTTCTGCAACGGGGTCTTGCTCGTCTCGGTGCTCGCGAGCATGTCGGCGATGTGACCGATCTCGGTGTTCATTCCGGTCCCGGTGACGATGAGCTCGCCGCGTCCACGGGTGACCGACGTGTTCATGTAGGCCATGCACACGCGGTCGCCCAGCGGGACGTCGGTCCCCATGACGGGATCGGTGGACTTGGCCACGGGCAGGCTCTCCCCGGTCAGCGCGGCCTCCTCGATCTCGAGCGTGGCAGCCAGACAGATCCGCCCGTCCGCCGGGACGAGGTTGCCGGCCTCCATGAGCACCACGTCACCCGGGACCACCTCCGCGGAGTCGATCTCCACGGCCCGCCCGTCCCGCCGGACCCGCGCGATGGTCTTCATCATCGTGGAGAGCGCCTTCACGCTCTCCTCGGCCTTGGCCTCCTGGCGCAATCCGATGACGGCGTTGAACAGGGTCAGGCCGGCGAGCACCACCGTGGTGCCGAGGTCGCCCGTGATGACCTGGTTGACGACGGCGGCGGCCAGGAGCACGAGCTGCATGAAGTCCTCGTACTGACGCAGGAACGCTCGCCAGCCGGGTTCCTTCGCGGCACCGGTGAGGACGTTGGCTCCATGCGACGACAGGCGGGAGCGTGCCTCCTCGGACGACAACCCCCGGCTCGGATCGACGTCCAGGTCGGCTGCGACCTCGTCCACCTGGGACGCGGCAGGGTTGATCCCTGCCTCGGTCACGGACGTGTGCGCGTCATCCAGCATCGGTTCGTCTCCGTTCCTCGCCCGGGTGCCTCACCACCGATCGTGGGCCCCGGGCGGGTGGTCCCGCCTCCCCCCTCGTGGGGTGGGCATCGGTCGGTCCACCCCATGAGGGGTGGCACCGAACCACCCATCCCCATGTGACGGTGAGCGCGAGCGGCCAACTGGTGGACACGCGAAGGAGATGGACCGATGACGGACGGTGTTGGACCGATCGACTACCTGGCCCTGGAGTTGCCGGCGGCTCGAATGGAGGGAAAGGGACTGGCGGCTCTCGTCGATCTGACCGAGCGCGGGACCATCCGGATCCTCGACCTGGTGGTCGCGGTCGTGGGCGAGGACGGGCAGGTCGGCGTGGTCGAGGTGAGGGACCTCGACGGTGACGGTCAGTTGGATCTGGCGATGTTCGACGGCGTCCGCTCCGGGCTCCTGGACGAGGACGACATCACGCAGGGCGCGGCGCTCGTCGCACCGGGGAACGCGGTGGCCCTGCTCGTGTACGAGAACACCTGGGCGGCTCCGTTCGTCTCGGCGATGCGTGATGCCGGGGCGGAAGTGGTTGCCGGCGGGCGTATTCCGGCAGGCGACGTGATGGCAGCGCTCGACTCGCTCGAGGCTGCCGAGGCATGAGAGGGATGGCGATATGGGACTGATCCGTGGAATGGTCCGCACCGCCGTGGTCGCAGGTACTGCGACGGCGGTGTCGAACCGGGTGTCGCGGCGGCAGGCAGGACGCTGGGCTGCGCAGGAGCCGCAACAGGCGCCGACGTACAACGAACCCCAGTACCAGCAACAGCCGGTGTACGCGCAACCGCCGGCCGCTGCACCGGCCGGACCGGCCGGGCCGGTGAGCTCCGAGGAACTGATCGAGCAGCTGCAGAAGCTCGGAGCGCTGCGTGACCAGGGCATCCTGACCGATGCCGAGTTCGAGGCGCAGAAGGCCAAGCTCCTGCAGTGACCGCGCGAACCGTGAGCTCGGCGGCCGGGGTCCTGGCAGCCACCTGCCTGTCGACGCTGGTGGTGAACGCCAACACGTCGGCCGTGAGCATCCTGTTGCCGGCGATCAGCGCGGACACCGGGACGTCGGTCCACGACCTGCAGTGGGCGGTGACGGGCTACTCGCTCGTCGGCGCGGCGGTGATCATCACGTCCGGGTCCCTCGGTGATGTGTTCGGGCGGAAGCGTGTCTTCCAACTCGGTCTGCTGCTGTTCGTCGTTTCGTGCGTGATGATCGCGCTCGCCGGTTCCGGCGCGATGGTCATCGCCGGGCGGGCGATCCAGGGCGCCGCGGGCGCGACGATCCTCGCCTGCGGGCTCAGCCTGCTCTCGGTCGGCACCGACGACGCCAGCAGGGCCGGTGGCGATGATCAGCTGCGGTCCATCTCGTTGTGGGGAGCTGCGGCAGCGGTCGGTGCGGCGGCCGGGCCGCTGCTCGGTGGCGTCCTGGTCGAACTGACCGGCTGGCAGGGCCTCTTCTGGATCGACGCCGGTGTCGCGCTGGTCTGTATGGTGCTGACCTACGTCACCGTCGCCGAGTCCCGGGACCCGGACCGGCCCCGGTCGATCGACTATCTCGGTGCGGTGCTGGTGGCACTGACCCTGACCCCGCTGATCCTCGGCGTCAGCATGAGCGGCGACTGGGGCTGGTTCTCGGCCGCCACCCTCGGGTGCTTCGCGGTCGCGGTGGTCGCGGGCTGGCTGTTCCTGGTCGTCGAGCGGCGCGTGAAGGTACCCCTGCTCGACCTCGCCCTGCTGCGCAACCGGGTCCTCGTGGGCTCGACCATTGCGATCCTGGTCGGCGCCGGCACCATCAATGGGCTGATGTACCTGCTCAGCCTGTACTTCCAGAGCCCAGTTGCCCTCGGCTTCTCGCCACTCCAGGCCGGCCTGGCCACCCTGCCCGCCACGGTCGGGCTCGTGGTGGTCGCACCGCTCGTGCCGCGGCTCGCCAAGGGTTTCGGTGCACGGCAGACGATCGGCCTCGGCTTTCTGCTGACCACGGCAGGCTTCGTCGCGATCGGCTTCACGGACGCGTCCTGGCGCTACGCGACGTTCCTGATCCCGCTCGTGGCGGTCGCCATCGGCATGGGGCTCTCGAACGGGCCCGCGTCCTCGGCAGCCACGGCGAGCGTGCCGCAGGAGCAGGTCGGAGGCGCCTCGGGGGTGTCCAACATGGCGCGGTACGTCGGTGCCGCACTGGCGACCGCCCTCGCCGCCACCATCTACGGCGGCGTCGACGCGAACCAGCGCCTGGCCGGCGCCGCCGAGGCGGATGCGCTCGCCGCCGGGCTTGCGGCCGCATCCTGGATGTTCGCCATCATCAGTTCTCTCGCACTCGCGCTCTCCGTCCTGACGATCCGACGCCACCGCGGCACTCGAGCGACCCTCCAGGACTCGGCCGCCGCTGCCGCGGCCCACCTGCACACCCTCCCGACCAACACGCTCGAGGCCGTCTCGAAGGAAGCCCGATGAATACCGTCGTGCCGTTCACCCGCGAGAACTACGCAGCCCGGATGACCCGGACCGTGGCGCAGGCGCGCGCCATCGGCCTCGACGGGGTCCTGGTTACGCCGGGGCCAGATATGCTCTGGTTGACCGGATACCGGCCGACCGCGATCACCGAGCGTCTCACGATGCTGTTCCTCACGACCGACCGGACGCCGACATTGCTGGTCCCCATCCTCGAGCGTCCGGACGCCGAGGCCGCCGAGGGCACAGCCGAGACGGCGGTGCTCGACTGGGCCGACGGCGCCGATCCGTACGAGGTCGCCGGGTCGTTGCTGCGCCCCGACGGCAGATACGGAGTCTCCGACAGCGCTTGGGCCCTGCACGTGCTCGGCCTCCAGGCCGGGCTGCCCGGCGTGGTTCTCCACTCGCTCACCAATGCGCTGCCGATGCTGCGTGCGGTCAAGGACGACAACGAGCTGGCCCGGCTGGCGGCGGCGGGTGCCGCCGCGGACGCGACCTACGAGGCGATCGTCGACGTCCCGTTCGCAGGTCGCCGCGAGGTCGACGTGGCCGCCGATCTGGCGAACCTGCTGCGCCAGCACGGACACGAACAGGTGGACTTCACGGTCGTCGGGTCCGGACCGAACGGTGCCAATCCCCACCACGAGGCGGCCGATCGCGTCATCGAGGTCGGTGACTGCGTCGTGCTCGACTTCGGTGGGCTGATGTCCGGGTATGGCTCGGACACCAGCCGGACGGTCTGTGTCGGCGAGCCGACGTCACTCATCAGTGAGGTGCACGAGGTGGTTCGTCTGGCCCAGCAGGCCGGCGTGGACGCCGTGCGTCCGGGGGCCGCCTGCCAGGAGGTCGACCGCGCGGCGCGGCACTCGATCACGGACGCGGGCTACGGCGAGCGGTTCATTCACCGGACCGGCCACGGGATCGGGGTGACCACGCATGAACCGCCGTACATCGTCGCGGGTGAGGATCTGCCCCTGGTGCCCGGGATGTGCTTCTCGGTGGAGCCTGGCGTCTATCTGCCCGGGCAGTTCGGTGTTCGCATCGAGGACATCGTGACCGTCACCGTGGACGGCGGGCTGCGCTTCAACACCACCGACCGCGGCCTGCGCATCGTGGGATAACTACCCGTCACCGTGTGGCGCGAGCCCACCCGCGCCGGGGTCAGGATGACCGACGAATACCGAGGAGGCACGATGAGCGCGATCGACGCCGCGGCCGACGGGGCGGTTCCGAAGGGCACCGCCCGAGCGAAGGTTCCGGCCCGGGCCTGGATCTCGTGGACCGCGCTGGCGCTGATGACCACGAGTTCGGTGGCGAGCCTGCGGCCCTCACCGACGATGGCGATGTACGGGCTCGCGTGTGTGTTCCTCTACCTCGTGCCGGCCCTCGTGTTCCTTCTGCCCACCTCCCTCGTGTCCGCCGAACTGGCCTCCAGCTGGAAGGGCGGGGTGTACCGATGGGTGTCGCTCGGCATCTCCAAGCCCATGGGCTTCCTCGCCGTGTGGTGCCAGTTCGCGATGACGATCTTCTACTACCCGAGTCTGCTCGGATTCGTGGCCAGCACGCTGGCCTACGTGATCAATCCCGCCCTCGCCGCCAGCGGCGTGTGGACGGCCTGCGTCATCGTCGTCGTGTACTGGGCCGGCGTCTGGATCTCCTCGCGTGGCACGTCCGGCGTCGCCGGGTTGGCGAGCGGCGGCCTGATCATCGGGACCCTCGTTCCTGGCGCCGTCCTGGTCATCCTCGGCCTCATCTTCCTCGGCCAGGGCAACGCCTCGGCGGCCCCGATGGACTCCGACCACCTCCTGCCGGCCTGGGCCGGGCTGGCCAGCCTCGTGCTCATCGTCAACAACTTCCTCTCCTACTCCGGCATGGAGATGAACGCCGTCCACGTGGGCTCGCTGAAGGATCCGGCGAAGCAGTTCCCGAAGGCGATCTTCCTGGCCATGGGCCTGGTGCTGGTGATCTTCATCCTGCCCGCCCTGGCGATCAGCTGGATCGTCCCCGCGGAACAGTTGTCCCTCACAGCGGGCATCATGCAGGCGTTCGAAACCATCTTCGCCGAGTTCGGGACCCAGTGGCTGACCCCGATCTTCGGGGTCATGCTGGTCGCGGCCTCACTCGGCGGGATGCTGACGTGGCTCGCCGGCCCCTCGAAGGGCCTCCTGCTGATCTCGCGGCAGGAGGGCTACCTTCCGCCCGTCCTGCAGAGGCTGAACAAGAACGGGATCCAGCAGAACATCCTGGTCGCCCAGGGCCTGGTCACCACCGTGATCGCCCTCGGGTACGCACTGGTCCCGAGCGTCTCGAGCGCCTACTGGATCTTCTCGGTCATCACCACCCAGGTGTACCTGATCATGTACCTGCTCATGTTCGTGGCCGCGGTCCAGTTGCGGCGCAAGGATCCCGGCCGCGCTCGCGGCTACCGGGCCCCACTCCTGAAGACCCTGTGCGGGGTGGGCTTCACCGCATCGCTCGCGGCGCTGCTCGTGGGCTTCGTGCCGCCGTCGCAGTTCGGGGGCGGCAACACCCTGGTCTACCTGGCGATCGTCGGCGGTGGCGCTCTCGGTCTCGGCCTCCTCGTCCCGTTCCTGTTCTACCGGTTGCGCAAGCCCTCCTGGAAGCTCTCGGAGAACACCGAGAACACCGAGAACACGGAGGAGGCGGCGACATGAATACGTACGAGCATTCCGACCCCATCGAGTACGAGGTCTCCGACCCCAAGCAGCGGCGCTGGACGTACTGGGTCTGCATCGTGCTGCTGATCGGGCTCACCGTGGTCGCGGTCCTCATGTTCAGCACGGCGCGCTCCACCGCCCGGGCCGAGGAGCGGGCGGACGAGTTCATCGCCGCACTGGAGGCCGCCGGAGCTCCGACCCCGTCGCGGGAACAGGTCGTGCGGGTGCTCGGCGACGACGGGGGAGCCACGTGCGCCGACCCCGGCAGCGCGCTGGGACGCGCGGTGCTGTTCTCCATGCTCACCAACGGCGCAGCCGGGCCGGGGCAACGACCGATCATCGCCGACAGCCGCGCCGTCCAGGGACAGTTGCTCATCATCGAGACCTACTGCCCGGACGAGCTCGAGCCCTTCCGCGAGCAGATCGAGGACCTGCAGTTCGAGGATGTGATCGGATGAGCACGGCGCTCGCCGAGCGGGTCGCAGCCCTGATGCCGCGGGCCCGCACGGAGCTCGCGGACCTCGTCGCCATCCGGTCGGTCGCCGATCCGCGCCAGTCCTCTCCCGCGGAGTGCGCGCTGGCGGGCCGATGGGTGGCGGAGTCCTTCCGTGAACTCGGTTTCGCCGACGTCGACCTCCATCCGACCGCAGACGGCAGCCTGGCCGTGGTGGGCTCACGACCGGGACCCGATCCGGCGGCGCCCACGGTTCTGCTGTACGCCCATTACGACGTGCAGCCCCCGCTCGACGACAGCGCGTGGAGGACACCGCCGTTCGAACTCACGGAGGTCGAGGGCCGGTGGTACGGCCGGGGGACGGCCGACTGCAAGGGGAACATCGTGACGCACCTGGCCGCGCTGCGCGCGCTCGGCGACGACGTCCCCGTCGGACTCAAGGTGGTCGTCGAGGGGTCGGAGGAACAGGGGACGGGTGGGCTCGAGGACTTCGTGCCGCGACATGCCGACCTGTTGCGTGCCGACGCCGTGCTGATCTGCGACACCGGGAACGCCGCCGTGGGAAGACCGGCGCTCACCGTCAGCCTGCGCGGCATGGTGAACGTCGTCGTGCATGTCCAGGCGCTGCGCAGCGAGCTGCACTCGGGGATGTTCGGGGGCCCTGTCCCCGACGCCCTGGCGGCGCTGGTGGCCGTCCTGTCCTCCCTGCGGGACGCCGACGGGAACACGACCGTGCGAGGCTTGGACAACACGCAACGTTGGACCGGCACGCCGTACGACCCGGACACCTTCCGGGATGACGCGCACCTCCTCGTCGACGAGGCGCTGCTGGGGTCCGGAAGTGTCTCGGACATGCTCTGGGCGCGACCGGCCCTGACGATCCTCGGCATCGACTGCCCGCCCGTGGTGGGCTCGACCGCCGCGCTGGTCCCGCGGGCGAGCGCACGCCTCAACCTCCGGATCCCTCCCGGGATCACACCGGTCAAGGCCGAGTCGGCGCTTGTCGAGCACGTCCAGCAGGCGGCACCCTGGGGCGTCGCCGTCACCGTGGAGACCGAGGCGCTGGGTTCGCCCTTCCGCGCGGCGACAAGCGGCCCCGCGTATGCGGCGATGCGCACCGCGATGCACGAGGTGTACGGCGTGGAACCCGTCGAACTCGGTCAGGGCGGGTCCATCCCGTTGTGCAACGTGTTCGCCGAGACCTTTCCCGACGCCGAACTCATGCTCCTGGGCGTCGAAGATCCACTCGCCCTCATCCACGCCCCGAACGAGAGCGTGCATCCCGGCGAGATCGAGCATCTGGCGACGGCGGAGGCCCTCTTCCTGCGGCGGTACGCCGGGAACGCCTGAAGCCGCGGGCGCGCGATCCGGGTGCGCGGACCCGGCCCGGCGCCGGCAAGCAGCGGGTCGCCACCCGGTGGCCCGAACACCACGGCAATGGAGGACACGATGGACCTCACACTCGGAGAGGTGTTCTGGAGCATGCTCTGGTTCTTCCTCTTCTTCATCTGGGTCTGGCTGCTGATCAGCGTCTTCGCCGACATCTTCCGCAGCGACGACATGGGTGGCTGGGCCAAGGCGCTCTGGACACTGCTGGTGATCGTGCTGCCGTACCTCGGAGTCTTCGTCTACCTGATCGCGCGCGGGAAGAA
Organism: Occultella glacieicola; assembly: GCF_004353825.1. Lineage (GTDB taxonomy): Bacteria > Actinomycetota > Actinomycetes > Actinomycetales > Beutenbergiaceae > Occultella > Occultella glacieicola. The sequence goes on along the minus strand of NZ_SMNA01000006.1, from coordinate 194,636 downwards.
GTTGGGTCAGCACGCCGCCCGGGACGCTCAGCTCCGGGACCAGCAGATGCGCGACTACGTCCAGAGCTTCGCGAGTCCCTCCGGGAGCACCGCGTCCGAGATCGAGAAGCTCGCCGGCCTCCATCAGACCGGCGCCCTCACCGAGGACGAGTTCGTGCAGGCGAAGGCCAAACTCCTGGCGTGATGGGAGCAGCGCCTGCCCACCCCGCAGCGGGTGATGCACAGCCACCCCGGCGGCCGACAGCGTGGGGGAACAGGACCGACGGGGCAGGAAGTCCTCACGTCCATCGATGTCCGACCGAGCGGGAATGGAAAGTCATGACCACGACGAACGACGTGCCGGCACGGCCAGGTGTGCAGGTCGGCTCCGCTAGCGAGTTCACCCTGTTCTTCACGGTTCTGCCTGGCCATGCGCAGGCGCTGCGCGACGCGCTGAGAGACCTGCAGAACTCCCCGGGCTACCGGCCCGGCGACTACGAGGTGCCGATCGCCAGCATCCATGAGGCCCGATTCGTACTGTTCGACGACGACACGCGCCTGCTCTTCGCGACCAGTTTCGACGGACCCTGGGACGCCTACATGGAGGACTTCGCTGCCAAACCCCTCCAGTTGTTCGCGGCGATCTTCGAGCATGTCGAGGGGTTCCACGGACTGCCCGACGTCGCGGCCGTGAAGAGCTTCATCCTGGGCGCGCAAGTCAGCGCAGCCGCGTACGCGAGGAACTACCCGGGCACGGTGAAGGAGCACCGCAGGGCACTGCGGCTCGCGGCGGCGTTCCAACAGGTCCTGGACGACCCCCGGGCCGAGGAAGCCCTCAGCCACCCGGCCCTCAAGCCGCTCCTGGACGAAGCGTCGGTGGCCTAGGTGTCAGACCACATCTCGGGGCCACGCGCGCTGGCAGACCCCATCGCCGACATCACCGACGTGTACGCGTTCCCGAGCCCGGAGCGGCCGGGGTGGCTGGTCCTCGTCATGAACACGATGCCGTTCGCCGCAGCGGACGGCAGGTTCTCCGACGGTCTCGTCTACCGGTTCAGGTTGCGCCCGGTCGACGTCGACCTCGCCGACCGGCGGGTCGAATCTCCTCATGGGGCGAGGGAATGGGTTCTGGACTGTGTGTTCGACGTGCCGGGAACAGCGGGTGCCCAGCAGGGTCGGTGCACGCTGGGCAACGGTCAGGGCACGAACTGCACGGTCGCCGACCCGGTGGGCGGCGAGTCGAGCGGCATCCGGATGTTCGCAGGTCCACGCTGGGACCCGTTCATCATGGACGCACCGGCAGGCCTGCGCACGATCGCCGAGCAGCGACTCTCCTTCACCGATCCCGGCTCCATCTTCATGGACGGCAAGAACGTGCTGAGTCTGGTGGTCGAGGTGGACTGCGCCGCGGTCCTCGGCCGGCCAGGGCCGGTGGGGCTCGTCGCCGAGACGAAGACCCGGGGTACGTTCCAGGTGCGGATCGAACGGGTCGGCCGGCCGGAGGTCAAGAACCTCCTGCTCGCTCCCAAGCAGTTCGACACGATCAACCGGGACCTGGAGATCCGCGACCTCTACAACATGGAGGACGGGTTCCACCTCGGCAGTTCCTACGCCGGCGCCTACCGTGCCCGGCTCAACGCCAACCTCGCGTTCTGGGACGGTCTTGACGGTGAGGTGCACTGGCCGCTCAGCGACGCCGGCACCCATCCCCTGACCGAGATGGTGCTCGCCGACTACCTCGTCGTCGACCCGACGAAGCCGTACACCGAGCGCGGCAGCTTCCTGGAGATCGAGCGGGCGACCCGGGAGGGGCGCGCCCACGAGACCTGCGGGGGGCGGTCGCTCAACGACGACGTGATGGATGTCCTCTACACACTCTGGATCAACGGCGGCGCCGGCCCCGTGATCAGCGACGGCGTACATGCCGCCAGCCGGCCCGCCTCGACGACCTTCCCCTATCTGGCCTCGGCGAACCCGACTCCGCCGACGCCCCCGGCACACGTCTGAGGCGGTGGGTTCACACGATGACGACCGGTGACGACGTCACACTCGACCTCGACGACATCCAGTCCGGAGCGCTGCGCGAACGGCCGTCGCCGTACGTCGGCAGATATCTGCTGCTTCGGCTTGACGATGTCGCGCAGGGCCGTGAGCTCGTCCGTCGACTGCACGCCCTCCTCGAGGATCAGCGCTCGGCGTCGCCGTCGGCGACCCGGGCCTGGCTGACCGTCGCCTTCACCTACGAAGGACTCAAGGCACTCGGAGTGCCCCCGTCATCGCTGGACAGTTTCCCCCGTGAGTTCCGCGAGGGCATGGCGGCACGTGCGCAGGAACTGGGGGACGTCGGCGAGAGCGGCCCGGAGCGCTGGGAGCCACCGCTCGGCAGCCCGGACGTCCATGTCGCGGTCTCGGTGCTCGCGCCGGACCCACCAGCCCTCGAGGCGGTGGCGGAACGAGCACGGTCCAGGTACGCCGACCTGGCATCGGTGGCGGTGGTGTGGCGGCAGGACTGCTATCAACTGCCCTCCGGACGAACATCGTTCGGGTTCAAGGACGGAATCGGGAATCCCGACATCGAGGGCAGCGGACTCGTGCCGCGCAACTCACGCGAGCGACCGATCAAGGCGGGGGAGTTCATCCTCGGGTACCCCGACGAGACCGGATCGCTCGCCCCGATGCCGATCCCGGACGTGCTGGGCCGCAACGGGACCTATCTCGTGTTCCGCAAGCTGCACACGAACGTGGCGGCCTACCGGCGCTACCTTCGCGACCGCGCACGCGACCGCCAGGAGGAGCGGCTGCTCGCCGCCAAGATGGTGGGCCGCTGGCCGAGCGGCGCGCCCCTGGCGCTGGCACCGGACCGCGACGAGCCGAGCCTCGGTGCCGACCCGCACCGCAACAACGACTTCGCCTACGGCGACGACCCGGGCGGCTTCAAGTGCCCGGCCGGAGCGCACTCACGCCGGGCCAACCCGCGGGACTCGCTCGAGTCCGAGCTGACCACGGACACCCGGCTGCACCGGATGGTCCGGCGAGGCACGAGCTACGGCCCGCAACTGCCGGACGATGTCCTGGACGACGACGGCGCCGACCGCGGCATCATCTTCGTGTTCGCGGGGGCCCACCTGAAGCGCCAGTTCGAGTTCGTCAAGACCCAGTGGCTCAACGACGGGATCTTCATCGGCGCTCCCGCCGAAAGGGACCCGCTGGTGGGTGCCCACCAGCAGCCGACGGACTTCACGATGGCCCGCCGCCCGATCCGCAGGAGGCTGCGGGACGTGCCGCCGTTCGTCGTGACCCGCGGCGGGGAGTACTGCTTCGCGCCCGGACTGAGAGCACTTCGGTGGCTCGGCGAGCTGGACACCTGAGGAGAACCATGTCTGACGAACACGCAGGTTCGAGGGCACCTCGAAGCACCCGCTGGCAGGCGCTCGACTTCGCCCCTCCCGATGCCGACGTCGACGAGACCGGGCCCCCGGTGCGGGTCGACTACACAGAGGACGAGCGGGTGGCAGTCATCACCCTGGACCGGCCGCACGCCGACAACGCGATCACCACGCAGATGGGAGCACTTCTGACCGAGGTGCTGGAGACGATCGCCGTGCGTAGCGCCGTCCGAGTGGCCATCATCACCGGCGCCGGCACCCGCGCCTTCTCCGTCGGCAGCGACCTCAGACAGCGCAAGAACATGACCAAGGAGGGCTGGCTGCGTCAACGTCAGGACTTCGACCGCACGTTGTACACGCTGCGTCAGTTGCGCAAACCCATCTTCGCGGCCGTCAACGGCATCGCCTACGGCGGTGGCTCCGAGATCGCGCAGAGCACCGACTTCATCATCGCCAGCCGCAACGCGACCTTCGGGCAGCCCGAGGCGATGATCGGCCTCGCCGCAGGCGGCGGCTCGCCCGTCTTCCTCCCACGCCTGCTGCCACCGGGCAAGGCCCTCGAACTCCTGATGACCGGCGATCCGCTCAGCGCCGCCGAGGCCCACCGGCTCGGCATGGTCAACCAGGTGTGCGACCCGGACGACCTCATGGAGACGGCGCACCACGTCGCAGCCAAGATCGCGGCCAACTCACCCACCGCGGTGCAGGCCGTCAAGCACGCGGTGCGGACCGGGCAGGGCGAGCCCACCGAGCAGGCCATCGCCATCATGATGGAGGCGCACTGGCGCTCCGCGGTCCACCCCGACCGCGTCGAGGGGATCGCGGCATTCAACGACGGCCGCGACCCCGTCTTCCAGGACTCCGACCACTGACGCCGAACACGATCCCCGACCCCAGGAGCCCTCCATGACCGTCGACGACCTCCGCCAGGCACGTGCCGAGCTGGTGATGATCAACCCGCAGCCCTACAACGCCGAGGCGCCGCCGCGGGGACTCGTCGACGACATCACGCCGACCAGCGAGCACTACGTGCGCAGTAACTTCGCGCTCCCCGCGCATGACGGCACGCTCGTGGTCGGCGGCGCCGTCGAGAGGCCGCTCACGCTCACCCTCGCCGAGCTCCGGGACCTGCCTGCTGTGGAGTCCGCCGTGACCCTGGAGTGCGCCGGCAACGGCCGCCTCGACACCCGCCCGCTCCCCACCGGTGAGCCGTGGGGTCGGGGCGCCGTGTCGACGGCCAGGTGGACCGGAGCCCGGCTCAGCGACATCCTCGACCTGGCCGGGCCGCGTATCGACGGCATCGAGGTGCGGTGCGAGGGCGCCGACAGCGGCACCTATCACCTCACGCCCATCCTTCCCGAGACCGGTGACCAGCTGAGGTTCGTGCGCTCCCTCTCGCTAGCCCATGCCGCAGATCCCGCGAGCGACATCATGGTCGCCTACGCCATGAACGGCGCGCCCCTCGAGCCGGACCACGGCAGACCCTTCCGGCTCATCGTGCCGGACTGGTTCGCGGTCGCCTCGGTCAAGTGGCTCACCCGGCTCGATGTGCTCACCGAGCCGTTCGTCGGCGAGTTCCAGACCGGCCACTACATGTACGAGTGGCCGGACCGGCAACACGAGCCGGTCACGCACCTGCGCGTCCGGGCACGCATCACCGATCCGGCGCCCGAGGCCGTGATCCCGTTGGGTCCTTGCACCGTGCGCGGGAAGGCGTGGTCCGGCACGGGACCGGTGACCGCCGTCCAGGTGTGCTTCGCCGGCGACGGGGTGTGGCACGAGGCCGAGCTCGGACCGCGACGCGAGCCGCACACCTGGCAGAGCTGGAGCTACACCTGGGAACCGGGCGGGCCGGGGCGGTACAGCCTGCGTGCCCGAGCCACCGACGCGGCCGGGAACGTGCAGCCGGACGTCCCGCCCTGGAACCGTCTCGGCTACGGCAACAACGCGGTCGAGGTCCAGTACGTCGACGTCGCCTGACCGGCATCCCTCGGAGGTGGGCTCGCGACCGGGCGTGGCTCCGCGATCACCTACGCTGGCGGATGGCCACAGCCATGCGCCGCTGGGCCTTCGCCACCGCACCCCCGACCTTCTGGAGACCAGATGTTCCTGCTCGGCCCCGGCCCCGTCCCGACCACCTCGGAGGAGCTCGAACGGCGCCTCGCCGCCGGCCTTCGCGAGCTGATGGGCCTTGCCGCGAACACCCCGATCCAGGTGACCGCGAGCCTCGCCGACCACGGTTCCATCCCGAGCGTGCGGATCGATCTCAGCGGGGTACAGATCCGGACCAGCGGCTCCGCCCGAAATGAGCCGACCTTCACCGATCGTGAGCCGGTGCTGCTCGGGGAACTGCACGTCTCCGGGTCGCCGATCAGCGCCGAGGGGGTCCCGTTGACGGCCGCCGCGCAGGTCCGCAACCTCCCCCTCGCGTGGCGTCACACCACCGACGGCGACCTCTGGCTCTGGCCGGACGAGGAAGCCGGGAGCGAGGTCACCCCGGACGGGCACGCCGAGGCGAGTGCGGTCCTGGCGGACGTGACGGCAGCGTTGAAGGCACGTGGCGCCGCCGCCCTGGTCCGTCGCGGCTTCACCCTCAAGGACCTCACCCTGGACGTGCGGGCGACGACCCCGAAGTCCGCGACCCTGCGCGCCGAGGCCACCGTCGGCAAGTCCATCCTGTCCGCCAAGGCGGTCCTGACCGGCGAGGCGTCGTTCGACGAGACCTCCCGGATGACCGTGCGCAACCTCAAGCTGACCAGCGGGAACCCGCTGGTGGCGGCGCTCCTGACGGTCGCGAAGCGCTACACCGACGAGTGGGACGGGCGCACGGTCGACCTGGCCCAGTACGCGTTCGCGGGGGCCAGGGTGCGCGACGTCTCAATCAGCACCGAGGCCGGTGTGGTGCGGGTGACGGCGAGCGCCGGAGCCTGATCACGAACGGCCGGGCCCCATTTGGCCCGGCCGTTCGTGCCGGAGCCGTCCGTCAGTGCACCGCTACCGGGGTCTCGTGCTCCGGCGCCGCGGCCTCCTCCGGCTCGTCCGGTCGGCGGACGAACAGCGCCGCGACGATCACCACCAGGGACAGCACCGCACCGCAAGTGAATGCGGTCCGGGTCCCGACGGCGGTCGCGTGCACCTCGGTGGCTCCGCCGTCGAGGGCGTTCACCTGGCTCACGGTCATCAGCACCACGAACAGGGCCGTGCCGGCCGCGCCGGCGAACTGCTGCAGGGTGCCGAGCACCGCGCTGCCGTGCGAGTACAGGCTCGGGCGGAGCGAGCCGAGGGCGGTGGTGAACAACGGCGTGAACATCAGGCCGAGGCCCAGGCTGAGCACGACGTGCCCGGCCAGCACCTGGAGCGCGGGGGAGTGCTCTGTGAGCAGGGTCATCGACCAGAGCGCCCCGGAGACGATCACCGCGCCCGGGACGACCAGCGGTCGCGGCCCAAACCGGTCGTACAGTCGACCGACGACCGGCCCGAGGAGCCCCATCGCCAGCCCACCAGGCAGGAGCATCAGTCCGATGGTGACCGTCTCGAGCCGAAGGACGTTCTGCAGGTAAAGGGGCAGCAGGATGATCGTGCCGAACAGCGACATCATCAGGAGCACCATCAGGGTCAGGGACACCGAGTAGCTGCGTGAGGTGAAGACCCGCAGGTCGAGCAGCGCCCGATCCTCACGCTGCAGCCGCAGCTGGCGCAGCACGAAGAGGACCAGGGCCAGGGCACCGCCACCAATGGGGATCGCGAGCGGGACCGGCGGTGTCTCTCGGGCGGCTTCACCGAGTCCGCTGAGCCCGTAGATCAGGCCGCCGAACGCCAGCCCGGACAGGATCACCGAGGCCAGGTCGAGCGGCACCCGCTTCGGGGTGGACACGTTCGGCACCCGGAGGGCGCCGAGCACGAGCGCGCCGATCGCGATCGGGAGGACGAGCCAGAACAGCCACTTCCACGGCAGCACCGACAGCACCAGTCCGGAGATCGCGGGGCCGACCGCCGGGGCGACGGCCATCACGATCGAGACGTTGCCCATGGTACGCCCGCGTAGGGTCGCGGGCACCACGGTCATCAGGGTGGTCATCAGGAGCGGCATCATCATCGCGGTGCCGCTGGCCTGGACCACGCGCCCGACGATGAGGAGCCCGAACGTCGGGGAGACGGCAGCGATCAAGGTGCCGGCACTGAACAGGGTCATCGCAGCGAGGAAGATCGGGCGGGTGTTGAAACGCTGCAGCAGGTAGCCGGTGATCGGGATGACCACGGCCATCGTGAGCAGGAACGACGTCGAGAGCCACTGACCGGTCGAGGCCTCGATGTGCAGGTCCGACATGATGTTCGGGATCGCCACCGACATGATCGTCTCGTTCAGGATGACCACGAACGAGGAGACCAGGAGCAGTGTGATGACCAGCCGGGTGGACGGCTCGAGCCGCTCCGGGACGCCGGCCGGCGCGGCGGCGTAGGGGCTGGGGGTGGTTCCAGGCATGCGGGAGTCCAGTTCGGTAGTGCGGCGGGGCGGTGTGTCGAGTCTGAGTCAGCAACACGGGCGAGGGAAAGAACATTTCCGGTCGGGGATGCAAGAATTCGGGCATCGGAGGGAGGACCGATGCCGGCCGCGACTGATCCCGACCAGGGTGCGCTGCGCGCTCAGGCGTACGAACTGTACGGCCTCCTGCCCGGCGACTTCACCGGTGCCCGGAACGCGGCCGCCGCGACGCTGAGGTCGGAGGGCGACCCCGAGCAGAGCAAGCGCGTGAAGGCGCTCCGCAAGCCCGGGACGGCCGCCTGGGCGGTGAACACGATGGTCCGGCGGATGGATGAGCGGCTCGGGCAGTTGTTCGATCTCGGTGCCGAACTGCGGGAGGCCCAGGAGGACCTGGACGGCGCCCAGCTCCGTGCCCTCTCGACGGGGCGGCGGCGGCTCGTCGGAGCGGTGGTCCAGGAGGGCCGGTCCCTGTGCCGCTCGCTGGGCCAGCCGGTCAGCGAGGCCGTGGCCACCCAGGTGGAGGCGACCCTGCAAGCGGCGATGGCGGACCCGGATGCGGAGGGGGCCGTCCTGAGCGGCCTGCTGGTCGAGCCGCTCCAGGTGATCGGGATGGGTCCGGTGGACCTGACCGGCGCCGTGGCCATCGAAGGGGCCGTCGGGAGCCGGCCGGGCACGAAGCATCGCAGCGCGCCCCTGGCGGCCGTCGTGGAACCAGCCGAGACGCCGGATCAGGCCGCGGCCCGCCTGCTCGCCGAGGCCAGGGAGGAGGCCGCGGAGGCGGACCGGCAGCAGCGCCGCGCCACGGAGGTTCAGGCCAGGGCGAGCAAGCGGGCGGACACGCTGCAGGCCCAGTCGCTGCGGGTGCGTTCCCAGGTCGAGGAACTGCGGCGGCAGGCGTTCGAGTTGGAGCACGAGCTCGATCAGGTCGAGCGGGCCCTGGCGACCGCTGAGTCCGACCGTGCCGAAGCCGAGGCGGCCCGCGAGCGCGCGGACAGCGGTGCCGAACGGGCGCGCGCCGAGGTGGTCCGGCTGGAGGGCAAGCGCCGCAGGTGAGGGACCGTGCCGGGCAGATGTCCCCGGCCCTCGGCGGAAGGCGCGAAGGATCGCGGGCTACGGTGGGTTCCACCCGCCGGCGGGTTCGGCGGCACCCGAGTGGACGGAGCGCAGCATGGGGATCATCGAACGGCTGTTCGGGCGCGCCGACGCCGACCCGGACCAGTCGCCGGAGCGAAGCCCGATGGCGGCCGGCGGGCGCCAGTGGACCGTTCCGCAGTTCCGCAGTTCCGAGAATCCCGAGAGCCGGCTCACCGACCCGCAGTTCCAACGTCCCGGCACCCCTCAGCACAGCGCCATCGGAAGCGCCGAGGAGCGGCGCGCCATCGAGCGGTACGAGTACCTGTTGCGCACCGCGCCCCCGGACCAGATCGAGCAGGCCCACGCCGAGGCGTTCGCGCAGCTGACGCAGGCGCAGCGGCTGGAGGTGCGGGATCGACTGTTCGGCGCGGCCGCGCCCGCCGACCGGCCCGAGGACGATTCGCCGGAGACCCTCGCCCGCGCCGCGACCCGCACCGAGGCGCGCCGCCCCGGCGTGCTCCGGCGGGTCTTCGACGATCGGGGCGCCGGCTCCTCGCTGCTGAGCTCGATCGCCGGCGCGTACGTCGGCACAGCACTCGCGCAGGCCATGTTCGGCGTAGTGCTCGACGGCGGAGCACCGGCGGACTCCGGCGGTGCGGTCGGTCAGGGGCTCGGGCTTGTTGGCGTGGGCGAAGCCGGTGTGGCGCGGGACGGCTTCGGCGGCAGCCCGGCGAACACCGGCCCCGCGGAGGACGGGACCGAACCGGCCGACGACCACGACCCGGTGGGCGGGCCGGAGCACGACTTCGACGGCGGCCTCGACCTGGGCGGATCCTGAGCCGGATGCCCGTCCCGTGGGACGCCACCCGGCCCTATGATCGTCGTCGTGGCACCGCAGGCCCCTCCGCACGCACGACCCGACCCTCGTGATGATGCCCTCAACGCCGCCCTCGACACGTTCATGGCCGTGCGGCCCAGGCTGTTCGGCATCGCTTACCGGATGCTCGGAAGCGCCAGTGAGGCGGAGGACATCGTCCAGGAGGCCTGGGTGCGCTGGCAGCGCTATGACCGGGACACCGTGGAGAACCCGGCGGCGTTCCTGGCCACCACGACGACGCGCCTGGCGCTCAACTCGGTGACATCGGCCCGCGCCCGGCGCGAGTCCTACATCGGGCCGTGGATGCCCGAGCCGGTAGATACCAGTGCCGACCCGGCCCTCGGTGCCGAGCGGGGCGAGGCGCTCGAGTTCGCGATTCTGATGCTGATGGAGCGGCTGACCCCGATGGAGCGCGCCGCGTACGTGCTCCGGCAGGCCTTCGACTACCCCTACGAGACCATCGCGTCCATCCTCGAGCAGACCCAGGCGAACGTGCGCCAGCTGGTCAGCAGGGCCCGCAAGCACCTCGCCGAACAGCGACGGGATCGGGTGGACGCCGACGAGCAGCGGCGGCTCCTGGCGGCGTTCCTCGCGGCGGCCCAGGCCGGGGAGATGGCCGCGTTGGAGGACCTCTTCGCGGCCGACGTGGTCAGCACCACCGACGGCAACGGCGTCAAGAACGCCGCCCGCAGACTCGTCGTCGGCCGCGAGCGGGTGGCGAAGTTCATCGCCGCGTTCGCCCACCACTTCTGGACCGGCACCGACCAGGAATGGGTGGAGGCCAACGGCGAGCCGGCGATCCTGGTGCGTCGTGGCGACGAGCCGCTGGTCCTCGTCTCCGTCACCGCCGGCGAGGACGGCGTCGAGCAGATCCGCTGGATGATGGCCCCGGCCAAGCTCGAGCGGATCGCCCGGACCGACTGACCGGGACCGGCCGAACCGGGGCACTGTGGCGCACGTCACGGCCCACACCGCACCACGGCCGTCACGCCGGTGGACGCTACCGGGTCATAGGTAGTGACACCCCGGGAGCGGCGGGCGAACGGCGCCGGCCGGCGAGGGTGTGGGAGGCGCGAGGAACAGATGCGCAGAATCGTGATCGTCGGCGGCGGCTACGCGGGCTTCTACGCCGCGTGGACCCTGGAGCGCACGCTACGTCCGGGCGAAGCGGAGTTGACCGTGATCGACCCGCGGCCGTACATGACGTACCAGCCGTTCCTGCCCGAGGTCGCGGCCGGCTCCATCGAGCCCCGGCACGCGGTGATCTCGGTCCGCAAGCGGCTGCACCGCACGAGGGTGATCGCCGGCAGCGTGACCCGGGTCGACCACGCCACCAGGACCGTCCGGGTACACCCGGCCGCCGGGCCGGACCTGGACGTCGGCTACGACGTCATCGCGATCACGGCCGGCGCCGTGACCAGGACGTTCCCGATCCCGGGCCTGGCCGAGCACGCGATCGGGCTCAAGCACGTCGAGGAGGCCATCGCGATCCGGGACCGGTTGCTGGTCGCCTTCGACCAGGCGTCCGTGCTGCCACCCGGACCGGAGCGCCGGGCCCTGCTGACCGTCGTGTTCGTCGGGGCCGGCCTCGCCGGCGTGGAGGGGTTCGGCGAACTGCTGTCCCTGTCCACGGCGTTGCTGGCCGACTACCCCGAGCTCACGCGCGCGGACCTGGACTTCCGACTCGTCGAGGCGCAGGGTCGGATCCTGCCCGAGTTCAAGGCGGCCACGGCGGCGAAGGTGGCGCAGAGTCTGCGCGACCGCGGCGCCACGCTGCACCTGAACGCGCAGCTGACCTCCGCCGTCGACTCCCGCGTGGAACTGAGCGATGGCACCGCCTTCGACGCGAACCTGATCGTGTGGACCGCCGGCAACGGTGCGAATCCGGTCGTGGCGAACCACACGGACCTTCCCGTGGACGCGCGCGGCCGGCTCGTCGTCGGCGCGGACCTGCGCGTTCGGACCCCCGACGGCCCCGTCCCGGACGCCTGGGCCGCCGGGGACGCCGCCGCGGTGCCGGACCTGGCCGTCGACCGGGCCGACGCCTACACGGTGCCGAACGCTCAGCACGCGGTCCGGCAGGGCCGGCGGCTCGGCCGCAACATCGCCGCCGTCCTGCGTGGCCGTGCCCCGAAGGACTACGCGCACCACAGCCTCGGTGTGATCGCCACGCTCGGCATCGGGCGCGGCGTGTTCCAGTCCGGTCCGATCACGCTCACCGGCTGGCCGGCGTGGCTGGTCCACCGCGGCTACCACGTGCTGGCCGTGCCCACCTGGCACCGCAAGGTCCAGGTGCTCGCGATCTGGGCGAGCGCACACGTGTTCGGCCGGGACATCGTCTCGCTGCAGTCCGCGATGAACCCACGGGCCGCGTTCGTCGGTGCCGGCGACGCGGGCAGCGACCCCTCCCGCAGGCCGTCGGCCGGAGTCGACAGGGTCACCGACGCCGTCGCGGCCCGTGCCGACGCGGACGGCAAGTCGAGGCAAGGAGTGGCCGCCTGAGCCCACCGCGGTGAGACTGGCGGGACGGGCAGACCCCGGCCCGCCAGTCCTCGCTCCGGAAAGGCCACGCCGCCATGCCAGCAGTCAGCCAACCCACCCTCGGTTCCCGCTCGGGCCGGGTCCTCGACGTCGACGGTCTCCGGTTCAAGGACCTCAACGGCAACGGCCGTCTGGACCCGTACGAGGACTGGCGGCTGCCGGTGGCCGAGCGGGTCGCCGACCTGGTCGGGCGGATGTCCACCGAGGAGAAGGTCGGCCTGATGCTGATCACGTCCCACCACATGGGCGCCTCGAGGATCATCGATGACCCGGAGCAGGGCATCCTGAACACCCACGAGAAGTGGTCCGAGACGAACTTCTGGGCGGCCGAGTCGTCCTCCACCTACCGGTTCGACCCGCCCGTCCTGGACTACGCCGGTTCGCACCGGGCGATCACCGAACTGGGGCTGCGGTATCTGATCATCCGGGACAACCCCACGTCATTCGACCTCGCCACCTGGGTGAACGCCCTCCAGGAACTCGCCGAGGGCACCCCGCTGGGGATCCCCGTGGTGATGGTCTCGAACCCGCGCAACCACGTCTCCGACACCAAGCTGTTCGGGATAGCCGAGGCCAGCGACCAGATGTCGAACTGGCCGGGCGAGCTGGGCCTGGCAGCGACGGGCGACGCCGAACTGGTGGAGGAGTTCGGGCGGCTGGCCGCCACGCAGTGGCGCGCCGCCGGGATCACCAAGGGCTACCAGTACATGGCGGACATCGTCACCGAGCCCCGCTGGTCCCGGGCGGCCGGCACGTTCGGGGAGGACCCAGATCTGGCCGCCAGGCTGATCGCCGCCGTCACCCGCGGCTTCCAGGGCGCCGAACTCGGCTCGGACTCGGTGTCGATGACCACGAAGCACTTCCCCGGTGGCGGGCCGCGGGACAAGGGTCACGACCCACACTTCGAGCACGGCCGGTTCCAGCCGTACCCGACCGAGGGCAGCCTGTACCGCTACCACCTGCCGGTGTTCCGGGCCGCCATCGAGGCCGGCACGACGTCGATCATGCCGTACTACGCGAAGACGACGAACGCCATGTCGGCGCCGCAACTGCACGACGGCCGAACGTTCGAGGAGGTCGGGTTCGCCTACGACAAGTACCTGATCACCGACGTGCTGCGCGGTGAACTGGGCTTCACCGGCTACGTGAACTCCGATACCGGGATCTCCACCGGCATGCCGTGGGGGGTGGAGTCGCTGACCCGCCCGGAGCGGTTCGCCAAGGCGATCGATGCGGGGGTGAACACGTTCGCCGGCGACGGGAACCCGCAGCCGCTCCTGGACGCCGTCGCCCAGGGCCTGGTCAGCACGGACCAGCTCGACCACAACGTGACCTACCTGCTCGACGAGATGTTCCGGCTCGGCCTGTTCGAGAACCCGTATGTCGACCCGGACCGGGCCCAGGCCCTTGCCGAGGACCGCGAGATCCAGGCCCTCGCCGACTCCGCGCACCGCCGCTCGCTGGTGCTGCTGCGCAATGACCGCGGCGTGCTGCCGCTGACGCCCGACGGCGGCGCACCGGCCCGCCTGTACGTCGAGTTGTTCACCGGGACCGACCGCGACGCGGAGCAGGCACGCGTGCGCGCGGAGGTGGCCGCCTCGATCGGGTCCGGCGTCACCGTCGTGGACTCCCTCGTGGAGGCCACGCACGCACTCGCGCTGGTGCGTCCGGCGATGTCGCTGCTCAGCGACAAGCCGGACACCGAGCTCTCGATCGCCCTGGACGCCGCGACCGGTGTTGACGCCGACCGCGTCCTCGAGATCGAGGCGACGGTGCCGACCGTGCTGGCCGTCTCGTTCGCCAACCCGTGGCTGCTGGACACTCTCGCACCTGGCGCGGCCGCCGTGGTCGGGGCGTTCGGGGTCCTCACCGACGCCCTCAGCGACCTGCTCACCGGTGCGGTGTCGCCGTCCGGGAGGCTCCCGTACTCGATCCCGGCGAGCCGGGAGAAGGTCCTCGGGAAGGCCTCCGACATCCCCGGGGCGGACGAGCCGACCGGGTACGCCTACACCGACGCCACCGGCGCGGAGTACGTGTTCGGGTACGGGCGCACCTCGTTCTGACGACGGACCCGGCCGACGCCGATCCCACCCGGCTGTCACAGCCCGGGGTGCTGTCCGGTCCTAGTGGACGACCGGGTGGGACAGCCTGCCTGGCGGACCCAGGAAGGCTCTGATCATGAAGATCGTCGTCATCGGCGGCACCGGACTCATCGGCTCACAGGTCGTCACCCGGCTGGCCGAGCACGGGCACGAGGCCGTACCGGCCGCCCCGAACACCGGTGTCAACACCATCACCGGGGAGGGGGTGGCGCAGGCACTCGCCGGGGCGGACGTGGTGGTCGATGTCTCGAACTCGCCCTCGTTCGCCGACCAGGACGTGCTGGACTTCTTCACCACTTCCACGAACACCCTCGTCGCCGCCGCGAAGGAGGCCGGGGTCGGTCATTACGTGGCGCTCTCGGTCGTGGGCGCCGACGAGCTGCCGGACAGCGGCTACCTGCGTGCGAAGGTCGCGCAGGAGTGCCTCATCGAGGACTCCGGGCTGCCCTACTCGATCATCCGGGCCACCCAGTTCTTCGAGTTCCTGGCCCGGATCACCGACGAGGCCACCGACGGCAACGAGGTCCGCCTGCCCACCGCGTACTTCCAGCCGATGGCGGCAGCCGACGTGGCCGCGGTGGTCGCCCGGACCGCCGCGAACGCACCCCTGAACGGGCGGCACGAGGTCGGCGGTCCGGAGCGGTTCCGGATGGCGGATCTGGTCCGCGGCGCCCTGGCCGCGAAGGACGACCCCCGCGACGTGATCGACGACCCGGGGGCGCGGTACTTCGGCACGACTCTCGGCGAGACCTCCCTGGCGGCGACCGCGGAGGACGCCGAGCTCGCGCCCACCCACCTGGCGGACTGGTCGGCGGCCCGAGCCGCGGTCTAGCGCCGGCCGCGGGCAGCGCCCGGGCGTGGTCTCAGGCCTCGGAGCGACCTCGCTCCGAGGCCGAGGTCGGTCCCTGGTCGGTGACCGCGCCGGGGGCATCCTGCCCCGGCCGCGCCGAGGCGTCGACGATCCGGATGAAGACCATGATCCAGGCGAAGATGACCACGAACGCCGTCAGCTCGAACGCGGTGAACACGATCCTGCCGAGGAAGAAGGCCACCGCGGCCCCGATCAGCACCGCGACCATCACGGCGGTCACCCCGAAGAACTGCCCGGGCAGGCCACGCAGCAGGATCGGTGAGCCGAGCAGGAGCACCCCGAACGCCAGCACCAGGCCCCACGCGAACACGTTGTGCAGCGACTCGTTCACGGGGATCGAGACGATGCCCACACAGGACAGCATCAGCCCCATCACCACGAACGCCGCCGCGACGACCCGGGGCGCGAAGTCGTACACGAGCACGCCCGCGCGGTGCAGCGCCTGGAGGTTGCGATGAAGGGAGAGCGCGAAGCTCGTCACGAGCAACCCGGCGATCGCCAGGGTCATGTTGAACAGGCCGCTCGAGCCGTCCCCGAAGCTGCCGAGCTGGCTGAAGTGGTACTCCCACCAGCGGGGATCCTGCGCGGTCGCCATCGACGTGAACGTGCCGATCGCCAGGAAGGCCACGAGCAGGCTCGCGAGCCGCACGGTGGAGGTGGACTGGACCGACAGGTACACCCAGTAGGCGACCAGGCCGGCGGCGAGCGCGACGGCACCGGACGCCAGGAACGGGTCGAGCGCGAGCCCACGGAAACTCTGCTGCAGCAGTGCGAACGCCCCGAGGGTGAGCAGCCCACCGAGCGCGGTGTGCACCAGGACCACGCCGAGCACGTCGAGGGCCTTCAGCCACGGGCGCAGGGAGCGCCGCCACTGGCGGCCGGGCAGGCTCCAGGAGCGCAGATAGCCGACGCCCCCCGCGACCGCGGCGACCACCAGGGTCACGGCCAGCGCGACCAGCCCGATCGAGGACTCGCCCCAGAGGGGCGTCGCGCTGCCACGGAACACGATCAGCCCCACGCCCGCCGCGAGCACGGCGGCGGTGGCCGCCGCGACCAACGCCTCCGTCTCGCCACGCACGTAGCGTTCGTGGTCCGGAACGGCTCCCGACGGCGTCGGCTCGCTCGTGGTGGGGACCGGCGGCCCGGTGGTCGGCGTGCGTCCGGTGCCCGACGGCCGCGGCTCGGCGGGCGAGGTCCGTGGGGACTTCGCGGTGCTCACGCGTGCATCATGTCAAAGGGACCGATGCCCCGTCCGCTCGGTCGGGTCTCAGGCCCGCCGGAGTTCGACGAGGACCTCGTAGTGATCGGTCTGCGGGAACATGTCGAGCACTCGAGCCCGGCGCGGAAGCAACGAGGGCATCGCGGCCAGGTCCCGCGCGAGCGACTCGGCGCGACAGCTCGAGTACAGGACGCTGCGAACCTCCGAGGACTCCAGCCAGCCCGCCAATTCGGGCCCGATGCCCCGGCGCGGCGGGTTCACGATCACCAGGTCCGGTGCCTGCGCCGCAGCCGGGCCGGCGAGTCCGGCAGGGTGCCCGCCGACCGCGAACGCGCCGGCATCACCGACCTCGAACCGCACCCCGGACAGTCCCAGCTCGGTGGCGCTGCGCCGTGCGCCGTCGATCGCCTCCGCCGACGTCTCCACGCCCAGTACCGAGCGGCCCGGACCGGCCGCGTGCAGCGCGAAACCGCCGACGCCGCAGTAGAGGTCCCAGACCGTCGCCGGTGCGATCTCGTCGAGCCACTGTGTGGCCTGGCGGTACAGCGCGGCGGCCACGACCGTGTTCGTCTGGAAGAAGCTACGGGGGCGCAGGTGCAGCACGGTCCGGTTGACGACCATCGGCAGGGTATCCCGGTCGGTCAGGATGATCTCCTCGGCGCCCTCGAGGACCGCCTTGTGCTCGGGGTGGATGTTCGCCGAGAGCACCGCGAGCGACGGCAGCTGCTCCCGGAGCCAGCCGAGCCCGGCGCGGATGCGCCCGAGCACCTCAGCGGTCCGGACGACGAACCGGACCATGAGTTCGCCGTCGGGCGAGACGGTGACGATCACGTACTTCAGCTGACCTCGCCGCCCGGGCACGTCGTACGGCTCGAGCCCGGCGCGGGTGATGAACGCGGCCAGCGGCGCGAACGTCGCGGACAGCTCGGGTGGGTAGAGGCCACAGTCGGACAGGTCCACCCCGTGCCCGGCGCGGTCCAGAATGCCGAGGGTCGGCGCCGCCACGTTCCCGCCGACCACCATCTTCGCCTTGTTCCGGAACCCGGACTCGGGGCTGGTGACGGGCTCGGACCAGGCCATCGGGAAGTCGGCGAGGACCTCCTGGCAGTGCGCCTGTTTGCCAGCGAGCTGGGTGGCGTAGGCGTGTCCCATCAGGGTGCACGAACGGCACCGGCCGGCGTCGAAGTAGGAGCACTGCATCAGAAGGTCAAGCCTACGGCCGGCCGGCCCGGCCTAGGCGAGCCCGCCGACGTACACCCCCGTGGCGCGCAGTTCGGCGATCCCGGGCAGACCCGGCGGCGCGCCGGCCAGGTCCACCCCGGTCAGCGCCGGGAGCGTGGTCAACGCGGTCACGTCGGTGAGCGGGTTCTCGCCCAGCCACAGCTCGGACAGCACCGGGAACGCCGGCACCGAGGACAGGTCCGTGATCCGGTTCCCGGAGAGCTCCAGGGTCCACAACTGCGGGAGCGGCCCGAGCGGGCCGAGGTCGGCGACGTCGTTCCCGGCGAGGTCCAGGCTGGTGAGATAGGGGTGTTCGGCGAGCGGCGCGACGTCGGTGATCGCGTTGTCGCCGAGGTCCACCTCGTTCAGGTTCCCCATCGACGCGAGCGGGCGGAGGTCGCTGATTCCGGTACCGCGCAGTCCGAGGTAGGCGAGGGTAGCCTGCCCGGCCAGGGGCGTGAGGTCGACCACCCGGGTGCCGCTCGCGCCGAGGTTCGTCAGGGTCGCCATCCCCTGGAGCGGGGTGAGGTCGCTGACCGGGTTGTCGGTGATCACGACGCCCCAGAGGTCCAGTCCGGTCAGCGGGGTCAGGTCGGTGACCGTGTTTCCGGTGAGATCGAGGCTGGACAGCTCCCTGAGACGGTCCAGACCGGTGAGATCGACGATCGCCGCCACGGATGTGTCGGGGCCGGTCCCGGGCCCCGGGCACTCCAGGGAGAGCACGTCGGTGAGGTCGGCGTCGCTGACCTGCGCCGCGGGGGTGCTCGCCCCGACGGCGTCCGCCACGCAGGCGGCCAACGCCGGATCGGGGAAGACCTCGGCGAGCACGTGCCGCTCGCCCCGCTCGACCCAGAGCGCCACGGCACCACCGGCCACGAGGATGAGGGCGAGCCCTGCCGCGACCGGGCGGGCGTGCGGGTGGGGCCGTGGTTCGGCCCAGCGGCCCGGGTCGCGGGCGCCGGCCACCCACGGCACGCCGAGCGCGAGCACCCCGGCCACGGCGAGCGGGACCGCGACGGCGATACCGCCGCCGTCGACGAGCAGAGGCGTCCCGGCGCGGACCCGCCAGACGGAGGCGGCGGTCAGGGAGGCGGCGAACCACAGGGACGTCAGCGCGAGGACCCCCGCGGCGGCGCGGATCCAGGCACGCCGCCGGCGGGCCAGACCGACCGCGGCGACCACCCAGGCCGCACCGACCCCGACCAGCCCGAGGGGCGCCGTCGCCGTGGCCGCCCGGGCCAGGATCCGCCAGTCGATGGTCGCCAGCCGCAAGGCGAGGAAGCCGTCGGTCGACGCGACCAGCAGCCCGCCCCCGGCGAGCAGGACACCGGCCGCCACGAGCGCGGACACCGCCGCACCCGGCGCTCGAGGCCGCCGCGTGGTCCCTGCCGCCGCGGCGACCAGCACCGGAGAGGCACCCGCCAGAGCGATCAGCAGCACCAACGGCAACGGCAACGGGGTCCCGGAGGCGAGGCGAACCAGGCAAAGGACGACGGCGACGGCGGCGACCAGCCCGGCCGCCACCCACCAGACGGACTTCAGGGGCACGCCGACACGCTAGCCGTTCGGGGTGGACGAGGTGTGTGCGACCGCCCTGCGGTCCGCCCGGCCGCTGGGCCGAGAGTTCGACGTCTGTTCGGACGTTCGTCCCGTGGCGCCGCGGGCGACGGCTGGGACACTGGCACAGGGACGACCCACGGCGTGAGGGGAGCATCATGGAGGCGGTAGGGCCGAGTCAGGATGCCAGGGATGTCAAGGACCGGACCACCGGCGATCCGGGTCCACCGACGTCGGGGCCGGACCCGACGATCACCGACGCCGCGCAGGTAGCCGCGGATCTTGGCGTGGATCCCGACGCCGGGCTGGGCACGGCCGAGGCCGCCCGCCGGCTGGTGACCGACGGCCCCAACGAACTGCGGTCGGCGCCGCCGGTCCCGCTGTGGCGCAAGATCCTGGCCCAGTTCCAGGACCCGCTGATCTACCTGCTGCTGGTCGCGGTGGTGATCTCCCTGGCCGCGTGGACGGTGGAGGGCGGGCACGGACTTCCGATCGACGCCATCGTGATCACCGCGGTGGTTCTGCTGAACGCGGTGCTCGGGTTCGTCCAGGAGAACAAGGCCGAGAACGCCGTCGCGGCGCTGGCCCGGATGACCGCCGCGTCGTCGACCGTGCTCCGGGATGGCGAGCTGCGCGCCGTGCCCGCGAGCGAACTGGTCCGTGGTGACATCCTCGTGCTCGGTGAGGGCGATGCCGTCGGCGCCGACGCCCGGCTGCTCCGGACGAGCGCCCTGCGGGTCGCGGAGGCGTCGCTGACCGGGGAGAGCGAGGCGGTCCTGAAGGACGCCGCCGCCCTCGACGAGCCCGCGCCGCTCGGCGATCGTCTCAACATGGTGTTCAAGGGCACCGCCATCGCCCAGGGGACCGGCCGAGCCGTGGTCACCGGGACGGCGATGGGCACGGAGATGGGCTCCATCGCCGAGATGCTCGACGCGACGGTCGAGGAGGCCAGCCCGCTCGAGAAGGATCTGGCCGGCGTCTCCCGTCTGCTCGGCATCACCGTCATCGTCATCGCGGTCGTGGTCATGGTGGTCACCGCACTTGTGAACCAGGTCAGCACCCCCACCGAGTTCGTGACCGTGCTCCTGCTCGGAGTCTCCCTGGCGGTCGCCGCCGTGCCCGAAGGCCTGCCCGCGATCCTGTCGGTGGTGCTGGCCATCGGGGTCCAGCGGATGGCCCGTCAGAACGCCGTCGTGAAGCGGCTGCACTCGGTCGAGACGCTCGGGTCCGCTTCGGTGATCGCCTCGGACAAGACCGGCACGCTCACGAAGAACGAGATGACCATCGAGCGGGTCGTCACCGCCTCGGGCCGGGTCGAACTCACCGGCGTCGGCTACGTGCCCGACGGCGAGGCGCTCACCGGGGGGCTGCCGGTCACCGACGCCGCGCTGCTCCACGAGGCGCGGATGGTGCTCGGTGGCGGGTCGCTGGCGAACGACGCCCAGTTGCGCGAGACCGACGGCACCTGGCAGATCCACGGCGACCCCACCGAGGCCGCGTTCCTCGTGGCGGCCCACAAGCTCCCGGGCACCAGGGAGGTGATCGCCGAGTTCCGGCGTGAGGCCGAGGTGCCCTTCACGTCCGAACGCAAACGGATGAGCACCCAGCACTTCCGGCCCTCCGAGGACGCCCACGGCATCGTCACCAAGGGGGCACCGGACGTACTCCTGGGACTGTGCGACCGGGTCCAGGTGGGCACGGAGGTCATCGAGCTCACGGCGCAGCGCCGGGCCCAGGCCCTGGCCGACGTCGAGGAGCTCTCGGCAGCCGCCCTGCGCACGCTCGGCGTCGCCTACCGCAGGTTCGACGAGCTGGATGACGATGTCCTGGACGAGAGCGACGAACGGGACCTGATCTACCTCGGGGTCGTGGGCATCATCGACCCGCCCCGTCCCGAGGCGGCGGTCGCGGTGGCCGAGGCCCACCGTGCCGGCATCAGGACGATCATGATCACCGGCGACCACCCGAGCACGGCAGCGCGGATCGCCCAGGACCTCGGCATCGTGGGCGAGGGCGCGCGGGCCGTCACCGGTACCGAACTGGACGGGCTCGACGGGGGCGGACTGCGGGACGTCGTCCGTGAGGTCAGCGTGTACGCGCGCGTCGCCCCGAAGAACAAGAACGACATCGTGGACGCGCTCCAGGCCGACGGTCAGGTCGTCGCCATGACCGGTGACGGCGTCAACGACGCACCGGCCCTGAAGTCCGCGGACATCGGCGTCGCCATGGGCATCACCGGGACGGAGGTCACCAAGGAGGCGAGCAAGATGATCCTCGCTGACGACAACTTCGCCACGATCGTCTCCGCGGTGCGACAGGGCCGGATCATCTTCGAGAACATCAAGAAGTTCCTGCGCTACCTGCTCTCCTCGAACATGGGCGAGGTCGCCACCGTGTTCCTCGGGGTGGTGTTCGCGGGGGCCATCGGCCTCACGGACGCCTCGTCCGACGCCGTCGTGGTGCCGCTGCTCGCGACCCAGATCCTGTGGATCAACCTGGTCACGGACTCCGGGCCGGCCCTGGCGATGGGCGTGGATCCCGAGGTGGACGACGTCATGGCCCGGCGACCCCGGCCGCTCAGCGAGCGGATCATCGACCGGCGGATGTGGCTCGGCATCCTCAGCATCGGGCTCGTGATGGGACTGATCACCCTGCTCACGATCGACATCTTCCTGCCCGGGGGGCTGGTCGCCGGAAGCGACTCCCTCGAGGTGGCGCGGACGGCGGGGTTCACCACCCTGGTGCTCGCCCAGTTGTTCAACGCGTTCAACTCGCGGTCGGAGACCACGAGTGCGTTCTCGCGTCCGTTCTCGAATCGGTGGCTCTGGGGGGCGATCATCCTGGGGCTCGTGCTGCAGTTCGCGATCGTCGAGGTCCCGTTCCTGCAGATCGCGTTCGGCACCGCGTCGCTCGACCTGGCGCACTGGCTGGTCTGCCTCGCGATGGCGTCCGCCGTCCTCTGGTTCGACGAGGTGCGCAAGCTGGTGCTGCGGGGCCGGGACGCTCGCGCCGCCTGACGGCCGGCCGCCGCCAGGCGGCGCGGGTGGCTGGCAGACTGCAGGACGTGCCCACCGACCCGATCGCCCGGCTGCTGGCCGCACCCCCGGACTACCCGGTCGTGGCCGGACTGCCCGAGGTGGTCGCCGCAGCCCTCGGCCGAGGCGTCGCCGTGGTGCAGGCGCCGCCCGGCACCGGGAAGACGACGTTGGTCCCGCCGGCGCTGGCCGCCGAGCTTCCCGGCCGGATCGTGGTCACCCAGCCCCGCCGGATCGCCGCCCGTGCTGCCGCACGGCGCCTCGCCGGGCTCCTCGGCGAAGGGGTCGGGCGCACCGTCGGCTACAGCGTCCGGGGTGAGCGCCGGGTCGCCCCGGGCACCCGCATCGAGTTCGTCACCACCGGCCTGCTGCTGCGCCGCCTGCAGGCCGACCCGGACCTGCCGGGCGTCGGCGCCGTGATCCTGGACGAGGTCCACGAACGCCAGCTCGACGCCGACCTGACCCTGGCGTTGTGCGTCGACGTCCGCGCGAACCTGCGCGAGGACCTCCCCGTGCTGGCGATGTCCGCGACCGTCGCCGCCGAGCGCACGGCGCAGGTGCTCGGGGCCGGCGACGCCGCACCGGTCGTCACCGTACCCGGCACGCTGCACCCCGTGGTCGAGCACTGGCACCCACCGCCCACCCGGGTGGCCCGCACCGACGAGCGGGGCGTCACCCGGGCCTACCTCGAACACGTCGCCACGACCACCCGCGAGGCCCTGGCGAACGACGACGGCGACGTGCTGGTGTTCCTGCCCGGCGCCTACGAGGTCGACGCCGTGTGCCGGTCCCTGACGTCCGCCGTCGGAGCCGACGTCGACATCCGCCCGCTGCACGGACGCCTGCCCGCGCAGCAGCAGGACCTCGCGCTCACGCCGGGCCCGCGGCGCCGGGTCGTGGTGTCGACGGCGGTGGCCGAGTCCTCGCTGACGGTTCCCGGCGTTCGGGTCGTCGTCGACGCCGGCTTCGCGCGGCGGCCACGGACCGACCACCGCCGCGGGCTCGCCGGTCTGGTGACCACCTGGGCCAGCCGGGCGGAGACCGAGCAGCGGGCGGGCCGGGCTGGGCGGGAGGGTCCCGGAGCCGTGCACCGATGCTGGTCGCAGGGCGACCATGCCCGTCTCGACGCCCACCCGGTACCGGAGATCGAGACGTCCGACCTGACCGCGTTCGCCCTCGAACTCGCGTGCTGGGGCAGCCCCGACGGCGCCGGACTGGCACTCCTGGACCCACCACCGCCGACCGCGCTGGCGGCCGCGCGGAAGACGCTCTCCGGTCTCGGCGCGTTGGACCCCGACGGGGCGCTGACCGGCCGCGGGCGAGCCATCGCCGCCGTCGGTGCCGACCCGCGCCTGGCCCGGGCCCTGCTCGACGCGTCGCCGGCGGTCGGGACCCGGCGGGCGGCCGAGGTGGTGGCTCTCCTCGGCGAGGACATCAGGGCCCCGGGTGGCGATCTGGTCGCGGCCCTGCGGTCGGTGCGCCGCGGCGGACCGGGGACCCGCGCCTGGCAGGACCAGGCGGGTCGGTTCGCCCGTCAGGCGGGCGACACCGGCGGGCACGCGGGCCGCGGCGATCTCGCCCTCGGGGACGACCTCGCGGTCGGGCTGGTCGTGGCGCTGGCCCATCCGGACCGGATCGCGCGCAGGCGCACGGCCTCGGGCGCCTACCTGATGGCGTCCGGCACCGGGGCGAGCCTCCCCGAGGGCGCACTGGCCGGTCTCGAATGGCTGGCCGTGGCGGACGCGGACCGGGCGCCGGGCCGTCGGGACGCCACCATCCGCTCCGCGGCGCCGCTGGACGCCGACCTGGCCCGGCTCGCAGCCCCGGCGCTGCTGGCGTCGGGGGAGCGGGTGATCTGGGAGCGCGGCCGGGTGGTCGCCCGCAGGGGTGAGTGGCTCGGCGCGATCGAACTCTCCTCGGCCACGCTGCCCGACCCGCCACCCGATCTCGTGCGCGCCGCCGTCCAGGAGGGCATCGCCGCCGATGGGATCGGCGCGCTGCGCTGGACGGACGCGGGCCGGAGCCTGCGCGCCCGGCTGGCGTTCCTGCACGTCGCCCTCGGCGAACCCTGGCCGGATGTCGGCGACCAGGCGCTGCTCGAGAGTCTTGACCGCTGGCTCGGACCCGATCTGGACCGGGTCCGGGGCACCGCCGGGCTGTCCCGGATCGACACCCTCGCCGCCCTGCGCCGACTTCTCCCGTGGCCGGAGGCGACCCACCTGGAGGAGTGGGCGCCGGAGCGGGTCCGGGTCCCGAGCGGCTCCTCGATCCGGGTCGACTACTCGGCCGAGCGGCCGGTCGTCGCGGTCAAGCTGCAGGAGACGTTCGGCTGGCACCCGCCCCGCCTGGCCCGCGGCCGGAGCGGGCTGGTGGTGCAGCTGCTCTCACCGGCCGGACGCCCGGCGGCCGTCACCGGTGACCTGGAGTCCTTCTGGGAGACGGGCTACCCGCAGGTGCGCGCGGACCTGCGGGGCCGCTACCCCAAGCACGCCTGGCCCGAGGACCCACGCACCGCGACCGCGCATCGCGGCACCGCGCGCAGAGCCTGAGCACGCGCCCCCAGGGGAGCCCGTCCACGATCCGGACGGATCGGGGGTGCGCCGTCACGCGGCCGTCGGCCGCCCTAGCCTCGGTGCCGTGGATCCGGATGTGCTGTTTCGCGCGAGCGCCGTCGTCGCGCTGTTGGGGCTGACCAGCTTCGCCTGGTGGTTCGCGACCCGCCGGCGCGGCGAGCTGCGCCCGGTCCGCACCCGCCGGTCGACCAGCGCCGGCCGCCGCGAACCGGCGCCACCGACCCTCGACCGGGTCCGTACGGCGGTCGCCGTCACCGCCGGAGCCCGGGCCACGGTGGTGCAGATCTCCGCGGAGTACTGCAGCCCCTGCCGCCGCAGCGCAGCGCTCTGGACCGACCTGGTGGCCACGGACCCCGCCCTGGCGTTCGTCGAGGTGGACGGCGGCCAGCACCTCGACCTGACCCGTGAGTTCGGCGTGCTCAGCACACCCACGTCGTTGCTGTTCGACACCGACGGGACACTCGTCGGGCGGATCGGCGGCGCACCCACGCGCGTCCAGGCCACCCAGGCGCTGGCGCACTCGGCCAACACGATCGGCTTGACCCGCCCGAACAACTCGACCGACCCGAACAACTCGGCCGGTTCGGCCGGCACAGACAACTCGACCACGACCGACCGGATCGGAGCCGAACGATGACCGCACCCGACGCGACCGGGAGGGCCGCAGGCATCGACCCGCGCGGCCCCCGGTTCGGAGCGGCGCTGACCGCCGCCCTGCTGATCGCCACCATCCTGGCCGGGGACTCGCCGGCCGGTCTCGTGCTGCTCGCGCTCGTCGTGGCCTCGTTCGCGCTCGGCGTCGCCCGTGGGGTCCAGGGCACCTGGCAGGGGACGCTCTACGCGGCGCTCATCCGGCCTCGCCTGAGCCCGCCGACGGAGCGGGAGGATCCGGCGCCGCCTCGTTTCGCGCAGTTCGTCGGCCTCATCATCACCGGCGTCGGTCTCGTTCTCGGCCTCGCCGGCGTGACCTGGGCGGTGACCGTGTTCGCGGCCGTGGCGTTGGTGGCCGCGTTCCTGAACGCCGCCTTCGGCCTGTGCCTGGGCTGCCAGCTCTACCTGATCGGTCGGCGACTGGTGCCGAGCCGTGCCGCCTGAGGGCCGGGACCACCGAGCCCGGTGCCACGACGGGTCTCGTCGGGGCGACGCGGGCCACGCCCGTCCCGGACCCCGGCCGGAGCGACGTCACCGCCTCATGCGGGCTGGAGCACCCCCTCGAGCGTGTGCCAGGCACGCACGTCCAGGTCCTCGAACGCACCGTTGACCATCTTGCGCATGTTGGACTGCAACCGGTCCGACCCGTGCGCGAGCGCGCGCACATGGTGCTCGTGGGTGTTCACCGCCTGCACCACCGCATGGGCACTGCCGCGCCAGGGTGCGGCCCGTTCGTCGTTGCGGTAGAGATCGTCCAGTTCGCTGCGACGCCGCTCGGCAGCAGCCTTGCGGGCACCGCTGAGCTCACCACCGGTGCGCGGGTCGGTGCCCGGCACCCAGGCGTCCAGGAACATGGCCCACTGGGCGTCGGAGACCGGAACGGCGCACAGGCGAGCCACCTCCGCGGCGAACGCGTCCGCAGTCGTGTAGACCACCTCGAGCGCCTGCCGGGCGGAGAGCAGCCCCAGCTTCTCGTACCGGGAGTGCCGGATCTTCGTCTGCGGTCCGCGTTCGGCGAGGGCGATGTTGCGGGTGTTGTCGCACACGACGTCGGTCACGGTGCGCTTGTAGGTCGTGGCGAGCGTCCCGTCGAGCGTGGTGGTGGCGAGCAGGTTCGGACGGAACTCGACGCCTTCCGGCGTCCGCAGCGAGTCCGGCACGGACACCTCCACCCATGCGACGGCACCATCGCGCAGCACTCCGGCGGAGGCGATCGACAGGTCGTCGTCGAGGATGTGCTGGACGTTCTCGAGCAGCCACTCGCCGTACTGGTGCGGCACGTAGTCCGCGGAGAAGACCCCGAACACCGTCCCGTCGGGGTCCTCCTCCCGGACGATCGCGCGGCGCCGCGGGTCGACGACCCACCGCACCGGGTTGCCATCGGCGTCGCGGTGGGTGGCGTCGTCCTCGGTGGCGGGGCGCTCCACCGCGACCGGCCGAGCGGCGGCCCGCCAGTTGAACAGGCGCTCCCGGACGTCCGCGACCGGGATGGCACCGGGATAGTGGTTCGGTCGCTCGCCCTGCAGTTCGGACTTGTAGTGCCACGCCCGTCCGCGCCTGTCGGTGTGGCCGATCAGGGTCTGGGTGTTCAGGGTGGCCAGGGACTCCTTGGTCATGATGTGCCTCCTTCGGCTTCGAAGTCCCAGGTAACCCCCGACCTCAGACACCTCGCCGGCGGCCTGTGGACAACCCCGTCGGGGCGGCCAGGAGCCGCTCGAACCGGCGGACCGGCGCCCAGCCGCTGGACTCCCCGAAGTCGGTGATCCCGCGCTCGGTGAAGCCTTGGTCGAGGTAGTACCGGCGCAGCCTCGGGTTGGAGGCCACGCAGTCCAGCCGGGCGGCCGGGAGCCGGTGGGAGGCGCTCAGTTCGCAGAACCACTCGAGGATCCGCCCACCGAGGCCCCGCCCGGCCGCGGACCGCGTGACCATCAGCCCGTGCAGGTACCCGGCGGACCCCTCCGCACCGAGATCCGGTCCCCAGGTGTGCTCGTCGCGGGTCAGCACCCTCGCGGTCGCGATCAGCTGCGTGCCGTGCCGCATCAGGTACCACTCGCCGGCCGCCACCTGGCGTTCGACGACGAACGCGCTGACCTCACCGACGCGCCACTGGGTGATGCCGATCGACTCCTGCCAGTGGGCGAGCCGGTCGCGCAGGCCGATGATGTCGGCGGCGTCCGCGGAGTCCCGGGCGAGCGTCATCTCCTCGTGCGCGCCGGTGCCGCTAGCGGTCGTGGTCGTCCTCCGCGCCGTCGTCCCGGCCGTCGGCACCCGGGGGGTCGTCGGGCTCGGACCGGGCGGAGTACCACGACGATCCCGGTGAGGGTGAGGGCGGGTAGTGGGTGCCGACCCCGTGCGCCGGGGTGGGTTCGCGCGCGTAGTCGGGCGGTCGGTAGGCGGGGTCGGCCAGGGTGTGGTCGGGCGCGTCCGCCTCCGGGTTCACGGGGTAGGGACTGCTCGCGTAGTCCCCCCACGGCGACGTTCCCGGAGCACGATGCTCCTCCGGCCGGGCGCTCGAGGCGTCGCCGCTGTTCGCGGAGGGGGCCCGATGCACGCCCGACGGCGGAGGGCTGGCCGGGTAGGCAGTGCCGGGTTCGTTCTCGGTCGCCTCGGCGGCGGCCCGGTCGCCGGCGCGGCCGTCGGGTCGGTGATCGCGGTCGGTCACTGTGCTACCTCCGAGGCGGGACGACGACGGCCTGACCAGCGTGGGACGTCGCCGCCAGCGAGTCAAGCAACGGCCGACCCGGGCGGCCCGGGCGACCCGGACGACCCGGACGACTCCGAGCGGCGACGCCGTCCCACCGGGTCACCTCCGCCGTCGGGCGTTCCACCAGGCCGCCGCGAACGGCCACGCGAACGCGATCGCCGCACACATCACGATGCTGCCGCCCCAGCCGAGGCCCAGCCGGCGGGCCACGACGTTCAGCACGATGATGATCACCACCGTGACGATCATCTGGCGCATGCCCAGGTGCCAGAGCGTGCGTGAGCGAGCCATCCGTGGCGGAGCAGCCTCGCGCGGGGGACCGGGGTTCGTCACGCGTCGTCACTCCTCGCCGCATCGGCCACCTCTTCCTCGGGGCGGGGTGGGATGGTCTCGTCAGCCTCGAGGAGATGGATCTCGTGGGCGCCGGGCGGGGCGTCATCGCCCCCCGGTGGGGTGACCGACATGGTGTCCTCCTTCGGATCGCGGGTCGGAGTCCGGCTGCTCAGCTCAGGTGCGGAATGACGTCGCGCTCGAACAACTCGATCCCGGAACGATCGTAGGCGGCCTCAGGGAAGTAGAAGATCCCGTAGGCGAGGCCGGCGGCCTTCATGGCCATGAGCCGTTCGACGATCTGCTCCGGGGTGCCCACGGCGAGCGAGCCGTTGTTGCGGTAACCGCCGATCATGTTCTCGGTCCGTTCGGCGCCGAGGTGGGGCAGGGCGCGCTCGGCCAGGACCCGCAACCGCTCCTCGACCTCGGCCTGGGTGCGCCCGATCGCGACGTTGTAGTCGGCGGTGCGGGTGATCGCACCGAAGTCGGTGCCGACCTCGGAACAGTGCTGGGCCAGGATCCGGCTCTTGTGCGCGAAGCCGTCCGGGCTGCCGTCGAAGTTGGTGTGGGTGGCGTACTTCGCGGCGATCCGCAGGGTCACCTTCTCGCCGCCGCCGGCGATCCAGAGGGGCGGTCCGCCGTCCTGCAGGGGGAGAGGGCGCACGATCGCACCGTCCACCTGGTAGTGCGTGCCGTCGAGGGTGGCCACGCCCTCGGTCCAGGCCTGCCGCATGATCTGGACGCCCTCGTCAAGCATCCCCAGGCGGATCCCGGGGCGCGGGAAGCCATGCCCGTAGGCGCGCCACTCATGTTCGTACCAGCCGCCGCCGATGCCCATCTGGGCGCGACCGCCGGAGATCACGTCGACCGTGGCCGCGACCTTCGCGAGGTGTGCGGGGTTGCGGTAGGCCATGCAGGTACACATCTGGCCGAGCTTGACCCGCGACGTGCTCGCGGCGAACGCCGCCATCAGCGTCCAGGCCTCGTGGGTGGCCTCCTCACTGGGGATCGGGGTGGTGTGGTAGTGGTCGTAGACCCAGATCGAGTCCCAGGGACCCTGGTCGGCGTGCTGGGCCAGTCCGTTCATCACGGCCCAGTGCTCGCTCGGGTCGATACCGGTCAGGTCGAAGCGCCAACCCTGGGGAATGAAGAGTCCGAATCTCATGTGCTCAAACTACGGCGTCGGCGGCGTTGCGCGCGCACGCGGATCGCGACCACCACCAGCAGCACGATGAAGACGACCACGAGCACGGGGACCAGGATCGCGAAGATCGTCAGCGCCACGGACGAGACGTCCTCGACCGTGGAGGCGACCGGCGCGCCCACCCCCGCCGTCGACAGGTTCACGACCGACCGGGCTCCGGCCTTCGCCACGTGCGTGGTCAGCGCCAGGACCAGGCCGACGACGAAGCCGATCACGGCCTCGCTCGTGAAGAAGGACTCCGGATCCGTCACGGCAGGGGTCACCGAGCCCGAGCCGGCCGCGAACACGATGCCGCCCGCGGTCGGCCGGACGAAGGTCTGGAGCACATCGTTGACGTGATCGACGGCCGGGAGCTTGTCCGCGACGACCTCGACGACCAGGAGCACGCCGAGGATCACCAGGACCCAGTCGTTAGCCAGCCAGGCCCAGGCGGGAGGAAGGATCAGGAGATCGGTGAAGCGGGCCAGCAGGCCCATCACGAGCAGCGGGATGTAGGCGTTCAGGCCGGCGGCGAACGCCAGCCCGCTCCCGGTGAGCACCTCAAGCACGGATCAGGCTCCCGGCACGGAACCGCGGGCGCGCAACTGCTGCTCGACCCGGTCGATCTTCCCGGTCAGCTCGCCGGTGTGACCCGGTCGGATGTCCGCCTTCATCACCAGCGAGATCCGGTTGCCGTGGGCGGCGACCGCCTCGGTGGCGCGTCGGACGACGTCGAACACCTCGTCCCACTCACCCTCGACCGTGGTGAACATGGCGTCGGTGCGGTGGGGCAGTCCGGAGTCGCGGACCACCGCGACGGCGTCGGCGACGGCGGTGGTGACGGACTCCCCGGAACCGAGCGGTGCGACGGAGAAGGCGAGCAGCATGGCTGAAGTCTCCCACCGGTGCGGTCGGGCGCGAGTGGGACGGGCCGGGGATCGACTAATCTCGTCAGGGTGAGCACAGGTCCCGAGGACGCCCAGCAGGCGGACACCGATCGGGTCCTCACCGTGCCGAACGTCATCTCGTTGATCCGGCTGCTCCTGGTTCCGGTGGTCGGCTACCTGATCCTCACCGGTGAGTACGTCCCGGCGTTCGTGGTGCTCGTCGTCGCGGGCGTCAGCGACTGGCTCGACGGCGTGATCGCCCGCCGGTTCCACCAGACCTCCAAACTCGGCAAGCTGCTGGACCCGATGGCGGACCGGCTGTTCATCTTCGTCACGCTCGTCGGCCTGTGCGTCCAGGGCGTGGTGCCGTGGTGGCTGCTGATCGCCACCGCCACCAAGGACCTCCTGGTCACCGCATGTCTGCCGTTCATGTTCCGGCGCGGCTACCCGGGCTTCCCGGTCCACGTCGCGGGCAAATCCGGCACGTTCGCCCTGATGTACGCGTTCCCGCTGTTGCTGCTCGCGCAGGTGCCCGGCGTCGTGGGTGAGGTCGCCTTCGTGCTCGGCTGGGCCAGCGCGATCTGGGGCGTGTTCCTGTACTGGTGCGCCGGTGCGATCTATCTCCACCAGTTCTGGCAGGTCATGACCGGTGCCGTGGACCGGGGCTCGGTCCCACCGAACCCGTCGGTGGCGGCGTGAGCGCTCCGGGCGGAAGCGGCGCAAGGGCTCCCGGGCGACGCCCGGACGCCTCGATGACCCTGCTCAACGAGGTCACCGAGCGTCCGCTCGACCCGGGCTACGCGGCCGCCGCGGCGGCCCGGGCCGCAGGTACCGGGCCCCGGCACGGGCCGGTGTCACGCGTGCTGGTGCTGTTGGCCGCCGCCGTGCTCGGGCTCGGCGGGGTATGGGCCACGAAGGCGCTACGGGCGCCGGCCCCCTCGGGGGAGAGTGCCCGCGCGGTCCTGATCGAGCAGATCCGGGAGCGCATCGCGACCTCTGAGGAACTGACCGCCCAGAACGACGGCGTGCGCGCCGAGATCAACGACCTCCAGGTCGCGGCGCTCGGGTCGGGGAACGCCCAGGTGCTCGACGAGTCGGCCGCCCTCGCGGTCCCGGCCGGGAGCACGGCGGTGCACGGCCCTGGCGTCGTGGTCACCCTCGAGGACTCCGACCGGGCCCAGAACAACGAACCCGGTACCCAGGAGCAGCGGGTCCAGGACTTCGACCTGCAGGTCGTCGTGAACGGGCTCTGGGCCAGCGGGGCGGAGGCGATCTCGATCAACGGGCACCGGCTGACCGGCGCGACCGCGATCCGCACGGCCGGGGAGGCCATCCTCGTCGATCTGCAGCCGCTGGTGACCCCCTACGTCGTCGAGGCGATCGGCGACCCGCAGGACCTGCGCACCGAGTTCGCCCGGTCGAGTGCCGCGACCCACCTGAGCACGCTGTCGTCGCAGTTCTCGATCCCGTCGTCGGTGGTGCCGGCGGACGACCTGGTGCTGTCCGCCGGCACCACCAGCAATCTGGCGAATGTGACGGAATCGTCATAGACCGCCGGCGCCGTGCGGGTGATCCTCATGTCAGACTGGCCCGACCCGGGAGGGGGAGGAACGCGTGATCGCTGTGGTCGGCCTGGTCGTCGGCGTCGTTCTCGGCCTCATTCTGCAACCGAGCGTGCCGGTCGAGTTGCAGCCCTACCTGCCGGTGGCGGTCGTCGCCGCGCTGGACGCCCTGTTCGGAGCCGTGCGGGCCCGTCTGGAGCACGTCTTCGACGAGCGCGTCTTCGTGACCTCCTTCCTCTTCAACGTGCTGATCGCGGCCTTCCTGGTGTTCCTCGGCGACCAGCTCGGCGTGGGGTCGCAGCTGAGCACGGCGGTCGTGGTCGTCCTCGGGATCCGGATCTTCTCCAACGCGGCCTCGATCCGGCGCCACATCTTCAAGGCGTAGCCGATGTCGAACGACGAGGTGTCGCACGACCAGGGCAAGCCGGAGAACGACCGGCCGCGTTCGGTCCCGGACGGGCGCGGGGAGAGCCTGCGCGCTCGGATCCTGATCGGCGTGATGTGCGTGCTGCTCGGGATCGCGATCGTCGCCCAGGTCCGCCAGACCCAGGGCGACGAGTTCAGTTCGCTGCGACAGGACGATCTGGTCCGGCTCCTCGACGAGGTCACCCAGCGCAACGAGGAACTCGCCGCCGAGGGGGACGAGCTGCGCGCGCAACGGTCGTCACTCCAGTCGGGCTCCAACGCCCGGCAGTTCGCCGAGGACTACCTGACCCTGCAGGAGATCCTCGCCGGCACCGTGCCGGTCGAGGGGCCCGGCGTGGTGGTCGAGGTCGATGACCCGGATGGCGAGGTTTCGGCGCAGACGATGGTCCACATGCTCGAGGAGCTCCGTAACGCCGGCGCCGAGTCCGTGGAGGTGTCCGGCGTGCGGCTGACGGCGACGGCCTCGTTCACCGACGGCCCCGACGGGGTCATGGCCAACGGCGAGACCCTGACCTCGCCCTACGAATGGCGTGCCATCGGTAATCCGCAGACCCTCTCCGTGGCGCTCGACATCCCGGGCGGCGCGCTCGCCGGGTTCCGCAACGCCGGAGCGAGCGCCACGATGGTCGAACGCGACCTCGTCCAGATCACCGCCGTCGTCCAGGTCGAGGAGCCCGAGTACGCGGTGCCCGTCGACGACGAGGACTGACCGGCCGGTCCCTTCGCCGCGGAACCCCTGTGCACCGGGGCTCCCTCGACCTAAGGTTGAGGGTAATGTTGACGGCCTAGCACCATGCACGAGACCGAGTCGCCAGCGGCTACGAGTCACTCAGAGCAAGCCGGCCAGGGAGGCACTGCACCAATGGCACCCGAGAACGAGAGCGCGGGCAACGAGTCCGGTCCGCCGCCGGTCCACACCACGGCAGCCCTGGGTCGGGTCGTCCCGTCGGACTACGAGGAGTTCGCGCCCGGGGCGATCGACGCCAGTGACCGGGAGGCCGTCGAGGCGCTGCCGCCGAGGTCGGCGTTGCTGATCGTCCAGCACGGTCCGAACGCCGGGGCCCGGTTCCTCCTCGACGACGACCGGGTCAGCGCCGGCCGGGACACCGCCGCGGACATCTTCCTCGACGACGTGACCGTCTCCCGGCGTCACGCCGAGTTCCTCGCCACCGACGGTGGCTATGCGGTCCGTGACGTCGGCAGCCTGAACGGCACGTACGTCAATCGCACCCGGATCGACCAGAGCGAGTTGCAGGCCGGCGACGAGGTTCAGATCGGGAAGTACCGGCTCACGTTCCACCCGAGCCCACGTCGCACCCACCCCACCGACGACGCAGCGGACGCACCCGGCACCGGCGGCGGTGGTGCGGCACCGGCCGACGGCGAGCCGGGTTCGGGCGCGCCGGCGCAGTGAGCACGTCCTCGGCGTCGGCCCGGCCGTCCGACGAGCCCGAGCGCTGGCCGGCCGGTGTGTCCCGGACTCCGACGATGAACATCGGGGCGGCCCTGTCGATCCTGCAGCGCGAGTTCCCGGCTGTCAGTGTGTCGAAGATCCGGTTCCTGGAGGACCAGGGGCTGGTGACACCGCACCGGACGCCGGCCGGCTACCGGACGTACAGCCAGGCGGACGTCGAACGGCTCCGGTTCGCGCTCACGGCGCAGCGGGACTCGTTCCTGCCCCTGAAGGTCATCCGGGAACGGCTCGAGGAACTCGATGCCGGTGCCGGATCGGCTGACGCGCCTGCTCCCGGTGCCCGGGTGGTCACCGAGGACGGCGAACTCGTCGCCACCCAGGGCCGCAGCCGGATGACCGGCAGCCAGCTCGCGGAGGCCGCGGGGTGCACCTCCGAGGAGGTGGAGGTGCTGGCCGGGGCCGGGCTGATCACGCCGGACGCCGGTTCGAAGTACCCGGCCGGCGCCGTCGAGATCGTCCGGCTCGCCGGGCAGCTCGCCGAGCACGGCATCGAGCCGCGGCATCTGCGCTCGGTGCGCACGGCCGCCGAGCGCGAGCTCGACCTGATCGACCAGCTGGTGGCACCGGTGCGCTCGGTGCGCAGCGGTCCGTCGTCGGGCGCCTCCCGGGCGAAGGCGCACACCCTGGCCTCCGACCTCGCCGAAACGTTCAACGCGCTGCACACCGCGCTCATCCGCGCCGGGATCGACCGGCTCCAGTAACGCCGTCGGGCCCGCGCACGGGGGTCCGTGAAAAATCACTCACGCTGATTGCGCGCACTGGCCCGCCGCGCGGCGTAGCGTGTAGGCGTGCGAAAGATGGGAGTCCTCGGGGTCCGTGTTCGGGTCCACGCGCCCGAGCATGACGTTCTGGTCGTGTTGTCCGAGGCGGAGGGGCCGCTGTCCCTGCCGATCGTGATCGGTCCGCACGAGGGCGTGGCCATCGCAACGGCACAGGCCGGCATGCAGTCGCCCCGGCCGGGACCGCACGACCTGCTGCTCAGCGTCCTCGAGGCGTCGGAGGTCGGCCTCGACCGGGTGAACATCATCGAGGTCCGGGACGGAACCTTCATCGCCGAACTCGTGCTCACGAACGGGCGACGAGTGGACTCACGGGCGTCGGACGCGATCGCGCTCGCGCTGCGCGCGCATGTGGAGGTCTGGTGCGCGGAGGCCGTCCTGGACGTCGCCGCCGTGGTCCTGGACGTGGACGAGGACGACCACGAGCACGTCCACCTGGGCGCGCCCATGCACGGTCAGGAGGCGGACGAGGAGGTCGCCGAGTTCCGGGAGTTCCTGGATTCGGTGGCTCCGGAGGACTTCGACGACTCCGGTGCGTGAGCCCGGGCGTGTCGGTGTTTCTGCCGGCGCATCCGAAGGTTTCCGGGCACCCGTGGACCACCGAACGGCGGGATTCCGCGGAACCTTCAACTTCAGGTTGAGAGTAAGACTCACCGGTGCCGACACGCCGAGCACCGTTCCGGCCCGGCGTCGTTGATCCGAGCCCTCGGTGGGCCTAGTTTGGGACCAGAACGGGCGCCGACGGAGCCCGTGGCACACCACGCGATAGAGTGGTGATGGTCAGTGCGATGAATGGAGTAGGCGTGAGCGGCATCGATGCGACAGCAGACGCGCCCGGCTCGACCCCGCAGCGAGCCCAGGGCATGTTGTTCGGTGACACGCTCCCGGATCTGGACACCGCGACCGGTTACCGCGGGCCGACGGCCTGCCGGGCGGCCGGCATCACCTACCGGCAGCTCGACTACTGGGCCCGGACCGGCCTCGTCGAGCCGAGCATCCGCCCCGCCACCGGCTCCGGCACTCAGCGCCTCTACAGCTTCCGGGACGTGCTCGTCCTCAAGGTCGTGAAACGGCTGCTCGACACCGGCGTCTCGCTCCAGCAGATCCGCACCGCCGTCGACCACCTGCGTGAGCGGGGCGTCGACGACCTGGCCCAGATCACACTGATGAGCGACGGCGCCAGCGTCTACGAGTGCACGTCTGCCGACGAGGTGTTCGACCTCGTTCAGGGCGGGCAGGGTGTCTTCGGCATCGCCGTCGGGCGGGTCTGGCGTGAGGTCGAGGGCAGCCTCGCCGAGTTCCCGACCGAGCGCGCCGAGGAGGACGGCCCGGTCGTCACGAAGGACGACGAGCTGGCCCGCCGCCGCGCCGCGCGCAAGGGCGCCTGAGGACCGTCGCGCTCCCATCCGGTCCGGGCCCTCACGCGGCCCCGCGACGACGTGCATGATCGGGCCCGGACCCGAGGGTGAGGGAGGGGTTCCACGTGCGCGCGCCGCGTCGTGGACGCCGTCCGGCCAGGTCGGCCGCGCACGGTAGCGTGCTGTTCGCGCACACCCCCGCACACCCCTGGGAGCCTGCATGTTCTCGACCGTCCTCGTGGCCAACCGCGCCGAGATCGCCGTCCGCGCCTTCCGCGCCGCCTATGAACTCGGCGCCCGCACCGTGGCGGTCTTCCCCTACGAGGACCGGGCCTCAGAGCACCGGCTGAAGGCGGACGAGGCGTACCTGATCGGTGAGCAGGACCACCCGGTCCGGGCCTACCTGGACATCGACGAGATCCTCCGGGTCGCGAAGGAGTCGAAGGCGGACGCCATCTACCCCGGGTACGGCTTCCTCTCCGAGAATCCCGAGCTGGCGCGCGCCGCAGCGGCCGCCGGGATCAGTTTCGTCGGGCCGCCCGCCGACGTTCTCGAGATGGCCGGGAACAAGGTGACGGCGCTGCATGCGGCGCGCGCGGCGGGTATCCCGGTGCTGCCGTCGAGTGAGCCCTCGGGGGATCCCGACGCATTGCTCGCCGCCGCGGACGAGATCGGGTTCCCGGTGTTCGTGAAGGCGGTCGCGGGCGGTGGCGGCCGGGGCATGCGCAGGGTGGAGGCGCCCGCGGACCTGCCGGATGCCCTCGCCGCCGCGATGCGGGAGGCGGACGCCGCCTTCGGCGACCCCACGGTCTTCCTCGAGCGCGCGGTCCTGCGTCCTCGGCACATCGAGGTACAGATCCTCGCGGACAGCACCGGGGAGGTGGTGCACCTGTTCGAGCGGGACTGCTCGGTCCAACGCCGCCACCAGAAGGTCATCGAGATGGCACCTGCCCCGAATCTCGATCCTGCGACCCGTGAGCGACTCTGCGCGGACGCCGTGGCGTTCGCGAAGGCGATCGGGTACGTCAATGCCGGTACCGTCGAGTTCCTCCTGGACACCGAGGGGGAGCGGGCCGGCGAGCACGTCTTCATCGAGATGAACCCACGGATCCAGGTCGAGCACACCGTGACCGAGGAGGTCACGGACATCGACCTGGTGTCCGCTCAGATGCGGATCGCCGCCGGGGACAGTCTCGCCGACCTCGGCATCACCCAGGAGGGGGTGCGGGTCAACGGGTTCGCGCTGCAGTGCCGTATCACCACCGAGGATCCGGCCGATGGGTTCCGCCCGGACACCGGCCGGATGACCGCCTATCGGTCGCCCGGCGGGGCCGGGGTCCGGCTGGACGGGGCCACGGCGCACGCGGGCGCCGAGATCACCGGCCACTTCGACTCGATGTTGGTGAAGCTGACCTGCCGCGGCTCGAGCTTCGCGGTCGCGACCCGACGGGCACGTCGGGCGCTGGCGGAGTTCCGCATCCGTGGCGTCCGGACGAACATCCCGTTCCTGCAGGCGGTCCTGAACGACCCGGACTTCATCGAGGGCCGGGTGGACACCTCGTTCATCGCTGAGCGGCCCGGGCTGCTGACCCCACGGGTGAGTGGTGACCGCGGTTCCAAGCTGCTCACGTTCCTGGCCCACGTCACGGTGAACCAGCCCTACGGCACCCGGCCGGACGCCCTGCTCGAACCGGCCGCAAAACTGCCCGGCACCGACCTCGGCGAGGCACCGCCGTCGGGCTCTCGTGCGCGACTGGCCGAGCTGGGACCGGACGCCTTCGCGCGAGCCCTCCGGGAGCAGACGGCGGTCGCGGTCACCGACACCACGTTCCGGGACGCGCACCAGTCGCTGCTGGCGACCCGGGTGCGCACCACCGACCTGGTCGCGGTCGCGCCGCACGTGGCCCGGACGACGCCCGGTCTGCTCTCGATCGAGGCCTGGGGCGGGGCCACCTACGACGTCGCGCTGCGGTTCCTCGGCGAGGACCCCTGGGAGCGGCTCGCGGCACTGAGCGAGGCCGCGCCGAACATCAACCTGCAGATGTTGCTGCGCGGACGCAACACCGTCGGCTACACCCCGTACCCGACCGAGGTCACCGACGCGTTCGTGCGGGAGGCGGCGGAGACCGGCATCTCGATCTTCCGGATCTTCGACGCCCTCAACGACGTCGCCCAGATGACCCCCGCGATCGCGGCGGTGCGCGAGACGCCGGCGCTGGCCGAGGTGGCCCTGTGCTACACGGGCAACCTCAGCGACCCCGGTGAACGGCTGTACACGCTGGACTACTACCTGCGCCTGGCCGAACGGATCGTCGGGGCCGGTGCGCACGTGCTCGCGATCAAGGACATGGCCGGTCTGCTCCGGCCGGCCGCCGCGGCCACGCTGGTGCGGGCCCTCCGTGAGCGGTTCGACCTACCCGTGCACCTGCACACCCACGACACCGCGGGCGGCCAGCTCGCGACCCTGATGGCCGCGATCGCGGCCGGCGTGGACGCGGTCGACGTGGCCAGCGCACCGATGGCCGGTACCACCAGTCAGGTGCCGGCGTCGGCGCTCGTGGCCGCGCTCGAGCACACCGAACGGGCGCCCGAGCTCGACCTGCGCGCGGTCACCGACCTGGAGCCGTACTGGGAGGCCGTGCGCGCGCTCTATGCACCGTTCGAGTCGGGGCTGCGGGCGCCCACCGGTCGTGTCTACGAGCACGAGATCCCCGGTGGGCAGTTGTCCAACCTGCGTCAGCAGGCGATCGCGCTGGGCTTGGGAGACCGGTTCGAGCAGATCGAGGCGATGTATGCGGCCGCGGACCGGATCCTCGGGCACCTGGTGAAGGTCACCCCGTCGTCGAAGGTGGTCGGCGACCTCGCCCTGCAGCTGGTCGCGACCGGCGCGGACCCGGGGGCCTTCGAGGCCGAGCCCGGTCGGTTCGACCTGCCGGACTCCGTGGTCGCGTTCCTGCACGGGGAGCTGGGCGACCCGCCGGGCGGCTGG
The DNA here is from genome assembly GCF_004353825.1 of Occultella glacieicola. GTDB lineage: Bacteria > Actinomycetota > Actinomycetes > Actinomycetales > Beutenbergiaceae > Occultella > Occultella glacieicola. Next base: position 155,375 of record NZ_SMNA01000006.1, on the reverse strand, counting down.
CCCGAGCCGTTCCGGACCAAGGCGCTCGCCGGGCGCGGACCCAAGCGCCAGCCGGTGCCGTTGACCGAGGCGGACCGGACCGAGCTCGCCGCCGATTCCACGCGGCGACGGACGCGGCTGAGCGAACTGCTGTTCCCGGGACCGGCCAAGGACTTCGCCGCCAGCCGGTCCGAGTACGGCGACATCTCCGTGATCCGTACCTCCGACTACCTGTACGGTCTCGACGCCGCGAGCGAGGTCGAGGTCACGATGGAGCGTGGCGTACGGCTGCTCGTGGGGCTTGAGGCCGTCTCCGAACCGGATGAGCGGGGCATCAGGACCGTGATGACCACCCTGAACAACCACCTGCGGCCGGTCCAGGTGCGTGACCTCTCCGCCGAGGTCACCGCGGTCGCGGCCGAGAGGGCGGATCCGAGCGTCCCGGGTCAGGTGGCGGCCCCGTTCGCCGGGTCGGTCACGCCGGTGGTGTCCGAGGGCGACGCCGTGGCGGCTGGCCAGACCGTCGCGACCATCGAGGCGATGAAGATGGAGGCCGCGATCACGACACCGGTCGCCGGGACGGTGCAGCGGGTGCCGAGTCCCACGGCCCGGCAGGTGGACGGCGGGGACCTCGTCATGGTGGTCGCCTAGTCGGGGTCGGCGGACCGGAACACTCTCAAGCCGGCGCGGAACCGGCACCGACAGGCTGGGTCAGGTCCCGTCCCCGGTCCGTTCGGGTCGACGTGCCTCGATCAGGAACCGGGTCGGGTGGCAGACGAACGAGCCGGTGGCCCGGATGCCGTCGTGGACGGCGCGCAACTGAGGCCGGAATCGCGCCACGTTGAAGTCGGGCACGGTCCACACGACCTTCCGCAGGAACACCACGACCGCGGCCACGTCGAAGAACTCCATGACCAGTCGCGCCTCGCGCAGGTCCACGACCTCCAGCCCGGCCGCCTCGGCGGCCGCGACCGCGTCGGCGGGGAAACGACCACCCGGCTTCAGATGACCCCCGAGCATCGCCCGGGACAGCTCGATGTTCGAGCCCGGCCCGACCTCCTGAGCCAGGAACGTGCCGCCCGGGGCAAGAACCCGTCCGATCTCGGGCCACGGCGTGACCACGGGCAGCCGAGCTGTGACCAGGTCGAAGCTGGCGTCCGCGAACGGAAGGGGGCCGGCGTCGGGCGCTTCGAGAACCTGCCCGCCGAGGGGAGCGAGCGCGGCGCGGGCGAGCGGCAGGTTCGGCGGCCACGACTCCGTGGCCCGCAGGACCGGCGGCGGACGCTCGATCGTCGCGAGCACCTCGCCGCCACCGGTCTGCAGGTCCAGCCCGGCGCGGGCGCCGGCCATCCGCTGCGAGACCAGCCGGGCGTACCCCCATGGCGGGCGTTCCTCGGTGGCCCGCCCGGCGAACCAGGAGAAGTCCCAGCCGGAGACGTCGACGGCCTCGCCCTCGGCGAGGAGATCCTCGAAGGAACGCTGGGCCTGATCGGTACCGGAAGCCATGGGTCCAGCCTGCCGAGTCGGAACCCCTCGGCCAAGGGGTTATCCGCGCGGGGTCCGGGAACGGCGGTCAGACCCGGATGACCTCGACGCCCGCCACGTCGAACGCCGCGACCAGGTTCGGGTCCGCGCCGGTGTCCGTGATCAGGGCGTGCACCCGGGAGGTCGGCAGGATCCGCACGAACGCGCTGCGCCCGAGCTTGGTGGAGTCGGCCACCACCACGACCCGGGCCGCGCGCTCGGCGAGGGCGGCGTTCGTGCTCGCCTCGCCCTCGTCCATGGCGCTCGCACCGGCGTCGGGATCGAAGGCATCCACCCCGAGGAAGAGCACGTCCAGGCTCACCTGCCCGAGCAGGGGGCTGGCGAGGGGACCGGTCAGTTCGTAGCTGTGTGGCCGGACCACACCACCGGTGACCACCACCCGCAGGTGCGGCCGCACAGCCAGTTCGTTCGCGATGTTCACGGCATTCGTCACGATCACCAGGGGTCTGGAGCGGTCATCGCCGGGTAGGCCGGGATGGACCGCGAGTTCCCGGGCCACCTCCGTGGTGGTGGTGCCGCCGTTCAGCCCGACCACCTCGCCGGGCCCGACCAGAGCCGCCGCGGCCCGGGCGATACGTTCCTTCTGGTCACCCTGCCGGGCGGCCCGGTACCGCAGCGGCAGGTCACCGGAGCCCGGGCCGGCGGCGGCGCCGCCGCGGGTGCGGGTGATCAGCTGCTGCTGGGCGAGGGTGTCCAGGTCGCGGCGCACGGTGGCGGGGGAGACGCCGAGTTCCTTGGTGACGTCCTCGATGCGCACGTGCTCGCGCCGCACGACGAGTTCGAGCAGCGAACCCAGTCGCTCGTGCCGTTCCATCCGAGACCTCCGTCGATGCTGACCACCCGGCCGCGCCGACGGCGCCGACCGTTCCACTCGCGAGCGGGCACCCGGTGATGATTCGTGCGCGGAACACCCCTATAGTCGTCACCATACGTCATCGCCACCCAACGAGAGGACCCCGGAATGAACCACACCGCGAACGAGGTCGCTTCGCAGCCCGAGGTCTGGCGCGCGGCGCTGCGGCTCCTGCCGCCAGCCGTCGGGACCGGGGCCGCCGCCGACGGGCTCGATGGCCTGCCGAGCGCCGGCGAGCGGGTCGCCGTGATCGGTTGCGGCACCTCGTGGTTCGTGGCCCAGTCCTACGCCGTGCTGCGGGAGCGGGCCGGACAGGGGGTCACCGACGCCTTCACCGCGACCGAGTTCCCGGCCGGCCGGGCCTACGACCGGATCGTGACCATCTCCAGGTCCGGCACCACCACCGAGATCGTCGACGTGCTCGCTGCCTCGAGCAGCCCGTCGGTACTCCTCACGGCCGTGGCCGGCGGGCCCGCCGCTGCCGTGGCCGACCACGAGATCGTGCTCGGATTCGCCGACGAGGAGTCGGTGGTACAGACCCGGTTCGCCACGACCGCCCTGCTCCTGCTGCGCGCGAGCGCACTGGGCGCTGACACCCTCGAGACGGTGCCCGCCGACGCCGAGGCCGCACTCGCCGCCGAGATCCCGCAAGCCTGGATCGACGCCGACCAGATCACGTTCCTCGGCACCGGCTGGACCATCGGCCTGGCCCACGAGGCCGCCCTCAAGATGCGGGAGTCGAGCCAGTTCTGGACCGAGTCCTACCCGGCCATGGAGTACCGGCACGGACCGATCTCGATCGCCCAGCCCGGCCGGCTGGTCTGGGTGTTCGGGCCGATCCCGGCGGGTCTCGCCGACGACGTCGCGGCCACCGGCGCGACCCTGGTCACCAGTGATCTCGACCCGCTCGCCCACCTGGTCCTGCTGCACCGCCTCGCCGTCGCCCGCGCCGAGGCGAGGGGCCTGGATCCGGACACACCGCGCAACCTGACCCGCTCGGTGATCCTCGACACCGGCGCCCACTGAGCATGCCCGCGCACGCCGTCGCCGTCGACGTCGGCGGCACCACTATCAAGGCGGGCCGCGTCGACGCCACCGGGCAACTGACCCGGGCACGACGGGTGCCCACACCGCGCGACATCCCCGCACTGGTCGAGGCGATCGGCACCCTGGTGCGCGAACTCGCCGAGCCAGGCGACGCCGTCGGGGTGGTCGTGCCCGGCATCGTCGACGAGGCAACCGGCACCGCGGTGCTCTCGGTCAATCTCGGCTGGCGGGACGTGCCGTTGCGGACCCTGCTCGTCGAGGACCTGGGCCGCGACGTGACGTTCGGCCACGATGTCCGGGCCGGCGCGCTGGCGGAGTCCGTCTGGGGTGTTGGCGGTGACCTGCTGTTCGTGCCGGTCGGCACCGGCATCGCCGCCGCCCTCGTGCTCGACGGTCGGGTGCGCGGCACGGGGTGGGCCGGCGAGATCGGCATGCTGACCGTCTCCGATCCCGACGGCGGGGGACCGGTGGTGCTCGAGTCCGTCGCCTCCGCGGCCGGTATCGCCAGGCGGTACGCCGCGCGCGCCGGCGTGGCGGTCGATGGCGCCGACGCGGTGGTCGAGGCCGCGGACGGCGGCGACCTCGACGCCATCGCCGTCCTCGGCGACGGGATGGACGCGCTGGGCCCGGCACTCGCCGACGCGGTCGCCCTCCTCGGCCCGGTCCCGATCGTGGTCGGGGGCGGCCTCGCCGGTGGTGGCGAGTCCGTGTTCGGACCGCTGCGCGAGGCGATCACGAGAAGGCTGGGCGAGCGTCCCGCGAGCGGGGTGATTGCGGCTAGGCTCGGACCCTGGGCAGGGTGTCTCGGGGCCGGGGCATTCGCCATGGGCCTGTCGACGTCGTGGGCCGAGGAGGGAGTGGAGCCGTGATCCTGACCGTCACTGCCAACCCCGCGCTCGATGTCACCTACCGCACGACGGCACTGCGGCCCGGCGAGTCCCACCGGGTCGGGATCGTCGGCCGATCGGCCGGCGGCAAGGGTGTGAACGTGGCGCGGGTGTTGAGAGCGCTCGGCGAGGACCCGGTGTGCGTCGGTTTCCTCGGCGGCAGCACCGGTGCCGAGATCCGCGAGCTGCTCGACCGCGCCGGGATCCGTCACGAGTTCCTGCCGGTCCAGGGCCCGACCCGGACCACGGTGACCGTCGTGGACGACTCCGGAGCGACCGTCCTGAACGAACCGGGACCGCAAGTGTCGGCTGCCGACTGGCGGTCGCTGGCCGACGTCGTGGCCACGCTGATGAGCCCCGGCGACGTGCTGGTGATCAGCGGCTCGACCCCGCCGGGCACCCCACCGGACGCGGTCGCGTCGCTGGTACGGGACGCCGTCGAGATGGACGTCCGGGTGGTGGTCGACACGTCCGGCCCGACGCTCCTCGCCGCGGCCGATGCGGGTGCCGACGTCCTCAAGCCGAACGCCGAGGAACTGCGCGCCGCCACACAGGTCACGGACGTGCGGGCGGCCGCCGGAGCGCTGCTCGACCGGGGCGCCGGCCTCGTGGTGGTCTCCCTCGGCGAAGCGGGCGTGGTGGCCGTGGGTGACGTCGAAGGGGTTCGGCAGATCTGGACGGCGGCGCCACCCGAGGTGCTGACCGGCAACCCGACCGGGGCGGGGGACGCGGCCGTGGCCGCGATCAGCCTCGCGCTGGGCTCCAACCACCGACCCGATGGTGACGCCGTGAGTTCCGTCGCACCTAGACTGCACGACGTCGTCGCGCTCTCGGGAGCGGCCGTCATGGCCCCCGTGGCCGGCGACTTCGACGTCCCCACCTATCAGCGCCTGCTTGCTCGTACGGATGTGAAGGAGACCCATGCCACTCGTTGATCTGACCAGCGTGGCCGATGCGTGCAAGGCCGAACGGTCGGGACTTGGAGCGTTCAATGTGGTGCATCTGGACCACGCCGAGGCGTTCGTCGGGGCCGCGGCGGAGGCGGGGCGCCCGATCGTGCTGCAGGTCAGCCAGAACGCCGTGAAGTACCACGGCGCGCTCGCTCCGATCGGCGCCGGAGTGCTCGCCGTGGCCCGCGCGGCCGAGGTGCCCGTGGTGGTGCACCTGGACCATGCCGAAGATGTGGACCTGGTCCAGGACGCGATCAACCTGGGCTTCACCTCGGTCATGTACGACGGGTCGAACCTTCCCGACGACCTGAACCGGGCGACCACGAAGGCCGTGGTGGAGCACGCCCACTCCCGCGGCGTCTCGGTCGAGGCCGAACTCGGCGAGGTCGGAGGCAAGAACGGCGTGCACGACCCGTCCGCGCGCACCGACCCCGAGGCGGCCGCGACCTTCGTCGCGGAGACCGGGGTGGACCTGCTCGCCGTCGCCGTCGGCTCCTCCCACGCGATGACCACCCGGGGCGCCCAGCTCGACCTGGAGCTGATCTCCTCCATCGCGGCGTGCGTGGACGTGCCCCTGGTGCTGCACGGGTCGTCCGGGGTCAGCGACGACGGTATGCGGGACGCGATCGCCGCCGGCATGACCAAGATCAACGTGGCCACGCACCTCAACAAGATCTTCACCACGAGCGTGCGTGACTACCTGATCGAGAACATGGAGGTCGTGGACACCCGCAAGTGGTTCCAGGCCGGCAACGCCGCGATCAGCGCGGAGGTGGTCCGGCTGCTGGCCTGGTATGCGGCACCGGCACCGGTGCGGGGCTGAACCGGGCGCATTAGGCTCGGTGGATGGCCAAGTACTTCGACGTCCACCCGGTCAACCCGCAGCCGCGGCTGATCCGGCAGGCCGTGGAGATCATTCAGGCGGGTGGTCTGATCGCCTACCCCACTGACTCCTGCTACGCGCTCGGTGCCGCCCTGGGCAACCAGCACGCGAAGGACCGGATCGTCGCCCTTCGGCGCCTGGACGACAAGCACCACTTCACCATCATGTGCGCGGACTTCGCCCAGCTCGGGCAGTTCGTGCACGTGGACAATGCGGTCTTCCGGGCCGTGAAGGCGGCCACCCCAGGCAGTTACACATTCATCCTGCCCGCCACGAAGGAGGTGCCGCGACGCCTCCTGCACCCGAAGAAGAAGACCGTGGGCGTTCGGATCCCGGACCACCCGGTGGCGCAGGCACTGCTCGCCGAGCTGGGCGAACCGCTGGTCTCCTCGACGCTGCTGCTCCCCGGGCAGGACGAGCCGATGACCGATGGCTGGCAGATCAAGGATGAGCTCGACCATGCACTCGACGCGGTGATCGACTCGGGGGAGTGCGGCGAGGTCCCCACCACGGTGGTGGACCTGTCCGAGGGCTATGCCGAGATCGCCCGCTACGGGGCCGGTGACCCCAGCCCGTTCGAGTGATCTCCCTGTCGATGACCCGGATGTCGTAGGTCCCTGCCACCCTCTCGAACATCGGTATCACGAGGTTCTGGAGGGCTGATGATCACGCATGTGCAGCAGTTGGAGGGCGAGCTCGCTCGCTTGTCGCAAGCGCTGACGGCGGTGCGGCCGGGGGAGTGCGCGCTGTGTTACGTGCAGCGGATGCTCACGAACTTCGACTGCGACGGGACGTCGCGGTGGGTTCGTCGGTGGGCGGCGCAGCTCGGGCCCGGGGCGTCGCTCCGCACGGAGCTGACCGGGCCGCACGGGGAGTCGTCGGGGGTGGTCCGGTCGGTGCCGCCGTGCGACTGTGACCTGTTCTGGTCCGGGTGGGAGCCTGTGATCGAGGCTCCGACGGGGCGTCCCGCCTGGCCCGACCCCGATCGCGGGTGCCCGGAGCTGGATCGTCCCACCGGAGCGCCGGAAGCATCGAGAGCCTGCGCCCCGTGCAGGATCTGGCAACGGCGCCGGGATTCTGCTTGACCTCAACCATGGTTGAGGGCCGAGCCTGGGGGTGAGCCGGAAGCGCCGGGCCCTCCATGGCCGCCGATGAGTTCGTCGGGGCCTGCGGGTCTGTCCTGCTGTCGACGTGCACCAGACCGGCGTCCCCGGGCCTACGGCCCGGGTGCGCCAACCCCGCTCAACGAGCCAGAGAGATCCCCGAGATGTCGCAGAAACGATCGATCACCACCCGACGACTGCCCCGTGCGTTGAGCCCGTTCCGGCACTCCGCGTACCGGCGGCTCGGCCTGGCGCTGTTCTTCTCGCTGATCATGAGCGGTCTCTGGATGGTCGCGTTGGTCTGGGAGGTCATCCGGATCGACGGCGACGCGCGGGACCTGTCCGTGGTCACCATGTGCGCGGCGATCGGGACGATCGTGCCGGCGCTGGCCGGAGGGGTGGTCGCGGACCGGGTGCCGCAGAAGCTCATCCTGCTCGGCGTCGAGACCGCCCACGTGCTCCTGTTCGCCGCCGCCGCACTCCTCGGCATCACCGGGCAGACCCAGCTGTGGCACCTGGCGGTGATCGCCTTCCTCGGCGGGGCCGCGATGGCGTTCTACTACCCTGCCTACTCAGCCTGGCTACCTGCCCTGGTGCCGCCGGAGGAGCTCCTCGCCGTGAACGGGTTCGAGGGCATGCTCCGTCCGTCGCTGCAGCAGGCGGCCGGGCCCGCGCTGGCGGGCGTGGTGATCGGGGTCGCGTCGCCGGGCGCGGCGATGGCCCTGGCCGCCCTGAGCGGTCTCCTCGGGCTCGTCGCGCTCGCCGCGGTGCCACTCACGCCGGTGCGCCGGGAGCGTCCCGACGGCTCCGACGTTGCCCGCGCGCACCCGGTACGGACCATGTTCACCGACATCGCCGAGGGCTTCCGCTACTTCCTGGTCACGCCGTGGCTGCTCGCCACGCTCCTGTTCGCCTCCCTGATGATCCTGGTGATGATGGGCCCGCTGGAGGTCCTGATCCCGTTCCTGATCAAGGACCGGCTGGGCGGCGGGGCCGGTGATCATGCCCTCGTGCTGGCGGGGTTCGGCCTCGGCGGGGCCGTCGGCTCGCTGGTGATGGCCTCGCGGCGGCTGCCTCGCCGCTACCTCACGGTGATGATCCTGCTCTGGGGCGTCGGCAGCCTGCCCTTCGTGGCGATGGCCTATGCGACGGCGGTCTGGCAGATCATCCTGGCCGCGACGGTGCTCGGTGCGCTCTTCTCGGCTCCGTTGGTGATCTGGGGCACGCTGCTGCAGCGCCGGGTACCGCCGCACCTCCTCGGCCGCGTCTCGAGCCTGGACTTCTTCGTCTCGATCTCGCTGATGCCGGTCTCGATGGCGCTGGCGGGTCCCGTCGCGGACCTGGTCGGGCTGCGGGCCACATTCATCGCTGCCGGGGTGCTGCCCGTCATCTTCGCGGTGGCGGCGATCCTGATCGCGCGACTGCCGCAGGACGAGCTGACGAACCCCCTGGACGTCACCGACGCGGCCGCGGCGGAGGCCGGATCCGAGGATGTCGCACCGTCCGGGACCTGTGTCGCGCAGGCCGGTCCGGAGACGGAGCAGGAGTGCTTCGCGGGCGCTTCGGACGGGTGAGTGTCGGCTCGAGGCTCAGCGTGGGCGCGAGGAGGTCACGGTGAGACTGATCGTGACCACATCGCCGTCCTCGAGGTCCTCGGCACGTCGGACGGCATCCTTGATCGGCACGATGTAGCCGCCGTTCTTCGGGAACAGGGAGGTCGTGTAGGTGGTGTCCCCGATGCGTGCGCGGACCGGGATCATGCCCCAGCCGTAGGTGACCTCGCGCATGATCTCGAGGAGGAACTCGGCCCCCTCCTCGTCGACGGTGACGAAGTGGAACGGCGAGGGTCCGCGCCAGTACCAGATCTCACCGGTGACCTCGAGGTCCGGGGTGGCGGGCCCGTCGTCGATGTCGGGCGCGCCCGGACCACCCGGCGACGATGCCCATCCTGGTCGACCCACGTCTCGTTCCCTCCGTCAGGGCTTCGGCGGCATGCCCTCGCGAGGATAGGGTGCATTCCGGATGGTGTGCATCCGGAACACGGTCCGGAGCGGAAGTTCGAGCGAGCACGGGAGCCCGGGTGAACGGCGACGTCGACAGTCCCACGGCGCGGGCGCTCCTGGCGCTCGAGCTGATCCAGGGGAACCCCGGTATCAGCGCTGAACGGTTGGGGGAGCGCCTCGGCGTGAGCGAGCGGGCCGCGCGCCGGTACGTGACGATCCTGCGCGAGGCGAGCATCCCGATCGAGTCGAGCCGTGGACCGTACGGCGGGTACCGGATCGGACGGGGCGTGCGGCTCCCGCCCCTGACGTTCACCGCCACCGAGGTGCTCGCCCTGGTCATGGCGGTGCTCGACGGACACCACGACGCCGGCGACCCGACCGCCCCGGTGGGCAGCGCCGTCGGGAAGATCATGCGCGCCCTGCCGGAGTCGGTCGCCGCCCAGGCGGAGCAGGTGCGGCGCAGCGCCGCGGCGGCACCGGACCGGGCGGCGGCCCGCCCGGACCCGGGCACCACCAGCGCACTGGTCCAGGCCACCTCACAGCAGCGTCGGATCCGGATGGAGTACCGCTCCGAGGCAGGCTCGCAGTGGTCCAGCGAAGTCGATCCCTGGGCTGTCGTCGTGCGGCACGGGCGCTGGTACCTGCTCTGCCACTCGCACCGGGCGGAGGCCCAGCGGGCTTACCGGATCGACCGGATCCTCGCCGTGGAGACGCTCGCGGACCTGTTCGTCCGTCCTGCCGACCTCGACCCGGTGGCCGCCCTTGAGGAGCATCTCGCGGTCGGCTGGGAGTACGAGGCCGAGGTGCTGATCGAAGCGCCGCTGGCGCAGATCCGGCCCTGGGTGCCGCGTTCCCTCGGCCGGCTCGACGCGGTCGGGGATGCTCGGACCTCCCTCGTGGGCAGCACCAGTGACCCCACGTGGTACGCCGCGGAGCTCGCCGAACTGCCGGTGCCGTTCCGCGTCGTCGGCTCGGAAGCACTCCGCGCCGCCTGCCGGACGATCGGGCAGCGACTTCTCGACGCCGGCGCCTGACCGGCCGGTGCGCGGTCGGTCACCGTATCGGCGAGCGACCACTGACCGGCCGCCACCCGGCCGGTGGATCCTCGCCGACGCGACCGTCGAGCGCCTCGCGGAGCAGGTCCGCGTGACCGGTGTGGCGCCCGTACTCCTCGATCAGGTCGAGCAGGAGCCGGCGCAGACTCGCGTGGTGTCCCTCGCCGTCGTTCAGCGCCGTAGCCTGATCGAGGCCACCACGTTCGAGCGCGGCCGCGATCCTGGCATCCGACCTGGCCACTGCCCCGTCCCAGAGAGCGTAGAGCTCATCGGGGGAGTGGCCGGTGGGATCGAGCGTGAACGCGTGGTACTCGGCCCCGCTGGGCCAGAGCGACTCCCACGGCTCCCCGATGGGTTCGCCCGTGAGCTTCGTGGTGAACATCGAGTCCTCGTCGGCGGCGAGGTGCTTGAGCAGCCCGCCGAGGGTGAGCGTCGAGGACGGGATCCGGTGCACGAGGCCGGCATCGTCGAGACCGTCGGCCTTCCACCGGAAGGTGGTGCGCAACCGGGTCAGGGTGCCGAGCAGGTGCTCGGACTCGGTGCCGGCGAGCGGCGGCTCCCAGGGGTACTCATCGGGTCTCATGCCCGCACCGTACGGAGGGTTCCGGACGGTGACCGTCCGTAACATCGCCTACGGTGAGCGGGACGTGACGACGGTCTCTGCCGACAGGAACTCACACCGGGAGACGATGATGACCCGATCCACTGCGAGTCAGGTGCCCGACCTGGCCGGCACACCGGACTGGCGGCTCGTGGCCGGTCAGCCGAGCGCCTGGTTCGAGGCGCCGACCACGTCAGCAGGGGCGGAGCTGGTCGCGCGGATCACGCGCGTAGCGGCGGGCGCCCCGGCGGCGATCGACCTGCGGGCCGGGGGAGTGCGCGTTCGCCTCGGGGCGCAGGGAGGGGCAATCACCGGCGAGGACCTCGAGGTCGTCCGGGCGGTCTCGGCGGCGGCTCGGGACCTCGCCCTGGTGGCCGACCCGGCGGCACTCCAAGTGGTCCGGCTCGTCATCGACGCGTCGGACCGTACGGCCGTGTTGCCGTTCTGGCGCAGCGTGCTCGGCTACGGGGCCGATTGCGGGGACACTTTGATCGACCGGCTCGGACGTTGGCCGGCCGTCTCGTTCGTACCGCAGGACCCGCCGCGGCCCTTGCGCAATCGCATGCACGTCGATGTCGTCCGCGTCGCCGAGTCGGTGACTGCCGCCCGCGAGGCAACCGGGCAGGTGCCCCACGGTCCCTTCGGCCTCGCGCTCGCCGACCCCGACGGCAACGTGGTCGACCTGGTTCCCGGTGGCAACCTCGGCGACGGTCCCGAGACCTCCGACTGGCGGGCGATCTTCGGGGCGATGACGCACTACCGCACCGACTCGCTGGCACAGGGGAGCGCACTCGCCACGATCGTCGCCACCCTCGCCGACGAGGCCGGCGAACCGCTGCTCGTGGATCTGCGGCCCGACGGCGTCACGATCGACAGCGGCAAGGACCAGTTCGAGGACGCCGACGGCGGGACTCGCGCGGCGTTCATCGAGCTCGCCGCCGCGATCCAGGCCGCGGCACGCGGCCTCGGGCTGAGCGCCGCCCCCGACCAGGTGGGGTTCGTGCAGTACGGCATCGACGCCGTCGACATCCCCGCCACGCGGGCGTTCTGGACGGCGGCCCTCGGCTACCGACTGGACCCACGCGCGCACCTCACCGACATCTACGACCCGCGCCGGCTCAACCCGGTCCTGTTCTTCCAGGACATCGACGCGAGCGAGGAGGATCGGCTGCGTCAGCGGGACCGACTCCACCTCGAGCTGTTCGTACCGGACGACCTGGCCCCGGCCCGGCTCGAGGACGCGACCGCCGCCGGCGGCCGGCTCGTCGGCGAGGCTCCCGGCCGATGGACGGTCGCGGACCCGGAGGGGAACGAGCTCACGCTGCGCACCGACAGCGCCTGATCCGGAGCCCCCACCGCGCGGCCGTCAGGACTCGATCTGCGCCCGGCGTGCGCGCACCAGGGTCTCGACGATCTCGTCCGGCAGCGGGTGGGCGGGCTGGTAGCGGATGGTGCCCTTGTCGAGCCCGATCCCGGGATGTCCCGCCAGTGCTGGCGCCACCGCGGACACGGCTTCCGGGCTGAACGGATACACGCCGATGTGCCTCTTGGTGCGTTGGACCGACACCAGGGGCCTGCCGCGATGGATCAGCGCAGGCATCCCGTATCCGAGGCCCTGCTCGGCGTCCGGCACCACCTCGCGCGCGATCTCGTAGATGCGCTCGATCGACACCCGGTCGGCGGGGTCCAGTCCGGACAGCTGATCATCGACGGTGCCCATCGGGTCATCCTGTCACGCGATGCCGGCACCGGAGGGTGCGTGGCTCGACGGCACCGCCGAGATCGCCAACATCGTGGGGATGCTGGCGAACCATCGCTCGTAGTCGTTCCATTCGGATTCGGGCAGCTCGTGACGTGGCAACGTCGCCGGCTCGGCCAGCCTGCGCACCAGAAGTCTATGCCGCGACAGCACGTCGACGTAGTCCTCCAGGGGGCCGGTGATAGTGCCGGTGCCCGCCGAACGACTCGACCCACCACTGCGCCCGTTCCCGGTAGCCGGTGACCGAGCGGGACCACGGGGGTGCGTCGCCGCTGGGGGAGGGCGCCTGGTTGAAGAAGGCCGGGTGCAGGATCGAGAACACGAAACGCCCGCCCGGACGCAATGCCCTCGACACAGCGTCCACGAGGGGATCCAGAACGGGAAGGTCCATCAGGACCATGTGGCAGACGATCGCGTCGTAGCCGTCGGGATCCGCAGCGAACTCGGTCGCCAGATCCCGAACCTCGAAGCGGAGGTCCGGATGCCTCGCCCGAGCGGTCTCGATCAGTGCCGCGCTGCCATCGACGCCGTCGACCACCGCACCGTCGGCCGCCAGCAGGGCGCTGAGCCATCCATGGCCGCAGCCGAGATCCCAGATCCGCTGGCCGCTCGGGTCGCCGAGTTCGTCGGCGAGGAACGGTGCGAACCGGCGGTAGAAGGAGTCGGTTCGACCGCCGACGGTCTCGGCGTAGGTGCCTGCGACCGCGTCCCACCGGTCACGGTCTGCGCGGGCACGGGAGTCGGTTGCCATCGGGACTCAGCCTACCGGGACGTGCGGAAACGCTCACGGACGACGGCGTGCCGGGACACATTCGACCTCGGAGGGCCCGATCCCCGCCGAAAGTAGGTATCGGGACGCGGTGCGACCTGCGCGCGCTGGCTGGGCACGTCCGGGTGGCCGCGAACGTGGATCGCTCGGAGGATCTCGTCACCGAGAGGACCAACATGCGAAGGACAGTACGAAGGACGATGCGCCGGGCAGCCGCCGGGAGCCTTGCCACGATGGGCGTCGCCGCAGCGGTCGCCGCGACCACGGCGGTCCCGGCGAGCGCGGCCGACCAGTGCCTCGAGATCGAGGTCGCCACGGCCTGCTTCGAAAGCTACGGCGACACGTTCGCGCTCTCCGACACCCAGGTCGACGGGCTGACCCCGATGCTGCAGTGGGAGACCGACTACGGGCGTTCGGGCGAGTTCGTGTTCTCCGGCAGCAACACGTGGGAGGTACGCGACTACGACCTCGCCGAGCGGTACAACGTCAACTTCCGGATCCTGTTGATCGACGCGGACGGCGACGTCGTGGACGGCACCTCCTGGGTCGGCACCCCGATCGGGGGCTGATCACGACGAGGTCGGCGGGTGGCGCGGCACTCCACACCGGACCAAACCGCTCGCGCGCACCGAGGCGGACGCCGTCCTGGCTCACTTCCGCAATCCCGACGTCTCGGGCGACCGGCGGATCGGCGCCTTCCGGGTGATCGGCAGGACGCCACCTTCCGGCACCAGCCCGGGTACTACCGGATCGCATCGGGGCCGGGCGGCGGCACGCCGTTCTGCACGGCGCTGGACCACTGGGTGAACCTGACGTTGGTTGAGACCCGCAGGTTTCCCGACGACATCGTCCTGGCGCGGTACGAGGTCAAGGGCTCATGGCCCCGACGGCTATCGTCGGTCTCGTGTCACCGGCAGGCGATTCTTCGAAAGCGGCGGGCTCTGACGTGAACGGTGCTGGGGGTGCGGGCCAGGCGTGGTCCGACCTTGCGCCCTACTACGAGCAGGCGCGCAGCCGGGAGGACTCACTCGATCGTCTTGTCGAGTGGCCCGCCCAGCGAGAGGTTCTGGGCGATGTCACCGGACGATCGGTGCTCGATCTTGGGTGCGGTAATGGCGCCAAGCTCGCTCAGCTGGCCCGAGATGGTGCATCCGCCGCCGTGGGGATCGACGTCAGCGGCAACTTCGTCAGTGCGGCGCGCCCCGGACTGGAACTCGTCCAGGGCGACGTGAACGAGCTCGCGTCGATACCGGTGCTTGCCGGACGCAGGTTCGACCGGATCCTGTTCCTGCAGTCATTCGGGTATGCGACCGATCCGGTCCGGACCCTTCAAACAGCGCGGGCGATGCTGACCGACGACGGTTTCATCGTGCTGACCAGGACCCAGCCGATCCGATACGCCCTCGAACGAGCCGAACAGAACGGAACGTCGCTCGGCGAGGAGTACTTCTCGACGAAGTCGTACACCTACCGGACCGCCTGGAACGAGCAGATCGCGCTCACGAAGCGCACGTACACCATCTCCGATCTGCTCAACGTGTTCGGCGCGGCAGGGCTCTGGGTCGAGACCGCGAGCGAGCCGCAACTGTCGGAGGAGGCCCGACGTCGCCATCCGCATAAGCAGGAGTGGATGAACAAGTACCTCGGCATCCTGATCTTCAAACTGCGGGCCCTGCCCGAACGTCCGGCGGATTAGTGGTGCGATCCGGCCGGGACGAACCGCTGATGCGACCCGCGGACCTACGGGTGACCCTGCCTCTCGGACCGCAGATGGGCATGCACTGATTCGAGGAGTCGGTCGACCCGACGGACGGTATCGGCACCGTCGTCGAGGCCGTCTCGATCTCGCGCGCGCCAGTGGCGCACGACGGAGCCGTGGGCGAACTGCTGCCAGGTCAGGTCGATGTGCACGACGCCGAGTTCGGTCGGCAGCAGGTTCCAGAAGTGCTTCTCCTCCTGCTCGCCGGTCCACACCTGGCCTTCGACGATCTCGAACTCGGGAAACAGCAGCTGAAGGACGCGCGAGGTGGGGTAGCACTGACCTAGCGACGGATTGCCGGGCTGATGTGCCTCGAGGTAGGCAGTTGCGGGTTCCCACGACGACTCCAGCGCCTCTCTCACCTGAACCAGGCTGTATCTCGGCATGGGCCCATCCTTGTGTCTGGAAGGCGGGGGAGTGGTCCTGGACGCGGCCGCGCAGTTCCTAGAGTCCGTGCGGGCGGCTGCCTCGGCGGAATCCCGACTGAAGGTAGCCTCCCGCAGCGAGGAGAACCTCGGAGCAGAGTTTGTTCAGCTCGGCGAAGGCGGCTGGGTGCCGGGCTGCCGTCGACGCCCACGCCGCAAGACCGTACGGGTCGTCGTTCGACAGCAGCTCCCGCATGAGCCACTTCCCGGTCCCAAGCCAGCCCCTGTCGGTCACGAGCGAGAGCTCAGAGGCTTCCCGCCACGCCGTGGACGCCAGCACGAACTCCTCGGCCGTCCCGGCAGCGTCGGCCAGGTCATCGAGAGTCGCCGAGAGCGCGTAGCGCCTCAGCGCGAGCTCCGACTCTGCAAGCGGTTCGGGGCCTGCCGCCAGGACTGCTTGGGAGCGTGCTTGCAGATCCCGAGCCAGCGGTTCGCCCACGAGGGGGATACCGTGCCCGATGAGTCGATCCAGGACAGGGCGACGCTCCGCGCGGCCCTTGGCCAGCCAACGCTCCAGCGCGGGCACTCCGTAGACGAACGCCTCGACATGTTGCCCGTCGAAGGTCGTCGTCTCCACGAAGGAAACCTCATCCCAGTCCGCAGGCAGGATCACCAGGACGTCAAGATCTGAACTGTTCGTCGCCTGGCCGGTCGCAGAACTGCCTCCCAGGAACGCCACCCGAGCAACGGGGTATTCCTCTCGCACGAAGGCTTGCGCACGACGCCGAAGGTCGATCATCGCGTCAGTCTGCCATCGCCTGCAGCGCCGAATCTGGGCAGTTCAGAGCCAAGGCCCCGTGCCCCGGGTGTCCGCCGGCCCTACGGGAGGAGGAGTCCAGGTGCGCCGCACGGCGTTCCCGCAGGCCATGGCTGTACCGATCGGCTGTCAGGCAACGATCTCGACACGTGCGCCGACAGCCTCGTAGGTTCCACGCGCCCGGGCGTCACGCGTCGCTAGCGTCAGCCCCTCTTCACATGCGGCGGCACCGACCAAGCCGTCATAGACGGCACCGCCGGCGACACCGCGGCTGGCCAGCTCCCGATGAATATCGCGGAACGACGCCACGTTGAGCGCGACAGCATCGCCAAAGGCCTCGTCGATCAACGTCACCGCATCCGCGGGCTCCACCCGTGCATCACCCGGGAGTCGTGTCAGCACCGAGTACGTTTCAGCGAGCGCATGGCCACTCAGCACCAGCAGCCGATTCTTGGCCCACGCGCTCACGGCCGCGTGGGCGGTATGCGAGGACACCAACAGGGGAACCGCCACGCTGGTGTCAACCGCCGTGGCGCTCACCGACGACCCGAGTCGATGAGCGCGAACATCTCATCGTCGGTGACCGCAGTCTCGCTCGTCGCTACCAGTCGCCCATCGGCATCGCGCTCAAGCCTCGCCGTACGGCCGCCGGGTACGACCTGCACACCCGAGCCGTATACGGAGATGTCGACTGTCGTACCAGGTGTCAGCCCTAGCGCATCTCGTAGCGCCTTGGGTAGCAAGAGACGGCCGCCGGAATCGATCGTCGCCTTCATGGGATTAGGCTACCACTTGCATCCCATTCGTGGCCTTCGTCACGGCCGAGCACATCGACGGGGAGGGCCGGGACGCGGCTGGTGGAGACCGAGCGGGGGACGCTCGCCGACCGCATCCGGACGATGGCTGGTACCGGAACGTCGGCGTACCACACGCCGTTCGGGCTCAGCTACGACTGGCTGCCGTCCGGGGGCTGAGGCGATTCATGAGCTCCAACACGAGGATGAAATGACATAATGTACATTATCGGCGAGGCAGCACCAGGAGTAGAAGTAGCTGCGACGAGCTCTACCGCGCAACTACGTCTGGGGCCTGATGGTCGAGCACGAAACCCTGCCACGTCGCGACGACCTGACGCCTCTGACCACAACTAGCGTCCCACGGCTGAACTCACTATCGGTGGAGCTTGCCGGCGTGATGGAAGAGACGGTTGAAGACATCGTAGACCCGCGGTTGACGTCTGCTTCAACTATCGATAACTTTACTGGACATGATGCGTGCGATGTAGAACCAGGAATCAATGGATTGCACCTCGTCGGAACGCCCGGACGCGGAGTTCGTCTCGACAATATCTATGCACCCGAACCAACTGGGAACGAGTCTATATGCGGAAGTATTCGATGAGGCGCTGCTTAGCATTGGCTACTAGCCTCGGCATCCTCACGTCCGCGACAACTGCTTGTGGCCCGTCGAATCGGGAGGAAGCTCGCACGTTGGCGGTCGCCAGCCTGGGCGCAGAGTACTACCAGGCCCTTGGCTGCGTTCAGTCGGAGATAGGCGTCGTGGATCCGAGCAATGATCTGGCGGAGTCATTGAGCGGCTGTGCTGAGACTGACTACGTCAATGCTGATGCGGAGCAACTTGCAGGCGCGAGGAGCGACGATAATACATGGATTGCATCGATTGAAGCGGTTGGTGACCGCACTCTGCTTGAGTTTGCGTCTGCCAGTTACGGCCAGATTGACGGTGTTACCGGGGCGATTCATTGGGCTGTCGTGTGTTGGAGTCTTGAGGTTGATGAGACGCAGCGCGAGGTGGGTTTGCCCACGGACACAGAGTGTGGCGCAGTCGCTGACGCCCTCTGTCCTCCGAAGGCCAAGGAATTTGTTGTGATAGCCGACCTACCGCAAGGATGACACCTCCACTCAATCGACAAGCGTCGAGTCAACGCGCGAAGTCAGAGAGTTCGGCCCCGGCTGTGCCTCCGTCAAGAAATGGATCGGCTTGGTTCTCGAGGAAGTAGTCGCCGTCGACGAAGGCGGCGGCGTACGGCATCTCCACGAACGAGCGCAGCACCTGGACGGCCTCGGCTGCGCCGTCACAGCAACTGGGCGTACCCGGCTCCCCCGGCAGGGCACATCCACGGCTCCAGCCTGCGAAGCAGGTTCAAGTCCGTCTTCAGCACGCGCGCAGCCCGGCTAGGGACACGCGCGAGCTGATCAGACTTGGGCCAGTGCCGATCATCGCCGACGCGCTCGGCTACCACCCGTCCACGATCGAGCGGCATGCGATCGGCTCCACGAGCGTGTACTCCCAACACGTCGCGGCGAAGCGCGAGCTGGCCTGACTCGAACGGCGTGCAGGACGAAGAAGAAATAGCACGGAACAACTGCCGACTCCGCTGTTGCACCGTCCCCGGTCATGACAGAACAGGCGGTGGGACCCCCTCCAGGAGTGCAAGGGACTTCCCGTTCAACTAGCGTGCGCAGGATGGACGACCGCGCGTACTTCGAGTTGGGCGATGAGGAGCTCACCTCATTCCAACTCAGTTTCCTGGCCGCCCTTCGGGACCTACTCGACGGCCGTCTTCGCCCGTACTGCGCTGGTTTCGGCGACGATGCCCTCCTAGTCGCACTGGACGTCGACGCGCCTGAGGTCGCCCTAGTGAATGTCGGTCTGGAGCTCCGGGGCAACCAACTGCGAGGAGACCGGATCAGCGTCCACGATCGCTCCTCCTTCCCGCCTACACCAACTCGCGATGGATTCGTTCTAGAGGGTGACCCGCGCGAGCTCGCTGCCCGAGGATGCGAGCTGCTCACCACCTACGCCCGTCGGCCCGTTGTACTCCACGAGTGGCTGCACCGACGCAAGGTCTACGCGACTTGCCACCTCTTCGAGGACACAGGAGAAAGGCTGGCCCAGATGTACCGAGGCGACTGGGCGCCGCGGGGACTAGAAGCCAAGCTTGTCGCGAAAGGCTTTGTCAACGATGGCGGCTGGGTCCAGATTGCAGGCCTCGGGAAGCCCGACCGTGTGACCTTGGTCCGGGGCACCCGATGAGGCACTCTCGGGGTCAACCACGCGCAGCCCGAATCTCCTCTTGTCATGCCAGGGCTCGGCCGACCTTCGTACTCCGGCTCAGCAACTCCCGTTCCTGCCAGTTTTCTAGCGCGAGTTGCATCTGATGCAAGAACCGGTGCCGGGATGACGCAGTCGATGCCATTCAGCAACGGCCGGTGGCAGACAGGCTGGCCCGATCCGCACCCCGTGCGACGCGGCCAGTTGGGCTAGCATCGCCGCATGGAGGCAATGGTCGTCGACCCGCGGGACACTTCCTGGGAGAGCGCGACAGCAGATTATCGCGTGTTTGTCGACTTCAAGGGAACTTTCACCGCATACGACCTGAGTGCCGTGGCCTTCGTTGAAGCCGTTTCATGGGGGGACACTCGAGCCCGTGCTGGTTCTGAAGTATCGATCGCACTGAAGATTTCAAATTCTCAGGGTAAAATCGGACTGATCTGGCTGACTTGATCCTTCTTCGCGAACGCGACACTCGCGCGAATATTGACGTGCGAGTGCCACGTCGAGTCGCGTCACCCAGAATCCTCGACCATGTGCCCCCGGTGGTACCTATTGGCGGCGTGTACAATGCGCAGCTCGTTCCATTGACTGAAACCGTCCTCGTTTCATTGCTGGTTCTCAATTGGCTCCAATCCGCATTCGGCGTATCATCCATCGTCGATGGCGTAATCCAAGAGCAAGCCGCAGCAGGGCCTGCGACCGACGGATGTAGACATCGAATTGGCTGCGGGTGCCACGGTGGCGCCTTCAATGAGCACGTACATTCAATACGACTACCGCTGACCCCAACTGCAGTGACAACTGCGCGATACTAGAATCTTGCCGTCGACAACCCCGTCAACACTGACATTCGGCTCGTTCAAACTGAGTGATTCGCTTTAGCACAACGTCGGCATTCCGCACTGCCGCCCCCCGGGGGACCGGTTCGCAGACATGCGCCGAGACTGCGAGCCTCAGGGTTTGTGGCACCGAGCGCTGGCCGAGACGCCCGCCTTTCCTCGGAGCTCAGGTGAACACGCCCGGCCTGCCAGTTCCCGGCTCACCGCCTCCTGCCCCTGCCAATTAGGAAGGTTGGGCCGGGAGCGATGATGCGAACTCGTTTCAACCGGTGTTGGCGAGCAGGCGTTCGACGCCGGGAAGAGCGCTTCGCGTCACGCCGGAGCGCCGAGCGGCGGGTGCTCGAGCACGCGGGGCGAATACTCGACAAGTTGGGTGCGGCCGTCGAAGGTGCGGTGCTCGATCATCTCGAGGGCGATGTCCGGATACCCGTCGTAGATGCGTTCCGCGCCCGTGGCGCCGGTGATCACCGGGAACATCACGACCCGGAAACGGTCGACGAGTCCGGCTCGTAGCAGGGACCGGCACAGGCTGAGGCTGCCGATCGTGCTGAGGAGACCCGAGCCGGTGGACTTCATGACGCGGACCGCCTCGACGGCGTCGTCACGGACGAGCCTGGAATTGGCCCAGGTCAGTGGCTCCTGGAGTGAGGACGAGAACACCACCTTGGACGCGCGCGTGAGTTCGTCCACGGACGCCTCTTCCTCAGGCCTGAACTCGTCCAGCCCATCCGGGACCTCGCCGGCTGAGAAGCCCGACATCAGTCGGTAGGTGTTCGCTCCCATCAGGTAGGTGACCTCGGGTTGCTCGCCGAGCCACGCGAGGTACTCCGGTCCTTCGAGGCCCCAGAACCCGGGCCAGCCCTGCCCCGACGCGTAGCCGTCGAGCGAGGTGATGAAATCGACGAGAAGCTCCGACATGGCGGTGTCCTTTCTGCGGGTGTCACACAGTTGGACCGGCCAGGAGCCACGAACTCATCGGCCGCGCCGGCGCAGACTCACTCCTGCGCCGTGAGTCGCAGACCGCCGTTGGCGAGCGCCTCACGTGCCCACCCCACCACTTCGTGAGCCACCTGCTCCGGTGTGGATCCGTCCGTGTCGATGACGTGGACGGGCCAGCGCGGGTCGCCTCCGGACCATTGCGTCCACCGCTCCCATCGCATCGGGGTGGGACTGTCACCGACGATGACCTCGGGGCGGTGGGTCGGATCCAAGGCATGTCCGTGGAACCACTCCCCGAACGCAACGTGGTGTCCGATGGTGTCCTCGGGCTCGTGTCGCTGACTCAGTCGGGCGCGCCTCACCTCCGGTGAGCAGTGCAGCACGCAGGCGGCGATGCCATCGAGGCGATCGGCCGACGGCACGGCCAGCAGTTCGCCGATCGGAACCTGACCGCACAAGAGCGTGTGGCGGCCCTCGTCCTGGGCAGCCAGGGCTCGCTGGACCCACTGCTCGGTCACAGCGTGCCGCCAGGCCGTGTCGGCATCCGGAGGTACGCCGACCGAGTCGAACTCGAGACAGGTCACGCTCTGATGCCACTCCACCTCGGCGAGGTACGCCAGCGTCGTCGACTTTCCCGCTCCGCTGGCGCCCGTCAGTGACAGCAGCATCAGATCACCCGTCGATAGAGGACACGCGTGACGTGGTGCCACCTCGCCGGGCGAGGCGTTGCCGGAGAACCTTCTCGTCCAGTTCGACCGCGCGGTCGGACAGTACAAGGTCATCTTCGAGGACACCGACTCCAGCCGCTGGAAGGTCACACCGGAGAACAGCGATGAGGTCCGCGCCGAGTTGCGTCCTCGCCTCTAGAGGCACTACTGACCGTCCGGGTCGCTCAGGTCCAGGTCGACCATGAGTTCGTCGGCGATCGGCTCGAGTGCCCGGCGCACCACATCGAGGTGCACGTCGTTGGCGAGCGTGATGACGGCGTCGGCCTCGAACAACGATCCACCGCCCTGCGGCGCGTCAGGGGTCCACGAACGAAGTTCGCGGATGCTCACATGCTGCTCGGCGAGAGCGGCCGTCACCTGTCGGACCATCCCGGGACGGTCCAGTCCGACCAGGTGCATCCGGACCTCGGAGCCCTCCACTCCCCCGCTCCCCACGGGGCTCACCTCGACATTCCAGCCGATCTCCTGCCGCAGACGTGCGCAGGCGGAGGTGAACTCGGCGACGCCCTCGGCCGGCAGCTCGACGAGCACGATCCCGGCGAACTTGCCGGCCAGGCGGGAGAGTTGGCTGTCGAGCCAGTTCCCGCCGTGGGTCTCGACAGTTCCCGCCAAGGCTGAGACCAAGCCCTCGCGATCATCCCCGACCGCCGTCAGCACCAGTTGCGTCATGACATCACGCTAGCCGAGAGCGCAGCGCCGCTCCAGCCGGCCGGAGCTGGAACCGTCGGCGGCAGCGTGCCCGTTCAGGCTCCGCAGTTGATCACACAGAACAGGTTGCCATCCGGGTCGGCCAGGACCACGAAGTCCGCGTCCGGCGGATACTCCCAGTCGACCCGCCGCGCACCGAGCGCGATCAGTCGCTCGACCTCGGTGCGCTGTTCGTCCTCGTCCGCGGCCCAGAGGTCCAGGTGCGTGCGGTCATCCTCGTCCAGGTGCAGTCTCGGTGCATGAGGATCGGTCGGCACGAGGAAGTCAGGATTGGCCGCCGACTCGTAACCCAGGGCCTGACTCCAGAATGCGGCCGCGCGGCGGCGGTCGGAGACGTTCAGAACGATTGCTCCGATGCGAACCATGTGCCAAACGTAGGACTCGCCGGCCCGCTGCCGCAACGCGGGTGCACCTGCAACCCACCGCCGGGAACCTGTACCGCGTCGGGGGCGCCGGAGCGTGAGAGGGTTCCGAGCATGTCCGACGATGCGGCCACGGTGATCCTGCGACCGATGACCGACGGGGACGTGCCCCAGGTCATCGCCGTCCAGGAGCCCGGCACGATCGTGATCCTCGAGACGGTGTTTCCACAGGATGCCTTTCCGTTCCCCCGCGATGACATCGCGCGACGATGGCGCGCGGAGATCGACGCACCGGAGATCGACGCGTTCGTCGTCGTGGACCGTGCTGAGGTGATCGGATTCGCCGCCATCAGGCACGAGGAGTTCCTCCACTTCGGGATCGCTATCGAACGCTGGGGCAGCGGAGCCGCCCAGCGTGCCCACGCCCAGGTTCTCGAACAGATGCGCCACCACGGCGTCACTCGTGCCTGGTTGCGGGTCTTCACCGGCAACAGTCGGGCCCGCGCGTTCTACGAGCGGCTGGGGTGGCGCTCGACGGGCGACCGCACGTATAGCACCTTTGCGCCGAACCCGGAGCTCTTGCGCTACGAGCGCGATGTGGACGCCGCCGCGGAACGCAAGGTCTGACGCCCTACTCGTCTGGCGACCGGTACCAGGTCGCCGTCGATTCCTGCTCGAACCCGACGCCCAGATACAGCGAGCCCGCGGCCTCCGTCTCGTAGGAGACCTTGATCCGTTCGGCACCCCTGGCCACGAGGCGGTCGACCCCGGCAGACACCATCGCCCGGGCGAGGCCACGTCGCTGGAACTCGTCCTCGATGCGCACGGGTTCCACGAGGCCGACCAGGGTGACCGGGTCGAACCAGAACAAGGCATACCCGGCGAGCTGCCCGCCGGTGGACTCCACGGCGAGATCGAGTTCCGGGTCGTAGAGCGAGCACTGCCCGAGTCGATCTGCGACGTCGTCGCCGTTGCGCTCACGCATGGGGTGGGGGGCCTCCGGCCGCTGGGTGCGATCGGTGAGCACGAATCCTTCGGCCGGCCGCGGCACGGCGGGCCGGTCGACCGGTGCCATCCAGGCGGTGCGGTCATGGTCCCCGGGCGTGAGCGCCGAGCGGTTCGCGAGGGCCACGAAGGTCGCGTCGTCATCGCGCACGGGTACCACGAACCCGTTCGACCCGTGCGTCGCGGCGTGATCGAGGGCTCGGTCCCAGACGAACTCGGGGGAAGGCCCGGTCGTGCCGGGCACGACGACCGGGTCGCACTGCCAGGTCCGGCCACCCGCCCAACTCGAGAGCAGCACGCCGGCCAGGGGTCCGTCGTCGTCGAACCAGAAGACCCTTTCGACGTCGTCGGAGCTCCGTGGGCTGCGCCACCACCACTGGACGTCCGCGGCCTCCCAGAGGCCCGCCGTCGGATCGGCCCGTCGGGCGCGCTGTAATAGGCAGGTTGCCAGTTCCTGGGCTCTTTGACCGGTGGCACGGAGCTCCCTGACGGACACGTCACTCTCCTCCCGATGGGTCACTTCCTCGCTGGAACGTACCGGTGCGCGCCTCGTGAGGGCTCGTGAATATGGTCGCCGGGCACGCCTGCACAGGCGGGTGCCTCGAGTCGGTCTGCGACGATGATGGGCGTGACCGAATCCACACATGAGGTCGAGGTGCGGCCGGCTCGCCCTGACGAACTCGGCCAGGTGGCCTCCCTGCGGTGGCACTGGGTCCACGGCCAGCCCTACGGCGGCGCGAACCTGCCGAGTCATGACGACTATGTCGCAGCCGCCGTCGCCTGGGCCCGCGCCCGCGCCGACTCGCACGTCGCATTCATCGCTCGGTCGTCGGACGCAGCGGTCGGCATGGCCTGGCTGGCCCTTCTCGAACGCGTCCCGGCGCCGGACCGGATGCAGCGAGTCAACGGCGACCTGCAGTCCTGTTACGTGCTGCGGGAGTTCCGCGGACGCGGCATCGGGAACCGGCTCGTCGCAGCGGTCCTGCAGGAGGCCGGCCGCCGCGGGTGTGAGCACGTGACCGTCCACGCATCGCCTTTGTCGGTGCCGATGTATGAGCGTGCAGGATTCGAGCACAGTCCCGAACTGCTGTGGAACGTCCCCGACGGAGCGTGAACCGGCAGGTTCGATCCGGCCCCGCTCCCCTGCGCCCAGGTCAGGAGGCGGGCTCCGGCTCCGGCTTGACCTCGACGATCTGCACGAGGTTCCCGCAGGTGTCGTCGAAGACCGCGACCACGGCGGTGCCGATATCCGTGGGCGGCTGGGTGAAGGAGACGCCATGCTCGCTCAGGCGGACGTGTTCGGCCCCGACGTCGTCGACGGCGAACTGGACGAGCGGGATGCCATCCTCGACGAGCGCGTCCCGGTACGCGCGTGCCGCCGGGTGGTCCGCGGGCTCCAGGAGCAGTTCGGGACCGTCCGGAGCCTCCGGCGAGGCGACCGTCAGCCAGAAGTTGTCCCCGAGCGGGATGTCGTGACGCTTGGTGAAGCCGAGGACGCCGGTGTAGAACTCCAGCGCGGCGCGCTGGTCGTCGACGAAGATGCTGGTCAGTTCGATCCTCATGATGGGGTCCCTGGTCCGATCGGCCACCGCCGTGTGATCTCCGCGAGCGGTGCTGGGGTGAAGTAGTGGTATTTGGAGCGCCCGCGGCGTTCGGTCCTGATCAACCCGGCCTCCTCGAGGACGCCGAGGTGCTGGGAGATCGCCTGGCGCGTCAGGCTGACGTCATGTCGGGCCGCCAGGACCGTGCAGATCTCGAAGAGGGTCTGCCCGTCGCGCGCCGCCAACTGGTCGAGGACGAGACGCCTCGTCTCGTCGTCGAGGGCACGGAACACATCGACCACGCGACCAGCATAGGCAAGCGGCATCTTGCATGTCAAACGTCGAGGTCACGAACCCCACGTAGATGTGATCGATGCCGTCCTCACCGGGCTCGTCGAGGTCCGGCTCCCGCCTGAGCCCGACTTTGAGTGCGACCCTCGCACTCCCCCGATTGGCCGGACGCACTCGCACCACCACCGGCAGCGACGGGTGCAGGGCGCGTGAGCGTGCCACCGCCGCCCGGGCCGCCTCCGTGGCATAACCCATGCCCCAGGCGCTCGGATCGAACCGGTAGAGCAGGTTCATGATCGGCCGGCTGCCGAGGGTCATCGACTTCACGCCGCGGACCCCGATGATGCCCGAGTCGTGCCGGAGTGCCACCATCCAGTAGCCGATCCCATGGTCGCGCCACTGTCGCTGCCAGCGGGCGAGCAGGTCCCGGGCCTGGACAGCATCGGCGAGACGGTCTCCCGGGTTGTGAAGGATCGACAGGTCCTGCTGATGCAGCTGGAGGATCGAAGGAAGGTCGTGCTCCGTGGGCACTCGAAGCACGAGCCGTTCCGTGCGGAGCTCGCGGTCGGCGCCGCCGGGCTCGGATACCCCGACCAATGACCCCAGCTCACCGTCCCAGCCGAACCCCGGCGTCAGGCCCGCTTCGCGCAGGGGCCGGAAGACCAGCCGGAACACCATCCCGGAGTCATCGGTCCCCGCGCTCACGATGTGTTCCCACCGGTCCGGCGTCGTCAGCGGCGCACGTAGCCGGTAGTAGTGGCGCACGCGGGACGGCGCGGCCTCGTCATGCCAGATGTGGGAACCGAGGTACTCAGCCGGGCCCGACACGCGCAGCCCGGTCTCCTCGAGCAACTCCCGCACGGCCGCCTGAGCCGGCTCCTCACCCGGGTCGACGCCGCCGGCCGGAACCTGAACGCCGGCGTCCGGGTACTCGTGTGTGTGCTCCAGCACGAGGATCTCATCGGGCCGACGGGTGAGGTAGATCAGGGCCTTCTCACGCCAGCCGTGGCGGCGAGCCAGGTCCCTGGCACGGTCGAAGGTGACCCTGTCCGAGGCGGTAGGAGGCATTCCTGAACCGCATCCAGCGCATCGCTGCCGGATCCAGCCCACGACGCTCCGCCCGCAAGGACCACCGTCGGTCTCAGGAGACCAGTTCTGCCTCGCCCACGTAGTCGGCGAGGTGCTCCCCCGTCAGCGTCGACCGCTGTGCCACGAGCTCGGCCGGCGTGCCCTCGAACACGATCGTTCCGCCGTCGTGCCCTGCCCCCGGCCCGAGATCGATGATCCAGTCGGCGTGCGCCATGACCGCCTGGTGATGCTCGATGACGATCACCGACTTGCCCGAGTCCACGAGCCGGTCCAGCAGTCCCAGCAACTGGTCGACGTCGGCCAGGTGCAGGCCGGTGGTGGGTTCGTCGAGGATGTAGATATCGCCCTTGTCACCCATCTGGTTGGCCAGCTTCAGGCGCTGCCGCTCGCCACCGGACAGCGTCGTGAGCGGCTGCCCGAGGCTCACGTACCCGAGGCCGACGTCGTCCAGACGCACCAGGATCTTGTGGGCGGCCGGGATGCGAGCCTCGCCGTCGGCGAAGAACTCCTTCGCCTCGGCGACCGGCATCGCGAGCACTTCGCTGATGTCCCGCCCGCCGAGGTGGTACTCGAGAACCGACGCCTGGAACCGCTTGCCCTCACACTCCACGCAGGTCGTGGCGACGCCGGCCATGATGCCGAGGTCTTGATAGACCACCCCCGCTCCCTTGCACGCCGGGCAGGCACCTTCGGAGTTCGCGCTGAACAGGGCCGGCTTGACGCCGTTGGCCTTCGCGAACGCCTTCCGGATCGGCTCGAGCAGTCCCGTGTAGGTCGCGGGATTGCTGCGCCGGGAGCCCCGGATCGCGGTCTGGTCGATCGTCACCACGCTCTCGCGCCCGGCGACCGAGCCGCCGATCAGCGAACTCTTGCCCGAGCCGGCCACCCCGGTCAGAACGGCGAGCACGCCGAGCGGGATGTCGACATCGACACCCTGCAGGTTGTTCGTGTTCGCTCCGCGAACTTCGAGAGCGCCCGACGGCGTCCGTACCGAGTCCTTGAGGCTCGCCCTGTCGTCGAGGTGCTTGCCGGTGATGGTGCCGCTGTGGCGCAGGCCGTCGACGGTGCCCTCGAACATGACCTCGCCACCTGCGGTGCCGGCGCGGGGCCCGAGATCGACCACGTGATCGGCGATGCCGATCACCTCCGGCTTGTGCTCCACGACGAGAACGGTGTTGCCCTTGTCCCGCAACTGCAGCAGCAACCGGTTCATCCGCTGGATGTCGTGGGGGTGCAGGCCGACACTCGGCTCGTCGAAGACATAGGTGACATCCGTCAGAGAGGAGCCCAGATGGCGGATCATCTTGGTCCGCTGCGCCTCACCGCCGGAGAGGGTGCCCGAGGGCCGCGCCAGGCTGAGGTAGCCCAGGCCGATGTCGACGAACGAGTCGAGGGTCTCCCCCAGCGACTGCAGGAGCGGCCCGAGGGAGGGCTCGTCGAGCCCCCGGAC
Organism: Occultella glacieicola; assembly: GCF_004353825.1. GTDB lineage: Bacteria > Actinomycetota > Actinomycetes > Actinomycetales > Beutenbergiaceae > Occultella > Occultella glacieicola. Next base: position 126,970 of record NZ_SMNA01000006.1, on the reverse strand, counting down.
CCAGTCGGCCAGGTCGCTGATCTGCATGGCACACGCGTCGGCGATGCTGATGCCCTCGATCTTCGAGGAGCGGGCCCCTTCGTTGAGGCGGGTGCCGTCGCACTCGGGGCAGGTCGCGAACGTCACGGCCCGTTCCACGAACGCCCGGATGTGTGGCTGCATGGAGTCGACATCCTTGGCCAGGAACGACTTCTGGATCTGCGGGATCAGCCCGACGTAGGTGAGGTTGATGCCCTCGACCTTCAACTTCGTGGCCGGCTTGTAGAGCAGGTTGTCGAGTTCCTTCGTGGTGTACTCGCCGATCGGCTTGTCCATGTCGAACCAGCCGGAGCCCCGGAAGATCCGTCCGTACCAGCCGTCCATGGAGTAGCCCGGGATCGTGAGGGCACCGTCGTTCAGGGACTTCGTCTCGTCGTAGAGCGCACTGCGGTCGAAGTCGGTGACGGAGCCGCGGCCCTCGCAGCGTGGGCACATACCGCCGACGACGGCGAAGTCGCGCCGCTCCTTGACCGTCTCACCACCGCGCTCGAACGTCACCGCGCCGGCGCCGCTGATCGAGGCGACGTTGAAGGAGAAGGCCTGCGGCGAGCCGATGTGCGGGTCGCCGAGCCGGCTGAACACGATCCGCAGCATCGCGTTCGCGTCGGTGATGGTCCCGACGGTGGACCGGGGGTTGGCGCCGATGCGTTCCTGGTCGACGAGGATCGCGGTGGTCAGCCCCTCGAGCAGGTCGACCTCCGGGCGGGCCATGGCGGGCATGAAACCTTGCACGAACGCGCTGTAGGTCTCGTTGATGAGTCGCTGGGACTCCGCCGCGATGGTGGCGAAGACCAGAGAGCTCTTGCCGGAGCCGGAGACCCCGGTGAACACCGTCAGGCGCCGCTTGGGAAGGTCGACGCTGACGTCCTTGAGGTTGTTCTCGCGGGCTCCGTGCACGCGGATCAGGTCGTGGCTGTCGGCTGCGTGCACGGCGGTGTTCATCGAGGTCTCCAACGGTCGTCTACTTGCTCTCGAAGATGCGGACCATGTTGCCCGACGGGTCGCGGAACGCCGCGTCCCGCACCCCCCATGGTTGCTCGGTGGGCTCCTGGACGACCTCTCCGACGGGTCCGGCCTGCACCCGCTCGAAGGTCTCGTCCAGGTCCTTGGTGGCGAGGTTGATGCTCGCGTAGGTGCCCTTGGCCATCATCTCGGCGATGACCTTGCGCTCGTCCTCGGTGATGCCCGGGTCGGCGGCCGGCGGGGTCAGCACGATCGAGGTGTCCGGCTGTCCCGGAGGGCCCACGGTGAGCCAGTGCAGGCCCTGGTACTCGACGTCGTTGCGAACTTCGAAACCGAGCGTGTCCCGGTAGAACGCGAGCGCGGCCTCGGGGTCGGTGTGCGGGAGATATGCGTGGTGAATGGTGATGTCCATGAGCCTCACGCTAGTTCCGGCGCCCTCGCGGGCGCTTCTCGATTCCTGATCGGTCTGGCGACCTTCTTGGCGATGCACGCGGGGATGCCGGCCGGCGGGCCGGCCTCCTCGCTGCGGTAGGTGCTCGGTGGCATGCCGACCAGCTCGGTGAACCGGGTGCTGAATGTGCCGAGGGAGGAGAACCCGACGGCGAAGCACACCTCGGTCACGGAGAGCTCTCCGACGCGCAGGAGCGCCATCGCGCGCTCGATCCGTCGGGTCATCAGGTAGCTGTAGGGCGACTCGCCGAAGGCGGCCCGGAACTCGCGGCTCAGGTGCCCCGAGGACAGGTACTCGGCCCGCGCGAGGGCCTCGACGTTGAGGGGCTGGGCGTACTCGCGGTCGATCCGGTCGCGGATGCGCCGCAGGCGTTTCAGATCGTTCAGCCGCTCCGCCTCATCCTTGGACACTCAGGAGATCCTGCCACGTTCACCCGTCCTTCCCAACCCGGGGCGGCGACGGCGGTGAGCACCGCTGATGGTGCCGGACCGGTCGCCGGACAGCCGCGTCAGGACCTCCTCGAGCCCGCGGTGGTAGGCGTAGGCGCGCGGGTAGCCGGAGTGGGCCATCACGCCGAACAGGTACCCGGCCCGGTCGCGCTCCTCGGCGCCGCGGTCGATCTCGTTGCCGGCGTAGGAGTGGACGGGAAGCCCGAGGGGGTCGGTGCGGCGCCAGAGGTTCACCCACGCTGGTTCGCCCGGCCGGGGCCCGCGCAGCAGGGCCACGAGGGTGTGCGCGCCCGCCCCGCCCTCGAGTGGACTGGCCGCGTCGCGGTGCCACGGATCGGCGCTCACGTAGGAGGGCGCCCGGCACGGCGGGCTGCCGGTGGCCGGGTGGCCGAGCAGTTCGGGGAAGTAGCGTCCGAAGAACCCGCGCACCTGGGTGCCGTAGGTCAACAGGCCGATCCGGGCGGAAGCCGCGTCCCGCGGGCGCGCGAGCAGTACGGCGACGGCCAGCACCGCCCCCAGGGAGTGTGCCGAGAGCACCACCCGGCGCCGTTCCGGCGGGACGAGGTCCCGTGGGTCGTCCGACGCCGGGGTCGGCGCGAACCACGCGTCGATCCGCCCCCGCAACTCCGGAACCACTCGCTCCGCGTAGCAGGGTGGTCCGAACGGGTGGGCGGCGCGGGGCAGGAAGCAGATCATGTCCCAGAGGATCCCGAGGGGTCGCGCGCCGCCACCGATCGAGCCGGCCAGCATCGCCCCTAGCAGCGCGACCGCTGCGGCTCCCACGGCGGCGACCGCCCAGGCGGTCACGTCCGCCGGCAGCGCCCACGGAGGTAGCGCGAACCCGACCAGATCCACGCCGACCACCGAGGTGTCGGCGGTGCCGTCCGCGGCGGCTCCCGTCCCACCCGGCGGCCCGGGCAACCCGGGCGACCTGGTCAGCAGGGTGAGGACGAGCGCGAGGCCCGCACCACCCGCGAGCCACCCGACGACCGGCTCGGCGCGCTGGATCGCCGCGGCCACCCGCCGCGACCGCTCGACCTGGGTGGCCGCCGGACCATAGCCGGAGCGATCCCCGTCGCCGGCCCGCGCGTCCGCGTCTCCCCCGGCCGCGGACCCGGTCCCCGCCCGGCCCGTCCCGTTCGGTGTCCCCGTCCCGTTCCGGGTCGCTGTCCCGGTCCGGGTCGCCGTCCCGTTCCGGTTCCCTGTCCCGTCCCGGGTCCCGGCCTCTGGCCCGGTGCCAGGGCCGGTCCAGGTCCTCGGGGCACCGGGCACCCGCCGGGTCCCGAACACCGCGCGCAGCGCGGGTGGGATCACCGCCAGCACGAAGACGGCCAACGTGACGAGCGTCGCGAGCCCGAATTCGGCGTAGGCCTGCGGCGCCGCCAGGGCACCCGGCCAGCCCGCCTGCGCCCGGGCCAGATCGCCGATCGGGGCGAGCTCCGCCGTCGGGAGCATCAGCGCTGAACCAGCCGCGACGGCGAACGGTGCGCGTGGCCCGGAACCGTTCAGGAAGGTTTCCGTCCCGAGCACGACGAGCGTCGAGAAGATCATCGCCGCGCCCGCCGCCAGGAGCAGCAGGACACCGGGTGCACCGCCGGACCAGCCCTCGCCGGCTCCGGGGGGCCGGCGCAGTGCCACGACCACCGCCGCGACCAACGTCAGGAGCGCGAGGATCCCGCCACCGAGCAGCAGTCCGGCCCAGTCCGCCGTACCGCGCAGCAAGGCGAATCCACCACAGCCGAGCGTCCCGATCGCCAGCAGCGGCACCCACAGGCCCGGCCGCAGGCCGCCACGCCACCCCAGTGCCGCGACCGCGATCCCGAGGAGTACCGCGACCAGCACCACGGGGACCGCTTCGAGCCCGGCGTACCCCGCAGAGGCCTGACGGTCCTCGGACCGCCAGGTGACCAGCAGCGCACCCCCGAACACCGCCAGGGCGCCGAGCAGGAGCCAGCCGGACTGGAGCCGCCGGGTCCGTCCGGCGCTGCCCACGTCCGGGCTCGCCTCGGATCCGATGCATACCCGGGCGATGGTCCAGGCCAGGACCACCACCGCGAGGGCCCCTAGGCCGGTCAGCAGCGGCCGGGTGCCGGCGAGCCGCGCGCCCGCGTCGAGGCATGCGCCGGTCGGCACGCTCGCCAGGCTCCGACACGCCGCCACGGGACCGAGCACGCCGTCCCAGGCGAGGACCGCGGTGAGCAGCGCGGCCGCGGCCGCGAGGTGCAGCCGAGCAGTGGTGACCGTCAGCAGCCGGTGGCCCCAGAACCCCGGGGTGGCCAGGACCGGCACCCCCGAAGCCGGACCCACCACGGGCCGGACCCGCCGGGGCGCGATCGGGATCGGCCCGGACTCCCCCGGCGGCACCGGGACCGTTCCGCTCCCTCGGATCCCGCTCCCGTCCGAATCCGGCCGGCTCGCGTATGTCGCCGACATCCGCTCCTCGTACCGGACCTGACCGGTCAGGGAGATCAACCAAAGCGCCAGCACGGCCGCCAACGGCACCAGGGCGAACACCACGGTCCGCGCACCCGGTTCCCATCCGGCCAGGGCCTGCAGGAATCCTGGCAGCTGCGCGCAGGCGAGACCCACCTCGACCTCCGTGCCGACACCCGGGGCCGCCACCGACTGCGCGGCCGGGAAGCACTGCCCGGCGAGCAGCCCGAGGGTCACCGACGCCGTCGACGCCGTGAAGAGCAAGGTGAGCAGCAGGGAGAACACCCGGATGCTCGCGGCGCCGTTCCCGGCCCGCCAGCCCGCGGACGCATCCGGTAGCCGCCGGGTCCAGTACGCCACGTTGGCGAGTCCGAACGGGACCAGGACGGTCCAGCCGACCCGGATCAGGCCCCGGGCCAACGATCCGATCAGACCCCATCCGGGGATGGCGGACAGTCGGGCCATGGCGCCCCAGGAGTAGGCCTCGCGGCGGGTGTCCGGCCGGATGGCGTGGACGTCGGCCGGCGGTAGGGCGCGATCCCGTTCGCTCGCGGCGGTCGTCGGCACCCAGAAGCTGCCGAGCGCGTCCCCGCGCGACTGCTGGATCTCGGCCGGAGGCAGGTCGAGGAGCACCGCCGGGGGCGTGTTCCCGATCCCGTGCACGCGCAACTCGAGCACCGACACGGGGACCCGCTCCGGTCGGCCGTCCCGCCCGGTCCGGCACCTCTTGCGCATCGTCACGCTCCCGACCTGGTGATCCGCGCTCGTCGGAGTGTCTGTGCTGCGAATCTAGCGTGCCCCTCCGACAAGGGCAGCCGGTGCGAAGCGCCCGGCCGTGGCGCACCGGTCACCGGCGGGCCACCACACGCACGGGCGAATGTCGGTGGCCGCCCGTACCGTGCTCGGTATGGACATCCTCATGATCCCCGGCTTCTGGCTCGACGGCGCATCCTGGGAGGCGGTGGTGCCACACCTCGAGCGGGCCGGCCATGCGTGCTTCCCGCTGACGCTCCCGGGCATGGAGTCCCGGGACACCGACCGCAGCCAGATCACCCTCGCCGACCACATCGCTGCGGTGGTCGCGGAGATCGACGCCCACCCCGAGGCTCCCGTGGTGCTTGTGGGGCACTCCGGCGGAGGCGCCGTCGCGTACGGCGCGGTCGACGCACGACCGGACCGGGTGGCGCGGGTGATCTACGTGGACAGTGGACCGTCGGGCGAGGGCGCGGTCATCAACGACGAGTACCCGACGGTCGGCGGCGAACTGCCGTTGCCGGACTGGTCGGTGTTCGAGGATGCTGATCTCGTCGGCCTCGACGACGCGCTCCGAGCCGAGTTCCGAGCCCGGGCGATCCCCACGCCCGCGCACGTCGCGCAGGATCCGATGCACCTGACCGACGAACGGCGCCTCGACGTTCCGGCCACCGTGATCGCGTGCGAGTTCCCGTCGGCCATGCTCAAGGACTGGATGGCTCAGGACCACCCGTTCGTGCGTGAACTCGGGCGGCTCCGCTCGGTCGAGTACCGGGACCTGCCGACCGGGCACTGGCCCCAGTTCAGTCGCCCGGACGACCTGGGCGCGACGATCGTCGACGCCCTCGCGACTGACTGAGCGACCGGGCGTCACGCCGGGAGCACCTCGATGTCGGTCAGCCTGGGCGGCGGCCGCGCACCACCGTGGCACCGACCTCGTCGTCGGTGAGCACCTGCGCGACGAGGCCGTGCCCGGAGAAGATGCGGGCCGCCGTCGGGCCCTGCGCGCTGCTCGTCTCGACGAGCAGGTACCCGCCGGGCGCCAACCACCGACCTGCCCCCTCGGCCAGCCGACGCTGCACGTCGAGGCCGTCGGGCCCGCCGTCCAAGGTCACGTGTGGCTCATGGTCGCGCGCCTCGGGAGGCATCCGGGCGATCGCGTCGGTCGGTACGTACGGAGTGTTCGCGACGAGCACTCCGACGCGTCCGGTCAGGTCAGCGGGCAGCGCGCCGAAGAGGTCCCCGGCGTGAACCTGTCCGCGGCCGGCCAGGTTGCGCCGCGCGCAGTGCACCGCCTCCGGCTGGATGTCGGCGGCGTGCAGGTCGAGGCCGGGGACCCGGGCCGCGAGAACGGCGGCGATGGCCCCGGCGCCGCAGCACAGGTCCACAGCCACGTCGCCGGGCCGCAGCAGGGCGGCGGCGGTCTCGGCCAGGAACTCGGTGCGCGTGCGCGGGACGAAGACCCCCGGCTCGAGGAGGATCCGCAGCCCCGCGAAGGCGGACCAGCCGAGGATCTGCTCCAGCGGCTCGCCGCCGGTGCGCCGAGTGACGAGCGTCTCGAGGTGGACGGAACCGGTCGCGGCCTCGTGCAGCAGGTGAGCCTCGTCCTCGGCGAACACGCACCCGGCCGCCCGCAGCCGCAGCACCGTTGCGGCCTCGGCGGTGTTCGGTGGGCTCACCGAGTGCACCGGCTCGGGTCAACGGACGCCACGTCGGGATTCCAGGGCCACCTCATATGATCCGTCATACACGAATGTTGCCTCGGCGTAGCTGAAGGCGAGGGTCTCCTCCAGCACGTCCGGCTCGCCCCCGGGCCGTAGGTGGTACTCGATGATGTTGGCTCCCGTCATCGTGATCACGAGGTAGTCGGACGTCTCGCCATCGACGGTCCGGCGCACCGCGATCAGGGCCTCGGGGAAGACCTGGTTGCGGAAGAGTGCCTGCTTCAATGCCGCAGACGACCGGTCGTAGCGCTTCACGACCCGGATCGGTTCGAGGGTGACCCGGCCCCGGCGCGCTCCCCCGGCCCCGCCGTCGATCGGTGCGGCCATGCCGAACTCGATCCCGTGCAACTCGATCTCGTCCTCGTGGCCGTCCCGGGCGCTCTCGCCACGGATGTCCTGGATCCTGAGATAGCCCTGGATCGCCATGACCGCCTCCTCGACCGCCGATCGTGGATGTCGTCGGCGACGGCAGTGGGGCCGTCGGCGGTCGAACACCAGTATGACCACTGCACGTCCACAGGCGGGCTGAAGTGCCGCCCTTTCCACAGGCGGCTGACGAGCCCGGGACCGCGGGCCCGACCGAGGCCATCGTGGCCGGATGAGCGAGCGCGGGCACGAGCAGCGGCGAAGCGAACCTGAGACCGTCGAGCTGTGGATCGAGGAACTGGCCCACCTCGACCTCGGCCACCTGGGTGATGAGGATGACGACCTGGGCGGTGACGACGATGACCTCTGGGACTACGTCGACGACGACGTTGACGACGACGACGACTACGGCGACTGGTCCGTCCCGGACGTGACCGAACCCTCCGCAGCCACCTCGGCCGGAGTGCACGTCCCGATGCCCGGTCCGGGGGTGGCGATCCCGGACGACGCCGCCCTGCTGGCGGTGCTGACCACGACGACCAGCGCCCTGATCGTCGAGGGCTCACCATCGGTGTGGTGCTTCGTGATGGACGGACGGGACACGATGACCGATCTGCTGCTCCTGCTGGGTGAGCGCGGGCAGCGGCCCGAGCGGGCCCACCTGGACCGGCTGTTCGCGGAGTTCCGGGAGGCGGCCCAGGGCCCGGACCGGGTGCCGGCCAGCCTCGTCATCGCGATCGCGCGGCCCGATGGCGGCGACCGGGGCGGTTACGAACGCCTCTGGCACACGGCCGTGACCGCGGCGGCCACCCGCCACCAGGTCACGTTGCGGGCCGTGGCTGCGCTCGGATCCCGGCGGGCGAGCCTGCTCTGAGCGCTCCTGGGACCCGTGACAGGCACGCCCCTCGCGCCCTAGTCTTGGCTCGACCAGGGAGTGACGATGTCGTTCATCACCAGAGGCTTCGGCGGACGCAGTCGGGACCGGGACGAACGCCTGCCCCCGGGGCAGACCCTCGTGCACGACTTCCCGGTGCTCTCCGCCGGTCCTACCCCCGAGGTCGACACCGCCGACTGGGCCTTCACGATCCACACCGAGACGGGCGTGGACCATCGCTGGACCTGGGACGACCTCATGGCGCTCCCGATCGAGGACGTCTCCACCGACATCCATTGCGTGACCCACTGGTCCAAGCTCGGCACCAGTTGGCGCGGCATCGCCCTCGACACCCTGTTCGCCGATGTCGAGACCGGCTACGACTACACGATGGCGCACAGCTACGGCGGCTACACGACGAACGTACCCCTCGACGACCTGCTCGACGGTAAGGCCTGGGTCGCCTTCGAGTTCGACGGTGAACCGCTCCCGGCCGAACACGGCGGGCCGGCCCGCCTGATCGTGCCGCATCTGTACTTCTGGAAGAGCGCGAAATGGGTGCGCGGGCTCGACATGATCGAACGGGACGAACCGGGATTCTGGGAGCAGAACGGCTACCACCTGCGTGGCGACCCGTGGAAGGAGGAGCGGTACTGGTGATCGCACGGCCGCGCAGCGCGTGGCACGTCGCGACTGTCGTCAGCACCCGCCCCGAGACGCCGGGCTCCGCCCGCATCGATCTCGACGTGGCCGGCTGGCCGGGCAACGAGGCGGGCCAGCACCTCGACGTGCGCCTCACCGCGCCCGACGGGTACACCGCCACCCGCTCATACTCGATCGCGTCGTCCGGGGGGTCGACGCGCGTCGTGCTGGCGGTCGACCGGGTGCCGGACGGCGAGGTCTCGCCCTTCCTGGTGGACGAGTTGCGCGTCGGCGACCGCGTCGAGGTGCACGGGCCGCTGGGCGGGTTCTTCGTGTGGCGACCGGACCCGATCACGGCCGGGGCTCCGAGTCCCGGCCACCGGCGTGACCCGGATCCCTCCGCAGCGCCGCGACCGGTGCAACTGGTCGGCGGCGGATCCGGGGTTGTGCCCCTGTTCGCGATGGCCTCCGCCCACGCCGCCGCACGCGATGCCACCCCGTTCCGGCTGCTGTACTCGGTGCGCTCGCCCAGCGACCTGTTTTTCGCCGACGAACTGGCGGCGCTGGCGACCGGCGACCCGGAACAGCCGGGTGCACTGCGCGTCGACCTCGTCTACACGCGGCGAGCACCTGACGGCGATCCACGGCCGGTGGGCCGCATCACCCGCGAGCGTCTCGAGGCCACGGTCCTGCCCGCCGGTGCGGCGCCGCGGGTGTTCGTCTGCGGTTCCACCGGGTTCGTCGAAGCCGTCGCATCCTGGCTCCTCGAACTGGGCCACCGCGCCCAGGACATCCGCACCGAACGATTCGGAGGCACCTGATGCCGAATGCAGCCCCGCCCCACCTCGACGGGAACGCCCTCGCCGGTCCGTTCGCCGAACTGCTCGGAATCGACGTGACCGAGGCCAGCGGACGCTGCGCCGGCTGCGGCGCGGTCGCCGAGGTCGCCCGTGCGATGGTCTATCGCAGCGGTGCGGGCAGCGTGGTGCGCTGCGCCAGCTGCGGCGAGGTGCTGGCCGTGCTCGTCCAGTCCCCCGATCGCGCCTGGCTGAGCATGCGCGGGCTGACCGCGATCGAGATGCGCCGGGGCTGAACCCGCCGCCGGTACGAACGGCCCGGCCGGCTCCCGCGGCGGTCGCTCAGGCGGGCGAGGTGATCTCGTCCAGTTCGACCAGATCCTCGGCCGAAGGGTCCCAGAGCGCCGCGGCGTTCGTGCGGACCTGCTCGGGGCGCGAGGCCCCGGAGATCACCGAACCGACCGCGGGCTGCGCCGCGAGCCACCCGATCGCGACCTGCACCAGGGTCAGGTCCCGGGCCCGCGCGAACGTCTGCAGCGCCTCGATGGCGTCGAAGTCCGCCCGCTCCAACCGTTCCGGACGCGTCGCGAGGCGGGTGCCCTCGGGTGCCGGGGCGTTCCGTGCGTACTTGCCGGTCAGCAGGCCGGACGCGAGCGGGAAGAACGGCAGGATGCCGGCGCCGACCTGCTCCACGGCGGGCACCACCTCCGCCTCGAGGCGGCGGTTCAGCAGGGAGTACTCGTTCTGCGCCGAGATGAACGGGGTATACCCGGCGGTCCGGGCCGTCCAGTCCGCGTCGACGACCTGCCAGCCGGCGAAGTTGGAGGAACCCACGTAGCGGACCTTGCCCTCGACGACCAGCTCGTGCAGGGCCCCGAGGGTCTCCTCGATCGGGGTATGCGGGTCCGGCTTGTGCATCTGGTAGAGGTCGAGGTGGTCGGTGCCGAGACGGCGCAAGGAGCCTTCCACCGCTCGCCGGATGTAGCGACGTGAGCCTCGCACGCCCCAGTCGGGCCCGTTCAGGCCGCGGGTGTCCATGCCGAACTTGGAGGCCACGACAACATCGTCCCGGTGGCCGCCGAGCGCCGCGCCGAGGAGTTCCTCGCTGAGCCCGGGTACGGCCCCGTAGGTGTCGGCCGTGTCGAACAGGGTGACGCCCGCGTCCAGCGCCGCGGACACGAGTCCGGGGACCTCACCGGCGGCGGTGTTCCGTCCGAACGAGTTGCAGCCCAGGCCCACTGCTGAGACCGTGAGACCAGAAGCGCCGAGTTGCCGGTATTCCATCGAGTGTGTGCTCACGTCGTCAGAGCCTATGCGAGGTCGGATTCCCCTGATATCACGCGGGAGCCGATCCCGGGATGCGAGACCCCGGGATCCGGCCACGTTCTCCCTGCGCGAACTTCACATCACCTTCACCCCGGGCCGGAACAGCGCCGACGCCTCGGCCGTTGGACCAATTGGAACGCACCACTGACACAAGGAGGAGTGCGATGGCTGACCGAGCACTGCGCGGCATGAAGATCGGCGCGAACAGCATGGAGACGGACGAGGGCGTCGAGCTGGCCCCCCGGGTCCAAGCGATCTACGACTGCCCGGATGGCCGGGTCATCGTGATTCCGTTCGCCGCGGAAGCCGAGATCCCCCCGGTCTGGGAGGCCCCCGGCGGCGGCGAGGCCCTCCTGCGCGACGCCACTCGCCCGGAGGCCAAGCCCACGAAGCACGTTCGTACTCACTGGGACATGCTCCTGGAGCGCCGCACCATCAAGGAGCTCGAGGTGCTCCTCGACGAACGGCTGGCGCTGCTCCGCAGTGGTCAGGCCCGCCGGCGTAGCGCCTGAGAGACACGACCGCCGAACTGCCTGGAGCGCGCCTGCGCGCCCCAGGCAGTGACGCGCCAGAGGGCCTCCACAACGATGTCGCGGCTCATCTTCGACTCCCCCTCGACGCGCTCCACGAACGTGATCGGCACCTCCACGATGGTGCCGCCGGCGCGTCGGACCCGCCAGGTCATGTCGATCTGGAAGCAGTATCCGGCGGAATTGACGTCCTCTAGCTCGATCGCCCGGAGCGTGTCCGCCCGGTAGACCCGGAACCCCGCCGTCGCGTCCTTCACCCGCAGCCCGATCGCGAGATTCGCGTAGGTGTTCGCGCCGCGGCTGAGCAGGGACCGTGACAGCGGCCAGTTCTCGGTCCGGCCGCCCGGCACCCACCGGGATCCGATGACCAGGTCCACCCCGGGGCACGCCGCGTCGAGCAGCCGGGGTAGGTCCTCGGGCCGGTGCGAGGAATCAGCGTCCATCTCCACGAGCAGCTCGTACCCGCGCGCCAGTCCCCACCGGAAGCCCGCGATGTAGGCCCGCCCGAGCCCCTCCTTGGACGTCCGGTGCAGAACATGCACCTGCGGGTCCGAGGCGGCCACCTCGTCGACCCACTCCCCCGTACCATCCGGGCTGCCGTCGTCGACCACGAGGACGTCGGCGGACGGCACGGCGGCCCGGAGCCGGGCCAGCGTGCCCGGCAGGGCTGCGCGCTCGTTGTAGGTCGGGACGATCACCAGGATGGTCCCGGGACGTTCCGACCCCTCGCCCGCGGACGCTCGGGCACCGCCCGGTTCGGCAGTGCTCACGCGCGCTCGTTCGCGGGCGTGGCAGCCTCGGTCGCGGCGGGCAGCGCGTCCGCAGCCTCCGCGGAGGTCTCGCGTGTTCGGTGGCCCCCCGTGGCGGGCTCCGGCTCGGTGGGCGCCGCTCCCGCGGAGACGCCCGTCGCAAGACCGTCGGGCCGCCCCTCGCGGCGGCGCCGGATCGTCGCGACGATCCCGGCCAGCAGACCGAGTACGGTCAGCGCGGTCGCCGCGATGATCGGCCAGTCGCCGAGGCGGTCCGCGATCGTGAGGGTCGTGCGCAGTGGGACGGTCGCGGACAGGTGGTCCGGCGTGAACAAGGCGGTGTCCTCCCAGACCGTGCCGTCCGGTCCGATGACGCCGCTGACGCCGACCGTCGAGATCTGGATCGTCGCGCGGCCGTGCTCGACCGCGCGCAACCGGGACATCGCGAACTGCTGCGTGGACTCCTGGGTGTATCCGAACGAGGCGTTGTTCGTGGGTACGACGAGCACCTCGGCACCACCAAGGGCGGACTCGCGGATCAGCGCGTCGTAGGCGACCTCGAAGCAGATGATCGGGCCGACGGGGACGATCCGGTCCAGCCGGGCCACCGGGACCGGCACGAGCGCGATCTCGGTGCCCGGGGCCATGTCCGTGCGGACCAGGTCCACGGCGGAGGAGAAGACCCGGGCGATCGAGCGCAGCGGGATGTACTCGGCGAACGCCGCGGGGATCTGCTTGGAGTAGGAGAACACCGGCCCATCGTCGGGCATCCACAGCACCATGTCGTTGTACCGGGCGACCTCGGTGTAGGAGTCGGTGCCGAACAGCAGCGGGGCCTGGACGGCGTCGACGGCGCCGTCGATCACGTCGGCCGCGTCCTCGTCCACCCGGGGATTGATGTCCGAGGAGTTCTCCGGCCACACCACCAGGTCGAACCAACCCTCGGGACGGGACTGCGCCAGTTCCTCGGTTCCCGCCGCATGGTTGTTCAGCACCTCGCGTGCGTTGTTGAACGCACCCAGCCCCGGTTCGGACACGTTCCCCTGGACCGCCCCGATGTTCAGTTCGCCACTCTCGGCCTGCGTGGGCAGCGGGATCAACCCCGTGGCGGCGACGATCGCCGCACCGGCGAGGGCCGCCGTCGAGGCCGTCAGGATCCGCACCCGGCGCAGCCCGAGGACGGTCTCGGCGAGCAGGAACCCGACGATCACGACGGCGGCCGAGACGAGGGGTGCTCCGGCGACCGAGGCGAGCGCGAGCAACGGCCCATCCGTCTGCGAGAAGGCCAGCCGACCCCACGGGAACCCACCGAACGGCCACACCTGACGCAGTTGCTCCAGGGTCACCCAGATGATCGCGAACGCGACCGGCTGCGCGAACCGGTGCCGCTCCACCCAGTCGATCCGGCGGACCCAGATCCAAGTGGCGCAGGCGATTCCGGCGATCGCTGCCTCGGCCACGGACAGTGCCACCCAGGGGATCACTCCGACCGCTTCGTTGGCCCACCAGATATGCGGCAGGAAGAACGCCAGACCCCAGACGAAGCCGACCAGCCAGGCCCACCGGGCGCTGTCCCGACCCAGTGCGATGATCAGGAGCGCGATCCCGACGAACGCCATCGGCCACCACGAGCGCTGCGGGAAAGCCGTGTCGGTGACCAGGCCGCCGACGACGGCGAGGAGCAGCGTGAGCCATCGGGGCGGTGTGAACGGGGACACCGTTGCAGGATACGTGGCCCAGCGGGCTACGGTTGACGGTCCGAACGGTCCCGGACGCCGAGCCACCCGGCGTGCTCTACCACCGACCAGCCCGCGGATCCTTCGGTCCGCGACGGCAGGGAACTGCCCCCTCGTTGTCTAGTGAACCCGCGGGCCTAGTCGGTGCCCACCCGCCTCCCCGGCGAGGTAGTGACACGAGAACTTACCCGTCCGATCGGGTCGCGCCAACACCGCATCGATGCAGGTCAGGGGCGTTCGCGCAGGTCAGCGCGACCCCCTGAGGTCACAAAAAGATCTCGCTGCTCGGCGTGTCGTGGGGGTGTGTCGGCTGGCGGCCCGCTAGGCCATCCGACAGAAGGAACGAGCACGTCTCACATCGTGACCAGGCCGGTCCGGACGACCCGGCTCGAGGAGGACGGTCACACGGTGCCGTGCGCGACGATGCCGCGACGCACGGATTCGATCGCGGCTCGGGCGGTGCGGCGCAGGGCGGGCGTGGGCGCGGCCAGCGTGAGCTGGTCGAGTAGGTCGATGACCTGCTTGGCCCACCGCACGAAGTCCCCGGCGGCCAGATCGGTGCCGTCGAGGACGTCCTCCAGGGTGGAGCCGCTCGCCCACTGGTGGATCGACCGGACCAGGCCGAGGTCGACCGGCTCGACGGCCTGCAGCCCGTGCTGCCGCTCGAGTTCTTCGAGGTCCTGGGAGATCAGCACGGTCCCCTGGACGGCCCGGGCGAGGGTGCCGCCGGGCCCACCGGGCAGCCGCGGTGCGGGCCGTTCCTCGTCGGACCGGGAGGAGTACAGCACCGTGGAGACCACGGCCGCGAGGCCTGCGGCGTCGAGGTCGGCCCAGGACCCGGACCGCAGGCACTCCGCGAGCACGAGGTCCTTCTCGGCGTACAGGCGCCGGAGCCAGGCCCCCTGCTCGGTCACGGTGGTGTCCTCGCCGGTGCCCTCCAGGTAGTGCAGCGATCCGAGGACCTCGCAGACCTTCTCGAAGTCGCGGGCGATCGAGGAGGTACGGCCTTCGATCCGTCGCAGCAGGGCCTCGTGCTCGTCGGCGAGCTTCACCGCCCGCTCGGCCCACCGCGCATGGTTCTCCCGGTCGGAGCAGCCGTGGCACGGGTGTGAGCGAAGCGCCTGCTTGAGGCGGCCGAGTTCGGTGTCGGTGGTGGCGGTCGACGCCGGCCGCTCGCCATGGCGGGTGCGCGGCGCGTCGTCGGCGAGTGCACCGAGCGCGTTCCGCATGGACGAGGTGAGGTCACGCCGGTCCGCGGGTCGCCGGGAGTTGAACGCCTTCGGGATCCGGACCCGGGTGAGGGAACTCGTGCCGTAGGGCACGTCCGCGCCGGAGAGCTTGCGGACCTTGCCGTCGCCGGTGAGCAGGGTCAGTGCCGGACCGTCAAGACCCGGCGGGCCGGGTGGCTCGAGGACGACGGCGTAGCCCGCCCGTCGCCCGGTGGGGATCTGCACCACATCGCCGCGTTGCAGGTGCGCCACCGCGGTGTTGACCGCCTCCCGCTGCGCTCGGGACCGGGACCGGGACAACTCGCTCTCGCGAGCCTTGATGTCCCGACGCAACTGCATGTACTCCTCGAAGTCACCGAGGTGGCAGGTCATCGCCTCGGTGTAGCCGGCCAGGCCCTCCGAGAGCGTTCGCGCCTGCCGGGCCAGGCCCACCACGCCACGGTCCGCCTGGAACTGCGCGAACGAGGTCTCGAGCACCTCCCGGGTCCGGGTCCACCCGGACGCCGAGATCAGGTTCACGGCCATGTTGTAGGTGGGCCGGAACCGGGACCGGAGCGGGTAGGTGCGCCGGCTCGCCAGACCAGCGAGAGCCACCGGGTCCAGGCCCGAGGAGTAGAGGACGACGGCGTGTCCCTCCACGTCGATGCCACGTCGCCCGGCGCGGCCGGTGAGTTGGGTGTACTCCCCCGGCGTCACCTCCGCGTGGGCGCGCCCGTCCCACTTGGTCAACTTCTCCAGGACCACCGACCGGGCCGGCATGTTGATCCCCAGGGCGAGGGTCTCGGTGGCGAACACGACCTTGACGAGACCCGCGGCGAACAGCGCCTCGACGGTCTCCTTGAACACCGGGAGCAGCCCGGCGTGGTGGGCCGCCACCCCGTGCAGCAGCGCCTGCTGCCAGGACCAGTAGTTCAGGACGTCCAGGTCCTCGGCGGGCAGACTCGCGCAGCGCTCCTCCACGATCGCGGCGATCTGCTTGCGCTCGGCCGGCGAGGTCAGCGAGATGCCGCTGAGCAACACCTGGGTGACCGCGGCCTCACAACCCGCCCGGGAGAAGATGAACACGATCGCCGGGAGCAGCCCGGCCCGGTCCAACCGGTCCACCATCACCGGCCGCGACGGCGGTCGCACCAGCGGGCCGCGTTGGTGGTAGCGGCCCTTGCCGCCGCGGCGGTCGCCGCGTGCGCCGCGGGTGCGCTCGCCCGGCCGACCGCCCCGCTCGGAGGCCCGGATGGCTTCGACGAGGTCCGGGTTGATCGGCGGGTTCACCCCGGGCCTGGTCGGGTCCACGTTCGAGCTGTACAGGTCCAGCACGGTCTTGTTCACCATCACGTGCTGCCACAACGGGACCGGGCGAACCTCGGAGACCACCACCGCGGTGTCGCCGCGGACCTCGGTGAGCCAGTCCCCGAACTCCTCCGCGTTCGAGACCGTCGCGGACAGGGAGACCACCTGCACGTCGTCGGCCAGGTGCAGGATCACCTCTTCCCAGACCGGACCACGGAACCGGTCGGCGAGATAGTGCACCTCGTCCATGACCACGAACCCGAGGCCGGTCAGCGCCGGCGAGTCGCTGTAGAGCATGTTCCGCAGCACCTCGGTGGTCATCACCACGATCGGCGCGTCCCCGTTGATCGAGGTGTCCCCGGTGAGCAGGCCGACGTGCTCGGGCCCGTACCGGCGCTGCAGGTCGGTGAATTTCTGGTTCGACAGGGCCTTGATCGGCGTCGTGTAGAACGCCTTGCGGCCGGTCTTCAGGCCGAGGTCGACGGCGAACTCGCCGACCACGGTCTTGCCCGCCCCGGTCGGTGCTGCCACGAGCACCCCCCGACCGGCCTCGACGGCCTCGCAGGCCTGGATCTGGAACTCGTCGAGGTCGAAGGCCAGGCCGGCGCGGAACGCGCCGAGCCGGGTGCGCGAATCCTGGTGCCGCTGACGGGCAGCCGCGTATCGCTCGGCTGGTGAGGACATGCCTCCCAGACTAGGCGTCCGCGGGCGCCAACAGCCGCAGCGCGCCGGGCCGCAGCCGGGCGTGGATCGGCAGGGAGCCGAGCGGCTCACCGTCGGCGAAGACCTGCGGCGGCGAGCGATGACCCGGCAGGGCCTCCATGATCACCTCGCGGGCGCGGACCACGTGCACCTTGGGATCACCCAGGTGGGCGCCCTTGAGGAGCTTGGTGAACAACCGCAGCACCTGTCCCCGACCCATCGCGTCCCCGATGACCACATCGATCAGGCCGTCGTCGACCTCGGCATCCGGGGCGATCGGGATGCCCCCGCCGAAGGACCTCGCATTCGCCAGCGCCACCAGGGTGGCGTCCTGTTCGCGGACCACTCCGTCGATGGTGAGCCGGTATCCGTACGGGCGGAACCCGATCAGTTCGGCGGCCACCCCCCGCAGGTACCGCGCCTCCCCCTTCGGCCAGGTGAAGTCGTTCGCCCGACCGTTCACCGCGGCGTCGAATCCCGCCGAGAGGATGCACGCCGTCCACTCCACGGCCGTCTCCTGCTCCGGGGCCGCCTCCGGGTTGTGCACCCGGGTGGCGATCGCGTCGATGATCCGGGGCGGTCGGTCGAGGGCGGCCAGGATCAGGGCGACGGCCGCGGGCACGTCGTGGACCGGCAGCCCCATGCACCGGGCGAAGTCGTTGCCGCTGCCGAACGGCACGATCCCGAGCGGGAGGTTCGTGCCGGCGACGGCGTTCACGCCCAGGTGCACCATGCCGTCACCACCGACCACCACGACGGCGTCGAGTTCCCAGAGCGCTGCCCGCGCGTTGGCGAGCGCCTCGGCGGCGGTGCGTCCGGACAGGTCGATGACCTCGTGCCCGGACCTGGCCAGCCCGGCGACGGCGTCACGTCCCCCGGTGGTGCCACGCCCGTGCCCGGCGGACGGGTTGACCAGGACCCCAAGTCGGCTCATTTCGGGCGGCGCCCGCGTTCAGGACCTCTCACGCGATGCGGGTGTCTCAGGCCGCGGACGTCGTGTCATCCGCGAGGGCCGCGTCGAGCTTGGCGTCCTCCTCGGCGCGGCGCTTGTCCCGGCGCTTGTCATGCCGGATACAGATCAGGACCGCGATGAAGTACAGGGCGATGATCGGCAGCGCGAGCAGGATCATCGAGATCGCGTCCGGGGTCGGGGTCGCGAACGCACAGAACGTGAAGATCCCGACGAGCGCCCAGCGCCAGCCCTTGAGCCAGGTCGTGCCTCGCACGAGCCCGAGGAACGTCACCACGACCATGACCAGCGGCATCAGGAACGCGGCGCCGAAGGCCAGCATGAACTGCATGACGAACTTCAGGTAGACGTCGGCGCTGATCCAGTTCACCGAACCCTCGGGCGTGAACTCGGTCAGGATCCGGACCGCGTTCGGCAGCACCGACCAGGCCAGATAGGCCCCGGCGAGGAACAGAGGCACCGCCGCCGCGACGAAGCCGATGGCGTTGCGCCGCTCCTTCTTCGTCAGGCCCGGCGTGATGAACGCCCACGCCTGGTAGATCCACCAGGGTGAACTGATGAAGGCTCCGACGAACAGGGCGACCCGGATCTTGATGTCGAACGAGGTGGCGATCCCGCCGAAGTTGAGCGCGGCCATGCGCCCCTCGGCCACCAGGTCGTCCACGGGCGCCTGCAGCGCCTTGAACACCGGGTCGTACAGGATCCAGCCGACCACGGCACCGACCGCCAGGCCGATCGCGGCCAGGACGACTCGCTTCCGGAGTTCACGTAGGTGCGCGGTCAAGGCCATCCGCGCTTCGGGATTGCTCTTGCGCGCCCCTGTGTTCAGGGCCACCGGGCGTTAGCGGTTGGTATCGCCCGGCGCGCTGCCAGGTGGTGTGCCCCCACCGCCCTGCTGGGGCGGCGTGGTCACCGTCGGAGCGTCGGTGCCGGCGGCGGGCGGCGTGGCGTCCGAGCCCGTGGCCGGCGGCTGGTTCGGGTCGGTGTCATCCCGGAGCTCCTTGACCTCCTGCTTGAAGATCTTCATGGACTTGCCCACGTTGCGGGTGATGTCCGGCAACTTGGCGGCCCCGAAGATCAGAAGGACGAGAACGAGAAGGATGATCAGGTGTACCGGTTGCAATCGCATGGGCTCAGGCCCTCCGCCTTGAGGATGGTGATGTGCTCAGTCTAACGTCTGCGCGGCGCCGCACTAGAACGGGATCCCGATCGAGCGCCACCTCGCCAGGGTACGCGATCGCCGCGCCTGCACCCGCGCGCGCCGCGAAGCCAGATTCTCGGCGCGCCTGGCCCGCCAGTTCTCACGTTGTTCCTGGGTGGCGGCCAGGTCGGGGGTGAACGTGCGAGTCGCCCCGGCGGCGGCCTCCAGTTCGGCCACCTTCGCGGACAGGTCGGCCATCACGCGGGAGGTCTCCCCCGCCTGCGCCATCAGCGCCTTCGCCGACCGCCACAACCGGCGACCGAGGAGGAACGCCCCCACGAGGGTGCCGAGGACGAGGACCGTCCACACACTGAACCAGAGCATGACCGCCAGCCTACTGCGGGGCCCCGGCACCGCCGTCGAGGGCGCCATAGGCATCCAGGGCGGCCTGCGCCCGCTCGGCGATCGACTCCGCGACCTCGGGCGGTTGCACCGCGCGCACGTCCGCGCCGAGGCCGAGCACCAGGTTGTGCAACCAGGCCAGGTTCACGACGTCCAGTTCGACGGCGAACCAGCCCTCCTCGAGGTCGGTCACGGCCGCGCTGGGGTACTTCTCAGCGACCCAGCGCGCCCGGGAGGCGAGCTCGAGGCGCACATGCCACTGCGCCGTCGTGAGTTCGGGGTCGGTGCTCCCGGTCAGGGCCACGTCCGGGTGTGCCGGGGCGCCGGAGTCGAGCACCTCGACCTCCAGCATCCGGTCCAGCCGGAACTGCCGGACGCCGTCGGCGCGGTGGCACCACGCGTAGAGGAACCACCGCTCGGCGTCGGTGAGCAGCTGCAGCGGGTCCACGACCCGCTCGCTGACGACGTCGGACCCGGACACGTAGCGCAGCCGCACCTGCCGGCCGTCGGCCAGCGCCGAGCGCAGGGCGCTGAGTCGCTCGCCGACGTCCTCGGCGCCGACGTACACGTCGACGGCGTCCGCGGCGCCGGCCGCCTCCCCCGCGGCCGCCCGCAGCTTGTCGATCGTGGACGCCAGGACCGGGTCCTGGGCGAGAGCCGGGGTGGCCTGCAGCGAGCGGAGCGCGACCAGGAGTGCCACCGCCTCCTGCGGGCCGAGCCGGAGCGGGCGATCCATCCCCCGCGCGTTGGTGAGGGTGAGCCGGTTCTGCTCGTGGTCGTCGACCGAGAAGTCGATCAGGTCGTCGGGCAGGTAGCCGGGGGTCCCGGCGACCCACAGGGTGTCGATGTCCAGGAGGACCTGGCCCTCCGTGACGCCGAAGTGCGCGGCCACGTCCGCGACCGGAACGCTCGGGTGCCCCTCCAGGTAGGTGATCAGGGCGAGCATGCGGACCAGGCGGTCCTCGGCGGTGTCGGCCATCAGGACCTCCCTCCCAGGGTCGCGGCCGGACGCAGCCGGGCCAGGACCGCCTCGCGCAGCCGCGGCGGGTCGAGGACCAGCACCGCGTCGCCGTAGCCGACCAGTTCCTCGGCGAACAGGTCCAGGTCGCTGACGTCGACGGCGATCACGTCTCGGTCCGGGGGCCCGGGTACCTCCGCCTGAGGTGACGCCGGTGCGGACCCGGCCCCCGCCGTCGGGCTCCCGATCTCGACGGCGCGGGCACGCAGCGCCGACGCCCGCTCGGGGCGCAGCGCGAGCGTGGCGCGGATGATCGGCGCCTCCCGGTGCGGGCGCGCCCGATCGGGCACCCGGACGCTCCCGGGCTCGCCGATCCGGCTGACCCGCCCGACGATCCGGGACAGCCGGAACTCGCGTTCGGCGTCCCGGTCGATGTCGTGACCGACGAGGTACCAGCCGCGGTCCTTGGCATACAGGCGCCAGGGCTCGACGATGCGCTGCTTCGTGCGGCCGGTGTTCGCCGCGCGGTAGGTGAACCGGACCGTGATCCGGTCGGAGATCGCGTCGAGCAGGGCGCCGAAGGTGGCGTCGGGGCCACGCACCCGCAAGGCCAGGCCGGCGTGCAGGGCGGCGTCCTCGAGCTCGCTGACGGCTCGGACCTTCGTCAGGGCCCGGCGCGACTGTGCCGACAGCGTCGAGTCCTGCCAGACCTCGGCAGCGAGCGAGAGCGCCCCCACCTCGGCGGGCGTGAACGCCACCGCCGGCATGTCGTAGGAGTCGGTGTCGATCCGGTAGCCGATGTCGTCCTCATGAGCTGCGTCGGTGAGGGTGACGATCGGAATGCCGAGGGTGCGCAGGGCGTCCTTGTCCCGCTCGAACATCCGGTCGAACGCCGCGTCGTTCTTGGCGTCCGCGTAGCCGTTCACGCCCCGGCGGATCTGCGACTTGGTCATCCGGTGTGGGGTGTTGGCCAGTGCGATCACGAGATCGAGCAGCCGCTCGGCAGGTTCGACGCGCTCACTCATACTGCGAGGCTAGTCGCGATAGGTTGCCGAGATGATCAACTGGCGCGACGGCGTGGTGCGTTCACTCGGCCGGAACTGGCCCGGGGCGGTCGAACTCGAGATCGAGATCGACGGCACTCCGGCCGCGGTCCGGGCGCTGGCCTACCCGGAACTGGTCGGCGCACCGGAGGTCGGTGACCGGGTCACCGTCACGACGACGGCCCTCACCCGCGGGCTCGGCACCGGCGGCTATGCACTCGTGGTGGCGCTGCCCGACCGGTTGCCGGTCGATCCCCCCGCCGGCCCCGGACACATCGTCAAGGCCCGGTACACGCCGCTGCAGACGATGGTCCTCGGGGTGGACGAGCAGGAGTCCGCGCACCACGACGTCCTGCGCGACGCCGACGACCTCGCCGGCCTGCCGGTCGTGGTCGCGGATCTGCACTCCGCGCTGCCGGCGATCGTGGCCGGGGCGCGGTTGGAGGCCTCCCGGGCGGGACTCGCGGCGCCGCGGGTCGCCTACGTGATGACCGACGGCGGAGCGCTGCCGGCCTGGTTCTCGCGGACGATCGGGGCACTGCGGGACGCGGACTGGCTCACCGCGACGATCACGGTCGGGCAGGCGTTCGGTGGTGATCTTGAGGCGGTCACCGTGCACACCGGGATGCTCGCCGCCCATCTGGTCGTCGCGGCAGACCTCGTGGTGGTCGCACAGGGGCCGGGCAACCTCGGGACGGGCACCATGTGGGGGTTCTCGGGTGTCAGCGCTGGTGAAGCGGTGAATGCGGTCGCGGTGCTCGGCGGGCGAGCTGTGGCCTCGTTGCGCGTCTCCGGAGCGGACGCGCGGGAGCGGCACCTGGGCATCTCCCATCACAGCCTGACGGCGTACGGCCGGGTGGCGCTCGCCCCGGCGGACCTGGTCGTCCCGAGGTTCGACGGCGACCTGGCGCCGCTGGGTGCGCGGGTCGCCGCGCAGGCCGAGGTGCTTCGGGACGCCCCCGCCGGGCACCGGTTGGTCCAGGTGGGCACCGACGGACTGATGGACGCGCTCGCGGACGCGCCGGTGCGACTGTCCACGATGGGGCGCGGCCTGGTCGAGGATCCTGCATCGTTCCTCGCGGCCGCGGCCGCCGGCGTGCACGCGGTGCGGGTGCGCGCCGGGAGCTGAGGGGCGCAGGACCGCCGGGACCGGTGTGTCCACCCGGTCCGGCCCGTCCTCCTGCTCTTGTGCCGGCCTCCTGCCCTTGTGCCGGTCTCCTGCATTGGTGCCGCTCGCCCGCTCACTTGAGCCGGGTCGCTCGCTTGAGCCGGGGTGCCCCTGGTGCCGGGCTGCTCTTTGGTGCCGGGCTGCTCGTTCCGGGCCACTCTCGTTCCGGGCGGTTCTCGCAGCCTCCCGAGCAGGACCTTCCCATCGCCCTCGTGCCGGTCCCCCTTCTCTTCCTCATCTGCCCTTGTGGGGCTCGTTGCCAGCGCGCTGACATGGGTGCAGCACGTGACATCGCCAGGCCGGTTGGGCCCGGCCTGTGGATGGGGTGTCATCCGGGGTGCGTTTCGGCGCCTGGGTGGGGTGGTTGGAGTGCCCGATTGCCCTGCATCCACAACGAAAATCGGGATCTTTCGATGTCGGAGGTGCGGTCTAGGGTGACGACAGCAATCGAACATGCGTCCGAGGCCACGCCCCAGAAGTGCGACGACCCGGTTGTGCGATCCGTTCAGCGGGAGCGGTCGACCTACAACCGGGCGGACTACCCGCCCCCTCGGGGCTCGTGGGCGGCGACGAGACTGGCCAGGCGCGAGGCCGCCGCTCTGCCCCGCTTGCCGTCGACGCGCTGTATGGCCATCACTGCCAGCGTCGAGCCGTCGGCGAGGTCGAGTAGCACCCAGTCGCGTTCCCCGAAGCGGACCGAGACGATCTCGGCCCACTCCAGCCGGTGGGTGAGGAAGACGTTACGAACCATGAGACCGTCGGCGGAGGGCACCGCCTTGACCCCCGCCTGTCGGGCGAGGAACGCGCACACCAGAGCCACGATGACGGCCGCCGCGACCTGGTCGGGGAGGCGTGGCTCCTCCAGCCTGTTCAGGACCACGACGAGGACGGCAAGGCCGGTGATCAGCCAGACCGCGATCACCAGGCAGGCGATCCGGGTCGCCCGTGGGCGGAACGGCGCGTACGGATCGGGGTCGGCGGCGGCCATGGCGGGCCACTCCCTACAGGCGACTCGCGGTGATCGAGGTGACGATGATGGCGCGCGCGCCGACGTCGTACAGCTCGTCCATCACCGCGTTCGTCCGCTCCCGCGGAACCATGGCCCGCACCGCGGCCCAGCCGGTCCGATGGAGCGGCGAGACGGTCGGTGACTCCAGGCCGGGTGTGATGGACACGGCGGCGTCCACCTTCTCGACCGGGCAGTCGTAGTCCATCAGCACGTACCGGCGCGCCACGAGCACCCCGTGCAGGCGCCGGTCGAGCACGGTGAGTCCGGACTTCGGCTCCGCGTTCGGCCGGATCAGCACCGCCTCCGACTGCAGGATCGGATCGCCGAAGACGTGCAGACCGGCGGCCCGGAGGGTGCTGCCGGTCTCGACGACGTCCGCGACCAGGTCGGCGACACCGAGTTGGACCGTGGACTCGATGGCGCCGTCGAGACGGACCACCTCGGCGGTGATGCCGCGCTCGGTCAGGTAGTTGCGGACCAGCACCTCGTACGAGGTGGCCACCCGCTTGCCCTCGATGTCCGCGAGGCTGCGCACGCTGCCCTCCGGACCGGCGAACCGGAACGTGGAGCCGGCGAAGCCGAGCGACCGATGTTCCACGGCGTCCACACCGGAGTCCAGCAGGAGGTCCCGCCCCGTGATCCCGGCGTCGACCACACCGGCGCCCACGTACACCGCGATGTCGCGGGGTCGCAGGAAGAAGAACTCGACGTCGTTCTCCGGGTCCGGAAGGACCAGCTCACGGCCACCGTCGCGGCGCTGGCGGTAGCCCGCCTCTCGGAGCATCTGGGTCGCGGGCTCGGAGAGTGAGCCCTTGTTCGGCACGGCGATTCGCAACACGTCGTCAACCTTGTTGGTTCGTGCCCCGGCGGCCGGGGCGTAACTGTCGGTGGTTCGGGGTGCCCGCTCAGAGGTAGCGGTACACGTCGTCCGGGGTCAGACCCTTCGCGACCATGAGTACCTGCAGGTGGTAGATGAGCTGGGAGATCTCCTCGGCCGTCTCGGCGTCGGTCTGGTACTCCGCGGCCATCCACACCTCGGCGGCCTCCTCGACGATCTTCTTCCCGATGCCATGCACGCCGGCGTCCAGCTGGGCGACGGTACCCGAGCCCTCCGGGCGGCTGATGGACTTCTCCTGCAGTTCGGTGAAGAGGTCGTCGAAGGTTTTCACGGCCCGAGCCTACTCGGCACCGATGAGGTCGTTGGTATGCGCCTGCGATGCTGAGACCGGGTCGGTGATCAGTCCGGTCTGCGTCATGAACTCCGCCATCTGTTCCCAGGTGCCGCCGTCCTGCCGGCCCCACGGGCCGCCGAGGTCCCCGTAGAGCGGGATGGTCTCCTCGACGGTGGCCAGGCTGATCGCCTCCTGCTCCGCCGTCATGGTGCCCGGGATCTCCTCCCGGGCCGCGTCGACGGCGAGTTGGGGCTCCGCGGCGATGTCGGCAACCGCACGCCCGACGGCAGTGATCACCGCGGTGAGTGCCTCCGGTTCGGCGGCTAGAACGTCATCCGTGGTGCCCAGGCCGATGCCGACGAGCGGGACGTCGGGGCCCAGCGGGACCGCGCGGACGTCCAGGCCCGTCGCCCGGAACTGCGGGATGTCGTTGTTGGAGAAGCCCATCACGGCGTCGACGTGCTCCTCGGCCAGGGCGCTCTGCTGCGTGAAGCCGATGAACTCGATGGTGACGTCCTCGGCGGTCAGACCCGCCAGGTCGAGCATCGCCAGGAGGCCGAAGTAGGTCTCCCCGAACGGCCCCGGCACGCCGATGGTGCGCCCGGCCAGGTCCGCCCCCGACTGGATGTCGGAGTCCTCCGGCACGATCAGGGCCACCGGGTACTCCTGGTACATGGTCGCGATGCTGACCGCGGGTGTGCCGAGCGAACGGGCCTGGAGGATCTCGTCACCGCCGGCGGTGACGACGTCCTCGGTGCCGCTGGCGAGTGCGCCGAAGATGTCCTCGGACTCGCCGTGGTGCCGCAGGGTGACGTCGACTCCGGCCTCGTCGAAGTACCCCCGCTGCTCCGCGACGTAGAACGGGGCGAACTGGACGTTCGGGACGTACGTCAGACCGATGGTGAGTCCCGGCAGATCCGGGGCTCCGCCGTCGGGCTCATCGGTGCCGCAGGCACCGAGCGCCAGGGCGAGGGCGGCGGCGCCGGTCAGCGCCGCGAGCGACCGGACGGGGGGCACGGTCAGAGCCATTGGATACGCCTTTCGAGGGAACGGATGAGATAGAACACGCTGATCGCCAGGGCGATGAGCGCGACGAGCACGGCGAACATGCCTTCGATGTCGGAGCGGTCCCGGTACACGGACAGGAGCAGGCCGAGGCCCTGGCCGCCCATGACGAACTCGCCCACCACCGCACCCGTCACGGACAGCACGAAGCCGTTCCGGACGCCGGCGAGCAGGGCGGGCAGCGCGAGCGGACCCTCGATGTGCAGGAGCAGTCGCCACCGTCCGGCACCGTCGACCTTCGCCGCACCGATGACGTCCGGGTCGAGGGTGCTCAGCCCGAGGGTCGTGTTGACGAAGATCGGGAAGAACACCAGGAGCGCGCACAGCAGCGCGATCGGGAGCAGGCCGTACCCGAACCAGACCACCAGCAGCGGCGCCAGCGCGACGGCCGGGATCGCCTGGGAGGCGGCGAGGTAGGGGCCGATGGCAGCGGCCACGATCCGGAACCGGGCGACGAGATAGCCCAGTGGAACAGCGACGGCGAGCCCGAGCAGGCTGCCCAGCACGGCCTCGGCGAGGGTGTGGCCGGCGAAACCGAGCAGACCGCCCTCACGCAACTCGAGCACGAAGCGGGCGGCGACCTCCGTCGGGCCCGGGAGCACCCGGTCCGGGAGCACCAAGGACAGCCCCTGCCAGGCGAGCAGTGCGAAGCCGCCGAATGCGACGGGCGCGACGAGATCCTCGCGGGCCACCTGCCGTTCTCCTTCCCCAGGCGTACCCCGGGGAAGGACGGCGCGCCGCGCGACCGTCCGCCGACGCCGGGATCGACCCAACGCCGCGTGCTTCCTCCCATCCGGACTTTAACCGTCGGTCCTGGAGTTCCACCAGGTCAACCGACCACTGACGAGCAGTGGCCGGGTCGCGGACTATCACCGCCGGCTCGGAATTTCACCGACCCCGGAGCACGTTCTTGCCCCACGATTCTGACACACCCACGCCGCGTTCGTGCGCGGCGCCCGGACGGACCGGATTCCGAGACCGGCCGGGCTCGTGCCTCAGTCCCGGTAGGCGGCCTCGGCGAGACCACGCAGGGCCTCGATCTCGGCGTTCGGCTCCTCGGCCGAGTAGACCGCGGACCCCGCGACGAACATGTTCGCCCCCGCACCGGCGGCCATCGCGATCGTGGACCGGGACACACCGCCGTCCACCTGCACCCAGATGTCGGCGCCGAGCGACGTGATCGCGTCCCGGGTGCGCCGGATCTTCGGCAGCGTGCCCTCGATGAACGACTGACCGCCGAACCCGGGCTCCACGGTCATCACGAGCACCATGTCGAACTCGGGCAGCAGGTCCAGGTACGGCTCGATGCCCGTGGCCGGCTTCAGTGCGATCGCGGCGCGAGCCCCCAGTTTGCGGAGTTCGCGGGCCAGGCGAACCGGCGCGCTGGAGGCCTCCGCGTGGAACGTCACGGACTTCGCGCCGGCCTCGGCGAACGCGGGCGCCCAGGTGTCCGGGTCCTCGATCATCAGGTGCACGTCCGCCGGCAGGCTGGTGTGTGCGAGCAGCGCGGTCACCACGGGCAGGCCGAACGTGAGGTTCGGGACGAAATGGTTGTCCATGACGTCCAGGTGCACGTAGTCGGCGGCGGAGATCCGGTCCACCTCACCGGCCAGGTTCGACAGGTCCGAGTTCAGGACGCTGGGAGAGATGAGGATGCCCATGTGGCCGAGCGTAGTGCGCCGCACGGGCTCGCGGACCCGGTGCGGTTCAGGCCCGGATCAGGGCGAGGAACATCGCGTCGGTGCCGTGCCGGTGCGGCCAGAGCTGCACATAGGGGCCCCGCAGGTCGCCGAGCGGCTCGGCGCTCACCCCGGCGAGGACCTCGACGGCGTCCACCAGGGTGGCGCCCGCGGTGCGCTTGAGCACGTCCTCCACCACGAACCGGGTCTCGGCCAGGTGCGGTGAGCAGGTCACGTACGCGACCACCCCGCCGGCGCGGGTGGCGGCGAGGGCGGAGGTGAGCAACTCTCGCTGGAGCTGGCCGAGCGTCGCAAGGTCCGACGGCGAACGTCGCCATCGCGACTCCGGTCGCCTCCGGAGTGCGCCGAGGCCCGTACACGGCACGTCGACGAGGACCCGGTCGTAGCGTCCGGGCTCGCTCGTCCCGATCTCCCGGCCGTCGCCGGTGCGGACCTCGATGCCAGGGAGCACCTGGCGCACCGCGGCCATCGACCGCTCCACCAGCCTGGCCCGGTGCTCGGCGACCTCGTTCGCCACGAACCGGCCGTCCGGGGCCCGTGCGGCGAGGAGTGCGGCCGAGAGCGCGGCCTTGCCGCCGGGGCCGGCACACAGATCGAGCCAGGTGTGGTCCGCGCCCTCGATGGCGACGGCCGCGGCGGCGAGCGCCACGAGCTGGCTGCCCTCGTCCTGGACCCCGATCCGCCCCGTGCGGACCGCCTCGATCGCGCCGGGATCGCCGCCGCGCAGCACCAGGGCGGTGGGGGCCCACCGGCCGGGGACCGCGTCCGGCGCGTCCTCGGGTCCGGCGAGTCCGGGCCGCACGACCAGGTTCACCGATGGTGAGGCGTTGTCGGCCTCCAGGAGAGCCTCGAGGTCACCGTCGCCCGGCCCGGTCCGGGCCAGGGCCGAGCGCATGGCCCGGACCACCCAGGCCGGGTGCGACTGGGTCACGGCCAGGCGGGCGGTCTCATCGTCGGCCTCGGCGCCGAGGAGGTCGAGCCACTCCGGAAGGCTGCGCTCGGAGATCCGGCGCAGCACGGCGTTGACGAGCTGTGAGGGGCCGGTGCCGCAGGTCGCCCTGGCGAGGCCGACGGTCTCGGAGACCGCTGCGTGACCGGGCACCCGCATCCCGAGGAGCTGGTGGGCACCAAGGCGCAGCACGTCGAGCACCTCGGCGTCGAGGCTGCCCACGTCGCGCTGGGCCGCGTGGGCGATGACCGCGTCGTAGCGGCCCTGCAGTCGGAGGGTGCCGTAGGTGAGCTCGGTGGCGAACGCGGCATCGCGACCGCGGATCCTCCGCTCGGTCAGGACCGGGGGCAGCACCAGGTTGGCGTAGGCATCCGTCGCCGCGACCGACCGCAGCACGTCATAGGCGGCCCGCCGCGCCGGATCCCCGCCGCGGGAGCGGTCCGCGGGCCGGGACGCGGTCCGCTGCGAGTCAGGGCGACGGCCCCGGTCGCGGGAGCCCCGGCCCTGGGCCGGGCGGCCCGATCCCCGGCCACCCCGCCGCTCGCCGGCTGAGCCGCTGCCGCTCTCCCGGTCCGCGCCGCCCGAGTCACGGCCACCGCCGCGGTTCGGTCCGCCGTCAGACATCCGAGCCCACCTCGACCGGGTCGAAGGAGGCGTCCGCGGGCAGCCGCGCACCGCGCAGCCAGTCCGCGGCGGCCATCCAGCCCTTCCCGGGCGGGGCGATCGCGTCGAGCCGCACCGGCCCCGAGCCGGTGCCGACGAGCACGGCGCCGTCGACGGCCGCAAGCTGTCCAGGGGCCAGGCCGGGGTCCTCGACCACCGGCAGCACCGGTCCGAGCTTGTATCGCTCCCCGTCCCGAGTGGTCCACGCACCGGGAGCGGGCGTGCACCCCCGGATCCGCCGGTCGAGCGCCAGCGCGGGCAGCGACCAGTCCACCCGCGCGTCCGCGCTGGTCAGACGCGGCGCGAGACTGACCCCGTCGGCCGCCTGCGGCGTCGGGCGGGCGGTGCCGGCCTCGATCGCGTCCAGGGTTGCCAGCATCAGCGCCGGCCCCGCCTGCGCGAGCCGCTCGAGCAGATCCTCGGCCGTGTCCCGTCGGCGGACCGGCTCGGTGAGCGTGCCGAAGACGGGTCCGGTGTCCAGACCGGCCTCGATCCGGAAGGTGCTGGCACCGGTCATGTCGTCCCCGGCCATGATCGCGTGCTGCACCGGTGCGGCGCCACGCCACGCGGGCAGCAGGGAGAAGTGCAGGTTCACCCAGCCGTGCCGGGGCAGCGACAGTGCGGGCTCCCGCAGCAGCGCACCGTAGGCGACCACGGGCGCGCAGTCGATCTCAAGGTCGGTCAGTGCCGACAGTGCTGACATTGTCGCCTCGTCGTGGGGCCGGTCGGAGGTGATCACCGGCACCCCGCGCTCCTGCGCGAGCACCTGCACCGGGCTCGGGGTGATCACGCGCTTGCGCCCCACCGGGGCCGGTGGCCGGGTGAGCACGCCGACGACGTCGTGGCCGGAGTCCAGCAGGGCCGCCAGGGTTGGCAGGGCGACGGCGGGGGTGCCCGCGAACAACAGACGCATGGGGGCAGTCTAGGAGCGTGGGATCGCAAGACCGCGCGCGACCAGGTCGTCGCGGAACGTGGGCGCATCGGTGAACAGCAGGGCCTGGAAACCCAGTTCGGTGGCCGCGGCGACGTTCGCCGGTGAGTCGTCGATGAACACCGTCTGCACCGGGACGATCCCGGTGGTGCGGATCAGCAGGTGGAAGATCGCCGGATCCGGCTTCGCCAGGCCCACGGTCCCGGAGACCAGGATCTGCTCGAACTCGGCCAGCACCGGCGCCGCCCGTGGGGCGTGCTCGAAGGTCTCGGCGGACCAGTTCGTCAGGCCCAGGACCCGGATCCCGGCAGCCAGGAGGTCGCGTGCGACCTGCGCCGTGCCCGGCACCTCACCGACGAGCGAGCGCGCGAAGTCGCGCACGTAGGCGTCCATGTGGTGCACGTGGCCCGGGGCTCGTTCGGCCACCTCCGGCCGCGCCTGCGCCCAGGTCCGCCCGGCGTCGAGGGAGTGGTTCAACGTCGGGAAGTCGACGGCGGCCATGAACTCGGCGACCTCGGTATCGGTGAGCCGGCCCTCGAACACGGCCGCCGGGTCCCAGCGCAGCAGCACGTTCCCGAGGTCGAAGACGACGGTGGTCACGGTCCGGTCGATGGTGGTCACGGCTGGGCCTCCTGGGGTGGGTCGGTGATCGGGACCATGGATCGTCGGGAGCGCGACGCAGTGGTGGACGGGTCGCCGGGCGAGGTCGGGGTCGTCGGGCTCGTGGACGTCATTCGGCGCCGCTCACCAGAGTTGGTCGGGGTCGACGCGGACCCGGACCACGCCGGGCTCCTTGCGGGCACTGCGGACCGCCTGGGCCTGGGCCAGCGCGACGCTCAGGTCGTCCCCGGCCCGGCGGTCGATACGCACCAGGGTACGCAGGATCTCCTCGTCGCCGGCCTCCTTCATGCCGGCCTGGTCCTCGACCGGGACCGGTCCGAGCACCTCCGCGTCGGCGGGAAGCCGCAGGTGACGCATCATCGACGCCAACGCCGCCGAGCCGCCGGTGAGGGTGGCGAGCCGCACGAGGGGCGGGAACGCGAGATCCTGCCGCTCGCCGAGCTCGCGACCCGCATGTCCGACGGGATCCCATCGCACCAGCGCCTGCACCGGAACCGGCGCGCCCTGGCCGAGGATCATCACCTCGCCACCGTCACCCGAGGACCGCACCAGCGCGGCCGCCCGCAGCCACCGACGCAGCGACTCCACCCCCGCCGACAGCTCCGGTCGGTTCGAGACCAGCGCCGCGTCGAGCAGCAGTGCGGCAGCGTACCCGCCGTCCGCGGGTGGCTCGGCGCCGGGCGTGGCGACCACGAGCCGCGGGGATCCGGGCACCCGGTCCTGCACTCCGCCGTCGCGGCCGGAGACGGTCACCGGCACCCCGGGAAACGCCCGCCCGAGTTCTTCGGCCGTCCGGCCGGCGCCGGTACGCATGGCCCGCACCGCCGTCGCACCGCACGCGCCGCATGCCCATGCGGTCGCGTGCCGGCCACACCACCGACACTGCGGCGGCGCGTCCGGCCGGTCGAGCCGCAACGGTCCGTGGCAGTGGCCGCAGCGGGCGGGGGTGCGGCAGCGCGCGCAGGCGACCACCGGCAGGTACCCGGCCCGGGGCACCTGGACCAGCACGGGTCCCCGCGCGAGCGCACGACGGGCCAGCGCGGACGCCGTCGCCGGGATCCGGGCCCGGCCGCCGTCCCCCTCGCGGGCGAGGTCGGCCTCCCCCGGTGCGATCACCCGCGGAGTGCGAGCCCGCACCACGGCCCGGTCCGCCTGCAGCGAGCGGGCCCACCCGTCGGCCACCAGCAACTGGGCCTCCGGGGTCCGCGCGAAACCGCCGACGAGGGCGGCGGCGCCGGCCATGTCGGCGCGCTGCACGAGCACCTCGCGGGTGTGCGGGTACGGGGCGCGCGGTTCGGCGAGCAGGTCGTCGCCGTCGTCCCAGCACACCACGAGGCCGAGGTTCGGCAGCGGCGCGAACGCGGCCGACCTGGTCCCGATCACGACGTGGGTGCGGCCGGTCAGGGCACGCACGAAGCGCCGGTACCGGGCCGAGGCGCCCTGCTCCGCGGTGAGCACCACGTGCTCGACCTGCAGGGCGTCCAGAGCCGCTCCGACGGTGGCGACGTCGCGGGCATCCGGGACGCAGACGATCGCGTCCCGCCGCCCGGCCCGGGCCGCCAGCACCGCGACCGCGGTCGCCAGCGCCCAGTGCGGGTGCTCGGTGCCGGCCAGTTCGTCGCGCCCGGGCAGCGCGCACCAGGCCGCGCGCGGGGACTCGCCGGCGCCGATGCGGCGCAGGAACGCGGCGCCGCCCGGGTAGTCGGCCCAGTGGGCGAGCCGGTCGGGGCCGAGCAGCACCTGCGCACCGGTCGGGTCCGGTAACGGTTCCTGCCCGACGGCGGCGGCCGGCTCGGGTGGGGATGCTCGCCCGGTCGTGGGTCCGGTCCCGGCGGCGCCATGCGCGGCGGATGGGGCCGCGACGGCCGCCGGCGGCGCCGGGACCCGCTCGGGCGCCACCTCCGGTTGCGCCAGGACCGCCTTCTCGGCCGTCGCGTGTCGCGGCGGGATGGCGAGCCGGAGCACGTCGGTGCTGGTTCCGGCATACCGGCGGGCCACCGTGCGGGCCAGTTCGAGGATGTCCGGGGTCAGGACCGGCAGCGGCGAGACGACCTTCCGCAAGGGCGCGAGGGTGCCGGTGTGGTTCGTGCCGGGCGTCCGGGCGATCAGGTAACCGTCCCGGTCCGTCCCGGCGAACCGGACCTTGACCCGCACGCCGGGCTGCGCGACCCCGTCGAGGGCGTCCGGGATGCCGTAGTCGAACGTGTGGTCCAGGTGTGGCAACGGCATGTCGACGAGCACCTGCGCCACCCCGGCGTACCGCGGTGGCTCCGGGGCAGAGATCCCCGGGTCGAGGAGGCTGGGTTGTTCTGGTGCCGGCACAGGACCGATCCCATCATGAACTGCCGACAGCCACGAACGCCGTGCCCAACGGGCCGGGCCGCGGCCGGATGGTCAGGACACCGCGGCCTTGAGGGCGTCCACGCGGTCGGTCCGCTCCCATGTGAACTCCGGCAGCTCGCGCCCGAAGTGCCCGTAGTTGGAGGTCAGCGCATAGATCGGCCGGAGCAGGTCCAGGTCGGCGATGATGGCCCGCGGGCGCAGGTCGAACACCGACGTGATGGCGTCGGTGATCCGCGCGGTCGGGACGGTCTCGGTGCCGAACGTCTCGACGTAGACCGCGATCGGGTGGGCCCGGCCGATCGCGTACGAGACCTGCACCTCGCAGCGCCGTGCGAGCCCGGCCGCCACCACGTTCTTGGCGACCCACCGCATCGCGTAGCAGGCCGACCGGTCCACCTTCGAGGGGTCCTTGCCGCTGAACGCGCCGCCGCCGTGCCGGGCCATGCCGCCGTAGCTGTCCACGATGATCTTGCGGCCGGTCAGCCCCGCGTCGCCCATCGGGCCACCGACGACGAATGTGCCGGTCGGGTTCACGAAGAGCTTGTAGGAGGAGACGTCGAGGCCGGTCTTCTCGGCGTACTCGTCGAGCACGAAGTCGATCACGTGCTCGCGGATCGCCGGCTCGAGCTGTTCCTCCAGGCGAACGTCCGCCTCGTGCTGGGTGGACAGCACCACGGTGTCCACCGCGACCGGCTTGTCGCCGTCGTAGGCGATCGTGACCTGGGTCTTCCCGTCGGGGCGCAGGCCGGGCACGATGCCCTCCTTGCGGACCTGGGTCAGCCGGGCCGAGAGCCGGTGCGCGAGCACGATCGGCAGCGGCATCAGTTCGGGCGTCTCGTCGGAGGCGTAGCCGAACATCAGGCCCTGGTCACCGGCGCCCTGCAGATCGTTGGGGTCGCTGTCGGCGCTGTCGGTGCGGACCTCGAGGGCCTTGTCGACGCCGACGGCGATGTCCGGGGACTGCTGCCCGATCGAGATCGAGATGCCACAGGAGTGGCCGTCGAAGCCGATGTCCGAGGACGTGTAGCCGATCGCGTTGACAACGCCCCGGACCAGGCGCGGGATCTCGACGTAACTGTCGGTGGTCACCTCCCCGGCCACGTGGACCAGTCCCGTGGTCACCATGGTCTCGACGGCCACCCGGGAGGTCGGGTCGGCCGCGAGCATCGCGTCCAGGATCGAGTCGGAGATGAGATCGCAGACCTTGTCGGGGTGGCCCTCGGTCACGGATTCCGAGGTGAAGAGGCGCATAGTCACGGGGGCGAGCCTAATGCCTGCGCGTGCGCGCCCGCGGAGTTTCCGTCGAGAAGATCCGCTCGATGCGTGAGCCGATCCGGCTCAGTCCCTGAGCAGTTCGGCGATCACGTCCCACAGCCCGGCGGCCACCTCGGCCTTGCTGCCGGCCACGGTGGCGACCTCGGTCCCGGAGCCGTCGAGCACGACCACCTGATTGGGTACGTCGCCGAACCCCTGTCCGACGCCGACCTGGTTCACGGCGAGCAGGTCGGCGCCCTTGCGCCGGGCCTTGGCCCGGCCGTGGTCGAGCACGCTCCCGCCGGCGTCCCCGGTCTCGGCCCCGAACCCGACGATCACCTGGCCTCGTCGCCGGCCGGCCGCGAGGGTGGCCAGGATGTCCGGGTTCTGGGTCAGCTCGATGGGAGCGACCGACCCGTCGTCGTTCTTCTTCGTCTTCGACGCGGCGGTGTGCACGGGGCGGAAGTCGGCGACGGCGGCGGCCATGACGAGCACGTCGGCGGTGCCCGCGCGGGCGGTCATCACGTCGTGGAGTTCCGCGGTCGTCTCCACGGCGGTGACCCGGACGCCGTCGGGCAGCAGGGCCGCGTCCACGTTCGCGGCGACCAGTTCCACGTCGGCGCCGCGGGCCGCGGCCACCGCGGCCAGGGCGGCGCCCTGCCGGCCGGAGGACCGGTTCCCGATGAACCGGACCGGGTCGAGCGGCTCGCGGGTGCCGCCCGCGCTCACGACGACCCGGCGTCCGCTCAGGGGGCCCCCGTGGGAGGCCGCGAACCGGTCACCGGCCGGCGGCAACGGACGGGCGTCGCCTCGCTCGTCGGGCACCAGGGCGAGTGCCGCCGCGAGGATCTGCTCGGGTTCCGGCAGCCGGCCGGGCCCGGAGTCGGCGCCGGTGAGGCGTCCGTCGGCGGGGTCCAGGATGTGCACACCGCGCTCGCGCAGGGTGGCCACGTTGGCCCGGGTGGCCGGGTGGTGCCACATCTCCGTGTGCATCGCCGGTGCCATCAGCACCGGGCTGGTCACGGTCAGCAGGGTGGCGGTGAGCAGGTCGTCGGCGTGTCCGCCGACGGCGCGGGCCAGCAGGTCCGCCGTCGCCGGGGCGATGACCACCAGGTCCGCCGCGCGACCGAACCGGACGTGATCGACGGTGTCGGCACCGTCGAAGACGCTGGTGGTGACCGGGTGCCCGCTGAGGGCCTCCCAGGTCGGTGCGCCCACGAACGCCAGCGCGGCGTCCGTGGGCATCACGCGCACGTCGTGCCCGGCCTCGCGCAGCAGGCGCAGCAGCAGGACGGCCTTGTAGGCGGCGATCCCCCCGCCGACCCCGAGGACGACGTGCACGCTCGGGCTCAGTCCTCGGTCGGCTCGACCGTCAGGAGGCCCTCGTTGATCTCGCGCATGGCGATGGAGAGGGGCTTCTCCTGCTGTTCGGTCTCCACGAGCGGGCCCACGTACTCGAGCAGCCCCTCGTTCAGCTGGGCGTAGTAGGCGTTGATCTGACGCGCGCGCTTGGCGGCGTAGATGACCAGGGCGTACTTGGAGTCGGCTGCCTCGAGGAGTTCGTCGATCGGCGGATCGGTGATGCCCTCGGGTGCGGCAACGGTTCCTGACATGTCGGGAGAACCTCGTCTGTGCTTGTGTCGGCTTGTGTCGGCTTGTGTCGGCAGGTGCCGGCTGGGTGTTCGAACGCTCTAGTCTAGCGGCTCGTCGGGTCGGTCGGGGCGAGGCGCTCGCGCGGTGCCGGCGCACATCCCATCAGCGCGACCAGCTCGTCGGTGGCCCGCTGCACGTCGTCGTTGACGATCGTGTGGTCGAACTCCGCGGCGGCCGCGAGCTCGACCTGGGCGGTGACGAG
The DNA here is from genome assembly GCF_004353825.1 of Occultella glacieicola. Lineage (GTDB taxonomy): Bacteria > Actinomycetota > Actinomycetes > Actinomycetales > Beutenbergiaceae > Occultella > Occultella glacieicola. Next base: position 90,676 of record NZ_SMNA01000006.1, on the reverse strand, counting down.
CCGGCGCTCGCGTTCCTCGGCGTCCTCGGTGCCGCGACCCTCGAGTCGCCGGACCAACTCCTCCCAGCTCGGCGGGGCCAGGAACACGAACCGCGCCTCCGGCATGGTCTGGCGGACCTGGCGGGCGCCCTGCAGGTCGATCTCCAGGAGTGCCGGCGCCCCGGCGGCGAGGCGCTCCTCCACCGGCCTGCGCGGGGTGCCGTAGCTGTTGCGGCCGTGCACCACGGCCCATTCCAGGAACTCCCCGCCCGCGACCATCCCGGCGAACTCGTCGGGCTTCAGGAACAGGTAGTGGACGCCGTCGACCTCGCCGGGCCGGGGTGCCCGGGTGGTCGCGGACACCGACAGCCAGATGTTCGGGTAGCGGGCGCGCAGGTCCGCGGAGACGGTGCCCTTGCCGACCGCGGTCGGGCCGGCCAGGACCGTGAGCCGAGCGGGGGTGGTCTGCTCAGCCAAACCGCTCGACCAGCTTGGCGATCTGGTTCGGACCGAGCCCACGCACGCGTCGGCTCTCGGAGATCCCCACCTCGGTCATGACGGCGCGCGCGGTGATCTTGCCCACGCCGGGCAGGGACTCCAGCAGCGACAGCACCTTCAGCTTGCCCACGGCGTCGTCGGTGGCACCCTCGGCGATCACCTCGGACAGCTTGCCACCGGAGTACTTCAGCCGGTTCTTCACCTCGGCACGGGTCGCACGAGCGGCGGCGGCCTTGGCGAGCGCGTTGGCGCGCTGCTCCGGTGTCAGTGGGGGAAGAGCCACGGTGTTTACCTTCAACTCTCGAAGCGTCGGCGGAGGATGGTTGCTAGGCAACCTAGCGAGGGCGGGCCCGCAGATCAATCGGGAAGGCGTGGGCCTGAACACGTTCGGCGGGGTGCCCCGCCCATGGATTGGCTCAGGACTGGCTCAGACCGGCTCAGCCGGCCGGCACCTGCCCGACGGCGTCGCGCAGCTCGGCGTTGATCGCCCGGGCCGCGGCGCGCAGGTCGTCGACGCTCGGCCCCGCGCGCAGGATGTCACGCGAGCTCGACGGCAGTACCGCGCCGAGGGCGCCGGCGAATGCGTCCCGGATCTGTGCCGCTCCCCCACCCTGGGCCCCAACGCCCGGGGCGAGCAGTGGCCCGCGTACGGCCGCCAGGTCCACCCCGAGGTCGCGTGCCGCGGACCCGATCGTGGCACCGACGACCAGGCCGACGCTGCCGAGCGGCGCCCCGGCCTCGATCTCGGCGACGTTCGCCGCGGCGGCGTGCCGCGCGATCACCGCGGCGACCGGGACGCCGTCGACCAGGGCGTGCTGCACCTCGGCGCCCTCGGGGTTCGACGTCAGGGCGAGCACGAACACCCCCCGGCCGGTAGCCAGCGCGGCCTCGATCGCCGGTCGCAGGGTCTCGAAGCCCAGGTACGGGGAGAGCGTGACCGCGTCCCCGGCGAAGCCCGAGTCCTTCCCGAGGAACGCGTCGGCGTAGCCGTCCATCGTGGATCCGATGTCGCCGCGCTTGGCGTCCACGACGCAGAGCAGACCGGCCGCCCGGCAGGCCGCGATCGTCTCCTCCAGGGCGGCCATCCCGGCGGAGCCGTACCGCTCGAAGAATGCGGACTGGGGCTTGACGGCCGCGACCTGGCCGGCCACGGCCTCGACCACCCGCAGGGAGAACTCACGGACGCCGCGGGCATCGTCCGGCAGGTCCCACCGGTGCAGCAGTCCGACGTGCGGGTCGATCCCGACGCACAGCGGGCCGCGGGCCGCCATCGCCTGGGACAACCGGGTGCCGAAGCCGGTGCGTGTGGACCGCTCGCCCGTGGTCGTGGTGGTGGTGCTCATCCCCGCTCCCTCATCTCCTGGTTCGTCCGGTCGTCCTCGAGCCCGTCAGCCCCTGGTCCGCTGCCTCGTGCCGCGCCAGCCGGGCGGCGTCGTGCTCCTGCAGCGAGCGCACCGCGAACGGTCCCCGCCGGATCGCCTCGATCGCCTGGACCGCCGCCGTGAACTGCTGCGTGGTGGTCGAGATCGCCTTGTCTGCTGCGGTGGTCGCGGTCCGGATGTCGTACCCGTCCGCGCGCGCGCCCTTGCTCCCCGGGGTGTTGATGACCATGTCCACCTGCCCGGCGTTGATCAGGTCGACGATGGTCGGCTCTCCGTTCGGGCCGGTGCCGTCGGAGGCCTTACGGACCACCTCGGCGGACAGGCCGTTGCGGCGCAGCACGCTCGCGGTCCCGGCGGTCGCGAGGATCCGGAAGCCGAGCTCCAGCAGCCGGCCGGTGGCCATGGTCAGGGACCGCTTGTCCCGGTCCGCGACGGACACGAACACGGTGCCCTCGGTCGGCAGCCCGCCGAACGCCGCCGCCTGGGACTTCGCGAACGCGAGCGGGAAGTCCACGTCGTAGCCCATGACCTCACCGGTGGAGCGCATCTCCGGCCCGAGCACGGTGTCCACGACCTGACCGGACGCGGTGCGGAACCGCTTGAACGGCAGCACCGCCTCCTTGACCGCGATCGGCGCGTCGAGATCGGTGTGGCTGGCGTCCTGTTCAGGGAGCACTCCGTCCGCGCGCAGGTCCGCGATCGAGCGGCCGCTCATCAGCAGCGCCGCCGCCTTCGCCAACGGCACGCCGGTGGCCTTCGCGACGAAGGGCACCGTCCGGGACGCGCGCGGGTTCGCCTCGAGGACGTACAGGACGTCCGCGGCGAGGGCGAACTGGATGTTGATCAGCCCGCGCACCCCGACGCCGGCGGCGATCGCCTCGGTCGAGGTCCGGATCCGGTCGATCATGGAGTCCGAGAGCGTGACCGGTGGCAGCACGCACGCGGAGTCGCCGGAGTGGATCCCCGCCTCCTCGATGTGTTCCATCACCCCGCCCAGGTACAGCTCGGTGCCGTCGTAGAGGGCGTCCACGTCGATCTCGATCGCCTGGTCGAGGAACCGGTCCACGAGCACCGGGGCGGGCAGCAGCGCCCCGGCGTCACCGGCGCCGGTGGCCCGGCGCACGTAGTCGACGAGCTGCTCGGCGTCGTAGACGATCTCCATCCCGCGCCCGCCGAGAACGTAGGACGGTCGCACCAAGACCGGGTAGCCGATCCGGTCCGCGATCTCGGTCGCCTGCGCCAGCGAGATCGCGGTGCCGAACGCCGGCGCCGGCAGCCCGGCGTTCAGCAGCACCTGGCCGAACTGGCCGCGGTCCTCGGCCGCGTCGATGGCCGACGGCGGGGTGCCCCAGATGGGCAGGCCGGCGGCGGCCAGGCGGTCGGCCAGCTTGAGCGGCGTCTGCCCACCGAGCTGCACGATCACGCCCGCGACCGGGCCGACGGCCAGCTCGGCCAGGTAGACCTCGAGCACGTCCTCGAACGTGAGCGGCTCGAAGTACAGGCGGTCCGCGGTGTCGTAGTCGGTGGAGACCGTCTCCGGGTTGCAGTTGATCATGACGGTCTCGTACGAGCCCTTGAGCGCCAGGGCCGCGTGCACGCACGAGTAGTCGAACTCGATGCCCTGCCCGATCCGGTTCGGTCCCGAGCCGAGGATCAGCACGGCCGGGCGGCCCCGGGCGGCCACCTCGGTCTCGGCGTCGTAGCTGGAGTAGTGGTACGGGGTCCGGGCGGCGAACTCGGCGGCACAGGTGTCCACCGTCTTGTAGACCGGCCGCAGCCCGTAGGCGTGGCGCATCTCGCGCACGGTCGCCTCCCCCAGGCCGCGCATCTGCGCGATCTGGGCGTCCGAGAAGCCGTGCCGCTTCGCCCGGGCGAGGATGTCGGGCTGCAGCGTCGCGGCCGCGGTGATCTCATGCGCGACCTCGTCCAGGAGGATGATCTGGTCGACGAACCAGGGGTCGATCCCGGTCGCGGCGGTGATCTCCTCAAGGGTGGCGCCGCCGCGGATGGCCCGCTGCAGGTCGAGGATGCGGTGGTCGGTCGGGACCCGGATCGACTCCAGGAGCAGACCGGTCTCCTCGGCGTCCGGAACCTCTCCGGCCCAGGTGAACGAGGAGTCGTCGGTGTCGATCGAGCGCATCGCCTTCTGCAGCGCCTCGGTGAAGTTGCGGCCGAGGGCCATCGCCTCCCCCACGCTCTTCATCGTGGTGGTGAGGGTGGGGTCCGCGGCCGGGAACTTCTCGAACGCGAACCGGGGCACCTTGACCACGACGTAGTCGAGGGTCGGCTCGAACGAGGCCGGCGTGGATCCGGTGATGTCGTTCGGGATCTCGTCGAGGGTGTAGCCCACGGCGAGGCGGGCGGCGATCTTCGCGATCGGGAACCCGGTGGCCTTGGAGGCCAGGGCGCTCGAGCGGGACACCCGGGGGTTCATCTCGATGACCACGATCCGGCCGGTGGACGGCTCCACGGCGAACTGGATGTTGCACCCACCGGTGTCCACCCCGACCTCACGGATGACCGCGATCGAGATGTCCCGCAGCCGCTGGTACTCGCGGTCGGTCAGGGTCAGGGCCGGGGCGACGGTGATCGAGTCACCGGTGTGCACCCCCACCGGGTCGAAGTTCTCGATGGAGCAGACGACCACCACGTTGTCCGCGCGGTCGCGCATGAGTTCGAGCTCGAACTCCTTCCAGCCGAGGATGGACTCCTCGAGCAGCACCTCGGTGGTCGGTGAGTAGTGCAGCCCGGCGCCGGCGATCTGGCGCAACTGGGCCTCGTCGTAGGCGATCCCGGAGCCGAGGCCGCCCATGGTGAAGGAGGGGCGCACCACGACCGGGTAACCGAGGTCAGCGACGGCGTCCAGGCAGTCCTCGATCGAGTGGGTGATCGCGGACCGGGCCACCTCGGCGCCGCAGCGCTCCACGACACCCTTGAAGAGCTGTCGGTCCTCGGCCGCGTTGATGGCGTCGATGTTCGCGCCGATCAGCTCCACGCCGTACCGTTCCAGCACCCCGGCCTCGTGCAGCGAGATGGCCGTGTTGAGGGCGGTCTGCCCGCCCAGGGTCGGCAGCAGGGCGTCGGGTCGTTCCTTCTCGATGATGGACGCCACCACCTCGGGCGTGATCGGCTCCACGTAGGTGGCGTCGGCGAACTCCGGGTCGGTCATGATCGTGGCCGGGTTGGAGTTGACCAGGATGACCCGCAGACCCTCCTCGCGCAGGACGCGACAGGCCTGGGTGCCGGAGTAGTCGAACTCTGCGGCCTGGCCGATCACGATCGGGCCGGACCCGATCACGAGGACGCTGGCAATATCGGAACGACGGGGCATCAGTTGGCGTCCTTCTGGGTCTGTGGGGCGGTGGCCCGGGCCGGCGTCGCGCCGCCGGTGATCAGGTCCACGAACCGGTCGAACAGGTAGGCGGCGTCGTGTGGGCCGGCCGCGGCCTCCGGGTGGTACTGCACCGAGAACGCGGGGATGTCCAGGCACTCCAGGCCCTCCACCACGTTGTCGTTGAGACCGATGTGGGAGACGATCACGCGCCCGTAACGGCCGCCATCATGCGGGGCGGTCGACTCGCCGTCGATCGGGGCGTCGACGGCGAAGCCGTGGTTGTGCGAGGTGATCTCGACCTTGCCGGTGGTGACGTCCTTGACGGGCTGGTTCAGCCCGCGGTGGCCGTAGCCGAGCTTGTAGGTGCCGTAGCCCAGGGCACGCCCGAGGATCTGGTTGCCGAAGCAGATCCCGAAGTAGGGCAGGCCGGCGTCGAGAACCTCGCGTAGCAGTTCCACCTCGTGGACGGACGCCTCGGGGTCACCGGGACCGTTCGAGAAGAACACGCCGTCCGGCTGCAGTGCGGTGATGTCGGTGATCGTGCTGCGTGAGGGCACCACGTGCACCCGGACGCCGCGCTCGGAGAGCCGCTGTGGGGTCATCGCCTTGATGCCGAGGTCGACGGCCACGACGGTGGCGAGCGGGTCCCGGCCGGCGAACTCGCCGGACGGCTCCACGACGTACGGCTCGGGGGTGCTCACCTCGCGGGCCAGGTCCGCACCGGTCATCTGCGGGCTGGCCGCGACCTGCGCGAGCAGTTCGGCCTCGCCGTGCCGGCCGGGCAGGGCCGGCAGTGCGTCCCCGGAGAAGATCCCGGCGCGCATCACACCCTCCTCCCGCAGCCGGCGGGTCAGGGCGCGGGTATCCACGTCGCTGATCGAGACGATGCCCTGCGCGGCCAGCTCGTCCTCGAGCTCCCGGCGCGAGCGCCAGCTCGAGGCGCGGCGGGCCCGGTCGCGCACGACGAAGCCGGCCACCCAGATCTTCAGGGACTCGGGGTCCTCGTCGTTCACGCCGGTGTTCCCGATGTGCGGGGCCGTCATGATGACGATCTGCCGGTGGTATGAAGGGTCGGTGAGGGTCTCCTGGTAGCCGGTCATGCCGGTGGAGAAGACGATCTCGCCGAACGTGACGCCCCGGGCGCCGTAGGCGCGTCCGCGCATGACGGTGCCGTCCTCGAGGACGAGCAGGGCGGTTTCCGCCCCGTGGCCGGCCTGGTCGGCGGCCGGATCGAGCGTCGCTGCGGACGTCATGACTTTCACCTCGGTATTCATCTGCTGCTGGGTGTTCACGCGCCGGCCCCCGCACGCTCGCGGAGGGCCTCACGGGGGGCACCGTCGAGCACGGTCGCCGCGCCGCGCCAGAACGTGGCGACCACGCGGGCCGGCAGTTCGCGCTGCGCGAAGGGGGTGTTCGAGCTGGCGGTGCGCAGGGCCGGTGGGTCGACGGTCCAGGTGGCCTCGGGGTCCACCAGGACGAGGTTCGCGGGCTCCCCGACCTCGAGCGGGCGCCCCTGTTCGGACACCCGGCCGATGGCCGCCGGGGCCGCGGACATGGTGCGGGCCACGTCGGCCCAGCCGAAGTCGTGGTCGGGGTTGTTCACCATCGCCTCGACCACCACGGACAGGGCGGTCTCCAGCCCGGTCATGCCCATCGCGGCGGCGGCGAACTCGCAGTCCTTGTCCTCGTCCGGATGCGGTGCGTGGTCGGTGGCGACGATATCGATGGTGCCGTCCGCGAGGCCGGCGCGGACCGCGGCCACGTCGGCCGCGGTGCGCAACGGCGGGTTCACCTTGAACTGGGGGTCGTAGCCGCGCACCGCCTCGTCGGTGAGCACCAGGTGGTGCGGGGTGACCTCCGCGGTCACGTCGATGCCCCGGGCCTTGGCCCAGCGGATGATGTCCACGGAACCGGCCGTCGAGAGGTGGCAGATGTGCACGCGGGAGCCCACGTGCTCGGCGAGCAGGACGTCGCGGGCGATGATCGCCTCCTCCGCGACCGCGGGCCAGCCGGTCAGCCCGAGGGCCGCGGAGACGACACCCTCGTGCATGAGCGCACCCGCGGTCAGGCGTGGCTCCTGCGCGTGCTGGGCCACGACGCCGTCGAACGCCTTCACGTACTCCAGGGCCCGCCGCATCAGGACCGGGTCGTGGACGCACATGCCGTCGTCGGAGAACACCCGCACGGCCGCCGCGGAGTCGGCCATCGCGCCGAGCTCGGCGAGCTGCTCCCCGCGCAGTCCGACGGTCACGGCACCCACCGGGCGCACCTGCGCCCAGCCGGCGTCCTGGCCGAGTCGCCAGACCTGCTCGACCACGCCCGCGGTATCCGCGACGGGGTCCGTGTTCGCCATCGCGTGCACACAGGTGAAACCCCCGACGGCCGCCGCACGGGTACCGGAGGCGACCGTCTCGGCGTCCTCGCGGCCCGGTTCGCGCAGGTGCGTGTGCAGGTCGACGAGGCCCGGCAACGCGATCAGGGTGCTCGCGTCGATCTCGACGACCTCGACGGCACTGCCGCCGTCGCCGCGCGGCGCGGCCGCGGCCGCGTCGGGCCCGAGGGCCGCGATCACGCCATCGGCGAGATAGAGGTCGGTGCGCTCGCCGCCGAGGACGGACGCGGCGCGGATCAGGTAGCTGGTCATCGGGATCCTTCGGTCGGGGTGCCGCCGGCGAGCAGCAGGTACAACACGGCCATGCGCACGGCGACACCGTTCGCGACCTGTTCCACGATCGTGGACCGGGGCGAGTCGGCCGCCTTCGCGGAGATCTCCAGGCCACGGTTCATCGGGCCGGGGTGCATCACCACGCAGTGCTCGGGCAGGGCGGCCAGGCGGGTGCCGTCGAGACCGTACCGGCGCGAGTACTCCATCGGCGAGGGGAAGAATCCGCCCCCGGCGCTCGACATCCGCTCACGTTGGACGCGCAGCATCATGATGGCGTCCGGGCGGACGTCGGCGATGCTCGCGTCCAGGTCGTAGGACACCGCGCACGGCCAGGTGTCCACGCCGACCGGCAGAAGCGTCGGCGGCGCCACGAGGGTGACGTGCGCGCCGAGGGTGTGCAGCAGGTCCACGTTCGAGCGGGCCACCCGGGAGTGCAGCACATCCCCGACGATGACCACCTTCGCCCCGGTCAGGTCCTCGCCCACGCCGTCGCCGCCCTCGCCGCCACCGACGAGGTGGCGACGCATGGTGAACGCGTCGAGCAGCGCCTGGGTGGGGTGCTGGTGCATCCCGTCACCGGCGTTCACCACGGGGGTACGGATCCACCCGGAGGTCGCCAGCCGGTGCGGCGCGCCGGACGCCTGGTGGCGGATCACCACGGCATCCGCGCCCATCGCGGCGAGGGTGAGCGCGGTGTCCTTGAGGGACTCCCCCTTCGACACCGAGGATCCCTTGGCGGAGAAGTTGATGACGTCCGCTGAAAGTCGCTTCGCGGCCGCCTCGAAGGAGATCCGGGTCCGGGTGGAGTCCTCGAAGAAGAGGTTCACCACGGTGAGCCCGCGCAGGGCCGGGAGCTTCTTGATCTCCCGGGACTGGGTGGCGGCCATCGTGGACGTGGTGTCGAGGATCTCGACCGCCTCGGCGCGGCTCAGGTCGCCGGCGGAGAGCAGGTGCCTCATGAGGACAACACCACCGAGTCCGACCCGTCGAGCTCGGTGAGTCGGACACTGACCCGCTCGCTGCGCGAGGTGGGCAGGTTCTTCCCGATGTAGTCGGCGCGGATGGGCAGTTCCCGGTGGCCGCGGTCGACGAGGACCGCGAGCTGGACGGCGCGCGGGCGGCCGAGGTCGGAGATCGCGTCGAGCGCGGCCCGGATGGTGCGGCCGGAGTAGAGCACGTCGTCGACGAGGACGACCACCTTCTCGTCCAGGCCGACGGGCGGGATCCGGGTCGGTTCGAGCGCCCGGGTGGGGTTCCGGCGCAGGTCGTCCCGGTGCATCGTGATGTCCAGGGTGCCGACCAGCTCCGCGAGCGGGGCCTCGGGACGGCCCTCCGCGTCGAGGATCCGCTCCCCCAGGCGCCGGGCGAGCGGCGCACCCCTGGTCGGTATCCCGAGGAGGACCAGATCGGTCCCGCCCTTGTTGCGTTCGAGAATCTCGTGAGCGATCCGGGTCAGGGCCCGGGAGATGTCGTTCTCGGAGAGCACGGTCGTGCTCGTGGCGCCAGAGGTCACCGGCGGAAAGCCTCCTTCCCCGCCTCACAGGACGGGCTTAAAGGAATGTCAACATGCCTCGGTCACCTTACCGCCCCCGGCGACCCGATCCGCACGGGTGCGCTCAGCTCGGCCAGTCCTGCTCCGGCAACGGCTTCGGGCAGGTGACGTTCAGGGCGTTGAAGGTCTGGATCACGGCCGCGGCCCAGATCACCACGGCCAACTGGTCCTCGTCGAACACCTCGGCGGCCGCCGCGTAGACCTCGTCGGGCACGTGCTGGGTGAGGGCGAGCCGGCTCATCGACTCCGCCAGGTCCAGCGCCGCGCGCTCGGCGGACGTGAACAGCCGGGTCTCGCGCCAGGTCGGCAGAACCGCGAGCTGACGTGCGGTGACGCCGGCCTCCAGGGCCTCCTTGGCGTGCATGTCCGTGCAGAACGCGCAGCCGTTGATCTGCGAGGCACGCACCTTCACGAGCTCGATGACGGCGAGTTCGACGTCGGCGCTGCGCCGGGCCGCCTCGACCTCCCGGTTGAGCGTCAGGAGCCGCCGGTAGACGTCGGGAAACAGGTCGGGGACTGAGATCCGGTTCACGCCGCCACGCTAGTTCGACTCGCACCGGTCGACCATCCCCGTCCACGACCTGACCGCGACGTACCGACGACGTTCCGACGACCCCGACGACGTGCCGAGTGCCCCTGTGACCGCGGGCCTCAGGCGTGCGGCGTCGACGCGGGTGTGAGCAGGAACACGGGGATCAGCCGCTCGGTCCTGCGCTGATAGCTCGCGTAGGTCCCGAATGCGGCGACCGCACGCTCCCACCAGACGTCCCGCTCGGCGCCGGTGAGCTCCCGAGCGACCATGTCCCACGTCCGCGGGCCGTCCTGGAGCCCCACCCGAGGGTCGGCGAGCAGGTTGTGGACCCAGACGGGGTTCCTCGGGCCGCCCCCGTAGGAGCCCACGGCGAGATACTCGCCGTCGTGCTCCACGCGCATCAGCGGGATCTTGCGCAGCTTCCCCGACCTCGCGCCGACCGTGGTCAGGATCACGACGGGCTTGCCGCCCAGGGTGATGCCCTTCGTGCCCCCGGACGACTCGTAGGCGGCCACCTGTGCGGCCGAGCGGTCGCTGGGGCTCGGGGCGTAGTCACCGTGAAGGGGCATGGTTGCTCCCGGGTCGAGGGTCGGTCCGTTCAGTCCAGGAGGTCGGAGCCGTACTGGGCGATCCGACCCAGCATGCCGTTGATGAACGGCGGCGAGTCGTCCGTGGACAGCGCCCGGGCGAGTTCGAGTGCCTCGTCGATCGCGACGGCGTCCGGCACCTCGTCGTTGTAGAGGATCTCCCACGTGGACAGGCGCAGGATGGCCCGGTCCACTGCGGGCATCCGCGCGAGCGTCCAGCCCTGGGAGAACGTCGACAGGATCTCGTCGATCCGGGCCACGTGCTCGCTGACGCCCTCGACGATCTGCACCGAGTACTCGGGCAGCGCGGCCTGGGTGCCGGGCTCGAGGATGCGGTCCGCGAGCAGACCCATCAGGGTCGGCGCCGCGCCACCCTCGGTCGCGGCGGCGCCGAGGGCGCGCTGATCGGCCTCATAGAGCACGTCGAGCGCGCGTTTGCGCGCCTTGCTGCGTGCGGCCACTAGTCGTTGACGCGGCCCAGGTAGTCACCGCTACGGGTGTCGACCTTGACCTTCGTGCCGGTCTCGAGGAACAGCGGCACCTGGATCTGGTAGCCCGTCTCGATCGTGGCGGGCTTGGTGCCGGCCGAGGAGCGGTCGCCCTGCAGTCCCGGCTCGGTGTAGGTGATCTCCATGACCACGGACGCCGGCAGCTCCACGTAGAGCGGGGTGCCCTCGTGGATGGCGACGATGACCTCCTGGCCCTCGAGCATGAAGTTCGCGGCGCTGTCCACGGTCGCGCCGGGCACGGTGATCTGCTCGTAGTCACTGGTGTCCATGAAGACGAAGTCCTCGCCCTCCTGGTACAGGTACTGCATGTCGCGCTTGTCGACATTCGCCGTCTCCACCTTCACGCCCGCGTTGAACGTCTTCGCGACCACCTTGCCGTTGGTGACGCCCTTGAGCTTGGTGCGCACGAACGCCGGGCCCTTGCCGGGCTTGACGTGCTGGAACTCCACCACGGACCAGAGCTGGCCGTCGATGTTGAGAACCAGGCCGTTCTTGAGGTCGTTCGTCGATGCCACAGGCGTTTCCTTCGTTTCTGTTCGGTCTGTCGGATCCGGGCGGGCCGACGGGGGCGCACGGGATCTGCGGTCACCGGGCCCGGTGCAGGAAAGGTGCGGCCCTCAGGGTAACGCGCCGAGGGCCGCCACCGCTGCCACGCCGATCGCGCCCGCCCAGAGGTAGGAGGCCAGCGTTCCGATGATGAACCGCTCCGAGACCCCTACGCTGCCGTGGATCTCCGGGAACCGGCCGAGACCCTTGACCGCGACCACGACGGCGATGGCGGCCGGGTATCCGACCAGGATCGAGCCGGTGATCGCCAGTCGCTCGAGGACTCCGATCCAGGCACCGCCGCGCAATTGCTCGGCGGCCGGGTCGGCCTGCCGGTCGTCGGGATCCGCGCCGTCCCGTTCGGCGGCGTCCTCGAGTCGCTTCCGGCTGGCCAGGCGCAGGATCCAGGCGGTGATGGGGCCGCCGGCGCCTGCGGAGATGACCAGGGCGGCGGCCGCGATCTCGATGGTGAGGACGAGGTTCACCGCGCCATCATGTCGCGGCGAGGTCCAGGTCGGCCAGCAGACGCTCCGCGAGGGGGTGGACCCGGTCCTGGACCGACCACATCGCCGCGTCCAGGCGCTGGCTCACGGCCTGCGGCGTGATCCCGAGGCGAGAGGCCGCCTCGCGAGCCGTCCCGACGCCGTCGGTGAGGAGGTCGACCACCTCCCAACCGCGCTCGGTACGTCGCCGGACCACGGCGGCCAGCAACTGCACCAGCGCCTCCGCCTCGTCGGCGGCCCCGTTCGGGCGCTCGCCCGCGTCCAGCGCCAGGGGCACCGGCACCGACTTGCCCTTGGCACGCTCGACGGCGGCCCGGGCGCGTACGAACGCCTCACCCGAGGAGGCCCGCGCGCTGCCGGCGAGCGGCAGGTCGACCGGGCCGACGCCCACCCCCACGCTCCATTCGGCTCGCCGCTGGAGGTACAGGACGAGGTCGAGGGCGGCCGGGGCGCCGGTCACCACCCCCTGGATCTCGTCCCCCACCGTGCGCTCGAAGGGCAGCGCCAGGTCGGTGGCGAGGCCGCGGGCGTCGATGTGGGCGTCGAGCCCGGCCAGCGCGGCGTCGACACGGTCCCCGCGCCGCCTGGAGGCGTCCTGGTCCACCGTCAGTACGAACACGAGACAAGGCTACAGTCTTGATTGATATGTATCAAGCCTTAGGGCTTGATTCAAAAGGATCAAGCCTCGACGAGCGCCGCCAGGGCGAGCCGGTAGGAGTCCGTCCCGAAGCCGGCGACGGTCCCGGTGGCGACCCCACCGATCACGCTGTTGTGCCGGAACCGCTCGCGCGTGGCCGGGTTGGTCAGGTGGACCTCGATCAGGCGCAGACCCGAGGTGGTCACCTGGGCGGCGGCGTCCCGCAGCGCGTAGGAGTAGTGGGTGAACGCGGCCGGGTTGAGCACCACGTCCCGACGGGCGTCGACCGCCTCGTGCAGCCAGTGGACGAGCTCGGCCTCGTCGTCGCTCTGGCGCACCTCGGCGGTCAGGCCGAGGGCGTCGGCCCACTGCCCGATCGCGGCGGTCAGCCCGGCGTGGTCGAGAACGCCGTAGACATCGGGCTCGCGTGAGCCGAGCCGGCCCAGGTTCGGACCGTTCAGGACGAGGACGTCGGTCATGGGAGCTCCGTGGCACTGTTGGCACTGTTGGCACTGTTGGCACCGGCGGGGGCGGCGGGCGAGCTGATGGCGGCATAGGCGGCCATCAGGAGCTCCGGCGTCGGGCCCTCGAGCCGGGTCGGCCGGGCCAAGCCGTCGAGGATCACGAACCGCAGGGTCGCGCCCCGGGTCTTCTTGTCCCGGCGCATCGCGGTGAGCAACGCGTCCCAGTGCCCGGCCGGGTAACCGGTGGGCAATCCGAGCGAGGCCAGGATCCGGCGGTGCCGGTCGGCCAGATCGGCGTCCAGGCGCCCGGCGAGGTGGGCCAGCTCCGCGGCGAACACCAAGCCCACCGCCACCGCTTCCCCATGCCGCCACCGGAACTGCTCGTGGTGCTCGATCGCATGACCGAAGGTGTGCCCGTAGTTCAGGATCTCGCGCAGATCGGCCTCGCGCAGGTCCGCCGAGACCACCCGGGCCTTCGTCGCGACCGCGCGCTCCACGAGTTCACGCAGCACCGGTGCGGCCGGGTCGCGGGCGGCGTCCGGATCCGCCTCGACGAGCTCGAGGATCCGGGGGTCGTCGATGAACCCGCACTTGACCACCTCGGCCAGCCCGGCGGCAAGATCCGCGGCGGGCAGGGTCGCCAGGGTGTCGAGGTCGCAGAGCACCCCGACCGGGGAGTGGAACGCCCCCACGAGGTTCTTGCCCTCGGCCGTGTTGATCCCGGTCTTGCCGCCCACGGCGGCGTCCACCATCCCGAGCAGGGTGGTGGGCACCTGGATCACCCTGACCCCACGCAGCCAGGTGGCCGCGACGAACCCGGCCAGGTCGGTGGCCGCTCCCCCGCCGAGCCCGATGACGACGTCGTCCCGGGTGAACCCGGCCAGACCGAGCTGTTCCCAGCACCCGGCCGCGACCGTCGCGGTCTTGGCCCCCTCCGCGTCCGGGATCGGGCTCGGGTGCACCTCGAACCCGGCGGCGGTCAGGGCCGAACGGAACCCCTCGGCCGCGTCCGCGACGGCGACCTGGTGGACCAGCAGCACCCGGCGGGTGCCGGCGCCCACGAGTCCGGGCAGCTCACCCGCGAGCCCGCGTCCGATCAGCACGTCGTAACTGCGCTCCGCGGTGACGTGGATGCGGGTGACGGTCACGGCAGGGCCACCTCGGCGAGCACGGCGTCCCGGACCTGTTCCGGGGACCGGCCGTCGGTGCTGACCTCCACGGAGGCGAGAGCGGTGTACACCGGCCTGCGGGCGTCCATCAGCACCTGCCACTGCCGCCGCGGGCTGCCCACGAGCAAAGGGCGGTTGCCGCTCAGTCCGACCCGCGGTGACGCGTGCGCCAGGGACACCGACAGGTAGACGACGCGGCGGCCCGCCAGTGCCGCCTGCGTACCCTCGTCGAGCACCGCGCCCCCACCCAGGGCGAGGATGCCGTCGTGCTCGGCCAACGCCGTCGCCACGGCCGTGCGCTCCAGTGCTCGGAAGACCTCCTCGCCGTCGTCGATGAAGATGTCCGGGATGCTGCGGCCTGCGGCCGCCTCCACGTCGGCGTCGGTGTCCCGGAACGTCGTGCCCCAGGCGGCTGCGAGCAGGTGGCCAACGGTCGACTTGCCGGCGCCGGGCGGGCCGATCAGGATCAGGGCCGGTCCGTTCGTGGCGGCGCTCACTTCATGGTCTCCGGGATCGAGTCGAGGTAGGTGGCCACGTTCCGGGCGGTCTCGGAGATCGCGTCTCCGCCGAACTTCTCCATCAGGGCCTCCGCCAGGACGAGCGCCACCATCGCCTCGGCGACCACCGCGGCCGGGGCGGCCGCGCAGGTGTCGGACCGCTGATGCAGGGCGGTCGCCGACTCGCCGGTCGCGACGTCGATGGTCTCGAGGGCGCGTGGCACGGTCGAGATGGGCTTGAGGGCGGCCCGCACGGCGAGGACCTCACCGTTGGACATGCCACCCTCGATGCCGCCGGCGCGGTTCGTGCGCCGCCGGACCCGGCCGTCGGCGTCGCGGGTGATCTCGTCGTGGGCGGCCGAGCCGCGCCGGGCAGCGGTACGGAACCCGTCCCCGACCTCGACCCCCTTGATCGCCTGGATGCCCATCAGCGCGCCGGCCAGCCTGGCGTCGAGGCGCCGGTCGCTGTGCACGTAGCTGCCGAGGCCCGGGGGCAGTCCGTAGGCGAGCACCTCGACCACGCCGCCGAGGGTGTCCCCGGCCTTCTTCGCGTCGTCGATCTCGGCGATCATCGCGGCGGACGTCTCGGCGTGGAAGCTGCGGATCGGATCCGCGTCCAGGGCCGCGACGTCGTCGGGTCCCGGGCGCGGGGCGTCCTCGGGTGTGCCCACCGGACCGACCGAGACCACGTGGGAGACCAGGCGTACACCGGCGGCCTGCTCGAGGAGGGCGGCGGCGACGGTGCCGAGCGCCACCCGGGTGGCCGTCTCGCGCGCGGAGGCCCGTTCAAGCACCGGCCGGGCATCGCTCAGGTGGTACTTCTCCATGCCGACCAGGTCGGCATGGCCCGGGCGCGGCGTGGTCAGCGGCTTGTTACGCGCCTGCTCCCGTGCGTCACCGGTGCCCGCGTCGATCTCGAGGACACCCGCGCCGACCGGGTCGGCGGCCATGACCTGCTCCCACTTGGGCCACTCCGAGTTGCCGATCTCGATCGCGACCGGTGAGCCCATCGTGACACCGTGCCGGACACCCCCGAGGACCCGCACCTCGTCCTGTTCGAACTTCATCCGTGCGCCCCGGCCGTGGCCGAGTCGGCGCCGAGCGAGGGCGGTGCGGATCTCGGCGCTGCCGACGGTGACCCCGGCCGGCACCCCCTCGATGATCCCGACGAGCGCTTGGCCGTGGGACTCCCCGGCCGTCAACCATCTGAGCATGATCGCTAGTGTCCCACGGCGCGCCGTCCGGTCCGGGCGCCGTCCGGACTTCGATCAGTTCCACCGGCCCGGCCGGCCGGGGCGGCTCCGGCGGCTCAGGACATGCCGAGCAGCGCCGGACCCCAGACCATACCGACCACGGCGCCCGCGATCAGCCACGGCCCGAACGCGACCGCCGTGCGCCGGTCCGCCTTCGTGGTGGCGAGCAGGATCACCGCGAACAGGCCACCGAGCACGAACGCCGCCAGCACCCCGGCCGCCACCGCGGCCCACCCGGTCCAGCCGAGGACCAGGCCCAGCAGTGCGCCCAGCTTCACATCGCCCAGGCCGAGACCGGTCGGGCTGGCCAGGCACAGCAGAAGCAGGCCGACCCCCACGGCGGCCGCCCCGGCGAGGGCCCGCAGCAGGTCCGCCCAGGTGCCCGTGGTCGCGGCCGCGACCACGAGGGCAAGGAGGACGACGGCGGACGCCGGCACCACGATCACGTCCGGCAGCCGGTGGGTCGCCACGTCCACCACGACCAGCAGCGAGCACGCCAGGGCGGCGACGGCCAGCGCCACCAGTTCGGCCCAGCCATCGGCCAGGATCGCCGCACCGGCACCGCCCAGGCTCGCCAGCATCGCGTGCAGGCCCGAGTTCGGCAGGGTGGACTCCTCGCCGCAACGGACCCGCAGCCACGGCGTCAGCGCGAGCGCGACCAGGCCCGTCAGCGCGGCGCAGACCAGCACCACCACCGGATCCCCCATGCCGGTCAGTCCGCCAGCGCCTGCATGAGGGCGGCGCGCATGGCCGCCACGGGGCCGGTCTGCCCCGTCATCAGCCGGACCTGCTCGACGGCCTGGTGCAGCAGCATCAGATACCCGGGCGAGATCGATCCGCCGGCCGACCGCCAGGCGGCCGCGACCGCCGTCGGCCAGCCCTCGTAGACCACGTCCAACAGGACCTGATCGGGGTCCAGTGCGGCGCCGTCGAGCAGAGCGACCAGGGAGTCCGCCGCGCCGTGCGGCGCCGTCGAGACCACCACATCGGCGCCGAGCAGTTCGGCACGGGCCCGGTCGTCGGTCAGGGTGACGTACTCGGGGGTGACGCCCATCCGTGCGGCGGCACGCATCACGATCCCTGCCCGCCCGACCGAACGCGCCAGTACCACCGGTGCGTGGATGCCCAACTCACCGAGCGCGGCCAGGGCGGCCGCCGCGGTCGACCCGGCGCCGATGATCACGCCGCGCCGGGCGTCGGCGCGCGGTGGCTGGGGCGTCGCCTCCCGCAATGCCTCGACGATGCCGTGGACGTCGGTGTTCGCGCCGATCAGCAGGCCGCCGGGTTGGAACAGCAGCGTATTGACGGCGCCCACCACCTTGGCGAGCGGCTCCACGTGGTCGCTGAGGGCCAGCGCCTGCTGCTTGAGCGGCATGGTCAGCGAGAGGCCGGCCCAGGAGTCGTCGAGGCCGCGCACGAACGCCGAGAGGTCACCTTCGTCGACGTCGTGCAGCCCGTACTCCCACTCCGTGAGCCCGAGGTCGGCATACGCGGCCCGGTGCAACACCGGTGACAGCGAGTGCGCGACGGGGTGACCGAGCACCGCCGCATGGTGCCGCATGCTCAGCCTTCGCCCTCCGTGGTCTCCTCCGGCGCAGCGGTCTGTTCGGCGAGCCACTCGCGGTACAGCCGCTGATTCTCCAGATGTTCGTCGTAGTCCGCGGTGAAGCGGGTCTCACCGGTCGTCGGGTTCACGGTGACGAAGTAGCACCAGTCGCCCTCGGGCGGGTTCAGCACGGCGTCGAGAGCTCCGGCACCGGGTGCCCCGATCGGCGTCGGCGGCAGTCCGGGCACGATCCGGGTGTTGAACGGGTGCTCGGTCTCCCACTCGGTGCGGGTGATCTCAGGCGCGATCTTGTTCAGCCCGTAGGCGTAGGTGGAGTCCATCCCGAGGGTGCCGTCACCGGTGCAACCCGCGAGCCGGTTCTCGACCACCCGGGCCACCATGTTCCAGTCGTCCTGGTTGGCGACCTCGGCCTCGACGATCGACGCCTTGATCAGGAGCTCCTCACGATCCTCGGCCGCGATGTTCCGCTCGTCGAGGTTCGCCACGGTCAGGTCGACCATCTGCTGCAGCACCGAGGTCGCGGTGGAGTCGGTCTGGATCGTGTACGTGGACGCGAACAGCCAGCCCTCGATCTCGCCACCGGCCTCCGCCGGCAGGTAGGACGCGGCGACCTCGGCGGCGGCCGTGGCCACCTCCTCCTCGGTGATGCCGAGCCGGTTCGCGATCCGGGCGTAGATCTTCGTGGCCCGCCAGCCCTCCGGGATCGTGATGGTCAGGTCGGACCGGCTGGCCGGGTCGAGGAGCGCGGCGACGGCGTCGGCGGCGTTCATCTGCGACTGCAGCGTGTAGGTCCCGGCCTGGATGCTGACGGCGTCGGGGTTGGTGTTGTAGGCCTGCACGAAGGCTCCGGTGGTGGCCACGACGTCGTTGTCGACGAGCGTGGTCGCGATGTCGGCGCCGGTCTCACCCGTGTTGACCACGATCTGCACCTCACCGGTGCCGGGGCCCGGGTAGTCGGAGACGGTCGCGCTCGGTGCGCCGTCGCCGGAGATCATCGGGCGGATCAGCACCCAGGCACCACCGACGAGCAGCGCGATGGAGACGATCATCACGAAGAACGTGATCATGTTCCGGCGCCGTTGCGCGCGTCGCTTGGCCTCGCGTCGGCGCTGTGAGTTGCGTCGGGAGGTGGCCCGCTGCGGTTCGGGGGCCGCGGAGCCCGTGAAGGCTTCGTCGAAGAGGTCGGTCACCGTTCCTCCTCCTGGGGTCTCGATTCGTTCGCACTGTCCTCGCCGCCGACGGCCGTGCCGGGTGGCTGACCGAGGTGGCGCTCCTGGTCGAGCGCAGCCTGCAGGATCATGGTCGCGGCGACCTGGTCCACTACTTGTCGGTGCTTGCGGCCGGCGCGTCCCGAGGCGTGCAGGGCCTGGTGTGCCGACACGGTCGTCAGCCGCTCGTCGACAAGGCGCACGGGGAGGGGACGTACCGCCTTCGCAATCGCTCCAGCGTACGCGCGAACACTGCGTGCCGCAGCACCCTCCTGCCCGGACAGGCTCCTGGGCAGGCCGACGACGACCTCGATCGCCTCGTAATCGGCGACGATCTGCGCCAGTTCGTCGACCCCCCGACCGGGCCCCGAACGCGCCACGGTCCGCACCGGGGTGGCCAGCATCCCGTGCGGGTCGCAACGCGCCACGCCGATCCGGACGGTGCCGACGTCGACGCCGATCCGGACGCCGGTCCGCATGCCCCCGGGCCCGTCAGTCACCGATGGCATCCAGGTCCGTGGTGATCGCCGCCAGCGCGTCCGCCAACGCCGCGGCGTCGGTGCCGCCACCCTGAGCGATGTCGTCCTTGCCGCCACCGCCGCCGCCGAGCCGGCCGGCCGCCGTCCGGACCAGGGCGCCCGCCTTCGCACCCGCGCTCCGAGCCGCCTCGTTCGTCGCGACCACGACCACCGGCCGGTCCTTGACGATCGCCCCGATGGCGACCACGGCGCCGGCGGCGTTGCCGAGCCGGTTCCGCACGTCCAGGACGAGGGTGCGTACGTCGTCGGCGGAGGAGACCTCCCCGATGTCGGTGGTCACCACCCGCAGGCCGCCATGCGTGGCCGCTTCGGCAGCGAGCTTTCCGGCACCGGCGAGCAACTGGCCCTGACGCAGTGCGGCGAGCTCCTTCTCGGCGTCCTTGAGCCGGGTGAGCAGCCCGGAGACGCGCTCGGGCAACTCCTCGCTGCGGGCGCCGACGAGCTGGGACAACTGGCCGACGAGGGCGTGCTCACGGGCCTGGAACGTGTACGCCCCGGCGCCGACGAGCGCGTCGATGCGGCGCACCCCGGAGCCGATCGAGGCCTCGCCGAGGAGGGTCACCAGGCCGAGTTCCCCGGAGGTGCGCACGTGGGTGCCACCGCACAACTCCTTGGACCAGTCGCCGCCGATCGAGACCACCCGGACCCGGTCGCCGTACTTCTCACCGAACAGGGCCATGGCGCCCTGGGCGCGGGCCTCGTCCAGGCCCATGACCGCGTCGGTCACCTCGAGGTTCTCGGCGAGTTGGGTGTTCACGCGTTCCTCGATCTCGGACAGCACGCCGGTGGGCACGCCGGAGCCGGACCGGAAGTCGAACCGCACCCGGCTCGGGGCGTTCTCGGAGCCCGCCTGGGTGGCGGAGTCGCCGAGGGACTCGCGCAGCGCCTTGTGCACCATGTGCGTGGCCGTGTGGGCCCGGCTGATCGCCCGACGGCGGTCGGTGTTGATCGTGGCCGTCGCACCCTCGTCGAGGGTCGCCTGACCGTCGACGAGCCGGCCGCGGTGCACCGGCATGCCCTTGATCGGTGCCTGGACGTCGTCCACCTCGACGATCCCGCCCCCGTCGAGCACGATGGTGCCGTGGTCGGCGAGCTGACCGCCGGCCTCGGCGTAGAACGGCGTGCGGTCGAGCACCACCTCGATGTCGGCGGGTGCCTGCGCCTGGGGCACCGCCACGCCGTCGACCAGGATCGCCGCGACCCGCGCGGGCGCGGTGTGGTCGGTGTAGCCGAGGAACTGCACGGGCGCGCCCAGCGCAGCCTGTAGCCCCTGGTACACCTGGGTGTCGACCTGTCCGGAGCGCTTGGCGAGCGCGTCCGCGCGGGCGCGCTGACGCTGCTCGGTCATCAGGGTGCGGAACGCCTCCTCGTCGACCTTCAGGCCCTGTTCCGCAGCCATCTCGAGGGTCAGGTCGATCGGGAAGCCGTACGTGTCGTGCAGCGCGAACGCCTGGTCGCCGGCGAGCAGGTCACCACCGGAGGACTTCACCTTCCGCACCGCGGTGTCGAGGATCGAGGTACCGGAGTCGAGGGTGCGCCGGAACGCCTCCTCCTCGCCGTAGGCCACCTGGGAGATCCGTGCGAAGTCGGCCTCGAGCTCCGGGTAGGACGCCTTCATCGCGTCCTTGGACACCGGCAACAGCACGGGCAGGGTCGGTTCGGTGACGCCGAGCAGCCGCATCGCGCGCACGGCGCGGCGCAGCAGCCGGCGCAGCACGTAGCCGCGGCCCTCGTTCGCGGGCTTGATCCCGTCCGAGATCAGCATCAGGGCCGAGCGCACGTGGTCGGCGACGACGCGCATGCGGACGTCGTCGTCGTGGTCGTCGCCGTAGCGCCGGCCGGAGAGCCGCTGCGCCGCCGCGATGACCGGGAAGACCTCGTCGATCTCGTACATGTTGTCGACGCCCTGCTTGAGGAACGCCACCCGTTCAAGGCCCATGCCGGTGTCGATGTTCTTCTGGCGTAGCTCGCCGAGGATCTCGAAATGGTCCTTCGTGCCGCCGTTCGCACGCTCGTACTGCATGAACACGAGGTTCCAGATCTCGAGGTAGCGGTCCTCATCGGCGATGGGTCCACCTTCGAGCCCGTACTCGGGTCCGCGGTCGACGTAGATCTCCGAGCACGGTCCGGCCGGTCCGCGAGCACCGGTGGACCAATAGTTGTCCCGCATGCCACGGCGCTGGATCCGCTCCGGCGGGAGGCCGGCGATCTCCTGCCAGAGGCGGAACGCCTCGTCGTCGTCGTCGTAGACGGTGACCCAGATGACGTCCGGGTCGAAGCCCAGCCGTCCCTCGTCCTCGGAGCCGGTGATGAACTCCCAGGCGTACCGGATCGCCTCCTCCTTGAAGTAGTCGCCGAAGGAGAAGTTGCCGTTCATCTGGAAGAACGTGCCGTGCCGGGTGGTCTTGCCGACCTCCTCGATGTCCGAGGTCCGCACACACTTCTGCACACTGGTCGCCCTCGACCACGGGGGGGTCCGCTCCCCCGTCATGTACGGGATGAACGGGACCATGCCCGCGATCACGAAGAGCGTGGAGGGGTCCGGGGAGATCAGCGAGGCGGACGGCACGACGGCGTGACCGCGGTCGGAGAAGTAGGTCAGCCATCGGCGTCGGATCTCGGCGGTGCGCATGGGTCCTTCGTTCAGGTTCACGTTCACGTTGTGGCGGCGGGCCGGGTGCCCGGCCGGGGTGCTCTCGCAGGCGCCGCAGCGCCTAGAAGAACTCGTTCTCGTCGTCGGGGTTGTACTCGTCGGTGACCCGTCGCTCGGCGGCGCGTCGTTCCTCGCGAACCCGTGCGGCCCGGGCGCGCTCCTCCTCGGAGGGCAGCAGCGCAGCCGTCAGGGCGGCTTCGTTCTCGGCCATCGACGCCCGGAACGTCTCGCCGAGTTCCTTGGCGGTGGTGGCCAGCTCCGTGATCGAGTCCGCGATCCCGGCCGGGCTGACCGCGTGGGCCACCTTCCCGACGGTGTTGTTCAGGCGTCCGACCTGACGGAGCACGAGCACGGTCACGCCCACACCGACGCCGATCCAGAACAGCCGCTTCACTTCTTCTCCGCCTTGCCGAACAGGCCGCGCACCGCCAGCGAGAAGGCGGCCACCTTGATCAGCGGCGCACCGACCGTGGCGGAGATCAGCGAGGTCATCGCGGAGACGTTCGTGGAGACCTCGGCCGCGGCCGTGGTGACCGTGTCCACCTTGGCGATCTGACCGTTGGTGGCGGTGATGGTCTGCGCGGCCTCGTCGATCACCGGCAACGTGTGCTCGGTGATCTGGGCCAGTGACGTGCGGGCCTCGTCCATCACCCGTCCCAGTTTGAACAGCGGGATCGCGAGTGCTCCGACGAGCAGCACGAACGCGATCGCGGCGATCAGACCTGCGACGTCTGCGATTGACATGACGCTGCCTCCAGCGGCTACGGGGCGGGGGAAGATCCTCGGGGCGACACTACCCGTTCCAGTCGGGGAACCGGATACCCCAGGCCCCCGTCGGTGGGCGAGACGAGCCCGCCCCGGGTGCCGGCCGAGGTGCGGCCGTCCCGGGGCGGGTCGATGCTCCGACGTTCGTCTGCAGCGTCAGCGCGAGTAGTGCTCCACGACCAGCTGCACGTCACAGGTCACGGGGACCTCGGCGCGCTTGGGGCGGCGGACCAGCTCGAAGCGGAGCTTCTCGAGGTCGACGCTCAGGTACTCGGGCACCTGCGGCAGCACGTCCCGGTGGGCGCCGGCGGCGGCCACCTGGAACGGCACCATGGTCTGGCTGCGCGGCTTGATCTGGACGACCTGACCCGGCTTCACGCGGAAGGAGGGACGGTCCACCAGCTTGCCGTCCACCAGGATGTGGCGGTGCACCACGGCCTGGCGCGACTGGGCGATGGTGCGGGCGAAGCCGGCGCGCAGCACGAGCGCGTCGAGACGCATCTCGAGCAGCTCGACCAGCGACTCACCGGTCAGCCACGGCTCGCGGCGGGCCTCGTCGAAGGCACGGCGCAACTGCACCTCGCGGAGCCCGTACTGGGCGCGCAGGCGCTGCTTCTCCTTCAACCGGACCGCGTAGTCACTCTCGGTGCGGCGACGGGCGCGGCCGTGCTCGCCCGGCGGGTAGGGGCGCTTCTCGAAGTACTTGACGGCCTTCGGCGTGAGGGCGATGCCCAGCGCGCGGGACAGTCGCACCTGGCGGCGCGTGCGGTTCTGTGATGCCATGCGAAATGTGTTCCTGTCGTGTTGTTGATGACGTCACACCACGGACCGGCTGGTGCCGGTGTGGCGTGGGGCCGACTCCCGACCACGCTCGGCGAACGCGTGCGCGACCTTCGGCTAGGACCCCAGGTGTCCGAACGGACAACCCGACCACTCTACCGCATCCGCCGGGTGTGCCCGTGCGTGCGGCAGGTCGCCGGGTGGCGGGTGGGTGACCCTCCCGGTAGCGATGACACAGTGGGACGAAGCGCAACGAGGGGGAGTTCCGTGACCGCCCTGACCTACCGACCCGCCGAGTTCCTCGGGCGCTGCCACGACCGGTTCGGCCCCGTGCTGCGCGTGGGCGGCGCGCGCGGGTTCGCCTACGTCCGCGGCGAGGCCGCGAACGCCGCGGTCTTCGCCGCCTCGGACAGGTTCCGTTGGGAGGAGGCCTTCGCCGGCCTGGTGCCGGTGGACGGGCCGACGTCCATGATCGTCTCGGACGGCGCTGCGCATCGGCGCCGGCGCCGGCTCGTGCAGCCGTCGATGCACCTGAGCCAGGTGGCGCACCATGTGCAGATCATGGCCTCGACCGCGGACGCTGTGATCGACACCATGCGGCCGGGCACCGAGGTGGACGCCTACGCCGAGTTCCGCGCCGCGATCCGGCGGAGCACGATCAACGCACTGTTCGGGCCCGGACTGGCCGCCTACGCTGACGAGTTGGGCCGGAGCCTGCAGCCGTTGCTCGACCTCGTCGACGGCCTGCCGGCGCTGACCGACTGGCACCGGCGGCTGAGTACGCGGACGTGGCAGCGAGCAGGTCGGGCCCGGGCCGACGTCGACCGTCGGATCCGGGCCGAGATCGAGCGCGCCCGCTCCCTCGGGCCACCGGTCGGTGACCACGTCCTCGCGACCCTGGTGAACGGCCGGGACTCCGACGACGAGCGCCTGAGCGACCTGGAGGTCAGGGACCAGGTGGTCACCCTGATCGCCGCGGGCTACGAGACCACCAGTGCGGCCATGGCGTGGGCGGTCTACGCGCTCACCACCAACCGCGACGTGTGGGCGGCGGCGCGGGAGGAGGTGCGCGCGGTCGTCGGCGACGCGCCGCCCCGGCCGAGCGACCTGGGCTCGCTGCCGTACCTGACCGGGGTCGTGAACGAGACCCTGCGCCTGTACCCACCGGCGGTGGTCACCGCCCGTCACGTGGCCCAGGACTTCGAGGTCGAGGGCACCGTGCTTCGCCCCGGCACGACGCTGCTGCTCAGCCCGTACCTGACCCAACGGATGCCCGAGTACTGGGATCGTCCGTTGGAGTTCCGGCCGCAGCGGTGGCTCCCCGGATCGACCGAGCATGTCAAGCCGGGGCCGGCCCGGTTCCTGCCGTTCGGTGGCGGCCCGCACCGGTGCATCGGCGCGACCATGGCCACCACGGAGCTGACCGTGATGCTGGCCCGGATGCTCACCCGGCTGGACCTGACCCTGCCCGAGCAGCGGATCCGGCCGACCGGGTTCGCGGCCATGCGGCCGCGGGACGGCCTCCGGGTGCACGTCGACGCGCGCCGGTGACCGGCGGGCGCGGATCGCGGGCCGTCCAACGTCTTCAGGCGCGGGCGAGCGCGGCGATCACGGGCGCCATCGGGCCCGCCTCCCACTCGTGCATCGCCCCGGGCATCACCCGGAACGCCGCGCTCGGGATCGCGTCCCGCAGCATCTCGGCCGACTCGGTCATGCCCGGGAACGTCTGCTCGCCGACCATGACGAGCACGGGCACGGTGATCCTCGCGTACCGCTCGCTCGCCGGCACTTCCTCGGCCCACGCCAGGGAGCGCGCGTCGGCGCGGTAGGTCCGGCTGCCGCGCACGATCTGCGGCCAGGCCGGGTCCTGCATCGCGCCCTCGAGGAACTCCGGTGGCATGTCGCGCATGTACTCCTTCTGCGCGGCCTCGTGGTCGCCCCGGTCGAGGTGCCGCAGGAAGTCCGTCTCGAACTGGGCGGCCCCGCCGTCGAACTGCCCGACCGGCGCCTCCCAGAGCGCCAGGCCCGTCACCGGCAGCCCGGCGTCGGCCGCCGCCATCGCGATCGTGCAGCCCGACGAGTGTCCGACGAGGACGGCGCTGCCGCCCACCTCGTCGATCGCCGCGGCGATCGCGGAGAGCTCACGCTCGAGGGTCAGGTCGCCTGCGGCCTGACTGTCGCCACGACCGAGTCGGTCGTGGACCAGCGTCACCACCCCCGCCTCGGCCGCGAGCCTGGCGGTCTCGGTGGTCGTCGGGTCCATGGCTCGGAATGGGCCGGCACCGGCGACGAAGACGACGCCCGGCCCGGTGCTGGACGCCGGGCCGTAGCGGTCGAACCCGATCCGGTCCCCCGCACTGGTCTCCGCGTACTCGGTCATCGTCGGCTCCCTTCACGGAACTAGACGGTCCAGTTCCGTTCCTCAACACTAGACGGTACAGTTCTGGTATGTCAACGATCGATCCAGCCGCAGCCCCCGCATCCTCACGCAGCGAGCGCGTCCACGCCGCCATCCTCGGCGCCGCCGAGGAGGTCTTCCTCCGCGACGGCTATGTCGGCTCGAGCATGGACGAGGTCGCGAGGATCTCGGGCAGTTCGAAGCAGACCGTGTACAAGCACTTCGGCAACAAGGAGCAGCTCTTCGAGGTCCTGGTCAGCTCGATGACGGATGACACCGGCGCCCCGGTCGGGCATGAGACCCCCGGGGTAGCGGGTGACGTCGGCACGAACCTCACGGATCTCGCCGTGGCCATGCTCGACGCGGTCCTCACGCCCCGCATCCTCCGGCTGCGCCGACTCGTGATCGGTGAGGCGAACCGGTTCCCCGACCTCGGCAGGGCCCTGTTCGAGCACGGGCCCGAGCGCGCGATCGCCGGGGTGCAGCGGCGGTTGGCCGGGTGGGTCGCGGCGGGCGTCCTGCCCGCCCACGACACGCTCGTGGCGGCCCGGCACTACAACTGGCTGGTGATGGGCGGGCCGCTCAATGCCGCGATGCTGCTGGGTGACGGGGCGATTCCCTCCCCGGCCGAGCGTCGCGCCCACGCGCAGGCCGCCGTGACCGCCTTCCTGCGTTCGATCGGACACCCGTCGGCGACCTGACGGTGCGAGGAGCGCGGCCGGCTCTCAGTCGGTGAGCATCGCGCGGATCCGGGCGAGCCGTTCGGTGAGGCCACGTTCGTAGCCGCGGTCGGTGGGGCTGTAGTACGTGGTGCCCCGCAGGTCGTCCGGGAGGTACTGCTGGCGGGCCACGCCGTGCGGCTCGTCGTGGGAGTACACGTACCCCTGCCCGTGCCCGATGCGCTTCGCCCCGGCGTAGTGCGCGTCCCGCAGGTGCGCCGGGACCAGCGGCACCTTCCCGGCCTGCACGTCCGCGAGAGCCGCGTTGATCGCGTTGTAGGAGGCGTTCGACTTCGGAGCGGTGGCCACGTGCACGACGGCCTGCCCGAGGATGATCCGCGCCTCGGGCATCCCGATCATCGCGACCGCCTGCGCGGCGGCCATCGCCGTCTGCAGGGCCGCGGGGTCCGCCATCCCGACGTCCTCGGACGCCGCGATCACGATCCGGCGGGCGATGAACCGGGGGTCCTCCCCCGCGGCGATCATCCGGGCCAGATAGTGCAGGGCCGCGTCCACGTCGCTGCCCCGCATCGACTTGATGAAGGCACTGATCACGTCGTAGTGCTGATCCCCGTCGCGGTCGTACCGCACCGCCGCGACGTCGATGGCCCGCTCCACGGCCTGCAGACCGATCACCACGTCACCGGCGTCGGAGCCGGACTGGGCGGTGCCGGCCGCCGCCTCCAGGATCGTGAGCGACTTGCGCGCGTCGCCTCCGGCCAGGCGCAACAGGTAGGCCCGGGCGTCGTCGGCGAGGCTCGCCCGGCCGGCCAGGCCCCGTTCGTCGGTCAGCGCCCGGGTCAGCAGTGCGTCGAGGTCCTCGGTCTCAAGCGGCCGCAGGGTCAGCATGATCGACCGCGACAGCAGCGGTGAGATCACCGAGAAGGACGGGTTCTCCGTGGTGGCGGCCATGAGGGTGACCCACCGGTTCTCGACGGCGGGCAACAGCGCGTCCTGCTGGGTCTTGGAGAACCGGTGCACCTCGTCGATGAACAGCACCGTCTCCCCGCCCGAGCCGGCGAGACGCCGCCGCGCGTCCTCGATGACCGCCCGCACGTCCTTCACCCCGGCGGTGACCGCGGACAGTTCCACGAACCGCCGACCGGACACGTGCGCGACCAGGTAGGCCAGCGTCGTCTTGCCGGTGCCCGGCGGACCCCACAGGATCACCGATGACGGCGGCAGCGCCCCCGCCACGGGCGGGTCGATCAGCCGTCGCAGGGGCGATCCGGGCTCGAGGAGATGGTCCTGGCCGAGCACCTCGGCAGGGACGGCGGGCCGCATCCGGACGGCGAGCGGGGCGCCCTCTCGTGCCCGCGGGACGCCGACGTCATCGGTGCCGGCCGCTTCGAACAGATCCACCCGAGCAGCCTACGCGGCCCGCGGACCGGATCATCGCGGGGTCCCGGGTCGCAACCGGGGCTGTCGCCGGGCTGTCATCATGGCTCCCGTGTTCGATCGCCTGGGACGTGACATCGCCCACCGCCCCCGCCTGACCGTGATCATCTGGATCCTCCTGGTCGGGGGGTGCCTCGCACTCGCCATGACCGGTTTCGGCGGCGGCCCGGGACTGTTCGACCGGCTGCACTCCGGGGAGCCCCGGGTGCCGGGGTCCCAGAGCCAGATCGGCGCGGACATCATCGCCGACAACGACGACACCGGCGAGACCATCTCCCTCGTCATCCAGGGCGTCGACCTGTCGGACCCGGACGACGTGAGCGCCGCCGGACGCGCGTCCACGACGCTGCACACCACGCTGTTGGCCATCGACGGGGTGGACTCGGTGGTTGACCCGTATGTCTTTCCCGGTGGCCCGGCCGACCCGCGGGCACTCGCGTTCGTCTCCACGGAGCAGGACGGCTTCTTCGTCTCCGTCACCCTGGCCGCCGACGCACCCGAGGCGGCGCACGACGAGGTCGTCACCGAGCTCGAGGAGTTCCCGACCGCGATCTCCGGCGAGGCGACCGGGCTCATCTCGAGCAGCCCGATCATCACGGACGAGATCATCGGCCAGCTCCAGACCGACCTCGCCCGGGGCGAGGCGGTGGCACTACCCATCTCCCTGCTGATCATGATCGTCGTCTTCGGCGGCTTCCTGACGGCGGGCATGCCGCTGGCCGGGGCGCTCGCCTCGATCGCCGGTGGTCTGGGCGCCCTGTACGGCTTCTCCTACGTGCTGGATCTCGACTCCGTGGTCGTCAACGTGGTCACCGTCCTCGGGCTCGGGTTGTCCATCGACTACGGCCTGCTGATCGTGTCCCGGTACCGGGAGGAGATCCGGGCCGCTGCCGCGGCCGAGGCCGAACTCGGGGCCGGCGAGCGCCGCTCACGCGGCCGCCGGGGCCGCCGGGGCGTCGACCCGGTCCTGGTGCGGGCGCTCAGGCGCACGATGTCGACGGCGGGGCGGACCGTCACGTTCTCGGCGGTCACCGTGGCTGTGGCGATCTCCGGCCTTCTGCTGCTGCGCCCGGACATCCTCAAGTCGCTCGGGGCGGCCGGGGTGTCGGTCGTGGTCATCGCGGTCGCCTCGGCGCTGACGCTGGTGCCGGCGCTGCTCACGCTCGTCGGCCGGCGGATGCTCAAGCCCTCCGTGCTCAGCAAGGTGCCCGTGCTGCGGTCCCTGATCGGCCGGCTCGGCGACGTCGCGCCCGAGCACGGTTTCTTCTCCCGGCTCGCGGGGGGCGTGCAGCGGCGTCCCTGGGTGGTCCTCGTGCTGACCACGATCGTGCTGGCCGTGCTCGCCTCCCCCGTCCTGGGACTCCAACTCCGTAACTCCACGACCGAGATGCTCCCCCGCGACTCGGACCAGCGCGACTTCATCGACGTCGTGCAGGCGGACTACCCGATGCTCGCGACCCCTGCGGTCCAGGTGCTCGTCGAGGCCGGCGCGGCCGACGCCCAGACGTTCGCCGACGAGATCTCCGCGCTGCCCGACGTCGAGGGCGTCAACCCGCCTACCGCCGTCGGAGACTCCCACCAGTTGATCGGCGTGCGGCCGGACACCGACGACGCCGGTGGCGAGGTGGCCACCGCGGTCGTGGAGGAGATCCGGGAGCTCGGACGTACCGACGGCGCCCCGGAAGAGGTCTGGGTGCTCGGCCAGGCAGCGAACCAGCTCGACTTCACCGATGCGCTCCTGGAGGGCCTGCCGTGGGCCGTCGGGGTGGTGATCGTCGCGACGTTCGTGCTGTTGTTCCTGATGACCGGGTCGCTGCTGGTCCCGCTGAAGGCGCTGCTGATCAACATCCTCTCCCTCGGGGCGTCGCTGGGGATCACCACGTGGGTCTTCCAGCAGGGGCACCTGTCCGGACCGCTCGGGTTCACCTCCACCGGCGGCCTGGAGTCCTACGTGGTCGCCATCGTGATCGCGTTCGGGTTCGGTCTGGCCATGGACTACGAGGTGTTCCTGCTCGCCCGGATCAAGGAGTTCTATGACGCCAGCGGCGACAACGACCTCGCGGTCCGGCAGGGACTGCAGCAGTCCGGACGGATCATCACGTCCGCGGCACTGGTGATCGTGGTCGTGTTCGCCGGTTTCGCCACGGGTGAGCTGATCGCGATCAAGCAGGCCGGTGTCGCCCTCGCCCTGACGGTGCTGGTGGACGCGACGCTGGTCCGGATGCTGCTCGTGCCGGCCACGATGACGCTGCTCGGGCACTGGAACTGGTGGGCGCCCGAGCCGTTGCGGCGCCTGCACAAGCGGTTCGCGATCCAGCACTGATGGCACGAACGTGGTGGGCGCACGCGGCACACGTGCCGTATGGCGCCCGAGTCCGGAACCATGCGGAACTCGGCCTCACCCTGGCGGAGGTGGGCACGGTCGAGACGGAACGCTCCGATGATCTGATCGACACCCTGGACTTCCTCGGAGCAACCCAGGTCTATTGGACCCGGTCCGGAACCGAGGTCCGGGTGCAGGCCGAGTTCGGCCCAGGTGACCACGACTGGCGCGAGCGTGCGAGGCTCATGCTCGCGGATCCGTTGCCGAGACGAGACCAGATCGGCCCGAGGGTCGGCACCTTGAAGCCTGCGGACGTCGAAGAGATGGCACCCTGGCCGCCCGAACCTGGTTCGCTGCCGGTGCAGACCGCGCTGGTGCTCGGGGACGCCGTGTTCGCACGATATTCCTGCCCGGACGCGATCGTGTGGGCGCTCGGGCCGCGCGTACTGCTGCCGTTGGCCGTGATCGAACTCGGCCCACCGGACCAGATCCGGTAGGACTCCGGGCGGGGCCGACCCGTCCTGCCCGTCGGGCCGCTACGACGCAGCGCCGGGCACGACGACGGTGTGGCTGAAGTCGTTCCCCTTGTACAGGAGCGGCCGGTCCGTGGCGGTAGCGAGGGCGTAGGCGAAGCAGTCGCCGTAGTTCAGTCTCGCGGGCGACCCGGAGCCTCGGCCGTACTGCAGATGTGCTCGTCGCGCGATGGCCAGCTGTGCGGCGTCCACGGGCTCGATCGAGCCACCGGCGATGTTGATGAACTCGTCGAGCAGCCTCTGGCGGCCGCGAGTGTGAGTAGCCGGTCGGCGGCCCCCTCGCGGGCGGCCTCGTCGCGAGCCAGCGTCTCCGTCAGCGCCTGGCGCACGGCGCCCGTCATGGTGGTCTGCCGCCGTGCCGCCAGAGCACGAGCGAGCCGGTTGACCTCGGGGTCCTTGATGTTCATCGTGGTCATCTCGCAGTTCTACCTCGCGAGGTAGAACAGGCCCTCCATCACGCCCGGCGGTGGGTCTCGACCTCCTGCCCGACGGCGAAGCCGAGCCGGGTATACAGGCGCCTGGCGGGCGCATTGTCGGCGTACATGCCCAGACTCACCTGCCCGGTGCTCGCGATCCCGCCACGGGTCATGACCGCGGTGACGGCGGCGCCGAGGCCGCGGCCCCGCCACTGCGGCACGGTGGCGATGGAACCGAGGTGGACCGAGACCGGACGCTGGGTCGCCCCACCGATCGCGCGCAGACTGCCCTGCCCGTCCCGCCAGCCGAACCAGCGGGCACCCTCCCGGTCCAGGGTGAGGTGGGTGGTTGGGTTCGCCTCCGCCTGCACGCCGAGGATCTCCTCGGCATCGGCGACCGGATCGAGCGTGCGGACCGCATCCTCACCAGGCGTCGCGGGAGGTGGGGTCTCGGTCCAGAGCCAGTCCCAGTGGGAGACGGTCGGCAGAGCGAGCGCGGCGGCGACCGCAGGGTCGAGCAGGTCCCAGGTGCCGCGCGTCAGACTCGCCGCGGCCACCCGCGCGAGGTGAGGTGACACGGCGCCGGACGGTCCGCCGTCGGGCCTGACCACGCCCGTGAGGACGTCCGCCAGGGCCGCCGGCTCGCCCACCCCGATCAGCGCCGCCGTCTCCGGCCGTGGCCGGGCGAGGAACAGCAGTGCCCGGTGGTCGCCCCACGCGAGCGGGTCGGCCCACCGGTCGAAGTCGTCGACGACGAACCGATGGGTCGACCACGGCGCGGGCAGGTCGGCGACGCTCCGGGGGCTCAGGGCCTCCGGCGACGTCACCTCGCGTCGGTCGCGCCGCCGTCAGCCGCCTGGGCGTCGGCGGTAGCCGCGGGCTTGGGCGCCTTCACCGGTGCATCCACGCCGGCCTCCTTGCGCTGCTGCGCCGTGATCGGTGCTGGCGCCTGGGTGAGCGGGTCGAAGCCGCCGCCGGACTTCGGGAACGCGATCACCTCGCGGATCGAGTCCGACCCGGTGAGCAGGGTGAGGATCCGGTCCCAGCCGAACGCGATCCCGCCGTGCGGCGGGGCGCCGTACGCGAACGCGTCGAGCAGGAAGCCGAACTTCGTCTGCGCCGACTCCTCGTCCAGTCCCATCAGGTCGAAGACGCGCTCCTGCACGTCGCGCTGGTGGATACGGATCGAGCCGCCGCCGATCTCGTTGCCGTTGCAGACGATGTCGTAGGCGTAGCTCAGGGCGCTGCCGGGGTCGGTGTCGAAGGTGTCCAGGAACTCCGGCTTCGGAGACGTGAACGCGTGGTGCACGGCGGTCCACTTCCCGGCGCCCACGGCCACGTCTCCGGCGGCCACCGCGGCCTCGGCGGACTCGAACATCGGCGCGTCGACGACCCAGACGAACTTCCAGTCGCCCTCGTCGATCAGCTCGGTGCGTCGGGCGATCTCCAGCCGCGCGGCCCCGAGCAGGGCGCGCGCGTCGGTGACGGTCCCGGCGGCGAAGAACACGGCATCGCCTGGGCTCGCCCCGACGGCCTCGACCAGGCCGGCCCGTTCGCCGTCGGACAGGTTCTTGGCGACCGGCCCGCCGAGCTCGCCGTCCTCGCCGACGGTGACGTACGCCAAGCCCCTGGCCCCGCGCTGCTTGGCCCATTCCTGCCAGGCGTCGAACTGCCGACGCGGCTGCGAGCCACCGCCGGGCATGACCACGGCACCGACGTAGGGGGCCTGGAACACCCGGAACGGGGTGTTCGCGAAGTACTCGGTGAGCTCGGTCAGCTCCAGACCGAACCGCAGGTCGGGCTTGTCCGAGCCGAACCGGCGCATCGCCTCGGCGTAGGTCATCCGCGGGATCGGGGTGGGGATCGTGTAGCCGATCAGCTCCCAGAGCGCGACCAGGACCCGCTCGGCGACGGCGATCACGTCGTCCTGGTCGACGAAGCTCATCTCGACGTCGAGCTGGGTGAACTCGGGCTGCCGGTCGGCGCGGAAGTCCTCGTCGCGGTAGCAGCGGGCGATCTGGTAGTACCGCTCCATCCCGGCCACCATGAGCAGCTGCTTGAACAGCTGCGGGGACTGCGGCAGGGCGTACCAGGAGCCCGGCGAG
This sequence comes from Occultella glacieicola, assembly GCF_004353825.1. Taxonomy (GTDB): domain Bacteria; phylum Actinomycetota; class Actinomycetes; order Actinomycetales; family Beutenbergiaceae; genus Occultella; species Occultella glacieicola. The sequence continues at coordinate 57,165 of NZ_SMNA01000006.1, read as the reverse complement.
AGCCGTGCGGGCACGAGGAAGTCCCGGGCCCCCTCCGGGGTGGACCGGGTCAACGTGGGGGTCTCGACCTCGACGAAGTCCTCCGCGTCCAGGACCCGACGGGCCGCGGCGTTCACCTTCGCGCGCAGCCGCAGGGCGTGCGCCGGCGCGGGCCGGCGCAGGTCCAGGTAGCGATACTTGAGCCGGGTCTCCTCCCCGACCGTGACCTGCTCGTCCAGGGCGGTGGACACCTGGAACGGCAGCGCGGCGGCGGTGTTCAGCACCTCGACGTCGGTCGCGATGACCTCGATCTCGCCGGTGGCCAGGTTCGGGTTCGCGTTGCCCTCGGGGCGCCGGGAGACCTCACCGGTCACCTTGAGCACGAACTCCGAGCGCAGCGGGTGGGCCACGGCCTCGTCCCGGATGACCACCTGCACGATGCCGGACGCATCCCGCAGGTCGATGAACGCCACCCCACCGTGATCCCGACGGCGATCCACCCACCCGGTCAGGGTGACGGTGGTACCGATGTCACCGGCGCGCAGGGAGCCGGCCTTGTGGGTGCGAAGCACGGGTGATCCTTCCGAACGAGGAGCGCCGGTGGGTGCCCGGCGCCTGCACGATCCTAGTGCGCCCGGCTCGGCTGCTCAGCCCCCGGCCGCGCGGATCCCGGCGGCGAACGTGGCCACGTCGGCGATCCGGTCCCGGACCGGGTCCAGGACGAGCCGCTCGGCGACCTCGGTGACGGCACGGTTCAGGTCGGCCCGGGCCTTGCGGGACCGGCGGGCGGCGCCCACCCGGGCGACCACCGCGGAGATCAGCGAGATCAGCAGCCCGAGCGCGGCGCCCGCGATCACGAGCACCGTCGGCCACGGCAGCGCGGGCAGCTCCGGCCAGGGCGGGTCCGCCGGCACCGGACCCAGCTGCGGCAGCCAGGTCACCGGCAGCCCGAGGTAGCGCAGGCCGGCGAGTACGCCGAGCCACAGGGCCCCGGCGGCGAGCGTCGCGAACACCAACCACTGCAGCGCTCCGACCACCCGGAACCAACGCGGGTCGGAGCGGCCCGCCAACGGGGTCGAGACGATGGCCTGGTCCAGGGCATCGGGCAGGGTCGCCAGGGCGCCGGTGGCGCCGGCTCGCACGTACGACCGCCAGGGCTCGGCGCTGCCGGCGGAGGTCGCGTCCCCGAGGTCCCGCAGCGCGGTCGCCACCTGGGCCCGCTGCACCGGGGTCGCGGACGGGATCGAGGACGTGGCCACAACGGCACCGCCCTCACCGCGCTCGGGCACCCGGTCCAGGTGCAGCCGACGCAGCGGGTCGCGGCGGAACCGGCCGAGCCAGCGGGTGACCGGCCAGCCGGTCGCGGCCCGGGCCCGGTGTCGGAACGAGCCGGCGACGGCGTCCGCCACCTCGTCCACGCCGGCGGACCTGGCCAGGGTGGCCACCAGGCGACGCCGGTCCGGCGCGGCGAGCTCGCCGGCGACATCGGCGGCGTAGGCGGACTGGAGCTGGGCCGCGACGGTCGCGAGGTCCGCCGACAGTCGGGCATCCGCGGCCCGCCGCTGGGACACGAACCTCGCGATCACCTCGCGCAGGTCCGCCAGACCCTCCCCGGTGCGCGCCGACACCGCGAGCACCTGGGCCCCGCGCAGCCCGTCGTCGACGAGCCGTTCGGTCAGGTCCGCCAGGACCGGCGCCCGGTCACCCGGTGCGAGCAGATCCGCCTGGTTCAGCACGGCGACCGTGACCTCGGCGTGCCGGGACATCGGCCGTAGGTACTGGGTGTGGACCACGGCGTCGGCGTACTTCTGCGGGTCCAGGACCCAGACCAGGACGTCGACCGACTCGGCGAGACGGGCGGCCCGCTGGTGGTGCTCGGTTTGCACGGAGTCGATGTCCGGCAGGTCGAGAAGAATCAGGCCGGACAGGGCAGTGCCGTCAGTGCCGTCAGTGCCGTCGGTGCCATCGGCAACACCGTGGTCGGGAGCCACCTCGACGCGCTGGGTGACCTCGAGCCAGTCGAGCAGCTCGCCGGCCGGCGCGGCGGGTCCCCAGATCACCGCGAGCGGGTGCGAGGTCGTCGGCCGGCGCGCCCCGACGGCCGCGACGTCGGTGCCGGACAGGGCGTTGAACACCGACGACTTCCCGCTGCCGGTCGCACCGGCGAGGGCGACCACGGTGTGCTCGGTGGACAGCTCACGACGCCGTCCGACCCGGGCGAGCACCGCGTGCGCGCGGGCCAACGGGGCGGCGGGCTCGGGTGGGTCGCTGCGGTGCGGCCCGCCCGTGCTGTGCCTGCCGTGGGTGGGGTCGGCCAGGGTGTCCGCGCCGACCCGGTCGAGGACCTCGACGGCGTCCCGTAGGCCGGCGAGCCGGGGGCCGAGGTCGGCCCGTTCGGTGGCACGGGCCCGCGCGGTCAGCCGTGCCATGGGCGCTCCGTGTCGGGACTGCCGGGTGCCTCGTTCGGGGCGCCGTCCGGGCCGGTGGCGGACGCGCGGTGCCCGGGGGTGTCGGTGACGACGTAGTCGGTGGTCTCGATCACGCGGGCCGGGCTGGGGTCTCCAGGCCCGGAGCCTGCCGGGAGGTCCCCCGTGGTGCCGGCACCGAGCGCCGCCGGCGCGGGAGCGGACTCGAGGGTGGTGGCGCCGCGTTCGAGGACCGCCTCGCCGCGCACCCGCAGCTCGGCCGCGATCTCCTGTGCGCCCTCGACCGGCCCGAGCAGGTCGAGGAACCGTTGCCGCTCGGTGGCGAGCAACGCCGTCGCCCGTTCGGCGAAGTCGTTGCGAGCCGACTCCGCGAGCCGCCTGACCGCCTGGTCGCCGAAGATCGCCTCGAGCACCTTCTGGGCGACCACGGCGGTGCCCCCGGCCACGACGATCTCGCCGCCGACGAGCCCACCGGTGGAGGCGAACACCACGACCATCAGCGCGACACCGACGCCGTTCACCCCGAACGCGAGGATCCGGGCCATGGTGCGCTTGCCCTGCCCTTCCCCGCGAACGAGGTCGAGCAGGTAGCCCTGCCACTGGCGCACCTGTTCGGCGGCGCGCTCACCGAAGCCGCCGGTGGCCCGGCCCCAGTCCCGGCCGGCGAGCAGGGCTCGCCCCGCGTTGTCCTGCCGCAGCGACTGTTGGGCCCGTTCGGCGGCGGCGTCGGCCTCGGCCACCAGGAGTGCTTGCAGTCCGGTGCCGATCGCCTCCTTCACCTCGACCTCCGGCTGTGGACGGCCCGTGACGAAGGCCGTCACCTGGTCCCTGATCCGGCCCACCCGGTGCTCCAGCCCCCGGATGAAGTCGCCGGTGCCGATGAAGTCCTGCCACCGGGCCAGGACCTCCCCGCGCAGCACCGCACCGTCGGCGAACGCCTCCAGCACGGCGTCGGAGGCGTACGCGGTGGTGATGCGTTCCCGGATCTCGCGGGCAGCCCGTTCCTGGGCCTCGGCGGCGGCCGCGAGGTCGGACGACTGCCGGGCCACGTCCATGGTGGCCCCCGCGAGCGTCTGCCGGATGACCGCGGCGCGGGCCTGCTCGTCGGCGGTCAGGTTCAGCAGCCAGTTCCGCAGGTCGGTCACCAGGTGGGCAGGCAGCATGCTGTACCCCTCCGGCCCGCCGGAGGCGTCCAGGTCGGTCTCGGGCAGTAGGAACAGCGGCGCCCGGTCCAGTCCCTCGCTCGCGAGCATCGCGGCCAGGTCGTGGCTGATCTCCTCCAGCACGGGCGGCGGCACCCGGTCCAGGACTACGGCGACGACCACCTGGCGGCGGGAGGCGTCCCGGAGCAGCTCCCACGGCACCGCGTCGGCGTACCGGTTCGCGGTGGTCACGAAGATCCACAGGTCCGCGGCCGCCAGGAGCTGGGAGGCCAGTTGCCGGTTCACCTCGACCACCGAGTCGATGTCCGGCGCGTCGAGCAGCGCGAGGCCCTGCTGCAGTCCCTCGTAGGGCTGCAGCCGCAGCGCGGCTCCCCCGGCGCCGCCGGCGATGCCGGCGGGCGGCATGGTGCCGTCGCCGCGCACGCGTGGCAGCGACGGGAGGATGCGCTGGTCGGCGAACCAGCGAGCATCCGCGGGGTGGTGGATGAGGACCGGGTCCCTGGTGGTCGGGCGCAGCGCGCCGGGTCGGGTCAGCGGCGCACCGACCAGGGCGTTGACGAGGGTCGACTTCCCGGCGCCGGTGGACCCTCCGACCACGGCCAGCAGCGGCGCGTCGAGCTGGTCGTAGCGGGGCAGGATGTAGTCGTCGAGCTGGTTCAGCAGGTGCGCCCGTAGGCCGCGGGCCGGGTCCGCGCCGGGCACCTCCAACGGGAAGTGCGCCGCCTCGATCGCCGCCCTCAGGGCGGTCAGCGCGGACTCCATGGCGCTGATCATGCCAGTGCGTGAGTTACGGCACATCTTCGCCCCCACCCGGCACCGTAGGCTCCGGGCCCGGTAGGCTGGAGGCACCTGGAGCGCATCATGCCGCGAGAGGGCCCACATCACGACCCGCCGAGTGCGGGTGTTCACGTGCGGATGTCGCAGAGTGCGCCATCGACAGGAGACGGGCCGATGCGGAGAAGGACCGTCCGGTCCGCCGGCTCCGCATCAGACGAAGGCCCCACCATGACTGAATCCGTCCTGTCCTCCGACGTGCCCACGCACGGCGCCCACGACACCCACGCCACCGCCGCCGCGGCACCTGGCACGTTCGCCGATCTCGGCCTGCCGCGGGACCTGCTCGACGCCGTCTCCCGGATGGGCTTCACCACCCCGACGGACATCCAGGCCGCGGTCATCCCGACCCTGCTGGCCGGGCGTGACGTGACCGGCGTGGCCCAGACCGGCACCGGTAAGACGGCCGCGTTCGGGCTGCCCCTGCTGGCGACCATCGACCCCGAGCGGCGCAGCGTCCAGGCACTGGTGCTGACCCCGACCCGGGAACTGGCCATGCAGGTCAGCGACGCGATCGGCGCGATGGCCGCCGCCAGTCGCGGCGTGAACGTGCTGGCGATCTACGGCGGCTCCCCGTACGGACCGCAGCTGCGGGGCATCCAGAACGGCGCGCAGGTGATCGTCGGCACCCCCGGGCGTGTCATCGACATGCTCGAGCGCGGCGCCCTGGACCTCGCCGGCCTGAAGTTCCTGGCCCTCGACGAGGCCGACGAGATGCTCCGGATGGGCTTCGCGGAGGACGTCGACCAGATCCTCACCCACGCCGCGGACGACCGGCAGACCGCCCTGTTCTCAGCCACGATGCCGCCGGCGATCCGCAAGGTCGCCCGCACCCACATGAACGACCCGGTCGAGGTCGCCACCGCACGCCAGTCCTCGACGACGGACACGATCACCCAGACCTACGCCGTCGTCCCGTTCCGCCACAAGATCGGTGCGCTGGCCCGCGTACTCGCCACCACCCCCGCGGAGGCGGCGCTGGTGTTCGTGCGCACCCGCGGCACCGCGGAGGACGTCGGCTCGGCGCTCATCGAGCGCGGCATCAACGCCGCGACCATCTCCGGTGACGTGGCCCAGCGCGAACGCGAGCGGATCGTGGAGCGCCTGCGCAACGGCACCCTGAACGTGCTGGTCGCGACCGACGTGGCCGCCCGTGGCCTCGACGTGGACCGGATCGGGCTCGTCGTGAACTTCGACGTCCCGGGCGAGCCGGAGGCGTACGTGCACCGGATCGGCCGGACCGGGCGGGCCGGGCGGACCGGCATCGCGCTGACGTTCCTGACCCCGCGCGAGCGGGGCCGCCTGCGCGCCATCGAGCGGGTCACCCGCACCCCGCTGACCGAGGTTCCGATCCCGACCCCGGCGCAGGTGAGCGCCCACCGCGCGACCACGGTGCTCGACTCCGTGACCGAGCGCATCGGCAACGGCCGGCTCGAGTCCTACCGCGAACAGCTGGCCGGCTACCTGCTCGAGGGCGAGGACACGGCCGCCGGTGACCCGCTCGACGTCGCCGCCGCCCTGCTTGCCCTGGCGGTCGGGGACACCGGCCCGAAGCCGTGGCGGGAGGATGAAGCAGTCGAGAACCCCGACGGCGAGTTCTCCGCCCGGTTCGACACCGAGCGTCCCGAGCGGGTCGCCCGGGGCGCGCACGACGAGCGCCGTGGCCCGAGCCGTGGACACCGCCCGTCCGGCACCGGCACCGTCTACCGGGTGGCGGTCGGCCACACGCACGGCGCCCGCCCGCAGGACATCGTCGGCGCGATCACCGGCGAGGGTGGCCTGCGCGGCAGCGACCTCGGCAAGATCGACATCTTCAGCCGGTTCTCCCTCGTGGAGATCTCCGCGGACGTGACACCGGAGGCGTCCCGCCGGATCGGCAACGCCCGGGTGGCCGGCCAGGCCCTGAAGATCCGCCCGGACGAGGGCGGCCCGCGCCGCGGCCCCCGCGTCGGCGACGCGAAGGGTCACGTCGACAAGCCGCACGGCGCCCGCGGCCAGTGGGACAAGCCGCGGTCGGGCAAGCCGTACTCCGGCAAGCCGGCCGGCAAGTACGGCGGCCAGCGCCCCTCGCGCAGCGTTCCCCGCTGACACCACGACGAGACCCCCAGCACCTCGGTGTTGGGGGTCTCGTCGCTTCCGCGGACTCCTACGAGGGTTGCGGGAGAACGGCCGGCCAGCGGTCCGCTACGGGCGGCTCCCAGGTGGCCGGGTCCGCGTCGACCTGCTCACCGGTGCGGATGTCCTTGACCTGGTCGGGGGCGCCGTCCGCGCCAGGGAACCAGACGAACGGGATGCTGCGGCGGTCCGCGTGCCGGATCTGCTTGCCGAACTTCGCCGCGTTCGGGGCGACGTCCGTGGGGATGTCGCGGCCGCGCAGCGCCGCGGCCACGGCATCGGACGCGCCGCGGTGTGCCTCGTCCGAGACCGCGACGAGCACCGCCGTCGGGACCGCCCGGCTGGGCGCCGACAGGCCCGCGCCGAGCAGCCGCGAGACCAACCGCGACACCCCGATCGACAGGCCGACCCCCGGATAGGTGCGGCTGCCGTCCGAGGCGAGCGAGTCGTACCGGCCGCCCGAGCAGATCGAACCGAGCTGTTCGTGCCCGACCAGGGTGGTCTCGTAGACGCTGCCGGTGTAGTAGTCGAGGCCACGGGCGATCCTCAGATCCGCGACGACCACCCCCGGAGCGCGGGCCGCGGCGGTCTCGACGAGCCGGACCAGTTCGTCGAGGCCCTCCTCCAGGCGGGGCGTGCGCACACCGAGGGCGAGCACCCGCTCCGCCACCGACGCGTCGGTGCCGGTGATCGACGCCAACGCCAGGCAGGCGCGCGCTTGCTCCTCGGTCGCCCCGTTGTCGCTCTGGAGCGCCGCCACGACGGCGTCCGGTCCGATCTTGTCGAGCTTGTCGATCGTGCGGAGCACGCCATCGACGTCGGCGAGACCGAGTCCCTCGTAGAAACCCTGGGCGACCTTCCGGTTGTTCACCGAGATCCGCACCGGCGGCAGCCCGATCCCGGTCAACGCGGCGAACGCCTCGGCGATCACCAGCGGGAGTTCCACCTCGAAGTGGAACGGCAGCTCCTCGGAACCGACCACGTCGATGTCCGCCTGCGTGAACTCCCGGAACCGGCCGTCCTGGGGCCGCTCGCCACGCCAGACCTTCTGGATCTGGTAGCGCTTGAACGGGAAGGAGAGGTGGCCGGCGTTCTCCAGGACGTACCGTGCCAACGGCACGGTCAGGTCGAAGTGCAGGCCGAGGGTCTTGTCGCCGCTTCCGCTCTGCTCCCCGTCCTCCTGCAGGCGCCGCAGGAGGTACACCTCCTTGGACGTCTCACCCTTGCTGAGCAACTGCTCGAGCGGTTCCACGGCGCGGGTCTCGATCCCGACGAAGCCGTGCAGCTCGAACACGTGGGCCACGGTGCGCAGGATGTGCGATTCGACGGCGCGGCCTTCGGGGAGCCACTCGGGAAATCCGGACAGGGGTGCGATTCGAGCCATGCCCCCATCATTCCATCGAGCGGACGCCGGCACGTTTGTGACCATCCCGTGACCGGCCGCGCGTGCCCCGTGGCGGGGTGGGTGTGGCAGCCTTGCCTAGAATCGGGCACGTGCGCCACCTTCGGCGTCCCCGCACACGCGCGAATCGGCGTGGGAGCGGGGTGTGAGTCCGCATCGTGGCCGTTGTCTGTTCCGAGGAGGAAATGGGTGTCCCCGAGTAAGCGGGAACGCGAGTACGCGCGTCGTCGATACAACAAGCGTGCCGCCAAGATGGCCAAGCAGAACGCGCTCGCGCGCGAACGCCGGATCGTCGCGACGATCTCGGTGCTCGCCCTGGTTGTGGTCGCCGCCGGCCTGTTCCTCTGGAACAGGCAGTTGCAGCAGGACCCCGCCGCGGAACCGAGCGCGAGCGACACGACCGGCACCGAGTCGCCGGCGCCCGAGCCCGGCGCCCTGCCGACCACGAACCCGCAGACCTACCAGGCCCCGCCGCCGGCCTCGGACTCCCTGGACCAGGACTGGAGCGTGGTCATCCACACCAACATGGGTGACGTCGCGGCGACCCTCGACGGCGCCGCGGCACCACAGACCGTGGCCTCGTTCGTGATGCTCGCCTCCAACGGCTTCTTCGACGGCACCGCCTGCCACCGGCTGCTGCCCGACTCGCTGCTGCAGTGCGGGGACCCGACGGCCTCCGGCAGCGGTGGCCCCGGCTACTCGTTCGGTCCGATCGAGAACGCGCCCACCGACGACGTCTACCCCGCCGGCACCATCGCCATGGCCCGGCAGCCCGACAACGCCGAGAGTCAGGGGTCGCAGTTCTTCCTGGTCTTCAATGACGTTCCGCTGCCGTCGGACACGGCCGGCGGCTACTCGGTCTTCGGCACGATCGACAGCGGCCTGGAGATCCTGCAGGCGATCGGCGCGGCCGGCACCGCCGACGGTTCCCCGGACGGACAACCGATCGAGAACGTCATCATCGAGAGCGTGGAGGTCCAGTGACCGAGCACACCAACGACCCGGCCCAGCAGGACCAGCCGAGCACAGACGTGGAGAGCCAGTTGCCGCAGGACCAGAACGTGCCAACGACCGACGCCGCCGGCACCGAGGCGCCGAGCATCGAGGCACCGGCCGCCGAGGCACCAGCCGCCGAGGCACCAGCCACCGAGGCACCAGCCGCCGAGGCACCAGCCGCCGAGGCACCAGCCACCGAGGCACCAGCCGCCGAGGCACCAGCCGCCGAGGCACCAGCCACCGAGGCACCAGCCGCCGAGGCACCAGCCACCGAGGCACCAGCCACCGAGGCACCAGCCACCGAGGAGCCGGTCGCCGAGGCACCGACCGCCGAGGCACCGGATACCGAAGCACCAGTCGCCGAGGCCGTGATCGCCGAAAGGGCCGCCGAGCTCCCCGCGGGCACGGAAGCAGCCGTCGCCGAGGCACCAGCCGCCGAGGCACCGGCCGCCGAGGCACCAGCCGCCGAGGCACCAGCCACCGAGGCACCAGCCACCGAGGCACCAGCCACCGAGGCACCAGCCACCGAGGCACCAGCCACCGAGGCACCAGCCACCGAGGCACCAGCCACCGAGGCACCAGCCACCGAGGCACCAGTCGCCAACCCGGTCGCGGCGGAAGCACCGGCTGCCGGGGCCACGTCGCCGACCGAGCCGGCACCCGCCGTCGAGCAGGTCGCCCTCGCCCCCGCCGCCGGGACGGACTCCGCGGCGCCCACCCCCGGCCCGAAGCCGATGCCACGGCCGGGGCCGCGGCCCGGTCCCCGACCGGGCCCGACGCCCACGCCGGCGGTGCTCGCGCAGAGCACCCCCGCCGTCGTCCCCGCGGTCGCCGCACCCGCACCGGTCGACGCCGGCGCCGAGGCACCCTTGGACCCGGTCGAGGTCGCCGCCGCCGCCGAGTACGGCCGGGTCGACGCCGACGGCACGGTCCACGTGCGCGAGGCGGCCGGCGAACGCGTCGTCGGACAATACCCCGGGGTTTCCGAGGAGGAGGCGCTCTCGCTCTACATCCGCCGGTTCCTGGACCTGCAGGCGCAGGTCCGGCTGTTCGGTGCCCGCCTGTCGACGCTGAGCGTGAAGGATCTGGACTCGACGTTGTCCGGGCTCACGGCGCAGTTCGAGGACCCGGCCGTGGTCGGCGACGTCGACGGGCTCCGCGCGGAACTGGAGGACCTGCGCGAGCAGGCCGGGCAGCGTCGCAAGGAGATCGCCGCCGAACGGGAGGCCGCTCGCGCGCAAGCCCTCGCCGAGCGCACCGTCATCGTCGAGCGCGCCGAGACGATCGCCGGAGCGGATCCGGCCCGGGTGCAGTGGCGCCAGCAGGGTGAGGAACTGCGCAAGCTCCTCGACGAATGGAAGCACGCCCAGAAGACCGGCGTGCGGCTGGACCGGCCGTCCGAGGACGCGCTGTGGAAGCGGTTCTCGCACGCGCGTTCACAGTTCGACCGGAACCGGCGTCAGTACTTCGCCGAGCTCGACAAGACGCACGCCCAGGTCAAGGACGCCAAGGAGCGCCTGATCGAGCGGGCCGAGGCGCTCTCCGGTTCCAGCGACTGGGGCCCGACCGCCGCCGCCTATCGGGACCTGATGGACGAGTGGAAGCGGGCCGGGCGGGCCTCCCGCAAGGAGGACGACGCCCTGTGGGCGCGTTTCCGCGCGGCCCAGGACACGTTCTTCGAGGCTCGGAACGCCCGGAACGCCGAGACCGACGCCGAGTTCGGCGAGAATCTCAAGGTCAAGCTCGCGATCCTCACCGAGGCGGAGGCGATCCTGCCTGTGCGGGACCTGCGCTCGGCCAAGGCCACGCTGCGGGACATCCAGGACCGGTGGGAGGCTGCCGGCAAGGTGCCCCGCGGCGACCTGCAACGGGTCGAAGGGCGGCTGCGCGCCGTCGAGGAGGCCGTCCGGGACGCCGAGCAGCGAGAGTGGAAGACCTCCAACCCGCGGGTCCGGGCCCGCGCGGAGGGCGCGGCCGCTCAGCTCGAGTCCGCCATCGCGGGCCTGGAGGAGGACCTGGAGAAGGCGAAGGCGTCCGGTGACTCCCGCCGGGTCAAGGACGCCACCGAGGCGCTCGAGGCCCGGAAGGCGTGGCTGGAGCAGGTGCTCCGCGCCGCGGACGACGCCCGCTGACCCGTGGACCCGGGTGGCTCGGGGGGCGCGGCGGTTCAGACCGTCGCGGCCCCCGTCGCCTTGTCAGCGCGGGATCCCGTGATCCGGTAGACGTCGAAGACGCCCTCGATGTTGCGGACCGCCCGGAGCACGTGGCCCAGGTGCGAGGGTTCAGCCATCTCGAACACGAAGCGGGACATCGCCACCCGGTCCCTGGAGGTGGCGACGTTGGCGGACAGGATGTTCACGTGGTTGTCCGAGAGCACCTTGGTCACGTCGGACAGCAGCCCGTTCCGGTCGAGCGCCTCCACCTGGATCTGCACCAGGAACACGCTCTGCGCGTTCGGGGCCCAGTCCACCTCGATCATCCGCTCGGGCTGCGCCCGCAGGCCCTCGACGTTCGAGCAGTCGGCCCGGTGCACCGACACCCCGGAGCCGCGCGTGATGAACCCCACGATCGGGTCGCCCGGCACCGGGGTACAGCATCGGGCGAGCTTGGTCCACAGGTCCGTGTTGCCCATGCCCTTGACGATGATCCCCGGGTCGCCGGACCGGGACCGCGGTGACCGGGTGCCGGGCCGGGTCACCTCGGCGACGTCCTCCTCGGTGACCTCCTCGCCCCCGAGGGACGCCACGAGCTTCTGCACCACGTTCGTCGCGGACACATGGCCCTCGCCGACGGCCGCGTACAACTCGCCGACGGTGCCGTAGCGCATCTCGTCCGCGAGGGCGACCAGGGTGTCGTGGTTCAGCAGCCGCTGCATCGGCAGGTTCTGCTTGCGCATCGCCTTCGCGATCAGGTTGCGCCCGGAGTCGATGGCTTCCTCGCGCCGCTCCTTCGTGAACCACGCCCGGATCTTGTTCCGGGCCCGCGGGCTCTTCACGAAGCTGAGCCAGTCGTGGCTCGGCCCGGCTCCCTCGGCGCGGGAGGTGAACACCTCGACGGTGTCCCCGTTCTCGAGGGTCGACTCGAGGTTGACGAGGCGACCGTTCACACGGGCGCCGACGGTCCGGTGCCCGACCTCCGTGTGCACGGCGTACGCGAAGTCGACGGGCGTGGAACCCGCGGGCAGGGCGAGCACGTCGCCCTTCGGGGTGAAGACATACACCTCGGCGCCGGACATCTCGAACCGGAGGGAGTCCAGGAACTCCCCCGGGTCCGCGGTCTCGCGCTGCCAGTCGACGAGCTGGCGCAGCCACAGCATCGCGTCCGCCTCGGACTCCTTGGCCTGCTTGCCCTGCTGCTTGCCGGTCTCCTTGTACTTCCAGTGCGCCGCGACGCCGTACTCCGCCCGCCGGTGCATGTCCATGCTGCGGATCTGGATCTCGACCGGCTTCCCGGTCGGTCCGATCACCGTGGTGTGCAGCGACTGGTACATGTTGAACTTCGGCATCGCGATGTAGTCCTTGAACCGCCCGGCCACCGGGTTCCAACGCGCGTGCAGCGCGCCGAGGGCGGCGTAGCAGTCCCGGACCGAGTCCACCAGGACCCGGACCCCGACGAGGTCGTAGATGTCGGCGAAGTCACGGCCGCGGACGATCATCTTCTGGTAGATCGAGTAGTAGTGCTTCGGCCGGCCGGTCACGGTGGCCTTGATCCTCGCGGCCTTCAGGTCCGCGGTGACCTGTTCGCGCACGATCGCCAGGAACTCCTCCCGGGCCGGGGCCCGTTCGGCGACCAGGTGCACGATCTCCTCGTACACCTTCGGGTACAGCGCCGCGAAGGACAGGTCCTCGAGCTCCCACTTGATCGTGTTCATGCCCAGCCGGTGTGCGAGCGGGGCGTAGATCTCGAGCGTCTCCTTCGCCTTCCGGGACGCGGACTCGGCCGAGACGTACTTCCAGGTCCGAGCGTTGTGCAGCCGGTCGGCGAGCTTGATGACCAGGACCCGGATGTCCCGCGCCATGGCGATGACCATCTTGCGGACCGTCTCGGCCTGCGCGGCCTCGCCGTACTTCACCTTGTCGAGCTTCGTGACGCCGTCGACCAGCACGGCGATCTCGTCACCGAAGTCGGCGCGGAGCGCGTCCAGGCTGTAACTGGTGTCCTCGACGGTGTCGTGGAGCAGGGCCGCGGCCAGGGTGGGCGGCGTCATGCCGAGCTCGGCCAGGATCGTGGCGACGGCGACCGGGTGGGTGATGTAGGGATCGCCGCTCTTGCGGGACTGGCCCTGGTGGGCGCGCTCGGCCACCCGGTAGGCCCGTTCGAGCAGGCCGGTATCCGCCTTCGGGTGGTTGCTGCGCACCACCTGGATGAGCGGCTCGATGGCGGGCGGCGTGGAGTGCCCACGCGAACCGAGCCGCACCAGGCGCGAACGCATCCGCGAGCCGGGCACGGTCGGGTCGCCGGCCTGATCCCGGTTCCCGGGGTCGGACGGCGTCCCGACCGCGACGTCCTCGCTCATCCGGCCATGCTACGACGTACCGGACTCAGTAGCTGACCAGTGCGTGCAGCGGCCGGTCGGGGAGCCGGTCCCGTCCGCCGAGGGCGAGCAGTTCGATGAGGAACCCGATCCCGGTCACGGTGGTGCCGGCGTCCTCCAGGAGCCGGCAGGCGGCGGCCGCGGTCCCTCCGGTGGCGAGGACGTCGTCGATCAGGACCACGCGGGCGCCCGGTCGCAGCCCCGCCGGGGATACCTCGATCTCGGCGCTGCCGTACTCGAGATCGTAGGCCGTGCGCCTGGTCGGCGGGGGCAGCTTGCCGGCCTTGCGGACCGCCACGACCCCGACGCCGAGGACCGCGGCCAGCGGCGCAGCCAGCAGGAACCCGCGGGCCTCGATCCCGGCGACCAGGTCCACCTCACCACCGAACACGTCCGCCAGGTGTCCCACCACGGCGGAGAACGCGGTGCCGTCCGCGAGCAGCGGGGTGATGTCGCGGAACATCACGCCGGGCTCGGGGAAGTCCGGCACGTCCCGCACCCGCTCCGAGATCAGGTCGTGCAGCCCCGTGGAGATCATCCTCGGCGTCACCGCTTGGCCCGACGACGCGGCTGGGCACCCTGGCCGAGGTGCCGCCCGGCGACCAGTCCACCGGCCCGGGACCCGGCGAGCACCTCATCCGCACTGAGCCCGACCTCCTCGGCCTCGGCCACGCGTCGCTCGCGCAGCTCGAGAACCTTCGCGGTGTGCGCGGCGATCTTCGGGTCACGCTGGCGCAGCACCACCTCCATCGGGGTGGCGATGAAGATCGAGGACAGGGTGGAGAAGAGCATCCCGATGAACAGGGCGAGGGCGATGTCACGCAGCGTGCCGGCGCCGAGCAGGAACGCGCCGACGAACAGGATGGACGCCACCGGCAGCAACCCGACGACCGAGGTGTTGATCGACCTGACGAGCGTCTGGTTCACGGCCAGGTTCGCCGCCTCGGCGTAGGTGTACCGGGTCTGGTCGAGGACGCCCTCGGTGTTCTCACGGACCTTGTCGAAGACCACCACCGTGTCGTACAGCGAGTAGCCGAGGATGGTCAGGAACCCGATCACAGTGGCGGGGGTGACCTCGAAGCCGACCCCGGCGTAGAGACCGATCGTGATGACGAGGTCGTGCAGCAGCGCGATGAGCGCGGCGATCGCCATCGACCATCGGCGGAAGTAGAGCGCCATCACGAGGGTGACCAGGACCAGGAAGATGACCAGCCCCTGCACGGCCTTCGCGGTCACGTCCGCGCCCCACGAGGGTCCCACGAAGGACGACGTCACATCCCCCGCCGGCACGTCGTACGCCTCCGCGAGCAGGTCGGCGAGCTCGCTGGTCTCAGTGTCCGTGAGCTCCTCGGTCTGCACCCGGATCGCGGACGAACCCACCGTGGTGACCCGCGCGACCTGCTCGCTGTTCACCTCGGCGAGGGCGTCCTGGGCGAGCTGCGGGTCCGGGTTGGAGGTTCCGGAGACGGTGAACTCCGAACCGCCGCGGAACTCGATCCCGGGGTTGATCCCCCGGATGCCGACAAGCAGACCCGAGAGCACGATCAGCCCGATAGCGATCGCGAACCACCGGCGTCGGTGTCCGACGATGTCGAAGGAACGCTTCCCGGAGTACAGCTCGTTGCCGAACTTGGCGAAGTTCGCCATCACTTCTCACCGTCCTTGGCCGTGGCGGAGGTGACGCTCTCATCGGCCGAGCCGCCCGGATCGTCCGGGGAGTCCTCGGCGGGTTCGGGTGAGGCGGCGGACTCGGCCGCGACCTCGGCGTCCCGACGCCTGCGCTCGGCGATGCTCATCCGTTCCTCGGCGCTGCGGAACCGGCCGCGCCCCTTGTATGCGGAGACGGTGGCGCCCAGATGCTCGGGGTCGAGGCCGGACAGCCGGTGTCCCTCGCCGAAGAACTTCGTCCGGGTCAGCAGCTGGACCATCGGGTGGGTGAACAGCATCACGACGATCAGGTCGATGATCGTCGTCAGGCCGAGGGTGAAGGCGAACCCGCGGACCCCGCCGACGGCGAGGAAGTACAGCACGATCGCAGCGAGCAGGTTCACCGCGTCCGAGGCCAGGATGGTCCGCCGGGCGCGCTTCCACCCCTCCTCCACCGCGGCATCGAGGCGTCGGCCCTCCCGGACCTCGTCACGGATCCGTTCGAAGTACACGATGAAGGAGTCGGCGGTGATACCGATGGCCACGATCAGACCGGCCACCCCGGGCAGGGACAGTCGGTAGCCCTGCACCCACGACAGCATCGCGATGACCCCGTACACGAGGGAGCCGGCCACGACGAGGCTGGCGACCGTGACCACGGCCAGGCCGCGGTACTGGATCAGTGAGTAGATCACCACGAGGATCAGCCCGATCAGGCCGGCCAGCAGGCCGCGCTCGAGCTGCTCGGTGCCGAGCGTCGCAGAGATCTGCTCCTCGCTCTGCACCTCGAACGTGATCGGCAGCGCACCGAAGTTCAGTTGGTTCGCCAGCGCGGTGGCCTGGTCCCGGGTGAACGGGTTGGCCGAGCTGCCGCTGATCTGCGCCTCACCGCTCGGGATCTTCTCGGTGACGCTCGGTGCCGAGATGACGAGTCCGTCCAGAACCATGGCGAACCTGTTGGTCCCGTTCGCCTGCTGCTCCGGCGACGCCAGCCGCTCGGTGACCGTGGCGAACTTCTCGCCACCCTCGGAGGTGAACTCGATGTTGACCACGTAGTCGTTGGTCACGGTTCCGGACTCGGTGACCTGCAGGCCGGAGCTCGCGGAGGAGATCTCGGTGCCGGCGATCTCCATCGGCCCGAGGATGTACTTCGCGGTGCCGTCGTCCGCGCACGCCACCAGCGGCGCGTCCGGGTCGTCCCCGCCGCCGCCTACCAGGTTCGCCGGGTCGGTGCAGTCGAGCATGTAGAAGTCGTAGGTGAGCTGTTCGGTGATCCAGGCCTGGTCGCTGGCGCTGGTCGGCTCGGCGGTCGGCTCGTCCGAGAGCACGCCGTCACCGTTCGTGTCGGAGGCGGTCATGGCCGCGGCCTCGATCTCCTCCTGGGTGTAGGAGGTCGCCGTGGGCTCCTCGGCCGGTTCCTCGGTGGGTTCCTCGCTCGGCGGGGTCGTCACCTCGGTGCCCGTTGTGCCCACGGTGCCGCGCACGACGCCGTCCGCAGCAGGTTCGGTGGTCTCCTCGGTCGCCGGGTCCGTGGCCGGGTCGGTCGCGGTGTCCGTCGGGTCCACGGTGCCTGGGTCGACGGCGCCCGGGTCCACCGCTGACGGGTCGGTCGCCTGCTCCTGCGCTGCCGCGAGCTGAGCGGGGTCGATCTGACCCGGCCCGGCCTCCACGAGCACCGGCCGGAACCGCATCTGCGCGCTCCGGCGCACCAGGTCGAGGGTCTCCTCCGACGGGCTGCCGGGCAGTGCGACCACGATGTTCTGGCCACCCTGGCTGGTGATCTCCGCCTCGGCCACCCCGGAGGCGTCGACGCGTTGGCGGATGATCCGGATCGCCTCGTTCACCTGGTCGGAGGTGATCGGGTCGCCGTCCTCGGTCTTCGGGGTGAGGATCAGCTGCGTGCCGCCCTCGAGGTCGAGGGCGAGGCTCGGCGTCCAGGTGGCATCGGACCACTTCGTGCCGGCGGCGACCGTTCCGAACACGATGGCGATCAGCACCGCCAGAAACGTCAGGGTACGCAGCGGACGTACCGGGGACTTCTTAGGTGATGCCAACGAGGTCTTCTTCCGTGTGGGCGCGCGTCAGCGCCACAAGTGGGCGGAACGGGGCGTGCGTTACGGCTTCTCGCCGTCCCGGTAGGGCTTCTTCAGGTCGTCGTCGGAGAGGAAACCGGTGGGCCGCTCGCCGGACGCGGGGGCCGACGGCGTGGGGTCGGACTCCTCGACGGCACCGGAGTCCTCGTCGACCTCGTCGTGGGCGGCCTCGTCGGCCAGCTCCTCTGTCGGTTCGACCAGCTTGGCGATCGCCGCGCGCACGAACCGCAGTTCGGTGCCCGGGGTGGTCGCGATCGTGATCAGGTCGCCCTCCACGTGCGTGACGGTGCCCACCAGCCCGCCGATGGTCTGGACGTCCTGGCCCGGTGCCAGCGAGTCCCGGAACGAGAGCTTCTGCTGCTGCTGCTTCTTCGCGCGGCTGTTCATGAAGAACAGGCCGACGATCGCCACGCCGAGCACAATGAGCAGGATCGGGCTCTGACCATCCATGAGGGAATACTCCAAGGTTGAGGGGGTTCGCCCGATTCTAGGCGACAAGACTGGCGGCACCAACCATGCCCCGTCACGGATCCGCCGGTCCGGCGCCCGCGGAACCGGGTCAGTCCCAGAGGGTCCCGGGCTGGTTCGGGGCGCTCAGGCCGAGGTGGGCGAACGCCGCGGCCGTGGCGACCCGGCCCCGGGGCGTGCGGGCCATCAGGCCCTCCCGGACCAGGAACGGCTCCGCAACGGTCTCCACGGTCTCCGGTTCCTCACCGACCGCGACCGCGAGCGTGGTGAGCCCGGCCGGTCCGCCACCGAACCGTTCGCACAGGGCCCGCAGCACGGAACGGTCCAGCCGGTCCAGGCCGAGGACATCCACCTCGAACACCTCGAGCGCGGCCATCGCGGCCGCGTGGTCGAGCTCCCCGGTGCCGCGCACCTGGGCCCAGTCCTGCACCCGCCGCAGGAGCCGGTTCGCGATCCGCGGGGTGCCCCGGGACCGCTTCGCGATCTCCGCGGCCGCTGAGTCCTCGAGCTCAGCGCCCAACAGCCGGGCCGAACGCCGCAGGACCGACTCGAGCTCCGCCGTCGAGTAGAAGTCCATGTGCGCCGTGAACCCGAACCGGTCCCGCAGCGGCGCCGGCAGCAACCCGGACCGGGTGGTCGCACCGACCACGGTGAACCGGGGCAGCGACAGCGGGATGGCCGTCGCGCCCGGCCCCTTGCCGACCACGACATCCACCCGGAAGTCCTCCATGGCCAGGTAGAGCATCTCCTCGGCGGGCCTGGCGAGCCGGTGGATCTCGTCGATGAAGAGGACGTCGCCCTCCTGCAGGGCGGACAGGATCGCGGCCAGGTCCCCCGCGTGTTGGACCGCCGGTCCCGACGTGAGCCGCAGCGCCCCGTCCACCTCGGCGGCGATGATCATCGCCAGGGTGGTCTTGCCCAGACCCGGTGGGCCGGCCAGCAGCACGTGGTCGGGCGTGCGGCCACGGGCGTTGGCCGCGTCCAGCACGAGGGAGAGCTGGTCGCGGACGACCGGCTGCCCGATGAACTCCGCGAGCCGCCGCGGGCGCAGCGCCGCCTCCGCCGCCCGGTCGAGCTCGTCTGCCTCCGCGGCGAGCAGGTGCTCGCCGGCCTCCGGGTGCTCATCGAAGCTGTCGAGCCCCGCGTACCCATCAACGGTGCCCTCAGTGCCTTCAGCGTGGTCGGCGTCGCGCCTGCGGTCAGCCACGCGTGCTCCCGCCCAACTGCTGCAGCGCAGCACGCAGGACCGCACCGGTGTCCGCCTCGTCCACGCCGCCGGCGGCGAGGACCTTGTCCACCGCCGCCTCGGCCTGCTTCGGGGCCCAGCCGAGACCGACCAGGGCCGCGACCACGTCCGCCTGCGACCCGGCCGGCGTCGGCGCCGGGCGGGTGCCCTCCTCGCTCGCAGGTCCGAGCCGGTCACCGAGTTCCAGGACGATCCGCCTCGCGCCCTTCTCACCGATCCCGGGCACCCGGGTCAGGGCCTTGAGGTCCTCCCCCGCGACCGCCCGCCGCAGTCCGTTCGGGGTGTGCACGGCGAGCATCGCCAGGGCCAGCCGGGGGCCGACCCCGCTGACGGTCTGGAGCAGTTCGAAGATGTCCCGCTCCTCGTCGTCGGCGAACCCGAACAGTGTCATCGAGTCCTCACGGACCACCAGGGTGGTGGCCAGCGTCACCTCGGCGCCGTCACGCAGGGTGGCGAGGGTGCCGGGCGTCGCATGGATCCGGTAACCCAGTCCCGCGGCCTCGAGCACCGCCGCGTCCAGCCCGACATGCTCGACCCGTCCCCGCACCGATGCGATCACTCGACTCCACCCTCCCGCTGCAGCGAACATCCGTACGAGCCACGAGCGTAACCTGTCCCCGGCCGCACCTACCCGCGACCCGCCGGGCGGGCTCCGAGGCGCGGGGCGGCCCGGCCGCCGGAGCGAGCGGCCGCCTCGGCGCGGGCCCAGGCCTGCTGGGCGGCCGTCTGCCGCTCGCCCGGCGCACCGGCGTGTACCTGCCCGACGGCGTGGGAGCGCCAGGCGTGGGTGATCGCCAGCGCGAGGGCGTCCGCGGCGTCCGCCGGCTGGGGCCGTTCGTCCAGGTCGAGGATGCGGCGCACCATCTCCTGGACCTGCGCCTTCTCGGCACGGCCGTTGCCGGTGACCGCGGCCTTGACCTCGCTCGGCGTGTGCAGGGCCACCGGCACGCCGGCACGGGTGGCCGCGACCATGGCCAGCCCGGCCACCTGAGCGGTGCCGGTCACGGTCCGGACGTTGTGCTGGGCGAACACCCGCTCCACCGCGACGGCGTCCGGCTCGAGCCGCCGGATCCACGCCTCCAGCTCGTCCGCGATGTGCGCCAGCCGCAACGCCGGGTCCTCGTCCGCCCGGGTCCGGGCCACCCCGACGTCCACCAGCCGCAGGCTGCGACCGCGACCGGCCTCGACGAGGCCCAACCCGCACCGGGTCAGGCCCGGGTCGACCCCGAGGATACGGAAGCTCACCCCGTTACTCTCGCACCGTCGTCGGACATGGCGCGGTAGCGCCACGCACGCCCCGTCGGCCGAACGCCCCGGGCGAGGCCGGATCAGTCGTTGTCGAGCTCGGCCATGACCTCGTCGGAGGCGTCGAAGTTCGCGAACACGTTCTGCACGTCGTCGCTCTCCTCGAGGGCATCGATCAGGCGCAGCACCTTCCGGGCGCCGTCGGCGTCCACCTCGATCTGGGTGGCCGGCACGAACTGGGCCTCGGCCGAGTCGTAGTCGATCTCGGCGCCCTGCAGGGCGGTCCGGACGGCCACCAGGTCGGTCGCCTCACTGATCACCTCGAACGCCTCGCCAAGGTCGTTGACCTCCTCGGCGCCGGCGTCCAGGACGCCCTCGAGGATGTCGTCCTCGGTCAGCTCGCCGGCCTTGGGCACGATCACGACGCCCTTACGGGTGAACAGGTAGGAGACGCTGCCAGGGTCGGCGAGCGAGCCACCGTTGCGGGTGAACGCGACGCGCACGTCCGAGGCCGCCCGGTTCCGGTTGTCGGTGAGGCACTCGACCAGGACCGCGACCCCGCCGGGGCCATAGCCCTCGTACATGATGGTCTGGTAGTCGGCGCCGCCGGCCTCGAGCCCGGAGCCCCGCTTGACCGCGCGGTCGATGTTGTCGTTCGGGACCGAGGACTTCTTCGCCTTCTGGATGGCGTCGAACAGGGTCGGGTTGCCCGCGGGGTCCCCGCCGCCGGTCCGCGCGGCGACCTCGACGTTCTTGACGAGCTTCGCGAACAGCTGACCGCGCTTGGCGTCGATCGCGGCCTTCTTGTGCTTGGTCGTCGCCCACTTTGAGTGACCGGACATGTCCCTACCCTCTTCTCATTACCCGTGCTGCTGGTGATCCGCGCCTACCGGCGGGTGTGCTCGCGCCGGCGGTGCGCGCGGACCAGGTCGATGAAGGCCCGATGGACGCGATGGTCCGAACCGATCTCCGGGTGGAAGGCCGTTGCCATCAGCACCCCCTGGCGTACGGCGACGATCCTACCTGCCGCCGGCCCGGACCTCACCGTGGCCAGGACCTCCACGCCCGCGCCGACCGCCTCGACCCACGGTGCCCGGATGAAGACGGCGTGCAGCGGCTCGTCCATGGGACCGGCGCCGAGCAGCGGAGCGTCCAGGTCCTCCTCGAAGGAGTCCACCTGCCGCCCGAACGCGTTCCGGCGCACCGTGACGTCGAGCCCGCCGACGGTGGCCTGCCCGCCGACGCCGTCGAGGATCCGGTCCGCGAGCAGGATCATCCCGGCGCAGGAGCCGTACACGGGCAGACCGTCGGCGATCCGCTCACGCAGCGGCTGGTACAGCTCGAAGACCTTGAGCAGCCGGTCCATCGTGGTCGACTCCCCGCCGGGGATCACGAGCCCGTCGACGGCGGCGAGCTCGCTGCGGCGACGCACCGGCACCACGTCGACGCCGCAGGCCTGCAACGCATGGGTGTGTTCGCGGACGTCCCCCTGCAGGGCCAGCACGCCGATCAGGGGTCGGCTCATCCGGACCTCACTCGGAGACCTCGCCGAGATGCCGGACGGTCCCGTCCCAGCCCTCGAGGAGCTCGCGGGTGATCTCGACCAACTGGGCGGGGAAGATCTCCACGGTCACCGACTCGAGGGCATCCAGGTCCCACCACCTCATCTCGTCCATGAAGTCCTGTTCGACCTGCGTCCAGCCCGCCGCGCTCAGCTCGCCCGGGGCGTCGATGCGGGCCATGAAGAACTCCTCGTCCTGACGGACGTCACGGGCGAAGAAGTCGAAGATCGCCGACCGGGTCAGCACGGGCCCGATCAGGGCGTCCGGGCGCAGGCTCAGCCCGGTCTCCTCGACCAGCTCCCGCACGGCCGCGTCCCGGGCGCTCTCCCCTGCGTCGATCCCGCCGCCGACGGTGAACCACCAGGTCCGCTCGGGCTGGTCGACGTCGTGACCGCGCACGAGCAGGAGCCGGTTCGCGTCGTCGAACAATAGGACGCGGGCCGCCCGCCGGAAGTACCGCCCGTCCGGGCCGATGTGCCACTCCGGGCCGAGATCGGTCACCAACCGCGCTCGGCGAGGCGGTGCGGCACCGGGATGTCGTCGACGTTGATGCCGACCATCGCCTCGCCGAGGCCGCGGGAGACCTTCGCGATCACGTCCGGGTCGTCGTAGAACGTGGTGGCCTTGACGATCGCTTGGGCCCGCTGCTCGGGGTTGCCGGACTTGAAGATCCCGGATCCGACGAACACGCCCTCGGCGCCGAGCTGCATCATCATCGCGGCGTCCGCGGGGGTGGCGATGCCACCGGCGGTGAACACCACGACCGGCAGCTTGCCGTTCTCGGCGACCTCCTTGACCAGGTCGTACGGCGCCTGGAGTTCCTTGGCCGCGAGGTACAACTCGTCCTCCGGCAGCGACGTGAGGCGGCGGATCTCGTCGCGGATGGTGCGCATGTGGGTGGTCGCGTTGGACACGTCACCGGTGCCGGCCTCGCCCTTGGAGCGGATCATCGCCGCACCCTCGGTGATCCGGCGCAGCGCCTCGCCGAGGTTGGTGGCGCCGCACACGAACGGCACGGTGAACTGCCACTTGTCGATGTGGTGGGAGTAGTCGGCCGGGGTGAGCACCTCGGACTCGTCGATGTAGTCCACCCCGAGGCTCTGCAGCACCTGCGCCTCGACGAAGTGGCCGATCCGCGCCTTGGCCATCACCGGGATCGATACCGTCTCGATGATCGAGTCGATCATGTCCGGGTCGCTCATCCGGGAGACCCCGCCCTGGGCGCGGATGTCCGCGGGGACCCGCTCGAGGGCCATCACGGCCACGGCGCCGGCGTCCTCGGCGATCTTCGCCTGGTCGGCGGTCACCACGTCCATGATGACGCCGCCCTTGAGCATCTCCGCCATCCCGCGCTTCACACGTGCGGTGCCGACCTCGGGGGCCGCTCCACGGGGCTGGTCCGGCCGGTCCGGAAGGTCGGGCACAGTGGACGGAATCGGCTCGGACTGGGACTGCTCGGACACTGTGACCTCGGATCGGTGTGGGGCAGGGGGATGTGAGCCACCAGTTTAGTCCCGACGGCGGCCCTTCCCCATGCACTCCCGCGTGCGTCGGCCGGGCCTCAGATCGGGGCGATCCCGCGGGCGTTCGTGGTGAACACGTGCCGGTCGCGCTGCACCATGTTCAGCAGCTCGTGCTCGCTCTGCGAGGCGCGCAGGTCCGCGCGCCCGGTCAGGACCCGCTGACGCAGATAGGCCAGCGAGGTCGCGTCCCGCTGGAACGAGCGCATCGCGTCCTTCGCTCGTTCGCCGTACCCGTCCGCCCAGCCGCGGGCCTGGCCGCGCATCCGTAGCGAGGAGAGCATCTCCACCTCGTGCGGAGCGAACCAGCCCGCCTGGGCGTACTCGCCGAGTCGGGCCCGGATCACGTCCGCCTCCTGCCGTCGCAACCAGGCGAGCAGCACCACGGTGGCGATGAACAGCGGCACCTGGATCACCAGGTAGAGGAGCACGAAGTTGTTGCCGAGGCTGGCGCTGCCGTTCCAGAGCGCGTGCAACCCCATCGCGCCGACAAGGCCCACCGGGAACGCGAACACCACGGCACCGGTCCGGCTGGACCGGGCCGCCATGCCCAATGCGATCCCCACGCAGGAGGTGAACAGGGCGTGCGCGAACGGGGAGAAGATGCCCCTCAGCACGAACACGGTCCAGACCATGTCCGCGTTCTGGGAGAAGTACAGGATGTTCTCGGTGAACGCGAACCCGGCCGCGACCGTCGCTGCGTACACGACGCCGTCGACGGGTCCGTCGAAGTGCTGGCGCCGGAACAGGAAGATCAACAACACGCCGAGGCCCTTCACGGTCTCCTCGACCACCGGGGCGACCACGACGGCGCCGAGTGTGTTCGCGCCCTGGGCGTCGAGGGTCTGCTGGTAGATCCACTGGATGACCGCGGTGTTCACCAGCAGCGCGCTCAGCACCGACACCCCGGCACCCCAGAGCAGCGCCAGGAACAGCATCCCCTTCGGCTCCGGCTCCCAGCGGTCCAGCCAGCGGACGCCCAACAGCACGATGGCGAGCGGGAGCAGCGCCAGGAAGAACGCCGCGGTGGCTTCCCCGACCCCGGTCTGGTACATGATG
Organism: Occultella glacieicola; assembly: GCF_004353825.1. GTDB lineage: Bacteria > Actinomycetota > Actinomycetes > Actinomycetales > Beutenbergiaceae > Occultella > Occultella glacieicola. The sequence goes on along the minus strand of NZ_SMNA01000006.1, from coordinate 32,876 downwards.
ATGACGAGCGCGATGATCAACGTCACGCCGCCGAGCGTGTAGCCGATCACGTTGAACAGGTGCCGGTTGCTGCGTCGCTGCCCGGGAGCCCAGACCTGCTCGATCGGGCCCGTCGTGTTCGGCGGCGGGGCGGTGGCGGCGTTCATGGTGCCCCAGTCCGCGGGCGACGGCGCGAAGCCGCCCGGGCGGTACGCCGTCGGGTAGGCCTGTCGCTGCGGCTGCTGGGCCCGCTGGGGGCTTTGACCGGAACCGTACCCGCCAGGACCGGACCCGCCGGGGTTCGGGTACCCGTACTGGTTCGACATGGCCCCAACCTTAGGGCCTGGCACCCTCGGAACGGACGGTGAGGTCGTCGTCCATCTCGAAGGTCTGCGGCAGCCTCGCCCGGCCGGCCAGATAGAACGTGCGGACCAGCGCGGTGCCGCGGATCTGGATGATCTGGACCACCGCATCGTTGTGGAACCTGCGGGCGAGCTGCACCCGGTAGTTCGCCTGGGCGAGGCGCTCCAGCAGGTCGGCGCCCTCGGGTTCGGCGGCGATCTTGGCCTGGTCGGCGGTGTCGCCGAGGGCCGCGCGCAGGGCCTGGGTCAGTTCGCTCTCGGCCCGGCCGCGGGTGTCATCGGTGCTGGCCGGGTCGCCGGTGTCGTCGCCGACGAGCCGGCGGGCCTCGACGGCGGCCCGCCAGGCGGCGTCGCCGACGATCAGCGCGCTGGCCAGGTCCAGGGTGCCGGACTCGGCGAGGGCGGCGGCCACCTCCGCGCGCCGGACCAGTTGGGCGTCGAGGGTGGCCCGGGAGGACAGCTCGCGCTGGTGCAGCCGGTCCAGTCGCTGCGCGATCCGCCACAGCCCGAAGCCGGCCAACGCCAGCACAGCGAGGACGACGAGCGTGATCTCTGCCGCACTCATCGGTCACTCATCGCCCGTCACCGCGCCCGAACAGCCGCCCGAGCAGCGAGCGGGGCTCGGCCGTCTCGTGCTCGGTCACCATCGCGTAGACGTCCAGGATCCGCGCGGCGACGCGGTCCCAGTCGAACCGCTCGACGGCGGTGCGTGCGTAGGCGCGCCGTCGCTGGGTCTCGGCCGGGTCGGCCAGGGCACCGAGGATCGTGGTCGCCAGGGACTCCGGGTCACCGGTGGTGAACAGGAACCCGGAGCCGCCATCGTCCAGGACCCGGCGGAACGCGGGCAGGTCGCTGGCGACCACACCGGCGCCGGCGCTCATCGCCTCGACGAGCACGATGCCGAAGCTCTCCCCGCCGAGCTGCGGCGCCACGTACAGGTCCGCCGACGCCAGCATGGCGGCCTTCTCCTCGTCGGTGATCGGGCCGAGCTCCTCGAGCGCACCGGCCCGGTCCCCCAGCAGCCCACGGGCCTCGGACATGTCGCCCTTGCCGGCGATCAGGAACCGGGCACCCGGGTGGGCGGCCAGGATCTGCGGGGCCGCAGCGGCCAGGACCGCCAGACCCTTCCGGGGCTCGTCCAGGCGCCCGAGGAAGGAGATCGTGGGTGCCTGCGGCGTGCCCCGCCACCGCGGCTCGGGTTCGGCGTCGGCGAACACCTTCGTGTACACACCGTTCGGGATGACGACGGCGTCCCCACCCATGTGTTCGACGATGGTGCGCCGGGCATCCTCGGACACCGCGATCCGGGCGCTGATCCGCTCCAGCCCGGGCCGCACCAGCGGGTAGCCGAGCTGCATGGCCCGGGACCGGAGCTGGGCGCTGTGGAACGTCGCGACCACCGGCGCGTCGGACTGCATGAGGGCGATCAGGCCGACCGACGGCGCGAGGGGCTCGTGGATGTGCACCACGTCGAAATCCCCGGCGGACAGCCAGGAACGCGTCTTCGCCGCGACCACCGGGCCGAACGAGAGCCGCGCCACCGAGCCGTTGTACCGCACCGGCAGCGCCCCGCCGACCGAGACCAGGTAGTCCGGGACCGGGGTGTCCTCGTCCGCGGGCGCGAGCACGGACACCTCGTGGCCGAGGTCGAGGAACTTCTCGGCCAGGTCCCGGATGTGGAACTGCACGCCCCCGGGGGCGTCGAAGGAGTACGGGCAGACCAGGCCGATCCTCATGACGCCGGCTCCGCGGCCGCGCGGGCGAGCCGCTCCGGGTCCAGGTCCGCCGTGAACACCTTCTGGAGCATGTGCCAGTCCTCGGGGTGCTCCCGAACCCGCGCCGCCCACACGTCGAACCACCGCTGCGTGAGTGCCTGGGTGCGTTGCTCACGCGCCGCACCACCGGAGCCGACCGGCGCTGGGCCGTCGGAGGTCTCGACGAACTCACAGAACTCGATGACGATGCCCCACGGGCTGCGTGCCTTCCTGCGGCGCTCACCCCGGAGGCGCTCGTAGTGGATGAACACGGGGCTCAGCGCCGATCTCGAGGCGATCGCCAGGGCCGCCGGTCCCGGCGCCACCCGGATCGGCACGTCGCCCAGGAGCACCTCCACCCCGGACCGGGACAGGTCCCGGTCCGCCAGCAACGGGATGATCGCCGGGTCGCGAGCCTCCGAGATCAGCCGCCGGAACACCCCGGAGCCACGCTCGTAGGGCACGATCACCATCCCGAGACCCTCCCGGAACGCGAGGAACTCCCGGAAGAGCTCCTCCGGTTCGAGCTTCTCGGCGACGGTGACCACCCGGCCGACGTGCTGCTGGGCCCACGCGCCGGCGAGGTCCCAGTTGCCCGCGTGGCCCAGGGCCATCACCACGGAGCCGCCGGCGAGCACGTGGTCCCGGACCCTCTCCGCACCGATGGCCCGGACCCGGGCGTCCCGCTCCGTCTCGGACATCGACGGGAGCTGGAACGACTCGCAGTAGTACCGCATGTAGGAACGCATCCCGGCCCGGGACAGGCGGCGCAGTTCCCGGGCGTCGGCCTCGGGTCGGACCCGGGCCAGGTTCGACTCGAGCTGGCGGACCCCGCCGATCCGGGCCGTGTGCGCGACCAGCGCGATCACGTCGAAGATGCCGCGGGCCAGGGACCGGGGCATCCGTCCGACGACCCTCCATGCGAGCTGGAACGCCTTGGCCGGGTCGGGGCGCCTCACTCGCGTCCCTCCGCGTCGTGGGAGGCAGGGTCGTGGGGTGCAGGGTCGTGGGAGGCGCGGTCCCGCGCGGCCGCTTCGGCGAGGTCCCGCGCGGTGGCCTGCCGGTACACGGTGGCGGCGCGCTGGCCCACCGTGTAGAGGCTGGCCAGGGCGAGCAGGCAGAGGGCGATCACGAGCACCGCGGCCGGAGCACCGAGCCCGACGGCGAGGGTCGCCACGAGCGCGAGGATGAGCCGGTCGGCGCGCTCGGCGATCCCGACCTTCGCGGTGAAGTCGAGGCCCTCCGCGCGGGCACGGGCGTAGGAGACGAGGCCGCCGAGGACCAGGCAGGCCAGCGCCGCCACGATGCCGGGCATCCGCCACCCGTCGTCCATTCCGTTCATGCCGTTCACGAAGTACAGGACCAGGCCGGCGAAGATCGCCGAGTCCGAGATCCGGTCCATCGTCGAGTCGAGGAACGCACCGAACTGGCTGGTCCGCCCGACCTGCCGGGCCATCAGCCCGTCGATGGAGTCCGTCAGCACGATCACCCCGACCACCAGGGCTCCGACCACCAGGTGGCCCTGCGGGAACAGGGCCAGGGCGACCACGGAGACCGCCACGGTGCCGGCGACCGTCACCGCGTCCGGGCTGACGCCCAGGCGCACGAGCAGCCGGGCCACCGGCCCGAGGACCGCCGACGTGAAGCCGCGGCCCCGGCTACCGAGAACCATCGGTGCTCCCCCAGGCGGCGGCGAGCTCGGCCCGGGTGTCCCCGAGCAGCTCGGGCAGCGCCTTCGTGCGGCCGACGATCGGCAGGAAGTTGGCGTCCCCGGACCACCGGGGCACCACGTGCCGGTGCGCATGCGCGGCCACGCCCGCGCCGGCGGCGACGCCCTGGTTCATGCCGAGGTTGAAGCCGTCCGGGTGCTTGGCGGCGGTGAGCGCGCGGATCGATCCGACCACCAGATCGTCGAGTTCGTGCCGCTCGGCCACGGTGAGGTCCACCAGGTCGGCGACGTGCCGGTACGGGCAGACGAGCAGGTGCCCGGAGTTGTACGGGTACAGGTTGAGCAGCACGTACCCGGTGACGCCCCGGTGCACGATCAGGGCGTCGTCGTCGGAGCGGCCGGGTGCCGTGCAGAAGGGGCAGTCCCCGGCCTCGTCGGACACCGGCTTGGACTCACCACCGATGTAGGCCATCCGGTGCGGGGTCCACAGCCGCTGGTAACCGTCCGCCGGACCCGGGTGGGCGCCGGCGTCCTCGACGTCGAGCGCCACGTCAGACCTGGACCCGCTGCCGGATCGCGTCCGTGATCAGGGTGATCGCCTCCGCGATCGGCACCGCGTTCCGCTGGGTGCCGTCCCGGTACCGGAACGAGACGGCGCCGGCCTCGGCGTCCTCACCGCCCGCGATCAGCACGAACGGCACCTTCTCCTTGGTGGCGGTGCGGATCTTCTTGTTGAACCGGTCGTCCGAGGTGTCCACCTCGGCGCGCACACCGGCCGCGCGGAGCTGGGCGACGACGTCGGCCAGGTAGTCGTTGAATGGTTCCGCCACGGGGACCGCGACCACCTGCACGGGGGCCAGCCACGGGGGGAACGCGCCGGCGTAGTGCTCCAGGAGCACCCCGAAGAACCGCTCGATGGAGCCGAACAGGGCGCGGTGGATCATCACCGGGCGCTGCCGGCTGCCGTCGGGTGCGGTGTACTCGAGCTCGAACAGCTCCGGCTCGAAGAAGTCGAGCTGGATCGTGGACAGCTGCCAGGTCCGCCCGATCGCATCCTTGGCCTGCACGGAGATCTTCGGCCCGTAGAACGCGGCGCCGCCCGGGTCGGGCACCAGGTCCAGGCCGGAGGAGGTGGCGACCTCCTCCAGGACCCGGGTGGCCTCCTCCCAGGTGGCCTCGTCCCCGACGGACTTCTCCGGATCGCGGGTGGACAGTTCCAGGTAGAAGTCGTCGAGCCCGTAGTCCTTGAGCAGGTCGAGCACGAAGCTCAGCAGCGAGGCGAGCTCGTCGCGCATCTGTTCACGGGTGGTGTAGATGTGCGCGTCGTCCTGGGTGAACCCGCGGGCCCGGGTGAGCCCGTGCACCACCCCGGACTTCTCGTAGCGGTACACGTGCCCGAACTCGAACAGGCGCATCGGCAGGTCGCGGTAGGAGCGGCCGCGGGCCTGGTAGATCAGGTTGTGCATCGGGCAGTTCATCGGCTTGAGGTAGTAGTCCTGGCCGGCCCTGGTGATCGCGCCCTCGCCGTCCCGGATCTCGTCCAGGTGCATCGGGGGGTACATGCCCTCGGCGTACCAGTCCAGGTGCCTCGAGGTCTCGAACAGCTTGGCCTTGGTGATGTGCGGGGTGTTCACGAAGGAGTACCCGGCCTCGACGTGCCGGCGGCGGGAGTAGTCCTCCATCTCCATCCGGATCATCGCACCCTTGGGGTGGAACACCGGGAGCCCGGAGCCGACCTCCTCGGGGAAGGAGAACAGGTCCAGCTCCGAGCCGAGCTTGCGGTGGTCGCGCCGCTCGGCCTCGGCGAGCCGCTCCTTGTAGGCGACCAGTTCATCCTTCGTGGGCCAGGCCGTCCCGTAGATGCGCTGCAGCTGCGGGTTCTTCTCGCTGCCCCGCCAGTACGCGGCGGCGCTGCGCATCAGCGAGAACCCGTTGCCGATCAGCCGGGTCGAGGGCAGGTGCGGGCCACGGCAGAGGTCCTTCCACGCGGTCGAGCCGTCCCGGCGCAGGTTGTCGTAGATGGTGAGCTCGCCGGCCCCGACCTCCGCTGCGGCACCCTCCGCCGCGGCGGCGGCGTCCGCGCCGGAGCCCTTCAGGCCGATCAGCTCCAGCTTGTAGGGCTCGTCGGCGAGCTCGGCGCGGGCCTGGTCGTCCGAGACCACCCGACGGCGGAAGGTCTGGCCCTCCTTGATGATCCGCTGCATGGCCTTCTCCAGGGCCTTCAACGAGTCGGGGGTGAACGGCTCGGTGACGTCGAAGTCGTAGTAGAAGCCGTCGGTGATCGGCGGGCCGATGCCGAGCTTGGCGTCCGGGTCCACCTGCTGCACGGCCTGGGCGAGCACGTGCGCGGCGGAGTGCCGCAGGATGCTCAGCCCGTCGGGGCTGTCGATGGTCACGGCCTCGACGGCGGAGGCACCGTCGAGCGCGACGGTCAGGTCCCGAAGTTCGCCATCGACCCGGACGGCGACGACGGTCCGCTGCTCGGCGTACACGTCGGTCGCCGTGGTGCCGGCCTCGACCGAGCGCTCGACACCATCGATGAGCAGGTTCTTCTCGGGCACGTTGTGGCTCCCAGCGGGCTGGTCGGGTCGAGGAACTGACGCCTCGATCGTAGCGAGTCCGCCCAGTGTTGTTCGCCCCGGTGCGGGTCAGCCCAGTTCCTTGGCCTTCGCCGCGGCCTGGTCGACGATCTCGTCGATCTGTTCGGGCGTGTGGTCCTTGATCTGCTCGGCGATCTGCCCCGAGAGGGCGTCGACGCCCTCGTCGCTCGCCTCGGCCCTCGCCTTGCTGATGATGTCGTCGATCCCCATGCCAGACTCCTCAACCGCCTCCTACCCACAGCCCGCACCGGTCAGGCTACGCCGCCCGGGACCGTTCCCCCCGGGGCGGCGCGCGGTCGGTGATCAGGCGAGGTGCCGGGCCAGGGCGTTGAGGAACTCCGCCGGGCGCTCAAGGTGCGGGGAGTGCCCGGCCCCCTCGAACAGCACCTCATGGTAGGTGCCGCCCGCGGCGGCGTAGGCGTCCAGCACCGTCCGGGTCTGGGCGACCATCGGGCTCGGCGGGGCCACGTCGGCGCCGGGCCAGCCCGGGATCACCCCGGCCGCACCGAGCTGGTTGATGTCGAAGTAGGAGGCGTCCCCGACGATGGCGTCCACGCTGCCGTGCACCCACAGGATCGGCGGCTTCGTCGGCAGGTCCACGATCCCGGACACGTCGAAGTACTGCGGGGCCATCGTGTTCAGCACGCCGCGGGTGCCGGCGGCGAACCCGGGCCAGGGCTCGGTGGCGACGGAGTCCCCGGGGTAGTTGTCGGGGCCGGTCCTCGTGGTGAGCATGGACTCGACCCAGACATCCTCGTGCTCGGAGACGAAGCCGGCGGCCACATAGGCCGAGCGGTACACCGCCCGCGGCGAGGTGGGTGACTCCTCGGTGGTGTCCCCGGTCTCGAGGCGGGCCACGAAGTCGGGGTTCGCGCCGCCGGCACCGACACCGGCGTCGTCGGGGGTGAGGCGCTCGCCGTCGGTGCCGCGGGTGCCGCCGAACCCGTACGGCGACACCGGTGCCTGCAGCGTGAGGGTGCGGGCCGGGTGGTCGAGTGCGTACTGCATGACGACGCCGGCGCCCATGCTCCACCCGACCAGGTCCACGTCGAGGTCCGGGCCGCCGAGGCCGAGTTCCTCGACCACGCTGTGGAGGTCGTCGCTGAAGTCCCGCAGTCCGCGGGTCGCGTCGACGGGCAGTGTCTCGGAGCCGCCGAACCCGCGCAGATCGATCGCGTACGCGTCGATGTCGGAGGGCAGTGCGAGCATCAGCGGCTGCCAGAACAGCGACGAGGACACGTTGCCGTGCACGAACACCACCGTGCGCCGGACGGCGTCCGTCGCGGGCCGGCGGAGCACGTTCGCGCGCAGGCGGGGAGTCTGGACCGTCTCGGCGGTGATGCCCTCGAAGATCGTCATCATCTGGCCTTCCAGATCAGGCCGGCCACCTCGCCGGTCTCGCGCTCAGAGTAGCCATCGGCGCCCGGCCATCGTGTCCGTTCTGCACCACGTGATGCATCACGCTCAGGCCCGCGCGGGCCGTGGAGAGGAAGCGCAACTCGTCGCCACGCCTATCCTTTCTCGATGGCGGACGTCGAGCGCAGACTCGTGGACAATTTCTGGGACCTCCGCGACGACGCGTATGACCATCCGGGCCGTTGGCAGGGAGTCACCGCCGAGATGCTGTTCCAGAGGCTCGCCGAGTACGTCGAGGAGGCCGAGGAGCGCGACGACCCGATTGACTGGCGTGATGTCGCGGCAAGGATGCTTGCGTGGCGATCTGGCGAGAGTCCATAGGGGAAGCCCCCGCACACTCGGTGGCAGTCGGGCTGCGGAACGGCGCACCGTGAACGCAAGAGACCCGCTGGCCGGAGGTTCTGACCTCTGACCAGCGGGTCCGGGTGTGGGCGATACTGGGTTCGAACCAGTGACCTCCTCGGTGTGAACGAGGCGCTCTACCACTGAGCCAATCGCCCGCGCTGCACGCTGTTCGAGCCGTGCGGCTGACGAGGAACGATACTAGCAGCGCCCGAGAGGGCTGAACGACACTGCCGGCCGTGACCGGACGCACTCGGCTCCTAGCGCGACGTGGACGCGAGTCCGACGAGCCGACGAGCCTTGAGTTCGGTCTCCTCCCACTCGGCCTGGGCGTCGCTGCCCCAGGTGATCCCGGCGCCGGTGCCGAAGCGCAGCATGCCGTCCGCCCACCAGAACGTCCGGATCCCGACGGCGAGACGCGCCTCGCCCGCATCGGCGTCCAGCCAGCCGATCTGGCCGCAGTACGGCCCCCGGGACGTGGGCTCGAGCTCGCCGATGAGGCGGAGCGCGGAGGACTTCGGTGCCCCGGAGACCGAGCCGGGCGGGTGGGTCGCCGCGAGTAGGGCCGCCCAGTCCACCCCACCGCCCGGTCCCGGCGCCAACCTGCCCCGCACCCGGGAGACCAGGTGCACCAGGCCGGGGTGCTCCTCGGTGGCGAGGAGGTCGGTGACCTCCACGGTGCCGGGCAGGCACACCCGGGCCAGGTCGTTGCGGACCAGGTCGGTGATCATGATGTTTTCGGCGCGGTCCTTCGCGCCGAGCCCGTCGGCCGTGACCGCGGTGCCCTTGATCGGCCCGGACGTGACGTACCCGTCGCGCACCCGCACGGACAGCTCCGGGGAGGCGCTGACCACCCAGCTGCCCGGCCACTCGGGTGCCGCCGGAACGTCCACGAGCGCCGCGTACGGCGCGGGATTGCCCGTGGCGAGGCGTACGGCGAGGGCGGCGGCATCCGGACGCCAGCCACCGCCGTCGGGCACCGCGGGCGACGGTTGCGGCCCCGTCAGGGGCGCGGACAGCACCCGGCAGATGTTCGCCTGATAGACCTCGCCCTCGAGGACGGCGGAGCGGACCGCCTCGACGGCGCCGACGTACTCCTCCCGCGACATGCTGGTGCGCCAGCGCCCCGGGGCCGGTCCCCGCCACGGCGGAGCCTCGCGCACCACCGCGTCGGCGGCACCGGTTCGGTGCACGTCGCCGAAGCGCCAGGCGTGCACCGGGCCCTCGAACTCGGCGACCACCACCCACCAGCCGCCGGCGGCCAGCGCCTCCGGCTCCCGGGCCAGATCGGCGTAGTCGACGACGTCCCGGGCACGGACTCCGCGGAACCAGGCCCGGCCCCGATCGGGCGGGGGCGGCGGTGTGGTCACGGTCACACGCTACCCAGGTGGGGCGAGTTGGACGTTCGCCACGAGACTGGGTTAGAGTCTCCGACGCACGCAGAAACCACTTCGGTGGCACAATGCGAGCATGCGGACGTGGCTCAGTTGGTAGAGCATCACCTTGCCAAGGTGAGGGTCGCGGGTTCGAGTCCCGTCGTCCGCTCGGAGGCACCACTCCGGTGGGTCCCAGCACGTACCACCGGTGGGTTGGCCGAGAGGCGAGGCAGCGGCCTGCAAAGCCGTATACACGGGTTCGAATCCCGTACCCACCTCGCAGCCCGGGCGATTGGCGCAGCGGTAGCGCGCTTCCCTGACACGGAAGAGGTCACTGGTTCGATCCCAGTATCGCCCACCCAGAGGATGCAGGCCCGTTCGGAACGTTCCGGACGGGCCTGTTCGCGTCAGGCACCGGCGCGTCGCCGGGGTGCTGCCTCAGGGCTCGGCCGCGATCGTCACGCCCAGCGTGAGCAGGTACGCGAGCGGATCGACCGGCTCGTCGTCGATGTTTACCTCGAAGTGCAGGTGACAGCCGGTGCTGTTGCCGGCGCCGATCGGGTCCAGGTCCTGGTCGCCACCCATCTGCGCGATCTGTGACCCGGCGGTGACCCGATCCCCTGCTTCGACCACCATAGTTCCGGTGAGGACGTGGCCGTACCGCGTGCTGATGCCGCCTGAGTGGTCGATGACGATCTGGTTGCCGGTCCGGCCCTGGTACGGGCCAGGTGCCGCGTAACGCACCACGCCGTCCGCCGCGGCGAACACCGCAGTCCCACAGTCGTTGCGGATGTCCTGCCCGGCGTGCAGGCCGGGGACGCCGGTGAACGGGTCGGCCCGTGGCCCGAACGCCGAGGACAACTCCCCCGACGTCGGCGTGGACCACGACGGGCCGCGCTGGAGCAGACCGAGGCCGGCCAGCGCGAGCACGAGGACACAGGCGCCGACGACGCTCTCGCAGGACACCAGCAGGAGCGTGGCTCGGCGCGCGCTCCCACGGTCGGTCAGGGCACGACGGGCATGCCGCACGGCACTGCGTGGCACCACCCCAGGCTACGCCGTCAGGACCGGACGGACGGCCGGAACCGGAGGGCAGGACCCACACCACATCAGGCGCTGACGGATGGGCCGGGGTCCGGTCGGGGAGCCGACGCGAGGGCGACCTTGCGCACGCCGGAGTCGTCGTCGCCGACGAGGTCGCGCAGCACCGCCCCGGCTTCCTCGGCCGGGAGATTCTGGGTCGCTGCGGCAGCGGCGACCCGGACGATCGGGTCCTCGTGGTGGGCACCCGCGTCGACCACCGGGGCACCGGTGGCACCCTCGAGCATGCTGGCGGCGAAGACGGCCTTGGAGGCGAGCATCGGGTCGTCGCCGGCGGCGAGTTCGCGCAGGTGGGGCAGGGCCTGCGGTCCGAGGGCCGGGATCCGGTCGTACCTGGGCTCCTCCGGGTCGAGGATCCGGCGGACGTCCTGCATCGTGACGGTCATCTCGAGCCTACTCAGTTGGTGAAGGGACTGGTGAACATCGTGGCCGTCTCGGCGGCGGTCAGGTCCGGGGGCGGGTTCGTGATGTTCGACGTGCCGCCGCCGGTCATCAGCCGGTCGGTCGGGTCGACGTGCGCGAGCCCGAGCACGTGTCCCACCTCGTGCCCGAGGGTCCACCGGGTGGCGCCCCGCGCGACGACCGCACCCGGCCGGCCCGGCGGGTGTGCGGCGCAGCCGTTGAGCGGCGGGACCGTCGAACGGACGAAGTAGACGACGACGTCGCTGGCCAGGGCACTGTTGCGGTTCGCGAAGAGCGTGTTCTGCTCGGCGGTCGTCACCCCCGTCACGCACGTGCCGACGTCGACGTCGTTCAGTGCGGGCAGGGTGAGCTCCTCCGTGGAGACGTGCACGACGGCGACGCCCACGCTCTCGTAGACCTCCCGCATCGCCTCGATCGCGGTGTCGACGTCGACATCCGGCTCGGTGAGCACCTTCGTGTGCAGGCGCACGGTGGTCCAGGTGCCCTTGAGCGTGATCCGGCGGATGCCGAGGCGCTGGTTGCCGTCCTCGAGTACCAGGTCGTAGGCGGTGTCCGCCCGGGGACCGGGCCCCTGGACGGTGACCGTGACCGTGGTCCCGGTGATGGTGACGACCGTGCGGGAGTCGGCCGGCGGCTCGTTCGCCACGGACAACGCCCCGGTCGCCCCGGTCACGGTCAGGACCAGAGGCGCGGCCGGGGTCGCCTCGTAGGCCGCGACGGCGGGGGCCTTGTCGATCGTGAAGTTCGGGTTGACCGTGACGTCGAACGTGCGGTCCACCGTGCCGGTGCCGGTGCCGAACCGGACGGTCACGGGCACCACCACCTGCTCGGGCACCGCCCGGCGCCCGGCGACGTGCAACCGCCACCGCTCACCCCGGGGCGGCCGGTCCTCGACCCGCTCGACGGCGAGAGTGGTCCCGGTCGGGATGATCGCGGCCGGCCCGCTCAGCTTGACCGGTACGTCCACGTCGAAGTCCTCGGCGGCCGCGATGACCCCGTCGGGCAGGACGGGCAGGTCGACGACGCGCACCAGGAAGTCCCGGACCGGGACGAACAGGTCGGCGTCGAGGTAACTGCGCCGGTCCCGAAGGGAGTCGATGTCGGCTTGGTGCAGATCGAACAACTCAGGGTCGTTCCTGCCGATCGTGGCCCAGATCCGGACCCTCGCCTCGTGCGGCAGTGTGGCCGGCGGCGCGGGCAGGTCGACGGTGAGGTCCCAGCCCTCACCGTCCGCTCCGGAGGTCAGCCTGATCGGGGCCTCGGCCTGCGCCACGAGCTGGTTCACCTTGACGGCCTCGACCCGCAACCGCTGCGTCTCGGTGATGAACCGCTCGACCAGGGTCGCCTGCGGGGTGGTCGCCGGGACGCCCGAGGCGAACGGTTCGTTCCACGCGACGTCCTCCTCGCCCAGCCGCACGGCGCTCGAAAAGGTGATCTCCGCCGTGTTGGTGTGGGCGTTGTCGGCGGCCGGTGTGCTGCTGGGCGTGTCGGTGGCGACGTGCCAGGTGCCGGGCGCGGCGCCGATCAGGTAGAACCCGACGGAGCGCATCACGGCCGGCGGGACCGGCACGATGGCGCGCAGCCGGGGCGCCAACACCCCGCCCGCGGGCACCCGCAGGAACCCCGCGGTCGGTGCCGCCCCGCCGCCGGACGGCACCGGGCCGTCCACCTGGACCGTCGTCGGCGCGGTGGTGCGGACCGACTCGTAGAGCTCCTCGGGCACCCACAGGTGCGCACCCGTGGCGTCCGCGGTCAGCTCGAAGAACTGGTTGAACTCTTGCATGACCGGTGGCGTGCCGGACGGGTGGTCGGGCGGCGCGTCGAGCCGTGTGAGCGACGAACCCGGGGCGTCGCACGAGTCGAGTTGGGTGTTGCGGTCGTCCCGGTTGTTGAAGAACCCCATGATCCGCACCCCCCGACCCAGCGCCACGGACAGGTCGGCGTCGTGGATGTCCCGGCCGATCGCCGACGTGGTCAGGTTGAACCGGTCGTTCGCGGTCAGCAGGGTGGAGTACAGGTCACCGCTCCACCGGCTCGCCTGCTGCTCGAGGAAGTTTTTCTCCCCGTCCGGCAGCCACGTGGGCACGAGCCCGAGGAAGGGGGTCCAGGAACGCAGATCGAGCCCGGAGGCGAAGAACCGGCCGAGCGCGATCGGCCACCGTTCGTCCGCGGGAGCGTCCGGGTCCACCTGCGGGAGGTTGCGGATGATCTGCTGGTTGACCGGGTTGAACACCTGGGCCCAATCGTCGAAGTCCAGGGAGAGCAGCGCCTCCCGGGCCTCCTCGTTGCCGAGCGCCGGGCCGAGGATCACGAACGTCCAGAGCAGCTGCATGATGCCGCCGATGCTGAACAGCTCGAAGATGTTCGTGTCGTTGAAGCCCACCGCGCCGGCGGCCTCGTCGAACGGGGTCCAGGACAACCAGGTCGGCGGCTCGTCGCCGGTGGCCGCCCAGACGTCCCTCAGGGTGCGGATCACGCCCTGGACGGGCAGGGCGCCGAGCAGCGGACCCCAGTAGGTGTTCTGCACGGCGTGCGAGAGTTCGTGCTCGGCGAGCGAGTCGGCCAGGCTCCAGCGCACGAGCGGAGCCTCCGGCACCTGGACCTCGGCGCGTCGGACCAGCACTTTGCCGCCACCCGCGTCGGGCCGGTGCACCCCGGTCGTCACGAAGCCACGCACGCTGACTGGGATCGGCGGCGCGGGCGGGCTGGCGGACGCGGGAAAGATGCGCTGACGGTGCCGGTCGGGGTAGGTGTCGTCGAGATCCGGTTCCCAGAACTGGTTCACCCCCTCGCCGGTGATCCTCAGGTCGGAGGCGAGCAGCCAATAGTGATCCGCGCCCAGGGTCAGAGGCTGCCAGGTGTCCCGGAAGTCCGGGTGGAGCCCGGCCGGAGCGCCCTTGAGGAAGAACCGCCAGCCCATCGCCTGGTGGTCCGGCCAGTAGAGCCCGGTCACCAGTCCCATCAGCTCCGCGGGCCAGTCGCCGTACACCGACGGCAACGCCCCGCCGGTGTGCCGGACGAACCGCGACGCGGAGAGGTGCGCGCTCGTGGTCGAGGAGGCCCCGGTGAACCTGGTGAGGGTGAACGGCGCCGTACCCACCAGTTCGTCCACCGTCTCGAGTGCCACGTCCGCGACGGCGGAGACCCGGCGGACGTGGTGGGCGCCACCGACCTCGAGGCGCACCGCCTGGCCGACGGCGAACACGGCCGAGGAGCGCACCTCGAGGGCGAGGTCGTCCCCGGACTGGGTGGCGCCGGTGCCGGTGTCCTGACTCCGATCGGATTCCTTCAGCCGGGTCACCCGCACCCCGGTTGCCGCGGCCAGGGTCAGTGGTGGCTCGACGCTCACGCTCGCAGGCACCGCCGGGGTGCCGGGCGTGCCCCCGTCCGGCGGCACCGCGGGTGTCGCCGGGGTCACGGCGCTGACCCGGGCGTACTGCACCGTGGCCCCGGTGCCCGTCGGCGCGACGGCGAGGTCGTCGCCGACGTCCAGGCCGGGGTCGTCGAGGAACGTGACCACGTCCGGGTGGGCGGCCGGGTCGGCGACCGAGCCGAGCAGCGCCGTGCCGTCGGTGGTCAACCGGAACGCGGCCGCGCCGGCGAGGGTGAGCGAGGCGATGGGAGGGTCGAGGGTGAGCGTCAGGGTGACCTTGCTGACGCGGGTATAGGTCTGCGGACGTTCAGGGGTGGCCGGGACCGGGCCGCCGGGCGCGGTGGGCAGGAAGGCGAAGACGTCGTCGACGGCGACCGGATGGCCGGGCGCCGTGAGATGCACGGCCCGGTTCGGCGGTGCCGCGACCGCGGCCCAGCCGGCGCTCGTGGCGGTGCCGGACGTCATCACCCGCAGCGCGACGGCGTCCGCGCGCACGCTCGGGCTGTGGAACCGGCTCGGCAGTTCGTGGTCGAGGATCACGACCGGTTCGCTCGCGGGGACCACCTGCGTGATCGCCCCATAGGCCGGGGCCACTGCCCCGGCGGCGGCGACCTCGACCACGGTGGCGGCGGCGAGCCCGGCGTCCGCAGGCACCGAGAACGCGAACCAGACCTCGCTGACCAGTACCCCGGTGCTGCTGTGACCGCCCACGGCGGCGTACTCGTGCACCTCGATCCGCCCGCCGTCATCGGCGCTGAACGGGCGCGGCATGATCTCGCGCAGCGGCTGCGCCATGAACATCGTGCCGCGTACGTGCGCCGCGCCCGCCGCGCCGCGGTCCTCGAACGACTGCCGACCCCCGCGAAGGCCGACCGCGTTGCCCGGGCCGCGGCTCCACCAGGTGCCCTGCACCCAGGTGCGGGCGTCCGTGTCGGTGCCCACCAGGGCGAGCACCGAGCCCTGTCGGACGTCGGAGAACGCGCGTGCGTCGCCGCTCGGGGTGCCGTCGGGCCGGGGTGTGCCGCGGACATCGTCCAGTTCGAGCACCCGGGGCCGGTCGAGGAGTTCGAAGAACCGACGGTTCTCCCAGGCGACGTGCCCGATCGTGACGGCGCGGTCGGCGTCGATACCGCCGGCGAAGACGCGTGGGATGAACCCGTTCAGCGCCAGCGCGACCGTGCCCACCCGGCCTGCGGTGCCGCCGCGCATCGTGCCGAGGGAGTGTTGCGGCCAGGGGTGACCGTTCCAGGTGAACAGCGCACCGAGCAGGCCGAAGATCTCGAAGTAGAGGTTCAGCGGTTCGAACGCGAACACGGACAACGAGGTGAGCGGGAAGCCCCACGTCGGGCCGAGGAAGATCGTCAGCACCAGGTTGCCCCACGCGAAGTGGCCGTCCACGTCCGGCCGGCTCAGCGGGTCGCCCTGGCTGAGGTGATAGGCGTGGACCCCGCTCGCCGGCCTCTCCGCGACCCGGGCCAGCTCCGTCGCCGTCTGACCGCCGACGGCCCGGGGATCGTCCGGGCCGCCGTGCCAGGGGTCCGGCGTGAGGAACGTCCCCGTCTCGGTGTCCAGTTCGCGGCCGCCGAAGCAGATCAGGGTGGTCGCCCCGTCGGCGATGTGCCCGAACAGGGTGGGACGCCAGGCTGCGGTCACGGCACCGAACGGCGGCTGGATCGCTTCGGAGAAGACCCAGCCCGAGGCCGGGGTCGCGAGGCCGAGCAGCGTACCGACCCGGTCGGTCAGGTACGCCTCGTCGAGGCGTCCGTCCGGGCCGAGGCGGGCCAGCACCCGCCCCTCCCACCACACGAACGCGTGCACGAGGGCCCCGTCCGCGTCGGTGACCGACCACAGCCGCCCGGTCGGGTCGCGGTGCTCGGTGAACCGGCGGCCGGCGCGCTCCACCCAGAGCCGTCGGCCCAGTCCGTCCCAGCCGTATCGGGTCGACTCGCCGTCCGGACCGCGCGCCTCGACCAGTTGTCCGAGCGCGTCGTAGCGGTACTCGGTCGCGGCCCTGTCTCCAGTGCCGGAGGTGCGCCGGGTGCGTCGTCCGTTCGGGTCGTAGTCGAACGTCACGGTCTGCGACGGGCCGATCAACCTGCGGACCCGGCCGCCGACGTCGGTGCGGACCACGGTGCGACGCCGCCCGGTGACGACGGCGGACAGTTCCGGCCCACTGTAGGTGCGTCGCTGCGCGAGCGCGGCGCCGTCGGGCCCGGTGCGCGTCCAGGTCACCAGCCGGGACCGGTCGTCCCGCTCGTAGGAGAACTCGGCCGTGCCGGGCCAGCGCCGCGAGTGCACCCGGCCCGCCCGGTCCCTGCGTTCGGTGAGTATCTCGGTGCCGTCGGTGCCGGTGAACGTCAGCACCCCGGGCCACTCCCGGCGCACCCAACCGGCGCCCTCGCCCAGGTCGCAGCGCAGGGCGTCGGGTCCCCCGGCGAGGCCGAGGAGGCGGACACCGCCGACCGTGACATCCCAACAGCCGGCGCCCACCGGCCGGTAGTGCAGGTCCCGGGCGAGCCCGGGCAGGGTGACCCGGGCGGGACGACCGTCGGGGTCGGAGTCGATCCGCAGGACGGCCCCGTCGCGCTCCTGGCGGACCATGGTCGCCGACGCGGTCAGGGACGTGGTGCCGGTCGGATCGTCGGCGCTGACGCGGTGCACGGTGTCCACGCCCGGTGGCGGAGGACGCCGGTACCACGCGCCGGGGGCGGTATCGGTGTGGATCCGGGCGATCAGGGTGCCGTGGCCGTCGCGGAGGGCGAGCCGCTGCAGTGTCGGGTCCCGGGTGACGTGCAGCGACTCGCCGTCGGGCAGCTCGACCCGGACCGGCCTGCCGGCCGGGTCGAGCGTGACGACCCGTCGTCCGCGCGCGGCGTCCGCGACCACCCGCGGAGCCGCGGTGACGCCCGGCCCGACGTCCTCGATGGTGCTCATCGCCCCCTCCTCACCCGGTCGAGACACTGGTCGAGACACCGGCGGAACCACCGATCTGGGCGAGCTCGGCGAGCAGGGCGTCCCACTCCGTCTCCACTCCGTCCAGGACCGTGGTGAAGACGCCGCGGATGTCCGCGACGAGCTCGCCGACGAAACTCAGGTCGATCCCGGCGATCGTCTCGAGCGCGACCGTGAAGGACTCGGCCCGCAGCACCAGTGGCTCGAGCACCACCGAGGGACGGAGGAGCTCGAGTTGCTCCTTGAGCCCGGCGAACGGGTCGAGGTCACCCAGCAGCGTGGCCGGGTCGAGCTCGCGGACCCGGTCCAGGGCGGCGTCGAATACGGCCCCGAGCTCGCGGGCGAGCGCGGCGGGTGAGTGCACCCCGAGGAGGGAGACGGCGGCATCGACGACGGCACGGACCTCCCCTTCGACGACGGCCGGGTCGAGCACATCAAGACGGGCGAACACCGAGTCGAGGCCCGCCTGGATCCGGGCGATCAGGGAGTCCGGCAGGAGCGGTTCGAGACTCGCGAACAGCGCGGTCCAGACCCGGAACAACCCGAGCGACAGTTCGTCGGCGAAGGCGAGCAGCCGCGCCTGGATCCGGTCACCGATCGCATCCAGCTGGTCAGCGAGGTCGGCCAGCGGCAACCGGTCGAACACGGCGTCCAGCAGCACGTCCACGGCGGCGCTCGGGTTGAGTGGCCCACCGAGCAGCTCTCGTGGTAGCAGGCGTTCCAGGGAGCGGGCAAGCAGTCGGGTGGACCGGCCGAGTTCGGTCCCGCCGGCGCCGTCGCGGACCCGGCCGGCGTGGGTGGACAGGTCCGAGCCGGTCTCCGCGCTCACGCGCACCCGGGAGTCGAAGCGGAGCGACCCGGTCGCAGTCTCGAGCCGGAGCCGGGCGTCGGCGTCGACCTCGATCCGGGCAACCGCTGCCGTGAAGGACTCCACGGCGCTGCGCAGTTCCGCCACGGGACCGACGCCGGAGTTCGGGTCGGCCAGCGCCAGCCGCGCGTCGAGCGCGTCCGCGACCGACACGGCGAATCCGGCCGCCGGGTCCAGGAGCGACCACAGCGCCCGCGTGACGTCGCTGAGCTGCGCGAGCGCGGCCCCCAGGACGTCGTCGGCGAGGGAGTCGAGTCGGCTGCGGATCTCCCCCACGAACGCCGCCGCCGGCCGGAGCACGTCGCCGAACCGGAACACGGCGCCGGTCGTGGGCACCGCGGCACCGCCGCCACCGGAGGCGGCGAGGGCGCCGCCGACGGCCTGGTTCAGCGCGTCCGGGACGTCGATCAGGCCCCCGAGCGCGGCGCGCACCGCGGCGTCGATGTCGATGCCGTCCACCAGGGTGCGCAGCGCCTCGTAGGCGGCGCGCAGCGGCGCGAACAACGGGCCCGGGTCGAGCAGCGCCCGCACTCGGTGCAGCAGGGCCTGGAACTCCTGCTCCAGTGGGGCCATCAGGGCGCGGGGGTCGAGCGCCGTGAGCCGGCTGAGCAGGTCGCCGAAGAGTTCGGACAGCGACCCGATCAGTGGTGCCACGGACAGCTGGTCCACCTTGGCCAGGAGCTCGTCGAACGGCGGGTCGAGTTCGGCGATGAGCGCCGCAGGGGTGGCCCGGCGCAACGTGTCGCCCGCACTCTGCCAGACCTCCTCGATCGGTTGCAGGAGCGCCCCGACGTCGATGCCTGCGATCGCGTCGTCGAAGGGTGCGGTGAGTTCGGCGGCGAGGTCGAGTTCGGCGAGCACGGCCGCCGTGCCCGCCACGACCACCTTCACCGCTTCGGGCACGTCGCCGCCGTCGACCGCCTCGCGGACCTGGTCCCGGATCCCGCGGAACAGGTCGAGGGTGGCGGTGCCGGCCGCCTCGAAGTCGACCCCCTCGAGCTCGGCGACGAGCCCCTCGAGCTCGTCGGCGATCTGCAGCACGACCGGGGTGAGCTCGTCCAGGATCTCCCCGAGCGGCTCGATGACGGCGTCAACGGCGTCGCGCAGGTCCTCGATCGGGAAGTCGGTGAAGACGCCGTTCACCTGCGCGACGACGGCATCGACTGCCTCGGTGATCGTGCTCAGATCCAGGTCGCGGACGGCACGCTCCAGGTCGCGGACCGGGGCGAGCAGGTCGTCGAGGAAGGCGAACCCGTCGAATGCGAGGATCTCCTGTTGCGCGCCGGCAAGCGCGTCGAGGAGCGCGTCGCGTGCGCTGCGCAGCGGCAGCGCGTCCATGAGCCGACCGAGCTCGGCGAAGACGTCGTCGATCCCGGCCATCAGGTCCCCGACCGGCCCGGCGGTGAGCAGGCCCGTGAGGTGCTCGGTCACGCCGGTCAGCGCCGTCTCGAGCGCCTCGACGGTCATGGCCTCGAACATCTCCGCCAGGTTCGCCAGGGAGTCGACCATGACCCGGGGCAGGTCCTCCTCCGGCAGCGGCAGCGCCGCGAGGAGCCGTTCGGTCCGGCCCGTGAGGTCGAGCTCGGTCATCGTGTTCGCGGCGGTGCGCAGGTCCGTGGCGAGCCCGGCGACGAAGCGGTCGAGATCGCTGCCAAGACCGTCCAGGTCGGTGCCGATCGCGTCGATGGCTCCGACGAGCGCGGTGATGTCAACCTCCGCACCGTCGTCGATGAGGTCGTAGGCGTCGCTCAGCCGTGCGCGTACGCCGGCCACGGCCGCGTCCAGGCCGGTGCGGTTCCCGGCACCCGTGACGAGCGTCAGCGTCGCCGTGGTGGACGCCGTCACCGTGCTCAGGTCGCCGAGGTCGAGCCCGACGAACACGGTGGCCAGCAGCGAGGCCACCTCCTGGGAGGGCAGCGTGCCCGCGGAGCCCAGCCGCTCGAGGGCGCTCAGGGTCGCGGCCAGGGACGCCGGGATCTCCACCCCGAGGGTTGCCGCGGCCCGGCGGGTCACCTCGGCGACGAGGTCCTCCAGTCCGATCGAGCCGCCGACCGTGGTCAGGATCCGGTCGAGGACTCCCCGACCGTCGGACCCGTCGGTGGCGATCACCGAGGCGACCTGCGTGATCAGCTCGACCAGGTCCCCGATCCCGGCCAGGATCCGGTCGAGGTCACCGAGCTCGGGAATCTCGATGAGTCCACCGAGCTCCTCGAGCGCGATGCGACCGAGCCTGGCCAGGCCGTCGGGCTCGGCGCCGAGGTCGGAGACCGTCCGGATCGCCGTGCCGAGGTCGTCCCCGAGCAGCACCGTGGGCTCGAGGCCACCGATGCCGAGCTCCTGGGCCTGCTCGAGCGAGGACCTGACCCGCCCGAGGGTGGCATCGATCTGGGCGAGGTCGAGGCCCTCGAGCTGTGCGACGAAGTCGGGCATCCCTCACACCCCCTGTCGGTGCCGCAGCTCGGTGTCGGTGATCTCCACGCGCGCGAAGACGGCGCTGGCGAGGACGACGCCGGTACCGGTGAACGCCGCGGCGGGCAGGACCGCCCGGTTCACGGTGACCTCGGGCCCGGTGAGCGTGAGCAGCGTGTTCGAGGTCCCGTCGGTGGCGCCGATCACCACCGGCCGGTTCCCGGGGTCCGGGTCGACGACGACGATGCGCACCAGCGGATGCTCCGCGGCGGCCCAGTGGAACCGGCCCTGACCGGCGGACACCTCGACGGCGACCGCCTCGGTCACCGTCACCGGTTCCGGGAGGTCCACCCAGACGACGGCGGCCCGCTCGCCCGGCGGCACGCTCACGACGGCCGGGCGTCCGATCGTGCGGTCCGGTGCGGAGGTCCCGGTGGTGGTCGCCAGGTCGGCGGGCACCAGCCGTACCAGGAGCGCCGACTCCTCCGGGCAGAACCCGATCAGTCCGATCCGGGTGACCGACTCACCGCGCAGAGCGGCCTCGGGGAACACGCGATGGACCGGGTCGGCACGCACCACGAGGCCGGATGTCGGACCCACCGGCGGGAGTGGGTCGGAGATGTCCGCGAGCCGCATCCCGAGATAGCGCACGTGCAGGTCACCGATCACGGAGGTCGGGGTCGCGGCCGCCGGCTCGCCCGGCAGGGCCACGGCGACCGGCTCGCCCTCGAGGTCGGCGACCAGGGTGCCCGGGATCCGTCGGAGCAGCGCACCCGTGACCTGCGACAGGGACAGGCCGAGCCGGCACGGGTGCGCCGCGCGCAGGGTGAGCGTCCCGGCCAGGGGCGCTGCGCCGTCGTGCATCGTCTGGAGCGCGGCCGCCACGCCCACGGTGACGTCCGCGGACACCCGGGTGCCCGGCAGCAGCTCGCCCGGGAACGCCCACAGCACCGTGCCGTCCGGACCCACGAGTTCCAGGTCCCGCGGGGTCGGCGCCGCCCAGCCGGTGACGGTGCCGACCGTGACCGGAGCGGCCTGGAACTCCCCTGGGGTGTCCCCCTCCACGAGCCCGATGCGCAGTTGGGATCCCGCCACGTCGGGTAGTCGCAGCACCGAACCTGAGAACGTGCCGCCGGTGAGGGTGGCCGGCACCTGACCGCGCGCCCCCACCTCGGGCGCCGAGACCACGGGGGCGAGCCACCCGGACCCCGCGGGATCCCGGGCACTCACGGCGAGACGCCGACCGGCACCGAGACCACTCTCGTCCGTCAACGGCACCGGTTCGGCCTCGTCGGTCGCCAGGTCCGCCAGGTGCAACCCGCGGATCCTCCGGCCCGCCGACACGGTCACGACCACCTGGCCGGCTGCGACGGACGCCGGCAGTTCACCCAGCGGGAAGCCCGGGAACAGCCGGTCACCGATGCCTTCGACGGTGAGCTGCACGGGGTCCAGTTCGACGGTCGCGGTGCCGGCGGCACCGGCCCAGCCGATGACCACGGCGTGCCCGTCGGCGCCGACCTCCTCCGTGGGCAGGTCGGTCTCGGTCAGGCTGAACTGCAGCGGCTGGACCTGGTAGCTCGCCACGCCCACCGGCTCGAGCGACGTGGTCAGCAGGGACACCGTGTCGATCAGCGCGTTCATCACGCCACCACCAGGTCGAACCGGGCGATTTCGGTGCCGATCGCGACGCCGTCACCGGTGTCCGGCCGGTCGAGTGACACGACGAGCACGTCGCGGGCCGGCTCGGCGGGCGGGGTGTAGGTGAAGGACGCGGCGCCGGCCTCCAGGGGCACAACCAGGTTTCCATCCGTGCCGCCGATGCCGCCTGCGCCCCCGGTCAGGGTGCCCGCCCCAGGACGCCCGCCGGCGTCGACGACACGCAGCGTGAGGGCACCGAACGCGACCCCGGCGGGTGTGCCGCCGTCGAGCCGCATCGTGCCGACGGCGCCGACCGTCACCCGCAGGTCCACCGCGGGGCCGCCGGCATCGAGCGGGGGCGGCCACGGTTCGAGCGCCACCGGCAGCTGGGCCATCCGCACGTGCGCCTGGCGGATCGGTCTGCCGGTGACGCCGGACACGTTCGGCGGCCAGAACCAGCCCTCGGCCTCGACGAGCACCGCGGGCAACCCCGCATCGGGGGCGATCTGCACGCCGGTCGGCACCTGCCGGCTGAGCGCGAAGCCGGGGTCACCGGGCGCTGTGAACGCCGACGCATCGCGCAGGTCCGGCGCGTCGAGGAGGTAGAGCAGCGCGTCAAGACCGGTGGTCGTCTCCTCCCGGCCGCCCGCGGTGGACGCGCGCACCTCCACCCGGGCGGTGGTGCGCATCCGGACGACGCGGCGCGGGTCGTCCGCGCCCGGCACGATCTCGGGACGGCGGCTGCCGAACGACTCCGGGATCGGCACCGCGTCGACGAGGCCCGCGAGCAGCGCAGGCTCGTTCGTGGCGCTCGGGCCGGGCGGTACGAACACCCGCCCGTCGAACGGCGCGCCGAGGCGCGAGCCGAGCAGGTCGGCCAGTCGCGTCTCGTACTCGCTGAGCATCTGCGCCTCGGTTCGGTCTCAGGCGTTCGGTGGCGTGGGTTCGTCGCGGTCGGTCGGCCGCAGGATCGGGTCCGTGGGCCGCAGGATCGGGTCAACGGGCCGCAGGATCGGGTCGGCCGGCCGGATCACGCCGCCGTCGCCGAGCCGGCCGAGCCTGTCGATGCGCAGCCGCTCGATGGCCAATTCACCGCGGATCTGCTCCGTCAGGGCGGTCTGCTGTGCCGCGAAGCGTTGCGTCTCGGTCCGCAGGCCCTGCTGGAACTCCGCGCGCAGCGTCCGACCGAGGTCGGCCAGGTCGAGACCCACCCGCTCCCGCAGCGCGGCGACGTCCACGTTGACCGACCGCAGGTTCTCGCGGATGGCGCCGAGCTCCCGCTCCACCCCGCTGAACCGTTCCCCGAACTGCTCCAGGTCGCGCGCGAGAACCTCGCGCACCTGCGCGTCCAGTTCCGGGCGGAGCCGCTCGATGGAGCCCTCGACCTGCTCGGCGATGCGCTGGCTCAGGAGCCCGGACTGTTCGTCGATCAGCTGCCGGAGCGAGCGCGTCGTGGACTCGACGGCGTCCGCGAGGTCGACCCGCACGGCGTCGTCCCCCTCCTCGACCAGGCCCGTGAGTTCGCCGCGGACCGCCTCGGTGATCCGCTCCCGCAACGGTCCCTGTGACTGCTCCGCCGCCTCCAGGGCCGTCTCGCGGGCGATGTCCTCGACGCCGGCGAGTCGCTCGGTGATCTGTGCGGTGAGCCGGTCGGAGAGCTCGGCGGTACCGGTCTGGACCTCCTCCAGGGCCGCGGCGCGGGTCTGCGCGAGCAGTCCGTCGAGCACGCCGTCCGGCAGATCCGGTCGGACGTTCTCGAGGGCCGCCGTCAGCTCGTCCTCGGTGACCAGGGTGGTCGCCAGAACGGTGAGCCGTCTCTCGATCTCGGCGACGTCGAGCAGCGCCCCGGTGGGCGTGGTCAACCGCTCGGTGAGGTGGCCGACGTCGCGCACGGCGCCCAGCACCTCGCCCGGGGTCACGTTCGCGAACGAGTCGGCGAACGTCGCCACCCGGGTCAGGTCGCCGCGCAGCGTGTCGAGCGTGCCGCGGAGCGCGGAGATCTCCTCCTGGGCCCCGCCGAGCACGTTGACCTTCCGGGAGAGCTGGGTGATCGACGACTCGCGTTCGAGGTCGGAGGTCTCCACGCGGCCGGCGACCGTGCGCACCCCGCGCACGTCGAGGGCCACGGTGTCCAGGCGCAGCTGCGCCGCCGTGACGCCCCGCTCGAGCGCGCTCACCCGGGCCACCGCCACCGGGTCGTCGAGAGGGCCACGCTCGATCAGCGCCCGCAGTTGCGGGTGCAGCCAGCCGAGCGTCACCTGGTCGGGGTGCTCGTGTGGGCCGACCTCGCCGCCCTCGTCCTCGACGACGGCGCGGGCCACCTCGAGCAGCGCACCCACCACGGTGTTCCAGTCGTCGGCCGTGATGAGGTCGCCGAGTCGTCGGTCCGCCAGCGGCAGGAGCCGGTCGACCAGGGCCTTGAGCCGTTCGATCTCGGCGACGGTGGTCATCTCAGGAACCCGACCTTGGACCCGCCCAGGGCCACCCCGGTCCGGCGGTAGGTGCCGAGCTCCTCCTCGGCCGTGATCTGCCCGCCCGAGGCGGCCAGCGACTGGGACAGCGTGAGGACCTTCTGCACCTGCGGCGTGGCGAGGAACTCCGCCGCCTCGGCGCCCTTGCCGACCGCGATCTCGTTCACCTCCGCGGCGAGCACGGTGCCGGTCGCCGCCATCTTGGCGCTGAACTCCACCGGGGTCGCGTACAGCGACGTCTCCAGCTCGGCGACCCGGCCGATGATCCGGTCCCGCGCCGGACCGACCACGCCCCCGACGTCGAGCATGTCGACCGTGTACCGGCGCAGGTTCTCGTTCTCGATGTCGCGGCGCAGTTCGAGCAGGCTCTGCCCGAACGCGGTGACGAACCGGCGCAGATTGCCCTGGACCTCGTCGATCTTCGTGGCGATCTCGGGGTGGTCGTGGCCCCGCGGGCTGACCAGGGAGGCCAGTTCCAGGACCGCACCGGCGAGGTCGGTGACCGCGCCGACGAGCTGGTTCCAGTCCTCCGCACGGATCACCTCACCGGCGCCCTTGCCCCCGACGGCGCTGGCCTGGGTGCGCACGGCGGAGGCGGCCTGCTGCACGGGCGCCAGGTTCGCGTCCGGGACGTCCACGATGGGCGTGTCCCGGAAGTCGATCGGGTCGATCGGGACCGGCACGAACGTGGGCAGCCGCTGCGGCAGCACCCGGATCGGCTTCGCGAACAGCGGCAGCGTCACGTTCGGGTGCAGCACCTGCACCTGCCACTCCCCCGGGTCGATGTCCCGCACCACGAGCGAGCCGTCCAGGAAGGGCTTGCGCTCGATCACCTGGCCCGTGGACGGGTTCGTGAGCTTCACGAGCGCGCCGGCGTTCGCCGGCGGGTAGTTGCTCAGCTTGACGTTCAAGCTGCCCTTGATCGCAGCCATCACTGCCTCCTCGTGCCTCGGGCGCGCGCGCCGCTGGTCATCGGACGAGCCATTGCAGGTCGCCGTACGGGAACTCGACCTCCCAGAACAGGGAGAGGTCGTGGTTGTCGCCCTTCGTCACGGGCGGGAACACCACGCGGTTGTAGAGCACGTCGCCGCCGGAGCGGCGGGACATCAGGCTCGCCTCCCGCAGGGTCCCGACGGCGGCCGCGTCGCCGAGCGTGGCCCGCACCCGCACCACCACCCGCCGGCGGGTCTGGTCCACCTCGGTCGTGAACGCCCCGGCGTCGATCGCGACGGTGGTCTCCCCGACCAGGCCGGGTGCCCCGGTCCCGTCGTCGTTCGCGAGGGCGGTCACGTCGACGGCGTCCGGTGCGTCGTCGCTGGTGCCCACCGACATGTGGGTGATGGCCGCGCCCGCCCCGGAGAACAGGTCGGCGATCATCCGGCCACCGGTCGCGAGCACGGTGTTGTGGGCCTCGCGCCGGGTCAGCAGCGCGCCGGACCTCTCCCGCAGCTCCAGTCGCAGTACCGCTCGCATCGCTCGCTCCCTCCGATCCCTGGTCGACGGCCCGCTCCACGGGCCGTTCCTGCCTATTGGTACGTGCTGTCGCCGTAGCCGGTGACGCCGTACACCCCGCCGGCGTCGCGCAGCCGGTCGATCCCGACGGTGCCCGCCTCACTCACCTGCCGTCCGCTGACGAACACCAGGTGGTCGAGTTGGCGCTGGCTGTCGTGCAGCGGGCGGAGCCGTACCTCGGCGCGCACGCCGGCGGCGGCCAGCGACCGGACCCCCAGCCCGAGCGAGGTGTCCAGTTCGGCGCGGGCCAGCAGGGCGGCGTCGGTGTCACCGGAGTCGTTGAGCAGCGTGCCCGCGTCGAGGTCCAGGCGGACCTGGGCCGGGGCGGTCTCGGTCCAGGTCAGGTCGATGACCACGCCGGGGTCCTGGTAGAACAGCGCGTGGTCGAACGTCGTGGCGTCCCAGCGACCCTGGTGCAGGTCGAGGTCCGCCAGGGCCAGCAGCACCCGGTCCAGGCCCGGGGAGTCGAAGTGCGCGACCGGAAGGAACCAGAGGTCGTTGTCACCGGGGGGCAGACGCAACGCCCGGGTCTCGGCGCCGATGTCGTCGGTGGTCCACGCGGTCCCGGGGGTGACCCGCCGGACGTGCCGCATCCGGTGCGTCACGTCCGCCTGCTCGAGTTCGGCAGTCACGGTGTGGTCGTCGCCGGCGTACACCCAGAGCCGCTGCCCGACCCCGACGGCATCGAGGTAGACCAACGCCTCCCCGGTGGTGAGGTTGACGATCACCGGCACGTACTCCCCCACCGCGGTGCCGGTGAACAGGATGCTCGCGTCCGCGGCATCGAGCCCGGTGTTCGTGACCGCCTGCCGGGTCAGCGGCTCGGCGGCGTCCCCGCCGAACCGGGCCGCGTTGGAGGTGGGCGGGTTCTCCACGAACGCGTGCCCTCGGCGGACCGCGGCCGGGGGCCAGGCGTCGAACGGACCGAGGGCCTCCAGGCGATTGGTCCGCTCGAACGCCTCGGCGAACATCGTGACGAACCGCCGTAGCGCCGCGCCGGTGACCGCACCGTCGCGCACCCGGGCGGTGCGCAGGGCGTGGAACCAGGCGCGGTACTCGCCCAGGGTCTGCCACGGCTCGGCGCCGATGCCGAGCAGGGCGCCGAGGGCGGCCGCCTCGGCCCGCTCCACGGTGGCGTCGAACCAGTGTGCCCGCTGCACGATGCGGGCCTCGGAGTCGAGGATCTCGAGCTGGAGGCCGATCACCTCGGCGAGGCCGCGAACCAGGTCACCGTCGCGGTACAGGGTGGGCAACCGCTCGGTCATCGCCTCCGCGTGGCCACTCATGTCCCGTCCTCGCTCACGCCGGCGTCCCCCCGGCGCTGGAGCTGCTCCGCCGCACCCACCTGGTAGCTGCCCTGGCCGTCGAGGAGCTGGGTGAACTGCCCGGCGTGCTCCACGAGCAGGCTCGCGAGTTCCCGCACGAGCGAGTACCGGGTGTCGTCCCGAACGGCGGCCGCGACGCCGTCGACGGTGAGCGGGCGGTCCGGGCTGCGGGTGGCGAGGTGGCCGTCGATGGCGAGGCCGATCGCCTCCGCGGCCTCCGCGAGGGTGACGCCGGGCTGGAGGTGCACGGGCAGGCTGACCTCGACGAAGGAGACGGTCGCGACCTGGGTCGCGTCGGTGCGTTCGGCCGTCGGCGGCGGGAAGGCGAACGGGTGCAGCACGTCCAGCACCTCCCCAGCGGCGAGGGTGAGCGTGCCGATCGCGGTGCCGTCGGCACCGGTGAAGCCGATCTCGGCGTCGGCGATGCGGGCGTCGGCGAGCACGGCCGCGACCAGGGCGTTCACCCGCACCGGGGCGCCCGGGGCCAGACCGGTGAGGCGGGCCGTGACCCGTTCCTCGACGCCGGTCGTCAGGCCGGCGAACTCCGCGCCGGACACGCCGGTCCCGGCGAGCACGAGGGCCACCTGCACCCGGATCTGCCTGCGTGCCGCCGGCGCGGGCGGCCAGGGCACGATCCTGATCCCGGCCGGGCGCAGCTCCTCGATGCGGCGAGCGACCGCGCCGGGTGTCACGGTGTCGTCCGGACTCTCGTAGGCCACGTCGATCCGAACCTCGCCCGCGCGCCCGTTCGGGAACTCGGTGATCTCGACCGATCGGACCCCCTGCACGGCGAGCACCCCGAAGCGCAGCGCATCGATGGTGCCGCGCACGGCCCCGTGCAGGGCACCGCGGGACCTGCGGCGCAGGTCGGTGTCGCTCTCGGCGGCCGCCTGCCGGTAGGCCTCACCGGGGTTGGTGACCGTGGTGACCCCGGCGACGATCGTCTCGAACCGGTCGAGCGCGGCGGGCCCGACGAGCGCGGTGTCCGGGGTGAGGCCGGCGGCGAGCACCGAGCGGGACGCCTCGCCGGGCTCCAGGCTCAGATCCGTCACGGTGGCGTACCGGTTCGCGGCGGCGTCGGTGACCACGGTGCCCGCCGGCAGGGTGACCCGGCCGCCGGTGGCCGCGTTCCGGGAGAACTGCACGCTCACCAGCGGGAAGCCCGCGGGCAGCCGCTGCATGCCGATCAGCGCGACCACCCGGTCGAGCGAACCGCCCTCGGCGGTCTCGATGAACGCCGACCGGTAGATGAGGTCGAGGTACTGCTCGGTCTGGGCGACCTCCCGGCCGACCGTCTCGAGCAGGGTCCGCACCACGGATCCGACGTTCAGGTCGGTCAACGGAACCGGCCTGGCGATCTGCGCCGGGTAGTAGTTGACCGTCAGTGTGGTGCCCGGGGCCGGCTTGCGGCCGTTCTCGCGGAACACGATCGCGTCCGGTTCACCGTCGCCGTCGAGGTCGGCGAGCTCGAAGTCCGCGTCGGTGAACCGCACCGGGACGTTCGTGGCGCCGACCGGGGTGAGCCCGTCCAGGTGGGAGACCCGGCGGACCGGCCGCTGGGCGAGCCGGTCCAGCACCACCGGTCCGTCCACGGGGGCGGTGACCGCCTCGCGCACCGTGCCGCCGGTAAGCGTGGTGAGCAGGTCCCGCACGATGTCCGGGTACAGGCGTGGGCCGTAGGTCGGCTGCTCGGTCACAGTCCTACCTCCAGACCGAGGGTCACCGGGTCGCCGCCGGTCACGGGCACCACCACGATCTCCACCACGAAGTTCCACGGCTGCTCACGGCGCGGATCGAAGACGATCGCCCGAGGCTTGTCCTGCACCCGGGGTTCCTCGCGGACCGCCTCGAGGATGTAAGCGCGGCACAGCCCGCGCAGCGCCTCGGTCTTGTTCCGTCCGATCAGTTCCCCGAGGCGGGAGCCGTACCCGGCGTGCCCGAGGGCGGCCAGCGTGCCCTTCGGGGTGAGCAGCCGCAGGGTGAGGGCCTGCGCGAGGTTCTCCCGCCCGGTGACCGGGTCGAGGTCCGCGAGTTCGACGGCGCCCGGCGGCTCGGGCGACCAGCCCTGCGCCGATCCCCCCTCGCCGGGCGCACCGACGTCGGTGGCGGCGCCGGCACCGACCGGCGGCCGGGGTCCCAGACCCCTGCGCGTGGGCACGGCGCGCTGTGCGGGCCTGGCCACGGGCCGCAGGTCCAACGAGGAGGTGTCGTGGGCGCCGAATCCGGCGGGGCCGAGGATGACGCGGAGGTCGGTCCCGAGGTGCGCGTACCTGCTGTCGGTCATGGGCACTCAACCGATCAGCACCGACGTGGAGGCGACGATCACCGAGACCGGTGCGTCGGCGGGGTCGTTGCAGGTCTCGACCGGGTCCCCGGCCCGGGCGGCGCCCTGGCCACCGATCGTCACGCTCCGGCTGCCCGTCGACACCTTTCCCTGGTCCTTGGGCGGGCTCTGGAAGGAGGTCCCGGGCGGGGTCGCCACGTGCGCCGGCTTGTTGGCGGCGACGGAGCCGACCACCGCGGCGGGTGCCCCGGCGATCAGCACGCTGGAGACGAGACCCGAGGACATCGTCCCGGAGAACGGGTGCGGCAGCGGGGTCGGGATCGGACCGCCGGGTGAGGGCACCATGACGATATGGATGTCCACGCCCTGGACCGTCGAGTCGCCGTTCGCCGCGGGGCTGCCCATGTCAGTTCACCTTCACCTGTGGCGCCGAGATGGTCACCGAGGAGTCACCCTTGACCTCCACGTCCGCACCCTGCAGCGTGAGCTTTCCGGTTGTCCTCAGTTCCAGGTCGCCCCGACCGGTCAGGGTGATGGTCGCGTCGCCGACGATGATCTCGGCCCGGCCGCCGCCGGCCGCCTCGAGTTTCGCCTCGGCGTCGCCGACCACCAGGTGCACCATGGCGTCGTCCGCCTCGAGCCGGACGTCGGGGCCGAGCCCGATCGTGAGTTTCGGATCGCCGCCGCGGAGCACGAACTGGAAGTTGGGGTCGGAGGAACCGGCGGGCAGCCGGAGCACGAGATCCCCGGCGCCGTGCTCGGGTGGAGCGAGGTCGGCGTGGTAGAGCCGGCCCACCACCACCGGGGCGTGCACGTCACCGTCGGCGAACACGACGACGACGAGGTCCCCGGGTTCGGGGGTGGCCGCGACCCCGAGCGCTCCGACGGCGATGGTCACCTCGGGCAGCACGAGTCCGCTCTCCCGCAGTTCCACGGTCACGGCGTGGTCCGGTGGGGCGCCCGAGCCGTCGAACACGTCGCGGACCACGCCGATCGCCACCGCCGGGCGCGCGGATACCTCGTGCCGGGCGATCCGGGTCACCGAGTCGAACAGGGCCGAGCTCACGGCAGTCCCCCGAATGCGTCGCCGGCGGCGCCGAGCAGGGCTCCGAGCGCTCCACCGCCGGTGGCCGCGAGGCCGATCCCCTCGAACCGGGTGAGCCCGCGGGCGCCCGGGCCGACCCGGTGCTGCACCCGGGTCAGCAGCCACGGTCCGGCCGCTCCCGGTCGTGGTGCGTCCGCGATCTCCACGGTGGTGCCGGCCCGCAGTCCGGGCACCAGCCAGCACCCGCCCGTGAGCCGGGGCGCGCCGTTGCGAGCGTTCCGGGCCCGGGTGGCCCCGCTCACGGCCGTCGGCGTGCGCAGGGCCGGGGCCGCCTCGCGCACAGTGGTCGCGTCCGGACCGGCGGCGTCGCTCGGCACCACGCCGGTGCTCTGCCGGCGGGCACCCGGTGCGGACGTGCTCCCGGCCGGCCCGGAACCGGCCAGGGCCACGTCGGCCGACCGTTGCCCGGCGGTCAGGGTGAGTTCGGCGATCTCCCGGCCGTAGCGAAGCGCCACGTCGGCCGGCGGTGACGGGAACCGCAGCACGTCCAGGCCGCCGTCGGGGTTCGACGAGGCGATGGCGCCCGCCCAGCCCGCGAGGGTGGCGACATGCTCGAGTGCGGTCCGGCCCTGATGAGCCACGTAGGTGACCAGGTCGAGGTCCAGGTCGACCGTACCGGCCCGCGCGCCCGCCTCCCGGATCAGGGCCCGCACGATCGCGCCGGCCGACTGCTGCTCGAAGGTGGCACCGGTGCGGATCCCGGCGAGCGCGGCCGCAGCGTCGCCGCAGATCACGGTGACCTCGCCGAGCGAGCGCCGCACGGCCTGCACGGTGCCCGTGAACACGCGCACCTCATCCTCGCCCTCGCCGCGGAGGGCGATCTCGACGTCCTCGCCCGGCTCGGCCTCGACGCGCAGGTCCCGGGGCAGCACCAGCAGTGCGCTGGCCACTCCGGGGGCGAGCGCGAGGTCCACCCGGACCGAGGAGATGTTCGAGGCGTAGCTCAGGCTGCCGACCGTGGCGCTCGCGGCGACCGTCAACACGCTCATCACGGCCCCCCGAGGAGGGTGCCGAGCGACTGTGTCACGGTCGCGAATGTGCCGGCGCCGGAGGTGAGGGCACCGACCGCGTCACTCATCGGGGCGAGCGGGCCACCGACGTCGATGGATCCGAGGGCGGCCAGGGCGGCGAGTTGGTCGGCGACCTCCATCACGGCGTCGACGGCACCCGCCACCTCACCCGCCAGACCGGCGATGTCGCCGAGCACGTCCGTGTCGAAGCCGAGGTCGCCGAGCCCGAAGTCACCGAGGCCCCCGAACGCGCTCACCTCGGCGGGCGGGGGCAGGGGCGGGCTCTCCACCAGGTGCACCTCGTAGCCGATGAGGTTCTGGGTGCCGGCCACCTCCTGCACGTGCAGATACGCGACGACCACCCGCTCGAGTTCCAGGGCGCTGGTGATGTCGGCCGAGAAGACGACCTCCTCGCCCGCGCCGGCCAGGCCCTGGAGGGTGCCGAGGTCGTCCCGCGCGGTCTCACCGGCCAGCACGCCGCTCATGCGGATCACGTGGGCGCCGCGCCCGGCGCGCTGCAGCACGTCTCCGTCGAGGCCGGGCACACCGACCGCCTCGAACCCGCCGTCCAGCTCGTGTTCGATGCGTTGCACCGACGCGAGGGGCACGTCGCCCACCAGGGGCATGGAGGCGGTCATGGCCGTCGCACCCCGCGCAGGTCCGCCTCGTCGTCGAGGAGGGCGGCGATCGCGTCGGCCAGGTCGCCCGCGTCACCGCCGGGGTCGGGCGTGGGTGCCCGGAGCCCGACGGCGTGTTGCACCGACACGCCGACGGCGCGTTCCCGCGTGGTCGCCGCGGCGGCCCCCACCGGCCCCGGGTGCACCGCCGGGGCGGACGAGGGCGCCGATCCCCGCGGCGGGAGTCCCGGCGCCGGGCGGGCCGTGGTGGGCGACCGAACATACCGGCA
>NZ_SMNA01000005.1 GCF_004353825.1 Occultella glacieicola | reverse complement strand
CTCGGCGCCCATCCAGTCCAGCACCGCACCGGTCAGGGCCTCGGTGACCCTGTGAGCGCGGGCCGCAGCCCCACCCAGGAACCTGGACCCGTACCGATCGGACTCCTCGACCGGATCGACAAGATTGATCGTCGCGGTCAACGCCTCCAACGCGACAAGCTGGTC
The DNA here is from genome assembly GCF_004353825.1 of Occultella glacieicola. Taxonomy (GTDB): domain Bacteria; phylum Actinomycetota; class Actinomycetes; order Actinomycetales; family Beutenbergiaceae; genus Occultella; species Occultella glacieicola. The sequence goes on along the minus strand of NZ_SMNA01000005.1, from coordinate 517,321 downwards.
CTCCAGGGAACCGGTCAGCAGCTCACTCAGGGGCAGATGCGCACGGGACGCGAGCGCCACACCCACACCCGACACACCACCGGCCCCGGTGCCGGTGCCGGTGGTTGTGGTGTCGTCCATGGATGCTCACCTCCCCGCGAGTGCCGATCAGGCTCGGACGGATGTTCGATCTGGTCCCACCCTAGAACACCCCACCGACAACGCCAGATCCCGGATTTCCCTTGTGGATACAAGGATTCCGGTGCACTCGTAAGTGGTCGTGATGGGTCGCGGATGGCGCCCGATGACTCCCTATCCACAGGTTCGGCGCCCGCCGCCCGACCTCGCGACAGGCGATGCTCGCGCTGCAGCACGGCCTCGCCCCGCTGCGAAGCACTCGCCGCTAGGCGCATGCTGCCGCGGACTTGAGGTGACCGATCTGTGGCGACCGATCTATGGCGACCGACCTGCAGCCAAATCGGTGACGACTCCATGCACCGTTACGATCACCGTCGTGACAGGCATCGGCGGTCCGGCCCACCAGATCGAACTGTTGCGAGCGGCTCTGGAGCGCAGCCACTACGACGTCGACACCCTCGCCGGGGTCCTCGGAGACGTCGCGATGTCCGCGATGTCGCGCGAGCAGGTCCTCCCGGCGATCCGAACGGCCCGCAGGACCGACGACCCGGCCGCCGTCCTGGCCCGGCTGTTCGTGCTCGGGGACGAGGTCACGGTCGCCGAGGCGAAGGGCGCGCTCGGCGCCCTCGGCGTGTCCGGCGCCGCCCGGCTCGGGCTGCTGGCCGCCTCGGGCGACGGACCGGGCGACCAGGTCAGGGCCCGGGTCGACCTGCGACCGGTCGACACCTCCGGTGGTGGCCTCTGGCTGGCCGCCGACCTCGGTGAGGCAACTACGGGCGCCGCGGTCGGGGCCGAGCACGTCCTCGGCATCGGCGGTGCCTCGCGCACCCTCGCCGAGCTCACCGTGCGCACGCCCGTCGCGCGGGCACTGGACCTGGGCACCGGCAGCGGCATCCAGGCGCTCAACCTGGCCGGCTTCGCCCAGACGGTGGTCGGCACGGACATCTCCCGCGCAGCCCTCGACTTCGCCGCGTTCAACGCCGCCCTGAACGGTTACACGATCGATCTGCGCCAGGGCTCGATGCTGGATCCGGTGGAGGGGGAGCAGTTCGACCTCGTGGTCTCCAACCCACCGTTCGTCATCACACCCCGCACCGAGTTCGAGGCGACCTCGGCTCTGGAGACCTACACCTATCGCGACGGCGGGCGCCGCGGCGACGATCTCGTGCGTGACCTGATCACGGGTGTGGGCCGGATCCTGGCGCCCGGCGGCACCAGCCAGTTCCTCGCCAACTGGGAGGTCCACCGCGGCGAGGGCATCTTCGACCGCGTCCAGCAGTGGCTCACCGACAGCGGACTCGACGGTTGGGTCATCCAGCGCGAGTACACCGACCCCGCCGAGTACGCCGAGACCTGGTTGCGCGACGGCGGCACCACACCCGACCGCGACCCTGAGGCCTGGCGGCGCGGCTACACCGCCTGGCTGGACGACTTCGAAGCCAGGGGAGTGGACGCCGTCGGGTTCGGCTATGTGACCCTGCACAGGCCCGAGCGGTCCACCGGGTCATGGCACCGGTGCGAGGAGATCACCGGCACGCTCGCGCCGACGCTGTGGCCCGCGATCGCGGCGACCCTGCGCGCCAAGGACCGACTCGCCGACCTCGACGACCACGAACTCGCCGACCAACGGCTGCACGTGGCCGGCGACGTCACCGAGGAGCGGCACTACACACCGGGTCAGGCCGACCCGCAGGTGATCGTGTTGCGCCAGGGCGGCGGGCTCGCGCGCACCGTGCGTGCCGACACGGCGCTGGCGGCCGTGGTCGGGGCGAGCGACGGCGAACTCACCGTCGGCCAGATCGCCGCGGGCGTGGCCGTGCTCACCGACACCCGCCCGGCCGACGTGCTCGCGGGCGTGCTGCCGGACGTCCGTGGTCTGGTCCTCGACGGCCTGGTCCTCCTGCCGGACTGAACCGTCGACGGCGGGGCGGGCCGATCGAGGTTCGTTCGCCCGGGGCTGGGGTGCTCGGGGGACGACGGCGGAGCGAGCCGGTCGAAGTCCGCTCGCCCAGCGTTGGGGTGCTCGGAGTTGACGACGCGCGCTTCGAGCGTGCGGCCGTGCCCCGGTCGACGCGGCCGTGCCAGGTCGGCAATTGGGTGCCCGAGACGCCGGATCGCGACACGGCCCGACGCCCGACGTCCGACCCCGTCCCGACGGATCTGCACACGAGCCTCACCTCCCGCGCGCACCTCGGCGCGGTTTCTCGCCACGCGCCGTGGTTACCGTGGAGTATGTCTGCTGTGACCACGGCCCCACCCCCGGCGCCGCTCGCCGAGCGTGGCAGGCGCGGGCTGACCGCCCCGTTGACCGCTGCGCTCGTGTCGGCGGCGGTACTCCTGGGCACCTGGTGGTTCTTCGTCACGACCCGGCTCGGGCAACTGATCGACGACGCCGCCCTCACCGGCGCGGACTTCGGGCGGATCACGCTGAGCCAGGTGATGCAGCCGATCCTGGACGTGGTCTCGGTGCCGTTCGTCGCCGGGGCGGTCCTCGCCGCCGTCGTGATCGCGGTGGTGCAGCGACGCTGGTCGATCGCTGGGGCGGCCGCGCTCCTGCTCGTCGGCGCGAACGTGACCACGCAGGTGCTCAAGGTGAGTCTGGACCGTCCCGACCTCGGCGTCACCCTGGCGCTGTCGAACTCGCTGCCGTCCGGGCACACCACGGTCGCGGCCTCGGTGGCCGCGACGGCCCTGCTGATCGCACCGCACCGCTGGCGTGGGCCGGTCGCCATCGGCGGCGCCGCCTACGCGGCCGCGACCGGCCTGGCCACGATGGTGGGCGGCTGGCACCGGCCGTCCGACGTGGTGGCCGCGTTCGCCGTCGCCGCCTTCTGGTACTTCATCATCGAGGCGGCCCGTTCGGTGCGCCGCCGGTCGCTGCCCCGTGGCTACCGTGGCGCGCCCCCGGCGAACGCGCTCACGCTGCTCAGCGCCGTCGCCGCGGCCACCGGGCTGGTGGGCGTCGGGATCGGCGTGTTCACGGCCCTCAACGTGCCGGTCGAAACCCGCGGCGGGGAGGTGCTCGCGTACGTCGGCTCCTGCTTCTCGGTGATCGCGGCCTCCTCGGTGGCCACGCTCGCGATGCTCGCGATGCGCCCGCACCACAGGGCGGAGTCGGCGGGCTCGTAGTCGGCGCCCGAGCACGGTCGCGGGCGGGGCCACCGCCGGACGGGATCGACGTCGCGAGGGGGACGCGATCCGGCACCCCCGGCCACGGGAGGTACCCTCGTCCCAGCGGCGGTACCGCGCTCACCCGCGGGTGAGTGGTCAAGGTGCGTGATGTGACGATCCGACCAGCGGGCAACGGGCCCAGCAGGGCCCTGCCGGGTGAGGATCCGCGACGATTCGCCGAAGGACGATGTACCGTCGAGCCGCAGTGTCCCCCGATCCGCGCCCCGGAACCGACGAGCGCGAACTCCAGAAGGAAGGTCCGTGTGACCACACCCCAACGCAGGCTGGTCATCGTCGAGTCCCCGGCGAAGGCTCGCACCATCGCCGGCTACCTGGGGTCCGACTTCGACGTCGAGGCCAGCGTGGGTCACATCCGGGACCTGGCGCAGCCCTCCGAGCTGCCCGCCGAGATGAAGAAGGGGCCGTACAAGAAGTTCGCGATCGACGTGGACAACGGGTTCGACCCCTACTACGTGGTGGACGCGGACAAGAAGAAGAAGGTCGCCGAGCTCAAGAAGCTCCTGAAGGGCGCCGACGAGCTCTACCTCGCCACCGATGAGGACCGCGAGGGCGAAGCCATCGCCTGGCACCTGCTCGAGGTCCTCGAGCCGAAGGTCCCGGTCAAGCGGATGGTGTTCCACGAGATCACCCGCGAGGCGATCCAGCGCGCCCTGGAGACCACTCGGGACCTGGACACCCGGCTCGTCGACGCCCAGGAGACCCGGCGCCTGCTCGACCGGCTGTACGGGTACGAGGTGTCCCCGGTGCTGTGGCGCAAGGTCCGCCAGGGCCTGAGCGCGGGCCGGGTGCAGTCCGTGGCCACCCGCTTGGTGGTCGAGCGCGAGCGGGAGCGGATGGCGTTCCGCAGCGCGGAGTACTGGGACATCAAGGGCACGTTCACGGGCGGCCGTGGGCAGACCGCCGGCACCTCGTTCGGGGCCCGGCTGGTGGCCGTCGACGGCGCCCGCGTGGCCACCGGGAAGGACTTCGGTGACGACGGGGTGCTTCGCACCCGCGCCGCCGTGCAGCTCACCGAGGCCGACGCGCGCGGCCTGGTCACCGCGCTCGAGGGCTGCCAGGTGCAGGTGCGCTCCGTCGAGGAGAAGCCCTACACCCGGCGCCCTGCGGCACCGTTCACCACCTCCACGCTGCAGCAGGAGGCCTCCCGCAAGCTCCGGATGAACTCCCGGCAGGCGATGCGCACGGCGCAGACCCTGTATGAGAACGGGTACATCACGTACATGCGGACCGACTCCTCGGCGCTGTCCGGACAGGCCGTCGCGGCCGCCCGCAAGCAGGCGACCGAGCTGTACGGCGCCGAGTACATCCCGGCCAAGCCACGGGTGTACGCGACGACGTCCAAGGGTGCGCAGGAGGCCCACGAGGCGATCCGCCCCGCCGGTGACTCCTTCCGCACCCCCGCCCAGGTCTCCCGCGAGCTCTCCGGAGACCAGTTCCGCCTGTACGAACTGATCTGGAAGCGCACCGTCGCCTCGCAGATGGCGGACGCCAAGGGGTCGACGGCGTCCATCCGCCTGGGCACGACGGCGTCCGATGGGCGCGACGCCGAGTTCGCGGCGTCCGGCACGGTCATCACGTTCCGCGGGTTCCTCGCCGCGTACGAGGAGGGCCGCGACGTCGAGCGCTACGAGGACCGCGACGCCAAGGACGCCCGGCTGCCGGACCTGCAGGTCGGTGACGGCGTCACCACCGAGGAACTGGTCGCGGACGGTCACGAGACCTCGCCGCCGCCCCGGTACACCGAGGCGAGCCTGGTCAAGGCGCTCGAGGAGCGTGGCATCGGTCGGCCGTCGACGTACGCGGCCACGATCGGCGTGATCACCGACCGCGGCTACGTGTTGCGCCGCGGTCAGGCCCTGGTGCCGAGCTGGCTCGCCTTCTCCGTGGTGCGCCTGCTCGAGGAGCACTTCCCGCGGCTCGTCGACTACGACTTCACCGCCGCCATGGAGTCCGACCTGGACCGGATCGCCGCGGGCGAGGCGGACCGGGTGGACTGGCTGACCGGCTTCTACTTCGGCCACGACGGCGAGGAGGGGCTCAAGGACCAGGTCGAGGACCTCGGGGAGATCGACGCACGGGAGATCAACTCGATCCCCCTCGGCAACGACATCGTGCTGCGGGTCGGCCGGTACGGCCCCTACATCGAGGCCCCGCCCGAGACCGGGGGCGGCGAGGCCAGGCGCGCGACCGTCCCGGACGACATCGCCCCGGACGAGCTCACCCTCGCCAGGGCCACCGACCTCCTCGAGTCCGGTGGCGACGGCGACCGGGAGCTCGGCACCGACCCCGAGAGCGGCCACCAGATCGTGGCCCGGTCCGGCCGCTACGGCCCGTACGTGACCGAAGTGCTGCCCGAGTCGGCCGAGGACGGGGCTCCGAAGAAGGGCGCCAAGAAGGCGGCCAAGCCGAAGCCGCGGACGTCGTCGCTGTTCAAGGACATGGACCTGAACACCGTCGACCTGGACACGGCTCTGAAACTGCTGTCGCTGCCCCGCGTCGTCGGCACGGACCCGGAGTCCGGCGCCGAGATCACGGCCCAGAACGGCCGGTACGGGCCCTACCTGAAGAAGGGCACCGACTCCCGCTCCCTCGCGACCGAGGACCAGATCTTCGATGTCACCCTCGAGCAGGCGCTGGAGATCTACGCCCAGCCCAAGCGCGGCCGCGGGGCCACCGCTGCCCCGCCGCTCAAGGAGTTCGGCGAGGACCCGGTCTCCGGTAAGCCCGTCGTGGTCAAGGACGGCAGGTTCGGCGCGTACGTCACCGACGGCACCACGAACGCGACCCTGCGCAAGGACGACCCGGTCGAGTCCCTGACCGCCGAGCGTGCCTACGAACTCATCGCCGAGAAGCGGGCGAAGGGCCCGGCGAAGAAGCCCGCCCGGCGGGTGACCACGACCCGCAAGGCGCCCGCGAAGAAGACGACTGCCAAGAAGTAGCCCCGTCCTCGGCGCGGGGCCCCAGCAACGGGGCCCCCGCCGTCGGGCACGGCACCTCCCGTCGGCGCGAGCGGCGCCCTAGGGTGTGTGCGTGAGCACCCTCGATACCGGACCCGTCCCCGTCTCCGCCCCCGGACTGCGCTGGGGCATCCTGGGCCCCGGGGGTATCGCCCGGAAGTTCGCCGCGGAGATCCCCGCGCACACGGCGTCGTCCGTGGTCGCGGTCGGCTCGCGGGACGCCGGGCGGGCCCGGGCGTTCGCCGACGAGTTCGAGATCCCGACGGCGTACGGCGGCTACGCGGACCTCGTCGCCGACGCGGGGGTCGAGGCGGTCTACATCGCCTCACCGCACTCGGCCCACCTCGAGCACGCCCTGCTCGCGCTCGAGGCCGGCAAGCACGTGCTGGTGGAGAAGTCGATCACCCGCAACGCCGCCGAGGCACGCAGCCTGTTCGCGGCCGCGGCCGAGCGCGGACTGTTCGCCATGGAGGCGATGTGGACCCGGTTCCTGCCGCACATGATCGCCGTGCATGAGGTCCTGGATGCCGGCGAGATCGGCGAGGTGGTCAGCGTGGTCGCCGAGCACGGGCAGGACATGCGCGCCCTGGGCGACGACCACCGGATGAAGAACCCGGACCTGGCCGGCGGCGCCATGCTCGACCTGACCGTCTACCCGGTCTCCTTCGCCCACGACATCCTCGGGGCACCCGAGCAGGTCACCGCCGTCGGCACCCTGACCTCGACCGGGGTGGACGAGACCGAGGCGATCACCCTGCGGACCGGTTCCGGCGCGGTCGCACTGCTGCACGCGACGATGCGCTCGGCCACGGCGAACGCCGCGACCATCAACGGCACCGACGGGCGGATCGAGATCGCCGGCACGTTCTACGCGCCGACGACCGTCACCGTGCGGCCCCGGCACGGCGAGGCGCGCAGCTTCACGCCCGAGGTGAGCGCCGGGTTCGCCTACCAGGCCGCCGAGGTCGCACGCCGGGTGCACGCCGGCGAGACGTTCTCCCCGCGGCACGATCCGGAGGGGACCATCGCCGTGATGGCGACGATGGACGAGGCACGACGCCAGCTCGGGGTGGTCCTGCCCGGTGAGTGAGCCGGACCGCCGGGGGCTGGAGCCGGCACCGGGAGCAATGCGTGTGATCGTCGGGGCGGACGTCGGCGGCACCTCCAGCAAGGTCGCCGTGGGGCTCGCCGACGGGCCGGTGCTGAGTTACGCGACCGGCCCCGGTGGGAACATCCGCAGCTCGCCGGGCTCGGTGCGGGCCAACCTCGCGCAGACCCTCACCGCGGCCCTCGCCGCGGCCGCCGATCGCGATCGCAGGGTGGCCGCGCTCACCGCTCGGTCCGGCCGGCCGGGCGGCCGCGGCGGATCCCTGGCCGTGGTTGTCGGTGCGGGTCCGGTCGCCGCCGGGGCGGCCGACGGCGGCCGCGGACTCGCGGATGCGGACGCTGCGGGCATCGAGGTCGCCGGGTTGGTCGGCATGGCCGGCGCGGGCACCGGCGCCGACCCGGTGCCGGACGCGCTCGAGGCCGTGCGTGGCGCGTGGGCGGACGCCGGTCTGCCGGGCGAGCCGTGGCTGCGTGGCGACCTGGCGATCGCCTACGCGGCAGCAGCGCAGGCGCCCGACGGGCTGCTGCTGCTCTCCGGTACCGGCGCCGTCGCGGCTCGGGTCCAGGTGCCCGGCAGTGCGATCGCGGGCGGCGACACATGGGCCGGTCTCGAGGTCGCGGCCCGCTGCGACGGGATGGGCTGGATCCTCGGCGACCTCGGCTCAGGGGTCTGGATCGGGCTGGCCGGGCTCCGGGCCGCGGCCGCCGACCTGGACGGACGAGGCCCGGCGACCGCGCTCACCACCGCGATCCTCGACTGGGCCGGGGTACCCGGTGGCCCGGAGGCGCGCCAAGGGCTCATCGTGGCCGTGCACGCGATGGCGCCGTCCCAGTACGGGTCCGTCGCGCCGCTCGTGGCGGGCCTGGCCGCCTCCGGCGATCGGGTCGCGTCCGCGATCGTCGATGAGGCCGTCACCGCACTGGTGTCGGCCGCGCAGGTCGTCGCCGGGTCTGCGCCGTCCGAGGCCGGCCCCGGATCGGCCGGCGGCGGCGCCGATCCGGCGGGTCACCCCGGTCCCACCGGACCGGATGGTGCCGCTCCGGCTCCGGCCGAGATCGTGCTGGCCGGATCCCTGCTCACGACCGCCGGGCCGGTCCGGGACGGGGTCCGAGCGGCTCTGACGGCCCGGTTCGGGTTGCCGCAGGGTGTCGAGGTTGCGCTTCGTGACGCCGAGGTACCGGTGGTCGGGGGCCTCCGGCTGGCCGCGGCGGAGGCCGGCTGGCCCGTGGGCGATCCGGCCGTCCTCGCGGATGCGGTGCGCGCCGTCGCGCCGCGGCGCTGAGCTAGCCGGCCGTGCGCGAGTCAGCAATCTGTTCGATCTCCGGCACGAGCGTCGCGGCCTCGGGAAGGGCGGCGATCTCGGCCGCCAACTCCCGCGCGCGCGTTCCGATCCGGTCGTCGGCCAGTACACGCGTCACCGCCTCTGCGAGCTGCGTGACGCCCGCAGGCCCGTCGTCGACCCGGACACCGGCGCCCACCGCTGCGACCCGGTCGGCGTTCAGGCGCTGGTCGGTGGCGAACAGCGGCATGAGCACCTGCGGCACCCCGGCGGACAACGCGGACATGGTGGTGCCGAACCCGCCGTGGCCCACGACGGCCGCCGCGAGCGGCATCACGTCGTCCTGCGGCCAGAACGTCTCGACGTGGGCGTTCGCGGGCCACGGCGTCGCGACCTCCAGTCCCCCGGCGTGACCCGTGGTCATCAGCACCCGGACGGGCAGGTCCGCCAGTGCCGCCAGTGCGGCGTCGAACAGTTCGGATAGATGGCCGAGGCCCGCCGCGACGGTCCCGAAGGAGACGTAGACCAGCGGATCCGTGGGCTCGCCCCAGGCCGCCGGCAGGCGTCCGGCACGCTGATCCGTGCCGGCTCGGTAGCGCGTGATCGGGCGGCTGCCCCGACCGGGGGCGGGGTCAGGATCGTCGAGGCTCGCAGGTACCATCGTGAGGGCCGGCGCGGATCGCAGGGCGGCGTGCAGCCGACCCTCAGCAAGCCCTGCAAGCGAGTCCAGTTCGGCCAGCGGCTCACGGAGGTGGCCGGCGGCCCAGGTCATCGTCACGGCGAGTCCGATCGAGACCTCGACGTGCGGAATGCCACGGGCCTCGGCAGCCGCCAGCGATCCCAACTCCATCGGCTCGCGCAGGACGACGTCCGGTCGCCACTCCTCGACCGCGGTACGGATGCCGGGCAGTGCGTACTGCGCGTCGAGGCGGCCGAAGATCTCGCGCACCACGGTCTCGTTGGCCTGGTCGAAGCTCAATGTGGGCAACGCTGCCATCACGGGGCCGATCCGCTCCGGTGGCACATCCGGGAACGGGGCATGTGCCAGTCCGGCTCGGGCCACCGCGCGTGCGAAGGACGCCGGTGCGGATACCACTACCTCATGGCCGGTTTCGATGCAGGCGCGAGCCACGCGCGCGAGCGGACCGAAGTGGCCGTCGCCGGCAGTCGTCGAACACAACACCCGCATGACGCATCTTCGCACTGCGAGGCCGCGCGAACCAGAGCCGCGGGGGCCGGTCGCAGCCCGGGGACGACCGGCCCGGTGCTGCGGTGGTGGGCGTCGGTCCGCACCGTCGGTGGGCGTGGTTAGGCTGCAGGGCGTGAGCGGACTCTTCATCTCCTTCGAGGGCGGCGACGGCGCCGGCAAGTCGACCCAGCTGGGTCTGCTCGCCGACTCCCTGGCGGCCGGGGGCCACCGGGAGGTGGTGCGCACCCGCGAGCCCGGTGGCACCGAACTCGGGCGCACGCTCCGGGACCTGCTGCTGCACGGGGCGGACCTGGACCCGCGCACCGAGGCGCTGCTGTTCGCGGCAGACCGCGCCTACCACGTGGCCTCCCTGATCCGCCCGGCGCTCGCACGCGGGGCGGCGGTGCTCACCGACCGTTACCTCGACTCCTCCGTGGCCTACCAGGCCGGCGGGCGGACCCTGCCCGCCGAGGACGTGGAGCGGCTCTCCCTCTGGGCCACCGATGCGCTGCTGCCGGACCTGACCGTGCTGCTCGATCTCGATCCGGCCCGGCTGTCCGAACGGCTCACGGACGCGCCGGACCGGCTCGAGCGGGCCGGGTCCGAGTTCCACGCCCGCACCCGGCAGGCGTTCCTCGACCGGGCCGCCGCAGACCCGGGCCGCTGGCTGGTGCTCGACGCCACCCGTGCGCGCGAGGACCTCGCCGCCGCGATCCGCGCCCGGGTCGACGCGCTGCTCGCGAACCAGGTGACCGCGGGGCAGCAGCGGTGAGCGTCTGGGACGCCCTGGTCGGGCAGCCGGAGGCGGTGGCCGTGCTCAGCGAGGCGGTCCGGCGCCCCGAGGCGATGACGCACGCCTGGCTGATCACCGGTCCACCCGGCTCGGGCCGATCCGTGGCCGCGCGCGCGTTCGCCGCGGCCCTGCAGGACCCCGACGATGCCGACGGCACCTCCCACGAGACGCAGACCGCGCTCGCGGGCACCCATGCCGACGTCACCGTGCTGGCCACCGAGAAGGTCGTCATCAGCATCGACGAGGCCCGGAACCTGGTCGGCCTGTCCCAGCGTGCACCGTCCCAGGGCCGCTGGCGGGTGATCATCGTCGAGGACGCCGACCGCATGGTCGAGCGCACCTCGAACGTGCTGCTCAAGGCGATCGAGGAGCCGCCGCCGCGGACGGTCTGGGTGCTCTGCGCCCCCAGCCCGCAGGACGTGCTCGTCACGATCCGGTCGCGGTGCCGGCTGGTGAACCTGCGGGTGCCGCCGGCCCAGGCGGTCGCGGATCTGCTCGTGGCCAGCGACGGTGTCGACCCGGCGCTGGCCCTGGAGTGCGCGCTCGCCGCGCAGAGCCACATCGGGATGGCCCGCCGGCTCGCCGCGAACCCCAAGGCCCGCGACTACCGGGCGAAGGTACTCGCGATCCCGGCGACGATCCGGGGGGTCGGGGACGCGATCCTGGCCGCCGGAACCCTGGTGGACGAGGCCACCGAGGAGAGCAAGGTCGCGACCGCGGAGCGGGACGCGGCGGAGAAGGCCGAACTGCTGCGCAACCTCGGCGCGGACCAGGGCGGCACCATCCCGCCGGCGCTGCGGGCCCAGGTGCGCCAGCTGGAGGAGGAACAGAAGCGGCGGGCCCGGCGCGCGCTCATCGACGTGCTGGACCGCGCGATGGTGGACCTGCTCTCGTTCTACCGGGATGTCCTGGTGGTCCAGCTCGGCAGCGACCAGGTCCTGATGAACCGGGCCGCCGAGCCGGCCGTGCGGGAGATGGCAGGCGCGTCGGCACCCGAGCAGTCGCTGCAACGGATGCAGGCCGTCGGGGTGGCGCGCACCCGGATCGCGGCCGGCGCGGCGCCGTTGCTGGCCATCGAGGCGATGACGGTCGCGCTGCGACCGCAGAACTGACGACCACCCCTCAGGGGTGGAACCGGTTCGGAACGGGCGGCGCCGGGCGGTGGGAGTCTGCGCCGGCCCGTCCGCGGAGCGTCGCACCGCGCGGACCGGACCCACCGCGAGCCCTCGCACCCGCGCGGACCCGACCTGCGCCGTCGGGCAGTTCTGTCCCTTGCCCGGCACGGAGACCTCGGTCTGCTTGGTTAGGCTGCGTTCGTGCCTACCCCGCCCCGCCGTCTCTGGTCCGCCGTCGCCGCCGTGTTCGCCGGCGTCGCCCTGCTCGCGGGCTGTGCCGCGCCGGCGCCGCTCGTGCAGCCGCCGGCCGCTGGCGGGGCACCGGCGCCCGAGGGGCTCGAGGAGTTCTACAGCCAGCAGCCCGAGTGGGCCGAGTGCGACTCGAACTACCGGTGCGCGGACATCGAGGTGCCGCTCGACTACGAGGACCCCGGCGGGGAGCGCATCACCATCGCGGTCAAGGTGTTCGCGGCCGTCGGGGAGCCGATGGGCTCGCTGTTCGTCAACCCGGGCGGGCCCGGCGGGTCCGGCATCGAGATGGTCGAGTCGATCGACGCCTACCTGGGCTCGGACATCCTGCGGAACTACGACGTGGTCGGGTTCGACCCGCGTGGGGTGGGGCAGTCGACGGCGGTGCGCTGCTACGACTCCGCGCAGCTCGAGGAGTGGTACGGCACCGAGTTCGACGTCGAGACCGACGCCGGCTTCCAGGCCTTCGTCGACGGCAGCACCGCCTACGGTGAGGCCTGTGCCGAGAACACCGGCCCGCTGATCGGGCACGTGGACACGATCAGCGCCACCCGGGACCTGGACGTACTGCGCGCCGTCGTGGGGGAGGCGCAGCTGACCTACCTCGGCTTCTCCTACGGCACCTTCCTCGGGGCCCACTACGCGGAGCTGTTCCCGGAGAATGTCGGGCGCCTGGTGCTCGACGGTGCGGTCGACCCCGCGCTCGGCTACGGCGAGATCGTCCGCGGCCAGACCGCGGGCTTCGACCTGGCCTACCGCTCGTTCGTCGAGGACTGCCAGGCCGGGACCGACTGCCCGCTGACCGGCGACGTCGAGTCCGGGATCGACCAGACCGTCGCCATCCTCGAACAGCTCGCCGACACCCCGGTCGCCAGCGGTGACCCCGACCGTCCCGCGAACGACGCCGACCTGATGAACTCGATCATCGTGTCGCTCTACAACCCGGCCTCGTGGCCCACTCTCAGCAGCGCGATCGCCGCGCTCCAGGACGGCGACGGCTCCCAGGTGCGGTTCCTGTCCGACTACGCGCTCGACCGCGACGAGGACGGCAACTACCCCGAGGACCAGGGAGCGTTCCGGGCCATCGACTGCCTCGACTACCCGGTCGAGGTGGACCGGGACGCGATGCGTGCCGAGGCCGAGGAGCTCACCGAGATCTCCCGGCTGTTCGGCCCGTACAACGGGTACGGCGAGGTCGGCTGCGGCACCATGCCGGTGCAGTCCACCGCCGTCCGGGAGCCGATCGCCGCGGAGGGCACCCCGCCGATCCTCGTGATCGGGACCACCCGGGACCCGGCCACGCCGTACGAGTGGGCCGAGTCGATGGCGGATCAGCTGTCCTCCGGCGTCCTGCTGACCTACGACGGCGACGGGCACACCGCCTACGGTGCGGGCAGCTGCATCGACGACGCCGTGGACGACTTCCTCGTCGAGGGCACGGTGCCCGACGACGGCCTGTCCTGCTGACCACTGCCGGGCCGGTGGCACGACGTGGCCGTTTTGGCGAACGCCGACGGCGGCAGGTACAGTGGGCGCGCCCCGCGGCTCCACCCGCGCGGGCATCCGCCGCCTTAGCTCAGTCGGCAGAGCGTCTCACTCGTAATGAGAAGGTCCAGGGTTCGATTCCCTGAGGCGGCTCCGGCCAAGCGGCCCCGGGCACCGATCTTGGTCGGTGCCCGGGGCCGTCTTCGTGCCGCGGGGGGACACCTTGACATCGGGCCAGGATGATGGGATTTTCCTCACACCGGGCGGTCGCCGTGCGCTCGTTTCGGCGACTGACGGGAGCCCACATGCGCGCAAATCCCGAGAGGGCGAGTTATCGTCACCGCGCGCGACGGCATCCGCGGCGGCCCGCCTCCGGCCTGACCGACACGTGGACCACGGTCGACGGGGTCGACGTGTTCTATCGCACGTCGCGCAATGCCGAGGGCGCGCCGGTGATGACGCACCTGCACGGATTCGGGCTCTCCGGCCGCTATCTGCTGCCGACCGCCGAACTGCTCTCCGACGAGTTCCTCACCTATGTGCCGGATCTGCCCGGCTTCGGGCGCAGCGGACGCCCCAGTCGTCCGTTCGACGTGCCCGATCTGGCTCACGCTGCGGCCGGCTTCCTCGACGACCGAGGCGTCACGTCGACCACGCTGGTGGGCAATTCGATGGGGTGCCCCGTCATCTGCGAGTTCGCGCATCGGTACCCCGAGCGCCTGGATCGCGCCGTTCTGGTCTCGCCTGCCGGCGGCATCGCGAACCAGCCGCTGCGACGCGCGATCGGGCAGCTCACGAGGGACGGCGGACGGGAGCCGGCCAGGATGCTCGGCGTGGCGACACCGGACTATCTGCGTTTCGGCGTGCCGAGCACGATCCGACTGTTCCGGGCCCTCACCCGGTACCCGACGCTCGAGCGGCTGCTCGAACTGACCATCCCGACGCTGGTGGTGCTCGGCGACCGCGACCCGCTGCTGCCGGGTCCGGCGCGCGTCCAGGAGGTCGCCGCGCAGACCGACAACCATGTGCTCGTGGTCCTCATCCAGGGTGCCGCGCACGCGATCAACTTCAGCCACCCGGGTGAGCTCGCCCACGCCATCAGGCTGTTCATGAGGGATGAGCCCATCGTCGACGACCCGGACTCACCCGGAACCGCGTCGGTCTACGAGATCCACCGGGGCACGCTGCACCCGCCCGCGAAGCCGAAGCCGGACGGCGGAGGGACGCCGGGCGGGTGACGTCGCGGATCGAGATCGGCGGCGTCCCGGACGCCAGCCCGAACCGGCTCGGCGTCAGACCGCGCCCGTGGCATCGGTCGAGCCGCGGATGACCAGATGTGGGGCGACACGCTCGACGCCGGAGTGCGGGCGGCCCGCGATCGCGTCGAGGAGCCGCTCGGCGGCGATCCGGCCGACCTCGGACAGGCCGGTGTCCACGGTCGTGAGCGGGGGGCGGGCGCCGGTCGCGACGATCTCCCAGTTGTCGGTGCCGATGAGCGCGACATCGCGCGGCACGTGCCGGCCGAGTTCGCGCATGCTGTCGCCGACGCCGCGGGCGACGAGGTCGCTGCCACAGTAGATCGCGTCGACCTCGGGGTGGGCACGCAGCAGCATCTGCCCGGCCTGCCGCCCCCACTCCTCGCCCCAGCCGCCGTAGAACGTGGGCGCGACCAGCGCGGCGCCGGCGTCGGTGAGCGCGTCGAGCAGGCCACCGGCCCGCTCGCGGGCCGCGTCGAAGTGCTCGGGGCCGGTCACGTGTGCGATCCGGGTGCGCCCCATCCGCAGGAAGTGCTCGCCGGCGATCCGCCCCGCGGCGGCGTCGTCCACGACGATCGAGCAGTCGGCCGGATCGGCCGACGGTGTGAGCGCGTAGACCACGGGTGTCCCGGGCTCGACGTTGAGCGGCTGCCGCACGTTCGAGCTGCGGCCGGTCACGATGAAGCCGTCGACCCGCCGCCCCTGCAGCACGTCGATGTAGTGCTTCTCGCGGATCGGGTCGTCGCGACTGTCGCACAGGAAGACCGAGATCCGGCCGGCGCCCAGTGCATCCTCCGCGCCGAGCATGACCGGGACGCTGAACCGCTCGAAGCTGTCGGTCGTGATCATCCCGACCGTGTAGCTGCGCCGCTCGAACACGCTGCGTGCGAGCTCGTTCGGCTTGAACCCGGTCTCCGCGGCCGCGGCGAGGATGCGCTGGCGGGTCTCGGTGCTGATCTGTCCGGTCCCGTTCAGGGCCTTGGAGACTGTTCCTGGGGACACGCCAGCTCGTGCCGCGACATCACGGATCGTCGTGCGGCGGTGCGGTTCGGCCACGTCGTACCTCTCTGTTTCCGGAAACTCTAGCCCCTCCTGCGCCGGTCGCGGATCAGGCGCGACTCCCCGTCCCATCGCATATGCGGAAATTTCGGAAACATGTTGCGCTTGTTGCCGTGGTCGTGCCAGAGTGTGCGTCACGGCCCGCTGGAGGGCCGCAGCCGTCCGCCGAAGCACGCAATTTCTCACCGGGAGCACCGTGTCCGTTCAGTCCGACCTGACCATCACGACCGTCGATGCCCAGGGCGTCGGAGGGGGACCGGTCCAACCCCGAGCCACCACGGTGCTGACGCCGCTGGGCTTCGCCGACGTCCGGCTGACGGACGGTTTCCTCGGTCGGCTCCAGCAGGAGAACGCCACCACCTCGATCGTTCGCGGGCAGCAGCACCTCGATGGTCAGCAGGCCTGGACGAACTTCGCGAACGCGGCCGACGGTACAGCCGGCCGGCCGTACCACGGGCCGGTGTTCGAGGACGGCGAGGCGTTCAAGTGGTTGGAGGCGACCGCCTGGGAGCACGGCCGCTCCGATGACGAGCAACTGGCCGGGTGGCTCGAGCGCTATATCGAACTGGTCGCCTCGGCCCAGGCGCCCGACGGCTACCTTTCCACGTTCAACCAGATCGCCGGCAAGCGGGATCGCTACGAATGGATCTCCTACGACCACGAGATCTTCAACATGGCGACGATGATCCAGGCGGCCGTCGCGCGCTACCGGGCCTCGGGGTCGCCCGACCTGCTCGAGGTGGCCCGCAGGGCGGCCGACCACCTCGACGCCACCTTCGGCTTCGACAAGCGCCGCGAGACCTGCGGTCACCCGCTCGTGGAGATGGCGCTGGTCGAGCTCTACCGGGTGACCGGCCAGCGCCGGTACCTCGACCTCGCGTCCTACTTCGTCGAGGTGCGCGGTCACGGCACGCTGACCGACCCCACCTGGCAGGGATGGACGTCCGTCTACTTCAGCGACCGGATACCGGTTCGCGACACGGTCTACCCGGAGGGTCACGCCGTCCGAGCCGTCTACCTCGCAGCGGGTGCCACAGACGTCGCGGTCGAGACCGGCGACGTGGACCTCTTCGCCGCCGTGCGCCGTCAGTGGGACAACATGGTCGAGGCGAAGATGTACGTCAACGGCAGTCTCGGCGCACGCTGGGAGGGTGAGGCCTTCGGTGATCCGTATGAGCTGCCGTCCGACCGGGGGTACGGCGAGACCTGCGCGGCGATCGCCAGCATCCAGTGGAGCTGGCGGCTGCTCCTGGCGACGGGCGAGGCCAAGTACGCCGACCTCATCGAACGGCAGCTCTACAACGCCGTGCTCTCGGGGGTGACGCTCGACGGTGACCGGTACTTCTACGTCAACACACTCCAGGTGCGCGAGGGTGCGATCCCCTACGACGACCGGATGGGTGCGGCCGGCCGGCAGGAGTGGTTCGGCTGTTCGTGCTGCCCCACCAACCTGATGCGCACGCTCGCGTCCTGGCACCACTATGTCGCGACGTCGACGGAGTCCGGGCTGCAGATCCACCAGTACGGCACGGCCACGGTCCGCGGTGGTGGCCTGCAGGTGCGGATGGTCTCGGACTATCCCTGGCGGGGCGACCTCGAGTTCATCGTCGATGACGCCCCCGGGGCCGAGGTCGAGCTCAGCCTCAGGGTGCCCGGGTGGGCCGCGGGTGCCACGCTCGAGGTGGTGGGGGACCCGGTGCCCGTCGCGCCGGGTGAGTACGCCCGGGTGCGGAGGACCTGGCGCGCCGGTGATGTGGTGCGGCTGGTGCTGCCGATGGCGCCACGGGCCACGCAAGGGCATCACCGGGTCGATGCCGTCCGCGGAAGCGTCGCGATCGAGCGCGGTCCGCTCGTCTACGCGATCGAGCACGTCGACCAGGACGCCGGTCTACGGGTCGATGACGTCGCGCTGACCTCGACCGACCTGTCCGAGGAGTGGCGCGACGACCTGTTCGGCGGCATCCCGGTCGTCACGGCACCCGCGCGCAACCTGCCCGACGGTGACGTCGGCCGGGTGGTCGCCGTCCCGTACTTCATGTGGGCCAACCGCGAGATCGGACCCATGAAGGTCTGGCTGCCGATGGACGCCTGACCCACCCTCGACGTCCACCCACGCAACGGCGGCCCGACCAGGGTCGGCCGGCGGATCGCGACACCCTGGAAGGGGACCCCGAGTGAGCATCACCGCGCCTGCACCCCACTTCGACGGAGCCGGTCGCATCCGTGTCGCCGATCATGTCTACCGCGATCCCGGACCCGGCGAACTTCGGGTCCGGATCGGGGCGAACGCGATCTGCGGCACCGACCGCAAGGAGTACCTGGAGGGTGTCGACATCGTCCCGGGCCACGAGGCCGCCGGGGTCGTGGAGGCCGCCGGGCCCGCAACCACGGTGCCGATCGGGACCCGCGGTGCGATCTACCTCATGGACTACTGCGGCCAGTGCCGCTCCTGCGCGGTCGGGGCCACCAACCAGTGCTCGGCCAAGCGACAGGACGTGGGACAGACGTCCGACGGCGGGTACGGGCCGTTCGCGATCGTGCACGAGACGAACTTCTTCCCGGTGACCGAGGACGTCTCCCTCGTCGCCGCGACCATGCTGTTGGACGTCATGGGGACGAGCACCCACGCCCTGCGGCGGGCCGAGCTGGTGCGCGCGGACACGCAGAGCGTCCTGGTCGTGGGGGCCGGTCCGATCGGTCTCGGACTGGTCGCGATGACGAAGGTCCGATACGGCCACGACTTCCCGGTCTACGTGAGCGACGTCAGCGAGTTCCGCCTCGACCTGGCCGACCGGCTTGGCGCGCGGCCCGTCGACGCCCGCGACGAGGCCGGCATTCTCGCCCTGCAGCCGGATGTCGCGTTCGACTCGTCCGGGAGGACGGTCGCCCGTGAGACCGCGCTGCGGTCCCTGAGCCAGCGCGGCGCACTCATCTGCGTCGGCCACGGCGAAGGCCTCGGCATCGACGTCTCGCGTGACCTGATCGCCCCCGAGCGTGCGGTGCTCGGCAGCGAGTACTTCCGGTACGACGAGATGCCGCAGAACCTGCAAGCCCTGCGCGACAACCTCGACTACCTGTCCGCGATCGTGACCCACACCGTCGACGTGACCGAACTGCCGGCGGCCTTCGAGCTGTTCCTGTCCGGACGAAGCGGCAAGGTCGTCGTCACCCAGCAGGTGCCCGCGTGAGCGCGCTCAAGGTGGCGGTCGTGGGCGCCGGAACCTGGGGCACCCAGCACGCACGGATCTTCGCCGGCCGCCCGGACACCGAACTCGTCGCGGTCGTGGGTCGCGACCCGGGACGCGTCACCCGCCGTGCGGATGAATTCGACACCCACGCCTACACCGACCTCGACCGCATGCTGGAGCGGGAGCGCCCCGACCTCGTCACCGTGTGCCTGCCCAACGAGGGACATTTCGAGGTCACCCGGCAACTGGTGGACGCGGGCGTCGACCTGCTGGTCGAGAAGCCGCTCGTGTTCGACCTCGGTGAGGCGGACACGTTGCTCGACGCGGCGGAGGCGTCGGGCAGCTTCTTCGCGATCAACTTCAACCACCGGTACGCCGAGCCCGTGCAGCGCGCGAAAGCCGCGATCGACGCCGGCGAGCTGGGGCGGCTGGTCTTCGTCACCTGGCGGTTCGGAGGTGAGGCCAACCACGGCACCTCGCGGCACGCCAACCTCATCGAGACCCAGTGCCACGGCTTCGACATGATCGAGCACCTCGCCGGTCCGGTGGTGTCCGTCGCGGCCCAGATGACCGACGCCACGTACGGCGACTACAGCACGATCGCGCTGGCGCTGGAACTCGCCGACGGCGTGGTCGCCACCATGCTGGGCAGCTACGACACCTCCTACGCCTATCCGGACAGCCAGCTCGTCGAGGTCAACGGGACCGACGGCCGCCTGACGATCCACGACACCGTCCGTCGTCTCGAGGTCGCCCGAGCCGGGAACGCGGAGCGCCGCGTCTGGGAGGCGGGCTACTTCGACGACGAGGCGCGTCGCTTCCACGGGACGTTCGACCGACACGTCGAGCACCTGCTCTCGGCGCTGCGCGCCGGCGACCCACCACCGATCCACGCACGTGCCGGGCGCCGTGCACTCGAGCTGGCCCACGCGGCGATCGCATCCTTCGAGACCGGGCGGCGCGTGCCGGTCGCCACAACCTCCTGACGCTCGTCAGGAAGATCCCACCCCTCGCACACCCACCCGCAAGGAGCCCGACAATGAAGCCGATCTTCCTCAACCGCCGAGACGTGCTCCGTCTCGGCGGCGTCGCCGCGCTGGGAACCGCCGTCGGCGGCTCCCTCGTCGCCTGCAGCTCAGGCGGCCCCAAGATGCAGTACATGTTCTGGGGGTCGACCGCGGAACAGGAGGCGGTCGAGGGCATGCTCTCCAGCTTCCAGACCACGCTGCCCGAGGACGTCGACCTGACGGTCGAGCCGCTGTACACGCCGGACGACTACGACACCAAGCTCAACGCCCTGATCGCGTCCGACCGGATGCCCGACGTCGCCTACATCAACAACCCGATGGCCTACCGGCTGGCCGAACAGGACAGGTTGCTCGACCTCGCCCCGTACTTCGACGACTATCCGGGCATCGGCGAGCGGCTCCCGGAGGCGTACAACTACTGGAGCGAGACCCAGACCTTCGGCACACCGGCCGCACTCGAGATCATGTGCCTGTTCACCAACAAGAAGGCCTTCTCCGAAGCCGGGATCGAACTGCCGCCGGTCACGGCCGACGGTGCCTGGAACTGGGACGCGTTCGTCGAGGCGGCGTACCGGCTCACCGTGGACCAGAGCGGGCGCCGACCCGACGAGGACGGGTTCGACACCACCCAGGTGGCCCGGTTCGGGACGTTGGCGAACATGTGGTCGGCCGCCTGGTACGGGCTGCTGCTGAGCAACGGCGTCGACGTCGTCGACGAGTCCGGCACGACCACCCTGCTCAACAGCCCGGAGGCGGTGGAGGTGCTGCAGAACCTGGTCGACCTCATGCACGTGCACCGGGTGGCCCCCTCACCCACACAGCTCGGTAACAATGCGCCGTCGACCGCGGCGCAACTCGCCTCCGATCGCCTCGGGATGGCGATCGACGGGCAGTGGGCGCTGCTGGACATCAGCGGGGCCGACTTCGAGTACGGCATCGGGGTGCTCCCGAGTTACGGAACACCCTCGACGGCGTCGATGGGTGGCGCGATCGGCATCTCCACGGAGACCGAGCATCTCGACGAGGCGCTGGAGCTGTACACCTACCAGTCCGACCCGTCGGTGGTCAGCCTGTTCTCGTCAGGGCTGTGGATGCCGGTCGAGGAGAAGTACTACACCGACGACGACCTCGTGAAGGTCTGGATCGACAACGACGCGCACCCCGAGGAGTACCGCACCGCGGTCGTGGACTACGCGGTCTCGAGCTCCACGCGGTACTTCGCCGAGAGGATGAAGAACTACGAGGACATCGACAAGGTGATCTCGCCCGCGATGGAACGCATCCAGACCGGCGAGGAAGACGTCCAGACCGTGATGGACGAGGTCGCCGGCCAGCTCAACGACGGGATGCTGCAGGGCTTCTACCCGAACCCGCGGGTATGAGCACGGCGACGGCGGACCCGGTCACCGAGGCGACCACCCCGCCCCGACCAGCAGGGCGGCGTCGCAGTCGGATGGGCCGCGCCGAGGCACGGTGGGGAGTCCTGTTCGCGATGCCGGCGATCCTCGGCTTCCTGATCTTCACGATCGGGCCGATGGTGGCGTCCTTCATCTTCAGCCTGACCGACTGGACCGTAGGAGCGGCGCCGAACTTCATCGGCCTGGGCAACTACCAGGCGATGGTCGACGACCCACTGTTCTGGAAGTCGCTCGGGGTCACCACCTACTACACCCTCGCCGCGGTCCCGATCGCCCTGGTGGTCGGATTCGTCGTGGCGATGCTGGTCAACGCCGGCTGGCGGCGGCAGTCGATGTGGCGCACGATCTACTACCTGCCGACACTCGTGCCCGCGGTCGCCAGCGCGGTCCTGTGGATCTGGATCTTCAACCCGGACTCCGGGCTCTTCAACTCGGTGCTGCGGGCGCTGGGACTGCCGACGTCGAACTGGATCTACGCCGAGTCCACGGCGGTGCCCTCGCTCATCATCATGAGCACGTGGGGCTTCGGGAACGCGATGGTGATCTTCCTCGCCGGGCTGCAGGGGGTTCCACGGCACCTCTATGAGGCAGTCGCACTCGACGGCGGTGGTGCGTGGGCGAAGTTCCGGCACGTCACGCTGCCGTTCATGACGCCGGTGATCTTCTACAACCTGGTGACCGGCGTGATCGGCACGTTCCAGGTGTTCAACCAGGCCTACATCATGACGAGCGGTGGCCCGAACAACGCGACGCTGTTCTACATCTACTACCTGTACACCCAGGCGTTCACGGACAGCCAGATGGGATACGCGAGCGCCCTGGCCTGGGTGCTGTTCCTCATCGTGCTCGTCATCACGGCGCTGCTGTTCCGCAACGCCCGGAGCTGGGTCTACTACGAAGCGGGAGGTGCGCGATGAGTTCCTCGATGCGATCCGTGCTGAGCGTCGGACGCCGACGTCGGCGCACCGGCGACCAGGTCACGGGTGGGCGGCCCCTGACGCGAGCGATGATGTTCCTGATCCTCGCGTTCGGCGCGGCGGCGATGCTGATGCCATTCGTCTGGCTGGTCCGCAGCGCCCTGATGACGGACGCCCAGATCTTCATCAATCCACCCCAGTGGATCCCGAACCCGGTCGCGTGGGAGAACTTTCCCGACGCGCTGACCGCGCAGCCGTTCGTGCGCTACTTCCTCAACACGATGATCATCGAGGTGCTCGTCGTCACCGGGACGGTGCTGACCTGCTCGCTGACCGCCTTCAGCTTCGCGCGACTTCGGTGGCGCGGTCGCAACCTGGTGTTCGGGTTGCTCTTGACCGGCGTGATGCTGCCGTACGCCGTCACCCTCATCCCGACGTTCGTGGGCTGGGCCGCGCTCGGTGCCCTGGACACCTTCATCCCGCTGACGCTGCCGGCGTGGTTCGCCGGCGCTGGCGGCGGTGTCTTCAACATCTTCCTGATCCGGCAGTTCTTCCTCACCATCCCCTACGAGATGGATGAGGCCGCCTACATCGACGGTGCGAACCCGTGGCAGGTGTTCACGCGGATCGTGATGCCGCTGTCGAAACCCGTGATCGTGGTCGTCACGATCTTCACCTTCATCGGGGTCTGGAACGACTTCCTGGGCCCGTTGTTGTACCTGACCGACAGCGACAACTTCACGCTGGCCCTCGGGCTCGCGACGTTCCAGAGCACCTATACCGCACAGTGGGGTCTGCTGATGGCGGCATCGCTCGTGGTGATCCTCCCGATCGTCTTGCTGTTCTTCGTGCTGCAGCGCTACTTCGTCGAGGGCGTGACGCTCACCGGGATCAAGGGCTGACCGGACCGAGGGAGCGTCCGCGCGAGGCGGCCGGCAGGTCCGAGCCCGTCGCCGCGGCGTGGTTTGATGGCCCGCATGAGCGATGCGGGGGAGTCGGGCACGCAGGGGAGCGGCGGGTTGCGGGTGCCGGATCCGTCGCCGGTGGGTTCCGCCGTCGTGCTCACCTTCGGCGTGGCGCTGCTGGTGGGCGGCTGGCTGGCGGTGGACCACGCCCGGTACCTCAGCCTGGTCTGGGAACTCACCGGTGCCGCGCAGAACGACCCCGGCCGGGTCTGGCTGACCGTCGGTCTCATCGTCGCGGGGGTGGGTCTGGTCGCGACGCTTGTGGGCGTCTACCGGCTGGCGGTGGGTGTCGACTACGCCGCGCACCGGTGGGCCGCGAACGCTCCGGGGACGTGAGGGTGCCGGTCAGGCCAACTCGTTGCGGTAGTGCTCGGTGAGGGCCGGGTAGTACGCGTCGAAGTCGACCGTACCGGGATCGGCGCCGGTCTCCGCCGCGACCATCCGGTCGAGGTAGTAGTCCCACCCCGGGCCCACGCCCTCCGCGAGGGTGGCATCCCCGACCTCCTGGGCGAATGTCAGCGTGGTGACGCCGTCGGTCTCGGCGAGGTCGATCTGCCAGGTCCACTCGACGGCGCTGTCGTCGGGACGCGCCGACCGCATCACCAGGCGTTGAGGCGCGTCGCAGACGTCGATGTAGATCGTCTCCTCCGGTGCGTCTGCGGCCTCGGCGGTCATCCAGAAGGACACCGAGCCGCTGGACGGGTCTCCGGCCCAGTGGCCGATCCAGCGCACCAGCCGGTCGGACTCGGTCGCGGCCGCCCAGACGTCGGCGATCGGCGCCCGGAACGTGCGCTCGAAGACGAGGTAGGCGACCCCGTCCCGTTCCTGGTGTCGCCCTGTGGCGCGGGGGGTGTCGGTGGTACTCATGCGGTCTCCTCGGTCGTGGTGTGGATGATGGCGTCGGTGCCGGTCCGGTCCCGGACGGCGCGTCGGACCTCGAGGTCGAGACCGTCGAGGACGGAGTCGTCGAAGCGCGGCTGGGGTTCGAGCGCCGCGAGGTAGTCGGCCACCGGGGCCAGCCCGGTGCGCTCGAGCCGGTAGTGCCGCTCGCGCCCGACGTCGTCCGCGGCCACCAGGCCGGCCTCGCCGAGCACCCGCAGATGGCGGCTGATCGCCGGTCGGCTGATGGCGTGTTCGCCCGCGAGATCCACGACACGCGCCGATCCGTTGGCGAGCCGGCTCACGAGGTCCCGGCGTACCGGGTCCGCGAGGGCGGCGAAGGCGTCCATGTCACATTGGTAACCTAACGGTTACCGATCTGTCAAGAGCGATCGGGGCCATCCCCGTTTCAGGACAGGTGGGTGGGTCGTCCGAACAGGTGGCGGAGTTCCTCGGCGACGTACCCACTGAGCCGGGCATGTTCGCGAACGTGCGCCTCGCTGGCGGCGCGATAGAGGCAGACCAGGTGGTCGCCGGCCACGAAGGTCCGCTCCCAGCGGGCGGATGCGCCGACGTGCGCGCGTGCGGCGGCGTTCGATGCCGTCGACAGCGCGCGGAGCTGCTGCGGAGTGAGTTCCCCCGCGCTCGGAACGGCGCGGCGGATCAGGAACGTCGGCATGGCCTCTCCTCGGGTGTCCGGTGACCCGGCGGGTCTGGTGGGTCCACCCTGGTCGGTGCGCGCCGTGGCGTCATGAGGGAAATCCCCCATCTCGCCGGGCGGCGCTGCATGACACCATGGCCGCATCGACGTGAAGGAGCGAGATGGCCACCACCGTGGGTCCGTTGGGCTGGATGGAGAGCAGCGACCTGGCCGACGGCGCCACGATCACGGTGCTGCGCGGCGTGGACGGCGGCGCCGTGCTCAAGGCCTTCGGGGCGATGGGCACCCCGGTGCCGCCGGGCACCCGGATGCAGGAGGCCTCGGGCGGGGACCTGCCGCTGCCGTGGGCCGTGGTCGCGGCCGTGGCCGGTCGGGTGCTGGTGGTCGAACCCAACGGGTGGGTCGGCACGAACCCCGTGGTGCTCCGGCGGGCCTCCCCGGGCGGGCTGGCCGTCTCCGTCTACTGGAACGTCAACCTGCTCACCGACGTGGAGATCGCCGAGAACGGTGCCGTGATCGGCGGGATCAATGACACTCAGCCACACGGTGCGGACCGGTTCCGCGAGTTGGTCGCGCCGCTCGGGTTGCCGGGTTCCGGCGTGGAGGCGCTCGGCGCCGTCGCGTGGGGCCTGCGGGCGCAGGCCGAACTCGTCGGGTTGTCCCTGACGCAGCAACTGTGGCAGCACCTCCGGACCCAGCCCTGCGCGTACCTGCTGGTGCCGCCGCTGCCCGAGCAGTACGGGAACCGGCACACCTGGCACCAGGACGTGGCCACGCTCACCGCCGCAGCGGTTGCGGCGGACGCGGGACTGGTCCGCGAACTGACCTGGCAGTCCGCGGGCCAGGTGGCTGCCGCGGCCGGTGCCGGACAGCGCGCCGAGGTGGTCTCGACGCTGGCGAACCGGGCACTCGACGCCAGCGCCGATCTCGCTGCCCGGCGGGCGTTCCTCGGTGCCGGCAACGAGATCGTCCTGTGGCGGATGCTGTATGCCGCGACTAACCCCGACGCACCGACCGCCCTGCTCGGCGTTCTCGCGGACGCCTCGTTCCTGCTCGACGACGCCGCCTTCGCCGACCTGCTCGCCCGCGTCCGCGCCCACCTACCCAGCTGACGGAACCGACGTCGGCTGTGTGATCGTGTGCAACGATCGCGGTGATGGGGACATAGGCATCTTGAGAGCACCGTGGCATTCCGCCCGTGCCCCCAGCAGATCCGGGAGTGACGATGACGGACCACGACGGCCCCGTGCCCGCGGCTGATCCCGCCGGCCGTGACCGAGCCTGGTTCGAGGACTTGTTCACCGCCCACGCCGGCGCCGTGCACCGGTACTTCCTACGCCGTGCGCCCCGTGACGACGTCGAGGACCTGACGGCCGACGTCCTCGCGACCGCATGGCGTCGGCGCGCGGATCTCCCCGAGGGCCACGAACTGCCGTGGCTGTACCGGACGGCCGGGTTCGTGCTCGCCAACCACCGGCGCAAGGGCCGGCCGGTCCCGGTCGAGTCGCTGCCCGACGACGCCGACGGCGAGTACGCCGCCGATCCCGCAGATCTCGTCCTCGCGGACGCCCAGGTGAGTGATGCGCTCGCCGCGCTGAGCGACCGGGACCGGCACGTCCTGATGCTGCACGCCTGGGAGGGCCTCGACGGCGAGGAACTGGCCGCGGCGCTCGGCATCGGCCGCGGTGGGGCGGCCGCCGCGTTGTCCCGGGCCCGGGCGCGGCTGCGCTCGGCCTGGGACGAGCGCGTGACCGCGTGAGGTCCGGGTCACCCACCGCGCGCCGGGCGCCGACGCAACACCCGCCGTCGACGGCACACAGGCAGGGCAGAGGGCGAAGGCGAGGGCGACCACACGATCCGCCACGGATCGGGCCGGCGAGGACGGTCGCGGCTCCCGAAGCCCCTCGGCGAGAGGACATCTGATGAGCAGCGACGATCCCACCGGCACCGACGAGGCGTTCCGACGCCTGCGCGCCGCCGACCCGGCCGCCGGCTCCACCCCGGACCTGGACATGCTGCGCAGTGCCGTGACCGCTCGGGTCGGCGACCTCGAGGAGGACGGCCCCGGGCGGCGCGAGCGCGAGAACACCGAGCACGACGACGAGCTGCTCGCCAAGCGGAACCGGCGCGCAGCCGTCGGGCGGGGCCGCCGCGGTCTGCTGGTGGCCGCGTCGGTCGCCGCGCTCGCGGTGTTCGGTGGCGGCGGGTACGCGATCGGTGCCGCGAGCGGCACGGAGCCCGACGGCGGCAGCGTCGTCGCGAGCGACGGTTCCGAGGACGCTGCCGGGGGGGCGGTGGAGCAGGAAGCGCTCGGGAGGGTGGCGGACACCATGCTCGCCGGCTACGGCCGGACGGAGTTCACCGCGGACGGGCTCTCCACGCAGGGTTCGGCGGCGGAGGCGTACGGGCTGGACGCGGGCGCGGCGCTGACCGCAGAGCGGGTCGCGCAGGTGGCGCAGGCCCTCGGTCTCGAGGGCGAACCGGTGCTCGCCGACGGCGCCTGGACGGTCGGTTCCTGGGACGGCGGCGGCCCGGTGCTGTCCGTGTACGTCGACGGGACGGCCTCGACGAGCTATACGAACCCGTCTCTGGACCCGTGGCGGTGCGCCGCCATCGAGCAGATCGAGCCGGACACCGGCGGCGGTGACACCGCCGCGGCCGAGTGCGAGGGTGAACAGGTGGCCGCCGGCGAGGACGAGGCGATCGCCGCCGCCCAGGCGGTCGTGACCGCGGCCGGCGGCGACGTCGGGGATTACAACTGGAGCATCACCGAGCCGGGTGAGCACGCGACGAACGTGCTCGCGACCCCGAACATCGGCGCGGGCACGGTCGAGGGCGTGATCGGCTGGCAGTTCACCGTCACCACCGAGGGGATCGCCTCGGCATGGGGGTCGATGGCCGAGGTCTTCTCCCTCGGTTCCTACGAGGTGGTCTCGCCCGCGGAAGCGGTGCAGCGGCTCACCGACCCACGGTTCGGCGCCGGCGGTGGCGGGATCATGCCGTTCAGCGCGGCCGGCTCCGCGGTCGCGGAGGCTCCGGCGGGACCCGTGGAGGACTCCGGTGCCGGTGAGCCCGCCCCCGGCACGGCGGCCGAGGAGACGGCCCCGGGCACAGCCCAGGATCCAGCTCAGGAGTCGGCACAGGAGTCGGCACCGGAAGCAGTCGAGGCGCCCGCCGGCCCGGCCGACGCGCCGGTCGATGCCGCGCCACCGACCGAGGCGCCGGCGCCCGCCGAGGTGGGCGCCCCGATCGACTGGCCGGTCCGTCAGGTCACGATCAACGGGTCGGAACTCGTCCTGATGTCGGTGTACTCCGACGACGGCGCCGTGGTGCTCGTCCCGGCGTGGCGGCTGTTCGACACCGAGGGCGGGGTCTGGACCATGAACGCCGTCGCCGACGCGGGTCTGGACTTCGGCGCCGACTGAGACGCCCGCTCGCCCGGGCCGGAGGGGCCCGGGCGGGTGGTCGGTGAGGCCGCGGCTTCAGATCGCACCTGCCGCCTCGAACTCGTACGCCGGGGGGCACGATCTCGAGGCGGCCGGTGCGATCTCGGCGTCCGGGATGGGTCCCGTGGCCGTGGCGGTCTCACAACCGGGGCGGGAGCACGGGGCCGGGCGCGGGCGTGGGAAACTGGCGAACGTGTCGACCCTGAGCACGAATCCCCCCGTGGCGCCCGAGGTGGCGGATCTGGTCGCGGCCCTCGGCCGTGCGATCACCGGGGAGGTGGATGCCTCCGCGCGGCGCCGATCGGAATACGCCACGGACGCCTCGAACTACCGGGTCCCGCCCCAGGTGGTGGTGTTCCCGAGGAGCACCGAGGACGTGCTCGCCACGCTCGCCACCGCCCGTGAGTACGGCACCCCCGTGACCGCCCGAGGTGGCGGCACCTCGGTGGCCGGCAACGCCGTCGGGCCCGGGATCGTCATCGACTTCTCCCGGCACCTGAACAAGGTCCTCGAGATCGACCCGGTCGCGCGGACCGCGCGGGTGCAGCCGGGCGTCATCATGTCCGACCTGCAGGCGGCCGCGCGGCCGCACGGCCTGCGGTTCGGGCCGGACCCGTCCACCCAGGCCCGAGCCACCCTCGCCGGGATGATCGGCAACAACGCCTGCGGCCCGCACGCCGTCGCCTACGGGCGCACGGTGGACAACACCATCGCCCTCGACGTCGTGGACGGCACCGGGCGGCGCTTCGGTACCGGCACCGGGGCCGGCGCCCTTGACGAGATCCCCGGCCTGGCGGACCTGGTCCGCTCCCGCCTGGCCCTGATCCGCACCGAGTTCGGCCGCTTCGGCCGCCAGGTGTCCGGGTACTCCCTCGAGCACCTGCTGCCCGAGAACGGCACCGACCTGGCGAAGTTCCTGGTCGGTACCGAGGGCACCCTGGTCACCATCCTCGAGGCCACCGTGGCGCTGGTGCCGATCCCGAGTTCCCCGATGCTGGTGGCGCTCGGCTACCCGGACATGCCCTCGGCCGCGGACGCGGTGCCGACCATGCTCGCCCACGCCCCGCTCGCGATCGAGGGCCTTGACGCGAAACTCGTGGACGTCGTGCGCGCCCACCACGGTCCCGACTCGGTGCCGGACCTGCCGCCGGGCGCCGGCTGGCTGCTCGTGGAGGTCGGCGGCGAGACCCAGGAGGCGGCACTGGCCTCGGCCCGCGCGATCGTCGCGGACTCCGGCACCGAGGCGACCCGGATCATGCCGCCGGGACCGGACGCGACCGCGATGTGGAAGATCCGGGCCGACGGCGCAGGGCTGGCCGGGCGCACCGGGTCCGGTGCCCAGGCGTGGCCGGGTTGGGAGGATGCGGCCGTGCCGCCGGAGCGGCTCGGCACCTACCTGCGCGAGTTCGAGGCGCTCATGGCCTCCTACGGTGTGGACGGACTGCCGTACGGGCACTTCGGGGACGGCTGCATCCACGTGCGTATCGACTTCCCGATGACCGACGAGGCCGGCGCCGCGCAGTTCCGCTCCTTCATGCTCGACG
The DNA here is from genome assembly GCF_004353825.1 of Occultella glacieicola. Taxonomy (GTDB): domain Bacteria; phylum Actinomycetota; class Actinomycetes; order Actinomycetales; family Beutenbergiaceae; genus Occultella; species Occultella glacieicola. The sequence goes on along the minus strand of NZ_SMNA01000005.1, from coordinate 487,476 downwards.
CGGCGAGACTCGTGGCCTCCCACGGCGGCTCCCTCTCGGGCGAGCACGGGGACGGCCGGGCCCGCGGGGAGCTGCTGCCACTGATGTACTCGGCCGAGGCGATCGCCACCTTCGAGGCGGTCAAGGCGCTCTTCGACCCCGAGGACCTGCTCAACCCCGGAGTCGTGGTGCGGCCCCGGCGCGTGGATGAGGACCTGCGCCGCCCGCACGCCCGCCCGCTGCCGATGCTGGCCTCCTCGGGCTTCGCGTTCGCCCACGACGACGGCGACTTCACCACCGCCGTGCACCGGTGCGTCGGCGTCGGCAAGTGCCGCGCCGACCTGACCGACGCCGGGTCCTTCATGTGCCCCTCCTACCTGGCCACCAGGGACGAGAAGGACTCCACCCGCGGCCGCGCCCGGGTGCTCCAGGAGATGGCCAACGGCACCCTCGTGCAGGGCTGGGACGCCCCGGAGGTGCACGACTCGCTGGACCTGTGCCTGTCCTGCAAGGCGTGCTCGTCGGACTGCCCGGCCGGGGTGGACATGGCCCAGTACAAGTCCGAGGTGCTGCACCGCAGCTACCGCGGCAAGGTGCGTCCGATCAGCCACTACGCGCTCGGTTGGCTGCCCCGCTGGGCCCGGCTGATCACGGCCGTGCCGGGTGTCTCACGGCTGGTGAATGCGGTGCTCGGGGTTCGCCCGATCGCGAAGCTGGTGCTCGCCGGCGGTGGCATGGATGTCCGACGGCGGATGGTCACCTTCGCCGAGGAGCCGTTCAGCAGGTGGTGGCGCAGGCGGGCGCCCAGCCGGCCCGAAGGGCCGGGCGCCCGGGTGCCGACCGCCGAGGTGACGTCGGCGCCGGGGCGAGTGACGACGTCGGGCAGCATGGGCCGATCGGGCACCGAGGTGCTGCTCTGGGCGGACTCGTTCTCCGAGCATCTGGACACCGCCGGGGCCCGGGCGATGGTCGACGTGCTCGAGCAGGCCGGGTACACCGTGCGGCTGCCGGAGGCGAGTGCGTGCTGCGGCCTCACCTGGATCTCGACCGGCCAGCTCGACGGTGCCCGGGCCCGGCTGAGCCAGACCATGGACGTGCTCGGGCCGTACGCCGAGGCGGGCATCCCGATCGTCGGGATCGAGCCGTCCTGCACGGCGGTGCTGCGCTCGGACCTGCCGGACCTGTTCCCCGACGACCCACGTGCCGCCGCCCTGGCGAAGGGGACCTACACCCTCGCCGAGCTCCTGACCGCCCCGGCCCCGGTCGGTCCCGCGGACTGGGCCCCGCCGGACCTGGACGGGACGCAGGTCATCGCCCAGCCGCACTGCCATCAGCACGCCGTGATGGGATACGAGGCGGACCTGGAACTGCTCCGCCGGGCCGGTGCGCAGGTGTCCACGCTCGGTACCTGTTGCGGGCTGGCCGGGAACTTCGGCATGGAGAAGGGCCACTACGACGTGTCCGTCGCGGTGGCCGAGCAGGCGCTGCTGCCGGCGCTGCGGGAGGCGCCGGAGGGGGCCGTGTACCTGGCCGACGGCTTCTCCTGCCGCACCCAGGCGAAGCAGTTGGCAGACGTTACCGGAATGCAACTGGCCCAGTTGCTCCGGCACTCTTGATCCCTGCGCTGGGAGTGTCAGAATGGTCCCCGGGGCAGGACAGTCACAGAACTGACGGCGCGCTTCCGCGGAAGCACTGCCGTGCCCGCCGCTGCCATCAGAAGAGAACCCTTGCCGATGCCGTCGTTCGCGTTCGAGTCCGGTCACCTCGTCCCAGCGACGTTCGGACGGCAGGGCCCGAGCCGGCTGAACCCCGACCACAGATCGGCGCTACGGCGATATCTGCTCGACGTGCTCGAAGCGGACCTCTTCCCGATCTGTTGGAGCGATGGGGCCGAGCCGGTGCTGACCGCGATGGATCCCGCCGGTCAGGTGGTCACCGCCCTGGTCGTGGACCGGCTCGACGAGGCCACGCTGATGCGCGCCCTCGCCGGTGCCGGTGAGAACGCGGCGGCGTCCTGGCTGACCATCGCGGGTCGGTACCGGTCCGGTGTGGCCGGTTTCCGGCGTGACTGGAACGCGTTCCGGGAGTCCCGGCCCGCGGGCGCCCAACCGGGCCCGCAGCTGTACCTCGTGGCCGGTGACGTGTCCGCCGAGGTGCTCGCCGGCCTGCGGGTGATGCACGGTGTGCGGGTGGTCGCCGTGGATGTCCGGGAGGGCCCCTCCGGTGCGCCGCTGCTCGACGTCACCGACGTCGCGCCGTCCCGGGTGCGGGTGTTCGACGGCGAGGCGGAGCCCGAACTCGCTCCCGTCACCGGTCCGGTGGCACCGGTCGGCTCGACCGCGGTGCCGGAGACCGCTCCGGCATCGATCGGGCGGGCCGCGGCGCCGGCGACCGCGCCGGCGCCTGCCGAGCCGGTCCGGTCCGCCCCAGTAGCGGCCGCTGCGACCGCACCGCCACCACAGCCGCCAGCCGCCCACCCCACCACCCGGTTCCCGCTGCGGCGCGAACCCGAACCGGTGCGGGCGTCCGAGCACCTGCGCGCCGTCGCGGCACTGGTCGACGCCCCGGTGCGGATCGTGCTGCGTTCGCGAGAGCGCGACCACACGGCGTGGCTCCGGCAGGACGGCGTGGTCGTGGTCTCCGGCGGCGTCGAGCACGGAGAGCTCGACGCCGCGGCCGCGCACCTGCTCGGTCACGAACCGGCCGACGCCTGGTCCCAGTGGCGCTTCGCCGAGGGCGGTCTCGCACTCGCCGATGCCCGCGCCGAGGTGATCCGGACAGACCGGTCGGGGCACCGCCAGGCACCCGCGGCCCAGGCCGCCCGAACGGGCGGCGAGCCGAGCCGCCGGGCGCTCAGATCAACGGAAGGAAACGGCTCACGTCGGGGAGCCCGTCACTGAGGTACTCCGGGCGCAGCGCCCCCGCGGCGACCGCGTCGGCCCAGGTGAGCCGTCCCGTCGCCGTCTTGATCCAGGCGACCTCGTCGCCCACCTGCAGGTCGTAGCCGCTGGCCCAGTTGAGCGCCTCGAGCAGCGCCTCCGCGGCCAGCCTGCGCGCCCCGGCGTCGACCGGAGCGGGGTCGGGCAGGTCCGTGGCGAGGTCGTACCCGTGCGCCACGAGCTCGATGATCCGGGTGAGCACCAGGTCGCGCACGGTGATCGGCCCGCGCCGGGCGAGCACCACCGCATCCGGTCCCGCCTCCGTGAGCGCGGCGAGGCGTTCGAAGGCGGCCTCGGACAGCTCGTCCAGGCGGGGCAGGGGATCGTCGCCGAGGTCGGCCGCCAGGGTCTTCGCCGCGCGGGTGATCTCCTCGGCGCCCATCGCGTAGCCGCGCAGGTACTCCCCGAGGGACAGGGGCTCCACCTCGGCGGGCTGTGCCTCGCAGGCGGAGAACGCCGCGATCGAACGTCCGAGGTGCGCGACCAGGTCGGCGACGCTCCAGCCGGGGACGGCACTCGGCTCGGCGAGCACGTCGTGGTCGAGGTCCTCGAGCCTGCCCCGGAGCAGGTCCCACTGGTCCCGAAGTTCGGCGGTCAGGGTCGGCAGCGGTGTCGGCATGCCACCATGATGGCGGAACGATGGTGGAACTCGCGCGCCGCGCGTGCCACTGGCAGGTCGGACGGCAGGGTCGGAAACGTTCGCGACGATCGCGGGAGATGGACGGGACATGACGCAGGTGCGCTGGGGCATCCTCGGGCCGGGTCGGATCGCGGCGAAGGTGGCCGCCGACTTCGGCCACGTCGACGGCGGGGTGCTGGCCGCCGTCGGCTCCTCGTCCCTGGACCGGGCCCGGGCCTTCGCGACCGAGCACGGGGCCGCCCTCGGCACCGAGATCCGGGCGCACGGGTCCCATGAGGCCCTGCTGGACGACCCGGACGTGGACGCGATCTACATCGCCACGCCGCACTCCGACCACGCCCGGCAGGCGATCGCGGCGGCGCGGGCCGGCAAGGCGGTGCTCGTGGAGAAGTCGTTCACGGCCACGCTCGCCGGCGCCGAGGAGGTGCTGGCCGCGGCCCGGGAGTCCGGCACGTTCGTCATGGAGGCCATGTGGACGAGGTTCCAGCCGGCGCTGGTGCGGGCCCGCGAACTGATCGCCGACGGCGCGATCGGTGAGGTCCGGGCGGTCCAGGCCGACCTCGGCGTGCGCCGGGAGTTCGAACCTTCCGACCGCCTGTTCGCGCTCGAGCTCGGCGGCGGCGCGCTGCTCGACCTCGGCGTGTATGTGGTCTCCTTCGCCCAGCACTTCCTCGGGGGCCCGGACACCGTCACGGCGAGCGGGACCCTGCTCGAGACCGGCGTGGACGCGGAGGCCGCGATCACGCTGGGGTACGCCGACGGGCGTGCCGCGAGCCTGCTCACCTCGTTCCGGCTACCGCTGCCGGGCCAGGGACGCATCTTCGGGACCGACGGGTGGATCGACGTTCCGCCGCGCTTCCACCACCCGACCTCGCTCGTGCTGCACCGGGACGGGGCGGACCCGGAGCCGATGGACGTCGCACCCGGGGGCGCCGGATACGCGCTCGAGTTCGACGAGGTGAACCGGGCCCTGGCCGCCGGCGCCGTGCAGAGCGAGATCATGCCCTGGGCGGACACGCTCGCCGTGCAGGCCGTGCTGCAGCGAGCCGCGGACCAGATCGGGGTCGCGCTCCACGAGCGCTGACGGTCAGGTTCGGGCCCGACGAGGGACCCGGGGGGTCTCAGCGGGTCAGATAGGCGCGGTTGCCGAGGAACTCGGCGATGATCGGCCCGAGCTGGTCGAAGTCGATCAGGAAGCCGTCGTGCCCGTAGTCCGAGTGCAGCAACCGGTAGGTGCCGCTCGGGGCGCCGGCGGCGATCCGTTCGGACTGGGTGGGCAGGAACAGGCGGTCGGAATCCACGGCGACGGCGAGCGTGCGGGCCGTGATCGAGGCCAGCGCGGACTCCACGCCACCTCGGTCCCGGCCGATGTCGTGGGTGTTCATCGACTCCGTCAGGACCACGTAGGAGTTCGCGTCGAAGCGGCGGGCGAGCTTGTTCGCGTGGTGGTCGAGGTAGGACTGGACGGCGAACCGGCCGCCGCCGCCGAGCGGGTTCTCGCCGCCCTGGGGCAGCCGCCCGAACCGTTCGTCCAGCTCGCGGGCGCTGCGGTAGGTGGTGTGGGCGATCTGCCGGGCGATCCCCAGGCCGACGTGCGGGCCGTCGCCCGCGGCCGCGTCGTAGTAGTCACCGCCGCGGTAGCGCGGGTCGGCGCGGATCGCCCCGATCTGGGCGTGCGCCCACGCGATCTGGTCCGCCGTGCTCTGCGCCGACGTCGCGATCGCGGCGACGGCGGCGACCCGGTCCGGCTCTCCGGCGGCCCATTCCAGGGCCCGGTGCCCACCCATCGAGGCCCCGACGACCAGGGCCCAGGTGCCGACGCCGAGCCGGTCGGCGAGTTCGCGTTCGGCGGCCACCTGGTCGCGCACCGTCACGTACGGGAACCGGCTGCCCCACGGGGTTCCGTTCGGGGCGTCCGAGGAGGGACCGGTGCTGCCCTGGCAGCCACCGAGCACGTTCGGCGCCACCACGTAGTAGTGGTCGGTGTCGATCGGACGACCCGGCCCGATCATGTCCGACCACCAGCCGGCCGTCGGGTGGCCCGGCTCGGCGTCGCCGGTGACGTGCGAGTCGCCGGTGAGGGCATGCAGGACCAGCACGGCGTTGTCGGCCCGGGCGCTCAGCGTGCCCCAGGTCTCGTACGCCATCCGGACCTCGGGCAGTTTGCCACCGGCCTCGAGGTGCAGTGGACCGAGGTCGGCGAACCGTCGCCTGCCGACCGGATCCGTCTCCCGCCACGCGCACGAGGCGGGGATCGGACCACCGGCGGTGCGGTCGCGCGCCGACGGGCGGTGTGCGCGTCGTTCGGACTCGCTCATGGCCACCTCCGCCTGCTGGACTGCGTCCACGGTAGTTCGTCCCTGCCTCGTGCGCCCGGTCGTCCGGTTCCCGGTCAGATGCCGGCCGGCTCGGCGGCCTCGTCGGCCGGGACCGCGATCGCCGCGGCGAACCCGGTGTCCAGGTCGGCGATGATGTCGTCGATGTGCTCGAGGCCGACGGACAGGCGCACGAGCCCCGGGGTGACGGCGCTCGCGGCCTGCTCCTCGGGCGTGAGCTGGCTGTGCGTGGTCGAGGCGGGGTGGATCACCAGGGACCGCACGTCGCCGATGTTCGCGACCAGGGAGTGCAGCTCGAGACCGTCCACGAACGCGCGGCCGGCGTCGAGGCCGCCCTCGATCTCGAACGCGAGCACGGCGCCCGCGCCCTTGGGCAGGTACTTCTGGGCGAGCGCGTGGTACGGGCTCGAGGGCAGGCCGGCGTAGTTCACCGAGCGGACCTGCGGGTGGGCCTCGAGGTAGGCCGCCACCTTCTGGGTGTTCTCGATGTGTCGCTCGACCCGTAGCGACAGGGTCTCCAACCCCTGCAGCAGCAGGAACGCGTTGAACGGGCTGGCCGCCGGCCCGAGATCGCGCAGCAGCTGGACCCTGGCCTTGAGGATGAACGAGAGGTTGACGCCGAACGCGCCGCCGACGCCGAGGTCCTTGGCGTAGGTGAGCCCGTGGTAGCTCGGGTCCGGGGTGTTGTAGTTCGGGAAACGCTCCGGGTGCTGGGCGTAGTCGAAGCTACCGGCGTCCACGATCACGCCGCCGATCTGGGTGCCGTGGCCGCCGAGGTACTTGGTGGTCGAGTGGATGACCACGTCAGCGCCGAACTCGATGGGGCGTACCAGGTAGGGGGTGCCGACGGTGTTGTCCACGAACAGCGGCACGCCGACCTCGTGGGCCACGGTGGCCACGGCCTCGATGTCGAGGACGTCGCCCTTCGGGTTCGGGATGGTCTCCCCGAAGAACAGCTTCGTGTTCTCCTGCGCGGCGGCGCGCCAGGACTCCGGGTCGTCCGGGTTCTCCACGAACGTCACCGAGATGCCGAGCTTGGGCAGCGTGTAGTGGAGCAGGTTGTAGGTGCCCCCGTACAGGCTCGGGCTGGCCACGACGTGGTCGCCGGCCTCGGCGACGTTCAGGATCGCGAGCGTCTCCGCCGCCTGCCCGGAGGCCACGAGGAGCGCCCCGACGCCGCCCTCGAGGGAGGCGATCCGGTCCTCCGCGGTGGCCTGGGTCGGATTGCCGATGCGGGTGTAGATCGGCCCCAGGTCGGCCAGGGCGAACCGGTTCGCGGCCTCCTCGGTGTTCTTGAACACGAAGGAGGTCGTCTGGTAGATCGGCACGGCTCGGGCACCGGTCTGGCCGTCGGGGCTCTGGCCGGCGTGGATCTGACGGGTCTCGAAGTTCCAGTTCTCGCTCAAGGCTCTCTCCGGTGCGTGTGGGGGTGGGGTGGTCCTGGACCGATGGTTTCCCACGATAGGTGCCGTCCCAAGGGGTAACTGGCAAATCTCACATGGCAAGACGTCGGGCTGTGAGTGGTTCGGACGTAGAGATCGGCATGCTGGCACCGCGATTCGTGCCTGTGACACGTGTGACAAATGTGAAAGTTGGGACTCGTGTTCACAAATTCAACAACTTCCACTACGTTGAGCGGCGGACAGCGATCGAATCGTCAACCCGACACGCCGGGAAAACTCAGATCCGAATGACATCGGTGTAGTTCTGGGTCGGTCACCGGGGTCGAGGGGATTCGTTCGGCACTGGAGTGGATGGAGACTGATCGGTGAGAGCACGACCCGGGCGACGCCTCGTCGCCGTACTCGGCTCGGTGGCGCTCGCGGGCACCCTGGCGGTCGGGTCGGCGTCCGCCGAGCCGACCATCCCCAGCCAGGACGACATCGATGACTCCCGGGCCGCCCAGCAGAGCACGGCGGCCCAGATCGCCGCGCTCGAGGTGCAGCTGGCCACGAACGCGGCCGCGGCCGACGCCGCCAACGTCGAGGCGGCCGTCGCCGCCGAGGCCTACAACCAGGCTGCCGTTGACCTCGAGGATGCCGAGCAGGCCTCGGAAGCGGCCCAGGTCGCCGCGGACCAGGCGGACGCCGCCGTCCTCGTAGCGAGCCAGGAGGTGGCCCGCATCGCGACCGCGGCCTACCGCAACGGCGGCGACCTGCAGCAGCTCTCGATGTTCCTGTCCGCGGACGGCGTCCAGGACGCGGTCCACGGGGCCACGACGTTCGACCGGCTCGGCGGCAACGCCACGGACGCGCTCGGCGAGCTCGACGCGGCGGAGCTGGTCGCCGACATCATGCACGAGCGGGCCGACGACGCGCTCGCGGAGCAGGAGGCGGCCACCGCCGAGCTCGAGGAGGCCTCCGACGCCGCGGATGCCGCCGCGTTCACCGCACAGACCACCCTCGAGACCACCCAGTCCGAGCGGGCCGGCCTCATCAACGAACTCGCCGCCCTGCGCAACACCACCGCGGAACTCGAGGCCGAGCGTCAGACCGCGCTCGAGCAGCAGCAGCGGGACCGGGAGAACGCTGCGGCCGCCGCCGCGATCAGCGCTCCCGTGGCAACCCCGGCCGCGCCCGCCGCCCCGGCGACGCCCGCCGCCCCGGCGACGCCCGCCGGGCCGAGCACCCCGGCGCCCAGCACTCCGGCTCCGAGCACCCCGGCACCACCCGCGACACCCGCGCCACCGCCGTCGACCCCTGCGCCGCCGGCGACTCCCGCGCCGACGCCCCCGCCCGCCGCCACCCCGCCGCCGTCGTCGGGCGCCGGTGCCGCGGCCCTCGCCTGGGCGCGCACGCAGATCGGCAAGCCGTACGTGTACGGCGCTGCAGGCCCGAACAGTTACGACTGCTCCGGACTCACCATGCGCGCCTATCAGAACGCCGGCGTGAACCTGCCGCGCACGACGAGGGACCAGTACGCGGCCGTCAGCCACGTCCCGGTCAGCCAGATGATCCCCGGCGACCTCATCTTCTACGCCGAGAACGGCCGCATCTACCACGTGGCCATCTACGCCGGGAACGGGATGCGCGTGCACGCACCGCGGCCCGGTGGCAGCGTGGAACTCGTCCCGATCTGGTGGACGAACGTGCTGCCGATGGCGGGTCGTCCCTAGCCGGCCGGACGGCGAACGCCGGAGGACCCGGGGAAGGTCGTCCGGCGTTCGCGTCGATGCTCCGCCCGCTCGGCGAGGGCCCCGCGAAGACGGGACTCAGTCGAACATGTGGGCCGTCTGGGAGTGCGGTTCCTTGCCGAACGTGAGCACCTTCGCCGGTGTCACCGCGAACACCCAGGCCGGGTGGTCGCCGTCGCCCACGCCGTCACCGTGGACCGTGAACCGCCACGCCTCGCCGTACTTCGCGAGGGTGGCGTCGGCGAACGCCTGCAACCGGACCGGCTCCGTCAACCGCTGCGCCGTGCCCTCGAGCACCACATCGGTGCCCGCCGCCCATGCGTTCGCCCCGGTGGTCACGGCCACCTGGGGGTTCAGCAGGAGGTTGTGCACCTTCTGCTCCCTGGCTCCGCTCGCGAAGTGGAACCGGTCGTCGAACCACGCGCCGATCAGTGGCGTCACGTGCGGGCGCCCGTCGGCGCGCACCGTGCTCAGCCAGTACAGCTCCGCATCGGCCAGCAGCCGGTCGGTGCGGGCCCACGGCGCCGCGGTCGGGTCGTCCCCGTAGCGGGGGTCCGGGCGGGACAGGCGTGGTCCGGGCATGGTGGCTCCAGGGGTGGGTAGGGTCATCTCACCCGGAACAGACCCGGGTCGTTCCCGAAACTCACCGTGCGACCTCAGGCTCGGCCGCCCCCGGTCAGTGTGCGATATGCGGCTGTGGGTGTGAGTAGCCGGTGTCGATCGCACGCTGGAACGAGCGCTGGATCTCGGCCTCGGCCTCGGCGCGGCCGACCCAGTGGGCGCCCTCCACGGACTTGCCGGGCTCGAGGTCCTTGTAGACCTCGAAGAAGTGCTGGATCTCCAGTCGGTGGAACTCGGAGACGTCGTCGATGTCGGAGCGCCAGGACGCGCGCTGGTCGCCCTTCGGGACACACAGCACCTTGTCGTCGCCGCCGGCCTCGTCGCGCATCCGGAACATCCCCAGTGCCCGGCACCGGATCAGGCAGCCGGGGAAGGTCGGCTCCTCCAGCAGCACCAGCGCGTCGAGCGGGTCACCGTCCTCGCCGAGGGTGCCCTCGATGTAGCCGTAGTCGTCCGGGTAGCGCGTGGAGGTGAACAGCATCCGGTCCAGGCGGATCCGTCCGGTCTCGTGATCCACCTCGTACTTGTTGCGCTGCCCCTTGGGGATCTCGATGGTGACGTCGAATTCCACGGTCTTCTCTTCCCGTTCGCCTGATGGTCCTTGCCATAGTCTGTCCTACGCCGGCCCGGGCTGCGGCATCCCGGTGGCGGCAGGTGGCGGCAGGTGGCGGCAGAGGACCGGATGGGGTGAGCGTGGCACGCACGAAACGGCGACGGCGGCGCCGTCGGGGACTCGCCGTCGGCCTCGTCCTCGCCCTGGTGATCGTCGGACTGGGTGGTTACGCCTACCTCGACATCACGGATCAGGCGCCCGGTGTGCTCACCGACGACCCGCCGTGGCCGGACGCGGACCCGTTCCCGGACCCGGCCTCGCCGACCGTGGCGAGCCCTGCCGAGGCACCCGGCGTCGACCCGGACGCACCGGTCCCGACGGCGGATGCGCTCGCCGCGCTGACGGCGCCGCTGTTCGAGGACGCCCGGGTCGGCCCCACCCCGGGGGTCTCGGTCCGGGACGTGGCCACCGGCGAGGAGCTGTACGCGTCGTCGGCCACCAACCCGTACGTGCCCGCGTCCACCCTCAAGCTCCTGACCGGGGTGGCGGTGCTCGAGACGTACGGGGACCGGCACACGTTCACCACCGAGGTCGTCGGCGCCGACGACGGCACCATCACTCTGGTCGCCGGCGGCGACATCACCGTCGCCGCGGACGCCGGTGACCCCGAGGCCACGATCGGTCACGCCGGGCTCGGCGACCTCGCCGAGCAGGTGGCCACGGAACTCCTCGCCCAGGGCCGCACCGAGGTCGCCCTCACCCTCGACGACACCCTGTTCACCGGCCCCGCGCTCGCTCCGGACTGGGGTGAGGTCGACCTGGCCGGCGGCTGGGCGATGCCGATCATGCCGCTCGCCGTCAACATCGGGATCGTCGACGGCGTCACGCGCCGATCCTCCGACGCCGCCCTGGCCGCGGCGGGGGACTTCGCGGCTGCGCTCGCGGCCCGCGGCATCACGGTCACCGGGGACGTGACCCGGGCGGCCCGGCCGGAGACCGCGACCGTGCTCGGCTCGGTGGAGTCCGCACCGCTGCGGGACATCGTGGCGTACATGATGCAGCACTCGGACAACGTCCTCGCCGAGGTCCTCGGCCGGATGACGGCCGTGCAGACCGGGCAGGAGGCCAGCTTCGTCGGCGCCGGGATCGCCGTGCTGGACGTGATCGCCCGGCTCGGCGTCGACGTCACCGGCGCGCAGTTCCAGGACACCTCCGGCCTGTCCCGCGACAGCACCCTCACCCCGCGGATGCTCACCGACACCACCGTCCTGATCGCCGCCGGCGGCCGGCCGGAACTGCTCGCCGCCGTCCAGGCCCTGCCCGTCGCCCACCTGGAGGGCACCCTGGCCGACCGGCTCGGCGACACCGACGCCGCCGGGACCCTGTCCGCGAAGACCGGCACGCTGCCCCAGGTGGTCTCGCTCGCCGGTCTGGTGACGACGTCGGACGGCCGCCTGCTCGCATTCAGCGTGCTCGCGAACTCCTTCCCGCCCGGCGCCGCCTACCAGGCTCGGGTCGCGATCGACGCGTGGGCGGCCGGACTCGCCGCGTGCGGCTGCTCCTGACCCACCCGTTCCCCACTCGTTGCCCACTTGTTCCGGGCTCCGCGCGTCCGACCCATCGGTGGGGGTGCTGGAGTGGCGACCACTTCGTCACTCCCGGCCGGCTCGGCCGCCGTCGGCCCGCATGTCGCGCCTAGGCTGGGGGGATGTATCCCGTCGCGCCGGTCCCACGCCTCACCCGCTCCGCTGCGCCGGCCCGCGGGGGAGCGAGCCGGTGACCGACGCCGTCGACTGGGACCTGGCCGCGCGCCGCGCGGCGCGGCTGGCCCGGCCCGGGCCCACGGCCGACCGTGAGGAACTGAGCGCGCTGGTCGCCTCGTTGCGCACCGGGGCGGTTCGCGCGCCGGAGTTCGTGGGCACCGTCACCGACCTGACCGAGGCCGCGGAACGGACCGCGGCCGGGCCCGTGTACGTGATCGACCGGCCGCGCTGGTCCGCGGGCAACCTGGCCATGCTGCGGCACCTGGTCGGCGACCTCATGCCGGTCCCGAAGGGCCCGGGCGGCCCCCGGTTCGCCGCCGAGGAACTCGGCGCGCTGCTCAGCCTGCTCTCCTCCCGGGTACTCGGCCAGTACGACCCGTTCACCCCGCCGTCGACCGGGACCGAGGGCGACGGCACGGTCACCGCGGGCCGCCTGGTCCTGGTGGCCCCGAACATCCTGCACGTGCAGCGCCAGCTCAACCTCCGGGCCGCCGACTTCCACCTGTGGGTCTGCCTGCACGAACAGACGCACGCCCTCCAGTTCGCCGCCGCTCCGTGGCTCGCCGACCACATGCGCACCCGGATGCGTGAGCTCATGGCGACCCTGCTCGTCGAGGAGGACGCGGCCTCCCGGATGCGGGACCTGATCGGCGCCCTGCCCCGAGTGCTGCGCGGCGACGGCGAGCCCGCGACCGCGAGCGCCGGCGGCGCGCTCCTCGGCGCGGTCCTGACCGAGGCCGAGCAGGAGGCGATGGACGCCTCGATCGCGGTCATGTCACTGCTGGAGGGGCACGCGGACGTGGTGATGGACGCGGTCGGCCCGCGGGTGGTGCCCACCGTGCGCACGATCCGCAAGTCCTTCGAGGCCCGCCGCGCCGGCCAGGGCTTCGTGGACACACTGCTGCGCCGGGTCCTCGGCCTTGACGCCAAGCTCGCCCAGTACCGCGAGGGCGCGGCGTTCGTCCGGGCCGTCGTGGCGAAGGTCGGGCACCCCGGCCTGAACGCGGTCTGGGCCGCGCCCGAACACCTGCCGTCCGCCGCCGAGATCGCCGACCCCGCCGCCTGGGTACGGCGGGTCCACGGCTAGTGCCACGGCTCGACCCCGCCGTCGCCGCGGTCCGTACTGCGGTGCGGACCTTCCTGCAGGCTCGACTCGACGATGGCGCCCTGACCCCGGGTGACCTTGTCCTGGTGGCCTGTTCCGGTGGTGCGGACTCGCTCGCGCTCGCGGCGGCCGCCGCGTTCGTGGCACCCCGGCTCGGGGTCCGCGCGGGCGCCGTCAGCGTGGACCACGGCCTGCAGGACGGCAGCCGTGCCGTCAGTGAGCGGGCGGTCGCCACGTGCGCCGGGCTCGGCCTGGACCCGGCCCGGGTGCTGACGCCCGACGGCGGCGGGGTGCGCGAGGACGGTTCCACCAGGCGGGTGGTCGCCGCTGGGGGATCGGCCGGTGCGATGGGCGAGGACGGTTCCGTCGAGCGGGTGGTCGCCGTGGGGGGAGCGGCCAGTGGTGCGGCGGGTGGGCACGGTCCCGTCCCGGACGCGGCCGAGGGTCGCGTGGGTGGCGCCAGGGGCGAGGGCCCGGAGGGCGCCGCCCGGTTGCTGCGGTACGAACTGCTCGACGCGGCGGCGACCGAGTTCCACGCCGTCGGGGTGCTGCTCGGGCACACCCGGGCCGACCAGGCCGAGACGGTTCTGCTCGGTCTGGCGCGAGGCTCCGGCACCCGCGCGCTCGCCGGCATGGCGCCCGTGCGCGGGCGGTTCTGGCGCCCGTTGTTGGACGTGAGCCGCGAGCAGACCCGGCGGGCCTGCGAGGTGGGCGACCTGCTGGTGTGGACGGACCCCACGAACGCGGCCGACGGACCGCTGCGCACCGCCGGCGGCGCCGCACTGCCCCGTGCGGCCGTGCGGGATCGCGTGCTGCCCGAACTCACCCGCGCCCTCGGTCCCGGGGTGGAGGTCGCGCTGGCCCGCACCGCGGACCTGGCCCGCGACGACGCCGATCTGCTCGACGAGCTCGCCCGCGGCCTGCTCGAGGACGCTCGCCACCGCTCGCGCAGCGACCTCCGGTCCGGCGCCGACCTCCAGGACGGCGCCGACGCCCGGGCCGGTGTCGACCTCCAAACCGCCACCGGCCCCCAGGACGGCACCGACGCCGTCGGGCCCGCCGTGGTGCTCGAGGTGTCGGTGCTCGTCGACGCCCACCCGGCCCTGCGCCGTCGGGCCCTGCGGCTGGCCGCCCTCGAGGCCGGCGCCGACGACGGCGCGCTCGCCCGGATCCACGTGCGGGCCCTCGACGCGCTCCTGACCGACTGGCACGGGCAGGGTCCCATCCACCTACCCGGGCCGACCGAGGCGGTCCGTCGGTATGGCAGGCTGTTCCTGCGCGCTCCGGAAGCGTCGGCTCGCGCCGCCGCACCCGATGATCCGCACGGACCGACAGCACCTCATCGACACAGTGACAATCGGGAGAGTTGAGTGGACGCCAACGACATGGGCTCGGACCTGGAGAAGGTCCTGGTCAGCGAGGCGCAGATCGCGACCCGGCTCGATGAGCTCGCGGCCCAGATCGACGCCGACTACGCGGGCCGGGAGCTCCTGCTGGTCGGCGTCCTCAAGGGTGCGGTGATGGTCATGGCGGACCTCTCCCGCCGGCTGCACACCGACCTCAAGATGGACTGGATGGCAGTCTCCTCCTACGGGTCCGGCACGAAGTCCTCCGGCGTGGTCCGTATCCTCAAGGACCTCGACACCGACCTGCTGGACAAGCACGTGCTGATCGTCGAGGACATCATCGACTCGGGGCTGACCCTCTCCTGGCTCGTGTCCAACCTCCGCAGCCGCAACCCCGCCTCGCTCGAGATCGCGACCCTGCTCCGTAAGCCGGACGCCGCCAAGGTGGACGTGGACGTCCGCTACATCGGCTTCGAGGTCCCGAACGAGTTCGTGGTCGGCTACGGACTCGACTACGACGAGCGCTACCGCAACCTGCCGTTCGTCGGCACGCTCGCACCACACGTGTACCAGAGTTGAGCCGGCTGCCGGGTGCGCCGGGCTGGCTCGGCGTTCATGCCGTCGGCGAACACATGACGGGATTCCCGGCCCCGTCGTATAGCGTCACGGTCTAACAGTGCGAGCAGGAGGGACGGGGCCCGGCCCCACACCGAGGATGAATGTGAAGAAGTTGTTGCGCGGGCCGCTCATCTGGGTGCTCCTTCCGCTGGTCATCATCTTCGTGAGCTTCCAGCTCATGAGCGGCGGCGGAACCCGGCAGATCGACACGTCCGCGGGTCTGGAACTGCTCGCCGGGGACACTGTCGAGCAGGCGCAGATCACCGACGGTCAGCAGCGGGTCAACCTCACGCTCACCGAGGACTACCTCGTCGACGGCGACGAGGAGCAGAACATGGGCCGCGACGTCGAGTTCTACTACGCCGCCCCGCAGGCCGAGACCGTCGCCGAGGCGATCGCGACCGCCGAGCCGGAGGGTGGGTACAACTCCGTCGTCCCGCAGACCCCGTGGTGGTCCTCGCTGCTGATGACGCTGCTCACGGTGCTGCTGCTGGTGGGGCTCTTCTGGTTCCTGATGTCCCGCCTGCAGGGCGGCAACTCCCGGATGATGAACTTCGGGAAGTCCAAGGCCAAGCAGGTCTCCAAGGAGGCTCCGAAGGTCAAGTTCAGCGACGTCGCCGGCGTGGACGAGGCCATCGAGGAGCTCGAGGAGATCCGCGACTTCCTCACCGAGCCGGCCAGGTTCCAGGCCGTCGGGGCGAAGATCCCCAAGGGTGTGCTGCTGTACGGAGCGCCGGGTACCGGCAAGACGCTGATGGCGCGCGCCGTCGCCGGCGAGGCCGAGGTCCCGTTCTACTCGATCTCCGGTTCGGACTTCGTCGAGATGTTCGTGGGTGTGGGTGCCTCGCGCGTGCGGGACCTGTTCGAGCAGGCGAAGGCGAACGCCCCGGCGATCATCTTCGTGGACGAGATCGACGCCGTCGGTCGTCAGCGTGGTGCCGGCCTAGGCGGCGGGCACGACGAGCGTGAGCAGACCCTGAACCAGCTCCTGGTGGAGATGGACGGGTTCGACGCGAACGCGAACGTCATCATGATCGCGGCGACGAACCGTCCGGACATCCTCGACCCCGCCCTGCTCCGCCCGGGGCGCTTCGACCGTCAGATCTCCGTCGAGTCACCGGACCTGAAGGGCCGCCAGGCGATCCTCGAGGTGCACGCCAGGGGCAAGCCGATGGCGCCCACGGTCGACCTGCACGCCGTGGCCAAGCGCACCCCCGGATTCAGTGGTGCCGACCTGGCGAACGTCCTGAACGAGGCCGCCCTGCTCACGGCCCGCACCGGGCTGGAGCTGATCGGTGACCATGAGCTCGACGAGGCGATCGACCGCGTGATCGCCGGCCCGCAGAAGAAGTCCCGGATCATGAACGAGAAGGAGCGCAAGCTCACCGCCTACCACGAGGGCGGGCACGCGCTGGTGGCGGCGGCGCTCCGGTACACCGACCCGGTCACGAAGGTGACGATCCTGCCCCGTGGGCGAGCCCTCGGGTACACGATGGTGATGCCGGCCGAGGACAAGTACTCGACCACCCGCAACGAGCTGCTCGACCAGCTCGCGTACGCGATGGGCGGTCGGGTCGCCGAGGAGATCGTCTTCCACGACCCGACCACGGGTGCCTCGAACGACATCGAGAAGGCCACCGCGACCGCACGCAAGATGGTCAAGGAGTTCGGCATGAGCGAGCGCGTCGGTGCGATCCGGCTCGGGCAGGCCGACGGCGAGGTGTTCCTCGGCCGCGACATGGGCCACCAGCGGGAGTACTCCGAGGACGTCGCCGGGCTCGTCGACGACGAGGTCCGCCGGTTCATCGACTCCGCCCACGACGAGGCGTGGGAGATCCTCACCCACTACCGCCAGGTGCTCGACGACCTCGCGCTCGCGCTGCTGGAGCGGGAGACCCTGAACCAGGCGGAGCTGGCCGAGGTGTTCATCCCGATCACGAAGCGGGAGCCGCGCCCGGTGTGGCTGTCCAGCCAGCACCGCGCCGTCAGCGACGTGCCGCCCGTGCAGTCCCCACGCGAGATCGCCAGCGGCGACGCGCCGATGCTGCCGCAGGACCAGGCCGCAGCGGCCGGTGACGACGAGGCGCCCGCCGAGACGATCGTCGAGGTTCCGGAGCGGTTCGCCTACCCGGGCGAGTCCACCCCGGGCGCCGGCCCCGGGCAGGCTGGGCAGAGTGGCTCGAGCGGGTCGAGCGGGTCCGGCGAGCCCGGACCGGACACGCCCACGTCGGGTCAGGCCTGAGGAGGCGGACCGACATGGCCGAAGAAGTACGTCCCGCTCGCCCGTATGACGCCGAGGGTGTCGAGCGGGCCGTCCGGGACCTGCTGATCGCGGTCGGGGAGGACCCCGACCGGGACGGCCTGCGGGACACCCCGAAGCGGATGGCGAAGGCCTACACGGAGATCTTCGCGGGGCTGCATGCCGAACCGGAGGACGTCGTCCAGACCTTCTTCGAGATCGAGCACGAGGAGATGGTGATCGTCCGCGACATCGCCGTCTACTCCACCTGCGAGCACCACCTGCTGCCGTTCCACGGGGTCGCCCACGTGGGCTACATCCCGTCGGTGGACGGCACCGTCACGGGCTTGAGCAAACTGGCCCGGCTGGTCGACGTGTTCGCGAAGCGGCCGCAGGTCCAGGAACGGCTGACCAGCCAGATCGCGGACGCACTGGTCCGGCTGCTGGATGCCCGCGGCGTGATCGTCGTCGTCGAGTGCGAGCACCTGTGCATGTCGATGCGCGGGGTGCGCAAGCCGGGTGCGCGGACCGTCACCTCGGCGGTGCGCGGTCAGATGCGGAACACGGCCACCCGCGCCGAGGCGATGAGCCTCATCGCGCGCGACTGAGCGATGGCTCGCGCCCGTCGGGGAGTGGAGGTCGCACGCCGGCGACTGGATAGGGTGGCCGGATGACACCGCGAACGCTCGTGATGGGCGTGGTCAACGTCACCCCGGACTCGTTCAGCGACGGCGGACAGTGGTTCGAGCAGGACGTCGCGATCGCCCATGGGCGGCACCTGCTCGCGCAGGGCGCGGACATCCTCGACATCGGTGGTGAGTCCACCCGTCCGGGCGCGGAACGGGTCAGCCTCGCCGAGGAGCTCCAGCGGGTGGTCCCGGTCGTCGAGGCCCTGGCCGCCTCCGGGTCCGTGATCAGCGTGGACACCATGCGGGCCGAGGTCGCCGAGGCCGCGCTCGAGGCCGGCGCCGAGATCATCAACGACGTCTCCGGCGGTCTCGCGGACCCACGGATGGTGCCGCTCGTCGCCGCGGGCGGGTTCCGGTACGTGGTCTCGCACTGGCGCGGCCACGCCGACGTCATGGCCGAGCGAGCCGGTTACGGCGAGGTCGTCGGCGAGGTCGTCGCCGAACTCCGCGGGCGCCTCGAGGCGCTCGTCGCGGCGGGCGCCGATCCCGCGCGGCTCATCGTCGACCCGGGCCTGGGGTTCGCCAAGAACGGGGCCGACAACTGGCGCCTGCTCGCGGGACTCGACGCCCTGACGGCGCTCGGCCATCCGGTGCTGATCGGAGCCTCACGCAAACGGTTCCTCGGGCAGTTGCTCGAGGCCGCGGGGGCAGAGTCGCTGCCGGTGTTCCGGGACCGAGCCACGGCCGCGGTCACCGCCCTGGTGGCCGCCCACGGGGTGTGGGGCGTGCGGGTGCACGAGGTGGCAGGCTCCGTGGACGCCGTCAGGGTGGCCCAGGCCCTGCGTTCGGCGCAGAATGAAGCCATTTCGGACGGTCGAGAAGGGACACCATGAACTCCGAGGACAACCAGGTCCACGACGTCATCCGCCTCATCGGGCTGGGTGGGGTTGGCCGCCACGGCGTCCTGGCCGAGGAACGCCGTGACGGCCAGACCTTCCTCGCGGACGTCACGCTGCACGTCGACACCCGCGCCGCCTCCGCCAGCGACGACCTCGTCGACACGGTCGACTACGCCGCGGTGGCCCAGTCGGTCGTGGCGATCATCGAGGGCGAGCCGGTCCAGCTCATCGAGACGCTCGCGGCCCGGATCGCGGACGCCGCGCTCGCGCCGAACGCGGTCCGGTCGGTCGAGGTGACCGTGCACAAGCCGGAGGCGCCGGTCGGGGTGCCGTTCACCGACGTGCAGCTCACCATCCGGCGCGACTCGGTCACCGGCCCCTGGGCCGCCGGGGACGACGCAGCCCCGGAGGCCGTGCCCGCCGGTGCTGGTGGGGCGATGGCCGCTGCCGCGCTCGGGCATGCGTCGCCCGCTGCCGACTCGATGTCTCCGGCCGCCGCCGCGGACGAGTCGTTCGACGGCGTGCCGGGCGTCCCCGAGGAGGCCGCCGAGGAGCCCGGCGCCGCCCTGCATCGGGTGCCGGACGAGCCCGCGGAGGTGGTCCTCTCGATCGGCGGCAACGTCGGCGACGTGCGGGCGACGTTGCGGGCCGCGGTCGCGGATCTGCGGGAGGTCCCGGGCCTGAGCGTCGCGACGGTGTCACCGCTCGCTCGCACCGCCGCCGTCGTGCTCCCGGACGCGATGCCGCAGCCCGACTTCCTCAACGCCGTCGTGCTCGCCAGCACCACGCTGTCCCCGATGGACCTGCTGGACCGGGTGCACGAGATCGAGGACGCCCACGGCCGCCAGCGTCGCGAGCGCTGGGGCGAGCGCACCCTCGACATCGACATCGTCGCCTATGACGGCATCTCCAGCGCCGAGTCCGAACTGACCCTGCCGCACCCGCGGGCCAACGAGCGGGCGTTCGTGCTCGTTCCGTGGGCCCAGGCGGACCCGTCGGCGTTCCTGCCGGGCCTCGGCGGTGGGCCGGTCGCGGCCCTCGCCGAGACCGCTCCGGACCGGACCGGCGTGCGCTGGCTCGCCCTCGACTGGCTGGACGCGACGAACGGGCCGCGGTCCCACGCCGCCGAAGCCGCCCCGGCGCCCGAGCCGGCCGCGGCCGAATCCGCCGGCGAGCCGGCCCCGCCGGAGTTCGTCAGCCGGCCGGCGCCCGTTGCCCCGGCGGAGTCAGAGGCCCCGCCGGCGGTGCCCCCGCCGGCACCGGTGCCGCCGCCGGCACCGGTGGCCCCGGCCGACGCCGAGCTGCCGCCCGAGCCCGAGCAGTCCGGCGCGGGTTGGGCCCTCATCGACCCGATGGCATCCGAGGCGTCCGGGATGCCCCCGGCCGTTCCGCTGGCCACGGCCGACGACCTCCCCGAGCCGGCTGCCTCCGAGTTCGCCGCCCCCGAGCAGGCCGGCCGCGAGTCGGTCGAGGACCTCGAGCTGCTCGCCCATTCCGGCCCAGCAGCCACTGACGGACCTCACAGCCCTGACGGCACTGGTGCCGTCGACGGCGAACACGAGTCGGCCGATCCGGAGCCGTTCGCGGAGTCCGTGTACGGGCGGCCCGCGGCCGAGCAGCCAGGCGGATCGACGTTCGGGCTTCCTCCGGAGGCCCAGGTGCCCCGGACCGATGGCCCGGCCCGGAGGTCTGCGTTCGAGCCGTTGCCCCCGAGCCCGGCCCCGACGTACCAGGCGCCGCCGGTGCAGCCCGGAGCGCACGAGCGGCCCTCCTACGGGCAGCCCTCCCAGGAGCAGTCCTCCTATGAGGAGCCGGGCAGCGAGCAGCCCTCCTATGGGCAGCCGTCCGGGCAGACGTCCTACGGGCAGTCGTCCGGCGAGGCGCCCGGACCCGCCCGGCCCGGCCCCACCGAGCCGCCGGCCCATGAGCCGCCGCCCTACGAGCCACCCGCGCCCCCGCAGCCGCCCGGCCACGAGCCGCCGCCCTACGAGCCACCCGCGCCCCCGCAACCGCCCGGCCATGAGCCGCCGCCGTACCAGCCGTCCCCCTACGAGCCGCCCGCACCGCAGCCACCCACCCACGAGCCGCCGGCGCCGTCCGGCTTCGAACCCCAGGCGCCGCCGTCGGGCTTCGAACCGTCCGCGCCCGAGCCACCCGCGGCCGAGCCCTCCCCGGGGTTCGTCCGGTCCGGACCGGCGTCGTTCCCACCGGCCGACGATGACGGCGAACTGGACGAGCAGACCCGTGGGCCTGGCCGGCGCTGGACCGGACCGGAGTCCGAGCCGGAGGCCCAACAGCAGGCCACTCCGAAGTGGCAGCCGCTGCGCCGCGACCCGAACTGACCGTGCAGCGGGTCGGCTGGCGGGTGCTGGCAGCCACGATCATCGTGGCCGGAACCATCGCCGTCATCGGGCTGCGCTGGTGGGACAGCCGCGGGAACACCCTCCCGCCGGTCTCGCCGGCGGTCGTGGTGCTGCTCGCCGTGGTCGCGGCCGGCGTCGCGCTGCTGGGCCTGCGGGTGCGGCGGGGCGTGCGCGCACGCACGATCACGGACCCGATCGGCGCGGCCCGGATCCTCGTGCTGGGGCAGGCCGCCGCGCTCACCGGTGCGGTGCACGTCGGGTACTTCCTCGCGGTCCTGCTGCTGTCGCTGCCGCGCGCCGAGGCCCCCGACCCGCGCGAGCAGGCGTTCGCCGCCGGCGTGGCGATCGTCGTCGCCGGGGTGCTCATCGCGGCCGGCCTGTTCACCCAGTGGTGCTGCAAGGTGCCCCCCGAGGACGAGGACGACGGCCCGGCTCCCGGCTGAGTTCGTCACCCGGGTGGTCCGCCCCACGGCCCTCCACCGCGCGGTGGACGCGAAACCCCCGGCCGATCGGGGAGAATGGCCGCATGCCCACACCGACCAGCCCTGCACTCGACATCGAGGGCGTGCAGTGGCGCCCGATCTCCCTACGCCTGATCCCGGTGCGCCAGATCTCCGTCGGGATCTTCCTCGGTCTGCCCGGCCTGGTGACGATCTGGCCCGCCATCGTGGTCGGTTCGGCGATGTGGCTCCTCCCGATCGGGCTGCTCGCGCTGACCGCCTGGCTGCTCTGGCTGATCCCGCGGCAGGTCCGCGCGATCGGTTATGCCGAGCTCGAGGACGACCTGCTCATCCGACGCGGGGTGATGTTCCGCTCCCTCGTGGTGGTGCCCTATGGGCGGATGCAGTACGTGGACGTCGAGGCCGGCCCGATCGCGCGCAAGATGAAGATCGCCGCCGTGCAACTGCACACCGCCTCGGCCGGCTCGGACGCCTCGATCCCCGGACTGGCCGAGGAGGAGGCGGCCCGGCTGCGCGATCAACTGACCGCTCGCGGTGAGGCGAGGCTGGCCGGCCTGTGAGCATCGACCGCGCCACGAAGGCGGAGGTGGACTGGCGCAAGCTGCACCGCGTCACCCCGCTGCTGAACGCCTGGAAGGTCGCGGCCGCGCTGATCGCGATCTTCGTCTGGCAGTACTCCGACACCCTCGGGCAGCTGGATCTGCCCGCCACCCAGCTCCTGCTCGTGATCATCGGTGTCATCGTCGTCGGCTCGCTGATCGGCCTCGGCTACTCGGCCCTGGCCTGGAGCCGGACCCGGTACGGCGTCAGCCCGGAGAGCGTCTACCTGCACTCCGGTGTGCTGTTCCGCCAGCAGCGCCACCTCCGGCTCGACCGGGTGCAGACCGTGGACGTCACCCAGCCGCTGCTGGCCCGGCTGTTCGGCTTCGCCTCGCTCAAGATCGAGTCGGCGGGCGGGGCGGGCTCGAACCTGACCCTGTCCTTCCTCACCGAGGACGAGGCGCAGCGGCTGCGCAACGAACTCCTGGCCCGGGCCGCCGGACTGACCGTGGAGGAAGCGGCCGACGGCGCCGCGGCACCCTCCGCACCAGCCGCACCCGAGCGCGAGGTGCTCGCGCTCGCACCCGGCCGGCTGGTCGGCTCCCTCGCCCTCTCGTTCTGGGTGATGGCGTTCGTGATCGCCGGGGCGGTGCTCGTCGTGCTGGCCGTGGTGAACCAGAGCCTCGCGCCGTTCCTCGGCGTCGCGCCCGCCCTGCTCGGTGCGGCCGCGTACGTGTGGAGCCGGTTCGCGGGGGAGTTCGCCTTCCGAGTCGCCACCTCGCCCGACGGCGTGCGGGTGCGGCAGGGCCTGCTCGAGTCGAAGGCCCGGACGGTGCCTCCGGGCCGGGTGCAGGCCGTGCAGGTGACCCAGCCACTGCTGTGGCGCAAGCGCGGCTGGTGGCGCCTGCAGGTGAACATCGCCGGCTACGGCGCCGAGGAGACCACGGGCAGCGTGTTGTATCCGGTCGCCACCACCGAGGAGGTCGGCCGGCTGCTGTACCTGGTCCAGCCCGACCTCGGCGACCCGCGGCCGCTCGAACTGCTCGAGGCCGGCCTGTCCGGCACCGGCGGCGACGAGGGCTTCGTGACCTCCCCCCGCCGGGTGCGCTGGCTCGACCCGTGGGTCTGGCGCCGCACCGGCTTCCGGGTCACCGACACCGTGACGATCCTTCGAACCGGCCGTATCTGGCGCCGTCTGGTCATCGTGCCGCACGAGCGCACCCAGTCCCTCGGCCTGTCCGAAGGGCCGCTGGACCGACGACTGCGGGTCGCCAACTTCTCGCTGCACTCCACCCCCGGCCCGATCACGCCGATGGTCACACACATCGACGCCGACACTGTCCGCGAGTTGCTCGTGGACGTCGCCGACCGGGCCCGCCGGGCCCGTCGCGAGGCCGGGCCGGAGCGCTGGATGCTGCCCCGCACCGCCCGGCTGGCCGTCGGCGCCGAATCCGGCCCCGGTGAGGAGACCGGCGGTTCCGGGGTCGCCGGCCCGGCCGTGCCACCGGGCGTCTACGGCGGGATCCTGCCGAGCCCGCCGGTGCGCCCCGTCTACGGTGGCGTGCTCCCGGGGCGCAGCGCGGGTACGACCAGCCCCGGCGACGGTGGCAGGATGCACGGGTGACCTCACGACCTGGACGGCTCGGCGTCGGGGTCGTCGGTGCCGGCCGGGTGGGGGCGGTGCTCGCGAGCGCCCTGCGCTCGGTGGGGCACGCCGTCGTCGGCGCCAGCGGAGGGTCCGAGGACACCCTCGAGCGGATCGACGCGCTGCTGCCCGGCGTGCCGGTCCTCGACGTGGAGGCGGTCGTCGAACGGAGCGAACTCCTCCTGCTCACCGTCCCCGACGACGTGCTCGGGGACCTGGTCTCCGGCCTGGCGACCCTCGGGGCATTCCAGCCCGGACAGCTCGTCGTGCACACCGCCGGCCGGTACGGCACCGGTGTGCTCGCCCCGGCCCGCGCCGCAGGCGCGATCCCGCTGGCGATCCACCCGGCCATGACGTTCACCGGGACCAGCCTGGACCTGGCCCGGATCGTCGGCGCCCCGTTCGCGGTCACCGCCGCAGGCCCGGTGCTGCCGATCGCGCAGGCCCTCGTGGTCGAGATCGGCGGCGAACCGGTGGTCCTCGGCGAGGACGTCCGTGGGCTCTACCACGCGGCCCTCGCCCACGGCGCGAACCACCTGGTCACCCTGACCGCTCAGTCCATCCGACTGCTGACCGCGGCCGGGGTGGAGGACGGCGGGGCCCTGCTCACGCCGCTGCTCCAGGCCGCGCTCGACGGCGCACTCCGCGGTGGCGAGGCGTCGTTGACCGGGCCCGTGGTCCGCGGCGACGTTGGCACCGTGCGCGAGCACCTGACCGCCTTGGCCGAGGCCGACGACGGCAGGCCCGGACTCGTCGACATCGCTCCCACCTACGTGGCACTCGCGCGCGCCACGGTGCAGCGCGCGCTGGTCAACGGCCGGATCGGCGAGGCCCGGGCCGGCGAACTGCTCGACGCCCTGGAGAGCGCCACCCCGGGCGGCCCACCACCGGCAGCCACCGCGGCAGGGGCTACGCGGGCGAGTGCCGCCGTCGACCGGCGTGCCGACGGTGAAGCCACCGACGGCGAGGCCACCGACGGCGATGACGGCGATGACGGCCCGGTCGTCGTGCACACCGTCGCTGACCTGCGGGCGGTCCGCCCGCGCGGCCGGCGCGCCGTCGTGATGACCATGGGCGCGTTGCACGCGGGGCACGTCGCGCTGGTGCGCGCCGCTCGGCAGCTGGCCGACGAGGTCGTGGTGACCGTCTTCGTGAACCCGTTGCAGTTCTCCTCCGAGGCGGATCTCGAGACCTACCCACGCACGCTCGACGCGGATGTGGCGGTGCTCCGCGCGGAGGGCGTCGACGTCGTGTTCGCGCCGTCCGTGGACGAGGTGTACCCCGGCGGGGAGCCGCAGGTGCGGATCGTCGCCGGTCGGATGGGCGAGTTGCTCGAGGGGGAGCACCGGCCCGGGCACTTCGACGGGATGCTCACCGTGGTGCACAAACTCCTGAACCTGACCGGCCCCGACGTCGCGCTCTTCGGGCAGAAGGACGCCCAGCAGCTCGCCCTGGTGCGCCGGATGGTCGCCGATCTGAACATGGGCGTCGACGTGGTCGCGGTCCCGACCGTGCGCGACCCGGACGGGCTCGCGCTCTCCAGCCGGAACGTGCACCTGTCACGGACGGATCGCAGCGCCGCCCTGGTGCTCTCCCGGACGGTGCGCGCGGGCGCGGGGGCCGCGCTGCAGGGGCGCCCGCCGGCGGACGTTCTCGAGGCTGCGCGCGCCGAGCTGGCGACCGCGGACCCGGCGCTGGTGCGGGTCGACTACCTCGAGCTCGTCGACCCGGTGACGATGACCGCCTACCCCCGGGAGGGCGAGCCGGCCGAGGACGGGCTGCTCGTGATCGCCGCCCGCGTGGGCTCCACGCGGCTCATCGACAACGCGGTCGTGAGCTGGGCCGATCCGCGTTCTCGTTAGGATTGGGGCGTGACCGACGAGACCCCGCCCTCCACCGTGCCGACCGAGCCGAACCTCATCGGTGGCTCTGTCGGCTCTGATGACGCCGATGGTGACGACCTGCCCGAGCAGGTCCGGATCCGGCGGGAGAAGCGCGAGAAGCTGCTCGCCGACGGGATCGAGCCGTACCCGGTCACGCTGCCGGTCACGGACAGCATCGCCGGGGTGCGGGCCGCCCACCCGAACCTCGAGCCGGGCACCGAGACCGACGATGTCGTGGGCGTCACGGGTCGGATCGTGCACCTGCGCAACACCGGGAAGTTGTGCTTCGTCACACTCCAGGACGGTGCCGGGAGCCGGCTGCAGGTGATGGTCTCACTCGCCGAGGTGGGTCAGGAGTCGCTCGAGAGGTTCAAGGCGTTCGTGGATCTGGGCGACCACTTCTACGCGCACGGCCGGGTGATCGCGTCCCGCCGCGGAGAACTCTCCGTGATGGCCGACTCGTGGGAGATCGCCGCGAAGGCGATCCGCCCGCTGCCCACCCTGCACAAGGAGTCCTCGGAGGAGTCGCGGGTGCGGCGCCGCTATCTCGACCTGATCTCTCGCCCGGCGGCGCGGGACATGGTCCGCACCCGGGCCGCAGTGGTGCGGTCCCTGCGGGACTCCCTGCACGCAAGCGACTTCATCGAGATCGAGACGCCCATGCTGCAGACCATGCACGGGGGTGCGACGGCCCGGCCGTTCATGACGCACATGAACGCGTTCGACATCGACCTATATCTACGGATCGCGCCGGAACTATTCCTCAAGCGCGCCGTGGTCGGCGGCATCGACCGCGTCTTCGAGATCAATCGGAACTTCCGAAATGAAGGGGCGGATTCCTCGCACTCTCCGGAGTTCGCCATGCTCGAGGCCTATCAGGCGTACGGCGACTACAACACGATGGCGACCCTCACCAGGGAACTGGTACAGACGGCGGCCCGTGATGTATTCGGCGGCACCGTCATGACGTTGTCGGACGGAACCGAGTACGAGATCGGGGGCGAATGGCAGGACCTGTCCCTGTATCTCTCGCTGTCGGAGGCGGCCGGTGTCCGGATCACCCCGCAGACCCCGGTATCGGAATTGCTCGCTCTCGCGGAGAGGGTGGACGTCGCGATCAACCCCGCTATTGCGACGCCGGGCAAGGTCGCGGAGGAACTCTGGGAGCACTTTGTGGGGCAGCACCTGTATGCCCCCACATTCGTGCGGGACTTCCCCGTGGACACCTCACCGCTGACCCGTGCGCACCGGGAGATCGAGGGCGTCGTGGAGAAGTGGGACCTGTATATACGTGGATTCGAACTGGGCACCGCCTATTCGGAGCTCGTGGACCCGGTGATCCAGCGGCAGCGCTTCGAGGCGCAGGCGCAGCTCGCTGCCCGGGGCGACGTCGAGGCCATGCGTGTGGACGAGGAGTTCCTGCAGGCCATGGAGCACGGCATGCCGCCCTCCGGCGGGATGGGGATGGGCGTGGACCGCCTCCTCATGGCGCTGACCGGGCAGGGGATCCGGGAGACCATCACCTTCCCATTGGTGAAGCCCCGATGAGCGGACTCTGGGATTCTCTGGCGGCACTCGCACCCTCGGTGGGGGTTGCCTTTCTCTTCATCGTGGCCATTCGGGCGATGGTCCACGCGGATCGTCGTGAACGTATTGCCAGGGCGCGCGTGGAGGCCGAAGAGGACGCGCGGACGGACCGAGAATCGCGCGATGGGAAAATGTGACGTTGGTGGCACGTTCAACGATCTTTGACAGGTTGTTCTCCTCGGTGGCATTCTGAGCGCGCACGCATTGTTGGGCATTTCGCCCGTCTCTTGAGAGCAAGGAATACACACATGGCTCAGAAGGTCCGCGTCCTCCTCATCGATGACCTCGATGGTTCGGACGCCGTGGAGACCGTGACGTTCGCCCTCGACGGTGTCACGTATGAGATCGACCTGAACGAATCGAATGCGGCGGGAATCCGTGAGTCCTTTGCCTCATGGATCGGACACGCCCGGCGTTCCGGTGGGCGTCGTAGCACGGGGACGGCTCGTCGCTCGTCCGGTACCTCGCGCGGTGCTTCCGACGCCGGAAAGATTCGTGAATGGGCCCGCGAGAACGGCTTCCAGGTGAGCGATCGTGGTCGTGTCTCCGCGGAGATCCGTGAGGCCTACGCAAAGGCCCACTGACCCGGGCGTCGTGGCCGTCGCGATCACGTGAGCGAGATCGCATCCGTGGACCGCGCGCACTCGTCCACCGTCATGGCATCCGACCGTTAGGTTGGGTGCCATGACTGTTGTCCAGCACATGTGGATCGGGTCGACCTCGACCGCGCAGATCCCCGGCGGGATCTGGCGGCTGAACCGCTCGGCCGGCGGCGACTGGGCGGACTCGACGGCGCAGCGGATGCTGACCGCGGACCACCCGAGCTTCCTCGCCCTGCACCCGGCCGCGGACCGGCTGTTCGCGGTCGGGGAGGGAGACCCAGGGACCGTCTCCTCCTACGCCGTCGATGCCGAGTGCGCGCTTCGCCGGACCGCGGTGACCGGTAGCGGCGGCGCCGGGCCCTGCCACCTGCTCGTGCACCCCCAGGGGCACTGGCTGTACGCCTCGAACTACGGCGACGGCAGCCTCGGGGCGATCGCCCTGACGGAGGCCGGCGATGTCTCCGACCACGTCGTGAGCCTGCCGCATGCCGGGTCCGGACCGGTGTCCGGTCGGCAGGACGGGCCGCACGCGCACTCGGCGAACCTGTCCGCGGGCGGGGAGTTCCTGATCGTGGCGGACCTCGGCACCGACCAGTTGCGGGCCTACCCGCTCGACATGGGTCGGCCCGATCCCGAACCGATCCTGACCGATCTGCCGCCCGGTACCGGGCCGCGCCATCTGGTGGTCGCGGGCGACTTCGTGTACGTGGCCGGGGAGCTCAGCGGCGAGGTGCTGGTGCTTGCCTGGGACTCCGACGGCGGCCGTGGCGAGGTGATCCAGCGGGTGGCCGCCTCGACCCTGCCCGGGCGCAGCGCGGACGTCCACCAGCTCTCGCACCTGCTCGCCCACCGCGACAGCCTGGTGGTCGGGGTGCGGGGCGCGGACGCGATCTCCACCTTCTCCGTCTCCGAGGACGGCTCGCACATCGAGCTCACCGGTGAGGTTGTCACGGCCGCGTGGCCACGTCACCACGAGATCGTCGGATCCGAGCTCCTGGTCGCCGGCGAACGTGCCGACGAGGTCGCCATCCACCCGATCGCCGACGGCGTCATCGGCCCGGTGCGGGCGAGCGTGGCCCTGCCCACCCCGATGTTCATCCTGCCGGTCTGAGGCGTTCGCCCGGGCCGGCGCCGGTTCGCGGTACCCGGTCGTGGCCGGTCGCCGCGATGCGGCAGACTGGAACCATGACGTACACCCTGGTACTGCTCCGCCACGGCGAGAGCGAATGGAACGCGAAGAACCTGTTCACCGGTTGGGTCGATGTCCCGCTCTCCGAGAAGGGCACCGCCGAGGCCACCCGCGGTGGGGAACTGCTCGCCGAGGCCGGTGTGCTGCCGGACGTGGTGCACACCTCGCTGCTGCGCCGGGCCATCTCGACGGCGAACCTGGCCCTGGACGCGGCGGACCGGCACTGGATCCCGGTGAAGCGGAACTGGCGCCTGAACGAGCGCCATTACGGCGCGCTGCAGGGCAAGGACAAGAAGCAGATCCGCGACGAGTTCGGCGAGGAGCAGTTCATGACCTGGCGCCGCTCCTACGATGTGCCGCCGCCGCCGATCGAAGCCGGTTCGGAGTTCTCCCAGGATGCGGACCCGCGCTACGCCGGCGAGCCGATCCCCGCCACCGAGTGCCTCAAGGACGTGCTCGAGCGCGCGCTGCCCTACTGGGAGAGCGACGTCGTCACGGACCTGCGCGCCGGCAAGGTGGTCCTCGTGGCCGCCCACGGCAACTCGCTGCGGGCCATCATCAAGCACCTGGACGGCATCGACGACGACACCATCGCCGGGCTGAACGTGCCGACCGGGATCCCCCTCGTCTACGAGCTCGACGACGACCTCAGGCCGACCACTCCCGGTGGGCGCTACCTCGACCCGGAGGCCGCGAAGGACGCGATCGCCGCGGTGGCCAATCAGGGCCGCTGACCGTTCCGATCACGACGAAGGCCGGGCCACCCGACTCGGGTGGCCCGGCCTTCGTGATCGCGGCGCTCAGGCCTTGTTGTAGTCGCCGAGGTGCTCCAGGTCGCCGGTCACCAGGTAGGAGATCCGGCGGGCGATGGCGACGGCGTGGTCACCGAAACGCTCGTAGAACCGCGCCAGCAGCGTCACGTCCACGGTCTGGGCGGTGGTGCCGGCCCACTCCGGGCTGAGCGTCAGATTGAAGGTCTGCTGGTGCAGGTGGTCGAGCACGTCGTCGTCGCGCTCGACCGCGGCCGCCAACTCGAGGTCGTGCGTCTCGAGCAGCCGGACCACGTCCGTGGCCGCCTTGTCCGCAGCTTCCCCCATCGCCGCGAACAGGTCGCGGGCCGGTTCCGGGATCGCCAGCTCCGGGTACCGGAGCCGAGTCACCTGGGCGACGTGCCGGGCGAGGTCGCCCATCCGCTCGATCGAGGCACTCATCCGCAGCCCCGAGACGATGATCCGCAGGTCCGTGGCGACCGGCTGCTGCCGGGCCAGCAGGTCGACGCACCGGTCGTCGAGCTCGCGTTCCAGCTGGTCGATCGCGTCATCGGCGGCGATGACCTGCTCGGCCGCCTGGAGATCGGCCGCCGCGAGTGCCGTGGAGGCGTCTCGGACCGCCGTCTGGACCTGCCGGCTCATCTGCAGCAGGCCCTCACCGACCGCGCTCAGTTCCTGCTCGAAGATCGCTCGCACCCGATCATTCTCCTCTTCTCGTTGCGGGCGACCGCCCGCCGTTCCAACCGTTGGCCGTGCGTACCCGCGGCGGTCGCGTCTCTGTGGACCCGACTCCCCGACGTGCGCACACGTACTCCTCAGAGTCCCACGCCACGGTGAACGAGCGATGCACCCACGGTGAACAACAGGCTACCCGGCCACCGGCGGCCGAGGGCACCCGATGGCGGGGCCTAGTCTGGCGCTGTGGACGGTTCGTGGGCACTGATCGCGGTGGGCCTGGTCGGCCTGCTGGTCGGTGCCGCGGCCGCCCTGGCGTTCCGATGGAGCGAGCGCAGCCACGCCCGCGAGCCCGAGGTCGCCAAGCCGGCGGTCTCCTACGACGTGGCCGCGCTGCTGTCCGCACTGCGTTCGACGTCCGTGCTGCTCGGGCCCGGGGGAGAGGTCCTGCGCGCGAGCCCGGACGCGTATGCGACGGGCCTGGTCCGCAACGGCCGTCTCACGCACGCGACGCTGAACGACCTCGTCGCTGCCACGCGCGCCGACGGCCAGATCCGTGACGAGCACCTGGAGGTGCCTCGCTCGGCAGTGCCGGGCGCGGACCGGCTGTCCTTCGAGGTCCGGGTCGCCACGATGGCCGGCGGCCGGGTCCTCCTGCTCGCCGACGACCAGACGGCGCAACGTCGCCTCGAGGAGGTTCGCCGGGACTTCGTGGCGAACGTCTCGCACGAACTGAAGACGCCGGTCGGGGCGATCGCACTGCTCGCCGAGACGGCCGCGGACGCCGCCGACGACCCCGAACTCGTGCGTCGGTTCGCGGGGAAGATGCAGCGGGAGGCGGTCCGGCTGTCCGCCCTCGTCCAGGAGATCATCGAACTGTCAAGACTCCAGGCCCCGGACAACGAGGTCGGCTACGTGGACGTCTCCGTCGACGGCGTGGTGACCGAGGCGGTGGACCGGATCCGGGTCGAGGCGGAGTCCCGCGAGATCACGGTCGTCGTCGGCGGCACCACGGGCCTGCACGTGCTCGGCGACCATGCGCTCCTGGTCACGGCCGTCCGGAACCTGCTCGACAACGCCCTGCGCTACTCGGACAACGGCACCCGGGTGAGCGTGGGCGTGCGGCCGCGCGACGGGATCGCCGAGATCGCGGTGGTCGACCAGGGCCCGGGAATCTCCAGCGAGAACGCCGGGCGGGTGTTCGAACGGTTCTTCCGCGTGGACCCGGCCCGGTCCCGGGACACCGGTGGCACCGGGCTCGGCCTGAGCATCGTCAAGCACGTGGCCCAGAACCATGGCGGCGAGGTGACCCTCTGGTCCGCGCCCGGCCGCGGTTCCACGTTCACCCTGCGTATTCCCCTGGCAGACGACAGCAGCGACGGCGGCGCGCCGTCCCGCGATGAGAAGGCACCGCCCACCTCGGCCGGTGCAGGAGGAGAGACCCGTGACCCGCATCCTGCTCGTTGAGGACGAGGAGTCCTACCGCGAACCGCTGACCTACCAGCTCACCCGCGAGGGGTTCGAGGTGGTCCCGGTCGCGACCGGCACCGACGCCCTGGTGGAGTTCGACCGCGCGGGCGCCGATCTGGTCCTCCTCGACCTCATGCTGCCGGGGCTGTCCGGGGTCGAGGTCTGCCGCGAGCTGCGCCAGCGCAGCGCGGTCCCGGTGATCATGCTGACCGCCAAGGACGGGGAGATCGACAAGGTGGTCGGGCTGGAGATCGGCGCGGACGACTATGTCACCAAGCCCTACTCCTTCCGGGAGCTCCTGGCCAGGATCCGTGCGGTGCTGCGGCGTGGCAACGAGTCCATGGACGCGCTCACCCCGGCGGTGCTCAGCGTCGGCCGGATCCGGATGGACACCGACCGGCACGTGGTCACCATCGACGGTGAGGAGGTCGCGCTCCCGCTGCGCGAGTTCGAGCTGCTCGAGCTGCTCCTGCGCAACCCTGACCGGGTGCTCACCCGGGGTCAGCTGATCGACCGGGTCTGGGGAGCCGACTACGTCGGGGACACCAAGACCCTCGATGTCCACGTCAAGCGGATCCGGGCCAAGATCGAGGTGGATCCGGTCAACCCGCAGGTGCTGGTGACCGTGCGCGGTCTGGGCTACAAGCTCGTCGACCAGCGCTGAGGCCGACGGGCGCCGGGCCGTCCGATCCGGCCCGCCGGGTCACTCCTCCTCGGGAGCGGCGGGCACGAGTTCGTCATAGGGCGCGAGGGTGCCGTCCAGGACCGGCACCGCCACGCTGACCGAGCCCTCCTCGGGCGAGGAGAGGATCACGTCGATCGTGGCGCCCGGGGCGGCAGGCACGGACGCGATGGTGACATGCTCGTGGTCGGGCTCGAGCAGGACCGTCGAGCCGCCGTCGACCTCGACCGTGACGGCCTCGGCGCTCTCTCCGACCGACAGGCTCACCGTCGTCGGGGACTCCCACCGGTTGACCAGCGCGCCGATCAGGACACCCTCGGCGCCCTCGGCCGGAGACAGGATGAGCAGGTTCTCGCCGCGGATCTGGTCGCCGATCTCCACCTGGATGCCGTCGCTGGGGGCGGTGCCGTACTGGGTCACGATCGGGGAGCAGGCGCTCACGGCCACGACCGCGGCGGATGCCATCAGCAGGGACGCCACGAGGCGGCGGGAGTTGCGAGCCACGAGGCTCTCCTTTCGACGATGCCCGCGCCGTCGGACGCGCGCGTGGACGCGGGTAGGGCGAGGACGTTCAGGACCTGGCCGTCAGCCTAGTGCCTGTCCGGTGGGGGGCGTGGCCTTCACATTCTCCGCAAGATCCTGCTCGCGCATGCCGGGGCCGGAGTGGCCGGAGCCTACCGCCATGACCTGCGCAAACGTCGGACGCCCGCGAAATTGCCCGCGTTTCGCGTGGTAAACTTGGGTCTTGCGAAAGGGGAGTGCGAGCACATGACCTTCACAGTCGGCGAAACCGTCGTCTACCCGCACCACGGTGCAGCCCTCATCGAGGAGATCTCGAAGCGGATCATCCGAGGGGAGGAGAAGCTCTATCTCCGGCTCAAGGTGGCGCAGGGTGACCTGACCATCGAGGTACCGGCGGAGAACGTCGATCTGGTCGGAGTTCGCGACGTCGTCGGCAAGGAGGGCCTGGAGAAGGTCTTCGAGGTGCTGCGCGCACCGTACACCGAGGAACCGACCAACTGGTCGCGTCGCTACAAGGCCAACGTCGAGAAGATCGCCTCGGGTGACGTGATCAAGGTGGCCGAGGTGGTCCGCGACCTGTCCCGTCGCGACGCCGACCGCGGCCTGTCCGCCGGCGAGAAGCGCATGCTGGCGCGCGCCCGTCAGATCCTCGTGTCGGAGCTCGCCCTGGCTGAGCACACCGAGGAGGAGAAGGCCGAGGCCATCCTCGACGAGGTGCTCGCGTCCTGACCCGCGGGGGGAATCCGCTCCTACCGTGCCGGCGGCCGTCGGCACGGTAGGGACAACCCTCGGATCCGGTCCGGGTGCAGGCCCCCTGGGTCGGCTCGGCGCACGCCTGTTGGCTGGTGGGTATGACCACACCGACCACCGCACCGGCCCGCGCCGGCATCGCTCCCGCCCCGCAGAAGGTCCGCGGGTTCATCGCCCTCACCTTCGCCCTCACCTGGGCCCCCTGGCTGGGTGCCCTGGCCCTCGGCGGCGACCTCGACCGCCCGTCGTCTTCGTCCTGTACGTGATCGGCGGCTTCGGGCCTAGTCTGGCCGCGCTGGTCCAGCGCCTGCGCGGCATCCGCACCCCCAGGTCGGCCAGGGTCTCCCGGATCGCCCGGTGGCTCCCGGCGGCGGCCCTGCTGGGAGCGGCCCCGGCGGTCATCGCGGCGGTGGCCGGCCCGCTGTTCGGCGCCCCGGCGCTCACCATGGACGACGTCACGGCCACGTTCGCCGGATCCGGGCTGCTCCAGTTCCTGCTGATCGCCACCGTGGCCGGTCCGCTCGCCGAGGAGTTCGGCTGGCGCGGCTACCTCCAGCCGCGGCTGCGGGTCCGGCTCTCGCCGGTCGCCACCGCCGGTGTGCTCGGCACCGTGTGGGCGCTCTGGCACCTGCCGCTGTTCCTGCTCACCGGGACCTGGCAGTCGACGCTCGGCCCGGTGGAGGGGCTGGGCTTCCTCGTCTCGATGGTGCCGATGTCGCTGACGTACTGGTTCATCAGCGAGCGGCTGCGCGGCGGGGTGCCCGCGGCCGTCGTGATGCACTACGCCGGGAACGTGGCGCTGTCCCTGCTCCCGTTCACGGCGCTCGCCGGAGGTCTCTGCTTCCTCGTCGGCGTGCTCGGCATCGCGGCGGCGCTGCTCGTCGCGGTGGCCCGGACGCCCGCGGCGCCACCCGGTGACCGCCCCGCCAATCGGACCGTGCCTACGGGGCTCAACGGCCGCCGTCGGACCTCTCCTTCGGCGTGAACGACTCGATGCCGACCGCTACGGCCGCGAACAGCACCCCGGCGACCGGCCAGACGAGCCAGGAGCGGTCCCAGGCGTTTCCGATGAAGCTCCAGGCGAGGAACACCGCCGCCGCGACGATCCAGTACGGACCGGCGATGCGTCCGGTGAGCGAGTTCGACGCCCGCTTCTCCGGCGCGTAGTCGCCCTCGGCGGTGAGCCGGTCGAGCGCGCCGCGGCGCAACCCGGCCTCGATCAGCAGCGCGACGGCGAGCCCGATGGCCACCAGCATGGCCGCGACGGCCAGGTTCGTGACGGGCTCCGAGTCCGGGTACATCGTGTCGAGCGTCGCGGGGATCGCGACCGAGAGGATGATCACAGCGACACCGGCCGCGATCTTCACCACGAACGAGGTCTGTTCCCGCTCGCGCTGCTCGCGGTAGGCGGCGGCGACCTGGGGCTCCAGCCGCAGCTCCTTGTCCTTGAGCCGGTCGTAGCGCGACATCGACGCCCCGGCCACGATGAAGCCCGCCACCGCCCCCGCGATCGCCACGAAGAACGCCACCAGTGACAGCGGGTGGGGGTCCGACCCGGCGCCGTCGCTGAACAGGACGAGCTGCGCGATGCCGAGCAGGATCACGAGGACGCCCCCCGACACGAGCCAGGCACCCCGGCGGCGGACGGCGAGGTACCGCTCGGCCTCCCCGTGGGAGAGGTCGATCGGCGCGTCCGGGCGACCCGCCCGGTCGAGCTCGCTGCGGATGCCGAGATCGTCGGCCAGTTCGTCGAGGTTGCCGAACTGGGTGATGACCCGGCCCACGGCCTCGTGCTCGCTGACCCCCTCGGCGAGCAGCTCGCGGTAACGGTCCTCGCTCATCTGCAGGAGCTCGGACCGAGCACGCGCCACCTCGGCGGTCGGCGGCAGGCTACGGAAGATGTGGTCGACATAGGTCGTGATGGCATCCATCTTGGGCATCCCTCTCAGTGGGGGTCGCGGACGAAACGGCCGACGAGGGCCACGGTCTGGCGCCACTCCTCGCACTTCTCGTCGTAGAAGCGGCGGCCGAACTCGGTGAGTCGGTAGTACGTGCGGGCACGTCCCTGGCTGTGCGTGCCCTGGAACGAGGTGACGGCCCCGGTCTTCTCGAGCCGGCGGACCGCCGAGTAGAGGGTGGTCTCCTTCATCTCGTACTGGCCCCGGGAGAGCTCCTCGATCCGTTTCGAGATCGCGTATCCGTACGAGGGCTGGTCGAGCAGCGACTCAAGCACCAGGAGATCCACGTAGCCGCGGATGAAGTCTGCGCTGATCATCACATCCCTCTCCCCCCCCCGACTGACGTAGTAATTACTGTATCTGTCGTACTACGTCAGATCAAGTAGTTGTGCGAGACGCATGGGAGGTGGACCCGTGGGCCGGGTGTGGAGAGCATGCCGCCGGCGCCGCGCTCGTGCCCGCATGAGGAGGTCAGTCGGCGATCAGGCGCCGCAGCAGCGTGGTGAGGTGCTCCCACTCGCCCGGCTCGAGCCGGGCGAAGAAGTCCCGCGAGACCTGGGCACGGGCGGCGCCGATCTCCTCGGCGAGGCTATGCCCGGACTCGGTGGGGACGGCGAGCACGGCGCGCCGATCGGTGGGATCCGGCGTGCGCTCGACCAGGCCCTTCTCCTGAAGGGCGTCCACCACCTCGGTGGCCGAGCGGGGCGCGATCCGCAGGTGCGCCGCGACATCGGACAGCCGGGCGCCGTCACTCTCGCAGATCACCCGCAGGGCCCGGGCCTCGTGCGGGGCGAGCGCCCACGGTTCCAGCGACTGTGCCCAGCGCCGGCGCAGTGCCCGGGTCGCCTGCATAAGCAGTTCGCTGGGTTCGCTCTCCGGCGCGCGGTCGCGTCCTCGGGGGTCGGTCACCCTCGTGAGCCTACTATTGACGGCACCCTCATTGTGAGGTAACCTCAGTATATGACCTAGACATTGGAGAAGGTGATGTCCCTATGGCCGACTTCGCCATGAACCCCGGGGGCCCCCGTGGCCGCGACGCCGCGCGCCCGGACCCCAAGGACCGGGCCCAACTCGAGTCCCACCCCGTGAGCCTGCGCCGCATCGGTGCCCTGTTCGCGCCCTACCGGGCCCGGCTCGCCGGCGTGGTCGCGCTCATCGTCGCGACCTCTGCGATCGGGCTCGCCACCCCGTTCCTGACCAAACACCTCATCGACGACGCGATCCCGGACCAGGACGTCCCCCTGCTGCTGACGCTGGTCGGGGCGATGCTCGGCGTGACCGTGGTCTCCGCCGTCCTCGGCGTGTTCCAGACCTGGATCTCCACCGAGATCGGCCAGCGCGTGATGCACCGCCTGCGCACCGACGTGTTCGCGCACCTGCAACGCCAGTCCCTCGACTTCTTCAAGCGCACCCGCGGCGGCGAGGTGCAGTCCCGACTGACCCACGACATCGGCGCCATGCAGTCCGTGGTGACCAGTGCCGCGACCTCGATCGCCTCGAACGTGACCACCGCCGTCGGGACCGCGATCGCCATGGTCGCGCTCAGCTGGCAGCTGTCCCTGCTCTCGCTGATCGTGCTCCCGCCGGCGATCTGGCTGACCCGCAAGGTCGCCAACATGCGCCGCGAGGTCACCGCCCAGCGGCAGCGTGCGCTCGCGAACCTGCACGGGCAGGTCGAGGAGTCGCTGTCCGTCAGCGGGGTCCTGCTCGGCAAGACGCTCGGCGCCGGCCCGTCCCTCACCGCCAAGTTCTCCGACACCTCCGAGGGTCTGCTGGACCTGGAGGTCCGCGCCCAGCTCGCCGGGCGCTGGCGGATGGCCACGATGAGCATCATCTTCGCCGCGATCCCCGCGCTCCTCTACCTCGCCGCGGGCCTGCCGGCCACGTCCGGCGGCATGACCATCGGCACCCTGGTCGCGTTCGTTGGCCTGCAGGCCGGCCTGTTCCGTCCGCTGATGGGCGTGCTCAACGTCGGCGTCCAGGTGACGAGCTCGATGGCCCTCTTCAGCAGGATCTTCGAGTACCTGGACCTGCCGGTCACGATCGACGATCCGGCAGTGCCGATCAGGCCGGTCCGACCGGTCGACGGCGGTGGCGCGCTCGCGCTCGACGGCGTCGGTCTCACCTATCCCGACGGCGACCGTCCGGCGGTCTCAGGGGTGACCCTGGCCGTGCCGGCCGGCGGCAGCCTCGCCCTGGTGGGCGAGTCCGGGTCGGGCAAGTCGACGATCGCGGCGCTCGTCTCGCGCCTGCACGACCCGACGACCGGCCGGGTCACGATCGACGGGGTGGACCTGCGGGACATGACCCTGCAGGACCTGGCAGGTGTGGTCGGCGTGGTCTCCCAGGAGACCTACCTGCTGCACACCACCATCAGGGAGAACCTGCGCTACGCCAAGCCCGACGCCACCGACGCCGAGATCGAGGAGGCCGCCCGTGCGGCCCAGGTCCACGACCTGATCGTGGCCCTGCCGGACGGCTACGACACCCTCGTCGGCGCCCGCGGCTACCGGTTCTCCGGCGGTGAGAAGCAGCGGCTGGCGATCGCCCGCACGCTGCTACGTGATCCCCGGGTGCTCGTCCTGGACGAAGCCACCAGCGCGCTCGACAACGAGACCGAGCGGGCCGTCCAGGCTGCCCTCGACGTGGTCAGCGCCGGCCGCACCACCATCACGATCGCGCACCGGCTGTCCACCGTGCGCGACGCGGACCAGATCGCGGTGGTCGATCACGGGCGGATCGTGGAGACGGGCAGCCACGACGAGCTGATCGCGCTCGGCGGCCTCTACGCGCGCCTCGCGCAGGCCCCCGCCCCCGCCCGCACCTGACCCCGCCCCGCGCCCCGCCCCCCGCCCCAGCCCGCGCCTGATCCCTCCCGCGCCCGACCCCGCCCGCGCCCGACCCCGCCCGCGCCGACCCCGCCCCGCTGCTGAGATCGGACCCGGGACACTGACATCGTCGGTCGGCGTGTCCGAGGTCAGTGCCGCGGGTCCGATCTCAGCGGGGGAGTCCGGTCGGCGTACCGAGTAGACCGGCTCGATGGGGCATGCATATGCTGCATATCAGTCCCAAGGTCGGCTATAGTGGGGCCTGACTCGATCATGGCCGACCCCGAGTGGAGGGCACGAATGGCGAAGGCATCCGAACGGGAGCCGATGCAGGGCGCTCAGAGCATCGACCGAGCGCTGTCGCTACTGTCCGCCTTCACGCCACAGCATCCTCAGCAGCGTATCGCGGACCTCGTCGCGGGCAGCGGCCTGGGTCAGTCCACCGTGTCCCGGATGGTCGGGGCGATGCTCTCGCTCGGGTTCCTCAGCCACGACCCGCGCAGTGGCCTGTACTCGCTCGGCCCGGAGGTGGTGAACCTGGCGTCGGTGGTGCTGAACCAGAACCCCGTGCACCACCAGGCCCGGCAGGTCGCCCAGGAGTTGTCCGCCGAGCTCGGTCTCGGCGTCAACGTCGCCGAGCGTGCCGGGGACCGACTCTTCTACCTCTGCAACTTCGAGGGCAAGCAGGCCCCCCGCGCGTCCACCCTGATCGGGCGCGGTGGCCCGCTGCACGCCACCGCCCTCGGGAAGTCGTTGCTGCTCGACCACGACCGGGCCGGGGTGGAGGGTCTGCTCGGTGGCGAGTACCCGCGCTACACCAGTAGCACGATCACCTCGCTGGCCGACCTGCTCACCGAGCTCGACACCGTGCGTGGCCGGGGGTACTCGGTGGAGAACGAGGAGCTCGCGCTGCGCCGGGCCTGCCTGGCCGCGCCCATCCGGGACCGCTCCGGCGCCGTGGTGGCGGCGATGTCCGTCTCCGGGCCCCTCTCGGCGATGAACCTGGCCGAGGACGAGGACCGTCTGGCGATGCTGCTGATCGAGCAGGCGGACCGGATCTCGGTGGGACTGGGCTTCACCGCGCTCTCGGCCTGACGCCGGGGCTCAGTCCGCCGGTGTGAGCAATCGCTCGGGCACCTGCCGCGCCGCCATCGAGGCGGCCAGCGCCGGCACCGACGGCACGGCGAACACCAGGGCCCCCGGAAGGTACAGGTAGCCGAGCACCGCAGCCGCGGCTCCGACGAGCCCCGCCAGCACGAACGGAACCGGCGTGGCGGCGAAGGCCCGCAGCGCCAGGAGCCACAGCCGCGTGGGGCCATGCTCGCGGTCCGGGCCGGCCTCGTCCGCCCGAGCGGCCACGGCCGGCAGGTGGAGCAGCCAGCACAGATATACAGCGAGCAGGATGGCGATGCTCACCGCGACCGCCTGGCCGCGCAGCATCCACAGGTAGAAGCCCAGCACGACCGGCGTCAGCAGCGGGATCAGGTAGCGCTGCTGCGATCGCCAGAACTCCTGGCGCCACCGCCGCCAGGAGTCTCGGTAGTAGCCGACCTGTACGTCGTCCAGCAGCCCGGTCCGCAGTTGCTGGGACAGGACCGACGTGGCCGGTGCGAGCCCGAGGAGCACCCCACCCGCGAGGGTCTGCAGGAGCCACATGACGTTCAGCGCCGCGAGTCGGCAGATCCAGGTCGTGACCGCCTCGACCAGGCCGAGACCACCCGAGCCGCCGGAGCCGGCCGAACCGCCAGAGCCACGTGAACCACCCGAGCCGCCCGCGCGGCCCGAGCCGCGCGAACCGGACCCGGCGAGGCGAGCGAGCCCTCGCCGTCGGGCCTCATCTCCCGCACCGGCACCGGTCACGGGGTCTGCCACCGCTGCGCCATGGCGGGCCGCATGAAGGCGACGGGGGAGGCCACGGACAGTCCCGCGTCGACGGGCAGGATCACGCCGCTGATGCCGGAGGCGCGCGGCGAGGCCAGGAATGCGACCGCCTGCGCCACCTCCTCCGACGTGGGGGTGCGCCCCATCGGGTAGCCGGCCGCACCATCGGGCATGGCGTGGCCGTCGATGAGCGCCGGCGCCACCGCGTTCACCCGGATGCCCCGCGGCGCGTACTCCAGGCTGGCCTGCGTGATCAGTGCGTGCACCGCGCCC
This sequence comes from Occultella glacieicola, assembly GCF_004353825.1. Lineage (GTDB taxonomy): Bacteria > Actinomycetota > Actinomycetes > Actinomycetales > Beutenbergiaceae > Occultella > Occultella glacieicola. Next base: position 446,597 of record NZ_SMNA01000005.1, on the reverse strand, counting down.
TTCGCGGTCGCGTACGCGGAGTTCCCCGGGTGGGCGAGGTAGGCGTTCACCGATGTCAATGCGACGATCGCGGAGCCAGGACCGAGGTGGGGCACGGCCGCGTGCATGGCGTTGAACGTGGTGTCGAGGGTGCCGGCCAGAACCGCGCGCCAGGTCTGCGCCGTGGTCTCGTGCAGACGTCCGCCGAGCTGCTTGGCGGCGGCGGTGATCAGCACGTCGATGCCGCCGAGGAGGTCGAGTGCCGCCGCCATGGCCAGCTCGGCACGTGGTGGCTCGGACATGTCCGCGACGACGTTCGCGGCCAGGGCCGGGTGCTCGAAGTCGGTCGGGTTGATCCCGACCACGCGGGCGCCGTCGGCGACCAGGGCCTGCGTGATCCGCTGGGCGGTGACGGAGCTGGAACCGACGATGACCGCGCGCACGGATACTCCCTGTTCGGTGGATCGGAGGCGGGCCCGAACCTGGGACGGCTCGGGCCCGCGCTGTGGCTCAGACGCTAGCCGGTGCCAGGGGGAGCGGGGCAAGTACCTCGGTCAGCAGCTCCGCCATCCGGGGCGGGATCGGCTGGGCGGGAGCGCGCACGGCGGCCGAGTCGATGACGCCGCGCCGCACGAGCACCTCCTTGTGGATCGCCCACGCGGGCCCGGACTGCAGGCCCCAGACGATCAGCGGGAGGAGGTGGGCGAACGATTCCCGCGCGGTGGCGCGGTCGCCGGCGTTCCAGGTGGCCAGGGTGACCGCGAGCAGGTCGGTGAACTCGCAGGCGGGCATGGTGCCCACGGCCCCGCAGGCGTACTCGTCGAGGACGAACTGGGCGTTCTGCCCGCCGAGCATCGCCATCGGCCGGTCGCCGAGGGCGGCCGCCACCGCGCACATCTTCGGCAGGGTGGGCGGTGCCTCCACCTTGACGCTGTCGACTCCGTCGATGTCCGCCAGTGCGGCGATCAGTTCCGGCGTCATGGCCACTCCGGTGGCGCCGGGTGCGTCCTGGACCATGATGCTGACGCCGAGTCGGACGGCTTCGGCGGCGAGCGTGGCGTAGAACTCCACCAGCTGGCCGGGACCGGGCTTCACCATGAACGGGGGCAGCACCATCGCCGCGCGAGCGCCGCCGTCGGCCAACTGGCGCAGCTGCTCCAGGGCCGGCGCGATCGCGGTGGCACCAACTCCGGCGACCACCGGCAGCGGGCCGGCCGCCGCGACCACGTCGGTCAGGATCGCCTCCCGCTCGGCGGTGGTCAGCGTGAACGCCTCGCTCGCCATGCCGAAGATCGCGACGCCGTCGGCGCCGGACCGGGCCTGGAACTCCACGAGCCGGCGCAGCGAGCCGCGGTCCAGGTCGAGCGCGTCGGTGAACGGCGTTGCCAGCACGGGCACCAGCCCGCGGATCGCTACGTTCTGCATCAGAAGCCTCATTTCTTCCCCGTCGAAGGGCCTCGGTTGAATGCCTTGGCCAACCGAAGGGTGAAGGAACCATATCGTAGATAATGGAACCAGGGGACGTGTACAGTGGGCGACGGATGGACAGCACGCCTGTATCCCTGGCGACATCCGAGAGACAACAGAGAGGTTGTGCAATGACGAGGACACAAGGAAGTGCCGGTGGCTTCTCGCGGCGTTCGGTGCTGCTCGGGGCGGGCGTGGTGATGGCCACCGCGGGCTGCAACCTGGTCGGTGGCGGCGGTGACGAGGACCCGACGGACGCCGGTACCTCCGGTGGCGAGGGCGGACTCAGCGGTGAGATCACGGTCGCCCTGGTACCGGACCCACCCGGAGCCAGCGAGTTCTACCGGGCCCAGTTCGATCTCTTCGAGGAGGCGAACCCCGGGGTCACGGTGAACATCATCGAGAACCCCTCCGACCAGCAGCTCAACGCGCTCGAGCTGATGTTCCAGCAGGGCGAGGGGCCGGACGTGATGCGGGTGCAGGGCTCCGGCGCCCTGACGCGCTTCTACGACCGTGGCTGGGTGGCGCCCCTCGATGATCTCGTCAACGACGACTTCACCGCGAGGTTCCCCGAGGGCTCGCTCGAGCCGACGTCCTCCGGTCTGCACCGGGAGGGCAAGCTGGTCAGCATCCCGCTCGTGTGGGGCGACTGGGGCTACACGCATCTGTGGCTCTACAACACCGACATCCTCGCCGAGAACGGCTACGACGCCCCGCCCGCGACCTGGGACGAGATGGTCGAGATGGCGACCACGATCACCGAGAACGGTGGCGGCAGCGTGTTCGGCGTGGCTCCCGTGGCGCCGCAGTACCTCATCGAGGTGGTGCAGCCGTTCGCACAGAAGCCGGGTGTCAACCTGACCACGGGGACACCGGACCTGGCCAACCCCGACGGGGTCGCCGCCGTCGAGCTCTGGCGTCAACTGCAGGCGAACGGCGTCAACATGCCCGGTTGGGAGAGCTGGGACGGTGGCCGCCCGTTCACGGAGTTCGCCGCCGGCCGCCTGGCGATGTACCCCTCGGCCACGTGGCACGTCGCCGAGATCCGCAAACTGGCGCCGGACATCGGCCTGGGGATCGCCTCGATCCCGCTCCCGGAGAGCGGGCGGGTCGCCTACGCGGCGCGTTCGGCTGCCCACCAGCCGATCTGGTCGATGTCGTCGGAGTCCGCCAATCCCGAGGTGGCCCTCGCGGCCATGGACTTCCTCGGCTCGGTCGACTTCTACAGGGCATACTACGAGGAGTTCGGCTCGTTCACGGCCTCCCAGGTGGCCTGGGAGGACCAGGCCCAGGAGAACGAGGACCAGGCGGGGATCCTGGCCGTGGCTGCCACGGACATCCGCACGTCTCCCAACCCGGAACTGCTCGCCCAGGGCGCGGAGGCCTTCTGGGCCGATGCCGGCGGCAACGCGGATCTGGACCTCAAGAACGCGTACCTGGAGTCGATCGTCAACAACGTGGACTACGAGCCGTTGGCAGCGAACATCGACAGCCAGGTCGAGGCGCTGATCGTCCAGTACGAGGCGGACACCCCCGACCTCCGAGACCTGTTGACCTTCGCCGACTGGGACCCGCTCGAGGACTACACGGCCGGATGAGGCACGGCTCGCACGGACGGCCCGTAGGCTCCCGCCGGGAGTCGCGGGCCGTCCGGCCCGTCCCGACCCCGCCCGCGGAAGGTCCGCGGCGGCGCTCCGCCAAGACGATGGAGGTGCAGAGATGACCACGGCCGTGATGAAGGCGCCCACGAAGCCGAGGGCGCCCTCGAAGACCCGCGCCCGACGTCAGGCGGTGCTCTGGGGCTGGCTCTTCCTGGTGCCGCTCGTGGTCCTGTTCACGGCGTTCAGCCTGTGGCCGATCATCGCCTCCTGGGGTTACGCGTTCTTCGACTGGGACGGTGTGGGCCCGCCGGAGGTGTTCGTCGGTCTGGACAACTTCCGCGAGGCCCTGAACTCGAGCGCTTTCTGGAACGCGTTCTGGAACTCGTTCTTCTTCTCCCTCGGTGCCCTGTTCGTCGAACTCCCGGCCGCGCTCTGTCTCGCGATGCTGCTGAACAACACGCTGCTGCGGGGCCGCACCTTCTACCGGCTCGCGATCTTCCTCCCGGTGGTCTCCACGACGGCGGTCATCGGCCTGGTCATCGCGGTGCTGCTGGCACCGGTGGGCGGGGTGGTCAACGAGGTGCTGCTCACGATCGGCTTCGTGGACCGCCCGATCAACTTCCTCGGCAACCCGGACATCGCCCTACCGACCCTGGTCGTGGTGGACATCTGGAAGGGCTTCGGGATCACCCTGATCTACTGGCTGGCCGCGCTGCAGACCGTCCCGAAGGACCTCTACGAGGCCGCGAAGCTCGACGGCGCCGGTGCCCGCCAGCAGTTGGCGAACATCACGGTGCCGGTGATCATGCCGATCGCCGTGGTGATCCTGCTGCTCACCTTCCAGCGCAGCCTGAACACGTTCGATCTGGTCCAGGCGGTCACCGGCGGTGGGCCCGTGTTCTCCACCGACGTGCTGCCGACGTACATCTACCGGTACGCCTTCGATGCGAACATCGCCGCCCCGCGGTACGGCTTCGCGTGTGCCGTCGGGGTCATCTTCGGCGTGTTCACCCTGATCATCACGCTGCTCCAGGGTCCGCTCCTGGCCGGCCGGCTGAAGAGGAGTGCCCAATGAGTGCCCTGATCACCCCAGGGGCCGGGGCTCAGGCCGGGGTCGACGCCGCCTCGCAGGTCGCCGGTGAGGCGGGCCCGCCGCCCGGATCGCCGAGGCGCGGGCGCAACCGGGTCAGCGGCCAGTCCCGCCGGATGCGCTGGTGGCACCTGTTCCTGATCCCGTTCTGCTTCATCTGGATCTACCCGTTCCTGTGGATGGTGACCGCCGCGTTCAAGACCCCCGCGGAGATGCTGCTCGGCGGGATCGGGCTGTGGCCGAACGAATGGACGCTCGACAACTTCGTCCGGGCCTGGACCACCGGCCGCTTCGGCGAGTACACGGGAAACACGCTGACGTTCGCGATCGCGGTCGTCGTGATCCAGGTGCTCGTGGCATCCCTGGCCGGGTACGCACTGCGCGAGAAGACCCTCCCCGGCCGCAAGATCGTGATGGGCGTCCTGGTCGCGGCGATGTTCATCCCGCACGGCTACACGATCATCCCGGTGTTCCAGCTGGTGAACGCGCTCGGGCTCCAGGACGGACTGCTCGGCGCCGCGATCGCGCAGGCTGCCCCCGGACTGGTGGTCCCGGTGCTGTTGTACGTCGGGTTCTTCTCGGGGATCCCGAACGAGCTCGGCGAGGCCGCCCGGGTCGACGGCGCCGGGTACCTGCGTACGTTCCGTTCGGTGATGCTGCCACTCGCCAAGCCGGTCACCGGCACCGTGGTGCTGATGAACTTCATCGGGGCGTGGAACTCCTTCTTCATCCCGTTGGTGTTCACCCTCGGCCGGCCCGAACTGCGCACCCTCGGCGTCGGCATGTACAACTTCTTCGGCACCGACACCACCGACTGGACCGGCCTGGCCGCGGGCGCCTCGATCGCGATCATCCCGATCGTCATCGTGTTCCTTTTCCTGCAGCGCTCGTTCGTGGAGGGCATCGCCGGTGCGGTCAAGAGCTGAACCGGTCAGCACGCAGACCTACCAGCAGGGCGAGTCGATCCGGGTCGATCCCCGGACCGGCGACCTGATCTGGGTCGACATGCACCGTGGCACGTTCCACTCCGGCGCCTTCGACGGCACGGTCCTGACCGAGTCGTTCACGGCCGACCTCGCCGAGCTCGGCTCCCGCATCGGCGTGGGCGCCCCCCTGGTCGCCGGGCGCGCGGGCTGGGCGGTCGCGGGCGGCCAGAGGCTCTGGCACGTCACGCCCGACGGCGGCCGTTCCGTGTGGGTGGACGGCGTCGGCGACGGCGTGGGCCGGTTCCTCAACGACGGCGTCTGCGCGCCCGACGGCGCGTTCTGGGTCGGCACCCAGTCCGTCCCGCGGGAACCGACGTCGGCGCTGTACCGGGTCGGTCCCGACCTCGCCGTGACCACGGTGCTGAGCGGCGTCACGGTGTCCAACGGGATCGGGTTCAGCCCGGACGGCGCGACGCTGTACTACATCGACACCCTCCCGCATCGGCGCCTGGAGGCGTTCGACGTCTACGGCGACCGGATCACCGGGCGCCGAACCGTCGCCACCCTGACCGGCGGGAATCCGGACGGCCTGGTCGTCGACGACGAGGGCTGCATCTGGGTGGCGATGTGGGACGCGGCCGAGGTGCGGCGCATCTCGCCGGACGGGGAGGTGGTGGCGGTCGTCGAGACCGGCGTACCGCGGCCCAGCGCCGTCACCATCGCCGACGGCGTCCTGTTCATCACGACCGCGCGGGTCGGCCTCGATCCGGTCCCGCCGGACAGCGGCCGCATCCTCGCCGCGGAGGTCGGCGTGTCCGCGCCGCCGGCCGCGCCGTTCCGCGGTCAACCGCCGCACTAGTGCCGGCCGGCACTGCGACCGGCTACCCGTATCGGCCACCACCAGGTGCCGCCCACCATCGCCAGAAAGGTCGTCACCCCGATGTCCACCATCACGTCCGTCGAGGCGTTCCCGCTGCAGCTGCCCGTGGCCCCCGGTCGCGATGCCGGGGGAGCGCGCTACCGGGCCGCTCCGAACGTCCGCAGCGTCTACCCGGCGCGCGACGAGACGGTGCTCGTGCGGATCGCCACGGCCGACCACGTCGGCTGGGGTGAGGCCCTTGCGCCCGTGGCCCCGGAGGCCCCCGCCGTCATCATCAACGAGGTGTTCGCCCCGTTGCTGGTCGGCACCGAGCTCGACGGGCCCCGGCCCACCGCGTTCCGCCTCCAGGAGAGCATGCGCGAGCGCGGCCACCTCAACGGCCACCACGCCGACGCCGTCGCCGGCCTGGACATCGCACTCTGGGACCTGACCGGCCAGATCCACGGGCTGCCGGTGCACACCCTGCTCGGCGGTGCCTACCGGACCGAGATCCCGCTGTACCTGACCACGGTCGGCGGTGCGACGCCGTCGGAGAAGGCGGAGCACGCCGTCGCCGCGCACCGGGCCGGCTTCGACGCCATGAAACTGCACCTGACCATGGACCCGCACACCGTACTGGCCACCGTGGACGCCGTCCTGGAGGCGCTCGCGGGCGAGCCGGCCGGCGACCGCCCCGCGCCCCGGGTGGCGGTGGACGCCCACTGGGTACACCAGCTCGGCCCGGCCCGTTCGCTCGGCCGGGCGCTGGACGCCCGGGGGATCTGGTTCTTCGAGGCGCCGCTGGCGCCCGAGGACCTGCGCGGCCACGAGCTGCTCGCCCAGGACCTCGCCACTCCGGTGGCGGTGGGCGAGGCGATGCGGCACCGGTTCGAGTTCGCCGAGTGGGGCTCGCGGCGGGCCGTCGGGATCGCCCAGCCGGACATCGGCCGCACCGGCATCAGCGAGGGTTTCGCGATCGCGGGCGTCACGGCGGCGAACTACGTGCCGATCGCCCCGCACCACTCGATGGCCACCTCGCTGGCCTACGCCGCCGGGCTGCAGGTCAGCGGCGCCGCCGAGTCGCTGGCGGCGATGGAGTACGGGCCGCACACGGCGGTCAAGTCCGAGCCGCTCATGGCCGCGGACTTCATGGCCGAGGGTGCCGTCACCGCCGGCCGCGTCGCCCTGCCCACCGCCCCCGGACTGGGGGTGACGGTCGACGAGGACGCCGTGCGTGCGCTCGCCGCCGAGTTCCCCCAGCGCTGACTGGGCCGTCCTCGCCCCGCCGAGATAGGACCCGCCGCCTCGAGATCGCCCTTCGGCGTGGCCGATCTCGAAGCGGCGGGTCCTATCTCAGCGCGTGGGTGAGGGCAGGGACGACGAACGCCCGGGCGCCGGCCGGTGGGCCGACACCCGGGCGTCCGGGATGAACCTGGGTGGTGCTGGTGACTCAGAGGTTGGCCGGACCGTCCGCGGCGGCCTCGGCCTCACCGGCGGTGCGACGCTGCTCGATGCTGTCGAGGAGCTGCTGCTCGTTCGACACCTCGGCGCCGAACGTGCGGGCCTGCGGCTGCTGCTCGGCGGGGGCCAGGTCGACGAACTGACCGGAGATCTCACCGCGGACGCGGTTGTCGGCGCCCGTGGGAGCCGGGTCGTTACCCTCGCCACCGAGGTCACCGCGGATGATCGTCTCGTTGACCGCAACGCCGACGGTGTTGTTGGAGGCGTTCAGGCTGCCCCCGATGTAGGTCACGTCCTCGCAGGCCGCGATCGACGAACCGGTGCCGACCTGCACGCCACCGTTCTCGGTGTAGGTGACGTCACCGTCGACCTCCGAGCCGCACAGCGTGGTGCCCGCGGCGTTGCCGGACACCGTCAGGCTGGACAGCAGAGTGGAGTCGACCACGTCGGTGTACTCGGTGCCGGTCGTGCTGACCGCGCCGCCGACCTGGGTGCTCTCCAGGTAGATCGCGCCCTGGGCGGCCTCCACGCGGCGGTCGACCTGCGCACCGACGGCGTAGAAGAACGGGTTCTCCGACTCGCCGGCCTGGCCGACGTAAGCGCCGGCGACCGTTGAGTCCTCGAGGTAGACGCCGTAGCCGTCACGGTTGTTGATGTTGCCGGCGACCGAGGTGCCGACCGCATCGAAGTAGCTGTCCGCGTTCAGCACGACGGCACCGGTGATCGTGCCGTCGGTGATGATCAGGTTCGAGCCGGGCTGCAGTCGGACGCGACCGTCGATCGTGGTGCCGGTCAGCACACAGGTCTTGTCTGCCGGAACGACGAGGTCACCGGGAACGGTGACCGCACCGGCCTCGCCCACACACCGGGTGGTGAGGGCGGCCGAGGCGGCGGTGGCGGTGACGGCCAGGCCGGCGGCGGCGAGGCTGACGGATGCCAGGACGGCGGTGAGGCGTTTCATCGAATCTCCTTGGTTCGTCGCACATCGCGCGTCGCCGGGCGATGCCATTCGGATGGAGCAGTCGGGCGCTCCTGGACCGACGGCAGCCGATGGACTCGGTTGCCCCCGGATGTGAGCCCGCTAGGAAGGCTATTGGTGCTGCTATCGGAGTGGCTACGTTGCATCTCACGGTTCGGGATAGGTTCGCCAGAAGTTCGCCCGCCGTTACCGTCTCACATCAGGGGGTCGCGTGGGTAGACCGCCCGACGTCGTCACACCGAGGCGGGAGCTCGGCGCGTCTCGCCCACCGGCCGCCGACGCCGGCGCCGTCCGGGCACTCCTAGACTCGGCCTGATCGGAGTCGGTGGACGTCCCAGCCGTGCCCGGGCCCGGGCATCCCACGAGAGGCGAGAGACAATGAAGTTGTTGCGAGTCGGAGAGTTCGGAGCGGAGCGGGCGGCCGTGCTCGTCGAGGAGGGTCGTTACGTCGACGTGTCCGACGTGATCGGCGACGTGGACGCCGCGTTCTGGGCCGGCGGTGGACCGGCGGCGCTGGCCCCGGTGGTGGCCGAGCGGGTGGCTGCCGGCCAGGTGGCCGATCTCGGCAGCCAACGCGTCGGTGCGCCGATCGCCCGGCCGCACCAGATCCTGTGCATCGGTCTCAACTACGCCGACCATGCCGCCGAGTCGGGCGCCGCCGCCCCGGACGAGCCGGTGCTGTTCACGAAGTCCCCGAACACGCTCGTCGGCCCCAACGACACCGTGCACATCCCGCGCGGTTCGGAGAAGACGGACTGGGAGGTGGAACTCGGCATCGTGATCGGCGCCCGCGCGCGCTACCTCCAGGACGAGGCCGCCGCCGAGGCCGTGATCGGCGGGTACCTCACGGCCCACGACGTGTCCGAGCGCGCCTTCCAGATCGAGCGCGGCGGCCAGTGGTCCAAGGGTAAGTCCGCCGAGACCTTCAACCCGGCGGGCCCCTACCTGGTGACCCCGGAGGAGGCGGGCGACGTGCGGAACCTGCGCCTGTGGCTGACCGTGAACGGCGAGCCCAAGCAGGACGGCTCCACGAAGGACATGATCTTCTCGCCCACGTTCATCGTGCACTACCTGAGCCAGTTCATGGTGCTCGAGCCGGGCGACCTGATCAACACCGGCACCCCCGCCGGCGTCGGCATGGGCAAGTCCCCGCAGGAGTGGCTCGCCCCCGGTGACGTCGTCGAGCTCGGCGTCGAGGGTCTCGGCTCCCAGCGCCAGGACGTGATCGCCGCCCCCTGAGCAGGTCCCGCCGCCGGGAGCCGGGCGCCCGACCCCGCGCTCCGGCCACCGGGAGGAGGGCGCCCGACCCGGCCCCCGCCGTCGACCGCCTTGTCCGTCCCCGACGCCTCGAGGAAGCCCTCACGTGAGGGCTGCCTCGGGGCGTCGGCGACTTCCTCACGGGCGAGCGCGGGTGCCCGCAGCGACGGGTGGCCGATAAACTCCCGTGGTGACCATGCGCCTGTATGACTCGGCCACCCGTGAGGTGCGCGACTTCGTCCCCCGTGAACCCGGGCGGGTCGGCATCTACCTGTGTGGCGCCACGGTGCAGGGCGCGCCGCACATCGGGCACCTGCGCTCGGCGATCGCGTTCGACATCCTCCTCCGGTGGCTGCGCCGCAACGGCGAGGACGTGACCCTGGTGCGCAACGTCACCGACATCGACGACAAGATCCTCACGAAGTCCGCCGACGCCGGGGTGCCGTGGTGGGCCTGGGCACACCGCTTCGAGCGGGAGTTCAACCGCGCCTACGAGACGCTCGGTGTCACACCGCCCACGTACGAGCCGCGCGCCACCGGGCACGTCACCGAGATGGTCGAGCTGATCGCGCTGCTCGTCGATCGCGGCCACGCGTACGTCGGCGACGAGGGCAACGTGTACTTCGACGTGCGCTCCTGGGGCAAGTACGGCGAGCTCACCCGGCAGCTCCTGGAGAACCTCTCCACCGTGGAGGAGGAGGCCTCGGACAAGCGCGACCCGCGGGACTTCGCCCTCTGGAAGGCCACCAAGGACACGGACCCGGACGGCGCCTCCTGGCCCACTCCGTGGGGCCGGGGGCGCCCCGGGTGGCACGTGGAGTGCTCCGCGATGGCGCGCAAGTACCTCGGTGAGTCCTTCGACATTCACGGCGGTGGTATCGACCTGCGCTTCCCCCACCACGAGAACGAGCAGGCCCAGTCGCAGGCCGCCGGCTGGGGCTTCACGAACCTGTGGATGCACAACGCCTGGGTGACCGTGGGTGGGGAGAAGATGAGCAAGTCGCTCGGGAACTCCCTCACCGTCGATGCGGTCCTGGAGCGGGGTGAACCGGTCGTGCTGCGCTACGCGCTCGCCGCGGTGCACTACCGGTCCACGCTCGAGTTCTCCGACTCCAGCCTCGACGAGTCCGGTGCCGCCTGGGAGCGGATCTCCGGGTTCGTGCAGCGGGCCGTGGAGCTCGTCGGTGCGCTCACGCCCGCGGAGGTGGCCGGCGTCGAGGTGCCGGACGCGTTCGCGGCCGCGATGAACGACGACCTGAACGTCTCGGCCGCGCTCGCCGTCGTGCACGAGCAGGTGACCGGCGGCAACAACGCCCTGGCCGCCGGGGACGAGGCGCAGGTGCGCGCCGCACAGGGCCGGGTGCGGGCGATGCTGGACGTGTTCGGACTGGACCCGTTGGCGCAGCCGTGGGCGGGAGCACAAGCGGCCGACGGCGGAGCGGAGCAAGCGCTCGGCGTCCTCGTGCAGGCGGTACTCGCCGAGCGCGTCCAGGCGCGGGCCGAGAAGGACTGGGCGCGTGCGGACGCGCTGCGGGATCGACTGACGGCAGCGGGAATCGTTGTCGAGGACTCCCCGGGCGGAGCCCGGTGGAGCGTGAAGGGTGGCACAGGTGGCCGGTAACTCTCGACGTCAGGGGGCCGTGCGCAAGCCGGGCTCCAAGAAGGGTGCCCGGGTCGGAACCGGCGGCCACGGCAGGCAGGCCCTCGAGGGCCGGGGGCCCACCCCGAAGGCGGAGGACCGGCCCTACCACCCGGCCGCCAAGCGGAAGGCTTCCTCCGAGCGCGACGCCGGCAAGGGCGGCCGCGGCGGGCAGGGCAGGTCCCAGAACCGCTCGCAAGGTCGGTCCGGTGCGAAGAGCCACGAGATCGTCGGCGGCCGGAACTCGGTGGTGGAGGCGCTGCGGGCGGACATCCCGGTCTCCACGGTGTACCTGTCCAGCCGGATCGACTCCGATGACCGGATCCGGGACATCCTGCGCGAGGTGACCGCCCGCTCGCTGCCGCTGCTGGAGGTCTCCAAGGCCGAGCTGGACCGGCTCACCGACGGCGGCGTGCACCAGGGGGTGGCCATCCAGGTCCCGGCGTACTCCTACGCCGAACCGGAGGCGCTCCTCGACCTCGCCACGGGCAACGGGCGGACCCCGCTGATCGTCGCGCTGGACGGCATCACCGACCCGCGCAACCTCGGGGCCGCCCTGCGCAGCGCCGGTGCGTTCGGTGTGGACGGGCTCGTGGTCCCGCAGCGGCGTGCGGCCGGGGTCACGGCGTCGGCCTGGAAGGTCTCGGCAGGGGCCGCTGCCCGGATACCGGTCGCCCGCGCGACGAATCTGGTCAGGGCTCTGGAGATGTACAAGGAGGCCGGCTGTTTCGTCGTCGGCCTCGACGGCGACGGACCCACCGAGATCGGTGACCTGGACCTCGCGGGCGACCCGCTGGTGCTGGTGCTCGGCTCCGAGGGGAAGGGCCTGGGCCGCCTGGTCAGGGAGACCTGCGACCTGATCGTCTCGATCCCGATCGCGGCGTCCACCGAGTCCCTGAACGCCGGGACGGCGATCGGGATCGCTCTGTACGAGGTCGCTCGCAAGCGCCGTGACGCCGCGTCGGCCTGACCTGGCCGGGCCCGGCGTTGCGGGTGTCGGCACACCGCGCGGTCGGTAGGGTCGTGACCATGACGAGTACACCGACGTGGCGCCGCCGCTCCGGGATCGTCAGCGCACGAACCCCTCACGCCGCCCGGGCCCACGGCTTTCTCGACGGCGCCCAGGTGGTCGCGCTGATCGAGTCCGACCCCGAGGCCCCGTACGCCGTGGCCGTGACGATCGCGACCGACGACGAGGACCGGGTCGCCGTCGTGGCCGAGGACGGGAAGCACATCGTCCCCGGCCCGAAGGTCGCCGAACTCACGGAGGCGCTCGCCCGCGAGTGCCAGGCCTACGTCGGCTTCGACGAGATCGGCTTCGACGCCACGCCCGAGCCGGGCGACGGGGTGGAGGAGCCCGACGACGACCCGTTCGATCCGGAGATCGACGTCGCCTCCGCGCGGGTGCCGGACCGGGCCGTGGTCCTCACCCCGGCGACCGTGCCGCAGCTCGAGTCCCTCGCGACCGCCGCCGGGGTGCGCCTGCACGCGGCCCCGCACGGCGACGACCGTCTGGTCCTGATCGAGAGCGGTGCGGTGCTCACCGAACTCACCTGGGCCGAGGAGCATCTGCCCGCCGTGCTGCTCGAACGCGGCGCCGTGTTCCCGTCGGTCGCCCTCATCGAGACACCGGAGCGGACCCAACTGTTCACCTGGGACGCTGCGCTCGCGGCTGTGCCCACGCAGGCCCGGGTGGCCGAGCTGGTGGCGACCTTCATCGACACCGAGCTCGGCGCCGGCGCGCTGGTCCGGGATCTGGCCGTGGTGCGCCCGGAAGCGGACCCGGCGGCCCTACGCGCGGCGCTCGAGCGCTCCTCCGACGGCGGACCTGCCGCCCTGGTGGCGGCACTGGGCCTGCCCGCGTCGATCACGGGGTTCCTCGACCACGAGGTGGACGCCGCCAGCCTGGAGGGTGTGGTCACGATCGACCCGATCACGGTCACCGAGGCGATGCGGCGCGCCGCGCAGGTCGCTGCCGACGAGGCCCGGGCCGGAGCATACGCGCTCTACGAGAGCGCCGAGGAGGTGGGCCGGTCCTGGGTGCCGGCCGCTGCCGCGGGGGTCGAGCTGGGTATCGGGCTGGCACTGTTGCGCCGGGCCGGCCGGTCCCGCCGCGCCGGTGGGAGCGCCTCAGCCGGGGAGCGGGCTCTCGGGGTCGTGGGCATCGTGCTGCTCGGTACGGCGCTGCTGAACGGTGCCGTGGCCACGCTGCCGCGGGTCCGCCAGTACCTCAGCACGCGCTGACCGCTGCGCGCCGTCGGGTGGCATAGTTCCCCCGTGGCGGGGTTCGGTCGGACCCCCGGACGGGCGGAGGTGAGCGCGGCGGTGCGTGCCGTGACGATGCGCGACGTGGCGCAGCGGGCCGGGGTCTCCCTCAAGACCGTCTCGAACGTGGTCAACGCCTACCCGCATGTGCGTCCCGAGATGCGGGACCGCGTGCTCCGGGTGATCGACGAGCTCGGTTACCAGATGAACTTCACGGCCCGGAACCTCAGCCTGGGCCGGACCGGGCTGATCGCGCTCGCGGTGCCCGAGCTGCGCCTCGCCTACTTCGCCGAGCTCGCCGATGCCGTCATCGCCGCCGCCGACCGGATCGGCCTGACCGTGCTGATCGAACAGACCGGCGGCACCCGTGCGGGGGAACTCGAGGTGCTCTCAAGTCCGCGCCGACGGATGACGGACGGGCTGCTCTATTCGCCGACGGCGTTGCGCTCGGTGGACGCCGGAGCGCTCGACGTCGACTTCCCCCTGGTGCTGCTCGGCGAGCGGGCCCTGCGCCGAGGGCTCGACCATGTCGCGATGGCGAACGAGGACGGCGCCCGGGCGATCACCGAGCACCTGCTCGGCACCGGGCGTCGCCGGATCGCGCTGATCGGCGGCCATGATGCCGAGACCGGGGCCGGCAACCTGCGCGCCCGCGGGTTCCGCGCCGCGATGGCCGCCGCCGGGGCCGAGGTCGATCCGCGCCTGCTCGCCGGTGGCGAGCGCTGGAGCCGACAGACCGGGGCCGCCGCGATGTCGCAGATCCTCGCGAGCGGGGCGGTCCCCGAGGCCGTCTTCGCGCTGAACGACGTGATGGCGATCGGGGCCATGCGGGAACTCTACGAACGAGGTCTGTCCGTGCCCGATGACGTCGCCGTGGCCGGCTTCGACAACATCGAGGAGGCCAGGTTCTCGCGCCCGAGCCTGACCACGATCGACCCGGACCGGGACGGGATCGCACGCACCGCCGTCGGGCTCCTCGCCGACCGGCTCGCCGGCGGCGCCGGCGTGCACGACGGGACCGGCGACGAACCGGCCCACGAGATCGTGGCCGGTTTCCGGGTGAAGATCCGCGAGTCCACGGCAACCGGCTGACCGGGGGTCTTGACAGCACTGGCCGTCACATGGTGCATTTACACCGGTGTAAACAGGGATCGACATCCAGGCTCACTTCACAGCGGAAGCGGATCGGCGCGAGGACGCGCCGGGAGGGATGGACCATGCGCAACATCGGACACTCAGCGAGAACCGGCCGCGGGCGACGCGCCGCGGCCGTCGTCGGCGCGGGACTCGTGCTCGCTCTGGCGGCGTGTGGGCAGGGGGAGGATCCCGCCGCGGAGCCGGGGGATGACGGCGGGACGTCCGCCGACGGCGGTGACGTCACGATCCGGTTCGCATGGTGGGGCAACGAGGACCGCGCCGCGATCACGAACGAGGCGGTGGACGTGTTCGAGGCGGCCAACCCGGGCATCACCGTCGAGACCGAGTACGTGGACTTCAACGCCTACTTCGACCGGCTCGCCACCACCGTCGCCGCCGGTGACGCCCCGGACGTGATCACGATGGGCGGCGCCTACCCGCGTGAGTACGGCGACCGCGGCGCGCTGCTCGACCTCGGCGAGGTCTCGGAGTTCCTGGACACCTCCACCCTGGACGCCGGCGCGTTGTCGAACGGGTTCTTCTCCGACACCCAGTACGGGGTACCGACCGGCGCGAACACCTACGGGGTGGTGATCAACCCGGCCATCTTCGAGGCGGCCGGCGTGGACCTGCCCGACCAGGACTCCTGGACCTGGGAGGACTTCGCGGACCTCGCAGCCGAGATCAGCGCGAACACCCCGGACGGCACCTACGGCGCAGCCGACCCGACATCCGCCGAGGTGCTCGACCTGTACCTGAACCACCGGTCCGGGCACGGGCTCTACCTCGAGGACGGCAGCCTGAACGCGACGCCGGACCTGGTCGCCGACTGGTTCACCTACGGCTCCGGTCTCATGGAGTCGGGCGCCACCCCGCCGGCCACGATCACCTCCGAGCTGACCACCCAGACCTCACCCGAGCAGTCGCTCCTCGGACAGGGGCTGGCCGCGATGTCCTTCGGCTGGTCGAACAACCTCGGTGCGTTCCGGGACGCCTCCGGCCAGGAGCTGATCCTGATGCGGGTGCCTGGTGACACCGGTGAGAACGGCTCCGCCATGTGGCAGCAGGCCTCGCAGTTGTACACGATCAACGCGCAGACGGCGCACCCGGAGGCGGCGGCCCGCCTGGTCGACTTCCTGGTCAACAGCACCGAGGCCGCTGACCTGATCGGCACCGACCGTGGGGTCCCCTCGAACGAGACCATCCGGGCGCACCTGTCCGAGCAGGGGCTCGAGCCGACCACGCAGGTCGAGTTCGACTTCCTCAGCCAGGTCAGCGAGTTCATCGACGGCGACTTCGTCATCGGGCCAACCGGGTCCACCGAGAGCGCCGGGATCCTGACCCGGCTCAACCAGGAGGTGCTGTTCGGGCAGACCACCCCCGAGGATGCGGGCGCGGCGTTCGTGACCGAGGTGACCGCGGCGATCTCCTGATCGTGAGATCCATCGACGCCGAGGGAGGTCCACGACGATGTCCGCACTCCAGGAACTGAGCGGCCTGCGCCGCGAGCCGGACCGGGGACGCCGGGGCCGGCAGGCGAGGCATGGCAGGCAGAGCCGCAGCGCCGCGCAGAAGGGCGACAACCGGGCCGCGGCGTTCTTCCTGGCCCCATGGTTCATCGGACTGTTCGTGATCACCGCCGGGCCGCTGGTGGCCTCGCTGTACCTGTCCTTCACGGACTACAACCTGCTCCAGGACCCGAACTGGACCGGGTGGGAGAACTACGCCCGGATGCTCACCGACGAACGGCTGCTGAACTCGCTCGGGGTCACGTTCAGCTACGTGTTGATCTCGGTGCCGTTGCAGCTCGCGGCGGCTCTGCTGCTGGCGATCGTGCTGGACCGGGGCCTACGCGCACTGGCGATCTACCGGTCCGTGTTCTATCTGCCGTCGCTGCTCGGCGGGTCGGTGGCGATCGCGATCCTGTGGCGCCAGGTGTTCGGCACCAACGGGCTCGTGAACGCCTTCCTCGGGATCTTCGGCGTCGAGGGGCAGGGGTGGGTGTCGCACCCGGACTACGCGCTCGGCACCCTGATGGTCCTGAACGTCTGGACGTTCGGGGCGCCGATGGTGATCTTCCTGGCCGGGCTGCGGCAGATCCCGGAGACCTACTACGAGGCCGCCGCGATCGACGGCGCGTCCCGGGCCCGGCGGTTCCGCTCCATCACGCTGCCGCTGCTCACCCCGATCATCTTCTTCAACCTAGTGCTGCAGCTGATCGGCGCGTTCCAGTCCTTCACGCAGGCCTTCGTCGTGTCCGGTGGCACCGGTGGGCCCGCGGACTCGACGATGTTCTACACGCTCTACCTCTACCAGCGGGGGTTCGGCGCGTTCGACATGGGCTACGCCTCGGCGATGGCGTGGCTACTGCTCGTGATCATCGCCGGGATGACCGCCGTGAACTTCCTCGCCTCCAAATACTGGGTGTTCTACGGTGACTGACACCCGTTCCGGCGGGCCCCGGCCCCCGGTTCCGGCCCCGAGCGAGCGTCGGGGCAGCCTGTCCGAGCTGGCGGCGCAGGCGCCACCGGCCCGCCGGCCACTGACGTGGCGGTCCCGGGTGCGCTCGGTCGTCCGGCACCTGCTGCTGATCGCCTTCGGTCTGGTGATGCTGTACCCGCTGTTGTGGATGGTGTCCAGCTCGCTCAAACCGAACGACCTCATCTTCCGGGACCCCTCCCTGCTGCCCGCCGCGTGGGACCTGACCAACTACACGATCGGCTGGAACGCGCTGGCGCACCCGTTCACGCACTACCTGGCCAACTCCGCCGTGGTGGTGGCCGGGGCGGTGCTCGGGAACCTGGTCTCCTGCTCGATGGCGGCCTACGCGTTCGCCCGGCTGAACTTCACCGGCCGGCGGCTGTGGTTCGCCATCATGCTGATGTCGATCATGCTGCCGATCCACGTCGTGATCGTGCCGCAGTACGTGCTGTTCTCCGAACTGGACTGGATCAACACGTTCCTTCCGCTGATCGTCCCGAAGTTCCTCGCCACGGACGCGTTCTTCATCTTCCTGATGGTCCAGTTCTTCCGGGGCATCCCGAAGGAGCTGGACGAGGCCGCCCGCCTGGACGGGTGCGGGCACATCCGCATCTATGCCCGGATCATGATGCCGCTGTCCCTGCCGGCCCTGGCCACCACGGCGATCTTCACGTTCATCTGGACCTGGAACGACTTCTTCGGCCAGCTCATCTTCCTGACCAGCCCGGACATGTACACGGTACCGGTGGCCCTGCGCACGTTCGTGGACTCCACCGGGTCCTCGAACTGGGGCGCGCTGTTCGCGATGTCCATCGTCTCCCTGATCCCGGTCTTCGTGGTGTTCCTGTTCGGCCAGAAGTACCTGGTCAAGGGCATCGCGACGACCGGGATCAAGTAGGCCAGAGCTCAGCACCGACGAGAGGAGCACCGGCAGATGACGAGGTACGCGATCATCGGCACCGGCTCACGGGCACGGATGTACATCGACGCACTGCTGGGCCCGTTCTCCGACACCGGGGACCTGGTGGCGTGGTGCGAGCCGAACCCGGGCCGGCTGGACGTCTACGACGACCTGGTCGCCCGGGCTCGGCCGGGGGTGCCGATGCCGGTCCGGTACCTGCCCGCCGACCTCGAGACGATGGTCACGGCCGAGCGCGTCGACCGGGTCATCCTGACCAGCCCCGACCACACCCACGCGGATCTGGCCGCGGGGGCCCTCCGGGCCGGGGCGGACGTCGTGGTCGAGAAGCCGCTGACCATCGACCTGGCCGGGTGCGAGCGGATCGCCGACGCCGTCGCCGCCACCGGGCGGTCCCTGGTGCTGACCTTCAACTACCGCTACGCGCCGCGCAACGGCGCCCTGAAGGACGTCATCGACTCCGGGCGGATCGGGACCGTCACCTCGATGCACTTCGAGTGGGCCCTGGACACCGCCCACGGCGCGGACTACTTCCGCCGCTGGCACCGGGACCGGGCCAACTCCGGCGGGCTCCTCGTGCACAAGGCGTCCCACCACTTCGACCTCGTCAACTGGTGGCTCACCGACACCCCCGCCTGGGTGTTCGCGGCCGGTGACCTGCGCTTCTACGGCCGCGAGAACGCCATCGCCCGCGGTCTGCCGGCCCGGCCCGCCCGCGGCACGGTGGACCCGCCCACCCGGGACCCGTTCGCCCTCGATCTGCGCACCGACCCGGAACTGCGCCGCCTGTACTACGAGACCGAGCACCATGACGGGTACCTGCGGGACGTGGACGTGTTCTCGGCGGGCATCTCCATCGAGGACAACATGTCCGTGATGGTCGGCTACGGGCGCGGTTCGGTCCTCACCTACTCCCTGAACGCGCACTCGCCGTGGGAGGGGTACCGGGTCACCGCGAACGGCACCGAGGGCCGGGCCGAGCTGGAGGTGGTCGAGCGGTCCGCGGTGGTCCCGGACGCCCACGGCCACCCGATCCTCGACGCGAACTCCCCGGCCAACGTGGCCGGCGCCGACGGGGTGCGGGCGCGTGGGCAGCGACTGCTCGTGCAGCGCCACTGGGAAATCGCCGAGGAGGTGCCGATCCCCGCGGGCGAGGGCGGGCACGGCGGTGGCGACGTCCAGCTCCTGACCGACGTGTTCCGTGGGCCGGCCCTCGACCCGCTCGGGCGTCCGGCCGGGCTCGCCGACGGCCTGCGCTCGGTGCTCGTGGGCATCGCGGCGAACTCCTCGCGCCGCACCGGTGCGCGGGTGGACGTCGCCGACCTGCTGGCCGGCACGTCGGTCCACGCCGCGCTCGCCGAGCCCGACCCGGCGCGCCCGTAGCCGCCGGACACGCCCGACGGCGCAGGTCCGGCCGGGCGGGTCGGTTCCGTTCGTCCAAGGCCGGGCTCGGGGGCCGCCGTCCGGCTCAGTCGGGCTCGATGGCCGCCAGGGTCGCCGTGTCGAGGCCGAGCACGGCCTCCTCGTCCGGCCGGTGCCGCAGCACGTTCTCCACGTAGGAGGTCACGGCCTGCGCGGTCGGGATGTCGTGACCGGCGTTCTGCGCCATGAACCAACGGTGCTCGAGCACCTCGTGGAACATCTCGGCCGGCTCGAGCTTGCCGCGCAGTTCCCGCGGGATGGCGCGTACGGTCGGCTCGAAGACATCCGAGAGCCACTCGTGGGCCACGAACTCCTCGTCCTCGCCCTGCTGGTCGGTGGCCGCCTGGTAGGTGTCCATGTCGTTGAGCAGCCGCCGGGCCTGGTTCTCGCCGGCGTCCAGCCCGGTCAGCCGCATCAGCCGGCGGTGGTGGTGCCCGGCGTCGACGACCTTCGGCTGGATCTGCACGGTGGTGCCGTCCAGGTCCGTCGTCATCTGAAGCTCGCCGACGTCGTAGCCGAGCTCGTTCAGACGGCGGATCCGGTCCATCACCCGCCAGCGTTCGGTCGCGCCGAACTCCTCGGTCCCGGTCAGCTCGTCCCAGAGCTCCTGGTAGCGCTGCACGATCATCTCGCCGACCGCGACGGTGTCCATCTCCTCGTCGACGAGGAGTTCACCGGCGGCCAGGTCCATGAGCTCGCCGATGATGTTGACCCGGGCGATCTCCAGGTCGTACTCGCGCTGGCCCTTGGTCAACGTCTCGTGCAGGTCCCCGGTCTCGGCGTCCACGAGGTAGGCCGCGAACTCGCCGGCGTCCCGCCGGAACAGGGTGTTCGACAGCGACACGTCGCCCCAGTAGAAGCCGGTCAGGTGCAGGCGCACCAGCAGCACGGCGAGGGCGTCGATGAGCCGGGTGGCCATGTCCGGTCCCAGGTTCCGGCTGAACAGGGCCCGGTAGGGCAGCGAGAACTTCAGGTGCTTCGTGATCAGCACGGAGTTCAGCGGCTCCCCGTCAGGAGCGGTCCGCCCGGTGATCACCCCGACCGGTTCCACGGACGGCACGTCCAGCCGGTTCAGGTCCCGCAGCAGCGCGTACTCGCGGTAGGCGACGGACTCACCGATCTCCTTGACCGCGATGACCCGCCCGGAGAGCTTCACGAACCGGACCACGTGCCGGGAGATCCCGCGGGGCAGCGCGGCCAGATGGGAGGCGGGCCAGTCCTCGAGCGGCACGTGCCAGGGCAGGTCCAGCAGCGCCGGGTCGGGAGCCGCGGCGGTGATCTGCAGGGACTGTGGCATGGGAGAAGTCTCTCAGGTTCGGCCCCCGGGCGCGTCGGCCCCCTCGAGCATGGGCCCGGGCGGACCCGCCGGGGCACGCGCGAGGGGGCGGGCCCCGTCAGGAACCCGCCCCCTCGTGTGCTGCGTGGAATCAGGCCGGCAGGCGCAGACCCGTGGCGGAGGAGAAGACGTGCGCCTCGCCCGCGCGGACCTTGACCCAGATCTTGTCGCCCTTCATCGGGGGGCGGCGCGGGTCGACGCGCGCGATCAGCTGGGCCTCACCGGCGCCGGAGGTGACGTGCTCGGCGACCTCGCGGGCGGCCAGCTGGCCGTACACGAACGCGTCCGAACCGAGCTCCTCGACGAGGTTGACGTTGATGGCGAACGCGCCCTCCTCGCCCTCGGTCGCGACGTCCAGGGACTCGGGACGGAAGCCGAGGGTGATCTCGCCCTTGTCCTCCTCGGTCAGCGCGTCGATCGTGGTGCGCGTCAGCGGGATGTGCGTGTCGCCCAGGTTGGCCTTGCCGTCGGCGACGGCGAAGCTACCGAGGTTCATGGCCGGGGAGCCGATGAAGCCGGCGACGAACACGTTCGCGGGGGTGTCGTACATCTCCCGCGGGGTGCCGACCTGCTGGAGGAGACCGTCCTTGAGGACCGCGATGCGGTCACCCATGGTCAGGGCCTCGGTCTGGTCGTGGGTCACGTACACGGTGGTGACCCCGAGACGACGCTGCAGCGACGCGATCTGCGTACGCGTCTGGACGCGGAGCTTGGCGTCCAGGTTGGACAGCGGCTCGTCCATGAGGAACACCTGGGGCTGACGCACGATGGCGCGGCCCATGGCGACACGCTGACGCTGACCACCGGAGAGCGCCTTCGGCTTCCGGTCGAGGTACTCGGTCAGGTCGAGGATCTTGGCGGCCTCTTCGACGCGCTCGCGGATCTGCGCCTTCGGGGTGCCGGCGATCTTCAGGGCGAAGCCCATGTTGTCCGCCACCGACATGTGCGGGTACAGCGCGTAGTTCTGGAACACCATCGCGATGTCGCGGTCCTTCGGCTGGACGTCGGTGACGTCCCGGTCGCCGATGAGGATCCGGCCGGAGTTCACGTCCTCCAGGCCGGCGAGCATCCGCAGCGAGGTGGACTTACCGCAGCCGGACGGGCCGACGAGAACGAGGAACTCGCCGTCGGCGACCTCGAGGTTGAGCGCGTCCACCGCGGGACGCTCCTGGCCCGGGTACACCCGGGTCGCTTGGTCGTAAGTGACCGATGCCATGACTGGTCTTTCCCTTCACCGGCAGGTACGTGCCGGACGATCCGTTGTGAAAGGTGTCAGAGTGTCTCCGCTGACACGGCCCGCATGGCTGCGAGCCACCATGATTGTGCCACACGTCACGGGGTGTTCCGCGTCACCCTCCGGTCCGCGAGATCAGTGAGCATCCGGGCCACCCCCCGTTCGTCCGGAACCCGGTGCGCGGCCACGCTCGGGGCGGCGCCGACCTTCACGCCGAGATCGCCGTCTCGCAGGGTGGCCAGGGCCGTCTCGTCGGTCACGTCGTCGCCCGCGTACAGCACCCGGCGCCCGACGGCGGAACTCGCCTCCGTGGGCGTCGTCGCCTCCCGCGCCGGGCGGGCGCGCAGACGCTCGAGCGCCTGCCCCTTCGTCACCTCGAGGACGGCGAGCTCGGCGACCTGGTTCCCGAGGATCGGGTGTACGCCCGGCCAGGTGCCGGGACCGACCATCGCCGCGGCGAGGGCCGCCTCAGCCGCGGCGGGATCGAGGCCGCGGGTGTGCAGGGCCGCGGCCGCGGGCTTGCGCTCGACCCAGGCACCCGGGTGCGCGTCGGCCACCTCGGCCATCGCCTCGGTGACGGCACCGAGCAACTCGGCCTGCGCCGTCGTCAGTTCGAACGCGTCGAGGTGCAAGGTGCCGTCGGCGCGGACCTCGCCGGTCTGCCCGCCGTGGCTGCCCACCAGCCAGGTGCCGGCGGGCGGCGAGGCGAGGGCGAGCAGGTCCGCCGCCGGACGGCCGGAGACCAGGGCGAGCTGCACGCCGGGGTCGGTCCCGAGTCGGGCGAGGGCCGTGGCGGACTCCGGCAGCGGGCGGGAGTTCGCCGGGTCCCGCTCGAACGGTGCGAGGCAGCCGTCGAAGTCGAGGGCGATCAGGATCGGGGAGGACGCGGCGAAGTCCGCGAGCGCCGCCGTCAGGGACTCGTCCATGGGTTCTCCTCAGGGCTCGTCGTGGTCGTCGGGGCGGGCTCAGACGTGTGTGTCGCGCTGTGGCACCGCCTCCAGCACGGACAGGAACGAGCCCGCCCAGTGCGTCACGTCGTGCTCGAGGACCCGCTTGCGCAGGGCCCGCATCCGACGGCGCCCCTCGCGCGGGTCCATGGTGGCGGCCCTCATGATGGCGCTCTTCATGCCCTCGATGTTGTGCGGGTTGACCAGCAGGGCCTGGCTCATCTCGTCCGCGGCGCCCGCGAACTCGCTGAGCACGAGCACCCCGCCGAGGTCGCTGCGGGCGGCCACGTACTCCTTGGCGACCAGGTTCATGCCGTCCCGCAGGGCGGTCACCAACATCACGTCGGCGGCCCGGTACAGCGCGGCCATCTCCTCCTGGGGGTAGGAGTGGTGCATGTAGTAGATGGCCGCGCGGCCGAGCGAACCGTGCTCGCCGTTGAGGTTCCCGACCATCACCTCGACCTCCTGGCGGAGGTTCTTGTACTGCTCCACCTGCTCCCGGCTCGGGCTGGCCACCTGCACCAGCGCGGTGGCCGGGACGGTCAGCTTCTTCTCGGCGACGAGCTCGCCGAACGCCTTGATCCGGTGCCGGATCCCCTTCGTGTAGTCGAGCCGGTCGACGCCGAGGAGCAGCACGTCCGGGTCACCGAGCTCGGTGCGGATCTCGGCGGCCCGCTGCTGCACGGCCTCGGTGCGGGCGAGCTCGTCCAGCTGCCCGGAGTCGATGGAGATCGGGAACGTCGCGGCCCGCACGTGCCGCTCCGGGCGGGTCCAGTGCTTGCCGATCGTGATCACCTGGCCACGGGTGCCGTAGGAGGTGAACCGGCGCACGGCGCGCAGGAAGTTCGCGGCGTCCCCGGTGCGCTGGAAGCCGACCAGGTCCGCCCCGAGGAGGCCCTCGATGACCTGCGCGCGCCAGGGCAGCTGCCCGAACAGTTCCACGGGTGGGAACGGGATGTGGTTGAAGAACCCGATCCGCACGTCCGGGCGGAGCCTGCGCAGCATCTGCGGGACGAGCTGCAACTGGTAGTCGTGCACCCAGACGGTGGCGTGCTCGGCGGCGGCCACCGCGGCGGCCTCGGCGAACCGGCGGTTCACCTCGAGGTAGGAGTTCCACCATTCCCGGTGGTACTCCGGGTCGACGATCACGTCGTGGTAGAGCGGCCACAGGGTGGCGTTGGAGAAGCCCTCGTAATAGGCGGCCACCTCCTTGGAGGACAGCGGCACCGGGGCCAGCCACATGCCGTCCGCGTCGAACGGGTCGAGGGCGGCGTCCGGGGAACCGGACCAGCCGACCCACGCCCCACCCTTGGCCCGCATGATCGGGTCCAGTGCCGTCACCAGGCCGCCGGGGGAGCGGGTCCAGGTACGTTCGCCGTCGACATCGATGCGGATGTCCACGGGCAGGCGATTGGCGACGACAACGAAATCGTGAGTGCCGGACATATCCCTCAGTTCTTTTGTGGTGTGCGGCCAGGGTATCGAGGTGGAGGGCTACCTGCTCGGCGCGACCGGCGCCGTGGGCGGGTTCGGTGCAGGTCGGCGGGCCCGCCCGGGCGGTCCGAGGATGGTGGCGTAGGTTGCCGATATGGACGAGCGCCCGGCCTCGACCCCGCTGCGAGAGGTGGGTGGATACCGGCTGCTCGCGCGCCTGGGTTCCGGGGGCATGGGCACGGTGTACAAGGCCCTCGACGCCGAGGACCGGCTCGTCGCCGTGAAGCTGCTGCACCCGGCGTTCAGCGCGGACGAGGCGGCCCGGGAGCGGCTGCGCCGGGAGGTCGCGACGCTGCACCGGGTTCGCGGCGAGCACGTGGCCCGGGTGCTGGACGCGGAGGCGGACTCCGACGAGGCGTTCATCGTCACCGAGCTGATCGACGGCCAGTCGCTCGAGGACTCGATCGTCGAGCACGGGCCCATGGCCGCCGAGGAGCTCGCCGAGCTCGCGCACGGGCTCGCCCAGGCGCTGGACTCGATCCACGCCGCCGGCGTCGTGCACCGTGACCTCAAGCCGGCCAACGTGATGCTCACCGACGACGGCCCCGTGGTCATCGACTTCGGGATCTCCCAGCTCGCCGACGACACCCGGCTCACCCAGACCGGCATGGTCACCGGCACCCCCGGCTATGTGGACCCCGAGGTGATGCGAGGCGGCGACCCGGGCGCCGGCGGGGACTGGTGGGGCTGGTCCGCCGTGCTGGTCTGGGCGGCCACCGGGCGGCCCCCGTTCGGCCGTGGCCCCGGGGTGCTGCTGCGGGTCGAGGCGGGTCGTGCGGACGTCTCCGGCCTGCACCCCCGGGTCGCCCAGGTGCTGCGACGGGCCCTGCATCCCGACCCGGACCGGCGGATGGGCACCGACACGGTGCTGCGCGCGTTGACCGACCATGCCGAGGGCCGGGAGGTCACCTCGGTGCTGGCGCCGGGGGAGTGGGAGGTCGACGCGGAGGAGGACGACGGCGGGAGTGCTGGCGGGTACGACGGCGGCGGTGCCGGCGGTGGGTACGACGGCCGGCGCGACAAGGGTGCTGCCGGGTACGACGGTGCCGCCGGGTATGACGACGGTGCCGGAGAGTACGACGGCGGCGGCTCCGCCGCCCGGACGCTGGCCGCCGGGGCGGGCGGCGCTGTCGGCGCCGCAGGGATCGCGGCGGCAGCCGCCCCGGGTCACGCGCCGTCCTACCCGCCGCCGGCCGCCCGGGCCGGAGCGGCCGACCCGTCGTCCGGTCGGCCGCCGACGTACGCGCCGTCAGGCGGGGAGCCCGCGACGTTTGCGCCGTCGGGCGGGGAGCCCGCGACGTATGCGCCGTCGGGCGGGGAGCCCGCGACGTATGCGCCGTCGGGCGGGCAGCCTCCGGCGCACGCGCCGTCCGCCGGTCAGCCCGCGACCTACGCGCCGTCGGCCGGTGAGCCCGCGACGTACCCGCCGTCGGCGGGCTCCGGGGCCGAGCCCGGTACCGATCCGCGGCGGGCGCCGGGGCCACGCGATCCGCAGCCCGGCGACCGCCCGGCCACCGCGGTGATGCCGCTCGCGTTGCGTGAGCAGTACCCACCCACGCAGGCGGCCCCGGTGCGCCAGTTCCAGCCGGAACCACACCAGCAGCCGCACGGTGCGCCGCTGGGTACGGCAGCGCAGCAGCCCGCACCACTGCAGTACCAGCCGCCGGCGACGGGCCTGCCCGGCCCGCCGGCGCCGTCGGACCCGGCCTGGGTGCCGACCACGGACGGACCGCCGCCCGGCATGGGCCCGGGCGAGGCCCGCGGCCAGTGGCCCGCATGGGCGATCCCCGCGCGGCCCCGGCCCGGCATCACCGGCGCCTGGTGGCTCGCCGTGGTCGCGCTCGGGGCGCTCTGGCCGGCCTGGACACTACTCGTGTTCCTCGCCGGGTTCCTGCTGCTGGGCACCGTGGGCTCCGCGGCCCGGGCCGTGCGTGGTCGACGGATCCGACGCGGGCCCGGCCGATGGGACCTGCTCTCGGCCAGCCTCGCCTCCCCGTGGCACCTGATCCTGTCGGCGCTCCTGACACTGCCCGGGCTGATCGTCGCCGTGCTCGGCGGGGGCATCGTGTGGGGCCTCGCCTCACCGACGGTGCCGCTGGATCTCGTGGTGCCCGCCGTCGTGGTGGTGGCGACGCTGCTGTTGTGGTGGACACCGTCCAGCGGGCATGCACGCGAGGGCGCCCGCTCGGTGTTCGCCGTCCTCGCCCCCGGGGTGCGCGGCGCCTGGGCCTGGGTGGCGATCGCGCTCGGCGTCGCCGCGACGGCCGCGCTCCTGCTGCTCGTCGGCGGGCTGGTCGCGGACTGGGCGCCCTTCGGCCAGCCTCCGATCCCCGGCTTCTGACCCGTCCCGCCGGCCGTGAGGGTGCTGAAGTGGCGACCACCACGGCACGCTCGGCGCTCAGCGGCGGCGCGGGTGTGAGGGTAGACCGGACCCGGTCTCGGCTTCAATGGCGGCCCGACGCCGAGGGTGCTGTGGTGGTCGCCACTTCCGCACTCTCGGCCCGGGCCGGGCAAGACCGTATCCTTGGTGGGTGATCGGTGACCGGAGCAGGCGTGTGCGCGCACTCGTGCGACCGACGTCTCCTGCCCTGCTCGCGATCACGCTGGTCGCCTGGCCGGTGCTGACCGCCGCCTTCACCGCGCTGCTGCTCTCGACCGAGTGTGTGCGCGGCACCGGCCTGATCGGGTTCGTCGCCCAGAACCTGGCGCAGATGCGCGAGGTCGCGGACTGCCCCACCGGGTCCCTCGGGTTCGGTCCGCATACCGCCACCCTGCTCGGGCTGTTCGCCGCGCTCGCGGCCACCGCCGTGCTCGCGAACCTGGCCGCGGTCGCCGTCGGGCACTGGCTCGGCCGGGCCGTCGCCGCCGTCCGCGACGGGCTCAACGACCTGCTGCGCCCACGGCGACCCGACCTGCCCGAGGCTACCCCCGCCGTCGGGCGGGTGTTCGTCGACTGGCTCGCGCGTGCCGTGGTCGCCGACCGTCCCTCGCGGCAGGTGCTGCGCCGTGGTCCGCCGGTGCCGGCCTAGGCGCGCGTAGCCCGCAGCCAGCCAGCACGCTCACCCGCACCCGCACCCGCAGCGGCCACGGATGCCGCGCACCCAGGACAAGGACGAATCTCTCATGGCATCGAACACCCCCAAGTCGACCCGCGAGGAGCGCCGCGAGGCGGCCCGACTCGAGGCGGCCCGCCTGCGCGAGCAGGCGGCCAAGCGCGAGAAGCGCAACCGCGGCATCCTCATCGGCGCGGTCGTGCTCGTGGTCGCGCTGATCGCGACCGCCGGCTTCTTCATCTTCCAGGCCGCCGGCCGGACCCTGCTCTCCGACTTCGAGGGTGAGGTGCCGGCGGGCTCGAACCTGCACGGCGGCATCCCGATCGGCGCCGAGGGGGCCGGCAGCCCGAACGAGGGGGCCGTGGAGGTCGACGTCTACCTCGACTTCCTCTGCCCCTACTGCGGCCAGTTCGAGGAGGTGAACGGCGCGGACGTGGCGACGCTGGTCGGCGACGGCACCGCCACCGTCACCTACCACCCGCTGGCGAACCTGGACCACCTCTCCGCGGAGACGATGTACTCCACGCGCGCCGCCAACGCGTTCGCGACCGTGGCCTCCGACGAGCCGGCCATGGCGCTACCGTTCGCCGAGGCGCTGTTCGCGAACCAGCCCGCCGAGGGTGGGCCGGGGCTGACCGACGATGAGATCGCCGCGATCGCCGTCGAGGCGGGCGTGTCCCAGGAGGTCGCCGACTCCCTCGCCGCCGGCACCTACACCGAGTGGGTCAGGGTGGCCACGGAGCAGTCCCAGCGTGACGGCGTGGGCGGCACCCCGACGATCCACATCGACGGTCAGGACTGGAGCGGCAACTGGACCAATCCGGGCGAGTTCATGACCGCCGTCACCGACGCCGCCTGACCAGCACCATGGCAGCCAAGGGCTCCAAGAGCACAGCGGCCTCCGCCCGGGACCGGGGCCGGGCGGAGGCGGAGCGGATCCGCGCCGAGACCGCACGTGGTGAACGGCGCACGCGCATCCTGCTGGTCTCCGGTGCCGTCGCCCTGATCGCCCTGATCGTGGTGGCCGGGTTCTTCATCGCGCAGGCCGCGAACAAGTCCTACCTCGAGGACGTCGAGGTGCGGCCGGCCAACTCCGACCTGCACGGCGGGATCAGCGTGGGGGCCGACGGCGTCGCGGGCACCGAGAATTCCGGCGCCCCCGTCCTGGATGTCTACCTCGACTTCATGTGCCCCCACTGCGTCGATTTCGAGGCGGTCAACGCCGCCGACCTCACCGAGATGCGCGAGGCCGGGGACCTCACCGTGGTCTACCACCCGGTGGCCGTCGTGGACCCCGGCAACGGGGGCGCCTCGCAACGCTCGGCGGTGGCCGCCGCGGCGGTCGCGA
This sequence comes from Occultella glacieicola, assembly GCF_004353825.1. Taxonomy (GTDB): domain Bacteria; phylum Actinomycetota; class Actinomycetes; order Actinomycetales; family Beutenbergiaceae; genus Occultella; species Occultella glacieicola. Next base: position 417,703 of record NZ_SMNA01000005.1, on the reverse strand, counting down.
ACTACGCTCCGGAGCAGTTCGCGGCGTTCACCGGCGCCGTGTTCGCGTTCCAGGAGCAGGAGCTCGTGTCGCTCTCGGACAGCCAGCTCGCCGAGATCGCGGCCGGTGCCGGTGTGCCGCAGGACGCCATCGACACGTTCACCGACGGTCAGTACCCGGAATGGGTCGAGGCCGCCACGAACCAGATGCAGCGCGACACCGACAACCGGTCCACCCCGCAGGTGCTGCTCGACGGCGAACCGCTGGACGTGGACTGGACCGAGCCCGGGGTGCTCCGCGGGGCGATCGAGTCCGCCTCGGACGGGTCGTGAGGGAGCCGCAACTCGTTTGGTCAGGCCCGCGCGGACTCTGGCAGACTCGGCTGGAGCCCGCGAGGGCGCGCCACCTTAGCTCAGCTGGTAGAGCACCCGCCTTGTAAGCGGACGGTCGTCGGTTCGAATCCGACAGGTGGCTCCACTGAATGCCACCGGCTCCGATGTGATGGGCCTCCCAATCGCCCCCGGCGAGGAGGTCCGCCGGTGTATACCTCGGGCATGACCAGTGTGCCGCCCGCTGACCCGACCCGCTCCCGACAGGACCCGCGACGTCGACGACGCGCTCCGGCAGACCAGCGGGCGCAGTTCGCCCCGCCGTGGGACCAGGGCGCCCGGACCGCCCAGGCGCCGCCGGAGCAGCCGAGGAACCGGGTCATCCTGGTGCCGGTCGTCGTGGGCGTGGTCGCGCTCCTGCTCGGCCTGCTCATCGGAGTCGTCGGCCAGAGGCCACCGACCGCCACGGCCGAGTACCAAGCGCTGCTCGCGCAGCGGGACGAGATCCGGACCGAGGCGGAGAGTGCGACCACCGAACGGGACGACCTCGCCACCGAACTCGAGCAGGTGCAGGCCGAGAACGACGCGCTGATCGCCCAGGTCGAGGCCCTCGACGGCAGGGAGGCCGCGGTGCTCGAGAGGGAGACCACGGTCACCGCCCAGGAGGCGGATCTCACGGCCCGGGTCGCGGCCGCAGACACCCGGGACGTCGACCTGACTGCACGGGAGTCGGCACTCGCCGGCCGTGAGGCGGCGGTGAGCGCCCGGGAGACCGCGGTTCCGGCGTCCAGCTCCTCGAGCGGATCCTCCTCGAGCGGATCTTCCTCCACCTATTACGCCAACTGCTCCGCGGCCCGCGCTGCCGGGGCGGCGCCGGTCTACCGGGGCGAGCCGGGCTACGGCGGCCACCTCGACCGGGATGACGACGGCGTCGGCTGCGAGTAGGCCCCGGCCCGCCACCTGACCGCTTGGTGTCCGGCCGGGACCGGAAACCGCGGCCGGGATCAGGGGTGCGCGGCGATCCCCAGCATCCGGCAGAACAACGGCCCCGGTTCGCCGTCGAGGGCGGCCGCGGCGGGGTAGGCACCGCCGTGGTTGCGGGTCATGACCTCGAGGACCCGCGCGGCGGTGACCCGGCCGTAGTCTCCGTCGACCGTGAGGTCCGCGCCCGCCCAGCCGTTCAGCGCGGCCTGCAGGCGCTTGGTCCAGTCGTAGTGGCCCTGCGTGGCGCCGTCCCAGGAACTCGTCCCGGCAAGGCCCCCTCGCGGCCACAGTTGCGCCCGCTGATAGGCCGCGACGGCGGCCCGGTACAGGGTGCCGGCCACGCCGTCGGGCCGGCCGCGGTAGTAGCCGAGCGGGATCAGGGCGTTCCGCATGATCCGCTCCACCGCGGGATCGTGGCCCTTCGCGACCGACTGCGCCTTCGTGGTGGTCGTGGTCGAACCGGCATGGTGCGCCGCGGTGCTTCCGATGGTCACCCCGCGAGCCGAGAGGAACGTCGAGGGGTCGGTGAACCGGCCGCTGACCAGGACCCCCAGGTGCAGGTGGGTGCCCGCGGCGCCGGGCGGACTGACGTTCCCGGTGTGCCCCATGACGCCGACCTGCTGGCCTGCGCGCACGGTCTGCTTGGCACCGACCTTGAAGGAGGCCAGATGGCCGTAATAGGAGCGCACGCCGCCACCGTGGTCGACCAGGACGCCATTGCCGGAGTGACCCTTCAGCGCCTTGACCTTCGCCGCGACCACCACCCCGTCGGCGATCGCGAACACCGGGACGCCCTGCTGGGCAGGCTTGGGCGGCGCGTAGTCGTCGCCGGCGTGCAGTACACCCTTGCGCGGGCCGAAGTTCGAGGTGGCCCGTACGCCGGTGGGCAGCGGGGTGACCCACTTCCGCCCGGGTTCACGGGACCCCGGCGGGGGCGGCAACGGCGTGTACTCCACCCCGTCGTCGAAATCGACGACCTCGTCGGGGACCAGGTCGTCGTCCCGTTCGCCGACATCCACACCCCGGGCCGGCTCCGGTGGTTCCGCACTCACACTCGACCTCCCCGTCGGTGATGGTGGTGCCACCATTGTCGCTGTCGAACTCGCCGCCCGGGCGGGAATAGGCTCGCGGGATGCGACCAGAACAACTCAGCCTGTACACCCGACCCGGCACCCCGGCTCTGCACCCCGACGGCACCTGGGCGGTGGTCGCACTGACCCGGACCGACGTCGAGGACGACTCCTACCGGACCGCGCTGTGGCGCCAGGATCTGCCCTCCGGCGCGCTGCGTCCGTTCACCCACGGGGCCAAGGACTCCGAGCCGGTCATCTCCCCGGACGGGCGATGGCTCGCGTTCGTGCGGGCCCCGGAGGGCGGTAAGCCCCAGCTCGCGGTCATGCCCACCGAGGGTGGTGAGCCCCGACTGCTCACCGACCATCCGACCGGGATCAGCGGACGACCCGTGTTCGCACCGGACTCCGGCCGCATCGCCTACACCGCCCGGCTGCCCGAACCGGGCCGGTACGGCACCGACGAGAAGGTCGGCCCGGGTTCGGAACCGCCCCGGCACATCACCACGTTCACCTATCGGAACGACGGCATCGGCTTCTACGCGGACCGGCCCCAGCACGTGTTCGTGATCGACGTGCCGCCGGCGGCGGATCCGACGGCGGATCTTCCGCCCGCGGGCGGCGGAGCCGACTCGAAGGGGTCGGGTGGGAACGGCGCCGGCGGCGGCGGCGCGAAGGGTCCCGACGACCGGGGTGCCGGGACCGACGAGTCCGCGGTACCCGGCCGGCTCGCCTCGGCGGGCGTCGACCCGGTGCAGGTCACCTCGGCCGCCCAGGACCATCGCAACCCGGTCTGGACCCCGGACGGCACCGGGCTGCTCGTGCTCCGCGCGGTCCCGGACGCGCTCACCGGCGAGCTGGTCCACCACGACGCATCAGGCTCTTCGGCGGGGCTGGTCCTCGACGTCGGCCCTGGCAACGTCGGTGCGGTGCTGTTCGCCGATGCCGATGCCGATGCCGATGCCGATGCCGATGCCGATGCCGATGCCGATGCCGATGCCGATCCCGATGCCGATGCTGGAGCCGTTTGGCTGCTCAAGGCGGACCTCGGCCCGGACGACATGGACTTCATCGGTCGCTCCGCGGCCCTGTACCGCGGCCGCTGGGACGGTGCCGCGATCACCGACCTCGAGATCCTCACCGACCCGGTCACCGAAAGCCTCGGCGGCACGGTGTTCCTCGCCGTCGACGGCGGTGTGCTGATGACCCGGGAACGGCGCGGCACCACCGAGCTCGTGCGGTGGACCGACGGCGCCCTGACCCCCGTGCACGACGGCGCCACCGAGGTCCTCGGGGCCGACACCAGCGACGGTGGCGCCCGCGTGCTGCTGGCCGCGACCGCCGTCGACAGCGTCGGCGACCTGTGGCTGGTCGCCGGTGACGGGCGGCGCCGGGTGAGTGACCTGTCCTCCCGGCTGCGCGCCGAGGCGGGCGTGCTCGAGCCCACCGAACTCGAGGCGACGAGCGACGACGGCTACCCCGTGCACGGCTGGGTCGCCAAGCCGGCCGGCCCCGGTCCGCACCCGGTGCTGCTGCTCATCCACGGCGGCCCGCATGCGCAGTACACCCCGACGTTCTTCGACGAGGTGCAGGTGTACGCCTCGGCGGGGTACGCCGTCGTGTTCTGCAACCCGCGCGGCTCCTCCGGGTACGGCCAGGAGCACGGCCGGGCCATCACCGGTGGGTTCGGCGACCGGGACAGCGCGGACGTGCTCGCGTTCCTGGACGCCGCCCTGACCGCCGACCCCACCCTCGACGCCGACCGGGTGGGCGTGCTCGGTGGCTCCTACGGCGGCTACCTGACGGCGTGGCTGACCACCCGCACGGACCGCTTCACGGCGGCGATCGTGGAACGCGGGTTCCTCGACCCGGTGAGCTTCGAGGGCTCCAGCGACATCGGCTGGTTCTTCGGGCTGCGCTACCTCGGTGAGGACCCGACGGCGGTCGCCGCCCAGAGCCCGATGGCGCACCTGGACAAGGTGCGCACCCCGACCCTGGTGATCCACTCCGAGCAGGACTGGCGCTGCCCGGTCGAGCAGGGGCAGCGCTGGTACGTCGGCCTCAAGCGGCGCGGCGTGCGGACCGAGTTCCTGCTGTTCCCGGGGGAGGGACACGAACTGAGCCGGTCGGGGCTGCCGAAACACCGGATCGCCCGGTTCGAGCACATCCTCGCGTGGTGGGCCAAGCACCTGCCGGTGCCGGTGCCGCCGGCCTGACCGCGGGCCCCGGCTTGGGCGGTGGCCCGTTCAGCGGTATCTGCGGGCTACCGAGTCGGTGGTCGACGGGCCGGGGGCGGCGTCGGCGATCCACGGGCCGGTGCCCTCGGAGGCATCGATGATTCCGGCCTCGGCCCAGGAGTAGCGTCCCTCGAGCACATCGGCCGCGAGCGCCTCGTCGGTGCTGTCGGTGTTCACCCACAGCGCCCGCAGCAGCGAGTTGACCCGCAGTCTCGACTGCCGGCAGAACGCGTTCGCGAGTGCCTGCGGGGAGCCCGGACCGCCCCGGCCGCCGTGGGCGGAGGCGTGCGCGCACACCGCGGTCATCGCGAACAGCTCCGCGCCTATGTCCACGATCCGGCCGAGGAAGCCCTGCTTGTGCTCGAGCCCGCCCTGCCAGCGGGCCATGCCGTAGAACGTGGACCGGGCCAGCCGGCGGGAGGTGCGCTCCACGTATCGCAGGTGCCCGGCCAGCGGGCCGAGATCGGCAAAGCCGGTGGGGGAGTCCCCGGGCCCGACCACCAGGCGCGGCAGCCACCCCGCGTAGAACGCCGCGGCCGCCTTGGCTGCGTCGGCCTTCGCGGACAGGTCGGCGTCCGGGTCGATCAGCTTGCCGGCCACCGACAGGTGCGCGTCCACCGCCTCTCGGGCGATCAGCAGGTGCATGATCTCGCTGGCACCTTCGAAGATCCGGTTGATCCGCAGATCGCGGAGCACCTGCTCGGCCGGCACGGCCCGCTCCCCGCGGGCGGCGAGGGACGCGGCCGTCTCGTAGCCGCGCCCGCCCCGGATCTGGACCAGCCGGTCGGCCACCTGCCAGGCCATCTCCGAGCACCAGAGCTTCGCCAGTGCGGCCTCGATCCGGATGTCGGCGCCGCCCGAGTCGGACAGCTGCCCGGCGATCTCCACCATGGCCTCCTGCGCGTAGGTGGTCGTGGCCATGAACGCGAGCTGGTGCGCGACCGCGGGATGCCGGCCGACCGGCCGCCCCCATTGCACCCGCTCGGCGGCCCACTCCCGGGCGATCTTGAGCGACCACTTGCTGGCCGCCACGCACAGTGCCGGGATGGACAGCCGTCCGGTGTTCAGGGTGGTGAGTGCGATCTTCAGGCCGCGGCCCTCGGCACCGATGACGTTCTCGGCGGGCACCCGCACCTGGTGGAACCGGGTCACCCCGTTCTCCAGACCCTTCAGGCCCAGGAACGCGTTCCGCCGCTCGACCGTGATCCCCGGGGCGTGCGCCTCCACGACGAAGGCGGTGATCCCACCCTTGCCGCCGGAGTGCGGGGCGACCCGTGCCATCACCACCAGCAGTTCGGCGAGGACCCCGTTCGTGGTCCAGAGCTTCACGCCGTCGAGGAGGTAGTCGCCCTCGGGCGTGCGGGTGGCCGAGGTCTGCAACCGCGCCGGGTCCGACCCGACGTCCGGTTCGGTGAGGAGGAACGCCGAGATCGCTCCCTCGGCGCACCGGCGCAGGTACTGCTCCTTCTGCGCCTCGTTGCCGAACTGCTTCACCGGTTCGGGCACCCCGATCGACTGGTGCGCCGAGACCATCGCCCCCAGGCTCGGGTGCACGGTCCCGAGCAGCATGAGTGCCCGGTTGTAATGCACCTGGCTGAGCCCGAGTCCGCCGTAGCGCGTGGGGATCTTGATGCCGAACACCCCGAGTTCGATCAGGCCGGACAGATCCAGATCGGAGATCCGGTCCTCGGCCTCGATCCGGGCACCGTCGATGTGCCGCCGCAGGTGTGCCTCCAGGTCGGTCAGGAACTGCTGCCCGCGGGCCTCGCGCTCGGGATCGTCCGGTGGCCGCGGCCAGACCAGGTCCGGGCGGAACTCGCCGAGGTAGAGGTCCTTGGCGAACGAGTCCATGGTCCAGTCGCTCTGCCGGGCCTGCTCCGCCACAGCCCTGGCCTCACGCTCGGTGACAACCGGTTGGTCCGTCATGATCGCCTCCCTGCGAACGGGTCTGCCATGATCGCCTCCCAGTCTCCACCGGTTCGACGGCGTCCGCCGGATTTCGGCGGAACGCGGAAATCGTGAGAGTGCGGATCCGGCAGCCACAACAGCACCCTCGGCCCCTGCGGGGTGTTGTGTCACAGGCGGTGGGTAGCGTCGTCGTAAGCGCTGACCGAGGGAGAACGTGACATGACGATGCCGCAGACCGAATGGCAGGAGTTCCTGGCCCAGCCCCACATCGGCGCGCTCGCCGTCGACGCCGGCCCGGACCGCGGGCCGCTCGTGGTGCCGCTCTGGTACGGCTATCAGCCCGGCGGGTCGGTGTGGGTGGTGACGCCTGCGGACTCGGTGAAGGCGCGTCTGATCCAGGCGGCCGGCCGGTTCTCGTTGCTCGCCGAACAGTCCACACCGCGGGTGCGGTACGTCAGCGTGGAGGGTCCGGTCACCGAGGCCCGGGAGGCGACCGAGGACGAACACCTCGCGATCGCGCGCCGGTATCTGGGTGACGGCGCGAGGGCGTACCTCGAGATGGCGGCCGGCTTCGGCGTTCAGATGCTCGTCCGGATGGAGCCGCAGCGCTGGTACTCCGCCGACCTCGGTCCGAGCTGACGTCGGCGAGGTTCCGCCGCGGCGGCACCGCTGGCCGCGACGTCACGGGTCCGCGGCGGACGGAGGTTCCTCAGCGACCCCGGTTGCGCGGGTGGTTGCGCGCGGTGCGCTCGTTGCCGTGCTTGTAGTTGCCGGTCACCCGGGCCATCAGCTCCTGCGGGTCGCCGGACTCGACCTCCCGCAGGAACTCCGCGGCCCGGCCCCCGCGCAGCGTGGTGGCGTGGCGGCCGTGGTGGGTGATCCGGACCTCGCCACCGGCCTCGCGGTAGTCGAACCCGTCCGGGCGGTTGCCGCTCACTGCGGGGTCACCCTCTCGGCACTGCCCGGACCGCCGGTGCCGGCGGCACCGGCGGTCGGTCCGGTGGCGTCCGACGGCGTTGCTGCGGTCGCGGAGGGCGCCAGCGGCTCGACCTGGGGTCGCTTCGGCACCCGGGTGTCCCCCGAGGAACGGCCCCACAGTCGACGGGTCGCCCACGGGTAGACGTCGCGGACGAACCACTCCGCGTCGGAGCGGAACCGCTGCCCGGACGGGACCGGCGCGAGGCGCGCCAACGGATCGGCCCAGGCCTCGTCGTCGGGCGTGAGACCGAGCGCGACCAGCGCCGCCTGCGCGACCCGCTGATGACCCTCGGTGGTGAGGTGGATGCGGTCCTGCGCCCACATCCGCCAGTCCTGGATGGCCCGCAGGCCCCACACGTCGACGACATAGGCGTCGTGCCGGCGGGCGATCGACCAGATGTGCGCGTTGTACACGGCCACCCGGCCTCGGATGGCGCGCAGCACCCCGGCCTGGCGGGTGTCGGTGCCGGTCGCGAGCAGCACGTCGACGCCGGCGCGCCGGACCCGGTGCACCGCGTCCTCCAGGACGCCCGCCATCCGGTCCGGGTCGGAGCCGGGGCGGAGCAAGTCGTTGCCGCCGCCGACAAGGGAGATCAGGTCGGGCTCGGCCTCGAGCGCCACCGGGAGCTGCTCATCGACGATCCGTTCGAGCAGCCGTCCACGGATGGCCAGGTTCGCGTACTCCAGCGCGGTCAGACCGGCATCGACGCGGCGCGCGGACAGGGATCCGGCGAGCTGGTCGGCCCACCCACGCACCCGCTCCGGGTCCTGTGGGTCCGGGTCCCACAGCCCCTCGGTCATCGAGTCGCCGACGGCGACGTAACGGGACCAGCGGGCGGGATCCGACACCGGGTGCAGCACGGGGTTCACCACCCCTTCCTACCTCGAGCGCGGGCGTCCTGGCTACGCGTTTGCACGGCTGCGGTACGCGTGGGGTCGCGAGGCAGTCCCTCCGGCTTGAAGCAGGACGGTCTCCGGGACTGCTTCGGGACTCAGGTTCTGCATGACGGCGGGCGGTGCCGCCTCATGCCGGCAGGGACCAGTCGACCGGGGCGCCGCCCTGCTCCACGAGCAGGGCGTTGGCGCGGCTGAACGGCCGGGACCCGAAGAACCCGCGGGAGGCGGACAGCGGGCTCGGGTGGGCGCTCGCGACGATCGGGGTCCGCCCGAGCAATGGGGTCAGCGAGCGGGCGTCGTTGCCCCACAGGATCGCCACCAACGGGGCGTCGCGGGCCACGAGCGCACGGATGGCGGCATCGGTGACCGCTTCCCAGCCCTTGCCGCGGTGGGACGCCGGCGACCCCGGGCGCACGGTGAGGCTCCGGTTCAGCAACAGGACCCCGGCGTCCGCCCACGGGGACAGGTCGCCGTTGGCGGGCGTCGGCAGTCCGAGGTCGGTGCCGAGCTCGCGGTAGATGTTCTGCAGGGAACGCGGCACCGGCCGCACGTCCGGGGCCACCGAGAACGAGAGCCCCATGGCGTGCCCAGGGGTGGGGTAGGGGTCCTGCCCGACGATGAGCACCCGGACGTCGGCCAGCGGGTTCGTGAACGCCCGGAGCACGTGCTCCCCGGCCGGCAGATAGCCGTTCCCCGCGGCCATCTCCGCCCGCAGGAACTCGCCCATCGCGTGCACCTGTGGCTCCACGTCCGCGAGAGCGGCGGCCCAGCCGGGGTCGATCAGGTCGGCGAGCGGGCGAGCGGCGGTGCCCTCCCGACCGGTCGGCGTCGGCGTGTTCTCCACGGAACTACTGTGGCAGATCCGGGCCGCCCATCGGCTCCCGGCTCAGGAGTAGTTCGGCCGCTCGGGCGATGACGTGCGCCCGGGGCAGTCCGCCGTGCTCGGTCGCCAGGTAGTGCTCGCCGATCGCGACGCAGAATGCCATCAGACTGCGGGCCTCCACCTCGAGCGGGTCGTCGCAGAAGGTGCTCATCGTGGCACGCAGCACGTCCATGCGCCGCCCATCGAGCCGAGCCAAGCGCGCGGCGACCGTGTCGTCGCGGCGTGCCCACGACCTGATGGCGAGGTCGATCGGCAGCAGCCGGTCGTTGGAGAAGGTCAACTCGCCGGCGCTGATCGCCTGTGACCGGACGTCCCCGCCCAGCCTTTGTACCTGCTCGAGCACCTCATCTACGCTCTCGCGCTCCCAGGTGTCGAGCATCGTCTGCAGCAGTGCCGCGCGGTCGGCGAAGTATCCGTAGAAGCCGCCCTTGGTGACGCCGAGGTTCTTGGCGATGGCCTCGACCCGGACCGCGTCGACCCCCGACTCGGCAAGTACCCGGAGCCCTTCCTCTACCCAGCCCTCCCGGGGCGTGCGCTGCGATCCCACCCGTCCTCCTCACCCCACGTATACGCAACCGTACAACCTCTGCTAGGGTGATGCGTTATACGCATCCGTATAACAAGATCGGAGACCGTGCCATGGCCCATCGAAACGGCGTCGTCCTCATCGTGGGCGAGGACTGCCTCGCCCAGGTTCGAACGCTCAGCTCGCTGGCGAGCCTCGACTACGTCGACCGGGTGTCGATGCGGACGGCGGTGGTGGCGTCGGCGCAGGACTGGGCCAGGGCGATGTTCGGAGACGAGCCAGACCTCGCCGAGCGCGCGATCTGGCACGGACTCCTGCGGTTGCGGTTGTCGCCATCGCGGTCGCGCGACACGCTCGCCGGCTGGCGAATCGCCGCTGTCGAACGCGACTGGATCCGGCTCGAGGCGGATTCGGGGCTGGTGTCCGGCAACCTGATCGTGACCACCGGCGACGGGCGGGTGGCTCTGACCACGTGCCTGAGCTACCGGCACGTCGCTGGCAGGGTCGTCTGGGGTGTGCTCGCGCCGATCCACCGCACGCTCGCACCGTCCCTCGTGCGCACCGCCGAGTCCAGGCTCGGGCGGTCCCAGGTCGCGCCCTGACGGCCACGACCGATACCACACCAGGTCCGGCGCGGGAGAAATGACACGCGTGTCGTTTGCCCCTACGATGAACCACCACGGGTCGCCGCAGCACCACGGCACCGAGAGGCGCCGCACCGCCGGCCCAGCAGGAACAGGATCACGCAGGGGAACGAGGAGGCACGATGTCGGCAGCGAGGGTGTTGTCCACGCAGCGTTCGGACGAAGCAGCACTGAGTGAACGCGACGCCGAGATCCTCGCCTTCGAGCGGCAGTGGTGGAAGTACGCCGGGGCCAAGGAGACCGCCATCCGGGAACTCTTCGACATGTCCGCCACCCGGTACTACCAGGTCCTGAACGCGCTGATCGACGACCCCGCGGCGCTCGCGGCCGAACCGATGCTGGTCAAGCGGCTGCGTCGGATGCGCAGCACCCGCCAGCGCGAGCGCTCGGCACGCCGCCTGGGCAATGAGCTCTGAACCGGCCCGAACCGTTAACCTTCGGGTGTGAGTAACAGGGACTATCCGCACCCCGAGGACGAGTTCGACGCCCTCGGCGCGGATCGGACCCCGCAGGGCGTGCACCGCGCGCCGCAGTCGCGCTGGCGGCAGTTGCTCCCGTTCCTCGTGGTGATCATCCTGGCCCCGCTGCTCGCGTTCGGTGCGGTGCGGCTGCTCTCCGGCGGGTTCGGTGGCACCGACGACCCGACCGGTGCGGCGAGTTCGACGACCGAACCGGGGGAGCCGACCCCGACGGACGCCACCACGGAGGCCCCGACCGAGGAGCCGACCACCGAGGAACCGACCACCGAGGAGCCGGCCGACCTCGATCAGGACCTGTCCGTGTACGTCCTCAACGGGGCCGGTGTGTCGGGTCTGGCCGGTGCCGCCGCCGAGGCGCTCACGGACGAGGGCTGGACGAACGTCACCCCGGAGAACTACTCCCGCGAGCTGCCCACATCCTCCGCCGTGTTCTACACCACCGCGGACATGGCCGAGGAGGCCGCGGCCGTCGGTGAGCTGCTTGGCGTCACCGACCTGATCGAGGACTCCTCGGCGGCCTCGGACGGCATCGTCGTGGTGCTCCGCGAGGACTTCCGGGGCTGAGCCGGACCGGCCTGAGTTCGCCCGGGCCGAGCGTGCCCGGCCGGGCGAGGCGAGTTCCGCCGTCGGCTCAGGGAGCGGACTCCTCGAGCTCGGCGGCCGTGAGGATCACCACGGCGGCCGACCACATCAGCGGTGCGACGCCGGCGGGCGAGCCGTCCGGCCCGACCTTCTCCGGGATCGCCCCCAGCGGGGTCCGGTGCTCGGCGATCCAGTCCAGCCACTCGACGGCGCGCTCGGGTTGACCGTTCGCCGCGGCGGACCATGCGTACAGGCTGGTCTGCGGCGTCCACGAGATCGACGTCTCGGGCCACGAGCCCCCCGGGGCGAGGCCACCCGCCGGCCGGATCATCTCGGCGATCGAGGCCTCCCAGGCGGCGGCCGCACCGGCCAGCCCCTCCGGTTGGAACGGCGGCAGCACGAACGCCGTGGCCGCGTCCCGAGCGGACCGCCCGGCATAGCGCCCGTAGCCGGTCTGGCCGAAGTTGGCCAGGACCGCCCCGTGCAGACGGTCGGCGTCGGCTCCGGCGAGGGCCGCGTCGTCGTCGCGCCCGAGCAGGTCCAGCAGGTGTTCAGCCGCCTCGAGGCCGGCGAGCACGGGGCCGGCGGTGCCGAGGGTCAGCGCCTGCTCGCGGTGTTCCCAGTAGTCGGCCGACGGCGCAGGTAGGGACCGCGGGTTCGCCACCTGGGCCTGGAGGTACCCGGTGGACCTCTCGATCATCGGGGTGAACGCCCTCAGCAGGTCGGCGCGCTCGGGGCCTGGGCCGAGGGTGTCGGCGACGTGGGCGAGCGCCCAGAGCACCCAGCCGGTCCCGTCGGTCTGCAGACCCCGGTCATCGGGTGGGCCGGACCCGTCCGGCAGGTAGCGGGCCTCGAAGCTCCCGTCCGGGTGCTGGACACCGTCGAGGAACTCGAACACCTCGACCGCGTCCTCGTGGTGCCCGGTTGCTGTGAGTGCGGCGGCGACGAACGAGGCGTCCCGCGGCCAGACGTAGCGCCACTTGCTTGAGTACCCGGCGACCGCGGCGCCACCGTCGAGGGTGAGCGTGTGCAGGTCCAGCAGGGCGTCGGTGACGAGGTCCTCGTGCGGCCCGCCGGCGCCCGGCACCGTCCCGGCGTCGAGCCAGGTCCATGTCTGTTCGGCCAGGGCCCGCGCGGCGTCGCGGTCCGCCTGGGTGGCGTCCGGGCCGGGGTCGAGCACCCGGGAGCCGGGCAGGTAGGCGCCGTCGGAGTCCGTGGGGATCGTCGTCACCGTCCCGTCCGGGCGCACCCCGATCCCGAGGGTGTACAGGTCCACCTGGTCCACCCGGCCGCGGTCGCGGACCACCGCGGCGGCGCCGACGAGCGCCACCACGGCGACCACGGCGGCGAGCGTCCAGAACGTGCGACGGGGGGACCTCATCGCCCTCGATCCTAAGGCGCCCAGGGCGGTGCTCGTCGGGTTGTGGGGAACAATGGCAGGCATGAGGGCTGTGACGGACGCCGTGGTGGTCGGTTCCGGACCGAACGGGCTGGCGGCCGCCGTCACCCTGGCTCGCGCGGGCCTGGAGGTCACCGTGTTCGAGGCGGAGGAGACCGTCGGCGGTGGTGCCCGCACCCTCGAGCTCGGGCTCGCGCCCGGCGTGGAGCACGACATCTGCTCGGCGGTGCACCCGCTCGCCCTGGCCAGCCCCTTCTTCGCCGAGTTCGACCTCGCCGCCCGTGGCGTGGACCTGCGGGTCCCGGATGTCGCCTACGCCCAGCCGATGGCCGACGGCCCGGCCGGGATCGCCTACCGCTCGCTCGGGCGCACGGCCGCAGAACTGGGGCCCGACGGCGCCGCCTGGTTCGGTCTGTTCGGTCCGCTCGTCGAGAATGCGCCGATGCTCACCGAGCTGGCGCTCGGGGACCGCCGCAGCCTTCCGGCCGGCCTGCTGACGCCCACCGGGCTCGGTGCCGCGGTCGCCGCTGCATCCCGTCTGTTCGAGCAGGGTACCCGGGCCTGGTCGGCCCGGTTCCAAGGGGAGGTGGCTCCGGCGCTGTTCACCGGCGTGGCGGCGCACTCGATCACCACCCTGCCGTCGCTGGCCGGCGCCGGGACCGCGATCATGCTGGCCACGCTCGCGCACGCGTCCGGCTGGCCGATCCCGGTGGGGGGCTCTGGTGCCATCGTCGCCGCGCTCCGGGCGGACCTGGAGGCCCACGGTGGGCGGATCCGCACCGGGCACCCGATCCGGGCCTGGCGTGAACTGCCCCGGGCCCGCGCCTACCTGTTCGACACCACCCCGGCCACGCTCCTGGAGATCTGGGGCGAGCGGATGGCGCCGGGGGTGCGCGCGGCGCTGGGTCGGTTCCGTTACGGGGATGCCGCCGCCAAGGTGGACTACGTGCTGTCCGGTCCGGTGCCGTGGGCCGATCCCCGGGTGGGGCAGGCGAGCACCGTGCACGTGGGCGGCACCCGTGAGGAGATGGCCCACGCCGAGGACCTGGTGGCCGACGGCGTGCACGCGGCCACCCCGCTGGTGCTGTTCTCGGACCCGACCGTCGCCGACCCCGGCCGCGACGTCGCCGGACTGCGGCCCGGCTGGGCCTACACCCACGTGCCCACCGGCAGCACCGTGGACGTCACCGGGATCGTCACCGCGCAGATCGAACGCTTCGCTCCCGGCTTCACCGACGTCGTCGTCTCCTCGCGGTGTGTGCCCGCCGCGCAGATGGCCGAGCACAACCGCAACTACCTCGGTGGCGATATCGCCGCCGGCGCCGTGTCCACCTGGGGGATGGTGGCGCGGCCGCGACCGACCACGGACCCGTTCGCCGCGGGGATCCCCGGGGTGTACCTGTGCTCGGCGTCGGTGCCGCCGGGCCCGGGCGTGCACGGGATGGGCGGCCACCATGCGGCCCGTCGGGCCCTGGCCCAGCGGTTCGACCTGCCGGCGCCGTCGCTGGCGCCTGACCCGGCGCCCTGAGCGACCACGCGCCCGGCGTTCACCTGACCGCGAAACCCGGGCTCCGCCGTCGGGCGCTTCTTGCACTCTCCGGGTGAGAGTGCCAATAATGGCGTTAGCACTCTCGGCCTGAGAGTGACAACAGCTGGTCAGTGGGATGAGGCGCTGCGCCGGTGCGGGACATGAACGCATCGGGTGGCGTCGTCCGTCGCGGGCATCGCACCGGCCTTCCGAAAGCCAGTACCGGAGGATCAGACCCGAATGGCAAAGATCATCGCCTTCAACGAGGAGGCCCGCCGCGGGATGGAGCGTGGGCTCAACACCCTCGCCGACACCGTGAAGGTCACGCTCGGCCCGAAGGGACGCAACGTCGTCCTGGAGAAGAAGTGGGGCGCCCCCACGATCACCAACGATGGTGTGTCCATCGCCAAGGAGATCGAGCTCGAGGAGCCCTACGAGAAGATTGGCGCCGAGCTCGTCAAGGAGGTCGCCAAGAAGACCGACGACGTCGCGGGTGACGGCACCACAACCGCCACCGTGCTCGCCCAGGCGCTCGTGCGCGAGGGCCTGCGGAACGTCGCGGCCGGCGCCAACCCGATCGCCCTCAAGCGCGGCATCGAGAAGGCCGTCGAGGCCGTGACCGCTGCGCTGCTCGACTCCGCCAAGGAGATCGAGACCAAGGAGCAGATCGCCGCCACCGCCGCCATCTCCGCCGGCGACCCCCAGATCGGTGAGCTCATCGCCGAGGCTCTGGACAAGGTCGGCAAGGAGGGTGTCATCACGGTCGAGGAGTCCAACGCCCTCGGCCTGGAGCTCGAGCTCACGGAGGGTATGCGCTTCGACAAGGGCTACCTGTCCGCGTACTTCGTCACCGACCAGGAGCGTCAGGAGGCCGTCCTGGAGGACGCCTACGTGCTGCTCGTCGAGTCGAAGATCTCGAACGTCAAGGAGCTGCTGCCGCTGCTGGAGAAGGTCATCGGTGCCGGCAAGCCGCTGCTGATCATCTCCGAGGACGTCGAGGGCGAGGCCCTGGCGACCCTGGTGCTGAACAAGCTCCGTGGCATCTTCAAGTCCGTCGCCGTCAAGGCCCCGGGCTTCGGTGACCGCCGCAAGGCCATGCTGACCGACATCGCGATCCTCACCGGCGGCCAGGTCGTCAGCGAGACCGTGGGTCTGAAGCTGGACAACGTGGGCCTCGAGGTCCTCGGTACCGCCCGCAAGGTGGTCATCACCAAGGACGAGACCACGATCGTCGAGGGCGCTGGCGAGGCCGACGCCATCGCCGGCCGCGTGGCCCAGATCCGCGCCGAGATCGAGAACTCCGACTCCGACTACGACCGCGAGAAGCTCCAGGAGCGCCTCGCGAAGCTCGCCGGTGGTGTCGCGGTGATCAAGGCCGGGGCCGCCACCGAGGTGGAGCTCAAGGAGCGCAAGCACCGCATCGAGGACGCCGTCCGCAACGCGAAGGCTGCCGTCGAGGAGGGCATCGTCGCCGGTGGTGGCGTGGCCCTCATCCAGGCCGCGAACACCGCGTTCGGCTCTCTCGAGCTGGAAGGTGACGAGGCCACGGGCGCGAGCATCGTTCGCATCGCCGTGGACGCCCCGCTCAAGCAGATCGCGGTCAACGCCGGTCTCGAGGGCGGCGTCGTGGTGGAGAAGGTGCGTGGCCTGCCCGTCGGTCAGGGCCTGAACGCTGCGACCGGTGTGTACGAGGACATGCTCGCCGCCGGTGTCAACGACCCGGTCAAGGTGACCCGTTCCGCGCTGCAGAACGCCGCCTCGATCGCCGGCCTGTTCCTCACCACCGAGGCCGTTGTGGCCGACAAGCCGGAGAAGGCCGCTGCGCCTGCCGGCGGCGGTGGCGACGACATGGGTGGCATGGGCGGCATGGGCTTCTGATCCCCTAGGGATCGCAGTCCGGCCCAGCCGGTCGAACGCAGCGAAGGCCCCCGGTCCGATCGGACCGGGGGCCTTCGCCATGCCCGGGGAAGTTGTGCCCATCGCCGTCGGTCACCGGTCGCACTAGGTTCTGGTCGCAGTGAGTGCAGGTCAGGGACGTTCTCGTCCGGCCGCCCGCACTGGCCGGGTCACGACGGTGCGCGTAGGGACCGCAGAGTGCGCAGGGGGCACTCTCCGGTCCGCGGGCTCGGCGCGGATGGTGGGAGTGCTGTGGTGGCAGCCAATTCAGCACTGTCGCGCGAAGAGGTGGGTGGCTCGACCTCAGGAGGGGGCCCGAAGTTCCCCGAGCAGGTTCGCCCGGGCGCGCTCGGCCCACCGAGCCCGACCGCGCTCGGTGCGGAACAGCGGGTCGAGCGAGAGCAGGCCCCGGACGACGGCGGCCCGGCCCCGGGCGAAGTCGGCATCGCCGACGTGGGCGTAGTCGGCCCTGACCGCGGCGAGGTAGCGGGCATAGCCGGCCGGCTCCCGGCCGAGCACGGCCAGGTCCGCGTCGCAGAGCAGTTCGCCGGATCGGTCTCCGGCCGCGGGCGAGTGGGACGCGGTGAGCAGGACCAGCCGCACGACCTCGGTGACGACGTCCGGGTCCACCCCGGCCCCGGTGAGCCGCCCCCGGGCCAGATCCGCGGAATCCCGCTCATCGCGCCCCGCGACTCCGGCGTAGACGGCGTCGTGGAACCAGGCCGCGAGCAGCACCGTGCTCGGCGCCGGGTCCGGCTCGCTCAGCGTCTCGACCGCCTCCAGCACCGCCAGCAGATGTGTGCCGTCGTGGTAGTGCCGGTGCGGCTCGCCCCACCGTTCGAGGAGTTCCACGCACAGGGACTCCGCGCCTGGCAGCAGCCGCTGCCACCGCTGGGTCAGGGCGACCTCGAGGTGCTCGCGCCGGTCCCGGGCCGGCACCCGCAGCCCGCTCCCGCGCAGGGCCCGGATGAGTTCGCCACCCGAGACCGGCCGCGCGCCGAGCGTCACCAGGTCCGCGTGCCGCCGGGCGGGCACGTCGTAGTGGTCGCGATCGAAGGCTCGGCCGGGCAGCCCGGCCCGGCCGGCGAACTCATGCAGTTCCGCGAGGGAGGCGTCCGAGACCAGGTGCGAGAACAGCGTGCCGTGTGCCGGCCACATCGGCGGATCGATCAGGAGGGCCACCGCCCCAGCGTAGGTGGCCATCACGATCGAGGGGTGCGCACCGCCGACGGTCGGCGAGCGACACGCCCGACCGGAGCACCGCCGTCGGACGGTGTCCTCCCGACGCCGCGCGCGGACCGCATCGCGCGCACGGGCCCGGAGGGTTCATCGGATCAGGACGGATGCCGCGACTCCGGGGGAATCGGCCCGGTACTGCCGGGCGATCCGCTCTCCCAGTTCCCTCAGCGCCGCCCGCACCTCCGGTGGTCCGGTGACCTCGGCGGCTCCGGTCCAGCCCGCGAGTTGTTCTGCCAGGGCGTCCACCCGGTGGGCCCGCACCTCCACGAGCGGACGGAGATCGCCCCCGGCATCCGGCGCATCGTCGAGTTGGCGCGCCTGTGCGCCGAAGCGGCCGGTGAGCGCCTTCAGAGCCCAGGGCTCGACGCGCACCACGGCGCGGACCGACCCGCGCATCCCCTCGACGCGCTCGACCATTCGCGCCCAGGCGTCCGGGGCGTCGAAACCCTCGGGCGCCTGCCCGTGCAGCGCCAGCACCTGCAGATCGCCGATCCGGTCGGCGCGATACGTCCGCAAACGGCTGTCATCCGCATGCTCGACGCCGGCGAGCGCGGGCGCAGCGAGCAGGTACCACCGCGCGCCGCGGCTGCCGACGATGAGCGGCACGGTCTCGACCTCGACGTGCCCGCGCGAGCCGTCGTAGTGGAACCGGACCTGGCGTCGGCCGGCGATCGCGCGCTGCAGAGCCGCGACCGCGGCGGGTGCGGCATCGTCGTCGACGACACCCCATGGCGCGTCGCGGACCGTGGCTGCCGCGACGCGCTGCGCCCCCTCCCGGAACGGCTCGGGCATCGCCCTGACGAGCTTGCGCACCGCGGCGATGCGCTCCTGGCTCGCGCCCGCACTCTGCGTGATGCCGACCAGTAGCGAGATCACCTCGCCCTCGGTGAGCCCGGTCAGGTCGGTGCGAGCGCCGCCGATCAAGCGCCAGCCGCCGCCCCGGCCACGGGTGGGGTAGATGGGCACGCCGGCCATCGCCAGTGCCTCGAGGTCGCGGCGCGCGGTCGGCACCGACACCTCGAGTTCCTCGGCGAGCTGGGCGGCGGTGATCTGTGGGCGCCCCTGCAGCAGCAGGAGTGCCTGGATCAGGCGATCGGCGCGGATCTCAGACTCCCATCTGAAGTGATCAGAGGGTGATCACTTCATGATCCAGGATAGAACCATCACGATCCGAACCGAAGGAGAATCCCATGTTCCGTGGACTCGCGAACGTCAACCTCGTCGCCGACGACATGGCGGCAGCCGTCGACTGGTACACCACCGTGTTCGACGCGCCCCCGTACTTCGTCCGCCCCGAGCAGGGCCCCGCCCAGTACGCCGAATGGCGGTTCGGCGACGACGACGACGAGTTCGCGCTGATGGACGCCCGCTTCCGCCCGGTGCTCCCCGCTCCCGGCGGCGCGGTGGTGAGCATGCACGTCGACGACATCCAGGCCTCCTTCGACCGCCTGATCACCCTCGGCGCAGCGTCGTTCGAGCCGGTGACCCGACGCGGCGAGGGCTGGTGGTCGGCCGCCGTCAGCGACCCGTTCGGCAACCTCGTCGGACTCATCCAGAGCCCGCACTGGGCCGCGCAGCACGACTGAACGGCCCGCACGTCACGAGGGCGGCACACCCCCGGCAGGGACGGCCGTCCTCGTGACGTGCGCGCACGCTCGGTCGGCGGAGCTCAGCCCGCAGCGGAGGACGGGTCGGGCTCACCTACCGGGCGAACATCCGCGTCGCGTTGAACTCGGTGTCCTCGTACTGGCGCGCACTCGCGTCCAACGCGAACGAGATCTGCTCCAAGTTCGCCTCGACCTGCTGCTGGGTGGCCCGCCACTGGACGATGAGCGCGCCGAACGCCGACGACGCCCCACCGCGCCAGGACGACTGCAGCGCGGTGAGGTGGCGCATCATGTTCGTCACCTCGGTATTGATGATGGTCGCCGAGTTGCGCGCGGCCGCACCGGCCCTGGCCACCTCGGCGGCGTCGACCTCGAATCGGGTCATGGTGTCTCCTCGATCTGACGACCGCACGCGGTGTGCGGCCCTGGATCGACCGTAGGAGCCGGCGGCCATCGCCCGTCGGTCGCGTGGCGGACCTGTGCGCGCAGCGGCAGGGGCCTCCGGGTGTGGACGCCGACTCACTCCGAGGGCGGGCGCTGGCGGGCCGGCATCCGCGGCGGCCGGCTCAGCGACGTCTCGTGCTGCGTCTCGTCCTCGTCGTCAGCGACGTCGGCGGAGCGCATCGTCGGCAGGCTCGGCCAGGCGCCATCCGTACCCGGCGGCTCGACGGGCCGGTCCCGGTCCACGGCCAGGTCCGGCACCGCGGTGCGGGTCGGCCGGCCGGGCTCGGCCGGCCGGCGCGGTTCCTCCGCCTCGTCGGCCAGGCCGAAACCGGAGTCGTCGGCGTCCGGATCGGCCTCGGCCTGCGCCACGTCGACCCGGCTCGGGTCGGGCTCGTCCGGGTCGCGCGGTGGCAGGCCGGTGAGCTCGTTGGTCAGCCGGGCGAGTTCGGCGTTCAGGTTCTCCCGGGCGGCGTCCTCCCAGTCCCGTCCGAGCGGCGACCGGAACAGGTGGGTGCGGCCCAGGAGCTTCGTCACGATCGCGAGACGGGCCTCCACGTAGTCCCGTTGCGGGATGTGCTGGTACTCCTGGCGCACCTCGCGTCGGTACGCCTCGTACTTCTGCGGTTCGGAGGCGAGCCCGCCGAGGTCGGCGTCACACAGCGCCTGAGCGTCGATGTCCGTGGCCGGGGCGTCGTGGCGCGCCAGCACCGAGATCAGCTCGGCGATCCGGTTGACCACCTTCTCCGGGACCCCGAGGTCGGCCAGCTCGGTGCGCGCGAGCGCGGCGGAGGCCGCCTCGTCCACGCCACCCTTGTGCGCATACGCCTGGCGGGCGGCCGCGTTGAACACGGCGCCGTGGTACCAGGCGGCGATCCGGACGATGTCCGGATGGTGGGTCTCCGGCGCGAGCTCGTCGACCCGGGCGAGTACGCCGATCAGCCGCTTGACGTTGTGGTGGATCCGGTCCGGCCGGGACCACCGCTCGATCAAGGCCTCACCGCGGGCCTCGATGGCCTCGCGGTCGGCGGTGGCACCCACCGCCTCCAGACTCCTGCGCCATGCGGACAGGACCCACTGTGGTGCGTCGATGACGCCCATCTATTCACGTTCCCTCGACGACTGGACTGACGAAGCGATCGTAGCCCGGCTGCGGTGGCCCGGCTGCGCGAGCGACACGGGCAGGTCACCGGCCGATAGGACGTAGGCTGGCCGGATGGGTAACGGTATTCGGGCGGTCGTGATCACGGTCTCGGACCGGTGCGCGGCCGGGGAGCGCGAGGACGTCTCCGGCGCCCGTGCCGCCGCCCTGCTCGCCGAGGCGGGATACGACGTCGAACCGGTCCGGGTGGTCCCCGACGGCGCCGACGCCGTCGAGACCGCGCTGCGGGACGCCGTCGACGGCGGTGCCCGGCTCGTCCTGACCAGCGGCGGTACCGGCATCTCGCCACGGGACCGCACCCCGGAGGGGACCGTTCGGGTGCTCGAGGTGGAACTTCCCGGGATCGCCGAGGAACTGCGCCGCCGCGACGCGGCCGTCGTGCCGACGGCGATCCTGAGTCGGGGTGTGGCCGGCACCCTGGGTGGGGCGTTCGTGGTGAACGCGCCCGGGAGCCCGGGCGGGGCCGCGTCCGCGGTGGCCGTGCTGCTGCCGCTCGTCCCGCACATCCTGGACCAGCTGGACGGCGGTGACCACGGATGAGCGTGCGCCTGACCGCGATCTCCCCCGAGCCACTCGACGTCGCGACCCACATGGGGGCCGTCTCCGACTCCGGCACCGGCGCCGTCGCCAGTTTCATCGGGACCGTCCGCGACCACAGCCCGGACGCGAACGGTACGGTGACCCGGCTCGAGTACAGCGCCCACCCCGACGCCCCGCGGGTGCTCGCCGAACTCGCCGACCGGGTCGCCGGCCGGCACCCGGACGTGGCCCTCGCGGTGAGCCACCGCACCGGCGACCTCGCCGTCGGGGACCTCGCCATCGTCGCGTGCGCCGGCAGTGCGCACCGGGCGGCGGCGTTCGATGCCTGCCGCGACCTCGTCGAGGTGGTCAAGGCCGAACTGCCGATGTGGAAGAAGCAGTTCCTGGCCGACGGCAGCCACACCTGGGTGGGGTCGGCATGAGCGTCTCCCCGGAGCTGGCCCGCCCGATCATCGACCGATACGGGCGGGTGCACCGCGACCTGCGGATCTCCCTGACGGACAAGTGCAACCTGCGGTGCACCTACTGCATGCCGGCCGAGGGCGTGCCGTGGCTGCACAAGGACAACATCCTCACCACCGACGAGCTGGTCCGGGTGACCGAGGTCGCGGCCGCGCTCGGCATCGTGGAGGTCCGGCTCACCGGCGGCGAGCCGCTGCTGCGCCCGGACGCCGTGGACGTGGTGGCCCGGATGTCCGCGATCATCGGTGACGACGGGCAGCTGGAGCTGTCGATGACCACGAACGGGATCCGGCTGCCGACGCTCGCCGGGCCGCTGGTCGAGGCCGGCCTGACCCGGGTGAACATCAGCCTGGACACGCTGCGCCGCGACCGCTTCCACGCCCTGACCCGGCGGGACAAGCTGCCCGAGGTCCTGGACGGCATCGACGCCGCGTTCGCCGCCGGCCTGGCGCCCGTGAAGATCAACGCCGTCGCCATGCGCGGGGTGAATGACGACGAGCTCGTGGACCTGGTCGCCTTCGCCCGCGACAAAGGCGCCGAGATGCGGTTCATCGAGCAGATGCCGCTGGATGCCGGGCACACCTGGACCCGGGCGGCGATGGTCACCGGCGAGGAGATCCTCGCCGTTCTCGAGCAGGAGTTCGAGCTCACCGAGTTCGGGGACCGGGGCACCTCGCCCGCGGAGCGGTTCCTGATCGACGGCGGACCGACCACCGTGGGCGTGATCCGTTCCGTGACGCTGCCATTCTGCGGAGCGTGCGACCGGGTCCGGCTGACCGCCGACGGGCAGCTGCGCAACTGCCTGTTCGCGCGCGAGGAGTCCGACCTGCTCGGGGTGCTGCGCGGCGGCGGCACCGACGACGACATCGCGACCCTGATGCACACCTGCATCGCGGGCAAGCTGCCCGGGCACGGCATCGACGACCCCGGCTTCCTGCAGCCGGACCGCCCGATGAGTGCCATCGGCGGCTGACGGCCGCTGCCGGTGAGCGGCTCATGCCGGTGAACGGCCGGTGACGGCGCGGCACCGGCCGTGAGACGCGGTCGCGCCCGGTCGTCCGTCTCTGGCAGGTTGGACGGCATGGATACCGACGCCGTCCTCGACCTGCTGAAGGAGACGGCCGCCACCGTCATCACGCCACGGTTCCGTGCCCTCTCCGGCGGGCAGGTGTTCGAGAAGGCCCCGGGTGACCTGGTGACCGTGGCGGACCGGGAGAGCGAGATCGCCATCGCCGCGGTGCTGCAGGCCGCCTACCCGGACGCGCTCGTGCTCGGCGAGGAGGCCGCCTCCGCGGATGCGAGCCTGCTCGAGGCGTTCGCCGCGGCGGAGCACTCCTTCACGATCGACCCGATCGACGGCACCAAGAACTTCGTGAACGGGTCCCCGGACCATGCGGTCATGGTGGCCGAGGTGCGCGGCGGTGCGGCGGTCCGCTCCTGGATCTGGGTGCCCGAGCGGGCGGAGGCGTTCGTCGCCGAGGCCGGGGCCGGGGCGTACCGCAACGGGGTCCGGATCGAGCGGCCCGCCGTCGTGGCGGGCCTGCCCCTGCGCGGCGCGACCTCCAGCCAGCCCCTGCGCAGCAACGCCCCGGCGCCGCTGCAGATCTCCGACTCCTGGATGTGCGCCGGGGTGGACTACGCCAAGGTGGCCCTCGGTGAGGTGGAGTACGTCGCCTTCCGCAACGACTGGCCCTGGGACCACGTACCGGGCGCGCTGCTCCTGGCCGAGGCCGGCGGCTTCACCGGCCGGCTCGACGGCTCCGCCTACGCCCCATGCGGACCGCTCACGCCGTGGCTGATCGGCGCGGCCTCGTCGGAGGTGCTCGAGGCGGTGCGGGGACCGATCGCGTCCCTGGTCGGCTAGGGTCCGTTCGCTGGCCGGCGGTGGTCAGCGGCGGCCGTAGCGCGCCAGGATCGTCCGCGCGGCCTGGTCGACCACCTCGCGGGTCTCCTGCTCGTTGAGCGACCAGCCGCCGTGGACCAGGCGGGGCCAGAAGACGACCGTGGCGATCATGCCGAGGAACTGCGGTGCCGCCACCTCCGGATCGTCGACGTCGGCGGTTGCCGCATCGTTGGCCGCTCGGAAGTAGCGCTTCAGCGCCGCGAGCACGGGCAGCGCGCCGAAGTCGAAGGTCCGCTCCCGCAGTTCCGGGAACCGCGGGGACTCCGCGATCAGGGTCCGGATCAGGTCCGCGACCCGCGGGCGGGACAGCAACTCCACATAGGCGAGGCCCAGGACGACCAGACCGGCGCGGAAGTCGCCCACCGGCGGGTCCGCGAGCACCTCGTCGGGACCGGCACCGGCCGCGAGCACCGTCGCCTCGAACAGCTCCGCCTTCGTCGGGAACTGCTTGAACAGGGTCGCCTTGGACACCCCGGCGCGCTCGGCTACCCGGGCCAGCGAGGTCCGGTCGTAACCGCGTTCCAGGAACAGATCGGTGGCCGCGGCCAGGATGGCCTCGCGGTTGGCTGCGGCGACCTGCCGGTGGTACGCCGAGAGTTCGCGTGGCATCTGCCCAACCTAGCACGGTGGTGAGTCGCGTGACTCACCACGGCGCCCGCCCCACGCGGCGGCCATCAGGAGGCACCCCAGTGCGAGCAGGACGCCATGCCCGATCCGCATCGCCGGCGTACCGAAGTACTGCGCCAGGTACAGGGCCAGCATCAGTCCGGTGAGGAGTTCGCTCACACGGGCGAGGCCCCGGGACCGCCACCCCTCGCGGACGAGCAGGACGCCGGCCGCCGCAAGGGCGAGCAGCCCGAGCCCGAAGAGGACCATCGGGACGGGTGCGTAGCGGAAGGCGCCGGCCAGTTCGAGAAGGCTGGCGTCGCCGTCGGCCAGTGCGCGGGCGCCGATGACCGGGAGGCCGAACGTCTCGGCGCCGTAGTACGGCAGGATCAGTGCCGTGCCGACGGCGGCTACGACGGCGTTCGCCCAGCCCGTGCCGACCGCGACCGACCTGAGCGCCAGCGCGACCGTGAGCAGCATGAAGGCGAACATGCCCATCGTGTGGGCGGCCACCCATGCCGGAGAGGCGAACGCGGCCGCGCCGGCCAGGGTCGTCTCATCGGTCCACGGGCGCAGGGCCGGGTAGGCCGCGAAGAGCACGCCGGCCGCGGCCAGGGCGGCCCGGGCGGACATCGGCGTGCGGCTCGGGCCGCCGACCGGATCCACGGGTCCGACGGCGGTGGTCGCCTCGGTGATCGGCGTCGCCGCCGCGGTGGGCTCCGTGTGCGAGGTGGTCATGGAGAGCTCCGCTCGTCAGGACGAGAGCGATGCTCTCGGTTGTCGCCATCATGCCCGCTGCTCCACCGGATGACAAGAGCGGTGCTCACAATTCAGAGCAGCGATCTCGCTTGTGGCAGACTCCTGCCATGGCGGCCCCAGGTACGGCCCGCGCCATCGCCCGCGCGGAGCTCACCGAGCAGATCAAGAACGAGGCCCTGCGCCAGCTCGGCGACGCGGGCGCGGGGGAGCTGTCGCTGCGGGCGATCTCCCGCGAGCTCGGCATGGTGTCCTCGGCGCTGTACCGCTACTTCGCGAGCCGGGACGACCTGCTCACCGCCCTGATCGTCGACGCCTACGCCGACCTCGCCCACGCGCTCGAGTCCGCAGACCGCACTGCCGGTGCCGGCGGTGCTGCCGGCGTGCGCGCGGACACCCCGGCCGCGGGCGGCGGGGCCCGTCCCGCGGCCGCGGACCCCGCCCGGCGGTGGGCCACGGCCGCCAGCACCCTGCGGAGCTGGGCCCTGGTCCAGCCGCACCGGTTCTCCCTGATCTACGGCACCCCGGTGCCGGGCTACCGCGCGCCGCAGGAGACGACGGTTCCGGCCGAGCGGGTGATGCTCGCGTTCTTCCGACCGCTCGAGGCGGCTGAGGACCGACCGCTCGAGGCGGCCGAGGTCACCGACCCGGGCCTGGACGCCCAGCTCCGCGCCGCCGGATCGCTGCTCGGCCCGCGGGTCCCGCCCGCCCGGCTGGCGGCGGGCGTCACGGCGCTGGCCCAAGTGATCGGACTCGTCACCCTCGAGATCGGCGGCCACTTCCACGGCGGCTTCGAACCGGCCGACGCCCTGTACGCCCACGCCGTCGAGGCGCTGACGGCGTCACTGGGACTGACCGACCGACCCTGACGTCCGGGCGACCGGTGGATCCGAGGCCGGCAGGTCCGGCGTGGCGCGCGGCGGGCTGAGGCGCGCCTCGAGCCACCGGCGCATCCTCCGGTGCCACCGCTTCTCCACGAACCGGTGGATCAGCCAGGCCAGGCCCAGGCACACGCCGACCGCGACGGCCAGGGTGCCCCACTTCCCGAGCACGGGATGCAGCGCCTCGATCAGCGCCCAGCCCACGTACTCGTGGGTGAGGTACAGCGGGAACGTGAGGGTGCCGACGGCGGTCAGCCAGCGCCAGTCCAGATCCCGGATCGCCGGCACGAACGCGATCACCGCCACCGCGGCAACCACGCCCAGGACCGCCAGCGCGAGGACCAGCGGGGAGACCTCGGCTCCGGAGGAGATCGCCTCGATCGAGTCGGTCTGGGTCAGGGCCGCGACCAGCACTCCCTGTGCGGTGTTCAGGGCGACCAGCGCCCACAGCTTCACGCTGTGCCCGTCCCGGTAGATCAGGTACATGACCATGCCGGCACCGAACATCGACACCCAGCTGAGCGCCGTCACGGTCTCGGTCGCGCCTGGCATCGTCAGGGTGAGCGCCGTGCCCACCAGCGGCAGGGCCGTCGCCGTGACCAGGACCCGGCGCCGGGTCAGCCCGAGCGCCACCAGGACGGCCATGAGCAGGTAGAACTGCATCTCCACCCAGAGCGTCCAGTACACGCCGTCCACGTGCACCACGTCGAACGGCTCATGGAACATGGTCAGGTTCGCGAGCACCTCCGGCACCGAGCGCGCCTCGAACGTCGGCCAGAGCCAGCGCAGCGTCGCGGTGAGCAGCACGGCGACCCAGAACGCGGGGTACAGGCGGCTGATCCGGGAGGCCACGAACGAACCGGTCGATCGCCCCCAGGCGGACATCAGGATCACGAACCCGCTCAGCACGAAGAACAGGTGCATCCCGACATAGCCGTACCGGAGCACCTCGCTCAGGCCCGGGAACAGCTCGTGTGGAAGCACGTCGACACCCCACCGCCCGTGGTCGCGGGTGGTGAAGTGCATCAGCACCACGGTCAGCGCGGCGAGTAGTCGCAGGGCGTCGAGGGCGCGCAGGCGCGGCGCCGCCCCGGGCGCCCGGTCACGTGACCCGGTCGTCCTGGTCGCTTCGGTGGCTGCCCTGGGGGCAGCCGTGGTCGCTGCGGTGGGGGCCGGCCTCAACGGCCGCTGCCGCCGAGGTTCTCAGCCTCCCGCGAACGGGGGGAGTACGTCCACCACGGTGTCGTCATCCAGCGAGACATCATCGGGGGAGGCTACCCCGTCGACCAGGAGGGAACAACGGGAGAGCACCCGTTCCAGGGCCTCGCCGTGCCGGCTCACCATCAGTTCGCGCAGTTCCCCGACGGTGCCTGCGGCGAGCGACTCGCCGCTGCGACCAGCGGCTTCGGCGGCCGCGGCGAAGTAGCGGACCTCGGTCATCGGTCGGCCGCCGGTCCGGCGCCGGCGTGATCATCGCCACTGCGGGCGCGGGCGAGGTCGGAGGTGCGCGCGCACAGCTGTTGGACCTGGTCCACCGAGGCCCCGGAACCGGCGGCGAGTCCCACGATGAACGCACTCACCGGGGCCGCCGGGCGGTCCACGTGGTGCGCGACGTCCCGGGTCATGTCGAGCAGCGCGCGCAGGTCCACCAGCGCGGGATCGACCCCGAGCTCGGCCGCCAGCGTCTCGACCCAGTCCTGGATCGGGGGTAGTTCACGACTCATCGGTCCTCCTCGCCGTTGAACAGACTCTGCCACATCGGCGCCGACCCCAGGACCGTCCCCGGCCCGAGGCTCGCCCAGCCGCTCCCGGGCGCCCGCGACCTCCGCCCAGGTGTCGACGTCCCGGGCGTCGACACCGCCCACCCCGACCAGCCGCAGCGGTGCCACCAGGGCCCGCACGGAGGCGCCCTGGACGCTGCCGTGCCTGCCGAGCGCGCCGAGGGCACGTCGCAGCGCCTCGCGCCGGTAGGCACCGACGAGCCACTGCAGGCGGCCGTCCTGCTCGGCGCACGCACCGTCCTCGTCCTCGCCGAGCGTGGCGAAACGCTCCAGCAGGGGCCCGACGGCGGTGCTGACGTACGGGAGGTCGCAGGCCAGTACCAGCACGGGCAGGTCGGGGGGGCGGGCCGCACCGGCCCACGTCTCGAGCTCGGCCAGGCCGGCGGCGAGCCCGGCCACCGGGCCACCGAACGGCGGGTCCTCACGCACCACCCGGAGCGCCAGACCGGCCCGCACATCCGTCGAGGCGAGCTCGGCCGGGCCGACGACCACCGCGCGGACGGGGTGCCCGGCGTCGTCGGAGGCTGCCGCAAGCACCCGCTCGAGCAGTGTCTGACCACCGACCCGCACCTGCGGCTTGCTGGCCCCGCCGAGCCGCTCCGCGCGGCCGCCGGCGAGCACGATGACGTCGCGGGCGGCGCCGGTCACGGCTGCTGCCGTCCCGGCTCCGGCCGAGCCCGGCGCACCGGAACGAACAGTGCCGGAACGAACAGTGCCGGAACGAACAGTGCCGGAACGAACAGTGCCGGAACGAACAGTGCCGGGTCGATCGGGTACGGCGGGCCGACGGTCATCGTGGGTCAGCTCT
Organism: Occultella glacieicola; assembly: GCF_004353825.1. GTDB lineage: Bacteria > Actinomycetota > Actinomycetes > Actinomycetales > Beutenbergiaceae > Occultella > Occultella glacieicola. The sequence continues at coordinate 389,198 of NZ_SMNA01000005.1, read as the reverse complement.
GGTCCCGGTGCCAGTCCCCGGACTTCCCGCCGGTCTTGCTGAGCAGCCGGATCCCGGTGATGGACACCGCCTTGTCCAGTCCCTTGACCATGTCCACCACGTTCAGGGCCGCGACGCTCACCGCGGTCAGGGCCTCCATCTCCACCCCGGTCCGGTCGGCGGTGCGCACGGTCGCGCGCAGGTGAACGCCGTCGTCGCCGATCTCGGCCTCGACCACCACCCCGTGCACCCCGATCACGTGCGCGAGCGGCAGCAGTTCGGGGGTGCGCTTCGCGGCGGCGATCCCGGCCACGCGGGCCACGGCGAGCACGTCGCCCTTCGGCACCGAGTCCTCCCGCAGGGCCGCCACCGCGCGCGGGGCGCACTCGACCAGCGCCTCGGCGGTCGCCGAGCGGACGGTCGGCGTCTTCTCGGTGACGTCGACCATGCGGGCCTGCCCGGCGCCGTCGAGGTGGGTGAATCCGGTCATGAGGCCCCCCACAGCACCGCGACGCGGTCACCGGCACTGACCTCGTCGACGTCGGCGGCCACCCGGGCGAGGCCGTCCGCCCCGGCCAACCCACCGACCAGGTGTGAGCCCGACCCGCGCCGCGCGGAGGGGCGCACCCGCAGGAGTCCGGCGCCGCCGTCGGCCCCGTCCTGAGCTATCACGACCGGCATGTACTGCTCCCGCCCGGGCGGCGAGCGCCAGCCCACCTCGGCCACGGCGTCGACCGGGCGCGGCAGCGGCGCGGTGTCCCCGGCCAGCCGGCGCAGTCCCGGGCGGACGAACACCTCGAAGGACACGTACACGCTCACCGGGTTGCCGGGCAGCGCGAACACGACCGTGCCGTCGGCGAGGCGGCCGAAGCCCTGCGGCTTGCCCGGCTGCATCGCGAGCGGCCCGAACCACATCGACGGCAGCGGCGCGAGCACGGCCTTGACCACATCGAACGCGCCCACGCTCACCCCGCCGGACAGCACGATCGCGTCCACGTCGGGGGACACCTCGGCGAGCAGTCGCGCGAACGCGGCCTCGTCGTCGGGCACCGCGCCGATCCGCACCGGGGCGCCGCCGGCCTCGGTCACGGACTGGGCGAGCAGGTAGGAGTTCGAGTCCGGGATCTGGCCCCAGGCCGGCTCCGTGCCGGGGTCGACGAGCTCGGTGCCGGTCGAGATCACGGCGACCCGGGGTCTGGGATGGACCGGCAGCGAGCCGTGCCCGGCGCCGGCCGCCGCGGCGAGGTGCCGGGCGGTCAGCCGGGTGCCGGCGCGCAGCACCAGTTCGCCGGTGGCGAGGTCGTCCCCGGCCCGGCGGATGTGGGCCGCCTCGGCGGGCTCGGCGGTGATCGTCACCGTGGTGGTGCCGGCGTCGGTTTCCTCGACGGGCACCACGGCGTCCGCTCCCGGAGGCATCGGCGCGCCGGTCATGATCCGGGCCGCGGTGCCCGGCCCGATCTCGGGGCGTTCACCGGTCCCGGCGGGCAGGTCCGCGATCACCGGCAGGGCCACCGGATGGTCCGGCCCTGCGCCGATCAGGTCCGCCCGGCGCACCGCGTAGCCGTCCATGGCGGAGTTGTCGAAGAGCGGGATCGGCGTGCGTGAGCGCACGTCCGCCGCGAGCACCGCGCCGCCCGCCCCGCCGATCGGCACGTCGCGGGCGGGCAGCGGCTCGAGGGCGGCCAGCACGGTGCGCTGGTGCTCGGCGACCGAGCGCTTCACCGGTTCTCCCATGCGTCGATCCCCCCGGCCAGCACGGCGGTCCGGAATCCGGCACGCTCGAACGCGGTCGCGGCGCGGTCGGCGCGCGGCCCGGTCTTGCAGTACAGGATCACCTCGGTGTGGGTGTCCAGACCGGTACGGCCGGCCTCGGTGAGGGCGAACGACAGCGGGATCAGCTGGGCGCCCGGGATCGAGTTCTGGGCGAACTCGGCGGGGTCGCGCACGTCGACGAGCTCGAAGTCGTCCTCGCGCCGGCGTCGCGCCTGGAGTCGACGGTCCAGCTCGTCGGCGCTGATCCGGCCGATGCCCGACGGCGCCGGCGGGGTCGGGCGGGCCGGTCCGGTGCGGCCGGGGTGCGGCGGGTAGCCGCCCGGGGGCGGCGGGACCCGGGTGAGGGGTACTGGCGGCACTGATGGCACCGATGGCACCGGCGGCACCGACGCAGCCGGACGCGCGCCCGGCCCGGCCTGCGCCGTCGCCCGTGGGCGAAGCGGCACCTCGGTCCAGCGAGCATTCAGTGCGTCCACCACGAGGACCCGACCGAGCAGCGGTTCGCCAAACCCGGCGATGAGCTTGAGGGCTTCCGCGGCCATCACCGAACCGACCTGCCCGCACAGCACACCGAGCACGCCGGCCTCCGCGCAGGAGGGCACGGAACCCTCCGGCGGTGCCTGCGGGAACAGGTCGCGCAGCGTCACCGGCGCGGCCGGCGCGGGCGGGCGGGACCAGAACACGGAGACCTGCGCGTCGAACTGGAAGATCGAGGCCCACACCAGGGGGGTCCCGAGGCGCGCGCAGGTGTCGTTGACGAGGTAGCGGGTGGTGAAGTTGTCGGTGCCGTCGAGCACCACGTCGTACCCGCCCAGGATCTGCTCGGCGTTGCCGGCGTCCAGGCGCACGGCGTGTTTGACCAGCGTCGCCCGCGGGGCGAGCTCGGCGATCTTCTCGGCCGCGGAGTCCACCTTGCGGCGCCCGATGTCGGCGACGGTGTGGAGCACCTGCCGCTGGAGGTTGGAGCGCTCGACCACGTCGTCGTCGATGATCGCGATCGTGCCGACGCCGGCCGCGGCGAGGTACTGCAGCACGGGTGAGCCGAGGCCGCCGGCGCCCACCACGGCCACCCTCGCGGCCATGATCCGGCGCTGCCCGTCCTCGCCGACCTGGGGCAGCATCAGGTGCCGGGCCAGCCGGTCCGAATCGGCGCGGGTCAGCGGCGGGCCGGGGGCGACGAGGGGCGGCAGCGGCATGGTCCCACCGTAGCCCGTGCGTGCGCGGTTCCGACCGCCGCGAGGTTCGTCGTGTGGTGCGATTCCGACGTACCGGGTGCGTCGGAGTCACACCGCTACAGGTCCCGCCGCCGCCGCTCTCAGCGCGGGGGCATCCGGAGGGCGCCGTCGAGGCGGATGACCTCACCGTTCAGTAGCGGGTTGTCCACGAGGTGCGCGGCGAGCGCGGCGTACTCCTCGGGACGTCCGAGCCGGGACGGGTGCGGCACGAGCCCCTCCAGGGACGTCCGGGTCTCCTCCGGCAGGCCGGCCATCATCGGTGTCTCCATGACGCCCGGCGCGATGGTCACGACCCGGATGCCCAGGGCGGCGAGGTCGCGTGCGGCGGTGAGGGTCAGGGCGACCACCCCGCCCTTGGAGGACGCGTACGCGGCCTGGCCCACCTGCCCGTCGTACGCCGCGACCGAGGCCGTCATCACGACCACGCCGCGATCGCCGTCGACCTCGGTGTTGCCGGCCATCGCCTCGGCCGCGAGGCGCAGCACGTTGAACGTGCCGATGAGGTTGATCTCGACGACGGTGCGGTAGGTGTCCAGGGGGAGCAGGCCACGCTTGCCGAGGATCCGGCCGGGCGTCGCCACGCCCGCGCAGGTCACCGCGATCCGGAGCTCGCCCAGCCCGGTGGCCGTGGCGACGGCGGCGCGCACCTGGTCCTCGTCGCGCACGTCGGTCGGGGCGAACGCGGCGCGCGGGCCGAGTTCCTCGGCGAGGTCGGCACCGCGGGAGGTGGGGAGGTCGGCCAGGACGACGGCGGCTCCGTCGGCGAGGAGCCGACGGGCGGTCGCCTCGCCCAGGCCGGACGCGGCGCCGGAGATCAGAGCAACGCTGCTCGAGGTGATGCGCATGTCTCTCAATGTAACGACCGCGCGGCTCGGGCAACCACACACCGAGCCGACCCGATCGACTACCTCGCCGGTCGGCCGAGCGGGTTGCGGCCGACCGAGCGTTGCACGGCACGCTCGCTCGGCGCCGGGGGGCTCGGTCGATCGGGAACCGGGAGTAAGTCGCAGATGCATCTCACATCCGCCGCTTCGCGCGCAGTTGCGTTGATATGCTCCGCAATGTGACGCACTATCGAATCAGCGAGGCCGCTCGTCTCATCGGCGTGAGTGCGGACACGGTGCGCCGCCGGGTGGAGTCGGGGTCCCTGAACGCCACCCGCGACGAGGCCGGCCGGCAGGTGATCCCCGGGGTGGAGCTGGCCCGCTGGGCCCAACAGCTGGCCCACGCACCCGAGGACCCGACCGCTACCGCCAGCAGTGCCCGGAACCGGTTCGTCGGCCTGGTCACGAACATCGTCGCCGACACCGTGATGGCGCAGGTCGAGCTGCAGTGCGGCCCGTTCCGGGTGGTGTCACTGATGTCCAGCGAGGCCGTGCGCGAGCTCGGCCTCGAGGTCGGATCCACGGCCGTGGCCGTGGTCAAGGCGACCACCGTGATCGTCGAGACGGAGAGGCAGCCCCGGTGACCCGGTCCCTCCCGTCCTGCGCCCGGCAGCACGCCCGCCGCGGCACTCGTTCGCGCACGCTGATCGCCGTGCTCGGCGCGGCCGCGATGGGCCTGGCGCTCGTCGCGTGCTCCTCCGGCGACGGTGGTGGCGACCCGACCGACGCCGGCTCCGGGACCGGTGACGCCCAGGAACTCGGCGGCTCCCTCACCGTGTTCGCTGCCGCCTCGCTGCAGGAGCCCTTCGACGACCTGCTCGCGGCGTTCGGCGAGCTGTACCCGGACGTGGAGATCGGGCCGGCCGTCTACGACGGGTCCTCGACCCTGGTCACCCAGCTCGAGGAGGGAGCGAACGCCGACGTGCTCGCCACCGCCAACACCTCGACCATGGACGCCATCACCGCGGCCGGCCTGGAGGCGAGCGCCCCCGAGTCGTTCGCCACGAACACGCTCGTGATCGCGGTGCCGGCCGGGAACCCGGACGGGATCGCGGACCTGCCCGACCTCGACGACACCACGTTCGTAATCTGCGCGCCCGAGGTGCCGTGCGGCGACGCCACCACCCGGCTGTTCGAGGCGCAGGGGTTCACCGGCACCCCGGTGAGCCAGGAGCAGAACGTGACCGCGGTGGCCGAACGGGTGGTCAACGGCGACGTCGGCGCCGGCCTCGTCTACGGCACCGACGTGGCGTCCCGGGCCGACGACCTCGAGGCCGTCGTGCCGACCGGCGCCGAGGACGTCGTGAACACCTACCCGATCGTCGAACTCGACGGTGCCGAGCCCGCCGGCGCGCTGTTCGTGCAGTTCGTTCTCTCCGATGCCGGACGGGCGGTCCTGGCGGAGCACGGCTTCGGCGCCCCATGACCACCGACCCGAGCGCCGCCGGACCGCCGGGACCGGCCGGCCCGACGCCCGCTCCGGCCTCCGCGCGCTCGCGCGGGGAGCGCGGCGCCGCACCGCGCCCGCTGCCGGTGCTGCTCGCGGTGCCCGCGGTGCTCGGACTCGTCGCGGTGCTGCTGCCGCTCGTGGCCCTGTTCCCGCGGGTCGACTGGGCCACGTTCCCGGCGGCGATCACGTCGCCCGCTGCCCTGTCCGCGCTGAGCCTGTCCCTGCGCACGGGGCTCGCGGCCATGGTGTGCTGCCTCGTCCTCGGAGTGCCGCTCGCGCTGTATCTGTCCCGGGCGCCGAGCCGCCTGGCGGAGGTTCTCCGGATCATCGTCACCCTCCCGCTGGTGCTGCCGCCGCTCGTCGGCGGCATGGCCCTGCTGTACCTGTTCGGCGTCAACGGCTACCTCGGGCAGGTCCTGACCGTGGTCGGGATCACGGTCCCGTTCACCACCCTGGCCGTGGTGATGGCCCAGACGTTCGTCGCGATGCCGTTCCTGGTGATCTCGCTCGAGGGTGCACTGCGCACCGCGGGCACCCGGTACGAGTACGTGGCCGCCACGCTCGGTGCCGGGCGCTGGACCGTGCTGCGCCGGATCACCCTGCCGCTGGTCATGCCGGGACTGATCGCGGGCACCGTGCTCGCGTTCGCCCGAGCGGTCGGTGAGTTCGGGGCGACCGCGCTGTTCGCGGGCAACCAGCCCGGCGTCACCCAGACGATGCCGATGGCGATCTACACGGCGTTCAACGGAGCGGGCGTGACCCGGGACTCGGCGCTCGCGCTCGCCGTGCTCCTCGTGGTGGTCTCCCTGGTGATCCTGCTGGTCCTGAGGGACTGGCGCCGCCGGGAGGCGTGGTGACCGGGCCGGCGGCCGGGGTCTCGGCCAGCGTGCGGGTCGAGCGTGGCCACTTCACCCTGGACGTCGCACTCGAGGTCCCGGCCGGTGAGGTGCTGGCCGTGGTGGGCCCGAACGCCTCCGGCAAGTCCACCCTGCTGCACGTCGTGGCCGGGCTGGTCCGGCCGACCACCGGGACGGTGCGGGTCGGGGAACGGGTCCTGACCCGCCGCAGTCCGCGCGGGTCAGTGCCGGACCGGCCGGACGGGCCGGACCTGCTGGTCGCCCCCGAGCACCGCGGCGTGGGGCTGCTCGGCCAGGACCCGCTGCTGTTCCCGCACCTGAGCGCCACCGAGAACGTCGCGTTCGGCCTGCGCAGCTCCGGCATGCGGGCCGCCCCCGCGCGCGAGCGGGCCCGCGAGTGGCTGGCCCGGGTCGGCCTGGACGGCACCGGTGACCGGCGCCCGGGTGAGCTCTCCGGCGGGCAGCAGCAGCGGGTCGCGATCGCCAGGGCGCTCGCCGCCGAACCCGCCGTGCTGCTGCTGGACGAGCCGCTCGCCGCCCTGGACGCGACTTCGGCCCCGCAGATCCGGCAGCTCCTCGCCGAGCAGGTGCGGGCCACCGGCACCACCGCCGTCGTGGTCTCCCACGACGTGCTCGATGCCGTTGTGCTCGCGGACCACGTCGCGGTGCTGCGCGAGGGTGAACTCGTCGAGCGCGGCCGGTGCGCCGAGGTGTTCAGTGCACCGCGGACGGCGTTCACCGCCGCGCTCGTCGGCACGAACCTCCTGCCCGGGCGACGCGACCGCGCCGGGGTGCGCACCGCCGTCGGGCCGCTCGAGGCGGTCGCACCCGAGGCCGCGACCCGCGGCCGACCCGACGGCTCGCTCGAGCAGCCCGACGGCGGGGCGTGCGTCGTGCGGTTCCGGCCCTCCGCCGTCGAACTCTTCGAGGATCGGCCGGACGGGCCGAACGTGTTCGAGGCGACCGTGCGCTGGCTCGAGCCGGCCACCGGCGGGGTCCGGGTGCGCCTGGCCGGGACGCCGGAGCTGCTCGCCGACCTGGAGCCCGCCCAGGCACAGGGCGACTGGCTACGGCCTGGTGGGCGCGTGTGGGCGCGCGTCGACCCGGCCGCCGTCCACGTCGCCGCGGGCGACTCCTGAGGCGATCGGCAGTCGGACCACGATGGTGGTGCCACCACCGGGCGTCGGCCGGTGCCGGACGGTGCCGCCGTGCGCGGCCACGATCGTGGCGACGATGGCCAGGCCGAGGCCCGAGCCGCCGCCGGCGTTGCGGGCCCGGGAGGAGTCCGGCCGGTAGAAGCGTTCGAAGACGCGCTCGCCGTCCTCCGGGCGGATCCCGGGCCCGTGGTCGCGCACCTCGATGACGGCCACCCCGGGCTCGCCGGGTGCGGGGACCTGCGCGGGCGCCTCGGCGTGCACGGCGATCTCCACCGGGGTGCCCTCAGGGGTGTGCTGCACGACGTTGCCGATCAGGTTGGTGACCACCTGGCGCACCCGGTCGGAGTCCGCCTCGACCCACAACGGCCCGGCCGCCAGCAGCTCGCCCTCGCGGGTGGGGTCGAGCGCGCGCAGATCGGCGAGCGCGTCGGAGGCGACGGCGGTCAGGTTCACCCGGGACAGCTTGAGGGCGCGGCCCTCGTCGAGCCTGGCCAGGGCGAGCAGGTCCGCCACCAGGTTGCCCATCCGGATCGACTCGTTCTCGATCCGGCGCATCGTGGCGCCGACCTCATCCGGGGGCACGGCACCCATCCGGTACAGCTCCCCGTAGCCCCGGATCGAGGCCAGCGGGGTGCGCAGCTCGTGGGAGGCGTCGGAGACGAACCGCCGCATCCGCTGCTCCGAGGCGGTCTGGGCGGCGAACGAGGCCTCCAGCTTGGCGACCATCGAGTTGAACGAGGCACCGAGGCGGCCGACCTCGGTCGTGGTCGGCTGGGCGGGGACCCGGCGGCTCAGGTCGCCGCCGGCGACCGCGGCGGCGGTGTTCTCGATGTCACGCAGGCCGCGCAGGGAACGCTGCACCGCGATGTACCCGGCGATCGCGCCCATGACCACGACGCCGGCGCCGACGCCGACCATCACCAGGCGCATCAGGGTCAGGGTCTTGTCCATGTTGGTCAGCGGCAGCGCGATTGCGACGGCGCCCTCCTCGGCACCGGTCGCCCGGTCCTCCAACGGCGCCACCGCGACCCGCCAGCTGGGACCGTTGCCCACCGAGGACACGGTCCAGTAGACCCACCCGTCCCCGGTGACGTCGTCGAGGTCGGGGATCTCGGGGACCGCGGCCTCGGTGGTGGCCGGGAAGTTCACCGGGGCCGGATCGTCGTCGCGGACGATCCGCAGGTAGTAGTCGCTCGGCAGCATCTCGTCCGAGCCGCGGAACTGCAGCGTGTCCAGCACCTGGTTGGCGGTGCTCGCGCCGGCGGTCCGCAGTTGCTCGTCGACCTGCGTGATCAGGGACCGCTGCAGGAGCGAGTAGGCCGCGAACGAGGCGACCGACACCGCGACCAGAAGGATCCCCGCCGTGATCAGCGACAGGCGCAGCCGCAGCGGCAGCCGGGACTGCCGGACCATCTCAGGGCTCGCGCAGGACGTAGCCCACGCCCCGCTTGGTGTGGATCAGGGCCGGCGAGTCGGGGCCGAACGGGGCGTCGATCTTGCGCCGCAGGTAGGAGATGTAGGACTCGACGATGGCGCCGTCACCGCCCCAGTTGTAGGCCCACACGTGGTCGAGGATCTGGGACTTGGACAGCACCCGGCCGGCGTTCAGCATCAGGTAGCGCAACAGCGTGAACTCGGTGGGGGACAGGTCGATCTCCTGGCCGCCCCGGCGCACCTCGTGGGCGTCCTCGTCGAGCTCGAGGTCGGCCACCCGCAGCATCGAGTCCTCGAGGGCCGCGGTCGCCTGGGCGCGGCGCAGCACGGCCCGGATCCGGGCGATCACCTCGTCGAGGCTGAACGGCTTCGTGACGTAGTCGTCGCCGCCGACCGTCAGGCCCGCGATCTTGTCCGCGGTGTCGTCCCGGGCGGTCAGGAACAACACCGGGAAGTGGGCGCCCTGCTCGCGCAGGCGGCGGGTCACCGTGAACCCGTCCAGGTCCGGGAGCATGACGTCGAGGACGATCAGGTCCGGCTGCATCTCCAGGGCGCGGCGCATGGCCTGCTGCCCGTCCGCGGCGACCTCGACCTCGAAGCCGGCGAACCGCAGCGACGCGGACAGCAGCTCGCGGATGTTGGGCTCGTCGTCGACCACCAGGAGGCGCGCCTCGGTGGTGCCGGTCGTGGCCGGCGTCGGCGCTTGGCTGGTTCTCATGGGTTCCAGTGTGAACCCGGATCCTGGAAGTTTCCTGGGAGGGGCCTGGGGGATCCCCGGGGGGCCGGCGGCCCGTCCGCCGCCGGCGGTCTGAGGTGCCAGACGGCAGTGCCAGACGCTAGTGCCCGACGGCGGTGGCCGGCTCGGTCAGGTGGTCGCCTCGGCGCGGGTGTAGACGGCCAGGTGCCAGATCAGGCCCGGGTGTGCGGTGTGCACGCGGTCGAACCCGGCCGCCACGACGCGGTCGTGGATCGGGCCGATGTCATGCACGAACGCGCGGTAGCCGCCGTAGACCCGGGGCCGGGCCCGGAACCAGACGTTCCCGAGCGACAGCACGGCCCGGTTGATCAGGCCGGGCAGACCGGTGGACCGGGGCAGCACGAACGCGTAGCCTCGGCCGGCCGCGGCGAGGGTGTTGGTCACCAGGGCGTTCGGGTCCGGGTAGCAGCAGATCACCCGGTTCAGGGTGACCAGGTCACTGGCGGGCAGGGCGACCACGGCGCCGTCGGCCACCTCGAACCGGGCCCGGGCGCCGAACCCACGATCCGCGGCGAGGGTCCGCGCGGCCTCGACGGCACCGGCGCCGAGGTCGAGGCCCGTGCCCCGGGCAGCCCCGCGCTCGAGCGCGCCGAGCACGAGGGTGCCGGCGCCGGCACCGACGTCGAGGACGGAGCGCCCGGTGAGCCCCACCCGGGCGAGGGCATCGAGCAGCGCGGTCGTGACGCCGTCGGCCCCCACCCGCCGGGCCCGGCGGGACTCCGAGCGAGCCCAGTCGTCGAAACAGCAGTCCGGTCGCTGCTCGCCGTCGCTCACCGCACCAGTGTGCCCCGGCGGGCCGGGCCGGGGTAGTCCACTGCCACGGGAGGTGCGGGCGGCCCGGGAGCGTGCCGACCAGAACCTGGGATCGGTCGCGTTCGGCGGGGGGACACCCTCGGCACATGGATGCCGAGGTCAGGGGCCTGCCACGAGCGCGCCGCATCAGCGGATGGCTGTTCGTCGGCTCACTCGCGGCCGTGCTGGTCATGCCCGTCGTGGTCGTCGCTGTCGGGGCGCTGCTCGGTGCGGTGCCCGGCATGGGTGACCGGACACCGTCATGGTGGCCGTGGGACTGGCTGGGTCTGTGGCTGCCCGCCGGCCTGGGCGCTTCGGTCGTGCTCTGCCTCATCGGGATGCGGGCGCACGGGCGGGCCGGTCGGGCGATCTGGCTCCGGTACGGCAGGCATGCTCCGGCGGAGGTGACGGGAGCCCGGCTGGAGGACGACGACGACGGCCCCGACCTGCTCATCGTCACCGTGACCGTGCGGCCGCCGGGCCTCGCCCCGTACGAGGCGGACCTGTTCGAGGTGCCGCACCGGCTCGGGGCCTGGCCGTTCGCGATGGGGGCACGCGTACGGGTCGCGTACCTCCCGGACCATCCGTGGGCGGTCGGACTCCTCGAGCAGGTCTCGGCCGACCAGGTCCGGATGCTCCGGCTCGCCGGCCCGGCCGCGTTCACCGACTGGCAGGTCGGGTCGTGGTGGCCTACAGGTAGCGCAGCGGGTCGAACGCCTCCAGCGGGATGATCCGCACCCGGGGCAGCGGTGCGTTGAAGGCGTTCAGGTCGTCCTCGAGGTCGTACAGGGTCAGCCCGCGGTCGGTCAGGTCGGACAGTTTGGCGCTGACGAACTCGCGGAAGCACAGCACACCCACGCGGCGCTCGCCGTCGAGGAGCCGTTCCACCTGGGGCACGAAGTCGCCGTCGTGGCTGGCGAGCAGCACGTCGCCGGGTCGGTCCTCGAGGGCGGCGAGGGTGCGCTGGATGCCGATGTCGACGACCTTCTCGCCGCCGTGGCCGGCCAGCGGGATCGGGTGGTAGCCCATCGCGAGCAACGCCTGGATGAAGTTCATCGGCATCACGCCGGACGTCGCGTTCAGGAAGAACAGGCCGGTCACGGGCTGACCCCAGGTCTGCGTCGCGAAGTCCGTGATCCGGTCCCAGCGGGGCCGTTCGTCGGGGGTTGGCCGGTGGTTCAGGACGCTCAGCCCGAGGGTGGCATCGATGTTCTCGCCGTCGACCAGTAGGTAGGTCTGGCGCGGGGCGGGCGTCGGGGTCTCGAGCATGACTCACAGACTAGGGGTCGGCGGTCGGATCCGCCGGGCTTGCGCGGCTTGGGTCGCCCCCCCCGGGGCCGGTGCCTGGCCGGACGCCACGAGGGGCGGCACCCGGCCGGGTGCCGCCCCTCGTGAGCGGGCTCAGTACCGCTGCTCGTCCGTGGTGGGCTGACCCTCCGCGGCGGGCGAGGAGGTGTAGTCCTGCTCGCCGACCGTGGCTGAGGGCTGGTAGCCGCTGGGCTCGTCGGTGATCTGCGGGGTGGCCGGGGCCGCCCCGAGCGAGCCGGCCTTGAGTGCGGCGAACCGGGCGTCCACCTCGAGGGCGTCGCCGCTCATCTCCAGCTCGGCGAACTGCGAGTCGAGGGAGGAGGCCGCGATCTCCGCCTTGCCGGCCACGAGGGCCTCCTGGCGGCGGACGTTGTCCTCGTACCGGGCGATCTCGCTGGTCGGGTCGAGCACGTTGATCGAGGCGACGGCGTCCTGCACCCGGGCCTGTGCCTCGGCCGACTTCGCCCGCGCTGCCAGCTGGTCCCGCTTGACCTTGAGCTCGCCGAGCTTGTCCTTCATGATCGCGAGGCCGTGCTTGAGCTTGTCGACGACCTCGTTCTGGGACCGCAGGATCGGCTCGGCCTCCTTGACCTCGCTCTCGAACCCGACCTGCTTCTGCAGGGCGACCTTCGCGAGGTTGTCGTACCGGTCGGCCGCGGCGTTGTCGCCGGAACCACGCAGCTGGTCCGCCTTCTGGGAGGCGGCCAGGGCCTTGTTGCCCCAGTCGCGCACGGCGGCGACGTCCTCGTTGTAGTCCTGCTCGGCCAGGCGCAGGTTGCCGATCGTCTGGGCAACGGCCTGCTCGGCCTCGGCGATGTTGTTGGTGTAGTCCCGCACCAACTGGTCCAGCATCTTCTCCGGGTCCTCGGCGCGGTCGATCAGCGCGTTGATGTTCGCGCGGGTCAACTGGGCGATGCGTCCGAGGATGCTCTGCTTCTCAGCCACTGTGTGTCCTTTCATCGTCTGCGAAGACGTGGTTGGTGTTGCGGGCAAAACTGTTCAACCGGTGGGTTCGGGTTCGATGTGGTGCCTCAGAAGCGACCGCGCCCGCCGGACCTTCGGCTGCCACCGGAGCGGCCACCGGAGCGCCGGGAGCTGCTGGACCGGCGCGAACTGCTCGACCGGCGGGAGCTGCTCGATCGGCCGCTGCTGCCGCCCCAGGACGAGCCGCCGCCCCAGGAGCTGCCCCAGGAGGACCCGCCCCGGCCGCCGTAGCCGCCGCGGTAGCCGTTGTTGCTGCCTCCGAACATGTCTCCGAGAATCCCACCGAGGATCAGGGATCCCGGGTCGATTCCGCGCTGGGAGGAGTATCCGCCGCCTCCCGAGTACGGGCTCCGGTTCCGTTCCCAGGCGGCCACGTCCGAGGCGGCGAGGTCCTGCGCGGCCTTGGCCGAGTGCCAGGCGGCCGTGGCCAGGCGCAGTGCCTGCACCGGGTCGGACTCGGACATGGCCCGCGCCTGTTGCAGGGACTCGATCGCGGAGGCGAGCCGGGTCCGGGCGTTCGCCCCGACGGCGCCCCGGTGGGTCTCGATGTAGGTGTTCGTCGAGCGGATCAGGGCATCGGTGCGGGACAGCCCGTTCTGGAGTTGGCTCACCGCGCGCTGGCGAACCTCGTTCGCCTCCCGGTGCCCGGCGAGGACCGCATCGAGGGCCTGTTCCGCGGCGACGATCTCGGTGAGCGCGGCGAGCGGGTCGCCGTTCTTCTGCCGGGCCGCGGTCGCCGCCGTGACGGCGGCGCGGGCCCGTTCGGCCGCCGGGGCGACCTGCGGGTCCTGCGGGGTCAGGCGCTCGGCGTCGGCCAGGTCGGCGCTGACCGAGGCGATCGAGGCGTCCAGACGTTGCACCGCCTGGCTGAGGTTGTCGTGGGCGTTCGTGACCGAGTCGAGCAGCGTCACGGCTTGGGCGAGGGCGTCCTCGGCGGTGTGGGCGAACGCCACGGCGGTGCCCCGGTCGTTGCCGGTGACCCGTTCGCGCCCCTGCCCGACGGCGTCGCGCGCCGCCTCGAGCAGCTGCGCGGCCTGGTCGGGGGCCCGGGACACCGACACCAGTGCGCTCTCCGGATACGTGGCCCGCAGCTGGGTCAGGGTCGCCTCGGCCGCCGGGATCCGGGCCTCGATCTCGCCCGCGCGGGTGTTGATCTCGTCCAACAACTGGGGGGCGTTCTGCTGCAGCTTGCGCAGCTCGGCGAACGACTCGGCCTGGTCGGCGAGGGCCCGGTCGCCCTGGTCGCAGAGCAGCACGATCTGGGTCAGGATCTGCCGTTTCTCCGGCTCGGACTCGGGGGTCGTGTCGTCGAGGCGCTGCTGCAGCGCGAACGCCTGGGCCAGCTGTGCCCGGACGCCCTCGAGGACGGTCTTGAACTCCTGGGTGGACTGCAGACCGAACTGCGCCTGTGCGAAACCGAGCTCCTGTTCCGAACTGCGCACGTCGTCGTCCAGACCCACGAGGGCCGACCCGGCGCGCTTGCCGAGGTCCTCGGTGGACAGCGAGGCCAGGACCGCCTCGATCGAGTTCGGGGGCGTCGGTGCGGTCCCGGGCCCCGGCCGACCCGGAACGTTCAGCCCGCCCTGCTGGGCCTGCTGGCGCTTGCGCTTGTTGTTCGAACGGACCAGCAGGAACGCGCCGCCACCGATCACGCCGGCCCCGATCAGCACCGGCACCACCGCGCTGCCGCCGCCGCCGTTGGCCTGCTCGAGGTAGCCGTCCGCGGCCGCGACCGCGGCACCGCTCCAGTCGTCGTCGCGCAGGTGGTCCTGGAAGTCGGCCTCCACGGCGGCCAGCTGTGAGTCCGAGAGGGGAAGGTCGGCGCCCACGGAGACGGCGTACTCGCGGTCCACCACCGCGATCGCGAGCAGGATGTCGTTCTGGCCGAACCCGGAGATCGTCGCGGTCTCGTCCGCCCAGGCCTGGGCGTCCATGCCGTCGAAGGAGTCGACGTACACGGTGAACAGGTCGAAGTCGGAGCCCTCGGCAAGCCGGTCCGCGGCAGCCTCGATCTCGGCCTCGTCCCCGGCGGTCACCTGCTCGGTGGTGCGGTCGTCCACGTGACCTTCCACACGCAGCGGGGCGTCGGCGAGTGCGGGGCCGGCCAGGGTCGCGCCGGCGAACAGCGCGAGGCAGAGGCCGAGGAGGAGGCGCGTCGGCGCCGCGATTCGGGTCACCGTTCGATCTTCGCCGCTGAGCAGGCCGCGCGCAACGAGGTTGGCGGGGCAGTCCTGACCACGCCGCGCGCTCCCTGCGGACTCCCAGCGTTCTGAGGTACCTTCCCTCGGGTGACTGAACAGTTCTCCCCCGACTCCCCCCAGCATTCCGATGCCACGCCCGTGGTGACGGTGATCCAGCACCAGGACAACGTGCCCCTCGACCGGCTCGAGCCGTGGCTCGCCGACGTCGCCGTCCGGATCGTGCGTCCCGACCGTGGTGAGGATCTGCCCCCCGCCGACGAGCTCGACGGGCTGATCGTGCTCGGCGGCAGCAGCAACGCCTACGACGCCGAGTCGGCGCCCTGGCTGGCCCAGGAGGGCGACCTCATGCTCGCCGCCATCGAGCGGGAGGTGCCGGTGCTCGGCATCTGCCTCGGCGCCCAGGTGCTCGCGGTCGCCGGTGGCGGCCAGGTCAGCGTGAACGCTCCCAGCGGGCCCGAGCGCGGGATCATCGAGGTCCGGATGCGCCCGGACGCCGCCGCGGACCCGGTCCTCGGCGGGGTGGTCACGGCCCTCGGCCGCACCGTGCCGGCGCCGTCCATGCACGACGACGCGATCACCTCGCTGCCGGACGGGGCGGTGTGGCTCGCGAGCTCGGCGACGTACCCGTTCCAGGCGTTCCGGCTCGGCAGCGCCCTCGGCGTCCAGTTCCACCCCGAGGCGGGCCCGGACCTCATGCATGAGTGGGCCTCCCGGCACCCGGACACCGACCTCGAGGCGCTCGCGGCCGGGCTGGCCGCGTCGGCCGACGACCTGCCGACGCTGGCCCAGGAGATCGCCGAGGGCTTCGTGGCCCAGGTGCTCGGCGCCCGCGACCGCGTCGCCTGAGCAGAACGGGTCCGGCCCCGGACCGAGGCAGCACCCTCCCGCAGGAGGAGGATCCACGAGCCTTCCTCGGGCGGGAGGCGCTGCCTGACTGCGGGAGGTCCTGCCTGAGGGCCGGGGGTGCTGCATGACGACCGGAGGCTCGGGTCAGTCGCCCGAGATCGAACCGGCGCCGTTGATCTCCTCGGTCACCTCGGCGCCGCCGGTGTGGGTGATGTCCCCGGCGCCGGAGACCGTCGCGTCCAGAGTGCCGGTCACCCAGACGTCCATGCTGCCGGCGCCGGAGACCGTCGCGACGGCGTGCTCGGACTCGAGTTCCCCGCCCACGTAGTCGCCGGCGCCGGCGATCGTGACGCTCTGGTTCACGGCCGTGCCGAGGAGTTCCACGCTGCCGGCGCCCGAGACGGTGACGGTCAGGTCCACCACGTCCACGCCCTCGATCCGGACGTCGCCGGCGCCGCGGATGTCCAGGGTGAGGGACTCACCCGGGGCGATCTCGCCGTCGATCGCGCCGGCGCCGGAGATGCTGAGTGCCTCGACCGCGGGCAGGGTCACCTCGTAGTCGAGTTGGCCCCGGTTGCCGAAGAACGCGAAGCCGCCCTCGTTACTGAGGACGAGCACGCCGTCGCGGTTCTCGGTGCGGATGTCCTCCAGCGTGCGCTCGTGGGCCGTGACCAGGAGTTCCGGGGTGTCGCCGACCTCCAGGTAGAGGTCCCCGCTGCCCTCGACCTCGACAGCGCGGGTATCGGCGTCGACGTCCCGTTCCTCGGTGACCCGGGGGCCCGACGAGGTGCATCCGGCCAGCGCCAGGGACAGGCCTGCGACAGCGGTGACGATGGCGACGCGCGAGCGGTGCATTGGTTCCTCCGAAGTTGGTGGCCCGCCCCTCCAGCGGGCCACCACCACCCTCTCAGCCGGGGCCGCCTGGCGTCATGGGGGATCTCCCCCGATCCGACCCTGAGGTGAGTCCGGGTTCGCCCAGGGTGCCCCCCGAGGGACCACGACCTCCACCGCCGTCGCTGGGTCGTCGTGCGGCGCTGGTCATCGGGCGCGCAGCGCCCCGTCGAACCAGCCGGTGATCGTGGCAGGGTGGGTGATCGCGGTGCCGACCACCACCGCGAACGCCCCCGCGTCGGCCGCAGCCCTGGCCTGCGCGGGGGTGTGGATCCGACCCTCGGCCACCACGGCAACCCCGGGCAGCGCCTGCACCACCTCCGCGAGCAGGTTCAGGTCCGGTCCGTCGGTACGCGGCCGGGCGTCGGTGTACCCCGCAAGGGTGGTCCCGATGATGTCGGCGCCCCCCTCGGCCGCGGCCACCGCAGCGGCGAGGGTGTCACAGTCGGCCATGATCGGGGCGTCGGACTCCTCCCGGACCCGCCGCACCGTCTCGGCGAAACTCAGGCCGTCCGGGCGGGGCCGCACCGTGCCGTCGAGGGCGAGGATGTCCGCACCGGCGGCGAGGACCGCCCGGCAGTGCCGCAGCGTCGGGCTGATGAACACGCCGTCATCGCCGTCCTTCCAGATGCCGATCACCGGCACGTCCACGCGGCCGGCCACCAGCTGCACGTCGGCCAGGCCCTGAGCCCGCACGGCGACCGCGCCGCCGTCGACCACGGCTGCGGCGACCTGTGCCATCGTCTCCGGGTGCCGCATCGGCTCGCCGGGGTAGGCCTGGCAGGAGACGATCAGGCCGCCGCGCAGCGGTTCGAGCATGGGGTGGGTCATGGATGCCTTCCCTCCGAGGTGGACCGGGCCAAGTCTGCCGTGTCGTCGGCCCCGGGGCGGGAATCGGGTTGGCTCGCCGGCGCCGGCATGCCAGGGTGAAGCGATGCGGGCAACTTGGGACAGCGACCACGTCCTGCTGGATCAGCGCGTCGTGGCGGACGTGGACCGGTCGTTCTGGTCCGAGCGCGCGAGCGTCGTCATCGAAGGCGTGCCCTGGGAGTTCGGCAAGGACGGCTCCGAGCGGACCGGCACCATCGTGGGGGAGCCGGCGCCGCGGTGCCGAGCCGCCCGGCCGAGCTTCTGGCGCC
The DNA here is from genome assembly GCF_004353825.1 of Occultella glacieicola. Classification (GTDB taxonomy): domain Bacteria; phylum Actinomycetota; class Actinomycetes; order Actinomycetales; family Beutenbergiaceae; genus Occultella; species Occultella glacieicola. The sequence continues at coordinate 371,511 of NZ_SMNA01000005.1, read as the reverse complement.
AGAACTGGGTGATCGCCATCGGCCCCACCACCAGATACGAGATCGCACCCGAGGGGGCGTTCCGGCGCAACTACGTGGTGACCCGAGACGGGCGGCCGATCGGGTCCAGCGGCGTCGGCGGGTTCTGGTCGGTCAAGCCGACGCTGGACGTCACCGATGACGTACCGGTCACCGACGCCGTCTTCCTGCTCTGGATCGCGTTTCTGATGCGGTCCCGGGCGAACCAGGCCGCCAGCCAGGCCGGGTGAGGCTTGTCGGCGTCACGGGGTCACGGGAACGTACGTGCGGGCCGTCTTCGGGTTCAGCAGGTCCACGAGCGCGGCGTTGCGGACGAGACGCAGTCGCGACACCGACGACGTGCGTGGGCCGGCGAGTCGATCTGGGGGTCGACCCGTCCGCCGAGTCACAGGCTATCTACCGCAGTCTCCTGCAGGACACCGGCCGAAGGGCGACGTCCCGGCACTAGGGTCGTGGACCGGAGGGGTATTGATGACCGACAGAATGGCCGACGGGGCCGTGGGACCGGGCAACATCGTTCTGATCTGCGTGGACCAGTGGCGCGGGGACGCCCTGTCCGTGGCAGGCCATCCGGTGGTGCGAACCCCGCATCTGGATGCCCTCGCACGCTCGGGCACCAGGTTCACCAGCGCGTACTCGGCGACCCCCACCTGTACGCCCGCGCGGGCCGCCCTGTTCACCGGGCAGTCCCAGGAGCGGCACGGTCGGGTCGGCTACCGGGACGGGGTGCCCTTCCACCGCGCGCATCCGGTCACCCTCGCCGGAGAACTCTCCCGCGCCGGGTACCAGACCCAGGCGATCGGGAAGATGCACGTCTACCCCGAGCGGTCCCGCGCCGGCTTCGACGACGTCCGTCTTCACGACGGGTACCTGCACCACGCCCGGCGTCGGGGCGCGAACGGTCCCGCGCCGGCGGACGACTACCTGACCTGGCTGCACCGTCAGGACGGGCAGGCCGCGGCGGACTACACCGAGACCGGGCTGAACTGCAACTCCGTCGTTGCCCGGCCGTGGGACAAGGCCGAACACCTGCACCCGACGAACTGGGTCGTCTCGGAGTCGCTGGACTGGCTGGACCGGCGCGACCCGACCGTGCCCTTCTTCCTCTACATGTCCTTCCACCGCCCGCACCCGCCATACGACCCGCCGTCGTGGGCATTCGAGCAGTACCTCGCGGCCGAGCCCACCGAGCCGGTGGTCGGGGACTGGACGGGCGACCTCGAGGCGTTCCGCACCGACGGCGTCCACGACGCGTTCGTCGGTCGGATGGATCCGGTCACGCATCACCGCGCGAGGGCCGGGTACTACGGCCACATGGCGCATATCGACGTCCAGATCAACAGGTTCCTGGAGGCCCTGGGCGAGCACGGCCTGGCCCGGGACACCACGATCGTGTTCGTCTCCGATCACGGCGAGATGATGGGTGACCACGACCTGTACCGCAAGGGTTTCCCGTACCAGGGCTCCGCCGGGATCCCGATGCTGATCTCCTCGCCGCGGCACCCGGGTGGCGTGGTGCGGGACGAGGTGGTCGAGTTGCGGGACATCATGCCGACGCTGCTCGACCTCGCCGGCGCACCGGTGCCCGACTCGGTGGACGGTCGCAGCCTGGTGCCGTTGCTCGAACCTGATTCCGCCCCGCCGTGGCGGGAGGTGCTGCACGGCGAACACACCCTGCTCAAGCAGTCGCTGCAGTGGCTCACCGACGGGCGCCGCAAGTATGTGTGGCTCTCCGGCGAGGGCCTCGAGCAGTTCTTCGACCTGGTCGAGGACCCGCAGGAGACCCGCAACCTCGCTGCCGACCCGACCCGTGCCGGTGAGGTGGCAATCTGGCGGGCGCGGCTCGTGGAGGCATTGACGGACCGCGAGGAAGGGTACGTCCTCGACGGGGGACTGGTACCCGGACGGACGCCGATCACGGAGTTCGCGTGGGTGCGTGACCTGATCGGGTGAGGTCCGGGTCCACCCCAGGGGTGCCGCCCGGTCGCGTCAGCCGGCGTCCTCCACTGTGGCCAGGTCCTCGGCGTCGATGATCGTGTAGGCGTAGCCCTGCTCGGCGAGGAAGCGCTGCCGGTGCGCGGCGAACTCCTGGTCCACCGTGTCCCGCGTGACCACGGCGTAGAAGTGGGCCGTGCGCCCGTCCGCCTTCGGTCGCATCACCCGGCCGAGCCGCTGGGCCTCCTCCTGCCGGGACCCGAACGACCCGGACACCTGGATCGCCACCGCGGCCTCGGGCAGGTCGATCGAGAAATTCGCGACCTTGCTGACCACGAGCGTGGTGATCTCCCCGGTGCGGAATGCCGCGAACAGACGTTGCCGCTCCGGCACGGTGGTGGCGCCGGTGATCACCGGCGCGCCGACCTTCTCGCCCAGCTCCTCGAGCTGGTCGAGGTACTGGCCGATGATCAGGATCTGCTCGCCGTCGTGCTTGGCGACCAACTGGCGGACCACGTCCAGCTTGCCCTTCGCCGTCGCCGCCATCCGGTAGCGGTCCTCCGGTTCGGCGACCGCGTAGGCCATCCGGGCGTGGTGCGGCATGTCCAGGCGGACCTCGATGCACTCGGCCGGGGCGATGTAGCCCTGCGCCTCGATGTCCTTCCACGGGGCGTCGTAGCGCTTCGGCCCGATCAGGGAGAACACCTCGTCCTCGCGGCCGTCCTCGCGGACCAGGGTAGCGGTCAGGCCGAGCCGGCGGCGGGCCTGCAGGTCCGCCGTCATCCGGAAGATCGGCGCCGGCAGCAGGTGCACCTCGTCGTAGAGGATCAGGCCCCAGTCGCGGGCGTCGAGCAGCTCCAGGTGGGTGTAGACGCCCTTGCGGCGGGTGGTCAGCACCTGGTAGGTCGCGATCGTGACCGGCTTGACCTCCTTGCGGGAGCCGGAGTACTCGCCGATCTCGTCCTCGGTCAGGGTGGTGCGCTTGACCAGCTCGTCGCGCCACTGCCGGGCGCTCACGGTGTTCGTGACCAGGATCAGGGTGGTCGTGCCGGACTGCGCCATCGCCCCGGCGCCGACGATCGTCTTGCCGGCACCGCAGGGCAGCACCACCACACCGGAGCCGCCATGCCAGAAGCTCTCGACGGCCTCGTTCTGGTAGGTGCGCATCGACCAGCCGTCCTCGTCGAGGCCGATCTCGTGGGCCTCGCCGTCGACGTAACCGGCGAGGTCCTCGGCGGGCCAGCCGAGCTTGACCAGGACCTGCTTGAGGTGGCCGCGTTCGCTGGGGTGGACCACGACCGAGCGCTCGTCCAGGCGGGCGCCGACCAGGCCGGCGGTGCGCTTGGACTTGAGCACCTCCTCCAGCACCGGGACGTCCGTGGCGGTGAGCACCAGCCCGTGCGCGGGGTCGGAGGTCAGCTGCAGCCGGCCGTACCGGGACATCGTCTCGGCGATGTCGACCAGCAGGTTGTGCGGCACCGGGTAGCGGGAGTACTCGAGCAGGGTGTTGATGACCTGCTCGGCGTCGTGGCCGGCGGCGCGGGCGTTCCAGAGGCCGAGCGGGGTGAGCCGATAGGTGTGGATGTGCTCGGGCGCGCGCTCGAGCTCGGCGAACGGGGCGATGGCGCGGCGGCACGGGCCGGCCAGCGCGTGGTCGATCTCGAGCAGGAGGGACTTGTCGGACTGAACGATCAGGGGGCCATCAGGCATCCTTCCATTCTCCACCACCCTCGCCCTTGTTGGGCCGGGGTGTGAGCAACCCGACTCAGCCCAGCAGGTGGGTGAGGTCCGCGCCCGTGGTGACCTCCGCCGTCGGGAGTCCCGGCCGGTACAGTCGGGCGCCGGTGGCCTCGCCACCGAGCGTCAGCCGGTCGGCGCTGCGCCGCAACCAGGTGCCCTCGCGCATCGCGAGGACCGGGACGGTGTTCTCCTCGAGGTACTGCTGGAGGCGCTCGTCGCGGGTCTCGCCCTGGTGCGTCGAGCCCGGGTCCGGGTCGAGGTAGTGCGGGTTGATCTGGAACGGCACCAGGCCGATCCCTTCGAACGAGACCGGCTCCACGATCGGCATGTCGTTCGTGGTCCGGATGCTCGGCGTCGCCACGTTCGTGCCCGCGCTCGAGCCGAGGTACCGCAGGCCGCGTGCGACGGCGTCCCTGATCGCCCCGAGGAGACCGCGCCGTTGCAGCTGGTCCAGCAGGCGGAACGAGTTGCCGCCGCCCACGAACACGGCGTCCAACCCGTCGAGCGGGCTGCGGACGCGCTCGTGCAGTCCGACCACCTCGACGTCGAGGAAGGCGAGCCCGCGGCGCGCCTGCGCCGTGTACGCGTCATGGTCGGCGAGCGCGAACGGGACGAACCCGACCCGCTCGACGCCCGCGAACGTCTCGGCGATCGCTTCCCGGGCGTGCTCCAGGTAGGCCCGGCCAGGGGCCGTGGAGTTGGACAGCAGCAGGAGTTCCATCGTGGCCTCTCGAGTGAGGTTCGCGACGGCGATCATCGCGGGTTCCATCGTGCCATCGCGGGAGGTGCGCTGCTGGTGAGGGTCAGCTATCAGGCCGGCAAGGGGTCCTCGTCGCCCCGGCGCGGCACGGTCCGACGGCGGAGAGTCGGTCGGACAGGTCGGCCGGCCACCAAGTGACCCTCGGAGACAAAACCCTCCTCGCGGCCTCGGAGCACTCCGACGAGCACGTCGCGCCATCGCCCGACGCGTGCCTCCGTACCGGGCGAGGAGACGAGGTCGTGCGACTCGGTCGGGTCGGCGTCGAGGTCGAAAAACTGCTCGTGGCCCGTCCCGCTCCACCAGACGTACTTCTCGTGGCCGTCGGTGAGCCACTGGAAGGACTGTCCCAGGAGCGTGTGCTCGCCGTGGAGCCACGGCCGCGGATCGGCGGCGTCGAGGGTCGACGGCAGGAAGCTGCGCCCCTCGACAGTCTCCGGGACGCCGAGACCCGCGGCCTCCAGCAGTGTGGGCATGACGTCACCCAGCTCGACGACGTCGTCGCGCACTTCGCCGGCGGGGACGCCCGGACCATGAAGGATCAGCGGGATCCGCGCCGACCCTTCGTACGGGAATCCCTTGCGGAACAGGTGGTGGTCGCCGAGCATCTCGCCGTGGTCGGAGAGGAAACAGATCACCGTGTTCTCCCGCAGGCCGCGATGCGCCAACTCCTCGAGCAGGAAGTTGATCTGAGAATCCACGTGGCTCATGTGCCCGTAATACCCGGCTCGCGCTCGCCGGAGCGTCTTGTCCGAGACCTCGCCGACGAACGCCGTCGGATCCCAGGGCTTCGCCCACTCGGCGAGCCCGGCCGTCCAGTCCCCGACCGGCGGATCGGGCATCTCCGCGTCGATGTACTGCTCGAAGGCCCACGCCGGAGGGTCGTACGGTGGATGCGGGGCGTTGAACGAGGCGAACAGGAAGAACGGCTTCGTGGAGTCTCGCCGCCGCAGGAAGTCGGCCGACTCGCTGGCGACGAAGTTCGTGGGGTGGAGGTGCTCGGGCTTGTCCCACGGCCGGGCCACCCATGAGTTGGAGTCGATCCCGTGGTCGAAGAAGGTCGCATCCCGACCGAGCCGCAGCCTGAGCCAGGGCAGGTAGTCGTCGACGAGATCTGGGTCCAGTCCGCGCCGGCGCGCAGACCGGAGGATACCCAGGGGTGAGTGCAGGATGACGTTCTGGAATCCCAGCTGCGCGCGCTCCGGGAACACGTGCATCTTGCCGACGGCCTGCGTCTGGTAGCCGTTCCGCGTGAACTCGCCGGCCAGCGTCGTCGGGTAGTCCCACGGCACGTGGTCCTCGTACCCGACACGGCCGTGCGTGATCGGACGCAGCCCCGTCATCAGCGATGCCCGCGCCGGGGTGCACGTCGGCGTCGCGGAGTACGCCTTCGTGTAGCGCGTGCCCTGCCCCGCGAGTCGGTCGAGGAACGGCGTGCTCACCGTGGGATGCCCCGCGACGGAGAGGCAGTCGCCACGCCACTGGTCAGCCATGATCAGCAGCACGTTCGGGCGAGCGTCCGGTCTCATCGGTCGCGATCCTCCTGCGCTCGTTCGTCGATGGTCGGCGACGCGGCGTCCTCGCCGTTGCTCACGACGCGGATCCCGCGGTTCGGACGGGTGCCGGGACGGCGTCGGGCTGCCCTGCCCGCCGGATCTCGTCCGGCCAGGCGAGCGGCACACCGAGCTGACCCACGAGCAAACCTTGGAACGCGCGTAGTTCGTCCTCGCGGGCCAGGACTGTCGCCGGCGCCGAACCGGTGGCGAGACACCGCGCGGCCAGCGCGCCCGCGGCCTCCCCGATCGACCACTCCACCGGATGGAGGCGGTACGCCCCGTTCGTGATGTGCGTCGTCCCGATGTTCTTGTTCGCAGCGAGCAGGTTCGCGGTCCCGACCGGGATGAGGGCACCGAGCGGGATCTGGAACGGGAACGAGGCGATGTCGACGTACGTCCGACCCGACGTCGAGGGGTGCAGGTCGATTCGGTAGTGCCCGATCCCGACGGTGTCGGCGAACACCTCGGCCCCCTCCCCGGCGCCGCGCATCTCACAGCCGATGTGCGCCTCGGTCACGGTGAACAACGCCTTGATGCGCCGCGACTCGCGGATGTACGCCGCTCGTGCGAGCCCGTCGTCAGTGCCCAGGACGTTGCCCGTGAGCCGCAGCTCCGGGTAGCCGTGCCCGCCGTCCGACCGAGGCGCCGCCGTCTGAACCCAGTGCACGAACGACAGCGTGAGGTCGCGCGCCGCGAGCTCGGCCTGCTGGCGCGTCTGCGGAGGCACGCCCAGGAGCGGCAGCTCCCAGTAGTCGATCTGCGGCCAGTTGACGAGTGTGATCTCGCCACCGGGATAGTCCGGCTCGAGGTGCCGACGGGCCACGATGCGGCGGTAGTGCCAGAGGTCGCGGTCTGCCTCGTGGACCGCGGCCTCCGGCGTGCTCGCGAAGAGCGGCCGGTACCGCTCCTCCAGCGTGATCGGGTGGACGTCGTTCCACGACAGCTGCGATCCCGGCCAGCGCGGATCCACCGTGTCGCGCCAGTGCGTGTAACCGGCAGGCTCCGGGATGACATGCGACTCGCCCGGCCGGTACTCCAGAGCGGCGCACCACGTGATGGCCTGCTGGTCCATCGGGTCCGCAACCTCGGGTGCGTGCAGTTCGCCGGTCTGGGCACGCGACTCCGCGCCGATGACGTGCGGCACTCCTCCCAGCTCGAGAAGATCACCGAGCTCGGTCGCGTCCAGCACGATCGACCCCGCAAGCACCCGCCGCTCGTCCGTCGCGAGATCTCGCACGGTCACCGAGGTGATCCGGTCCCCCGACCGGATGGCCGAGACGGGCTCGTGCCGCCGCAGCACCGTGAGGCGACCCTCGGCGAGCCACCCCGCGAGCATGTCGTCCAGGACCGCCGCAGCCACTCGCGGCTCGTGGCTCAGCGCGGAGACGAACGCAGCGCCCGGGTTGAGGCGCTCGTCGGCCTGGGCCTCGGGCGTCAAGGGGTAGTGGCGCCGGTAGTGCTCGCGGACCCGGTCGCGAAGTTCCCGGTAGCCCGCAGAGGAGAAGTCCTCGATCCACGGGTTCTCGTCCGGCGGGACCGCCTGAGAGGTGAGCTGACCGCCGAGCCAGCCCTCGGCCTCGGTGAGGATGACCGAGGCCCCGAGCGTGAGGGCGGCGCGGGCCGCTGCCACACCCCCCAATCCGCCACCGATGATGAGGACGTCTGCGCTGTCGTACGGCACGTGAAGGGTCTCGCTTTCCGTTCGGATGTGGTGTGTGGGAATGAGGTCGGAGCGACGTCGCGGCGTCAGCCCTTGATCCCGCCCTCGGCGAGACCGGAGATGAAGCCCCGCTGGTTCACGAGGAACACCACCAGCACTGGGATCGTCACGAGGATCGTGGCGGCCATGAGCGCGCCGTACTTGACGTCCCCGCTTGACGCGAACGTCGTGATCGCGAGCTGGACGGTCGTGCTGCGCTCCGACGTCGAGACGACGAGCGGCCAGAGGAAGTCGTCCCAAACTCCGGTGAAGGAGAAGACGGCCACGAGCGCCAGCAGCGGCTTGGCCATCGGCAGATAGATCTGCGCGAAGATCCGCAGCTCGCCGGCGCCGTCGATCCGCGCCGCCTCCGCGAAGCCGCGGTCCATCGACGCGAAGTACTGCCGCGACAGGAAGATGTTCATCGTCCCGACGAGGTAGGGGAGCATGAGTCCTCCCACCGAGTCGAGCAAGCCGCTGCCGCCGCTGCCGAAGATGTCGTTGCCACCTGCGAGCGGGAAGTTCTTCGCCATGAGGAACAGCGGGATCAGCGTCACAGATCCCGGGATCGCGACGGTGGACAGCAAGCCGTAGAAGACGATGGAGCTGCCGCGGAAGGGCAGGTGCGCGAAGGCGTAGCCCGCTATCACCGGGACGATGCAGTTGGTCAGTACCGCCACGACCGTCACGAGCGTGGAGTTCGCGAACGCCGTGTCGAGATTGGCGGCCTGCACGGCGATCCTGAAGTTCTCGACAGTCGGCTCCGCGGGGATCAGGCTGACCGACTGTCCCTCTGGAGTGAACGCGAGGCTGATCATCCACCAGAACGGGAACAGGACGGCCAGGGTGACCAGCGCCAGCGTGAGCGCTCGGGGCCACACGGGGTCCCGGGGGCGACGACGGACCGGCGCGTCCAGTGATGCCGCTGGTACTGCAGATCTGAGGGCCATCTCAGCTTCGCCTTCCTTGTCCGACGCGGATCGCGACGATCGTGAACGCCGCGATGAACGCGAACAGCACGAACGCCATCGCCGAGGCGCTGCCCATCTGGTTGTACTGGAAGGCCTCGGTGTAGATGAGGTAGTTCACGGTCGTCGTGCTCCCGTACGGCCCGCCCTGAGTGAGCACGAAGATCTCGGGGAATCCCTGGGCGAGGAAGATGATGTCCATCGCGACGACGTAGGTCAGCATCGGCCGGAGCCCGGGCAGCGTGACAGCACGGAACTGCTGCCAGGCGTTCGCGCCGTCCATCCTGGCTGCCTCGTACAAGTCCTTCGGCACCGTCTGGAGGCCGGCGAGCAGGAGCACCATGTTGCTCCCGAGCGCCTTCCAGATGCGCATCGCCGAGACCGCGTTGAGGGCGGCGTCCTGGGTCGTGAGCCACCGTTGGGGCGCGAGGCCCAGGAAGTCCAGCACCTGGTTGACGAGCCCGCTGTCGGAGTAGATCCAGAGCCACACCATGCTGACGGCAGTCAGCGAGACGACGTGCGGCACGTACAGGCCGGTCCGGAACAGCCCGACGCCCCGGAACACCCGGTTGGACAGCAGCGCGAGGCCGAGCGCTATCGCGACAGTGAACGGAAGTACCTGGAGCACGTACCGCCCGGTGATGCCCATCGCCCGTGCGAACGACGCGTCCGTGAAGATCGACGCGTAGTTGTCCCAGCCGATGAACTCCGGACCCCCTCTGTCCAGGGGCGAGTAGTCACTGAAGCTGAGCACCAGGCCGTACGCGACCGGGATGAACTGGAAGACGACGACGTACAGCGCGGCGGGGATGACGAACAGCATCCCCATCCGGGCCATGGGGCTGCGGAGCCTGGTGCGCTTGCGCTGTGTCGGCCGTACGCCGGCCGGGGTCTCCGGCCGGCGCCCGGCGGTCTCAAGAGCCTGCGGCAATGATCTCATCCACTTCCGACGCCGATTGGTCCAGAGCCTCGGCGGGGTCGGCCTCGCCATGCAGGGCGCGCTCGAGGTGCTGGCCCATAGCGTCACGCATCTGGACCCAGCCAGGCACGTTCGGGTTCCCGTGGGCGTACGGGAGCGCCTCGACGGCCGTCACGAGCGCCGGGTTCGACGTGATGTAGTCCGAGTCGATCGCCGAGGCGTGGATCGGGAGCTGGCCGAGCTCCTGGGCGTACGCAAGGTTGGTCTCGGGCTCGACCATCGAGGCGACGAACTCCCAGGCCAGGTCGGGAACCTCGCTGTCCGCGTTGATCATGAGGCCGTTGCCCGGCCCGCCGAACGTCCCTGGCTCGGACCCCTCGAACGCGGGCGGCGGCATGAGCCGCAGGTCGCGATCCGGAGCCGCCGCCTGGTAGTCGACGATCGCACCCGCGCTGACGAGCTGCATGGACGCGGTGCCCGCGACGACCGGCTGCTCGCCCACGGGCAGCGCCGACCACTCGACGCCGAGCATGCCGTCGACGGGGTCCTCGCCCTGGTAGAGATCGGCGAAGTACTGGAGGGCCTCGACCCCCTCCGGCGAGTTCATCACCGCCTCCGTGCCATCCTCGTTCAGGAAGTCGCCGCCGTTCGACCACAACAACGTGGCGAACGACTGCTGGTTGGCGATCGGCTGGCTCCCGAGCAGGAGGCCGGACCGCGTGATCTGATCGTCGTCCCTCACCGTGAGCTGTTCGGCCGCCTCGTGGACCTCCTCCCAGGTTGCCGGGGGTGCCTCCGGGTCGAGGCCTGCCTCGGTGAAGTCCGCACCGGAGTAGACGAGCAACCTCGCGGTCATGATGAGCGGAACCATGTACGGCGTTCCGCCCACCTCGCCGCCCTCCAGCGCCACCGAGATGTCGTCGCGCAGTTCTGGGTCCATCTCGTCGATGTACGAGGAGAGGTCGAGGACACGTTCGTTCGCGGCAAGGTCCGCCGTTGCCGCCACGCCGTGGCCGATGACGTCGGGCGCGGTGCCGGCCGCGAAAGCCGCGTTCAGCTTGGGCGACAGGTCGGGCCAGTCCACGAACGTGACCTCGACCTGGGCACCCGTCTCCTCCTCGAACGCGGGCACGATCGTGTCGTTGACCAGGGCCATCTCGGCCTCGCTCTTGCCCGGGAACCACACGACCAGCGTCTCGCCCGAGGCGTCACCGCTATCGCTGTCCTCCCCGCTGTCGCCGGCGTTCCCGCTGCCGCATGCTGCCACCAGGGACACTGCCGCGACCGCGGCCGCGATGCCGGTCCACGTGCGCACGGGCACTCGTCGTGTGCGTCTCATCTGCTCTTCCTCTCGTGATGGTGATGTAGCGATCGTCGGTGCGCCGGCGTCGGAGCCGGTCACACCCCCGGCGCCGGTGCACCGAGCGTGCCGCCCGGCCGGAACGTGCAGTTCAGTCGTTCGTGGTGGGTGGGCTCCTGGCGGCCATCGAGGACGTCCAGCAGCAGCTCGACGGCACGGGCCCCCATCTCTCTGCGCGGCACCAGGAGATGGGTCCAGTCGTGTGACGCAGCGCTCGGATCGGTGATCGAGTCGAGTCCGACGACGGAGAGATCGCCCGGGATGTCGACGCCGAGCTCGTCGACGCGTTCCGCAACCTCCTCCAGTACCCCCGTGCTCTCGACCAGCAACACCGTCGCCCCGCCGTCCATGACCTGCCGGATCCAGGACGCTTCCACCTCGCCGGCGCCGGCCCACGTCTCCGCTACCACGGCCATGCCCAGTTCGGCGGCGCCGGCCCGGAACCCCTCGCGGCGCTCGAGCCGCGGCTCCGCGCGGTCGCGAAGTCCGAGATAGGCGACCTCACGGTGACCGAGAGCGTGGACGCGGCTCATGACATCCCGGACGGCGGCGGCGTACTCGGCGGAGACGTACGGCCCGAGCGTGGCCGCCCGCTCGCGACGACCCACGAAGACGAACCGGTAACCCTCGTCCGCGAGCCGGACGAGTTCGTCGTCGTGCTGCTCGAACCCAAGAATGATTGCGCCGTCAGCGATCCGCAGGCGGTTGCGACCCTCGTGAAAGATGTTCGCCTGACCGGTGTGCTGGTGGATCGACGTGAACAGCACGAGGTCGTGGCCCGCTCGGACCGCCCCCTGCTCGATCCCGACGAGGATCTCCTCGTAGTACGACTCCCGACCCGTCGGAAACAACGGCTCGAAGGCATGAACACCGATCAGTCGGTTGCGACCGCCCCGAAGGGCTCGGGCGGTGACGTTCGGGACGTAGCCGAGCTCACGGGCCGCGTCCATGATCTTCTGTTCGGTCTCAGGGTTGATGCCGTAGTCGGCCGTCTTGCCGTTGAGCGCGAGCGAGACGGTCGTCTGGGAGACGCCTGCCAACTTCGCGATGTCGAGCTGACGGGGTCGCGCGGCGGCCATCGACGCTCTCCTTCCAATTCGAATTAGATCGTCACGTTAGGCATAGGTCTCAACTGCGTCAATAGTGTTCACTCGGAATTCGCCTTACTAATTTGAATTAGATTGTTGACAGTCGCACGCGGGCCTCGCAAGGGTTGTCCGCAGGCCGGTCGACGGGGTCGGCATGACGAAGGAGAGTCGCCATGTCCGGCACCAGTCCACGACGCCTCAGCCGCCGCGGGTTCCTCGGATACACGGGCATCGGCGCGGCAGCCGTCATCGTCGGCACCGGATGGTCGGACGAGGCAGCTGCGACACCGCGCCTGCGCGAGTACCCGTTCACTCTCGGTGTCGCGTCCGGCGACCCCCTGCCCGACGGCGTCGTGCTCTGGACGCGGCTCGCCCTCGACCCCCTTGCGCCGGACGGCGCCGGCGGCATGCCATCCCGGCCCGTGCCGGTCCGCTATCAGGTTGCGACCGACGAACGCTTTCGCCGGATCGTCCGCGCCGGCCACGTTCTCGCGACGCCCGAGCTCGGCCACTCCGTGCACCCTGAGGTCACGGGTCTCGAGCCTGGACGGGAGTACTTCTACCGCTTCATGGTCGGTCGCGACGTCTCACCGGTAGGCCGTACCCGCACAGCTCCAGCGCCAGGCGAGATGCCGGGCTCGACCTCGTTCGCGATCGTGTCCTGTCAGAGCTACGAGGCGGGCTACTACACCGGCTTCCAGCACATGGCCGAGGAAGACCTCGACCTCGTGGTCCATCTCGGCGACTACATCTACGAGAAGTCCTACGTGCCCGAGCCGATCCTGCACGACGGAACACCGATGCCGGACTACCTGCGCACCGAGTGCTTCGATCTTCCCCGCTACCGGCTGCAGTACGCCCTGTACAAGGCTGATCCCCATCTGCAGGCCGCGCACGCCATGTGCCCCTGGCTCGTGACGTTCGACGACCACGAGGTCGAGAACAACTGGCTCGCCGGCCGCTCCGAGGTGGACGACGAGCCTGACCAGGACCCGGCGGTCTTCGCGCAACGCAAGGCCGACGCCTTCCAGGCGATGTACGAGAACCTGCCCCTGCGCCACACACAGATGCCGTCCGGTCCGAACATCCGGATCCACCGGCGCATCGGCTACGGCGCGCTGGCCGACTTCACGATGCTCGACGGGCGCCAGTACCGGTCCGAACGCGGCCGGGACGACCCGTCCGCCACAATGCTCGGCGGGGCCCAGCGCGACTGGCTCGTCGAGGGGTTCTCGTCATCGCCCGCCCGCTGGCAGATCATCGGCAACCAGCAACCGATGGCGCAGCTCGACAGCAACCCCGACCCGGCCGTCGAGACTTTCGCGGCGGCCTGGGACAACTACAACGTCGAACGCGAGCAGGTCCTGACCGAGGCGTACGAACGCGGCGTCGACAATCTCGTCGTCGTCACCGGCGACCGGCACAGCAACTACTTCATGGACCTCAAGGCGGACTACTCCAACCCGGACTCACCCGTCGTCGGCACCGAGATCGTCGGGACCTCGATCGCCAGCAACCGGGACGGCGCCGACATGCTGCCCGTCGGCGAGAACTACCTCGCAGCGAACCCGCACATGAAGTTCTGCAACTTCCAGCGCGGCTACTCGCGCGTGACGATGACACCGGACACCCTGACGAACGACTTCCGCGTCATGCCCTATATCTCGACGCCCGACGCGCCGATCAGCACACGGGCGAGCTACGTCGTCGTCGACGGCGTACCGGGTGGCGTCAGTGTCTGACCGCGCCACCACCTCGGAGCAGCTGCTGCCCCTGCCCCTCCGGCACGAACCGCGTCCCGGCTCGCTCGTGCTCGGGCCGGACACCACGCTCGGCGCGGACGGGCCGGCTCGCGAGCACGCGTGGCTGCTCGCGGAGTACCTCGGCGAGGCCGGAGTCCGGGCGCCCGTGCTCGGCGCCGAGAGTCCCGGCGCAACGATCGCGCTGCGCATCGACCCCGCTGTCTCGCGGGATGGCGAGGGTTACCGCATCACTGTGACGCCCGAGCGTGCCGACCTCGTGGGGGCGTCCGAGGACGGCCTCGCCCGCGGACTCCAGGCACTGCGGCAGTTGCTGCCCCCTCACGCGCTGCGCCGCTCACCCGTCGGCGGCGAGGTGTCGATCGCATGCTGCCTCGTCGAGGACGCGCCGCGCTTCGGCTGGCGCGGCGTCCACCTGGACGTGGCCCGCCACTTCATGCCGCGCGAGTTCGTGCTGCGGTTCATCGATCTCGCGGCGCTGCACCGCTTGAACGTCGTGCACCTGCACCTCACCGACGACCAGGGTTGGCGGCTCGACGTGCCGTCGTGGCCGCTGCTCGCGGAGCGGGCGTCGTGGCGTGCTGAGACGGTGATCGGCCGCCACGGCCACGACGCCGGGTTCGACGGGACGCCCCATGGCGGTTTCTACTCGGCCGACGACGTCCGGGAGATCGTCGAGTTCGCGAGACGGCGGCGCGTCACGATCGTCCCGGAGGTGGACCTCCCCGGCCATGTGCAGTCGGTGCTCGCCGCGTACCCGGAGCTCGGCAACAACGGTGATCCGGTCGAGGTGCGGACCACCTGGGGCATCTCGGACCACGTCCTCGCGCCGACCGAGGCGGCTCTGCGGTTCGCCCGCGACGTGCTCGACGTCGTCGTCGATCTCTTCCCCAGTCCGTGGATCCACATCGGGGGTGACGAGGTGCCCCGCACGCAGTGGCGAGCGAGCCCGGCCGCCGCCGAGCGCGCGACGGGGCTCGGGCTGGCATCGGTGGACGAGCTGCAGAGCTGGTTCCTGCGCGAGGTCCACCGGCACGTCACCGCTCACGGGCGGAGCGTGGTGGGCTGGGACGAGGTGCTCGAGGACGGCGGCATGCCGAGCGACACCGTCGTGATGTCCTGGCGTGGCGTCGAACCGGGACTGCACGCCCTGGAGCGCGCCCACGACGTCGTGATGTGCCCCAAGTGGACGACGTACCTCGACTACGCCTCCTCGGACGACGAAGACGAGCCGCTCGCGCCCCGCCGGACGATCACGCTCGAGGACATCGCCGCCTGGGAGCCGGTGCCGCCCGAGGCGGACGGCCTGACCGGTCGGATCCTCGGGGTGCAGGGACAGCTCTGGACGGAGTACATGCCGACGCCACGCGAGGTCGAGTACATGGCGTTCCCGCGGCTCGCCGCGATCGCCGAGGCGGGGTGGTCCTCTGCCGAGCGCCGAGGCGCCGTGGCCCTGCCGGAACGGATCCCGTACCACCTGCGGCGGCTCGACGCGCTGGGCGTCAACTACCGCCCGCCGGACGGCCCGCGGCCGTGGCAACGCGGCGGGACCGGGCGCCGTCGTCGTGCCTGAGAGGCAGGGTCGGCGAGGTCGGTCGCATCCCGTGAGCCGAAGGCCCAGCCACGATGAGCTCCAGTCCCAACATCCCGGGTGAGTGGGTGGGGCGGGCGGATACGTCGACGTGAGGTTGGCGCGACATCATTCGGTGGTCGTGACGGTTGGAGTACGTCGCCCAGTCGAGGACGGCGCACCTCACCTCATGCTCGCGCCGCCGAAAGTTGCGCCCCTCCAGAAACTGCCGGCTGATCGTGGTGCTTACTCTGGGATGAACCCAATCCTCGAACACGGGAGCCTTTCGATGCTCAAGCACGTCCTGACGATCCTCGACCTGCTCGACGACCCGCGCGTCGACGGCGAACGGGTCGCCGCCCACCTGCGCGGCCTCGCTGGTGAGGCGACGAGACAGATCGGCATCGACGTGACCCGGGTCGAGGGGGACAAGGGGCACACCGACTTCGTGACCGTGCGGGTGCCGGGCAGCGCCGGCCGAGCGGGCGGCGGGGACGCCCGCACGCTCGGCGTGATCGGCCGGCTGGGTGGGATCGGGGCGCGGCCCGAGCGGATCGGTTACGTCTCCGACGGGGACGGGGCGACGGCGGCCCTCGCCACCGCGGCGAAGGTGGTCGAGATGTACGCCCGCGGCGACCGGCTGCGCGGCGACGTGATCATCGGCACGCACATCTGCGCCTGGGCGCCGACGCGCCCGCACGAGCCGGTCCCGTTCATGGACTCGCCGGTGGACATGGGGGTCATGAACGACAACGAGGTGCTGCCGGAGATGGAGGCGATCGTCTCCATCGACACCACCAAGGGCAACCGCGTCATCAACCACCGGGGCATCGCGATCTCGCCGACGGTGCGCCAGGGGTACATCCTGCCGGTCGCCCCGGACCTGGTCTCGGTGTACGAGACCGTCTGCGGCGAGCCCGCCCAGGTGTTCCCGTTGTCGACCCAGGACATCACGCCCTACGCCAACGGGCTCTACCACATCAACTCGATCCTGCAGCCGGCCGTGGCCGCGCAGGTGCCGGTGGTGGGCGTCGCGCTGACCGCGGTCACCGCCGTCGCCGGGTCCGCGACCGGAGCGAGCCACGAGGTCGACATCGCGCTCGCGGCCCGGTACGCCCTGGAGGTCGCGAAGGGGTTCGGTGACGGTTCGCTGAGCTTCTGCGACGAGGCGGAGTTCGCCGCCCTGACCCGCCTGTACGGGGACGCCACCCACCTGCAGGGTGTCGGCAACGCCTGACGGTCCGCCGAGCGGGAAGGCCCACACGGGCGCCCGGGCCGGCCGGGCTGGCCGACCGCGGCCGACGGCGTAACGCGGCCGTCACATTCGGCTGGCACTGTTGCTACTATCGGATCGCTCGACCCGATATGAGCAACGGAGAGTCGCATGGGTGCACCGGGTGCAGGCCACCTGCAGACGGTGGGGCGCGCCCTCGCGGTGCTCCGGGCGTTCACCCACGAGCGGCCCACCCGGGGAGTCTCCGAGCTCGCCCGCGAGCTGGGGATGGACAAGTCCCAGGCGCAGCGCGTCCTGGCCACCCTCGCCGCGCAGGGGTTCACGGTGCTCGACCCGGTCACCCGTCGGTACTCCCTCGGTCCGTCGCTCGTGGTGCTCGGTCACCTCGCCGAGCACAGCGAGGGGGTGCGGCACCGCCTCGAGCCGCACCTGGCGGCGCTCAGCGTCGCGACCCGGGAGAGCGCGGTGGTGTGCGTGCCCGACGGCGCCCGATACCGCACGGTGGCTGCCGTGGACGGTCCGGGCATGGTCCGGTACAACACGGCGCTCGGCCGCACCTACCCGGGTCACCTCGGCGCCACCGGACACGCGATCTTCGCGTTCTCCCCGGCGTTGGGTGCCCGCGACGTCCTCGACGCCTACGGCGCCGCGGACCCGAGCGAAGCGGAGGTGGCGGCGCTGGAGCGCCGCCACGAGGAGGTCCGAAAACTCGGGTACGCGGTCTCGGTCGGTGAGTTCGACGACCGGGTGATGGCCATCTCGGCGCCGATCCTCCTCGAGGGTGTCATCTTCGGCTCCGTGAGCACCCTCGGCCCACCGCAGTACATGGCAGATCGCTCCACCGAGCTGATCGAGGCCGTCAGTCACGCCGCCAGCACCATCGGAGCGACCCTCCGGAGCTGATCGGGCGTTCCCGACAGAGCACCACCATGAAGGAGGCCTTCCATGGCCGAACAGTCCCCGCCCAGCACCGAGACCACCGAACGGCTGGTGCACCCCCGCGCGTTCGCGCCCGCGACGCTCATCCTGACGGTCGCGCTGTCCGTCCTCGGCGCATACATCGGGCTGCACCTGATCACCACGCTCGGCATCTCCGCGAACACCTCCGTGGTGGGTGCCCTGATCGCCATGGTGATGGGCCGGGTCGGCATCGGCTTCTTCGCGAAGTTCCGCAGCACGAACCGGCAGAACCTGGCCCAGACGGCGATCTCCTCGGCGACCTTCGGCGCGGCCAACGCGCTGCTGACCCCGATGGCGATCGGCTGGGCGTACGGGCGGATCGACCTGGTCTGGCCGTTGCTGATCGGCGCCGTCGTCGGCCTCGGCGTGGACTCCTGGGTGCTCTACCGCAGCTTCGGCTCCCGCTTCCTGCCGGCCACGGCCGCGTGGCCCCCGGGGATCGCCGCCGCCGAGACCATCAAGGCCGGCGACAAGGGCGGCAAGCGTGCCGTGGTACTCGCCGGCGGCGGCGTGGTCGGTGCGGTGCTGGCCTGGGTCGGCCTCAGCGGGTCGGCTGCGGGCGTGGCCCTGATCGGCAACGTCGTCGCCCTGCTCATGTTCGCCGTCGGGCTCGCGGTCAACCAGTTCATCACCCTGGTGCCGGGCCTGGCCGACTTCTCCCTCAGCGGTCAGTTCATCCCGCACGGCGTCATGATCGGCGCCGGGATCGTCGCCCTGGTCCAGGCCGGGATCCTGTTGAGCAACCGGCGGGGCAAGTCGGACAGTGCGGAACGGACCGGCGACCCGACCGCCCCCGATCCCGGCGCCGCGGACCCCGCCGACGCCGACTCCGTCTCCCCCGGCCAGCTGCGGCGGGCGCTGTCCTCCGGTGTCGTGATGTTCCTCGCCGGCGCGGTGCTGCTGGCCATCATCACCGGGCTCGTCACCGAGATGAGCATCCCCGCGATCATCGGCTGGGCCATGTTCGCGGCGTTCGCCGCGTTCGTCCACGAGATCATCGTCGGTCTCGCGGCGATGCACTCCGGCTGGTTCCCGGCGTTCGCGGTGACCCTGATCTTCCTGGTCATCGGCCTGGTGGTCGGGCTCCCGGAGGTCCCGCTCGTGGTGCTGGTCGGCTACTGCGCGGCCACCGGCCCGGCGTTCGCGGACATGGGCTACGACCTCAAGGCCGGCTGGGTGCTGCGCAAGGTGCACTCCCGGCACCCGCAGTACGACGCGTACGAGCGGGACGGGCGCCGCCAGCAGTACTACTCGGCGATCGTCGGCTTCGTCGTCGCGCTCGTCGTGGTCGCGCTGCTGTGGCGCTCCTACTTCGAGGACGGGCTCATCCCGCCGGTCGCGGTCGTCTACGCGGACACCATCACGGCCGGGCTGACCGACCCGGACGCCGTGCGCAACCTGGTGATCTGGGCGATCCCCGGCGCGATCATCCAGGCGATCGGTGGGCCGAAGCGGCAGATGGGCGTCATGCTCGCCACCGGCCTGCTGCTCACCGTCCCGTGGGCCTGCCTCCTGGTCGCCGGTGCCCTCGCGATCCGGCTGGTCGTCCGGAAGGTCAAGGGCCCCGAAGCGGAGGCCGAACTCTCCCTCGTCGGTGCCGGCCTCATCGCGGGCGACGCCCTGGCCTCCCTCGGCCGCGTGCTGCGCTGAGCCCGCCGAACCCCACCACAACCGAAAGGAGTGACCCGTGGAGGTCACGAACAGAATCGAGTCCCGCAGCGAGTACCTGTCCTTCGAGGCCATGGTCGGCGCACGCAAACTGATCGAGGAGATCATGTGCGTCAAACCGGGGGAGAACGTCCTGATCACCACGGACACGTCCTCCGACATGCGGGTGGCCGACCTGCTCGGCGGTGCCGCGATGGCCGCCGGCGCCCATCCCGTGATCGTCCGCTACGAGACCCGCTGGGCCTCCGCGATCGAGCCGCCGGCCCCGGTCGCCGGCGCCGCGCTCGGCGCGGACGTCTGGATCGAGCTCCAGCTCGGCTACATCATGCATTCGGACGCGTTCCGGGCCGCCATGGCGCGGGGCACCCGCTACACCTGCCTGACCGGCCTGGACGTGCAGATGCTCGTCGACACGGTGGCGAAGGTCGACTACGCCGGGGTCCGCGAGCTCGGGGACAAGCTCGTCGAGCTGCTCAGCTCCGGCGACGAGATCCGGATCACCTCCGCCAACGGCATGGACATCACCGGCCGCACGGGCGACCGCCCGATCCACGTGCGTGGCATCCCCGCGGACAAGCCCGGCATGTCCGTGATGCTGGCCGGCCAGATCTCCTGGAACCCGATCGAGGAGACCCAGAACGGCACGATCGTGTTCGACGGCGCCGCCTGGCCGCCCGATGACAACGGGCTGATCACGAACCCGATCACCCTGACGGTGGAGAACGGCGTGGTCACCGACGTTGCCGGTGAGGGCCGCGACGCCCAGATCTACCGCAACTGGCTCGCTGCCCAGGATGACCCGAACATGTACCGGGTGGCGCACTGGTCCCTCGGTTTCAACCCCGGCGTGACCCGCTCCACCGGTCGGATCGTCGAGGACGAGCGGGTGTTCGGCTGTGTCGAGTTCGGCATCGGCACCAAGGGCGCCTGGATCGGCGGCGAGCCCTGGGTCGCCCCGGCCCACACCGACGGCTCCGCGATCGCCCCGAGCATCTTCGTGGACGGCACCCCGATCGAGTCCGAGGGTCGCTACGTGCATCCCGACCTCGTCGAGATCTGCCGCCGGCTCGGCGTCGAGGGCTACTGATGGCACTGACCACGGCGGGCTACCGGATCGACGGCCACGACGTCCGCGAGCACCACCTCGAGGTGCCGCTGGACCACACCGGGGCGGTCCCCGGCACCATCGGCGTGTTCGCGCGGGAGATCGTGCGCGACGGCGGAGCGAACCGCCCGTATCTCGTCTGGTTCCAGGGTGGGCCGGGTAACCGTGCCAATCGGCCCGACTCGGTCGGCGGCTGGCTCGACCGCGCGCTCGAGGACTACCGGGTGCTGCTGCTGGACCAGCGCGGCACCGGCCGGTCGACGCCGGCGAACCGGCAGACGCTCACCGGCGACGCCGCGGCGCAGGCGGACTACCTGTCGCACCTGCGGGCCGACGCGATCGTGGCCGACGCGGAGGCGCTGCGGTCCGCCCTGATCGGGGACGAGCCGTGGACGCTGCTCGGACAGAGCTTCGGCGGCTTCGTGATCACGGCCTACCTGTCCCAGTCCCCGGCCGGCGTCCGGGAGGCCATGATCACCGCCGGCCTGCCGGGCCTGCGCACGTCCGCGGAGGACACCTACCGGCTCACCTACGCTGCCACCGCCAAGCGCAACGCCGAGTACTTCGCCAGGCACCCGCAGGACGAGGGGACAGCCCGGGCGATCGCGGCGCACCTGGACGCCGAGGAGGAGATCCTGCCCACGGGGGAGCGGCTCAGCTCCCGCCGGTTCCGGACGCTCGGGATCAGCCTCGGCACCCGGACCGGCTTCGACTCCCTGCACTACACGCTGGAGGACCCGTTCCTCACGGTCGACGGCACCCGGCGGCTGCGGGACGGGTTCCTCGACGGGGTCGGCCGG
Source organism: Occultella glacieicola (assembly GCF_004353825.1). Lineage (GTDB taxonomy): Bacteria > Actinomycetota > Actinomycetes > Actinomycetales > Beutenbergiaceae > Occultella > Occultella glacieicola. The sequence goes on along the minus strand of NZ_SMNA01000005.1, from coordinate 350,374 downwards.
GCACTGAGCTTCGCGCCGCGACCCCTGTACGCGGCGCTGCACGAGAGCATCTACGCCCAGGGCGCCGCCACCGGGGGCGCCACGGACTGGGCCGCGCACCGGGTGCGCGAGGAGTTCGCCGAGTTCGCCCTCGACGCCGGCCCGGACGCACCGTTCTGCTTCACGGGCGAGCACATCTATCCATGGCAGTTCGAGGAGGACCCGGCCCTGGTTCCGCTCCGGGAGGCCACGGACCTGCTCGCTCGGCGTGCTGATCTGCCCGTCCTGTACGACCCTCACGTCTTGGCCGAGAACCAGGTCCCGGTGGCGGCGGCGATCTACCACGACGATATGTTCGTGCCGCGGCGAACGTCCCTGGCCACGGCGGACGCCATCCGCGGTCTCCGGCCGATCATCACCAACGACTACCAGCACGACGGCATCCGCGTCGACGGCCGCAACCTGCTCGACCGGCTGATCCGCACGCTCCGACGCTGAGGTACCCATGACGACTCTCGCCCTGATCACCATCGGCCAGGCCCCGCGCACGGACGTCACCGGGGAGGTGCTCCCGTTGCTGCCGGCCGACGTCGTGCGCGAGTACGGCGCGCTGGACGGACTCGACGCCGCCCAGATCGCGGACCTGGCCCCACGCCCCGGTGAGTCGGCCCTCACCTCACGACTGCGCGACGGCGGGTCGGCTGTGTTCGCGCATGCGGCGGCGGTGCCCCTGCTGCAAGCGGCGGTCACCCGGGCCGAGGCCGACGGCGCCGACCTCACCCTGCTCATGTGCGGCGGGCTGTTCCCGGCGCTGGAACACGAGCGCCCGCTCTTCGGTGTGGAACGACTGGCTCACGACGGTGTCCGGGGACTGCTCAGCGGGTTCGGGCCAGGCGCCCGACTGGGCGTGGTGCGGCCGCTACCCGAGCAGGTCGACGAGGCGTACGACCACTGGCAGACCAGCATCGGGGTGCGTCCGACCGCGGCCACGGCCGCGAGCCCGTACACCGACCCGGTCCGGACCATCGCCGCGGCCACCGCCACCCTGGCGCCGCACTCCGACCTGATCGTGCTCGACTGCATGGGCTTCGACGAGACGATGCGCGCGGCGGCGACCTCCGCCGTCGGGCCGGACGTTGCGGTCGTGACCATCCGCTCGGTCGCCGCCCGGCTGCTCGGAGCCGTGCTGTGACCGCGCCACGGACGGTCGGCGTCATCCGGGTGGTGACCACCGACGACTGGGACTTCCTGGAGGCCCACGGCCGGGTGCTCGAGCAGATCCACGGCTACCGCACCGTGACCGCCTGTCTGCCAGGCCAACGGACCGGTGTCCATGACGACCGGACCTTCGCCGCTGCCTCCCAGAAGATGCCGGCCGCCGCCCGGACACTGGTGGCCGAGGGCGCGGAGGCGGTGATCATCTCCTGTGCCGCCGACCCGGGTCTCGCCTGGGCTCGCGCCGCCGTCAACGTCCCCGTCATCGGGGCGGGATCGGCCGGTGCTGCCATCGCGCGGGCCACCGGTGGCAGCGTCGGGGTCCTCGGCATCACCGAGGAGGTGCCGGAGAGCGTCACCGCGGTGCTCGGGGACCGGCTCGTCGCCTCCCGGGTGCCCGACGGGGTGACCCGCACGAGCGAGCTCACCACGGCCGCGGGCGCACGCGCCGCGATCGCGGCCGCCGTCGAACTCCGGGATGCCGGCGCCACGTCGATCCTGTTCGCGTGCACCGGGTTCACCACCCTTGACCTGGCCGACCCGGTCCGGGAGGCGACCGGGCTGCCGGTGGTGGACTCGATCCGGGCGGCCGGCGCCGTCGCGGCCGAGGCCCTCGACGGTGGGCCGACTCCGACGGCGGACTGCCTCACGGCGCCGGCCCTGACTCGACTCCGGATCCCGTCCACGCAGCAGCGGTAGGGCGAGGAGTCAGGGCCGGACCGCGTGCAGGTGCGTGATCAGGCCGTCCTCGCCGGTGACGATGAGGAGCCCGGTCGGCCTGCCGTCGGTGTAGGTGAGCACACCGAACGTGTCGGCGACCTCGATGATCGCGAACTCGCGTTCGCCTCCGGCCGCGGTTGTGCGGAAGCGGCGGGCCCCGTTCGCGACCTCGGCCGCGCCCCGCACGATCCGCATGCCGCCGGCCTCCGGGTCGTGATCGACGCGAAGCACCACGTCCGGATGCAGGATCGCCAGGAGCCCGTCGAAGTCGCCGTCCCGACCCGCTGCCAGGAATGCCTCCACGAGCGCGCGCTGTCGGGCCCGGTCCTGCAGGCTGCGCGGGCGCGACGGCGAATCGGTTCCGCGGATCCGCGCCCGCCCGCGGCTCGCGAGCTTGCGGGCCGCCTGCGGCGTTCGGTCCAGCACCCCGCTGATCTCGTCGAACGGGAGCCCGAACACGTCATGGAGCACGTAGGCGAGCCGCTCGTCGGGGGAGAGGTGGTCCAGCACGATCATCAGGGCGATCCCGACCGAGTCAGCGGTCTCGGCCAGCGCCGCCGGGTCCTCACCGGAGGGTGCCGCGGTCGCCGGGTCGGCCTCGGCCACCCCGGCCAGCGGCTCCTCGCGGCGGCGCCCGCGGGACCGGAGCGTGTCCAGGCAGATCCGGCTGACCACCCGGGTGAGCCAGGCACGGAGGTCGTCGACCCGCGCATCGGAGCGCTGCAGACGCAGCCAGGCCTCCTGGACCGCGTCCTCGGCGTCCGTGAACGAGCCCAGCATCCGGTACGCGACCGTCGTGAGATACCGGCGGTGCGTCTCGAACTCGGCGGCCTGGCGACGCTCCGGTCCGCCGTCGTCCGCGTCGGTCATTCGATTCCCTCTCGCCGGGGTCCGTGTGGGCCGGCATCATGCGCAGTCATCGACGCTACCGCAGGGCCGGTTCGGGTGCCGGGGCGATGTTGTGGCTGCCCGAGAACAGGTTCTCCGGGTCGTAGTCGCGCTTGATCCGGGCCAGCCGGCCGAGGGTGTCGGGTGGGTATACGGCCGCGACGTCCGCGGGCGTCGCGGTACTGAGGAAGTTCGCGTAGGCGCCGTCGACGTGCGGCGCCAACTCCTGCCAGATGTCCCCGATCCGCTCCTGTGCCGCGTCGACGACGGGACCGGGTCCGGCCGCCGTGAGCACGACCACGAACTCCGCCGAACGGTGCGCGAACGCCGTGGCCTCCCGCGGAACCTGCGACACCGCTCCACCGAGGCTGCGCACGGTGATCGCCGGCGGCATCTCGTCCCGCGCCCGGCGGGCCAGGATCTCCATGGCGTCGGCGGCCTCCGGGCCGGTGACGAAGGCGTTGCTCGCCGAGATGCGCAGGCCCGGCGGCAGCAGAGCCCCGTCCTCGAGGATGTCGGCATAACGGTGCGGTGCCACGTCGTCGGCGACGACGGTCCCGAGCCGTCGGATCGGCTCGATCGCCCGGTCCGCGGCGGCCGGGTCCTCGCCGTGGACCGCGACCTGCACCGCCACGGGCGCCTCGCGGCCGCCGGCGAACGGGTTGGCGAGGTCCACGATCGAGGTCAGTTCGGGTGGCGCCGTGCGCATGTACTGCGCCCAGGTGGGCAGGATCCGGCTCGCCTCCTGAGAGGGGAACGCGATCCGCCCGAACCAGACCCCCGCTCCGCGGCTCGCCTGGAACTCGAATGACGTCACGATGCCGAAATTCCCGCCGCCGCCGCGCAGCGCCCAGAACAGGTCGGGATGCCGTCCGGCGTCCACGGTCACGAGGGTGCCGTCCGCGGTCACGACCTCGGCCGCGCGGAGACTGTCCAGGGTCAGCCCGTGCTGGCGGACCAACCAGCCGACGCCACCGGAGAGCGTCAGTCCGGCGACCCCCACGCTCGCGGTGTCGCCCGAGGAGATGACCAGGTCGTGCGGAGCGAGCGCGCTCGCGACCTGGGCCCAGGTCGCGCCACCGCCCACCCGGACCCGGCCCGGGCCGGGGTCGACCTCGATGTCCGCGAGGCGCGAGAGGTCGAGGACGGCGCCGGAGTCGCGGGTGCCGAACCCGGCGAACGAGTGCCCGCCGCCGCGGACCGCGAGCGGCATCCGTTCCGCGGTGACGAACCCGACGGCGCGCTGCACGTCGGCCGTGTCGGCGGGGCGGAGCACGACGTCGGGGCTGCCCCAGGCGAGCGGGGTGCGCCGGGAGGTGTCGTAGTCCGGCAGCCCCGGCTCGATGACGGAGCCGACGAAGTCCTGACGCAGGGTCTGCAGAGCCGTGGTCATGGGTGTTTCCTTCCGCTGTGGGGAGACCGCCGGGATGGCGGTTCACCTGGAGGACGTCGGACGGCGACCGAATGTGACCGGTACTACGGTGAGTGCGACGGCGCCGGTCATCCGGGCGCCCGTCCGCCACCACGCGCATCTCCCATGACCCGCCCAGCTCGAAGAAGGAACGATGACGTACACCGCTGACCCGAACCGTTACGAGACCGCCACCTACCGTCGGGTCGGTCGCAGCGGCCTGGACCTGCCCGCGATCTCCCTGGGCCTCTGGCACAACTTCGGCGACGACGTGCCGATGGAGCGGCAGCGGGCCATCCTGCGCCGTGCGTTCGACCTCGGCGTGACCCACTTCGACCTGGCGAACAACTACGGCCCGCCGTACGGTTCCGCGGAGGCCAACTTCGGCCGCCACCTGGCCGCGGACTTCCGGCCGTACCGGGACGAGCTGATCATCTCCTCCAAGGCGGGCTACGACATGTGGCCGGGCCCGTACGGGCAGGGCGGCGGCTCCCGCAAGTACTTGCTCGCCAGCCTGGAGCAGTCCCTGACTCGGATGGGCCTGGAGTACGTCGACATCTTCTACTCGCACCGGTTCGACGCGACGACGCCGCTCGAGGAGACGATGGGGGCGTTGCACACCGCGGTGCAGCAGGGCAAGGCGCTCTACGCGGGCATCTCGTCCTACTCGCCGGAGGACACCCGCCGCGCCGCGCAGATCCTCGCCGACCTCGGCACCCCGCTGCTGATCCACCAGCCGTCCTACTCGATGCTGAACCGGTGGATCGAGACCGACGGCCTGCTGGACACTCTCGAGGACGTCGGCGCCGGCTGCATCGCGTTCTCCCCGCTCGCCCAGGGCATGCTCACGGACAAGTACCTGGGCGGCATCCCCGAGGGGTCGCGCGCCACCCAGCACAAGTCGCTGAACCCGGACCTGCTCACCGACGAGGCCCTCGCCACCGTCCGCGCCCTCAACGAGATCGCTGCCGGTCGCGGGCAGAGCCTGGCCCAGCTCGCGCTCGCCTGGGGTCTGCGCGACGAGCGGGTGACCTCCGTCCTGATCGGGGCGAGCAGCGTGGGTCAGCTCGAGGACAGCCTCGGCGCACTCGACAACCTCGAGTTCTCCGGAGACGAGCTCGAGGCGATCGAGGACGCGCTCGGTGAGAAGCAGCCCGAGTCCGACGTGGACCTGTGGTCGCGGTTCCGCAAGTCCTGACACCTCGCACTCTCGGGCGCCGAGAGTGCTGAAGTGGCGACCACTTCGGCACGCTCACGCCGGGTAGGCGGGCGCGGCTCCCTCGCGCCGGTGCCGAGAGTGCTGAAGTGGCGACCACTTCGGCACGCTCACCCCGCCCGCGCGTCGGCACTCTCACGCCGGCTGCGCGAGCGCGAGCGTGCGACGAACGGTCGCGACGACCTGCTCGGCCCGGTCCCGGAGGTCGGCCCAGGTGAAGTGCAGCGGGGTGTAGCCGAGCTCGACCAACCTGTTCTGGCGCGCTCGGTCCGACTGGAACTGGTCCGGGCCGTGTGCTCGGGCGCCATCGAGTTCGATCGCGACCTTCTCGCGCTCGAACAGGACGTCCGGCCGCGCCACGATCAGACCGTCCGGCGTCTTGACCGGCACCCCCGCCCGCCACTGGGTCAGGCCCGCGGCCCGCAGGATCTCGTGCAGGCGGACCTCCGCCGGGTTGGCGGCACCGCGGCCCGCGAGGTCGGCGAAGTGCCGGAGCTGACCGGTTCCCCGATGCCCGCGGCGGTCGGCGATCGCCTCCAGCAGGTGGGCCTGGCTGAGCAGGGAGCGGCTGGACACGTAGGCCCAGAGGCGTTCGGCCTCACCGCGCGGCAGGTGGGCCAGGCAGTCCAGGATGGTCCGCCTCATGGTCGTGACCCGAAGCCCGAGGCGCTCGCGGGAGTCGATGTCGGCCCCGGGAAGGCGTCCGCGGAGCGGCTGCAGGTGACGCGTCGGCCGCCTGGCCACGGAGGTGTACACCTCGATCCGGGGACCGGGCGCCACCGGAAGCCCATACCACGCGGCGGCTGCCCGCAGCCCCACCACCCCCGTGGCCAGGTGCTGACCGCCGCCCGGATGCGCTCGGTGTCATCGACCCTGCGGGTGCGGTCCAGCACGATCCTCCCGACCACGCTCTGCCACTTCCCACTCGCCCGACGGTGCCGGATCTGGCCCCTCGTGTAGCCGCGTGCGCGCGCCTCGGTGATGGAGAACTGTTCACCGAGTCGCACCCCGGGGGGCACGTCCGGATCGGGCTGTCGCACCATCCGAGCAGGGTGGCAAGCTCGCGAAGCCGGCGCGCGAGCATGGCGCCGGCTGTGGACCGCCCCGCATCGGGCACACGGGAGTGGACGACTGCGTCGCGCGTGCGCGTGATGCTCGGCCGTGAGGGTGCTGTGATGGTTGCCGTTTCCGCACGCTCGCGCAGGGTGGGTGCGGGTCAGGCGGGGGTGGGCGGCGAGGTGCCGGCGCGCCACCCGGTGAGGGCGCCGTGGTGGTTGCCATTTCCGCACTCTCGCGAAGCGTACCCCGCGTTGCGGCGATGAGTTCCGGGCCGGCGCCGGGTCTGCCTGGGAGCACCGATCGGAAGGGACCCCATGAACGACCGTATCGATCTCGACCACGTCGCCGAAGCGCTGACGGTGGCGCTCAGCCCGATCGTGGAGGGCGGCAGCCCACCGGGGCTCACCTGGGGCATCGACGTCGACGGCGAGCGGCGGTTCGGAGCGCTCGGTCACCTGGACGCCGATGGCACCCAGGCGGCGACGACCGACACCATCTACCGGATCAGTTCCATGACCAAGCCGGTCACCGCCGTCGCGGCCCTGGCGTTGGTCGAGGACGGAACTCTCGCACTCGATGCACCCGTCGACGACCTCCTGCCCGAGCTCGCGGAGCGCCGGGTCCTGCTCCGCCCGGACGGGCCAATCGGCGAGACGGAAGCGGCACAGCGGCCGATCACAGTCGAGGATCTGTTCTCGTTCCGGCTCGGACACGGGATGGACTTCACCACGATGGGCTCACCGACACCCTTGGACACGGCGATGGCCGAGGCCGGGTTGGCCGCAGCGCCGCCGGCTCCGCAGGAACATCTGCCGCCGGACGAATGGCTCGCGCTCCTCGGTACCTTCCCGCTACGGCACCAACCGGGGGAGCGATGGCTGTACAACACCGGCGCCGAGGTGCTCGGGGTCCTCATCGCCCGAGCCACCGGGACGTCCCTCGGTGCGGTTCTGACCGAGCGGGTGTTCGGGCCGCTCGGCATGCGGGACACCGGCTTCAGTGTCCCGGCGGAGCAGTCCGGGCGGTTCGGCGCCTGCTTCTGGCCGCCGGATCCCGGCACTGGGACCGTCGCCGTCTACGACTCCCCGGACGGGCAGTGGGCCGCGCCGCCGGCATTCGAGGGCGGCGACGCCGGGCTGGTCTCCACCGTGGGTGACTACCTGACCTTCGGTGCGATGCTCCGCGACGGCGGCGCGATCGGCGGGACCCGCGTGCTCCTGCCGGGCAGTATCGCCGCGATGACGACGAACCGGCTCACGCAGGCCCAACTCGCCGCCAGCAGCCCGAGTCCGGACGGGACCACCGGCTGGGGACTGGGCGTCGGAGTCGCGTTGGTGCCGACGTTGTCGGTCGTGGGCAACTACGGGTGGGACGGCGGCCTCGGCTCCGCCTGGCGCAACGACACCGTGCGCGGGCTCAGTGCGGTCCTGCTCACGAACGAGGCGTGGGCCGCCCCGATCCCGACGACCGTGATCGAGGCGTTCTGGTCGGTGCTGGCCGCGGAGGTCCCGCCGGTGTGACGCCGGTCGGTCGGACCGTTCCGCCGGGTGCGACGTCGGACCGTCAACGGAAGAGGTGGCGCCGGTAGGGCGTCGATACCTCCCTGGCCCTACTCTGAACCGGTGTGGGGATCACCGTTGCGTGCCTACGGGCGCTCGTTCTACGTCAACCAGCCACGCCGGGCGGCGACGCAGCAGACCATCTTCATCGTGCCGGTCCTGGTGGTGTTCCCGGTGATCGCCGTGTTCCGTCCCGGGATCTTCTTCGAGCCAAGTTTCCTGGTCGGTGTGGCCATCATCGCCGGCGTGACGGTGGCCTGCGCGCTGGTGCCATGGCGCCGGACCCCGATCAAGGTTCTGGCCATTCTGCCGCTCCTGGACTTCCTTGCGATCGCACTCTGTGCCGGCACCGGTGGGGCGGAGACCTCCGCTCTGGGCCTGCTCTGCATGTTTCCGGCGTTGTGGCTCACATTGCTGTTCGACGTCGTGGGGGTGGTGATCTCGACCGCCGCAACCGTCGCGCTCTCCCTTGTCCCGGCCCCGCTCGGCACCCTGGGCCCGGTTGACGCCTTCACCGTCGTGCGCCGGATGCTGCTGCCCATGGTCATCGCCGGCGTCACGACGATGCTCGTCCTGGGGCGCAGCACGTTCCGCCGACAGCGCCGGGAGATCACCGACAACGCCCAGGAGCTCGCGTACTCGCTGCAGGAGAGCGAGCGCTCGGCGCGCCTGCTGCGTGGAATCATCGGTGCCCTCAGCGCCGGCATCGTGGTGGTGGACTCGGACGGAAACGACCTGATCAGCAACCCGGCCCAGGCCGAGATCCACGCGCTCGCCTCGCCACCGGAGAACTCCGACCGCACCGAGGCCGGGCACCTGCTGTTCCACCGCGACCGCAGCACGCCCCTCGGGCTCGAGGCGCGCCCGGTCCGCCGTGCGATCCGCGGTGAGAGTTTCACCGGCTCGATCATGTACGTCGGGGCGCCCGGCGGGACCCAGCGCGCCGTATCCGTCTCCGCTCGCGCGCTGGTCGGCGCCGATGGTGCACGTGAGGGCGCGGTGGTCGTGTTCACCGACATCACCGACCTCACCGACGCGATGCGGCAGCGGGAGACGTTCGTTTCCTCCGTCTCCCACGAACTGCGTACTCCGATCACCTCGATCATCGGCTACCTGGATCTGATCCGCGACGATCCGACGCCAAGGGCCGCGGACGTCGACGACTATCTCGACGTCGTCGAGCGCAACAGCGCCCAGGTTCTGCGGATCGTCGAGGACCTTCTCTCGCAGGCGCAGGCGACGTCCGGGAACCTGCAGCTGGCGCGAGTCCCGGCAGACCTGCCTCAGCTCGTGGAGCGCGCCATCCTCTCCGCCAGACCCGGCTTCGAAGCACGTCATGTGCGCCTCGAGGCTGACCTCGCCGCTCTGCCCAACGTGGAGGTGGATCCGTCGAGGATCATCCAGGTGCTCGACAACCTTCTCACCAACGCGCTCAAATACACCCCTGCCGGCGGGCGGGTGGTGGTGCGGACCTGCAACGTCCCGGAGGCCTCGGAGGTCGAAGTGGCGATCGAGGACACCGGGATGGGGATGTCGCCTGCGGAGGTGGATCGGTTGTTCACCCGCTTCTTCCGTACCCCGAACGCCCGTGATCTGGCGGTCCCCGGGGTGGGGCTCGGCCTGGCCATCAGCAAGGAGATCATCAGCGCACACGATGGCGCCATCGCGGTCGAGTCCACGCCGGGGAAGGGATCGATCTTCCGCGTCAGGCTGCCCGTCGCGTGATCGGGTACCTTCGGCAACAGTTCGAGGATCGAACCGGGGGGAACACGTGAAGAACCTGCTCATGGTGGTCATCGCCGGCGCGTATGGCGCTGCGGCGTTCACGCTGTTCTCGGCCACGGGTATCTGGGGGCGCTGGGGCGAGAACGGATGGCGCGATGCCGCCCTTCTGCTCGTCACCATCACGGCGGCCTGCGCGCTCACCTACATCTCCATGCTGGTGATGGCCTACCTCCGCCGGTCTCGGAACCCCACCGGCGATCCGGGCCAACTCGAGTGGCACCTGATGATCCCCTGCCGGGATGAGGAGTCCGTGATCGCGGCCACCGTCTCCGCCGCGCGGACCTCCTTCCCACTGGCGCACGTCTGGGTCATCGATGACGACAGTGAGGACGCCACCGCGTCCATCGTGGCCGCACTGATGGAGTTCGACCCTCGCGTGCACCTGATCTCCCGGGTCCGACCGGACGCCCGGATCGGAAAGGGCGAAGCGTTGAACGCCGCCTACCGGACCATTGGCGCGAGCCTCGACGCGGGTACCGACCGGGCCCAGGTGATCATCGGGGTCCTCGACGCGGACGGCTATCTCTCCGACAACACCCTGGCGCACGTCGCCGGCCCCGAGGCGTTCGGCGACCCGAAGGTCGGCGCCGTGCAGGTCGAGGTGTGGATGAAGAACCGCAACGACCGCAGGCCGCTCCCGAACCGCGGGCGACTGGCCAACGCAGTCGGCCGGTTGCTGGTCCGGATGCAGGACGTGGAGTTCCGCACCACCAACTCGGCCATGCAACTGCTACGGGTCGCCGCGGGCAGCGTGGGCATGGGCGGCAACGGCCAGTTCACCAGGCTCAGCGTGCTCGACGAACTGACCGTCGCCAACGGCCGGCCGTGGGGACGCAAGCTGTGCGAGGACTTCGAGCTCGGCCTGGGCGTGCTGACCCTCGGGCACCGCACCCACTACGTCCGGGAGGCGCACGTCTCCCAGGAGGCGCTGCCCTACCTGCGCCGGCTGCTGACACAACGGACCCGCTGGGCACAGGGTGTGCTCGAGTGCGCCTCGTTGCTGCCCGCGCTGCGCCGCTCGGGAATGGTGCGCCTCACCGGACAGCTCGAGATCCACTACTTCATGCTGTTGCCGTGGATCATGATGGTCAACCTGCTCGTGCTTCCGACGCTCACCTTCCTTGCCGTCGTCGAAGGACGGTTCGACTTCCTCTCCGAGAGCAGCCTGGCATTCGCGGTCACCGCGCTGCTGGTGTTCCTGATCCTGCCGTACGCATCCTGGGGACCGATCTACCGCAGGGTCACCACGGAACGCATCGGAGTTCTGGCCGGGATCGGGCTGGGCCTGGCGACACTGGTGTACGCCTACCTCACCTACCTGTACTACCCAAGGGCGATCGCCCGTCTGGTCACCGGCCGTAACGCCTGGGCGAAGACGAAGCGAAACGCCGACGACGTCGTACCGCTGTCCGCGCCGGCGCTGCCCGTCCTGGACTCGCTCGCGCTACTCCGGCGGGAGCAGATCGAGGACCTGGCGGGCGAACTCGACCAGCGCAACGACCTCGCCCTCGAGTTCGTCTCCGGCTTCGCGATCATGTGGCCCACGCGCCTGGCTCGCCTGAACGAGACGGTCGCGGCGGCCGAGCAGCGCGCCGCACGCGACGCGGCCGTCAGCCTGGCCGCCTCCGCCGCGATGCTCGGCGCGGACCGGCTCGAGGCCGTGGCGCGGGCTGTGGACGCCGTCGTGGCCAATGGCCGGTTCGACGAGGCACGGCGCCTTCTCACCAGGGTCGACGAGGTGGGTGAGCAGACGGTCGACGTGCTCCGTACCCAAGTGCTGGCGGATATCCGCGGCGAGTGAGACCGGCGAGCGGGTGGTGCGAGCGATGCCCGCGTCGCAGGGTGCCGGTCGCTGCTTCCCGGTCAGGTCGCCGTCACGCCGCGGGCCGGCTCAGCCACGACCGAGGCGAGCGCTTCCCGGAACGCCCGCGGCCGGAACGGCTTCGTCAGGTACGCGTCAGCGCCGACCTGCATGCCGTACTCGGCGTCGTAGGCCTCCGCGCGAGCGCTGAGCATGACCAGGTGGCCGCCGTAGAACGTGCGCAGGGTCTCGGCGACGGCGTACCCGTTCGTGTCAGGCAGGCCCACGTCCAGGGTGATCAGGTCCGGCGGCGTCGCGCGGGCCAGCCGCACCCCGTCCGCTCCCGTCGCGCTCGAGGTGACCTCATACCCCGCTTGGCCCAGCACCACCTCCAGCAGCCGCCGGATGTCGTCGTCGTCCTCGATCACCAGTGCGTGTACCTGGGGCTTGCTCATCCCTCGAACCTACCGGCTGCGGCTCCGATCCCGCATCGGCGTGGAGTTACGGACGGCCCACTCCGTGGTACGCCCACCCGGCGGCCCGCCAGGTCGCCGGGTCGAGGACGTTACGCCCGTCAATGATCTGCGGGATAGCGACCACCTCACGCAGCTCGTTCGGGTCGAGGTCGCGGAACTGGCGCCACTCGGTCAAGAGCAGGACCAGGTCCGCGTCCTTCGCGGCCTCGAACGCATCCGCGGCGACCTCCATGTCCGGTCGGGACGTCGCGAGCTTGGGCCCGGCGGCAGGGTCGGTGATCACCACGCGGGCGCCACGGCCGGCGATGGCGTTCGCGATGTCCAGGGCGGGGGAGTTGCGCATGTCGTCGGAGTCCGGCTTGAACGCAGCACCGAGCACGGCCACCCGCTTGCCGCCGAGCGAGCCGCCCAGGAGCCGCTGCGCCAGCTCGACGGCGGCCGTGCGGCGGCGGGTGTTGATGGTGTCCACCTCACGCAGGAACGTCAGCGCCTGGTCCACGCCGAGCTCGCCGGCGCGGGCCATGAACGCCCGGATGTCCTTGGGCAGGCACCCGCCGCCGAAGCCCACCCCGGCGCGCAGGAACTTCGGGCCGATCCGGTCGTCGTGCCCGATCGCCTCGGCGAGCACGGTGACGTCCGCCCCGGTCGCCTCGCACAACTCGGCCATCGCGTTGATGAACGAGATCTTCGTGGCCAGGAACGAGTTGGCGGCCACCTTGACGAGCTCCGCAGTGGCGTAGTCCGCCGTCAGCCGCGGGATGTCCGCAGACAGCATCGGCGCGTACACGGCGTCGAGCACGGCGCCGGCGGCAACGGCAGCCTCCGGGTCACCGGGCAGCCCGTAGATGATGCGGTCCGGACTGAGCGTGTCCTGCACGGCGAATCCCTCGCGCAGGAACTCGGGGTTCCAGACCAGATGCGCGGGGGAGTCGGCGAGCTGGGCGGCGAGTCGCGCCGCGGTGCCGACCGGCACCGTCGACTTCCCGGCCACCACGGTGGGGCCGTCCGGGTGCGCGGCCAGGTGCGGTACCAGCGCCTCGACCGCGGCGTCCACGTAGGTCATGTCCGCGGCGTAGCCCTCGTCGGACTGCGGCGTGCCGACCGTGATGAAGTGCACCTGCGCGCCGCGCACGTCGGCGTGGTCGGTCGAGAACCGCAGCCGGCCGGCCGCGACCTGGCGCTCGAGGATCTCATCGAACCCCGGCTCGTGGAAGGGAGCCTTGCCGTTGTTGAGGAGATCGACCTTCCCGGCGTCGACGTCGATGCCCACCACGTCGTGCCCGAGCTCCGCCATGCAGGCCGCGTGCACCGCTCCGAGGTAGCCGCAACCGATCACCGAGATACGCATGATCGTGAGTCTAGGTCGGTCGATCCGCACCTGGCTGGCGTATCGGTGAGCATCGCGAATGCGTGGGGTGCTCGTCAGGCGGTCGCCGGCGCGGTCGGTTCGAACCCGGGTAGCCGTTCCCCCGTGCCGAGCAGGGCATTGATCGCGGCGACGGCTCGCCGTGCCGCCCGCCCGTCGCCGTACGGGTTCACGGCACGGGACATCGATCCGTAGTGTGCGGGATCACTGGCCAGCGCCGTGACCTCGGCGACGATGCGTTCCTCGTCCGTTCCGATCAGGCGGACCGTTCCCGCCTCGACCGCCTCGGGCCGCTCGGTGTTGTCGCGCATGACGAGGACCGGCTTGCCCAGGCTCGGTGCCTCCTCCTGGACCCCGCCGGAGTCGGTGAGCACGATCGTGGACAACGCGAGCAGACGCGTGAACTCCCCGTAGGGCAGCGGCTCGGTGACCAGGACGTTGGCCAGGCCCTCGAGGTGTGGCAGGACCGCCTCACGGACGATCGGGTTGCGGTGTGCCGGCAGCACGATCGTGTACTCGGGCAGGTCCGCGGCCAGCCGGGCTAGGGCGCGACCGACCCCTGCCATCGCGCCCCCCCCAGTTCTCCCGACGGTGGGTCGTGACCAGCAGCACGGGCCGGGCGGCGTGCGCGAGCGCCTGCAGGTGTGGGTCGGTGAACGGTGCTGCCTGCGCCACGGTGTGCAGCAGCGCGTCGATGACCGTGTTGCCGATCACCGCGACCGAGGCCGGGTCGACGTTCTCACGCAGCAGGTTGGCCCGGGAGGTGCTGGTCGGGGCCAGGTGCAGCGCGGTGACCTGTCCGGTGATCTTCCGGTTCGCCTCCTCCGGGAAAGGTGAGGTGATGTCGCCGCTGCGCAGCCCGGCCTCCAGGTGCACCACCGGGATGTTGCGGTAGAACGCCGCGATCGAGGCCGCCGCCACGGTGGAGGTGTCACCCTGGACCAGGACCGCATCGGGAGCGACCCGGGCGAGGACCGGGTCGAGCCCGCCGAAGACCTTCGCCATCAGGGCGTTGAGGGTCTGGCCGTGCGCGAAGACGTTGAGGTCATGGTCGGGCACGATGCCGAAGATCTCGTTGACCTGGTCGAGCATCTCCCGGTGCTGCCCGGTCACCACCGTGACGGACTCGAGCGTGCTCGACTCCTCGATGGCCCGGATCACCGGGGCCACCTTGATGGCCTCCGGACGCGTGCCGTAGACGGTCATGATCGTATGGGTGCTCATCACGGATCCCCTGCTCGGTGGTGGCGGCCCTGGTGCGGACCAATTGATCGTATCGAGCCGGCCGCCGGTGGGCCTGCGCGGATCAGTCCCGCGAGCCGCGTCCGCGCCCCGGGCGGCTGCGGGCTGGACGCCCTGCGGGTCGGATCGCTCAGTTCGACGTCGGGGCTGCCGGCCCGCTCGGCGCCGCCGGGCCGACCGGCCGCACCGCCGCGATCCGGTGAACGGCTACCGTGATCTCGGAGTCCCGGCTCAGGTCGCGGACCCGAACCCGGCCGCCGTCGACGCTCATCGGCCGGACCCGGCGCCGCTCGGTGCGCCCGCTCGGGCCGGCCATCACCAGGTCCACGTCGGTGCCGTGGGCCGCGGCGGCCCGGAGGAGTTCGACGGACCGGCCCGGGTCGGTGAGGTCGGGCTGGGCGGCGCGTTCGCTGAGCAGCCGACGGGCGCGCTCCTCCCCGGCGTGCATGCCGGCCACCACCTCGGCGAGCGGCACCGCCGTCGGGCTCGGTGTTGCCGGACCCGAGACCGGGCGGGCGGCGCGGACCCTCTGGGAGGAGAGGACGAGCAGTTCCCCGTCGGCCCCCTCCAGGAGCGGGGCGGTGCCGGCCGCGCGGAGGGCGTCCGCGACGTCATGCGCACTCGCCTGCGCGGCGAGCACGGTCGGGGCGATCAGCCGGAGCCCCAGGTGGGCCAGCCGGGAGTCGGCGAGCACCGCGGTCAGCGCCCGGGCGTCGTCCGACCGCAGGAACGCCCGCGCGGACCCGACCCGTACCTGCCCGTGCGTGCGCGCCGTGTCCGCGATCAGGTACTCCAGCGGCTGCGGCAGCGGCGTGCGGGAGACCTCCCGCAACCGGCCGGTCAGCGATTCGGCAGTGAGCCCGGAGTCGAGGGCGCGTCGGATCGACGTGGGCGTGAACCGCACGGTCAGCGCCGCGCCGCGGCTCTCGACGTCGGCGCTCGCCGCCAGCAGGGCGGCGAGCCCGGCCCCGGGCCGGCCCGGCACGATGCCGCTCAGGTCGCCCTGGACGAAGATCTCATCGACCGACGGCGGCAGGTCCCGCGCGAACGCCCGCGCCAGCTGGTCCTCGGTTGCGCCGTCGAGAAGCAGCCGGGCGGGCGCGCCGAGCGCGCCGGCGCCGGTGAGCCCGAGGGCGGCCGCCTCGTCGAGGATGGCCTGCACGGCACTCAACGGCGGCGCCGCCCTGGCCGTGTGCCACGCGACGTGGGCGTGCACGGCCGCCGCGTCCGGGGCGGCGTGCTCGGGCCAGGCGCGCACGGACTCCAGCACCCGACGCCGCAGCGGGGCCGCCCAGGCGCGCTCGAGGTCGGGTTCCAGCGCCGAGCGCAGCACGCCCTTGTCCGTGCGGGTGCCAGCCAGCCACGGTGTCCGTGGGGAGGCCAGCCAGGCCCGCACGGTCCGCGCCCACCGAGCCGGCACCGGCTCCTCGCGCCAGTCCTCGGCCTCGGCGACCGGGGCCCAGACGCTGCCGTCGGAGTCGTGGACGTGGCCGAGCAGCCCGAGCATCCCGGCGAGCTCGACGACGAACGCCGCCCGGGTGCTGGATGCCTCGAGCGCGCCTGCGACCTGGCGCAGGTCCCGCACGCCGAGCCCGCCCGAGCGCAGCACGGCCGGAGGGTCGTTCGCCCAGGCATCCAGGACCAGCCCGACGGCGTGCATCGCCTCCTCGGCGACGCGCACCGTCTCCGCCCCGATCGTCGCGGGCGGGCGGGCGGTCGCCTCGGGCAGGGGCGGCTCGGTGCGCAGCTCGCGGACCAGCCGGCCGCCGCGGGCGGCCAGGGCCACCTCCCGGGGCAGGACCAACTGGGTCGGTGCGATCCGGTACAGCACGTGCGCGTCCAGCAGCCACCGGGCCGCCGGCGGGATGTCATGGGTCACGGTGCCCAGCGGTGGCCCCCAGGTCAGCGCCTCGAGCATCCGCACCGGGCCGGGCGGCGCCTTCGCGAGCACGGCGGCCAGGGCCCGGGCCGTGGTGGGCCACCCGTCGGCCAGGTTCACCGGCAGGTCGCCCAGGCTCGGGCCGAGGCCGAGCGGATGCGGCCCGATCGCCTCCGCGAGCGCCGGCACCGCCCGGGCGCCGTCGAGGTCCCCGGTGGCGAGCGCCAGGTCGAGCAGGTGCTGCAGGTAGCCGGTCACGTCGGGGCCGATCAGGCCGAGCAGGCCGGCGAGCCGGTCCGCGGTGACCCCCGCCGCGTCGTCGGCCACCACCAGTGCCTCGGCCACCGTCAGGGTCGGCGCGTCCAGGTGGGCCAGGGCGCGACCGACCGACGCCCGCGAGCCGGCCCGGGCGATCATCGCGGTGATCGAACTGGGAGGCGGGCTCGCAAGGTCCGGCCGGGTCTCCAGCAGGGCCAGCAGGCGCGCGTCGTCCCACTCGCGTAGGGCCGCCGCGAGCGGGTCGCGGGCCGCGGACTGGCCGGCAGCGGCGGGGCGGGTGGTCATCCGCGCAATTCTACGGGTGGCCCGGGAAGGCGCGGGTCGTGTGCAGCCCCTGCAGTTCCGGATCGAGCCTCGACGCTGATGACGCCGCACCGGACCCGGGCGGGTCCACGGTCAGCGCAGCCGCACCGCCGCCGTGGCCGGGCTCGTGGCCGCTGTCGGCTCGGTCCGCGGATACGGGGCCGTGGACGGGGCGTCGGCAGGCCGGGTGTCGGCGCGGTCGCGCTCGACCTCCGGGCTGGTGGGGACCGGGACCGCGCGGTGGCGGATCCGGGCACTGGTGCTCATGGTGGGCCTCGAGGTCGGTGGCGGGACGGGACCCACCCTCCCGCAGGGCCGTCGGGCGTCGGTGCGGGTGCGCGGGTGATGGGTGGGTGAGGTTGGCCCCTCACCCCACGCTCGACGGCGGGCGGGCGCGGGTGAGCCGCGGTCGGGGGATAGTGGAGCGGTAATCGGGGTTCGTGCGGGTAAACTCGACGCTGCAGCACGCGTACCAGCGCACTTCGGCGCGCCCGCGTCCACGCAGCCAACGTTCCCGAACACACCGTTCACGGACACCCAAGAGAGTCAGGGATCTTCGTGCCCACCGGCAAGGTCAAGTTCTTCGACGCCGACCGCGGCTTCGGATTCATCGCGTCCGACGACGGCGGTGAGGTTTTCCTGCATGCCTCCGCGATGCCCGCCGAGACACCGGCGCCCAAGCCCGGCACACGCGTCGAGTTCGGAGTGGCCGACGGCCGCCGCGGCCTGCAGGCGCTCTCGGTGAAGATCCTCGAAGCAGCTCCCTCCGTGGCGCGGGCGCACCGCCGCCCCGCCGAGGACATGGGCCCGATCGTCGAGGACCTGATCAAGCTGCTCGACCGGGCCGGCAACAGGCTCCGGTCCGGCCGCTACCCGGACAAGGCCGAGGCCACCAAGGTGGCCAAGATGCTACGTGTCGTGGCTGACGAGTTCGACGCCTGAGACCCATGACGGAGACCTTCACCGTGCCATCAACCACCACCACGGCCGGCGCCCGTCGGCCGGCCAAGGATGCCGTCCTCGCTGGCGCCGTCGAGCAGGCCCGCGACACGCTGCTGGAGGCGGGCGCCAAGGACGTCGGTGACCACCTCGGCATGGTGCTCGAGGCGGAGCGGCTCGCGACGCACTATTTCGCGGCCACCTCGCCCGGCTACGAGGGCTGGCGCTGGTATGTGACCATGTCCCGGATCTCGAGGTCCCGGACCGCCACGGTCTGCGAGAGCGGGCTGCTGCCCGGTGACGGCGCCCTGCTGGCTCCGGACTGGCTGCCCTGGGCGGAGCGGCTGGCGCCGGGCGATCTGGGGCCGACCGACCGGCTGCCCTACGTGGCCGAGGACGATCGGCTCGAGCGGGGTTACCTGACCTCAGCCGACCCGGAGGAGGCACGGGTCGCGATCACGGAGCTCGGCCTCGGCCGTGACCGGGTCATGAACCGTCGGGCGATCGACGCTGCCGCCACCCGGTGGTACTCGGGCCCGCAGGGCCCGGACACCGCGGGCACCAAGGCGGCCGGCGCCAACTGCGCCGACTGTGGCTTCATCGTCCGGATCGCCGGGTCGCTCGGGACCGTCTTCGGGGTCTGCGCCAACGAGTGGTCACCCGACGACGGCAAGGTGGTCTCCCTCGATCACGGCTGCGGTGCCCACTCCGAGACCGACGTCCCGCCGCAGGGGCACGAGTGGCAGCAGAGCGCGCCACACCTGGACGAGGCCGACATCGAGGTCGTCGCCACCGAACCGTTGACGACGGACGGCGCGGAGGCGGCGCCTGTAGCGGAACCGGCAACCGTGGCGGATGCGGAACCGGCCCCCGTGGCGGACGCGGAGGTCGCACCCGAGTCGGGTGGCGAGCAGACGCCGACGGATTGAGACACCCGGCTCGACCGGGGTCGCGGGCCCACGAAGCGTTTCGTGGATCGCCCACAGGTGTGATAACGAGGGCTCGCCCAAAGGTGCCCCCTGGGGTAGATTTGATCGTGCAAGCCACAGTTGTGGACAACCATGCGCCTTACCCCGTCTCAAGGAGCCCTGAACATGCAGAAGTCTTTCCGCTTAAGAGTCCGAGTCGCCGCCGTCGCTGCTGCCGCCGCACTCGGACTTGTCGCTATTGCCCCTGCCGCCATCGCCGCCACGCAGGATGACGGTTCCGTCGCCACGGGCTGGGGCGACGAACTGATCCGCAACGGGTGGGGCGACGAACTGATCCGCGCCGGCTGGGGCGACGAACTGATCCGCAACGGGTGGGGCGACGAATTGATCCGCGCCGGCTGGGGTGACGAACTGATCCGCAACGGCTGGGGCGACGAACTCATCTGACCTTCGAGGTCCCGGGGGCCCGTGTGGACACCATCTCGGTGTTCCCACGGGCCCTTCGCGTGGGTACTGCCGATGGTTCGGCCACACGGGGCGGACCGTCTTGCCACCTGACCCGCCGCGCGCCGGACCGGGCCGGTGCGAGACGATGACCCCGCGATGACACCGACCCCCGAGCACACCACGTCCCTGCGATCGATGATCCCCGGCGTGTACCTGCCCTCGTTGCTGTTCGAGATCGGCGTGGGCGCGATGCTGCCGCTCATCGCGGTCACCGCGATCGGCCTCGGCGCGGATCTGGCCACCGCGGCACTGGTGGCCGCGCTGCTGCCGATCGGGCAGATCCTCGCCGATGTGCCCGCCGGGATGCTTGCCGCCCGGTTCGGGGACCGCCGGGCCATGATCGGCTCGTCGGTGGTGGCGATGGGCGGCATGGCCACCCTGGCGCTCGCACCGAACCTGCTCGTGATCGGCGTCGGCGTGCTGCTCGTGGGTGCCACGAACTCGGTGTACACCCTCGCCCGGCAGTCCTACCTGACCGAGGTGATCCACCCACTGCGCCGGGCCCGGGCGCTGTCCACGCTCGGCGGCGTGGCCCGGATCGGGCTGTTCATCGGCCCGTTCGCCGGCGCCGCACTGGTCCACGG
Source organism: Occultella glacieicola (assembly GCF_004353825.1). Taxonomy (GTDB): domain Bacteria; phylum Actinomycetota; class Actinomycetes; order Actinomycetales; family Beutenbergiaceae; genus Occultella; species Occultella glacieicola. The sequence continues at coordinate 330,237 of NZ_SMNA01000005.1, read as the reverse complement.
CGGCGCGGACACCGCGAACGCCTACTGGCTCGGGGTGGGCACGTCCCTGCTCGCGGCCGTGGTGGTGATCCTCGCGCCGGAGGTGGCGCACGAACGCACGGTCGCCGCCCGGGACGCGGCACCGCGCCGTCCGATGCGGACCGTGTTCGCCGAGTACCTGCCGGTGTTCCGCACCCTGGGCGTGGCCGTGCTGCTCGTCGGCGCGGTCCGTGGCGCCCGCCAGACGGTCCTGCCCCTGTGGACCGAACACCTCGGCTTCGAACCCTCCGCCACCGCCCTCGTGTTCGGGATCTCCGGCGCCGTCGACATGCTGCTGTTCTACCCGGCCGGCAAGGTCATGGACCGGTTCGGTCGGCTCTGGGTGGCGATCCCGTCGATGCTCGTCATGGGCGCCGCGATGATCGCGCTGACCTTCACCGAGGGCCTCGTCAGCATCAGCATCGTGGCCATGGTCATGGGCTTCGGCAACGGCATCGGCTCCGGCATCCTGATGACCCTCGGCGCGGACACCGCACCACCGGCCGAGCGGGCCCAGTACCTCGGCATCTGGCGGCTGTTCTCCGACTCCGGCAGCGCCTCCGGGCCGCTCGTGGTCTCCGCCGGGACCGCGCTCGGGTCGCTCGCGGCCGGGATCGCGACGATGGGCGCCCTCGGCGCCGTGGCCGCGCTCGCCCTGTGGCGCTGGGTACCCCGCTGGTCGGAGCACGCGAACCGGACCACCCGCCGTCGGGCCGGGATCCTGTGAGCATCGACCCGGCGCACACCCAGGCCGGCGCCCGGATCCGCTTCGAGTGGGGCCATGCCGGCGCCGCCCTGATCCGGCCCGGCGGGATCGCCGTGGTCGTGGACGTGCTCAGCTTCAGCACCACCGTCTCGGTCGCCGCGGACCTCGGCGTCGAGGTGCTGCCCTACCCCTGGGCCCGCGGCGATGCCGCCGACCATGCCCGGCGGCACGGGGCCGCGCTCGCGGTGCGCCGGGACGAGGCCTCGCCCGGGCAGGTCAGCCTCGCGCCGGGCTCGCTGCGCCGGGCCGGCGACGTCCGCAAGGTGGTGCTGCCCTCGCCGAACGGCGCCACGATCTCCCACCGGCTGCAGTCCGCCGGTGCGCGGGTGGTCGCCGGGTGCCTGCGCAACGCCACGACGGTCGGCCGGTGGGCCGCCGCGCGGGACGTGGACGTGCTCGTGATCGCCGCCGGTGAGCGCTGGCCGGACGACACGCTGCGGCCCGCCGTCGAGGACCTCTGGGGTGCGGGTGCGGTCGTCGACGCGTTCGCCACCGCCCTGCCCGACGGCGGTGCTGCGGCCCGCCCGGACGGCACCCCGGGTGGGTGCTCGCCCGAGGCGCGGGCGGCCCGGGACGCCTATCTCGCGGCGCGCGCGGCGTCGGCCGCCGCCGGCTGGGAGGGTTTGCTGGCCGACCTCGCCAGCGGGCGCGAACTCACCGCCGCCGGCCACGGCGAGGACGTCCGGATCGCCGCCGAAGTCGGCGCCGGCGAGTCGGTCCCGCTCCTCACCGGCGCCATCGGCGACGGCCACGGGTTCGTCGGGGCCCAGCTCCCCTGACGCGACCTGCCGTTGGTCCCTACCCGACCCGCACGTCGGGTCAGGCGGACGCGGCGCCCGGTGACGCGCCGTCGGGCAGATGCACCTGCGCCGCGTGCGCCCCTGTGGGAGACTCGAAATCGAAGCCACCAGCGCAGGAGGCGTCATGTCGGAGACGGTCGAACAATCCAGCGATCTGAAGGCGGCGGAGCCGGACGAGGCCACCGCGTTCGCGCATGTGCTCGCCTTCGCTCGCAAGGTCGCCCACGAGTTGGAGGCGGCCCGGGTGCCGCGGGACGAGTGGCTGGCCCAGGAGTATCGGCCGGCGCACTCGGCCGAGCAGTTCGGCTGGCACCAGCTCGGCGAGTCCGTTCGGGTCCCCACCATGGAGCGACGCGAGCCGATCGACGGGTGGCGGGTGTTCGGGACCCCCGTGGAGGAGCGCTATGTCGCCGACGGCAGGGGTGAGCGCGTCGGCCCGGAGGTCGGGCGCCGGGTCCGCGAGCTCTGGCTGCTGCACACCGGCGAACTCCGTGACGTCATGCTCACCACGGATGCCTCCGGGGCGACCACCGCCGAGCGGACCGAACTCGACCGGGGGGCGGTCGGCGACCTGGTCCGCGAACCCGAGTGGACCGAGGACGTCACCCGGGTGCATGGGCAGCTGCACGTGCACCGGTACCGCACCGACGGCGACCTCGTGCACACCGACCCGGTCCCGGCGCTCTCGGGCCTGATCACCGCGCTGCGCACCCGGGTCCACGAGGCGCGCTGACCGGCGGCGACCGGCCCACCTGCCATGATCGGTGCGTGCCCCACGCCCCCGAACGCCGCCTCGAGGTAGCGCCCGCGCGGGTGGCCCGCTGGGTGGAGGGCTTCGCCGAACGGCACGACGGCGCCCGCCTCGTCCGGCCGGGAGCCGGCCGCGACGCGGCACCGGCCGGGTCGCACGTCCCGGAACCACCGCCCGACGGCGTGGTGCTGCTCGGCGGGGACGGCGCCACCGCCGTCCTGACGGCCTGGCCGGGCGAGCCCCCCAGTGCCCTCGACCGCCTGCCCGACTGGGCGCACGGCCCGGCCGAACTCGTCCTGATCCTGCTCCGCCGTGGCGGGTACGCCGTCGGGCGGGCGCACGGCGCCGACCTGACCGCGCACAAGAGCGGCACCCGCTACGTGCAGTCGCGTACGGCCGCGGGCGGCTGGTCGCAGCAACGCTTCGCCCGACGGCGGGGCAACCAGGCCGACGAACTGGTCACCGCGGTCGTCGGTCACGTCGTGCGGATGCTCGCCGAGCATCCCGTGCCGCCCGCCGGGGCCGGGCTGGTCCTCGGCGGGGACCGGGCGCTGGCGGCGCAGGTCCTGGCCGAGCCGCGGTTGCGCGCCGTGGTCGACCTGCCCCGGCGGTCCTTCCACGACATCGGCGACCCGCGGCTGCAGGTCCTGACCGAGGTCCTCGGCCGGGCCCGGGGCGTTCGGGTGGCGATCCGGGAGCCCGGCGAGCGCTGAGCGAGGGTCCCCGGCGGCCAATCACCCGGGCATCACCCACACGGCGGGAGCCCGGGTTGCGCGCGCGGTGTCGCGGGCAAGTATCGTGAGGTCAGGGGGACGACCAGGGGCAGGGCCGGACCTGACCGAGACGAAGGACGAGTGATGAGCGCCGCAGCGACGCGAGGGGATGGGACGGGTCCGATCGATGGGGATCTGGCCACCGTGCGAGCCTCGGCGACGATCGTCCACCCGCTCACCGAGCAGCTCCGGGACCGGCTCACCCACCCACGGTGGGGCAACGAGCTCCTCGTCGACGAACTCATCGAGGCGATCACGCTGCTTGTCACCGACGACGCCGGGCTGCCGCTGGCCGAGCCCCGGTGGCGCTACGAGGTCACGGCCGTCGGCATGGCCGTGAACAGGCGCGGCCGGGTCACCCGCCGACCCGAGGTGGCGGTGTTCGCCCCCGAGGACCTGCCCGAGCAGTACCGGGGCCTGCTCCAGGGGCCCGAGACGCTCTTCGCCCGGATCTCGTCCACGATCACCGATTCGCTCGACTCCTCCCGGCTCGTCGACTGAGACCGGCCCGACCGGGCGACTAGGGTGGGCCTGCCCGCCGCAGCCCGCGCGGGACGTCACGAAGGATCTCCCCATGCCGCGCCGCCTTGTCCAGTCCGCCGCCGTGCTCGCGCTCGGACTGCTGACCGGGCTGTTGGCCGGGTGCACGGACCCGTCGCCGCAGACCTCACCCTCGGCGACCGAGACCGCCACGGCGCAGGCCTCGACGAGCCCCAGCCCCGAGGCGACCACAGCCACGCCGGAACCGGGGAACGAGGCGGACATCGACTTCGCGAACGCGATCCGGGTCTACCACGCGCAGAGCTCGCAGATGCACCAGGCCATCCTCAGCAAGGCCGGGGTGCCCGACGACGTCCTCACGCTGGCCGGGACCCTCGCGAACGTGCAGGGCCGCGAGAGCGGGGACCTCGAGGCGCTGCTGGTCACCTGGGGGGAGGAGCCTGTCGATCCGGCGACCGCCGGCATCCGCACCGGGATGCTCACCCCCGAGGAGTTGCAGAACCTGTTCACCGGCAGCGGCTCCGACGCGACCGTCGTCTACCTGACCGGGATGGTCGGCCACCACGAGGCGACCCTGGACCTCGCCGAGCAGGTGCTGACCACCGGGTCCAGCCCGGAGGTCGCGGCCATCGCCGAGGAGATCACCTCCTCCCAGCCCGAGGAACTGGACGAGCTGCGCGCGCTGCTCGCCGCTACCGGGCCCACCGGGTCCGAGAGCAGCTCCGGCTGACCACGAACGTTGCCGGGGTCGCGTCGACCGGCCACCGACGAGAGGGAGAACACGTGCGGATCCTGGTCACCGGAGCCGGCGGCATGCTCGGTACGGACGTCGTGGCGAGCCTGCGCGCGGCCGGACACGACGTGCTGGCACGCTCGCGCGCCGACCTGGACATCGCGGCCGGCCCGGTCCCGCCGGAAGCCCTCGGTGGGTCCGCCCTGGTCGTCAACTGCGGCGCCTGGACGGCCGTGGACGACGCCGAGAGCGCCGAGGCGCAGGCGTTCACGGTGAACGCCGTCGGCGCCGCGCACCTGGCCCGGGCGTGCGCCGGGGCCGGTGCCCGGCTGGTGCAGATCTCCACCGACTACGTGTTCGCCGGGGATGCCACCACGCCGTACGCCGAGGACGCCCCGATGGCCCCCCGGTCGGCGTACGGGCGCACCAAGGCCGCGGGCGAGTGGGCGGTGCGGGCCGAGGCACCGGAGCACTGGATCCTGCGCACCGCGTGGCTGTACGGCGCCCACGGGCCCAACTTCGCCGCGACCATGGCGCGGCTCGCCGGGGATCGGGACTCGCTCAGCGTGGTCGATGACCAGATCGGGCAGCCGACCTGGACCGTGGACGTCGCGCAGCTGATCGTCGCGCTGATCGCCGCGGACGCCCCCACCGGCACCTACCACGCCACCTCCTCGGGGCGGGCGTCCTGGTTCGACTTCGCCCGCGCCGTCGTGGGCAGTGCCGGGCACGACCCGGCGATGGTGACCCCGACGGACTCGGGGTCGTTCGCGCGGCCGGCGCCACGCCCCGCCTGGTCGGTGCTCGGTCACGACGGGTTCGGCGCGATCGGCGTCGAACCGATCGGGGACTGGCGCGAGCGGTGGGAGCAGGCCGCGGCGGTCGTCCTCGGCGCGTCGGCCTGAGGCCCGCTCGAGGCCGGCCGGGACCGCCTGGACGTCGTCCGCCGAGGCTGTTCACGTGTCGTTCAACTTGCGGTTCGGCGGGTACTCCATACTCGGGCCGTGACCTCCTCATCGCCGCTGCGCGCCGCCGAGTACCCGCACGCCGACCATGTGCTGGTGCACCTGTCCGACACCCATTTCCTGCCCGATGGACAACTGCTGCACGGTGTCGCGCCCGTGCGTGAGCACCTCGAGGCACTGCTCGCGGACCTCGAGTCGACGAACCTGAGCCCGGAGGCCCTGATCTTCACCGGGGACCTGGCGGACCGGGGCGAGGAGGAGGCGTACCGGAACCTGCGCGGGATCGTGGAGCCGCTCGCGCAGCGGCTCGGCGCCGAGCTGATCTGGGTGATGGGCAATCACGACGACCGCGCCACCCTGCGGCGCACCCTCCTGGACACACCGGCCGGCAGCCCCGGCCTCATGGAGCCCTACGACCGGGTGGTCATGCTCGGCGGGTTGCGCCTCGTGGTCCTCGACTCCACGGTGCCCGGCCGGCACCACGGCGAGATCACGCCCGAGCAGCTGGACTGGCTGGCCGGGGTGCTCGCCGACCCCGCGCCCGAGGGCACCATCCTCGCGCTGCACCACCCGCCGGCGCCCTGCGTCATGGACCTGCTGGTCACGTTCGAGCTGCGTGACCAGCGGGCGCTCGCCGACGTGCTCACCGGCACCGACGTGCGCGCGATCCTGGCCGGTCACCACCACTACTCGTCCTCGTCCACCTTCGCCGGCATCCCGGTGTCGGTGGCGTCGGCCACCTGCTACACCCAGGACCTGCAGACCCCGGACCGGGGCACCCGCGGCCGCGACGGCGCGCAGGCCTTCAACCTGGTGCACGTCTACGCGGACACGATCCTGCACTCGGTGGTCCCGATGGGCGGCGGCGCCACCGTCGGCGAACAGGCCGACGCCGCCCGCACCGCCGAGCGGCTCGCGGCGGCCGGCATGTACATCCCGGACGCGCACGTCCCGAGCCCCGCCCGCTGACGCGCCACCGTGCACCTGCTCACCAACCCACTGCTGCGCTACCGCTGGGGTTCCGAGGACCTGCTCCAGCGCCTCCTCGGCGTGCCCACGGACGGCCACCCGCTCGCGGAGGTACGAATCGGGGCGCTCGGTGAGGCGTCGTCGCAACTGATCGACGGCGGCCACGCGGTGCGTCTGGACCGGTACGTAGCGGCACACCCGGCGGCGACGCTCGGGGATGCGGCCACCGGGGGCCACCGGCTGCCCTTCGGGGCCCGGCTGCTCGCCACCCGGGCTCCGCTGCCGCTGCAGGTGTGCCCGGACGCCGGCCAGGCCCGGACCGGGCACGCCCGGGAGGAGGCCGCCGGCGTCGACACCTACGCCGCGCAGCGGCTCTACCCCGACGCCTCGGCCCGCCCCGGCCTGATCCACGCGTTCGCACCGGTGCGGCTGCTCGGCGGGTTCCGGCCGGTGGCGGCGACCCGGGCCTCGCTGGACGGGTGGGATCTGTCCGTGCTCGACCCGATCATCTCGGCCCTGGCGCAGGCCGGCCCCGGTGACGAGCTGCTCTACGCCCTCACCACGCTGCTCGCCTCAAGCGCGGCGAAGCAGCGCCAGATCGCCGACGGCCTTGCGCGCGCGGCGGCGGCACAACCGGAGCACCCCGACGCGGCCCTGGTGTCGCTGCTCGCGACGCATCACCCGGGCGACGTGGGCGTGGTCCTGGCCCTGTTCCTGAACCGGGTCCGGATGGAGCCCGGCGAGGTCAGGTATCTGCCCCCCGGGATGATCCACGGCTACCTCAGCGGGATGGGTCTGGAGCTCACGGGTGCCTCCGACAACCTCGTGCGGGCGGGCCTGAGCCTGGAGCACGTGGACCTGCGCCAGGTGCTCCGGATCGCGGACCTGCACGTCGGCGAGCCGCCGCGGTTGGAGGCCGAGCCCGACGGCGGCGCTTCCCTCTTCACGTCGCCCGCGGGTGATCTGGGGTTGTGGCGCTCGCCCGGCGCGCGCGGCCAGGTGCCCGGGCCGGCGGCCGGGCCGCGGTTGGTGGTCTGCCTGCACGAGTGGGCTCCCGAGGTCGGCGCGGGTGCGGGCGGCCGCTCGACGGTCTCGCTGACGTCCGACACCGGTGGCCTGACGCTCTCGGCGGGCCAGAGCGCGTTCGTCTCCGACGCCGACGGCCCGCTCCGGGTCCGGTCCTCCGGCCCGGTACTGGTGGCCCACCTGCCGGACGCGCGGTAGCGACGCGGCTTGCGCCCGGGTGGACCGGTGCCGCATCGTGAAGGGATGCCGAGCGGATCGAGCACAGACGTCCAGATCGAGTGGCGGGCGCCGGTGTCCGACGACGAGCTCGTCGAACTCACCACGTCCCACGGCGGCACGCCCGAGGTCGGCTGGTGGGACCGGGTGCGTCCGCACTCACTCGGATGGGTGAGCGCCCGAACGGAGGATGGCCGGCTCGTCGGGTTCGTCAACGTCGCCTGGGACGGCGGCGATCACGCCTTCCTGATCGACACGAAGACGCGGCCGAGCCACCAGGGACGCGGCGTCGGCACCGCCGTCGTCGCCCACGCGGTCACGCAAGCGCGCGCGGCCGGATGCGAGTGGCTCTTCGTGGACTTCGAGCCGCCGCTGGCGCGGTTCTACCTGGACGCGTGCGGATTCCGGGCCACCCCCGCCGGCCTCATCCACCTCACCGACTGAGGCACTCCTCCACCACGCCGGGGACGCCGCCACGCACTCTCGGCTGCCGACGTCCAACTTCCAACGTTTCACTTTCCGGATGGAACGATTGAGGGTGGACGTCGGCGCGGATCGGGGTGGGTCTCAGCCCACGTCGCTCAGGACGACGGCGAGTTCGTCCCGGGAGTGGATCGCGAGCTTCGTGTAGGCCTTGCGCAGGTGGTACTCGATCGTCTTCGGGCTCAGGAACAGGGCCGCCGCGGCCTCCCGGGTGGTCCGGCCCTCAGCGAGCAGGAGGCACACCTGAAGTTCCTGCGGCGTGAGGGCGCCGGGGCCCGCGGCTTCGCGCGGCCGCACGTGCTCGCCGGTGGCCTCCAGCTCGGTCCGGGCGTTCGCCGCCCAGAGCCGCGCCCCCAGCTCGTCGAACGACGTCAGCGCGGCGCGCAGGGAGGTGCGGGCGTCGACCCGTCGCCCGGCCCGACGCAGCCGCATCCCCAGTGCCAGCTGGGTCCGCGCCGTCTCGAACTCGTCCCGGGTGTGCCGGTGGTGCGCCAGCGCGGAGGCGAAGTGCGTCTCGAAGTCCTCGTCGGTCGCGATCAGGCCGAGCGCCCGGTCGGCCCGCGCGAGGGTCCATGGTCGCCCGCTCGCGGCCGCTGCGGCCGTGAATCGCGCGGTCACCTCGGCCGCGGCGTCGGCGGCGCCGGTCCGCAGCAGGGCATCGACCAGGTCCGGCCCGGGATGCAGATCGGGGTCGCCGACCTGGTCCTGATCGAGCCGGGCAGCGACCCCACCGAGCCGTTGCGCGGCCTCGACCGGCCTGCCCTCGGACAGGGCCAGCTCGCCCACGGCGAGTTCGCACCAGATCTCACCGAAGCGGATCGATCGCTCCCGGCAGCGGGCCAGCGCGTCCGCGGCGTGCTCCCGGCACTGTGCGGCCCGACCGGAGCGGGCCTCGAGGCAGGCCAGCCCCGCAAGCGACATCGCCAGCTCGCCGCCCTGACCGGTCTCCCGGGCCAGCCGGGCCGCCTCGTCGTAGTTGGCCGCCGCCCGGTCCCAGGCGTTCGTGGTCGCCTGGTCGCGGGCCACGTGGAAGAGCAGGTTCGGCAGCGCCCCCACACCGACCCGCTCCCGCACCCGGTCCACGAGGGTGCGCAGCTCGCTTCCGGCGTCGGCATCACGCAGGAACAGCGGCGCGAGCAGCAGCCACGGAAGCGCGGCCGGATGCGCGAGCGGGTCGACGTGGTCGGCCAGCTGCGACACGGCGTCGGAGAGCACTGCCCTGCTGTCCCGGCCGAGCAGTACTCCGGCGGTTCCGGACGCGGCCAGCCCGACGGCGCCGGCCACGGGGTCCGTCGCGAACGGCAGGGCGGCGGCGAGCCGCGCGTCGATCCGCCGCATGGCGGTGGTGTCGGTGAGGTACATGCAGGCATGCCACGCCTGCGCCAGGATCAGCACCCGCTGGTCGGGATCGGCGAGCTCGGCCGCGCGCTCGAGAAGACCGAGGCCCTCGCGGGCCGAGCCGGAGCGCACGGCGATAGTGGCCCGTAGCTCGGATCCGGGCGCGGTCGCAGGTCCGCTCGGTGGCTCCACCTCGTCGAGCAGGGCCAGGGCCCGATCGCGTTGGCCCCCGGCCCAGGCCGCGCGGGCGGCGGCGATCATCCGGTCGTGGCTGTCGCCGGGGTCCGGGCTCAGCCGCGCCGCCCGTTCGTAGGCCGTCGCGGCGACCGTGAACGCGGTGCGCGCGCTGGCTCGGCCGCCGAGGTCCGCGAGGAGTGCGGCGACCGGCTCGTCGAGGTGGGTCGTGGCCGCCGCGAGGTGCCAGGCGTGGCGGTCGGCGTCCACACCGACGAGTTCCGCGGCCAGGGCGAGATGCGCCCGCCGCCGCAGGTCGGGCGTCACCGAGCCGTAGGCGGCCGCCCGCAGGAGCGGGTGCCGGAAGGTCACGTGAGCGCCGTCGACGGCGATCAGGCCGGCTCCGGACGCACCGTCCAGGCCGGCGGGGTCCACGCCGAGACGGCCACAGGCGGCGCGGGTGAGCCGAAGGTCGTCGCCGGCCATCGCGGCCACCATCGCGACGGTGCGCTCGTCCGGGGTGAGTGCCTCCAGCCGCCGGGCGAAGGTGCGCTGCAGTCGGTCGGGCAGGGTCCGCGGCAGGCCAGCGCCGGCGGCGTCGCCCGGGTCCGGCTCGCCGGCCAACTCGAGTAGGGCCAGGGGGTTCCCGCCGGTTGAACGGTACAGCCCGTCGACGTCGCGCCGGCAGTCCGATGAGCCGAACGCCTCGGCCAGCAGATTCTCCGCGGCCTCGGGGGACAGGCCGCCGAGCTCGATCGTGGGCATACCCCGCACCGGTTCCGGCAGTTCGGCGCTGCGCCCCGCGATCAGGATCGCGATCGGGTCGTTGTGTACCCGGCGCGCCGCGAACGCGAAGGCGTCGACGGAGGGTTGGTCCGCCCACTGCACGTCGTCGAGCACCACAACCACCGGCCCATCCTCGGCATACCGGCTCAGCAGGCTCAGCGTCGCGGCACCGATCGCGAACCGGTCCGGTTCGCCGCCGTGCCGCAGGCTCAGCGCGGTGCCGAGGGCCAGTGCCTGCGGGGCCGGAATATCATCGAGAAGCGGTAGCGCGGGCAGCACCAGGGCGTGCAGCGCAGCGAACGGCAGATTCCCCTCGGACTCCGCGGGCGTCGCCCGAAGCACGCGCACGCCACCTGGCGGCAGGCTCTCGAGCGCTCCGGTGAGCAGCGACGTCTTGCCGACGCCCGGTTCGCCGATGATCGTCAGCACCCCTCCGCTGCCCAGGCGCGCCGAGGCCAGGAGGCGGGACACCGTCTCCTGCTCGGCCGCCCTGCCGAGGAGCGTCACCGCTCAAGTGTAGGGAGCCGCCGCAGTCGAATTCGCGGGATCGATGTGGTTCCGACGTACCCGGTGCGTCGGAACCACACCTCAACAGTGGGCCGGTGGGCGGCGAGCGCGGAGCGGAAGGAACGTGCGGGCGCGGTCGCCTCGCGTGGTCCCCTCGCATGCCTGGGCCGCAGTGGTGCGATTCCGAGGTGCCCAGTGCGTCGGAATCACATCGCTGACGCTCCGACCTGTGCTGCGGGGCGGCGATCCTGGGGCGCTCGCGGCGGGGCGTGTGCGGGTGACCGGCCGGGCTCGCGGCGGGGCGTGTGCGGGTGAGCCCGCCGGGCTCGCCGCCTGGCGTGTGCGACCGTGAGCGCCCGCTGACGCTTGACCCGTGCCGCACAGGCGTGGCTCCGACGCCTGGCGGTCCACAGGGGTGGGCGCGCGATCGGGCATCTGCTACTACAGGCGTGACACCGTGCCGCGATGTCGGAACGGTTCGAGCTCGATCGCGTGCCCCTATTGGAGCTGCTCTCGGTGCAGGACGGCGTGGTCGCACGGTGGCAGTTGCTCGAGGCGGGTGCCCTGCTGCATGACATCGAACGGATGCTCCGGCGGCGCGAACTCCGGCGCGTCCATCCCGGCGTCTTCGTGAACCACACCGGCCCGCTGACCCGGCGGCAGCGGGAGTGGGCCGCGGTGCTGACGGCGTGGCCGGCCGCGTTGGCGGGCGCTTCCGCGTTGCCCGGTCCGGCTCCGGCGCACGTGCAGATCGCGATCGCACGCGCCCGCACTCTCCGGCTGCCGAAGGGCGTGGAGGTCCGCCGCATGAGCGACCTCCAGCGACGGGTGCTGTGGCATCGGGCGCCACCGCGGGTGCGGACCGAGCACGCGACGATCGACGAGATGTCGAAGCACATCCGCGCGGGGGACGTGGCCGCGGGTTTCGCCACGCTCGCCAGGGTCGCACAGTCGCGCCGGACCACGCCGGAGCGGATCCTGGTCGCGCTCGCCAGCCGTCGACGTGTTGCCGGGCGAACGATGATCGTCTCGATGCTCAACGACCTGCGCGACGGCGTGTGCTCTGTACTCGAGCGTGGCTATCGCGACAACGTCGAGCGCGCCCACGCGCTTCCGCGCGCGAGTCGCCAGCACGAGAGCTCGTCGCTCGGGATCCGCACCCACCAGGACGTCAGGTACACGCGGTTCGGGCTTGTGGTGGAGCTCGACGGTCTGGCCTTCCACGGCGACGCCGCCGCACGTGACGATGACGCTGCCCGCGACCTGGCCGAACTGGCTGCCTCCGGGGCGCCGACCGCGCGGGTCACGTACGGGCTGGCCTTCACCACGCCGTGCCGGACCGCCCGGTGGATCGCCGAGATCCTGCACCACCGCGGCTGGGCCGACGAGCTCGAACCTTGCCCGCGCTGCACATAGGACCCCGCTCAGCGCTAACGGTGCGATTGCGAGGTGCTGGGTGCCTCGCAATCACACCACAACAGGCTGGGCCGCATGCGGGGAGCGGTGGGCCCGGTGCGCTGGGGGAACGGGGCCGGGTGGGCGGAGCGGGGTGGGCGGAGCCGGGTGGGCGGAGCGGGGTGGGTGGAGCGGGGTGGGCGGAGCGGGGTGGGTCCCCTCGGCCCATGCCTGACCCGCTGTGGTGCGGTTGCGAGCCACCCGGTGCGTCGGAATCACACCACGGACGCTCCCGCCAGGCCAGGGGCCGGGCGGGTGAGGTGCTGGTTCGGACCAGGTGGGGCACCTGACGCGGGCCGGTGCCGCGCGAACCTACGTTCTCAAGTCACGGCATCAGCCGCGAACCACAACCCACTTCACACCGAGGAACCGACGGAGGATCCGATGAGCACCGAGACATCCGCACCGAGCACCCAGCAGGCCGCGAGCACGCCAGCCGTCACCCCGCCGACCGCCCCCGAGTCGGCTGCCAGCGCGCCGCCGGAGGCACCCCCCGCCGTCGACATGGACGCCCTGATGGCGTTCGTGTTCCGTGCGGTCGACGAGGTCGGCGCCACCCTGAACGCCGCCCTGGTCGTCCTAGGCGACAAGCTCGGCTACTACCGCGACCTGGCCGCGCACGGTCCCAGCACGCCGGCCGAACTCGCGGCCCGTACCGGGACGGCGGAGCCGTACGCCCGCGAATGGCTGAACGCCCAGGCCGCGGGTGCCTACCTGACCTACGACCCGCCGTCGGGCCGGTACACCCTGCCGCCGGAGCAGGCCATCGCGCTCACGGTCGAGGACAGCCCCGCGTTCCTGCCCGGGTTCTTCCAGATCGCGCTCGGCACCGTGCACGACGTCGACCACATCCTCGACGCGGCCCGCAACGGGTCCGGCTTCGGCTGGCACGAGCACGTCACCGACGTGCACGTCGGGTGCGAGCGGTTCTTCCGTCCGAGCTACAACGCGAACCTGATCGATTCCTGGCTGCCCGCCCTCGACGGCGTCGTAGAGAAGCTGCAGGAAGGGGCCCTGGTCGCGGACGTCGGTTGCGGCCACGGGGCCTCGACCGTGCTGATGGCCCAGGCGTTCCCGAACTCGCGGTTCGTCGGCTCCGACTACCACGAGGCCTCGATCGCCACCGCCCGGCGCCGGGCCGCGGACGCGGGGGTCGCCGACCGGGTGGACTTCCAGGTGGCGCCCGCGCAGGCGCTCCCGGGCTCGGGCTTCGACCTGATCACGATGTTCGACTGCCTGCACGACATGGGTGACCCGGTCGGCGCCGCCACCCAGGTTCGGCAGGCCCTCGCGCCGGGCGGGACCTGGATGGTGGTCGAGCCGATGGCCGGCGACCACGTCGAGGACAACCTGAACCCGGTGGGCCGGGCGTACTACGGCTTCTCCACGCTGCTGTGCACGCCCGCGTCCCTGTCCCAGGATGTCGGTCTGGCCCTCGGCACCCAGGCCGGCCCGGCCCGGATCCGGGACGTCGCCACCGCGGCGGGCTTCACCCGGTTCACCTCGGTGGCCCAGACCCCGTTCAACCGGGTGCTCGAGATCCGGGCCTGACCCCCGGGGCGGACATGAGGTCGGCGGCACTGCGGAAAGGCTGGGCGATGAGTGCCGAACCGGAGGACACTGCGGACATGACGGGACGTCCCGTGCTCGGGCGAAGCAGCCCGACGCGAGCCAGGGTCCTCCGGTTCACCCCCGCGGCCGGGGACCGGGACGAGCCACGGCCGGTCCGGGCGCCGGGGACCACCGGCGTCACCGTCCGGGACGGCGTGGCGATCCCGTACGCGGTCTACGGGTCCGGCCCCACCACGATCCTGCTGCTGCCCACCTGGTCGCTCGTGCCGTCCCGGTTCTGGAAGGCGCAGGTGCCTTACCTGGCCCGGTACTTCCGGGTGATCACGTTCGACGGGCGGGGCAGCGGCGCCGCCGGGCGGCCGTCGGGGGCGTCGGCCTACACCGACGAGCAGTACGCGGCCGACGCGGCCGACGTGCTGGACGCCACCGGGACCGACCGGGCCGTGATCGTCGGCTACTCCTGCGGCGCGGCGTGGGCGGTCCACCTCGCCGTGGGGCACCCGGACCGGGTCGCCGCGCTCGTGGCCATCGCGCCGTCCTGCGGCCTGGACGTGGCGGCGCCGGAGCGGGAGAGGTACGCCTGGGACGGCCAGCTCGACACCACGCAGGGCTGGGCCAAGTACAACAAGGAGTACTGGCTCGGCGGCGGGTACGACGACTACGTCGACTTCTTCGCCCGGAGGATGTTCACCGAGCCCCACGCCACGAAGCAGATCGAGGACGTGGTGGCGTGGGCCCACCAGATCGATCCGCAGACCCTCGCGGACACGACGGCCGGCCGGCTCGGCCTCGAGGGCGCCACCCGGATCAGGCTCGATCCGCTGTGCGAGCGGGTGCGCTGCCCCGTGCTCGTGGTGCACGGGGTCCAGGACGCGCTGCGCCCGGCGGCCATCGGGATCCGGCTCGCCGACCTCACCGGTGGCGACCTGGTCCTCGTCGAGGGCGGCGGCCACGGCCTGCCCGCCCGGGACCCGGTCCGGACCAACCTGCTCATCAAGGAGTTCGCGATGGATGCCACCACCGCCCGCGCCGCCCCGCCCGCCCCGAGCACCACGGACCGACCGGACCCGCGCTGGAGCCCGAACCCCCGCCGTCGGACCTGGACGCGCGCGCAGCGGCGCCCGCGCCGTGCCCTGTACCTGTCCTCCCCGATCGGCCTCGGCCACGCCCGGCGGGACCTCGCCGTCGCCCAGCAGTTGCGCCTGCACCACCCGGACCTGGAGATCGACTGGCTCACCCAGCACCCGGTGACCCGGGTGCTGGGCGACGCCGGGGAGCGGGTGCACCCCGCGTCCGCGTGGCTCGCGAACGAGTCGGCCCACATCGAGGACGAGTCCGCCGACCACGACCTGCACGCGTTCCAGGCCATCCGTCGCATGGACGAGGTCCTGGTGAACAACTTCATGGTGTTCGCCGACGTGGTGCGGGAGGAGAACTACGACCTCGTCATCGGCGACGAGGCGTGGGACGTCGACTACTTCCTGCACGAGAACCCCGAGCTCAAGCGCTTCTCGTTCGCGTGGATGACCGACTTCGTCGGGTGGGTGCCGATGCCCGACGGCGGCGCCGCCGAGGAGGCGCTCACGGCCGACTACAACGCGGAGATGATCGAGCAGCGGGCGCGCTACCGCCGGGTCCGCGACCGCTCGATCTTCGTCGGGAACCCCGACGACGTCGTGGACCTGACGTTCGGGCCGGGGCTGCCGGGCATCCGCGAGTGGACGGAGGCGAACTTCGACTTCGCCGGGTACGTCACCGGCTTCGTGCCGCCCACCGACGCGGAGCGCGCGGCGTTGCGACGGGGGCTCGGACTCGGCGCCGACGACCGGCTCTGCGTGGTCACCGTGGGCGGCTCGGGAGTCGGCACCGCACTGCTGCACCGGGTCCTGGACGCCGTGCCGGCGGCGCGCCGGGCGGTTGACGGACTGCATGTCCTCGTGGTCACCGGTCCGCGGATCGATCCCGACGACCTGCCCCGACGGCGTGGGGTCACCTACCGGGGGTACGTCCCCGACCTGTACCGGCACCTGGGTGCCTGCGACCTGGCCGTGGTCCAGGGCGGCCTGACCACGTCGATGGAGCTCGCCGCGGCCGGCCGTCCGTTCCTGTACGTCCCGCTCCGGCACCACTTCGAGCAGAACGTGCACGTGCGGCACCGGCTCGAGCGGTACCGGGCGGGCCGGTGCGTCGAGTACGAGGAGGCCTGCGACCCGGACGCGCTCGCGGCCGCGATAGCCGCGGAGATCGGGCGCGCCTCGACGGCACTGCCGGTGGAGACCGCCGGCGCGGCGCGGGCCGCGGCGATGCTCGCGGAACTCCTCTGATGCGCGCGCTCGCACCGACCCGGGCCGGCGAGGTCGGCGTGCGCGGGGTCCGCACGCACTACGAGGTCTTCGGCACCGGCGGGCCGACCGTGTTCCTGCTGATGCCGGACGTCATCGCGCAGGGCCGGGCCTGGAAGGCGCAGGTGCCGTTCCTGGCCCGGACCTGCCGGGTGGTGACCGCGGACCCGCGCGGCAACGGTGGGTCGGACCGGCCCACGGACCCGGCCGACTACGCGTTCGATGGCATGGTCGAGGACGCCTGGGCGGTGCTGGCGGAGGTCGGGTCCGCCGCGGCCGTGCTGTGCGGCGTGTGCTCCGGCGCCGGTCTGGCGCTGATCATGGCCGCCGAGCATCCGGAGCGGGTCCGCGGCGTCGTCGCGATCAATCCCGGGCTGCCGTTGACCCCGCCGCACCCGTGGAAGGTCGCCCACGACTTCGATGCCGTGCTCGACACCGAGGCGGGCTGGGCCAAGCTCAACCGGAACTACTGGCAGCGCGACTGGCCCGCCTTCACGCGGTTCTTCTTCGACCAGATGTTCCCGGAGCCGCACTCGAGCAAGCAGGTCGAGGACATGGTCTCCTGGGCCGGCCCGACGGCGGAGGCGAACCTCGCGGACGTCGGTGCGCCGCCGTCGAGGTACTCCGGGGAGGCCGCGGCCCGCGCCGCGTGCGCGGCCGTGCGGTGCCCGGTGCTCGTGATCACGGGCACCGAGGACCGGTGCCAGCCGCCCGAGCGGGGCCGGATCGTCGCGGACCTGACCGGGGGCGAGCACGTCGAGATCGACGGCGCCGGGCACCTGCCGATGGCCCGCGACCCGGTCTTCGTGAACCTGCTCCTGCGGGACTTCATCACCCGGGCCACCCGCTGACCCGCCCCTGACCCGCCGCCGACCCGCGAGGGTGCGGTCCTGCGGCCGATCGGCGCGATCCGCCGCCCGATCGCACCCTCGCTCGCTCAGACGGTGTAGAGCAGGTCCTCGCCGGCCAGGAAGCGGCGCAGGTTCTCCTCGATCCGCAGCTCCGGGTCGTGCGGCCGGCCGCCCGCGATGTGCGGAGTGACGATCAGGTTGGGGGAGCCCCAGAGCGGGTCGCCGGCGGGCAGCGGCTCGGTGGCGAAGACGTCCAATGCCGCCCCGCCGATGGTGCCGTCGGTGAGTGCCTGCTTGAGTGCCGCCTCGTCCACGGTGGCGCCGCGGCCGACGTTCACGAACCAGGCATGGGTGGGGAGCGCGCCCAGGATGGCGGCGTCGACCACGTTCTGCGTGGTCGGCAGCGCCGGGAGGATGTCCACGAGCACGTCGGCGTCGGTCAGTTCGCCCGGCAGGTCCGCGGGGGTGATCACCCGGTAGCCGCTGCGCTCCCCGGCCGTAGTGGCCACGCCGACCACCTCGGCGCCGAGGCCGGTCAGGTGGCCGGCCAGCCGGGTCCCGATCCCGCCGAACCCCCAGATCACGACCTTCGCCCCGTACAGGGTGCTGAACGTCTCGGTGGTCCCGAACGACTGGTGCGCGGACGGGTCGGAGTACCACTCGTGGGCGTCGCCGGCCCGGACCGCCACGTCGAGGCGCCGGGCAGCGGCGAGGATCAGGCCGAGGGTGTGCTCGGCGACCGGTGCGTCATGGAGACCGCCACCCGACGTCACCACCACGGAGGGGTCGAACCCGGCCGCGGCCACCGCGTCCGTGCCGGCCATCAGCGCCTGGATCCAGCGCAGCCGCGGCAGTTCCGCGACCATGTCGGCGAGCCGCTGACCGGAGATCGCCCACACCACGATCGCCTCGGCGTCGCGGTGCTCGTCCGGGATCGGGGCGGCGTTGTCGTACGTGGCGGTCGTGACGCCGTCGGGCACCGTGACGGACAGCGGGATCGAGGTCGGCAGCAGCAGTTTCACTCGGAGATTCCTTCGTCGTTGATGAGGTGGACGCGGTGCAGCCACCAGAAACCGATCCAGCCCAGCACCACGCCGGTGATGCAGATCAGGGGCCAGCGACCGTCGATGACGGTTCCGGTCAGGTGCAGCACCCCGAACACCACCAGGGCGGCCACCCAGGCGCCGATGCCGATCAGGGTGAGCGCCTTCGCGTTCACCCGGGCGGGCGCGAGTTCCTTCGGCGCCGGGCGGTCGGGGGAGGGGAGCACCCCCCGATCGTAGGACAGGTCGGCATCCGCCCGGGCGGGGAGTCCGAAAGGTGTTGCCCGGCCGCCGGCCTCTGCCAAGATGGCGACCCATGAGCACCCCTCGCACCGAGAGCGCGCCCGCGACCTCCGGTCCCCTGGACAGGTTCTTCAAGATCACCGAGCGTGGTTCGACCGTCGGCCGGGAGATCCGCGGTGGCCTGGTCACGTTCTTCGCGATGAGCTACATCATCGTGCTGAACCCGTTGATCATCGGCACCGTCGCGGACGGCACGGGCGCCTTCCTCGGCGGCGACGAGGCGACGTCGGTCGCCAAGGTGGCCGCCGCGACCGCGCTGATCGCCGGCGTGATGTCCGTCGCCATGGGGGTGTTCGCGAACTTCCCGATCGCGATCGCCGCCGGACTCGGGTTGAACGCCGTGGTCGCGTTCTCGATCGCGATCCTGCCGGACATGACCTGGGCGGACGCCATGGGCATCGTGGTGATCGAGGGCATCATCATCGGAGTCCTGGTGCTCACCGGGTTCCGGGAGGCCGTGTTCAAGGCGGTGCCGGTCGAACTCAAGACCGCGATCAGCGTGGGCATCGGGCTGTTCATCGCGTTCATCGGCTTCGTCGACGCGGGCATCGTCCGGATCCCGGCCTCCCTGGCCACCCCGGTGGAGCTCGGGATCGGCGGCTCCCTGGTCGGCTGGCCGATGCTGGTGTTCGTGCTCGGGCTGCTCCTGACGATCGTGCTCTGGGTCAAGAAGGTGAAGGGCGCCCTGCTCATCTCGATCATCGCCGCCACCGTCCTGGCGATCATCATCGAGGCGATCGCGCAGGTCGGTCCGCAGGTTCCGGACGGGTCGAACGCGGACGGGTGGAAGCTGAACACCCCGGCCATCCCGGACTCGCCGGTCGCGGTGCCGGACTTCGACCTGCTCGGGAACTTCTCGCTGTTCGGCTCGATCGAGAAGGTCGGCCTGATCACGGTCGTCCTGCTCGTGTTCTCCCTGCTGCTCGCCGACTTCTTCGACACGATGGGCACGATGGTCGCGGTCGGCAGCGAGGCCGGGCTGCTGGACGAGCAGGGCAACCCGCCGCGGACCCGGGCGATCCTCGTGGTCGACTCCATCGCCGCGGCCGCCGGTGGCGCCGGGTCGGTCTCGTCCAACACCAGCTACATCGAGTCCGCGGCCGGTGTGGGGGAGGGGGCCCGGACCGGGCTCGCCTCGGTGGTGACCGGGATCGCGTTCCTGCTCGCCACGTTCCTGTCCCCGATCGTGGACATCGTCCCCTCGGAGGCCGCCACCCCGGCGCTGGTGCTGGTCGGCTTCCTGATGATGTCCCAGGTCACCGGGATCGACTGGAAGAACATCGAGGTCTCGTTGCCGGCGTTCCTGGCGATCGTGCTGATGCCGTTCACCTTCTCGATCACTGCGGGCATGGGCGCCGGGTTCATCGCGTTCGTGGTCATCAAGGTCGCGGTCGGCAAGGCGGCGAAGGTGCACCCGCTGATGTGGGGCGCGGCCATCCTGTTCGTCCTGTACTACATCCGGGGACCGCTGCAGGTCTGGTTCGGCTGACGGGCGGACGACGCCAGGAGGGCCACCCGCCGGCTCGGCGGGTGGCCCTCGGTTCGAGTGCGGGCCGGTGCGGGTCGGTCAGCGGCCGATCCGGATGCCGTCCGGACGCCACGCCACGACGACCGACGGCCGCGGGACGGACGTGCCGCCGTCGGGCCAGTGCGAGAACTGGTTCTCGAACGAGGCGCCGGACGCCTCGCCCGGGTGCTGCACGCACACCAGCACGCGGGTCTCGGTGACCTTCGGACCGCAGGTCTCCGCGGAGGTCGGCACGGTCAGGAACTGCTTGACCTGACCCCGGTACTCCCCGTCGACGGCGACCCCGAACAGGCCGTCGTTCGTGCCGAGGGCGTTGCCGTCGGTGCTGATCCAGAGATTCCCGTACGGGTCGAACGTGACGTTGTCCGGGCAGGAGATCGGGGAGACCTGTGACTTGTCGTACCCGGCGAAGTAGGTGCTCGGGTCGTTCGGGTCCCCGCAGAGCAGGAAGATCCGCCAGCCGAAGGCGAGGGCGAGCGGGTCGTTGCCGGTCTCCAGGAGTTCGATCACGTGGCCGTGCCGGTTCGTCGAGCGGGGGTTCGTCTCGTCCGGGCCGGGGTTCGTTCCGGTGCCGCGGTTGCTGTTGTTGGTCAGTGCCACGTACAGCACCCCGGTCAGCGGGTTCGTCTCGACGTCCTCGGGCCGGTCCATCTTCGTGGCCTGGACGGCGTCGCCGGCCTGCCGGGTGAACACGAGCACCTCGATGCCGGTCATGCCCTCCACGTGCGAGGTTGCGCCACGTTCGTCGCTGGTGACCAGCGGGATCCACTCGCCGGCGCCGTCGAACGCGCCGTCGCTGGGCAGCGTGCCGGACCCGTCGATCTCCTCGGCCGGGGAGTTGCCGGTGAACCTGGCCACGTAGAGCGTGCCGTTGTCCAGCAGGGTGTCGTTGTGCTCCGGGTCGTTCCGGCGGAACTGATCGCGGGAGACGAACTTGTACAGGTAGTCGAACCGTTCGTCGTCGCCCATGTAGGCGACCACGTGGTTGTGCTGACCCAGGTGGACGTTGGCCGCCTCGTGCTTGAACCGGCCGAGCGCGGTGCGCTTGCGCGGGGTGGACTCGGGGTCGAACGGGTCGACCTCGACGATCCAGCCGAACCGGTTCACCTCGTTCGGCTCCTGGCCGAGGTCGAAGCGGGAGTCGTACGCCTCCCACTTGCGCTGGGAGGCGCCGCCACCCAACCCGTAGCGGCGCAGCCGCTCGCGAACCACCGGGTCGGTGACCGCGTCCGCGTTGGCGAAGTACTGGTTGAAGTTCTCCTCGGCGGTCAACCAGGTGTTCCACGGGGTGATGCCGCCGGCGCAGTTGTTCAGGGTGCCGAGCACGTCGCGGCCGCGGGGGTCCGCGGCGGTCTTGACGTAGTCGCTGCCGACCACGGGACCCGAGAGCCGGAACTCCGTGGTCGCGGTGAGGCGGCGGTTCAGGCGGTGGTCCACGACGGTGGTCAGCTCGCCGGAGGGGCGTCCCCGGGCGGCGCCCGTGACGCCCACGACGGTGAGGCCGTGCGCGGCCCAGGCGATCTCCACCTGCTCCTGCGTCGGTGCCGCCGGGTCGTACCCGGGAAACATGATCTCCTCGTTCGTGTACTCGTGGTTGATCACCATGACGTGCTCGTCGCGGCGGATCTCGAAGAGGTCGAGGTGGTCGTTGTTGTAGCCGAACTGGCGCGCCTGGCCGGCGGCCGTCTGGTTCTCGGGGTCGAACTCCGGCGCGTCGGAGAAGAGCGGGTCGCCCCAGCGGACGAGGACCTTGGAGGTGTACCCCTCGGGCACGGTCACGGCGTGCTCGGAGTTCGGTGCGACGGGGGTGAAGGCGAGCCCCCGGGCGGCCCGGTTCGGGGCCGCGGACGCGGGCTGGGCCCCGAGCGCGGCGGCGCCCGCGCCGGCCACCGCGACGACGGCGCCCACCTTCAGCAGGCTCCGGCGGGAGAGCCCAGCGGCGATGATGTCGCCGAGGTAGGCACCGGCGGACGCGTTCGGCACCTCGTGGAAGCACGCGTCTCCGCAGCGGTACAGGCAGGTCATGGGCGAGCGGTTGCTGCTGTGGTTGGGCAGCAGCGGCAACAGCTTGCGAGGGGAGGTCGGCATGGGACTGCTCCTTCACAGGATGGGGACGCTAGGGACGCTAGGCCGCCCCGGGGCGGGCCGGGTGAACGCCCCGTGACCAGTCGTTGACAGTTCGGGAACGGCCGATTTACGCCGCCTGAACGTGCGCTAAATCGCCGGGGCGCCCCACGATCCTCCGGTGTTGGAATTTACTTAGCCGAACTAATCATCTAAGATGAGGTACCGTGACCGACTCCAGCCCTCTCCCGCAGGCGAGTTCCGCCGTCGGTCCCGAGGACCCCGTGGTGCCGAGTCGCCGCCAGCAGAACCGCGGAGACGGCGGCCTCGCAGCGCGCTTGCGGGTCACCCTGCTGCGCACGTCCCGGCGGCTGCGCGCGGAGCGGTCCAACGCCGTCAGCGAGGCGCAGGGAGCAGTGCTCGGCAGCCTGTTCAACCAGGGCCCGCAGAGCCCCACCGCGCTCGCCGAGCGGGAGCACGTGAGCGCGCCGACCATGACCAGGACGATCCAGACCCTCGTCGAACTCGGCATGGTGACCAAGGCGCCCCACCCGCAGGACAAGCGGCAGGTGATCGTCTCGCTCACCGAGGGGGGCGAGCAGCACATCATCGCCACGCGGCGCCGCCGCGACCAGTGGCTCTCCCGACGGCTGGCGTCCCTGACGCCCGCCGAACGTCAGACGCTGTCCGACGCCGAGGAGATCATGCGGAGGATCTACACCCAGTGAGTTCGATGTTCGCCTCGTTGAGGCTCTACAACTACCGGCTGTGGTTCGCCGGTGCCCTCGTCGCCAACGTGGGCACCTGGATGCAGCGGATCGCCCAGGACTGGCTGGTCCTGACCGAGCTGTCCGACGACTCCGGCCTCGCCGTCGGGATCGTCACCGGCCTGCAGTTCGCACCGTCGGTGCTGCTCAGCCCGTACGCGGGACTGCTCGCCGACCGGATCGACCGGCGCAAGCTGCTGATGGCCACGCAGGGGATCCTGGGGGTCCTCGCCGCCGCGCTCGGCGTCCTGGTGCTGTTCGGCCACGCCGAGTTGTGGCACGTGTACGTCTTCGCGACCCTGCTCGGGGTGGCGAGCGCGTTCGACGCCCCGGCCCGGCAGACGTTCGTCTCCGAACTGGTGCCGGCGAGCGGACTGGCCAACGCCGTGGCCCTGAACAGCGCGTCCTTCAACGCTGCCCGGCTGATCGGACCGGGCGCCGCGGGGCTGCTGATCGCCCTGGTGGGACCGGGCTGGGTGTTCCTCATCAACGCCGCCTCGTTCGCCGCCACGATCTTCGTGATGGCGATCATGCGGGTCGGCGAGCTGCACGTGTCGCCGCGCGTCGGCCGTGCCAAGGGACAGCTGCGGGCCGGGCTGTCGTATGTCCGGCGCCGCACCGACATCACGATGATCATGATCATCG
The DNA here is from genome assembly GCF_004353825.1 of Occultella glacieicola. Classification (GTDB taxonomy): domain Bacteria; phylum Actinomycetota; class Actinomycetes; order Actinomycetales; family Beutenbergiaceae; genus Occultella; species Occultella glacieicola. The sequence goes on along the minus strand of NZ_SMNA01000005.1, from coordinate 306,861 downwards.
TGTTCGTGGTGGGCGGCCTCGGGCTGAACTTCCAGCTCACCTCCGCGGTGATGGCCCGGATCGAGTTCGGCAGGGACGCCGGCGAGTACGGCATCCTCGGCTCGATCCTGGCGATCGGTTCCCTCGCCGGCGCGCTCCTGGCCGCCCGGCGCAAGCGGCCCCGGGTCCGCAGCGTGATCGCCTCGGCCGCCTTGTTCGGACTGTTCTCCGGCCTGATGTCGATCGCGCCCACCTACGAGTTGTACGCGCTCGCCTGCATCCCGGTGGGGTTCTTCTCCATCACCATGCTCACCTCCGCGAACGCCGCCATCCAGATCAGCACCGACCCCGCGATCCGCGGCCGGGTGATGAGCCTGTACGTGGTGGTGCTGTTCGCCGGGAACCCGATCGGCTCGCCGTTCGTGGGCTGGGTCGCCGAGGCCTGGGGACCGCGCTGGTCCATCGGGATCGGCGCGATCGCCTCCGTGCTCATCGCCGCAGCCGCCGCCCTGTGGGCCCGCCGGCACTGGCAGGTCGAGGTCTCCTACCGGATGGGCCGCCGCCCGCATCTGGTCCTCACCAACGCCGAGGAGCGCGCCGCCCGGGAGCGCGCGCAGGTCGAGGTGGCCTCCCAGCAGGCCGCCGACGGTGGCCAGGCCGCCTGACAGCCCGCCCGCCCTGAGGCGGTCCGGCGTGCCGCGGGTCAGGCCAGGGCAGCACATGAGCCGGATGCCTTCGGCGCCGTCCACACCGTGGACGCGCCTTGCCGGGCGCGGCGTCCTCGGGGCTAGGCTGGCCCGGACACAGCCCCCGGGGAGCGCGTTGGCGCTGAGAGTGCGGTCGGTACACCGGCCGCAGACCCGAGGAACCTGACCTGGTTAGCACCAGCGTAGGGAGTAGGGCAGTTGTCGGGCACCACCCGCGTGCGCAGTCTCGGGCGCGGGAGGGGCCCGGCGTCGTGCACTCGCCGGGGGTCCTTCCACGAGAGGACCCACGATGCGCACCCAGCAGATCGACACCCCGGCCGTTTCGCCGGCAGCCGGCCCGCCGGCCCAGACCGATGCCCACGCACCCGCCCCGGCCCAGCGACCCACCTCGCCCACGCCGGAGGAGTACGGCGTCGGTGCCCGGTTCACGCTGCTGCCGCTCACGGACGACTTCGTGGCAGTCATCACCGACGCGCTCGCCGTGGACCCGGAGCTGCGAGCCGGGCTCGAGGTGGTCACCGACGACGTCTCGACGTTCGTGCGCGGGCCGGAGTCCGACGTGCTCGGCTACCTCACCGCGGTGATCGCGCGGGCCGGGCGCACCGGCGTACACACGGTCGCCCAGGTGCTGCTGTCCCGCGGCTGCCCGGGCGAGGTCGCCTGCGAGGTGGCCGACGGCGTCGCGTACGCCCCGGCGCCACTCGCCCCGATCCCGGCCACCGGGCTGCGCGCGGCCGCGCACTGGTCGCTGTACCCGCTGCACGACGGGCCCGACGGCGATCACATGACCGCGATCTACGCCGCGATCGAGGGAGCCCGCAGGCGCGGCACCCTCACCCGTGGCGAGCACTTCGCGACCCGTCTGGACGGCGATCTCGCCGACGTCCTGACCACGATCGGGGACGCCTGGCTGACCGTCGGACGGTCCGTCCGGCACGTCGCCACCCACGCGACGATCTCCCTGAACTCGCCGAGCTCGGTGGACTCGCCCAGCGCCCCGACCTCTGCGGGCGACCGATGAGCGCCCGTACCGACGGGCCACGCCGCGACACCCCGAGCCCGGCCGGGCCGAACGGACACAGCCCGCGGCCCACGGCACCCCGCCGCTCCCCGATCACCCTCCACGACCTGGTCCTGCTGGCCGCGCTTGCCGTCGTCTTCGGGTTCCTGTACTGGGCCCTGGTGCAGCTCTGGGGCTGGCTGCAGGTGGCGATGGGCCCGTTCGGCGACCTCGCCCAGAACGCCCTCGCCGGCGGGTGGATGGTGGTCGCCCCGCTCGCGGTCTACATCGTCCGCAAGCCGGGCGTCGGGGTCGTCGTCGAGATCATCGCCGCGATCGTCGAGGTCGTGTTCCTGGCCTCACCGGTGGGCCCGATGCTGCTCCTGGTCGGCCTGATCCAGGGGGTCGGCGCCGAGCTCCCGTTCGCGCTGACCCGGTACCGCCGGTTCGGCTGGAGCGTGTTCGTGGCGTCCGGGATCAGCGCCGCCCTGTTCAACCTGATGCTCGGCGTGGTCCGGTTCGGCTGGGCCGGTCAGGACTTCTTCGCGCTGCGCGTGGGCCTGCAGTTCGCCAGCGGCATCCTGCTCTGCGGGCTCCTCGCGAAGGTGATCGGCGACGCCCTGCTGCGCACCGGGGTACTCGACAACTACGCGATCGGCCGGGCGGAGCGGGCCGCGGCCCGGGCACAGCGCCGATGACGGCCGCTCCGTCGCCGGCGACCGACCGGCGTGCGGGACCGGGCGCCCCCGCTGCGGTCACGGCAGCGGACCTGCGCGTGCACTACCCGACGGCGGCGGAGCCCACCCTCGACGGTGTCGACCTCGACGTGCCCGCCGGGCAGCGGCTGCTGCTGATGGGCTCATCGGGCTCCGGGAAGAGCACGGTGCTGCGGGTCCTCGCCGGGGTGGTCCCGGGGACCATCGACGCCGAGGTGACCGGCCGGGTCGCCATCGCCGGGGCGGATCCCACCACCACGCCGGTGCCGGTCCTGGCCGCCCGGGTCGGCACCCTCACCCAGGACCCCGCCGACCAGCTGTGCCTGCCCACCGTGACGGACGAGGTCGCGTTCGCCTGCGAGAACCGGGCCGTGCCACCGGAGCGGATCGGCCCGCGGGTGCGTGCCGCGCTCGCGGCCGTCGGGGCGGCGCACCTGGCCGGGCGGCGCACCGGTGAGCTCTCCGGCGGGCAGGGGCAGCGGGTCGCGCTCGCCGCGGCGCTCGTGGCCCGTCCCGAGGTGCTGCTCCTCGACGAGCCGACGGCGTTGCTGGACACCGCGGCGGCCCGGCGGATCGGCGCCCTGCTCGCCGATCCCGGGCCGGCCCAGGTGCTCATCGAGCACCGACTCGACGAGCTGGGCAGGCTGCCCGAGCGGGTGGTCGTCCTCGACGACGCCGGCCGGGTCCGGGCCGCCGGTCCGACGCAGCAGGTGTTGCGCGAGCACGGCGCGGACCTGACGGCCGCCGGGGCGTGGCTGCCGGCTCGGGTCGAGGTCGGGGCGGCGCTGGGGCGTGAGGTCGCCCCCGGGGTCGCCGCGCTGCGCGCGGGGCTGCTCGAGCTGATGGCCCGACGGCGCAGCGCACGTCGGTCACCCTCGGCACCGTCGGCCACGTCGTCGAAGGGTCCGGCCGGTGGGGCGCTCCTGCGCGCCCGCGGGCTCGGCGTGCACCGCGCGGCGACGCCGGTCCTGACCGGCGTCGACCTGGACGTGCACCGCGGCCGGATCACCGCGGTCCTCGGGGCGAACGGGTCCGGGAAGTCGAGCCTGCTGCTCGCCCTCGCCGGGCTGCTGCCGTTCACCGGCACGATCGACGGCCCACCGGCCGGCCTGGTGTTCCAGAATCCCGAGCACCAGTTTCTCGCGCGCTCGGTGCGCGCCGAGGTGGCGCACGGGGCGGACGCGACCCGTCCCGGGGTCGTCGAGGCCGCCCTGGCGCGCTACCACCTCGCCGCGGTCGCCGACCGGGACCCGTTCCGGCTCTCCGGCGGGCAGCAGCGCCGGCTCTCGCTCGCCGCCATGGCGGTCTGCGACGACGAGGTCTTCCTCGCGGACGAGCCCACGTTCGGGCAGGACCGGCGCACCACGGCCGCCGTCGCCCGGGCCCTGCGCGGGCTCGCCGACGACGGGCGGGGCGTGGTCCTGGTCAGTCACGACCTGCGTCTGGTGGCCACCCTGGCCGATGAGGTGGTGGTCCTCGGCGGCGGCGAGGTGCGGCCCGGGGGGATCCCGCTGCCCGGCGGGGTGCTCGCCCGCGGAGGGGTGGACGAGGTGCTCGCCGGCGCCGCCCTCGATCGGGCCGGGCTGGCGCTGCCACCGCTGCTCGAGGGGTGGCGCGGCAGCGGCCTGCCGCTGCGGGACCTGCTCGAGACCCTGGACGCCGCCACTGGGCTGGACCGGCCGGGCCGGGCGGTCCCGGCGTGAGCGCGACCGCCTTCGGCCGCCCCCTGGACGTGGACTCGCTCCTGCACCGGCGGGACCCGGCCGTCAAGCTCGCCCTCGTGCTGGTGACCTCCGCCGTCGTCACCGGTGTGTTCGACCCCTGGACGCCCACGGCCCTGTACCTGATCGCGCTGCCCGCGGTCGCCGTCGCCGGCCGGATCCCGCCGCGCACCCTGGCCCGCGCGCACGTGCCGTTCGCACTGTTCGGGCTCAGCCTGTTCACCGTCAACGCGCTCACCCGGCAGGGTGAGGTGGTCGGCACGCTCGGCCCCTTCGACGTGACCGCGCCGGGCCTGGCCATCGGGGCGTCCCTCGCGGTCCGGACCCTGCTCATCGGCACCCTGTCGCTCGGGTTCGTGCTCACCACCGACGGCGCCCGGCTGATGACCAGCCTGCACCAGCACGTGCGGCTGTCCGGCGCCTTCGCCTACGCGGTGCTGGCCGGGTACCGGCTCCTGGAGCAGCTGCCGCAGCAATGGCAGACGATCCGCCAGGCGCAGGCGATGCGCCGCACGCGCGCGCCCGGCCGAGGGGTACAGCGGCGCGGCTCGCGTGCCCCGCATCGTCCCGTCGCACTGCCCCGCTCGCCCCGGGCGCTCACCCGCGCCGCGTTCACGCTTCTGGTCACGACCCTGCGCCGCGGGGAACGGATGTCGATCGCCCTCGAGACCCGCGGCCTCGGCGCCGGCCGCCGCACGATCCATGACCCGGCCCGGTTGACCCCCGGCGACGCGGTGCTCACGGGCGTCGTGCTCGCGGTGGTCACGCTGGTGCTGCTCGTCAGTCGGCACGCCGGCCTCCTGGCCGGCTGGGGTGCTCTCGGCGTGTTCGGCTGAGCCGGGGTCAGTCGCCCGCGAAGTCGCGGATCCGGACCAGGGGTCCGGTCAGGAAGCCGCCGTCGACCGGCAGCGTGATCCCGGTGATCCAGGACGCGTCGTCGGAGGCCAGGAAGGCGACGGCGGCCGCCACCTCGTCCGGTTGGCCCACCCGGCCCATCGGGTAGAGCTGGGACATCGACTCCAGCATCTGCAACTGCTCGGGGCCGTTCTCGGTCCAGTTCCGGGTCACGATCGTCCCCGGGGCGACGACGTTCGCGCGGACCCAGCCGGAGCCGCCGCTCGCGGTGCCCAGTGCCTTGGGCCCGTACTCCACCGCGATGTTCATCGACGCGTTGATCAGGGCGGCCTTCGCGGCCGAGTACGGCACGTCGCCCACGGCCGTCATCCCGTTCACGGAGGAGATCGAGACGATCCGGCCGCCGCCGGCGGCCCGCAGCAGTTCCGGAAGGCAGACCTGGATGCACCGCAGCGCGCCGCGCAGGGTCGGCTCCACCTGGCGGTCCCACTCGGCGTCGTCGAGCTGGTCGAACGGGCGCCCACCCGCGACCCCGACGTTGTTGACGAGGATGTCGATGCCGCCGAACTCCTCGACCGCGGCGGCGACCGCCGCCTCCACCCCGGCCCGGTCGGTGACGTCCATGCGCAGGGCGCGACCCGCCGTCGGGAGCTCCGAGACGACCGCCTCCGCTGCCGGCAGGTCCAGGTCCGCGGCGACCACCCGCACACCCTCGGCGGCGAGCCGGCCGGCGATCGCTGCGCCGATGCCGTGTCCGGCGCCGGTGACCAGGGCCACCCGGCCCACGAGCCCGCGCATCAGAGGTGCTCGATCACGTAGTCGACGCATGCGGTCAGTGCGGCCACATCCGCCGGGTCGACCGAGGGGTACATGCCGACCCGGAGCTGGTTGCGGCCGAGTTTGCGGTAGGGCTCGGTGTCCACCACCCCATTCTCGCGCAGCGTCCTCGCCACTGTGGCGGCATCGACACCCGGATCGAACTCGATCGTGCCGACCACGGGGGAGCGGGCCTCGACGGCGGTCACGAACGGCGAGGCGTACTCCGAGGCCTCCGCCCAGCCGTACAGGTGCGCGGCCGAGGTGGCGCTGCGGTGGGCCGCAGCGGCCAGGCCGCCGGCGTCCAGCAGCCAGTCGAGCTGCTCGGCCATCAGCACCACGGTGGCGATCGCCGGGGTGTTCAGGGTCTGGTTCTTGCGGGAGTTCTCCAGCGCGAGCGGCAGCGACAGCGACTCGGGCACCCACCGCCCGGCCAGCTCGCCGACCCGCTCGAGCGCGGCCGGGGACAGGATCGCGAACCAGAGCCCGCCGTCGGAGCCCATCGCCTTCTGCGGCGCGAAGTAGTAGGCGTCCGCCTGGCCGACGTCCACCCCGACCCCGCCGGCCGCGGACGTCGCGTCCACCAGCATGAGGGCGTCGGTGTCCGGCACCCGCCGAACCGGGGCCAGCACGCCGGTGGACGTCTCGTTCTGGGCCCAGGCGTGGACGTCGACGGCGTCGCTCGCCCCGGGCAGGGCGAGCTCGCCGGGCGTCGCCTCGATGATCTCGGGCGCGCCGAGGAACGGGGCCCGGGTGGCCGCGGCCGCGAACTTGGCACCGAACTCGCCGGTGGACACGTGCTGCGAGCGCTCGCGGATCAGCCCGAAGGTGGCCGCGTCCCAGAAGAAGGTCGCGCCGCCGTTGCCGAGCACCACCTCGTAGCCGTCCGGCAGGTCGAACAGGGTGGCCAGCGAGTCGCGAACGCGCCCGACCAGCGAGCGCACCGGGTCCTGCCGGTGCGAGGTGCCGAGCACCGTGGTGCCCAGCGCCGCCAGGGCGTCCATCTGGGCTGGTCGGATCAGGCTCGGGCCGCAACCGAAGCGGCCGTCGGCGGGCAGCAGGCCGGCCGGGATGGTGAGGGTGGTCACGTGCCGATCATCCCAGGTCCGGGCGCCGTCCGGTGCTCGTGCACCTGCGCCACGTGGGCGCTCCAGCCGGCGAGCCGGGCGCACGCGAACATGGCGGTGAACATGCGCGCCGGGACCCGCGCGTGGTCGAACAGGAGGGCCGACCAGAACATCACCTGGTCACCGCGGTCGACGGGCACCGGCAGGTCACGGTCGGCGTACTCCGCCCGGGCGGCCTCGGCGACCGCGGTGGCCACCTCGAGCCGCCGCACGCCGAGGTCCGTGGCGACCCGGCGCAGGGCCGTCACCCGAGGGTCGGCGCCGGTGTACCCGGAGTTGCCGAACCCGAACAGGGTGCCCGCCTCGAAGGCGGCCCGGACGGCGGCGCGGGCGTCGCCGCGGTGCTCGGCGGCTTCGATCAGGCCGAGCGAGCGGGCCGTGGCACCGCCACCGATCGGACCGCTCGAGGCGGCCACCGCCCCGGACAGGCACGCGGCGGCATCCGCCCCGGTGCCCGCGATCAGGCGGGCCGCCCGGGTGGACGTGGCCAGGCCGTGCTCGGCGAGGGCCACCCAGCACGCGTTCAGGGCCCTGGCGTCACCCTCGGACACCTCCCCGCGCCAGGTCATCAGGAACCGTTCGGCCAGCCCACCGGCACCGACGATCTCCCGCCGCCCGATCGAGGGCAGGTCCGCGCTCCGCGCGGATTGGGCGAGGAAGGAGTAGGCCATCGAGCAGGCGCGGGCGAGATCGCTGCGCAACCGGACGCCGTCGACGTCGGTGATCGGCAGGAACCCCCACACCGGCGCCAGCGCCGCCAGGGCGGCCTGCAGGTCCACCCGGTGGTCACCGGTGCGCACCGGCAGCGGGAACGACTCGGCGGGCGGCAGCGGCTGCCCGTGCAGGGTGCCGTCCACGAGCAGGGTCCAGACCTCGCCGTAGGGCCGCGTGCGGACGAGTTCGCCGACGTCGTGGCCGCGGTACCGGAGCACGCCACCCGGCTCGACGGTGGAGATCGCAGGTATGACACTCATCACGCTGAGGGTAGGTGATCGGCGGGGCCCGTCCGGACCAGCCGGGGCGCGGTCCGCCTGGCGTTCGGGAGCGGCGTCGGCGGGCCGTGCGGCGCCCGAGGTCGGATGTCGGGGCGCAGCGACTAAGGTTGGGCCAGGTTCGCGGAGCAAGGGGATGGATAGGACGTCATGGCCGATCTGATCGACACGACCGAGATGTATCTGAAGACGGTGTTCGAGCTCATGGAGGACGGCATCGTGCCGCTCCGGGCCAGGATCGCCGAGCGTCTCGGTCATTCCGGCCCGACCGTCTCCCAGACCGTCGCACGGTTGGAGCGCGATGGCCTGATGATCGTCACCGGCGACCGTCATCTGGAACTGACCGAGGAGGGCCTGGCGCGTGCCACCCGGGTGATGCGCAAGCACCGCCTGGCCGAACGGCTGCTCACCGACGTGATCGGGCTGGACTGGCCGCACGTGCACGAGGAGGCCTGCCGCTGGGAGCACGTCATGAGCCGCCAGGTCGAGGAGCGCCTGCTCACTCTGATGAACCACCCCGACCACGACCCGTACGGCAACCCGATCCCGGGGCTCGAGGAGTTCGGGGAGGCCCGGCCGGTCCCGGACCTGGGCGTCGCACTCGCGGACGCGGTCACCGGCGACCGGGTCGAGTTCGTGCTGACCCGCATCGGGGAGCCGCTGCAGGTCGACGTGGAACTGCTCGCCCGGTTCAGCGAGGCCGGCGTCCGACCGGGCGCCGTGCTGACGTCGCAGCGCTCCCAGGACGTCATCACGGTCAGTGTCGAGGGCGCCGAGTACGCCCTCGAGGTACCCGAGGACACCGCGCGCCACCTGTTCGTGAGGTCGGTGAAGTAGTCGGGCCCGAGCCGCTTTCGAGCCGAGCGACCGGGTCGCGGTGCCCGTCCGGACACACTTCGTGACCGGAACGTGACAATTGCCGCGAGCGTCATGTAGCCTCAACCTCGCTCGACGAAACCCTCCTTCGGCGAGTACCTCGGACGGACGCCTAGCCCTGTCACCGAACGAGGTCCCGTACAGCAAGCGACAGGGACGGGGGACCCAATCCTTCTGGTGTTCAGGTTGTCGATGAACTCCTTGGGGTGAAGTCCCGCCGGATCGTGAGGTCCGGCAGACCGGGTGATCTCCCACCCGAACCCGACAGCTCACCTCGTAGGCGTCAGGAGAGGTACCACTTTGACTGAATGCACCGCAGGCGCGCGGCACCGAGCCGCCCGCCGTCCCGTCACCCCCTTGACCACGTTCGGTCAGGCCGTTGCAGGGACCGTCGGTCGCCGCACCGCTGCCGCTGTGGCTTCCTCGGGGATCATCCTCACGCTGAGCGCCTCCGCAGGCATCGCCGCCCCGAACAACGTGGCGCCGGTGCAGACCGCGAACCTGACGGCCGCCGCGGCCGCCAACCTGGACGCGCCGGGCACCACCGCCGAGACCGTCACCGTGGCCGCCGACGCCGCGTGGACGTTCACCGCCGTGGAGGCGACGTCCGAGGCCGCCCCGCCGCCGCCCCCGCCGCCGGTCGTGCGCACCGAGACCACGAGCCGCAGCACCACCACGCAGGCGTCGCGCAGCACCGAGCGCGAGGCTGTCGAGGAGGCCGCCCCCGCTCCGCAGGTCACCTCGGCCTCGGCCGCAGCCGTGATCGACATCGCCTACCGCTACGTGGGCACCCCGTACGTGTACGGCGGTGGCACCCCGTCCGGCTTCGACTGCTCCGGGTTCACGTCCTACGTGTTCGCCCAGGTGGGCATCAGCCTGCCGCGCAGCTCCTCCGCGCAGCGCGGCTCGGGCACCGTGGTCTCGGCGTCCGAGGCGCAGCCCGGTGACCTGATCTGGTGGCCCGGCCACGTCGGCATCTACCTCGGTGGCAACCAGCACATCGCTGCGCGCAACCCCGGTACCCCGCTGACCGCCGGCCCGATCTACCGCTCGAACCCCACCTTCATCCGGGTTCTCTGAGCACGCTCTCCCAACGGATGGCCCGCCCCCCGACCGGGGGCGGGCCATTCGTCGTTCCAGGCCGGTAACGTTCTCGTTTCCCCGCGTGGGGAACGCTGCGGGGCGCGCCCGGACGGGGCACAATAGTCAAAGAGATTCCCAAGGGACGGCGGTGAAGCGGTCATGGAGCATGAACAGGTGATCCTCGTCGGGGTGGACGGCTCAGCGGCGAGCCTGAACGCCCTGGACTGGGCGGTCGCCCAGGCGAAGCGGGTCGGTTGGCGGCTACACCTGGTGTGCGCGTACGCCCTGCCCACGTTCGCGGCGGCGTCGCTCGACGGTGGCTACGCCACGTTGGACGACACGGCGATCCGGGAGGGCGCCCAGGCCGTCCTCGACGAGGCGCTGGCGCGGGTCGACGGCCGAGGGGTGGACGTCACCAGCGCGCTGGAGACCGGCGACGCGGCCGGGGTCCTGGTGGACCTGTCCAAGCAGGTGTGCCTCGCGGTGGTGGGCACCCGGGGGACGAGCGGGTTCGCCGAGCGGATCCTCGGCACCGTCTCCTCGGCGCTGCCCGCGCACGCGCACTGCCCCACGGTGGTGGTGCCACTGCGGGAGGGCGAGGAGACCCCGCTGCCGGTGAAGCGGATCGTGGTCGGGGTCGACGGCTCGGAGTCCGCGAAGGTCGCCCTCGGTCGGGCGATCGAGGAGGCCGAGGTCTGGGGTGCGGAGCTGACGGCGGTCGTCGCGGTGCCGATCGGCGCGGGCGCGGGTCTGCTCGGCTGGCTGCCCGCGTCCGTCGACCGGGAGGGGGTGCTCGCCGACGTCAAGGAGGGGCTGAACGTCGCCGTCGACCACGCCCTCGAGGGACGGGACCTGACCGTGCGCCGGCACGCCCTGGACGGCAACGGTGCCGCGCTGCTCTCGGAGTTCTCCACCGCCGTCGACCTGGTGGTGGTGGGCTCCCGTGGGCGCGGGGGGTTCGCCGGGATGCTGCTCGGCTCCACCTCCCAGCAGGTGTTGCACCACTCGGCGTGCCCGGTGATGGTGGTGCCGACCCGGGTGGCCGACGAGGGTCTCCCGCCGATCGCGATGGGGTGGAAGCGCCGGCCCTGACCGGGGCCGGGCCGGCGCCGCCCCCTCAGGCCCGTAGGGCCGCCGTGAGCGCGTCCATGACCTGGTGCAGTTCGTCCTCGGTGACGCACAACGGCGGCGCGAACCGGATGGTGTTGCCGTGGGTCTCCTTCGCGATCACGCCCCGTTCGGCGAGCCTGATGCTGACCTGGCGCCCGGTGAGGTTCGCGACGTCCACGCCCATCCACAGGCCGAGGCAGCGCACGTCGGTGAGCAGCCCCTCGGCCACGAGGTCCTTGGCCCGCTCGGCCAGGATCGGGCTCAGGGTGCGGGCCCGCTCCTGGTAGTACCCAGTGCCGAGGATCTTCGTGACCGCCAGGCCCACGGCGCACGCGAGCGGGTTCCCCCCGAACGTGGATCCGTGGGTGCCCGCGGTGACCACCTCGATGACATCCGCGCGGCCGACGAGAGCCGAGGTCGGGATGATGCCACCGCCGAGCGCCTTGCCGAGCGTGGTCAGGTCCGCCCGCACCCCGGACAGGTCCTGGGTGAGGGTGGCCCCCGTGCGGCCGAGCCCGGACTGGATCTCGTCCAGGACCAGGAGCACGTTCGCGGCCGTGCAGGTGGCCCGCAGGGCGCCGAGGTAGTCCTCGGGCGGGATGATCACCCCGGCCTCGCCCTGGACCGGCTCCACGAGCACCGCGACCGTGGTCTCGTCGATGGCGTCCGCGACGGCCGCGGCGTCCCCGTACGGCACCACCCGGAACCCAGGGGTGTACGGACCGAACCCGTCGCGGGCCTCCGGGTCGGTCGACATCGAGACGATCGTGGTGGTCCGGCCGTGGAAGGCGTTCGCGGCGACCACGATGGTCGCGTCGTAGCGAGGCACGCCCTTGACGTCGTAGCCCCACTTGCGGGACGTCTTGATGGCGGTCTCCACCGCCTCCGCCCCGGTGTTCATCGGCAGCAGCATCTCGGTGCCGGTGAGCGCGGTCACGGCCTCCGCGAACGGGAGCAGCCGGTCGTTGCCGATCGCCCGCGCGGTCAGCGTGACCCGGTCGAGCTGGGCGTGCGCGGCCGCGGTCAGCTCGGGGTTGCGGTGCCCGAAGTTCAGGGCCGAGTAGCCGGCCAGGCAGTCGATGTAGCGGTTGCCGGCGGTGTCGGTGATCCACACCCCCTCGCCGTCGGCGATGTCGATGTCGAGCGGGGCGTAGTTGACCGCGAGTGCGCTCATGACGGAACCACCTCCGTTCGCGCGGGGACCGGACGGCGGCCGGTGGCGGGGTGGACCGGGCGGGCCCCGACGTGCGCGGATGGGCACGTCCGGTGGCGGGGGTGCAACATCGAACCTCCAGTTGGGTGTGCGGAAGTCCCGTCATTCTCACATGTTGAGACACGGCCCGGCTAGCGATCGGCGCCCCCATTCGCCACCGCACGTTCCACCACGACCTCCCCCCACCTCGGTCTCGCCCACCTCGGCCGACCGCGTTGTTGCCCCCGGTTGCGGCCGCGGTCCACCGTGGGAAGTGCGCGTTCGACGGGCCGTCAGGGGAGTCGGGGCGGGTGGTGGCGGGGGAGTCGGGGTCAGCCGCGCTCGCCGTCGGTCGCCTCGGCGAGCAGCCGCAGCGCCCGCGCCGTCATCACCGCGAGCAACGGGCACACGATCGCCTCGGCCGGCCGCCACGGGTCCACCAGGCGCACGTCCTCGGTCCAGTCGACCCGGGCCGTGGCCGGTCCGAGCGCGGTGACCACGATCTCGGCGCGGCCGAGCAGGACCGGGCCGAGTTTGCGGTAGACGGCCCGTCCCACCCCGGCGACGGCGGAGCGTGGGTCCGCGACGCCGTCGGGCCTCTCGTACTGCGTGAGCAGCATGACGTCCCGTAGCACTCCCGCGGAGGTGGCGACGACCCGGTCGCCCACCCGGGGCCGGCGGTGCGGCGCGTGCACGCGCGTCAGCGGGATCAGCCGCTCGTGGTTCGCGAGCGCCGTGACCCGGTCGAACAGGGCAACGGCGTCCAGGCCGATCACGCGGGAGGTGACGGTGGCGGGCACGCCCCCACGGTGCCACACCGACGCCGGGGCCGCTTCGCTTCGACCGCCGGTGGGCCGGTACTCTTCCACCGTGGCCCCCGTAGCTCAGGGGATAGAGCAACCGCCTCCTAAGCGGTAGGTCGCGCGTTCGAATCGCGCCGGGGGCACGCAGGCCGGCCGCCGAGGTCCGGGACGGTCAGCGGCCCAGGGCCGTGGCCAGCGCTTCCATCCGTTCCCGGGTGCCGCCGTGGTCACCGAAGTGCACGGCCACCCGCTGCGCTCCGGCTTCGGCGTAGGCGCGGATCTCGTCGGCGACCCGCCCGACCTGCGCGCCGCCGTCCCAGCCGAGCCGCACCGCGGCCACGACCTCAGGACGACCGGCCGTGAGCTCGGCCAGCCGCCGCGCCCGCTCGGCGAAGGCGCCGGGGCCGTCCGGAATGCCCTGCCAGACGTCGGCGGACCGGGCCGCGCGGCGCAGCGCCGCGTCGCTGTTGCCGCCCACCATGATCGGCACCCGGCCGTCCGGGACCGGGGCGAACACGCCCTGCTCGTAGGCGAACCGCCGGCCCCGGTAGGGCGCCGTGCCGCCGTCGAAGAGGTGGCGCAGCAGGGCGATCACGTCGTCGGTGATGGCGCCTCGGTGGTGATAGTCGGCCCCGACGGCATCGAACTCCTGCTCGATCCAGCCGACCCCGAGGCCCAGCACCACCCGGCCCGCCGAGAGCTGGTGCAGGGTGGCGACCTGCTTGGCGAGCACGAACGGGTTGCGCAGCGGGGCGATCAGTACGGACGTGCCGAGCCGCAGCCGCTCGGTTACCGCGGCCAGGTGCCCGATCGTCACCAGCGGCTCGTACACCCCGCCGAACGTCGCGCCGAACTCACCCGGCGGCGGTAGCACGTGCTCGGGCAGCCACGCCGTGGTGTAACCGAGGTCCTCGGCCGTCCGGGCCAGCTCGACGAGCGTGCGCACGGGAATCGACGGCGACTCGTCGGGCAGCACCATTTCGAGTTCCATGTCAGGGGCGAACCGCCTGCGCACGAGGCCTATTCCAGGCCGCTCCACCTGCGGGTCGGGCCGTGCTGCGCATCCACCGATCGGTTGATGCCCGCATCCACCGCAGCGGCGGCGGTCTCCGGCCAGGTGGCCGATCCGGTGCGCGGTGCCGCCGGGCACCGTTGAGGCATGGCAATCATCGAGGTGGACCACCTGCTCAAACGCTACGGACCGCACACCGCGGTGAACGGGGTCAGTTTCGCCGTCGAGCGCGGTGAGATCTTCGGGATCCTCGGACCGAACGGGGCCGGCAAGTCCACCACGGTGGAGTGCATCGAGGGTCTGCGCACCCCGGATGCCGGCACGATCCGGGTCTGCGGTATCGACCCGCAGGGCGGCGACCGCGAACTGCAGCATGTCCTCGGCGCGCAACTGCAGGAGAGTGAACTGCCCGACAAGCTCACCGTCGGTGAGGCGATGGCCCTGTACAGCTCGTTCTACCGCGACCCGGTCGACTGGCGGGAACTGATCTCCGCCCTGCGACTCACCGACAAGGTCGACACCCAGTTCCGGCACCTGTCCGGCGGTCAGCAGCAGCGTCTGTCCATCGCCCTTGCCGTGGTCGGCAACCCGAGGGTGGCGGTCCTCGACGAACTCACCACGGGCCTGGACCCGCAGGCCCGCCGTGACACCTGGGACCTCATCGAGACGATCCGGGACCGCGGGGTCACGATCCTGCTGGTCACGCACTTCATGGAGGAGGCAGAGCGGCTCTGCGACCGGATCGCCCTGATCGACTCGGGGCGGCTCGTCGCGCTCGACACCCCGGCCGGCCTCATCGAGCGGTCCGGCGGGCGGCAGCGGATCCGGTTCCGGCCGTCGGCGCCGCTGGACGGCGCCACGCTGACCGCGCTGCCCGAGGTCGCGTCGGTGGAGCGGTCCGGAGACCAGGTCCTCGTGACCGGCACCGGCGATCTCCTGCTCGCGGTGACGACCGCGCTCGCCCGCAACCAGATCGTCCCCGCCGACCTCCGTGTCGATCAGCCCTCGCTCGATGACGCGTTCGTCGCGCTCACCGGCCGCCCCATCCACGACTGAGGAGACCACCGTGTCCGCCCTGCTGAGACTCACCGTGACCGAGACGAAGCTCTTCCTCCGCGAGCCGATCAGCGTGCTCTTCGCTCTCGCCCTGCCCCCGGTCCTGCTCATCGTCCTCGGCGCCGTCCCGGCGTTCCGTGAGCCCGATCCCGACCTCGGTGGCCGCCGGGTGATCGACCTGTACACCCCGTTGGTGGTCGCGATCGCCATCGCGACCGTCGCGCTGACCAGCCTCCCGCAACAACTCGCGACCTACCGGGAGAAGGGTGTCCTGCGTCGGCTGCGCACCACCCCGGCCCGGCCGGCCCTCCTGCTCGGCGCGCAGCTGCTCATGTCCGTGCTGATGTCCTTCGCCACGACCGTGGTGGTCCTGGTCATCGCCCGCCTGGTGTTCGCCGTCGAGCTGCCCGGCAACCCGCTCGGGTACCTGGTGGCGTTCGCGCTGACCGCGGTCTCGATGCTGGCGATCGGACTGCTCGTGGCCGCGCTGGCGCCAGGTGCTGCAGGCGCGGGCGCGATCGGCCTGGTGCTGTTCTTCCCGTTCCTGTTCTTCGCCGGCCTGTGGATCCCGCGCGAGTCGATGAGTGGTGTGCTGCGCAACATCTCGGACGCGAGCCCATTGGGCGCCGGTGTCCAGTCGCTGCAGGACGCGACCGGAGGGGGCTGGCCGCAGTTGCTTCTCGTCGCCGTCATGCTCGGCTGGGCGATCGTGGCCGGCGGCCTGGCCGCGCGGTACTTTCGGTGGGAGTAGAGCCACCGGGAGCGGGGACGATGAGCATCGAGGCCGAACTGCGCCGTGAGTACGCCCGTGCGGAGCATCGCGAGGCGGCCGTGATCAGGGTGCTTCCGTACGCCCTGCTCGCGGTCAGCACGGTCATCGCCCTGATGGGACCGGCGCCCGCGCCGGCGGTGCTCGGCCTCACCGCCGTGGCTGCCGGCTGGCTGGTCTGGCTGGGTCGCCTCGACCGCCGACCGGATCCCGACGTCAGGCTGCTCGGGCTGTACTTCGCCGGGCTGACGGTGTGGACCGCCGCCCTGGTGGCGCTCGCACCTTCGTACGGCATCTTCGCGTTCATCGGCTACGTCCACGCGTTCCTGTATCTGCGTGGTCGCTGGCGGTACGTCGGAGTGGTCGCCACGTCGCTGATCATGGCGGTGACCTACGTCGGGGGCGTCGCGAACATCGTCGCGGACGACTGGTGGCTGTGGGCCGCGGTCAGCACCGTCAGCGTCGGCCTGTCCCTGATCTTCTTCCACATCCTCGCGAGCAGCGACCAGCACGGCCGGCGGCAGCAGCGTGCCCTCGCCGAGCTGCACGAGGCCAACCTGCGACTGGAGGCCGCACTGGCGGAGAACGCCGGGCTGCACGCGCAACTCCTGGATCAGGCGCGCGAGGCCGGCGTGCTGGACGAACGGCAGAGGATGGCGCGCGAGATCCACGACACCCTGGCGCAGAGCCTGGCGGGGATCCTCACCCAGCTCCAGGCGGCCGAACAGACGATTCAGAGACCGGACGCGGTCCGCCGGCACGTGACCACCGCCGTCGGTCTGGCCCGGGAGAGCCTCGTCGAGGCACGACGGACGGTCCATGCGGTGGAGCCGCAGGTGCTCGCCGGTGCCCGGCTCCCCGACGCGATCGACGACGTGACCGCACGATGGGCGCAGGTGCACCACATCGAGGCTGCCCTGACCACCACGGGTGATCCTCGGCCCATGCGTGTCGACGTCGAGCTCACCCTGCTGCGGGCCGCGCAGGAAGGACTCGCGAACGTGGCCAAGCACGCCGGAGCCTCCCGGGTGGGCCTGACCCTGTCCTACATGGAGGACCTGGTCACGCTCGATATCCGGGACGACGGCGTCGGGTTCGATCCCGAAGCCGGCCGCGCCGACGGTGCCGGTACCGGCGGGTTCGGGCTTGCCGGCATGCGGCAGCGGGTGCAGCGCCTGGCCGGCCGGCTCGACATCGAGTCCGAGCCCGGCGGCGGCACCGCGATCTCGGCCACCGTACCCGCGATCCCGGCGGGCAGCGCGCGATGATCTCGGTGTTGATCGTGGACGACCACCCGGTGGTCCGGGACGGGCTGCGCAGCATGTTCAGCGCGGATCCCCGGTTCGAGGTCCTCGGTGAGGCGGGCGACGGCGCCGAGGCGGTCGCCGCCGCCGAGCACCTCGGGCCCGATGTGATCCTGATGGACCTCCGGATGCCCGGGATGGACGGGGTCGATGCGATCAGGACCCTGACCGAGCGAGGGGTGCCGGCCCGGGTACTGGTGCTCACCACCTACGACACGGACGGCGACGTGCTGCCCGCCATCGACGCGGGCGCCACCGGCTACCTGCTGAAGGACGCGCCGCGCGAGGAGTTGTTCCGGGCGGTGGAGGCGGCCGCCGCCGGGACCGCGGTGCTCTCCCCGGTCGTCGCGACGAGGCTCCTCGGGCAGCGCCGCCGACCGCCGGTCGATCCGCTCTCCCAGCGCGAGCTGGAGGTGCTGGAGCTGATCGCGGGCGGTTCGACGAACCGCGAGGCCGCACGCACGCTGTTCATCAGTGAGGCGACGGTCAAGACGCACCTGTTGCACGCCTACGCCAAGCTCGGCGTGAACGACCGAGCCGCCGCCGTCGCCACCGCGTTCTCCCTTGGCTACCTCACGTCCCGCGGGTGACGATGTGGGCGGACACGCCGCCCGGGAGTAGGGAGTCGACATGATCGCGATCAAGCGGGTCTACGAGGCTCGCACCGCGGACGAGGGGCACGGCATCCTCGTGGACCGGCTCTGGCCCCGTGGGGTGCGCAAGGACCGCGTCGACGTCTGGCTCAAGGACGTCGCCCCGAGCGACGACCTGCGGAACTGGTTCCGGCACGAGGCCCCGAAGTTCGACGAGTTCGCCCACCGCTACACCGAGGAACTCGCCGGAAACGACGCCGTCGACCGGCTCCGCGACCTGATCGCCGCGCACTCCGGCGCCACCCTCCTGTACGGCGCGAGGGACACCGAACACAACCAGGCCGTGGTCCTGAGGCGCTACCTCGAGGGCTGAGCCGGGAGGCGGTTTGCATTCCGGGCAGCGTGGGTACACACTCTTCCACGGCGGTGTGCGTCGCCTGCCCCCTGCGTGGCGCACACCGTCCTTCCATGTCCGGATCCGGGCGCGGACGCCGGGTGCGCCGGAGCGCCCGGAATGGGCCGGTTCCAGCCCGGTACCGCCCCAGCCCGGCGGGTCACGGTGCTATCCGGGCCCGTAGGCGGTTAGCGTGGACGGGTGACCCCGCCCGTTCGATTCCCACTGCCCGGCGGCCGCAAGGCCTCGTCGGCGCCGCAGCCTCCGGAGGTGGAGCCGACGGCCCCGGAACCGACCGCGCGCGAACGTGCGGTCTCCGGCGCCGCGGCACAGTGGCGCAACCGGCTCGCGGATCTCGCCGGCGGCAGCGCCCTCTGGGACGTGGACGCACTCGGTGACGCCCTCGTCGACCTGACCGCCGCCCACCCGAGCGGGATCGCGCAACTGTTCGCCGGGCGCGCCACCCGGTTGTCGAACCTGGTGCGGGAGGGGTCCGCGCTGACCCAGGCCCGGCGGCGGGCCCGAGTGATGGGCGCGCGGACCGAGGAGCTCGCTCAGCGCTACGGGGTCGCCCCGACGTACGTGGCCGTCGGCGTCGCCACCTGGCGCGCGGAGTCACACGGTGAGCACAGCGACGCGGCACCCGGCCGGCCCGCGCCGGGTCCGGACGAGGGGTCGACGGCGCAGCCCGGGTCGGACCCGGCGGCGGCCCGCGGGTCCGAATCGGCCGCGCAGCCCGACCCGGACGCGACGACCGTGCTGGCCGAGGACGCCGGCACGACGCCCGCTCTGGCCGAGGACCCCGCGACCCCGGCGTCCGGCACACGCGCCCCGGCGCCCCGCCTCGTGCACGCTCCCGTGCTGCTGCGGCCGGTCCGCCTGACCGGACCGGGCTCGGATGCCGAGATCGACCTCGAACTCGATCCCGCCGTCGAGCTCAACTCGGTGCTCGTGCGCGAGTTGCGCGCCCACGGGGTGGACCTGGACCCGGCCGAGATCGCACGGTCCACCATGGGTACGCACGGCTTCTCGCCCAGTCCGGCCCTGGCCACGATCGCGGAGCTCGGCAAGGCCCTGCCCGAGTTCCGGATGGATTCCCGGATCATCGTCGGCGCGTTCGTGCACCCGGGTCAGGCCCTCGCGGACGACCTCGAGGCCCAGCAGAGCGCGCTCGCCGCACACGACGTGGTCGCCGCACTCGCGGGCGACGACGAGGCCAAGTCGGCGCTCCGGTCGACCCTGCCCTCGGCCGGTGACGGCGACCGCGACCCCGGGGCCGAACGTGGCGCCGGGGACCTGGACGCCGGCCAGCACCGGGTTCTGGACGCCGTCGGCGCCGGCGGTCACGTGCTCGTCGACGCCCCGCCCGGGGTGGATGTGCCCGCCACCGTCACGGCTGTGGTGGCGCAGGCCGCCGCCGAGGGCAAGCGGGTGCTGTACGTGCCCGGCACCCGCCGGGCCGCCCGGGCCCTCCTGGACGCGATGCGGGCCGTCGGGGTGGGCGACCTCGCCCTCGACCTGAGCAACGACCCGAGCTGGAACCGCACGGCGGCCCGGCGCCTGGTGGACGGGCTGAACCCGCCCGAGCCTTCGGTGGATCCGGCCGCGGTCGCGAAGGACCGCGAGGCCCTGCTGGCGGCCCGGACGAAGCTCGCCGGATACATCAACGCCCTGCACACCCCGCGTCCGCCCTGGTCGGCGAGCGCGTACCAGGCGCTCCAGGCCCTGGCCGAGCTCACCGCGCAGCGCCCCGGTCCGCGCACCCAGGTGCGCCTGTCCGGCACGGCGGTGCGCTCGATGGACTCCGACGAACGCGAGCGGGCCCGCGAGGAGCTCGCCCGAGCCGGAGCGCTCGGGGCGTTCCAGCTGCGAGCCTCGGACACGCCGTGGTTCGGCGCCGAGCTGACCAGCGCCGACCACGCGACCGCCACGCTCGCGGACGTGCGCGCCCTGAACGAGGTGCTGCCGAGGCTGCGGGAGCAGGTCGACGCGGCCGCGGCTCAGACGGGACTCGACGAGGCCCAGACGCTCGAGCAGTGGTCCGAGCAGCTCACCCTGCTCGACGGGATCCAGTCCTCCCTGGACGTCTTCACGCCGCAGGTGTTCGAGCGGTCGGCCACGGACATGGTCGCCGCCACCGCCAGCCGCGCCTGGCGAGCGCAGCACCAGGTCGACCTCGCCTGGGGTGCCCGGCGCCGGCTGCGCAAGCAGGCCAAGGACCTGCTCCGACCCGGGGTCACGGTCGGTGATCTGCACGCGGAACTGGTCGAGGTCGCCACCCGCCGCGACGTCTGGCGTCGGCACTGCGCCGGGGGCGGCTGGCCGCGGGTTCCCGAGGGGATGACGGCGATCGTCCGGACGGCGCAGGAGGTCACCGACCTCGTCGGCCGACTCGCGCCCGTGCTGGCCCCCACCCTGGGTGGCCGTACCCTGTCCGAGGTGCCGCTGGCCGAACTCGCCAACCGCATCGAACGGTTGGGTACCGACGACGCGGCGGTCCGGCAGATGCCGGAGCGGGCCGCGGTGATCGCGAAGCTCAACGGCCTCGGTCTCGCGCCGCTGGTGGCCGACCTGGGCCAGCGGCGGGTTCCGACGAGCCTCGTGGGCGCGGAGTTCGACCTCGCCTGGTGGTCGAGTGTGCTGGAGGAGATGCTCGCCGAGGACCCGGCCATGGCCGGCCTCGAGGCGGAGTCCCTGGACGAGGCGGCCGCGCGGCTGCGGGCTCTGGACGAGACCCAGACCGCGAGCCTGGTCGCACCGGTGCTGGCCGGATCGGCCGCCCGGGTGCGCGCCGCGATCTCCGCCGACCGTCCCCGCGCGCAGGAGTTCTACCGCACGGTGATGCGTGGGGCCACCGACCTCAAGGCCCTGCTGAACCGGTTCGGCGAGGTGGCCTGGGCACCCCGGCCGGTGTGGATCGTGCCACCGATGGTGGTGCCGCAGGTGCTCCCGCCCGGCCGTGACGTGGACCTGCTCGTGCTCGACGCCGTGCAGCACCTGCCCGTGGAGCAGGTGATCTCCGCGATCGTCCGGGCGAAGCAGGTGGTCGTCTTCGGCGACACCCGCCGTGGCGGCACCGGGACCGTCCGGGCCCTGGACCTCCTGCCGCGGGCAACGCTGCCCGGGGACCGGGTGGACCAGGACACCGACATCGCCGCGTTCCTCGCCCGGCACGGCTATGCGGACATCATCCGGCCGGTGCCGGCCCCGCCGCACAGCCCTCGGATCACCCTGGACCTGGTCGACGGCACCGGGATGCCGGCTCCGGGCTCGGACGTGGTCGAGAGCGTGCAGGCCGAGGTGGACCGCGTCGTCGACCTCGTCATCGACCACGCACTGACCCGGCCGGAACAGTCCCTCGCCGTGATCGCACTGAACAGCCGGCATGCGGACCGGGTCCGTGAGGCGGTGCTCTCCACGGCGGCCGGCAGCACCGCGATGTCCGCGTTCTTCGACCAGTCCGGCACGGACGCGTTCACCGTCGTCGACATCGAGTCGGTCGCCGGCCTGCGCCGGGACGCGATCATCTTCAGCCTCGGCTACGGCAAGACGCCGCACGGGCGGGTGCTGCACCGGTTCGGGGCCGTCTCCGGACGCGACGGGGCCGAGTACCTCGTGGACGCGCTCGACGCGGTGCGGCACCGGTTCACCGTGGTCAGCTGCCTCGCAGCCGAGGACCTGGACCCGGCACGGCTGCGGTCCGAGGGGTCCAGGATGCTCAAGGACGTGCTCGCCCTCGCCGCGGCCGGCCGGGCCGAACTCGACGAGGACACCGACGATCACGCCCCCGATCGACTGCTCGTCGACCTCGCCGAGCGGCTCTGGCGCCTCGGCCTCACCGTGGTGCCCCGCTACGGCGTGCCCGGGGGCGTACGCATCCCGCTCGCGATCGGGCACCCGGACCTGCCGGGGGAGCTGCTGGTCGCGGTCCTCACCGACGACCCGGAGTACGTCGCCGAACCGAGCCTGCGACGGCGTGACCGGCACTGGGTGCAACGGCTGCAGAACCGCGGATGGCGGGTCCGGATGGTCTTCTCCACGGCGGTGTTCATGGATCCGCAGGGCGAGGCGGAACGGATCGCGCAGGACGTGCGGGCCGTGCTCGCCGAGCGGAACGTGACGGTCACGAGCCCGGCGTCCGGGATCCCGCCCACGGATCTCGTGGACGAGGTCGCCGGGGAGGAGGAACCGGACCGTGATTCCGCGGCCCGTCCCACGACGTCCGCCCGCGGCATCGCCATGGTCGGTGAGCAGCCGACCCGGCCCGGCACCAGGTCCCCGATCGCCGGACTGCGCGGGGACCGGCCCGACGTGCCGCCGGGACAGCCGCTGAGCCGGTACGGCGACGACGAACTCGACGCCCTGGTCGGGTGGCTCGCCTCGGACGGCGAGCCCCGCTCGAGCGAGGCGTTGCGCGAGGAACTCCGCGCCGAGCTGGGCATCGCCAAGCGCGGCACCCACGTGGACGCCGTTCTCGGCGCCGCGGTGCGGCGCTCGGGGCTCGGGTCCGCTCCGGACTCCCCGGCCGCCACCGACGCAACGCGAGCGGCCGGGGAGGCCGACGGCGGCGACGTCACCGGGGCGGACGGCTCGCCCCCGGCGGAGGCCGCCGCGGCCGCCGACGATGAGCTCGCGGGCAACGCCGAGGCTGCCGGCAATGAGCTCGCCGGCGACGCCGAGGCCGCCGACGATGAGCTCGCCGGCGACGCCGAGGCCGCCGACGATGAGCCCGTCGGCAACGCCGAGGCCGCCGACGATGAGCTCGCCGGCGACGCCCAGGCTGCCGGCGAGGAGCCTGCCGACGACACGCAGGGCGATGGCGGCGCCGACGCCGGATCCACCGACGCGCACCCGGACGCGCCCCGAACCGGCACGGCCGGGCGAGCCGAGCCGACGATCCCGAACCGGGCCTGGGAGGACGAGGACCGCGCCTGGGGGGAAGGCTCGTCGGACTCCGACGACGAACGGCTCCGTCGCGACGTCCCGCCGCACTGGTCCTGAGTCGCCCGGCCGGCGCCGGCCCGGACTTCGGTACCGATGACCCTCCGACACGTTCGGACCCGTGACTTTGAGCGTTCAAGGCTTCAGGGACCGGAGTGGCTACGGTGGGTCCCGCACACAACTTCATCCCGAGTGTGCGGCCATGACGTCGCTTCGTCCGGCCGCGCAGCAATCAGAGAGGGGACCTGCCGTGGGCGGTTTCAAGGACTTCATCATGCGGGGCAACCTGGTCGAACTCGCCGTGGCCTTCATCATGGCCACGTCGTTCGCCGCGGTTGTCACGGCCTTCACGAACATCATTCTCGAGATCATCGCGAAGGCCGGCGGGGCGCCGAACTTCGACGAGTGGGCCCCGGGTGGCTTCACGACCGTCGGTCCGTTCCTGACGGCCCTCGTGGCCTTCATCATCCTGGCCTTCATCGTCTACTTCGGGATCGTCAAGCCCTACGAGGCCGTCAAGGCCCGGTTCGTCACGCCGGCCGACGAGGAGGCGGCCGAGGCCGCGGAGGAGATCGCGCTGCTGCGTGAGATCCGCGACTCGCTGCGCTCGGGCACCCAGGGCTGATCCCGACCGGCCGATGGGGGCGAGCCCGCACCCGTCGCGCGGGGTGCGGGCGCGTCGGCCCCACCCTGCGGTCCGGCGGCCCACGGGCGGGCGCAGCGCACTCAGCCCTCGTCGATGAGGACGGCTCGAAACGGCGCCACCGCGCTGGCACCGCTCACCCGGGCGGCGTCGGAGGCGGCGACGGCGGCGATCACCACCCCCGTCGGGCCGCCGGCCGGGTCGGTGGCCCCGAACAGCGACGGATCGGCCGCCGGTTCGTCGACCCGGCTCAGGATCAGGGCACCGGCCGTGATCAGTTCGGACTCGAGCACCTGCCCACCGGAGTCCACCGGGGCCAGGTACAGGTCCAGCCGGTCGCCGACGCGCACCAACTGGGCCAGGGCGGGGTCGGCGAGCCGGATCGGCAGCACCACGGTCCCGGCCGGAGCCGACCCGGTCAGGCCCGGCCCGACCAGCAGGGTCGGCACCACCGGCGTGCCGGGGCCGACTCCGATCGCGAGCGGCGATCCCACCGCCTCCTCGAATGACACCGTCGACGGTGGCGGGTCCCGGACCTGCCGGACCTCCACGTCCGTCTCGGTCAGGACCGACCCGGCCGGCAGGGTGCCGGTGACCACGAGCACCGGAGTGGTCGCGGCCGCCGGTGGGCGCAGGTCGGCGAGCACCAGGACCAGGGCCCAGCCCAGGCAGGCGGCGGCGAGCACGAACCGGTAGCGCCACAGGACGGCCCGCCAGCGGCGCGCGCGTGAGCCGGGGCGCTCGGGGTGGGATCTCCGGTCGGCTCTCATCGCGCCGACGGTAGTCAGGTCACGTGCGGGGTGTGCCCGGGCCACGTCGGGCC
The DNA here is from genome assembly GCF_004353825.1 of Occultella glacieicola. Lineage (GTDB taxonomy): Bacteria > Actinomycetota > Actinomycetes > Actinomycetales > Beutenbergiaceae > Occultella > Occultella glacieicola. Next base: position 282,349 of record NZ_SMNA01000005.1, on the reverse strand, counting down.
TGTGCACGAGGCGACGCCCGACCGGCCCTGTGGACCGTTGACCGATTGGCCGAGCACGGCGCTGGGCCTCGAGGGTCCCGCGCCGGCAGCTCGGGTACGGCTACTTCGCGGCAGGTGCCGGGGACTTGCTGCCGCTGCTGGAGGAGTCCTTCGAGGAGGAGCCGCTCGACGAGGTGCCGTTCGACGACCCGCCCGAGGACGACCCGCTCGAGGACGACCCGCTCGAGGAGTCCGACGACGCGGGCTTCGAGGACGAGCCGGACTCGGACTTGCCGGCGCCCGTGGTGGAGGAGGAGGACCCGCGCGAGTCCGTGCGGTAGAAGCCCGAACCCTTGAAGACCACGCCGACCGGGGAGAACACCTTACGCAGCCGTGGCTCGTGACAGTTGGGGCACTCGGTGAGCGCGTCGTCGCTGAAGGACTGATAGATGTCGAACGCGTGGCCGCAGTTCTGGCAGGCGTAGGCGTAGGTCGGCACAGGGTCCTCCGGGTAACCAACAGGCGATCGGGCCGGCGTGCGTCGCTGGCCCGATCGCATATTCTACGCGCCGTCGGCGATACCTCTCACGCGAGCGCGATGCGGTGCCTCACCCGCACTCCCGCGGCGGCTACTCTCGGAGCGTGGCTGGGATCTCCGTTGCTCGACGCATTGCTCTGGCCGTGGCCGTCTTCCTCGTCGTGGTCCTCGTCGCCGGGGTGATCACCACGGTGATCTTCGTGCGCCGCCCCCTGCCGAGCCACAGCGGCACCCAGCAGGTCGACGGGCTCAGCGCCGAGGTGGAGATCATCCGCGACCGGCTCGGGATCCCGCAGATCTACGCGGACGACGCCGAGGACCTGTTCATGGCTCAGGGTTACGTGCACGCCCAGGACCGGTTCTTCGAGATGGACTACCGCCGCCACGTCACGGCCGGGCGGCTGTCCGAGCTGGTGGGCCCCGTCGACGCGGCGCTCGCCGCCGACACCGTGACCCGGACGCTCGGCTGGCGCCAGGTCGCCGAGCAGGAGTTCGACCTGCTCGACCCCGCGAGCCGTTCCTACCTGACCGCCTACGCCGACGGGGTGAATGCCTACCTCGAGTCGCGCCAGCCCAGCCAACTGGGGCTGGAGTACACCGTGCTCGGGATGTCCGTGGACGTCGGCACGATCGAACCCTGGGACCCGGTCGACTCGCTGGCCTGGCTGAAGGCGATGTCCTGGGACCTCCTCTCGAACTACGGTGACGAGCTCGGACGAGCCGCCGTGTTCGGCCAGGTCGGAGACCTGGACATGGTCGACGCGCTCTATCCCGCCTACGACAGCTCCCGGAACCTGCCGATCCTGCCCACCGCGGCCGAGGTCACGGCGCAGGAGGAGGCTGCCGCGGCGGAGGAGACGCAGGCCCAGGGCATGGACCTGACCGGCGGTGACTCCGACCGGGCCGAGGCGGGGTCCGGGGTCGCCTCGGACCCGTATCCCACCGCCCTGGCCGCGGACGCCGGCGAGGCGGTGCGAACCGCCCTGGATGCGATCCCCGCGCTGCTCGGCACGGGTGAGGGCCTGGGCTCGAACTCGTGGGTGGTCTCGGGCGAGCACACGGTGTCCGGCCGGCCGCTGCTGGCGAACGACCCGCACCTCGGCCTCGGTGCACCGGGGATCTGGTACCAGGTCGGCCTGCACTGCCGCACCGTCTCGGAGCAGTGCCCGTTCGACGTGGCCGGGTTCAGCTTCTCGGGGCTGCCCGGCGTGGTGATCGGACAGAACGCCGACCTCGCCTGGGGGCTGACGAACCTGACGTCCGACGCGAGCGACTTCTTCCTCGAGCGCGTCTACTCCGACGGCACGTACCTGCGGGCCGGTGACCGGCTCCCGCTGACCGAGCGGACCGAGGTGATCGAGGTCAACGGCGGCGACGACGTGACGATCACGGTGCAGTCCACCCCGCACGGCCCGATCATCTCGGACGCGATCCTCGGCAGCCGCGCCGCCGGGGACGCCCCGCTGCCCGACGGAGCCCCGCCGACCGGCCTGTCCGGGTACGCGATCGCGCTGAGCTGGACGGCGCTGACCCCGGGTCGGACGGCGGACGCCCTGTTCGCGATGAACCGCGCCGTGGACGCCGACGACGTGGCCGCCGCGGCCGCGCTCTTCGACTCGCCGTCGCAGAGTTTCGTGTTCGCGACGGCGGACGGCCAGATCGGCTACCAGGCCGCGGGTGCGATGCCGATCCGTGCCGACGTGCCCGGCGCCGTGGTGCCCTCGGACGGGCGATGGCCGCGTCTGGGCTGGGACCCGGCCTACGACTGGCAGGGCCTCGTGGCCCCGGAGCAGATGCCGTCGGTCGTCGACCCGGCGGAGGGTTTCATCGTGACGGCCAACCAGGCCGTGACCTCACCCGGGAACACCCCGGACCTCGCGACCGATGTGGACCGGGGCTACCGGGCCCAGCGGATCCGGGACCTGATCACCGAGCAGATCGCGGCCGGCGAGCCGTTCACCGCGGCGGACATGACCCGGATCCAGCTCGACGAGGTCAATCCCTACGCGCAGATGCTCGTCCCGGTGCTGCAACGGATCCGGGTCCCGAACGACTTCGTGGCCGAGGCCGTCGACCTCTTCGACGACTGGGACCGCGTCAACGACGCCGACTCGCCCGCCGCCGCCTACTTCGCCGCGGTGTGGACGAACCTGCTCCGGCTCACGTTCTGGGACCAGGTGCCCGAGGCTCAGCGGCCGAGCGGCGGCAGCGTCTCGCTCGACGTGATCCGGAACCTGCTCGAGGACGAGGCGAGCCCATGGTGGGACGACCGGGCCACCCTGACCGTGGTCGAGCAGCGCGACGAGATCCTCGGGCTCGCCCTCGTGGACGCCCGGGCCCAGCTGACCGTCTCGCAGGGCAAGGATCCCGCGGACTGGCGGTGGGGCCGGTCCCATCAGATCGCGCCCACGCACGCCCTGCTCGGCGGCGACGGGGTACCCGGTGTGGTCTCGAACTACTTCAACCCCGATCCCTTCGCGATCGGCGGCGGCAGCTCATCGGTGAACGCGACCAGTTGGGACGCGAGCGCCTGGGCCGGTGGCTACCCGGACCTGTCGGTGACCTCCGGGCCGTCCATGCGAATGGTCGTCGACCTCGCCGACCGGGACGCCTCCACGTGGCAGAACTTCCTGGGCAGCTCCGGGCACCCGACGTCCGGCAACTACGACGACCAGTTCGACCGGTGGGCGTCGGGTGAGCCCTACCCGTGGGCCTTCACCCGGGCCGCCGTCGAGGAGTCCGAGGACCGGACCCTGACCCTCGCCCCGCCGGGCTGACCGGGGTCACCCGCGCTCAGCGGGTGGCGCGGACGATCCCCCGTGGCGTCAGCACGCCGTCGACCCTGCGGTCATGCGGGGCGACCGGCAGCGGTTCGGTGGAGACCTCGTCGTCGAACAGGATCGCGATCACCCGGGCGTCCGGGCGGGCGTGCGCGAGCGCGCGGTCGTACCACCCGCCGCCCTGACCGAGACGGTTACCGGCGGCGTCCACGCTCAGCGCGGGGGTGAGGATGAGGTCCGCCTCGGCCAGGGCCTCGGCGCCGAGACCTGGGCCCTCGGGGTCGGGCGGCCGACCGGGTGCCCGGACCTCCAGGGGGTCACCGGGCCGGTACCGCGCCCAGTCCCGGCTGAGGCCCGGCCCGAGCATCGGCAGCAGGATCGAGATCCCGGCCCGGTCGAGGGTCTCCAGCAACGGGGCCGTGTCCGGCTCGGTCCGGCGGGCGGCGTAGGTGGCGACGCAGCGCACGTCCTCGAGGAGTTCCGCGGCGTGCACGGCGATCGCCTCGGCGGCCTCGCGGCGCTCCCGGTCGGACCGCTCGGTGCGGTGCGCCCGCACGGAGTCACGCATGATCTGCTTGGCGTCCTCCATCTCCAGATGAGCATCACGGGGGAGGGTGTTCGCCACTGACCACATGCCTCCACCTTGTCAGGGCGGACAGACATTCCGCCACCGATTCGCTGATGGCGAAGCGCACGGTGTGGCATCTACTAGCCTGCCTTCATGTTCGTCGCACCGTTCTCCTCGGCCCTCGGGGCCCGGCAGGGCCGGCAGTGCCGCCAGTGCCGGCTGGGCCGCGCGCAGCCAGGCCCCCGCAGATGAAGGCGGTCTCCGAGCACCTCGCCGCGGTCCTCGAGCTCCTTCGCCCGCTGCCGCCGCTCGAGGTGGTGCTGCACGACGCCGTCGGGTGTGTCCTCGCGGCCGACGTGACCGCACCCGCGGACCTGCCCCGGCGCGACCTGGCCGCCCTCGACGGGTACGCGGTCCGGTTCGCCGACATCGACGGCGCCGCCCCGGACCGGCCGGTCGTGCTGCGCGTGCTGGACGAGGTCCGGGCCGGGCACACCGACCCGACCCGGCTCGTCGCGCACGCCTGCGTGCGGATCGCCTCCGGTGCCCCGGTACCGGCCGAGGCGGACTGCGTGGTGCCGCTCGACGCGACCGACTCCGGGACCGCCTCCGTGACGATCACGGCGACCTGCGCCGTCGGCGACAACATCCGCCGCGCCGGCGAGGACCTGCGCGAGACCGAGATCGCGCTGGCCTCGGGGGTGCGCGTCGGTGCCCGGCAGATCGCCCTGCTGGCCGCGCTCGGCCGCTCCCGGGTACCGGTGCACCCGCGGCCGCGGGTGGTGCTGATCTCGGTCGGCGACGAACTCGTCGAGCCGGGCCGCCGCGCCACCGAGGGTCAGGTGTTCGACGCCAACGGGCATGCCCTCGCCACCGCCGTCCAGGACGCCGGTGGGACCACGTTCCGCGTCGCCGCGGTGCCGGACGAGCGGGGTGCGCTGCGGGAGACGCTCGAGGACCAGCTCGTCCGCGCGGACCTGATCATCACCACCGGCGGACTCAGCTACGGCGCGAACGACACCGTCAAGGAGGTCCTCAGCCCGCTGGGCACCGTCCGCTTCGACAACGTCGCGATCACACCCGGGCGACAGTTCGGCGTCGGAGTGGTGGGGGAGGAGACTCCGATCCTGTGCCTGCCCGGGGACCCGGTCAGTGCGCAGGTCGCCTACGAGGTGTTCGTACGGCCCGCGTTGCTGGCGATGGCCGGCCACGCCGAGTTCTACCGGCCCACCGTGTCGGCGCGGATGACGACGGCGTGGACGTCGCCGAGGGGTCGGCGCCAGTTCGTGCCGGTGACCCTCGTGGGATCCCCGGACCACGGCTACCGGGCCACCCCTGTCGGCCCGCCGGGTGGGCTGCTGCTGACCGCGATGGCGCGGGCGAACGCGCTCGCGGTGGTCGCCGAGGACACCACGGCCGTCGGCGTCGACGACGAACTGCACTGCCTGGTCCTGGAGAGTTGATGGACCTCGTCCACGGTGGCATCCGGCTGCGCCCGCTGCGGTTGCGCGACCGGGTCGCCTGGGACGACCTGAGGATGCGCAACGCCGGCTGGCTGCGGCCCTGGGAGGCGACCTCACCGGAGGCGAACGCGTTCCGGCCCACCTTCGCCCAGTACGTGCGGGGCCAGAACCGGGCAGCCCGGCGCGGTGAGGGCTACGCCGCCGTGATCGAGGTGGACCGGCGGATGGTCGGGCAGCTGACGGTCTCGTCGGTGACCCGGGGCTCGTTGCAATCGGCGACCATCGGCTACTGGATCGCCGAGGAGATGGCCGGCCGTGGGATCGTGCCCGTCTGTGTGGCCCTCGCGACCGACTACTGCTTCCTCGAGCTCGGGCTGCACCGCGTGGAGATCAACATCCGGCCGGAGAACGCGGCGAGCCTGCGGGTCGTCGCCAAGCTCGGATTCCGGGACGAGGGCATCCGGGAGCGCTACCTGCACATCAACGGGACGTGGGCGGACCACCGCACGTTCGCGCTGACGGTCGAGGAGGCTCGGGGCGGTCTGACGGCGCGCCTGCCCTGATCTTCGCCCGACACGCCGGGGCCGGTCGGCAGTAGCGGGACCTGCGCGTTCTACCGTCGGGATGTGAGTTTCGGCGGCTATGCGGTGACGGCGATCCTCGTCATGTTCTTCGCCTTCCTGCTGCCGTCCGTGATCCGGTCCCGGCAGGTGGTTCTCGACTCCCGGGTCGAGGACCGGTTCTCCGAGGACCTCCGAGTGGTGGCGAGGGCGGGCGACCCGCCCGAGCCCAAGGCCGAGCGCAGTAACCGCGGATACGTCCACCCGCGGATCGAACAACCGGAGGCACCCATGCACACGCCCGTGGCCCGCGGCGACCGGCTCGCCGCTGCCGATGCCCGCCGTGCCGCCGCCTCCCGGGCCGCACGCGCCGCCGCCGCGAGCCGCCGGGCCGCGGCCGCCCGCCGTCGGCTCGCCCTGACCCTGCTGCTGCTCGGTGCCACCGCCGTGACCTGGACCCTGTTCGCCGTCGCGTCGCTGCCGGTCGCCGCCGCGATCGTGCCCTCCGTGCTCCTGCTCGCCGTGGTCGTCGCCGGCCGTCGTGCCTCGGCCCGGGCGGCGGTCGCCGACGCACGCTGGCGCGCCGAGGTGGCCCGCGACACCCGTGACCCGTTCGCCCCGGTCGGCACGATCGACCGCGCCGAGGCCCCCGTGCGGCACTCCAAGGGAACCCGCCGGGACGGTGCCGCCGAGCGCCCGGGCACGGGCTCGACGACCCCCGGCCCCGAACGGACCGAGCGCACGGAGCGGACCGAGCGGCGGGCCCGCCCGGCCGCGGCCACCGGCACCCGGCCCAGCCTGCGCATCGACGTCGACCCGGCGTCCCTGCTGCCGGAGGAGCCGGTCGCGCATCGTGCCGGTCCGGAGCTGCCCGAGGGTGAGGGCTGGACCCCGGTGCCCGTGCCCGCCCCCACCTACACGCTCAAGCCGGCCGTGCGCCGTCGGGAGGTCGCTCCGTTCGAGACGGACGAGCAGACCACGGCCGCGAGCGCGACCGACGAGGCTGACACCGAGGTGCCCGCGCCGTCCGAGACCAGCCTGGACGCGACCGCCGAGGCCACGGAGCACGACCCGGCCGACGCACCGGCAGAACCCGCCGCTCCGGCGATGAACCTGCAGGCCGTGCTGGCCCGCCGCCGCGCCTCCGGGCAGTGATCCCGGCCACGTCCGCGGCGTCGCAACGGGCCTGCGCGAGGTGGTAATCTGAACGTCGATCTTGGGGCTATGGCGCAGTTGGTAGCGCGTCTCGTTCGCAATGAGAAGGTCGGGGGTTCGAATCCCCCTAGCTCCACCAGATGGAGGACCCCGCTGAACCGCTGGTTTGGCGGGGCTTCCTCGTGTCTGTGGCCATGCGATGGTTCGAACCACCGCCGGCCCGAGCGAGGGTTGCGGCGCCGCGCGGCAAGGGTCTGGATCGTTGAGATTCCGGGCTTGCTGCCGTCATGCGGAGTGTGGTCAGCCTCTGACCGGTGGGGTCCAGTTGAGGGCGATGGCGACATGGACGGCGATGGCGGCGACCGCAGAGTCATCGAGCCGGCGGGAGTAGGCCGGGTCAACGGGGTAGGTGGTGGCGGCGGGTGCGAACAGCGTGACCATGGGCTGTCCGGTGACGGGCGAACGCACGTGGATACCGTCGAGATCAGGCCAGGTCTCTGCGATCGACCGCGCCCACGCACGGCACGTCGATTTCGGGGCGGAGTCCAGCGATGCTGACGCACCGTTGCGCAGCGCCCAGGGCGTCCCGGTCGGGGTCGTCGGGGGCAGCAGACTCAGCAGCCGAAGCGGGCGGGAAGGCACCCATGAGACGAGCGACTGGTGCTCGGACAGCACGATCCGGCGCCGCGTCTGGAACGCCTCCCCGAACGCTGTGAGCACATCGGTGGCGGTGTACGTCACCGCCCGCACCGGCCCTGGACCAGCTGGGTGGTGTGGGTCCCATCGCATCTGGACGAGGGGGCCGACGGTGCGCATCTCGTCCCAGCGTTGCCGATACGCGCCGGTGGTGCGGTGGATCCTCCACAGCGGGTCGGTGTGGGTGGTGAAATCGGCGGGGTCTGCGGTGAGCGGCGCAGGTGGGGTCTGTGGGTTCTTGCCAGTCATGCGATCGCGAGCTCGGCGACGAGGCTCGCGACCCGTGCCGGGTCTCCGCCGGTGGCGAGCCAGCCCCGCGGCGTCCGGCCTTCGAGACCGTCGGTGGGGGTGGTCATGAACGCGGCGATGTCGAGGGGGTGGTAGTCGTCTGGGAACTCGGGCAGGACGTGCCGCAGCCCTGGCAGTGGCCCGGTGTCGGTGAACTGCCAGGACGGGAACACCGATCCAGCGCCTCGGGCCTGCTTGAGTGCGTAGAGGTCGCGGTTGGCGACCATGCGGCTGATGTTCGACTTCTGGTAGCTGTACCGGGCAGCTACGTCTGCCGTGCTGATCCCTTGTTCGGTGGCGTCGCGGTCGGCGGCTTCGGTGGCGACCTCGATGACGCGCAGTGCGTGCGCTTGCGCGTGTGGGGTGAGTGTCTCGGGCCCGATCCCGCCGTGGGTGAGGAGGTAGTCCTTCTCGGTCTGTGTGGCGGTGGCGGTGGAGTTGACGAGGTCGTCGAGCGCGGCGAGGAACGCGTCGGTGTCGAGTCCGTGCCGGTCGGCAGCGGCCTCGATCTCGGGGGAGTGGAACGCTGTCATGCAACGTACGATACCTCTTATCACGTCTTGCCGGAATGGCGCATCTGGGCGCACAGCCTCCCCGACCTCCCGGAACGGGTCATGGGGCCATCCGGGGATCCTCCGTCGGGTCGGCGTACATCCGCGGGCACCGGCCGTCGACCGCCTCCGGGCGCAGCTCGTAGTGCCAGGGCTCGTTCCCGTAGATCTGGCACAGCCCGTACTCGTCGCCGTGCTGGGCCAACCAGTCCATCGCCGCGTACGGCCCGACGTCGACGGCGTCCCCGGAGACGTGCGGCGACGTGTCCGCGGTGGCGACCCATCGGGCCGCCTCCGCTCGTGACCCGTACTCGGTGACCGCCTCCTCCAGGAGCTGATCCTGGTACTCGGGGGAGCGCCAGCCGCTGTTCAGCTCGAACGCGATGTCGCGCTCGGCGGCATCCGCCGCCGCGTCGCGCAAGGCCTGCAGCAGCGCCGGGTCGACGTTGACGACACCGGCGAACCGGTCGTCGAAGACGGACGTGCCCTCGGGCAGGACGCCGTCCTCGGGACCGATCGTTCCGTCGTCGGGCGCCTCGGCCGCCTCGCCCTCGCCGACGATGCCCTCGAGCGACCACGACGTCGACGGCGGGGCCGCCGCCGTCGGCCCGGACCGGTGTCCGAGCAGGCCGGCGATCGCCGCGAGGACGACCAGGAGCCCGACGGCGGTGGTCCAGAAGGTCGTGTGGGTCCGTGCTGGTGGTGGGTTCCGTCGACGCATGGCGTCAGTCAAGCGAGCGGGATGTTGCCGCCCCGTATGCGGTTTCCGATATGCCCACGATAGGTACGGGCTCGTAGCATCGGACGCATGCGTGTCTTGGTCGTCGAGGACGAGCCCCTGATGGCGCAGGCCGTGCGCGACGGGCTCCGGCTGGCGGCGATCGCCGCCGACATCGCCGGCGACGGCGACGCCGCGCTGGAACTTCTGAGCGTCAACACCTACGACATCGCCGTGCTCGACCGGGACATCCCCGGACCCTCCGGCGACGCTGTCGCCGCACACATCGTCTCCTCGGGTGCCGGCACCCCGATCCTGATGCTGACCGCGGCCGACCGGCTCGACGACAAGGCCTCCGGCTTCGAGCTCGGCGCGGACGACTACCTCACGAAGCCGTTCGAGATGCGTGAGCTCGTACTCCGGCTCCGCGCCCTCGACCGCCGGCGGGCGCACAGCCGACCACCGGTGCGGGAGATCGCCGGCCTGCGGCTGGACCCGTTCCGCCGCGAGGTCTACCGGGACGGCCGGCACGTCGCGCTCACCAGGAAGCAGTTCGCCGTCCTCGAGGTGCTGGTCGCGGCCGAGGGCGGGGTCATCAGCGCCGAGGAACTCCTGGAACGGGCCTGGGACGAGAACGCCGATCCCTTCACGAACGCCGTACGGATCACGGTGTCCGCGCTTCGCAAACGACTCGGCGAACCCTGGCTGATCGCCACCGTGCCCGGTGTCGGCTACCGCATCGACGCCGGCCCGGAGTCCGGTGCCCCGCGGAGCGACCGTGGCTAGGGCACCCGGCCCGAGCGTTCGTCTCAAGCTCACCCTGAGCTACGCCGGGTTCCTCATGGTGGCGGGTGCGCTGTTGCTCGCGGTCGTGTGGGCGTTCCTCCTGCGCTACGTGCCCGAGGAGGCGATCCCGACCCGCGGCGGGTTCGTACCCGGCCGCGGCGACCTGATCCGGGCATTCGCCCCCCGGGTGGCCTGGGCGCTGGCGTTCCTGCTGGTCTTCGGCCTGGTCGGAGGATGGTTCCTGGCCGGCCGGATGCTGGCACCCCTGCGACGGATCACCCGCGCTACCCGCAAGGCCTCGACCGGATCGCTCTCCCACCGGATCGACCTGGAGGGACGCCGGGACGAGTTCCGCGAGCTCGCCGACAGCTTCGACGACATGCTCGCCCGGCTCGAGGCGCACGTCGACGAGCAGCGCAGGTTCGCGGCGAACGCGTCCCATGAACTGCGCACCCCATTGGCGATCACGCAGGCGCTCCTGGACGTCGCCCGCGACGACCCCGACCGCAGCGGCGGCGAACTCGAGGAACACCTGCGCGCCGTGAACACCCGCGCGATCGAGCTGACCGAGGCGCTGCTCCTGCTCAGCCGGGCCGACCAGCGCTCCTTCACCCGCGAACGCGTCGACCTGTCGCTGCTCGTGGAGGACGCCACCGAGACCCTCTTGCCGCTCGCGGAGGCACGTGGCGTCAGCATCGAGGCCGGCGGGGCCACCGCCGCCACGACCGGCTCGCCTGCGCTCCTGCTGCAGCTGACCACGAACCTCGTGCACAACGCGATCGTCCACAACCTGCCCGACCACGGCACCGTGCACGTCGGTACCGACGCCCGGCCGGACACCGTGCTGCTCACGGTCGAGAACACCGGCGCCGTGCTGACCCCGGCCCAGGTCACCACGCTCACCGAGCCGTTCCAGCGTGGCACCCAACGCATCCGCCACGACCACGGCGGAGTCGGACTCGGCCTCGCGATCGTGAAGAGCATCGCGTCGGCGCACGACGGGACGCTCGCGCTCACCGCCCTCGCCGAGGGTGGACTTCGGGTGACGGTGCGCCTGCCCGCGGCCGCACCGGACGACGGTGCCTGACGGCGGCGCTCAGAGCACGAAGCAGAAGAGGCCGGTGGCGACGCAGACCACGAGCATGCCGGTGGCGTTGACGAAGAGGTTCCGGCCGAAGTCCCTCGCCCGCAGGTGCGCCGAGATGGCGACCACGAAGTACAGGACCAGCGCGCCGCAGGTGAGGGCGCCGAGATAGGGGATCCAGATGCCTGCGACCAGCCCGGCCGCGGCGGCGAACTTGATCGGCGGGGTCACCCACCAGAACCGCCGGGGGAAGTGCACGTCCTCGAAACACTCGGCGATGAACCTTGCCGGCTTGAGGCATAGTGCCCCGTCGACCAGTTGGATGAGGGCGAGCAGCACCATCGGCCAGACGGGCTCGGGCAGCGAGGTCATGACCGGGCCCGGGTCGGAGGACGCGGGGTCGTCACAGCCATGCCGGGACCGTACCAGCCGGTCCGGTGCGACCCATTGAAGCCCGGGAGAGATGCTGGTTCGATCGCCCTCCTGCTGATCGGGTCAGAGCACGGGGCTACTGACGGCCGGGAGCGTCAGGGTTGACTCCCAGTTCGTCGAGCAGTGTCAGCACTCGCGCTCGGATCTCATCGCGGATCTCGCGGACGGATTCGATGCCCTGCCCGGCCGGGTCCTCGAGGGTCCAGTCCTCGTAGCGCTTGCCAGGGAAGATGGGGCAGGCGTCGCCGCAGCCCATGGTGATGACGACGTCCGAGGCCCGCACGGCGTCGGTCGTCAGGACCTTGGGCTGTTCGGCGCCGATGTCGATGCCGACCTCGGCCATCGCCTGGACGGCGACCGGGTTGACCTGGTCGGCGGGCGTGGACCCGGCGGAGCGGACGTCGACTCGCCCGCCGGAGAGGGTGCGCAGGAACCCGGCGGCCATCTGCGAGCGGCCGGCGTTGTGGACACACACGAACAGTGCGGACGCCTGGGGGGTGGTGGTCATGACGTTGGCTCCAATGGCTCAGGTGGTGGGCAGCGTGAGGTCGGGCAGCAGGTCGGCGAGGAGACCCCGGACGCGGGTGTCGAGGTCGGCGCGGATCGCGGCGATGCCGGCGGGTGAGGCCAGCGCGGGGTCGCCCACCAGCCAGTCCTCATAGCGGATGCCGGGCAGGATCGGGCAGACATCACCGCAGCCCATCGTGATCACGACATCGGCCGCGCGGACGGCGTCATCGGTGAGGGGCTTGGGGTAGGCGTCGGTGGTGCCGAGGTTGGCCAGGGCCTCACGGACCCCGGTGTGGACGTCGGCGGCGGGGGTGGAACCGGCAGAACGGACGGTGACGCGGTCGCCCGCGTAGCGGTGCATCAGGGCCGCGGCGAGTTGGGAGCGACCGGCGTTCGCGACACAGACGAACAGCACCTGCGGGACCGAGGTTGTGGCCTCCCGGGTGGTGTCGGTGAGCCGCTGCCGAGCGAACCGCTCGGCGAGCGAGATCAGGTGCGCAGACACCTTCGCGGTGCGGGCGAGGCCGGTGTAGGACTCGCGGACGATCCGCTGCACCACGTCGACGTGAACGCCGGGGAAGGAGGGCGCAAGTTCGGTGGCCATGCGATCGAGCACCGGATCGACGGCCTGCAGGCCACCGAGTGCCTGCCGACGGTGTGGTGCCTCGAGGGCGGCCGGTGCGAAGGAGTCCAGCAGTGTCGCGACCGCGCCGCGGTAGCCGGGTTCGATGCGATACCAGACCCAGGTGCCGCGCCGTTCGGAGGTGAGGATCCCCACCTCACGTAGGACTTTCAGGTGGTGGGAGACGGTCGGCTGGGAGACGTCGGTCAGGGCGGCGAGGTCGCACACGCAGGCCTCGCCGGTCGGGGCGGTGGCGATGAAGGACAGCATCCGCAACCGGAGCGGTTCGGCAAGTGCCTTCAGCGTGGTGGCCACCGTGGTGGCGGCCTCGGTGGCAATCGCATGGGACTCGGTCTGCGGGGTGCAATCCGGGTCGGTCACGTCGGACATGGGCCGCACGTCGTCGGAGGTGGTCATGGTTGTGCCCCTTCCATAGGTGGCGTGCTGCCGCGCAGACCGTCGGGGTCGGTGTGGAACAGGCGGCGAGAGAGCCAGAGCGAGACGTAGACGAGGCCGACCAGGACCGGGACCTCGATCAGGGGGCCGACCACCCCGGCGAGTGCCTGTCCGGACGCTGCCCCGAAGGTGCCGATCGCCACGGCGATCGCGAGCTCGAAGTTGTTGCCGGCCGCGGTGAACGCGAGCGTGCTGGAGCGGGCATAGCCCAGGCCCAGTGCCTTCCCGAGCACGATCCCGATGCCCCACATGAGCGCGAAGTAGACCAGCAGGGGCAGCGCGATGCGGGCCACGTCCAGCGGGTTGGAGGTCACGGCCTCGCCCTGGAGGGCGAACAGCAGCACGATCGTGAACAGTAGGCCGTACAGAGCCCACGGACCGATCCGGGGGACGAACCGGGCTTCGTACCAATGGCGTCCCCTCGTGCGTTCACCGAGCCAGCGGGACGCGAACCCGGCCAGGAGCGGTAGCCCGAGGAAGACCAGGACGTTGAGCGCGATCTGTCCCACGGACACGTCCAAGCCCTGGGTGTCCAGGCCGAGCCAGCCGGGTAGCACCGTCAGGTAGAAGTAGCCGAGGAGGGAGAACGCGATGACCTGGAACACGGAGTTGATCGCCACGAGAACGGCGGCCGCCTCCCTGTCACCGCAGGCGAGGTCGTTCCAGATCACGACCATCGCGATGCACCGGGCCAGACCCACGATGATCAGCCCGGTCCGGTACTCCGGCAGATCCGGCAACAGCGTCCAGGCCAGGGCGAACATCAGCGCGGGGCCGAGCAGCCAGTTCAGCGCCAGCGAACTGACCAGCAGCCTCGTGTCACCGGTGACTGCGCCGACCTTGTCATAGCGGACCTTGGCCAGTACCGGGTACATCATGACCAGCAGGCCAAGCCCGATCGGGACGGACATCCCACCGACCTCCAGCGCCGTCAGCACGTCGGCAAGGCCCGGCACGAACCGGCCCAGGACCAGGCCGGCGACCATGGCCAGCCCGATCCACGCGGGCAGCCACCGGTCGAGCGTGGAGAGCCGGCGGGCCTGCGTGCGTTGCGTGACCGGAGCCAGCATGGTCTCGCTCACGCCAGGATCTCCTCGATCTCGGTGATCAGCGCATTCTTGGGGCGTGCTCCCACCACCGACTTCATCAACTGACCGTCGGCGTAGAAGTTCAGGGTCGGAATGGACACCACCCCTGCGTCGGCCAGGGACTTGGGGTTCGCGTCGGCGTCAAGCTTGGCGATGACCAGCCGACCGGCGTACTCGGCGCCAAGCGACTCCAGGATCGGAGCGACCTGCCGGCACGGGCCGCACCACGCCGCCCAGAAGTCCACGAGCACAGGCACCTGGGAGCCCAGGACGACCTCCGCGAAGGTCTCATCGGTCACCGAGACGGTGTTCGTGCTCATCGGATCTCCTCCACAGCCGGGCACGTGAGGTGCCACCGGGCTTATATCGGCATGTGTCTATGTTGACATACGTCGATATGACCTGCAAGCGGTTGTCGGGAAGCGGCCGCAAGGCGCCTCGGGGCTCCCGGTTCCGCGGTCGGTCGACGATCCTCCCGGTCCGTCGATCGTTGCGGGATGTTCCGCCTGTGGAACGACCGCTCAGCGACCCGACGGAACTCAGGTGGCGCGGAGCAGGGCGATGAACTCGTCCGCCATGTCCAGGGTGCGTGCAAGCTTGTGCCGTCGCTCTTCCGCGGAACGGGTGTAGTCCGCGACCTTGGCTCTGGCCGTGGCGTCCTCGGCATCGATGTCCAAGGTGGCGACGGCGTCGAGCAGGTCGGCCATCTCGTCAAGGGTGAAGCCGAGCGGCTTCATGCGTTTGATCAGCAGGATCCGCTCAACATCGCTGTCGGTGTAGAGGCGGTACCCGCCCTCGGATCGTGCCGAGGGTCGCAGGAGCCCGACGTCGTCGTAGTGGCGAAGCGTTCGCAGGGACAGACCGGTACGTTCGGCCACGGCTCCGATGTGCTGCGTAGCCTCAGCATCAGCCGGCGGCGCGCCGACGCCCACGCCGTGCGGCGTCGGCTGCTGCGGAGTGCGCATGGTCCAGTCTCTCAGACAGTCAGAAACTCTACCCTTACGTTAGGGTAGGGTTTCATCCGTCGCGCTATTGCTCCCCTGTCCGCTCCCAGCGACGTCAGCACAGGCCGACGATTCGAACTCCGATGGCGGGTCCGATGTCACGGCTGAGTCCCCCACGCCCCACCGCACACCTGATCGGATTCCCCGCATGTCGAACGAGTCGCGACCCGCTGGATCTGGGCCACGTCGCTTGAGTCGCGCCGCCGTCATGACACCGGAAGCGGGCGAGACGTTCTCCGTCCGCGCTGCGCTGCGCTCGCCACGGCGCCTCAGGACCGAGGTGTTGGCCGGCCTCGTGGTCGCCCTGGCGCTGATCCCGGAGGCCATCGCGTTCTCGATCATCGCCGGTGTGGACCCTCGGGTGGGACTGTTCGCCGCGTTCACCATGGCCGTCTCGATCTCGTTCCTGGGCGGTCGCCCGGCGATGATCTCCGCGGCCACCGGTGCCATCGCTCTGGTCATCGCGCCCGTGATGCAGCGGTACGGCCTCGACTACCTCATCGCCACCGTGATCCTGGGCGGAGTGTTCCAGGTGGCCTTGGGCGTGCTCGGTGTCGCCAAACTCATGCGGTTCATCCCGCGCATGGTGATGGTCGGCTTCGTCAACGCCCTCGCCATTCTGATCTTCTTGTCACAGATTCCGCACCTGACCGGCGTGCCGTGGCTCGTGTATCCACTGGTGGCCGTCGGCATCGTGATCATGGTGCTGCTGCCCCGTTGGACCAAGGTGGTCCCGGCCCCGCTGGTGGCGATCGTGCTGCTGACGGCGGCCGTCGTGCTGGCCGGCTTGAACGACATCCCGACCGTCGGCGACGAGGGCGCGTTGCCCGACTCTCTCCCGTCACTGTTGTTCCCGAACGTGCCGCTGACGCTGGAGACCCTGCAGATCATCGCCCCGTTCGCGCTGGCGATGGCACTGGTCGGGATCCTCGAGTCGCTGCTCACCGCCAAACTGGTGGACGACATCACGGACACCCACTCGAACAAGACGCGGGAAGCGTGGGGCCAAGGGGCAGCCAACATCATCACCGGCTTCCTCGGCGGCATGGGCGGTTGCGCGATGATCGGCCAGACGATGATCAATGTGAAGGCCTCCGGCGCGCGCACCCGGATCTCCACCTTCCTGGCCGGAGCGTTCCTGCTGGTCCTTGTGGTGGGTTTGGGCGACGTCGTCGCGACCATTCCCATGGCCGCGCTCGTCGCGGTGATGATCATGGTCTCGGTCGGCACCTTCGACTGGCACTCGATCCACCCTGCGACCCTTCGCCGGATGCCCAAGTCCGAACTGGCCGTGATGCTCGCGACCGTCGTCATCACCGTCGCGACCCATAACCTCGCCTACGGCGTGCTTGCCGGGGTTCTCGTCGCCATGGTGCTCTTCGCCAGGCGCGTCGCGCACGTCACCTCGGTCACCCGCCTGGACGCCAGCGACCAGGACAATGAACGGGTCTACGCCGTCGAGGGCGAGTTGTTCTTCGCCTCGTCCAACGACCTCGTCTACCAGTTCGACTACACCGGGGACCCGCAGAACATCGTCATCGACATGACCCGCGCGCACATCTGGGACGCCTCGACCGTAGCGTCCCTCGACGCCATCACCCACAAGTACGAGACCAAGGGCAAGAGCGTCACCATCGTGGGCATGAATCCCGACAGTGCCAGCCGCCACACCAGGCTCTCCGGCAACCTCGGCGCGGGACACTGACCCGCCCCGCTCGCCGTCACGGTCGCCACGGCTATGGCGCCGCGGTGCTCCCGGTGCCCGCGAGGCCGGCGGCCAACCGGGTCAGGGCGGTGGGCTGGATCGTGTAGTAGGCCCAGCGGCCCCGCTGTTCCCGGGCCAGAAGTCCCGCCTCGACGAGGATCTTGAGGTGATGACTGACGGTCGGCTGGGTGAGTGCCACCGGTTCGGTGAGGTCGCACACGCAAGCCTCGCCGTCGGGCTGTGCGGCGATGATCGCCAGGAGTTGCACGCGAGCCGGATCGGACAGGGCCTTGAACGCCCGCGCAACGCCACGGGCGACCTCAGGGGCGAGGGCCTGTGCGACCGCAGGCGTGCAGCAGTCGGCGCCGGTCGTTGCCGGTGTGGTGTCGGTCGTCGTCACGGCATCATCGTCCCACAGATTGACATTCTTCGATGTATGGGTGCAGGCTCGACTCATTGATGTTTCTCGATATGAGGAGTAGTGATGAGGCACGTTGCGCGCGAGGACCTGCCGGTCGTGGTGATCGGGGCAGGGCCGGTAGGTCTGGCGGCCGCGGCCCACCTGCTCGAACGCGGGCTCGAGCCGCTCGTGCTCGAGGCGGGGGCCGGGCCCGGTGCCGCGATCTCGTCGTGGGGGCAGGTTCGGCTGTTCTCGCCGTGGCGCTACGACATCGACGACGCGGCGGCGCGACTCCTGGAGCCGACCGGATGGATCCGCCCAGATCTGGATGCGCTGCCGACCGGCACCGAGCTCGTGACGCACTACCTGGTGCCGCTGGCGCAGACCGAGGCGATCGCTACCCGGCTGCGGACCGGGACCCGGGTGGTGGCCGTGGCTCGCGATGGCGCCGACAAGACGCACAGCCTTGGCCGGGAGCGGCGGGCCTACCGCGTGCGCACCGTGGACGCCGGCGGCGCCGTGGCGGACCTGCTGGCCCGGGCCGTGATCGACGCCTCGGGCACGTACGGACAGTCGAACCCCTTGGGTGTGAGCGGCCTTCCCGCAGCCGGGGAGGACGACGCGGCACAGTTCCTCACCGGGCCACTTCCGGAGGTGCTCGGCACGGACCGGGCCCGGTTCGCGGGTCGGCACACGTTGGTCGTGGGCATGGGCCACTCGGCCGCGAACACTCTGCTGAGCCTGGTCGAACTGGCGGCATCCGAACCGGCCACGACGATCACCTGGGCGATCCGCGGCGGATCGGCTCGTCGCCTGTTCGGAGGTGGGACCGACGACGAACTGCCCGCGCGTGGACTGCTCGGTACCCGGCTCAAGGGCGCCGTCGAGGCAGGGCAGCTGCGACTGCTCACCCGGGTGTCGATCGAGAAGGTCGTGCCGGGTCCCGAGTCCGTCCGCGTGCTCGGCGCGGCCCGTGAGGACACCCTCGAGTTGGACGTGCATTCCATCGTCAACGCGACCGGCTTCCGGCCCGACCTGGACATGCTGCGCGAGGTGCGGCTGGACCTCGACCCGGTCGTGGAGGCGCCGACCGCTCTGGCCCCGCTGATCGACCCGAACCAGCACTCCTGCGGCACCGTCCCCCCGCACGGGGAGCGCGTCCTGGCTCACCCCGACGAGGGCTTCTACCTGGCCGGCATGAAGTCCTACGGGCGAGCCCCCACGTTCCTCCTGGCGACGGGCTACGAACAGGTCCGGTCCATTGCCGCAGCCCTCGCCGGAGACCGGGCCGGCGCCGACGCCGTCGAACTGGCCCTTCCCGCGACGGGTGTCTGTTCGAGCGACCTCGCCCTCGAGGCCGACGACTCCGGCGTGGCGGGCTCGTGCTGCGGCAGTGCACCCACCGGACCCCAACCCGTCACTCTCGGGGCGGGCGTCGGCGTGGGCTTCGCGACCGGGATGGCGCACGGCCGGTCCGGGGACCTCTGAGCGGAAGTCGGCCGCACAGCGCCGCGGACACCCGAGTGTGGTACGGCTGTCGGCGGGCCGTCTGAGATGCCGTTGATCGGGGTCATCACCCACGCACGCGTCAGGGTCGGCTGCGCCTGCTGACGTACCCGGGGCGGCCTCCGCGTCGACCGGGTGCGATCCTCGGTTCGACCGATGACGCAGTGCCGAACCCGCTCGTCGGCGGATGTCCCGGGAGCCCGCCGCGGCGACGCTGAGAACGTCCGAAAACGCACGCATCCCGGAGGTTCCCATGTCCACCCAGACCGCTCTTCGCCCGCCGCCGGTTGCGCCGCCGGCCACCTTCTCGACCCGGTTCGCCGACTGGGCCGACCGTCACGGCGTCACGCTGCTGCGCGTGGCCGTCGGCCTGATCTTCCTCGTGTTCGGCATCCCGAAGTTCTTCCCGGGCGCGAGCCCGGTCGAGACCCTGGTGATGGACACCGTCGAAGCCCTGTCCCTCGGGCTCGTCTCCGGCCAGGGCGCCATGGTGGCCGTCGCGCTGCTCGAGACGTTCATCGGGCTCACCCTCGTCACCGGCACGTTCCTGCGCCTCGGGCTGCTCGCCATGGGCGGCGCCACGGTCGGCTTCTTCGCCCCGGTCGTGCTCTTCGCCGGCGACCTGTTCGGCGGGGGGCTCACCCTGGAGGCGCAGTACATCATCAAGGACATCGTCCTGGTCGCGGCGGCCGTGGTGATCGCGGCCCGGGCGTTGCGGGGCCGGGTCGCGTCGCTGGCTCGTTGACGCCGATCCCGATCGTCTCCAGGAGGCCGCCGCCCCCGCCGATCCCGGTGGGCGCGGCGGCGTTCGGAGTGCGGTCCGTCTCACGGATCGGTCGTCGGACAGCGCCGCGTCCAGCGTTGCGGAGGACGCTGTTAGCCTGGCGACTGACGAGCTGACAAGTTCGCGTGCACTGGGGTCGGTGAAATTCCGAGCCGGCGGTCATAGTCCGCGACCCGATGACCGCAAGGTCACCGGTTGACCAGGTGGAACTCCTGGACCGACGGTCAGAGTCCGGATGGGAAGCGCACGCGAGGAGTCTCCGGACGGACCCCAGGGCGCACCCGTGCACCGTGGATTCCCCTGGTGGACGACGCCTCCGTGACCCCTCCCTCACTCCGGACCGCGAGCATCGCGGACCTCAGGAGCGGGCATGATCCACCAGGCGGAACACGACGCACTGCGCCGTGCCCTCGAGATCGCGGCGCACCCTGCCGTTGCCCTCGGACCGAACCCGCGCGTCGGCTGCGTCCTGCTCGGCACGGACGGCCGGGTCATCGCCGAGGGCTACCACCGCGGCGCCGGAACGGCCCACGCCGAGGTCGACGCGCTGGCCCGGGCGGGCGCTGCGGGCGCGGCGGGCCCGACGAGCACGGCGAGCACAGTCGGCGCCACGGCGGTCGTCACCCTCGAACCGTGCGCCCACACCGGCCGCACCGGCCCCTGCACCCAGGCCCTGATCGACGCCGGGGTCCGCCGGGTGGTGATCGGCCGCCGCGACCCGAACGCCGTCGCCGCCGGCGGGGTCGAGGTCCTGCGCGCGGCCGGCGTCGAGGTGGAGACCGACGTGCCCGCCGAACTCGCAGTCGAGGCCGCGGCGCTGAACCGCGGCTGGGAGCACGGCCTGCGGCACGCGCGGCCCCTGGTCACCGCGAAGCTGGCGCTCACCCTGGACGGGCGGGTGGCGGCGACCGATGGCTCGAGCCGGTGGATCACCGGGAGCGCCGCCCGCGAGCAGGTGCACTGCCTTCGGGCCCGCTGCGACGTGGTCCTGGTCGGCGCCGGGACCGCCCGGGCGGACCGGCCCGCGCTCACCGCGCGCCGCACCGATGGCACGCTGCACCCGAGGCAACCGCTCCGGGCCGTGATGGGTCTGCGCCGGATCCCGGATCTGCCCACCCAGGCGCCTGCGGTGCCCGCCGTGCACCTGCGCACCCACGACCCGGCCGAGGCCCTGGCGGACCTGCATGCTCGCGGCCGGCGCCACGTGCTGCTCGAGGGCGGCCCGACCCTGATCGCGGCGTTCCTCGCCGCGGGAGGAGTCGACGAGCTGATCGTCCACCTCGCTCCGAAACTCCTCGGCGCCGGACCGTCGGCGGTCGGGTCGCTCGGCATCGGCACCATCGCCGACGCCCTCGCCTTCGACCTGGTCGAGACCACCCTGCTCACCTCACCGGATGGGCGCACCGACGTCCAACTGACCCTGCGGCCACCTCACGCCTGACCCAACCGAAAGGACCACCATGTTCACCGGAATCATCGAGGAACTCGGCACCGTCGAGGGCATCGACTCCTCGGCCGAGGCCGTCCGCCTGCACATCCGCTCGCCGCTCGTCCTCTCCGACGCCGCACCCGGCGACTCGATCACCGTCAACGGCTGCTGTCTGACCGTCACCGAGCACGACGGCCAGATGTGGAGCGCCGACGTCATCGGCACCACCCTCGCGGCCACCTCGCTCGGCGGCCTCGCGGCAGGCGACCGGGTGAACCTCGAGCGGTCCCTGCGCGCGGACGCCCGCCTCGGCGGACACATCGTGCAGGGCCACGTCGACGGTGTCGGCGAGGTTCTCGCCGTCGAGGCCGACACCGGCGGCGGAGGTGGGCACCTGGTCCGAATCGCACTGCCCGACGGCGTCACTCGCTACGTGGTCGACCGTGGGTCGATCGCCGTCGACGGCGTGAGCCTGACCGTCGTGTCGGTGACGGACGCCGTGGTGACCATCGGCCTGATCCCCGAGACGCTGACGCGCACCACCCTCGGTCGGCGCGGCGCCGGATCCCGCGTGAACATCGAGGTGGACGTCCTGGCCAAGTACGTCGAGAACCTCCTCCCCGGGCTCGAAGCCCTGGTGCCACGATGAACACGCTCCGACTGGACACCGTCACCCGCGCCGCCGCCGAGATCGCCGCCGGCCGGCCCGTGGTCGTGGTCGATGACGAGGACCGCGAGAACGAGGGCGACCTGATCTTCGCCGCGGCCGCCGCCACCCCCGAACTGCTGGCCATGACGGTGCGGCACTCCAGCGGCATCATCTGCGCCCCGATGCCCGCCGCCCACGCCGACCGGCTCGGTCTGCCGCTGATGGTCGAACGCACCGAGGACCCGCTGCGCACGGCCTTCACCGTCAGCGTTGACGCCCGCGCCGGCGTCAGCACCGGCATCAGCGCCGCCGACCGCGCCCGCACCCTGCGACTGCTCGCCGGAACCGACACCACAGCCGCCGACCTCACCCGTCCCGGACACGTCTTCCCACTGCGCGCCCGCCCCGGCGGCGTGCTCGAGCGGCGCGGGCACACCGAGGCCGCCGTCGACCTGATGGCGCTGGCCGGCCAACCGGAGGTGGGCGTGCTCGTCGAGCTTGTCCACGACGACGGCACCATGATGCGCGGCCCGGCCCTGCGGGCGTTCGCCGATGCCCGTGGCCTCGCGATGATCTCCATCGAGGCCCTCGCCGCTCACCGCCTTGCCACGACGCCTCCGCTGGAGATCACCGAGCCGGTGCGGCTGCCCACCAGACACGGGGAGTTCACCGCGCTCGCGGTGCGGGAGTCGGACCCAGTGATCGGTCCGGTCCCGGGGGCCGAGCATCTGGTGCTGGTCCGCGGCGACGTCACCGGGCCCGATCCCGTCCTCGTCCGAGTGCACTCCGAATGCGTCACCGGGGACGTCCTGGGCAGCCGGCGCTGCGATTGCGGCCCCCAGCTCGAGGAGTCCCTGGCCCGGATCGACCGGGAGGGGCACGGCGTGCTGGTCCTACTCCGTGGGCACGAGGGCCGTGGCATCGGCCTGACCGAGAAGTTGCGGGCCTACGCCCTCCAGGAGGCCGGCCGCGACACCGTCGACGCCAATCTCGACCTGGGGTTGCCGGTGGATGCGCGCTCGTTCGCCGTGGTCCCGCGCATCCTCGCGCACCTGGGCGTGCGCTCGGTCCGACTGCTCACCCACAACCCGGCCAAGGCGCAGGCGCTACGGGCCGGCGGCGTTGTCGTGCGGGGCACCGTCGACCTGACCACCCACCCCACGCCGGAAAACCTGGCCTACCTGACCACGAAACGGGACCGGCTGGGACACCACCTCGTCGGCCTTCCCCACGAGAACGGAGCGAGCGCATGAGCGGATACGGAAGTCCAAACCAGGAGATTCCCCACCTGCCACGGGCGAGGGTCGCCGTCGTTGCCGCGTCCTGGCACGAGCAGGTCATGGACGGACTGCTCGACGGCGCCCTGCGCGCCTGCCGGGTGGCCGGGGTCACCGATCCGACGGTGCTGCGCGTGCCCGGTTCGTTCGAGCTGCCGGTGGCCGCGGACCGCCTGGCCCGAGCCCATGACGCCGTGATCGCCCTCGGCGTGGTCATCCGCGGCGGCACGCCGCACTTCGACTACGTGTGCTCGGCCGCCACCGACGGACTCTCCCGGGTGGCCCTCGACCATGGCGTCCCCGTGGGCTTCGGGCTGTTGACCTGCGACGACGAGGCCCAGGCGTTGGACCGGGCCGGCCTGCCCGGCTCCCGCGAGGACAAGGGCTACGAGGCTGCGGCGGCGGCACTCGTGACCTTCCACGCACTCGCGACCGTATCGGCCGAGGCGAGCCCCGGTTCGATCGCGGGTTCGTTGCCGCCGCCGGCCCGCTGACCTGAGGTCGTCCTCAGGCGTGGCCGAAGACGTGCCCGAACACGCGCTCGGCGTTCGCCAGGTACGCCGACCGCCCGGCCGGATCCGCGAGGCCGTAGGCGAGGTCCTCGAGCCAGGTGCACCGCGCGTGGAAGGTCATCCGCAGGCGTTCCTCCGCGGTCGACTGGCCGTCGAGCCCGGCCGCGACCGCGAGGGCGATGGCGGGGCCGAGGTCCCGCAGGAGCCGCCCGATGTCACGGGCCGGCTCGGTGCGCGCGGCGTCGCTCCAGTCGATGACGCCACTGACCCGTCCGCGATCGTCGACCAGGATGTGCTCGGCCCCGAGGTCGTTGTGCTGGGGGACCAGCACCGGTCCGGCCGGTGGCGGCGGTTGGTCCAGGAACTGCGCCACGGCCGCCGCCCGTTCGGGACCGAGGTGGGACCGCGCGGTCTCGAAGTCCTGGCGGGCCCCGGCGAGCCACGCATCGTTCGGGTGGTCGTCCACGACCAACGGCGGATCCGGGCGGATCCTCCGCAACGCGCCGAGCACGTCGACGAGGGGCCCTTCCACAGCGGGGCCGATCAGGTCCGGCCGACCCAGCAACGGCTCGCCGCCCAGGGCCCGGTACACGAGGACGCCGAGGTCGCTCCGGTGCACCAGCGGGACCGGCACCGGGATCGAGGTCTCGCCGGCGAGCGCCTCCAGCAGCGCCACCTCCCGGGTCAGGGCGTCGACGTCGACCGTGCGCCGGACGATGAAGCCGCCGACGGCGAACGTGGTGTTCTCGCTGCCCCGAGCCACGGTCGTGGGCTGGGTACGGTCGGTCCACAGGCCGGAGCGGCTGCCGAGGTCAGCCAGCATCGCGTGCTCCGACGGGTCCACCGTGGGGTCCGGGCCTCCTATGGTCACTGCTGTAGCCCTACCGTGGGCCCCAGACTCCGAGCTCGTTACCGCTCGGGTCGGTGAAATGGAATCGTCGCCCGCCGGGAAACTCGTAGGGCCCGTTCACGACCCGGCCGCCGGCGCCCGTCACCGCGCGCACGGTGGCGTCGAGGTCGCCGCTGTAGAGCAGCACGAGAGGTCCGCCGGCCGGTCTCGGCTCAGCGACCAGGGCGAGGCCGCCGGCCTCCTCCCCGTCGGTCTCGGCAGGGGTGCGGATGCCCGCGTACTCGTCCCCGTAGGACGTGAAGGTCCAGCCGAACGCCCCGCCGTAGAAGTCCTTGGCGGCCTGCAGGTCGGTGACCGAGATCTCGATGTAGTCGATCGAGAGCGGAATGGTGTGGGTGTGGGTGGTCATGGCTCACGATGGCACGCGCCACCGACAACGGCCACGAGCGCCGGCGGACCGGGTCCCGGGCCCGGCCTGCCGGGGACCTACCCGAACCGCACCGTGCCGTCGGCGTCGACCGTCCAGCCCGGGTTGTGCGCGATCTCCCAGATCACCCCGTTGGGATCCTGCACGTGCGCGTGGAAGACCCCACCGAACGCGCCCGGCTGCGGGGCCTTGAGCACGGTGCCCCCGGCGTCGGTCATGGCCTCGACCACGGCGCGCACCTCGTCCGGTCCGGCCACGTTGTGGGCCAGTGTCACCCCGGAGACCGAGGCCGGCCCGGCCGGAGCGCCGAGGTCCTCGTTGAACTTCACCGCGTCGAAGAGCCCGAGCATCTGGCCGGGCGCGACCTGGAAGAACAGGATCTCGCCGGGGACGTCCAGGGCGGGCGTCCAGCCGAGGCCGTCGGCGTAGAACCGGCGGGCACCGTCCAGGTCCGCGGTGGCGAGGGTGACGAAATGCACCTGCTGATCCATGTGGCTCATCCGGTCAGCGTGCCTCGGCGGCGAGCATCGCGTCCAGTTCCGACTCGAGGTGGGCCGCGATCTCCAGGGACGCCGTCGCCGCCGGCGAAGGAGCGTTCAGCACGTGGAGCTGGCGGTCGGACCGCTGGATCAGGAAGTCGTCCACGAGGGACCCGTCCCGGCGCAGCGCCTGGGCCCGCACCCCGGCCGGAGCCGGCACTAGGTCCGCGGCCGTGATGCCCGGGACCAGCCGGGACAGGCTGGCCGCGAACCGGGTCCGGGACAGGGACCGGATGACCTCGTTCGCCCCGGGCACGAGGTTGCGGCGCCCGAGGTGCCACAGGCCGGGCCAGGACAGCGAGCCGCGCAGGTCGGCCAGATTCACGTCCCGCCAGGTGTAACCCTCCCGGGCCAGGGCCAGCACCGCGTTCGGGCCGGCGTGCACGCCGCCGCCGATCATCGTGGTCAGGTGCACGCCCAGGAACGGGAACCGGGGGTCTGGCACCGGATAGATCAGGGTGCGGACCAGGTCCGTCTTGGCCGGGGCCAGCTCGAAGTACTCACCGCGGAACGGCACGATCCGGGCCTGCGGCACCACATCGCAGGCGTCGGCGAGCCGGTCGGCGTGCAGTCCGCCGCAGACCACCAGCGCATCGGCGACGACGTCCTCGCGGCCCGTGTCCGTCGCGGCGCCGTCGGCGCCCAGCACGTCCACCCGGGCGCGCACGCGCCCGCCCACGGTGCGGGCACCGCGGAAAGTGCGGCCGAAACGGACCTGCCCTCCGCCGTCGGCGATCTGCCCGGCCAGCACCTCGCACACGCCCACGTAGTCCACGATGCCGGTGCTCTCCACCCGCAGCGCCCGCACGCAGGAGACGTTCGGCTCGTACTCACGGGCCTCGGCGGCGTCGATCAGCCGCGCCGGCACCCCGTTCGCCTCGGCCCGCCGGGCCAGTTCGGCCAGGGCGGGCAGCTCGGCGTCATCGACGGCGACCACCAGCTTCCCGCAGGTCCGCACCGGCACGCCGTGGTCCTGCGCGAACGCCGTCATGCTGGCCGCGCCCGCGGTCCCCAGCCGCGCCTTCAGGCTGCCCGGCGCGTAGTACAGACCGGAATGGATCACCCCGGAGTTGTGGCCGGTCTGGTGGTGCGCCACCCCGGGCTCCTTGTCCACGACCACCACCTCGTCGCCGCGACGGGCCAGGCGCGCCGCCGTCGCCAGCCCGAGGATCCCCGCACCCACCACCAGCACCTTCACGATCGAGTGCTCCCGTCCTCGTCCGTCGCCTCGGCCACCAGTGATCGTGCCAGGGAAGGGGCCCGCCGGTGGCGAGTCCGCCGATCCGGTTGGAGGAGGGTGAGACCTCACCCCGAGCTCACCCCGGGGTGAGGAGCGTCCAGCCCCAAGATCACCCGATCCCACTAGTGCTCTGTATCACATCCCGGACTAGCGTGAAGAGCGCTCAAGGGAACGAATTGGATCGAATCGGGGAGTGGGCACATGGGTGAGACAGCGTGTGCGTGGGTGTGCGATCTCGACCACGTGATGAAGCTGGGGGATGTCGCCGACGCCGTGGTGACCGAATGGCGACGATCCGACTGGACCACCCCAGATGACGAGTCCGCCCACGTCACCGGGCCCGGTGGCGCCGGACCCGGCTGGGTGATCGTGCCGATGCTGCACCGCGACGCCGCCGGGGACACCGCGCTCGCCGCACTGCCGAACATCAGCCGGTCCTGACCCGCCTGCCGTATCACGGCCCTCGCGGCCGCCTCTTCGCTGGCAAACGCCCACCGGAGCCACCCGCCCGGTGGGATGATGTCGCCCACCGGTCGGCGGAGGTCCCATGCGACTCGTGCGCCCAGCAGAACCCGAGGAACTCGCCCGCGCCCGCTCGCAGAACGCGGGCCTGACATCGCGCGAGCACGAGGCGGCGGCCACCAAGATCGCCCCCGGGCCGGCGCCGCAGGCGATCATCGAGCGCCTCCTGGAGATGACCGGCGACCGCTGCGCCTACTGCGAGTCCCCGCTCGAGGTGACCACCGCGGTTGTGACGCACCACCGCCCGCCCGGCAACGCCGTCGGCGAGGACGGGTCGGTGAGCCCGGGCCACTACCGGTGGCTGGAATACACCTGGACGAACCTGCTGCCCGCCTGCGTGGACTGCGTGCGGGCCAAGGGCAGCCGGTTCCCGGTCCGCGGCGCCCGTTCCGACGCCGATGAACCGTGGGCGAGCGAGGACGCGCTGCTCCTGGACCCGGGCCGGGAGGACCTCGGCGCCCACCTCCTCTACCAGACCGACGGCACCGTGGCCGGCGCCAGCGAACGCGGGCGGGTCACCATCGAGGTGCTGGCGCTGAACCGGTCGGCCCTCGTGCAGCGGCGCGCCCGGCAGATCGGGGCCACTCCGACGCCGGCCGGCGCAGGCGCGCCGGGCGGACCGGCCCCGGCCGCAGCGGTGTTCCCGTCGATGACCGAACGCGGTGTCGGGCACACCCCCGCAGTCGCGTTGCCCCGGCCGAGCTACGACCTGAACCTCCCGCTCGCGCCCACCCAGGCGCCGAGCTACTACGGCGCGGCGAAGTGGATCGACCGGGTGGTCATCGAGAACTTCCGGCCGATCCGGGATCTGGACCTGGACTTCTCCAAGTCGACGAGCCAGGAGGGTCCGTGGACCGTGCTGCTCGGGGAGAACGGGTGCGGCAAGTCCTCGATCCTGCACGCGATCGCGCTCACCCTCATCGGCGGCGCCTACCGACGCGAGCTCGCCATGGACGCCGGCGCCTACCTGCGCCACCGCGCGCGGGTGGGCCGGGTGCAGGTCTACCTCACCGGGGAGGCGCGCCCGCTCGAACTCTCCTGGCGCACCGGGGACACCGAGTTCACCGGGCCCGAGGCCGCCCCGGTGCTGCTCCTCGGCTACGGCGCGACCCGGCTGCTGCCCCGGGAGCCGGTCCCCGAGCGCACCGACCACGCGAGCGCCTGGGTGGACAACCTGTTCGACCCGTTCCGCCCGCTCACCGACCCCACCCACTGGCTGTTGTCCCTGACGGAACCGGTGTTCGCCGACGTCACCGAGGGCCTCGTGGACCTGCTTGCGCTCTCCGAGACCGCCCGCATCGAGGCGGACCGCCGGCGCCGGGTGGTGCGGATCCACCAGCTGAACTCCGTCGCCGAGCTGACCGAGCTCAGCGACGGCTACCAGTCGATGCTGGTGCTGGCCTGCGACGTGCTGCGCACCGTCCTGACCCGCTGGGACCGGGTGGAGCTGGCGGAGGGGATCGTGCTCATCGACGAGCTCGGTGCGCACCTGCACCCACGCTGGCGGATGCGGATCGTGACCGCGCTGCGCGTCCTGATGCCGAGGGTCCAGTTCATCGTGTCCACCCACGACCCGCTGTGCCTGCGCGGCCTGCTCGACGGCGAGGTCACCGTGATCCGCCGCAACGCCGAGGCCGACGTCATCGCGATCACGGACCTGCCCTCGGTGCAGGGCATGCGGGTGGACCAGCTGCTCACCTCCGAACACTTCGGCCTGGGCAGCACCGACGACCCCGAGCTCGACGACCTGTGGGCGACCTACTACCGGCTCCAGGGACTGACCCGCCGGTCCGCCGACCAGCGGGCCGAGCTGGACCGGGTCCGTGCCCGCCTCGACGAGATCGGGGTGCTCGGCACCACCGAGCGGGACCGCCTGCTGCTCGCCGCCGCCGACGAGTTCATCGCCCGACGGCGTCAGGTCGGGGACGCCGTCGAGCGCACCTCCGCGGAAGTCACCGAGGACCTCGCGGCCCTGTGGACCGCGCGACTGCCCGGGGCCGCGGGGGCGGCTGCGACGTCTCGGGCGTCGGGGGCGAAGCGATGAGACGGGTGCCGCGCCCGCCCGAGCCGGCCACGTTGTCCTCCGACCGCGCCGTGCGCGAACGCACCCGCGCGGCCGCGTTCTATGCGACCTGGAACGGCGTGGACAAGTACAACAAGTACGCCATCTACAAGGCGCCGGACGTGAAGGACGCCCTCGAGGCGGCCTTCGGCTTCAAGTGCGCCTACTGCGAGTCCTCCTACCTCGCGACCCAGCCGGTCGCCGTCGAGCACTACCGGCCCAAGGGTGAGGTGACCATCGACGGTGTGCGCACCCCGCCCGGCTACTACTGGCTCGCGTCGCAGTGGGACAACCTGCTGCCCTCCTGCACGGACTGCAACAGCCCCCGGGGGCAGGACCTGCCCGGCGTCCGGGCGACCGCGGGCAAGGCGAACGCGTTCCCGATCGGTGACGAGGCCGACCGGGCCACCGCACCGGGGCAGGAGGCGCGGGAGGAGCGGCTGCTCCTGCATCCCTACCTCGACTTCCCCGAGAAGCACCTCGACTTCGTGTGGCAGACCACCGGCATCGACGAGGGGTGGGTGCTCCCGCACCGGTACGCCTCCGGGCGGACGAGCCGCAAGGGGGAGACCACCATCGCCGTGTGCGCGCTGCAGCGGCGTGGGCTGGTCGAGACCCGACGGCGGGTGGTGCGTGCGCTGCGCGGTCACCTGGAGAGCCTGGCCTTCCTGAAGGAGGCGATCGGGCGGCATCCGGACGATCAGGACCTGCGGGACCAGTTTGCGCGAGGCGTGGCCGACGTCGCCACGTTCGTCGCGGACGACGCGCCCTACACGGCGATGGCCAAGCAGGTGGTCGCCGCCTACTACGACCGGCTGTTCCCGCCGGACTGAGCCCCCACCCCAGGAGGTCGTCGTGAGTCAGGACTGGTCGGACCCGAAACTGGAGTGTGACCTCGTGATGAAGGGCGGGATCACCTCCGGGGTGATCTACCCGCGGGCGGTCACCGAACTGGCCCGCACCTACCGGCTGCGGTCGGTCGGTGGCGCCTCCGCCGGGGCGATTGCCGCCGCCGCGGCCGCCGCCGCCGAACTCGGTCGCGCGAGCGGCGGGTTCGCCGAGCTGGAGCGGATGCCGGACGACATCACCGCACCGTCGCCCGCCGGTGGGTCCACCCTGTTCCGGCTGTTCCAGCCGACCCGGGCGGCGGCCCCGCTGTTCGGGGTCGCCACCGCCGGGATGGGCTCGAAGGGGTCGACGGCGGTGCGTGCGAAGGTGTTCGCAACGTTGCGTTGGTTCTGGTGGGCGTTGGTGCTCGGCGCCCTGCCGGGCGCGGTGCTCGCGGTGGTCGCCGGCATCTCCGGCGGCGGCGGTGGCCGGTGGGCCGGGGTGCTCGCCGGGGTGGTCCTGGCCCTGCTCGGTGCCGTGTTCGGTCTCGTCATCGCCGCCGGCGGGCTGCTCGGCCGGCTGCAGGGGTGGGGGATGTGCACCGGGATGGCCGGGTACGGGGGCCGCAATGCGCCCGCGCTGACCCCGTGGCTGCACGAGCGGATCCAGACGATGGCCGGGCGCCGCGGGTCCGGCGCTGCCAGCGCTGCCGGTGGCTCCGGCGCTGCCGGTGGCTCCGGCGCGGGACCGGTGACGTTCGGGCAGCTCGCCGCCGCCGGGATCACGCTGCGGATGATGACCACGAACGTGACCCGGTACCAGCCGATGTCGATGCCGTGGGAGGCCCGCGGGTACTACCTGGACCCGGCGCTGTGGCGGCGCTACTTCCCGGACGATGTGGTCGCCTGGATCGAGGCGCACCCGCCCACCGTCACCGGCGGCACGGTCCGGGACCGGTACACCGAGCTCACCCACGCCTGTGCGCGGCGCCGCGGGCTGGTTCCGTTCCCGGCGCCGGCGGACGTCCCGATCGTGGTCGCGACCCGGATGAGCCTGAGCTTCCCGGTGCTGATCTCGGCGGTACCGCTGGAGGCGATCGACTTCAGCCGGGCCGAGAACGCCCGGTACCGCAAAGAGGCCGAGGCGTGGCTGGGTGGGCACCCGGACGCGGATGTCGAGGAGGCGCTCGCCGCGCTTGTCGCGCTGCCGCAGTTCGAACCGAACTGGTTCTCCGACGGCGGACTGTGCGCGAACCTGCCCGTGCACTTCTTCGACAGCCCGCTGCCGAAGCGGCCCACGTTCGCGATCAACCTCGGCCAGCTCGCCGAGGGCCGGGCCCCCGACCCGGACCCGGCCAAGAACACGTTCCTGCCCACCCACAACGCCGTCGGCGCGCTGCGCCACTGGCACTCGCTCACGCCGAGGGGCCTGCCCGGACTGCTCGGGTTCGCGCACGCCCTGGTGACCACCTCCCAGGTGTGGGTCGACAACGCCCAACTGGTCCTGCCCGGCTACCGGGACCGGGTGGTCACCATCTACCACTCCGGTGCCGAGGGCGGGATGAACCTGGCCATGCCCAAGGAGATCGTCGACGCCCTCGCCGCCCGCGGCCGGGCCGGCGCGGTGAAACTCGTGGACCAGTTCGCTGGCGAGGATCCCGGTGTCACGCCCGGCTACGGGTTCGAGAACCATCGGTGGATCCGGATGCGAACTTCGACCACCGGCCTGCACGGTTGGCTGGGCGCATGGGGGACCGGCTACCGGACGCCGGTTCCGGGCGCCACGGACTACGCCGACCTGGCCGGCTCCGGCGCCGAGGCGCCGCTGCCCTCCTACCAGCCGGGTGCCGGGCAGCGGAATCGGATCAACCACCTGGTCGATGAGCTGCTCACTCTAGTCGACGACTGGACCGCCGACGACGCCGTGGCGAAGGGGGCGCCGCGGCCGACCCCGCGGCTGCGGCTGGTCCCCGAGGAAGGGGTGGCGACGTTCGAAGCGCCGACCGTCGTGGACTCCGGTGCCGCGCTCGCCTCCGACCCGGCGGCCGCCCTACTGCCCGACGGCGGTACCGGGCTCGGCCAGGGCGGGGGTCGCTTCCCGTACTGATGCCTCCCGGCCAGATCGCCCGCTGCTCCGGCCAACACGGAGGGCCAGCGCGACACGGAGCGCATCGTCGATCTTCTGCATTGAGTTCAGCGTCAGTGCGCCCCTTCCGATCCGGTTCGCGCGCTGCTACCGTGGCGAGCATCCGCTCAGTGGTGAGCGGATGCTCAGGTTTCGGAGTCGGCCATGCCCGTGGGACTGAATCCTGACGAGCACGAACTGCTCGCCCGGATCGCGCACCGGTCCTATGTGGACGCCCGCACCCAGGAGCAGATCGCCGAGGAGTTCGCGCTGTCCCGGCCCAAGGTCGGCCGGCTGCTCGAGCGGGCCCGGGCCACCGGCGTCGTCGACATCCACATCGACACCCCGCGCGGGCTCGACCTCGGCCTCGAGGACCGCCTCGCCGAGGTCTTCGGGCTCCGCCACGCGATCGTGGCG
Organism: Occultella glacieicola; assembly: GCF_004353825.1. Taxonomy (GTDB): domain Bacteria; phylum Actinomycetota; class Actinomycetes; order Actinomycetales; family Beutenbergiaceae; genus Occultella; species Occultella glacieicola. The sequence goes on along the minus strand of NZ_SMNA01000005.1, from coordinate 249,800 downwards.
CCCGCCGCCGCGGAGCCGGCCGAGCAGCGCGCGCTGGTGGGCCGCAGCGCGGCCCGGTACCTGGAGCGGCGCCTGGCGGACGGGCAGCGGGTGGCTGTCGGGCACGGGCGAGACCTGGCCGCGCTGGCCGCCGCGTTCCGGGAGCCCACCGCCACCGGGTGCGTGTTCGTCAGCGCGATGGGCGGATCGCCGTCGGTCGACGCTCCGACCAACCCGAACGAGATCGCCCGGGTGCTCGCGGACGCCGCCGACGGCACCGCGCACAGTCTCTATGCGCCCGCCTACGTGGCCGACGGCCAGGTGCGGGACCAACTGCGCCGGCAGGACGCCGTCGGGGGCGTCTTCGATCTCGCCGCGACGGCGGCGCTGGCCCTCGTGGGGATCGGCGGGACCGACGACGAGTGCACCATGGTGCGGTCCGGCTGCCTGTCCGCCGCCGAGATCGCGCGGCTGCGGGCGCGCGGTGCGGTCGGGGACGTGCTCGGGACCTACCTCGACGCCGCGGGTGCTGCGATCACCGCGCCTCACTCGGAACGGGTGATGGGGTTGTCGCTGACTGAACTGCGGAACATCCCCGCCGTCGTGGCCGTCGCGTGCGGACCGGAGAAGCCGCTGGCGATCCTCGGGGTGTTGCGCGCCGGCATCGTCGACGCGCTCGTGGTGGACGAGCCCAACGCCCGGGCCGTCCTCAACCTGCAGTCGGGGGCGCGGGCGGACCGGGCGCAGGAGTCATGAGAGCCGGAGGTGGATGATGCCGATCGTGCGAACGCAGGACATCGTGGACCGGGCGTTCGAGGAGCGCTACGGGGTCGCCGCGATCAACGTGGTCAACGACCTGACCATGGCGGCCGTGCTCGCCGCGGCTCAGGAGCTGCAGGCGCCGCTGATCGTGCAGACGTCGGTGAAGACGGTCGAGGCGATGGGCGTGAACGTGCTCTACGTGCTCTGGGCCGAGCTGGCCGAGGCGGTGAGCGTGCCCGTGGCGCTGCACCTGGACCACTGCCCGGACCGGGACCTGATCACCGCGTGCCTGCGGGCGGGGTGGAACTCGGTGCTCTTCGACGGTTCGAAGTTGAGCGTCGAGGAGAACCAGCGCCAGTGCGTCGAGGTGGTCGCTCAGGCTCGCGACTACGGCGCCCTGGTCGAGGGTGAGATCGAGCCGTTCGCCCGGGTGGAGGACCTGACCGGGAACGCCCCGCCGCCCGAGCTCAGCCTGGAGACCGCGCTGGCGTTCATCGAGGCCACCGGCGTGGACGTGTTCGCCCCCGCCATCGGCAACGCCCACGGCATGTACCGCGCCACCCCCACGCTGGACAACCAGCGGGTGACCGACATCGTCGAGCGGGCCGGGATCCCGGTGGCCCTGCACGGCGGCACCGGGATGAGCGAGGACCAGTTCGCCGACCTGATCGCCCGCGGCTGCGCGAAGGTGAACATCTCCACGGCGCTGAAGATCCGGTTCATGTCCTCCGGCTACGACTACATGAGCGCCAACCCCGGCACCTACGACCCGCCCTCGTTGTTCCGGGCGCAGCACGCGGCGGTGCAGGAGATGGCCGCCGAGCACATCCGGATGTTCGGCAGCGCCGGGAAGGCCTGGGAGGTCTTGTGAGCGCCACGCTGATCTTCGACTGCGACGGTGTGCTCGCGGACACCGAACGGGACGGGCATCGGGTCGCGTTCAACGCCACGTTCGAACACGTCGGGGTCGACCTGCATTGGAGCGAGGCCGACTACGCCACCAAGCTGCAGATCGCCGGAGGCAAGGAACGGATGGCCAGCGTCCTCACCCCGGAGTTCGTGGCGGAGAACCATCTGCCCACCGACCCCGGCGCGCAGGCCGAGATGATCGCCGACTGGCACCGGTACAAGACCGCCCGGTACACGCAGATGGTGGCCGACGGCGCGTTGCCGCCGAGGCCCGGCATCACCCGGATCATCACCGCCGCCCAGGACGCCGGGTGGCAACTCGCCGTCGCCTCCACCTCCGCAGAACCCTCCGTGCGGGCCATCCTGACCCAGGCGGTCGGGCCACGCCGGGCGGAGGCCTTCGACGCCGTCCTCGCCGGGGACGTGGTGCCCGCGAAGAAACCGGCCCCGGACATCTACCAGCTCGCGCTCGAACGGCTCGGCGCGGACCGGAGCCGGACCCTGGTGATCGAGGACTCCCGCAACGGACTGCTCGCCGCCACGGCCGCCGGTCTGCGCTGCGTGCTCACCGTGAACGGCTACACCCGGGACGAGCCGAACGACGAAGCCGTGCTGGTGGTCACCTCGCTCGGTGACCCCGGTGGGGAGACCACCCTCGTCCTGGCGAACCGGGGCCAGGCCCGGCCGGACGCCTTCGTCACCCTCGCCGACCTGCGCAACTGCTTGGAGTGAACCGCACAACGACCGAAGGGTTCCAGGAGGTAGGCATGACTGAGACGAACGGCGACGTCGACCTCGTCCTGCGCACGATGGCGCGGACCATCGTGGACAACGCGGAGGAGTTCGCGCAGTTGGACGCCGTGGCCGGTGACGGCGATTTCGGGTTCTCCTTGCGCAACGGCTTCGAGGTGGTCCAGGCCGACTACGACTCCTTCGACCACTCGAGTGTGGGCGCGGTGCTGAAGAAGGTCGGCTTCGTGATCGCCGGCAAGGTCGGCGGGGTCAGCGGCCCGATCTGGGGCACGGCGTTCATGCGGGCCGCAGCCGCCGCGGGGGACCGCACCAGCCTCACCGGGCCCGAACTGATCGAGGTCCTGCGGGCCGCCGTCACCGGCATCTCCCAGCGGGGACAGGCGGAACTGGGGGACAAGACCCTGCTCGACGCGCTGGTGCCGGCGGTGGACTCGCTGGAGGCCAGCATCGCCGAGGGGTTCGACGACGGCGGTGTCGCCGCCGTGCAGAAGGCAGCCGACGTCGCGGTCACGGCCGCGGAGGCGACGCTGGGCATGCTCGCGAAACGTGGCCGTGCCGCCTACACGGGCGAACGCAGCCGCGCATCGGTGGACGCGGGGGCGACCGCCATCGGGGTGATCCTGCAGGACATCAGCGCCGCGTGGCGCGACTCACGGCAAGGAGCCGGACAGTGAAGAAGTTCGTCAACGACCCACGTCAGTTCGTCCCCGAGATGCTGACCGGCATCCAGCTCGCCAGCGGGGGAGGGCTCAGCTACGACTCCCGCTACAACCTCATCTACCGGGCCGACGCACCCTTCGAGAACAAGGTCAGCATCATCCAGGGATCCGGCTCGGGTCACGAGCCCGCGCACACCATGATCGTCGGGAAGGGAATGCTCGACGGCGCGTGCCCCGGTGACGTGTTCGCGGGACCTCCCGTGGAGTTCGTCTACGAGACGTCCAAGTTGCTCTACTCGCCCAAGGGCATCCTGCACCTGGTCAACAACTACACCGGCGACCGCACCGCCTGGGAGATGGCCAAGGAGATGTGCGAGGCCGACGGCATGAAGGTCGGTGCCCTGCTCGTCGACGATGACGTCGCGGTCAAGGACTCCACCTGGACCGTCGGGCGTCGCGGGGTGGCCGGCAACTTCTTCGTCATCAAGGCCACCGGGGCCGCGTCGGAGAACGGCGCCGAGCTGGAGGAACTGGTCCGGATCGGGGAGAAGGTGATCGCGTCCGTGCGCAGCATGGGCATCGCGCTCACCTCCTGCACGCCGCCCGAGCGCGGCACCCCCCTGTTCGAGATCGGTGACGACGAGATGGAGGTCGGCATCGGCATCCACGGCGAACCGGGCCGGGAACGGGTCAAGCTCGCGACGGCCGACGAGATCGTCGACATCCTGCTCGACGCGGTGGTGCCGGACCTGCCGTACTCCTCCGGCGACGAGGTCGCCCTGATGATCAACGGACTCGGGGGCACCCCGATCAGCGAGCAGTACCTGCTCTACGGGATCGCCCACCGCAAGCTCGCGGACCAGGGCATCTCGGTGTTCCGCAGCTACGTGGGCGAGTACTGCACCTCCCTGGACATGGCCGGCGCCTCGCTGACCCTGCTCAAGGTCGACGACGAATTGAAGGAGTTGCTGCTGGCGCCCGCGGAGGTGTCGAACCGGATCTTCTGAGCGTTCTCTCACACGGTGCGCGCCGGGCGGCGGATCCGCGCGACAGGATCCAAATCTCCGGGGCTCATCATTCGGCCACGGACGGCGACCTCGAGTAATAGCCTTCGTCACGTCTGGAGTTCATCGCGGGGTGCCATCGTTTCGGCCTGTCCGCGAAGCGGCACGACCGACGTTTTCCGGGGAGTTCTCGTGGTGTTGTCTACGCTCAAGCGCTCGTTTCCACCGTCGCGTTCGGCCGGCTCACCGGTGTCCGACCGCATCTGGCTCGGCCCGCAGAGAGCCGCCGGCTCGGGTGTGCGTTCCGTGGGACGTCGCACGGCCTCCGCCGTGGTGGGTAGCCGTGTGGGGCTCGCCATCGTCCGCTCGGCGATGCGCAACCCACACGTGCGCGCCGAACTCCTGCTCTCCCTCTCGGACAAGATGGCGCGCACCGCGGACTGGGACACGGCGCAGGCGGAGCCCGCGTTCCGGGTGCCGGCGGAGCGCTTCGAGGACCTGGTCTGGCTGTTCTCCTCGAACTGGTTGAACCACCGGTTCACCCGCCTCGACTTCGACGAGGCCGCCTACCTCTACCGGATCCTGGCCGCGATCGATCGACCGCGCATGGCCGAACTCGGCCGCTTCCGCGGTGGCTCGACCGTGTTCTACGCCGCGAGCGGTGCCCGGGTGACCTCCATCGACGGCAACCCCAAGCAGGACGTCTGGGGTCCGGAACTGGAGCGCGTGCTCGACCGGATGGGGCTGCGCGAGCAGGTGGACCTGGTGGTCGGGGACACCCGGCTGCACGAGCCGGGCCCCGACCCCTACGACCTGGTCTTCTTCGACGCCTCGGTCTCGGGCGACGGGATCCGCGCCGAGATCGAGAACTGGTGGCCGGCGATCGCCGTCGGTGGACACGCCGTCTTCCGGGACGGGCGGGCCCAACTTCCGCACCTGCTACCGGTGCAGGAGGAGGTGGACCGGTTCGTTGGGGCAACTCCGGAGGCGGACCGGCGCCGTGACCGGGAGGTACCCGGCTGCTTCGTCCATGTGATCAAGACGGCCTGATCCGCCCGCGACCGGTGCCACGCCGGTCTCGGACCGGACCTGACTTCGCAGGCCATTTCGCCGCGTGCCGGATTGGCCGCCGCTAGCCTGCTGTCACCTGCCGATGCGCGCAGTGACACCGATCGCTGTCCCTGAGGGGATCGCCCAACGACGTCCGGGAGTTCCAGTGGTTCGTGCCATCCCGGGAAGGGCTTCACGGACGCAGCAAGCGGTCTCCGAACTGCTCGTCCACAGTGCCCGAGGGGAACGCAACCTGACCGCGCCGGGGTCGGAAGCGCGGTCGGACCTGGTCCAGGCCGCCCGATACCACCGGGTCGCACCGCTCGTGCACCTCGCGCTCCGGGATCGGTCTCCGGAGGACGCGGCGCTCCTGCGCGTCGACCGGGACCACGCCATGGGCATCCACATCCGAGCCACCATCATGCTCGAGCAGTTCGGCGCCGTCCTCGACGACATCCCTTGGGTGACGTTCAAGGGCCCGTTCCTGTCCGAGACGGCTCATCCGGCGCAAGGGCTGCGCACGTACCACGACATCGATACGCTCGTCGATCCCACGGACCTGCGGGAGGTCGCGCACCGACTCCTGGACGCCGGCTGGAAGATCGCCGACTTCGATGACATGCTCCGCAACCCGCAGACCCCGGGGGAGATGCACTGGGTCGGCCCGTCAGGGCTGCTGATGGACCTGCACTGGTCCATGATCAACATGGCGGTCCGGCGTGCGCGGTTCGCGGTGCCGACCCCTGAGCTCCTCGGCCGTCGCACCCCGGTGATGCTGGGTCTGAACCGCGCCTGGGCGCTGTCGCCGGCGGATGCCCTGGTGCACGTCTGCCTGCACGCGGCGCTGACCGGTGCGAACAGACTCCTCCTGCTCGTGGATGCCGACCGGCTGGCCGCCCAGATCGAGGACTGGGACGAAGTGGCCACTCGCGCCCGGGCCTGGCGCGCAGAGCCGCACGTCGCCCTGGTCCTCGCCCGGGCGAAGCGGGTGCTCGGCACGCCGCTACCGCAGGACCTGGACCACCGGCTGGGGCTGTCCGCGCCCTTCGGCGTCCTGACGGCGACGGTCGACCGGTTCGCGCCGGTTCCGCGGGCGCGTCAGGAGCCGGGCCTGGCACGGTTGGTGGCTCGGGCCGCGCAGCCGGGCGCGGCACGGACCCTCGTCGCGGCTGGGCGCAACGCCGCGGTCGGCGTGCGGGAACGGACTCGCCGGACTCCTCCGATCGCACGGTCCGCTCGGGTGAAGGCGGGCGAGGACGCCCTCAATGTCTACCTCGATGCGGTGGAATCGGCCGTGACCGCCTGATCCAGGCCGACGGCGGTCAGCACCTGCGCCGCGATGGCCGGCGGGAACGGCGGTCCCCACGGAAGGCGCGCGACGTACACCGGAACCTTCTCGACGACGTCGCTGAGGTGCTGGAACTGGAGGTCGACGGCGGCGGGATCCTGCCAGCCGACGATCCGGGGAAACATCAGCAGGTGCAGCAGGGCGTCCCGCGGGGAGAGCCGAAGGAACTCCGGCTCGCGATCCTGCTCCGAGTGGTCCGGGGCGGGGATCACGATCGCGTGCAGAGGCAACAGATCCGTGTCGGCCGACCGGATCGCGAGCGCGTCCCGGTCGTCGCCGGTCAGGCGACGCCCGGGGGCGACGGCGAACCGTGCCGCGAGGTCGCCGGCCGCCTTGCGCAGACGCAGTTCCGTCGCCCCGAGATGACACCGCGGCGGCACCGTGTCCAGATCGAGGTGGAGCACGTCGTCGGTGATCAGCCGGGCGCCGTCAGCGGCCATCAACGTCGCCATCGTCGACTTGCCCATGCCGGAACGGCCCACGAACGCGAGGGCGGCCTCCCCGACCTGCACCGCGCTGGCGTGCAGCACCGGACGTCGACGCAGGGCCAGCAGGAAGGAGAGCATGGTTCCGGCGGCGAGAACCCCCACCCGTTCGGGGTCGGCGCCATGCACCAGATGGGCGGTCACGGTGGTGAGTCCGGGATCGATCACGAAGTCGCAGGTCCGGTAGAACCGGAGCAGGTAACCGGAGTCGGTCTCGGTCGCGGAGTAGTACTGCTTGTCGCCGTCCAGATGCAGGAGCATCCGACCAGGGGGTGCGGCCTCGGTGGTCCCCATGGGTGCCCCGACCCGGATCGTCACGTCGGTCGGACCGTCGGCAGGCCGCGTCTGGTGCAGAGCGATCTCGGAGTCGAGGTTCAGGCCGTACAGCTTGGTCGTGTTCATTTCACGTCCAAGGCATCGGGTGAGAGCAGCGGTGTGTAGGACGCTGCCGCGCCCAGCGGGTCGAGGATGCCGCCATTGATCTCGAGCCAGGCGTGCGCGCGGACCTGGCCGTCGATCTTGGCGACTCCGACGAGCAACTCGGGCCCGAGCCGACGCAGAAGAGCACCGCTGATAAGTGCCTGACGCAGACACGTGTCACCGAATGGCCAGTGGCGCATCACCCTGCGACTCGACCGCACCTGGCGTCGTGCCCGGTCATCCAGGACCGGCGCGCCGGACGGGTGATCCGGCTGCGCGGGCGTGGAGTCGTCGGTCCGAAGCGGGGTCCCGAACATGCGGGCAAGGCGCGGCAGGCCCGCGGTGCGCAGCCCAAGTTCGGCCACGACTGCGAGGGCGAGAGCCGCGACGATCCACGGCCATTCGCCGAACGGGGGCCGACGGACGCTCACTGTGTCACCGGGGCAGCGAGCCAGGCCTGGTGGAGAAGCATCGCGGTCGACATCGTCGGTTCATCCGACAGCCAGACGTCCCGCAGGATCTCCGGGTCCACGAGCTCACCGTCGACGCCCGAGCCGTCCCAATGCCGTGCGAACTCACGGGTGTATCTCCCGGCGTAGGCCCGATTGAAGCTGGCCTTGGTCCGACGGGAGAGCAACGCCGACGGCAGCACGTCCGAGAAGAGCGCCTTCATCGTCGCGGTGCGGCCGTTGTATCCCCAGGTGGCCCCGGCATGTGCCAGCGCCGCGATGAAATCGTCGTCGAGGAGCGGGTTCGATGCGCGGACCTGGTAAGTCCCGGCGATCAGGGCCTGATTGGCGGCCATCGTCGCCCAGCTGCGACGTCTGGTGATCCACCAGGTGGCGGCTTCGTAACTCAGCGGCTCGGTGGCTTCGTCGGCGGCCATCAGTCGCAAGTGTTGGTTCTTGGCATCGGGGCGGAGCCAGTGTTGGAGCCGCGCCGACTCCAGTTCCCGGCGTATCTGACGTCGGCGAACCGAGGAGGGCGAGAGCGCATGAGCCGCTCCGCGCAGGAGAGCGCGAGTCGGGCGGCGACGCCGGCGAAGCAAGGTGAGTGGCGTGACCCTACGAGCGCCGAGGACCTCGTCGCCACCCTCTCCGGTCAACATCGCCCCGCCGGTGAGGTGCTGATAGACGAGGCCGTGACTGTGAACCGCAGGTGGCCAGAGCAGTCCATGACGTCGCACGCTCGCCTGGGCCGCGGGGCCGAGCAGATCGGTCTCGTCGTCGGTGAACTCCAGTCGGAGCCACTCGCTGAGGCCGAGGTGGTCGATGACAAGGTGTTGCCACTCGGACTCGTCCGAGTCCGGGACATTCGGGTAGAGGCGCGTCACGGGAACCGGGTCGGGTAGGCCCTCCCGCCGAGCCAGGTGGGTCGCAGTCGCGAGGATCGCCGAGGAGTCGCGGCCCCCGGAGAACGTGACATAACACGCACCCTCGACCAGCGCAGGCATGATCGCCGCTTCCAACGCACCTCGGGGAGACAGTTGCTGCGGTGGCAATGGCGTCGGCCTGCTCAGGCCGTACTTCCAGCACGTCGCCACCTCGAAGGGGTCGGATCGGACGTACCCCTCCATCGGGGGTGCTTCCGCCATGTCGGATTCCAATCAGATCGATGCTGAGTGCCTGCGCCGGACGCGTTGAAGCAAGGAGCGGGCCCGCTGACCGGCATCGGCCAGCGGGCCCGCTCCCATCGAGGTCAGGAGGACGGGTCGGTCCCGTACCGGATGAAGTACAGGAACGTGTCGTCACTCCCGGCCCAGCCTTCGCCCAGGGTGAGGTCGCGGACGGAGCCGACCTCCTGGATCATCGGAGATTCGTACATGTGGTGTCACCCCCTCACGTGGTGTCGTTGGTTGGCCCCGGCCTGATGTGCCGGAAACTTGGAACGCCTCAGCGAGCAGCGACCTGAAGCAGCCCTCGCTGCTCGAGCGAGCCCACGAAGGCGGCGACATCGCCGGCCGCTCGGTCGGCACTGATACCGAACTCGGTGACCAAGGCACTGGTGAGGTCGTCGGCGGTTCGGTCCTCGGCGAGCAGCTTGACCAGCGTCGTGCCCGCCCGGTTCGTGGTGAGGTACTTGGACGTCTTCAGATCGAGGAGGACCATCTCGCCGTCGATCTCGCGCCAGGTGACCCCGTCTTTACGCAACTGCACGTCGTCTCTCCCCTCGACCGCGGACTGCCGCTGCTCGGTGCCGCTCGAACACTCCGGAATCTAGGACAGCCCGTGAGGGAGCGTTGGGTGACTGGGGGGTGACCTTGGTTCGGATTTCGGCTCACCAGAGGGTGAGGGGTGTGAGGGTGTCCCGCGGTGGGTTCACGGACCTGTCGCTGGGCATCAGATCGTGCCGGTGTGTGCCACCTGCGGTGCCGTCCCGATCCGAGTGGCGTCATGACAAACGTGGTGGCACACCGCTTCGCGCAGCTGCACCGGTTCTCAGCGACGGCTGCTCTCGTCTCGGAGCCAGGTGGTGTCCCCGCGTCGGGCGGCTCTGCGGCCGAGGAGTTTCGAGATGGCGGCCGTGACGACGAAGACCGCGGCGCCGGGCAGCAGCCGGGGCTCGGCGGCCACCATCCGTCCGATGGCGGCCGGACTTGCCCCGGCACTGCGCACAGCCGGTGCCTCGGGTGTGCCCGCCATCCGCGCGTTTCCGGTCATGGCGCGAACCCGCCGGCGCAGCAGGTCGCGGTAGGTCTTCGGCGGCATGATCGTGACGCGGGCGGCCGCTACCACGGTGCGCTCGTCCGGGGCGAAACTCATCGCCAGGTGCAGGTCGTCGGACATGGTCTCCGGCCAGTCCCGGATCCGGGCGTGGCCGACCTCGCTCACCGCGACCACCCCGCGTCCGTACAGTTCGGTCCGCACGCCGTCCAGACGCTGCCAGACGTCGTAGTACCAGCGCACCGGTGCCGACACCCTGGCCATCGGGAAGCTCCTGATCGGCCCGGCGGCCTGCACGCCATCGGTGAGAGCGCCACACAGCGCTCGTGCGGAGTCGGCTCCGAGAACCACGTCACCGTCGACGTAGATGCGCGGGAAGGAGGTGGCCCTGGCGTCCCCGAGCGCGAGCGCCTTGATCTTCGACGGGATCGGCGTCTCGATCACGGTGACCCCGCGCGCCCGGGCGACCTGCGCCGTCCGGTCCGAGCAGCCGTTCGCGACCACAATGACCTCCTCCGGAGCCCACCGCGGGTCGTCGAGCGCGTCCAACAGCCGAGGCAAGGACCGCTCCTCGTTGTGCGCCGGAACGATGATGGAGACCACGCCGCGAGTATCCACGCCCGATGGGGTCGCTGTCAGTGGGATGTGGCTCCCATCCTCCTCACCCCGGGGTGAGGAAGAAGAGCCGGGTGTTTTCACCCTTGCCTCACCTATCTCACCCGTGCTTCCGCTACCGGGTGCCGGGTGTCCTCAGTACGTTGCCAGGAGTAGCACAGCGTTCGGGGGGCTCGAGCGAGGTGGCGTTGCGGACCGTCAGGTCGCAACCACCCGCATCGGCGAGTTCCCCGCCACCTGCAACGACGACGGGAGAGCGGACAGATGTGGAATCGCCGGAACGGACGGACGCCGGCCACGGCCGAGGCGGCCGCCGGGCGTAGGCCACGTGCGCTCATCGTGATTCAGAACCTGCCGCTGCGCATCGACCGCCGGGTCCGTACCGAATGCGCCGCCTTGGTGCGCGCGGGCTATGACGTGAGCGTCATCTGCCCGAAGGAGACCGCCGGCGAGCCGGATCGTCACATCCTCGACGACATCCACGTGTACTCCTACGCGGCGCCGCCGGAGAGCTCCGGGCTGGTCAGCTACGTCCGCGAGTTCGCGCTGTGCTGGCTCCAGACCGCGAGGCTGTCCTTCAAGGTGAACCGGGACCGCGGCTTCGACGTGCTCCAAGCCTGCAATCCACCGGACACCTATTGGCTGCTAGGTGCCCTCTGGAAGCTCCGTAGTCGTCGCTACGTCTTCGATCAGCACGATCTCTGTCCCGAGGTCTACGAGGCCCGCTTCGGCAAGCGTGGACTCGTTCACCGGGCGCTGCTGTTCCTCGAGTCGATGACCTACCGGGTCGCAGACCGCGTGATCTCACCGAACCCCGCCTACCGCGACATCGCGCTCCAACGGGGCCGGGTACCCGCCCGCCGGACGGCGGTGGTGATGAGCACCCCCGACGCGGACCGGATGCGCCGCGGCCGGGCGCATCCCGAACTTCGCGGCGGACGGGAACACCTGGTCTGCTACGTGGGCATCATGGGCCCGCAGGACGGCGTCGACGGACTTCTCGCGACCATCGATCACTACGTCCACGACCTCGGCCGCGAGGACACCCGCTTCGCACTCCTGGGATTCGGCGACAGCCTCGAGGCCTTGAAGGCGGACGCGACCGCCCGCGGTCTCGACCCCTGGGTCACCTTCACCGGGAGGGTGGACCATGAGGAACTGGGTCGCTGGCTGTCCACCGCGGACCTCGGCGTCACACCCGACCCCGAGAACGAGTTCAACCATCGGTCCACGATGAACAAGACCCTCGAGTACATGGCCCACGAGATCCCGGTCGTCGCCACGAACCTGCGCGAGACCAGGCGCTGCGCACAGGACGCCGCCGTGTACGTCTCCGGTGACGACCCGGCACATGCCGCGACGGAGATCGCGGCGCTGCTCGACGACCCACAGCGTCGCGTGGTGATGGGTCGGCTCGGGCGGAGCCGCATCGAGAACGAGTTGTCCTGGTCGATCCAGGCCCGCGCCTACGTGGGTGTCTTCGACAGTCTCGTCGGTCGTGCGCGACCCGCGGAACGTGCCCACGGCGCCGACACCCCGAGTCATAACATCGCCGAACGGGTTGCTCCGTGACCGCCGGCACCTGCCCCGCCTGCGGTGCCGCTGCACCGGAACCCTTCCACGTGGGTGAACCCGTCCCGGTCAACAGCTGCCTGCTCCTCGGGGACCGAGACGCCGCCGTCGACTTCCCCAAGGGAGCCCTGGCCCTCGCCCTGTGTCCCGCCTGCGGGCTCATCTGGAACTGCCGCTACGACCCGGAGCTGATGACCTACTCGCAGGACTACGAGGAGACCCAGGGCTTCTCGCCGACCTTCCAAGCCTTCATCCACCACCTCGCCGCCGACTGGGTCGAGCGCTACTCCTTGGGTGGCGGCACCGTCGTCGAGATCGGCTGCGGCAAGGGCGAGTTCCTGGTCGAGCTGGCGCGAGCCGGCATCGGCAGCGGCATCGGCATCGACCCAGGCGTGCAGCCCGCGCGGATCCCGGCAGGCCTACCCCTGACCTGGATCCAAGGACTCTTTCCGCAGGACCTTCCGGACCTGCGGGCGGACGCCATCGTCTGTCGGCACACCCTCGAGCACATCGCCCCCGTCCGTGAGTTCCTCGCCGCCATCCGGTCCGCGATCACCGAACCCGAACGCACCGTCCTGCTGTTCGAGGTTCCGGACGTGCGGCGCGTCCTCGACGAGGTCGCGTTCTGGGACGTGTACTACGAGCACAGTTCCTACTTCTCCGCCGGTTCGGTCGGCAGGCTGTTCCGCGCTGCCGGATTCGACGTGCTCGCCATCGAACGTGCCTACTCCGACCAGACCCTGCTCGTCGAAGCCCGCCCCGCGGTCGGCGGCGTCGCGACCGCAGCGATCCCGATCGAGGAAGATCCGGCGGAACTCGCGGAGGCGGCCGCCCGGTTCGCCCGCGGACACCAGGCGATGGTCGATCACTGGCGCGACCGGATCCGGACTGTGCACGCCGGCGGTGGCCGGACCGTCATCTGGGGTGGCGGGTCCAAGGGCGTGGCCTTCCTCGCCGCACTCGGCGCGGACTCCCGCTTGGTGGACGGGGTCGTGGACATCAACCCGTTCAAGCAGAACCAGTACATGGCCGGCACCGGACACCGGGTGCTCGCACCGAAGGACTTGACCGACGCCGAGCCGGCCCTGGTGATCGTGATGAACGGTGCCTACCGCACCGAGATCGGTGCGGAACTGACCGACCTCGGCCTCACCCCGACCGTGGAGGCGCTGTGAGTACCCCGAGGCTGACGATCGGCCTGCCCGTCTACAACGGAGAGGTGTACCTCGCGGAGACGCTGGAGAGCCTGCTGGCTCAGGACTTCAGCGATTTCGAGCTGGTGATCTCGGACAACGCCTCGACGGATCGCACGGTCGACATCGTCGAGTCGGTCGCTGAGCGGGACTCGCGGGTGCGCCTTGTCCGGAACGACCGGAACATGGGGGCGGCGTTCAACTACAACCGCCTCGTGAGGGACTCCCGAGCCGAACTGTTCAAGTGGGCCGGTTACGACGATCTCCTCGACCCCTCGTACGTGAGTTCCTGCGTTGCCGCCCTCGACGCCAATCGAGACGCGGTGCTCGCATTCACGCAGGCGACCATCATCGATGGCACCGGCCAAGACGTACGCGCCTATGACGAGAAGCTCGATGTCACGGCCCCAACGCCCTGGCGCCGAGTCGCGGCGTTCGCCTGGCGATTCAACCTGTGCAACGCCGCGTTCGGGGTGATGCGTCGCGAGCCGATGGCCAGGACCGACTTGATTCGTTCCTACATCTCTTCCGACGTTACTTTCCTGGCCCAGATGGCTGCCCTCGGTGGATTTGATCTGGTCGATCGTCGACTGTTCCGGCGCCGGATTCACGAGAGTTCATCACGGCAGGGCCGAACCACAGCTTCGGAGATCGCCAGCTGGTTCGATCCCGCAGCAACGAGAGCGCCGACGTTTGTGCGCCTGAGACTCCTCGGTCGAACGACGGGAGCTCTCGCACGCACCACGGGGTCGACGCCAGACGACCTGGCCTCCGGGGCTGCGTTCGCCGTTGCCTACTCCACCCGTAGGGCTCGCATCAGTGCGGGCCGCCTCAGGGCACGCGTCAGAGGCCGGCTACTCGCACCTCCCGAACTCATCCACCAAGTCGACGGAAGCTCCTCATGAACGCGAAGAACGCAACTGCGATCCACCCAATCCGGATGGCGTTGGCGATCGCCGGTGCCGCAGCAGTGGCGCTCGCCGGTATGGCACCACCGGCCACGGCCGCTTCCGTGCTGGTCTCTGATGATTTCTCGGGTTCTGTGCTCGGGTCTGGGTGGTCTGTGACGGATCATGTGGGTGATGGTTCGGTTGAGTTGGTCGGTGAGGGGACCGGGGATGCGCAGCTGTCGCTGACGGTGGGTGCGGGGGAGTCTCACGATGCGTGGGGTGTGAACCGGTCGCTGCGGGTGATGCAGGCGGTCTCGAACACGGACTTCGCGGTGGACGCTGGTTTCGATTCGGTGCCGGTGACGACGAACCACGATCAGGGTTTGATCGTGGAGCAGGATGCGTCGAACTGGTTGCGGTTCGATGTGTTCGCCAGCGGTGGGGTGGTCCGGGCGTTTGCTGCCGCGACGACCAGTGGTTCGTCGAAGACCAAGTTCAACAAGGTGTTAGCGGTGCAGCCGACGGATTCGGTGGTGGTCGGGGTCGGCCGGGTCGGCAACTCGTGGACGATGACGGTGGCCGTTGATGGTGGCTCGCCGCAGGTGATCGGCACGTTCTCGCAGGCGTTGACGGTTGGTTCGGTGGGGCCGTTCGCGGCTAATGCGGGCTCGAACCCCGCTGCCTACACGGCTCTGGTGGACTACGTGTTCGACCGGGCGAACCCGATCGTGCCCGAGGACGGCGGTGCTGACCCGGGTCCCGATCCCGATCCCGATCCGGAACCGGAGCCGGATGTGACGGCGCCGGCGGTCAGTGGTGTGAGTGCGACACCGACGGCGTCCTCTGCGGTCGTCTCGTGGACGACGAACGAGGCGGCCACGGGTGCGGTCGCGTTCGGGACGACCACGTCCTACGGCAGTACCGCGAGTTCGTCCGGGTCGGGGACGTCCCACGCCGCGACGCTGACCGGGTTGGCGCCCGCGACGACGTATCACTACCGGATCACCGCCACCGACACCAGCGGCAACGCCGGCAGCTCAGCCGATCTCACCTTCACCACGACCGCGAGCAGCACCCCGAACGCTGTGTTCTCGTCTGATGATTTCTCGGGTTCTGTGCTCGGGTCTGGGTGGTCTGTGACGGATCATGTGGGTGATGGTTCGGTTGAGTTGGTCGGTGAGGGGACCGGGGATGCGCAGCTGTCGCTGACGGTGGGTGCGGGGGAGTCTCACGATGCGTGGGGTGTGAACCGGTCGCTGCGGGTGATGCAGGCGGTCTCGAACACGGACTTCGCGGTGGACGCTGGTTTCGATTCGGTGCCGGTGACGACGAACCACGATCAGGGTTTGATCGTGGAGCAGGATGCGTCGAACTGGTTGCGGTTCGATGTGTTCGCCAGCGGTGGGGTGGTCCGGGCGTTTGCTGCCGCGACGACCAGTGGTTCGTCGAAGACCAAGTTCAACAAGGTGTTAGCGGTGCAGCCGACGGATTCGGTGGTGGTCGGGGTCGGCCGGGTCGGCAACTCGTGGACGATGACGGTGGCCGTTGATGGTGGCTCGCCGCAGGTGATCGGCACGTTCTCGCAGGCGTTGACGGTTGGTTCGGTGGGGCCGTTCGCGGCTAATGCGGGCTCGAACCCCGCTGCCTACACGGCTCTGGTGGACTACGTGTTCGACCGGGCGAACCCGATCGTGCCCGAGGACGGCGGTGCTGACCCGGGTCCCGATCCCGATCCCGATCCGGAACCGGAGCCGGATGTGACGGCGCCGGCGGTCAGTGGTGTGAGTGCGACACCGACGGCGTCCTCTGCGGTCGTCTCGTGGACGACGAACGAGGCGGCCACGGGTGCGGTCGCGTTCGGGACGACCACGTCCTACGGCAGTACCGCGAGTTCGTCCGGGTCGGGGACGTCCCACGCCGCGACGCTGACCGGGTTGGCGCCCGCGACGACGTATCACTACCGGATCACCGCCACCGACACCAGCGGCAACGCCACTGTCACCCAGGACCGGACATTCACGACGCTGGAGCAGACGGCTGGCCCCGCGATCGACATCTGGTACGGCTCGGACCAGAGCTTCGGAGCCCCAGCCCGGACTCAACCGCGGATCAACATCGTCGGTTCCGTGTCGAACCCGGACGGAGTGAGTTCGCTGACCTATCGCGTCAACGGCGGAACGGCGAGGGCTCTCTCCCTCGGCCCTGACAACCGTCGCCTCGCTATGCCGGGTGATTTCAACGCCGATATTCCCTACGCCGATCTCAACACGGGGTCGAACGTGGTCACGATCACGGCGCTCGGTACCAATGGTTCCTCGGTGACCGAGACGGTGAATGTGACGATCCAGAACGGCTCGTTGAGCCTGCCCTACACGACCGCCTGGTCAGGCAGTGCCGCACTCCAGACCCAGGCGCAATCGGTCGATGGGCTGTGGCGGGTCGACAACGGTTCGGTGAGCACCGTGCAGGTCGGCTACGACCGGATACTCGCGGTCGGTGACTCCGCCTGGACCGACTACGAGGTGACGGTGCCGATGACGTTGCACAGCTTCGGGCCAGGCGCAGGGCAGTACCTCTCGGGTGACCCCATGATCGGCATCGGGCTCAGATGGCAGGGCCACACGCAGGTCCAGGGAGAGCCGCTCGCCTACGGCTGGTATCCAGCGGGTGCCTACTCCTGGTACCGCTTCTACGAGAACGGCCCGCGATGGGAACTCTTCGGCAACCACAACAGCCCGGTAGTCCGGGGTGCGCGCAACGCGATTGACTTCAGCCCGGGTGACACCTACATGATGCGCGTACGCGTGGAAGGCCTGCCTTCGGGCGGTGCCACCTACTCGATGCGGATGTGGGAACAGGGCACCTCCGAGCCGACCACTTGGTCAGGGACCATCACTGATGTCGACACGGTGTCGAACGGATCTGTCGTTCTCATCGCACACCATGTAGACGCAACGTTCGGAAACGTCACGGTGACGCCGTTGCCGTAATTGACATATGAACACTTCGCGAGAGTGTGAGGCGAAGTGCAGTAGGGAATGTGTTGGGCTTGTGGTCTGCCTGCGGCCCCGACACGCCACTCATAGCATGAAGGACACGGCTCGCAACAGGTGGAGCCTCGGAGGGAGTCCTCGTCATGGACGTCTGGTCAATCACAGTTGCGGCACTGCGCCGCTGGTACATCTTGCTGCCCTTGCTCGCCCTCAGTGGCGCGGCCGCGTATGCGGTCGGAGAGCGGGTTCAGCCCGAGTACAACATTGCAGCTTCGGCGATCGTCGTGCCGGGCCGGGCCGTCGCGGAGATTGCGAATCCCTACGGCGGATTGGACGACGCGAACTCGGTCCTCGGAATCGTCCTGAACGGCACGGAGACGCAAGCTGAGGTTGCAGCGGCGGGCCTCGTTCCCACGTACACCGTTGCTCCGACGACTCGCAGTACTGTCTTGAACTTCGAAGTGCGCGCGGACACGCCAGAGGCTGGAGTCGCCACGGGCGAGATGGTCTTCGAGCTCGCGCGTGAAGAACTCACTACACGGCAGACGAACGCGGGACTGCCACCCGCCACCCAGTACGGACTCGATGTGCTCCAGGAACCAGCTGTGACGGCCGTCGTCGCTGATGGAAAGACCCGGAACATGGCGATCGTCGGTGTCCTCGGAGCCGCACTCTCGTTGCTCATCGCGGTCCTGTTCGACGACCTCATCGGACTCATCAAGCGGGCACGAGCGCATCGTCAGGAGCGTCGCGCGGCGTCGGAATCGGAGGCTGTCGAGCCCGGGCTCGATCCGGACGATGGTCGGCCCGATGACCTCGCCCCGGACGAGGGTCGAGGCGAGCACGTGGACATGCTGTTCGGGAGCCGGAACGACGGGACGCCGCCGGTTCAGGATGACGCGAACCAAAGTGAGTCACCCATGATCAATAGTTCCGGTAGGCGAGCCGAGATGGTCGCCGGCTCGTCCAGACCTCGCTGACGGCTCACGGCGATGACCTTCCACCGCGGTGCGGCGGTACGGGCGAACTCATCAGAGCAAGAGGCATGGCGACCCATCCTTCTCAGAGTTCCGGATGGGTACAAGCGAGTCCGGGAGGAATGGATTCCTGCACTGATCCATCGCTGGACGCTGACCACCCTCGGGCTCCTGGTGCTGTTCCTGTGTCTGCAGTTCCTGATCCCGGCCCGTCTCGTGATCGGTGGTCTCGGCGCCGTCGGACGACCATCCGTCGCAATCGGGATCATGTTGGCATTCCTCTGGGTCCTTTCCGCGATCCGATCTCATCACCTCCCGGACGGTCGGCAACCGATTCGTTGGGTGATCGGTATGTACGTCGGGCTGCAATTGCTGGGCAACGTGATCGGATTCGACCGGCTCCCCACTGCGGGCGAGGCGAGTAGCGCAGACCGGTGGCTGATCTTCACCGCGTCCATCGCGGGTGTCGCCCTCGTCACCGCGGACGGCGTCCGCACGCGCCGCGAACTCGACAGACTCCTCCAAGTGGTCATCGCATTGGCAGCGGTTATGTCCGTCATCGGCGCCTTGCAGTTCGCTGGCGTGATCGATATCACGCAGTACATCAAGATCCCGGGCCTGCACGCTAATGCCGAACTGATCGGGATCAGTGCACGCGGCGACGGTGGCTTCCCGAGGGTGGCCTCGACGGCCAACCACTACATCGAGTTCGGGGTCGTTCTCGCACTGGTTCTTCCGGTAGCGCTCCATTTCGCCCTATTCTCGCCACCTGGCCGAACGCGCGTATGGCGCTGGATCGGGGCTGGGCTGGTCGCGATGGGGATCCCGCTCTCAATCTCGCGATCGGCGATCCTTACGGTGCTCGTCACCATGGGTTTGCTTGCCCTGATCTGGCCGTGGCGACAGCGCTACAACGCCCTCGTCATTGGCATCATGGCGACCGCAGTCTTCCACCTGGTGAACCGCGGCGTCCTCGGCACGATCAAGTCCCTCTTCACCAACGCTGAGAACGACACGAGCGTGACGGACCGGATTGCTCGCACCGGTTACGTCATGGACCTCTGGTCGTTGCGTCCGGTGTTCGGCCGCGGCGCGGGGATGGTGACGCCAGAGGAGTACATCCTGCTGGACAACCAGATCTACATGACCCTCCTCGCAGGTGGAGTCATAGGAGTGATCGGGTTGGTTCTGTTCTTCTTGGTGCCGTATCTGATGGGGCGAAGCATTCGGCTCCGCGGCAAGAATCAGGAGACCCGGCACCTGGGCCAGGCACTTGCCGTGACGATGCCCGCGGCCCTGATGGCGAGCGGGACCTTTGACTCGTTCTCTTTCGCGACGTTCGTCGGTGTCGTCTGCATCTTCATGGGTGCCATCGGTGCCCTGTGGCGTCTCGACGGCACCTCTCCAACCAATGCAATACAACTTGCCGTTCCCGGGGACAAGTTTGTCTCGACGCCAGTGGGCGCGAACTTCCGGAAGCGGATCGCGGCGGCATGGGTCGCTGCTCGTCCCCAGCACTTCGTCCGGGCGGGCGCGGACGCGGACGGCCGCGCGCAGAGCACCCATGACGGCAGTGGGAAAGGACGTCAGCCTGATTCGGGGATCGAGTCCGAGGAGATCCCCGTGGAAAGCCGTGGGCGGCACGTCCGATGAGAGAAACCGCGACGGCCAAAGGTACGCCCTACCTCACCCGGGGTGAGATCAAGGTGACACCCGATGACGGCGGCAGTTCACCCAGAGGGGCCCGTCATTTGCCCAACGGCCGAAGGGCTCCTTCACTAGTGTCTCCAGAGTGACAGCAACGGGGAACTCGGGCGCGCGCTGCCCGGTGTGCGACACGGCGGAACTCCGCCCGTTCTATGCGCAGGCGGGCGTCCCGACCCACGTCGGGATCCTCTGGCCCAGCCGCCAGGAGGCGGTCGACTGCCCCCGTGGGGACCTGGACCTCGGCTACTGCCCGGAGTGCGCCTTCGTCTACAACACCGGCTTCGATGCGAGCCTGAACGCCTACGGGCACAGTTACGACAACGCCCTGCACTTCTCGGCGGTGTTCCAGAGCTACGAGCGCGACCTTGCGCGGCGGCTCATCGACACCTACGACGTCCGGGACGCCGACGTGGTCGAGATCGGCAGCGGAAGCGGTCACTTCCTCGGCCTCATCTGTGACCTGGGTGAGAACCGGGGCATGGGCTTCGACCCGAGTTACGACGCGGAGCACGCAGAGCCCCTGCCGGAGCGGGTGCGCGTGGTGAACGAGTACTTCTCACGTGAGCACGTCGATACTAAGGCGGACTTGGTGATCTGCCGTCACGTGCTGGAACACGTCGACGACCCGGCTGGGATGCTGCGCTCCTTGCGCGAGGGTATCGGCGACCGGCCGGACACGGTGCTCTACCTCGAGGTCCCGAACGGTCTCCTCGCGCTTCGGCGGCTGTCCATCGGCGACCTCATCTACGAGCACGTGTCCTACTTCCTCGCGTCCTCGCTGCGCACGGCGGTGGAGTCCGCAGGCTTCGAGATCCTGGATCTGCGGGAGTCCTACGACGGCCAATTCCTCTCCGTCGAGGCGCGGCCGACGTCGGTGCCGGCGCGGCCGTCGCCGGCGCGGCCCGCGCCAGAGGTCCTGGCGGACATCCAAGCCTTCGCCGACCGCGCCCGGGAACGGGTGACGGCGTGGACCGAGTTGTTGGAGCGCCTCGCCGCAGCCGAAGAACCGGTGGTCGCGTGGGGAGCCGGCGCCAAAGCCGTCGGGTTCTTCAACGTGCTCGAGGTGACCACCGCCGTCGATCGGGTGGTCGACGTCAACCCCCGCAAGCAGGGCACCTACCTCGCCGGGACCGGGCAGGCCGTGGTGGCGCCGGACGCCCTCGTGTCCGACCCGCCGGGAACCGTCCTGGTCATGAACCCGTACTACGCCACCGAGATCGGGCAGACGCTCATAGACCTCGGTGTCGACGCCAACGTCCAGACCGTCTGATCCGGAGCCACGAATGTCCGATGAACTGACCGGCGGCCCGTGCCGCTTCTGCGGGGCCACGCTGACCCGCACCTTCGCCGACCTGGGCATGTCCCCGCTGTGCGAGAGTTTCGTACCGGCTGACCAGGTGAACGCGATGGAGCCGTTCTACCCGCTGCACACGTGGGTGTGCGACGAGTGCTTCCTGGTCCAGCTCCAGGAGTACGTGTCCCGGGAGGACATCTTCACCGAGTACGCGTACTTCTCCTCCTACTCCGATGCCTGGCTGGAGCACGCGCGTACCTACGTCGAGGCCATGATCGCCGAGCGGAACCTGGGCGCGGACAGTCTGGTCGTCGAACTCGCCAGCAACGACGGATATCTCCTCCAGTACTTCGTGCAGGCGGACGTGCCGGTCCTCGGCATCGAGCCGGCCGCGAACGTCGCCAAGGTCGCGGTGGACGAACGCAACGTGCCGACCCTGGTGGAGTTCTTCGACGAAGAACTGGCCCGGCGTCTGGTGGCTGAGGGCACCAGGGCGGACCTGATCGCGGGCAACAACGTCCTCGCGCAGGTGCCGGATCTCAACACGTTCGTGGCGGGAATGAAGCTCCTCCTCGCCCCCGGCGGGCTGATCACCATCGAGTTCCCGCACCTGCTGCGGCTGATCGAGGAGAACCAGTTCGACACCATCTACCACGAGCACTTCTCCTACTTCTCGTTGGTGACCTCCGAGCGGATCTTCGCCGCGCACGGCCTGGTGATCCACGACGTCGAAGAGCTCTGGACCCACGGCGGATCGCTGCGGATCCACGCCACCCACGCCGGACCCGACGCGCCCGCGCTGAGCGAGCGTCTCCTCGACCTGCGGCAACGTGAACTGGATGCCGGGCTGGAGCGGCCCGAGACCTACGAACTGTTCGCCGAGCAGGTCCGCGAGACCAAGCGCAAACTCCTCGAGTTCCTCATCGGCGTCAAGCGCCAGGGGGCACAGGTGGTCGGCTACGGCGCCCCCGGCAAGGGGAACACCCTGCTCAACTACTGCGGGATCGGCCCGGACTTCCT
Organism: Occultella glacieicola; assembly: GCF_004353825.1. Taxonomy (GTDB): domain Bacteria; phylum Actinomycetota; class Actinomycetes; order Actinomycetales; family Beutenbergiaceae; genus Occultella; species Occultella glacieicola. The sequence goes on along the minus strand of NZ_SMNA01000005.1, from coordinate 227,507 downwards.
CGATTACACAGTCGACCGCAACCCCTACAAGCACGGCCGCTACACGCCGGGTACGCACATCCCGATCCACGAGCCGGGCCGGATCGCCGAGACGAAGCCCGATTACGTCCTGATCCTGCCGTGGAACCTCAAGGACGAGATCGTGGCCCAACTGGCCTACATCAAGGAGTGGGGCGGCAAATGCGTCGTGCCGATCCCGCAGGCAGCGATCGTCGACTGGTCGGAGTGAGAGGTCTGCGATGAAGGTCGTGTTGTTCGCCGGCGGCATGGGTATGCGCATGCGCGAGTTCTCCGAGTCGGTGCCCAAGCCGATGGTGCCGATCGGCTCCCGCCCGATCATCTGGCATCTCATGAAGTACTACGCCCACTACGGGCACACGGAGTTCATCGTGTGCCTCGGGTACAAGGGCGAGGTCATCAAGGAGTACTTCCTCAACTACAAGGAGTGGCTCAGCAACGACTTCGTGCTCTCCGGCGGTGGCCGTGAGATCACGATGCTGCACACGGACGCCCAGGACTGGAAGATCACGTTCGTGGACACCGGGCTGGCGACGAACATCGGTCAGCGGATGGTGAAGGTCAAGGACTTCCTCGGCGACGACGAGGAGTTCCTCGCCAACTACAGCGACGGCCTGTCCAGTGTCCCGCTCACCACCCTGATCGACCACGCGCACGAACATGATGCGATCGCGACGTTCCTCTGCACGAAGCCGAGCCAGACCTTCCACATCGTCAACCTCGACGACAACTCGCACGTCACCGGGATCACCGAGTCCAGCGGCGCCGGGATGTGGGTCAACGCCGGGTTCTTCGTGCTGCGGCGCGAGGTGTTCGACTACATCCAGCCCGGCGAGGAACTCGTCTATGAGCCGTTCGGAAGACTCCTCGAGGCCGGCAAGCTGGTCGGCTACAGATACGACGGGTTCTGGGCCGGGATGGACACGTTCAAGGACCGCCAGGTCATGGACGAGATGAACGCACGCGGCCAGGCGCCGTGGAAGGTCTGGGAACAGGACCCGGTGGCGCCGGCATGATTGCGCTCAACCTCGGCGTGAGCGAAGAAGACCCCCTCCGGGTGCTCGCACTCGGTGCCCATTGCGACGACATCGAGATCGGCTGCGGCGGGACCCTCGGTCGACTGGCCAAGCGACCGGGAGGGCTTGAGGTCCGGTATGAGGTGTTCTCGTCCAACGCCCAGCGCGCCGCCGAAGCCCGGGCGGCCGCAACGGACCTTCTGCACGACGCCCGGCACTTCAGCATCTGGGTCGGGGAGTACCGCGAGTCCTACTTCCCCTACATCGGGGACGCGATCAAAGACCGTTTCGAGCTCATCAGATCCGAGTTCGACCCGCATCTCGTCCTGACGCACCAGCGTCACGACCGGCACCAGGACCACCGGACCATCTCCGACCTGACCTGGAACACGTTCCGGGACCACCTGGTCCTGGAGTACGAGATCCCGAAGTGGGACGGCGACATGGGCACGCCCAACGTGTTCGTGCCGCTCTCGGAGGAGGACGTGGCCACCAAGCTGCGAGTACTCGGCGAGCACTATGCCTCGCAGTTCGCGAAGCCCTGGTACGACGACGACACCTTCCGCGGGCTCATGCGCCTGCGTGGGATGGAATGCCACGCCCCCGGCCGTCATGCGGAGGCGTTCTACAGCCGCAAGGCGGTACTACTCGGAGGAGACGCATCGTGAAGGTCCTGGTCACCGGCCACAACGGCTACATCGGGCAGGTGATGGTGCCGCTGCTGCGCGCGGCCGGTCACGAGGTCGTCGGGCTCGACACCTTCTACTACGAAGGCTGCCAGTTCGACGACGAGGTGCGCCCGACCGAGGTCATCCGCAAGGACCTTCGAGACGTCAAGCCGACTGATCTCGAGAGCTTCGAGGCGGTGATCGCCCTGGCCGCGTTGTCCAACGACGCGCTCGGCGACCTGCGGCCGCAGCTGACCTACGACATCAACCACCTGGGGACCGTGCAGCTTGCCGAGTCCGCGAAGCAGGCCGGCGTCGGAAGGTTCCTGTTCTCCTCCTCGTGCAGCCTGTACGGCGCCGCCGGCGACGAGCACCTCACCGAGGAGGCGGGGTTCAACCCCCTGACCCCGTACGGTGATTCGAAGATCAAGGTGGAGCAGGACCTGACGCACCTGGCGGACGAGACGTTCAGCCCGGTCTACCTCCGCAATGCGACGGCGTACGGGGTGTCGCCGAGCCTGCGGGCGGACCTGATGGTGAACAACCTCGTCGGCTACGCGATCACGACGGGCAAGGTCCTCATCAAGTCCGACGGCATGCCGTGGCGGCCGCTGATCCACATCGAGGACATCTCCCGCGCGTTCCTCGCGGCCCTCGAGGCACCTCGTGATGTGGTGCACGACCGCGCCTTCAACGTGGGTGTCACGTCGGAGAACTACCGGGTCAAGGAGGTCGCCGAGATCGTCGCGCAGGTGGTGCCCGGGTCCGAGGTGGAGTACGCCCCCGGGGCCAGCCCCGATGCCCGTAACTACCGGGTGGACTTCTCCAGGATCGCAGCCGAGTTGCCGGCCTTCCAGGCGAAGTGGACGGTGCCGGCGGGGGTCGAGGAGCTCTACCGCGCCTACCGGGACCACGGGCTCACCGCCGAGGAGTTCACGTCGGCCAAGTACCTACGCATCCGGACGGTTCTCAACCACAAGGAGGCCGGGCGTCTCGATGGGGAGCTGCGCTGGCGCTGACACCGAACGTGACCAGTGCTTGCGGCGGCCGAGCGCCTTGGCCCGCCGCGGCCTGGTTCAGGCCTGCTCGGCGTTGAGGTACGCGGCGGCCTGGAGGCTGAAGAGTTCGGCGTACTGCCCGTCGGCCGCCATCAGTTCGTCGTGGGTGCCGTGCTCGACCACCCGCCCTTCGGCCATCACGTAGATCCGGTCGGCGCTGCGCACCGTCGAGAACCGGTGTGAGATGAACAAGGCGGTTCGGCCCTCGAGCGTGTGTCGAAGGCTCGCGAACAGGTCGTACTCGGCTCGTGGGTCGAGGGCCGCCGACGGCTCGTCCAGGATCACGAACGGTGCGTCGCGGTAGTACCCGCGGGCGATCGCCACCCGCTGCCATTGTCCGCCGGAGAGGTCGCGCCCGCCCGCGAACAACCGGGAGAGCGGGGTCGCGTACCCGTCGGGCAGGGACTCGATGGCGCCGGTGGCACCGGCCGCCCGTGTCGAGGCGCGCAGCCTCGCCGGGTCGGGCGGCCGGGACACGTCACCGATCGCGATGTTGTCCTCGGCGCTGAGCGCGTATCGCACGAAGTCCTGGAAGATGACGGCGATCCGGCTGCGCACGCTGGCGAGGGACCAGGCGCGGATGTCGGTACCGTCCCAACGCACCGCGCCCTCGTCCGGGGTGTACAGGCCGGCGAGGATCTTGGCGAGGGTGGTCTTGCCGGAGCCGTTCTCGCCGACGATGGCGACGACTTCCCCCGCCCGGAGTTCCACGGTCGCACCGCGTACCGCGGGCAACTCCGAGCCCGGGTAGGTGAAGTGGACATCGTCGGCGGTCACCGCACCGAACCCAGTGGGGGCCTCGGGACCGTGCGCGTCCTCCTTCGCGGGCTCTGCCAGCCGAAGGAATCCCTGCAGGTCCTCGAGGAACAACCCGGACTCGAAGATCCGCTGGACGCCGGCGAACAAGGTCTGGACCTGGCTCGCGAGCATCCGGATCGCGACGATGGCCGCGCCCGCGCCGGCGACCGTGACCTGGCCGTCAAGGATCAGCCAGACCAGTGCGCCGAGGGTGAGCACGAGAACGACAGCGCTACCCAGGTTGCCGATGGCGGAGAGGGTCGCGCGGCGCCGCAGGTGGTGGGCGAGGGCTCCCAGGTAAGTCCCGTAGGCGGTGTCGAACCGGCCGTGAAGCCAGTCCGCCAGGTTGAACGCGCGGATCTCCTTGGCCTCATCGCGTCCCGTCTGAACGAGCGTCAAGTACTGGCGCATCCGTAGCACCGGGGTCTGCGCAACCGAGAAGTCGAACTCGAGCCGGCTCTCTCGCCGGCTGGTCAGGAGCACCGGCAGTCCGCCCACCACGAGGAGCGGGAGCAGCAGGGGACTGATGCTTACCAGCGCGGCCCCGACCCCAATACTGGCGGCGAGAGCGCCGCCCATGGCGATCAGACCCTGCGTCACCTGATACGGACGGGAGAGAGCGTTCGACTGCACCCGCTGCAGACGATTGAAGAAGTCGGGCGACTCGAAGCTGCTGAGTCCGACACCGGTCGAAACGTCGAGCACCTGGTCCCACATGGATCGGGCGACCAACTCGCCCAGCAACCGTTGCATGTGCCCCTGCACGGCGCCGATGATCGAGGTCACCGCAGTCAGCCCCGCCAGCACCAGGACAGAGGTCCAGAGCGCAGCGGTGGCGCCCGACCCGTCCAGGTCGAGGATGGCAGCCAGGACCGCCTGGACCGCGAGCACCTGACCAGCGAGGGCCAGTGCCGCGGCGATCTGGAGCGCGAGCAACCCGACGAAGAGCCCGCGCCCGGAGGCCCACACCAGGCGCACACTCTGGCGGATCAGGATCGACAGACGGCCGAGCGACTTTCGCTGCGAGCGCGCCTGCGCCCGCAACGTCACCGGGTCGACGTAGTCCTCACCCTCGGCAGCCGCCATCCACGTTCTCCTCGCCCGATTCCACCGACTCTCATTGAATCAACAGAACCTGTGGCACGTGCGACGTATGGGTGACCGGAGTCAGGCGGATGTCGGCTGAGTCCTCTGCTCTGTCGACGAACGGATCCGCTCGGCGTGGCTGTAGACGTTGAGCCGGTCCGTCCGGGAGAAACCGATCAGGGTCAGACCGGCTTCTTCGGCCAGTTCGACCGCGAGCGAGGACGGGGCACTGACGGCAGCCAGCGCCGGGATGCCGGCCATCTGCGCCTTCTGGACCAGTTCGAAGGAAGCCCGCCCGGAGACCTGCAGGATCGTGTTGCGAAGCGGCAGCCGGTTCTCACGCCAGGCCCACCCGACCACCTTGTCCACGGCATTGTGCCGGCCGACATCCTCGCGCAGGCAGAGCAGGTCACCTGAGACGCTGAACAGACCGGCCGCGTGCGTGCCACCGGTCCTCGCGAACATCGCCTGCTCGGCGCGCAGCCGAGCCGGAAGGTCGAGCAGCACGGTCAGGTCGAAGACCGCGCTCGCATGCGCGGCGCCCTCGAAATGCGACACCCGCCCAAGAGCCTCGATGGAGTTCGTGCCGCAGATGCCGCAGGACGACGAGGTGTACACCCGGCGTTCGGCCCTGGCGGCGGGACGAGGCACGCCCGGCGCGAGGGTGACATCGACGATGTTGTAGGTCGCGGCGCCACCGGCGTCCACGCCGGGGCCGTACCCGATCCGGGTCACCTGCTGAGGATGGTGAAGCACCCCTTCGGAGACCAGGAATCCCGCGGCCAGGTCGAAGTCGTGGCCGGGGGTGCGCATCGTCACGGACAGCGAGTGGCCATCCACCCGCAACTCCATCGGCTCCTCGCCGGCGAGGGTGTCGGTGCGGACACGCGTCGTGCCGTCGGCGAGCAGGGTGCGCACCCGCGAGCGCTTGGTTGCCCGGGTCATCGCCGTCTCCGCAGTGCCGCCGTCACGACCTCCACCGTACGCCGCGTCGACCGCGGCGCCCGCCGTGACTCATGGCTACCATCGTTGGATATCCAGGAGGTGGAAGCCGATGGCGAAGGCGCCGACCACGGGGATCGACGAGACGCAGTTGCGGGTACGAGAGCCGAAGGAGACCTCCGCAGGTCTACCGGGTATCACGCACGCGATCGGCATGGCCCTGGACCAGATGGGTCCGGTCCGATCCGCGCAGACGCTGCTCCGGGTCAATCAGACCGACGGCTTCGACTGTCCCGGTTGCGCCTGGCCGGAGAAGAAGGAACGGCACGCCGCCGAGTTCTGCGAGAACGGGGCCAAGGCGGTGGCCGAGGAGGCCACCCGGCGCCGGATCCCGCCGACGTTCTTCGTCGAGCACTCCGTCGCCGACCTGCGCAGGAAGGACGACTACTGGCTCGGGCAGCAGGGCCGGCTTGCGCACCCGATGATCCTTGACGCGGGTGGTACCCACTACCGCCCTGTCAGCTGGGACGACGCGTTCGGTGTGATCGTCGAGGAGTTGAACGCCTGCGAACCGGACGAGGCGATCTTCTACACGTCCGGGCGCACCTCCAACGAGGCGGCGTTCCTCTACCAACTGATGGTCCGGGGCTACGGCACCAACAATCTCCCGGACTGCTCGAACATGTGCCACGAGTCCTCCGGGTCCGCCCTGGGGGAGACGATCGGGATCGGTAAGGGGTCGGTCTCCCTTGCGGATGTGGAGCGGGCGTCGCTGCTGATCATCGCCGGCCAGAACCCTGGCACGAACCACCCTCGGATGCTCAGTTCGCTGGAACGGGCGAAGCGCAACGGGGCGATCATCGTCGCGGTCAACCCGCTGCCCGAGGCGGGGCTGCTCGGCTTCCACAACCCGCAGACCGCCCTGGGTTTGACGAAAGGGATCGAGCTCGCCGACGACTTCCTGCAGATCCGGCTGGGTGGGGACCAGGCGCTGTTCCAGGCGCTCGGCAAGTTGCTACTCGAGGCCGAGGCGGCTGGGCTCGCCACCGCCGGCCGGGATAGCGTGCTCGACCATGACTTCCTGCGCACGAGTGTGCGTGGGTTCGAGGAGTACGCCGCCCATGTCGGCGCGCTCGAGTGGGCCGAGGTGGAGACCGCGACCGGGCTCGCCCGCGCCCAGATCGACGGCCTGGCGCGGCGGCTGCTCGACTCTCCGGCAACGGTGGTCTGCTGGGCAATGGGCCTGACGCAGCATCGGCATTCGGTGGCGATGCTGCGCGACATCGTGAACGTGCTGCTGCTGCAGGGCAACATCGGCCGGCCCGGGGCCGGCGTGTGCCCGGTGCGTGGCCACTCGAATGTGCAGGGCGATCGCACGATGGGCATCTTCGAGCGGATGCCGGCCACGTTCCATGACGCACTGGACAGGGAGTTCGACTTCGCTTCGCCGCGCGAGCCCGGCACGGACACGGTTGCCGCGATCGAGGCGATGCGTGACGACCACGCCAAGGTGTTCATGGCAATGGGCGGCAACTTCATCCGGGCCACACCCGACTCCATCGTGACGGAGGCGGCGATGTCCCGGATGCGGCTCACGGTTCAGGTCTCGACGAAACTGAACCGCTCGCACACGGTAACGGGCCGCCGGGCCCTGATCCTGCCAGCCCTCGGGCGTACCGATCGGGACACCCAAACCGGCGGTGACCAGCGGCTCACCGTCGAGGACTCGATGGGCATGGTGCACGCCTCCCGGGGACGGCTGGGCCCACCGAGCCGGCACGTGCTGTCGGAGGTCTCGATCATCTGCCGCCTGGCGCAACGGCTGTTCGCCGCTACGACGGGAGAAACGGGTGCGGCCCGTTCGCCCTTGGCCACCGGCGAGCACCGGTCCGGGGTCGACGGCGAAGCAACGGGCCCGGTTGGCGGCGCCGCTCCGGACGCGTGGCGCCCCGACTCCGCCGCCACCCCGAGCACCGGTGGCAGCGCGCGGCCGCACGCGCCTCGAGTGGATTGGGCCGCGCTGGAGGGTGACTACCGGCTGATCCGACGCCACATCGAGGCCGTCGTGCCCGGCTTCACCGAATACGAGGCCCGGATCGACGAGCCGGGCGGGTTCGCCCTGCCCCATCCGCCGCGGGACTCGCGAACCTTCTCGACCCCGTCGGGCCGTGCCGAGATGACGGCGAACAGACTCGACTACCCGCGGGTGCCGCCCGGCCGCCTCATCCTGCAGACGATCCGTTCCCATGACCAGTTCAACACCACCATCTACGGCAAGGACGACCGCTACCGGGGCGTGCACGGAGGCCGCCGGGTGGTGTTCGTGCACACCGACGACCTGGCCGCGGCCGGTGTCTCCGACGGCGACCTGGTCGACCTGATCTCCGAGTTCGAGGGCGTCGAGCGGCGGGCGGAGGCATTCCGCGCGGTCGCGTATCCGACCGCGCGCGGGTGCGCAGCGGCGTACTTCCCGGAGACGAATGTGCTGGTGCCGCTCGGGTCGTTCGCCGAGACGTCGCGGACGCCGACATCCAAGTCGGTGATCATCCGGATTGAGCGGGCGGGTCGCCGCGCAGGTCAGCTCGAGACCGGATCCACCGGGTGATGCCGTCGGAGGGCCGGGTGAGCGGGCCAGGCGGTTTTCACCTGCTGAGGGTGAGGGCTCGAGTGAACCTGGTCACGGTGCGGAACGTCCCGGTTCGCCACGGTTGATTCCGCTCAGGATCGTTTCGGCTCCCCGATCCTGAGCGTGTGGTCCGTTGGAGGGTGAGGCTCCACTTTCGCCATCGGGCTGGCCCTGTTACGTTGCTGTTATCAAATGGTGATCCGGTAGTTGGATGGCTTCGGCTCTCGGCATCGCCATGGGTACGGGTGTCACCCGCATCGCAGAGCCTTGCGATGCTGAGGATGCTCGGGGTCGGGGGACCCACCTGCTCCACGGCAAGGTGTGCAGCCGGTCCCAGGATCCAAGGTGTTCGGGCGGTGACGATGCCGAGTCGTGGTGCGGAAAGGTCCGGCCACGAGGGTTGGCAGGACCTCGACGTCCGAGGTCGGTCTCAATGGAGATCGGTCTGAACACCGAGGGAGAGCCCTAACTGTGATCAGCAGTAGAACCAGGGAGCGCCGCAAGAGCGGCGCTCGTATCGCGATGGCAGCCGTCCTGCTCACCGCAGTCGGAGGGATGGCCTCCGCTAACGCCAACACGGTCGACACCGCTCTCCGCGACCGGCCGGACGACCTTACGGAGTCCGGGAGCATCACGGTGCGTGAGGACGGGGCCGTGATCGACGCGCTGCACGTTCGCGGCTCCATCGCGATCCAAGCCGACAATGTCACGATTCGGAATACGACCGTGACCTACGGCGGGTATCACAGCATCCGGATCTATCCGGGAGCGACGGGGACCGTCATTGAAGACTCCACTGTCGATTGTCTCAACGGTGACCAGACGAACGGGATCGTGTTCGGCGGCTACACCGCCGAGCGCGTCGCCCTGGAGGGCTGCCGGAACGGTTTCATGAGTTCCGAGCGGAACCCAGCGACGGTGATCGACAGCACGGTCGATGGCGTGCCATTCGAGCTGGCACCCGGTGATGGCGGCGCCGGCCCGGTCGATCCGGAGCCCACGCCCGATCCGGAGCCCACTCCTGACCCGGAGCCGACTCCTGACCCGGAGCCGACTCCTGACCCGGAGCCGACTCCTGAGCCGGAGCCGACTCCTGACCCGGAGCCGACTCCTGACCCGGAGCCCACTCCTGACCCGGAGCCCACTCCTGACCCGGAGCCCACTCCTGACCCGGAGCCCACCACACCGCCTGTGATCGATGGTGACTGGCCCACGCCCGAGACGACCGGGCCACGGTACGCGTCGCAATCCACGACCGGGTCCCTCGCGTCCTCAAGTGACGGACAGGTGATTGAGCGACTCACCGTCAACGGCCGATTGACTGTTCGCCATGACAACGTGGTGGTGCGCGATGTCCTTGTCAACGGCAGCGGCACCTATATGGTCCAGGTTCTGCCGACAGACGACGGCTCGTGCCCGACCAACGTTCGGTTCGAATACGTGGAGGTCAACGGTGCGAACGCGGCCGAGAACGACATTCCGCTCTACTCACCTGAGTGTGGCTACACCTTCGATCACGGCCACGTGCACAACGTGGGCCGAGCGTCGAGGGTGGTTCACGACACGACGATCAGCAACTCCTTCATCTTTTCGAACCGCACTGGGGACTCCGGCGCCCATCGTGGCGGTATCGGAAACAACGGAGGCTCCGGCAACGCCTTGATCAACAACGTGATCATGTGTGAGGGGGGCGGCTGCTCGGCGGCACTGCCGATGTACGGCGACTTCGCGCCAGTGACGGACTACCTGATCCAGCACAACCTGCTCGCTACGACGGGCTCGTACTGCGCCTACGGTGGGAGCCTCGACAGCAAGCCCTTCCCGGACGGTTCCAATATCCGTTTCATCGATAACCACTTCTCGACGACCTACGGACCGAACTGCGGGCGGTATGGACCGATCAGTGGCTTTGAGAGCGGAGTCCGCGGAAACGTCTGGAGCGGCAACGTCTGGCATGAGACAGGCCGGCCGCTCTAGGTGCCTCGACCGTAGCGCAGAGAAGTAGACCACAGATCCGTGGCCCGACTCGGGCCACGGATCTGTGTCGTTCGTGTCCGGACCGCTCACCAGAAGAGGTGAGGGGTCGACCCGGGGGCACCACCGCCCTGGTGGGTCCGTCAAGCACCGCACGGTTGGACGATCGTGTTCACACAGCCCCAGCTGGGTCGGTCGTCGCATCGTACCGGCCTCCTTCGGATCACCCCGGGGTGACCCCTGGTGCCAACTGCGAATCACCCTCCGTTCACCAGACGCTGCCTAGCGCCGTGGCCTACTTTCGAGGAAGCCAAGGCCCGCCTCCGGAGGTGGGGTGCCCCGCACTCTCTGGAGTTGCACCGCATCCCTACTTCCATCGAGAGATTGAGGCACTGGACGATCTGGTGGCGGCTGGCAGGGACGGGGAGTGATGAAGCAGGACGTGATGAGAGCGGACTTTTCGTTTCGTTCCGATGCCAATGTCCTTGCCTTCGATGGCGCCCCGATGCCCCGCACGCGTTGTCGGGAGGGTCGCCGATGACAGGCAAGTCAGCACCTGCTGCGTCGCTGCGCACGGCAACCAGTTGGTCATACGCGCTGTCCTTGGGAAAGATGGGAATCAGCCTGGGGCTGGCCTTCGTGTTGGCCGCGATGCTGGGACCGCGGGCATTCGGCGTGATCGCCATGGCGCTCGTGTTCGTCAACTTCATTGAGATGCTGCAGCAGCAGGGACTCATGCCGGCAATCGTGTCCCGGAAGACTCTGACCGACCGGCATGCCGACACCGCATTCTGGATCGTGATCGCCGTCGGCGCCGTGTGCACGATCGCCGGCATCGCCTCGGCGTCCTGGTGGGCGGAAGTCAACGGACTCCCCGAGTTGGCCCCGGTCATCCGGGTTCTGGCGCTCACAGTGCCGCTGACCTCCACCGTGGTGATTCACGAAGCTCTTCTTCGTCGTCAGCTCGCCTTCAAGCAGTTGACAATCCGAACCTGGGTGTCGCTCGTTTCCGGTGGAGTAGCGGGTCTGTTGGGCGCTCTCCTTGGGCTGGGAGTATGGGCATTGGTGCTCCAGCAGGTCGTGACGGCGACCGTGGCCGTCGTCGTGCTCTGGACGGTGTCGCCTTGGCGCCCGAAGTTCAGGGTCGACCGTAAGGCAGCACGGGAACTCTGGTCCTACTCGACGCGCGCGGCGAGTTCAAGTCTCGGATTATTCATCGGTGGCCGAGTGGACGTACTGCTCACCGGTCTCCTATTCGGGCCCGTAGTTGTGGGCCTATATAGGCTCGGTCAGAGATTGGCTTCGACAGCCGTTGACGTCACAGCGCGCGGGATGCAGGCGGTGGCATTGCCAGGGCTCGCTGGAGTTCAAGGCGACTCGATCGCCTTCGGTAGTCGGCTGGTGCGTATGCAACGGATAACGGCGGCGCTGGCACTCCCGTTGCTTGGCCTCCTCGCCGGTGCAGCCGGGCCGATCGAAAAGATCCTGGGCCCCGAGTGGGATGGCACAGCCACAGCGATCAGACTGCTCGCCATCATGCAGGCTTTCGCGGCCATCTCGCTTCTCCTGGGGCCGGCATTACAGGCCTGGAATCGACCCGGCACGCTGTCGATCGTCATTTGGGCCAGCAGTGCGCTGAAGATCGCCGCGCTCGTCCTAGCAGCTTGGGCTACGCCGGATGATTCGATGGCATTGGTTCTGCTCTGTCTCGCAATGATCGTCGCCACCGGAGTCAGTACGGTCGTTATAGTGTGGGTCTCGTCCAGGGTCTTGCATCTGCGTGTCAGGGAAATGCTGCGAGCTTGGGCACCAGGAGCGATTGCGGGATTCGTCGCCGTTTCGATCTCCGGTGGAATAGTGCGATTCGCCGTGCTTCCCGCCCTGTTTGAATTGCTCCTGGCGGGGGTGGCCGGCGCCATCGGGGCGGGCCTGTGCCTGTGGGCGTCGGCACCCGAGTTCAGGAGCATGGTTGGGACTCTGCGGGCGCGGTCAGTTCGCGGGCCGAAGGTCGCCATCGCTCAGAAGTCTGTATCGGACGCGGCTGCGCACGGACCGGTGTCGGAGCGGGCATGAGTTCCCGGAGTCCGCACCAGCGGGTCAGCGTTCGGAGCGCAGTGCTGCTCGTCGCCTGTGCGGCGTTCCTCGGCTCATGTAGCCCTGGAGAGGTGAGCAAGGATGCACCAACCTCCTCAGACATCGGCGTCCCTACGGTGTCGGCCTTTCCCACGGCGGAGAGCACCGGACCACTTATTCCTGAGTCTTTACTGGTGCCTTCCGGCTCGGTCTCATCGGAGGAGAGCGGGCAAGTCATCGAGGGCCTGGAAGTGGATGGGCGCGTGCGGGTTCAGCACGACGGCGTCACCGTGCGGAACGTGCGAATCAACCACATCGCCACAGGACCCGGGCAGTATGCCTTGCTCATCGAGGAGGGTCCGGACGGCACCTGCCCGACCGGTGTCGTTATCGAGAGCATCGAGATCGTAGGAGATCCTGCGGTCCTCGTCGATGATGCGAAGGCCGTCTACGGATCGTGCCCGTTCACGCTGGAAGGCTCACGAATCATCGGCGTGGGCACGGGTATCCGGCTGACTTCGGACTCCGTGATTCGGGGGAACTTCGTCCGCGCTGACTTCAGCACGGAAGGGTCTGACACACATCGGTCGGCCATCGGGATCAATGGAGGATCTGGCAATGTGATCGAGGGGAACACGGTGATCTGTAGTGGTCCGGGGTGTTCGGGCGCTCTCGTGATGTATGGAGACTTCCAGCAGATCAGCGACATTCTGGTCACGGGGAACCTGTTCAACAGCACAGGCTCGTACTGCACCTATGCAGGATCGTTGGATTCGAAGGAGTTTCCGGTCGCGAGCGACGTCCGATACATCGACAACACGTTCGGACGAATGTTCTTCGATACGTGCGGCAGGTACGGTCCAGTCGCGGGTCGTGACAGCAACGGTGGCCCAGGGTTCGTCTGGGACGGCAACACCTGGGAGGGGACTGGTGAAGATGTACCGATCTCGTGAGGACGGACTAGACCTAGAGGTGCTCCCATGAGCGCGACGATTGGAATCCTCGGGGGCATGGGCCCGATGGCGACGGTGGAGACCTTCCGTCGCATCACCGTGGAGACCCGAGCCGACACGGATCAGGAGCACTTCCACGTCATCGTCGACTCCGACCCGTCCGTCCCTGACCGCACTCGCGCTCTACTCGAAGGTGGACAGGATCCACGTCCGCACCTCCTGCGGAGCGCGGATCGGCTTGTCGTGGCCGGTGCCGACGTGATCTGCATGCCCTGCAATACGGCTCATGCGTACTACGACTGGCTACAGGCTCGCGTGCCTGTGCCGATCGTCAACATGATCGCTGAGACGGTCCGGGTCGCGTCCGCATCGGGTCCGAGTTCATTTGGGCTGCTTGCCACCGCCGGAACCTGTCGGACGAACGTCTACGGATCGGCATTCAGTGCGGCCGGCCTCAACCTGGTGCATCCACACGTCGATGATCAGTCCGTTGTGAGCCACGGGATCGCACGGATCAAGGCGGGTGATCTTGCAGTGCGAGATCACTTCATTGCTGTCGCCGACCAGTTGCTCGCGCAAGGTGCGACGGCGTTGGTGCTGGGGTGCACGGAGATCTCGCTCGTGGCCGATGAACTGGCGCGGCGGTTTCCCGTCATCGACGCTCTGGGTGTCCTGGTTGCCGCCACGCTCTCAAGAGCAAGGAGCCTGACGTCGGTGGCACTACTTCAGGATGCAGAGGGGACAAGCAGTGTCGCATGAGGCGCTGCTCGTAGCCGGCCCGCCCGGCCAGGCAGAGGCAGATCGTCGGCGTGCGTTGGTGACCGCCGCCGCTGGCAGACTGCCGGGAGCGGGCACATTCCGAGTACTCGAGTCCGACACCTATTGCGTAGCCCTTGCCGAAACCGATCCGGTCGGCGGCACGTTTGCTCGTCTGCAGGAACTGCCGGGAGGTGCAGCCACGCTCGACATCGGCACGGCCCGTTCGGGCGTCGGCGCCGCGCATAGTGAGAAGGTCTCCGGCGCCGGTTCGGAAGCGGGGCGCATCGTCGTTGATCTTGCTCCGGCCGGCGCAGCTACGATCAGTGCTGACGGCGCCGCATACCTGCCGGGCTATTGGGCGGAGATTGGTGCGAGCTTCCTCTTCTCAACCCACCTTGCCTCTCTCGTCAGCCTTGGGCTCCCTGCGGATATGGATGAACAGGGCTTGGCCGAGTACTTGGTGGCGCTTCACCCATTCGGCGAGCGCACACTGCTCAGGAACGCTCGGATCCTCGGTGCCGGCGCGGTTGTCCGATGGCACCTCGGATCGGGAACGCGGGTGACCACCGATCCGCTCTTCGCTCCAAGCGACGATGCACTGAATGACTCTGAAGCGATCGAGGAGTTCGGCCGCGTCTGGCGAGCGGTCATCGGAGACATCGCCACGCGCACGACGGATGAACGGCCTCTACTCGGGCTCAGCGGCGGTCTGGACAGCCGGGCGATCGCGGTCCAGGCGGCCGACCTGGGCTTCCGACCGATGTCGTACACCTACGGGTCGACCGTCACCTACGAGGGTCGAGTCGCGGCACGACTGGCCGCTGACCTGGAACTGCCGCACACGATGATTCCAGTTTCCGACACCGATGTGCTCCGCGATGCCCCCGACGCGTTCTTTCTCCTCGACGGCGCCCATAGCCCGGCTGAGATGTACGAGCTCTGGTTCCGGAACCGGCTGACCAACCTCACAAGCACCGTCATCAACGGACTCGCCGGTGGTCCGCTTTGGGGTGACGACAAGGGCTTGGGCGTGCGAGGCGCAGACCAGGCTCTCGACCGACAGTGGCATCGATACGCGGGAGAAGCCCGCGTGATCGGACGGCTACTGGATCCGGGTTTCGGTACGGATCTGCCGACGATGGTGAGATCGGGTCTGGCGGACTCGATGTCGGCCTGGGATATGGATGCGCGTGGCGACATGGTGATCTTCTGGAAGTTCGCCAACCGGCAGACCAGATGGGGAGGGATGCTGATCAACTCACTCCGGCGTATCGGAATCCGAACCGAGGCGCCATTCCTCGATGCACGGTTCCTGAAGTTCGCGGCTCGCTTGAGCATGGATCAGCGCCGCAATGGAAACCTGTATCTCCGCGCGCATCGCGAACTATTTTCAAGGGCGGCTGGCATCCCTCGCAGCGACGACGGAAACTCCCCGAATGGACTCGATCACGTCTATTGGTCCGGAGACAGTTCCTTCCTCAGCCAGTTGGCCGGCTTGACCCGCACTCATCCGGTTTCCGGTGCTCGTCGGGCGCTGAGGCGAGCCCAACAGGTAGGAGCCGAATGGGTGAGCAGTCGAACGCCTTTCGACGCCCCCGCACGTGCCGTCGAGGTGCGCCGCTCGGTATTCCCGGCGGATCTCTGGCTGCGGACCCGCCCGGCCTACTCCGAGAGACTTCTGGCGATCCTTGAGGGAGCGGCGGCGAATCCGATCTTCTCGGCACCCGCTCTGGAATCGGCGATCAGGAGTGTCCAGCATGGACGACCCGAAGTAGGCGCGCTGACTCTTGCCAAGATCGCGACGGCACACGCCTGGTCGGTCGATTACGGGGACCGCGCAGCGGCTCGCTCCTAGGCGTCGCTCACGGTCTGAACCCGAGGGTCCGGCCGGTCCTCACGCGGGTCTCCGCCAATCCCCATCAGCGCGCGGAACGCCGCGCGATGGGTAGGCCTGCCGAGAGAGGCGCGTGCTCCTTCGTTGATGACCTGAACTAGCCAGTAACTCGCTGACCGGAGCGGATCATGTCTCTTCCGGTACAGGCGCATCCTGCTGGTCGCAACGAGGCTCCACAGGTAGGGGGATCTACTCATGTCCCCGCCGGGGTGCTGGACTGTTGCTCTCGGTGTGAAGTGGAGGTGGTAGCCGAGATCCCGCATCCGGAGCGCGTAGTCGGTCTCCTCCGAATAGAGGAAGAACTGCTCGTCCCAGAGCCCGACCTCGTCGATGGCCCGCCGGGAGAGGAACATGGCGGCGCCGGTCGCCCAATCGGCCGTGGCGCCTTCGTGGTAGGCGGCCGGGTCGCGGATCATGTCGCCCAGGGGAGCGAAGCGGGCCGCGCGATGTCCGCCCAGAACGGTCTCGCCCACGGCGCGCAGCAGGGTGGGTTCGCGCCGGAGTGAGAACTTGAGTCCTCCTTGGGCGTTCTGAATCCTCGGGACGACGACGCCGACGGTGGGGTCGGCCTCGATCACATCGAGCAGGACCCGAACACTGCCCACCGCGGGGACCGCGTCAGGATTCAGGATGTACGTGCCTCGCGTGCCAAGTCCTCGGGCGTAGCCGAGGTTGATCCCACCCGCGTAACCCAGGTTGGCATCCGACCTGACCAGCCGGACCCAGGGAGCGATCGCCTCCACCAGCTCGGCCGTGCCGTCGATCGAGGCGTTGTCGACGATGGTGACGGCCGTGGAGTCGATGCCACGGAGGGCGTCGGGAAGTGCGCGGAGGAAGGCCTCGATGATGTCCGCTGCGTTGTAGGTCACCGCGATGACGACAACGTCAGGTTCAGAGCCATCCCCGCCGGGCTCGTTCGACGGCGGCGCGGGCACCCGCTCCGGGGTCACCACTGGGCCGGCCTGCCCGTCATCGTCCGTAACCGCTTCTGCGCCGACTTCACCTTCTTCCGCCAGCCGCCGTAGACCCTCGGATCGAGCGAGGCGCTCTGCAACACGGCGGCGCTCTGCACGAGCTGCGCCGTCCAGTCGGCGACGGTGTTGACGCCGTTGGCCTGAGCGGAGAGGGGCATTCGTTGCCGAAGGTCTTCGTCGGTGTGGATGAGCGTGTGCTCGGACCGCGGGTCGTCCATGTGATCCTCGGGGACGAACGGGTAGTAGAAGCCATTCACGGCGCCCCCGCGGGCCAGCCGGATGCAGTAGCCGGTGAACGACTCCTGCGGGCCGAGGTAACCGTGCGTGTCGACCAGATCTCGCGACAGGAGATAGCCACTGCCCTGCACCCACAGGTTGCGCATCAACCGATGGCCACCATGGAAGGTCTCGATCTTCTTCTCGGCCAGTTCGGGACGGAAGTCCTCATCCGGGTGTCGCCAGCTCCCGACGACGCCGAACTGCGGGTTGGCCTCGTGCGCGTCCGCGAATGTGTCGATCCAGCCCGGAGCCACGCGGCAGTCGTCGTCCACCTTCGACACGAACCGGGCGGACGACTCCTGCCACAACCACGTCGTGGGCTCGCGGAGCTTCACGTTCTCGCGGCTGTGATGGTAGCGGTGCACGCGGGAGTCTGTGGTGAACGGCCGCAGTGCCTCGATCGTGGCCTCGTCGTCGCCGTTGTGCCAGAGCCAGACCCGGTCCCGCTCACCGAGCGTCTCCAGCAGTCTCGGCAGGCTGAGGTGCAGGTAGCCCGCGCTCTTGTAGGTGATCATCAGGATGTCTGCCCGATGTGACACGTCAGCGCTCCTCTCGCATGAACTCGGGGCGGCGCAGGCCGCGGACCTTGATCCGGCGCACGGTGCCCGCGAACGACGAGAACTTCTCGCTCAGACCGAGCTTGAGCCACAGGCGGAAGGTCGGGAGCCCGCGATAGCGGGGAGTGCCCACTCGGGCCAGCCGTAAGGTGAGCAGCCGTCCCCACAAGGCTCCTCGGGTCGTCTCGAGGCTCGGCTGTGACGCCGGCAACTTCTCGAGCGGGAGGGGGCCGCCCTCGACTGCTCCATCGGCGAGCGCTCGCAGCAGCGCCGCCCGGCCGCGCTCGGTCCGCACGACGACGAGCGAACGGCCGTCCTGACCCTCGGTTCGCCGGTACCAGGGGTCACCAACAGAGAGGTCGGCGAACTCGCCGGTGTGATCGGGGCAGATCATGCATCGCCACTGGCGCCGTTTGGTCAGCGATCCCCATGACTCCGCGTAACTGAGCGAACGGGTCTCGCCCGAGCGGGTCCGGAGCCGGAACTCGCCGGGCCAACCCTCACCTCGGTAGTCGAGTCGCTCGACCTCCGTCGGGTCGATGCCGAGGCCACGGACGAGGTCAGCCGTGCCGGCCGTCGAAGGGGTCCCGGCGCAGAAGATCCCGATGGTCAGGCCCACCTTCTCGGCCAGTTCCGGGCGTCGCTGTGCCGCTGCGCGGGTCGCTGCGATGTCGCATGGCTTGCCGACCACCACACTGGGGCCCTCGGCGGATTCGACCAGATCGAGGCGCTCGCACGGGTTCGCCGGCGAGTATCGGGACCCTGCGGCCGAGACGATATCGGCGTAGGTGCGGTTCAGACGGGTCTCGTTCAACAGTGGCGCATCCGCTCGTGCCTGCACCTGCAGAGCCCCGACGGCGGCACCCGATGTCACGGCGTGGGCCGCCAGAGCGCTGACGACGCCACCGGAGGACCCTCGGTGCCGGACCTCAGGATCCGTTGCCCAGCACTCGTATAGGTCGAGGATCGGCCCCCATTCGCCGCCGAACGGGGCGTCCGCGAGGGCCTCCTCGTCGTGCTGGAGTGCGCGCCCAGGGCAGGCGGCGAGCGCGTCTCCTGCAACCCCGGACGTGATGCCGACGATCGGCAGCGGGCGGACCCCGACGCCGTCGACGTCCGTCATCCGCAAGGCGTCCGGACGCAGGTACGCACAGACGCCGCACCCCGTGCACAGGTGCGCGTCGACCACGGCATCGATGCTGTCGAGACGGGAGTTCACGCGATCACGTTCACGGCGTCGGACCTGGACCAGCCCGCCACGGCGGTCAGGACATCGCGCAGTTGACCCTGCGACTCCTCGACGACCGCGGGCATGTCCCGCGCCAACTGGTCCCGCAGCCGGGAGCGGGCGGCGAAGGATGCCGTCATCTCGGCGACGGCCTCCTCGCCCGCGATCCTGCGGGCATCGGCCACCTGCGACCCCATGCCGCAACTCTCGAAGACACCCTGGGTCTTGTCGCTGTAGGCGTAGCCGAATGTCGGGGTTCCGGTCGAGAGGGAACCGATCGTGGAGTGCATCCGGCTGCCGACGAACCAGTCCATCCGGGAGATGCACCATTTCAGTTCGGCCGCGTCGAGGGCCGCCGGCACCATGGTCGTGCGGGCAACCTCTGCTTCGGTGAGTCGGGAGCGGACCGCCTCAATGCCGGCGACGTCGCTCTCGCCGGCGCCACCGGGCAGGTGGACATGCGGCACGAACACCACGCGCGCGCCGTCGCCGACGAGGCGCTGGACCAAGCGCGTCATCGTCTCGATGTAGTCCCCGGCGAGACCGAAGCGTTCATGACCGACCCGGTCGCGCAGGAGGCCGCTCACGTTGACGCCGGCGACGACCTCGCCGTCCAGGGCGGCTAAGGATCGCACCGTCTCACCGCCGGGTTCCCGCGGTTCGAGTGCGAATGCCACGTCGACGCCCCGACGGAGCCGGGACGTGTCGGCGTCCGGTCCAGCGAGGTCGAGCAGTTGGGCGTAGCTCCACTCGTCGCGCGCGTAGGCGAGCGTCGACGCGCGGACGAGTCGTTCGGCCTTCTTTCGCCCGTCCGTGGTCGTGAACGGGCCGTACGTCTGAGGCAAAAGGATGAGTGGCCGGCCCGCTCGGAGCGCGGCCTCCTTGGGTTCTGAGACGGAGGCAAGCCTGGTTGGACCGTAGAGGTCGGTGAAACTGTCGCCTGCCGAGATGTCAAGGATCGCATCAGCCTCGGCGAATCGACGGGCCGCTGGGTTCAGCCGCGGCGCCACGCGTTGGGCGAGGCGGATCTGTGCCCAGCTCTCGGGCCGATGCCAACGTCGCGAGAGCCGGACGCCGAGGTACTCCACGGTCGCCCCCGGGTAGCGGCTCGTGGCATCGGTGCGGATCCCCCAACCGTCATCGAGGATCGTGAGCCGGCTTCCCGGCGCGTCGCGTTCGATGGCGTCGGCAACGGATCGGCCGAGTGCCTCGACCCCCCGGTTGCCATTACCGATCGCGGCGCCGGCCAGGACAACTCGTAGACTCCTCACCCGGTCAAGTATGGAGGCGGGGGTGGCCCCGCGAGGGTGGTTCGGGCACTGATTCCAACTGGCTCCGGCTCAGGCGGGCGCGACCAGGGCAATCTGCAGGGCGAGGCTCGTGCCCATCACGATGAGCCACAGGAGGCCGCCGAGGAGCAGCGGGCTGGCCCCGGCTCGGCGCAGTGCAGGCAGGTCGGTTCCCAGGCCGATGGCCGCCATGGCCATCGTGATCAGGAAGGTGGCGATGGTCGCGATCGGCGGTTGCGCGGCCGCCGGGATCACGCCCAGTCCATTGAGTCCTGCGATGGCCAGGAAGCCCACCAGGAACCACGGCACCAGGCGCCACAGCGAAGGCGGCGCCGGATCGCGCGGGTCTTTCGAAGCGGCGTGACGGCGGTCCCGTCTGGCGACCAGCGCGGCCACGCCCGCCACGATGGGGATGATCGCGAGGGTTCGGGTCAGTTTGACCACCACGGCGGTGTCCGCGGCGTCGTCGCCGAAGCTCGTGGCCGCGGCTACCACCGACGACATGTCGTTCACCGCAGTGCCGGCGAGCAGCCCGAAGTCCGCCGGACTCATGCCCAGGAGGTGCCCGAGCGGCGGGAGAACCAGCACCGCGGCGATGTTGAACACGAACACGGTGGACAGCGCATAGGCGACCTTCGTGCCTGCCGGTCGCAGCACCGGGGTCACCGCGGCGATCGCGGACGCGCCGCAGATCGCGGTGCCGACTCCGATGAGGGTGCGCAGGTCGGAATCGACGCGCAGTAGCCGGCCGAGGAACGCCGCGCCGACGAGCGCGGCGACGAGGGTACCGATCATCACCGGCAGCGCTTCCACCCCGACCTCGAGGACCTGTCGGATGGAGAGTTGTGCGCCGAGGAGCACTACCGCGCACTGCAGGAGGACTCGACCCGCCGTCGTCAGTCCCGGCCCGACCGCCGGATGGTGGGCGACCCGCGGTACACATGCGCCCACGAACCCGCCGATCAGAACCGCGACCACAGGGCCGCCGAGCAGCGGCGCGAACTGCCCGACGGCGGTCGCGGCCGTCGCGATCGTCGCGCTCAGGACCAGGCCCGGCACACGGGAGCGTTGCCATCGGCGAGGAGGCGACGACGTGGGGGAGGGCGGCACCGCACCAGCCTGCTGCGCTCCACCGTGATGCGGTAGCTACCGGCTCTGGAGATATCTATAGTCATAGGCTATGGCCGAGGAAAGGAGTCATGATGCTCGCGACCGCGCCCGTCGGCGTCACCCTCGATGCATTGCGGCTCCTGGTGCTCGTCGCCGACCACGGCAGCATCTCCGCTGCCGCCCGCGTCGAGCGGATCTCCCAGCCCTCGGCGAGCAACCGGATCAGGCACCTCGAGCGTCGGCTCGGCCTGGAACTACTCGACCGGCGCAGCCGGGGAGCCGAGCTCACCGAGCACGGCCGGATGGTGACCGGCTGGGCGCGAGGCGTCGTGGAGGCAGCGGGTGTGCTCATCACCGGGGCGCGGGCGCTGGCGGCCGAGACCGAGGGCGACGTGAGCATCGCGGCCAGCCAGACCGTCGCTGAATACCTGGTGCCGACCTGGTTGGCGCGGTTCCGGGCGCTGGAGCCCGACGCCCGGGTGCGCCTGCGGGTGGCGAACTCCCGGGATGTGATCGCGGCGCTCCGCGGGCGAGAGATCGACCTCGGATTCGTCGAGGGGCCTACGGTGCCGACGGACCTGGTCCGACGACGAGTGGGTGCCGACCGACTGGTGCTGGTCGTCGCGCCCGGCCACCCGCTCACACGGCGACGCCGGCCGGTCGACGCCGAGGAACTGGCGGAGCTTCGCCTGGCCTCGCGCGAGGCCGGCTCAGGCACGCGGGATGCACTCGGCTGGGCGCTCGGTCGCGAACTCGACCCCGGCGTGGAACTCGACTCCAACGCCGCGGTCAAGGTGATGGTCGCATCCGGTGCGTACCCGGCCGTGATCAGTGAACTCGCGGTGGCCGCGGAGTTGCGCGACCGACGACTCGTCTCGGTCCCGGTGGTCGGTGTGGACCTGACCCGGACGCTGCACGCGGTCTGGCGCCGAGGATGGCGCCCGTCGGCCGTGATCGACGATCTTCTCGCCGTCGTTCTCGGACGACGCTGATCCGATCTGAAAGGACTCTTGCGAAAGAACACTTTCAAGTCTAGAGTCCTCGGCATGAAGATCGAGGATCCCCGGGCGATGCGAGCCCTCGCGCACCCGCTGCGTTTCGCGCTGCTCGAACGGCTCGCCATCGAGGGCGAGGCCACCGCGACCGAGCTCGCGGCGTTCACCGGCTCGACGCCGTCGAACTGCTCGTTCCACCTGCGCACCCTGGCGGAGTTCGGCTATATCGAGCGGGCGCCGGGGCACACCGGCCGGAACCGCCCGTGGCGGGTGCTCGACATCGAGCAGAGCTGGGACGACTACGGGCCGGACGAGGAGGCCGAGGCCGCAAGCCGCGCCCTCGGGGCCACGTTCGTGGAGTGGGAGACCTCCCGGATCAAGGCCGCGCAGCACGCGACCGCCCCGGAGGCCTGGCGCGGCAAGCTCTTCCAGTCCGGCGCCACCATCTACGTCACCGCGGAGGAGGCCCGGGCGATCGGTGACGAGATCGGCGAGATCATCATGCGCTACGTGCCCCGCTGGGAGAACCCGGAGACACGCCCCGAGGGCGGTGAACTCGTCCGGGTCTTCGCCACGAGTTACCTGGTGCCCGAGCCCGGGCAGCCGACCGAGACCGACGACGGAGAAGCATCATGAAGGACGTTCTGCGCATCGCCACGTTCCGCCGTCTGCTCGGAGCCTGGACCATCGGCAACCTCGCCGACAGTGCACTCTTCCTCACCCTCGCCGTCTGGGCGAAGGACATCTCGGGAAGCTCCGGAGCGGCCGGACTGGTGTTCCTGGCGCTCGGGGCACCGGCCCTCGCGGCGCCCCTGCTCGGCCTGCTCGCCGACCGGGTCCGACGGCGTTCGCTCCTGATCGTGGCTAACCTTGCCGGTGCTGTGGTCGCCGCGTCTCTCGTGCTCGTCAACGGTCCGGGTGACCTCTGGATGCTGTACCTGGTCGCGTTCGCGTACGGCGCGCTCGGGATCCTGAACGGGTCCGCCCAGTCGGGGCTGCTGCGCGACCTGCTCCCGGATGAACACCTCGACAACGCGAACGCGCTGCTGTCCACGATCGACCAGGGCCTGCGGATCATCACCCCGGCGATCGGCGCCGGGCTCTATGTCCTCTGGGGCGGCGGAGCGCTCGGACTGGGGGTGGCCGCGATCCTGGTGCTGACCGCGCTCGCCCTGCTCACCGTCCGCGTCGTCGAGTCCACGCCGGAACCGGCCGAGGACCGCGCCGGGTTCTGGGCGGAGGCCGCCGCCGGCTTCCGGCATGTGGCGAGCGTCCCGTTGCTCGCTCGGATCGTGCTCGTCACCGCCGTCGCCTTCGGGGTGCTCGGCGTGTTCGAGAGCGCCCTGTTCGAGGTGGTGGAGAAGGGCCTGGGCATGGAGGCCGCATTCTTCGGCGTGCTGATGAGCATCCAGGGCGGCGCCGCGATCGTGGGTGGCCTGACCTCGGCGACGGCGTTGCGCCGGCTCGGCCCGGCCCGCACCGTGGGCGTGGCCCTGCTCGGGCTCGGCCTGGCCGCCTGCGGGCTCGCCGCGGACCTGCTGCCGGTCCCGCTGCTGCCGGTCGCGGTCGTCGCGATCGCGATCTCCGGGATTTGTGTGCCCTGGCTGGTCGTCGCGCTCATCACCACCCGGCAGCGGCTCACCCCGCCGCGGCTGCAGGGCCGCACCGCGGCCGCGACCAACCTGGCCATGACGCTGCCGCAGTTGGCGTCGATCGCGGCCGGGGCCGCGCTGATCACCGTGGTGGACTACCGCCTCGTGATGGTCAGCGCCGGCGTGGTGCTGCTCGGCTGCGCAGCGGTACTGGTGCTGGGGCGCACCTCCGGCCCGACCGAGATCGCCACCACGGACGCGACCACCGACCCCTCCGACCCGAGCCCCGAGCCGGCTGGCCCGGACGAGCTGCCCGGGCTCGCCGCGTAGGATCGGCACGGATTCGTCCCCGAACTGGAGTTCACCCGATGTGCTACCGCGTACCCTGCGCCACCTGTCAGAAGACCACCTGGGCCGGGTGCGGTGACCACGTCGAGGAGGCCCTGAACGGAGTCCCCGACGACCAGAGGTGCACCTGCCCCCGACGCTGAGCCTCCAGTGCTCCTGCTTCTCACCTCGGTCCGGCGCCCAGGCCCGCGTCGCGCGCGTGCGCCACGGCGGCGGCCCGATCCCGCAGGTGGAGCTTGGCCAGCACGGTGGCGAGGTTGTTGCGGACGGTCTTCTCCGACAGGCCGAGCCGGCGGGCGATCTCGTGGTTGCCGAGTCCCTGGGCCACGAGCGTCAGGACGCTCTCCTCGCGTGGGGTGAGGCCCGGGAAGGCCCGGGCGGCTGAGTCCGCCGGGTCGGCCGGGCCGGCGGCGAGGAGTTCGGCGACCCGCCGGGCCACCCGGCCGCCGTAGACCGCCCCGCCGTCGGCGACGGTCAGGATCGCCCGCACGATCTCGTCCCGCTCGGCGCCCTTGAGGAGGTACCCGGCGGCTCCGGCGCGCAGCGCGGCGAGCACGGAGTCGTCATCATCGTGCATGGTCAGCACGAGCACGGCCGTGGCCGGCGCGGCGGCGCGCAGCGCCCCGATCATCGCGGGCCCGCCGGGGCCGGGCATGCTCAGGTCGGTCAGGGCCACCTGCGGTCGGAGCCGCCTGACGGCGGAGAGCAGCTCGGCCGCGTCGCTCGCCTGCTCGAGGAGGTCGATCCCGGCGACGTCGGTCAGGGCCGCGGTGAGGCCGAACCGGAACATCGGGTGGTCGTCGGCGAGGACCACCCGCACCGGGGCGGCGGTCACGGCGTCGCCGGCCCGACGGCGGTCGGCGCCAGTTCGGCGGCGGTCGTCGCCGTGCCCGAACCCGCCCGACGCCCGAGCGGCACCGACATCGTGACGGTGGTTCCCGCCGTCGAGGACTCGATCGCGAACCGCGCGCCGACGGCGTCGGCGCGCCGGCGCATCGAGCCGAGCCCGACGCCCGGTGCGGCGTCGGCGGCCAGGCCGCGACCGTCGTCGCCGACCATGAGGTGCACATCCCCGGCCTCGGCCCACACCGCCAGCGAGGCCGACCGGGCCGCGGAGTGTCGCTCCAGGTTCGTCACGGCCTCGAGGGCGACCCGGAACACGGCGTCCTCGACCGGCGCCGGCAGGGCTGGGAGGTCGCCGACCTCGACCCGGATCGGCACGGTGCGGGCGAGCGCCGCGACCGCGCCCGGGAGGGCACCGGCGAGGCCGTCGGTCGACAGCGCCGCGGGGCGCAGGTCCTCGATGATCCGCCGGACCTCCACCACGGTGTTCGCCGTCTGCCCGCGCAGCACGTCGGTGAGCTCGTCGGCGCGGGTCACGTCGCCACGGGCCAGCGCGCCCTGCACCGCCTGCAGACCCAGCCCGATCCCGGTCAGCGCCGGCCCGAGGCCGTCGTGGAGGTCGTGCCGCAGCCGCTCCCGCTCCTCCCGACGGGCCTCGACGACGGCGTCGCGCTGGTGCTGCAGGTCCTCACCGAGTTCGACGGCGCGCACGGCCACCGCGAGCTGCGGGGCCAGGGCGCCGGCCAGCCGGCGCCGGCGCCGGGACCAGGACCCGCCCGGGTAGGTGGCCACGCGCAGGTGCCCCACGTCCTCCCCGCTGACGACCAGCGGGACCGCCAGCCACGCGGGATCGGGGGCATCAGTGGGATCGGCGGCGCCCGGTGCGGTCCCGGCCGGGGAACCGACGCTCGCGATGACGGTGCCCGCCCGGTCGGTGAGCCGCAGCTCGCTCGGCCGCAGCGAGCGGTGGATGCTGCCGACGGCGGCGTCGAGCAGGTGGGCGGGGTCGCTGTTCGCGAGCACGCTGCCCAGGTGCGAGACCGCCGCAACCGGGTCCGCGGGTCGCGTCACCTCGATGTCCAGCAGCCGGTAGCGCAGGATCCCGACGGCCACCGCGACCGGCAGCAGGTACAGCCCGACCACCTGCCCCCAGGGGCCTGCGAACGGCGTGGTCACGAGCGCCACCACGACCGCCGTGAGCAGCAGGGTCAGTTGCTGGCGCTCCGGTGCCGGCGAGCGGACCAGCCGCACCACGGCGCTGACCCAGCCCGCCGCGCACGCGAGGGCGAACACGACCAGCGGGACCCAGACCACGAGCGCCGACCCGGCCGACGCGTTCGGGGCGTCGTCGCCGAACGCCCGGGCCAGCGACGGGTCGAGCTCGGCGGCCAGCACCTGCACCTCGAACGCCGCGGCACCGGCGACCACGAGGGCGGCGAGCACCCGGTCGGTCCGGCCCGCCAGCCGCCCGGACGGATACAGCAGCGGCAGCAGGCCGAGCATCGCCAGGATGAGCAGCCCGCCGATCACGCTGATCGTGAGGTCGAGCGGCCGCCCCGCCAGCGTCGGGTCCTCGATCTGCTGAGCCAGCCGCGCCTCGCCGTTGTTGCCGACGCTGACCTGGGTGAGCGTGCCGACCACGAGCATCAGCCAACCGACCACATTCGTGGGCCGCAGCCACGCGAGCACGGCTCCGGCCAGCGCCCAGGCCAGTCCGGCCAGCGCCATCAGCACCAGCGCCACGCCCGTCGGCTCGTCGGCGTACCAGCGCCACTCAGCCAGGCCGGCCCGCACCGACGCGGCGACCGCGGCGGCCACCAGTGCCCCCGCCAGGCCGCGGTGCCACCCAGTGCCGACCTGTCCGCCGAGGCGGCGCTCGACCCACCTGCCCACCACCATGGCGACATTGTCCCGAAGGGGCGGCGGGCCCGCCCAGGTTTCGATGTCCCGGGTGGCCGGGCAATGTGCCCGGGTCGGCGGGACGGGGGGCCCTACCCGGCGCCCACGCGGGCGCCCGAGGGTATCGGCACCGGTCCCGACCCGGGGCCCACCGAGAGGAGAACCACGATGGCCGCGACCTCGTCCGCCACCGCCCCCACGTCCCCGACCACGACCAGGACGAGCCGAGCGATCCCGTTCCGGATCGTCGCCGTGCTCGTCGCGGCGACCTACCTGGTCCTCTTCGGCACCTACCGGTGGTTGCTCACCCCGTGGCTGCTGCTGC
Source organism: Occultella glacieicola (assembly GCF_004353825.1). GTDB lineage: Bacteria > Actinomycetota > Actinomycetes > Actinomycetales > Beutenbergiaceae > Occultella > Occultella glacieicola. Next base: position 200,203 of record NZ_SMNA01000005.1, on the reverse strand, counting down.
CCGACGACGTCGATCACGGCTGGACCCGCACCCCCGAGCTGCACGCCTGGGCGGACACCGCGGCGGCGGCGACCCTGGCCGCGATCGGCATCGGCGCCCTGGTCGCGGCGTGGAAGCCGCTCCGGCGCTCCGCCCTGGTCGCCTGGGTCGGGGTCCTGCTCACCGTCGTCGGCGTCTCCAGCATCGCCTCGGTCCTGCTGCAGCAGCACACCGGGTTCGGCGGCGCCCTGCTCCAGGGGGCGCTCACCGTCGCGCTCACCGCGGTCCCGTTCGTGTTCCTGCACCCGCAGCGCCGGGACGTGCTCCGCGGCGGCCATGCGGGCGCACCGGACTCGTGGCCGCACGGCGCGCTCCGGGCCGGGCTGTTCGCGCTCGCCGTCGCCGGCGCCGCGCTGGCGATCGGGGCGATCGTCTGGAGGGTCACCGGCAGCCTCGTCGAGAATCCCCTCGAGGACGACGTGGTCAGCTTCTCCAACCTCGGGCTGACACTCGCCTCCGGTGCCGCGATCGCGGCCACAGGGCGGCAGGGGTGGCGCTCGGTGGCCGTGATCACCGGTGCGGTCGCGGCGTACGCGGTGGTGGCCGCGGTGTCGCTGGCCCTGTGAGAATGCCCTTCCGTACCCGACCGGGGGCGGGGTACTGTCGCACGATGCGCTATCCCGCCGCCCAGCCGTAACTCACCGTCCGCTCCCTGACGATCCGGGCGGTCGCCTTCCTGGCCACCCGGGAGGCGATCCCGTTCTACGCGGTGTACGCCCTGGCGATGTCCGACGGCGGACTGTCGGCCGCGCAGATCTCGTCGCTGTTCGTCGTGTGGTCGCTGACGGCGTTCGTCGCCGAGGTGCCCTCCGGCGCCTGGGCGGACACGATCGACCGACGCGCCCTGCTGGTGCTCAGCGGGCTGCTGTACGCGCTCGCGTTCGGTATGTGGTTGCTCTGGCCCGCCTACCCGGGCTACCTGATCGGCTTCGTGTGCTGGGGCGTGTCCTCGGCGCTGATGTCCGGCACCTTCGAGGCGCTGCTGTTCGACCACCTGAGCACGGCTGGGGCGGCGCACCGCTACGCCGCGGTCAAGGGCCGGGCGCAGACCGTCGCCATGCTCGCCATGCTCGCGGCGACGGCGTCCGCCGGGCTCCTGATGACGGCCGGCGGGTTCCCGATGGTCGGCACCGTGAGCGTCGCGATGGCCCTCCTGCACACGGCCGTGGCGGCGGCCCTGCCGTCCTCGCGAGCGGCCGCGGCCGACCCGGCCACAGCGGGCGGTGACGCCGACCCGGCCGACGCCGACGGTGACGCCGATCACGCGAGCGAGCAACCGCCGTCGGGCACCGCCGCCTTCGGCGAGTACCTGAGCATGCTCCGGTCCGGGCTGCGGGAGGCCGCCGGGGTGCCACGGGTGCGCCGGGTCGCGATCCTCGCGGCCGCGATGCTCGGCCTGACCGCCTACGACGAGTACTTCCCGCTGGTGCTCGCCGAGCACGGCGTCGCCGCGGACCGGATCCCGATGCTGCTCGCGGTCATCGTGGCCGGCCAGGCGCTCGGCACCGCGCTCGCCGGGCGGACCTCCCGGTGGAGCCCACGCCGGATAGCCTGGCTGTACGGGGTCGGCGCGGCCCTGGTCGGGGTCGGCGCCATCGTCGGCGCCCCGGCCGGATTCGTGGCGATCGCCCTCGGCATCGGCGCCGTCAACAACGCGTTCCTGATCGGGGAGGCCCGCCTGCAGGAGTCGATCTCAGGTGCGGCTCGCGCCACGGTGACCTCGGTCAGCGGCCTCGGCAGCGAGGTGTTCTCGCTTGCCGTGTTCGCGCTCGTGGCGCTCGGGTCGGCGTGGTGGTCGATCGTGACCGTGATGGCCCTGCTGGCGATCCCCGGCGTGATCACGGCCGTAGTGGCCGCCCGGTGGCTGCCGCCGGCTCAGGGACCAGAAATACCTCCACCTGCGCGGGAGTGACGTCGAGAACCCATGTTCACCCGTCCGGGCGCCACTGCGGGCGCGGTGGCACGGGCCCGTGGGCGCGGAGCAGCCCCGCCCCCGCTTTCGCCGTGAACTCGTACTCGGCGCCGAGACGGCGCGCGTACAGGCCGACCGGCCGCGTCGATGGCGCCTCCCACGCCGACGCCGTCGGGGCGACGGCAGCCGCCGGACCGGCCTCGGTGACCGTGTCACCGCACGATCCTGGCAGGTCAGTCGACCTCGGTCAGCCGACCCGCGTCCAACCGCCAGCGCCGGGTCGCCCGCACCTGGGCCAGCATCCGCCGGTCGTGGGTGACCAGCAGCACGGTCCCGCCGAACGACTCCACGGCCTGCTCGAGCTGCTCGATCGCGGGCAGGTCCAGGTGGTTCGTCGGTTCGTCCAGGACCAGCAGGTTCACCCCGCGCGCCTGCAGGAGCGCCAGCGCGGCCCGGGTGCGTTCACCGGGGGACAGGGACGCGGCCGGGCGTCGCACGTGCTCCCCGCCCAGGCCGAACTTCGCGAGCAGGGTGCGCACCTCCGCCTCCGGCCAGTCCGGCACCAGCCGACCGAACACCACCGGCACCGGGTCGGGCTCGTCGAACAGGGCACGGGCCTGGTCCACCTCGCCGATCTCCACCCCGGAACCCAGGGCCGCGCGCCCCTGCTCGGGCGGGATCCGCCCGAGCAGCAGGCCGAGCAGCGTGGTCTTGCCGGAGCCGTTCGCGCCGGTGATCACGATCCGGTCGCCGGCATCGACCTGCGCGGTGACCGGGCCCAGGGTGAAGTCACCCCGGCGTACGACGGCCCCATCGAGGGTGGCCACGACGCTCCCGGAGCGGGTCGCCGCGGCGATGGACATCTGCAGCTGCCACTCCTTGCGGGGTTCCTCGACGGCTTCGAGACGCTCGATCGCCCGCTCGGTCTGACTCACCTTCGCGGCCTGCTTCTCCGTCCGGGCGACGGCTGCGTTGATGATGTGCTTGTCCCCGTCCTTGGCCTTCTTGCGGGCGTTCCGGACGCCCTTGTCCACCCAGGTCTTCTGGGTCTGGGCGCGGGACCTGAGCGAGCCGAGGGTGTCGGCGTACTCCTCGTAGGCCTCCCGCGCCCGTACCCGGGCCACCTCCCGCTCGTGCAGGAACGCCTCGTAGCCGCCCTCGTACACGCTGACCTGCCGCTGGGCCAGGTCGAGCTCGATGATCCCGGTCACCGTGCGGGCCAGGAACTCACGGTCGTGGGAGACGATCACCATCGGCGCGCGGGCACCCCGCACGAACTGCTCCAGCCGGTCCAGGCCGGCCAGATCCAGGTCGTTGGTCGGCTCGTCCAGCAGCAGGATGTCGTAGCGCTGGAGCAGCAGTGCGGCCAGGCCCACCCGGGCCGCCTCGCCGCCGGAGAGCGAGGTCATCGGCGCGTCGAGGCCGACCGCCAGACCGATGTCCGCGGCGACGCCGGGCACCCGTTCGTCCAGGTCCGCGCCGCCCAGACCCAGCCACCGCTCCAGGGCGAGGCTATAGGCCTCGGCCGCGGCGCCGTCGTCGGGCCGGTCCGCCATCGACTGCGCCGCGGCGTCCATGACCACCCCGGCCCGGTCCACGCCGGTGCGCCGGCGCAGGAAGGCCAGCACGTCCTCACCGGGCAGCCGCTCCGGTTCCTGCGCGAGGTACCCGACGGTCGCATGCGGGGGAGCGAGCACGGCCCGCCCGGTCAGCTCCGCACCGCCGTCGGCGGCTCCTTCGGACCGGGCCGCGAGCGCGGCGAGCAGCGTCGACTTGCCCGCCCCGTTCGCCCCGACCAGCCCCCACACGTCACCGGGTGCGATCGCGAACGTGAGGTCGGTGAACAGTTGGCGGGCGCCGTGGGCGGCGCCGAACCCGAGCACCTGGAGCGTGGCAGACATGAGCGCCAGGGTATGCGGACGGGACGGTACCGGCCGAACGGATATCTGCTGTTGGCCACTCGGTCGACCCAGGACGCCAGGACAGGGCTGTCGGTCCAGTGCCCAGCCACCACCTACGACTACGACGAAGACACGATCGTTCACTCTTGTACGCGATCGTGGCTGATTGTGCAGGGTGCGTTCAGTGGCCGACCCGTAGCGGCGTCGCGCCCTCCGGGACGACCTCGCCCGGTCGCGGGGGCGGCGGCGGGGTGCCGTCGCCGAACGGCCGGCCACCGAGCTCCTCGCGGTGGTGCGGTGTGAGCCAGTTCGCCAGGTCCGGGCCCTTGGGCACGATCCGGCTCGGGTTCACGTCCTTGTGCACCACGTAGTAGTGCTCCTTGATCTGGGCGAAGTCGATGGTGTCGCCGAACCCTGGGGTCTGGAACAGGTCCCGGGCGTAGGCCCACAGCACCGGCATCTCGGACAGCTTGGACCGGTTCGTCTTGAAGTGACCGTGGTAGACGGGGTCGAACCGGGCCAGGGTGGTGAACAGCCGCACGTCCGCCTCGGTGATCGTGTCGCCCACCAAGTAGCGCTGGCCGGCGAGCCGCTCGCTGAGCCAGTCCAGCCGTGCGAACAGGCGGTCGAAGGCGAACTCGTAGGAGCGTTGCGACCCGGCGAACCCGCACCGGTACACCCCGTTGTTCACGTCCTTGTAGACGGCCAGGGCGACCTCGTCGATCTCCTCCCGCAGCTGCTCGGGGTAGAGGTCCGGGGCGCCCTCGCGGTGGAACGCGGACCATTCGGTGGAAAGGTCCAGGGTCATCTGCGCGAAGTCGTTCGTGACCACCGCGCCGGTCGGGATGTCCACGATCGCGGGCACGGTGATGCCGCGCGGGTAGTCCGGGGTGCGCCTGAAGTACGCCTCCTGCAACCGCTCGATGCCGAGCACCGGGTCCACCCCGCCGGGATCGAGGTCGAACGTCCAGGACCGGACATCGTGGGTGGGCCCGCACATGCCCATGGACAGCGCGTCCTCGAGGCCGAGCAGGCGGCGCACGATGATCGCCCGGTTCGCCCACGGACAGGCCCGGGCCACCACGAGCCGATACCGCCCGGCCTCGACCGGGTAGCCGTCGCGGCCGTCAGTGGTGATCCGGGTCTCGATGTAGGTGGTGTCGCGCGTGTACTCCTGGCCGGGCAGCACATAGGAGCCCTGCTGATGCTCGCTCATGGTGGTCACTCTAGGCTCGTCTAGGCGCGCGGAACTACGTGAGCCGGCGGTGCTGAACACTTCCCTCGGTGTCATGCCGTGACGAGGTCGTTCTCGGTGAGCATGATCCCCAGACGGCGCAGGTCAGCTGGCGCTTCGCGGTCCGCTCGGCGGCGCAGCGAGGCGAGCTCTGCCGGGTACCAAGGCTCAGGTAGTGGTTCTGTTCGTGCCCAGCCTGGCGCGGAGGGGTCGTGCTCGGCCAGCCCGCGTGCAGCCATCGCCCCGAGGAAGGCGTCGAACCGTGGGTCGGGGATCGGGAGCGGGGTGACTGCCCACTCGGCGATGTCGTCCGGGTCGGACAGACGGCGCAGGTCATCGCGGGCTTGCAGAATCACTCGCAGGGCGAAGTCCTCGTCGCCGTCGCGGAGCTCGCGGGTCGCGGCCTCGCGGGCGTCGCGGGCGGTCATCCATCGGCGCCGCTCACCGGTCGGCGTGCGGGCCGGGGACTCGCGTGCGAGGCGGTTGACCTCAGCCTGGGTGCGGCCCAGTTGCGCGGCAGCGGTCCGTTGGGTCATGCCGTCGCGGAGTGCCTGCGCCACGGCGGTGCGCAGGTCACGGTGTGCACGGGCGCGCTCAGCGTCGAGTCGCCGGGTGGTTGCGGCAAGTCCCATCACGCACCTCCTTGATCGGATAGTCATATCAACGTCGATCCGCGATGCGAAGGTGTGACCGCGGCAGGCTCGGAGATCAGCCTCTGGTGGTGGCGCGGATCCGCAGCTCGGGCGAGAGTGCGATCCGGGACCAGGCGCCCGGACGGCTCGCGCGCAGCCGGGACATCACGCGGTGCAGGCACAACCTCGCGCCCGAGTCCCCGACCTCGCGGCGCGGTGGGGCGATCGCCGTCAACGGGGTGGCGCAGAGGGCGGCGACCTCGTCGTCGTAGGCGACCACGGCGAGGTCCTGTGGGACCCGGAGCCCCGCGTCCTCGGCGGCGTCGACGAGCCCGATGGCGACCTCGTCGGGGATCACGATCACGCCGTCGACGCTCCCGGTGCGGCAGCGATCGACCACGCCCTGCAGGGCGTCCTGCAACGCGGCGGCGGGTGCCTGCGCCGGCGGCAGCACGAGCACCTCCGCCTGCAGGCCGGCCGAGGCGAGTGCCCGGGTGACCCCGGCACGGACCAGCGGTGCGGTCGCGCTGGACCGGGCCGCGACGAGCAGGCGCGTGCACCCGGTCGCGAGCAGGTGCTCGGCCGCGAGCACACCGCCGACTTCGTGGTCGCACCGGACGGTGTCCAGCGTCCCGTGCCACGGCGAGTCGTCCAGGCTCCGTTCCAGCACCACGACCGCCGGTGCTGCGGTTGCGAGGAGTTCATAGGTGGCCGGGTCGTCGGCCGCATGGACCGTGGGCGTGACCAGGAGGCCGTCCACGCGGCGCGAGAGCAGACGCGTGATCTGTTCACGCTCGCGCTCCGCCGAGTAGTCCGAGACGGCCAGGATCAGGCGCGCGCCCGCGGCGCCGAGGGCGGTGCGCGCACCGCTGATCACGTCGGGGAAATAGTAGTTCGCCGCCGGTACGACCATCCCGATCGTGGCGACCGGGGCACTGGATCGTGACATCTCGTCGGTCCCACCCGCCGCGATCGCGCCGCCGTGCACCCGGTGCAGGAGCCCGGCGCGTTCGAGGTCGACGAGATCGCGTCGGATCGTCATCCCCGAGGCGCCGACCCCCATCGCGAATTCCTCGGTGCGGACGGTGCCGTGGATCCGCAGCTCGCGCAGGAGTCGGGCGCGTCGATCGGCCGGGAGCATGCGCACATTCTGCGCCCCGGGGGTCCGCCGGCGCGTCCGTGTGACCTGCGAGTCGAACCTCAGCGGACTCTCACGGTGAGTGGTGCCGACTCGGTTGAGCCGGCCTCGTTGATCCACTCGACGCGGTAGGTGTACGTGCCCGGCGCCAGCGACTCCGCACCGTAGGTCATGCGCTGGTGCGCCGGTGTCGCCGCGACCAGCTCGCCCTCCGCCACCACGTCGGAGCCCTGGTAGAGCCGGTAGTGGGTGGCGTTGGTGCCCCACCACAGATCGGCCGTCACGGTGAAGGTCCCGTTCCCGTCCCAGTTGTCGTGGCTGAGCACCGGGGCGCCGGGGGCGGCGTCCGTGACCCTGACGGTCAGTGGTGCCGTCGTCGTCCGCCCGGCGCTGTTGACGAGTTCCGCCGTGTAGACGTAGCTGCCGTCGGTGCGTCCGGTGATCGGGAACGTGACCCGCTGGGCGGCGGGGGAGCCGGGCTGCACACGCTCCGACGCGATCAGCTCGCCGTTCTCGTACAGATGCACCCGGCTGGCGTTGCTGCCCCACCACAGGTTCATCGTGATCGTGTAGTCGCCGTCGTGCAGGCCGGTGTCCCAGCCGTTGTCGCTGCTCAGGATGCCGACGGCGGGGGGTTGCGTCGCGCCGTCGTCCGGTTCGGCAGGGAACCCGTTCCCGACCGAGCCGAGGTCGGCGAGGTCGATGACGCGGCCGTCGAGCAGCAGGTCGCCGTCGACGATCTCGGCCGTCAGCGGCCCGGCGCTCGAGGTGGCCAGCACGATCCCGAAGTCGGCCGCAGTGCCGGTGCGGGTCAGCCGGAGCGTGTGGTCGATCACCTGCACCGTCAGGCCGTCGCGGTCGGGTACGAAGCCGGACAGCGTGGCGCCGTCGGTGCTGGTGAAGGTGAACAACGGTTCGTGCGGTGCGCCCTCGGGGAAGGTGGCGATCGTGACCGAGGCCTCCGGTCGCAGCTGCCAGTCCCAGTCGTGGGACGTCGCGTCGCCGAAGGTGTCGTGGATCGCGACGATCGCGTCCGCGGCACCGCCCGGGGCGAGGTCGACGACCTGCTCACGCTCCGCCGTCGTGACCTCGAAGTTGGCCGACCCGTCGAGGTGGACGTACCCGCCGCCCTGACCGTCGAAGGACCGCGACTCGAGGCTGACGCCGTCGCCGCGCACGGTCTCGTACTGGTTCGCGTAAGGCTCCAGCTCGCCGTCCACCAGCGGCTTGCTCCACAGCAGCGGGTCCTGGACCTTGCCGCCCTGCAGCGCCCACGTGCTGTCGTCGCCGATCCACGACAACGCGAACGTCTCGGCCGCCGACCAGCCCTTGTGCTGCAGGTTGCGGTTGGACGTCGAGATCAGGGTGTCGTCGGCATCGGCGTAGTCGGAGCGGAAGGCGTAGAAGCCGGCCTCGTCGTCGAGCAGTGCCGTGCGCGCCGCCTCGGCGGTCAGGTCCGCCGGGTCGTCGCTGACGCCCGCCGGGTAGTACAGCACCGCGAACATGCTGTGCACGTCGTCGAAACGCGGGTCGGCGGCATCGACGCCCTGCAGCTCGTCGTACAGGTGCACCAGCCCCGGCAGCGCCTCCGCCGGCGCGGTCGGGAACAGCAGCGGGAAGGTGCCGCTGACCTGGTTGTTCGGGCCGGACACCCCGAACTGGACGACGTCGCCCGCGGTCCGTGAGGAGACCGCGTGCAGCGCGAGGTTCCAGAAGTCCACCGCCGCCAACGGGGCGTCGAGCGCGAGCACGCCGGCGTCACGGGCCATGAACAGCGACGGGAACAGGTACAGCTGGGCGTAGTGGAAGTAGTCCCAGCCTTCCTGCGTCCACCCGGTCCCGGTGTAACCGTCCTGCAGGTGCCGCGCCACCTGGTTGATCAGGTAGGTGATCCGTTCGTCGTGGGTCCCGAAGTCGCCGTCGCCACGGGCGGCCAGCAGCAGCGCCAGCTCGGTGCCGTTCGTGACGGCGACCCAGTTCGAGGCGCGGTCGGCGCCGTCGAGCGTGTCGTGGTGGTAGGTCGAGAGCAGGTCGGTGGTCCGGGTCATGACGTCGCGGACGTCGGCGCGCTGCTCCTCGGTCCAGCCGGCGTAGGCGAGATCGTAGGCGGGAGCCAGGTTGAGGGCGCCACGGCCGAGTTCGAGGCCCATGTTCGTCTCGCGCGCCACGATCCAGTCGGCGCCCGCCATCACGGCTTCGTAGGCCAGTTCTGCGTATTCGTGATCACCGGTGACGGCGTAGGCGAACGCCGCGTCGCGGGCCCGGTAGAGCTCGGTCGCCGAGCCCGGGTAGGCCGCTCCGGTGCCGTCGAGGCGGGCGGTCACGGCATCCCAGGCACCGCTGACGGTCGGCTCGCCGGCGGCGAGATCGGACCGGATCCGCGCGAGGGTGCCGGGGTCGACCAGCGTCCGCGGGTGCTGCTCGGCGCCGACCACCGCGCGAGCGAGCTCGGTCCCGCCGGAGCGCAGCACGACGTCCTCGCCCGGCTCACCGGCGGGTGCCTCGACGCTGCCCTGGTATCCGGTCACCGGCACCGGTGCGGCCCCGCCGACCTGGACGGTCAGGTCGGCGGTGGGGTCGTCGGCGCCGATCGCCCAGCTCACGTGCGTCGCATCGCCCTGCTGCAGCCCCGTGACGAGGCTGAGGACGGTGCGGTCGGCGAACGTGCCCGTGGTCGTGGTCGTGGTCGGTGGGCTGATCCCCAGCACCGAGCCGTCGACGGCGAGCGCCTGCACGAGGTAGCTGTAGGTCGTGCCCGGTGCGGCGGTGGCGTCCGCGGTCGTGGGTGCGAGCGCGCGCTTGAGGAAGGTGTCCGCGGACGCGACCGGGGGCGCGGACCCCTCGGTGCGGTAGATCGCGTAACGGTCGGCGTCGATGTCGTCGAAGTTCCACGTCAGCTCGACGGGCCCGCGTGCGGTGGGCGAGGCGGTGAGGCCGCCGCCGCCGACGGTCTCGGAGATGCTGAGGTCGGCGAACCACACGGTGCCGCCGGCGCGGTCGAGCATCGGCTCGATGGAGATCCGGGCGGCGTCCTCGGGAAGGACGATGTCGGTCGAATAGGTGCGCCAGTCGAAGGTGCCCGTGACGTAAGGGCCCGCCCTGACCGGGAGCACAACCTGCCCGGCGGCGTTGTAGGCCTGGATCCGGAGCATGCTGAAGCCGCCGGTCAGCCCGTCGCCCCGAACCCATCCGGTGAGGGTCAGCTCGCGACCGATCGTGGCATCGACGTCGATCCGCTGGGTCAGCGCGAGCCGGGCGTTGGCGCCGGAGACCGACGTGATCGCCACCGCCGGGCCACCGGAAGGGCCGGCGGTCGCCTCGACCGTCACGGTCGCGGTACCCGCGGGAGCCCAGGTGCCCCACCCGGTGGGGACCCCGTTCGCGCCGACCTCGGCGAAGGTCGGGTTCGTGATCACGGGCACTCCGGCAGCGTGGGCGGCCGGCGCCACCACCGCCGTCGCCGCGGTACCGATCAGAGCGGCGGCGAGCACGCCGCCCAATACGGAGCGCACAGCCGAACGCAGGGACCTCGACCTCACCACGGACCTCCTTGCCGGTGACGGGCTGGGCCCCCACAGTGACAGGCTCCCGTCGGCCGGCGCACGGATCTGCACAGAACTGAACATCGGAGGAGTTGCTACGCGGGCTAGTAGCGTGGGCCATATCCCCCACACGTTCCGCCTAGGAGTTCCGCGTGAGCCTTCCGCTCGTCCCGGCCCCCACCCACCTCGAGACCCGTCCCGGCAACGGGTTCGTCATCACAGAGAACACGGCGCTGGTCGCCCCGCCGGGGGTGGCGCGCTACGCCGCACGGCTGCTCGGCCTCGGCCTGGACGCCGACGGCGATGCCGCCGACACCGTCGAACTCGCCCTGGGTGCCCAGCCCGGTGAGGCGTACACACTCACCGTGGACGCTGACCGCGTGGTCATCGAAGGCAGCGTCGCCGGCCTGGTCCGCGGGCTGGCCACGCTCGTGCAGCTGCGCAACCTCGCCGACGGGGCGATCCCCGCGCTGCGGATCGAGGACGCGCCCCGGTTCACCCGGCGCGGCCTGATGATCGACGTGGTCCGGCACTTCCACGGGCCGGCGACCCTGCGCCGGGTGATCGACCTGATGGCCGCCTACAAGCTGAACGTGCTGCACCTGCACCTCACCGACGACCAGGGCTGGCGGTTCCACTCGGCCAGCCGCCCGGAGCTGACCGGCCTCTCCAGCGATACCGCCGTCGACGGCGCCGAGGGCGGTCACCTGAGCGCCGAGGACCTGACCGCCCTCGTGGAGTACGCGGCGCAGCGCGGCATCGAGGTGGTCGGCGAGATCGACATGCCCGGCCACTCCAACGCGGCCCTGCACGCCGTGCCCGAGCTCAACCGCGACGGTGTCGCACCCGAGGTGTACACCGGCACCGAGGTGGGCTTCTCCCAGTTCACCCTCGCCCTGCCCGCCACGGCCGGCTTCCTCACCGACGTGATCGGCGACCTCGCCGCGCTCACCCCGGGCCCGTACCTGCACGTCGGCGGCGACGAGGTGCACACCATGGAACGCGCCGAGTACGACGAGTTCATCGAGGCGGCCACGGCCCTCACGGTGGCCGCGGGCAAGACCCCGATCGTGTGGGGCGAGGGTGCCGTCGCGGACCTGCCCGCCGGCGCCCTGGTGCAGTTGTGGGACACGAACTCCGACCCGGCGCCGATTGTGGCCGCGGCCCAGCGTGGTATCGGTGTGATCCTCAGCCCCGCCAAGCACGTCTACCTGGACATGAAGTACCACGACGACTACCCGCTCGGGCTGGCCTGGGCCGGCACCGTGGGCGTGCGGGACAGCTACGACTGGGACCCCGAGCAGTACCTGCCCGGCGTGGACCCGAGTGCGATCGTCGGCGTCGAGGCGGCCCTGTGGACCGAGACCCTTGCCACCGAGGAGGACCTGTTCACCATGCTGCTGCCGCGCCTGGCGGCGGTCGCGGAGGTGGCCTGGTCCGCCCAGGTCGTCCGGGACTGGGAGACGTTCGCGCCCCGGCTGGCCGCCCACGAACCGCTGTGGGCGGCCGCCGGGTACCCGCACGAGGCGCAGACGGTCTCGCCGGCCGGCTGACACCGGCCCGCCCGGTCGACGCCGCGGCGGCCGCCCGCAGGTGGGAGCGGCCGCCGGGCTTCGGGTGGGCTCTCAGGCGGCCCCGCCCGCCCCCGAGGCGAGGTCGGCGAAGAACGCGGTGACGTCGTCGACGATCACCTGGGGCGCCTCGTACGCCGTGTAGTGACCGGGCACGTCGAACACGTTCCAGCGCGTGATCGTGGCGTGATCGCGCTCGGCGAACCGACGGATCGCGAGGAAGTCCTTCGCGCCCGCGGCCAGCGCCGTCGGCGCGGTGGTCTGCCCCTCGGGCTTGGGGTCGCCGGCCATCTCCCGGTACATCCGGATCGAGGAGCCGCTGGTGCCGGTGAGCCAGTACAGCGCCACGTTCGCGACCACGAACTCCGGGTCGAGCCCCACGAGCAGCTGCCCGTTCCAGCCGAGCAGGCCGACCGGGGAGTCGGCGAGGGCGTGCGCCAGCGTCTGTGGGGCCTGGGTCTGGATCAGGTTGAAGGCGCCCATGTTCTCCCAGAACCAGCTCAGCCGTTCCATGCCGGCCTGCTCCTGCGCCGTCAGGTCCGCCAGCTCGGCCGGGTCGCCGGAGGGGAACGAGAACAACTGGGTGACGTGCACCCCGATCACGGATTCCGGGGCGAGCCGGCCCACCTCGGGCGAGATCATCGAGCCGGCGTCGTTGCCCACCGCCCCGTACCGCTCGTAGCCGAGCCGGCGCATCAGCTCCACCCAGGCGGCGGCGGTGCGGTGCACGCCCCAGCCGCGCTCGGTGGTGGGCCCGGAGAAGCCGAATCCGGGCAGCGACGGGATGACCAGGTCGAACCCGGCGGCGACGAGCGGATCGATCACGTCCAGGTATTCCAGGACCGAGCCCGGCCACCCGTGCGTCAGGATCAGCGCGGTCGCGTCCGGGCGGGGAGAGCGCACGTGCAGGAAGTGGATGCGCTGCCCGTCGATCTCGGTGGTGAACTGCGGGTAGGCGTTCAGCCGCGCCTCGACCGCACGCCAGTCGAAGGAGGTGCGCCAGTACTCGGCCCACTCGCGCACCTGGGCCAGGCTGGTGCCGTACTCGGAGCCGGAGCCCTCGATCTCGTCCACCCAGCGGGTCCGGGCCAGTCGGTCCGCCAGATCGTCGAGGTCCGCCTGCGGGATGTCGATCGTGGCGGGGGTGATCTCGGATGCGGTCATCGGACTCTCCTCAAAGTTGGAACGGAACGATTTGTTCCGCTGAGATCGAGTGTAACGGAATGATCCGTTCCGCACAAGGCGTTAGGGTGGCAACCATGGATCCGATCGAGACCCCCACGCCCGCGTTGAGCGGCCGGCGTGCCCAGGCCGCCCGCAACGACCGCCTGATCCTGGCCGCAGCGCGCACGGTGTTCCTCAGGGACGCGGCCGCTCCCATGTCGGCGGTCGCGAAGGAGGCGGGGGTCGGGATCAGCGCCCTGTACCACCGCTACGAGGGCAAGGAGGACCTGGTGCGCCGGCTCTGTGCGGACGGTCTCGAACGCTTCGCGCGGATCGCGCAGGAGTGCCTCGACGCCGGCGCGGACCCGTGGACCACCCTCACCGAGTTCGTCACCGGCATCATCGATGCGGACGTGCACGCGCTCACCGTGAACCTGGCGGGCACGTTCACACCCTCGGAGGACCTGGGGCGGCTCGCCGGCGATGCCTCCGCGCTCGGCGTGCGGATCTTCGAGGCAGCCCGCACGGCCGGAGTGCTCCGAGCGGGCCTCGTGGCCGAGGACCTCACCCTGCTCTTCGACCAGGTCACCGCGGTGCTCGGGCCGGACGACGAGCGCACCCGGCAGTTGCGGCACCGGTACCTGACCATCTGGTTCGACGGAGTTGCCGGCGATGGCGCCCCGCCGGGGGCGACCGGCCGCGGCGCGGCCGACCTCCCGGGGCCGGGGCCGACGTCCGAGGAGATGGGTCGTCGCTGGATCCCGCGGAGCTGAACCCCCCCGGCGTCACCTCGCACCCGCCGCACTGAGATCGGACGTGCGCAGGGGCGATCTCAGAGCCGCGGGTCCGATCGCCCGGGGTGGCCCGCGATGCAGCCCACGGACACCCGGCGCTAGGCTGGTGGACCGTGACCAGTTACCCCGCGAACGTCCCAGCCCACAGCCTCTCCGACGGATCGACCATCCCCCAGCTCGGGTTCGGCGTCTGGCAGGTGCCCGACGACGAGGCGACCACCGCCGTCGCCGAGGCCCTGCGCGTCGGCTACCGCCTGATCGACACCGCCGCCGCCTACGGCAACGAGGCCGGCGTGGGCCGCGCGATCGCCGAGTCCGGGCTCGCCCGCGACGAGGTGTACGTGACCACGAAGCTGAACAACCCGGACCAGGGCTACGACTCCACCCTGCGCGCCTACGACGAGAGCCTGGCCAAGCTCGGCCTCGAGACCGTGGACCTGTACCTGATCCACTGGGCCGCGCCGGCCTGGGACCAGTACTCGGCCACCTGGAAGGCGTTCGTCACCCTGCTGAACGAGGGCCGGGTCCGCTCGATCGGTGTCTCGAACTTCCAGGTCCCGCACCTGGAGCGGATCATCGGCGAGACCGGTGTCACCCCGGTGCTGAACCAGGTCGAGTCGCACCCCTACCTGCAGCAGAACGAGCTCAAGGCGTTCCACGCCGAGCACCACATCGCCACCGAGGCCTGGTCCCCGCTCGGTTCCGGCCGCGGACTGCTCGAGGACCCGGTGTTCGCCGAGATCGCCGCCGCGCACCAGGCCACCCCAGCCCAGGTGGTGCTCGCCTGGCACCTGGCCGTCGGCAACGTGGTGATCCCGAAGTCCGTCACGCCGTCGCGGATCGCGGAGAACCTCGCGGCCGCGGACGTGCGGCTCACCGACGACGACCTCGCCCGGATCGCGGGTCTCGACCGGGGCCACCGCTACGGCGGCGACCCGGACAACGTGACCTGGGGCAAGCCCGCCCACCTCGCCTGAGCAGCCCCGCCGTCGCAGCCGCGACCGCCGTACGCACCGACCGCCGTCGGCCCGCCTTTCAAGCCGGGCCGACGGCGGTCGTTGCATGGGGCGGGGAGGTCGCCGCCGGTCGTCGGCTCAGTGGCCGCGGGCCGCGCTCAGTTGCGCGTAGGCCTCGGCGAGCCGGTCCTTCGTGGCCCCGCCGGCGGCCATCTCCAGGCGTTCGCCGAGGGTCCGGCCCGGCACCCAGGCGGTATGGGTGCGGACCGCCTCGGCGGCCTCCGGGCTGTCCTCGCCGAGCACTCGGAGCAGCGTCGCGTACGCCTCCTCGTCGTCGATGACGGCCGCCAGACTCGTGTCCAGGTCCACCGGCCCCGGTGTCCGCGCCGGCGCCGGCGCGGGCACCGACCAGGAGTGGGTGCCGGAGCCGACCGTCAGTTCCTCGTCCGTGCCCGGCAGGACCACCCGGGCCCGGGTGTTCGGCGGCACGGTTGCCGTCACGGTCAGCGTTTCGCCCTCGCGTGACCACCCGACGGCGGCCGTTCCGTGGGGCGTTCGGTGCTCGGCCCGGGCGTGGGTGAAGCCGGGCAGCGGCCGCGGCCGCACGTCCAGGGTGCGGTAGCCCGGCTCGGCGGGCGCCAGGCCGGCCACGGTGCGGTGGAGCCAGTCGGCGATGGCCCCGAGCGCGTAGTGGTTGAACGACGTCATCTGGCCGGGGTTGATGGAGCCGTCCGGGAGCATGCTGTCCCAGCGCTCCCAGACCGTGGTGGCGCCCATCGTGACCGGGTACAGCCAGGACGGGCACTCGGTCTGGGTGAGCAGCCGCGCGGCCACGTCCAGGTGGCCGGTCCGGGTCAGGGCGTCGGCGATGATCGGGGTGCCGACGAACCCGGTGCCGATCCGGTAGCCGTTCTCCCGGACCAGGTCGGCCAGGCGGGCGCCCAGGGCGGCGTGCTGGTCCGGCGGCGCGATGTCGAACACCAGGGCCAGCGCATAGGAGGTCTGCGCGTCCGACATCATCCGCCCGGCCGGGGTGACGTACTCGGCCAGGAACGCGGCCTGGACCTGCTCGGCGTGCTCCCGATAGGCGACGGCGTCCGCCTCGCGGCCCAACTCGGCGGCGGCCCGGGCGGTCAGGTCCGCGGACCGGAACACGTGCGCGGTCGCGACGAGGTCGGGGTGGGCCTTGGCCTCGGCGGGCCGGTCCGGCGGGGCGCTCGGGTCCAGCCAGTCCCCGAACTGGAACCGCCCCTCCCAGAGGTGGCGTTCGCCGGCGAGGCCGAGCAGCAGGTCGGTCCACGCCGTCATCGAGGAGTACTGGGCCTCGAGGGTGCGCCGGTCGGCGAACCGCTCCAACAGCACCGTCGGGACCACGGTCGCGGCGTCGCCCCAGGCCGCGGCCGGGCGGGCCGGGCCGAGCACGTTCGGCACGATGAACGGCACCACGCCGTCCGCGCCACGCTGCTCGAGGGCGAGGTCGGTGAGCCAGGAGGACAGGAACGTCCGGGAGTCGAACAGGAAGCTCGCGGTCGGGGCGAACACCTGGATGTCCCCGGTCCAGCCGAGCCGCTCGTCCCGCTGCGGGCAGTCGGTGGGCACGTAGAGGAAGTTGCCGCGCTGGCCCCAGACCACGTTCTCGTGCAGCCGGTCGACCAGGTCGTGCGAGCTCGTGAACCAGCCGGTGCGCTCCATGTCGCTGTGGATCACCACGGCCACGACCGCCGCTGGGTCGAACTCGCCCGGCCAGCCGTCCACCTCGGCGTACCGGAACCCGTGGAAACTGAACTCGGGCTCCCAGACCTGCTCGCCGACCCCGGCGAGGATCAGGGTGTCCGTGGCGGCCGCCGCGCGCAGCGGGCGCACCCCGAGTTCGCCGTCCTCGAGGACCTCCGCGTGCCGCAGGGTGATCGTGTGCCCGGCCGGGCCGCTCACCGTGAGCCGTAGCCGCCCGACCAGGTTCTGCCCGAAGTCCAGCACGGTCCGCCCGGACGGGGTGGTGATCACCTCGACGACGGCGAGCTGTTCGATCCGTCGCACCGGCGGCGACGTGCGCGGCTCGGGGACGAGCGTCGGTTCCGCCGGGTGCGCCGGCGACCATCCGCCGTCGTCGAAGCCGACGGCGGACCAGCCCGGCAGGTCCAGCCGCGCGTCGTGGGACTCGCCCGCGTAGATCCCGCTCGCGGTGATCGGTCCGTGGCCGGCCCGCCAAGTGCCGTCAGTGCCGTTGGTGACGATCTCGGTGGTGGTCCCGTCGGTGTGCTCGACGATCAGTTGGAGCGCGACCGACGGCTGCTCGGCGTAGACGCGGCGGGCGTTCGCGCGGAAGCCGAACAGCTCGGTGGCCCAGGCGCCGGCGAACCGGATCCCGACGGCGTTGCGGCCCTGGGCGAGGAGGGCGGTCACGTCGGTCGTCTCGTGGATGAGCCGGTACTGGTAGGGCGTCCAGCCCGGCTTGAGCACCTGGTCGTCGACGTCGGTGCCGTTCACGGCGACCTGGTAGGCGCCGGTGGCGGTGGCGAACAGGGTGGCGCGGCGGACCGGTGCGGGCAGGTCGAACTCGGTCCGGACCAGGCCCGGCTCGGCCGGCCTGGTCGGCGAGGTGAGCCCGATCGGCTCGGCGCGCCAGCCGCCCTCGGGGAGGAAGCCGGCGCGCACGGTCAGGGGCTCGCTCCAGTCGGAGGTGACCCCGTCCGAGCCGGTGACCCGCACCCGCACCGCGGCGTCCTGGCCGGGCGCCAACGCCTCGAACGGCCACGGCACGAGCACCGAGTCGCTCGAGTCGACCGTGGCCGTGCGGGTCTGACCCGCCGAACTGAGCTCGACCTCCGCGGCGGTCTGGGTCCAGTCAGGTGTCTCGGTCTCGGTCCGCCAGCTCAGCCGGGGCGTCGGCGTGGCGACGAAGGACGTGCCACGTGGTGCCTCGGCATCGAGTGCCACCGGGCGTGCGGTCATGGGTCACTGCTCCTTTGCGGTGGGGTTCGAGGGCCGAAGCGGGCGGCTCGCCACGCCATCCTGAATCGTTCCAAGCGTGCTTGTCAATGGGCGCGTCAGTCGCCGGGGTCTCGAGGCAGTCGGGTCGTGACGACTGACTCGACGGAGCCGGAACTGAGTCGACGGATCGCCACGGACCACGAGGGGCAGTGGCGGGGCGTCGTTGTCGAATTGTTGTTCCGTGCCGTTGACGGCGCTGCGGAACGCACGTAGAGTGACTACACGTTTGAACCGATTCAATCGGTTCGTGCTGAGCCGTCATCGAGGTCGGCGACTTTACGAGGAGGTAAAGGATGAGCATGCGTCAACGCACCCGCAAGGCTTCGGTCGTCCTCGGGGCGGCAGCACTGGTGGTCGGCATGGCTGCCTGTAGTTCCGATGGCGGCGGCGGTGGGGACGGCGACACGGTCGAGATCACGTTCCTGAGCCAGAACGGGGAGCCCGGCGCCACCGCGGCGCAGGAACTGGTCGACGCCTTCAACGCCGCGAACGAGGACGTCGTGGTGACCCTCGAGGTCCAGCCCGGTGGTACCGAGGGTGACAACCTGATGAAGACGAAGCTCGCGACCGGCGAGATGGCCGACGTCTTCCACTACAACTCCGGCTCCCTGCTCCAGGCGCTGAACCCGGACCAGAACCTGGTGGACCTCTCGGACCAGGAGTGGGCCGACTCCCTGGTCGAGGACATGCGCACCGTGGTCTCCACCGACAACGGGTTCTACGGGGCGCCGTGGGGCACCACCCAGGCCGGCGCCATCATGTACAACAAGCCCATCTACGAGGAGTTGGGCCTCGAGGTGCCCACGGACTGGGCGTCCTTCATGGCCAACAATCAGGCGATCCTCGACTCCGGCATCGCGGCCCCGATCATCCAGACCTACGGCGACACCTGGACCAGCCAACTGTTCGTGCTCGGCGACTTCGCGAACGTCGCCGCGCAGGACCCGGACTGGGCGCAGGAGTACACCGCGCACAACCGCTTCTACGTGGATGAGCCGGCGCTGCAGGGCTTCGCGAACCAGCAGGAGGCGCACGAGGCCGGTTACTTCAACGAGGACTTCGCCTCCGCGCTCTATGACGACGGCGTCCGGATGCTCGCCACCGGCGAGGGGGCGCACTACCCGATCCTGACGTCCGCCATCGGGGCTGTGAGGCAGAACTATGCGGACAATATCGAGGACGTCGGTGTCTTCGCCCTGCCGGCGCAGGATGCTGCCGACACTCGGCTGACGGTGTGGCTGCCCAATGCCATGTACATCCCGAACACCACCGAGGGCGATGAACTCGAGGCAGCGAAGCGCTTCATCGCGTTCGCGCTGTCCGAGGAAGGCTGCCGTATCCAGACCGACACCCTCGGCCCGAGCGGTCCGTTCGCCACGGATGCCTGCACCCTGCCCGACGATGCGCCGCCCACCCTGACCGAGGTTCAGGCCTACTTCGACGCCGGCCAGACGGGGCCGGCGCTGGAGTTCCTCTCGCCGATCAAGGGGCCGAACCTGGAGCAGCTGACGGTCGAGGTCGGCTCCGGGATCCGCCCGGCCGCCGACGCGGCCGCCCTGTACGACCAGGACGTCGAGAAGCAGGCCCAGCAACTGGGCCTGGAAGGGTGGTAGCCGCCACGGAGTCCTGATAACCGAACCCTCCCGCGCGGCCGCCTCACCGCCACCGGCTGAGGCGGCCGCCGGAGATCACTGGAGATCACATGACGACCCTGGTTGCCAACCGCCCGAGCGCGGATGACGCGGTCGAGCCGCGCAAGCGCCGACCGATCAAGAGTTCGTACCCGACCTGGTTCTACATCCCGGCCGGGGTGTTCTACCTGGTCCTGTTCGCGGTGCCGACGTTCGCCTCGCTGTACTTCAGCCTGACCAGGTGGACCCTGTTCGAGGCCGAGTTCATCGGCCTGGACAACTTCGTCCAGTTCTTCAGCGAGCCGATGCTGCTGCGCGGGTTCACGAACACGTTCATCTTCGGGTTCCTGACGTCGGCCTCGAAGGTGGTGCTGGGGCTGCTGCTCGGGGTGTTCCTCACCTCCCAGCTCGCTGCTCGCGGGTACCTGCGCTCGGTGGTGTTCTTCCCAGTGCTGGTCTCCACGATCGGCGTCGGCATCACGTTCAAGATGCTCATGGATCCGTTCGACGGCGTGATCAACGAAGCCCTCGCGTTGGTCGGGATCACCGGTCCCGGGTGGCTGACCGACCCGTCGCTGGCGCTGTTCTCGATCGCCCTCGTGGACGTCTGGAAGGGCGTCGGCATCGCGACCCTGATCTACATCGCCGGGATCGCCGCCATCCCGCAGGAGTACTACGAGGCGGCCCGGGTGGACGGCGCGAACGCGTGGCACCGGTTCTGGCGGATCACGGTGCCGCTGGTCCGGCCGGCCACCACCACCGTGGTGCTGCTCTCGCTGATCGGCGGGCTGCGCGCGTTCGACCTGATCTGGGCGATGACCCGCGGCGGCCCGGGCTTCACCAGCGACGTGATCGGGTCCGTGATCTACAAGCAGTACCAGGCCGGATTCTTCGGACTGTCGACCGCGGGCAACGTGGTGCTGTTCGTGGTGGTGACCGCGATCGTCGTACCGATCTCGATCTGGTTCAACAGGCGGGAGGTGGAGCGATGAGGACCAGGGCCCTCCAACGCAACCTGGTCGGTGCCGCCGCGGTGCTCGTCTCGATCGTGGTGTTCCTGATCCCGTTCGCGTTCATCTTCCTGACCGCAGCGAAGTCGGCGTCGGAGGCCTCCCTGCTGGACATGTCGCTGCCGAGCCAGTGGCTGCTCTGGGAGAACTTCGTCCAGGTCATGCAGACCCGCGACTACATGCTCGTGCGGGCGTTCGTGAACAGCACCGTGCTCACCGTGGTCTCGGTGACGCTGATGGTGGTGATGGCGGCGATGGTCGGCTACGTGCTGCAGCGGCGCTCCTCGCGCTGGAACCCGTTGGTGAACGTCCTCGTGCTGGCCGGGCTGATCGTGCCGCCGGCCGTGGTGCCGACGATCTGGGTGCTGCAGACCATCGGGCTGTTCAAGACCATGCCGGGGATGATCTTCATCGAGGCCACGTTCGGGCTCTCGTTCTGCATCCTGCTGTTCCGCGCATTCGTCTCGACGATCCCGAGGGAACTGGACGAGGCCGCGATCATCGACGGGGCGGGACCGGTGCGGCTCTTCTTCCAGGTGGTGCTGCCGCTGCTGCGGCCCGTGGTGATCACGGTCATCGTGGTGCAGGCCGTGAACGTCTTCAACGACTTCACCGGACCGCTGTACTTCCTGCCGGGCAGCGACAACCCCACGGTCCAGCTCACGCTGTACAACTTCCAGAGCCAGACGATGAGCCAGTGGAACCTGCTGTTCATGAACATCTTCCTGATCACGATCCCGCCGCTGGTGATGTACATCTTCTTCAACCGGCAGATCGTCTCCGGGATGACGTCCGGCGCGGTCAAGGGCTGAGCGGCACCGGTGCGCCACCACGAGGACGCCCTGGCCCGCTACGCCGCCGACGCCGCCACGCAGGAGGCGACCCTCGCCGTCGTGCTCGTCGGCTCCGTTGCCCGCGGTACCGAACGCCCGGGCAGCGACGTCGACGTCTACCTCGTCGTCGACGACGACGCCTGGCAGGCGGCGGCGCAGGTGAACCGGCTGGCCTGGAGCGAGCGCCACGACGAGGACTACCCGGGTGGCTACGTGGACGTGAAGCTCGCCTGCCCGCGGTACCTCGCGGTGGCGGCGGAGCGCGCCGACGATCCCACCCGGGCCTCGTTCGCCGGTGCCCGGGTGGTGATCAGCCGACTGCCCGAGATCGAGGAGACCATCGCCGCGCTCGCGATCCTGCCCGAGCAGGAGTGGGACCGTCGCGTGGACGCCCACCTCGCCCAGGCCCGGCTGCACGGCCGCTATTTCCTCGCCCAGGCCAACGCCTCCGGTGACGAGTTCCTCCGCCGCCACGCCGCCCTGCACCTGGCGCTGGCCGCCGCCCGGTGCGTGCTCGCAGTGAACCGCACCCTGTTCCGCGGGCAGAAGTACGTCACCGCGACGCTCGCCGGCCTGCCGGACGTCCCGGACGGGTTCACCGAGACCTGGCAGCGGATCCTCACCGGGGCGGATCCCGGCGACGCGGCCATGCTGATCGACCGGCTCGAGGCCTGGCTGCCGCGGGTCCTGCCCCGCGATCAGACCCTGTCCGCGTTCATCCGCGACAACGAACTGCCCTGGCTGACCGGCGCGCTCCCCGCGGAGTACTACTGAACCGGGCGCTCCCGGACTGTCGCTAGACCCAGGTGGGCAGCAGCATGTGCAGTCGCCAGAACGTGTACGGCACCCACTGGTTGCTCCAGATCGGCCAGTAGAACGCGGAGACGGCGAGCGCGAGCACCACGATGACGGCGGCCGTCCAGATCCCGGGGCGGCGCTCGGACAGGGGAAGGTCCCGCGGGCCGATCAGCTCCCCGATCACGTAGGCCAGCGCGAGCGCCACGAACGGCACGAACGCGACGGTGTAGAACGTGAAGATGGTGCGGGCCGAGTAGGCGAACCAGGGCAGGTACATCGCGAGGTAGCCGGCCAGGATCGCCCAGGCCCGCCAGTCCCGGCGGCGCACGGCGGCCCAGATCACGAGGATCAGCGCCAGTGCCCCGCCCCACCAGATCACCGGGTTGCCGACGGCCAGGATGGCGCCAGCGCACCGTTCGGCGCCGCACACGTCCATGGCACCGGCGTCCGCCTTGATGTCGCGCCACGCGAATGAGGTTGGCCGCCACTGGAGCAGCCACCCCCACGGCTTCGACATGTAGGTGTGCTCGGAGACCAGGTTGTTGTGGAACTCCCACATCTTCAGGTGGTACTCCCACCAGGAGTTCAGCCAGTCCGGCATCCAGGTGCGCTCGGGCACCTCCGCGACCGCGTTCACCTCGGTGGCCCAGTGCCGGTTGTAGGAGTTCGGGCTCAGCCACCACGGCAGCCAGGTCAGGACGTAGGTGAGCGCCGCCGTCGGGACCATCGCGACGAAGGCGGGCACGCCGTCACGCAGCGCGCCGGCCCCCACCCACAGCCGTACCCCGATCGCCCGGCGGGCGCTGATCGTCCACGCGACGGCGAACAACCCGAACACGGCCACGGCGTAGATGCCCGACCACTTCACGCCGCACGCCAGGCCCAGGCACACCCCGGCCACCACCAGCCACCAGCGCACGCCGACCCTCGGACCCCAGGGATCCCGGATCGATCCGCGTTCGGCGATCTCGGCGGCGGCGGCGCTAGCGAGTCGGCGCCGATGTCGCTCCCGGTCCAGGAGCAGCGCCCCGAACGCGGCGAGCACCCAGAAGGACAGGAAGATGTCCAGGATCGAGATCCTGGACATCACGATGTGGATGCCGTCGATCGCCAGGAACAGCGCGGCGGTGCAGCCGAGCAGGGTCGAGCCGAACAGCCGCCGGGCGATCCTGGCGAGCAGGAACACGCTGATCGTGCCGATCACGGCGGCGCTGATCCGCCAGCCCCACGGGCTGTCCACGCCGAGCAGCCGGATCCCGGCGGCGATCATCCACTTGCCCACGCCGGGGTGCACCACGTAGTCGGCGGTGGTCTGCAGGTCGGAGTAGTCGCCGGCGGCGAAGTTCTCGTCGGGCTCCTCGTTCCAGTCGCCCTCGTAGCCGAGCACGAGCAGCGAGTAGGCCTGCTTGACGTAGTAGGTCTCGTCGAACACGAGCCGGGCCGGCCGGTCGAGATAGGCCAGGCGGAGCACCGCGGCGAACGCGGTCACGAGTGCGGGCCCGAGCCACGCCCAGAGCTGCGACCCCGGGATCGAAGCCATGTGCAGTCGGGTCAGCAGGCTCTGCTCGATCTGCTCGCGGGTACGGCCCGCGTAGGTCAGTTTCGGTGCGCGCATCGCCTCGCGGAGCCGGGTGACGCGCCCGACGGCGGGGGCGGCGTGCTGCGCGCGAGGTTGCGTCGAGTGGTCGCGGCCCTGGGCGGGTGCGGCCGGTCCGGTTGGACCGGCCGGGCTGGATAGGCCCGTCGAGGCCGTCGCGTCGGCCGGGCCGGCCTGGACCGTCGAGCCCGTCGCGTCGGGCGTGCCGGATGGGGCCGGCGAGTCCGTCGGGCCGGATCCTGCGGCGTCGCCGGAGGCCTCGACGTCGGGCGCCCCCTCTGCTGACCGGCTCACCCGCACGAGTGTAAGTGGGGCACACTGGCAGACGTGGCAAACGATCGCGCGGGCACCGATCCCGACCCCGACGGCGGATCCGGTGTGATCGTGCTCGCCGCCACCCCGATCGGGGACACCGGTGACGCCCCGCCCCGCCTCGTGGAACTGCTCCGTCGGGCGGACCTGATCGCCGCCGAGGACACCCGCCGGCTGCGCGCCCTCGCCGCGCGACTCGACGTCACCCTCACCTCGAAGGTGATCAGTTACCACGAGCACAACGAGTCCGAGCGGGCCCAGGTGCTCGTCGCCGCCGCACAGGAGGGGGACACGGTCCTGGTGGTCTCCGACGCCGGCATGCCGGGCGTCTCCGACCCGGGTTTCCGGGTGGTGCGGGCAGCCGCGGACGCGGGGGTGCGGGTCACCGCCGTGCCCGGCCCGAGCGCGGTGCTCACCGCGATCGCCCTCTCCGGGCTGGCGAGCGACCGTTTCACGTTCGAGGGGTTCGTGGCCCGCAGACCGGGTGAGCGGGCCCGCGCCCTCGCCGCCCTGGCCGACGAGCCACGCACGATGGTGTTCTTCGAGTCACCGCACCGGATCGCCGACACCCTCGCCGCGATGGCCGACGCGTTCGGCGCCGACCGGGCCGCCGCCGTCTGCCGGGAACTGACGAAGACCTACGAGCAGGTGCGCCGCGGACCGCTGACCGACCTGGCCAGGTGGGCCGCGGACGGAGTGCGCGGCGAGATCACCGTCGTGGTCGCCGGTGCGACGCCGTCGGCCTCCGAGCCCGCCGACCATGTGGACGAGGTGCTCGCCCGGATCGAGGCGGGGGAACGGCTCAAGGAGGCGGCCGCGACCGTGGCCGCCGCGCACGGGGTGAGCCGGCGGGAACTGTACGAGGCGGCGCTGCGGGCCCGCTAGCGGCCAAGTAGCCTGGGCGCAGTCGGGTGCGAGGCACCCCGGAGACAAGGGGGCGCGCCCGTGGCCGTGAACCGCAAGGCGATCGTCGACACGATCAAGTGGATCGGCCCGTTCCTGCCGAAGGCGGTCGAGCTGATCAAGGCGAACCCGGAGATCTGGCAGAGCATCCAGGACCAGGCGAACCGGCTTGCCCGGCGCAAGGGCACGGCCGTCCAGGACGTGCTCGCCACGATCGAGGTGCTCCGCGACCAGGTCGCCTACCTCGCCGCCTCCGCCGACGACGCCGACGAGTCCCGCCGCGCGGAGGCGTGGTCGAAGCGGCTGTCCCACTGCGAGCACGCGGCCCAGCTGCTGACCGCGCCCGGCACCACGAAGGCCGAGCGCGCGGCGCTCGCCGATCGGGTGGCCGCGCTGCGCACGGAGATCTTCACCGCGTTCATCGAGGAACACGGCGATGACGCCCAGGGGATCGGACGGGTGCCCGACCTCGACGAGCCGCCACGGCTTCCTGGCGAGGCGTAGGTGGCGAAGGACCATCCGACACGGAGGTGACCATGCCGTACACCGTCACGGACCGGGTGCCCACGACGCAGGAGCACCGGGTCCTCGCCGAGGCCGTCGGCTGGGGTGAGGCGTTCTGGTGGGAGTCCATGCCCGCCTCCCTGGCCGGCTCGACCTGCGGTGTCGTGGTCCACGACGACGACGGTCTCATCGGGATGGGCCGAGTGGTCGGCGACGGCGCCTTCTACTTCTACATCGAGGACGTCGCGGTTCATCCCGACCACCGGCGCCGTGGAGTCGGCCGGGCCATCGTCGACGCCCTGGTGCGGCAGGTCCGCGACCATGCCCCGGGCCACCGTTTCATCGGGCTGTTCGCGACGCCGGAGGCCGAGGTGCTCTACCGCTCGCTCGGCTGGGAGGCGAAGGAGATGCTGGGGATGTGGCAGGTGCTGCGCGACTGAGTCGGTGCGAGGCGGCCGCGCGGTCAGGCCCGGTTCCGCTCGAGCGAGCGGTCGAGCCCCGCCCGCCGGACGCGGACTACGCGATCTCGTCCGAGCGAGCCAGCACCACCCCGGCGGCGGCCAGTTCGGCGCGGGCCGCCTCGCCCTGCTGGGCGCTCACCGGCACGGTCAGGTCCGTGAGCACGCGCGTGTTCAGGTGCAGGTCGAGGGCGTCCAGGGCGGTCTCGCGGACGCAGTGGGACTCGGCGATGCCGACGACGTCCACGTCCGCGATGTCCGCGGCGGTCAGGATCTCGGTGAGGGAGCGCCCGTCCGCGTCGACCCCCTCGAACCCGGAGTAGGCGGCCGCGTACTGGCCCTTCTTCACCGAGGCGTCGGGGGCCAGGTCCGCCAGTGCCGGGTGCAGTTCCGCCTCGGGGGTGCCGGCCACGCCGTGCGGTGGCCAGGAGTCCACGAAGTCGGGGGTGTCCGAGAAGTGCGGGCCCGGGTCGATGTGCCAGTCCTGGGTGGTGACCACCAGGTCGTAGTCGCCCCGACGACCACGCGCGAACTCGGCGACGCGCTCGGCAACCGCATTGCCGCCGTCGACCGCGAGGGCGCCGCCCTCGCAGAAGGTGGGTTGGACGTCCACGACGAGGAGTGCTCGGCCGGTGCTCATGACCCCACTGTGCCACTCCTGCGCGGCCGCTGAGGAGCACGCGGCGGTAACGTTTCGGCATGGACTTCCGCCGCATCGAGGGACTGCCCCCGTACGTGTTCACGATCATCGACGGACTCAAGCTGGAGGCCCGTCGCGCCGGCCGGGACGTCATCGACCTCGGCTTCGGCAACCCGGACCTGCCGTCCCCGCCGATCGCCGTCGAGAAGCTCGCCGAGGCCGCCCACAATGCCCGCAACCACCGGTACTCCTCCTCCCGCGGCATCCCGAACCTGCGCCTGGCGGTGGCGAACCTGTACCAGCGGCGGTTCGGCGTGACCCTCGATCCGGACGCCGAGGTGCTCTCCACGATCGGGGCGAAGGAGGGCTTCAGCCACCTGATGTGGGTGCTGCTGGCCCCCGGTGACGCCGCGATCGTGCCGACGCCGAGCTACCCGATCCACATCTGGGGCCCCTACTTCGCCGGCGCCGACACCCGGCAGGTCCCGATCGGCGACGGCACCGACGGCGCCGGCTACATCGACCGGGTGATGGAGGCCTGGGAGCTGGGCTGGCCCAAGCCACGGGTGGTGGTGCTGTCCTTCCCGCACAACCCGACCACCTCCACCGTGGAACTGGCCGACCTGCAGCGCCTGGTCGACTGGGCCCGGGACCGCGACGTCGCCCTGGTGCACGACCTCGCCTACGCGGACATGTGCTTCGACGGGTGGACGCCGCCGTCGATCATGCAGTGCGACGGGGCCACCGAGGTCGCCGTCGAGCTCTACTCGATGACGAAGTCGTACTCGATGGCCGGCTGGCGGGTCGCGTTCATGGTGGGCCGGCGGGACGTTATCAAGGCGCTGTCCCAGCTGAAGAGCTACCTCGACTACGGCACGTTCCAGCCGATCCAGATCGCGGCCACGGTCACGCTCAACGAGGCGACCGAGTACCCGGCCGAGCTGAGCGGCATCTACGAGTCACGCCGCAACGCCCTCTACGACGGCCTGGCCCGCGTGGGCTGGGACATCCTCAAACCCAAGGGCACCATGTTCGCGTGGGCCCGGATCCCGGAGCCGTACCGGGACCTGGACTCCATCCAGTTCGCCACCCACTTGGTCAACGAGTGCGACGTCGCCGTCTCGCCCGGCGTCGGCTTCGGCCCGGGCGGGGAGGGCTTCGTGCGGTTTGCTCTCATCGAGAACGAGCAGCGGATCGGGCAGGCGGTCCGCGGCATCAAGCGCGGCCTGACCCGGCTCACCACCGGCTGAGCCCGAACCCGCGCCCTTCGGCCCGCCCCGTGGCGCCCCGGCCCTCGCCCGCCCTCCTGGCCCTCGCCCGTTCGGTGACCTAGGACCTGCCGTGCTGACTTCGTACATCGGCGGGTACGAGGTCGACGCGTCAGGTCCTATCTCGGCGCGCTTCCGCGGAAGCGCACGGCGCCTACCTGAAAGGCCCGACGGCGGTACCCGGCTTAGGCTTCCTGCATGCCAACCGCTCTCATCACCGGCGCCTCGTCCGGCATCGGCCTCGCGTTCGCCCGGCACCTCGCGCGGCGCGGCAACACCCTCGTGCTGGTCGCCCGCAATACCGACCGGCTCGAGGAGATCGCGGCGGAGTGCCGGGCCGCGGGTTCCCCGCGCGTGGAGGTGCTCGGCGCCGACCTGGCCACCGACGCCGGCATGGACGCCGTCGCCACTCGGCTCGGCCGGCCCGATATCCGCACCCTCGTGAACAACGCGGGCCTCGCCGTCGGCACCCCGTTCCTGGATGCCGACGAGCCGGACCTGCGCCGGCAGTTGGCGGTGAACGTCGAGGCCGTACTGCGGCTGAGCCACGCCGCGCTGCCCGGGATGGTCGACCGTGGCACCGGCGCCATCATCAACGTCTCCTCGATCTCCGCCCTGCTGCCCGGGCGGGGCAGCACCTACTCGGCCTCGAAGGCGTGGGTGCTGGCGTTCTCCGAGGGGCTCGCGACCGACGTCGCCGCCCATGGCGTTCGGATCCAGGCGCTGTGCCCGGGATTCGTGCGGACCGAGTTCCACGAACGCGCCGAGATCGACATGTCGAGGATGCCGGGCTGGATGTACGTCGACGTCGACCACCTCGTGGAGACCTCGCTGCGGGACCTCGAGCGCGGCGTCGTGCTGAGCGTGCCGGGCGCTCTCTACCGAACGATCGCGTTCCTGTCCCGGGTGGCGCCGCGGTCGCTGGTGCGTCGGCTCGCGTCGTCGATCAACTCCGAGGACCGGGACTGAGATAACCCGCAGACCGCGCGACCCAGCACCCGAGGAAGATTGTCAGGAGGAATTCTTCCTGCCAGTATGGATGGATGGCATTGAACATCAAGGATCCTGAGACGGATCGCCTGGCTCGTGAACTGTCCGCAACGACCGGCGAGTCGATCACGGTGGCCACGCGGCAAGCCATCCAGGAGCGGCTCGACAGGCTCCGCCGGTCTCCGACCAAGGACCAGGATCTTTCCGACATCATTCGCCGAGGTCGGACCCGGCGGACCCTCGACAGGCGTGGCGAGGACGACATCCTCGGCTACGACGCGGATGGGCTGCCCACGTGATCGCTGTCGACTCCTCGGCGCTCGTCGCGATCGTCCTCGGAGAGCCAGAGGCTGAGGCGATGCTGCGTGCGTTGCAGAGCCAGCCGGCGATCGTCGGCGCAGTCACCCTGGTGGAGACCTCGATCGTCGTCGAAGCCCGGCAGGGGCCCGACGCGACCCGCGACCTCGACCTGCTCGTGGCCGGCGCGGTCGACGAGGTTGTCGCGTTCGAACGAAGGCACGCCAGGGAAGCGCTCGAAGCCTGGCGGCGCTTCGGAAAGGGCCGTCATCAGGCCGGCCTGAACTACGGTGACTGCCTCGCCTACGCCGTCGCCCGCGTCCACGACGCACCACTTCTCTTCAAGAGCGAGGGCTTCACCAAGACGGACGTCCCCGCGGTGCGCCACGCTTGAAGTGACGGTGCCGTCAGGGCGCGTCGCCGGGATCGGGCGGCTGCCAGGCCCGCCGAACGGTCTCGGGATGCCCCACCATCCGAGCGCGGTCAGACCCGCGCGTGGCGACGGTCGGTGGTGCGCCGACTCGCACCGGCCATCAACTCCGAGGACCGGGACCGACGCTCGGCCGGGAGGCGTACCGGAACGGGATCGCTTCGGCGACCATGATCAGGATCGTCAGCGATGCGCCGAGAACGGCCAGCCAGGCGCCACGGGGCTCGGTGAGGGCGTAACTCGCGCCGCCGACCAGCGGCAGCGAGACGACCAGGGCGATCAGGAAGGCGGCACCGAGGATCGCGCAGGCGATCCGGAGCCAGCCCCGGCCATGGGCACCAAGGGCGTAGCCGCCGGCGATGGTGAGTGCCGCGAACGCCAACTGGCCGGGGCCGAGCGTGATCGCGAACGCCAGCGGGGCGAGCGCGAACCAGCCGATCCGGTTGGCCCGGCCCGCGGCACCGCGGGCCCAGGCGCTTGCGAGCAAGGCACCGACTGCCGCGCCCGGTAGGAGGATTCCGCCGAACGTGCCGAACCAGTCCATCCGTGACGGCGCGGCGAGTTCGGCCATCAACGCCCGGAGAGAGGCCGCCCAGGCGAGGCCGCACACGGCTCCCAGGAGCGCGGCGTGGGCCGTCCGCACGGCCTGGGTGGCGCCGGACCCTGCGACTGCACGACCGCCGTCGCCCCGGCGGTCCCGAACGGTCATGACCGTTCGGTCCGGCCGGCGGCGGACCGCGCGGCGAGCGTCCGGAGACCGAGACCGACGAACGCGGCCAGGAACACGACGTCCGTGGCGACGGCGATGGCGCCGATCTGGGCCGGGCGGCCGGTCACGAACAACGCGCCGGCGAGGATGAACAGGACGCCGTGCCACCAGGGGAGCAGGCGCGCCCGCCAGAGCAGCGCACCGACCAGGATGCAGGTCAACGGCATGAACCACCCCCAGGGCAGCAGGGCCAGGATCGCGAACGGGTGGGCGTCCACAGCCGCGACGCCGTCGATCGCGTGGTCCTCGCGCAACAGTTGGACGTAGATGGCGGAGATGCCGAAGCCGGCACCACCGGCACCGACGGCCGCGGCACCGAAGGCCAACAGCTGTGCGCCCTTGGGCATCCGGGATTCGAGGATGCGTGCGCACCCGACGAAGGCGAGGACGAACGCCATGACCGCCCAGACGGTGAGGACGCCGCCGACGATGCCGTCGTTGATGCCGCCGCCCACGCTGAGGAAGGCGAACGTGCTGGCCATGAGCAGGATCGGCGCCACGATCATGGCGACCGGGAACAACAAAGGCATCGTGACCGTCGTGGGTGCCGCGACGGTGCGGGTCGTGGTGGCCATGGTTTCTCCTACAGGTCGGTGCGGGTGAGCAACGGGCAAGGTGTGGCCGGCACCTTCGAGCGTGCTCCGAAGCCACGAGCCGAGCCAGCCTGCTGGCTCCGAACCTGTGGTGCGGTGGGCCGCACCACGGTCGTGTGGCTGGCCGCACTTCCACTGGGCGAAGGCTGGGCAGATACTCAAAGGGTGTCGGCCTCAGCCCGCACCAGCCCACTGCTCGCCGTCGCGTGGCTCGGCACCGCGACGGTGCTCGGGTGTGTGCTGCTGCTCGCGGCGCGAGGGCGACGTCCGGAGGTCTTCTATGGGCTCTGGATCGTACTGAACGGGCCGGCCGGGGTGCTGTCGCTGTGGTTCGGCTACGTCGTCCTGCGGCGCTTCCCCGGCCACGGCGCCGGGCGGATCCTGTTCGCGATGGGGGTGCTCCAGTCAGCGCACGTGCTCACGGCGACGGTGGCCGATCTCCAGCTGTTCGCGGCCGGCCACACGCTAGCCCTGGTCGGTGACCACGGGCTCGTCCCGGCGGACCTTCCGCTGTCCGCGGCGGTGCCGTTGCTGCTGATGAACGCGTTGTGGGTGCCTCCCGCCATCCTGGCGGTGCTGCTGATCGCGTACTTCCCGGACGGTGAGTTGCGCATGCCGCGCCTGCGGTGGGTGCCCGCCGTCGCGGCCGCGGCCGCCGCGCTGCTGATGACCGGGGCCGCAGTCGACGCATGGCCGACGGCGGACTGGGCCCCTGCCGACCCGCCGGCCGCCGTCGGGGTGCTGTTCGTGACGGGTGGGGTACTCACGCTGTCCGTCGCGGTCGCGGGCGTGGCCTCGTTCGTGCTCCGCTGGCGTGCCAGCGGGCTGCAGCGGCGCCGGTTCGAGGCCGTGGGCGGCGTCCTCATCGCCGTCGCACTGCTGGCGATCGTGACCTACCCGTGGCCGCAGGTGTGGATCCCGCTGGTGCACGTCGGGATCGGTGCGTTCCTGGTCACCTATGGTGTCGCGATCGCCAGGTTCCGGTTGCACGACCTGGAGCCGGTCGTGGGCAAGCGTGGCGTGGTCACGGTGCTGTCGGCGCTGGTGGCGCTCGCCTACCTGCTGGTCGTGGTCTGGATCGGCCGGCTCGTCGGATCCCGCACCAGCGACCCGGTGCTGCCGCTGCTGGCCGTCGCCGCGCTCGCGCTGCTGGTCGAGCCGACCCGGCGGCTGCTGGGCCGCGGCGTCGACCGGCTGCTCTACGGCGACCGGACCGACCGAGCCGAGGTCCTGTCCCGACTGGCCGACCACGGTGGGACGGTGGACGCGGCGACCGCGACCGATGTCGCCGAGATGGTGCTGAGTGCCACCGGCGCCGCGCGGGTCGAGATCGAACTCGCGGTGGCCGGGGGCCCGGCGACCGTCGTGGGGGTCGGCGCGGTCGACGGCGGGCCGTCGAGGTGCCGTGCCGGCGTGAGCGACGGTGCCCGCCGGCTCGGGGAGATCCGGGTCTACGCCCGGGCCGCGAAGGACCTGCTGCCGGCGACGGCACAGTTGCTCCAGGACGTGGCCCGGCTGCTCTCGGTGCTGCTCGAGAACGATCGGCTGACCCAGGTGCTGACGGAGCAGCTCGCTGAAACCCGCGCCTCTCGGCAGCGGATCGTCCAGGCGCAGGACCAGGCCCGCCGCGAGCTCGAGCGCGACGTCCACGACGGCGCCCAGGCGCGGCTGATCGCCGTGAAGCTGCACCTCGGCGAGCTGCACCGGAACCTGGCCGAGAGCGACGGCCGCGAACTCGCCGATGCGCTCGGCCGGCTCGCGGACGACGTTGACGCCGCGATCCGGGACCTGCGCGCACTGGCCCGGGGCCTGCACCCGCCGGTGCTGGATCAGTTGGGCTTCCCGCCCGGCCTGCGTGCCCACCTGCGCGACATCGCGCTGCCGGTCACCGTCGAGCAGACCGGCAACGCCCGGTACCCGCGCGCGGTGGAGGGCGCGGCCTACTTCACCTGCGTCGAGGCGGTCCAGAACGCAGGACGCCACGCCAACGCCGCCGCGATCCGGGTGGACATCTCCTGCGAGCCCGACGAGCTGGAGTTCACGGTCACCGACGACGGCCGCGGTTTCGACCCAGCGACCGTGGTGCGGTCAGGTCTGGACGGGATCACGGACCGGGTGAGTGCCCTGGGTGGCGTGGCGCGGGTGCGTTCCGCACCGGGGGAGGGCACCCGGGTCAGCGTCAGCATCCCAACGTCCGGCTCGTCCTTGCCACCCGTTCGGTCCGCCCTCGGCGCGGCCCAGCCCTCACTCCTGGTCGCCGACCGCGGCGAGGTAGACCAGGACGGCGCGAACCCGGCGATGGGCCGCGGAGTCGTGCGGGTCGAGCCCGAGCTTGGCCAGCACCGAGGTGATGTGCTTCTCGACGGTGCGTTCGGTGAGGACGAGCTCCTCGGCGATCCGGGCGTTGGAGTCACCGATAGCGACGCGGGAGAGGATCTCCAGTTCCCGAGGCGTCAGCCGTGACAGGAGCGACGCCTCCCGCCGCTCGCGGGCCTGCACCAGGGCGTCGACCACCATCGGGTCCAACACGGTGCCGCCGGCCGCCACCGCGTTGACCGCCGCCAGCACTTGGGCGAGGTCTCCGACCCGCTCTTTGAGCAGGTAGGCACGCCTGGCCGAGGTCGGCTCGAACAATCGCAGCGCCCACTCCGGTTCGACGTAGTTCGACAGCACCACCACGCCGACTCCCGGATGCTCGCTGGCCAACTGCTCGGCCGCCCGGATGCCCTCGTCGACGTGCGTGGGTGGCATCCGGATGTCGGTCACCACCGCGTCCGGCCGATGGTCCGCCACGGCGGCCAGCAGGCCGGGGAGCGAATCGACCGCGGCGACCAGGTCGAGGTCCGGGACCGAGCCGACGAGCAGCCGTAACCCCTCGCGGATCAGGTAGCTGTCCTCCGCGAGCACGACCCGAAGCTGGGTGGGCCGGTCCATACGTGGAACGTACCGTGGTGAGCGGGTTCCGCCGTCCCCAATCGGTGCCAGAGCTGGCAGGGCCCCTACTCGGATCGGGCCTCGGCCCGCACGCAACAGCGACCGGCGCCGGGATCGGCGACCACTCGGCGCCCGCACGACGTGCCCTCGGCCATGCCCCGCACGAGCGAGTAGTTGAGGTCGCAGACCAGTTCGGTGTGCGCCTGCGCGAGCTGATGGAACGGGCAGTTGCCCATCACCAGGTCGCCGGCCGGCTCCTGGCGCGGGGTGAAGCCCACGCTCGCCAGCGCTGCCTCGAACGTGCCCGCGCGCACGCCGCGAGCGCGGCCGTCGGCGGCTGCGCGCTCGCGGAGCACGTCCCGGACGCCGGCGCCGGTGCGTGCGGACTCGGCGATCGCCCCGGCGAACAGGTCCGCGGCGAGCTCGTAGTGCCGGGGCGGCACGGACACCGAGATCTCCTCGGCGGCGCGGGTGTACAGCTTCGTCGGGCGGCCGGCCCCGGGACCGCGGCGCCCGCCCAGTCGCTGGAACTCCACGTCGAGCAGACCCGCGTCGGCCAGTGCGTCCAGGTGGAACGCTGCGGTGCTGCGGCTCAGCCCGAGCGCACCCGCGGCGGTCTCCCGACCTACGGGCTCGGTGGCCTCGGCGATCAGGTCGTACAGCGCGCGGCGCGTCGGGTGCTCCAGCGCAGCGAGCCGGTGGGTGGGGTCCTCGACCATGACGGCGACTGTACGCTTCTAAAAACAACTCTGCTGGACGAGGGTTCTGGAGCGGATCTACGGTCGGTCCATGGACGACCTGACCACCCTCACCGCCGAGCCGCCGAGCCTTCGGTCCGCCCCCGGGCGTCCGCGCGACGCCGCCGACGGAAGCGACGCCGTCGACCGCCGGCACGGGCTGTCCGACGACCCACCGATCGACCGCGCGAAGGCGATCACCGCCGTCGGCGACCTCCTCGCGGCCCTCGGCCGTGACGTGCGTGGACCGCACCTGCGGGACACGCCCCGACGGGTCGTGGACGCCTACCTGGAACTGCTCACCCCGCGCGCGCTCACCCTCACCACGTTCGACAACGACGAGGGCTACCGCGAACTCGTGCTGGTCCGCGACATCCCGTTCCACTCCCTGTGCGAGCACCACCTGCTCCCGTTCACCGGCGTCGCACACGTGGCCTACCTGCCCGGAGCGAGCCTGGTGGGCCTGTCCAAGCTGGCGCGCGTGGTGCAGCACTTCGCCCGCGACCTGCAGGTCCAGGAGCGCCTCACCCAGCAGGTCGCCGACTTCCTGGACGAGCGGCTGGACCCGCGCGGCGTCGGGGTGGTGCTCGCGGCCGAGCACGAGTGCATGTCCCTGCGCGGCGTTGGGGTGCGCGGTACCCGGACCGTGACCAGCGCGCTGCACGGTGTGCTGCAACAGGACCCGAGGCGTTCCGAGTTCCTCGGAATCTGCCTGGGAACTGCCGGGAGTGTTCCTGTACGAGCGGGCGAGGGCGGACGAGGATGGCAGTCATGACAGAGCAGACGTTCGTGATCATCGGGGGCGGGCTGGCCGGGGCCACCGCCGCGACCACTCTGCGCGAGCAGGGGTTCCCCGGCCGGGTGGTGCTGCTCGCCGGTGAGGACGAGGTGCCCTACATCCGGCCGCCGCTGTCCAAGGAGTTCCTCGCGGGCGCCGCGGACAGGTCCGAGCCGCAGGTGCACCCGGAGTCCTGGTACGCGGAGAACGATGTGGACCTGCGCCGGGGGACGCCGGTGCTCGAGTTGCGCCCGGCCACCCGCGAGGTGGTGCTCGACGACGGCGAGCGGCTCGCGTACACCAAGGTGCTGCTCGCCACGGGTGCGTCCTCGCGGCGTCTGCCCGCGGAGACCTTTCCGGACCTCGGCGGGGTCCACTACCTGCGCACGCTCACCGAGTCCGAGGCGCTGCGCGCCGCGCTGGCCGACGGCGGACGGCGGGTCGTCATCGTCGGTGCCGGTTGGATCGGGCTCGAGGTGGCCGCGGCCGCCCGCGGCTACGGCAACGAGGTGACCGTGCTCGGTCAGGAGGCCGTTCCGCTCGAAGTGGCGCTCGGCGCCGAACTCGGCGCCTACTTCGGCGCGCTGCACAGCCGGAACGGGGTCGACCTGCGGATGCGGGTGAGCGTCGCGGGCCTCGAGGGGGAGGGCGACGTCACGGGGGTGCGCCTGGCCGACGGTGAGGTGATCGAGGCCGACGTGGTCGTGATCGGGGTGGGCGCCGTGCCGAACTCCGACCTGGCGCAGGCCGCCGGGCTCCGGGTCGAGCGCGGCGTGGTCGTGGATGCCGCGCTGCGCGCCGAGGGGGACGCTGAGGGTGCCGCGGACGTGTACGCGGCCGGGGACGTCGCGAGCGCGTTCCACCCGGTGCTCGGACGACACCTGCGCTCCGACCACTGGGCCAACGCCGAACGCCAGGGCGCGGCCGCGGCGCGGAGCATGCTCGGTGAGGACGTCAGCTTCGACCGGGTGCCGTACTTCTACACCGACCAGTTCGACCTCGGCATGGAGTTCTCCGGCTACGGCGACCTGATGGCCGGCTCCCGGGTGGTCTACCGCGGCGACGTCTCATCCGGCGAGTTCATCGCGTTCTGGGTGACCGGGCCCGACGACGCCGCCCGGGTCGTCGCCGGGATGAACGTCAACATCTGGGACGTGAACGAGGCCATCGACGCGCTGATCGCGTCCGGCCGCGGCGTGGCTGTGGCACGTCTGGCGGACTTGGACGTCGCGATCGGCGACCTCTGACGCCCGGCCCGTCGCTCGAGAGTGCTGAAGTGGCAGCCAACTCCGCACGCTCACCCGAAGGCGCGCCGCTCGAGAGTGCTGAAGCGGTTGCCACTCCAGCACTCTCACCCCGGGGTGGAGGGCAGGGCGGCCCGCTCGGATGGCACGATGGGCTCGTATCCCGGCGATCCGGTGGGGAGGCCGCGCCACGATGACCCACAGCACGCTCTGCCCGGAACCGGTCAGCCGGCTGATGCCCCGCACGATCGGGGCGCGCACGTTCGACTTCGCGAACCGGGTGGCCGTGATGGCCATCGTGAACCGCACCCCGGACTCCTTCTACGACGGCGGAGCCACCTTCGCGCTCGACGCGGCGGTGGCCGCGGCGTTGCGTGCCGCCGAGGACGGCGCGGACTGGGTGGACGTGGGCGGCATGGCGTTCTCCCCGGACACCCCGGAGCTGAGCGTCGCCGAGGAACTTGACCGGGTGCTCGGCGTGATCGAGGGGATCCGGGCTGGCTCCGACGTGGTCATCTCGGTGGACACCTACCGGCCGGAGGTCGCCCGGGCGTGCGTGGCCGCGGGGGCCGACGTCATCAACGACACGATGGGGATGCGCGTGGACGGCATGGCCGAGGCCGTCGCCGAGACCGGCGCGACGGTGGTGATCGCGCACTCGATCGCCCAGCCGCACCGGCACCACCCCAGGCCCACCTACGGCGACGTCGTCACCGAGATCGCCGACTTCCTGCGGGCCACGGTGGATCGCGCGCTCGCGGCCGGGGTCGCCCGGGACCGGATCGTCATCGACCCCGGCCACGACCTGAACAAGAACACCCGGCACTCGTTGGAGATCACCCGCCGGCTCGCCGAGATCACCGGGATCGGCCTGCCCACCCTGGTGGCGCTGTCCAACAAGGACTTCGTGGGGGAGACGCTGGACGCCCCGCGCGGGGAGCGACTGGTCGGGACCCTGGCCGCGACCGTGATGTGCGTCGAGCGCGGCGCCCGGATCGTGCGCGCCCACAACGTCGCACCGACCGTGCAGACGATCAGGATGGCCGAGGCCGTGCTCGGGCTGCGCGAGCCCGCCCGGACCGGGCACAACATGTGAGGAGCCACCGATGAGCACCTCGCCCCACCCGGCCGACGAGCCGGCCTTCGACACCGACGATCTGGTCGCCGCGTACGCCGTCGCCGACCGCGCCGAGCCGCACCTGCGGGTGAACTTCATCGCCAGCATCGACGGCGCCGCCACCCACGAGGGCCTCTCCGGAGGGCTCAACAACGCCGCGGACAAGCAGGTCTTCGACACGCTGCGCCGCCTGGCCGATGTGGTGATCGTCGGCGCCGGGACCGTGCGGGCCGAGGGGTACGCCGCGATGCGGCTCGCCGAGGAGGACGGCGCCTGGCGCCGGGAGCGGGGCCTGCCCGAGCACCCAGTGTTCGCGCTCGTGTCCGCTCGGCTGGCCCTGGACCCCGCGTCGCCGGTCTTCACCGACGCCCCCGCACGCCCGATCGTGCTCACCGGCGCGGCCGCGCCAGAGCCGCAGCGGGAGGCGCTCGCCGAGGTCGCCGACGTGATCGTCTGCGAGGGCCCGGGCAGCGGACCCGCGGGACTCGCGGGCCAGACCGCACAGGTGCCGGGCGCCGGCGTGCCCGGCGGCGTCGACGCCCACGTCATGCGTCGCGAACTTGCCGCCCGCGGCCTCACCCAGATGCTCTGCGAGGGCGGCCCGCAGCTGTTCGGGACCCTCATCGGCGCCGGCGCCGTGGACGAGGTGTGCCTGACCGTGAGCCCGGTTCTCGAGGGCGGCCCGGCCGGCCGGATCTCCAGCGGCGGGCCGCAGCGCACGCTTGGCATGCGCCTCGCGCATGTCCTGTCCGCCGGTGACATGCTGTTCCTGCGGTACCAGCGCCGAGACGCCTAGGAGCGACGATGCGACGGACCATCCGGCCCCCTCGGAGCGTCCGGCCTGCACGCATGCTGCTGATGGCGGTAACGCTCGCGCTCGCGATCGGCTGCACCGCGGATCCCGAGGGCGGGCCGGTGCCGACCTCGAGTGCCACGGCCCCGAGCGAACCCGCCCCCACCACCACCGAACCGGACGAACCGACCCCGGCCACGCCTGCGCCGTCAGGCCCTCCGGCCGAGTTCTCGCAGGTGAGCGTCGGCGCCACGATCGCCACCGGCCTGCAGACGCCCTGGGGCGTCGCGTTCACGCCCGACGGCGCCGCCCTCGTCACCGAACGCGACTCCGGGCGGGTGCTGCGGGTCACGGCCGACGGCGTCACCGCCCTGGACGCGGGCGGTCCGGGCGGCGCGGTGCCGGACGTCGCCCACGGCGGCGAGGGCGGCCTGCTCGGGATCGCAGTCGGCCCGGACACCGGCGTGTACCTGTACCTGACCACGGGCTCCGGCAACCAGGTGGTCCGGATGGACCTCGACGGCGACGCGCTGACCGGCCCGCGGGTGATCCTGGAGGGCATCCCGGCCGCCGGGAACCACAACGGCGGACGGCTCGCATTCGGCCCGGACGGGTACCTGTACGTGAGCACCGGGGACGCCGGCCGGACTTCTCGCTCGCAGGACCTGGACAGTCTCGGCGGCAAGATCCTGCGGATCACCACCTCCGGCGACCCGGCGCCCGGGAACCCGTTCGGCACCGCCGTCTACAGCTACGGCCACCGCAACGTCCAGGGGCTCGGCTGGACCGGCGACGGGACCATGTACGCCTCCGAGTTCGGGCAGAACGACCTCGACGAGCTGAACGTCATCGAACCCGGCGCCAACTACGGCTGGCCGCACGTCGAGGGCTGGGCGGGCGCGCCCGACTACGTCGATCCCGTGGTGACCTGGCCGACGTCGGAGGCCTCGCCGTCGGGCATCGCCGTGACCGATGCCGGCGTCTGGCTCGCCGCGCTGCGCGGCGAGCGGCTCTGGTACGTGCCGATCGGGCCCGACGGCGTGGGCGAGCCGAGCGCGTACCTGGACCTGGGCAGGCTGCGGGCGGTGACGCTCACGCCCGACGGCGGCCTGTGGGTAGCGACGTCGAACACCGACGGCCGCGGCGACGTCCGCGACGGCGACGACCGGATCGTCGAGCTGGACGTCTCGTAGTCCTCGCCCAGGTGTGGTCAGAGCTGGAGATGGAGGCGGAGGGCGTCGTCGAGCGCGGCCATCAAACGCGTCGGAACGCTGCCCAGAACTGAGCCGACGCGTTCGACGGAGACAGATCGAACCTGCTCGGCCTGAGCCTTACCGTCGATCCGCAGGCCGGTCTCGGCTGCCGGTAGGAGCGTCTGGAAGTCGAATACCCGGCTGGTGTTGCTCGTCACGGGGACGACCGCGAGGACGCCTCTGCCCAGTCGCGCCGCGCTGGCATTTGCCCGGTCGTTGCTGACGATGACCGCCGGTCGCTGCTTGTTCGCCTCGCTGCCCCGGACCGGCTCCAGATCGACCAGGCGAATCTCACCGCGCAGCACTTGTCAGCCCGTCCGCACCTGTGGACTCCCAGGCGGCGGCGTCGCCCGATGCCTCCCACTCGTCCCAGGCGTCGGCGTAGGCATCCTCGAGCCCGGGATCTCCGAGGCGCCGGATGGCGTCCTGGAGTGCTGCGGAGCGGGACTTGAGGCCAACGGCCCGGGCATGGGCATCGAGGCGCGCGACATCGTCGTCGGTCAGACTGACGCTCAACTTCATGACCCAATGCTACTCCGGTAGCACCGCCCTTGCTACCGAATCCGCCGGGCTCCCCTTGACCTCAGCCGAGCCCGCACACGGCGACGGCCGGACACCCAAGGTGCCCGGCCGCCGTCGTGCTGCGGTCCAGTACTACCTCACAGGTCACCCCGCTCGGTGACCCGCAGCGTGTTCACGATCGGGTACTCGTAGCTGCGCCGGTTGCCCAGCTCGACCACCAGATCTCCACCGGTGTGCTCGACGATCACCGTGTGCTGGTCGGCCCACAGGCCGCCCGCCTCCTCGGCGACGTCCACCCCGACCAGGACGTACTCGTCGTTGACGAGGACGTCGAAAAGACGGTCGCGCTCCGGATAGTCCGCGTCGAACTCGGCGAACCCGAGGTCGATCGCGTACGTCCCGGCCGGTGCGTCGGAGAACACGTAGCTGAAGATCCCGGTGCGCCGGGTCTGGAACAGCGTGTCCTCCGTCGTGCCACCGATCGCGAGGTCGGTCGCCTCGGTCTCGGTGCGCTGACCGGTCCAGCCCCAGTCGCCCGCAGTGAGCGGCTGGTCCGCGGACCAGGCGAACTCGCCGGCGTCGGTGTAGGCGCCGCCACCGGCGTTCACCCCGACCTGGTAGGCGGAGACGATCAGGGTCACCGGGACCGTGATCGTCGGGACCCGCCCGGCGTTCGTCTGCACCAGGATGTTCGCGCCGTACACCCCGGGCGCCAGGCCCGTGGTGTCCACCGTGACCTCCAGGGTGGCGGTCCGGTTGGCCCGCACGGTGCCCTCGGCCGGGGTGACCGTCAGCCACGGGACGTCCGTGACGTTCGGGTCGCCCACGTCCACGAGGTACACCTCACCGGTCACCTGGTTCGCGGTCCAGAGGGCGCCGGTGGCGTCCAGGTCCAGGCCGGCGCCCGGACCCTCGTCGGACGTCGGGTAGGCGACCGTGCTGATGGTGGAGCAGTCCTCGGGCGAGATCTGGAAGAACGACGTGACCAGCGCGCTGTTCACGTACCAGATCGTGTTCGAGGTGGGGTTGTACGCGATGCCCGCGATGGACGCGTCCGCCGGCTCGCACTGGGCCAGGGTCTCACCCGGGGTGGCGTGCGTGGTGCCTGCCACCGTGTAGATGATGCCCTCGTTCCAACCGCCGGTGTAGAACACGTCCTCGGCCGCGTTGTAGGCCAGCCCGCGTTGGGAGACGGACGACCACGGTGAGCCGGTGAGGGTGGTGGTGGCCGCCCCCGTCGCCTCGTCGAAGCAGTGGATCCCGTTGTCCCCGCCCACGTTCACCTGGCACAGGTCCCCGGTCGTGGAGTCCTGCGCGAGGTCACCGGACCAGGTACCGCCCCAGTTCGCCGGGAACTGGTTGCCCGGGGTCCCGTCGGTCGAGTACTGCTGGTTGACGATCGCCTCGGCGTCCGAGATCCACACGTCTCCGGTGAACCCGGTGCCCCAGGCGACCCCGGCCAGGCCGGAGTCCCACTGGTTGAGGATCTCGCCGACGGCGTCCGGTGTGACCGGTGCGGCCAGCAGCTCGCGCTGGTCGTCGGTGTACAGGCCGAGCGCCGTGTGGGCGTTCGGGTCGGTCTGGGCCGCAGCCGCATCGAGTGCGGCGAAGGCCCGGTTGACCTGGCCGATCGTGGTGTTGCCCGCGGGCACCACGGCCGCGTCGCGTGCCGCCGCCGAGAGCGCCGGAGTCTGCGCCGCCGTGTTCACCGCACGCGGCAACTCACCGATGGTGTAGGTGAGCGGGGCCGAGCCGGTGTTCTCGATGGTCAGGTCCGCCGACCTGGTCTGGCCCTCGGTGAGTGTCCAGGAGTACGACGGCGGAGCCACCGTTGCGATGCCCGTCTTCAGTTTCGGAGAGAACCGGTTCCGTTCGCCATCGAGGTCGACCACCACGTCCCGCGTGCGGGGCGTGTAGCCGGGGGCCTCGATGTCGACGGTGTAGGCGCCGAAGAACAGCAGCAGGCTGTAGTCGCCGTTCGCGTCGGTGGTGACCGACCGCGGCTCTCCGCCGTCGTCCGGGGTGGCCGTGACGGTGGCTCCCGCGATGGGCAGACCGTCGTTGTAGTCCGTCACGTTCCCGAACACGGTGCCGTTCGGGGGCAGTTCGTAGCGCACCGCGGACCCGGTCGCGAGGACCGGCTCGTTGAACGAGTACTGGCTCGCGATCGTGCCGGACTCGTTCTCGATGCCGGCCGTGGCCGAGTCACCCAGCAGGCGCGGGTTCTCGGGGTTCGACGCCGGACCGTAGCCGATCTCCACGTCGCCGCCGGCGAACAGGGTGATCGAGAAGCTGACCGTGTCCGTGGAGGAGAGCGGGCTGACCTCCCGGTACTCGATCACGAAGGCGTCCTCACCATCGATGGTGGTGCTCGCCGTGTAGGCGGTGCCCCCATTGTTGAAGGTGAGGTCGTCCCAGAGCGCGTAGATGGCTGCGTTCGGAACGGCCGTGCTCGGGATCGCCACGTTCGAGTAGGCGGTCACCGGGGCGAGGAAGTTCACGTGCCCGTTCGTGGACACGTTCACCGCGGAGTACGAGCCTCCGTAGAACGGGAACGCGAACGGAAGGTCCGCGGCCACCGTGGAGTCGTCACCGGTCAGGACGAGCTGCGTGTCACCCTGGCGGAAGCCGTCGGTGCCCACGGAGCAGAAGTAGCCGTACTCGTCCTGGATGCCGACGAGTGCCGCGTCGAGCGTCTCGTCACCGTCGACCACGAGTTCGGCCGAGAACGGCGCGCTGCACCGGTCGCCGGTGATGGTGACGGTGTACGTCCCCGCCGGTACGTCGGCGACGGCGTAGGTGCCGTCCTCGCCGGTGGTCACCGGCTCGATCGGAGCGCCGGAGAAGGCGACGGTCGCACCCGCGACCGGGGCGCCGTCGGCGGCGTTCGTGACCGTTCCGGAGACCGCGAACGACGTCGCCGCCTCCAGGATGAGGTCCACGCTGACCGTCTCCTCGGCCACCACGGTGACCTCGGTCGTGGCCGGGGCGTACCCGAAGGCGGACGCGGTCACGGTGTAGTCGCCGGCGACGAAGGTGCCCGTGAAGGCGCCGTTGTCGTCGGTGGTCAGGACCCGCTCCGTGTCGCCGGTGACGGTGACGGTGGCGCCGGCGATGCCGCCGCCCTCGGAACCGGAGACGGTGCCGGAAAGGACACCCGCGTCGGCGGTCGGAGCCGCCTGCACAAGCGCGAGGGCGTCGAGCTTGCCCTCGCCCCAGACGTTGTTGTCCTCGGCGGTGCCGCCACAGGAGGTGTCGTCGACGTCCACGGCGGTGGCGTCCAGGAGCGCCTGGGTGCCCGGGATGTCACCGATCAGCGACGGCGCCGCGCTCCACAGCAGGGCGATGGCGCCAGCCAGGTGCGGCGCCGCCATCGAGGTGCCCGAGGCGGTGCCGTACGCGTCGCCCGGGAGCGAGGAGCGCACGTTCGAGCCGGGTGCGGCGATGTTCGGCTTGATGGTGCCGTCCTGGCCCGGACCACGGGCGGAGAAGGACGCGATGTTGCCGCTGATGTCGAACGCACCGACCGAATAGGTGATGGTCCGGCTGCCCGGGGACCCGGAGGTGGAGCAGGCCGGTCCGCTGTTGCCGTTGGACCAGGTGCCGAAGATCCCGGCGGCCTCCCACGCGGCGATGATGTCCTCCATGAACGGGTCGTTCGACGGGAACCGCGAGCCCCACGAGTTGTTCACGATGTGGGGGCGCTGGCTCGGGTCGGCGTTCTCACCCGCGGAGTCGGTCGGCGCGATGACCCATTCGCCGGAGGCGATCAGGTCCGGGTCGGCGCAGGTGGAGCAGCCGTTCGCGGCGATCCAGTCGGCGCCGGGTGCGACGCCGATCTGGTTGGCGCCACCGTCGCTGCCGATCATCGTGCCCATCGTGTGGGTGCCGTGACCGTCGGTGTCGCATGGGGATCCGTCACAGGCGCCGGCGACGTCGAACCAGTTGTAGTCGTTGACGACGGTGCCGTCGGGCTGGAGGCCGCGATAGTGCGGGGCGAGGGCGGGGTGGTCGCCCTGCACGCCGGAGTCGATGTTCGCGACCGTGATGCCCTCACCGGTCGCGCCGAACTCGGCCCAGACGTCGTCGGCGTTGATCGCGCTGACGCCCCACTCGAGGACATTGCGGCCCATCGAGGAGGTCTCGACGGTCGGGCCGGCGACGGGCTCCTCGGCGGGGTAGACGGTGACCTGGCGGATCTCCAGGACCTCGCTGCTGGCGGCGGCCTGGCGGGCCAGGTCGAGGGAACCGCCGCGGACCAGTACCGCGTTCGAGATCCAGTGCGGTTCGAAGGTGGCCCCGGCCGCGGTGAGCTCGGCGACCACGCCGGCCTGTGAGGCCTCCGCGGTCTGGACGAGGGCGTCGTGGACGGCGACGCCGCGGGCGTCCCAGTCGGCGATCGCCGCGGCCGCGCTCAGGTCTGCGCGGTCGGCGAAGCGGATCCAGAAGTCCGCGGACTCGGTCGACGACAGCGTCG
The DNA here is from genome assembly GCF_004353825.1 of Occultella glacieicola. Classification (GTDB taxonomy): domain Bacteria; phylum Actinomycetota; class Actinomycetes; order Actinomycetales; family Beutenbergiaceae; genus Occultella; species Occultella glacieicola. The sequence continues at coordinate 155,441 of NZ_SMNA01000005.1, read as the reverse complement.
ACATCGCCTCCGTGGTGAACTTCTCGTCGGCTGTGGCCGGAACGGCCGGTGTCGTCGGCTCCGCGGCAGCGGGGATGGTTGCGACGGCCATCGTCGCGACCATCGCCGCTACCGCAGAGGCAGCGACCACCAGTCGTCTGGCGAACATCAGGGGTGTGCGCACTGTGCCTCCATATGACGACGCGCGCCCGGGCGGTGCTCAGGTACGCGTGAGTGATCCCCCGGATCAGGGGATCCAGCCACGCTTTCGTGAACGACTCGGGCGGACAAGGACGGCATCCGGCCAGAACATGGTCAGGTTGCGGTCAGATCACGGTCAGCGCTTCGTCAGTATCTGCTCAGCGGACGTTCAGACGATCGTCAGGTGCCCGACGCCCGGTGTTCAGCCGGTCCCGGCGGTGTGTCGGGCGCGCCACGCCGGATGGAACGGGGTCTGTGGTCGCCCGAACCCTTGACCTGACCTGCGCAATTGGAAAGGATCACGGCAGACCGCACTCGGGGGAGGTAGCAGTCAGGTGTCTATTGGGGATCTAGAAGCCGAACGCAACTACGTGCTGTGCATCGGCGTGCCGCTGGAGGTGTGCAGCGAGGTTGCCCGGTTGGTCGGCCCGCACGCTGTGGTGGTGGCCGCGGCCGATACGCACGCGGCCCGCGAGTTGCTCGCCCACGACCGGGACGACACCGACGCGGGGGCGGGCGCGGCCGAAGGTCTGGGCGACCTGGTGCGAGCGAGGACCAGCCGGACGAACGCCGGTCAGGCCGCCGGCAGCCACGCCGTCGGCGACTGGGCAGCCGGCGGTCCGCCGAGCCGGCGCGACGTGGCCGAGCGGCCCGAAGCCGTCGGGCAGCCGGACACCGTCGGTCGACCCGCCCGGACGTTCACCCGCGGACCGCTCCAGGTGAACCTGGCCACCCGGGAGGTCACCTTCCGAGGCCGCCGTGTGCACCTGTCGATCCGGGAGTTCGACCTGCTGGCCGCACTGGCCTCCGAGACCGACCGGGTCTGGTCCTTCGCCGAACTGACCGCGAACGTGTGGCGCACCGGGTACCTGGGGGACTCCGACGTGGTGGTCTCCACGGTGAAGCGGTTGCGCCGGCGGCTGCTGGCGGCGGACGGCCTCGAGGTCGCGTCCGTGCGCGGCATCGGGTACCGGCTGAAGATCGCGAGCTGAGCGGGGCGGTATTCGGCTGGGTCCACGCCCCTAAGATCGGACGCATGACCCGCATCCTCTCCGCCGTGGCCTGGCCCTACGCCAACGGCCCACGGCACATCGGCCATGTCGCCGGCTTCGGCGTTCCCTCCGACGTGTTCTCCCGGCACATGCGGATGGCGGGTCACGAGGTGCTCATGGTCTCCGGCACCGACGAGCACGGCACCCCGATCCTGGTCCAGGCCGAGCAGGAGGGGGTCAGCCCCCAGGAACTCGCCGACCGGTACAACCGGGTCATCGTCGAGGACCTCACCCAGCTCGGACTCACGTACGACCTGTTCACCCGGACCACCACCCGCAACCACTACGCCGTGGTCCAGGAGATGTTCCGTACGGTGCACCGGAACGGCTACATGATCGAGCAGACCACCAAGGGTGCGATCTCGCCGTCGACCGGCCGGACCCTGCCGGACCGCTACATCGAGGGCACCTGCCCGATCTGCGGCTATGACGGCGCCCGCGGCGACCAGTGCGACAACTGTGGTAACCAGCTCGACGCCATCGAGCTGATCAACCCGCACAGCCGGATCAACGGCGAGGTGCCGAAGTTCATCGAGACCGAGCACTTCTTCCTGGACCTGCCCGCGCTGTCCACGGCGCTCGGGAAGTGGCTCGAGACCCGCACCGGCTGGCGTCCGAACGTGCTCAAGTTCTCGCAGAACCTGCTCGAGGACGTGCGCCCGCGGGCCATGACCCGGGACATCGACTGGGGGATCCCGGTGCCGCTGCCCGGCTGGGAGGAGAACCCGGCGAAGCGGCTCTACGTCTGGTTCGACGCCGTGATCGGCTACCTGTCCGCGAGCGTGGAGTGGGCCCGCCGGTTCGGCACCGGGGACGAGTGGCAGCAGTGGTGGGGTGATCCCGCGGCCATGCAGTACTACTTCATGGGCAAGGACAACATCACGTTCCACTCCCAGATCTGGCCCGCGGAACTGCTCGCCTACGACGGGCTCGGGGACTCCGGCGGGGCGCCCGGGGAGTTCGGGATCCTGCAACTGCCGACCGAGGTGGTCTCCAGCGAGTACCTCACGATGGAGGGCAAGCAGTTCTCCTCCTCGCGCGGGGTGGTCATCTACGTCCGGGACATGCTGGCCCGGTACCAGCCCGACGCGCTGCGGTACTTCATCGCGGTCGCCGGGCCGGAGTCCGCGGACAGCGACTTCACCTGGGCCGAGTTCAAGCGCCGCACGAACGATGAACTCGTGGCCGGCTGGGGCAATCTGGTGAACCGCACCGCGAACCTCATCCACAAGAACTTCGGCGAGATCCCGGCCGCCGGTGCGCAGACCGACCTGGACCGGGACCTGCTGGCGCAGACCGCCGGCGGCTTCGACACGGTGGGAACCGCGATCGCCGGGCAGCGCCAGCGCGCCGGCGTCAACGAGGCGATGCGGCTGGTCGGCGAGGCGAACCGGTACCTGTCCGAGACGGCGCCGTGGAAACTCAAGGAGGACCGCGAGCGGCAGGGCACCGTGCTGCACACGGCGGCGCAGGCGATCGGCGACCTGAACACGATGCTCGCCCCCTACCTGCCGCACTCCGCCCAGGCCGTGCACGCCGCGTTCGGCGGAACCTCCGCCGTCGCCCCCCAGCCACGCATCGACGAGGTGACCGATCTCGACGACCCGAGCCGGCACTACCCGATCATCACCGGCGACTACCGGCTCGGCGAGACGCTCGCCGCGTGGGAGCGCAGCCCGGTCGTGCCCGGCACGCCGGTCGGGCCGCCGACGCCGGTGTTCACGAAGTTGGACGACGGCATCGTCGAGGAGGAACTGGACCGGCTGCGGAGCCGGGCGTAGTCGTGGTCCTCGGCAACCTCGCGGGCCGGCCCGGATGAGCAAGCGACGCCGGGACTGGCCGGACGCTCCGGAGCCGCTGCCGTGCGGAGTGATCGACAACCACACCCACCTCGAGTCGATCGCCGGTGTGCTGGCCGACGGCGTCGGTGACCCGGGCGTGGCCGGTCACCTCGAGCGGGCGGCCGAGGTGGGCGTGGAGGCGATCGTCCAGATCGGCTGCGACCTCGACGCGGCGCGGGTCAGCGTCGAGATGGCCCGCGAGCACGCGCGGGTCGTCGCCGGGGTGGCGATCCACCCGAACGAGGCGGTGCTGCACGCGGGGATCCACGAGGTGGCGCCGGACGGGTTGGAACCGGCCCCGCTGGCCCGCCACGACGTCGGGCTCGACGACGCGATCGCCGAGATCGCCCGGCTCGCGGCCGATCCACGGGTCCGGACGGTCGGTGAGACCGGGCTCGACCACTTCCGGGCCGGTCCACGGGGTCGGGCCGCCCAACGGGAGGCGTTCCGGGCGCACATCGCCCTGGCCAAGGAGTTGGACCTGCCGATGCAGATCCATGACCGGGAGGCGCACGCCGAGGTGCTCGAGGTACTGGAGGCCGACGGTGCACCCGAGCGCACCGTGTTCCACTGCTTCTCCGGTGACGCCGAGATGGCCCGGTACTGCGCCGACCGGGGCTACTACCTCTCGTTCGCCGGCACGCTCACGTTCGGTAACGCGCACGGGCTCCGCGAGGCGGCTCGGCTGGTCCCGCAGGAGTTGCTGCTGGTGGAGACCGACGCCCCGTACCTGACGGCGCACCCGTGGCGGGGTCGACCGAACGCCCCGTATCTGCTGCCGCTGACGGTGCGTGCGCTCGCGCAGGTGCGCGAGGTCGAACTGGCCGAACTCTGCGCGGCGATCACCTCCACCTCGGAGGAGCTCTACGGACCCTGGTGAGTGAGGTGGTCGCACCCTCGCACCGGTGACGGCGGGCGGATGTGCGGCTCAGGACCTCGGCTTCTCAGGGCTCCGAACCTCGGCTCCTCGCGGCTCAGAACGTCGGCTCTGCCGGAAACGGGTCGCGGCACCGCTCCTGGATCTCGGGCAGCACACCGCCGGTGTCCGGCGGCTCCACGCATGCGCGCGGCAACAGCGGGATGACGGCTCGGATGCTCGCCCATTCATCGAGTTCCCGGCTCAGCACGCCCGGGACGAGTGTCGATGGCTTCTGCGCGCGTGCGGCCGCTTCCGGGTCCATCCCGGCGAGGATGTCGCGGGCGTGCGCGCGCAGGCGTTCGACCTCTCCGGGATGGTCGAACGGCTCAGGATCGCGCACATACCGACGCCCACGCGGTGAGGTCCAGTGCGTGGCGCCGGTGCGTGGGTCGCGACGAACCCGCCATCCACCCCAGGTCTTGAGATTGTGGTGGAACTGACAGAGCAGGTGCAGGTTCGCTTCGGTCGTCTGCACCCACGCGGGTCGCGCGTCGTCGAAAGGCACGATGTGATCCAGCTGGCACCGACGAGCGGGCACCGAGCAGCCGGGAACCGACACGTGCGATCCCGTTCGGCGACCACCCGCCGGACGCGCATCGACGGCGCGTACGAGTTCGAGCTCAGCGGCCCGAGTTCGGCCCGGAGTGCACGAGGTGGAGGGAGACGGTCTCATCCGCCCCGCCCGCCGCCGAGTCGGTGGGACGGCGCCCAGGCCGTGGATCGGACGGGTGCCGGCGCGCGAGGTAGCGCGGAACGGTCGCCGCCACCTCGTCCTCCACCGGACCCCGTGCCATCTGCGCCATAGAACAACCGTCAGATACCCTCTGACAATGGCGGATTTCCGCCGTTCCCGGGCGTAGGGGGCCTCGCGCGAGGGGCGTCGCGCCGAGTCGCGAGCCGCGCCCACACGGGTCATGCCCGGGGCGGGGCAGGCGGTGGCGGTCCTCCTGTGGAGGAGGTGTGAACGTCCACACCCTCCGGACCCTGGTGTGGCCATCGAGGTCACGGATCGGTTACGGTCGAGGCTCGGCCAACCCCTCCTAGGCCGAGTGCAGTCAGACAAGGATTCCCCGTGGCAGTTGAGAAGACCGGGTCGCGCCACCGCGCCGACTCGCCCGCAACAACCGAGATTCCCCGCCCCCTCCGCCGCGTGATCGGCGTCGGTGGCCTGGTCGTCGTCCTGGCCGGCAGTCTCGCGTTCGCCACCACGCAAGCGGACGGTATCGACGGCGGATCCGTCACCGGCGACGTCGGGCGGGCGCCCGAGGTGACCGGTCGCGGCAACGTCTGGGCCCAGGTCTCCCGCGGCGAACTGCCGCGGACCGCGCTCGAGGCCGAGAACGAGGTCACCTTCACCGTCAATGTGGACGGAGACGACCTTGAGATCACCTCGAACGCGCTCACCCTCGCGGACGCCCTGATCGACAACGGGATCGTGGTCGGCGTGGACGACCAGGTCAGCTCCGAGATGAACCAGCAGGCCGTCGACGGCGACACGGTGACGATCGCCCGGGTGGGCCTGCAGCACGGCACCGAGTCCGAGGTGCTGCCCTTCGAGACCGTCGAGACCGAGACCTCCGCCCTGCCCGAGGGGACCACCCGCGTGCAGACCGAGGGCGTCGAGGGCTCGCAGATCACCGCCTTCACCGCGACCTACGAGAACAACGTCGAGGTCTCGCGCACCGTGACCGCCACCATCCTCGTCGCCGAGCCGGTGGACGAGGTCGTGCTGGTCGGCACCGGCAGCGGCTCCTCCGGATCGTCGGGTTCCTCGGGCTCATCCACCCCGCCGCTCGGCGCCTACTCCGGGGCGGACCCGCGCGGGATCGCCCAGCAGATGGTCGCGGCCCGCGGCTGGGACTCCAGCCAGTGGTCCTGCCTCGACCGGCTGTGGCAGCGGGAGAGCAACTGGAACCCGCACGCGCAGAACCCGTCGTCCGGCGCCTACGGCATCCCGCAGTCGCTGCCCGGATCCAAGATGGCCAGTGCCGGCTCCGACTGGCGCACGAACCCGGCCACCCAGATCACCTGGGGCCTGAACTACATCTCCGGCCGGTACGGAACCCCGTGCGGCGCCTGGAGCCACTCGCAGTCGGTCGGCTGGTACTGATCGCCCGCTAGCACTCACGTGAGTGGGCTCACAAGTCGCCACGCTGGCGGGTTCAATAACGATTGCGTTACAGTCGGGGCGGCCCTTCGGGTCGACCACGCGTGACCGAGGGCTGATCGCCGCCTCCGGAGTGTCCCTCCAACACCCCGGCCCGGTGCTCCGCACGTCGTCGTGAACGCACCATGAGCGGGTCCTCCCTCCCCCACCCGGGCCCGCGTGACCGTAGGACATCTGTGAGCCTGTTCTCCAAGAAGCACCCCGAACCCACCCCCGATCCGACCGACGGGACCGCCGAACTCGAGGCGACCTCCGCCGTCGGGCCCGACGGCGGAGCATCCGTCGACGAGGCGTCGTCGGCCGAGCAGGTCGCGGACTCCTCCGACGACACCGCGGCGCAGGGTGCCTCGTTCGACGACGTGGTCGCCGGCTACGCGACGAGCGCGCAGCCGGACGCCGGCACCACCGCGGCGTTCGACGCCCCCGCAGAGGCGGCCGAAGCCGGCTCCGACACCCCGGCCGCCGCGGCACGCGCCAAGCGCGACAAGCCCCACCGGGGCCACCGCCGCGCGCTGATCGGCGTCGCCGCCGCGCTGGCGCTGGTCCTGGGGACCGGCGGCGTCGTGTTCGCCTCGGCGCACAAGACCGTGGACGTCGACGTGAACGGCGAGGTCCGCACGGTCACCACCTACTCGGGTGACATCGAGGGACTGCTGGAGCAGGAGGGTATCTCCACCGGCGAGCACGACCTGATCGTCCCCGCCCTCGACGAGGCACTCGTGGACGGCTCGGACGTCGTGATCCGGTTCGCCCAGCAGATCACCTTCGAGGTGAACGGCGAGACCACGCAGCTGTGGACCACGGCCGCCACGGCCGGGCAGGCTGTCGCGGACGTCGCCGGCGCCGGCCGGGACATCCAGATCAGCGCCTCACGTTCCATGGACGGCCGCGCCGAGCTCGAGCTCCCGCTGGTCACTGATGGACCGGTCGTGTTCGAGGTCGACGGCACCAGCACCACCGTGGAGATCGAGGGCGAGGCGACGTTGGACGCGGCTCTCGAGCAGGCCGGGATCACGCTGTCCCTGCAGGACACCGTCGCCATCACCGCACGCGAGGATGGGACCCCCGTCGTCACGATCACGCGCCGGTCCTACGAGACCACCGTCACCAGCGAGCCGATCGCCTTCGAGAGCGTCGAGCGCGGGACCGACGACCTGTACGAGGGTGAGTCCCGCGTAGTCCAGGAGGGCGTCGACGGTGCGACCGTCTCGACGTTCGTCAACCAGATCGTCGACGGCGAGGTCGTCTCCACGAAGCTGCTGCGCAGCGAGGTGACCGACGCGGTCGCCGAGATCACCGAGGTCGGCACCGCGGAGCGCCCGGTCGTGCGCGCTCCCGAGCCGGCCACCGGTGGCGGTTCCGGCGGTTCCTCCGGCGGCGGCTCCACCGAGCCGGACCCGCCCGCGAGCACCGTGGGCGGCGACGTCTGGGCCGCGTTGGCTCAGTGCGAGTCCGGTGGCGACCCGACCATCGTCAGCTCGAACGGGCTCTATCACGGCCTGTACCAGTTCTCGGTCGGCACCTGGCAGTCGGTCGGCGGCTCCGGGCTGCCCTCGCAGGCCTCGCCGGCCGAGCAGACCGAGCGCGCGCAGATCCTCCAGGCGCGCTCCGGTTGGGGCCAGTGGCCCGCCTGCTCGCGGGCGCTCGGCCTGCGCTGACCACCGCGCACGAACCCGTCCCGGGCCGTCCCTGCACACGCAGGGGCGGCCCGCGTCGCGTTCCGCGGACTTTCCCCTAGGCTCTCAGTCGTGACTGAGCCAGCGGCCCCTGCCGATTCCGGTGTGCGGCTGCTGACGGCCTCGGACGTGCGCGCTCTCGCCGCCGAACTCGGGCTGCGCCCGACGAAGACCCTCGGTCAGAACTTCGTGATCGACGGCGGCACCGTGCGGCGGATCGTGCGCGCCGCGGATGTCACCGCCGCCGACGAGATCGTCGAGGTCGGCCCCGGCCTCGGGTCCCTGACCCTCGGACTGCTGGAGACCGGCGCGCGGGTCACGGCCGTGGAGATCGACCCCTTGCTCGCGGCCCGGCTGCCCCGGACCGTCGCCGAACACGCACCGGACGCCGCGGACCGACTAACCGTGATCGGCGCCGACGCGATGACCGTCCGGGACCTGCCCAGCCCACCGACGGCGATGGTCGCGAACCTGCCGTACAACGTCGCCGTGCCGGTCCTGCTGACGTTCCTCGAGCACCAGCCGACGCTGCGGGAGGTGCTCGTGATGGTGCAGGCCGAGGTCGCCGACCGGCTCGCCGCCGGGCCGGGCTCGCGCACCTACGGGGTGCCCTCGGCGAAGGCGGCCTGGTACGCCGATGCCAGCCGGGCCGGGTCCATCGGGCGCAGCATCTTCTGGCCGGTGCCGAACGTGGACTCCGCCCTGGTGCGCCTGGTCCGGCGGGAGCCACCGGCCACCACGGCCGAGCGCACGGCCGTGTTCGCCTGCATCGACGCGGCGTTCTCCCAGCGCCGCAAGACGCTACGCTCCGCGCTGGCGTCCTGGGCCGGATCCGCGGCCGCCGCCGAGGACGCGATCCGGGCCGCAGGGGTGGACCCCGGCCTGCGCGGGGAGCGTCTGGACATCACCGAGTTCGCCGCGATCGCCGCGCACCGACCCGAGGCCAGGACGTCCGGCGATGACTGAACCTCGCCCCGCCGGCGCTGTGCACGTGCGCGCCCCCGGCAAGATCAACCTGTCCCTGGCCGTCGGCCCGAAGGGGGAGGACGGGCACCACCCGCTGGCCACCGTGTTCCAGGCGGTCACCCTCTACGAGGACGTCTTCGCGGTCCCGGACGAGGCTATCCGGGTCAGCGTCACCGGCCGGCATGCGGACCGGGTCCCGACCGACGGGCGCAACCTCGCCCACCGCGCGGCGACCCTGCTCGCCGAGGCCACCGGGGTCGACGCCGGGGTGCACCTGCAGATCACGAAGGGCGTTCCGACCGCCGGTGGGATGGGCGGCGGCTCTGCGGACGCCGCGGCCGCACTGCTCGCCTGCGACCTCCTCTGGGGCACCGGTCTGGCCCGGGAGGAGCTCGGCCATCTCGCCGCCGAGATCGGCCCGGACGTGCCGTTCGCGCTCACCGGACAGACCGCCGTCGGGCTCGGACGCGGCGACGCGCTCACCCCGGCGCTGGCGCGGGGGCGGTTCCACTGGGTGCTGGCGATCATCGAGGACGGACTGAGCACCCGGGAGGTGCTCCGCGCCTGGGACCAGTTGAACTCGGACGCCAGGTTCGCGCCCCGGGTCTCGGACGCCCTCATGCAGGCCCTCGTCGCGGGTGACCCGGGGCGCCTGGCCGGGCACCTGCGCAACGATCTGCAGCCGGCGGTGATCCAGCTGCAGCCACGGTTGCGCCCGGTGTTCGAGGCGCTCGACGGGACCAGCGCCCTGCGTGGCCTCGTCTCCGGGTCGGGTCCCACGGTGGCGGCGCTCGCCCCGGACCACGCCCAGGCGCTCGCGATCGCCGCCGCCCTCGAGCGCGCGGACGTGGCCGACGAGGTGCTCGTGGTGAGCGGCCCGGCGCACGGTGCCCGGCTCGTGGAGTCGGTCCGCGAGGCCGAATAGTTGCGGTTCGACCCAGCTGCTCCGGGCCTCAGACCTGCCGACGCAGGTAGCCGACGAGGGCCTCGCGCAGCTCCGCGGTCAGGGCGTCGCGTTCCGGTCCCTCTGCCTCGGTGATCAGCGGGGTCATGGCGCGCACCAGCTGGATGGCGACCGTCGCCGTGCGGGCGACGCCCTCGGGTGGACGGTCCGGGACGAGGAGGGCGATGAGGTCGGCCACCCGTTGATGGATCGTCGCCTGGATCGGGGCGACGGCGTCGCGCAGGCCCGCGGGCATGTCCGTCCTGGCGAAGAGTGCCTTGAAGCCGGGGTGGGCCAGGTTGAAGGCCACGAGCGGTCCGAGCACGGCATCGACGAGATCTTCGAGGTCGGCACCGTCGACGGTCTCCACCGTGAACACGCCGGCGCGCAGGGCGGTGAGCTGGGCGGCGTAGTGGGCGGCCAGCGACCGGGCGATGTCGTCCTTGTCCTTGAAGAACTGGTACAGCGAGCCCGGTGAGATGCCGGCGCGCTTCGCGATCGCGTTGGTGGTGGTCGCGTCGTAGCCCTGTTCGCCGAAGACCGCGGCGGCGGCGTGCAGGATCTCCTGGATCCGCTGCTGACCGCGGGCCTGGCGCCGTGGCGCCGCGGGCGTGCCCTCGGTGACTCTACCGTCGCCTGCCATCAACCCACCCTCGCTCCCCGCCCGCCATGAGCCCTCCTTCTCCGCACTCTCGACAACACGAGCATTTACTCGTATTGTTAAACGCGAGCATCTGCTCGCACAACGTTAGCAGGGGCGATCAGCCGCACCGCGTTGCCGTCCGCCACCGGAGACCACTGGAGAAGACATCGTGACCGATGCGCCGCCGTCGAACACCGTCCTCGAACGCCTCGGCGAGGTCATCTATCGCCGCCGCAGGCCGGTGCTGATCGGCGCGCTGGTGGTGCTCGCCGGACTTAGCGCGATCGCCGCCGGCGCCCTGTCCTCGTTCGTGCTGAACCGCTGGGAGGCGGCCGGGAGCGAGTCCGTGGCCGCGCAGGAGGTGCTGCGCGAGGAGTTCGCCACCGGCAACTCCAACCTGATCCTCCTGATCACGGCCGTGGACGGTCACGTCGACGATCCGGACGTGGCGCGGTCCGCGACCGCCGTCGCCGACGAACTGGCCCGCGAGGACGCCGTCGGGGACGTGTGGTCGTACTGGTCGCTGGGTGGCGACGGGACGCTGCGCAGCGACGACGGCGCGTCCGCGCTGGTGCTCGCCCACGTGACGGGCGACGCCACCGAGGCCCGTGCGGCCATCGCCGAGTACATCCCGGACTACACCCGCGAGGACGCCACGGTCACCGTCCAAGTGGCGGGCTCGGAGGCGGCCTCGACGCAGATCAGCGCCCAGGCCACGCAGGACTTCGTGCGGGCGGAACTGATCATCATCCCGCTCATGCTCATCCTGCTGGTGTTCATCTACCGACGCGTGAGTTCCGCGCTGCTCACGCTCGGGGTGGGCCTGTTCTCAGTGATCGCGACGCTGGCCGGGCTACGGGCGCTCACCGCGGTGGTCGAGATCGCGAGTTTCGCCTCCAACATCGTGCTCGTGATGGGCATCGGCCTGGGCGTCGACTACAGCCTCTTCCTGATCTCCCGGTTCCGCGAGGCGCTCGCCCACGGGGCGACAGTCCGCTTCGCCCTGCGCGAGACGCTCAACACGGCCGGACGCACGGTCGTCTTCAGCGGACTGACCGTGGCCGCCTCGGTCGCGGTGCTGCTCGCGCTGCCGTTCCCGTTCCTGCGTTCCTTCGCCTACGCCGGGGTGCTCACCGTTCTCACGGCTGCCCTCGGGGCGATCGTCATCCTTCCCGCGGCGCTCGCGGTCCTGGGCGAGCGGATGGCGCGCCGGGGCATCACGGTCCCCGCGCCGAGGCCGATCGAGCAGGGCCGTTGGTACCGGCTCGGTCAGCGGGTCATGCGCCGGCCGATCGTCTGGGGCGGCGCCGCCCTGCTCGCTCTGCTCGCCGTGGCCGCCCCCGCCCTCGGCGTCCAGATCGGCGTCCCCGACGATCGGGTGCTCGCGCAGGGCTCCTCGGTGCGCGCCACCTACGACCGGTTGCGCACGGACTTCGGCACCGAGGCCAACGACGCGCTCCATGTGGTCGCGACCGGGGACGGGGTGGCCCAGCCCGAATCCGCCGAGGTGGAGGCCTACGCCGCGGCGATGTCCCGGATCGCCGGGATCGCCCAGGTGAACTCCGCGGTCGGCGTGTTCGTCGACGGAACCCGGGTCGGCGATGGTGACGAGCGGCTCGAGTCCGGGCAGTCGCAGCGCCTCGAGGCGATTCCCGTGCGCGCGGACCTCGACGGCGACGCGGCCCGGATCGTCGCCGACGTGCGCTCCCTCGAGGGCCCGTTCGAGGCGACGCTCGTCGGCGGCTACCCGGCGCAGCTCGTCGACTTCCGCGCGGCCCTGCTCGAACGCCTACCGCTGATCGCGGGCCTCATCCTGGCCGTCACCTTCGTGCTGTTGTTCCTGCTCACCGGAAGTCTGTTGATCCCGCTCAAGGCCACGGTGCTGAACCTGCTCAGCATCGGGGTCATGTTCGGCGTGCTGACCGCGGTGTTCCAGAACGGCCTTCTGGCGGACCTGATCGGCTTCACGCCCGTCGGCACCCTCGATCCGGCCTTCCCGATCCTGATGTTCTGCGTCGTCTACGGGCTCTCGATGGACTACGAGGTGTTCATGGTGTCCCGGATCCGGGAGGAGTACGAACGCACGGGCGAGGCCGACCGTGCCGTGCTCGCCGGCCTGCAGCGCAGCGCCCCGCTGATCACCGCCGCGGCGCTCACCCTCGCGGTCTCCTTCGGCGTCTACGCGACCGGCTCGGTCATGTACCTGCAGATGATCGGGATCGGGGTCGCCGTGGCGATCGCGATCGATGCCACCGTCATCCGCGGCATCCTCGTCCCCGCGTTCATGCGCCTCGCCGGAGCCGCCAACTGGTGGGCGCCGGCGTTCCTGGTGCCGGTCTTCCGCCGGTTCGGGCTCCGAGAGGAGTCCACAGCCCCGGCCGTCGGCTAGCGTGTGCTCGCCGCGACCCGCTCCAGCTGCCCGGGGGGCTTCGACGAGGACAATCGGGTCACTGCCGGTCGGCGTCGATCTCGCGCACATGGACGCGAACGAGATCCTCGATCAATGGGGTGGGCAGCGGCTTCTCCAGCGTGAACTGGATCGCGTGCTCGGTGGTCCTGTAGTCCGTCAGCCGGTCCTTCAGCTCCTCGATCGCCCAGGAGGAGGGAAAGAAGCTCAGGTGCCTCTTGGACGCGGTGAAGTACACCAGCGCACGGTTCTTGTACTTCAGTGTGGGCATGCCGTAACTCATCGACTCCTCGACGCTCGGCACGAGCCGGGTCACCAGCACGCGGATCCGTTCGAGCTCCTGCCGGGATGCGGGGTCGACCTCATCCAGGTACTCGTCGATACTCGCTGCCTTCACGCCCATCGCCCCAATATAGGCCGCGACCCGCGGGGCTCCGGTGCACTACTCGACGAGTTCGCTGAGTTCGTACCACCGGTCCTCGAGCTCGGCCAGTTCCGCCTCGAGGGCGCGGATCCGCTCCGTCTCGGCGGCGAGTCCCACGTAGTCGGAGTGATCGTGGTCGGCCAGGGCGGTGCGGGCGGCGTCGATCTGCGCCTGCAGCTTCGCGAGCCGACGTTCGAGGGAGGCGAGCTCCTTCTGCATCGCGCGCAGCTGCGCACCGCTCTGGGCCGCACCCGCAGGCCGCGCCTGCGGCCCGCCGGCTGCGGGCGGCTCGCGGCGCTCGCGCAGCCGCAGGTACTCCTCCACCCCGCCGGGCAGGTGCCGCAGCCCGCCGTCGATGATCGCGTACTGCTGGTCGGTGACCCGCTCCAGCAGGTACCGGTCGTGGGAGACCACGATGAGGGTGCCGGGCCAGGAGTCCAGCACGTCCTCCATCGCCGCGAGCATGTCCGTGTCCACGTCGTTGGTGGGCTCGTCCAGCACCAGCACGTTCGGTTCGGAGAGCAGGATCAGCAGGAACTGCAGCCGCCGCTTCTGCCCACCGGAGAGCTCGCCGACCCGGGCGGACAGGTGCTCGCGGGCGAAGCCGAGACGCTCCAGCAGCTGCGCCGGGGTCATCTCCTTGCCGTCCACGACGTACGTGGTCCGCGTCCGGGCGAGCACGTCGCGGACCCGGTCGCCGCCGATCTCGGCGAGCTCGGTGAACTGCTGGTCGAGCATCGCCAGCTGCACCGTCCGGCCGCGCTTGACCCGGCCCGTGTCGGGCTGCAGGGTTCCCGCGATCAGCGCCAGCAGGGTCGACTTGCCCGCGCCGTTGGCCCCGAGGACGGCCGAGCGTTCGCCCGGGCCGATACGCCACTCGATGTCGCGCAGCACCGGCTTGTCGCCGTAGGACACGGACACGTCCAGCAGGTCGACGACGTCCTTGCCCAGGCGGGCCGTCGCCAGTCGGGAGAGCGCCACCCGGTCCCGGATCGGGGGCACGTCCTCGATCAGCTGGTTCGCCGCGTCGATCCGGAACTTCGGCTTGGAGGTGCGCGCCGGTGCACCGCGGCGCAGCCACGCGAGTTCCTTGCGCATCAGGTTCTGACGCTTGCTCTCGGACGCGGCCGCCTGGCGGTCCCGCTCGACCCGCTGCAGCACGTACGCGGCGTAGCCGCCCTCGAACGGTTCCACGATCCGGTCGTGGACCTCCCAGGTGGTGGTCGCGACCTCGTCGAGGAACCACCGGTCGTGGGTGACCACGAGCAGCCCGCCCGCGTTCGGGGCCCAGCGACCACGCAGGTGCGCGGCGAGCCACGTGATGCCCTCGACGTCGAGGTGGTTGGTGGGCTCGTCGAGGGCAATGATGTCCCAGTCGCCGACGAGCAGCGCGGCCAGGGCGGTGCGGCGCCGCTGGCCCCCGCTGAGGGAGCCGATCGTCGCGTCCCACGGGATGTCCGAGACCAAACCGGCGATCACGTCCCGGACCCGGGCGTCGCCCGCCCACTCGTGCTCCGGGCGGGTCCCGACGATCGCCGCCCCCACGGTCGAAGCGGGGTCGAGGGTGTCGCCCTGGTCGAGCACCGCCATCCGCACCCCGCCCCGCCGGGTGACGCGACCGCCGTCGGGCTCGATCCGGCCGGCCAGCATGCCGAGCAGGCTCGACTTGCCGTCGCCGTTGCGGCCGACGATGCCGATCCGCATCCCCTCGTCGATCCCGATGGTCACCGAGTCGAAGACGACCCGCGTCGGATATTCGAGGTGGAGGGCCTCGGCCCCCAGTAGATGCGCCATCGGGGACAAGCGTAGACGCGACCGGGCCGGTCGCCGAACGCGCGGTAGCCCGGGTCACGGCGCGGTCGACCCGTGGCAACCGCGCGCTCGAGCCCGTAGGGGCGGGGGAGGGGGCGACGGCGGGGGGGTGGTGGGCGGGGTGGGTCAGTTCTCGAAGGGGGTGAGCAGGGTCCGTAGGGTCGCCGCGAGTTCGGCGTCCTCGCCCGGGCGCAGCCGGTCGAGCAGGGCCGCCTCGCGGGCGAGCAGGTCGGTCATGGCGGCGTCGACGATCTCCTGGCCGCGCTCGGTCAGCCGCACCAGGACCACCCGGCGGTCGCCGGGCGCGGAGTGCCGCAGCACCAGGCCGTGGTCGACGAGCCGGTCGATCCGGTTCGTCATGGTGCCCGAGGACACCAGGGTCTGGGTCAGCAGAGTGCCCGGGGTGAGCTCGTACGGGGCTCCGGCCCGGCGCAGCGCGGAGAGCACATCGAACTCCCAGACCTCCAGCCCGTGCTGGGCGAAGGCGGCCCGCCGGGCCAGGTCGAGGTGCCGGGCGAGCCGGGAGACCCGGGAGAACACCCGCAACGGGTCGACGTCGAGGTCGGGGCGCTCGCGCTCCCAGGCCTCGACGATCCGGTCGACCTCGTCCTGTCCGGTCATGCCCAGAGATTACTCGACATCGAGAGACCTTCCGGGGACCGCCGCTCGTGCCGGCTCGAGCGGCGCAACCTCAGCGGGCCAGGGCGTCCTTGAGCTTCATCCGGCCGCCCGTGTTCAGGACCGCCCGGGAGTAGACCCGCCCGGCGAGCCACACCAGCAACGGCACGAACACGACACAGAGCCCGATCGACAGCGCGAGCTCCCAGGCCTCGACCGCGTCGAACGCCTGCCGGACCGGCATCATGAACGGCGCGAAGAACGGGACCTGGGACAGGATCCTCACCACCGGGGAGTCCGGGAGGTTCGGGACCAGGTAGATGGCCAGGTAGAACGGCGCCATCATCCCGAAGATCATCGGCGTGGTCACCGCGCCGATGTCCTCCTGCCGGGAGACCAGGGCCGCGAAGCCACCGAACAGCACCGCGTACAGGGCGAAGCCGAGCAGGAACCAGACCAGCATCCACACGAACGCGCTGCCGAGGTTCAGGTCCACGCCGTCGAGGAGGCCGGTGGCCGCGGCCGCGATCGCCGCGGCGCCGCCGAACACCAGCAGTTGCACGAGGCCGACGATTCCGATGCCGAGGATCTTGCCGCCCATGAGCTGGGCCGGCCGGATCGTGGCGAGCAGGATCTCCACGACCCGGCTCACCTTCTCCTCCACCACGCCCATCGCGATCAGCGAGCCGCTCTGCAGCAGGGTGAACAGCAACAGCGCGCAGGTGACCATCGCCACGATGAACGCGTACGGGTCGAACTCGGTCTCCTCGGTGGACAGCGCCTCGACCGTGGGTGCGGCGGCCGCCACGTCCGTGCCGACCTGGGCCGGGTCCCCGCCGAGGTCGGTGATGGCGCTGGACATCACGTACTGCTGGGCCGCCGTCGTCAGTGCGGTCAGCAGTTCCGGTGCGGGGGAGTCCTCGACGAGCAGCACCGGGGCCCGCGGGTCCCCGGAGACGAACGCGGCCAGGTCGCCGTCGGTGATCGCGGTGGTGGCGTCACCGGTGGTGGTCTCGGTGAGCTCGATCGGGTACCCCGCGGACTCGGCGGCCGCCGAGAGGGCGGGGCCGAGGTCCGCGGTCTCGGCCGCGATGCCCACCCGTTCGGCCTCGGAACCGGCATCGTTGTCAGCGATGATCTTGACCGCGACCACCCCGGCGACGATCAGGACCAGCACCACGAGGGTGGAGATGATGGTCGCCTTCGCGAAGAGCCGGGTACGGACCTCGCGGGCGGCCACCTGCCAGACGGTGTTCACGCTGCCTTCTCCTCGGTGGCCGCGGCAGCGGCGTCGTCCGCGGAGACGACGTGCCGGAAGAGGTCGGTCAGGGTGGGGCGCACCTGAGTGAACTCCCGCACGGGGGAGTGGGCCAGGGCCGCCTGCAGGATCGCCTGCTCGGCCCCCACCCCGGCGCCGCCGAGCTCGAGAACGGTCGTGTCGCCGTCGGCCTCCAGCACCGTGGTGCCGGCGAGGTCGTCCGCCCACCCGGGCGGTGCGTCCGGAGCGACCACCCGCCAGCGGGAGGTGGCGGTGGTGCGGAGCTCGTCGATGCTGCCCAGCGCGACCATCTCACCGCCCCGGACGATGCCGACCCGGTCGCAGAGCCGCTCGACCAGATCGAGCTGGTGGGAGGAGAACACGGTGGGCACCCCGGCGGCGGCCCGCTCGCGGAGCACCCCGCTCATGACGTCCACGGCGACCGGGTCGAGACCGGAGAACGGCTCGTCCAGGACCAGGACCTGCGGGTCGTGCACCAGCGCGGCCGCGAGCTGCACCCGCTGCTGGTTCCCGAGCGAGAGCTTCTGCACCTCGTCGCCGCGGCGGGTGGCCACCCCGAGCACCTCGGTCCAGTGCTCGACGGCGGCACGTGCGTCCGCGGCGGACATCCCGTGGAGCCGGGCCAGGTAGGTGAGCTGCTCGCCCACCTTCATCTTCGGGTACAGCCCGCGCTCCTCCGGCATGTAGCCGACCCGGCGGCGCATCTGTAGGTCCAGCGGGCGCCCGTCCCAGCGCACCTCGCCGGAGTCCGGGCGGAGCACGCCGAGGGCGATACGCATCGTCGTCGTCTTGCCGGCCCCGTTCGAGCCGACGAAGCCGAAGATCTCGCCGGACTCGACGGAGAAGGTCATGTCCTTGAGAGCCCGGAGCGTTCCGTAACTCTTGTTCAGGTGGTCGATCTCGAGCGTGGCCACGGGCCCGGTTCCTCCGGTGAGTGGGTTGAGGACGCTCCGACGCTAGCGCACCCCACCCGCGAACCTCACCTGCCGCGGCCCGCCGCGGGGTCAGCCGTTCTGGCGCTGCCGCACCGCGGCCGGGGTCAGCCTGGGCTCGACCTCGAGCGCCCGCAGGCCGTTCCAGGCGAGGTTCACCAGGTGGGCGGCCACCACCGACTTGTCCGGGGAGCGGGCCTCGAGCCACCACTGGCCGGTCAGCGCGATCATGCCCACCAGCATCTGCGCGTACATCGGCGCGTTGGCCGGGTCGAAGCCCTGCCGCCGGAACTGGTCCGCCAGGACCGACTCCACCTGGGTGGCCACGTCCCCGATCAGGGACGAGAACGTGCCGGTGGCCTGCGCGACCGGCGAGTCCCGGACCAGGATGCGGAACCCGTCGGTGTTCGTCTCGATGTAGTCGAGCAGCGCCAGGGCGGTGGCCTCCACGGTCACCCGTGGGTGCCCGCCACGCTTCAGGGGGCCGATCAGCGCCGCGAGCAGCGTCTGCACCTCACGGTCGACGATCACCGCGTACACGCCCTCCTTGCCGCCGAAGTGCTCGTAGACGACGGGCTTGGAGACCTGCGCCCGGGCCGCGATCTCCTCGACGCTGGTGCCCTCGAAGCCGCGTTCGGCGAACAGCGACCGGGAGACCCCGAGGAGCTGCTCGCGGCGCTCGCTGCCGGTCATCCGGGGTCGACTGGGGCGTCGGGACGTCTCGGGCATGGGTCCATCATGCCGTGCGGGCTCCGCGGTGGGCCGGGCAGGTGGTCGGTGTGGGATCGATCACCGCCGGAAGTTTGGCAGACTGGTCCCCGGTCTTCGCCCGCGGTCGCGCGGGCGCGGGCCCGTTCCGCCCTGGTGTAATGGCAGCACGCCGGCCTTTGGTGCCGTGCAGTCCGGGTTCGAATCCTGGGGGCGGAGCCACCGGGCACCCACCGCACCGGCATGGTGGGGCCTCGCCCGACGTTAGAGTGGGCGGGTGAGCCTGAAGCGTCCCGCCGCCGTCCTCGTACTCGCCGCAGGTCAGGGCACCCGGATGAAATCCGCCACCCCGAAGGTGCTGCACGGCATCGGTGGCCGGTCCCTCGTCGGCCATGCGATCGTCGGCGCCCGCGGTCTGGACCCGGAGCACCTCGTGGTCGTGGTGCGTCACGAGCGTGACCTGGTCGCCGCGCACGTGCAGGAGGTCGACCCCGAGGCCCTGATCGCCGACCAGGACGAGATCCCGGGCACCGGTCGTGCCGTGCAGTGCGCCATGGAGGTCGCGGACGCCGCCGCGCAGAGCCGCGCCGTCGCCGACCTCGACGGCCCGGCGCCGCTGGGCGGGTCCGGAGCGGGTCTGGAGGGACCGGTCGTGATCGTCGCCGGCGACGTACCGCTGCTGGACACCGGAACGCTTGCCGCACTGCTGGAGGCACACGTCGAGGACGGCAACGCCGTGACGGTGCTCACCACGGTGGTGCCCGACCCGACCGGCTACGGGCGGATCGTGCGCGAGGACGGCACGGGCGACGTCGTCGGGATCGTGGAGCAGAAGGACGCGACCACCGAGCAGGCCCTGATCGACGAGATCAACTCCTCCGTGTACGTCATGGACGCCGCCGTGCTCCGGGACGCGCTCGGGCGCCTCGGCCGGGACAACGCCCAGGGCGAGGTCTACCTGACCGACGTGATCGCCATCGCGCGCGAGGCCGGCCAGCACGTGCGCGCCGTCATCGCCGAGGACTCCCTGCTCGTCGAGGGCGTCAACGACCGGGTCCAGCTGGCCACCCTGGGCGCCGAGCTGAACCGCCGGATCCTCACCGAGTGGATGCGCGCCGGGGTCACCGTGGTGGACCCGGCCACCACCTGGGTGGACGCGGACGTCGAGCTCGCCCCGGACGTCACCCTGCTGCCGGGCACCCAGCTGCACGGGGCCACGCAGGTCGGCGCGGGCTCCACGATCGGCCCGGAGACGACCCTGCGCGACGTGCAGGTCGGGGAGAACGCGAGCGTGGTGCGCACGCACGGGTCCGAGTCCCAGATCGGTGACGGCGCGAGCGTCGGCCCGTTCGCCTACCTGCGGCCCGGCGCGATCCTGCGCGCCAAGGGCAAGATCGGCACGTTCGTCGAGGTGAAGAACTCCGAGATCGGGGAGCGCTCGAAGGTCCCGCACCTGTCCTACATCGGGGACGCCACGATCGGCCACGACTCGAACGTCGGCGCCGCGAGCGTCACCGTCAACTACGACGGCGTCCACAAGCACCGCACGGTGATCGGCTCGCACGCCCGGACCGGTGCGGACAACATGTTCGTGGCACCCGTGACGGTGGGCGACGGCGCGTACTCCGGCGCCGGCACTGTGCTGCGGCGGGACGTCCCGCCGGGGGCACTCGCCGTCAGCCAGGGAAACCAGCGCAACATCGAGGGCTGGGTGGTCAGCCGCCGTCCGGGCACGGCCGCGGCCGAGGCGGCCGCCGCGGCCAGCGCGACCGAGGAACTCTCCCCGCAGGCCCGCGCCGAGCGCGAGCGCGGCGCCACGTCCTGAGCACGACCATCCCCCACGAGGCGCGAGGAGCCACGACCGATGACAGGTATCACCAGCCACGGCGAGAACCGTCTCGTCCTCGTCTCAGGGCGGGCGCACCCCGAACTCGCCGCAGCGGTGGCCGACGAGCTGGGCATCGAGGTGGTCCCGACCACGGCGTACGACTTCGCCAACGGTGAGATCTACGTCCGGTTCGCCGAGAGCGTGCGGGGCGCCGACGCGTTCGTGCTGCAGTCCCACACCGCGCCGATCAACGAGTGGATCATGGAGCAGCTGCTCATGGTCGACGCCCTCAAGCGGGCCTCGGTCAAGTCGATCACCGCGGTCGTTCCGTTCTACGGGTACGCCCGCCAGGACAAGAAGCACCGCGGTCGCGAGCCGATCTCCGCGCGGCTGATGGCGGATCTGTTCAAGACCGCGGGCGCGGACCGGATCATGAGCGTGGACCTGCACGCCGCCCAGACCCAGGGCTTCTTCGACGGCCCGGTCGACCACCTGTGGGCGATGCCGATCCTCACCGACTACGTCCGCACCCGCGTCGACGTCGCCAATGCGGCCGTGGTCTCACCGGACGCCGGCCGGATCCGTGTGGCCGAGCAGTGGGCCGCCAAGCTCGGCGGGGTGCCGCTGGCGTTCGTGCACAAGACCCGGGACATCAACCGGCCGAACCAGGCGGTCGCGAACCGGGTGGTCGGCGAGGTCGCGGACCGGGACTGCGTGCTCGTCGACGACCTGATCGACACCGGCGGCACGATCTCCGAGGCGGTGAAGGTCCTCACCGCCGCCGGTGCCCGCAGCGTGATCGTGGCAGCGACGCACGGGGTCCTCTCCGACCCGGCCGTGAGCCGGCTGCAGGAGAGCGGCGCGCGTGAGGTGATCATCACCGACACCCTGCCCATCCACGTGGAGAAGCGGTTCGCGAAGCTCACGGTGCTGTCGATCGCCCCGCTGCTCGGTCGGGCCATCCGCGAGGTGTTCGACGACGGGTCGGTCACGAGCCTGTTCGACGGCGTCTGAGCCTGGCTACGCTGGGTCGATGACGACCGACGGCGGCATCGTCGTCACCGGGACCGGTGGCGTGGACGTGGAACCCGACGTGGTGCATGCCGACCTCGGGGTCAGTGTCAGCGGCCCGGACCTGTCCGAGGCCCTGCCGGCCGCGGAACAGGGTCTCGCCCGGATCCGCGACGGACTCCTCGCCCGCGGCGTGGAGCGCCGTGACCTGCGCACCACCCAGACCTCGATCTGGCACGAGGACCGCACCAACGAGGCCGGTGAGCCGGCCCCGAGCCGGGTCCACGTGCGGCTCGGGCTGCGCGTGGTGCTCCGAGACCTGGGCGCCTCGGGTGCGCAGGTGCATGCCGCACTGGCCGACGGCGGGCACATCGCCCGGATCGACTCGCTCACCTTCGCCGTCTCCGAGCCGGAGCAGGCTCAGGTGCGCGCCCGCGCAGCGGCGTTCGCCGACGCACGGCACCGGGCCGAGCAGTACGCGAGCCTGGCCGGCCGGGCGCTCGGCGCCGTGGTCCAGGTGGTCGAGGGTGGTGCGAACGTCACCCCGATGCCGAAGGCGCGCATGATGGCGGCCGCGCCGGCGTCGATGCCGGTCGAGGGCGGCGAGCAGACCGTCGGTGCCAGCGTCACCGTGCACTGGGCGTGGGCCGCCGGCACATCCGGCACAGCCGGCTGAACGTCGCGGTTCCCGGCAGTGCCGGAGTGCGGGTAGGATGTCCAGGTTGCCTCGGCGAGGGATGCCGGGCGGCCGCACGCGCAGCCGCCGGGTCCGTGATCGACGTGGTGGAGCGCGACCGTGAGCCGCCCGCCCGACGTCCCGCGCTGAGGCCACCAGCCGCCCCCACCAGCTTTGGAGAAGACACCCATGTCCGAGAGCAACGAGAACCTCCTGAAGGCCACCGTCCGCACCGAGTTCGGCAAGGGCGCCGCCCGCCGCACCCGCCGTGCGGGCCTCATCCCCGCCGTCCTGTACGGCCACGGCACCGACCCGGTGCACCTGTCGCTGCCGGACCACGACACCTTCCTGGCGCTGAAGGGCAACGCGAACGCGCTGCTCACGCTGGACTTCGGCGACAACACCGAGCTGGCCCTGGTCAAGGACGTGCAGCGCGACGCCGTCCGCCGCACCATCGACCACCTCGACCTCATCCTGGTCCGCCGTGGCGAGAAGGTCGTCGTCGACGTGCCGGTCGTCATCGTCGGTGAGACCGCACCCGGCACCATCCACACCCTCGACCTGCAGACCATCAGCCTGCAGGCCGAGGCCACCCACCTGCCCGAGCACGTCGAGGTCAACATCGAGGGCCTCGAGGAGGGCAGCATCGTCCGTGCCGGCGAGCTGACCCTGCCGACGGGTGCGGTGCTCGAGGTGGACCCCGAGGCCGTGGTGATCAACGTGACCGTTCCGCGCGTCACCGCCGAGGACCTGGAGGCCGACGCCGAGGCCGAGGCGGCCGGCGAGGCCGCCGGTGCCCAGGGCGAGGCCGCCGCTCCGGCCGAGGAGGCCGACGAGGAGGCCTGAGCCACCTCGCCGCAGTCATGAGCGTCTGGTTGGTGGTGGGCCTGGGCAACCCCGGGCCCACCTATGCCGGGAACCGGCACAACGTCGGGCAGATGGTGCTCGACGTGCTCGCGCGCGACGTCCCGGGCTCGTTCACCAACCACAAGGCCGGTGCGATGGTCCTGGACGGGCGCCTCGGCACCCTGCCCGGCGGGGCACCCGGCCCAAGAGTGGTCCTGGCCAAGCCGACCAGCTACATGAACGTCTCCGGCCGACCGGTCGCGGGCCTCTGCCGGTTCTACGACGTGGAACCCGACCACCTGCTGGTCATCCACGACGAGCTCGACCTGCCCGCCGCCACGCTGCGCCTCAAGCGCGGCGGCGGCGAGGGCGGCCACAACGGGCTGAAGGCGATCTCGCAGTCCCTCGGCGCTCGCGACTACCTCCGGCTGCGCGTCGGCATCGGTCGCCCGCCCGGTCGGATGGACCCGGCCGAGTACGTGCTGCGCGACTTCTCGGCCGTCGAGAAGGCCGAGCTCGGAGTCACCCTTGAGGAGGCGGCCGACGCCGTCCGAGACCTCCTCGCCCTCGGCCTGGAGAAGGCCCAAACGGCGCTGCACACCGCGAGAGCCTGAGTCCGCCCGGCCGAGGACCCGTGACGGGGCTTGCTACTCTGCCCTGCATGGGGACGCCGGATCAGGGGCCATGGACGAGTGCGCCGTCGCACCAGCAAGCCGGGCAGCAGCCGCCGGCCGGGGCGGGCACCGACGCACCGCACCAGGGCCCGTACGCGCCGGCGCCGCATCAGGGTCCGTACGCGACGGCGCCGGAACAGAACCCGTACGCCCCCTCGCCGCTGGGCCCGTCGGCCGACTCGCAGTCCCGGACCGGACTGGGCCTGCTGCTTCTCGCGCCGGCCGCCGTCGCGCTCCTCCTGGGGCAGGCGATCCCCACCGTGCGCCTGTTCCTCGCCAGCTTCCAGGAGCGCGCGCTGCTCGGCGACGGGGGGTTCGTTGGCCTCGACAACTACGCGAAGATCCCACCCGACCTGGTGACCGGTCTCCTGCTCGGCGCCGCGGCCGGGCTCGCACCGGCCCTCCTCGGATTCGGCGTCGGCCTGCTGATCGGCCGGCTCCTGACGAGGGCGTCCGTGCGGACGGCGGCGCTCGGCCTCGGCATCGTCGGCGCCACCCTCGTGACCATGGCGCCGTTCTCGTACGGTTTCGGCGTCGGCCCGCTCGTACCGGGCGAGGGTGCTGGGATCATTCTCGGCTTCCTCGCCGTCGGGCTCGGGGCGGCACTGCTCGTCGGGGCACTCGTCGGTCGGCTTGCGGACGGACCGGGGCGCGGTCGCGCCACCACGCTGGCACTCGTCGGGACCGGGCTCGCCGGGATCGCCGTCGGCTGGCAGGCCTTCACGCCGTACATCGTCGGCGCCGATCGCGGACTTCCCGGCGCGCTGATCTATGAGAGCGCCTTCCTCTATGCCGACGCCGGCTTGGCCGCAGCGATCGCGATCGTCGTCCTGATGCCACTCGTCCTCTTCGGCCTGCTCGGGACCGCTCTGGTGGTGGGAACGCGCTACCGACTGGAGCCGCGGTTGGCAGCGCACGCCGACGGCGCGGCGGGCACCGTCGGCGTCGTCATCGCGGCGGTCGCGCTCGTCGGCCTGGTCGTGGCCGCCCTGCCCTGGCTGACGAGCCTCGGGCTCCCGGACGACGAGCTCGGCATCTCGGTCGCCGGGGTGTTCGTGACGACCTGGGGCAGTGCTCTCGTCAACGCCCTGGTGGGGACGGCGATCGCCGCAGCCGGTGGGTACGCCATCGGCTATCTGCGCCCGTTCGGCCGTCGCAGCGAGCGTGTGCTCTGGTTCTTCGCGCCGTGGCTGTTCGTGGGCCTCGGCGTCCTCGCGCCGGCCCACTTCATGTTCCTGCGGGACCTCAACTGGCTGAACCGGCCGACCCTCGAGCCGCCGTTCGTCGCGATCCCCGCGCTGTTCCTGTTCACGTTCCTGTTCGCGGCGGTGCGCCGCAGCCCGGACCGGCGCAGCGCCCTGCGCGTTGCCGGGGTGGCCGTGCTGGGGGTGCTCGCCATCGAGACGTGGCTGGGCCCGCAAGGCGCACTCTGGCCTTACCTGAGTTCGTTCAGCCAGGACACCCAGCACGCCGTTCTGGTGCTGTCCCAGTTGTACTCGCGGCTGTTCGACGGCGGCGCCGTGCTCGGCCTGCTCACGCCGGTGCCCGTGGTGCTGCTGTTCGCAGCGGGCTTCGCGTATCTGGCCGCACAGCTGGCGCGGGTGCGGATCGTCAGTGCGGACGCGGCCGGTGCCGCGCCGGGTCCGTACGGTGGCCCGCCGGGTTCGTACGGCGCCCAGCCGGGCCACTACGGCGGCCAGCCGGGCCACTACGGCGCCCAGCCGGGCCCGACCGTCCCGAATCCCGGTCCGCAGCCGCCGGCCGGTCCCATCCACGGAGGTCCATCGGCACCGACCTATTGATGCAATCGAGGTGCTCGGCACACAATCAGTCCAAGCACCACCACTCCCCGCCCGGCTGGGGGCCGCCTGGGGAGACTACGAAGGGAGGCGTAGATGTCCGTGAACGACGAGGTTCGCATCCAGGAGGTGCGTCGCTACCGCGACCGCCTGCTGATCGGGGTCAACACCACCCCGGACCCCGCGGAGTCCCGCATCCTGACCCGGCGCCTGCACGCCGTTGACGCCCTGCTCGGCGACATCGAAGGCCGGTGGGTCCGGCCGATCCTCAGTTCACTGCCGAGCCGAGTGTGGTCACATCGTCCGGGTGCTCGGCCACATACTGCGACACCGTATCGGCGGCGACCGCGTCCATGAGGGCGTCGAAGCGCGCCTGATCCAGGACCACGATCGACTGCCGCCCGTCCGGGCTGCGACCGGTGCCCTCGACCGGCACGGTCAGGTAGTCCATGGAACCCGGCCGCAGGTCCCGCATGCTGAGCGCCAGGTCGCGCATCGTGGCCACCGTGAAGCCCTCGTCCACGGAGAGGCTCGAGGAGACCGCGTCGAGCAGCCCGGTCAGCGCCAACGGGTCCGCGAGCACGTCCGTGCGGAACGCCTGGGAGACCATCGCACGCATCCAGTTCTGCTGCCGGGCGACCCGGTCGAAGTCGCCAGCGGGCAGGCCGTAGCGCTGCCGGGCGTAGGCCAGTGCCTCGTCACCGGTGAGCGTGTGGGCCCCGGGGGCCAGGACCACGCCGGCGTTGTCGAGCCCGTTCGGGAGGTCGATCTCGACGCCGCCGAGTTCGTCGGTGAGGATCGCGAAGGACTCGAAGTCCGCGATCGCGAAGTGGTCGATGTGCACCCCGGTCAAGGCCTCGACGGTCTGGATCATCAGGGCCGGGCCGCCGAACGAGAACGCGGCGTTGATCTTGTGGTCGCCATGCCCGGGGATGGTCACCCAGGAGTCCCGGGGGATCGACATGATCTGCGCGGACTGCCGGTCGCCTGCGATGTGGACCAGCATGATCGCGTCGGTGCGCTGCGCCCCGTAGGACCACTGGCTCGGGTCACCGGCTGAGATCCGGCTGTCCGAGCCGAGCATGAGGATGTTGACGGCGGAGCCGGGCGGCGCCTCGGTGGCGTCGCTGCTCGGGGCGCCACCGGCGGAGGGCCGGTCGGTCAGGCCCTCGAACGGGTCCTCGATCCAGTCGATGTTCGCCGCGATGCGGTTCTGGATCGCGGCCACGGTGAGGATCAGGCCACCGACCAGCAGGACGATCAGCCCGGCGGCCACGATCAGGGCCACCCGCGCGCGGCTGCGCTGCTTGCGCTCCGGACGGTCGCCGCGCGACTCGTCGCCGGACCCGTCCGCCGGATCGTCCGCGGGCGCGGTCGAGACGTCCTCATCGATGCCGCGTTCGCCAACGCCCGCCATGTCCACCAACCTCGAATCCGGCTGGGTGTCAGCCTGCGTCGATGATAAAGGCAACCGCCGTATCGCCGGGGCGTACCGAGAGGGCGGCTTACGATCACCTGCAAGCGGTCGCTCGCCGGGGACAGGAAAGGTCCAGAGTTCACCCAGCAATCCTTCGCCGTCGAAGGAAGGACGGCCGTGATGTCCGAGCACGAGACCCTGCCCCAGCCACGACCGGCGCGCCGTCGCGGCACCACGACGATGGTCGCCGTTGCTGTCCTTGTCGTGGCGATCGCCGACCTGGTCGTGGGAGTCCGCGCGCTCCTCGGCGACTCCGCACAGGCCGACGTCCTGACCCTAGAGCCGGCCACGGCAGCGGGCGAGGACCCCTTCACCGAGTCGGTCACCACGACCGACGGCGCCGCACCGGCCACCTTCTCCGAGACGATCGTCGCCCGCACGGTCGAGCTCACCCAGGACCTCGACCCCGATCCGGCCACCGGAGTCCTGAGCATCTCCGGCACCGCGCCCGGGCTGTACGGCGGCACGAACAGGCTCGAGACCTGCGGCGCCGGCGCCCTCGTGGCGTTCCTCGCCGGCGGCGCCGCAAAGGCCACCGCGTGGGCCGGGGTCTTCGGCATCTCGACGAGGCGATCGCCGAGTTCGTGGGTACGTTGGCGCCCGTCACCCTTCTCGTCGACACGCGCGTCACCAACCACGGCTTCTCGGCAGGGGAGGCGACCCCTCGGCAGTCGGTGCTGCAGGCGGCACGGCGGTCGACCCCCTCGGCCTGCCGGCGGTGCGATGCGAGTGCGGGAACCCGATGCTGGCACCGGCGGCACTGGTGGGAGCGCTCGCGGACACTCGGACGACCGGCACGGTCTGGGCCGGCTTCGACCCGGGGCGCACGGTCGAGGAGGAGGACAGCAGCAGCGCCACGGACTGGTGGGTCTCCGTCGACGACGGTACGTCCGGCCCCCTGCCCGTCGACGGCCCGGGCGGAGTCGTGCTCGGGCAACGCATCGACGCGGTCCGGGCCGAACACCCGCAGGCCCCCATCGAGTCATTCGTCCACGAGGGGGTCGCCTACGACTACGTCCACCTCGATCCGGTGACCCACGAGGGCGACGGGGGCTCGTACGACCTGGCCGTCGAGGTCGGTGCGCGCGACGGCGTGGTCACTCACCTCGGTGCCCCGGTGCACACCGAGGGGGACTGCTGAGCTGCACGCTGGATGGGATGGCGGGTTGGTCCGGCCGCAGGCGTAGTCTGGAGGGCGCAGCTGACCCGGCCCGAGATTCGGTCCGGGCTCGACGTGTGCGGCTAGCGGGCTCGAGCGCCCATCCCGCACCGCCCTGGAAGGAAGCCCCGCGTGCCCCAGAACCTCACCGGAATCCTGCCTGCGCTGCGCGCCGACGACGGCGTGCGCGAGTTGCTGGAGTCACTCGTCGCACGCGGGGCGATCGACGTCTCCGCTTCCGCCGGGGCGCGGGCACCGCTGCTCGCCGAACTTGCCGGGCACCCCGAACACGGCACGCGACCGCTGGTGGTGGTCGTGGCGACCGGGCGCGAAGCCGACGATCTCGCCGCCGCCCTCGGCGCGTACCTCGACCCTGCCGACGTGGCCATCTTCCCGTCCTGGGAGACGCTCCCGCACGAGCGCCTCTCGCCGCGCAGCGACACCGTCGCCCGGCGGATCGCCGTGCTGCGCCGGCTCGCCCATTCCGAGCCGCTCGCCCCGCTCGCGCCGGAGGCGACGCCCGACGGCGGGGCTGCTTCGGGAGCGTCGCTCGCCGGTGCGGGTGGGTCGACCCGCCCGATCCGGGTGCTGATCCTGCCGATCCGCGCGGTGCTGCAGCCGGTGGTCGCCGGCCTCGGCGACCTGGAGCCGGTGGCGCTGCGGGCCGGGGACACCGTGCCGATGGAGCAGGTCATCGACGCCCTCGTGGCCGCCGCCTACACCCGCGTGGACATGGTCGAACGGCGCGGTGAGTTCGCCGTCCGCGGCGGGCTGCTGGACGTGTTCGCGCCCACCGAGGACCATCCGCAGCGGATCGAGTTCTGGGGTGACGACGTCGAGGAGATCCGCTGGTTCTCGGCCGCGGACCAACGCTCCCTCGAGGTCAGCGAGGACGGCATCTGGGCGCCGCCGACCCGCGAGGTCCTGCTCACCGACACGGTGCGGGCCCGGGCCGCGGACCTCGTCCCGAAACTGCCCGGCGCGGCCGAGATGCTCGAGAAACTGAGCCAGGGCATGGCCGTGGACGGCATGGAGTCCCTGGCCCCGGCGCTGGTGGACCGGATGGAACCGGTCCTGGACCTGGTCCCGGCCGACTCGCTGCTCATCGTCAACGACCCGGAGCGGGTCCGGCGTCGGGCCCACGACCTGGTCGCGACCACCGAGGAGTTCCTGGCCGCGGCATGGACCTCCGCCGCGGCCGGGGCGAACACCCCGCTCGACCTGTCCGAGGCCAGTTTCGCCACCATCGCCCAGGTGCGCGACATCGCCGCTCGGCGTGGACTCGGCTGGTGGACGTTCGGCTCGTTCGCCGGTGACGCGGAACTTGAGGAGCTGCTCGACAGCACCGACAGCACGGTCGACGGCGAGGAACGCGACGCCCGCACCGTCACCGTGGCCTCCCGTGACGTCGACGTCTACCGTGGCGAGACTGCGCGGGCCGTGGCGGACCTGCGTGACCTCACCGCCGCCGGCTGGCGCCTCGTGCTCGTGACCGAAGGCCCGGGGCCGGCCCGCCGGATGGTGGAGCAGCTCCTCGACGGTGACGTGCCCGCCCGGCTCGTCTCCGCCGTCGAACCGGCCCAGGGCGACGCCCGCCCGGGTGAGGACCCGGACCTGCCGCCCACCGGCGTCGTCCTCGTCACCACCGCCAGCCTCGGCCGCGGCTTCGTCTCGGAACCGCTCAAACTGGCTGTGTTCACCGAGGCGGACCTGACCGGCCGGGCCGGCACCTCCACCCGGGACATGCGCCGGATGCCGTCGAAGCGGCGCAACGTCGTCGACCCGCTCGCGCTGCGCCCGGGCGACTACGTGGTGCACGAGCAGCATGGCGTCGGGAAGTTCGTGGAACTGATCCAGCGGACCATTGGCACCGGGCGCTCCGCCGCCACCCGCGAGTACCTGGTCATCGAGTACGCGCCGTCGAAGCGCGGCCAGCCCGGCGACCGGCTGTACGTGCCGAGCGACGCCCTCGACCAGGTGACCAAGTACACCGGTGGCGAGTCGCCGTCGGTGAACAAGATGGGTGGCTCGGACTGGGCCAAGACGAAGGGCCGGGCCCGCAAGGCGATCAAGGAGATCGCCGGCGAGCTGATCCGGCTGTACTCGGCCCGGATGGCCACGAAGGGGCACCCGTTCGCCCCGGACACCCCGTGGCAGCGTGAGCTGGAGGATGCGTTCGCGTTCGTCGAGACCCCCGACCAGGTGGTCACCATCGACGAGGTGAAGGCGGACATGGAGAAGCCCACCCCGATGGACCGGCTGATCAGCGGGGACGTCGGCTACGGCAAGACCGAGATCGCCGTCCGGGCCGCGTTCAAGGCGGTCCAGGACGGCAAGCAGGTGGCCGTACTGGTGCCCACCACGCTGCTCGTGCAGCAGCACTTCGACACGTTCTCCGAGCGGTACGCCGGGTTCCCCGTGGTGGTCAAGGGCCTGTCCCGGTTCCAGAGCGACGCCGAGGCCCGCGCCGTGAAGGAGGGCATCGCCGACGGCAGCGTGGACGTGGTCATCGGCACCCACCGGCTGCTCACCGGCGAGGTCCGGTTCAAGGACCTGGGCCTGGTCGTGGTGGACGAGGAGCAGCGGTTCGGGGTCGAGCACAAGGAGACCCTCAAGCAGCTCCGCACGAATGTGGACGTGCTCGCCATGAGCGCCACGCCGATCCCGCGGACGTTGGAGATGGCGGTCACCGGGATCCGGGAGATGTCCACCCTGGCCACCCCGCCGGAGGAGCGGCACCCGGTGCTGACGTTCGTGGGCGCCTACGCGGAGAAGCAGATCGCCGCCGCGGTCCGACGGGAACTGCTGCGCGAGGGGCAGGTCTTCTACGTGCACAACCGGGTCGAGTCGATCGACCGCACCGCCTCGCGACTCGCCGAACTGGTGCCAGACGCGAGGATCGCCGTCGCCCACGGAAAGATGGGCGAGCACCAGCTCGAGCGGGTCATCATGGACTTCTGGGAGAAGAGGTTCGACGTCCTCGTCTGCACCACCATCGTGGAGACCGGCCTGGACATCTCGAACGCGAACACCCTGATCGTCGAGCGCGCGGACGTGCTCGGCCTGTCCCAGCTGCACCAACTCCGCGGCCGCGTCGGCCGGGGTCGCGAGCGCGCCTACGCGTACTTCCTCTACCCCCCGGAACGCCCGCTCACCGAGACCGCGCACGACCGGCTGCAGACCATCGCCGCGCACACCGACCTCGGCTCCGGCACCGCCATCGCCATGAAGGACCTGGAGATCCGCGGCGCCGGGAACCTGCTCGGCGGGGAGCAGTCCGGGCACATCGCGGGCGTCGGCTTCGACCTGTACGTGCGGATGGTCTCCGAGGCGGTGGCGAACTTCCGCGGCGAGGTGCCCGAGGAGCTGCCCGAGCTGAAGGTGGAACTGCCGATCGACGCGCACCTGCCGCATGAGTACATCGCGCACGAACGGCTCCGGCTGGAGGCCTACACGAAGATCGCGAAGGCCGCTGACGCCGCGGCGATCGACGCCGTCCGGGAGGAGCTCGTGGACCGGTACGGCCCGGTGCCGGAGCCGGTCGAGCGGTTGTTCGCCGTCGCCTCACTGCGGGTCAAGGCTCGCGCCGCGGGTCTCGCGGACATGACCTCGCAGGGCAAGTACATCCGGTTCGCACCGGTAGACCTGGCCGAGTCCGCCGGGATGCGGCTCAAGCGGCTCTACCCCGGGACCATCCTCAAGCCGGCCGTGCGCACTGCGCTGGTGCCGGCCCCGACGACGTCCCGCGTCGGCGGCACCCCGTTGCGGGACGAGCAGCTGATCACCTGGGTGAGCGAGTTGATCGACGCGGTGCTGGCACCGGGAGCGACTGTGGCCGCTGCCGCGAAGGTGGCGAGCTCGTCCTAGCGCGATCGCGCCAGGCCGCACTGCCCCATTGGCCGGAATCAGTGGCCGGCGGGCCTCATCGGCGGCCTGGGGTGAGCGCAGGCAGCCCGGCTCCCTCGAGGTAACGGGCCAGATCGATCAGGGGCTGCCCCTCGTGGGGCCCGATGCCTTCTGGCTTCCACCGGCTCACACTGGACATGGTCAACCGCGAACTGTGCGCCAGGAAGAACTTCGCCGAGGACGGGTAGCGCGCGTTGATGCTGTGCTCGGCAATGCTCAGCACCTGCTGCACGGTGGCGACCTCCTCCTGCGGGGCCGTGGCGTGGTTCGCGCAGAGCCAGGCGACGAGCTCGGGATAGATGTTCGCCGCGTAGCCGCTGAAGCCGGCCCCACCCGCACCCAGGCTCTCGACCAGGGAGGAGATCTCGGCGTTGTAGTGGCGCAGGGGCGAACCGGCCAGGACGTCGATCCGGGCGGCCATGACGTCCGCGCGGTGGCTGGTGTCCTTGAAGAACGTGAACCGGCCGGTTCCGGACATCCACCGCACGGTCTCGAGGGTCAGCAGGCGCTTGTACGGGACCGGGCACTCGTAGACCCCGAAGTCCAGGCCCGGCACCCGGTCGAGGATCTGCTCGGCGGTCCGGATCCACTCCGAGTCCGGCTCGTCCGGGGTGGCCAGCAGCGGGCTGACCAGCACGGCCGCCGTCACGCCCGCCTCGGCGAGCCCTGCGGCGGACTCGGCGATCTCGTCGACGGAGCCGCCGACAGCGGACGCGATCACCGGCACCCGACCGTCGACGGCCCCGACGACCCGGCCCGCGAGCTCGAGGCGCTCCACGGGAGTGAGGTCGTACATCTCACTGGACAGGGCCACCGTGAACACCCCGGCCGATCCCAGGTCCACGAGCCAGTCGGCGTACGCCTCGACCTGTTCCCAGTCGATCGAGCGGTCGGCGCGGAACGGGGTCAGCATGACGGGCCAGGCGCCGTCGGGCAGAGGTGTGGGCACGAAGATCCTTTCGGGATGGGGCTGAGGTCAGCCCTTGAGGGAACCGCTGATCAGATCCAGGCGCCAGTAGCGCTGGAGGAACAGGAAGAGCGCGATGAGAGGTACGACTGCGAGCAGGCAGCCCATGATGACGAAGCTGTACACGTTGGTCTGGTCCGAGCCCTGGTTCATCATCGAGTAGAAGCCGACCGTGAGCGGCATCATGTCGCTGCGGGTGACCATGATGAACGGGAGCAGGAAGTTGTTCCAGATCCCCACGAACTGCAGCAGGAACACGGTGATCAGCCCCGGCACCATCATCGGCAGCGCCACGGACCGGAACAGGCGGAACTCGCGGGCGCCGTCCAGGCGGGCCGACTCGATCACCTCGTCGGAGACCGCACCTGCGGTGAACACCCGGGTCAGGTAGATGCTGAACGGGCTGATCATCGCGGGCAACAGGATCGACCACCGGGTGCCGGCCAGCCCGAGCTGGGACAACAGCAGGTACTGGGGGATGGCCACGATCACCCCGGGGACCAGGACTCCGACGAGCAGGTACCCGAACACGAGTCGCTTGCCGGGGAACTCGTACTTGGCGAGCGCGAACCCGGCAAGGGCCGCCACGGCGGTCGCGGCCACCGCGCCGCCGCCGGCGTAGATCACGCTGTTGAGGCACCACTGCCAGAACGCGCCGCCGGCGTACTGGGACAGGCCCACGAGGTTGTCGAGGAAGCCACCGTTGAAGCTCGGTGCGAGGGAGAAGGTCGAGAACAGTTCGTCGGGCCGCTTCGTGGCCGCCGAGATCAGCCAGTACACGGGCAACAGGCAGTACGCCGCTCCGATCAGGAGGACGGCAGTCGGAAGGATCCCCGACGACGGCCGCCGACGTGTCCCGGGCCCGGCCTCGGTGCGGGTCCGGGTGCGCGCCTGCGTGGCGCTCATGAGCGGCCCTCCGATCCGAAGGCTCGACGCTGGGCGATACCCAGGAGCAGGAACGACGCTGCCAGCGTGACGACGGTGATGATGACGGCGAGGGCAGACGCCCCGTAGAGGTCGTTCGTGATGAAGGCGTCCCGGTAGACCACCATCATCGGCACCCAGTCGGAGCCGATCGCGGTCGAGAGCGTCACCATCGTGTTGGGTTCGCTGAACACCTGGAGTGCGCCGATCACGGTGAACATGCCGGTCAGGATCAGGCCGGGGACCACCAGTGGAACCTTGATCCGAAGCGCCAGCTGCCACTCGCTGCACCCGTCGATGCGGGCCGCGTCGTACAGCTCGCTCGGCAGCCCGCGCAGGGCGGTGTACAGGATCACCATGTTGAACCCGACCGCACCCCAGATCGCGATGTTCGCGATCGAGGCGATGATGCCGGAGTGCCCGAGGAAGTCGGGCTGGGGCAGGCCGAGCGCCGCAGCCGCGTCGTGGAACGGGCTCACCCCAGGCAGGTACATGAAGCCCCACATGAGCGCGGCGATCACCCCCGGCACCGCGTACGGCACGAAGATCGAGATGCGGGAGAACCTGGTCAGCCGGCTGGAGGCGTTGTCCAGCAACAGTGCGAACACGAGCGCGAGCAGCATCGCCGTCGGCACGAAGATCGCCGCGAACCCCGCGAGCCGGCCGAATGAGGGCAACAGGTCGGCCCGGCCGAGCACCCGGGCGTAGTTCGCGAACCCGACGAAGACCTCCTCGGCGACGCCGAGGCCGCCGCCGGTGATCCTCGTGGCGTGCAGGCTCCGCCAGACGGCGTAGCCGATCGGGATCGTCAGCAGGGCGGTCGCGAGGATGAGGGCCGGCGCCAGGAACGCGTACGGAACGAGTTGGCGCCGAGCGGCGATTTCGCGTCGGCCGGTCATTCGATCGTGTACCCGAGCGTCTCGAGGTCGGTGACGACGGCCGTCTCGACGACGTCGAGGGCGTCCCGGAACGAAGTCCCGTTCGCGATGGCGTCGCTGAACGCGTTGTTGAACGTGTCGAACCCGGCCGCGACGTTCGGGCCCCACGTCACCTCGACCGTGTACTCGTCGATCTGCGCCGCGAGCTCGTAGAAGTCCGGCTGGTTCGCCAAGAAGGTCGGCGGCTCGCCGAGCCCGTCGAACTCGCGACCGCTGAGCGCCGCGGGCCAGATGTTCGCGTACTGGATGTAGGCCTCGAGCGCCTCGTCGGAGGTGTTCAACCAGAGGGCGAACTCGCGGGCCTCGTCGGGATGCGCGGACTGAGTGGTGACGATCGTCCCGGACCCTCCCATCACGCCCGCCGCCGGTGCCTCCGGGGTCCACTGGGGCAGCGCCACGGCCTGCCACAGTCCCGCAGTCTCGGGGGCGTTCTGCTCGATCAGCGGCGGGGTCCAGACCGCGCCGAGCCAGCTCACGAGGGTGCCGTCGGCGAGGGCCGCCTGCCATTCGGGCGTGTAGGTCTTCATGGTGGCCACCACGCCCTCCTCGACAAGCCCCTGCCAGTAGTCCGCGACCTGCCCGCTGGCGTCATCGGCGATGTCGACCGACCAGGCATCTCCGTCCTGGGACCACCACTGCGCGCCGGCCTGCTGGCTGAGGGCCGCGAACAACTGCGCGTCGTTGGCCGGGAAGGTCGCCAGATAGGTGTCCGGGTCCGCGGCGTGGATGGTGCGCGCGGCCTGCGCGTACTCGTCCCAGGTGGTCGGGGCCTCAAGGCCGTGCGCGGCGAACACGTCCGTGCGGTAGAAGAGCATCTGCGGGGAGGTCCCCTGTGGAACGGCGTAGTTCGAGCCACCGAAGGTGGTGAGATCCCAGGCCGGCCCGGCCGTCTCGGACTCGCGGTCGCCCATGACGTCGGAGACGTCCGCCGCGATGTCGTTGATGATCAGGGTCGGCAGGTTGTCGTACGTCGTGTTCGAGACGTCCGGGAGGTTGCCGGCCTCGGCCGCGGCAAGGAGTTTGGCCGTGATCTCGGCGCCGGCGACGGCGGTGTTGACCTCGACCTGGATGTCCGGGTTCGCCTCGTTCCAGACGGCCACCACCTGCTCGATGTTCGGTGCCCAGGACCAGTACTCCAGGACCACCGGGCCATCGTCGGTCGGCGATCCCGAGCACCCGGCCAAGACCAGGGCCGAGGCCGAGAGGACGCCTGCAAGGGCGCCGAGACGTGTTCGTCGCGTTGACATGTACACCACTCCTTCGTGCTGACACCTGAGGTTCCGAGCCAAACGTTACCGGTAACGTTTTGGGTGCCGCCACTGTAGACAGGTGGTTCCGGAGTGCGCAACCCTCAGGTGTTGGCCCGGCCCGTGGAGGCGCGGACGACGAGGTCCGGTTCGGGATAGGGGTACTCCGACGGGCGGCCCTCGATCATCGCGATGAGGCGGGCGGCGCTGGTTCGGCCGCCGGCGTCGACGTGCTGGCGCACCGTGGTCAACGGCGGGTGGAAGAACTCGGACTCGTGCATGTCGTCGAAGCCCACGATGCTGATGTCATCGGGCACGCGGACACCGAGCTCGTGGAAACGGAGCAGAGCGCCGAGGGCGATGCGGTCATTGGCGGCGAACACGGCCGTGATCGAGCCGTCGTTGACGACCCGCTCCGCCCGGGTGTATCCGGACCGGGACTCCCAGTCGCCCTCCCAGACGAGCGAGGCCCCGGCGTGTTCGGTCATGAAGGACTCGTAGGTCTCCCGGCGCAGGTGCGCCGCGGTCCATTGCGAAGGACCGGCGAGGTGCGCGATCCGCCGATGGCCGAGCGCGTGCAGGTGGTTCAGGGCGAGCAGCGTGCCGCGGCGTTGCAACTCGTCCGTCTCCCGGGCGCCGTCGACCAGGACCGGGACGTCGATGCGCAGTCCGCTGAGTTCCTCGGCGATTCCGACGGTGGGGGAGGTGATCAGCAGCCCCTCCACGCCGTGACGGATCAACGTCTCCACGCCGTCCGCGAGCTGGCCGGGATCGAGTGGATCGAGTCCCATCACCTCGACCACATAGCCGAGCTCGCGGGCGGCGTCGCTGGCGGCCTGCAGCACCCGGCCGGGGTTGTGCCCGGCGATCTCGTAGCCCAGCGCCCCGATCCGGAACGTACGCTTCGTGGCCAGGGAGCGCGCGGTCATGTTCGGGCGGTAGCGCAACTCCGTCAGCGCCGCCTCGACCTTCACCTTGTTGTACGGCCGGATACCACCCTCGCCGTTCAGGAACCTGGCGACCGTCTGATGGCTCACGCCGGCGAGCCGGGCCACGTCGTAGATCGTTGCCCGGCCCGTCTCTCGGTCGCCGTCCTGCCCGGTCATGACCCCGAGGGTATTGCAGCCGATCGCTCGTCACGGGCGCTCCGGGGTCAGGGCCCCGCGTCCTCGCCGACCGCCGCGTCCACCTCGGTCTCGACGAGCCAGTCCGGGTCGATGAAGCCCGACACCTCCACGAACGTCGTCACCGGGCGGATCCAGGCGAAGAACTCGCCGTGCACGGCGGCGGCCTCGCGCCAGCGGGTGATGTCGGTCAGCATGATCCGGGTCCGGATCACGTCCTCGGGGAGGGCACCGACGACGGCGAGCGCCTCGATCGAGACCTCGAGGCACCGCCGGAGCTGGGCGCCGACATCCCCGTGACCCACCGTGCCGCCGTCGGGCCCGATCGGCGCGGTGCCTGCGACGGCGACGTGCGCGCCGACCCGGACGGCACGGGAGAACCCGATCTCGGGCTCCAGCGGCGACCCCGATGAGGCGCTCCACCGCACGGGGGGCCCGGCATCGCCGACACCGCCGGCGCAGCAGGCCGGGCGGGTCACGGGGCGTCCCCCACCACGGGCTCGAGCACCACCAGGTCGGTCGGACGCGAGCGCAGCCTCGCGAACGCGTCGAGGTTCTTGTCGAGTTCGGCGTACCGGGCCCAGAGCCGCTGGTGTTCGGCACCGGAAGCAGCGCGGGCACGCATCCGGCGGGAGCCGCCGACCAGATCCACGGTCGTCTCCGGCCGCTCGCGCAAGTTCAGCCACCAGGACGGAGTCGGGTCGGCCCAGCCGTTCATCGCGAGCGTGAACAGGTTCGCGTCGTCCTCGAGGTAGGCCAGGACCACCGCGTGCGGGTTCCCGCTGCGCCGCCCGACCGTGTGCAGACGGAGCATCCCGTACCGGCCCGGCTTCGGCCGGCGCAGCCCGAGTCGGCCACCGCTCACGCGCAACAGCGCCCGATGGCAGGCCCAGAACGTGCGGATGAACCACCGCGGGGGCAGTCGCGGCGCGGCGGGTCTGGCCTGGTCGCTCATCACCGGCCTCCCTTCGCACGGGTCTGCCGGCCACGACTCGACGCTACGCGCGCGGCAGCGAGGTGGTCAACGAGTGTCGGCGTCGTGCCGGGCCACGGTGGCGTCCCGCCGCGTGACGGGCGTGATCTCACACGGTGCCCACCGACGCGACGCTCGCGACCGCCGCGCCTACCGACTCCGCGGCGCCGGCCAGGTCCGCCTCCGTGACGTCCCGCCCGAACGTGAACCGGACCGAGGTCTGCGCCACCTCGGGGGCCGTCCCGATCGCGATCAGCACGTGCGAGGGCTCGTCCGACCCGGCCGCGCAGGCCGACCCGCTCGAGGAGACCACACCGAGACGCTCCAACTCCAGCAGCACGGCCTCGCCGCTGGTACCCGGGAAGCAGAACGAGGCGTGGTTCGGCAGGCGAGCCGACCTCGGCCCCGTGAGCACCGCCGTCGGCACCAGTTCCAGGACCCGGGCGATGAACGTCTCCCGCGCCGCGGCCAACCGGGGAGCCAGTTCTGCCCGCTCCGCCTCGGCCAGGGACAGCGCGACCCCGAGGGCGACGGCGCCGGGCACGTTCTCGGTGCCGGACCGGCGCTCACGCTCCTGACCGCCGCCGTGCAGCACCGGCTCCACGGGCAGCCGCCCGCGCAGATACACGGCGCCGGTGCCCTTGCCGGCACCGACCTTGTGCCCCGAGATCGAGAGCGCATCCACGCCGAGATCGCGGGCGCCGACCGGCAACCACCCCGCCGCCTGGACGGCGTCGGTGTGGAACAGGGCGCCGTTCGCGCGAGCCACCGCAGCGAGCGCCGCGATCTCCTGCACGGTGCCGATCTCGTTGTTCGCCAGCGCGACGGAGACCAGCGTCGTGTCCGGTCGCAGGGCCTCGGCAAGCGCCTGCGGGGTCACCGCGCCCGCGTCGTCCACGGCCACCTGTGTCACGGAGAACCCGTGTACCCGCTCCAGGTACGCGACCGAGGCCAGCACCGCCTCGTGCTCGATCGCGGCGGTCACCAGGTGCCGTCCGCGTGGGTTCGCCAGCGCGAGCCCCTTGACCGCGAGGTTCGCGCCCTCGGTGCCGCCGGAGGTGAACACCACCTCGCCCGGCCGGCAGCCGAGCACCGTGGCGACCCGCGCCCGGGCGTCGGTGAGGGCGGCCGCGGCCCGCTCGCCGACGGTGTGGTGGCTTGACGGGTTCCCGAACTCCCCGGTGAGGTAGGGCCACATGGCCTCCAGTGCCTCCCGGCGCATCGGGGTGGTCGCGGCCGCGTCCAGGTACAGCATCAGCGCACGCTCACGTCGAGCCCGAGGTCGAGGGCGGGAGAGGAGTGGGTCAGTGCGCCGACCGAGATCACGTCCACGCCGGTCTCCGCGATGGCCCGCACGGTGTCCAGGCGCACATTGCCGCTGGCCTCCACGAGCGCCCGGCCGCCGATCCGCGCGACCCCCTCGCGTAGGTCGTCCAGGGTGAAGTTGTCGAGCATGATCGTGTCCACCCCGGCCGCCAGAACGGCGTCGAGCTGGTCGATCCGGTCCACCTCCACCTCCAGGTGGGTGGTGTGCGGCAGCCGCTCGCGGGCCGCCAGCAGCGCCTGCGTGACACCGACCCCGGAGTTCACCAGCACCGCCAGGTGGTTGTCCTTGACCATGACCGCGTCCGACAGCGAGAACCGGTGGTTGTGCCCGCCGCCGGCCCGCACCGCGTGCCGCTCGAACGCGCGCAGCCCCGGCGTGGTCTTGCGGGTGTCCGCGATCCTGACGCCGGTGCCGGCCACGGCGTCCACGTAGGCGCGCGTGACCGTCGCGATCCCGGACATCCGCTGGGCGAAGTTCAGCCCGATCCGTTCCGCCTGCAGCACCGCGCCGGCCGGGCCGACCACCCGGGCGAGCACCGCCCCCGCGACGAACGCGGCGCCGTCGGGCTCGGCGAGCGTGACCCGAACGGAGGCGTCCGTGAGGGTGAACGCAGCCGCGAACACCTCGCCCCCGGCGAGCACGCCATCGGTGCGGGCCACCAGTTCCGCGGTCGCGGTGGCCGACGGCGGCACGAGCGCCGCGCAGGTCAGGTCTCCCCAGGGTGCGTCCTCGGTCAGGGCGGCCCGCACCGTGGCCTCGATGGCGGCGGGGGTCAGCATGCGCCCACCGCCACCTCGACCGAGGCAGCGCCGGCCCGCGTGAGCGCCGGTGCAGCGCCGGAGTCGGTGCGGAAGTGAGCGCCCACCGACGCCGGGCGGGCCAGCGCGGCCCGCGCCGTGAGCCGGGCCAGCAGGAGCAGGTTCGCGTCCTCGTGCTCGGCGGGGGAGTGCGGCGCCGGGGCGTCGGCGGCCCAGCCGTCGAGGGTCCGGATGGCCCGGGCGAGCCCGGCGCCGTCCCGGCGCAGCCCGACGGCGTCCCACATCACGTCCTGGACCGCGGCCCGGGAGAACGGAGCGGTCCCGCCCCTCGGGCGTGGCTCCCCGGCCGGCTCGGACGCGCCCGAGGGCGGCCTCGTCGGCCAGGGCCCGGCGGCATCCGGATCGACCAGGGCCCGCACCGCCCGGTGGGCGAACACCGCTCCCTCGAGGAGGGAGTTCGAGGCGAGCCGGTTCGCGCCGTGCACGCCGGTCCGGGCGACCTCGCCGACGGCGTACAGCCCCGGCAGCGAACTCCGGCCCCACAGGTCGGTGACCACCCCGCCCATCCAGTAGTGCGCGGCCGGGGTGATCGGCACGGGCTCCCGCGCCCAGTCCAGGCCGGCCCCATGCACGGCGGCGTCGATGCTCGGGAACCGGCGGGCGAGCACGTCCGCACCGAACGCCGTGGCGTCCAGGTACACGGGCGCCCCCGTCGCCGCCATCCGG
The DNA here is from genome assembly GCF_004353825.1 of Occultella glacieicola. Lineage (GTDB taxonomy): Bacteria > Actinomycetota > Actinomycetes > Actinomycetales > Beutenbergiaceae > Occultella > Occultella glacieicola. Next base: position 114,514 of record NZ_SMNA01000005.1, on the reverse strand, counting down.
TCCGCCACGGCCCGGGCCACCACGTCCCGGGGAGCGAGTTCGGCGCCGGGATGCACGGCGAGCATGAACCGCTCGCCGTCGGCGTCGCGCAGCACCGCGCCCTCCCCGCGCACGGCCTCGGAGACCAGGAAGTTCCCGGGCAGGGCGAGCGTGGTCGGGTGGAACTGGTAGAACTCCAGGTCCGCCAGGGCTGCCCCGGCGCGCGCGGCGGCCGCGAGGCCGTCGCCGGTGGCCACGGCGGGGTTCGACGTGTACGGGTACAACCGGCCGGCGCCCCCGGTGGCGAGCACCACGGCGTCCGCACGGACCTCGAGGACGCCGGCCTCGCCGTCGAGCAGGCGCGCCCCGACCACGCGGCCGTCGGAGAGGAGCAGATCGGTCAGGAACGTGTGTTCGTGGATCGCCACCGCGCTCGCGCGCGCCCGCGCCGTCAGCGCCTCCTCGATCCGGGCGCCGGTGGCGTCCCCGCCCGCGTGCAGCACCCGCGGGAACGAGTGCGCCGCCTCCAGACCCCGGGCGAACTCGCCGGTCGTGTCACGGTCGAACTCGACGCCCGCGGCCACCAGGTCCCGGATCCGGGCCGGGCCCTCGGCGCACAGCACCCGCACGGCCTCGGGGTCGCACAGGCCGGCGCCCGCCACCAGGGTGTCCGCGATGTGCGCCTCGACGTCGTCCTGCGCGAACATCACCGCGGCGATGCCGCCCTGGGCGTAGCGGGTGTTGCTCAGCCCGAGATCGCCCTTGGTGGCCAGCACCACCTCATGGGTGTGGGCCGCCTCCTCATGGATGCGGGTGGCCGCGACCAGCCCGGCGATCCCGGAGCCGATGACCAGTACCCGCGCCATCTCAGGCTCCCGCCACGGGAGGCTTGGCGGCGAGCATCCGCTCGAGCGCCACCCGGGCCGGGTCGGCGACGTCCGCCGGCACGGTGATCCGGTTCGGCACCTCACCGGCCACCAGCGACTCGAGTACCCAGGCCAGGTAGCCGGGGTGGATCCGGTACATCGTGGAGCACGGGCAGACCACCGGGTCCAGGCAGAAGATCGTGTGCTGCGGGTACTGCGCGGCCAGGCGCTGGACCAGGTTCACCTCGGTGCCGATCGCGAACGTGGTGGGTTCGGTGGCGGCGTCGATCGCCTTGCGGATGTAGTCGGTGGAGCCCGCCTCGTCGGCGGCGTCGACCACGGGCATCGGGCACTCCGGGTGCACGATCACGCGCACGCCGGGGTGCTCGGCGCGGGCCTGCTCGATCTGAGCGACCGTGAACCGGCGGTGCACCGAGCAGAAGCCGTGCCACAGGATCACCTGGGCGTCACCGAGGGTCTGCTCGTCGTTGCCGCCGAGCGGCTTGTTCGGGTTCCACATCGGCATCGCCGTCAGCGGCACGCCCATCGCCTTGGCGGTGTTGCGGCCGAGGTGCTGGTCCGGGAAGAACAGCACCCGCTGCCCGCGCTCGAACGCCCACTCGAGGACCGTGGCGGCGTTCGAGGACGTGCACACGATGCCGCCGTTGCGCCCGCAGAAGCCCTTCAGCGCGGCGGAGGAGTTCATGTAGGTGACCGGGATGACCGGCACCCTGCCGCTGGAGTCGGGCTCGGTGCCGTACAGCTCGGTGAGCTGCTCCCAGCACTCCTCGACCTGGTCGATGTCCGCCATGTCCGCCATCGAGCAGCCGGCGGCGAGGTTCGGCAGGATCACGGCCTGCTCGGGACCGGAGAGCAGGTCGGCCGTCTCGGCCATGAAGTGCACGCCGCAGAACACGATCGCCTCGGCGTCCGGGCGGGTCAGCGAGGCGTTCGCGAGCTGGAAGGAGTCGCCCACGAAGTCCGCGTGGGTGACGACCTCCTCGCGCTGGTAGAAGTGGCCGAGGATGACCACCCGGTCGCCCAGCGTCGCCTTCGCGGCGCGCACCCGCGCGTCCAGGTCGGCCGGGTCCGCCTCGCGGTAGGCCCTGGGCAGTTCGCCCTGGCGGGGGGCGACGGCGGGGGGCGGGTCCGCAAGGGACGCGCCCGGCCCGTAGCCGGGACTGGCGTCGAACGCCCACGGGCCGCTGGCGAGGTCCGGGCTGCAGGTCGAGCCGGCGGTCCGGCCGGCGTCGATCAGCGCGATGGTGGTGTCGACCGAAGCAATGGTGCTCATGAGGTCTCCTCGGTGGAGGTGGGGGGATGGTGCGGTTCGGGGGCCAGCGGGCCGAGATCGACCGGCTCGATGGCGGTGTCGTAGCGGTACAGCTGGGCGGGTCGGTGCCGCCCGCCCGTGCGGACCTGACCGGTCGGGACGACGGCGCCGCTCGCCTCGACCTGACGGCGGAAGTTGGCCGGGTCGACCTCCTTGCGCAGGACCACCTCGTGGACCTCGCGCAGCTCGCGCAGGGTGAACGTCTCGCCGAGGAACGCGTGGGCGATCCGGGAGTACTCGACCTTCGTGCGCAGCCGCCAGAGTGCGTACTCCACGATCCGGTTGTGGTCGAAGGCGAGGTCCGGCAGCCGGTCCGCGGCGAGCCAGCGCACGTTCTGACCGGTGGTGGCCAGGTGCGCCTCCTCGGCGCCGATCATGGCCCAGTACACGACCGAGACCACCCGCCCGTGCTCGGCGCCGGGCCGGTCCGCGTCGCCGAACGCGTACAGCTGCTCCAGGTAGTTCGGGCGCAGCCCGGTGGTCTCCCGCAGGGTCCGGGAGGCGGCGTCGGCAAGCCCCTCGTCCGCGCGCAGCGGCCCACCCGGCAGGGCCCAGTGCCCGTCGAACGGGTCCCGCAGACGCACGACGAGCGGCAGCCAGAGTTGGGGCCGGGCGCCGGCCGGGGCGGAGCGGCGCTCGTCGGGGCGCAGCGCGAAGATCACCGTGGACACCGCGAGGGTCGGGGTCATGGTCACCTCCACGCTCCATGAGTAAGGGTCAGTGTGACGTTAACAGCGGGTCGATCTTAAGGTGGGATGGACACTAACGTCCAATCGGGTCCGCCGGCCGATACGGTGGGGCTTTCGCAGGACCGGCCCGGGAGGCACCTCATGCGGCGGATCATCATCGACACGGACCCGGGGATCGACGACGCGATCGCGTTGCTGCTGCTGTGCGCGGCGGACTCGGTCCGGATCGACGGTGTCACCACCGTCGGCGGGAACGTCGACCTCGACCTGGTCACCGCGAATACGCTGACCGTGCTGGAACTCGCCGGTCGCACGGACGTGCCCGTGTACCCGGGCGCCGGGCGCTCCTCCACCGACGGGCGCGAGCCCAGTGCCGACGTGCACGGCGTCGACGGGCTCGGCGGTCTCGGCCGGACCGCGGCGGCGATGCGCGCCCGGGACACCCCCGCCGTCGACTTCCTCACCGCGCACGCGGCCGCGCACCCGGGTGAGGTGACCCTGCTGCCGATCGGTCCGCTCACGAACATCGCGGCGGCGGTCGAGGCCGACCCGGCGTTCGTGGAGAACGTCGCGTCCGTGGTCCTGATGGGCGGGGCCGAGGGCGCCGGCAACATGACGCCGTCGGCCGAGTTCAACCTCTGGTACGACCCGCGGGCCGCCGATGTGGTCTTCTCCGCCGGGTTCGCCGACCTGATCATGGTCGGCCTGGACGCCACCCGGCAGGCGGACCTGGCGCCGGGCGTCGGGGAACTGCTGCGGCTCCTGGACACCCCGGTGTCCCGGTTCATCCACGCCATCACCCGTTCCTACGTCGACGTCGCCTTCGCCGCCCATGGGCGGCTGGCCTGCGACCTGCACGACCCGCTGGCCGCCGCGTTCCTGCTCGATCCCGCGGTGATCGCGACCGTCCCGGCGGACGTCTCCATCACCGTCGACGGCGAGCACGAGGGCCGGTCGGTCGTGACCCGCACGGCAGGCGTCCCGGGCGCCACCGCGAACGCCCGGGTCGCGACCGGCGCGGACACCGCCCGGTTCTACCGCGTGCTGCTGACCACCCTGTTCCCGGAATCGGTCGACGTGATCGAGAGGGTCGTGGCCCACGAGTACCGCTGAGGGGCCGGTCCCGTTCGGTGAGGGTGCGGTGTTGGCTGCCATCTCGGCACCCTCGGCGGGGAGTCGGCGCGGGGTGAGGATACGATGGCCCGGTTCGTCTACCTCTGTTCGCACGTGAAGGGTTTCGCCTCGGTGGTCACAACATCTCGCCTCCTCAAGACCGCCGGATCGTTGGCCGTGGGTGCCCTGGCCCTGAGCGCCTGCTCGATCAACCCCGGCGCCGCCGCGGTCGTGGACGGGAACCGGATCACGGAGAACGTGCTGGCCACGACCGACGAGCAGATCTCCCCGATGCTGACCGAGGACCCCGAGCCCGCCCGGGTGCTCCAGTTGCTGATCGCGGCGCCGGATCTGCTGCAGGTCACCTCCGAGAACGGGATCGCCTACTCCGACGAGCAGGCCCGGGAGGTGCTCGAGGCCACCGCGGCGGCCCAGGGCGTCCCGGTCGCCGACTACACCGAGGACACCCTGCGGGTGACCCGGATGATCCTCGCGCAGGGCGACCTCAGCCAGAGCCCCGACGGCCAGGCCATGCTCGACGACGCGAACGCGCGCCTGGCCTCCTCCGAGATCGTGGTGAGTCCCCGCTACGGCGAGTGGGACGCCGAGACCAACGGCATCGCCGCCGTCACCCCCGACTGGATCCTCGCGCCCGAGGCCCCGGTCGCCGGATGAGCCTGCCCGGTCCCGACGAGGACGGCCGCCCCGGTGCGGCACTCCTCGACGCGGTGGCCGTGATGGACCGGCTGCGCTCCCCGGGCGGCTGCCCGTGGGACGCCGAGCAGACCCACGCCTCGCTGGCCCCGTACGCGATCGAGGAGGCCCACGAGGTCGCCGAGGCCGCCGAGTCCGGTGACGCCGAGGCGCTCCGGGAGGAGCTCGGCGACCTGCTGCTGCAGGTGCTGTTCCATGCCCGCCTCGCCACCGAGGCGCCCGACGGCGGCGCGTTCGACATCGACGACGTGGCCCGCACGCTCGTGGCCAAGCTGGTGCGCCGCCACCCGCACGTGTTCGACGCCGGGTCGGGCGTGGGGGACGGCGCACCGCTGACCGCCTCCGACGTGAACCGCAACTGGGACGCGATCAAGGCGACCGAGAAGCCGCGCGAGTCCATCCTCGACGGCGTCCCGGCGGACCTGCCGGCCCTCGCCCGGGCGCAGAAGGTGCTCGGGCGGGCCCGCAAGGCGGGCCTCGACCTCAGCCTCGACGAGGCCGCCGAGGGCGACCACGGCGATCCCGCGCCCGACCGTGCGACCGACGCTCCGCCGTCGGACACCATCGGCGCGGCCCTGCTGGATCTGGTCCGCCGCGCGGACGCCGAGCACGTCGACGCCGAGGCCGCGCTGCGGGCCCGGACCCGAGCCCTCGAGGCCCGGATCCGCGCCGCCGAACGGGACCTTCCGCTCTGAACCGACACGTCCCGGGCCACTATCGTGGACCGTGGCTCACCGAACCTGAACACCACAACATTGAAGGAGTCACTGTGGCCACCATTGAGGCCGTAGGAGCGCGCGAGATCCTCGATTCGCGCGGCAACCCGACCGTCGAGGTCGAGATGGCGCTGGAGGACGGCTCGTTCGCGCGTGCCGCCGTGCCGTCCGGCGCGTCGACCGGTGCGTTCGAAGCCGTGGAGCGTCGCGACGGCGACAAGGGCCGCTACCTGGGCAAGGGCGTCGAGAACGCTGTCGCCGCGGTCACCGACGTCATCGCCCCCGAGATCCTCGGCCTCGACGCCGCGGACCAGCGTCACCTCGACCAGACCCTGATCGACCTGGACGGGACCTCCAACAAGGGCAAGCTCGGCGCGAACGCCATCCTCGGCGTCTCCCTCGCCGCCGCCCGCGCGTCCGCGGAGAGCGCGAACCTGTCCCTGTTCCGCTACGTCGGCGGCCCGAACGCGCACGTGCTGCCGGTCCCGATGATGAACATCCTCAACGGGGGCTCGCACGCCGACTCGAACGTGGACATCCAGGAGTTCATGGTCGCCCCGATCGGCGCCGGCACCTTCAAGGAGGGGTTGCGCTGGGGCGCCGAGGTCTATCACGCACTGAAGTCCGTGCTCAAGGAGCGCGGCCTGGCCACCGGCCTCGGCGACGAGGGTGGCTTCGCCCCCAACCTGGAGTCCAACCGCGCCGCGCTGGACCTGATCCTGGTCGCCGTCGAGAAGGCCGGCTTCAGCGCCGGCCGGGACGTCGCGCTCGCCCTGGACGTGGCGGCCACGGAGTTCTTCTCCGACGGCGCCTACCAGTTCGAGGGCAAGGCCACCTCGCCCGAGGACCTCATCGGCTACTACGAGACCCTCGTGGCGGAGTACCCGTTGGTCTCCATCGAGGACCCGCTGTCCGAGGACGAGTGGGACTCCTGGGCCGAGCTCGTCGGCAAGGTCGGCGACAAGGTGCAGCTCGTCGGCGACGACCTGTTCGTGACGAACCCCGAGCGCCTCGCGAAGGGCATCGAGCTCGGCTCCGCGAACTCGCTCCTGGTCAAGCTGAACCAGATCGGCACCCTGACCGAGACCCTGGACGCGGTCACCCTGGCCCAGCGCAACGGGTTCACCGCGATGGTCTCGCACCGCTCCGGTGAGACCGAGGACACCACGATCGCGGACCTGTCCGTGGCCGTGAACGCCGGCCAGATCAAGACCGGTGCGCCCGCCCGCGGCGAGCGCATCAACAAGTACAACCAGCTGCTGCGCATCGAGGACGAGCTGGACAGCTCGGGCCGGTACGCGGGCGGCTCGGCGTTCCCGCGCTGGAACGGCCCGAGCGCCTGAGCCGATAGGCCCGGCTGTGCCGGCTGTGCCGGCCGAACGGATGACGGCGGGTGTCCCCTTTCGTGGGGGCGCCCGCCGTCGTCGCGTTCGCGGGCGGGTGTGCGTCATGGATGTGGTGTCAGCGCGTTGGTGCGGGTCAGCGAGTGTCTCCGGCGTGCTGTGCACGATCAGACCCGTCGTGGGCGCTGGGTGCGTTCGGCCCGATAGGGGGGTGTGGTGCGCGCTCGCAGCGCCACACCCCGCTTCACCCTCGGCCGGTGCCCGCCCGTTCTGGTCCCTTGTGGTGTGATCGCGACGTGTCGGGCGCGTCGTTGTCGCACCGTTACGGTGTCGCGGTCCTGGGGCGAGCGAGGAGGAGGGTGGGGCCTGGGGTGCGGCGTGCCAGGGTCGAGGTGGGTGTGCGTCATCTGATGGCACCACAAACCTGACGCACACCCCGCGGGCCGAGCCCCGGGGCGGCTTGTCGGTGGGCAGGTCTAGCCTGCCGTGGCACGACTCACGGCTTGCTGCTCCGCCGAAATCCCCGGGGCGTGAGAGAACATGAGGGAGTGAGTCCCCGACGCCCTGCAACCCCGCGCGCCCGCGGGTCGGTGGCGACGGCGAAGCGACCGTCCTCCTCGAGCCACGCCACCGGCGGTGCGCGGGCCACGGGGACGCGCGCAACGGCGTCGGGGTCGGGAACCGGAGCGAAGTCCGCCCCGAAGCGCGCTGGCAAGCCCACGTCGAAACCGACGTCCAAGCCGGCCACGAAGCCGTCGGCGGCGCGGCGGGCCGGTGCCGCGAAGCGCAGCGGCGCCACCACCGAGGCGCACAAGGCGCCGCGACAGATCACCGTGCGCACGCTGGTGCTGTTCGTGGTGGTCCTGATGGCCTTCATCGTCCTCGCCCCGACCCTGCGCGCCTACATCACGCAGCAGGAGCGGCACCGGGAGCTGAGCGCCCAGATCGTCGCCGCGGAGCAGCGCAACGCCGACCTGAACGGCGCCGTCGAGCAGTGGAACGACGACGCCTACGTCCAGGCCCAGGCCCGTGACCGGCTCGGCTTCGTGATGCCGGGGGAGACCCCGTACCGGGTGGTGGACCCGGAGACGGTCACCGGCGAGGAACCGGCCCCCGACCCGGGCGAGGACGGGCCCGTGAGCGTGCCTCCGACCGGCCCCTGGTACCTGACCGTGTGGGACTCCGTCCAGGTGGCCGGCGAGGTCTCCGACTGACAACCGTCATGATGGTGCCGTGACCCCTGAGCCTGTGACTCCCGACCCGGTGAGCGCCGAGGACCTGGCCGTGCTCGCCGAGCAGCTCGGCCGACCCGCCCGTGGCGTGGTGGCCGTGGCCGCCCGGTGCGTCTGCGCACGCCCGACCGTGGTCCGCACCGCCCCACGCCTCGAGGACGGCACACCGTTCCCGACGACGTACTACCTGACCAGCCCGGGCGCCGTCGCGGCCGTGAGCACCCTCGAGGCCGGCGGCGTGATGCGGGAGATGTCGCAGCGGCTCGACGAGGATCCGGACCTCGCCGCCGCTCACACCCGCGCTCACGAGCACTACCTGGCCCAGCGGGCCGAGCTCGGCGAGGTGCCCGAGATCGAGGGCATCTCCGCCGGGGGCATGCCCATCCGGGTGAAGTGCCTGCACGTGCTCGTGGCGCACGCCCTCGCCGCCGGCCCGGGCGTGAACCCGCTCGGCGACGAGGCACTCGCGCTGATCGCCGATGTCTGGAGACCGGACCGCTGCACCTGTTGACCCCGGGAGGTGGGATCCTGTGCAGGTGACTCGTGTGGCTGCCATCGACTGCGGAACGAACTCCATCCGGCTGCTGATCGCCGACCGGTCCCCGGACGGTCGGACGCTGACCCCGGTGGACCGCCGGCTGGAGATGGTCCGGCTCGGGCAGGGCGTGGACGCCACCGGCCGGTTCGACCCGGTGGCGCTGGAGCGCACCCTCGCCGCGACCGAGGCCTACGCCGAGCTATGCCGCGCCCGCGGGGTCGAGGCGGTCCGGTTCGTGGCCACCTCCGCCACCCGCGACGCGGCCAACCGGGACGAGTTCCTCGACGGCGTTCGGTCCCGGCTCGGTGTCCCCGCCGAGGTGATCTCGGGGACCGAGGAGGCCGCGCTCTCCTTCGCCGGCGTGCTCAGCGGGATCGGGGCGCAGGCCCCCGGCCCGTACCTGGTCGTCGACATCGGGGGCGGCTCCACCGAGCTGGTGCTCGGGCGGGAGAGCCCGACGGCGTCCGTGTCGATGGACATCGGATCGGTACGTCTGACCGAGCGTCACCTCCGCGACGACCCGCCCACCCAGGCGCAGATCGACGCTGCCTCCGCCGACGCCCGGGCCGCCCTGGACGCCGCCGCGGCCAGGGTGCCGTTGGGCGAGGTGGCCACCCTCGTCGGCGTGGCCGGGTCGGTGACCACGGTCACCGCGCACGCGCTGCGGCTGGATCGCTACCGCCCCGAACGCATCGACGGTGCCGAGCTGCCCGTCGCCGCGGCCCTGGCCGCTTGCCGGAGCCTGCTGACCATGGACCGCGGTGAGCGCGCCGCGCTGCCCTACCTGCATCCCGGCCGGGTGGACGTGATCGCCGCCGGTGCGCTGGTCTGGTGCGAGGTGATCACCCGGGTGGTCGCCGAGGCAGCCGCGGCCGGCCGCCACCTAATTCACGTGCGCGCGAGCGAGCACGACATCCTCGACGGCATCGCCCTGTCCGCTGCCCTGCCCGGCCCTGCCGGCACCTCCACCGGACCGTCACGCGATGCCGAATGACGCCCGGTCGCGGGCGTCCGCCCGGGGTCGACTTCGCCTCCATGCCCCGCTGGGTGCGCGTCGCGAGCGTGCCGGTCATGGTCGTCGCCGGTGGGCTGACGTCCGTGCAGGCACAGATCACGGGCACCTTCCGAGCTGAGCTGGGCACCGGGCTGCGGGCCGCGGGGATGGCCGCGACGGTGTCCATGCTCGGTGGGCTGTTCACCATCATGGTCATCGCCCTCCTGGTCCCGGCGGCCCGGCGTGGCGTGGCCACGCTCGTGCGTTCGATCCGGTCCGGTGCGTACCCGTGGTGGACGTTCGTCGGGGGCTGCGTCGGCGGTGTCTTCGTGCTCAGTCAGGCCCTGGCGGTGAGCGTGATCGGGGTCGCCCTGTTCGCGGTCGCCGCCGTGGCGGGTCAGACCACGGCGTCGCTGGTCGTGGACCGAACCTCGTTGGCACCCGGTGGACCCCAGCCGCTCAGCGCGGCCCGGGTGGTCGCCGCCTCGGCCGCGATCGCCGCCGTGTTCGTCGCATCGGTCGGCGGCATCGCCACGGACGGCGGTCCGACGTGGGAGATCGTCGTCCTCGTGCTGCTGCCGTTCCTGGGTGGGGCGGGAAATGCGTTCCAGCAGGCGGTCAACGGCCGGGTCGCGCAGATCGCCGGGCCGGTCCCGTCCACCGCACTCAATGTCACCCTCGCCACCACCGTGGTGCTCGTGTTCCTGTGCGCCACCCTGATCGCCCCCGGCGAGAGCTTCCACGCCTGGCCGACGCAGTGGTGGATGTACCTCGCCGGGCTGATCGGTCTGCTCTTCATCTTCCTGGCCGCCATCCTGGTCCACGTCCACGGCGTGCTGACCCTCGCCCTGCTCACCATCGCGGGCCAGGTGATCGCCGCGGAGATCCTCAACGCGTTCGCCCCGGGCGGCGCGATGACCCCGGCCAGCGCCGTCGCCGCGCTGCTCGTGGTGGCCGGGGTGGCGGTCGCCCTGTTCTCGGCGCGCCGGCGCCCGGTCCCGAGCGCCGCGGCGCGTGCCGGCACTAGCTGAGCCCCTCCGTGACCAGGGCCGGGTAGTCCAGGTATCCGCGGGCACCCGGGGTGTACAGGTGCGCCTGCTCGATCGGGTTCAGGGGTGCCCGGAGCGCGAACCGGGCCGGCAGGTCCGGGTTCGCCAGGAACGCGCGGCCATAGGAGACCAGGTCCGCGAGACCGGCCCGCAGCACCTGTTCGCCTGCGTCCCGGGTGGTCTGGTCGCGGTTCTCGCCGACGTTCGCGATCAGGGTGCCGTGCCAGCGCGGACGCAGGTCCGCCAGCGCCGGGTAGTCATCGGCCTCGGTCAGATGCAGGTAGGCAAGGCCGAGGCGGTCGAGCCGGTCCACGAGGGGCCGGTAGACGGGCCCCGGGTCCGCCTCGACGATCCCGAACTGCGGGTTGCCCGGGGAGAGTCGGATGGCGGTGCGGTGCGCGCCGATCTCATGGGCGACGGCGGAGGTCACCTCGAGCGCGAACCGCGCCCGCTCCCGTGGTCGGCCGCCGTATCCGTCGGTGCGCAGGTTCGTGTTGTCGGCGAGGAACTGGTGGATCAGGTAGTTGTTGGCGCCGTGCAACTCGACCCCGTCGAAGCCGGCGTCGATCGCGAGCCGGGCGGAGCGGGCGTACGCGGCAACGGTGCTCGCGATGTCGGCCTCGGTCATCACCCGGGGCATCACCGGGGCCGCCCTGGTGCCGTCCGGCAGGTGCACCGACGCAGCGGCGGGCACCGCACTGGGTGCGAGCGGCAGGTCACCGGCCAGGCCGGCGAGCGGATGCCCGTTGCGGCCGCCGTGCATGAGCTGGGCCCAGATCCGTCCGCCGTGGGCATGGACCGCGTCCGTGACCCGGCGCCAGCCGGCCACATGCTCGGCGTCCGTCAGCCCCGGCACCCGCCACCCGCTCTGGCCGCGCCGCTCGGGGTAGATCCCCTCGCTGACGATCAGGCCAGCCGACGCGCGCTGGGCGTAGTAGTCGGCGACGATCGGCAGTGGGGTGCCGTCCTCGGCGGCGCGGTAGCGGGTCATCGGTGCCATCACGAGCCGGTTCGGCAGCTGCAGCCGGCCGCGGGAATAGGGTCGTAGGAGCAGGTCGTTCGACATGCCGGAACCGTAGGACCTCACATTGATGTCAGATTCAAGTGCTCGAGGCCTCGGCGCCGTCAGGTTCAGGAGATCGGGGACATGATGCGGATCGGAGAATTGGCGCGTCGGACCGCCGTGAGCGAGCGGTCGCTGCGCTACTACGAGGAGCAGGGCCTGCTCGACGCTCACCGCACGTCCGGCGGGCACCGCGAGTTCGCCGAGAGCGCGGTCGATCGGGTGATCCACATCCAGGAGCTGTTCGCGGCCGGTCTGTCCAGCCGCACGATCGCGGACGTGCTGCCGTGCATGCGGGACAGCGACGGCGGCCCGGCGGCCGTCGCGACGCCGAGCCTGGTGGAGACACTGCTCGGTGAGCGGGCCCGGATCGAAGCCAGGATCGCGCAGCTCGCGTCGTCCCGGGCGGTTCTCGACGAGGTCATCGAGGCCGCCTCCGGCAAGTGACCCCCCGCGAGGCCGCCGAACGCGCGGTGACAACGTTTCAACCGGTTGGCAACCAGCGGAAACAGCGCGTTCGGCTGGGTGCCGGGCCCGGGTGGGGGCGGGTGGCGAGGGTCAGCGGCGGGCCAGGACCGCGACGATGAAGTCCGAGTCCGTGGTGAAGGGACGCAGATCCCAGGTGGAGAACAGGGAGTCGGCGGCCAGGCCGGCGGTCGAGACGTCGGTGCGGAACGTCTCGAAGTCGTACCCGCGCCCGGCGCCGAACCCGACCACGGCGCGTCCGCCGTCGTTCAGGTGTCCACGGAACCGGCGCAGGACCTCGACCTCCGTGCCCGGGGCGAGGAAGGTCATGACGTTCCCGGCGCAGACGATCACGTCGAAGCCCTCGGTGACCCCCGCCGTCGGGAGGTCGAGCTCGGCGAGGTCGCCGACCAGCCAGGTCGGCCCCGGGTGGTCGGCCTCGGCGGCCTCGATGAGCACCGGGTCCACGTCCACGCCGACGACCGTGTGACCGGCGTCGGCCAGGAACGCCCCCACCCGCCCCGGGCCGCAGCCGGCGTCGAGGATCCTCGAACCACGGCTCGCCATGGCGTCGATCAGCCGGGCCTCACCGGCGAGATCGGCCCCCTGGGCGGCCATGGCGCGGAACCGCTGCACGTACCAGTGCGAGTGATCGGGGTTCTGCTGGACCTTCTGTTCCCATTTGCTCGGCGTGCGCACGCCTCATGCTACGTCGACGGGTGCGCCCGGCTGCGCCGGGGTCGACGCCGTGCGGACAATGAGGACCATGGCTCTCGACGACCCGCGACTGCGCACGATCGCCACCGAACTGGTCGCGGTGCCCGGGGTGATCGGTGTCCTCCTCGGCGGCAGCCGGGCCCGCGGTGAGCATCGCGCCGACTCCGACGTGGACCTCGGCCTGTACTACCGCGGGAGCCGGGCACGGGTCGACATCGCGTCGCTGCGCGACCTGGCCGGCAGGCTCTCGGGCCGGGAGATCGACGTCACCGAGCACGGTGGCTGGGGTCCATGGGTCGACGGCGGAGGCTGGCTCGATCTCGACGGCGTCGCCGTCGACTGGATCTACCGCGACCTGGACCGGGTCGAGGACTGCTGGGCCGGCGCCGTGGCCGGGCGGCACGCATTCCACGTCCAGGCCGGGCACCCGCTCGGCGTGCCGGAACTCGCGTACCCGGGTGAGGTGGCGCTCGGCCGGGTGCTCGCCGACCCCACCGGGGTCCTGACCGAGCTGCGCGAGCGGTACCGGCGCTACCCGCCCGCCCTGACCCGCGCCGTCGTCGCCGGGTTGTGGGAGGCCGGCTTCATCCTCGGCGGCGCCCGCAAGGGTGCCTCGCGCGGTGACGCCACCTACGTGGCCGGCTGTCTGTTCCGGGCGCTCGGCCTGTGCGCCCACGCGCTGCACGCCCACGCCGGACGATGGCTCGTCAACGAGAAGGGCGCGATCGAGGCGGCGGGCCGGCTGCCCGGGGCACCGCCGGACTTCGCGACCCGCGCCCACCACCTGTTCGGCGAGGTCGGCCCGCGTGGTCTGGCGGCAGCCATCGACCGGGCCGAGGTGCTCCTCGCGCAGGTGCGGGACGCCGTCGGCCCGGCCGCGACGGGGGACGCGGATACAGTGAGCCGATGACGGACACCCCGCGCACACCGGCGATCGAGGCACTCGAGGCCGCCGGCATCCCGTTCACGGTGACCAGCCACGGCAGGGTCGGCTCGCTCGCCGAGGCGGCCGAGGCTCGCGGCGTCCGACCGGGCGACATCGTCAAGACCATGGTGGTGCGGCGGGGCTCGGGCGACTACCTGTTCGTGCTCGTGCCCGGTGACCGCACGATCTCGTGGCCGAAGCTGCGCACCCTGCTCGGCGTGAACCGGCTCTCGATGCCGGACGCTTCGAAGGCCCTCGAGGTCACCGGGTACGAGCGCGGCACGATCACCCCGTTCGGTGCGAGCACCGCGTGGCCGGTGATCGCCGACCTGCGGGTCGCCGGGCGTCGGGTCTCCATCGGCGGCGGGGCGTTCGGAGTCGCCGCGACCGTGGCCGGCGACGACGCCATCCGCGTGCTGTCCGCCGAGGTCGCGGACGTGACGGAGCCGGAGGGCGGAGAACCGTGAGCTGGGCGAGACAGCGGTGAGCACCACCGGGCGGGCGGGCGACGCCCTGCCCCACCCGCTCACCGGTGAGCCGTTCGTATCCCCGGTCCCGCCCGGGTCCGGCTGGCCGGGTGATCCGGCCACGGTGCGGACCCCGCGGGCCGGCACGCCCGCCGAGGTCGCGCGGCTCGCCGAGCAGGCCACCCTCGCCCAGGTCGATGCCCGCAGCAGCGTCTGCTCCGCGTGCCCCCGGCTGGTGTCCTGGCGTGAGGACGTGGCCCGCACGAAGCGCCGGGCGTTCGCCGACCAGCCCTACTGGGGTCGCCCGGCCGCGAGCTTCGGTGACCCGGACCCGACCCTACTGATCGTCGGGTTGGCACCGGCCGCGCACGGGGCGAACCGCACCGGGCGGATGTTCACCGGCGACCGGTCCGGCGACTGGATCTTCGCCGCCCTGCACCGGGCGGGCTACGCGACCCAGGGCACGTCGGTCGCCGCCGGGGACGGGCTCGAGCTGCACGGGGCACGCATGGTCGCGACCGTGCGCTGCGCACCGCCGGACAACAAGCCGATCCCCGAGGAGAAGCACGCCTGCGCGCCGTGGCTGCACCGCGAGCTCGACCTTCTCGCCGACGGTCTCACCTCGATCCTCGCCCTCGGCGGGATCGCCTGGCAGGCCACGTTCGCGGCGCTGGCGCGGCTCGGCTGGGGGATCCCCAGACCGCGACCGGCGTTCGGGCACGGGGTCACCGTTGCGGTGACCACCCCGGTCACCGGACGCGAGCTCGCCGTGGTCGGCAGCTACCACGTCTCCCAGCAGAACACCTTCACCGGACGGCTCACCGAGGCCATGCTCGACGACGTACTGGCACGCTGTCGGGACGGCGCCACCCGTGCGCAATCACACACTGCCGGCGAGGGACATCCGCTCTAAGGTGATCGCATGACCACGATGCCCGCGTTCACGTCCGCGTCCGGCCGGACCCGCAAGGTTCCCAGGATCCTGATCCTGGGCGGCGGCTACGTGGGCCTGTACACGGCGATGCAGATCCGCAAACGGCTCGGCCGGCGCGAGGCCGCCATCGTGATGGTGGACCCGCGGCCGTACATGACCTATCAGCCGTTCCTGCCGGAGGCCGCGGCGGGCTCGCTCGAGCCACGCCACGTGGTCGCACCGCACCGACGTCTGCTCCGGGGCAGCACGCTGCTCTCCGGTTCCGTGGCGGCCATCGACCACGCGAACCGGCGCGCCACCATCAACCCCACCGAGGGCGAACCCTACGAGGTCTCCTACGACCACGTCGTGGTCGCGCTCGGGGCGGTCGCCCGGGTGCTGCCGATCCCCGGCCTGGCCGAGAACGGGATCGGCTTCAAGCAGATCGAGGAGGCCATCTCACTGCGCAACCGGGTCCTGAACAAGCTCGACGTCGCCGCCTCCACCTGGGACCCCGAGGCCCGCAGGCGGATGCTCACGTTCACCTTCGTCGGTGGCGGGTTCGCCGGGATCGAGGCGATCGCCGAGGTCGAGGACATGGTGCGCCAGGCCGTCAAGGACTTCGACTCGATCCGGATGAAGGACGTGCGGTTCGTGCTCATCGAGGGCGCGCACCGGATCCTGCCCGAGCTGGGCGAGGAACTGGGCGGGTACGCGCTCGAGCAGCTGCGCAAGCGCGGCATCGAGATCAAGCTCGCCACGTTCCTGAACTCCGCCGTCGACCACCACATCGTGTGCTCCGACGGGGACGAGTTCGACTCGGACACACTCGTCTGGACCGCCGGGGTGAAGGCGAACCCGGTCCTGACCGGCTCCGACCTCCCGCTCGACGAGACCGGGCGGGTCCGGGCCCTGCCCACGCTCCAGGTTGCGAACCCCGACGGGACCGTGGTCGAGGGCGCCTGGACCGCGGGCGACAACGCGGCCGTGCCGGACCTCTCGACCGGTGAACCCGGCACGTTCTGCGCTCCCACCGCGCAGCACGCCGTCCGGCAGTCCCGCCACCTCGGCGACAACATCGTGCGTCACCTCACCGGCGTGCCGCTCGAGGAGTACTCGCACAAGAACATCGGCACGGTCGCCTCGCTCGGCCTGTACAAGGGCGTCGCGCAGATCTTCGGGATCAAGTTCCGGGGGCCGGTGGCCTGGTTCATGCACCGCACGTACCACATGTGGGCGATGCCGACCCTGAACCGCAAGGCCCGCATCGTCCTGGACTGGACGGCGGCGCTGGTGTTCAACCGCGAGATGGTCGCCCTCGGCAGCCTACAGACCCCACGGGAGGCCTTCGAGGCCGCGGCCGCGAGTGCCGCGAAGCGGGCCCCGGCGGGCAAGTAGCGGGGCTTCGGCAGGGCCGGTAGCGCGCGTCCGACGGGCCCCGGGGACCGCGCGGGCGCGCGGATAGACTCGCGTGAGCCGTCGGCCCCCATAGCCCAATCGGCAGAGGCAGCCGACTTAAAATCGGCACAGTCAGGGTTCGAGTCCCTGTGGGGGCACCCAGCGCGGCCCCGCGGCTCACGCCCGGGTGATGACGTCCCTTCCGGCGGGCCCGGGACCGGCCTCCTGGGCGACGATCACGTGGTCGAGGGAGCCGCCGTCGGAGCCGCCCTGGCCGTCGGGCCGGTTCAGCCACCAGGATGCGAGGGCGATCGCGGCGGCGAGCAGCACGATGCCGAGGATGACCAGCACGATCCGGCCCCGCCCGCGGGACGGGGCGCCGACGAACCCGCCGCGGTACTCGCCCGAGGACTGCCCGAACGAACCCCGTGGGCCGGGTGCGGGCCGTTGCTGGTAGAGCGGGCGCTGGGCCGGTGGCGTGGCTCCCGGTGCGCCGTAGCCGTACGGGGCCGCCGGGGGCGGCGGCACCACCGGTGCGACCGGATCCGCCGACGGCACCCGGCCGGCCGGGTGCGGCGGTGTGGACTCGCGCCGCGGTGGGGTGGGGAGCGGTCCGGGACCGGTCGGAGCCTGGCCGGGCGGCGGCACTTCCTCGCCGGGCGCGAGCGTCAGGTGGCCCTCGGGCACCGGCATCCGCACCACCTCGTGCCTGGCTCGCGGCCGCACCCGGGTCTCACCGGGGTCCGGGGGCTCCGGTGCCGGGGTCGCTCCCTTCGGCACCTCGAGCGGGGTGACCTCGTGGCCGAGTTCGCGCTGCACGTCCTGCAACGCCCGACCCATCTCGATCGAACTGTCGAAGCGCGCGTCCGGGTCGTAGGACAGACCGCGGCGCAGCAGCGCACGCAGTGAGCCGGGCACGTCGGGACGTTGCATCTGCGCCACGAAACCGGTCGTGATGCGCCCGGTCAGGTGCGAGGCTCCGTTCGGGCCACCCGGCACCTCGTGCGGGGACCGGCCCTCCAACAGCGAGTACAACGTGGCGGCGAGCGCGTACCGGTCCGAGCGGGTGTCCGACGTGGGCGGCTCGGCGAGGGTCTCGGGGGCTGCCCAGGGCAGGCTCAGCCCGATGGAGTCCGACGCCTCGACGGAGGGTCCGCCGACCGTGGCGTACACCTGGGCCCGCGCGACGGTGGCGCCGGGGAAGTCCTCGTCGATCGTGGAGATCCCGAAGTCCGAGAGCACCGGCACGCCGTACTCGGTCAGCAGGATGTTCGCCGGTTTGATGTCGCGATGGACGATCCCGGCGCGGTGCGCCGCCTCGAGGGCGCCGCTCAGGCGTACCCCGAGCGTCAGCACGTCCTTCACCGACAGCGGGAAGTTCCGGTAGTGCTCCCCGAGGCTGCCACCCGAGCAGTACTCCATCACCAGGTACGGCTGGCCGTCGCCGTCCACGTCCGAGGAGTAGATCGAGGCGATGTTGGTGTGGTTGGACAGCCGGGCCATGAGATTGGCCTCGGCGCTGAACTGGCGTCGGCTGCCGTCGGTGAGTGCGTCGGTTCGGAGCACCTTGATCGCCACGTCCCGGCGTGGCATGAGCTGCTCGTACAGGTAGACGTCGGAGAAACCGCCGTGCCCGATCGGATACTTGTACACGTAGCCGGGGATCTCGGGAGGTGGTGGAGTCCGCTGCTCGGTCATGTACCTCCCCCGGGAACTTGTCTGTCGTCTCGAACCGGCCGACGGACGGACTACATTGGCCTCGCGCGTCCGCCGGCGACGCGTCCGATCATATGGGGGAGAGCGCCGATGGGTCGCAGGGGCAGGTCGCACTCCCGCACTGTGGGCCGCCCCACGCGGATCGGCGCGCACCGCGGGCGCCGCGCGGTCCCCATGATCCTGGCCGCCGCGGTGCTCGCCGCACTCGCGACACTGAGCGGCTGCGCGAACTCGCCGGCCGTCACGCTCGGCCCCGCGCCCAGCCCGGCCGTCGACCCGGACGGCGCGGCCGCCGACCTGCAGACCCTGCTGACGGAGTTGTACGGCGCATTCCTGATCGGGGATCCCGACGCGACCACCATCATCTCGGCGGACGCCACCGGCACCGTCGCCGTCGCGGAACTGGACGAGGCACTCTCCCTCGGCGGCCAGGTGGAGGCCTTCGCGGCCGCGACCGGCGCGGAACTGGCCCACCTCGCCGAGCAGTCGCCGCGAACGCCGACCGGCGTGCGCATCGAGGTCACCGACGCCACGGTCGTCGGCACGGAGCACGACCGGCCGGTCGCCACCGTCGACCTGGTCACCACCATCACCCAACGCGGCGGGGCCACCCGTGAGGCCGAGGTCGAGTTCCTGGTCGGCTGGGGCGCGGACGGGCTGACGGCGGTGTGGGCCGTCGAGCGTGACGGCACCGACGTGGTCAGGGACTCCGGTGCCGGGCTGGGGTCACCGACCGGGGCCGTGGACCGGTTCCTGAGGCTGGCCCTGAACGAGGAATGGGAGGCGCTCGAGCAGTTCAGCGGAGGCGTCAACGCGAGCGACACCGAACTGGCCGTGTTCGCCTCGGTGGCCGCGGCCGCGGGCCGTCACTACGTGCTCGAACTGCCGCAGGAGCGGGCCGGTGATACCCACGTCGTGTACATCGTGGGCGACTCGAACCAGGTGATCGGCAGGTTCGACGTGGTCCTGGGCGAGGACCCGCGGGTGGTCTACTTCCCGACGGCCTGAGCGGGGGAGTCGAGCGAGACCACCATCGTCGCGGCGTTCTGGTTGCGTCCGACCTCGACGAAGCCGAGCGAGGAGTACAGCCGCATCGCCGGGTTGCCGTCCTCGACGCTCAGGCTGATCCTGCGGATGCCCTGGTCCCGCGCCCGGTTCATCAAGGAACGGACCAGACCGGTGCCGATGCCGCGGCCGCGCTGGTGCGGCACGACCGCCATCGACAACTCCGGCACGTCCTCGGCGACGAAGCCGTAACCGGGGTTCCGGGCCGGGAACTGACGCAGCCACGCGGCGCCGATCGGTATCTGCAGGCCACTTGGGCCGGCCAGGTCGACGGCGATCACGCCGATGTCCCCGGCCCGCTGCCAGCCGGCCACATACAGCGAGGTCGACTTGTCCTTCAGGATCTGCTTGCGGGTGAACCGCTCCTCGCCGCTCCAGTTGAACGCCTCGAGGAGCATGTCCACAAGGAACTCGGAGTCCTCAGGACCGGCCTCGCGCACACCCACCGGTCCCCGCCGGGACTCCTCACTCATCGATGTCCTTCCGCAACTGCCACTCGGTTTCTGATCAGGCGGGACGGATCAAGCCGGTCTCGTAGGCGTAGACAACTGCCTGGACGCGATCGCGCAGCCCCAGTTTCGCCAGCACTTTACCTACATGAGTCTTGACTGTCGCCTCCGACACGAACAGTCGTTCGGCGATCTCCCCGTTGGACAGGCCCTCGGCGATGGCCAGGAGCACCTCGTGTTCGCGATGGGTGAGCTCCGAGAGGGGCCCGGCGGCGGCGCCGGCGGCGGCCGTGGGGGAGTCGGAGGCGGACCCCTCCGGCATCTGGGTGGCGAACATCTCGAGCATTCGCCGCGTGATCCGGGGGGAGACCACGGCGTCCCCGGAGGCCACGGTTCGGATCGCGGCGACGAGCTCGGCCGGCTCGGTGTCCTTGAGCAGGAACCCACTCGCACCGGCGCGCAGTCCCGCGAACGCGTACTCGTCGAGGTCGAACGTGGTGAGGATGATCACTTTCGTGTCCGGGTGCTCGGCGACGATGGTCGTGGTCGCCTCGATGCCGTTCACGCCCGGCATCCGGACGTCCATGAGCACCACGTCCGGGCGGAGCGAGCGGGTCATACCGACCCCGGCTGCGCCGTCGGATGCCTCCCCGACGACCGTGATGTCGTCCTCCGCCTCGAGGACGAGGCGGAACCCCATCCGCAGCAGCGACTGGTCGTCGACCAGCAGCACCGAGATCCCCGTCATGACTCCTCGTCCTTCCGCTCGAAGTGCAGCACGGCGCGTAGCCGCCAGCCGCCCGCGTCGGGGCCCGCTTCCACGGTCCCGTCGTAGACGGCGGCACGCTCGCGCATCCCGACCAACCCCTTGCCGCTGCCGGCCGGTCCCGCCTGGCCGCTTCCGGCATCATTGCGCACGCTGACCGTGACCGCGTTGTCGCGTCGCGCGATCGTGGCCGAGATGTAGGAGGCGCCCGGGGCGTGCCGGAGCACGTTGGTCAGGCCCTCCTGGACGATCCGGTACACGGTCAGCTGCAGCCCGGCGTCGTCGGGGAGGGCCGGGCCGGTGAACGTCAGGTGCACCGGCAGCCCGGTGGCGCGGAACCTCGCCACCAGGTCGCTCAGCGCGGGGGCGCCCGGTTGTGGGGCCATCGGCAGCGCACCGGAGTCGCGGTCGGAACCGGCCTGACCGGCCTGACCGGCCTGAGCGGTTCGGTCGGCCTGAGCGGTTCGGTCGGCCTGATCGGCACCCGGGGCCGATGCTCCCGGCCTCCCGGACGGATCCGATGGCTCGGCCGGGGTCCGTTCCATCGGGTCCTCACGGAGCACGCCGAGGATGCGGCGCATGTCCGCCAGGGCGGCCCGGCCGGTGCCGGACAGCTCCCGCAGCGCCTCGGCGCTGCGCTCCGGTGCCTTGTTCAGGCTGGCGCCGGCGCCGTCGGCGAGCGCGATCATGACGGACAGGCTGTGCGCGACGACGTCGTGCATCTCCCGGGCGATCCGGGTGCGCTCGGCGGCGGCGGCGAGCAGTTCCCGCTGGTCGCGCTCGAGCGCGAGCTGGTTGGCCCGGTCGAGCAGCCGCTGCAGGTGATCGCGCCGGCTCCGCACGCTCGCACCGATCGCGAGGCCGACCAGGGTGAAGCCGGCCACCAGCACCATGCTCACGATGGCGAACTGGAACTCGGAGACCGGCTCGATCTCCATGGGGTCCTCGGGCCGGCTCCAGAGCAGCAGTGCGGAGGAGGTCGCCACGTTGACGCAGATCAGGGTGAGCCACGCGACCCGCGGCGGGCGCAGGGTGGCCACCGCATAGCACCCGAACGCGAGCGCGAGTTCGAACCCGCCGGTGCCACCGGTCAGGCCGACGCTCAGCGTGCTCAGCGCCGTCAGGATCGCCACGCAGAGCAGCGGCCGGCTCCGGCGCCACAGCAGCGTCGCGCCGCCCACCAGGACCAGCGCCCCGTACAACGCCCACTGGGCCACGAAGGCCCCTGTGACCAGGCCCGGGATCACGAACCAGGCCACCAGGAGCCAGTCCATGGCAACCGGGTGGGTCACGAAGAAGCGCCGGAGCGGCCCGAGCCGGCGGGCATGCAGCTCGGTGAACGGAGCGTCCACGGTCGCGGGCGTAACCGAAGGCGCCGGCGGGATCGCTCCCGCCGGCGCCTTCCCTCGCTCGGTGCTCAGGCGTCCCTCCTACGCAGCAGCACCGCGGCGGCCACCAATGCGGCGACCACCCAGATCATGAGCACTCCGAAGCCCTCCCAGGGGGTCAGCACCGCGCCGACCTGCTCGCCGGTGATGATCCGCTCGCCGGCCGCACCCAACAGGTACGGGGAGATGTCCTGGATCCACTGGACCTGGATCGTGCCGAGAATGGGCAGCAGCAGGAGCATCCCGAGGACGGCCGCGATGCCGGCCGCAGCGTGCCGCAGCAGCGTGCCGATCCCGAAGGCGAACAGGGCGATCGCGGTCATGTACAGAGGTACGCCGAGCAGACTCTGCAGGCTGGCGGAGTCGCTCAGGTCCACCTGGAGGTCGTAGGTGGAGAGCATCGGCGTGGTGACCAGGACCGAGATCGCCACTCCGACGGCGCCGAGCACGAAGGAGGTGAGCGCGACGATGGCGCCCTTGGCGGCCATCACCGGCAGCCGGGTGGGCACCGCCGTGAGCGTGGACTTGATCTGCCCGGTGGAGTACTCACCGGTGATGATCAGCACGCCGAGAACGGCCACGACGATCTGACCGAAGTAGTAGCCGGTCGCGGCCACGCTGGTGCCGATGACGGTGCCCGTGCCTCCGAGGCTGGCCTCCCCTCCCATGGCCTCAGGGTTCTGGACGATCTGAGTCATGCCGAAGCCCATCAGCAGGCTGAAGCCGACCATGACCGCGACGGTCACGATCGCCACCCAGACGGTCGAGCGCAGGCTGATGAACTTGATCCACTCCGAGCGCAGGATGCGCCCGAAGGTCAGGTGGTGGCCGTTCGCGGCCGTGGGGGTCGCGGGCACGACGGTGGCGGTGGCGGCGGTCATCGGTTCGCCCCTTCGGTCTCGGCGACGACGGCGGGAGCGGTCTCCTCGCCGGCGCCGTGGGAGTGGTACTCCACGTCGTCTGCGGTCAGGGTCATGTAGGCCTCCTCGAGGGAGGCGCGCAGCGGGGTCAGCTCGTGCAGGACGAACCCACCGGCGGCGGCCGCCTCACCGATCTGCTGGGCGCTCAGTCCGTGCACCTCGAGCAGGGACGGTTCGACGGAGGTGACGGTGACGTCCGCGCCCTGCAGCCGGGACACGAGATCCTCGGCCTGGGGGGAGCGGACCCGCACGCTCGACTTGGTCACGGCGTCGATCACGTCCTGCACGGCCCCGGCGGTGATGATGCGCCCGCGCCCGATCACGATGAGCTCGTCGGCGGTGATCGCCATCTCGCTCATCAGGTGCGAGGAGAGGAACACGGTCCGACCCTCGTCGGCGAGGTAGCGCACCATCGTGCGGACCCACTTCACGCCCTCGGGGTCGAGACCGTTGACCGGCTCGTCGAGGATCAGGGTGCGCGGGTCGCCGAGCATCGCCGCGGCGATCCCGAGACGCTGGCCCATCCCGAGGGAGAAGCCGCCCACGCGCTTGCCGGCCACCGCGGCCAGGCCGGTCATGTCGATGACCTCCTGGACCCGGGCCTTGGAGATGCCGTGGGTCGCGGCGAGTCCCCGCAGGTGGTTCGTGGCGCTGCGGCCGGAGTGCACGGCCTTCGCCTCGAGCAGCGCCCCGACCTCGCGCAACGGGGCCTTGTGCTGGACGTAGGGCTTGCCGTTGACGGTCACGGAACCGTGCGTGGGCCGGTCCAGGCCGACGATCATCCGCATGGTCGTGGACTTCCCGGCACCGTTGGGTCCCAGGAACCCGGTCACCCGGCCGGGATTGACGGTGAAGGAGATGTCATTGACGGCGGTCTTGTCGCCGTACTTCTTGGTCAGGCCGTGGGCCTCGATCATCGGGCCAGCCTCGCTTCCAGGTCGACGTGTGTGGTGCTGGCACCAACGCTAGGACCTCGCCGGTGCCCTGCCCACCTGCGCCAGACGGATCTTGTCGGCCTCCGGCCTCGGCCCCTCGGGTGAGGCTCTCATCCGATCGGTGGAGACCGGGAACACCGCTGCGGTTGTGCGCGTTCTACAGCGTGGAACCATCTTCGGATCTCCCGCCGTCCCGCCGGTGGTGTGCCCCTAGGATGGGAGATGACGGCCCACGCACGCCGGCCGGCGGCGACGACCGGGTGGCGCGACCTTCGGAGGCAAGGCATGGCAAACCCCTTCTTCACGAACTCCGCGGAGTTCGGTAAGAGCAAGCCCAACCAACCACCGGTGAACCCGTACGGCCAGGCCGGATACCCGGGTCAGCCGGGCCAGCACGGTTACGGCCAGCAGCCGTACGGTGCGACGGCGACCCAGGGTTACGACCCGCAGTTCGCGGGGATCGAGCAGTCCTACTACGGCCCGGATGCCGGCCCGGCACAGACCGGCCGGCTCACCTACGACGACGTGATCGTGAAGACGGCGGGCGTGCTCGCCGTCGTCATCGGCGTGGCCGTCGCGGCCTGGTTCGCGGTTCCGGTCGAGATGCGCATGCCGGTCATGTTCATCGGCCTCATCGGCGGGTTCGTCCTCGGGCTCGTCAACGCGTTCAAGCGCGAGCCGAGCCCGGCGCTGATCATCGCCTACGCGGCCTTCGAGGGCGCGTTCCTCGGGATGATCTCCGGGGTCTTCGAGACCATGTGGCCCGGCATCGTGGTGCAGGCGGTCCTCGCCACGTTCGTCACGTTCGCCGTGACCCTCGCCCTGTTCAAGAGCGGCAAGGTCCGGGTCACCCCGAAGTTCACCCGGTTCCTGCTCATCGCCGGAGCCTCCTACCTGGTGTTCTCCCTGGTCAACCTCGGCCTGATGTGGTTCGGCGGGATGGACGGCTTCGGCCTGCGCAGCGTGGAGATCATGGGGATCCCGCTCGGCCTGGTCATCGGCCTGTTCGCGGTGGTCCTGGCCGCCATGAACCTGATCTGGGACTTCGACTCGATCAGCAAGGGCATCCAGAACGGCGCCCCGGCGAAGATGGCCTGGTCCGCGGCGTTCGGGATCACGATCACGCTCGTGTGGCTCTACCTGGAGTTCCTGCGGATCCTCGCGATCCTGCGCGGCGACTGATCAGGACCTGGTCGGCGAACGGCGCGTCACCCCGGCTCGGGGAGGCGCGCCGTTCGCGTTCCGGCGGTCGTGACGGGCACCACTACGGTAAGCGCATGCCGCTCTTCGACCTGCCACTCGCGCAGCTTGCCGACTACCGTCCCGAGATCGCCGAACCGGCGGATCTCGACGAGTTCTGGGCGGGCACGCTGGCCCAGGCCCGCACCAGCACGGCGACCGTCGAGGTGGCGCCGGTGGACTCCGGGCTGCGGCACGTCGAGGTCTTCGACGTGACCTTCCCGGGTTTCGGCGGCCACCCGATCAAGGCCTGGTACGCCCGGCCGGCAGGGGTCGCGCAGGACCTGCCCGTCATCGTGAACTACCTCGGCTACAGCGGCGGGCGGGGCCTGGCCCACGAGGTGTCCCTGTTCCCGGCCGCCGGGTACGCGTACCTGCGGATGGACACCCGTGGGCAGGGGTACCGCGGCGACGGCGGCCAGACCCCGGACCCGGTCGGCAGTGGCCCGGCGACCCCGGGGTTCCTCACCCGCGGCATCGGTGACCCGGCGGACTACTACTACCGGCGCCTGTTCACCGACGCCGCCCGCGCCGTCGATGCGGCCCGCACCCTGCCCGGCGTCGACCCGGCTCGAGTCGTGGTCTCCGGTGGCAGCCAGGGTGGGGGCATCGCGACGGCGGCCGCGGCCCTGGTCCCGGACGTCGCCGGTGCGCTCATCGACGTGCCGTTCCTGCAACACTTCCGCCGCGCCGTCGAGATCACGGGGTCGACGCCCTATGCCGAGCTCACCGCCTACCTCGCCGTGCACCGGACGTCGGCCGACCGGGTCTGGGAGACCCTGTCCTACTTCGACGGCGTGAACCTCGCGAAGCGGGCCCAGGCGCCCGCCCTGTACTCGGTGGCGCTGATGGACCAGGTGTGTCCGCCGTCGACCGTCTATGCCGCCTACCACGCCTACGGTGCCCTGGCCCCGGCGGGCTCGGTCGTCGACAAGCAGATCGAGGTCTACCCCTACAACGGACACGAAGGTGGCGGCGGCTACCAGGTGCAGCGCCAGCTGCGCTGGCTCTCCGGCCTCCTCGGATGAGGCCACCCGCCCAGGCGACCTGCGCCGTCGGGCGTTTAGGCTGATCTCGATCATCGACACCGAAACTGCGAAAGAGGATCCATGACTGACGCCACCCTGCCCACGGCCACCGGCTCGTTCGGTGACAAGCCGGCGCTGAGCTTTCCCGAGAACGCCGCACCCGCCGAGCTCGCCGTCCAGGTACTCAGCCCGGGCGACGGCCCGCTCGTGGAGGCCGGCCAGACGATCGACGTCAACTACCTCGGCCAGATCTGGGGCGGCGGCATCTTCGACAACTCCTACGACCGCGGGTCCTCCATCCAGTTCCCGATCGGCGTCGGCGCGGTCATCGCCGGGTGGGACAACTCCCTCGTCGGCCAGCCCATCGGCTCCCGCGTGCTCGTCTCGATCCCCCCGCACGACGGCTACGGCCCGAACGGGATGCCCCGCGCGGGCATCAAGGGCACCGACACGCTCGTGTTCGTGGTGGACATCCTCGGCGCCTCCTGACGCCCCCGGGGCAGCGAACGGGCCCGCCCGGACCTCGATGGTCCGGACGGGCCCGTTCGACGTCCTGTGCCTACCTCCGGCCTACTTCCGCAGGCCCACCCGGCGCAGCAGGCGACCGGCCCGGGAGCGGAGCCGGTGCGGCAGCGACACCACCGGGGCCGCCGCCGCGTGGTCGGTGACCGGCCGCGGCTCCGCGCCCGAGTCCTCGCCGCGGACGAGGATGACCAGGGCCTGCGGGAACAGCACGTTCGCGGGCACCCACTCTACGATCCGGAAGCCGGCGCCGCCCCAGACCCGCTCGACGTACGCGGGAGGCGCCGCGGCCCAGCCGTAGTAGTCGCCCGTGCGCACCTCGCCGCCACCGCTGCCGGCGTATTGGATCTCGCCCCGTTCGAAGCCGGCGCGGGCCGCGTCGACGTCCTCGAACGTCGTCGCGAGCGACGTCGCGAACTCGTCCGCCTCGCCGGCCTCCACGGCGGCCCGGGCACCGGCCACCTGGCCCATGAACGCCCCGTCCAGGACCGTGATCGCCGCGACTCCGCCGGGCCGCACCAGCCGCGCGAACTCCAGCGCCCACGCCTCGTGCGCCGGCCCGGACAGGTGCGAGAAGACGCTGAAGGCCACCGCGAGGTCGAACGCCCCGCGACCGAGCACGGTGGGCGGGAAGGGGTCCACGGTCATGGCATTGACCCCGGGCAGGGTGACATTGACCAGCGTCGTCATCTCCGGGTCCACGTCGAGGGCGTGGATGTGGGTCGGCGCGCTCCGGCCCAGCAGGAACCGGGAGATCCGGCCCCAGCCGGACCCGAAGTCGATGATGCGCGTCGCGTCACCGACACCGGAACCGGTGTGCTTGACGGCCATCTCGTCGACGACCTTCACGAACGTCTCGGCCTCGCTGTAGGCGGCCTCGTAGGAGAGCCCTACGAACTTCTGCTGGATCTCCTGGGGCGGGTTCGGGGGCGTCCCGGCGTCGACGTCGATCGCCTCCGGAAGGGCCTCGAGGGATGGCGCGGAGGCGAACCTCAGCACCCTGTCGGAGTGGGCGGAGTCTGCCACGTGGGGCCGGGCCTTTCCTCGTCGACGAGTGTTGGCGTCAGAGTAGTCCGTACCCCCACCCGGTGACCGGCGCTTCGGCACGTCGGCGGTGCGGCTGCGCGGGCCGTAGTCTGAGGGCCGGAACGCAGGAGGGACACCATGTCGAACGATGAGCGCAGCGCTGCTGACGAGCCTGCGGTCGAGCACGGCTCCGAATCCGTCCCGGCGGTGCCGGGCGACGGCGCTGGGTCGAACGACCCGGCCGGGGACACTCCGGCCGACGTGAGGAAGCCGGTGACGAAGAACTACACCGGTCCGGTACCGCCGGCGGTGACCGCGACGGCCGCCTGGTCCTGGCGCCTGATCGTCATCGTGGCCGCGGTCGCCCTGGTCGCCTTCGCCCTGGTCCAGGTCAAGACCGTGGTGATCCCGGTGTTGGTGGCCGCCCTGCTGACGTCGCTGCTGTCCCCGGTGACGAACTGGCTGCACCGGCGGGTCGGGCTGCCGCGGGTCCTGGCCGTCGTCGGGACGTTGCTGCTCGTGGTGCTGGTGCTGGGAGGGCTGCTGACGCTCGCCGGCACCTCGCTCGTGCGGGGGTTCTCCGACCTCGCCGAGACCGCCTGGGACGGGATCGAGACCGGGATCGCCTGGCTGAGTTCCGGGCCGCTCGGTCTCAGTGAGGAGACCATCAACTCCTACCTCGCCACGCTCCAGGACCAGCTGTCCTCGAACATCGACTCGATCCTCTCCGGCGCCGTGTCGGTGACCACGTCCGTGGGGCACGTGCTCGCCGGGGCGCTGATCGCCATGTTCTGCCTGTTCTTCTTCCTGAAGGAGGGCGAGACGATCTGGGGCTGGATCGTGCGCCTCTTCCCGCGGGTCGCCCGCGACCGGGTCTCCGGGGCCGGGATCCGGGGCTGGGTCAGCCTGAGCGTGTACGCACGCACCCAGATCGTGGTGGCGTTCATCGACGGCGTCGGCATCGGGCTGGGTGCCTGGCTCCTCGGCGTGCCGCTCGCCCTGCCTCTCGGGGTGCTGGTCTTCCTCGGTTCGTTCATCCCGATCGTCGGCGCGGTGCTCACCGGCGCCGTCGCGGTGGCGGTCGCGCTCGTGGACCAGGGACCGTTCCGGGCCCTGATCATGTTGGCCGTCGTGCTCGGTGTGCAGCAGCTCGAGAGCCACCTGTTCCAGCCGATGCTGATGAGCCGGGCCCTGAAGCTGCACCCCGTGGCGGTGCTGCTCGCCGTCGCGACCGGCACCCTGATCGGCGGGATCGTCGGGGCACTCTTCGCGGTGCCGGTCGTCGCCGTCGTGAACGCGGTGATGAACTTCCTCTACCATCCGACCCGTGACGATCCGGCCCTCCTCAAGGAGCCGGCGACGACATGAGGAGCGGCAGGTGACGGTCGACCTCGAGCGGATCCGCGGGGCCGCGGCCGAGCTCGAGGGGGTGATCCAGCGGACGCCGGTCCAGTACAGCGGGGCGCTGAGCGCGATCGCGGGCACCGAGGTCTGGTTGAAGTGCGAGAACCTGCAGACCGGTGGGTCCTTCAAGATCCGAGGCGCCTACACCCGCATGAGCAGGCTGGCTCCGGACCAGAAGGCCGCCGGGGTGCTCGCGGCCAGCGCGGGCAACCACGCCCAGGGCGTCGCCCTCGCCGCACGCCTGCTCGGGATCCCGGCCACGATCTACATGCCCGTCGGGGCGGCGTTGCCGAAACTCGCCGCGACCCGCGGCTACGGCGCCGAGGTACGCCTGCACGGCGCCACCGTGGGGGAGGCGCTCGTCGAAGCCCTGGCGGAGGCCGGTCGGACCGGCCGAGAGGTCATCCACCCGTTCGATCACGAAGACATCGTGACCGGTCAGGCCACGATCGCCCTGGAGATCGCCGAGCAGGTCCCGTCGGTGCGCACCGTGCTGGTACCCACCGGCGGCGGCGGGCTGCTCGCCGGCGTCGCGACCGCCCTGCACGGGGTCCTCGGCACCGACATTGAAGTGGTGGGGGTCCAGGCCGAGGGGGCGGCCGCGTATCCGGGCTCCATCAGCGCCGGCCACCCGGTCGCGCTCGCCACGATGAAGACGATGGCGGACGGGATCGCGATCGGCGAGCCCGGGCGGATCCCGCTCGAGATCGTCCGCCGCGAGGTGCGGCAGGTCGACCTGGTCAGCGAGGAGGACCTGAACCGGGCGATGCTGCTGCTCGCCGAACGTGCCAAGCTCGTGGTGGAACCGTCCGGGGCGGCCGGCGTCGCGGACCTGCTGGCCCGGCCCGGCGCGCATGAGGGACCGATCGTCGTGATCCTCTCCGGAGGCAACATCGACCCGCTGGTCCTGATGAAGGTGCTCCAGCACGGCATGGTGGCCGCCGGCAGGTACCTGCAGGTCCACGTGCGGGTCCAGGACACCCCGGGCCACCTCGCCGGGCTCCTGCGGGAACTGGCCGGCCTCGGCGCGAACGTCCTGGACGTGGCGCACGTGCGCACCGCGGCCGGCCTCGCGGTCGACGAGGTGGACATCGCCGTCGAGTGTGAGACCAAGGGTCCCGAGCACTGCACCGATGTGGTGCGCGAGCTCACCGAGCGCGGCTACCGGGTGCGGCAGGGCTGACGCCGGACCCGGCAGCGGCCGCACAACGCGGCTGCCCGCCGGACCGGATGGTCTGGCGGGCAGCGGGCGTGATCGGGTCGGACCCGGTGGCGGATCAGCCGGCGAAGGGCTTGGCCTTGGTGATCTTCACCTTGACGGTCGCGCCGTTCGGGGTCTTGTACTCGACGGTCTCCCCGGTCTTGTGGCCGAGGATCGCGCTGCCGAGCGGCGAGCTGGCCGAGTAGACATCCAGATCGGTGTCGCCGGCGACCTCGCGGGAACCGAGGAGGAAGGTCATCTTCTCGCCGCCGACCGTGGCCGTGACCACCATGCCGGGCTCGACGATGCCGTCGTCGGCCGGGGGCTCCCCGACCTGGGCGCCGCGCAGCAGCTCGTCGAGCTGGCGGATCCGGGCCTCCTGCTTCGCCTGCTCCTCGCGAGCGGCGTGGTAGCCACCGTTCTCCTTGAGGTCGCCCTCCTCGCGAGCCGATTCGATCTTGTCGGCGATCTCGGTCCGTCCCTCGCCCACGAGGTGGTCGTATTCGGCCTTGAGACGGTCGTAACTGTCCTGCGTCAGCCACGTGGTTTCGGACACGGTTCCTCCTTCATCTACAGTCGAGCCCCAGAGCGTGACCGCGATCGGTCACAAGCGGGCGAGTCTCCATTGCCCGGGCTGGATACCGTTGCGGACCGCACCGGGGCGGTGGAAAAGGTCGATTATACCTACCGGTGGCCATCGCGAGGCCAATGGATAGTTCGGCCGATGCCCGAAGTCGCCATCGTCGGCGGTCCGCCGCAGCCCCCACGATAGGCTGACCGCGGTCGATCAGAGCCGTGCGCGAGCCGGGAACCGAGAGGGGACGCGATGAGTCACGAAGCGCCGTCCTCCGCCGGTCCGGGCGGTCCGGGCAGTGTCGGGAGCCCGGGGCCGACCGTGGATCCCGCACCGTCGGTGTACCCGCAGGCGTGGCCGCCGAGCCCCTACGCCCAAGGCCCGCAGGCGCCGCGTTCGGGCGTCCACTTCCCCGAGCCGGCCGGGCGTGTCGCCGAGCCGGTCGGTTCCCTCCCGTCGGCGGCCAGCGGTGGCTGGTCACCGCCGGGCGGGACCCGGCCGGCTCCGCCGGCACCGGTGCAGATGCCGCCCTACGGGTACCGGTACCGGGAGATGCCCGCCTACCCTGCGCCCCGGTTCCCACCGCAGGCACCACCGCCCCCGCGTCGGCGGGGCGGGCCGCCGCCCGGGTGGGTGATGGCCCTCGGTGCCGTCCTGGTCGTCGCGCTCGTGGTGCTGGCCTCACTGGCCTACCTCCAGGACCGGAACGCCGAGCCGACGGCGGGCCCCGGCACCGCCGAGATGCCCACCGACGACGGGTATGGACGCCCGAACACGAACGCCGACGGCCGGTTCACCGGAACCCACCTGAGCGAGCAGCTCAACGCGGCGCTCGCGGCCCGGGACCGGGACGCCTTCTTCCGCTACGTCAGCGGTGACGCGGTCGAGCCGCTGTCGCTG
This sequence comes from Occultella glacieicola, assembly GCF_004353825.1. Lineage (GTDB taxonomy): Bacteria > Actinomycetota > Actinomycetes > Actinomycetales > Beutenbergiaceae > Occultella > Occultella glacieicola. The sequence goes on along the minus strand of NZ_SMNA01000005.1, from coordinate 82,867 downwards.
TGGTGGGACAACATGGGCGTCCTCGGCTGGAGCCGGGGTGTGTTCTCGATGCAGGGCCTGCAGAACTCCAGCTACCGGGACAACACGGCCGTGCAGAGTGTCCAGCTCGGCGCCGTGACCGCCGGCTCCCCTGCGATCCCGGCCGATTCCGACCACCCGGATGCCGGCCGGGAGTACGCCCCGGTGAACGGCTACCGCGCCACGATCGCCGTCAGCGACGACGGCGCGAGCGGGATGATCACCGGCTGGGAGGTCGAGGAGGACCCGGCGCCGTGGGACCTCGAACCGCTGTACGCGGTGATCACCGAGCATTCCGTCGTTGCCGGCTACGTCGACGAGGTCGCACTGATCGATTCCGTGGCGGAACCCGCCGAGGAGAGCGCCCAGTGGGTCGTCGAGCGGTACGAGACCGAGACCGGTGTGGCGAACGCCCAGCGCTTCCTCTCCTTCTACAGCGAGGACATGGACACCTTCAACAGCTGGTTCATCAACCCGGACGAGTTGGACGGCTGGACCGGGGACCGGGCGGGCACGCTGTTCCCGCAGTCGCGTCCGTTCCCGGGGCCCGGGATCGGTGAGGACATCGCCACCGGCGGCTGGAACACCACCGCGGGCGGCGTCGTCACGGTCGGCCCGAACGGCCTGGCGTACGGCATCTCGGACACGCAGGACACGATCACGCACGAGTTCATCCACGCGATCCACGAGGTGAACGTCCCCGAGGCGGCGTACGCCGGGTCCCCGGTGACCGAGGGCTGGGCCACGTACAACGAGTCGCTCTTCCAGGGGCACGGCACCTACGCCACCCGGCTGAGCTACACGGGGCGCGTGCTGAGGGACTGCGTGGAGGACCTCGACGGTTCGTTCCCGTCCGAACGGGACTTCGAGGACGTCGAGGACGTCGGCTGTGCCTATTCGCTCAGCGGCAGCATGTATGCGTACGCGGAGTCGCTCGGCATCGACGTGTTCGACCTCTCCGACACGGCGCTCGAGACCGGGGAGTCCCTGCCCCGGACCGCCATGGAGATCGCTGACACCGACCTGACCGCAGAGGGCTGGACCGCGTGGCTCGAGGCGAACTTCGGTTGAGGCGGGTTCGTCGGCTCAGGTGCCGAGGGTGAGGTTCAGTCGGTGAAGGTGCACGCACGGACAAGGCCGGTCGTGGCCTCCTCGCTGGTCGCGACCTCGGCGGTGATCCGGACCGTGTCCGCAACCTGCGGACCGATCTCCACCTGGAGCAGCCCCACCTGCCCGTAGCCGGTACTGAGGGCCTCCAGCGTGCACACCGCGCTGCGCTCGGCCGGCTTCGTGACGTCGAAGGTCACGCGCACCGACTCGGAGTCCACGACGTGGAAGCCGACGTCACGGCTCTCCACGGACGGGGCGAACATGTCGACGGCGATCCAGGCCAGGACCGCGATCCCGGCCACGGCCAGCGCCGCGATCAGGATCCGTGCCCGCAGGCGTCGCCCACCGCCGGCGGTCCGTCGGCCGTAACGGTCCGCGAGCAGGGCCGCGGTAGCGTCCTGCTCGGTCCGGGCCGGTGCCTGCACCACGCGTACCATCCTTAGACTGGGAGTCCCGCGCGCGGAGTTCGGCGCGCGTCGTCGTGCCCATTGTCCCACCCGCCGATCCCAGGAGGATCACTTGGCTGCGCAGAACCTGCGGCTCATGGCCGTGCACGCCCACCCCGACGACGAATCGAGCAAGGGCGCGGCGACCATGGCGCGGTACGCCGCCGAGGGCGTCGAGGTCCTCGTCGTGACGTGCACCGGCGGCGAGCGCGGCGACATCCTGAACCCGCGTCTCGAGAACGACCCCGAGGTGCTCCGGGACATGCCGGGCTATCGACGCCGGGAGATGGCCGCAGCGGCGGCCGAACTCGGGATCTCGCAGCGCTGGCTCGGCTTCGTCGACTCCGGGCTGCCGGAGGGGGACCCGCTGCCGCCGCTGCCGCCGGGGTGCTTCGGGCTGGAACCGCTCGAGGTGAGCACCGAGGCGCTGGTGCGCGTGGTCCGGGAGTTCCGGCCGCACGTGATGACCACGTACAACGAGAACGGCGGCTACCCGCATCCCGACCACATCATGACCCACCGGGTCTCGGTCGCGGCGTTCGACGCGGCCGCGGACCCGGACGCGTTCCCGAGCGCCGGTCCGGCCTGGGAGATCGCGAAGCTGTACTACGACCACGGCTTCTCCCGGTCCCGCGTGGTCGCCATCCACGAGGCCGTCCTGGCTGCCGGTAAGGACTCCCCGTTCGCGGAGTGGCTGGAGCGCTGGGAGGACCGCGACGACCGCGCCGACCAGGTGACCACCAGGATCGAGTGCGCCGACTACTTCGACCAGCGCGACCGGGCCCTGCTCGCGCACGCGACCCAGATCGATCCGGACGGGTTCTTCTTCGCCGTGCCGCGTGAGATCGAGCGGGAGTCCTGGCCGTTCGAGGAGTTCGAGCTGGTCCGGTCCCGGGTCGTGACGAGCGTTCCCGAGACCGACCTGTTCGCTGGCATCCGGGAGCAGGTGTGATCGCGCCGCTGCTGGCCGAGGACGTGCCCGACCCGAGCGTGGTCACCCCCGGCATCGGCGGGTTCGCGGTGTTCTTCTTCCTGGCCCTGGTCGTGTTCTTCCTGGCCCGCGGCCTCGGCAAGCACATGCGCCGGGCGCGCACGAACGCCGCCGCGCAGGCCCGGTCGGACGCCGAGGACACTGCCGACAGTGCCGACACTGCCGACACTGCCGACACTGCCCACCCTGCCGGCCCGACCGGCTCCGGCGACCCGGTGAGCCCCACCGACCCGCCCGGCGGCACCCGGCCATGACCACCCTCCCGGTCGCCGTCGCGCAACTGAGCGCGACCGCGGACGCCGACCACAACGCGCGGCTGGCGACCGCGGCGATCGCGGACGCGGCCGGCCGCGGCGCGGAGCTCGTGGTCCTGCCCGAGTACACGTCCGGCTGGGCGCCCCGGCTCGGCCCGGACCTGGCCCAGCCGGCGGACGGCTCCTTCATGCGCGCCGTGTGCGAGGCCGCGCGGGCGGCGGCGGTGCACGTCGTGGTCGGCACCACCGAGACCGGCCCGACGGCGGAGGAGGGCCGGGCGCGCAACGTCGCCGTCGCGATCGGTCCGGATGGCACCGTGCGCGGCCGGTACGTCAAGGTGCACCTGTTCGACGCCTTCGGGGTTCGGGAGTCCGACGTGCTCATGCCCGGCGATCCCGACCCGGCGAACACGCTCGTCCTCGACCTCGGCGGGCTCCGGGTCGGGGTCGCGACGTGTTACGACCTCCGGTTCCCGGAGGCCTTCCGGGTCCTTGCCGATGCGGGCGCGCACGTCCTCGTGGTGATCGCGGCCTGGGCCGAGGGCCCGGGCAAGGTGGCCCAGCTGCAGACCCTGGCCCGGGCCCGTGCGCTGGAGAACACGAGTTATCTGCTCCTGGCGAGCCAGAGCGGACACGGCCGCAGCGGGCACAGCGCGATCATCGACCCGCTCGGCGTACCGATCGCCGAGACCGGCGACGAGACCACGGCGACCTTGCGCGCGGACCTGGACCCCGCCGTCGTGAACCGGGTCCGCGAGACGGTTCCGAGCCTGCGGCACCGCCGCTACCGGGTGGTGCCCGCGGGCTGACCGGACGACCGGTGAGCGCGGGCTACTTCTTCTTCTTTCCCTTCTTTCCCTTCTTTCCTTTCTTGTCCTTCTCCTTGGAGCCTGTGCCCCCGCCGCCCCCGCCGCCCCGACCGCCGTCGGTGTCCTGGTGTTCGTGGGCCTGGTAACCCGGCTCGGACATGGTGGCGGCGAGGCGCGCCTTCTCCTTCTCGACATCGAAGTCCGCCGTCGGCCAGGACAGGTCGAGATCGGACAGCGCCCGGTAGAGCAGTTCCGTGACGGCGATCCGGGCGTACCACTTGTGGTCCGCCGGCACCACGTACCAGGGGGCTGCCTCGGTGGAGGTGCGCGTGAACATCTCCTGGTAGGCGCCCTGGAACTCGTCCCACTTGAGCCGGGTGTCGACGTCGCCCGGGTTGTACTTCCAGTGCTTGTCGTCGCGTTCGAGCCGTTCCCGGAGCCGGGCACCCTGTTCCTCGTAGGAGACCATCAGGGCGACCTTGATGAGGGTGGTGCCCGCGTTGACCACCTGCCGGTCGAACCTGTTCAGCTCGGCGTAGCGGCCCTCGTTCTCCTCGGCCGGCTCCAGGCCGTCGACCTTGACCACGAGCACCTGCTCGTAGTGGGACCGGTCGAACACACCGATCTTGCCCGCCGGCGGAAGCGCACGACGGATCCGCCACAGATGATGGTGCTTGCGCTCCTCGGCGGTGGGCACTCCGAACGACGCGAGCGCGACGCCCTGCGGATCGAGCATCCCGAGGACGTGCCGCACGATGCCGCCCTTGCCGGCGGTGTCGAGCCCCTGCAGGACGAGCAGGACCGACCGGTCGCCACCGGTGCGACCGTCGGCGAACAGGCGTTCCTGGAGGTCGGACAGTTCCTCACCGCGGGCGGCCATGGCCTTCTCGGCGGCGGCCTTGCCCTCCGACCAGCCGGGCGTAGCGTCCCGGTCGAGGTCCGCGAGCACGAAGTCCCGGCCGGCGCGGAGCAGCTCCCCGGGCGCCTCGTCCCACTCAGCGTGCTTGCCCATGCGGCTCTCCCTCGTGGCGCGGCGACGTGCTGGGTCCAGCCTAGTGCGGGGCCGGTCAGACTGCCGAGAACGCCGCCAGGGCGATCGCGATCGCGTGGCAGGAGTAGCCGATGACCGTGCCGGTGTGGAAGACCTCGTGGAACCCGAACCAGGTGGGGCTGGGGTTCGGGCGCTTGAACCCGTACGCGAGGGCGCCGAGGGTGTACCCGAGGCCGCCCGCGATCACCAGAAGCGCGATGGCCGGCCCGCCGTTGGCCCAGAAGGCCGGCAGGAAGCCGACCGCGACCCAGCCGAGGGCCACGTAGACCGGGACGTAGAACCACCGGGGCGCACCGAGCCAGAAGACCCTGGCGAGCAGCCCGGCCACGGCGCCGCCCCAGACGAGCCAGAGCAGCAGGGTCGCGGTGCTCGGGGGAAGGAGCAGGACGGCCAACGGCGTGTAGGTGCCGGCGATGACGCCGAAGATGTTCGAGTGGTCGAGCCGGCGGAGCACCGCAAAGGCGCGCGGGGACCAGGTGCCGCGGTGGTAGATCGCGCTGGTGCCGAACATGACCACGGTGGTCAGCGCGAACACGGCGGTGCTGAGCTTGGCGGCCGGGGTCGAGGACCCGACCACCAGGACGATCCCGACCACGAGTGCGACCGGGGCCATGACGGTGTGGATCCAGCCGCGCAGCCGTGGCTTGACGGGCGCGTCCGTGATGAGCGGGTTCGTGGAGGGGGCCACAGGCTCCGGCGCCGGCCGAGGCCGGTGGGTTCTGGTGCGTGCCATGAGGACCCTCACATTCGTGGAGCAGCCTGGTTCGGGCCACCGTTCGATGGTCCTTACGTCATCGTAGGTTACGCAAGCGTAGGTCCATGCATCGGTTGAGAGTTGTAGCGTGTGTCCGTTCCCACCGATGGTGCGAGCGATCACCGCCGGATGTACACCCATGCGAGGAGGAGCGGAAACCGAGATGCGGCCACCGAACTTCCTGTACGGCATCTACGAGCGCAGGCTCGCGAACCAGATGCACGGCCGACCGGTTCCACATCACATCGGCGTGATGCTGGACGGGAACCGCCGCTGGGCCCGCTCGGTCGGACTGGAGACGGCCCAGGGGCACCAGGCCGGGGCGGACCGGATCACCGACCTGCTCACCTGGTGCGAGGAGGTGGGGGTGGGGGTCGTCACGTTGTGGATGCTCTCCACCGACAACCTCCGGCGCGATCCCGCCGAGATCACCGACCTCCTCGAGATCATTGCGGCCACCGTCGCGAAGCTCGCCACCTCCAGGCGCTGGCGCCTGCGGATGGTCGGCGAACTGGACCTGCTGCCGGCCGAGATCGCCGACCGGCTCCGGGCCGCCGAGGCCCTCACCGAGGACGTCGACGGTGTGCACGTCAACATCGCCGTCGGGTACGGCGGCCGGCACGAGATCGCGAACGCGGTGCGCTCGCTGATCAAGGAGTACACCGAGCAGGGCCGCCCGCTCGAGGACCTCACCGACGTGGTCACCGTCGAGAAGATCGCCGAGCACCTGTACACGAAGGGCCAGCCGGACCCGGACCTGGTCATCCGCACCTCCGGTGAGCAGCGGCTCGGCGGCTTCCTGCTCTGGCAGAGTGCCCACAGCGAGTTCTACTTCTGCGAGGCCTACTGGCCGGACTTCCGCCGGGTGGACTTCCTGCGGGCGCTGCGCTCCTACGGCGAACGTGAGCGCCGCCTCGGGCGCTGACCGGGCGGCCCCCGCCAGGGCTCCGTGGCCGGTGCCGTGCATCCGGTGCTCGTCCGCACCCGGACCCGTTGATGCAGAACCTTGCGCGGGCTGTCCTGACGGCACCAGGCCCTCTTGGGCGGGCGGGGAATGTGTCCGGCGGGTGAACTCTTCGCGATCCGCGCGCCACGCCGCGTCGATCCCACTCCGGACGTCGGCACGGTCGTAGCGTGGTGATCACTGGGTGGCACTCCGGCCACCCACCGGGAGGCCAGCCCATGGAGCACACGCTCAGGTGGGAGAGGGGCCGCCGGCCCCTCGTCGGGCCGACCGCCCTCACCCCGCACCCGCAGCGCGGCAGTGCGCAGCGGAGCAGGTTCACCTGGAGGAGCTACCAGTGACCCGTGAGTCCCTCGCGTTCGACGATCCGATCGATGTCACAGCAACGGGTAGATCGATGGGCGGTGAGGGACTCCACGGTCCCTTGCCGGTGCCCGACCCGCAGGCAGCCGACGGCGCACGCGTCACGTACGTCCTCGACACCTCGGTGTTGCTCTCCGACCCCCGCGCGATCTACCGCTTCGCCGAGCACGACGTGGTGCTGCCGATCGTGGTCGTCACCGAACTGGAGGCCAAGCGCCACCACGCCGAGCTCGGCTACTTCGCCCGCAGCGCCCTGCGCATCCTCGACGACCTGCGGGTCCGGCACGGCAAGCTCGACGAACCGATCGAGGTGGGGGAGGCCGGCGGCACGGTCCGGGTCGAGCTGAACCACTCGGACCCGTCGATCCTGCCCTCGGGCCTGCGCCTGGGCGACAACGACACGCGGATCCTGTCCGTCGCGGCGAACCTGCGCTCCGAGGGGCTTGACGTCCGGGTCGTCTCCAAGGACCTGCCGATGCGGGTCAAGGCGTCCGCCGTCGGCATCAGGGCCGAGGAGTACCGGGCCCAGCTCGCCGTCGACTCCGGCTGGCGGGGGATGTCCGAGGCCCAGGTCACCGAGACCGAGATGGCGACCCTGTTCGGTGAGGAGCGCCTGACCATCGCGGAGCTGGCGGTCGGCGACGGCGTCCGGGACCTGCCCTGCCACACCGGCCTGGTGCTGCACTCGCCGCGGGGATCGGCACTCGGGCGGGTGACGCCGGACAAGCAGATCTCGTTGGTCCGGGGCGACCGGGACGTCTTCGGGATGCACGGCCGCAGTGCCGAGCAGCGGATCGCGATCGACCTGCTCCTCGATCCGGAGATCGGCATCGTCTCCCTCGGGGGCCGGGCGGGGACGGGGAAGTCCGCGCTGGCCCTCTGCGCCGGGCTGGAGGCCGTCCTGGAACGGCGTGAGCACCGGAAGGTGATGGTGTTCCGGCCGCTGTACGCCGTCGGCGGCCAGGAGCTCGGCTACCTGCCCGGCAGCGAGGCCGAGAAGATGAACCCCTGGGCCCAGGCCGTCTTCGACACCCTCGGCGCGGTGGTCTCCTCGGAGGTCGTCGAGGAGGTCATGGACCGCGGCATGCTCGAGGTGCTCCCGCTCACCCACATCCGCGGCCGGTCGCTGCACGACGCGTTCGTGATCGTGGACGAGGCACAGTCGCTCGAGCGGAACGTCCTGCTCACGGTGCTGTCCCGGATCGGGCAGAGTTCGCGGGTGGTCCTCACCCACGACGTGGCCCAGCGGGACAACCTGAGGGTGGGACGTCACGACGGCGTCGCTGCCGTGATCGAGGCGCTCAAGGGACACCCGCTGTTCGCGCACGTGACGCTGACGCGGTCCGAGCGATCCCCGGTCGCGGCGCTCGTCACCGAGCTGCTGGAGGGCATCGAAGCCTGAGCTCCGTCGCCGACCTCATGCGCACTGCGCATGAGGTCGGCGCAAGATCGCGCGACACGCGCTGTGTTCCATCTCACGAAACCTCGCGATATCTCAGATGTGAGATATCGTGACGGCATGACCGTGATTGAAGAGACCGATACCTCCGTCGCCGAGATCGGCACCCTGATCCGCGGGGCTCGGCAGAACAAGGGCTTGACCCAGAGCCAGCTCGCCGAGCGCCTGAACACCTCGCAGAGCGCCATCGCCCGCATCGAGCAGGGCAGTCAGAACCTCTCCGTCGAGCTCCTCGCCCGGATCAACCGGGCCCTGGAGGCGGACCTGCTCTCGATCGGGGCTCCCCGGGCCTCGCACCTGCGGGTGACCGGCGGCCAGCAGCTCTCGGGCACGATCACCGTCAAGTCGTCCAAGAACGGCGCGGTCGCCCTGCTCTGCGCCTCGCTCCTGAACCGGGGAAGGACCCGGCTGCGCGGCGTCGCCCGGATCGTCGAGGTGGACCGGATCGTCGACGTGCTCCGGTCGATCGGGGTCCAGGCCACCTGGTCCGCCGACGGTAGGGACCTCGACATCGTGCCGCCGGCCCGACTGGACCTGAGCGGCATCGACTCGGACGCAGCCCGGCGCACGCGCAGCATCATCATGTTCCTCGGTCCGCTGCTGAACTCCGAGGCCACCTTCGACCTGCCCTACGCGGGCGGCTGCGACCTCGGCACCCGCACCGTGGAGCCGCACATGATCGCCCTGCGGCCGTTCGGACTGGACGTCGTGGCCACCTCGGGCGCCTACCACGCGACCGTGGAGCCGAACCGTCCCGAGGACATCAAGGTGGTGCTCACCGAGCGCGGTGACACGGTCACCGAGAACGCGATCATGGCCGCCGCGCGGCACCCGGGCGTCACCACCATCCGCAACGCCAGCCCGAACTACATGGTCCAGGACCTGTGCTTCTACCTCGAGCTCCTCGGGGTCCGGGTGGACGGTATCGGCACCACCACCCTTCGGGTGCACGGCCGATCCGAGATCGACGTCGACGTGGACTACGCACCGTCGGAGGACCCGGTCGAGGCGATGAGCCTGCTCACCGCCGGCATCGTCACGCACTCGGAGATCACGGTCTCCCGGGTGCCGATCGAGTTCATGGAGATCGAGCTCGCGACGCTCGCCGAGATGGGACTGCGCTACACCGTCTCGGAGGAGTACACCGCCGCGAACGGCCGGACCCGCCTCGTCGACGTCACCGTCCACCCGAGCGACCTGCACGCCCCGATCGACAAGATCCACCCGATGCCGTTCCCGGGCCTGAACATCGACAACCTGCCGTTCTTCGCCGTCATCGCAGCGTCGGCATCCGGTCACACCCTCATCCACGACTGGGTCTACGACAGCCGGGCCATCCACCTCACCGACCTGAACCGGCTCGGCGCCGACGTGCGCCTGCTCGACCCGCACCGTCTCGACGTCACCGGCCCCACCCACTGGTCCGGCGCGGAGGTGAGCTGCCCGCCCGCGCTACGCCCCGCCGTCGTGATCCTGCTCGCGATGCTCGCCGCGAAGGGGACCTCCGTCCTGCGCGGCGTCGACATCATCGCTCGTGGCTACGAGCAGCTGCAGGAGCGCCTGATCGAGCTCGGCGCGCAGATCGAGACGTTCCGGGACTGAACGCCCGCCGCGAGCCAGGTCGGAGCCCCCAGGGGCCGGCCTGGCTCGTGCGTTCCCGGGCCGTGGCGTCCGGCCCGCCGGTCGGTGGGCGTGCGGGCCCTCGACGTGCGCGCCGCACCGATCGGGTGTTGGCTGGGCGCCAAGATCCAGCGAAGACGCGATTCTGGGAGGACCGGTGCGTCGAAACCGAATGGTCGCGGCGACCCTCGGAGCCGCGCTCGCGGTGACGGTCGCCGGGTGTGCGCCCGACGAAGGGCCGCCCACCCTGAACTGGTACATCAACTCCGACAACGGCGGCCAGGCGCAGATCGCGGCGGAATGCACGGAGGCCGCGGACGGCGCCTACACCATCGAGACGGTGCTGCTGCCGCGTGACGCCGCGGCCCAGCGGGAACAGCTCGCGCGCCGCCTCGCCGCGGAGGACAGGTCGATCGACCTGATGAGCCTGGATCCGCCGTTCATCCCGGAGCTGTCCGAGCCAGGCTTCCTCGCGCCGGTCCCCGAGGACGTGGCCGAGGACGTCTCGCAGAACGTGGTGCAGGGCTCGCTGGACTCGGCGACCTGGAACGACGAACTCGTCGCGATCCCGTTCTGGGCCAACACCCAGCTGCTCTGGTACCGCGAGTCGGTGGTCGAGGAGGCCGGGCTGGACATGTCGCAGCCGGTCACCTGGGACCAGTTGATCGAGGTGGCTACCGATCAGGACCGCTATCTCGCGGTGCAGGGGATCAAGGGGGAGTCCCTCACGGTCTGGATCAACGCCCTGATCACCTCGGCCGGCGGGCAGATCATCGAGAACCCGGGCGCGAGCGCGGAGGACACCGAGCTGGGCCTGGAGACCGACGCCGGACGTGAGGCGGCCCGGATCATGGGGCAGATCGGTCGCGAGGGTCTCGGCGGTCCCGGCCTGCCCACCGCCGACGAGTCCGCATCGCTGCAACTGTTCCAGGGTGACGACGCCTCGTTCATGGTGAACTGGCCGTTCGTGTGGACGTCCACGCAACAGGCGGTCGAGGACGGCCTCATCGACCAGTCGGTGCTCGACGACTTCGGCTGGGCGCTCTACCCGGCGGTCACCGAGGGCACGGACTCCGCGCCGCCGGTCGGCGGGATCAACCTCGGCATCGGTGCGTTCAGCGACCACACCGACCTGGCGTTCGAGGCCGCCCAGTGCATCGTCACCCCCGAGCACCAGGCGTTCTACATGGTCAACGACGGGAACCCCGCCTCGAACACCGAGGCCTACGAGGACCCCGAGGTCCAGGCGACCTTCCCGATGTACGAACTCATCCGGGACTCGCTCGAACAGGCGGTGCCCCGGCCGCAGACCCCCCTCTACAACGAGATCAGCACCGGTCTGCAGGAGACCTGGCACCCGGTCTCCAGCGTCGACCCGGACACGACTCCGGAGGCGGCCACCGAACTCATCACCGCCGTCCTGAGAGGGGAGCGTCTGCTGTGAGTCACAGTGCGAGCGGGCCCGCGCCCGCGACCGACGTCAACAAGCCCGACCGGCGCGGCAGGAGCGCAAGGCCACGCGCGAGCGACCGGGCCCGATCCGAGGCCCGGCTCGGAATCCTGCTCGCCGCGCCGGCCTTCATCGTCATGCTCGCCGTCACGCTCTACCCCATCGTGCAGGCGTTCATCGACTCCCTCTCCCGGATCCGGCTGACCGCGCCGGACGCCAACGAGTTCGTCGGGTTCGGCAACTACGCGGTGGTGCTCAGCGACCCGGTGTTCTGGTCCGCGATGTGGGTGACGTTGTTCATCATGGTGGTGACCGTGGCGGTCGAACTCGTGATCGGGTTCGCCCTCGCCCTGGTCATGCACCGGGCCATCAAGAGCCTGCGCGGGATCCTGCGGACCGCGATCCTGGTGCCCTACGGGATCATCACGGTGGTCTCCGCGTTCGCCTGGTTCTACGCGTTCGACATCAGTTCCGGGTACGTGAACTCCTGGTTCGACTGGGTCCCGGGGGTCAGCGAGGACCTGAACTGGTTCGCGAGCCAGGGCACCAGCCTGTTCGTGATCATGGCCTCCGAGATCTGGAAGACGACGCCCTTCATCTCGCTGCTGTTGCTGGCCGGCCTCGCCCAGGTCCCGGGCGAGCTCGAGGAGGCCGCCAAGGTCGACGGCGCGACCTCCTGGCAGGTGTTCAAGCGCGTGATCGTGCCGAACATGAAGGCCGCGATCATGGTGGCCGTGCTGTTCCGGGCGCTCGACGCGTTCCGCATCTTCGACAACGTCTTCGTGATGACGAACGGTGCGAACGGCACCACGGTGCTCTCGCTGCTCGCCTACCGGACCTCGATCGGGCGCCTGGAGATCGGGCTCGGGTCCGCCGTCTCGGTGCTGCTGTTCCTGTCCGTGGTGCTGATCTGCTTCGTGGCGATCAAACTCTTCAAGGTCGACCTCTCCAGCGCGCGAGGAGGCAACTGATGGCTCTCACCGGACGCCAGAAACTGTGGTGGGTGCTCATCACGGTGCTCGTGCTCGTCTACGCGCTGTTCCCGGTCCTGTCCATCCTGGCCACCTCCTTCAAGCTCCCGGGCGACCTCAGTTCCGGCAGGTTCCTGCCGACCACGTGGACGTGGGAGAACTACGCGCAGATCCTCGCCCCGGACGGTTCGGCCCGGGACCTGTTCCTGCCCGCGCTGCGCAACTCCATCGGCATCTCGCTGATCGCGACCCTCATCGCCGTGGTGCTGGCCACCGTGGCGGCGTACGCGATCGCCCGGCTGGACTTCCCCGGCAAGCGGCTGGTGCTGACCACGGCGCTGGGGGTCTCGATCTTCCCGGTGATCTCGATCGTGACGCCGCTGTTCAACATCTGGCGCTCGATCGGGCTCTACGACACCTGGGCCGGGCTGATCATCCCGTACCTGTCGCTGACCCTGCCGATCTCGATGTGGACCCTCGCGGCGTTCTTCCGGCAGATCCCGTGGGAGCTGGAGCAGGCCGCCCAGGTGGACGGGGCCACGCCGATGCAGGCCTTCCGCAAGGCGATCGTCCCGCTGGCCGCGCCCGGTGTGTTCACGACCGCGCTGATCGCGTTCTTCATCGCCTGGAACGACTTCGTGTACGGGATCTCGCTGACCTCCACCAGTGCCGCGCGGCCGGTACCCGCGGCGCTCGCGTTCTTCACCGGCGAGTCCTACTTCGAGGATCCGACCGGCGCCATCTCGGCGGCAGCCGTGGTGGTGACCGTCCCGGTGATCGTGCTGGTGCTGCTCTTCCAACGACAGATCGTGGCCGGACTGACCCAGGGAGCCGTCAAGGGCTGAGGCCCTGACGCGAACGACTAGAAGGAGACATCGGAGATGGCGTCGATCACCTTGAACCACATCGTGAAGCAGTACGGCGACGGGTTCCCGGCCGTGAACGACGTGAGCCTGGACATCGCCGACGGCGAGTTCGTGATCCTGGTCGGTCCCTCCGGCTGCGGGAAGTCGACGCTGTTGCGGATGATCGTGGGCCTCGAGGACATCACGTCCGGTGACCTCGAGATCGACGGGAAGCGGGTCAACGACCTCGCCCCGCGGAACCGGGACCTCGCGATGGTGTTCCAGAACTACGCGCTCTACCCGCACCTGACCGTGTACGAGAACATCGCGTTCCCGCTGCGGCTGACGAAGGGTCAGTACTCGGACTCCGAGATCGACTCCCGGGTCCGCAACGCCTCGTCGCTGCTCGAGCTCGACGAGCACCTGGACCGCAAGCCCGCCAACCTCTCCGGTGGACAGCGCCAGCGGGTCGCGATGGGCCGCGCGATCGTGCGCCAGGCCCAGGCGTTCCTGTTCGACGAGCCGCTGTCCAACCTGGACGCCAAGCTCCGCGGTCAGATGCGCACCGAGATCGCCCGGCTACAGCGCCGGCTCGCGACCACCACGGTGTACGTCACGCACGACCAGACCGAGGCGATGACGCTCGGCGACCGGGTGGCCGTGCTCCGCCGCGGAGTCCTGCAGCAGGTGGCCAGCCCGCGGGCACTCTACGACCAGCCGGTCAATCTGTTCGTGGCCGGGTTCATCGGCTCGCCACCGATGAACTTCCTGCCCGGCCGCGTGGACGGCGACCACCTGGTGGTGCCGTTCGCGCGGATCCCGATGGACGAACGCCTGCGGACCGCGATCGGCAGCCGTGACCTGGTTATCGTCGGGATCCGCCCGGACGCCTTCGAGGACGCCGACGTGGTCAGCTCGGACAAACGCGGCGACGGCGTCACGTTCGACGCCGACGTGGACGTCACCGAGTGGCTCGGGTCCGAACTGTATGCCTACGTGCCGTTCGAGACCGACCCGGCAGTCCAGAAGCAGCTCGAGGAGCTCGACCGGGAGCTCGACGGGGAGGGCATGCGGACCCAGCTGGTGGTGGCCCTGGACTCCCTGAGCAGCATCCGGGACGGTGACGCCGCCACGCTCTGGTTCGATCCAGCGTCGGTGCACGTGTTCGACCCGGAGAGCCAGGACAGCCTCACCCGGGACGACGACAAGGCCGCGTCGATCGACGCCGACGCGGCCAAGGCCCGGCAGCGTGCCACCGCTCGGGCGAAGGAGCGTGCGGCCCGCGAGGACGCCGCCGCATCCTGAGCCGGACGCTCAGATCTTGCCGATGGTCTCCACCACGGAGGCCCGGCCGTCGGCGAGCGTGTACTCGACCCCGACGATCGCGCACCGGCCCTGTCGCACGGCCTCGGCCAGGCTCGCGGAGTAGCTCTGCAGCATCCGGACCGTGGCTCGCACGTGCTCGCGGCGCAGTTCGTCCGCGTCCGGGATCCGCATGGTCCGACTGTCGTCGTGGAAGAAGTCCGAGAGCGACCAGGACGGGTCGCTGCGGGTGACCAGGCTCGGGATCACCCGGTCCACGATCGCGCGCACGAAGCCGGACGGCAGTTCCCCGGTGGCGAGGGCGTGGCTCGCCGCCCCGACGGCGCCGCAGTGGTCGTGGCCGAGCACCACCACGAGCGGGGCGCCGAGGATGTCCACCCCGTACTCGATGGACCCCAGCACGGTGGTGTCCACCACATGCCCGGCGGTGCGGACCACGAACATGTCACCGAGGCCGCGGTCGAAGATGATCTCGGCCGCCACCCGCGAGTCCGAGCACCCGAACAGGACCGCGAACGGGTGCTGTTCCGTGGAGACCTCGGCGCGCCGGTCCACACCCTGGCTCGGGTGCTCCATCCGCCCGTCGACGAAGCGGGTGTTCCCGGCCATGAGTTCGGCCCAGGCCTGGGCCGGGGTGGGGCGTCGGTTCATCGGTCACCACTTTCGAGTTCGCTGCGGGTGGGAGGGCTGGCGCCGGCCCGGGAGACGGTGATCGCGGCGATCGCCGCCGCGTGCCCCATCACGGCGCGGAGGGCGTCGGCGTCGACGGCGTGCAGGGCTTCGCGCCGGTCGGCGCCGAGCAGGTCGGCGCTCCAGAGCCCGTCGATGAGCCCGCCCATGTAGGAGTCGCCGGCCCCGACGGTGTCGACCACCTGCACCCGGGGAGAATCGAGGGTGACCTCGACGCCGGTGCTGGTGACGGCGAAGGATCCGGCGCCGCCTCGGGTCAGCACGACCACGGCGGGACCGGAGGCCGCCCAGGCCCGGACCACGTCCTGCGGATCGCGGCCCGGCTGCAGCCAGGCGACGTCCTCGTCGGAGACCTTGACCAGATCCGCACCGGCGACCAGCCCGGTGACCGTGGGCAGCGTCTGAGCTGCCGTGCCCATGATCGAGGGCCGCGCGTTCGGGTCGTAGGAGATCGTGGCGAACTCCCGGGCCGCCACCACGAGTTCGGCGACCGCGGCACCGCCGGGCTGCAGGGTGGCGCCGATCGAGCCGACGTGCACCACGACCAGGTCGCCGTCCAGCGTCACCTCGGGCACCCGCCAGTCGAGATCGAACGTGTAGGTCGCGGCGCCGTCGGCGTCGAGGGTCGCGACGGCGGTCGACGTGCGGTCGGCGCGATCGGACAGCGGCACCAGGCGTACCCCGTTGCCGGTCAGGTGGTCGCGGACCAGGGCGCCGTGGGCGTCGTCGGAGAACCAGGTGGCCAGCTCGGCGTCCCGTCCGAGTCGGGCCAGGCCGAGCGCGACGTTCGCCGGGGAGCCGCCCGGGTGCTCGGTCACGGTCCCGTCGGCTGCGTGGACCACGTCGACGAGGGCCTCCCCGATGACCAGCGCGTGCGTCATGAGCCGGCGTCCTCGTCGGCCTCGGCCGGGCTGTCCGCGACGACGTCGGCGTCGGGCTCCACGAGTGAGACCGTGACGTCCCCCTTCGCGGCCGCGAGCCGGTCCCTGGCGGCGTCGAGCCACCGTTGGCAGCGGTCGGCGAGGGCCTCGCCACGCTCCCAGAGCGCGAGGGAGTCCTCGAGGTTGGCGGCGCCGGACTCGAGGCGACCGACCACCTCGACGAGTTCGTCCCGAGCCTGCTCGTAGCTGAGTTCCGCAACATCCGGAGTGTTCACGGCGTTCATCCAACCACCTCGTCGTCGGTGCGCGTACCGACGTCCCGAACCGTGACCCCCAGGCGGCCGCCGGCGACCAGCGCGGAGAGGCCCTCACCGACCGTGACCTGTGCAGGCGAGCGCACCACGGCGCCGTCGTCGGTGCGCAGCACGGCGTAGCCCCGTTCCAGCGTCGCCTGCGGGGACAGGGTGCGCAGCGCCGTCCGCAGGTTCGTCAGGTCCGCGTCGGCGCGGTCGAGTCGATGCCCGACGGCGGCACGTCCGGCCGCACGGGCCCGCTCCAGGGCGTGCAGCCGCGGGCCGACGATCGACGTCGGGTCCGCGAGCACCGGGCGGTCCCGGAGCGCGGCCAGCCGCTCGCTCTCGGTGCGTAGCCGCCGGGTCAGGGCGCTCGTCATCCGCTCCCGGGCCTGGGCGATCCGGGCCAGCTCCTGGGTGACGTCGGGCACGATCCGCTTCGCGGCATCGGTGGGGGTCGAGGCGCGGTAATCGGCGACCAGGTCCAGCAGCGGGGCGTCCGTCTCGTGGCCGATCGCGGACACCAGCGGCGTCGCGCACTTCGCGGCGGCGCGCACCATCGCCTCGTTGGAGAACGGCAGGAGGTCCTCGACCGAGCCGCCACCCCGGGCGATCACGATCACCTCGACGTCGGGATCGGCGTCCAGGTCCGCGATCGCGCGGCTGACCTCGGGCACGCAGTGCGGGCCCTGCACGGCGACCTCCCGGATCTCGAAATGGACCTGGGGCCACCTGGCCCGGGCGTTCACGAGGACGTCGTGCTTGGCCTTGGCGTTCGCGCCGCAGATCAACCCGACCCGCCCCGGCAGGAACGGCAGGGGCCGCTTGCGCTCGGCGTCGAAGAGCCCCTCGGCGGCGAGCACCCGCTTGAGGTGCTCGATCCGGGCCAGGAGCTCCCCGAGCCCGAGAGCCCGGATATCGTTCGCACGCAGGCTGAGCGTGCCGCGCTTGGTCCAGAAGCTCGGCTTGGCGTGCACCACCACGTGGGCGCCCTCGGTGATGGACTCCCCGCGGGCGGCGAGGAGCCGCTTGAGCATGGTCACGGACAAGGACATGTCCACGTCCGTGTCCCGCAGGGTCAGGTAGGCCGAGGCCGAGGCGTTGTGGGCGTTCACCTGGACCAGTTGACCCTCGACCCAGACGGGCGCCATCCGGTCCACGTAGTCGGCGATCTTCGCAGCGAGGAGCCGCACCGGCCAGGGCCGCTCGGCCGTGGTCTCCAGGGCCTTGGCGGGCAGGTCGCCCGGGCCGTTCGTCGGACCGCTCATCCCCCTAGGGTGCCCTACCGTGGGGACATCGTCGTCATCGCCGGTGGGCGCCCGCGGACCACCCGCGCCACGTCCGCGCGTGCGGCCGGGACCACTCGCGTCACGTGCCCGTGGCCCGCTTGGTGTCGCGGTCGGACTCGTCACCGCCGTCGGACTCGAACAGGTCGAGCAGATCGTCCGAGCCGGAGCCCAGGACGAGGTCGCGTTCGGCGCGGGCCCGCGCATCCGCCGAACCGCGCCGGCGCCGCGGCCCGCTCGTGATCTCCGGGCCGTGGACGTCGGACTTCTGCGCGGGCACGGCCAGGATCTCCAGCGGCGGCGGCACATCCATGGCCGGTTCGAGGCCCTGCAGGGCGCTGAACCGGCGCGCCTGCGTGATGACCTGGGAGTCCAGGGAGGAGTTGAGCTTGTTGAACGCGTCCACGGTCGAGTTCAGCCGCTTGGACAGCGTCTCCAGGTGCCGCCCCATGGTTCCCAGCCGCTTGTGCAGTTCCCGGCCGACGGTGAACACCTGCTGCGCCTCGGCGGCAAGCATCTCCTGGCGCCACGTGTAGGCGACCGTGCGCAGTAGCGCGACCAGCGTGGCCGGGGTGGCCAGCACCACGTTCCGCTCGAACGCGTGCTCCAGGATCGTGGGGTCCTGCTCCAGGGCGGCATTGAGGAACGTCTCCGCCGGCAGGAACATCACCACGAACTCCGGTGTGTTCTCGAAGTGGTCCCAGTACGCCTTCGCGCCGAGGCTCTCGACGTGGGTGCGCACGTGCCGGGCGTGCGCCTGCAGACGCTTGGTCCGGACGGCGTCGTCCTTGGCCTCCATCGCCTCGAGGTAGCCGCTGAAGGCCACCTTCGCGTCCACGATCACCTGCTTGCCGCCCGGCAGCTTCACCACGAGGTCGGGGCGGAGGTTGCCGTCGTCGGTCGCGACCGTCTCCTGCTCCTCGAAGTCCACGTGCTCGACCATGCCGGCCGCCTCGACGACCCGGCGCAACTGGAGCTCGCCCCAGCGGCCGCGCACCTGCGGTGCCCGCAGCGCCGTGACGAGCTGGCTGGTCTCGGTGCGCAGCGACTCCGAGGAGGTGCGCATCTGGTTGACCTGCTCGGCCAGTGTGGAATGGGCGGCCAGGCGGGCCTTCTCCGCGCTGGTCATCTCCGCCCTGACCTCACCGAGGGTCCGGCTCAGCGGTTCGACGAGGGCCTTGACCGCCTGCTCCCGCTTGGCCAGTTCGGCGTCCCCGGCCTGCTGGGCGCGCTTGAACCGTTCCTCGGCCTGCTCCAGGAACGCCTGGGTGTTGGCGGCCAGGGCCTTGCGGGACAGGGCCTCGAAGTCGTCCGAGAGTCGCTTCTGATCCGCGCGCATCTCGTCCAGACGCTCCTTCGTGGCGGCCTGCTCGGCCTCGAGCCGTTCTCGGGCGGCCGCCCGCTCCGTCTCGAGGCGGCCCTGGGCGTCGGCGCGTTCCGCGCCCAACCGCTCGCGCGCGGCCTCGGCCTGCTGCTCGAGCCGCTGCGTGAAGTGCTCCTGCTGGGCCGCGAGGCGTTCGGCGAAGCCGGCCCGCTCGTCCTCCAGCCGGGCCGCCTGGGCACGCTCGAGCGCGGCGACCTGCTCGGCCCCGTTGCGCTCGAGGGCCCCGACCCGCTCGGTGTGGGCGCGCTCCAGGGTGGTCACCTGCTGCTCGGCGGACCTGCGTTCGGAGGCGAGCTGCTCGCGCAGTCCGGCACCGCCCGCGCGGCCGGCGAACCACCCTGCGGCGACGCCCGCGAACAGCGCCGCGACGGCCAGAAGAACCCCGATGACGTCCATGTCCTCCACTCTCGCATCGGTCACCGACAATGCGCGGAACTGACGCGCTGACGGCGAACCCACGCTCCGCCGTCGGGCCCGGACACCGCCTACGGTGGTGCCATGTCCGCCCAGCAACCGCCGCCCTCGGGTCCGCCCCGCCTGGACCCCTTCGCCCCACCCGCGCCCGATGCGCTCCGGCCACCGCGGCCGGTCGCCGGCCAGCCCCAGGGCGCTCCGCAGCCCACCGCACCGCCGCCGCCTCCGGACCCGAACGCCGCGTTCTCGATCCGCGGCCTGTGGAAGCGGTTCGGTGACAAGACCGCCGTCGCCGGCGTCGACCTCGACGTCCCGAGCGGCTCCTTCTACGGGATCGTCGGGCCGAACGGCGCCGGGAAGACCACCATGCTGTCGATGGCCACCGGCCTGCTCCGCCCCGACTTCGGCACCGTGAGCATCCACGGCGCCGACTTCTGGTCCGACCCGGTCGCGGGCAAGCGCCGGCTCGGGGTCCTGCCCGACGGCGTGCGTCTGTTCGACCGGCTCACCGGCGAACAGCTGATCACCTACGCCGGGCTCCTGCGCGGCATGGACCGGGACGTCGTCGCCGAGCGCACCGCGGACCTGCTGCGCGCGCTCGACCTGGCCGCGGACGCGAAGACGCTCGTGGTCGACTACTCCGCCGGCATGACCAAGAAGGTCGCCCTGGCGTCCGCGCTGATCCACGCGCCGGCGATCCTCGTGCTCGACGAGCCGTTCGAGGCCGTCGACCCGGTCTCCGCGGCGAACATCCGCGACATCCTCGCGTCCTACGTGCGCAGCGGCGGCACCGTGGTGGTCTCCTCGCACGTGATGGACCTGGTGCAGCGCATGTGCGACCACGTCGCGATCATCGCCTCCGGGCGGATCCTCGCGGCGGGCACGGTCGACGAGGTCCGGGCCGGGGCCAGTCTGGAGGACCGGTTCGTCGACCTGGTCGGCGGGCGGCAGAGCGCGGAGGGGTTGGCATGGTTGCGCTCTTCGTGAGGCTGCGCCTGACGCTGATGGCGAACAGCTTCAAGCGCAGCGTCTGGCAGTTGATCGGCTTCATCCTCGCGGCCCTGTACGCGGCCGGCCTGGTCGTCATGGCCGTCTTCGGCACCGTCGTCGGGGTCCGCGCGGACCCGCACATCACCACGGACGTGGTCACGATCGTCGGGGCCGTGACCGTGCTCGCCTGGTGGGTGGTCCCGCTGTTCGCCTTCGGCGTGGACGCCACGCTGGACCCACAGCGGCTCGTCACCTACGGGGTGCCCAGGCGCAGCCTGCTCGCCGGCCTGACCGCGGCCGGCCTGACCTCGGTGCCGGGCTTCGCCATGGTCGCGCTCGCCCTCGGCATGGCGCTGGCCTGGGTCCGCGAGCCAGCGACGCTGCTGGCCGCCCTGGTCGGCGGCGCGCTCGCCGTCGCGCTCTGCGTGGTCGGGTCCCGGGCGATCACGACGGCGTTGGCCCCGTTGCTGGAGTCGCGCCGTTACCGCGAGGTGCTCACGATCGCGGCGTTCGTGCCGATCATGCTGGTCGGGCCCGCGTTCGCCTGGGGTGCCGCCCGCCTGGAGGAGGGCGGATCGGGCCTGGCCGAGCAGATCCCGGCGCTGCTCGAACAGGTCGCCCGGATGGCCGGGTGGACGCCGTTGGGTGCCCCGTGGGGGCTCGCCGGATCGGTGCACGACGGCGAATGGCTCCTCGCGCTCGCCCGGTTGCTGATCGCCGGCTTCGCCCTGGGTCTGCTGTGGTGGCTGTGGGACGTCTCGCTCGCTCGGTCGTTGGTGTCCCCGCCCACGGCGGGGGCGGGCAAGGGCCGGTCGAAGGGGCTGGGCTGGTTCGACCGGACGCCGGCCACCCCCGCCGGGGCCGTGGCGGCCCGGGCGCTGACCTATTGGTTCCGCGACCCGCGCTACTCCGGGTCGGTCGCCGTGATCCCGCTGCTGCCGGTGGTGCTGCTCGCGGTCGGCGGCGGGTCCGCGAACGAGATCCTGTTGATCCTCGCGCCGCTGACCGCGTGGATCCTGGGCTACGCGATCTCCGCGGACATCTCCTACGACAGCAGCGCGTTCGCGCTGCACGTGGCGACCGGCGTCTCGGGGCGCGACGACCGGACGGGCCGGGTACTCGCCGTCGGGATCCCCGGGCTGGTCGTGGTGGCCGCCTTCGCGGCGATCTCCCTCGGGGTGACCGGACGGTGGGACCTCGCCCCGGTCGTACTCGGCGCGTCCCTCGGGGCGCTCGGGGTCTCGCTCGGGGTGTCCAGCGTGACATCGGCCCGGCTGCTGTACCCGACGCCCAAACCCGGCGACAGCCCGTTCAAGCAACCCCAGGGGGCAGCCATGGCCACCATGATCTCGCAGGGCCTCGGATCCCTCGCGAGCATGGTGGTGTCGCTGCCGTATCTCGCGCTCGCGATCGCGGCCCTGCTCACCTCCAGCGCGCTGCTCGGCTGGCTGACGCTGGGAGTCGGTGTGGTCGAGGGGGTCGCGGTGATGCTGCTCGGCATCCGGTGGGGTGCGCGGATCTTCGACCGCCGTGGTCCCGAGCTGCTCCAGCAGGTCATGTCCTACGCGTGAGGCGGCTGCCCGGGCGCCCCGTCGCGGGCCCGTACACTGCTATTCCGTGGCTCTCACTATTGGCATCGCCGGCCTGCCCAACGTCGGCAAGTCCACCCTGTTCAACGCGCTGACCCGCGCGACCGTGCTCGCGGCGAACTACCCGTTCGCGACGATCGAGCCGAACATCGGGGTGGTCCCGCTCCCGGACGAGCGGCTGAACGTCCTGGCGGGGATCTTCGGCAGCGAGCGGATCCTGCCGGCCACGGTCTCGTTCGTGGACATCGCGGGCATCGTCAAGGGCGCCAGCG
The DNA here is from genome assembly GCF_004353825.1 of Occultella glacieicola. GTDB lineage: Bacteria > Actinomycetota > Actinomycetes > Actinomycetales > Beutenbergiaceae > Occultella > Occultella glacieicola. The sequence goes on along the minus strand of NZ_SMNA01000005.1, from coordinate 60,640 downwards.
AGGGCGAGGGCCTGGGGAACAAGTTCCTCGCGAACATCCGGGAGGCGGACGCGATCTGCCAGGTCACCCGGGCGTTCGCGGACCCGGACGTGGTCCACGTGGACGGCAAGGTGTCCCCGAAGGACGACATCGAGACCATCAACACCGAGCTGATCCTGGCCGACCTGCAGACCCTCGAGAAGGCGATCCCGCGGCTCGAGAAGGAGGTCAAGGGCAAGAAGACCGACGCCAAGGTGCTCGAGACCGCCCGGGGCGCGCTCGCCCTGCTCGAGGCGGGCACCACGATCTCCGCCGGTGGCGACGCGGCCGGTCTCGACCCGGAGATCGTCGCCGAACTCGGGCTGATGACCGCGAAACCGTTCATCTACGTGTTCAACACCGACGACGAGGGCCTCGCCGATGCGTCCATGCAGGCCGAGCTGCGCGAGCTGGTCGCCCCGGCCGAGGCGATCTTCCTGGACGCCAAGTTCGAGGCGGAACTGGTCGAGCTGGAACCGGAGGAGGCCGCCGAGATGCTCGCCGAGACCGGCCAGGAGGAGGCCGGCCTGGACCAGCTGGCCCGGGTCGGGTTCGACACCCTCGGGCTGCAGACCTACCTGACCGCAGGTCCCAAGGAGTCCCGGGCCTGGACGATCCACAAGGGCTGGACCGCACCGCAGGCGGCCGGGGTGATCCACACAGACTTCCAGCGCGGCTTCATCAAGGCCGAGGTGGTCTCGTTCGACGACCTCGTCGGCGCGGGGTCGATGGCCGAGGCGAAGGCCCGCGGCCGGGTGCGGATCGAGGGCAAGGACTACGTGATGGCCGACGGCGACGTGGTGGAGTTCCGGTTTAACGTCTAGCGTTATTGACGCAAGACGTTATATACCGGTCTGGACCGATGCTGGTGCCGAGGACGTGCAGATCGTGGACCATCACTAGGAGGAGAGACGGCTGAGAAGCTCTACCCGCCGGTGCATCCCGGTGAGGTCTTGATGGAGGACTTCATCGAGGGGTTCGGCATCACCCAGAACAAGCTCGCTGTGTCGATCGGCGTGCCGCCGCGGCGTACCAACGAGATCGTGCATGGCAAGCGTGCCGTCACGGCCGACACCGCGCTGCGGCTGGGTCGCTACTTCGGGATCGAGCCGCAGTTCTGGCTCAATCTGCAGTCCCGTTACGACGTGGAGGTTGCTGAGGATCGAGTAGCTGAGCAGGTAGCGGCAATCACGCCGCTGCAGGTGGCGTGAACGGCGAGCACTCCGATCGAGTGGACGGGTGACGGAAGAGTTGCTGTCGGGTGGTAACGCAGCGGCTCTCGTCGTTCGGGTCGGTGGGACAGTGCGCAAGCCGTTGTTCGACGGCGCGTCCGCGTTCTCGATGAACTCGTCGGCGACGGCGCGAGTGCTCGACCGATTCGCGGCGGATCCGTTCTGGAGCGTGCGGATCGCAGTTGTCGAACACGAGAATACCGAGCGCGGCACGCTGCTCAGGCTGTTGGAGGAGGAACCGCGCCAACGCGGTGTGGTTCATCACGCGGCACGGAAACGGCTGGAGGCCGAGGGCATCGAGTTCGGAGCGAATGGGATGCCACGAGCATGACGACGACGTCCGGCGCAACGCGGCGTCAGGCCGTTTGTGCGGCCGCGACCGGCGCACATCTCGACTCTGTGCCGCATCATGTGCTCGCTGATGCGGTGGCGAGCTCGGTTTCAACGTATGAGCGAGTGCCTGACTCAGGCCTCCGGTAGGCGCTCGGTCAGTTCGGAGAGGAGACTTCTGGCTTCGTCGTGCGCTGGATCGTCAGCGGTTGCGCGATTGATCGCACCCTGGAGGATCTTGGCGGCCTGGGCTACGTCCCCTTTGCTGTCCGCGAGCACGACGGCGTTCCGAACGGCCTCACCCAGCCGACTGACTTCGGAGAGCGCGGCCTCCGAATCGCCGTCGCGGAAGAATCGAATCCAGTTGCCGGCCGGGTCGACGAGACTGAAGCCGCTCAGCCCGCCGGCGTTCTTTCGGGGGCGCGGCCTCGTGATGCGCGGGAATCCCTTCACCGGGAGGCGGCCATAGGCCTCGCGCAGTCCCGACGCGAACTCCTCCCAGATCGGGCCTGTGTCCGTGACGATGACGAGGCAGGAGCTGTGCGAGGACTCTGGTGTGTGACCGTCCAGGCCGTAGTACTGCAGGTCGAACCCGTGACCGTTGACCCCGAGGCACGCATAGGGTCGGTCCTGACGGTAGGTGGTGCGGAATCCCAGGGCGGCGAAGAACGTCTCGATCTCGCCGATGTCGGCGCACGGCAACAGGGGGATGGTGCGGGGAGGAGGCATGAGAGCACCCTATGCTCGCGGCCGGCCAGCCATCCGGACGTTGCGCTGTGCCGGACGGTGGCCGAGCTCCGCCCCAACGTGACATCGTCCGACTCGAAGACCGCTATCCGCCGGCGCTACGTCGGGACCGCAGAGGAGCTCTGGATGAACGTGCAGTCGAACCACGGGCCGCGCCTCGCACGTCGGACTCTGCCTGAACGGGTCGCCGCGGTCACGCCGCTCGATGTCCCGTGAGCGAAGGGGCCCGGGTTGGTTCCGACTCCTCGAGACTGATCATCATCCGTGGGAACTCCGGAAGCGGGAAGTCGCACTTGGCGCGCTCCATTCGGCAGGCGCGTCCGCGTGGTGTCGCGATCATCGGGCACGACGTGCTTCGGCGGGAGATCCTCCACGTCCGTGATCGCCCGGGTGCGCTGAGTGTTCCGTACATCGACATGTCGGCGCGCTTTGCGCTCGATCACGGGCTCGACGTCGTCATCGAAGGCATCCTGCACGCCGAGATATACGGCGAGATGCTCACCCAACTGCGTGCGGACCATCTGGGCCTCACACGCGCGTACTACTACGAACTGGAACTGGGGGAGACCCTGAGGCGGCACCGCACCAAACCGCTCGCTGTCGAGGTCACCGAGGAGCAGGTCACATCCTGGTACGTCGCCGGTGACCGCATCGACGACCTTGGGGAAGTGATCTTCGATGCGGGCCACAGCGAGCACGCGGCCCTCAGGAAGGTCCTTGCCGATGTCGGATGGAGTGCTCCCGGCCGACGGGTCCCGTGAGGCCCGCGCAGCCTCGTGAGGCTACGTGGTGATGGTTCCACCCGCTGATACTCGTTGGTGCTCCGGTGCAGCGTGTGGTCCAGATCCGGTCGGCACAGGGGTTGGGCCCGGCTCATTCATGGCGGAACCGGGCGACGCGGCCGTGGGACAGTGAGACGTGGCGAGGCGATCACCGGCAGCCCAGGCGTGGCTGGATGCCCTGCGTCCCGCGTGCCGTCGCCGCGGCATGCGGTTCGTCAGCGGGACCGCGTTCACTCTCGACGACGTCTACCTCGCCGCCATCGAGGTACCCGTGGTCCAGCCCGACCGGGATGCCGAACGACTGCGGATCGACCGACCCGACCTCGGTCGCGCGCTTCATGGCCGGGTGCCGACGGATGGCGGAGGATGGCAGCGGCGCACGGCTGGCCATCGAGCGCAGGTCCGACGGCACGTTCGTCGGCTGGTGCACCTTCAACAGTTGGGATGCTGACTTCCGAAGCGCCTCCCTTGGCTACTGCCTCAAGGAGGCTGCGTGGGGCCACGGCTATGCGACGGAAGCGGCGCGCGTCCTGCTCCAGTGGGCTTTCGACACGCTCGACCTCAACCGGGTCCAGTCCGAGACCGATACCCGCAACGGGGCATCGGCGCGCGTGCTGGAGAAACTTGGCTTCGTGCGTGAGGGGACACTACGCGCGGACTGCATCGTCAACGGTGCCGTGTCCGATTCCTGGGTGTACGGCTTGCTGAGGCGCGACTGGGCCTGACCCGCCAGCGCGCGGGCAGCATCTTGGGTGGATCAGGCCGGTTGGATCGTCCGGCGCATCACCGTGTTCTTCAGCCCCTTGGTGCGGATGAATTCGAAGCCGGCCTGCTCATACATCGTGCGAGTCCCGTTGTAGACGAATGAGTTGTTCATCCGCTTCTCACCGACTTCGTGCGGGTAGCCCTCGACCACACCGCCGCCCCGCGCGGCAATCTGGTCGAGTGCACCAGCCAGCGCCGCCCGGGCGTAGCCCTGCCTCCGGTAACGCTTGTCGACGAAGATGCAGGTGATTCGATAGTCGGGCGTGACGTCGGCCTCGGCGACGTACTGCTTGCGGTGATGGATGTTCGGCAGTTCATCCGGGGTGCCGTACTCGGCCCACGCGATCGCTTCGTCGTCCATGATCACCAGCGCCGCGTGAGCCTGTCCTTCCGTGACCAGCTGCTCCTTGAACGCGCGGCTGCCCTCGTAACCCGGCCCTCGGTCGGCGCAGTCGTGGAAGTAGGTGCACCAGCACCCGCCGAAGATTCCGTTGTGCCGCTCCACCAGAGCAGCGAACGCGCCCCACGTCTGCGCCGTGAGTGGCTGGATCGAGTAGTCGTCCGTGACCATGCCGCCGATTCTAGGCAGGAGGCTGCTGCGTGCCGGTGCCGCCAGGCCGCACAGCGGGCCGATGGGCCGGTTCCGGTGTGACACGATCTGGTCGTGGCATCGGCGCAGACCCTCAGCGATTCGGACCGGCGGGCCTTGGCACGGTGGGCGCTGGCCTGCGCCGAGCGTGCGCTTGTCCTGTTCGACGCCGATGACGCGGTTGCCGCCGAGGTCCGGGACGTGGTGACCCGCACGCGTGCCTACAGTTCGGGGCAGAGCACCGCCGCCGAGGAGATCACCAGACGATTCGTGGCGGTGCGGGCGGCAGGTGCCGCGACCACGCCGGCCGGCGCGGCGGCGGCCAGGGCGCTCGCCCAGGCCGCGGCGGTCGCGCACATGGGTGCTCATGCCCTGGGTGCGGCCGCATACGCGGCGAAGGCGGTATCGCTGGCGCACCCGGATCGACCGGAAGCGGTCGAGGACGAGATCCGGTGGCAGGTGGCGCACCTGAGTGAGCGGGAGCGAGCAGCGCTGCGACAACTACCAGCCGTGGGCAGCGACTCCGCCGGTCCGCTCGGGGGCGGGCTTCTCTCACGCGGCATCCTGGGCACGACGATCCGCGAGATCCAGTCACGGATCAGCTGAGCGCCCACCGGTGCCCGTACGGACTGGGCGAATGCGTCCATCCCGGGACGTCGCGGCGTACCGTGGCCGCATGACGACCGTGTACGAGGCGGCGGGCGGCTACGACGGACTGAGGCAACTCGCCCTCGCCTGGCATGAGCGCGTGATGGCCGACCAGGTCGTGAGCCACGCGTTCAGCCACGGCTTCCGCGCCGACCACAGCGAGCGGCTCGCCGCCTACTGGGCGGAGGCGCTGGGTGGGCCGGCGATGTACTCGGAGCGCTACGGCGACCAGACCGCCGTCGTGCGGATGCACAGTGGCAACGGCCCGCACGAGGAGATGGATCGTCGCGCGATCTCCTGTTTCGATCAAGCCCTGGCGGACGTCGGCCTCGACGCCGAGGACCGGTTGTGGCAGGTGCTCCACGACTACTGGTCGTGGGCGACCACCAGCGTGATGAATCGGTACCAGGAGAGCGCCGACGACGTCCCGGCGCGGCTCGACCTGCCGTCCTGGTCCTGGGACGGTCTCCGAGACCCGGCTTCGTAGGGAGGACTGCGTCGATGGTCGCCGTCGGTCAAGTGAACCTCGTCGTCGCGGACCTCGAGAGGAGCCGATCGTTCTACGAACGGCTCGGGATCGCGTTCGTGACCCGCAATCGGCGCGGCGACGGCCCCGCCGAGGCCTGGGTCTCGACCAATACGGGCATCCCCGTCGTCCTGCACTCGACCGGCTTCGCCTCGTGGTGGGACGCGACCGCGCCACAGCCTGCCCCCGGCGGGCCGCAGGTGGACCTTGTGCTCGACTCGGCGGAGCGACTCGATGCACTGGTCGCCGAGTTCGAGTCCGCCGGGACGCCGATCGTGAAGGCGCCGACCGACATGCCCTGGGGCCAGCGCCTGGCCATCCTGCGTGACCCGGACGGGCACCGGATCGGCCTCAAGGCGCCGCTCGACGCCCAGCGTGCGTAGCCGGACTGCTTGCGGGGGGTGGCGCCGACGGCTCGGTTGCCGTATGGTAACGGTTACCGACGGGCAACGGAGGCGATGTGGAAGCGGAAGCGGCGCTGGACGCCCTCGGTGACCCGACGCGGCGGCGGATCATCGAGGTCCTGCGCGACGGGGCGTGCCCGGTCGGCGGCATCGCCGACCGGTTGCCCGTGGGTCGACCCGCCGTGAGCAAGCATCTCAAGGTGCTCGAGGGCGCCGGTCTGATCGAGCACCGATCGGTCGGCACTCGAAACCTCTACGCGCTGGCGCCGGCCGGACTCGCCGCCGTCCAGGTCTGGCTCACCCAGCAGTGGGACACGGCGCTCAGCTCCTTCGTCACCCACGTCGAGCGCTCCAGCGCACCGTCCGATCCACAGGAGAGTCCGACATGACCCTGCCCCCGATCCGCCGTCAGGTGTTCGCCGCCTGCGAACTCCAGACCGCCTACGCCCTGTTCGTCAGCGACATCGGGTCCTGGTGGCCCGTGGCCTCCTTCGGCTGTTTCGGCGAGGGCTCCTCGGTCACCCTCGACGGGTCACGGTTCGTCGAGACCGGCCCCGCCGGGCAGACCGCGGTCTGGGGGACCATCATCGAGGCCGACCCGCCGACCATGGTGTCGTTCACGTGGCACCCGGGTAGGGAACCGGACGCCGCGAGCCGTGTCGTGGTCTCCTTCGCTGCCGCGGGCGACGGGACGCTCGTCACCCTCGAGCATGACGGGTGGGAGAGCTTCGCCGAACCGGCCGCGGCGCGTGCCCAGTACGGCGGCGGTTGGGTCACGGTGCTCGACCGCTACGCGGAGGCGGCATCGGCCCAGTAGGTGATGGCCTACCTGGCCGCGGCGCTCAGCGCGCCCTCGGCCCGATCGGCGCGCAACAGGTACGGCTGCTGTCGGCCGAGCAGGTCGCCGCTTCCGCGGAGGCGCCCGTCGGCCGTTAGCCCACGGGCGGCCGACCTGCGGCCGGTCGCGTGCGAGAGTGGGTCGATGGACATCGACGACCTCCCGACGGCGGAACTCGCGACTCCCGGGACGTTGCGGGACGCGCTGGTCGCCGCGGCCCTGGCCGGGACGAAGACGGCCACCAGTTCCCTGCTGGTCGCCTACGAGACCGCCGGCGAGCCGGTGCCGCAGGTCGGTGCCAGGTTCGCGCTGGTCGACTCCGCCGGGGAGCGCGTCGCGATCCTGGAGAACACCGAGGTCCGGGTGGTCCGCCTGAGCGACGTGGACGACGACGTCGCGCCTGCCGAGGGGGAGGGGTTCACGTCGAGGACCGACTGGCGCCGGGCGCACCAGGCGTTCTGGGACACCCCGAAACACGGGCCGAACTGCCGGCCGGATTCGTCATCGACGACGAGGCCTTGGTGGTTCAGGAGTTCTTCCGGGTGACCGGTCGCGATCCTGACGCGGCCGAGGCCACCGAGGCCACGGGGGCCACGGGGGCCATTGAGGCGATCGAGGCCATGCAGGCGCAGTCGGCGGAACCCGTTGCCTCGAGTCCGCTGCAGGATCTCCTGCGCCGACGGCGGACCAGCCGCCGGTTCTCGGCCGGGCCGATGAGTTCCGAACAGCTCTCGCGGCTGCTCCGGGCGGCGCTCGGACCGGTCGGCGACGGTCGTCGCAGCGTGCCGTCCGCGCACGCCCGTTACCCACTGTCACTGGCGGTCGTCGTCGGCGGCGTCGACGGTCTCCCGGCCGGGGTGTACCGGTACGACGCCGATGCCGACGCCGTGTCCCGGCGCACGGCCGGGGACCGTCGCCGGGACTTCGCCGCCGGGTCATTCGTCGACGAGGACTGGCTGGCCGGGGCTGCGGCGCTGGTGGTGATCGGCGCCGACCTCGGCGCCGCCGCGCGGGACTTCGCCGACCAGCCACCGGACCGTGGCGAGCGGTACGTCTGGCTGGAGGCCGGGCATCTCAGCCAGAACCTGTATCTCCAGGCGGCCGAGGAGGAACTCGGGGCCGCCCTGGTCGCCGGCGTCGACGACGAGCGGTTGCGGGAGGCGGCGCACGACGCGCTTCCCGAAGGGCACCTCCCGCTGGCACTGTTCGCCGTCGGCCCCGCGACGGACCGGTAGCCGCACGCCTACGATCGGCGGATGTTCACCACCGAGTACCGCGACGGGCTGGCCGAGCTCCTGAGAGAGCGGGCCCGGTCCGACCCCCGGGTGGTCGGGGCCGCGCTGGTCGGCTCCGCGGCAACCGGTCGCCAGGACCGCTGGTCCGACATCGACCTCGCCCTGCAGATCGCCGACGGCGTGGACCCGGATGGCGTCGCCGAGGAGTGGACCGCCTGGATGCGGGCCGAACAGGACGTCGCGGACACCCTCGACGTCCGCGGGGCGGGCACCCTGTTCCGGGTGTTCCTGCTCGCCAACTCGCTCCAGGTGGACCTCTCGTTCTGGCGCCACGATGACTTCCGCGCCACCGAGCCGGGGTTCCGGGTGCTCTTCGGCACACCCAACCCGGCCACGGAGCCGAACCTGCCGGACCCGGCCGGCCTGATCGCGATGGCCTGGCTGCATGCGCTCCACTCCCGCTCCGCCGTCGCCCGGGGCCGGCTCTGGCAGGCGACGATCATGCTCGACGGGCTCCGGGAGCGGCTGGTCTCGCTCGCCTGCCTGCGGCACGGACTGAACCCGCACCAGGGCCGCGGCGTCGACCAGCTGCCCACCGCCGAACTGGACGCCCTGACCGCGACCCGGCCGTCCGCCGTCGAACAGCAGGAACTGCGACGCGCGCACAACGCCGCTCTCGCCGCCCTAGCCGCCGAGGCCACCCGCCACGACCGTGCGCATGCCGAGCGACTCGCCCCGGCGTTGCGGGCGCTCGCGGGCTGAGCCGGACCGGAACTGCGCGTCAGGCCACGCAGAACTCATTCCCCTCGGGGTCGGCCATCACCACGTGGCCGAGGACCGTGCGGCCGTCGTCGTCGCGGTAGTGCTCCTCCCGGACCCGAGTGGCCCCGAGCGCGGTCAGTTCCGAGATCTTCGCCCGGATCAGCTCCGCGCGGGACACCCAGTCCCACGGTGGTTCGCCGGCCACTCGGATGTCGATGTGGAGCCGGTTCTTCGCGGTCTTCGGCTCGGGAACGCGCAGCCACCCGATCGCCGGCCCGACCCCGTCCGGGTCGACGATCGAGGCACCGTCCGGGTCGTCGTAGCCCGGTTCGGCGACGTATCCGAGCGCACTCGCCCAGAACTGTGCCAGTCGGTGCGGATCGTTCGCATCACCACCGAGGGTCCAGTGCATGGTCATGGATTGATGCTAGGCCTCGGTCTGGCGGCGGGGCCCGAGGCCGATCCCAGGGTGGCCAGGGCCTCGTCGACCGTGGCGTGCACCCGGCCGTCCGCCTCGAGCTTCTGGTACCACGCCACCCGCTGGGCCACGACCGCGGCCCTCGGCGGCAACGCGGCGAGGTGCAGCTCGACGCCGGTGCCGGCCAGCGCGCGGTCGAGCTCCGCGAGCCCGTCCAGCACCGTGATCGTGATCGCGGCCAGTCGGTGCAGGTCGAGTACGACCCTGGCCACCCCGGGCTCGGCCGCGACCAGCTCCTCGACCGCGGTCGTGTTCGACCTGGTGTTGGCCGTGTACAGACCGTTGCCCAGATGCACGGCCAGCACGTCGCCCTGGTGTTCGCCGGCCGTGACGGCTGCCCGGTTCAGCTCCCGGAGCACGAGCCCGAGGGTGACGACCACGCCGGCCACGACGGCCGGGAGCAGGCCGGCGGTCAGTCCGATGGCGGCCACGAGGAGTGCGATCCAGAAGTCGATCGGGCTGATCCCGGCCCAGCGGACCAGTTCGGGCAGGTTGATCAGGCCGACGACCGCGACGAACACCATCGCGGCCAGCGTCGCCTGCGGCAGCAGACTGACCACCGGACCGAGGAACACGGCGACCAGGACCGCGAGCATGACCGTGACCAGCGTCGAGAGTTGGGTCTTCGCGCCGGCGTTCTGGTTCACCGCGCTCTGCGAGAACCCGCCGGCGGCGGGCATCGCCGTGAAGAAGGCCCCCGCGACGTTCCCAGCGCCGGTCGCGAACAGTTCCCGGTCGGCGTCCACCGGGGGCTCCGCGGGCGTGCGGAGCGTCCGCGAGACCGTGGCCGACTCCAGGAACGACATGACCGAGATCGCCAACGCTCCCGGGGTGAGCGCGGCGAGACCGTCCAGGTCCGGCAGACCGGGGATCGGCAGCCCGGACGGGACCGGCTCGATCAGGGCGACCCCGCGCGCCTCCAAGCCCGCCACGGCGACCAGCAGGATGCCGGCGACCACCACGATCACGGGGCCCGGCACCCGCGGCGCGAACCGGGCGAGCACGACGAGCACGGCGATCGAGGCGACCGACAGTGCGACGGTCGCCGGATTCGCGGTGTCGAGCGCCTGACCCACGGCGGCGAGGGAACGGAGGAATCCGTGGCCGGAGTAGTCTCCCGTCTCCCCGAGCAGTTTCGGCAGCTGTCCGACGGCGACGGTCGCCCCGACGCCGATCTTCAGGCCGAGGACGGTTGCGCCGCTGATGTTCTCCACAAGTGACCCGAGTCGCAGCAGCCGCGCGATCAGCAGCACGATCCCGACCAGCAGGGTCAGCGTCATGAGCGAGCCGAGGGCGTCGTCGGAGCCCGCGGCGACGCCGGCCGAGACGAGCGTGGTCGCCGTCAGCGTCGCGATCGTGGACGTGGTCGTCACACTCATCGTTCGCGACCCACCGAGCAGGGCGTATACGGCCAGCGGCACGATCGCGGTGTACAGGCCCACCTGGACCGGCAGGTTGGCGATCGTCGCGTAGGCCATCGCCTGCGGAACCACGACGGCCCCGGCAGACAGCCCACCGACCACGTCCGGCAGCAGCCACTCCCGCCGATATCCGGTGAGTGTGGGGAGCAACCAGGATCGGCGGGTCCGGCGCGCGGCGGCGGACACCGGACCCACCGGTTCCTCGGGGTGGCTCACGCGGCCAGGGCGCGCGCCTTGATCCGCTCGAACTCCTCGGCCGTGATCGTCCCGGAGTCGAGCAAGCCCTTCGCCTTGGCGATCTCATCCGAAGGACTCGTCGCTGCGACGGAGCGGATGTAGTTGTCGGCGGCGTCCTGGGCCTGTCGCGCCTGGCCGGCGCTGCGCTCGGCCATGCCCTTGCCGCGCGCGATCAGGTAGATCAGCGCGGTCAGGAACGGGACGAACACCAGGAAGATCATCCAGACGGCTTTGGCCCAGCCGCTCAGCTCCCGGTCCCGGAACACGTCAGCGACGATCGAGAACAACGCCATCAGATAGGAGATGAACACGAAGGCCCAGAAGAACCACCAGATGATGTCCCAGAAACTCTGCCAGAAATCCACGGTCACGCCTCGCATCCTGGGTCCCCGTTGGACCCGCAGGCTCACCCTGACGGCTCGCCGGCGGCCGCGGCACCATCCGAGATGGGTGATTGCCCCCGCGGCTGGACGTGGCTCAGGTGTACGTCGTGATCATGACAGCGGTGGCCTCGTCGATCACCCGGCGCACGGCGGTGCCGGAAGATCCCGAGGATCTTGCTCTCCTGCTGCTCGAGCACGCCCTCACCGGCGAGCCCTTCGAGCAGCTGTTCCTTGAGGGTCTTGGCCCGGTCCGACCAGGAGAACATCCCGCCGAGGGCAGCGACGGCGTCCTTGGGTTTGCGGTCGTGGGCCTTGTCGAGGATCGCCAGACGCAGCGGGTCAGCAGGCAGGGACCGCCCGGTCCGGGCGAATCGGCCCTTCCGCACCGGCCCGTCCGCCTCTCGGCCACCTCGAGGGGCGCCGTCGGAGACGAGGTCCGTCAGCGCGGCCGCGGCGATCGCCGTGTGCAGGCTGTTCGCGTCGATCAGTGGTCGACCCGAGTCGTCGTCGAGAACCAGCAGCAGATACTCCTCGGCGAGGGTGTGGCTCATCGGTTCCTCCGTGGTCGGTGGTTCCTCCAGTCGACCATGCCCCTCGCGGCCCTGCATCCGGCTCATGGGGGAGGCCGGCCGGGCCATCCGGACGTGGATCGTCCGGAGTCGCGGCTACGGTCGTCGCATGACCGACGCAGCGATCGCGAAACCCGTCCTCGACCTGATCATCCTCGACTGCCCCGACGCCCTGGAGCTCGGGCGGTTCTACTCGGAGCTGCTCGGCTGGCCGATGGAGCCGGGCGCGGACCGGGACTGGGTCAACCTGGTCCCGCCAGGCGGCGGCGTGAGCCCGGAGCGCCCGGACGGCCGCCCCGCCCTCGCCTTCCAACGGATCGAGGACTGGGTCACGCCGACCTGGCCCGGCGGCGCCCACCCCCAGCAGGTCCATTTGGACCTGACCGTCGCGAACATCGACGCCTCCGAACCATCGGTGCTCGCCCTCGGCGCCCGGCGCCACGAGCACCAGCCGTCCGAGGACGGCAACTTCCGCGTCTTCCTGGACCCGGCCGGTCACCCCTTCTGTCTCATCCAGTGACCCGCGGACGCTCACCGTTCGATACGGTGAGCAAGTGAGCCATGTGCGCCTGATCCGTTCCGAGACCCTGGCACCCACCGAGTACGCCTACGCCGCGTCCGCAGGTCCCGGTGCAGAGCTGGTCTTCCTCGCCGGCGCCTGCCCCCTCGACGAAACCGGCGCTGTCGTGGCGCTCGGGGATCCCGTCGGCCAGGCCAACGCCGTCGTGGCGAACCTTCGGCAGGCACTCGCGGACGTCGGCCTGTCCCTCACCGACGTCGTGTCCACCCGGGTGCTGGTGGCCACCACCTCCCAACCCGATCTGGTCAGGGTCTGGGAGGTGGTCCGGGACGCGTTCGCCGACCATGACGTGCCGAGCACGTTGATCGGCGTGACCGTGCTCGGCTACCCCGGCCAACTGGTCGAGGTCGAGGCCGTCGCGGCGAGGAAGGCATGAGCGCACCACGCGTCGGCCTGATCGGCGCCGGCGGTATCTCCGGGGTGCACGCTGCCGGCTGGCGGGCCCTGGGGGCGGACGTGGTGGTCCACTCCGAGCACGGGGCGCACGCGCTCGCGGACACCTTCGGGTTCCGCACCGCGGACACCCTCACCGAGTTGTGGCCGCAGGTGGACCTGGTGGACATCGTCACCCCGACCGCCACCCACGCCGAGCTCGCCCTCGCGGCCATCGCCGCCGGTAAGCACGTGATCTGTGAGAAGCCGCTCGCGCGCACGTCCGTCGAGGCGGCGGCCGTCGTCGGGGCCGCCGAGGCGGCCGGGGTGCGGGTGTTCCCCGCCCACGTGGTGCGCTACTTCCCGGAGTACGTGGCCGCGCGCGACGCGATCCGGGCCGGCCGGATCGGCACGGTCGCCGTGGCCCGGTTCCGTCGGATGAGCGCGGCCCCGAAGGCGGACTGGTTCTTCGACGAAGCCCGCTCCGGCGGCATCGTGCTCGATCAGATGATCCACGATCTCGACCAGGCCGAGTGGCTCGCCGGTCCGGTCGCCCGGGTGTTCGCCCGTTCGACGGCGAAGGCCGGCGACGGCGGTCGGGTCGCCAGTGCCGCGGTACTGCTGACCCACACCTCGGGTGCGATCAGCCATGTCTACGGCGTCTGGGGACATCCCGGCCTGCGGTTCACCTCCTCGTTCGAGATCGCCGGGGACGCCGGCCTGCTCCGGTACGACATGGCGCGTTCCGACACGGTGCGGGTCCAGCTGGGCGGCCCGGCCGACGCCGGCGGCTACCTCCCGGCCACCGACCCGTCGGAGAGCCCGTACGCCGCCGAGCTCGCCGACTTCTGGGCCGCGATCGAGTCCGGCACCCAGGCATCCGTGGCCGGCACGGACGGTGTCCGGGCCGTCGCGCTCGCCGAGGCGGTGCTGGCCTCGGCCGCGAGCGGCGTGCCGGTGGACCTGCCGGCCGATCCAGCCGATTCCGCACATTCGAGCACCGAGGGGAGCCCGCGATGACCACCACCACGCCGCTGACCATCGGCATCCTGTCCTTCGCGCACACCCACGCCGCCTCCTACGCCCGGATCCTCTCCGCGATGCCGGACGTCGAGGTGCTCGGCACCGACCCCGGCCCGTACGACCCCGGCACCGTGCGCGGCGCGGGGTTCGCCGCCGAGCACGGCGTGACCTACGTCGAGGACGTGGCGAGCCTGCTCGCGAAGGCGCCGGACGCCGTCGTGATCTGTGCGGAGAACACCGCGCACCGCGAACTGACCGAACTGGCGACCGTCGCCGGTGCGCACGTGCTCTGCGAGAAGCCGCTGGCCACCTCCGACACGGACGCCGCCGCCATGGTCGCCGCTGCCGACGCGTCCGGGGTGATCCTGATGACGGCCTACCCGGTCCGGTTCGCGAGCGCGTTCACCGATCTCGTGGCGCGGGTCCGTGCCGGCCAGCTCGGTGAGATCTATTCCATCCTCGGCACCAACAACGGCAAGATGCCGCTGGCCCAGCGGTCCTGGTTCACGGACCCGACCCGCTCCGGCGGCGGCGCGCTCGTGGACCACGTCGTGCACGTCGCGGACCTGATCGACGCGCTCCTGGGCGAGCCCGCGCAGGAGGTGCACGCCGTGACGAACCGGATCCTGCGGGCCGACGCGGGGGTGGGTGTGGAGACCGGGGGAGTGGTCTCGGTCCGCTACCCGTCCGGGGTGATCGCCACCATCGACTGCTCGTGGAGCCAACCGGAGTCCGCACCCACCTGGGGCGGCCTGACCCTCGAGGTGCACGGCACCGCCGGGTCGGTGCGGATCGACCCGTTCGCGGCGCACGTGTCCGGCTACGACGCCGGCGGCGAGCTCTGGGCCGGCTTCGGCGCGGACCTGGACGCCCGGATGATCGACGAGTTCCTCGACGCCGTGCGCACCGGCCGGGCCCCGCAGCCCGACGGTGCCGTGGGCGCGCGCACGCTCGCCGTCGTGACCGCGGCACAGCGGTCGGTCGCCTCGGGGCTGCCGGTCCCGCTCTGAGCCGGTCCGGTCCACGCGCCGAGCCCGACGGCGGCCGGTCGCCGCCGCGGTGACCGACGGCAACTCGTGGCATCAGAGGGCATCGTCGCACCCGGGATCCCTAGGCTGCACGGGACGCCGCGTATCGGGGGTCGCGGCGTCGACGAGAGGGAGAGGCCGACGACGTGACCGACCGCACCACGGGCGTCCGCTGGACCCGCAACTTCATCCTCGCGATCGTCACCAGCTCGTTCATGGGGATGATCTTCTACCTGCTCATGACCACGATGGCGTTCTACGCCGTCGAACGGTTCCAGGCGACCGAGAGCCTGGCCGGCCTAGCGTCCAGCGCGTTCATCATCGGTTCGGGCCCTGTGGTGTGATCGCGACGTGCCGGGTGCGTCGTCCCCGCACCGCAACGGTGTCGCGGCCCTGGGGCGAGCGAGGTGGGGGTGGGCCTGGGGCGCGGCGTGCCAGGGTCGAGGTGGGTGTGCCTCATCTGATTGCACCACCACGATCCGGACCCACACCTGCGTCGGCCCAGGGCGTGGACCGATGTCGGTCCTCGGGCGGACCATGGGGGATGTCCACCCGCCCGCCCGAGGAGCCCGGCACCGCGGCCGGTAGCGCCGGCCCTGATGCCGGGTCTGTTGCCGGCCCCGATCCGGGGGTCCCGGACGACGTCGCCGCGAAGCCACGGTGGCGCCGGGACGCGACGATCTTCCTGAGCGGCCAGACCGTAACCCTGTTCGGGTCGATGCTCGTCCAGTACGCGATCATGTGGCACCTGACCCTCGAGACGAAGTCCGGCTCGGTGATGGCGCTGGCCTCGGTGTTCGGCTTCCTGCCGCAGGCGATCGTGTCGATCTTCGGCGGCGTGTGGGCGGACCGGCTCGACCGGAAGCGACTCATCATGGCCGCCGACGGCACGATCGCGGTGACCACGCTCGCGCTGGCGATCCTGATGCTGGCCGGCACCGACCACCTGTGGCTCTTCTACGGCACGCTGGCGATCCGTTCGATCGGCGCCGGGATCCAGCTGCCCGCGGTCTCCGCGCTGATCCCGCAGCTCGTTCCCACCTCGAAGCTGATGCGGGTCAATGGCCTGAACGGGACCATCCAGTCCGCGATGATGCTCGTGGCACCGGCGGCCGCCGCGGCCGTGTACGCGAACTTCTCGATCGTCGCGATCTTCTTCGTCGACGTCACCACCGCGGCCATCGGCATCGGCCTGCTGGTGGTGCTCTCGGTGCCGCGGATCGTGCGCCGCGACGTCGACGGGCCGCTGCCCGGTTACTTCGACGACCTGGTCGGGGGAGTGCGGTACGTGGGGCGCCACCCGTTCATCCGCTGGGTCCTCCTGCTCTTCGGGGTCGTGTTCCTGCTGGTCGCGGCACCCTCGTACCTCACCCCGCTGCTGATCGTGCGCACGTTCGGCGAGGAGGTCTGGAAACTGACCGCGAACGAGTTGGCGTTCAGCATCGGCATGACGCTCGGCGGCGCACTCATCGCGGCCTGGGGCGGGCTCAGGAACCGGATCCTGATGATGCTCGGATCCGTCTTCGTCTTCGGCGGCCTCACCGCCGCGCTCGGCCTCGCTCCGAACCTCTGGGTGTTCCTGGCCCTCATGTTCGGAATCGGCCTGTTCGTGCCGCTCTTCTCGACGCCGTCGTTCACGGTGCTCCAGGAGACCGTCGAGCCGGAGCGCCAGGGCAGGGTGTTCGGCTTCGTCGGCCTTGTGATGGCGGTGTCCATGCCGCTCGGCATGGCGGTGTTCGGTCCACTCGCGGACCTCTACAGTGTCGAGGTCCTGATGATCGCCGCCGGTGTGCTGCTGATCGCGGCTGCCGCGGTTGCCCTCCTGGTGCCCGCGGGCCGCCGTACGATGCTCGCCGCCGGGGACCTCAGCCGACGGGAGGGGCGACGACCGGGTCGTTGACGCCCGGCACGGCACCCCAACCCTCCGGCCCTGCGGAACCGGCCGGGTAGTCCTGCATCGGGACCTCGTCGGCCCGCCACGCGGCGAGGACCGGAGCCACGATGCGCCAGCAGTCCTCCGCGACGTCGCCGCGGATCGAGAGCAGGGGATCACCGTCGAGCATCCGGCCCAGGACCTCGCCATAGGGCAGCATCCGGGCGGCGCCGAGGGTTGCCCGCAACTCCTTCTGCTCGAGTTCGAAGGGGTCCCCCTCGGCGTTGACGGACATCGAGATGACCATCTCGGCCGGCTTCAGCCCGAGGATGAGCAGGTCCGGGCTGCCGGTGCCGTGCAGCCCGCTCGGCACGTGGGCCGGTTCGCGGAAGTAGACCTCGATCTGCTTGACGGCCTCGCCGAGCGCCTTGCCGCTGCGCAGCACGAATGGTGTCCCGCGCCAGCGCTCGTTGTCGATCTCGACGACCAGTTCGGCCAGGGTCTCGGTGTCCAGCGCCGGGTCCACGCCCTCCTCGGCGACGTAGTCCGGCACCTCGCGGTCGCCGATGGTGCCCGCGGTGTACCGGGCCCGTCGGGAGGCGGTGGTCGGGTCGTCGCCCCAGACCCGGGCGGCCAGCAGCGCCTGGGCCTTGAGCGAGCGCACGTGCTCCGCGTCCAGGGTCCGCGGGGCCTCCATGGCGAAGAACGCGAGGACCTGCAGCAGGTGCGACTGGATCATGTCCACGAGCGCGCCGGCCCGGTCGTAGTATCCGGCCCGGCCCTCCAGCGCGAGGTTCTCGTCGTAGCGGATGACCACCTTCTCGATGTGCGCCGACTTCCACACCGGCATCAGTAGCCGGTTCGCGAACCGGACCCCGAACAGGTTCAGCACCGTGCTGAGGCCGAGGAAGTGGTCCACCCGGAAGATCCGGTTCTCCTCGACGACCTTGAGGAGCTGGACGTTCAGCGCTTCCGCCGACGCGAGGTCGCTTCCGAAGGGCTTCTCCAGGGCGAGCCTGGTCCCCGGAGCGACGCCGCGCCGCTCGAGCAGGGCACAGACGCCCGCGGTGATGCGCGGCGGGAGTGCGAAGTAGATGATCGTGGGCCCGTCCACGGTGTTGAGCAGGCTGTCGACGGCGTCGACATCGAGCACGTCGGTGCGGACGTACCGGGTGTCGGCCACGATCGCGTTCGTGGCCGGCTCGGGCACCCCGGCGCCGCTCAGACCCGAACGCACCCGCTCCGCCCAGTCCTCCTGGCCGAGGTCGGCGATGTCCGCCCCGACGACGCGGACCTCACGGGTCGGCTCGTCGGCGAGGAGTGAACCGAGACCCGGCAGCAGCAGCCGGTTCGTGAGATCGCCCGAGGCACCGAGGATGAGGATGGTGTTGGCGCCGTGCGTCGTCGCGTCGCTCATCGCGCCAGTCTCGCAGGAGTGCCCCGGCGATGCGATGCGGGTGGTGGCACCATCCGGTGTCGGGACCGCGAGCGGACGGCCGCCGCCGATGTCACCGACCCACGCTAGCGTTCGGCCCATGGCTGAGATGAAGGCGATCCTGACCCGTTACCTCGATTCGCAGCGGAACGCGCTGCTCTGGAAACTGGACGGCCTGGGTGAGTACGACCTGCGCCGCCCCATGGTGCCCAGCGGCACGAACCTGCTCGGCCTGGTCAAGCACGTGGCCGCCGTCGAGTCCGACTACTTCGGCAACGTCTTCGGGCGTCCGTTCCCCGATCCGCAGCCCTGGATGGCCGAGGACGCCGAGCCGAACGCGGACATGTGGGTGACGCCCGAGGAGTCCACGGCCTCGATCCTGGACCTGTACGCCCGCGTCCGCGAGCACGCCGCCGAGACGATCGCGGCGCTCGACGTCGACTCACCCGGGGTGGTGCCCTGGTGGGGCGAGCACGGCGACGTCACGCTCGGCTGGATCCTCGTGCACGTCGCGACCGAGGTCGCCAGGCACGCCGGTCATGCGGACATCGTCCGGGAGCAGATCGACGGAGCGATCGGCCTGCGCGACGGCGTCTCGAACCTTCCCGAGGAGGGCAACGTGGCGTGGTGGTCCGGATACACCGCCCGCGTCGAGGCGGGGGCGCAGGAGGCGGCGGGCGTACGTGATGCAGGGCCGCAGAACACGGCCTAGGCTCACGGAGGTCTCGCGCGGTCGGCGAGGGCGGACCTGGTGGACGTTCGGAGGAACGGGAGGCGCGACGCGCCCGACGCCCAAGGGGGCAGATGTGGTGATCGGCAGGGTTCGGCGCAGGCGGGGGCCGGGCAGGAGTGCTCGGCAGGCCGTCACGGCACCCGCGGCCACGGTGACGGGGCCGCGTGCCCCGGGCGGGACGTCCCCCCTCTGGACGGACCGTCTCGGCCGGGCGAGCATTCGCACGCTGCAGGTGATGATCCTGGTCGCCGGTGCCGCGGTCATCGTCCTGGCCCTCGTGCAGGTCAAGCTTGTCGCGATCCCGCTGATGGTCGCCCTGATCCTGGCCGCGGCGCTCACACCGGTGGTCGCATGGATGCGCCGACGGGGGGTCCCGGCCCTGCTCGCCACCTGGCTGACCCTCATCGCAGCCGTCGTGTTCATCGGGGGCGTGGTCACCGGGATCGTCTTCGCAGTGCGCAACCAATGGGAGGAACTCGCCACCGCTGCGCGCGAGGGTCTGGCCGAGCTCCAGGAGATCTCGCAGCGGTTCCAGGTCTCCTTCGACATCGACTGGGACTCCGTGCTCGACTCCGTCACCGAGTTCGTCACGAGTGCGCAGTTCGGCTCGGGCGCCGTCGCGGGCCTGTCGGCGGTCGGTCAGGTGATCACGGGTCTGATCCTGATCGTCGTGGTCCTGTTCTTCTTCCTCAAGGACGGGGAGAAGATTTGGAACTTCTTCCTCACGCCGCTGCAGGGTGAGCACCTCGACCGGGGCGAACGGATCGGAACCACGGCCGTGAAGGTCCTCGGCGGGTACGTGCGGGGCACCGCGCTGGTGGCACTGGTGGACGCCGTGGCGATCGGCGTCGGCCTGGCGATCTTGCGCGTGCCACTCGCGTTGCCCCTCGCGGTGGTCGTGTTCTTCGGCGCGTTCATCCCGCTCGTCGGCGCCACGGTGGCAGGGATCTTCGCCGCGCTCGTGGCCCTGGTCGCGAACGGACCCGTCACGGCGCTGATCGTGGTGATCCTGGTGATCGCGGTCAACCAGCTTGAGGGGGACTTCCTCCAGCCGGTCGTGATGGGGCAGTCGCTGAAGCTGCATCCACTGGTCATCCTGCTCTCGCTCACGATCGGCACCATCCTCGGCGGCATCCTCGGCGCCATCCTCGCCGTACCTGTCACCGCCGTCGGCTGGGCCGTCGCCAAGATCGTGCTCGAGCCCGAACGTGAGATGAAGCTCGACCCGGCAGCGGCTCCGCCCGCGCCGCGTTAGCCGGCGGCTGCTGCCACGAGGATCCGGCGGGTCGTGTCGTCGGCCGGGAAGAACGTCTCGATGGCGATCTCGTCGAGGGTCACGTCCCGAGGGGAACCGAACACGGTCACGGCGTACAACAGGGACAGGTCCCCGAACTCGGTGCCCAGGATCATCGGCACGGCGATGTCGTCGCCGACCGCCCGCACGTCACCCCCGGGCGGGGGAGCGGGGTAGGACTCCAGCTCCTCGAGCAGATCCGCCAGCGCCGGGTCGTCGGTGCGCTCCCACTGCCGGCGGACTCGCCGGAGCACGTGGCGGCGCCACTGCGCCGGGTTGCGCAGGCGTCCCGCGAACCCGTCCGGGTGCAGGCTCACGCGCAGCATGTTCAGCGGTGGCCCGGTCAGGGACTCGGGGGTGTCAGCCAGGAACCGGCGCATCGCGGCGTTGGCCGCGAGCAGGTCCCAGCGGCTGTCGACGGCGACCGCGGGGTTCGGGTTTTGCCCGGCCAGCACGGCGTCGATCGCCTCGCGCGCCGCACCGAGGTCGGCGAGGGGGCGCTCCCGGTGCACCGGGGCCAGGCCCGCGGCCAGGTGGAACGCGTTCCGCTCCCGCAGCGGCACGTCGAGCTCGTCACAGAGCCGCTCGATCATGTCCCGGCTCGGTCGGGACCGACCGGTCTCGATGCAGCTCAGGTGCCGCGTGGAGACATCGGCGGCGATCGAGACATCGAGTTGGGACCGTCGGCGCCGTTCCCGCCATCGCCGCACCAGTGGGCCCACGCCCGTCGCCCCGCCCGTCGTCATCGTCATGCCGAACAGCCTGCCCACAACCGTGGACCTGCGGCAATGACCCCCGGGGTCATGGCGACGGACATGACCTCACGCGTCATCGACGCACGACCGGTCGCCGCCTCACCGTGGACGTCCCGGCTCCACCCGGGAGCCGACCGACGAGAGGACCACGACATGACGACCACCACGACGGACCGGATCATCACCGGCTACACCCGGTTCTGGAACACGGCCGACCCGGCCGAACGGAGCCGGGTCGCGGCCACGGTCTTCACCGACGAGATCGACTACCACGCGACGGTCGGTGTCCTCACCGGGGCGCATTCCCTCGGCGCCTTCCGGGACGAGTTCGTCGGGCACGTCGGCGGGGCCACCCTGCGGCACCTCGACGAACCCGATCTACTGCCGGACCGGGCCCGGCTGCGCTGGGAGATCCTCCTGACCGACGGGACCTCCTTCGCCACCGGCACCGACGTGCTGGTGCTCGCGCCGGACGGCCGGATCGCCTCGGTCACCGCGTTCCTGGACCGGGCCCCGGAGGGCTTCGCCGACCACCACGGCGAGCAGATCGACGCCTGAGCCGATCAAAGACGACGGCGGCCGTCACCACGAGAGGTGACGGCCGCCGTCGTACATGCGTCCCGCGCGTGCCGCGCGCAGCTCAGGAGAGCGTGGCGAGGACCTCGTTCAGGGTCGTGGACGGACGCATGACGGCCGCGGCCTTCGCGTCGTCCGGGCGGTAGTAGCCGCCGAGGTCGACGGGCGAGCCCTGCACCGCGAGCAGTTCGGCCGTGATGGCTTCCTCGTTCTCGGTGAGCCCGGCCGCGACCGTCGCGAACGCGGCGGCCAGGTCGGCATCGTCGCTCTGCGCGGCCAGCTCCTGCGCCCAGTACCGGGCCAGGTAGTAGTGGCTGCCACGGTTGTCGATCTCCCCGGCCCGGCGGCTGGGCGACTTGTTCTCGTTCAGGAACGTGGCCGTGGCCCGGTCCAGGGTGTCCGCGAGGATCTGGGCGCGGGCGTTGCCCGTGGTGGTGGCCAGGTGCTCGAAGCTGACAGCGAGCGCCAGAAACTCGCCGAGGCTGTCCCACCGCAGGTGGTTCTCCTCGACCAGCTGTTGCACGTGCTTGGGTGCAGAGCCGCCGGCCCCGGTCTCGAACAGGCCGCCGCCGTTGATCAGCGGCACCACGGAGAGCATCTTGGCGCTGGTGCCGAGCTCGAGGATCGGGAACAGGTCGGTCAGGTAGTCACGCAGGACGTTCCCGGTCACCGAGATGGTGTCCTCACCGCGGCGGATCCGCTCCAGGGAGAACCTGGTGGCCTCGACCGGGGACATGATTTCGATCTGCAGGCCCTCGGTGTCGTGCTCGGCCAGGTACGTGCGGACCTTGTCCGCCAGGTTGGCGTCGTGGGCTCGGGCCGGGTCCAGCCAGAACACGGCCGGGGCGCCGGTGGCGCGGGCGCGGGTCACGGCCAGCTTCACCCAGTCCCGGACCGGGACGTCCTTGGTCTGGCAGGCGCGCCAGATGTCACCCGCGGCGACCTCGTGCTCGATGAGGACGGTTCCGGCCGAGTCGACGACCTGCACGGTTCCGGGGTCGGTGATCTCGAACGTCTTGTCGTGGCTTCCGTACTCCTCGGCCTTCTGGGCCATCAGACCGACGTTCGGCACCGAGCCCATCGTGGTCGGGTCGAAGGCGCCGTTCGTGCGGCAGTCGTCGATGACGGTCTGGTACACACCGGCGTAGGAGGAGTCCGGGATCACCGCGAGGGTGTCCGCCTCGGCGCCGTCCGGGCCCCACATGTGCCCGGAGGTGCGGATCATCGCGGGCATCGAGGCGTCCACGATCACGTCGCTGGGCACGTGCAGGTTCGTGATGCCCTTGTCGGAGTTGACCATCGCCAGCGCCGGGCCGTGGGCGAAGCCCTCGGTGATCGCGGCCTGGACCCCGGCGCGGGTCGCCGGGTCGAGGGCGTCGAGGCCGGCGAGGATGGAACCGAGGCCGTTGTTCGCGCTCAGCCCGGCGGCGGCGAGCTGCTCGCCGTGGACCGCGAACAGGTCGGGGAAGAACGCCCGGACCACCCGCCCGAAGATGATCGGGTCCGAGACCTTCATCATCGTGGCCTTCAGGTGCACGGAGAACAGGACGTCGTCGGTCCTGGCGTGGGCGATCTGCTCGGCCAGGAACGCGTCCAGCGCGGCCGCGCGCATCACGGTGCCGTCCACGACCTCACCGGCGAGCACCGGCAGCGAGTCCTTCAGGACGGTCGTGGCCCCGTTCGCGGCGACGTGCCGGATCTGAAGGGTGTCGTCGGCGGCGAGCACCACGGACTGCTCGTTGGAGCGGAAGTCGTCGGCGTCCATGGTGGCCACGTTCGTCTTCGAGTCCGGCGTCCAGGCGCCCATGGAGTGCGGGTGCGATCGGGCGTAGTTCTTCACCGACGCGGGCGCACGGCGGTCGGAGTTGCCCTCGCGCAGGACCGGGTTGACCGCGCTGCCCTTGACCTTGTCGTAGCGGGCCCGGATCTCCTTCTCCGCCTCGGTGGCCGGCTCGTCCGGGTAGGCCGGCAGGGCATAGCCCTGGCCCTGCAGTTCGGCGATGGCCGCCTTGAGCTGCGGCACGGAGGCGCTGATATTCGGCAGCTTGATGATGTTCGCCTCCGGCTGCTTGGCCAGCTCACCGAGCTCGGTCAGGGCGTCGGGCAGCCGCTGCTCCGGCGTGAGGTACTCGCCGAACAGGGCGATGATGCGGCCCGAGAGCGAGATGTCCCGGGTCTGCACCTCGACGCCCGCCGTCGATGCGTAGGCCTCGATGATCGGCAGGAACGAGTACGTCGCGAGCAGCGGCGCCTCGTCGGTGTGGGTGTAGATGATGGTGGACATACGAAGAAGATCCTCTGCTGGTCGGGGAATCGCTCGACATCAAGATATCGGGTGTCCGGCGCGAGGGTTGCGCCCGGCACCCGCCGAGGGAGGGGGCTCCCTCCCGAGCCGCAGCGAACCACGCGGTGGCGACGCCCCGCCGTCGGGCCTCGGATACGACATGCAGGTCGTGCAACCGCGCCGAACCGAATGCCCGGCGCATCGCGGAGCCGTAGAACTGAACCTCGGCAACGCCGAGGAGCCCGACGGCGGAACTCGCCACCGCGATGAAGCGGGATCGGTCGGTCGGTGGGAGCGCGATCCGCGCCGCGACTGCGTCGCCTCGGACCTCGGTTGGCTCAGTTCCACGAGTGCACCGACGTCCGTCGCGATGGCGGGCGCGAGGTCGGGCAGCGACGTGACCAGCGCATAGCAGTGACGTTTCCGGCTCATTACCACTTCCCGGAAAGGGACGCACTCGGGTCTCACTTGGATAACGATGCGGCCACAACCTTGTGACCAAAGGGCGAGATGGCAACTGAGCGTGTGTACAGTTCCGGTGTCCATGGCGGACGCTCTGCCTCGTCAGACCCATCAGGTCTTTCCGGAACCGGTCCGGGACAGGGGGCTCCATGCCATCCATAGGAGGAACATTGAAGATCCGGCGCATTTCCGCCCTGGCTGCGACCGTCGCAGCAGGTGCGCTCGTGCTCAGTGCTTGCACCCCGCCCGGGGACGAGGGCACTGACGGCGGTGACGGTGGCAACGCCGGCATCGACGAGGGCACTTCCATCAACATCGGTTGGAACCAGCCGTTCTACGAGTACAACTCGAGCACGGCGACCGGTAACGCGACGGCCAACGCCATCGTCCTGTACCTGATGAACTCGAGCTTCAACTACTACGACAAGGACCTCAACCTCGTCACGGACGAGTCCTTCGGCACGTACGAGAAGGTCAGCGACGACCCGCTCACGATCACCTACACGATCAACGATGACGTGACCTGGTCCGACGGGACCCCCGTGGACGCCGCGGACATGCTCCTCACCTGGGCCGCGACCAGTGGCCACATGAACACGGTGGAGGCCGAGGAGGACGAGGAGGGCAACGTCACCAACCAGGACGAGGTCGACGCCGGCGTCTTCTTCAACAACACCAGCGCCGGCCTGGCCCTCGTCGAGGAGACCCCGGAGATCTCCGAGGACGGCCAGAGCATCACGCTCGTCTACTCCAAGCCGTTCGCTGACTGGGAGGTCAACTTCGGTGTTGGCGTCCCCGCGCACGTCGTGGCCGGGCACGCGCTCGACATCGACGACGCGCAGGAGGCCAAGGACGCCCTGATCGCGGCCGTGAACGACCGCGACGCCGAGGCGCTCAGCCCGATCTCGCAGTTCTGGAACACCGGCTTCCAGTTCGGTGACGCGCTTCCGGACGACGAGTCCCTGTACCTGTCCTCCGGTGCGTACCTGCTCGAGGAGTACGTCAACGGGCAGTACGTGACCCTGGTCGCGAACCCGGACTACACCGGTGACCACGCGCCGACGGTCGAGCGGGTCACGATCCGCTACAACGAGGACCCGATGGCTCAGGTCCAGGCGCTCGAGAACGGTGAGGTCGACGTGATCTCCCCGCAGTCCACCGCGGATGTGCTGGCCTCGCTCGAGGCGCTCGGCGACGGCTACAACATCGTCACCCAGGACGAGGGCACCTACGAGCACGTCGACGTCATGTTCGACAACGGCGGCCCGTTCGACCCGGCCACCTACGGCGGCGACGAGGCGACGGCCCTGGCGGTTCGGCAGGCGTTCCTCAAGCTGATCCCGCGCCAGACCATCATCGACCGCCTGATCCTGTCGCTGAACCCCGAGGCCGAGGTCCGCAACTCCTACACCTCGATCCCGGGCTCCCCGAACTACGACGTGGTGACCGCGGTCAACGGCATGGGCGAGCAGTTCCCGGCCGAGACCGACCTCGAGGCAGCGACCGCGCTGATCGAGGAGGCCGGGGTCACGACCCCGATCGACGTCCGGTTCCTCTACGGCGCGAGCAACGTGCGTCGTCAGCAGGAGTACCAGCTGATCGCCGAGTCGGCGGGCCAGAACGGCCTGTTCAACGTGATCGACGGCGGTGACGACAACTGGGGCACCCTCCTCGAGGACTCCAGTGGCTACGACGCGTCGCTGTTCGGCTGGCAGTCCACCTCCACGGCCGTGTCGGAGTCCGACGCGAACTACCGCACCGGTGGCCTGAACAACTTCGGTGGCTACTCCAACGCCGAGGTGGACGCACTCTTCGACGAGCTGCAGATCGAGACCGACACCACGCGCCAGGGCGAGATCCTGGCCGAGGTCGAGACTCACCTCGTCAACGACGCGTTCGGTGTCACGATCTTCCAGTTCCCGGGTGTCACGGCGTACAACACGGAGGTCGAGGGCATCGACCCGATCTCCATCTCGCCGACCATCTTCTGGAACTTCTGGGAGTGGAGCACGACCGCCACTGAAGAGGCCTCGAGCTGAGCCGGTTCGGTTCAGCGCTAGCCTCTAGCTGACGAAGCACGTGAGGGGCGCCGGGACAACCCGTCCCGGCGCCCCTCGCGTGACTGCAGATCAGCTGGTTCCCCACCCCTAGAGGTTCGGGCTGCATCGCGGTGGTGTCGGCGTAGACTCCACGGCCATGTGCCCGAGCCGGTTGCGAGGTATCTCCCCACGATGTTGAGATTCATCATTCGCCGAGTTCTGATCGGACTCGGCATCCTCCTCGTCTCGTCCTTCCTGCTGTATCTGCTGGTCGACCTGACGCTCGACCCCCTCGAGGACCTGCGGACGTCCACGGATCCGAACAAGGAATTCCTGATCGCGCAACGGATCGAGCTGCTCCAACTGGACCAGCCGGTCGTCCAGCGCTACCTCGACTGGATCGGTGGCGTGCTCACCGGCGACCTCGGCAACTCATGGGTGACCAACCGCCCCGTGAGCGAACTGCTCCAGGGCGCGATCATCTCGACCATCCAACTGGTCAGTGCCGCGACCGTGCTGTCCATCCTGCTCGGCGTCGCGGTCGGCATCGTCTCCGCCCTGCGTCAGTACAGCGGCTTCGACTACCTGATCACGTTCGTCTCGTTCCTGCTCTTCTCGCTGCCCTCCTTCTGGGTCGCGGTCCTGCTCAAGCAGTGGGGCGCGATCGGGTTCAACGACTTCCTGGCCGACCCGTGGATCGCCTGGGGCGTGGTGATCGGCGTCGGCCTCCTCGCGGGGTTCCTCTGGCAGCTCGCCATCGGTGGGGAGCTGCGGCGCCGACTGATCAACGCCGCGATCGGCGCGGCGGCCACCATCGGTGCCCTCGCGTATCTGCAGCTGTCCGGCTGGTGGTCCGAGCCCAACATCGGACCGGTCATCCTGGCGGTGACCTCCGTGGTGATCGCGTTCGCGGTGACCTCGCTGTCCACCGGCCTGAAGAACCGGCGCGCGCTCTACACCGCGCTGACCTGCGCGGCCCTCGGCGTGGCGCTGTGGTACCCGATCCGGTTCTACCTGTTCTACTACCTCACGCCGTACATGAACTGGGCGATCGCGGCCGGCCTCGGCCTGCTCGCGGCCCTGGTGGGGATCGGGATCGGGGTCCTGTACCGCGGACCGGACTGGAAGCAGTCGGCGCGCACCGGCGGCATCGTGGCCTTCCTGGTGGCCGGACTGATCTTCATCGACCAGGTGATGAGCGTCTGGGGACCGTTCTACAACTCGAACGCCGTGAACGGGCGCCCGATCGCGACGATCGGTGACCGGACCCCGAACCTCGGCGGCAACTGGTGGGTCGGCGTGCTCGACTCCTACGCCCACCTGATCCTGCCGACGCTGGCCCTGATGCTGATCTCGTTCGCCTCGTACACCCGGTACTCGCGCGGCAGCATGCTCGAGGTGATGAACCAGGACTACATCCGCACGGCTCGGGCGAAGGGCCTGTCCGAGCGCACCGTCGTGGTGCGGCACGGCTTCCGGAACACCCTGATCCCGCTCGCGACGATCGTGCCGATCGACGTGATCACCCTCATCGGGGGCGCGATCATCACCGAGCGCATCTTCGGCAGACCCGGGATGGGACAGCTCTTCCTGCAATCGCTGGCCGGCAACGACATCGAGCCGGTGATGGCCTACCTGCTGATCGTCGCGTTCCTGGCGATCGTGGCCAACATTGTCGCGGACCTGGTCTACGCCGTCCTCGACCCAAGAATCCGGGTGAACGCATGAGTGCCAACCACATGACCGACCCGACCCCGGACGACGGGCGCGTCGAATCGGCCGAGAACGCCATCGAGATGAAGGAGGTCGAGGGCAAGTCCCAGGGTCAGATCGTCCGGGCCCGGTTCTTCCGGCACAAGGGCGCGATGATCAGCATCATCGTGATGGCCTTCGTCCTGCTCCTCGCGCTCACCTCGATCGGGTTCCCGGTGTTCACCGACTCCTGGTACATCTCCGGGTGGTGGGCCTACGGTCCGAACGAGACCAACACCATCGTCAACCCGGGCGGCGCCCCGACACTGACCATGCCCTGGAGCCCGGAGGGCTTCGCGATCGGCCCGCACCCGTTCGGCCAGGACGAGATCGGGCACGACATCTTCGCCCGGGTCATGCGCGGCGTGCAGACCTCCCTGCTCGTGATGATCGTGGTGGGTCTGGTCTCCACTGCCGTCGGCGTGATCGTCGGCGCACTCTCCGGCTTCTTCCGCGGCTGGGCCGACACCGGGCTGATGCGGATGACCGACCTGGTCATCACCGTCCCGACCATCGTGATCGGCGCCGTGCTGGGGAAGCTCTTCGGCGGCGCGGACCCGCTGCCGCTGGCCATCGCGCTCGGCGCGGTGACCTGGACCGGTCTGGCCCGGCTCGTCCGCGGGGACTTCCTGTCCCTGCGCGAGCGGGAGTTCGTCGATGCCGCACGGGTGGCCGGGGCGAGCAACTCACGGATCATCTTCAAGCACATCCTGCCGAACGCCATCGGTGTCATCATCGTGGCGACCACGCTGCTGATGAGTTCGGCGATCCTGCTCGAGACGGCCCTGAGCTACCTCGGCTTCGGCATCACGCCGCCGAACGTCTCCCTGGGACAACTGATCAACCAGTACCAGTCCTCGTTCAGCACCAGACCGTGGCTGTTCTGGTGGCCCGGCCTGTTCATCATCGTCATCGCGCTCTGCGTGAACTTCATCGGTGACGGACTGCGGGACGCGTTCGACCCGCGGCAGCGCCGGATCCCGTCGGCCCGGAAGATGGCCCGCGCCGCGCGCCGCGGCCAGGCCGAGGTGTCCCAGGCCCACGCGTCATGACGGCGGGCCGGACCTGCTCAGCCCAGCGTGAGGCCAAGGACACTCAGGGGGGCCAGGATGCCGAGCACGACCAGCACCTCACGGTTCCAGGTCACGACCGGGTGCACGGCACCGATGGTGCCTCGCCCGAGATGACCGGCCTCCGTGAGCGCCTCCAGGCGCGTCCCGATGGCCAGAGCGACGGCGTCCGCGCTCGCTCCGGAGATCGTGGTGCGGCCCTCGGCGGCGCTGCCGCGGTCCGCATCGCCGGGCTGTTTCTGCACGCCGGAACGCGATGGTCGGCGGGTCCGGGCGCCCATGCCGCTGCTGGCCGGCACCGCCCAGGACGAGTGGCGGCGGCCGTCATCGGTGTGGACGCGCAGGGCCCACTGGGTGTCCACCGCGGCCAGCGTCGGCCACGGGATCTGCGTGGTCCGGAGCACGTTCACGATCGTGATGCCGCCGTCGGACACCTCCACCAGCGGGTTCCAGAACAGGGCCCAGACGCCCGCGACCACGAACAGCGTGACCGGGCCGGAGCGGGCCAGCTCGCGCCATCCGCCGTCGAGCACGAAGAACACCAGGGCGCACACCGCCACCACCGCGACCATGATGGTCAGTGCGCGCGCGAACAGCGTGCGGAACGTCAGGGTCGGACCGATCATCTCCCCATGCTCCCACTCGCAGGTTCCCGGCCTGCTCGCCAGCGTCGTGAGACCCACGGACGCCGAAGGAAGGAAGGTGTGCGGGCGTGACCACGCAGACCACCGAAGAGACCCCCAGCCCCACCGGTGTGCCCATCCTGTCCGTGAACGGACTCAACGTCGACTTCTACGTCGAGGGCGAGTGGTTCCCGGCCGCGATCGACATCAGCTACGACGTGCACCCGGGTGAGGTGCTCGCCATCGTCGGTGAGTCCGGCTCCGGCAAGAGCCAGTCGTCGATGTC
Source organism: Occultella glacieicola (assembly GCF_004353825.1). Lineage (GTDB taxonomy): Bacteria > Actinomycetota > Actinomycetes > Actinomycetales > Beutenbergiaceae > Occultella > Occultella glacieicola. The sequence continues at coordinate 30,491 of NZ_SMNA01000005.1, read as the reverse complement.
GCTGCTCGGCCTGCTGCCCCCGAACGGGCGCGCCAGCGGCAGCGCGCAGATCGGTGGCAACGAGCTGATCGGCCTGACCGGCCCGGCGATGCGCAAGATCCGGGGCAAGGAGATCTCGGTCATCTTCCAGGAGCCGATGACGGCCCTGAACCCCGTGTACACGGTCGGGTTCCAGATCGTCGAGACGCTCCGGACCCACTTCGACATGGGCCCCGCGGCGGCGAAGGAACGAGCGCTCGAGCTCCTCCGGCTCGTGGAGATGCCGAACCCGGAGGTGCGCTTCCACTCCTACCCGCACCAGCTCTCCGGTGGCCAGCGCCAGCGCGCCATGATCGCCCAGTCCCTCTCGTGCGACCCGAAGCTGCTCATCGCGGACGAGCCGACGACGGCCCTGGACGTGACCGTGCAGGCCGAGATCCTCAAGCTGATGCGGGACCTGCGCTCCCGGATCGACTCCGGGATCGTCCTGATCACCCACGACATGGGCGTGGTCGCGGACATGGCGGACAAGATCATCGTCATGCGCCGGGGCCGGGTCGTCGAGCACGGCACTGCCGACAAGATCTTCAACCACCCCGAACACGAGTACACGAAGGAACTCCTCGGCGCGGTGCCGCACCTCGGTGCCCACAGCCGGGCCGAGGTGACCGAGCCCGCACCGACGGGGTCGCCGTCCTCGAAGCACACGAAGGCGGAGGCGCCGTTCGGCGAGCGGGTGATGGACGCCGTCGGCATGGAGATCGAGTACCCCAAGCGTGGCCGCACGCCCGCGTTCAAGGCGGTCGACGGCGTCGACCTGAGCATCAACCGTGGCGAGGTCGTCGGTCTGGTGGGGGAGTCCGGCTCCGGCAAGACGACCATCGGCCGGGCCGTGGTGGGGCTGCTCCCGGTGACCGGCGGCTCGCTGACCATCAACGGCGCCGACATGGTCGGTATCGGACCCAAGGAGTTGCGCGAGCTGCGCAAGTCGATCGGCATCGTGTTCCAGGACCCGGGCTCCTCGCTGAACCCGCGGCTGCCGATCGGGGAGTCCATCGGTGAGCCGCTGATGCTGCACACCGGCATCAAGGGCGCCGAGCTGACGAAGCGGATCGACATCCTGCTGGACCAGGTCGAGCTGCCGCGGTCCATGCGGAACCGCTACCCGCATGAGCTCTCCGGTGGTCAGCGTCAGCGTGTCGGCATCGCCCGGGCGCTCAGCCTCGAGCCCGCGTTGCTGGTCGCCGACGAGCCGACGTCCGCGCTCGACGTGTCGGTGCAGGCCCATGTGCTGGAACTGTTCAGTGAGCTGCAGCGCGAGCACGGGTTCGCGTGCCTGTTCATCAGCCACGACCTCGCCGTGGTGGAGATGCTGTCCAGCCGGATCGCCGTGATGCACCACGGCAAGCTCGTCGAGATCGGCCCGACCGGGCAGATCGTGAACAATCCCCAGGACCCGTACACGCAGCGGCTGATCGCGGCGGTTCCGGTGCCGAACCCCGAGGAGCAGAGGGTGCGCCGGGAGACCCGCGACGCGCTGCTCAGCGCGGCGGTGGCGGAACTCGCCGCGGAGGACGAGTACGGAGCCGAGCACGCGGGCGGCGACCCCCTGGCCGGGATGGACACCCAGCGCAGCTCCGGCACCGGGGTCTAGGCGCTCGCAACCTCGCAACACGGCAACACGGCAACACGGCAACACGGCAACACTGCAGGGCCCGGCGGGGTGCACCGCCGGGTCCTGCCGTGTCCCGGGGGTGTGGGCTGCGTCGGCGGTGTGGGCCACCTCACCGCCACGACGGCACTCGCCACTAGGTGCGACTGGCGGACGCCGGTAGGATGATGTCGGCGCCCCGTGATGGATTGGCGCGTTCCCCCTTCCCCCTCTCGGAATTGAGTACTGCGGATGAGTGTGCCCACGACTGGCCTGCTGCAGCGCACCGATCTGCGCAACGTCGCGATCGTCGCGCACGTCGACCACGGCAAGACGACCCTGGTGGACGCGATGCTGTGGCAGTCCGGTGCGTTCGGAGCGCACGACCACGTGGACGAGCGCGCCATGGACTCCGGTGACCTCGAGCGCGAGAAGGGGATCACGATCCTCGCGAAGAACACCGCGGTGGAGTACGCCGGCCCGGCCGCTGCCGCCGCGGGCCACGCCGAGGGCGTGACGATCAACGTCATCGACACCCCGGGGCACGCCGACTTCGGTGGCGAGGTGGAGCGTGGGCTGTCCATGGTGGACGGCGTGGTGCTGCTCGTGGATGCGTCCGAGGGCCCGCTGCCGCAGACCCGGTTCGTGCTCCGCAAGGCGCTCGCGGCGAACCTGCCGGTGATCCTCGTCGTGAACAAGGTCGACCGACCGGACGCCCGGATCACCGAGGTGGTCGGGGAGGCCCAGGACCTGCTGCTCTCCCTCGCCTCCGACCTCTCCGACGAGGCGCCCGACCTGGACCTGGACGCGATCCTCGACGTCCCGGTCGTGTACGCCTCCGCGAAGGCGGGCCGCGCCAGCATCACCCAGCCCGCCGACGGCGAACTGCCGGACTCGCCGGACCTCGAGCCGCTGTTCAGCACCATCCTCGAGCGTATCCCGGCCCCCTCCTACACCGAGGACGCACCGCTGCAGGCGCACGTGACGAACCTCGACGCCTCGCCGTTTCTCGGTCGCCTGGCGCTGCTGCGCATCTACAACGGGACGCTGCGCAAGGGCCAGACGGTCGCGTGGGCCCGCCGCGACGGCAGCCTGCAGAACGTGCGGATCAGTGAACTGCTGCGCACCAAGGCGCTGGACCGGGTGCCGACGGACGTCGCGAACCCCGGGGACATCGTCGCGGTCGCCGGCATCGAGGACATCACCATCGGGGAGACCCTCACCGACGCCGAGGACCCGCGCCCGCTGCCGCTGATCACCGTGGACGACCCGGCGATCTCGATGACCATCGGGATCAACACCTCCCCGCTGGCCGGCCGGGAGAAGGGGTCCAAGGTCACCGCACGTCAGGTGAAGGACCGCCTCGACCGCGAGCTGATCGGCAACGTCTCGCTCAAGGTGCTCCCCACGGAACGCCCGGACGCCTGGGAGGTGCAGGGCCGCGGCGAGCTGGCGCTGGCCATCCTGGTGGAACAGATGCGCCGTGAGGGCTTCGAACTGACCGTCGGCAAGCCGCAGGTGGTCACCCGCGAGGTCGACGGCAAGGTGCACGAGCCGGTCGAGCGGATGACCATCGACGTGCCCGAGGAGTACCTCGGCGCGGTCACCCAGCTGCTCGCGGCCCGCAAGGGTCGCATGGAGAACATGTCCAACCACGGCACCGGCTGGGTGCGGATGGAGTTCCTGGTCCCGGCCCGTGGCCTGATCGGGTTCCGGACCCGGTTCCTGACCGACACCCGTGGCACCGGGATCGCCTCCTCCATCGCCGAGGGGTACGAGCCGTGGGCCGGCCCGATCGAGTTCCGGACCACCGGCTCCCTGGTGGCCGACCGTGCCGGGGTGGCGACGCCGTTCGCGATGCTGAACCTGCAGGAGCGCGGCTCGTTCTTCATCGAGGCGACCTCCGAGGTGTACGAGGGCCAGATCGTCGGCGAGAACTCACGTGGTGACGACATGGACGTGAACATCACCAAGGAGAAGAAGCTCAACAACATCCGCTCCGCCACCTCGGAGTCGTTCGAGAACGTGGTCCCGCCGCGCAAGCTCACCCTCGAGGAGTCCCTCGAGTTCGCCCGCGACGACGAGTGTGTCGAGGTCACCCCGACGGCCGTGCGGATCCGCAAGGTGATCCTCGACCAGAACGACCGCAGCAAGGCGGCGTCCCGCGCCCGGAAGGCCTGAGCCCGCCGGCCCCGTGCGGCCGGGTGCGCGAGCGCGCGGCCGGTGGTGCGAGGATGCTCCGGTGACAGATCCGATTCCCGCCGGGGCGGTGCGCGTGCTGGCGACGTTCGCCCACCCCGACGACGAGACCCTCGGTGCCGGAGCGGTCCTGGCCAGACTCGCAGCCGGTGCCGACGTCACCGTGGTGACCGCGACCCGAGGTGAACGGGGCGAGGTGATCCCGGGCGACCTCAAGCACCTGGAGGGGGACGGGCAGGGCCTCGCCGCCGTGCGGGAGGCCGAGTTGTCCGCCGCCCTGGCCGCCCTCGGGGTGCGCCGGCACGTCTTCCTCGACTCCGTCGCCGAGCCGGGTACCGCGTCCTACACCGACTCCGGCATGGCCTGGGCCCCGGGCTCCACGGTGCGGGCCGTGCCAGCCGCCGACGCCACGCCGGACGCGTTCTCGCGTGCGGGCGTCGAGGGCCCCGCCCGGCTGTTGGCCGGGCTGATCCGGGCGCAGCGGCCCGACCTGGTGATCACCGAGGAGCCCGACGGCGGTTACGGGCATCCCGATCACGTGCACATCCATCGGGTCACCATGCGCGCCGTCGAACTGGCCGCCGGCCCGACCGACCCCTCGACCGCCATCTCGCCCGCCCCCTCACCCCGCTCCGGCGCCGCCGAACGCGCGCTTCCCACGGCTCACGCGGACGGTGACCGGGGGGAACCGCGCACTCGGGGCGTCGCCGAGGGCGAACTTGGGGGCATCGGGGGCGAACATCGGGGTGTTGGCGGGGGTGGCGGTCCGTGGCGGGTACCGATCGTGGCGTTCTCGGTGCGGGGGGCGCAGGCGTCCCGGCGGGCCACCGCGTGGCTGCAGACCCACCCCGATCGTCCCCGGACGGGCGTGAACGGGGGCGCGCTGTCCGTGCCGGAGCCGGACGGCGAGCTGGCCAGCCAGGTGGTGCCCGACGGCGAGGTGGACTTCGAGGTCGACGTCACCACGGTGGCCGGGCAGGTCGTGGCCGCCATGACGGCGCACCGCACCCAGGTGCAGCTCGCCACCCGGGTCGACGCGGTGGACGCGGTCGGGTGGTTCGCGCTCAGCAACGACATCCTGGCGCCGATCCCCGCGCGGGCCGGCCTGCAGGTCGCCGCCGGGCACGGCACCCGCGCGGACCTGCAGCGGCTCCTGGCACGGGTCCCGGCGGCCCGGAACGGCGAACCGGCCGGCGCACCCGCCGGTGCGGACGTCGGTGCCGGTGCCGGTGCTCGGCCCGATGCCGACGACCGGTCCGGTGCCGACCCGGAGCCACCGCCGTCGTGGTACCCGCCGGTGATGACGGTCTTCTCCGTCCTGCTCGGGGTCATCCTCGGTGCCACCGGCACCGCGTTCCACCGGTGGTCCGAGCCCTGGGGCCTCGTCATCGGCCTGGTGGCCGTCCTCGCCGCCGGCGTCCTGGCGCGGACCTTCGCCGACGCCCGTGGACTCCTCGGCTATGGCGCCGGGGTGGTGCTCACCGTGCTCGCGATGACCTACCTCGGGCCCGGCGGCGACGTGATCGTCGCCGACGACTCGATCGGTATCGCCTGGCTGTTCGGTGTCATGTTCGCCGTGCTCCTCGGGGCCTTCGCGCCGCGGAGGTGGTTCCGTGACGACGTCTGAGCCGGGCTCCGAGGTGAGCGAGGAGGCCCGGGAGGAGTTCCGGGCGACCATGTCCCGGCTCGCCTCCGGGGTGAGCGTGGTGGCGGTGCGCCACGGCAACCAGGATCTCGCGATGACCGCGACGTCCCTGGTCTCGGTCTCCCTCGACCCGCCCACCGTGCTGTTCTGCGTGCACTCGGACGCCCGGCTGCGGGAGGCCGTCGAACCCGGCGCGCGCTGGGCCGCCAGCATCCTCGGCGGCGACGCCCTCGCCGCGGCGGACTGGCTGGCCACCCCCGGCCGGCCCGCCTTCGGTCAGCTCGCCACGATCGCGCACCGTCGGGGCGAGGTCAGCGGGGCGGCGATCCTGGACGGCGCGAGCGCCTGGCTGGAGTGTGAGACGGAGTGGATCCGGACGGCGGCCTCCCACGACGTCGTCGTCGGCCGGGTCCTGGCTGCGGCGCGGGTGCCCGGTGCGGGCGGTGCGATCCTGCATTTCCATGGACGGATGACCACGATTCCGTGACACTTTCGTTGCCTCATCCGACCATCGAGGTGCACGGGCGTGGTATTGGGGGCCGGTAGAATGGCGCGCCGGGGGGCCACGTCGGGTGGCCGACACGAAGGACATCTGCTTGCGACACGAACACGACACGCCGGACACGGCCGCCGGGACCGACGGTCCCGACGGCTCCGAAGAGGCACAGCAGGGCGCCACGCCCGCTGAGCCCACGGATGCCGCGGCGACGCAGGTGATCGACGCGCAGGTCGCGGAGCCCGAGGTCCCCGTCGAGCCAGCCGCAGCGGCCGAGCCGGCCCCCGATCTCGATGACGTGGTCGCCGGCGAGTCCGCCGGTGGACGGGATGAACCAGCAGGGGACGAGAGCGCAGTGGCAGCTGGTGGCAAGGGACGCAAGCCGAAGGGCAAGCGCACGGGGCGGGCCAAGAAGGCGCTGATCTGGACGGCTGCCGTGATCGTCGTGCTCGCCGGCGCCTATGCGGCGGGGGCCTGGTTCCTCGGTGACCGGGTGCCTGGCGACACCCGGGTGGCCGGCGTGGACATCTCGGGTCTGGCGGTCGACGACGCCGTCCGCACCCTCGACGAGGGCCTCGCGGAGGCTCGCATCAGCCCCGTCCCGGTGGCGTACGGCGACGCCTCCGGCGAGCTCGACCCGACCACCGCCGGGCTCGATGTGGACGCGGAGGCCACCGTGGCCCGGATCACCGGGTTCACCCTCGACCCGCGGGTCGTGCTCGGTCACGTGTTCGGCCTTGGCGACCAGCCGGTCGTGTCCACGGTCGACGAGGCCGCCCTCGACGCTGCCGTGGCCGCTCTCGCCCAGAGCCTCGATGTGCCGCCCACAGAAGGTGTCATCGAGTTCGTGGACGGTGCCGCCGCCATCACCGAACCCGCCGACGGCGTCGGGCTCGACGTCGAGGGCGCGAGCGAGGTGCTCGCCGCCGAATGGCTCACCGCGCCGCGCCCGCTGGAGCTCCCGTCGGAGGCGACCAGCCCGACGGTCGACTCCGACGTGATCGCGGCGGCGATGACCGAGCAGGTCGAGCCGATGCTGAGCGGCCCGGTCACGGTCGCCGTCAACGACACGACGGCCGAACTCACCCCGGCCGAACTGGCGTCCGCCGCCACGATCGCCGTGGACGGGGCCACCCTCACGCTCACCATGGACGGCATGGCGCTCGGCGACCTGGTCACGACGAAGGTCCCCTCGATCGGCGAGACCCCCAAGGACGCACAGATCGTGCTCGGCGACAACGGACCGACCATCGTCCCGGCCGTCACCGGCACCGGGCTGGACCCGGCCGCGCTCGCCGAGACCGTCCGCGCCGCCGCGGTGAACCCGGACCCGGCGGCCCGGACCGCCACCCTCGAGCTGACCCAGACGGAGGCGGAGTTCTCCACCGCGGACGCCGAGGCGCTCGGCGTCACCGAGGTCATCGGCACCTACGCCACCCCGTACCCGCACGACCCGACCCGGACCCAGAACCTGCTCGCCGGGACCGCGCACATCAACGGCACCCTGGTGCTCCCGGGTGAGCAGTTCTCCCTGCTCGACGCGCTCCGGCCGATCACCTCGGCGAACGGCTACAGCGTCTCCGGCGTGGTCGTGAACGGGTTCGAGAGCGAGGCGATCGGTGGTGGCCTGTCCCAGGTCTCCACGACGTCATTCAACGCCGGCTTCGAGGCCGGGCTGACCGATGTCACCCACCAGCCCCACTCACGATGGTTCTCCCGTTACCCCGAGGGCCGCGAGGCCACCGTGTACGACCCCAGCATCGACATGGTCTGGGAGAACAACACCGGCTACGGCGTGCTCATCCAGGCCTACGTCACCGATGACGAGGTGGTCGTCACCCTCTGGGGCACCGACGTGTTCGACGTGAACATCACCACCGGCAGCCGGTACAACTTCACGTCGCCCCAGACCGTCTACAACACCTCGGCGAACTGCACCCCGGAGCGGGGAGGCTCCAACGGGTTCTCGGTCAACGTCACCAGGACCGTCTCCCGCGACGGCGAGGTGATCACCGACGACACCTACAGCCACCGCTACTCGGCCTGGAACCGGGTGATCTGCGGACCTGCGCCGTCGGCCGAGGACGCCGACGCCGACGACGCCGGCTGACGGTAGCCCAGGCCGGCTGCCGCTGCCGCCTCAGCCGCGCACCCGTCGCGGCGGCGCCGGTGGCACCCGCTTGCCCAGCGCGATGTCGCCGGCCTCGACCGCCACCAGCCCGTGCCGGGTGGCGACCTCGACGCCGGACTCGTCCACCCGGACGAGCTCACCGAGGGCGTCGCTGACCCCGCCTGCCTCGAGCCGGTAGCGGACCACGACGCGCTCACCCACCTGCCAGCCATGCCAGAACGGCGGCAGCGTGCCGCTGGGCTCGCGTTCGTCGACCATGGACTCCCCTCCGGGCGCGGCGCGGAACGAATCACGCCGTCACCCTCTGATGGGAGATACTAGGCGGAGCAGCCCCGGCGGCGGTTGATTCGTGACGCCGCCAGCAAGGTTCAGGAGGGACCATCCATGACCTACGTGATCGCGCAGCCCTGTGTGGACGTCAAGGACAAGGCCTGCATCGACGAGTGTCCCGTCGACTGCATCTACGAGGGCCAACGCTCGTTGTACATCCACCCGGACGAATGCGTGGACTGCGGGGCCTGCGAGCCGGTCTGCCCTGTCGAGGCGATCTACTTCGAGGACGACGTGCCCTCCCAGTGGTCGGAGTACTACCGCGCCAACGTGGACTTCTTCGACGACATCGGCTCGCCCGGTGGCGCAGCCAAGATGGGTCTGATCGAGAAGGACCACCCGATCATCGCCGCGCTCCCGCCGCAGGGCGAGTGAGGCGTGGGCTTCGTCCAGCTCAGCGACGCCTACCCGTGGGACGCGCTCGCCCCCTACGTCGAGCGGGCCCGACGGCACCCCGGCGGGGTCGTGGACCTGTCGATCGGCACGCCCGTCGACCCGACCCCGCAGGTGGTCCAGGACGCGCTCCGGGCCGCCGCAGACGCCCCCGGATATCCGACAGCGCACGGCACCCCCGCGCTGCGGGCGGCGGTCGTGGACTGGTTCGCACGATGCCGCGGCGTGAACGGTCTGGACCCGGACGGGGTGCTGCCCACGATCGGTTCGAAGGAGTTCGTGGCCGCGCTGCCGTCGCTGCTGGGGCTCGGCCCCGGGGACAAGGTCGTGGTGCCGAGCGCCGCCTATCCCACGTATGACGTGGGCGCCCGCCTGGCCGGGGCGGAGGTGCTGGTCGCCGACGACGTCGCCGCCTGGGCCGGTGACCCCGCCGTCCGGCTGGTCTGGGTGAACTCACCCAGCAACCCGACCGGGCAGGTCCTCGGCGCCGAGCGACTGCGCGGCGTGGTCCGCGCAGCCCGGGAGGTCGGGGCGGTGGTCGCGTCCGACGAGTGCTACGCACAGCTCCCGTGGGTCGCGCCGTGGACGGACGACGGCGTCCCGTGCCTTCTGCAGGAATCGGTCGCCTCGGGCGATCACACCGGTCTCCTGGTCGTCTACTCGCTGTCGAAGCAGTCCAACCTGGCCGGCTACCGCGCCGCGTTCGCGGCCGGCGACCCGAGCCTGATCGCCTCGATCCTGCTGCTGCGCCGGCACATGGGCATGATGATCCCGGCGCCGGTCCAGGCCGCCATGACGGCCGCCCTCGGCGACGACGCCCACGTGGCCGCCCAACGGGCGACATACGGCGCTCGCCGGGAGCTGTTGGTGAGCGCCCTGACCACGGCGGGCTACGCCGTCGACCACTCCGAGGCGGGCCTGTATCTGTGGATCCGGCCCGTCGCCGGTGGTGGTGACTGCTGGAGCACCCTCGGCGACCTGGCCGACCACGGCATCCTGGCCGGGCCCGGGGCGTTCTACGGCGAGGCCGCCACCGGTCACGTGCGGATCGCGTTGACCGCGCCCGACGAACGGATCCGGGCGGCCGCGCAGCGCCTGTCCAGCATGCGGTAGCCCACGGCCGGGCAGCGGCAGCCGTTTGGGAAACACCCGGATCGGCGAGTACGTTGGAGACGGAAGATCTTTCGCCCGGGCACCGCTTGCCCGTCGGCAACCAGAATCAAGGAAGGGACATGATGTCCGACGCCACACTGAGCCCCGCGACGTTCCGGGTCGATGACCATGAACTCGAGTTCGCGCGGGTGCCGGCGGTCGAGGGGAACGACGGCGTCGTCATCTCGAACCTGCTGAAGGAGACGGGTCTGGTGACCCTGGACTCCGGCTTCATGAACACCGCGAGCTGCGAGTCGAAGATCACCTACATCGACGGCGACGAGGGCATCCTGCGCTACCGCGGGTACCCGATCGAGCAGCTCGCCGCCCAGTCCTCCTTCCTCGAGGTGGCCTACCTGCTGATCCACGGCGACCTGCCCGGCGCGCAGGAGCTGAGCGCGTTCACGGAGCGGGTCGAGCGGCACACCCACCTGCACGACAACTTCAAGAACCTGATCGGCGCGTTCCCGACCGACGCGCATCCGATGGCCGTGCTGTCCTCCGCGGTGTCGGCGCTGCCCGGCTACTACCCGGAGAGCGTCGACCCGTTCGACGAGCACGCCGTGGAACTCGCCACGGTGCTGCTGCTCGCGAAGCTGCCGACCATCGCGGCCTACGCCTTCCGGCAGTCCCGCGGCCAGGAGATGATCGGCCCGGACCCGGCGCTCGGGTACGTGCCCGACTTCCTGCGGATGAGCTTCTCCACCAACGGTGAGCCGTACGAGACCGACGACGCCCTCGTGCAGGCCCTGAACCTGCTGCTGATCCTGCACGCCGACCACGAGCAGAACTGCTCCACCTCGACGGTGCGGATCGTCGGTTCGGCCCACGCGAACCTGTACGCCAGTGTCTCCGCCGGCATCGGTGCGCTCTCCGGCCCGCTGCACGGCGGGGCGAACGAGGCCGTGCTCGCGATGCTCGGTGAGATCCAGTCCAGCAGCGACGACGTGGACACGTTCATGGACCGGGTCAAGAACAAGGAGAAGGGCGTTCGCCTGATGGGCTTCGGCCACCGGGTGTACAAGAACTACGACCCGCGCGCCGCCATCGTGAAGAAGGTCGCGGACAAGGTGCTCGCCCGGCTCGGCAAGAGCGACGAACTCCTCGACATCGCCAAGCGGTTGGAGGAGATCGCCCTCTCGGACGAGTACTTCATCCAGCGCAAGCTCTACCCCAACGTGGACTTCTACACCGGGCTGATCTACAAGGCGATGGGCTTCCCCACCAACATGTTCACCCCGCTGTTCGCGGTGGGCCGTGCCCCGGGCTGGATCGCCCAGTGGCGCGAGATGATGGAGGACCCGACCACCAAGATCGGCCGCCCCCGGCAGGTCTACACCGGCAGCCCATCGCGCGACTACGTCGGCATCGACGAGCGCTGACGCCCCGCTCCGATGGGAGAACCCCGGCACGCCAGTGCCGGGGTTCTCTCAGTTCACCGGGAGGGCCAGCGCGATCCGCTGCTCGTCCCACGGCAGCACCCGCAGCTCGACGATCCGCCCGACCTGGACGGCCTCGATCGCCGTCGGCGGCACGAACGACGTCTTCGTGGCCGGGTACCGGCTCCCGTCCGGGCGGGTGACGAGTAGCTGCACCTCGACCTCGGAGTGGTCCTCGCGGACCTGTCCGGTGGGATGCAGCCCGGTGACCACGCCGGTCGTCACCGCGCCACGCGCGGCCACCTCGAGTGCGGCCGGGTCCGTCAGACCGTGGCGGACCATGACGGCGTTGAAGGCCGCCTGGATCTCCTCGGGGTCGGCGTCGACTGCGAACTCCACCCGGCTCAGGTCCTGCGGCCGGTACCGGACCGGACAATGGGCACCGACGGTGAGCCGGCCCAGCTCGTGATGGGCGAACAGGGTGGTGGTCGCGGCACGGAACCGCTGGCCCTGCGGTGTCTCGACGTCCAGCACCAGGTCCAGCTGCGGCATGTCGTTGACCGTCCAGCCCGTGTGCTCGGCGTCCACGAGGGTGCCGATCGCCACGGGTGCGTCGGAGAAGTCCCGGGAGGCCCGGCCCCGAGCCGTGCCGAGCTGGGCGCCCACGCCACCGTGACCGGTCAGGGACAGGACCGTCCCGGCGATGACGACCACCGTGATGACCACGCCGATGGACTCGTTCAGCCAGGCGTCGACGCCGCCGCCGGCGTTCAGGGCGACGGCGGCGTACCAGCCGACGGCCAGGACGATGGCCAGGATCGCGATCACACGCAGGATCCGCATGGGGGTGCTCCTTGTCGGACGGACGAACGTTCGGACGGACGGGTGGGCGGTCAGACGGCCAGGCCGACGGAGACCCGCCGCTCGTCCTCCGGCAGCACGAACGCGGCGACACGGGCGCCGACCCGCAGGTGCGGCAGCGCGTTCCGGGGCACGTACAGCTCCTGGCTCGCGGGGTACTGGGATCCGTCCGGCCGGGTCACCACCAGGGCGAGCCGCAGCTGGGTGTGGGCGTCGCGGACCTGACCGGTGGGTGTGGCCGCGGTCAGCACCGCGTGGGTGCGGACCCCACGGCTGGAGACGTCGAGCTGCTCCGGGGTGGTCAGGCCCCTGGCGACCAGGTGATCGGCGAGCGCGGCCCTCGCCGCGGCGGGGGAGTCGGTCACCAGCGAGACGGACTTCGTGCGACCGGGTCGGTGGCGGACCGGGACCAGGGTGCCCGGCCGGTACCGGCCGAGCTCGTGCTCGGGGACCAGTTGCGTGGCCCGGGACCGGAACCGGGTGCCTTCCGGGGTCTCGACGTCCAGCTCGAAGCGCCGCTGCGGGACGTCGTTGACACTCATCCCGGTGCGGCTGACCGAGACGACCCGACCGACGGCGATGCCCGAGTCGCGCGTGTCGCTGCCGTCCTTCAGGATCCAGCGCGTGATCGGCCCGCGCAGCAGGGTCCCGACCAGTGCCACCAGCACCGGGATCACGAGCCAGAGGTAGCGACGGGCACGGCGCGCGGAGGAGGGCAGGGTGTCCACGAGTTGATCGCCCCACACGGTCATCGCGACGACGGCGCCGAGCACGAGTACCACCGTCGCGCCGGTCAGGACGAGGACCTTCTTCAGCATGGGGTTCATGGCCCCGATGGTGGCGGCCGGCCCGGGGCTACCGGTCCCAGGTCGGCCCCGGCGGGCGTGGGCTCAGCGCACCCGGACGGTGCCGGCCGGGTCGTCGGCGCCCACGGCGCCCTCGGGCAGCGGCGCCCACGCGGCCCGTGCGCCCTCCGACCGGACCCAGCGCTGCCCGGCCACAACCACCTCGCTGACGCCCGTCTCGTGGGCGGTCGCGACCGCCCACTGGGCCACCGCCCAGGCGAGCCGGTCCCGGGAGTCCGCTCCGCCGTCGGGCACCAGAGCCTCGACGCCGAGCAGCTGGTCGGCCTCCGCGGCGACCATCGACACGCTCGGCAGGTCCCGGGCCAGCCGGGTGGACAACATCGCGGGCAGGGCCGCGGTCGTGGCCGGGTCCGGCTCAGCGAGGCGGCACACCACGGAGGCCGGTGAGTGCCCGGTCAGCGCGGACGCGAACAGCCGCGCGAGCTGCTCGTGCTGGGCGTACGCGTCCGGGAAGCCCGAGCGCTGCACCTCCTGTGCGGCGACCGTGACCTCCAGGCGCTCGTAGTCCGGCACCCGGACCAGGGCGTCGTAGAACGCGTTCGTGGCGTGGACGGGGTCAGTGACCTGTTCGACGGTGCCCCAGCCCTGCGAGGGGCGCTGCTGGAACAGGCCGAGGGAGTCCCGGTCGCCGTAGTCGAGGTTCGCGAGCCGGGACTCCTGCATGGCGGTGGCCAGCCCGATCGTGACAGCGCGGGCCGGCAGGCCACGTTCGGTGGCGATCGCCGAGATCAGGGCCGCGTAGGCGGCCTGCTCCGGGTCCAGCGCGACCGACGTCGAACCGTCCGTGGCGAGGCACCGCTGCACCAGCGGTGGGCTCGGCAGCCGTACGAGGCTCTGCACCACGTTCACGGCCGCGATGGTGAGCCCGAGGGTGACCAGCAGCACGAGCGCGATCCGCCAGGGGCGTCGCCGACGACGTTGGGCCACCGCCGGACCTACTGGGCGTGCAGCGCCGCGTTGAGCGAGATCCCCGAGCCCGAGCGCTCGAAGGCCTCCACCGCGCCGGTCGTGGAGTTGCGCCGGAACAGCAGGTTCGAGGTGCCGGAGAGCGCCCGGGCGCTGACCACCCGTCGGCCGGTCTCACCGGCGGCGGCATCGTCACCGACCAGCGTCACCTTCGTGCCCGCGGTGACGTACAGGCCCGCCTCGATGATGCAGTCGTCGCCGAGGGAGATCCCGAGGCCGGCGTTCGCACCGAGCAGGCACCGAGCGCCGATCGAAACCCGCACCGACCCCCCGCCGGACAGGGTGCCCATGATGGAGGCACCGCCGCCGATGTCCGTGCCCTCGCCGACGACGACGCCCTGGGAGATGCGGCCCTCGACCATGGAGGCGCCGAGGGTGCCCGCATTGAAGTTCACGAAGCCCTCGTGCATCACGGTGGTGCCCTCGGCCAGGTGGGCGCCCAGCCGGACCCGGTCCGCGTCCGCGATCCGCACGCCGGCGGGCAGCACGTAGTCGGTCATCCGGGGAAACTTGTCCACGCCGAAGACCTGGATGTGGCGTCCCTTCCCAGCGGCCCGCAAGCGGAGCCGGGTCTGCTCGAAATCGTCGACCGCGCAGGGGCCGGCCGAGGTCCAGACGACATTCGGCAGCACCCCGAAGATGCCGTCGAGGTTGATCGTGTTCGGCTCCACGAGCCGGTGGGAGAGCAGGTGCAGGCGCAGGTAGGCGTCGGCGGTGTCCGACGGCGGAACGTCCAGATCGGTGGTCACGTGGCGGATCACCTGGCGGGTGCCGCGGTCGGGGTCGGTCACGGCGAGGGCCGCAAGGTTGGCCGGCACGCCGTAGGGGCCCGCGCTCTGCGCGGGTGTCTGGCCGAGGCCGGGCGCGGGGTACCAGACGTCGAGCACCTGGCCGCTGCCGGTCAGAGTGGCCAGTCCGATTCCCCAGGCGGTGCGTGCGCTCATGAGGGTCAGCCTACGCGGGCGGGCCACTCGGGGATGCGGGTCTCTCAGTGAGCGGAATCGAGGTGCGCCCGCAGCGCGGAGACGCCGACCCACCGGCCCCCGGCCGCGCTCACCCGCTCGCGAAGGCCACGGTCGGACGTGGCGACCGTGACGGCCGGTCCAGCGACTGCCGAGGTCGGGGCCGTTGGGGCCCGGGCCGGGGTGGCCGGGGCCCGGGCCGCGACGACCTGCCGCACGATCTCGTCGTCACCGGAGCCGGCCGCGTCCACGATGCGCACCCGCGGCAGCACCGGGCCGGGCTGACCGGCACCCGAGACGGCGTGGTCATCGGGCCCGATCGTGATCCCGCGGGCCGCGCCCTCCACCACCATCACGACCTCGGGCCACCAGTGGTCCGCGGGCAGCCCGAGCAGGCCGGCGGGCACCCCGCGCGCGGCGAGGGCGGCCAGTTCGCCGGCCAGCCGGGACGCCGCGCCGGCCCGGTCCCGCCACCAGCCGTCCGGGCGGGAACCGACCACGTTGGCCGCGTCCACGACCAGCACCGGGCGCACCCGCAGCAGGGTGGCCAGACTCGGCCAGGCCTCCGCGAAGGCCGGCAGCAGGGGGCGGTTCACGACCTCGTCCACGTCGACCCAGGCGACCTCGGCGCTCTCGGCGTCGGTCGGGGCCGGATCCACGTGGCGGACGGTCCTGCCGAGCACGGTCGTGTAGGACCAGTCCGGGTGGCGCAGCACCGAGGTCGCCAGCGGGGCGACGGCGGCCGGGGGGATCCCGGCCTCCTCCTCGGCCTCGCGCAGGGCACCGGTCAGGGAGTCCTCGTCGGGGTCCAGGGCGCCACCAGGAACGCCCCAGGTGCCACCGTGGTGGGACCAGGCCGCGCGGAACTGCAGAACGACGCGGGTGGGCGCAACGTCCGTGGGGCCGCCGTCGGCGAGCAGCAGCCCGGCTGCACCGGCCGTGCCCCAGTGGCGCTGGCCGCAACCGCACTGGACCCAGGCGTCGGCGGGTCCGTGGGCGCGTCGGCCGTCGGGGTTCAGCGCGTGGGTCACCCGATCAGCCTAGGGCGAGCGCCGAAGGCCGCCGGGTCGTCTCAGGGCTCGGGCACCTTGCGGTCAGTCGCCGTCCTCCAGCGTGTCGATCTGGCAGATCACGGTGCCCGACCCGACGGTCTGGCCGACCGCGGCGCTGAGCCCGTGGACCCGACCGGACCGGTGCGCGACCAGCGGCTGCTCCATCTTCATGGCTTCGAGGACCACCACGAGGTCACCCTCGTTGATGATCTCGCCGTCGGCCACGGCGACCTTCACGATCGTGCCCTGCATCGGGCTCGCCAGCGCGTTCCCACCACCGCCGGCGCCGACGGAACGGTTCGTGGCCCGGCGGGGCGGGCGCTTCGGGGTACGGGCACGTCCTGTCGCGCCGAGGCTCAGGCCGGCCGGGAGGACCACCTCGAGCCGCTTCCCGCCCACCTCGACGACCACCCGCTCGGTGGCCGACTCGGCCGGCGCCGCGGTGGTGGGGGCCGGGGCGGGTGCAGCACGGCCGCCGTCGTGCGGCGGGGCGAGGCGCTCGGCGAACTCGCTCTCGATCCAGGTGGTGTGGACGCGGAAGTCGTCGACCGTGGCCGCGGTGAAGTCGGCGTCCGCGAGCACCGCCCGGAAGAACGGCAGCACCGTGGGGATACCGGTGACCTCGGTCTCGGCGACCGCCCGGCGCGCCCGCTGCAGGGCCTCGGTCCGGGTCGCACCGGTGACGATGACCTTCGCGAGCATGGAGTCGAAGGCCCCGGAGATGACGTCCCCGCCGACCACGCCGGAGTCGACCCGCACGCCCGGGCCGCTCGGCCAGCGCAGCGAGTTGATGGTGCCGGGGGAGGGCAGGAAGTTGCCGAACGGGTCCTCCCCGTTGATGCGGAACTCGAACGAGTGGCCCCGGGTGCTCACCTCGGTGTAGCCGAGCGGCTCACCGGCCGCGATCCGGAACTGCTCACGGACGAGGTCGATCCCGGCGACCTCCTCCGTGACGCAGTGCTCGACCTGCAGCCGGGTGTTCACCTCGAGGAACGAGATGGTGCCGTCGGTGCCGATGAGGAACTCGCAGGTGCCGGCGCCGCGGTAGCCCGCCTCGCGCAGGATGCTGATGGAGGCCTGCCGCAGCTCGGCGTCCTGTTCCGGGGTGAGGAACGGCGCCGGGGCCTCCTCGACCAGTTTCTGGTGCCGGCGCTGCAGGGTGCAGTCGCGGGTCGAGACCACCACGACGGTGCCGTGGTCGTCGGCGAGGCACTGGGTCTCCACGTGCCGGGGCCGGTCCAGGAAGCGTTCGACGAAGCACTCGCCGCGTCCGAACGCCGCGGTGGCCTCCCGGACCGCGGACTCGAACTGTTCGTCGATCTCCTCGACCGTGCGGGCGACCTTCAGGCCGCGCCCGCCGCCACCGAAGGCGGCCTTGATCGCGACCGGGAGCCCGTGCTCGGCGGCGAAGGCGTGCACCTCGCTCGCGTCCGAGACCGGGTCGGGTGTGCCGGCCACCAGCGGCGCCCCGGCGCGCTGGGCGATGTGCCGGGCGCTGACCTTGTCCCCCAGGGCGTCGATCGCGGCCGGTGGCGGGCCGATCCAGGTCAGGCCCGCGGCGATCACGGCGCGGGCGAAGTCGGGGTTCTCGGAGAGGAACCCGTACCCGGGATGGATCGCGTCCGCGCCGGCTCGGCGGGCCACGTCGAGGAGCTTGGCGGAGTCGAGGTAGGTCTCGGCGGCCCGCACGCCGTGCAGGGCGAAGGCCTCGTCGGTGAGCAGGACGTGCTGGGCGTCGCGGTCGGAGTCGGCGTAGACGCCGACCGAGGCGATACCGGCGTCCCGGCACGCACGGGCCACGCGGACCGCGATCTCGCCGCGGTTGGCGATGAGCACCTTGCGCAGCGGGTGATTCTGGGTGGTGGTCGCCGCGCTCGTCGACATGCACTCTCCTCGATCGGTCGGCGCGCCGTCGCCGCGCCTCTGGTCAAGCCGGTCGGCGCCCTTGGGCACGTCGGCGTCGGTTCACGCTAGCCCTGCCGCGGCGATGTGCCCAATCGCGACTCCCGGGCAGGCGGAAGTCTGTTCTTCGGCGCAACGCACTTCCGGCTGACTTGTGGGGTGTCTACAAACGGTGCCGTAGGTTGAGGCGCGGCTCGCGGATGTCGTAGTGCAACAGGTACAAAATCGGGTCGGGTGCGTCTCATTGACCGACTACGACCAGAAGTCCGTCCAGTTCAGACCCAGTTCGCCGAGCATCGTGCGCAGCAGCGGCAGGCTGATCCCGACCACGCCGTGGTGGTCGCCCTCGATGCCGGTGATGAAGGCTCCGCCGAGACCGTCGATCGTGAACGCCCCGGCGACGGCGAGGGGCTCGCCGGTACGTACGTACGCCTCGATCTCGGCGTCGGTGAGGTCGGCGAAGTGGACCGTGGTGCTCGAGACCCTCCCGACGCTGCGCCCGTCGGCACCGATCAGCCAGTGGCCCGTGTGGAGCACCCCGGTCCGGCCGCGCATCAGCCGCCAGCGGCCGGTCGCGCGCTCGACCGTGCCGGGCTTGCCCAGAGCGCGTCCGTCGAGTTCGAGCAGCGAGTCGCAGCCAAGGATGACGTCCGGCCGGTCGGCGGAAGTGGCTGCGCCCGGCGCCTGCGCGATGTGCTCGGCCTTCGCTCGGGCCAGCATCAGGACCGCCTCCGCCACGGTGGAGGCGGGGCGGTCCGACGGTCGGGATCGGGCGTGCTCGCGCAGGACCGCGTCCTCGTCGAGGTCGGCGACCCGGATCAGGGGCTCCAGCCCGGCGGCGCGCAGGGTGGCGGCTCGGGCCGGCGAGGCGGAGGCAAGAAGCAGCGTGCGCATCCGGCGAGCGTATCCGCCCGGCGCGCGGCCGCCGTCGACCGTGTTCTCGTCAGTCCCGCTCGGGCAGACCGAGCTGTCGGGCGGTGGCCGCCGCGAGCGTGTCGAGGTGCTCGGCGTGCCGGGTGATGCTGCGGACGTAGTGCCCGAACAGCTCGAACGAGATGGCGCCGAACAGTTCGCTCCAGGCATTCACCACCCGCACCGGGTCGGCCGGGTCGAGACCGGCCGGCACGGGCACGCCCAGGGCGTCGATCGTGCGCAAGAGACTCTCGGCGTCCTCGCGCAGGCCCGGGGTCGGCGCCGGGTCGCTGAGGTCCACGCGGTCGGTGAGCAGGTCCCGACGGGCCGCGTGGAAGAAGATCTCCGTGAGACGGACCACCACACGGGTGGCCGGCTCGACCGTCTCCGGGGGCGCGTCGTACCCGATCACCGGGGTGCCGTAGAGCAGGGCGTACTCGTGAGGGTTGGCCACGGCCCAGTCTCGGGTGCTGTGCCAGACCTGGTGCCACCGGGTGGTGACGCGGTCCGGCGGGAGCGCGTCGTCGGCTGCGGTGACGGCCGTGCCGAGACGCGTGTAGCCCTCCAGGATCAGCCCCGTGAGGATGTGGTCCCGGCTCGAGAAGTAGCGGTACACGGCCGACGGGGAGATGCCGACCTCGCGCGTGACCGACCGAAGCGAGAGCCCGGCGGCGCCGACCTCGCCGAGCTGGCGCCGGGCCACGGTGAGAACGTCGTCGATCATCGCGGCGCGGGCACGCTCACGCGGGGTCCGGGATGCGGGCTGTGTGGGCCGTGTGGGCGGATCCGGCGGGTCGGACGGGGCGGGCTGCATGGGGCGTGCGGTGCCTTCGGTCGAAAAGTGTGAACAGTGTTCTTGACGGATCACTCTACTCGGGTGAACACTGTTCGCAATAGAGAACACTGTTCACAACATGGAGGAATCATGGCACGGATCGTTGTCCTCGGAGCCGGACCCATCGGCGCGACCACGGCGAGCAGGTACGCCGCGCGCGGTGACCGGGTCACGGTGGTGACCCGGTCGGGGAGCGGGCCGCACCGGCCCGGGATCGACCGGGTCGCGCTGGACGTGGCGGCCGGCGGTCTCGGCGAGGTGGCGGCCGGCGCCTCGGTGATCGTCAACGCCGTCAACCTGCCCTATCGGCAGTGGCAGGCGGGCTGGCCGCCGATCCACCGGGAGGTGATGGGCGCGGCCGAGTCGAGCGGAGCCGTGCTCGCGCTCGTCGGCAACTTCTACGTGTACCCGGCGGGGTCGAGCCCGATGAGCGCCCGGACCCCGATCGACCCGCCCACCCGCAAGGGCGCGATCCGGGCCCGGATCTGGGCCGACCTGGTCGCCGCGCATCGGGCGGGACGGATCCGGACGCTGGAACTGCGTGGCTCCGACTACGTCGGCGCACAGGTGGTCTCCACCGACGGCGCCCACGCGGGCCCGCGTCTGGTGGACCCGGTGCTCCGGGGCAGGCGTGCCGCTGTCGTCGGAGATCCGGATGCCGCGCACACCTGGACTGCCGTCGACGACATCGCCCGCACCATCCTCACCCTCGCCGAGGACGAGCGGGCCTGGGGCAGGGCCTGGCACGTGCCGAGCGCCCCGGCCCGGTCGATCCGTCAGGTCGCCGAGGACGTCGCGGCGGCGGGCGGTCTGCCGAGGGCCAGAGTGTCACGGATCCCGAGGCCGGTCCTGCGGCTGCTCGGGCTGGCGCAGCCGCAACTCGGGGAGATCATCGAGATGCTCTACCAGTTCGATGCTCCCTTCGTCGCCACGCATGAGGAGACCACCGAAGTCTTCGGTGTGACGTTCACTGCGTGGGAGGAGACGGTGGCTGCGATCGTCGCGGCCGCGCGGGCGCGGATCACGGGTGGTCGTGCAAGGACGGCCGTCGGTGCGACACAGTCACCGTGACGGCTCGTCGGCGCGGGCTCGTCGGAGGAAGCCCGTTGCCGCCGTCCCAGCGGTTCGGGGCAGGCTGAGCGGAGGTGGGCGTCGTGGTCGAACCCGCGGTCCGGGGTGTGGCCGAACTTGTGCACCGGCTCGGCGGTGGCGCTCTCGTCCTGGGACTTGCTCTGGCCGGCTGCAGCACCGAGACGTCGGCTCCGGCCCCGCTCGACTCGCCCTACTCCTCGTCCGCTCCCGGCGAGTCCTTGATCGAGACCTCCAGGACCTCGGCCGCTGCGCCGGCGCAGTTCCGCGATCGCGAGCCCCTGCCCGACTGCGGTGACGTGGTCTTCCAGCAGGGGGAGCCGGAGTGGCCCGCCGACGTTGTGACCTGCCTCAACACGGCCGGTGGCGCGGACGGTCCGGGTGCCGAGACTGCGGTCCAGCGGCCGACCGTCGAGGGAGACCCGATCATCACCTACTACCGCGTGGGAGCCGGTATCGACGGCATCGAGATCTACACCGACGCGACCCAGGACCTGCTCGGGTCCCGGACCTGGGAGTACCGCACCTGCACCGACAGCGCCGAGTTCGACGGGGCCGGACCGCTCTGCGAACGAGGCTGACGCAGCCGAGGTCACCGCACCAGCGACGACCTCGCCCGGCCGATGCCCACGCCGTCCGGGAGTGCCCCTGTCGCCGTGCCCCGACCCAGCGGCTACGGAGCGAGCGCGGCCGAGAACCGCAGCAGCACCACCGAGTTGTCGGGGCTGTGCCACACCACCACCGGCGCGTACAGGGCCGGCGGCTGGACACCACCGGCGCGGGGCACCACACCGCCAGGGATCGCGACGACGTGCTCGACGCCGCCGGCGTCCGGGTAGGTGACCGATCCGGAGATCGAGAAGTGCTGATCGTTCGGGTGCTTCAGGGTCAGGTCGCTGACCCTGCCGATCATGTACCGCGGGTCCTGCACCAGGCGGGGCCAGCCCGCCAGCCAGGCCGCCCGCTGTGTGGCCACGGTGCGCTCGGCGTTGCGGTACCGCAGGGCCACGACGGCGGCGAGGCCACCCAGGACCACCACGAGCCAACCGGTGTTGTCCCGCAGGAGCAGCAGGATCGCACCGAACGCGAGCAGGGTGACGGCGAGGGTCGTCAGCGCCAGTGAACCGGGGCGGACCAGGACGCCACGCGACCTGAGCAGGAAGGCGATCGTCAGACCCACGACGCCGACCGCCCCGATCAGCAGCAGGAGTCCCGCCGGACCGTCGCTGAAGACGGGGTTCAGCCCGCCGATCAGGCCACCGGTGGCGAGGCCCCCGGACACGCCGAGTGCCAGGCCCGCCCGCAGTCTGGCCGCCAGTGAGGGACCGGGACCTGTGTCCTGCAGGTCCGCAGCCGTCGGCGGCACGTCGAAACCCTCCGCCGTCGGGTAGTACACCGCGATCACGACCGGTTCCGGCCCGGCCGGGGTCACACCGCCGTCGGGCGTGAGGTCCGACCCGTGGTCGGAACGGGTCACACCAACGCCTCGCGCAGGGTGTCCAGGCCGACGGAGCCGACGTCCAGGGCGCGCCGGTGGAACGCCTTGAGGTCGAAGTCCGCGCCCTCGCGCTCCGCGGTCTCGTCCCGGATCTGTTCCCAGAGCCGCTGTCCGACCTTGTACGCGGGCGCCTGTCCGGGCCAGCCAAGGTACCGGTTCAGCTCGAACCGCAGGAACCCCTCGGCCATGTTCGCGTTGGCCTGGAGGAACGGCCAGGCCTTCTCGGCGTCCCAGATGCCGCCGCCCCACTCGTCCGGGCAGGGCTTGCCGAGGTGCACGCCGAGGTCGATCACCACGCGGGCTGCGCGCAGCCGCTGTCCGTCCAGCATGCCCAGCCGGTCGCCCGGGTCGTCGAGGAAGCCGAGGTCGGCCATCAGCCGCTCGGCGTAGAGGGCCCAGCCCTCGCCGTGACCGCTGACCCAGCAGGCCATCCGACGCCAGCGGTTCAGCAGGGCGGAGCGGTACACGGTCTGGCCGACCTGGAGGTGGTGACCCGGCACGCCCTCGTGGTAGACGGTGGTCTTCTCGACCCAGGTGTCGAACTCGGTCACGCCCTCCGGGACCGACCACCACATCCGTCCGGGCCGGGAGAAGTCCTCGCTGGGGCCGGTGTAGTAGATGCCACCCGACTGGGTCGGAGCGATGCGGCACTCCAGCCGCCGGACCGGTTCGGGGATGTCGAACTGGGTGTCCGCCAGCGCGGCGAGTGCGGCGTCGGACGTGGTCTGCATCCATTCGCGCAGCGCTTCCGTGCCGTGGAGCTTGCGGGCGGGGTCGGCGCTCAGGGTGGCCATCGCGTCCCGCACGGCCGTGCCCGGCCCGCCGATCCGGGCGGCCACCTGCTCCTGCTCGGCGACGATCCGGGCGAGCTCCTCCAGGCCCCACTCGTAGGTCTCGTCGAGGTCGATCGCGGCGCCGAGGAAGCGGCGCGAGAACCGCGCATAGCGCTCCCGCCCCACGGCGTCGTCCGCCGGGGCCTGTCCGGCCAGGTCCCGCAGGGCGGAGGCGAGCGTGCCGTACGCCGCTCGTGCCTGGGCGGCACCGTCGGCGAGGTGGCCGGCGAGGGCGGACGGCGGCGCCTCGTCGTCCGGCCGCGCACCCGTCGCGAAGGTGGTCCAGAACGAGGCGTCCCCGGCGAGGTCGTCCGCCTCCTTCACGCACTCGGTGACCTGCCGGACGGCGGCCACCAAGCCCCGCGACGCGGCCAGCCGGAGCGAGGAGATGTAGCCGTCCACGGCAGCCGGGACGGCGTGCATCCGCTCCGCGATGGTCTCCCAGTCCGCGGCCGTGTCGGTGGGCATGAGGTCGAACACCTCGCGGATGCCCTGCACCGGCGAGGCGATCACGTTGAGGTCGGCGAGGTTCTCGTCCGCCTCCGAGAGTTCGAGGAGCAGCCCCTGGCGCTCCCGCATCGCGGCCTGCGTGATCCGGTCCACATCGTCGACGGGCTCGACGTCCGCCAGATCCGCGAGCACCTTCCGGGCAGCGGCGGCATGGGCCTGCTCGCCGGCCGGGGAGAAGTCGTCGAGCCGGTGATCATGGCCGGTGATGCCCATCCCGGTCGCGGCGATCGGGCTGAGCTCGGCGAGGATGTCGACGAAGGCATCCGCGATCGCGTCGGTCGGCGTGGGGGTGCGGGGGCTGGGGGCATCGGTCATGAGGCCCCACGCTACCCGGACTCGCACGGGGAGGCCGGGGCCGCGTCGCCGGCGTCGACCGCGTCACGCTGAGCCTCACGGTGGTGCCGGCCCGGTCGGGGGGACTTCTCCCCATGGGCCGTGTTTGGAGGCCGCCCGTGCGGTCATGCATCCTCGTACGGTGGAGTCACAATCCCAGATGCTCGAAGCGGTCCGCGCCCGGATCCGGGCCCAGCTCGAAGCCGCGCAGGCGAAGGCCACGGCGCTCACCGGTGAGGATCTGCCGGACCGCGGCATCGGGGAGTCGGACGACGGCATCGTCCAGGCGACCGTGGACCGGCAGGGACTGCTCGTCGACGCCCAGTTCGGACCGCAGATCATCGACCTCACTCCGGAGGAACTGCGCGAGGGCCTGCTGGCCGCACTCGCCGCCGCGCGGCGCGACCTCACCGGTGGCGCGACGCCGCGACGACCCGACCCGAGCATGTTGTCGGACACCTCCACGATCGACGCCCTGGACGACATCATCAACGGGAGGCTCTGAGCATGGGATTCGACCTCGAGGTCGACACGGACGCGGTGCGGGCGCACGCGAACGACGTCGCCGGGATCGCGGCACGGATCGGGGAGGCTCGGTCGGCGGCCGGGACCGCGACGCAGATGTCGGCCCACGCCTTCGGGATCCTGTGCAGTTTCCTGACGCCGCCGGCGAACGCGGTGCAGGCCATCGGGCAGGCCGGGATCGCCGGGTCGCAGGGCGTGGTGGGAGGGCTCGGTACCACCCTCACCGCCATCGCGAACAACTACGACACCGTCGATCAGTACACGGCGGGCCGGCTCACGAAGTTCATCGAGTCGCTGTGAGCGAGCTGGTAGCACCGGTCACGGTCGACCGGCCCGAACTGGGCGAGTGGTACCAGAGCCTGAAGATCGTCGGGCCGATCGACAGCACCGTCGAGTCCGTGCAGAACGGGAACTGGGCGGGGGCCCTGTTCGGGCTCGCGGGGTCCGTCACGGACCTCGCCGCCGCGGTGGTCGACCCGATCGCGACCCTCGCCTCGAGCGTCGCCGGGTTCCTGCTGGACCACATGCCGCCGCTGCCGGAGTTCCTGGACATCCTGGCCGGCGACCCGGCCGAGGTCACAGCGATCTCGGACACCTGGTCGAACATCTCCAGCCACCTGACCACCGTCGCCGCCGACTTCGATGCCGCCGTCCAGGCCGCGCTCGAGCCATGGATCGGCGCCACGGCGGACACCTACCGCCAGGTTGCGAACATCACCAGCGGCACGATCTCGTCGATGGCGGGCGTCGCGACCGGGCTCAGTGTCGGGTTCGCGGTCGCGAGCGGCATCGTCGCAGCGGTCCGTGCGATCGTCCGTGACCTGATCGCGGATCTGGTCGGCAAGCTCATCTCGTGGGTGGTCGAGTGCCTCGCCACGGTCGGGATCGGCCTGGCCTGGATCGGGGCGCAGGCTGCGACCACGATCGCGAAGTGGAGCACCAGGGCAGCGGACTGGATCGAGAAGGTCACGGCGGCGATCGAGAAGTTCGCCACCCTGGTCCAGAGCCTCGACGGGACCCTGACCGAACTGGTGCCGTCGCTGAAGAAGCTGGAGACGGTCCTGAACTCCGGTGGTCCACAGCTCGGCGACATCATCCCGGGCATCGCGGGACTGGGTAATGCCGGCTACGGCGGCGTACAGGAGGCGACGGACTGATGTCCTGGCAAGCGGGTTACGAGGAGTCGGTGCGACAGCTCCGGGCGCTGACCGCCCTGGCCACCGACCGGGCCGGCGCCATGCGCAGCGCCAACGACCGGCTCGGTGGGGTCCGGATCGAGTCGTGGTCGCCGCAGCGGGACGTCAAGGTCGTGATCGACTCGACCGGGCTGATCCAGGACGTCGAGTTCACCGAGGCCGCCACCCGGTCCTCGCCGCTGGCGCTGAACCTGAGCCTGATGCGAGCGCACGACGACGCGCTGCGCCGGCTGGCGGCGCAGGTCGAGGAGATCGCCGCGGACGAGCTCGGCGACTCGCCCGAACTCCGGGAGCAGTTGCAGGGCACCTACCGGAACGGGCTGCCGGCGCGGATCTTCGACGCACCTCCCGAATGAGCGGGTCGACGCCGTCGGGTCGCCCGCAGCACGACCGGCGCCGACGCGGCCTGCCGGTCGTGGTCGGCGCCATCCTGGCGCCGCTGCTGGTCCTGTTCCTGCTGGCGGCCACGGGCGCACTCTCGCGGCTCGGGCAGCCCTGGACCACCGTCCTCGTCGTGGTGCTGCTCCTGGTCGCGTTCGGTGCCGGGGCCACTTTGTACACCCGCCTCGCCGAGTCCCGGGCGCTCGCCGACGAGCAGGCGTACGACGGCGAATGGGCGGTCTGGGCGGAGGCGAACGGTTGGCACCTGGTGCCTCAGGAGACGGTCGATCCGGCGCTCGTGCCGCTCGCCCTGCCGCGCCGGCATCGGCTCGTCGGGCCACGACGGGCGATGGCCGGCCACGTCGAGGGTCGGGACGCGCGCGTCGAGTCCTGGCGCAGCGAGGAACCGCTGCATCGGGTGAACGCCTACGGCGAGGCCCGCCGTGAGCTCGTGGCGCTGGCCGCCCGAGCGCCGTTGCCGGTGTTCGCGGCCGGGGTAGACGCCGATCGCGGGTTCGACCGCTGGGAGCCGTTCCCGGGCATCGTGGACGCCCGCGCGATGACCCTGCAGCCGGGGTCGGGGCTGCCCGCGAAGGTGACCCTGATGGCCCCGGCTGCCGACCTCCCGCTCGTGGCACCCGTGGTCGCGCGCCTGCTCGGGGCGCTCGTCGGTCACCTGGATGCGCCGCTCACGGTGGCCTCCGACGGTGCCCGGGTCGTGATCTCCGCGCCGGACGGCACCGGCGCCCAGGACCGGGTGCGGCGGATCGGTCTCGCGCGGGACGTGCTCGCGGCGTTCGGGGCCTGAACCGGCCCGGGGCGGCGAGTGGCGCCGTCGGGCAGGGCGCTCGGGCAGGGTGCTCGGGCTGCCCGGGTGCGTCAGGACCCGTGCGCGCTCCACCGCCATGCGGCCCGGCCGGGGCGGGCGGGCAGGCCGAGCCGGTGACCGGGATCGCGCCATGCGGAGGTCTGCGTGCCGTCGTCGATGTCGTCCGGGGTGCCGGCGCGGGCGGCCAGGATCCCGGCCACCAGGGCGGCCAACTCGACATCGTCGGGCTCGCCGCGCATGACCCTCACCACGTCGTCGGGCACCTCGCCGACGGCCGCGTAGGAGCCGTTCCCGTTGGTCGTGCTCACAGCGGGATGTTCCCGTGCTTCTTGGCGGGCAGCGACGCCCGTTTCGTCCGCAGCGCCCGCAGCCCGCGCACGATCTGGGTTCGGGTCTCGGACGGTGCGATGACCGCGTCGACATAGCCGCGCTGGGCGGCGTCCCACGGGTTCACGATCGCCTCCTCGTACTCGGCGACCAGCCGGGCCCGCTCGGCCTCGACGTCCCCGCCGTCGTCGGCCACCTTCTTGAGGGCCCCGCGCTGGAGGATGTTCACCGCACCACTGGCGCCCATGACGGCGATCTGCGCCGTCGGCCAGGCCAGGTTGATGTCCGCGCCCAGTTGCTTGGAGCCCATCACGATGTACGCACCGCCGTAGGCCTTGCGCGTGATCACCGTGATCAGCGGCACGGTGGCCTCGGCGTAGGCGAAGATGAGCTTGGCGCCGCGACGGATGATGCCGTTCCACTCCTGGTCGGTCCCGGGCAGGAAACCGGGCACGTCCACGAACGTGAGCACCGGGATGTTGAATGCGTCGCAGGTGCGCACGAACCGGGCCGCCTTCTCGGCGGCGTTGATGTCCAGCGTGCCGGCCATGGTCTGCGGCTGGTTCGCGACGATCCCGACGGGGTGGCCCTCGACGTGCCCGAAGCCGACGATCACGTTGCGCGCGTACAGGGCCTGGACCTCGAGGAACTCCTCGTCGTCGAGGACGTGCTCGACGACGGTGCGCATGTCGTAGGGCTGGTTGTCGGAGTCCGGGATCAGCGTGTCCAACTCGATGTCGGCGTCGCCGACCTCGAGGTCGGCCTCGACCGGGTAGGTCTCCGGGTCGGTGAGGTTGTTCGTGGGCAGGTAGTGCAGAAGCGCCTTCACGTAGTCGTAGGCGTCGTCCTCGTCCGCGGCGAGGTAGTGGGCCACCCCGGAGCGCTCGTTGTGGGTGTGTGCGCCGCCGAGCTCCTCGAACCCGACGTCCTCGCCGGTGACCGCGCGGATCACGTCCGGCCCGGTGATGAACATGTTCGAGGTCTGGTCCGCCATCACGATGAAGTCGGTGAGCGCGGGGGAGTAGACCGCACCACCGGCGCTCGGGCCGAGGATCAGCGAGATCTGTGGGATCACCCCGGACGCGGCCACGTTGCGGCGGAAGATCTCGGCGAACTGGGTCAGCGCCGCGACACCCTCCTGGATCCGGGCGCCGCCGCCGTCCGAGATCCCGATCAGCGGCACCCCGGTGCGCAGGGCGAGGTCCATCACCTTCGTGATCTTCTGGCCGTGCACCTCGCCGAGGGAACCGCCGAACACGGAGAAGTCCTGGGAGTAGAGGCACACCTGCCGGCCGTCGATGGTGCCGTACCCGACCACGACGCCGTCGCCGGGGATCTTCTTCTTGTCGAGTCCGAAGTTGCTGGAGCGGTGGGTCGCGAACGCGTCGAGTTCGACGAAGCTGCCCTCGTCCAACAGGCTCTCGATCCGCTCCCGCGCCGAGCGCTTGCCCCGGGCGGCCTGCTTCTGCGACGCGAGGGCCGCCAGTGCCTGCGGACCCTGCTCGTGCCGGGCGTCGAGGTCGGCGATCTTGCCGGCGGTGGTGGTCAGCTCGGGGGCGTCGGAAGAAGTCACATCAGGCACTGTAGTTGTCACTGTTCGCCAACGCGGTTCGGGGAGCCGACGTGTCGGATGCCGGATCGGTTGTGGGTTTCCTACAAGCGGGGGTGAGCGCCAAGGGGTCAGCCAGGCTCCGGTTCCTCGGGGGCGCCCTGCGTGGCGCCCTCGTTCGTGAAGAACGAGAGCTGGCCGTTGGATTCGAGGACCGCCAGCCGGATCTCGGCGAACGAGGTGATGCCCTGACCACGTGCGGCCGCCATGAAGTCGTCGAGGCTGAGCCGTTCGCGGCGCATTTGCGGCATGGCCGGCTCGCCGTCGGCGAACACCACTACCGGCACGCCGTGCGTGACCCGCGCCGCCTTGCGCCACCGGGCGTTCACCCAGGAGATCGCGATGGTCAGGATCGCGAACGTGCCCACGGCGAGCACCGCGGCGGTCACCGAGTAGTCCTGCTGGGTGACGGCCTGTTGCACGAGGTCGCCCATCGTGATGAACACGATCAGCTGGAACGAGCTCAGTTCGCCGAGGGTCGAGCGGCCCACCACCCGGGTGATGAACCACAGGAAGACGAAGATGACGGCGGCCCGGATCACGATGTCCACTTCGAAGGGCTCCTTCTGCTGCGTCGGGAGGGGGTCAGGGGAACAGGACGGTGCGGATCGGCACCTCGGCGATCCGGGCGTCGTCCACCACGAGCGCCACCGCACCGCTGCGGCCGAGGTTCGCGTTCGGCTGGATGTAGGCGTCGTAGTCCAGCACGAACGTGCTGCCCGACGGCGCATCGAAGGTCAGGTAGAGCCACTCACCGTCGCGCGTGGTCTCGCTGGGTTCGGGGTGAAAGCCCTGGGTCTCGTAGATCTCGAGGTAGGCGGCCGTCACGGCGATGGTGATCTCGGGACCGAAGCCCTCCGGGTTGGTCACCCGCACCTGCCACGGCACGTCCTGCCCAGGCCGCGCGGTCGTCGCGGCGGTCACCGTGAGCGTGTAGCCCTGCGCCGGCGCCGACTCGGTCGTCACCCGGTTGCCGAGGAACCCGCCGAGTGCGGCCAGCAGCACCAGCGCCAGGGCAACCGTCCCGATCCGGCGGGCCAACACCGATCGCGGGCCGTCGCCCAGCGGGCGGACATCCTCGAGGGTTGAGCGTTCGCTCATGGATCGGGTTTAGCACTACCGCGCCGACCGCGCGCGTCCGGTCGGTCCATGGCTGCCTCAGCCGCTCGGTCAGAGCACGGCCGGTCGGGCCCGCAGGGAGTTCGCCGAGCGAAGCGCGAGGCCGTGCCGGTACTCGAGGATCGCGGCGGACGTCCCGGCCGTCCAGGCCCCGGTGGCCGCGATGCGAAGCCTGCGCTCTGCGATCCGGATCGTGTGTGCCGCCCTCCGGTGATTGATGAGGAGCCAGCGGCGCCGGGCCAGCTCGGCCACCGTGGGGTGGTCGAGGTCCCCGGTGCGGACTGCGCGGAAGCAGTCCCGCATCGATCGGTGGTGGTACCAGGCGGCGGCCGGCATCCGGTCATATCGTGGCCGGGACATCCGGTGTGAGGGCACGTGGTCCGGCGGCACCACGTCCAGGTGGGCCGGGAAACGGCGGCCGCCGTTGTCCCTGACCTCCTGGGTCGGGACCGGCTCGACCTCCCGTCCCGTCTCGTCGACGACCGCCAGCCGGAGCCCTGCCTCCGCGAGCACCTGAGCGAACCGTCCCAC
>NZ_SMNA01000004.1 GCF_004353825.1 Occultella glacieicola | reverse complement strand
CAGCTGCAGCAGCGCGTCCACCGATCCGGTGAAGTCGTCGCCGTAGAAGCCGAACCTCATCGGGGCGGCCCGAACGCGGCTAGGGCCGCGGAAAGCTCCGGCACCGACTCCGCGCGCCGGTCGGGGCGGACCTGGGACCAGATCCGGGCGGCCGTGGCCGCCGGCTGGACGGCGCTCGACCTGCGCGAGGCCGACGCCGTCGAGCGGGCGATCGCCGCCCATGTCGGCGGCGCGAGCACGGTGTTCCACTCGAGCACCCCGGGCGGCCGGTCCGTGTCGTCCGACGACGTGGTCGCGGGCCTTGCGGAGGTGGGCCGGGCCCGGCTGTCCGCCGCACCGCGCACCCGGCTGGTCGTCTGCGGGGGCGACACCAGCGGGCACCTCCTGCGCGCGCTCGGCGTGGGCGCCCTCGGCATCGAGTCTCGCCCGTGGGGCAATGTGGCGCTGTGCCGCGCGCACGCCCCCGGCGCCGCGTACGACGGCACCGAGATGGTGCTCAAGGGCGGCCAGATGGGCCACCCCGACCTGTTCGAGGACGTCCGGCTCGGCCGGGCGACGACCACCTCCGCCACCAGCGACCCGATGGAGACCCCAGCCCGATGCTGACCGACACCACCGCCAGCCCGCACGCCGTGATGACGTCCCTGCCGCCGTCGTCGGTCTCCCTGGACGGCCACGGACCGCTCGGGCGACTGCGCACGAACGCGCTCGAGGTGACGATCCCCTCGATGGGCGACCTGATGTTCGACCCCGAGATCGCCCACGCCGTGGAGAACTTCCGGATCGCGGCCGGCCGCGCGACCGGCGAGCACCACGCCGCCCCGTTCATGGACGGCGACCTGTACAAGTGGCTCGAGGCCGCCGTCGTCGCCGAGCCGGACGCCCCGGGCCTGGCCGACCGGGTGGCCGAGGCCGCGGACGCGATCGTCGCGGCGCAGCAACCGGACGGGTACGTGCACACGCGGACCACCATCGCCGCGAACCGCGGCGAGGACGTCCGCCCGCTGACCGACCGGCTCCAGTTCGAGACCTACAACCTCGGGCACCTGATGACGCTCGGCTGCCTGCACAAGCGGCTCACCGGCTCGGACACCTATTACGCGGCGGCGTTGCGCGCGGCCGACTTCCTGGTCCGCGCCGCGCAGGAGCAGCCCGAGGCGCTCGCCGACTGCAACATCTGCCCGTCGCACTACATGGGCACGATCGAGGTCTACCGCAGCACCGGCGATTCCCGCTACCTCGACCTCGCCCGCCGCCTGCTCGAGCTGCACGGGGGCAAGGGCGGCGCCGGCGGGGACGACAACCAGGACGTCCACCCCGTGCAGGACCAGCACGTGGCCACCGGGCACGCCGTCCGCGCGAACTACCTGTTCGCCGGCATGACCGACTACGCCCTGGAGACCGGCGATCCCGCCTTCCGTGAGGCCGTCGAGGCGCTCTGGCAGGACGTGGTCTCCGCGAAGCTGTACCTGACCGGCGGCTGCGGCGCCGTGTACGACGGCGCCTCCCCGGACGCCGGGCAGGACTACTCGACGATCACGAAGACGCACCAGGCGTACGGGCGGCCGTTCCAGCTGCCGCAGACGACGGCGTACAACGAGTCCTGCGCGACCCTCGGGTTCGTGCTGTGGTCCTGGCGGATGCTCGCCCTGACGGGCGAGGCGAAATACGCCGACGAGATCGAACGGGTCCTGTTCAACTCGCTGCCGGCGATGATCGGCGCCGAGGGGTCCAGCTACTTCTACACGAACCCGCTGCGCGCGGTCCGGGACCTGCCCTACCAGATGCGCCGGGCCGGCGACCCGGAGCGGACCACGCCCCCGGCCTCGGACAACCGGCTGCGCCAGGAGTACATGACGAACTGCTTCTGCTGCCCGCCGAACATCGCCCGGGTGATCGCGGAACTGCCGTACTACGTGTACTCGCGCTCCCCCGATGCGCTCTGGGTGCACCAGTTCCTGCCCGGCACCGCGGCCCTCACCGTCGGTGACGTGCCCGTCGAGGTCACCCAGACCACCCGCTACCCGAGCGAGGGGACCGTCCGGATCCGGGTGCGCGCCGAGCGGCCGGTGCGGGCGCAGTTGCGCGTGCGGATCCCGGGCTGGGCCCCCGAGGCCACGGTGGCCGTCGACGGCGAGGCGACCTCGGCCGTCGAGGGCGGCTACGCGGTGATCGAGCGCACCTGGTCCGACTCCGAGGTCCTCGTCGAGATCCCGCTGCGCACCCGCACCATGGTCGCCCACCACTTCGTGGAGGAGGCCACGAACCAGGTCGCGATCGTGCGGGGGCCCCTCGTGTACTGCGTGGAGAGCGCGGACCTGCCCGACGGCGTGGGCGTGGAGTCCGTGTACGTCCCGGCGGGTGCACGGTGGCGGGAGGCCGACGGCGAGGGCATCTTCACCGACTACGTCACCCTGCACACGGACGCGGTCCGGATCCCGAGCCCGGTCGCGGCCGGTTCGCTCTACGGGGAGCTGCGCGAGGAGGACCCGGCCCCGCTGCCGCTGACCCTCGTCCCCTACGCCCGCTGGGCCAACCGCGGCCCCGGCGAGATGTCCGTCTGGCTGCCGCGGCTGCGGTGACCGGCACCTCCCGACACGGCCCAGAAAGCACGGAGGCTCCACCATGACCCGAATCTCGTTCATCCACACCGGCGCCGTCGTGATCCCGACGATCGCCGAGCTCGCCGCCAGGCACCTGCCGGGGGTGGAGGCCCATCACCTGCTCGACGACAAGATCGTCGCCGACCTCGGCCGGGACGCCGAGGGCACCGGCGTCCGCGAGCGCCTGCTCGACCTGGGCCGGGCCGCGCGGGCCGCCGGGGCCGACGCGATCATGTTCTCCTGCTCCTCGATCTCCGGGTACGCGGCCGGCCTGGCCGACGAGCTCGGCGTGCCGGTGCTGCGCATCGACGAGGCGATGGCGGACGAGGCGATCGGTGCCGGGGCGCGGATCGCCGTGATCGCGACGCTGCCCACCACGCTGGCCCCCACGGCGGCCCTGCTGCGTGAGCGCGCCGAGCTGGCCGCGCGGTCGCCGGAACTGCACGAGGTGATCGTGGCGGGCGCGTTCGAGGCGGTCTCCGGTGGTGACCGGGCCCGCCACGACGAACTGGTCGGCGCCGCGATCGTCGAGTGGGCCGCGCAGGCGGACGTGGTGGTGCTGGCCCAGGCCTCGATGGCCGGGGCGGCCGCGACGGTGAGCGTGGACGTGCCGGTCCTGACCAGCCCGGAGCTCGGTGTCCGCCGGGCCGCCGAGGTACTGGCGCGCGGCTAGTCGGCGGCGCGCGGCTGGTTCGAGGCGCCCTGCCGCTCGGCCTGCCGCTGGATCAGCTCCTCGACGGCGCTCGGCAGGGTGGTCTCGAAGTCGATGAGCTTGGCCCAGGTCGGGGTGATGACGATCCGGACCATCCGGTCGTAGAGGTCTCGCACCCCGGCCTCCCACTCGACCCGCTGCTCCGGGGTCATCCGGTAGCTGCCGTTCATCTCGAGGTACTCCTCCGGGATGCCCTCCACCTCGTCCAGCTCGGCCCGGCCGCGGATGAACAGGATCTTCGGCGGGTGCACCTCGGTGTCGATCGTCAGCGCCACCGCGGGGTTGTGCCGCAGGGACACCAGTTTCGCCGCGTTCGTGGGGGTGCAGACGACGATCTCGGTCCCGTTCCAGGCGAATCCGACCGGGATGTTCCGCGGCGTGCCGTCCTT
This sequence comes from Occultella glacieicola, assembly GCF_004353825.1. Classification (GTDB taxonomy): domain Bacteria; phylum Actinomycetota; class Actinomycetes; order Actinomycetales; family Beutenbergiaceae; genus Occultella; species Occultella glacieicola. The sequence goes on along the minus strand of NZ_SMNA01000004.1, from coordinate 516,065 downwards.
CGCGACGTAGGCCATCCGGAGCAGGTCACGGGCCAGGAGCTCCTGGCTCAGCGGGCGGTTCAGGATCTCGGCGATCTCGTTGGGTTCCACGATGGGTCACTCCTTCGGTGTGGTCGGGGCCCGTTCGGTGCCTCGTACCCCGGAGACGGAGCCGACCGAACGTTCTCGACATCCATCGCACCCGAGAACTACGCGGAGTGCATCACCAGACCCGCGGCGGCCCCGTCCACGACCACCCCGTCCACGACCACCCCGTCCACCACCAGCCTGTGCCGCCCGCCGGGCACCCGCAGCTCGACCTCCCCGTGCGGGCCGACCGAGGCCGCCCCGGCCACGGCGCCGCCGGAACCGTCGGAGACCGAGGCGAGTTCCGCCGTCGGGAGGGAGAGCACGCCGCGGGCTCCCGGCGGGAGCTCCACGTCCAGGCTGAACCGGCCGTCGACGAGCTCCCACGAGGTCGCGACCCGACCGAGCGGGGTCTCCTGGGTCGCGGACGCGCGGCTCACGCCGGCGCCCGGGCGGGGCCGCACGAGGACCTCGCGGTAGGCGACCGAACCGGGTGCCCGGTCGATGCCGCCGAGGGTCGCGTAGATCCAGTCGACCACGGCGCCGAGGCTGTAGTGGTTGAAGGAGTTCATGTTCGCGGACTGGAACCCACCCTCGGGGGTCCACCCGTCCCAGCGCTCCCAGATCGTGGTGGCGCCCTGCCGGATCGGGAACAGCCAGCTCGGGTACTCCTCCTGGACCAGCAGCGCCTGGGCGAGGTCGTCGTGGCCGTGGGCGCTGAGCACCCGGCAGATCTTCGAGACGCCCACGAACCCGGTGGTGAGCCGGTTCCCGGCCTCACGGACCAGCGCCACGAGCCTGTCGACGGCGCCCGGGACCTGGTCCGGCGGGAGCAGGTCGTAATCGAGGGCGAGCAGGTAGCAGGTCTGGGTGTCGGAGGTGATGCTCCCCTCGCGCACGAACTCGGCGACGAAGGCGTCCCGGATCTGCTGGGCGAGCGCGGTGTACGCCAGTTCGTCGTCGGGGCGGCCGAGGACGGCGGCTGCCCGGGCCACGAGCGAGGTCGAGTTCGCGAAGTACGCGGTGGCGAGCACGTCCCGGGCCGTCTCGGGGCCGGTGTGCAGCCAGTCGCCGTAGTTGGAACCGACCCGTCGGCGCCAGAGCAGGTCCGGGTTCGCGCCGCGGACGTGCTCGATCCAGCGCACCATCGCCGGGTAGGACCGTTCGAGCTGGCGCCGGTCGCCGTAGGTGTCGAACAGCATCATCGGGATGATCACGCCGGCGTCGCCCCAGGCGGGCGCGCCCTCGCCCATCCACGGGCCGGCGGGGGCGATGTCACCGAACGCGCCGTCCGGGCTCTGCCCGGAGACCACGTCCACCATCCAGGTCGCGAAGAACGCGGACACGTCGCTGGCCCGAGCGGCCGTGGGCGCGAACACCTGCGCATCGGCGAGCCAGCCGAGCCGCTCGTCGCGCTGCGGGCAGTCGGTGGGCACGGACAGGAAGTTCCCGCGCTGGCTCCACCGGGTGTTGGACACGATCTGCAGCACGTCGGGGTTGTCGCAGTCGAAGCTGCCGACCTCCTCGAGGTCGCTGCTGAGCACCACCGCCCGCACGTCCGCCGGGTCCAGGTCGGCGCCGAGCCCGGCGATCCGGGCGTACCGGAAGCCGTGGAACGTGAACCGGGGCTCGAACGTCTCCTCGGCGTCGCCGCGGGCGTAGTAGAGGTCACGCGCCTCCGCGCGGCGCAGGTTCTCCCGGTACAGGTTGCCGTCGGCGTCGAGCGTCTCGGCGTGGGTCAGTTCGAGGAACTGCCCGACGGCGGCGCCCCGGATCCGTAGGCGCAGGTGGCCCACGAGGTTCTGGCCGAAGTCGATCACGGCGCCGCCGTCGGCGTCGGTCCGCACGCTCACCGGCGCCACCTCGGCGACCGTGCGGATCGGCGGGGCGGTGGCCCCGGTGACGTTCGCGGTGTCGTCGCCGAGGGCCCGGGCCCGGCGCCAGTGCGCGTCGTCGAAGCCCGGGGCGTCCCAGCCCTCCGGGCGCCGGCGGGCGTCGACGCCCTCCCCCATGAGCAGGTCGGCGTGCAGCCACTCCCCGGCGGACTCGCGCCAGGTCTCGTCGGTGCGGATCACCTGGGTGGAGCCGTCGGCGAGGGTCAGGTGCAGCTCGGCGAGCAGCGCCGGCGCGTCGCCGTAGAGCCGGCCGGCGTTGCGGGCGTCGTAGCCGACGAAGCCGCTCCACCAGCCGTCCGCGAGGACCACCCCGATGGCGTTCGCGCCGGTCCGCACGGCGTCGGTGACGTCGTAGGTCTGGTAGAAGATCCGGCGCTGGTAGTCGGTCCAGCCCGGGTTGAGCGCGGTGTCGTGGACCAGTTCACCGTTGATGCGGGCCTCGTACAGACCGCGGGCGGTGATCTGCAGGCGGGCCGTGGTCACGGCGCGCTGGGTCTCGAACGTGGTGCGCAGCAACGACGGCGCCGGCAGGCCGCGGGTGTTCCAGGTGAGGTCGTCGTCGGCCGGCGCCAGGAACGCGGCCCGGTCCCGACGGTCGCGACCGATCCAGCGAGCGACCCACGGCCGCCCGAGCCGACCGGTCTCGAAGGTGGCGCTCTCGCCCGCGCCGGCGGCGCCGTGTGTGTCCCAGACCTGCACGGTCCAGGAGTAGCCGCTGTTCGGACGCAGCGCGGCGCCAGCGTAGCCGATCTCGAACTGGTCGGCGGACTCGACCCGGCCGCTGTCCCACGCGAGCTCGCCGCGGCGGCCGGTGACGACGATGCGGTAGGCGCCCTGGCCCCGGCCGTGCTCGCTCGTGCGCAGCCGCCAGGCGAACCGGGGCCGCGGCTCGTCGAGTCCGATCGGGTTCTCGAGGTGCTCGACGCGCAGCGCGTAGGGCTCCAGGGCTCCGGTGGTCTCGGGCTGGTCGGCGGACGTCATGGCTGCTGCTCCTTCTGGGTCGGGACGCTGAACGTCAGCGAGAACCGGGTGGGCTCGGGGTGGATCCGGTACCGGTCGGGCGTGGCGGGCCCGCAGGACGAGCTGCCGAGTCCGTGCTGGGCCAGGTCGAGGTGCAGGTACAGGCGGTCCTCGGGGCGCAGGTCGTGCGGATGCCGCGCGGCGACCAGGGCCTCCGTGGACCAGCGCCGGGCGGTGAAGTCGAACGTCGGGGAGCCGTCCACGCGCAGCCCGGGGGTGCCGGCGCCGGTGAGTTCGAGCCAGCGAGCGAGGTGACGGTTGCCGGTCTCCTGGGGCACCACGTACTCGAAGCCGAGGTCGTCGACGGTCGAGAAGTACCGGCCCACCCTCGCGGCGGCGCGGGAATCCACGTACGACTCCCCCGGCCCCGGCCCGAACCAGGTCGCCCGGGCCAGCGCCGCGGGCAGGCCGAGCCGCACACCGAGCCGGGGCAGGGTCACCTCGTGCTTGCCGTACGGGGTCTCGTGCCACGGGCCGTACGGTGCGATGTCCACGGTCAGGGTCGCGGCCGGGCCCGCAGCCGGGACCGGGGCGGCCGCCACCGTCCAGGTGTACGCCACGTCGAGCCCGAACGGCTGCGTGGCCGGGGCGAGCCGGGCGCGGACCCGGGTTCCGCCGTCGACCGCCTCGACGTCGCGCACCGAGTGCAGCATCCGGTCCAGCCCGACCGCGCGCCACACCTTCGCGAGGTTGTTCAGCTCACCCTGGCCCTTGTCGTTCTCGGTGGGCGCGCGCCAGACGTCCAGGCGCAGCCCGCTCACCTCCAGTCCGCCGAGGGTGAGGAGCTCCCCGGTCCGGGCGTCCAGGACGGCCGACCCCACCACCACCTGCCCCTGACCCGCCGGGGCAGCACCGTCCGCCCGGGGCAGAACCTCAGGCCCTCCTGGCTCGGCAACGTTCTGCCCAAGCCCCGGGGGTCGCGGCGTGGCGAGCCGGGCCTGGCCCCAGCCGACCTCATGGCCCGCGTCGGCCCACGGTGTTTCCCGCGCGAGCCGGGCCGAGACGGTCAGCCAGGTCTCCCCCACGTCGCCGCGCGAACCGGTGCCGGCGGCGCCGTCGGGCAGGCCCAGGTGGACCTCCTGCCCGGGCGCCAGCACCGGCACGTCCAGCCGGCCGGCCGCGACCGGAACGCCGTCCCGGGCGAGTTCCCAGGTGAAGTCGAGGTGGTCGGTGGAGAGCACGTCGTAGTGGTTGCGCACCGTGATGGTGCCGGAGTCGATCGCGAACCGGACCGGCTCCAGGACCTTCGCGAGCTCGAGCAGTCCCGGCGAGGGCACCCGGTCCGGGCGGACCAGCCCGTCGATGCAGTAGGAGCCGCCGTTGGGCCGGTAGTCGATGTCGCCGCCGTGGCGCAGGTACTCGACCCCGTCCGGGGTGCGGCCGTGGAACCCGTGGTCGATCCACTCCCACACGAACGCGCCGGCCATCCGGTCCGAGGACTCCAGGATCTCCTGGTAGTCCGCGAGCGAGCCGGGGCCGTTGCCCATCGCGTGCGCGTACTCGCACAACAGGAACGGCAACGCCCGACGGCGGCGCTCACCCTCGGCGTCCTCCTCGAGTGCCTCCGGGGTCTCCTCGGTGCGCTCGGCGATCGCGGCGAGGTCCTCCAGGGAGGGGTACATGAGCGAGTAGAAGTCGGACTGCGCGTAGGTGCGGTCACGCTCGTAGTGCAGCGGCCGGCTCGGGTCCCGCTCGCGCAACCACTCCTCGATCTCGGCGAAGCCCCGGCCCCCCTCGCTCTCGTTCCCGAGGGACCAGATGATCACGGACGGGTGGTTCTTGTCCCGCTCCACCATCCGGGCGGTGCGGTCCAGCAGCGCGGGCGTCCAGGCCGGTTCGTCCGGCGGGTTGCCCGCCCAGCCGCCGTAGATGAACCCGTGCGTCTCGATGTCCGACTCCTCCACCACCCACAGCCCGAGCTCGTCGCACAGGCGCAGGAACTCCGGGTGCGGGGGGTAGTGGGAGGTGCGCACGGCGTTGATGTTGTGCGCCTTCATCATGAGGATGTCGGTCCGCATCGTCTCGAGGCTCAGGGCCCGACCGTGGTCCGGGTCGTGCTCGTGCCGGTTCACCCCGCGCAGGTGCACCCGCACACCGTTCACGCGCAGCACGCCTCCGGCCACGCTGACCGTGCGGAACCCGATCGCCAGGTCCACGGTCTCCGCGCCGGCGCGCAGCGTGCCGGCGTACAGGCGGGGCACCTCGGCGCTCCACGGCTGCACGCCCTCGACCGTGACCGCGGTGCCGGCGGGCAGGTTCCTCACCCCGAGCTCGGGGACGTCCACCAGGGCCTCGACCGCCACGCCGACGGCGTCGGTGGCCTCGACCCGCAGGGTGCCGGCTCCGGTGTGGTGGTCGTAGTCGGCGTGCACGTACACGTCGTCCGGGGCACCGGCGGGCCGCTCGAGCAGCTCCACGTCCCGGAAGATCCCGGGCAGCCACCACATGTCCTGGTCCTCGAGGTAGCTGCCCGAGGACCACCGGTGCACCCGCACGGCGAGGACGTTGCGACCCGGCCGCAGGGCGGCGCCGGCGTCGAACTCGAACGGCAGCCGGCTGCCCTTGGAGTGCCCGAGCTCCACCCCGTTGAGCCACACCGCGGCACAGGAGTCGACACCCTGGAACCGCAGCACGGTGCCCTCGGCGCGCCACCCGGCGGGCAGCGTGAAGGTGCGCCGGTAGTCCCCGGTGGGGTTCGCCGTCGGGGTGTGCGGCGGGTCGATCGGGAACGGGTACGCGGTGTTCGTGTAGAGCGGGTCGCCGTGCCCGCGCAGCACCCAGTGCGAGGGCACGTCGATGCGGCCCCAGCCGGAGTCGTCCAGGTCCGGGTCGGGCAGTGCCGTTCCGGTCCCGGCGGCGGTCGGGGCGAGGGTGAAGGCCCAGTCACCGTTCAGGCTCAGGCTCGCGGCGTCCGAGGCGAACTGCGCGCGGGGTCGGCGCCGGCCCGCACCGGGCACCGGATCGTCGTGGTACGGGAGCACGCGCGACCCAGCCGGGTCGGCGGCGGGCACGGTCGGGGCAGCGGCGCGGGCGGCGCCGGTGGTGGTCTGCATGGGTTCAGTCGTCCAGGGTCGACGGCGGGGTGCCGAGTCGGTCGATCTCGGCCCAGAGTTCCTCGGGCACCTCGGTGGCGAGCAGGGCGTCCGTCTGCGCGAGGCGCTCGGGTGAGCGCACGCCCACCACGGTCGAGGCGACGCGGGGGTTGCGAGCGGAGAAGTGCAGGGCGACGGCGGCCACGGGCACCCCGAACCCGGCGCAGAGTTCCTCGAGCCGGGTCACCCAGGCCAGCAACGCGTCCGGCGCGGCCCGGTAGGCGTACGTCGCGCCGGGGCGGGCACCGGCGGCGAGCAGTCCGCCCCCGAACGGGGCGGCGTTGAACACGGTCATGCCGCGCTCGGCGGCCTCGGCGATCAGGCCGGCCGCGGAGCGGTCGACGAGCGTGTACCGGTTGTGGGTCAGGAGTACCTCGAACACACCGGTGCGGACGTAGTCGGCGAGCATCGCCGTCGGGCCGGCGGCCACGCCGATGGCTCCGACGGCGCCCTGCTCGCGCAGCTCGACGAGCGCCTGCACGGCACCGCCTGGCCCCATGGCCTCGGCGAACGTGATCGTGTACTGGTCGTGCAACTGATACAGGGGCAGCGTGTCCAGGCCGAGCCTGGCGGTGGACTCCTCGAACGAGCGGAGCACCCGGTCCCGGTCGAACGTGCCGGTGGCCAGGTCCCGGTCCGCCTTGGAGATCACCTGCACGCCGGCGGGGACCCCGCCGAGTTCGGCGATGGCCCGGCCGAGGATCACCTCGGAGCGGCCGCCGCCGTACATGTTCGCGGTGTCGATCAGGGTGTGACCGCCGGTGAGCAGGGCCCTGGCCGCAGCGACGTCTGCGGCGTCGGCGGCGGCGTCGGCCCCGTGCCCGAGACCGGACGTGCCGAGCGTCACCGGGGACGGGGTCAGGAGTGTGTCAGCCCTTGAGCGCACCGGAAGCCATCCCCGCCATGATCTTCTTGCTGAGGAACAGGAACACCGCGAGCGTGCCGAACACGTTCAGGCAGATCGCGGCGAACAACGGACCGTACTGCATCGCACCGTACTCGCCGCTGAAGTTCAGCAGGCCCACCTGGATGGTGGCCAGATCCCGGTTCGTGACGAACGTCAGCGCCACGAGCAGGTCGTTCCAGATCGAGAAGAACTGGACCAGGCCGATGGTCAGGATCGCGTTGGAGATCATCGGTAGCCCGATCAGCCAGAACGAGCGGATCATCCCGGCGCCGTCGATCGTCGCGGCCTCGAAGACCTCCCGTGGGATGGCCCGGAAGTACGCGGCCATCATGAACACGGTCAGCGGCAGCCCCATCGCGATGTAGGTGAGGATCAGCGGCCAGATCGTCTGGGTCAGGCCCAGGTTGAAGTAGGTGATGAACAGCGGCACGAGCAGCATCTGCCCGGGGATCATGATGCCGGCCACGAACATCAGCAGGATCGTCGAGCGGCCCTTCCAGACCATCACCTCGAGCGCGAACCCAGCCGCCACCCCGAACAGCAGGAGGAAGAACAGGGCCGGCACGGTGGCGATGATCGAGTTCCGCACGTTCGAGGCGAAGTCCCCGGTGACCCAGGCCTCGATGTAGTTGCCGAAGTCCCACGAGCTCGGCAGCGCCCACACCGACCCGGTGACGAACTCGTTCTGGGTCTTGAACGAGCTGAGCAGCATCCAGATCATCGGCAGCACCTCGATGGCGACGATCGCCACCACGAGCAGCCGGATCGGGAGCCGGGCGAGGAACCGGCGGGCACCGCCGGTGCGCCGCCGCTGCGGCGCCGGAGCGGACGTCTGCGGCAGGTGACGGGCCGGGGCGAGGGTGGTCATCGGCTGGCCGCCTTATCTGCGGTGACGTCCTTGCGGGCGGAACGGAAGATCACGATCGTCACGGCGAACGCGATGATGGTCAGGGCGAGCGCGAGCGTGGAGCCGTAGCCGTACTCGTTGTAGGTGAACACGGTGCGGTACATGTAGAGGGTCAGTGGTTGGGTTTCGGTGCCCGGGCCGCCGTTCGTGACCGCCAGGATCGAGTCGAAGACCTTGAGCGTGGAGTTGACCGCGAACACCACCGCGGACAACAGCACCGGCAGGGACAGCGGCAGCACGATGTGCCGGATCAGCCGGGCCCCCTTGGCCCCGTCCATCCGGGCGGACTCGATCACCTCCTCCGGGATGTCGACCAGCCCGGCGTACAGCAGCACGGCGAAGAAGCCCATCGAGCGCCAGACGTCCATGAGGATCAGCACCAGGAACGAGGTGTCACCGCTCGCGAACCAGTCCAGCGACTGGCCGCCGAACGACTCGATCAGCGAGTTCACCGGGCCTGGAGTGGGGTGGATCCCGAACAGTCGCTTGAACAGCACACCGACGGCCACGGTGGGCAGGATCACCGGGAAGAAGACGACCGTGCGCAGCAGCGCCGACCCCTTGCGGAGCACGAACACGTACAGGATCGCCAACAGGTAGCCCGCGGCCACCTGCAGCACGGTGGCGACCAGCGCGTACTTGAGCGTGAACGCCGTCGCCTCCCAGAACACCGCGTCGTTGACCAGGCGGGTGAAGTTGTCGAAGCCGACCGGCTCGTAGCCGCGCAGCACGTTGCCGTCGAAGAACGTGAGCCCGAGCGACCAGAGGATCGGGACGAGCTTGATCAGGGTGTAGAAGGCCAGCGCGGGGGCGAGCAGGATGACGATCGCCTTCCGGTCCCCGAGGACGTCCCTCATGTGTGCGCCTTCCGCGTCTGGCGGCCCGCGGGCCGCCGCTGTCTGTGTTCCGGGCGGGCCGTGACGGCTCCGTCACAGGCTCGGGCCCGACGGCGGTGGGTGCGCCGCGTGGTGTGCGCACCCACCGTCGGTGGTCGGTCCGGTTACTCCGCCTCGACCGCGTCCTGGATCTGGGCCATGTAGTCCTCGGGCGAGATCCCGCCGTCGACCAGGCTGCCCGCGCTCAGGCCGGCCGCGTCGCCGAAGCGCTGTCCGAACGGCCCCTCGAGCCAGATCACCGCATCCTCGGCGCTCGCCATCCGCTCGGTGATCTCGGCGACCAGCGGCTCGACGCCCTCGACCTCGGTGTTCTGCGCGAACCCGGAGATCGCGCCCTGGTTCTCCAGGAGGCTGGAGCCGTAGTTCTCGGCGATGCACGCGAGCCAGTCGCCGACCTTGTCGTTGTACAGCGCCGCGGACACGGCGGTCACGGTGCCGGTGTTGGCCGGGTAGTCGTCGATGCTGCCGGCGCCGCCGGTGACCTCGGGGAACGGGAAGAAGCCGATGTTGTCCACGCCGACGGTGTTGTCCTCCTCGTCGTAGACGTTGGAGAGCACCCACGAGCCGTTGTACATCATCGCGGCAGAGCCTCCGAAGAACTCGGCCGTGACCGTGTCCATGTCGCGGGAGACGATGCCCTGGCCGAAGTAGCCGGCCTCGCCGAGGCCGGCGAGTTCCTGAGCGGCGACCAGGTAGTCGGGGTCGGTGAAGCTCGCCGCCCCGTCGCTCACCTGGGCGAGGGCGTCCACGCCGTGGGCCCGGGCCAGGTAGGTGCTGATGTACCGGGTGATCGTCCAGCCCTGTCCGCCGGAGGCGGTGAGCGGCTGCACGCCGGCCTCCTGCAGCGTCGCGGCGGCCTCGGTGAAGTCGTCCCAGGTGGTGGGCACCTCGAGACCGTTCTCGGCGAAGATCGCCTTGTTGTACCAGAAGCCCTCGATGTTGTACTGGAACGGCAGCGAGACCATGTCCCCGTAGATCGTGTTCACCGTGGAGGCGGCCGCGGGTAGCACGTCCTCCCAGGCCCCCAGGTCGGTCAGGGTCTCCTCGAGGTCGAGCAGCGCGCCGGACTCGTACATGTCGCCGCCGACCTTGGACTCGCTGGTGGGCGAGACGAACATGACCGGGAGCGCGTCCTGGCTGGCCAGCACGGAGACCCGCTGGTTCACGTCGGCCTGCGGGATGGTGTCGACCACGAGCGGCAGCGCCTCGTTCTCGGCGGAGCACTGGTTCTCGCTGAGCCGGGTGAGCTCGTCCCGGATCTGCGGGTTCTCCACGGTGGTCAGGAACGTGAACTCGGTGGCCCCGCCGTCGGCGTCACCGCCGCCGTCGCCGGCGTTCCCACCAGCGGGCGCACAGGCCACGGCGACCATGGACAGGGCGGCGAGCCCGGCCAGGGCGGGGACCAGGCGCGTCCGCCGTCTGCGGATCCTTGCGGACATGTTTCCTCCTCGAAACGGGTGATGCCGGGGGATGAAGTGAAGCGATTCAACCGCGATGGTAGGCAGCGATCTCGAAGGCTGTCAAGTCTGTGCGCTAGTGAATGGATATGCGTCCACCAAGGCAGAACGTCTCACCCGAAGCAGTTGGCCACCGGCGACTGCCTCGGGCAGCACGGCCCGCCCCACGGCGCGAGGCCCTGCCTGACGGCGTGCACGACGGCGGCCCGGACGCATCGCGCCGGGCCGCCGTCCGGGGGCACCTCGTCAGTTCGAGGCGTCCCAGGCTGCCTGGTAGATCTCCAGGTACCGGTCGCTCCCGCTCGAGACGAGCGCGTCCTGGAAGGCCTGCCAGTCCGCGTCGCTGTCGATGTCGCGCACGCCGGTCACGAACTCGGCGCTGGCCTGCAGCACCAGCGACTCGACGTTGGTCTGCGCCGTCGCCAGCTCGGCGGAGTCCTCCTCGGGGATCCAGAGGTTCCAGTACGGGAACGCCTCGGTCGGGCTGTTCTCGGCGTACGGCTCGGTGGCCTCGAACAGGCGACGCTCGTACCCGGACAGGTCGTAGATGTCCTCGGACACCACCTGTGCGCCACGGAACTCCGTGCTGCCGTAGTACTGCGCGAGCGGACCCCAGGCCACGTTGGCGTTCTCGGTCGCCTCGGCGCCGCTGAGCCGGTGCCGCAGGTACAGCGGCTCGAGCGACTCGTCGAGCGCGACGTCACCCTCGGCCGGGTAGTCCCAGGCGACACCCTCCTCGCCCCACTCGGCCCGGAGGTGGTTGTCGTAGTCGATCATCCAGTCCACGATCTGCACCAGGCTCGCGGCGTCGGCGTCACTGGCGTTGTTCGTGATGACGAGCGTTCCGCCCGGCACCGACGAGAGCAGCTCCGAGGCGGGCGACCCGTTCGGACCGGCCAGCGGGGCGACCGGGTTGTACTGCGCGTCGCGGCCGTCCTCCTGCCCGATGGTGACGAACACGCCGGGGTGGCCGACCGTCGCGGCCCCGAGGATCGGGTCCCCGGCGATGTCGCCCAGGGCCAGCAGCGCGTCCTGGTTCTGCGTGAACGCCGCCTCGTCGACCAGGCCCTCCTCGTAGAGGGAGTTCATGTAGCCCAGCCCCTCACGCCAGCCGTCGAGGGTGGCCTGCAGGGTGACCGTGTCGCCATCGAGTGCGAGCGTGGCCGGGATCGAGCCGTCGGTGGTGGAGGAGGGCACGTAGACGAACGGATTCATCAGGAACGGCAGCACCGAGTTCGCGCCGGGCGACCCGGAGAGCGGGACCTCGTCCGCCTGGCCGTTGCCGTTCGGGTCGGAGTCCCGGAACGCGGTCAGCACCGCGGTGAGTTCCTCCGGGGTCGTCGGTTGCTCCATCCCGACCGCGTCCAGCCATGCGGAGTTCATCCAGAGCTTCGACGGGTAGGTGCAGTGGAAGCAGTCGTTCCACTGCGGCAGACCCCAGACGTTGCCATCCGGTGCGGTCGCGAGCTGCTCCCACTCGGGAGTCTCCTCCCACGCCGCGACCAGGTTCGGTGCGTTGTCCTCGAGCAGGTCGTTCAGCGGCCGGACCACGCCCTGCTCGCCGAACTTGACCAGTTCGGCCTGGGTGAACTGGTCGACCCACGGGATCAACAGGAACGCGTCCGGGTAGTCGCCACTCGCCAGGGCGATCTGGCGCGCCTCGGACGCGGCGCCGGCATCCCAGGTGGTGGTCTCGAACTGCAGGTCGACGTCGAACTCCTCCTCGAGGAAGAGGGTGAACTCGTTGGTGTTGAGATCCGAGTCCGCGCCCTGCTGGCTGAAGATGGTGATGACGCCGTCGTCGACGGGCTCCGCGGCCTGCGGCGCGCAGGCGCCGAGGGTGAGGGCCAGCCCGCCGACGGCGACGATCGCCGTCGCGGTCCTGTTGCGGCGTGTCATGTGGTGCCTCTCTTCGTCGTGAGGGGGTGCCGCCGGGTTCGACGGCTCGATGGTTGTGGGGTGGGACGGCTGCGCCTCAGGGGCCGGGGTCAGCCCTTGACGGCCCCCAGGAGCAGGCCCTTGGTGAAGTAACGGGCCACGAACGGGTAGATCAGCATCATCGGGACCGTGGAGACCACGATGAGCGAATACTTCAGGAGGTTCGCGAGCTGTTGCCGCTCCAGCGCCGAGGTCGCATCGCCGCCGGCGTCGTTGTTGAGGATCAGGATGTTCCGGAGCACCAACTGCAGGGGGTACAGGCTGTCGTCGCGCAGGTAGATCAACGCGTCGAAGTAGGAGTTCCACTGCACGATCGCGTACATCAGTGCGATCACGGCGAGCATCGGCCCGGCGAGCGGCAGCACCACCTTCCACAGGATCCGCAGGTCGCTCGCCCCGTCGATCTCACCCGCCTCGCGCAGCTCGTCGGGTATCGCGGTCCGGAAGTACGTGATCGCCAGGATCGCCGGCCACACGGCCACCGCGTTCGGGATCAGCAGCGCCCAGCGGGTGTCGAGCATCCCCATCGCCTGGACCACGAGGTAGGTGGGGATCAGCCCGCCCGCGAACAGCATGGTGAACACGACGGCGCCGGTGAGCACCTTGCGTCCCACGAAGTCCGCGCGCGAGAGCGGGTAGGCGAGCATCACGGTGAGGGTGACACTGATGGCCGTGCCCACGACCGTGTAGATCATCGAGTTCGCGAATCCGGTGAGGATCTGCGGACTGCTCAGCGCGACCTGGTAGCCGCGGAGCGTGAAGTCGACCGGCCACAGGAAGACCCGGCCCGCGGACACCGCCGCGGGGCTGCTGAAGGAACTGACCACGATGTACCACAGCGGCAGCAGCACCACGAGCAGGAACGTGACGAGCAGGATGTAGACGCCGACCAGGAAGAACCGGTCCACCCGGGACTCCCGCACCCGGGTCGGTCGGCCGGCCCCGCGGACCCTCGTTGCGATGCTCACCAGAGCCCACTTCCCGTCACACGCTTGGACACGGCGTTCACGCTGAGCATCAGCACGAGGTTGATGACCGAGTTGAACAGCCCGACGGCGGTCGCGAGGCTGAAGTCGGCGTTCTGGATGCCGATCTTGTAGGTGTAGGTGGCGATGATCTCCGACTGCGACAGGTTCAGCGGGTTCTGCAGCAGGAACGCCTTCTCGAAGCCGACGGCCATGATGCTGCCGACGGAGAGGATCAGGACCACGACCACCGTCGGCATGATGCTCGGCAGGTCCACGTGCCAGATCTTCTGCAGCCGGTTCGCGCCGTCGACCTTGGCCGCCTCGTAGAGGCCCGGGTCGACCCCGGCCAGCGCGGCGAGGTAGATGACCGCCGAGTAGCCGGCCGTCTGCCACACCTCGGTCCAGACGTACACATGGCGGAAGAAGTCCGGCTGGGCCAGATAGTCGGTGGTCGGCAGCCCGAAGAACCCGGTGAACTCGCTGATCAGACCGATGCGGGGCGAGAGGATCAGGATCGCCATCGAGACGACGATGACGGTGGAGATGAAGTACGGCGCGTACGTGACCATCTGGACGGTGCGCTTGAAGAACCGCGACCGGACCTCGTTGAGGGCGAGCGCGAGGATGATCGGGATCGGGAAGCTCGCGATCAGCGCGTACAGGCTCAGCAGGAACGTGTTGCTGACCACCGTGGTGAACATCGGGTTCGAGAAGAACCGCTCGAAGTGCTCCAGGCCCACCCACGGGCTCGCCCAGATGCCGGCGATCACGTTGTAGTCCTTGAACGCGATGACCGCATTCGCCATCGGCACGTACTTGAACAGTGCGAAGTAGACCAGCGGCGGCAGCACCAGCACGTAGAGCTGCCAGTGCCGTCGGACCGATCTGCGCAGACGCCCGGGGCGCGGCTTCTGCCTGACCGGCGGCTTGGTGGTCGCCGCCAGGGCCGGCAGGGGTGGCGCCTGCGTCATCGCTGTTCCCACGCCCGTGTGTGCACCGCTGAAGGCTCCTCTCGATGAGCGCTGGCCGTGGCGCGTGCTCCCGGGGGGCTGGTCTCGCGCACCTGTGACCTCGTCGTCAGGTGAATCGTTTGTCTGGATGCTAGCCAGTCGATCGACGAGAGCGCAACCCCGCAATCTCGTTGAGTTGCAATACCAATCGGAACAGGGGTTGCCAGCCATGCCCTCGGACCGTCTATGGTGTCTCTCACTCAGTAAAATCGATTCTCCGAGGTGACGGTGTCGTCAGTGTTCTCGTCCGAGGTCTCGCCGAGCCGGGCGACGCCGTCGGCCCATCCGGTCCACCGGCTCGAGTTCGCCAGCCCCGCGTCCGAGTGGGTCGAGGCGTTGCCACTCGGCGACGGCCGGCTCGGCGCGATGGTATATGGAGGCGAGCAGGAGGAGCTGGTCTGGCTCAGCGAGGGTTCGGTCTGGTCCGGACCACCGCGCCGACCGGCGGAGCACCCGGTGACCGCCGAGGCAGCCCGGGCCGCCATCGCGGCCTCGCGGGCGGCGATCGCGGCCGGTGACCACGTCGGCGCCGAGGAGGCGCTGCAGGCGCTGCAGCACTCCTACCCGCAGTCCTTCCAGCCGCTGGCGAGGCTGCGCCGCACGGTGGGCGCTCCCACCCCCGAGCCGGCGCCGCAGGCCGAGGTGATCCCGGAACGCGACCACGTCGACACGCCCGGATCGGCCTCCGGGTATGCCCGCGGCCTCGACCTGCGCTCCGCGACGGCCTGGACCCGGGCCGCCGCCGTGTCCCAACGCGCGTACGTGAGCGCCCCCCACCAGGTCCTGGTGCTCGAGGTCTCCGCCTCGGGGCGACCGGTCTCGTTCGTGCTCGACTCCCCACTGCGCCTGGAACAGGCCGGGGCCGACGGGGCCGAGGCCTGGGCCGTCGTGCGGGCGCCGGACGACGTCGTGCCCGCCTACCAGCGCGAAGCCGACCCCGTGCGGTGGGCGAGCGACCCGCGCGGCGTGCAGGCCGCCGTCGTGCTCCGCGGCGTCGGTGACGGCGTGCGCACCCGCGCCACGCCCGCGGGCGTGGTCGTGGAGGTCGACGGCGATGCCACCCTGGTCCTGGCCGTGCGGACGACCTTCACGCGGCTCGGGCACGATCCGGGAGCCGACGTCGCGCCGGCGCTTGCCCGCGCCCGGGAGCTCGCCCGGACCGCCGCCGCGGCCGGGACCGAACGGATCCACGCCGACCACGTCGCGGCCCATCGGGCGCTCTACGACCGCGCCGAGCTGCGGCTCGGCGTCGCCCCCGAACCGGCCCCGGGTGCCGCGGCCGATACCGACGCCCTGCTCGACGCGGCCGCCGACGGTGCCGGCGCCCACGCCGGCGCCGCGCCCGAGCTGGTCGCGCTGCTGTTCCAGTACGGGCGCTACCTGCTGATCTCGAGCTCGCGCCCGGGTGGGACACCGGCGAACCTGCAGGGGATCTGGAACCAGCAGCGACAACCACCGTGGAGCTCGGACTTCACGATGAACATCAACCTCGAGATGAACTACTGGCTCGCCGAGACCACCAGCCTGCCCGAGTGCGCCGAGCCGCTGTTCGACCTGGTCGAGGCGTTCGCCGAGCGGGGCCGGGAACCCGCCACGCGGATCTATGGCTCCTCGGGCTGGGTCGCGCACCACGCGAGCGACATCTGGGCGTTCGCCGACCCGATGGGCGACGGCACCCACGACCCGGCCTGGGCATTCTGGCCGTTCGCCGGGGTCTGGCTGACCTCCCACCTCGTCGACCGGGTCACCTTCAGCCACGACCCCGAGGCGGCCCGGCGGTTCTGGCCGACCCTGTGCGGCGCGGCCAGGTTCGTCCTCGACTGGCTGGAGCCACGGCCGGACGGCACCCTCGGCACGTCCCCGTCCACGTCACCGGAGAACCGGTTCGTGGCCCCCGGCACCGACCGCACCAGCTCGGTGGCCGCCGACGCCACGATGGACCTCGAGCTGTCCCGGCACCTGCTCCGCTCGCTGCTGCGACTGGGGGACACGTACGGGCTGCGCGCCGGGAGCGAGGCGCTGTGCGCCGAGGCCGAGGCGGCGCTGCCCCGGATCGCGTCGGTCGGCGTCGACCCCGACGGCCTGCTGCGCGAGTGGGGCGACGTCGAGGAGATGGCGGACCCGCACCACCGACACATCGCCCATCTGGTCGGCATCCACCCGACCGACGTGCCGCCGTCGGACCTCCACGCCGCGGCGGCGAGTCGCAGCCTGGACGCCCGTGGCGACGAGGGCACCGGCTGGTCGCTCGCCTGGAAGCTCGCGATGCGCGCCCGGCTGCGCGAACCGGAGGCCGTGGGCAGGCTCCTCGACCTGTTCGTGCGCCGGAACGTGGAGATCGAGCCCGGCCCCACCGGTGGTCGGTGGCGGGGCGGCCTCTACCGCAACCTCTTCTCGGCGCACCCACCGTTCCAGATCGACGGCAACCTCGGCGTGGTCGCCGCACTCACCGAGTGCCTGCTCCAGTCGCACGCCGGGTACCTCGACCTGCTGCCCGCGCTCCCGCCGGACCTGCCCGACGGCGACGTCCGCGGCCTGCGCGCCCGCGGCGACCTGGAGGTCGACCTGAGCTGGCGCGGTGGCCGGCTCACCGAGGTCCGGATCACCTCCGATGCCCCCGCCACCCGCCGGCTCCGGGTGGTGGACGGGGCGCATGAACGTCTGCTCGAGCTACCCCCCGGTGCGACCGTGCGCCTGACCGCCTCAGACCTCTCCCAGGAGCGACCCTCATGACAGCCTCCCAGCCGGGCCTGCCCCGCCCGTTGGACGGATTCCTGGTCCTCGACTTCAGCCAGTTCCTCGCCGGGCCGGTGGCCGCGCTGCGGCTCGCCGACCTCGGCGCGCGGGTCATCAAGATCGAACGCCCGGGCATCGGGGACATCGGCCGTGGCCTGGCCTTCGCCGGGGCCCGGGCGGGCGAGGACACCGTGTCCTTCCACGCGATGAACCGCGGCAAGCAGAGCGTGGCCGCGGACCTCAAGGACCCCGAGCAGCTCGCGTTCGTGCGGGAACTGGTGGAGCAGGCCGACGTGGTCGTGGAGAACTTCCGTCCCGGGGTGATGACCCGGCTCGGCCTGGACTACGAGACGGTCCGGGAGGTCAACCCCGGCGTGGTCTACGGCTCGATAACGGGGTACGGCGACGACGGGCCCTGGCGTGACCGCCCCGGCCAGGACCTGCTCGCCCAGTCGATCTCCGGCCTGCCGTGGCTGCAGGCGGACCCGGACCCCAGCCCGTTCGGGATCTCGATCGCGGACCACCTGGCCTCCTGCCACCTGGCGCACGGGATCACGGCTCTGCTGCTGCGGCGGCTGCGCACCGGAGTCGGCGGTCAGGTGCAGACGTCCCTGCTGGAGGCGATGCTCGACCTGCAGTTCGAGATGCTCTCGGTGCGGATGACGCAGCCGGAGGCGGTCACCCCGCGGCCCCGCGGCCCGCACAGCGCGCACACCTACCTGCCCGCCCCCTACGGCGTCTACCCGACCGCCGACGGGTACCTGTCGATCGCGATGAACCCGGTGCCCCAGCTCGGCGCCCTGCTGGAGATCCCCGAGCTGGTCGAGCTGACCGACCCGGAGACCTGGTGGGAGCAGCGCGGCCGGATCGAGGAGCTGCTCGCCGCCCGGCTGCGGACCGGCAGCACCGCGGCCTGGCTCGAGGTCCTGGATGCCGCCGACGTGTGGTGCGCGCCGCTGCACACCGTCGACGAACTCGTCGCGCACGAGGGGTTCCGGGCGATCGACATGGTGCAGACGCTGCGGCGCGACGAGGCGGACGGTACGCGCACCGAGGTCACCACCACCCGGCTGCCGATCCGCCTCGACGGCGAGCGGCTCTGGGGCGGCGACGCCGCACCACTGCTCGGCGCGGACACCGACCGGGTCCGCGAGGAGCTGGCGCCGAACCGGGAGCCGGTGGCCGGGAGCGTGCCGTGACCGTCCGGCTGCGCGGCATGACGTGGGACCACGAGCGTGGCCGGGACAGCGTCGTGGCGGCCGCCGCCGCCCACACCGCCGCCGGCCACGACGTCGAGGTCACCTGGGAGGTCCGCTCCCTGCAGGCGTTCGCCGACCAGGGCCTGGAGTCGCTGGCCGAGTCCTACGACCTGCTCGTGATCGATCACCCGCACATCCCGCAGGCGGCCCGGGCCGGGCTGCTGGCGGCGCTGCCCGACGGCGAGGGGCCGGCCGCGTTCGTCGGTCGCAGTTTCTCCAGCTACCGGTGGGACGGCGCACAGTACGGCCTGGCGATCGACGCCGCCGCGCAGGTCGCGGCGTACCGGCCCGACCTGTTGCCGGCGCCGCCGCGGACGTGGCCGGAGGTCCTCGACCTCGCCCGCGCCGGAGCGGTGCTCTGGCCTGCGAAGCCGATCGACGCCTTCGCCTCGACGTTCACCCTCACCTCCGGGCTGCAGGGCGCCGACGCCGGACGGTCCGGTTTCGCGGACCCGGACGCCTTCGCGCGGGCGTGGGACCTGCTCGGGCGGCTGCGCGACCTCGTGCCCGAGGCCTGCCTGGGTGAGAACCCGATCCAGACCGCCGACCGGCTGGCCACCTCCGACCGGTGGGCCTACGCCCCCCTGCTCTACGGGTACAGCAACTACGCACGGCCGGGCTTCCGCGACCACCCCGTGCACTGGAGGGACATCCCCGAGATCGACGGGGAGCCCCGTGGCTCGATGCTCGGCGGCGCCGGGCTGGCCGTGTCCGCTCGCACCCAGCACCCCGCGGAGGCGATCGCGTTCGCGACCTGGGTCGCCTCCGGTGAGGCCCAACGGGGCGTGTACGCCCTCGGCGGCGGGCAGCCCGGGCACGTGGCCGCCTGGTCCGATGCGGGCCTCCACGAGCTGACCGGCGGATTCTTCGCCGACACCCGCCGCACCCTGGAGCTGGCGAGTCTGCGGCCACAGCACCCCGGCTACATGGCCGTGCAGGACGCGGCCTGCGAGCGCGTGCACCGCGGTCTGACCGGCCGCGAGCCGGCCGCCCCGGTGCTGGAGGACCTGGACCGGATGTTCACAGCGTTGGGAGTGGCACATGCAGGTGGTTGACCGGTACCTCGAGCAGTACGAGGTCGGGGAGGTGCGGCGCACCCTGGGGCGCACGATCACCGAGGCGGACGTGGTGCTGCACGCCGGGCAGACCGGCGACTTCTTCCCGCACCACATGGACGAGCGCTGGTGCGTGGAGGAGGCCGGGCTGGCCGGCCGGATCGCGCACGGCACCCTGATCGTCTCGGTCGCCGTCGGCATGACCGCGGGCGACGTGAACCCGCAGGCGATGAGTTACGGGTACGACCGGATCCGGTTCGTCAAGCCGGTGTTCCTGGGCGACACGATCACGGTCGAGGCCGAGATCGTGGAGGTGACCGACCACCCGCGCCGGTCCGAGCTCGGCCGCGTCGACGAGCGGGTCACGGTCACCAACCAGCACGGCGATACCGTGCTGTCCCTGGTGCACCTGTACGTCGTCAACAAGCTCGTCAACAAGCGAGGTGAACACGTGTGATCGATACCCATCTGCACGTCTGGGACCGGTCCCGGTCCCGGTATCGATGGCTCGACGGCGCCCCCGAGCCGCTGCGGTCGGACCACCCCCTCGAGCAGGGCCTCGCGGCGCTGGCGCCCTACGGCGTGGAGCGTGCCATCCTGGTGCAGGCGGACGAGACCCTCGACGAGACCACCTACCTGCTTGAGCTGGTCGCGGCCGAGCCCCGCCTGGCCGGAGCCGTGTGCTACCTGCCGCTGGAGGATCCGGACACCGTGGCGCGGGAACTGCCGCGCCTGGCGGCGACCGCCGGATTCGTCGGGGTCCGCAACCTCAGCCACGACCGGCCGGACCCGGACTGGATCCTCGGCGCCGAGCAACGCCGAAGCATCGGGCTCCTCGAGGAGGCCGGCGTCCCGCTCGATTACGTGTCGGTGCTGCCGCGGCACCTGGAGAACGTCGTCACGCTCGCCGGAGAACACCCCGGGCTGACCGTGGTCCTCGACCACCTCGGCAAGCCACCGGTCGGACGCGACGACGACTACCGCCGCTGGACCGACCGACTCGCCGACGCGGCGGCGCTGGCGAACGTGGTCGCGAAGGTCTCGGGGATCTACCCTGCCGAACCTGCCGAACCTGCCGAACCTGCCGCCGGGGCGGTCACCCCCGAGCAGCTGGACTCGGTGCTGACCATCGCGCTCGCGACGTTCGGGCCGGACCGGCTGATGCTCGGCAGCGACTGGCCGGTGAGCACGGTCTCCGGCGGCGCCGACGCCACGATGAGCGTGCTGGTGGGGGCCGTCGACCGGTTGCCCCGGGAACAGGCCCTGGCCCTGCGCCGCGGCACCGCCACCCGCGTGTACGGACTCGGCGCCTGATGCTCCCCGAACGCGAGCCGGACCCCGCCTACCTGGTCGACCCCACCGGTCGCGGGGGCCTGCCCGCCGGGGCGCTGCCGATCGTCCTGGTGGGCGCCGGCGGGATCGCTCGGGACGCGCACCTACCCGCCTACCGCAAGGCGGGCCTGGCGGTCGCGGCCGTCGTCGACCTCGACGTCGACCGGGCCCGCGAGCTGGCCGCGGAGTTCGGCGTGCCGACCACTCACCCGGACATCGCGGCCGCGGTGGCCGCCCACGGGACCGGGGTCGTCTACGACGTGGCGGTCATGCCCGGTGCGTTCGCCTCGATCCTCGAGGCCCTGCCCGACGGCGCGGCGGTGCAGCTCCAGAAGCCGCTCGGCTACACCCACGCGCAGGCGCGCGAGCTCGTCGACCTCATCGGGCGCAAGCGGCTCACCGCCTCGGTGAACACCCAGCTGCGGTTCGCGCCGCACGTGGCCGCCGCCCGCCGGCTGATCGCGGACGGCGCCATCGGTGAGCTGATCGACCTCGAGGTCCTGGTCCGGGTCGAGACCCGTTGGGAGCTGTTCCCCAGCGTGTTCGAGCTCGACCGGATGGAGATGCCGATGCACTCGGTCCACTACGTCGACCTGGTGCGCTCGTTCGTCGGCGACCCGTCCGGCGTCAGCGCGGTCACGGTGCGGCACCCGGACAAGCCGCTGGCCAGCACCCGCAGCGCGTACCTCCTGCACTACGCGGACCGGCCGCTGCGGGTCACGATCAGCACGAACCACGACCACACGTTCGGGCCCGAGCACCAGGAGGCGGCCGTGCTGTGGCACGGCACCGCGGGGGCGATCCGCGCCCAGCTGGGCCTGCTGCTGGACTACCCCCGCGGCGGGCCGGACCTGCTCGAGGTCAACACCGGCACCGGGTGGCGGGCCGTCGAGGTCGAGGGGTCCTGGTTCCCGGACGCCTTCGGCGCCACCATGGGTGCGCTCCAGCGCTACGTCACCGGAGCGTCCCGGACGCTGCCGACCGCAGCCTCTGACGTGCTGCGCACGATGGCCGTGCTGGAGGCCGCGCACGAGGCGAGCCGGGCCGGCGGCCACCCGCTGCCGTGAGCCGACCCCCCGCCGTCGCTCCCGCGGCACCCCCCGCCGTCACCCTCGCCCGACCCCCCGCCGTCACCCCCACCCGGCCCCCCGCCGTCGACCTCGCCCGACCCCCCGCCGTCACCCCCACCCGGCCCCCCGCCGTCGACCTAGCACCTGCGCTCCTGAGATCGGACCTGCGGGCGTGCGATCTCGATGCGGCATGTGCTAGGTCAGCGCCGTGGACACCGAGCAGTGCGCGGCGCGGGAGGTGCGCGCTGCGCGGTTTATCACGACGCGGACGGCCGCCTGCCCTCCCAGCCCGACCCCCCGCCGTCGACCCTGCACAACCCCAAGCCGCCAACCCCGCGCAACCCCAAGCCGCCAACCCCGCCCGATCCTCCGCCGTCGACCTAGTACCTGCGCCCCTGAGATCGGACCCGCAGGTGTGCGATCTCGATGCGGCGGGTACTAGGTCAGCGCCGTGGACACCGAGTTGCGCGTCCTTGGCCGAGAGCAGCGCGCGGCGCCGGAGGAGTGCGTGGGACGGTCGGTCAGGAGCCGGGTGGCGGCGCGGTCGAGGCGCGCAGCACCAGCTCCGGGGCCGGGTCGTCGACCACCCGACTGGTCGTGTCGGTGCCGTCGCCGTCGGAGGTCTCGAGCCCGGCGAGCAGGACGTCCACCGCGGTTGCCCCCATGCTCGCCATCGGCAGCCGCACCGTGGTCAGGGCCGGCGCGCAGGTGATCGCCGGCCAGATGTCGTGGATCGCCACCACGGAGAGTTCGTCCGGCACCCGGATGCCCATCTGGGCCGCCTCGGTGAGCACCCCGATCCCGGCGTTGACGTTGCCGACCACGAGCGCGGTCGGGGCCGGCTGGCGGCTGAGCAGCAACCGGGCCGCGTCCCGGGCGGACCGGTAGGTGTAGCCCAGCGCCGTCGTGTGCTCCCGGGCCAGCGTCAGGCCCGCGTCGGCGAGCGTGCGCACCACCCCGGCCTGCCGCCGGTCGCTGGTGTCGGAGGCCGGGACGCCGCCGACGTAGCCGATGCCGGTGTGCCCGAGGTCCAGCAGGTGGCGGGTGGCGAGCACGCCCGCGGCGACGTCGTCGATCGCGATCGTGGCGACGCCGGACACCGGGCCGGAGTTGATCAGGACGGTCCGCTCGGGGTGGGACAGCGCCCGGGCAACCAGCTCGATCGGCGCCTCGTCCCCCTTCTGCAGCAGCACGCCGTCCACCAGCCGCTCGTTCAGGAGCCGGTTGAACCCGTCGCTGCCGGGCTGCATCCGCGGGCTGGACGCGAGCAGGACCGAATAGTCATGGTCGAGGGCCCGGGACTCCACCCCGTTCACCAGGTCGGTGAAGGTGGCGTTCGTGACGTCGGGGACCACGAGCGCGAGCAGGTGCGTGCGCGAGCGGCGCAGCGAACGTCCCGCGGAGTTCGGCGCGTAGCGCAGCAGCCGCGCCGACTCGAGCACCCGGCTGCGGGTCTCGGGGCGGATCCGGATCGACGGGTCGGAGTTGAGCACGCGTGAGACCACCGACACCGATACCCCGGCGTGGCCGGCCACATCCCGCAGCGTCACCATCCTCGGATGGTAACGGCGTTGGCAAGGATCTGCACAAACGTTTCACCACCACGTCTGCCCTCAGCCCCGGAGTCCCCTCGTGATCGACCGCGAAGCCCTTGTCCGCCGCCACACGATCCGTTACACCGAGCCCCGGCCAGAGGAACCGGTGTCCGTCGGCAACGGCGAGTTCGCGTTCACCGTGGACCACACCGGTCTGCAGACGTTCGCCGACCGCTACGAACGCGGCGCCGCCCGCGAGCGCGGCGAGGCCGCGATGCCGCTCGGCACCCAGGCCCAGTGGGGCTACCACTGGGCACCGAACCCCCGCGGCCGGCGGCTCGAGGACACCATGGAGGTCTACGAGAGCCCGCGGGGCCCGGTCGAGTACCCGACCGCGTACGACTTCCGCGAGGACCGCGAGGCCTCCGAGGCGTCCGGACGCGCCGCCGGCTACTACTACTGGACGAACCCGCAGCGGCTGCACCTGGCCCGGATCGGGCTGCTGCTCGACGGTCGGGCACCCGCCTGGGAGCAGGTGCGGGCCGGCAGTCAGGAACTGGACCTCTGGACCGGCGTCGTCACCAGCACCTTCACCCTGGCCGGTGTCGACGTGCGGGTGCGCACCGCCGTCGACCCCGAGCGTGACGCGGTCGCGTTCGAGATCGACTCGCCGCTGCTCGCCGGCGGACGCCTCGCCGTCGGGATCGCCTTCCCGTCCGTGGAGGAGAGCTTCGAGGCGCCCCCGGTCTGGCACCGACCCGACGCCCACATCACCACGGCGCACCGGGACGGCGGCACCGTCGTCTGGGACCGCCGGCTGGACGAGGCCCGGTACCAGGTGCGCGCTGCGGGTGGGGTCGCCGTCGCGGGGGACGGGCACGCCTGGGAGCTGCGGGCGACCGGGCCGCGGCTCGCCGCCGTGGTCGAGTTCGCCCCCGCCCTGGGCACCGAGGTCCTCGACGACGCGGCCGCGGTGCTGGACCACTCGGCCCAGGGCTGGGCGGACTTCTGGGAGTCGGGCGCCGCCGTCGATCTCGGGGCCAGCAGCGCGGCCGGGGCCGGCGAGCTGGAACGGCGAATCGTGCTGTCCCAGTACCAGACGAAGGTGCACTGCTCGGGCAGCACCCCGCCGCAGGAGACCGGGCTCGTCTGCAACAGCTGGGGCGGCACGTTCCACCTCGAGATGCACTGGTGGCACGCCGCGCACTTCCCGGCGTGGGGCCGCCCGGAGTTGCTCGAGCGCAGCCTGGCCTGGTACGCCACGATCCTGCCGGTCGCCCGCCGCACCGCGGCGTCCCAGGGCTTCCGGGGTGCCCGGTGGCCCAAACACGTCGGCCCGGAGGGGGTCGAGAGCCCGAACGAGATCGGGCCGTTGCTGCTCTGGCAACAGCCCCACGTGATCCACTACGCGGAACTGCTGCGGACCGGGGCGGGTGCCGGAGGTGCCGGGGTGCGCGAGCGTTACCGCGGCCTGGTCGACGAGACTGCCGAGTTCCTCGCCTCGTTCGCCCTGCTCGGCGAGGACGGCGCGTACCACCTGCCGCCGCCGCTGATGCCCGCCCAGGAGGTGTACGGGGCGCGCGAGACCTGGGACCCGCTGTTCGAGGTCGCCTACGTCCGGTGGGCGCTGCAGGTGGCGCTGCGCTGGCGTCGGGACGATGGTCGCGAGCAGCCGCAGGAGTGGGCGGACGTGGCCGCCGGGCTGCGCCCGGTGCTCAGCCCGGACGGGTGCTACGACGCGGTGGCGAACCCGGCCCGGACCGTGTTCACCGACCATCCCTCGATGCTCGGCGCGCTCGGAGTGGTGCCGGACACCGGCGCCCTCGACCACCCGGCGATGCTGCGCACCCTCCAGCGGGCCTGCGAACGGTGGGAGTGGCGCAGCGCCTGGGGCTGGGACTTCCCGATGATCGCGATGTGCGCCACCCGGCTCGGCCGCGCCGACATCGCCCTCGACGCGCTGGTGCGCGGCGAGGACAAGAACACCTTCCTGGCCAACGGCCACAACCGGCAGGTGCCGCACCGGATGCCCCTGTACCTGCCCGGCAACGGCGGGCTGCTGATGGCCGCCGCGCTGCTGTTCGGCGGCTGGGTCGAGCCCGACGGCCTACCCCGGCGAGTCGACCTGCCCGAGGGATGGGCCGCCGTCGCCGAGGGCTTCCCGGCCCGACCCTGACCCACGCACCCGCCCGAAGGAGAACCACATGAGCGCCGACCTCGCGACCCGGCTCGCGACCCCGCACAAGGAACCAGAACTGGTCCTCGCGCCGACTCTGCGCGAGGGCGACTTCCACTCCCACGGCGTCGACTGCCCGTTCGTGTTCCACCACCGGGGGCGGCTCGGCATGACGGTCGTCGGCTGGGACGGCCTCGGCTACCAGACCGGCCTGTCCTGGTTCGACGGGACGTCCTGGTCCACACCGGAACTGATCCTCGGGCGGGACCCGGACTCCCCGCACCGCCGCTACAACGCGGCGCTCACCTCGATCGTGCGCGACGTGGACCTGCGCGGCGACGGCGAGCTGCTCGCGATCGACGGCTGGTACTACGGCACCTTCCATGCCTACCCGGCCGCGGGCTACGAGGCGGGCCCCGGCATCGTCGGCATCGTCCGCAGCCGCGACCTGCGCACCTGGGAGGAGTACGGGGCGCAGCTTCGCCCGGAGGACGGCGGCGCCTGGGAGCGGGGCGGCCTGTACAAGTCCTGGCTGATGCACACCGACGGCGAGTTCTGGCTGTTCTACAACGCCAAGGACGCCTCGCCCCGCGGCTGGCAGGAGCAGACCGGGGCGGCCCGGTCGGCCGACCTGCTCGGCTGGGAGCGGGTCGGCGACGGGCCGCTGGTCCGGAACGGGCCGCCCGGGTCGCTCGACGACCGGTTCGCCTCGGACCCGTGCGTGCTGTGGGACGGCGACCGCTGGGTGATGTTCTACTTCGGCCTCTGCAGCGACGGCCGGGCCCGGGAGACGTTCGCCCACTCGAGCGACCTGCGCACCTGGCACCGGTCCGAGCAGGTCCTCATCGACATGGGCGGCCCCGGCTCCGTCGACGCCACCTACGCGCACAAACCCGCCGTGATCACCCACCGTGGCCGCCTCGAGCACTACTACTGCGCGGTCGCACCGCTGACCGAGCCGGTCCGGATCGGCTCCTACCTGCAGCGCGAGCGGCGCGGGATCGCGCTCGCCCGGTCCTGACCCCGCCGCTCAGGGCCGCTCAGTGCCGCTCAGTGCCGCTCAGTGCCCGCCGAGCGGTTCCCAGAGCAACCGGACGTCCCAGCCGGACAGCGCCAGCGCGCCCTGCCGGCCGCCGTCGCGGTCGCTCTGGCCCTCCGGCCAGTCGATCGTGACGGCCTCACCCGACCAGTTGAAGTAGAAGTGCACCCGCTCCTGCGGGCCGGTGGCGGAGGAGTGCGTGACGGACGCCGCCCGGCTCGTGAACGGCGTCAGGCCGCTGCGGTCGGCGGCCTGCCGCAGGAGCCCGACGGCAGCGCCCGGGTCGGGTGCGAAGCCCACCGTGGTCACCCGGCCGGCTCCGCGCGCGAGGGTGGTCGCCGCCGCGAACGCGCCCAGCTCGCGGTGGTCGTAGCGAGCCAGGACCTCGGCGTCGTCGGCCTCGAGCAGCTCGGCCCAGCCCTCGGCGGCGCCGAGGCGGCCGCCGTCCGGACCGGTGACCGGCACCGGTTCGGTCAGCGTGGTGAACTCCTGGTAGGACGCGCCGGCGAGGTCGGCCAGGCCGGCCGGCTGCGGGGTGCGGCGGGCCACCGCCCACTCGTCCGCGTAGCCGGTGCGTGGGCCGAGCACGAGGTGGCCGCCCGCGGCGACGTAGTCGCGCAGGGTCGCAAGCACCCCGTCGGGGCTCACGTACAGGCCCGGCACGATCAGCACCCGGTACTGCTCGGCGAGCTCGGCGCCGCTCGGCAGCGCCCGGTCGTGCAGCACGTGAGCCTGCAGCCCGGCGTCGAAGGCACCCCGGTAGAACGCCTCGACAAGGCGTTGGTAGCTGCGCGAGGCGGGCGCGGGACGCTCGTCGCCGAAGACCGGTTCGAAGGCGAGGGCGTACTTCGACGGGGTCGAGAACACGAGGCCGACGTCGGCGTCCGGGGTGGTCGCCGCGACCCGCTCCCCGAGCTGCCGGATCTCCTGCCCGAGCTCGGCGATGTTGCGGTACACCCGGCCGGGGCGCTGGTCATGTGGGAGCACCCCGACCCAGTGCGTCTCGGTGCCGAAGTGCGCCGTGTGCCAGTGCCAGTACTCGATCAGCCGGGCGCCACGGCCGATCATCGCCCACGCCGCCTGGCGCCACTGCCCGTCCCAGCCGGGCTCACTGACGTTCGCGACGTTGATCGCCCCGGCGTTGGTCTCGGTGACCAGGAACGGTGCCCGCCGGGAGCCGAACATCCGGTCGGCGGACAGGAACACGCTCCAGGTGCCGTCGGTCATCCAGCCCTGCGGGCGCACCGGCGCCGGGTGCCGCAGCCCGTCCTGCATCCGGTAGTAGGCGTTCCCGGAGGCGATGTCGAGCTCGGCGGCGATCCGCAGGTCGTCCGCGGCCGGCCGGTCGTAGGCGATGCAGGTGGTCAGCCACTGCTCCGGCCGCGCCAGCTCGCGCACGATGCCCGCCTGCCAGCCGATGAAACCGGCGACGACCTCGGCCTGGTACAGCCGCCAGGCCAGGGCGTACTGCGGCTGCGCGTTGCCGTCCGGGCGCCACAGGTCGGCCCAGGTGGACAGCCGGTGCGACCAGTACGCGAGCCCCCACCGGTCGTTCAGGTCAGCGACGCCGTCGAACCGTTCGGCGAGCCAGGTGCGGAACGACGCGAAGACGGCGTCGTTGTGCAGCAGCAGCAGGCCCGGCTCGTTGTCGAGCTGGTAGCCGACCACGGCCGGGTGGTCGCCCAGGTCGGTCACGATCCGCCGGATCACCCGCTCCGCGTACCGGCGGAACGTCGGGTTCGTGATGTCGATCTCCTGCCGCGCACCCCACCCGAGGCGAACGCCCCGGGCGGCCTCGGCGGCGATCTCGGGGTGGGCGCGGGCCAGCCACGGCGGGGCGGCGTAGGTGGGGGTGCCGAGGATGACGTCGATGCCGTGCTCGGCGGCGGCGTCGAGGACCTCCCGCATCCACGCGGTCTCGAACCGGCCGTCCTCCGGTTCCCAGGTGCTCCAGGTCGACTCGCCGACCCGGATCACGCTGAAGCCCGCCTCCCGCATCAGCCGGAGGTCCTCGCCCAGGCGTGGGGTCGGCTGGTACTCCGGGTAGTAGGCGGCCCCGAACCCGATCCGTGCCGTCATCGCCGCGTCAGCTCCCGCCGTCGTTCGTGGTAAAACGTTTCAACAAACCCTAGACGGGTGGTCTCGGGCGGCGCAACCGGGTCAGGAGCCGGGGGCATCGAGCACCAGCACCATGTCCGTGTTCCCGTTCGCTCCGACCGGCGGCGTGAAGCTGAGCACCCCCCGGTTCGGCACCAGCGCCTCCCCGACGAAGCCACCGGTCAGCGGATCCATCCAGCGCATCCGCACCTCCTCCCCCGGCAGGACCTCGCCCCGGAGCTGGAACGGTCGGCCCGTGAACCGGTAGGCGAACAGGTAGCCCTCGCCTCGGGTGACGACGAGCCGGTCCTCCCGGATGCCCGGCTCGCCCACGACGACCGTCTGGTCGGGGATGCGCTCGAAGTACGGGTAGGACAGCAGCAGGTTCTTCAGGTGCTGCAGGTCCTTCGAGCCCGGCGCGACCAGGCCCTCCCGCCAGTCCATGGTGACGGCGTACGCGGGCGAATACCCCGGCTTGTGAACCTGGATGACGGCGTTGTGGCCGTAGGTGTGGCCGGCCGCTCCCGCGAACACGGCCCAGTAGGCGAAGCGCCGGGAGTCGTCGTGTCCCCAGTAGCCGTGCACCGGGTCGTGCAGCCCGCGCGGGATCGCCTCGTAGCCGGGCTCGCCGTCCACCGTGGGCCGGGCCGGGTAGCGCTGGTAGTCGTGTTCGACGTGGCGCCAGTTGTCGGGGCCCTTCCAGGTGGCCGGGCTGTCGTCCCAGACCTGCGCGTAGTCGCGGTGACCGGACTGGAACATGTTGAAGTCCAGCCAGGGCTCGGTGTGGAACCAGGTGGAGGACTGGCACCGCCCGAACGGGTGGAACGTGATCAGGTGCGTGGGGTCGTTCTTCCGCAGTGCCGCCCCGAGGCCCTGCCAGGCCGGCATCCGGGTGTCCCCGCGCAGGTCGCCACCGTTGAGCCAGACGATGTTCGGGTGGTGCCGGTAGCGGCGCGCGAGCCAGGTGCCGTAGGCGGCAACGGCCTCGTCCGAGTGGCCGCCGTGCTGGAGGTTGCTCCCCCAGACCGGAACGAGGCCCAGATAGATCCCCCACCGGGCGGCCAGCTCGAGCACCTTCTCGAGGTGGTCCCAGAAGGAGGGCCCGTCGAGTCCTTCCCCCGGATCGGCCGGGCGGGTGTCCGGCCGGGTCAGGTCCTCGTCGAGGAACGGCAGGCGCCCCTCCAGCGTGGCGCTGGTCGGGCCGTGGATCACCATCACCTGGGCGACGTTGAATCCCTTGGCGTGCCGGTCGGCGAAGTACTCCTCCGCCTCGGCCAGGGACAGCCGGGTCAGCAGCAGCCAGACCGTGTCGGCCTGCCAGAAGAACGGCGTGCCGTCCTCGTGCTGGAAGTGGTGACCGTCGGCGGAGGTCTCGATCCGCCCGTGTTGCCACGGCTTGTCGAGCAGCATGTGGAACTCCTAAGGGTTGGCTGGGCAGGGGTTTGGCTGGGCAGGGCTTGTCTCGGCGCGTCGGCGACGCCGGTCCGGCAGGCCGGTCGTGAGTGGCTTGCGGGCGCGCCGGGGACGGGATGATCGGGTGCTGCGGCAGGACTCGGCGCCTCAGTCGACGAGGCGGCGGGCGGTGAAGCTGTCGGTGATCAGGACGTCGATCCAGCCGCCCCGGAGCGCGGCTCGGATCGCCTCGAACTTGCGCGGCCCGCCGGCCACGCCGATCTTGCGGGGGATGGCCCGCAGGGCCTCGGCGCTGATGCCCAGGACCCGTTCGTGCAGGTCGGTCGGGACCAGGGCGCCGTCGGAGTCGAAGAACCGCAGGCAGACGTCGCCCACCGCCCCGGCCGCGCGCAGCAGGTCCAGGTCGGCCTCCGGCAGGGCGTTGCCGGAGGAGACCAGCAACGGCGACGGCTGCACGGATCCGATGCCGACCAGCACCACGCTGAGCGAGGACCAGGCGGCGGCCACGTCGGAGATGTAGGGGTCGGCCAGGAGCGCGTCCCGCACGGTCGGCGAGGAGACCACCCCGGGTGCCGGGAAGTACAGGCCCGTTCCACCGGTGACCTGCGCGAGCCGGTCGGTGAGCCGGGTGGCCTGGACCTGCACCCGCGGGTCCCCGACGCCGCCAAGCACCTGCACCACCACCTCGGCGGAACGGGTGGCGCGCGGGGACATCGCCTCGACCACGGCCAGCAGGGATGCGGACCAGGACGAGATGCCGACCCGTTCCGCCCCGATCAGGGTGGTCTCCAGGTACGCGGCGCCGGCCCCGCCGATCGCGGCGAGCACCGCTGCGTCATCGTCGGTGGACGGCCCGGCCACGACCACATCGGCGAGCCCGTACTGCTCCCGGACGGCCTCCTCCAGCTCGGAGAACACCCCCGGCGGTGGCACCACCACGGTGCGCACGATCCCGAGCGAGACGGCCTCCTTCAGGAACCGGGAGACCCGCGACTGCGAGATGTGCAGCCGTTCGGCGATCTCCGGCTGGCGCAGCCCCTGCTCGTGGTACATCCGCGCGATCTTGACGAGCAGGGACATCCGATCGCTCGAGACGCGTCCCGCGCCGCCCGGTCCGGAAGACATGGCGTGAACACTACTGCCCGCGACCATCGGTGCTCAGTAGGACGTGAACAGGGCCTGCTGCACGAGCCGCAGCGCCGTCACCGAGTCATGCCGCGACTGCGCCTCGACCACGCCGGCGACGTCCAGCTTGTCCAGTCCGCGCTCGACCGCCTTGAGGAAGTCGATCGCCAGGTTCGCGGCCTCCACAGAGTCCTCCCGGAACGGGAACTGGTCGAGCTGCCACACGCCCTCCCAGTTGTTGCGGCGCAGCGTGTAGAAGAACTCGAACAGCTCGATCGGGTGCACGCTGCCGGCGATCATGTCGTCGTCCCAGCCGCGCAGGTTGTCGTTGACGTCCATGCCGAACAGGCGCCCGTAGTCGATCGCCAGCTGCGCGGAGTCGGCCGGGGACTCGCCGCCGAACAGCGCGTGCCCGAAGTCGAGCAGGATGCCCACGTTCGGCAGCCCGATCCGCTCGATGCCGAGCAGGGTCCGCGATACCGAGTCGAAGCTCATGTGCACCCGCGGCTCACGCGGCTTGTACTCGATCACGAACTTCAGATCCGGGTTCTCGCTCGCGAGCGCACCGACGCCGTCGAGCGAGGCCTTCCAGAGCGCCCCGTGGTCCACCTGGAACGGGTAGTCCCAGCCGTCCTGCCCCGGCCAGAGCTTCACGTAGTCGGCGCCGAAGTGGCGCACCACGCCCGCGGCCTCGGTGACGAGCTCGTGGGTGAGCCGCCGCACGCCCGGGTCGGGGTTCGTGAACGACCCCTTGGCGAACACCCGGGTGTAGATCTCGGGCGTGATCCCGATGACCTCGAGCCCGGCCGTGCGCAGCGCGGCGCCGACCTCGTCGTTGCTGAACTCGCCGCCGAAGAACGGGTAGTTCAGGTCCACCACGGACAGGTCCCGGACCCGCCCGGCGAGCTCGATCGCGTCGAGGATGGTGCGCGGCTCGCCGTAGCCGTCGGTGGCATAGCGGTCCACGTAGGTGGCGAAGTGCCAGATTCCCGCGCCGTAGCGTTGGTCACTCATGCGTCTCCTCAGGTGGTGATGGGGTCTGTGTCGATGCCCGACGGCGCCGCCCGGGTCAGGTGGACGGCTCGCCGCCACGCCTCGCGGCGCTCGCCGGCACGGCCGGCCGGGAGCGCCGGTGTGAAGGTGGTCATGGCCGGGTGCGAGTCCGAGTCAGCGGGGAGGCTCAGGCCGAGGGCGTCGCCGGCGAGCAGGCCGGCGCCGCAGGCGGACAGGGACTCGCGGGAGCCCCGGTGCACCCGCCGGCCGCTCAGGTCGGCCTGGAGCTGCATCAGCCAGTCGTCCGCGGACGGCCCACCGTCGGCGAGCACGTCGGTGACCGGGCCGGCGGCGTCCGCGGCGGCGAGCACGTCCTCCACCTGGTGCGCGATCGACTCGGCCCCCGCGCGGGCGAGCACGGCGGCGTCGGTACCGAGGTCGAATCCGGAGAGCACCGCCCGCGCACCCGGGTCCCACCAGGGCGCGCCGAGCCCGGCGAACGCGGGTACCAGGTGGACGCCGTGATCGGCGCCGGCGGTCCGGGCCAGGGCCGCGAGCTCGGGCACGGCGCGGCCGAGGAGGCGGGACAGCCAGGCGATCGTGGCACCGGTGGCCAGGATGTTGCCCTCGAACGCGAGCTGGTGCGGCGCGTCGCCGAGCTGCCAGGCGATCGTGCCGACGAGACCGGCCGGGATCGGCCCCTCGGAGTCTGCGCGCACCGCGTCGGCAGGGTCCGCGGCACTGCCCGCCCCCGCGGCCGCACCGCCGGCGATCCCCCTGCGCTCGCCGGTGAGCAGGCCCATCACCGAGGACCCGGTGCCGTAGGTGACCTTCACCGCGCCGGGCTCGCGCACCCCGTGGGCGTACAGGGCCGCGTGGGAGTCGCCGAGCACGGCGTGGATCCGCAACCCCCCGAACTCCGCGATCGGCAGGGACGCCCCGGTGGAGGCGACCACCCGGGGCAGCACGTTCGCCGGCACGCCGAAGAGGTCCAGGAGCCGCTCGTCCCAGGTTCCGGTGGCCAGGTTCAGCAGCTGGGTGCGGCTGGCGTTGCCGATCTCGATCCGGTGCTCGCCGGTCAGGGCGTGGACGAGCCAGGAGTCCACGGTGCCGGCGGCGATCTCGCCGCGCGCGCTGCGGGAGCGGTCCGGATCCACCTCGTCGAGCAGCCAGCCGAGCTTGAGCGCGGAGAACATCGGGTCGATGGGCAGCCCGCTGCGCTCGCGCACCTCGGCATCGTGGGCTGCCAGGCGTGCGGCCGCGGCGGAGGTGCGCCGGTCCTGCCAGCCCAGCACCGGGCCCAGCGGCTCACCGCTGCGGGTGTCCCACAGCAGCGCCGATTCGCGCTGGCTGCTCAGGCCGAGGCCGAGGACCGGCGCGTCGACCCGGGCGAGCACGTCGGCGACCGCCGCCCGCACCCCGTCCAGGATCGCGGTGGCGTCCTGTTCCACCCAGCCCGGCCGCGGGTGCGACTGGCCCAGTGCCCGGGTGACGGACGCGACCACCCGGCCGGCGCCGTCGAGCGCGATCGCCTTCGTCGCGGACGTGCCCTGGTCGACGGCCACGATCACGCCCTGCCCGACCATCTCACCTCGTCTCCCAGCACCATCGCCCGATCATAAATATTCATACGTGCTTGTGCTTGCACCACTGTGCCGCACGCCCCTCGTGCTGTCAACGAGCCGGCACCCGCGCCACGGTGGCAGTTCAGCGTCCGGTACTCGACCTGCGCACGTTCAGGACCGGCATCACGGTGAGCCGGTGCGGCGGCCGGCGATCGCCCTCCAGCAGGCGGGCGTGGATGAGTTCCACGGCCATCCGGCCGACGTCCTGCTTGAGCGGCATCACGGAACTCACCGGCGGATCGATCAGCGCGGCGACCTCGTCGTCGTAGCCCACGATCGCCAGGTCCTCCGGGATCGAGATGCCGACGTCCAGGCACCGCTGCACCACGCTGATCGTGAGGATGTCCGGGTGCACGATGACCGCCGTCGTCCCCGTCTCGGCGCAGCGGTCCACGAGTTCGGCGGCGGCCTCCTGCCGACCGCGTTCGGTGAGGTCGACGCGCATCGAGAACTGTTCCGCCGGATCGAGCCCGCGCGTGCGAAGCTCGCTCTGCCAGCCCAGGATCAGGTCCTCGGTGGTGGCGGTCGGCCCGGTGCACACGGCGATCCTCCGGTGCCCGTGAGCGAGCAGGTGCTGGACCGCCAGCACCCCGCCGGCGGCATGGTCGGTCGCCACCCACTCCAGACTGCGCACCGGCACCCCCGGTGGGCGGCGCTCGACGAGCACCACCGGGATCGGTAGCGCATCGAG
Source organism: Occultella glacieicola (assembly GCF_004353825.1). Taxonomy (GTDB): domain Bacteria; phylum Actinomycetota; class Actinomycetes; order Actinomycetales; family Beutenbergiaceae; genus Occultella; species Occultella glacieicola. Next base: position 481,763 of record NZ_SMNA01000004.1, on the reverse strand, counting down.
CCAGGTGACCAGGTCACCACCGCCCTCGCGGTCGAGGTTCGGGGCGATGATCAGGCCGTCCACCCGCGCGGAGGCGAGCAGTGCCTGCACCTGGTGACGGTCCTCGCGCGCCTCGTAGGAGGTGATCCGCAGGATCAGCCGCACGTTGGCCCGCGCCGCGGCCGCCCGGGCGCCGGCGATCACCGGCGACCAGTAGTACTCGGCGCCGGGGAGCACGAGCCCGATCGTCAGGTGGTGGGGTTCCCGAGGATCGGACGGGCTTGCCGTCGCGTCCGGACCCGGCGCGTCCGGCACGGTCGCCCCGCCGTGCACCCGGACCGCGAGGCCGCGGGCCGCCAGGGCATTGAGGTCTCGGCGCACGGTCATCTCGGAGACGTCGAACTCCGCCGCCAGGGCGCCGACGGTGACCGACCCCTTGGCTCGGAGGAGGCGCAGGAATCGTTCCTGACGCTCGCGGGCGAGCTGACCGTGACCGTCGGCTGACATCGGCACCCCTTCGGGCTCACGACACTCTTCGATGTTTGAGTGTGTTCGAGTTGTTTGCACTTCGGGCGAGTGTGCGGTTTGGTCATGCTACTCGAACACGAAACGAACGGAGTCAACGATGACAACGCACCTGAGTCGACGCGCCCTGCTCGGGTTGGGCGCGGTCTCCATCGGTGGCGTGGGCCTGGCCGGCTGCAGCCGCTTCGGTGGGAACAGCGCCGGCGGGGCGAGCTCGGCCGGCGGAGCCCTCAACTTCGTCTGGAAGGGCGACGCGACCCGCGCCGAGCAGATGCGGGCCGCGGTGGCGCTGTTCGCCAAGCAGCACCCCGACCTGGACATCTCCACCGAGTACCAGTCGGGCTCGGAGTACCTGCAGAAGCTCGCGGTCCGGTTCGCCTCGAGCAGCCCGCCGGACGTCATGCGCATGGAGCGGGAGTCGCTGCGCGAGTACGCCGACCGCGGCGTGCTGCTCGACGTCAACACCCACGCCGACCTGCTGAACACCGACGCGCTCCCGGAGTCCCTGCTGAACTCGGGCCTGGTGGGCGGCAAGCTCTACGGGGTGGCCGGCGGTGTCACGTCGACGTCGATCGTGATCGACCGGGCCGTGTTCACCCAGTTCGGCGTGGAGCCGCCGGACCTGACCGCCTGGAGCTGGGAGGACTACGGCCGGGTCTGCGCCCAGGTGAGCGAGGCCAGCGGGGGCGCGGTGTACGGCGGTGACCTGCCGATCGGGGCGCTCCAGACATTCGGGACCTGGCTGCGACAGCAGGGCCTGGACCTGTGGACCGAGGACGGCCAGGTCGGCTTCACCGAGCAGGACGTGCTGCCCTGGTACGAGCTCTGGGTCGAGTTCGAGGCCATGGGGGCGATCCCGGCCGGTGGGGCGATCGACAGCCTCGGTGCGGCGGCCGACCAGTCCGCGATCGCGCAGGGGCTGACCGCCTCCGCCATGATCCCCTCGAACTCGTTCGCCTCCTTCAACACGGCTGCCGGCGGCGACCTGGAGATGGGCTACTTCCCCGGCGAGAGCACCGCCGCGGCGCGCGGCATGCAACTGATCCCTGCGCTGTTCTGGTCGATCAGCGCCGCCAGTGAGGTCCCCGGGGACGCCGTGGCCCTGGTCGACTTCCTGACCAACGACGTCGCCGCCAACGAGGCGATGGCGGGCACCAACGGGATCCCGCCGAACCAGGATGTGGTGACCGAACTGGCCCAGGACCTCAGCGCCGACGAGGTCAGGTTCGCCCGGATGACGCCCGCGGAGGCGGCGAGCGCCGTGGTCGCCGCGGCGCAGGAGTCGTGGGGCGACGTGTGACCACGTCCACGCTCGAGCGGACGAGCCGCCGGCCGCAGGACCCGCAGGGACCGGCGGCGGGCAGGCGGCGCCGGACGCGTCAGGACTGGTCCGGCTACGTCTTCCTGCTGCCCTGGTTCGGCGGGATGCTGTTCACCGTCGTCCCGTTCCTGTGGTCGCTGTACCTGTCGTTCACCGACTACAACCTGCTGAACCCTCCGGAGTTCTCCGGGCTGGACAACATCCGGCGGATGGTCGCGGACACCACCCTGCACCACTCGCTCGTGGTGACCTTCACCTACACGTTCGTCTCGGTGCCGCTGTCCCTGGCCGCTGCGCTGGCCGTCGCGGTCCTGCTGAACAAGGGCATGGGCGGGCTGCGGATCTACCGGTCCGTGTTCTACCTGCCCTCGCTGATCGGTAGCTCGGTGGCGGTCGTGATGCTGTGGCGCGCGATCTTCGGTGCCAACGGCATCGTCAACGACGTCCTGGAACGCTTCGGCATCGCGACCCAGTCCTGGATCGGCAGCCCCGACACTGCCCTCGGGGTCCTCATCTCCCTGAACGTGTGGACCTTCGGCGCCCCGATGGTCATCTTCCTGGCCGCGCTGCGGCAGGTGCCCGCCGCGTACTACGAGGCGGCTGCCCTGGACGGCGCCTCCCGCTGGCGCCAGTTCCGCTCCGTGACGATGCCGCTGATCAGCCCGGTGGTCTTCTTCAACCTGGTGCTCGCGATCATCGGGTCGATGCAGACGTTCACCCAGGGCTACGTGGTCAGCAACGGCACCGGCGGGCCCTCGGACTCCACCCTGTTCTACAACCTCTACCTGTACCAGCAGGGGTTCGGGAACTTCGACATGGGCTACGCCTCCGCGATGGCCTGGCTGCTGCTGGTGATCATCGCCGCGTTCACCGCCATCAACTTCCTCGCGCAGAAGTACTGGGTGCACTATGAGAACTGACGAACGCACGGCACCGGCGCGGACCGGCTCGACCTCCAGGCGCGTGTTCCTGCGCCACGTCCTCGCGTGCGTCCTCGGCATCGTGCTGCTCTACCCGCTGCTGTGGATGCTCTCCAGCTCGGTCAAGCCCGACCGGCTGATCTTCTCCGACACCGGCCTGTGGCCGAGCGAGTTCGACTTCAGCCACTACGTCGACGGCTGGGTGGCGCTGGACTTCCCGTTCGGCCTCTACATGGTGAACTCGCTGATCATCGTGGTGCTGAGCATCATCGGGAACGTCCTCTCGTGCGGCATGGCGGCGTTCGCGTTCGCCCGGCTCCGGTTCCCCGGACGGCGGACCTTCTTCGCCGTCATGCTCGGCACGCTGATGCTGCCCGCGCACGTGCTCCTGGTGCCCCAGTACGTCATCTTCTCGAACCTGGGCTGGCTGAACACCTACCTGCCCCTGGTGGTGCCCGCCTTCCTGGCCAGCAACGCCTTCTTCATCTTCCTCATGGTGCAGTTCATGCGCGCCCTGCCCAAGGAACTGGACGACGCGGCGCGGATCGACGGCTGCGGGAGCTACCGCACCTTCCTTTACGTGATCTCGCCGCTGTGCGTCCCCGCGTTCGCCACGACGGCGATCTTCACGTTCATCTGGACGTGGAACGAGTTCTTCTCGCCGCTGCTCTACCTCACCGACCCCGAGCTGTACACGGTGCCGCTCGCGCTACGGCAGTTCATGAACGCGGAGGGCCTGAGCTCGTGGGGACAGATCTTCGCGATGTCGACCCTGTCCCTGGCCCCGGTCGTCGGCTTCTTCATCGCGGGCCAGAAGTACTTGGTGGACGGAATCGCCACCACCGGAATCAAATGATCGATCAGGAGTTGAGGATGAACCTCGCAGCAATCACGCTCGCGTCGAACGAGAGCGCCCGGATCGCCCACGGGCTCGAGCTGGTGACGGGCGCGCTCACGGCCACCGGGACCACGGTGCGTCGCGACCCCGAGCTGGCGCCCCGCTCGAGCGACACCCTGCGGATCCTGGTGGGCGTGCGCGGCGCCGACTCACCGATCGGCGACCTCGAGGAGCAGGACGTCCTGCTCTACAACACCGGCGCTCCCGGCGAGGGCGGGTTCTACCTGGCGCACCTGCCCGGCGCCCTGGTGGTCGTGACCGGCGCCGACGACGCCGGCGTCCTGTACGGCTGCCAGGAGCTCGCGCGAATCATCGCCCGCACCGGCGGCATCCCCCGAGACCTCGACCGCGGCGAGACCCCGGACATGACCCTGCGCGGGCCTGCGATCGGGCTGCAGAAGACCGAGGTCGAGGCCCCCCGGCAGGTCTACGAGTACCCGGTCACGCCGGACCGGTTCGCGTGGTTCTACGACCGGGAGCACTGGCTCACGGTCCTCGACGACCTGTTCGAGCACCGGGCGAACGTGATCTACCTGTGGAGCGGCCACCCGTTCTCCTCGTTCGTCGCCCTTCCCGACTTCCCGGAGGCCCAGGAGGTCACCGACGACGAACTCGCCCTGAACGCCGCGACCCTGGGCTGGCTGACCGAGGAGGCGGACCGGCGCGGCATCTGGATCGTCGTCAAGTTCTACAACATCCACATCCCGCTGCCGTTCGCCGAGCACCACGGCATCCCGCTGCGTCAGCCCCGGCCGACGCCGCTGACGAGCCGGTACACCCGGGCGGCGATCGGGGCCTTCGTCGCCCAGTACCCGAACGTCGGCCTGTACACGTGCCTCGGTGAGGTGCTGCAGGGCGACCGCTACGGCAAGGAGTGGATGCTCGAGACGATCATCCCCGGCGTGCTCGACGGGGTGAAGTCCGCCGGCCTGACCGAGCTGCCCCCGCTGATCCTGCGCGGGCACGCCATCGACCCGCTGCCGGTGGTGACCGCCGCCCGTGAGGTCTACCCACGCCTGTACACCGAGGCCAAGTACAACGGGGAGTCGCTGACCACCTGGAACCCCCGCGGGGAGTGGCAGGAGCAGCACCGGTTCCTCGCCTCGCTCGGCAGCACGCACATCGCGAACGTGCACATCCTGGCCAACCTCGAACCGTTCCGGTTCGGTGCCGTGGGCTTCATCCAGCGCAGCGCGCAGGCGATGAAGCACCGCCTGAACGCGCAGGGGCTGCACCTGTACCCGCTGTTCTACTGGGACTGGCCGTACTCGCCCGACCGCGCCGAACCGCGGCTGCGGCAGATCGAGCGGGACGCGGTCTGGTTCCACGCCTGGCTCCGCTACGCCTGGCGTGCGGACCGTGATCCGGGCGCCGAAGCGGCCCACTGGAGCGCCGTCCTGGCCGAGCAGTACGGCAGCGAGGAGGCCGGCGCCGCCGCGCTCGCCACGTACGAGGCGATGGGTCAGATCGCGCCGTTGCTGGTCCGCCGGGTCGGCATCACCGAGGGCAACCGGCAGACACTGAGCCTGGGGATGACCCTCAGCCAGCTCCTCGAGCCGGAGGCCCACCGGACCTGGCCCGACCTGTGGCAGTCCCACGCACCGGGCGGCGAGCGGCTGCAGGAGTACGTCGAGCGCGACCTGCGGGGCGAGGCGCATCTCGGCGAGACCCCGATCGACGTGGCCGCCGACGTCCGCCACTTCGCCGCGCTCGCCACCCGGGCCGCGGACTCGGGCCGCCCGCACGTGCGGCTCGCGGCGGAGGAGTTCAGCCGGCTGCGCCAGGACGCGCACGCCCTCGCCCTGCTCGCCGAGTTCTACGCGCTGCGGATCGAGGCCGGCGCCCTGATCCTGCGAGCGCGCTCGATGGCGTTCCGCGGCGAGCGGACCGACGTCGCCCAACTGGAGCGGGCCGCCGAGCTGATCGAGACCAGCGTGGCCCATTACCGCGCCCTGGCCGAGCTCACCGACACCACGTATCTCTACGCGAACAGCATGCGCACGCCGCAGCGGCGGGTGCCGTTCCGCGACGGCAAGGCCTACGGCCACTGGCGTGAGTGCCTGCCCGAGTTCGAGGAGGAGAGCGCGGCCTTCACCGCGGCCGTCCGCTCGGTCGCCGAGCAGGGCTGGCCGCTGCCGGGCTCGGGTCCCGGTGCGCAGGTGGTCCCGTTCCGCGCCGCACCGGTCGAGGTCCGTGCCGGCACGGCGTTCGACCTCGACGTGGGACAGTCCGTGTTCAGCGACCGGAGCGTGCTGATCGAGCGGGTCGCCCCGGAGCTCGCCGGTATCCGGGGCTGGCGGATGTCGGCCGAGCGGACGGCGAGCGGTCCGGCCGACGTGGAGCTCGACCTGCCCGCCGACGCCCACCTGCTCGTCGGCTATGTGAAGAGCCCGGACCCGCAGTGGCTGCAGGTCCCGGACCTCGAGGTCAACACGCACGCGGACGACCAGGGGGGGCTCGACCCGGTGCTGCGGTCCGCGATCGAGGTGTCCATCCCCGCCGCGCGGTCCGACGAGGCCCAGCAGCTCCCGGTCGACGTGCACGCGTTCGCCTTCACCGCCGGTCGGCACACGTTCGCCCCCGGTCCGGGCGCATACCTGGTGCTCGGCGCGGTCGTGGCCGATCAGGAGTTCACCCGCCGCGACGCCGCGGACGCGTCCGGCGGGCCACCGGACCTGCTCCAGCACCTGCTGGCCGCACGGTCGGCCGAGGAGGTCACGGCATGAACCGCGACCTCGAGTTCGCTCCCTGGCGCTTCTGGGCCGAGGCCGACGAGGCGGAGCAGGCCGACCAGCTCGACGTGCAACGCGCGATGGCCGGGAGCCGCCCCGAGCACTCCTTCGCTGAGAAGTGCTTCGTCTCCGAGCTCGCCTCCGTCCAGTGCGACCGGCTAGACATGGGCCGCAGCAGCTACATCGCCGCCGGTGCCCTGGTCACCGGCAGCATCGAGATGGGCACCCACTGCACGATCAACGCCTACTCGATCGTCCGCGGTCCGGTGCGGTTCGGCCGCGCGGTGCGGGTCGGTGCGCACACCTCGATCATCGGCTTCAACCACACGATGACCGACCCGGACACCGACGTGTTCCGACAGCCGATCAGCGAACGCGGGATCGAGGTCGGCGACGACGTCTGGATCGGTTCGCACTGCGTGATCCTCGACGGCGTCCGGATCGGTGAGCGGTCGGTGATCGCCGCCGGTGCGGTCGTCACCAAGGACGTACCCGCCGGCGCTGTGGTCGCCGGCAACCCCGCCCGGGTGCTGCGCTGGCGGGTCCCGGCCCTGGCGCCGAGCGACGCCACCGCAGCGCCGGGCATGACACCGGGCCCGGCGCCCGCCGGCCGCCCGGACCCGGACCTCGAGCAGGTGCTGCGTGCCTTCGGCGACCGTGCCCGCAGCCAGGGCGCCCAGATCCTGGCCCGGGCCTGGGACGCCAGGACCGGGCTGTTCGCCGACAAGCCGGGCGGCCCGGCCACCGTGCGGGCCCAGTGCGACGCCGTCGAGATCGCCGACCTGCTCACCGGCCACGCGCCGCCGCAACGCTCGCGCGAGGAGACGGTCGCGATGCTCCGCGGCTGGCAGGACCCGCGCACCGGGCTGGTCGGCGAGCTCGGGCGCCCCGACCCCCAGGCGCCCCCGGACCTCACCGACCCCGACGCCGCCTACCACGTGCTGAGCGTCGGCTACGCGCTCGACCTCCTCGGCAGCTCGTTCCCGACGCCGATCCACGCCGTGGCCGGGCTGTCCGCCGACGACATCGTCACCTTCCTCGACGGCCTGCCGTGGCCGGAGCAGGCATGGCGCGCCGGCCACTGGGTCGACGCGCTCGGGACCGCACTGCTCTGGAACCGCCGTCAGGACGCCGCCGCCCCGCCCGGCCAGCTCGAGGCACTGATCGGATGGCTCATCCTCCGGGCGGACCCACAGACCGGGATGTGGGGGCAGGGCGGCAAGGGGGGCCTGCTGCAACCGGTGAACGGGTTCTACCGGGCCTCCCGCGGGACCCTCGCACAGTTCGGGATCGCGGTGCCGCACGCGGAGCGGGTCGTCGATACCGTGCTTCGGCACGCCCGCGACGCGCGTTACTTCACCCCCGAACGGCAGAACGCCTGCAACGTCCTGGACGTCGCCCACCCGCTGTGGCTCGTCCGCGCCCACGACTACCGGACCGCCGAGCAGAGCCAGCTCGCCGAGCGGCTGCTGCGCGACTGCCTTGGTCGCTGGCACGACGACGCGGGCTTCGGCTTCAGCGCGGGCGGGGCCGCCGGTGCCCGCTCCGACGCGGAGCCCGGTTTGCAGGGAACCGAGATGTGGCTGAGCATCATCTGGCTCCTCGCCGACCTCCTCGGCCTGTCCGGGGCGCTCGGCTACCGCCCCCGCGGGGTGCACCGCCCGGAGGCCGCGACGTCCGTCGCGGGGCTCGGCCGGTGACCGCGATCACCGCGGTGCGCCTCACCCCGGTGAACGTCGCCCGCAGCACCGGCCTGGTCTGCGGCCACGTCATCGTGGAACTGGAGACGGACGCCGGGCACGTCGGCCTCGGGGAGATGTCGGACTTCCAGCACCTGCCGAGGTTCCACCCCGACCTCGGCGACCTCACAAGCAGCCTGCAGTCGATGCTCGCCGGGACCGACCCCCTGGCCGCGAACCGGATCGCCCGGCTCCTCGAGGAGGCCTTCCCCTCGGCCGGGTCCCTGTACGACAAGGGCGCCGTGATCAGGTGCGGCATCGATACGGCACTGTGGGACCTGCGCGGGAAGCTGAGCGGGCGCAGCGTCAGCGACCTGCTCGGCGGCGCCGTCCACGCCGCCCTCCCGGTGGCCTACCCGGTGTTCCGCGCCCGCAGCCGGGACGATGTCGAGGCCAACCTCGACCTGGTCGCGGACCGGCTCGCGCAGGGCTTCACCATGTTCCGCGTCTACGTCGGCGGGGACCTCGAACTGGACGAGATGTTCCTGCGCGCACTGCGGACCCGGTTCGGCGACCGCATCGAGATCAAGTCGCTCGACTTCTCCAACCTGCTCCCGGCCACCGGCGCGCTCCGGTTCATCGAACGCACCCGCGACCTCGGGTACGCCCTCGTCGAGGCCCCCGCCCTCGCCGGTGACGTCGCCGGACTCGGCGAGGTCCGCCGTCGGGCCCTCGTACCGGTCAGCGAGCACGTGTACGACGCGGCGAGCGCGCTCCGGCTGGCGACCGAGCGCGCCGTCGACGTCCTCAACGTCGGCCTGTTCGCGCTCGGCGGCATCACGCCGGCGCTGCGGGTCGCCGCGATCGCCGAGGCCGCGGGCCTGGACTGCCTCGTCGGCACCACCCAGGAACTCTCGATCGGCACCGCCGCCGCGGCCCACTTCGGCGTGGCCACCGCAGCGGTCACGGTCGCCAGCGACCCGGTCGGGCCGCTGCTGTACCGCTCCGACGTCGTGGTCGACCCGGTGGCCTACACCGGCGGCGCCCTCCAGGCTCCGCCCGGCCCCGGCCTCGGCGTCCACCTCGACCCCGACCGGCTGCGCGAGCTGTCCGGGCCGCTGCGCTGGGACCGGGGCGCCACCACCACCATCATCGACCGGGTCGGGAGCACGCCATGAACCATGCCCAACGTTTCCACGGCACCCGGGTGCTCGTCACGGGCGGATCGCGAAACATCGGACGCGCGATCGTGGAGCGGTTCGCCGCCGAGGGCGCGCACGTCGCCGTCAACGGGGTGGTCCCCGGCGAGGCCGAGGACCTGGCGGCTCGGCTCGTCGAGGCCGGGCACGCGGCGACCGCGGTCCCGGCGGACGTGTCCGATCCCGACCAGGTCGAGCGGATGCTGGCCCGGGTCGACGCCGAACTCGGCGGCATCGACGTGCTCGTGAACAACGCCGCCGTGCCGCTGCTCGGCCGGGTCCCGTTCCTCGAACTCACCCTCGAGCAGTGGGACCGCCAGTTCGACGTGGCCGCCCGCGGCACCTACCTGTCCACGCACGCCGCGGCGCGCCGGATGGGTCCCGGTGCCGCGGTGATCAACCTCTCCTCGATCGGTGCCACCAAGGCGCACCGGTCGGCTGCGGCCTACGACGCGAGCAAGGGCGCCATCGAGGCGTTCACCCGGGCCGCCGCGCTCGACCTGGCACCGCACGGCATCCGGGTCAACGCGATCGCCCCCGGCGCCATCTCGAACACCCGGTTCCAGGCCCTGGATCCGAGCGTCCAGGCCCGCGAGGTGGCCCCGATCCCGCTGGGGCACGCGGGCACCGGCGCCGACGTCGCGGGCGTCGCGGCGTTCCTCGCCTCGGCCGACGCCGCCTACCTCACCGGTCAGGTGATCACCGTCGACGGCGGGCTCGGCGTCCAGGCCCGCCAGGCCTCCGCCGAGATCGAGATCGACCCGAGCGTCGGCGGTGCCGCATGATCGCGCTCGACGGCGTCACCGCGGTTCTCGTCGCCGCCTACCGGTCCGGCCCCACCGGCACGGCCGGCACAGCAGGCATCGACGAGGAGACCGTCGCGCAGATCGCGGCCCGCGTCGCCACGGCCGGGATCCCGGTGCTGACCGCCCTGGGCAACACCGCCGAGGTGCAACAACTCGAACCGGCCGAGCGTCACGCCGTCCTGCGGGCCGTGGCGAACGCCGAGACCCCGGCCACGACCCTGATCGCCGGGGTCTGCGGCTCGCTCGGCACCCTCGTGGGCGAGATCGAGGCTGCCGCGGGACTGGGCTATCACGCCGCCATGGTGCACGAACCCGCGGACCCGTTCGGCGACGGCGACGGGCTGGCCGACCTCTACCGGCAGGTCGCGCAGGCCAGTGCCCTCCCCCTCGTCCTCTACGTGCGCTCGTCACGGCTCTCGGCTGCCCACCTCACCGACCTCACCGCGCTGCCCGCCGTGGTGGGCGTCAAGTACGCCCGCACCGACCTGCACACTCTCGCACGGCTGCTCGACGGGCCGGCAGGCACGCAGTGCGCCTGGATCAACGGGCTCGCGGAGTCCGCCGTCGCCTCCTTCGGTGCGCTCGGGGTCACGTCGTTCACGTCCGGCATCGCCAATGCCCGCCCGGACATCGCGCTGGCGGTGCACCGGGCCGTCACCGGGGGCGACCTCACCGCGCTGCGCGGTCTGGTCCGCGACTTCGTCGGCCCGGTCGAGGCACTGCGCGCCGAGCACGGCGGCCGGTACAACGTCGCGACCATCAAGGCGCTGCTGCGCTGGCAGGGGATCGAGCCCGGCGGCGTCCGGGCGCCGCACTCCGAGCTCAGCGCGGCCGCGCTGTCCCGGCTCGCCGCCGTCGCCGGAGCGGCCGCGCCGCCCGCGGACGGCGCGGCCACGAACGCCGGTCCCCGGACCCCGCACGAGCGTGGAGACCGCCCATGACGACCCCCGCAACGAAGCCGGTCGCCGCCGCGCTGCTGAACGCGGACGCGCTCGCCGCGGTTCTGGGTCCCGAGGACCTGGCCCGCCTGCACACGCTGGTGACCGTCGCGGGCGTGCACACCAGGGCGGAGGAGTTGCGCGGCGCCGACCACCTCGCCGACGTCGAGGTGCTGCTCACCGGGTGGGGCACCCGGAGCCTGGATGCCGACCTGCTCGCGGCGATGCCGTCACTGCGCCTGGTCCTCTACAGCGCCGGGTCGATCCGGCACCTCACCCCCGACGACTTCTGGGACCGTGGCATCACCGTGGTCTCCGCGGCCGAGGCCAACAACGACCCGGTGGCCGAGTTCGTCGTCGCCGCCACCGTGCTCGCCCTCAAGGGCGCGCACCGCAGCGCGGCGCACCTGCGGGCCGCACACGCGTTCCTGCCCGCCCAGGACGACCTCGGCATCTACGAGCGGAGGATCGGGCTCGTCGGCTTCGGCTCGATCGCGCGCAAGGTGGCCACCGGACTGCACCGCTTCGGTCACCGGATCGACGTCTGGGACCCCTACCTCGACGGCGGCGTCGCGGCCGAGCACGGCGTGCACCGGCTGGACTCCCTCGCCGAACTCTTCGAGACCAGCCAGGTCCTGAGCATCCACGCCCCCTGGCTGCCGGGCCGCAACGACCGGATGATCGGCCACGACGAACTGCGCCGGCTCCCGGCCGGGGCCACGCTGATCAATACGGCCCGTGGCGCCCTCGTGGACGAGGACGCCCTGGTGCGGGTGCTCGGCTCCCGCCCCGACCTGCAGGCGGTGCTCGACGTCACCTGGCCGGACCCGCCGGGCGCCGACTCACCGCTCTACGGGCTCGGGAACGTCACCCTCACCGGGCACATCGCCGGCAGCGTCGGCCTGGAGCGCCGCCGCCTGGGCCGGCTCGTCGTCGACGAGCTGGAACGGTGGGTCGCCGGGCAGCCGCTGCGGCACGAGGTCACCCAGTCGCAGGCACTGCTGCGGGCCTGACCGGGACCGGTCGGGCCCGGCCCGGTCCGCCCGCGCACCGGATCACCCGGCGAGCGCCTCCCGCGCGGCGGCGGCGATCGCGGGCCCGGTGAGGCCGAAGTGCTCCAGCAGCAGGTCGGTGCTGCCCGTCGGCGCGAACTCGGACAGCCCCAGGGCCCGGACCACCGGGCCGCGGCCCTGGGCGGCGACCGTGAGGGCGACGGCGGCGCCCAGGCCCCCGGAGATGTTCGCCTCCTCGGCGGTGACGATCGCCCGCGTCTGCGTGGCGGCGTCGCGGATCGCCTCGACGTCCAGCGGCGCGATGTAGGCGGCGTTGAGGACGCGGGCGTCGATGCCGTCGGCGGCGAGCAGGTCCGCGGCCGCGAGCGCCCGGGAGACCAGGGTGCCGGTGCCGATCAGGGTGACGTCGCTGCCGGCGCGGGCGAGCAGGAACCGGCCGCGCTCGAGCGGGTCGGTGGGCGCGGTGACGTCCGGGACCTTGTGCCGACCGACCCGGATGTAGGTGGGGCGCGGGTCCGCCACGGCCTGACGCACGGCCTGGCGGGTCTGGTGCCGGTCCGCGGGGACCACGATGTCCAGGCCCGGCAGCGCGCGCAGCCAGGACAGGTCCTCGACGGAGTGGTGGGTGGGGCCGAGCTCGCCGTAGGCCATGCCGGGGCTCATCCCGCACAGGATCACGTTGTGGGCGCTGTAGGCGACGTCCGCCTTCACCTGTTCCAGCGAGCGTCCGGTCAGGAACGGTCCGGCGGCGCACACGAACGGGATCAACCCGGCTGCGGCCAGGCCGGCGCCCACCCCGACCAGGTTCTGCTCGGCGATGCCGACGTTGATGAGCCGGTCCGGAAACTCCTCACGGAAGCCCACGAGATTGGACGAGCCGACCGAGTCGTTGCAGACGGCGACCACCCGCTCGTCCGCGCGGGCCAGCTCGAGCAGCTCCTCGGCGAACGCGGTGCGGTTGTCGTAGGTCGGGGCGGCCGTGTCGAGGACGGTCATGCCAACTCCTTCCGGGCGAGGTCGATCTGGTCCGGGGTGGGCACCTTGTGGTGCCACTCCACCCGGTCCTCGATGAAGGAGACGCCCTTGCCCTTGACGGTGTTGGCGATCACGGCCACCGGTCGGGCGCCGTCCGCCGGCGCGAACGCCTGCAGGAGCGCGGCGTGGTCGTGGCCGTCCACCTCGCGCACCTGCCACCCGAACGCGGCGAGCTTGTCCGCCAGCGGGGCCAGGGCGTTCGTGTCCTCGGTGCGGGCCCCCTGCTGCAGGCGGTTCCGGTCGATCACCAGCGTGAGGTTCGCGAGGCGGTAGTGCGCCGCGGACATCAGCGCCTCCCAGTTGCTGCCCTCCTGCATCTCCCCGTCGCCGCAGACCACGAACACCCGGGTGTCGTGGCCGAGCAGCCGGGCGCCGAGGGCCTCCCCGACGGCGACCGGGAGCCCGTGCCCCAGTGGCCCGGTGTTCGTCTCCACGCCGGGCACCTTGGTGCGGTTCGGGTGTCCGTTCAGGGCCGAGTGCGGTCCCATGAACGTGTCCAGCTCGGCGGGGTCGAAGTATCCGGAGAACGCGAGGGTGGAGTACAGGGACGCGGCGCAGTGCCCCTTGGACAGGATGAAGCGGTCCCGGACCGGCGCGCCCGGATCGGCGGGGTCGATGCGCAGCACCCCGAAGTAGAGGGTGGCCAGGATGTCGGTCACGGAGAAGTCGCCGCCGATATGCCCGGCCCTCGCTCGGCCGATCATGGCGAGCACGGACCGGCGGATCAGCCGGGACTGCTCGGCCAGGATCGCGGCGCTCTCGTCGGGCGAACCCGTCTCGACGGCGGTGCGCACCTCACGCCAGATGCTCACCTGGGGCAGGTGTGCGGTCATCATCGTGGGCCGCCCTCGGCGCCGGCGTGGCGGGCGATCTTGTGGAACATGTCCTCGAGCAGCCAGCGCGTGTCGTAGGACTCGGCGACCAGCACCTCGCGGGCGCCGTCCTGGCTGAGGTCCGTGGACCCGTCCTCGGCGAAGACCGGCGCGGGACGGGACGAGAAGTGTGCGCTGCCGGGGTTCAGGATGAGGCCGACGGCGGGCGAGTCGCCGAGCGAGCGGTGCTCGATCGGGCCGGTGTGGTGGGTCGCGTTCCACTCGTGCAGCTGGTCCACGAGATAGCGGCCGATCCGCCCCTGCGGAGCGACCCGCGCGTCCAGCTCGGCGTAGCCGACGGCCACCTGCCGGTAGACCGAGCTCGGCACCTGCCACACCGGCAGCCGCGACGCCATCACCACGTTCGCTGCCGTGATGTCGTTGGAGAGGTTGAACTCGACCTTCGGCTGCAGGGGATAGATCGGGTCGTAGTAGTGGTGGCCGCCGATCCAGATCACCACGGTGTCGGTGTCCTGGATGCTCGGGTCGAGCAGCAGCGCGCTGGCCATGTCGGTCAGCGGCCCGAGGAACGCGACATACAGAGTGCTCTCGGTCTCGGCGTGGGCCTCGTCGATGATCAGCCGGGCACCCGGGGAGTCGACCGGCGTGGTCGGGTCCGGGAGCGCGTGGGCGGCGCCGTTGGCGACCGGCACCTCGCGGTCCAGGGCGAGCAGGTCGAGGATCAGGTCGATCTCGGCCCGGGAGTCCTCCATGCTGCGCTGGGACCGCACGGTGCCGAAGTGGGCCGCGACGAGTCCACGGACGTCGATGGTGGGTGACAGCAGTGCGTGCACGATCGCGTATTGATCGTCGGCCTCGTTCTTGGCGTCGGTATTGATGATCGCGCGGCGTCGCTGTCCCTGCTGTGCCATGGCACTCCTTGACCGAGTCCGGCGGCCCGACAAGCCGCACGCATATTCATTCACTGATGCTTCTACTTGCACCAGCGTTCCATGCCGGAGGTGCGCCTGTCAACGCGCCGACCCGCCAACCCGCCGGCCCAGAGGTGGCTATCCGTGAGGCGATCACGGTCGCCTGGCCGGGGCCGCCGGCGGCGCTGCGTCACTGACCCGTTCGGCGGGTCAGTGACGCATGCCCCCCGATCCCACCTGCTCCGATCGCACCCTTGCGCACTTTGGCTATTGCCATTAACCTATCAGCTATGTCCACTAACCCGACAGAGATCCGCCACCTCGCCCGGCCCGACGGCCGGCTCGCGTACACGGTCACCGGCACCGGTCCGCTCGTCATCGCGGTCCCCGGGATGGGTGACCTGCGCTCGGTCTACCGCGACCTCGCCGGCCCGATCACCGGGGCCGGGTACCGCCTGGCCGTCATGGACCTGCGCGGTCACGGCGACAGCGACACCACGTTCACCAGCCACGGCGATGCCGTGACCGGCCGCGACATCCTCGCCCTGATCGACCGGCTCGGCGGGCCCGCGGTCGTGATCGGCAACTCGATGAGCGCCTCCGCGGCCGCCTGGGCGGCGGCGGAGCGCCCCGAAGCGGTGGCCGGGCTCGTCCTGCTCAGCCCGTTCCTGCGCGAACCCATGCCAAGCCGGTCCGCCCAGCTCGCGATGCGCCTCGCCTACCGGGTGCTGTTCGCGCGCCCCTGGGGCGCGGCATTCTGGGGCTCCTACTACGCGAGCCTGAACAAGGTCACCAAGGCGCCGTGGCTCGCCGAGCACGTGCGGGACCTCCGCCGCAGCCTCCGGGAGCCGGGCCGGCTGCGCTCCCTGCGCGACCTGGCCGTGCAGCTGAACCACAGCGAGGTGGAGGTGCGTCTGCCCGAGGTCGCGACGCCGTCGCTCATCCTGATCGGCGACCACGACCCCGACTTCCGCTCCCCTGCCGACGAGCTCGCCTGGGCCACGGGCGCGATCGGCGCCGATGGTGCGCTGATCGCCGACGCCGGGCACTACCCCCACGCCCAACGCCCGGACCTGGTCGTGCAGGCCGTGCTGACCTTCCTCGCGGAGGCCCAGCCGACCGAAGCGAACCCGCAGCCGGCGGGCGGCGCGAATGCCTAGGGCCGGGCTCAGCAGGTCGACGCTCGTCGGCACGGTGCTCACCATCATGGACGACGGCGGCCCGCGGGCCTTCGAGGATCTCACGCTGGCCGCGGTGGCGGCCAGGCACGGCGTCTCGACGCCGAGTCTGTACAAGCACGTCGACTCCCTCGCCGACCTGCGGCGCGAGGTCGCCGTGGAGTCGGTCCGTCACTTCACGCGCGCCCTCAGCGAGGCGACCGTCGGGCGCGCCGGAGCGGACGCCGTCGTCGCCCTCGCCGAGGGTCTGCGTGCCTACGCCGAGGCGAGCCCGGCCCGCTATCTGGCCGCCCAGCAGGCCGGCGACCCGGACGACCCCGCCGACGCCGCACTCGTCGAGGCGAGCGGCGCGGCCCTGGCGGTCACCATGAACGCACTGCGCGGCTACGACTTTCCGGCGGACGTCGCGATCGACGCCGTCCGGGTGTTCCGGTCGGCCATCCACGGCTTCGTCCTGCTCGAACTGGAGGGCGGATTCGGCCTCGCCCGCGATCTCGACACCAGCTTCGCCGCGCTCGTCACAATGCTGGTGCGAGGCCTGGAGGAACTCGCCGGCGAACGAGGCTGACGGGTCCGCGCCCGGCTCAGGTCTGCCATGGGTCGATCAGATCGACACCGACCCCCTCGAAGTCACGCACGTCCCGGGTCGCCAGGTCCGCGCCGCTCACGCGAGCGATCGACGCGATCAGCGCGTCCATGCCACCGATGGGTCGGCCCGCGGCCCGTCGGGAGGCGACGATGTCGGCGTACTCCTGGGCACACTCGGGCAGGAGGGGAAGGCACACGCCGAGCGTGTCGAATGCAGCGCGGGCGGCGCCGGCGAGCAAGTCCTTGCGCGCTCCGTCGGGCAGGAGCGCGACGCCGGCCAGGATCTCGGCCCGATTGACCACCGTGGTGACCGGCTGCTCGGAGAGCGCACGGATCCAGGCGATCACGACCGAGGACGCCCGTGGTCCCCGCATCGCCTCGGAGATCACGTTGGTGTCGAGAATGATCACGCCGGGCCAAGGTCGGCCGCCGTGGCCGGCTCATCCTTCAGTTCCGGCAGCTCGACGCCGCCGACCTCACCACCCACGGCGATAAGTTGCTCGATCCAGTCGAGGTCGACCCGGTGGCCGGTGTTGAGTGCGTCGAGCAGGATCGTGCGCGCCTCGGCCTCCATCGAGCGGCCGTGCGCTGCCGCGCGCATGCGAAGCCGCTGCTTCGCACCGTCGGGCAGTTTCCTGATCGTGATGGCGCTCATGCCACAACGATATCAATGCAATCAAAGCGGCGCCGTGGCTCGCTCCAAGGGCTCAGAGGGTGCTGTGCAACACCCGTCCCCCACCGATGACGAGGTCCCGCGGCGGCGTGCGCACGAGCGCGTCCATCGGGTTCTCGGCATCCAGCAGGATCAGGTCGGCACGTGCGCCCGGAACCAGGTCGTGGACGTCGCGTCCCACGAACCGCGCGGCGTCGGAGGTCGCGATCCGCACCACCCGGGTCAGGTCCTCGTCCCGGACGATCCCGGCGGCGCGCCCGTACTGCCACGCGATGCCGAGGGTGTCGCCGGTCCCGTAGGGCGACCACAGGTCCCGGATCCCGTCGGTGCCGAAGCCGAACGCGACGCCCGCGTCGTCGAACTCGGCCAGCGGCAGTTGCGGTCCGCGCAGCGGAGCCACCGTGGTCATCGTGACATCGAGCTCGGCCATCGCGGCGAGCAGGTCCGCCCGCCGGCTCGGCGTCACCTGCGCGATCGCGAACCCGTGCGCCACGTTCACCTTTCCGGCCAGTTGGTACCGGGCCGTCCGCTCCAGGATCAGGTCGAACTGGAACGCCCCCAGCTCGGCGGGGTCGTGCAGGTGGATGTCGAGGCCGCAACCGTGCTCGGCCGCGATCGCGAAGATGGCATCGAGCTGGCCGACCGGGTCCCGGTCGATGCCGGCCGGGTCGAGCCCGCCGATGTACTCCGCCCCGGCCCGGGCAGCCTCGGCGAGCAGGTCCAGCACCCCCTCGCGCCGGAGCACGCCGTCCTGCGGGAACGCGACGATCTGCGCCTCGAGCGCCCCGTCGAAGGAGGCGACCGCCTCCCGGACCACGTCGATGCCTCGCTGGGCGACGCCGAGGTCCACGTCCACGTGCGTGCGCAGCGCGGTGGTGCCGTGCCGGACGAACTCGCGCAGCACGGCGGTGGTGATCTCCACGCCGGGGATGCCGAGCTCGTCGCGGCGGGCCCGTTCGTGCCGGATCCGGCCGTCGGTGCCGGCCTCACCCCCGTAGGACTGCCACGGCAGCCCCTGCCACGACTTGTCCACGTGGGCGTGGGTGTTCACGATGCTCGGCAGCGCGAGCCGGCCGCCGCCGTCGATCACGTCGCCGTCGACGGCCGTACCGGCATCCGGCCCGACGGCGGTGGCCGGGTCGTGCGGGGTGACCGCCGTGATCTGGGTGTCGGTGAGGTGGAGGTCGCTGGCCGGTCCGCCCCACGGGCGGACGTTGCGGATGATGGTCACGAATCCCCTCGCATGGGTCGGTATCGCAGGGCGAGGACACCCGACCGGAACTCGTGGCGGTCCACGAGCTCGAGCTGGATGCGCTCTCGTAGGCCGGCGAGCAACGTCGGCCCGTGGCCGGCCAGGACCGGCTGCACAAGGAACTCATACTCGTCGATCAGTCCCAGATCTGCCAACGCCAGGGGCAGCGTCACGCCACCGACCCACAGGCCCTCGCCCGGCTCCTGCTTGAGCCGCTGGACCGCGTGCCCCAGGTCGCCTCGCACCTGCTCGGCGTTCCAGTCGACCCCGTTCAGCGTGCTCGACACGACGTACTTCTTGGCCCGGTCGATGGTCTCGGCGAACGGGGTCTGCCACTCATCCATCCAGTCCGGCCACGTGCCCGTGGCCGGTTTCCGCCACGCCGCCTCCATCATCTGATACGTCACCCGGCCGAACAGCAGGGCATCGGCTCGCTCCATCTCCGCGGTCCAGTAGCGCATCGAGTCCTCGTCCGGGGGGAGGCCTGCCTCATGATGGCAGCAGCCGTCGAGCGTGACGTTGATCGAGTATCGAAGTGGTCTCATCTCGTTGCTCTCCCTTGATGCGGCGTGCGATCACGACGGTGTCATCGTGCGGCCGATCCGGCGCGTGCGCCGCAGAACCGCCCTCTCGGGGCGGTCAGCCGCGGCTCTGCGGCGGGCTGACGATCACCTCGACGTCGGCATTCGCCAGCGCCTCGGCGAGGCGCTCCGGTGGCGCGGCGTCGGTGACGAGCGTGTGGATCTCCGTGAGCGTGCAGGTCCGCGCGAACGCCGCGTGGTCGAACTTGGTGGCGTCGGCCACCACCACCACGCGGCGCGCGGCGCCGAGCATCCGGTGGTTCACGTCCGCCTCGGCCTCGTCCGTGGTGGTCGCGCCGCGGGAGGCGTCGAGCCCGTCCACGCCGATGAACGCGATGTCGATGACGACGTCGGAGAGGGTGTCGGCGGCGATCGGCCCGACCAGCTCGAACGTCTGGGGCCGGGCCACGCCACCGGTCATCACCAGTTTCACGTGCGGCCGGATCGCCAGTTCGTAGGCGATGTTCAGGGCGTTCGTCATCACGGTGACGCCGGTGCCCACCCGCGGCACCAGGTCCGGCCGGGCGGCCAGGGCGCGGCCCAGTTCTGAGGTCGTGGTGCCGCCGGTCAGGCCGACCACGTCGCCCGCGGCGACCAGGGCTGCGGCCGCGGCACCGATGGCCCGCTTGGCGGGGGCGTTGCGCGCGAGCCGGTAGGCCATCGGCAGCTCGTACCCGCTCGCGACGGCGACGGCGCCGCCGTGCGTGCGAGTGACCAGGCCACGGGCGGTGAGCACGGAGAGGTCCCGGCGGGCGGTCGCCAGCGAGGTGCCGGAGAGATCCGCGATCTGCTCGACACTGATCCGATCCTGGCTGCTGATCGTCGCGAGGATCTGGTCCAGGCGTGCCTGCTGTCTCACATCAATCCCACATCGATCCCTCCGGCACACCCGGGGCGGCGTGCCGGTCCGTCAAGCCTAGGTACCGGAGTCGCCCGGCGAGTGAACAATGACCGAACGCGCACCGAATGATTGAGAATGGCACTTTTCTCGGCATGTCGCTCATGTTCGTTCGACACGGCTCCGGTCCCGGCGCTATCGTGCGAAGGCTTGTCAGGCCGCCAGGGGGGCGGTCTTTCGTTGTGTGTCCCGAAGGAGCGACAGTGACATGACCGACCCCACGACCCCCCGTGGCCGCACCCGACCGGCGGACCGGCGATGACGGCGTCGACCGCCACGCCGGCCACGCTCGCGCCGACCCACCCGCACGAGGCGCAGCGCCGCGCCGCCCGGCGCCGCAAGCGGCTGCGCAACCTCGGCTTCTTCGCCCTGCTCGCCGGGCCGAACATCGCGCTGCTGCTGATCTTCGTGTACCGGCCCCTGCTGCTGAGCTTCTACTACTCGATGCTGCAGTGGAACATGGGCTCGAGCGTGGCCCGGTTCATCGGCTTCGAGAACTACGTCCGCTGGTTCACCGACCCGGACACCCCGCAGGTGATGGGGACCACCGCGATCTTCGCGGTGACCACCGTGGGTGGCTCCCTGGTACTCGGTCTCGGCCTGGCACTGCTGCTGAACAAGAAGCTGTTCGGCCGGGGCATCGCCCGCACCGTGGCCTTCGCCCCGTACGTGCTCTCCGGGATCGCGGTCGGCATGCTCTGGCTGTACATCTTCGACCCGCGCTACGGCCTGCTGTCCACGCTGCTCGAGGCCGTCGGCCTCAGCTCGCCCCAGTGGTACACCACGTCGCCGTGGGCGCTGATCATGATCATCATCGTCTACCTGTGGAAGCACGTCGGGTACGTCGCCCTGATCTACCTGGCCGGGCTGCAGGGCGTGCCACAGGACCTGCACGACGCCGCCGCGCTGGACGGCGCCGGCAAGACCCGCACGTTCGCCTCGATCGTGCTGCCGCTGCTCGGCCCGGTGACCTTCTTCCTGTTGATCACCACGATCCTCAGCTCGCTGCAGTCGTTCGACCTGATCAAGGCCATGACCGACGGCGGACCGCTCGGCTCCACGACCACGCTGATGTACCAGATCTACGTCGAGGGCTTCCAGACCGGCCGCGCCGGATTCGCCTCGGCGGCCGCGACCATCCTGTTCGTGATCCTGCTGGTGATCACGGCCATCCAACTGAAGTTCATGGAACGAAAGGTCCACTACGCATGAGCACCACAGTGGACGAACGCGTGGAGGCGCAGACCGCCGGCCGCAACGACCAGCCCAAGGGCCGCCGTCGACCGTTCCGTGCCCATCTGGACGCCGGGCTGTACCTGACCCTGATCGCCGCGATCCTGGTCATGTCCGTGCCGCTGATCTGGATGTTCCTGGCCAGTTTCAAGGAGTCGGGCGAGATCTACTCCGTGCCGCTGCAGTGGCTGCCGGAGGCGTTCGACTGGGCCAACTACGAGCAGGTCGCCACGTCGATCCCGATCGGGCGGATGTTCCTCAACAGCGTCTTCCTGACCATCGCCGGGGCCGGGCTGAAGGTCTTCCTCGGCCTCACCTGCGCCTACGCACTGGTGTTCATCGACGTGCCGTTCCGGAAGGTCGCGTTCATCGTGGTGATCTTCGCGCTGCTGATCCCGTCGCAGATCACGATCATCCCGAACTACACCCTGATCGCCTCGCTCGGCTGGCTGAACACCTACCAGGGGATCCTGGTCCCGGGCCTGGCGAGCGCGTTCGGCACGTTCCTGTTCCGTCAGCACTTCCTGTCCCTGCCGATCTCGGTGCTCGAGGCGGCCCAGATGGACGGGGCCGGGCACTGGCGCCGGCTCTGGCGGTTCGTGGTCCCGATGTCGGTGCCCACGATCGCGGCGGTCGGGCTGATCTCGCTGGTCGCGGAGTGGAACGACTACCTGTGGCCGATGCTCGTCACCGACAACACGGACACGATGACCCTGCCGGTCGGGCTGACCCTGCTGCAGAGCCTGGACGGGCTGCAGAACTGGGGCGTGCTCATGGCCGCGACGGTGGTCGTCACCACCCCGATGCTGCTCATCTTCCTGGTCCTGCAGCGCCGCTTGGTCTCCGGCCTCACCGCCGGCGCCGTCACCGGCTGACGCCGGCCAACTCGCACGTCCCCCGAACCAACACACGAATCAACGAAGGAACACACCATGACGTCACGTCGCACCACACCGCTGTGGACCCCCTCCCGTCGCACGCTCCTGCAGCTCGGCGGCATCGGCGCCGCCGGTGGGCTCGCCGCCGCCTGCAGCGGCCCGTCCGTCGGCGGCGGTGGCGGCGCCGGTGAGGAGGAGGGCGACGCCATCGACTGGGCCTCCATCGAGCCGGCCACGGAGATCACCTGGTGGTCCAACCACCCGGGGAACACGAAGGAGCTCGAGGAGTCCTACATCGCGGCCTTCAACGAGGAATACCCGGACATCAAGATCAACCACGTCACCGCGGGCGCGAACTACGACGAGATCGCGCAGCGGTTCCAGGCTGCCTCCGGCACCGACGACCTCCCGGACCTGGTCATCGCCTCGGACGTGTGGTGGTTCCGGTACTTCGTCAACGGCCAGATCATGGCCATCGACGACGTCTTCGCCCACCTCGAGGTGGACACCGACGACTACGTCGAGACGCTCTACAGCGACTACGAGTACGAGGGCAAGCACTACGCGGCCCCGTATGCCCGCTCCACGCCGCTCTTCTACTACAACAAGGACATCTGGACGGCGGCCGGACTGCCGGACCGCGGCCCCGAGACCTGGGCCGAGTTGCAGGAGTGGGCGCCCGCACTGCAGGCCCAGGTGCCCGCGGACGGGCAGGCGCTCGGCCTCGGCATCGGTCCGTCCTGGGCCGGCTGGTGGTTCTCCAACGTGATCTGGGGCCTCGGCGGCAACATGAGCGAGGAGTGGACGGTCACCCTCGACACCGAGGAGGCGCTGACCGCCGGCGCGTTCGTCCGGGACATGTACAACGGGGAGACCGCGTTCGCGGGCCTCGGCTCGGACACGAACGCGGACTTCCAGGCCGGCATCTTCGCCTGCCTGATCGGGTCGACCGGCTCCCTGAAGGGCCACCTGGACGCGGCCCCGTTCGAGCTCGGCACCGCGTTCCTGCCGAACGGCCCGGTCGACGTCCCGAACGTGCCCACCGGTGGCACCGGGCTGGCCATCCCGTCCACCCGGACCCCGGAGCAGCAGCTCGCCGCCGCGATGTTCCTGAAGTTCCTCACCGAGACGGACAACACCGCCCTGTTCTCCCAGTCCACCGGGTACATGCCGGTGCGCACCTCCGCGGTCGAGGGCGACATCATGGCCGCCGTGTACTCCGAGACCCCGCAGTTCCGCACCTCGGTGGACCAGCTGCAGCAGAAGACCCGGGTCCAGGACTGGGTCCGGGTGTTCACCCCCGGCGGCGACCAGATCATCACCGACGGCATCGAGGAACTGGTGCTGGCCGGCGCCAACCCCGAGGACGTGTTCCCGGACGTCACCTCGAAGCTGGACGTCGCGTTCGAGGACAACGTGGAGCCCTACCTGTGAGCAGTTCCCGCGGCTCCGGGCCGCTCGTCATCGCCCACCGCGGGAACACCGCGATGGCCCCGCCGAACACCATGGCGGCGGTCGAGGGTGCGTGGCGGTCCGGGGCCGACCTCGTCGAGATCGACGTGCGGCTCAGCCGCGACGATGTCGGCGTGGTCATCCACGACGAGACCGTGGACGCCACCACGGACGCGGCCGGCCCGGTCGCCGCGCTGCTCGCCGAGCAGGCCGCCCTGCTCGACGGCGGATCCTGGTTCTCGCCGACGTTCGCCTCCCAGCGGGTCCCGTTGCTCGCCGACGTGGCCACGTTCGTCGCCGAGCATCCGGGCACCGACCTGCTCATGGAGCTCAAGGGCGACTACACCCCGGCGCAGGCGGCCGGAATCGTCGCCGTGCTCGAGGAGGCCGGGATCGCCGGCCGCACGATCGCGCAGACGTTCTGGCCGCAGACGCTGCGGTCCCTGGCGCAGGTCGCGCCGAGCCTGCGGCGTGAGCTCCTGGTGGGCAGGGAGGCGGCGAGCAACCCCGACCTGCTGCCGTTCTGCGCCGAGCTGGGGGTGGCCGGGTGCAACCCGAGCCACGAGGTGCTGTTCGCCGACCCGGGCCTGGTCGGGCGCCTCCACGACGCCGGGATGAGCGTGTTCGCCTGGACCCTGAACGACGGGCCGGAGTGGGCGCGGGCGCTGGACTGGGGCGTGGACGGCATCATCACCGACCGCCCGGACCGGCTGCTCGGGTGGCTGAGCGCCAGCCGTGAGGTTCGGGTGCCGCCCGCCGTGGTCTGACCAGCAGGGCCCGACGGCGGGGGCGGCCGGGTAGGTCCGGCCGCCCCCGCCGGCGGTACTCGGGCCCTACGGCAGGTGGTCGCGGGACCCGGACTCCCCCGCCGGCGCGTCCAGGTCCGTGGCTGCGGCCTGCCGCTCGAGCTCGGCCCGCTCCTCGTCGGTCATCGCGGCGACCTGCTCCTGGTACTGGCGCACACCTTCCTCGGCCATGGCCGCGAACCCGGGCGATTCCACCAGGTCCCGCGCGGACCGGCGGCCCTCGATGATGTCGGTGAACAGCCGCCGGGTCTCATCGTCCGTGGCCTGTTCGCGCAGGGTCTCCATGGCCTCGCGCAGCTGCTTGTCCGCCTCCGAGCCGGGGACGATCGAGTCCAGCATGGGCTTGGTCTCGTCCGCGTCGCCGTCGGGCGCTTGTCCGAAGATGCTCATCTGCTCAGACTCCCTGGTGGTCGTAGGCGCCGGGTGCGTCGATCGTGGAGAACCCGTCGAGGGCGCCGAGGTAGCCGGGGATGATCCCGGCGGCGCTGTCGACGAGCGTCTGGCCGGCGGTGAGGGCGTTGCTCGCGGCGCTGACGGCGGTCAGCGTCTTGGCGACGGCCGCGGCGGTGGCCGCGCCACCGGCGATCCCGCCGACGATCGTCCAGGACGACGCCGCGGTCGCGGCCGCGATGGCCGCGGTGTAGATCAGCCAGTCGCACACGGTGTTGAACGCCGTGTTGCCGAGCTGTGCGGTGCGGTGCATGCCGACGGCGACCGCGGAGTACTCGCCGCCGATGTCCTTGAACGCCGCGGCCATCGCGGTGACGTTCGGGGCGAGCGTGCCGGTCATGTAGGTGCTCGCGGCGTCGGCGGCGTTGCCCTCCCAGTCCGCCTGGACCTTCGTGGTCGCGACGCCGACCTCCTCCTCGACGAGGTCCGCCCACTCCCCGAGCATCTCGTAGGCACGGCCGGCCTGGGCCACGGCGTTCCAGTCGCCGGCGAACACCTTCATCACCTCGGTGAGCGGGTCCCAGTTGAACACCCAGCTGATCACCGTGCGCACCCAGGTGGTCGGGCTCAGGATCGTGCCCATCGAGGAGATCACGAAGTCGGCCAGCGGTGGGATCACCGCCTTGTCGGAGGGGATCGTCAGGACGTGGGTCGTGTCAGCCATGGGGTGCTCCGGGTCTCAGTACTGCGCGTCCAGGTCGGCCGCGGACTGCTCGTCGGTGGTCTGGTACATGTCGGCCGCCGATTCCAGTTCCGTGCCCGAGGCGTTCAGGATCCGCTTCAGGTGCCCGATCGCGGAGTCCGCGCTGCTGAACGCGTCGGTGGCGATCCCACGGAAGTTCGCGAAGATCCCGGTGCCGGCGTCCGCCGGGATCTCGGCCCAGGTGCTGTGGTAGGTCTTCGCCTCGCCGGCGTCGCCGCCGAGGCCGTCCTTGCCGATGGTGGTGCCGAAGGTCCGCACCGCCTGGTGCTCGACGTAGAACTCACCCATCCGTGCTCACTCCCTCGCGTGGTCCGATCGGTCCACGGTAACCGCGGGGCCCGGGGCCGGACCACCTCGGGTCCGGGGAGAACTGCCCGACGGCGCCGCGCACCATGGCGGGGCGGGTCCGGCAGGTGGTCGTCCAGGGGGCGGCCGCGGGGAGGCATCGGTCCTGCCCGTAGTGTTCGTGGCGGGTCGAGTTGCGCACCCCGGCCTGCGGGTGCGGCCGGCATGGCCGGCACGGCCCGGTTCCCACCCGCGCACCCAGGAGAGGCCGCACCGATGACCAACGCCACGACCGCAGATCCGCCCCGTACGCTCGAGGGCCGGCGCGTGATCGTCACCGGGGGTGGCGTCGGCATCGGGCTCGGCATCGTCCGCCGGTTCGCGGCGGCCGGCGCGAACGTCGCACTCACCACCCACTCCCGTTCGGCGGACGAGGTCGTCGCCACCCTCGCCGGCGAGGGCCTGGACGTGACCGGCCTGCGCTTCGACGCGACGGACAGCACCCAGGTGACCTCCGCCGTCGGGGCCCTGGCCGAACGCCTCGGCGGACTGGACGTGCTCGTGAACAACTCCGGCGGGCTCGTCGGGCGGCACCCGATCGCGGAGACCTCCGACGTGCACTGGGACACCGTCTGGCGGGTGAACGTCTCCTCGGCGTTCTACGTGAGCCGGGCCGCGCTGCGCCACCTGGGCGAGGGCGGGCGGATCATCAACATCTCCTCCCTCGCCGGCGCCAACGGCGGCGGCAACGGTTCCGCCCCGTACGCCACGGCCAAGGCCGCCGTCGACGGCTTCACCCGCGCCCTGGCCAAGGAGGTTGCCCCGCAGGGGATCACCGTGAACGCGATCGCGCCCGGCCTGATCCTGGACACCCCGTTCCACGAGACGTTCACGCCGCCGGCCGCGCAGCAGCAGACGATCGCGTCGATCCCGGTCGGGCGGGCCGGGTATCCCGACGATGTCGCCGCGGCCGCCGAGTACTTCGCCCGGGTCGACTCCTCGTTCGTGACCGGGACGGTGCTCGACCTGAACGGCGGGATCCACTTCTCGTAGGCCCTCTCCTGACCACCCTCCTCCCCGGCGAGATAGCACCAGACGCACTGACCTCGAACCTCCGCCGGGTGCGAGGTCAACGCCCCGGGTGCTAGTTCACGGGCGCTTCCGCGGAAGCGCGTGGCCGCCCCCGGGACCAAAACGGGACCCCGCTGTGTTGACCCCTGTGACGCCGCAGCCAGCGACGTCAGATGAGGAGAGATCGTGTCACACGAGTACCGCAAGACCCCCGAGGCCCTCAGCCGCCTCACCCGCAGCCAGTTCCGCGTCACCCAGAAGGACGGGACCGAGCCGGCGTTCCACAACGAGTACTGGGACAACCACGAGCCCGGCATCTACGTGGACGTGGTCTCCGGCCAGCCCTTGTTCTCGTCCACCGACAAGTACGACAGCGGCACCGGATGGCCGAGCTTCACCCGGCCGATCGCAGCCGACGCCGTGCACACCGAGACCGACCGGTCCCTGTGGATGACCCGCACCGAGGTGCGCTCCGCCGGAGCGGACAGCCACCTGGGTCACCTGTTCGATGATGGACCCCGGGACGCGGGCGGGCAGCGCTACTGCATGAACTCGGCCGCGCTACGGTTCGTCCCGGCCGCCGAGCTCGAGGCGCAGGGCTACGGCGAGTACCGGTCACTGTTCGAGACATCCGACACCACCCCAGAGGAGCACGCATCATGACCAGCGGAATCCAGGACACCGGACAGATCACCCGCACCCCGGGCACCGAGACGGCCGTGCTGGCCGGCGGGTGTTTCTGGGGCATGGAGGACCTGATCCGCCGCCAGCCGGGCGTGCTGGCGACGCGGGTCGGCTACACCGGCGGTGCGAACGACCACGCCACCTACCGCCATCACCCCGGCCACGCCGAGGCCCTCGAGGTCGTCTTCGACCCGGCCAGCACCACCTACCGGGACATCCTGGCGTTCTTCTTCCAGGTGCACGACCCGTCGACGCTGAACCGGCAGGGCAACGACATCGGCACCAGCTACCGGTCGGCGATCTTCCCGGTCACCCCGGAGCAGGAGCAGGTCGCCCGGGACACGATCGCCGACGTCGACGCCTCCGGGCTCTGGCCCGGCAAGGCGGTCACCACGATCGAGCCGGCGGGCCCGTTCTGGGAGGCCGAACCGGAGCACCAGGACTACCTGGTCAAGATCCCGAACGGCTACACCTGCCACTTCCCGCGGGCCGGCTGGGTGCTGCCCAAGCGCGCGGAGAACCCGGCCTGACCGCGTGGCGCGTGTGCTGACCTCGTCTTCTGAGGAGTGAACGACGGCGGTGGGCGGCCCGGGTGCATCCGGTCGCCCACCGCCGTTGGCGTCATGGGCCATGACGGTGGCCCCCGGCGCGACCCGGGGTCGGGTTCGCCCGGGTCGTCGCCGCCGAGTTCCTCAGGGTGGCCCACGCGTGGCGTCAGCCTCGAAGGAGTCGTGACTCATAGGCTCCTGGGATGGCCAGCACAACCCGCCGGCTGCGGTACGCCCGCCGCCGACGGCGCCGCCTCGCTCGGGTCGACAACGACCTCACCGAGCTGCAATGGGATGCCCTGCGGGCCGCGTGGGGCGGCTGCGCCTACTGCGGTGCGACCGACCGCCCGCTCCAGCGGGACTGCATCCTCCCGATCTCGCGCGGCGGCCGGTACACCGCCGACAACGTGGTGCCGGCGTGCGGGCCCTGCAACGCCAGCAAGTGCAACTCCGAGGTCGTCTCCTGGCTGCGACGCAAGAAGCTCGACGAGCGGGCTTTCCTCCTGCGCCACGCGCAGACCCGCGCCGGCTTGAGGTCAGCGCAGGCCGACCGCCCTCTGCCGACCCCATGAGGTCCGGTACACCCACGCGGATGAGCCGCACACCGTGCCGGCATCCCCGTGTGCTGCGGCCTCCTAGTCGTCCTCCAGCACGTACGCCCCGGACCCGTCGGTGAACAACGCCGTCTGCCCCGGCCTGGCCTCCCGCACGAAGCCCGCGACCCACGGGAACCGGGCGACGAACGAGTCGACCGACCACACCTCGTGGTTCGCGGAGTCGTTCATGTACTCATCGGACTCCAGACCGGTGACCGATTGCAGGTCCCTGCCGGTGTAGGTGACCCAGCGGGGCGGGTGCTCGGCGTGCAGCTTCGAGAGGAAGACCGGCGCGTTGCCCGCCACACCAACCGGGTCGGCGACGGCGTCGGCCCTGGTCACGTCCAACAGCGCATCGACGGACCCGGCCGCCGCCACCAGCGCCTCCCAGCCCTTCGCCGAGGCGAACGTCGCCTCCACATCGGTGAGCAGGCGCAGGGTGCGCACGTGCCCGATCACGGTCCCGTCGGCGGACCGGACCTCGTCGAAGGAGGCACCCCAGCGGGACGGGGTGACCATGATCGCCGAGATCCCGGTGCCCTTCAGGAACGGGGCGTCGTTGCGCCACGGCGAACCCACCGGGGGCACCCGCCGGTTCGAGGCCATGTCGTCGCAGACGATCCCGAGCGCGATCCGGGCCGCGCCCTCCTGGCCCTCGACCACCTCGACCGCCAGTTCGACGCTCTCACCGGAGTCGGTGGGCAGCCGCGAGGCTCCCAACGTCATCACCGTGACCGGCCCGTCGGCCGGCCGCTTCACGGCCACGCCGATCATGCCGCCGATCCGGTCGTCAAGCATGGTCGGGTCGACGCCCAACGAGTCGAAGATGTGCTCGGGGAACGCCCGGTCCTCAGTCATGCGGTCCAGTCTCCAAGGTCGGTGCCGAGCACGACAACCACGTGACCATCAGCCGAGAAGCAGCTGCACACCCCGCCGGCAGACGTCAGCCCAGGCGGCCCGCTGACGCGAGGCGAACAGAGCCCCGACAGCGCGAAGACCGGCCGTGTAGGTGATCGTGCCTCGCGCTCTGCCCGATCGTGCAGAACGGGACGGCACCGGCCGGACGACACTTGAGTCCTTCGCCGGGCGAAGGTGTCCGGCCGCCGTTGTCGGCGGGAACGGGTGAGGCAATGGGGACCTCCCGCACATCACAGCCCGAGTCGGCGCGGGGTGGAGCAGACCGTGCGCACCCCGCCGACTCTGCTCGGCGCGCGGCTCCGGCGGCGACCTCCGCCGCGGCGATGGCACCCAGCGGTGCCTCGATCGCCGCCCTGCAACGCGCGGCCGGCAACCGCGCGGTCGCTCTGGCGCTCGCCCCGGGTGGTCGTCCACCCCCGGGTCGGCCGCTCCCGGTCCGGGGCGGTCACGTGGCCGAGCGCAGGTCCGACGTCGCCACGATCCAGACGGTCGGGCAGCCGGTCCAACGGGCGGATGCGCCCGAGCTCGACCCGTTCCGCGGTCAGAGCGTCAACAAGCCCGGGCAGGTCTCCGCGCCCGGGGACCAGTACGAGATCGCGCGGGACTCCGGTGTCAACCTGCGCGCTCGTCCCGACGGCGCGCTCCCGTCCATCGCCAAGGTGCGGTACGGCGCCGACGTGCAGGTGCAGGCCCTCGACACCACCGGCGCCTTCTCCTTCGTCGTCGCTCGTTCGGGGCCGGTCGGGTGGATCAACAAGGACTTCCTCGCGCTCGACCCGCCGGACAGCCAGGCGCGGATCCACCACATCACCGAGGACAACCTGACCACCATCCTGAAGAACGAGTACGTCGACAGGGGGCTGTGGAAGCTCGAGACCGGCAACGACTACACCACGCTCGCCGCCGCCGTGGTGGTGGCCAACAGCGGCCGCAAGGGCGTGTTCGTGGACTGGGACGCGGCGGAGAAGTACAAGGAGGAGAACCCGCTCAAGGCCTGGCTGGACCCGTGGATGATCGACAACTTCGCGATCTACCACGGCTCGATCGTGCTCACCGGACACAACATCTGGCTCCCCTCGACCGCGTACGTCCGCGCGCTCCAGGCTTCGGGTGTCATCGGCTCGCGGCCGGGCTGGATCAACGCGGCGGTCGACGTCGGCAAGACCCTGGCGGGCTTCACCGCCGGTCAGGTCGCCGGGCTGTTCGGCTCCATCTGGGACACGCTCACGGGCCTGTGGGACCTGGCCGCGGGGATCGTGGACACGATCCGCGGTGCCCTCGACGGTTCCCTGTTCGCGGCGATCTCGGACATCTACGACACGATCGTCGGCCTGACCCTGGAGGACGCCCAGCGGATCGTCGCCGAACTCGTCACGATGGGTCAGGGTGCGTTCGCCGACTTCAAGCGGAAATGGAACCACCCGGACGCCTACCAACAGTGGTTCTTCAAGGGCTACCTCGTCGGCGCGATCGCCTTGGAGGTCATCCTCGCGATCTTCACCGGCGGTGCCTCACTGGCGGCCAAGGTGCTGGCGAAGATCGGCAAGTACCTCCCCAAGCTCATGCGTGTCCTGGACGCGTTGCTGGACGTCGCGAAGAAGCTGCCCGGCCGGCGCGACCGGGGACGCGACGGCGACGAGCGCCGGGACGGCGACGACGAGGACCTGAGCCCCGCGGACCGCTCCTGGGAGCAGGCTCGGGCGATGGCGGCACTGGTGACCGAGGAGCACGACCGCCGCGACACCCCGGTGGCCACCCTCATCCCGCTGCTCGACGCCACGATCGCAACGAAGTTCTCCGGCGTGAAGGGCTACCAGGCGATCCGGACGGGCTCGCCCGGCACGTACAAGATCGTCCAGCGGACCCGGCGACGCGACGTCGACGACCACTACACGGAGAAGGAGGGGACCGGGGAAGGGGTCCCGATGACGAAGGACCGCATGATCGAGGTCATCAAGGAGATCGATTCCGGACGGCCCGTGCAGTTCACGTCCGAGGTCGCCGAGGCGCTGCGCATGAATGCCGAGCTCGCCACGGCCAAGTGGGTCCCGGCAGCGGACGGTCGGATCCGGTGGAAGTCGATCGAAAGCCAGCTGCGTCTGACGCGGTGGCGGTTCCTGCCACAGGCCCCGGAGGTCGCGCAGATCCTGCGGTCGGGGCTGGAGCGGCTACCGGCGGGTGCTCAGCGCACCGAGTTGTCCGAGCTGCTCGACGGCTGGGTCGGTGGCAGCGGTGGGTAGGTGCGTCTGCCAATACCGCGCTCAGCCGATCAGGACTTCCGGCAGTAGCGCCCGCGCGTCCACCCGAGCCCGCGCCACCGCCGCCTCCTCGGCACCCGCCCACGGCCACCTCACCTGGGTGCCGACGTCCGCCCACCCGCCCACGGCCGCCAGGAACTTGTCGAGCGCCGGGTCGCCGAGCCCGCGGGCGGCCAGGGGCGCAACGTGCGCCGCGAAGAACTCGGCGATACGACGCTCGACGTCAGTTGCGCCGTCGGGGTCTGTCTCGATCTGCCGCCACCACGCGGCCGCACCATACGGCGAGAGCGCGGCGATGTTGGAGTAACTGCCGCTCGCGCCGCGGGCGACGCCGGAGGCGAGCCGGTGCCCGGGCACGAACAGCGCGCAGTCCAGGGCCCGCATCCGCGCGAACCAGGCGTCGTCGCGGTCCAGCGTCTTGATGCCGATGACGGCGGGTACCTCGGCGACGATGCGCGCGAGCAGGTCCGGGCTGACCTGGGTCTTCGCGTGCTGTGGGCTGTAGAGCACGAGTGGGACGGGTGCGGCCACCTTCGCCACCCGGTCGAGGAAGCGCAGCACCTCGGCCCCGCTGAGCGGGATCCAGTCCGGCAGGATCACCTGGATCGCGGCCGGCCCGAGGTCGCGGGCGCGGCGCACCCGCTCGAGAGACGCGTGCGCCAGCGGGTGGCTGGCTCCGAGCTGGAACGGCTTGCCGACGGCGGTGCACGCCTCGGCGAGGATGTCGTTGACCTGGTCGTACTCGTCGTCGGTCAACGTGTGGAACTCCCCCGCGGTGCCGTGCGCGTAGACGCCGTGCAGGTCGCTGCCGGCCAGATAGTCGACCTCGGTGCGGAGGCGGCCGGGGTCGATCGCGTCGTCGGGCTCCAGAGGCAGTAGCAGGGTGCCCCACACCCCGCGCAGCTCCCCGGCGGTCAGCGCCATCAGTCCTTGATCCCACCCTCGGAGATCCCGGCCACCACGTACCGCTGCAGCAGCACGAAGATGACGACGATCGGGATCGCGATGATGGTCGAGACGGCCATCAGGTTCGTCCACTGGGTGCCGAACTGCGCGACGAACCGGTTCAGCACCACGGTGATCGGCTGGATCGCGTCGCTGGTGGCCAGGGTCAGGCCGAACACGAACTCGCCCCAGGTCATCACGAACGTGAGGGTGGCGACCATGACCAGGCCGGGCTGGACCAGTGGCAGCCCGATCTTGACGAACGCCCGGAACCCGGTGCACCCGTCGAGCAGGCCGGCGTCCATCAGGTCCTGCGGGATCGCGAGCATGTACGGGCGCAGCATCACCACGGCGAACGGCAGCGCGAGCGAGGTGTTCGCGATGATCAGCCCGGCGTAGGTGTCCACGAGACCGTAGTCGCTGAAGATCGCGAACATGGGCAGTGCGAGGCTGATCGTGGGCAGCATCTGCGCGGCGAGCATGAGCAGCATCACGATGCCGTTGATGCGTAGGCTGAACCGGGCCAGCCCGTACGCGGCCGGCACCGCGAGCGCGAGGGTGAGCAGCAGCGTCGGGATCGTGATGATCGTCGAGGACCAGATGCCCTGGAGCACCGCGGAGTCACCGAACACGGCGTCGGAGTACGCGGCGAGGGTGGGTGGCGACGGCACCAGGTCCGGCGGCGAGTTGAACACGTCGCCGGTCTCCTTCAGCGACGTCGCCACCATCCAGTACACCGGGATCAGGTAGATGACGGCGATCACCAGGCCGGCCGCGGAGAGGCCGAGGTTTCGGGTCCTCACTGCGCGTCCTCGGACCGGGTCGCGCGGAAGTAGAACAGGGCGAGCACGGTCGGGATGACGAGCATCAGCGTGTTGATGGTCGCGCCGCTGCCGAGCTCGAAGTTCACGAACGCCTCGTTGTAGGCGAGGATCGGCAGCACCGTGGTGGCATCCCCGGGGCCGCCCTTGGTCATGATGAAGATCGTGTCGAAGGTGCGGAACGTGTAGATGAACCCGAGCAGCGCGACCACCAGGGACACCGGTCGCAGCAGCGGCAGCGTGATCGCCCGGAACCGGGTGAGCGGCCCGGCGCCGTCCAGGCTCGCCGCCTCGTACAGGCCCTTCGGGATGTTCTGCAGCCCGGCGAGCAGGAGCAGCATCGCGAACGGCGCCATCGTCCACCCGGTCGCGAGCACCACCGCGACCAGCGCCGAGGTGCCCTGGCCGAGCCAGAACACCGGGGCGTCGATGATCCCGAGCGACATCAGGGCGTGGTTGGCCAGCCCGTAGGACCCGTCCAGGATCCACCGCCACACGTTCGCGGCCACCACCGACGGCAGGATGTAGGGCAGGAAGATCGCCGCCCGCACGGCGTTGCGGCCCACGAACTTCCGGTTGAAGAAGACCGCGAGCGCGAGCCCGATCACGTACATCAGCGCGATCGTGGCGACCGTGTAGATCAGCGACACCCGCAGCCCTGCCCACAGCTCCGGGTTGCGCAGTTCCTCGGCGTAGTTCGCGAGCCCGACGAACTCAATGGTGCCGGCCAGGAACTTCTGGATCGGGGCGTCGTACAGGCTCAGCGAGATGTTGTAGTACAGCGGGTAGAGCGTGGTCGCGGCCACGAAGACGACGGCGGGGGCGATGTAGGCGTACCGGCTCCAGTGCCGCTTGGGTCGGGGTCGACGGCGGGGGCTCGCCTGCGTAGTGGCCCTCGCCGTCTGCACGGTGCTCGTCATGGCCTCAGGCCAGCGCCTCGTCCGCCGTGGCCTGCGCGGCCGCGAGCGCGTCGGCGGGTGCGCCGGACCCGGACAGGCTGACCTGCAGGGCGTTCTGGATCCCGGTGAAGATCTCCGCGGAGACCGGGGCGACCTCCTCGTCCGGGGCCCAGGCGACGTCCAGCTGGGAGATGAACACCTGCCGGGTCTCGTCCGCCCAGATGTCCGCCTCGGCGGTGTCGGAGCGGACCGGGAGCTTGTTGCGCTCCGGCAGGTACTCGTTCATCACGTCCGGCTGCTGCATCCAGGTGATCAGCTCCCAGGCGGCGTCCGCGTTCGCGGAGTCCTTCGTGATCGTGAGGTTCTCCGCGGACAGGAACGAGAACTGGTCGACGTCGGAGGGCATCGGCACCACGCTGAAGTCGAGGTCGCCGGCCTCGGCGAGCGAGGACAGGTAGGACGCGCTGTTGATCATCATCGCGGCGGTGCCGTTCTGGAACTGGAGGGTCACGTCGTCCTCGTTCCAGGTGAGCACGCCCTCGGAGATCGCGCCGGCATCCTTCAACCGGACGAAGGACTCCATCGCGGCGAGCCCGGCGTCGGAGTCGAGCTCGCGAATGTCGCCGCCGGCGGCCAGGAACCGCAGGATCCACGCCGTGGACCCCTCGACGCCCTCGATGCCGCAGAACACGAGCCCGAAGCTCTGGCCCTCGGTGACGGCGGCGGCCACGGCCTCGACCTCGGTCCAGGTGGTGGGTGCCTGCTGCCCGGCCGCCGCGAGCGTGGCGTTGTTGACCCAGAGCG
The DNA here is from genome assembly GCF_004353825.1 of Occultella glacieicola. GTDB lineage: Bacteria > Actinomycetota > Actinomycetes > Actinomycetales > Beutenbergiaceae > Occultella > Occultella glacieicola. The sequence continues at coordinate 446,453 of NZ_SMNA01000004.1, read as the reverse complement.
AGTAGGTGTCGGCGACGTGCGGGACCGCGTACGTTCCGCCGTCGAACATCGTCGTGGCCATCGGCCCGGAGAAGTACTGATCGCTCTCGCCCCAGTCCGCCACCCGGTCGGAGAGGTCGACGATCATGCCGGAGTCGGCGAACAGCGCCGTGTCGAAGGCGTTCACGAGCGCGATGTCCGGCAGGTCGCCGGAGGTGGCCGACTGCAGCAGGGTCCGGTTGAAGTCCCCGAACGGGATCAGCCGCGGCGTGACCTCGACGCCGGTCTCCTCGGTGTACCGGGCCAGCAGCGCCTCGATCGGTGCGGTGGCGCCGCCGCCGTAGTAGTGCCAGAAGGTCAGGCTGGAGCCGTCCCCGGTCTGTTCGGCCTCCTCGCCGGCGTTGCCGCCGCCGGGGGTGCACGCGGCGACGGCGCCGAGGCCGGCCGCGCCGAGCCCACCGATGAGCAGGCGCCGGCGGGTGAGGTTGAGGTGATCGACGATGTTCACAACAGCTCCTTTGCTCCGGTGGGCAGCGAACTGCGCCGGTGAGTCAGTGTCCGGATGGGGTGAAGAGTTCGGGGTGCGCGTCGAACAGGGCGCGCACCCGTGCGGCGCCGTCGGCGTCGAGGTCGTGCAGGGGGTGGCGCGAGGGCCCCATGGCGAACCCCTGGAGGCGCAGCAGTTCGCGCAGGGTGGGCAGCACCCCGGTGGCGACGAGGTCGCGGACGTAATTCGAGACGAGGGCCTGGGTGGCCCGGGCGGAGTCGTAGTCGCCGCGGCGGAACTGCTCGAGCAGGCGCACGAACAGCTCGGGGGCGGCGTTGAACGTGGAGCCGATGGCGCCGCGGGCGCCGGAGACGAAGCCGGCGAGGGCCACCTCGTCGTGCCCGTTCCAGACGGCCAGCCGGCCGTCGCCGATCCGGGCGAGCTGCTGCAGCCCGAACATGTCCAGGGACGTGAACTTCACCCCGGCCACGTTCGGCTCCTGGGCGAGCTCGGCGAAGAACTCCACGCTCAGGTTCACCCCGGTGCGGCCGGGGAAGTTGTAGGCGACGAACGGCACCTCGCAGCCGCGGGCCAGGGTGCGGAAGTAGTCCAACTGCTCGGCAGGGGTGAGCGGCACGCTCGGCAGGATCGCCGAGACGGCGTCGACCCCGGCCGCCGCGGCGCGGTTGGCCAGGTCCAGGGAGAGCCGGGTGGCGTTCGTGCCGATGTGGGCGATCACCGGCACCTGCCCGCCGGCCTCGGCGACCACCACCTCGATGCACGCGAGCCGTTCCTCGGGTGACTGCATCACGCCGTCGCCGGTGCTGCCGCCGACGTAGAAGCCCGCCACGCCGCGCTCGAGCAGCGCCGCGGTGAGGCGACCCAGTTCGGGAAGGTTCGGTGCGCCGTCGTCCAGATACGGCGTGAGCAGCGCGGGCACGATGCCGTGCGCGCGCTCGAGTGGTTGGGTCATGGGTGGTGCGATCCCTCCTGGGATTTCTGCCCGGCCCCGAATGCGGCCGGCGGGTGGTGATGCCGACCGCTCAGTCGGTGGGCCGCATGAGCCGATCGAGCCGGTAGTCGATGTCGACGAAGTGCTGGTCGAGCGCGGAGACGGCGTCGCCGCCGGAGCGCAGGGCGTCCACGATGGCGCGGTGCCGGTCGGCGAGATCGTGGTACTGCAGCGGCGGGAGTTCGGCCTGCATGCGGGACATGAGCGTCCAGAACATGTCCAGGACGTCGAGGATCAGGTCGTTGCCGATGGCCTCGTACATGGTGCGGTGGAACAGCCGGTCCTGCTCCGGGAATGCCAGGCCCTGCTCCTCGAGCCCGACCATCTCGTCCACGATCGCGTCCAGGCGGGCCAGCGTCTCCTCGGAGATCCGCGCGGCGACCTTCGGGATCAGGCCACGCTCGAGCGCCGCCCGCAGTTCCAGCAGCTCGTTCAGCTTCGCCCCGTTCGCGATCATCCGGTACGGCAGCAGCCGGATGACCGGGCCGAGGGAGAAGTCCTGCAGGAACAAGCCCTTGCCGGCCTTCGCGTAGAGCACCCCCATCGACTGCAGGCTGCGGGTGGCCTCGCGCAGGGACCCGCGGCTGACGTCCAGCTGGACGGCGAGCTCCCCCTCGGAGGGCATGGGGTCATCAGGGCCCAGGCCCTGCTCGGTGATGTACTCCAGGAGCTGGGCCTGCACGGTCTCGAACAGGTTCGCCTTTGCCACGTTCGGGAACCTATCAGATATCTGACAGGTCGCGACATCGGTTCCTTCGATCCCTGACCGCCGACACCAGCAACCCGCCCCTGCCCCGCACGCTCGAGGGGCGACGCGCCATCGTCACCGGCGGTGGCGTCGGCATCGGGCTCGGCATCGTCCGCCGCTTCGCCGCCGCAGGAGCCCGCGTCGCCCTCACCACTTACTCCCGGTCCGCCGACGACGCCGTCGCCCAATTAGCCGACGAGGGGTTTCGACGTGCTCGGCCTGCGGTTCGACGCCACCCACAGCGAGCAGGTGACCGCCGCCGTCGACCTCCTCGCCGAGCGCCTCGGCGGTCTGGACGTGGTCGTCAACAACTCCGGCGGACTCGTCGGCCGCCACCCAATCGCGGAGACCTCCGACGCGCACTGAGACGGCGTCTGGCGGGTGAACGTCTCCTCGACGTTCTACGTCAGCCGCGCCACCCTGAAGCACCTCGGCCAGGGCGGGCGCATCATCAACATCTCCTCCCTGGCCGGCTCCGACCTGAGTTCCACAGGTGCTGGTGACGCTCGGGGTGTTTGTGCTGGTCAGGGGGTTGGCTTGAGTTGTCTCGGGGCACTAGCCGGGCGGGCAATCTCAGGATGTGGCTCCTTACATCCGTCGAGTGAAGACGTCCTCGGGTGCCACCGCGGTGCAGATCGTGGAGAAGCGCGGTGGGTGCGGCGGATCGTCGAGCACGTCGGGTCAGCCCACGACGAGCTGGAGTTGGCCGTGTTGCTGCAGGCCGCGCGGGAGGCCCTGAACGCGGGTCAGGATGAACTCGATCTTGGCTTGGACCACGAGCAGGAGCCGGCGACCTCGAGGCGTTGGTGCGGTCCTCGTCGAGCCGGATCTTGTGGGAGGTGCTGATCGACGCCTACCGGCTCCTCGGGTTTGAGAAACTCGGTGACGAGGCGTTCCGGTCGTTGGTGCTGGCCCGGATCATCGAGCCCACCTCGAAAGCGGACACCATCCGGGACTTGGAGGAGATCGGCGCCGGCCCCGCACCTGAACACCCTCTACAACTCGCTCAAACGTAGCCGGGAGCGTGATTACCGCGACATGCTCGCGACCGCGTGTCTGGCGCACTCGGCCAGGACCACCGGCACAGCGGCGTTGATCATGTATGACGTGACGACGTTGCACTTCGAGAACGCCGACGAGGACGAGTTGCGCCGGCTCGGGATGAGTAAAGAGCATCGGGTCGACCCGCAGGTCCAGGTCGGGTTGATGGTCGACCCAGGCGGGTTCCCGTTGGAGGTGCACCTGTTCGAGGGCAACAAGGCCGAGACGACCACCCTGGTCCCGGTGTTGACCGCGTTCCAGGAACGGCACGGGGTGACCGACATGGTCGTCGTGGCCGATGCCGGGATGCTCTCGGCCGGGAACCTGAACGCGTTAGAGGAAGCCGGGTTCTCCTTCATCGTCGGCTCGAGGCTGACGAAGCCCCCTACGACCTGGCCGACCATTTCGAGCGTCACGGGAACTACTTCACCGACGGGCAGGTCCTGGAGTCGACCCGGGTGATGGGCACCGGGCAGGCGGCGCGGGAACGGCGGATCGCCTACCAGTGGTCGTTCAAACGGCAGAAGCGTGATGACCGCAACATCAACCTGATGATCGCCAAGGCCGAGAGGAGCGCCGCGGGTGAGGTTCCGATGCGCAAGGCCCGGTTCTTGAAGGTCACCGGCGCGGCCAAGGAACTCGACCAGGCCACTATCGACCGGGCCCGGCAACTCGCCGGCCTCAAGGGCTACGTGACGAACCTGGACCCCGAGACCTTGCCCGCAGCCGCGGTGATCGCCGCCTACCACCATCTGTGGCAGGTCGAGGCCTCGTTCCGGATGACGAAGTCCGAGGTCGCCCCTCAAGGAATCACCGTCAACGCGATCGCCCCCGGACTGATCCTGGAAACCCCGTTCCACGAGACGTTCACGCCGCCGGCCGACCAGGAGAAGACGATCGCGTCGACACCGGTCGGGCAGGCCTGACGTCGCGGCGGCGGCCGAGTACTTCGCGCGAGACGACAGCGCCCTTGTAACCGGAAGGGTGCTGGATCTCAATGGCGGGGTGCAGTTCTCCTGAGTCACACAGGCCGAATTCCTCAGCACGGCGACGAATGAGCAAGCGGTCCAGAGTTCGCAGCCTACGTCTCGACCTCAAATCTGGCAATGCCATCGTCGCGGTCAGGCCCGATAAATTCATCGACCTGAGTTCAATTCGGCGCGAGATCAAAGGACTTGTTGTAATTCCGGAACGCTTAGAGTTGCCTGATGGCGGGCGGCGGAACCGTGACCGGCCGCGTCGGCGATCAGGATGTGCGCAGCCTAGACTCCGACCGGCAACACAGCCGCGATTAAGCAGAATCCCGACGTCCGCTAGCACCACGTTGCAGCCCCGCCAACCCTACGTCCGCAAGCTTGCAGGATTGTCATCACGGCACCCCTGCTGCCGTGACGCGCACCGGAAATGTTACCTCCATACGGCCTATCGCCTCGTCGAGCACCTTCAACTGGTTCACAATATCAGAAACACGCTTCTTGACGTCGGGAGGATGCTGGAAACTCTTCGCACGCGGGGCAGTGTGAACAGCAGGATCTCTGTCACTGCTTAGCGATTGGAGTAGATCTGGCAGTCCCGGTGGAACATCGTCGGTTCGAACTCCGACCGGATAGACGAGTCGGTGGAAATCCTTGGCCCCAATACCATGACTGCTGTCCACCGATGCAATGTAGGACTTGAGAAAAGCATCGTACATATCGTAATACTCTGCGACGTCTTCGATGTGAATCGGGGTCTGTCGATTGCTATTCTTCGTTGCAGCCCACACCACCAGGGATGAACCCGTTGCGGACGGCTTGGACTTCTTCAATCGATCGATGCCGGAACGGGCAGCAGCCCGGCACCGATCCTCGACGTATTGTTCGATCGCTCCGCTTGCGAGGATTAAGAATGCGGCCGCTCGAATCGAGTCCTCCGGTGACGCCAGGTCACCATTGTCCGAAATTAAGGCAAAAGCAAGCTCTCCGACCTTGCTTTCGAGGGATACCCAGGTCGTCGACGCCATTCATTCCTCCAGAGGCAATAAATTGCTCGCGGGCGTGGCCGGCACCCTGACCCTTGTGAGGAGTTCCATCGCGGGCTTGATCCGGAGGTCTATGTCGGCGATCTCCTCGACCGCACTTGCCCAAGTCTCGAACCTTTCCGAAACGGCCGTGACCGACTTCGTTGTCGCGGTGATGCTAGTTCGAAAAGTCTCATCCTCGGTGCAGAGCCGCTCAAACTCCGTTCGGATCTTCACCCGGACGTCGCGGATCTTCTCGTCCGCGAGGCTCTCATCACCGAGAACCACAGCCATTAGATCAAAGACCGCTATGTTGAACCGCCGATTGTATTTCCCGCCATCAAAACGAAGGAATGCGTCGTCTCTAAAGACCTCGAAAGTCCGGTCGATCCCCCGCTCGCACCGCGCCGCTAGTTCCTCAAAATATTCGAAACCCCGCTCGGCCCATTTCCTTCCGCCCAACTCGCACGTCTCATCGAGGAACAGACGTAGATTCCCGCGGTAGTCTTTGAAACGAGTGACCCATGCGACGTATCGAAGGAGCATCTCCGCGTCTCGCATCCGGAAATCCTCCGCCTTGATTCGCCGCGCGCGATGAAGTTGCGCGCTCTTCGCGGAACGCGAATTTATCCATCGGGTAAACTCGTTGGGAAATAGGGCCTGCCGTAATTCTTGCGGGGAAAGTGGAAGGCTGTTCTGATTGAGACGGATGAAGACTTCATACAATACGGCCGGGTGGCCCCAGTTTCTTACCACGACGGTTCGGATGGGTTGAGTTAAGAAATTGTCCGCATACTCTCCACCTAGGAGCGAAGCCTGCATATCGCCGAACGTGAGGCCCTCAAGGTCGTTTGCGAATCGCATCCCTCGCAGTCGGAATTCGGGAAAATGCAAACTCGGCGATGCAAATTGCTTCAGAGTGACGAGCCTCTGTTTACCGTCCAAGACGATGAACCGACCCCGACGCTTATCCTCCGCGAGAACTATCTGGGGGATCGGCAGTCCGAGAATCAGACTTTCGATGAACGCGCTCTTCTTCGAGGCCGTCCAGGCATCGCGGCGCTGAAAGGTTGGATTGATATCAAAACTCTCGCCGATACGCTCAAGAATTGACTGGACACTCCAGTCCACGGTGTACAAGACAATCTGGTCTAGATCAGCTGGTGTTAGTACATCGTCAGGTGGCGACTCCCCATCAATTGTCTCGTCGGGTAGTTCGAGCACTGGGGCCTCCTCGGCTGTCATGCGACGCAAGCCTAGGGCAGGCTTCGTGCCCCGGGACGCAGTTTCGTCGCCCAGACCGACCTTGGTGGAACCAGTTCATGTGTTGCTGATGCGCGGTGGTGCCCATGGGTGGACCCCGGTCGAGGATCTCGCAAACCTCTGTGGGACGGCAGTCTCGACACTGAACTCTTGCTCCCCGGCTCCAACGGTCGTCCGCTCAGGATGTTGACGAGATGGCACCCCTGAGGCTCTCCACGGTTCGTGGTGAAGTGGTCGGGGTCTGCTGCACGGATAGGTGACAACTGACCTGTGGGGACTTGGTCCCCGCTGGAAGGATGTCCCTGTGCCCAGACCCCACCCTCGGGAGTTCCGAGACGACGTGGTGGCGATCGCCTGCCGCGGCGAGGCTCCGTTGTCCCAGATCGCGAAGGACTTCGGCATCTCCGATTCGTGTCTGTGCAATTGGATGCGGACCGCCGATGTCGAGGACGGACGCCGTCCCGCAGTGAGCGCAGGCGAGTCGGCCGAGCTGCGCGAGTTGCGGCGTCGTAACCGGCTGCTCGAGCAGGAGAACGAGGTCCTGCGCCGCGCGGCGGCCTATCTGTCCCAGGCGAACCTGCCGGGAAAAGGCTCTACCCGCTCGTGAGTGAGCTCGCCGGTGACGGGATCCCCGTCGCGGTGACGTGCCGGGTCCTCAAGCTCGCAAGACAGCCCTACTATGGTGGCTGGCCATGTGGATCACCGCTCGCGAGATCGAGGAGGCATGCCTGGCCAACGCGCTGTTCGACGCCCACCACGACGACCCCGAGTTCGGGTATCGCCTGTTGGCCGACGAGGCCGCCAGGGCCGGCCTGCGCGCTTGTGACCGGTGGGTCTGGCGGATCTGCCGGGACAACCAGTGGTGGTCGGTGTTCGGCAAGAAGCGGGCGAAGAGCGGCAAGAAGCCCGGCCCGCCCGCGCACGAGGACCTGGTCCACCGGTGCTTCCGCGCCGACCGACCCAACGAACTGTGGCTCTGGGACATCACCGAGCACGCCACCGCTGAAGGCAAGATCTACCTCTGCGCTATCAAGGACGTGTTCTCCAACCGGATCGTGGGCTACTCCATCAGCGACCGGATGAAGTCCCGGATCGCAGTCAAAGCCCTGGCCGACGCCCTCGCGCGTCGCACAGACGTCGCCGGCTGCGTGGTCCATTCCGACCGAGGATCTCAATTCCGATCAAGGAAGGTGCTGCGAGAACTGCACCGCCATGACCTCGCCGGGTCGATGGGCCAGGTCGCCTCCGCAGGAGAGAACGCCGCCATGGAGTCCTTCTACTCGCTGTTGCAGAAGAACGTCCTGAACCGGCGCCGCTGGGCCACCCGCGAAGACCTGCGGATCGCTATCGTCACCTGGATCGAACGCACCTACCACCGCCGCCGACGCCAAGCCCGACTCGGCCGCCTGACACCCATCGAATACGAGACCATCATGACCACTCAGGTCGCACTCGCCGCCTGAGACCAACTGTCACCGATCCGTGCAGCAGACCCCACAGCCGCCTAAACCGTTAGTTGGGAACTGTCCGGAAAACGCAGGGCCGATCAATGTGCTCTAGCTGCTTGTGCTGATCCATCCACCGCGACTTGCCCTCAAACTCGCTCAAATCGCCAATCCTACGAGCCGCCATCTACGCTTCGACGCTCCCCCGAGTTGGATCAGATTAGTGCGCACGTCGGACCGCACCGTGTCGGCCAGTTCCGCCGGTTGCGGGCCCGACCTGCTGGCCGTGGGCTCGTGACGGCGCCACCAGACAGCGAGTCGACTTGACGGATGACCGGCATGGCGTCGTGGGACCCGTTGATCGGCCGTTCGACACGCTTCCGAGGCCCGCCCTGACCAGCCTGGCCAGGGCCGCAGCGTGAGCGCGGCCCGCCGCTGGCTTACGCCTGTGGCCGATCTTCGTCCCCTGGATCGTCCGATTAGTGCGCAGATCATGTGGGTACGGACAGCAAAACTGCAGGTCAGCGGACTGTGGCTCCCCGAACGCCGCCATCGTGACCCAAGTCAGGTCAAACTCGCTCAAATCGCCAACCCTACGAGCCGCCATCTACGCTTCGACGCTCCCGAGCGGCTGCAGAGTGAGCACCTGCACAAGCCGCTCCTCGAACGTCCCGCCAGTGGCTCGCCCGTGCTTGTCGGCGACGTACTGGTGCCACCTCGATGGGTGTCTGGGCTCGCCGCCCACCGTCCAGAAGTGCCGGTGCCCCCTGCGCTCGGCCTCCTCAATTAGCCAGGCTGCCCGCTCGCCCCGCGCACGCCTGAAGTTCCCCGATGCGCCGGCCACGCCCCAAGCAGCCAAGACGCCGTGGGCGGCCCGAAGTTGCTCACTTAGCCGCTGCTGCAATTCCGGCCATGACATCTCGTGGGCGGACAGGAGGTTGAGTTCGACGACGGTCGGCGTCGGGTCTGCGAAGAGGTTTGCGACCTCGTAGCCGTCGAATCCGAGCACGCCCGCCGCGCGGCGCACGGCCCCGCGTGACCGCGCTCCGGACGATGCGCTCGGTGGGTTCAGGAGCACCGCGAGCAGGTGGCCGTTACTAGCCACTTGTCGGCTCAGCGAATCGCGCCTTGGCCTTCGGCGACAGCTTGGCCTCCTCGAGGAACGGCAGAAGGCCGGCCATCTGGCTGTTGCCGAAGACGCCTGCTGTAGGGAACTCGAGTAGCTCGTCGACATTTTTTGACGTGAGGCCGTCGACCACCAACTCAAGTTGCAAAAGCACGAGGTCGCTGTGGTCGTAGCTGCGCGTGTAGTCAGCCTCCGCTAGCCACTTGTCCTTGAGCATCCTGCCGACGGATGCAGACTGGAGACTGGCTGGCAAATCCAGTTCCTCCATCCACTCGCCACAGACAAAGACGTCGTAGAACCCAATGCCGCCACAGCAACCGCGCGTGGCCGGGAGCAGCTCTTCGTGCTCCTGAACCGTCTCCTCGCTGAAGTACCTCGCAATGAGGTCGTAAGCCAGCCTCGCGAGCGCGATGTAGTGGATGGCGAGATTCGGTTCAAGAGGCGTCACGAGCGTGTGCGCCTCCTTATTGCGGAGGACCTGAACTCCGAGGTGCGGGCAGCCGACGCCTCGGGAGAAGTCCGCCTCGGCGTCATCAGATGCCTCGGCCTTGCCAAAAAGCAGCATGTAGAGCAGCTTACCCGTTGCGGCCTGATTGAAGACATCAGTTGCCTTCTCGTTGCCGGTCAGCTCACGGAGCTTCTCAAGTACGATCTTGTATGACTCATCGACGGCGCGGAAGTAGTCTTCCGCTCCGAGGAACTGCTCGACGTGGCTGTAGATGTCCACATGGATCTCGATCGGGATCCGATTGGCGGTGACCAAGGCTGCAGTCGTGATGGGCACTGGCGTACCTGCGCCAGGTACTGGCGGACTACGACGTGCAAGCTTTCTTGCCAGCTCGCGGATCTTGGTGTTCCGATCGTGCGTGGCGCTTTGACCGGCTACGGAAACACTCGCTGCATGCCGAGCCTCGATGTAGCCGGCGAGAGCGACAACCGTCGCCGATACCTCTACGTCCGAGGCGATCTGCCAGAGCGTTTGCGGCCTCTTCGCTTTGGAGGTGCCGTACTCGCCGTACGGCGCGTCATAGATGTCGACGCCGAGGGGATCGAAGAACTGCGCGAATGACGTCTTCGTAAAGTTCAGGACGTAGCCGCTGCCCATGCCGAGTAGAGTCTCCGAGAAGGTCTTGTGTGCAACGGAGAGCTTGCTCAAACGAGCCAGGTCCAATCTGCTAGAGGCGCACGCGCTGCCGCGTCAGAACATCGAGCCCACCGTCTGTGTCGGGTTGCCGCATCCAGTCACGGTGTCGTGCTGACAGAGCACGAAGCGTGGCCCCTGTCGTCGAGTCCACCAAGTGCAGCATGCGGTTCACCTCCGCGGGGTCGGTGTCCCCAATCGCGAGCAGCGAAATCAGATACACCTCGACGGACATTTGGTTAAGGACGCCTAATAACGTGCGGGCGTGCCCGTGCCTCGCCAGTAGATGAGCGGCAGATGTTGCCTCACGCACTGAGCCGTCGGTAACGGCTGCAAGCAGTGCGTCCACTATCGAACTCGGCAGTACGTCCGGCATCGCCGCAGCGGCGTGTAGTGCCACGACATTGTCGTCGTCGGAGACCAACGGCAGGAGCGGGTCAAGCGACGGTCGCGCACCCAGCCCGAGACCCCATGCAGCAGCGGCGCGAACTTCGCTCTGCACCTTGCCGGTCGCGCTCACTATGGCTTCGAGTGCTCTGACCGCCGCCACAGTGTCAAGCTCGGAGAGCGTGAAGACCGCCTCCATCTGCTCGCCTTCCTTGGCGCTGCTGTCCATTGCGCGGTCGAGCAGGTAGACCGTCGCCCTTTCGTCCACCGGCGCGAGACTGGCGGCGGCCTCCAGTCGCAGGCGCCAGTCGTTGGCTGTGTGGGCCTGGATCGCGCGGAGCTCGTCAGCAACCTGTTCGGGCCCGAGGAAGCGCGCTGCCTTGACCGACGGGAAGCTCAGGTCCTGGTCGCTGGCTACGAGATCGGCACGCCAGTCCCATACGTCACCCGCGCACGTCACTTCAGCAGGCTCAACGCAGGTTGCCAGGACGTCACCCGCCTCGAAGTGCTCGCCCACGCCCCGCAGCGGATAGAACGCAGCCCAGTGTGTGCCTTTGTAGGTTTGTCGCCGACCGCTGTCCTTGAGCACCACCACGGTCTTGTTCGAGGCATCGACGTCGAGCACCTCGCCACCCTGCGTCGGCACTGTGGTAGGCCACGACACATCCGACTCTGCGCCGTCCGCGATGGCCTTGCGCATACCCTCCCTGAGCGACGGCTCGGCATCGTGCAACGCCTGCCGTGTCACGTAGGCGACTTGGCCGACATCTGGACCATGCTCGGTGACGCGTACGCGCACGAACGCGAATACGTCTTCCTGGCGCATTCCAGCCCACCACTCGCGGCCGGGCGTCCTACCCGAGTGCGACAACTTGAACTCAAGCTTTGTCTTGCCCTTGGACTCGAAGCGCCGCCCGCAGCGGATGCACAGCAAGTCGGCTAGGCGCAGACGCTTGACCTTAGTCATCCAGATCTTGTTCGCCTTGGCGTAGCGTTCCAGCTCGATGATCTCGTGCCCGCGTCGCTCCAAGTCGTCACTGACTGCGGCGGTCGCGTAGGCGCCCATGGTCAGGAAGCGCGCAAAGTCCTCTTCCTCTTTGAACGCCATACGTCAGGCGTCCTCGAGTAGCGTGGAAGCAGTGACGCCCAGCGCACCCGCGAGTACGTGGATGTTGTCCAGCCCGACGTTGCGCTGGCCGCGTTCGAGCGAAGAGATGTAGGTGCGGTGGAGTCCCGAAGCCTCGGCGAGCTCCTCCTGGGACAAGCCGGCGGCGTGGCGCAGCTCACGGATACGGTCACCGAACGCAGCCCTGTGGACAAGATCCATCGCCTTGTCGGCTTCGTGCATCATGATGAACCGAAGCTAGGACTACGCAGACGATGGGTCTACAGACTATGAGTAGCATCAGCCAGATGGCCGAAGAGATCGTGGTAGGGCGGGGCGACCCCGTCTACATGGCGCACGCCTATCTGACCAAGGTGCCCGTCCCTGGGATTACGCCGTTCATTGAGGCCTACTGCCCGCCCGGTGGCCTCGTCGTCGACCCGTTTGCTGGCTCCGGCATGACGGGCGTGGCGGCGATCGCCACCGGGCGCAGCTCGCGCCTCTCTGACATCTCCGTGCTCGGGCGGCACATCGGGTCGAACTATGTGAACCTCGTTGACGGCACGGAGTTGCAAGCGGCAGGGACCAAGGCACTCAAGGGCGCCGAGGCTGAGGTCGGCTCGCTCTACTCAGTGCCGTGTGACAACTGCGGCCGTGAAGCGCGACTGTCCAAGACCGTCTGGAGCGTGCTGGTCGAGTGCGGCTCGTGCCACGAGCCGGTCAACTTCCACCGCTCGCTCGAAGCTGCCAAGTGGTCGAAGTCGAACATGCAATGCCCGCATTGCGCTGCCGCGATCACCAGCAGGCTCGACCGCGTCGGCGAAGAACCGGTGGTCGACTATGTCTCGTGTGACTGCTCGTCCAAGCAGCGCGAGCAGCCCGCCCGGTCGGCGCCTGAGCTGCCGACCAAGGTACTTGACTTCCCCCGAGTAGAGATCACGCCCGACCGCGAGATGTACCGAGCCTCCGCGCTCGGCAAAAGCGGGCACACCACCGTCGCCTCGTTCTACTCGCCTCGGAACCTGCACGCGCTCGTTGCATTACGGCAGCAGATCCGTGAGGTCGAGAATGCGTCGCTGTCGAGCAAGCTCCTATTCGCGTTCACCGCGACGCTGACGCGCGCGAGCAAGCGTTACCAGTGGTCACATAAGCGCCCGCTCAACGCCGCGAACGCGAACTACTACATCGCCCCGATCTTCTATGAGTGGAATGTCCTCGAGCTGTTTGAGCGCAAGGTCGTCTCGGTCGCTCGCGCGGATGAGTGGATCCGGGACCGCGCCTTCGCGCATGGCTCGGACGCTGACAATGCAGTGTCCGAGTACGTCACTGAGAGCGCAGCGGCCCTGAGTATCCCTGACGCCAGCGCTGACTACGTCTTCACCGATCCACCCTTCGGGTCGAACCTGTATTACGCCGACATGGCCCTCTTCCAGGAGGGCTGGCTTGATGGCTTCACGGACGTCACACAGGAAGCCGTCATCGACCGCAGCACGGGGACGAAGCGCTCCGCTGGGCGTTACGAGCAACTACTCACCGATGCGCTCCGCGAGTGCCGGCGGATCCTCAAACCGGGTGGCCGCGTCTCGATGGTCTTCGGAAACTCGTCAGGCAAGGTCTGGGCACTCGTGCAGCGTGCCGTCGCCGCGGCGGGTCTGAAAATCGAGCCCGAGCGCATCGTGATCCTCAACAAGGGCCAGCGATCCGTGAAGGGTCTCGCGTCGGGCTTCGAGCACGTAGCCACGCTCGACCTCGTGCTCACGATGGTCCAGGCCGAGAATGCTGAGGCGTCGCTCATTGACCCCAGCAGCGAAGAAGTCGCGGTAATTGGCCGCGAGCTTGCCGGCAAGGGAGTGCCGACGCCGAGCCACCTGTACCTCGAGCTCCTGCGACACGCTCTGCGCAGCGGATGGAGCGTGGCCGACCTAGACCTGCGCACCGTGACGTCAGCGCTCATCGACGACGGCTGGACGATTGAGCCGACGGCAGGGCGCCTTGTGCGGCCCGCCGCTGCCTAGCAGACCGGCACGGAAGAGGAGGGTGACTGTGGCTGCCTTTGGCCTCGCCTCTTGGTGTCTCTAGACTGCGAAACCTGGTCCTGCTCGGTGATACTGGCGAGCATCCGCACCATCATCGACCTCACTTGCGAGGCGCTCCGGTCGTGCACCTTGTTGACGATCTCCGACGTCACGCGCTCCCACGTCTCGGACAATAGCCCGGCTAGTTAGTGGACCCGCTTTTCGTACTCGCCATCGTCGAGGGTTGCGCGGTCCTTCTTCAGACGCTGGAGGCCAGTGTCGATCGTGCCCATTCGTTGGGTGATGTCCCGCGCTCTCCAGGGGAAGCCTTCGGTGCAGGAGCCGGGGGACCGTGCCCTTCTGGCTCCGGTTGACATTAGCCCGGCTAGTTAGTTGACCTGAGTTGGGCCAGGTTAGTGCGCAGCGGCTCGGGTCTTGATGGCCTCGAGGATCCTGCCGGAGGTCGGCCGGTAGGGGGTCGGCGGCGGCACGAGGTCGGGTGTGGTCGGGAATGTTCGTGACGTAGGCCTTGATCCCGGCCAGGGTCCGGGCTTTGACCTCGAGTTCGCGGGTGATGGACTTGGTCGCGTCGGTGAGCATGACGAACCGATTCCGCCTGACCGAGGCCTTCCCGGCGACCGCCTCCTCGGCTTTGTGTCTCGCCCCGGGCGGCGATCTGACCACCTGGTATCCGGACACATCCGAGTAGCCATGGGAAAGAGCTACTGCCAGCAGTGACCGAAGCGCGGCCACCCCCGGAACGGTTGGAGTGAGTTGGCGAGGCATCGCAGCAGCCAACCTGCACCCAGTGGTAGCTGAGCCGGGGCCGTCAGGTCGACCGGCACCAGGGGACTGCTGTGAACACGAACTCGCCGCCACGCTGGGTAGGACTCGATGCCCGTCGTCGGGTAGAGTGAGCGGCAGTTGTTCGGAGGCGACTTCGGGTCTACGGGTTCGCAGCCTGAGCCTCCACTCAAACGGGAGATCTGGGTTCGAGTCCCAGCGTCGGCTTCGAGTCGATGTAGCTCAACTGGTAGAGCCCCGTTCTTTCTTTCTTCTATCATTGCACCAGGCCGCGAAGGCGCAACTCTGCCTCGACTTCTCCACGGTCGAAGCCCAACGGTGCATAGTTGAACCGCCCCAGTCGGTGGGCGACTTCGATCCGCTTAGCTGGTTGTGGGGGCACGCCGCGCAGTTTGACGAAGTCGGTAATGAGCCGGTCGAGCCAGAAGGTTCGCGGGAGCGCCGTACCGAGGGCGAGATTCATCTGCCGGGCCAGGCGCTTAGTGACGGCGAGTGCCGCGATCGTCTCGGAGAATCCCAGGCGGACGACCTCACCCTTGGCGTAGACGGGCGCGGCCTGGGTAGTGACCTTCGTCCATAGGGCCCAGGCCGAGGACGAGAAGACTTCGCACGCCTCCTCGACCCCTAGGCTTGCGGTGCCCCCGCGATGGACGACGGAGTTCCGCAGCAACCTCAGCAGTTGGTAGATCTCCTTGGCCTCTCCTTCCAGACTGGTGCCGGCAGCGCTCTCGAACCGGTCATGAAGGTTCCCTGCGTTCGCGCTCTTGAAATCGTCGCGCGAGATCAGACCGTATAAGCGGAGAAGTTTGAGGCAGCCCACGCCGAAGTCTTCATGTATGGCCTGGACGAGGGGCACCGCCATCAGCCCGAGATGGTGCTCGGCGTCATCCAGAACACCGCTGGCCACGTCGGTACGCAGGTTGAACAACCGGATTCGCGGGATGTTCGGGAAGATCTCACCAAGGGGTCGAGTCGCACCGTGCGTCAGGGCGAGGAAGTGGCTCGCCAGCCGGCACCCAGCCAACATGGCGTTGATTGCCGTGTTCGCCTCCTGCCGCCGGCGGTCGTAGTCAACATACTCGGCATACTTGATGACCTCCACGCCTGCCTTCATAGCGCAGATGCACCTCTGCACGCACGGGAACCACGGTCGATCGGCGGACCGCTGTTGGTGATCCGCCCGCGCACCTGGGGTGTCGACCAGTAAGGCAGACATTGGGGACCGGCGTGGAGCAGCAGCCCCGAGCGTGGGCCGGCGAGCCCCGCCCGGTCCTGCACCAGCGCGACCGCGGGACCAGCGCCGGTCGGCGGCGACGCGATCACCACATGAGTCGATCAGGCGTCTCTACCGCGACGCCAGTGGCGCGAGCTGATCCTCGAGCGGGACCGTGCCCACCCCTCGGCCCGGAGTACTGACACACCACTGACACCGGCGGGCTGCAGTACGCACATGACTTTGGGTGCTGATGCCCCATCCTCCGCTCCCGCCCGGTGGTCCGGACCATAAGGTTCCGGACTGGGGGGGCATCACTGCGTCCAGGAAGACTCGCCGTGCCCTCGCTCACCTCGTCAGTTGTCATCAAGGTCGTCGTAGCTGCGCTCGTCGTCGACGGCGCGGAGCGCCGCTTCCGACTGCTCAACGTGGACACCCCGAAGTCTGTCGACCCGAACGCGCCGGTTGCCTGCCTCGGTCCGGAGGCCACAGCCTTCCTGACCGCTCTGCTTCCGACCGGCTCTGGTATCACGCTCACTACGACGAGGAGCGCATGGATCCATACGACCGCCATGGAGACCATGGAGACCATGGAGACCATGGACCGAAACGAGCACGTGGCGGCAATGGCCGCCACCGGTGCGATCATCGAGGAACTCACGTCGAGAGGCGCCTTCGCCTTCGCGGCGGGCTGATGCCGCCTTCGAGCGCGATCACCGTCGACAACACCGGCGAGTCGCTAAGCGCAGTCAACGGCCCCTTCGTCGAGGCTCCCGAGTACCTCGGAGGCTTCTGGGTGATCGACGTAGCCGGCGAGGGCACCGCCCTTGACTGGGCCGCGTGCACATCGAAGGCCCTCGGCGGCCGGATCGAGGTCAGGGCCTTCCGGGTACCGCCGTCAAGCGACTGAGCTCGCTTGTCGAGAAGGACTTGAGCTGACCCTGCTCGGAGTGGACTCCACTCGAAGAAAGTGGTCCAGAGCCAGTCCAAATGCCTGGTCTCCTGGCAGCCACGAACGCATCACGAAGGGCTGGTTGCGCGCCGACGCCGGTTCTGGTGAGGTACGGCCATGGACTCCGTCGTCGAGGCTGCACTACGCCTACGCACCATGGATTGGGTGCGCGAACGCGCCGAACAAAACGGAGGCTTCCTCTTCCGCGACGAACTGCTCGACTTCCATCTCAACGGCGAGCGCCTCCCCGTCATCGACTATTCGCGCGGCATCCGGAATCCTGCTTCATTCGCGAGCACACTGTCGATCGTCAGTGCCGCGGACGGGCCATACGACGACACCGAGTCTGATGACGGCTTGCTCCACTACGCGTATCGGAAGGGTGATCCCTGGTCAGGCGACAATCGCAAGCTCCGAAACGCGATGGAAACGGGCATGCCACTCATCCTCTTCCGCAAGGAGATCGCCAATATCTACACCCCGGTTCTACCGGTCTACGTCGTGGACGACGAACCCGAGAACCGACAGTTCCTTATCGCTCTCGATGAGTCCTTCACCTTCATTGCGAACCCGAGACACCTCACAACTCCCCAACGCGAGTACGCGCTCCGCCTCGCTCGGCAGCGACTCCACCAACCAGCGTTCCGGACGCGCGTCCTTGTTGCCTACGAGACACAGTGTGCGATCTGTGAACTCAAGCACGGCTCACTCCTGGACGCCGCCCACATCGTTCCCGATAGCAACGCACGCGGCGTGCCGACCGTCGACAACGGCCTCGCGCTCTGCAAGATTCACCACGCCGCGTACGACCAGAACATGCTCGGCGTGACAGCGGACTATGAAGTGCGCATCGCGCATGACCTGCTCGCTGAGATCGACGGTCCGATGTTGAAGCACGGACTCCAGGAGATGCATGGCCGGCGGCTCCACCTTCCGCCCAGACGGAGGGACCGGCCAAGCCGCGACCTCCTTTCTTGGCGCTTCGAGCGCTTCGGCAGCCGACCCTAGTCGTCCCGTTCTTTGGCCCGATCTCATGCGATTCCTAGCTGCGACCGGGGCGGTCCGATCGTGCCGGGTTCTGGTCATGAGTGTCGTATGCGACCGTTGCACATTGCCAGGACCGACCCAACCAGCTCGCCCTCGCGTGCTGCAATCGTTGAGTCGACTACCTCGCCGAGTCTGCCGTCGCGCCAAGCGGTCGCCGTGGCGGGACACACTTGAATGCAGTCGCCGTCGTACACGTAGCTGTAATCCTCGACCTGCAGGTCGTAGCCGTAGGCGTCTGCGATGGGCCCGTACTCATCGAGCCAGTCGTGTTCGTCGTGCTCGCCACGGATGTCGAGCAACCTTCCCTGTGGAGTGAGGACGCCGGCGTGGAACCAGCCCAGTCGCCCATCGACGTCGGCAACAAGCATGATGGGCCACCCTGTTCGAGCCGCGAGAGCGGCGGCCAGTAGGTGACATGAGCAGCCCGTGAACATGTTGATGTCCTCCTCAGTGATCCGGGAGCCCACTTCGGCCACCTTCCTACTCCGGCGTCCGCTCGTTACGGGGCACCCATCCCGTAGGTGAACTGACCGGTTCCCCAATTCATGGTGGCGTTGTAGGAGTATCCGCTGAATGTCCCATCTCCATTGTCCTCGTTCGCCACAAAGCAATCGAAGACCGTGGTCTGTTGGGTCAGGTCATCCGTAGAGCCCCCACCAACGGGCGAACAGGTCACGGAGAGAATCGGACCTTCGAGGAACCCGTCATCGACATGCTCCTCAGCCATTGTCTGGATGCTTGCCTCGATCTGAGGCACCATCGCTTCACGGTCGCGGCGCTCGGCGTTGTCCTCGTCCTCCTGCGCCTGGGCAGCCGCCTCGATCGCAGCCTCCTCCTCAGCTGCTTCCTGCGCAGCCGCTTCCGCGGAAGCGGCCTCCTCCGCTGCTGCCTGCTCAATCGCGGCCTGCTCTGCGGCAGCTTGGGTTCGATCGCTGTCCGCCTTGATGAGCAGCCCGACGACCACGAGCAGGACGACGACGATCGGTCCCGCCACCAGGGCCACCATTCGAGCTGGCGATTTCCTCTGCGGTGCGCCCGCCGCTGGCGGCGGAATGGCGAGCCATTGCTGGCCATCCCAATAGCGCTGCGTCCCGTCAGGACCGGGGTACCAACCGGGGGCCGCGGACTGCATGGGTCCCTGCGTCATTCTGTTGTCCTTGTCTGACTGGAGCGACATCCCGAAACGGAGCGCTGCATATGAAGCTGAAGCTGAAACTGAACATGGCAGGGAGCACCGACATCCGGGGTCTTACGAGGTGTGACTTCGGTCGCCGCGAGCTCCACTGAGAGTCGTGGCCGGAGAGATCAGCGCAGCAAGCCGGCCCGCTCAGCCATGACCGCCACATCCACACGGTTCCGCGCCCCGAGCTTCGCCTGCGCGGCCGACAGGTGGGTCTTCACGGTCGCCTCGGACACGAACAACCGACGGGCGATCTCTGCGTTCGAGAGTCCGTGGCCTACTGCGATGGCCACGTCCCCCTCCCGCGCGGTCAGGGTGGCCATCGCCTCCGCGGCCCGCTGTCGTTCCGCGCCGGCGGTGTCGCGGCTCAGGTGGTCGAGCACCTGGCGGGTGCTGCGCGGGGAGAGCACGGCGTCGCCGGCCATCACGTCCCGCACGGCGCGGATGATGTCCAGCGGTGGCGCGGACTTCAGCAGGAACCCGGCGGCACCTGCGGCCAGGCTGCGCATCACGGCGTCGTCCACGTCCCAGGTGGTCAACACGATCACGTGTGGTGGGTTCGGGAGGGCCCGGGCGGCGGCTGTGGCGGCGATGCCGTCGACCCGGGCCATCCGCAGGTCCATGAGGATCACGTCCGGGGCGTGTGCCTGGACGGCTGTGATCACTTCATCGCCGTCGCCGGCTTCGCCGACCACCTCGACGTCGGCGGCGCTGTCCAGGATCAGCCGCAGCCCGGTGCGCACCAGGGCGTCGTCGTCGACGAGGAGTACGCGGTGCGGTCGGGGCATGGCTCCAACGTAGGCGGCCACCCCGACAACCGTGCGTGGACCGACCCAGGCGAGTTCCGCCGTCGCCGGCGATTACCCGCCCGTGAGTGAGCGGTGAAGGTACGCCACCAGTGAACCGATGCCGAACTCCCACCGGCGCAGGGTGTCCGTCGGTGCCACCTCGTTGGTCAGGGTGCCCAGGTGGGTGCTGGCGATGGTCACTCGGTCGCCGGTCTTGTGGGTGAACCCGAGGCCGGGCACGCCCCGGTCCTGGGTGGGGGCGAACAGGGTGCCGGTGTAGAGGGCGAAGCCGTCCGGGTACTGGTGGTGGTCGCCGTGGGTGGCCTCGACCAGTCGTTCGAAGGACCGGCTCAGGCGGGCGACGTTGTTCTCGTCCTCGAGGACGTAGCCGTCCTCGGCGCCCTCGACCCGCAGGGTGATCCGCTCGGTGCGGACGGTGTCCGGGGTGAAGGCGTCGTCGAACAGCCGGATGAACGGGCCGATCGCGGCCGAGGCGTTGTTGTCCTTGGCCATGCCCAGGAGCAGGGCGCTGCGTCCCTCCACGTCGCGCAGGTTCACGTCGTTGCCGAGGGTGGCGCCGCGGATGCGGCCGCGGGAGTCGACGACGAGCACTAGTTCGGGCTCGGGGTTGTTCCAGGAGGAGAACGCGGGGATGCCGATCCTGGCGCCGTAGCCGACCGAGGAGAGCACCGGGGCCTTGGTGAAGACCTCCGGGTCCGGGCCGAGGCCGACCTCCAGGTACTGCGACCACAGGCCCTCGGCGAGGAAGACCTCCTTCACCCGGGCGGCGGCCTCCGAGCCGGGCTCGATGGTGTCGATCTCGGCGTGCAGGGACGCGGCGAGGGTCTCGCGGACCTGGCGGGCGCGGGCCGGGTCGCCGGCGCTGCGCTCCTCGATGACGCGCTCGATCATGCTGTCGACGAAGGTCACGCCGCAGGCCTTGACCACCTGCAGGTCCAGCGGGGTGAGCAGGTGCGGGCGGTCCTGCGCCTGGGCGAGCGAGGCGTCGACGAGGTCGGTCAGCCGCCAGCGTGGTTCGCCGGAAGCGGCCTGGACGACGTCGACGGCGTCGTCGCGCTCAAGGAGTCCGGAGACGGTCGGGGCGACGTCGAACAGGTCGTGGACGTCGTCGCCGTGGACCCGGACCGGTCGGGGGCCGCCGGTCTCGGGGTCCCAGACCCGGCCGACCAGGATCGCGTGGTCGGCGTCGGTGGGGAGGATCGCATCGGCCTGTTCGGTGGACGCGGTCATTTCGCTCCCCGCTCGGTGAGGTGCCACTCGCCGTCGACGCGCCGGGAGATGCCCCAGGGGTTGCGCTCTTGCAGGGCCGGCGGCAGTGAGCTCTCGGGGAAGCCCTGGTAGGAGACCGGGCGCATGAACCGGCGGGTGGCCGCGGTGCCGACGGACGTGGTCGCGGGCGCCGTGGTGGCGGGGAAGGGACCGCCGTGCTGCTGGGCGTAGCTGACGGTGACGCCGGTGGGCCAGGAATCCCAGATCACCCGCCCGGATCGGGATGACAGAAGCTCCACCAGGTCGGCGACCTGCTCGCCGGGCTCGGCGTGGATCGTGGTGGTCAACTGGCCCTCCAGGAGCGCGACGCCACGATGGAGTTCGGCTTCATCCCGGTACTGGATGACGATGCTGGCCGGGCCGAACATCTCCTCACGGACGATGTCCGGTTCCTGCACGGCGGCCTGGACGGTGGTGGTGAAGAGGGCGGGAGCAGGCGCGTCGCCCTGCCCGCCGGCAACGAGTTCGGTCAGGCCGCGCTGCGCCATCTCCGAGCGGGCCTGCAGGAACCCCTCGGCCAGGCCGGAGGTGAGCATGGGCGCAGACTCGCTCCCGGCCACGGTCTCCCGGAGCACTCGGGCGCCGTCCTCGTCGAGTTCGGGCACGAACAGCACCCCGGGCTTCGTGCAGAACTGCCCCATGCCGAGGGTGTAGGAGCCCACGTAGGCGGTGAGGATCTCGTGGCGGCGCGCGGACCACGCCTGCGGGGTCACGACCACGGGGTTGATGCTGCCCAGCTCGCCGTAGAACGGAATCGGCTCGGGCCGGGCGGCCGCACGCTCCGCGAGAATCAGACCCACCTTGGTGGATCCGGTGAAGCCCACCGCCTGCGTCGCCGGGTGGTCGACGAGTCGCTCGCCCGCTTCCCGGCCGGTGACCGCGCTGAACAGCCCCCCGGGTGCACCGGCCTGCGCCAGCGCGGCGACGACGATCTCCCCGGTGCGCAGCCCGAGCTGGAGGTGGGCCTCGTGGATCTTGTGGACCACGGCGCAGCCGGCGGCCAAGGCGGACGCACTGTCACCACCCATGACGGAGAACGCGAACGGGAAGTTGGAAGCTCCGAAGACCCCGACGACGCCGAGGGGCACGTTCATCCGCCGTAGGTCCGGCCGCGGCCCCATGCCCCAGTCGGAGTCGGCGTGGTCGATCGTGGCATCGAGGGTCTCGCCGCGTCGGACCTCCTGGGCGAAGAGCCGCAGTTGGAACGTGGTCCGCTTCAGCTCTCCCTGCAGGCGCCCCTGCGCCAGGTGGGTCTCCGCCTGGGCCAGCGGCACGAGCTCGTCGGCGGCGGCGTCCAGAGCGTCGGCGATGGCCTCCAACCAGCTGGCTCGCTTGCCCGGTTCGACCCTGCGAGCCTCGAGGAACGCCAGGTGTGCCTGCTGGACGGCAGCGTCCAGTTCGTCATTGGTCGTCATGCAGCCAGACTACGGTCCGGCTTTGGTCACCGACCACGACGACCACCACCTGGGACCTTTGGTGTTGTGCCAGACGGCGAGCAGACGCCCGGCTACATTTGGCGGTCGGACAGGACACCTGGAGGGCTGATCGATGGCTGAGGTAAGCATCACCGTGTGCGACATGTGCGGCCAACTGGGTCGGTCGACTGCGCGCTACGGCATCACGCAGCGCCGCCGGACGGTCCAGTTCGACCTCTGCGAACAGCACGCGGCGCCGCTCGAGCGGGTGCTCGACAGCAAGCGTCCGGACGATGGCAGTTGGCGTCGGTTCGAGGGCATGCTCAGGACGTTCGAGGAGATCGAGGAGCAGAAGCATCGACGCGCCGACGAGAGCTGATCCGCGACCAAGGTAGCGGTGAGCGCCCACCGTGACGCGGTCGCCCTGTGACACGGTCCAGTGCGGAGCGCTTCGGTGACATCCTCGCAGCCATCGATCGATGCCTCGACCACCGCCCATAGCTGTGCGAGTGGCGACTTCCGCTACCCGACCTCCCGCCACGGCAGGGTGACCGTGACGCGGAAGGTGGCGCCGCCGTCGTCCACCCCGTATTGGAGGCGACCGCCGAGCAGCTCGACGCGTTCGGCGATGCCCTGCAGGCCCCGGCCGGGCGTCCCGCCGGCGGGCGGGCGGTAGGGGTTGCGGGCGTCGATGCTGATGCCATTGCTCGGGCCGCCGGTGACGGCGAGGCGGATCTGCTGCCCGGGTGCGTGCTTGCGGGCGTTCGTGAGCAGCTCCTGCACGATCCGGTAGACGGCGCGAGCCAAGGTTGGGTCCGCTGACTCGGCCTGGTCCAGGTAGACGGTGGCGCTGACGGGCACGCCGGTGCGAACGGTCTCGTCGATCACGCCTGGCAGGTCCACCAGGGACGGCTCGGGCAGCCCGTGGTCGGCGCCGGGGTCCTGACGCAGCACGGACAGCAGTGAGCGCAGGTCCTCCACGGACTGGCCGGCGCTGGAGCGCACGAGCGCGGCGCTGCGGGCGAGGTCGTCGTTCTCCTGGGCGTTCACCTCGAGCGCCCCGGCGTGCAGGTTGAGCAGGGAGAGGCGGTGGCCGAGCACGTCGTGCACCTCGCGGGCGATCCGCTCGCGCTCGACCTGCCGGGCGAGCTCGTCGCCGAGTTGCTCGGTCCGCTGCCCGGCGACCTGGGCGCGTTCCTCCGCTGCCCGGGACGCTCGGCGGGCCCGGAGCAGGAGCCCGATCCCGATCGCGGGCACCAGCGCGACCGCCACGGCGATCGGCACCACCCACCAGGACAGCGTGACCGCCGTGGTGGGCGGGGCATCCAACGGGCCCAGGAGGGTCTTCAGGAACGACTCCGCCATCGTCTCGGCGAGCAGGTCGCGGATCGCCGTGACGGTCAGCGCCAGAGCGACCGCGCCGGCCACGTACCACACGCGCCTGCCGCTTCGGCGCGCGATCAGCGAGGCGAGGGCCACGAGTGCCGTCGACGCGCCGATCGGCACCAGGATCGCCAAGCCGGCCGCCACGAGGGCCACCGTCATCGGCGCACGATGTCGCCACAGCAGCACGAGCGGCACCGCGGGGGCGATCAGGATGACCCCGAAGGCCGCGAGCGCGTTCTGTCCCGACGACTGCCCCCACTCGGAGAACACCGCCGAGGTGAGCGAGGCGAACATGCACACGGCGATGAGCAGCACCGTCCGCCACACCGGCGGACGCCGCGCGCCGACTGCCATCTCGCTCATACCTCGCACCGTAGGGTTCGGCGCCGACATCCGGGCACCATCGATCGGCCAGATCCAGCCACTGGGCCCTCCCCCGATCGGCCAGCCGGCTCCAGGCGATCGGCCGATGTGCCGGTGCGGCCCGACGGCGTTGGCTGGGGTCATTCCCCGAACCTGGAGGTTCCGATGAGCACCAACGACCACGGCGGCCAGACGCCGCCCCAGCAGCCCTACGCCCCGCAGGGGGCCGTCCATTATTCAACGCCCGACGGCGGAGCGCAGCCGGGCGGGTACGGTCCCGCCGGTCAGGGGCCGGGCGGGTACGGCCCGGTCGGTCCGGGCGGGTACGGCTCCGGCGCGCCGGTCCCGCCGCCGGTCGAGCCGACGAAGCGCAGCTGGTTCGCGCGGCACAAGATCCTGACCGGGATCGGCGCCGTGGTGCTGCTCGGCATCGTGATCGGCGCCGTGAACGGCGGCGGCGACACCAGCGGCGGGGCCACCGACACCGGCGCGCCGACCACACAGGCACCCACGGCCGACGAGGCCGACGCTGCCGCCGCCGAACCGGCCGAACCCGCAGGGGACGCCACCGAGCCGGCCGCACCCGCCGCGACGGAACCGGCCGCCGTCGAGCCCGCGGTAGAGGCGGCGCCCGGCATCGGCACCGCCGTGCGGGACGGCAAGTTCGAGTTCGTCGTGACCGGCATCGAGGCCGGCGTCAGCGAGGTCGGCAGCGAGTACTTCAACGAGCAGGCGCAGGGCCAGTTCGTGCTGGTGCACCTGACCGTGACGAACATCGGCGAGGCGCCGCAGTACTTCTCCGACAGCGACCAGCAGATGTTCGACGCCGCCGGGCGCGAGTTCGCCGCGAACTCCGCCGCCGGGATCTGGATCGAGGGCAACGACACGTTCTTCACCGAGATCAACCCGGGCAACACCGTCGAGGGCACGATCGTCTTCGACATCCCGGCCGACGCCGTCCCGACCACGCTCGAGTTGCACGACTCGTTCCTGTCCGGTGGTGTGGAGGTCGCGCTGGGCTGACCGCCCACGGAAGAGACCGGTGGACCCGGGCCGCGACGGGCGGCTCGGGTCCACCGCCGTCGTGCGGGGCCGAGCGCGCGGCCCGCTCCGGCGCCAGGGTGGACGATCAGCGCACGCGTGCGCGATCGGCGGTGGCCAGCCGCGCGAACGCGTCCGCAACGCTGTTGCGGCGCCGCAGCAGGCCCGACGGCGACTCCACCAGGTCCCACAGCCCCATGGTGAGCAACGACTCCTCGCGCGGCGTGTCCGCGTGCCGGTAGGTCCACTCGTACATGTCGAACAGGGGCCACCACGTGTACCCGACCAGGGGGACGCCGTCGGCGCGCAGGCGGTGCGCGAGCGCCACGGAGTCCTCCAGCCACGCGATGCGCTCGGCCTCGGACGCGGTGACGCACGTCTCGGTGAGCGCGACCGGCGCGCCGTAACGCGCCGCGTAGGTGCGGATCACGTCCTCGAGGCCGGTGACGCCGTCGTCCCGGATCGGTGAGGGTTCCACGAACCCGCCCGCCGGCCACGGGCCGTCCTCGACGAGGGTCGTCGAGTGCCTCGGGTAGTAGTTGACGCCCATCACGTCCGGGGCGACGGGGTCCGCGGCGAGCTGGGCGAGCAGGTCCTCGCCCATCCCGTGCCGGAGCAGGTGCTCCAGCAGCGGGTGCCCGTCACGTACCTTCCCGGTGACGAGATCCTCGACGGCGAAGGCCTGGTTTCGGAGCAGGCGCACCTTCTCCGCGTGCTCGCCGTCCACCGCCCCGACGACCCGGGTGGTCGCGTCGACGTGGACGAACGTGGCTCGGTCGCCGAGCACCTCGGCGATGCCGTGCTGGCTGCGCACGAACCCGTCCGCGACCGCGGCGATCAGAGCGGTGAGCCCGTCCTCGCCGGTCAGGTACGGCGGCCAGTAGCCGAGTTCGCCGCAGAACCGGGCGTGGATCATCGGCTCGTTGACGGGCGTGTAATCGGTGACCGTATCGGCGTAGCGTTCGGCGACCGCGACCGCGTACTCGGCGGCGTGCTGCGGGTAGTCGGGGTGGGCGAACTCCCCCTCCAGCCACTGCGGGGTGCCGTAGTGCAGCAGGTCCACGATCGGCCGGATCCCCAGCTCGGCGAACCGGGCCATCACGGCGTCCAGCCAGCTCCAGTCCCACCGGCCGGGCTCGGGGTTGATCCGGTACCAGGGGATCCCCCAGCGCATGAACTCGGCACCCACCTCGGCAGCGAGGCCGAGGTCGGCGTGCCAGTGCTCGTAGTGCTCGGTGAGGTCGTACTCGTCCAGCGCTCGCTCACCCTCGCGGGTCTGCGGCACGAACGTGTCTTCGACGCCGACTCCGAAGTGCAGTCGGCCGTCCTGGAACCAGGTCATCGGTTGATCCTTACGTCGTTCGGTCGTGGTGGTGACAGGCGCCGGGCGACGGCGGAGCGCACCCGGGTGCAGATCGTTCAGCCCTTCATCCCGGTCATCGCGACGCCCTCGATGAAGCGGCGCTGAACGAGGAGGTAGAGGACGACGAGCGGCAGAATGGCGACCAGCGAGCCGGCCATCATCACCCCGTACGGGGCCACGCCGGTCGCGGAGCCGGTGAGCAGCGCGAGGCCGGCGGTGAGCGGGCGGACGCTGGAGTCGCTCGTCATGATCAGGGGCCAGAGCAGGTCGTTCCAGTTCCCGACGAAATGGAACAACGCCATCGTCAGCAGCGCTGGTTTCGCGTTCGGCAGGATGACCGACCAGAAGACCCGCAGCTCGCCGGCGCCGTCGATCCGGGCGGCGGAGTCCAAGTCGCGTGGGAGCGTGATGAAGAACTGCCGGAGCAGGAAGATCCCGGCGACGTCGGCGGCTCGCGGGATCACCAGGCCGGCCAGCGTGTTCACCCAGCCGAGCGCGGAGACCATCTGGTAGATCGGCACCAGCAGCGCCTGGAACGGAACCATCATGATCGCGATGAGCACCGTGAAGACGGCGATCCTGCCGCGGAACTCGATCCGGGCGAGGGCGTAGGCGGCGAGCGAGTTCAGCACCAGGGCGGAGGCGGTGACCACGCCGGCGAACACGAGCGAGTTCCAGGACTGCAGGGCGATCGGGATCCGCGCGGCCAGGCCGTCGAAGTTGTCCAGGGTGAACCGCGACGGCAGGAAGTTCGGCGGCCAGGAGAGCACCTCGGACTCCGGGGAGAACGCTCCGAGCACCACCACGAGCACCGGGAAGGACGTGAGCGCGGCGAAGACCAGGAGGCCGGCGACCACCCCGGACTGGCGCAGCACGCGGGTGGCCCGGGTGCCGCCGCGGGCTCGGCGAGGAGGACGTGGTGCCGGTTCGCTCGCCCGGGTGGACGGCCTCGTGGTGGTGGTCATGGCGCTCACTCCAGGTCCCGCTCACGCTTGGTGCCGACCCGGAGCTGGATCAGCCCGAGCAGCAGGGTGATCGCGAGCAGCACGTAGGAGAGCGCGGACGCGAAGCCCATCCGGAAGTCACGGAACCCGTCGGTGTAGATCCGGTAGACGATCGTCTCGGTGGCCCGGTCCGGGCCGCCCTGGGTCATGATGTAGATCTGGTCGAACGCCTGGAAGGCGCCGATGATCGCGAACACGATGACGAACGTCATCGTCGCGCGCAGACCCGGCAGCGTGACCGCGCGGAACCGGCGCCAAGCACCTGCGCCGTCGAGGATCGCGGCCTCGTAGAGGTAGCGCGGGATCCCCTGCAGCCCGGCCAGGAAGATCACCATGAAGTACCCGAAGTTCTTCCAGATCGCCACCGCGGTCACGGCGGGCAGCGCCCACGTCGTGGACGCGAACACGTCACCCATGCGGATCCCGAGCCCGCCGAGCCAGTACGGGATCAGCCCGAGGTTGGGGTCGAGCAGGAACGCCCAGGCGAGGGAGGCGACCGCCATCGAGATGACGAACGGCAGGAAGATGATCGTGCGGAAGAACCCGCGCAGCGGCACGTCCCGGCGGTTCAGCAGGAGGGCGGCGCCGAGCCCGACGGCGATCACGAGCGGTCCGTACATCGCCGCGTAGAGCACGGTGTTCGCGATCGCGCGGACGGTGGCCGGGTCCGTGAAGACGGTGGCGTAGTTGTCCAGTCCGATCCACGACGCCTCGCCGAACCCGCTGGCATCGGTGAAGGACAGCCGCAGCGCGACGATCGCCGGGACGAACACGAACGCGACGATCACGGCGACGGCGGGGGCGAGGAACGCCGTCGCCCGAAGCGTCCGGCTCCGCTCGCGCGTGGCGATCTGGCGGGAGTTGTCCGGGCGGCGGCCGCCGCCGCCGAGACGTCTGGGCGCCCGGTAGGCAGGGCCGGCAGCAGTGCTGGTCATGAGGTCTCCAAAGGTGGCCCCGGGTGCCGGGCCGGTCGCGCTCGCCGGCCCGGCGCCTGGGATGGGGCTGGGGTCACTCGAACCGGGAGAGGATCTCGGTGATCGCTGCCGCGGTCTCCGTGGTGGCGGAGGCCAGGTCGCCGCCCTGGCTGACCGTGGTGTTCAGCGTGGAGAGCTCGGCGTTGACGTCGGTGAGACCACCGGGCAGGCCGTACAGCCGGATGTAGGCGTTCTCGGTGTGGGCGATCATCGTGCCGACGAACGGGGTATCGGCGATCTCGTCCGCGGTGACGTCGGTCCGGTTCGGCGGGTAGAAGGACTGCTCGGCCCAGAGCACCTGGGAGTCGTGCGAGTTGTAGTACCGCAGGAAGGCCTCCGCCCCGGCGGTGGCCCCTTCGTCCGCCTGGGACGTCAGCCACCAGTAGTTCGCGGCGGCCTGCGTGACGATGCCGTCGGGACCGGCCGGCATCTCGAAGACGTCGATGTCCAGGCCGACACTCTCGGCGCCGGTGATGATCCAGGGGCCGATCACAGTCATCGCCGCCTTGCCGGCCTTGAACAGGTCGACCGCCTCGGGCAGGTCGACGTTGGTCGGGCCCCAGCCGCCCTCGTAGGCGTCCTGCCACCACTGCATGGTCTCGACGTTCTGCGGCGTGTCCAGGGTGACCTCGCCGTCGGTGTAGACCGAGCCGCCGCCGGCCTGGATGAAGCTCGGCAGGAAGCTGGCGTCGGCGTCGGCGAGGGCGAGTCCGTAGATCTCCGGCGTGCCGTCACCGTTCTCGTCCACGGTGAGTTGCTCGGCGACGGCGATCCACTCCTCCCAGGTGGTCGGCAGGTTCTCCTGGGTGATGCCCGCCGCGGCGAACATCTCGGTGTTGTACCAGACGGAGAACGGGCCGTAGGCCATCGGGACGCCGTAGTGGGTGCCGTCGAACGTGCCGTAATCGACCACGTGCGGGTAGTAGGTGTCGGTCTCGTTCTCCGGATCGGCGTAGAAGTCGTCCATCGGGACGAAGACGCCCTGGTTCACGTAGCCCTCACCCGCGTCGGCGGGTTGGACCACGACGTCCGGGCCGTTCCCGGCCGAGATGGCCGGGAGCAGCTTGTCCGTGATGACGTTCCACGGATTGACCTCGATGGTGACCTCGTAGTCGTCCTGGGAGGCGTTGAAGTCCTCCGCGAGCTGGGCGACCACGTCACCGTCGGCCTCGGTGAAGCCGTGCCAGACGGTGACGGCGGTGGTGCCGCCGTCACCGCCATCGCTGTCGTCGCCGGAGCCGGCACCGGCGGAGCAGGCGGCGAGCGTGAGGGCGACGGCGGCGGTGATCAGCACTCCGTGGCGGCGCCGCTGTGGGGTGGTGGACATCTGATTCTCCTTCGGGGATCTGCGGTAGTACATCGGTGTATTACGGCGTGATTCAGGAATCGGAGAGTTGGCCTCCGGGTCAGCGAACGGCGGTCGCGATCAACTCCCTGGGGATCGCACTACGCGGGCGGGTCATGACGTCTGGACGCAGCATCGCGTTCATCACCCTCCGTCAAACTCGTAGTACACCGTTGTACTACGAGAATATGCGCATCGCGTGGGCCGGGTCAATCCCCGTCATCTGGTGGAGTCGCGCAGCACCAGGCGTGGGGGCACCTCGATGGCGTCACGGGCGGCGGATTCCGCGGCCTCGCCCGCACGAACGCCCTCCCCGACGGACGCCACCCCGTCGAGGCGAGGTGCGCCGTCGCCCCCCTCGTCGCGCGCCGGACCGGCGCCACCGTCTTCGGTCCGCAGCCTGCGAACGAGGATGCTCACCGCCAGCTCGGCCAGTTGGGCGCGGTCCACGGCCACGGTGCTCAGTGCGGGGACGCTGTACTGGGCGTCCTCGATATCGTCGAAGCCCATCACCTGCACGTCATCGGGCACCCGGCGGCCGCTGCGGAGCAACTCGGCCAGCGCCCCGAGGGCGAGGGTGTCGTTGAAGCCGAAGACGGCGTCGAACTCGACGCCCTCGGCGGCCAGGTCCCGGACCGCCGCGGCGCCGTCCGCCTTGCTCCACCCGTCGGTGGGCCGGATGAGCTGGTCGTCCGGTTCGATCTCGTGCCGCGCCAGGGTGCTCAGGTATCCCCGTGTGCGCTCCCCCGCCGTCCCGACCGACGTGCCCCGGTCCGCGCCGAGTGCCACGATCCGGCGAGCGCCCCGCGAGACGAGGTGCTCGACGACGAGCTCGGCGCCGCGGGCGTTGGCGAGGAACACCTGGTCCACGTCGTCCCGGATCCGGTGGTCGCCGAGCACGACCACCGGGAAGCCGGGCGGAGTGGACCTCGAGAGGACGTCACCGTGCCCCACCGGCGCCACGATCGCCCCGT
Source organism: Occultella glacieicola (assembly GCF_004353825.1). Taxonomy (GTDB): domain Bacteria; phylum Actinomycetota; class Actinomycetes; order Actinomycetales; family Beutenbergiaceae; genus Occultella; species Occultella glacieicola. The sequence continues at coordinate 415,566 of NZ_SMNA01000004.1, read as the reverse complement.
CCACGAGGTGGGTGTGCGAGCCGACCAGGCTCTCGACCGCCACGTGCTCGGAGGCCTCCACCTGCTCGACGATCACCTTGAGCCCGACCTCCGCGGCCTTGCGGATCACCTCGTCGGCGAGCTCGGCGAAGTACGGCAGCCGCAGCTCCGGCAGGGCGAGACCGATGAGGTTGGTGCGGTTCGTGCGCAGTTTGCGGGCGGTGACGTTGAGGCGATAGCCGAGCTCCTCCATCGCGGCTTCCACCCGCGCGCGCGTCTCGGGGCGGATGTAGGGGTAGGTGTCGGCGACGACGTTCGAGACCGTCTTCACCGACACCCCGGCGAGCTTCGCGACGTCGCGCATCGTGGCGGGCATGTCGCCATCGTGGCACGTCGATCTCGGTCGGCCCAGTGCGCTCGCGAGTGGTGCGCGGCCCAGACTCAGACCTGCGTCCGGTCCGCCGAGCACCATGGGCCGTTCCTCGCCTGATGACCAGGCGGAGCCGTCAGGCCTCCGCGTCCTTTCGCGACGCCCGCGCCAGCCGGCCGACGAGGTCGGCCGGGTGCGTTTGCGGGGATGCCCGTCCGACGGTGACCTCGAGTACCTGAGTGCCCCCTCCAGCACGCCCCGCCGCGACGCTGGGGTGACCGTGACGCGGAAGGTGGCCCCGCCGGCCGACACCGTCCCGGGCACCGTTCGAGTTGCACGACTCGTTCCTGTCGGGTCGTGTGGACATCGCGCAGGGCCGACCGCCCTCCCCAGAACCGGTGGACCCGGGCCGCGACGGGCGGCTCGGGTCCATCGCTGCTAGGAGCGTCGAGGGCGGGCGGGCGCCACGGTCCACTTCCACCAGGTGTAGTGGTACTCCCCCTGTTCGACCTGGAACCGCTTGCCGCAGTCGCGACACTCGCAGATGCGGTCCGGCTCCCACTGCCGCTCGTTCGGGACCGTGTCCACGACCCGGATGTGCCCCTGGCGTTCCTCGTTCTCGACGTCGTAGCGCTGGTGCGAGGGGTAGGCCGCGCACAGGCACGCGCCGGTGCGGAAGAGGTCGATCCGGTGGAAGGCGTGGTCAAGGTTGGCGTTGTTGGAGATGAGCATGCCGCCGAGGTCGACCTTCGCGGTCGCCTTCTCCAGGGCGGGCAACGCCAGCGCCAACGGCGCGAGGATCTCGGGATCGCGGGTCTCGACGACCGCCCACACCGCGTGCAGGATGCGGGACTGCTCGCCGGAGAGGAAGTCCTCGACGAGCGGGGACCGCAGCGCCTCCTCCTCGGCGCCCGGCCCGGCCAGCCATTGCGCCGGGAGCACGAGCACGGCGGCCTTTTTCTGCTCCGCCGCGGCCCGCGACCCGTCGATGAGGACCACCGCGTCGCTGCCGAGCGGCCACCACGAGGCGGTGTCGGCGCCGAGGGATCGCACCAGGCCCGCCGGTGCGCTGCGCCGGTCGTAATCCGACGGGGCCGTGTCCTTGCCGTCGGTGAAGCGGGTCGCGTCGAAGCGACGGCGCGCACCCCAGCGCCGGTTGGCAACTGTGGTGAGGGCCGAGGTGAACGCCGCCAGGGCCGCCGCGTCGGTGGTGGCCGCCAGCGGCAGCAGGTGCGCGAGCCAGCTGGTCTGCCCCTCGATCCCGTCGAGCTCCCACTCGAGCCAGTCGTCGCCGTCGGGCCACGGCAGGTCCACCATCTGCTCGATCACGGCCACGACCTGCTCGGGGGTGGCCTCGAGGATCTCGTCGCTCACGGCGCTGGTCTCCGCGTTCAATTGCCGGCGAGCAGGTCGCGGCAGCGCGCGACGTGGTGCTCCGCGGGGGTCGGCGACACCGTGGGTTCGGGGAGGTCGTCGGGGTCGTCGGCGCTGATCGTGACGCCCTGGGCCCGGCACTGCGCCACCACGCCGGGGTAGCCGTCGTCGGCCCACTGGCCGTACTCGTCGCTCAGCGCCTCGCTGAGGCTGGTTCCCCGGAGGAGGTGGAACTGCCCTTCGGTGTCGAAACTGACGACGGCCGCCTCGGCGAGCGGGATGTCGTTCGGGCCACGCCAGTAGCCGAACGCCTGGCCCTCGTCCTCGTCCTGGGCGACCCAGGTGATCAGCGCGGCCGTCTCCGCGATCGCCCGGACGTTGGCGGCGACGTCGGGGTTCGCCAGGTCCTCGGCGGTCAGGTAGCTGGTGTCCAGTGCCGGCGGCTGCTCGTCGTCGGCCAGGAGCCGCAGGGCCTCCGACCAAGGGTTCGACGTGCCCGCATCCTGCAGGCGGCGCCAGAGCGCGAGGTCCTCGGGGATCATCGGCAAGCCTCTCGTGGTGGGGTGCGAGTCGTCGACCGCGGGTGCCGGGAGCAGTCTTGCACGGCGTCTGCTCCCGGCCCCGGCCGCCCAGCACCGTCCAGCAAGCGGCTACCGCACGTAGCACCGAATCTCGGCGACGGCGGCCGCGGGGTCGCCGTTCGTCGCGTGCACCACGAGCCGCAGTCTCGTGGCCTGCACCGGCTCGGGCAGGTCGTGCTGGCGGCGGCGGCTCGCGTTCTCCTCCACCGTCAGCACCCGGCGGAACTCACCCTCTCCGTCGGAGACCTCGATCGAGTAGGCCCGGACGGTCTGCGGGTCGCGGTAGCCGGGCGGGTACCGGTCGTACTCGCGCAGCAGGCTGCCGGCGAAGGTCAGCTCGATCCGGCCGATCGGCTGCGGGTGGTCCCACTCCAACTGGACCCACTGGTCCATGACCTGCGCGGGGTCGGAGCGCCAGAGGTTCGTCGAACGGTGCGGCCGGGTGACGCCGGTGAGCACCTCGGACGCCGGGTAGGCGGCCTGCGGCGGGTCGATCCGGTGGGACAGGGTGATCGCGTCCAGATAGCGGCGCATCCGCCCCGAACTGATCCGCACCGCCGAGAGGCAGCCGGGCACCACGATGCCGGCGCGGTGCCAGGAGATCTGCGGGTCGGCGTCCAGGTCGAGGCGGACGTAGCGCACGTCGCCGTCCGCGCTCGCGCCCAGCTCCGCGGCGGCCAGGTCGATCTCCCACGGCACCCAGACGCGCTCGCCCGGCGGCACCACCAGGTCCGTCTTGGCAAGGGCCGGTGCGTCGTCGATCCGGTAGTCCCAGATGTGGTCGACGGCGCGCAGGGTCGCCGCCAGGGTGCGCGGCGCGGCGGACGAGTTCGAAAGGCAGACCGCGACCTCACGCAGACCCGGGGCGCCGGCGCCCACCTCGACGGCGATCCACTGCCCGCGCACCTCAGCCAGCGGGTCGCCGGTGGGCTTGGAGTGGTTCGCGAGCCCGCCGTCCACGCCCACGGACTTCGGCCCCGCGCCGTAGGTGAGTGCCGTGGACGAGGCGCTGACCCGGGCCCGGCGGGCCAGGTCCTCGGCGTCGGTGTTGCGCACGCTCGGCAGGAACGCGCCGTCGCGCAGCAGCTGCTGCTGGACGGTGTCGATCGACCGGGTGGCGACCTCGTGCACGGGCACACCGTCCCGGACGGCGACGGCCGCGGCGGTGCCTGCGGCCTGGCCCATGATCGCGGTGGTGGCCTGGACGCGGACGGAGCCGAGGGCCACGTGGGTCGCGGAGACGTTGCGCCCGGCCATCAGCAGGTTCGGGACCTCGAGGGCGATCAGGGAGCGCAGCGGCACGCCGAACGGGCCGACGTAGGCGGCGACGGCGGCCGGTGCGGTGGTCTCATGTCCTTCCGCGGCCGTGGGCTCGCTGGTGGCGGCGAGCAGGCCGCCGGGGGTGTGCAGGTCGATGTTCCAGCCGCCGTAGGCGATCTCGTCCGCGAACGGCTCCGGGCGGATCAGGTCGCCCTCGGTGAGCAGGTGTTGGCCCATGATCCGCCGGCTCTCCCGCTTGCCGGGGACCTGCCCGATCCAGTCCAGGGCGTAGGTGCGGGCCTGCTCGCGCAGCTTGGGGTCCTTGTTCTTGACCCAGTCCCAGACACCCAGGGCGTGCCGGGTCAGTTCGTGCCGGATCGTCTCGGCGTCGTGGATGGTGTGCCACGGGACGCCGATCTCGATCCACCAGTACCCGCCCTTGAGGGTGGACGGCTTGCGACCGCCCTTGTAGAAGAACGCGGCGTCGTCGTAGCTGACCGCCCAGTCCGGGAGCGTGAAGTCCACGGGACGGCCGACGTCCTTGGTCTTGATGTGGATGGAGTTGCCCATCACGTCGTCGGAGGCCTCGAGCGGGGCGTGCGGCTCGTCGAACTCCGAGCGCGCCTCGGTGCCCATCCGCCACGGGGCACCGGCGAGCGCGGCGACCACGCCGTCGCCGGTGCAGTCCACGAACACCTGCCCGTGGAACGTCGTCTCGGTCTCGGCGCTGGCCGTGTAGCCGACGACGGCGTCGATGCGGCCGTCGTCGGCGACGCTCACCTCGCGCACGGCGGTGTTCAGCCGCAGCTCGAGCCCGGGGGTCCGCTCGACCAGGTCGTACATGGTCAGGTCCCAGACGCTGTTGGTGAAGCCGTTCTCGAAGATCTCCTCGTGGTTGAGCAGGCGTTCCTGTTCGAGCAGGTCCCCGATGATCCCGGTCTCCCTGGCGTACCCGTGGTAGTTCGCGGAGCCGCGGGGCACCACCCGGACCTCGGAGGAGCTGTTGCCGCCGAGGACCGGACGGTCCTGGACGAGCACGGTCGAGAGGCCGAGGCGGGCGGCGGCGACGGCGGCGCTGACGCCGGCGAGCCCGCCGCCGCAGACGACGACCTGGAACGTTTCCTGACGGGTGATCACGTGGGTTCCTCAACTGGTGTGGTGGTGGACGGGCGTTCCGGGGTCATCCCTTGAGCCCGGTGGTGGCGATGCCCTGGATGAGCTTGCGTTGGAAGAGCAGGAAGGTGATGAAGACCGGCAGCAGCGAGAGCAGTGACATCGCGAAGAGCTGCCCGTAGGAGGAGTTCCCCATCGCGTTGACGAACATCCGCAGCCCGAGCGGCACCGGGTAGTCGTTCAGGTCGCTGAGATAGATCAGCGGCCCGAGGAAGTCCTCGTAGGTCCAGATGAAGGTGAACACCGCCGTGGTGGCCAGGGCCGGCACGGTGAGCGGGAGCATCACCGAGCGGAACGTGCGCCACCGGCCGGCGCCGTCGATCTCGGCGGCCTCGTCGAGCTCACGCGGGATGCCCCGCATGAACTGGATCAGCAGGAAGATGAAGAACGCGTCGGTGGCCAGGAACTTCGGCACGATCAACGGCAGGTAGGTGCCGACCCAGTCGACGGCGGAGAACAGCGCGTACTGCGGGATCAGGGTGACGTGCCCCGGCAGCATCATGGTGCCGAGCATCACCGTGAACCACAGCCCCTTGAGCGGGAACCGCAGCCGGGCGAACGCGTAGGCCGCCAGCGTGCAGGCGATCAGGTTGCCGAGCACGGCGCCCACGCAGATGATCAGCGAGTTCAGCATGAACTGCCCGAATCCGGGTGGGTTAGCGACCCACCCCGCGGGGTAGTTCGAGAGGTCGATGCTCGACGGGATCACCGAGGGACTCGAGAAGATCTCCGTCTCCGGCACCACCGAGCTCCGTGCCATCCACAGCAGCGGGTAGATCGAGACGACGCAGACGAGGACCATCAGTCCGTGCCACGCGATGGTGCGCAACGGCGTCGGGCGCTTGTTCGGTCGCGCCCGTGTGCGCGGCGCCTCGCGACGGTCGAGGGTCGCTGTGGTCATGACTCGTCTCCGTAGAACACCCAGCGGCGGGCGCCGAGGAAGTTGACGGCGGTGAAGATCGCGATGATGGCCACGAGCACCCAGGCCATCGCCGAGGCGTAGCCCATCTGGAACTCGCTGAATCCCTTGATGTAGAGGTAGAGCGTGTAGAAGAGGGTCGAGTCCACCGGGCCGCCGGTGCCGTTCGAGATGATGAACGACGGTGTGAACGCCTGGAAGGCGACGATCGTCTGCATGATCACGTTGAAGAACACCAGCGGCGTGAGCAGTGGCAGCACCACCGAGAAGAAGCGCCGCACCGCGCCCGCGCCGTCGACGCGGGCCGCCTCCAGCACCTCCTGCGGGATCTGCCGCAGGCCGGCGAGGAAGATCACCATCGGGGAGCCGAACTGCCAGACCGCCAGCACGATGATCGTCAGCAACGAGGTGTCCGGGGAGGCGATCCAGTTCGGCCCGTCGATGCCGACCAGCGCCAGGATCTGGTTGACCGCGCCCTCCCCGCCGAACAGCTGCCGCCACAGCACGGCGATGGCGACGCTCCCGCCGAGGAGGGAGGGCAGGTACAGCACCGCACGGTAGAACGACATCCCCCGCACCGCCCGGTTCATCAGCAGGGCCAGCCCGAGGGCGACGACCAACCGCAACGGCACCGAGGCCAGTACGTAGGTGAACGTGACCTGCAGCGACTTCAGGTAGCGCGGGTCCTCGGTGAACATCGTGCGGTAGTTGTCCAGACCCACCCAGACCGGGTCGTTGAACAGGTCGTACTCCGTGAACGACAGGTACGCCGAGACCAGCATCGGGCCCAGCACCAGGCCAACCAGGCCGGCGAACCAGGGCAACAGGAAGAGGTAGCCGGCCCGAGCCTCACCCCGTTGGCGCGGCGAGCGCCGGGCCTTGCGTGCCCGGCCGCTCGCCGTGTCCGCCGACCGACCGGGCCCGTTGGGCCCGTCGAGCACGCTCGATCCCGCGGGCTCGGCCGGCCCGGCGGCCCCGGGCGCCGCCTGCTCAGCCTTCAGCGTCTGCGAAGAACGCATCCACGGCCTCGTCGATCGTCATCTCTCCGAACGCGACCGACTCGTCGAGCTGGTCGAACAGGGTGCGTGAGGTCGCGAACCCGTCGGGCCACAACCGGTTCAGCGGACGCGAGTTCTCCGCGACCAGGTCCATGTACTCGACGGCGGGTCGCTCCTGGTCGCTGACCAGGTCCACCAGCTGTTCGCGGGCGGCCGCGGTCGGCGGGATGCCGAGCGACACCCCGAGCGTCTCGACCGCCTCGGGGTCGTTGACGAGGTGATCGATCAGGTCGGCGGCGCCCTGCGGGTTCTCCGACCACGCCGAGATCGACCAGAGGCTGGCCGCGTTGATCCAGAGGCTGGGGTTCTCGGAGTTGTGCGGCGGGAGGCCGATGTCGAGGGCCGCATCGGTCACCGACTGGAGCGCGACGTAGTCCTGGGTCCAGGCGAACGTCGCGGCGGCGCGGCCACTGGCCAACGGGCTGCCGGGCAGGTTGCCGCTCGCCTCGGCGGTGGCCTCCGCCGGCGGAACGGCGCCGCTCTCGCGCATGTCGGCCCAGAGCTGGAACCAGGCGTGCAGGTCCTCGGGGGTGGCGTTGATCGATCCGTCGTCGTTGTAGAACTCACGGCCGCTGTCACGCACGTAGAGGATGAACAGGATCATGTCCCCACCACCGTCCTGGACGCCCCAGGTCTCGCCCCCGCTGGCGGTGTGGACCTCGTCGGCCCACGCGCTGAGGTCGTCCCAGCTCCAGTCACCCTCCGGCACGGCGACGCCGAGGTCCGCCAAGAGGTCCGCGTTGGTGACGAAGCCGGTGGCATTGGTCGCGGCGACCACGCCGAAGGTCTCCTCTCCGACCGCGCCGAAGTCCCGGATGCCCTCATCGAGTCCGCTCAGGTCGAGCTCGACGTCGGAGAGGTCGAGCAGCGCGTCCCGATCGGCGTAGGTGGGCAACTGGCTGGCCGCCTGCATCACGACGTCGGGGATGTCCCGGCCCGCCACCTGGGTAGCGAGCTTGTCCCAGTAGCCGTCCCAGGGCTGCGGCTCGACGGAGACCTGCGGGCCCCCGGCCTCGGTGAACGCGGTGATGGCCGCGTCCAGTGCCTGGTTCTGGTTGTCCTCCCCCCACCAGGCGGCTCGGATCGGGGCCGACGGGTCGGCCGCTCCCCCGTCACCTGATTCGTCGGGACCCCCGCCCACCCCGCACGCAGCGAGCGTGAGGGCGGCGCAGGTGGCGAGGATGGTCATCGGGGCGTGGCGGTGGGTGCGCCGAGTGGATTTCACGGTTCTCCTAGGGGCCTGGCTGCGGTGACAAGCAGTACAACGTTAGACGAGTGTGGCATGAGCACGGACGACGCTGTCAAGCAGGGAATTGCGTGTCCATGGAGGCCTGAGTTCCGGTGAGCCGCCGTATAGGGTCTTCGGTATGTCAGATCCGACATATCCGTCTGCGCGTCAGTCCCAGCCACGTTCCGTCGGCATCAAGGACGTGGCCGCCGCGGCGGGGGTCTCGTGGAAGACGGTCTCGAACGTCATCCACGGCCGCCCGAACGTGGGGCCGGCGACGAGGCGACGCGTCGAGCGGGCGATCGCGGAACTGGGCTACCGCGCGAACCTGGCCGGACGTCAGCTCCGTCACGGCCGCACCGGCCTGCTCGCGGTCTCCGTGCCCGACCTCGAGACGCCGTACTACGCGGATCTGGCCCGCTCGATCGTGCAGCGCGCACGCGAGGACGACTACACGGTGCTCATCGACGAGACCGGGCACTCGATCGCCAGGGAGACGGCGGCCGCGCGCGGCTATGCGGTGCGGTTCACCGACGGCGTCATGCTGAGTCCGTCGCGCCTGACCGGCACCGAGATCGGTGCCCTGCGCAGCGATACCCCGGTCGTTCTGCTCGGCGAACAGCCCGAGTCCGGGGGTCTGGACCACGTCAGCATCGACAACGGGGCCTCGGCGCGGGAGGCCACCCGGCACATGCTCAACCTGGGCAGGCGCCGCCTGGCCTTCCTCGGCGATGAGATCGGCCCCTCCCATCGGCGTGCCTCGTCGCTGCGCATCGGGGGCATCGAGCAGGTGCTGGCCACCGAGCAGCACCCGCCCGAGCTCACCCGCATCGAGACCAGCGAGTTCAGCCGGTCCGAGGGTTTCGCACGCACGCTGGCGGCGTTCGAGTCGGGATCCCGGCCCGACGCGCTGCTGTGCGCCACCGACCTGCTCGCCGTCGGAGCGTTGCACGCGCTCGCCTCACTCGGGCTTCGCGTGCCCGACGACGTCGCGGTGCTCGGCTGGGACAACGCACCGGAAGGTGAGTACTCGTGGCCACCGCTGACCACGATCGCCCCGGACATGAGCGACTTCGCGACCCAGGCCCTGAACCTGCTCATCGCCAGGATCGCCGAGCCGGAGGCTCCGCCACGTCGGGCCGTGGTCAAACACCGGCTGGTCGTGCGATCGAGCACCCTCGGCCGGGCAGCGGCATTCAACCCGGCCGTGCCATATCAGATCAGATATGAGGCCCCGAGCCCGGCGATGCTGATCCGGGACGCCCGCGCACGGGCCGGCATGACCCAGTCGGCACTGGCCACAGCCGCGGGCACCTCCCAGGCGATGATCGCGAGGTACGAGGCGGATGCCGTGAGCCCGACGATCCCGTCGCTGCGCCGTATCCTGCGCGCCACCGGCACCGATCTCCACCTGGACGTGACCACGACGCCGGAGTGACCGACAGCGGCGGGCGTAGGGCACCGACGGTCGGCTTGACCGGGTTCCGGGGCGGTGCCATCGTTGCTCCCCTTTGGCGTCTTTGCTTTCCTTTGCTGTCTTCGTAAAGCGTCGCACGGCTCGAACGCCGGCGTGGAGACGCCAGCCGGAGTCGAACCGGCGTGCATGGTGGTGTCCCTCCACCGCCCTGGCGTAGGCGAGGGCGGAGGTTCCTGGCTGCGGAACCCCGAGCGGTCGGACGCCCGCACCCACAGGACCGGGCCTTGCCGGCCTCGGACACGTCGCGGTCGCTTTCAGTTCCGCCGCGATCGTGGTCCGCTGCAGGTCGGCCCGGCGGGCCAGCCGACCGGCCGTCTCGACCACGCGGGCAGCGGGCCCGACCGACCGACCGACGCTGCGCCGTCGACCATGGTTCTGCCCGACCTGGTCCGCGCACGGCGAGGATCCAGCACAAAACCGACGTTGCGCCGTCGCCCGTGATCTGTCCGGACGTGTTCAGCATCCGTGGTCCTCCGCCCGCCGGCGTCAGGCCTCGACGGCGTGGGTCTCCTCGTGCGTGGTCGTCCAGAACCGTGCCGTGACCACGAGGCCGATCACCAGCAGCACCGAGGTCAGCAGGAACGGCCAGTTCCGGTCCATGCCGGACAGCCAGCCGCTGATCCAGCCGAAGGGCGCGGTGGCCAGCATCACCGTGGTGCGTTGGATGGCCATCACGCGGGAGCGTTCGTTGCGATCCACGTGCAGGGCGACCAACGACTCCGACAGCATGAACAGGATCCCGGCGCCGAACGCGTCGAGCAGCAGGCAGCCGGCGAGGAGCAGGTAGGTCGACGCCGTGGCGGAGCCGTCGGCGGCCGGGATGCTCACCAGCAGCAACTGCCCGGCGAGGTACACGGAGAAACCGATGAGCGTCGGCATCTTCAGGGCGCTGGCATGGGTCAGCCGCGGGATGATCGTGAAGAAGAACACGACGGACAGCAGCGAGCGGATCATCGGGAAGAACGGCAGGAGGGCGTCGGGGACGCCGAGACGCTGGTTGACCACCACCTGCCAGAAGATGCCGTTCACGAGCACCACGGCGCCCACGATCGCGGCGATCGCCAGGGAGAAGATGGTGCCCTTCGAGCGGACGATCAGCCCGAGCACGCTGCGGTACTCCCACAGCGATCTCCAGATGCTGATCCCGCGCGTCTGCTCCATCCGGACCAGCCCGGTCGCCGTCTCGGTGGAGTACCGGTAGAGGAGCCAGACCTTCAGCGAGATGATCACGAACGCGTTGAGGTAGAGGATCCGCACCGCGAGTTCCAGGCCGAGGTTCGCCACCAGGAGAGCGGCGATCGGCGCGAAGAGTGCCGAGAACTCGCCCGCCACCTTGACCAGCGAGTAGACCTTGGGGATCTCGGACCGGTCGACGTCCTCCACGAGCAGGCAGTCCCACGAGTTCTGGGTGACCTGCCAGACACCGTTGATGATGGAGGCGATCAGGAACCACCAGAAGTCCTGCGCGAACGCCCAGATCAGGCAGGGGACCGCCCAGGCGATGATGTCGAAGATCGCCGTGGTCCGGCGACGCCCGAGCTTGTCCGTGATCACCCCGCTGAGCAGCCCGAAGACCACCTGCGAGAGGATCGAGATGGTGGCCAGCAGGCCGATCTGGGGGTCGTTCAGGCCCAGGGCCAGCATGTACACCGAGGCGTAGGGCAGCACCAGCATCATCGAAAGGCCCCAGAGGGGCTCGGTGTAGATGGCCGCGCGACCGTTGCCTCGGAGGTTGACGAGGGTGGCGATCATCGGGTTGCGGAGGCGCGGCACCGCAGGAGTCAACCGCTTCAACCCGGGGTTGTCCATTCCGTGAGTCGTCGGGCCCGCGCGCGGGTGCCGGCTGCCCCGTCGACGAACCCGGGGTTGACGCGGTCGCCCGGCCGGTCAATAGTTAGGTACATGCCTAAGCATCGTGAGGACCTGGACCGGGTGTTCCATGCCCTCTCGGATCCCACGCGACGCGCCCTGATCGAACGGCTCGTCCGCGGACCGGCCTCGGTCAGCGAACTGGCCCGGCCGTTCGAGATGGCCCTGCCGTCCCTGCTGCAGCACCTGAGCGTGCTGGAGCGGGCCGGCCTGGTCACCTCCTCGAAGGTGGGCCGGGTCCGCACGTTCCAGCTCGCCGTCGAGGCCCTGACCCCCGGCGCCGAGTGGATCGGGCGCCAACGGCTACCCGCCGAACGCCGGCTCGACCGGCTCGGCGACTTCCTCACCCCGGACACCACGAAGGAGAACTGAGATGGACACCCAGATTGAACGCAGCCAGACGCACGCGACGTTCGTCATCGAGAGGACCTACCCGGCGGCGCCGGAGCGGGTCTGGCACGCACTCTCGGACAACGACGCGCGGGACCTCTGGTTCTCCACCGAACCCGACTTCACCCGGACCGAGAAGTCCCACGACTTCCGGGTCGGCGGGCACGGCACCGAGAACGGCCAATGGCACGGCGGCCCACGCTCGCGCTACCACTCGACCTACACCGACATCGTCGACCTCGTCCGGATCGTGTTCACCTACGACATGTGGGTCGACGACCGGCACATGTCCACCTCGTTGGTGACGATCACACTCGAGCCGGACGGCGGCTCCACCCGCCTCACCTACACCGAGCAGGGCGCCCACTTCGACGGCCTCGACGATCCCGCGGGCCGCGAGGAGGGCACCCGGGGGCTGTTGGACGCGCTCGGCGCGTCGCTCGCCGGCTGACCAGACCCGACTTTCCACGAAGGCAGGACAACGATCATGACCAAGGTCACCGCACAGATGTCGATCTCGCTCGACGGCTGCTACGCCGGCACCCGGGCCGCCGACACCGCCGACTGGCTGGAGAGCGCGGAAGCCGCCGGGTTCTTCCGCGTGACCCGCTGGGCCACCGACGCCGCGGCCTGGCGCGAGCGCCAGGGCTTCGCCGGCGGCGAGCGCACCACGAACTCGGACAACATCGCGGAGACGTTCGCGGCCGCGGGCGCCTACGTCATGGGCCGGCGGATGGCCGACGGCGGTGAGGTCCCCTGGGGTGAGGTGCCCCCGTTCCGGGCCCCGGTGTTCGTGGTCACGCACCGTCCGCGGCCGGTGCTGCACCGTGGCGGCGGCACCAGCTTCACGTACGTCACCGACGGCGTCGCGAGCGCCGTCGCACAGGCGAAGGAGCACGCGGGTGGCAAGGACGTGCAGGTCGCCGGCGGGGGCTCGCTGGTCCGTCAGGTCCTCGCGCTCGGTCTGCTGGACGAGCTCGAACTGCATGTCGCCCCGGTGCTGCTCGGCGACGGGCTGCGACTGCTCGGCCCCGGCCTCGGTCTCGGCGCCAAGGAGGGGATCGAGCTGATTCCGATCCGCGTGATCGAGGGCGAGGGCATCACCCATCTCCGGTACCGGGTCGAGGGCGTGCGCCCGCTCGTGCTCGACAACCGCGGCCGGGACGAGGGCCCGGTGCTGCTGGCCGAGGGCTAGTAGTTCGGTCGACGGCGGGGGTCGTCGTCGTAGCGACGCCCGCTATGCGGGCCCCGATAGCCGCCGGGGGGCCGGTCGCCGTACGGGGGCCGGTCACCGTAGGGGGATCGTGGCCCCTCGTAGCGGCCGTACCGGCCCGGGTTGCCGCGACCGCGGTCGTCGTCCTCGCCCGGGTCGCGCAGGTCGTCGTAGCGGTGCCGGTCGTGGAACTGGCCGAGGTGGTACGGCTCGGTACGGTAGGTCCGGTCGCCCTGGTAGCGCCCGCCGCCGGGCGATCGTTCCCGACGGCGGTCGCGTGGGTCCTCCTCGTACCGACGGCGGTCGCGTGGGTCCTCCTCGTACCGACGACGGTCGCGTGGGTCCTCCTCGAAGCGACGCCGCTCGCGTGGGTCCTCCTCGAACCGACGGCGATCGCGTGGGTCCTCCTCGACGCGCGGCTGCTCGAGGGCCGCCCGGGCCCGGCGCTCCTGCTCGACGCGGTCCCGCTCCTGCTGATCGCGGACGCGCCGCTCCTCGGCCTCGCGGCGTTCCTCCTGGATCCGCCGCTCCCGCTCGGCGAGCACCCGGGCCTGCACCCGTTCGAACTCACCGCGCACCAGGGCATACGCCTGCCGGACGGCCGACTCCACGCCCGGCACGGTGCTGGTGAACTGGGACTCCGAGCGCCCACTCATCTGCATCCCCATCAGGATGTCGTCCAGCGACATGGTCGCCCGCGCCGGCTGCAGCAGGGTCCGCGAGGCCGCGACGGACAGCGCCCCGAGGGACGCACCGAGCTGGGCGGGCACCGCCTTCACCGCGGCCCCGAACTCCTCGCCCGCCGTCCCGAGCCCGCGCGCGTACTCCCCGATCAACGCGTTGATCGCCTGCACGCCCCGGTGGCTCTCGGACCGCAGCTCGGCCAGCCGCTGGGCCACGGTCGCGAAGCGCATGTCGTGGGCGATCGCGATCGAGACCTCGCCCTCCCGGCTCATCCTGCCCACCATGGCGGGCCAGTCGGGGTCGACGTGCGTGGCCAGGTACGCCAGCCCGTGCCGTTGCTCGAGGGTCAGGTAGAGGTTCGTGGACGTCGCGGGTTGGTGCGCGGACAGCATCGCCTCGAGGGCGAGCACCACCTCCTGGCCGACCTTCCAGGCCGCGGCCAGCCGTCCCGGCTCCGTGCGGGCCCAGCGCAGGATCTCGGCCACGGACAGCCGGGCCCGGCGGAGCACGGTGTCCGTGGGCGAGACCCCGACGGCGATGCGCAGGTGATGCCCGGCGTGGCCACGCAGCAGCGCCTCGAGCACCGGCCAGGTGTTGTTCACGGCGGACAGCGGGGACTGCTGGTTGCCGCGGTCGAACTGCGCGTAGTCGACGATGTCGTCGTAGAGCTTCTGCAGCGTCGTCGCCCGGGCCAGGTCGCGGTGGGCGTTGGCGATCCTCGCGGCCAGCCACGGGTCGACCCCGAGGATGGCGAACTCCCCGAGGGAGATGCCGTCGATGTAGTGGGTCTGGGTGTGCGGGGCGGCGTTGGGGACCTGGAGCTGGTTGGCGGGAATGTCCACGGTCATCCCGGCGTCCCAGACCCCGGTCGTCGAATTCCAGGTGCTGTACTCGGCGTGGATCGAGCTGGGGAAGAAGGCCAGGTGCGGATCGCCGACGAGGCCGGTGGCGCCCGGTGGGTGGTAGCCGACCTCCACGTGGTAGTGCAGCCACCTGCCGAGGAACGGCTGCGCCTTCGCGTTGTACTCGAAGTTGACCCACGGGTTGCCGGTGTTCGTCGCGGACTTCGTCGGCACCAGGTGGGCCGGGTCGTGGCCGTCGCCGCCCAGCGTGGCGTTCAGGAGGTGGAAGCGCACCCAGCCCTGGTGGGCGAGCTGCGCGTTGTTCGCCGCCACCCCGGCCACCACGAACTGACCGACCCAGTACCAGCCGAGCGGGTCGTAGCCGGCGCTCGTGCCGATGGGATTGATCTTCTCCAAGGGGTCGACCAGCGCCTCCACCTCCCCGGCGCGCTCCTTCCGGGCATCGCCGGGGGCCTGCATCATCTGGGTGGCGTGCTTCCAGACGCCGGAGTGCACCGGCGGGGCGTCCTTGTGCGCGATCGTCGTGCGCTGGACGGCGGCCGTGGTGACGGCCGCGGACCGCTGCGCCGCGATCAGCCGGCTCACCCCGCGGTTCCCGAGGCTGCGTTGCAGGGTGGGCAGGTCTCCCAGCATCAGGCGCGGGGCAACCGACGCACCGGCCGCCGCGGCCAATCGGCCCGGCGCGATCGTGGCCGGCTCGACGGGCACCCCGGACAGCGAGGACCGCGGGAGAACGGAAGCGCCGCCGTCGCCCGTGGCCTGCCCGACCCTGCTCAACATCCGCCGTCCCGAGGTGAGAACCTGGCGCGAGCGTACGGTGCACGTCCTGGGGCCCTCCCGCCCGCGGCGACCGGCCGAACGGGCAGATCGGGCGTCCGATGGGGCAACCGGGCCCGATCCGGCGTCGGGCGGCGGTCCTACGGGGAGTCGGCGACGATCTCGGACTTGAAGCCTGCGGAGTTCTCCAGCCACCCTGCGTAGTGGTCGGGACCGCCCGCGTGCGGGTAACGCTCCTGGTAGAGCGGCCGCCAGCCGTGCTCCGGCGCGTCGGCCATGATCGCGTCGACCGCTGCCTGTGGGCCGGCCTTGAACGCGAGATGGTTCAGGCCCGCCCGGCGACGGTCGTGCACCGCCGTCGTCAGGTTCGGCGACGTGGTGAAGGTGAGGTAGGCGCCGCCCCCGCTCCAGGTCTGGCCGCCCGAGAAGTCACCGTCGAGGGCGAAGCCCACTCGCGACAGGAGCCAGCCCCACTCCGTGCGGGCCTGCTCGAGATCGGCGATCCACAACTCGACATGATGGAATCCGGCCACCGCCCGAGTCTGTCAGGCGGCTCCGAGCGAGGAGGGAGGCACCCCGGTGAGTTCCGCGCCGGCCCTGGGTCTGTCCCATCGAAGCCCACCATCTCGCGAGGAGCCGACCATGACCGCCACCTACACCTTCGACGTGTTCTGCAGCCTCGACGGCTACGGCGCGGCCGGCGGGGACTGGACCGGGTACTGGGGCAAGCAGGGCCCGGAGCTGCTCGAGCGCCGGCTGGCCGTCTACAGCGAGGAGCAGCGGCTGGTCCTCGGGGCGCACACGTTCCGCTCGTTCGTGGACATGCTGGCCGCGAGCACCGAGGGCGACGACGTGCGCGACGCCTGGGTGACCCGCATGCGAAACCTGCCCACCACCGTGGTCTCCTCCATCCTGACCGCCCCGCTCGACTGGCCGGACGCGACGATCGAGCGCGGCGACGCCGTCGACGTCGTGGCCCGGCTCCGGCAGGAGTCCGACGTGCCGCTGCGCTCCCACGGCAGCCTCGCGATGAACAACGCGCTGCTGAACGCCGGCCTCGTCGACCGGGTGCACGTCACCCTGTTCCCGGTGATCACGGGCGAGAACGGCATGGACCCGATCTTCCGGGGCGCCGCGGACTTCGACCTCGAGCTGCTCGAGACCCGGACCCTGGACGCCAACATCCAGGAGTTCCTCTACCGGCCGACCCGGCACGGGTGAGGGCACCGCCGGCTCAGCGGATCTGTCGGACGCCCCCGGCCGAGCCCCGGGCGGCGTCCGCCGTGGCGGCCGCCCGGCGTCGCTCCTCCAGGAGGTCACCGACCAGGTCGGCTCCCGCAAGTTGCCGCCGCATATACGCGCGCGCCTGGGCGCGGGTCATCACGATCAAGCCTGCCGGGCTCTCCGCCAGGATCAGCGGCGTGCCGGAACTCAGACCCGCGCGCTCGCGCAGCTCTGCGGGAACCACCAGGCGACCCCGGTCACCCATCGTGACGGCGAACGTCCCACCCATCGCACCGGTCTACGAACCGGGCGCTCCCGGTGGGATGGACCGGCTCAGGTCCTTACGGGCAGTTCCTGCAGCGTCCAGGTGTTGCCGTCCGGGTCGTCGAACGTGACGAAGTTGCCCCAGGCCTGCTCGTCGACCCCGGTGGCCTCGACACCGACCGACCTCAGGTGGGCGAGCGCCTCCTCGGCGTTCGGCACCACCACCTGGATCGTGTTCTGCTGTCCGGGCTCCAGGCCCGTCCCGAGGCCCGTGCCGAACGCGATCGAGCACGCCGATCCCGGTGGGGTCATCTGCACGAAGCGCAGCCCCTCGGTCGGCGTCTGGTCGTGGTCGGCGTTGAAGCCGATCCGCACGTAGAACTCCTTGGCCCGGTCCACGTCGGACACCGGCACGAAGATGAGCTCGATCTTCCAGTCCATCGATCAGCCTTTCGTCGCGGCAACCGCTGCCCGATCGCCTGGTCCGAGACTACGGAAGGAAGCGGTCAGTTCCTGTCCTCTGAGGCACATCGGGGGCCGCGGTCCCCACGACTAACCTTCGACCATGACAGCGCTGTCGCACGACCCGCTCTGGCCCCGCGCCGGCGACTGGCCGCCGCTGCCCGCCGAGGGTGCCGATCTCACCCTGATCGGGATCGGCACCCACCGAACGTCCCTGTCCCCCACCGGCGCGCACGCCACCCCCGCCGCGGTCCGCGCGGCGCTGCGTCGCTACAGCCCGTTCGTGGTGCCCGACGGCGGCGGGTCGCCGCCGGCGGAGGTCGGCGGGTTGGTCTTCGCGGACGTCGGTGACGTCCCCGAGCCGGACGGCCCGGACGGCGAGGCGCGCGCGACTCGGGCCGTGGCCGACGCCGTGGCACGATCACGCCTGCTGGTCGCCCTCGGCGGCGACAACGCCGCGACCGTGCCCGCCGCCCTCGGCGCCTGCGGCGACGCGATCGCGACGGCGGGCCTGGTCACCCTGGACGCCCACCACGACCTGCGCGACGGCGTCAGCAACGGCTCCCCCGTGCGCCGCCTGATCGAGGCCGGCCTGGACGGTCGCCGGGTGGTGCAGGTCGGCATCGCGGACTTCGCGAACTCGGCTGCCTACACGGCGCGGGCCCGCGACCTCGGCATCACGATCGTCCACCGGGACGAACTGCACCGGCGCCCGATGGGCGACGTGATGGCGCAGGCCCTGGAGATCGCCTCCGCCGCCGGCGGCCCCGTCCACGTCGACCTGGACGTCGACGTCTGCGACAGGTCCGTGGCCCCCGCCTGCCCCGCCTCCCTCCCGGGCGGCCTGGCGGCCCACGAACTACGGGCCGCCGCCCGCGCCGCCGGGCGACACCCCGCCGTCGTCTCGGTCGATCTCACCGAGATCGACGCCGGGGCCGACGCGCCCGACCAGCGCACCGTGCGGCTCGCCGCGCTGTGTGTACTTGAGGTCGCGGCAGGTCTGGGTTCACGACCCACCGCCAACCGGATGCCATGACCCGTCCGCCGACAGGGCAGCCGAGGGGCTGCATCCGGCCACGCGAGGATGAACTCCGTGGCAGCGTCAGCCTCCTCCGCGAACTCCTCGCCCAGTCCGCCGTCACCAATGGACGCGTGCCTGGCAAGGGCGTCGAGATAGTCGGCACGAGCGCCGGGATGCTCGGTCCAATCGAGCGTCACTCGCGCCGCCGGCCGAGTAAGGGCACGACCCATGGCACGGGTCTCCCTGCCACAGACCGGCTTGACCTCGCCACTCACCAACTCATCGAGCCGCCGGTCGACGACCTCGTCCCAGGCGGCGTCGATCGGCCTGCTCGGTCTCGTCAACTTGCCGGAGGGCAAGCGCGGCGATCTCACGCTCGTCTGCACCGAGGTTCTTGCCCGCCTCGATGTAGTCCGCCAGCTCCCTTGTGATGTCTCAAGTGTATTGCGCTAGCCGACCTCGGCGATCGGCCTGTGGACACCTGCGTCGGTCACGATGCCGTCGCATCTGATAGCGGCCACCGGCGCGCAGGCCACCGGTCTGAGCCGCCCCACCGGATCGCCTCAGGTGAGAGTTCCCTCATGCGGCTCTCCTCGGCACCTCATCGGCGCTCGGAATTCTTGTCGATGTCAGCAAGTGATCCGACCCGTCCCGCACGGGGCCCAGAAACGAGAGAGAACATCATGAACAAGCGCACCGCATGGATCGTCACCGGAACCCTCGGCGTCGTCGCCGTCGCCGGCGGAGCCGTGGCCGCCTCCGCGGACACCTTCACGCAGGCCCCGACCGTGGAGCGGACCCAGCCGAGCACCACCCAGGTCACCTCGGCGGTGTCGGCGACCTCGGCAGTCGACCCCACCCCGGCCACCACAACCCCGGCCACCACCGATCCCGCGACCGTCGATCCCGGCAGCGCGGTCTCGGCCGTGACCGCGATCAGCTCGGTCTCCGCACCCTCCCCGGTGGCCTCCCCGGTCTCCGCCCCCTCGCCGGCCAGCCCCGTCTCGGCGCCGTCCCCGGTGGCCAGCCCGGTGTCTGCGCCGTCCCCGGTGGCCAGCCCCGTGTCCGCGCCGTCCCCGGCCAGCCCCGCGTCCGCGCCGTCCCCGGCCAGCCCCGCCTCCGCGAACAGCGCCCCGTCGGCCGACTCCGGCGACTGACCCACCCGCCCGCCTCCCCCGGACCGGAACGCCCGACGGACCCCCGCCGTCGGGCGTTCTGCATGTCCACCAGCGCTCGGCGAGAGTGCTGAAGTGGCGACCACTTCAGCACTGTCACCGCTCCGAGCGAGCCGCCACGGCCGGCGAAGATGTTCGAGCGGTCACCCAGACGTCGTTCGTCGCCGCCTGGGTCGCGACCGAGCGGACTCGCGACGTCGTGGAGCGCACGCCTCGCCGGGTCCGCTCAGGCGGGCTCAGCGGCGGGTACGAGCGTGGCGGCCAGAACCAGCCAACCCTCATCTGCGCGCACCCAGAGGCGCGTGTAGATCAGCCGCGCGGAAAGCGCGGTACCGCCCTGGATCGCATCCACGGCGGCGACCAGCCTCGTCGTTCCGCTCAGGACGTCCTCCTGGACGTCCAGCGATTCCTCCTCCAAGCGGGTGATCTGCAGCGCACCCGAGCGGTAGCTCTCCAGGTCGTCCTCCTTGGAGAAGACAGACCCGTCCGGGCCGGCGCCGACGCAACTCGCATGCAGCAGCGCCTCCAGCGCGTTGACGTCGCCGGCGCGCTGGGCCGCTTGGAGCGCGCGCTCTGCAGCAAGAAGACTCATTGCCCGAGTCTACGCACCGGGCGGCCGCCCCAACCGGCGCCGTCGGGTCAGGGCCGCAGCCTCAGCAGGACTCGCGGCCAGATCGAGCGCGAGGCCGTAGGCAGTGTCCGCCTCCCGGCCGCGACCCAGGCGGCGCAACAGGTCGGCCCGGGTCGCCTGATAGGGCTGGTACCCGACCAACGGATTCTCGAGCCGGTCGACCAACGCCAGCGCGACGTCCGGTCCCGCCACCTCGGCGATCGCGATGGCACGGTTCAGGGCGACGACCGGTGAGGTGTCGATGCGCACGAGCTGGTCGTAGAGAGCGACGATCTGGGACCAGTCCGTCTCGCCCATCGTGCGGGCCGAGGTGTGCACCGCGTTGATCGCGGCGAGGAGCTGGTAGCGCCCGGGAGCCAGTCCGGTGACGAGCCGCTCACGCACGAGCGCGTGACCCTCGGCGATCAGGGCGACGTCCCAGGCGGTCCGGTCCTGCTCGTCGAGCATCAGGAGATCACCGGCGGCAGAGATCCGGGCCGGGCGGCGAGCCTCGGTGAGCAGCATCAGCGCAAGCAGCCCGGCCACCTCGCCGTCCGTGGGCAACAACCCTCGTGTCAGCCGGGTGAGCCGGATCGCCTCGGCGGTCAGGTCCAGCCGGATCGGGCCGGTGTCCGGGCCGCTCGCCAGGTAGCCCTCGTTGAAGACGAGGAAGAGCACGGCGAGCACGCTGGTCACCCGAGCCGGGAGGTCCTCGGCGTCCGGCACCCGGTAGGGGATCCTCGCCTGCTTGATCTTGGTCTTCGCCCGGGTGAGACGGCGCGTCATGGCGTCCTCCCGAACCAGGAACGCGCGAGCGATCTCGGCCATGGTCAGCCCGCCGACCAGGCGCAGCGTCAGCGCCACCCTGGCCTCCATCGACAGCGCCGGGTGGCAACAGGTGAAGATCAGCCGGAGCCGGTCGTCATCGATGGCACCGGCCGGGGCACCGGATCCGGGTGGGTCGCTCAGCACCTGCGCCTCCCAGTGCTTGTGCTCTCGCTTGCGCTCGCGGCGGATCCGGTCGATCGCCCTGTTGCCCGCGGTCGTGGTCAGCCAGGCCCCGGGGTTCGCTGGCACGCCGTCGGTGGGCCACCGCTCGACCGCTGTCGCGAACGCCTCGGCGGCGGCGTCCTCGGCAATGTCGAGATCACCGAACCTCCGGCTCAGCGAGGCGACCACCCGGGCCCACTCCTCGCGGTGGGCCCGGGTGACTGCCTCGCGGGGATCGGTCGTGGTCACTCGGACAGGAACGGCCGGACCTCGAGCCTACGGTTGCAGGCCTTCGAACCCTCCTCCGCAAGCTTGAGCGCCACGTCGAGATCGGAGGCCTCCCAGATCCACAGGCCGGCGAGGTGCTCCTTGGACTCCACGAACGGCCCGTCGGAGACGATCGCCTGCTCGCCGCGGTTATCGATGACGGTGGCCGAGGTCGGCGCGGCGAGCCCGCCGGCGAAGACCCAGTGCCCACCCGCTCGCAGGGTGTCGTTGAACGCGTCGATCGCAGCCATCTCCTCATCGGTGGCGAGGCCGGCCGTGTCATCGATCACGGAAACCAGGTACTGCATGTCATCTCCTCCGGGTTCTCAGTCGGTGGCGTACTGCGGTGGTCCGGCGGGCCGGTAGACCTGCATCGTGATGCCGCGTGGGAAGGCACGCGAGGCGACCAGGTCGAGCGCCGCGTCGGGTCCGCGGTCGGGAAACAGCCGCGCGCCCTGCCCGACCACCACCGGGCAGACGAGCAGCGTGAGTTCGTCGACCAACTGGTTCGCGAGCAGCCATCGGACCAGGTGCCCGCTACCGTGCACCTGCAGTTCGCCGCCCGGCCTAGCCTTCAACTCACCGATCGCCGCGGTCAGGTCCCCGCCGAGAACGGTCGTGTCCGCCCATCCAGCCTCGGTCAGCGTGTTCGACGCGACGTACTTGGGCCGCGTGTTCAGGGCATCGGCGATGGGGCCGCTACCGTGAGCCATCGCTCCCCAGTAGCCGGCGAACAGGCCGTAGGTGCGCCGACCGAACAGGAACGCGTCAGCACGCTGGTAGACCTCGTTGACATAGGCCATGGCCTGATCGTCGAACAGCGGTCTGGCCCATCCGCCGCGCTCCATCCCTGGGTCGAGGTCGGCGTTCGGGCCACCATTCGCCTGCATCACTCCATCGACCGAGACCTGCGTGTTGGTCACCAGTCTCATGATCGCGACTCCCTTCGGTCCGGGCGCCCCTCGTGGACGCCCTCACCCGTACGACGAACGGCTCCGCCCCGATCGGACACTATCCTCAGGACTTCGTCCACCGATGCGCTCGCGCAGCGTGGCAGCGGCCCGCTCGGCGGCGCCGGCGTACGCGGCCCGGGCCGCGCCGTCGGGCTCCGACGCCTCGGTGGGGAACGTGATGGCGAGGCCCGCGACCGGGTGACCGGTGTGGTCGTGGACCGCCACGGCCACGGACGCGAAGCCGGGCGTCACCTCGCCGTGCTCGGTGGCGTACCCGTCGCGGCGCACCTGCACCAGCAGGGAGCGCAGCGCGGACGGCGTCCGCGGCCCCGCGCCGTGCCGGTCCACGAACGCGTCGGCCCCCGGGAACAGGGCGCGCACGTGGGCGCGGGGCAGGTCGGCGAGGATGGCGCGGCCGCTCGCGGTCAGCTGGGCGGGCAGCCGCACGCCGACGTCGCTGACCAGCGGCGGCCGCCCCCGGGCCCGCTCCTCCACCACGTAGAGCACCTCCCGCCCGTGCAGCACGGCCAGGTGGGCGGACTCGTGCACGGTGTCCACGAGCCGGGCGAGCACCGGCCGGGCCAGCCGGGCCAGCGGCGCCTGCCGCGAGTACGCGGAGCCGAGCTCGAACGCGGACACGCCGAGCCCGTACCGGCGCTCCTCCGGCAGGTGCACCGCGAACCCATCCTCCACCAGCACCGCGAGCAGGTGATAGACGCTCGAGCGGGGCAGGCCGAGATCGCGGGCGATCGCGGCGGCGGGTACCGGGCCGGCCTGTGCGGCGAGGTAGCGCAGGATCGCGAGCGCGTGCGAGGCCGCCGGCACCGAACTGCTCGTGACCACCGCGTCTCCTGCCGCCGACCACCGTGTCTGCGATACGGGACAGGATGGCAGGCACGAGCCCGACGGACCAGTTCGCCCGGTCCATGCCGTAGCGGGCCCGGCTAGCGCCGCTGCGAGTCGGTACCCGCACGACGGAGGCGCTCACGGGCCTCGCTCTCGCTGAGCGAGGTGACCGGCTGCCCGACCGTGTGCTGGTACTTGGCGTCATAGGCCCTGGACCAGACACCGGCCGCCCACGACCGTTCGAGTTCGTCGGCGCTGAACTCCCGACCACGTGCACGGCAATACGCGACGAGGAATCGTGCCGTGTCCTCGACGGTTGCCAACGTGTCCTCGTTGACGGTCGAGTACAGCGCGGCGGCCAGGCCGACGAGGACGGCTTCGCTGTCGACGATCATGCTGTCCCAGTCGTGTACCACCAGCAGCGCGTCACCACGCCAACGCAGGTTGCCGGCCAGCCAGTCGCAGTGACCGATCACGGCTTCAGCCTGGCCGGCTCGCAGCCTTTCGCGGGCCCGGCGCCCGGCATCGTCGATCCACTCCGCGCCGGCGGCCACCTCGTTGAGGTTGACGTCGGGCCCCTCCGGACGCGGCCACAGGCCGCCTCCGGCGTGGTTCCAGGCCGCCCACGACGGTGGCGGCTCGAGCGTGGACACCTCGGCCGGCCGAGGGGCGAGCCGCACCAGCCACGCGAACGCTTCGGCAAAGGCCACGGCTGCGTGATCCGCACCCGGGAGCCGGTCACCGCCGGGAATGTAGGCCTCCGCGGTCGCGACGCCCTCGCCGAACACGGCGACGCCGGTGAGCGGCTGCGGGCAGGGATAGCCGGCCCGGAACGCGCGTCGCTGGATCTCGACGCAGGCTGCCAGCCGCGGCGAGGCCGGACGGATCTTGACCACGACCTCGCGGCCGTCGGCGAGCCGCAGCCCGATGACTGCGGACAGGTGCCCGGACCTGAAGATCTCAGCCACGGGCGGGCTACCCAGCTGCTCGATACACCATTCGGCCAGTAAGGCTGGATCGACCGGATCCGCTCGGGAGGACATCTGGGAATCCTGACACGCGGCGGCGACATACCGGTGAGTGCGCCCTAGCCGCCGGTGCGCTCATAGCTCAAGAACATCGCCCCACTGTCCGGCACGGTGTGGCGTGCCAGCGTCCAGGTGCGGGGATCGAAGGCCGCCCTGTCGGAGAAGAGCGGGATGCCGGTGCCGATGGTCAGCGGCGCGACCTTGAGCGTGAGGACGTCGATCTCGCCGTACAGCGACCCGGCCAGCTCGGCGCCGCCCAGCAGCCAGATGTCCTTGCCCGGCTGCTGCTTGAGTTCGCGCACCGTGGCCACGGGATAGTCCGCGACCAGCTCGACCGCCGCGGCGGGAGTCTCGGTCAGGGTCCGGGAGAACACCAGGTGGCGCAGGTGCGGGAAGGCGTCCGGGATCCCGGCCGCGAGCCCGATCTCGTAGCTGCGCCGCCCCTCGAGCACGGTGTCGAAACGGGTGCCCTCGGCCGTGACGGACAGCGCCTCCCGCGCCTGCACGGGCAGCGCCTGGCGGCTACTCGGCCACGAAGTGCTCCAGGTAGTCCGGCGCGATGGGCCAGAACCCGTTCGGGCCGGTCGGGTCGGCGCCGTCCGGCCCCGCGAAAGCCGTCGAGGGTGATGGCGATGAAGTAGTGGAGTCTGCGCATGCTGGCCTTTCGGGGTCGATCACCCGGAGGGGCCGGGTTCGGGCATCGACGGTAGGCGTCTGTCATCCCAGACGACATGCGTCGCTCGGCCCTGGGTTTGTGGGCGTCCGCGCAGTGGGATGGCGACATGGACATCGATGTCGTCGAGGTCGGTCCCGGACCGCTCAGCCAGGAGCAGGTGGTCGCCGTGGCCCGCGGTGGCGCCCGCGTGGAGCTCAGCCCCGACGCCCTGGCCGCCATCGACGCCAGCCGCGCCGTGATCGAGGCCCTCGCCGACGACGCCCAGCCGCACTACGGTGTCTCCACCGGCTTCGGCGCGCTCGCCACCACGCACATCCCGCCCGAGCGCCGCGCCCAGCTGCAGCGCAGCCTGGTCCGCTCGCACGCCGCCGGCGCCGGACCCGAGGTGGAGCGTGAGGTGGTCCGCGCGCTGATGCTGCTGCGGCTGTCCACCCTCGCCACCGGCCGCACCGGGGTGCGCCGCGAGACCGCCCTCGCCTACGCCGCGATGCTCTCGGCGGGCCTGACCCCGGTGGTCCACGAGTACGGCTCGCTCGGCTGCTCGGGAGACCTCGCACCGCTCGCGCACGTGGCGCTCGCCCTGATCGGGGAGGGCTTGGTGCGCATGCCCGACGGCGTGGCGGCGCCCGCGGGCGAGGCGCTCGCCCGGGCCGGGCTCGCCCCGGTCGAGCTCGCCGAGAAGGAGGGGCTCGCGCTGATCAACGGCACCGACGGGATGCTCGGCATGCTCGTGCTCGCCGCGCACGACCTCGCGCTGCTCCTGCGGACGGCGGACGTCGCCGCCGCGATGAGCGTCGAGGCGCTGCTCGGCACCGACGCCGCGTTCGCGGCGGAACTGCAGGCGCTGCGTCCGCACCCGGGACAGGCCGACTCGGCCGCGAACCTGCGCGCCCTGCTCGTCGGCAGCCCGATCATGGACAGCCACCGGGACCCGGCGGCGTGCACCCGCGTGCAGGACGCCTACTCGCTGCGCTGTGCGCCGCAGGTGCACGGCGCAGCCCGCGACACCCTCGCCCACGCGAACGCGACCGCCGAACGGGAGCTCGCCTCCGCCGTCGACAATCCCGTGGTGACGCCCGACGGGCGGGTGGAGTCGAACGGCAACTTCCACGGCGCCCCGATCGGCTACGTCGCCGACTTCCTCGCGATCGCGGTCGCGGACGTGGCATCGATGAGCGAGCGGCGCACCGACCGGTTCCTCGACCGCAACCGCAGCAACGGGCTGCCGCCGTTCCTCGCCGACGACCCGGGCGTGGACTCCGGGCTGATGATCGCCCAGTACACCGCGGCCGGGATCGTCTCCGAGCTCAAGCGGCTCGCGCTCCCGGCGAGCGTGGACTCGATCCCGAGCTCGGCGATGCAGGAGGACCACGTCTCGATGGGGTGGGCAGCCGCGCGCAAGCTGCGCCGCGCCGTCGCCGGCCTCCGGTCGGTCGTCGCGATCGAGTTGCTCACCGCCGCGCGCGGGCTGGACCTGCGCGCACCGCTCGAGCCCGGGCCGGCGACGGCGGCCGTGCGGGACGCCTTGCGGGCCGCCGGAGTGGGCAGGCCGGGCCCGGATGAGCCGGTGGCGCCGCAGATCGCCGCGGTCACCGCGGCCGTGGCCGACGGCGCGGTGGTGGCCGCGGCCGAGGCGGTGACGGGGCCGCTGCTGTAGGGGTGGCGGGCTGCCCCCGCGGGCCTCGCCGCGCTCAGCGTGCGGACCTGTCCAGCTGTGACACGCGCTGGCGTGTCACGATCCCGACCCGGCCACACCCGGAAGAGCGGACCCGTCCGGGTTCCTGGTCACTGCGCCTCGTGGTCCGTGCTCTCAGCCAGCTGGGCCTCGACGGCGCGATGGACGTTCCCGTGGACGTGGTCGGCGCCGACACGGTCGAGGACGCCCTGGGCTCTGAGTACGTTCAGGACGTGGGGCTTCACCCGGGCGAGCCGCAGCGTGACGCCCTCCGCTTCGGTCAGGTCGCGGATCTCCGTGACCTTCGCCGCACCCTGGGAGTCGATGAAGCCGACGCCCTCGAGATCAAGCACCAGCGCCGTGAGAGGCTGATCACCCGTGAGGAGTCCGCGGATGCGCTCGTCGAACGCCTCGGCCGTGGCGAAGAACAGGCCGCCGTCAAGACGTATCACGCCGATGCCCGGGAACGTCTCGTCAGCGGGGTTGAGGTCGAGGTCGCGGAAGACCTGGGTCCCGGGCTCGCGGCCCAGGGCCGGCATCGCGGGCCGCGTCGAGACGTAGACGAGCCAGCCGAGCGAGAGCGCGACCCCGATCACGATCCCGAACAGGACGCCCACGGAGAGCACGCCCACGACGGCCGCCACGGCGATCCAGAAGTCGAATCTCGACACGCGCAGCATCCGAGCGAACTCCTTCAGGTTGATCATCCCGAACACGACGGCATCGATGATGATCGCCCCCAGCACGGCTTTCGGCAGCTCGGAGAACAACGGCGCGAGCAGGAGCAGCGTCAGGATCACCAGCGCTCCTGTGGTGAGCGACGCCACCGGTGTCCGCGCACCAGCCGACTCGTTGAGCGAGCTCGCCGACAAGCTGGTCGACACCGGCATTCCCTGGACCAGACCGGCCCCGACGTTCGCCATCCCCTGGGCGACCGCCTCCTGGTTCTCGTCGATGCGGTAGCGGTGCCGGGTCGCGAAGGCCCGGGCGTCGCCGGCCGTCTGCGAGAACCCGATCAGCAGGAGGGCCGAGGCCGCGATCAGGATCTCGGGAGCGTGTTGCAGGGCCAGGTCGAGGCTCGGCAGTTGCGGGACCGGCAGCCCGGTCGGCACCGGACCGACAAGTGCCACGTCCCGTCCACCCAGATCGAACAGGTACGAGGCGAGCAGGCCGCCGACCACGAGCGTCAGCGCGCCCGGAACCTTCGGCGCCCAGAACCGGAGCGCGAGAATCACGGCGAGCGCGACGACGCCCACCACCAGCGTCGGCAGATGGATGGCGCCGAGGCCGCCGATCCACGACGCGAACTCGCGCCACACGTTGTCTCCGTCCCCGGACGTGCCCGTGAGCTTGGGCAGCTCACCGACGACCACGTCGACGGCGGCTCCGGCCAGGAACCCGGTGACCACGGCTCTCGAAAGGAACTGGGCGATCCATCCCATCCGAAGGACGGCCAGCAGCAGGAACAGCACGCCGGTCACCAAGGTGATCGCTGCCACGAGCTGGGCCGCGTCGTCACCGGTGACGGCGGTCACGACCACCGCGCCACCCGCGACGGTGGCGAGGGACGAGCTCGGACCGGTCGAGATATGGCGAGACGTACAGAACAGCGCGTAGACGATCGCACCGGCCGCCGCGGCATACAGTCCGTTCTGAACCGGCACCCCGGCAATATCGGCATAGCCCAGGTTCTTGGGCACGATCATCGCGGCGACCGCGATTCCCGCGATCACGTCTGCGCGCAGCCAGGGCCGCTCATACCGGGGCAGCCAACCGGCGATCGGCAACAGGCCTCCGGGGACGTCCCGCATCTCTCTACTCACGGTTGCCTCCGACGATCGCACAGACGCTCCGGAGCCCGGCAACAGTCGGACGCGATCACAAGTTACCGCAGCCCCGGAGCGCGCCTGGGACCAGTTCGCGTCCGTCCGATCGCGCGGGTCGAAAGGGCGTCTGGGATCGCAGACACCCCGCCCCCGCCACCCCTTGGGCCCATCCCCACGCCGGGGTGAGATGGACCCAGGCGTTGGCTCGAGCAGCGCACACCGTCGGCGAGGAGGCCCGGATGGACGGAGCACGCGAGGTCCGCGCCCCGCGCGGCACCACCCTGACCGCACGCAGCTGGCAGACCGAGGCGCCGCTGCGGATGCTGATGAACAACCTCGACCCGGACGTCGCCGAGCGCCCGGACGACCTCGTCGTCTACGGCGGCACCGGCCGCGCCGCGCGGGACTGGGCCAGCTACGACGCGATCGTGCGCACCCTGACCACCCTCGCCGACGACGAGACCCTGCTCGTCCAGTCCGGCCGGCCGGTCGGGGTGCTGCCCACCCACGAGTGGGCGCCGCGGGTGCTGATCGCCAACTCCAACCTGGTGCCGGACTGGGCGACCTGGCCGCAGTTCCGCCGCCTCGAGCACCTCGGCCTAACCATGTATGGGCAGATGACCGCCGGATCCTGGATCTACATCGGCACCCAGGGCATCCTGCAGGGTACGTACGAGACGTTCGCCGCCGTCGCCGCGAAACTCGCCGGCAAGACCGTGCCCGACGGCGGGGCGAGCCTGGCCGGGACGCTCACCCTGACCGCGGGGTGCGGTGGGATGGGCGGCGCCCAGCCACTTGCGGTCACCCTGAACGGAGGCGTCTGCCTCATCGTCGACGTCGACGAGTCGCGGCTGCGTCGCCGACTCGACCACCGCTACCTCGACGAGCTCGCGGAGAACCTGACCGACGCGGTCGGGCGCTGTGAGACCGCGAGACGGGAGCGGCGGCCGCTCAGCGTGGGCGTCGTCGGGAACGCCGCGACCGTGTTCGGCGAACTGCTGCGACGCGGCGTCGCGATCGACATCGTCACCGACCAGACGTCCGCCCACGACCCGTTGTCCTACCTGCCCGAGGGGGTCTCGCTGGAGGAGTGGCACGACTACGCGGAGGCGAAGCCGGAGGAGTTCACCGCGCGGGCACGGGAATCGATGGCCCAGCACGTCGGCGCGATGGTGGGGTTCGCCGACGCCGGCGCCGAGGTGTTCGACTACGGCAACTCCATCCGGGCCGAGGCAGAAAAGGCGCGGGCGTGCAGGGCCTTTGAAATCCCCGGATTCGTGCCCGCCTACATCCGCCCACTGTTCTGCGAGGGCAAGGGCCCGTTCCGGTGGGCGGCCCTGTCCGGGGACCCGGCGGACATCGCCGCGACCGACCGCGCCGTGCTCAAGCTGTTCCCCGCCGACGCGAAGCTGCACCGCTGGATCCGGGCCGCGCAGGAGCGGGTCGAGTTCCAGGGTCTGCCGGCCCGGATCTGCTGGCTCGGCCACGGCGAGCGGCACCTGGCCGGCCTGCGGTTCAACGAGCTGGTCGCCTCCGGGGAGATCTCCGCCCCGATCGTGATCGGACGCGACCACCTGGACGCGGGCTCCGTGGCCTCCCCCTTCCGGGAGACGGAGGCGATGGCCGACGGTTCCGACGCCATCGCCGACTGGCCGCTGCTGAACGCGCTCGTGAACACCGCGTCGGGCGCGACCTGGGTGTCGATCCACCACGGCGGCGGGGTCGGCATCGGGCGCTCGATCCACGCCGGGCAGGTGTGCGTGGCCGACGGCACCGAGCTCGCCGCCCAGAAACTGTCGCGGGTGCTGTCCAACGATCCGGCGATGGGCGTGATCCGGCACGTCGACGCCGGCTACCCGCGCGCCGAGGCGGTCGCCGCCGAGCGGGGCGTGCGGGTTCCGATGCGGGAGGGCTGATGGTCTCGGTCCTGGTCACCGGCATCACCGAGTTGGTCACGAACGACCCGGCACTCGGGGCGGGCCGGCTCGGGATCGTCCGCGATGCGGCGATCGTGGTCGAGCTGGGCGCTTCCGCGGAAGCGGGGACCGCCTCGGACGCTTCCGCGGAAGCGGGGACCGACACTGGTGCTTCCGCGGAAGCGCAGCGCGGCCGCCGCGCGGTGCCCGACGGCGTCCCCGCCTCGGACGATCGGGTCACCTGGGTGGGGCTTGCCGCCGCGGCGCCGCCGGCCGACCGGGTGATCGACGTCGGCGGGCGCGCGGTGGTCCCCTCGTTCGTCGACTCCCACACCCACCTCGCGTTCGCCGGTGACCGCGCCGCGGAGTTCGCCGCCCGGATGGCCGGCGAGAGCTACGACGGAGGCGGGATCGCCTCGACCGTGGCGGCGACCCGGGGCGCTTCCGCGGAAGCGCTGCGAGCGCGACTGGCCGCTCTCGTGGCCGAGGCCCGCGCCCAGGGCACCGGCACCATCGAGATCAAGAGCGGGTACGGGCTGACCGTCGCCGACGAGCTCCGACTGCTGCGCCTGGCCCGGGAGGTCACCGGCGAGACCACGTTCCTCGGCGCGCACGTGGTGCCGCCGGAGTACGTGGGCCGGGCGGACGACTACGTCGACCTGGTCACGGGCCCGATGCTCGCCGAGTGCGCCCCGCACGCCCGCTGGATCGACGTGTTCTGCGAGCCCGGCTCACCGCACGCGTTCGACGGCGACCAGTCGCGGGCAGTCCTGCTCGCCGGCCGGGCGGCTGGGCTCGGCCTGCGCGTGCACGCGGGCCAGCTCGGCCCCGGGCCAGGGGTGCGGCTCGGCGTAGAACTCGGTGCGGCCGCCGTCGACCATGGCACGCACCTGACCCGCGAGGACGTCGACGCGCTCGCCGGCTCGACCACCGTGGCGACCCTTCTTCCCGGTGTCGAGTTCTCGACCGGGTCGCCCTACCCGGACGCACGCGCCCTGCTGGACGCCGGCGTGCGGGTCGCGCTGGCCACCGACTGCAACCCCGGCACCTCGTTCACCAGTTCGATGCCGCTCTGCATCGCGCTCGCCGTGCGGGAGATGCATATGACTCCCGCCGAGGCGTTGTGGGCGGCCACCGCCGGCGGAGCCCTCGCCCTGCGGCGCGACGACGTCGGGCGCCTGGGGATCGGCGCCCGCGCCGACCTCACCGTGCTCGACGCGTCGTCACACGTGCACCTGTCCTACCGGCCCGGGGTGCCGCTGGCGCGGACCCTGGCGCTCACCGGCTGAACGGGGTGCGCGCCCAGGTCAGGGCAGCACGTCGGCACGGGACGCCCAGAACACGTACCGGTCGTTGCGCTCCTCCGTCTGTCCGTAGACGTTCGACGCGCTGAGGTACAGGTCCTCCGGGATGTGGATGTCGTCGTCGGTCCGGCCCCAGGTCAGGGTGTCCCGGTCCGTCTGCGAGCCGACCCGGGCGAGGTCAAGCGTCCCTCCGGAGCCGCTGAACAGATAGAGGCCCTCGTGCGCGGCGACACCCTGGACCCGGTCGATCGAGGAGTCCTTGTCGATCCAGAAGTTGTCCTGCGAGCCCACGGTGCCGTTCTCGGCGGCGAGGTCCCCGGACTCGGTCAACGGCCAGCGGACCACCTCCGTGGTGGTGGCCTCGTCGGCGGCGTACTCCGAGGAGACGAGTGCGGGCGTCCCGGTCCAGTCCGTGGAGATCGAGGACAGTCGCGGGCTCGCCGTAGGGCTCCTGGTCGATCCCGACATAGGTGCGGTCCGGGACGAGGAAGTAGCCGTCGTCGTCGGTCATCACGGTGCGCAGGTCGAACCGGTGGATCCGGTCGGTCGCGGCCACGTAGAGGTAGGACCCGGCCCAGGCGACGCCACCGTTGTGGCTGGCCAGCGACTCCGTGGACCAGCCGTCGTCGGTCCGCACCGGCAGCCGCAGCGGGACGTTGCGGTAGCGCCAGTCGTCGGTGGAGATGAACTTCAGCGACGAGTCGACCGCCGCGTGGTCGTCCGGCGAGATGCGCTGGTACCAGGCCGAGACGAACACCTCCGTGTCCGGGGCGTCCGACCAGTTGGACTCCTCGCTGCCCGCCAGACCCTGTGGGTACCAGCGGTCGTCGGAGTCGAGGTGTTCGGGCCAGGCGCGGCAGGCGTCGCCGCAGGCGGTCGTCTCACCCGAGCGGCTCGCGATGAGGTCGGTGAAGCTCACCGGCTCGACGCCGGGCTGGCCGGCGATCGCTTCGATGGCCTGCGAGTAGTCGGTGATCTCCAGGGCGTAGGTGCCCGGATCGTGGTGCTCGGCCTCGTCGAGCGCGCTGCCGTTGCCGGCGGCCATGGCCGGCCCCGGCACGGCGACCGCGAGCGCCGTCACGCCGATCAGGGCACCGATGAGGCGCCCGGGGATCCGCCGGTCGGGGCGCCGGCGGGCGGCGCCGCCGGCTGGTTGTGCGTTCTTCCGGGGGTGCATGGTGCCTCCTCCGTCGGATGCAAAACGCCATCCACCGGACGCCTGCCTGCGCCGGAAGAACAGCGGCCACCGGGTGGCACGGCTGCTGGGATGATGGCCCGATGGGCACCGTGATCCGCATCGGCATCGCCGGCTACGGCAACCTGGGCCGCGGCGTCGAGGCCGCCCTCGCGAAGAACCCGGACCTGACCCTGGTGGGCATCTTCACCCGCCGGCCGCCGGAGTCCCTGACCCCGCTGGACCCCGCGGTTCCCGTCTTCCCCCTGGACTCCCTCAGCGGGCGGACCGGCGACATCGACGTGCTCATCCTCTGCGGCGGCTCCCGGTCCGACCTGCCCGAGCAGGGCCCGGCACTGGCCGCCTCCTTCAACACGGTGGACAGTTTCGACACCCACGCGCGGATCCCGGAGTACTTCGACGCCGTCGACGGCCCCGCCCGCGCCGGAGGCCGGACGGCCCTGATCTCCGCCGGGTGGGACCCGGGGATGTTCTCGATCAACCGCGCCTACGGCGAAGCCCTCCTGCCCGACGGCGCCACCGACACGTTCTGGGGCCGGGGCCTGAGCCAGGGGCACTCGGACGCGATCCGGCGGGTGCCGGGCGTGGCCGCGGCGGTTCAGTACACGATCCCGTCGCAGGAGGCGATCGACCGGGTCCGCTCGGGCGAGCGGCCGGAGCTGACCACCCGTGAGAAGCACACCCGCGAGTGCTTCGTGGTCCTCGAGCCCGGTGCCGACGCCGATAAGGTGCGGGACGCGATCGTCGGGATGCCGAACTACTTCGCCGACTACGACACCACGGTCCACTTCATCAGCGACGAGGACCTGCGCCGCGACCACGCCGCCATGCCGCACGGCGGCTTCGTGATCCGCAGTGGCAACACCAGCGACGCACACACCCAGGTGATCGAGTACCGGCTCGCGCTGGAGAGCAACCCGGAGTTCACCGCGAGCGTGCTCGTCGCCTACGCCCGGGCCGTGCACCGCCTGAACGCCCAGGGTCGGGTCGGCGCCGTCACCGTGCTGGATGTCCCGCCCGGCCTGCTCTCAGCGAAGACACCGGCCCAACTTCGCGCCGAACTGCTCTGAGGCGACCCGCGCGAGCCACCCGGTCCCGCGCTTCCGCGGAAGCGCCCGACGCCGCGCGAACCCCGCACGGACGGTCGCGCGTGACACCATGGATGCCAGCAAGGTCCGGAACGGGGAGTGACGCGATGTCTGACACCACGGTGGCGCAGGTGCTGGCCGAACTGGCCGCGCTCGAGGACCCGAAGATCCGTGAGGTGAACGAGCGCCACGGCGACGACCACGGGGTCAACCTCACCAAACTCCGGGCGGTGGCGAAACCGCTGAAGATCCAGCAGGACCTCGCCGTCGATCTCTGGGAGACCGGGGACACGGCCGCGCGGCTGGTGGCCCTGTTGATCTGCCGGCCGAAGGCGTTCAGCCACGACGACCTCGACGCCATGCTGCGCGAGTCCCCGCAGCCGAAGGTGCACTACTGGCTGGTCCACTACGTGGTGAAGAAGAACCCGAACGCCGAGGCCCTGCGCCTGGCGTGGTTCGCGGACTCCGACCCGAACGTGGCCGCCGCCGGATGGGAACTGACCACCGAACGGGTGAACAAGCGGCCCGAGGACCTCGACCTGACCGGGCTGCTCGACCTCATCGAGGCGCAGATGAAGGACGCCCCCGACCCGCTGCAATGGGCGATGAACGAGACCCTCGCCCAGATCGGGATCCGTCACCCGTCGCTGCGCGCCCGCGCCCTGGACATCGGCGAGCGGCTCGAGGTTCTCAAGGACTACCCGACGGCGCCGGGCTGCACCTCACCGTTCGCGCCGACCTGGATCACCGAGATCGTGCGCCGGCAGGAAGCCAGCTAGGCGAATCCACGGCCGGCCCGGCCGTCTCACGTCAGGTGCCGGACGAAGAACCTCGCCGCGTCGTCCCCCGCGAACGCCGGGACGCCGGTGTGCCCGCCCAGGTTCGCCTGCAGCGTCTTCTCCCGGGAGCCGAAGGCGTCGAACAGGTCCAGCGCCAGTTGCCGGTCGTTGCCCTCGTCGTCCCACTGCAGCAGGACGTGCAGCGGGATCGTGACCTGCCGCGCCTCGTCGAACATGGCGCGGGGCACGTAGCTCCCGGCGTAGAGGCCTGCGGCCACGATGCGCGGTTCGACGAGCGCCAGCCGGACACCGATGGCGATCACCCCACCGGAGTACCCGACCGGACCACCGAGCTCGGGCAGTGCGAGGAGGGAGTCCAAGGCGGTCCGCCACTCCGGGACCGCCTGCTCGACCAGGGGGCGGACCAGCCGGCCGACGATCTCGTCGTCGACCGGGTCGCCGGCCATCACCGCCCGGCGCAGGTCGGCGCGCGCCTGCTCGGCGTCGGGCGAGCGGGGCCGGTCACCGCTGCCCGGGAGTTCGATGGTGGCCGCGGCGAAGCCGTTCGCCACGCACTGCCGCGCCCGCCCGGCGAGGCGGGGGTACATCCCGCGCAGCCCGCCGGGTTGGCCGAGCAGGACCAGCGGCGAGGGTGTGGATCCTGTCGCAGATGCGGGCGTCCACAGGATGCCGGGGATGTCAGGGCCACCGTCGAGGGTGAATTCGCGTTCGAGAACGGCGTCGTCGAGGCGTTGTTCGGAAGTGAAGTGCATGGTCGTGCCTTTCGGGAGTGCTCGTCGGACGGCGCTCCCGGACGACCTATCGCCCGACCGTGACCCCAGCGAGGAGCACCCACGTCGTTGCGTTCACGGGTACCACCTCCTCGTTCTCTCGCACGGCTTCGGCGTCAAGGTAGCAGCGGCCGTCGTGCCCGCGCCCCTTATTTGCCGGGCGCGCCGGGGGTCAGCGCCGCACTCGCGTCGGCGGCGTGCAGTCCCGCGCCCGGTTCGCGCTGCAACGCCTCGAGCAGCGCGGCCGCGGTGCTGATCGCGATGACGGCCGGCTCCTTGCCGTGCAGGCCCGGCAACCCGATCGGGCAGGTGATCGTGTCGATCGCGGCGTCGGTGTGCCCGGCCTCGCGCAGCCGTTTGCGGAACCGCGCCCACTTCGCCGACGACCCGATCAGCCCGATCGAACCGAGGTCGCCGCGGCGCAGCGCGGCATCGCAGAGCACCATGTCCTCGGCGTGGTCGTGGGACATGATCAGCACGTGCGCCCCGCCCGGGAGGGCCGCCATCAGCGTCTCCGGGATCGGGGCGTGGGTGAGGTGGACGTCCGCGGGGCCGTCCTCCAGCCCGAGGCCGGCCGCGGCGGTGAGTTGCGCGGACCGGCTGTCCGCGAGGTGCACCACGAGCGGCAGCCGGGACAGGATCCGCCCGAGCTCCAGCCCGACGTGCCCGATGCCGAACACGGCGACCACGGGCCGGGCCGGCAGCGGCTCGAGGAACACGTCCACCACGCCTCCGCAGCACTGCTGCCCGTGCCGGTTGGTCTCGTGCTCGTTCAGGGCCGCGGCCAGCGTCAGTGGCACCAGAGTGCCCGCCGCGATCAGGACCCGGGCCTGCTCGATCGCCGTCGCCTCGAGGTTCCCGCCACCGATCGTGCCCCACGAGCCGTCCGCGGAGACCACCATCTTGGCGCCGGCCTCACGTGGGGCATGGCCGCGCACGGACGTGACGGTGACCAGGACCCCGGGTCGACCCTCGCGCCGTAGCCGTTGAACGGCACCCAGCCAGTCCATCACTCACTCCGTGACGCCGCGAGGCGCCAGGTGTTCGGCGAGCTCGCGCTCTAGGGTCCCGTTTCCGAGGGTCCCGTTTCCGGCCGTACCGTTACCGCTCCCGACGGGAGCCGCGCTACGGGCCGGTGCGCCGCCGTCGACCGCTTCGACCCCGGCCCGGCGGGCGGCGTCCACCGCCCAGTAGACCGCCTCCGGGGT
Source organism: Occultella glacieicola (assembly GCF_004353825.1). Taxonomy (GTDB): domain Bacteria; phylum Actinomycetota; class Actinomycetes; order Actinomycetales; family Beutenbergiaceae; genus Occultella; species Occultella glacieicola. Next base: position 379,053 of record NZ_SMNA01000004.1, on the reverse strand, counting down.
GGACGGGCAGCCCAGGATCACCATGTGCCCGGCCGGGCCGAACGCGCCGACCGCGGCCCGCAGCGCCTCCCGGACGCTGAACGCGAGCATCAGCGGCGGCTCGCCGACGGCCTTGGAGCCGTACACGGCGCCGTCCTCGGTGGCCCGCTCGAACAGGTGCACGTTGAGTGTCTCGGGCATCTCCGAGAACGACGGCAGCTTGTAGGTGCTCGCCGCCTGCGTGGCCAGGCGACCGCGGCTGGGCTTGTCCGAGGTATCCCAGCGCAGCTCCTCCAGGGTGAGCCACCCTGCGCCCTGGACGAACCCGCCCTCGATCTGGCCGAGGTCGACGAGCGGCGAGAGGCTGTCCCCGACGTCGTGGACGATGTCCGTGCGCAGGAACCGGTACGCGCCGGTGAACCCGTCGACCTCCACCTCGGAGACGGCGGCGCCGTAGGCGAAGTACTTGAACGGCTCGCCCTGCATCCGGCTCGCGTCCCAGTGCAGGCCCTCGGTGCGGTAGTACCCGGCGGCGAAGAGCTGGATCCGCTGGAAGTAGGCGGCGCGGACGAGGTCGGCCCAGGAGATCGAGTCCTGGGTGCCCAGGCCGGTGACCACGCCGCCGGAGATCCGCACGTCGCTCGGGTGCAGGTTCAGCGTGCGGGCCGCGACCTGCTCGAGCCGCTCCCGGATCTGCTCGCAAGCGTTCTTGACGGCGCCGCCGTTGAGGTCTGCGCCGGAGCTGGCCGCCGTGGCGGAGGTGTTCGGGACCTTGTCCGTGCGGGTCGGGGCGAGGCGGACCACCTCGAGCGGGACGCCGAGGGCGGTGGCGGCGACCTGGCGCATCTTGGTGTGCAGGCCCTGCCCCATCTCGGTGCCGCCATGGTTGATCAGGACGGACCCGTCCTTGTACACGTGCACCAGCGCGCCGGCCTGGTTGAACGCCGTGAGGTTGAACGAGATGCCGAACTTCACCGGGGTCAGGGCGAGGCCGCGCTTGGTGTGCGCGTGCGCGGCGTTGAACGCCTCGAGGTCCCGACGGCGTCGCTGCAGTTCGCTGCGTTCGCTCACCTCGTCCATGATCTGGGTGAGGCGCTCCGCGTGCCGGACCACCATCCCGTACGGGGTGGCCTGCCCCGGCCGGTAGAGGTTGCGGCGGCGCAACTCGGTCGGGTCGATGCCGAGCACGGGCGCGACCCGGCCGAGGATGTCCTCCAGGACGAGCATGCCCTGCGGGCCGCCGAAGCCGCGGAAGGCCGTCTGGGACGTCTTGTTCGTCTTCGCGATCCGGCCGTGCACCTCGATGTCCGGCACGTAGTAGGCGTTGTCGATGTGGCACAGGGCCCGGGCCAGCACCGGCTCGGACAGGTCCAGGCTCCAGCCGCCGTCCGCGGTCAGGGTCGCGCGCAGGCCCTGGATCATCCCGTCGTCGTCGAAGCCGACCTCCCAGGTGGCGTGGAACGGGTGCCGCTTGCCGGTCATGGTCAGGTCCTGGGTGCGGTTCAGGCGCAATCGGACCGGGCGGCCGGTGAGCACCGCGCCGAGCGAGGCGATCGCGGCGAGCCCGTGCGGCTGCATCTCCTTGCCGCCGAAGCCGCCGCCCATCCGCAGGCACTGCACGGTCACCTCGTGGTTGTGCAGGCCGAGGACGTGGGCGATGATCTCCTGCGTCTCGGACGGGTGCTGGGTGCTGGACTGCGCGAACACCTGGCCACCCTCGTCCACGTGCGCGAGCGCGGCGTGGGTCTCGAGGTAGAAGTGCTCCTGGCCGCCGAACTCGAACTCCCCGGAGAACCGGTGCGTTGCCCGGGCCAGCCCGGCGGCGGCGTCGCCTCGGGTCACGGTGGGCTGGGTCCCCTGGTAGCTCTCGGCCTCGATCGCCTCGGTGAGGGTGAGGATCGAGGGCAACGGCTCGTAGTCGACCTCGACGGCCTCGGCCCCGAGCCGCGCGGCCTCGAGGGTCTCGCCGAGGACCCAGCAGACGGCGTGGCCGTAGTAGCGGACCTCGTCCGGGAACAGCGGCTCGTCGTGCTTGACGCCGGCATCGTTGACCCCGGGCACGTCCGCGGCGGTGAGCACCCGGACCACCCCGGGCACACCGAGCGCCGGCGAGGTGCGCAGCCCGGTGACCCGGGCGTGCGCGTGCGGGGACTGCACCGGCCAGGCGTGCAGGGTCCCGGCCATCCGGGAGACGAGATCGTCGGTGTACAGGGCGGCGCCGGTGACGTGCAGCTCGGCGCTCTCGTGCGAGACGGTGAGTCCGACGACGGGGTTCGCCGGGCGATGCGACAGGGTACTCATCGGGTCACCTCCAGGGCGGGAGAAGCGTGGTTCTCCTCGTAGAACTTCAGCAGCGCCTGCTCCAGCATCGAGGCGCGGTAGCGGGCGCTGGCGCGGTGGTCGTCGAGCGGGGTTCCCTCGGTGGCCATGATCGCGGCCGCCTCGCGGGCCACGTCGGCGGTCCAGGGCCGACCCGCGAGCGCGTCCTCCGTGGCGCGGGCCCGGATCGGGGTGGCGGCCACGCCACCCAAGCCGATGCGCACCCGGGTGAGCGATCCGCCGTCGGTCCGTTGCTCGACCACGGCGGCGATCGCGACGGCGACGGACGAGATGTCGTCGAAGCGGCGCTTGGCGATCTTGTAGAACGCGGCGTGCGGCGCCAGTGGCAGCGGGATCCGCACGGACCGGATGATCTCGCCGGGCGTGCGCACGCTCTCGCGGTACCCGGTGAAGTACTCGGCCAGCGGCACGTCGCGCTCGCCGGCGGCCGAGGCGAGCAGCACGCTCGCGTCCAGGGCGAGCAGGACCGGCGGGGCGTCCCCGATCGGGGAGCCGGTGCCGAGGTTGCCGCCGAGGGTGGCGCCGTTGCGGATCAGCCGGGACGCGAACTGGGGGAACAGGTCCGCGAGCAGCGGGATCCGCCCGGCCAGCCGGGTCTCGATCTCGGTGAGGGTCAGCGCGGCGCCGAGCTCGATGTGGTCATCGTCGATCTCCAGGCCGCGCAGTTCCTCCAGCCGGTCGATCGCGAGCACGAGCGGCGGGCGCCGGTGGGCGATGTTGCGCTCAACGCCGGCGTCGGTGGCACCGGCCACGAGCACCGCGTCCGGGTCGGCGGCGAGCCGCTCGAGGAGCTCGGCGAGGCTCGCCGGGCGCACGAACTCGCCGGTGTCGGTGCGCAGCCGGGTGGGCCGGGCCGCCGGCGCGGGTGCGGTTCGGCGGCGGGCCAGGGCATCGGAATCGTCGGGCCGGCCGAGGGCGTAGGCGGCGTCCTTGATCGGCCGGTAGCCGGTGCACCGGCACAGGTTGCCGCTCATCGCGTGCAGGTCGAAGCCGTTCGGGCCGTGTTCGTGGTCGGCTGCATGCGTGTTGTGGTCATCGCCGACGGCGGCCGGTCCGGTCTGTGCGTCTCCGTCACCTTCGACGGGGGTCCGGTCGGGCCGGTAGTACTCGGCCGCCATCGAGCAGACGAACCCCGGCGTGCAGTAGCCGCACTGGGACCCGCCGCGCTCGGCCATCTCCTTCTGCACGGGGTGCAGGTCCGCGACCGCACAGGCACCGGGGGCACGGCCGAGCCCCTCGGAGGTGACCACCTCCTGGCCGTCGAACGCCAGCGCCGGGGGCAGGCACGAGTTCACGGACACCCACCGGGTGGTGCCGTCCGGTTCCGGCCGGGCGACCAGCACCGCGCATGCGCCGCACTCCCCCTCGGCGCACCCCTCCTTGGCGCCGGTGAATCCCTCACCGCGCAGCCAGTCGAGCAGATTCGTGTGCGGTCCAGCCGCGCCCGCGGTCCGCACCTCACCGTTGACGGTCACCTGAATGGGATCCATCTCCCACGCTCCTCGTTGAGCCTGTCACCCGCCGAAGGCGGAGGATCAGCCGATTGTGCGCATGGTTCGGGCAGAACCCGGACGCCGGTTATCCATGCCAACGACGTGCTGGGCCGTTTCCCATCATAACCACGCCCTTGCGCTGGGCGCCCCGGACCATTCCCGACACTCGGAATCAGCGGACCATCCGCAGCGCCGACAGGCCGTTGAACGTCGCGCCGTCATCCGTCGCACCATCCGGCCGGAAGCCGTTGCGCTCGTAGAAGCGGATCGCGCGCGGGTTGCCGTCGGCCACCCACAGCTGGGCCGGTTCGCCGGGGTGGATGGCGCGATCCAGGAGCCGCTGGCCGATGCCCGTGCCGTGGTGCGCGGCGAGCACGTACAGCGAGTGGAGCTCCAGGTCCCGGACCGGCTCATGGGTCCCGCTGGGCCGGGACGCTCGCGCGAACGCGAACCCGACCAGTTCGTCGCCGGTGAGCGCGACCCAGCGGGGTGCACCGTCGGCGAGCCAGGTGCGCCACGCTCGCTCCGCCCGTTCGGGTGTGAAGCGTTCCCAGAACTGCCCGCCGAGTCGATCGCCGTAGGTCTCCATGAACGTGTCCCGGTTCACGTCGCCCAAGGCCCGCGCGTCCGAGGTCACGGCGGAACGGATCGTGACCCCCGCCGGCCCGGTCGACTCGCCCAGCAGCGACTCCGCCCGCGCCAGCGCGGCCCGGGAGGACGCGATCAGAGCCGGGTCCGCGCCGGCTGCCCGCCGCAGGTCGAGGGAGCGGCGGAACGCCCCGGCGGCCTCCGCGACGCGCCCCGCGGCGAACAGCCCCTTGCCCAGGTGCTGGACCATCACCGCCTCCTGCGGACCTCCCGTGGCGTGTGCCACCAGCGTCTCGTACTCGGCGATCGCGTCGTCGTGGCGGCCCAGGTCGCGCAGGACGTCCGCGTGGAGCGCACGATGACGCGGCGAGTCATCCCCCGCCAGGAGCGACTCGGCGTGCCGTATGGCCGCTTCCGGCCGCCCGCTCCAGAGTTCCTCGAGCAACGGCAGCGCCGCGTCGTCACGGTGGGCGGCTCGGAACGCCGGGAGGTCGTCGATCCGGGGACGCAGGCTCGTCGGATCGAACGACCAGCCTGGCCCGCCCGGACCGATGGTCGACGCAGGCTCGAAATCGTCCACGAGCGGACGTTACAGGACCCACACCTCGGCGTCGCGGGCTTCCCCTGCGGCCCTGGCGTCGCTCACACCGTTGGCCGAGGACTTCGGGCAGCGTCGCTGTCGTGCGGTGCATCTCCTTACATCCGGTGCACCGCTGCCGATAATGCGAGTGAGGACGTCCTTGAGCGTGGAGGCGTCCGCACACTCCTCTGCCGGAAACGTGTCCGAGGAGACCCGGGGCGTCTGGCGTCCGGGGACGTCACCCCGAAGAATCGAGCGCCCGTGCCCCGCCTGCTCCGCCTGCTCCTGGCCGCCCTGCTGGTGGCCACACCACTCAGCCTCGCCACGGTCGCACCCGCGGCAGAGGCTGCCGAGGCGCCCCGGGTCGTCACCACCCGGTTGCCCTTGGCCACGGTGGGCACCCCCTACTCCTTCCAGCTCGAACTGGCCGGGGGCGTCGGCGAGGTCACCGTCACGGTCGCGGGTGGGCTGCCCGACGGGATGACCATGTCCCCCTCCGGGCTCTTCACCGGCACTCCGACCACGGCCGGTCGGGGCCCGATGATGCAGATCATGGTTGCGGACGAAGCCGACAACGGCGGGTTCGCCGAGTTCTTCTTCGACGTGGACAAGGGCGACCCCGGACTGAACTTCTCCGTCTCGCCCACAGAACTGGAGTATGGGCAGACGATCTCGCTCACCGCCAGCACCGACCACCCCGAGCACACCAGCCCGCTGCAGTACTTCCTGCTCACCGAGGACGGGGAACGGATCCGCCTGTGGTGCGACTACGGGACCTGCACGATCAGCGGCCTGTGGCGGGGCACGCACGTGATCAGTGCGGAGACCACGGACACCGGGAACTGGAACCACGAGACCGTGGAGCACACGGTGGTCGTGACCGGGCGGCCGAGTGCGATCTCCGGAAGCCTGGTGGGCAACCACATGGTCGTCACCGGCCCGGACGCCTCGATCGACGCCACCGTCACCAACATCCCAGGCGGCGCAACCGGCACGATCACCTTCACCTCGGGCGAGCACGTGCTGGCCACGGCCCGCCTGCCCCTGACCGGACCCGTCACCCTGGACCTGTCCGCGCTCGAAGCCGGCTACCCGCACGTGCGCGGCTCCTACTCCGGCGACACCCTGTACGAACCGGCCGAGTTCTCCATCCCCGGCCCGTTCATGGTCGACCCGATGCAGTGGGTCACCCCGGAGGCGTTGCCGACGGCGACGTACTCCCTGCCGTACTCCGTTGCCCTCGCCACGACCGAGGAGGACGCCACGTTCACCCTCCTGGAGGGTTCGGACCTGCCGGTCGGGATGACGTTCACGGCGGACGGAGAGATCGGCGGCACCCCGCAGGAGACGGGCACCTTCACCCTCGTGGTGGGTGGGAACCACGGGGTGCAGCACCTCACCCGCGAGTTCACCCTCGCCGTCGGCGAACGTCTCCTGGACTACACGGTCTCGACCTCGGCCACCACGATGCGCGAAGGCTTGGGGACGCTCACCGTCACCGTCGACCCGCCGACCGGCACGGAGTTCGACTGGCAGGCGACCATCGTGCCCGCGTCCTACGTGGAGGAGACCGACCCCGAGCCGGTCACCCCGGCGTGCGCGATGGTCCACCCGGAGACCTCGTGTGACGTGGACGTCTCCGCGCTCCCCGCTGGGCAGTACCTCGTCACAGCCGTCCCGACGTGGCTCGAGCAGGGCTGGTCGGTTCCCGACCTGCCGCCGCTGGTGCCGCTGCAGGTCACCCCGCACCTGGTGCTGACCAGTGACGACCTGCAGCTGGGTGCCGGCGAGTCGGGTCGCATCGGGCTTGCCTCGGCACTGCCCGACGACGCCACCGGCACCGTGACCGTGGCCGTCACCCCACTCGGCGGCGGTAAGCGCGTCCCGGCCCCCGGTGAGGTGCTGTGCTCCTTCGACGTCACCGAGGCCGACTCCTGCACGATCCCGGCGGACCTCACTCCGGGGCTGTACCCGCTGACGGTCACCTACGACGGCAACTACGGCGTCATCACCGCCCCGGCCCAGCTCACGGTGTCGGTTGCGCCCTCGGCGCCGACTCCCCCTGTCGACGACCCTGACGCCCCGGCCGGCCCGCCCCCAGCGCAAGACCCCGGCACCCCGTCGGCGCCCGAGGCCGACAGTGCCTCCGGGGCCGAGGTGGCGAGTCGTGCCGATGGCCGTGACGAGCTCGAGCACACCGGCGCCGCGCCGTGGCCCCTGGCCGCGGTGGCCGTCGCGCTCACCCTCGCCGGCGCCGCGCTGCTGCACCGCAGCCGTCAGGTGCCCACGGCCCGCTGATCACACTGACGCCGAACGGCGACCGTCCGGCGTCGTCCACGCCCGACGGGTCGTCACCGCGATACCGACGAACGCGATCGCGAAGGAGGCGGCCAGCGCGGCGAGCGTGACGCCGTCGGGCGCTGCGACGGACTGGCCGCGCACGGCCTGCCAGGCCACCGTGAGGAACACGCCGAGGTAGCCGATGGCGAACCAGCGGATCAGCCCGGCCCGCACCCGTTCGTCGCGTAGCCACGCGTAGCGCCCGGCCAGGGCGACCAGGACGATGGCGGCGGCGATGAACACCTGGATGCCGTGCAGGCCCACGAAGTGCGAGACCCGCATGTCTCCGCCGGTCAGGCTCCAGTTGGTGAGGAACATGCCGTGGCCGTCGAGATCGCCGACTCCGTGGCCGGCGTTGAGTTCCACGCTACGCCCGTTGGCGTCCACGAGGGTGCGGTCACCCTGCCCGCCGACGGAGACGATGAAGACCGCCGCGACCATCCCGAGCGTCGACATCAGCAGGCCCCACCGGACCGTGGTCGTGACACTGCGGTCCCCGATCCGCTGGAACAGCACCATGACCGCCATCGCGACGTTCACAACGAACATGACCGGGATGCCGTACTTGAACACCGCCTGCACCACCTCGTTGACGGGGTCGGTCGAGGTGTTGAAGTGGCTGAACGTGCCCAGGGCGGCCGCGAGCGCGATCACGCCCACCTCCACGGCGCTGATCGCCGCGAACAGGGTGCCCGTCAACCAGCCGAAGCGCCTCGCCCTGGTCAGGTGCGCGATCAGCCAGGCGAGGGTGAGCAGGTAGGCGCCGAACGAGAATCCAAACTTCAGGGTCTTCAGCCAGACCGATTCGCCGAGGATCGTGCGGTCGTCGAACAGGAGCCCGAACGCGGAGACGAGGACGAGGGCGAACATCCCCACGGCGGTGACGACGAGTGGGCGATGCCACCGGCGGCTCACCGGGTCGGGGGCATCGGACGGACGCGGTCGGGGTGGGCTCAGGGCTGGGTCGGCGGTCTGCATGTCCGCCAACCTATGAACGGTCCCGCACCCCACACATGGGTGCCACCTGGCCATTCGGTGGGGGGTTGGCCCTACCCCGCCGGGACGGTCGGCAGCCGGTCGGGAGCCGGTCGGGAGCCGGTCGGGAGCCGGTCGGGAGCACGGAATAGGGTCGGCCGAGTGCCGGTTGCACCGGTCCCGGACACTCGGCCCGAGGACGAGGTGAGGATGAGGCATGGACATCGGAATCGGACTGCCGAACACGGTGCCGGAGGTCAACCGCGCGGGGATCATCGACTGGGCCCGCCGCGCGGAGGACGCCGGCTTCTCCTCGCTCGGCACGATCGGGCGGCTGAGGTACGGCAACTACGAGGAGCTGATCTCCCTCGCCGCCGCGGCCGCCGTCACCGAGCGGATCCGGCTCACCACCGACATCCTGCTGGCCCCCTTGCACGTGAACACCGCGATGCTCGCCAAGCAGACGCTGACCCTCGATCACCTGTCCGAGGGGCGGCTCGTGCTCGGCATGGCCGTCGGTGGCCGTGAGGACGACTACACGGTCTCCGGTCTCGACTTCCGCGAGCGCGGACGCGTCTTCGACCGTCAGCTCGAGGAGCTCGGCAGCCACTGGGCGGGCGAGACGGGCGTCGGCCCCGCGCCGGTCTCGGGACGCCGGCCCCATCTGCTGATCGGCGGCCAGGGCGACCGGGCCATCCAGCGGGCCGCCCGCTACGCCGACGGCCTGACGATCGGCGGAGCCCCACCGGACGCCGTGGCCCAGGCGCTGCCCGCCCTGACCGAGGCCTGGCGGGTGGCCGGACGTGAGGGCAGGCCGCGGGTCGTGGCCCTGTCCTACTACGCCCTCGGCCCGAACGCCCAGGAGCAGGCCCGCCATGATCTCGGCCACTACTACGGGTTCCTCGGCGACTACGCCGAGATGATCATCGGCGGCGCCGCCAAGGACGCCGACACCGTCCGGGCCTTGGTGGAGGGCTTCACCGCAGCCGGCGCGGACGAGCTGATCCTCTTCCCCACGTCGGCCGACCCGGATCAGGTCGACCTGCTCGCCGCGGAACTGCCCCAGCTGGGCAACTGAACCGGGCGCGCCGAGGTGAGCCCGGCGCACGCCCGCCGGTGAGCGCCGCCCGGCGGCTCAGGCCATGTCGATGAAGCGCTCCGCCAACTCGGAGGGGCCCATCACGATGACGGTGTCGTCCCAGTTCAGGATCGTCTCACCCGTGGCGTGGGCCCAGGTGCCGTCCTTCCGCTTCACGGCGACCACGTTGAGGTTGTGCTTCTTGCGCAGACCCACCTGATCGAGGGTCCGCCCGACCATCGAGGGCGGCACGGTCGCCGTCACCGTCGCGAAGCCACCGCCGACGTCCTGGTAGTCGGCGATCGACCCGCGGAGCAGATGCGCGACCCGCCGGCCCATGTCCGACTCCGGGTAGACGACGTGCTGCACACCGAGCTGGGTGAGGATCTGGCCGTGCGGCGCGCTGATGGCCTTGGCCCACAGGTTCTCGATCTCGAACCGGAGCATCCAGGACGTGGTCAGGATGGAGGCCTCGACGTCGGAACCGATCGCGACCACCACGTGTGAGAAGTTCGGCACGCCCAGCTGTTCGAGCGCCTCCATCTTCGTGGTGTCGGCCCGCACCACGTGGGTCAGGGTGTCGCTGAGCCCTTGGACGATCTCCTCGTCGGTGTCGATGCCGAGCACCTCGACCCCGGCCTCGGACAGCTCGACGGCGAGGGCGCTGCCGAACCGCCCCAGACCGGCGACCACCACCGAGTCCGAGTCGTTCAGTGCGATCGAGCCACGCGCGGCCCGCGGGATGCTAGCCAATGATCGGCCTTTCCTTCGGCAGCTCGACATGGGAACTGCGTGAACGTAAGGCTAACGCCGACGCGAGGGTCAGCGGCCCCAGGCGCCCGACGAACATCAGGGCGACCAGGATCAGCTGGCCGCCGGCGGGTAGCAGATGGGTGATCCCGGTGGACAGCCCCACGGTCGCGAACGCCGAGACCACCTCGAACACGATCCGGTCCAGGCTGAACGTGGTCATGATCAGCAGGCACCAGGTCCCGATCATGACCACGGCCACCGCGAGGAGGGCGACCGTCGTGGCCTCGCGGTGCACCGACCGGCCGAGCCGCCGGCCGAAGATGTTCACGGCGGTGCCGCCCCGGATCTCGGTCACGATGATGAAGAACAGGACCGCGAACGTGGTGATCTTCAGGCCGCCCGCCGTCCCCGCCGGCCCGGCGCCGATGAACATCAGCACGTCGTGCGCGAACCAGGTCTGGGTGTGCATGGCCGAGATGTCGATGCTGTTGAAGCCGGCCGTGCGGGCCGCCACCGACGCGAAGAATCCGGCGAGGAGCTTGCCGGCAGGATCCAGCGGCCCGAGGGTCTGCGGGTTGAACCACTCCAGTGCGGTGATCGTGACGAACCCGCCGAGCAGCAGCACGACGGTCCCGACGATCACCAGCTTGGTGTGCATCGACCACGTCCGGGGCAGCCGGAAGTGCCGCCGGAACTCGAAGAGCACGGGGAAACCGAGCCCCCCGAGGATCACGGCAGCCGCGATCGGCAGGCACACCCAGGGATCGGTCACGAACCCCATCAGGCTGTCCGAGTACAACGCGAACCCGGCGTTGTTGAATGCCGAGACCGCATGGAAGAGGCCGAACCACGCGGACTCACCGATGCCGGCGCCGTACCCGGTCGCCAACCGCACCGCGAGGGCCACGGCCACGACGGCCTCGGTGCCGAAACCTACCTTCGCGACGCCGATCACGATCGTGCGGACGTCGCCGAGACCGACACTGCGGACGCTCGCGGAGGCGATCAGGCGGGACCGCAGGCCGAGTCTGCGGGCGAGCAGGATCGAGATCAGGGAGGCGAAGGTCATGATGCCGAGCCCGCCGAGCTGGATCAGGGCGAGGACGACCACCTGACCGAACGGACTCCAATAGGTGGCGGTGTCCACCACGACGAGCCCGGTGACGCAGACGGCGGAGGTCGCGGTGAACAACGCGGCCAGCACCGGCGCCCCGCCCCACGGTCCGACGTCCGCGGGCAGCGTCCCCGCGGGCGGTTCCGCCACCACCGCGATCGGGAGCATCAGCAGCAGGGTGCCGACGACGATCGCCCCGGCGAAGCTGGCCACCAGCACCTGTCCGGGTCGACTGAGCACGGGCTGGCGGGTGCGAGGGAGTCGGACCGGCCGTAGGCGCATGGACACCACGATGAAACCTAGACCCGGCCGAGCACGTTCACCTACTCCGGCCGGAGTGTTTCAGATCACCACGTCTCATCCGGTGGCGACGCTGAGCTACGCCCGACGTTCACTCGCTCTCGCGCAGGAAGTCCTCCACCGCGAGCAGGTGCGCCGCCATCCCGACCCGGGCCCGCTCCGGGTCGCCGTCGGTCACGGCCGTCAGGATCGCCTCGTGCTCGGCCTGGGTCCGCTGCGCCACCCCGGCCACGGTGGCGCTGCGCAGCAGGCGGTGCCGTGCGGTCCGTCCCGCGAGCGCCTCGATGAGCGCGGCGAGCACGGGGTTCCCGGACGCAACCCCGAGGGCACGGTGGAAGGCCAGGTCCAGGTCGAGGAACGCGGCGTGGTCGAAGTCCGCGTCCGCGACCATTGCCGCGTCCGCCGCCATCGCGGCGGCCTCCTCGAGGGCGGCGACGGCGTCGCTCAGGTCCGCGCCCGGCGCGCGGCTCCGGCTCGCCGCCAGTCCGGCGGCCTCCACCTCGAGCAACCGGCGCACGGAGTGGATGTGCGACCCGTGCCCGGCCGCCTGGAGGTCGACGGCCAGACCGAGCGGCCCGACCAGCAGCGCCGGGTCGAGGCTGGTGACGTAGGTTCCGTCGCCCTGCCGGGACTCCACCACCCCGAGGGCGGCGAGCGCCCGGACCGCCTCACGCAGCGACCCTCGGGAGACGTCGAAACGCGCCGCGAGGTCCTTCTCGACGGGCAGCCGGTCCCCAGGGGCGAGATCCCCGTCGATGATCAGCCGGGCGATCCCGGCGACCACGTGATCGGTCCGGGACGCGCGCCCGCCCTCGCCCGCGGCCTCCCGCGGCCCTGGCCCTGAGGGCAGCGAAGACACGGCCGGCACGGATCCCGCGGCCTTGGTCACGCCGTCGACTCGGCGAGCGCGCGCCCGGCCCAGTAGCTGCCACGGGGGAACCGGAACTCGGCGATCGACTCCTCGTGCAGTTGCGTGGAGTAGCCCGGCCGGGTCGGCACCCGGTAGGCGGCGTTCGCGACGACGCACGGGTCGGTGAAGTGCTCGTGCAGGTGGTCGACGAACTCGGTGATCCGACCCTCACGGGTGCCGGAGACCGCGACGAAATCGAGCATCGAGACGTGCTGGACCATCTCGCACAGCCCCACCCCGCCGGCGTGCGGGCACACCGGCACCTCGAACTTGGCGGCCAGCAGGAGCACCGCGATGATCTCGTTGAGGCTGGCCAGCCGACCGGTGTCGAGCTGGCAGTAGTCCATCGCCCCGGCCTGCAGGAACTGCTTGAACATCACCCGGTTGTGGCAGTGCTCGCCGGTGGCGACCCCGACCGGCGCCACGCCCGCCTTGATCGCGGCGTGGCCGAGGATGTCGTCGGGCGAGGTCGGCTCCTCGATCCAGAGCAGGTCGAACCGGGCCAGGGCGTTCGTCCACTCGATCGCCTGCGGCACGTCCCAGACCTGGTTCGCGTCGATCATCAGGGTCCGGTCCGGGCCGATCACCTCGCGGGCGATCCCGCAGCGGCGGATGTCGTCCTCCAGGTTCGCACCCACCTTGAGCTTGATGTGGTCGTAGCCGGAGTCGACCGCCTCCTGGCAGAGCCGCCGGAGCTTGTCGTCGCTGTAACCGAGCCAGCCCGCGGAGGTCGTGTAGCAGGGGTACCCGGTCCGCTCGAGTTCGGCGATCCGCTCGGCCTTGCCGGCCTCCTGGGCCCGCAGGATCGCGATCGCCTCGTCCCGGGTGAGCGCGTCGGACAGGTACCGCAGATCCGCAACGTCGACCAGTTGCTCCGGACTCAGGTCCGCGAGCAGCCGCCACAGCGGCTTGCCCGCCGCTCGGGCCGCGAGGTCCCAGACCGCGTTCATGACGGCGGACAGGGACAGGTGGACCACGCCCTTCTCCGGCCCGAGCCAACGGAGCTGGGAGTCGGCGGTCAGCTCCCGGTACACCCCGCCGAGGTCGGCCACGACCTCGGCGACGTCGCGCCCGAGAAGGTGCGCCGCCTGCTCGCGCGCCGCCGCGGCGACGATGTCGTTGCCCCGACCGATCGTGAAGGTGAGGCCATGACCGGCCAACGGGGCGCCGTCGGGAGCCTGTCCGTCGGTGCGCAGCACGACGTACGCGGCGGAGTAGTCCCCGTCCTTGTTCATCGCGTCCGACCCGTCGGCCGTGAGGGAGGTGGGGAAGCGGACGTCCTCGATGTCGACGCCGACGATGCGAGTCATGGGATTCTCCTGGCTGGTTCTTCTGCTGCCTGCCGGGCATCCGGTGTCGGATGCGGGCGCGGGTGCGCACGCCGAGAACCCTATTGAGTCATCTGATGAATTACCACCCTGACTAGGAATCGGGTGCGATTTCGGCTAGATTTAGCCACAAAGATCAGATGTCACGGGTTCAGTGCGCGGGTGCTTCACCCCCGGTTCGGAGATTGGCAACGATGGCAAAGGCCTCCATGTACGAGCACATGGTCGACGTGCTCGGCAGCCGCATCGTCGGCGGCGAACTCGCACCCCGCGAGGTGATGTCGCTGGCGAGCCTGGAGCAGGAGTTCGCGGTCTCGCGGACCGTGGCCCGCGAGGCGATGCGCGCGCTGCAGGCGCTCGGGATGATCACCGCGCGGAGGCGGGTCGGCCTGATCGTGTCCCCGGCCCAGGACTGGAACGTGCTGGACCCGCAGGTGATCCGGTGGAACCTCGCCGGCGCGGGCCGCGACGCCCAGCTGCTCGCGCTCATGGACCTGCGGATCGCCATCGAGCCCACCGCCACCCGGCTGGCCGCGCAGCACGCCACGCCCGAGCAGCGCACGCTCCTGCTCGACCTGGTCAAGCAGCTGACCGCGATCGGGGACGCCGGACGAGGCGACTCCGAGGAGTACCTCGAGGTGGACGTGCAGTTCCACGTCACGCTGCTGCGGGCCAGCGGCAACCCGATGCTGCTCGCGCTCGAGCCGGCGGTCACCGAGGTGCTCAGCGGCCGGTCCCACCTCGGACTGACGCCGGCGCACCCGAACCCGCTCGCCATGGCCTGCCACGTCAGCGCGGCGAGCGCCGTGGCCGAGGGCAGCGCGCAGGCGGCCGAGGAGGCCTCCCGGACCATGCTGTCGGTGGTCCGGGACGAGATCGGCTGACTCCGGCTCCGCACGCGCCCCCCTTCCGATCCGGCCCGGGCTCAGAGCGCGACGAGCACCTTGCCCGAGGCGCGGCTGTCCTTCGCGGTCGCGAACGCCCCGACGGCGTCACTCGCGTCGATCACGTGCGTCACCACGGCTTCGGCCTCCGGGTGCGCGGCCAGCAGCCGCACAGCGTCGCCGATCTCGTCGTCGAAGCGGAAGCAGCCGACCAGGCGGGCCTCCTTGGAGATCAGCGGAGCGAGCAGCACCGAGACCTCCTGGTTCGGGAGCATGCCGACCTGGGCGACCACGCCGCGGGGGCGCACCGCGCCGATCGCGGTGCTGATCGAGGCGGGCACGCCCGCGCACTCGAGCACCACGTCATAGGCGTTCGCCGGCACCTCGTCGGTGCCGAGCAGGATCGTGGCGTCCGCGCCGACGGCGGTGGCTCGCTCGAGCGGTTCGGGCACCACGTCGGAGACGGTCACGTGGGCGGCGCCGAGCGCCTTCGCGGCGAACGCGGTGAGCAGCCCGATCGGGCCGGCCCCGCTGACCAGGACGCGGGCGCCGGCGACGCCGCCCGCCTGGCCGACGCCGTGCAGGGCGACGGCGAGCGGTTCGGCCAGGGCGGCCCGGGTCAGCGGCAGGTCCGCGGGAAGTTCGCGGATCATGTCCGCGCCGACCACGAGGTACTCGGTCATGCCGCCCTGGGTGTGCGGCCAGGTCGAGGCGGACCCGAGGTAGGAACCGCCGGGCCACAGGTGCCGGGCGTCGTCGAGCCCGTCCACGACCGGCCCGAACGTGGCCGGATGCACGGTGACCGGGGTGCCCGGGGCCAGGCGGCCGCTCGGGTCGGAGTCGACCGTGCCGGAGAGCTCGTGGCCGGGCACGAGCGGCTCGCGGACCACGAACGCGCCGTTCGCGCCGTGGAAGTAGTAGTGCAGGTCGGAGCCGCAGATGCCCACGTAGGCGACCTTGATCCGGACCTGGTCCGGGCCGGGCTCGGGGAGCTCGACGTCGAGGGGCCTGAGGTCTTCCTTGCCGTGGATGCTGAGTGCGCGCACGCGGGTTCCTTTGCTGAAAGAAGGATCGGGATGGGATGCGTGCCGCGGCGCCGCGGCACGACCGGGTCAGACGACGGAGGTCAGGCCGCCATCGACGTGGATGTTCTGGCCGGAGACGAAGCTCGAAGCGTCGGAGGACAGGAACACCGCGGCGCCGACGAGTTCCTCCAGCCGGCCCCAGCGGTTGGCGGGGGTGCGGTTCTTGAGCCAGCCGTCGAACTCCGGGTCGCTCCACAGGTCGCGGTTCATCTCGGAGGCGAAGTAGCCGGGTGAGATCGCGTTCACCTGGATGTCGAAGCGGGCCAGATCCGCCGCCATGCCCTTGGTCAGCATCACCACACCGCCCTTGGAGGCGGTGTAGGGGGCGATGGTCTGGCGGGCCAACGCGGACATCGCCGAGCCGATGTTGATGACCTTCCCGGAGCCACGCTCGGCCATCGCGGTCGTGATCGGCTGCGAGACGTAGAAGACCGAGGACAGGTTGGTGGCGAGCACCTGGTCCCACTTGTCGACGGGGAAGGAGTTGAACGGCGCCCGGTGCTGCATCCCGGCGTTGTTCACGAGGATGTCCGGCACGCCGACCTCCTCGATCAGACCGGCCACCTGGGTGCGGACCACGTCGGGGTCGGTGACGTCGAAGCTGACCGTGTGGGTCCGCACGCCGGTCTCGGCGGCGATCCTCTCGGCGGCCTCGGCCGTCGCCGCGGCGTCCCGACCGTGCACGACGACGTCCGCGCCGGCCTGGGCCAGCCCGAGCGCCAGCGCATTACCGATGCCCCGGGCGGAGCCGGTCACGAACGCGAGTCGGCCGCTGAGGTCGAAGAGGGAAGTCGTCATCGGTCACCTTCGTAGAACGGGGGTGGAACCGCGAAGTCGCGGTGCGCATCATTGCGGGCTGAGCCCGAACAGGAATTGATACTACCAATGCCGCCCGGCCTCGGCAACGCCTCCTACGAGGCCGGCTCGCCCTGCCGTTCGATCCAGGCCTGCACGACGGCCGTGTCGTTGTCCCCGAGTCCGGCTGCGGTCAGGTCGGTGAACGTGGTCAGGAGCTGGGTGGTCAGCGGCAGCACCGTGCGCGCGTCCTCGGCCTGGTCGAGCGCTCCGGTGAGGTCCTTGACCATGTACTTGGCGGCGCCGGAGGGCGAGTGGTCGTGCGCGACGAACCGGTCCTTCTTCACCTCGAGCAGGCGCGATCCGGCATACCCGCCGCCGAGCAGGTCGAACAGCGCTGCGACATCCAGTCCGGAGCGTTCCGCGAGGACCGCGGCCTCGCCGAGCGCGGTCACGGTGGCGGCCACGATCACCTGGTTGCACGCCTTGCCCACCTGGCCGGAGCCGAGCGGTCCGAGGTGCACCGGCGTCCCGGTCGCACCCAGGACCGGCGCGACGACCGCGACGTCCTCGGCCTCACCGCCGACGAAGATGGCCAGGGTGCCGGCCTCCGCGCCCTGCTCGCCGCCGGAGATCGGGGCGTCCACGACGCGCCAGCCGGCGTCGCGCAGGCCCGGGCGCTCCGCGAGTTCCCGCACGGCCCGCGGTGACACCGTCGAGCAGATCACCAGGACCCGGTCCCGTCCGCCGGCGAGCAGTCCGTCCGGACCCTCGAGCACCGCGTCGATCTCCGGCATCCCCGGCAGCACCAGTACCACCACGTCACTCGCGGCGGCGAGTTCGACAGCCGATGCCGCGACCGAGGCGCCGTGCTCGGCGAGCGCCTGTGTGGTCGCGGGGCGCCGGGCCCATACCGTGGTGGGGATGCCCGCCGTCACCATGTGCCGGGCCATCGGTGCACCCATCACGCCCAGCCCGATGACACCGACCCTGGTGCCGGCGGCCCGCCGCTCGCCGCCGACCGATCCGGCCGTGCCGCCCGTGCTCGTCCCGCCGGTGCCGGCTGTGCCGTTCGTGCCGCCTGTGCCGCCCGTGCTGGTCCCGCTCGTCATGTCCGCCATCGTGGTCCCGGTCCTCTCGTCGTCCGGATCGACATCCTCGACCGACCCGTCGGGTGCCATCACACCATGCCTTGCGGAACGACTTGCGGAACCCGTGGCACTTTGATATCACTATTCCACCCGCTTTGGTATGACTATTGCTCTACGATGGCGGGACGGTTCCACGATGATCGCGGAGCCGAGGGGCGGCCGCCGGTCGTCCGCACTACATTCGGTGAGATCCCCCGGGACGAAGAGGTCTGTAATGACACGCAAGAAGGTCCTCGCGACCGCAGCAGCCGCCCTGACCATCACGCTCGGCCTCGCCGCGTGCGGTTCCGGCGGTGGCATCGAAGGCGGCGACGGAGGCGGCGACGGAGGCGGTGACGTGGACGTCTCGAGCGCGGACACGGTCTGGCGGCTCGCGTTCAACCAGACCGAGGAGCACCCGCAGTACATCGCCGCGGTCGAGCTCGGTGAGGCCCTGTACGAGGCCACCGACGGCCGCTACGGCATCGAGGTGTACGCCAACGAGCTCCTCGGCACCCAGGCGGACGTGGTGAACAACGTCTCCGAGGGCAGCGTCGAGATGATGTACATCGGCGGGCCCGTGATGGAGTCCTTCAACGAGGACTTCATCGTGTTCAACCTGCCGTACATGTTCGACTCGATCGAGGCCCAAGCCGGCGTGTTCGCTGACACCGAGGTCACCGGCGACCTGTTCTCCTCGATCGAGGAGTCCAAGGGCATCACCGTCCTCGCGGCCCTGTTCGCCGGCGTCCGCAACGTCTACAACGCCGAGCGTCCCATCGTGGAGCCCGAGGACCTGTCCGGTCTGAAGCTGCGCGTGCAGCAGTCCGACTCGCAGGTTCGGATGATCGAGATGATGGGCGGCGTCGCGTCCCCGATGGGCCAGGGCGAGGTCTACACCGCGCTCCAGTCCGGCGTGCTCGACGGTGCCGAGAACAACGAGACCGTCTACAACGCCCTCAACCACGACGAGGTTGCGGAGTACTACTCCTACACCCGGCACCTGATGATCCCGGACTACCTGCTCATGAACACCGACATCCTCGGCGAGATGAGCGACGAGGACCGCGAGGCCTTCCTCGGCCTCATCCCGGACCTGGTGGAGAGCGCCAACTCCGGCTTCATGGAGTTCATCGACGAGTCGATCGCAGCCTCCGAGGAGGCTGGCGCCCAGTTCAACGACGACGTCAACGTCGAGGCCTTCCGTGAGCGGGTCGCCCCGCTCGTGGAGGAGTCCATCAACAACCCCGTGCGTCAGGACCTCTACGACGCGGTGCAGGAATACAACGAGCAGTTCCCCGCCGGGAGCTGACCAGGCAGTGACCCGAGTGGGGGTGCGGGCGACTTCGGCCGCACCCCCACTCGGCTGTTCAAGACACCTGAACCACAAGAAATCGGAGCAGCGATGAAGGTCATCGACGGGTTCCACAAGGGGTTGAACGCGTTCCTACGCTGGTTCTGCATCATCCTCTTCGTGGCCATGGTCGCCCTGGTGATTGCCCAGGTGATCGTCCGGTTCCTGGGGGTATCGCTCCCCTGGACCGAGGTGAGCGCACGGATCGTGTTCATCTGGCAGGGCATCATCGGCGCGGCCTACGTGATCGGTGAGAAGGAAGACGTCGCCATCGACTGGCTCGTCAACAAGCTGCCGGTCAAGGCCGTGAAGGGTGTCTCCATCCTGGCCCACGCGATCGTCGCCTTCTTCGCGGTCTGGATCATGATCTGGGGCGGCATGCGCAACGTCCTCGCCGGCTGGGAGGACCACGTGCAACTGATGCCGGTCACCCAGGGCCAGACGTTCCTGGTGCTCCCGATCGCCGGTGCCCTGATCGTCATCTACAGCATCCTGCACACGATCGACATCGTGCGGGCCTCCGACGAGGAGATCACGCACCACGAGGAGCCCGACGACGTGGACATCAGCAAGATCGCGGAAGAGGGGATCTGACATGAACGACGCACTCATGGTCACCCTCATCATGGTGATCGGCATGTTCGGCCTGATGGCCCTCGGCGTCTCGGTCTCGGTCGCCATCGGACTTCCCGCCTCGATCTGCCTGGTTCTGCTCCAGGGCAACGAACAGGGCATCTACACGAGCGCCCAGAAGATCTACAACGGCATCGACTCCTTCGCCCTGCTCGCGATCCCCCTCTTCGTGCTGGCCGGCGCCATCATGAACAACGGGGGCATAGCCACAAGACTCATCGATCTGGCCAGAGCGATGACCGGGCGGATGCCCGGCTCTCTCATGCAGACCAACGCCATCGCGAACATGCTCTTCGGTTCGATCTCCGGCTCCGCCCTCGCGGGTGCGGCCGCCGTCGGATCCTCGATGGCACCGCAGCAGCGCAAGGAGGGCCACGACATGCGCTGGGCGGCCGCCGCGAACGTGGCCTCGGCCCCATCGGGCATGCTGATCCCCCCGTCCAACACTCTGATCGTGTATGCCCTGGTCTCCCAGGCATCCGTCGGCGCGCTGTTCGTCGCCGGATACATTCCCGGCATCCTCTGGGGCCTGTCCTGCGCCGTGATCATCTGGCTCTACGCCCGCAAGAAGCCGGAACTGCGCGGGAAGGGCTTCCCGGACTTCCGCACGTTCCTGACGATCCTGTGGCGGGCACTGCCGTCCCTGTCCATGGTGCTGATCGTCATCGGTGGGATCATCTTCGGGTTCTTCACCCCCACCGAGGGCGCCGCGGTCTCCGTGGTCGTCTCGGCGGCCCTGGCGATGATCTACCGGGCCGTGAAGGTCAAGGACTTCCCGAAGATCCTGCTGCAGTCCACCCGGACCTCCTCTGTGGTCATCTTCCTGATCGGGCTGTCCTCGATCATGTCCTTCGCGATGACCTACTCCCGGGTGCCGCAGCTGATCGGCCAGTGGATGACGGAGATCACCGACTCCAAGATCGTCTTCCTGCTGATCATGATGGTCATCCTGCTGATCATCGGGATCCCGCTCGACGCCACCCCTGCCGTGCTGATCTTCACGCCGATCTTCCTGCCGATCGCGGTGGAGGCGTACGGGATCAGCCCGATCCACTTCGGCATCATGCTGGTCTTCAACATGTGTATCGCGGTCATATCACCACCATCGGCACCGGTCCTGTTCGTCGGTGCCAAGGTGGCCGAGGTGAAGGTGGAGCGGGTCTTCAAGCCCCTGCTCTGGTTCTACGTGTCGCTGATCGTGATGCTGCTGATCATCCAGTTCGTGCCGGCACTGTCCCTGTGGCTACCCGGACTACTCGGCCTCATCTAGCTGAAAGGAAGCACCGATGCGCATCGTCGTCACCGACTGCGACCACGCCACCCTGGACCTCGAACGCGAAGTGGTCACGGCCGCCGGGGGTGAGTTCACGCTCAACCAGACCAACGCACCGGCGGACGTCATCGCCGGTGCGGCCGGGGCGGACGGCCTGATCGTCCAGTACGCCAAGATCACCCGCGAGGTGCTCGAGGCCCTGCCGGACGTGAAGGTGATCAGCCGTTACGGCGTCGGCGTGGACACGGTCGACGTCGAGGCGGCGACCGAGCTGGGCGTGGCCGTCTGCAACGTGCCCGACTACGGTACGGAGGCGGTCTCGGACCACGCGATCGCCCTGGTGCTCGGCACCATCCGGGGCCTCGTGAACCTCGACCGGGGTATCCGTGCGGGCCGGCACGAACTCGAGCCGGCGCTGCCGATCCGGCAGTTCTCGAACCAGACCGTCGGCGTTCTCGGGTGCGGCCGGATCGGGTCGGCAACGGCCCGCAAGGCTGCCGCCCTGGGGTTCACGGTGCTCGTCCACGACGTGCTCTTCACCCCCGGTGAGGTCCGGCCGGAGGGGTGGCTCGCCGTCTCCCGGGAGCAGTTGCTCGCCGAGTCGGACGTCATCAGCGTGCACACCCCGCTCGACGCGGCGAGCCTGCATCTGATCGACGCCGCCGCCTTCGCCGCGATGAAGCCGGGCGCGATCCTGGTCAACACCGCGCGTGGGGGCGTCGTGGACTCCGCCGCGCTCGTGGCGGCGCTCGAGTCCGGCCGCCTGCACGCCGCCGGGATCGACGTGCTGGAGGAGGAACCGATCGGGGCGGAGCACCCGCTGACCAGGTTCGACAACGTGATCCTCACCCCGCACGCGGCCTTCTACACCGAGGAGTCCTACTCCGAGCTGAAGCGGCGCACGGCCGAGAACGCCGTGGACGTCGTGGCGGGAAAGCGCCCCCGCAACATCCTCAACCCCGAGGTCCTCGAGACCGGCCGCGCCGCCCACTGACTCCTCATCACGATCCCGGCGGCGCCCACCGCCGGGCCCAGACGAAAGCAGGCTCCTGACGTGGACATCCGCTACGCCACCTCCCCCACCGAGATCGGTTCGATGGACACCGACGCGCTGCGCGACCGGTTCCTCGTCGAGGACCTCTTCACCCCGGGGGAGGTGAGCGTGACGTACTCCCACCAGGACCGCGTGGTCCTGGTCGGCGCTGTGCCGACGGACCGGCCGCTCGGCCTGGTCGCACCGGCGGAGCTGCGCGCCGAGCACTTCCTCTCCCGGCGCGAGATCGGGATCGTGAATGTCGGCGCCGCCGGCACCGTCACGGTCGACGGCGCGGCGTACGAACTCATCCACGGCGCCTGCCTGTACGTCGGCCGGGGCGCCGAGCACGTCACCTTCGCCTCCTCCGACACCGCTGAACCGGCGCGGTTCTACGGCTTCTCCGCACCTGCGCACACCGCGTACCCGACCACGCTGGTCCGGCCGGGCGAGGGCAACGTGCGCGAGCTCGGTGAGCAGAGCACCTCGAACCGGCGCACCCTCAACCAGTACATCCACGCGGACGGCGTGCGGTCCTGCCAGGTGGTGATGGGCGTGACCACCCTGCACGAGGGCAGCATGTGGAACACGATGCCCGCGCACACTCACGACCGCCGGATGGAGGCCTACCTCTACTTCGACCTGCCGGACGAGGCCCGGGTGCTGCACCTGATGGGGGAACCGACGCAGACCCGGCACGTCGTGATCGCGAACGAGCAGGCCGTCATCTCTCCGAGCTGGTCGGTCCACTCCGGCGTCGGCACCAGCGCCTACTCGTTCGTGTGGGCCATGGCCGGGGAGAACCAGTCCTTCGACGACATGGACCACGTGCAGGTCACCGAGCTCCGCTGACCCCTGCGCTCCGACCGGCGCCGGCTGGTATACCTGGCGGGTGAGATCTGCCGAAAGGCCCGCGATCGCCGGGGCGGTGGAGTCGCTGCTCGGCAAGACTGCGGTGATCTGGCGTGCACCCGAGTTCGGGCTGTCAGCGGCGGACCGGTTGATCGTCACGTTCAGCGATGGCGGCGCCGCGTTCGTCAAGGCGGCGCGGACCGCCGAGACCGCGGGCTGGCTGCGCAATGAGCACCGGTTCCTCGATCACCTGCGTGGCACCGGCCTCGCCCCCGAGGTCCAGGGCTGGCAGGACGACGGCACGGGAGCGCCGCTGCTGGTCACCGAGGACCTGTCCGCCGCTTACTGGCCCGCGGCCGGCATCGAGGATCCGGGCGAGGGCACATCGACGCTGTGGCGCCCCGGTGACATCGACGTCCTCCGCCGCACGCTCGACCGTTTGCGCCGGGTGCCGATCGCCGCCGAGCTACCGCGTACCACCAGTTGGCCGGGCCCACAGTGGCAACGTGTCATCGAGCTGGCCGGCCGACTCGCCGATCTCGGTGTGGTCACCCCCGGCTGGCTCGAGGCGAATGCCGAGACCCTCACCACTGTCGATGCGGAGGCGGACGAGGCTCTCGAACTCGACGCCCACCTGGTGCATGGCGACCTCCGCAGCGACAACCTCTGCATCGTCGGCGAAGCCGACGAGCGCGAAGCTCGCCTCGTCGACTGGTCGCACGCCGGCGCCGGCCACGAGTGGCACGACCTCGTGCAACTCCTCCCCACGCTCCAGCTGGAGGGTGGTCCGCCGCCGTGGCAGGTGTGCACCGAACCCGCACCGCTCATCGCCAGGCTTGCCGGGCCGTCGCTGCAGCGCGCCTGCGTGAGCACGCAACCGGACTGGCTCCGTCAGGTGTTCATCGACCTCGCCTCGATCAATCTGACCTGGCTGGCCGTGGTCCTCGGGCTGCCGAGTCCCAGGCCGGATCGGCACCCGTCCGGTTGACCGCTCCGGTCCCTCAGTTCGCACCGAGGGCCGGGGGCGCCGAGGTTCGCCACGCCTCGACCTCGGCGAGCAACGCATCCCGCCGGTCGCCGTCGAGGAAGGAGGCGCGGAACGAGTTCGCCGCGAGCGCCGCCAGCTCGTCGTCGGTCAGCTTGTGGACCTCCCGCACGGCGTGCAGGTTGTCATCGACGTAGCCGCCGAAGTAGGCCGGGTCGTCGGAGTTGATCGTCACGACCACCCCGGCCTCGAGCAGCCGCCGCAGCGGGTGCTCGACGAGTGAGGGCACCGCCCGCAGCCGCACGTTGGACAGCGGGCAGACGGTCAGCGGGATCTGCTCGGCGGCCAGCCTCGCCACGAGTGCCGGGTCGTCGAGGCACCGGATCCCGTGGTCGATCCGCTCGACGCCGAGGTCGTCGAGCGCGTCTGCGATGTACGACGGCGGTCCCTCCTCCCCCGCGTGCGCCACCAGGTGCAGTCCGGCCCGGCGGGCGCGGTCGTAGACCGCGGTGAAGCCCGACGGCGGGTTCCCCACCTCGGCGGAGTCGAGGCCGATGCCGATGATCGGCGCGT
Source organism: Occultella glacieicola (assembly GCF_004353825.1). Lineage (GTDB taxonomy): Bacteria > Actinomycetota > Actinomycetes > Actinomycetales > Beutenbergiaceae > Occultella > Occultella glacieicola. Next base: position 354,678 of record NZ_SMNA01000004.1, on the reverse strand, counting down.
CCATCGCCAACAGATCCTCGAGGACCTCGAGCGCTTCGGTGGCCGGTCGGTCCCGAAGGAACGCCGCGATCAGCCCCGTCGAGATCCCGAACTCGGCCTCGCTCGCGCGGAGCACGGACGCGATGCCCTCGACGCTGGTGGCCAGCGGCACCCCCCGGGCCAGGTGGGCCTGCGGGTCGAACATGATCTCGGCGTGCCGAACCCCGGCCGCCCGGGCCCGGGTCAGGTAGGCGCGCGTCATCTCCGCGAAGTCGGCCGGCGTGCGCAGCACCGCCATGTTCTCGTAGTAGAGGTCGAGGAAGGACTGCAGGTCGGTGAAGGCGTACCGGGACCGCAGTCCGGCGATGTCCCGATCCGGAAGCTCGATCCCGTTGCGCTCCGCGAGCGCGAACACCAGGTCCGGCTCCAGCGTGCCCTCGATGTGCAGGTGCAGCTCAGCGCAGGGAGGCGTGGCGGGGTTCGCCGGGACGTCGCTCATCTGCCGAATCATCGCACCAGCCCGTCGACGAGATAGTCGAGGAAACCGTCGAAATCGACGTCGCTCACGGCCTCCAGCAGTGGCAGGTGTTCCCAGCGGTGGTGGTTGCGGACGTCCGCGACCGTCATGCCGAGAGTCAGCTCGCCGCGGGTCTCCACGGCGCAATGGATCCGCTGGGTGGTCATGAGTTCAGGATGGACGAGGGCTGCGATCGCCAGCGAGTCGATCAGGGCGCAGTAGCTCTGGTACCCGCGGCCGCGGACGAACCTGACGATGTCGGCCGCGAACCGTGCCTCGGGTCGCCCACTCGCGGCGAGTCGGTCGAATCGCTCCGGGCTGAGATTCACGTCCGGGTGTGTGGCGACGTCCAGTCCGACGGCGGTCAGCGCGAAGCCGGCGGCGAACACCGTGGCGGCCGCGCCGGGGTCGACGTAGACGTTCCACTCGCTGACCGGGTTGTCGCCGGTGGCTTGGGTCCACGCGTAGCGGGTGAATCCGAACGACCCGGCGATGGCCGTCATCCTGCTCACCTTGCGGGGCAGGTCCGGGTCGAGTTCGAGCGCCAGGGCGATGTTCGTCATCGGGCCGAGCACGGCGATCGCGATGTCTCCGGCGTTGTCGTTGATGACGTCGACGATCAGTTGCGCGGCACTGCGGTCCTCCAGGGGCAGTGTCGGCTCCGGTAGGGCGGTGTTCGCGAGGCCGTCGTCCCCGTGCGAGAACGGGTCGTGGGGGTACTCCCGTGAGATCGGCTGCAGCGGCCCCTGGGCGACGGGCGTCCCGCGCTCGCCCATGAGTTCGAGCACCTTGCGGGCGTTCACCGCGGTGCGGTCGGACGGGAGGTTCCCGGTGACCGCAGTGAGCGCCAGGATCTCGAGGCCGGGGTCCTTGAGGGCGAGGATGATGGCCAGGGCGTCGTCGATGCCCGGGTCACAGTCGATGATGAGTTTGCTGGTCATGCGTTCCATCCTTCGTCCGGATCGTCGAGTTCGGTAAGGGTTGGGAGGGAGTCGATGGCTCCACGACGGGTCACGACGGCAGCGCCCACCCGGGTCGCGTACCGCACCGCGCTCCGCAGGTCGTCGCCCACGCTGAGCCGCACGGCGAGGGCGCCACAGAAGGCATCGCCGGCCGCTGTCGTGTCGACGACCGGAACGGTGCGACCGGGTTCGTGCCATGACTCACCGGAGGTGAGTACCACGCAACCCGAGCCGCCCAGCGTGACGACGACCGTCTCCGGTCCGGTCACGACGCCGGCCTGTGCGAGTGCTTCGTGGGGACTCTCGGGGATCCCCCGGCCCGTGATCGAGGCGAGCTCGGTCTCATTGACAACCAGAATGTCGACGAGCTCGAGCAGCTCCGCCGACACCGGAGCGGCCGGTGCAGCGTTGAGGATCCGACGCCCGGCGGCCATCCGGAACGCAGCCAGCACCGCGTCCGCCGGCACCTCCAGCTGCGCAAGCACGACGGACGCCGTGGCCAGGGCACCCTCGGAGAGGTCCCCCTGGCCCAAGGTCGCGTTGCTGCCGGCGCTGACCAGGATCCGGTTCTCCCCGGCTCGGTCGACGACGATGACGGCGAGTCCAGTGGCACCGCCGTCACGCACCCGGATGCCGGTCGTATCGATCCGCTCGGCGGCCAGCCGACGCCGGAACTCGTTGCCGCCGGCATCGTCACCGACGCACCCCGTCAGATGTACTCGGCCGCCGAGCCTGGCCGCCGCGACGGCCTGGTTGGCGCCCTTGCCCCCGAGTCCGCGCTGGTGACCACGGGCCAATACGGTCTCACCGGCCGCGGGTGCCACGACGACCTCCACCACGAGGTCCTCGTTGAGGCTGCCCACCACGGCGATACCCGTCATCGGTCCGGCCCGAGCGAACCGACCTCGAAGCCGTCGGCGAGCACGGTGCCGGTCGTGACGAGGAAGCCCGCGCCTCCGCTCGAGTGCGCGTTCGCGGCGTCGTCCGAGGCGGTCAGGACCTCGGCGTCGTCGATCCTGACCGTGAGCCGGTCCCGATGGCAGCTCACCGTGACCCGATAGGGCACGTCCTCGGCGTACGTGAAGGGTGCGCTCGCGAGGATCTCCTCACGGTCGTGGTCGCGGCGCACCAACGAGATCCGCTGCCACGACTCGAACACCGCGGCGTAGTAGCGGCGGTGTCCGCGGGCCCGGACCACCAGGCCGCCGCGTTCGTGGGGATTGAACACGAGGGTCGAGGAGAACGTGTAGTCGTCCCAGTCCCGGGTGCCGATGGTCGCCAATCCGGTCCCCTCGGGGTGGGACACGGAGTAGGAGTACCTGAAGTCGGCCTCGAAGTCCTTCGCCGAGCTCACCCACGCCCGCAGCGGCTCCGGGGTGAGGTCCCAGATCGAGGTCATCAGGACGCCGGACCGGGCGTGGCGAACCGGTGCGCCGGACCAGTCCACCCGCTCCAGCACCACGTCGCCGTCGAACCGGCTCGTGGAGGTCACCGCCACACCGAGTCGCAGGATCGGGTTCGCACCGACCTCGGGCACCTCCCAGACCACCTCGCGTGGCTCCTCCGCCAGGAGGAGGTCGGGACCGAACGTCGCCACCATCCGTGCGTCAGCCTCGGTGAGCACGTACGGGCGCAGCGTCGGGCCTGCCTGCGACGTGGGCGCCGCGAGGCGGGCAGTCAACCGGACGCGCTGCCCGGGGTAGAGGGTCGGGCTGGCGATGGTCGAGAAGTTGTCCCCGTCCGCGGCCCTCGGTAGGAACACCGGGGTGGAGACGGCCGCGGGCACCGTTTCGGCGATGCCCGCGCACGTGATCACCAGGCCGCCCGCATCCGGGCCGACCCGTCCGCCGGGGCGCGGGTGGACGTTGGCGACCGCTACCCGGGTGTAGGGCGAAGCGACGTCCGGGCACGGGGCGAAGCCCTGCACGGAGCCGGGCAGTTCGAATGCGAATCGTGCCGGCCGAGGCGCAGGTGGGAGACCGTCGAGGAGGCGTCTGCCGGCCGTGATGGCCCGCGTCTGCTGCACCGCGTCGGAGATGCACTCCCCACCGTCCGCGGTCACCACCAGCAACTGGTCGGCCACCGGCGAGCGCAGGTCCGCCTCCGCGTCCAGGGCGCTGAGCCCGAGTCTGATCCCGTTCAGTGCGCCGACCACGCCGGCGTTGGAGTCGGTGTCCCAGCCGGCCGAGGACGCGATCGAGACGGCCCGGTGGAAGCTGTCGCCACCGAGCAGAAGGGCCGAGAGCACCGCGGCGTTGTTGGTCGTGGCCGGGCACGGGCCGTGGAACACGGAGTAGCCGTACGTCTGCTCGATCCGGTCCCGGACCCCACGCCAGTCGGCGCCTGGCGCGCACCAGGTCAGCACGTCGTCGATGATCTGCTGCAGGACCGGATCCTTGACCTGGGTCCGTCCCGTCTCGATCAGGACGTGCAGGTCGGGTTCGATGTAGGCGAGTGCCTCCATCGCGGCGATGAACGCGGCCGCATCCACGGCCACGCCGTCGTGGCTCACGGAGGCCGCCGCCCGGGCGTGGGCAGCGGCCCGGTCCGGGTCACCGGGACTCATCATGGCGAAGCCGTCGACGAAGATCTGGGCGCCCACCTGCACGGGTAGGGTCCGCCCGTTGCGTCGCGCGGAGCCCGATCCGGGCGCGGGCACGCCGTTCTTGAGGTTCAGATAGGCGGTGTGTTCGGTGGATCGCCCACGTCCGCCCCACCACAGGATCGTGCGGTCCTCGACGATGTAGTTGAGCCAGGTCTCGCCGACCTGCCGGGCGTTGAGCGGCCCGGTGCCGGCGTGGTCGAGCACCGCGCGGGAGAACGCGAACGTGCCCGAGATGTCGTCATCCGCGGTCACGACCGGGATCCCGAGTTGGTCGTTGACGTAGTGCGTCAACGTCCCGAACCGCTCGGCGATGTCGGCGTAGGGCCAGCCCTCGACAGGGCGCCCCAGGTAGACGCCGATGATCTTCCCGAGTACCCCCGCATACGTGCGTTCCGTGTAGTCCTGCTCTTTCATGACCACCGGGATCACCCCTTGACCGAACCGCTGACGAGACCGTCGACGAACTTGCGCTGGGCGGCTAGGAAGAGGAAGACGATCGGGAGGATCAGGATGGCCGCGCCGGCCATCAGGACCCCCTGGTCGACCGCGAACGTTCCGGTCAGGGACAGGAACCCGAGGGTGGCGGTGTAGCTCTCCTCCCGCTGGAGGAACGTCACCGAGATGAGGTACTCGTTCCAGGCGTTCAGCCCTACGATGATGCCGACGGTGATCATGCCGGGCGAGACGGCAGGGACCAGCACGTGCCGGAGCACCTGGAAGGTGTTCGCGCCGTCCATGGTGGCGGCCTCCGGCAGTTCGCTCGGGATCCGCAGGAAGAACGTGCGCAGCAGCATGACGGCGAGGGGCATGTTGATCGCGGCGACGATCACGCCGACGGCGACGACGTTGCTGAGCAGGCCGAGCCGGGCGAACACCGCGTAGAGCGGGAACAGGAAGAGTTGGATCGGCACCGTCATGGCCACCATGAGATAGATCATCACCGGGCCGGCCGCCTTGATCTTGCGAGCAGCGAGCACGTAGGCCGCCGGCGCCGCGGTCAATAGCACGGTCGCGACCGTCGTGGCAGTGAGCAGCACACTGTTGGCGAATCCGCGGGTGTATCCGGCGTACTGCCACGCTTCGGCGAAGTTCGACCAGTCCGGGGACTCGGGCAGCGCGAGTGGATTGCGCACCACCTCCGGGGCATCCTTCAGGCTGTTCAGCAGCACCAGCACGATCGGGAACAGCGCCGTGAACACGAGCAGGATGAGAATGATGTGACCGGGGGTCGCCCGCAGCGCCCGGTTCGAGCTGCGGCTCATACGTCCATGCCTCTCCGGCTCATGCGGGTGTAGATGACGGAGGCGACGAGCCCGAACACACCCATGACGATGCCGACGGCCGCGGCCTTTCCGAACTGGAACGTCGCGAACGCGAGGCTGTAGGCGAACGTGCTGAGCATCTCCGTGGAGTTGGCGGGTCCGCCCTGGGTCATCAGGAAGATGTAGTCGAACGTGAGGAAGGAGAAGATCATGATCATCACGAACATGAGTTGCATCGTGGGGCGGATGTTCGGCAGGTAGACGTAGCGGAACACCTGCCACGAGTTGGCTCCCTCGAGCTGGGCCGCCTCGATCTGCTCCACCGGCGTCTGTCGCAGCGCCGCGAGGTAGACGACGAGGAGGAAGCCCCAGTAGTGCCAGATGTCGACGGCGGCCACCGCGTAGATCGCGCCGTCGAGGCTGGAGATCGGCGAGTCGATGTCCCAGCCCTGCTTGTTCAGGAACCCGATCACTCCGGAGATGGGGCTGTAGATCATGTTCAGCCAGACCATCGCGTTCGTGACCGCGGCCATCACGTAGGGCAGCAGGAAGATGACCTGGTAGAGCCCGCGCGTGCGCGGCCGGCGAAGCAGCAGTAACGCCACGCCCAACCCGAGGACAACGGGGATGGTCAGGAACAACAGGGTCCAGATGATGTTGTTCCCGACGGCGGTCCGGAAGATCGGATCCGCGAGGATCGCCGCGTAGTTCTCGACGCCCACGAACTCCGGGTCGGCCGCGACACCGTTCCAGTCGGTGAACGAGGTGACCAACGTGAACACGCCGGGAACGAGCACGATCGCCATCGAGAGCAGGATCGCCGGCGCCAGGAGTAGGTAATGGACACCATGTCCCCGTCCACGACGGGCATCCTTGACGGTCGCGGTGTCGGCGTCAGGCTGCACAGAGTTCAGAACTGTCATGAGTCGTTCCGTTCCTGCGGGTTCGGGTGGGTCGGCCGCACTGCGTGGGCGACCCACCCGTCACCACTGCTAGGGCGCCGGGATCGGTGGGACCGCACCGTCGGCGAGTTCGGCGGCGAAGGTGGTCTCGATGCCGGTCAGGAAGGTCTCGGCGTCGGCCTGACCGGTCCACACCGTGTCGATGTCAACCAGGGCCTGCTGGGTCTGGGGTGGGAAGAACGTGCCGGTGAAGTACCCGAAGCGACCCTCCTCAGTGGCGGTGAGGATGTCGACGAGCGCGGTTACATACGCTGCCGACAGCCCGTCGAACTGCGCCGGGTCGAGTTCCACCCCTGCGAGCGGGACACCCCAGTACCCGGGCCACTGCGCGGTCATCGTGCTCATGAAGTCCTCGGTCAGCATGTGGTCGATGACCTCGGCGGCGGCATCCGGATGCTCGGACTGGGCGTTGATCGAGAAGGACGCGGTGGTGGCCAGCGTGTACAGGGGCGACTCGAGCTCCGCACCGACCGTGGGGAACGGGATGAAGCCGAGATCGTCGACGTTGCCGTTCTCGGTGTTGAAGAACTCGGCCGCGAACTGGAACGCGAGCGTCGGTCCGAAGAAGAACGGGGATTGCCCGTCCGAGAGGAGCTGCATGGACTCGAGGAAGTTGAGGTTGGTGTACTGGCCGCCGCCGAGATACCCGTTCTCGTACCAGTCGGCACTCATCTGGACGGCATCGACGTAGGGCTGGTCCGTCCACGAGGCCGCGCCGGTGAGCACGTCATGCATCGCGTCCGGGCCGGCGACCGCCGTCAGGAACATCGAGGAGTAGTTCTCGTTGACGGGCTGCCAGCCCTTGTTCCCGGTGACCGACGGGTAGAGTCCCGCGTCCTGGGCGGCGGCCAACGCCGTCTCAAGTTCCTCGATGGTGGTCGGAACGCCGACTCCGAGGTCGTCGAGGACCGCCTGGTTGTAGAAGATCCCGACCGTGTTGATGGAGTTGGCGACGGCGTAGAGGCTGCCGTCCACGGTGCCGGACTCGTAGATCGGTGCCAGGAGCCGGTCCTGCCAGCCGTACTGCTCGGAGTATTCGTCGAGGTTCAGGAGTTTGCCGCTCTGCGCGAACGGCGAGACGAACGACGGGCCCGAGCCATAGACGATGTCCGGTCCCTCGTTGGCCGCGAGCGCGGTCTGGATGTTGCTGTCGACGCGCTCGTTGAACGTGACCGTCAGGGTGTACTCGTCCTGCGAGGCGTTGTAGGCGTCGACGAGGTTCTCCTCGAGGGCCGCCCGCTGCGCCGGCGTGGCACCCCAGAACCAGAGTTCGAGTTCCTCACGCCCGTCGGACGATCCTTCACCGCCCGCGCCGCAGGCCGCCAATAGCGTGATCGCTGCGGCGGCCGCGGTGACCCGAAGGGTCCTTCTGATGTTCTTCATGGGTGACGCTCCTCGTTGAGATGTGGGTTCTCCGGGGGGTGGGTCCGGTCAGGCGACCGGCACCTGGATGTGCTGCGCCGACATGTCGACGACGCCGCCTCTGAAGTGGGGCCTGCCCCACGCGACCGCGAGACCGGCGGCCACATCGGCGCCGATGAGACCGCCGAGGATCTCGCGTTCGGTCCCAGCCGCGGCGGTGAAGTCGCTGAGCCGGATCTGGACCACGCGCTGGCCGTTGCGGCCCAGCGCGGCACCGAGCCCGTCCGCCCGGGGCGCGTCGGCAGCGCCAGAGACGATCAGGGTCAGATGGGCCTGCGGGCCGAGGAAGTAGTCCACGTGACCGATCTCCTCGATCGACGCGGTCCGGACCGTGATGCCGGTGGCCTCGATGATCTTGAGCATCCAGAACTCGGCGGCGCCGTGTGCGTCCGGCATGCTCGCGATCGTGATCCCGGCCGGTTCACCGCCCGCGGCCGTGACGACACGGGCTACGCCCTGTCCGGCATCGGCCCAGTCCCGGGCGAGGGTGGCGGGGTCCGGACTGGCGAGGCCGACCAGCCGTGCGATCGCGGACGAGTGCAGCGCGTAGCCGATCGCCGGGATGTCCTCGGCGATGTCGTTGGGAGGCAGGGCGATGTGCTCGTCCGAGAGCTCGGCCAGTGGGGAGGCAGGGTTGGAGGTGATCGACAGGACCGGTAGGCCGGCGTCCTTGGCCACCTGGGCTGCGCGGATCGTCGCCCCGGTCCGCCCGGACCAGGACAGCGGGACCACCAGGTCGACCCCGCGAGGGGCGCTGCCGCTCCAGGCGACGTCACCGGCGGACAGGACCCGATGCCCGTCGGCCTCGGCCCCTCTCGCGGCCGCGAGTGAGTCTCCGCAGCCGAGGAAGGCAGCCCGGCGCCCGCCGAGTGGCGTGATGTCGGGAACTGCGAGGCCGCCGAGTGCTGCGGCTGCGGTGTGCTGGTCGGTCACGGCTGCTCCTGTTCCTCCACGCGAATGCCGCGCAGCTCGTTCTCGGTGATCTCGTCGCCGCCGATCAGGCCGGCGATTCCGGGCGCCGCAAGGTTGTGGGCGACGGCTGCGGTGGCGATCAGGGTTGCGTCGACGAGCGTCGTGCCCGGCTGCGCCAGTGCGGCCGCCAACGCGCCGGCGTGACTGTCGCCGGCACCTGTGGTCTCCTCGACGTCGACCGTCCCGGCGGCGACCCGCCAGGCTCCCCCGCCGGGGGGCAGGACGAGGGATCCCTCGGCGTCGAGCCTGGCGACCACCGACCTGCCCGTCCTGCGCCGCAGTTCCCACGCCGCTTCCACCGGGTCGGCACCGAGCTGGGTCAGTTGCACACGACTTGGCAGATAGACGTCGGTCCGTGGGGTGAGTTCGGCAACGTAGTCCCAGCCGCCGACCGCCAGGGACTGCTGGTCCGGGTCGACGAGCGTGACCGCCGGGCGTCGACCTTCGAGCGCCCGGGTGGGCGCACACCGGAGTAGGACATCGGGCGCGGTGGCGCCCAGCTGGGCGGGTGGCGCAGTCCCCAGGTCGTCCGTCTCGTCGAGTTCGTGTGCCGTCGCCGACGCAGCAGTCCGCACGATCCGCCGCCCCTGCGGGGAGTTGAGGATCCAGAGCTTCGGGATCGCCGGGCCGTCCACGCACAGGCTGAGGTCGACGCCCGCCCCGGCGAGCACCGCCCGAATGTCCTCATCGGCTCTCGGCAGGGTCGTGCTCAGCGCCACCTGCATCGATTCCGCACTCCGATGCCGCAGCAGCGAGACCGCGAGGACCGCAGCCAGGCTCGCGTAGACGCCCGGCCCGCCCGGCTCGTCGAAGCGGGGCGGCTGACCGACGGTGACCAGATGGTCGCGGCTCAGTCCGCCGTCGACAAGGACCGTTCTCATGCGGACCCACCCGCTTCGGAGAGCGCTGGTATCCACATGGCAAGCCCGGCGGCCTCGCGCGCGCGATCCATGGCGTGAAGCACGGCGACACCGTCGAGCGCGACCCTCATCGCGTCGGTGTGACCGGCCCCCGGCATGAACCTCGCGCCGGTGACGATGTTGTCGGCGACCGAGCAGATCGAGCCGCCACGGAGCCCGAACAGGCTCGCGAGGGTGACGATCGCCGCGGACTCGCGATCTCCGTTGAGGACGCCGGCCCTGGTCCAGGTCTCCACGAGGTCCAGATGGGCGGGCTGGAAGTAGCCGCGCGCAGCGGGCCGGCCGCCGGCCACGAAGTCCGAGTCTGTGGACCGGGTGAGTCCGAGGTGGAACGGTGCGCCGTGACCGGCCGCGGCCTGCGTCAGCGCGAGCACGACCTCCGGCGAGCAGACGCCCGGATAGGCCTGCGGGATGTACGCCTGGCTGACGCCCTCGTCGCGAACCACACCGGTGGCGATGACGAGGTCGCCCGGTTGCACGCGGGCGTGCATGCCTCCGGAACCACCGACCCGGATGAAAGTGTCCGCGTTCGTGTGCTCGAACAGTTCCATGAGCGCGAGCTCCACCTCGGGGCCGCCCGATCCCCCGCTGAGCACGGTCACCGGGGCATCGCCGTAAGTCCCCGAATACGTGGTGAACATCCCGGAGCGACCCACGAGCTCCGCGTCGTCGAGCTCGGCGGCGAACTGGGCGGCCGGGTCCTCGTCGTAGGCGCACAAGGGGTCGCGAACGACGAGCAGCACGTACCGCCCGATCCGGGATGGGTCGAGTTGGGTGAGGGCCGGCCGGCCATCGATCATGAGCCCGTTGGCGGGGATGTTCGCTGCGTACCGGTAACGACCGAGCACGTCGTCCGGGCCGGTCGTTCTCGGGTGCGGCTCGATCGCGTCGACGGCGTCCATGGGTCAGGCCCCGGGGGTCGGGTCGGCGGTGACCTTGACGAAGAACTGGCGCCTGCGGGGACCATCGAACTCGAGGAAGAACACCTTCTGGGAGTGCCCGAGGAGCACCTCGCCGCCGGTGACGATCAGCGTGAGCGTCGGTCCCACCATCGTCGACAGCACGTGTCCGGCTGCGTCCTGCGGAGTGTCGTGCTCGTGCTTGAAGGTGATCCGCGCAGGAACCAGGCGCTGGAACTCGTCCATCACGTCCTCGAGCCCGAGCGGGTCGTGGTAGGAGATGATTCCGAGCGCCGCGGTGGTGTGTGGTGCGACGATCGTCACCAGGCCCTCCTGGACGCCGCTCTCGGTGACCGCGTCGTTGATCTCGGGCTGGATGTCGTAGGCCTCGTTGCCATTGGTCTGTAGTGGGTGGCGGCTGGTCATGGTCTGGGGTCCTTGTCTGCTCGTCGTCTCAGAGGACGATCTGGCTGTCGCGGGTGGTGGCGCCGTCCGCGCAATCCGCCCATGGGCCGACGGCGCCGCGGCCCGGCTCCTCCCCCGTTGCGTCCATGAGGTGAGCGGCGAGGAGACCGAGCACGGCGGCCTGGACCACCGGGGCGAACTCCTCCCGCACCTGCGGGATCTCGATGCTGACGGGCGCGTCGGTGACCGAGCCGATGGCGGCCCACGGCCGGCCGAGGTTGTTCAGCAGTGGCGCGAGCTCGTCCGCGCGGCTGCGGACCGGGGAGCCGGCCGGCGCCAGTACGACGGTGCCGATGCCGGTGGCCGCCCGCTCGAAGTAGTTCAGGTGGATGAACTCCTCGAGATCGACGTGGGCAGACTGCTTGCCGACGGCCTCGAGGATCTTGGCCACCCCGAACGCCGCAGAAGCGCGCGACGGCCCCGAGCCGAGGAATTCCACCCCCTGGAGGTCGCGCCAGTCCTGCACCAAGGAACGCAGCGGAGCATCGGCCGTCACGATCGCCTGCTCAACCACGTCGGAGAGTCCGGCGAGTTCGCCGCGCAGCGCCTGCGCCTCATCCATGGTGATACGCCCCCGCACCTCGGCGAACCGGATCGCGAACAGGTTGAGCGCGAGGACGGCCATGACGTAGCTGCGCATCCCGGGTGCGGCCGGGAACGCGGGCGCCCCTACGTCGACGATGCTCTGCGATGTCCGGGCCAGCCGCGACTGCGCGTTCCCGGTGAGGCCGACGACGTAGCCGCCGGCCGCGGCGGCCCGCTGAGCTGCCTCGACGACCCGGGCGACCTCGCCCGAGTTCGACGTGGCGAGCAGCATCGGCGTGTGCGGGTACTCGTTGCCATAGGAGTCGAGCAGGAACCTGCTTACGGCGAGCGACTCACCGGCGTACACGGGCACGCCGACGAACCGCCGGAACGTCTGCTCGGCAGCCAGGCCAGCGATCGCCGAGTCACCGGAACCGGTGAGCACGACGTGTCGGATCGCGTGCTGGACCGGCGTGGGGACGGACTTGCGCAGGTCCTCCTCGAGGCGCCAGGTCTGCTCCTTGATCAGGGCAGGCAGGCTGGTCACCTGATCGTGCAGGGCGTTCGGGTTGATCACAGCTGTGTTCCGTTCTGTAGGGAGTCGAGGGGTGCGAGGGTGACCTCGACCGAGCGGGCCAGCGCGCGAAAACTGGCGCGCACCGACTCGGTCACCGGTGGCGGGCCGTACTGGTCGATGGTCAGGGCCGCGGCTGCCATCGCTGCTGCCAGCGGGGACCTCAGGTCTGTCTCCTCGCCGGTGGTGGCGGCGGGCCACGCGCCGACGAGCGCACCGCTGAACGCGTTGCCGGCCCCGGTCGGGTCGATCACGGCTCGCGCCGCGGGTCGCGCGCGGGCGACGCGCGTGCGGGTGGCGACAAGCGCGCCGTCCGACCCGAGCCGCAGCGCGAGCACGCCGACGTGCTCCAGGAGCCGACGGAGGCACACGGTCAGGTCCGCGCTGCCACACAAGTTCCGCGCCTCGGCACGGTTGAGGGAAAGGATGTCGACCTCGGCCAACCGGGCCGCCACCTCGTCGAACCGGCCCGGCGCGCACGAGTCGGCGTGGATCTCCCACAGCAGAGTGGCGCCGCTCGTCCGGGCGAGATCGGGCACGTCCTGCCAGAGCGGGTCCTCGACCGAAGCGAACGCATAGACCCCGGACAGGTCGCCGAGTCCGTGCGGCAGCATCGCCGCGGTCGGGTCGAGGGCGACGAAGTGCGTCATGCCGTACGCCGGCGACTCCTCGCGCTCGCCATCCGCGAAGTAGCGGATCCTGGTCCGCGGGGTGTGCTCGTTCAGGACGGTCAACGCGTCGGGGTCGACGCCTGCAGCCCGTAGGTGCATGGCCGCCTCCGGCGGGAAGTCCGCCCCGATCCCGGAGAGCAGGGCCACCCTGCGGCCGCTGCTTAGCGCCTGTCCGAGGGCGGCGTAGGCACCGGCGCCACCGAGCATCCCCGTCAGTTCTCGTCCGTCCGTGAGCACGATGTCGTCGATGACGACGTGACCGAGTGCCACCTGGCGGATGTCGTCCATCGTTCACCTCCTGGTCGCCCATCTGGTTGTAGGGACCTTAGTACCTTTAAGGGTATCCTTGTCAAGACAACTTCGGTACGGGACTCTTGCGGCACGGGGCATGGCACAGTTGCCCACGGGTCGGGAGCGGGTGGGGATGACTATGGCGGCGACAACGGATCGACGGTCTCCCGTTGCACGGTGGGGGCAGATCGCCCGTGACATCAGGCGGCGGATCGAGCAACGCGAACTCGCGTCCGGGGCGCAGTTGCCGAGCGAGAACGAGTTGGCGGAGAACTACGGCGTCAGCCGGATCACGGTCCGGCAGGCCCTGAGCTCGCTCGCCGACGAGGGCTACATCCATCGTCGACAGGGGTCGGGCACGTTCGTCTCGGAGACCGTGCAGGTGGTCCAGCACGATCTCGCGATCGCTCAGCCCTGGCGCGACCGGCTCGCGACTTCCGGGATGCAGGCGACGTCCGTCGAGGTCCCGACCGAACACATTCGAGCGCCGCCCGTCGCGCTGTTGTTCGACCTGGACCTCGCCCACGGCGACATCGGGCCACGCTGGTTCCGCCGCCTGCAACTCGTCGACGGAAACCCGATCGGCATGTCCGATTCCTGGCTCGCACCGGCCGTCGCGCCAGGGATCGAGTCCATGCCGCTCATCGAGGGGTCCCTGTCCACCACCCTGGAGAGCCGGTACGGCATCGTCGCGACCGAAGTACACAGCTACCTCCATCCGGAGACCGCATCCCCTGAGTTCGCGGAGATCCTGCGCTGCCCGCAGGAGGCTCCCCTGATGGTCGTCAATGCCGTCAGTATCGACAGCGAGGGCGCACTCATCGAAGCCTCGCGCACGGTCTGGATCGGGCAGCGCGTACGGTTCCATCACCAGCATGGCGACCGCGCCCGCGGCCCTCGCTGATCGCGCTCTCGACCCAGACATCAGCAACCTGGACTGTCACCTCCTCGAGTCCAGCGTTGCTGGCGGCCGCCACGATCGACCCCGACCTCAAGAGCGAAGGCCCGTAGCACGAGTGCTACGCTCGGTTCCATGAGTTCCAGCGACCCCAAGATCGAGAGCCTGTCGCAGCGCGAGTTGCGCAATGAGTCCGGGCGAGTGCTCCGTGCGGTGAGCGAAGGTCACTCCTTCGTCCTGACCAACAGTGGCGTGCCCGTCGCTCGAATCGTGCCTGTCGATGCCCCCGCTCCCGCGCTGCCGATCACTCGTCCGGCGCGGCGTGAGGGCGGATGGGCCGCGTTGGCAATCGAGCGCAAGTCCACCAGGGAGGGTCTTGCCGCGACTCTTGACGACCTGCGCGGAGATCGGCTGTGACGTCGGGTTCGATCGTCTATGTCGACACGTCGGCGCTCGGCGCGCTGCTGATCGATCAGCCCGAGAGCACGGCGCTGCTGCATTGGCTCGACCAGACCCAGGACACGTTGGTCTCCAGCGATCTGCTCGAGACCGAGTTGCGACGCGTTGCGGTGCGGGAAGGCCTCGACCAGTCCGATGTGACTCGCCTGCTCGACGGCGTCGCGCTCGCGGCCCTCGACCGCGCTGTCTATCGCAGCGCCGGTTTCCTTCCCATGCCATACCTGCGCACCCTCGACGCATTGCACCTCGAGGCGGCCATCCGGCTCGATGCCTCGGGTGTCCTCACCTACGATCACAGGCTCGGCGAGGCCGCCAGGTCCGCAGGGCTCGACGTCATCGCCCCGGGTGCAGTCCGGACGCCGTGAGCACGCTTGCGACCGATCGACGGCACCCCGCCGCCGCGCAACGAGGAACGGTCCGCTGGCTTCGCGCAGACCCGGGGTCGCGTTGGTCGCCCCTCGGGCCCACTGACTACCGCCCGACGGCGGCAGGCGGGTTCCGCCGTCGGGCTCAGTCGGTCCCGACGCCCGCGAGCGCGGCGCCGGTGCGGTGCCGCTGCGGGCTGATGCCGCGCACGCGCTTGAACGCGGAACTGAACGCGAACGGACTCGCGTAACCGACCCGCCGGGCGACGGCGGCCACTGTCGCGTCCGGCTCCCGAAGCAGGTCCGCCGCCATGGTGAGCCGCCAGTCCGTGAGGTAGGCCATCGGGGCCTGGCCGACCAGTTCGGTGAACCGGCGCGCGAACGCGGCCCTGGACACCCCACACTCGGCGGCGAGCCCGGCGACCGTCCAGGGGTGGTCGGGGTTGTTGTGCAGCAGCCGAAGAGCGTGCCCGACCATCGGGTCGGAACTGGCCGTGTACCAGGCCGGCGGGTTCGCCTCGGGCCGCCCCAGCCAGTTCCGCAGCACCGCGATCAGGAGCAGGTCCAGCATCCGGTCCAGAACCACGTCCTGGCCGGGATCGTCCTTGATGATCTCCTCGCGGATCAGTCCGGTCAGGGTGGCTGGTGACGCGGGGTCGCCGGCCCGGATGACGATGATGGTCGGCAACACGTCCAGGAGCCGCTGGCTGACCTCACCGTCGACCCCGTACGCACCCGTGATGACCTCGGTGGCCGCGGCCGGGTCGTTGCCCCAGGTGCGCACGCCGAGCAGCATCTCCTCCTCGAGGGACCGGCCGTCGGGTGCCTGACAGTGCTGGCCCGGATTGATGTAGACGCCGATCGGTGCCTCCGGCGGCTCGGCGACGGTGTAAGACTCCGGGCCGCGCACGAGCGCCAGGTCACCCGCGTCCAGCCGCACCGGCTCACCGGCATCGGGCAGGATCCAGGCGGTGCCCTTGGTCATCACCACGACCGTCAGCGGAGCCTCGTCCCGGATCCGGATCGCCCACGGCGGTTCCATCAGCGAGCGCATCAGGAACGCGCCACGCGCGCGAGGTCCGTCGAGCAGTCCGGTCAGCGCATCCATGCCACCAGTCTCTAGACGTACACACATGGAATCAAGAGCCTGAACTATGGATCGTCTCAGCTCACACCGGTTGAGTGATCCCCATGACCACCAACTCAGAAGACCTGACCCTCGTCCTCGGCGCCACCGGCAAGACCGGCAGCCGCGTCGCCAGGCGGCTCACCGCCGTCGGGCATCCCGTTCGTCTCGGCTCCCGATCGGCCCAGCCGTCGTTCGACTGGGAGGACCCCACCACCTGGTCCGGCGCGCTCGACGGCGTGAGCGCCGTCTACATCGCCTACGTGCCGGACCTGGCCCTGCCGGGCGCCGCCGAGGTGATCGGCGCCTTCGCCGACCAGGCGGTCGCGGCCGGCGTCCGCCGACTGGCGCTGCTCTCCGGCCGAGGTGAGACCGAGGCCGGGATCGCCGAGCGGCGCGTGCAGGGCGTGGATGCCGACGTGACCGTGCTGCGCGCGAGCTGGTTCAACCAGAACTTCAGCGAGAGCTTCCTGCTGCCGGCGGTGCTCAGCGGCGTGTTCGCGGCTCCGGCCGGCCGGCCGGAACCGTTCACCGACGTCGAGGACATCGCCGAGGTGGCCGCAGCCGTGCTCACCCAGGACGGCCACGCCGGCAAGGTCTACGAACTCACCGGGCCGCGCTCGCTGACGTTCGCCGAGGCGATGGCCGAGATCTCGGCCGCGAGCGGGCTCGAGGTGCGCTACCAGGAGATCACCGCCGACGAGTTCCGGGCCGGACTCGAGTCCGAGGGCACGCCCCCGGAACTCGTCGACCTGTTCGTCTACCTGTTCACCGAGGTCCTCGACGGGCGCAACTCCGTTCCCACCGACGACGTCCAGCAGGTCCTCGGGCGCCCCGCCCGCGGCTTCTCGGACTGGGCACGTGAGGCGGCCACGGCGGGCGCCTGGTCCGCGGCGACCCTGCCGGTGCACTGAGATGCTCGCCACCGTCAGCCTGGCCGCGGCGACCATCGCGATGGGACTCGCGGCCGGGCTGTTCTTCTCCTTCTCGGTGGCCGTGATGCCCGGCCTGCGGCGGGCCGGGGACGCCGCGTTCGTCGAGGTCATGCACCACATCAACACCGCGATCCTGAACGTGTGGTTCGCGCTCGCGTTCGGCGGGGCGATCGTCCTGTCGGTCCTGGCGCTGGTCGCGCACCTGGTCAGGGACGCCTCGTCCCCCGCCGTGCCGTGGATCGCCGCGGCCGTGGCGGCCTACCTGGTCTGCCTGATCATCACCGGCCGGGCGAACATCCCGCTGAACAACGCCATCGACCGGGCCGGTCCCACCCCGGCCGACGCGGCCGGGGTGCGGACCGCCTTCGAGGCGGGGTGGGTCCGGTGGAACCACGCCCGCACTGCCACGTCGACGGCGGCACTCGCCGCCCTGGTCGTGGCTCTGGTGGTCGGTTGACCGGTATCGCTCAGTGCGCGCTCCAGGAGGACAGGCCGGGTTCGGTGGGCAGCGGGTAGCAGCCGTCGGTCAGGGTGACCGACCCGTCCGCCGGCAGCAGCCCGCTCTCGACGTAGATCGTGTTCGGCAGGGCCGCGAGGACGTGGATGTGCGCGCCGCCGCCGTGGGAGGCGTACGGGATGCCGAAGCCGGCCGCCATCAGGCCGATCTCGTAGCAGTCGGTGAGCCCGCCGGCCCGGCGCAGGTCCGGTTGGACCACGCCGACGCCGCCACCGACGAACAGGTCCCGGAACTGCTCCTGCCCGTACCGGTTCTCCCCGGTCGCGATCGGGATGTCGAGTTTCTCGGCGAGCGTGATGTGTGCCGCCGTGTCCGCGGCCCGGAGGGGCTCCTCGAACCACCGGCAACCGAGATCGGTGTAGGCGCGACCGCGCCGGATCGCCTCGGCGAGGTCGAAGGCCTGGTTCGCGTCGACCATCAGGGGGACCCCGTCGCCGATCACCGCACGGACCGCGCCGATCCGTTCGAGGTCCTCGGCGAGCGGGCCACCGCCCACCTTCATCTTCACACCCTGGAAGCCCTGTTCCATCGCCCTGGCGCAGACGTCCTGCAGTTGCGGAACGTCCAGCTCGAGCCACCCCACCATCGCGTAGGTGGGGATCGCGGCCCGCTGGGCACCCAACAGTCTCCAGACCGGCACCCCGAGCGACTTGCCGAGCAGATCCCAGAGGGCCTGATCGATCGCGGAGATCCCGAAGGTCGACAGGCCCGCCGTGCCCTGATAGTCGGTCAGCGTCCGCAGCAGGTCGCGGATGTGCCGGATCATCGTGGCGTCCTGGCCGACGATCGCGGGACCGAGCTGTTCGGTGACGAGGGCGCCGAGCAGAGCGGGTGAGCTGGCGACGCGACCGAAATAGGTGCTGCTGGTGCCGCTGACGCCCGCGTCCGTCTCGATCGTCACGTCGCAGCGCCCGTTCCGATCGAGCACCTGGATGGCATCCCGGATCGCGTGTGCCTTGGGTTCGGAGGTGACGTCGACCGTCACTCTGGTGATCTTCAAGGTCACCCCTGCCCGGCGAGGATCGCCTCGACCTCGGCGCGGATGCCACCGAGCGCGTCCGCCGCGGTCTGACGTCCGCTCCAGATCTCGTCAAGCACGGGTCGGTAGACCGTCCGCGCCCGCTCGATGTAGAGCCCGAAGTTCTCGTTGACGGCGTTCGCCAGTGCCTGGCTGACCATGCCGAGGTTCTGGGGCGCCTGATCGTCGGCGACGAACAGCTCGGCGGAGCTGGTGGCCACCGGGACGAACCCGCGCGACTCGGCGAAGAGCTCGGCGGCCTCGGGGCCGACGCAGTACTTCAGGAAGTCCCAGGCAGCGTCGGGATCCGGCGACTCGGACGGCACGGCCAGGACCGTCATGGTGTTCACGGTCTGCCGGGTCGCCTGCTGCGGCGGCGGGAAGATGTCCCAGTTCACCTCCGCGTTCTCGCGGAGGTAGGGGATCGAGCTGGTGAGCCCGAGGAGCATCGCGACCTGCCCGGTCCCGAACAGGGACTGGGCCCAGTTCGGGGTGGACTTTCCGGTGCTGACCGTGCCGAAGTCCGGGTGGACGCCGTGCACGAGCGCCAGGTCGGCGACCCACTGGAGGGCATCCGTGCTGCCCTCGTCGGCGAGCGTGAACGACTGGGCGTCCTCGGAGTAGATGCCGGTGGTGCCGTTGTTGACCGGCCAGACGGTCTCCAGGGCGGTGTCGTGGAAGAGCAGCGCGCCCCAGCGTTCGCCGCCCGGCTTGGTGAGCTTCGTGGCGGCGTCCAGGAAGTCGTCCCAGGTCCACCCGTCGGCGTCCCAGTCAGTCGGTGGGAGCGGCACCCCCGCCTCCTCGAACGCGTCGACGTTGCAGTAGATGACGCCGGGGTTCGTCAGGATCGGCCAGGCCGCATGGGCGCCGTCGGCCTGCTTGGCGAAGTTGAAGGCCACCGGGTAGAAGTCGTCCGCGTCGATCGAGTCCTGCTCGAGATAGGGCGTGAGATCGAGCAGGGAGCCCTCGCTGTAGTACGCCTGCACGAAGTCGTCGTTGATGCGGATGACGTCCGGGTGGGCCCCGGACGAGAGCACGGTACGAAGCTTCGTCTCGTAGTCGCCGCCGCCCGGGACCGACTGCACGTCGATCTCCCGGGAGGCCTGTTCCGCCCAGTTCTGGGCGACCTGGTACAGGGTCGTGTCGGACGTCGCGTCCCAGCTCATGAAGGCGAAGGTCCCGCCCGACCCCGAGCCGGAGCCGCCACCACCGCCCCCACAGCCGGCGAGTGGGGCACCGATGAGAGCAGCGCCGGAGGCCACTCCCAGGGTCTTGAGCAACGATCGTCGTGAGACCTGATCTACCGCCATTGGTTCGTCCTGTCCTGTGTGCTGAGCCGTGTTGATGGGCCGGCCGAGGAGCGGGCCGGTGTGCCGGAGTCGCCGCGACGCGGTGCTCCGATTGGAGGATTCGCCGTCAGTTGCTTCGCAACCGCGCCACGGCGTCCTCGTCGAGTTCGACCCCGAGACCGGGCAGGTCCCACGGGGTGATGACGCCGTCGACCGGGACGAGAGGGTTGGTCCAGATCGGGACGTCGTCGAGCACCGGGTTGTGCTCGATGTTGTACTCCTGCGGGTACACGCACGAGGGCGTACTCACCCACAGGTGCGCGTGTGCCGAGGTGCCGATGGTCTGCTGGGTGTTGTGCACCGTGATCGGCTTCGTGTGGACGTCCGCGAGTACCGCGATCTTGCGGAACTCGGTGATGCCACCGCACTTGATGACGTCGGGCTGCAGGATGTCGACCCGGCCCTGCGTGATCAGGTCGCGGAACTGCCAGCTCGTGTACTCCTGCTCGCCCGCCGCGATGGGGATGTCGACGGCGTCCGCGAGCCGGGCATAGGCGGCGTAGTCGTGCGCGGCGAGCGGCTCCTCGAAGTGCCAGACCCCGTAGGCCTCCAGTTCGCGCGCGATCCGGATCGCGGTGTGCTCGTAGTAGGCGTTGTTGACGTCGACGAGGATCGGGAAGTCGTCGCCGACCGCGGTGCGGACCGCCGCGACCGTCGCGATCGTCTGATCGAAGCCGTCGTCATGCATCCACGGGGTCGAGGAGTGGATCTTGTAGCCGTGATAGCCCTGCTCCTGGAACGACACCGCCCGCTCGGCCTCCTCCTGCGGGCTCATGCTGCGCGACATCGAGCTCGCGTAGACCTTCGTGCCGTTGCGGTAGGTGCCGCCGGTGAGCGCGTACACGGGCAGGTTCGCGGCCTTCCCCAGCAGATCCCAGAGCGCGATGTCGATGCCGGCGATCGCCTCGAGCTGGGCGCCCATCGGTCCGAGCTTGTAGGGCTTGGTGTACATCCGACGCCAGAGCCGTTCGATGTCTCCCGGGTCCTCGCCCACCAGCAGCGGCGCCAGCGCATGCTCGACGATGGCGTGCGTCACGGCGGCCTTCATGGGGCTGACCTCACCGATCCCGACGAGTCCTTCGTCGGTGTGGACCTTCACGATGTGGAACTGCTCGAGCAGAATGATGGACTCGACCTGTGTGATGCGCATGTATCGGCGACCTAACCTTTCAGACCTGACATGGTGATGCCCTGGACGAAATACCGTTGGGCGAGGAAGAAGAGGATGAGCGGCGGAATGATCGTCAGCGTGGCCGCCGCCATCATGAGATTCGTCTGCGTGAAGAACTCGCCCTGGAAGAGCACGAGCGCGATGGGCATGGTCTGCAGCCGGGTGGAGTTCAGGAAGATCAACGGACCGAACAGGTCGTTCCAGGACGCCATGAAGGTCAGGGCGCCGACGGCGGCCAGGGCCGGCTTGACCTGAGGCAGCATGATCCGCCAGAACGTCCCGAAGATGGACGCCCCGTCCAGCTTCGCCGCCTCCTCCAGTTCCCTCGGTACGCCACGGAACGACTGACGGAGCAGGAAGGTCCCGAACACCGGCGTCAGCACATTGGGGACCCAGAGCGGCAGATGTGTGTCGATCCAGCCGATCTCGCGGAAGAGCATGTACTGCGGAATCAGGTAGACCATGCTCGGGATCATCGCCGTCGCCAACAGCAGGGCGAACGCGACGTTCTTGCCCACGAAGTTCAGGCGAGCGAACCCGTACCCGGCCAGCGACGCGAAGAAGAGCAGGCCAGTCACGTTGAGCGCCGCAAGTTTCACGCTGTTCAGGAAGAACGGCAGGAGACCGTCCGCCGCGGCCGCGTAGTTCTCCCACTGGAAGGCGGAGGGGATGAACGTGGGCGGCGAGGCGAGCACCTCGTTCTCGGGCTTCAGCGAGGCGCTCACCATCCACAGCAACGGCATCGCGAACACACCGGCCAGGACGATCAGGGTGATCAGGACCGCGGCCCGCCTACCGATGCCGCGCGGCCGGCGCCGCGTGGCCGGCGCGGCCCGGCGCTCCTCGGGCCCGCCTGCGGTACCTGGGTCAAGGGCACGTGGCGCTCGAGCCACGACGCGTTCAGCTGTCATAGTGCACCCACCGCTTCTCCATCTTCCATTGGAAGACGGTCACCAGGCCGACGATCAGGAACAGGACCCACCCCATCGCCGAGGCATAACCGAGGCGCCCCTGGGCGAAAGCGACCTGATAGATCTCGAAGATCAGGACGGACGTCGCATTGTTCGGTCCGCCGGACGTCATCACGTAGATGATGCCGAAGACCTGGAATGACGAAATGAACTGCATGATCGTCAGGAAGAAGATGCTCGGGGTGAGCAGCGGAAATGTGACGCGCCAGAACCGGAGCCAGTTGGAGGCGCCGTCGACCGTTGCCGCCTCCAGGAGCGACTTGTCGATCGACTGCAACCCGGCGAGCAGGATCACCATCGGGTAGCCGACGCCCTGCCACAACGCCACGATGATCACCGCGATCAGCGCTGTGCTCGGGTCGGAGAGCCACGCCGGGCCAGAGATCCCGACTCCGCGTAGGACCGAGTTGATCAGGCCGTTGTTCGGCTCATACAGCCAGAACCAGACGAACCCGATGGCCACGACGTTCGTGATCGCCGGGGAGTAGTACAGGGTCCGGAACACGCCGACGCCACGGATCCGCTGGTTGCACAGGACGGCCAGTGCGAGTCCGATCGCGATCGAGAGGGCCACCATCGCCACGGTGAAGATCGCCGTGTTCAGCAGGGTCGTGTAGAAGCGGGTGTCGGTGGTGAACAGGGCGACGAAGTTCCCCAGCCCGAGGAAGTCCGGCTCGTTCAGACCGGTCCAGTTCGTCATCGAAACGCCGAGCGACGCGATCACCGGACCGATCTGGAAGGCGAGCACTCCCAGGATCACCGGACCGACGAACAGCCAGCCCGCGAGGTTCTGACGCCGCGGCTTCTCCCGGCGACTCCGGTTCGGCGGGGCATCCGTCGCGGATGCCGAGACCTGGGTGTTCGCCACTCGCTCTCATCTCCCTCGCGAGGCCCGCGGCCGGGGGGTAGGCCGTCGGGCATCGGGCCACGTCCTCGTCCCGATGGGCTCCGACGATCGCGCGGAAGGCGAGAGGCATCAAGCGGTCGTCCCGCTATGCCGGACGACCGGGTCTCGATCCCAGTACCCGGGAGATCGCCATCGCCGTCATCCGCACCGCGGAGGCGTAACGCTGGGCCTGGGACAACGCGGTCGCACCGGTGACGGAGATCGCTCCGACCAGGTGATTGCCCATCCCGAAGATCGGTGCCGCCACACAGAACAGGCCGGGCTGCGACTCCTCGACGTCGTAGGCGACCTTGGTCTCCCGCACCCTCGCGAGCTCGCGGCGAAGGGAGGTGGGATCGGTGATGGTCTTCGGCGAGAGCCTCGTCAAGGGTGCGCCCAACACCGACTCCACGAAGTCGTGGTCGCTGAAGCCGAGGATCGCCTTGCCGAGACCGGTGCAGTGCAACGGCAGCCGGCCCCCGAGGCGCGAGTGCGGGACCAGCAGGTCGCGGCGCGAGATCTTCTCTAGGTAGATGATCTCGCGCTTGTCCCGGACGGCCAGGTTCGAGGTCAGGCCGGTCACCTCGTTGAGGTTGTGCGCATACGGGAGGGCCACCTCCCGCAGGGTCCGCTGCGCGGGCACCAGGTGTCCCAGCTCGAACATGCGCACCCCGAGCCGGTATCCCTTCCTGCCGCGCTCGAGGGCACCCCACGCCACGAGATCCGTCACCAGCCGATGGGTCGTGGACTTCGGTATCCCCGACGTCCGGGCCATCTCGCTGATGCTGATCTCGAAGTCGGTCACCGAGAAGAGGTCGAGCAGGGACAAGCCCTTGGCGAGCGAGGAGCTGGCGTCCTGCTGTTCGGGACGGGTCATAGCCGCTTCCTTCCGTGATGGTCATCATCGGTCCAGACGTGACCGAGGAGGATACCTATGACGACGAACAGCGTCGGCACCGACGTGGCCGTGAGCGCAGATCGTCTGCACGACGCCGTGGTCCAGATCCTGATCGGTGAGGGTGCCACCCGTGCCGACGCTGTCCACCAGGCGGACATCCTCGTCGAGGGCGATCTCCGCGGCCACCCCTCCCACGGCGTGCGGCGCCTCGCCGTGCTGGTCGGCCGCCTGCGCAACGGGCTGATCCGGTCCGGGGGCACACCGCGTACGACGTGGATCAGCGACGCGTTCCTGAGCGTCGACGGCGGTCGGGGCTTCGGGCCCGCGGTGGCGGCGGTGGCGATCGACGCGATCACCCGACGGGCTAGCGAGAGTGGCATCGCTCTGGCCGCGGTGCACAACGCGAACCACATGGGCATGCTCGCGCCGTACGTGGAGCGCATCGCCGCGGCCGGCCAGATCGGCATCGCCCTGACGACCAGTGAAGCGCTCGTGCATCCCTGGGGCAGCGCCCGACCGATGCTCGGCACGAACCCCGTGGGCATCGCGGTGCCGACCGGGAGCGAGCCGCTCGTGCTCGACATGTCGACGGCGGCGGTCTCGATGGGCAAGGTCCTCGACCACGCCGCCACCTCGCAGCCGATCCCGCTCGGCTGGGCCGTCGATCGCGAGGGCAGACCGGTCACGGATCCCGTCGAGGCGTCCGACGGGGCCCTCTCGCCGTTCGGCGGCGCCAAGGGCTACGCCCTCGGGATCGCCCTGGAGGTGCTCGTCGGCACCGTCACCGGGACGGCGTTCGGCCCTCGGAAGCAGGGCACCCTTGACGTCGAGCATGTCGCCACGAAGGGCGACATCTTCGTCGCGATCTCCCTCGACCGGATCGGGCGCCTCCCGCACCTGCGCCTCGTGGAGGCCTACCTCGACGACGTTCGCGCGAGCGGGACCGGTCCGGAGCCGGTCACGGTGCCGGGCGACCGGGCGCGGGCGACCCGGGCCGAGCGGCTGACGCATGGCATCCCGATCAACCCGCAGGTCTGGCGAGACGTCGAAGAACTCCTCGAGGAGCACAGCGCATGACGCACACCCGGACGCCCGCTGACGGCTTCGGCCTGCTCCGACTGCCGAACCGGATCCACTTCGGGAACGGCGCCGTGGCGGCGATCGCGCCACTTGCTCTAGAGCTCGGTCGGCGTGTGTTCGTGTGCTGCGACCCGTTCCTGGCCGATACCCCGCAGTTCGAACGCACCTGCGAGGAGCTACGGAGGACCGGAGCGGTCCTGCAGGTCTGGACCGAGGTCGAGCCCGAACTCCCGGTCGACTCGGTACACCGTGCGGCCGACGCGGCCTCGGCCTGGGGTCCCGAGGTGATCATCGGGTTCGGGGGCGGCAGCGCGCTCGACCTGGCGAAGCTCGTGGCGCTGGTGCGCAGTCACGGTGGCCCGCTCAGTGACTACTACGGCGAGAACGCCGTCCCCGGACCCCTCACGCCGGTGATAGCCGTGCCGACCACCGCCGGTACCGGATCGGAGGTCACGCCGGTGGCCGTCGTCTCCGATCCGGGCCGGGATCTCAAGGTCGGCATCTCGAGCCCCCACCTGATCCCGCGGTTCGCCGTCGTCGATCCGACCCTGACCCGCGGAGCACCGGCGACGGTCACCGCGCACGCCGGCGTCGATGCGTTCGTGCACGCGATCGAGTCCTACACGGCGGCGGTCAGGACTCCGGAATGGGCCGAACAACTGCCGGTGTTCGTGGGTCAGAACCGGCTGGCGGGCCTCCTCGCCGAGGAGGCGATCTCCGTCATCGCCGCGAACCTGGTCCGCGCGGTCACGGATCCCGATGATGACGCCGCGCGGACCGAGATGGCCTACGGCAGCCTGCTGGCCGGGATGGCCTTCGGCAGTGCCGGAACTCACCTGTCACACGCGATCCAGTACCCGATCGGCGCCCTCACGAAGACCCCGCACGGACTCGGCACCGGTCTGCTGCTTCCCCACGTGCTGCGCGGGTGCCGCCCGGACATCGACCCGGCACTGCGCCGGATCGCCACCCTGCTGGGCGTCGCCGAGACCGCCAACGACCCGGCGCTCGGCGCCATCGACCGGATCGAGCAGATCGTCGCCGACATCGGGATCCCGGGGAGCCTCGCCGAACTCGGCGTCCGTGCCGAGGACCTGCCCGACATCGCGGCACGAGCGGCGAGCATCAGCCGGCTCGCCGGGAACGTCGCGGCCGCCGGCCCGATCGACCGGATCCCCGGAATCGTCACCGCCGCCTGGCACGGCGACCACACCTGAGCGGGAGCACCCCCATGACCTACCTGAACGATCTCTTCATCGACGGCACCTGGCGGCCCGGGGCGCAGGACCACCGCTTCCCCGTCATCGACCCGTCCGACGGCTCCGAACTGACCACGTTCGCCGTTGCCACCTCCGGCGACTGCCTCGACGCCGTCACCGCGGCGGAGCGCGCTCTGCCGCCATGGTCGGCCACTCCGCCACGCGAGCGGTCGGAACTGCTGCGACGCTGCTACGAGATCCTGGCGGCGGAGGAGCAGACGATGACCGACCTCATCGTCAGCGAGAACGGCAAGGCCCACGCCGATGCGCTGGCAGAGGCGCGCTACGCCCGCGAGTTCTTCCGCTGGTTCGCCGAGGAGGCGGTCCGCATCGGTGGTGACTTCCGGCTGTCACCGGCCGGGGACAAGCGCATCACCGTCACCCGCCAGCCGATCGGCGTGAGCGTGCTGATCACGCCGTGGAACTTCCCGGCCGCGATGGCCACCCGCAAGATCGCACCGGCGCTGGCCGCCGGCTGCACCGTGGTGCTGAAGCCCGCGTCCGAGACGCCGCTGACGGCGGCCTACGTGATCGGCGTCCTCGAGCGCGCCGGCGTGCCGTCGGGCGTGGTCAACCTCGTGACCCCCGCCCCCACGGCGCCGGCCGTGCGGGCGATGCTGCACCATCCGGCCGTGCGCAAACTGTCCTTCACCGGCTCGACCGAGGTGGGCCGGTTGCTTCTGCACGAGGCGGCCGACAACGTGATCAGCTCCTCCATGGAACTCGGCGGGAACGCGCCGTTCGTCGTGCTCGAGGGAGCCGACGTCAAGGACTCCGTGGCCGGGGCGATGGTCGCGAAGATGCGCAACGGCGGCTCCGCGTGCACGGCGGCGAACCGGTTCTACGTCCACACCAGCGTGCTCGAGGAGTTCTCGAGCGAGCTCACGGCCGCCATGGCCGACGTCCGGACCGGGCCGGGCCACGACCCGGAGAACGACCTCGGTGCTCTGGTCTCGGTGGCCGAGCGGGACAAGGTCGCCGCGCTCGTCGATACCGCGGTCGACGGCGGAGCGCGGGTCGTGCTCGGCGGCGGGGCAAGCGATGGGGGCGCGTTCTATCCACCCACGGTCCTCGCCGACGTCACCCACGGCAGCGAGATCACCCGCACCGAGATCTTCGGCCCGGTGGTCGCGCTGATCGCGTTCGACGACGTGGCGGACGCGATCCGGATGGCCAACGACACCATCTACGGGCTCATCGCCTACGTCTACGGTCCACCGGGTGAGGCCATGACGGTCGCGCTCGCCATCGACGCCGGCATGGTCGGCGTGAACCGCGCCGTCCTCAGCGATCCCGCCGCACCCTTCGGTGGCATGAAGCAGTCGGGACTCGGGCGCGAGGGCAGCGCCGAGGGCATCGAGGAGTTCCTCGAGGAGAAGTACATCGGGTCGCCGGTCTGAGGCGCGCACGGCGCCGCCCCGGCTGCCCCCCGCGCGCGAGAGTGCTGAAATGGCGGCCACCACGGCACTCTCACGCGACCGTCCCCGCGCGCGAGAGTGCGGAATGGGTGGCCACCACAGCACTCTCGGCGCCTGGCCTACTTGACACCACCATTTGTAACCGGTTACAAATGGTGTAGTCACGCGAGAGAGGCACGCCCGATGCCAGTCCAGTTCGTCACCGCCGACGAGGCCGCCCGGCACGTCCGGGACGGCCACACCGTCGCGCTCGCCGCGAACGGTGGCGGTCAGCTCGAGCCGAACGCGCTCATCGCCGCCGTGGAGCGCCGTTTCCTGGCCGAGGGAACCCCGCACGGCCTGCGCCTGGTGCACGCCCTCGGCGTCGGCGACCGTGGCACCCGCGGGATCAACGGGTTCGCCCACGAGGGCATGACCACCCGGGTGATCGGCGGCCACTGGACCTGGTCCCCGGCGATGATGGGACTCGCGGCCGAGAACAAGATCGAGGCCTACGTGCTGCCGGCGGGTGTCATCACGCATCTGTTCCGCGAGTCCGGTGCCCGGCGGCCCGGCTACCTGACCCGGACCGGGCTGCACACGTTCGCCGACCCCCGCCACCAGGGCGGCCGGGCGAACGCCAGCGCCCGCGAGGAGCTCGTGGAGGTCCTCGAGCTCGACGGCCGGGAGTACCTGCGGTACAAGCCGCTGCACGTGGACGTCGCCCTGGTGCGAGGCACCGAGGTGGACGAGCTGGGCAACATCGGTGCGGACGCCGAGCCCGCGATCCTCGACGCCCTCGAGGCGGCCCAGGCGGCACGGGGGTGCGGGGGGACCGTGATCGTGCAGGTGAAGCGGCGCATCGCCGGCCGCCTCGACCCGCGCCGGGTGCTGCTGCCGGCGGCGCTGGTGGACTACGTGGTCGTCGAGCCGACGCAGACCCAGACCTATCTCACCGAGGAGGACCCCGAGCTGTTCAGCCCGGTGCCCGCCGACCGGGTCGCCGCCGAGCCGATCACGGACCCGATCCGCGCCGTGGTCGCCCGCCGGGCCGCCCTGGAGGTGGCCGCGGGCGACGTCCTCAACCTCGGCTTCGGGATGAGCGCCGACGTGGCCAAGGTGCTGCGCGAGCAGGGCCGCCTGGGCACGGTCCAGCTCGCCGTCGAGCAGGGACTCTACGACGGCGAGCCCGAGCTCGGCGACCTCTTCGGCATGTCCCGCGGCCCCTCGGCGCGAGTGAGTTCGGCGACCCAGTTCGACATCTTCGCCGGCGGCATCATCGACGTCACCTGCCTGGGCATGGCCCAGGTGGACGCCCGCGGCAACGTCAACGTGTCCGCGTTCGGCGGCAAGGTGATGGGCCCGGGCGGGTTCGTCGACATCAGCCAGAACGCCCGCACGGCCGTGTTCTGCGGGGCCTTCCGCGCCAAGGGCCTGCGCGTCCACCTCGAGGACGGCCGACTCGTCATCGACTCCGAGGGCGAGGTCGCCAAGTTCGTCCCCGAGGTCGAGCAGGTCACCTACGCCGGGCCGTTCGCGGCCGACGAGGGCCGCCGCGCGCTCTATGTCACCGAGCGGTGCGTCTTCGAACTCACGCCGGGTGGGCTCGCCCTGACGGAGGTGGCGCCCGGCATCGACGTCGAGCGCGACATCCTCGCGCACCTCGACTTCCGGCCCGTCATCGGCGAGATCAGGCCGATGCCCGCCGAGGTGTTCGCGCCGGTCGCGGTGGCCCTGCCCGCCTGACCCAGCGTCGCCAGCCCGACCCGTCCCCGAGGAGCACCGTGCCCGCCACCGCCCACGCCGACCACACCGTCATCACGTTCGACCGCCCGCACAAGCGCAACTCGATGGACCTCGCCGCGTGGCAGTCGCTCGGCGCGGCCGTGACCGCGGCATCGCAGGACCCGACCCAGCGCGCGATCGTCCTGCGCGGCGACGAGCGGTCCTTCTGCGCCGGCAACGACATCGACGCGATGAGTTCCCTCGACGGCGTCACCGGAGCCAAGGACTATTTCGTCACCGGGATGCTGCCCACGTTCCACGCGATCGCCGCCTCACCGCTGCCCGTGATCGCGGTGGTGGAGGGCGCCGCCCTGGGCGGCGGCGTCGAACTGGTCACCTGGAGCGATGTCGTGATCGCCGGTGAGCACGCCACCTTCGCGCTGCCGGAGGCGAGGATCGGCGTCTGGGCCACCGTCTATCTCGGCGCCATGCCGGCCACCTCGAGTCGCCGCCTCGGCGCCCGGATGGCGCTCGCCGGCGACACCCTCGGCCACGCCGAGGCGAGGGACCTCGGTCTGGCGACCTACGCCGTCGGGCAGGACGAACTCGACGCCACCCTGGCGCAGGTGCTCGACGGCGTCCGTGCGGCCGCGCCGGACGCGCTGGCCCGGTCCAAGCGCTGGCTCAACCGCGAGCTGCTCGCCGACGGGCTGGCCGCCAGCGAGGCGGCCCTGGTCGAGCTGGCCGAGGAGACGCTCCAGGGCGGCGAGTTCGCCGAGCGGATGGACGCCTTCTACGCGGCGAAGGCGGCGCGCTCCGCGGCCCGCGTGGCAGCCGAATGAACTTCACCGACCAGCGGGCCGTGGTCACCGGGGCCGCGAGCGGCATCGGCAAGGACATCGCGCTCGCGCTGCACCGGGAGGGCGCCCGGGTGCTGTTCGTGGACCGCTCGCCCGCGGTGACCGAGATCGCCGAGGTGGCCGGCGCGGAGGGCCTCGTCGCGGACGTCGCGGCCGCCGACTTCCCCGACCGGGTCGCGGCCTGGCTGAACGGGCACGGACTGTCCCACCTGGTGACGGCCGCCGGGATCCAGGTGCGGACCCCGGGCATCGAGATCGCAGAGGAGGACTGGGCCCGGCTGCTCGACGTGAACCTCTCCTCGTTCTACCGCACGGTGCGCGGCCTGCATGGGGCGCTCCGCACCGGCGACGGCACCCGCCCGGGCTCGGTGCTGGCCATGTCCTCGATGTCCGCGGACCGGGTGCTGGCCGGGATCGTGCCCTACGGTTCGGTCAAGGCCGGCCTGTCCCAGCTGATCGCCGGGCTCGCGGTGGAACTGGGCGAGGAGGGCATCCGGCTCAACGCGATCGCGCCCGGCTACATCCGCACCGAGATGACCGCGCAGATGCTCGCGGTGCCCGCGAACCACGAGCGCATCGTCGGCCGCACCCCGATGAAGCGCCTCGGTGCACCGGCGGACGTCACCGGCCCGGCGCTG
The DNA here is from genome assembly GCF_004353825.1 of Occultella glacieicola. Taxonomy (GTDB): domain Bacteria; phylum Actinomycetota; class Actinomycetes; order Actinomycetales; family Beutenbergiaceae; genus Occultella; species Occultella glacieicola. The sequence continues at coordinate 324,100 of NZ_SMNA01000004.1, read as the reverse complement.
TTCCTGCTCTCGCCGGCGGCCGGGTTCGTCACCGGGCACACGCTTCCCGTCGACGGCGGCTACGCGCTGGCCTGAACCGAGCCGGTCGAGTCCCGGACGACGAGCTCGGCCGCCAGTTCCTCCGGTGCCGGGTCGACCGCCTCGCCGTCGATCATCCTGCGCAGCGTGTGCCAGCCCTCGCTGCCCAACCGTTCCCGGGGCGTGCGGACCGTGGTGAGCGCCGGTGAGGAGTAGGCGCTGAAGTCGATGTCGTCGAAACCGGTGAGCGAGACATCCGTCGGCACGCCGATCCCGCGCTCGGTGAGCCGGTTCAGGACCCCGAAGGCGACGAGATCGTTGAAGCATGCGATCGCCGTCGGGCCGTGGGTCAGGGCGGCATCGGCCGCGTCGTGCCCGGCGGCGATGGTGCCACCCGCCTCCAGGACGGTGACCTCCACCCCGAACCGCTCGGCGCGGCGGGCGGCCTCGAGCCGGCGCCGGTTCTGCCACGCCCCCGGCGGGCCGGACAGGTAGACCACGCGGCGGTGGCCGATCTCGGCGAGGTGCCGGTAGAGCATGGTCATCCCGCCGAGGTTGTCGACACCGAGGTCCGGGAGCCCGGCCTCCGCCCTGGGGCCGAGCAGCATCAGCACCGGCCGGCGGGACCGCTGCAGCTCCCGGAGCACGGCCCGGTCCGCGCGTGGGGCGACGAGCACGAGCGCGTCGGCCTGGGCGAGCATGTCGGTGGCGAGCGCCGCCTCCGCGGTGGCGTCCTCCATGGAGTCCGCGACGGTCATGGTGTACCCGTCGGCGGCGCTGGCCCGGCCGATCCCACGGATGATGTCGTAGAAGTACGGGTTGGACAGGTTCGGCACCACGACGGCCACGCGGCGCGAGGTCCCGGTGGCCAGGCTCCGGGCGATCGGGGACGGCGTGTAGCCGAGCCGCCGGGCGGCCGCGAGGACCCGCTCGGTCCGCTCCGGGCTGACCACGCCGGTGCCCGCCATCACCCGGCTGACAGTGGCGACCGAGACGCCCGCGGCCCTGGCCACGGACCGGACTGTCGCGGGGCCTGTGGCATCGGCGTCGGTCATGGACCCATTGTGTCGCGGGTCGCCCGGCTCGGTCCGTAGCACCCGACGGCGGGTGGGCGGGTTAATCTCGTTCCGTGGCCCCGGAACGACGCAAGCAGATCATCTTCGGGCTGCTGCCCGTGGTCGTCGCCCTGGTCCTGTTGGTCCAGGGCGACGCGAACCCGTGGGTCGTCGGAGCCGTCGCGGTGGCCGGCCTGTTCCTGGTCGCGCTGCTCGCCCGGCGCGGCCGGCACACCCCATGGCGCGCCGCCGCGCACACACTCGGCAGCGGCAAGGCCGTCGTGCTCTGGAAGCCCGGCTGCGTCTACTGCGAGCGGCTGCTCCATGACCTGCGCGGCGACGACCGGATCACCTGGGTGAACGTGTGGGCGGACAAGGACGCGAACGCCGAGGTCCGCCGGCTCAACAACGGCGACGAACTGACGCCGACGGTGCTGGTCGGCGACCAGGTGCTGCGCAATCCCAGCGCCGACCAGCTGCGGGCGAGGCTCACGAGCGCCGCCCCGGACGGCGCCTGACCGGCTGTTGACGGCACCGAGGGGGCGTCAGACCCGGGCTTCCTCGTCCTCGATACCCGCGATGATGTTGAAGCGGTCCTGGTAGATCCCACCCTTGAACTCGGCGCCGAGGAACGCGTCGGTGATGGCGAACGCCATCTCCGGGGCCACCACGAACGCGCCGAACGCGATGATCTGCGAGCCGTTGTGCTCGCGGGTGTGCTTCGCCGTGAACGGCTCGGAGCACACCGCCGCCCGGATCCCGCGGATCTTGTTCGCCGAGATCGAGATCCCGATGCCGGTGCCGCAGATCAGGACGCCGCGGTCGGCCTCGGAGTCCCGGATCAGGTGCGCGACCTTCTTGGCGTAGTGGGCGGAGTACTCCGCCTCGCCCGAGCCGTCCCAGCCGACGTCGACCACCTCGTGGCCGGACTCCTGCAGGTGTGCGACGACCTCATCCTTCAGTGCGGTTCCGGAACTGTCGGACCCGATGGCGATCTTCATGAATTTCCTCCTGGCGTGATCGGCCTCCAGCCTAACCGGGATCGGCGTTGCCACCGGCGAGTCCGCCTCGTAGGCAGGACGGCGGATCGCGTGCCTTCCGGAGTCGGCACCCCTTGTCTCAGGACGACCGCTCGCGCCGGGGTGCGACGATCGGCATCGCTGGTCCTGCCGAGTCTCTGATGCCGGTTCTGCCGAGTCCCTGGTGCTGAGCAAGTGCCCGCACCGAGGTCGGCTAGCGTGGGGACGACGCTCCACACGTGACCACGACCTCACACGCTGGGCGGCTTCCGGGAACGATGGAGTGGAGAGACCTCAGTGACTGACAGTCCAGGAGTCCCCGGCGTGGACGACCTGATCCGGGCACTGCCCGGCGTGAAGGTGCTGCACGCCCTCGACGAGCGCGAGGCGCACCGCTGGGACCGAGCGCTCGACCCCGGCGCCGGGCTGCCGATGGCCGTGGTGCTGCCGCACACCACCGAACAGGTGCAACAGGTCGTCCGGTACGCCGGGGCCAACGGGATCCCGATCGTGCCGCGCGGCGCGGGCTCGGGCCTGTCCGGGGGTGCGTCCGCCGTCGAGGGCGGGCTCGTGGTGTCGATGGCGGAGATGACGCACGTCGAGATCGACCCGGTGACCCGGATGGCGTTCGTCGAGCCGGGCGTGATCAACGCCGACCTCAAGGAGGCCGCGGCCGCCGTCGGGCTCTGGTACCCGCCGGACCCGGCGAGCATCGGCTTCTCCTCGATCGGCGGTAACGTCGCCACGAACGCCGGCGGGCTGTGCTGCGTGAAGTACGGCGTCACGACCGACTACGTGCTCGGCCTGACGGTCGTGCTCGCCGACGGCACCGCTCTCGACCTCGGCGGCCCACGCCTGAAGGAGGCCGCCGGGCTGTCGCTGACCAAACTGTTCGTCGGGAGCGAGGGCACGCTCGGGATCATCACCCGGATCGTGCTGCGCCTGGTGCCGCAGCCGCCGCCGTCGGCCACGATGGTCGCCACGTTCACCGACCTGGACGCGTCCTGCCGGTCGGTGCTCGCCATCGCCAGCACCACCCGCGCGTCGATGCTCGAGTTCATGGACAACGTCGCGATCAACGCCGTCGAGGACGTGCACGGCTACGGCCTCGACCGGACCGCCCAGGCGATGCTGATCGCCCAGTCGGACCAACCCGGCGAGACGGCCACCCGCGAGATCGAGGCGATCGCCGCCGTCTGCCGGGAACTCGGCGCGGACGAGGTTTTGGTGACCGCGGACACCGCGGTGGGTGAGACCTACACCGCGGCCCGCCGCGGCGCGATCCCAGCCGTCGAGAGCAAGGGCCGGCTGCTGTTGGGCGACGTCGGTGTGCCGTTGCCCGAGCTGGGCGCCCTGGTCACCGGGATCGCCGGCATCTCCACCCGCCATGACGTGGTCATCTCGGTGATCGCCCACGCCGGGGACGGGAACACCCACCCGCTCGTGGTGTTCGACCCGGACGACCCCGACCAGGCCGCCCGGGCCGAGGTCGCCTACGGCGAGGTGATGGACCTGGCGATCCGGCTGGGCGGCACCATCACCGGCGAGCACGGCGTGGGTCGGACCAAGAAGGCCTGGCTCGGCGACTACGTGGGCGAGGACGTGGTCCGGCTGAACCGGACCATCAAGGACGCGCTCGACCCGAAGGGGCTGCTCAACCCCGGCGCCATCCTCTGAGCAGACCCGACCGCCGCCCCGCCGACCTAGTACCTGCGCCGTCGACCTCGCACATCGCGAGGGTGCGATCTCAGCAAGGCAGGTGCGATCGTCAATGGGCAGCGGCACCCACGCGGGGAGCGGGCCGCATCCCAGCTGCCTGCCTAGACTCCCGGCATGCGGGCGTACCCGGATCACCAGGTCGGACGTCCGTCGCGCGCACCGACGACCGCGCTGGTATTCGCCGTCGGCGGGCTCGCGATCGCACTGGTCGCGGCGATCCTGCCCTGGACGGTCAGCAACGCCACCCTTGGGGACCCGGACTTCAGCGAGGACCCCGTCGCGACCATCAGCCTGTACATCACCGGCCTCCTCGCGCTCGGCGGCGTGGCTGCGCTGGTCTGGCGCCGCACCCGCACGTGGCCGGTGGTGCTCGCGGGCCTCGGCCTCCTCATCCTGGTGCTGGCTCTGGTCCTCGTGCCCACCGCGGAGGTCATCTGGGACGGCGTCGACGAGCAGGGTCGCGCGACCGGAGGCTACGTCCTGATCCAGCGTGGACCCGCGGGATTCGTGGCCGTGGCCGGCGGCATGCTGGCGACCATCGGCGCCATCCTCGGCGATCGCCGGGACGCCCCAGCTGTGCCTGCCGGCTCGCCCGGTTGAGGACGGCACCCGCGCGCGTGCGGTCACAGGGCTCGCGGGCCCGTTAGTCTCCACGCAACACCGCGACCCTAGGAAGCTCACGTGACCGACCGTCCCCACCCCCGCCCGGACTGGACGTTCCAGCTCGTCGACACGTTGGAGAAGGTGTTCGGCGACGAGCGCCCGGCGCCGATGAGGACCGATGTGCCGCTGTCCGGGTTCCTCGGCGAGACGCTGTCCGTCCAGCTCGCGTACCTGCCGCCGGCCACGGAGAGCCTGGCCGCGCTCGGCAGCCTGCACCCACGGGTCCACGGCCCGCTCGCCGACCTCGTCCAGGTCGCCACGGTCGAGCTCGTACCGTGCCACCTGGTGGCGTTCGACGGACATGACGAGGGGTACCTCCGCGACGCCCCGGGCCTCTACCCGGACCTGCTACGACCGGTGCCGCCCGGGACCGCGGTGAGCCCCGCCGTCGGGCACTGGCAGTCCCTGTGGTTCGACGTCGAGGTGAGCGACCCGGCCCGCGCCGGGCGCCACGACCTGCACCTGAGCGTCACCGACGGTGACGGTGCCACCCTGTTCGAGGCCTCGGTCGAGGTGGTGATCCACCCGGTCGAGCTACCCGCGCTGGACATCGTCAACACGCACTGGTTGCACGCGGACAGCCTGGCCGAGTACTACCGCGTCCCGGTGTTCAGCGAGGAGCACTGGGACCTGCTCGACGCCTACCTCGGCGCCGCCGCGCGGATGCGCGTGAACTCCGTGCTCACGCCGACGTGGACGCCGCCGCTGGACACCGCGGTGGGCGGCGAGCGCACGCCCGTGCAACTGATCAGGATCGTGGACGACGGCGGAGGTCACGTCTTCGACTTCGGCCTCCTGGGTCGGTGGTTGGGTCTGTGCCGCAAGCACGGGATCGCCACCCTGGAGATCGCCCACCTGTTCACGCAGTGGGGCGCCACGGCGACGCCCGCGATCCACGTCGACACGCCGACCGGCACCGAGCGCCGGTTCGGGTGGGACGTGCCGGCCACCGACCCGCGCTACCGCGACCTGATGGCGCAGCTGCTGCCCGCACTGCGTGGCTACCTGGCCGAGCACTGGGACGGCGGGGTGCTCTTCCACATCAGCGACGAGCCGCGCGCACACATGCTGGCCGACTACCGGGCGGCCCGGGCCGTGGTCGAGGACCTGCTCACCGGCGCGACGGTCGTGGACGCGTTGAGCGACTACGAGTTCGCCAGCTCCGGCGCCGTGGACACCCCGATCGTGGCCACGAACCACGTGCAGGAGTTCCTCGATCACGGACAGAGCCCGTGGGTGTACTACTGCGTGTCCCAGCACCGTGACGTCGCGAACCGGTTCATCGGGCTGCCGTCGCTACGCAACCGGGTGCTCGGCCGGCAGCTGTTCGTGGCCGGCGCCCCGGGCTTCCTGCACTGGGGCTTCAACTTCTGGGCGGCGCAGTACTCGACCCGCGCCATCGACCCGTTCACCGACACGTGCGCCGGCGGCGCGTTCCCGGCCGGCGACCCGTTCGTCGTCTACCCCGGGCCGGACGGGCGGCCGTGGCCGAGCATCCGGTACCGGGTGTTCGCCCAGGCCATGGACGACCACCGCGCCCTCCAACTGCTGCGCGACCTGACCGACGAGGCCACGGCGCGAGCGCTCGTGGACCAGGCGGGCACCCTCGGGTACGCCACGTTCAGCTACGACCGCGAGCACTACCTGGACTCCCGGCGCGCGGTGGACGCGGCGATCCTGGCCGAACTGGGCGCGCGGCGCCACGAGTAGCCTCGCACACCGTCACCCGGCCGCGAAGTAGGCGGCGTCGGCGGTCCAGATCGACTCCACCCGCCATACCGACGCCGCGTCCGCCTCGGCACCCTCGGGGATGGCGAGCGTCACGTTCCCGGTGAGCGATCCGCCGTCGTACAGGTCGCCGTAGTAGAACAGCGAGTCCGGGCCCTCGACGTACGCGTCCGAGGCGTAGAGGGAGGCCTCGTCGTAGGAGCGCCCGTCCGCCCCCACGAAGGAGACCCACAGGTCGGCCCCGGCGTTCGCGCGGTCCGGCCCGTGGTAGGTCACCGTGACCGGGACGACGACGTAGGACAGCCCGTCGGGCGCCGGCTCGTTCAGGTCGTCATGCTCGAGCACGCGTGCGTCGGCACCGTAGTCGGGCTCGCCCAGGCTCACCTCCCACTCCCCCGGGTCGTTGACCAGGGTCACCGACGTGCCGAGCGCCGCCGGCTGCTCGCGGCTGGTGTCGTTCCCGGAGCCGTACGCCCCGGACATCGGGCCCGCGAACGGGCCGACGAGGGCGCCGGCGGTGAAGCCGATCACGAGCGCGACGACCCCGACCAGGCACGGGACGAGCCAGCTCAGGGCCCGGTGACGTGCCGGCGGCGCCGGCGGGGGAAAGCCCGACGGCGGATACGGGTGCTGCGCGTACGTCCAGTGGGGGGCCGGTGCGGTCGGCGCGGTGATCGTGGGGTAGGGCGGCGCGAACCCGCGGTCGGGCGCAGTGTTGCTCATGCTCGTGCTCTCTGAGGAGGCCACTCGTGGCGCCGGTACGTGCGCCCGGTGAGCGAACGTTAGGGCACGCACGGCAGGGCGCGAGGACTATTCGCGCACGACTTCGCCGCGAGGCCCCTCCGCACCGGGGCGACGGCGCTCAGGGCCGTGGCGGGTGCGCGCGGCGGGACTCCTGCTCCCGGAACGCCGACGGCGACATGCCGACCCGACGGTGGAACAGCCGGCTGAAGTAGGCGGGGTCGTCGTAACCCACCTGGCGGGCGACCTCCGCGACGCCCGCCGCGGTCCGGGCGAGCAGCGACTGGGCCCGCTCGAGCCGGGTGGCCAGCACGAACGCGTGCGGGGTGAGCCCGGTGGCACCCAGTACCGCCGCTCGCAACTGCGCCTCGGTCAGGCCCAGCGCGCGGGCGCGATGCTCGACGGGCATCTGCACCAGGGCGGTCGCGGTCAGGGACTCGAGCACGCCCGGCGGTTGCCACGTGGGCGCAGCGGGTGCGCACTCCGCCACGACGGCGATCAGGTGCTGGCTCAGGCCCGCGGCGAGCATCGCGCCGCGACCGCCGGGAACGGCGAGCACGCGGCGCAGGTGCGCGAACACCGGCGCGACCCGTTCGGCGAGCTCGGGCGCGGCAGCGCACACCGGCTCGGTGCGCTCCCACGCGCCGAAGCTCTCGAGGGCGCGGGTGGCGACCCCTTCGAACAGCACCCAGTGCTCCCGCCAGCCACCGCCGTCGGGCCCGTAACCGTGGCGTACCCCCGGGAACAACCAGATCACGGCCGGGGCCACCACCTCGATACCGGCCGGATGGGCATCGTCGACGTAGCGGCCACGCCCCTCGGTGACGAGCACGAGGCCGTGCGTGGCCAGCCGCCGCTCGCTCGTGTGCCGCAGCGCGCCATGCTGCTCGCCGGCGCCACGGCAGCTCAGCCCGTTGTCCCGCAGGACCGGCTCAGCCGCCGGATAGACACGCCAGCCGCCCGTGGGATGCTTCTCACGAAAGTCCAAGCGTCGCACGACCGATCGTCCATTGGCTCAGGGCTTGCCGCAGATTAGCGTGCGTTGGATGCTGACGTCGAACGGCTACGTGCTGAAGGAAAGTCCGGATCGGCTCGGACCGCTCACCGAGACGCCCGACCGCGAGCGCGACGACCGGGAGGCGCTGTGGCTGCGCCTGCGCCGCCAGGGATACCTGCTGCTTCGGGGCCAGATCCCGCCGGAGCAGATCGCGGCGTTCCGCCGGTTCTACTTCGGCGCACTCGCCCCCGCCGGTGTCCTGCGACCCGGTACCCCCGCCGAGGACGGCATCGCCGGGACCGGCCCGATCGACCAGGCGGGCTACCGTCGGGCCCTCTTCGGCCACATCGTGCCGTCCGAGGACTACGAACGCCTGTGCCGCACGTCCACCGTGGCCGACTGGTTCCGCTGGTTCCTCGGCGACGACGTGCACCTGCACCGGCGCAAGATCCTGCGCCACACGAGGCCCGGCCAGAACGGGGTCGGCACCGCGACCCAGGCCCACTACGACCTGGTCTACCTGCGCGAGGGCACCGACCGGGTCCTGTCGATGTGGATCCCGCTCGGCGACTGCCCGACCACGCTCGGCGGCCTCACCTACCTCGAGGGCTCGCACCGGGCCGTGCTCCGGGAGGAGGCGGAGGGCCGGCTGCAGCGGCCGGCGGCGTCCATCACGGCCGACCTGCCCGGCCTGGCCCACTCCCACGACGCACGGTGGCTGGTGGCCGACTACCGCGCCGGCGACGTGATGGTCCATTCCGCGCACATCATCCACGCGGCGCTGGACAACGTGGATCCGGGCGGGCGGATGCGGTTGTCCACGGACATCCGCTACCAACGCGTCAGCGACCCCATCGACTGGCGCTGGCAGGAGCACTGGGACGACCACGACGGTCTGTGACGAACCTGCGCGACCCGTTCGAGGTGTGCAAGATATTTTCGTGACCCTTGCGTGCGATCGATTCTCTCGGTAACTTCTTGCACGTCCGGAGGATCCGATCGAGGGAGATCGCGTGTTCGTAGTCATGACCAGCACCGCGCCGGCGGTCGATCTCCCGACCGGCGTCAGGCACACCCGGTGAGTACGACCGGTCCCACCCGCCGCCAGGTCATGGGCGGGGCGCTCGGGCTCGGCGCACTCGGCGCCCTGACCGCGTGCGGTCAGGGCACGTCGACGTCGCCGGCGACGACGCTGAACGTCTGGGGCGGAGTGCCGCCCGAGTCGGGGCCCGGCGCCCTGGTGGAGGCGTTCGAGGCCGCGCATCCGGAGTACAGCGTGGTCTACACGCGGTTCATCAACGACGACCGGGGCAACCTCAAGCTGGACACCGCGTTGCAGGGCGGCGTGGACATCGACGTCTACTTCACCTACTCGATGGAGTCGATGGCACTGCGGGCCGGTTCCGGGCTCGCCCTGGACGTCACCGACCGGGTCGAGTCCGACCCGGAGCTCGAACCGTTCCTCGACACCGAGGCCCCGAAGGCGTACTGGCAGGACGGGCGGGTCAGCGCCCTGGCCACCACCCGGGAGCCGAACATGGTGGTGGCCAACCTCGACCGGTTGGAGGCGGCGGGTCTCGACCTGCCGACCGAGTGGACCGTCGAGGAGTTCGTCGACACGGCGCGCGCACTGACCACGGCGACCACCTACGGCAGCTATCAGCTGCCGGACGTCCCACGGGTCGGCCTCGGCCCGAACTACTGGTTCACGTCCGACGGCACCTCCAACTTCACCGACCCCCGCTTCCTGGAGCACTACACCCGCGGCCGCGACCTCATCTCCGACGGGGTGCTGTTCCCGTGGACGGAGGTGCTCGCGCGCCAACTCGAGGCCTACCAGCAGAACGCGTTCATCGCCGAGGAGTTCGCCCTCTGGGTCACCGCGCCGTTCAGCCTGCGCTACCTCTACGACCCCACCAACTACCCGCACGAGTTCCGGGCCGCCGCCGCGCCGATCCCGACCAGCGACACCGGGAGTTGGAACACCGGCGTGTTCGGCAACTTCGTGATGATCAATCCGAGGTCGACCAAGCATGACCTCGCCTGGGAGTTCGTCCGGTTCTGGATCACGGAGGGCTCACAGTTCATGGCCCCCGGCGGCAAGATCCCCACGTTGCAGAACGTGGACACCGACCAGATGCTCGACAGCCTCCTCGGTCCCGACGCCGACGACTGGTTCGACACCGACTCCTTCCGCCGGGTGCTCTTCGACGACGACCCCGAACTGTTCGTGGACACCAACCTGACGGCGTTCCCCGAGATCACGCTCGCCGTCGAGCAGCAGCGGGACGTGTGCTGGATCGGCGAGCGCTCCCCGCAGGACGCGGTCGCCTCGATGGACGCCCAGGCCACGGCCGCGATCGACCGCTACGGACGGGACAGCTGATGGCCACCGTCACCGCGCCAGCGCCCACCAGGTCAGTGCCGGCCCCGGGCAACCGCCGCCGCCTGGGTCCACCCGACCGCGTGGGCTGGCTGTTCATCCTGCCGAACCTCGTGGGCGTGGCCCTGTTCACGTTCGTGCCGCTCGTCTCGGTCGTGGTCCTGGCGTTCACGGACTGGAACCTGGTCTCCGGCCTCGGCGGCATCGAGTTCATCGGCGCGGACAACTTCACGAACGTGCTCGCCGACCCGTTGTTCTGGGGCAGCGTGGGCCGCACGGTGGTCTACGCCGGGGTCAGCGTGCCGTTGACGGTGCTGTTCGGCATGGCGCTGGCGCTCGCCCTGGACCGGGACGTCCCCGGTCGCGGGGCGCTCCGGGCGGTGTTCTTCATGCCCTACATCGTGAGCACGGTGGCCATCGGGATGACCTGGCTGATGCTGATGAACCCCTCCGCCGGCCTGGTCAACCAGGTCCTCGGCGCGTTCGGCCTCACCGACCTGCCCGCCTGGTTCGCGTCCTCCTACTGGGCCCTGCCCGCGCTGATCGTGATCGCGATCTGGAGCGGCGTCGGCTACGCCGCGGTCATCTACCTCTCCGCGCTGCAGGACGCACCCACCGACCTGTACGAGGCCGCCGAGATGGACGGCGCCGGGCCGTGGCGCCGGTTCCGCACGATCACCTGGCCCTCGCTGTTGCCGACCACGGTGTTCCTGATGGTCACCCTGTTCATCGGCACGTCCCAGGGCTTCGGCCTCGTCGCGCTGCTGACGGCCGGCGGCCCGGGCGACGCGACCACGGTCCTGTCGTTCTACATGTACCAGACCGGGTTCCAGTTCTACCGGTTCGGCTACGCCGCGGCGATCGGCATGGTGACGTTCGTCGGTGTCCTGGCCCTGACGCTCGCGATGTGGCGGGCCCAGCGTGGAAAGGCCCTCAATGACTGACGCGACCCTGACCCGAGTCTCCGATGGCACCCGGCGCTCGAACCTGACCCCGCGGCAGCGGCGGTCCCGACGCAACCGCTGGCTCTGGGGGATCCCGCTGTGGTTGCTCGCGCTGGCGTTCCTGGCGCCGTTCGCGTGGATGGTCTCCACGTCGCTGAAGTCGAACCTGGACGCGTTCTCGATCCCGATGCAGTGGATCCCGGACCCGGCCCAGTGGGACTCCTACGTGGAGGTCCTCACCGGCGAGAACTCGATCCTGCCGGCGTTCGCGAACTCGGTGATCGTCGCCGTCGCCCGCGTCCTGGGTGAGGTCCTCACCGCGACCATGGCAGGGTACGCGTTCGCCCGGCTCCACTTCCGCGGACGGGACAAGGTCTTCCTGGCCTACCTCGCGACGTCGATCATCCCGGCCCAGCTGCTCCTGGTACCGCGGTTCATCTACTTCCAGCAACTGAGCCTCTACGACACCCTGTGGGCCCTCATCCTGCCCGGGATGTTCACGGTGCTCGGCACCTTCCTGATGCGCCAGTTCTTCGTGGCGCAGCCGGCCGCGTTCGCCGAGGCGGCCCGGATCGACGGCGCGAACGAGTGGCAGATCTTCTGGCGGCTGTACCTGCCGATGGCCACCCCGGTGATCAGCGCGCTGGGAATCCTCGCGTTCGTCTGGTCCTGGAACGACTACGAGACCCCACTCGTGCTGATCTCCAGCCCCGAGGTGTACACCCTGCCGCTGAGCCTGACCGGGTTCGCCGACGAGCAGGGCGCCCTGTCCCCGAACCTGTCCATGGCCGCCTCGGTGGTCTCCATCATCCCCGTGCTGATCGTCTTCCTGCTCCTGCAGAAGCGGTTCGTGCAGGCCCTCACCCACACCGGGATCAAATGACCTCCTCCACCGACGCGCCGCTCCAGGTGTCCGGCGTCTTCCCCTCCCTCGCCCAGGTCGGCGACTTCGGACCGCCGCGCAGCGAGCTCGGCGTCGGCGCCCTGATGCCCTACAACGGCGTGCTGTACGTGCAGAACTACAACTCGCACAAGGCCGCGAGCGGGGCCGGGGTGAGCCTGCGCCGCATCGACGCGGACCTGCGGATGGAGGTCGTGGCCGAGACCCTCGGGGTGGACGGCACCTACACGAACCGGTTCGTGCACTACCCCACCGGGCACCTGGTGATCGGGCCGCACGTGATCTCCCCGGACCACACGATCCGCACGGTGCCGGAGCTGACCGGGCACCGGCTGTGCGGTACCACCCGCCACCTGACCGAGCCGGACACGCACGTGTACGTGCTGACCATGGAGGGCGAGGTGTTCTCCCTCGACCTGACCACGCTGGCCTGCGAGCTCGCCTGGGACCTGAACGACGAGCTCGACACCGAGGGCGAGTGGAAGGTCCACTACAAGGACTGCTACTCCAGCTTCGGCCGGCTCGTGGTGTGCTCGAACGAGTACGCCGAGCCGGAGTGGCGCGGCGAGCGCGCCCGCGGGCGCCTCGCGGAGTTCGACGGCGAGTCCTGGCGGATCCTGGAGCGCAAGCCGTTCACGGCGATCGGTGGGCGGCACGAGTTCGGCGGCACCATCTTCGCGTCCGGGTGGGACGCCGCCTCGGCCATCCTCGAGGTGTTCACCGAGGCGGACGGCACCTGGCGCCGGTACCGGCTGCCGAAGGCCTCGCACACGTTCGACCACAAGTGGCAGACCGAGTGGCCGCGGATCCGGGAGGTCGAGCACGAGCGTCTGCTCCTGGACCATCACGGCATGTTCTACGAGCTCTCGCCGTGGGCCTACGGGAACCGGATCTGGGGCGTGCGGCCGGTCTCGACGCACCTGTGGGTGCTCGGCGACTTCTGCAGCTGGCGCGGGATGTTCGTCGCCGGCGCGGACAACGCCTCACCCAGCCACGGGCTCAACCCGACGACGGCGGAACCCCAGTCCGGCATGTTCTTCGGCAAGACCGACGACCTGTGGTCGTTCGGGAAACCGTCCGGGTGGGGCGGTCCCTGGTGGGACACCGACGTGGATGCGGGCGAGGCCTCGGACCCGTACCTGATGACCGGCTTCGACAACAAGTGCGTGCACCTGCAGAACCACGGCGACACCGCGATGACGGTGCACCTGGAGATCGACGCCCGCGGCGACGGCACGTTCGGGCGGGTGACCACCCTCGAGGTGGCGCCCGGCGCCCTGGTCACCCACACCTTCCCGCCCGGGTTCAGCGCGCACTGGGCCCGACTGGTCAGCGACCACGCCGGGCGGGCAAGTGCGCAATTCTTCTACACATGAGCAGCCACGCCGACTCGACGAGCCCCCTGCAGGCCCTGCGCGACTCCCTGCCCGGTCTGACCGGCGCCACCGCGCGCGCGGCCGCGCACATCGTCGCGGACCCGGCCGCGGCCGGCCGGGAGTCGATCACCCGGCTCGCGCAGGCGGCCGGGGTGTCCGCGGCGACGCTGACCCGGCTCGCGAACCTGCTCGGCTTCGACGGGTTCCCGGCGCTGCGCGCGGCGATCGCCACCGAGCACGGCCGCGAGGTCCAGGGCGGGTGGCAGCGGGACATCGGCACCGAGATCCAACCCGACGACTCCCCCGACCAGGTCCTCGGCGTGCTCGTCGCGGCCCAGCACCGCGCATCCCGGCAGGCGCTGGGCTCGATCGACCTGGCGGCCGCGGACCGGGCGGCGGGCTGGCTCGCGAACGCGTCCCGGATCCACCTCTACGGTGAGTGGGGCGACTCGATCGCCCTGCACGAGCTGTCGCTGCGGCTGCTCCGGATCGGGCGGCCGGTCTGGTGGCACGAGGGCGCCCAGGCGGCCCGGGTCGCGGCCAGCCTCATGCAGCCGGGCGACGTGGCCCTGGCGCTGACCCGGTCCGGGCGCGACGAGGTCGCCACCGAGTTCCTCGCCCTCGCCCGCATCAACGGTGCCCACACGGTCGTCCTCACCGGTGACCCGACCGCGTCACTCGCCACGGATGCCGACGTCGCCCTGTTCACCGGGACCCGCGAGGGCACGGCCTGGACCGACTACTTCAGCGGGCGGGTCGGCGACACCCTCACCACCGCCCTGCTCTGGGTCCTCGTCGCGCAGAAGGTCCCGGACGGCCTCGGCGTCTCCTACGGCGGTCAGAAGGTCCCCGCCCCCACACGCCTCACCCGACCCCCGACCACCCCATCCACCGGAGGTTCCCCGTGACCCAGGCCCCGCAGCGCTTCCAACCGCCCGTGATCCCCACCGAGGACGTCCACGCGGACCTGACCGTCGTCGGCGGCGGCCTCGCCGGGGTGTGCGCGGCCATCGGCGCCGCCCGACGGGGCGCCACCGTGACCCTGATCCAGAACCGGCCGATGCTGGGCGGGAACTCCTCGAGCGAGGTGCGGGTCTGGGTGTGCGGGGCGACCGCACACGGCGTGCAGCACTACGCCCGGGAGACCGGGATCATGGGCGAGCTGTTCGTGGAGAACCAGTTCACGAATGCCGACGGCAACCCCTACTACTGGGACCTGGTGGTGAGCGAGGCGGTGCGCGCGGAGCCGAACATCACCCTGTTCCTGAACACCGACATCCGCGAGGTCGAGGCGGACGGGCCCGAGGACGAGCGCACGATCCGGTCGGTCGCCGGCTGGCAGATGGGCTCGGAGCGGCGGCTGCGGTTCACCTCCACCTCGTTCGTCGACGCCACCGGGGACGGTCTCGTCGGGTTCCTGGCCGGGGCCCGGTACCGCACCGGCCGGGAGTCGCGCGCCGAGCTCGGCGAGTCCTGGGCGCCGGAGCGCGCCGACGAGGAGACCCTCGGATCGACGATCCTCTTCTACACCAAGGACGTCGGCCACCCCGTGAAGTTCGTGCCGCCGACGTTCGCGAAGGACATCACCCGGACCTCCATCCCCGAGCTGCGCGGCATCCGGGTGGACGCGAACGGCTGCGACTACTGGTGGATCGAGTGGGGCGGCGACCGGGACGTGGTCGCCGACAACGAGGAGATCCGCGACGAACTGCAGGCCGCGGTGTACGGCATCTGGGACCACATCAAGAACTCGGGGTCCTACGACGCGGACAACCTGACCCTGGAGTGGGTCGGCTCCGTGCCGGGCAAGCGCGAGTACCGCCGCTTCGTCGGCGACCACACGCTCACCCAGCACGAGGTGCTCGGCCAGGAGGAGTTCGACGACCGGGTCGCGTTCGGCGGCTGGTCGATCGACCTGCACCCCCCGGGCGGTATGTACGCCACCGAGCACGGGTCCCGGCACTGGCACCCGGACGGGAACTACCACATCCCGCTGCGCTCGCTGTACTCGCAGAACGTCTCGAACATGTGGATGGCCGGACGCAACATCTCGGCCTCGCACGTGGCGTTCGGCACCACCCGGGTGATGGCCACCTGTGCGGTCATCGGCGAGGCCGCCGGGGTGGCGGCCGCGGTCGCGGTGGCCGACGGCGTCACTCCCCGCGAGCTGGCGACCCACCGTGTCGCCTCGGTCCGGCGGGCGCTGGTGCGCGCCGACGCAGCGGTGCTCGGCGTGGTCCATGACGACCCGGCCGACGCCGCGTTGACCGCGCGAGTGAGCGCGTCCTCGACGCTGCGCACCCTGGCCGCGCCGACGCCGTCGGGCATCCTCGACCTGACCACCAAGCTCGGGCTCGTGGTCCCGGTCGACCCGGCCCTCGACGGCCTCGAGATCCTGATCGACGCCGACACCGACACCGAGCTGGTGCTCGAGATCCACGACCCCGGGCTCGGCCAGAACTACATCCCACGGGAGCTGGTGGAGACGGTCACGGTAGAGGTGCCCGCCGGTGAGAAGCAGTGGGTCTCCCTGCCCGCGCGGTGGCGCCCGGCCTCGGCGCGCAACGCGTTCCTGGTGCTGCGGGCGAACGCCCACGTGCGGGTGCACACGGCGTGCACCCCACTGCCGGGCGTCCTGACGTTCACCCACCGCGACCCCGGCGAGGACGAGCGCTACACCGAGCAGTGGCGGGAGTGGAAGCAGGTGCTGCGACGCGGGTCGGTGTGCCTGCGGCTGGAGGCCCCCACCGACGCGTACGCGGCCGAGCGCGCGGTCGGTGGGTACGCGCGGCCGTTCGCCGGTCCGCAGATGTGGATCTCCCAGCCGCTCGCGCACGACCCACAGCCCACCCTGTCCCTGACCTGGGACGAACCGGTGGACCTGACCGAGATCGCCGTGATCTTCGACGACGACCTCGACGAGGACCTCATCAACCTGCACCACCACCGGACGCCGTTCGACGTGCTGCCCACCCTGGTCCGCGACTACCGGATCGAGGCGCAGGTCGACGGCGGCTGGCGGGTTCTCGCCGACGTCACCGACAACCGGCACCGGCACCGCCGGCACCCGCTCGAGCGGCCGGTCGGCGCGAGCACGCTGCGCCTGGTGGTCACCGCCACGAACGGGACCGACAGCGCCCGGGTGGTGTCGCTGCGGGCCTGGGCGGACGGGCAGGGCTGATCGGCCGCTCTACGGGTCGGTCAGCTGGCCGTAGAGCACGACGCCGACGACCAGCAGCACGAACGCCACCGCGATCGCGCCGCACACGAACCCGGCGATCCTCCGGGCCCGCCCCGCGAAGATCCACGGCACGACCGGCAGCAGGAGCAGGACGCAGACGGCCGTCAGGAGGGTGCCGAAGATCAGGCCGTAGCCGTGCTGGTCCGCCCCGGGGGCGGCGAGCACGGTGCTCGTCAGCAGGATCCACACGCCGAGCGCCAGCGGCAAGCACACCAGCACGGCGGCCACCAGCGCGACGATCCGCCCGGCCGTGAACCCGCTCGACGGCGGCGCCGGCGGACCCTGCTCGCCCCAGCCGGTCACGCCGCGCGCGTACGGATCCTCGGTCATACCGGCAGGGTAGGGGCTCGGCGACCCGCTCGGGCGCCGTTCGACCCACGCCCAGCGCGTCGACGCTCGCGCGGGCGTGGGCGGACGGGCAGAGCTGAGCCATGGGCCGGCCGGCGTACGGTCGGTCAGCCGGATCAGGCCAGGCCGAGCACGTCGACCACGGCCCTGTCGATCCTGGTCATCTCGTCACGGGTCAGTCTCCCGACCCTGGCCCCGAGCCTGACTCCGGATCGACCGCCGTCAGCTGTTCGACGAGCACCCGGGTCGGCGCTCCGGCGATGGTGATCTCCGGCCGGAACGACGCCTCCCGCCGCCCCGTGGACGTTGGCGCGACCACCCAGGTGGACAGTGGGAGGTCGTCCGACTGGAGCACCACGGCGAACCGTCGCCCGGCCTGCTCGTGCCCCCTTGGCATACTCACCGTTGTATGACACCTCGTCTTACAGGACGGATCGCTCCAGTCACGCGACCTGGCGGACCGGCGGGGCGCCTGCTTTGGGCCTGCGGACGGCTCAGGAGCCGGTGAGCACCGAGCGGGCGGCGTACCCGACGAAACCGAGTACGACCAGGACGGCCGGAGCCAGGTCAGGCGGCTGACCATGCCGACGCGTCCGAATTGGCCCGGAACGGGAGGGCTCCACGTCATTGCGTCGCTGACCCGTCCGGCGGGTCAGTGACGCAATGACGGGATCCACCCGCTCAGCCGAGGCGCTCACCCACACGGTCGACGATGCTCAGGTAGTCGGACACCTGCCAGGCGGCGCGCCCGACGAACAGGCCGCCGATCCCGGGCACCAGGGCCAGGTCCACCGCGTTGCCCAGGTCCACCGAGCCGCCGTAGAGCACCGTCGCCCTGGCACCCGCAGCCGCTGCGACGGTCGCCGCGATCTCGGCCACGGCCTCGGGCTGGGCCGGGCGGCCGGCGGCCCCGATCGCCCAGATCGGCTCGTACGCGATCAGCGCCGGCACCGCGTCCGGGACCCCGGCGAGGGCCATGCGGACCTGGTCCGCAACGAACTCGGCGGCCCCGCCGGCCCGGCGCACCTCGGCCGACTCGCCGACGCAGATCAGCGGGAGCAGCCCGTGCCGCAGCGCGGCGTGCACCTTGAGGTTGACCCGCTCGTCGGTCTCGGCGAAGTGCTCGCGGCGCTCGGAGTGCCCGATCTCCAGCATCGTCGCGCCGGCGTCGGCCACCTGCGGCACGGACACCTCACCGGTCCAGGCGCCGGCGTCCTCCCAGTGGGCGTTCTGGGCGCCGAGCCGCACCGGGGAGTCCGGGCCGAGCTCGGCGGCGACCGTGGCCAGCGCGGTGGCCGGCGGGATGACGAACGGGCGCACCGGCCAGTCCCGCCGGGCACGTAGCCCGCGCGCGAACTCGCGGGCCGGTCCGAGGGTCTTGGTCATCTTCCAGCTCGTGCCGACCCAGAACTCAGTCACGACGTTCGTATGCCGTGATCGCGGCGACCTTCGCCGCGGAGGCGGATGCGCCGTCGAACGTGTAGCCGAGCCACTCCGAGGCGAGTCGGCGGGCCAGCTCGAGCCCGATCACCCGCTCCCCGAACGTGAGCACCTGGGCGTTGTTCGACTTGACCGACCGCTCCACCGAGTAGGAGTCGTGCGCGGTGACGGCCCGGATCCCGGGAACCTTGTTCGCCGAGATCGCCACGCCGAGCCCGGTCCCGCAGACCAGCAGGGCCCGGTCGGCGCGACCGTCGGCCACGAGCTGGGCGGCGTCCACCGCGACGTGCGGGTAGTCGGTGCCATCCCCCTCGATCACCCCGACGTCGATCACCTCCGAGACGCGCGGGTCGGCCTCCAGGTCACGCTTGAGGGCTTCCTTGTAGTGGTAGCCGGCGCTGTCCGCACCGACCGCGATCCGCCAGTTCATGATTCCTCCGCTGAGACCGTCGACGACTGCGCGACCGCGGCGACCACGAGCGCGAACGAAATGGCACCCGGGTCCGCATGACCGCGGGCGTGTTCACCATGGGTGCGGGCCCGGCCGAGCCGGGCCGTGAGGGCGGCGGTGCCGCGGGCGGCCTCCTCCGCCGCGGTCGCCGCGCTCGCCCATGCGGCGGGCACCGCGGCCCCCTGCCC
Source organism: Occultella glacieicola (assembly GCF_004353825.1). Lineage (GTDB taxonomy): Bacteria > Actinomycetota > Actinomycetes > Actinomycetales > Beutenbergiaceae > Occultella > Occultella glacieicola. The sequence goes on along the minus strand of NZ_SMNA01000004.1, from coordinate 304,888 downwards.
GACGGCGGCACGCAGGTTCGCGGCGAACGGCACCGCCGCGTCGATGACGGTCTTGTCGCCCTCCCGGGCGCCCCCGAGGTCTGCGGCGGCGGTGACCGCGCGGTCCACGGCCCGGGCGACGCCGTCGGCATCCGGGGCGCGGTCGTTGCCGACCTCGGCCCCGGCGGCCCGCAGCGCCGCTCCCCAGAGCGCCCCCGAGGTGCCACCGGCAGCGTTGGACCAGGCCCGGCCGGCGGCGTCGAGGACGGCCCCGAGGCCGGCCCCGGCCAGGTGCGCCTCCTCGGCGGCCCGGACCGCACCACCGACCCCCAGCACCATGCCCTGACCGTGGTCACCGTCGCCGGCCACGGCGTCCAGCCGGCCGAGCTCCGCCTCGTGGTCCGCGAGCGCGCGGGTGACCGCGGCGGCGGAGCGCAACAGATCCTCGGCCGCCCGTCGAGAGTCCTCGCTCCCCGGGGAGACCACCGTCGCGGGTGGCGGCGCGAGAGCGTCGGCGGGCGGAGCTGCGGCCGCGGGCGGCGGTTCCGCCCCGACCGGGCCGGGCCGGCCGCGACGGAACGCGGGCGTGTCCGCGGGCGCCGTCCAATAGCGCTCGAGCTCGGGGTCGAGGAACGTGACGGTCAGGGACATCCCGGCCATGTCCAGGCTGGTCACCTGCTCCCCGACCTCGGGGGCGATGATCACCAGGCCCGCCGCGGTGAGCCGATCGGCCACCCGCCCGTAGACGGCGAACAGCTCCTCGTGGGTGGTCGCACCGAGCCCGTTGACGAGCACGGCGACCCGCCCGGCATCGGCGGGAGCCTCGGCGAGGATCCGGTCGACCAGGTCGTCGGCGACCTCCGTCGCGCTGCCGAGGTCCTCGGTGCTCAGCCCGGGCTCGCCGTGGATCCCGAGGCCGAGCGCGATCCGGCCCGCAGGGACGGTGAACAGCGGCTCGTCCTGGCCCGGCAGCGTACATCCGGCGAGCGCGATCCCGATGGTCCGGGTGCGGGCGTTGGCCCGGGCCGCGACCCGCTCGACCCGGTCCAGGTCCGCGCCGGCGGCCGCGGCTGCGCCGGCGATCTTGAACACGATCAGGTCTCCGGCGATCCCCCGGCGCTGCTCGGGCTCGGCGGCCGAGGCGACGTCGTCGGTCACGGTGACGATCCGCACGTCGATGCCGTCCGCCCGCAGCTCCCGGGCCGCCTGACCGAACTGCAGTCGGTCCCCGGCGTAGTTGCCGAAGCCGAGCAGCACTCCGGCGCCGCGGTCCGCGGCGCGGATCACCGTGACGGCCTGGTCCGCAGAGGGCGAGGCGAAGATGTTGCCGCACACGACGCCGTCGGCCATCCCCTCCCCCACCCACCCCGCGAACGCGGGGTAGTGCCCGGACCCGCCGCCGAGGACCACGGCGACCTTCCCGGGCGCCGCCGGTGCCGCGCGGACCACGCCGCCGGGCACCTCCCGGACCCGGTCGGCGTGCGCCCGGACGAAGCCGGTCAGGACGTCCGCGGCGAACGTCCTGGGGTCGTTGACGAGGTGGGTCATGTCAGCTCGCGATCTTGGCCGCGAGGATGCGGCGCAGGTAGTCACGGTTGGTGGCGGCGACACTCAGCCCGTCGCCGCCGTAGTGCTCGACGCACAGCGGGCCGGAGAACCCGGCCGCCAGGGCCATCCCGACGGCGGTCCGGTAGTCGATGTAGCCGCTCTCCAGCGGGGCCGGCGCCGAGAAGTAGGCACCGGTGGCCGGGTCGTGGTCGCGCAGGTAGTTCTTCAGCTGCCAGTAGTTGGCGTAGGGCAGCATCCGCTCGAGCATCACCCGCCAGTCCTCGACGGGACGGTGCAGCCGCACGATGTTCCCGATGTCGGGGCACAGGCCCACGTTGGGCAGGCCGATGTCGGTGACCAGCCGCACCGAGCTCTCCGACGTCCCGAGGTAGGTGCCCTCGTACATCTCCAGGGAGACCTGGACCTCGGCTCGTGCCGCCTCCTCGCCGATCCGGCGGAAGCCGTCGACGGCGGCCGCCCAGACCGCGGGGTCCTCCGGGTTCTCCTCGCCCGGCTCGAGCCAGAACCACTCCGCTTGTTGCTGCGCGTCCGTCAGGGGCTGGTGCAGCCCGACGCACACGGTGCCGACACCGAGCTCACCGGCGGCCCGGACCGTCGCCAGAGCGAACTCCAGGTTGGCGGCCGCCCGGTCGGGGTCCGGGTCGAGGATGCTCCGGCGCGCGAGCGGGATCGCGCTGATCCGCAGGCCGTACTCGTCGAGCAGGCGGCGCAGGCCTCGGCGACCGTCGTCGTCCAGCTCGGAGATCCGGATGAACGTGGTGAACAGGTCGATCTCGGTGAAGCCGGCCGCAGCGACCTCGTGGAACGTCGGCCGCCACGCGTGCGGCCCGGTCGTGGTGACGTCCCGGCCGTCGGTCAGGGTGCCGACGAGCTGCGGCAGACCGACGCCGATCGGCCAGGTGTCAGCCGTGAACGGCGTCATACCGTGCTCCTGGTCAGGGTCGGGGCCGGGGGCAGGTCCGCGAGCAGGGCGCTCATCCGCGAGTAGGCCTGCGCCCGCCAGGCCTGGATGGCGCCGGCGTCCTGGCCGGTGTAGTCGCGCCACAACCCGGCACCGTTCTTCATGCCATGCCGGCCCGCGTCCGCCGCGTCCGTGAGGATCTCCGGTGGGGCGAACCGGTCCCCGAGCGCGTCGGCGAGCAGCCGGAAGGAGTCGGCGTAGACGTCGAGACCCGCCATGTCCAGCATCGCGAGCGGCCCGAAGAACGCGGCCCGGAACCCGAGCGTGGAGCGCAGGATGGTGTCCACGTCCTCGGGGGTCGCGTGCCCCTCCTGCACGATCAGCAGGGCTTCCTTCACCATCGCGTACTGGACCCGGTTCAGGACGAAACCGGGGGCGTCGGCGACCACCGCGCTCGGTCGGCCGATCCCGGTGAGCATGGCCCGGACCGCCGCCACGGTCGAGTCCGCGGTGTGTGCCCCGGCCACCAGTTCCACGCCGGGGACGAGATGCGCGGGGTTGCTGAAGTGGACCACCAGGAACCGGTCCGGGTGGGTCACCGCATCGGCGAGCCGGGCGAGCGGGATCGTCGAGGTGTTCGTCCCGATCAGCGCCTCGGGAGCGGCCACGGCACTGATCTCGGCGAGGACCCGGCGCTTGAGGTTCGGGTCCTCCGGCACCGCCTCCTCGATGAGGTCGGCGCCGTCGACCGCCTCCCGGAGCGACTCGCTCCAGCTGAGGTTGTCGCGGACCCGCTCGGCATGACCGGTGGGCATCAGGCCCGAGGCCTCGAGGTCGGCGGCCTCGGCGAGGATCCGTGCGTGCGCGGTCCGGGCCAGGTCGGCGGTGGCGTCCGCGATCCGCACGGCCAGGCCTGCGTCCGCGAGCGTCTGGGCGATCCCGCCGCCCATGTACCCGGACCCGATGACCGCCACGGTGGTGATGGTGCGCATGTGTTCCTTCCCTGGTGTACCGACGGCGGGTTGCCGTCAGTGCATGTAGAGGCCGCCGTCGACGTTGAGGGTCTGCCCGGTGATGTAGCCCGCGTCCGGTCCGAGCAGGAAGCTGATCGCCGCGGCGATGTCCTCGGTGGTGCCGACCCGGTCGACGAGCAGGTCCGCCACCAGCTCGCGCTTGCGCTCCTCGCTGAGAGTGCCGCCCATGATGTCGGTGTCGATCGGGCCGGGGCAGATCGCGTTCACCGTGATCCCGTGCGGGCCGAGTTCGCGGGCCAGGGCCCGGGTCAGCCCGATCACGCCGGCCTTGGCCACCGAGTACGGGGTCTTGGAGTAGGTGCCGCCGCCGCGCTGGGCCGAGACCGACGAGATGGACACGATCCTGCCGAGGCGCCGACCGGCCATCGACTCGGCGACGCGCTTGCTGACGTAATGGACGCCGTCGAGGTTGACCCGCATCACCCGGGTCCACTCCTCGTCCGGCAGGTCCAGGTACGGCACCGGTGAACTCACCCCGGCCACGTTCGCGAGCGCCACCAGGGGCGGCAGTTCCGTCTCGAGCTTCCCGACGGCGGTGCGGACGTCCGCGGGGTCGCTCACGTCCACCCGCAGCCCCACCGCCGCGACCTCGTGCCGCTGGGACAACTCGGTCGCGAGCGCCTCCACGGCCGGCCCGTCGATGTCGAGGAGCCCGAGGCTCCAGCCCTCGGCGGCGAGCCGGTGGGCCGTGGCCCGCCCGATCCCCCGGGCGGATCCGGCGCCGGTGATGACCGCGGTGCGTTCGGTGGGAAAGACTCCCATGGTGTGGTCCTGTCCTCTCTCTGTGACTGTCGGTGCGCCGACGGGGGTTGCGGGTCAGTACGTGTAGTCGACGCCGCGCTGCCAGTCCGGGAACTCCCAGTCCGCCCGACTGACGGCGGCCCCCTCGGCGGTCGCGGCGGCGATGGCCTCGTCCAGCGCGGCCGAGTAGGAGTCGCTCAGCTTCGTCAGCTCGGCGCGTAGGTCGGTGATCTGCCCGCCGAGGTAGCCCTGGATGACGTTGCCGAGCTCGGGTGCGACCGGTGCCTGCCTCGCCTGCACCTGTGCGACGTCGACGTTGCGGACCTGCGGCTGGGGTGCCCGGAACACCCGGGCGCGGAAGTCCTCGACGAGCCAGGCGTAGGGCTCGATGACGTCCGCATCGGCGACCACGTCGAGGTTCAGCGGGGGCTGGTCCATGCCGGCGGCGAGGGCGGTCTGGTAGTCGTCCTGGGTGAACGTCTCGATGAGCTGGCTCGCGAGGTCGGCGATCTCGCTGGTACCGCCGAGCACCCAGTCGCCGCCACGGGCGCCCTTCGTCGCGACGATGTCCTCGCCGTCGGGCGTGAGCATCCCGGCGACAGCCATGTTCGGCAGCATCTCCGCGTTCAGGGAGCGCACCGCCCCGGGCGAGTAGGGGCCGTCGATGTGGAAGCCGATGCCGCCGGCGGCCCAGCGGCCACGGGCGTCGGGGATCTGGAACCCGTTCGTGCCGGGCAGCAGCCAGCCGTTGTCCGAGATCTCCTTGTACAGCTCGATCGCGTTGACGTAGGCATCGTGGTGGTACTCGTACTCGCCCGTGTCGAACCGCAGTCCGGTGAAGCCGGGGAAGCCGCCCGCCTGGGCCAGGTCGTCGATCTGCTCCCGCATCCGGCCGACCGCGCCGAGCGCGATGGTCATCGGCGCGTACTCGCCGTGATCGGCGATCGCCCGCAGCGCGGCGAGGAACTCGTCGTAGCTCGTGGGTGGCTCGAAGCCGACCGCCTCGGCGATCTCGGCGTTGTACCAGGTGCAGGCGACGTACTGCTTGTCCGTGAACGCGGGCAGGCCGTAGATCACCCCGTCGAGCATGGACAGGCCCTCGACGAACGTGTTCTCCGGCAGGCGTGCCATGACCTCGTCGGAGATGGTGATCTCCTGCACCCATCCGGCCTCGACGAGCGCCGGCAACGGTAGGCCGATCACCGGGGAGTAGACGTCGGGGAGCTGGTTGCTCTGGTTCGCCAGCTGCAGGGCCTCGGTGGCCTTGCCCGGCTCGTTGTACGTGTGCTCGATCGTGATGCCGAGCCGCTCGCCCTCGCTGACGGCCCAGTCGTCGTGCAGGGTCTGGAGGCCGCCGAGGTGGTCCCACCAGCGCAGCGTGCCGGCGTCGCCACCGCCGCCTCCACCCGGCGGCGGGCTCTCCCCGCCGCACGCGGCGAGCAGGCTGGCCATGCCGGTGAGTCCGACCCCGCCCAGGAAGTGGCGGCGGCTCAGAGGTGTTCGGGACATGGGGACTCTCCTCGTTGAGATGGGGATGTGTCGGGGATGGGTGGTGGCGCGTCAGGACTTGACGGCGCCCGCGATGCCTTCGATGAAGTAGCGCTGCATGAAGGCGAAGAGCACGACGATCGGCAGCAGCGAGATCACGCCCGCGGCCGCCATGCCGGGCCAGTCGGTGGAGTTCTCGCCCACGAACGCCTGCATGCCCACGCTGACCGTGCGCAGCGCCGGGTTGCTGAACGAGAACACCAGGGGCAGGAAGAACGCGTTCCAGGTGAACAGGAAGGTGAGGATGGCGACCGTCGCGGTGACCGGCATCGACAGCGGCAACATGATCCGTGCGAAGGTGCGCAGGAAGCCGGCGCCGTCGACGATGGCGGCCTCCTCCAGTTCGGCGGGCATGCCGCGGAAGTAGCCCGCATAGATGAGGATCGAGGCGACGTTGGCGCCACCGGCCAGGGCCAGGATCATGCCGCCGAGCTGGTCCAACAGGCCGAGTTCGAGGGACAGCTTCACGATCGGGATGATCGTGTAGCCGGTGGGCACGAACAGCGTGGCCACCAGGATCCCGATCACCAGCCGCGACCCCGGGAACCGGTACCGCCCGAGCACGTACCCGGCCAGGGCGCACCGGGCCACCACGATGGCCACGGTGGCGACGGTGACGAGGACGGTGTTCAGCAGGTAGGTCCGGAAGTTCCCGTCCACCCAGGCCCGCGCGTAGTTCTCCCAGCGCAGCGCCTCGGGAATGAGGTTCAGGCCGCCACCGAAGATCTCGGCGGAGGTCTTCAGGGACGCGGACACCATCCAGATGAACGGGAACACCCAGATGAACGCGAGGCCCACGAGCAGCAGGACCAGGACCCACCAGGGCATCCGGCGGCGCAGCCGGCCCCAACTGCGCGAGCCGGTCGAGGCGGTCGTGGCGCTCATGCTCGGGCTCGCAGCCGCCGGGAGACCACGGTGGCCCAGACCTGGGCGATCACTACGACCAGCACGATCACGCCGAAGAGCACGGCCGCCGCGGAGGCGAACCCGAGTTGCGGGATCGTGGCGGCGAAGGCCCACCGGTAGATGTAGATCTCGATGATCTCGGTGCTGAAGAACGGGCGCCCGCCGTCATCGACTGCATCAGGTCGAACGCGTGGAAGCAGTCCTCGATCGTGAGCACCGAGATGATCAGCAGGAACGGGATGAGCAGCGGCAGTGTGATGTGCCGGAACAGCCCGAATGCGCCCGCCCCGTCGATCCTCGCGGCCTCGTACAGGTCCTTCGGGATGGTCTGCAGCGCGGCGAGCCAGTAGATCATCGTGATGCCGAAGAACTTCCACACATAGACGACCCCGGCGGTCACCAGCGCCGTTGAGGAGTTCCCGAGCAGATCGACGGGTCCGAGCCCGAACACCTGCAGCACCGAGGCCACGGGCCCGCTGGCCGGATCCAGGATGAACCGCATCACCACCCCGACGATCGCCGTGGTGGTCACGACCGGCAGGAAGTAGGCGGTCCGGAAGAAGGACCGCAGGGGCAGCCGGGGCGAGTTCAGCAGGATCGCCATCGCGAACGCCCCGAACACCCGCAGTGGCGCCACGATCAGCATGAACAGGAGCGTGATCCCCACCGACGACCAGAACAGCGGGTCCGCGAGGACCCTCTCGTAGTTGTCGAGGCCGACGAACCGCTGGTCCGCAGTGAACCCGTTCCACTCCACCAGCGAGTACCAGTAGCTGGCCACGATCGGGTAGAGGGTGTACATCCCGTAGAGGATGAACGTGGGCAGCAGGAAGGCGTAGATCCAGAGATTGCGCTGTCGCTCGCGCCGGCGCCGGGCCGGCGACCGCGGCGGGGCCGGCGTCGCCGGGGTACCGGTGGCTCGCACCGGCATTACTTGTGTCGCCATCGAACACGCTCCATCGAGTGTCGGTCGGGGTCAGCGGATCTGGCTGAGTGCGAAGGTGTGCGGGTCGTTGCCGATCCGCACCCCGGCGTCCAGGGCGTCCAGCGCCGCCAGGTCGGCATCGGTGAGGTCGATCCCGTCGAGGTCGGCGTTCTCGACCATCCGGGCCCGGGAGGTGGTCTTCGAGATCACCACCCGGCCCCGGTCCAGGTGCCAGCGCAGCACCACCTGGGCCGGGCCGACACCGAGCCGGTCTGCGACCGCGGCGACCGCCGGAGCGGTCAGGTCCGCGCCCTGTCCCAGCGGGGAGTACGCCTGCACCGTGATCCTGTGCTCCGCGCAGAAGCCGGCCAGGTCGGCCTGGCCGAAGCTGGGGTGCACCTCGATCTGGTTCACGGCCGGCACCTGCCCGGCCCGGTCGAGGAGCTCACGCAGGTGCTCGACCAGGAAGTTCGAGACACCGATCGCGCGGACCCGCCCCTCGTCGAGGATCCGCTCGAGCGCCCGCCAGCTCTCCTGCCACAGCCCGGCGGCCGGGTTCGGCCAGTGGATCAGGTACAGGTCCAGGGTCTCCAGGCCGAGCCGGGCCAGGGTGTCGTCGTAGGCGCGCAGGGTGCTCTCGTACCCCTGGTCCCCGTTCCGGAGCTTCGAGGTGACGAACACCTCCTCGCGCGGTAGCCCGGCGGAACCGAGCGCGGCGCCCACGCCCTCCTCGTTCACGTATGCGGCTGCCGTGTCCACGTGGCGGTACCCCACCTCGAGGGCGTCCTCGACGACCCGCTGCGCCTGGTCGCGCGGCACCTGGAAGACCCCAAGGCCCACCTGGGGGATCTCGACGCCGCCCGGCAGCGTGGTGCGCCAATCCAGCGAGGTGAGCGCCGCCGTCGTCATGCCTTCGGCTCCCAGATCAGCAGCGACACCGCCGGCAACGGCAGGCGCAGTCCCACCTGCGCGGCACCGTCGGCGGGCGTCACCTCACGGGCCGCCTCGAACTCCTCGAGCCCCTGACGTTCCTTGATCGCGGCGAGCTGGTCGTCGGTGGGCAGCTGCGGCGAGCCGATTCCCTCCCAGATCGTGTGCGCGTTGGAGTGGGTGGCGTCGATCCGGTAGTGCCGCAGGGTGTAGGAGGCGGCATCGAGGCCGGTGATGTTCACGTTCACAGCAGCCTCGGTGTCGTCCGTGTGGTACTGGTCGTCGATGTGCCGCCAGACGAGTGCGGCCACCGTGCCGTCCGCACCGCGGGAGGCCAGGACGTCGACCTCCTCGGGCATGCTCGCGCCGCCGCAGTCGTCCAGGGCGGTGACCGGGTGGGCCGCGTCCGAGGCGGCCTCGATCCGCCGCTCGCCGAGCCGGGCGAGGGCCCGGTAGGCGTTCAGGAACGGCTTCTCCACGCCGCCCGCGGTGAGGAACGCGCGGGTGCCCTCGAAGTAGCGCTCGCCCTCGAAGTAGAAGCTCCACGACGTCGCCTGCTCCACCTGCACGGTCTCGGTGGCGTTCAGGTCGAGGATCTTCTTCATGAGCTTGACCTGGAACACCGGGTAGTACTCGGTGTTCTGGAACCGGAAGTTCGCGTTGTCGTAGACGCTGTAGTGGGCCGGGACCCCGGCGTCGCACTCATCGACGATGGCGGGCAGGCCGTGGTACTCGGGGAACTCCTCGATCACGCGGGACAGGGTGCGGATCTCGAAGAGCATCTTGTGTGCGCTCGGGCTCTGCTGCTCGGGAGCCGGGCCGCCGGTGGGTCCGTAGACGCGCCAGGGTCGAAAGGCCGAGCCCTTGGTGTGGAACGAGACGAAGTCGAGCGGGTCCTTGCGGGCACTGGTGTGGGCGAGGAAGCCGCGCAGGAACTCGGCACCGGAACCGGTGACGGCCGGGCCGCCCACCTTCGCCGTGGGGAGCACGCGCCGGACCGCGGCCGCCGTCACCGAGTACAGCTCGTAGAACTCCTCCGGGGTGCCGCGCCAGTAGAAGATGTCCGGCTCGTTCCACAGCTCCCAGAGCCAGGTGTCGACCTCGTCGGCGCCGTAGCGGTCCAGGCAGTGCTGGGCGTGCGCGGCGATCAGGTCGCCCCACGCGGCGTAGTCCTTCGGCGGGTACCCCCACGCGCCCGCCTCGTAGTTGCTGTAGACGGTCGGGCTGGGCACCACCTCGAGCTCGGCGGCGTGATCGGGCACGAGGTCGCGCGGGGTGAACGCGAGCTCGACGAGCACATGGTTGCCGGACTCGACGATCGCGTCGTAGACCTGATCGGTGATGGTGAAGTCGTAGAACGCGTTCCCGTCGGCGTCGAGGTGGAACACGTTGCCGTTGCCCCAGTGCGGGATCCCGAAGCCGGTGCCCGAGCAGAACACGTAGTGCGGACGGACGTGGAAGCCCTTGTCGCTCAGCTCCCCGAAGCGACCCAGCAGCGAGCGGCCGGTGGGGGTGTAGGTCCAGTTGATCTCGTCGTACCCGATGCTCTCCCAGATCCGGGCGAGCGCGCCACGGTCGGCGGCGGCGTCGATCGCGATCTCCGCCGCGTGGACGTGCGGCGCGCTCGGGTCGCTCGGCGCGGCGTGCGGGAAGGATCCCTTGTTCAGTCCCACTCCTGGGTTGACTTCGGCTGTGAAGGTCACGTCCGGACTCTGCCTCTCTGCGGTGGTCGTCGGGCCGTCCGTCGCTGGCGGCCTTCGAGGAGGCTAGAAGGCTCGATTCCAGATTGTCAATGATCTTCAATCCGCGATGTCGATTGTCTGCAATCGATCGGATCGGTCGTCGCCGGGACCTGCCAGGCGCTACCGTTCGTTGAGGTGGCGCGACGTGGCGGCCAAGAAACGAGGGGAAGCATGCGCATCATCGGTGGGCCCGACGGGGCCTCTCAGACAACGCCTCCGATCCGGGGGCGCGGGGCCGGCGATGCCGCCGGCGCGGATCCGGGGCGGGCCGTGACGACCGGCCGGGTGGCGCGTTGATGGAGCTGCGAAACACCCCGCCGCGCACCTCCCTGAGCGAGTACGTGCTGGCCGTGCTCCGTGAGAAGATCGCGACCGGGGAACTCGCGCCCGGCCAGCACCTGCGTGAGATGGAACTCGCCGCCGGCCTGGATGTGAGCCGGGGCCCGGTCCGCGACGCCCTGGCGCTCCTGGAGTCCGAGGGGCAGGTCGAGATCAAGCGCCACCGCGGTGCGTTCGTGAGCGTCCTGACCCAGGTGGACGTGGAGGAGGTGCACACCTTCCGCGCGGCCATCGAGTCCCTCGCCGCCGAACGTGCGGCGACGCGGATGACGCCCGCCCACTTTGCCGAGCTCGACCGTGTCCTGGACGCGATGAAGGAGACCTCCGGGTCCGTCGCCCCACAGGAGGCGGTCCGGCTCGACCTCGCCTTCCACGACGTCCTCTACGACGCGGCCGACCACCAACGACTGAGCCGGGCCTGGATCTCGATACGCAGCCAGGTGTTCTTCTTCCTGCACACCCGCAATGTGAACTTCCCCGACTTCCCCACCGTCGGCTACCCCGAGCACCACGACCTGCGCATGGCCCTGGCCAAGGGTGACCCGGCCGTCGCCCGCGCCGCGGCCGAGGAGCACCTCAGCGGCGCCTACACCAGGCTGCGTCAGCTGGAGTTGCCGACCGAGTCGGACCGGCCCCGCTGACCGTCAACAGGTCGTTGCGTCACTGACCCACCGCACGGGTCAGTGACGCAACGGTCCGGCGCACACCTCAGGCGCGGTGGGTCGAGTCGTCCGCGTAGTCGGTGTACATGTAGGGATTGTCGAGCACCTTGGACTCCGGGATCTCCGGGCTCATACCGGTGCGCCACTCCTCGTCGCCGAGGGTGGCGCGCAGGTGCTCGACGGTCTGCTCGACGGCGGTGCGAGCCTTCGCGAGGTCGGCGCCGAGCAGACGGTGCTCGTGCTTGAGGACGCGGCCGTTGACCACCACGGTGTGCACGTCGCCACGCTGGGCCTGGAAGGCGATGTGCCCGTAGGGGTGCAGGATCGGGAACATCACCGGTGACGCATCGTTCTTGACCAGCACGACGTCGGCCTTCCTGCCCGGTTCCAGGCTCCCGACGGCGGAGTCCAGTCCCAGCGCCCGGGCGCCGCCGCGGGTGGCCCACTCGACCACGTCCTGGGCGCGCAGCGAGATGTTCGTGACGGTGTCGCCGTTCACGTGCGCCTCGAAGTGTTCGCGGGTGCGGTCCGTGGACAGGGTCGCGCGCATGGCGGAGAACAGGTCACCGCTCCACCACACGCTGGTGTCCATGGACAGCGAGATCGGTACGCCGTGGGCGCGCAGCGCCCAGCTCGAGGGGTAGCCCTGCCCGCAGGAGGACTCGCTCTCCGAGGACACCGACGCGAACCCGCCGGTCGCCGCGATCCGCTGGTAGGAGTCCGCGCTGAGCGTCGCGGCATGCACATACACGTGCCCGGGCCGCATGTGCCCGTGCTCGTGCATCAGCCGGATCCCGTCGTCGTTCGTGGCACCCCAGACGCCGGCGTGCGTCGTGACGGACACGTCCAGGTCGCGGGCGACGTCGAACGCGGCACCCTCGGGATAGGCGGGGTCTCCGGTGACGTCGAAGGCCAGCTGGAACCCGAGCATGTCGCTGCGCGGCAACCCCTCGGCGAACGAGCGGAACTCCGGGGTGGCGGTCCACTCCCAGGGTCCGGCGTGGATGTTGCCGTAGGCGAGCACCGAGCGGCCGCCCACCTGCTGCAGCGCCTCGAGGGCCGCCTGCGCGTGCTCGACGGTCTGCAGCCCGTGCGACCAGTCGACCGTGGTGGTCACGCCCGCGTCGATCGCCTCGATCGCGCCGAGGAGGTTGCCGGCGTGGATGTCCTGCGGGCGGAAGTGCTTGCCGTAGGACAGGTAGTTCCAGACGAAGTACTGGGTCAGGGTCCAGTCGGCGCCGTAGCCACGCATCGCGGTCTGCCACAGGTGCCGGTGCGTATCGACCATCCCGGGCATCAGGATGCCGCCGGACGCGTCGATCTCGACGGTCGCCTCCGGCACCTCCAGCGCCGGTCCGACCGCCTCGATCCGCTCGCCCACGACGAGCAGATCGGCGCCGTCGAGCACCGTATGCGCGTCGTCCATCGTCACCACGAGGGCGTTGCGGAATACGATCGGACGGTCGTCGCCGAACGCCTCGTCGCCCTGGGGTTCGCTCATTCCAACCTCCGCCGTCGCAGGTTCGCGGACAACCATCCGCCTGGCGGACACTTGTCCGCTGAAGTCACAATAGGTCACGCCGACCGCATGTCAACCCCCTGAGGAGGAGCCCATGGACGCGGCAGTCATCACCGAGGCCGGCGCGCCACCGCGGCCGCTGGAACGGCCCGATCCCGCCCCCGGCGACGGCGAGGCGCTGATCCGTGTGCACGCGGCCGCGATCGCCCCGCTGGACCTCCTCTGCGCGAGCGGCGCCTCCTACTTCGGCACGCCCGCCACCCCCTACGTCCCCGGCGTTCAGGGCGTCGGCGAGGTCGTCACCGCCCCGACCCTGCCCTCCGGCACCCGGGTCTGGTTCCCCACCACGGCGGGCATGGCGCCCGGCGACGGTTCGATGGCACGCCTCAGCGTCGCCAAGGAGGAGGGCCTGCTCCCCCTGCCGGACGGCGCCGGTGACGCTCTCGTCGCGGCGCTCGGCCTGTCCGCCGTGGCGGCCTGGGCGGTCCTGACGCAGCGCGCCGGGCTGCGGCCGGGCGAGGTGGTCCTGGTGCTCGGCGGCGGTGGGGTGGTGGGCCAGGTCGCGATCCAGGCCGCCCGCGTGCTCGGCGCCGGCCGCGTGGTCGCCGCCGCCCGCTCCGAGGCGGCGCGTCGCCGCTGCGAGAACGCGGGCGCCGACGTCGTCGTGGACCTGCGTGCGGACGAGGCACGCGCCGACCTGGCGCTGCGCCTGCTCGAGGCCTGCGGGCGGCCGGTGGACGTCGTCGTCGACCCGCTCTGCGGGGACCCGGGCACCGCGGCCGCCTCGATCCTCGCCGAGGGCGGCCGGCTGGTGAACCTCGGCAGCTCCGCCGGTCCGACCTCGGCCTATGACTCGGCGCTCCTGCGGAGCCGGTCCGCCGAGATCCTCGGCTACACCAACAACGCCCTGGCGCCGGCGCGGCAGCGGGAACTCCTCGCCGAGGTGCTCGAGCACGCCGTCGCCGGTGCGATCACCGTCGCCCACGAGCTCGTGCCGCTCTCCGACGTCACCGACGCCTGGACCCGCCAGGCCCAGGGACGCTGCGACGGGCGGATCGTCCTGACCCCCTGACCCCCCACTCCCGACCCGCGTGCACCCAGCCGAGGTCGACCTTCAAACGATTCAGTCCGACCGTGAATGGTCGGAAGGTGGACGCCGGCGCACCTTCGGGGCGACGGACGGTCAGGACAGCGTCGCCACCGGCCGGGCCGCCCAGCGGGCCCAGTCCGCCTCGACCGCGGCGGCGGCCTCGCGCAGTGGCGGCAGGTGCTCGTCCAGCAGCACGGCCAGGGACGTCTCGGCGGCGTGCACGGTCACGTTCATCGCGGCGGCGACCCGCCCGGAAGCATCCCGGACCGGAACCGCCACCGACCGCACGCCCGGCGCGAGTTCCTCGTCGGCGACGGCGTACCCCTGTTCCCGCACCTCGGCGAGCGACTCGCGCACGGCCGCCCGCGCGAACTCCCGCACGGGCAGATCGGAGCGGGACGGCACCTTCAGGACCTTGGCGACCTCGCCGTCTGGCAGGTCGGCGAGCAGCACCTTGCCCTGGGAGGTGACCATAGCCGGGAACCTGGTGCCGACGTCGACGCGCAGCGCGATCAGTTTGGGTACCGCGACCCGCGTGACGTAGATGATGTCCGACCCGTCCAGTTGGGACATCGAGGACGACTCGTGCGTGCGCCGCACCAGCGCCTCCTGGTGCGGACGGGCGATGTCCCAGAGACCGAGGGCGCCGACGTAGGCCATGCCCAGGTCGATCACCCGCGGGGTGAGCGCGTAGGTGCCGTCGTCCGCCCGGACGTAGCCGAGCTCGGCGAGGGTGAGCAGGATCCGACGCGCCGTGGGGCGGGCCAGGTCCGCGACCCTGGCGACCTCGCTGAGCGTCATCGCGGGGCGCTCGGGGCCGAAGGCCCGCAGCACGTCGAGGCCGCGCGCGAGCGCCTCGATGAAGTCGGGGCCGCGAGCCGGTTGCGCCATGTCGTCCTTCCTTGCCCATGCAGTGTGCGCCAGTGTGCCCCAACCGGACCCGGATCGACAGCGCACGCCACCGCGGGGCGAACCTTGACAGCGAACCGCCCCGGGGCGACGCTAGGCCAACGGACATGTGTCCGCTCAGCGGTCACCCGCCGTCTGCCCGCCCGGAAGGAACCCATGCCAGCCCAGAGCCCACCGGCACGCCCCCTGGACGGGCTGCTCGTCGCGGACCTCTCCCGGGTGCTCGCCGGGCCGTACGCGACGATGCTGCTCGCGGACCTGGGTGCGGAGGTGATCAAGGTCGAGTCCCCGGGCGGCGACGACACCCGTACCTGGGTCCCGCCGGTCCGCCCGGACGGCGTGTCGACCTACTTCGCCTCGATCAACCGGAACAAGCGCTCGATCGTGCTGGACTTCAAGGACGAGACCGACCTGGCCGCGGCCCGGGAGTTGGCCCGCCGGTCGGACGTGCTCGTGGAGAACTTCAAGCCCGGTGGCCTGGCGAAGTTCGGGCTGGACTACGGGACCGTCAGTTCGCACAACCCCCGGATCATCTACTCCTCGATCAGCGGGTTCGGCTCCGCGGAGGGCGCGAGACTGCCCGGCTACGACCTGATCGTGCAGGCCATGTCGGGCCTGATGAGCCTCACCGGGGACCCCGACGGACCGCCCTACCGGGCCGGGATCAGCGTGTTCGACGTCATGGCCGGGCTGCACTCGACGATCGGGATCCTCGCCGCCGTGCACCACCGCGAGCGCACGGGGCAGGGCCAGCACATCGAGGCCAGCCTGATGGCGTCCGCGATGAGCGGGCTGGTGAACCAGACCATGGCCTACGTGGGCGGCTCCGTCACCCCGATGCGGATGGGCAACGCGCACCCGAGCCTGTTCCCGTACGAGCCGCTGCCCACCGCGGACGACGACCTGATCATCACCGCCGGCAACGACACCCAGTTCCGGCGGCTGTGCGAGGTCCTCGGCATCGGCGAGGTCGCCGACGACCCCCGCTTCGCCGAGAACGCCGACCGCACCGAACGCCGCGAGGAGCTGCGACCGCTGCTCGTGGAACGGTTGCGGACGGCGCCCGCGGAGCATTGGTTCGAGGCTCTGAACGCCGTCGGCGTGGCCTGCGGGCCGATCAACACGATCGCGCAGGGAGTCGAGTACGCGCGCCGGCTCGGGCTGGAGCCCGAGGTCGCCGTGGGGCCCGACGGCGTCCCCGGGGTCCGGCATCCGCTCACCTTCTCCGGGACTGCTCCGCGCTACGACCTCGCCCCTCCGGGGCTCGGAGAGCACACCGAGGAGATCCGGGCCTGGCTGGCCGGTCCGGCGACCGAGGAGGACCGGTGACCGAGCCGCCCCGCTACCCGACGTCGCTCGGCACCTCGAGCGCCGAGGAGATCCACCTGCTCGGCCAGGACCTCACCGAGGACCTGATGGGCACGGTCGGCTTCGGCGAGCTCGCGTTCTGGCTGGTGGCCCTGCGACGCCCGAGCCCGGGTGAGGTCCGCGTGTTCGAGGCGGTCCTGGTCGCGCTCACCGACCACGGCTTCACCCCCACCGCGATCGTGGCCCGGCTCACCGACCTCAGCGCGCCCGGGGCCCTGCAGGGCGCCGTGGCGGCCGGGATCCTCGGCGGCGGGTCCCGGTACCTCGGGGTCACCGAGGACACCGGCGTGTTCCTCGCCCAGACCCTCACGGCCGCGCCCGCGCCACTGCCGGACACGGACGCCGGCTGGGACGCGCTCGCCACATCCGCCCTGCGCGCGCGGCGGGCCGCCGGGGCCAAAGTCCCGGGCCTGGGGCACCCGGTGCACAAGCAGGGCGACCCACGCACCCCCCGCCTGATCGCGATCGCCGAGGAGGAGGGGCTGCGCGGACCGCACCTGCGCCTGTTCGAGGCGCTCGGCCGGATGAGCGAGCCGGTGCTCGGGCGGCCCCTGCCGCTCAACGGCGCCGGCGTCTGCGGCGCCGCCCTGGCCGATCTCGGCCTCCCGGTCGAGATGCTCCGCGGGTTCGCGCTGCTCGCCCGCACCGCCGGGCTGCTCGGCCAGATCGCCGAGGAGCACCGCGACCCGATCGCCCCGGCGATCTACGCGTCGGTGGACCGCAACGCGGTCTACGTACCCCCGCCCGCCCCCGACCCCGCCTGAGAAGCCCCCGCCCCCGCCGTCGACCCCTGCGAAGGAGCCCGAAGTGGCCCAGCTCACCGCCGTGCTGGCCAGCACGCACCACCCCTTCTACTACAAGGCCACCACCTCGCCCCCGGAGGAACGCCCACCGTTCGCCGCCGAGTGGCAGCGCAAGGTGGAGGCCTACCGGGAGACCCTCACCGCGGCGGCGCCGGACGTGCTCGTGATGGTCGGCGCCGACCACTTCCACCAGTTCTTCCTCGACAACTACCCGCAGTTCCTGATCGGCCGGGCGGAGCGCTACGACGCCACGTTCTACAACGAGCAGCGCGAGTTCGGCCTGCCCACGTACGTCCTCGACGGCGAAGTCGAACTCTCCCGGTACCTGCACGAGGGCCTGCTGGAACGGGACTTCGACTTCGCCTTCTCGCACGAGCTGAAGCTGGACCACTCGATCATCTGCCCGATCATCACGGTGCGACCCGAGGCGGACCTGCCGGTCGTGCCCGTCTACACGAACATCTTCGCGCCGCCGATGCCCTCGCCGAAGCGGTTCTGGCAGGTGGGCCGGGCGATCCGGGAGATCATCGACGCCTGGCCCTCGGACCTGCGGGTGGCGGCGATCGGCACCGGGCACCTGTCCCTGGAGCTCGGCGGGCCGCGCCAGTTCGGTGAGCACGGCCCGGACCCGGAGTTCGACCGGCAGGCGATCGAATGGCTGAGAGACGGCAACATCGACGCGATCCTGGCGAACGTGACGCACGAGTCGATGGCCGGCGCAGGCAATGCCACGCACGGGTTCATGGACCTGGTGCTGATGATGGGGATCGCCGGCGACGGCGTGCGGGCGGACTACGTCGACGAGCTCGACCTCTTCCACACGCGCGAGATGTACATGACCTGGTACCCGAACGGAGCCCCGGCATGAGCACGTACTACGTCGACAAGTTCCTCTACACGATCGACCGGGACCCGAAGTGGGTGCAGCGCTACAAGGACGACCCGGCCGGCACGGTCGCGGCCTGGGAGGAGGAGGTCGGCCGCTGGCTCAACGCGGTCGAGGAGACCACGGTCCAGTCCTTCACCGACTCCGAGCGGGCCGCCCTGGCCGCGCACGACTACGTCTGGCTGTTCGAGCACGGGGCCCACTTCTTCCTGAACCTGACCCTGTTCATCGCCCTCTACGACGAGGACTACACCCGCGAGCAGGGCCCGCTGTCGTTCCAGCGGGAGTTCGGGCGGAAGCTGAGCCACTGGCTCGGCAGGGAGTACCCGTCCGTGGGGCTCTGACGCTCGGACCCGGCGTGGGCGCCGGCACCGGCGGGCTATCGTGGCGCCCTACCGCGCGCGATCGCGCGCATCCATCGGACCGAGGAGCCCGCCCTGCTGCCGCGCGCCCGCCACGAACACCTCCTGCGCCAGTTGGAGCTGCACGGCAGCGTCGTGGCCGCGGAGGTGGCCCAGGACCTCGGCGTCTCGCAGGTGACGATCCGCCGCGACATCACCGAGCTCGACGCCGCGGGGCTGCTCGCGCGCGTGCACGGGGGCGCGTTGGCAGCGCCGGCCGCGACCACCCCACCTCGCGCGGCCCGCACGCTCGTCGGCATCGTGATCCCGAGCACCACCTCCTACTTCCCCGAGGTGATCCGCGGCATGGAGGCCGCCGCCCTCACCCACCGGATGCGCCTGGCCCTCGCGGTCTCGCACTACCGCCCGGACCTCGAGCGCAGCCGCGTGCAGCGGCTGCTCGATCTCGGCGCGAAGGGCCTGGTCGTCTCCCCCACGATCCGTGGCGAGGACGTCGAGGAGGTGGCCCGGTGGATCGAGACGCTGCCGGTGCCCGTGGTGATGCTGGAGCGCCGCGTCGAGGAGACCCTGCAGGTGCGTCGCCTGGACAGTGCCCGCACCGACCACATCTACGGGATCGGCCTCGCCCTCGAGCACCTCGCCCGGGGCGGTCATCGCGCCGTCGGCCTGGCCGTCTTCGACCGCACCCCCACCGCGCCCTGGCTGCACACCGGCTACCCGGTCGCGTTGACCCGGCTCGGCATCGACGCGGGACCGGTCGTATCCCTGCCCAAGGGCGAGGAGGACCCGGGTGGCCTGATGCGGACCCTGGCGGCGTTCCTGCGGGCGTGCCTGGCCGCTGAGGTCCGCGCCGCCGTGGTGCATACCGACTTCCACGCCGCCCGGCTCGTCGAGGTGGCCCACGAGATCGGCCTGACCGTGCCAGAGGACTTCGCGATCGTCGCCTACGACGACGAGCTCGCGGCACACGCGGACGTCCCGCTCACCGCGATCACGTCGCCGCGCCGCGAACTGGGCCAGGAGGCGCTGCGCCTGCTCGCGGACCGGATCCAGCCCCACCCGGAGCGGCCCCGCTCGCCGTACCAGGTGCAGCTGCTGCCCCGGTTGACCGTCCGGGAGTCCACGTCGCCGGCCCCCTGAGTCGCGTCCGATCGTGCACGTTATTGTCCGTTTCCCGGGCGCGACCGCCGGGGCCGTCCACCATGTGTGCCGGTAGGTCGGGACCGCTCAGGTCCGTTGATCTCAGGTACCAGCGAGGAGGCTCGGTGATCGGGAACAAGGCAGGCGGGTCGGGTCGGACCCGCCCGACAACGCGGACGCGTCGGCTCGCGACGTGGGCAGCGATGGCGACCGCGAGCGCCCTCGCGCTGACCGCGTGCGGCGGTGGCGGCGACACCGGCGACGGCGGAGCCTCCTCGGGCGGCGACGTCACCCTCACGTTCGCCTGGTGGGGCGACGTCTCCCGCGCGGAGCGCTACGAGCAGTCGGTCGACCTCTTCGAGGAGGCCAACCCTGGCGTCACCGTGCAGACGAGCTTCGCCGGCTGGGGCGACTACTGGCAGGCCCGAAACACCGAGGCCGCGGGCGGCGCGCTGCCCGACGTCATGCAGATGGACATCGCCTACCTCTCCGTCTACGGCGGCAACGACCGCCTCGCCGCACTCGACGACGCGATCGGCGCGACGATCGACACCTCCACCATCGCCGAGGCGGTGCTGCCCGCCGGGCAGCTGGAGGGCACCACCTACGCCATCACCTCGAGCACGAACACGCTGGCCACGTTCGTGAACACGGACCTGCTGGCCGAGCTCGGCGTGGCCGCCCCGGAGGCCGGCCTCACGTGGGCCGGCTACAACGACTTCCTGCGCGAGGTGGCCGCGGCCGGGGCAGACTCCTCACCCCAGGTGTACGGCTCGGTCGACTACACCCAGATCTTCTGGCTGTTCAACATCTGGCTCGGGCAGCAGGGGCTCAGCATGTTCGACCAGGACGGCGCACTGGGCTTCACCGCCGACGACCTGACCGAGTGGTGGAGCCTGACCGCGGACCTGCGCGCGGAGAACGTGGTGATGCCCCCTGACGTGGCCGCCCAGCTCAGTGGGGCCGACGCCATCGGCTCCCAGCAGGCCGTCTCCGAGATCAGCTGGGACAACTTCCTGGTCCGCTTCTCCGAGGGCAGCGGCGGCGCGACCCTCGCCATGCTCCCGCCGCCGGCCGACGACCCCGCGAGCAGCGGCCTGTTCCTCAAGCCGTCGCTGATGCTGGCCGCCTCGGCCAACTCCGCTCACCCCGAGGAGGCGGCGGCCCTCATCGACTTCCTCGTCAACGACGCGCAGGTGAGCGAGATCTTCGGCACCTCCCGCGGCGTCCCCGCCTCCTCGAGCGCCCTCGACGCCGTGGTCGCGGAGGGCCTGGACGCCCAGATCCTCGACTACGAGGATTCGATCGCGGACTCCCTGACCGACACTCCGCCGCCCCCGGTGGACGGGTTCGGCTCCCTCGAGGAGTCGTTCGTGCGGATCCACGAGGAACTCGCCTACGGCACGGTGACTACCGCCGAGGCCGCCGACCAGTGGTTCGCCGAGGCCGAGGACACGCTGCGCGGCTGAGCACCGCACCCTCACGTCACGACACCGTTGTCGCCACGACTTGGAGACCGACCATGCCCGCGTTCCCCGATCTTTCCCGACGCACCTTCCTCAGCACCGGTGCCGCGCTCGGTGCCCTGGCCGCCACCGGCTCCGGCGTCACCCGCGCGGCTGCGAGCCCCCGGGAGCCGGCGCCGGTCCCCAGCGACGGCACCGTCCCGCTGCGATGGCTGGACGGCTCCGCGGGCGGGGTGGTCGGCGCCACCTGGGGCGTGCCCTGGCCCGCCGGCGCCGTCACCGACGCCACCACGATCGGGCTCCGCACGGCTAGCGGCGACGGCGTCCCGGTGCAGTCCTGGCCGACGGCGATCTGGCCGGACGGCACGATCCGCAAGATCCGCGACGAGCCGTACGAGCCGGACCCGAACGCCCTCTCGATCGGCCTCGGCACCGACTGGAGCGGCCTCGCCGCCGCCTGGCTGACGGCATGGGAACGCACCGGTGACGAAGCGGCTCGGGCCAAGCTGCTGGGCACCATGGCGGACATCGGCGCGATGCAGAACGGGTTCATCACCGGCTCGGCGCTCTACGACCTCGACACCGGCCGGTTCGCCACGGACGCGGTCGACGTCTCGGTGTCTCACCTGTCCGCGATGTTCGGTCTGGTCGAGATGTGCTCGGAGGTCCTCACCCTGACCCGCGGCACCGACCTGGAGGCGCCCGGGTTCGCCGACGCCTGGCTGCAGTACTGCCGCCTGTACAACGCGACCAGGGAGGAGCAGACGGCCGAGGTCGGCGCGCACTTCGGCAACCTGAACCTGCGCCAGCCGCACTGCCGGCTGACGGCGTACGCGGGGGCCGCGCTCGACGACGACGCCCTGCGCGGGCGCGCGTGGGACGAGTTCTTCGCCGGCGGGAACGGCTACGGGCCGGACCTGGACTGGGTCACCCACCGGATCGAGGGCCCGGCGGTGCTCGCGCCGGTGGACGAGGCGGCCTTCGTGTCGACGAACGCGAGCTCGCAGTACGCGCTGGCTGCCATCCAGACGCTCGCGCTCGTCGGGGACGCACTCCCGCCCGACGCGGTGCTGTAGCTCGCCGGTCAGCGGGCCCGGAAGGTTCCGCGACCGCACCCCCGGACAGGACGGCTCCGGCGTGGTTGCATTCGGTCATGATCACGCGGGTTGTCCGGGCAGCGTCGTCCTTGGGCGCGGTCGCGCTCGTGCTCGCCGGTTGTGGCCTCCTGCCCGGTGCGGGCGGCTCGGGACCCGACGTCGCCGAGCACTTCCCGGACGACGATGATGCGGAGCTGGCCCGGGCGGTCGCGGCCGGGGACTCCGGCGCGGTTGCGCGACTGGTGGCCGACGGCGCCGACCCGGATGCGCGCGGTGCGGACGACCTCACCATGCTGCAGTGGGCGATCCTGGTCGAGAACGCCGACGGCCTCGCCGCTCTGCTCGACGCGGGCGCCGATCCGGACCTGAACGGCTCGGCGGGCAAGACCCCCCTCGAGGACACCGTGGATGTGAACACCTCCGACGCCGCGTCGGAGGAGCTGGTCCCGATCCTGCTCGCGGCCGGCGCCGACGTGAACGCCGCGAACTCGATCACGGGGGTGATGGCGCTGGGCGCGGCGTGCGTGACCTCCTCCGATCTGGCCATCGACCTGCTCCTCGGGGCCGGCGCCGATCCCGACGGCGCCGACGCCAACGGCAGCCGACCGCTGCACGACTGCGCCCGTGTCAACCGGGGCGGTCAGCTGGTCGTCCTGCTGGACGCCGGGGCCGACCCGCTCGCCGAGACCAGCGGCGGCGCGACCTTCCAGGACTACTACTTCGGGTACGACCCCGAACTCCTGAACGACCGGGCCGCCGCCGAACGCGCCGAGGTCATCGCGTGGCTGCAGGCACACGACGTCCCGGTGAACCCCGAGGCCCACGGCTAGGGGACCCGGACGAGCCCCTCCCGGACCGAGGGCCAGGACAGCAGGGTGGTGCGAACGTCGTCGCGCTGCTCCGCGTCGAGCGCGTCGGCGTACGCGCGCTCCAGGATGTCGTCGACCGCGACCCGTCGGCCCGAGGCCGCCGAGGCGATCGCGGCCTCCACCATCGCCAGGCTGAGCACGTTGTCCGCGACCTCGCACATCATCGGGGCGCCCCGCAGGCCGGCGACGAACGCGGCCAGCGACCCGACCAGCTCCCGGCCCGGATCGGCCACGTCGGTGAGATCGACCGGGGCCGGGGCCTCGACCACCGGCAGCCGGTCCCCGTCCCAGGTCGCGCTGCCGTGCTCTGCGGACAGACGCCAGTCGCCGTTCCAGGAGGTCTCCAGACCCGGCGTGCACCAGGACCCGTTGAAGACGAACCGGGACCCGTTGCTCATCTCGAAGGTCGCGACCGCGGACGCGTCGCCGGCGTACCAGCTCCACGGCGGGTTGAACGACTCCGCGTAGACCGCGACCGGGTCCGCGTCGAGCAGGAACCGGGCGAGGTCGAACTGGTGGATCGCCATGTCGACGATCAGCGGCTGCGCCATCTGCTCCCGGAACCCGCCGAAGCGCGGCGCCTTGAAGAAGTCGACGGCGAGGGTCCCGGCGGTCCCGACGGCCCGGGCAGCCGTCCGGAACTGGAACGCCTCCCGGATGTAGCGGCGGGACTGGCTGACCACGAAGCGTCTCCCGGTCACCTGGGTCGCGGCCACCAGCGAGAGCGCCTGCGCCACCGTCTCCGTGACCGGCTTCTCACCGAGCACGTCGAGACCGGCGAACAGCGCCGCCGTCGTGAGCTGGTGGTGCGCCGCGGGGACTGCCACATCGACGACGGCTGTCGCGCCGGTCTCGCGGGCGACGCTCGTCAGGTCGGTGCCGATCACGACGTCGCCCGCACCCAGACCCGCCGGGGCGGCGGCGAGCGCCGCCGCCGCCCCGTCGAGGTCCAGGTCGACGAGTCCGACCAGCTCGACGTCGGGGTTCGCCGCGATCGCGAGCAGCCAGGCCCGGCCCATGCTGCCGGCGCCGACCTGGACCAGCCGCAGCGGCGCCGTCGTGGGCCCCGTCCCGCTCACTCGGCGCCCGCGTGCTCGGACGACAACTGCTCCGCCGCTGCGACGGCCTCGGCGCTGAGCGCCCCGCCGTAGCCGTGGCCGTTGTAGAAGTCCTCGGTCTCGTACCGCAGCAGGGTGGGCAGGCCACGCTCGGGACGCACCGTCCGGGCCCACTCCACGGCGTTCGAGATCACCCGGCGCACGCCCTCGTGGAAGTACGTGGGGAAGTCCTGGTCGCCGGGCCGGAAATAGAAGATCTTGCCGTGGCCACGCTTGAAGGTACATCCGGAGCGGAACACCTCACCGCCGCTGAAGGAGGAGATGAAGACGAGCTCGTCCGGGGCCGGGATGTCGAACTGCTCCCCGTACATCTCGTCCTCCTCGATGATCATCGGGTGCGGGATGCCCTGGGCGATCGGGTGGGTCGCGTCGACGGTCCAGATCAGCTCGCGGTCGTGCTCGGTGCGCCACCGCAGCGTGCAGGTGGTGCCCATGAGCTTCATGAACAGTTTCGACCAGTGGCCCGAGTGCAGCACGATCAGGCCCATGCCCGCCAGGACGTGTCGGTGGGCCCGCTCGACCACCTCGTCGGCGACCTCGCCGTGCGCAGCGTGGCCCCACCAGATCAGGACGTCGGTGTCCGCGAGCGCCTCCTCGGTCAGGCCGTGCTCGGGTTCGTCCAGGGTGGTGGTGCGCACCCGGACGCGCCCGCCCAGGTTCGCCTCGATCCCCTGCGCGATCGCCCCGTGCATCCCGTCGGGATAGCGCTGGGCGACGGCGGGCTCGAGCTGCTCGTGGCGGTTCTCGCCCCAGACGAGAACGCGGATCGGTTCGGACATGTGTGGACTCCTCGGGTTGTCGGATCGAGCTGTGAGTGGGTGATCAGGACTTGACCGCGCCGCCGGTGACGCCGGCGGCGACGTAGCGTTGGGCCAGGACGAGCAGGGCGATGGCCGGCAGCGACGAGAGCACGGCCGTCGCCATGATCGGGGACCAGTCGCTCACGTAGCCACCGATATAGCTGTACAGGCCGAGCGTGATCGGCCGCATGCTCTCCGACGTCGTCAGCGTGAGCGCGAACAGGAAGTCCCCCCACGCGAACAGGAACGTGAACAGCGCCGAGGTGATGAGGGCGTTGCGGCTGATCGGCAGCACGACGGACACGAACGCACGGACCGGACCTGCGCCGTCGACGTAGGCCGCCTCGACGATCGAGGCGGGGATGCTCATCATGAACGCCCGCATCAGGATGATCGAGAACGGGATGCCGGCGGCCGAGTCGGCCAGGATCAGGCCGACGTAGGTGTTCAACAGCCCGAGGTCGCTGTAGGCGCTGTAGAGCGCGTTCGCGACGACGATGCCGGGCACCATCTGCGTGGTCAGCACCCCGAACAGGAGCACGACCACCCATTTGCCGAACCGGAAGTGCGCCAGGGCGTAGGCCGCCGGCGCCGCGACGACCAGGCTGAACACGACGGCACCGAGACTGACGATCAGGCTCGTCACCAGGTTGCCGCCCTGCTCGGCGAGGGCCGTCGCGTACCCGTCCCAGGAGAGGTCCAACGGGAGCCACGGCGTCGCAACGGCGTTGCCCGCCGGCTGCAGCGAGACGTTGAGCATCCAGTAGAGCGGGAACAGCATGACGGCGATGATGATCACGCCGAGGATCGTGTGACCGGGCCGGCGCGGGGTGGGGACCCTCGACGCACTCCCGGCGACGTCGCCACCCGAGGTTCGCCGGGCGATAGGAACTGCGGCACTCATGAGACCTCCAGCCTCTACTCGTCGATTGCGCGCCGGTTCAGACGCAGGTAGACGATGGCGAACACGAGCGAGATCAGCACCAGGATGTTGCCCAGTGCGGCCCCCACCCCGAAGTCGAACTCGCGGAAGGACATGTGGTACGAGAACGTCGAGATCGTCTGGGTCGCGTTCGCCGGACCGCCGTTGGTCAGACCCAGGATGACGTCGAGCACCTTCAGCGTGTAGACGACGCCCAGCACCAGGACCACCGTCACCACCGGCCGTAACAGCGGCCAGGTGATGTGCCAGAACGCCCGGGCCCCGGTGGCGCCGTCGAGCGAGCCCGCCTCGTAGAGCTCCTCGGGGATCTCCTGCAGCCCGCCGTAGAGGATCGTCGCGTTGAACGGGATGCCGAGCCAGATGTTGACCATGATGACGGCGACCAGCGCCAACGTGGTCGAGGTCAGCCAGGCAGGGCGTCCGTCCACGAACGGCAGCAGGTCGAGCGTTCGGTTCAGGACCCCGTGGTCGGTGTCGAGGATCCATCGCCAGACCGCCGACGCGGCGATCATCGGGACCAGCCACGGCAGCAGCAGCAACGAGCGCAGGACGCCGGAGAGGTGGAACCGCCGGTGGAAGAACAGGGCGATGAGCAGGCCGATCGTGAACTGCCCGACGATGGAGCCCACCGTGAACAGTCCGGTGTTGAGCAGCGCCTGGTCGAACACCGGGTCGGTCACGGCCGTGACGTAGTTCGCGAACCCGACCCAGGGCGCCTCGCCCGTGTAGAACGTCCTGGTCGTGTACTCCTGGAATCCCATCATGAGGTTCTTGACCACGGGATAGCCGAAGAACAGCACCAGATACACCAGGGCCGGGACCAGGAACGCGAACTGGACGAGGCGCCGCCGCGTGACGGGTCGGCGACGACCGGACCGGGCCGGGGCCGGCGGGACGAGCCCGCCGGACCCGGCGCGTACCTCGGTGGCGGTCACCGGGTCAGCCCTGTGCCTGGGCGAGCGCGTCCTCCGGGCTCATGCCGCCGACGAGTGCGTTCTGGACCGCCTCGTAGATGGCCGTCGCCTGGGTCGGCCACTCGGGTCCGAGCTCACCGGTGCGGGCCCGCAGGTCCGGGACCTGGGCGGCGAACGAGGCCAGGTTCGGCACCTGCTCGACCACGGTGTCGGCCAGGGACGGGTCGGTCGGGACCGTGTTGGTACCGACGGCGGCATCGACCACGGCCTGCTCCCCGACGAGGCACTGCACGAACTCGGCGGCCACGGCCATCCGATCCGCGTCACCGGTCTGCGGGACCGCCCAGGCCTCGCCACCGAACGGCGAGATGATCGTGTCTCCCGAGGTCGGTGCGGGGATCGGGACGATGTCGTACTCGAGGTCCGCGTCCGCCTCCGCGAGGGTGCCGAAGTTCCAGGGGCCGTTGACCATCATGGCGGCGTTGCCACTGCCGAACTGGTCCGCGACATCCCCCTGGGACCAGGTGACCACCGACTGCGACATCGACCCGGCGTCCAGCAGGTCCTTCCACAGCTGCAGCGCACCGGCGACCTCGGGGGTCGCGATGTCGGACTCGTCACCACCGTTGGACCACATGAACGGCAGGAACTGCCAGGTGCCCTCGTAGGTGTTGATCGCCGACAGCGCGAGCCCGTAGCGATCCCCCTCGGTGAGCGCGGCCGCCGCACTCTCGAGCTCGTCCCAGGTGCTCGGTGGCTCGATGCCGGCCTCCTCGAGCATCTGCGTGTTGTAGAACAGCGCGATCGTGTTGGTGACCGGCTGCAGGGCGTAGAGCTCGCCCTCGTAGGTGGAGGCGGACAGCACGCCCTCGGTGATGCCGCCCGGGTCGAGGCCGAAATCGGACAGCGGGGCCAGGGCGCCGCTCTCGGCGATCTGCTGGACGTCGGGGTTGTCGAGCATGAGCACATCGGGCAGCGTGCGCGAAGAACTCATCTGGAGCACCTTCGCGATGAGGTCACCGCCGGGCACCGTCTCGCGGTTCAGCGACACCCCGACCTCCGTCGCGCAGCCGTCGAGGACGCCCTGCCACACGGACTTGTTCGGCTCATTGTTGTGGTAGTCGACGACGTGCAGCTCGGTGACCTCACCGCCGCCGTCGCCACCGCCGTCAGTGCCATCAGTGCCGCCACAGGCGGCGACGAGCACCAGCGGCACGGCGGCCGCGGTGGCGAGCAGGGCTCGGGATCTGGAAATGCGGGACATCTCGTTTCCTCTCTGTCCGGCCCACGTCGGCGTGGACCGGGCCGTTGCGGCCATCGGGGTCGCCACGGGTCCGTCGATACGTATCGATTGCGAATCGGGTTCAATGGGATCGAGCAGGGCAGGGTCGCAGCCGGCGGTCAGCCGGCCCGACGAACGGAGCCACGCCGGGTCAGGCGCGCGTCCACGAGGCGCAGCTCGGCGGGCACGTCGCCCTCGAGCAGGTCGAACAACCACGACATCGCGAGCCGGGACACGTCCCGGGGCTGCGGGGAGACCGCCGTGGGCGGAACCGGCTGGCCCTCGGCCTCGACATCGGTGCACAGGGACACCAGGTCGAGGTCACGGCCGGGCACCAGGCCACGCTGCTGCAGCGCGGCGCCGAGGTCGTGCGGGCTGTGCACCGTCAGCAGCCCCGGGTGCGGGCCGCCGTCGGGCCCGAGCACGGCATCGAGGAAACCCTCGACGCCCGCGCGGGTGTGCGGTGCGTCGATCCACCGCAGCGCGATCCCCCGGTCGGCCGCACGGGCCTGCGCATGGGTGCGGAACCGCGGGACGTAGTTGATGCCGAGACCGACCCGGTCCTGCGACCAGCCCAGCACCGCGATCTCCGGGCACCCGACGTCGGCGAGCTCGTCGACCAGCAACTCGGCGCCGGTCTCGAAGTCGAAGTCGATGCAGTGCAGGCCGGCCCGGTCTCCCGGCATACCGATGAAGATGACCGGCATCTCGAGCTCCCGGGCCATCGCCGCCCGGGGGTCGTCGGTGGTGATCTCCATGACGATCACTGCGTCGCACATCGCGCGCCGCTGCACCCGGGCGAGCCCGGCCGGGCCCTCCGCGGCGGTGAGCATCAGCACGTCGTAGTCACGCCCGCGGGCGGTCACGGCGATCTCCTCGGCGAACGCCATCAGTCCGCTGGCCGTCTCCGGGTTGTGGAACGGCACCACCAGACCGACGACATTGGTCCGATGTCCGGCGAGCGCCCGGGCACCCGCGTTCGGCTCGTACGTGAGCTGATCGATCGCCTCGAGGACGGTCCGGCGGGTCCGCTCCGAGATCGGACGCTTGCCGCTCATCACGTAGGAGACGGTGCTCTGCGAGACACCGGCCACCCGGGCGACGTCCTTGCTCGTCGGCGCCGGCCGGCCGCGGCGACCGCGGGGCGCTGCGACCGACGGGCCCACCGGGCCCGTCGCCACCCCCGCACGTTCGTCGTCGATACGCATCGACGATCATGGTAGGCGACGTGCCCCGGGCGTGACAAGCCCCCGACTGCCGGTCGCGACAGGCTCAGCCGCCGAGCGCGAACGCGACCAGGAACCCCACTGCCGTCGACAGGCCGACCCACCAGCCGCCGTCGCGATAGGCCTCCGGCATCAGCGAGTCGGCCAGCACCGCGATCGTCGCGCCGCCGGCGAACGCCTGGATGACCGAGATGCTCCGGTCGGAGATCGTGTCGCTGACGGCCCAGGCGGCCACGACGACCAGGGTCAGCAGGATCGCCGTCCCGGCCCACATCCAGAAGGCCCGCCGGATCGCGAACCCGTGCTGCTGGCGCATCGAGGCCGCACCGGCCATCGCCTCGGGCACGTTTCCCACGGCCACCGCGACCAACAGCACGATGCCACCCGTGCCCATCAGGCTGACCCCGAGCGCGGTGTTCTCCGGGATGCCGTCGAGCAGCGCGCCGAGCATCAGCGCCGGCCCGAGCGCGGCCGGGCCGAGCTTGCGCTCGATCAGCCGGTCGGCCAGTACATAGACGAGGGCACCCCCGAGCAGCGCCGAGCCGGCGATCACCATGCCCTGGCTGTCGAACGACGGCTGGAACAACTCGGTCGTGACCGCCGCGATCATGGTGCCCGCGCCGAACGCCATCATCGCCGCCAGGACCTTGGTCGGCAGGTCGTATCGCAGCCCGATCACCGCACCGATCAGCATCGGCACCGAGGTGCCCAGCCCGTACAGCAACGCCGTCAGCATCGCCCGATGATACGGCCGCCGGCCTGGGGACGGCGCGGCGAGCGGGACGCAGGTCAGGCCCCGGCCGGCACCCGCTCCTGCTCGTTCGGGTGGCCGATGGACGCGTCCAGCCGCAGCGCCGCGACGAGTTCGCGGTACAGCTCGTCGGTCTCGAGGAGCTCCGTGTGCCGCCCGATCGCCCGCACGCGACCGTGGTCGAGCAGGACGATCTGGTCGGCGTCGACGACGGTCGAGAGCCGGTGCGCGATCGTGACGACGGTCCCGGTGCGGGCCACCTCGCGGATCGCGCCGGCCAGTGCCGCCTCGGTGAGGCCGTCGAGCTGTGCCGTGGCCTCGTCGAGAAGCAGGATCTCCGGCCGTGCGACCAGCGCCCGCGCCACGGCCACCCGTTGCCGCTCGCCGCCGGACAGGTTGGAGGCGTTGACCTCGGTGTCCAACCCGTCGGGCATCGCCGCCACCCGCTCGGTCAGGCGGAGGGCGTCGACGGCGGCCCTGACCTCGCCATCGGCCGCGCCGGGCGCGGCGTAGGCCAGGTTCTCGCGCAGCGTGCCCGGCACGATCGGGGTGTCCTGCTCCACGTAGGCGATCCGGGACCGGATCCCGTCCGTGGTCCACTCCGCGTACGGTCGGCCGTCGAGCTCGATGCGTCCGTGCTCGGGGTGCAGGAACCGGAGCAGGAGCGACATGATCGTCGTCTTGCCGGCGCCCGACGGGCCGACGATCGCCGTGTGGCCACGACGCGGCACCGTCAGGCTGACACCGTCCAGCGCCGGGGCATCCGCCCCGCGGTAGCGGTAGGTGACCTCGTGCAGACGGAGTGCGGGCGTGTCCGCGACGACGCCCGACGTACCCCCGCCGTCGGCACCGTCGGTGTGGAGGTCGCGGGCGCCGTCGTCGTCGGTCTCCAGTTCCATGTCCTCGACGTCGCTGATCCGGGCGGCGGCCGCCAGCCCCGACTGCAGCGACGTCAGCGCCATCGTCAACAGCATGACCGGCATCATCAGCTGGAACACGTAGAGCAGGAACGCCACCAGGGTGGAGACCGTGATGGCACCGTCGGACACGCGCCACGCTCCCACTCCGAGCAGCAGCATCACGGCGAGGTTGACGCCCGCACCGGTGATGGTCCAGGAGATGTTCTCCAGCTTGACCGCGCGGATACCGCTGCGTGCCGACGCCTCGGCGTGCTCCGCGATCCGCGCGGTCTCACGCGACTCGGCGCGGGCGGACTTCACGGTCCGCAGCGCCCGCACCACCCCCTCGAGGCGGCCGCCCAGCGCACCGACGTGTTCCTGGGCCTCCTGCTGCGCCTTCGACAGCCGCGGCATGAGGGCGACCACGGAGATGCCGACGAGGATCAGGACGGCGACCGTCACGCCGAGCAGGACGGCGTCCAGGTAGGCCATCAGAACGATCGCGCCGACCAGCCCGATGATCCCGTTCACGAAGTTGACGACGCTCGACGTCGTCGCCTCCCGGATGAGCAGGGTGTCCGAGGTGACCCGGGTGACGAGCTCGCCGGGCTGGCGCGTGGTGACCTCGGGGACCCGGGCCCGCAGGAGGTGACGGACCAGGCCGGTGCGGGCCGCCAGGATGATCCGTTCGGCGAGCGTGCCGAGCATGATGCCCTGGATCAGGGCGACTGCGGATCCGGCCACGAGCAGGACCGCGAGGATCGTGATCGGCGTGCGCAGGGAGGCCGACATCTCAAGGCCGTCGAGCACGGCCTTCGTCACCAGCGGGGTGGCAAGTTCGGCCGCGGTGCCGAGCGCGCCGAGCACGAGGGCGACGGCGAGAACCGGCTTGTGCGGGCGGGCGTAGGCCCAGAGGATGCGCGCCTTCTCCGCGGTCGTGCGTTCGGTCGCCGCCCGGGTCCCGGTATCGGTCGCGGTGTTCGTCATGATCGCCCTCCATCCGCGGCGCCCCGATCTGGGGAACTGCGCCGACCCATTCTGCGACATCACTGTCGCATTTAGCAACAGCATTGGCGCACCTGCCCGATACGGCCTATCCTCGGCGTCGTGACGACGGAGCAGATCGAACGAGGCGCGCGCGCCCGTACGCGCGCCGCCATCCTGGACGCCGCGGCCGCCCTCTGGGCACGCGACTTCTCGGCACCGTTCGGCGCGATCGCGGAGCGCGCCGAGGTCAGCCGCTCCACGTTGCACCGGTACTTCGCCGACCGCCAGGCGCTGGTGGACGCCCTCCTGGTCGACTCCCTGGACCATCTCAACGGCGCCGACCCGGAGAGTGCATCCGACGAGGACCCGATGGACGCGCTCGAACGGCACCTGCGTGCCGGAATCGAGATCGGGGACCGGGTGATCTTCCTGTTCGCGGACCCGGACCGGTTCGCGGGGAACCCGAACTGGCCGGCCGACGACTCCAGCGAGGGGCTGACCCCGCTGCTGGACCGGGCCCGGGCCGAGGGCGCCATCGCCGCCGACATCCCGAACGCGTGGGCCGAGAACCTGTTCTATGCGGTCCTCTACACCGCCGCCGAGGTCAGCGCCGGCGACGTCCCGAGGCACATGGCCGCTGACCTCGCGGTGCGCTCGTTCCGACGGAGCATGGCCGGCTGAGGACGGGCCCGCTGGGCCACCCCGGGGGCCGCTCGCGTCAGAGCAGGCCGGCCATCGTCATCGCGGCGTCGACGAGTTCCACCGTGTCGAGGTCGGCGACCTCGTCCAACGGGACCCACCGGCACTCGTCGGTGCTGCCGTCGACCTCGTGGGTGAGCTCGCCGCCGACGATGTGACCGGCGTAGACGACGCGGACGCT
This sequence comes from Occultella glacieicola, assembly GCF_004353825.1. Lineage (GTDB taxonomy): Bacteria > Actinomycetota > Actinomycetes > Actinomycetales > Beutenbergiaceae > Occultella > Occultella glacieicola. Next base: position 272,303 of record NZ_SMNA01000004.1, on the reverse strand, counting down.
GCGCAGTGGACCGGCGGGGGTCACCAGCCGGTCCGCGGCCGCGACGTAGTGGGTGTCGACACCGAGCACGCCGTCGAGTTCGACCCGGTAGCCGGTCTCCTCGAGGAACTCGCGGATCGCGGTCTCCTCAGCGGTCTCGAAGTCCTCCATGCCACCCCCGGGCAACGTCCAGCCGGACCGGCCGCCCTCGTTCCAGTGCGCGAGCAGCACGGCCTGCTCGCGCACGACGACGACGTAACTGGCAGCCCTGGTGTCCATGGACGCCGACCCTACTGCGGAGCACCGCCGGGGTCGCCGGTCGAGCCGACGGGCCCCTGCCCCCGCACCAGCCGCATCGACACGTAGGCGCTGAACCCGGCCCGCGCCGCCCCCCGGACGGCGCGCCTGCCGAACGCGGTGAACCCGAGCTTCTCGTACAGCCCGAGTGCGGGTGCATTCGTGTCCTTGATGTCGCGGAGCACGAACTCGTCGTAGCCATCCAGGGCCAGGAGGTGCCGCATCAGCGCGGTCGCGACGCCGCGGCCCTGGTAGGCGGGCGCCGTGGTCACGAAGCCGATCTCGAGGAGTCCGGGCCGGGCGCCGTCGTAGGCGCCCAGGAACTGACTGCGGAGGATGAGGTGGGTGATCGTGCCATGCACCAGCCCGAGGTGGCGTCGCAGCTCCGCGGCCCGGGGGCGCAGGACCTCCTGATCGCCCTCGGCCACGCACGCGAGGCCGGCCGGTTCGCCGTCGACCAGCGCGACGTACCAGCGGTCCAGGAGCAGCAGGTGCGCGAAGGCGTCCCCGAGCACCACCGGGTCCTTGGAGAAGTAGGCGAAGTCCTCCGCGAACCCGCGGACCCAGACGTCGGCGATCCGGCGCCGGTACGGCTCGCCGAGGACGTCGGCCCGCTCGACGGTGATCAACGGTCCCCTCCGGTCAGCGTTCGCAACACCAGGTCGGCGTCCGGCAGAGGCAGGTCGCGCCCGAGCGCGAGTCGAAGGGTGGTGAGCCCGGTGAGCATCGCGAAGAAGCCGACCGCAAGCCGGTCCGGGTCGCCGGCGCCGAACGCACCCTCCCGCTGCCCGTGCCGGACCAGCTCGGCGAATGCTCGCCAGAGCGCCTCGTGCGCCGACGCCAGCCGGGCCGTCGTGCCGGCCGGGGTGTCGCTGGTGAACCCTTGGTTGATGACCATGAAGAACTCGGCCTCGCCGTCGTCCCCCTGGAGGTCCGTCAGGTACGTCGCCGCGAACTCGCGGACCAGGTCGAGGGGCCGGCCAGGCTCCGCGAGCCGGGCCGCGGTCGCACTCAGCCCGATGGCCGCCTGGGTGAGGAGCTCGTCGAAGAGCTCGTCCTTCGTGGCGTAGTGGCGGTAGATCGACCCGGTGCTCAGGCCCGCCTCGGCCGCGATGCCGCGGATGCTGGCGGCCGCGAAGCCACGCCGGGCGAACTCACGGACGGCCGCGGTACGGATCGTGTCACGGGTGGCTGCGCGGATGACCTCGTTCTGTTCGACTGTGCGGGGCATGCGCCTACTCTCATTTTGAATGAACCGTTGTTCACCCTACCTCACCGGCGGACCGTACGGTGGGGCCGTGACGACAGTGCCCACACCGCCCTCAGTGCCATCGGAGCCGTCGGAGCCCACACCCCCAGGACGGATGCTCGACCTCATCGCCGACGGCATCGCCACCCGGCTCGGCGACGGCCTGCTCGGCCTCTACGTCCACGGCTCGTACGTGGCCGGAGACTTCGACCCCGCCCGTAGCGACCTGGACCTGCTCGCCGTGCTGCGCGACGTGCCCACGGCGACCACGCTGGAACTGCTGCGACCGCTGCACGCACGCCTCGCCGTCGACCATCCCGCCTGGGCGGACCGGATCGAAGTGGACTACCTCCCGACCGCGACGCTCACCACGCTGGCGGACCGCTCGGGACCGATGATCCGGATCAGCCCGGGTGAGCCGTTGCACCTGTTCGAGGCGACGCGGCACTACCTGCTGAACGTCGCGTTCGCACGTTCGACCGGGCGCTCGCTGCGCGGCCCGAGCCCGACGGCGGTGCTCCCGCCGGTCGATCGGGTCGCGGTTCTCGCGGTGGTGCGTGAGCACGCGGCGAGCTGGCCGGCGTGGGTCACGGACGCACGAGGGCGGCCGGGGGCGCAGGCCTACGCGGTACTCACCCTGTGCCGTGCGCTGCACCTGGTGACGGAGGGCACCCAGGTCTCGAAGCGCCGCGCCGCGGCCTGGGCAGCGGCGCGGCGGCTGGAGTCCGCCGAGCTGATCGAGTGGGCGACCGCGTGGTGGTACGACGGCGGCACGGTTGGGGCGCCGGGCCGGTTCGAGGAGGTGGCGACTCTCGTGCACTCGGTCAGCGCGGAGGTCGCCGCGCTCCCGTGAGCCGATCCGCTCCGGCGTCGCCGACCGTGGCCGCAGGCGTCACTCGGTCCACCGACCCAGGCGGCAGCGACCGGTCAGAGGAAGGACTCGGTCCGCGCCAGGTCGGTGACGAGTTCGGGTCCGGTGGCATCGGCCAGCCGGGCGGCTAGTTCGCGGATCCGGCCGACCGTGAGCGAGGGGTCGGCGAAGACCCAGTCGGACTCCGGCTGGGTGATGCCCACGAGTTGGAGGAAGTCGAGCCTGCCGTGCACCGTGTCCACGCCCGCGACCTCCGTGTCCGGCACCACCAGGAGTGACGTGAGCGCACTGCCGGAGCCGATACTGATCGGCGTGCCATTGCCGGCGACCGCCTGGTACGGCTCGAACCACCGGCCGGAGGTGAAGGTGTAACGCGCCAGGTTGCTCATCACGGAGACGGCCCAGCCGGCCTCCGGCTTGCCCGGCGCGGCGACCTTCATGGTCATCTCGTAACCCCAGCCGCTGCGATCGCCGCCGTAGTCCTCCGCGTCGGCATACAGCGAGCTCATGCCGTAGGTGACCACGTGCTGGTAGCCGTTCGGCGACGGGAACAGGCTGGCGCCGTCGAGGTACTCGTTGCCGCCGAACATCGCCCGGGCCGGCATCGACGTGGCCAGGTGCGGTGGCTCGACGCCCGGATAGACCGCGCCGAACGCGTCATCGATCGCCTCCCAGCCGGGAGCCCAATCGTCCTGCGCCTGCGCGCGCTGCACATACTCGTCCTTGGTCATCACGACTCCGAGACTAGATCGGGCACGTCGGAGGTGGAACGGGTAGCGCTGCCCGGGAGCCGAGGCCCCGCGCAACTCCACCGCGCTTCACTCGGCCGGACGCGGGCGAGCGCCCGACATTCCATGAGCGCTGTTATATTAGCGCTGTGACAACGTCGGACCCGACCCACGAGAGCCACTGGCTCGCGCTGCACCAGCTCCTGGCGGCCATGGACGCCGACATCGAGCACCTCTACCGCCAGCGCGGCATCGAGGGGGTGCGGCCGCGGTTCGCGTGGCCGCTGATCCGGCTCGCGCACACCGGTCCGCTGACGATCACGGAGCTCGCGACGGAGCTCGGCAAGACCCACTCCGCGATCAGTCAGACGGTCGCCGCCATGCGCCGCGAGGATCTGGTCGCCACCGAGCCGGGCGCCGACGCCCGCACCCGGCGGATCATCCTGACCGCCCGGGGCCGGAGCCTGGTGCCGTTCCTCGAGGCCGAGTGGCGGGCCACCGAGGCGGCGGTCGCCGAGCTGGAGACCGAGATCCCGTACCCCCTCACCCGGGTGGTGACCGACCTCGAGGCCGCACTGGCGACCCGGCCGTTCAGCGAGCGGATCGCCGCGCTGCTCCAGGCGCCCGACGACTCCACCGCCCGCCCCGAGCTGCCGTGAGCCTCGCCGACCGCCTCGTCGACATCCGGCCGCTGCGCTCCAGCCGCGCGTTCAGAGAACTGTGGATCGGGTCCTCGCTCGGCACGTTCGGATACCAGTTCGCGACGGTCGCCGTGCTGCTGCAGGTCTGGGAGCTGACCCACAGCCCGGTCTGGACCGGCGCGATCGGTCTGGTGAACGCGGTCCCGCAACTCGTGTTCGGGATGATCGGAGGCTCCCTGGCGGACGCCATGGACCGCCGGACCCTGGTCCGCCTGACCACCCTCGGCCAGGTGCTCGTCGCCGTCGGACTGAGCGCCCAGGCCTTCCTCCGGCTGGACTCGATCTCGGTGCTGTTCGTGCTGGTCGGACTGGCGTCGACGTTCAACGCCCTCGGCTCCCCCGCCCGGCGCACGTTCCCGGTCCGGCTCCTGCCCGCGGACCAGGTCGGCGCCGGTCTCGCGCTGCAGTCCCTCGCGTTCCAGGCGTCGATGCTCGTCGGACCGGCACTGGCCGGCCTGGTCCTGGCCCGGTGGGGGCTCGCTCCGACCTATCTCGTGCAGGCCGTCGCCGGGTGCGCGTCCCTGGTCGCCGTGATCCGGCTTCCGGCCATGCCGCCGCTCGGCACCGTCGCGCGCGCCGGCCTGCGGCAGAGCATCGACGGGCTGCGGTTCATCCGCACCCGGCCCGCGCTCTGGGGGTCGTTCGCCACCGACCTCGCCGCGACGCTGCTCGCCATGCCGGTCGCGCTGTTCCCGCTCATCAACGAGGAGCGCTTCGGGGGCAACCCGCAGACCCTCGGCCTGTTCCTGTCCGCGATCGCGGTCGGCGGGATCGGGGCCGGCCTGCTCTCGGGCACGGTGACCCGCGCCCGGCGCGCCGGCCTGATCCAACTCTGCGCGGCTGCGACCTGGGGCGTCGCGCTCGCGGTGGTCGGGTTCGCCCAGCCGCTGTGGCTGGTGTTCGCGGCCCTCGTGGTGGCGGGCGCGGCGGACACCGTCTCGGTGGTGACCCGCGGCGCCATGGTCCAACTGGCGACGCCGGACTCGCACCGCGGCCGCGTCTCGGCCGTCGACCACATCGTCGGCGTGGGTGGGCCCGAGGTCGGCAACTTCCGGGCGGGTATCGTCGCGGGCCTCACCTCGGCCCCGGTCGCGCTCATCTCCGGCGGCCTGGCCTGCGCCGCCCTGGTCGGCCTGATCGCCGCGACGAATAGGCCGCTGCGCTCGTTCACGATCGAGCCGGCCACGCTGCCCGAAGAGGTGGAGGCCCGGTGAGCGACCCCGACCTGATCCCGGACGACCCGCGTGAGGAGACCGAGGCCCGGTGAGCGACCCCGACCTGATCCCGGACGACCCGCGTGAGGAGACCGAGGCCCGGTGAGAGATCCCGACCTGATTCCGGACGGCCTGCGTGAGTCCGTCACCCGGCACGTCGCCGACCCCGGCCTGCCCGACGGTGCCACCTGGCTCGCCACCCTCCCTCGCCTCGTCCCAGAGGTGCTCGGACACTGGCGGCTGCGCCGCGACGGTCCACCAGACCCCACCGGGCCGACAGGCTCGGCGCGCCCGAGAGTGCCGGCAGATCCGGTAGACCCGACGGGCCCGACCGACCCGACACCTGCGACATCGCCGGCCGGCACGGCGTGGCACGGCTCGTCCGCGCTCGTCCTACCGGTCCGGCGCACGGACGGTACACCCGCCGTGCTGAAACTGGTCTGGCCGCACGCCGAGGGCCGCACCGAGAGGCTCGCGCTGCGCACCTGGGACGGCGACGGCGCCGTCCGCCTCCTCGCCGCGGATCCGAGCCGCTGGGCGCTGCTGCTCGAACGCCTGGAGGTCCGCGACCTGAACAGCGAGAGCGTCCTTGACGCCGCCGAGGAACTCGGCCGAATCGCCGCCCGACTGGACCGGCCGGCACCGCCGTGGGCACCGCGACTCTCGGAACACCTGCGCACCCTCGTGGCGGACATCGACGCACTCCGCACCCGGGACGCCCGCGGCCACACCTTCCCCAGGCGACTGCTCGAGGCCGGCCGAGCCCTCGCCGTCGACCTGGGTTCGGAACCCGACGTCGACGCCCGACTCGTGCACACCGACCTGCACGCGGGCAACGTGCTGCGTCGGACCGATCCGGCCGAATGGGTCGCCATCGACGCAGAGGTGATGGCGGCGGACCCGGCGTTCGTCCTCGCGCCACTGCTGTGGGACCGGTGGGAGCCCGCCCGCAGCGCCCACGACCTGCGTGCCCACCTCCAGCTGCGACTGGACGTTGCCTGCGCCGCCGCCGGACTCGACTACGACCGTGCGCGTGCGTTCGCCCTGGTGCGGTGCGTCCGGAACGCCATCTGGGAGTTGGACGCCGTCGAACACCCGGGCACCGCGGCAGCGATCACCCAGGCCGTCACGATCATCAAGGCGCTGCAGTCACCCTGACGGGTCATCGCCGATTATCCCCAGCCTGCCGGACAGTCTCCCCAATGTCGGCGGGCGCGGGTAGTGTGGTACACATGTTCGAATCGAGCGGTCAGGCGGCCGCCCCGGCGGCGATGCCGGGGTCGGGGTGCTGCGCGAACTGCACCTCCCTCGACCATGCGCTTGGGGAGCCGGCGCGGGTGATCGACTATCGCAAGCTGACCGAGTCCGCCCGGGCCGCGTTGAGCCCGCAGGACCTTGCCGACCTCGAGGCCTACGAACGATCCATGGCGCTCGAGGACTGGTACGCGGAGTTCCTTGACCCTGATGAAGGGGCCTTCTTCGATCCCGACCTTGACACGATGGACGTCGCCGAGGACAGCGGGACGGGCATGCCCGAGGCCGCTTCCGTACCCACCGTCGACGTCGCCGAGGACGGCGAGACGGGCGTGCCCGACGCCACGTCCGGAGCCACCGTCGACGGCGCTCGAGGAGGTCGGGGCCGATCCATGGTCAACGGTGCTCGCCCCTTGGATGCCCCAGTCCCGGCGGCGTCCGGAGCATCCCGTGCGGCCGCTCCGTGGGACCCGGACGGACTGCCCTCGGTGGACCCGACGAGGCTTGCTGCGCGACCGGTCGACGGGTTCATGGTCGACGAACTCGACCGCTCGGACCTGACCGACTTCGACGAGTTCGAACTGGTCGACGCGTTGGCGTGCTACCAGCGCCTTGAGGCGGCTGCCGCTGCCGGGCTGCGTCACGTGGCTGCGGAACTGGCGTCGCGGGCGTCGATGGTGATGACTCGCCCTCGCTCGGTCGGTAAGCAGATCGTGTTCCGGGAGTCCTTGGCTGCCGACGAGATCACGCCGAAGCTCGGATGCTCGAAGTTCGAGGCGAACCGGCTCGTGCGTGTCGGTCAGTTGCTGGACACGATCGCAGCACCCACCGGCGACGCCCTCGCCGCCGGACTCATCGATGCCGGCAAGGCCGACGTGATCGCGATCGCGGTCGCGGTCCTGGACGGCGAGGCCGCGTTCGAGGTACAGGACGAGATCCTGCCCAAGGCCACGTCCTGGCCGAGGTCGCGGGTGGCACGGGAGGTTGCCAAGCTCGTCGCCGCCGCCGACCCGACACAGTTCAACCAACGCGCCGCGATCGCGAGCACGCGCCGGTACGTGGGCAGGGCCCGGGTGGACACCGACGGGATGGCCAGTCAGTCGATCTATTGGCCGACGGCCGATGCCCTGGCCATGGACCTGCTCCTGGACAGCGCTGCCGCCACCGCGAAGGCTGCGGGGGACCTGAGGACCCTCGAACAGTTGCGGGCCGACGTGCTCGCCGACATCATCGCCCACGGTCTCAACGTCGGGAAGGTCGCCGACCTGGCCGGCTTCACGTTCCATCTCCAGGTCGCGCCCTGCACCTGCGCCGACGGCCGGGAGCACCACACCTGCGGCGCACGTGGTGACGGCGGTGAACACACCGACGACGGCCCCGAGCCCGACGCCGGCACGGTCGCGGGCACCGGTGCCGGCACGGGCGACGCCACAGGCGATCCCAGCGAAGCCACGGGCGATCCACGCGATCCCGGCGGGCACTCGTCAACGCCCACTCCGACGGCCGCGCCCTCCGATTCGGCCACCGCAGCCCGGTCCGATGGGAGTCAACCCGGCGCCTCCCCGGCCATCTCCGGGACCCGCGTGCGCCAGGACGGCTCGGACGCCAACGGCTCGGGCACCCACGGCACCAACGGCACCAACGGCACGGGTGTGCCGCGGCCCAGCTCGGTTGAGTCGAGTGGCACGCAGGGCCAGGCGGACGCCGCGTCGGAGACCGTCTCGACGGACCTCCGCCCGTCGCCGGCGGACGCTGGCACTCCGACGGTCGGCGGTGGCCCCTCGCCGGCGGGCGGTTTCCTAGGGTCGTGGGATGGGGCCGACACCGGGTCCGACCCGCGTGTCTTCAACCCGGCCGTCGACCGCGGCCTCCCGCGAACCTGGCCGGTCGGGGTCCTCGGCGGGCGCCGGGCGCAGATCCTGGTCCGCGTTCCGCTCTCGACTCTGATGGGCGGGGACACCCCGGCCGACATCGAGGGCCTTGGCCCGATCCCGGCCGAGGTCGCCCGCGCGTTCGCGGCCGGCGGTAGCTGGCGGCGGCTGGTCACCGACCCGATCACCGATCGCGTCGTCGACTACGGCACCACGCGGTACAGCCCACCTCAGAACATGACCGACCGGGTCAAGGAGAACGAGCCCTACTGCAGCACGCCCGGGTGCGGCGCCACCGCGCGGATGACCGAGCTCGACCACCGCATTCCGTTCCCCGAGGGACCCACCAGCGATGCGAACCTCGATCCCAAGTGCCGACGCTGCCACCTGATCAAGACCCACGGCGGCTTCACCGACGAGATCGACGCCAAGGGCAACCGGTTCTGGCGGACTCCGACCGGCCACGTCTACATGCGCACCCCCAGCGGAACCATCACCGAACTCGCACGCTCCACCGAGCCGGGCGGCGCCTCCGTGCAGCGCGGCACTGGCACAACCGACCCCCGCGGCACCAGCACCAACGCCACGAGCGCGAGCACGAGCACGAGCACCAGCACGAGCACAGGCACAGTGGCAGGCACAGGCACAGGCACGAGCACAGGCACGAGCACGAGCACAGGCACGAGCGCGGGCACGAGCAGCAGCACCGACAGCACGAGCACGAGCAGCAGCACCGACAGCACGAGCACGAGCAGCAGCACCGACAGCACGAGCACGAGCCGCGGCGGTGCCGACACCGGCTCCGGAACGAGCGGGACCGGACCCACCTATCGCGCCGCCCCTGACCCGGACGAACCACCACCGTTCTGAGCCGGACGCGAGCGAACGCCCACCGTCAACCGAACTCACCCCGAGCACGACCGTCAGGGCCGCCTCAGGAGCGAGCGGATGACACTGCGACGACGGAGCCGGCGCACGTCGAGGCTCGCTCAGACCTTCGCGTACCGCGCCCGGCCGAAGGAGTACACGCCGTAGAGCACGATCCCGAGCGCCACCACGGTGAGCAGCACCGACCCGAGAGGCAGTTCGAGCACGGACCGGAGTGCACCGTCGAGGCCCTGCGCCTCCTCGGGGTCGGCCTGAACGGCGGCCACCACGAAGAACACGCCCACCAGGGCCAGGGCGATCCCCTTGGCGATGTACCCGAGCCGTCCGGCCCGGGTGATCCATCGGCCCGGGTTCGCGCGCAGGTCCTCTAGAAATTTTGCACGAGCCCCTTTCACCACGTGATGGATACCGACGCCGATCACGACCGCCCCGACCACCGCCACCAGGACCCGGCCGAACGGCTGGGCCATCAGGGTGCCGGTCAGGCTCGAGGTCTGCGCGTCCCCGCCGCCGGACGAGCCGCCCGCCGCGATCCGCAGTGCGGTGCCGGCGAGGACCAGATACATCACGGCCTTGCCGAGGCTCTTGACCTTGTCCTTCGCCTCATCCGCGCCTACCAGTTCGGTGATCTGCCAGAGCCCGAGAAGCACGAACCCGGCCGTGACCACCCAGAGCAGCACGGCACCGACCGGCGTTGACCCGAGCTCGGCGAGCGCGCCGGACTGGTCGGCCGAACCGGACCCACCGCCCCAGGCGAGCCGGAGCGCGATCCACCCGATCAGCAGGTGCAGGACGCCGCTCGCGGCATAGCCGACCCGTGCACCGGTACGCACGACGGGATGGTCACCGGCATCGGATGCCGCGTTACGGACGGATTCACTCATGCGCCCAGCCTGACATCGAGATCCGACGCTCGCGATCCGGCACAAGACCTCCGGACCCACCCGCAGCGCCTGGAGGTCGCCACACCCTCGAGACCGTCGATTCGTACCCGTGGTCTCGAGGGCTTGGCACTTGCACGCCGCCCGGTGCCGGGCCAGTCGAGCCGGCCCAGGAGACCCAGACCCACCGACGCTCTCACGCCCTGACCGGTCCGCGTATCCTCGTCGCATGCCCACCCCACCGAGCCCGCCCGTGGCCGAGCCCTCTCCGGGCCCGCCGCCGGTGAGCGCGACCGGGCACCGCGGCCTCCTCACCGAACGCATCGCGCGCGAACTCGAGCAGGACCTCCGCGCCGGTGCGATCGCCGTCGGCACGAAGCTTCCCTCGGAGCGGGAACTCGCCATCCAGTTCGGAGCCAGCCGCGGGGTGGTCCGCGAGGTGTTGCGCCGCCTGGAGGCCCAGCACCTGATCGAGGTCGCGCCCGGGCGCGGCTCGTTCGTGGCCGAGCAGTCGTCGGCCCAGGCCCGCGGGTACGACGGGCTGTACCGGGCCGAGCGGCCGACGGTGCGGCAACTGATCGAGGCCCGGATCCCCCTCGAGGTCGAGATCGTCGGTCTCGCCGCCGAACGCGCGACCGAGGCGCACCTCGAGGCCCTCGCCGAGATCAACGACCGCATCGAGTCCGCCACCGACGTGATCACCAAGGCCCGGGCGGACGTCGAGTTCCACGACGCGATCGCACTCGCCAGCGGGAATCCGGTGCTGCGCGTGATGCTCTCCTCGATCAGCGGCCTCATGTTCGAGATGATGCTCCGGTCGAACTCCGACCCCGCGATCTCGGAGCCGGGCGTACCGCACCACCCGGAGATCCTCGCCGCCCTGCAGGCGCGGGACTCCGACCGCGCCCGGCGGTACATGCGCGAGCACCTCGCGCTGGGCTTGCGCACCTACGGCACGGACCTGGACGTGAGCCTGGACGTCATGGCCACCCGGCACATCGAGACCCTTCTCGGTCGGGACTCCTCGCGCTGACCAGCGTCTTTGGAGACCAACGGATTCCCTGTTAGGTTCCAACTGGTCCTACCAGTTGGACCAGTTGGCCGTAGCGGTCCGACAGACCCTGGAAGAGAGCCCTACGCATGACCATGCCATCGAGCCGGCCATCGAGCTGGCGCGCTCACGGCACGCCCGCGCACGTCGTGAGCCGCAGGTCCTTCGGCGCGCTCGCCGCGGCCGCTGCCGGCGCCGCGACCCTGAGCGCCTGTTCGTCCGGCCCGCGCACCGCGGACCCGAACGCTCCCCTGCGGATCATGGCGATCAACCACGTCTGGTCCCAGGCGATCGCCGAGTACCTACCCGAGTTCGAGGAGCAGATCGGGCGGCGCGTCTCCATGCGCCTGCTCACCGCCGATCAGCTCTCGAACAGTTACAACGTGAAGCTCAACGCCTCCGCCACGGACATCGACGTGATGATGGTCAGGGCCTTGCAGGAGCAGATCCTGTTCACTCGCAACGGCTGGCTGGCGGACCTGACCGACCGGGTCGAGGGCGACGCCGCGTACGACTGGGCCGACTTCCAGGAGGCCCCCCGCGAGCGTTCGATCACCGCCGGGACCGTGGTGAGCGTTCCGATCGTCACTGAGCGGCCCGCCCTGTACTACCGCAGGGACCTGCTCGAGGACTTCGGCGGCGCCCCCGCCACGCTCGACGAGATGCTCGAGATCTCCCTCGAGCTCGCGGACCGCAACAACGGGTTCTTCGGGTACGTCGGCCGCGGGCAGCGCTCCGGCGCCGTCACCCAGTGGTCCAGCTTCCTGTACTCCTTCGGTGGCGACTTCACGATCGACGGCGAGTCCGGCATCGGCACCCCCGAGGCGATCGCCGCGTACGAGTTCTACGGCCGGCTGCTCGCCGAGACCGGACCGCCCGGGGTGACGAACATGAGCCTCGAGCAGGCCATGCCGATCTTCGCGCAGGGCAAGGCCGCGTTCTACATCGACGCGGACGCGATCTACTCCAACTTCCTGGACCCGGGCATCTCCACGGTCATCGACACCGTGGGCTTCGCGCCGTTCCCGGCCGGCCCGGCCGGGTCCGTCCCGCACAACATCCCGTCCTGGAGCCTCGGCATCAACAGGTTCTCGCTGCTCCAGGACGACGCCTGGGAGTTCATCCGGTGGATCTCCGGGCCCGAGATGGTCGCCCGGCTGCAGGCGGGCGGCATCCCCGGCGCCCGCCAGTCCGCCTGGGACGACCAGGCCACGCTCACCTCCTTCCCCGAGGACCTCGCCGAATCCATGCGGGTCAACGCCGAGAACGGCAAGGGCACCGACCGCCCCGACGTGATCCAGGTGGGTCGCGCCCGCGACATCGTCGGCAGGCCGCTGGTCGCCGGGATCACGGGTGCGTCCGTGCCGCCGGTCGCTGCCGACGCGGACTCCGAGTTCTCCGACTTCCTCATCCGTGACAACCGCCAGCGGGAGTTCTGATGCCATCCCCCACCGTTGCCGAGACCCCGACCGCGACTCCCGGGCCGCCCGCCCAGCGCGCCACGACCCGCAGCGGCCGGACCGCGCTCACGTTCGAGCAGGCGAACCGCCGCCTGAAGTGGGCGCTACTCACCCCGTCGCTCGGCTTCGTCGCCCTGATGATCATCTTCCCGCTGCTGTTCACCCTGAACCTCAGCCTCACCGATGCGTTCGGCGCGGTGAACGCCAACAACGCCTATATCGGCCTGCAGAACTTCATCGACGCGCTCACCGACACCCGCCGGTTCTGGCCGGCCGTATGGCGCACCGTGTACTTCACGGTCGGCGCCGTGCTGCTGCAGACGGTGCTCGGCCTGGCGCTGGCGATGCTCATGCGCAAGGCCTTCCGCGGCATGGAGATCGTCCGCACCATCCTGATGGTCCCGCTGCTGGCCACGCCGGTCGCGATCGGCATCCTGTGGCTGCTCATCCTCGACCCCACGAACGGCATCGCCAACCACCTGCTGGGCTTCGTCGGCATCCCGCCGCAGGAGTTCCTCGGCTCGGTCAGCCAGTCCTTGCCCACCCTCATGCTCATCGACGTGTGGCAGTGGACACCGATGATGACCATCCTGCTGCTCGCCGGGCTGTCCACGCTGCCCGAGGAGCCCGAGGAGGCCGCCCTGATGGACGGGGCCAACGCCTGGCAGCGGTTCCGCTACATCATCCTGCCGATGCTGCGGACCACACTGCTGACCGCCCTCGTGCTGCGCGGCGTCGACGCCCTCAAGACGTTCGACATCATCTACGCCACGAAGGGCCCCGGCGGCGGCTCCGGGTTCGAGGCCGAGACCCTGAACGTGTACGCGTACGGCCTCACGTTCGACTACCAGGAGTACGGGCTCGCGTCGGCCGTGCTGGTGCTGTTCACCATCTTCATCGTCGCCATCGTGGTGCTGCTGCGCCGCCGCACCGGAAGGACCTCCGCATGAGCACCGTGACCACCGTCGGCGCACCTTCCGTCTCGTCACCCACGAAGCGCCCGACGGCGGCGCGTCGCCGCCGCGGTCGGCGTCGCCTCTGGTCGTGGTTGCGTGGCGTCACGATCGCCGTGGTCTGCCTGCTCGTGGCGCTGCCGATCATCTGGATGATCGCGGCCGCGTTCAAGACGAACGTGCAGGTCACCGACCCGAGCGTGGGCCTGGTCTTCTCCCCCACCCTGGAGAACTTCCGGAACGCGTTCGCCGACGGCGCGATCCTGGGTTCGATGCTGAACTCGCTGATCGTGGGCGTGCTCTCCACCGTCCTCAGCGCGATCCTCGCGGTGCCCGCCGCGTGGGCCGTCGGCCGGTTCTCGATGGGCCGCACCGGCTCGCTGGTGCTCGTGGCCCGGATCGTGCCCGCCATCTCGTTGCTCGTGCCGTGGTACTACCTGTTCGCCCAGATCGGACTGGTGGGCAGCTACACCGTGCTGGTGCTCAGCCACATGTTCGTGGCGGTGCCGCTGATCCTGTGGATCATGATCGGGTTCTTCGAGGGGCTGCCGATCGAACTCGAGGAGGCGGCGCGCACCGACGGGCTCAGCGCGTTCGGCTCGTTCCTGCGGATCGCACTGCCGCTGGCCGCCCCCGGCACGGCCGCCGCGGCCGTGCTCGCGTTCATCGGCAGCTGGAACAACTTCATGTTCGCGCTGATCCTGGCGGACGAGAACACCCTCACGATGCCGGTCACGTTGTTCAACTTCATCTCCTACGCCAGCACCGACTGGGGTGGCCTGATGGCCGCCGCCACCCTGATGACCGTGCCGGTCATCCTTGCCGCCATCTTCGGTCAGCGCTACCTCGTCGCGGGCCTGACCGCCGGCGCGACCAAGGGCTGACCCGACCCACCCCGATCCCACCCCTCCGAACCGGAAGACCACCATGAAGATCGTCGATGCGAGCGTCATCGTCACCTGCCCCGGCCGCAACTTCGTCACGCTGAAGATCACCACGGACGACGGCGTCACCGGGCTCGGTGACGCGACCCTGAACGGCCGGGAACTCGCCGTCGTCAGTTACCTGCGCGACCACGTCGTGCCGCTGCTGATCGGCACCGACCCGCACCGGATCGAGGACACCTGGCAGTCCCTGTACCGCGGGGCCTACTGGCGGCGCGGCCCGGTGACCATGGCCGCGATCGCCGCGGTCGACGTCGCCCTATGGGACATCAAGGCGAAGGTGGCGGGACTGCCGCTGTACCAGTTGCTCGGCGGGGCCTCGCGGGACCGCGTGCGCACCTACGGCCACGCCAACGGCGCGTCCGTCCCGGAACTGTTCGACTCCGTGCGGGCGCTGCAGGAACAGGGCTATCAGAGCATCCGGATCCAGACCGGAGTGCCCGGACTCAAGGCCGTCTACGGCGTGCACGCCTCCGGCGCCCACCCGGAGAACGCGACCCGCCTGGACCAGCGCGCGCTGCCCTCCGTCGAGGACTGGGACACCGGGGCGTACCTGCGGCACATCCCGGACGTGTTCGAGGCGGTGCGCAACGAGTTCGGTCCAGACCTGCCGCTGCTGCACGACGCCCACCACCGGCTCACCCCGATCCAGGCCGCCCGCCTCGGCAAGTCGCTCGAGCCCTACGACCTGTTCTGGCTGGAGGACTGCACGCCGGCGGAGAACCAGGACGGGCTGCGCCTCGTCCGTGAGCACACGACCACCCCACTGGCCATCGGCGAGGTGTTCAACACGGTGTTCGACTACCAGACCCTCGTCGGCGAGCAGCTCATCGACTACGTCCGTTCCGCCGTCACCCACTTCGGCGGGGTGTCGCCGTTGCGGAAGCTGTTCGACTACGCGGCCCAGCACCAGATCAAGAGCGCGATCCACGGCCCGGAGGACATCTCGCCGGTGGGCATGGCCGCCGCGATCCACCTCGACCTGGCGATCCACAACTTCGGGATCCAGGAGTACTCGGGCCACACCGACCTCACCAACGAGGTGTTCCGGCACGCCTACACGTTCTCCGACGGTCATCTGCACCCGGGCGAGGCGCCCGGCATCGGCGTGGACCTGGACGAGGAACTGGCCGCGGCCCACCCCTACGCGCAGGCATACCTGCCGACCAACCGACTCCAGGACGGCACCGTCCACGACTGGTGACCCGCCGCCCCTGACCCGCCCGGCGCCCACCCGCCGAGGAAGTCGCCACGCCCTCGAGACCGCCCGCACCGACGGGCGGTCTCGAGGGCTTCGTACCTTCCTCGGCGGAATACAGGGCTCAGCAATCCGGAAGGGTCAGGCCGGCCCCGCCACCTCGGGCACCGACACACCGCCGGAGTCCCGGCGGCGCCGCTGCAGGCGGTTGCCGGACCAGATGACGAGCGCAGCGCAGGCACCGAAGGCGACGGCCACCACGAGACTCATGACGGCGACCATCCCGTAGCCCTGCTCGCGCGGGTCCAGGAACGGATACGGATACCAGTCCACCAGGGCGCCCCGGACGAGGCTGTAGACGAGGTAGGCGATCGGGATGAGCATCCAGGCGAGGAGGTGCTTGGTCGTCAACCGGGTCCGCGGAGGTGCGACCAGCCAGTCCACCAGCACCAGGACGGGTACCACCATGTGCAGCACGACGTTCGCGTAGGCCGGTGTCTGCACCTCCACACCGAGCAGCAGCGTGTTGGCGACGACTCCGGTGAGGAGCAGGAACGTCACGGCTGCCCCGCGGACCCCATCCGGAACCGGCCGCACCAGCGACACCGCGAACAGGACGGCGGCGAACACATTGCTGAGGATCGTGAAATAGCTGAAGTGGTTCGCCGGGACATAGAGGTCCCCGGTCACGACGATGAGGTAGATCTCGGCACTGATCACCAACGCTACGACGAGCACCCGAACACCGATGCTGACCCAGGACCGCCAACCGCCGGGCCGATCGGTCGGTTCGTTCGCTACCGTCATGGTGCTCCTGCGCTCGAGCGGCATCGGACCGGCCCGCATGCAACGGCTCGGCCGGGCCAGCGTCGCAGAGGCGGCAACCGGGCCGCAACCGTCTGGGAGGCCCCGTGCGGGGCACTCCCTCAGCCCGAGACCGCGGCGCCTTCGCGCTCGGAGCCCGCTCCGCCGTCGGCGGCCTCGGACCCGGCCGGGATGTCGGACGCCTCGGCGCCGTGACCGTGGCGCCGCTCGAGCTTCGCACCCTCGACGTCCACGTCCGGAAGGATCCGGTCCAGCCAGCGCGGCAACCACCAGGCCTTGTCCCCGGCGAGGTGCATCAGCGCCGGGATGATCAGCATCCGCACCACGAACGCGTCGACGAGCACACCGAACGCGAGCGCGAACCCGATCGGCCGGATCATGGCACTGTGGGAGAAGACGAACCCGCCGAACACCGAGATCATGATGATCGCGGCGGCGGTGACCACGGTCCGGCCCGCCCGCACGCCCTGCACGACGGCGACCCGCGCCGGGGCGCCGTGGGCGTAGGCCTCGCGCATGCCGGAACCGAGGAACAGCATGTAGTCCATGGCCAGACCGAACAGGATGCCGACCAGGATCGTCGGGAGGAAGTTCAGGATCGGGCCCGGGGTGTCCACGCCGAAGACGGGGGCCAGCCAGCCCCACTGGTAGATCGCGACCACGCCGCCGAGGGCCGCGAAGTAGGACAGGATGAACCCGAGGGTGGCGATCACCGGCACGAAGATCGAGCGGAACACCAGGATCAGGATGATCAGGGAGAGCCCGACCACGACGGCCAGGTAGATCGGCAGGGCGCCGGCCAACTTGTCCGAGATGTCGATGTTGCCGCTCGCGGAGCCGGCCACGCCGATCTCGTAGGTGCCCTCGAGCGGTGACGCCGCCCGCAGGGTGTGCACCAGGGTCTCGGTGGACTCACTGGTCGGCCCGTCGGCCGGGACCACCTGGAACGCGACGACGCCGAAGTCCTCGGAGGTGCCGATCGGGGCGACGGCGACCACGTCGTCCTGCGCGAACAGGGCCTGGCCGACCTCGACCTGGGCGAGCATCGCCTCCTCCTCGGTCGTCCCCTCGGGCAGATCCGCGACCACCAGCAGCGGACCGTTGCGGCCCTCGCCGAACTCCTCGGCGATGGTCGTGTAGGCGCGGTACTGGGTCGAGTCCGAGGGTTCCGAGGAACCGTCGGGCAGATTCAGGCGCAGGTCCAGGGCCGGCAGGGCGATGATCACCAGGGCGGCGATCCCGATCACCACGCGGCCGATCGCACGGGCGGTGGACATCGGCTGGGGCGCGGCGGGGGCGGCCGGGGTGGCGCCGTTCTCGGTGCCGGCCGCCAAGGCGGCCCGCTCCTTGCGGGACAGGATCCGGGTTCCGACCAGGCCGAGCAGGGCCGGGGTCAGCGTCACGGCGATCAACACGGCGACCAGGATGCAGAACGCCCCGACCGTGCCCATCAGGCCGAGGAACGGGATCCCGGTGATGTTCAGCGCGAGCAGCGCGATCAGGACGGTCGCGCCGGCGAAGACCACGGCGTTGCCGGAGGTGCCGTTCGCGAGACCGATCGACTCGTGGAGGTCCTCGCCCTGCTTCAGCTGTCGCCGGTGCCGGTTGATGATGAACAGGGAGTAGTCGATTCCGACGGCCAGACCGAGCATGAGCCCGAGCACGGGGGTGACCGAGACCATCTCCACCACGCCGGACAGGGACAGCGCACCGAGCGCGCCGATGCCCACGCCGATCAGCGCGGTCAGGATCGGCAGACCGGCCCCGATGAGGGTGCCGAGCATGATCACCAGCACGACGGCGGCGACGAGCAGGCCGATCACCTCGCCGACCCCGAACAGCTCGGGGATGCCCTGGGTGATGTCGGCGGAGAGGTCCACGGTGACGCCGTCGATCGGTTCGTCGAAGACGGCCACGACGGCGTCCTTGGTCTCCTGCGGGATCGAGAACGCCGGGTCCTCGAACGCGATCGTGGCGAGCGCGGTGGCGCCGTCGTCGGAGACCTGCCGGGTCTCGGCGGCCATCTCGAGCAGGGCGGCGCCCATCTCGAGGCCGGCCCGCTGGGCCGCGAGTTCCGGCGTCTCGCCCTGCGCGGCGATGGCCTGGTCGAGTTGCGCCAGGCCCCCCTCGAGCTCGGCCTGCTGGGTGGCCCGCTGGGTCTCCGTGACGAACGGGTCGATGACGGCGGTGACGCCGTCGACCTCGGCCCCCTCGGCGAGCCGCTCCGCGATCTGGGCCTGCTGCTCCGCGGTGAACGCGGAGCCGTCCTCGGTCCGCAGCACGACCGTTCCGGTGCCGCCGGAGGCCTCGGGGAACTCGTCCGCGAGCCGGTCGGTGACCTCGGTCGTCGGGGTTCCGGGGATGGAGATGCTCGTCGAGAGGGTCCCGCCGGCCACCGCGAAGGCGCCGCCGGCCAGAACCAGGACGGCGAGCCAGACGGCGATCACGGTGCGAGCCCGGCGCGCGGCGAAGCGGCCTAGGCGGTACAGGAGTTCAGCCATGGGGTTTCCTTCGGCTCAATGGTTTTGCCGGGCGCGGGCCGCCGCCGGGTGGGCGGGCGGAACGGTCTCGGTTCGGTGGGTCGGTGGGGAGTGGTGTGGTCGTGATCAGCGGGTCGCGGGTGACCGGGTCCGCCTCGTGCTCATGCGAGAGGTGTGGAGGAGGCGCGGTGCCCGGTCCGGGTGGCGATGATGAGGCGCTCGAGCAGGTCCGACCAGACGCGTCGGGACTCCGAGTCCACGGCAGCCCCGGTGGCCTCGAACCAGTACCGGTGCAGCACGACCAGCCCACCGAAGAGCGCGCTGACCATGAGGTGGATGTCGAGCAGGTCGGTGCCGGGATGACGCGTGGTGAGTTCGTCGGAGAGCCGCTGGCTGACGTCGGTGAAGGCGCTCAGCAACATCACGGCCTGACGCGGGGACGGGTCGCCGGGGTCCTCCATGCCGATCACCCGGGTCAGGTAGGCCATCGGCGGTACCAGGTCGGTGGCCCGGAGCACGTCGGCGAGTTCGTCGAACATGTCGACGGCGCCGGTCGCCGGCGGGCGGACCATGAACTCGTCCAGCACGCCCTCGAGCACCTCGCTGCAGACGGTCGTGACGACGTCGTCGATCGAGTCGAAGTGGTTGAAGATCGTGCGCCGGGAGACATCCGCACGCGCCGCGAGCTCGTCGACGGTGAACGTGGCGACGCCCGTCTCGTCGATCAGCACCGCTGCGGCGTCGATGATGGCGCGCCGGTGCCGCGCCTTCAGCGCGGTACGGCGGTCGCCGTCGGGAGGGGTCCGAAGCACCTTCTTACATTAAGTGCACCGATGCACTCAGTGCAACTACCTGCGGACGCGAGGTCTGTGACCTTGCCCACGCATCTGGCGCCGGCCCGATGCCCAACTCTGCCGCGGCCGCCGATGAGTTCGCGCGCGACAACCGGTCTGTCCCCGGTGAGCCCGGACGGGCCGCCGCGTTCTGCCCACGAGAGTCCACTCGTGCCCACGAGACCTACTCGTGCTCACGAGAACAGACGAGAACCAACGGAGGACCACATGACCACCACGCCCCACCACGCGAGCGGCGCCCGTCCGGCGGTCGTCGACATGGACTCCTGGCAGTCCGCCCGGGACGAACTCCTGGTCCGCGAGAAGGCCCACACCCACGCGGGCGACGACCTCGCCGCGGCCCGTCGCCGGCTGCCGATGGTCGAGGTGGACGGCAGCGTCGAGGTCACCGGGCCGGACGGCCCGGTCCCGTTCCTCGATCTGTTCGAGGGCCGCGACGAGCTCCTGATCTACCAGCACATGTGGCACGACGGCGCACCCCACCAGGGCCAGTGCGAGGGATGCACCGTCGCCGCCTGGCATCTGAAGGACGCCGCCTATCTCAACGCGCGCGGTGTCTCACTGGCCATCGTGACCACGGGTGGGTGGGAGGAGGTGGCCCCCTACGTCGCGTTCATGGGCTACACCCAGCCCTGGTACTCGGTGCGGGATGCTCCGGCCCCGATCGGTGGCGAGATGGGCAACCTCGCCTGCTTCCTTCGCGACGGCGACCGGGTGTTCCTCACCTACTCCACAACCGGCCGTGGCAACGAGATCGCCGGCCCCTTCCACCTCCTGGACCTGACCCCGTACGGCCGCGGCGAGGCGTGGGAGGACAACCCCCAGGGCTGGCCGCAGGGGCAGCACGCGTGCTGGTACTGGCGCACGGACGCCGACGGGAACTCCACCTGGGACGGCACCAGCCGTCCGGTGCCGCAGTGGACCCGACCCGGCGCCGGCCCGGTGGCGACCCTCGGCCGGACCGGTCACCACCACTGAACCGGCCGCTGCGCCCGAGGTCGCCGCGCCACGTCATAGGCTGGCGAGATGGCAGAGATTCCCGCAGACCTGACCGACCTCCTCGAGAACGCCAACGTCGGGCACCTGGCCACGGTGCGCCCGGACGGCTTCCCGCAGGTGGAGCCCATGTGGTTCCTGTTCGAGGACGGCGTCCTGAAGTTCACCCACACCACCAAGCGAGCGAAGTACCGCAACCTGCAGGGCAACCCGGGGATGGCGCTCGTGGTGCCGGACCCGGCGGACCCGTACCGGTTCATCGAGGCCCGCGGCCGGCTCACCGAGGCGGTGCCGGACCCGACCGGCGCGTTCTACCAGGTGCTCGGCGCCCGTTACGGCACGCCGGACACCCCGGCCCCGCCGGACTCCGCGGACCGCGTGATCCTCGTGATGTCGATCGAGAAGGTCATCCGCAAGTAGACGCCTGACATATGTCACGCACCGATCGTGACGACCGGCGTAGGCGCCCCGCCCGGCGGCGCCGCACGCTGGAGGCATGACCGAAACGACCACACGACCGACAGCGACGCTCCCGACCCGGCGGGCCGCCGTCGGCCTCACCGGGGTGACCAAGGACTTCGGCCAGGTGCGCGCCGTGCGCGGCATCGACCTGGAGATCCATCCCGGCGAGGTGGTCGCCTTCCTCGGCCCGAACGGCGCAGGCAAGACGACCACCATCGACATGATCCTCGGGCTGAGCGAGCCCACCTCCGGCGAGGTCCGGGTGCTCGGGCTGGCGCCCCGCCACGCCATCGCCCGCGGCCTGGTCTCGGCGGTCATGCAGACCGGCGGGCTCCTCAAGGACCTCACCGTCCGCGAGACCGTCGCCTACACCGCCAGCCTCTTCGTGGACACCCGTCCGGTCGCCGAGGTCCTCGCGACCGCCGGCATCGCCGACATCGCCGACCGCAAGGTGGGCCGGTGCTCGGGCGGCGAACAGCAGCGACTGCGGTTCGCGATGGCATTGCTGTCGAACCCGGCCCTGCTGCTGCTCGATGAGCCGACCACCGGCATGGACGTCGAGGGGCGCCGCGCGTTCTGGAACTCGATCCGCCGGGACACCGACACCGGGCGCACTGTGCTGTTCGCCACCCACTACCTCGAGGAGGCCGACCAGTACGCCGACCGCATCGTGCTGATCAGCCAGGGCCGGATCGTCGCGGACGGCAGCGGCGCACAGATCCGGGCGCTCGCCTCGGGCCGCACCGTCCGGGCCTCGGTGGGCCGCGTCGACACGACGGCGATCGCGGCGATCGCGGGCGTCGACTCGGTCAACCTGACCGGCGACCGACTGACCGTCCACGCCGGCGACAGCGACGCCGTCGCCCGCTACCTGCTCGACCGGACCGACGCCACCGACCTCGAGATCGTCTCGAAGGGCATCGAGGAGGCGTTCCTGCGCCTGACCGGCAGTTCCGACAGCAGCGACAGCAGCGACAGCACCGATGGGAGCCCACGATGACCACCTCGACCGCACCTCTGCCCGACTCCTTCGACCCGGACACACGCCGGGTGCCGCCACTGGGCGGCTTCAACGCCACCATGCTCGGCATCGAGCTGCGTCGGACCCTGCGCAACCGCCGCACGATCATCTTCACGCTGGTGTTCCCGATCGCGCTGTTCCTCGCGTTCGGCGGCCAGGAGGAGTGGAACACCACGGTCGGCCGCGGGAACGTCGCCGCGTACGTGATGGTCTCGATGGCTTTCTACGGCGCCGCGCTCACCGCGGCGTCGGCCGGCGCCATGGTCGCGGTGGAGCGGGCGCAGGGCTGGTCCCGACAGTTGCGGCTGACGCCGCTGAGCCCGACGGCGTACATCCTCACCAAGGCGCTGCTCGCGCTCACGCTCGGCGCGCTGGCGATCGGAGTCGTCAACATCGCGGGCGTGGCCCAGGGCAGGCCCTCGATGGACGTCGGCACCTGGATCGCGAGTGCCGTCCTGACCCTCATCTGCACGCTCGTGTTCGCGGCGCTCGGCGTGTTCGTCGGCTACCTGGTGCCGAGCGAGAATGCGATGCAGATCCTCGGTCCTGGGCTCGCCCTGTTCGCGTTCCTCGGCAACGTGTTCATCCCGATCACGCAGGGCTCGCTGATGTGGCACATCGCGTCCTTCACCCCGATGTTCGGCGTGGCGGAGATCTCCCGGTCCGTCCTGACCGGCGACCTTCCCTGGTACGCCGTCCTGAACGCGGTGGCGTGGCTCGGGATCTTCGTGGCCGGAGCCGCGTGGCGGATGAGCCGGGACACCGCCCGGGTCTGATCGGCGGCGGCGAGGACTACGGTGACGGTCGTGACCGTCGAACGTGCCCCCGGCGACGCCCGGACCGGCCCCCGCCGGTGGGGCGTGCTGTTCGCCGCGGTCTGGCTGTTCTACCTGCTCAACCCGCTGGAGGTCGCCTGGAGCCGGCGGGACACGGTGGCCGGGTGGGTCGGCCTCGTCGCCACGGTCGCGTTCGCGGCGGTCTACCTGACGATCTTCCTGGCCCTGCGGTTCCGGCGCCGGCCGGGTGGGCCGTTCCGGCCCTTCGAACACCGCACGACGGCGGCCGCGGCCCTGGCCGTCGAGGTCGCCCTGGCCGTGGTCATCTGCCTGAGTCTCGGCCAGATCGGCACCGCCACCGCGGTGTACCTGGCCGTGATCGCCGTCATGTGCCTACCGGGCTGGTGGGCCTGGGCCGGCGTGGGCGCGATCCTGGCCGCGACGTACCTCGCCACGCTCCTGGTGCCGGGCTGGGAGGTGGACCGTGGCCTGTTGTTCGGAACCGGCGTCGCCGCGCTCGCCATCTGGGGGCTGACCATGGCGATCAACCGCAACATCGAACTGCTGCGGATCCGCGAGGAGAACGCCCGGCTCGCCCTGGAGGAGCAGCGCAACTCCTTCGCCCGGGATCTGCATGACATCCTCGGCCACTCACTCACCGTGATCACCGTGAAGGCGGAACTCGCGCAGCGCCTCCTGCCCCTCGATCCCGAGCGCGCCGGCGCGGAACTGGCCGACGTGGAACGGCTCTCCCGGGACGCGCTCGCGGACGTGCGCCGGACCGTGACCGGCTACCGGGACCTGACCCTGACCGGTGAACTCGCCCGCGCCCGGGCCGCCCTGCGCGCTGCCGGCATCCACGCGGACCTGCCCGCGTCCGTCGATGCGGTCCCCACCCGGCTCCGGGACCTGTTCGCCTGGACGGTCCGCGAGGGGGTCACGAACGTGATCCGGCACAGCCACGCCCGGACCTGCACCGTCACCCTCACCGCGGACACCGTCGAGATCGGCGACGACGGTTCGGGCGCGCCGCAGCCGGACGCCACCGACGGGCACGGCCTGCGCGGTCTGCGCGAACGGGCGGCGGCGGTGGGCGCCCGGGTCAGCACCGAGTCGACGGCGTCCGGGTTCCGGCTCCGGGTGGTGGCCCGGTGACGATCAGACTGCTCCTCGCCGACGACCAGTCGCTCGTGCGCGGGGCGCTGGCCGCCCTGCTCGGCCTCGAGTCCGACCTCGAGGTCGTCGCCGAGGTGGGCTCCGGCGACGAGGTGCTCCCGGCCGCCCGGCGGCACCACCCGGACGTCGCCCTGCTCGACGTGGAGATGCCGGGGATGGACGGCATCACAGCCACCGAACGGCTGCGCCGCGAACTGCCGCAGGTCCGCGTGCTGATCGTGACCACGTTCGGTCGGCCGGGCTTCCTGAGCCGCGCTCTCGCCGCGGGGGCAAACGGTTTCGTGGTCAAGGACACCCCGGCCGCCCAGCTCGCCGATGCCGTCCGGCGCGTGGCTGCCGGGCTGCGCGTGGTGGATCCGGCGCTGGCCACGGACAGCCTGGTCGAAGGGCACTCACCCCTGACGGCGCGGGAGACCGACGCGCTCCGGGCCGCCCGCGACGGATCGTCGGTGGCCGTCATCGCGGGCCGGCTGTTCCTGTCCCAGGGAACAGTGCGCAACCACCTCTCGGCCGCGATCGGCAAGACCGGTGCATCGAACCGGGCCGAGGCGGTCCGGATCGCGGAGGACCGCGGGTGGCTGTGATCCCGCGGACGTCCGCGAGCCCTCAGACGAACAGTCGACGGCACGCCCACCGGCATGGGCAGATCACCCCATCGCACCCGGGCGGAGGAAGGACTACCTTACAAGTGGCCGGTGCGAGTCTCATCGGGGGATGTATCAGGACGCCCGCACCGGCCTCTTCATGGATGTCCGTTCCCGACGGGGGCGGGTTCGGCGCTCCGGCGCCGGGTGAAGCAGACTGCCGGGCGTGGTGGTGACGGGCCGCCACGCCCGGCGTCTGCTCTCGCCCGTCGATCCATGATGGACTTGGGGCCATGGAGCCGACCCCGACCCGAGCCCGCCGGATCCCTGTGAACGTGAGGGACGTCGTCGTCCAGGACCCGTTCTGGGGACCCCGCCAGGAACTGCTGCGGACCCGGACGCTCGCCGCCCAGTACGACCAGCTCGTGGCGACCGGCCGGCTGGGCGCACTCGCCCTGACCTGGACGCCGGGGTCCGAGGAGCCGACACCCCACCCGTTCTGGGAGAGCGACATCGCCAAGTGGCTCGAGGCGGCCAGTTACGTGCTCGGCACCCACCCGGACGCGGCGCTGGAGGCGAAGGTCGACGGTGTCATCGCCGCTCTCGCCGGCGCGCAGGGCGAGGACGGCTACCTGAACGTCTACTTCACGGTGGTCGCGCCGGGTCAGCGGTTCACGGATCTGCGCGACGCCCACGAGCTGTACTCCGCCGGGCACCTCATCGAGGCCGGGGTCGCGCACCACGAGGCGACCGGCCGGACCACGCTGCTGGTCGTGGTCACCCGCCTGGCGGACCTGCTCTGCCGGGAGTTCGGCCCGGGCGGAGCACACCACGGCGGGTACTGCGGGCACGAGGAGGTCGAGCTCGCGCTGGTCCGCCTGTACCGGGTCACCGGCGAGCGCCGCTACCTCGATCTGGCGCTGACGTTCGTGGACGCCCGCGGCACCCAGCCGCACTATTTCGAACTCGAGCACGGTCGGCGCGGCACGCCCGGGTTCTTCGGCGAGCACTTCCCCCAGCGCGAGCAGCGCCGTCGGGAGTTCGAGGAGTACAACCAGTCGCACCTGCCGGTGCGGGAGCAGACCGAGGTGGTCGGGCACGCCGTGCGCGCGATGTACCTGTACAGCGCCATGGCCGACCTCGCCGCGGAAACCGGCGACGACGGTCTGCGCGCCGCCTGCGAGCGGCTCTGGACCCATCTGACCACCCGTCGGATGTACGTCACCGGCGGGATCGGCGACTCCCGCCACAACGAGGGCTTCACCCGCGACCACGCCCTCCCGAACGAGACCGCCTACGCCGAGACCTGCGCCTCGATCGGCCTGGTGTTCTGGGCCAGTCGGATGGCCGGTCTGACCGGACGGGCAACCTACGTCGACGTCCTCGATCGTGCCCTGCACAACGGCGTGATCGCGGGCGTCAGCGCGGACGGGCAACGGTTCTTCTACGAGAACCCGCTGGCCTCGGACGGCACCGTCGAGCGCGCGGACTGGTTCGACTGCGCCTGCTGCCCGCCGAACCTGGCCCGGCTGGAGGCGTCCCTCGGCTCCTACATCTACGCGACCTCCCCGGACGCGGTCGCGGTCGACCTGTACATCGGCTCCACCCTGACCGCCGACGTCGCCGGCGCCCGGATCCGGCTCCGGCAGGAGACCGCCGGGCCGGGTGCGGACCGGGTCGTCCTGAGGGTCGCCGCCGCCGCGCCGGCCACGTGGTCCCTGTTGCTGCGGGCGCCGTCGTGGGCGCGGTCGGTCTCGGTGGGAGTGAACGGCGGACCGCCCGACGGCGTCGCCCCGGTGGGCGCCGACGGTTACGTCAGGCTTCGGCGGGAGTGGGCCGACGGCGACACCGTCGAGATCAGGTTCGAGGTGGACGTGCGGCGGGTGCACGCGAGCACGCTCGTCGCCGCCGACGCCGGCCGCGTTGCCCTCACCCACGGGCCGTTCGTGTACTGCCTCGAGGGCATCGACCTCGACGTGCCCGCGCACGCCGTGGTCCTCGGTGAGAGCACCCCACAACCGCGAGCGACGCCGTCGGGCGTGGTGCCGGACCTGGCCGGCCCGGCCTGGGGCGAGACCCGTGGCCGGGCCGACCTCGACGCGCTGTACTTCACCGAACGCGCGCCGCGCACCGAGATCGCGGTGACGGCGGTGCCCTACCACTCATGGAACAACCGGGGCAGATCCACGATGGCGGTCTGGCTGCGGGAGGCGTGAGACCGGGGTGTACGCAGACTCCTCCCAGACTTGTGTGCTTCCATTCCCCCTTCGGATCGAGGGAGGACCATGCGCCTGAAGGCGTTGCTGCTGATCTGGCCGGGCCTGGCGCTGCTCTGGCTCGGCGTCGCCGTGCTGCCCTGGGGGCGTGAGTCGGTCGATGACGTCAGCACGCTCGTGGACGTCGGGGATCTGCTCACACGCCTGCCCGACGTGCTCGGCTCCTCGTTCCCCGAGCCGCTGGCCTACCTGCAGTACGGCTTCCTGTTCCCGCTCGTGCTGACATCCCTGTTCGCGGTCGGACTACCGGCGCGCGCCCGGCCGGTCCGCGTCCTGGTCGGCATCGCCTACGTGGCTGCCGCGGCCCTCGCGCTCGCATCGGCCATGGAGCTCTGGTCGGGCCTGGACCGGTACCTGGCGGTCGGCCCGCCGTGGACCCGGACGGGCCTGTTGGTGCTCGCTGCGGCCATGCTGGTGACGGCGCTGGCGATGTTCGCCGACCAGGTGTGGCCGGTCGCGGGACTGGTCGGGCTGGTGGCGCTCGCCGGCGCGGTCTGGACCGCGCACGTGGTGATCACGCTCTGGCGGGATGGCGGCGGTGTCGAGGGTGTCGACCTCGGCACCGGCGTTGGCCTGCCGGGACCGGGTTCGGTGGCCGTGGTCGTCGGCTATCTGCTGGCCAGCGCCGGGGCGTTCATGGTCTTCACGCGGCGGCAGCGCCGGCGGCGCCGCTGAGCGAGAGTGCCGAGGTGGCTGCCACTCCAGCACTCTCGACGACGGATCACCGCTGACAGCCGGCGACCCCCGGCGGCAGCGCCCTGATCGCGAGGTTGTGCTCGGACACGTCGAGGTCGTTCTCGAGCACGTAGGCATAGAGGGTGGCCGCGTCCGCCTCGACGATCACGGCGCAGCCGGCGCCGGTGAGCAGGTCCGCCGGAGGCGCGGCCAAGGGCCAGACGAAGTCCGCGTCGACGGCTCCGTCGCCGTCGATCTGCAGTTCTGTCACCGGCAGGGTCCCACCGGCCACCACGACGTTGGCGTCGAGGAAGTCCGTCAGGGCGACGATCCGGTCCCGGACCCGACGCTCGGCCCAGGACAGCCCGGAGGTGTAGCCCGAGTCGTGCGCGTAGACGTCGACGTCGGCGACCGACCCGCCGTCGGTGTAGTGGAAATGGGTGTCCGGCATGTCGGTGACCTGCACGAAGCCCGGCTCGGGGTCATCCCACAGGGCGTCCTGGGCGAGCGTGTGGAGCCGGTCGAGGGCGCACGAGTTCAGGTACCCGGCGGCCCAGGAGCCCACGGCGCCGCCCTGGTACGGCCCACCGGCGTAGCGCGGCAGCATGGCGGCCGCTGCCCCGGTGAGCGCGGACGCGGTCGCCTCGTCGTGGGTGGCGACATTGCCGTCGGCGTAGACCACCAGCACCAGGTCGCTCGTCGAAC
Organism: Occultella glacieicola; assembly: GCF_004353825.1. Classification (GTDB taxonomy): domain Bacteria; phylum Actinomycetota; class Actinomycetes; order Actinomycetales; family Beutenbergiaceae; genus Occultella; species Occultella glacieicola. Next base: position 243,934 of record NZ_SMNA01000004.1, on the reverse strand, counting down.
CCCGCGCGATGGTGAGGATCGGCGCGGTCTCGCCCGCCGCCGTCGACGGGGGGCCGGCCTGGGCGCAGGCGACCGGCTCATCGGGTTCCAGTCCGAACCAGCTGCACCCGCTCAGCATGGTCGCCACGAGTGCGATCGTCCCCATCGCGGCTCCCACCAGCCGCGCCCTGTGCGTACTCCCCATGTCCGGCAACCTAGTCAGGGTTCGCGCCGGCGCGAACCCTGGCCCGGAACTTTGATCCGATCGTTATCGGGTCGCCCGGGCGATCAAGGGCTCAGTCGTCGATCAGTTCGAGCAGGCAGTTGGTGATCCGCCAGCTCCGCACCGTCATCTGCTGGAATGCCGGGCATCGCCATGAGCCGTTGGATCCGGGTCCTGGTCGCGACCGCGGCGACGCGGGAGAAGTAGAGGCGAGGTTCGCGGATGCCGCTCGGCGTCGGGCTTGTGCTTGGGTGGTGACATGACGAGTCCCGCCGACGCCGAGCAGCGGGCTCCGACATTCCGAGGGCCGTGGTCGTACCTGGCGTGGCTCGTGCTCCGGCAACGCCGGAGGGTGGCTCTGGGGGCGTTCCTCGGCACCGTCTGGATGGTGGGCCTGGTATTCCCGCCGTACCTGCTCGCGCGAGCCGTCGACAGTCTCGCCGACGCCGACAGGGGTGCGGTGTTCGCGTAGTCGGCGGCCCTGGTCGGCTCGGGTGCGGTGCTCGCCTGGTTGGGCATCTGGCGACACCGGACGATGACGAAGGTACGCATGGACGCCGCGTTCCGGACGGTGACGACGCTCGCAGCACAGTCGATCCGGCTCGGCGCCGCCCAGCAGCGGCGAGGCCGCGCCGGAGAGGTGGTGGCCATCGGGACCGTCGACGCATGGACGCTCGGCCGCAGCCTCACGGTGACCGGGCCCGGCGTGGGAGCCGCCGTCGCGTATGTGGTGATCGCGGTACTGCTGTTCCAGATCTCGACGCTGCTGGCCGTCGTGGTCATCTGCGGTGTGCCGGTCCTGGCACTGATCCTCGGGCCAGCGCTCGGCCCGTTGCAGGCGGTCGGTGCGCAGTACCGCGCTCAGCAGGGCGCACTGACCGGCCGGATCGTCGACATCATCGACGGACTGACCGTGCTCAACGGTCTGGGCGGCAAGGAGGTCTATGCCGACCGGTTCCGGCGGGCGTCCCACGAGCTGCAGCACCAGGGCTACCGGGTCGGGCGGGTCACCAGCCTGATCCAGGCGACCGCCCTGGGCGTGCCGACCCTGTTCGTGGCCGTGGTGGTGTGGTTGGCGGCGCGGCTGACCGTCGAGGGCGAGATCTCCATCGGCGAACTGGTCGCGGTCTTCGGGTATGCCGCCCTCCTGGTCGTCCCGGTATCGTCCTTCATCGAGGGCGCCGTCGATCTCAGTCGCGCGCTTGTCGCCGGCCGCCGGGTGACGGACTTCCTCAGGCTGCAGCGTGGCGACGGCGTCAGGCCCGGGGCGGTGCCGGCGCACGGCGATCTCATCGACTCGGTCACGGGCCTCGAGGTCGCAGCGGGCGCCTTCACCGTGATCGCCACGTCGCGGCAGGCCGATGCGGTGGCGCTGGTCGACCGGCTCGGCGGCCTGCGCCCGGGAGGGACCTGGCACGGTGAGCCGATGGCCGAGATGGGTCCCGGCGAGCTCCGTCGCCAGGTCCTGGTGGCCGACAACGACGCGGAGCTCTTCGCGGGGACGGTCGGCGAGGTGGTGGCCGGCGCTCACGACGTCGATGAGGACGTGGTCCCGCATGCCCTGCACGTCGCTGCGGCGGACGATCTCGTGCACGCCCTGCCGGACGGTCTGGAGTCGAGGATCGACTCCCACGGGAGCAACCTCTCCGGTGGTCAACGGCAACGACTGCGGCTCGCCCGGGCGGTCCTGGCCACGCCGAGGGTGCTGCTGGCGGTCGATCCGACCTCCGCCGTCGATGCCGCCACCGAGGCCAACGTCGTCGCGCGACTGGTCCGGGCGCGTCGGGGCCGCACCACGGTGGTCACCTCGACGTCGATCCTGATGCTGGCGGAGGCCGATCACGTCCATTTCGTGGCCGGCGACCGGCTGGTCGCGAGCGGCACTCACGCCGGCCTGATCCGTGACGAGCCCGCCTACGCGGCTCTCGTCCTACGTGGGGAGACCACCGATCCGGACAAGCCCAACAAGCCCGACGAAGGCGAAGCCTCGTGAGTGCGCCGCTCCCGATCGCGACTCCCGCCGAGGTCCGCCGCGCAGCGGCCAGTCTGGTCCGCGCGGATCGAGCCACGTTCGCCGCCGTCATCGGCACGAACTGTGCCGCGGCCGCGGCGGGGCTCCTCGCCCCGTGGCTGGTCGGACAGATCGTCAACGGCGTCCAGGCCGGCCATGGGCTCGCCGAGATCGACCGGCTCGGCCTGCTCGTGGTGCTGGCCGCCGTCGGGCAGTTCGCTCTCGGCTACCTCGCCCGCTATCTGGGATACCGCTTCGGTGAACGAACGGCCGCGCGCCTGCGCGAGCAGCTGACCTACAGGCTGATGCGGCTGCCCGCGCGCACGGTGGAGCGGGCCGGAACCGGGGACCTGACCTCGCGGGCCACCACCGACGCCGGACTTGTCGCCACGGTTCTGCGTGATGCCGCGCCGGAGGTGCTGTTCGCGCTGATCCAAGCGATGATCGTGCTGACCGCGCTGCTCCTGCTCTCACCGGTGCTGGGCGGGGTGGCATTGGTCGCGCTGCTCGCGATCCCGCTCGTGCTGCGTTGGTACCTGCGGCGAGCGCGCCCGGCGTACCTGGCCCAGAGCGCATCGCATGCCGAGGTCGCCGATGCGTTGGCCACCACGGCTGCCGGCGCTCGCACGGTCGAACTCCTCGGGCTGCAGGAGCGTCGTCGGAGGGCCTGCGCAGACACCGTGGCCACGGCCACCACCGCCCAGCTCCGGACGCTGCGACTGCGCACGGTGCTCTTCCCGACCATCGACGTCTCGACGGCGCTCGCCGTGGGCGCCGTGTTCTGTGTCGGCGGTCTGCTCTACCTCGATCAGGCCATCAGCCTCGGCGCCGTGGTCGCCGCCACCCTCTACCTGCGCCAGCTGAGTGGACCGATCGACACGATCATGATCTGGGTCGAGACGCTGCAGAGCAGCCTGGCCTCGTTCGCGCGCGTCGAAGGTCTCGGCGCCGAGAGTGAGCGGACCCCCGCACCGAGCGCGCCGTCACCGGTCGACGAGCGCATCGTGATCACCGATGTCTACTACGCCTACGGGGAGACCGGCGATGTGCTCGAGGGCGTGAGCCTGGACGTGCAGGCAGGTGAGCATCTCGCGATCGTGGGCACGTCCGGGGCCGGCAAGACCACGCTCGGGCGCCTCATCGCCGGGATCGACCGCCCGCGCCAGGGGTCGGTGACCGTCGGCGGCGTCGAGACCGCGAACCTCCCAGCCTCCGAACTTCGCAACCATGTCGTGCTCCTCACGCAGGAGCACCATGTCTTCGCCGACTCCCTGCGCGACAACCTCACGATCGCGGCGCCGCACGCCGGCGACGACGACCTGATCGCCGCGCTCCACGCGGTCGGCGCCGACTGGGTGGACGAGCTCCCGGAAGCGCTCGACGCCGACCTGGGCGGCCACGAGCTCAGCGGCGCTCACGCCCAGCATGTCGCTCTCGCCCGCGTGCTTCTCGCGGACCCGCACACCATCGTCCTCGACGAAGCCACCGCACTCCTCGATCCCCGCGCGGCCCGTCACACCGAACGCGCGCTCGCTGCCACCGCCCAGGGCCGTACGGTGATCGCCGTGGCCCACCGGCTCCACACGGCTCGCGACGCCGACCGCATCGCCGTGATGGACGCCGGCCGCCTGACCGAGCTCGGCACCCATGACGAGCTGTCCGCGGCCGACGGTGCGTACGCCGCGCTCTGGCGCGCGTGGACGGGCCGTCCGTCAGGGCTGGATTGACCGGTGCGGCGGGTCGCTCAGTGCCGCGACCACTTGCGCTGCCAGGTGCTCGGATCGTTCCGGACGGTGGAAGCCGTAGCCTCCGTCGTCGTCCAACAGGGGCGTCTGCCCGGCACGCACCGCCTCCCGGTACTCCAGGCACGCCAACCACAGCGGTCGGATGTTGAGCACCGCCGGCAGCCGGTCGACCTCCTCGTCGGTCAATGAGACGTGCTCGCGGTAGCCGTGCATCACGGCATCGACGAAGTCGGGTCGACCTTCCGAGGCCGTGCGCAGCAGCCACGCCAGCGCCGGCAGTCTCGGGCCACGACCGGACCCCGCCCACCCGACGATGCTGAGCTCGCCGGGCACACCGACGGCGGCCCACGCGTGGAAGTTTCCGTGCGTGAATGCTTCGGGCAGACCCTCGGCGTCGTCTGCGGACTCGACGTCATCACGCAGTCGCTCGAACGTCGCCCTCCCCGCCGGTGCGACCCTGTCCTCGACGCTCACCAGGAACCGCATCGCAGCCACGAGGTCCTGCCGAGGCCGTCCGACGTGGAAGCCGCCGTCGTGTTCCTCCGAGCCGCCGTCACGGGCAGCTGCGCCGCCAACCGGTGGCAAGTTGTGCAGCCGGCCCAGCAGGCTCCCCAACTCGTGGAGCACCTCGGGCGAGGTCACTCGACCGTGGGCGTCGGTCGGCCGCCCGCCGGCGATGAACGCGGTCAGCAGCACTCCGCTGCCGTCGATCACCGAGACGGCGTCGTCGACCGCGGACCGCTCGGCGGGGAAGCCGTGATCCGCGAGGAAGCGGAGGATCTCGGCGTCCTCCTGTACGCGGCTGACCCGGTCGGCCGGCGACGAGAACACCCGGGCGATCCAGGGGGCTCCCCGCTCGCGCTCGACGATCAACGTCGAGGGGTAATGGCCGGGCCAAGAGCCCCGAGGCCGCGTCCTTGGGTCATCGTCGATCGGCAGCATCGAGGTGATGCGGATCCCGTACCTCGACTCCAGGCGGACCGTCAGCGCGTCCGGGTCGAAGGGCCGCGTGTCGGCGAACGGCCGACTGATGTCCTCCAGGTCTGCCCGCGCCTGGGTGTAGCGCTGCCCGGTCCTGCGTGCGTGATCGCGAACCGCGCGCTTGAAACTGCCGCTCTTCGTCATGACAAGCCCTCCTCGACGTGCCTTCGCCCCAGCTGCACGGCACTCGAAACAGGCTCGACTCGACTTGACCGACCTGAGGGCAGAGATCCCCTTCACCCGGATGAGGATCGGCTGGGACGAGTCCTCACGGGCTGGGCGCTGGTCGACGCCTGTCCCTGATGCTGCTCGCGATCCCCACGCCTGTCAACCAGGGTCCGAGCCACCCTCGTTGCACCAACGACCGCTTCCCGGCATCAGCAGGCGGCGTCGCGGCGGCTCGACCGTCGCGGTGCCTCGACCGGCGCCGCATGACCCGGCTCCTCATGGCCTTCGCGCTCGATGCCGACACCTTCGCCGAGCGCGCCCGCGACGTAGCCGAAGCGATCCCCGACGCCGACTTCATAAAGCTGGCCGGACGTGGGCACGCCGCTCCGATGAACGATCCGGACCGGGTCTGGCCGCCTGTGCTCGAGTTCCTGCAGCAGCATCACACCGATCGAACGGCGCGGGGCGGATAGCACGTACCGTCCCTCAGCGATTCCGGTGACCGCCTCGACGGGCCCTACGGCGTCGCGATCCTGGCGAACCGGATCGTGTCACGGGCGTCGCCGTCCGGGTGGGCGCCCGTCTCGTAGAGGATCCCGACGGCGCCCGGCGCCAGCACGGTCAGATCCGAATAGCCGGCCCGGTCATCGCTGAGCCGCTCGGCCTCCGACCAGGTCGCCGCATCGTCGTCGCTGCGCCAGATCGTCATGGTGCGGCGGGTGTCCGGGTCAACGGGGGAACTGAACAGGATCGGGGTGCCCGACGGCGCCGGCTCGCCGACGGGGGCGACCCGGACGACCGAGCCCTGGATCCTCGGGGTGGTGATCAGGTCGGGCACCCCCGCGAACGGGCCGTCGAAACTCTCGCCACCATCGAAGGAGACCGCATGCTGGCGGGTGAGCGGTGCGTGGGAGTTCTGCCGCGCGAACGCGTGCAGCCGGCCTCCCGACGTCTCCACGAGGCCGAGTTCCTGCGGGATGTCCTCGGGGTCGGCACCCGTGCTGCAGGCCCCGCGGAACCACGTCCCGCCGGCGTCGTCGCTGCACAGCAGCCCGCCGTAGCGGGCGCCGTCGACGTCGTAGTTGATGCCGACGACCAGGCGACCCGCATGCGGGCCCTCGACGAGTTGCCACCCGTGCTGCGGCCCGGTCGCGAACCAGCCCACGCCGTCGGGCAGTACGTGGGAGATGTTCCGAGCCGGTGTGAACGTCATCCCGTCGTCGTCACTGACCTGGGCGAACGGGGTCCGCGCCCGCACTCCCGCGGGATTGTGACAGCTGAGCAGTGCCACCCGGCCCGCGTGCGGGCCGCGGGCGACGACCACCGGCGCCGGGTTGCCGCGGGTCGCCTGCCCGTCCGGGCCGGTGAGCCCGGAGTCGTCCCGGCCGGCGCCGCGCAGCAGGACCTGCAGCGGCCCCCAGGTCTGGCCGCCGTCGGTGGAGCGGCGCAGGACCAGGTCGATCGGGGCGGCGTCGTGGCACCAGGCGTCCGTGTGGATCGCCGGCATCCGGCCCTCGGCGAACGCGAGGAGGGTGCCGGCCGGGGTCCGCACGAGGGCCGGGATCCGGAAGCACTGGTAGCCGTGGGTATCGCGTTCGAAGACGGTGATGGGCGCAGGCACGTGAGGGGCTCCTGAGGCAGGGGGGTTCGAGGATCGGCGGAGTCGGGTCGGGTTCATCGAGAGATGGTTCGGGATCAGCCCTTCACGGCGCCGATCATCATTCCCTTGGCGAAGTGCCGCTGGAGGAACGGGTACAGGATCAGGATCGGCACCAGCGACACCACCAGGATCGCCATCTGCAGGGACGGCTGGGCGGGCAGGTTCTCGGCGACGCTGAGGTCGGTGTTCGACAGCGCCGTCTCGTTGATCACGTAGGTGCGCAGCACGAGCTGCAGCGGCCACAGGCCCGAGTCGTTGAGGTAGATGAGGGCGTTGAAATACGCGTTCCAGTAGCTGACCGCGTAGAACAGGCCGATCACGGCGAGCACCGCCTTCGACAACGGGATCACGATCCCGGAGAAGATCCGCCACTCGCCGGCGCCGTCGATCCTGGCGCTCTCGAGCAGCTCGGCCGGGATGTTCATGAAGAACGAGCGCAGCACCACCACGTTGAACCCGCTGATCATGGTGGGCAGGATCAGCGCCCAGAGGGTGTCGATCAGGCCGAGGCCGCGGACCAGCAGGTAGGTCGGGATGATGCCGGCCGAGAACAGCATCGAGAACAGGACGACGAGCAGCATGCCCCGGCTGCCGAACGAGCCCGGCCGGGACAGCCCGTACGCGAGCAGGCAGGACGTGAACAGGCTGATCGCCGTGCCGACGAGTGTGACACCCACGCTGATCAGCGCCGCCTGGGTGACGACACCGCCGGAGAGGATCGACCGGTAGGCGTCCACGTTGACCGCGTCCGGCCACAGCACCAGTCCCCCGGCCCGGGAGATCTGGTCGCGAGGCGCGATCGAGGTGGAGACGATCGCCACGAACGGCGCGATCACCAGGGCGCAGAAGATGCCGAGCACCAGGGCCTTGGCCGCCTGCACCGGCCAGGGCGGCAGCGGGGTGCCGAGGACGAGCCGCCGGCCACGCCGGCGACGCGGTGTTCGGCCCGCAGGTGCAGGGCTGACGGTCCGGGACGTGGTCATGACTTGTAGACCCCCTGCTCTCCGAAGATGTGGGCGAGCTTGTTCGCTCCGAGGACGAGGATCACGCCGACCACGCCCTTGACCAGGCCGACCGCGGCGGACAGGCCCCACTGGCCACCGACGATCCCGTTGTTGTAGACGTACGTGTCCAGCACCTCGCTGACCCCGCGCCCGACGGCGGCCTGCTGCAGGATGATCTGCTCGAAGCCCACGGACAGGGAGTCGCCCAGCCGCAGGATGAACAGCAGGATGATCACGCCCTTGAGCGCCGGCAGGGTGATGTGCCACATCTGCCGGAGCCGGCCCGCACCGTCCACGGCGGCCGCCTCGTAGAGCTGCGGATCGACAGTGGACAGGGCCGCCAGGAAGATGATCGTGGCCCAGCCGGTGTCCTTCCAGATGATCTGCGCGGTCAGCAGCAGGTGGAACACGTCCGGGTTGCCGATGATCTCCAGCGCGGCCATGTCATGGGAGCGCAGGAAGTTGTTCAACAGCCCGCTGCCGCCGAGCATCTGCTGGAACACCGCGACGACGATCACCCAGGACAGGAAGTGCGGCAGGTACAGGACGTTCTGCACGATCCGTTTGATCTTGTCCGAGAACAGGCTGTTCAGCAGCAGCGCCAGCACGATCGGCGCGGGGAACACCAGCAATGCCTGCAGCCCGGTCAGGATCAGGGTGTTGCGCAGGGCGGCCAGGAACGCCGGGTCGCCACTGAGGATGGCGCGGAAGTTCTCCCACCCCACCCAGGGGCTCTCGGCGATGCCGAGGAACGGCTGGTAGGCCTTGAAGGCGATCACGTTCCCGAGCAGAGGAACGTACTGGAACAGCAGCGCGGCCAGCATCCCCGGAACCGCGAAGAGCACCAGCATCCGGTCCCGGCTCAGCCTCCGCCACCAGGAGAGGTGGCGCCGTGGCGGCGTACCAGCCCGCGGCCCCGGGCGGGCCGCGACCGCGGGCGGCGCCGTCCGCTCAGCCGTGCTCTGCGGCATACGCCTCCTCCAACTCACTGCGGATGGCGTCCCCACCGCTCGTGCGCCAGGTGTCGACGGCGGCGGTGAAGGTCTCGATCCCGGCGTTGCCCTGCACCACCTGGTTCAGTGCATCGTTGACGGCGCCCTCGAGCTGGGCGTTCATCCGGGACTTGGTCTCCGAGTACAGGCCGTAGGACGCGTCCGTGACGAGACGGTCGACCATCTTCGCCTGCACCGCGTGCTGCGTCTCGGGGATGTCCGGGCGGCCGGGCAGGTACAGCGCCATCGCGGCGTCGCTGATGTACTGCAGGCCGATCCCCACCTCGGAGGTGCCGAGCGCGGTGGGAACCGGGTCGCTGCCGGCCAGCTCGTAGTGCTCACCGGCCACACCGAACTTGCGGAACAGGTACTCCTCGGTGCCGAACGGGGCGGCCATCCAGTTCGCGATCGCGAGCAGGACCTCGGGGTCGTGGGTCGTCTCGGCGTTGAACGCGGTGATGTTGTTGTTCGCTGCGCCCATCCACGGGGAACCCTGGCCGCCGTCCCGGCCGGGCACGTCCAGCATGTTGATGCGCAGTTCGGTGACGGTCGGGTTGTCGGTGTAGAACTGGTTCCACGCGACGAAGCTGTCGTGGACGAAGACCGCCGTGCCGGCCGCGATCCACTGCTTCTTCGCGCCGCCGCTCGCGGTGTAGGCGTCGGGGTTGACGACGCCGGCCGCCCAGACCGCGATCATGTCCTCGATCGCACCGAGCATCTCCTCGGTCTCGTACATGTGCGTGAAGGCGCCGCCCTCCTCACCCCAGAGGTAGGGCGTGCCCCACATCTGCTGGATGTACTGGGACGGCATCGACGCCCACGCCCACCGGTTGGCGCCGGGGGCGGTCATCTCGGTGCACAGGGCAATGAAGTCGTCGAAGCTGCCCGGGTCCGCGTCGGCGATGCCCGCCGCCTCGGTGAGGTCCTGACGGTAGATCGGGGCGGACGTCCGCGACATCCCGCGGGGGACCGGAACCGCGAAGATCTTGCCGTTGAACCGGGTGTCCGGCCACGACTGTTCCGGCAGGTTCGCCAGGAACGGATAGTCCAGCACGGCGTCGCCGGCCAGGTACTCCGTGAGGTCCAGACACGTGGCCTCGAGCAGATCCGGGAGCTGCGCGACATCCTTGGGGATGTTGAGGATGTCCGGGATGTCCCCACCGGCGATGCGGGTGGCGAACTTGCTCTTGTACTCGTCGTTGGAGGACATCGAGATCTCCAGCGGCGATCCGATCCGCTCCTCGAGCGCCTGCCAGAAGGAGTTGGCGTCCCGGGTCGGCGGGATGGCACCAGGGATATTGGTCATGAACGTGATGACCTCACCGTCCCCGGGGGCCTCCTCGATCACCCGTCCCGGGTTGGCCGGGTAGGCACGGAAACCCTCGTTCATCCCTTCCGCCGCCGCCGGGAAGTCCGGGGGCACCCCGTCGTACTGCTGGAACGTGGGAAGGTCCACGGTGGCACCGGCACCGCCGCCGCTCCCGCCGCCCGATGAGCCCGGGCTGGAACAGCTGGCGAGTGCGCTGCCGCCGAGCGCGGCGACCGCTGCGGCCACCCCGCCCCTGAGCACGGTACGTCGGTCTGTCTCGAAGCTCTTCCATGAACGTGACATCCGGTTCTCCTTCGGACCTGGACTGGTACAAGACGGCGTCAGCATGACATAGTACGTCCCATGTCCTCAAGAGGTGTCGACCGTGAGCCGCCGACGACCCCGAACGAGCAGGTGCTCTTCGCCGCGGGGACGCACGGTTATGCCGCGTTCCGGATCCCGGCGCTGGTCACGTCCGGCACGCACGTGCTGGCGTTCTGTGAGGGTCGGCGAGACTCCGCCGGCGACACCGGCCGGATCGACCTCGTCGTGCGGCACTCCCCCGACTCCGGTGCGACGTGGGGGCCGCTCACGGTCGTCACCCGGCGGCCGGACCACACCACGGGCAACCCGATGCCGTTCGTGACGGCGACCGGCGAGATCGTCCTGCTCACCATGACCAACGGCGCGTCGGTGCACGAGTCGGAACTGATGCGACCCGGAGTTCCCGAGGGCGACCGGCGCCGGGTCTGGGTGCAGCACGCGCCCGGTCCGGGTCAGCCGTTCGGACCTCCGGTCGAGGTCACCGACCAGGTCCGCCGCTCGGACTGGGGCTGGTTCGCGACCGGTCCCGGTCACGGTCTCACGCTCGCCCACGGCCCGGAACGCGGCCGCCTGATCGCCGCCTGCACGCACTCGATCCTGGCCGCCGCGCCCGGTGACCACTCCTACGGCGGCCACCTGATGCTCAGCGACGACGGCGGTCACACCTGGCGGGTCGGTGCCGTCGATTCCACCGCGCGCCCGGCGGGTGCCGCCTTGAACCCGAACGAGGCGACCGCGGCGGAACTGCCCGACGGCGTCGTGTACGTCAATGCGCGCAACCAGGCGTCCGCGGGTGGTCGCCTGGGCGCGTGGTCCGACGACGGCGGGGAGAGCCTGCGGGCCCCGTTCCGCCCACACCCGGACCTTCCGGTACCCGCCGTCCAGGGCAGCGTCCTCGCGAACGGCTCCGGCACGCTCTGGTTGAGCACACCCGGACATCCCGACGAACGCCGCGACGTCACCCTCTGGCGCAGCGACGACTCCGGGGCGGCCTGGCGCCGAGGGCCCGTGCTACACGCCGGTCCCGGCGCCTACAGCGACCTTGCCCTGCTCGCGGACGGCACGCCCGCCGCCCTCGTCGAGGCTGGCTCGGGATCCGCGTACGAATCCATTCGCTTCATCCACCCCACCCGAACGGAAGGAATCCAGTGACGAGCCACGGTCGTCTCGCCGGCGTCATCCCCCCGCTGTGTACCCCCCTCGCCCCGGACGGAGAGGTCGACGAGTCCTCGCTGGACCGGCTCGTCGACCATCTGGTCGACGGCGGCGTGCACGGCTTGTTCGTGCTCGGAACCACCGGCGAGGTGAGTGCGCTCTCCGACGCCCAGCGCGAACGGGTGGTGGCGGTCGCGGTGGCCCGCGCCGCGGGCCGACTTCCGGTGCTCGTCGGCGCGATCGACACCGGCACCGCGCGGGTGGTCGACCAGGCGCGCCGCGCCGCCGCCGCCGGGGCCTCGGCGGTGGTGGTGACCGCGCCGTTCTATGCGGGCACCCACCCGACCGAGATCCACCGCCACTTCACCGACGTCGCGGCGCGCGTCGACGTGCCGGTGGTGGCCTACGACATCCCGTCCCGCGTGGGGACGAAGCTCCGACCGGAGACTGTGATCGACCTCGCCGCGGACGGGGCGATCGTGGCGGTGAAGGACTCGAGCGGCTCCGACGTCTCGCTGCGCGCCCTGCTCTCGCGACGATCCAGGCGCGGAGTGGACCTGTCCGTCTTCACCGGATCCGAGCTCACCGTGGACTACGCGATCGGGCTGGGCTGCGACGGTGTGGTGCCCGGTCTCGGGAATGTGGACCCGGCCGGATACCGGCGCCTGTTCGACCTGGCCCGCGCCGGCCGCACCGAGGACGCGCGCGCCGAGCAGGACCGGCTGTTCGAGTTGTTCCGGATCACCGCCGCCGCAAGCACGGCCGGCCGGTCCGGTACCTCGGCCGCGCTCGGGGCGTTCAAGGCCGCCCTGGTGACGCTCGGCGTGATCACGGGCGCGAACCTCGCGCGACCCGGAATCCCCCTCGACGAGGGCGAGATCGAGGCGGTCCGCGGCATCGTCGCGGAGTTCGGACCACGGATCGGTGAGAAGGTAGGTGTCGGATCGACCGGATGAGGGCGGAGGGAGTCACCGGCACATGGCGACGCAGGGCGGAGCAGGACGGGCGCTGGCCAGCCAGGCCGTGACCCGCACCCGGATCCGAGATCTGATCGTCGAACGCAGGCTGAAGGCCGGCGACCCACTGCCCACCGAGCCGGAACTCATGGCCGAGTTGGGCGTCTCCCGGAACTCGCTGCGCGAGGCGATCAAGGCCCTGCAGGCCGTGGGCATCATCGACGTGCGGCACGGCTACGGGACGTTCGTGGGCTCGGCCGGTCTGAACTCCCTGGAGGAGGGCCTCGGCTTCCGCCTGACCTTGTCCGCGAGCGGCGACCTGCAGGACGTGCGCGAACTCCTGCAACTGCGCCGCGCACTCGAGGTCGGGCTCGCCCGCGAGGTGACCGAGTACTGGTCCCACGGCTCCCGCGAGCCGCTGGAGGCGGTCGTCGCCGAGATGGAGGCGGCCGCCGCGCAGGGCCGCTACTTCCCGGACGAGGACTGGCGCTTCCATGCAGCCATGTACACCCCCCTGCACAACGGCCTGATCCTGGACCTGCTCCGGGTCTTCTGGAACACCTTCCAGCAGGTCGACGACCGCCTCCCCGGCCCCCGGTACACCCCTGCCGACGCCGCGAGCTGGCACCGGGAGATCTGTGACGCGCTCGCGTCCGGTGACCCGGAGTGGGTCGCGAGGTCGCTGGTCGAGCACTTCGACGGCATCAGCGTCCGCCTCGCCGCCGCGGGCCCGTCCGGAGCCGGGGCCGCGACGGACTGATCCTGGCCACCCGGCCCGCCGGCGGCTGCGGACAGCGGTGGACGAACCGTCGCCGGGGTCCCGTGCGGCGGTACCGTGGCGACGTGCACCGACACCGCGAACCGATCACGCCGCCTCCCGCCCGCCCGAGGAACCGGGGGTGTCGACGATGACGGCCGGTGGCGGCCTGGTGCTCGGCGCGTACGCCCTGTTCGCCGGGCGAACGCCGGATGAGCTGCCGGACGCGTACCGCGCGCTCGCCGAGCTCCCGGACGTGGACACGCTCGAGATCCCGCTCGAGGACGCCGTCGGCGCGAGCCCCGGCTGGGTGGCCGGAGCCGACGGCCTACCGACGCTCGTGCCCGAGGGCTGGGACCTGGTGATCACCTGCATCCCGACCGTGATGGCCCGGCTCGCCGCCGACCCTCGGTACGGGCTCGCCTCCACCGACACGGACGGCCGTGCGGCCGCGGTCGAGGACGTCCGCCGCGCCCTGACGGTCGCGAAGCGCGCCGCGGACCTGGCCGGCCGGCAGCGCGTCCGCGCCATCGAGATCAACAGCGCCCCGACCGGGTCCGCATCCGTTGGCGAGTTCGAGCGCTCGCTGACCGAGCTGCTCGAGGCCGAGTCGACCGGAACGACGCTCGCCGTGGAGCACTGCGACGCCCCGCGCCCGGGCCGCACCCCGCAGAAGGGCTTCCTCGAGGCGCACGCCGAACTGACCGTGATCGAGGCCCTCGGGGACGAACGGCTCGGGCTCACCGTGAACTGGGGGCGGAGTGCCATCGAGGGGCGCTCCGCGCAGACCCCCGAGGAGCACGTCCGGCTGGCCGCCGAACGGGGCCGGCTGGCCGGGATCATGTTCTCGGGCGCCAGCCCCGACTCCGGGCCGTGGGGGGTGCCGTGGCAGGACGGGCACATCGCGCCCCGGGGTGCGGGCGGCCAGGGCATCTGGGCCGAGAGCCTGCTCGGTCCGGAGGAGTTGCGTCGCACGTTCGAGGCGGCCGGCGCGGGAGCCCCGTGCTACCGGGGGGTGAAGGTCACGGCCGGACCGCCGAGCCGGCCCGTGGCGCAGCGTCTCCAGGTGGCCCGGGACGCCGTGGCGATGGTGCTCGCCGCCGAACGCGGGCCGGCCGGCTCCTAGATCCCGTCGCGGTGGGTGAACCGGCCGCCGAGCATGGTGGCCAGGACGGGCATGCGCCGCAGCGTCGAGGTGGCGTCCGCGGTCAGGGGGTCGGCGCCGACGAGCACCAGGTCGGCGACGTCCGACACCCGGACGCCGGTGCGACCGTCCGCGGCGCAGGCGAGGGCGAGGGCCGGGCCGATCCGCTGCTCCGGGCCCCACGGTTCCCGGCCGTCGCGCGTGCGGGCAACCGCTGCGGCGATGCCCAGCCAGGGGTCCAGCGGGGACACCGGCGCGTCCGAGCCGAACCGGATCCGGGCGCCCGCCCTCGCCAGCGACGCCAGCGGGAACGCGTCCGCGGTCCGGCCGGGCCAGTAGACGTCGGCGACGTCCCGGTCGTCGATGAGGTGCTCGGGCTGCACGCTGGCGGTGACCCCGAGCGCGGCGAACCGGGGCACATCGGACGCCTCGACCAGTTGGGCGTGTTCGATCCGCCCGCCGACCCCGGCCGCGGCGAACGCGTCGAGCGCGATGGTGTTGGCCCGGTCCCCGATCGCGTGGATCGTGGTCGCCAGACCGGCCGTGTGCGCCCTGGTGACCAGTTCGACGAGCTGCGCCCCGCTCCACTCCTGCACGCCATGACCGCCGTCGGGGTACGCGTGCCGGCAGTGGGCGGTCCGCGTGTTCAGCGCACCGTCGGAGATGATCTTGAGCGGGCCGACGGTCAGCAACCCGTCGGTGCCCTCGATCTCGGCGCCGGTCCGCAGCCCGGCGGCGATCGTCTGCTCGAGCCGGTCCGGGTAGCACCCGGCGCGGACCCGCACCTGGTCGACGCCGGCCGCGATCCGGTCCTGCCAGGCGGCCACGTTGTCCGCCATCTCCAGGTCCACGACCCCGGTCACCCCGCGTGCGGCGGCGGCCCAGGCGGCGCGTGCCACGAGCGCCTCGCGGCGGTGCTCGGGGGCCTCCTCGTAGTCCCGGGAGGCCTGGAACCAGGGCCCCTCCCGGATCATGCCGTCGGCCCCGACGTGCACGCCGAGCAGCCGGGCGCCCGCGCCGTTGACCCACGCACTGTGGACGTCGCCGCTGACCAGGATCACCGGGACCTCACCGGCCACCGCATCCAGGGCGGCAAGCGTGGGCGCATCGGGCCACAGCCCGTCCCGGAACCCGAACCCGTCGAGGGCCGCGTGGGCCGGTCCGCCGGGCGGGCTGGGGCGTTCGGCGAGGCGGTCGGCGACCATCCGCACGACCTGCGCGGCGGACGTCGCGGCGCTGACGTCCAACCGTTCGCGCAGCAGCGCCCACTGCTGCATGTGCACGTGCGAGTCCCAGAGTCCGGGTACCAGGAAGGCGCCGTCGGCGTCGACCTGCTCCACCGACCCGGCCGGGGTGTTGGTGCCGTTGATGCCGGGCCGCCCGCCGCCGTCGGACATCGACGCGATCCGGCCATCGCGGATCTGCACGTCGATCGGACCTGCGCCGCCGGGGCGGCGCACGTTGCGCAGGAGGAGGCCACTCGGTGTCGACACCGCTGCAGCGTAACCGGGTCGACGTGAGACGATCGCTGCCATGCCGGTGGTCGAGTCGAGCGTTGTGGTGGGCCTCGATCCGGCGACGGCGTTCGCGGTCTCCCAGACCACCGGGCAGGTGCGGCTGCGCTGGGACCCGTTCATCCGCCGTCAGCACTTCCTCGACGGCGCCACCGCGCCCGCGAAGGGCGTGCGCACGATGACCCGGCACCGCAGCGGGCTGCGGATGGTCAGTGAGTACGTCTCCTACAACCCGCCGCGCAACGTCGGCATGAAGATGGTCACCGGGCCGTGGTTCTTCGCTCGCCTGGGCGGTGGCTGGCGGTTCGAGGCGGTCGACGGCGCAGGTACTCGGGCGATCTGGCGGTACAACTTCTCGTGTCGGCCGGCGTGGCTCGCTCCGCTCGCGGAGCGGGTCGGCGTGTGGGTGCTGCAGCGCGACATCGACAGGCGGATCGCGGGTTTCGCGGCCGGTTGCGCCGACCCCGTGGTCGTCGCCGCCGCCCACCCCTGACCCACCGGACCCGTCGCCCCCCACCCGTCCCGTCGCCGAGCGCGCGGAAGCCCTTGGTCGGCGTCGCGCGGACCGGGGGCTTGTGCGCGTTCGGCCGGCGGAGGCGGGGCGAGGCGGGGGCGGGGGTGGGGAGGGGGAGGGGTGGGCGGGTGGAGGGTGCCGGGGGGTCAGGCGGTGGTGAAGGTCACCAGGCCGGCCCACAGGAGCGGGGAGTCCGCGACGGCGTGGGTCGAGCGCCAGGCGGCGAGTCGCTCGCGCTGCCAGGCGCTGAACGCAGCGACGGCGTCGGGGGCCTCGTGGGCGGCGTCGACGGCGAGCACGGCGTCGGTGATCGGGTTCCCGGCCACGTCTGCCAGCGAGGACAGCGCGTGCTCGGTGAGCAGCGGCCAGCGGGTGCCGGTGACCAGGGTGGCGCCGGCGCGCACCACGGCGCCGACCAAGCCGTAGGGGTCGCGGAACCGGGCGTCCGTGCCGGACTCGCACCCGATCAGGGCGACCCGCTCGGGCATCGGCCAGCGCTGCGGGTCGGCGAGCAGGTCCCGCGCCGAGAGCGGACGGTGCTCGCGCATCGGCTCGGCAAGGCCCGGGACCTCGGCGGTGCAGGACAGGTGGAGCTGGCTGTCGTCGGCCTGGCCGCGATCGGCGGCGGCGGCGGTGACGTGACCGACGTAGACGAGCCGCTTGGGACCGGCCTGCAACGCCGCGGCGAGCCAGTCCCGGTCGGCGTCGGTGCGGCGGAACAAGCCGGTCAGGTCGCCGCCGGGCACGTCGACGCGGCCGGCGCGGGCGTAGGAGTCGAGCCGCTCGAGCAGCCCCGCGTACCGTGCATCGCCAGGGGTGACCCGGCCGAGCACGGAGCCGAGCGCGGACGCGGCGGGCCAGCCGGGGATCCGCGGGTCGAGGGCCATGACCGTGTCCGCCGCCGAGGAGGCCGCCGCAACTCCCGGAGCACCGGCGGCGGCAACGCCCGCACCGCTTGCGGCGAGTACGTCTCCACCCACACCGTCGGAGACCGGTGCGGCACCACCAGCACCGGACCGGCGCAGCCGCCCGAGCAGTCCCCCACGCGCCGGACGGGCATCGGCCACACCGGGCACTGCTGCGCCGGACGCCGTCGCCCCGGCGCCACCCCGGCCCCGGAACCGGCCGCCGCCGGACCACACGGAGCGAGCCCCGCCGTCGGCAGCGTCGGTACCGGCGCCGGGCACCTGGCCCGGCGCTACCACGGTGACGTCGGCGATCTCCACCAGCCGCACGTCGGAGCCGTCCACTGCGAGCAGCTCCCACGGCACGGACGCGGTGCGTGGGGAGGGCTGTATCCGCACATGGGGACGCACACCGGCCTCGTGGTAGGCGGCGAGCTGGTCCACGAGCTGCGTCGCCAGGAACGTCTGGGCCAAGCCGACCGCGAGTTCCCACTCGGCGTCGTAGTCCACGAGCGGCCCGGAGGTGAGCAGGTCGGTGTAGGAGGCGACCTTGTCCGCCCCTGCTGCCACCGACGGCAGCCCCTGCGCGAGTCGGCCCAGCACGCGCTCCAGCTCCTCGTGCCCGACCCGGCCGACACCCCCGGGCTCGCCGTCGACGCGCCAGTTGCAGAACGTGCCGTGCCCGGTGTCGACGTAGGTCAGCACGACCGTGGGCGCCTCGCCCGGCTCGGCCCAGCGCTGGACGAGCTCGGGTGAGCGCAGTTCCTGCCCGTACCGCGTGCGCGCTCCTGCGTACTCCTCGGCGAGGACCTCCCCCTGCCCGGGGGCCAGCACCATCCGCGGCACCGGTTCCACGGCCACCGCCGGGCCGCTCGGGAGCATGAGTTCGACGGCCTCGTCGGCGCTCGCCGCGGCGGCCGCAGCGCCGTTGATGGGACGGGCCGCGACGGCCGCCGGGAGCACCACGGTGGGCGTGCCACTGGCCGCCTGCCACTCGATCAGCGCGAAGACGAGCATGCCGTTGGAGGACTGCAGCGCGGCCCGGAACGCCGCGTCCCTGGCCGGGTCGGCGACCTGCGCGACGAACCGCTCACGCTGATAGCCGGACGGGAACTGGGTGCGCATCGCGTCCAGCGCCAGCGCGGCCGGGACGGCGTAGTCGAGGGCGCCGCCGAGCAGCAGGTCGTTCTGGTGGTCCTGGGACAGGGTGTACGGGTCGGTGCTCGCATCGACGCCGGTCCAGTCCAGGTCCAGGGCGGCCCGGTCGTGGTCGGGAGGCACCCAGGCGAGCAGGAACTCGGCCTGCATGTGGTCGATCTCGGCGATCGCCCGAAGTTCGCCGCGGCTCCGGAACGCCTCCCGGACGGTCTCCATGTGCGCGGCGAACTGCGGTCCGTCGCCGCCCTGGGCGGCGAGCCGGGCCAGCACCAGGCCCACCTGGGCGCTCTCCAGGTGGGCACCGAACCGGGTCAGCACGTCCTGGGCGCGGCCCAGCAGGTCGGCCGCGGCGACCAGGTCACCCTCCATCGACGCGATCGTCCCGAGCAGCCGCAGCGCCTGCCCCTCGGGCAGCATGGAGCCCTGTCCGGTGGCGGCGACCAGGGCGCGACCGGCGTGCCGCTTCGCGTCCTCGAACCGGGACTCCCGGGCCGCCTGGGCGGCGAGGTTGTTCCGGGTGGTCGCGAGCATCTCCACGTCCTCCGGACGCGGCGCGGTCATCGACTCGAACACTGCGACCGCGCGCTCGGAGAGCTCGGCGGCCTCGAGGTCCCGGCCGCTCTGCGCGCACACCGAGGACAGGTTCGTCAGCGCACTCCCCTGCCACTGCTTCAGGGACTCCTCGGGCTCGGCCGGGATCGCTCGCAGCATCTCGCGCAGCCGCGCCTCGGCGGCCGCCCACTCCTGCCGGTACATGTGCAGGGTGGCTCGGGCCTCGCCCAGCGCCAGTTCCAGGTGCGTGCGTTCGGACCCGGCGGGCAGCGCCCGGATCGGGCGCTCCACGGACCTCAGGGTCCGCTCGGCCTCCTTCCACCGACCCGCCATCTGGTACTCGATGCCGGTGTGGATCTGCCGGCGGATGGTGTCAGAAATCCTCATCGACGGCCCTGGCCGCGCCCTCGGCGAGGAGCACCGGCGCCTCGAGCAGCGCCCGCGCCGCGTCGCGGACCCGGTCCCGGTCGTCCGCCTCCGGTCCGGGCCCCGCCCTCCCGTAGCCCGGCAGGCTCACCAGGACGGTCAGGTCCGTCCCGGTTCCGGCCGGTACCGGCGCCTGCGCGCGCCAGCCGTTCTCGTCGGGACGAAGGTCGAGCACGACGGCGGAGCGCATCCCGTCCAGAACGGCGGCGGTGAGCGTGAGCCCGGGTGGGCGGCCGGGCAGGCCGGTGACCTCGACGATCAGCTCACCGCCGGTGCCGGTGCGGCGCAGGCTCCAGGAGACCGCCGTCTCGGCGGCGTCCACGAGGCCGGCCGGCAGACCGGCCCAGGTGGCGCCGTGGCGGCCACGGGCCAGTTCCACCCCGGGCACGGCGACGGCGCCGGCCGCGAGCGCGAACGCCTCCGCGCGGGCAACGGGCTCGGGGGTCAGTTCCACCTCCAAAGCCTCGGCCCAGTCCAGGGCCGCGGCCCGCGCCTGCGCAACGGTCACGGACTCCGGCGACTGCGGTTCGAGGTCACCGTTGAGCGCGTCCAGCGTGGCCAGGGCGCGCGCGACGCCGGATGCCGCGGCCGGGCCGAGGGCGTCGTCGACGAGGCCGTCGGCCTCGTGCTCCAACCCGACCCGCTCGAGCAGGAGCAGGTCGGCGTCCAGGGGCGGGACGCCGTCGAGCACCGAGGCGGGCCACCAGGCCTGCGCCCAGCAGACGTGCCCGAGGCGGTGGGCGACCCCGGTCAGCGGACCGGCCTCGGCGGCCGCGGCAAGGTTCCCCGCCGCCGGGTCCGCCGCGAGGGTCGCCACGGCGAGCGCCACCTGGGTCCCGTAGACCTGCCAGAGCCACTGTTGCGCGGCGTCGGGATCGTCGAGGACGGCGTGCGGGGCTGAGGTCCGGGGGCTTCCGACCGGCCAGGTGAGGGAGCCGCCGACGGCGTCCACCACGCCCGCCCGCCACGGCGGGGGCGGCGTCCGGCCGGCCGGGTCGATGGTGACGGCGCCGAGCGGGTCGACGGCGATGCTGACGTCGGTCACGGGAGTGCCGCCTCCGGTCCGTGGTGCGGGGGGCCACCGAGGCGGGACAGCGCGCCGCGGACCCGGTCGCGGTGGTCCCGGATCACGGACAGGGCGACACCTTCGAGGACGTCCAGGGCCTCCTCGTGACCGGCCAGAGGACGGGACCGGGCGTCGCGGCCGTGCAGCCTCGACCACAGCCGACGGATATACCGGGGCGCAGGGGCGGCGACCTCCCGGGCGACGTCGCCGAGGGCCCCGTCGGCGCCCGGGTCGCCGCCGATCGGGAGCCGGCGCGCCTGCCACACGTAGGCCTCGCGCTGCCAGCGCCGGTTGATGCGCCGCTCCAGCTCCGAGCCGCCGGCCCCGCCGGGGCCGGCCGCTGAGCCGGTGCCGATCGGGCGGAGCCGGTGGGCCAGTTCCACCCCGACGAGAAGACCGGCGCGCAGGTTCGGGTCGGTGTACCCGCACGGCGACGTGGCCCGGTCCACCTCGTCGGTCACGACGTCGGCGATGTCACCGAGTTCGTCGCGGCCGGCGGCGGCGCGCACGAGGGTGAAGACCCGCTCGTAGATGCTGCGGTCCAGCGGGAGCGCCAGGTCGGAGGTGGAGGCATGCTCGCCGAGGTCGGGGGCGGGCGGGCGGGCGTGGGTGGAGGCGCCGTCGACGCGGGCGGCCCCGTCGGTGAACCACCAGCGCCGGCCGAGCCCGGCGCCGGCGTCGCGCTCGACGAGGTCCTGCCAGTGCGCGGCGGCCGCGGCATCATCGTCCAGGACCGGGGCGGCCACCTCCCGGTGCGTGGTCTGCGGCGGGTCGCCCTCGCCCCTGGAGCTCGCGGCGCCGCCCGCGGTTGTCCAGGTGTCTGCCTGTGGGTCGCCGGAGCCGGACCGCGCCGACCAGTGCCGGGCCAGCCGGTCGGCGTGCGCGGCTCGCACGGCCGGGTCGGCGAGGTGCTCGCGCAGCCGGGCGACGCTCGGACCCCCGTGATGAACCTCCGCGAGGACCTCGGCGGCGAGCCGGGCGCCGTCGGGCTCCGTCGGTTCGCCGTGCACGGTGGCGAGTTCGAACGCCCGCTGGAAGTAGAGGTCCTGCGGGTGGCCCTCGGTGATCCCGGCCGCGCGGCGGGCCCGCTTGATCACCGTGAACCAGGCGGCCGTGTGGCTCAGGACCGTCGCGGCGGCGGCGACGATCCCGAGGAGTTCGTCCGCGACGCCGGTCGCGAGGGTGGTGGCCGCGAGCTCGGGGCGTTGCCCGGGCCGGATCACGAGTGGGTCCAGGATCAGCTTGACCGTGCGGGACAGCGGCCCGCCGGTGGAGTTGCTCAGCGGGTCGAGGGCGGGCGCGTGGTCGGTGGCGGCGGCCCGCCAGGCGCGGTCCAGCACCAGGGCGCGGGGCATCGTCGACGCGGCGCGCTCCCCCTCGGTGCTCACGCGCCCGAGTCTAGGAGACGCCGGCCCCGGGTGGTGGCGGCGGCGGCGGAACGGCCGGCCCCGGACGACCGGCCGGTGCCGACGGCGACCGGGCGGCCGGTGCGCGGGTGGATCGTCGATCGGTGCCGGGCGTGCGCCCACGGTGTGCCCCTTGCTGGGTTGCGGTGCAGTGGCGATCGAGTCGCGCTGACCCTCGGATCGTGCCCCGGGCCACCGACAACCGATCCCAGTTCCGCCATGGGTCCGCGGATGAACTCTGGGTGCCGCGGATGAACCGGACCGGAACGGAGGGTGAGAGTCCTACGAACCTGGGACCGGTTGCCGGTGCCGGCGTCCTAACGTCGGTGCTGTCGCAGGGAGTCGGCAGGGCGGATCGGCCGCCCACGGAGCGAGGAGCACCACGATGGGACTGTTCAAGCGCAGGACGATGGCCGAGCGTCAGGCCGAGAGCATGCAGATGGCGAACGACATCGCCGAGGGCCGGGGGCTGACCGGCAAGCTCACGCAGGCCTTCATGGGCCGGGAGTTCACCGAGGCGATGCAACAGGCCACCGGCGCGATGAACCAGGGCCAGCTCGCCGCGCAGCTGCGCGCGGCCGGCCATCCGACCAGGACCGCCAGGGTCCTCGGCCTGCAGGACACCGGTCAGATGATCAACAACGACCCGGTGGTCCTGCTCGTCCTGGAGGTCGACGGGCACCAGGTGTCGCTGCAGTCGCTGGTGTCCAAGCTCGAGATCCCGCGGACCGGGGACCTCGTGCTGCTGGTCGACAACCCGCAGCAGCCGGGCACCGTCCTGTACGCCGGTCTCGCGCCGCAGGGGGGCGCGGGAGTGCCCGGGGGTCAGACCGTTCAGACCGGTCAGGCGGGTCCGGCGCAGTGGGGCGAGCAACCTCCGGCCGGTCAGACACAGCCGGCTCGGCAACCCTGGGACCGGCCGCAGCATTGAGGGAGCGGATGCTCACCCGTAGCATCGTCGGGTGACCCGGGACCCAGCTCGTGCCGACTGGCGGCCGATCATGGCGGCGCTGGCGAACCCCCGCGCCCGGCACCTCTTCGCCCAGCTCGTCCTGGCCGGCGCCTCGGAGCCGATCAACGCCGGTCCGAGCACCTCGAAGCAGCGGCAGGCGAGCGCCATGCTGGTGCGCGCGGGCCTGGTCCGGGAGGTCGACGGGCGGCTCGACGTGCACCCGGAGGTGTTCGGCCGCGCCCTGGCCGCCGCGGCGACCGAACCACGCCCCGGCATCGAGCGCTACCTCAACGCACGCGGGGAGATCGACCGCTACCCCTCCGGCGCGGGCGAGCGACGTGCCCTGCTCGAACTCCTCGCCCGGCAGGCCCTCGCCGCGGACGAGGTGGTGCCCGAGCGGGAGCTGAACGAGCGTCTTGCCCGGTTCGGCCCGGACACCGCTGCGCTCCGGCGGGCCATGGTGGACGAGGAGATCCTCGAACGCACCCGCTCGGGTTCGGAGTACGCCCGAACGGCGCGAGCCGCCGAGTAGGCCACGGTACGCGCGGCCCTGCCCTCGACTGCGCTCGCCTCGACCAACTGTGTCGTCACGGGGGTGGCGGGTGCGCCTCCAGCGCTGCCGCGCGCAGGGCGGTGATCTCCGCCGGAATGCTGTTGCGGGCGATGTACGCGATCTCGGTCAGATACCGTCCCCGGTCGGCGGGAACTCGCACGGCGAAGCCCGCGGGATCGGCCAGGAGCGCGGCGTAGAGCGCAGCCCCGTCCAGGCAGAAGACGTCGACCAGGACGATGCGCCCGTCGAGCGCCCGCATGACGTTGCCGGGGTTGAGGTCGATGCCGTCCCACCACGGCACCTCGCGCCGGGCGGTGGCGTCCAGGTCCTCGGCCGCTCGCCGGACCGCGGCCAGTTCGGGATCGTCCCCGGCCGCCCAGGACGCGCGTACGCGTTCGGCCACGTCGGCCGGTGCGGGCAGCAGGAACTCCATGATCGTGAGCTGCCCGCCGCCGGGCAGGGGCAGGTCCGCCTCGACCCGGGGCAGCTGGGCCGTGCCCTCGAGTCGGCGGCACAGGTCCACGAACACCGGGTAGGCCGGGTCGAACGGCGACACCCGGGCCGCCAGCGTGCCGTCCGGCGATCGAAGGGTCACGGCCCAGTCGCCCACCCCGCATACGCTCCACCCGGCCCGCACCAGGTGCGCGTGGGCCTGCCGGTGATCGTGTCCGGCCAGGGTGGCCGCGAGTTCCGCCGTCGTGTTCATCGGCGCACGGTAGCCGCAGCGACGGCAGCCGGGCCAGGCCTTTGCGGTCGCGGAAATGGGCGTGCGGGCGCCTCCGGTGTCCCGCTACCGTGCGGCGGGACCCGCCTCGACGGCCGCGCCGCGGGGCTCCGACGATGGGAGCGACCGATGCCGACGGCCGAGATGACCCGAGCAGTCTCGACGGCACGGTCGGTCGCCACCGCGTGCGGGCTACGGGCGGACGACGCGGTCGTGCTGCACAACTCCAACAAGGTGAGCGTTCGCCTGCTGCCGGCCGACGTGCTGGTGCGCGTGGCCCCCGATGAGCCCGGCGCCGCGGAGTTCGAAGTCGCACTCGCCGGGCTGCTCGCGGGTGCCGGTTGCCCCGTGGGCGCCCTCGACCCGCGCGTGGAGCCGCGCGTTCATCGGCGGGACGGCTTCGCGCTCACCCTCTGGACCCACTACGAGCAGGTGGGGGATCTGTCGCCGGCCGCCTATGCCGACGCCCTGGTCCGCCTGCACGCCGGGATGCGCACGGTCGACCTGCCGACCCCGCACTTCACGGACCGGGTCGAGCAGGCGCGATTACTCGTCTCCGACCGCACCCGGAGCCCCGACCTGCCCGAACCGGAACGGGACCTGCTGCGCGAGACGCTTGCGCTGACCGTCGGCGCGATCGGCGACCGCATCGAAGAGCGGGCGCGACGCGGCGAGCCGCTGCCCCACGAGCAGTTGCTGCACGGCGAGCCCCACGCCGGGAACGTCCTCGCGACCGCCGACGGGCCCCGCTTCATCGACCTCGAGACGTGTTGTCGCGGGCCTGTCGAGTTCGATCTCGCCCACGCACCCGAGCCGGTCGCCGCGCACTACCCGGGCGCCGATCCGGTCCTCTTGCGGCAGTGCCGGATCCTCGTGCTCGCGATGATCACGGCGTGGCGGTGGGACCGCGTCGACCGGCTCCCGGACGGGCGCCGCCTCGGTGCCGAGTGGCTCGCCGAACTGCGTGCCACCCTCGCCCACGAGTGACCCCGACCGCGGCCACGCCCGCACCGCGTGGGTCCTGCTTCGCGGCCGGAGGGTTGCTGCATCACAGCCCGGCGCTACGCCTCCGCGAGCGCCGTCCGCACCGCGGGGATGACCTCACGGCCGTAGAGCTGGATGTGGCGCACGGCGAGCTCGTGCGGGAGGGTGCCGGCGCTGTACTTGAGGTCGAACCGGGACAGGCCGAGAGCGTTGACGGTCCGGACGATCTTGGCCGCGACGGTCTCCGGGGAGCCGACGAAGAGCGCGCCGTCAGCGCCCACCTCCTCCTCGAACCGGTCCCGGGTCATCGGCGCCCAGCCACGTTCGGCGCCGACCCGGGCCATGCCGGCCGCGTAGTGGCCGAAGAACTCCTCCTTGGCCTGGGCATCGGTCGCGGCGACGTGGCCGGGCGAGTGGGCGCCGATCGGCAGTGCCTCGCGGCCGAACTGCTCGAGCGCGCGGTGGTACAGGTCCGTGTAGGGCGCGAACCGCTCCGGCGCGCCCCCGATGATCGCGAGCATCAGGGGGACGCCGTACTGCGCGGCCCGCACCACGGACTGTGGCGACCCGCCGACCCCGAGCCAGGTACGCAGGGCGCCGGACGCCGTCGGCGGGTACACGGTCTGTTCCGACAGCGCCGCCCGCACCGTCCCGCTCCAGGTGACCGGTCCCTCCTCGAGCAGGTGCGTGAACAGGTCGAACTTCTCCTCGAAGAGGGTGTCGTAGTCCTTGAGGTCGTACCCGAACAGCGGGAAGGACTCGATGAACGAGCCCCGGCCGAGGATCACCTCGGCGCGCCCGTCGGAGATCGCGTCCAGGGTGGAGAACCGTTCGAACACGCGGACCGGGTCGTCCGAACTCAGCACGGTCACGGCGGACCCGAGCCGGATCCGCGAGGTACGCGACGCGATCGCGGCGAGCACCACGTCCGGGGCGGAGACCGCGAAGTCGTCGCGGTGGTGCTCCCCGATGCCGATGAAGTCGACACCCACCTCGTCGGCGAGGACCCCCTCGGCGACCACGTTGCGGATCACCTCGGCATGGCTCAGCAGCCGGCCGTCGCCGCCGACCGTGACGTCGCCGAACGTGTCCAACCCGAGCTCGATCTCTGCCATCATCACTCCGCTCGATGCGTTTGCATGTACTGGGAGCCTCAAGGCGGACGGCGCCGGCGTTATTCCCTCAGATGAGGAAGATCGGGATCACACCCGGATTGTGCGCGTGCACGATCGCGAGGAAGACCATGAGGTCGAACAGCAGGTGCACGATCAGCACGTACGTCAGCGACCCGGTCCTGGAGAAGATGAAGCCCTGCAGCAGCGCGAACGGTGCGGTGAGCAGCGGCCCCCACTCGCGGTAGCCGAGTTCCCACAGGAACGACACGAAGATCGTGGCTTGGAGCAGGTTCGCCTGCCACATCGGGAAGTGCCGGCGCAACAGCGCGAAGCAGGTGCAGATGAAGAACAGCTCGTCCCAGGTGCCGACGGCGTTCACGCCCACGAAGAACCGGCCGAGCTCGCTGGCGTCGGTGATGTGCGGCCAGTTCAGGTAGGCGCCGGAGTCGATGAAGTAGAACGGCAGGATCAGCCACCCGAGCACCGGGACGATGACGATGTAGGACTTCTCCAACCGCGTCCACGGCTGGCCGGTGCGCCACGGGAACCGGATCGCCCGCCGCTTGTAGACGAACCGGTCGACCAGGAACGGGACCGTGACCGCGAGCGCGAGCACGATCCCGATCGTGAAGAACCGGTCCCAGCTGACGTCGGCCTCGACCGAGGTCACGGAGACGATCGCGATGCCGAGGCCGATCAGGGTCAGGTCCTTGCCCAGTTCCCGGCCGACCGCGAACGCCCCGGCCAGGCTGGCGACCAGGAGCGCGTGCCCCCAGCCGGGCACCTGCAGGCCGAAGAGCAGGAACGCGGACAGGCTGACCCCGATCGCGGGGACGAGCGCCACGGACAGGGCCGGTCGCTCCGGGGCGGTCAGGGCGGTCTCGGCGGCCGGCGACATGCCCCCAGCATGGCAGGTGCGCGCTCGGCCCGACTCAGCCGGCCGTCCAGAACGGATCGCGTCCGGTCCAGGCGACGAGGCGCGCGTACGGATCGGCGTCCGCGGGCACCGGGACCGGGTCCCCGAACGGGACGTCGCCGCCGCGCGGCTCGGCCGGGAGCATCCGCTCGTACGCGGCCAGGGCGATCTCGGCGAGTCCGCCGTCGAGCCCGTCGGTGCGCCCCGTGGCGGCGGCCAGGTCCCAGGCGTGCACGGTCAGCTCGCCGAGGTAGGAGCCGACCGCGGCGGCGCCGGGGACCTGGCCCCAGGGGACGGTGACGGTGCGCGTCAGCGACTCGTCGTCGGCGAGCACCGCATCGGTGGCGGCCCGGCCGGACTCCCAGTCGCCGACCCAGTCAGTGCTGTCGACGTGGCTCGGCGCCTCGTGGAACGGGCGCCCCTCCAGCACCACGCCGATCCGGCGCACTACCCCTTGCAGGTGCCCCACCAGGGCGGCCACGTCGAACTCGTCGCAGGGGGTCGGCAGCGAGGACTGGTCCACCTCGGTGCCCGCGATCAGTGCGCCGGTCTGGTCCAGCGCCCGGGCGAGCAGTGGTCGGGGGTCGGTCCGAGGTGCGGTTGCGGTGCTGGTCATGGCGGTTCTCCTTGCTCGGTCATGGGCCGGAGCGGCCCGTCGGAACAAGTCCATCGCGCAAACCGGACATCTTCTGTCAGGTTTGCGTGAGAGTCTCGACACCATGCGCGCGGACCGGTTGCTGCACCTGCTGATGCTGTTGCAGCGCCACCGGCGAGCGAAGGCGTCCTGGTTGGCGGAGCGGCTGGAGGTGAGCGAGCGGACGATCCTGCGGGACATGGACGCGCTGTCCGCGGCCGGCGTGCCGGTGTTCACCGAGCGGGGCCGTGGCGGCGGGTGCGTCCTGATGGACGGCTTCACCACCAGCGCCTCGGGCTTGACTCCTCCGGAGGCGCAGGCCCTGTTCGCCTGGACCGGCCGGGAGGCGGCCGACCAGCTCGGGCTCGGCTCGGCGCTGTCGTCGGCGCTGGCCAAGGTCGCCGCGACCGCGCCGAGCGGGGCCGTCGAACATGCCGAGACCCTCGGGGGCGTCGTGCTCGCGGACCGCCGGACCTGGTTCTCCGCGGCCGAGGCCGTGCCGCTGCTGCCGCAGCTGCGGGAGGCGGTGCTCGGACGCCGTCGGGTGCGGATGACCTACACATCGGCCACGGAGACGACTCCCGGGGTCCGCACCGTCGACCCGATCGGGATCGTCGACCACTCGAGTCGCTGGTACCTGGTCGCCGAGCATCGCGGGAGGGTCCGCAGCTACCGGGTGTCCAGGATCGGCCGGGCGGTGGTGCTGAGCGCGCCGAGCACCCCGGTCGACGACCGGCCGCTCGCGGTGATCTGGGAGGAACTGCGAACCCGGTTCTCCGACCAGCTCCGCCCGGTGCCGGTGACGTTGCTGGTGCAGCCGGACCGGGCCGCCCTGCTGCGCCGGCTGGTCGACATGCAGGTCGCGTCCGGCAGCCGGATCGAGGTCGAGCCACCGTCCGTGCCCGGCGGCGCGCAGACCTGGCGGGTCACGGTGCGCCAGAGCGAGGTGATGGCGGCCGTGGCGGTGCTCTTCGCACCCGAGGTGACGGTCCTGGAGCCCGCGTCGATGGCCGCCCAGATCCGGGCCGCCGCGCGGCGGGCGCTCGCGCACTACCCCGAACCGGCCGGGCCCGACGGCGGAGCTTCAGTCCGCGGTCAACCCACCGGCCTGCGCCACCAGTTCCGCGGCCCGTAGCCGGTCGGCCACGGTGGTCGCGTGCAGGGCGACGATCAACTCGTCGGCGTCGGCGTGCGCGGCGAACGTGGTCAGGTACTCCCCGACGGCGTCCACCGTGCCGACGGCGGTGTAGCGCATCATCTCGAGCAGGTGCTGGCCCTGCGGCGAGGCGAGCACCATGTCCGCCTCGTCGTCGGTGAAGTCACGCTTGCCGCCGAGGATCAGGGCGACCCGGCTGCGCTGGGTCGCGAGCAGCTGAGCCTGCGCCTCGGCGTCGGTCTCACCGGTCGCGACCCCGACACCGGCGATCACGTACGGCTCGGCGAGCTGGTCCGACGGCGTGAAGTCACGTCGGTAGACCGCGACCGCCTGCTCCAGGGCAGCCGGGGCGAAGTGGGAGGCGAACGCGTACGGCAGGCCGAGGGCGGCGGCCAGCTGGGCGCCGAACAGGGACGAGCCGAGGATGTAGAGCGGCACGTTCGTGCCGGAGCCGGGGTAGGCCTCGACTCCGGGCAGCAGGCTCTCGCCGCTGAGGTAGCCCTGCAGTTCCTGCACGTCGCGGGGGAAGGTGTCCGAGGAGGTCGCGTCCCGTCGCAGCGCCCGCATGGTGACCTGGTCCGTGCCCGGGGCGCGGCCGAGCCCGAGATCGATCCGGCCCGGGTGCAGCGAGGCGAGCGTGCCGAACTGCTCGGCGATCGTCAGCGGAGAGTGGTTCGGCAGCATGATCCCGCCGGAACCGAGGCGGATGGACCGGGTGTTCGCGGCGACGTGCGCGATCAGCACGGCGGTGGCCGAGGACGCGATGCCGGGGCTGTTGTGGTGCTCGGCGTACCAGACCCGGTGGAAGCCGGTGCGCTCGGCGGCACGGGCCAGCGCCACGCTGCCCTCGAGAGCCTCCCGGGCTGTCTCGCCCTTTCCGACGGTGGCCAGATCGAGCAGGGACAGCGGGAGCGACATGGTGACCTTTCACGTGTGGGACGCAGACGGTGGGGACCGCGCCATCAGACGGCAACGCGGCGGTCGGCGAGGCTATTCCGGCCCCGTGCACGCGGCCGCCGGTGGCCGACGCCGTGCCTGCCTCATCGCCCTCGGCGAAAACGCCTGTCCGAATGTCGGCCCCCCGGCCTACCGTTTCGCCCGTGACCACACTCAGCGAATCAGACGTCACCAGCCTCCGATCCACCGTCTCCGGCACCGTGCTCCTGCGCGGCGAGCCGGGCTTCGCGGATGCCGTCCGCGGTCAGAACCTCGCCGTCACGCACGATCCGGACCTGGCCGTGTCCGCCGCCTCCGAGGAGGACGTGAGCGCCGCCGTCGCCTTCGCCGCCGCGCACGGGCTCCCGGTCGACGTCCTGGCCACCGGGCACGGCTCCCATGTGCCGGTCACGTCCGGCCTGCAACTGCTCACCCACGAACTGAACGCCGTGAGCGTCGATCCGGCGGCCCGGCTCGTCACGATCGGAGCCGGCGCCCGCTGGGCCGCCGTGATCGAGAAGACCGCCCCGCTCGGTCTGGCCCCGGTGACCGGCTCCTCCACCCACGTGGGCGTGGTCGGGTACACCTTGGGCGGCGGCCTCGGGCCCCTGGCCCGCAGTCACGGGTTCAGCACCGACTGGGTGCGCGCCCTGCGGGTGGTGACCGGCGACGGCTCCCTCCTCACGGCGTCCGCGACGCAGAACCCGGACCTGTTCTGGGCCCTGCGCGGTGGCAAGTACGGCCTCGGGGTCGTCACGGAGATCACCATCGAGGTCGCGGAGGTGCCGGCCCTGTACGCCGGGAACCTGATGTTCGACGAGGAGTACCGGGAACAGGTCCTGCGTGGCTGGGTGGACTGGCTCCCGACGGCGTCGGGCGAGGTGAACACGTCCGTCGCCCTGATCACGATGCCGCCGCTGCCGTTCATCCCCGAGCACCTGCGTGGCAAGCGGGTGCTGTCGCTGCGGTTCGCGTACGCGGGCCCGGCCGCCGACGGCGAGCGGCTGGCCGCGCCGCTGCGCGCCCTGGCGCCGGCGCTGACGGACGAACTCGGCGAACTGCCGCTGGCGCAGGTGGCACGCATCCACGCGGACCCGGAGGAGCCAGGGTCGTCGTGGTCGGGCGGAACGCTGCTCCGGCGCCTTGACCAGGACTTCGTGGACGTGCTGCTGTCCACGGCGGCGGCACCGGGCAGCCCGATCATGGTCGTCGAGCTGCGGCACCTCGGCGCGGCAACGGCGGTGGACGTGCCCGAGGGCTCGGCGACCGCCGGCCGCGGCGCCATCGCGGCCGTCTCGGTCGTCGCCGCCGGTCCGCCCCCCGCCCTCGGGGCGGCCGCCACCGCGTTCGAGGAGTTCAAGGGGGCCCTGACCCCGTGGCTGGCCGAGCACGAGACCGTCTCGTTCGGGAACGTGGGCTCCGCCGAGTCCTACCGGGCCTTGTGGCCGGCCGACGTGTACGAGCGGCTGGCGGGGGTACGCGCCTCGGTCGACCCCGACGGTGTGCTGAGCCCGGCCTGGCTGCGGTCGGCCTGACCCGGAGACGACGCCGGCCCACCGTCCCTGGTCGGGTGGTGGGCCGGCGTCGGTCTGTCCGGGCCGGACGCTCAGTACCGGTGACCGGGCGGGGGCTCCCAGGGGGACGGCTGCTGGGCACCGACCGGCTGAGCCTGCTGGTTGTCCGGTGCGTCCGGGGCGTCGACCGGGACCTGCGCGTCGGTGAGCTCCGGGTTCACCGCATCGGCCGGCCCGTCCCCGGCCGTGGCCAGGCCGGCGCCCTCGTCGGCGACGCCGGCCTCGGCGGGCGCGGCCTCCGACTTCACCGCGGAGATCTCGAACTCGAGCGTGATCTTCTCCGAGACGAGCACACCGCCGGTGTCGAGCGGGACGTTCCACTCGAGACCGAAGTCGCGGCGGTCCACCCGACGGGTGCCCTCGAATCCGGCGCGCAGGTTGCCCATCGGGTCGCGCTCGACACCCATCAGGGTGATCGGGATCGCGACCTGCTTCGTGATGTCCCGGATGGTCAGGTCACCGACCACCATGTAGGTGTCGTCCTCGATCTCATCGACCGAGGTGCTCTGGAACACGATCTCGGGGTGGGTCTCGACGTCGAAGAAGTCGGGGCTGCGCAGGTGGTCGTCCCGCTGGCCGTTGCGGGTGTCAATGCTCGCGACGGCGAGCCGGACCTCGACGGAGGACTTCGCGGGACCGTCCGGGTCCACGAGCATCCGGCCGTCTACCTCGTTGAAGGCGCCACGGACCTTGGTCACCATCGCATGCCTGGCGGAGAAGCCCACCCGTGTGTGGGACGGGTCGAACACCCACTCGCCGCTCATGGTCGCATCGAGTACGGACATCGTTCTCCTCTTTGGGGGACGCCCGCACACGACGGGCACGTGGGGTGCACACTACCGGCCCATCCATTCCGCCCGGACCCTGTTTCCGCGGCGAGGCAACCGCACCGGCACCGATCGCGGCCGACCTGCCCGGGCCCGACGTTCTGGCTAGACTCCGGCGTGTAGGCGCGGCGCGATTCGACGGCGACTCGATGGGTGGGCAATGACCTCGGCAGCGAACCTCTCGACCGGATCGACTCGGGAGGCCATCCTGGCGGCGGTCACCGACCTCGCCGAACAGGCCGGCGAGCACCACGTGATCAGGCTCGTGGACCGGGTCCTCGAGCACGTCGCGACCGAGGACCTCGCCGAGCGTGAGCCCCGCGACCTGCACGGCATGGTCCGCTCGATGTGGGCGCTCGCGCAACAGCGCGAAGCCGAGGCCACCCTGGTGCGGGTGTTCACGCCGACGGTCGACGACGACGGTTGGCAGAGCAAGCACACGATCGTGCAGATCTGCACCGACGACATGCCGTTCCTGGTGGACTCCGTCACCGCGGCACTCTCCGACCACGGCCGTGTGGTCTACCTGATCGTCCACCCCCAGCTGGTGGTCAGGCGGGACGCCACCGGCGCGCTCACGGAACTGCGGGACGAGCGTCCGCCCACGGCCGCCGGAACCGTCGAGTCGTGGATGCACATCGCGATCGACCGGATCCCCACGGAGACGGCCCGCTCCGAGCTCACGGACCGGCTCGAGGCCGTGCTCGGGGACGTGCGTCGTGCCGTGGCCGACTGGACCGCGATGCGGCACGCGTGCGAGGCGATCGCCAGCCAGTTGGAGGCGGGCGTGCCGCCCACCGTCGACCCTGCCGAGGTCGAGCCCGCCGAGCGATTCCTGCGCTGGCTCGTCGACGACCACTTCACCTTCCTCGGGTACCGCGAGTACGACCTCGACACGGTCGACGGTGAGGACGTGCTCCGTCCCGTGGCCGGTAGCGGGCTCGGGATCCTGCGCGGCGAGCCGGATGCCGACCATCAGTACTCGCGGCTGCGACCGGAGGCCCGGGAGAACGCCCGCGAGCCGCGGCTGCTGACCATCACGAAGGCGAACTCGCGGGCCACCGTGCACCGTCCCGTCTACTTGGACTACATCGGCATCCGGACGTTCGACGCGGACGGGAACGTCACCGGCGAGCGTCGGTTCCTCGGGATGTTCACGTCGACGGCGTATGCGGACTCGGTCCTGCGTCTTCCGATCGCGGCGGAGAAGGTCCGCGCGGTCCTCGCGCGCAGCGGCTTCGCCGCGCACTCGCACTCGGCCAAGGATCTGCTCGGGGTGCTCGAGGCCTACCCGCGCGATGAACTGCTCCAGACCGACGTGGACACGCTCTGGGACGTCGCCTCCGACGTCCTCTACCTCCAGGAACGCCGTAAGGCCAAGCTCTTCCTGCGCAAGGACGAGTTCGGCCGGTTCGTCTCCGCCCTCGTCTACATCCCCAGGGACCGGTACAACACGGTGGTCCGGCTTCGGATGGAGTCGATCCTGACCGAGGCGTACGGCGCCGAGCACGTGGACTTCACCACCCGGGTCAGCGAGTCACCGCTGGCACAGCTGCACTTCGTGGTCCGGGTCCCGCGCGACGCCGACATCCCCGAGGTGGACACTGCCGCGGTCCAGGAGCAGCTCCTGAAGGCGACCCGCACCTGGGAGGAGGATCTCCTCGACGCGCTGCACGTCTCCCCCGCCGACGACGTGGGCGCAGGTGGGCGTTTCGTCCACGGGTTCCCGGAGGCGTACAAGGAGGACTTCGACGCCGACACCGCGACCCACGACCTGGCCCAGCTCCAGGGGCTCACGACCGGCGACACCCGCGTGCACCTATACGACCCTGACCGCGGCGACCCCACCGAACGGCGCCTGAAGGTCTACCGCAGGGAACCGCTCAGCCTGACCGACATGCTCCCGACCTTCAGTGACCTGGGCGTGGTGGTCGCCGACGAACGCCCCTACACGGTCCGTGACGACGCGGACGGATCCGACGTGCGGATCTACGACTTCGGGCTGCGGGCGCCGAGTGCCGACCTCTGGGCTGCGGGCGCCGACACGGCCGCCTCCTTCGAGGACGCCTTCCTGGCGGTGCGCACCGGCCACGCGGAGAGCGACGGTCTGAACGCGCTCGTGCTGCGGGCCGGGCTGACCTGGCGGCAGGTGGTCATCCTGCGCACGGTCGCCCGCTACCTGCGCCAGATCGGGTCGACGTTCAGCGTCGAGTACCTCGAGGCGGCGCTCGTCGCGAACCCGGTCCTGGCCGCGCGGGTGGTGGCCCTGTTCGAGGCGCGCTTCGACCCCGACAGCACAGCCGGGGCCGCCGATCGGGACGCCGCCCAGGCCCGGATCACCGCGGAGATCGACGCGGACCTCGAGCAGGTGGCCAGCCTCGACCAGGACCGCATCGTGCGCGCCTTCGTGGGCGTGATCGCCGCCACCTTGCGCACGAACTACTTCAGGTCCGGTGCAGTCGACGACGACGGCCAGCCCGCCGCGCGGGTGAGCCTCAAGTTGGACTGCCACCTGGTCCCCGGCCTGCCGTCCCCGAAGCCACGGTTCGAGATCTGGGTGTACTCACCGCAGGTGGAGGGCGTGCACCTGCGCTTCGGAGCCGTGGCCCGTGGCGGGCTGCGCTGGAGCGACCGGCGCGAGGACTTCCGCACCGAGGTACTCGGCCTGGTCAAGGCGCAGATGGTCAAGAACGCGGTGATCGTCCCGACCGGGTCCAAGGGCGGCTTCTTCGCGAAGCAGCTGCCCGACCCCACGGCCGACAGGGCGGCCTGGCTCGCGGAGGGCCGCTCCGCCTACTCGGAGTTCATCCGCGGTCTGCTCGACGTCACCGACAACCGGGTCGGGACCACCGTGGTCCCGCCCGAACGGGTGGTCCGCCACGACGGTGACGACCCCTATCTGGTCGTGGCCGCGGACAAGGGCACCGCCGCGTTCAGCGACCTGGCGAACTCGATCTCCGCGGAGTACGGGTTCTGGCTGGACGACGCGTTCGCCTCCGGCGGGTCCGCCGGGTACGACCACAAGGAGATGGGCATCACCGCCCGCGGTGCCTGGGAGTCGACGAAGCGCCACTTCCGCGAGGTGGGGCTGGACACGCAGAGCCAGGACTTCACCGTGGTCGGCATCGGGGACATGAGCGGGGACGTGTTCGGCAACGGCATGCTCCTGTCGGAGCACATCCGCCTCGTCGCCGCCTTCGACCACCGCGACGTCTTCATCGATCCCACGCCCGACGCCGCAGCCTCCTTCGCGGAGCGGCGGCGCCTCTTCGACCTACCGCGGTCGAGCTGGGCGGACTACGCCCCGGATCTGATCAGCACCGGCGGCGGCGTGTTCTCCCGCTCGGCGAAGTCCGTGCCGGTCAGCGCCGAGGCGCGAGCAGCCCTCGGCCTGGCTGACGACGTGACGAGTCTGACCCCCGCCGAACTGATCCACGCGATCCTGCTCGCCCCGGTCGACCTCGTCTACAACGGCGGGATCGGCACCTATGTGAAGGCGTCGGTCGAGGCCCACTCCGAGATCGGCGACCGTGCCAACGACGCCATCCGCGTGGACGGCCGCGAACTGCGCTGCCAGGTGTTGGTCGAGGGTGGCAACCTCGGCGTCAGCCAGCTCGGCCGGATCGAGGCGGCCGCGCACGGGGTGCGGATCAACACCGACGCCATCGACAACTCCGCCGGGGTCGGCACCTCGGACCGGGAGGTGAACATCAAGATCGCGCTCACCGCGCTCACCCGCGACGGCGAGCTGACCATGGACCAACGCAACGAACTGCTCGCCTCGATGACAGACGAGGTGGCCGCGCAGGTGCTCCGGGACAACTACGTACAGAACGTCCTCCTGGGCAACTCCCGAGCGCACGCCCACGAGATGCTGGCGGTGCACCAGCGGCTGATCCAGTGGCTCGAAGGCCGCGGCGAACTCGACCGCGCGCTTGAGTTCCTGCCAACGGACGCCGAGATCGCCGAACGGGACGTCGCCGGGTCGGGCCTGACCCGGCCCGAGTTCGCGGTGCTGGTGGCGTACGCGAAACTCGCCCTGAAAGCAGACCTGGCCGACTCCGGCCTCGCCGACGGGCCCTGGTTCTCCCGCACCTTGGCGGAGTACTTCCCGGCGCCGCTGCGCCAGGCCTATCCCGAGCGCCTCGCCGAGCACCCGCTGCGCCGGGAGATCATCGTGAACTCGGTCGTGAACTCGATGGTCAACCGCGGCGGGATCACGTTCGCGTTCCGGGCCGCGGACGAGACCGGTGCCTCCAGCGAGCAGATCACCCGGGCGTTCGTGGCCAGCCGGGAGATCTTCGCGCTGGAGGACTACGTCGCCCAGGTCGAGGCCCTCGACAACCTGGTCGACACCGCGGTTCAGACCCAGCTGTACCTGGACTTCCGCCGACTGCTCGACCGCGCGTCCCGTTGGTTCGTGCACCACCGACCGGAGGAGGCGCAGGTGGGCGAGGCCGTCGAGGAGTTCGCAGGCGGGGTCCGCGACCTGATCGAGGACCTGCCGGACCTGCTCCGCGACCAGGAGTCCGCCCGGTTCGCCGAGCGTGCCGACGCGCTGACCGACGCCGGGGTCCCCGCCCCGCTCGCGCGGCGGGCCGCCGGCCTGCTCCCGGCCCTCTCCCTGCTCGACGTGATGGAACTCGCCAGCACCTGCGGAGAGGACCCGCGTCACCTGGCCGGCCTGTACTACGCCCTCTCGGCCCGGCTCCGGATCGACGACCTGCTCATCCAGGTCGCCGCTCTGCCGCTCGACAACCGCTGGGACGCCCTGGCCCGGTCCGCCATGCGTGACGACCTGTACGGCACCCTGGCCGCCCTGACCCGCACCGTACAGGCGGCCACCGACGCCGGCTCGGCCCCCGATCAACGCATCGCGGCGTGGGCCGAGACCGGCGGGGTCACCCTCACCCGGGCCGAGGAGTCGATCGGCACGATCGCCGCGCTCGTCGGTGCCGGAGTGGCGCCGGTGTCCGTGGCGTTGCGCAACCTACGCGCCCTGGTGCGCTGACCCGACCCGACCCGACCGGCACGACCGATGCCATGCCGCGTCGGCATCGGGGCGCGGTCCGGACATGTAGGGGGTAGGAGCACCCCACGATCGGAGCCGACATGACCTCGCCACGCCAGACCGACGATGACCACCTCGACGCCTTGCTGAACGCCTCGAGCCCGCCGGCCCCCCTGGCTGGCGCCGCCACCGAGACGGACCTGGCAACCCTCGTGGCCGAGGCACGCACGGCAGCCATCCCACCTCGGCCCGGCCGGACCCGCAGGCACCTGACCGCGGTGAGCGCCGCCGTCGTGCTCGGCCTGGCCGGCGCGGGAGCCGCGGCGGCCACGGTCACCGACGCCGACTGGCTGCCCTGGGCCCAGGAAGCCGATGTGATCTTCACCTACACCCTGCCGAGCGGCGCGGTCTGTGAGGAACGCATCGGCGACGTCGGCAGTAGCGGCGACCCGGAGGCCGTCGAAGCGACACGCGAGTTCTTCCGCGACAACGACGTCCTCGCCCTGGCTGACGTCGACGCGATGATCGCCCAGATACGCCAGGAGGACGCGAGCGGCGGTGAGGACGGCACCGAGGTGTCCGCCGATGATCCCGATGCGCAGCCGATGTCGGCCGACATGGAGTACGGGCTGGCGTTGGGACGAGCCATCAGCGACCTCGTCACCGCGGAACTGCGGAGCCAGGGCTTCGACACCGACGCCGCCGGAGTCAGCTACTCCGGCCAGGCCTGGTGCCCGGGTGCGGACTGGTGAGCGATCGTGTGCGTGCCGAGGCCATTCTCCAGGACGTCCTGACCACCTCGGCGCGGGACCTGTTGCGCTACTGCGAGTACCGGCTCGGTCCGGACGAGGCGGAGGACGTTCTGAGCGAGGTCCTGGTGGCGGCGTGGCGCCGCGCCGACGACCTCCCGGACAACGGACACGACGCCAGATTGTGGCTCTTCGGGATCGCCCGCAACACGGTGCTCAACGCACGCCGTAGCGGGCGGCGACGCTCCAACCTCGGCCATCAGTTGCGCCGCCACCACGACGGCACCGACGCACGAGCCGCGGACGCCGGCCTCGACGTCCGCGACGCCGTCGACCGCCTGGAGCCGGACCTCGCGGAGTTGATCCGCACCGTGCACTGGGACGGATTCACGGTCGCGGAGGCTGCCCGGGTGCTCGATATCCCGTCCTCCACGGCCACGAGCCGCTATCAGCGAGCTCGGACGATGCTGCGGCGCTCGCTGGCACCTGACGGCGACGCGCCGGGACCGGCCGAGACCGAGCACCGACGCGACCGGGCCGCCACCCCGGCCGACCGGGTCCCGGACCGTCCGAGGCTACGCACCGTGGGCAGCGGCCAGGAGGTCGCTCCGGCCCGATAGTTCGAGGCTCCTGCTCCGCCGGGCCGGCGGAGCAGGAGCGGACGCGGGTCATGTTACGATACGGTACGTGTCGTATCCTAATGATCTGAGCTCGAGCACACCGTCAACAGGCCGCCCCGGTGGGCGCCCTCGGGACGATCAGCGCGAGGTCGAGATCCTCGGCGCGGTCACCTCGCTGCTCGCCGAGCGCGGCTACGAGGCCGTCACGTTCGAGGAGGTGGCCCGCCGTGCGCATGCGTCGAAGGCCACGCTGTACCGCCGCTGGAAGACGAAGCGGGACATGGTGATCGCCGCCCTCAAGGCCGGGCCCGCCCGCCGTGACGACGGGGACCGGATCGACACCGGGAGCCTGCGCGGCGATCTGGGCGCACTCTGTCGGCGCCTCGTGACCACGATGCGGTCCGCAGACGGCCAGACGGCGATGCTCCTCCTCCAGGCCGGCCTCGAGGATCCGGAGCTGTGCGAGGAGATCGAACGGGCCGTCGGTCCGACCGGCTCCCGGCTCCCCGCCTCCGTGATCCGGGCGGCCGTGGCGCGCGGCGAACTCCCCGAGGGCGTGGACCCCTTCCCGTTCGAGGAGATCACCGGCTCGGTGATCCTGCTCCGCCGACTCAACGGCCTCCGGATCGACGACGGCTACCTCGATGCGCTCATCGACACGGTCCTGATCCCGGCTCTGCGTGCCACGGCACCCGCGCACGACCTACCCGCCGGAATCTTCTCCGGTCACCCCACAGCCGAACCGCCCACGGACCCGAAGGACGCACCATGACCGATCTGACCATCGATGGATTCGACTACCAGACGCTGCCCGGCGAGGACGGCCTCGAACTGAACGTCGCCCACGCAGGCACCGGCCCCGCCGTCGTCCTGCTCCACGGCTTCCCGCAGACCCACTACATGTGGCGCGACGTCGCACGCGAGCTCGCCGCCGAGCACACCGTCATCGTGCCGGACCTGCGGGGCTACGGGCGCAGTGCCAAGCCGTCCGGGACGGACCCGCACACCTACTCCAAGCGGGCGATGGCCGCGGATGTGGTGCAGGTGGCTGCCGCGCTCGGCCACGACCGCTTCGGCCTGGTGGGCCACGACCGCGGCGCCCTCGTCGGTGTCCGGGCCGGCCTCGACCACCCGGACACGGTGCGCTACCTCGGGATCCTCGACGTGCTCCCGACCCTGGACACCTGGGGCGTGTTGCACGGTGTCGACGCCAAGGTGGCCTGGCACCTGTACCTCATGGCTCAGCCTGCGGGGCTCCCGGAGAAGATGATCTCGGCAGTCGCACCCGAGTTCTTCGGCTCCTTCCTGGACGCCTGGGACACCGACGGAGCGACGTTCACCCCCCGCGTCCGGCAGTACTACATCGACAGTTCGGTGGCCGCCGTCGACTCGATCGTCGCTGACTACCGCGCCACTGCGGGCATCGATCTCGAGATGGACCGTGCGGACCGCGCCGCCGGGACGAGGCTCGGGATGCCGGTCGGCGTGATCTCCCAGGACTGGGGCGCCCGGCTCGGTTTCGACGCCGCCGAACTGTGGGGCGCCTGGGCGGCCGACCTGACCTACGAGCCGCTCCGGGCGGGTCACTTCATGGCCGAGGAGCGGCCCGCGGACATCGCGCGCTTCGTGGGGACACTCGCGGCACGCGCGCACCCCTGACGCGTCGGCGACTGCGGACGACTCGCCGACGTGGCCCGGCCAGGCCACGTCCCCGCAAGCGAGTGTCTTGACGCTCCCGCCGGTGTGCATGCACTATCTACGACATGCGCGATGAAGCCATAAGTGCGATCACCACTCCAGATAGTGTTGCCGGCATGTCCAGGCGGTCGGCGATCCGCCTCCTCGTCGGTGCCGCGGTCCTGCCGCCCGTGCTCGGCGCGATGAACCCGACCGCGGCCGCGGCCGACTCGGTGACGAACCTGCCGCTACCGGATGCTCTGCGCCGGATCGAGATGCCGGATCTCGAACTGACCGAACTGCTCCAGGTCACCGGTCCTCGGCACCGGCTGACCATGCACCGGGCCGCCTGGACCGGCGGCGGCACCTACGTGCGCGACCTCGAGGTGCGCACCCCGTCCGGCTGGCTGCCGGTGACCTCACCCGAGCGGCGTTTCGACGAGCAGTGGGTGGTGTTCACCGGCGAGGAGGGGAGCCCGAACGACTACTACGCGTCGATGCACTCGAACTGGGTCGCGTTCGACTCGATGGAACAGGTCGGCCGGCGCACCGTGGAGTTGCGCAGCAGCGTGCCCGGTGTGTACGACCTCGTGGTCCGCTGGAACCTCGAGGGCAGCGATCCCGAACTGCAGTGGACCGTGACCGCGGCGCAGGCCCAGCACTACGTGGTCGGCTACCAGTCGTTCGACACGCTGGCAGCCGAGGACGTCGACGAGGTGTTGTGCGGGACCCGCCAGCACGCCCGGGTGATCGAGGACGCCCAGTCCCTCGGCGCCTGGGAGCTCATGGCACCGATGACGTTGGCCGAGCACCGCATCGACGACGCCCCCGTCACCCTCGGCCTGTACACCCCGCGCGACGTCCTGGAGTTCGAACACGAACGCGAGCTCGGGCCGGACGGGCAACCGTTCGGGATGAGCCTGCGCAACGACACCCGCGACGTCCAGCCGGTCGCGTACGCACCCCAGGCCGGGCGACGGTCCGCCCTCGAGGCGGGCGAGTCCTTCGGCTACGCGTTCGGGGTCTGCGCCCGGTCCGGGCCGTTGCACGAGGCGTACGCCGAGGTGGTCCACGACGAGTACGGCTACACCGACTACCGCGCGAACATCTTCGACACCTCGCTGACCCAGACCGTGTTCAACCTGATCGACCTGACCATGATCGAGCCGGCCGACGACGACAGCGAGGACTTCGTCCCCTCGTTCAGCGGGTGGTGGAACCGCGCGAAGGGGTTCGTCGACATCGAGAACGACCAGTCGGTCCGGACGCCGATCGCCGGGGTGCTGCTGTCCGCGTTCTACCTGACCGGCCGGGGGGACCTCTACGCGCGTCGCGCCCTGCCCCTGATCGAGTACCAGCTGTCCCGGGCCGACATCGGCCACTCGCCGATCAAGGGCAAGCCGGTCTACGGCAGCCTCGAGAAGTACCGCGTCGGGCAGATCCCGGGCGACGCCTCCACCCTGGTTCCGCTCTACCGGCAGACCCGCGGCCAGAGCGCGGGCCTGCACCGGCTCGCCATGCGCATGATCGCCCAGCGCCCCGCCAAGGACGCCCGGACCCCGATGAGCACGCCGCTGCAGGCCTACGAACTCACGGGCAACCCCGCCTACCTGGCCGAGGCGAGGGCCGAGGGGCGGCGCTACCTCCGGGACAACATCGTCACCGCCTACACAACGAACCAGGGCGAGAACGGCTTCGGCTACAACTATTCGAAGGCCTGGACCGAACTGCTCGTCCTGTTCGAGCTCACCGGGGAGACCGACTTCCTCGACGCCTCGCTCGCCGAGGCCCGCCGTTACATCACCCAGACGCAGGTCCGCCCCGTTCCGCGCGGGAACGTCCGAGTCCCGAACCAACCGTTCATCGATGCCCAACTCGACCGGTGGTCGGACAGCCCGGTCCTGCCGGACTACCCCCTCGACGACATCCCCACCGAGTCGGTGCCGGCCTGGACCGTCTCGACCAGCGGGGTGACCTTCGAGCAACTGAGCACCTTCAAGATCGGCCGTGGCATCGAGAACCCCGGCGGCGGATTCTCGATGATCCCGGTGTGGGCGCCGTTCCTGCTCCGCCTCGCACAGCACACCGGCGACACCCTGATCCGGGAGGTCGCGCACAACCTGGTCGTCGGCCGGTTCACGAACTATCCGGGCTATTACAACCGCCAGTTCGTGGCCGCCAACATGAAGCCGGACTTCCCGCTCACCGGCCCGCCCGGCACCACCTGCATCTACTTCCACCACATCCCGGCCCAGCTCGGCCTCGCCCTCGACTACCTGATCACCGAGCACCTCACCCGATCCGCAGGGCAGATCAGCTTCCCCCGTCAGTTCGAGTCGAACTACGTGTTCTTCAAGTACTCCACGTACGGGCACGCACCCGGCACGTTCTACGGCGAGGACGGTGTCTGGCCGTACTTCCCGCCCGGCATCGTGGACGTCTCGGACCATCAGCTCAACTGGATCACCGCCGTCGGGAACGACAGCCTCTATCTGAGCCTGACGAGCGAGGCGGACACCCCCACCATGGCCACCGTGACGTTCTCCCCGGAACTCACCGGCCTGCAGACGCGGGCCCGGTACCGGGCCGAGCTGATCAACGCGGACGGCACCCGGGAGAGCACCACCATCCGCGGCGGGAGGCTGCGCGTGCAGGTCCCGGCGAAGGGGCTGCGCGCCGTCGTGATCCGGGAGGTGACCATCGACGTCCCGTGGCACTGGGTGCCCACGGCGACGGACCGCTCGGACGCGAGCTTCCACGAGGAGGACACCGATCCGGCGTCGAACTTCGGCCTGGTCCGTGCGCTGCTGCTGCCGCGGCCGGCCCGGGACGGCTACGACGCGTACGTCCAGATCGACACCGAGACGCCCACCACCCTGAGCTACCGGGTCGGCGAGCAGGACTGGCAGGACGCACCGGCGAAGGTGTTCCCCTACGAATGGACCATCGGTGTCGACGACCCCACGGCCACGTTCGGCTACCGGCTCACGAACGCCGACACCGCCACGACCGAGCACACGCTACGGCTTCCGCCGTCCGTCACCGGGATCTGCCCTCCTGGCATGGACGCCTCCGGCGAGATCGAGATCGGCCCGGACACCACGCCGGGTGACACCACTCGGGCCCGCGTCCGGGTCCGCAACGGCACCGACTCCGACCTGACGTCGGCGCAGGTCCAGCTGGGCCTACCTGACGGCTGGACCGCGGAGCCCGTCGACGCACCGAGCCTGGTGCCGGCCGGCGGTTCCGCCGACTGGAGCTTCGACGTCACGGTCCCGGCCGCGCAGCCCGCGGGGACCGTCACCCTGGCCGCGACCGCCGGCTGGTCCGGTGGCACCGCGGACCTCGACGGTGCCGACGTGACCGTTCTGGCGCCACTGCGGATCTCGGCGCTCACGGCAGCGCCGTCCCGCCTCGCGCTGCCCGGTGGATCCACCGAGGTGACCCTGGCCGTCCTCAACGTCGGCCCGCTCGCACTCTCCGGCACGCTCACCGTGAGCGTGCCCGCTGGTTGGACGGCCACGGCCACCACGGTCACCTACGACGTGCCCGGCCGCGAGGAGCGCGAGTACGCCTTCACCCTCACCTCGCCCGCCTCGGCGCGCCCCGGCACCGGGCACCGCCTCGTCGCGACCCTCGAGACCGGCGCCGAGCGTGCCCTGACCATCCAGATCGCCGGCTCGGAGGTCATCGTCGACAACTCCGACCTGTGGCCCCGCTATGCGGAGTCCGG
The DNA here is from genome assembly GCF_004353825.1 of Occultella glacieicola. Lineage (GTDB taxonomy): Bacteria > Actinomycetota > Actinomycetes > Actinomycetales > Beutenbergiaceae > Occultella > Occultella glacieicola. The sequence goes on along the minus strand of NZ_SMNA01000004.1, from coordinate 199,824 downwards.
GTTCTGGCTGCCCAGCACCCTCGCGGGCTGGAACGGCACGGCGACCCGGTTCAGCGAGGAGGGCAAACTCGGTGGCACGGCCACCTGGCGCCCGGACCTGCGGACCGGCGGCCACTACGACGTCGCGATCTGGTACCCGACGAACCCCGAGACCACCCGGGCGGCGATCTACACGGTGCATCACCTGGGCGGCGTGGACGAGTTCGAGGTCGACCAGCAGGCCGGCGCGAACGGCTGGTTCACCCTCGGCCGGTTCGAGTTCGAGGCCGGTTCCGACGGCTTCGTCCAGGTCGAGGTGCGCAACCCCGGGTTCCACCGGATCGACGCGACCCGTTTCCTGCCGGTCGACGCGGCCGCCCTGCGCCCGGCCATCGAGGCCCTGACCGCGGCGCCGGTGGCGGCGCCCGGTGCCGCCACGACGCTCACCGCCACGATCCGCAGCCAGGCGCAGGCCCCGGTCCGGGGCGACGCGACGCTCCGGACGCCGCCCGGCTGGACGATCGTTCCGGCGGCTGTCCCCGTCGACCTGGCCGCGGAGAGTTCGGTGGACGTGGAGTTCACCCTGACCGCGCCCACCGACGCCGTGGCCGGCTCCCAGCACGAGATCGTGCTCGACCTCGGCGATGCCTCCGCGGCCACGGCCGTCGCGATCACGGCGGTGGACCAGGCCGGGATCATCCTCGTCGACAACGAGGACCCCGGCTACGCCGAGTCCGGCACCTGGAGCCCGAGCAGCCTGCCCGGTCACGACGGCAGCCCCAGCCGGTACGCGGGTGGACTCACGGGGGCCGCGTGCTCCTGGGCCGCCGGCACCCCGGCGGGCCGGTACCGGGTGAGCGTGTGGTTCCCCGGCAACGCGACCACGACGACCGCAGCGCCGTACACGGTGGTGACCTCCGACGGCGACGTGGTGGTGGTCGTCGACCAGAAGGCGGACGCCGGGGCGTGGCGACAACTCGGCTTCTTCGACCTCGCACCGGAGACCGCCGCGGTCCGGCTGGAGACGACGGCGTCGGGACACTTCCGCAGCGATGCCGCACGTTTCGAGCCGGTCGTCGGCGCCCGGTGAGGCCACGCGGGCCGGGCCGGTGGCAGGCGGCACGCAGATCCGTGCCCGGAACGGGGGTCACAAAACTGCGCGCGCCGGGTACGTTTGGGCGTAGTCATCGCTGCCACCGTCGGTTCGGAAGGGGCCCGGTCGCGCATGGGCGCCACGAAGCACGTCCTGCGGAGAGTCGCGCACACCTCGATCGACCTCGCCACCGGGTCCGTGTCGACGATCACGGGTCGGCTGCCCTATCTGGTCCTGACGCCCACCGACGACCCGGGCGTGATCGCCGACCTCGCCGACGCCCTCGGTCTGCCCGATGCGGGCCGGTTCGAGGCCGAGCACCCACCGGTGTTCGCCCGCACGGTCAAGCCCCGGTTCCACATCGAGCCGGTCCCCTCGGAACCGGAGGCCACCGCGCTGGCGCTCACGCACGCCAAACGGGGCCCGGTGCTGACCTGGCCGGCGGACCTGCGCACCCTCATGGAGGTGACCCGTGGCGGGCAGGCGCTCCTGCTCCTCGGCGTCGCCGTGCGGGCCGACGGCCAGCCGCTGCACGACTACCTCGCCCGCACCGAGGTGCACTCCGGCTGGATCGACGTGCTCCGCGACCGGGTCACGACCGCCTGAGGACCCGACCGACCGAGAGAGGCACCGCGATGAGTGACGGCCCCCAGATCGATGCCACCGTGCCCCCGAGCGGGACCGGCTGCCAGGAGTGCGAGGTCGCGGGCGGCTGGTGGGTGCACCTGCGCCGGTGCGCCGCGTGCGGGCACGTCGGTTGTTGCGACAGTTCACCCAGCCGGCACTCCACCGCCCACTTCCGCGAGACCGGGCACGAGCTGATGCGCTCGTTCGAGCCGGGCGAGGACTGGTACTGGAACTTCCGCACCGAAACCACGGTCACGGGTCCGGAACTGGCCCCACCGAGCTCACACCCGGTGGACCAGCCGACACCCGGACCGGCCGGCCGCGTCCCCGCCGACTGGCGCGCGCGCATCCACCGCTGACCCTGGTCCGAACGCGCGGTGACCCTCGGTCCCGACGCGACCGACGGCGCCCGACGGCGCCCGCCGGCGCCCGAGCAGGTTCGTGCGCGTTCGGCCGATGATGCGGTGGCCGGCGGCCGCCCGCCGTCAGTCGGCGTCGGCCACGCAGAACTCGTTGCCCTCCGGGTCCCCCAGGACCGTCCAGGAGTCCTGCTGCGCCACGATGGACGCGCCCAGGTCGACGAGCCGGGCCGCCTCGGCCATCCGGTCGTTCGCGGACAGGTCCACGTGCACCCGGTTCTTGACCGTCTTGGGCTCCGGCACCTGTTGGAGGAACAGCGTGGGGCCCGGCCCGTCGACCGCCACGGTCGGGTCGGTCTCGGGTGTGAGCCCGAGACTCGCGAGCCGGGCCACCTCGGCGTCGTCGTACGCGCGCACCTCGTAGCCGTCGAGGGCCGCGGCCCAGAACCGGGCCAGCGCCGGTGCGTCCCGGCAGTCGATGACGATCTCCCGCAGCGTGGCCACGGCTTCCTCCCTGCTGTCACCCGCCCGAGCCACAGACCCGGGCCTGTTCACCCGCTGAACGTATGCTCCCCCGCGCCCACCTTGACCGCGCCCCGCTTCACCCCGGGCGGGAACACCCGGGCCAGCACCCCGGGCGGGACGTTCACGTCGAGCCGCACCACGCCGTCGGGCTGCTTCTCCCACGAGACGGCGATCTCGCCGTACGGGCTCAGGTGGCGCACGGCCGCGTGCGTCAGTGGGCCGTCGGTGAGCGGATCCACCTCGACCTCCCGGTACCCGGGCAGGACCGGGGCCAGGCCGGCCACCCGCCGGTGCAGGAAGTTCGCGACGGCGCCGAGGGCGTAGTGGTTGAAGGAGGTCATCTCCCCCGGGTTGATCGAGCCGTCCGGCAGCATCGAGTCCCACCGCTCCCACACCGTGGTCGCGCCCATCGTGACCGGGTACAGCCAGGACGGGTTCTCGGTCTGCAACAGCATCGCGTAGGCGAGGTCGGTCTGCCCGGCGATGACCAGGGCGTCCAGGATCAGCGGCGTCCCGACGAACCCGGTCGCCACGGTCGCGTTCGCCTCGCGGACGAGCTCGGCGAGCCGCTCCCCGGCCCCCTCGACCTGGTCGCCGCTGCCGAGCAGGGCCCAGCACAGGGCGAGCGCGTACACGGTCTGGCAGTCGGAGCGCACCCGGCCCAGCGGCGTCACGTACGCGTTCTGGAACGCGGCCCGGGCCGTGTCCGCGAGGTCCTCGTACTCCGTGGCCAGGTCCGGGAGCCCGAGCGCGCGGGCCGCCCACGCGACCGTCTCCGTGGAGCGCACCAGGTAGGCCTGCTGGATCACATGCGGGTCGGCCTGGGCCGCCGCGGCATCGTCCGGCGGCGCGGTGGGGTCGAGCCAGTCCCCGTACTGGAAGCCGGTGCGCCAGAGGGCGGAGTCGTCCACCTCCGACCAGAGCCGGTCGACCCAGGCGCGCATCGACGGCAGTTGCCGCTCGAGCAGGTCCAGGTCCCCGTACCGCCGGTACAGCACCCACGGCACCATCGTCGCGGCGTCACCCCAGGCGGTCGCGATCACGTTGTCGTCACGGAGCACGTCCGGGATCACGACGGGCACCCCGCCGTCCGGCCGCTGGTCCGCGGCGAGGTCGCGCAGCCACGAGGACAGGAAACCGTCCACATCGAACAGGAACGCCGCGGTGCGGGCGAACACCTGGATGTCGCCGGTCCAGCCGAGCCGCTCGTCGCGCTGGGGGCAGTCGGTGGGAACGTCCAGGAAGTTGCCGCGGGTGCCCCACACGACGTTCTCGTGGAGCTGTTCCAGGAGCGGCTCGGAACAGGTGAACCATCCGGTGCGGGTCAGGTCCGAGCCCACGACGGCGGCGCTGACGTCCTCGACGCGCAGGTCGTCCACGCCGGTCACCTCGGCGTACCGGAAGCCGTGGAACGTCAGCTGTGGCGCGAGTTCGGTCTCGTCCGGGCCGGCCAGGTCATAGGTGTCCGTCGCCTCGGCCCTCCGGAGCGGGCGGGTGCCCAGCTCCCCGTGCTCGAGGACCTCCGCGTGGCGGACCGTGATCCGGTCGCCGGCGGCGTGGCCCCGGACGGTCAGATTCACCCAGCCGACCAGGTTCTGCCCGAAGTCGACCAGGACCTTGCCGCTCGGGCTACGGAGGATCCGGGCGGCGGGCAGCACCTGGGTGATCCGCGGCGGCGGCCCTTCGGGCGCGACCAGGATCCGCGGGTCCACGTCGAGGAGGTCGACGGGGCCCGGCGCACCGAGCTCCCCGAGCAGGCGCAGGTCGGTGTGCTGGCCGCCGTACAGGTCGTCGGCGAGCACGTGCGATGCGTGCGCCCGCCAGCTGCCGTCGGTGCCGACGGTCTCGACCCGGCCGTCCGCGTAGCGCAGCTCGAACTGGGCGAGCAGCGCCAGCCGGTCACCGTAGAGGTCACGGCGCAGGTCCCAGGTGAGCGCGCCGCGGTACCAGCCGTTGCCCAGGAGTGCGTCGACGTCGTTGGTGCCCTCGCGGAGCAGGTCGGTGACGTCGTACCCCTCGAACCGCAGGCGCTTGTGGTAGCTGGTCCAGCCGGGCGTGAGTTCGTCCGAGCCGACCCGGGTCCCGTTGATCCTGGCCCGGACCACGCCGAGTGCCGAGAGCAGCAGCCTGGCTCCGACCAGGCCCGGCCCCACCCTCACCGAGCCCACCACGATCGGGGCCGGGTCCGCGAGCCCGCCGAGGTGCCGCGGCGAGACGAAGCCGGCCACCCAGTCCTGCGGCGCCAACGGTGCCACATGGAAGGCGACCGGCTCGCTCCACGGCGACCATCCGGCGTCGCCGTGGTTCGTGCGTACGCGCACCGTGCCGTGCTCGCCGGCGGCGAGCGGCTCGTGCGGCCACGCGACTGAGACCTGCTCACGGCCGACGGCGCCCGTCACCGCGGCGGTCGCGGGGGCGGCGCCGGAGCGGGCGATCTCGACCTCGTAGCCGTCCTGTGGTGCGGCGCCGGCGGCGTGCCGCCAGCTCAGCCGCGGCGTCGGACTGCCGAGGCAGCCGGCGTGCTCGGTGCGGTCCAGGCGGAGGTCCTGGGGGGCGGTCGGCTCGGGGTCGGACACGTGTTTCGATACCTCCGTGGTGATCGGACGGCGAAGCTGCAAGGGCCCCCTCGTGGCACCACCGACCGTACACGTGCGCGGCTGGGAACCGCAGTGACAATTCGGGCGCGGCGGGGCGTCAGTGCCCCACCGACGGCGCTTCCTCGCCGTGCCGGCCACCCGCGAACTGGGTGCGGTACAGCTGTGCGTAGCGGCCGCCGTCGGCCAGCAGGGTGGCGTGGTCGCCGTGCTCGACGATCCGGCCGGACTCGACCACGAGGATCTGGTCGGCCCCGACCACGGTGGACAGCCGGTGCGCGATCACGAGTGCGGTGCGGCCCTCCAGTGCCGCACCGAGCGCGGCGCTGACGTCGGCCTCGGAGGTCGCGTCCAGACTCGACGTCGCCTCGTCCAGGATCACCACCCGCGGCCGCGCGAGCAGCAGCCGGGCGATCGTCAGCCGCTGCCGCTCGCCGCCGGAGAAGCGATAGCCGCGCTCGCCGATCACCGTCTCCAGCCCGTCCGGCAGCGCGGAGACCAGCTCGGCGAGCCGGGCCCGCTCGAGCGCCTGCCACAGGTCGGCGTCGGTGGCAGTGGCCGCGGCGTAGCGGAGGTTCTCCGCCACCGAGGCGTGGAACAGGTGCCCGTCCTGGGTGACCATCCCGAGCGCCCCGCGCAGGTCCGCGAAGGCCAGGTCGCGCACGTCCATGCCGCCGATCCGCACGGCTCCGGCGTCCACGTCGTACAGGCGCGGCAGGAGCGAGGCGATCGTCGACTTCCCGCTGCCGGAGGAGCCCACCAGCGCCACCACCTGCCCGGGCTCGGCCCGGAACGAGATCCCGTGGAGCACCTCGACACCCCCGCGGCGGTCCAGGGTGGCGACCTCCTCGAGCGAGGCCAGGGACACCTTGTCCGGGCTCGGGTAGCCGAACCGGACCTCGTCGAACTCGACCGTCAGCGGGCCGGCCGGGAGGGCCGCCGGGATCTCGGGTTCCTCGATCAGGGGCGGCAGGTCGAGCACCTCGAAGACCCGCTCGAAACTGACCACCGCCGTCATCGCGTCCACGCGTGCGCTCGCGAGCGCGGTCAGCGGGCCGTAGAGCTGGCCGAGGAGCAGGGCCAGGGTGACGACCGTGCCGGCCTCGAGCGATCCGGCGACGGCCATCCAGCCACCGAGCCCGTAGACCAGGGCGAGCGCCAGCGCGGAGACGAGGGTCAGCGCGAGCATGAAGACGCCCTGTCCCATCGCGGTGCGGACCCCGATCGTGGCGACCCGCCCGGCCCGGGCACCGAACTCGGCCTCCTCCGCCTCGGGGCGGCCGAAGAGTTTCACCAGGGTGGCTCCGGGAGCGGAGAACCGCTCCGTCATCTGCGTGGTCATCGAGGAGTTCAGGTTCGCGCGCTCCTTCTCCAACTGCGCCAGCCGCCCGCCCATCCGCCGGGCCGGGATCAGGAAGATCGGCAGCAGCACCAGCGCGAGCAAGGTGATCTGCCAGGACAGCCGCAGCATCACGACGAGCGTGAGGATCAGGGCGATCGCGTTCGTCACCACCCCGGAGAGGGTGAACGTGAAGGCCCGCTGGGCGCCGATCACATCGTTGTTCAGCCGGCTCACCAGCGCGCCGGTGCGGGTCCGGGTGAAGAACGCGATCGGCATCCGCTGCACATGCGAGTACACGGCTCGGCGCAGGTCCAGGATCAGCCCCTCCCCGATGGTCGCGGACAGCCACCGCGAGACCAGCCCCACCCCGGCGCTCACGAGCGCGACCGCGGCGATGGCGACGGCCAGCAGCACCACCGTGGCCGCCGGGCCGTCGGCGATGATGGCGTCCACCACGCGCCCGGCCAGCACCGGCGTCATCACCGTCAGCACCGCGCCGACCACGGACAGCGCGATGAAGCCGACCAGCTTGCGCTTGTGCGGTCGTGCGAAGCCACCGATCCGGCCGAGCGTCTCCCGCGTGAAGGTCCGCTTGGGCTGGTCGGTGCGCATCGCTGACTCGAGCGCGCGCCAGTGGCTGAAGTTCATGCTCATCCCCAGAGCATGCGACCTCAACCGTCGTTCAGGTCAACCGTTCCGCCACCGGCGAACGGCTGCGCCGCCGGCCCGCAGCCGACGTCCATCTTCAAACGTCCCAACTCGCAGGTGAAACGTTTGAGGATGGACGTCGGCCAAGAGAACAGCCTCAGCGATCGGCATCGCCGCGACCGGGATGGGCATCGCCGCGACTCGGACGGGAACCGCCGCGACCGGGATGGGGTCAACGAGCCTGCGCGCACCTAGTCGAAGTCGAAGTCGAAGTCGTCCAGACCATCGAGGATCCCGCCGAGCACCATCCCGCCGAGGACGCCGCCGAGCACCCCTTCGGCCCCGAACCCGCCACGGCGGCCCCGGCCGCCGCCGTACCCACCGCCCCAGCCGGAACCGCGGTCCTCGCCCCAGCCACCATCGCCGCCCCACTGCGACCGTTGTTCCTGCTCGCGCATGCGCGCGGCCTCGAGGTCCCGTCGTGCGAGCGCGGCCGCCTCCGCTGCGAGGTCGGCCGCCTGCCTGCCCTGGCTCAGTGCGGCCTGCGGGTCCTCGACGAGCGTGACGCCGCCCAGCAGTCGTTCCGCCTGGGCGAGCCGGGTCCTGGAGTCCGGGCCTGTGGATCCGGGGTGGTCGGCGATCAGCGTGCGTGCGAGTGCGACCTGCCGGTCGGCATCGGCAAGCGCCGCCTCCAGATGGGCACGGAGCCGCTCTCGTTCGGGCCGGCTCCGGCGTTCCCGAACGAGCCGGTCCAGGGCCTCGTTCGCGGCGCGGAGCCGACTCAGCGTGGTGAACGGGTCGCGCGCCGCCTCGCCGGTCGCCGCGGCGGCCACGGCCTCGTCGAGGGCGGCCGTGGCACCCTCGATCTCGTGGTCCGGGGCGGCCGCGAGCAGGTGTCGGGCCTCGACGATGTCGGACCGGGAGTCCGCCAGGACGGCGGTCAGGGTGGACTCGGCGTGGACCGCCTCCACCTCGTAGTCGGTGACCGCATCGAGGAGTTCGTCGGCGCGACGGATGCTGTCCGACGCGACCCGGATCGCCTTGGTCGCCTCCTCGCCGCGACCGGCGGTGTGCCGGCGCTCGGCGAGTCCGAGGCTGCGCTCGGTGAACTGCAGCAGTGCCTCCGCCTGATCCGGGTTGTCCGCGACGGCAACGATCGCCTCCTCGCTGTACCGGGTGGTCAGGGTCGCGAGCGCGGAGCGTGCCTCCGCCACCCGGCCCGCGACGTCCCCCGTCTCGGCGCGCAGCCGCGCGATCGCGGTCGGTGCGTCACGCAGCGCGGCTCGCCGGGTGGCGAACTCCGAGGCGGGGCCGCGCACCAGCCGGTCCACCTCGGCGGTGGTAGCGAGCACCCCGGCCTCGAGCTGTTGACGTTGCTGGGGGGTCTCCGGCTCGTCGTCCAGGAGCAGACCGTTGAGGCGGAACGCCTCCCGTAGCTGCGTGCGTGCCTGGGTGAGCGCGGCCGCGAGCTCACGGGTGTCGACCTCGCCGAACTCCGCGGTCGCGTAGCCGAGCTCGTCGGTGCCGCGGCGCACGGTCTCGTCGGCCCGAACGAGCGCCTCGGCGACCTCGGCGGTGACCTCCGGGGCTGGGCTCGGCTTCTGACGTCCGAAGATTCCGCCGAACATCGCACTCCTCACGTGGGTGGACTCCCATTATGCGGGCTGCGCGGGGGCACGACGCCCGGCTCAGCGCGAGGCTCCGACCACGGAGAGCATCCGGAGTCGCTCGTGACTCTCGCTGCCGGGGACGGCCGTGTAGACGAGCAGCCAGTGCGACTGGTCCGGGTCGAGCAGCCGCTGGCAGCTCAGTTCCAGAGGACCGACGTCCGGGTGAACGAAGTGCTTCACCTCGTGCGGACGGATGCCGATCTCATGATCGTCCCAGATGCGTCGGAACTCCTCACTCTGGTCCAGCAGCAGGTCGGCCAGCTGCGCGGCCCGGGACCGGGGGCCGCGGACCCCGACCACCTCGCGCAGACCGGCGGCGTACATCCGGCTGAGGAACCCGTGCTCCTGCGGGGCATGGATCAGCCGCGCCTGGGGGTCGGTGAACCAGCGGTACCCCTGGCTGCGGGCCGGGCCGGTGAAACGCGTCAGGTCACCGACGAGGGCCACGCCGAGCGGGGTCTGCCGCAGGGTCTCGCCGAGTTCGGTCGTGATCTCCGCCGGGGTATCGATCAGCCGGTCGAGCACGCGCAGCAGACCGGGGCTGATGTGGTCGCCGAACGCCCCCCGGGCCGGCGGGTTGTGCCCGGCGAGGCGGAACAGGTGGTCGCGCTCGTCGAGCGAGAGGTGCAGTCCCTGGGCGATCGAGGCGAGCATGCGCTCGGACGGGTGCGGACCCCGCTTCCGCTCGAGCCGGGAGTAGTAGTCGACGGACATGTGACACAGCGCCGCCACCTCCTCGCGACGTAGCCCGCCGGTGCGGCGGCGCGGGCCGCGCGGGAGACCGACGTCCTCCGGCTGCAGCGCCTCCCGTCGGCTCCGGAGGAAGTCCGCCAATCCGCTGCGATCGATCACGATGCTCCCTCTGCTCGGCTCCCGTCCTTGTTTCTACCCGGAGCTCGGGCGCTGCGCCACGGCCCATCGATCCCCCCTTGCGGTATTCGGGCGGCCCGGGGAGCCTCGGACCGGGAGGTCCTGGATATCGAGCGGCGATCGGCCCACGATCAGGTCGCAACGCGGGCACGCCCGCCCCACCGATCCGAAGGACCGCCATGCCACGTCATCTGCTCGACCATCCCGTGCCGGACCTGGCCGGACGACTCGCCCTGGTCACCGGCGCCAGCGACGGGATCGGCCTCGGCATCGCCGCTCGCCTGGCCGCGGCCGGCGCCGAGGTCGTCCTCCCGGTGCGCAACGCGCGCAAGGGCGAGGCGGCGGTGGAGCGGATCCGGGACGCACACCCGGGCGCACGGGTCTCGCTGCGCAGGCTGGACCTCTCCTCGCTCACGTCCGTGGCCGCGCTCGGCGAGGCCCTTCGCGGTGAGGGCCGCCCGATCCACCTCCTGATCAACAACGCGGGCGTGATGACGCCGCCGGACCGGCAGACCACGGCCGACGGCTTCGAGCTCCAGTTCGGCACGAACCACCTCGGCCACGTCGCCCTGGTCGGCGCGCTGCTGCCGCTGCTGCGGGCCGGCCGCGCCCGGGTCACCTCGCAGATCAGCATCGCCGCCCGCTCCGGCCGGATCAACTGGGACGATCTCGCCTGGGAGCGCGGGTATCGGGGGCAACGCGCCTACAGCCAGTCCAAGATCGCACTGGGGCTGTTCGGCCTGGAGCTCGACCGCCGCAGCACGGCGAACGGCTGGGGTATCACCAGCAACCTCGCCCACCCGGGCGTCGCCCCCACGAGCCTGCTCGCCGCCCGCCCCGAGCTCGGCCGCACCCAGGACTCGCCACAGGTCAGGGCAATCCGGGCGCTCTCGGCCCGCGGCATCCTCCTCGGCACCGTCGAGTCCGCGACGCTGCCGGCCCTGATGGCCGCGACCGACCCCGCTGCCCGGTCCGGTGTCCTGTACGGACCGAGCGGCCCGGGTCACCTCGGCGGCCCGCCCGCCGCGCAACGCCTCTACCCTCCCTTGCGCGGCGCCGGCGACGCCGCCCGGATCTGGGACGTCTCGCAACGGCTCACCGGATCCCCGTTCCCGGCGGGCCTCAGCCGGTGAACGTGTAGGCGATCCGTCCGGCCCGCCCGTGTGGGACCCGCAGCATGTGGGCCCGACGGCGGCCGTCGGCGAAGTAGGTCCGCTCCGTCGGGGTGAGGGTCACCTCGACGGCGGAGCCCCAGTCGATCACGAGGCTCACCTGGCCGCGGGTCAGCGTCGCCGAGGTGGCGACGGCGGTGGTGGCGGTCCCGTACTCGGCTCTCGTGCCGTCGGACCAGCGCAGGTCGTCGGTCGGCATCAGGACGAGCGGGATCTGCTCGCGGGCGTCCATCGTCGTGGTGATCTCGCGGACCAGACCGTCGTCGGTGAGCAGGGCGGCGCCGGTCACGTTGCCGCCGGTGGTGGTCCAGCCGATGCCGAGGTCACCGACGTCGGAGACGTCGGTGACGATGTGGCCGTGCGTGACCGGGCCGTCGTAGAACGTCGGCGCGAGGTTCGACGCACCGTCGGTGCCGCCAGCCGCGAACACGCTCGCCCAGCACTCGGTGTTCGAGTTCTGCCCGCCGTGCACGAACACGCCGCCCTCGGGGTGCCAGAGCAGCCCGAACCCGGCCCGGACCACCCCGTTCGGGCGGGTTCCGAAGAAGGCCTGCACGTAGTGGCTGGGCCGGCGCACGAACAGGTAGTACTGGTCCTGGGGGTCGGTGCGCAGTTCGGTGAACCGGCGCCGGCGCACGGGTGGCATCTGCGCGAGCGCGAGGTCCTTGGCGCGCCGGCTCGGGTAGTCCTCGCCATATCCGATGTTCGCGGGGATCCGTGGGTTCACGGCCCCCGGCGTCAGCGCGGGCACCGGGTCGGGGTCGGCGGCCCACTCGGCCCGGATCCGGTCCCGGTCTCCCGCGGTGGTGTAGAACGGCCGCAGCGCAGGCACCCGGCCCGAGAGCACCGAGCCCAGGTCGCGCTGCTGGAAGTCGGTGGTGGCGTCGTCCAGGAAGTACATCGGGGTGCGGGCGGCGCCGGACGCGAACGAGATGAGCCCGGAGCCGTCGGGCTCGGGCACGTTCGCGTATCCGAGCCAGTCCGCGAGGCGACGCACCAACGGCAGCAGCACCGGGTGGCCGAGGGCCTCGTGGATCTCGATCACCTCGGTGAGGGTCACGTTCAGGTTGTAGGCGATGTCCATCCCGCGGGGCTCGTAGAGGAACCCGGCTGGGCTCTGCCCGTGCGCGGCGAGGTAGTCGACACGGTTTCTCAACAGGGCCTGCAGCGCCGGGTCCGGGTCGAGCGTCAGGGCCTTCGCCGCACCGGCCAGCCCGGCCATGGGCTGGTTCACGAACTCGACCCGCTCGGGTTGCCAGATGCCGGTGTTCGCCGGGTCGAGGAACCAGGTCATGGCGGCGTACATCGCCGTGCTGAGCGCGGCCCGCCGTTGCGGCAGCAGGTCCGCGGCGCGCAGGTGCGCCAGGGTCTTGCTCAGGTAGCCGAGCGCGAACGCGGTGGCCGCCCTGGAGCGCTCCTGAGGTTCGTACTCCGGCCAGGAGCCGTCCTCGTGCTGCAGCCGCAGGTAGTGGTCGAGCGCCGCGTCCAGCCGGGCCAGCAGCGCCGGATCCCCCACGTACGGGTTCCACGACCGTTCGGTCGTGACGAACCAGGCGAGCACGTACACGAGTTCGCTGATGCGGGCGTTGAACGGTTCGGCAGGGCTGCGCCACCAGCCCCCGTGGATGAAGCCACGCAGTTCGGTGTCGGTGTCGTCGACGTCGTTGGCGATGTCGGCGAGCGTGACCAGGAAGGTCGCGAACCGCTGCTCGGCGGGTTCGAAGGAGGTCCGGTCCGGCTGACCGTCGGGAAGCGCAGCCACAGGGGGCAGCGGACCGGCGGAGGACGGGGCACCGTGCGCAGGCAGCGCGAACGGGGCCCCGGCGAACACCGAACCGGCGGCGGCGCCGACGGTGGCGAGGCCGCCGAGCAGCACGGCGCGGCGGCGTGGGCGACGGACGGTGGGTGAGGTCGACATCGACTGCCCTTCCGAGAGCGGCTGGCACGGGACCAAGTCAGCCCCGTTGCGTTGACACGTTTCAAACGTAGCCGCTACCGTCGGATTACGCCATAGTGTCGCAAGCAGTTCGATAATGTCGAACAGTGATAGGACATGCGAGCACCCGCGAGCACAACCGATCGAGAACCGACCGAACCCCGACGAGGAGGTGACGCCCATGACCGACGACGCGACCGCCCCACCCGGGGCAGCCCAGGGCACCCCGCGCAGCCCGATCCAGGTCATCGACCGCTCGGTCGCGCTTCTGCATGCCCTGGCCGACGCCGGACCGGGCGGACTCGCCCTCAAGGACCTGACCACCGCCGTCGGCCTCCGACCCTCGACGGGACGTACCCTGCTGAGCGCGCTCGTCACCCATGGCCTGGTGCGCCAGTCGGAGCCGGAGCGGCGCTACCTGCTCGGACCCACGTTCTTCCAGCTGAACCGCGCCTACGTGGAGCAGTCCGATCTGGCGTCCGTGGCCGCACCGGTGCTGCGGGAACTGTGGCTCGCCACCGACGAGACCGTGCACCTGTCCGTCCTCAAGGACGCCCGGCGGGTCGACCTGTCCGTCCTGGTCAGCCAGCAACTGCTGAACATCAACCCGACGGTCGCCCGGTTCACCGACGACGGCGCCGCCCTGCCGTTCCGCACGGCCGCCGGGAAGATCCTGTTCGCCGGGCAGAGCGCCGCGAGACGGGCCGCGATGCTCGAGGGAGCGCCCTGGCGGGCTGCCCTCGACCGCACCCCGGCGGAGCTCGACGACCTGGTCGAGCAGGTGCTGGCGCAGGGATACGCGACGAACTTCGAGGAGGAGGAGCCGGGCGTGTGCGGGGTCGCCGCGCCGGTCCGCGACCACACCGGACGCACCATCGCCGCCCTGTGCGTCGGCTACCCGTCCGTTCGGCACTCACCGCTGCATGCGGAGGCGCTGCGCACCGCCGTCGTCGAGTCGGCCGCCGAACTCTCGGCGCTGCTGGGTGCCGTCACCCGAAAGACTGCGGAGGAATCCACGTGACCGAGCACTACGACGTGATCGTGATCGGCGGCGGCCCCGCCGGCTGCCCCGCCGCGGTCCAGGCGGCCCGGCTGGGCGCCCGCACCCTGCTGGTCGAGAAGAACGGCGCCCTCGGCGGCACCACCACCGTGGCCGGCGTCGCACTGCCCGGCCTGTTCCACGCGTGGGGCCGGCAGATCATCGCCGGCATCGGCTGGGACATGGTGCGCCGCTCCGTGGCGCTCACCGGGCGTGAGCTCCCCGACTTCACGCAGTGGGAACTGCCCCATTACAAGCTCCAGGTTCCGGTCAGCCCCGCGATCTACGCGTCCGTGATCGACGAGACCGTGGTCGCCTCCGGCGCGGACCTGCTGCTGCACACGATGGTCGCGCGGGTGCGCCGGAGCTCGACCGGGTGGGACGTGACCCTGTGCACCAAGGAGGGGTTGATCGACCTCACCACCACGATGCTCGTGGACGCCACCGGGGACGCGGACGTGGTCGCCCACGCCGGCCTGCCCCGGCACGCGAACCCGAACCGGCAGCCCGGCACGATCATGGTCCGGTTCGGCGGCTACGACCCGAAGACCCTGGACTACGAGGTCCTCGACGCGGCGTACGAGCGCGCGATCGACGCCGGGGACCTGGTGCCGGGCGACCTCCAGCTGTTCACGAAGCCGATGCACAAGTTCCTGCGCAACCACGGCGAGAACGCGATCCACGTCCCCGGGATCGAGGGCGGCACGTCCGCCGCGAAGACCGCCGCCGAGCTCGCCGGCCGCCGCACGTTGATGCGCGTGCACAACTTCCTACGCGCCCTGCCCGGACTCGAGGGGCTCACCGTGGACCGGTGGGCGATCGAGACCGGCGTCCGGGAGACGTACACGATCGACGGGCTGACCCGCGTCACAGCCGTCGACTACACGAACGGCCGCCTCTGGGACGACGCGGTGAGCTTCAGCTTCTACCCGATCGACGTGCACAACCACGACGGCGACGGCATCGACATCCGGCCGCTCACGTTCGGCACGTTCCCGACGATCCCCCGTGGCGCGATGATCCCGCGCGGCAGCACGAACCTCGTGGTCGCCGGCCGGGCCATCGCGGGCGACCAGGACGCGAACTCCGCCTACCGGGTGCAGGCGTCCTGCATGGCGATGGGGCAGGCCGCCGGCGCCATCACCGCGCTCGCCGCCGGTTCCGCGGCTGCCGCGGTGGACGTGCCCATCGAGGACGTCCGCGCGGCCCTGCGCGCGCACGGCGCGATCGTGCCCGGCGACCCGGACGCACCGCGCACCGAGGCCCAGTCCTCCTCGACCGAACTGGCCACCCCGGACCGGACCCACGTCAGCTGATCAGCCCCCATCCCGACCCTCGAAGGAGAGGCCCCCATGTCCCCCATCACCTCGCACTCGCGCTTCACCCCCTCGCGCCGCGCCCTGCTCCTCGGCGGCGCCGGGTTCGGTGCCCTCACCCTCGCCGGCTGCGGCGGCTTCGTGAATGACGACGGCGGAGGCTCGGGTGAGGAGTCCGGGTCCGGTTCGGGCGGTGGCACGGTCACGGCCTACCTGTCCACCGAGCAGAACACCGGCATCGAACCGCTGGTCGAGCCGTTCACCGCGGACACCGGCATCGAGCTCGACATCGCATCCGTGGCCGTGCCGGACATGAACCAGCAACTGCCGGTGCAGCTCTCCTCCGGCACCGCCGCCGACCTCTTCCGGGTCTCCCCCGGCTACTCCTCCAACGTGGCCGCCGGCGTGCTCGGCAGCAGCGGGGACCTGCTCGACCTCTCCGACGCGGCCTGGACCGGCGACATCGACGACGGCACCCGCGCCCTCTCCGACGTGGACGGCAAGACCTACGCGTTCCCCGTGGCCCGCAACTCCCTCGTGCTGGCCTACAACCTGGCCGTCTTCGCCGAACTGGGGCTCGAGCCGCCGACGACCTGGCCCGAGCTCCTCGAGGTGTCCCAGGCGCTGACCGATTCCGGGCGAACCGCGATCTCGCACGGACTCTCCGGCGGCGCGATCTACCTGCAGTTCTATGTGTACATCTTCGCCGGCACGCTCCTGTACGGGCCCAACCCGGACCTCGACGCCCAGATGCGCGCGGGCGAGACGTCCTTCAGCGACGAGCCCGGCTGGACCGAGGTGTTCACGAAGTACCTGGAACTACGGGACAAGGGCTTCTTCACCGAGGGCGCGCTCGGGGTCCCGCCGGACCAGGCGATGCAGGATCTCGCCACCGGGGCCGCCGGGATGACCGTGCTCACGAACTCGGGCCTGCCCGCGCTGTTCGAGTACTCCGAGTCCGGGGCGGAGGCGTTCTCGATCGTTGCGATGCCGTCGAGCGACGACGCCGGGGCGACCCTGTTGCCGACCGCGCCGGACTTCCTGGCTGTCAACGCCGCGGCGAAGAACCCCGACGGCGCCCGGGCGCTCCTGGACTTCCTCGCCGGTCCCGGGAACGTGGAGACCTACGCGAACACGCTCGCGGTGCTCCCCGGCCTGGACGTCGGCGCCGTCGTCGACAACCCCTCCCTCGAGCCGGTCCTCCCGCTGGTGGACGAGGGCCGGACCGTGCCGTACGCGAACTACCTGTGGCCCAACGGCGACGTGCAGCAGACCATGTTGCAGTCCGGCCAGCAGTTGTATGCGGACGAGATCACGATCCCCGACCTGCTCGCCCAGATGGACGCCGAGTACGCGAAGGGGACGCCGTGACCTCAGCCGTGACCACGGCGACGCCCCCACGACCGACCCAGCCCGCGCCGTCGGGCAGCAGGCGGAGCCTCACCCCGGCCGGGGTCCCCTACGCGCTGCTGCTGCCGGCGTTCGTCCTGTACGCGCTGGTGGTGCTGTACCCGACGCTGTCCGGGGCGCTGTACGCGTTCACGGACTGGAGCGGCCGGGCCGATGGCACCACGTTCATCGGGCTGGAGAACTTCGCGGAGATCCTCTCCGACGTGGCGGCCCGTTCGGCGCTCCGGAACTCGCTGATCATCGCCGTGACGGTGACGGCGGTGCAGACGCTCGTCGGGCTGGGCCTGGCGCTCGTGCTGCACTCCTCGCTGGTGACCCGCAACGTGCTGCGGACGCTGTTCTTCGCCCCCGCCATGCTGCCGCCGGTGATCATCGCGTTCCTGTGGACGTTCATCCTGACGCCGCAGGGGCCGCTGAACACGGTGCTGCGGGCGGTCGGGCTCGACTTCCTGGCCCAGAACTGGCTCGGGGAGAGCTCGCTCGCGCTGTGGACCGTGATCGGCGTGGTCATCTGGCAGAACGCCGGTCTGACCATGGTCATCTACCTGGCCGGGCTGCAGGGTATCCCGGCCGAGCTGAACGAGTCCTCGGAACTGGACGGTGCGACCTGGTGGCAGCGCACCCGCCTGATCACGGTGCCGCTGCTGATCCCGGCCACCACGGTCGCGATGTCCCTGACCCTGATCAGCAGCCTGAAACTGTTCGACCAGGTGTTCGCGATGACCGGCGGCGGCCCGGGCTATTCGACCGAGACCCTGTCCGTGATCATGTACAAGGAGGCCTTCGTGTCCGGGCGGTTCGGCTACTCCGCGGCGATCGCCCTGGTGCTGACCATGATCGTGTTCGCGTTCGCGATGGTGCAGCTGGGGGCCCTGCGGCGATTCGAGGTGGACCGATGAGGCAACGGTTCGGGGCGGCCCGGCTGAGCCGCGAGGTGCTGATGATCGTCTGCGCGTGTGCGTTCATCTTCCCGTTCTACGTGTTCTTCACGGTGGCCTTCAAGAGCCAGGCCGAGGTGGCCGCGAGCCCGCTGGCGCTGCCGACGTCACTGAACTGGGAGAACTTCGCGACCGCGTGGGACCGGGGCGAGCTCGGCACGGCGTACGTCAACTCGATCGTCGTGGTCGCGCTGAGCGTGCTGATCCTGGTCGGCTTCGGCTCACTGGCCGCGTACGTGCTCTCGCGCCGGCTGAGCCGCCTGAGCACGCTGACGTACCTGGTGTTCCTGCTCGGGCTGATGATCCCGCTGCAGCTGGGCATGGTGCCGCTGTACCAGGTCATGAACTCGGCGAACCTGCTCGGCACCTGGACCTCACTGATCCTGTTCGAGGCCGGGCACCAGCTGCCGTTCACGATCTTCCTGTACGCCGGGTTCATCCGCGCGCTGCCCCGGGAGTACGAGGAGGCGGCCCGGGTGGACGGCGCCGGCGCGATCACGATGTTCCGCAAGATCGTGTTCCCGCTGCTGCGCCCGATCACCGGCACCGTGGTGATCCTCACCGGCATCACCACCTGGAACGACTTCCTCACCCCGCTGCTGTACGTGGGCGGCAGCAACCAGCAGACCCTGCCGGTGGCGATCTACGCGTTCCGCGGCGAGTTCGCCACGGACTGGGGCGTGCTGTTCGCGGGTATGGCGATCGCGATCGTCCCGCTGTTGATCGTCTACTTCCTCCTGCAGAAGTACTTCATCATCGGGTTCGCGAGCGGCATCAAGGGCTGAGGTCCCGAAACCGCTGCCACCGCCGCGAGTCAGTCACCGACAACCGTCGGATTCGAGGCGTTGGCGACTTCCTCGCTCACTCCGATCCACCGGCATAGCGGCGGACGAGTTCCTCGACCCGGCGGTCCTCGTTGCCGGGCGACAGGCGCGCCGCGGACCCGAGCGTCGCGACGCCGTGCACCGCGCCCCACAGCACCTCGGCCGCCGTCGCCGGGTCCTCCGGCGGCCGCTCCTGGCTCCGAAGCACCTCGACGAGCGCATCGAAGGCGACCCGCATCGAACGTGGCGTCTGCTCGGACGCGAACGGCGCCCCGATGGGCAGGCGGAACATCGCCTCGTACGTCGCTGGATGACGTTCGGCGTAACCGAGGTACGCGGTGACGATGGCGCGGAGGCCGTCCGCGCCGGCCCCGCTCTCGCTCGGGTCGCCGACGCCGGTGCCGGACATCGCTCGTGCAAGTTCGTCGAAGCCGACGAGCGCCACGGCGGTGACGATCTCGGACATCCCACCGGGGAAGTGGGAATAGAGCACCGGCTGGCTGTACCCGATCGCGTCGGCGAGCCGCCGGGTGGTCACCGCCTCCCAGCCGTGCTCCTCCGCGAGCGCACGGGCCGCGGCGACGATCCGCGCCTCCCGCTCCGCGAGCCGACGTGCCTTGTGCGATGCCGACGATGAGGTCATCACCTCAGTCTAGCGCCGCTAGCATTTCCCTGCTACGTTTTCTAGCACTGCTAGTTCCGAGGTCGAGCCAACGAGAGTTGCGCGAAGTTCAGGGAGATGGACATGGAATGGTTGCCGATCGTCGCCGTGGTGGTCGTCGGGGTGATGGTGGGGGTGGAGGCCTCGGTCGCGTTCGTGATCAACCCGATCGTCGACGGGCTGCCCGGGAATGCGGGCATTCTGGCGCGCAGCAACGGCGCGCGGATGCTCGGGCGCGTGATGCCGTTCTGGTACATCGGCTCGCTCGTGCTCACCGCCGCCACGGCGTTGCTGAGCCCCGAGACGGCCTTACCGGCGTGGACGGCCGCGGGACTGCTGGTGGTCAGCGTGATCATGTCCGTGGCGCTGCTGGTGCCGATCAACAACCGGTCGAAGGGGTGGACGCCCGAGACCGTGCCGGCGGACTGGCGCGAGCAGATGGCACGCTGGGATGCGCTCCATTACGTGCGTGTGGCGGTGATCGTCGCCGCGTTCACCCTGCTGACCGTCGCGGTCGCCGGCTGAGGTGAAGCACCGCCACTACGGGCCACCCGACGTGCGGGCAGCGCCCGTCACCGGCACGATGAGGGGTCTGACCGGACGTTCGAGCCGGCGGAAGGGAACGCAATCGTGGGTATCGGTGGAGGCATCATCCTGATCGTGCTCGGTGCGATCCTCAGTTTCGGGGTGCGGGACCAGTGGGACGTGGTGGACCTGACCGTGATCGGGTACATCTGCATGGCCGCCGGGGTGTTGGCGCTGATCGTCGCCCTGGTCATGAACCGCCAGCGCACGAACACCTCGCACACCGTCGTGGAGCGCCGCGAGGGCCCGCCGCCGGCCGAGCCGCCCCTCTGAGGAACGAGCGACGGCGAGGTCCCGGCCGGGGAGCGTGGCCGCACCTTGGGCGTCGGTCAGGGGCACGTCGCCGTGGATTCGTCCTCGGCGAGTCCGGCCCGCCGCCGACGCAGGTGCTCCAGTTCGGCCTCGTTGCGGCACCTCGCGATCGCCTCCCCGTAGGCGACCCGCGCCTCATCCAGTCGTCCGGTCCTCACCAGCAGTTCCGCCCGCACGGCCGCCAGCCGGTGACTGCCCGGTAACTGGATGCGGTCGAGGGCGGCCAGACCCGCGTCGGGCCCTGCGGCCTCCGCGAGCGCCACCGCCCTGGCGAGTTCCGCGGCGGGCGACGGCGCGAGACGTAGCAGCGCGTCGTAGTGGTCGACGATGCGATGCCAGCGGGTCTGTGCGGCGTTCCCGACGATCACGTGCTCCGCGGCGATGCGTGCCTGCAGGAGGTAGCCGGCCGCCGTCGCTCCGAGGACGTGCGCGTCGCCGAGGCTGCGCAGCAGCGCGAGCCCTTCCTCGATCTCGTCGTGGTGCCACAACGTATGGTCCTGCTCCCCGAGCAGGACCAGGTCACCATCGGCACCCACCCGCGCATCTCGTCTGGAGTGCTGGAGCAGCATGAGCGCCAGCAGCGCCACGAGGACCGGTTCCCCCGGGCGCTCGTCGAGGACCACCCGAACCAGCCGGACCGCCTCGCCCGCGAGGTCGGCGCGCAGCAGGTCGGATCCGCTGCCGGGGGCGTAGCCGGCGGTGAAGGCGAGGTAGGCGATCTGGGCGACCGCGTCGAGCCGCTCCGGGAGCGCGTCCGCCCCGGGCACAGCCAGAGGGATTCCGGCGGAGACGATCTTCTTCTTCGCCCGCGTGATCCGCGCCGCCATCGTCGGCTCGGGCACCAGGAACAGTCTCGCCACGTCGTGCGTGCTCACGCCGAGGACGAGGCGCAGCGCAAGCGCGGCCGCGGCCTCGGCGCCGAGAGCTGGATGCGTGCACATCAGCACCAACCGCAGGACGTCGTCCTCGACGAGCCCGCCGGGATCGACCATCACGGCGGTACCCCCGGATCGCCGCTCGACCTCGGTCACCAGCAGCGGCGCACGGCGCTGCTGCATCGCCTCGGCCCGGAGCCGGTCGAGTACCCGGCGGGACGCCGCGGTATTGAGCCACCCGGCCGGGTTGGCGGGAACGCCGTCGGCGGGCCAGGCGCGGGCCGCGGCCTCCACCGCGTCCCCGAGGGCGTCCTCGACCAGGTCGAGCCGACGGTAGCGCGCGAGGAGCAGAGCCACCAAACGGCCCCACTCCTCGCGCACCACGCGTACCAGCGCGTCCTCGCTCACCTGACGGCGATCACCGGCCGGATCTCGAGGGAGTACGACGGCGGCAGCAGCGCCACCGCCTCGATGGCGGTGTCGAGGTCGGGCAACTCCACCTCGTAGTAGCCACCGATCATCTCGGCGGTCTCGGCGAACGGCCCGTCGGTGACGACCACCTCGCCGTTCACGTGCCGCACCGTGGTCGCCGTGTCGGTGTCGTCCAGCGCCGCGCTCGCGACCTGCTTGCCGTGTGCGTCGATGAACTCGGAGAACGCACCGTGCTGGGCGAAGAAGGCCGCCCGCTGCTCCTCGGTGGCGGTGGACCAGTCCCAGGGCTCATAGGCGATCAGGATGACGTAGTTCTTCATCCTCACATCTCCTGGACGGGGTTGATCTGGATGTCGTAGGCGGGCAGCTCCGCGATCAGCTCGACCAGGACGTCCCGGTCGGGCGCCTCGACGAGATAGAAGCCGCCGAGCTGTTCGACCGCCTCGGCGTAGGGGCCGTCCGTCACGGTGAGCTGCCCGTCACGGGTGCGCACCGTGCTCGCCGCGTCTCCGTCCGCGAGGGCCTCGCCGGCGAGGATCGTCACGCCCTCCTGGGCCGCGCACGCGGCGTCGAACGCCCCGAACTTCTCCATGAGCGCGCCCTGCTCCTCGGGGGTCTGTTCGTCGAACGCCTTCTCGGCGCCATCGGCCATCAACAGGACCACGAACTTCATCTCACTCCTCCTCGCCCAACGGGCTGAACTGTGAACCGGACGCAGTCATGGGTCCGATCCTTCCTGCTCGGGGCCGACGTCGCCCGCCGACCGGGCCGCATCGACGGCCTTACCTCCATGACGTACGAGCAGCCACGGTTTCGACAGCCGATCGGCCCGGATCCCAGCGGGAACGCCGAGGCTACACTCGGGGCGAGAACCTCGGCGAGGGCGGGGGCAACGTGGCGACATACGTGATGACCGGCGGGAGCTCAGGGTTCGGCGCCCGTGCCGCGGCGCGCCTGGCCGAGGCCCCGAACGCCCGGGTGATCGTCGGCGCCCGCTCCCCCGCGGACCCCGCCGATGCCCTGGACCTGACCCGGCTCGACTCGGTGCGCACCTTCGCGGCCTCGGTGCGCGAGCGGCTCGGCAACTCACGGATCGACGGTCTGGTCCTGAACGCCGGCGGGATCCGGGCCGACGCCGACGGGCGGACGCCGGAGGGGTACGAGACCACGTTCGTCCTGAACCACCTCGGGCACTACCTGCTCGTCCGGCTGCTCCTGCCGGTGCTGGCGGAGCGGTCCCGGATCGTGCTCACCACGAGCGGCACCCATGACCCCGCCACGAAGGCGGGGTTGGCCGTCCCCCGCCACGCGGACGCCCACCTGCTCGCCCACCCGGACCGCGACCCCGACCGGGATGCCAGGCCCCGCCGGGCCGGTCAGCACGCCTACACCGCGGCCAAGCTCTGCACGATCCTGAACGCGCGGTCGCTGCGGTCCAGACCGGAACTGCGCGACCGCGCGGCCACGGTGATCGCCTATGACCCGGGCCAGGTGTTCGGCACCGGCCTGGCCCGCGACCTCCCGGCGGGCATGCGGGTGGCGTGGTCGGTGCTCGGCACCGGTCTCGGAGCGCCACTGCGGCGCCTCCAACCCACCCTGAACACCGCGGCGGCCGCGGGAGGTGCCCTGACCGAACTCGCGGGCGGCAGCCACCCGGCCCCGGACGAGCGCGGTTACGCGGCCCTGCGCTCGGGCCGGCTGTCCTGGCTCGACCCGTCCACGCTCGCGGTCCGCGACGACCTAGCCGACTCGCTGTGGACCGACAGCGCGCGACTGGTCGGCCTCGCCGCGTGAGCCTCAGCCGACCGGGACCAGTGACCGCGTCGGCGCGGTGAGCTCGAGGCCGAACCCCGGTGCGTCCGGGACGCTGAGACGTCCCTCGACCAGGCGGTAGCCGTCCGCCGCCACCCCGTCGGTCACGCCCGGCACCCCCTCGACCGTGCGGACCGACCCCAGGCCGGCCGCGAGCTGGGCCGCGTACCAGGTCTTGATCGGCAGGCCCCACGCGTGCGGGGAGGCATCGACGCCGAGTTCCCGGACCGTCGGCATCACCCGCCGCCAGGACGTGAGCCCGAACGAGACGACGTCCATCAGGAGCACGTCGATGAGCCCGGCGGCCGCCAGGTCCAGCACCTGATCCTCGTCGGGCTCGAACTCACCGTCGGCGACCAGTGTCGACGAGCCGCGCTCCCGCAGGAAGTCGCGCACGAGCCGCAGTCCCGCCGCGTTCTCGTGGAACGGCTCCTCGATCCAGTACAGGTCACAGTCCGCGACCGCCCGCAGGTAGCGGACCGTCTCCTGGGGACTGAATCCGTTGTTGGCGTCGACGAGGATCCGTGCGTCCGGGTGGGCCTCGCGGACCGCGTGGGTGACCTCGACATCACGCGCGAAACCCTCCTCGCGGTCCAGCCAGCGGTGGCCGCGCCCGATCTTCAGCTTGAACGCCCGGTAGCCCGCCTCCCGGTCGGACGCGCAGTTCGCGAGCACCGCCCCCAGCCCACGCGGGGCCTCCTCGGGGTCGAGGTCGTCGAAGTAGATCGCGCCGGAGTAGCAATCGACCGTGGTCTCGCCACGGCCACCGAGCAGCTCGTGCACCGGCACCCCCAGGTCGCGGGCGGCCAGGTCGTGCAGGGCGAAATCGAGCGCCGAGGCACGCTCATCGATGACCCCGACCGCGGGATCGAACAGGGTGCCGACCGGCGCGCCCAGCAGCGCGTCCAAGCCGTCCAGCCCACCCCGCCCGAGCAGGCCCCACCCGCTCGCCCCGTCGTCGGTCCGCAGCTGGACGGCGGTCGCCGTCGGCCCGGAGCCGTGGCTTCCCAGGCGCGCGTTCCGCCCGATGCGGCGCGGGTAGCGCGCGGGGATCTCGGCGGTCTCGATACGGGTGATGGATCGGTCGGCCAGCATGGTGGGGCACGCTAGCACTGGTCCGCCCACCGCTCCATGACCCGCCCCTGCGTGTGCCCGATCCACGGGGGCCTGACACCGGGATCCGGCGTCAGGCGATACTGGTCGATGCCGACGAGGTCCGAACGTGGAGGTGTCCGATGAAGGCCATTGTGGTGACGGATCAGGCAGCGGGAACGGCCGGGATGACCCTGACGGAGCGACCCGACCCCGAGGCGGCCGGGAACGACGTCCTCGTCGAGGTTCATGCGTCCGGGTTCACCCCGGGTGAGCTGACCTGGCCCGGGACGTGGACGGACCGCCTCGGCCGCGACCGAACGCCGTCGATCCCCGGCCACGAACTGGCCGGTGTGGTCAGCGCGCTCGGTTACGGCACGAGGGGCCTGACGGTGGGCCAGCGGGTGTTCGGGCTCACGGACTGGACGCGCGACGGCACGTTGGCGGAGTACGTGGCCGTCGAGGCACGCAACCTCGCGCCGCTGCCGGGCGACGTCGACTTCACCATCGGCGCGAGTCTGCCGATCTCGGGCCTGACCGCATGGCAGGGGCTGTTCGTGCACGGCCGCTTCGACGTGGGGCAGAGCGTGCTGGTCCACGGTGCGGCCGGCGGGGTCGGGTCGATGGCGACACAGCTCGCCCAGCAGGCGGGCGCCCACGTGATCGGCACCGGACGCTCCGCCGACCGGGCGGCGGCGCTCGACCTCGGCGCCCACGATTTCGTCGATCTCGACAACGACGCGCTGGAGGACGTCGGCGACGTCGACCTCGTCTTCGACGTCATCGGTGGCGAGATCGGGGCGCGGTCCGCACGCCTGGTTCGACCCGGGGGAACCCTGGTCACCATCGCCGGCCCACCCGAGGCCCGCCCCGCTCAGGGTCTCGCGCTGGATTTCGTGGTCGAGGCCGACCGCGCCCAGCTCGCCGAGATCGTCCAGCGGGTGCGGGACGGGCGACTGCGGACGAGCGTCGGCACCGTCACGCCCCTCGAGGCGGCCGTCGCCGCGTTCAACCGGACCGAGCGGACCCGGGGCAAGACCGTCATCCGGGTCCGTCCCTAGCACGCTCCCCCCGGGCGTGGCTGCTCAGGCCTCCCGGACGACGGCGGAGCCCCAGCCGGGCACGGTGACGTCGCCATCGTGCACGGTTCCGGTGATCAGGTCGGTACCGCGCGCGGGCACGCTCGCCGTGGCGTCGGTGTGGTTGAGCACGAACAGGTAGGACGCGCCGTCCTCGCCGGCCCGCCGGACGACCTCGACGCCGGGCGCGGTGGCGGCGGCCGCCTCGACCCCGGACTCGGCGAGCAGCTCCGAGACCAGCCACGCCACCCCGGCCTCGTCCTGCCGCGTCGCCGCATACCAGGCCGCGCCCGTTCCGACCTCGTTGCGCGTGACGGCGGGCCCGCCCGGCAACGGGCCGTCCACGAACGACCGGAGCACCTGCGCGGAGGTGACGCGGACCCGCTCGGTCCAGACATCCGCCGTCGTCCCGTCATCGAGCGCCACGCGCTCGTCCGCGAGCAGCGGGAAGAACTCGTCCGTGTTCACCCCGAGCAGGTCCCGGAACGCACCCGGGTAGCCGCCGAGGCGCACGTGGTCGTTCTCGTCGACGATGCCGGAGAAGTAGGTGATCAGCACGCTGGCGCCACGCTCGGCGGCGGCCGCGATGTTGGCGGCCCCCTCGTCGGTAACCAGGTACAGCGTCGGTACCACGACCAGGTCGTAGCCGGACAGGTCGGCGGTCGGGTTCACCACGTCCACGGTCACGCCACGTCGCCAGAGCTCGCGGTAGAGCGCGCGCAGCCGGTCGAACGCGGTGACGTCCTCGCTCGGGTGCGAGTCCAGTTCGACGGCCCACCAGTTCTGGTAGTCGAACACGATCGCCGCGCGCGCCTGCACGCGCGACCCCCGCACGTCCGCGATCGCCCGCAGGGTCTCGCCCAGGCGCACCGTGTCGGACCAGATCTCGGAGTTCCGGCCGGCGTGCGGCACCAACGAGGAGTGGAACTTCTCCGCGCCGGCCCGGGACTGGCGCCACTGGAAGAACATCACCGAGTCCGCGCCTCGGGCGACGTGGGCCAGCGAGTTCCGCAGCATCTCCCCCGGCCCCTTCGCGCGGTTGCGCGGCTGCCAGTTCACGGCGCCGGTGGAGTGCTCCATGAGGATCCACGGCCTGCCCTTGGCGGTGCCACGGGTCATGTCCGCGGCCAGGGCGAGGTCGATCTCGCGCTCGGCGTCTGCGGCGACCGTGTAGTGGTCGGTCGCGACCACGTCCACCTCGTCGCCCCAGCGGTAGTAGTCCATCCACTTCGTGCCCGGCCCGACCATGAAGTTCGTGGTGATCGGGACCTCGGGCGTGATCTTGCGGACTGCGTCCCGCAGCAGCGTGTAGTAGCTGAGCAGGGTGTCGGAGGAGTACCGCGCGAAGTCCAGCTGCTGGGTCGGGTTCGCGTAGGTGGGGGCGGCCCGCGGCGGCAGGACGTCCTTGAACGAGTTGTACTTCTGCGACCAGAAGGCGGTGCCCCAGGCCTCGTTCAGCGCGTTGATCGACTTGTACCGCTTGATCAGCCAGGCCCGGAACGCCTTCTCGGCGGACTCGGAGTAGTCGTGCGGGACGTGGCAGCCGATCTCGTTGTCGACGTGCCACAGCGCCAGCGCGGGGTGACCCGCGTAGCGTTCGGCGACCGCCTTCGCCATCTTCACCGCGTAGTCGCGGTAGACCTTCGAGGAGATCGCGTACGCCTGGCGCCCGCCCTGACCGAGCACGGTGCCGTCGGCGAGCCGGGGCAGGATCTCCGGGTGCGCCATGGTCAGCCACGGCGGTGGCGACGCGGTCGCGGTCGCCAGCGCGACCCGGATCCCGGCCGCGGCGAGCCGGTCCATCATGTTGTCAAGCCAGGCCCAGTCGTAGCGGCCCTCGCGCGGCTCGATCGTGGCCCAGGAGAAGATCGCCAGGCTGACGATGTTCACCCCGGCCTCCCGCATCAGCTGGACGTCCTCCAGGCGGGTGGCCATCGGCCACTGCTCCGGGTTGTAGTCGCCGCCGAAGCCCATGCCGGTCAGCGCGATCGGCCAGGCGTCCGGCTCCGGCTCGACGGCGGGGGTCACCTCGGCGACGGCGTCACCGTCGGTCGTGGCAGCCTCAGCGGCCGCGCCGGGCTCGGGCGCCGTGATCGCTTCCGCGGAAACGTCGGGGTCCTGGTCGACGGCGGGGGTCGCCTGCTCGTCGACGTCACCGTCGACGGCCGCCGCCTCGGCGGCCGCATCGGGCTCCGGCGCCGCAGTCGCATCCGAGGACGCGGCCGGCGCTGCGCCGGTGGAAGCAGCGGGATCCGTTGGGTTGGCGGCGGGGTCGACAGACATGCGCCGAAGCGTATTCAACGACCCGGGTGGAACCTAATCCCCGGCGTGGCCACCGTCGCCGGCCCGGGCCCCGAGACCGAGGTCCAGGTCGGGGGCATCCGGCGCGGCCACCGTGAGCACGGCCCGGATCACGCTCGGCGTCGTCTCGATCCGCTCCTCCAGTGCGCGCAGACGCGCCCCGACGTGCGACTCCACCTCGTCGCCGACCAGGTCGAGGGTCGCCACCAGGTACACCTGCCGCGGTCCGACGAACTCGATGTGCAGCTGGGTCACCCGGCTGACCTCCGGGACAGCGAGCAGGGCCTCCACGACGCGCGCGCGGACCGCCGCTGACACCTCGACCCCGACCAGGAACCGCCGGTTGCGATCCACCAGGATGATCGCCACCACGCCGAGCAGCAGGCCGACCAGGATCGAACCGATCGCATCGGGGACCGGGGAGCCGGTGAGCTGGTGGGCCAGCACCCCGCCGGACGCGATCAGGATGCCCAGCACCGCGGCGAAGTCCTCGGCGAACACCGCCCGCAGGGTCGGGTCGGAGGTGGCGATCGCGTGTTCGAGCAGGTCCCGGCCGCTTTCCTTCGCGCCGCGACGCACCTGCCGGTAAGCCTGCCGGAACGAGGTGCCCTCAAGCACGAGCGCGATCGCGAAGACCACGTAGGCCACGGCGAAGTTCGTGGCGGGCTCCGGGTCGGTGAGGCTCTGGATGCCATGCATGATCGAGACCGCCGAGCCGGCCACGAACAACCCGAGCGCCGCGAACAGGGACCAGACGTAGGCCTCGCGCCCGTACCCCAGCGGGTGCGCCGGATCCTGCGGACGGCGGGCGCGACGCTCGGCGATCATCAGGAAGATCTCGTTCCCGGTGTCAGCCCAGGAATGCGCCGCCTCGGCGACCATCGAGGCCGACCCGGTGATCGCCCCCGCCGCCGACTTCGCGACGGCGATCAGCAGGTTCGCACCGAACGCGATCAGGACCGTGAGACTGACCCGCTGCCGGCGCTCGCTCACATCCGCAACCCTGGCACTTCAGCCCCGGAGCAGCCACCTCAGCCCGGCACGCACGTCGGCCGGGTCACCGCCGTCCGCCACCGACCGCAGCGCCTGCCGCCACGCCGCCGCGAGGATCGCGGCCGTCGCGCCCGCCCGGCCCGGCACTGCACGCAGGAGCGCCGCGGCGATGACGTCCGCGCCGCCGTCGGGCCGTGGCTCCGCCAGCACCCGGGTGACGCCGAACCGCACCGCCGCGTCGAACGCGACCTCGAGCGCGGCCGCGAGCGCGGACCGGTCCACCACAACGGCATCGTCGGCGCCGACCGGCCCGGCGCCGACGGGCTCCTCCATGGCCGACCCCCCGGCCACCGCGACCGCGTCCAGGGCACTCTCGATCCGCTCGACCATGCGCTTGTCCATCTCGTCGCGGACCACCGTGAACAGGCCGAGCTTGTTGCCGAAGTGGTGATAGAGCGAACCGGTGGTCACGCCCGCGGCGCGGGCGACCGCCTGGACGCTCAGCGCCTCGTACCCCTGACGCTGGAGGTGGTCGATCGCCGCGTCCAGCAGTCGCGCCTTCGCGCTGCCCGGGAGCGGAATCCAGTCCGTCATCCCGACACCATAAACCATTGACGGCCAAACATAATCCATTTACGGTTCTGACATGGCACTCAAACTCACGATGATCTACCAGCCCGTGGCCGATCTCGATCGCGCGGTCACCTTCTACCGGGACACCCTCGGGTGGGACGAGGCGTGGCGGATGGGCGAGACCACCGCCGCCTTCAAGATCCCGGACTCCGAGATCGAGCTGATGCTCGACGTGGCCACCGACGACCCGCACGGCCAGTCCGGTTTCTACGAGGTCGCCGACGTCGACGCCTACTTCATCGAGAGGAAGCAGTCCGTGGCCTTCATCGTCGAGCCGATGGACCTGCCGCCGATCCGGTACGCGGCGTTCACGGACCCCGACGGCAACGTGTTCCGGATCTACCACTCGACCGACGAGGCTGCCGAGGCCTGAGGCGGGCAGCCGGGGGTTCCCGTATCAGGGAATGAGCGATACGGTCTCAGGAAATCTGAGATACACAATTGAAAGCAGGGGGAACTGCGATGCGCACCGCCGGAGGCCGGACCGCCGTGCACGACGACCGGATGGGCGACCATCGAGACCTCCGCCGACGCCTGGCGGCGTTCGGCTCGGCGGTGGTGGCAGCGGCCGCGCTGACGCTGTCGGGGGCGCCGCCCGCAGCGGCCGCCGGCATCACCTGGTACGTCGACCAGGCCGCAGGAACCGACGGATCGGAGTGTGGCGAGACCGCCGAAGCGGGTGCGTGCGCCACGATCGGCGCGGCACTCACGCGGGTCACGGCCGATGACATCGTGGCGATCGCGGCCGGCAGCTACGCGGAGGCGCTGACGATCACCACCCCGGTCACGCTGCAGGGCTCCGCCGCGGGCGACGTGACGCTGACCGGCACCAGCCTCGACGACGCACCCACGGTGCTCGTCGATGCCGGCGGCGACGTGACCCTCGCCGACCTGAGTCTCGTGGCCGGGGACGTCACCAGCGCGTTCCGGCCGGTGATCCGAGTCTCCGAGGACCGGAGCGTGACCCTCTCGCGAATCGACATCTCGGGTGGGGCGTCGTCCCTTGGAGCCGTCGGCGTGCTCGGCGAGGGCGGCAGCACGATCACCATCGAGGACTCCGCCATCGCCGGCGTCGGCTACGGCGTCGTCGGCGGCGACCCCGTGCTGGACCCCGGTGCGGGCGCGGCGCCGGTGACCGTGGCCATCGGCGAGACCGCCATCATCACCTCCGGCGTGGGCGTTGCCATGATGGCGGGCGTTGCGACGATCACCGGTGGCACGGTGAGCGGCAGCCTCGGGGCCGGCCTGCTCGGGTACACCCCCGACGCGGCGTTCGACGTGACCGGGACGGCGATCACCGACAGTGGCGAGCCCGCGGGCGGGACCTACCGCGGCGGGGTCGTGTTCCAGCAGGGTGGCACGTTCACCGGCCACGACGTCACGATCTCCGGCAACGACAACGGCGTGATGCTGGGCGAGGGCGGCGCCGTCACGCTGACGAACAGCACCGTCGCCGACAACGGGGCCGGGATCCTCGCGACGTCCTCGACCGGCGACGGCACCCTGGTGCTCACCGACAGCGTCGTGACGCGCAACCGGGGTGACGCCGACGGCGCGACGGCACTGGGCGGCGTGTTCCTCGACGGCTTCGATGCCGTCCTGACCGACACCGAACTCAGCGCGAACGAGGTCGGGCTGTACGCGGAGTTCGCCGAGGTCACCATCACCGGTGGCGTCGTCGCCGACAACCACCTGGCCGGCATCTTCGCCGCCGAGCGGCCGCGTTCGGCGGAACGGACCACGGTCGATCTGACCGGCACCGAGATCACCGGGAACGGGCTGGACGTCGACGGGCCGGCGGCCTCCTTCGGACTCGGAGGCATCGCGCTCCGATTCTCCGCAACGGTCACCGGCAGCGACCTGACCATCTCCGGCAACGCGCTCGGCGCGTCCGTCCAGGGCGGCACCCTCCGGCTCGAGGACAGCACCGTCCGCGACAACGTGCGCACCGCCCTCGATGAGGGCATCGGGTTTCCGATCACGGGCCACGGCATCCTGGCCGCCCCCGCCGGCTCCGAGTGGCTCGCGGACGTCCGGCTCGTGCGCACCGACGTGACCGGCAACGAGGCCAGCGGCCTCGTGACGGGGGCCGGTGCCGCGGCCCGCATCCTCTCGAGCACCGTCGCCGGCAACGGCGCTGCCGGCATCAGCCTCGCCGGGCTCGAGACCCCGGACTACCCCGTAGCGACCCTGTTGCTGGCCGGCAGCACGGTCGCGCAGAATGCCGAGGGCGGGCTCGTCCTGGGCCAAGACGCCGCACCGACCGTGATCGGGTCGATCGTGCACGCTCCTGAGGGAGTACCCGCCTGCACCGGCGAGACGGCCGGGCTGACCGACGGCGGCGTCAACGTGGCCTCCGACGACACCTGCGCACTCGACGCCGGCACCACCGTCGTCGCGGACCCACTGCTCGAGCCGCTGAGCAACAACGGCGGGCCGACGCGAACCACGCTCCCGGGACCGACCAGCCCGGCCGTGAACCTGGTCGCCCCCGGCACCTCGGTGCCGTGGGACGGGGACACGATCGACCTGTGCCCCGGGACCGTCGACCAGCGCGGACCGGGCTTCCCGCGACTGGTCGGTGAGGCCTGTGACGCCGGTGCGGTGGAGCGTTCCGGCGGGGTCGTCACCGTGACCGCGAGCGACGCGACCACCTATGAGGGCGCCTTTGAGCCGGAGGTGACGGCCGGCTACACCGGTCTGCTGGGCGGCGACACCGTCGAGGACCTGGACACGCTGCCCACGTGCGGCTACGACGTCGACGCGGGCACCACCTCCTGCAGCGGCGGCGTGGACGACTTCTACTCGTTCCTCTACGTCGACGGCACCCTGACCGTGCTCGACCCGCTGGTGATCGTGACGGAGTCGCTCCCGGCAGCGACGGTCGGCGAGGAGTACTCCCTCACCCTGGAGGCGACCGGCGGCGACGGCGGCCCGTACACATGGGGCCTCTTCGAGGGCGAGCTTCCGGCGGGCCTGGGGCTCGACACGGCGACGGGGGTGATATCCGGTGCTCCCGAGGTCGCCGGCGACGTGACCTTCACCGTGTTCGTGGGCGACCCGATCACCAGGGAGTTCACCCTCAGCGTCGCGGCCGCGGCCCCCGAGCCGACGAGCCCACCGGCCGACATCGACCCGACCGGTGCTCCGCCGGCCGACCAGGACCCGGGCCTGCCGACCACCGGGTCCGACACGCTACCGGCCCTGGCCGCCAGCGCGGCGATCCTGCTTCTTGGCACCGCCCTACTGCTCGTCCGCCGGCGCCTCCAGCACCCGCGGCCGCTGTCCTGACGAACGCGGCGCGTCGTCTCAGGCGACGCGCCGCCCGCGCACGCGCCGCGTGATCGCCGGCCAGCACAGCAGCAGGACGAAGCCGGCGAGGAGCAGGCGCACGATCCACAGCCCGAGGGGCCAGACGACCTCGTAGGATCCGGGGATCCCGAGGACGGCCGCGATGATCTGGCCTCCGCTCGATCGACCGGGAGCCAGCCCGTCGAGCGAGCCGGCCAGGATCAGGATCAGCGCGGCGAGACCCAGCAGGAGGAAGGACCCGAACCCGATCCTGCCCCCCTCCTTGTCACCGCGCGCCCGTGCGATGAGGGCCAGGACCAGCTGCGCGAGCGGGAACACCACGAAGAACCAGAGCAGGCCACCCATGAGGATTCCCAGGTAGGCCAGCAGGAGCATCCCGGCGAGGGTGCCGACGGCGCCCCACCCGGTCTCGTAGGCGAAGTACTCGGGATCGTCCAGGACGGCCGGGATCGAGCAGAGCACGATCGAGACCGGCAGCACTCCGAGCACCCACCAGAGCATCCCGCGGCTGAGCGGCCGGTTCCGCTGGTGCGCGCGCATCACGACCTCGATGATGAGCGCGCTGGCGACCATCGGGATGCCGAAGATCGCGCCGATCGGCGCCGCACCGTCGTGCGCAACCGGATCGAGCAGGAGCAGCGGCACGGCCGCGATGAGGACCGCGACGATCGAGATGACACCGACCACCACGGTGACCTCGAGGCGCTCGTCCGCCTCACCGGCCCTGCCTGCCGCCATCCCCACCCCCGCCGTCTCCGGGCGAGATGCTACCCGGCGGCGAGCGGGTCACCCGAAGTCGACGCCCTGGGCGAGCGGCAGATCGGCGGAGTAGTTGATCGTGTTCGTGGCGCGGCGCATGTAGGCCCGCCACGCGTCCGACCCGGACTCGCGTCCGCCGCCGGTGCTCTTCTCGCCGCCGAACGCCCCGCCGATCTCGGCGCCGGAGGTGCCGATGTTGACGTTCGCGATGCCGCAGTCCGAGCCGTCCGGTCCGAGGAACCGCTCGGCCTCGCGCTGGTCCAGGGTGAAGATCGACGAGGAGAGTCCCTGCGGCACCGCGTTGTGCATCGCGATCGCCTCGTCCAGGTCGGAATAGCCGAGCACGTACAGGATCGGCGCGAACGTCTCGGTGTGCACGATCGGGCTCTGCGCGGGCATCTGCACCAGGGCCGGGGTGACGTAGGCGGCGTCCGGGGCCGCCGGGAGCGCGTGTGCCTCGCCGCCGGTGACCACCGTGCCACCCTCGGCCCGGGCCTGCTCCAATGCCGCGAGCATCCGGTCACGGGCGGCTGCCGAGACCAGCGGCCCGACGAGCGTGCCCGCCTCGCGCGGGTCCCCGATCGGCAGGCCGCGGTAGGCGCTCGCGAGCCGCTCGAGCACCTCGTCGACGACCGAGGTGTGCACGATCAGCCGCCGCAGCGACGTGCACCGCTGCCCGGCGGTCCCGACGGCGGAGAACACCACCCCGCGCACCGTCAGGTCCAGGTCCGCCGACGGCGTCACGATCGCCGCGTTGTTGCCGCCGAGTTCCAGCAGCGTGCGTCCCATCCGGGCTGCGACGACCGGCGCCACCTCGGCACCCATCCGCTCCGACCCGGTCGCCGAGAGGAGCGCCACCCGGGGGTGGGCGACGAGCGCCTCCCCGGTCTCGCGCCCGCCGAGGATCACCGTGGCGAGGTGCTCCGGCGCGCCAAGCTCGGCGGCGGCCCGGCGCAGCAGGGCGGCCGCCCCGAGCGCGGTCAGCGGCGCGGTCTCGGACGGCTTCCAGACCACGGGGTCCCCGCAGACGAGCGCCACCGCCGTGTTCCACGACCACACCGCGGCCGGGAAGTTGAACGCGCTGATGACGCCGACCACGCCGAGCGGGTGCCACGTCTCCATGAGCCGGTGCCCGGGCCGCTCGGACGGCATCGTGCGGCCCTCGAGCTGGCGGGACAGCCCGACGGCGAGGTCGCAGATGTCGAACATCTCCTGCACCTCACCGAGCGCCTCGGCGGTGATCTTGCCCGCCTCCAGCGTGACCAGGGTGGCCAGGTCCGCCTTGTGCTCGCGGAGCAGGTCCCCGAACCGGCGCACGAGCGCGCCGCGAGCCGGCGCGGGCACCAGCCGCCAGGTCAGGAACGCCTCGTGAGCACGGTCGACGGCGGCCCCCACCTCCTCGGGCAACGTCACCGGCAAGGGGAACAGGCCGTGCCCGGACAGCGGCGACGTCGGCGTGAAGGAGGGTGCGCCGTCGGGCGCCGGCGGCAGTTGGGCACCGAGGCGCCGCAGCGCCTCGAGGGCCGCCTCGCGCGGGTCCGGCAGGTCGCTGGCCGCGTCCTTGAGGTGCCCGACGGCGGGGGTGGCGTTCGTGGTCATCGTGGCCCTTCGTCGGTGCGGGCGCGGGAGGCCTCGCTCTGTGCGGCGTACAGGTCGAACGGGTCGAGGAGGTCGCGTCCGAGCGCGCCGGCCAACCAGTCCGCGTCGAGTGTCGCAGCCTCCTGGGTGCTGTCCTTCGCGCCGCGGTCGGTCAGGTTGGAGGCGAAGATACCCGCGGCCGAGGCGGGCAGGAAGTCCTCGTAGACGATCGGGGTGCGGGCACCGGCCGCGTCATAGGTGAAATACGCCAGGCCCTCGCTGTCGAGCTCGGCCTCGGTTCGGGGAAAGTCGCGGGCCCAGATCTCCCGGAGGATGCCCTGGCGGTGGGCGGCCGCGGCGCTGCCGGCGGCCCCGACCGGGCCGGCGGCACCCACAGAGCCCACGCCGCCAACGCCACCCACGCGGCCCACGCCGCCACCGCGCGGCGCCCCGGCCATCGCGTCGGGTTCGCCGCCGGCGTCGGCGCGCTCGCGCGCCTCGACGATGGCGGCGTCGTAACGCTCCCGTCCGGCGCGGGTGAGCGCGATGCCGCGTGCCTCGACCTCCCCGAACCGGACCCGCAGTGAGTCCAGGACGATCTCGCCGTCGGGCATCCGGAATGCCCGCGGCTCCGCCAGCGCGCGGAACGAGGTCTGGCGCAGCAGCAGGTCCGGGCCGTCCCAGCGCGGTGGGCCCTGGACGTCGTCGATCATCGTGATGCCGCGCGCCGACATCCGCTCGTAGAGGGCATCGATGTCGAGTACCCGCGGGGTGAGGTGGTTGATGTGGGTGCTGGTGACCCCGCCGATGTCCGCGGCGACGGCCGAGACCCGCTCCAGCTCGGCGTACCAGGCCCGGTCGACCGGCTCGGGGGATAGCTCGAACGTCGCGGTGGCCAGGCGCAGGAACTCCTCGGCGCCGGTGGCGTCGAGCCCGCCGCCGGACTCGGCACGATCGGAGAGCGCGAGCAGGTCCGGGGAGAAGATGCGCCGCCGTCCCAGGAACTCCTCGAGCCGGACCTGCAGGTCGGCCGAGAAGAACCGTCGGTCGCCCGGCGTCAGCACCGAGGTGAACACGCGGAGCGGGTTGCGGGCGAGCTCGTCGGCGTCGACCGGGCGGAACGCCGTGGACACCACCGGGATGGCGCTGGAGCCGGCGTCGCGCAGGTCGTAGAACCCGACCGGGTACATGCCCAAGGCACCGAACACCCGGGCCACCTGGCTCAGTTCGGTCGGCGTGCCGAGGCGGATCGCGCCGTGCCGCTCCGCGGTGACCCGGCCGATGCTGCCGAGTCGCTGGGCGGCGGCGGGGTCGGCCGCCATCACGTCGGAGTTCACCTCGTGGGCGACGTCCAGAAGCGCCGTGTAGGCGGGCACCTCGCGGCCGTACATGTCCGAGAGGCTGCGCGCGAACGCCGCCCGCAACTCCCAGGTGACCATCTCCGGCACGCCCGCTCCTCGCCTCGACACCGGCCCTCAGGCTAGTCGAGATCTCACCATGCGGACACCCTCGTCAGGTGCGTCGCCGTGCTGGCGGAGAGATCTCTCTGACCTGCCGGAGACGGTCCCCTCACCCGAGCGTCAGGTCGATGCGCGCCGAGGTCGGCTGCCACCCGGCCCGTTCGAACCCACCGATCATGGCGAGATTGTCGTCGTCGGTGTCGGCGATCAGCGTGTGTGCCCCCGCGGCCACCAGGTCTCTTGTTGCCGCGGCGACCAGCTCACCGCCGAGACCGCGTCCTCGATGCTCGACGGCGACCCCCACGGCGACCACGTACGCGCTCCCACTCGGGAGGGCGACCCAGGAGGCGAAGCCGGCGTCGACGCCGTCGATCACCGCGAACCGGATGCACTCGATCGGATCCGAGTCGAGCAGGTCGGTGGCCTGCTCCGCGGCCGCCTGCGCGAGCCCGACTCTGGCCACCAGGTCCTGGTCGCGGACGTCCAGCGAGCCGGGCAGCACCCGCTCGAGCAGGGCGACCAGCCTGGCAGGGTCGGCAGGGTCGGCAGGGTCGGCAGAGCCGGCCCGTTCCAGGTGGACCGAGAGTGGCACCGCGGCACTCGCCGCCGCGACGTCCGCCGCGGCCACGTGGTAGTGCCTGCGCGTCACGTGGACCCGCCATCCGGCCCTGCCGAACGCGGTGACCACCCGCGCCACGCCGGGATCGGCCAGTGGTTCGGCTACGGCGTCCGCCTCGAACGAGGCCTCCGCCTCCGGATAGCCGCGTGCCCACGCCGTCGCCGCGTCGACGAGCAACGCGGCCGCGGCCTCAACTCGTGGCATCGCGATCATGTCGATGAGGGCGAAGTCACCGAGCAGCCGAGCGGCGATGAGTCCGCCGACACCCGGGTCGCCCCGCAGGGCCCACACCCGCTCGGGTGCGCGCTGCCCCTTGTCGAAGAGCCGGTCGAGGGACGGCTGCGCGAAGAGCAGCCGCTGACCCGGCGTGTCGGGGACGGGGGTATGGCTCGAGATCAGGTCGATGGCCTCAGTGCGGGAGGCAGGGGAGAACAAGTGCACGCGAGATTCCTTACGGTCCGGCGCGCCCGAGGGCGCTGGCAGTGGCGCACGCTCCCACCGTCGACCGTCGAGGGTGAACCTCAGACGATCCCGGGGAGGGCGGCGCGGTACATGGCGAACATGCGCGGCCTCCTCTCACACTCGTGCCCTGAGAACGGGCAACGCGGTCGAGGCTAGCAGTCCCGACGAACACGGGGCCGGCTGCGCCGCCGACTACTCGGGCGTCGCGGGTGCCTCCGGGCCGGCAGGGCCGGTGGGGTCGACCGGCCTGCCCTCACCCACATTCACTCCGAACGTGTTCGACAAGTCGTTGATCATCTCGAACAGCCCGACCTGGACGGCGGCGTCCCGGGCGATCAGGAAGCCCGCGATGCCCATGATCCAGGCCACGGTCTCCCCGGCCGACTTCGCCATCCAGTTCGCGATCCGCTGGAGCACCGGCTCCACCGTCCGACGGGCGAGGATCCGACCGCCCAGCAGTACCAGCGCGGGCACGATCATGACGAGGCAGTAGCCGGCGAGCAGCACGACGCGTTGCGGCCAGGTGAGGTCGGCGCCTGTCATCAGCCCGATCGCACCGAGGTAGGGCAGCATGGTCGCGACCTCGAGGACCGCAGCACCGAGCGCGAGCCCGATCAGGGACGCGTACCCGCCGCGGCCCTCGGTCGCCACGGTGCGCTCGCGCCAGCGGGCCAGCCGCCCGGTCGGCGCCGGGGCAGCACCGGCATCGACGTCCGGATCCGACCCGGCGGGCCCCCGCCCGCCGGGCCCGCTCTCCCCCGACTCGTACCCGGCGCCGTCGTCGCCCACGCTCCGCCCGCCCACGGTGACGGCGTCCACCCCGGCCGAGGCGCCGCCGTCGGGCTCGGTCTTCTTCTTCCGGCCCACGAAGAACGAGCCGACGAACAGGGCCACGCCCAGCGCGAGTTGTCCCCACGTCAGGATCGGCGACTCGGACTCGATGATCGAGGCCAGCCCGCTGGCGCCGGCCAGTAGGGCCAGGCCGACGCCGAAGTAGAACACCGCGACGGTTCCGAGGAAGACCAGCACCCGCTGCGCGCGCAGCCGACCCGGCGCCAGCATGAGCCAGATCGGGATGAGCAGGGTGCCGAAACTGGTCGAGTCGATGAGGGCGAGGCCCGCGAGCGGGCCGAGCAGCGAGAAGGACATGCTTCCACTCTCACGGTGGCCGACCCCGCGCACATCGGGCAAAGGACGCAGGTCGCGACGTCACTCCTTCGATGGAGATTCCCCCGCGTGCGAGCGCTCGGCATCGGTGCCACGCTCGCAGGATGACTGAGGGCGACACCGCCACGGAACCTGTCGCGGCACCGACGCGAACCTTCTTCGGACACCCCTGGGGCCTGGCGAACCTGGCCGGCGTCGAGATGTGGGAACGGTTCAGCTTCTACGGCATGCAGGGCATCCTCGTCTACTACCTGTACTACTCCGCGACCGCGGGTGGCCTCGGGCTCACGCAGGCCGAGGCCACCTCGATCGTGGGTGCCTACGGCGGCCTGGTCTACCTCTCCTCGATCCTCGGCGCCTGGGTGGCGGACCGGCTCCTCGGGGCCGAGCGGACCCTGCTCAGCGCCGCGGTGCTGATCATGTGCGGGCACATCGCGCTGGCGGTGGTGCCGGCGTTCATCGGCGTGGGCATCGGCCTGGTCTGCATCGCGCTCGGCTCGGGCACGTTGAAGGCGACCACCAGCTCGGTGCTCGGCGACATGTACACCAAGGACGACACGCGCCGCGACGCCGGGTTCTCGATCTACTACATGGGCGTGAACCTGGGCGCGCTGGTCGGGCCGCTGCTGACCGGGCTCGTCTGGAAGATGCAGGGCTTCCACTGGGGGTTCGGGCTCGCCGCGCTCGGCATGGCGGCCGGGTTGATCCAGTACCTGCTGCTGCGCCGGTCCACGATCGGTGACGCCGGCGCCGAGGTCACCAACCCCCTGGACCACCGTGGCCGGATCCGATACCTCGGGATCGCGGTCGGCGCCGTGGTGCTCGTCGCGGTCCTGGCCCTGGTGGGGGCGATCACGGCGGCGAATCTGTCCACGATCGTGGTCGTGGTGACGCTGGCCGCCACGATCGCTCTGTTCGCGATCATCCTGAGTTCGTCGCGGCTCAGCGATGTCGAACGCAGCCGGGTGATCTCCTTCATCCCGATGTTCGTCGCGAGCGCGGCGTTCTGGTCCCTGTTCCAGCAGCAGTTCACGGTGGTGGCCGTGTACTCGGACGAGCGGCTCAACCGGGAGATCTTCGGCTGGGTGATGCCGCCGAGCTGGATCCAGTCGATCAACCCGATCTTCATCATCATCTTCGCCGGGGTGTTCGCGGCGATGTGGCAGCGCATGGGACCGCGGCAGCCGACCTCCCCGTGGAAGTTCGCGATCGGCACCACCGTGATGGGGATCGCCTTCCTGCTGTTCATCCCGTTCGCGGGCGGCGGTCCGAACAGCACGCCGCTGCTGTGGCTGGTACTGATCCTGTTCCTGTTCACGATCGCCGAACTGTGCCTGTCCCCGGTCGGGCAGTCGCTGTCCACGAAGCTCGCACCCGAGGCGTTCCACACGCAGATGATCGCGCTGTTCTTCATGTCGATCGCGGTCGGTTCCGCGGCGGCCGGCGCGCTCGCCACGTTCTACGACGCGGACAACGAGACGCCGTACTTCCTGGTCCTCGGTGGCGCGTCGATCCTGGTCGGGGTCCTCGTGGCGGCGATGAACAAGTGGATCACGAAGATGATGGCCGGGATCCACTGACCTCCATCCTTCGGCCGATTCCGGCGCGGGCGCGCCGTGTGCTGGGATGGTCGGGTGGCATTCGTGATCGAGTTCTGGCGATGGGCCCGGGCGACCCCTCGACGGCGGGACGTCACCGACGCCGTCGCCGTGGTGATCGTCGGGGTGCTGCTCATCGTCACGGACCTGACCGGCGGCCTGTTCTACACCTGGCCGTGGCCGCCGGCCGACCCCTGGTGGCACCTCGTCCCGCTGGTACTCGGCGCCGCGGTCATGCTCGGCAAGCGCCGACACCCGATCGCGGCTCTGCTCGGCGGCGTGGTGGTGCTGGCCGGGGATGCCCTGCTCGGCGGCAGCATCGGCGTGATCCTCGTGCTCTGGGACCTGCTCCACTCCGCGGCGCTGTATGCGTCCAGCCGCGCGGTTCGCATCATCATGGCCGTGGTCGTCGGGGTCATCGTGGTGACGTTCGTGGCGGCCTGGCTGGTGAGCGGCGACCTCCGGTTCGCGCTCGCGAACGGGCTGCAGTCGTTCGCGCTGTACGCGACCCCGCTCTGGTGGGGCGGCTCGGTGCGCGCACAGAAGGAGGTCGCCGATCTCGCCCACGCACGCGCGGCCGATCTCGAGCGGCTCACCGCGATGCGCCAGGCCGAGCGGCTGCGGGACGAACGCGAACGCATGGCCCGCGACCTGCACGACGCGATCTCGGGCAACCTGTCCGCGATCGCCATCACGACCGAGGCCGCACTGGCACGGCCCGACGGCGGAGCGGACCGGGCGGCGTTGCTCGCCGCCCGTAGGTCGTCGGTGTCCGCCCTCGCGGAGATGCGTTCGATGATCACCCTGCTCCGGTCCGGCGACGAACCCGAACTCGCCCCGGCCCGGCTGAGCGACCCCGTCGAGCTCGCCGGACTCGGCGCGGCGCACCACCTGGACCTGACCCTGCCGGAGCGGTCGGCCGCCGACGGCCTGCCGGCGGCCGTGGACCAGGCCGCGTTCCGGATCCTGCAGGAGGCGCTCACGAACGCGGCCAAGCACGGCGCCGGCGAGGTCGCGGCGGCCCTCACCCACGACGACGGCACCCTCCTGATCGAGGTGAGCAACGCCGTCGGGCCGGTACGCCGAGCCGATTCGACCGGCTTCGGGCTGGAGATCATGGCCGAGCGAGCCACCGCCGTCGGCGGCACGTGCACGGCCGGGCCCGACGGCGGACGGTGGGTCGTGCGGGCCCGGTTGCCCGCCGCGGGGGTCGGGCAGGCGGGAGAGCCGGGTGGGCCGGATGAGCCGGGCGAGCCGGGCGGGCCGGGCGAGCCGGGTGGACCAGGTGAGCCGGGTGGGCCGGGCGAGCGGCCCGGCCGCGGTCACGATCAACTCGACCACGGCCCGGACGACCCGACCGCCGACCGACCGACCGACGACCTGCGGGCCGCGCCGACGCCGTCGGGCGTTCGCCCCGTCGACCCCGAGGAGCACCGGTGACGATCCGGGCCCTGATCGCCGACGACCACACCGCGATCCGCGCGGGCCTGGGGCTGATGCTCGCCGGCGACCCCGACATCGAGGTGGTCGGCGAGGCCGCCGACGGGGAGATCGCCGTGCGCAACGCCCGCGCGCTGCGTCCGGACGTGGTGCTGATGGATATCCGGATGCCCCGGATGGATGGCATCGAGGCGACCAGGACGATCGTCGGTGAGGGGCTCGCGGACGTCCTCGTGCTGACCACGTTCGACCTGGACGAGTATGTGTTCGGGGCACTGCGGGCGGGGGCTGCGGGCTTCCTGCTGAAGTCGACCAGCGCACCGGCCCTGCTCGACGCGGTGCGCCGGGTGGCCGCCGGGGAGGGCGTGGTCGCTCCGGAGGTGACCCGGACCCTGCTCGACGCGTTCGCGACGTCACGGCCGGGTGGGCCGGGATCACCGGGGAGCGGGCGGCCCGGGGCCGAGGCGGACGCCACGGCCGTCGTCGAGCGCGCCGGCCTGACCGCCCGCGAGCGGGAGGTGCTCGCTGCCCTGGCGCAGGGCCTGTCCAACGGGCAGATCTCCGCCGGTCTGCACATCACGGAGGCGACCACCAAGACGCACGTCTCGCACCTGCTGGCCAAGCTCGGCTGCACCTCGCGGGTGCAGGCCGCGATCCTCGCCCGCGAGGCGGGGGTCGCGTGATGCCCGGCCTGCGCGACGGCACCGCCCCCGGACTCTTCACCGGACTCGGGGCGTTCCCACTGACGCCGGTCGGTGCCGGTGGGATCGACGAGCGCGCGTTCGACGCACTCGTGGGCCGGCTCGTTGCGGCCGGGGTCGACATGATCTGTCCGTTGGGTTCGACGGGTGGGTATCCGTACCTGACCCGGGCCGAGCGGGCGCGGGTGGCTCATCTGGCCGTCGAGGCCGCGGGCGGGATCCCGGTGGTGATCGGGATCGGCTCGGTGGGCACCCGGGAGGTGCTCGACCTGGCCGCCGACGCCCAGGCAGCGGGAGCCGCCGGGGTGCTCCTCGCACCGGTGACCTACCAGCCGTTGACCGAGGACGAGGTCTACGGGCTGTACGAGGACATCACCGCCGAACTCTCGGTGCCTCTGTGCGTCTACGACAATCCCGGGACCACCGGGTTCACGTTCACCGAAGAGCTCTACGGACGGGTCTCCCGGCTGCCCCGGGTCTCCTCGATCAAGATCCCCGGGGTGCCGGCGACGAGCGACCGGCGCGTTGCCGGTTCGGCGGGTACAGCAGGCACGGCAGGCACAGCAGGCACGACTGGCACAGCGGGCACGACTGGCACAGCGGGCCTCTCCGGCGGACCTGACGCGACTCGCGGCCGGGTTGACCGCCTGCGGGAGCTCGTCCCCAGACACGTGACCATAGGAATCAGCGGGGACCCGATGGCCGCCACCGGCCTGCTCGCCGGCTGCGATGCCTGGTACTCCGTACTCGGTGGCACCCTGCCGCAGCGGGCGATGGCCCTCACGCGGGCGGCTCGTTCCGGCGATGCCGCCGCCGCGCGCGCACTGTCGGCCGAGCTTGAACCGGTGTGGGATCTCATGCGCCGGCACGGCAGCATGCGGGTCGCGTCGGCCCTCGCCGAGGACCTCGGCCTGGTGGGCACGCCGAACCTACCGAGGCCGCTGCGCGCGCTCGGTGCAGACGCCCGCGCGGAACTCGCCGACTGGGTGGCCGCCGCCGGCGAGCTGTCCTGAACCGTTCGACTGCTCCGCCCGACCATTCAACTCGCGCACGTCCGGCCCCTACGGCCCGCGGGGGTCTGTGGATGGGGAGTCATCGGCGCGCTCTCCGGCCCATGGTGCCCACGTACGGACGTGCCGATTTCGGTGTATCCACAAGGGAAATCCGGGATCTGGCGTTGTCGGTGGGGTGTTCTAGGGTGGAACCAGATCGAACATCCGTCCGATACAAGCGGCACCCGAGAGAAGGTGAGCACCATGGACGACACCACCGGCGGCAACGGCGACACCACCGGCGGCAACGGCGACACCGGCGGCGGCACCGGCGATGGCAGTGGCAGTGGTTCGGGTGCTCCCGCGGCGGCGGGAGTGGCGCTGGCGTCCCGGATGCACCAGCCTCTGGCCGAGGTGCTGTCCGGCTCACTGGACGACCAGTTGATCGCCCTGGAAGCGATCACCAAGGCGATCGCCTGCGCCGACCCCGTCGAGGAATCCGACCGATACGGAGCCACGTTCCTGGGCCAAGCCGCGTTACGGACCCACCTGATCACCGAGAACCTCACCGGGGCCCGCCTGGACTGGATGGGCCTGGAGGAAGAGGCCGGCACCTGGGACCCGACCAAGGGGTTCCGCACCTACGCCGCCTACGTGGCCAAGACCTACGGCATCACCGCCACCAACGCCCGCCGGATCGTGAGCCTGGCCAAGGGCCTGCGCAACAGCCTGCCCGCCACCAGGCGACGGCTACGAGCCGGTCAGATCGGGATCGACCAGGCCCAGATCCTGCTCAGGGCCGCCACCACCCAGGCCGCCACCGACGCCCTCCAACTCCCCGCCAGCCCCACCCCCGACACCGGCACTGACGATGCCGCGTCCACCGGCACGGGTACCGACGGCCCCGATATCACTGGCGCCGACGCGACCGGGACCGACACCACCGCGACGGGCGCGAACACCGTTGGCACCGACACCACGGCTACCGGTGCGGACGCCACTGGCACCGACGGCACCGCCGCCACTGGGCCCGACGCGACCGACCCGACCACGACCGACGGCACCGGAGCGCCCGCCGTCGGTGCCTCCGTGGCCGATGGTCGGGTGGTCACCGTTGAGGAGCTG
This sequence comes from Occultella glacieicola, assembly GCF_004353825.1. Taxonomy (GTDB): domain Bacteria; phylum Actinomycetota; class Actinomycetes; order Actinomycetales; family Beutenbergiaceae; genus Occultella; species Occultella glacieicola. The sequence goes on along the minus strand of NZ_SMNA01000004.1, from coordinate 155,494 downwards.
CTGCTCGAGAGCGCCGCGGTCCGGTCCCCCGAGGACCTCCGCACCCTGGTCGACCACTTCGTCGCGATCGCCGACCCCGACACCGCCGACGCCGCCCACCTCGCCGCAGCCGACCACGAGTTCGTCAACATCGACCGCACCATGGACGGGTACCACCTCGCCGGCTTCCTGACCCTCGAACACGGCCAATACATCCGCGCCGCCCTCGAAGCCCTCATGGGACCCCCGAGTGCCGGCGAGACCCGCACCCACGCCCAACGCCGCGCCCAAGCCCTCGCCGACCTCGCCCACACCGCCCTCGACCACGGGAAGGTCGGCACCAGCGCCTCGGTGCGCCCCCACCTCGGCGTCCTCATCACCACCCCCGAATTCCTCGACATCATCCACACCGCCCAAACGAACGCCGAAGCCGCCCGGACCGCCGCAGCCGGGGTCACTCAGGCCCCCGACTCTGAGGCCACCGAGTCCACGGGCTCTGAGCCCGCCAAAGCCGCCGACGTCGAGGCCGCTCAGGCCCCCGAGCCCACCGGCGGCGAGCCGATCTGGGTCAACAACGGGGCAACCCCGGCGCCGGGACGTACCGGTCAACCGATCGACGACCCGCTCCCCGGCCTCGACAGCACCGGCCCGACCAGCGCTTCCGCGGAAGCACCGACGACCTCGCCCAGGACGGCTCCGCCCGACGACACCGCTGCGCCCGACGACACCGCTGCGCCCGACGACACCGCTGCGCCCGACGACGCCGCTGCGCCCACCGACACCGCTGCGCCCACCGACACCGCTGTGCCCACCAGCACGACTGGTTCCACCGGCGCAGTCCCGTCCGCCAGCACGGCTTCATGCGGCGACGGGTCCCGGCCCTCGGGGGCTGCTTTCGCCACCGGCACTGACCTGTCCACTGATACGGCTCTGTCCACCGGCACCAACGGGACAACTGCGTCCGCGGGGACCCGTATGTCCACCACCGCCACCCCGGCGCCGGCGGGCGCCGCCACCCCCGACCTCCTGACCCGGGACTGGGCCGCCCTGCTGAGCGCCGGGCCGGCCACATTCACCGACACCACCGGACCCGTGCCCTACACCCTGCTCGAACGCCTGATCACCTGCACCGGCGAGACCTACCGCATCATCCTGGGCCCCGACAACGAAGTCCTCAACCATGGCCGCGCCCACCGCCTTTTCACCAGCAACCAGCGCCGCGCCCTCATCGCCCACGACCACCACTGCGTCGCACCCACTGCACCGCACCCCCAGAACTCTGCGAATCCCACCACGCCGTCCGAGCCTGGTCCAAAGGCGGACGCACCGACCTCGCCGACGCCGCCCTGCTGTGCTACTACCACCACAACTGGGTCCACACCCACCGCCTCACCATGCGCACCATCAACGGCACCTGGCACTTCTACAAACCAGACGGCACCGAAATCGTCCCCACCCAGTCACCCTGGAGGTAACCGCGACGGCGGCCCTCCGCCTTGCGACGGGGACCGTCGCACCGGCGGCGTCACCTCGGGCGACGCGCAGACGCGGGAGACGAGAGGCCACAGGGCGGCAGCCGACGCTGACCCCAAGGGCGACGGTCGATGCCGGGCCGCGAGGACCGGGCCGCCGCCGAGCCGCCGCCGAGCCGCAAGGGCCGGGGCCGCCGCAGCCCTCGAGCCGCCGAGCCCCCGAACCGCAGAGCCGCCGGGCCGCCGAGCCCCCGAACCGCAGAGCCGCCGAGGCCGCCGAGCCCCCGAACCGCAGAGCCGCCGAGGCCCGAGGCCCCGAGCCGCAAGCGCCGCCGAGGCCCGAGGCCCCGAGCCGCAAGGGCCGTTGCGCCGCCGCAATGCAAGCGGCGGAGCCGCGTGCGGATCGAGCGCCATGGGGGTGTTGAGACATCCTCGTCGGGGACCCGGAGCCCACGATCCGGGAGATGGATCCATACCGGTCCGGAGGGGCCATATCGTGACCGAATCGTTGCCTTCTGAATGGGTTCAAGGTCCCCGGCGTCGTGTGACGTGGGCCACGATAGGGACCACTCGGACACACCAGTCGGAGCCTGCGCAATGGGGCGCAGCAGGTCGGGGTCGGCGGCGTCAGGCCGCCGACCTCGATCCTTTCCCATAGCCTGGGCCCATGCCCGACACGCACTTGGCCGCTGCCATAGAGAACGGCATCAACCGCAGACTGGTGCCGATTCTGCGGACTCGAGGATGGCGTCCCCGCACCCTTTCCTACATCGGCTACGGGAACCAGGACTTCGTCCGGATCCTCGGCCGGGTCGTGATGACCCGCGGTGGAGCCCCGCCGGCGACCGGTGCCGCGGAGGAGGACCTGACCTCCCGACGCGGTTGGCGGTCGTACGTGACGGCGTCGGTCGGCTACATGCCGGTCACGGTCCGGGTGGGCGACCGGGACTATCCGGGCACCGCCGACCGCGGCGGCTATCTGGACCTGGTGGTCTCCGAGCACGGACTCTCCCCCGGCTGGCATCAGGTGACCATCACCGCCAAGTCCGCGGAACCTGTGACTGAACGAGTCCACGTCATCGACGCCGGCGCACGCTTCGGAATCGTCAGCGACATCGACGACACCGCCCTGGTCACGCTCGTCCCGAGACCGTTCATCGCCATCTGGAACACGTTCATCCGACACGGCAACGCCCGCAAGGTGGTGCCGGGGATGGCGGCGATGTACCGGGACCTCCTCGCGGACCACCCCGGCGCCCCGATGTTCTATCTCTCGACCGGGGCCTGGAACATCATGCCGACCCTCGTCCAGTTCCTGCGCGGGCACCGGTTCCCGGCCGGGCCGATGCTGATGACGGACTGGGGACCGACCAACTCCGGCTGGTTCCGCTCCGGTCAGGAGCACAAGCGCCACGCACTGCGCCGGCTCGCGGCCGAGTTCCCGCACATCCGCTGGGTGCTGGTCGGCGATGACGGCCAGCACGATCCCTACATCTACCGTGAGTTCGCGCAGGAGTTCCCCGCGCGGGTCGCCGTGATCGCGATCCGGGAGCTGACCCCGGGCGAGCAGGTCCTGGCTCACGGGACACCGGTCGCGGTGCAGGAGGTGGGGACGGCCCGCCGGGCCGGAGCCGCCGCGGAGGTCAGCGGCGGGGACGGCGCGTCCCTCGCGCCGAAACTGAAGACCGCCCTGGGTGGTCGACCCTGAGCCGGCGACCACCGTCGTCAACCCGTGCCGAACGCAGGAACGTCCCCGGCCGCGACCGGCCCGACACCGACACCGACGGACCCGGGCGACCACCGCCGTCGGGCATGTGCCTGTGTCCTACTCGCCGAGAAGCACCTCGAATCGCTCCACCTGTCGTTCGACGTACACGTCCGGCCCGGGACAGAACAGGGACTCATGCCCGTCATCCGTCCAGCGCACCCGCCATGGCGGGCTACCGTCCGACGCGGCGACCTCGATCACCTCGCCCTCCCGTGCGGCCACGTCGGTGTGTGACGACGCGACGACGACCCTGTCTCCCACTGCCGCCTTCATGACGACCTCCCACGCCGGTGTGGTGGCGGCTCTCACCACCACTCCCAGTGTCCCCCACACCGCTCGGAAAGGCACGAGGTCGTCCCAGTACGCTGGCGCCGGCCCCGGCTGCGCTCCCGGGATCGACGGACCCATCGGAGGATGCATTGATCACCGCGGACCAAGTCCTCAACGCTCGATTCCAGACGACCCGGTTCCGGCCCGGCTACGACCAGGACGAGGTGGACGACTTCCTCGACGAGATCGTCGCCGGCCTGCGCCAGGCTGAGACCGGCCAGCGCGGCACCGGGACCCTGCGGCCGGACGAGGTTGCGGCCAAGCGGTTCAGCACCACGTCGTTTCGGCAGGGCTATGACCAGGCCGGGGTGGATGCACTGCTGCGCGAGGTACGGGCGACGCTCGAGACACACCGGACCCGCTGACGCGGCCCGGCGCCAAGCACGCCCGTCACTGGTGCACGATGCAGGGCTCCACCTGCGGTGCGAGCACCCTCAGGTACACGCCGACGGCCGGATCGGCGATCGGTGTCCCGGCCTGGACCTGGTCCCGGAGCGCCGTGGCGGCGGCACCCTCGACCACCCCGCACCCGTCGTGGAGGACCTCCGTGATCGGGGGAGCAGGCCACGTCACCGCCTCGTCCGTGATCGCGTACGGGGCCAGGACCTCGATCCGGTCGACGGGTAGGTCCCTGGCGTCCACGACCGAGCTGATCAGCATCGCCGCGAACGCCGACAGGGCGTCGCGGGCCGCGAGCTGCTCGGCATCGAGACCGGCGACGACCACGCCGGCGTCGTCCCGTTCGAGCCCGAGCCCATGGACGTCCCAGACGAACTCCTCGGTGCCGTCCTGGCCGTGGAGGATCATCTCGGTGTCGGAGGCCTCCGCTACTTGTGCGCCGCCGAACCGGGCCTGGTCCCGCTCGAGCAACTCGATCGCGGCGAGCAGGCCGGCGAGGTCACAGTCGAGATAGCCGCCGACAAGTGCCTCCGCTCCGCGATCCCCGTGGTCGGCCGGAACTGTGGCCAGCTGCCGCTGCGGCGCGTACGCCCATGGGTCGGCGAAGCCTCCGTCGTAGCGGGCAGCACTCCCGTCCGCGTAGACGACCACGTCCGCCCAGCGCCGCGCCCCCTGGTCGTCCACCGCGACGAGGCCGGTGACCTCGAGCTGGATCGGTGCCGCACCCACGGCACCCGTCGGCACCGTGGCGATCGGGTCGCTGCACCGGCCGGTGGCCGGGTCCGCGGTGACCGGAGCGGCCGACGCGGCGGACGGGGTTCCGTCCGGAGTCGGCGACTGCGGTGCGCCGGTGGTGCCGTCGCCATGGTCCTCGGTGACCGATGAACTCGGGCCCGGATCCCCCTCCGCGCCCAGGCATCCGGTCAGCATCGAGCCCGCAATGGCGAGCACCGCGAGACGACCCCTCATCCCCATGCGTGAACCTACCGCCGTGGCGTGCGGTGGCGCCGATGGTTCGCGGCACGGAGCGCACGACGATGTTCCCCGCCCGTGCGCCGCGGCCTCCTGCGCCTCAGGCGAGCGTCGTCCCGAACAGCAGCCCGAGGACGTAGGTCGCGGCGGCGGCTCCCCAACCGATCGCGAGCTGCCGCAGGGCCCGGCTCAGCGGAGCCGCCCCGGACAGGATCCCCACGGTGGCGCCGGTCAGCAGCAGGGCGATCCCGACCAGTCCGGCCGCGACCGCGACGGCGACCAGCCCGCCAAGCCCGAGCAGGTACGGCAGCACCGGGATGATCGCTCCGGAGGCGAAGAAGCAGAAACTGGAGATGGCCGCCCCCCAGGCCGAGCCGATCTCCTCGTGGCTGCGGACCTCCGCCCGGTCCGGGGACCGTTCGCCCGAGTAGGTCGCGATCCGCTCCTCGGCCTTCGATCGTGCCTCGTCCTCGGGCATCCCACGCGCCCGGTAGACCAGCGCGAGCTCGTTCGCGTTCACGTCGAGGTCCGGGAGCGCGGTGTGCGCCGTGGGACTCGGGTTGGACGCCTCCAACAGCTCCCGTTGGGACCGCACCGAGACGAACTCGCCGGCCCCCATCGAGAGCGCGCCGGCCAGGAGCCCGGCGATGCCGGTGAGCAGGATCGTGGCGTTGCCGACCCCGGACGCACCGATCCCGAGAACCAACGCGAGGTTCGAGACGAGGCCGTCGTTCATCCCGAAGACGGCCGCCCGGAACGTCCCGGACATCCGCGCCCGGCCGCGCTCCGCGAGCGACCGTACGACCTCCTCGTGGATCCGTTCGTCCGCCGCCATCGCGGCCGTCGCGTGCTCATCGTCGCCGTACGCCGACCGAGCCTCCGCGCGCTGGGCGAGCGCCAGGACGAACACGGAGCCGAACCGGCCGGCCAGCCAGATCAGCAGCCGGGAGCGCACCGACGGGCGCAACGGCCGGCCGGCTTCCTCGCCGAGCAGGTCCACCCAGTGCGCCGCGTGCCGGCCCTCCGCATCCGCCAACTCCAGCAGGATCGCGCGCTCCTCGCCCTGCCGCTTCGACGCGAGCCGGGTGTAGAGCGCCGCCTCCGCGCGCTCCTCGGCGAGGTAGCGGCGCCAGCGGCGAACGTCGGCGGGCGACGGCGGAGGTGCTCCGGTGGCGGAGGCTGCGGTCGACATGGGCGTGAGTCTTCCAGTTGCGCACGGACGGCGCCTATGGCATGCCTCACACGAGGCGGGCCTGGGCGAGCCCCATGCGAGGCGACCCTCGGCCCGCACGAGGCGGGCGAGACCCCCCGCGCGAGGCGAGCCCCTGCCCGGGCGAGCCGGTCGAGCCTCCCGCGTGCGACGCACGCCACTATTCCTCGCGCGGGGCGCACGGCGCGATTCCCGGGGCGCACGGCACGATTCCCGCGCGGGGGACGGCCACGCGAGGTGCCGACGCCTCCGAGGCACCAAGGGCGCCGTCGGCGCGTAGTGAGGCACCCTCACGACCATCTCACCATGCGGACGCAATTTCACGGCAGTTTCGCGCGTGTCGCCGATCGGGAGTTTGCCGCATGGTCCGAGGGCTGAGCGCGGATCCGTCGCGGTGGGAATCAGCGCGGATCGTGCCCGCGGTCACTTCACCCACCCCCTCGATCCGCCTACTGTGGACACCGGTATGCCGACGTCCACAGAGAATTCCCACGCCCGCCGCCACCAAACTGAAGCGTTCCCGACCGCGTCCCGGACGAGCCCGAATCCAGCGTCGAAGAATGGCGATTCGAGTCCTCCCCGCGACCTCTTCGACACCCCCGACGAGGACGAATCCGCCGGGACCGCGCACGCCCCGGCCCCGGTCGTTCGACACGCTTCTTCTGCCGCCCCGACGGTGCGCTGTCCGGTGCTGTCGGACGGCGCCCAGATGTGGCGGCTCGCCCGCGACAGCGGGGAACTCGACGTGAACACGCCATACGCCTACGCACTCCTGGCACGCGACTTCGCCGACACCTGCCGGGTCGCCACGATCGACGACGAACCGGTCGGGTTCGTCATCGGGTACCGGCGGCCGGAGTCGGCGGCCACCTTGTTCGTGTGGCAGATCGCCGTGGATCCGGCGTTCCGTGGCCGAAACATCGCCGGCCTCCTGCTCGACGGCCTGGTCCGGGACCTCCCGGACGTCACCACGGTGGAGACCACTGTGACCGAGTCGAACGCCTCGTCGCGCCGGCTCTTCGGCAAGTTCGCCGACCGCCACGGTGCCGACCTGGCCGAGTCGCCGCTGTTCGCGGCGGACGACTTCCCGGACTCGCACGACGCGGAGCCGCTCCTGACCATCAGCGGCCTCGGCCGCTGACGCACCACCGGCCGGGGTTGCCGCCATGTCCGAGGTCGACCCTGCCACGTCCCCATTCGACCGAATCGAAGAAGGAATTCACATGACTGCCCCCACGATCGACACCGTCGCCCTCGAATCCGGTGTGCGGAGCTATTCACGGAACTGGCCGGCGGTGTTCTCGCGAGCCGTCGGTAGCACGATCTGGGCCGAGGACGGTACCGAGTACCTCGACTTCTTCGCCGGGGCCGGATCGCTGAACTACGGGCACAATCACCCGCGGCTCAAGGAAGTCGTCCTCGACTATTTCCAGAGCGATCAACTGGTGCATTCCCTCGATATGTTCACGACCGCGCGCGGGGACTTCCTGCAGACGTTCTCCGAGCTGATCCTGCAGCCCCGCGGACTCGACCACCGCGTGGTCTTCCCCGGCCCCGGTGGGGCGAACGCGGTGGAGGCGGCGCTCAAGCTCGCCCGCAAGGTGACGGGCCGCGAGTCGGTCGTCAACTTCACCAACGCCTTCCACGGCATGACGCTCGGTGCCCTCTCGGTGACCGGGAACTCCCTCAAGCGCGGCGGCGCCGGGGTGCCCCTGGTGCACGCGACCCCGATGCCCTACGACGACTATTTCGACGGCGACGTGCCTGACTTCATGTACTTCGAGCGGCTCCTCGAGGACTCCGGCAGCGGCCTGAACCACCCGGCCGCCGTGATCGTGGAGTCCGTGCAGGGTGAGGGCGGCATCAACGCCGCCCGTGCGGAGTGGCTGCGTGCCCTGGCCGTCCTGTGCAAGAAGCACGGGATCCTGCTGATCCTCGACGACATCCAGATGGGATGCGGCCGCACCGGGGGCTTCTTCAGCTTCGAGGAGGCAGGCATCGTCCCGGACATCATCTGCCTGTCCAAGTCCATCAGCGGCTACGGGATGCCGATGGCCCTCACCCTGGTTCGGCCCGAGCTCGACATCTGGGAACCGGGCGAGCACAACGGCACGTTCCGGGGTTTCAGCCCGGCGTTCGCGACGGCCGCCGAGGCGATCCGCACGTTCTGGTCGGACGACGCCCTCGAGAAGTCCACCCAGACCAAGGGCGCCTATGTGGAGAGCCGGTTCAACCAGCTCGTCGCCAAGTACCCCGAGCACGATCTGATCAGCAAGGGCCGGGGCCTGGCCCGCGGCCTGCAGTTCGGCACCGCCGAGCTCGCCGGCGAGGTGTGCGCGGAGGCCTACCGGCGCGGCCTGCTCATGGAGACTTCCGGCCCGGAGGACGAGGTCATGAAGATCCTGCCGCCGCTGACGCTCACCGACGAAGAGCTGAACCGTGGTCTGAGGATCATCGACGAGTCCGTGGATGCGGTGCTCGGCCGAGCCTGAGCCCGCGGGTCCCGCACGTCCATTCCCCGTACCGTCCCCGAACCGATTCCCCTACCGACTGGAGTCACCCCATGCTCGTCCGCACGATCGCCGAGGTCACCGACACCGACGCCGACATCAAGACCGAGAACTGGCGCAGCAAGCGCATCATCCTGGCGAAGGAGGGCGTCGGCTTCTCCGTCCACGAGACCACGCTGTACGCCGGCACGGTGAACGACTTCTGGTACGCCAACCACATCGAGGCCGTGTTCATCGTCGAGGGCGAGGGTGAGATCACCGACCTGGCGACCGGCGAGACCCACCAGCTCGCCCCGGGCTCGCTCTACCTTCTCAACGACCACGACAAGCACCAGGTCCGGCCCCGGACCCAGATGCGCACCGTGTGCGTGTTCAACCCGCCGGTGACCGGGCGCGAGGTCCACGACGAGCACGGTGTGTACCCGCTCGTCACGGAGCCGGCCCCGGCCTGATCCGATCGGCTCGCGGGCGCGGGACCTGCCATTCCAGCACGGCTGAGACGCCGAGCACGAGGGCCCGGCGACGATTCGCCCCGGACCTTCATCGGTGGTTAACCCACCGTTCACCCGACCCGCACCAGCGGTTCAGATCGAACGGCGAACGTGTGCTGGTCCTCAGGTGTGGGATCCCACGCCTGACGACCCTCGCGCCCCATCGAGGCGCTGCGGACGCCGGGCCTGGGTAACTCCGGGGGGATGAACCCGCCCGGCGTCCGCCCAGAGGGCCCCGGACGGGCCGGGCTCGCGGGCGCCTGCCGGAGGGGCGGCGATCACGAGCCGGCCCACGATGCCCGGCGGTCCACAGGACAGGACGCCCGACGGCGGAGCGTCGCCCCGGGCAGGCAGGCTCGCCTCATGCTTGACGAACCTGAGGAGGCCGCGCGGGCGCGGCCGGTCGTGACTGTCGCGGTCGCGACGCTGCTGGCCGTCGCGCTGGTGCTCGTGGTGCCGCAGTGGTGGGAGCTCGTGCGGGGGCCACCGCCGTATCCGGTGTCGGCCGACCTGGTCGCCACCGCGCGGACGGACCTGGCGGAGCTGACGGTGGTGGAGCCGCTCGACCTGACCGGGTACGAGCGTGAGTCCTTCGGGGAGCCCTGGGCGGACGTCGACCGGAACGGCTGCGACACCCGTAACGACGTCCTCGCGATCTGGCTCCTGGACGTCGTCACCGACCCCCTGAAGCCATGCCTCGTCGTGTCGGGCACTCTCGCCGACCCGTATTCCGGTCACCTCGTGCCCTTCGTGCGCGGCCCGAGCACGAGCGCCGAGGTGCAGGTCGACCATGTCGTCGCCCTCGCCGACGCCTGGCGCAAGGGCGCCGCGGGCTGGCCGGCCGAGCGCGCGCTCGCGTTCGCGAACGACCCCGGCAACCTGATCGCCGTCGACGGTCCGGTCAACCAGGACAAGGGCGCCGACGACGCCGCGGACTGGCTCCCACCGAACGTCGGATTCCATTGCGCCTATGCGGTGCAGCAGATCCGGGTGAAGTCCGCCTACGGGCTCGGCGTCAGCGGGGCCGAGTTCGGAGCGCTCGCCGAGGTGCTGTCGGAGAGGTGTCCTGCCGCGACGGCCGGCACGTCCACGACCGGCGCGGCGATGTCGGAGGGCCGCGATAGCCTCACCGGAGCCGGACCGGGCCAGACCCGGTCGTGGCCGAGAACCGGAAGGAGGCGGGCGCATGTTCCTGCTCGACGATCTGCTCGTCTACTCCGCCAGCGACCTCTCGACCGCCGTCGGCTGCGAGTTCGCCGCGTTGCGCAAACTCGACGAGCGACTCGGGCGGGTCCCGAAGCTCGAGGTCGAGAACGCGTTCCTCGACCGCGCCGCCCGCCTCGGCAACGAGCACGAGGAGCGGGTCCTCGAGCAGTACCGGCGCCGGTTCGGTGCGGGGGTCGTCGAGATCGGACCGCCGACCGCCTACACCAGGCCGGGCCTCGAGGAGCAGCACGCGCGCACGGTCGCGGCGCTGCACGCGGGGACGGACGTGGTGGCCCAGGCCGGCTTCTTCGACGGGCGCTTCCATGGGCGCGCGGACTTCCTGGTCCGCGACGGCGACGTCGACGGGCGGCCGAGGTACGCCGTCGTGGACGCGAAGCTGACCAGGACAGCGAAGGCCCCCGCCGTCATCCAGTTGGCTGCCTACGCCGACCAGGTGCTCCGGGCCGGGATCGACGTGGCCGAACACACCCACCTGCACCTCGGCGACGACGTCGTGACGTCGCACTCCACTGCCGACGGCGTCGCGGTCTTCCGCGAACGGCGCGAGCAGGTCCAGCGCCTGTTGGACGAGCACCTCCTCGACGACGGCCCGGTCGTATGGGGCGACGAGCGGTACCGGGCCTGCCTGTGGTGCGACTACTGCTCGGCCGAGCTCGAGCCGGCCCGGGACGTGAAGCTGGTCTGGGGCGTGCGCAGCGGGACCCGGAACGCGCTGCGGGCCGCGGGCATCACGACGATCGACGACCTCGCGGCGAGCACCGGCCCGGTCCCGAAGGTCCGCCCCGCGGTCCTGGAGCGGCTGCGTGGGCAGGCACGCCTGCAGCTGCGTCAGGAGGCGGCGGAGGCCCAGGCGCTCGGCGCTGTCGCCGGCGCGGCCCCGGCAGGGACAGCGGGGACAGCGGGCGTACCCGCCGCGGCGGACCCGGGAGGGACCGCCGCACCCGCGGGCGGCGCGAACCCCGCAGCCGTCGCCCCGGGTCCCGCCGCCGCCACCCCGAGCGGCGCGGCCGCACCGACGGTCTTCAGCGAGGTGCACACGGTGGCGGCGCTCGACGCCCTGCCCATACCCGACGCCGGGGACGTCTTCTTCGACTTCGAGGGCGACCCGATGTGGGTCGACGACGACCGGACCGAATGGGGCCTGGAGTACCTCTTCGGCCTCGTCGAGGCCGGTCCCGAGCAGCGGTACGTGACGTTCTGGGCGCATGACCGCGCCCAGGAGGCGCAGGCGCTGCGCGGCTTCCTCGCCTACGTCGCACGGCGCCGTGCCGCGCATCCGCGGATGCACATCTACCACTACGCCGCCTACGAGCAGTCGGCACTGCGCACACTCGCACGGCGGCACGGGTTCGGCACCGAGGAGGTGGACAGCCTCATCGCCGACGGGGTGCTCGTCGACCTGTACAAGTCCGTCAAGGACGGCGTCCGGGTCTCCCAGCGGTCCTACTCCCTCAAGAAGCTCGAGCCGCTGTACATGGGCACCGAACTGCGGGACGCGTCGGGGGTGACCAGCGGCGGTGACTCGGTGGTCGCCTACGAGCGGGCCACCGCCCTACGGGACGCCGGGGACGGCGCCGGTTACGCCGAGCGCCTGGCCGAACTCGCCGAGTACAACCGGTACGACTGCATCTCCACCCTGCGGCTGCGCGACTGGCTGCTCGAGCAGCGCGACCGGGCCCACGCCGACCAGCGCGAGGCGGCCGGCGGTGACCTCGATGCGACGCGGGCCGGGGCCACCGCGACCCTCGAGACCACACCGACCGGCGTGGTGCCCCCGCCGGCATCGCCCGCGAGCGCGGCGGAGCCCGAGGAGGCGCCCGCCCAGGCACTCGCGCGCCGGCTGCTGCGCGGCCCGGCGGACACGGCCGCGCCGCTGCTCGCGGCCGCCCTGGACTACCACCGCCGGGAGGACGAGCCGTTCTGGCGGGCGCACTTCGCCCGGCTCGATGAGCCACGCGCCGACGTGCAGGACACCCGGGACGTGCTCGACGTCCACCATGCCCGGGTCGTCAAGGACTGGTCCGCGCCGGAGGACCGCCGACCCACCCGGATCCTCGAACTCACCGGGGCGCTGGGCACGGGCAGCATCGTCGGGGCCGGCGCCGAGGTGTTCTGCGTCTATCACCCCCCGGTGCCCGATGGGCTGCGAGTACCCGAGGGACACGTGCGGGCCACGGCGGGTGCGAGGGTCCTCAGCCGGAGCGAGAACGCCGACGGCGACGACGTCCTGGTGGTCTCGGAGTGGCTCGGACGGGACGTGGCCGAGCACCGCTCCCTGCCGGTCCTGCTCGCCCCGGGGGCGCCGCCGTCCGCCGCGTCGCTGCGAGCCGCCATCGAACTGGTCGCGGAGGCCGTCGCGGACACTGCCGACGGGAACACCGGCGACGCCAAGCCCGGCGTGGGCAGCGGCCCACTCCCCGCGCAGGCAGCCCTCGACATCCTCCGCCGCCTCCCGCCGCGACAGCGTCGCGGTGCCTCGCTACCCCACGTCGGCGTCGCCGCGCCCGCTCACGGCCCGACCACTTCTGTGGACGCGCCGACCCGGAGCGACGGCGGACGTGACGACGGTGAACACGACCGTGTCGGTGCCTCCGTCCTCGAGGGTGAGCACCTCGACCATGGCCACGTCGGTGCCCTCACCGACGCGCTGCTCGACGCCGAGGACTCCTACATCGCGGTGCAGGGCCCGCCCGGCACCGGCAAGACCTACCTCGGCACCCGGGTCATCGCGGACCTGGTGCTGAGGTTCGGCTGGCGGGTCGGCGTCGTGGCCCAGTCACACGCCGTCGTCGAGCACGTCCTGCGGGGCGTCGTCGAGGCCGGCGTCCCCGGCGAGCAGGTCGGCAAACGCGGCGGCAGCGTCAAGGCGACCATCCCGACCGACTTCCGTCCCGCCGTCGAGCACGATCCGGACGCACCTGTCTGGGTCCCCCTGGACACCTACCAGCACCAGGACTTCCTCGAGCATCTCGGCAGCGCCGGCGCCGTCATCGGCGGTACCGCCTGGGACTTCGCGAACCGGCACAGGTTCGCCGTCGGGGACCTCGATCTCCTGGTCGTCGACGAGGCGGGCCAGTTCTCGCTCGCGAACACGATCGCCGTCGCCACGGCCGCCCGTCGGCTGCTCCTGCTCGGCGACCCGCAGCAGCTCCCGCAGGTCAGCCAGGGCATGCACGACGCGCCGGTCGATCAGTCCGCGCTCGGCTGGCTCACCGACGGGCACCCCACCCTGCCTGCCGACCGCGGCTACTTCCTGGACCGGACCTGGCGGCTGCACCCCGACCTCTGCGAGGCGGTCTCCACGCTCTCCTACGACCACCGGCTGCACAGCCACCCACGGACCGCACGGCGACACCTCGACGGTCTCGACCCCGGCGTGCACGTGGTGCGGGTGTCGCACCGGGGCAATGTCGTGGACTCCCCCGAGGAGTCCGCCGAGGTCGTCGCGCAGATCCAGTCGCTCCTCGGCAAGCACTGGACCGACCCTGCCGAGGCTGCTAACACTGCCGACACTGCCGAGGCTGCGGTCACCCGCCCACTGGCGCCGTCGGACATCCTGGTGGTGGCGGCCTACAACGCCCAGGTGCAGCGCATCCGCCACGACCTCGCCGAGGCCGGCCTGGACGCGGTCCGGGTCGGCACCGTGGACAAGTTCCAGGGCCAGGAGGCGGCCGTGGTGCTGCTCAGCCTGGCGGCCTCCGGCGCCGACGACGCCCCACGCGGGCTCGGCTTCGTGCTCTCCCGGAACCGGCTGAACGTGGCGATCTCCCGGGGCAAGTGGGCCGCGATCGTGGTCCGGGCCCAGGACCTGACCCGGCACCTGCCCTGGAATCCGGACGAGCTGTCCGACCTCGGCGCGTTCATCAGGCTGTGCAGCGACGCCCGCGAGCGCCGCAGCCGACGGCACTGACCCGAGCCGGGAACCGCCGCTCGCCCGGTGGTACGACCGTCAGCGGTACTTGTCCATGGGGTCGAAACCGTCGCCGGGAGCGGTGCCGCCGGACGCCGACGACCCGCCCCGCGGATCCCGGCGCGCGTTGCCCAGCATCCGCATCGTGACACCCATCTGGGCGATCGAGATCACCACCACCGCGCCGAGGAAGACCGGCAGACCGATCACCTCGAGCACCCAGAGCAGCACGGCCGCCACGATCAGCGCACCGGAGATCATGGCGGTCAGGATCAGGCCACGGGTCGCCGCATTCATGACGCCAGTCTCGCAGGTCCGCCTCGCACCCGCGGCCCGGCGCCCCTCCGGCCGGGCCGTGCCGCTCGCCGCTCGCCCCGCCGCACGGCCCGGGCGCACCGGACCGAACGGCGGGTCGCGGCACCATCAGCCCTGGACCGGGGCTCCGAGGCGTTCCCGAACGGTGCGGGTCGCGGCGACGAGGTGCTCCAGCGAGGAGACGGTCTCCGGGTAGCCGCGGGTCTTCAGGCCGCAGTCGGGGTTCACCCACAGCTTGCGCTCCCCGACCGAGGCGAGTGCCGCCGTCAGCAGGTCGGTGATCTCGGCCGTGCTCGGCACCCGCGGTGAGTGGATGTCGTACACGCCGGGGCCGATGCCGCGGGCGAAGCCGGAGCCGCTGATGTCCGGCAGGATCTCCATCTTCGACCGCGCGGCTTCGATGGAGGTGACGTCCGCGTCGAGCCCGTCGATGGCGCCGATGACCTCGCCGAACTCCGAGTAGCACAGGTGGGTGTGGATCTGGGTGGCGTCCGCCGCGCCCGCGGTCGCGAGCCGGAACGAGGCCACCGACCAGTCCAGGTACGCCTGCTGGTCCGCGCGGCGCAGCGGCAGCAGTTCCCGCAGGGCGGGCTCGTCCACCTGGACGACCGGGATCCCCGCGGTCTCCAGGTCCGCGATCTCGTCCCGTAGGGCCAGGGCCACCTGGTTCGCGGTGTCCGCGAGCGGCTGGTCGTCACGGACGAAGGACCAGGCGAGGATCGTCACCGGACCGGTGAGCATGCCCTTGACCGGCCGGTCCGTGCGCGAGGCGGCGTAGGTCGACCAGCCGACGGTGATCGGCGCGGGCCGGGAGACGTCGCCCCAGAGGATCGACGGGCGGGTGCACCGCGACCCGTAGGACTGGACCCAGCCGTTCTGGGTGACCGCGAACCCGTCGAGGTTCTCCGCGAAGTACTGGACCATGTCGTTGCGCTCCGGCTCGCCATGGACCAGCACGTCCAGGCCGAGGTCCTCCTGCAGCGAGATCACCCGGGCGATCTCGGCTCGCATCGCCTCCTCGTAGGCGTCGATGGTGATCTCACCCTTGCGCAGGCTCGCCCGGGCGACCCGCAGCTCGGACGTCTGCGGGAACGACCCGATCGTGGTCGTGGGCAGCGGCGGCAGGTCGAGGACCGCGTCCTGGGCGGCCACCCGCGTGTCGTAGTCGCCGCGGTGGAAGTCGGCGTCGGTCAGGGCCGCGGTGCGGTCCCGGACGGACGGGACCACGACGCCCGGCGCGGCGGCCCGATCGGCCGCGACCTCGCGGGAACGGGTGAACGCCTCAGGAGCGGCGCCCGGACCGGCAGCCAGGGCGAGGACCTCACCGACCTTCTCGTCGGCGAACGCGAGCCAGGACCGCAACCGCTCCTCCAGGTCGGGCTCGTCGGCGGTGGTGTGCGGCACGTGGATCAGCGACGTCGAGGTCGACACGGCCACGTTCACCTCCGGCCCGACGGCCTCCCGCAGCCGGTCGAGCTTCGCCGCCGCCGCATCCAGGTCCGTGCGCCACACGTTGTGGCCGTCCACGACCCCCGCCACGATCGTCCGCCCGGCGAGGGCTGCCCGCACGGCGCCGTCGATCGCCGGCGCCTGGCCGCGGACCAGGTCCACCCCGATCGCTTCCACCCCGGTTTGCGCGAGGTCCGCGAACCGCTCGCCGATCGTGGCGTAGGGCGCGGCCACGAACAGGGCCGGCCGCTCCGGCCGGGCCAGGTCCACGGAGAGGGCCCGGTAGGCACGCCCGACGGCGTCGCTCACCTGCGCGGGCGTCTCCGCCCAGGCGTCGCTCACGAGGGCGGGCTCGTCGAGCTGGACCCAGGTGGCTCCGGCCTCGGCGAACGCCCGCAACCAGTCCGTGTAGGCGGCCAGCAGGTCGTCGAGCCGGGACAGCGGCGAGAACCCCTCCGGCGCCGACGCGCTCGGCTTGGACAGCAGCAGGAAGGTGACCGGGCCGACGATCACGGGGCGGGTGACGACGCCGTCGGACAGGCCTTCGGCGAACGCCTTCACGCTCGGCGTCTCGACCAGACGGAACTCGGTCTCGGGCCCGATCTCCGGGACGAGGTAGTGGTAGTTCGAGTCGAACCACTTGGTCATCTCGAGCGGGGCCCGGTCCCCCTCCCCGCGGGCGACCGTGAACAGACCCGGCAGGTCGAGGGCGCCGCCGGGCCCGCGCAGGTCGGCGAACCGGTCCGGGATCGCGCCCACGTGCGCGGCCACCGAGAGCACCTGGTCGTAGAACGTGAAGTCCGACGGGATCGAGGCGTCCTCGCCCAGGCCGAGGCCGGCCAGGCGGGTCCGGGTGCCGGTCCGCAGCTCACGGGCCACGGCGCCGAGCTCCGGCACCGTCGCGCGGCCCGCCCAGAAGGACTCGACGGCGCGCTTGAGCTCCCGGCGTGGTCCGATCCGGGGGTAGCCGAGAACGGTGGCCGCCGGGAAGGTCGGGACGGACGTGGACGGTTGCTGGTACGACATGGTTTCTCCCTTGGTCCGGTGCGTGGTTCGGGTAGCGGGCGTCGCCGCCGGTCGGAGACCCGGCGGGCGGCGACACCCTGGTTGGGGCAGGACGACATGGCCCGACGTCGCCGCGGGCCTGTGGGTTCTCGGCGTCAGCGCGCCTGCGAGCGCGCCACCGCCGGAGTCGGTGTGAGCCCGGCCTGATCCAGGAGATCGAGGACGGCCCGCGAGGAGTTGAACGTGTACAGGTGCAGGCCGGGCGCCCCGGCCTGCAGGACCCCATGGCTCAGCTCGACGCTTGCGGCCAGCCCACGCCGGTAGGCCTCGTCCGGGTCCTCGGCGGAGTCCAGGGAGTCCAGCAGGCGCTGTGGGACCGGTACCCCCGTCAACTGCTCCAGGCGTCGGAGCCGCTTCGGGTCCGTGAGCGGAATGAGCCCGGGGACGATCGGGATCCGGACCCCGCCCGCGCGCGCCGCTGACACCAGTTCCGCGTAGTGGGCCGGGTCGAAGAACACCTGGGTGATCGCGAAGTCGGCCCCGGCCTCCTGCTTCTCGAGCAGGGCGGCCACGTCGGACGGATCCACGACGGCTTCCCCGTCGGCCGAGTAGCTGCCGCCGGGGTAGGCGGCCACCGAGATGCTCACCGGGTCCTCCGGACCCAGCCGGCGGGCGGCGAGGTCGCGCATCAGCGCGACGAGCTGACTGGACCTGGTGAGGCCGTCCGGGTGCGCCCGCCAGTCGTCCTGGCCGGCGGGCGGGTCCCCGCGCAGGGCGAGGAAGTCCCGCACGCCCGCCTCCAGCAGCCCGTCGATGTACTCGGTCAGGTCCGCCTCGGAGGCGCCGACGCAGGTCAGGTGGGCGATCGGCGTGATCGGCGTGTCCCGCAGGATCGTGCAGAGCAGATCCCGCGACGTCTGCCGGGTCGCTCCGGACGCGCCGTACGTGACGGAGAAGAAGTCCGGGCCGATGTCGGCCAGGCTCGCGACCGTCCGCTGGAGCGAGGCCTCGCCCTTCGGGGTGCGGGGCGGGTACAACTCGAACGAGATCGTGGGCCGCTCGGACGGCGCCCGGTACAGACTCGCCGTACTCATCGCGACGCCCGCAACGTACGTGGTGCCTTCATGTGAACTCCATCGCCCCTGGCTTTAGCACCCTTCCCCTCGGGAGGCTTCCGTTGGGGGGTTGCTGCGGCGTCGACGAGCCAGGACTCTCGACCGCTCTGGATGGTGATTGGCTTCGATGCTACCCGTCCCACGACGGCCTACGCGAGCGTTTCAGCGACTGAGATGGGTGGCCGCCCGACCGGGGCGGTCCCCGGAAACGCCGACGCGCCTCGACCACGAGGTCCGGGGACGGGTGCATAGTCGGGAACAACGCCGCTCACCCCCTCGGGCTCGGCCCGTCGCCGGGGACCGGCCGACGAAGGGAGCGAGGGATGCACACACGGATCGCCCGGCGGCGTGGCGACCTCCTGGGAGGCGAACTGTCGCCGGCCGCGGCCCGGGCCGAGCGCGACGCGGTGCTCGGTCGGATCGCCAGGACCGGCGACGAGGACGACCTGCGGATGCGTGCGAGCACGGCCGGCCTCGACGCCCGCGAGATGTCCCTCCTGGACGACCTCGACGCGCTGGAGGACCTGATCGGCGCCTGAGCCCCACACCCGGCCCCACGATGGCGCCCACAACCACGGGCGCCAGGAGGATCATGCATCGCATGACGAGAACCTCCGGCAGCGCCGTGGACGTGCGTGGGCTGCGCGTGGTCCGAGGGTCCACCACCGCTCTGGACGGCGTGGACGTGCGGGTCGCGGAGGGCGCCATCACCGGGCTGCTCGGCCCGTCCGGCTCGGGCAAGACCACACTGATCCGGTCGATCCTGGGGGTGCAGGTGACCGCGGCCGGATCGGTGACAGTGCTCGGCCACCCTGCCGGCAGCGGTGCCCTGCGTCGCGAGGTCGGCTACGTCACGCAGGCGCCGAGCGTCTACCCCGATCTCACCGTAGCGGAGAATCTGCGGTACTTCGCCCGGGTGCTGGGGGTTCCGGATGTGCGGGCGGATGTCGAGCGCGTCCTGGACGTCGTGGATCTACACGAGCAGCGGCGCCAGTTGACGGCCACCCTGTCCGGCGGCCAGGCATCCCGGGTGAACCTCGCCGCGGCCCTGCTCGGCACGCCCCACCTGGTGGTCCTCGATGAGCCGACCGTGGGACTCGACCCGGTGCTCCGGGACTCCCTCTGGGGCACGTTCTCCGAGATCGCCGCGACCGGCACCGCGGTTCTCGTCTCCTCCCACGTGATGGACGAGGCGGTCCGCTGCGACCACCTGATCCTGCTCCGCGCGGGACGTGTCCTGGCCCGGGGCACGCCGGCCGAACTGCTCATCCGGACGGGCACGGACTCCGCGGAGCAGGCCTTCCTCGCCCTCGTACGCCAGGGCCACGACACCGGTGGCCGCGACGGCCCCCGCCCGGACCGCGACGGTCCAGCGTCATGATTCCCACCGCCGCCCGGGTTCTGCGCCAGCTGCGGCACGACCCCCGCACCATCGCCATGATCCTCGTCGTCCCGTGCGTCCTGCTCACGTTGCTCTGGTGGATCTACGACGGCGGCCCGATCTTCACGAGCATCGGGCCGGCCCTGCTCGCGCTGTTCCCGATGATCATCATGTTCCTGATCACCTCGATCGCCACGCTGCGAGAACGGCGGTCCGGCACCCTGGAGCGCCTGCTCACGCTGCCGTTGTCGAAGATCTCGTTCCTCGGCGGATACGCCCTGGCGTTCGGCCTGATGGCCACGGTGCAGGCACTGCTCGCCTCGGCCCTGATGCTCGGCCCGCTCGGGCTCGAGCTGGAGGGCCCGTGGGCGCTGCTGGTGCTGATCGCGGTGCTCGACTCGATCCTCGGGGTGGCTCTCGGCCTGTTCGTCAGCGCGTTCGCGAACACCGAGTTCCAGGCCGTCCAGTTCATGCCGGCGATCGTGCTCCCCCAGGTGCTGCTCTGCGGCCTGCTGGTGCCGCGGGAGGACCTGCCCCGGTTCCTCGAGGTGGTCTCGAACGTCCTGCCGCTGTCCTACGCCGTCGATGCGATGAACGAGGTGGCACGCAGCACCGACCCGGACCTCACCCTGCCGCTGATCGTGCTGGGCGTGTTCATCGTCGGGATGCTCGCCCTCGGGGCCGCGACGCTGCGGCGTCGGACGCCCTGACGGCGCGCGCCAGAGTCCTGCGGCTCGGCTGCGCCCTGGCTAGGCTGGCCGCTAACCCCGAACCCGACATCGAGGACCCACCGTGCCCCAGAAGGTCCAGGGCGTCATCGCCCGCGCCAAGGACGCCCCCGTCGAGCTGACCACGATCGTGATCCCCGACCCCGGGCCCGGCGAGGCGGTCGTGCGGGTCAAGGCGTGCGGCGTGTGCCACACCGACCTGCACTACCGCGACGGCGGCATCAACGACGAGTTCCCGTTCCTGCTCGGTCACGAGGCCGCCGGCGTCGTCGAGGAGGTCGGCCCCGGGGTCACCGACGTGGCACCCGGTGACTATGTGGTCCTGAACTGGCGGGCCGTGTGTGGGCAGTGCCGGGCCTGTGTGCGGGGCCGTCCCTGGTACTGCTTCGCCACCCACAACGCGACCCAGAAGATGACGCTCGAGGACGGCACCGAACTCTCCCCCGCGCTCGGGATCGGCGCCTTCGCCGAGAAGACGCTGGTGGCCGCCGGGCAGTGCACGAAGGTCGATCCGGCCGCGGCGCCCGAGGTGGCCGGTTTGCTCGGCTGCGGCGTGATGGCCGGGATCGGTGCCGCGATCAACACCGGCGGGGTGACCCGCGGTGACACCGTCGCCGTGTTCGGCTGCGGCGGCGTCGGTGACGCCGCCATCATGGGCTCGGCCCTGGCCGGCGCGGGCACGATCATCGCCGTCGACGTGGACGACACCAAACTCGAGTGGGCCAGGGGCGTCGGGGCCACCCACACGGTGAACTCCTCCGGAACGGACCCGGTCGAGGCGATCCGGGAGCTGACCGGAGGCTTCGGCGCGGACGTGGTGATCGACGCCGTCGGCCGTCCGGAGACGTACGAGCAGGCGTTCTACGCCCGGGACCTGGCCGGCGTGGTGGTGCTGGTCGGGGTGCCGAACCCGACCATGAGACTCCAGTTGCCACTTCTCGACGTGTTCGGGCGTGGCGGCGCCCTGAAGTCCTCCTGGTACGGCGACTGCCTGCCCAGCCGGGACTTCCCGATGCTCATCGACCTGTACCTGCAGGGCCGGCTCGACCTCGACGCGTTCGTCTCCGAGCGGATCGGGCTGGCCGACATCGAGTCGGCATTCACGAAGATGCACGACGGCGCCGTGCTCCGCAGCGTCGTCATGCTGGACGGAGCGAAGGCATGAGCACGACGAACGGGCAGCGCACCCGGATCGACAAGGTGGTGACCTCGGGTACCTTCTCGCTCGACGGCGGCACCTGGGAGGTCGACAACAACGTCTGGGTGGTCGGCGACGACTCCGAGTGCGTCCTGATCGACGCCGCTCACGACATCGAGCCCATCGTCGAGGCCATCGCGGGGCGGCGGGTCCGGGGGATCCTCCTGACCCACGCCCACGACGACCACATCGGGGTCGCCTGCGAGCTCGCCGGTGACCTCGGCGCCCACACCTACCTGCACCCGGAGGACCGGGAACTCTGGGACCGGACCCACCCGGGCGTGGGGCCGGACTCCGACCTTGCCGACGGCGACCTGTTCACGATCGGGGACGTCACCCTCGAGGTCCTGCACACCCCCGGTCACTCCCCCGGCTCGTGCAGCTTCCACAGCCCCGACCTCGGCGTCGTCTTCACCGGGGACACCCTGTTCCGGGGCGGTCCTGGCGCGACCGGCCGGTCCTTCTCCGACTTCCCCACGATCGTCGACTCGATCACCGACCGGCTCCTGACCCTGCCGCCGGAGACCGTGGTGCACACCGGCCACGGGGACGACACCACCATCGGTGACGAGTCACCCCATCGCCAGGCGTGGGTCGACCGCGGGCACTGACCGTCCCGGCAGGTGTCGGATCAGTTCGGATCGGACCGGCTCACGGTGGGTCAGCTCCTGAGCGGCACCGGCTGGGGTGCCGCCGGGCCGACGTAGCGCGCGGACGGACGGATGATCTTGGTGTCCGCGCTCTGCTCCAGGATGTTCGCCGTCCAGCCGAGCACCCGGGCGGCCGCGAACGTCGGCGTGAAGAGCGGGCGCTCGATCCCGAGCAAC
The DNA here is from genome assembly GCF_004353825.1 of Occultella glacieicola. GTDB lineage: Bacteria > Actinomycetota > Actinomycetes > Actinomycetales > Beutenbergiaceae > Occultella > Occultella glacieicola. The sequence continues at coordinate 133,208 of NZ_SMNA01000004.1, read as the reverse complement.
TCCATCACCACGGCCGCGTACCACTCGAGGTTCGTGTGCAGCGCGCGCCCCGGCTTGTGTCGTTCGAGCAGTTCGGGGATGCGCTCCTCGACGGCGACCGCGAACTCCACGCGCGGCCCACCGAAGCCCTGCGCGACCCGCTTCAGCAGCGCCGATCGCGGGTCCTCGGTCCGGTAGACCGGGTGCCCGAACCCCATGATCCTGGCCCCGGACCGCAGTTGCTCGGTGACCCATTCGTCGATGCGCTCGTCGGTGCCGATCGCGTCGAGGCTGTCCAGGGCCCGGCTCGGTGCGCCCCCGTGCAGGGGACCGGACAGCGCCCCCAGGGCGCCGACCAGGCAGGAGGCGGCGTCCGCACCGGTCGAGGCGATCACCCGGGCCGTGAACGTCGAGGCGTTGAAGCCGTGGTCGATGGCGGCCACCAGGTACGCCGACAGGGCCGCGACGTGTTCATCCTCGGGCTCGTCCCCGCGCACCATGTACAGGTAGTTGGCGACCAGTCCCAGATCCGGTCGGGGGGCCACCGGCACCTGCCCGGCACGGATCCTGGCCAGCGCCGCGATGATCGTCGGCACTCTCGCGGCCAGCCCGATCAGGTCCGCGCGGCGTTCCTCGGGGGTGAGGTCGTAGAGGGGACGCAGGCCACGCTGGGATCCGTCCAACGCCAGCGCTGCCCTGAGGCCGGCGAGCGGGTCCGCGGCATCGGAGCCACGCGCGAGCAGGGGCAGTGCCGTGGCGAGGTCGGCCGACAGCGGGGACCGCCCGGCCACCTCGGCTGCGAACGCCACACCCACGGCAGCGTCCGGGAGCTCGCCGTCGAGCAGCAGTTTCCAGACGTCCTCGACCGAGCGCGACTGCGCGAGGTCGGTGGCCGAGTACTGCCGGTAGTGATAGAAGCCCTCATGTCCGCGCACGTCACCGAGTTCGGTCTCGGTGACGACGACGTTCGTGAGCCCACGTGGGACGGTGATCGGGGTGTTGTCCATGCGCGACGGTGACGGCATCGGTTCCTCCTGCGGCGGTGTCGGGTAGCCTCACGAGACCACAGGCATTGATCACTGACGAATCAATGTTGATCGAATCAATATCGTGGGAGGTCGATGTCCGGTCCACTGCCACGCCTGACCACGGCGCAGGCCGCCGCGCGCCTGGGAGTGAAACCGGCGACCCTCTACGCCTACGTCTCGCGCGGGCTGATCGCGAGCACCCGCGCGGAGGCCGGCGGCGGGTCGACGTTCGACGCCCTCGACGTCGAACGGTTGGCCGCAGCGAGGCGGCGCCCACGCGAGGGTGGTGCCGGCGCGGACCGACCACGTGGACGGCCTCTGATGGTCCTGGGCTCCCCGATCACCCTCATCGAGGGCGACGAGCTCTACTACCGCGGTGTCCGGGCCACCGAGCTCGCCCGGACGCACACGCTCGAGGCAGCCGTCGAGGTGCTCTGGGCGCAGCCTCCCGCGGTCACCGGCCACGGCTTCGAGACGTCCGCCGAACTCCTCGCGCACGCCCGCGCGGCGGGCGACCTGCTCGGTCCGGCGGCGCGGCTGATCGACCGGCTGCAGCTGACCGTCGTGATCGCCGGTTCCCATGACCCACTGCGCACCGACCTGACGGCGGCCTCCGTCCACGCCGCAGGGCGGCGGCTCATCGCCACGATGGTCGACGCCCTGCCCGACGTCGGCCCTCCCGCTCCCAGCCCCGCGAGGCTCGCGCAGCGGCTCTGGCCCAAGCTGACCGCCTCGCCGGGCACCCCGGCCGACCTGGCCCTGCTGGAGGCGACGCTCGTGCTGTGCCTGGACCACGATCTGGCCGCGGCCACCCTGGCGGCGCGCGTCGCGGCCTCCGCCCGGGCACACCCGTACGCCGCGATCACGGCCGCCCTCGGCGCGTTCGACAGCGCGATGCATGGCTCGGCCTCGACAGTGGCCACCCAGATGCTGCGGGAGGCGGGCTCCGGCCGACCCGAACGCGTCATTGCCGGGCACGCCGCTCGCGGACGCGGCATCCCGGGCTTCGGACACGTCCTGTACCGGCGCACCGATCCGCGCGCGGCGTACCTGCTGGCCCGGATGTCGGCCATGGAGCGCTACGCGGCCGCGATCCGAGTGACCCGCGAGCTCGTGGCGATGGTCGGACCGCGCACCGGCCGCCCGACCAACGTCGACCTGGCGCTGGCAGTCCTGGCCGTGGGCGCGGACATGGGCGACGACGCCGGCCAGGCGATCTTCGCCGTCGCCCGGACGGTGGGCTGGCTCGCGCACGTGGTCGACGAGTACGGCCAGGCGCCGCTGCGTCTGCGACCGGAGTCGGACTACACCGGACCCCGACCCGCAGAGCCTGCCCAACCCAGCACGTCCGGCTCCGACCTGCCCGACGGCCGCGCAGCCACCCGGCACTAGCATCGGATCGCGGCGAGGGAAGGGTGGGGACGGGTGAGGGCACAGTGACATTCACGGCGGCGACCAATGAGTCGGACGAGGTGCTCGTCACAGTGGCAGGTCCACTCGGCCGGATCCGGCTGAACCGTCCCCGGACGATCAATGCCCTGACGCCCGGCATGATCACCACGCTGACCACGGTGCTCACCGCCTGGGCGGCTGACGAGGCGATCGCCGCCGTGACCCTCGAGGGCGCCGGGGACCGCGGGCTGTGCTCGGGGGCGGACGTGCGTGCCATTCGCGCCTGCCTGCTCGAGGGGAACCTGGACGCGGCCGGGTTCTTCGGTGCCGAGTACGCCCTCAACGCCCTGATCTCGGACTTCCCCAAGCCGTACGCGGCGTTCATGGACGGGATCGTCATGGGCGGCGGGATCGGGCTCTCCGCCCATGGCTCGCTGCGCCTGGTCACCGAGCGCACCCGGGTCGCGATGCCCGAGACCGGCATCGGGCTGTTCCCGGACGTCGGTGCGCTGTTCTTCCTGTCCCGTGCCCCGGGTGAGCTCGGCACCCACCTCGCGTTGACGGGCACGCAGGTCGACGGCGCGGACGCGATCGCCGTCGGTCTCGCCGACACGCTCATCCCCTCCGGCGCGTGGCCGGCGATCGTGGCCCGTCTCGCCGCCGGCGAGAGCCTGGACCCGTCGATCGGCCAGAGGTCACCGACCGCTCCCCTGGCGTCCGAACGCGGCTGGATCGACCGCTGCTACGCCGGCGACGACCCGGCCCGGATCCTGGAGGCACTGCGAGAGGCGCCGGAGCCGGCCGCACGCGCCGCCGGCGAAGTTCTTGCCGGCCGCTCGCCGCTCTCGGTGGCCGTGAGCCTGGCGGCCATCCGCCGGGCGGCCGCGCTCGACTCGGTCGAGGCGGTGCTCGCCCAGGACCTGCGCGTCGCAACCGCCCTGGTCGCCGAGCCGGACTTCGTCGAAGGGGTCCGGGCGGTCCTGGTGGACAAGGACCAGCAGCCGCACTGGCGGCACACCGCGCTCACCGAGGTCAGCGGCGGCGAGGTGGCCGCGATGTTCGGCGGCGCCTGACCCGACTCCGGACCGGCGGGAGGGCGACGACCGGGGCGACCGGCCGCCGTCGGGCCCGCATCGTAGGCTCTACGACCATGGCGACCCTCCTCCTCGTCCGGCACGGCCGGACGGAAGCGAACGCGCGCGGCGTGCTGGCCGGTAGGACCCCCGGCGTCGGCCTGGACGAGACCGGGCGCGCCCAGGCGCGCGCGACCGGCGCACGGCTCGCGCCGGTGCCGCTCGTCGGCGTCGTCACGAGCCCGATGCTGCGGTGCGAGCAGACCGCGGCGGCGGTCCTCGACGCCCGCCCGGGCGGGCCGGCGCGACCCGGCCTGCGCACCGACGACGCGCTGACCGAGTGCGACTACGGACGCTGGCAGGGCATGTCGCTCAAGGAGCTCGCTGCCGAGGACCTCTGGCCGCTCGTGCAGCGACAGCCCTCCGCCGTGACGTTCCCGGGCGGGGAGTCCCTGCCCGCCATGCAGTCCCGTGCCGTCGCCGCGGTCCGCCGGCAGGACGCGGCATTCGAGGCGGAGCACGGCACGGGGGCGGTGTGGGTCGCGGTCAGCCACGGCGACATCATCAAGTCCGTGCTTGCCGACGCCCTCGGCATGCACCTCGACCTGTTCCAGCGGATCAACGTCGGCCCGGCGTCCGTGTCGATCGTGCAGTACACCTCGACCAGGCCGAACGTCGTCGCCGTCAACACCGACGGGGGCGACCTGGCCTGGCTCGCCACCACCGGCGGCGCCGGTGCGGCCCAGGCGGCGGTCGGCGGCGGGTCCGGGCCCGACGGGTCGGGGCCCACGGGACCGACGCGGGCTCCCGGCGTGGCGACCGGGCCCGGACGGCTGCCCTCGACACACGCTCGTAGCATGGAGACATGACTCCCCTCGTGCACGGATTCGACTGGCCCGACCGGTTCGTCGTCGGGGCGGTCGGCCGACCCGGAGAGCGCACGTTCTACCTCCAGGCCCGTGCCGGGTCGCACCTGGTCAGCGTGGCGCTCGAGAAGGAACAGTCCGCCGCGCTCGCCATCAAGATCGACGAGGTGCTCGACCGGCTGATGGCCGAGGACGGCAACCCGTTCAGCGTCCCCGAGAAGGCTCCCGAGGGCATCCTCGACGACGAGCCCCTGGACGAGCCGATCGAGGAGCGGTTCCGGGTCGGCACCATGAGCCTGGGCTGGGACCCGTCCACCGCGCAGATCGTCATCGAGGCGCTGCCCCTGGTCGGCACCGACGACGAGGAGGCCCTCGAGGAGTTCGACCCCGAGGAGTTCGAGCCGGAGGAGGTCCTCCAGGTCCGGATCCCGGTCGGTTCGGCCCGGGTGTTCGCGCACCGGGCCCGGGAGGTGGTCTCCGCCGGCCGGCCGATCTGCCCGCTCTGCGGCGCGCCGATCGAGGGTGACGCGCACGTCTGCTCGTTGCCCGACGGCTTCGCGTGAGCGAGGTGGTCGCGGGCGAGACGAACGCCGGCGCACTGGACGGCGAGGTCGAGCTCGTCGGCCGGATCCGCCAGGCCTCCAACGCCACGTTCGTCGCCCGGATCGACGGCGTACGCGTCGTCTACAAGCCGGTCGCCGGCGAACGGCCGCTGTGGGACTTCCCGGACGGGACGCTGGCCCGGCGGGAGGTCGCGGCCCACGCGTTGTCGGCGTCGTTCGGGTGGGACCTCGTGCCCCGTACCTGGCTGCGCGACGGTCCTCTCGGCCCCGGGATGGTGCAGGTGTGGTGCGAGCCCGACCCGGCCCAGGATCCGGTGGACCTGGTCCCGGCCGACGCCGTGCCCGAGGGCTGGCTGCACGTCTTCGACGGCTTCGACGCCGACGACCGTGTGGTCTCCCTGATCCATGAGGACACCGCGGCGCTGCGGCGCATGGCCGTCTTCGACATCGTCGCGAACAACGCCGACCGCAAGGGTGGGCATGTGCTCCCGACCGCGGCCGGGCACCGCTACGGCGTGGACCACGGCCTCACGTTCCACACCGAACCCAAGCTCCGCACCGTTCTGTGGGGCTGGCTCGGCCGCGATCTCGACGCCGACGAGCTGGCCGGCCTCGAGCGGGTGCGGGCGGACCTGGACTCCGACCTCCGGGAGACGTTCGCGGACCTGCTCGCCCCCGACGAGGTCACGGCCACCATCGAGCGGTGTGAGGACCTGCTCGCCGAGCCGAGGTTCCCGGGCCCGCGGGGGGAGATGCCGGCCGTGCCATGGCCGCCGTTCTGACCTCCGGCGGTGCCCGCGGCGCTCACCGGAGGGCCGGACCCCGGAACGCTGCCCCGCGCGGTGCTACTCCGCCGGCACGAACCCGGACGTGAACGCGACGACCACGGCCTGGGTGCGGTCCCGGACGCCGAGCTTGGCGAGCACGTTGCCGACGTGCGTCTTGACCGTCTCCACGCCGAGGAACAGTTCGCCGGCGATCTCGGCGTTCGAGCGGCCGGCGGCCATCAGGCGCAGCACCTCACCCTCGCGCTCGGTGAGGCCGGCGCCGGAGAGGCCGTCCGCCGTCGGGCTCTGCCTGCCGCGCGCCATCCGCCGCAGGGCGCGCGGGAACAGCACCGACTCCCCGCGCGCAACCACCCGGATGGCGTCCAGGACCTCCTCGGGCCGGGCCCGCTTCAGCAGGAACCCGCTCGCCCCGGCGAGGAGAGCGTCGAAGACGTAGTCGTCGTTCTCGAAGGTGGTCACCACGATCACCCGGGGACCGCCGCCCGCGCGTTCGGCGCGTTCGACGAGTGCGCGGGTGGCGTCGATGCCGTTCACGCGCGGCATCCGCACGTCCATCAGCACCACGTCGGGCGCATGGCGGGCGACGGCGTCCGGTACGTCGATCCCGTCGCTCACCTCGCCGACCACGCTCAGGTCGTCCTCGCCGTCGACGATGATGCGTAACCCGGTGCGCACGAGCGCCTCGTCGTCGACGAGCAACACACGGGTCGGTTCGGTCGGATCAGTCACTCTCGGGCTCCTCGGTCGGGTCGGTCAGCGGCAGCTCCGCGATCAGTCGCCAGATCGGGCGGCCCGCGTCCTCGAAGGTCCCGGCCCGCAGGTCGCCCCCGACGAGGGTGAGGCCCTCACGCAGGCCCGCAAGTCCACGACCGCCGGTGGTGGCGCCGCCGTCCGTGCCCGGCCCCGTGCTCATCGCGTTCGTGACCACGATCCGCAAGTGCGCCGGGCCTCGGGTGACGCCGATGGTCACGGGGTCCGCGCCGTGGCGCAGCGCGTTCGTGAGGCCCTCCCGCACGATGGCGTAGGCCTCCCGGTCGATCACGAGCGGGATCGGCCCGACCGGCCGCGGCAGGTCCAGGCGCACGTCCCGCCCGGTGGCCCGGGCCCGCTCGACGAGGTCGGCGGCACCGGTCGGGCCGGTCAGCCTGGGTACCGGGACCCGGCCGCGGTTGGGCTCGGCGTCGGTGCGGAGCAGCCCGAGCACGCGGTCCAGGTCCGCGACGGCGGCCCGTCCGGTCTCCTCGATCGCCGAGAGTGCGGTGCGGGCGACGTCGGTGCCGCCGGCCGGGTCCCGGTCGAGGGCCCGGGCCGCGGCAGCCGCCTGCAGGGTCGTGATGGTCAAGGCGTGCCCGACCGAGTCGTGCAGGTCCCGGGCGAGCCTGTTGCGCTCGGCCTGGGTCCGGGCCTGGCGCTCGAGGGCGGCGATGCGTTCGGCCGCGGACGGACCGAGCAGCCGTGGCGCCAGCAGCCGCAGCAGGGCCCCGCCCACGAGGAACGCTGCTCCTGCCGCGGCGATCAGCACGAGCCCGAGGAGCACGGCGAGCGGCCAGGGCAGTCCCGCGAACGAGCCGATCATGCGGTTCATCACCAGGCCGGTGGCCGAGGTGCGCAGCACCAACACCACGCCCAGCGGAACCGCGGTCAGCAGTGCCATCGTCGCGGCCGCACCGATGAGCAGGTGCGCCGTGTACCAGAGCGCCCCACGCCAGCGGGCCTCGCCGGAGACTCGGCCGACCGGGACTGGCAGGTCGACGTCCAGGAACGCGCGGACGGCCTGGATCTCGAGCGTCCGCACACCGAGCAGCACCGGCGGGCTGAGCGCGATCGCACCGGCGAGCGCGACCAGGATCCAGATGATTACCGGTGGGACCGACGGGTCGGCGAGCATCTGGGCGAAACCGGTCACGAGCACCGCGTAGGCGCCGAACATCAGACCGCCGATGACGCAGAACACGGCCCGCCGGGCGGTGGTCTCCGCCAGCCGCCGCACGTGTCCCATGTGCCCGAGTCTGGCAGGGCCGGACCGTGCCCCGCCTCCCCCACGGGAGGGGGGCGTGGACCGGGATCTGGTCCCGGGCGGGTCCGGCGATGCCTCAACGGGAAGACGTTGGTTCCCCCGTGCGTGCTCGAACCGACGCTGGGTCCGGCCGTCGTCCATCGCGACACTGGACGTCACGCCGGATCCGTGACCCCTCGGAGAGACCCCGATGCACAAGTACGCCGGTCAACATCCTCGTCGCGAACCCCTGCGGGAGCCTGACGGCCCGGTCGCCGCTACGGGGTACCCGCCACGGCTGGCCGCGATGCAGAGGCAGGTCGGCAACCACGCCGTATCCCTGCTGGTTGCTGTGCAGCGGGCCTGGGTTGCGGGCGGGAGCGGGAACTTCCACGAGGACGCCACGGGCGAGACATTCAACTCGATCACACGGAACTACACCGGACCTCCGGGCTGGACGTCGAGAACGCTCTCGATACCAGAGGCTGAGCAGCTGATGGATCGAATCCAAGCAGACGCTCAGACGGGACCGGTCGGCGACCAGCAGCCTGTCGGTGGAGGCACGATCGACTTCGCGAAGTTCCGTGCCGTGCTCGACACGTACGACCAGCAGGAGACGCCGCTGCCACCGGCTGAATGGCGCGAGATGCGCAAGCAGCTGTCGCTGGCCATCGTGATGCCGAACAAGTCCCATCCGGCCCACGGCAGCAACTTCAACAAGCCGCAGAAGGCAGTCACTCAGGTCAAGGACTGGGCGAATGTGCTATCCCCGAACATCCTCGACGCGCTCAAGCCGGCACTGAACGCCCAGTTCGGCGACAACACGTTCTGACCGTCCACATCGGTCCCGCGCAGGTGCAGACGGGTCACCGAGAGATCCGACCCGATCAGCGCACCGGAACCAGCCGGATCAGCACGCCCCGGTGGTCGGTGCCCGGGACCTCCACCACGGCTCCCGCCGTCACCTCGAAGTCGGCCGGGTCGATCAGGACGTGATCGATCGTGGTGCCGAGCAGGGCCGGCATCCGCACCGGGTAGGTGGACACGCCGCCGATCCCGGCGAGCACCGAGGCGTCTACGCAGGGCGCGATCGTCCGCATCGGGGCATGGTCGAGGGTGGCGTTGAAGTCACCCGCGACGATGCCGCCGGGCGTCTGCGCGCATAACGGCGCCACGGCCGCGACCTCGTCCCGCCAGGTCTGCAGTGCCTGCGGCCTGACGAGCGCGGTACGGATCCCCGGCGGCGATCGCGGGTGCACGGCCGTGATCGGTGGCCCGTCCCCGCTCACCGGGACGATCCGGAGCACGCTGCGCTCGGTGGAGGGGACCTCCTCGTACGCGCCCATCGACTCACTCACCAGAATGCCCGTGCCGTCGGGGTCGGAGACGCCACGGGTGCCCGCGAATGCCTCGAACCGTTCCCCGGCGGCCGCGAGCGCGTCGGCCAGTTCCCCGAGCACGTCACCACCGGACTCGGGCAGCACCAGCACGTCCACGCCGGCTTCGCGGACCAGGTCGACGACGTCGTCGGTGTCGGCGGCCCGGCCACGCAGGTTCAGGTTCAACAGGGTGATCTCGTCGGCGGTCTCGGTCGCGGCGGTGGGGACCCCACCGGCACTCAGCCCGCGGCCGGCAAGCACCGCGCCGTGCCCGACCGCGGTGAGGCCGAGGATCACCACGACGGTGATCAGCCGGGGTGCCCGTCCGCGCCAGCGCAGCATCCCGGCCGCGAGCAGCCCGGTGAGGGTCGCGGCCACCGTGAACCCCAGGACCAGCCAGGGCCGGAGGGCGATGAACTGCATCGCCGCATTCGCGGTGGAGAGGGTCGCGCCGTCCGGGCCGAGGCGCGCCGGGTCCAGGGTCGCGACCGCGGCGACGGCGATGAGGGCGACGGCGATCCACCCGAGTGTGCGCATGGCTCGATGATCGGTCATGCCCGGCCCCGCGCGGATCCGAATGCCGTGGCCCTCCGCAGATCTTCACGTGACCCCCGCAGTCACCGCGGCCCAAGCGCGGTCCAAGTCTCGCGGTCCAGGTCTCGCGGTCCAAGTCTCGCGACCCAAGTCTCGCGGCTCGAGTACGCGGTAGCCCCGCTCCGGGTCGGGCCCAGCCGGGGGTTCCGCGCGGTCGGCAGCGCAGGCGCGGGGCGGCGGGTCAGGGCTGCGCGGGCTCGACCTGCTCGTCGAGGTCGGCCACGACCGGAACGGCCACGGCGGCGGCGCTCGCGCTCGCCCATCGCCGCTGCACGGCGAGCAGCAGCACCCCGGAGATGGTGATGACGGCGAACATGACCCCCGCCATCGCCGTCGGGCCGCCCCCGAGGAGGCTGCTCACCGGCGAGATCAGCGCGCCCATCACGAAGCCCATCGCCCCGTTCAGGGCGGCCGCGGAGCCGGCCCGGTGTCCGTTGTGCTCCAGCACGATCGCGGGCACGGACGGCATCACGAAGCCGACGGTACCCAGGGTCGGGATGAGCAGCGCGACCAGCGGCACCAGCCCGGAGCCGTTCGCGGCCACGGTCGAGGCGACCACGAACAGGGCGAGCGAGAGCACCCAGCCGGCCGCGATCGCCGTCGTCACGATCCGTTCCGGTGTGAACCGGCTGACCAGCGCGCCGTTGACCTGGGAACCGATGGTCACGGCGAGTGCGCCGGCGCCGAAGATGTACCCGAACTCGGAGGCGCTCAGCTCGAAGCCCTGCTGGAACACGAACGTCGAGGAGGCCACGTAGGCGAACATCGCGCCCATGTAGAACGCCCCCATCAGCACGACGCCGATATAGGACCAGTCGGTGAGCAGGGACCGGTAGGAGGCGACCGCGGTGCGGGTGCCGCCGGTGCGCCGGGCCTCGCGCGGCAGGGTCTCCTTCAGGAACAGCGCAGCCAGCACGAACAGGAGCACTCCGAACGCGGCGAGCACGCCGAACATCGTGCGCCAGGAGCCGACCAGCAGGATCTGGGCACCGATCGAGGGCGCGAGGATCGGGGCCACGCCCACCACGAGCATCAGCCGCGAGATCACCCGGCTCATGCCGATCCCGGAGTAGGAGTCGCGCACGACGGCCATCGCGAGCACCATGCCGGCGCCGCCGCTGAGGCCCTGGAGGGCGCGGAGCACGGTGAGCATCTCGATCGAGCCGACGCCGATGATGGCGACCGAGGTCGCGACGTACACGCCCAGTGCGATCAGCAGCGGCCGCCGTCGCCCGTAGGCGTCCGAGAGCGAGCCGAGGAGCAGCTGGCCGACGGCGAGACCGGCGAGGGTGGCCGTCATGGTCAGCTGCACGCGCGCGTCGGTGGTGCCCAGCTCGGTCACGATCTCGGGGAACGCGGCGAGGTAGAGGTCGATGGTGAGCGGCCCGATCGCCGTCAGCGAGGCGAGCAGCAGCACGAACGGTGCGCTGATCCGGACGCGCGCGGGCGCGGGTGACGTCATGGAGGGGCCAACGGGCTCACCCGGCCCCGTTGTTCCCGGATCGTCCGCGCGTCCCACGATCCGGACGCACGATCAGGCTGTGGACTGGCGCTCGATGACCCTCGGCAGCGGCTCGGTGATGGTGTGCGAGTCCACCGGCTCACCGGTCAACGCGGTGTGCATCAGGTCCACGCCGACCCGGCCGAGCTCGTACAGCGGCATCTCCACCGTGCTCAGACTCGGCCGCAGGTCGGCGGCGATCGTGGTCTCGTGGTAGCCGATCACCGCCAGGTCGTCCGGCACCGTCAGGCCCGCGTCGGTCGCCGCGGCGAGGACCCCGACGGCGGTGGTCACGTTGTTCACGAGCACGGCGGTGGGGCGCGGGTCCAGGTCGAGCAGCGTCGGGAACCTCTCGTAGCCGTCGTGGGTGCCTTGGAGGCTGTGGATCACGTAGTCGTCGGGTGCCGGCAGGCCGGACTCGCTCAGTGCCCTGCGGTATCCCACGACGCGATCGTGCTGGTAGCGGGTCTGACCGAGGTAGGCGATCCGTTCGTGCCCCTTCTCGACCAGGTGCCGGGTCGCCAGGTAGGCGCCGAGCTCGTCCTGCAGGGCCACCCAGTGGTCCTCCGCGGAGACGTCGTCGAGGATCACGATGGGTCCGCCGCCGGCCCGGATCTGGGTGAGCACATCCTCGCTGATCGTGGCGCCGGGTCGGATCAGGGTGCCGTCCACCTGCCCACCGCCGACCATGCGCTGCAGCATCAGCGAGCCGGACGTGGCCCGGATGCCGTCGCCGAGCAGCACGCTGTACCCGTGCGCGTCCGCCGCGTCGTAGATGCCGTCGACGAGCCGGTGGTAGACCGGGTTGTCGAGCTTCGGCAGCACCAGCGCGAGCACCCCGGTGCGCTGCAGCCGCAGCGCCCGGGCCGCATGGTTGGGCACGTATCCGGCGGCGTCGACGGCCCGTTGCACGCGGGCGCGGGTGGCCTCGGACACCCGCACGTGCTTGCTTCCGTGCAGGACCGCGGAGACCACGGACGGGGATACGCCCGCGGCCGCCGCGATCGACTTCACCGTTGCCATCCTCGGATCCTAGAACGCGGGTCAGGCCTGCGCCGCGAACGCCGTCTCGTACTCGTCCTTGAGGCTGTTGCCGACCTCGAGCATGTAGTCCTCCACGGCGGTCGCCCAGGAGGAGACGGGCTGGCGGCCGGCGAGGATCTCGTTCCGGGCGTCGCCGAGCGCGGTCCCCGCCGAGGCACCGGCGGTGACCGCGGTCTCGGAGTAGAGGCCGGTCGTCGGGTCCGGGACGATCAGGGGTGCGGCCTTCGCCATGAACTCGAACTGCTGGTCGACGGCGTCCGGGTTGCCGGGCTCGTACAGCACCGACGGCGGTTCGGACAGGTACCGCAGCGGCAGCACGGTCTCGGCCGCGCCGACGCTGGTCAGCACCGGGTCCGACCCCTCGAGGGTGTGGTCCACGCCCTCCACCCCGAACTTGCGGGCGAGGAACTCGGTGCTGCCGAACGGGGACGCGAGCCAGTTCAGGATCCGCAGCAGCTCGGCGATCCGCTCCGGGTCGTCGGTCGGCTTGAACGCCATGAAGCCGGCCGAGAACCCACTGCCGCCACGGACGCCGTCGCCCCCGTCGCGGCCCGGGGCCACCTGGCCGGTCATCTGGAAGCCCTCGATGCCGGCTCCGGCCACGAAGAACTTCGACCAGCCGGCGTAACCACCGTAGGCGAAGCAGGTGGTGCCGTTGTTGACCCACTCGTTGCGTTCGGTGTTCTGCACGGCGGCCGAGTCGGGGTGGAACAGGCCCGCCTCGATCATGGCGACCGTGTCCGCGAGCGCCTGCTCGTAGGCGGGCGAGGCCTGCGCGTAGGAGAACTCGCCGTTCTCCTCGACCCACGCGTTCCCGATCCCGTTCATCTGGGCGACGTGGGACAGCAGGCCACCCGGGTCGCCGAACGCCCACTGGCTCTTGCTGGCATCCGTGAGCGTGGTCGCCATCTCCACGAACTCCTCGTAGTTCGCGGGGTCGGTGTTCGCGCCGCGTTCGATGAGCAGGTCGTTGCGGGTGTACAGGACACCCCCGATGGGCGAGCGTGGGATCGGCACACCCCAGATCGCGTTCTCGAAGATCGCGGTGCGCCAGGTCCCCTCCGGGATGGCGGCGAGGGCCGGGTAGTCCAGCACCGCGTCGCCGGCGAGGTGTTCGGTCAGGTCGGCGAACGTCGCCGCGAGCATCGCCGGCATCTGTTGCTGCACCGTGCGGATGTTGATCATGTCCGGCAGATCGCCACCGGCGATCGTGGTGGCGAACTTCGCGTCGTAGTCGGCGGACGGGCTGTAGGTGATGCCCAGGTCGGTGCCGAGGAGGGAGTTGATGTTCTGCCAGTGCTGGTTGTTCGCCAGCTCGGGCGCGATCGGGTCGTAGGTGTAGGTCATCGCCGTGATCGACCCGCCGGACCCGGGGGTCTCGGTGGTGGCCGCGGTGGGACTGGCCGGGTAGGTGTAGTAGCCGGGCAGGGAGAACTCCGAGTCCGAGGGCAGGTCCGGGGCGGCGACCTCGAACGCCTGGTAGGTGGGCAGCACGGTCGTGGCGTCGGGGGTCGCCCCGCCGCTCCCGCCCTGCGGTGGTGCCGAGCCGTCGGGCCCGCAGGCGCTCAGGGCACCGACCCCGGCGAGTGCGGTCAGGCCGAGGAAACTACGTCGATCGATCTTCATGATCGTTTCACCTCTCTGTGACAACGGTGATGCGGATTGGGTTGGGGGATGGAGCTAGGGGTGGTGGGTGGAGCGGGTCAGCCCTTCACGCCGCCGATGAGCAGGCCCTTGGTGAAGTGCTTCTGGATGAACGGGTAGACGATGAGCATCGGCAGCACCGAGATCAGCAGGATCGCCATCTGGATGGCGACCTGCGGCGGCAGACTGGAGCCCTCCATGACGAGGTCGTCCACGCCCATCGGGGTCTCGTTGACCACGTAGGTGCGCAGCACCAGTTGGAGCGGCCACTTCTCCGGGGAGTTGATGTAGAGCAGGGCGTTGAAGAAGCTGTTCCAGTAGGCCACCGCGTAGAACAGCGCGATGACGGCGATCACGGCCTTGGACAGCGGCAGCACGATCCGGGTCAGCACCAGGAACTCGCCGGCGCCGTCGATCTTCGCGCTCTCCATCAGCTCCGCGGGCAGGTCGAGGAAGAACTCCCGCATCACGATCACGTTGAACGCGTTGATCAGCACCGGCAGGATCAGGGCCCAGTAGCTGTCGATCAGGCCGAGTTGCTTGACCACGAGGTACATCGGGATCATCCCGGGGCTGAACAGCAGCGTGAACAGGACCGCGAGCAGCATCGGCTTCTGCGCGTACATCGTGGTGCGGCTGAGCGCGTAGGCGAGCCCGATCGTGCACATCACCGACAGCGCGGTGCCCACTGCGGCGATGCCGAGGCTGACGATCACCGACCGGGTCACCACGCCCCCGGAGAGCACGGCCCGGTAGGCATCGAGGGTCGGGTCGGTGACCCAGAACACGAAGCCGCCGGCCCGGGAGATCTCCGCCTGGCTGGCCAGGGACGTGGAGATGACCGCGATGAACGGCAGGATCACGGCCAGGCAGGCGACGGCGAGGACCACCGCGCGGGCGCCGCGGGCGAGCAGGCTCGGCCGGCCGAACACCAGGTTCGAGCGGGTCACGGTGAGGTCGCTCATCTCGAGTACACCCCCCGTTCCCCGAACACGTGGGCGAGCTTGTTGGCGCCGAGCACAAGGACCACGCCCACCACCCCCTTCACGAGGCCGACGGCGGCCGAGGTGCCCCAGTTCCCGCCGACGATGCCGTTGTTGTAGACGTAGGTGTCGAGGACCTCGCTGGCGGCCTTACCGACGGCGCCCTGTTGCAGGATGATCTGCTCGAAGCCGACGGTGAGGGCATCCCCGAGGCGCAGGATCAGCAGCAGGATGAACACGCTGCGCACCGCCGGGAGGGTGATGTGCCAGGTCCGGCGCCACGCTCCGGCGCCGTCCATCGCGGCCGCCTCGTAGAGGTTCATGTCCACCCGGGACAGCGCCGCCAGGAAGATGATCGTGCCCCAGCCGGTGTCCTTCCAGATCACCTGGGACGTGATCAGGAGCTTGAACAGTTCCGGCACGCCGATGATCGAGAACGTCGCCATGTCATGTTCGCGGAAGAACGTGTTCAGCATCCCGGCGTTGCCGAGGACCTGCTGGAACAGTGCCACCACGATCACCCAGGACAGGAAGTGCGGCAGGTACAGCACCGACTGGACGCCCCGCTTGACCCGCTCGCTGAGCACGGAGTTCAGCAGCAGGGCCAGGGCCAGTGGCAGCGGGAACACGAACACGACCTGGATCAGCGTGATGATCAGGGTGTTCGCGAGGGCGTTGACGAACCGCGGGTCGCCGTTGAAGATCACGTCGAAGTTGTCCAGGCCCACCCACTCGCTCTGGGAGATCCCGAGGAACGGTTGGAAGTCCTGGAACGCGATGACGTTCCCGAGCAGCGGGAAGTAGTGGAAGAGCGCCACCACCGCCATGCCGGGCAGCGCGAGCAGGAGCAGCATCCGGTCCCGTTTGATCCGGGCCAGGGTGGACCGGTTCTGGCCCGAGGTCGGCTTTCGGCGACTGCTCCTGCCCGTCGCCCCGGCCGCGCGGGTGCGGGCCGGTCCGGGCGTCGTCGCCCGGTCCTTGATCGTCTCGGTCATCTACACACCTCCCACGGATACTTCCGACTTCGTCCCACCGACGCCGTCGCTCGCCTCGGTGTCGCGACCGGGTCCATGCCGCCCGACGGCGGTGCTCGCCATCTGCGCGAGCCGCTCGGTGGCCGCGGCGTGCGCCGCGGCCGTCCTCACGTCGGGGCGTGTGCCCCGGCCTTCGGCGATCGCGTCGAGCAGTTCCGCGAGCCGAGCGGCCGCGGCGTGGTCCTCGACCTCCACCACGGTGTCACCGAGGCCGAGGTCGGCGTACATCCGGCCCTTGATCGTCTCGGTGGGCTGGCGCAGGTAGATCGCCGGGGTGCCCACCGTGCTGGCCAGGATCGGCGAGTGGCAGTCCATGGTGAGCACGCCCGCCGCCCGGGCGTAGGTCGCGGTCGCGGTGGGCAGGTCCCAGTAGTCGGCCAGCACCCGCACCTGCGGTGCGACATCGTCGGGGAGGATCCGCGGGAAGTGGTCCGCGGCGAGGTCGACGGCGTAGCTCATCTCCGGGCCCACGAGCACCTGGCCACCGGTGCTGCGCACCCAGTGCGTGATCGCCCCGGCCAGCACCGCCAGGTCCTCGGCGTCGTGCGCGGCGTTGACCGCGTCCCGGTGATGGTCCGTGCGCCCCGGCGTCAGGCCGTGGATCCGGTGGTAGGGCGCGAACCGGGACCGCGGCACGGCCACCAGGAACTCGCCCCGGGTCAGCCGGTACTCGGCGACCAGGCTGTCTGCTGCGGGCTCGTCGAGCAGGTCGTGCGCAAACGTGGCATCCGGCCCCCATTCGAGCAGCGGGCCGGTGAGGCGCTGCCGGGTGAGGTAGTCGAGAGTGAGGCTGTCCCGGCAGTAGAGGAACTCGGCCCCGGCGAACAGCTCCCGGTCCGCCTCGGACAGGTAGTCGGCCGGGAGCGCCGCGATCTGCGTGGCGGCCTGGGCGAGGGTGCTCGGGGTGTAGGGGCCGAACGGGTCGTAGGTGATCCCGAAGAACCCGTACGGACGGCCGGTCGCCTGCCAGGCGCGCAGGTCGGCGCCGGCCCCCAGCCCGGCCGCCGAGCCGTGCACCAGGATGTCCGCCTCGGCCCACGCCTCGGCGAGCGCGGCGGTGGTGGGATTGCCGTCGGCGTCGAGGTCGCCGTCGACGATCCGCACCCACGGTTGCCGTTCGGCGAACATCCGGCGCTCCCGTTCCCCGAGCCGGCAGGGCCAGAGCGTCAGCTCGACGTCCTCACCCTCGGCGCGCAGCGCGTGGAGGGCGCCCGGCGAGTGGGCGACGTCGCCGATGTTCGCGGTCGCCCAGGACGAACGCAGCAGGATCCGGCGCGGGCGGCCGGGGTGGGAGTGGGTCACGTGGGGTCTCCAGGGGTCGGGAGCGGTTCGGTCGGTGGGTGGGTCTCGGGTCAGTCGGCGTCGACCCGCTGGACGTGCACGCGCGGGTGGCCGCCGCCACGGGTGGTGGCGATCACGGTCACGGCCCGGATCTGCCGGCCCGCCGAGAAGAGTTCGTAGGCACCGGCGCCGGGTGCGACGTCCAGGACCTCCCGGACACCGGCGGAGGTCACGATGCGCAGGTCGACGGGTGCGGTGTCGAGGTTCACCGCGTGCACCGCGGCGTGGTGCCCGCCGCCCGCGGCCCAGGTCTGGGCGGTACCGGAGAATGCGACCGGGCCGGCGGTCTGCGCGGTGTCGATCGTGGTGATCTCCATCGTCAGATCGCCCTCGTGCGCCACCCGCAGCAGCGTGTGGGTGTGGGTGCGGCCCGGGAAGTAGGCCCGCGACGTGGTCTCGACAGTGGCGGACCGGTCCCCACCCCAGGAGAACAGGAACCGCACGTCACCGCGGGTGAGGGAGAACCAGGACGCGGTGACCTCCGCGGTCCCGCCCGCCTCGACCACGGTGCCGTCGGAGAACTCCAGCACGTCCCCGGCCTGCACGAACAGGGGCACCACCTCGGTCGCGGCCTCGCCGACGCTCACCGCTCGCACGATGCCGTCGTGGCGGTGCACCACGTCCGTGGTCACGGCGCCGTCGACGCTGAGGTACCGCGCCGTGAACGGCCCGAGGACGTCGCCCAGGTCCGACGGCTCGAGCTCGGGCCCACCGGCGTCCGCGCCGTTGTGGAACGTGGCCACCAGATCGGTGAGCGCGGAGTCGCGACCGGACGCCGTCATCGTGGTCCAGTGGTCGTCGGCCACGTTGTTCAGGGACAGCACCACGGTGCCTGCCCTCGGGTGCCAGAGCATCCCGGTGCCGGAGCGGATCCGGTCGTTCCAGCGCCGTCCGAGCAGGCTGGCCAGGTAGTAGCCGGGCCGGCGCACGAACAACATCTGCTGGTCGACGGTGCCCTCGCGGTACTCGGTGAACACGTCCTCGGCGACCGGCCGCAGGTCCGCGGTGAGGGCGTCGAGCTCGGCCCGGCCCAGGTTCTCCGGCGCGATCGGGACGTGCATGTACAGCCGCGGAGAGGCGTTCGGCTTGACCAGTGGCGGGATCGGCTCGGTGCTCGCGGCCCAGTCCGCCCGGGAGGCAGCCTTGTCCTCCCGGGAGGATGAGTACAGGCCGAGGTTCGGCACCTCCGGCACGAACGCACGCGCGAGGGCGTAGCGGTCGCGGGCGTCGTCGGGATAGAGGGTGAGCGTGCTCGTGGAGTTGCGGGCCGAGGCGGCCGCGAAGTGCACCCAGCCCGGCGCACCCGGTTCCGGCAGGATCGCGTACTGGGCGAAGTCGGCCCACTTGCGCGCCATCTCCACCAACTGCTGGTTTCCGGTGAGCAGGTAGAGGTCCGCGAGGTCGGGCATCATCACGGTGCTGTTGTAGCCGCTGTCGTAGACGAGCGGGTCGTGGAAGTAGCCCGCCGGCGCCTGCCCGTGCGCCGCGAGCAGCGCGATCCGGTCGTCGAGGTCGGCGGCCAGCTGTGGATCGCCGATGACCACCGAGGCGTGCCCGACCCCCGCGAGCCCACCGACGAGCTGGTTCGTGACCACCAGCGGGGTGTCCCAATGTGGCAGCGAGGTGTCCATGAGCCACTGGGCGGCGTGCCGCATGGACGCCTCGAGCTCGACCTGACGGTCGGGTAGCAGATCCTCCTGGATGAGGTCACGCTGCAGGTTCCCGAGCGAGACGAGCCCGAACCCGGTGGTGGCGAGACTCTCCTCCTCGTAGGTGACCGGCCACGCACCGCGGGGTCCTTGCAGACCGAGGTAATAGCCGATCGCCGCGTCGAGGCGCCCCTCCAGGTTGGGGTCGAGGTAGTACGGGTTCCAGGATCGCTCGTTCACGAGGAACCAGGACAGGGTCGAGACGTGCTCCATGATCCGGGAGTTGCGCGGGTGGTTCGGTGTGCGCCACCAGCCGTCCTCCATCCAGCCGAACAGTTCGGGGTCGTCGTCGACCACGCTGTTCGCGAGCGGAGCGAGGAGCTGCAGGTACTGGCCGAACACCTGCTCGTTGGGGGCGAACGCCGCCCGGTCCGGTGCACCGTCCGGCAGCGGGTCGACCAGCGGCAGCACGGTGCCTTCCGAGGTGGCGAGGGCGTCCGGGGCGACGAGGGCGCCCGCGCCCAGGGCGGTGAGGGTGGCGGCGCCGATCCCGAGGAAGCCGCGCCGGGTCAACGGCGCCAGCCTGGCGCCGGGCCCGGCCGGCGGTGCGACCGCGGCCCCATGGCTGCCCGGTCGACCTGCTCCGCGCGGGCGCCCAGCCGTCGGCTCCGTGGCGCGCCGGGCGGCGGTGACGGCGGCGGGTTCGAACGGATCTGGCTTCGACATGGTGACCTCCCGGTTGCGGCTCTGCACGACGGTGCGGCGAGCGGACCCGCCTGACTTCGACCGGTGATGCAACGTTGCCATCACCAGCCGGATGCAAGGTTGCATCATCCGGGCCGCGATGTCAAGACACCAACCCGCCCCCCAGCCAACCATCGGGCCCGCTCGGCTCCGCCTCACTCCCCGGCCAGCCCCCGCATCCCAGCCTCACGCCCTCCACCCGGCCCAACTCGCCCACCCCCCACTTCGCCCCAACGGCCCGGGCGAGCGCATCGGTGACCGTTGCGCGGGGTCGGCGGACGGTCAGCACAGCTGCCGTCCGGGACCGCGGTGGCGTCTCGGTTCGCGAGCGAGCAGGCTTGGCCCATGGAGGCCTGGCTCGCCCCGGGCGGGTCGTTCGGGTGGTTCGGAACCGAGAACTACGACGCCGCCAGGTTCGTGCTGCAGCGCGGCATCGCCGCGATCTACCTGGTCGCGTTCGTGGCGGCGCTGCGGCAGTTCCCGGCCCTGCTCGGCGAGCGCGGGCTGCTTCCGGTGCCGCGGTTGCTGGACCGGGTGCCGATGAAGGGCGTGCCGACGTTGTTCCGGCTCGGCTACACCGACCGCAGGCTCCGGGTGATGTGCTGGGCCGGCGTTGCGCTCGCCGCGAGCGTGGTCGTCGGCGTGCCGCAGGCCGGCCCACCGTGGCTCCCGATGATCACCTTCCTGGCCATGTACGGGCTCTACCTCTCGCTGGTGAACGTCGGCCAGGTGTTCTTCGGATTCGGCTGGGAGTCGCTGCTGCTCGAGGCCGGGTTCCTGGCGGCGTTCCTCGGCTCGGACCAGACGCCGACCCCGATCATCGTGATCCTCGCGTTCCGGTGGCTCGCCTTCCGCGTCGAGTTCGGCGCCGGGCTGATCAAGATCCGCGGCGACCCGGTCTGGCGGGACCTGACCGCCCTGTACTACCACCACGAGACCCAGCCGATGCCGGGCCCGCTGAGCTGGTACTTCCACCACCTGCCCAAGCCCCTGCACCGGGCGGAGGTGGCCGCGAACCACGTGGTCCAGCTCGTGGTTCCGTTCCTGCTGTTCGCGCCGCAGCCGGTGGCGACCTGGGCGGCCGCCGCCGTGATCGCCACCCAGGCCTGGCTGGTGATCTCCGGGAACTTCGCCTGGCTCAACTGGCTCACCATGCTGATCGCGTTCTCCGCGACCGGCGACGGCGTGCTCTCGGCGCTGATCCCGACGCTCGCCCCGACCGAGGCGACCCGGGCCACCCCGGCCGCGTTCGCCGTCGTCGTCGCGGGAGCCGGCCTCCTGACCCTCGTGCTCAGCTACTGGCCGGTCCGGAACCTGCTCTCGCGGCATCAGCGGATGAACGCCTCGTTCAACCACTGGCACCTGGTCGGCGCGTACGGAGCCTTCGGGTCGATCACCCGGCGGCGGCACGAGATCGTGGTCGAGGGCAGTGCGGTCGCCGACCCGGGCGACGGCGACTGGCACGAGTACGTCTTCGCGGGCAAACCCGGTCCGGTCGACCGCAGGCCGCGCCAGTTCGCGCCCTACCACCTACGCCTGGACTGGGGCATGTGGTTCCTCGGGCTCGGGTCGGCCTCGCAATACGCGTGGTTCGACCCGTTCCTGGACCGGCTGCTGCTCGCGGATCCGGCGGTACTGCGGCTGCTCGCCGATGACCCGTTCGACGGCGCCCGGCCGGCCTGGGTGCGTGCGCGGGTGTTCGCGTACCGCTACTCGACGCCGGCCGAACGCCGCGGGAGCGGCGCGTGGTGGGTGCGGCGGGAGGTCGCGGACCTGGCCCGGCCGCGACGCCTCACCCCCTGAAGGGCGCCGCTACGATGCCGGGCGTGGAGACCGAACCAGCACCGATGAAGCGCGTCGCATCCGTGATCGGGGTGGCGCCCGAGCACATCGAGGCCTACGAGCGGCATCACGCCGCCGTCTGGCCCGGGGTGCTGGACCGCCTCGCCCGCTCGCACATCCACAACTACTCGATCTACCGGTTCGGCGAGATCCTGTTCTCCTACTTCGAGTACCGCGGCGAGGACTACGAGGCGGATCTGGCCGCGATCTCGGCCGACCCGACCACGCGGGAGTGGTGGTCGGTGGTGAACCCGCTGCAGCGACCGATGAACGAACAGGCGGCGGGGCAGTGGCTGGACCTGCCCGAGGTGTTCCACACCGATTGACGTGGGCGCACCGAAGTGGGTCACCTCTAGCGTCGGTGGCACACTTGCGTTCATGCCCACCAGCCGGCGTCGGCACCAGATCACGGAGACGGCCGAGGTGGAACGCGCCATCGACCTGGCGTTGCGCCGCTGGCCGGGACAGTCGCGCTCGCGGGCGCTGCTCAAGCTGATCGACGCCGGGGCGGCCACCATCGATACCGACCTCGGAGCCAAGTCGGCCGACCGCCGGGTGCGGCTCGAGCGGATGGCCGGCACGTACGGACCCCTGCTCTCGACCGAGGCACTCGCGGGGTTGCGCGCGGAGTGGCCGCGGTGATCGTTCTGGACGGGAGCCTGGTGCTCGCGGCGCTCACCCGAACGAACGCCGACACGCCGAGGCGGTCGACCTGCTGTCCCGACCCGGCGAGGACTTCCTGACGCACTCCGTGAATCTCGCGGAGGTGCTCGTCCTCGCCGAGCGAGAGGGTCACGGTGAGCACCTGGCCGACGACCTGGCCGCCGCCGGCATCCGTTCCGCCGAGACCGAGCCGCTCCGGCTTGCCGGGACGCGCGTGCGGAGCGGCCTGAGGATGCCCGACTCCTGCGCCCTGAGCCTGGCCCGGGCGCACGGTGTTCCGGTCGCGACGTTCGACGGCGCACTCGGCCGGGCCGCCGTGACCTGGGTGTCCCCGCCCTGCCCTGATGCCGACACGGGTGGAATCCGCGCCCGTCGGCGTCAGTTCCGCGCGTACAGGCTGAGTTGATCGTCGAGGAGCACGGCGACGGCGTCCTCCGCGTCGCCGATGACGGCACCGTCGGGCATCGGCATCTCCCAGAGGATCTTGCCATCGGCGATGCTCATGCCGACGAGTCGGGTATTCGTCAGCGCGCCGTCGGGATCCACCTCGAAGGCGTAGAGCAGGAGCCCGGACGCGTCGCCCCGACACGGGCACAGCATGTTCTCGGGGGTGGTCCAGAGCAGTTCGCCGGTCCGCGGTTCCCGCCCCGAAACGGTACTGGAGCCGAGGATCACCAGCACGCCGCCGAGACGTGCCAGGGGGATGCCGTATGGCACCTGCCAGAGCACCTGACCGTCCGCATCCATCGCCTCCATGACGTCACCGGTTCCCTGGGCGAGCGTCACGGGCGGAACCGAGCCGTCATCGACCAGCGCCGGCCAACCGAGACCGGGTAGATCGAGCACCCGATCGGTGCCGGGCGGGATGTACTGGGATCGGCCACCGCCCCACGAAATCAGCGGAGCGTCCTCGAGCTGGTACGACCAGGAACCCGGGATGTGTTCGCCGGTCCGGGCGCGGTAGAGCGCACCGTTGGACACCAGCACCAGGTCGTCGCGCATGATGACGCCCGGCCGCCCCAGGCTCCTGAACTCGTCGGCGGCCTCGACCGCCGTGGACCATCTCAGCTGGTCCAGATCGAGACCGACGTGGAGCGTGAGGTCGTCCCCGGCGGCGGCACCCTCGGTCAGGAGGATGAGGTCGCCACGGTACAGCGTCGCGGCCAGCGCGCCGGGTGCCGGCACCGTCCGCACTGTGCCATCGTCGTCCACCACCGAGACCACGGCATCGGCGCCCGACCCGGACAGGCACACGAAGAGTTCTGCACGCACGCAGTCATGCACCTCGGCGATGGACCAACGGAGTTCGCCGTCGGTGCGGCCATAGGCATCGATGCGACCGTCGTCCGCAACGAACACGTGGGCATCCTCCACCACCAGGCGGGGCGACGACATGGTGGCGGACAGGGGCACGCTCCAGCGCTGCTCCGGTGGCTGCGACCAGGCCGGACCCACCCGCCAACTCGGGACCGGTGGCGGCGGCGCGACCACGATCCCGAGGACCACGAGGAGCACGGCGAAGGACCCCCAGAGCACCGGTGAGCGCCAGCCGGCCGAGGCGCCGGCGCTTCGGCTAGTCGTTCCGGCGGGCCGACCAGGATCGGCGGCGAGGGCGGGCTCGTCGAAGTCCAGCACGAACTCGTCGACCCGGCCCCGTCCCATCGATTCATCCTGCCACCCCTCCCGGGGCCGGGTGTGGCCTCATCCGACCTTGACGCCGGAGTGCCGCGACTGGTGGGATCCGCCCATGAACCGTGCCCGGGCGCTGGTCGCCGGCAGTTGTCTCGTCATGGCCGCCCTCGTCGGCTGCTCGCCGACCGAGCCCTCGGCGATCGGGCCCAGGTCCGGATCCGCAGCCGAGGTGGCGCCCGTCCAGGAGAACCCGGCCCCCGAGCCGACCGCGGACGTGAGCACGACACCGGCCGAGGAGCCGAGCCCGTCGGACGTCGACGAGGTC
Source organism: Occultella glacieicola (assembly GCF_004353825.1). Lineage (GTDB taxonomy): Bacteria > Actinomycetota > Actinomycetes > Actinomycetales > Beutenbergiaceae > Occultella > Occultella glacieicola. Next base: position 109,148 of record NZ_SMNA01000004.1, on the reverse strand, counting down.
GCAGACGCGTGCTCACATCTGGGCGCGGATGCCGTAGCCACCCTCGCCGGCGCGGAACTGGAGCCGCGGCCCCACGACGTCGGTGGGGTACCCGCTTGTATCTGGGGCAATCTCAACACGATCGGCGTGCAGGTCATCCTGGTCGGAGCCGAAGTCTGGGCGACCGGTCTGCCATCGAACGCCGAGCAGTTGCTCGCCGAGCCGCTGTATGCCGACCAGATCTCCGAGGACGAGCGCGCCACCTTGGAGGAGGCCATCGCGGCGGTCGAGGCCGGTGAGCAGATCGAACCAGCCCGAGCCTGCGAGATGTTCGAGCTCATGCTGTTCCACGACGCCCAGCTCGACGGCGCGAACTACACCGTTCGGATCGTTCCCAGCGCGGACGACCCGCAGGCGATCACCGCCCAAGGATGCATCGAGGGTGTCTTCGGCTCGGTGTTGCTGGTGCGGCCCGACCTCACCGGCAGCGACCACGAGGCCGAGCGGGTCGGCGACGTGGCCCTGACCCTGCTCGACGCCGAGTGAGCTGACCGGCCCGGCGGAGCGAGCACCTGCCCACACGTGCCCGCGGGGTGCCCACGCTCCCCGGGTGAGATCCGGGGTGAGATGCCCCGGAAACGATTGCCCACTCGGATCCCGGGACGATTGGCTGGCCAGGACGTCGTGTTGAGCCGCTTCGAGCGAGCCTTCGGCGTCGTCATCACTGGACAGCGGGGGAGGACTCATCCATGGGTATCGCAGGTGTGCGCTCGGAGCGCGATGGGCATCGCAGGAACACAGCACGGCCGCGACGGCCGCGACGGTCTCGAGGCTCCGGCGGCGGCGTCCTGTCCCGTCTGGCGCGTGGAGCTCTCGCCGTCGCGCTGACGGCGACCGCACTGACGGCGGCGGGCACGCTGGCGACGACGACGGCTGCCAACGCGGCCGACGGCGACCCGTTCGACCCTGACGTGGCAGCGGTCTTCCTGGCGCAGGACCGACCGACGACCCTCTACCGGGCGGAGCAGGTCGGTGCCGACCTCACCTTCGTCGCCGAGGGCACGGCGGCCGTCCCCTACAACGCCATCGGCTACAACACCGTGGACAACTACCTCTACGGCGTGCAACAGGACACCCAGCGACTGCTGCGTATCGGGCAAGGCGGTGCCGTGACCGACCTGGGTGCGATCACCGGACTGAACGTCGATTCGTACTACCAACAGGGAACGTTCGGCGCCGGCGACGATGACGCGAACACGCTGTACGTGCGTGGCACGCTCGACCTCGGCACGGTCTACGCGATCGACCTCACCACGCGCGTGGCCACCCCGATCACGCTCAGCGAAGAGGTACCGAACACCTCCGACCTCGTGGTCCTGGAGGGCTACCTCTGGGGGATGGGCAACGACAGCCGCATCTGGCGGGTGGATCTCGACTCCGGAGCGGCTGCCTCCTGGGAGACGAACGTTCCGGCGGTCACCTACGGCGGGCAGTGGGTCTACGGAAACGGGAACCTCGGGCTCTCCGCCAACGACTCGGGCGACGTGATCCAGCTCGGCATCACGAACGCGACCTCGGCGAACCCAACGTTCACGATCCTCTCGACGGTCAACGGCCCGACGCCGAACTCGAACAACGACGCGACCAGCAACCCCGGACCTGACGTCGACCTCGCGATCCTGAAGACAGTGCGGAGTGCCCACACGCCAGGCGGCACCATCACCTTCGGCATCCACGTCATCAACGACAGCGCAGTCACGTCGTCCGGCCACTACTTCCAGGACGAGCTGCCGGCCTCGCTCACAGACCTCTCCAGCCCGAACACCGAGTGCTCGTTCGTCGGCAACCTCATGACCTGCGCGTACGGCACGATGGCACCAGGGGAGCAGCGCAACTTCGAGGTGACCGCAACGGCGCCGAACAGCATCGACCCGATCACGAACACCGTGACGGTCACGGGTAACGAGAACGACCCGAACCTGGACAACAACACCGCGACGGTCACGACCACCCCGGACTACGCGCCGGGCGTCTCCGTGGTGAAGTCGGCCGTGCTCGACGACGGTTCGGTCTTCGCCGACGGCGGCACGCTCGAGTACAGCTTCCTCGTCACGAACACCGGCAACACGGACCTCACCGCGATCACCATCGACGAAGGCGCCTTCACCGGCACCGGTGAGCTGGGCGACATCAGCTGCCCGACCACGACGCTGGCATCGGGGGCGTCCACGACCTGCACCGCGGACTACACCCTCACGCAGGCCGACGTCGACGCCGGCGGCGTCACCAACACCGCCTCGGCGAACGGCACCCCGCCGCTGACCCCGCCGATCACGTCGGTGCCGTCGACCTTCGACTACGAGGACGAGGCGGACGACGCTCTGACGGTCGTCAAGACCGCCACCCCCGCCTCCAGCGGCACGGTCGGGCAGGAGATCACCTACCGGTTCGCCGTCACCAACACCGGCGGGACCACCCTCACGGGCGTGGCCATCGACGAGGGCGACTTCAGCGGCTCCGGCGACCTGTCCGCGATCGAGTGCCCGGCCACGACGCTGGCCCCCGGCGCGACCACGACCTGCACGGCGACGTACGTGCTCACGCAGGCGGACGTCGACGCGGTCGGTGTCACGAACACCGCCACCGCCACCGCAACCCCGCCCGGCGGCGGCACGGTCGACTCACCGCCGTCCTCGGTCACGGTTGAGACACCGGACTCGCCGGCGCTGACTCTGGTGAAGTCGGCGAGCCCGGCCGAGGTATCCGCCATCGGCGACACGATCACGTACGGCTTCGCGCTGACGAACACCGGCAACGTCACGCTCACCGGCGTGCACGTCGACGAGACCGCGTTCTCCGGCTCGGGTGAGGTGTCGGCGATCACCTGCCCGACGACCACCCTGGCTCCGGACGCCTCCACCATCTGCACGGCGTCCTACACGCTGACGCAGGCCGACATCGACAACGGCGGGGTCACGAACACCGCGACCGGCGGTGGCACGCCGCCGGGCGGCGGCGACACCCAGACCCCGCCGTCGACCGTCACGGTCGACGCACCGGAGAACCCGGCGCTGACGGTGACCAAGACCTCGTCCCCGGTCGGCGCCGCGGCCGGGAACACCGTGACGTACTCGTTCCTGGTGACCAACACCGGCAACGTGACCGTCGACGCGATCGCGATCGTGGACGAGGACTTCTCGGGAACGGGTCAGCTGTCCGCCATCAGCTGTCCCGCCACGACGCTCGCCCCGAACGCGAGCACCACCTGCACGGCGACCTACACGCTGACGCAGGCGGACGTCGACAGCGGAGAGCTGCACAACGGGGCCACCGTCACCGGGAACACCCCGTCGGACGGTGAGGTCGACTCGCCGCCGTCGGAGGTGCAGGTGGAGCTGCCGCCGAACCCGTCGCTGAGCGTGGTGAAGACCGCGACTCCGGCCTCGGTCGACGACGCGGGTGCTGAAGTCAGCTACAGCTTCCTGGTGATCAACACCGGCAACGTCACTCTCGACGGCATCGCCGTCCAGGAGCAGGACTTCACCGGCACCGGGGAGCTGTCCGAGATCGTCTGCCCGACGACCACGCTGGCTCCCGCGGCGCAGACCACCTGCACGGCGACGTACGAGCTGACGCAGGCCGATGTCGATGCCGGTGGCGTCACCAACGTGGCCACGGCGACCGGAAACCCGCCGGGTTCCGATGTGCCGGTGACCTCTCCGCCGTCCGAGACGACGGTCGGCAGCGAGCCCGCCCCCGGTCTCAGTGCCGTGAAGACCTCGAGCCCGGCCTCGGTGGCGGCCGCCGGCGACGTGATCACGTACAGCTTCCTGCTGACGAACACCGGCAACGTGACGCTGTCGGACGTGGCGCCCGTCGAGGGCGAGTTCTCCGGTACCGGCGAGCTGTCCGACATCGAGTGCCCGACCACCACTCTGGCCCCGGGCGAGGACGTCACCTGTACGGCGACGTACGAGGTCACGCAGGAGGACGTGGACGCCGGCGGTGTGACCAACACGGCGACGGCCACGGCGACCCCGCCCACGTCGGACCCGGGCGGCACCCCGGTGGAGGCTCCGCCGTCGGAGACCGAGGTGGACGTGCCGCCCGCGCCCGGCGTCAGCCTGGTGAAGTCGGCCGACCTCGAGCGGTTCACGAGCGCCGGGGAGGCGGTCGTGTTCACCTTCCTGGTCACGAACACGGGCAACGTCACGCTCCGTGATGTCGTCGTCGACGACAGCGACTTCTCCGGCACCGGCGACCTCGGTGAAGTCGTCTGCCCGGCCGGCGTGCTGGCCCCGGCGGAGTCGGTCACCTGCGAGGCGACCTACGTCGTCACGCAGGCGGACGTGGACGCCGGGCTGCTGAGCAACACGGCGACGGCGGTCGGCACGCCACCGGGGACCGGCACCCCGCCGGTCGACTCGCCGCCGTCGCTGGTCACCATCGAGGCGCCGCACACGCCGGGACTGACCCTGGTCAAGACGGCGGACGTCCCGACGGTCACCTCCGTGGGCCAGACCGTCACGTACAGCTTCCTGGTGAGCAACACCGGGAACGTCACACTCGGTGACGTGGCCGTCACGGAGGGCGCCTTCTCCGGTGCCGGCGATCTCTCCGAGGTCACCTGCCCGCAGGGCGCCGTGCCGCCCGGCGCGCAGATCGTCTGCACGGCGACCTACGCCGTGCAGGAGGCCGACCTGACGGGTGACGCCCTGTCGAACACGGCCACGGCCAGCGCGACGCCACCGGGCCAAGGCGAACCGATCACCTCGGACCCGTCGACGACCGAGTCCGGTTCGCAGGAGCCGGACGCGAGCCTGCCGACGACGGGCACCCGAGCCGGCTCGGTCATCGCCCTGGTCGCCGCGGTTCTGCTCCTGGCCGGCGGTTCGCTCCTGTTCCTCGGCCGCCGCGGACGCGGATACCACGGCGTGCGCCCCCGCTGATCCGGACCGGTGGGCCCCGCGCACGACTCGGCGCGCGTGGGGCCCACCGGGCGCATGCCCTAACCTCAGTCCTGGACCTCGGAGCGCGGCCACCCGGCCGGCGCCGAGCAACGAACGTCTGCTAGGACCTGCCGAGGGGGCAGCATGTCTTCGTACGACCTGACCACCCAGCTCCTGAGCGCGCAGCCTCGAGCCGGCGCCCCGCGGCCGCGGACGCGGGAAGCCGACCCCGTCACCGCCTTGCGGGACGCGCTCGCGACCGGCCGGTGGTCGGATGCCGCGAGGATCATCGGCGGCGCCTGGGGGATGCTGATCGAGGAGTTCCCCGCCGACCTGGACGCCGCCTTCCAGACCCTCCCCCTGGAGTCGCTGCGCACGGCCCGCGGCGTGGCCGCCGTTCGCGAGATCTGGCTCGCCACCAGCATCGAGCCGCAGCACATCGTCCCGGCGGACGCGCCGACCCCGCCGATGGCCTACGCCGAGTCGCTGCACGACAGCGATGCCCGGCACCAGGCGCTGGCCGACCTCACGCTCGCTTGCGCCCACATGGTCGCGGCCCGCATCGGCGGCCGATATCCCGAGGCACTCGAGCACGCGGACCGGGTGGGTGTCCTCAGCCACCTCGTGGAGACGACGGTGCCCGCGGCGCGGCGGGTCCGGCAACCGCTCGCCCTGCTGCAGGCCGGCATCACCCGCGGGCTGGCCGGCGACGTCGACGGCGCGGTTCCCCTGCTGCAGAGCGCGTACGAGCGGTGTCCCTACGGGCGCTCCCCCTACGTGGCCAAGGGCGCCGCCGGCAATCTCGCCCTCCTCAACGCGATCCGCGGTGACGTCGACATCGCCCGCCGGTGGCTGGCCCGGCACGACGAGATCCCCTCGACCGCCTCGCCGCACACCGAGCGCGTCCTGTTCACCGGGGACCTCGCCCGTGCGCTCGTCGCGATCGAGACGCTCGACGGCGTCGGCGCAGCCGAGGCGCTCTCGCGGCTCGAGCAGGGCGTCAACGTCGAGCAGAGCTGGGGGCCGGTGGTGACGTTCCTGCACGCGCGGCACGCCCTGGTGTGGGGCGACCGGCACCGGGCCCTGTCCTGGCTGCGGCGCGACTCCGAGCGCTACGCGGCCCGGCTCGGGCCGGCCAGCACAATGGGGCCACTGCTCGCCGCGGCACAGGTCGATCTGCTGCTCTCCGTGGGGCGGGGCGACCAGGCCCTGGCCCGGCTGAACCGGATGGCGCCCGATCCGATCCTGACGGTCGGCCGCGCTCGCCTGGAGCTGCTCGCCGGCTGCCCGGAGGAGGCGGACCGGCTGGCCGCCGAGGCCGTCGCCGTCACGCACACCTCGCGGGTCCGCCTCGAAGGGCTTGTCGTGCGGGCGGCCGCGGCCGTGCGTGGTGGCCGACTCCGCGAGGCCCGTGAGGCGTTCGCCCTGGTGCAGGAGGTGACCGGTTCGACGGGGCTGCGGCTGCCGCTCGCGGGGCTGGCCGACCCGGACCGGCGGGTCCTGCTGCCGGAGTTTGGAACGGCCGCGCCACCCGCGGACGGCCGGGAGCGGTCGATGTTCCCGTCCGAGGTCGCCGTGGTCCGGCTGACCAACCAGGAGTTGCTGATGCTGCGCGGGCTGGCGTCGTTCCGCTCCCAGAGGGAACTCGCCGACGCCATGTACCTGTCGCTCAACACCGTGAAGACGCATCTGCGCGCGGCCTACCAGAAGCTTGGCGTGTCCAGCCGCGCCGAGGCATTGACGGTCGCGGCGGGCGCCGGACTGCTCTGACGCGGGGCTCAGCGCTCGAAGCGGTCGACGGCGTCCTTGGCCTCCTTGAGACCGGCCCCGGTCTCCTCCCGGTAGGCCTTGATCGCCTCGATCTTCTTGCCGCGGGCCAGCAGGTCGGCGACGCGCGACGAGGGCCCACCCTCGGCGACCCAGCCGTCGAAGGAGTACGGCGCCTGCAGGCCGGCCTTGTTGTAGAGGACGTCGATGTGGTGCTCGATCGCGCTGAGGCGGGCCTGGATGTCGTCGGTCATGGGTCATTCCTACCTCAACGTCCGGGCGACCGTTGTGGCCCGGGACCGGCCCGTCTCCGCTAGAACTGAGGTCATGGCGATCCTGTGGCCCGAGGCGCCCGACTTCGGGCGGAACACGGCCGAGGAAGTGCTCTGGCGGGCGCTGGCGGAGCAGCTGCCGCCGGATGCCACCCTGCTCCACTCGGTCAACCTGCTCGAGGAGAGCACCGAGCGGGAGATCGACCTGCTCGTCCTCTGGCCGGGCGTCGGCATCGCCGCGATCGAGGTCAAGGGCGGTCAGGTCTGGCACAACGACCAGGGCTGGCACCAGGGCTCGGGAACCGACTCGCATCGGATGAACCCGGTCCGCCAGGTCCAGGACGCCCGGCACCTATTGCAGGAGAAACTCCGCCGGCGCGGGATCGGCGCCGGCGAGGCACGCACCGCCCACCTGGTCGCGTTCCCGCACACCCGGTTCGGGCCGGACTTCGAGACCAGCGACTGCCCGCGGTCGATGATCATCGACGCCGTGGACGTGGCCGCGGCCGCCGCTCGGGTGTTCCGGGCGATCGGAACGCACGGCCAGGGCGAACGCGGGCTCGACGCCCAGGACGCCCAGGATCTGTACGACGTGCTCGCCGGCCAGCTGGGCGCGCAGACCGACGTGCTCGGCGAGGTCCGCGCGGAGCTCGACCGGCTGGATCTGCTCACCCGGGACCAGGCCGACGTCCTGCGCTTCGTCGCCGGCCAGCAGCGGTTCCAGGTCGTGGGTGGGGCCGGGAGCGGCAAGACGTGGCTTGCCCTGGAGCAGGCCCGACGGCGGGCGCGCACGGGTGAGCGCATCGCCCTGCTCTGCTACTCCCGCGGGCTGGGCCGCTACCTGAGGCGGGTCACCGACGCCTGGCCGGCCAGGAGCCGGCCGGCGTACGTCGGCCTGTTCCACGACCTGCCGCGGAGTTGGGGCGCCGAGCCCGGCACCGATGACGACCCCGACTACTGGGAGCGTCGGCTGCCGCTCGCACTCGCCGACCTCGCCGCCGAGCGGCCGCCGTCGGACCTGTTCGACTCCGTGGTCGTGGACGAGGCCCAGGACTTCGGGGACCTGTGGTGGACGTCGCTGCTGCGCTGCCTGAAGGATCCCGAGCGCGGCGGGCTGTTCCTGTTCGGCGACGCCGGACAGCAGGTCTTCGCCCGCGGCGGCACGGCACCGATCGACCTGGCCCCGTTCGAGTTGCACGAGAACCTGCGCTCCACGAAGCCGATCGCCCAGCTGAGCGGCTCCGTCAGCGACCGCCGGATCACCGCGCGCGGCGGCGCGGGCACGCCCGTCCGGCTCATCGACGTGCCCGCCGCGGACGCCGTCGAGGCCGCGGACGACGCCGTCGACGCACTCCTCGAGGAGGGCTGGGACCCGGGCGACGTCGCCCTCCTGACCACCAGGCGAAGGCACCCGGAACAGATCAACCGGATCGACGCCGTCGGGCATGACGCGTACTGGGACGACTTCTTCGAGGGCACCGACGTCTTCTACGGGCACGTGCTCAACTTCAAGGGCCTGGAACGGCCGGTCGTGGTGCTCGCCGTGAACGGCTTCCGGGAGCAGGAACGGGCCCGCTCGATGGTGTACACGGGCCTGTCCCGGGCGAGGAGTCTGCTCGTGCTGGTCGGGCCGCGCGAGGAGATCGCGAGCATCGGTGGCGAGGCCGCTCGCCGACGGCTCATGGAGGCTGAGGCCTGGACGCCGTCGGCCTGAGCGGTGCCTTCCCAGGCGACTCCCAGCCCCAAGCCATAGGCTGCTGCGCATGGGCGAGGCGACCGTGACCGACCCGGCGACTGCCGACGGCGCACGGGCGCCGGGCATCCGGGTCACGCTGTCGAACATCAGCGTCTACCCGCGCAAGACCCCGTTCGCGTTCGAGGTGGCGGCCGAGCTCGGCTACGACGGCCTCGAGATCATGGTGCTGCCCGACTCGACCACGAAGGACGCGAAGGCCCTGAACCGGCTCGCGGCCGATCACGGGCAGCCGGTGACGAGCATCCACGCGCCGTCCCTGGTGCTCAGCCAGGGGGTGTGGGGTCGGCTGCCCGGTCCGAAACTCGAGCGCTCGGTCGACCTCGCGCTCGAGGTCGGCGCCGAGGTCGTCGTGGTGCACCCGCCCTTCCGGTGGCAACGTCGCTACTCGAACGGCTTCGTCGAGCACGTGCGCGAGCTCAGCGAGGCGACCGGGGTGATCGTCGCCGTCGAGAACATGTACCCGTGGCGTGGCCGCAAGCGCGAGGTGATGCGCGCCTACCTGCCCGGCTGGGACCCCACGGAGCATGACTACGACAACGTCACCCTGGACCTGTCGCACGCGGCCGTGGCCCGGCAGGACAGCCGCGCCCTGGCCCGGCAGTTCGGCCCCCGGCTGCGGCACGTCCACCTCACCGACGGCACCACGTCGATCATGGACGAGCACCTGGTGCCCGGCCGGGGCACGCAGCCGGCCCGGGAGCTGCTCGCCGATCTCGTCACCGGCGGCTGGTCCGGGGACGTGTGCGTGGAGATCTCGACCCGTCGGGCGCGCTCCGCTGCGGAGCGGCACGAGGACGTCGCCGCGTCCCTGAAGTTCGCCCGGACCTACCTCACTCCCGGCCCGCACTCCGACTACACCCCACCGGAGGGGGCGCCGCATCGACACCTCGATGCCTGGTGAACCGCGAAGGTCGGGTCGAGCGGTCCGGACGTCCTGACGGCACGAGTCGCCAGCGAGCGGGTTCCGACGTGGTGGGCGGTGCGGTACCCGAGCGCCAGGGTCACACCTGCGGCTCCCAGGGATTGCCCAGTGGCGCGAGCTAGTCTTGACCGCAGCATTCACCGACCCGCCGAAGGCCCTGATGACCGAACGCTCCCTCGGGGCCACGCCCTACGAGGTGCTCGGTGTTGACGCCGATGCGTCCACCGAGGAACTTCGGCGCGCCTACCGGCGGCGGCTTCGCGAGTCCCACCCGGACGTCGGTGGGGACCCGGAACTCTTCCACGAGGTACAGACCGCGTGGGAGCAGGTCGGCACGCCGGCACACCGGGCCCGCTACGACCGCGCCCACCGGCCGGGTGGAACGTCGGGAGCCTCCGGCTCGAACTGGTCGCGACCGACGGGCCCGGCCCGGCCCCCCGGCGGCGGGCCGCGGGCGACCGACACGTCGGGCAGCTCGGGTGGCGGCGGTGTCTACGGCGGGTCCGGCCCGGTCTGGACCGCCGGCTCGAGCCGGGGCAGCACGAACGTGCCGTCGCGAGCCCGCTCCCACGGGCACCCCGGTGGGTGGTCCCGCGAGCGCTACCTGACGCTGCTGCGCGAGTGGGTCGGTCGCGGAGTCGAGATCGGCGACCCGTACGCGCCCGACCTCGTGGCCCGCGCGCCCCGGGAGATCCAGCACGCGCTCGCCGACGCGCTCGCCGAGGAACGCACCGCCCGCACCCTCGGCGACCTCAGCTCGGCGTTCACGGTCTGGAACGACGTGGCCACCGGCGCCGGCAGCGGCGGCTGGGCGCGCGACGCCACCGCACCGACCACCGACCCGGCGAAGATCGACCACGTGGTCCTCGGGCCGACCGGGCTGTGGGCGGTCCAGTCCGAGGACTGGGGCGCACCGGTCACGGTGCGCCGCGGCGACCTGGTCAGCACCGGGCTGGCCACCGGCGAGCACCCGATGGCCGCCCTGGAGCGCCGGGCGAAGGTCGCGAGATCCTGGCGCACCCGCTTCGACGCCCTGCTCCTGGTGCTCCCGGACGAGGCGCTCGCCGATCCGGCCGACTGGGTCCTGGTCCGCCGTCGCGGCACGCCGCGCCTGGCCGTCCGCGCCCGCGGGCTCGCCCGCCTGATCACGGCCGGGCACCCGGCCGTGGCCCGGCCGTCGGAGGAGCACATGTTCGCGCTGCGGCCCCAACTGCGGTCCGCGATCCGGTTCGTCTGAGCCCGCGCCGCCGACAGTGCTGACGAGGCGACCGATTCAGCACTCTCACGGAAGGGTGCCGCGCACCGGCCGTCGGTGAAGGTGCCGATTTGGCGACCGATCCAGCACTCTCACCGGGCGGCCGGGTCGGTCAGGGCACCCAGGACGGGTCGGCGAACACGGCCTGGAGCTCGTTCACGAACCGCGCCGAGTGGAAGCCGTCCGCGGCGGCGTGGTGGACCTGCAGCGCGAGCGGCAGGAACACGCGGCCGTCGCCCTCCTGATAGCGCCCGAGGGTGAAGATCGGCGCGAGGTGGCGCCACGCGTCCCGGATGTTCAGGTTGAACCCGGTGAACGAGGCCCAGGGCAGGCTCGACACGTCGAACGTGTTCGGTGGCCCACCACCCACCGGGAAGAACTCGGTGCTGTCGCGGTGCCGGTCGAGCAGCGCCGCCGCGCCGTCATGGAAGGTGGCGAAGTCCGGGTCGTAGGGCGCCCAGACGCTGGAGAACGTCTCCCGCTCGGCGTTGAAGAGGGTGAACGAGGGGTGCAGCACCGGCCAGACCGCGGGGGCGTCGGACTCGGTCAGGCACATCCGGAACTCCTCGCGGGCGTTGACGATCGTGCCGAGCGCCCAGATCTGGGCGACATACGTCCGCCGGGGAGAGTTCCGCAGCGCCCTGACGAACTCGGTCACGTCCAGTTCGACCGTCATCGAGTACGTGCACGGCACCGCGTGCAGGTAGTGCTCGAAGTGCTGCCTCCGCGGCCAGGTCGCCAGGTCGATCGGGATCGGGCTGTCCATCGCTCCATCGTGACGTCCCACGCGCTGCCGATCGAGTGAATTACCCCCGATCACGGTGCTGAGACAATGCCGGAATGCCACCGCTGCCCGTTCTGACCCCGCTCGAGACCGATCGCCTCGTGCTGCGAGGCCAAGTCGCCTCCGATGCGGCCGTCCTCCACCGGTTGTGGACCGAGCGCGACGTGCGCGTCCCCGCGCACCGACAGCTCGATCCGCAGGGGCGCCCGACCGAGGCCGAGATCGCGGCCCGGATCCGCGAAGGTCAGGGATCGCCACCGGGACCGGGCCTGCTGGCCGTCGAACGCAAGGACACCGCCGACGTCATCGGGTACTGCGGGCTGGTGGTCCCGTCGGAGGGGGCACCCGACGAGCCCGAGCTCGCCTTCGAGTTGCTGAGCGCCGTCCACAACCGCGGCTACGCGACCGAGGCCGGGCGGGCCGTGATCACCTGGGCGGAGGAAGCGGGCTATCGACGGTTGCGGGCGAGCGTGTGGGACTGGAACGTCGCGTCCCGCCGGGTCCTCGGCAAACTCGGGTTCCGCGAGACGGGCGAGCCCGGCCCGCTCACCGCACACGGCCGCAGCCTGATGACCGTCCGAGAGGCCTGACCGGAACCGGCGGCGGAAAGCACTGGCGCCGTCGGGAACAATGGGGGCGGTGACGGACGCGGAGAATCGGGCGACGGACGAGACGGGGCGCGCCCCCCGCCGTCGGCGACCCCGCCGGAGGCGCACCGGAGGGCGACCCGCCGAGCAGGCGGTCCCGCCCGCGAACGCAGGCGGCGGGTCGCCCGCGGGCGAGACGTCGAGCGCGAGCGAACGGTCCGAGGGCCGCCGCCCGAGCAGGAGGCCCGACGGCGCAGGTCGCCGCGGGCGCGGAGCGTCCGGCCGCGCGGCCGGCTACCGGGCGCCGAGTGCCGAGCTGCTCGCCAAGCGCCGGGCGGCGCTGCCCACGATCGGCTATCCGGCACAGCTGCCGGTCTCGGCCCGCCGGGAGGAGATCGCCGACGCGATCCGCGACCACCAGGTGGTGATCGTGGCCGGGGAGACCGGGTCCGGCAAGACCACCCAGATCCCGAAGATCTGCCTCGAGCTGGGCCGCGGCATCACCGGCACCATCGGGCACACCCAGCCCCGCCGGATCGCCGCACGCACGGTCGCCGAGCGCATCGCCGAGGAACTGGGCGTCGAGCTCGGCGGCGCCGTCGGGTACCAGGTGCGGTTCACCGACCAGGTCTCCGAGACCACCCTGGTCAAGATCATGACGGACGGCATCCTGCTCGCCGAGATCCAGCGCGACCCGCTGCTGCGCCGCTACGACACGATCATCGTGGACGAGGCGCATGAGCGGACCCTGAACATCGACTTCCTGCTCGGCTTCCTGCACCAGCTGCTGCCGAAGCGCCCGGACCTGAAGGTCATCGTCACCTCCGCGACCATCGACTCGCAGCGGTTCGCGGACTACTTCACCCAACCCCGGCACACGGTGCCGGTCGTCGAGGTGTCCGGGCGGACGTACCCCGTCGAGGTGCGGTACCGGCCGCTGCTCGCGGACCTGGGCGACGAACTCGACGGGCCGCTCGACGACGATGCCCCGCCGTTGCCGGACGAGGACGCGATCGACCAGAACACGGCGATCTGCCGCGCGGCCGACGAACTGATGGCCGAGGGCGGCGGCGACATCCTGGTGTTCCTGTCGGGCGAGCGGGAGATCCGGGACGCCGCGGACGCCCTGGCCGACCACCTCGGGCCCCGGCACGTCGCCCCCGGCGGAGCCCGCGCCTCCGCGCACGCGGCCAACGCCGTCGAGGTCATCCCGCTGTACGCACGGCTCTCGGCCGCCGAGCAGCACCGCGTGTTCGAGCATCACACGACGCGGCGGATCGTCCTGGCCACGAACGTCGCCGAGACCTCCCTGACCGTGCCCGGCATCCGGTACGTGATCGACCCCGGCACGGCCCGGATCTCCCGGTACTCCAACCGGACCAAGGTGCAGCGGCTGCCGATCGAGCCGGTCAGCCAGGCGAGCGCGAACCAGCGTGCCGGCCGGTGCGGCCGGCTCGCGGACGGGATCTGCATCCGGCTGTACTCCCAGCGGGACTTCGAGGGCCGCCCCGAGTACACCGAGCCGGAGATCCTGCGCACCTCGCTCGCGTCGGTGATCCTGCAGATGACCGCGCTCGGCCTCGGCGACGTCGCGAAGTTCGACTTCCTCGACTCCCCCGACTCCCGCGCCGTGCGGGACGGCCTGCAGCTGCTGCACGAGCTCAACGCGATCGAGGCGGAGTCCGCGACCACCTCCAGCAACCAGCTCACCACGGTGGGCCGGGCCCTGGCCCAGCTGCCGATCGACCCGCGGCTGGGCCGGATGATCATCGAGGCCGGCCGGCTCGGCTGCGTGCGCGAGGTCATGATCATCGTCGCCGGGCTCTCCGTCCAGGACGTCCGCGAGCGGCCAACCGAACACCAGCAGGCCGCCGACGACAAGCACCGCAGGTTCGCCGACCCCACCTCGGACTTCCTGTCCCTGCTCAAGCTCTGGGACTACCTCAAGGAGCAGCAGGGGGAGATGGGGTCCTCGGCGTTCCGGCGGCTGTGCCGGTCCGAGTACCTGAACTTCCTGCGCGTGCGCGAGTGGCAGGACGTGCACACCCAGTTGCGGCAGATGGCCAAGCCCCTGGGCCTCGAGGTGCACCACCGCCCGGACACCTACCGCGACGCCACCGATCCCGATCGGGTCCACCAGGCCCTGCTGTCCGGGTTGCTCTCGCACGTCGGGTCCTGGGACGAGCGTCGCCGCGACTACGCCGGTGCCCGCGGCACCCGGTTCGTGATCTTCCCCGGCTCGCACCTGGCCAAGAGGAACCCGGCCTGGATCATGGCCGGCGAGCTCGTGGAGACGTCCCGGCTGTTCGCGCGCACCGTGGCCCGGATCAAGCCGGAATGGGCCGAACCGCTGGCCGGGCACCTCGTCAAACGCACGTACTCCGAGCCGTACTGGTCCACGAAGCAGGGCGCGGCCATGGTCAAGGAGAAGGTGCTCCTGTACGGGGTCCCGATCGTGGCCGAACGCGCCGTGCCGCTGGCCCGGGTGGATGCCCCGCTCGCCCGGGAGCTGTTCCTGCGGCACGCCCTCGTCGAGGGCGAGTGGCGCACCCACCACGCGTTCTTCGCCGAGAACACCCGGCTGCTCGAGGAGGCCCAGTCCCTCGAGGCCAGGTCCCGGCGCCGGGACCTGGTGATCGACGAGGACGGGCTGTTCGACTTCTACGACGAGCGGATCCCCGAGGACGTCACCACCGCTCGGCACTTCGATGCCTGGTGGAAGGATGCCCGACGCGAGAACCCGGACCTGCTCACGTTCACCACCGAGTTGCTGGTCCCGGACGCCGACACCCTGGACGCGAACGCGTTCCCGGACACCTGGCGCCAGGATGACCTGACCCTGCCGCTGACCTACCAGTTCGAGCCGGGCACCGAGGCCGACGGGGTCACCGTGCACATCCCGATCTCGATCCTGAACCGGCTCCGACCGGACGGCTTCGACTGGATGGTGCCGGGACTGGTCGACGAGCTCGCGGTGGCGACGATCCGGTCGCTGCCGAAGGCGCTGCGCCGCCAGCTCGTGCCCGCGCCGGACGTCGGCCGGGAGATCGTCGCGCAGCTGCCGGCGTGGTCCGAGGCCGCGCCTGCCGGGTCCCCGACGTTCACGGAGGCGTTCGCCGAGACCGCCCTGCGCCTGCGTCAGGTGGAGATCGGTCCCGACGACTGGGCCCCCGACCGGCTGCCCCCGCATCTGCGGATGACGTTCCGGGTGCAGACCGACCGCGGCGCCACCCTCGCCGAGGGCAAGGACCTGGTGCTGCTGCAGCGTCAGCTCGCGCGCGAGTCCCGCGATGCCGTGCGCACCGCCGTCCGCACCGCGCTCACCGAGGCGCAGACGGCGCACCCACGCCCGGGTGAGCACGGCCCGATGCCCGACGGCGCAGGTCACCATGGCGCGACCGGCGCCTCGGGTGGTCGTGGCCCCGGTGGTGGACCCGTGGGGTCCGGTGGCGGCCGCGCCGGGGCAGCGGCCGGTCAGGACCGCGACAGTGGGCACCCAGGGCCAGCAGGGTCGGCCGGGTCAGCAGGGTCGGCAGGGTCGGCAGGGTCGGCACTGACGCCGGGCCTCGCCGAGCAGACCGGCCTGACCGGCTGGCCGGACCTCCCGGGCGGCCGGATCCCCGAGACGGTGTCCTCCGTCGGCGCCGCCGGCCTGGAGATCCGTGGCTACCCCGCCCTGGCCGACGAGCCCGGCGCGTCCGGCCAGTCAGGCAAGTCAGGCACGTCAGGCACGTCGGGCACGTCCGGCACGTCCGGCACGTCAGGCACGGTCGCGCTGCGGGTGCTCGCTAACGCCGCCGACCAGGCGGTCAGCCACCGGGCCGGGGTGCTGCGGCTTCTGTACCTCGGCTCGGCCCTGGCCGTCGGCCGGGTCACCTCCCGGTGGAACGCCGCGCAGTCCCTGGCCCTGGCGGCGAGCCCCTACCGGAACACCGACGCCCTCGTCGCCGACCTCCAGGTGAGCGCGATCTCGGCCCTCGTGGCCGGCACGGACCTCGCCGGGGTCCGCGACCGCGCCGCGTTCGACGCCCTGCTGGCGCGCATCAGGCCGGCGCTCGAGGACGAGGTGCTGCGCGTCGCGGACCTGACCGTGCGGATCCTCACCCGGTCCCGGGAACTGGAGGAGACGATCCGCGCCACCACGTCGATGACGCTGCTGAACGTGCTCACCGACGTGCGCGACCAGCACGCCGCCCTCGTCCACCCGGGCTTCCTCGTCGACACCCCACCCGAGCACCTGGTGCACCTGCCCCGCTACCTGCGGGCCGCCGTCGTCCGCTTGGAGAAGGCGGCCGAGAACCCGAACCGGGACGCCGACCGCGCCTGGACCCTCGGGGAACTGCAGGAGGCGTGGTGGTCGGCGAAGCAGGCCGCAGCCCACGACCCGGTGCGTGCGGCCCGGCTCGCCGAGATCCGCTGGCAGCTCGAGGAACTGCGGGTCAGCTATTTCGCGCAGCAACTCGGGACGCCGAAGACCATCTCGGACAAGCGGATCCGCAAGGCCCTCGCCGACGCCTGAGGCGTCCGCTCGGCGCCGCCGTGCCTCAGCCCTTGATGCCGCCGGCTGCGGCGAACCCGGTGCCGAGGCTTCGCCCCATGAACAGGTAGAGCACCACGACCGGCAGCGAGTAGAAGATCGAGAACGCCGCGAGCTGCCCGTACGCGACCTGCCCGTACTGGGAGGAGAACGTGTACAGGGTGACCGCAGCGGGTAGCTGGTCGGGGCTCAGCAACAGCATGAACGGAACGAAGAAGTTCCCCCACATGCCCACGAACGTGAAGATGGTGGCGACCGCGAGCCCGGACCGCATCAACGGCAGCACCACCGACCAGAGGGTCCGGAGCAGGCCCGCACCCTCGGTCCAGGCGCTCTCCTCGATCTGGATCGGGACCGCGTCGATGAACCCCTTGGTCAGGAAGATCGCGTACGGCAGCGCGGACGCGCCGAGGAACAGGATCGCGCCGACCATCGAGTCGATCAGGTTGACCCGGACGAACAGCGAGTAGACCGGGATCATGATCGCGGTGATCGGCAGTCCGGTGGAGAAGATGATGGTCAGCAGCAGCGGGCGCTTCGCCCGGAACCGGTACCGGGAGAACGGATAGGCGCACAGCACGGCGGCCGTCATCGTCACCAGGGTCGCCCCACCGCACAGGATCAGCGAGTTCGTCAACGGCCGGAATGTCGTCTCGGCGTTCCAGATCGCCTGGAAGTTGCCGAGACTCCATTCGGAGGGCCAGCTGACCGCGAGGCTCGCCTCGGTGTCGAAGGCGGCCAGCACCACCCACAGCAGCGGGATCACGAAGGCCGCGCCGAGCACGATCATCGAGATCGACGCGGCCAGGGACATGCCGCCGGCGCGTGGCGCACCGCGGTCCCGGACCCCACGGCGGGGCGACGCCGGCTCGGTTCCGGACCGCTCGGTGGTCGCGGTGGTCGTCATCGCTTCTCCTCCTCCGGCAGCAGGCGCAGATAGACGATCGAGGCCAGCGCCCCGATCCCCAGCAGCAGCAGGGCCACGGCCGTGCCGTAGCCGAGCTGCCCGTACGAGAACGCCTGCTCGTACATGTACAGCGGTAGCGTCTGGCTGCGCTGGGCCGGCCCGCCGCCGGTCATGATGAAGATCAGCCCGAACACCGAGAGCGTCTGGAGCGTGATCAGCATGAGGTTCGTGGCGATGGCGGGGCGCATCAGCGGGATCGTCACCGACCGGAACCGCCGCACCGGGCCGGCGCCGTCGATCGCGGCCGACTCGTAGATGTCGGACGGGATGGCGCTGAGCGCGGCCGAGTACACCAGCATCGAGAACGCGGTGCCGCGCCACACGTTGGCGAAGCTGACCGCAAGGATCGGCAGCGCGAACAGCAACTCCTGGGGTGGCAGGCCGAGCGAGGTGATGATCGCGTTCAGACTGCCCTCGTCCGCGAAGAACGTGTACAGCAGGTACCCGGCCACCACCTCCGGCAGGATCCAGGCCGCGATCACGATCGAGGTCACCACGAAGCTGATCGCCCGGTTCGACTTCTCCATCAGCAGCGCCAGCAGCATCCCGAGACAGTTCTGCCCGATCACCGCCGAGACCACCGTGAACACGATGGTCAGCACGACCGAGTTCCAGAAGGCGTCGTCGGCGAACGCGTTCGTGAAGTTCTCGAAGCCGATGAACGAGGTCTCGGCCGCGCCCTCGCCACGGATCGCGTTGTCGGTGAAGGCGAGATAGAGGGAGTACAGGATCGGGCCGGCCATGAACAGCAGGAGCAGCACCAGGGCGGGGACCATCGGGACCGCCCGCCGGGTGGTCAGACCGTTGCCGAGGGTACGTCTGTTCTTGCGCGGCGTCGCCTGGGCCGGCCGCTCGGTGGTCGCGGTGGCGCTCATCGGGACTCCTCCTGCACGTTCTCGGGTCCGACGATGTCGGTGACCGCCTGGTCGTATGCCGCCTGCGCCTGCTCGGGGGTCTGCGCCATGGTCATGACGACCTCCATCGCGTCCTGGATGGCGGCGGAGACCTCCGGGTAGTTCGGCAGCGCGGGACGGTAGTAGGCACCCTCGAGCAGGCCGGTGAAGAACTCCGCCGTGGGCGAGTAGGTCCGGTACTCCTCCACCTCGGCGACGTCCGCCCGCACGGTGATGTGGTTGTCCTCGATCGCGCGCTGCACGGAGTTGTCGGTGGTCAGCAGCGCCTCGATGAAGCTGAACGCGATCTCGGGGTCGGTGCAGTACTGGGGCAGCACCCAGGACCAGCCGCCGGCGAGCGTGACCCACCCGGTGCCGTCCCCGTTCTGCGTGGGCATGCGGGCCAGGCCCAGCGTGTCGGCCCACTCCGGCCACGGGCTCGGGGCATCCTCGACCCAGTTCTGGGAGATCCATGAGCCGTCCAGCAGCATCCCCAGCTCCCCGGCCGGCATGACCGTGCTGTAGATGCTCTCTCCGATGTTCGGGTCGAGGTGCCGCGACACGGGCAGGGTGAGTTCCTCCTCGAAGACGGTGCGCAGGAAGGTGAGCGCGTCCAGGAACCCCTGGGAGCCGATGACCCACTTCTTCGCGTCGGCGTCGTAGAGGCCGACCCCTCCGCCGGTGCCGTAGAGGAGCATCTCGAAGCCCTGCATCGAGGCCTTCTCCCCCTGCGCCTTGCCCGAGAAGATGAAGAACGGTGCGACCTCGGGCAGCTGTTCCTTGATGGTGCGGGCCGCCTCCAGGATCTCCTCCCAGCTGGTCGGTGCCCAGTCCTCGGGCAGGCCGGCCTCGGCGAAGACGTCCTTGTTGAACCAGATCGCACGAGTGTCGGTGTGGGTCGGGATCGCGTAGATCTCGCCGTCCTCACCGGTGACGGCTTCCCTCGAGGCGGGCGCGACGTCCTGCCAGTGCTCCCACTGCTCGGCGTACTCGGTCATCGGCTGGACGTAGCCGGCGCCGACGTCGGAGAGCAGGATGAAGGTGTCCTCGTAGACGAGGTCCGGCGACGTCCGAGGTGAGGACATCAGGAGTTCGTTCTTGGTGAAGTAGTCGTTCTCCGCCGCGACGATCGGCACGAGTTCGACGGACCGGTCCTGGTACTCCTGGGTGTAGGCCTGAGCGGTCCGGTCGATCCAGTCCTCCATCAGGGTGCCGGATCCGAACTGCTGGTAGGCGATCCCGATGACGTTCGGATCCTGGGTGCTGGACGACCCGCAGCCACTCAGGGCGGCGAGCGGCACCACCGCACCGATGCCGGCCGCATACCGCAGGAACGTGCGCCGGTCGGTGCCGGCGCGCGGGGCTGTCGGAAGGTTCACGGGCGGGTCCTCCTCCTCGAGGGACGCGTACGAACTCGCGGACGAGTCATCGACGCTACCTCGGGGGTCCCCGGACGGCGCGGCGAGATGACTCGCCGGCCGCACCGCACCGTCCGCACGACACATCCGGCGCGACCTCCCCGGGCGCGGCATCGTCGAGCGCAGTTCCCCCGGCCCGTGCGGCCGGCACCCGTGGCAAGCGCGCGGTGGCCGGCGTGACCGGTCGGCGTGACTGGCCGGCGTGACTGGCCGGTGTGACTGGCCGGTGTGACTGGCCGTTCCACAGGTCGGATGCACGATGTCGGACGGCCCGCATAGCGTGGGTCCCAGCTGCCCCTTCGCACGAACGAGGATCGTCATGGACCTCCAGAACGCCCACGCCCTCGCTCACGAACTCCTGGCCGAGCACGGCCTGACCGGCTGGACCTTCGGGTTCGACAACGCCAAGCGCCGGGCCGGCGCCTGCCGGTATGACCGCCGTCGGATCACGATCAGCCGGTATCTGACCGAGTTGCATGCGCCGGACCAGGTGCGGGACACACTGCTGCACGAGATCGCGCACGCGCTCGCCGGCCACGGGGCCGGTCACGGGCCCCGGTGGCGCCGGATCGCCCTGTCGATCGGCTGCAGCGCGCAGCGTTGCGTGCCGGCCGGTGCCGGTGCGGTGCCGGCCCCCTGGGTCGGGCTCTGCCCGGCCGGGCACGAGCATGGCCGCTTCCGGCGCCCCAGCCGGCCGCTGGCCTGCGGACGCTGCTCGCGGCGGTTCTCCACCGCGCACCTGATCGTCTGGCGCCGACGGGAGCCGCTGGGCGCGGCACTGAACGCTCGGTGAGTTGGGGGCCGAGCCGGGTCGGGTGCGGCCCCGCGGCCGGGATCGGTCCGGGCTCAGTCGGTCGAGGCGGTCAGCGCAATGCCGGCACCACGAAGATCCCGGTTCGGGTCGGCTCGAAGGCGCGGTCGATCTCCTGCATCGTGAAGCGGTGGCCGTACGCCCGCTCCGCCGACTCGTACACCGCCCGCCACTGCGGCGACCGCATCCCGGCAACCGAGGTGCCGCTCACGTCGAGCTCGATCCGGTTCGGACCCGGTCGCAGCAGGTGGCCGACGCCGATCTCGAACGGGTGGTCCCAGAGCACGCCCGCCACCTGTCCGTTCACGCGAACCGTCGCGACGACCCCGACCGGGGCGGGATCGAGGGCCTGGTACGACTGCGACCGCGACGCGGTGCGAGCCGGGATCAGCAGCGCGGAGGCATCGAGCACGAGCCGCGTCGGGACCGCCTCGCCGAGCGTCACGGTGGTGACGTAGGTCCCGGTCCCGACGGCGTCATCGAGCCCGTCCTCCTCCCAGACGTGCGGCAGGGTGACGGCGCGCACCGCCCGGTCCGGCCCCGTGAACTCCCACGTGGGGAGCGGGATCGGGGCCGACCCGGCCTGCGCCTCGGGCCCCGGCTCCGGCGTCGCTGCGGCGCACGGATGTGGCGACGTCACCACCACGACCGCCTCGTACGGGCCCAGTTCGGCACGGATCGGACCGCTGCGAGGCGCGTCGGCCGAGCCGTCATGGGCGTTCCAGGTCTGCCAGCACGCGTGCGCGGTGCGGGGTGTGACCGCGGTGACCACGCGCCGTGGACCGGTGTTGACGACCAGGTACAGCTCCCCGTCGTCGTGCCGACGGTGCAGCACGGCCACCTCGGCGTCGTCCGCCACGACGTCCGGGGCCAGGACGGCGCCGACGGCCGCGATCAGGCCACTCGTGTCGTTCGTGTCGTTCGTGTCGTTCATGTCGTTCATAGCGACGTGGATCGCCTCGGGCAGCACCTCGGCGTCGACGACAACGACCGCGATCCCGCGCCGCGCCAGCTCCTGCAACCGTTGAGAATCCGCCTCGGGGAGGGTCGCCGAGCCGGCGACGACGATCACCCGGTGCCGGCGCAGGATCGAGTCCGCCGAGGTCTGCTCGTCGATGACGTCGAAGTCGTAGCCGGCCTCGCGCAGCGCGGCCGGAACCGCGGCACCGATGCGTTCCGTGGCCGCACGCCAGAGGTTGAGGTGCCGGCCGACGCCGAAGGCGGCGAACGTGTCCTGGTACGGCAGCCACAGGGCGACGTCGGCGACGTGTTCACCTCGCCGCAGGAGGGCGCACAAGCGTTGCAGATAGACGAACAGGTCCGGCGCTGCGGACCACCAGGCGTTGCGGTCGCTGATCGCGCCGGCGGCGTAGAAGGCCCATCCCGGTTCGACCGCATCCCGCGGCGAGTAGGGCCAGCCGTGGCCGATGAACTGGTTGATCCCGGAGAGCAGGTGCTCGTGCGCCTCGCCCTTGAGGTCCACGGGTCGGGCCCGGAACGAGGGCGAGTTGACCCAGGTCCAGGTCTCCGACGACACCACCGGGACACCGAGATGATGGGCCGCCGATGCCGCCCACTTGGTCTCCGGGATGCCGCGCCAGCCCCAACCCTCGCCCTCGATCAGGTCGACCTTGCGGTAGCTGCTGACGCGAGCCGGCGGCGCCCCGTAGCTCTGGACGCGCAGGAGCACCCCGTGCCCTCGGGCCCACGCGTGCAGCGGGGCCAGGAAGTGGTCCTCGTAGAGGTCCGAGAGAGTCCGATGGAAGTCGGCGCGGAAGTCCGCGCCCTCGGATCGCTCGCCGCGCAGGTGGAACAGCAGCGGCAGGGGGTCGTAGCCGCGCCTGGCCCGGAACTCCTCGACGATCGCCGGGGTCCAGTCGGCCTGGTAGACCTCCAGGCTGTCGCAGAAGACGGCGGTCACGTGCTCGGCTCCCGCGGCCTCCAGCAGGGGGTCGGCGAGCGCGCTCAGGTGGTGCTCGGTCGCCGCCCGCGAGTAGTGGTCGAGCACCGGCCCCTCGGCCCCGCCGGATGCCCGCTTGACCTGCTGCCCGGTCGGTCCGGAGGTCGCGACGAGCAAAGACCGCGGTCCGGTTCCGGCCGGGACGATCACGATGTCGCCGTCGATCGCTGCGGGCGAATAGGCGTGCGGGTTGTCCTCGGGAACACCGTCGGCGAGGTAGGCCGCGACCAGGCGGTCCTCGGGCCAGCGTCCCGGCAACGACACCTGCTGCGCGCCCGGACCGACGGCCCGCTCCTCCCAACGCAACCGCTGCGCGGCGTGCGCGGGTGGGATGTGCCCGCCGCCGAACGACCAGCCGCTGCCCAGCGTCAGGTCGAAACGCAGGCCGAGATCTCGGGCACGGCGCGCGGCATACCCGATCAGCCGCCCGAACGCCGGCGAGCCGAACCCGGGCTGTGGCCCCACCTCGAGCGGGTACACGAAGGCGAGTTCGACACCTCCGAGCCCGCTGCGCGCCATCGATCCGAGCTGATCGTCGATCCCGCTCTCGGTGACGGCTCCCCCGAACCACCACCAGCGCACCATCGGGCGCGCGTCCTCCGGCGGGTCCGTCAGATCGGTCAGCAACGAGGGCAGCAGGACATCCATCGGCGTTCGGCTCACTTCATCGGGTCACGAAACTGAATCGTTACAACCTATCGTTCGGGTGGTCCCATGTCACCCCCGCTGCCTGCCCGGCCTCGACCCAACGGTCCCGTTCGCTCGGCCGCCCGGCCGGGCCTCGAGGGTCCGAGTCGGTCGAGCGGGGCTAACCTGGCCTGATCCGACCGGGAGCAGGTGCTCGATGGAACCGTCGGCGTGCACGAGGGTCACCGCTGCGATGCGGTCGGTCTCGCGCGCCGATTTCCTCCCACCGCGCCAACGGCGCAACACCGCCCTGGACCAGCCCCTGCACCTGACCGACGGTCAGACCTGCTCCCAGCCGACCACGGTGCGGATCATGCTCGAACTGCTTGCCATGGAACCGGGACAACGCGTGCTGGACGTCGGCAGCGGGTCCGGGTGGACCACCGCCCTGCTCGCCCGACTCGTCGGGCCAACCGGTCGCGTGGACGGCGTGGAACTGCGGCCGGAGCTCGCCGAGTTCGGGCGCTCGAACCTCGCCCGGGCCGGTCTGCCGCAGGCCCAGATCCACCTGGCGGTCGACGGCGTGCTCGGTTGGCCGTGGCTCGCACCGTACGACCGGATCCTGGTCTCGGCCGAGGCCCGCGCGGTGCCCCGGGCCCTGGCCGAACAACTCGCCGACGGCGGCCGCATGGTGATCCCGGTGCGTGGCCGGATGACGGTCGTGACCATGGCCGATGGCGTCCCGTCCGCCGAGCAGGCACCTGGCACCTATCGGTTCGTGCCCCTCATCGAGCCCGAACCGGGAGCAGGGCAGGTCGATGGCGGGTGAGGGGCGCCCGACGTCCGGCCACGGCACCCCGCGCAGTGCCCGATGACAACGCCGCTACCGTGAACCCGTGACCGGTCGCTTCCGGGTGGTGCCCGCCGCCTACGTCCTGCTCCGCCGCCCCGCCCCTGCCGGCGAGGAGGTGCTGCTGTCGCTGCGCCGGGGCACCGGGTACATGGACGAGCACTGGGCCCACGCCGCGGCCGGGCACGTCGAGGCCGACGAGTCGGTGCACGCCGCGGCGGTGCGCGAAGCCCGGGAGGAACTCGGGATCACGATCGCCCAGTCCGACCTGGAGCCCCTGTGCGCCATGCATCGCACGCACGGCAACGGCCGCGCGATCGACGAGCGCGTCGACTTCTTCTTCTCCTGCCACACCTGGTCCGGCGAGCCGCGCCTGATGGAGGCGGACAAGGCCGCCGAGCAGGCCTGGTTCCCGCTCGATGCCCTGCCGGACCCGGTGGTCCCGCACGAACGGACCGTCCTGGAGGCCATCCGCACGGACAGCATGACCCCGATCATGACGTTCGGGTTCCGTGCGCCGCAACCGTGACCGACCGCGACGGTCGGGCCGGCCACGGCTCGCCCGAGATACCGCGCGCCTCAGGCGGAACCTGAACGAGCGGCAGCGGTAGCACTGGGGAGCGGAGGCCGACCGGTGAGCACCGAAAGGCCGGTGAGCATCAGCCACACGATCACCGCATAGACCGTCAGTCGCTGGACGGTGCCAGGGCCGACCGTGGCGATGTTGAGCGTATCGATCGCGATACCGAGCAGCCCCGGGCAGGCGAGCACCGCGGAGGCGAGGGCGTACCCCCTCCAGATGTGCCGGGTCGCCACGGCGGCGAGGAGCATCAGCAGAAGCCCACCCCCGATCGCCGCCAGGGTGCCGACCGAGTGCCACAGCATCCGTCGGGTGTCCCCGCCGATCGCCTCCACGATCGAACCTGGGAACAGGCCGACCATCGCCACCCCTGCGGCGTGCACGAGAGCCACCGCGAGCACCGGCCCACGCCACCGGGGACTGAGGACGGGCGCGAGCGCGATCGATCCCAGCGCGATGAGGACGCCCATGAGCACCAGGGCAGTGTTGAAGAGCAGGTGCCACGGCGAGCAGACGCTGCCTCGCGTCAGGTCCGCGCACTGGGTCAGGCCGAGGTCACTGATGAAGTTCGTCGACCAGCTGTAGCCGCCCGCCCAGGCAAGCGCCACCACGATCTCGACCACCGGATAGAGCATGCCCGCAAGGTAGGCGAGAGCCCCCAGAGTGCGCCGCATCGACCCCAGTTCCCGGCGGACGTAGGTCACGGTGTCGAGCCGAGTCGGCACGCTATGGGAGGCGAGGGCGGCGACCGGAGCCCGATCGGGCACCCGGGCGGGGCACCGGCGTTCCGCCCGACCCCCGGGTCGAACGACACAGTCAGGTCAGGCCGGCGGGCGTTCCGTGCGGCGGGGTTCGACGTCGGGCTCGTCCTTGGTGGCCACATCGCGAGCGCTGCGCCCGGCCGTCGGATCCGCGACGCGGGCGTCAGGGTCCGGATCCGCCGACCGCAGGGCTTCCGCCCGGCCTTCCGACACATCCGGATCGGCCCGGTCGGCCTCGCGCAGCCGCTCGTCGGCCTCGGCCCGGGCCGCCTGTGCGTCGGCGTCACGGACCTGCGACTCGCGCCGGCGGGTCTCGGCATCGACTCGGGCACGCTCGGCATCGGCGACCGCACTCGCCGCCTCCGCCTCCGCGACGGCCGCGTTCGCTTCCTGCTCCTTCGCGTCGGCGGCCGACCTGGAGACCTCGGCCTCCCGGCGCTGGGCCTCCAGGGCCGCAGCCTCACCGTCACGCCGGATCTCCGCGGCCTCGTGGCGCTGCTGGGCCAGGGCTCGCTCCCTGCGGCTACGGCCGGTGAGGCCCCACACGATCGCGACGATCAGGAGCAGCGCCACCACAGCGACCACGATCCAGATGATGCTCGAGGTGTCCATGTCGATCTCCCTTCACAGGCATCCAACCGCGGTCCGCGCCCGTCCGCACGACGAGATGCCGCCGCTACGCCCATCCGGCCGGACGCCGACCTAGGAGATCGACGGCCGGGAGACCTCCTCCAGGAGTTCGAGCACGTGCCGGTACGGTCGGCCGGTGGCCCGGGTCATGCCCATCTCGCAGGTGCGGTTGCAGGAGGCATGGGCCGCGAACGGCCCGTCGGTCGCCTCGAGCTCGGCGAGTTCGGCCGCCTCGGCCTCGGTGGCGCCCGCGGTCAGCTCGGGGTGCAGGAGCCCGCGGTCGCCGGCGAAGCCACAGCAGCCCCAGGTGTCCGGGACGCGCACGTCGCGGGCCACCGCGCCGGCGACGACGACGAGATCATCGGTCGCGCCCAGGTGCACGGTGGAGCAGGTGGGGTGCACCGCGAGCCTCGACAGCCGTTGGTCGGTGGGCACGTCGAGCCGGGGCAGAACCTCCCGGCGGACGTAGGTGACGGTGTCGAGCACCCTGAGCGTGTCCCACCTCGCCGCGCGCATCGGGTCCAGGTGCGCGGCCAGGGTGTCCAGGCCGTGCGTGCACGAGGACGCATCGCAGACGAGCGGACGACGCCCGTCGTCGGTGGCCGCCCAGACCCCGTCGAACACCCGGGCGGCCATCGCGGCCTGCCCGTCCACGAATCCCTTCGACTCCCACGGGGTGCCGCAGCACAGCCCATCGACGCCGTCGGGCAGGACGGCCCGCAGCCCGGCCCGCCCGCAGAGCGTGAGGAAGGCCGCCGCGGCGCCCTCCCCGCCGCCCTCGGGGCCGAACATGGCGCCCGTGCAGGACGGGAAGAACACCAGATCGACGTCCGGCGACTCAGCAACGGAGCGGCCGCCGTCGCCGGCCCCGGACGGATGCGCGGGCGGCGGGGCGACCACGGCGGGCAGCTCCGCCAGCCCCGACCGGGCCGCGCCCGGGCCGGGCAGATCCGCCCCGAGCTGGGGCACCAGTTCGTGGGGCAGCACCGTCCGGGCCGCGGAGGTGGCGCCGGCGAGGAACGCCGACGGCAGGGCTCCCGCGAGGCCGAGACCCAGGCGCAGGCCGGTCGTCGCCGGGCCCCAGGCACCGGTGGCGGCGGCACCGGCTCGCTGGGCGGTCCGACCGTGGCCGGCGGCCCGGAAGGACTTCATCACCTTGCCGGTGTCGATCCTCACCGGGCAGGCGGTGACACAGAGGGAGTCCGCCGCGCAGGTCTGCACGGCGTCGTAGTCGAACGCGGCCTCGAGCTCGGCACGGCGCTCAGGTCCGGCGGCGGCGATCTCGCGCATCAGGATGATCCGCTGCCGCGGCGTGGTCGTCGTGTTCCGCGACGGGCAGCCAGGCTCGCAGAAGCCGCACTCGACGCAGGAGTCGACGGCGCGGTCGACCTCCATGACGGTCTTGAGGTTCTCCAGGTGCGCCCTCGGGTCGTCGTCCAGGACCACGCCGGGGTTGAGGATCCCGCGCGGGTCACACAGCCGCTTGAGTTCGGCCATCACCTCGTAGAGCTCGTCGCCGTACTGGCGGCGTACGTAGGCGGACATGATCCGGCCGGTGCCGTGCTCGGCCTTCAGGGTGCCGTTCGCGCCGAGGATCAGGTCGACGAGGTCCTCGGTGAAGGCCTCATAGGTGGCGACCTCGCGGGGGTCGTCCAGGCGCGGGTTGATCATGAAGTGCAGGTTCGCGTCCCGGGCGTGCCCGAACGTGACCGCATCGTGGTAGCCGTGCCGAGCGAGCAGGGCGCCGAGCCCACGGACGGTCTCGGTGAGCACCGCCGCCGGCACCGCGACGTCCTCGAGCAGGTTCGTGGTGCCCGGCGGGCGGGCGCCGGCGACGGTCGCGTACAGCCCCTTGCGCACGGCCCACAGGCCGGCCCGCTCGGTCGCATCCCGGGTGAGTGCGGCCGGGGCGGACAGGTCGAGGCCGCGGATCACCGGGTCCGCGGCGTCGGTGAGGGCCGCGAGCGCCGGAGCGTCCGCGGCCTGGAACTCCACCAGCAGCGCCGTGTGGTCGAGGACCGGGATCGACGCGATCGAGGCCGGGGCGTCGCCGCCGGCCTGGGCCACGCGCAGCGACGCCGCATCCATCAGCTCGACGGCACGGGCGCCGGCAGACAGGAGCGCGGGCAGGGCGTCGGTGGCCCGCTCGATGGAGTCGAAGACCAGCAGCGTGGTGGCGGCCCGAGTCAGGACCGGCACCGTGTCCAGCACCACCGACGCGACGTACCCGAGCGTGCCCTCGGAGCCGATCATCAGGTGCGCGAGCATGTCGGCGGGCTCGTCGTGGTCGAGGAGGGCGTTCAGGCCATAGCCCATCGTGTTCTTCATCGAGAACTGGTGGGTGATGATCTCGCGCAACCGCGGGTCCGCTCGGACGGTGTCCCGGAGCCGGATCAGGCCGGCGTGCAGAGTGGGTTCGAGGGCGCGCAGGCGGGCATCGGCATCCGGGTGGGCGGTGTCGATCGTGGTGCCGGACGGCAGCACGAACTGCATCGAGTGCAGCGTCCGGTAGGCGGTGGCGGTGAGCGAACTGGTCATCCCGGAGGAGTTGTTCGCGACCACGCCGCCGATCGTGCACGCGATCTCGCTGGCCGGATCGGGTCCCAGCTTGCGCCCGTACCGGGCGAGCGTCGCATTGACGCGCCGGAGGACGGCCCCCGGTCCACACCGGACCCGAGCTCCGCCGTCGAGCACCTCCACCTGCGCGAGGTGACGGCGCACGTCGATGAGCACCCCGGATCCGCCCGCCTGCCCGGACAACGACGTGCCGCCGGCGCGGAACGTGACGGGCTGCCCGGCGCCGTTCGCGGCCACCAGGGCGGCGACCAGTTCGGGCAGGGAGGCGGGCGTGAGGACGGCCTGCGGGCGGAGCAGGTAGTGCGAGGCGTCGTGCGCCATGACGGCCAGGTCGGCGGCCCGCTCACTCCAGGCCAGGTGGCCGGCGGCACGGCGCACCTGAGCGAGGGACTCCGTGGTGACGGTCATGGGCCAAACCTAGACCGAACCCCGCGGGGCCGTCGTTCGCGCCCACCCGGTGTGCTGCCGCACCGCCGGGACAGGTCGCTCGACCGCCCGTCACCCATGAGCAATGTCATACCGAACCCATGAGCGAGCGCCCTGGCGACCAACCCGGGTCGCCGCGAGACTGGAGACATCCCAACCGAAAGGCGTGCTCCCCGATGTCCGACCTCCTGATCGATCTCCAGGCGTTCACCGAGTCCCTGCCTCCGCTGCTGCGCTGGGTGGGCGTCCTGCTCGCCGGGCTCATCCCGTACGTCGAGGCGGAGGGTGCTTCGGTCATCGGGATCGTCGCGGGTATACACCCTGCGATCGCGATCCCCGCGGCGGTGATCGGGAACGCCATCGCACTCCTGGTGGTTGTCAGCGTCACGTCGGCCGTCCGCTCGGGCGTCAAGGCCGCCGCCGGTGCCGCGAGCTCGGCCGGCAGCGCGCGCTCAAGGACCGCCGCCGGCTCGACCGGGGCCGTGGACACGATCGACACCACCGCGACGGCGGTCGATGAGTCCAACCCCAAGCGGCAACGCATGCGGCGGGTGTTCGACCGCTGGGGCGTCCCCGGGGTGAGCTTCCTCGGCCCGCTGCTGCTGCCCAGCCACGTCACCGCCGCTGCGATGGTTGGATTCGGCGCCCCGAAGGCGCGGGTCTTCGTCTGGGGGGTCGTGGCCGTGGCGGCCTGGGCCGTGGTGATCGGGGTGCTGGTCTACCTCGGCGTTCAGGTCGCGCTGCACTGAGACCGTTGCCGCCGGTGGCACGTCACGGCGCGAGACGATCGCCGCGCCGGCCGTGCCCACCGGCCCGATCTGGCTAGGCTCGCTCCACCGACAGCCGGGGGAGTGACCGCATGAACGCACGCCAGCGCCACGAGGCGCGTTCGGCGTACGCGATGCTGCTCCCGAGCCTGATCGGCGTGATCGGCTTCCTGTTGCTGCCGGTGCTGATCGTGCTGGCCCTGTCCTTCATGCGGTGGAACCTGATCAGCCCACCGGAGTGGATCGGGCTGGAGAACTACGCCTACATCCTCACCTGGCCCCGGTTCGGCAACTCCCTCCTGGTCACCGGGCTGTTCGTGCTGATGGCCATCCCGGCCTCGATCGCGATCGGCCTGCTGCTCGCGATCGCGATCAACCGGGGCCTACCCGGGACGAGTTGGCTGCGGGTCCTGTACGTGCTGCCCTGGGTGTGCGCCCCGCTGGCTCTCGGCGTCGTCTGGAAGTGGATCTTCGACCCCACGAACGGCGCCCTGAACGCGATCCTCGGGCGCCGGATCGAGTGGCTCACCGACCCGGACCTCGCGCTGCCCGCCGTGGTCTTCGTGCAGATCTGGTCGACGGTCGGCTACATTTCGCTGTTCTTCCTGGCCGGGCTGCAGCAGATCCCGCGCGCCGTGTACGAGGCAGCCATGCTCGACGGCGCGGGGAGCGTCCGCACGCTCGTGTCGATCACGCTGCCGCTGCTGCGTCCGACGATGTTCTTCGTGACGGTCACCTCGGTGATCTCCTCGTTCCAGGTGTTCGACTCGATCTACGCCATGACCGGGGGTGGCCCCGCGTTCCGCACCGACGTGATCGCCGCCCGGATCTACGACGAGGCGTTCGTCGGGCTGCGGCTGGGCCGGGCCGCCGCGATGGCCGTGGTCCTGTTCGTGGTCCTGGTCGGCGTGACCCTCGTCCAGCAGCGCTACTTCCAGCGCCGGATCACCTACGACATGTCATGACCGAGCCCACCCGCACCCGTCGGTCGGCGACCGCCTCCTGGGGCTCGTCCCGGCTGTTCGCGAACGTCCTGACCTACGCGTTCCTGATCGCCGGCGGCCTGCTGATGCTCGGCCCGTTCGTGTTCTCCGTGATGACGTCGCTGAAGACCCCGAAGCAGTTCAACACCAGCTGGCCGCTGACCCCGCCGGCCCCGGTCACGGGCGAGAACTTCGCGGCGTTGTTCTCCGAGCAGTACAACTTCGTGGTGCCGATCGCGGTGACCGCGCAGGTGGTGCTGGTCCTGGTGGTGGGCCAGATGCTCACCTCCATCCTGGCCGCGTACGCGTTCGCGCAGCTGCAGTTCCCGGGCCGGGACACCCTGTTCTGGGTGTACCTGTCCACCCTGATGATCCCCGCCGTGGTCACGGTCATCCCGCTGTACTCGATGATGACCTCGCTGGGCCTGAAGAACTCCTTTGCGGGCCTGGTGGTGCCGTTCCTGTTCGGCTCCCCGTACGCGATCTTCCTGCTCCGGGAGAACTTCCGGTCCACGCCCTCGGACGTGCTGGACGCCGCCAAGATCGACGGGGCCGGGGTCCTGCGGCGACTGTGGCAGGTGATGGTGCCGATGAACAAGCCGATCCTGGCCACGCTGCTGCTGATCACCGTGGTCAGCCAGTGGAACAACTTCATGTGGCCGCTGATCATCGCGCCGGCGCCGGAGTGGAACGTGATCACGGTCGCCACCGCCGCACTGCAGACCCAGTACAACGGGAACTGGACTCTGGTCATGGCCGCGACCACGATCGCCCTGGCGCCACTGGTGATCCTGTTCCTGGTGTTCCAGAAGCAGATCACGTCCTCGCTCGGGGTGACCGGAGTCCGCTGAACGGACCCCTCGCGGCCCGCTCTCCGCGCCCGCCCCGCCTCGTGCGGTGTGATTGCGACGCACCAGGTACGTCGCAATCACACCACTAGCGCTGCGCGGTTACGGATGCCCGATCGCGCGCCCACCCCTGTGGACCGCCACGCGTCGGCGTCGCGCCTGTGCGGTACGGGTCGAGCGTCACCGGCGTGCCGACGGTGGCACACGCCAGGCCGCGAGCACCCCGGGGATCGCTGCCCCTTCGCCCGCGCCGCGCACCGGTTCGAGCGTCAGCCGTGTGACTCCGACGCACCGGGTACGTCGGAATCGCACCACAACGGTCGGGCCCACCACCAGGGGATGGCGGGCCCACCAGGTCCCGGCGTCTACCAGGCTGGGGCCGGCCCCGCTCCCAGGTCCGGGATCGCCAGGCGGGCGCCGCCCTGCCTCGCCGACTCGTAGGCGATCACACCGGGCAGGGTGAACCGGGCCGCCGTCCATGCGTTGACCGGCGGCTGCGTGTTCGTGGTGACCGCGCGCACGAAGTCGTCGGCGAGGAAGTGGTGGGCGCCCTCGTGACCGTTGTGGGCGCCGTCGAACTCCTTCGGCAGCCGCGAGCGGTCGTGGACCTTCGCCAGGCCCGAGCTGAAGCTCTGCATCAGGGCGGGGTCGACGTCGCCGAAGCCCTCGGGCACCTGGCCGGCCTTGGTGTAGAACAGGTCGCTGATGTCGAGGGTGTCGCCCTTGGCGTAGTCCTCGCCCTCGGTCTTGATGCTGAGCGTCGCACCCTCGCCGGTCTGCTCCATGACGGCCTCGGTGCCATAGAACCGGAACCGCGACTCGTGGCCCTTCCAGTACCCGACCCGACGGAACTCGTTGGTGCGCATGGCCCCGCCGTCGGCGAGCTCGAAGAGCGCGCTCATGTTCGAGAACGTGTTGCCCCACCGGGACACCTCGGCGTCGAACACGCCGTCACCCCGGTCGTCCGGGATGCCGATGCAGCTGACGCTGGTGGCATACGTGGGCAGGGCGCCGAGCACGCCGCCGAGCGCGTGGGTCGGGTACAGCATCGGCGGGTAGCTCGCCGTCGATTTCCAGTCGTCCCCGCCGCTGTAGCGGTACGCGGCGTAGAAGCCGTTGTCCATGTCGTGGACGTAGTCGCCCTCGGCGTAGAAGACCCGCCCGAGCTCCCCGGCGGCGATCTTCTGCCTCGCCCACACGACGGCGGGGTTGTAGTAGCTCGTCTCCCCCATCATGTAGATCAGCCCGGTGGCCTCGACCTCGGCCACGATCGCGGTGATCTCCTGCTCCGTCATCGCCATCGGCACCGAGGAGTAGACGTGCTTGCCGGCCCGTAGTGCCTGCAGGACGAGCTCACCATGGCTCCACCGCTGCGTCATCACGGCGACCGCGTCCACGTCCGAGGCGAGGAGCTCCTCCGCCGTCGCGAACGAGCCGGCCAGGCCGTACTTCTCCACGTGCTCGGCGGCCCGCTCCGGCACGAGGTCGCACACGTACACCGCGTCGACCTCGGGATGGAGCTGCCACAGGGAGATGAAGCTGCGCGCGAACTGGCCGGTTCCGATGACACCGATCTTCATGTCGCAATCCAACCATGTATGCGCGCCCCGGGCAGCCACGGGTCCGATGGCTCAGCCGGCGCTGCGCCGCATCCCACGGATGCCGACCGCGAGCCCGACGGCGAGGGTCGCCACCGCGGCGAGCGCGCCCCAGGCCACTCCTCCCGAGGCGAGCTCGCCGGAGAACAGGGCCCGCTCGGCGTCGACGATGTAGGTGAGCGGGTTGAACCGGGACAGCACCTGCATCCAGCCGGGCCCGGACTCCAGGGGCAGCAGCATCCCGGACAGGATCATCAGCGGGAACAGGAACGTCTGCTGCACCACCCAGAACATCCAGTCCTGCTTGCGCACGGCGATCGCGAGCGCGTAGCTGAGCGAGCCGAGCCCGATCCCGAACACCGCGAGCAGCACCAGGCCCAGGAGTGCGCCGGCCGGGTACAGCCGGAATCCGAACGGCACCATCACGGCCACGATCAGGACCGCCTGCGCGCCGAGGGTGACCATCTCCTTCAGGGCCCGGCCCACCAGCAGCGACGAACGGGACAGCGGCGTGACGAGCATCCGTTCGTGCGCACCGGTCTGCATCTCGTAGAGCAGGTTCGACCCCACGGTCGAGGATCCGAACAGCGCGGTCATCACCAGGATGGCGGGCACGAACCACTGCCACACGCTGCCGCCGGGGACCGAACCGGCCAGGCTACCGCCGAGCAGCGGGCCGAACAGGGCCAGGAACACGATCGGCTGCACCAGCCCGAAGATCAGCGAGAACGGGTCCCGGAGCATCGGCCGCAGCTCGCGCATCAGCACGATGCCGGTGTCGCGCGCCAACGAGCTCCGCTCCGCCGTCGCCTCGGTCGCCACCATCGGGTTCGGGGTCAGGGTTGTCGTACTCATGCCGCCACCTCCTCGTTCTCGGTCCCGCTCTCGCGCAGGCTCCGTCCGGTCAGATTCAGGAACACGTCGTCAAGGGTGGGGCGGCGCACCTGCACGTCGGCGAGCCCGACGGCGGCCGCGTCGGCCGTGTGCACGAGCTCGGCCACGCGGGTGGTGCCGTTCGCGATCCGCGCGGTGATCCGGGTGCCGGTCACGGCGACCTCGGTCGCGCCCTCCCAACGCTCGACGATGTGCGCGAGGTGCGCGGCGCCGTCGGGCTCGTCGGCGATGACCACGAGCAGGTCGCCGGCGAGTTGGGTCTTCAAGGCGTCCGGTGTGTCGTCGGCGATCACCTCGCCGTGGTCCACCACGACCACCCGCTCGGCCATCGAGTCGGCCTCGTCGAGGTAGTGGGTGGTCAACAGCACGGTGATGTCGAACGCGGTCCGCATCGCGGTGATGTGCTCCCACAGGTTGGCCCGGTTCTGCGGGTCCAGTCCGGTGGAGGGCTCGTCGAGGACGAGCAGCGGCGGGGCGTGCATGAGTCCCATCGCCACGTCCAGACGGCGTCGCTGACCGCCGGAGAGGTCGGTCACCTTGCGCTGTGCTTTGCCGGCCAGATCGAGGGAGTCCAACAGTTCGCCGGCCCGGCGGCGCGAGTCCGCACGGGACAGCCCGTACGTGACGCCCTGGGAGTACAGCTCGTCCGCGGCGCGCTGGTTGTGGCCAGCCCCGTTGCCCTGGCCGACGTAGCCGATCCGGCGGCGCACGTGACCCGGCTGGGTGAGCACGTCGAACCCGGCCACCCGCGCCGAGCCGGAGGTCGGCGCGAGCAGCGTGGTGAGCATCCGCATCGTCGTGGTCTTGCCGGCCCCGTTCGGCCCGAGGATCGCGACGAGTTCGCCGGGTGCGACGTCGAGATCGATGCCGCGCACGGCGTGCACGGTCTCCTTGCGGCTGACGACGAAGTCCTTCGTCAGGCCTTCGGTGTGGATCATGTGGTCCCTCCTCGGTGGTGGTGAGGACCACGCTAGGGACGGTAGAGGTCAGCTCCGGTCCGCTACTTTGGACGATGTTCGGGCTGGTCCTGTCGAGGATGGCGGCGCGCGGGCACGATTGGGCAGATGAACGAGGAACGCCCGACACTCGACCCTGAGAGGGTCGACCTCGACATGCTGGCCCCTCTCATGGACGCCTCCGACTACGGTGCCGGGCACTTCGATCCGGCTACCGGTCAGGTGATCCCCTCCTTCGAGGGCGAGGCTCTCGACGCGGACGGCGAGCCGGCAGACGCCGGCGAACAGGACTGGGTCCCGGTCGAGCCGGTCGGTTCCCGAACTGGCTACGGGGACATGGAGGTGTTCACGGCTGCCGTGGCCGACCCCGCGGTGCGGCGTCGCCTGGAACTCGCACTCGAGGGACATGGTCCGTTCCGACGATTCCGGGACGCGCTCCACGAAGCCCCCGAACCGCTGCGCGCCGCGTGGTTCCGGTTCCGGGACGCCCGGGCCGAGTCGCGTGCGATCGAATGGCTCGTTCGACTCGACCTGGTCGAAGCCGAGCCCGCGGCAGCGATCGTGCGAGACCGGGCGGAGACCGCCGATCGCGCGCTGACCGAGGTCGCCAAGCGCGATGGACTGCAGGTCGAGGAGCGGGACGCCCCGCGCCGCTGGCCCGAGATCCTGCGGGCGCTGGGCGACGGCCGGCCCGTGCGGTTGACCAGCGGCGGCGAGCCCTGGGCCGTGATCGAGCCGTTGAACCGGCCCGGGACTCGTTAGCGTCAGGAGGCTGCGTCGACCTCGAACGGCTCCTCGGGGGTCTCGCAGTACACCAGTGGGTCCTCGCCGGCGCCGTGGTAGGCGTACTCCTCGCCGCCCGAGGTGAGGATCAGCCGCCGGCCCTCGACGAGCGCCTGCGTGTACGCCTGGTCCGGCACCGGGCAACCGATCGCGCCGTCCCGCCAGGTGACGGATTCCAGAGAACCCGCCTCGATGTCGTCGGCGGCCACGTCGAGTCGCTCGGCGAGATCGTCGACGGCGGCGCTCACCGCGGGATCGACGTCGTCACCCGGGTCGTCGGTGTCGTCATCGGTCGGTTCCTCGGACCCGGTCGGCTCAGTGGTCCCGCTCGGTGGATCGTCGACGGGCTCCTCGACGCCACATCCGGACAGGCCGAGCAGCGCGCCGAACAGGAACGCTGCCACCACCACGGTTCTGGTACGCCTCACGCTGACCACCCCTCGTTGGCTCCCGAGTCTAGGTCGCCGCGCGCCCGGTTGCGATGCCGCGCACGCAACGATCCGGCCACGAACCTTCGTCGACGGCGCTCCACGGAAGCGGACAGGTGCTGGCCGCTTCCGGTGCCAGACTGGTGGCATGTGGGAGACGTCCGGACGGTTGCTCAAACTGCTCTCGTTGCTGCAGGCGCGCCGGGACTGGCCCGGCGCGGACCTCGCCGAACGGCTCGACGTCAGCCCCCGCACCGTCCGCCGGGACGTCGACCGGCTGCGCGAGCTGGGCTATCCGGTGCAGGCCACGAAGGGACCCGACGGCGGCTACCGCCTCGGCGCCGGCACCGAACTGCCACCGTTGCTGCTCGACGACGAGCAGGCCGTCGCCGTCGCCGTCGCCCTGCAGACCGCGAGCAGCGGGGTCGCCGGTATCGAGGAGGCGGCGCTGCGCGCGTTGACCACCGTGCGCCAGGTGATGCCGTCCCGGCTGCGGCACCGGGTGGATGCGCTCCAGTTCACGTCGGTGCCGACGGCGGCCCAGGCGCCCCAGGTCGATGCCGAACTGCTCCTGGAACTCGGTGCGGTGTGCCGGGACCACCAGGTCCTTAGGTTCGACTACGTGGCCAAGGACGGAACGCCGTCGTTGCGGCGGACCGAGCCACACCGGCTGGTCAGCTGGGGCACCCGCTGGTACCTCGTCGCCTGGTGCCTGGACCGCCAGGCGTGGCGCACGTTCCGGGCGGACCGGATGACGCTGCGGATCCCGCACGGTGCCCGGTTCACCCCGCGGGAGCTGCCCGAGGAGGACCTGGCCGACTACCTCCGCAGCCAGGTGGCCGGATCCACCCAGTGGCCGGCCCGGGGCCGGGTCCTGCTGCACGCGCCGGCGACCACCGTGGCCCCATGGATCCGCCAGCAGGGCACGGTCATGGCCCGTGACGAGGAGTCCTGCTGGGTCGAGGCCGGCTCCTGGACCTACACCGCGCTCGCCGCCTGGTTCTGCATGTTCGACGCGGAGTTCAGCGTGGAGGGCCCCGACGAGCTCCGTGCGGCGGTCGGCACCCTGACCGCTCGGCTCGGCCGAGCCGTCTGAACTGCCGGGCCACCTGACCTACAGCACCTGGGCGAACGTGGCCCAGCCCCTCCCGACCGGCACCGCCGATCCGACCCGTCCCTTCCCGTCGCCCCGGTACAGGTAGGCGGCGCCGGTGGTGTTGTTGATGCCGAGGAAGTCGGAGTAGGTGTCCCGGTTGAAGTCGCCGACCGGCACGAGCGTGAAGTTCCCCCAGCCCTGGCCGATCTGCTGGGCGGAGTTCATCGCCCCCTGCGAGTTCGCGTAGTAGACGAACAGTCGGCCATTGGCGTCGATGGCGATCAGGTCGGACGCGCTGTCGTCGTTGAGATCGCCGCCGGCCAGGATCCGGGAGAATGCCTGCCAGCCGTGCCCGATCTGGGTCCGGGCGCCGACCCGTCCGTTGCCGAGCCCGGCATAGCGGAACATCCGACCCGAGGAGTCCACGGCGATCAGGTCGGTGCGCAGGTCGCCGCTGAAGTCGGCGATCGCGAACAGGTGGGTGAAGGAGCCCCAGCCGTGCCCGATCTGCACACGGCCGGCGAACCCGCCGCGCCCGGTGCCCGGGTACAGGAACAGCCGCCCGGACGGGTCGACACCGAGCAGGTCGGCGCGCCGGTCCCCGCTGAAGTCCCCGGTGGCAATGATCTCGAACCCCGTCCAGCCGTTGCCGACCTGCCGCATCGACAGGAAGCCGCCGCTGCCGTTGCCCGGGTACTGCAGCAGCGCGCCGGACGCGGTCACGGCCAGCACGTCCGGGACGCCGTCGCCGGTGTAGTCGTGATCACCGAGCAGGTGCCGCCGGGTGTAGATGTCGTCGGTCGGCGTGACGTTCGCGCGCGGCGCCCACCCGGTGATCCGGCCGGCGGTGACCTGGATGAAGTTGCCCGAGGACGCCCCGGGCGTCGACGTCAGCACGGTGCGTGCCGGCACGGTCCCCCGGACCGTGGAGGAGGTCGACGCGCTCCGGTAGATCGTGGTGGTCCCCTGCGCGTAGTAGAGGCACTGGGTGGGCGTGCGGACCTGGGTGATCAGGTCCGCGTTCGCGCGCAGGTCGATGCCCTGCTGACGGAACCAGGCCTCCGGGTCGAGCAGGGTCCCGCCGTAGTCGCCGCGCCAGACCTCCAGGTGCAGGTGCGGGGACGTGGAGACCCCGGTGTTGCCCATGGTCGCGATCCGCTGCCCCTGCGAGACCCGCTGACCGACCCGCACGTACTGGGTGGCGTTGACCACGTGGGAGTACCCGATCGTGATCGTGACCCCGTCGATGACGTGCCGGACCGTGATCCACTGGCCGGCGGCGGAGTCAGGCTGGGCCCGGGTGACCACGCCGTCGGCGACCGCGTACAGCGCGTTCCCGACCGCGCCCCCGAGGTCCTGGCCGTTGTGCCAGGTCGTCGCATTGATGATCGGCAGGCAGCGGGGTCCCTGCGCCGAGGACATCCGGTACGTGCCGGTGTCCACCGGGGCGGTGACGTTGCCGGACGTGGCGGGCGCCGCCGTCGCCGGCATCGCGCCGAACAGGGACGCGACCAGCGCGAGGGCAAGGGCGGCGGTGACCGATCGACGCAGCCGACGGGGGCCTGGGGGCGCAGGACGCACGAGGTTCTCGCTTCCTCGGGAGGGACGACTCGTTGCGTGGACGGTACCAGCGCCGTTCGTCGAGGCGAGGACGGCGCGTCGGCCGCGTGGTCAGCGCCCGACCGCGTAGCCCTGCATGCCGCGCGGGTTGGCGGCCGCGACAAGGAGGCCGTCGGGACGGATCCCGGCGGCGCTGACCCGCCCGAGCGACCACGGGTCGGCCTCCGTCAGTTGATGTCCGCGACGGCGCAGGTCCGCCAGCACGCCGGCGCCGAGCCGGGACTCGGCGCGCACCCCGAAGGGCTCGGCGACCCGGGGCGCGAACGAGGACGGGCCATGGGTGGTGTGCCAGGTCGGGGCGTCGATCGCGGCCTGCAGGTCCATCCCGAAGACGAGGTGGTTGATCAGGAACGGCACCGTCCACTGGTCCTGCTGGTCCCCGCCGGGGGTTCCGAACGCCAGATACGGGCGACCGTCCCGCAGCAGCATGCTCGGGCTCAAGGTGGTCCGGGGACGCCGGCCCGGCGCCAGCGAGGACGCCAAGCCCTGCTCCAGCCAGAACATCTGGGCCCTGGTCCCGAGCGCGAACCCGAGGTCCGGGATGCTCGGCGAGGACTGCAGCCACCCGCCCGATGGGGTCGCCGACACGACGTTGCCCCAGCGGTCGACGACGTCCAGGTGGCAGGTGTCCCCGCGGGCCACGGTCGGCTCACCCTGACCCGGCACGGGCGGCGTCGCCAGACCATCCGGCCACGCGCCGCCGTCGGCCATCGCCGCGAGCACTGCCCGTGGAAGGTGCGGCTCCCGCCCGCCGGGTGAGCCGGGGCGCAGCGCGCCGTCCGCCATCGGCCCGATCAGCCGTGCGCGCTCGGCGGCGTAGGAGGGTGAGGTCAGTTCGCCGGTCGGGACGTCCACGTGATCCGGGTCGCCGTAGCAGGCCTCCCGGTCGGCGAACGCGAGCTTCGCGGACTCCACAACGGTGTGCACCAGGTCCGCCGAGCCGGGGCTCATGGAGGCGAGGTCGAAGGTCTCGAGGATCCGCAACTGCTGCAGCAGGACCGGGCCCTGCCCCCAAGGCCCGGTCTTGGCGACCTGGACCCCGGCGAAGTCGGCGACCAGCGGCTCCTCCTCGCTCGCCCGCCATCCGTCCAGGTCGGCACCGGTGAGCAGGCCACGGTGGGTGCCGGTCGGATCCCACTGCTCGGTGGCGGCGAAGTCGTGGATCGCCTCGGCGACGAAGCCGGCGTAGAACGCGCGCCGGGCCCCCTCGATCTGCGCCTCCCGGGTGGTCCCGGCAGCCTCGCCCTCGGCGACCAGGCGATCCAGGGTGTCCGCGAGCATCGGGTTGGCGAACCGTGACCGCGGCTCCGGTGCCCGCCCAGCGGGGGTATAGATCTGCGCGGAGGTCTGCCAGTGCTCGGCGAACACCGGGGCCACCGCCGCGATCGTGTTCACGGCCTGCGCCACGAGGGGGTAACCGTCCCGGGCGTAGCCGATCGCGTAGCCGAGCACCTCCCGCAGCCGCATCGTGCCGTACCGCTCCAGCATGAGCATCCAGGCCCCGAACGTGCCGGGCACGGTCGCGGCGAGGAGGCCGGTGCCGGGGATCTCGGCCAGGCCCTCGTCGGTGAAGACCTCCGGAGTGGCGGCGGCCGGCGCAGTGCCCTGGCCGCAGACGACGAACGTCCGTCCGGTCCGGGCGTCGTGGCAGATCGCGGGCATGTCCCCGCCGACACCGTTGAGGTGCGGCTCGACCACGTGCAGCACGAAGCCGGCCGCGACGGCGGCGTCGTAGGCATTGCCGCCCGCCTCCAACACGGCCATCCCGGCCGCCGAGGCGAGCCAGTGGGTCGAGGCCACCATCCC
Source organism: Occultella glacieicola (assembly GCF_004353825.1). Lineage (GTDB taxonomy): Bacteria > Actinomycetota > Actinomycetes > Actinomycetales > Beutenbergiaceae > Occultella > Occultella glacieicola. Next base: position 68,061 of record NZ_SMNA01000004.1, on the reverse strand, counting down.
GAACGTGCCGAGCAGTTCCGGGCGGGTGGTGAATGCGCTGGCGGGCATCGGGCCAGTATCGCAGCGGGCCGGGCCGGCGACCACGGTGCCCCGGATGACCAGCAGAAGGGTCCTCCGCGGGGCGTCGGCTCAGGCCGACGCCTGTTCGCGGGCAGCGAACAGGTCAGGCTGGCACTCTCGGGTGCCTAGTGCTAAATCTATGCGTCGTAGCCACCCGTCATCGGAATCCCGGTGACGGGATCGTGACCGGGCCTCGAAGGTCGGGGCCCACCTGATGAGGAGGTGATGAGCGATGGCTACCCGCTTCGACCCGTTCCACGAGATCGACAGGATGCTCACGGCGCTGTCCACGAGCAGCCGAGACGCGGCGGTGATGCCGATCGATCTGCAGCGCGAGACCGACCACTACGTGCTCTCGATGGATCTGCCCGGGGTGGACCCGGGATCGATCGATATCTCGGTCGAGGACCGGATTCTGACCATCCGAGCCGAGCGCACGGCTCCCTCGGCCGAGGCCGACTGGCTGGTCCGCGAGCGCCCTTCCGGCACCTTCGCCCGGCAACTGACGTTGGGTCAGGGGCTGGCGCTCGACCAGATCTCGGCTAGCTACGCAGACGGTGTCCTGTCACTCACGATCCCGGTCAGTGAGCAGGCCAAGCCTCGCCGCATCGAGGTCGCCCATACGACGTCGCCGTCGCAGATCGGTGCAGGTGCGTCGACAGCCGGCGAGACTGCGTCGACCGGCTGACTCTCGCCCGTGGCGGCCCCGGGCTCGGACAGGGCCGAGCCCGGGGCGTCAGCGGTCCGGCGGCCCCGGCCGCCGACCTCCGTATCACGATTCGGTCGCGACTCGGGCTGCCGTGGGCTCCTGGGACCGCACCGGGCTACCGTGCCTCGAGGGGACGGGCACACCGCCCGGCGCGAAAGGAATGACCGATGAACATCCGTAGGAGCAGGCTGCTCGGTGCCGCGGGCGCCATCGGAGTCACCGCGGTGGTGCTGGCGGCGTGCTCGCCCGGCAGCTCCGGCGACTCCGGGGACGACGGCTCCGGGGACGGCGATTCGACCACCGTCACGTTCCGGCTCTGGGACGACGCCGCGGCCGCGGCCTACGAGGAGTCGTTCGCGGCGTTCACGGAGGCGAACCCCGAGATCACCGTGGACGTGGAGGTGGTCCCCTGGGCGAACTACTGGGAGCGGCTGCCGCAGGACATCGGCTCCGGCACGATGGCGGACATCTTCTGGACGAATACCTCGAACTTCGCCCTCTACGCGGACAACGGCAACCTCATCGACATCACCGAGGCGCTCGGTGACGACCACGACGAGTGGACCCAGTCCGTGGTGGACCTGTACACCCGGGACGGTTCGCTGTGGGGGGTACCGCAGCTCTCGGACTCGATCGCACTGTTCTACAACAAGGACCTCGTGGACGCGGCCGGGATCGACCCGACCACGCTGCGGTGGGACCCCACGGGCGCGGACGACACATTCCTGCCTGCCGCCCAGCAGCTCACGCTCGACGCCGCCGGAGTGACCGCCGCCGATCCCGCGTTCAACGCCGACGACATCGCACAGTTCGGCTTCAACGCCCAGAATGACCTCCAGGCCATCTACATCGACTTCCTGGCCTCCAACGGGGGCGTGTTCCAGGACTCCGACAACCAGTTCGCGTTCAACTCCCCCGAGGGAGAGGCCGCCTTCCAGTACGTCGTGGACCTGATCAACACCCACCACGTCTCCCCCTCGGCCGCGGACACCAGCCAGAACGGCGACCTCGCCCGCGACCTGTTCGTGCAGGGCAAGATGGCGTTCTTCCAGTCCGGTCAGTACTCGCTGCCGGCGATGGCGGACGCCGAGTTCGAGTGGGGCCTGGCCCCGATGCTCGAAGGACCCGAGGGCCGTGTCGGCGTGGTGCACGGGGTGGCCGCGCTCGGCAACGCCGCGACCGAGCACCTGGAGGCGACCACCGCCGTCCTGGCATGGCTCGGCTCCGCCGAGGGCCAGCTCCCGCTCGGCGCCAACGGGGCCTCGTTCCCGGCGGCCGTGGACGCGCAGTCCTCGTTCACGGACTACTGGACCGAGCAGGGCGTCGACACCCAGGTGTTCCTCGACGCCGCCGCCGGTGACACCGCCGCCGCGCCTGTCGGTCCGCGGGTGCAGGCCGGCATGAACGCCTACGGCCCGTTCTTCGAGGAGATGTTCGCTGGTCGCCTCGACGTCCCGACGGCGTTGCAGCAGGGGCAGGACGCCGGCAACGAGGCACAGGCCGAGTAGGGCGGCGCCTGCGGCGCAACGCACGACGGCGGCCCGTCACCTCGTGGGGTGGCGGGCCGCTCTCGTTGTGGTCGGCTCAGGGGCCGCTGGCGCCGGCCTTGGCCCGGTCGGGTCAGGACCTCCGGATCCGGGCCAGCCGCCGCACGCCGAGCCCGGTCCCTGCGAGGGCCCCGGCCAACAGGAGCAACGCGGCTGCGTCGGCTCCGGTCGTCGGCAGCTCCTGCGTGGATCCGGTCGAATCCGACTGATCGCTGTCGGCCGGTGTGCCGCCCGGCTCCTGGGCGTCCGGGCTCGGCGGGACCTGCTCGTCGGGGCCGTCGGGTTCAGTGGGGTCCGGGTCGACGGGGACCGGGTCCGTGGGATCCGGGTCCGTGGGATCCGGGTCCGTGGGATCCGGGTCCACCGGTGTCGCCGTGTTCGTGACGGTGAGTTCGACGACGGACGAGCCCGTCACCGCGAACCCCACCGAGCCGTCGGCGTCGGGCGCCAGCCCGGCACCGTCGACGCTCCAGGTCGGCGCCGCCCACGCCACCTCGTCGCCGTCGGCCGGCCGAACCTCCCGCAAGCTCACCTCGGTCCCGATCGGGAGACCGGCGATCACCGCGGACGTCTCGCCCGGGGCGAGCGTCAGGGAGACCGGTGCACCGCCGTCGAGCGCGTACTCGACGGTGAACACGGCGTCGGCCGGCACCAGGTCGGCACCGTCACCGGTGACGACCTTGGTCACCGTGAAGCCGCCCGTCTGCTGCGGCACGGCGCACGGGAGCGAGCCGCGGAAGAAGTACGCGTGCGCCTCGCCGGAACTGTCGGACAGGTGCAGGTCGTCGGCGATGATCTGGCCGTCGATCGGCTGGGCGTGCAGGGTGAGGTCCACGTTCGGTGCATAGACCGACCCATCGATGCGGGAGTTCGCGGCCCGCACCTCGACCGCTCCGGTGACTGCCGAGAGGTCCCACATGAGGTACGGCGCGTACCCGGCCGGGTCGGCGCGGGCCGCGAGCACGGAGGTGGTCCCGGCGTCGACGCGAACGATGAGAGGGTTGGTGACACCCGGGGTCACGCCACCACTGAACTGGATGACGCCGGCGCCGACGAGGTCCCCGTAGTTCACGACGTTCACGCGGTCCGCGGCGAGCGGCTCGAGAACGACCCGGTCACCGGTGTCCTCGGCGACTGCGACGTGGTTCGCCAGACCGGTGTCCGGATCCGTGACATCGGCCAGGCACCGGGCCGCCTCGTCGTAGGTCCAGGACATCTGCGACTCGACATAGGTCGCCACCGTCGGTTCTGCCGTGGTGAGTTGGGCCGCAGCGGACTCGGCGTCCCCCGGCCAGGCCTGGCCCCTGGCGTCGATGAGCGGCGGCTGGTCGGCCTCGGCGCCGGCGAGCCGGTAGCGGATCCACCCACCCCGCTCTTCGTACCCGAAGGGTGAGTCCTGCGGCTGCGGGGTCAGCTTGACCGTGCCGACCTCGCTCGAACCGGCGCCACTGACCTCCACGCGACCGTTGTCCTCGGCCGCGAAGCCTCCGATCAGCAGCCGGTTCGGCTCACCGTCCACGACCGGCAGGATGTAGTCCCCGGTGCCCGCCGCGACGTGCAGGACCCCGTACCCCCCGCCGTCGGAGCGCACGGCGAGGGTGCCCCCGACGGCGATCGCACCCTCGGTCTCGGCGTTCCCGAGCAGGGCATCGGATCGGGCGTAGATGCTGTAGCCACCGGCGGCGGTGAACGGGTTGAAACCCTCCTCCGGCACGGCCGCATCGGCCGGCGCGCTCACGGCGAAGCTCGCCCCGAGCGCAAGCACCATTGATGTTGCCAGGGCCACTCCACGGGCCCGGCGGATCGCACGCATTCCTGTCATCTCCTCGGTCCGGACACTGCCGTCCGGTTCTGATTCAATGGAACGCCACGGGAAGCGGCATGAGCCGGGCCCTACGTCCCGCGCGGTCTGATCAGCGACGTGTGCCTGGTCACAGACTGTGCGGACCGGCCCGTCCGGCACTGTCCGGCAGGATCGGGATATGACCGCAGACATCCGTGTGGCCGGGGACCACGACCTGGCCTTCCTCGGCGCCCACGACCAGCACATCGCCCGGGGCGAGCTGGACGCCGTCGTCTCACGTGGCCGGGTATTGGTCGCCGTCGACGGCGGCACACACCTCGGGTGGTTGCGCTGGGGCTTGTTCTGGGACGAGGTCCCGTTCATGAACCTGCTGTTCGTCGTCGAGGCCGGGCGCGGGCGAGGCCTCGGGCGCCTCCTCGTCGACGACTGGGGGGCCCGGATGCGGCACGCCGGTCGCGCCAGGGTCATGACGTCGACGTTGTCGGACGAGTCAGCGCAGCACTTCTACCGACATCTCGGGTACCGCGACTTCGGGGCACTCCTGCTCCCCGGGGAGGCCACCGAGCTCATGCTGCTCAAGGAACTGACGGGCCGGTGATCCACTGGCAGATCAGAGGCGCTCGCGCAGCCAGGCGATGTCGGCGGCGTGCTCGGGCGCCGCGCCCGGCGTCTCCACGATCACCGGGGTGCCGGCCTCGCGGATGAGGTCGATCAGGTCCGCCTCGGGCAGGGAGCCCTGGCCGAGGTTGGCGTGCCGGTCGGCGCCGGAGTCGAAGGCGTCCCGCGAGTCGTTGGCGTGCACCAGGTCGACCCGGCCGGTGACGGCCTTGACGCGTTCGACCAGGCCGGCCAGTTCCTCGCCGCCGGCGTAGGCGTGGCAGGTGTCCAGACAGAAGCCGACGTCGGCGCCACCGTCCGCCTCGAGCACCGAGGCCCACAGCCGCTCCAGCTTCTCGACCCCGCGGGCCATCGAGTTGGTCCCGCCCGCCGTGTTCTCGATCAGCACCGGGATCGGCATGTCCAGACCGTCGACGCACTTGCGCCAGTTGTCGAACCCCTTGGCCGGGTCGTCCGCGGCCAGCACCTGCCCGCCGTGCACCACGATGCCCGCGGCCCCGATCTCGGCCGCGAGGTTCACGTGCTGCTGCAGCAGTTTGCGGCTCGGGATCCGGATCCGGTTGTTCGTGGTCGCCACATTGATGACGTACGGCGAGTGGACGTACAGGGTGACCCCCGCCTCGGCGGCGGCCGCCTTGAGAGCCGATGCTCCGCCGTCGTAGGCGACCTCCGGGCCCTTCCACCCCTGCGGGTCGCCGAGGAAGATCTGCACCGCGTCCGCGCCACGGGCGCGGGCCTCGGCGATGGGATCGGTCTGGTCGACGTGGGCTCCGATGACGGTCATGCCGTCGAGCCTAATCGCCTCCCCAGACACCGCGCCGGGGAGCGGTCAGCTGGTGAAGTTGAGGAAGATCGGGATCAGGCCGACGGCAGCGAGCACGATGCCGAAGTACTGCATCGGGATGAAGAAGATCGTGTGCCGGTTGCGCAGTTGCTTCCTCGCGGTCGCCCGCTCGTTCTCGAGCATCTGTCCGGCGAGCTGCTGGGCCTCGGCGTGGTCGCGCGGCTGATAGCCGGGCACCGGCTGGAACCGGCCCGAGGCGACGGTCGCCTCCACCTCGGCCTGCCGGGCGAGCATGTAGTTCTTCGTGCGTCGCTCGGCGTCCCAGTCCTGGAACCAGCGGCCGGCGAAGAAGCACGCGACGCCGCCGAGGATCAGGCCGATCCCGACGGCGAGCGAGGAGTTCTCCTCACCGAGGATGAGCGTGAACAGTCCGCCGAACGCGATCGCGCCGAGCGGGATGAACAGGATTGCGAGGATTCCCCATCCCCTCCAGATGACCATGAGGCTTGAGATTAGCCGGTCCAGGTGACCGAAGTGTCGGCGGCCGATGGGGAGCACTACCCGCCTGCGGGACGGCCGTCCTCCCAGGCACGCGGGGTGAGGTCCGGGCGGCGGTTCTCGTAGTCGCTACCGAGCAGCGGGGAGGAGATCATCAGGTCCGCCGAAGCCACGTTGCACGCCATCGGCACGTTCCACACGGTGCCGATCCGCAGCAGGGCCTTGACGTCCGGGTCGTGCGGCTGCGGCTCGAGCGGATCCCAGAAGAAGATCAGCATCGTGATCTGGCCCTCGGCGATCTTGGCGCCGATCTGCTGGTCGCCGCCGACCGGGCCCGAGAGGAACCGGTGCACGGGCAGCCCGAGCTCGAACTCGAGCATGGTGCCGGTGGTGCCGGTCGCGTACAGGACGTGCTCGGCGAGGGTGTCCCTGTTGAACTCGGCCCAGCGCAGGAGTTCGACCTTCATGTTGTCGTGGGCGACCAGTGCGATGTGGCGGGGCATGAGGTCTCCGTCGGTCGACGTCGTGGGTCTCCAGCGTAAGGATCCCGACGTCGACGTACAGGCGATCCGACCGCGTCGGAGCACGCGGCAGGCGCCCCGTCGGAGCGGCCCACGTGCTCTACTGGCGTGATGTCCCCGGGGAGCGCCGGCCGACCACCCGTCGTCACCATCTGCAAGCAGAAGTTGCGTGGCGGTCGTGGCTGTTGGCAGGCATACCTGGTCGAGCTCGACCACGACGGCATCTGGCTGTTCACGCCGGCCGGCTCCCGCTACAGGTCGAGCGATGGAACCAGCGAGGACTCCTGCGAGGTCGAGGGAGGAGCCGGCCCAGGACTCGACTCGCTCTCCCTCGTGCCCGGTCCGTCGGAGAGGTGGCTGGCCACCTGGCGGGTGCCGGAGCGACCGCTGCAGGTCAGTGTGGAGGTCTGCGACTGGGTGCGCCGTGACCGGGACGTCATCGTCTTCATGGATTGGGAGCTCGACCCGTTCCGGCTCCGGTCCGGACTCGTCGCGGTCGAGGATCTCGACGACTTCGCCGACGTCCGGGCGCACGGCCTGCTGGGTCGGGATCAGGCGGAACTCGCACTGGCAGCGGCCGCGTCGACCGAACGCGGGATGAAGTTGCGGACCGCACCGTTCGACGACCGTGGGGACCTCCGGTTGGCGGCGTGTGGGGAGGCCGCGCTACCGGCACTGGTCGACGTTCCCCATCCGTTCGACGTCTGACACCGGATCTCCCCGGCTCGGGTGGCCGGTCTGGGTAGCGTTCTCCGGGTGTCGCTCAACCCCGCAGCTCGCGAGCTGCCAGACCCCCTCAGCCCTCGGCACCGCGGTCCAGACCGAGGGTCGCGATGAGGTCCTCGTGGAGTTGGAACCACACGCGATGGCAGGAGTCGACGTCCGTCCCGTCGACCCACTCGCGCTGACCGGCGCGGGCTCGGTCAAGGGCCGCGTCGAAGCGTGCGTGGTACCCGCCGAACCGCACCAGGACGCGGGACAGACGCTCGTCCAACGGAGCCAGCGCGGCGCCGATGGTGGTGAGCTCGTCGAGGATCCGGTCATCCCAGTCGGGGTCGGTGTGGTCGTTGGCGGCGAGCCGGCCGGCGGCTGTCGGCTTCAATTGCCAGTTGGTGCACGCGCGCTGGAGCGAGGCATTGAGCGGGAGGAATTCGCGGTAGGTGGTCGCGATGAGGCCACCTGGGTCGACCGAGTCCCGTTCCCGGGCGAGTTCGCGTTCGTTCTCGCGCCTGCCCTCGTCGGTCAGCCACCAGCCGCCGAGATCGCCGAACGACGAGCGTTGCAGCCAGCCGCGCCCGGCCGCCTCCTCCAGGAGCGTCGCACTCTCGGCCGGGTCGGTGCCGGCGCGGTCGGCGACGGCGGGGGTGTCACCGAAGCCGAGGAGCCGCACTGCGTGCAGCACGAGCAGTCGCGGTTCTGAGGTCATGCCCATGACTGGTCTGCCTGCCTGTCGGCGAGTCGCACGAAGTGCTGTTGGCAGGCCTGCGGCGACCGGAAGCCCATCGCCTCGGCGATCTGCGCCCAGGTCAACCCCGCGGCGCGGGCGGTGAAAAGCAGTCCGGACTCAACGCCGTCGACCTCCGCCCGCGCAGCGGGCAGCAGGGTGAGCACGCTCAGCAGGTCGGCCGGGTCGAGGTCAGCGGAACGCCAGAGCGCGAACTGCGTGAGGTCGACGGCGGTGGGCGGAACCGGGGCCGGTCGCCATGGCCGCGGATCCAGGGCGTCGGCCCCGAGGGCCAAGAGCCGGTCCTGTGCCTCGCGTTCTTGTCGTGCCCGGGTCTGGTCGTTGCCCTGCGCTTGGACCTCGTGCTTGCGTGCCATCCTCCGATCCTGCACAATCAACACAATGTTGTCAACGAACTGTTGTCAACCTTTCATTGATGGGTAGCGGATGCTCACGGATCTCTGGGACGCGACCGCAGCGGCCTGTGGTGGCAAGGCTGCGGCGCTGGGCACGTTGCTGAGGGCCGGGCTGCCGGTGCCCGACGGCTTCGTCGTGCCGTTCGCCGTGCACTGCGCCGGGACCGGGTCGGCCGGCTCCGACGCGCTCCGGGCCGCGGTCGCCCGGCACCTGGCACGGCTCGGCGACCCGGCGGTGGCGGTCCGCTCCTCGGCCGATGCCGAGGACCGGCCGGACGCCTCAGCGGCCGGCATGTACGAGAGCGTGCTGGGCGCACGGGGCACGCCCGCGGTGGTGGCGGCCGTGCGAACCTGCTGGGCGTCGCTGCACTCCGACCGCGCCCTGGAGTACCGGAGCAGCCGCGCGGCGTCGCCGGCAAGTGAGCCGATGGCCGTGCTCGTCCAGCGCATGGTCGATGCGGACGCCTCGGGCGTGATGTTCACGCCGGCCCACCCCGGCGCGAGCACCCGCGTCGAGGCATCCTGGGGCCTCGGTCCGAGCGTGGTCGGCGGCACGGTCACCCCCGACACCTACGAGATCGCCGTGGACGGAAGCATCCGGCGCACCATCGGGCGCAAGGCCACGCGTCTGGATCGGGGTCGCGATGGCACCGGTCCCACGGCCAGCGAGGTACCGGAGTCCCAGCGGACCCGGCCGGCGCTCGACGACGCGACCGCCCGCGCCCTCACCGCTCTCGGTCACCGGATCGCCACAGAGCTCGACCGACCCCAGGACGTCGAGTGGGCCCTCGTCGACGGTGGGCTCTGGATCCTGCAGGCCCGGCCGATCACGGCGCAGGCTCCTGCGCTGCCGACGGGTCCCGTCGCTGGCGGCACCACGACACTGTTCGGCGCGCCCGGCTCCCACGGCACCGCGACCGGGCTCGCCCGCGTCCTGCACGGACCGTCCGACTTCGGGCGGGTCCGGCCCGGGGACATCGTGATCTGCCCCTACACCGACCCGGCCTGGACGGCGCTGCTGCGCGTGGCCGCCGGCGTCGTCACCGAGACCGGGGGCGTCCTGTCCCACGCGGCGATCGTCGCCCGCGAGCAGGGCATCCCCGCGGTGCTGGGGATCCCGGACGTCACCACCACGATCACCGACGGCGCCCTGGTCCTCGTGGATGGCACCGCTGGCACGGTCGCCCTCTCCACGCCCCGACCCACCACAGAAGGGATGAGCGGCGGCCGATCATCGAGTACCGAGTTGCCCTTCCGCCAACCATCGTCATGTTCAACGAATTGAGCCACCCCGACGCTCTGCGATGGACGGGACTCCCACGAACTCTTCGCGCCCGAGCCGTGGGCACGGCGAGGACGGGGAGGTCAGCCGAGCAGCGGAAGGTCCAGGTCGTGGGCGCGCACGACCGACGTGCCAGCAACCGCTCCTGGTCCTGGCTCAGGAAGCCGAGAGTGCGCCCCAGCAGGTCGACGGGAATGGTCACCACATGGTCCAACGGGACCACACACTCGGCCGGACCGTGATCTGAGCCGTCATCCCCCACGCGTACCGGGCGCATCACGAATTGGGATTCAGGCCCTGGGACACCTCTGCTTCCCGATCGGCCGGCCGACGCCGGTGTAGCCTCGTCCAGACAGCGCCGACCACCGAGAGCCCAATGCCGCAGATCTTCGAGCATCTCGAGCACCTCGCCCGATTCCTGATCGTGGTGCTCGGCTTCGACGTGTCCGCGCAGGGTCTGGGTACCCTCGCCGTCGCCGGCGCGGTCGGTCTGGCCGCGGTGGCTCTGCTCGCCGCGACGCTCGACCACGTCGCGGTGGCGGCCACCTTCGGCGGGCTGCGTGGGCCACGGATGCGCCTGGAGCACGCGCGCGCACCCGAACCTCGCCCGCAGAGCGCGCCGGACACCCCCGGCAAGCCGCGCCCCCGGGCGCCGGGCCGCGTCCTCGCGGTCGCCGCGCGCTGACCCGCCGCCAACCCACCCGACCCGACCTCCGCCGTCGGGCACCGTTGCGGTGTCATGCCCGCGCGACCATACGGCCCCCACCCGCCCGTATGACGCAAGGACCAACCCATGAACCTGTACGAATTCGCGCCGATCAGGGCGCTCATCTCCGTTGCCAACTCCGTCGTCACCACGCTGACGGACCTGCTCGAACCGATCGCCGCCGGGAGCGCGGCAGCCCTGGCGATCGTGGTCTTCACCCTCCTCGTGCGCACCGCCCTGATCCCCGTCGGGGTGTCCCAGGCCCGCGCGGAGCGGACCCGGCGCCGGATCGCGCCGAAGCTCGCCGAGCTGCAGAGGCGGTACAAGAAGCAGCCCGAGGTCCTGCAGCGCAAGATGATGGAGCTCTACCGCGAGGAGAAGTCCAGCCCGTTCGCCGGGTTCGGACCCGTGCTGCTGCAGATGCCGGTGCTGCTCGCGGTTTACGGGCTGTTCATCACCCCGACGATCGGCGGCGAGGCGAACCACCTGCTCGAGAACGAGCTGCTCGGCAACCCGCTCGGCACCAGCCTGATCACGGCCGTCGGCGCCGGCACGACCACCGCGCTGACCTGGGTGCTCTACGGCGTGATCGTCGTGGTGATCGTCGCCGCCGCGCAGGCGTCGCGCAAGCTGCTGATGCCGTCGCCGATGCCGACCGCGACCGAGCGGCAGCCGGGGGTGCCGGATCTGTCCGGGCTGACCAAGGCCCTCGGGTTCCTGCCGTTCCTGACGGCAGTGTTCGCCACGTTCGTGCCGCTCGCCGCCGCCCTCTACCTGATGGTCACCACGACCTGGACGCTCGGTGAGCGGCTGGTGCTGCGTCGGCTGCTGAACCCACCGGCCCCGGCCGCGGCCGCGGGGGAGGTTCAGCCGAACGCCGGGTAGCCGGCCGGACGCACGGCACCCCAGTCCCGTTCGACGCCCGCGACGGCGTCGGCGAGGAAACCGGCCGCGGCCGGGAAGTCGGCGGCCAGGTGGCGCGCTCCCCACCGCCACCGGACCAGCACATGCTCCCGGAACGTCAGGGCCGGGGTGTCCTTCGGACCCAGCCGACGATCCGGGTCGTCCGTGTACTGGAGCAGGACGCTCGCCATCATCAGCAGCCAACCCAGGCAGGCAGTCCGCACCTGGACCGGCCAGCGCGGGTCGGTGTCCACCCCGGGCAGATGCGCGGCGAGGCCTGCGGTGAAGTTCTCGAGGAGGTCTTCGACGAACCCGGGCGGCGGGTCGTAGACGCACCAGCAGGTCGCGAATGGAAGGAGCGTGTACGCGGCGTCCAGGGCCGGATGGTGGACGTCCGTGCCCTCGAGGTCCAGGAAGACCACCCGCCCGTCCGGCTCGAGCAGGGCATTGTCCGGGCAGGTGTCACCCGGCGACGCGACCAGCACGCTGCGGTCGTCCACCAGGTCGAGGACGGTGGCGATCTCGGCCGCCATGCCATCCGGCACGACGGCGCCACTCACCTGCGCGATCCGGTCCACCCCGGTCCTGATCCGGTCGGCGACCCCGTGGTCCGGCGGCGTACCGAGGGCGTCGGCGATGGTGCCGACGGCGGAGGTCGAGCCGCCGCACAGGTCGCCGAGGGCGCGGGCCCAGCGGGCCGCCGCGGCGCGCGCGACGTCCGGGTCGGTGCCGCGCAGCAGGTCCGCCAGGGTGGGCGCCGAGCCGGCGTCGGTCATCACCAGCAGCCGCGCGGCCGGGTCGGCCGCGAGCAGGTCCGGCGTGTGCTCCAGGTGGACCAGCCCGGCCGCCTCCCGGCGGTAGGCACCGTCGCCGTCCTCACCGCTCGCGCCCCCGCCGTCGGGCTCGAAGTGCTTGATGACCACGCTCGTCCCCTCGGTCGTCCGCGCCCGCAGCACCAGGGACCGGGTCGACCCTCCTAGCGGGACCGGGTCGGTCAAGGTGCGACCGAGGGCGGCGGAGGCGAGGCGCAGGGTCGCGGCGATGTCGGGTTCGGCCATCCCCCAACTCTGCCAGTAGGTGGGGACAGCACGTTGCACCGCCGATGCGGCACCACGCGCCGGGAGGAAGGCCCGGGCGGCGGATGCAGTGCCCCGGCGAGGGCAGGAGTCCGGCCCGAGCGGGATGGACTGCGTCGGCGTCCTCCGCGCCGACCCTTGCGCGAGCTCCCGCCCTGTCGCTACGTTGATGCAACGCGACATCAGAGGTCGCGCACTCTCATCGACCGCGCACGAACCACTGCCTCGTGCGCTGGTGAGATGCGCCCACAGGGCGCCGGCCACGTCATCGAAGGAGATACCGTGCACAGCCAGCAAACCCCCGTCACCCTCCCGTTCTCCCGCCGCACCCTGTTGCGCATGAGCGCGGCCGGCGTCGCGGGCATCGCACTGGCCATTCGGGCCCGCCCGGCGGCGGCCGACATCGGGGACGTGTCCACGCTGCCGATCCCGGACATGGACCCGTACGACATCGCCACGCTCGACCGTTCGCTGTTCACTCCACAGGAGCAGCGCATCACCCAGTACTTCGTGAGCCTCGCCGACATCGCGAACAACATGGAGGACACCGACCCCGAGACGGTCGGGTGGTTCAACGGTGGTTACTCCGCCTACGCGCCCGACCCCTGGAACGCGCGGAACCAGGAATCGGTCTACACCCTGGCGTTCTTCTACACGCACGAGGCGGACTGGAACCCGTACTACCTCGACCCGGTCCTTCGCGATCACGTGTACGCCGCGATGCGCTACTACCTCCAGCTCCAGGGACCGGAGGGGTGGTGGCCCGCCTACAGCTACACGGACAAGAACCGGGCAGCGACCGGCTTCGGCCTGATCTACCTCGGCGAGGCGGCCGTGATGATGGAGGAGGTCGGCTGGAACCCGCAGGTCCGCACCGAGGTACTGGCCTCGCTCCAGCTCGGCGCCGAGTACCTGCTCGACCCGACCGTCGCGGACGTCTGGGACGCCGGCATGCGCTACGTCAACCAGATCATCGGCGGGATGACCGGCATCTCGGCGTTCCTGCATCTGATGCCCCCGCACATCGAGGCCGCCTACCACGAGCGGCTCGACTACCTGATGGCCAACGGGCAGAGCCAGGGCGCCGGCTACATGTACGAGTACGCCGCGTTCGACGCCCACTACTCCCTCTACACCGGCCTGCGCGACCTTGCCGTCGCCTTCGAGCGCACCGGGGACGACCGCTACCGACAGATCGCCCTCAAGCACCTGGACTGGTGCCGGTACAACTACCTCTGGGAGCCCGACGGCGCCGGCTGGACCGTGAACGGCATCTCGAGCCGCACCTCGATGCGCTCACTGGCCGCCCTGCGCGGGGCCGACACCAGCAACTATCCCGACCACCTGAACATCTTCAAGGAGTCGCACATGGTCCGGGCCCTCAACTGGCACGCCGAGCACCTCGCCGCCCTGCAACAGGCATGGGCGGACGGTGAGGTCGAGGTCACCCGACTGAGCGCCAGCGGCACCGCGCCGCAGAACCTCCGCCTCACCGTGGACGAGCCCGTCTACCCGACCCTGGCCGAGCGAGAGGCGGCGATCGCGTCCCTGCCGTACATGGGCTCGGGTTCCTTCGTCGAGGCCCGTTCCGACGAGCGGTTCGACGCCCACTACGTGTTCACCAAGCGGCCCGGGTACTACTTCGCGACGCATCATGGTCGGGCCCTCTCGCCTCGAGTTGTCCGCGGCCCGTCGTTCTTCTATCACCATGCCACCGGCGCCTTCGTCGCCACCCAGATGGGCACGGACAGCGCCTGGACCACCATCCTTGCCGACGGCCACAGCGATGCGTCCAGCAGCACGGTCCAGACCGGCGGGCGTTACCACCAGAGCCTCCCGTTCACCTACACCTACGCCGACGCCGAGGGCCGGATCCACCGCACCTTCCGGTGCCTGCCCGAGTGCGTCCGGATCGTCGTCGAGGCACCCGCCGAGGCCGCCTTCACCGAGCGGGTCCCGCTCGTGGTCGGACCCAGCGACACGGTCACCTTCGTGGTCGCCGAGGGAGAGACCCCGGCCGACGGCGCAGGGTCGACTCTGGCGCATGGCGTCCGGGTCCGGCGGGGCGAGCACACGTTCGATCTCACGATCGGCGACGGCACTGCCGTCGAGATGAGCCTCACCCCGACGGCGGTCACGCTGTTCAGTGGCAACCAGGCACGCGTCATCACCAACCTGGACATCTCGAGCGGGTCGTCCTCGCTCACCTACAAACTGCAGATCCACACCTAGGGATCGACGTGCCGGACCGGCGGCGGACCAGCACCGGCTCTGCCGCCGTGGTCGGGACGGCTAGCCTCGCACCATGGCCGAGGAACAGGTGTTGACGGGCGGCAACGTCAGCACCGTCGTGCGGGTCGGCGACACCGTGCGCAAGCCGTGGACGGCGGCGACGCCGCACGTGCACGCCTTCATGGGTGCCGTGCGCGGCGCCGGTGTCGACGTGCCGCAGACGCTCGGGCGTGACGATCGCGGCCGGCAGGTCCTCGAGTACGTCCCGGGCCGCCCGGCCCTCGACTCCGATCCGCTCACCCTGGCGGAGCTGTCCCGGGTCGGGCTGCTCGTCCGCGCCATCCACGACGCCGGCGCGGCATTCCGGCCGTCCCCGGACGCGCACTGGGACGCCGTGATCCCCGCCCCGGGCGACGACGTGATCTGCCACAACGATCTGACGCCCTGGAACCTGCTCCTCGGCGAGCGCTGGACGTTCATCGACTGGGACGGCGCCGGGCCGAGCACCCGGGTGTGGGACCTCGCGTACACGGCCCAGTCCTTCACGCTCTCCGACACCACGCAACCGCCCGCCGAGGCGGCCCGACGACTCCTCGCGCTCATCGACGGCTACGGTGCGGACGTGGCCATGCGGTCAGGGCTCGCCACGACCCTGGCGCCCCGGACGGCAGCGATGTACGAGCTGCTCGAGACATCACACCGCTCGGGCCGCCAACCCTGGGCGGCCATGTTCACGTCGGGACACGGCGACCATTGGCGGGCCGTCCACCGGTACGTCGAGCGGCACGAGGAGGCGTGGACCGGCGCGCTCACCGGGACTCCGGGATGACGCTCGCTCAGGGTCGGTGACGCTGCCAGGCCGACCAGAGCTCGGCGTACGCGCCACCGGCGGCGACCAACTCGTCGTGGGGGCCCTCCTCGACCACGCGCCCGTCGGCCATCACGACGACTCGATCGGCGCGCACGGCCTGGTCGAGCCGGTGGGCGATGATCAGCGCGGCGCGCTCGGACATGACCGCGTCCGCGGCGCGGTCGAGCATGGCGCCGTGGGCGGAGCCGGCCTCCGCCGTCGCCTCGTCCAGCAGCACCAGCTCCGGGTCGGCCAGGTGGGCTCGGGCGAGCGCCACGAGCTGAGCCTGCGCCACCGTGAGGGTGTGGGCGTGGGGGCCCACCTCGGTGTCGAGCCCGTGCGGCAGCGCGGCGACCTCGTCCGTGGCGCCGACCGCCCCGAGCGCAGCCCGGATCTCGGTGTCGGTGGCCTCCGGTCGGCCCAGGGTGAGGTTGTCGCGAACCGTCCCCGCGAACACGTGCACCTCCTGGCTGATCAGCACGGTCCGCGCATGCGCTGCGTCGCTGACGCTCACCGCGCCCGACCACGGGGCGTGCACTCCGGCCACGAGCGCGGCGAGCGTCGACTTGCCGGCCCCGGAGGTGCCGACGACCGCCACTCGTTCCCCGGCGCGCACCCGCAGGTCGACCTGGTGCAGCACGGCGGCACCGTCGTAGCCGAACCGGACGCCGGACACGGCCACCGGCAGTTCGCCGTGCGGCCGGCGCTGGTCGTCCGTGCCCGGTTCCATCCGGGTGACGCCGACGATCCGAGCCAGCGAGGCGAGCGCGGACTGCAGCTCGTCGATGAGTAGCAGTACCCCCATCATCGGCCCGAAGAGCTGGAGGAACAGCAGCATCGCGGTCGTCGCGCCACCGATCGTGAGCTGGTCGCCGCCCACCAGCACGAACGCGACCACGAGGATCGTGGACATACCCACGAGCTCAGCGGTGTTCAGACGCGAGAAGAAGGTATTGACCACCGCGCGGGCCCGCAGCGACAGCTGCACCACCTGCCAGGACGCGAACCCGATCCGGGCGGAGTGCACGGCGCCGAGCCCGAAGGCCTGCACGGTGGGCAGCCCGCGCAGCGCCGCGAGCACGTGGTGGGCCCGGACACCGACCGCGGCGCGCTCGGCGGCGTAGATGGGGGGCGCGTTGCGCAGGTAGGACCGCAACGCGATCACCTGGAGCGGCACCACCGTGAGCACCACGAGCGCGAACCACGGGTTCAGCACCGTGAGGGCGATGACCGTCAGCACCAAGGTGAAGCCGGACGCCGCGACCGTGGGAATGGCGTTGGGCAGACCGGCCGCCACCTGGGCGACGTCGTCACTGGCCCGGGAGGTGAGGTCGCCCGTGCCCACCCGCTCGACAACCCGTCGCGGCAGTCGCAGCGCGCTCGTGACGAGCCCCTCGCGCAGTTCGGCAAGCAGGTTCTCCACCAGGGCGGCGGCCCCGAGCGACCCCGCGCCGGTGGCGAGGGCCTGGACGATCGCGCCGGCCGCCATCCAGGCGCCCAGCCGCCACACGTCGGCGTCGGTGCTCGAGGGTGCCGTCGCGAGATCGACGATCCGACCGAGGGCGGTCGGCAGCACGAGGCCCGCTGCCGCGGCGACCACGAACGCACACGCGACGGCGATCACGAGCCATGCCCGACGGCGCAGCAGGCTCGTGCAGGTGCGCCAGACCTCGCGGGTGGTCGCCACCGGGATCGTCGCGATCACCTCACCCGATCCGCTCGCCGCAGTCATCGTGCCCCCGACACATCGACGGCGGCCGGGTGCTCGATCACACGGTCGCAGGCAGCGAGCAGAGCTGGGGAGGTGGTCAGCAGCAGGGTGGTGCGGCCCGCGCGCAGCCGGGGCAACCGCTCCGCGATCAGAGCCTCGGTCACGGAGTCGACGGCGGTGGTCGGCTCGTGCAGCACGAGCACCGGCGGGTCCATCACCAGGGCCCGCGCGAGCGCGACGCGCTGCCGTTGCCCGCCGGACAGCCGCAGTCCGCCCTCGCCGACCACGGTGTCGAGCCCGTCCGGAAGTACCCGGAGGACGTCGTCGCACGCGGCGGTGCGCAGGGCGACCTCCAGCAGGTCGGCCCGGTGCCCGGGGAGGGCGAGGTTCTGCTCGACCGTGCCGTCGAACAGGGACGCCTCGTGCGGGGCGACGAGCATCCGGGCACGGGCGGTCTCGGGTGTGCCCGGATTGACGGCGACGTCGCCGACCAGGACCGATGCGCCGTCGTCGAGCGGTCGGCGGGCGGCCAGGGTCTCGGCGAGCGCCACGGCCCGCGTGCCCTCGACGTTGATGCCCACCAGCTCACCCGGCGCGATGTCGAGGTGGATCCGCTCGCCACCGCCGAGGTCCACGTCGGCGACTCGGACCGGCAGCGTGTCGGTGGCCGGTGCCGTCGGGGCGCCCCTGGCGGTCGTCTCGTCCTCGGAGAGCAGGTCGAGCAGGCGCGACGCGCTCGCCTGAGCTGCCGACCAGACCGGAGCGACGTTGCGCGCGAACGCGGTGATCGGGTTCATCAGTAGCTGCGTGAGCCCCACCACGGTGATCAGGCCACCAACCGTGAGGTCGCCACGCACCGCCAGCAGCCCGGCGCCCACCGCGATGCCGACCAGGAACAGGCCGGTGATCGCGCCCAGCCCGGCGGTGAGCCCGGACTGGTGGGCCCGGGCCCGCATCGTGGCGTGCAGCGTCTGGCGCGAGGTGTCCCGGTAGCGGGCCGCCGCGACGTCCTGCGCCTGGATACCGGCGAGCACCCGGTGCCCGGCGAGCAGATCGGCGGCCGCGCCCGACGCGTCCGCGATAGCGGCGGCCTCGGACTCCGCCCGGCGGCGCAACGGGCGGCCGAGCAGGTCGAGCAGCACCAGCAGCACGGGTGCGCCCACGAGCACCGCGACGCCCAGCGGCACCGACTGCAGCAACAGCAGGGTGCCGCCGACGATGATCGCCGCGGCCTCGCCGACGGGGTAGACCATCAGCGTGGTCGCCATCGTCAGCCGTCGGACGTCGTTGGTCGCCAAGGCCAGGGCACTGCCCGGGAGCCGGTCGGTGCGGGCCCGCGGGTGCAGCAGGCGGTCGGTGACGTCCGTGCGCAGCTGGTGCTGCATCGTCTCGGCGCCGAGCTGGCCGTACCAGGTGCCGAACCGCACCACCTGCGCGAGCAGCACGAAGTTGACCACGAGCAGCCCGAGCCACAGCGCCAGCCCCCGGACGTCGCCCGCGACGACCGCGGTGTCGATCGCGCGTCCCATGATCACCGGCACCAGCGCCTCACACACCTGGTGCACGACCGCCGACCCCGCTGCGGGCAGTGCGAAGCGGCGTGTTCCCCACATCGCCCGCCGTACCAGCGCACGCGGGGTTGCCGCCGGCAGCGGGTCTGGAAGGACGACAGGCGTGTCGGAGATCTCGCCCCGCCGCACACTGATGACGGCACGAGGACGGCTCATGTGTCGGCAGCGTAGCGCCGTGGAGCCGGGCCCCGGCCGACCGTCTCGCGGCTGGGACGGGCCAGGTCGGTGACAGCGACCGAGCGCCGGCCCGGATCGTCACAGGCACGCGTGCGTTGCTCCCTTTGGTGGTCGGCGCCCCAGTGAAGATGAGGGCCTTCTCATCGGGCGTTCACGTCCGTTTCACCCTGGCGCCGAATCGTGGTCATCCTCGCGGCAGTCCCACCCGGGCCGCCCCCGACCACGTGGAGGACCGATGACGCGTCGGCGAATCGCGCTCTACTCGCACGACACCCAGGGCCTCGGACACATCCGGCGGAACATCGAGCTGGCCGCCGCCCTGGTCGACGCGGACGCGGACACCGACGTGCTCCTGCTCACCGGAGCGCCGGAGGCCACCGCCCTCCCCCTGCCTGCCAACACCGAGGTCCTCACCCTGCCGACGGTCGCGAAGGACTCCGACGGCGGCTACGGCGCCCGGGTGTTCGACCTGAGTCTCGCCGAGGTGCTCGAACTGCGCAGCCGGATCATCGCGGCCGCGCTGACCTCCTTCACCCCCGACCTGTTCATCGTCGACAAGGTCGCGCGCGGGCTCGGCGGCGAACTGGACCGCACCCTGCGCACGCTCCGCGGCAACGGCCGCACCCGGGTGGTGCTCGGCCTGCGGGACGTGCTGGACAGCCCGGACGTCACCCGGCGCGAATGGCGCGACGCCAACACCACGTCGGTCCTGCTCGCCTCCTACGACCAGGTCTGGGTCTACGGGGACGCCGGCGTCTACGACCTGGTCGCCGAGTACCGGCTCCCCGGACCCGTCGCCCGGATGACCCACTTCACCGGCTACCTCGGCCACGGACGGGGGCGCACCGTCGGAGCCCGCCCCCGCCGTGACACCTCCGCCGTCGGGGTGCCGGCCGATCCCTACGTGCTGTGCATGGTCGGCGGCGGGCAGGACGGTTCGGACCTGGCCCGCGCGTTCACCCACACCCCGCTGCCCGCCGGCCACCGGGGCGTGCTGGTCACCGGCCCGTACATGGACGCCGCCACCAGGACCGAGGTGCACCGGGCCGCCGCCGACCGCGACGACCTGTCCGTGCACGAGTTCGTCACCGACGCGGTCGACCTCGTCCGCGGTGCTCGGGCGATGGTCACGATGGGCGGCTACAACACCGTCTGCGAGGTCCTCGCCTCCGCCCGCCCGGCCCTCGTGGTTCCCCGGGAGCGGCCGCGGATGGAGCAGGCGATCCGCGCCGACCGGCTCGCCGGGTCCGGCTACCTCGACACCATGCGCGCGCACCGCGCCGACCCCGAGCGCCTCGGCGAGTGGCTCGCGGAGGCGGTCCACCGAGGCCCGCGTCCCCACCCCATCGACCTCGACGGCCTGAGCAGCGTCCCTGCGCTCGCCCGCCGTCTTCTCACCACCCCCCTCACCCTGGAGTCCCCCCGTGTATCCGCCTGAACCCCGCATCGGCTACGTGCTGAAGATGTACCCGCGCTTCTCCGAGACGTTCATCGTCACCGAGATCCTCGCGCTCGAGGAGCAGGGAGCCGATCTCGAGATCTTCTCGCTGCGTCCTCCCGCCGACGGCAGGTTCCACGAGGCCCTCGCCCGGGTCGCGGCGCCCGTCACCTACCTGCCGCACCACCTCAAGGCAACCGAGCTGTGGCAGGTGCTGCGGGCCGCCCGGGCCGAGTTGCCCGACCTCGAGGCGCACCTCGACGAGCTCCTCGCCGCGGCCCCGGACGACGCCGCGGCGGCCGTCGAGCTCGCGGCCCAGGTCCGCCGCCGTGCGATCACCCACCTGCACGCACACTTCGGCTCGGTCTCGACCACCGTCGCTCGACTCGCCGCCCGGGTCGCGGGCATCACCTACAGCTTCACGGCCCACGCGAAGGACATCTTCCACGCCGACGTCGACCCGGCCGACCTGCGCCGCAAGCTCGCCGACGCGGCCTTCGTGATCACCGTGAGCGACTACAACCTCACCTACCTGCGGGGCACGTTCGGCGCGGCCGCCGACGGTGTGGTCCGGCTGTACAACGGCCTGGACCTGGATGCCTTCGCCCACCGCGCGGCTCTGCCGCACCCGAACCAGGATCCGGCGATCGTCGGGGTCGGCCGCCTCGTCGAGAAGAAGGGCTTCGTCCACCTCGTCGACGCCCTGGCACTGCTGCGGGAGCGCGGTTCAGCCGCCCGGCTCGAGCTGGTCGGCAGCGGCCCGGAGGAGTCCGCGCTGCGCGCGCGGGTCGCCGCCCGCGGGCTGGGCGACCGCGTCACCTTCCACGGCCCGCTGCCGCAGGGCCGGATGGCCGACGTCGTCTCCCGCGCCAGCGTGTTCGCCGCACCGTGCGTGGTCGGTTCCGACGGCAACCGCGACGGCCTGCCCACCGTGGTGCTCGAGGCGCTCGCCCTCGGCACGCCCGTGGTCGCGACCCCGGTGACCGGGATGCCCGAGGCGGTCCGCAACGGCGAGACGGGACTGCTCGTGCCCGAGGCCGACCCGGTCGCCCTCGCCGACGCGCTCGAGTACGTCCTCTCCGACCACGACGCCGCCCGCGAGCGCTCCGCCGCCGGTCGGCTCCTCGTCGAGGACCTCTTCGACACCCGCCGCAACGCGGCCCGGTTGCAGGCCAGGTTCGCGGCCACGGCCAGGTTCGCGGTCGCTGCCACGGATCACCGGGCCCCGGAGGCACCGGCCGTCGGCCCGGCGCCCGACCTCGCGGGGGTGGCCCGATGACCCGCGTCGCCTACGTCACCACCGACCCCGGTATCAGCGTCTTCGGGCGCAAGGGCGCGTCCGTGCACGTGCGCGCCGTCATCCGGGTCCTGGCCGCCGCCGGTGCCGAGGTGCACCTGATCACGCCCCGCACGGACGGTGAGCCGCCGGCCGACCTCCGCGGCGTCACCGTCCACCTGCTGCCCGAGGTCTCCGGCGCGGATGGTGCTGACCGGACGGACCGGGAGCGCGCCGCCCGGCACAGCGACGCCGCGGTCGCGTCCGTCCTCGACCGGCTGCACGCGACCGGACCCCTGGACCTCGTCTACGAGCGCTACGCGCTCTGGGGCCGCACCGCGACCGCGTGGGCGCAGGAGAAGGGCGTCCGCGCCGTGCTCGAGGTGAACGCGCCGCTGGTCGCGGAGGCGTCCCGCCACCGGGGCCTCGTCGACATCGCCGGGGCGGAGCGGGTCGCGAGCGACGCGATCGGCCGCGCCGACGCCGTCGTCTGCGTCACGGACCCCGTCGCGGACTGGGCCCGCGATCGCACCCACGCCCCCGAACGGGTGCACACCGTCGCCAACGGCGTGGACACCCGGGCGATCACACCGGCCGGCCGGCCGGTCACCGCGGCGGATGCGACCACCTTCACCGTCGGCTTCGTCGGCACCCTCAAACCCTGGCACGGCGTCGACGTGCTGATCGATGCCCTCGCGCTACTGCTGCGCCGCGACCCGAGCTACCGGCTCCTGCTCGTCGGTCACGGCCCCCAGGCGCAGGCGCTCGCCGACCGAGCCGGCCACCTCGGCATCGACCGGGCGATCGAGGCGACCGGCGCCGTCGACGCGGCGGAGATGCCCGCCCTGCTGCACCGCATGGACGTGGCCACCGCGCCCTATCCCGAACTGGCGGACTTCTACTTCTCCCCGCTCAAGGTCTACGAGTACCTCGCCGCCGGCCTACCCGTGGTCGCGTCCCGGATCGGAGGGTTGCCGGCACTCCTGGGCGACGGCCGCCTGGGGACGCTCGTGGACCCGGGGGACGCCCGGGCGCTGGCCGACGCGATCGCCGACCTGCGCGCCGATGCCACCCGCCGGGCCGACCTGGGCCGCCTCGGTCCCGAGAACATGGCCGCCAACGACTGGAGCCGCGTGGTCGAGCGCATCCTCGACCTCGTCGGCATCCACCTGGACGTGAGCGCCGATGACCTCGTCTAAGCCCACCACCCTGCGCGGCGCCCTCCCCGGGCTGCGCCGCACCGCCAAGCACGTGGCACCCCACCTGCGCTCCGAACGCCCCCTGCTCGCGGGCGGACTGGCGGCCATGTTCGCCGAGGTGCTGATGCGACTGCTCGAACCCTGGCCGTTGAAGTTCGTGCTGGACGGCGTGATCGCCTCCAGCGGAGCCGAGATCGCCGGCGAGGCACCGACGAGCCTGACCACGGTGCTGCTGCTGGCCAGCACCGGCCTCCTGGTGGTCGTGGCGCTGCGGGCGTTGGCCGCCTACCTGATGACGGTCGCGTTCGCGCTCGCCGGGAACCGGCTGCTCACCAGGGTCCGCGGGCAGGCCTTCACGCACCTGCAGACGCTGTCGATGGCCTTCCACGACAACTCCCGCACCGGGGACCTGGTGGCCCGGGTGACCTCCGACGTGGGCCGGCTCAAGGAGGTCGCGGTCACCGCGGCGCTCCCCCTGATCGGCAACGTCGTCACCATGATCGCCATGGTCGGCGTGGTCTTCGTGCTGGACGCCCCGCTCGCGCTCGTCATGATCGCGGTCCTGCCGGTCTTCCTCCTCACCGGGGCCCGGGTGTCCAAGCGGATCAACGGGGTCTCCCGCCAGCAGCGCAAGGCCGAGGGTGCGCTCGCGTCCATGGCCACCGAGAGCCTGTCCGCGATGCGCGTGATCCAGTCCTACTCGCTCGAGGACAAGATGAGCAGCGCCTTCGCGAGTAGCAATCAGAAGACCCTCAAGGACGGCGTGAAGGCCAAGAAGCTCTCCGCCGGACTGGAGCGCAAGACCGACCTGCTGGTCGGCATCGCGACCGCGGCGGTGCTCTACATCGGCGCCACCCGGGTCCTGGCCGGCGCCCTCACCCCCGGTGAGCTCGTCGTCTTCATCACCTACCTCAAGGCCGCGTTCAAGCCGATGCGGGACCTGGCCAAGTACACCGGCCGGATCGCGCAGGCCGCGGCATCCGGGGAACGGCTCGTGGACGTCTTCGAGCAGACCCCGAAGGTCGTCAACAGCTCCTGGGCCCGCCCGGCCCGACGGTTCCGCGGTGACGTCTGGCTCCGCGGCGTGTGGATGTCCTATACGCCGAGGCACCCGGTGCTGCGCGGCATGGACCTGCACGTGCACCCCGGCGAGCGGGTCGCGGTGGTCGGGCCGTCCGGGGCCGGCAAGTCCAGCCTGGCCATGCTGCTGTCACGGCTGCGCGACCCCGAGGCCGGTCAGGTCTGCATCGACGGGATCGACGTGCGCGACCTCACCCTGGAGTCCCTGCGACCTCAGATCGCGATCGTGCTCCAGGAGAGCCTGCTGTTCGCCACCACGATCCGGGAGAACATCGCCGATGGTGCCCCCGGGACCACCGACACCCAGGTGGAGGAGGCCGCCCGGCTCGCCGGCGCGCACGACTTCATCATGGCCCTGCCGCACGGGTACGAGACCGTCGTCGGAGAACGCGGCACCACGCTCTCCGGTGGCCAGCGCCAGCGCATCGCGATCGCACGCGCCGCCGTCCGGGATGCGCCGATCGTCATCCTCGACGAGGCGATGACCGGCCTGGACAAGGGCACCGAGGATGAGGTGATCGCGGCCATGAACCGGCTCACGCAGGGCCGCACCACGATCATCATCACCCACGACCTGGCCGCCGCCCGTGACGCCGACCGGGTGTTCTGGGTGGAGGGCGGCGTCGTGACCGACTCGGGCCGTCCGGACACCGTCCTGGACCGACGCACCGGTGCGGCCGCGGCGACGGGCCCGGAGGCCGAGCCCGAAGCGAACGCCGAGACCACCGAAGGGAAGGAGCAGGACCGTGCTCTCACGACCTGACCGCGCCCTGGCCGCGCGCGACCCGCGGCTGACCGCGCTGCCCGTGCTGCTCGACCGGCTCGCTCTCCAGGAGTGGCTGAGCACGCTGCTGGGCGCCGACCTGCACGTACGGCCCCGCTACCTGCGGTACAAGCCGGGCACGAGCTGCGTGGCCGCGATCGAGGTGACCGGCCACGCCGGCGTTTCGCCACCCGACGCGTTGGCGAGCGTCCCGGTGACCCCGGCCGGCAGCCGCACCGTCATCGTGACCGCGCACGGACCCGACGGCGTCCGCAAGCTCGGCAAGACGGTCGACCGGGCGCCGCGTGGGTCGGTGCTCGCGGCCGACCAGCCGCTGAACGCGATCGTCACCACCGTGATCGCCGACCGGGACCTGCCCGCCGTCGCCGCGTGGCACGACCGGACCCGGACCGAGCGGGCCGTGCAGCGGGCCACACGCGGCGCCGTCGGCGGCCTCCAGCGCGGCACCGGCGTCCGTCAGCTCGCCTACAAGCCCCAGCGCCGTTGGGTCGGCACCGTCCGCTCCGACGACGGCGCCGACCTCCTGCTCCGCGCCTACCGACCGCGGGACCTCGCCGCGGCGACCGACCGTGTCCGCGCCCTCGAGCGGGCCGGTGCTCCTACTCCGCGGCTGCTCGGCCGGTGCACCCGCTCCGGCCTTGCGGTCCTCGAGTTCCGCCATGGTGCGCCACTGGAGGGGTCCGCGCCCGCCGCCGACCTCGCCGCGGTGGGTGCCGCGCTCGGGGCCCTGCACGCCACGCCCGCGGACCTGCCCGTCCGCGACCAGCGCTCCGACCTCGCCGGCGCACGGCGGACCACCCAGCAGGTGACCGTGTTGCTTCCGCACCTGGCCGAACGGGTGGACCGGCTCACGACGGCGCTGACCGAGCGTTGGCCCACGCCGGACGCCGGAGGGCAGGTGAGCCTGCACGGTGACTTCTCCCTCGACCAGGTGGTCCGTACCGGTGCCGGCACGGTGGGCCTGATCGACCTCGATCACGCCGCCCGCGGCCAGGCCGAGGTGGACCTGGCCAGCCTGGGCGCGCAGGCCGTGCTCGACGGCGCGACGGAGCCGGAGACGCTCATGGCCGCCGTCGCGGCCGGCTACCCCGACGAACCGGACCCGGCCCGGCTACGGCTCCACCTCGCCGCGCAACTGCTGCGCCGGGCGGCCGAACCGTTCCGTAGCATGCGTGGCGACTGGGCGGAGCGGACCGAGGACGTGCTCGTCCGGGTCGAGGGCCTGCTCCGGCACGGGCGGCTGGGAGTGGCGTCGTGACCGGCACCTTCGACCTCATCGTCTCCGACCTGCGCGCGGCCGGGCACACGCTCGAGCGGGCGATGCCCCGCGACGAGGGGCACGCACTGTTGATGGTGCGCACCCGCCCGGGCGCCGGCGTCGCCGGCCAGTGGTTCGCCGACCCGGACCGGGCCACCCACGTCGCGGCCGCCACCACCCGCCGGCCGGGCGGCACCCGGCACGTCCAGGGCGTCGGCGAGCATGTCATCCTCCAGGCCGGGGGAACCGACCGGCGCCTCACGGCGCTGCACGATCTCGCCTCGGCACCCGGCGCGCACCTCGTCGCGCACCGCCCGGAGCGCCGCGGTGTGGTGCGGCACGAGGTCGGCGGCCGCATTGTGTTCACGAAGGTGGTGCGGCCCGGACGGGTCGACGGCCTCGTCGACACGCTCGCCACGACTACCGGCGCTGGGGTCCGCGCACCCCGGGTGCTCGGTGCCGACGAGACCACCCTGACCACCGAGGCAATGCCCGGCCACACGCTGCACGAGGCGCTCGCCGCACCGGGTGCCGAGCCGGCCGACCTGACCGAGGCGGGCCACGCCGTCGGGACCCTGCTGCGCCGGCTGCACGCGGTGCCCCCGCCCGCGGGCGGCGTCGCCGTCCATGACGGCGCCGCCGAGTTCGCGGTGACGCGACGCTGGTTGGGGCTCGCGCAGGCGTACGGGGTGCTCCCGCGCACCGCCACGGACGTGCCCGCGGCACTCGCTCGCGCCGAGGCGTCGCTCGTCCCGTGCGCCCGACCGGTGCTCCTGCACCGGGACCTGCATGACAAGCAACTGCTCACCGCGGGGGCGGAGGCCGGTGTCCTCGACCTCGACCTCCTCGCCCTCGGCGACCCGGCCCTGGACCTGGCCAACCTGCTCGTGCACCTCGAACTGCGTGCCAGGCAGGGGGTCACCACCCCGGCCCTCGCCCGCGCCTGCGCGAGCGGTGTGCTGAGCGGCTACCGGCCCACCGCCGTCGAACGGGCCACGCTGCCCGGCTACGCCATGGCGACCCGCCTGCGACTGCTCGCCGTGTACGCCTTCCGACCCGCCACCACAGAGGCCGCGACGAGCGTCCTCGACGACCCCTGGGAGCTCCCATGACACTCACCATCAGCGTGATCGGCACCGGATACCTCGGCGCCACCCACGCCGCCTGCATGGCCGAACTCGGCTACGCCGTCGTCGGCGTCGACACCGACCCCGCGAAGATCGCCGACCTGAGCGACGGCCGGCTGCCGTTCTACGAGCCCGGACTGCCCGAACTGATCCTCGCCCACACCAGCGCAGGTGCCCTGCGGTTCACCACGGAGGTGGCCGAGGCCGCCGATGCCGACGTGCACTTCCTCTGCGTGGGTACCCCGCAGCGGCCCGACGGCCTTGGCGCCGACACCTCGCACGTGCGGGCGGCCGTCGCCGGGCTCGTCCCGCACCTGCGGCGGGACGCGCTGATCGTCGGGAAGTCGACCGTGCCGGTCGGCACCGCGCACGAACTGCAGGACCTCGCGGACTCCCTCGCCCCCGAGGGCG
This sequence comes from Occultella glacieicola, assembly GCF_004353825.1. Lineage (GTDB taxonomy): Bacteria > Actinomycetota > Actinomycetes > Actinomycetales > Beutenbergiaceae > Occultella > Occultella glacieicola. The sequence continues at coordinate 40,579 of NZ_SMNA01000004.1, read as the reverse complement.
TGCGGGTCGAGATCGCCTGGAACCCCGAGTTCCTGCGGGAGGGCCGCTCGGTCGAGGACACCCTCCGCCCGGACCGACTCGTGTTCGGCGTCGCCAGCGACGCGGCAGAACGGAGCCTGCGCGCAGTGTACGAACGAGTCCTCGGCGCCGGGACCCCCCTGGTGGTGAGCGACCTGGTCAGCGCCGAACTGGTGAAGGTGTCCGCGAACGCGTTCCTGGCGACGAAGATCTCGTTCATCAACGCCGTCGCCGAACTGTGCGAGGCCACCGGTGGCGACGTGACCGCCGTGTCCGAGGCGCTCGGTCACGACGCCCGGATCGGGCACGCCTTCCTCAAGGCCGGGCTCGGCTTCGGCGGTGGCTGCCTGCCCAAGGACATCCGCGCGATGATGGCGCGCGCCGGCGAGCTCGGGGTGGACCAGGCCCTGACGTTCCTGCGCGAGGTCGACGACATCAACATGCGCCGCCGGCACCGGGTGGTCGAGCTGGCCACCGAGGAGGTCGGCGGCAGCCTGCTCGGCCGGAGGGTCGCCGTGCTCGGGGCGGCGTTCAAGCCGCTCACCGACGATGTCCGCGACTCCCCCGCACTGAACGTGGCGGCTCAGTTGCAGCTGCGCGGCGCCGGCGTGCGCGTCTACGACCCGCAGGCGATCGACAATGCCCGGGCGGTGTTCCCGACACTGACCTACGCGGACTCCGCGGCCGAGGCGCTCGCCGACGCCGACCTGGTGCTACTGCTCACCGAGTGGTCGGAGTTCCTCGAGCTCGACCCGGAGCAGGTCGGTGGCCTCGTGGCGCAGCGCCGCGTGATCGACGGCCGCAACGCCCTCGACACCGACGGCTGGCGGCGTGCCGGCTGGAGCTACCGCGGGTTGGGCCGGCCGCGGATGGAGCCGATCGTCGAACCGGCCGCGCCCGAGCCGGTCCTAGCCGGCTGAGCGGGTACTTCCGCCTGTCGCGCAGTACCCGAGGCCCGAAGCGGAACCGCACAGGGGTCTGCCTCGGGGGCGAAGGACTGCGCCGACGGCTATCGACGGCGCTGGCAGCGGCCGCACCAGTACAGGGTGCGGCCGGCGAGCGGCTTCGCGCGGACCTTGGAGCCGCACACCAGGCAGGGTTCTCCGGTGCGCTTGTACAGGAAGAACCGACGTTCGAAGTGGTCGCCGAGCCGTTCCCCGGTGAGGTCGGCGGTGTGCCGGAGCGCCTCGCCGGCGGCGATCTCGGCCTCCGCGGCCTCGATCTGGTCGTCCATGGTGAGGATCTGGTGGTAGATCACGCCGAGCGGCAGGAGCCGCACCAGGTCGTCCCAGATCGCCCGCCAGGTGGACCTGCGGATCTCCTTGCCCGGGCGCATCGGGTCCACCCGGTGCCGGAACAGGACCTCACACCGGTACACGTTGCCGACGCCCGCCACCACGGCCTGGTCCATGAGCAGCTCGGCGACCGGCCGAGCGCTCCGGCTCACCTTCGCCCAGCCGAGGTCGGGGTCGGCGTCCGGCCGCAACGGGTCCGGGCCGAGCCGGCCGGTGAGCGCGGCGATCTCGCCCGGGGCGACCAGCGCGCAGGTCATCGGCCCGCGCAGGTCCGCGACGTGCCCGTGCCCCGCGATCCGCAGCCGCACCGCGCCCGAGGTCGGCAGTTCCGACGGGTCGAGACCGCGCAGGTCCACGGGCAGCGGCACCACGGGGAACACCCCGATCAGGCCGAGGTGCACATGCAGCCAGACGTCGCCGTCGAACTCCACGAACAGGTTCTTCCCCCACGCGCCGGCCTCGACCAGGACGCGCCGGTCGAGGATCTGCGCGCCGCCCGCGAACCGGCCCTGAGGGCTGGATGCCCGGACCTGCTCCTGAGCGAACGCACGGTTCAGCCGGCCCGCGAGGGCGTGGATGGTGTGGCCTTCGGGCACGCACGCTCCCAGGATCTTGGACGTCGCCGGACTCCAACGTAGGCCACCACGGGCGGCCGCAGGCGCCCCCGGAGCTCCGGAGGGTCACCGAGCACCTCCCCCGGAACGCCGTGCGGGTCTAGCATCGTCAGTCCCGGCGTCCCCAGCTGAACGGACCGAGATGGACGACCCGCGCACGCAGGACATCCGCACCATCGCCGTGATCGGCCACGGCGGCTGCGGCAAGACCACGCTGGTGGAGGCGCTGCTGCAGCGCGCCGGCGTGATCGGCCGGATGGGCCGCACCGAGGACGGCTCCACCGTGTGCGACACCGACCCCGAGGCGACCCGTCGGGGCATCTCCACCACGCTCGCCCTCGCCCCGCTGGACTGGACGACCGCGGGTCGCGGCTACCGGGTGAACGTCATCGACACCCCGGGTCACGACGACTTCGGGCACGCGGTCGACGTGGCGCTCTCGGTGGCCGACCTCGCCGTCCTGGTGGTCGCCGCCACCAGCGGCGTCGAGCCGGGCACCCAGCGCGCCTGGGCCAGGTGCGTGGCGCTGGGACTGCCCCGACTGGTGTTCGTGACGAAGGAGGACAAGGCCGGGGCCGACTTCCACCGGGTGCTCAGCGACCTCCAGGACCGGTTCGGCCCGACCATCCGGGCCGTCGAACTGCCACTCGGCGAGCGTGACGGCTTCCAGGGCATCGCGGACCTGCTCACCGACACCGACACCGACTACGACGGCGACGGCCGCTCACACCCGGTCGCCGCCCCGCCGGAGATCGCCGCGCAACAGCACCGGCTGCACGAGGACCTCGTGGAGGAGGTGGTCACCGGTGACGACGACCAGTTGGAGCGCTATCTGGCCGGCGATCAGCTCACCCCGGCCGAGATCCGGGCCACGCTCGCCGCCGAGGTGGCCGCCGAGACCGTCGTTCCCGTCCTCGTCGGCTCCGCGGTCACGGGGGTGGGCATCACCGAGCTGCTCGACCAGGTCTGCCTGCTCGGCCCACCACCACGACCGACCCGGGTGCTCGTCGGTGGCCGGGAGACGGAGGTGCCGGCCGATCCCGACGGGGAACCACTGGTGCACGTGTTCCGCACGGTGACCGATCCGTTCGTGGGGCAGGTCTCGGTGATCAAGGTGCTCAGCGGCACGGTGCAGGCCGAGGACCACCTGACGAACACCGGCACCGGGGCCTCCGAACGGCTGCACGGTCTGTTCCGGATCCGCGGCACCGAACATCTCCTGGCCGTGCGGGTGCCCGCGGGCGACATCGCCGCCGTCGCGAAGCTGACCGACTCCCCCACCCGTACGCTGCTGGCCCGCCCCGGCCGACCGGTCACGCTCGGAGAGCCGAGCTGGCCGGAGCCCGGCTACTCCGTGGCGGTGCACGCCGCCACCCCCGCGGAGGAGGACCGGCTGCCGGAGGCGCTACGCAGGCTGTGTGCGGAGGACCCGGCGCTGGCCACCGAGCACGTCGCCGACACCGGGCAGATCCTGCTCAGCGGAACCGGGGACACGCACCTGGACGTCTCGCTCGAGCGGCTGGAGCGCAAGTTCGGGGTACGCGCCGTCTCCGAGCCGGTCCGGGTGGCGTTCCGGGAGACGCTCGCCACCGCAGTGGAGGTGGAGGGCCGGGTGAAGAAGCAGTCGGGTGGGCACGGGCAGTTCGCCGTGGTGCGGATGCGGTTGCGCCCCGCGCCGCGCGGCACCGGCCTGACCTTCGAGAGCAAGGTCGTGGGCGGCGCGGTGCCGCGGCAGTACCTCCCCGCCGTGCAGCGCGGCCTGGCCGAGGCGATGGCGGCCGGCGGTGCCCACGGGCACCCGGTGGTGGATGTCGTGGCCGAGTGTGTGGACGGCAAGTACCACTCGGTCGACTCCTCGGAGATGGCGTTCCGCGCGGCTGCGGCACACGCGCTCCGCGAGGCGGTGGCCGAGGCCGGCACGGTGATCCTCGAGCCGATCGACTCGGTGCAGGTGACCGTCCCCGACTCGAGCACCGGGGACGTGCTGGCCGACCTGGGTGCCCGTCGCGCCCAGGTGCTCGGCACCCGCACCCTCGACGGCGGCACCCAGGTCATCGAGGCGCTCGTCCCGGCCGCCGAACTCGGGCGGTACGTGATCGACCTGAGGTCCCTCACCGGCGGCTGGGGGTCGGTGCGGACCAGCCACGACCACTACGACGTCCAGCCGACCCGCCTGACCGGGCGCGCCGCCGGCCGGTGAGCGCGGGGCGCGCTATCCCCCGCCGAGGATCGAGTTCACCTGTTCGTTCACCTCGGTGAGCGTGCCCACGTCCCGGCTCCCGATGTAGATCTCGTCCATGATCGGGGTCACCAGGGCGGAGATCTCGCCGTAGTTGTCGGTCACCGGGAAGAACACCGTGTACCCGTTGTCCACCAGGTCCGTGAACGGCGAGACGTCCAGACCGCGGTCGGCGAACGCCTCGATCGCCGCCTCGGTGCCGGCCGGCCGGGCCGGGAACACCACACCCGCCTCACCGACCAGCCGCTGGCAGTCGTCCGACCCGAGGAATGCGACCCAGCGGGCCGCCTCCTCCGGGTCCGGGGACTGGGCGCTGATCGAGTCCCCGAGCCCGTTGTACATCGAGACCGGATGCCCCACCGGCCCGCTCGGCAGCGACGCGATGCCGAGATCGATGCCCTCGAGGTTCGCGTAGGTCCCGAGCATCCAGGACCCGTTCGCGGAGAGCGCCGCCCGGCCGGAGCCGAGGGCCTGCTGCGGGTTCGGCGCGGTTCCGACCTCCTCGAACGGGGCCATGAAGCCCTTGTCCACGAGCCCGAACAGCCAGGCCAGGGAGTCCTGGACCCGGGGGTCGTCGAAGTGGTACTCGGTACCCCAGACATCGGCGTTGGTGTAGTTCCAGCCGGTCGAGGCGGCCAGCCAGGACCACTGGGTCTGCCCGTCGGTGCCGCCGGACCCGTTCGAGGCCATCCCGTAGACGGCCACGTTACCGGCGTCGAAGCCCTCCTCGTCGCCACGCACCCCGGCCTCATCGACGCTCAGGTGCGCGATCACCTCCTCGAAGGAGCCGCCGTCCTCGGGATTCCAGTCCAGCCCGTCGAGATCCTCGGGGCTCAGGCCGGCCTCCTCGACCAGGTTCCGGTCGTAGAACAGCGCGATCGTGTCGAAGTCCTTCGGCATGCCGTACAGCCCGTCGTCCTGACCGGTCCAGAGGTCCGTGAGGCCGGCCTGGAAGCCGCCCGGGTCGGTGTCGGCGGTGGCCTCCAGGGTGGACAGGTCCACCAGCAGGTCACGCTGGGCGAACTCCGGGTACCGGGTCAGGTGGTCGGTGAACACGTCCGGTCCGGCACCGGCCACGAAGCCCGCGGTGAGCTTGCTCCAGTAGTCGTCCCAGCCGTACTGGCTGATCCGCACCTGCAGATCCGGGTTCTGCTCCTCGAACGCCTCCGCGCACCGTTGGTAGGCCGGAAGCTGATTGGCGTCCCAGAGCCAGTAGTCGATGGCGGTGCCACCGCCGTCGCCCTCGGCCGGGCCGGAGCACCCGGCCGCCACCAGCGCCGCGGCGGCGAGTGCCGCCGACGTCCGCGCGACGCGCGGGGCGAGCCCCCGCCGTCGGGAATGTGTCCTGTTCATGATGTGCCGCCTCACTTGATCCCACTGAAGCCGATGGAGTTGACGATCCGTTTCGCGAACACCAGGAACAGCGCGATCATCGGCAGCGCCGCCACCAGGGTCGCGGCCATCAGGCCGGACCAGTCCGGCCCGGTCTGCGGCGTCTGGGCGTTGAAGTTGCCCAGGGCCACGGTCAGCACCCGGGACTCGTCGGTGTAGGAAACCATCAACGGCCAGAAGTAGTCGTTCCACGAGCCGATGTAGGTCAGGATCGAGATGGTCGCGATCGGCCCGACGGACATCGGGATGATCAGCGAGAAGAACACCCTGACCTTGCTGGCGCCGTCGATCAGTGCCGCCTCCTCCACCTCGGTGGAGATGTTCATGAAGAACTGCCGCAGGAAGAAGATCGCGAACGGGGTCATGAACAGGCCCGGCAGCATGATGCCGAACAGGGTGTCGATCAGGCCGAGATCACGGATGAGCACGAAGTTCGGCAGCAGGGTGAAGATCACCGGGACCATCAGGGACAGCAGGAACACGCTGAACACGGTGTTCCGGCCCTTCCAGTGCAGCCGCGAGAACGCGTAGGCGGCCATCGCGGAGAAGAACACCTGGCAGGCGGTGACCACGGTCGCCACGATCACCGAGTTGCGCAGGTAGAGCCAGAAGTCGATCGAGGCTCCCGAACCGCCCTGGGCGATCGCCTCCTCGGTGGTCTGCAGGCCGAAGACCCGCTCGAAGCCGCCCCAGCTGAAGTCCACCGGGAGCAGCGAGGTGGCGTTCGCGTACAGGGCGCTGTTGCTGGACAGTGCGGTGCGCAGCATCCAGTAGAAGGGGAACAGGGTGATCAGCAGCAGGACGATCATCACCACCCAGGCCACCACCTTCCCGACGGTCGGGCGGGGCCGGCGTCGCGGCTCCGGGGTGGTGCGGACCTCGTCCTGGACGGGATCGAGGCCGGTCGTTGCGGTCATTCCGGTCATGGTCGGCTCCTCAGCTCAGGTCCGTCTGGCCCGCACGCGTGATGCGGTACTGGAGGAACGTGACGACCATCAGGATGATCAGCAGCGCCACGCTGAGGGCGGACGCGTAGCCGAAGTCGAACTGCGCGAACGCCTTGTCGTAGATGTAGACCTGCAGCACCCGGCTGGCGTCCACCGGCCCGCCGCTGGTGGTCACGGCCACGGTGTCGAACACCTGGAACGACCCGATCACCGAGACGATCAGGACCAGGCCGAGGATCGGGCGCAGCAGCGGCAGGGTGATCCCGAAGAACATCCGGGTCTCGGACGCCCCGTCGATCCGGCCGGCCTCGTACATGGTCGGCGGGATGGTCTGCAGGCCGGCGAAGATCAGCAGCGCCGTGTAGCCCATGTGCCGCCACACGTTCACCAGCGCGATGGTCGGGATCGCCCAGGCCTCGGTGGTGAAGAACCCGATCCGGTCCAGCCCGATCCACTCCAGGAGCTGGTTGCCGATGCCGAGCTGGAAGTCGAGGATCCACAGGAACACCAGCGCCGCGACCACGTTCGAGACCAGGTACGGCGTCAGCACCAGGCCACGCATCAGGGTGGACTGGCTGAGTCGCTGCATCAGCACGGCCAGGAGCAGCGCCACGACCGTCTGCACGCCGATGTTGATGACGACGTACTGGATCGTGACCCGCACAGCGTTCCAGAACACCGGGTCGGAGACCATCCGCACGTAGTTGTCGCCGCCGATGAACTCGACCGGACTGAGCAGGTCCCAGGACGTGAAGCTCAGGTAGATGCCGCGCAGCAGCGGCCAGAAGTAGAACATGACCAGACCGATCGTGGCCGGGAGGATGAAGGCCAGCGCGAGCCGGGTGTCGTCCCGCCGCCGACGGCGTCCCTCCCGTCCGGCGCGGGTGGTGGTTGCCAGGGCCATGGTCTACTCCTTGCGTCGTTGCAGGCGTCGTTGCAGGCGTGGTTGCAGGCGTTTCAGGTGTGGCGGGTGGTGCTCGGGTTCAGGCGGTCGGGTGGGCGTAGTCGGGGATCGGCAGCCGCTGCCCGCCGGCGAGCGCGGAGGCGTGCGCCACGATCCCGGGGGCGGTGAACATGGCAGCCCGGCGGGCATCCACCGGAGGCGCCACGCCGGTCACGACGGCGCGCACGAAGTCGTCGGCGAGGTAGTGGTGCGCGCCCTCGTGCCCGTTCGGGGCGTCGGCGTAGACGGCCGGGAGCCGGCTGCGGTCGTGCACCGGGGCGGAGCCGGAGGTGAACGCCTCCCGCAGCGCCGGGTCGACGTCCGCCAGTTCCTCACCGTTCGTGTCGCTGCGCAGCGGCACGAACTGCTCGGAGATGTCGATGGACTCGGACTTGTCGTTCCACACGCTCTGGTGGGCGAGCTGCTCGAAGCTGGCCTCGGTGCCGAAGAACCGGAACCGGGACTCGCGGATGTGCGAGGGGTAGCCGACCCGGCGCATCTCGTTCGTGCGCATGGTGCCGCCGTCGGAGAGCTCGAACAGCGCGGTGGCGTTGGAGAAGCTGTTGCCGAACTGGCTGACCTCCCGGTCGAAGACGCCGTCGCCGCGGCGGTCCTCCACGCCGAGGCAGCTGACGCTCACCGCCTGCGTGGGCAGCGCACCGAGGACCCCACCGACGGCGTGCGTCGGGTACAGCATCGGCGGGTAGCTCGCCGTCGCCTTCCAGTCCTCGCCCCCGCTGTACTGGTACGCGGCGTAGAAGCCCAGGTCCATGTCGTGGACGTAGTCGCCCTCGGAGTAGAACACCTGCCCGAGTGCGCCCTCGGCGATCTTGTTCCGCAGGTGCACGGTGGCCGGGTTGTAGTAGCTGGTCTCACCCATCATGTAGGTCAGGCCGGTGCGCTCGGTCTCGGCGATGATCGCGTCGAGGTCGGTGATCTCGGTGGCCATCGGCACCGCGGAGTAGACGTGCTTGCCCGCGGCCAGGGCCGCGAGCACGAGCGGGGCGTGGGTCCAGCGCTGGGTGAAGATCGCGACGGCGTCGACGTCGCCGGCGAGCATCTCCTCGAAGCTCGCGACCGTGGTGGCGCCCTCGTAGCGTGCGGCGAGCTGCTCGGCCCGCTCGGGCACCAGGTCGGTCACGACGAGGCGGCTGACGTTCGGGTGCAGGTCCCAGAGGGTCGCGAAGCTCTTGGAGAACTGGCCGGCTCCGACGATGCCGATGCTGAATGTGCCGGCGTCGGGGTCGAGGGGGCTCTGCGGTTCGGGTGGGAACGTGGTCACTGGTGCTCCTGATCGGGGGTCGGGTGGTGGGTTGTCGGTGCTTCGTCGGGTCATGCGGGCGGGCGCCGAGTCGCTCTGCTCAGACGCCCGACGGCGTTCGTTGGCTCGGTCGGTGGGTGCCGATGGTCTCGGGTGCGGCGAGCACCCATTGGCAGGCGACGACCGCGGCGCCGCGGGCCCACTCGTCGAAGGTCGAGTCGAACTCCTCGACGCGCGGGGCGCGGGTGCCGGGGTCGAGGTGCTCGGCGAGCGCGGCGGCCATCGCGGGCCGGGCGGTAGGCATGATGCCGAGACCGTCGCCGGCGAGGATCACGGCGGGCAGGTCGAGCAGGTTGACGATGACCGCGATCAGGGTGCCGAGCGCCCGGCCGGCGTCCTCCAGCGCGCGCACGGCGGCCGGGTCGCCGGCGTCCGCGAGCGCGACCACGTCGGCCAGGTCCAGGTCGGCGCGCCCGTGTGGCACGCCGACGGCGCCGGTGATCGCGGCGGCGTTCAGCACGGCGGCGGCACAGCCGCGGTGGCCGAGCTCGCAGAGTGGTCCGGACTCGGTGATCGGGGTGTGCCCGACGTGGCCGGCGGTGCCGTGCCCACCCGCGCGGACCTGGCCGCCGAGGACCAGACCGACGCCGATCCCGACGCCGATGGTGACCACGGCGAAGTCGTCGTAGCCGCGGCCGGGCCCGGACCACTGGACCCCGGCGGTGAGCGCGCGAGCGTCCCCGCTGAGTACCGTCGGGACGCCGGTGGCGTCGGTGATCATGCGTGCGAGCGGGACGTCGTCCCAGCCCAGGTAGCCGTTGTCCCGGACCGTGTCGTCGAAGTGCAGCATCCGGCCCGCCAGCCCGACGCCGAGGGCCTGAGCGCTACCGTCCGGGTCGAGTTCGTTCATCACTTCAACTATCTGACCGGTCACGGTCTCGACGTCCGTGCCGAGCAACGCCCGGTGCACCGCCTTCTGCACGGCCCCGCCGGCGTCCGTGGCGACCGCCCACAGTTCGTCACCGGTGATCTTGATGCCGAGGAAGCGGTGCCGTGCGACGTCCATCACGAGCGGCGCCCCCGGGCGGCCCGGTCGGGCGGATGGCGCGGATTCCTCCCGAACCAGACCGGAGTTCACCAGCGGTCTGGTGAGCTTCGTGAGGCTCGCCGGGGAGAGGTCGAGGCGCCGCGCCAACTCCGCCCGGGACAGCGGCCCGACGCGCAGGAGTTCGCGCACCACGGCCCTGGTCGAGGGCCGCAGGCTCGCGAACGAGGTGATCTCGGTGCTGCGGTGCACGAAGCCATCGTGACCCCGTTTGTTCACCTTGTCAAGGAACTAGGAATACTCGCCATTCAACAGTTCCGCGATCGAGAGGATCCGACCCTCCCCGATCGACCGCCAGATCGCCTCCCCCGCAGCCACCGCGAGCGCCCCCTCCCGGGCCGAGGCGCCCAGGCCGAGGGCGACGGACTCGGCATCCGGTCCGACGAAGAGATCCCGTCGCATCAGCGGGTCCGCGCCGTCGTGCCCGCCGGACACGCTCTCGATGTCGATCACCTCGGCCGGCCCGAACAGCGGACGGTGCACCACCTGCCCGGACCCGGGCAACGCCTCGCCGTCGGGCGTGCGCCCGGTGAACATCTCGATGGTTCCGTGCGTGCCGGTGAGCGTGGCCCGGTACCCCTCCCACGGTGAGGAGAAGTCGACGGCGTACGCCGCGGTCGCGCCGCGCTCGAACGTCAGGAGGGCGGCGACGTGGTCCTCGATGTCGATCTCGTCGTCGTAGAGGTAGAGGTCGCGCCCGGCCGGGTACTGCACCTCGTAGGGCAGGTCGAACAGGCCGCGCCGGGTCTCCCCGGCCCCGTCGGGGAACGTGCCGCTGCCGCGCTGGGCCTGGTAGTACGGGTCACGCTCGCGCACCTGCGCCGGGCTCGCCGCGTCCGGACGGTGCGGGCTGCCCGGGCCGTAGTAGTCGCGACCCCCGACGGCGTAGACGGTGCTCGGGGCGTCCGCGAGCCACCAGGAGATCAGGTCGAGGTGGTGCGTGGACTTGTGGATGGTCAGTCCGCCCGAGTTCGCCCGCTCGCGGTTCCAGCGCAGGAAGTAGCTCGCGCCGTGCCGGATGTCCACGTGGTAGTCGAGGTTCACGTGCAGCGGGCGCCCGATCGCGCCGGCCAGGACCATCCGCTTGATCTGCCGGTGGCGGGACGTGTACCGGAGGTTGTGGGTGACCCGCACCGTGCCGGCCGACTCGCGCTCGGCCTCGAGCACCCGGGCGGCGTCCGCGGCGGTGGCGACCATCGGCTTCTCCGAGATCACATCGACGCCGTGCTTCAGCGCCTCCACGATGTAGCGGGCGTGGGTGTGGTCGGGCGAGGTGACGATGACGGCGTCCGGCCGGGTCCAGCGGAGCAGGTCGCCGTACTGCTCGGGTGCATAGGCGGGCACGTCGGGGTGCCCCGGGGGCAGGATCGTGGCGGCGAACGCGCCCGCGCGGGCCCGGTCGACGTCGAGGACCGCGACGAGTTCTCCGTGGCCGGAGAAGTCGTCGGCGTCCGCGCCGTAGCCGAGCGTCGCGTCCTCCCCGGCACCGGAGTCGGAGACTCCCAGGAGCGGGCGCACGAAGCTGGCCACACCGCGGTTCGACAGGCCGACGACGGCGTAGCGTCGCCGCGGTCGGTCGGCCTCGCCAGGGTCCGTGGTGTCGGCTCGTCGGGCGCGCTCGGCGTTCGGGTGCCGGCCGCTCGCACCGGATTCGCTCGGGTGGTCCCGGAGCGTGCTCATGACATCTCCCTGACATCGTCGTAGGCTGGCTCCTGCAATTGCAGCAACCGCATTCATTCCGGCCACGATACCGTCGCGGGGCGCCACCTCGCGACACCCACGAAGGAGTGCCAGTGCCCTCGCTCGGCTTCAGAGCCAATCTTGACGGCTACGTGGACGTCTCGCAGGACCTGCTCCGGCACGTGGCCGCCCGCACGGAGGCGGAACTGGCCCGTGGCCGGGCGGACCTGCTCGCGGCGGACACCCCGGAGCTGGTCCGGGCGCACCAGGCGGCGACCCGAGCCGCGGTGGCGGCCGGCATCGGCGGCGAGGTGACCACGAGCGGCGAGGACACCTGCCCGCCGGTGACCTGGGGTGAACGACTCGAGACCGCCCACCACACGGTCGACACCCTGATCCTGGAGTCCCTGCCGGGCGTACCCGTGACGGCGAACCTGTACCGCCCGGGCACGACCGGTGCGGCCCGGGACGCCGCCGCGGGACCGGCGATCCTGTTCGTCTGCGGGCACGCGCCGCTCGCGAAGGCCGATCCCGAGTACCAGGCGGTGTGCGGGCGACTGGCGGATGCCGGCTTCGTGGTCCTGGCCATCGACCCATGGGGACAGGGGGAACGGCTCGGCTACCTCGACGCCGACGGCGAACCGCTCGTCGCCGGTGGGACCACCGAACATACCTATGCCGGCATCCAGTCCTGGTGGCTCGGTGACTCGCCGGCCCGCTACTTCGTGCACGACGCGCGCCGGGCGATCGACCTGCTCACCCATCTGCCCGAGGTGGACCCGGCTCGGATCGGCATCACCGGCAACAGCGGCGGCGGAATGCTGTGCACGCTGATGATCGCCCTCGAGCCGCGGTTGGCGGCGGCCGCGGTCGGCACCTACCTGACCAGCCGGGGCTCCTACCTGTGGTCCGGGCAGCGCCAGGACGCCGAGCAGATTCTGCTCGGTGGCACCCGCAACGGCGTCGACCACGCCGACCTCCTGGCGGTCATGGCACCCCGGCCGGTGGCGGTGCTCGCCGCCGAGTTCGACTTCTTCCCGATCGAGGGCACGCTGGACTCGGTGGCCGCGGCACAGCGCGCCTACGACGTCCTCGGCGCACCGGACGCGTTGCGTCTCGCTCGCGCACACAGCACCCACCGGTACGCACCGGAGCTCGCGCGCGCCGCGGTCGAGTTCTTCGGCTGGGCGCTCGCACCGACCACGACCGAGCCGGCCGGTGGGGTCCTCGAAGCGGCGGCAGGCCCCCCGGCGGTCGCGGCAGTCGCACCGCCGGCCAAGACCGCCCTGACCACGCCCGGCGCCGCCACGTCGGCCACAGCGACAGACCTGGGAGCCGCGTCCGTCCCGGTCGCCGAGCCCGAACTGTTCGAACCCGTCCGGCTCACGTGCACGCCGTCGGGCCAGGTCGCCCTCGACAACCCGGAGACCAGGTTCCTGTACGACCTGAACCTGACGTCCTACGAGGCGCTGCCCGAACCGACCCCGGATGCGGCGGTGGCCTGGCTACGGGACCGCGTCCACGACGGTCGCCGACCGGCCGGCGCACCCCATGCCCGCTGGCTTCCCGGACCGTCCGGGACCACCCACGGGCTGTGGCGAGCGGAGACCGACCTCTGGGGCGCCGGGGTCCTCCTGTCCGCCGATCAGAGCCCGACCGGCGGTCCGCGCGCCGTGCACATCCTCTTGCTCGAGGAGGGCACGGCGGGGCTGACCGACGACCACCCACTCACTCGACGAGACGACCCACGAGACCTCGTCCTCGCGCTCGACGTGCGCGGCCACGGCGCTCTGACGCCATACGACAAGGACGGCCTGGCACCCACCGATCAGGCGAGTTCGACCTACAAACTCCTCTGCGACCTGCTCTGGCTCGGCGACTCCCTGACCGCAGGCCGGGTCCACGACGTCACCCGCGCCGTCGACCTGCTCCTCACCGACACCCACCTGGCCCGCACCTACCCCGGCCTGGACGTGAACAGCCCCGTCCATCTGCACGGGGAAGGCGGCGGCGCCTTCCTCGCGGTGCTCGCGGCCGCCGTCGACGAACGGGTCCGCTTCGTGCAGGTGCGCGAGGAGTTCGTGGATCCCGATCGAATGCTCCGGAGCCGTGTCTACGACGAGGGCCGCGGCGGCTGGCAGTGGGTCCTGCCGGCGATGGCACACCGCGCGCCGCTGCGGCTGCTGCGGGACACGCTCGGTGAGCGGCTCCGGGCGTCAGGCCGCTGACTCCTCGGACTCACCCTCGTCCGGCCGGTAGACGACGCGTTCGCGGGTGCCGCGCACCCGCGGGTCGGCCACCGGCACCGCCGAGAGCAGGGCCCGGGTGTAGCCGTGCTGGGGGTTCGCGAACAACTGCTCCGCCGGTCCCTCCTCGACGAGGTTGCCGTAGTACATGACCGCGACCCGATCGCAGATCCGCTCCACCACGGACAGGTCGTGGGAGATGAACAGATACGTCAGGCCGAGCTCGTCCTGGAGGTCGGCGAGGAGCTCGAGGATCTGCGTGCGGACCGAGACATCCAGGGCCGAGACCGCCTCGTCCGCGATGACCAGCTTCGGGGAGGTGATCAGCGCTCGGGCGATGCCGATCCGCTGGCGCTCGCCGCCGGAGAAGGCGTGCGGGTACCGGCTCGCCATCGAACTCCTCAAGCCGACCCGCTCCAGCATCGTCTCGACCCGGTCGTCGAGCTCCGACCCCCGCGCCAGGCCGGCCACGCGCAGCGGCTCCCCGATCACCTGGCGCACCGTCATCCGCGGGTTCAGCGACCCGTACGGATCCTGGAACACCATCCGCACCTGCCTCCGATAGGGCAGCAACTGCTTCTGGGACAGGCCCGCGAGATCGACGGCGCCCGAACCGTCGTCATAGAGCAGCTCACCGCCGGTGGGGTCGTAGGCGCGCATCACGCATCGGCCGAGGGTGGTCTTGCCACACCCGGACTCCCCGACCAGGCCGAGGGTCTCCCCCTCGGCGATGTCCAGATCCACGCCGTTGACGGCGACGATCTTCTCCTTGCGGCGCCGCCCGAACATGGTCCCCGAAACCGCGTCGAACTCCATCCGCAGGTCCCGGATCCGCAGCAGCGGGCGCGCCTGTGGGTGCTCGTGCCGGACCGTCTCCCGCGGGTCGGAGACCACCTCGACGACATCGACCGAACCCGGCCGACCGCCGTCGGGCACTGCATCCCCGACGGCGGGGGTCGCCTCGGGCGCCTCGGGCTCGCCGAGCGGCGCGGACCGCTGCGGGAGGCTGGCCAGGAGCTCCTTCGTGTAGTCGTGCTGCGGGTCGTGGAAGATCTGGTCGACGGGGCCGGTCTCGACCACCTTGCCGTGCCGCATCACGACCACGTCGTCGGCGATCTCGGCGACGACGCCGAGATCGTGGGTGATGAAGATCATCGTCATCGAGAGCTCGACCTTGAGCTCGCCGAGCAGGTCGAGGATCTGTGCCTGGGTGGTGACATCCAGGGCCGTGGTCGGTTCGTCGGCGATCAGGAGCGCCGGGCGGGCGATCAGAGCCATCGCGATCATGGCCCGCTGACGCATGCCACCGGAGAGCTGGAACGTGAAGGCGTCGATGCGCTCGTCCGGGCGGGGGATGCCCACGTTGTTCAGCTCGTCGATGACGCGCTCGCGGATCTGTGCCGGGCCGAGGTCGCTGTGCAGCTCGAGCACCTCGCTGATCTGGTTGCCGATCGTGTGCACCGGACTCAGTGCGGACATCGGCTCCTGGAAGATGATGCCGATCTCACGCCCCCGGACGGAGCGGATCGCGTCGCCCTTCGACCTCAGCGCGGCGAGGTCCCGCACCGGTCCCTCCGGGTCGGCCCGGAACAGGATCCGACCGTCCTCGATCAGGCCCGGGTTGTCCACCACCTGCAGGATCGATCGAGCCGTCGCGGACTTGCCGGAACCCGACTCCCCGACGATGCAGGTGGTCCGGCCCCGCCGGACCACCAGGTCGATGTCGTCGACGGCATGCACCGTGCCCTCGTCGGAGTGGAACGTGGTCTTCAGCCCCTGGATGTCCAGGATCGCCTCGGCATCGCTGAGCTCGGCGGCGTCGACGACCGCGCCGGCGAGACCACGCTGTGCGGCGCGGGCGGCACGGTCACGCTCGCGGATACGGCGGCGCGCAGAGAACATCAGGACCTCTTTCCGTACGGGTCTGCGGAGTCCCGGAGCCCGTCTCCGACGAAGTTGAACGCGACCACGGCCAGGACCACAGCCAGCCCGGGCAGCAGCAGCCACGGCGCAGTGGCCACCACGTTCACGCTCTGCGCGTTCTGCAGCAGGACACCCCAGGACACCGCTGGGGCCCGCAGGCCGAGGCCGAGGAAGGACAGCGACGTCTCGGACAGGATCATCGCGGGCACCGCCAAGGACACCGTGGCGATGATGTGGGAGGCGAAGGACGGCAGCATGTGCCGGGAGATGATGCGGCCGGTCGGGACGCCATCGAGCTTGGCGGCCAGCACGTAGTCCTCACCACGGGTCTGCAGCAGCCGGCCGCGGATCACCCGGGCCAGCGAGGTCCAGCCCACCAGCGACAGGATGACGGTGATCATCAGGTAGGTCTGCATCGGACCCCACTGGGGTGGCACCGCCGCTGCGAGGCCGAGCCACAGGGGAAGCGTCGGGATCGACATGAACAGTTCGATGATGCGCTGGATCACCGTGTCGGTGGTGCCACCGAAGTACCCGGAGATGCCACCGAGGATCAGGCCGAGCAGCAGCGAGATCGCCACCCCGACCAACCCGATCGACAGTGAGATCTGCGAGCCGTAGATGATCTTCGAGAGCAGGTCACCGCCGCCCCGGTCCGCGCCCAGCGCGTACCACCGCTGGCCCGGGTCCTCCGGCCCGAACAGGTGGACGTTCGCGTCGACGAGGCCGAGCAGCCGGTAGGGGTCGCCCTCCACGAAGAAGCCGAGATGCACCATCTGCGAGGTGTCCTCGGTGAACACCGGAGCCAGCGTCTCGGGGTCCGTGGCGCCGGTCGTGGGGTGGACGTAGAAGCCCTCGGAGAATGAGAAGTGCGGGATCTGCGGCGGTTGGTAGGCGTGCTGCCCGCTGTAGGACGTGGTGTTGAACGGGGCGAAGAAGCCCGCGAACAGGGCGACCACGTACAGGATCACCAGGATGACCATGCCGATCATCGCCAGCCGGTGTCGGCGGAAGCGCCACCAGATCAGTTTCCACTGCGGCGCCGAGGTCACCTCGGTACGGCTGCGCCCGGTCTCGGTGTCGAGGCGGTCCGTCGTCTCGGTCCCGGTCGGGTCGTCCGACTCGGGGTCGGCAACGGGAAGTTGGGTCTGGGAGGTCATCGGATCACGCCTTCCCGAATCGGACCCGTGGGTCCACGGCGGCCAGGAGCAGATCCGAGATCAGCGTGCCCACCACGGTCAGCACGGCGATGATCAGGATGATCCCTCCGGCGAGGTACATGTCCTGCGATTTCAGGGCGGCCAGCAGGAGCGGGCCGGTGGTGCCGAGGGCGAGCACGGTCGCCACGATCACCTCGCCGTCGAAGATGCTCGGGATCGACCAGCCGACGGTGGAGATGAACGGGTTCAGGGAGATCCGCAGCGGGTACTTACGGATGTTGCGTCCTTCCGGAAGTCCTTTCGCCCTGGCCGTGGTGACGTAGGGCTTGTACAGCTCGTCGAGCATGTTCGCCCGCATGGTGCGGATGATGCCCGCCGTGCCCGCCAGGCCGATCACGAGCACCGGGATCCACAGGTGTTCGAGCAGGTCGCCGACCTTGGCGAGACTCCAGGGTGCATTGACGTACTCCGGCGAGAACAACCCGCCGACGCTCTGCCCGAAGTAGGCGAACCCGACGTAGGCGAGCACCAGGGCAGCGAGGAAGTTCGGGACCGCGAGGGCGACGAAGCCCACCACGGAGATCGTGTAGTCCGCGGCGGAGTGCTGCTTGATGGCTGAGTAGATGCCGGCCGGCAGGGCGATCGCCCAGGTGAACAGCAGAGTGGCGACGCCGAGCAGGATGGTCAGCGGAAGGCGCTCGGTGATGAGGTCGATGACCGGCCGCTGGAACTGGAAGGACAGCCCGAAGTCCCCGTGCAGAAGGATGTTGCTGATCCACTTCCAGTACTGGATCCAGAACGGGTCGTCGATCCCGTATCGGACCCGGAGGGCCTCCAGCTGGGCCGGGTCGATGCTCTCGCCCTGCGCCTCCAGCGCGGCCACCTGAGTGGTCAGGAAGTCCCCGGGCGGCAGTTGGATGATGAAGAACGAGATCACCGAGATGATGATCAGGGTCGGGATCACGTGCAGGATCCGGTGGATCGTGAATCTCAGCATCGCTTCCTCCTTCCGCTCGGTCCGGACATGTGGTCAGGCGTGGCCGCGGGCACGGCCGGCCGGGAGCGGGTTGCTCGGCTGCGGCCGTGCCCGTCGTGGCTCACGCGGGCAGGAACGAGATCTGCTCCGGCTTCGTGATGCCCTCGCGCCCGTAGTAGAAGGAGAGCTTGGGTTCGTCGTCGCGCACGCCCCGCACGTCGTTCGTCACGATGACCGGCTGGAAGGGCAGGCCGAGCAGCCCGATCGCATACACGTTCTCATCGTGCTGCGTGACGATCGCACGGCCCGCCTCCACGCGCTCGTCGTCGGTCGCGGCACCCCGCAGCAGGTCCCAGTTGTCCATCAGCGCCAGGATCTCCTCGGGAGGCTCGATACCCTCCGACCCGTTCGAGGCGTACCACTGTCCGAACCCAGGTGCGCTGTGGCTGTTCGCGCCGGTGGGGATGTACCAGACCGGCTCGAGGTCGAAGTCGTCGCTCGGCATCGTGGTGCCGTCGATGTCGAAGTCGTTCGCGCTGCGCAGCTCGGCGTACAACGTCGGGTCGACGGGCCGCAGGCTCAGCGTCAGTCCGATCTCCGCCCAGTACCGCTGCACCATGGTGAACGCGTCCGCCGTCGGCACGCCGGCGGTGCTGTCCACGTAGAGCAGCACGAGGGCGAGCGGCTGGCCGTCCGGTCGTTGCCGGACGCCATCGGAGCCGCGGGTGAGCCCGAGACCATCGAGGAGCTCGTTGGCCCGGTCCACGTCGAACTCGATGAATCGCTGCCCGGTGCCCTCGACGTAGTAGTCGGAGGTCTCGGTGGCCAGCGGCTGCCGGACGTCCCCGAGTCCCCCGAGCAGTGTGGCGTTCAGGTCCTCACGGTCGATCGCGTGGGACAGGGCTGCTCGGAAGTCGACCTGGAGGAAGAGGTCGCGGAGCACCTCGTCGGCGTGGGACAGGTTCACACACAGGGACAGGAGCGTGGCGTCGTTCTTCCAACGGAGCATCTCGTACCCTCGGTCCTCGGCGTTCTGGAGGTAGACCTGCGCCGAGTTGTACCCGAGGAAGTTCCCCTGGAAGTTCAGGTCACCGTTCGCTGCGCGCAGGTCGAGGGCATCCTGGGCGAGGACCTGCACCTGGATCTGGTCGATGAAGGGCAACTGGCGCCCATCGGGGTCGACCTTCCAGAAGTACGGGTTGCGCTCCAAGGTCGCCGTGCCGCTCTGGGCGTTCGCGGCGCTGATGACCTGGTAGGCGCCGAGGATCGGCCGCTCCGGGTTCGTCCACCAGTTGTCCCGGTCACCGAAGTACTGGTCCCAGGAGTCGAACCCGGCGGCCGCCGTGGCAGCATCCACCTCGGCCGGGTCCGTGTAGGTGGGGTGGAACTGCTCGAGGTAGTGCCTCGGCTTGAGGAACTGGTTGCTCACGGCGGGGTGGCACATGTACTTCTCGAACAACCCGAACGGCTGGGTGTAGCGGATGATCACCGTGCGCTCGTCCGGAACCTCGACCGTGGGCCGGGCGTCGCCGTCGCTGAACCAGAAGGGCGCCGCCGGGATCGTGGTCTCGTTGCGCAGCACGTCGTCGATGGTGAACTGCAGATCGGCGGAGGTGAACGGCTCGCCGTCGGACCACTTCAGCCCCTCGCGCAGGACGAACGTGAACTCCGTGTTCGTGTCGTTCTTGCTGAACTCCTCGGCGAGGCTGGGCAGGAAGCCGTCCGAGTCCCAGTTCCATTCGAGCAGACCCACGCTCGCGAAGGCGGTGAGCGCGCCGGCATCTCCGACCTCGGTCTGAGCACGGTTGAGGGTGCCGCCGTACTGGGCCGGGCCGTCCATGACCTCGACCTCCATCGGGGTGGCCGGCAGCCGCTCGGCGAGCTCGGGGAGATCGCCGGCCTCGACCCGCTCGGTGAGCATGGGTGACTCCTTGGCGTCGGCGCCGTTGCCGTCGAACGGGTTGGGTGCCTCGTCGTCGGAGCACGCGGTGAGGCCGAAGATGGCGATCGCCGCCGCACCGCCGCCACCGAACTTGAGCAGGGACCGGCGGGAGATGCTCCGGTGTTCCATCGTCATTGAATTTTCCTCCAGCTCGCGGCTCTCGCCGTGGGTCAGACTTCTCGTGGGGTGCACCGCTGGGGTGCGGAACCGGCGCCGACGGCCACGTCGGCCCGGGACTGTCGCGGTGCGCCCTGCGGCGTTCGGGACGGGACGGGGGTGATCTGAACCTAGCGACCGCAAGCGGTTGCTGCAACACCAGTACGGATTCAGTCGGGCGGGCGCTGCCCATTCTCGAAGTAGGCGCGCAGCTCTGGGTCCAGCTCGGGGACGTCCAACGCGCCGGAATCACCACGCATCGACTCGGCCGCCGTGGCACCCGCCGCGACCGCTTCGCGGGCAGCGACCGGGGAGGTCGCCGTGGGGGCGCCGGTGCGGACGAACTCCAGGAACTCGGCGAGCAGTGCCGGGTCGGCCCCGTGATGGCCGCCCTCGACGTCCGGGATGGGAAACTGTTCATCGCCCTCGGCGTTGTACTCGGTGCGCCGGTTCCACAGCCGCACCACGCCCTCGTGCCCGAGCCCGAAGTTCTCGATCCGGCCCTCGGTGCCGATGATCGTGTAGTTGCGCCAGTAGTCCGGTGTGTAGTGACACTCGGAGTAGGTGGCGTACACCCCGTTGTCCAGGCGCATGGTCATCATCGAGATGTCCTCGACGTCGATCACCGGGTTCAGCCCCTCCTGGGCGAGCGGGGGCCAGTTCTTCTCCCGGTCCAGCCACTCCGTGACCACCTGTCCGGTCCGGTCCGTCCGGGAGGTCACGTCCCCGTACACGGTGAGGGCGCCCATGGCGCTGACCCGCCTCGTGTACCCGCCGGCGAGCCAATGGATCACGTCGATGTCGTGAGCGCCCTTCTGCAACAGGAGCGTGTTCACATTCGCGCGCTCGGCGTGCCAGTCCTTGAAGAACCGGTCCCCGCCGTCGCCGACGAAGTACCGGCACCAGACCGCCTTGACCTCGCCGATCCGACCGGCGCGGACCAGCTCCCGCATGAGCATGATCACGGGCATGTGGCGCATGTTGTGACCCACGTACAGCCGGGAACCGGTCGATCTGGCGGTCTCGAGCATGCGGTCCGCGTCCGCGACCGTCGTAGCCATCGGCTTGTCCACGAAGACGTCGATGCCGGCCTCGAGCAGATTCACCACGTGGTCCGCGTGCTGGTGGTCCAGGGACGTCACGAAGGCGGCGTCCAGGTCCGCTTCCAGGAGGACGCCCAGGTCCGAGCCCACCGCCACGTCGGCGCCGAAGCGTTCGCGTGCTCGGTCCTGCGCCCGGGGATGCGGGTCCGAGACGGCCACCACGATGGCGTTCCCGTCGTCGATGCTGGCCCGCTGCGCGATCACTCCGCGGTTGCCGTTGCCCACGAGTCCGAGCCGGAGATGGGCGTCGGCACCGGGGCCGGACGGAGTCTGCGTTACCGTCGGAGATTCCATGAGCAGGGACGTTACGGGACGCAAGCGGTTGCGGCAAGCGTGCGCAGATTGTCGCAACCTGCGCCGGGCGGTCGTCTGCTCACCGCCCTGGTGCGGTAGCATCGGCGCACGTTGCGCACGCGTTCGCACAAGCACCGGCTGCGCACCCGCATGGAAGCCATCACCGAGGTCGGCGGTGGGCGCCACCGTGGGCTCGATCACCACCGTCGCGAGATCGGAAAGGGAGAGGTAGTCATGGCCGTCACGCTCGCCGACGTCGCCCGCGCCGTCGGCATGTCCGCCTCCACGGTCTCGCGCGCCCTGTCCGGTACCGAGAAGGTCAACGACGCCACGAGGGAGAAGATTCGCCGCGTGGCCCAGGAGATGGGTTACGAGCCGAATCAGGTGGCGCGGTCGCTGACGTCCGGCCGCAGCGACCTGATCGGGCTGATCGTCCCGGACATCGCCAACCCGTTCTTCCCACCGATCATCAAGGCGGTCCAGAGCCGGGCCAGCACCAAGGGCAAGACGGTCCTGATCTCGGACGTCGACGAGCACCCGGCCGACGAGATCCAGCGGGCCCGCGTGATGCGCAAGCGGGTCGACGGCCTGATCGTGGTGTCCCCGCGCACGCCCGTCGAGTCGCTGCCCGAACTGGCCGCGCTGCAGCCGATCGTCTTCGTCAACCGCAAGGTCGACGGCGCAGCGAGCGTGATCATCGAGGCGTCCGAGGGCATCCTGGAGGCCGTGGAGCACCTCGCCTCGCTCGGCCACAAGCGGATCTGCTACCTGAACGGGCCGCGGCGGTCCTGGTCGAACTCCCAGCGGCAGGCGGCGATGCGAGCCGCGTGCGCCGACCTGAACCTGGAACTGGTCGAGTTCGGTCCGTTCGAGCCGCAGATCCAGGCGGGGGTCCGGGCCGCCGACCTCGTGCACAGCCGAGACATCACCGCGGTGATCGCCTATGACGACATGATCGCGATGGGGCTGATGGCCCGGCTGACCGAACGCGGGTTGCGCGTGGGGCCGGACATCTCGGTCATCGGCATCGACGACAGCCCGATGTCCGGCATGGCCTACCCCACCCTCACCTCGATCCACGTGCCGGGCACGCGGGCCGGCGCCACCGCCGTCGACCTCGTGCTGGATCTGGTCGACCACCCCGACGACGCCCCGAAGCCGGTCGTCCAGCTCGAGACCCGGCTCATCATCCGGGGGAGCACGGCCCCCGCGCCCACGCCGTAGAATCCGGCCCGACCCTGCACCCCTCCACGAGCGGAAGCCCCACAGATGAACCAGCCCGCGCCCATGGCCACCGACCTGCGCCTGAACACGACCATGCTCACCGGCGCGACCGTGTTCCAGACGAGGAAGGTGCGCCTGGAGTGGACCCGGCAGGACCGGATCCGGATCATCGATCTGGAGAGCCCCCAGGAGCAGGTGCTGGCCGACTTCGCACCCCAGGAGGTCGCGAAGGCGTCCTACGTCGGCGGCGTCTACGGTTCCCAGCAGTCAACCCTCACCCTCAGGACGGTGTCCGGGCACAAGTTCCGCCTCATGATCGATGATGCGGTCGTCAGCCCGCAGCCGTGGGAGTCCGTCGAGCAGTACAACGCCCGGGTCGCCCGCGACGGCATGCCCTCGGCGACCTGGTGGACCGAGCGGCTCGCGTCGTTCGGGGCGAACGCCAAGCACATAGGCGCCGGCAAGATCTGGCTCTGGGGGGTGGGCGGAGGGGTGGCCCTCGTCGCCGTGATCGTGGTGATCGCGGCCATCGCCGCGGCATTCGGCTGAGCAACGCCTCCGGGGCGTGCGCCTCAGGGTGCCGGGACCTCGCGGCCCCGGACGAACGTGCGCCAAGGCGACAGGCCGTCCGAGAACACCACCACGTCCGCGTCATGTCCTGGCGTCAGGGATCCCTTGCGGTCGGCCACACCGGCCACCCGGGCCGGACGGGACGAGCCCATCGCGAGCACCTCGAGCAGCGGCCAGCCGAGATCCACGTGCAGGTGGGCCAGCATCGCGGCGAGGGTGGTGGTGCTCCCGCCGAAGGCGTCGGCGCCGATGACCATGCCGACACCATCGCGCACCTCGCAGCGGACGTCCGCGAGGCCGTAGGTGTACCCCTCCGGCATGCCGGCGCCCTGGGTCGCGTCGGACACCACGACCAGCCGCTCGCCCAGGCACCGGCGGGCGATCTCGAGGAGCGCGGGCGGCAGGTGCTTGCCGTCGGCGATCACCTCCGCGGTGAGGGTGTCCGACGCCAGGGAGGCCTCGAGCAGGCCGGGCACCCGCCAGGGGCCGCTGCGCGTGGTGCTGGACTGCCCGCTCCACAGGTGGGTGAGGTGACTCAGGCCCGCTTCGACCGCCTCGGCCAGGGTCGGGACCGTGGCCTCGCTGTGTCCGGCGGCCACGACGGTGCCGGCGGCGGTGAACGCCCGGATGGCCTCGACGGCGCCCGGCAGCTCCGGTGCGAGCGTCACCATCGCGGGGGCGAGGGCCACCAAGGACGCCACGTCCGCCGCCGCCGGCGCGCACAGCTTGCTCGGCTCGTGGGCACCGGCCTGGGCCTGCGCGAGGAACGGGCCCTCGAGGTGGACACCGAGCAGATCGGCGCCACCGGGGACGCCGCGGTCACGCCAGGCGTGCAGGGCCCGCACCTTGCCGGCCATGACGCCGACGCGGTCGGAGGCGAGCGAGGCCTGGGTGGCGGTCACGCCGACCGATGCCAGGTGGCGCAGGATCGCGGGCACCGCGTCGTCGATGGGCGCGGGCACCCCTGCGGGCACGGACGTGTCGGTGGCTGCGGGCCCCTGGGTCCGCCCGGATCCGTCGGCACTCCCCCGGCGTTCGACAGCAGGGGTATCTCCACCCAGGGCTGCCTCTTCGAACGAGCGGCCGGCGGCCCCGTGGATGTGCAGGTCGATGAGACCTGGTGCGACGATCCGCCCGTCGACGTCCAGCACCCGCGCGGACCGCAGCAGAGCAGTCGACGGCGCGGCGGTGAGCACGTCCGCGACCCGCGTTCCCTCGAGAAGGACGCAGGCGCCGTCGAGCAGTTCGCCGTCGGCGACCACCCGGCCGGACGTGAGCAGTACCCGTTCGGTCATCTCGGCCCCTTCACGATCCCGAACCTACCGGGCCGGTGGCCCCGTGGACCCTCCGTGGAGGACCGACCCGGCCCACCCCCGCCGGCCGGGTCGGCGTTCTGGCCGCCGAGCCTCAGGCCCGTGCGGCGATCAAGGACGCGGACGCCGGCTCGAGGAAGAGCCGGGCGTTCGGGGACTCGCGCAGCTTCGTGGCCGGGCAGGCCGTGCTGACCTCATCCGACAGCGCCCGGGCCACGGCCTCGGCCTTGCGGGCCTCGGGCGCGCAGACCTGAACGTGCGATGCGGACAGCAGCGCCGGAATGGTCAGCGAGATGGCGGTCTTCGGGGTGGAGGCCTCGTCCGGGAAGTGACCCTCACCGATCTGCTGCTGCACCGACTCGGGGGTCAACGTGATGACCCGGGCCCAGCGTTCGTCCTCGAAGTCCGCGTCGTAGGGCTCGTTGAAGGCCAGGTGGCCGTTCTCGCCGATGCCCATGCAGACCAGGTCAAGCGGCTTCTCGCGCAGGAGCGCCTCGTAGCGGTCCGCCTCCTGCTGGGCGTCGGGAGCGTCCCCGATGATGTACTCGACCTTGGCCGGGGCGAACGGCTGCTCGATGCGTTCGCCGATCCAACGGCGGAAGCTCGCGGTGTGGTCCTCGTCGATGCCGACGTACTCGTCCATGTGGAACGCGGTCACGTCGCCCCACGGGACGTCCTGGTCCTTGAGCGCCTCGACGAATGCGAACTGGGAGTTGCCCGTCGCGATGACCACCCGCGCGTGCCCGTTCGCGGCGACGGCGTCACGGATCACCGCGGCGGCACGGGCGGCGGCGGCCGCCCCCATCTCCCGCTCGGAGGCGTACACCTCGACGGGCAGTTCTCCGGCGACGAACTGCTGGATCGGCTCCGACACTTGACTCCTCCTGCGCTTCCACTGGGTGTGATCGGCGTCCGGGGGCAAGCCCCGGCGCAACGGAATGCAACCGTACCGCAACCGCGTGCATTCCGCGATTGCCCACGTTTTGTGATGCAGACCCGGACCTGACCGTGGACGTGCAGGACCGCTTGCGGGACGGTGCTCCCGCCCGGCTCGGTGCAGCGCGAGCGGTGGAACCGAGGCAGGTGGATGCGTCGGAACCGCACCGCAACGTGGGGCCCTCAGGCGCCCAGGGACTCCGGCGGGACCCCGTCGACGATGGCGCGCACCGCCGTCGGCAGTTCCGCGGCGGAGGCGACCGTGTGCAGCCGGCGGACGTGCTCGGGCGGGATCTCCGCCTCGAGCTCCAGCGCCCAGGTGAGGTGGTACGGGACGTGGACGCCCCAGCCGCCGAGCGCGAGGACCGGCGCGATGTCCGAGCGCAGCGAGTTCCCGATCATCACGAACTCGGTCGGGTCCGCCTCGAACTCGGCCAGCAGTCGCGCGTAGGTGGCGGCGTCCTTCTCGCTCACGATCTCGATGCGGCGGAACAGGTCACCGAGGCCGGAGTCGCGCACCTTGGCCTCCTGGTGGAACAGGTCGCCCTTCGTGATCATGACGATCGGGTGCTCCGCGGCGATCTCCTCGACGGCGGCCCGGATCCCGGGCAGGAGCTCGACCGGATGACGCAGCATGTCCTTGCTCAGCACCACGATGCGGTGCAGGTCGGCGGCGCTGATGCGCTGACCGGTGACCTCGATGGCCGCCTCGATCATCGACAGGGCCATGCCCTTGACGCCGTAGCCGAAGACGCTCAGGTTCGCCCTCTCGACGGCGGCGAGGCGGTCGAGCGCACCGGGGCGGGTGACGTACGGGGCGACGATGCGCTCGAACTCCGCCTGGGCCGCCTCGAAGTAGTCCTCGCTGCGCCAGAGCGTGTCGTCGGCGTCGAACGCGACCATCCGGATCTGCGGCATCGCTCGAGTGTAGGAGCGCTGGTCCGAGATCCGTGTCGGAAATACCTTGGCGTGCGGCGACGACGGACGTAGATTGGCGGCACACGCGAAAGGAGGTGGTCCGAGACGTGAAGAATCTTGGGACTCGTGAGGTGGCTGTCCGCTAGCCGCTCGTCAAAGTGATCGGACGGCATGCCGTCTCCACGGCGCGCGAGCGCTAGCGAGACCACGGCAGCCACCGGAGCCCCGCGGGGCCGCACCTTCGTCCAGTGCGGCACCCCGACACCACGTCGGGAACCGCGGGGCTTCTTCGTGCCCGGTGGGCGCGCCACCCTCGCCGACCTAGGACCCGAGAGGTCGAGTTCGGACCCATCGAGGGGCGATCTCACCACCTCAGGTACTAGGTCAGCCGCCTGGGGCGGGGCAGTGTCACGCAGGGGCCGCGCAGGGCAGGGCAGGGCAGGGTAGGGCAGGGCCGGGCAGGGCAGGGCCGGGCCGGGCTCGGCGCGGCCATCGACGACCGGCCGTGGCAGGGTGGACCCATGCAACTGCGCATCTTCACCGAGCCCCAGCAGGGCGCCACCTACGACGACCTGCTCGCCGTCGCCCGGGCCACCGAGGATCTCGGCTTCGACGCGTTCTTCCGGTCCGACCACTACCTGACCATGGGCGGCGACGGCTTGCCGGGGCCCACGGACGCGTGGACCACGCTCGCCGGCCTGGCCCGGGAGACCTCCCGGATCCGGCTGGGCACGCTGGTCTCCTCCGCCACCTTCCGCCACCCCAGCGTGCTTGCGATCCAGGTGGCCCAGGTGGATCAGATGTCCGGCGGACGGGTCGAGCTCGGGCTCGGCTCCGGGTGGTTCGAGGCCGAGCACACGGCCTACGGGATCCCGTTCCCGACCAAGCGCTTCGGGATCCTCACCGAGCAGCTCCAGGTGATCACGGGACTGTGGGGGACCCCGCTGGGCGAGACGTTCTCCTTCGCCGGCGAGCACTATCGACTGACCGACTGCCCGGCGCTGCCGAAACCGGTGCAGGCCTCGATCCCGGTGATCGTGGGTGGCCACGGGCCCCGGCGCACCCCGGCGCTCGCGGCCCGGTTCGCCACCGAGTTCAATCTCGGCTTCGCCGAGTTCGACGAGATCGCGTCCAAGCTCGAGCGGGTGCGCCGGGCCTGCACCGAGGCCGGCCGGGATCCCGACAGCCTCACGTACTCCGCCGCCCACGTGCTCTGCGTGGGTGCCGACGAGGCCGAGTTCGGGCAGCGTGCGGCCGCGATCGGGCGCGAGGGCGCCGAACTGCGCGAGCACGGCATCGCCGGCACCGTGGCCGAGGCCGTGGACCGTCTGGCCCGGCTGCGCGAGTCGGGCGTGGAGCGGGTCTACCTGCAGGTGATGGATCTGCAGGATCTCGACCACCTCGACCTGATCGCCCGGGAGGTCGCGCCCCAGCTGGGCTGACGCCATGCGCTTCACGATCAAGGGTCGTTCACACCACCTCACGCCCGAGAGCGTCCGCGAGTCGCTCGCGGGGCGCCGGCCCGCGCGGATCCAGCTGCACTGGGTCGCGGTGGCCGGCCTGCACTGGCCGGTCAAGCAGGCGTTGGAGCTGTGCACCGGCCTGTACCGCGCCGACTTCACGACCGAGACCGCGCGGCGGATCTTTCAGCAGCTCGGGTTCCAGGTCTCCTCCTCGGCAACCGGGCGGACCCGGCGCCGCGGGGTCCCGATCACCCGTCGACCGGAGGACGTCACCGGGGACGCCGAAGCTGCCTGGCACCATCTCGCGACGGCGTTGTTGACCCCGTCCCTGAGCCGGTTCGTGGACGACTGGGAGAGCGCGCTGTCCGGACGGACGACCGCAACCCTGACGGCGTCGAGCGGTGAGGTCGACGGCTCGGCACTGGACACGCCGGCGTCCGACCAGAATGTGGCCGCCGAGCTGATCGAGTACGCCAGCCTCACCCGCCGGCGTGCGGACCGGCTGAGCGCGGTGAGCACGGCGACGGCCGTCGCGCTCGGTCTGCAACGTATGCTGCGCCCCGGCGAGCGGATCCTCGAACCGCCGAACCTGACCGGCCGGGCGAGACCGGCCTTCGACCTCACGACGACCCACCGGCGCGCGCAGTTCGTCCTCGGCCCGCTGACATCGAACAACACGGTGCGGCAGCGCCGGGCCATCTCCTCGGTGGTGCGCCTGGCGCTGGACACGTCCGGAACCATGCGCGAGCTGTGGACGTCCGACCCGCTCTTCGCCGACTTCCTCCGCTCGACCGACGAGACCGTCGAGTGGGGCCTCTCGCGCTCGCCGCGGGCGCTGCGGGAGGCGTTCGAGGACGCCTACGCCTCGACGAGGATGCCGGTGCGGACGTTCGTGAACGGGCCGGCGAGCGACGTGGAACTGCAGGACCTGTCCGACCTCGTACCCCAGGCCCGCCTGCTCGACTGATCCCGGCGCGGCACCACGACGCTCAGTCGCCGGTGTCCAGCGCGGCGACCAGTCCGTGCGCGTACGGTTCCCGGAGGTGTCGGCGGGCCCTGCCGACCCGCCCGGCGGCCCGGCGGGCGACGTAGTCCGAGGCTCGCACGACCTCGATCGAGCCATCGGGCCGCAGGCGTGTCATCGTCGGCGAGAAGGGCCGGGCCGCGAGCCATTCGCGCACCTCGTCGACCCGCCAGAGAGGGGTGGCGCCGGCCCGCCAGGCCGGCTGTGGGAAGCCCGTCGAGGAGTCCCGGCGGTAGGACCGCAGGGTCCCGACGGCGATCGCGGCCAGTGCGGCGATCTCGCGCAGGCTCAGGTAGCCGGGTAGGGCCGGGGTCACCGACGCGCCCGCGTCGTCGGTGTCGGCGACGGGGTCCGCCCGGTCCGGCTCGCTCATCGTGGGCTCACCGGCTCGCCGAGGGGGTGCTGCAGCGGCCAGTCCTGGTTCTCCAGGATCACCTGGAGCGCGGCCCCGCTGCCTCGGTGCACCACGACCGGCGCCATCAGGTTGACGGTCGTGACCTCGCCGGCGGGGTTGGCGACCACGAAGACCTCCGCCTCGGCCGCGTCCGAGAGGCCGAGCCGGGTGCCCTGCTCGGCGGAGAGCACCGGGGTGTACCCGGACAGGTGCGCCTGCGCGTCGACGAGGAACAGCCGGAGCCCGTCCGCGCCGGGCGCGGTCAGGGTGAGCAGGCCGGTCGCTGCCGGCACCGGGGTCAGCTCGAACTCGACGTGCGGGGCTAGTCCGGGGGGCGGCGAGAGGAACGTGACGGCGCTCATCGGAGGAAGTCCAGCAGGCTGTTCTGGAGCACCCGAGCACTGACGCCGAGCGCACCCTGGTAGGCGACCTCGGCCGACTTGAGGTCGATGATCGTCCTGGCCATGTCCACCCCTTCGACGGCGGAGAGTCGGTTCTCCAACCCTCCCATGCGCTGCTCGTTGGCCGCTTCGGCCACCTCCAGCCGGTTGTACCTGGTGCCCACGGCGGTGAGCTCGCCGAGCATCTGCTGCTGACGCCCGTCGAGCTCGGCGAGCCGCGGGGTCACGTCCACCCCGGAGCGCAGGTCGGCCGCGATGTCCGTGAGGAGCGAGAACACCGAGCCGGTCCCGGACCCGAACACCGCCACGCCGTCGCCATCGACGCGGACGGTCGAGTCCGGGCCGATCCGGCGCTGCACCGTGGCGCCGGGGACGCCGTTGTGGGTGCCGTCGGTGTCGAACGCGGTCGGCGCGTCCGAGGTGCCGGCGAACACCGACCGGCCGCCGTGGGTGCGGTTCGCCTGGTCCATCATGGCCTCCCGGAGCGAGTCGATCTCGGTGGCGAGCGCCTCGCGGGCCGCTGGGGAACTCGCCCCGTTGGCACCGGTGAGGGTGAGGTCCTTGGCCCGGCCGATCAGGTCGATCCCGGTCTGGATGGCGTTGTCGACCACGGTCACCCAGCCGAGGCCGTCCTGGGCGTTGCGGGCATGCTGCTGGGCGACCCGGTGCTCGCCGCGAAGACGCAGGGACTCGGCCGTTCCGCTCGGGTCGTCGGACGGGCGTGAGATCCGGGTGCCGCTGGTCGCCTGCTCGGTGAGCCGGTTCAGTTGGGCCAGCGAGGCCTGCAGGTTCTGTGCCGCCGTGCGGGCGGTCAGCTGATGCGTGACTCGGGTGATCATGGCGCTCACCTCCCGACGATCCCGGTCCGGTTGATGAGGGTGTCGAGCATCTCGTCGATCGCCGTCATCACGCGGGCCGAGCCCTCGTAGGCACGTTGGAAGGTCATCATGTTCATGGTCTCCTCGTCGAGGTCGACGCCGGCGGTGCCCAGTTGCAGGTCAAGGGCCGAACCGGCGGCTAGAGCCGCGAGGGCGGCGCTCTCGGCCTCACCCCGCGCACGGACACCCGTCTCGGTGACGAACGTGGCCCAGAGCGCGTCCGGAGCCTGCGAGCCGGAGCCGATCTGAGCGAGCGTGTCCGCCACCGAACCGTCCTGGCCACCGGCACCCGGGGCCCCGGTGGCCAGCGCGGTGGCGACCACCCGCAGCCCCGCCGCGGCCGGCGCGCCCGCGCTGAGGCCGAAGAAGTTCCCGGCCGGGACGCCGTCGGTGGTCAGACCGGGCGCGTGCACGGCGTTCACCTTCGCGGCGAGGTCGGTGGCGAAGGCGTTGTAGGAGGCCGCGGCCTCGGCGAGCACGCCGCCGGTACCGTTGCCGTTGGCCGGGGCGAGCAGCGAGACGGTGCCTGCGAGCTCGCCACCGCCCAGCCCCGCCGAGGTGCCGGGCCGGTGGGCCCAGGCCACCCGTACCGGGTCGGTGGCGGCATCGGCCAGCCGGCCGGCTCCGGCGACCACGACCGGGTTGTGCGTGGCCCCGGAGACCAGCGGGTTGCCGCCGACCAGGACATCGACCGTGCCGTCCTCACGCTGGCGCACCTCACCGCCGGCGATCGCCGCGATGGTGGTGGTGAGATTCGAGCGCTGGTCGATGAGCTCGTTCACCGATCCGCCGGCGGCCGCCGTGGACCGGATCCGTTCGTTCAGTTCCGCCACCGCAGCGGCCGCGCCGTTGAGCTCGCCGACGAGGGCGTCGGCCTGCTCCCGGGCGCGGCTCCACTGCGCGTCCACCTCGGCGTAGCCCTGGTTCACGGCGACGGCCACGCTCGCGGCGGCCTCCCGCACGACGATCGCAGCGGACGGGTCACCGGGCCGGTTCGCCAGGTCCGACCAGGACGCCCAGAACTGGTCGAGCTTCGCGGCCAGGCCGTTCTCACCCGGCTCGCGCAGGGACTCCTCGAGCGCGGCGAGCGCCGTGGCCCGGACGGCCCCGAAGCCGTGCGAGGAGGCGGTGCCGCGGACCCGGGCGTCGACGTAGGCGTCCCCGAGCCGGGTGACTCCGTCCACCCGGACACCACGCCCGGGCTCCGGAGCACCGGCGAACAGCCCGAGAGTGGCCGGCGAGCCGACGCCGGAGAGTTCCACCCGCTGGCGGGTGTACCCGACGGTGTTCAGGTTCGCGACGTTCTGGGCCACCACGTCGAGGGCACGACGTTGGGCCGTGACGCCGAGGAAGGCGGTGTTCAGTCCGGCGAAGGTGCTCATCGTGTCCTCACAGTCTCTTGTCCACGAGCCGGGCCGCGCCGGTCTCGGCGCGGCTGGCTCCGTGGGAGTCGTACGTGCCGACCGCCCCGTCGAGCCCGGCCAGCGTCTCCTGGGTGGCTCGCAACCCGGTGCGCAGGAACTGCGCGTTCGCGTCCCGCAGGTCGCGGATCCGGGCGGTCAGCGAGGTCAGTGCGGTGAGGTGCTCGGTGAGCACCTCGTCCCAGGGCGACGGCGCGTGCTGGATCAGCTCGCGCAGGCTGGCGCCGTCGGCCGCTCCCCACCGACCGGCGACCCCGGCGGCCTCGACATCCCGTGCGAGTCCAGATTCGTATAGACGCTCGACTACCTGTTCCACCTCCCGGGTGGCATTGGCGAGCCAATCGGTGCGCCCAGCGGTGAGCAGCAGCTGCTCCTCGGTCAACTTGAACAGAAGCAACTCGAGCAAGTTCCTTTGGTGCCAAATGGCGGCAGACAGCTCCTGCGCTCCCATGTGATCCCCGATCCGGTCCGTCGCGAGGACTCGTTCCCTCGCATGATCCACTCTCGGCATCGATCCTGCGCTCGTAAGGTCTAGTCCAACGTCTATACATGCGCTATGGTCGTCCCTGCACGATCAGCGGCCGGTCCCGGCCCGACACCGAGCGTGCGTCCGTTCTGAGGTCCCGGGGGTCGAGTCGTGAATCGTGCCGAGCGCAATGCGGTCGTGGTGGAGAACCTGCCGCTGGTCGGCTATCTCGTCGCCGACGTCTGCCGTCGGGCCACGCACCTGAGCCGCGACGACCTGGCTTCGGCTGGCGCGGTCGCCCTGGTGACCGCCGCCGACGCGTTCGACCCGACCCTCGGGGTGCCCTTCGGGGCCTACGCGCGGCAGCGGATCATCGGCGCGCTCGCCGACGAGATGCGGGCGGGCGACTGGGCGACCCGCTGCGCCCGTAGCCGGATCCGTCAGACACTGTCGGCGAGCGAGCAGCTGCGCGGCACGCTCGGCCGCGAGCCCTCCCGCGAGGAGCTCGCGGACGCCCTCGGGGTCGAGGTGGCCGGCGTGGACGCCGCACTCGCGGATGCGGCCCGGACGGTGCACTCGCTCGACGACGTCACCATCGACCGCCTCCACGACACCGACGGCTCGCCGCAGGACGCGGTCATGGTCGCCGAGCGCGCCACGTACGTGCGGGCCGCGGTCGCGGCACTGCCGGAGCGGATGCGCTACATCACCGAGCAGGTGTACTTCGCCGACCGCACCGTGAACGAGATCGCCGCGGAGCTGGGCATCTCGCACGCCGCGGTGTCCCAGCAGCGCGCCGAGGCGGTCCGGTTGCTGCGGGACGGGCTCGCCACCCACTACCGCGACGACGACGGCGACGCCCCGGACCCGACGTCACGGGTGGCGCCGTCGCGCCGACGCGCCTTCCTCACCGAGCTCGCCGCCCTGACCCAGGGCGGCTTCACCCGCCCGGAGGCCGTGCGCGCCGTGTCCTGAGGACCCCGCGACGGTCGTCCGAACGGACTCCTTACATCCCGAGCGACGCTGCCGAGAGGTAGCGCTGACGGCCCACGGATGGGCCGGACACGATCAGCCCACTCACGGAGGAAAGCATCATGGGTTTCGCAATCAACACCAACACCTCGGCGGCCAACACCTACCGCAACCTGGCCATCACCCAGGACCAGCAGGCCAAGTCCCTGGAGAAGCTCTCCTCGGGTCTGCGGATCAACCGCGCCGGTGACGACGCGGCCGGCCTGTCCATCGCCGAGGGCCTGCGCAGCCAGGTCAACGGCTACACCGTGGCCGCCCGCAACGCCCAGGACGGCATCAGCGTCGTCCAGACCGCCGAGGGCGCGCTCGGTGAGGCACACTCGATCCTGCAGCGGATGCGTGACCTCGCCGTCCAGGGTGCGAACGACACGAACAACGCCGACTCGCGCACCGCGATCTCCAACGAGCTCGGCGACCTCACCGACGAGCTCACCCGGATCGCCGACAGCACGAACTTCAACGGCATCCAGCTGCTTGACGGCACCGCGGCCGACCTCACCATCCAGGTGGGTGCGGACTCGGGCACCAGCTCGCAGATCACGATCGGCCTCGCGACCAACAACCTGACGGGGGTCGTCACCACCCTGGGCACGCTCGACGTGACGGACGCGACGACGGCGCAGGCCGCCATCGACTCGATCGACACGGCCATCGCCTCGGTGTCCACCGGCCGTTCCGAGCTCGGTGCGACGCAGAACCGCCTCGAGTACGCGGTGAAGAACATCAACGTCTCCATCGAGAACCTGACCGCGTCCGAGTCGCGCATCCGCGACGTCGACATGGCCAAGGAGATGGTGGACTTCACCCGGTCGCAGATCCTGTCGCAGGCCGGCACCGCGATGCTCGCGCAGGCCAACCAGGCCTCGCAGGGCGTCCTCCAGCTGCTCCGCTGAGCCACGGCCGGCCGGTGATCCCCCCACCGGCCGGCCACCGGTTCCATCGGCAGCAACCGACGCCCGGGGTGGGAGCCGTCCCGTCCGGCCCCCACCGCGGGCGTCCTCGTCCCACCGGCCTCGTCCCATCTGATCGGAGTTCTCGCGATGGCCTCCTTCGGCATCGACGGCATCATCAGCGGCCTCGACACCACCTCGCTGATCAATGCACTGATCACGGCCGAGGCCGGGCCCCAACGGCTCCTCGCCTCCAAGCGCACCACCGCGGACAGCCTGATCGCGGCCTGGCAGTCCCTGAACACCAAGGTCGCCGCCCTCACCGAGCGGGCGAAGGACCTCACCACCGACACCGGGCTGCAGCCGCGAACCGCGACCAGCAGCGACCCGAGCGTGACCGTGACCGCGGCGAAGGGCGCCGGCGTCGGTGAACTCTCCGTCGTGGTCTCATCCGTGGCCCGGACCCAGTCCTCGGTGACCGCCGCGATGTCCGCATGGGGCACCGACCCGGCCGTGCTCACCGTCCGGTCCGCGAGCGGCGAACTCACCGAGATCACCGCCGGCAGCGGCGACCTCGACGCCGTGGTCGCCGCCGTCAACTCCGCCGACGCCGGCGTGCGCGCCTCGAAGGTGGCCGCCGGGGTCGACCCGGTGACCGGCGAGGCACTGCACCGGCTCCAGTTCACCGCGGCCGGCTCCGGTGCCGACGCCGCGTTCGAGGTCTTCGCCGGGTCGTCCGCCGATGTGACGGCGGGTACCGCCGAGGACCTGTTCACCCGCCCGGGTGCCGCCCACGTACGCGCCGGCGCCGACGCCGTCGTGACGCTCTGGGCCGGAACGGCGGCCGAGCAGCAGGTCACCTCGGCGACGAACACCTTCACCGACCTGATGCCGGGCGTGGATGTGACCGTCTCGACCGCCGGCCCGGACCCGGTCACCGTCACCGTGGCCGCCGACGCCGACGCCCAGGCCACGACCGCCGAGGAGCTGGTCGGCGCGCTCGCGGAGATCTTCGCCGAGATCGCCACCCGCAGCCGGGTCGCCGCCACGACCGGCGCGGACGGCAAGCCGGTCGTCAGCGGCGGCCTGTTCGCCGGGGAGTCCACCGTGCGCGAGGTCTCATCACGGTTGCTCACGGCCGCGACCGCACCGGTCGAGGGCCGGTCCCCGTCCGAGATCGGCATCGTGATCACCCGCGACGGCACCGTCGAGTTCGACGAGACCGCCTTCCGCGAGGCGCTCGCCGCCGACCCGGACCGGGTCACCAGCACGCTGGGCGCGATCGCCGGCCGCGTGAGCGAAGCCGCGGAGGCGGTGTCCGCGCCCAAGACCGGCCTGCTCAGCGTCCGGATCACCGGCGAGCAGGACCGGGTCGAGGACATCGGTACCCAGATCGCCGAGTGGGACCGCCGGCTCGTGTCCCGGCGGGAGACGCTGCAGCGCACCTTCACCGCCATGGAGGTCGCGCTGTCCCGGCTGGAGTCCCAGCAGTCCTACCTCGCCTCGCAGCTCGCCGGCCTGGCGACCTCGAACTCCGTCTGACCACCCTGACCACCCCGACCACCGAGAGGAGGCAGCCCCGACCGGGGCCCGCCACCGATGTCCACCTTCAGTGCCGCCAGGCAGTCCTATCTCCAGGACCAGGTGCTCGCCGCCTCGCCCGCCCGCCTCGTCACCATGCTCTACGACCGTCTGCTCCTGGACCTCGGCCGCGCCGAGGCGGCGAACGTGGCCGGCGACTGGAACGAGGCCCGTGGCCACGTGGTCCACGCCCAGCGCATCCTGACGGAGTTGATGACAACCCTGGACGTGGACGCCTGGGACGGTGCGGTGCAGTTGCACGCGATCTACTCGTTCGCACTGTCCCGGCTGCTCACCGCGACCACGACCCGCGACGCCGCCCTCGTGACGACCGTGCGTGAACTCCTCGAGCCGATCCGGGAGGCCTGGCACGAGGCTGCGGCGATGGTGCCGGCGCTGCGCAGCGCGGCGCCGAACGGCTCGCTCGGCGTGGCCTGATGGCCCCGACCGACGCGCACGTGCCCGTCCTCGCGGCCGTGCCCGGCACCCCGAACACCTGGGTCGAGTTCCTCGACGCCCTCGAGCACGAGGCCCGTCGTGCCGCGGCAGCGACGTCGAGCACGACCGAAGCGGCGCAGTGGCCCCTGCCCTCCGTCGCCTGGCACCCGCCGTCGGGCCTCGGCCCGCTCCCGGCCGACCTGCGCGACCGGGCGCGCGCGGTCGTGCACGCCCAGCAGGAGGCCGCGACCGCCCTCCGGGAATCGATGGCCGCGGCCCGCCGGCACCGCGCCGCGCTCGCCACCGTCCCGAGCGCCGACGCCGGGCACCCGGTCTACCTGGACGTCACGGGCTGACCATCGCGTCAAGACGCCACCTGGGCGTCTCCCTGTATGCGCGGTCACTGTCGCCTGCGACGTCTATACATTGCTCGCACGGAACCGCTTACCGACGTCACGCTGCTGCCGAGAGAGGGAACTGAGCACGGATCGCTCAGCCCCGGCCACGGATCGGCCACCGCAGCATCGACACGAAGTGAGTCTCCTCGTGCTGGAATCCGTGACCTCGCTCGCGATCTCGAGCGCCCTGGATGGCCTGTCCGCGCGGCAGCGTGCCATCGCCTCGAACATCGCGAACGTCAACACCCCGAACTACACCGCCCGCCGGGTCGCGTTCGAGGACGCCATCGCCCGGTCCGTGGCCGCGGGCGACGGAGGCGCCGAGGCGACCGAGCAGCGTTCCCTCGAGCCCACCCGGCTCGACGGCAACAACGTCAATCTCGACACCGAGACGCTGTCGAACGTCGACACCGTGCTGCGCTTCCAGTTCGCGGCGCGGGCCGCCGACGGCCCGTTCACGGCCCTGCGCACGGCGATGAGGACGAACTGATGACCTTCGACGCGATCGGCGTGGCCGGCACCGGCCTGACCGTGCACCGCAAGTGGTTGGACGCGATCAGCGACAACATCGCCAACGCCAACACCGTGACCAGCACCGGCGGCGAGGCGTTCCGGGCGCGGTACGTCCTCGCCACCGCCGGCGAGGAGGGCGGCGTGTACGTCCAGGGTGCCGCCTACGGCGACGCCGAGGGCCGGCTCGTGCATGAGCCGGACCACCCGCTCGCCGACGCCGACGGCTACGTGCGCTACCCGGACATCGACATGGCCTCCCAGATGTCGCAGCTCATCCTCGCCCAGCGCGGCTACCAGGCCTCGGCCGCCGTCGTCGACCGCGCCAAGGACACCTACACCGCCGCCCTCCAGATCGGACGCAACTGATGCCCATCGACGCCATCGGCGCACTCGGCGCCGCACAGCAGACCGGCGCACCCGCCGCCGTCGACCGGGCTGCGGCCGCGACCGGCCCGGAAGGCTTCGGCGCGGCCCTCACCGGGGCCCTCGAGGACCTGCAGGCGCTGCAGGGCACCTCGAACGAGCTGGCCATCAAGGCCGTCACCGGTGACCTCACCGACATCCACCAGGCCACCCTGGCCAGCACCCGTGCGCAGGTCACCCTCGAACTCGTCGCCACCATCCGGAACAAGGGTGTGGACGCGTTCAACGAGATCATGAGGATGCAGGCCTGATGGCGGCGACCCTGACCTCCTGGTTCGGCCGGCTCGTGGAGTCGGTCCGCGCGTTCAGCCTCGCCCAGCGCACGCTGGCCCTGATCGGGATCGCGGTGCTCATCCTCGGCTCCGTCGCGCTCTCCTCCTGGCTCTCCCGCCCGTCGTTCACCCCGCTGTTCTCCGGGCTGTCCCCCACCGACGCGAACACGATCGTGGAACAGTTGCGCACGAACGGCGTCGAGTACCAGCTGACCGACGGCGGTTCCACGGTGCTGGTGCCGGAGGAGTCGGTCTACGACCAGCGCCTCCAGGCCGCGGCTGCGGGCCTGCCGAGCTCCTCGACGGGTGGCTACTCGCTGCTCGACGACATGGGGGTGACGACCAGCGAGTTCCAGCAGGAGGTCACCTACCAGCGCGCCCTCGAGGGTGAGCTGGCCGCGACCATCGGCGCCATGTCGGGCGTGCGGACCGCCTCCGTGCGCCTCGCCATCCCCGAGGAGACCGTGTTCGTCTCCCAGGCCACGAACCCGACCGCGTCGGTGTTCATCGAGACCGACGAGGGCGTGTCCCTCAACTCCGACCAGGTGCAGGCGATCGTGCATCTGACCTCGGCGTCCATCGACGGCATGGCGCCCACGGACGTCGCCGTGATCGACGCCACCGGGCGGGTGCTCTCCGCCGTCGGGCAGGGCGCCACCGGCACCCCGGACCAGCAGGCGAGTGACCACGAGGAGCGGGTCCGCGCCCAGGTCCAGGCCATGCTCGACCAGGTCCTCGGCGCCGGGAACTCGACCGTCGTGGTGGCGGCACAGGTCTCCACCGAGTCGGCCGAACGGCTCGAGGAGAGCTTCACCGCGCCGGAGGGGGCGCCCGCGCACTCCTCCTCGACGACCACCGAGACCTACACCGGGTCCGGCGGCACCGGGGCCGGTGTCCTGGGCCCGGACAACATCGCCGTCCCGGACGGCGAGGGCGACGCCGGGGAGTACTCCTCGGAGTCCGAGGTGAACGACAACGCGCTGAACTCGGTCACCCAGACCACGACCATCCCGGCCGGGACCCTGATCCGTCAGTCGGTCTCGGTCGCGGTGGACACCGCCGCCGCGGCGCCGGTGAACATGGCCGAGCTGTCCGCGTTGGTCGCCACGGCCGCGGGCGTGGACATCGCTCGCGGCGACGAGGTCACGGTCACCCCCGTGCAGTTCGACACGTCCTCCGCACAGGAGGCGCAGGACGCGATCGCCGCGGCCGCGGCCGCGGAGACGGCCCAGCAGCGCGCGGACCTCACCCGCACCGGCATGATCGTCGCCGCGGTGCTGGCCGCCGTCATCGTCGCGCTCGTGATCTACGCCCGCCGCAACCGCCGCCAGAACCGGGAGTCGATCGACCTCGGCCCGGCCACCATCGAGACGATCGAGGACGGGGCGCGACCGGAACTGCCGGCCGACCCCGAGCCCCGGTTCGAGCTGCCGCCGCCTCCGTTCCTGGACAACGGCCCGGAGGACCTGGTGCGCAAGCGCGCCGAACTCGACTCCATCGCCGAGCACGACCCGGACCGGATGGCCGAGGCCCTGCGTGACCTGATGGACGAAAGGCGCCCGGTATGAGCGTCACGGACACCGAACTGACCGGTGTGCAGAAGGTGGCCCTGCTGCTGATGCAGTTGGAACAGGAGCGCGCTGCCAAGGTGATGCAGCGCTTCACCGAGGCCGAGGCCGAGGAGATCACGGCGGAGATCGTCCGGCTGCGCCGGGTGGACCGGTCGGTGGCCGATGCCGTGGTCACCGAGGTGCACGACTCCACGATCACGAGCCGGTTCCGCTCCCGCGGGGGCAAGGACGTGGCCACCGGTCTCCTGGAGGCCTCGTTCGGCTCCGAGCGGGCCGCCGGCGTGATGACCCGGGTCGAGTCGTCGATGGCCGGCCAGCAGTTCGAGTTCCTGGACACCGTCGAGGACCCGCACCTCGTGCAGCTCCTGGAGGGGGAGCACCCGCAGACGGTCGCGATCGTGCTGGCGCACCTGCGTCCCGAGCGCGCCTCCGGGGTGCTCTCCGTGCTCCCGGACCACCTGCGGCCCCAGCTCGCCAGGCGCATCGCCACCATGGGCCCGTCGTCACCCGAGGCCGTCTCGATCGTGGCCGAGACGCTGAAGCAGCGGGTCGGCGCCGCCACCGCGTCCCGTGAGGCGGCCGACAACGTCGGCGGGGTCGTCCCCCTGGTGGAGATCATCAACCGGGCGGACAAGCGCACCGAGACCGCCGTGCTCGAAGGACTCGACCAGCTCGACCCGGACTTGGCCGAGGAGGTCCGGGCCCAGCTGCTGACGTTCGCCGACGTGGTCCACGTCGAGGACCTGGACATGCAGAAGGTGCTCCGCGGGATCGACCCTGCGATGCTCGCGATCGCCCTGCGGGGCGCCACGCCGGCGATCTCCGACAAGATCACCGCCAACATCTCCAGCCGCAACCGGGAGATCCTCGACGAGGAGACCGCGCGCCCCGTGCGCCTGCGCGCCTCCCAGGTCGAGGACGCCCGGAACGAGGTGGTCCTGGCGATGCGGCGCCTCGAGGCGAGCGGCGAGCTCGTGGTCGTGCGCGGCTCGGAGGATCGCTATGTCGACTGACTCCCCCGCGGCCGCGGCCAGGTTCGCCCCGGCCGTCTTCCCCAGCACCGGGGCCGGCGCGGACCCGCGCGGCCAGGAGCAGGCGCAGCGGCGCGGGCACGCGGCCGGGTACGCCGCCGGCCTGCGCGCGGCCCGGGCCACTCTCG
>NZ_SMNA01000003.1 GCF_004353825.1 Occultella glacieicola | reverse complement strand
CCTGCGCGGAGCCGCCGGTGCGGGCGCGGCTGCTGCCGCGGGCGGGACGGCGCCCGGGGGCGTTTCGGCCCGGGGCGCTGCGGCGGGGCGCGTCCGCGAACGGGTCGACGGAGGCCGGCTCGCGCTCGTTGTCGAACGGTTCGTCTCGGCTCACCCGCACTGGGCACTCCCGTCGTCGGCGGTGGTTCCCTCGAGGGTAGGACCGGGATCGGCCGTGGCCGTGGAGGACGCGGCGGCACCGGTCGGTTCGGTCGGGTCCGTCGAGGCATCGGTCCCAGGGTCGGGGCTGGCGTCGGCGGTCCCGTCGTCGGTGCCCTCGACCGTCAGCGGCCGGTCGGCGGCGATGGCCTCCCACAGGGCATCGGCCTCATCGGTCCAGAGCACGTTGGCGCCGTCGCCACGGTCGGTGATCGGCACGGTCACGAACGAGATGTCCTCGCTGCCGAGGCCGCGCAGCGAGTAGGCGAGCCCGGACAACGCGGAGATCGAGGCGTAGTTGGAGCTGGTGCTCAGCGACGCCGTCGCCGCGTCCAGGAAGCCGTACAGCCGCGGCGCGTCGGTGAGCACGTTCTGGTTCAGGACCTGGCGCACCGTGGCGGCCAGCAGCGCCTGCTGCCGGCCGATCCGCCCGATGTCGCTGCCGTCACCGACCGACTTGCGCACCCGGGCGTAGCCGAGGGCCTGGGTGCCGTCGAGGACCTGCTCGCCCGCGCTCAACTGCAGGTGGGCGTTGTCGTCGTCGATGTCCTCCGGGATGCAGATCGGGATGCCGCCGATGGCGTCGACCATGTCCACGAAACCGCCGAAGTCCACGGCGACGAACCCGTCGATGCGGACGTCGGTGAGACCTTCGACCGTGCGGATCGTGCAGGCAGCCGCGTAGGTGACGTCCCCGGTCTGGCCGCCCTGCTGGAAGGCGTTGTTGAACTTCCCGGTCAGCGGCGAGGTCATCGACCCGTCGGGGAGCTCGCAGGAGGGCACGTCCACCCAGGAGTCGCGGGGGATCGAGACCATCTCCACCCGGGTCCGGTCCGCCGAGATGTGGGCGAGGATCACGGTGTCCGAGCGGATGCCGGACTCGACGTTGCCGCCGCCGATCGACGCGTTCTCCCCGGACCGGTCGTCGGAGCCGATCAGCAGCAGGTTCACGGCCGCACCGGCGGCGCCGTCCACCGGGGGAGCCGGCTCCGGCCGGTCGGTGCCGAGCAGCGGTTCGACGTCGCCACCGCCGATGTTGCGGTTCAGATCGTCGTAGGCGAGGGCGGCGCCGCTGACGGCGAACAGGGCCACGGCGAGGCCGGCGACCGGAACGGCGTGCCGCCTGGGACGCCGCCGCCGGCGGGCGTGCCGCACCAGGCCGGCGAGGCCGCGGCCCGCGCTCCCGTGGGGCGCCCGGCCGGACCCGGCGGCGGGCACCGGGGTGCGCCCGCGATCGACGCCGACAGAGCGCCGGCTGCGGGGCGGCGCGGCGTGCCGGGCTCGGGGACTGCTGGGCTGCCGATTCATCGCTTCCATGGTCTCATCGGGTCCGCGCGACGGGCGCGCCGGAGTGGCGGGTCCTGTCGGTCAGCCCTGGCCGGGCTCCTCCTGGCCCTCGCCGGTTGCCCCCGAGGTGTCCTCGGTCCCGGTGCCGTCGGTCGC
Organism: Occultella glacieicola; assembly: GCF_004353825.1. GTDB lineage: Bacteria > Actinomycetota > Actinomycetes > Actinomycetales > Beutenbergiaceae > Occultella > Occultella glacieicola. Next base: position 541,483 of record NZ_SMNA01000003.1, on the reverse strand, counting down.
GTCGGGGTCCGGCGGCAGCACCAGCGGCTGGTCCGCGGCCACCGACGCCCAGAGCGCCTCGGAGTCGGCGTTCTGCAGCACCACGTTCCCGGACCAGTCGAACGGCACGGTGGCGAACGTGAAGTTGTCGATCCCGACGTCGTTCAGCGAGTACGCGAGGCCGGCCATCGAGGTGATGTTGCCGATCCCGTTGCTGGTGCTCAGCGAGGCGGTCGCGGCCTGCAGGAACTGGAACAGCCCGGCGGAGTCGGTGAGCAGGTTCTTCGCCAGGACCTGTTCGACCATCGCCGTCAGGAGTTCCTGCTGTCGGTCGATCCTGCCGATGTCGGAGCCGTTGCCGATGCCCTTGCGGGCCCGGGCGACCGCGAGGGCGGTCTCACCGTCGAGCGTGTGGCACCCGGCCGTGATGTTCAGGTTCGCCTCCGGGGAGACCATGTCCTCCTCGAAGCACATGTCCACGCCGCCGATGGCGTTCACCATGTCCTTGAAGCCCTCCATGTCGACGACGACGAAGTCGTCGATGAACAGACCGGTCATCTCCTCCACGGTCAGGATCGTGCAGGCCGCGGCGTAGGCGGTGTCGCCGGACTGGCCGCCGTAGGCGAACGCGGCGTTGAAGCGCTCGTCGTAGGACTCGCCGGTCTCGGAACCGTCCGGGAGCGGGCAGCTCGGGATGTCCACGATCAGGTCACGGGGGATGGAGATCACGTCCACCCGGGACCGGTCCGCGGAGATGTGCACCACGAGCGTGGTGTCCGACCGCTGACCCTCGGCCTCGCCGTACTCGGAGTTGTCACCCGTGCGGGTGTCCGAGCCGAGCACGAGCAGGTTGTAGGCCCGGCCCTCGGCGGGGTCGCCCGGCTGTGCGGGCGACGGGCTCTCCCGGTCCTCGCCGAGGATCGAGCTGAGGTCGTGCTGGTCGATGTTGCCCTGCAGCGAGTTGTACGTCAGGGCGGCCCCGGTCCCGGCGAACGCGAAGATCCCGATGAGCGCGAGCAGAGCACCGCGGAGCACCTGGTGGCGGTTGACCCGCCGGGAGTGTCGCGGTGCGCGGCGCCGGCCGTGGGCAGGGCGCGAGGACATGTCGGTTGCTGGCATCGATCACCGATCGTAGGCAACTTCCGTCCCGGATCGGCGGACCGGGCGCGCCGTTGTGGGGGAGGTTGTGTGGAGGGGGGAGACCCAGGTCACATCGCCGAGCCGCGGCGGGCCACCGGGCGGTACACCCCCGGCGTCAGCCCGCGTGGCAGTCCGGCAGGCGCAGGATCCGGGCCGTGTCCGCCTCGGCGACGACCTCCGCGCCGGGCACCTCGAGGTCGTCGAGCGCACGGTAGTCCCCGGACGCCTGATAGGGCCGGGAGTCCTGGTACAGGTACCGCACGCCGAGCTCGTCCAAGGCCGCGCAGACCTCCGGGTCGGAGAGGTCGTCGAGGCCACCCATGATCGTCTGCTGGGCCGGGGACCACACCTGACCGGCGATCGGGAAGACCACCGGCACGCCGTGCAGCCCGTACAGCAGGGCCGCCCCGGAGAACGGGCTGCCCAGCACGGCTGCTCCCGGCTCCAGGTCCACCTCGGCGAGCATCTCGAGCTCGGCGGCGGTCACGAACCGGGGCACCCCGGTGGCGTCCGGGTCGTAGAGCTTGGCGGTGCGTTCGGCCTTGTACAGCGAGGAGGCGACCACCGCGGCGGCGAGCAGGACCGCGAGGCTCGCGGCGGCGACCGCGCGGGCGCGGGCGCCGGACCACCGGCGAGCGGCCGCCACGCCGAGCTGGACGAGCGCGCCCACGGCCAGCACCACGGTCACCATCGCGGTCACCACGCTCAGGCGGGCCGGGCTGGTGTACCAGAGGGCAGAGATCCCGGTCGGCCCACCCATGGCCGCGTCGATGTACAGCACCCACACCACCGCGAGCATCCCGGCCGCCCACGGGGCGCCGCGCCGCCAGGCGAGCACGGCGCCGTACGGGGCCGCCACGACCACGGCCGCCGTCACCACGTGCGGCCAGAGCTCGTACCAGCCCACGAGCACGCTGCCGACGGCGGCGCCCGCCCCGTCCGGTTCGTCGCCGACGTAGCCGGTCACCGAGGCCGCCAGCGGTGAGACGGCGAACGCGAGCGCCCCGCCGACCGTGACCACGGTCAGGGCCGCAGGCAGCCCGACGGCGATTGCGCGGTGGCCCGCGGCCGACGCCGCCCGGGCGATCCGCACCACGGCGGCGACGGCGACCGGCAGCGCCACCACGGCGAGGGCGAGGAACGCGTTCGGGTGGGTCAGGCCGAGGCCGACGGCACCCGCGCCGAGGACCACCACGCCGGCCGCGTGCTGGTGCCATCCGGTCGGCAGCCCGAGCGGGCCGGACGGTCCCGTCCGGCGGGACGGCTCGACTCCGCCGGAACTTTCGATCCCTCCGAACGACCCGACCCGGCCGGACGACCCGACCCCGCCGGACGGACCGACTCGGCCGGACGGCCCGGCCCGGCCGGACAGCCGTGCCGTGGCCGACACCCCGGCCCGGTCCAGCGCCCCGATCCCGAACGCGAGCACGCCCGGGGTCATCGCCAGCGCGGCCGCGTTCGGCAGGTGCCCCCACCCGATCCACAGGCTCATCGGAGTGGCCGTGATCAGGCCGGCGGCGAACCCCACCAGCGCCGGCGCCGGCGGCAGGTGCGGCCACACGCGGCGCGCCAGCGCCGCGCACCCCAGCACCCACGCCGGACCGGAGGTGAGCGTGCCGGCCAGATTGAGCACCGCCGTCGGGCTGGACAGCGGCAACAACGACGCGAAGGCGTGCCACCCGGCCGGGTACAGATGCGCCTGGCCGGTGCCGTAGGAGAGGGCGCCGACGGTCAGCGACGATGCCGAGCGGGTCTCGTCGATGAGGCGCAGGGCGCTCAGGTGGTAGACGGCGTCCCAGCGTTGCAGCAGCGAGTCCACGCCCCCGGCGCCCACGGCGACCGGGACCACGGCCAGGATCAGGCCCGCGGCCAGGCCGGCCATCAGGACGGTCCGCAGCCGTCGCGAGCCGGGCACCTCCTCGGGTGTCAGCACGATGCCGAGCGCTCGCAGCACCAGGGCCGCGCCGAACGTGGCCGCGAGGCCGATCGTGGCCGGGACCAGGCCCCAGTCCTTGCCCGCGAACCGGGTCAGGATCGCGGTCAGGGACAGGGCCGCGACCGTCACCGGTGGCGCGAGTGCCGCGAGGGTCAGCCCGCGCAGACCGACCAGCCGCAGGGTCAGGACCCCGGGCGCGTACAGCAGCAGGAGCCCGAATCCGAACACTGCCAGCGCGAGGAAGGCGTTGGTGGTGGGCACGTGGTCAGGGCCGCCGCTCTGGCGGGCCGGTCGTGTGGTCGGCCGGGGAGGGGTCGCTCGGCGACGCCGAGGTCCGGGCGGTCGGGTAGCCGGCCTGTTCCAGCCGCACCTCGGCGAGGGCGATCTCGCGGGTCAGGGCGGTGATCCGGCGGTCCATCATCTTCATCCGCCGGTACATGGTCGCCACATAGGACAGGAAGGCGATGACGAGGGCGTACAGCACCAGGTCGGTGCCCCGGCCGACGCCGACGAGCGCGGCCAGATGGCTCAGGAACGTGGGGTACAGGATCGCGGAGGCCGCGACCAGCACGAAGCCGACGAGCAGGACCCGCCGGACCGCCTGGTGCCGGGCGTCCGCCGTCGACCGCGTGAGGGTGACCGCGACGGCGGCCACGCCCGCGAGCAGGATCAGCTGGATCCAGATCTTGTCCATGGGAGCCTCCTCACTTGAAGACCAGGTCGACGAGGATGTTCACCGAGTTCAGCACCGACTGACCCTTGCCCTTGGAGTATTCCGTGTACAGCACGTGCACGGGGTACTCACGCCAGGGCAGTTTCGTGCGGCCCAGTTGCAGCACGATCTCACTGGCGTGCGCCATCCGGTTCTGGACCAGGTCCACCCGTGCGGCCGCGTCCCGGCGGATCACGCGCAGGCCGTTGTGGGCGTCGGTCAGACGCAGCCCGGTGCTCTGGTTCGTGACCCAGACCGCCGTCTTCAGGATGGCCTTCTTCAGCCAGCCCGCCTTCGTGCGGTCGTCGAGGAACCGCGAGCCGAACACGATCGCGAGGTCCTTCTCGCGCGCCAGGGCCACCATCGCCGCGGCGTCGTCGACCTGGTGTTGCCCGTCGGCGTCGAAGGTGACCAGGTACTCGGCGTCGGTCTGGGTGACCACGTAGGAGATGCCGGTCTGCAGGGCGGCGCCCTGACCGAGGTTCGTGGCGTGGTGGATGACCAGGGCGCCCGCGTCCCGGGCGGCGACCGCCGAGGCGTCGCTGGAGCCGTCGTCCACGCACACGATGTTGGCGAACGTCGGCAGGGCGCCGGCGACGACGTTCCCGATCACGGTGGCCTCGTTGTACAACGGCACCACGAGCCAGGTGTCGTCGTTCGCGCGCATGGGCACATTGTGGCAGGGGTCCGACACCCGGTCGCCCACGACTCGAACGTCCTAGGCCGTGGTGCGTCCGGGTTGGGCGGGACCGGAAATGCGCGCCGGGGGCCGCCAGGACGGCCCCCGGCGCGCCGCGGGAGGTCCCGCGAGGACGCTTCTGGCACTCTGTACCCGAACCCAGCCGTCTCTGTGAGGTATGTCATGCGCCCGGCCCGTCGCCGAACCTCGTCCGCCATCGTGGCTACCGCCTCCGCCTCCCTGGTGCTGGCCTTCCTGGTCGGCGCGCCGGCCCAGGCCGAACCCGACGACGCGCCGACCGACCAGCCGGCCGCCGACGCGGGTGAGGTACCCAGCGCCGAGGAGATCACCGCCGAGGTCTCCGACGATGCCCACCCGGTGGAGTCCGAGGTGGAGCTCGTCACGTTCGAGCCTGCGGCCGCCGGCGGTTCGGAGGCTTCCGGTGATACGGGGGACTCCGGCGATGGAGCCGCGTCGGACGAGCAGGCCGAGACGGCCGCGGATGAGGTCACCTCGTTCGGGCTCCAGTCGCAGACCCCGGCCGAGGACGGCGCTGACGACGACGCCGCGACGGCCCAGGAGCCCGAGAATACGGCGCCGGAAGGCACCGGGACCCCGGACGCAGAGCCGACCGAAGCGCCCGAGACCCCGGCTGACGCAGCCGAAACCCCGGCCGACGCAGGTGAAACCCCGGCTGACGCGCCCGAGACCACCGACAACGTCGTGATCGCCGCGGCCGACACCCCCGAGCTCGCCGTCGTCGGTGTCACCTGGGACGCCGGTGCCCCGGCCGACCTCGCTGTCGACGTCCGCACCCTGACCGTGGACGGCTGGACCGAGTGGGAGGAGCTGGAGATCGACAACCAGCTCGCCGACGAGGACCTGACCGACCGGCAGGGCACAGAACCGCTCGCCGTCGTCGACGCCACCCAGATCGAGGTGCGGCTCACCACCGCCGAGACCGCGCCCACGGGCGCGAACCTCTCCGTCATCGACCCCGGCACCTCCACCGCCGACTCCGCCCCCGTGACGGCCTCCGCCATGTCCACGGCCGCCACGGCGCGGCCGACCATCTACTCGCGCGCCCAGTGGGGCGCCGACGAGAGCATCCGGACCTGGGCGCCGGAAGTGGGCCGGGTCACCGGCATCGACATCCACCACACCGCAGGTGTGAACGGGTACTCCGCCAGCCAGGTGCCCTCGATCTTGCGGGGCATCTACTCCTACCACGCCGAGGAGTGGGGCCGGGACTGGGGCGACATCGGCTACAACGTTCTGGTCGACCGCTTCGGCCGCGCCTGGGAAGGCCGCTACGGCGGTCTCGACCAGGCGATCATCGGTGCCCACGCCACCGGCCTGAACGGCAACATGGCCGGCATCTCCCTGATGGGGAACTACGACACGGTCGCGGTGCCCACCGCCGCGTTCGACATGGTCGCCCGAGTGGCCGCGTGGAAACTCTCCATCCACGGCACCACGCCGCACGGCACCACCACGTTCAACGGCACCACCTGGAACCGGATCGTCGGACACCGGGACGCGAAGCAGACCACCTGCCCGGGGCAGTACATGTACTCCCGGCTGGACGAACTGAAGAACCGGATCGCGGCCTTCCAGGGGTCGTTCGCGGGCCGAGAACTCGACCGGGACCTGAACGGCGACGGTCGAGCGGACCTGGTCGTGCGTCACGGTAACAATGTCTCGCTGATGTCCACAGCACCGACGCTCGGGTGGACGGACGAGCGGATCGGACATGGCTGGACCCCGTCGCGCACGACGATCGCCGGCGACTGGAACGGTGACGGCACCGTCGACATGATGTTGCGAACCGCCGACGGCAGCCTGCTGCTCTACCCGGGGCGGGCCGATGGCAGTGTCGGGAACGGCGTCCGCGTCGGGTGGGGCTGGAACACATTCAACCTTCTCATCGGTGGCGACGACTGGAACGGCGACGACCACCTCGACCTCGTCGCACGGCACTCGAACGGGTCGCTCTGGCTCTACGCATCCGATGGTCGTGGAAACTTCCATCGCGGCGTGCAGATCGGATCCGGCTGGAACGGGATGGAGACGATCTCGATGGCCGGCGGGTTCATCGGCGGTCGACCGACCCTGCTCGGTGTCCACGGCTCGAACGGGCACCTTTACGCGTACGCCTCGAACGGCCGCGGTGCGATCACGGGCACCGTGACGGTGAGCTCGTCGTGGAACGGGGTGTCCGCCACGGCTGGGATCTCCGATCTGACCGGAGACGGGCGGACCGACCTGGTCGCGGTGTCGCTGGCAGGTGACCTCCTGATCTACCCGGGCACGGGGTCGGGCAGCGTCCGACCACGCGGGGTCCTGGACAGCGGTTGGGGCGGCACCACGATGATCATGGACGCCGGAGCGCGGTCCAGCGGACGGATCTTCTATCGGTTGGACTCCGGTGGACGGTTGTATCGGGCGACCTACGGCGCGGCGGATCCGGGGTACTCCGAGCTCACCCCGACCGGTATCACTCTCGCTCAGGGCGACATCGACGTGACACCGGTCGGAGACTGGAACGGTGACGGGCGGGCGGACCTGGTCGTCCGGCGTGGGAACGGCGCCCTGATGCTGCACCTGGGGACCGGTGGCGGTCGATTCGCCGCAGGTACCCAGATCGGCAACGGTTGGCAGAGTTTCGAAGTGCTCGTCGGGGCCGGGAACTGGCGGGGCGACGGCCTGCCGGGGATCATTGCCTACAGTTGGGATGATCGCGCGGCCTACCTCTACTCGGCGACGGCCACCGGATCCTTCCGTCCTCCTGTTCCGGTCATGAGGAACGCGCCGAGCATCTATCAGATCGCGAACGTGGGTCAGTGGGATGGCGCGGGCGCCCCGGATCTGATCGCCCGCGCCGGAACGACGCTGCAGTTCTTCAACGGCACCGGCGCCGGCCTCGCCGTCGGCCCGACCCAGATCGGCTCGGGATGGGGTTCGTTCACCTCGCTGGTCGGCGTGAACGACGAGACCTCGGACGGCGTCTCGGACCTGATCGCCGTGACCGGCTCCGGTCAGATCATGGAGTACCCCGGAAACGGGCTGGGCAGGTTCCTGCCCGGGCGCCCGGTCGGCACCGTCCCGAGCGGCGCCGTAGTGAGTTGAGGAAGAGACCGGATGCCGTGATCGCCAGCCGGATCTACGCACCCGAAGCTTCGGCGGCGTCGTTCCGGCTGGCGGCGCTCACCAGGGAGCTGGCGACTGTGGCTACGGTGACGGTGCTCACCGTGACCGACCCGCACGGGCCGGACTCCGGGATACCTCAGACCGTCCGTGTCCGTCGGTGGCCGGTGCTGCGGAACCGAAGCGGGTACGTCCGCGGGTACCTGCCGTACCTGAGCTTCGATGCCCCGTTGCTGCTACGGCTGCTGTCCCAGCCGCGGCCTGACGTGGTCGTCGTCGAGCCGCCGCCGACCAGCGGCGCAGTCGTTCGAATCGTTTGCGGCCTACGACGAATCCCGTACGTGTACAACGCCGCAGACGTCTGGTCCGACGCGGCGGAGTCCACCGGCGCGCCGCGGCTCGTGGTGAGGTTCGTGCGAGCACTGGAACGATGGGTGCTCCGGGGCGCCCGCGCCGTTCTCTCGGTGTCCGACGGCGTCACGGCCCGGGTGCGTGAGCTCGGCGCCGACCGCGCGGTCACGGTCGGCAACGGCGTGGACACCACGGTGTTCACGCCCGACGGCGACATCCGCGGCACCGGCCCCTTCCTCCTGTATGCCGGTACAGCGTCGGAGTGGCAGGGCGCCGACGTCTTCGTACGGGCGATGCCGCACGTGCTGGAGCGCCATCCCGGCGCGCGCCTGGTGTTCCTGGGCCAGGGGAGCGCCTGGTCGTCGTTAAAGGAGCTGGCTGCAGCGGTCGCGCCAACATCAGTTGACTTCCATCCGCTCGCCTCTGCCCACGAGTCAGCCGCCTGGTTGCGCGGCGCACGTGCCGCCGTCGTCTCCTTGCGGCCCGGGCAGGGCTACGACTTCGCGTTTCCGACCAAGGTGCTGGCCGCGCTCGGCACGGGCACGCCTGTGGTCTACGCGGGCCCGGGGGAGGCCGGCGAACTCATCGAGAGCGAGGCGATGGGCTGGCGTTGTGACTATGACGTCGACGACGTGGCCAAGACCATGATCGAGGCAATCGAGCACGACCCGATGCCCGAGGAACCTGCTCGCCTAGCCGCCTGGGTCGAAGCGAACCGCTCGCTGCAGGCGGTCGCGCGCAGGAGTGTCGACGTCGTCCTGAGTGTCGCCGGCCACCGTTCGATCTAGGGTCCTGCGAGGGCGGAGGCGATGACCGCGCCCAGGGCATCCGCCATCGAGGCGCTGAAGGTTGCGGTCAGGTGGTGGTCGTCCCGGTACAGGAGGATGTTCCCCTGGATGACCGGGCAGGTGTCGGAGCAGAAATGGTCCGTGAGGTCGGCGTACGTGCCACCAGCCGCCATGGCCGCGGCCCGTTCCTGCGCGGCGTACTCGTCGTTGATCGCATCGGATCGCGGACGATCACAGGTTGTGGCGTCGACCGGACCAGTGGACAGACAGGCTGGCGGGTCGACCTGGAAGTTCGGCGTGTCCGCGACCACCAGCACCGTGGTGACGACCGAGAGCCGCTCGACCGTCGCGGCGACGCCAGCCGTCCACTCCGACAGCGGCACCGGAGCTGCCGTGCCGCGAGGTAAGCCGGACAGCACGACAACGTCGGGCGGGTCCGCCGCGATCAGCGTGAGAACCGCCTCGCGCCAGGTCGCACACTCCGGATACGGCTCCGTCATGTACTCGTCGGACACCTGATGTGCGGGGCAGCCGGACTTGGTGTGTGATGTGACGTGCAGGTCGCCGCGGGTGGCGAGAGTCTCCAGTGCCGGGTGCCAGTTCGCCGCGTGGGAGTCCCCGAACAGGACGACGTCGAGCGGTGCCGCCGGTGAGCCGCTCGTGCATCCGACCGGTTCGGACGCTGGAACTCCGAGATGGCACCCCGTGGCGTACGTGCTCGGTTGATCAGCGCCGGCCTCCTCGAGCGACGGCGTCAAATCGCTCGGCGCATCCTGAGGACCGACCGCGGACTCGACGGCGGTGACGTGACCGGTCTTCGGGGTGCCGGTCGCGACGGTCCGGCTCGTGGCAACGCATATGACCGCCAGGGTCAGGACCAGGACCAGGCCCGCCATCCGGAGCATGCCACGAGTGCGATTCGCAATCGACTCCCGGACGGCTACGGTCACGGGGCCACTCTAGGGCCCGAGGATCCTGTGCTCAGGCGGCCCCACGCCATCGGCCGCGAGCCGGCCGTACGTATCCCGCTTGAGCCGCGCCGGGCTGCGTAGGTGCGGTTCGGGGGCTGCGGCGTTCTAGGCTGGCGTTCCGAGGGCTCGATTGCGGGCTCATTGCTCGGTTCGGGAGACGGGAGCAGGTGAGGCATGGCCGCCCTGTGGCGCATCGTTCGTGACCTGCTTGCCGTGCTGCCCGGCGGTAGCTCGCGTTTCATCGTGACCTTCGCTGTGCTCTCCGCGGCCCTGTCGATCCTCGACGTCGCCGCCCTCGGCCTGCTGGCGATCACGATGGCCCCGATGATCTCCGGCGCAGAACTGACGATCCCGGTCCTCGGCTGGACGCTCAGCGAACCGACCGACTTCCGGAACATGCTCGTCATCGTCGGTGCCCTGATCGTCGCGAAGAGCGTTTTCGCGGTCACCCTGCAGTACTTCGCCACCCGTCGCTTCGCCAGGTTCGAACAGGACCTCGGCAGCCAGTTGCTGAACGCCTTCTTCGAGTCGCCCTGGACGGACCGGCTCGGTCGCAACTCCACGGACCTGGTCCGGTCCACCGACGTCGGGGTGGCGACGACCGTCTCCGGCGTTCTCATCCCGGCAGCCATGCTCTCCGGCGAGATCTTCACGTTCGTGGCGGTACTGGTGGTTCTCATCGTCGCCCAACCGGTGATCGCCCTGGTGGCCATCGCCTACTTCGGGGTCATCGGCGCGTTCCTGTACTTGTGGGTGCTGCGCAAGGCGGTGGAGGCCGGGCGGGTGAACAGGAACTACTCCACGCGCTCGGTGCGCCTGGTCAGCGAGATGGTGCACTCCCTCAAGGAGATCACGCTGCGTGGAAAGGGGCCCGAGGTTGCTGGCGTCGTTCGTCAGGTGCGCCTGAAGAGCTCCCACGCCCGGGCGAACATGTCCTTCCTCGGTGTGGTGCCCCGGTACGTCCTCGAGGCCGGCCTCATCGGGGGGCTGGCGATCGGGGCAGGCGTGGGATACCTGCAGGACGGTGTCACCGGGGCGCTCGGCGCAGTCGCGCTGTTCGGGGTGGCCGGGTTCCGGATCGTGCCATCGCTAACCAGGTTCCAGTCGATCATGGCGCAGACCGGGGCGTCGATGCCGTTCGCTCAGCAAGTGCTCGACGAGATCCGCAAGGGTGACCAGCGCCGCGAAGCCAGACCAGCGGAGGGCACCACGGCACCGATTCCCGCCGAGGCGGACCGGCTCACGCTCGAGGACGTGAGCTTCACCTACCCGAGTGGCTCCACCGAGGCCGTACGCGAGGTGAGCATGACCCTGCCGTTCGGGCACTCGCTGGCCCTCGTCGGCGCCTCCGGCTCGGGGAAGTCGACGTTGGTGGACCTGATGCTCGGGCTGCTCGAGCCAAGTGCCGGTCGGATCCTGGTCGGGACCACCCCGATGGGTACCGTCCTCGACGACTGGCGTTCCCGGGTCGGGTACGTGCCGCAGGAGGTCTCCCTGTTCGACTCGACCGTCGCGCAGAACGTCGCACTGACCTGGATCCCGGAACAGGTTGACGAGGACCGGGTGCGCCGCGCCCTCGCTCGCGCGCAGATCCTCGACGTGGTCGAGGCCCGCGAGGACGGGATCCACGCCCGGATCGGCGAACGGGGCCTGAGCCTGTCCGGCGGTCAGCGGCAGCGGATCGGAATCGCCCGCGCCCTGTACAACGACCCGCTCGTGCTGATCATGGACGAGGCGACCAGCGCCCTGGACACCTCCACGGAGGCGGCGGTCACCTCGGCGATCCGGGAGCTGCGCGGTGACGTCACGATGGTGGTGGTCGCACACCGGCTCGCGACGATCCGGCACAGCGACGTGGTCTGTTTCATGCGGGACGGGGAACTCGTGGCCCACGGCACGTTCGACGAGGTCGTCGCTGCCGAGGCGGACTTCGCCGAGCAGGCTGCCCTGGCCGGCCTGACCGGAGAGATCGAACCGCAGTGACCGACGTTGACCTGCGGGTCGGTGACCGACCCGCGCGCGTGGCCGTGCTCGTCTACAACGACGCGCACGCCGACTCACGTGTACTCAAGACCGCCGCGAGCCTCCACCGAGCCGGAGCGCACGTGAAGATCTTCGCGGTCGCTCGGGCCCGTTCGGGCTTTCCGGCCACGATCGAGCGGCTGGACAGTGGCGTGGAACTCGAGCGGCTGCCCGAGTTCGAACTCGCCCGGTCCGTCCCTTGGCTTGCGGGCGCGTACCGGTGGGTGATGGGACGCGCCCGGGGGCTTGCCGAACGAGGCGAGGTGGTGGCGGTGGAGGAAGCCATCGACGCACCCGTGGCGGACGGTGCTGCACCTGCGACGACGGAGTCGGTCGCGGCGACCGCGCGCGACGCTGATGGCTGTGGCACGCCGCCGACGGCGTTCCTGGCGCAGCAGCCCCTGGTCGCACCGACGGCCGCGGCGCCGCTGAGTGCCCGGGCGTTCGCTGCGTTCTTCGACCTGTGGCTCAAGGCGTACCGGACCGTCAGCCTCACGGTGTACTGGGCGCGCGCGGTCGGGGCCGTGCGGCGCTGGCGACCGGACGTCATCCACGCGAACGACGGCAACACTCTCGCTCCGGCGATGCTGGCCGCCCGCGGCACCGGGACCAGGATCATCTACGACGCCCACGAATTGTGGCGTCACCGCAATGTCCGCAAGCGCCCGGTCGCCCCGCACGTGGAGCACCTCATCGAACGGGCCGGTATCCGCCGGGCCGCCGGAGTGGTCACGGTCTCCCCGAGCATCGCGAGTTGGCTGCAGCGCACCTATGGTCTGCTCCACCGCCCGGTGCTGGTGCGGAACATCCCCGCGACCGGTGACCTGCCGAGCGGAGCCGGCACCGGGCGTCTGCGCGAGCTCGCGAGCCTGCCTGCCGAAACCAAGGTCATCGCGTACAGCGGCCGGCTCACCACGAACCGTGGCATCGAGGAGACGATCGACGCCCTGAACCTCATGGGTCCCGAGGTCCACCTCGTGCTCCTCGGCTACGGCGAACCGGACTACGTCGGTCCGCTCGCCGAGCGGGCCCGGACCGCTGGGTTGCGGGACCGTGTGCACTTCGTCGGCAAGGTTCCCTCCGCGGAGGTCGCCGACGCGCTGTCCGACGCTGACCTCGCCGTCGTGTATGTCCGGCCTACCTGCCTGAGCTACTACTACTCCCTGCCGAACAAGCTCTTCGAGTCCATCCACGCGGGCCTGCCGATCGCGGCCGCCAATCTCCCGGACACCGCCGACGTGGTCGCCGAGTATGGAGTCGGTCTGGTCTTCGAGTCGGACGGGCCGGAGGGGCTCGCAGCGGCGATGACCCGGGTGCTGGCGGATCCGGAGCGATACCGTGCGGCCTCTCGAGCAGCCACCACCGCACTCACCTGGGAGCACGAGGTGGAGCGTCTGGTCGCCCTGTACCGGAGCGTCCTATGGGGGGAACGGTGAGCAGGCCCACGCTCCTCATCATCGCGTTCTCACCCATTCACGAGGACGCTCGGGTGCTCAAACAGGTCCGGTTGTTCACGACCCATTACGACGTGACCACGGTCGGGTACGGGCCGGCTCCCGACGGGGTCGTGGCACACCACGAGATCCCCGCACAGCTCGTCGCCTGGCGCAAGGGCCGTCGGGCCCTGATCCTGCGCCGGTACGCCGAAGTCCAGCGCACGAATGCGGTCCTAGCCCACCTGCGAGCGGTGCTGCCGGTGGGCGCATATGACGTGGTTCTCGCCAACGACGCGGACACCGTGCCCCTGGCACTGAGCCTTCGTCCGCGGGCAGGGGTGCACGTTGACCTGCACGAGTACGCACCGCGCGAGAACGAGGAATCCTGGCGCTGGCGGCTCTTCGTGGCGCCGTACTACCGGTGGTTGTGCCGCGAGTTCGTGGCGAAGGCCGCGTCGGTGAGCACCGTGGGCCAAGGACTCGCCGACGAGTACCGACGCGAGTTCGGGATCCACGCGAGCGTGGTGCCGAACGCGACCCCGTTCCACGATCTCAGGCCGACCCCGGTGCACGCGGCGGTGCGTCTGGTGCACTCCGGCAACGCCCGTCGCAACCGTGATCTCGGGCTCATGATCGAGGCGGTGCGGCTGACCCGGGCGGATGTGACGCTCGACCTGTTCCTGATGCCGAACGACCCTGGCTACCTGGCCGAGGTCCGTGAGCAGGCCGCCGGTGTGCCCGGTGTCACGGTGCACGACCCTGTGCCGTACGCGGACCTGATCAGGACCTTGAATGACTACGACATCGGGGTGTTCGTGCTGCCCCCGGTCACGTTCAACTACGAGTGGACGCTGCCGAACAAGTTCTTCGACTACGTCCAGGCCCGGCTCGGGATCATCGTCGGGCCGTCGCCGGAGATGGCGGCGCTCGTCCGTGAGCACGAACTGGGTGCGGTGACGGAGGCGTTCGACCCGAGTTCGGTGGCCCGGGCCCTGGAGAACCTCGATCCGCAGATGATTCGTGACTGGAAGCGGGCGTCGAATGCGGTCGCGTCGGACCTTGCTGCGGACCATCAGGTGAGCGCGTGGGAGTCGGCGTTGGCAAGGCTGACGGGGTCCTCGCAGTGAACCGAGTGACGGACCCAACACCGCCAATGGGGTGCCCACGGCGCCTGCGTGCCGAAGGGCACTCGTACACCCCCTAGGCTGGCGAGCGTTTCAACATGACAAATCGGGGCGTGAACTGTGGCATTGACATCAAGGGCGACGAGGCCTGGGCGACGTGGCCGACGAAAGGTCGTCATGGTTGTCAATCACGACATCGTCGCCGACGCTCGTGTTCGCAAGTCCGCGCAGTCCGTCCAGCGGCTCGGGTTCGACGTGACGTTGCTGTATGGGCTGCAGGGCATCACGGAGCCTGTTCGAGGCACGCTCGGCGACGTCGCGACCCTCGGTATTCCACAGCCCTACGGGATGACAGCCACGAAGGCGAAACTGGAGCGGGAGCGCCGGGCCTACCGGTCGGGTTTCCCAGGATTCATCTCGGAGAGCGACCTCGAGTGGGCTCGCTATCAGAACACGCTGGCAGGCTTGCGCGCATCCCGGTACGCCCTTCCCGTGCGTGCGCTCCTTAGGCTGCCCCGGATGTTCTTCGACTGGCGGGTTCGATTCCACGAGCGCAGGGAAGAGCGCATCCGCGCCTATTGGGAGCAGCAGGCCGATCCAGACGCCGTGCCGCGACGGCTGGACTGGCGCCGCGAGGTCACCCAGTTCTCCGACCTGAGCCTGTCCTTCACGCGTGAGATCTGGCGGCAGAAGCCCGACATCATTCACGCCCACGACGCTCACGTCCTGAAGGCAGCGGTCAACGCCACGAATCACATGCGAGCACACCGGGTGCGACCGACGTTGATCTACGACGCGCACGAATTCGTGGTCGGTGCCGTGCGTACCTCCGAGCGGCAGCGACGTGCGTGGGCACAGATGGAGAAGCACTACACCAGAGCGGCCGATGGGGTCATCACGGTGAGTGAGTCGATCGCGGACGCGTTGCAGCGGGTCTATCGGCTCCCGGATCGTCCGACGGTCGTTCTCAATGCCCCGGTGGTCGAGGAGATCGCGGAAGCGCCTTCAGACATCCGCACCGATTGTGGTCTCGGCCGCGATGTGCCACTCCTGGCGTATTCCGGTTCGATGGCCGAGAAGCGGGGAGTCGCCACCGTGGTCGAGGCCCTGACCTTCCTGCCTGAGGTGCACCTGGCCGTCATCTGTGTCCCCAGCGTGAGTCACAAACTCTCACGCGAGCTCGCCCGACGAGCGACGGAACTCGGGGTGGTGGACCGGGTGCATCTGCTCGAACCCGTGAAGCCGGAGGAGGTCCTCAGCTATCTACGCTCCGCCGATGTCGGGGTGCACCCGATGATCGGCGACATCCCGAACCACGAGATGGCCCTGCCGAACAAGCTGTTCGACTACATCTTCGCCGGGTTGCCGATCGTGGTCAGCGACCTTCAGGAGATGGGCGCGTTCGTCCGACGGACCGCTGTCGGCGAGACGTTCTCCTTCGGTGATGCCGCGGACTGTGCCAGGGCGCTCAAGGAGGTCTTCGGGGCGCTGCCCGAATATCGGGCCAAGGTCACCGGGAACTCGCTCGAGAACGTGTACTCGTGGGAGAGCCAGGAGGGCAAACTGGCCGAACTCTATGCCCGTGTGGGTGGCTGACCACTGCGGTTCGGGATCATTCGGCTGGGGAATTCAGGTTCGTCACGGTCGCGAAGACGTCAACGCCTTCGTTCGGCGGCCCGAACGCGTAAAACCTCCCTCGAGGTCGCCTCCGCAGCGCGTGCAACCTCCTTGACGTACTCGCGGAAACTCAGTTCCCACATCACGCGCGTCAGTGCCAGTTCGTGGCGAACGTTTCCTGTGCCCATTTCGGCCTCCTGGACGAACTGGCTCACAGCCCTCGTCGAGAAGGTGTCCAACGAACCAACCCCGTCGAGCACCGTGCTCGACATCTCTCGCCAGTCAGCGTTCTCCCACATCCACGGTGTGCCCCGTGTCTTCACCGATCCCTTGTAGAACGGCACATCGGCCCACGCGGGCTGTAGCTCTCGAAGTAGGTCGCGATGATGTTGCCCGTACTCGGCTGCAGCATGTGACAACGACCACATGGTGCGTGGAAGCACCTGCGGGGAATAGAACGGAAGCAGCGTGTTCGAACTTGCCTGCGGCATCGACCAGAATGGCATCTTGCTGAAGTGGTAGAAGTAATCCACGACCATGAATGCGGTAGCCATATCAACCATCAAGGCGCGATCGACGAAGCAGTCGATCGACGCTAGGGAGCATTCGATCCCCGCATCTGTGACGCCGGCAGCGCCCGACCGAACCATCTGTGCGAGCCGCGACCGTCCCGCGTCCGGCCCCCCACCCTCCAGCTTCTCGCGCCACGCCGGGCTGACCATCGTTCGCCCTTGGATCGCTTCGCCGCCAAGGCCGTTGATCCGGGGCGCCGACGGCGAAGTGAAGCCTCGGAACTCAATCGATCGGTAGGCCGACCTGGCGTTGTAGGCGCCCTCCCAGGCCCGGTGCATGGAGAGGTATCGGGTGAGGACGCCGCCTTGAGGCTTCTTCGGCTCCACGACCTGGTCCACCCGATGCGCGACCGGATTTCCGGCGAGACGAAGCAACTCCCTGGCCGTGTCCACCTCGCCGGTATCGGTGTTGACAGTCCTCACCGTGCTGACGACGCCAGCTCGGATCGCAGCTGCGGCCGTCACGCGCGAGTCCTTGCCACCCGAGAGATCGGCAACCGGACTTCCTTGCCACCACGAAGCGACAGCGACTGAGCGAACCATTCCCCGAGCGCCATCAACGATCGAAGGAACGTCGCCGTCCAGTGCGGCCCGAAGCCACTCGTCACGGTCGGACGACGACACGGTGTGTCCGTTTCGGTCGACCTGGATCGTCGTGCTCGCAGCCATCTGGTGACCGTTACCCAGGTGCGCGCTGCCATCTGCCGCCCATCCCAGCGTCGCCATATCGCTCCAGGTCGACTGCTCGAGCCGAGGAACCAGGCCGCCGAAGATGTGAGCGAGACCCGGACGGCTGCTCCAGACGTGGCCGAAGCCCTTCACCGCAAACTCGTAGAGCCGGACCATGCCAAGGCGGTCATTGGAAATTCGCAGCCCTGACTCGGACAAGTAGAACGCGGCGGCCGGCGCGCCGAGTTCCGCTCGATCTGTGGTTCCGTTGGTGATATCCCGAGCGAGATCGATCGGATCCGCCGCGTTCTCGATCGGGCCGGCAGCTGGCGGTGTGTGTAGCCAGGCGGCCGCCACACCTTCTCGCGTGGCCACCACGGGCCACGAGTTTCCCGCGTCGACGTACCGCCACGCGGAGAACCCAACTCGACCATCGCCGACATCGACTCGCTCGACCTCTGTGCGAACTAGAGACTCGAGATGCGAGGTCGCAGAATCGAGGCGCAGTCGCAGCTCAGCAGATGACATTGCGTCTTCTCGGTCGCACGCGTAACTCAGAAGGAACTGGCTACTCGACACCGTACTTCGGTCTCCCTTGGACTCGGACGCCAGCCCGTCAACACTGCAGGAAAGGTGTCCTCAACGGCGTTGATCACGCCTCGGTATGTGATGCGTCTTGCCGACAGCGGATCGGCAGCGTGCTGGCCGGGACCAGCATTGGGCTCGACACGGCTCAACGGATCCATGCTCGACCAGTCTGGCCATCGGTGATGGAGGGTGAGTTCGAGACGACGGAGCATTTCCCGACTCAGGACCCCTCGATGGCTGCAGGCTGATCCGTCACCGGCCGAACCTTCCCGCTGACCGGGTCCCTGAATGCCAGGCCGGAGTAGGTCGGCATCGTCGCCCAGTCGGCGATGTATCCGTGCCACTTGTCCGCCCATGTGAGGAGTTCGTCGACGCCGGTCCGGCCATGCAGTTGCCGCAGACGCTGAATATGGATGCTGTGGTAGACGTTGACGTTCTGCCCCTCGATCTTCTTGGCGAAGTTCGTGGGATAGACGGTCGAATCAACCACGAACGCTGGGATGTCCATCATGCAGCTCGAGGTGCCCGAAGGAATGGTGGTGCTCGCGATCTCCTTCCATTCAGCGTTCACCGGCGATGATGCCGTCGGCTCGTACGCGCCGAGCATCCCTTCGAGAGTCACGGTGCCCGGACTCTCCGTTGTGGCGGTGAAGCCGACTCGGTTGGGTTCTGGCGCACTCGCGAGCGAGAGGACCGCATTGATCCGAACCGTCGTCGTCTTCGGAGTCGTGCGCACCATGTCTGGGCCGAAGACATAGGGCTGCCAACGGGTTCCCGACCCGGTCGGAAGGACGATGTCCGGCTCGCCTGGGATATGCAGTGTCACGTCCTGCAGAGACTGAGGGAGGTGCTCGAAGCGGAGGCGAAGATAGGCGAAACCGGTCAAGCCGTATCGGCTGGTCCGTTTGACAGGTTCGTCATACAGGTGAAGAACGCGTGCCATGGTTCGAGTGCTGTCGTGAATGAGGTCTCGGGCTTCGTCCAACCCGGTGATGTCAGAGAACTCCTGGATGGACGTTAGCGCTGAGAGCCAACCGTTCAGGATCCAGCTGTTCGGCGTCTGGGGTACCTCGGCGATCACCGGACCCGCCGGCGTGCGGTGCAACACCCCGCCGGCCTCGGCAGGAACCAAGAGGCTGCGAAACACGGATTCCGCGGCCGTACGCACCGAAGCATCCTCGAGAACCGTGCCTGCTCGGGCTAGTTGCACTGCGTAATAGGCCTGTGTCAGCCCCGAGTAGTGATCCGCGTATAGGCGGGCGCCCAGGCTCGGATTCGCCTCGTACCAGAACACGAGGGTGTCGTTGAACGGGGTCATGCGCGAGATTGCGGCGTGAGCCACGCGCGAGATCGCCTGCAGCAGCTCCGGTCGTGGATCCCTCGCGTACTGCTTCAGGTAGTCGATGAGCGCATAGGTGCCATAGATGGGGTGGGGGAAGATCGAGCCGTCTGACCCTGCGCGACCCGGATAGCCGTCAGGAAGGAACGCGAATCGGTAGAAGTCCTGCATCTTCGCGAAGTGGACGAACGGGGGCATGTCGGGCGATCCACTCTGCTCGCGCTCGACTGCGACGGTTCGCGGCACTGCTGGGGACGCATCGACGCTCTCCGCTGATCCGCGCTCCGTAGCCGCCGGAGGGCGTCGGCGAGCCAGTAGCCAGTTGCGCAGGCCCGGCCTCATGACGACCCCTGATCCGCGCGCAGGACACGCAGTGCGCTCGCGAGGCCGTGTGCGATGTGCATCGAGTGTCGGAACCAGTTCTCGGGCAGCTGCACCTCGGTGGTCGACCGCGCGAGCCGGCGGAGTTGGGCCATCCAGTATCTTCCCGTCGTCGGACGCGCGGCCGCCTCGGAGATGACGACGAGGAGCTCCCCCATCGACCAGGATCGTGCGGGTGCATCGAACCCGACCAGGGCGTTGCCGTTCACCACGTGGACCCCTCGTCCCAGACCAGGGACCTCACCCGCCAGGAGATCCTCGACGGTGTGCAGGTCATAGCGATCGAACCAGACAGGCGTGCTGCTGAACCGAAGGATGTCCTCGAGGAACATGCGGTCCAGCGCGTCGATCTGGTCGGGGAGTGCCATCGTCAGCCCGACCCCGGTGTAGCAGGTGTGCAGGAGGTCCGCCCGGATCGATCCAGGCCCGTAGGTCCACCCGCCCCCGGGGATGCGTCGCCCGAGGAGGTCGTTCGCCACCTGCCGGATCCCGGCCCCGTCGGGGTGGTCCGGCCCGAGGACCTCGCTCAGGACGCCACTCCACATCGCGGTCACGTTGTAAGTCGGGAGATCGTTCCTCGGCGAGTAGGCGATCAGGTCACCGTCCGGAGTGCCCACGCGCGCAGCGTGGAGGAGGTAGTCGGTTGCCGACCGGAGCAGATCGATCCAGCCGGGAGGAACCGCAGCGGGCGCGAACGTCGTCACGCTGTGGAGGGCGTGGACCACCAGCGTGGTGGTGATCACATACGTCTCGTCTGCTGACCCGGCTCCGTACGCGAAGCCAAGGCCCCATCCGGCGTGACCGGTGTCGTCCAGACGATGGGCCTCGAGGCGCGCGAACGAACCCACCATCCGAGTGGCCAGTTCGTCCTCGCTCATCAGCGAACTTCTGAACGTGTCGACGCAGGCCAGAATGTACTTGGCCTCGGCCATGGGGTGCTGTCGAACCTCGTCGTGGTGCTCGTCCGGGGAGCAGCCATCCATCCGTTGGTAGGTGTCCAACAGATCGCCGACCGTGGCGCGGATGGTTGCGGGCATGGGCGCTCCAAGGGGACGGCTGACAGGGCCCTGCCAGTGTCTCAGGTGCTGGGAGTCCGGGTCGACAACGGCGCGGGCCCGACAACCGCATCGTCGAGGATCGGATACTTTCAGCGTATGCGGATCATCGCCGTGACAACCTGGTTTCCGACCGAACGCGCCCCCAGTAGCGGCGCGTTCGTCGCGAAGGACGTAGCCGCCATCGCTGCTCGACCGCAGATCGACTCGGTGGACGTGCTGCACCTCGTCCCGCCGCACCAGGACGATGGCATCCGCGCTCTCACCCGCGAGGGCCTCAGGGTCCGGCGGGTGCCGATGTCCACCCGTTCCCCGCTCGACATCCTGACGGTCGCCCGCTCGCTGGGCTCACTGCTCGCAGGTGCCGATGTGGTCCACACGATGGCGTTCTCGTCGTTGCTGCCGTTCGGGTTGAATCGGCCCGACGCGCCCTGGGTCCACACCGAGCACTGGTCCGGTCTGACGACGCCGGCGACCCTCCCGCTCGCGGCGCGTGCGGCCCTGCCGCTGCTGCGGCCGCTGTTGCGGATGCCCGACGTCGTCACCGGGGTCTGCGAGTACCTGGCCGGCCCGATCCGGTCCGCCCGCGCGGACGCACCGACCGCCGTCGTGCCGTGCATCGTGCCCCCGCGGCAGCATCTGGCCCCACGGCCGATGCGACCACGCATGCCGCTGCGACTCGTCGCCGTAGGCGGACTCGTGGACCGCAAGGATCCGCTCCTCGCGGTCGACACGGTCGCGGAGCTGGCGCGCCGCGGTGTGTCCGCGCACCTCACGTGGGTGGGGGACGGCGAATTGCGCGAGGCGGTCGAGCGCCGGGCCCGCAAGCGCAAGGTCGGACACCGGGTGCGTCTAGCCGGAACGGCCGACGCGGCCGGAGTCTCCGCGGCCCTCAACGCCGCGGACCTGTTCTTCCTGCCGACGCGCGCGGACAATTTCTGTGTGTCCGCGGCCGAGGCACTGGTGCACGGACGACCCGTGGTCGTCGGCGCGACCGGCGGCCAGGGCGAGTACATCCGGCCCGAGGTCGGGACCCTCGTGGACCTCCAGGAAGCCTCGGCGTACGCGGACGCGATCGTCGAGACGGAGCGGCGGACCCGGCACCTGAACGCCTCGGACATCGCCGAGACCATCGGTGACTCGTTCTCAGCCGCTCGAGTTGGAGCCGGGTATGTGGCCGGGTACCGGGCAGCCGCGGAGGGTCGCCGTGCCTGAGCCGGGTGCGGACATGGAGCCGAAGGGCGGGGTCGGCGTCGACGTGATCATCGCCGTCCACTCCACGGAGCGGCCGATCGCGCGGGCCGTCCGGTCCGTGCTCGACCGCAACGGCGAGGGGGTCCGTCTCACGGTCGTCTGCCACAACATCGGTGCCGACGAGATCGGACCGCTACTGGACGCCCACCACCGCGACCAGGTGCGGTTCCTGGAACACCGTGACCCGTACCGGAGCGCGTCCGGCCCGTTCAACGCCGGCATCGACCTGGCAACCGCCGAGTATGTGGCCATCATGGGCTCCGACGACACCCTGTTGCCGGGGGCAATATCGTCCTGGTTCTGGCTCGCCCGCCGGACCGGTGCCGACGCCGTCGTGGCCCGGCTCGTGCTCGGCCTGGAGCACCGGATGGTCCGGACGCCGCCCACCCGGCCGTTCCGGCGCAAGGAGCTTGACCCGGTCGCCGACCGGCTCTCCTACCGGAGTGCTCCACTCGGTCTGGTTTCCCGGGCCGCGATCACCCGCCTGGGACTGCGACTCGAGGAGCGCGCTCAGGTGGGCGGTGACGTCGGCTTCGTGACGCGGTTGTGGTTCGGCGGGAAGGCGGTGTTCGACCGGTGGGGCCCTGCGTACGTGATCGGGGAGGACGCCGCGGACCGGGTCACGTACGTCCAGCGCCCGATCAAGGACGAACTCAGGTTCCTCCGACGGCTGGTGCGGCAGCCGTGGTTCGAGGCTCTGACGCTGGAGCAGCGCCGGTCGGCGTGCGTGAAGTTCATCCGGATCCACCTGTTCGGCGCCGTACACAACCGGAACGACCCGGAGTTCTGGACCGACGCCGAGCGTGCCTCCCTGGCCAAGGTCGCTCGTCGGCTGCTCGACGCCGCGCCGGGCGTCGAGGCCGTGCTCTCACTGGCCGACCGCCGGCTCCTCGACGCCATCCTGGGGCGTTCTGGGAACGCGGAACGACTGATCTCCCTCGCGCTCCAGCGGCGCCGGCACGGTCACCCCTCGACCGTGATCACCCGAGACTTGACCCAGATGTTCGCCACCGAGGCGCCGCTGCGGCTGATGGCCGCGTCCTTCCTCACCCGCTGATCACGTCTCAGTCCACCGGCGCCGGGCGGAGGAACTCCCAGTAGTCGATCGTCCGGGGCAGGCGGTCGACGTCGAGGTCCGGCCATGCCCGGACCAAGCGCCAGGCGATCGCCAGTGACTCGCTGTCGGCGTAGAAGACGTGGCTGGGGTCGAACTCGTCGATGCTTGCCCGGTGGCGCATGACGTACCGGGCGTTCGGGATGGGATCGGTGACGGCGTAGACCAGCGGGTGGAGCACCGAGTCATGGATCCTGTTGCCGAGGTCGATGGCGCGAGTCCGGACCGCACCGACGCGGCGTTGACCAGCGAGCGCCAGACGCCCGACCCGCCCAGGCACCCGAGCGACGAGTCCGGCCAGACGTTCGGCCGTACTCAGGATCAGACGCGGCACCCCGACCAACAGTGCCGACTCGAGGAGCTGCAACGGGAGCCAGGACGTGGCCGGCTGGATGTCGAGCACGCGCACCCGCCGGTCCAGCGCGGCCGCCATCGACGACCGGTTGGTCACGACCATCAGCGGGACGTCGTGACGCAGCGTCATCGGAACCAGTTCGCGCACCTTGCGGCGGCCGACGGGGGAGTTCGCCAACAGGAGGACGCGCCGGGGCAGCCCTCCGGCACACGCTGCCCCATCCGGGCTGTCCGCGTCGGTTTCGGGCACACTGGCGGCAACGTCGCCGGCGTGCCCGGACGGCAGCAGCGTCGCGGTCATCCGCCGACCCCACGGGCCAGCCGCATAGCGCTCATGCAGGTCCGTCAGAGCCTGGCTGGCGCGGGCGTCGGGTGCCGACGACTCGAGCGAGCGGACGGCAGCCACGACCACCTCGGGCGAGGCGCCCGCCGGTACGAGCCGCGCGATGCCGGCCGCCGCCGACTCCAAAAGTGTCTCCTCGGGACCACCGCATCTGGTGACGACTACGGCGAGGCCGTTCAGCGCGGCCTCAACGGGTGTCAGGCCGAACGTCTCGAACGCGGACAGATGCACGAGCACGTCACCCCAACGCGCCAGGTCGACCAGGTCCTCGGGCCCCTGCGGCCCGGCGAACCGCACGTGCGCGGTGAGACCCAGTTCGGCCGTCTGCTCCCACAAGAACCCCTCGAGCGGACCGCCACCGACCAGGGTGAGGGACGCCGTCGGGCGGTCCCGATGGAACAGCGCGAACGACTCCAGCAACTGCTGAACACCCTTGCGGGGAATGAGATTGCCGATGTAGAGCCAACGGTCGAGAGGTCCTGGCCCCCGCGGCGGCATCGGATGCCGCGGCGGCCGGACCGGGTTCCCGGTGGCGATCACCCGGGACGCATGCTCGGGGTACAGCGCCCGGACCCGCTCCGCCTCGGCCTCGCTCACCATGTGCAGCGTGGACACGCGATCGAGAACTTCTCGGTATGCCTGCCGGCCCGACACCGTCCGCAGTTCCTCACGCAGGTAGGTGGCATGTTCGGTGACCACGAGGCGGGCGCCGTCCGGGGCAGCGGCAGCCGCTGCCCAGCCCGTCGGGAGGCCGACGTGGGCGTGGATGACCGTGGCTCCCGCCAGGGCATCATGTGCCCGGAGCACGTCGCGTTGGCGGCGCGCGACCTCAGAACGCGCCGTGCCCGCGAGGATCGGGATCCCGATCCGGAGCAGTTCGCCCTCCGGAGTGGCGACGATCTCGGTCGTCGCGGGCTCGTGTGCCCCCAGCCGGGCCAGGTGCACGATCCGGATCCGCTCCGGCTCGATCGCCAGGGCGGCCACCGTGTCCCGCACAAAGACACCGTGGTACGCCTCCTCAGGAGTCGGGTACCACGGAGTGACGATCACCACGTCCCTCGTGGCTGCACGCGTCATCGCAACAGCCCTCGGACGCGGGCCTCGAACGGGTCGAGCAGGCGGTCGCGCCGGTAGCGTGCGGCGTGTGCCAGGGCGGCCTCGTGATCCGCGGCGGTCATCGTGCGGGCACGTCTGGCCGCGGCCAGGAACGCCTCGGCCACGCTCGTCGGTCCGAGGTCCGTGCACGGGAACGCGAGCGGATAACCGCGCATCGGGATGGCTGCCGCGGTCCGCGGAGTGTGGATCGCCACGATCGGCCTGCCGGTGGCCATGTATTCGTAGGTCTTGCCCGCGGTGACGTACCGGGAGCTCGGAATCATCATCACGAGAACATCGATCGAGGTGTAGACGGCAGTGAGCTCCGACTTCGGGACCGATCCCTCCCAGACCACCTGACTGTCGGGGCCGGGAAGCATGGCCCGTATCGCCGATGCAGCGGCACGGGTGAAGCCCAGGTGCCCGTAGAGATGAAGGCTCGCGTCCCCGAGCTCTGGTTCGGATCTGGCCCGGTCCCAGCCTCGCCAGGCCTCGTGCGGCCAGTGTTCGGTGATCGTGCCGACGCTACCGAGGACCAGTGGACCGGACGACGGTGACCGGAACGGGACCTCGCCGAGCAGGCCGGCGTCGTAGCCGTTCTCAAGGACGGTCATCCGGCTCGAGGCGTCGGGATAGCGAGCAGCATGCCAGTCGCGCATCGGCTCGTTGACATACACGATCAGGTCGGCGGCGGTCACGGCCTTCCGCTCCGCGGCCCAGGCTGGATGGCCGGGCCCGAATGCGTCCCGTTCACCGAACTGATCGAGGGTCCAGGAATCGCGGTAGTCGAGGATCAGGGGTGCCGACGTCAACGTCTTGATGAGCCGGCCGGCCTCGAAGGCGCTCCACGGATTGCCGGTGCCCAACACGACGTCGACCGGCCGACGGCGATGGACCGCGAGCGCGCGACGCACAACCCCCGGGATCCAGGAACTGTACCGCTCGGGGAACAGAACCCGCTCGCGCACCTTCGCCCAGGCGCCGACGACCTTCGGGATGTGGGCACGGCGCCAACTCATCCGCCGGACGTCCGTGATGAGATGCTCCGCCGGTACGGGCACGCGCTCCACGCGCACCCGCGGGTCGACGTGCGCGAGCAGCGCGTCGTCCGTGGTGCCGTTGACGTCGCCGAAGAACTTCTCGGTGGCGGTGATGACCGTCACCTGCCAGCCGGTCGACACGAAGTGGTTCGCCATGGCCAGTGGCCGGAACACCCCGCTCGCGCGGGACGGCGGGAAGTGCATCGCGATCAGCAGGAGATGGGGTCGGTCGGGCCCCGTGCGGTCTGGTTCCAAGGGCTCAGCGCACCAGGTCGAAACCCGTCCAACCGTGCCCCACCTGCTGGCGCGGCCGGAAGTTCCCGGCGCCGTCGGAGGGGTAGAGCCAGAGGGCTCCGGTGCCCGCCTCCCGTGCCAGGACGTCCACCGTGCCGTCCTGATCCCAGTCCGCGGCACCCACCAGCGCATCCATGCTGGCCCAGCCGTTGCCGATCCGGGAGCCTGAGAGGATCGCACCGCGCCCGCTGCCCCGGTAGAGGTAGAGGTCGCCGGTTCGGGCCTGGCGGGCCAGGAGGTCGACGTTGCCGTCGCCGTCCCAGTCGCCCGCGGCCAGGATCATGTCCATGCCGTTCCAGCCGGTGCCGATGCGGACGCCGGCGGTGAGGCCACCGGAACCGTTGCCGGCGTAGTACAGCAGGTGACCGGTACTCCGCTGGCGCACGATCAGGCCGGCGGTACCCCGACCGGACCAGTCCTGCACACCGACGAACTGGTCGAAGCCCCGCCAGCCCCGCCCCATCACACGTGGCGTACCCCAACCGCCACGACCGTCGCCGGGATACACGAAGAGTTGTGCCGTGGATGGTTGGATGGCGATGATCTCGGAGGTCCTCGTCCCCGAGAAGTTCCAGACTTGGGTCATGACGCCCATACTCTGCCAGCCACGTCCGATGGCGACCCGCGAGTGCCACGTCGCCGGGCCGCTGCTCAGGTAGGTGTAGAGGGCGCCGTTTGGGCCGCGGGCGACCAGGTCGGGCTGCTGGTCGCCGTTCCAGTCCCGCTGCGGCAGGCTGAGTGGCACCCCGCTGACGGAGGCCGTCAGCAGCGTGGAACGCAGGCCGAAGGCCGACCGGAACTGTGCGCCGGTGATGGTCACGGAGCCCTGGCTGCCGGTCAGGGTCGCCGACGTGACCCGACCGCCGTAGGCGCCACGGCCATCGCGGGCGAAGGTCAGGCCCCGGAACACTCCGATACTCGGGTACGCGGCGGTGATCTGCGCGCCGGTCAAGGTGACCCGCCAGGGCGCGTAGCCGTCGAACGGGTCGGGGTTGGCAGCCAGGTAGGGCCGTGACCCCTGCAACGAGTAGCCGCCGTTCGAGGCGCTGAACTGGGTGAATGCCGGCGAACCTCCATAGAGCAGAACCACACCGGAGGTCTCGGCGACCGCCCTGGTCGTGCGTTCGTGGGTGTACGAACGCACCAGGGCCCCGGCCGCGGTGTAGTCGGCCAGTCCTTGGAAGACCTGGCAGGACGTCGTGTCGCAAGTGTCGTACCAGGCCGAGGGGGCCTTGCTGGCCTGGTCGAAGCGGGCGTACGTGCGGGCGGCGACTGCCTGCGCCCGCAACGCCTGGATGTGCCAGCTGGCCGGCATCTCGGAGGTGACCACCGAGGGGAGGTAGTTGGCGTAGGTCGAGACCACCACGGTGCGCAGGTCGGTCGTGGAGCCGGGCACGCGGACCGCACGGACCACGCCACGGTACTCGCGGTAGGTGGACGTGACGAGTTGGACGGTGCCGTCTCCGGCCACGAACTCAGCCGCCGTCGCGCCGTTGAGCAGCGTGCTCAGACCGGGCACACCGGGCGCACGCCAGGTGCCGTTGACGCTGGCCTCGATCACCAGGGCGCCGGACACGAGCCGGAGCCGCCAGAGCGCCACCGTGCCGCCGATCGTCGTCGGCAGGGCGACCGACGCGGTACCCACCCGCACGGACAGGCCCGACTCGCCACGGACCCAGGTCTGCCGGTCGGTGTCTCCCTGGATCCACACGCGGATGGACTGGGAGTCAGCCAGCGATCCGACGGTCGTGCCCGGGTAGTAGGCCGCGAGGATCTGCGTGTACGTCTGCCCCGCGGTAGCGCGTCCCGCGGCACCGTATTGCGACATGCCGATGCCGTGGCCGAAACCCCGCCCGTCGACCGTGATACTGACGGCGGCCTCGGCCGGCGGCTGGTTGACGGCACCCAGGCCGACGAGAAACAGCGCGGTCATCACGGCAGCCAGCCAACGCGACGGTCGGCGTCGGCCGAACCGGTCGGGTTGGGAGGGTACTGGCGGTGTCATGGTCCGATCCTCCCACTACCGACGGTCCGATCCTCCCACTACAGGGCGGCGTACGTCTGGTCGAGCTGCTCGATCTGGTGCTCCCAGGAGAAGCGGGCTGTGAACTCCTCCGACCGCGCCGAACCGCCGTAGACCTTGACGTTCTCGAGCGCCTCCCGGATCGCTCGGGCACAATCGCGGTGGTCGCTCGCCGTGAAGGTCGTGCCAATCCGATTCTCCCGCACGAACGCACCCATCAGCTTGAGATCGCTGACCACGATCGGCAGGCCGGCGAACAGATAGTCGAACAACTTGTTCGGCAGGGCCATCTCATGGTTCGGCAGGCCTGCGATCAGAGGGTGGATCCCTACGTCGGCCGTCCGGAGATAGGCAAGGATCTCCTCGGGTGCCACCGGATCGATGAGGTGGACCCGGTCCGACACTCCCGCCTTGCGAGCGGCCTTCATCAGCAGGGCTGCCCGCCAGTGGCTCGCGTCCGGCACACAGACGACGGCGAAGTGCACCTCGGGCAACAGTGAGAGTGCCTGGACCACGGTCGGCAGGCCGCGTTTCTCGTTCAGGACTCCCGAGTACACGACGAGCGGCGTACCCGGCTCGATCCCGGACTCGGTGCGCACGTCCTTCGCACACGTCGACTCGACCGTCAGGGACGGACTGTTGAGCACCACGCTCGGGGTCCGCCGCAGGTCGTAACGGTCACGGAGCGCCTCGGCGATCGGTTCGCTCACCGTGATGACGGCGTCGGCATCCCCGATCAGGTCCGACTCCATCGCCTTGAGTGCGTTCTCCTCGAGCACGGTGCGCGCGACGGTGCCGGGGATGTACTCGTGGGCGTCGTAGATCAGCCGTACCGCGCGGCCGGTCCGGGCAGCGCGCTGTTTGACCCGGACGCCGGCGCTGAGCAGGTGGATGTCGTGCACGTGCAGGATGTCGGGGGTCTCGGCAGCCATCCGGTCGGTGAACACCCGCTCGAGGTCGACGATGTTGGGTAGCTCGCTGCGCCAAGTCCGGCCCACGAACCGTGCGCGCAGGCCGTCGTACTTGCCCCACGCGAGCCGGAACGCCGGGTCCTGTGCCGCGCGGAGTGTGCGGCGAGCCCAATGGATCCCGCGTCGGGCGAGGATCTCGGGGGTGTCGCCCTTACTGGCGCGACGAGTGTTGAGTGCCTGACGACCGTGTTCCTCACGCTCACCGTCACGGTAGGCGGGCCACGAGGGCCGCCACGCGCGCCGGGCTCGGCGCCGTTCGACTTGCTCGTCGCGGCGCGTGTACGCGACCGGCAGGCCAACGGTCCGGGCCGGGCCGAGGGTGCCCTCGACAGGTTCGGTCGCGTCGAGTTCCCCGTAGAGCAGGGTGACGCGGTAGCCGAGGTCGGCGACCGCAACCGCAGTCTTGCGGACTCGCGCGTCCGAAGCGATGCCGCTGGCGACGACCATCACGACGTGTTCGCTGCTCACGGTTTCGTGATCTCCCTCGGCTCCAGTTGGGTGATGTGTGTGGCATCGGCGGCCCAGGCTCGCTCGGGCAGCGAACCAAGCAGGTCCGCATACACGTCGCGGATGGTCTCGACCTGGGCCGCCCAGGAGAACTCGTGCCGGAGGGCCTGGTCGCCGGCGATCCGGTCGCGGACCTCATTGACACGCGGAAGCAGCTCCCGTACCGCTCGAACGAGATCCTGGACGTCGCCGGCGATGTACACCCCGCCGAGGCCTCGTTCCTCGACGATCTCCGCCTGCGCGGGCGTGTCGCTGGTGATGATCGGGATCCCAGCGAGCAGGTACTCACAGAACTTGTTCGTGAGTGCGACGTCGTGGTTCGGCGCGTGCAGCAGAGTGCTCAGTCCGATCGTGACCCGGCCGAAGTAATGTGTCACGAACTCGGGCGGCACGAACGGGGCCACGTGAAAGCGATCCAGGACGCCCAGCGACCGGGCCTGCGCAAGCAGTTCCCGCGTCACGGGCCCGTTCGGCCGGTTGGTCACGAGCGCCAGATGCATCTCGGGCAGTTCGGCGAGAGCAGCGACAGCGGTCTGGACGCCCCGCGCACGGTTCACGCCGCCGCCGTAGACCATGAGCGGAACATCGTCCCCGAGCCCGACGACGTCGCGCAGATCCTTGAAGTCTTCGGGCGGGCGACCGACCATTGGTGCGTTGAGCACCACGTCAGGGGTCCGCTCGAGGTGGTAGTCGCGCTGGAGCCAGCCGGCCAGCGGTTCCGAGACCGTGATGATGCGATCCATTCGTGGGACGAACTCACGCTCAAGGTCGCAGTAGGCACCGATGGTCAATGCGGGAATGACGGCGACACCGGCGATGTACTCGTGGGCGTCGTAGACGAGTCGGACGGTCCGCCCCCGTGCGGCGGCCCGATCAGCGGCGTTCACGGCGACGCCGAGCATGAAGACGTCGTGGACGTGGATGATGTCGGGGCGAAGTTCGTCGAGGAGGCGACCGAGCGACTCCTCGTCGACGCGGGCGTTGGGCAGGGTCTCGCGCCAGCGACTCAACTCGGGATGCGCCTGGTAGTGCGCGATGGCCAGATCGCGGTCGGTGATCTCCTCGATGGCCTCGTCGGTGGGCCTGCCCCGGAGCCGAACTCCGAGCGCCTTGTTGTACAGCCTCTCGAGAGCGATCTGCCCGTGCCGGACGAGCGCCACCGGATAGGCGAGAGCGCCGTGCTGGCGCTCGCGCAGGGCGCGGGCCGCCCCCCGCCTGCGCTTGGCGGTGGCGCGGCGGCCGGCCTCGAGCCGGTCACGTGTGCCGGCACCGGGGCGCACCAGGTCGCGGACCGCGAGACCGAGGGGGGTGCGCTCGGCGGTGGGGGCGGCTGCGGGGGTCTGGGGGATGGGCACCGGCTCGATGAGGATGTGGCCGTTGCCCAGAGCGAAACTACGGTGGTGCCCCTTGCGCACAACCCCGACGCCCGTGACCCGCAGTCCGAGCGAGTCCGCACTGGCGATGTATTTCAACACGCGGGCATCGACGAGGACGTCATTGCCGGGCATGTAGACGACGTGTGGCGGCCGATCCGAGGTCACTGCTGCCCTTCCTCCAGGAAGTTTCGAAGAATACCGGCCGAAATGCTGCCGTCGTGCACGGCGCGAACATAGCCGAGCCCGTCGGCGGCCCGCGTCCGGGCGGTCGTCGGGTCGTCGATGATGCTCTCGATCACACTGGCGAGGTCGCTGCCGTCCGCCTGAATGATCGGCAACTCGCCGGCCCCCACGGAGGTTGCGTGCTCGCGGACCAGATCGGACACGTTCCCGACGACGACGCGCCCGGCCGCCATCGCCTCACACGCGGCCACACCGTAACTGCCGAGGCGGAACTGGTCGAGCACGATGTCCGCCTCGGTGTACACCCGCGTCATCTCCGCAGCGGGCACACCCTCGATCCTGCGGTACTCGATGGCGCCGCGCGCCACGAGGTCCGCGAGGGCGGTCTCGACGAGGTCCGTTCCCTTGACGTGGCTCTTGCTCGGCGCATGAACCACGACCGGAACCTTGCGCTGCATCGGCGGCACGTCGGTGTGCCACCGATCCACGTCGACGACCACGGGACACCAGGTGGCCTCCGGAAGGTCGAGCAGGAGATCCGGTGTGGAGACGAAAGCCGGTCCGCTGAACGCATCGATCCTGGCGATGTTGCGTGCCGCCCGATCCTCCAACAGCGGCGTCTCCGGAACGAGGTCGCCTCGGAAGGGTGAGTAGTCGTAGGCGGCGGCGTGTCGGCTGGGGAGTCGCACATCGGTTCCATGGGCGATCACGGCGACGGCGAGGCCCGCCCTCGTCAGGAGCTTCGACTCGGTGAGGAAGTTCAGTCCGTAAGAACGCCCGAACAGGGGGCGCGCAGCCTCGAACAGGACGTGCGTGAACTGCCCGCGGACGTAGGCCAACAGACGCTCGTGGAACTCGAAGTCGTCGAGGTAGGTCGCCTGCGGCACGAGGTAGTCCACCGGGAAGTCGAACGCTCCTGGCACGTGTGGAGCGAATGAGACAGCGGAGACATCTGGGACGGACCGTTCGACGGCTCGGGCCCACAGGTAGCCCTGGCCCGCGAAGTTCGCGGGGCCGACGAACAGCCGGACGGCGGTGTCCGGGACGGCGGGCCGACCCTCGTCGCCGTCGTCCGGTCCACCCACGTGAACCTCGCGGCCCATGGCCCGTTCGACCGTGGCGCGAGGCAGGCGATCCTTCACCGATGTGAGCAAGCGTCGAAGCGGTCCAGGAAGGTGTCGACGGGAGTCGGCGACGGTTCGTGCCATCGTCGTCAGCAACCGGCGGGCGTGATTCATCGGTTCGCTCCGACGAAGGTCTCCAGCACCTCGGCGGACCGGACGCCGTTGTGCACGCGTTCGACGAACGCCTCGCCACGCTCACCCAGGACTGGCCACCCGTCGCGGGAGCCGAGCAGGCCTCGCAGGACCGGGGCCAGATCGTCGGGGTCGGCCTGCACGATCGGGAGGTCGGTGCCGGTGCTCTCCCGCACGTGTCGACGGACCGAGTCGCGGACATTGCCGACCACCACACAGCCGGCGGCCATGGCCTCGCAGGCCGCGACCCCGTAGCTCCCGATCCGGAACTGGTCGAGGACGATGTCCGCGGAGCGGTACACGCCGGGCATCGCCGCCGAGGGCACCTTCGTGATGCGCCGGTATTCGATCAACCCGTCCGCATGGAGTTGCTCCAGGATCGGCTCGATGAGTTCGGTGCCTTTCACGGCGGCGCGGCTCGGCGCGTGGACGACGACGGGGCGCGTGGGGATCGTGCGGGGCTCTGAGCGCCACCGCTCGGGATCGACGACCACCGGGCACCACGACGCGGTTGGCACGTCGTCCAGCAGGTCCGGTGTCGACACGAAGACCGGGGCGTCGAGATCGGCGAGCCGGCGGGCGTTGAGGCGGGCCAGCACTTCCAGTTCCTTGGTCTTGCGATAGCCCGGCACCAGGAACGGGGACCAGGGGTTGTCGCGGATGTGGCGGCTGGGCAGACGGATATCGCTGCCGTGACAGATCGTGGCGACCTCGACACCGCTCTGACGCAGTCTCCCTGCCTCGGCGCTGAAGTCCTCACCCAGGTGGAGGCCGAGCAGCGGTTGCTCGGCCTCGAAGAGGACGTGGCTGAAGGATCCGGTGAGGTATTCGAGCTGATCCCGCGCCCAGATCTCGTTGTCCCAGTAGATCCCCACCGGGACCGTGTAGTCGATCTCGAAGGCGAAGCCGTTCTCGCGAGTGGGGGCGAACGAGACCGCTGCCAGATTCCCGTCGGCCTGCTCCAACGCGCGCGCCCACCGGAAGCCCTGACCGGCATGGTTGGCCGGGCCGATGAAGACCGTGATGTCGCGCTCCGGTGGCACGGGACGTGGTTGGAGTCCCTCGGGGAGGGTGATCGCACGTGGTTGGGGTCCGGGCTCCTCCACGGGCTCCGCCACAACGGGCTCGACCCGGGCAGCCGGACCCCTGAGGGCATCGCGGAGCGGCTTGAGCCGATCGCGGACGGGCTTCGGCACCCGACGCCACACCCGGCGCAGTCCTCGCAGCCCGGAGTCGGTCACGGCCAGTTCCCTTCGTGGTGATTCAGGGCGCGGCACGCTCCTGTTCTCGCGGTCACGCTATTGTAACGAGGGCCGCGGACCGAACCCCACGTGGGCCAGCCGACGGAAAGACCACGACGTGACCCAACCGCACCTCCTCTACGTCGCGTGGGGATACCCGCCGTGTCGCGGTGGAGGCGTGTACCGGGCCCTGGCCACGGCGAACGCGTTCGCGAGGTCGGGCTGGCGGGTGACGGTGCTGACCGCCGACCGGGACACCTTCGATCGGTACACCGGCACCGACCCGTCGCTGGAGTCCCGGATCGACCCGGACATCACGGTGATGCGGGTCCCCTTCGAATGGCCCGCGCAGGATGCCGACATCCGCACCTATTCCTGGCTGCGGGCCCAGTTACCGCAGGCATGGCATCGCTGGCGTGGACTGCTGGACCGGCGGTCGTTTCCCGAGCGCGGATACGGCCCATGGCGCGGGCCCTTGGAGCGGGCCGCGCGCAGCATCCACGCCGCCGACCCGGTCGACCTCGTCGTGTCGACGGCCAATCCCTACGTCACGTTCACCGCTGCCGACGCTCTCGCCAAGGACGGGGTGCCTTACGTGCTGGACTACCGGGACGCCTGGACGCTCGACGTCTTCTCCGGCCGCACGCTCACCGGCCGATGGAGTCGGATCGGACGATGGGAGCAGCGGCTCCTCGCGGGCGCACGCGAGGTCTGGTTCGTGAACGAGCCGATCCGGGACTGGCACGCCGCTCGCTATCGGGAGGTCGCCGACCGGATGCACGTGGTCGCGAACGGCTGGGATCCGGATCTCCTCCGGAGCGAGGACCGGTCGCCTGCAACGGGCAGGTCGGAGGCGGCGGAGATCGCAGGTGTCGACGAACCCCCGCGGCCGCGGTTCGGCTACGTCGGCACGATGACCCGCATGGTGCCGCTGACCGAGCTCATCGACGGCTGGGAACTGGCCAAACGGAACGGGTCGTTGCCGACCGGGGCGACCCTGTCGCTGGCCGGCTACCTCGGCTACTTCGCGGTCCCCGACCCGCAGATGCTGGCGACGATCGAGCGCGGGCGCTCGTTCGGGGTGTCCTATGACGGGCCGATCGCCAAGAACGACGTGGGCGCCTACTACGCCGATGTCGACGTACTCGTCCTGGCTCTGGGCGCGGGCCGCTATGTGACGAGCGGCAAGGTCTTCGAATACCTCGCCACCGGACTGCCGATCGTCTCGGTCCACGATCCCCGGAACGCCGCGGCCACGGTGCTGCGTGGATACCCGCTGTGGGTGCCGACCGACGCCACGGACGCGGCTGCGGTCGCGGTCGCGCTCGGCAGGGGTTGGCAGCTGGCCCGGGGCGCCGACCCGAGCCTCGCCGCCGTGGCGCTGGAGTTCGCCGAGCAGTTCCGTCGGGACCGTCAGTTCGCTCCTCGGCTCCGGGCGCTCAGTGACATCAGCCCCGCACGGCAGGGGACGAGCGGATGAGGTCGGTCGTCGTCCTAGCGGGCACCACGAACGGTGCTGCCGCGGTACGGGAACTCGTCCGGAATGTGCCCGACGACATCGAGGTCACCGTGGTCCTGGCCGGATCCGGCGCGACGACCGAGGGGGTTCGCCGCCTCGAGGTGTCGTCGTCCCCGCTCCGGCCCCAGCGCAAGGTGTCGGGGAAGGACGCGGTGGGTCACGTCGTGGCCGTCCTGCTGGGTCGGACTAACGCGGCCGGGTTCGAGCGGAACGGGCTCCGCAGCGCAGCGGTTCGCGCGGTTCTGGAATCTGCCGACCTGATCGTGGCCCTGGACGCCGACGCCGTCCCGCTGGCGTGGCGAGCACGTCGGCTGAGCGGATCAGCCGCGATCCTCAACGGCCTCCAGGCGGCTGCGCGTGCCGTCGGGCAGCGCTAGAGCCTCGTCTTCGTCCGCCTCCGGGTTCGGGTCCTCGACGCCCTCCGAGGCAGGCTGGGGATCGTGGACCGGTTCGAGGTCCGGCCACGGGTCGCGCGGCCCGCTCTCGGTCTCCGATACCTCCCAGGGGATCGCCTCCTCGGGAACCTCCGGACGGATCCCCGTCACGCGGGTGTAGAGGTCGACGAGCGTGGTCGCCTGGTGCTGCCAGGAGAGTTCCTCGAGGAGGGGCTTCGTGATCGCGTTCCGATAGCCGTCGAGGTCGGCCAGCAGGTCACGGACGGCCCGGGCGAGGTCGGCTGAGTCCTCGGCGACGAACACTTCGCCGACACCATGCTTCCGCACGAACGCCGACGGCGTGGCCAGGTCACTGACGAGGAGTGGTAGGCCGCCGTGGAGGTACTCCGGCAGCTTGGTGGGTAGCGACGCTTCGTAGTTCGGATAATGGACACCGGCGAACACGCCGATGTCGGCCGAGGAGAGGTAGGCCGAGATCTGGAACGTGGGCACGTAGGGTGCCGTGTGCACCCGGTCCCTGACCCCGAGTTCCTCGGCGCGTTTCAGCAGCGTGTGCAGCGGACCGGTGGTCTCGGGCTCCCGGGTGACGATCGCGAGGTGGACGTCGCGCACGGCCGGCAATGCCTCGATCACGGTGTGCAGCCCGCGTCGTGGATCGACCGAACCGCTGCTCACGATGAGCGGCACACCCGGGTCCAGGCCGATCCGCTCCCGCAGGCTCGGCGCGTCATCGGTGCGAACGTCGGCCAGGGGGGCGTTGCGGACGACGGCGGGAGGCTCGTCGAGCGCATACTCGTCGGCGAGCATCTCGGCGATCTCGGGACTGACCGTCACCAAGGCATCGGGCGCCGCGATGTACTCCCGCTCGTGGTCCACGTACGCAGCCGAGATGCGTTCCGAGCCCCAGTCGACCGCGGAGACATGCTCGTGGATGTCGTGGATCCAGCCCACGGCACGGCCGCGAGCCCGCAGGGCCGAGACCGCCTCGTGGGCCACGCCGATCATGGCGGGATCGTTGGAGTGGATCAGGTCCGGGGCCAGGCTCACCAACGCGGGCGCGAAGGCATCGCGCCAGTCGAGGAAGGCTGGGAGGTCCTCCCGCCAGGTGACATCCTCGGGGTTCTTGTCCGGGAGCGTGCTGCGGTGGCTGCCGGCCCCCCAGGAGCGGACCTTGTGGCTGACGCGTGGCCCGAGCAGCCGGGTCTCGAGAAGTATCCGTCGCAGGAGCCCCGCCGGGCCGGACCGCTGGGGGAGCCGCTCCCGCTCCCGCCGGATCCGGCGGCTCAGCCGGCGACCGGCGTTCACCTGTTCGGACGTGTGTCGATAGGCGCCCGGGAACAGGGGACTGCGGATCTCGACCCAGCGGGCCGCGAACTCGTCACGGTGTGCGGTTCCGATTCCGCGCCGGATCACCCGGACGGAGCCGAGCCAGGACCGGGGCTCTCCACCGATCCCGTCGAAGCCGAGCAGGGCGACCTCCCAACCGGCCCTGGCCGCCGAGATGGCGGCCTTCTGGACCCGGGAGTCCCCCGTGATCTTGCTCTGGACCACGATGACGAGCCGTGGCTTGCGGGTAGTCACTCGTTGTCCCCCGGGTGATCGGCTTTCGGCTGGTTGTCGGTCAGGTCGGTCACGACGCGCACGAAGTCGGCCGTCGGATCGGCCGCCACGAGTTCCTCGGCCCGCCAGATCAGGGCGCGATCACGGAGGCGAGCCAACTCCTGCGGACGATCGGTCCATCCGGCGAGAACCTGGCCCGCCTCGGCGGAGCCCGTGACCACGACGCCCGCGCCGCTGGAGCGGAGCAGTTCGGCCGGGCGCGGTAGTCCGGTGGTGAGCACCGGGAGGCCGGTCGCGAGGTACTCGTAGATCTTGGACGGCATCGCGGCCCGGAAGGCCGGCGTGTCGTCCAGGAGGGAGAGACCGACGCTGGCCCCGGTTGCGGCGGCCCAGGCGTCGGCCGGGGGTAGTCGATCGCGCCACTGGACGCGGGCAGCCAGGGCCGGATCCTCGGCCAGACATGCCTCGAACCGGCCTCGGTCCGCTTCGGCCATCGGGCCGATGAGGTCCAGTCGCCACGCGGGCGCCGAGCGCACCGCCTCCACCATCGCGAACAGGCCACGACTTGCCCGGATGTCCCCGATGTACAGAGCTCGCCTGGGCAGCGACGGGGTCGACGGCTCCGGCACCATCGTGAGGTCGGGAACGTTACGCAACACCACGCGACGGTCCAGGTCGGGTAGCAGATGGGCATCCGCCACGACGGTCGCGTCGGAACGCGCCGCAGCGAAGAGGCCCAGCCGCGCCCAGATCGATGCGGGCAGGCGGCGGATGCCCCGTGCCCAGGCCCGGTCCGCGAGCAGTGCGCGGTAGTCCTCATGCACGTCGCTGATCAGGCTCCGTCGGGTCAACCGACTGTTGAGCCAGCCGGCGAACGACGAGTCGGGATCGAGTGTCATCAGCACCCGGCCGTGCGCGCGCCAGGGCAACGACATGGCGAACGATGCGCGCCGCACCCCGTGCCGTCGGGCGAACACGCGGATGTCGGCACCGGAGGGCCCGTCCTCGGCCCTCCCGAGTCCGAGCACCTCGACGCTCAGGCCCGCCCGTCGGAGCGCGGCGACCTGACGGTGCAGCCGAGCATCCGCGACGTCGTGCGCCGAGGTGATGATCGAGAGGTCGACCTGGTGCACGCGTCCGTCAGAGGTCCTCGAAGGTATAGGCGTTCTCGCCCACCTTGAGGAAGTTCGTGTAGGCACGGATCGCCCGCCGCGGGGAACCCTGCATGATCAGTTCGCCCTTGTGGATCCAGAGCACCTCGTTGCACATCTCCCGGATCGATCCGAGTGAATGGGAGACCAGGAACATCGCGCGGGCGCTCTCCATGAGTTCGGCCATCTTGGCGGTGGCCTTCACCTTGAAACTCGCGTCACCCGCCGAGAGCGCCTCGTCGACGAGCAGGATGTCGGGGTCCATGTGGACCGAGACGGAGAACGCGAGACGCTGGTACATCCCCGAGGAGTAGGTGCGCATCGGCATGTCCATGAAGTCGCCGATCTCCGCGAAGTCGGCGACCTCGTCGGCGCGCTCCTTCACCTCGGCACGGGTCAGTCCCGCGGCGAGGCCGCCCAGGATCACGTTCTCCCGGCCGGTCAGGTTCGGATTGAACCCGACCCCGAGGGCAAGGAGGGCACTGATCCGGCCGCGGACCTCGATGCGGCCCTGACTCGGTGGCAGGACTCCCGCGATGGCGCGCATCAGTGTCGACTTTCCCGCGCCGTTGGCCCCGATGATCCCGACCGAGGTTCCCGGCTTGATGTCGAACGACATGTTCTTGACCGCATCGACGACCTTCACCTTGCGCTCGCCCCGACCCAGCCGAACGATGGTGTTCTTGAGGGTCGGAGCCGCCTCGAACGTCGTCCGATAGGTGATCGATACGTTCTGGACGGAGACGACCGGCGGGGGAGCGGCGGCCGTGGCCGGGGGTTGAGCCGGTTCGCCGACGTGCGGGGCGGTCGGGTTCGCTCCGTCCTCGGGGCCCGCGACCGGAACCTCCGTGCCGCCCGGAGTCGGCGTCGGTGTGGAATCAGAGGCGGACAGTGAACTCACGCTCCCTAGACATGAACAGCAGTGATCCGCCCACGAAGGCGAGAACGGCCCAGATCGACGCGGCCAGCCACATCTTCGGCTCGGGGATGATCCCGCGAAGCAGCAGGTCGGTCCAGCTACCGATCAGCGAGTACAAGGGGTTGAGCACCATCAGGTCCTGGAACTGCTCCGGAGCCTCGTCGGCGAACCAGAGCACAGGCGAGAGATACAGCCAGATCCGGACGAGGTAGGGCAGGAAGCTCGACGTGTCCCGGAAGTAGACCTGGACCGTCGCGAAGATGGCGGCCATCCCGATACAGAAGATGACCGTGAGCCCCAGGAAGACGCTCGCCAACAGCATCTGGGGGCTCCAGACTCCGCCGGCCAGGATGTGGATGAGAAAGTACACCGGGACGGTGGGCAGGAACCGGAAGAACGCGGTCCGCACGGCCGCGAAAGGCAGCAGCAGCCGTGGGAAGTTCATGTTCATGATGAGCTTCCCGCCCCCCGTCACCGACTGGGCGCCCTGGGTGATGCTCCCCGAGACGAAGTAGAAGAGGAAGAGCCCGCAGGTGATGTGGGCCAGGGTCTCGAATCCGCCGGCACTCTGGCGGATCACGCTCACGAGCACGTAGTACACCAGGGCAAGGAGTGTCGGGTTGAGCACCAACCAGAGCTGGCCGAAGAGGGTCTGCGTGTTCGCTGCACGGATACCGGCGCGTGAGAACTCTGCGGCGAACTCCCGACGGGCCCACAACTGCCTGGTGTAAGGGCCGAGTTTCGGGAGGCCGGCCCGGTGTGGCTCGTAGATGTGGAGTTCATCGACGGGCGAGGTGTTCTCGGTGACACTCGCCATGGCGACTCTCTCTCACTTCGGGATCCGGACGATGGCACGGTGGCCAGCCACAAGGATAGGACGTACCGGGCGGTGGCCCGTCGGAAGTGGTCGGGACCGGTGCACCGCGAGCTATGCTCGCCCGGGACTACGGCGAAGTGAGGACAGTAGGGCTTGAGCCAGGACCAACGCCAGAGCACGGGGGGCTTCCGCCCGGAGATCCAAGGTTTGCGCGCCATCGCGGTCGGCCTGGTCGTCATCTACCACCTGTGGCCGCTGCGGATGCCCGGGGGCTACGTCGGCGTCGATGTGTTCTTCGTCATATCGGGTTACCTGATCACGTCCCACATCTTCCGAGAGGTGGAGCGGACGGGCTCGCTCTCGCTGTCCTCCTTCTGGGCGCGACGGATCCGACGACTCCTGCCCGCGTCGCTGCTGGTGCTGGCGGTCTCCGCCGTCGCGGTCGTGCTCTGGGTGCCGGAGACCCTCTGGAGTCAGTCCGCCCGTCAGATCGGCGCCAGCGCGCTCTACGTCCAGAACTGGGTGCTGGCGTCCGACGCCGTCGACTACATGGCCCAGGGCAATGTCCCGACCGTGGCACAGCACTTCTGGTCGCTGTCCGTGGAGGAGCAGTTCTACGTGCTGTGGCCGCTCCTGGTGCTGGGCACGATCGTGCTGGTCCGGCGGACCGGCATGTTCGGCGGTGATCGTCGGCTGGCGTTGACCGTGATCCTCGGGATCGTCGGCATCGCATCGCTCGTCTGGTCGGTGGTCGAGACCGGGGCCAACCAGGCGTCGGCGTACTTCGTGACCCCGACCAGGATCTGGGAGTTCGTCATCGGCGCCGCTCTGGCGCTGCTGCCGCTGCGGGCTCCCGGGCGTTGGGCGCCGGTCCTCGGGCTCCTGGGTCTGGGAGCAATCGTCTACAGCGGGTTCGCCTACACCGGGGCGACGGCCTTCCCGGGCTGGCTGGCCGCCGTCCCGACCCTGGGTGCGGCCGCTGTGATCCTCGCGGGGTCGACCTCCCAGCCGTGGAGTGCGGGCAGGTTGCTGTCCTGGCGCCCGATGACCTTCGTCGGGGACATCTCGTACTCCGTCTATCTCTGGCACTGGCCGCTCATCGTCGTGGTGCCCTACGTCATCGGCTCCTCGCTGGTGGCCTGGCAGAAGATCCTGATCGGCGCGGTGTCGCTCCTGCTGGCCTGGGTCACGAAGGTGGTTGTCGAGGACCGGTTCCGGACCACGGGCTGGATCGCGCGTGCGCGGGCGAACGCCTACCGGTTCGCCGTCGTCGGAATGGTCACGGTGGTCGCCATGGGCCTCGGGATCGGCGCCGCGCTGGACAGCCGCGAGGCTGCGGCACAGGAGGCGTTCACGCAGGCCCAGCAACAGGACTGCTTCGGACCGGCCGCGATCGCCGCCCCAGACGCATGCGGTTCCGTGATCGGAGCAGGGCCCGTCAACCCGCCACCCGAAGTGGTCGCCGAGCAGAACTCCGAGCCGCGGTTCCCTGACTGCCAGACCAGCCTTGCCTCGGCTGCCCTCCGGTCCTGCACGATCGGAAGTTCCGACCCCGACCCCGAGCGGGTGATCGCGATGATCGGAGACTCGCACGGCACCCAGTGGTTCACCGCCCTGGACGCGTTGGGGCGGGAGCGGAACTGGCAGGTGCGCACCTACACGAAGTCGAGCTGCCCGCCGACCAACGCCCTCCGGGGACTGCCGAGCGAGCAGACCGGTGAGGCACAACAGCTGTGCACCGAATGGCTCGCCGCGGTGAATGCTGATCTCGCGGCGCACCCGGAGATCACCGACATCGTCACGACCGCCTACTCATCCGCGTACACCTACGAATCGGCGCCCGGAGAGGACTACGCGGATCCCGCGAGCGACGGGTACGCCGACGTATGGTCGCAGTGGATCGAGCAGGGTCATCCGGTCCACGTGATCGCCGCGGTCCCGAGGACCCAGGGGGAGAATGTCCCCGACTGTCTCGCGACGGCGCAGGTCCCGATCGACTGCGCGACGGACCGGGCGGACGCCGTTCCGGCCGACCCGCTCGTCGCCGCGGCGGACTCGGCCGGGGCGAACCTGATCGACCTGACCGACCACTTCTGCGACGAGACCACGTGCTATCCGGTCATCGGTGACGTGATCGTGTACCGCGACTACAGCCACATCTCGGCCGAATACTCGGTAGCGCTCGTGCCCTTCCTCGCCGAGGGCATCGATGCCGCGTAGGGACGGCGGTCTGGGACCTTCGGTCCGATCGCCGATTCCGAGGACTGTACGCTTGACGCGCTTCGACCCACCCCGAACACCACGGAGGCCATCCCTTGAACGTGCGCATCGTCGACACCGCGGACGTGGACGACCGAGCCACCATCGGTGACGGGTCCTCCGTCTG
Source organism: Occultella glacieicola (assembly GCF_004353825.1). Taxonomy (GTDB): domain Bacteria; phylum Actinomycetota; class Actinomycetes; order Actinomycetales; family Beutenbergiaceae; genus Occultella; species Occultella glacieicola. The sequence continues at coordinate 499,179 of NZ_SMNA01000003.1, read as the reverse complement.
GCACCTGGCCCAGGTCCGGGAGAACGCGGTCCTCGGCGAGAACTGCATCGTGGGGCGGGGCGCGTACATCGGCACCGGGGTACGGATGGGGGACAACTGCAAGGTGCAGAACTACGCCCTGGTCTACGAGCCGGCGGTGCTCGAAGCGGGGGTGTTCGTCGGCCCTGCCGCCGTGTTGACCAACGACACGTTCCCGCGCTCGGTCAACCCGGACGGCTCACTCAAGAGCGGCGCCGACTGGGAGGCCGTCGGGGTGACGTTGCGCGAAGGGGCCTCGGTCGGGGCCCGCGCGGTCTGCGTCGCCCCCGTGACGGTCGGCCGCTGGGCCACCGTGGCGGCGGGCGCGGTCGTGACGAAGGATGTGCCGGACTTCGCGCTGGTCGCCGGCGTCCCGGCACGGCGGATCAAGTGGGTCGGCCGAGCCGGAGTGCCACTCGAGGAGGCCGGCGACGGCCAATGGCGCTGCCCGACCACGGGCGAGACCTATCACGAAACCGGCGGCGTGCTCACGCTGGCCGGTCAGGACACGGAGGAACCGAAGTGAACCAACCCATGATCCCGGCGGCGAAGCCGATCGTCGGCGACGAGGAGCGCGCCGCGGTCGACCGCGTCCTGCGCAGCGGCATGATCGCCCAGGGGCCGGAGGTCGCCGCCTTCGAGCAGGAGTTCGCGACCGAGCTCGTCGCCGGGCGTACCTGCGTGGCCGTCAACTCGGGCACTTCCGGGCTGCACCTCGGGCTGCTGGCGGCCGGTGTCGGCCCGGGCGACGAGGTCATCGTGCCCTCCTTCACGTTCGCCGCGACCGGCAACTCGGTGGCGCTCACCGGCGCGACCCCGGTGTTCGCCGACATCGAGGGGACCTACTTCAACCTCGACCCGGCCAGTGTGCGGGCCGCGATCACCGAGCGCACCAAGGGCATCATGCCGGTCCACCTGTACGGGCATCCGGCGGCGATGACCGAGCTGCGCGCCATCGCGCACGAGCACGGACTGCGCCTGTTCGAGGACGCGGCGCAGGCCCACGGCGCCACCCTCGACGGAGCCCCGGTCGGATCCTTCGGCGACTTCGCGATGTTCTCGCTGTACCCGACGAAGAACATGACCTCCGGTGAGGGCGGCATGGTCTCGTGCGCCACCGACGAGATCGCCCGTAACGTTCGGCTCCTGCGCAACCAGGGCATGGAGAAGCAGTACGCGAACGAACTGATCGGCTTCAACGCCCGGATGACGGACATCCACGCCGCCATCGGACGGGTGCAGCTGACCAAGGTCGCCGCCTGGACCCGGAGCCGCCAGGACAACGCCGCGTTCTTGGACGCGAACCTCGAGGGCGTGCTCACCCCGGCTGTGGCGGAGGGCGCTACCCACGTCTACCACCAATACACGATCCGCGTCTCCGGTGACCGGGACGCCTTCGCGACCGCTTTGCGTGAGGAGCACGCGGTCGGCTGCGGCGTCTATTACCCGATCCCCAACCACCGGCTCGAGTCCCTCAAGGCATACGCCCCGGGCCTGGACCTCCCGGAGACCGAGAAGGCGGCCCGCGAGGTCATCTCGCTGCCGGTCCACCCCTCGCTCTCGCAGGAGGACCTCGACCGCATCGTCACCGCGGTGAACACGGTCGCGAAGGCGGGTGCGTGATGGCGAACCTGCGCGCCGGCCTCATCGGTCTCGGCATGATGGGGCGTCACCACGCCCGTGTGCTCCGATCGCTCGACGGCGTCGACCTCGTGGCCGTCGCCGACCCCGGCGGCGACCCGCACGGCGTGGCCGGTGACCTCGACGTGCTCCCGGACGTCCATGCGCTGATCGCGGCGGGCATCGACTACGCGATGGTCGCGGTGCCGACGCAGTTCCACACCGAGACCGGGCTCGCCCTGGCTGAGGCCGGGGTGCACGCACTCATCGAGAAGCCGCTCGCGAAGGACACCGAGGGCTCCCGTGCGCTCGCGGAGGCGTTCGAGAGCAGGGGACTCGTCGGCGCCGTCGGACACATCGAGCGGTACAACCCGGCGCTGCAGTCCCTGCGCGCACGCCTCGAGGCCGGAGAGCTCGGCGACGTCTACCAGATCGCGACCCGACGCCAGGGCCCGTTCCCGGCCAGGATCGCCGATGTGGGCGTCGTCAAGGATCTCGGCACCCACGACATCGACCTCACCGCCTGGGTGGCGCAGCAGTCCTACACCTCGGTCGCAGCGCGGACGGCGTTCAAGAGTGGTCGCGAGTTCGAGGACCTGGTCGCGATCACCGGCATGTTGTCCGGCGGCATCGTCACCAACCACCTGGTGAACTGGCTGTCCCCGATGAAGGAACGGCTCACCGTGGTGACGGGGGAGAAGGGGACGTTCCTGGCGGACACGCTGCTCGCGGACCTGACGTTCTACGCGAACGGCCTGATCCAGACCCAGTGGGACGACGTCGCCCAGTTCCGCGGCGTGTCCGAAGGGGACGTGGTGAGGTTCGCGATCAGCAAGCCGGAGCCGCTGAAGACCGAGCACGAGGCGTTCCGGGACGCGGTACTGGGCAAGCCGGCCGACATCGTCACGATGAAGCAGGGCTCGGCCACGGTGGCCGTGGCCGAGGCCGCCATCGAGTCGGCCCGTACCGGCCAGACCATCCAGCTCGAGGCCTGAGCACCGAAGCCGACGAGAGCGGCCCGGCACCTACCTACGGTGGGTGCCGGGCCGCCGTCGTCTCCTTAAGGGTGCGCAGCCCGCAGAGCGGCCAACACGGCAGAGGCCGCCCGCCCGTCACCGTACGGCGACTCCTGAGGGGCCGACGGTGCTTGCCGCGCGGCGAGGTCGGCGAGGCCCTCGAGGCCCGGCAGCAGCACGTTCCACCCGTCGGCGAGCGTCTCCACCCACTCGGTCTCGGTGCGCAGCGTGGTGCAGGGCCGGCCGAGCAGGAACGCCTCCTTCTGCAGCCCACCGGAGTCGGTGACAACCCCGGCGCTGTGGGCGACGGCCTGGACCATCTGCGGGTAGGGCAGCGGGGCGGCCGTGTGCAACGTCTCCGCGGCCCCGAGGTCGATTCCGAACTCGGCGCAACGCGCCACCAGACGGGGGTGCGCGAGGAGCAGCACCGGAGTGCCCGCACCGGCGAGCGCGTCGACGATCGCCCGCAGGCGATCGGGGTCGTCGGTGTTCTCGGCCCGGTGGATGGTGGACACGACGTACCCGCCAGGACGGACGCCGTCGGGCAGGTCCGGCGGCGTGCCCGCGACGGCGTCGCGCACCCGGAAGCACACGTCGGTCATCACGTCACCCACGAGCACGCTGCGCGCGGCCAGTCCCTCGTCGGTGAGGTGCCCCATGGCGACCTCGGTCGGGGCGAGCAGCAGGTCGGCCGCGTGGTCGGTGAGGACCCGGTTGTGCTCCTCGGGCATCGCCCGGTTGAACGAGCGCAGGCCGGCCTCCAGGTGGGCGACCGGCAGGTGCATCTTGACGGCTGAGACCGCTCCGGCGAGCGTGGAGTTGGTGTCGCCGTAGACGAGGACCCAGTCGGGCCGGTGCTCGTCGAGGACCGCGTCCATCGCCGCCAGCATGGTGCCGGTCTGCACCCCGTGGCTGCCCGAGCCGACCCCCAGATGCACGTCCGGCGACGGGATCGCCAGGTCGGCGAAGAACACGTCGGACATGGCCGCGTCGTAGTGCTGTCCGGTGTGCACGATCACGTGCTGGTCGTCCGAGCCGGCGAACGCTTCCGCGATCGGGGCGAGCTTGACGAACTGCGGCCGGGCGCCGACGACGGACAGGACCTTCATGTGATCGCGACCTCACGTGTGGGGAGCCGTCCGCACCGGACGGCACCGGTAGCCTATACAGCGGGCAATTCAGTCGCCTTCCCTACCGGATGAGGACACACGTGAAGATCACCGTCGTTGCGCTGGGCAAGATCGGACTCCCGCTGGCCGTGCAGTTCGCCAGCAAGGGTCACGAGGTCGTCGGGGTCGACGTCAATCAGAACGTCGTGGATCTCGTGAACGCCGGCACCGAGCCGTTCCCGGGTGAGGCGCACCTCGCGCATAAGATCGCCGAGACCACCGCGGACGGCACCCTGCGCGCCACGGCCGACTACGCCGACGCGGTGCCCGGGAGCGACGCCGTCGTCATCGTCGTGCCGTTGTTCGTCAACGACGAGACCTGGGAGCCGGACTTCGGGTGGATGGACTCCGCCACCCGCTCACTGGCCGAGCATCTGACGCCGGGCACCCTGATCTCCTACGAGACCACGCTGCCGGTGGGCACGACGCGCACCAGGTGGAAGCCGCTCATCGAGGAGATCTCCGGCCTCTCCGAGGGCAAGGACTTCCATCTCGTGTTCTCCCCGGAGCGCGTCCTCACCGGCCGGGTCTTCGAGGATCTGCGCAAGTACCCCAAGCTCGTCGGTGGCCTCTCCGAAGCCGGCGCCGCGGAGGCGACCGAGTTCTACCGGGCCGTCCTGGACTTCGACGAGCGGCCGGACCTGCCCCGCGGCAACGGCGTCTGGGACCTCGGCAGCGCCGAGGCGGCCGAGATGGCGAAGCTCGCCGAGACCACCTACCGCGACGTGAACATCGGCCTCGCGAACCAGTTCGGCCGGTTCGCCGCCGAGAACGGCATCGACGTCTACCAGGTGATCGAGGCCTCGAACTCGCAGCCGTACTCGCACATCCACCGGCCCGGCATCGCAGTCGGAGGGCACTGCATCCCGGTCTACCCGCGCCTGTACCTGTGGACCGACCCCCAGGCCACCGTGGTGCGCGCCGCCCGCGAGGCCAACATGGACATGCCCGCCTACACGGTCGGGCTGGCCGGCGGTGCCCTGGGCGGGCTGTCCGGCAAGACTGTCGTGGTCCTCGGTGCCTCCTACCGGGGCAAGGTCAAGGAGACCGCCTTCTCCGGCGTCTTCCCGACCGTCGCCGCGCTGCGCGAGGCCGGGGCCACCGTGCTCGTGCACGACCCGATGTACACCGCCGAGGAACTCGCGGGCTACGGCTTCGACGCCTATGAGATCGGGGGCGACGTGGATGCCGCGATCGTGCAGGCCGACCACCCCGAGTACGCCGGTCTCAGCCCTGCGGACCTCCCCGGCATCCAGGTGCTCGTGGACGGCCGGAACGTGACCGACCCGGCGGCCTGGGACGGCGTCCGGCGGATCGTCGTCGGCACGTCCTGATCCCATCGCGGCGCCGGCTCGGGTCTCCCGCGAGCCGATCGGTCAGATCCGGCCCTTGCGCACCGATCGCACCGTGGTCTGGGCCAGTGCCCACACCGATCGCGGTAGCGAGAGGCGCTCGACGTCCCGGTAGAGCTGCCAGTTGTAGCGCACCAGCGAGAGCTTGTTCGCCGAGAGCGACCCGGCCCGGGCGTCCCGGTACAGCGCGAGCGGTTCGGTGAGCCCGCGGGCCTCGCCGCCGTCACGCAGGATCGAGAGCCATAGGGCGTAGTCCTGCCGCTTGCGCAGGTCCGGCATGTACCTGGTGCCCAGGACACGCCGGTCGTACATGGCGGTGAGGCAGCCGATGTGGTTCTGCTGCAGCATGTCCCGGTAGTCCAGTCGCTCCCGGGCGCGGACGATCCGGTCGTTCGGTGTCCAGCGGGCCGGGTCGGCGTCGAAGTCCGCGGCCACCTTGTAGTACGAGCTGAACGTCAGCGGTGCGTCGCCGGACTCGGCGAAGGCGAGCTGTCGCTCCAGTTTCGTGGGCAGCCACAGGTCGTCGCTGTCGAGGAATGCGATGTAGTCACCCGTCGCGCGCCCGATCGCCTCGTTGCGTGCCGCGGCGGCACCGCTGCGGCCGGCGGTGCGACCCGGCCGGATGCGCTCGTCCGCGGCCGCGGCCTCGGCCAGGATTGCAGCGGTGGCGTCGCTCGAACCGTCGTCGGTGACCAGGAGTTCCCAGTCCGTGTGGGTCTGGGCGAGCACGGAGCCGATGGCAGCGCCCACGGTGGCCGAGGCGTTGCGCGCGGGCATCACGACCGAGACGAGAATCGGGACCTCCGGGGATTCGAGTCCTCAGGGGGAGTGTGCGGGAGTACGGCGCCCCTCACGATAGCCGCAGATCTGCTGTGGTCCGGTGCCGACCGCCGGGCGGGCCGAACGGGAGCGGGTTCGGCCCCATAATGGTGGGGGACTGTCGACCGACCGGAAGGATCCCGCCCGCGTGGAGAACGTCCTCACCTCTGCCGACCGCGTACTCGTGCTGGGGGCCTCGGGCTTCGTCGGATCGCACCTCGCGCCGATGTTCGACCGGCTCGGCGTCGAGTTCGTGCGGTTCGACCTGTACGAGGACCCGCACGCCGACGCGCCGACCCAGATCGGGGACGTGCGGGACGTCGACGCGCTCATCGAGGCGATGACGGATTGCACCGCCGTGCTGAATCTGGCGGCCGCACACCACGACTTCGGGATCACCACCTCGACCTTCGAGTCCGTGAACGTCGGCGGCGCCCGCGCCGTCTGCGCCGCGATGGATCATCACGGGATCACCAACCTGTGCTTCTACTCCTCGGTGGCCGTCTACGGCGAACAGGACACCCCGCCGTCGGAGACCAGCACCCCGACCCCCGTCAACGACTACGGCCGGTCCAAGCTCGCCGCGGAGGGCGCGTACCGGGACTGGCAGCGGTCCGGGCCCGGGCGGCGCGCCCTGATCATCCGGCCCGCCGTCGTGTTCGGTCCCCGCAACTTCGCGAACGTGTACCGGCTGATCCAGCAGATCGACCGGCGCCGGTTCCTGCCGGTCGGGCCCGGGACCAACCGCAAGAGCATGTGCTACGTCACGAACGTCGTCGACGCGATCGGTCATCTGTGGGCTGCACCGTCGAGGGTGGCGGACGGTCAGGACGAGGTCTACAACTACGTCGACAAGCCCGACCTCATGTCGCGGGAGGTCGTCTCCGCCGTCTACGCCGGCCTCGGGCGCCGTCAGCCCGGCCTACGGATCCCGCTGACCCCGGCGCTCCTGGCCGCCAAGCCGTTCGATCTGATCGCCGCCGCGACGGGGCGCAACCTACCCGTGACGTCCGCTCGGATCCGCAAGCTCTCCGATTCCGAGACGTCCTTCCTGGCCGACCGCGTGGCGGGGACCGGATTCGAACCGAGCGTGACCCTGCCGGACGGGCTCGAGGCGATGGTGCGGTGGTATCTCGACGGCGGGCGGGAAACCGCACCGGTGGTGCATCTGCCGCCGGCGCAGGTGGCCCGGCGTCCGAGCGGGACCAGGTGAGGGCCCTCACCGGCTCGCCCCGCGACTACGCCTGGGGCTCGCCCACCGTCATCCCGGAGTTCCTCGGTGCGTCGGCGACCGACCGACCGGTCGCCGAACTCTGGTTCGGGGCGCACCCGTCCGCGCCCTCGGTGCTCGCCGACGACGGCGAGCTGCGCACCCACCTGGCCGGCGACCCGAGCCGGATCCTCGGCCTCGACATCGTCGCCCGCTTCGGGCCGACGCTGCCCTATCTGCTCAAGGTCATCGCCCCGGTGCGGCCGCTCTCGCTGCAGGTGCACCCGGACCTGAACCAGGCACAGGCCGGGCACGCGCGGGAGCAGGCCGCCGGCGTCGACCCCCTGCTGCGCACCTACGCCGACGCGAACCACAAGCCCGAACTCGTCTACGCGCTCACGGACTTCGAGGCCGTCAGCGGGTTCCGGGCGCCGCGCCGCGCCGCGGAGCTCCTGAAGGGACTGGACACCCCGCTCGCCGAGGTGATGCGCGGGCACCTGCAGGCCAGCCCGACGGCGTCCGGCGTGCGCGAGGCGTTCACGCACCTCCTCGTCCATGGATCCGACGGCGCAACCTCCGCCGTCGAGGAGACGGCGGCCGCGTGCGTGGCCCGGTTGGGAGACGGGCGCTCCCCTTCGGAGCGCACGGACACGATCGTGGCCAACCTCTCCGCCGCCTACCCCGGGGACCCGGGGTCGGTGGCTGCGCTCCTGCTCAACCCGGTGACGCTGCACCCCGGCGAGGCGATGTTCGTGCCGGCCGGCGGCGTCCACGCCTACCTGAGCGGCTTCGCCGTCGAACTCATGGCGAACTCCGACAACGTGCTGCGCGCCGGCCTGACGCCCAAGCGTGTCGACATCCCCGAGGTCCTGGCGACCATCGACTGGGTCGCCGCCCCGCCGATCCGGATCGCCCCCGAGATGTTCGACGAGTGCACCGGTGTCTACTACGCCCCGGTCGACGACTTCGAGCTCTCGGTCGCGACCCTGGACGGCGAGCACCGTCGCCGGATCCCCGGCCGCGGGCCGCGCCTGCTGTTGTGCCTGGACGGCGAGGTTGCCGTGACCTCCGACGTCGACCCGGCGGGTCTGACCGTGACCCGCGGACAGTGTGTGTTCGTGGCCGCGGACGAGGGTGCGGTGCGGCTCTCGGGAACGGGGCGCCTGGCTCAGGCCGGGGTGCCCTGAGCGACACGCCCGGCCTGCATCGTCACCGGGTGGCCGTCTCGACGTCGGCGAGCCGGGCGAGTTCGGCGTCGGAGCGCTCTCCGGCTACGAGCACGACCGAGCCACCCTCGGCCCACACCGCAAGCGCCGTGGCCAGGACCACACGTTGATCGGTCGCGGTCACCAGGGCGCGAGGTCCGGATGTCGGCGAGCCGGGGAGATCCTCCGACGCTGGCCGGCCGGCACCGGGGACCGGAGCGCTAGCCGCCACCCTCCGCGCCCAGGCGAGCAGACCGGCGTGCGTGGCGTCCTCGACCGCAGGCGCGTCAGGATCGACGTCCGGAGGCAGGGCGAGCACGTCGGGGTAGGTCATCAGGTCCGCGGCGCCGTCGATCACTCCACGATCGAGGGTGCCCTCGAACGCCCTCGCGAGCGCCGGCAGGGCGACCGCGATGACGCTCCCACCTGCACGAACGCGCTGGTGCGCGCCCACCGGGCGGTCCGTGACGACGGTGTCCGCCTCCGGGCCGCCGGCCTCGGCTCTCGGGACCGGATCCGCGCCGCCCTCGCCGGCAAGGTTCACCGCGGCCCCGGCCTGCAGGGTGGCCAGCGACCAGACGAGCGCGCGCCAGTGCACCGGCAGATCCACCCCGACCACCACACCCGGGCCGGCGACCGCCTCCTCGGTGAGCAGGTTGGTCGCCTTGACGACCCAGTTCGCCAGCACACGTCCGGAGAGTTCAACGCGTTCGCCGTCGGCCCCGTACCAGGTCAGCCGCGGCGAGGCCGAGTCGACGCGCTGCCAGAACTCGACCAGGTCGCCGACCGATTCGAGGGACGTATCGTGAGCCATACCCATGAGCGTAGGCCGTGTACGACACGCCGGAGAGTGGCACCGATCCGACCTCTCGGCTTGACTCGGGCGTGTTACACGGTTGTAATTCAATGCAAGCGCCCGTACTGGGCGCGGCAGCAGGGGCATGTACGACGATTGGGGTAAGCCGTGTGGAACATTCTGGGAGAGGGTCCGCTCACCAACGGTATTCCGCAGCCGGTCCCGGCCCCACGCATGGAACTCGCTTTCCCGGTGGACGGCTACGTCGACGATGACGGCGCGCTGTCCTGGCAGGAGCGGGCGCTCTGCGCGCAGACCGATCCCGAGGCCTTCTTTCCCGAGAAGGGCGGGTCGACCCGGGAGGCCAAGCGGGTCTGCGTCTCATGCGAGGTCCGGGTCGAGTGCCTGGAGTACGCGCTCGAGCACGACGAGCGGTTCGGGATCTGGGGCGGTCTGTCCGAGCGTGAGCGTCGCAAGCTCAAGCGCCGAGCGATTTGAGCGGGTCTCGGCGTTCGCCGAGTGAAAGCAGTATGAAGGCCGACGCCGCGGACGATCACACCACCACCACTCCAGCCTGGAACACGCTCGCCGTCGTGGTGGGCGCGGCGGACTCCCCGTACCTGCCGACCACGCTGGCCGCTCTGGCGGCCCAGCGCACGCAACCCGACCACATCCTGATCGCGGCGCTCGGGTCGAGGGCCGCTGCCGACTCCACCGCAATGCGCGACGCCGCGAGCGAGGCGGGCCTGGCGCCGGAAGGTTTCACGATCGTTCCGACGGCGGGTGCGCGGACCTTCGGCGCGGCCGTGCGGCGCGCCCTGGCCGAGGGAGGGCTCGGCCCGGCCGAGGGCGATCCGACCGTGGCGGCCGCCCGCGCACGCCGGTGGCTGTGGCTGCTCCACGACGACTCGGCACCGGAGCCCGGGGCCCTGGCCGAGCTCCTCGGTGCCGTCGAGGGGAGCCGGGCGATCGCGATCGCCGGCGCCAAGCAGGTGGACTGGGACGAGCCCGACCGGCTGATCTCCGTGGGTGTCAGCGCAACGTTCGACGGCCAGCGTTTCACCGGCATCGAGGACGGCGAGGTCGATCAGGGGCAGCACGACGGCCGCGAGGACATCTACGCCGTCGGCACGGCCGGCATGCTGATCGATGCGGCCGTGTGGCGGCAACTGCGTGGTCCGGACCCGGCTCTCGGACCATTCCTGGACGGACGGGACCTCTCCCGTCGGGCCCGGCTCGCGGGACATCGGGTGGTCGTGGTCCCCGGCGCGGTCGTTCGCCACGCCCGCTCGGGATACTTCGGCCTGCGGGAGGCGGACGGCTCCCGCACCCTGGAGCCACGCGCTCCCGAGCCCCGTCACTCGTACCGTGCGCGACGGCAGGCGATCCTGCACGTGCGGCTCACCCAGGTCCCGGTGGTGCTGGCCCCCCTGGTGGCGCTCGCCGCGATCGTCGCGGCACCGGTCCGGGCGCTCTGGCGGGTCGCCACCAAGGAACTCGAACTGGCCGGCGAGGAATTCCTGGCGCCACTGGGGGTGCTGGCACACCCGCGGGCGATCTCCGCGGCCCGCCGTCGTGGCTCCGCCACCCGGAAGCTGCCCTACCGACGGTTACGCCCACTGCAAGCCTCCTGGTGGGACGTGGTGCGGCTGCGCTGGGACCGCCGACTGCAGGCCGCGACGGAGCGCCGGGCCAGCCGGGCCCCCAGTGAACTGGAGATGGCCGAGCGGGCCGCCGTGGCGCTGCGCCGCCGACTCACCCTCGGGGTGGTTCTCCTGCTCGTCACCGCCCTCAGCCTGCTGACCATGGCGCCGGTGGCCTTCTCCGGCGCGTTGCTCGGCGGAGCGCTGGCACCGGTGGACGGGACGTTCGCGCAGATCTGGGACGCGGCGCTCGCCCCCTGGATCGGCACCGGAGACGGTCACGCGGGCCCGCCGGACCCCTTCCTCGGGATCCTCGGTGTGCTCTCGCTGCTCACGGGTGGCCCCCTCGGCACGCCGATGCGCATCAGCATCGCGGTACTGCTCGTGGCGGCCATGCCGCTCGCCGCACTCGGTGGCTGGTTCGCCGCCGGCGTCGCCACCCGCGCCGTGCTGTTGCGGGCCTGGGCCGCGCTCGCGTGGGCGCTCGGCCCGCCGCTGCTGCTGGGCCTCGGTGAGGGCCGCCTGGGCGCGGTCATCGCCCACCTCGCCCTGCCGTTCGTCGCCCTCGGTGTCATGCGGGCGCTCGGCCTGGACCGCCGGGACGTGATCGTCTCCGGGATGGTCGGGGCGCAGCGGGTCTCACCACGCTCGAGCGCCCGGGACGGCGTCATGTCCGGCGAGGCGAAACGGGCTCGGCTGGCCGCCCTGGCGGACCCCGAGGCGGCCGACCCCGCGGAGGTATCCGCCGAGGAGCCGACGGAGCTCTCGGACGCCGGCGGCGACGGCAGCGAGGACCCGACGAGCGAGGAGTCCACGGCCGCGGTCCGACGGCCGGTACCCGCACGCGCCCACCTCGGTGCCTGGGACTCTGACGAGCCACCCGTGATCGCCTCGAACACCGCCGACGGCTACCTGGCCGAGGATGAGCCCGAGGCCGCCACCGTGGTCACCCGGACCTCCAACATCGGGTCCCTGGGCGCGGCCGCCGCGGCCGGCCTCGCCTTCACGATCGCCTGCGCCGGCGCACCGGCACTGCTGCCCGCGGGCGTCCTCGCGCTCATCGTGCTCGCCCTCGCACTCGGGCGCCGGCGCAACCTCGCCGTCGGACGGAAGCGTCTCGTGCTGGTGGCACTACCCGCGCTGGTGGTGTTCGGCCCGCTGTTGTCGCACGCACTGGCCACCGCCGACGACGGGGGATGGCGCCTGATCTTCGCCGACCCCGGGGTACCGTTCGGCTCCGATCCCGGGCCCGGGTGGCTCGCGCTCCTCGGCTGGCCGGCGGCCCCGACCGCGGTGCAGTTCCTGGGTGGCACGGCAGCGACCGTGGTGCCGCTGATCGCCTCCGGAACGGTCCTCGCCGCGGCCGTGCTCGCCCTGTTCCGAGGCGCCGGTCGGGCCCGGGCGATCCGGATCGCCTGGCTCCTGGTGGCGGTCGGGGTGCTCACCGCGGCGGTCGCGGTACGGGTCCCGGTCGGCATCGGCCAGGGCGCCGGCACCGACGGGGACGTGGTGGTCCACGGCTGGGCCGGGCCGGGCACGTCCCTGGTGCTGCTCGGGCTGCTCGCCGCAACGCTCGGCGCCGTCGACGGGCTCAAGGGCAGCCTCCGGCAGGTGAGCTTCGGCTGGCGCCAGCCGGCCGCGGTCGTGGCCACCATCGTCGTGGTGGTCGGGCTGGTGTGCTCGGCGACCCTGTGGACGTCCCGGGTGTTGGCCGAACGCAACGGCACCGAGCCCGCTGCCCTGATCCGGATCACCGCACGGACCGCCGAACCGGTCCCCGCACTCGGCATCGAGGTGCAGCAGCCGCCACAGGGCGCCCGGGTCCTGGCGCTGACCCCCACGGCGGACGGCCTGGACACCCAGTTGTGGCGCGGCGACGGCCCACAACTGACCGAGACCGCGAGCGCCGTCGCGCTCGCGGGCCTGGTGCGGGTCGAGTCGGCCACCGACCCGGCCGACCCGGAGGTCCTGGACGCCGCGGACGCCGACCTGGCCGAGCTCGTCGCCGCTCTCGCATCCGGCTCCGCGACGGACGCAGCCGCCGCCCTGGCGACCCACGCCGTCGCGGTCGTGGTCGTGCCGTCCGCGGAGGCGAACGCCAGCGGCGTCCTCGCCGACCCCACCGAACGCGGCCGGCTGGTGGCGTTGCTGGACTCGGTTCTCGGTCTGGACCGGGTGACCGAGAACGACAGCGGCGTGATCTGGCGCGTCAATCTCGGCGAGGGCAGCACCGACACCTCGGTCGGCCGGGCCCAGGTGGTCGACGACGCCGGGACGGCGCCGGTCACCGTGCCCTCCTCCGGCGTCACCGCAGAGGGACGGATCCCGGTGACCGGGACGGGCCGGACCCTCATCCTCGCGGAACGGGCCGACCCGGCCTGGCGGGCCTGGATCGGCGGACAACCGCTGCGGTCCGTCGAGGTGGACTGGCGGCAGGCGTTCAGCATCCCGGACGGCGCCGTCGGGACCATCGAGGCACGCTACGAACCCGCGCTGCACGCGCCCTGGCGGGTGGTCACCATCGTGATCCTCACGCTCACCGTGCTGCTCGCGCTGCCGACCCGGCGCCGCCGGCTGGAGGACACCTGATGCCGTCGACGCCTCGTCTCAACCCGCGCCTTCGGGCCGTGGCCCGTGGGGTGGGCGCCGCGACCACCGGCCTGATCGTGCTCGGCCTCACCGGGGTGGTGGTCGGCGCGGCGACTCTCTCCCCACCGCCGGAGGTCACGACCGTCCCGCCTCCGGAGATCGACGTCGGCGCCGGCCCGCTGTCGCTGGTCTGCTCCGGCCCCCCACGCCTGGCCACCGATGACGGCGCGGACATCGACTACGACGACGAGTTCGGCTCCGGTGGCGTGGAGCTCGCCGCCGTGGCGGAGGCCGTGGTGCTGGGTCGTGACGGCCGTGAGGCGCCTGCCGCGACCTGGTCGGCCATCGGCGCCGACCCGATCGAGGTGCCGGCCACCGGGGACGTCCGCTACCTGAGCCAGAGCGACCCGAGCGGGCCGGCCGTGCTCCGCGCCGAACCGGATGGGACCGCCACCGCGCTCGCGGCCGGCGCATCGGCGGCCAGGCTCGACAGCGGCGACCTGCGCGGCCTGACGGCATCCGAGTGCCAGGCGCCCTCCTCCAGCATCTGGCTGGTGGGCGGGGCGACCGAACTCGGCTCGAGCGCCCGGCTGACGCTGACGAACCCAGGAGACACCCCGGTCGCTGCGAGCGTGGACATCTGGGGGGCGGCCGGTCAGGTCAGCGCGGGCAACCCCATCCTCGTGGGGCCCGGCGCCGCCGAGTCGATCCTGCTCGAGTCCCTGTCCCTCGAACCGCGGATGGCGGTCCGGGTCACCGCCGACGGCGGGCGGCTGACCGCCGAGATCCAGGACAGCGCGCTCAACGGCGTGGTGCCCGCGGGTACCGATGTGGTGACGGCCTCGGCCGACCCCGGCCCGGACCTGACCATCGGCCCGGTGCCACTGCCGGAGGCGGACCCCACGGCACCGGAGCCGTCCGTGGTCCGGCTCGCGAATCCCAATGAGTCGCCCACCACGGCCACGGTGTCCCTGCTCGGGGCCGACGGCGAGGAGGTCCTCGCCGGCACCGAGGACATGATCCTCGAGGCGGGATCGGTCGTCGACGTGTCGCTGGCGGGGATACCCGCCGGGTCCTGGACGGTGCGGGTGCGCGCCGACCAGCCGGTCACGGGCGCCGCCATGATCACCCGGCTCGGTGTTGCCGGCGAGCTCGACCCGGACCAGCCGGTGCTGGACCGGGCCTGGGTGCCGGCGCGGACCGCGGTCGACCACGGGATGCTCACCCTTCCCGGGCTCGGTTCGGTGGTGGATGAGGCCGGCGTGGCCCTCACGAACCCGCTGGACGAGCCCCAGACGGTCACGCTGCGCACCGTGAACGCCGCCGGCCGGACCGGCGACCCCGTCGAGATCGACCTCGAGGCCGGGACCAGCACGGGCGTCACCGACCGGATCGACCTGGCCGACGCCGTCGCCGTCGAAGTGAGCGGCACCGCGGTCCTCGCCACCGCCGCGCTGACCGCGCAGGCCGCCGACGGTGAACTCCTCACCATGATCCCCCTCACCCCGGATGCCGACGAGGAGCAGAGCGTCGCGGTGCGGCTCGGTCCCTGAGCCGGAACGCGCGGAACCTCAGTCCCGGTAGGTCGGATCGATGTCCTCGGGGTCGCGCCCGAGCATCTGTGCGAGTTGCTCCACCAGGACGTCGCGGACCAGGGCCGTGACGTCGTCGGCGTCCGCTGACCGACCGACCACCGGCCGCCGGTAGACGACGATCCGGTGGCTGAGGCCGGCCGCGGGGTCGGCCGGGAAGTACCGCCCCAAGGGGACGGCGCCGGTCTCCCACGGCGCCGGGGCGGACGGGGGCACCTCCTCGACGGCGAACTCGACGCCGTCGAGTTCGGAGCCCAGATGCTTCTCCAACCGTTCGACGGTGGCGAGCAGGGTCTCGTCGAACCGCTCGGCGCGTGTGCGCCAGCCGGGCAGCGTCGGCGGCAGCACCGGCCCCCGGAGCCCGCGGCCACGCCGGTCCCGGCGGGTGGAGCCACGACGGGACGGCAACACCACACGACTGAGGTCGCTCGCCGGCGGAGTGGACGGTTCCTGGCTCATGTCCCCAGGGTGCCAGACCCGGGCGGCGTGGGATCGTCGAGGACACCGGGGGGAGGGGGTAGCCTCTCATCTCGTGAGAGCGACCCGAGGCTGCACCCGTTCCGCGTGCACGGCGCCCGCCGTGGCGACGCTCACGTACGTGTACTCCGACTCCACGGCCGTGCTCGGCCCGCTCGCCACCCACGCCGAACCGCACACCTATGACCTGTGCGCCGCGCACGCCGAGCGGTTGACCGTGCCGCGTGGCTGGGATGTGGTGCGACTGGCGACCGAGTTCGAGCCGGCACCGCCGAGCTCGGACGACCTCCTCGCGCTCGCCGACGCCGTCCGGGAGGCATCCCGCGCCACGCCACCCCCCTCCGTGCCGGCGGCCCGCGGACAGTTCGCCGCGCCGGCGCCGGTGACGCAGGTCCGCCCGACCCCGCAGGCGGGCCGCCGCGGCCACCTGCGCGTCGTCCGCGACGACGGCGAGTGAGCCGGCGGGTAGGCTCCCCTCTCGTGAATGATCTTCCCGAGCCGCGTGATCCTCGCGACTCCGAGCGTCTCGACGCCATCGTCAAGGCCTATGACATTCGCGGCCTCGTTCCCGGCGAACTCGACGCGGACGTCGCTCGCGCCCTCGGCGCCGCCTTCGCGGACGTGGTCGCCACCCCGGCGCACAAGTCCGCCGTCGTGATCGGCCACGACATGCGGGCGTCCTCACCGGAGTTGGTGGTCGCCTTCGCCGACGGCGTCACCTGGCGTGGCGTGGACGTCACCGACATCGGTCTCGCGTCCACCGACGGACTCTACTTCGCCTCCGGCAGCCTCGACCTGCCCGGTGCGATGTTCACCGCCAGCCACAATCCGGCCCAGTACAACGGCATCAAGATGTGCCACGCGGGTGCCCGGCCGGTCGGGCGTGATACGGGGCTGGCCGACGTGCATGCGCTCGCCGCCGCCTACCTCGCCGAAGGCATTCCCGCCGCCGAGCCGGCGGGCACGCTGTCCGAGCGGGACCTGCTACCCGACTACGCCGGCCACCTGCGCTCGCTGGTGTCGCTGGACGGGGTGCGCCCGATGAAGGTCGTCATCGACGCCGGCAACGGCATGGCCGGACTCACCGCGGGCGCCGTGCTCGGCACCGATGCCGGCCTTGCGGACCTCGGACTGACCCTGGTGCCGATGTACTTCGAGCTCGACGGTACGTTCCCCAACCACGAGGCGAACCCGCTCGAGCCGAAGAACCTGATCGACCTGCAGACCGCCGTCGTCGCCGAGGAGGCGGACATCGGGTTGGCGTTCGACGGCGACGCGGACCGGTGCTTCGTGGTCGACGAACGTGGCGTGGCCGTGAACCCGTCCGCGATCACGGCCCTGGTGGGCCTGCGGGAACTGGAGAAGGAGAAGGCGGCCGGCCGGACCGCCACCATCATCCACAACCTGATCACCTCCCGAGCGGTACCCGAGCTCGTGGAGGGATCAGGCGGCCGTGCCGTGCGGACCCGGGTGGGGCACTCCTTCATCAAGGCGCAGATGGCCGCCGAGGATGCCGTGTTCGGCGGCGAGCACAGCGCCCACTACTACTTCCGGGACTTCTGGTTCGCCGACACCGGCATGCTCGCCGCCATGCACGTGCTCCAGGCCCTCGGCACGGCCGATATCCCGCTCTCCGCGCTCTCCGAGATCTACACCCCGTACTCCGCCTCGGGGGAGATCAACTCGCGCGTGGCCGACGTGGACGCGGCCCGCGAGCGGGTGCGGCAGGCGTTCTCCGACGACATCGACGCCGGTGTCGTCACCGTGGAGGAGTTCGACGGGCTCACCTTCACCCACTGGGACCAGACCCCACGGTGGTGGTTCAACCTGCGCAGCTCCAACACCGAACCGCTGCTGCGGCTGAACGTCGAGGCCCAGGACTCGGACATCATGATCAAGATCCGTGACGGCGTGCTCGCACTCGTCCGCGAGGGAGAGGAGGTCACCCATGACTGAGCCCCGACCCGGCGTCACGGTGCCGATCGAGGAATGGCTGCGGGCGATCGTGCGCTGCCCGCTCACCGGGACCGAACTGGTGGACGGTGTCGGCCCCGACGGCGAGCCGGAGCTGGTCAACACCGGTGGGTCGCCCCGGCTGGCCTACCCGGTCCGCGGCGGCGTGCCCGTGCTGTTGGTCCACGAGGCCCGGAAGGTCTGAGGACGTTCCACCGCGGCGGGTGGGCGGGAAGAGGCGAAGATGTCCACGGGTAGTGGCACGAAGGCCGTCGTGGCCGCACTGTCGGCGAACCTCGGGATCGCCGTCACCAAGTTCGTGGCGTACGCGCTGACCGGTTCGAGTTCGATGCTCGCCGAGGGCGTGCACTCGGTGGCCGACTCGGGCAACCAGGCGCTCCTGCTGATCGGCGGCCGACGGTCCCGGCGGGCAGCCTCGGCCGTGCATCAGTTCGGCTACGGCCGGGTCCGCTACGTCTACGCGTTCCTCGTCTCGATCGTCCTGTTCAGCCTCGGTGGGTGCTTCGCGTTGTACGAGGCGTGGCACAAGTTCTCCGACCCGCACCCGATCGAGGAGTGGCGGTGGGTGCCCGTGGCGGTCCTGGTGCTGGGCCTCGTCATGGAGGGACTCTCCTTCCGTACCGCGGTCCGCGAGGCCAACCATGCCAGGGGCAGCACGGGCCTGACCGCGTTCGTGCGCCAGTCACGCGCGCCCGAACTACCGGTGATCCTGCTGGAGGACTTCGGTGCGCTGATCGGGCTGGTCTTCGCGCTGTTCGGGGTGGGCATGACCCTGGCAACCGGAGACGGGCGCTGGGACGCGATCGGGTCCGCGGCGATCGGCCTGCTCCTGGTGTCCATCGCGGTGTTCCTCGCGATCGAGATGAGCTCGCTGCTCCTGGGCGAGTCCGCGTTGCCGGAGCACCAGGCCGCGATCGAGGCGGCCATTCCCGGGCCCGGGGTGCTCTCGGTCATCCACATGCGCACGCTGCACCTGGGACCCGAGGAGCTCCTGGTGGCCGCGAAGGTCGAGGTGGCGCCCGACGCGGATGCCCGTGCCGTGGCCACCGCCATCGATGGGGCGGAGGCACGGATTCGGGCAACCGTGCCGCTCGAGGTGCAGATCTACCTCGAGGCGGACCTGCGGCATCGTCTCGCCGCCGACGACTGAGACCCCGACCGGCCGACGCAGCCACGCTGGGGGACCTGCGGCATTGGGTAGCATTCGTCGCGGCAGTGCACGACGAACGATCGGGACGGACACACATGGCCGCAAGCGGGGGCACCAAGGCAGTCATCACCGCACTCTTCGCGAACCTCGGGATCGCGATCGCGAAGTTCGTCGGTTGGCTGCTGACGGGCTCGAGTTCGATGTTGGCCGAGTCCGTCCACTCGGTGGCGGACACCAGCAACCAGGCGCTGCTGTTGATCGGCGGCCAGCGTGCGAAGCGCAAGGCCTCCGAGGTACACCAGTTCGGCTACGGCCGGGTCCGGTACGTCTATGCGTTCATCGTCTCGATCATCCTGTTCTCCCTCGGTGGGCTGTTCGCCCTCTACGAGGCCTGGCACAAGTTCTCCGACCCGCATCCCATCACCGCGTGGCAGTGGGTGCCGATCGTGGTGCTGCTGATCGCGGTCGTCCTGGAGGCGTTCGCCCTGCGCACGGCCGTGATCGAGGCCAACCATGTGCGTGGGCGCACGCCGATCTTCAAGTTCGTCAAGACGTCCCGGTCGCCGGAGATCCCGGTGATCCTGCTCGAGGACACCGGCGCCCTGCTCGGACTGGTGTTCGGGCTGTTCGGGGTCTCGATGACCCTGATCACCGGCGATGGCCGCTGGGACGCGATCGGGTCCGCCGCGATCGGCCTGCTGCTCGTGGTGATCGCGGTCTTCCTCGCCCTGGAGATGAAGTCGATGCTCGTGGGTGAGTCGGCCCTGCCCGAGCACCAGGACGCCATCGAGGCCGCCGTGGTGGGGGACGGCATCACCTCGGTGATCCACATGCGGACCCTGCACCTCGGGCCGGACGAGGTCCTCGTGGCCGCGAAGGTCGAGGTGGATCGCGACGATGACGCCGAGGAGGTCGCGCGAGCGATCGACGCAGCCGAGGTGCGCGTGCGCCAGTCGGTGCCGCTGAAACTGACGATCTACATCGAGCCGGACCTGCGGCGTCCGGCGACGGCGTCCGCCGCGTCCGACCCGTCGGGTGGCCCGACCGTCGCATGAACGCCGACGTCCCCGAGATCCGCGTCGTCTGCGTGACGTACCATCCCGGCGCGGAACTCGAGGACTTCATGGAAACACTCGCCGCGGCGAGCACCGTGCCGGTGGAGATCGTGTTCGTCGAGAACGGGGCGGACCCGGCCATCGCCCGGCGGGTGGCCGACGATCATGGGGCAACGGTGGTGGAAACCGGTGCGAACCTCGGCTATGGGACTGCCGCGAACCGCGGAGCAGCGGGTGCGTCCGGTGAGTGGTTGGTGCTGGCCAACCCGGACGTCCAGTGGGTCGCGGGCTCCCTCGATGAACTCGTCCGGGCGGCGCGGCGTCACCCCCGGGCAGGCGCGTTAGGTCCGGCAATGCTCAATCTGGACGGAACCGTGTATCCCTCGGCGCGAGCCCTCCCGTCCCTGCGGACCGGCGCAGGCCATGCGTTGCTGGTACACGTCTGGCCCCGCAACCCGTGGACGAAGGCCTATCTCAAGACCCAGGAGAACAACCAAGGGGTCGAGCACGAGACCGGCTGGTTGTCGGGAGCCTGTCTGCTGCTGCGGCGCGAGGCGTTCGTGGAGGTCGGCGGGTTCGACGAGTCCTACTTCATGTTCTTCGAGGACGTCGACCTCGGCGACCGGCTCGCCCGGGCCGGGTGGTCGAACGTCTATGTGCCGACCGCCCGGGTGGTTCACGACCAGGGCTCGTCCTGGCGGGAGCGGCCGGCCGCGATGATCCGGGCCCACCACCGCAGTGCTGAACAGTACCTGCGTCGCAAGTACGCGGCGTGGTATCTCTTCCCGCTCAGGTGGGCGATCGCCACCGGCCTGCGTGCGCGGTCCTGGATCCAGATCCGCGCGACCCGTTGAACGGCCGGGCCCACGCGTGGGCGGGCCGCTGCGCTACTGCCCTGCGGCTGCGTACCTGGCCTCGGTGGCGTCCTTCTGCGGACGCCACCAGGTCTCGTTGTCGCGATACCAGGCGATCGTCTCGGTCAGTCCGGACCGGAAGTCCGGGAACTGAGGCTCCCAGCCGAGCTCCGTGCGCAACCTGGTCGAGTCGATCGCGTAGCGCAGGTCGTGTCCGGGGCGGTCCGTGACCAGGTCGTAGGCGTCCGGCTCCTGGCCGAGGAGTTCGAGGATCAGCTCGACGACCCGCCTGTTGGTCTCCTCACCGTCCGCCCCGATCAGGTAGGTCTCGCCCGGAGTGCCCTTCTCCAGGATCGTCCAGACCGCCCGATTGTGGTCCTCCACATGGATCCAGTCGCGGACGTTGAGGCCGTGGCCATACAGCTTGGGCCGCACGCCGCTCAGCACGTTCGTGATCTGGCGCGGGATGAACTTCTCCACGTGCTGGTACGGACCGTAGTTGTTGGAGCAGTTGGAGATGGTCGCCTCGACGCCGAACGAGCGTACCCACGCCCGAACGAGCAGGTCCGAGCCTGCCTTCGTGGAGGAGTAGGGGCTCGACGGGTTGTACGGCGTGCTCTCCGTGAACCGGGCCGGGTCATCGAGTTCGAGGTCGCCGTACACCTCGTCGGTGGAGATGTGGTGGTACCGCACGCCGTGGCGACGGACGGACTCCAGCAGGGTGAAGGTCCCGATCAGGTTCGTCTGGACGAACGGCCAGGGGTTCGCCAGCGAGTTGTCGTTGTGGGACTCGGCGGCGAAATGGACGACGGCGTCGCTCGCCTCGACCAGGGGATCGACCACGGTCACGTCGGCCACGTCGCCCTCGACGAGCGTGATCCGGTCGCGCACCGCGGCGAGGGAGTCGACGTTTCCGGCGTAGGTCATCGCATCCAGGACGGTCACGTCGACGTCAGGGCGTTCGCGTACCGTCTGGTGCACGAAGTTGGCACCGATGAAGCCGGCTCCGCCGGTGATGAGCATGCGCACTGTGTACTCCTTGCAGGGGTGTCGGCGGCCCGCTGTGTGGATGGCTGGGCGGCCCAGACAATGGTAGGCCGCGCACGCTGTTCCCGACGGGGATCGGTGACGGCAGGAGGGATGTCACGGCCCCGGGAGCCCATGGTCGGGCTGGTAGTGTGCCCCGGTGACATCTGAGTCCGTTCGTGAGATCCGGCCGTCCGTGCCGATCTGGCGACAATGGAATCTCATCAGCAACTTCAGCCGCCGCGACCTGAAGGCCAAGTTCAACGGCACCCTGCTGGGCTGGGCGTGGTCGTTGGTGGTCCCGCTCGCAACGCTGGCGATCTATACGCTGGTCTTCTCTGTCGTATTCCGGATGGTCCCGCCGCCGATGGGAAACGGCAATGACGGGGTATTCGTCGTGTGGTTGTTCTGCGGGCTGGTGCTGTGGTCCTACTTCGCCTCGTGCGTGAACGGCGGCATGGGTGCACTCCTCGGCAGCGGCCCACTCCTGCAGAAGATCTACTTCCCGGCGTACGCGCCGGTGCTCGGCGCCGGACTCGCGGTCGGAATCCAGAGTCTCATCGAACTCGGCATCCTCGCCATCGTGCTCATCATCCTGTGGAACGTGTCCTGGACCTGGTTGTTCGTGCCGTTCGTCCTTGCCCTCTTCGTCATATTCACGGGCTCCGTTGCGACCATTGTCGCCGTGATGAACGTCTACTATCGTGATCTCGCCCATCTCGTTTCGGTCGCATTGCAACTTCTCTTCTACCTGACGCCGATCATCTATAACCCCGACATCGTGCCCGAGTCGTGGAACGGCATTCCCCTGCGAGCGATCGTCGAATTCAGTCCGCTGTCGCAGTTCGTGGGCCTGTTCCGTGCCGTCATCTACGACCTCACCGCCGGTGACCTCGGCACCTGGGTCGCCGTCACCCTCTGGACGATCGCGGCGCTCGGCGGAGCCATGTTCGTGATGAAGCGTCGTGGCGGCGACCTGAGCGAGGCGCTGTGACCGACGTCGCCATCAAGGTCGATCACCTCAGCAAGACGTTCCGGCTCCACACCGAGCGGCGGAACTCGATCAAGGAGATCTTCGTCCGCGGCAAGGCCCCGGGAGTCCATGACTTCCACGCACTCCGGGACGTCTCGTTCGAAGTGCCCCGGGGCTCCACCTTCGGTCTGATCGGACACAACGGGTCGGGGAAATCGACCCTGTTGAAGATCCTCGCCGGCGTCTACCGACCGTCGGCCGGACAGGTCCTCGTCGACGGCCGGGTCTCGGCCCTGCTCGAACTCGGCGCGGGATTCCACGGTGAACTGACCGGACGCGAGAACGTCTATCTGAACGGCGCCATCCTCGGACTCTCCAAGAAGCAGATCGACCGGTCGATCGACCAGATCATCGACTTCGCCGGGATCGGCGAGTTCATCGACTCGCCGGTGAAGGTCTACTCCTCCGGCATGTACGTCCGGCTCGGGTTCAGTGTGGCGGTGACCTTGGATCCCGAGATCCTCATCGTCGACGAGATCATCGCCGTCGGCGACGAGGAGTTCCAGCGCAAATGCTTCGACCACCTGTTCGAGCTCCGGCGTCGTGGAACGACGATCGTCCTCGTGACACACTCGCTCACCCTCGCGGCCGAACTCTGCGACCAGGGCATCTGGCTCGACCACGGGCGGCCGCGGGAACTCGGCGACGTCAGTGAAGTGATCAACGGATACCTGCTCGACGTGAACGCGAAGGAGTCGGCGTCTCGGGCCGAGGCGGAGGCGGCCGGTTCGCACCCGGATGGCGGGGCTACCGTGGCACCGTCCGTGCCGCGCGCGGGTTCGGGCGAGATCCGGATGACGAAGGTGACGCTCCATGACGCATCCGGAGTCGAGACCGCATTCGTCACCCCTGGCGAGACGTGCACCGTGCGCGTGCACTACCGGAGTACCCGATCTCTACGCGAACTGACCTTCGGGCTGGCCTTCATCCACGAGTCCGGCATCACGGTTGCGGGTCCGAACTCGATGCAGAACGACCGCACCTATGACGTCGAGCCCGGAGAGGGCTTCATCGACTTCCACAGTGCCGCATTCCCTCTCCAGCCCGGAGCCTTCAGCATCAGCACGGCGATCGTGGACAAGGGCCACACCTACGACTACTCGGACCGCGAGACCGAACTGCGGGTGCGCGCCGACCACGCAGTGCGGGAGCCCGGCCTCACCCGGATGATCGGACGGTGGAGTGCCGAACCGTCGGCACCGGTGGAAGGACGAGCATGACGGGTCACGTTGAACTGGCTGACGTCTCGCGGGCGTTGTTCCTGCTCTCGATGGACGACGCCGACGGGGCGATGGCGGCGCTGACCGCGAACTGGGCGCCGGCAGACGAGATCAGGGCGGACCTGGCTGCGGCCCTCGTCACGGCGACGGCGGCCGACAGGGCCCGAGCACTCGGTGACGTGTTCCGGGATCATGCGTTGCCCCATGACCACGCGAACGAGTGCTACCGAGCCGCGTTCTATTTCTCCGGCCGCGCCGAGGCGCTGGCATCGAACCCTTTGTATGCGCACTACCTCGCGCACCGCTCGGGCGCCATCCTCGACAAGTGGATCCACTACTTCCCGGTGTACCACCGCCACCTCGAACGCCATCGGGGTACGCCGGTCCGTGTCCTTGAGATCGGTGTCTATCGGGGGGGCGGCCTCGATATGTGGCAGCAGTACTTCGGACCTGAGGCGACCGTGGTCGGCCTCGACGTCGACGAGGCTGCCGTCCGCGCCGTCAACGGCCGCTACCTGGTCGAGCTCGGTGACCAGGAGGACCCGGAGGTGCTGCGCCGTGTCAACGCCGAGCACGGGCCGTTCGACATCGTCATCGACGACGGTGGTCACACCATGGCACAGCAGATCGTCACAGCCGAGACGATGTTCCCGCTCATGTTGGATGGCGGCACCTTCATCGTCGAGGACTGCCACACTTCGTACTGGGACTACTACCAAGGCGGCCGGAAGCGTGCGGGCACGTTCATCGAGTGGGTCAAGGACCGCGTCGACGACGAGCACGCCCGATACGACGCGGCGATCGACCGTAGGTCGATCTGGGCGACGCACCTCGACGGTCTGCACGTCTACGACTCCGTGGTGGTGCTCGACAAGGCGGAGCGTTTCCGTCCGTTCAGCGAGGTGGCGGGAAGTTCGTCCTACCTTCGCTCGGACCGGCTCGCTGAGTCCTACCTTGCCGACGCGCTTGCGTCACGCGACCAACTCCAGGCGGAACTGGAAGCGATCCGCGGCGAGGTCGCCGCGCTCCGAGACGAGATGGGACGGGCCACTGAACGGTCGGCGACCGAGGCCATCGAGAACGACCGCAGCGCGAGGCTGGCCCTACAGCGCATGCGGCAGGAGTCCGTCCAGACCAACGCCGAGCTGGAGCGGCTGCAGTCGGAACTGTCCTCGGCCAACGGTCGAGTACTGGAGAGCTGGGAACAGATCCGTCTGATGCGCGGATCGGTGTCCTGGCGCTTGACGGCACCGATCCGTGCCGTCCGACGGCGGATGAGCCGCTGATCGTGGGACTGTTCAGCGCAAAGCGGCCACGGGTCCTCGCCGGCCCCGGTGGCGAGGTTCGCCTGGATCCGGGGGCGTCCGAGGTCCTCGCAGCGGCGAAGAAGGTCGCGATCGTCGCGCAGTACAGTCCGGACGGCCGGGTGTGTCGATCCCTGACCGAGTACTTGCGCGAGTTCGTCGAGCACGGATACACGTGCCTCGTGATCTCGACTGCGCCGCACGACGCGGAACTCTTCTGGTCCATGCCCCCGCCGGTCGGTGTCGCGGTCGCGCGGCGGCGAAACCTCGGCTACGACTTCGGGTCCTGGTCCGTTGGGCTTGACACCTTTCCCCACCTAGCCGGCCTCGACCACGTGGTCCTGACGAACGACTCGATGGTCGGTCCCTTCGCCTCGATCGGCCCACTGATTGCGGACTACGAGGCCACGGGCGCGGACGTGTGGACGATGACCGACTCCTGGCAGATCGGCCACCACTTCCAGAGCTACTTCGTCGGCTTCCGGCGCGGCATCTTGGCCGAGGCGCCCCTGCGCGACTTCTTCCGCGGAATCCGGGTGGAAGCGACCAAGATGGACGTCGTTCGGCGCTACGAACTCGGCCTGAGCCGTGCCTGTGTCTCCGCCGGCTATGCGCTCACCTGCCGGTTCCGCTCCCACGACCTCACGCCGGACGCGGTCAACCCGACCCTCGCGGCGTGGCGCCCCCTGCTACTGAGCGGTCTCCCCTTCGTCAAGCGAACCCTGATCACGGATCCCTCGACCGGTCCGGACACGGACACGATCGTCGACGTCGTCCGGGCGACCTACGGGGAGGAGATCGACGAGTGGCTGTAGGTGAGGACAGATGAGGCGGATCACGGTCGCCGGCGTGCGCCGGAGGCTGGCGCGCTACCGCGGGATCGCGAAGGGGGTGGTGGTCACCTACCTGCAGGACGGCACCCTGCCCGGCGGGGAGGGGGCGCGAGCCGCAGTCGACTTCGGGGCATGGCTGCGTCGGGGCGCCGGCCGCAAGGCCTCGGGACATCCGGACAGCTGGCGGGTCGACTCGCAACTCCCGCTCGAGGTGCCATCCCGGGTCGCGGTCCTCCTCCATGTCTTCTACCCCGAACTGCTGCCCGAACTCCTGCGCAAGCTGGAGGCCATGCCCGTCGAGTTCGACCTGATCGTGACCAACAGTTCGGGTCGACCGCTGGACCTCGATGCGTGCAGTGCCCCGATGCTGCGCAACACCGTCTCGTTCGACACCGAGAACCGCGGCCGGGACATCTTTCCTCTCGTGCAGGTCGTCAACGCCGGCATCCTCGACCCGTACGAACTCGTGCTGAAACTCCATACCAAGAAGAGCGCCTGGCGGACCGCGCGGACGGATCTCGAGGGCTCGGGGGACGCCTGGCGGGCGGGTTTCGTCGAGGAGCTCGTGGGCGACGGCGACCGGATCAGGGCGATCCTGAGCGCGTTCGCGGACGATCCGAACCTCGGTCTGATGACGGCCGAGGGAAACGTCATGGGGCCGGAGCATTGGGGCGCGGACGAGCCACTCACTCGTGAGCTGCTGCGTCGGCTCGAGTTCGACGTGGTCCACGACGACCTTCGGTTCGCTGCCGGCTCGATGTACTGGGTGAAGGCATTCGTGCTGCAGGGCCTCAGGGCCTTGAACCTGACCGCCGTCGACTTCGAGGACGAGCACGCCTCCCACATCGACGGCACCACGGCGCATGCACTGGAACGCTCGATCGGGATCCTCACCCGAGAGGCCGGCCTGACCGTCGAGGACTCCGGTCGGCTCCACGCGCAACAGGCACCGGAGGACGCGTGGGCACGATTCGCCCTCGCCACCACACGCACCCCGGCCGCCCGGTTCGTGCCGTTCTACCTGCCCCAATTCCATCCCACCGTGGAGAACGACATCTGGTGGGGCAAGGGCTTCACCGAGTGGACGAACGTCACGGCGGCCAGACCCGTGTATCGCGGGCAGCACCAGCCCCGGTTCCCGACCGAGCTCGGCTTCTACGACCTGCGGCTCGACGCGGTCCGGGAGCAGCAGCGCGAACTGGCCACCGAACACGAGATCGCCGGCTTCATGTACTACCACTACTGGTTCGCCGGGCGGCAGCTCCTCGAGCTGCCGGTGAACAAGCTCGTGGCAGGTGACGTCGAACAACCCTTCTGCCTGATGTGGGCGAACGAGAACTGGACCCGACGCTGGGACGGCCGCTCCAGTGACGTCCTGATCGGTCAGAACTATGACGAGGTCCCGGCCGAGCAGTTCATCGACGACGTCGCGCCGCTGTTGAGTGACCACCGGTACTTGCGTGTGAGTGGCAGGGCGGTGCTGGCCATCTACCGGCCCGGCCAGATTCCGGACTTCCCCGCTGTGGCCGCGACCTGGCGCGAGCGTGCGCGCGCAGCCGGCATCGGTGAGCTCCTCCTGCTCTCGGTGAACGTGGCGGAGGAGTTCGACGGGTTGGCCTCACAACCGTCGGACTATGGACTGGACGGAACACTCGGCTTTCCCCCGCACAACCTGTCCTGGGTGGCGGGCCCCGCGGAGCGTCTGTCCCTGGACCCGGCGTTCCGTGGAAACCTGATGAGCTATGGCGCCCTCGTGACGGAGGCGATCAAGAAGCTGCGAACCATGCCGGACGACTTCTATCCCGGAGTCATGGTCACGTTCGACAACACCGCGCGCCGACAGTGGCGGCCGGATATCTGGTACGGATCCAACCCCTTCACGTTCCGCCGCTGGCTCGCGGAGTGCGTCCACGCCGTCGCGCACCGACCCGCACAGGAACGGATCGTGTTCATCAACGCATGGAACGAGTGGGCCGAGGGTGCCATCCTGGAGCCAACCGACCGGTTCGGGCGCACCTACCTCCAAGCCGTCCGGGACGTCGCCCGGTCCTAGCGCCGGGCAGGCTTCGTCAATACCGACGTCTGCTCCGGATAGGGCAACGTCGGGGTGAGGCCCGTGAACCGGGCCTCTCGCAATCCAGACTGTTCAATGGCCGTGCGATACCTGCGACGCCGAGAATTGTCGAAAATGATGATGCCGTCATCCACCAGGTGAGGAATGGCGGCTTCCAGGCAGGCAGCACGCGCGCGGCCGTCGATCACCACCACGTCGAAGAGGCCCCCGACCGCGTCGATGGTCGCCACGTACGCCCGGAAGTCCAGACCGGCGTTTCCGGACTTCGACGAACCGATCGCCGGCTGCTTCGACGGCTCAGGCTCGACGACATGGAAAGTGACGTCGTCGAGCGTGGCCAGTTCGGGACCGATCCTCGCGGCGAACCCCACGTGGTGCTCCACGGAGTGAACCTCCCGGGCTCGCTCGGCCAACCAGAACGTGCTGGCGCCGGAGCCGTACTCGAAGACCCGAACATCGCCATCGCGCGACGTCAGAACCTGTTCGATGTGGTCGATCGCGTCATAGGTCCACCACGGCACCCCGAGGTCGACGATGGCCAGCGAGTCATGGACCCGAGTGAGGCTGTACGCCCAGTGCTGCAGGCGTCTGCTGCGTTCCGGCGGCTCGGCGTCAAGGATCTTCGCTCTCGTCAACAACCGCCCCGAGGCGCGCATGGCCTTCGCATAGGTGCTCTTGACCAGGTAGGGCAGGTTACTCAACCGAGCCGCCTTCCGGGGGAGTGGGGGTCTGCGGTCCGCGCGCTGCTCGGAGCCAGAGCAGGCCCAGAATACCGCCTCCGGCGTCGACGACCATCAGCAGGAGGCGCGCGATCGCGGCCACGGCGACCGCGGGTCCGGGTTCCAGACCCGAGATCGCCACGAACAGGATCTCGCGGATACCCGCGCCGGCGGGGACCGGAACTGCGAGGAATCCGACGATCCAGGCAGCGATCGCTGCGAACGCGATCCGAGCCGGGAGTTGCTCGTATCCCAGGGCCTGCGTTACCGCCACCGAGGCCGCGCCGACGAGCAGCCAGGTGGGAACGGCACCCAGGATCAGCGAGAGCATCGTCCGGAACGGTGGTGCGGCGACCCGGACGCGCCCCTTCGTGAACCGATCGAGTAGGGCCAGCATCCGTCCTGACACTGACGGATGGGCACAGATCACTCCGATGGGCACCAGAACCAGCAGCGCCATCTCCGGCCCGACCCGACCCCCGTCGGCGGCGAGGAAAGGCGCCAACAGTCCGGACGCCAGAGCGGCGCCCACGCACATCAGGGCGAGTGAGAGCAGGGTGCTGGTGTAGGCGAGGCCCCGCGACACGCCGGCCCGAGCGGCCAGTTCCCCCCGACCGACCACGGGCCAGATGCCGCCGGGGATGTACTTGCCAAGTTCGCCCACGAAGTACCAGCTCGAGACCTCGCGGATCGGGTGTACGGCACCGAACGTCGTCAACGTGCGCTTCCACAACACGGCCAGACCGACCATCGACGCCGCACTCGCGAGGAGGGCGAGCGCGAGCCATCGCGGATCGGCGGAGGCAACCGCCGTCGAGACGGTGGACCAGGAGTCGACCAGCGCGATGGTGCACAGGGTCAGCGCCGCCACTGCGGCCACGATTCCCACGACCCGCACCGCGACCCTGAGCCGAGGGTGGTTGTCCTGGCCTGCTTCCTGCGGTACCGCCGGTTCGGCGTCAGGCGAGGATGGCGTCATTGGCACGTACTCTAGCCGCGCAGCCCTGCGCGCTGCAGCGGTCCGGTGACGAACGGAAGCTGTCGTCGGCGGCCGGAGCAGCCGCATGAGCCGCCTTCACCGGTCAACGCGTCCGGTGAGGTCACCGTGGTTGGCAGCGGCGGGGCGGTGGCGTGGGGCAGGGAGTCGGTCACAGGCGATCACTGCGACGACGATCGCGGCAATGGCGAGCGCCGTGGCCGCCACAGCGGCGCCAGGGAGGATCGGGGCGACGCGGGCCTGGGGAACCGCCGTGACGTACTCGCGGAGCCAGTCGAGGTATTGGACGTTCACGACGACGAGCCACACCGCCGTGGGGAGCCACCGAGCGCGTGCGACAGCGGTGAGCCCATGGGCGATGAGCACGAACACCACGGTCGCGACCGGCAGGAGGTACCTCGGGCTGAGCTGGCCCCCGCCAGAGGCGTAGCCGAACTGTTGGGCAAGGGACGCCAGGACCAAGGCCGCCGCCAGCGCGCCAACCACGGCATCGGCCGGCATCGTGGTTCGGAGCCGCCGGAGGAAGATCAGGCCGACAGCCACAGGCAGGAGCAGGCACGCCGTCGTCATGAGCTCGACCGGGAAGGTGCCGAATCGGCCGTGACCGAAGAAGCGCAGCAACTGCCACCAGGCGTCCGGGTCGGCGACGAGTTCAGGGATCGGGCGCTCCACTCGGCCCAGGCGGGCCCGGAACCACTCGATATTGCCACCGGTCAGCGTGCCCGTGGTCTCGAGGAGGTGAAGGTAGAACCAGAGTGCGGATGCGAGCACGACGCACCCGGCGATCGTCGCCTGCAGCAGCCCGCGACCGACGCGCCGCACCCGCCCCGGCGCCGGGCCGAGGGCACTCCGAACGACCAGTGCCGCCAGACACAGCGCCAGCACGATCGCAACGGAGGCACGGCTCAACATCCCGAGCGAGCCGAGAGCGGCGATCAGGGCCGTGTCCCGCCACGTGAGCGCCTCCGAACGGAGCGATCGCGCCGTGACGCCGAGGAGCAGCGCGCACAGGAGTGCGGCGAGGATGTCGTTGTAGACCGCGCCGCCGACACCGGTGACCCAGGCGGACGAGCCGGCCACGATCCCTGTCGTGAGCGCGAGCCGTGGACGCCCGGGTGCCAGTTTCCGCGACGCCCACATCACCGCGGCCACGAACGCGACGGTGATCGCGATGTTGACGGCACGCGCCGCGAACCCTGCGCGCAGCATGTGGTCGGCGTCGGTCAGCGGCCCGATCACGGGCGCGAGGATCAGGTAGAACAGCGGAGGATGCTGCGACACCCACTGCACCGGGGGCACCGAGCCGAACGGTGGCCGGATCACCAGGCCGCCCTCGAACGTCGGCAGCATCCCGCGCCAGACCTGGTAGGCGTAGTCGAAGTGGGCCGACTCGTCCGCGGTTCCGAACATCGGCACGGCCAGCGCCACGGACGCCGAGAAGCCGGCAGTTGCCACCAGGACTGCCAGGACGCCGACGCGCTCCCAGCCGAACCGGGACCGGACAGGCGCGAGGTGCGCGTCGCTCACGCGCTCACCGCCGACGGTGCCCGGCGAAGGCTCCGGCCGCGCCTGAGCGCGACGACGAGGACCCCGACCAGGATGATGGACGCGAGAGCCGGTACGAGGGTCGTGACGACCACGCCGGCCCGGCCGGCGATCGACCACAGCGCCCAGCGGTTCAGGCCGACGATCACGGACTCGGTGGGGAGTTGGTAGCAGGCCTGGAAGAAGGTGATCAGGCCCACGGCCGCCAACGCCACGGAGGCCACCGAGGCGACCAGGGGTAGCCAGTGCGCCCAACGACGCCCGAGGCGGCGTGCGATCGCGTCGATCCCGAGCCAGGTGGCGGCCGCAAGCACAGCGATCGAGGAGAACAGGTAGCGACCCTGCAACTGTCCGAACAACCCGTTGATCTGGTAGGAGGCGAACGCGCCACCGAAAACGACGGCGAGGGTGCCGAGCGGGAGGATCAGCAGGACCGCGAGCCGCAGCCGGCGCCGGCTGACGATGACGCCGAGGGCCACCGCGGCAAAGCACATCACGGTCAGAGTGAGCCAGAGCGGCTGCGGCAACGGGACCTCGAGCCAGCCGAAGTTTCCCCAGAAGGACGTGGACGAACGACCGAGCGCCTCGGGGAGGAACTCGCCGAGGGTAGGCGTGTCATCCCCCCAGTCCGGCGCGAAGAGCGGCATCCCGCTCGGTTGCAGGGTGTGGTGGACCAGGAGATTCCGGAGCCACCACCAGCCTCCGACCACGAAGGCGACCGCAAGGGCCACGAAGGCCTTCGAGAGCCGAACTCTTGGCCGGTCCTCGCGTGCGCCGACGATGACGGCGAACGCGACCACCGGGATCGCGGCGAGAAGGAACCCCTTGGTCAGCAGCCCGAGCCCGAGGATCACGCCGAGTGCGACGACGCGGGGCCAGGTCGGTCTGGCCGCCATCACGGTGGCCGACCCCGCGACGATCCCGGCTCCGAGCAGGTTCGTCAGTGAGTCGTTCGAGACAGAGGCTCCGATGTGCGCGAACTGAGGGACCGCGATGACCGAGACGGCTGCGGCAACGGCCGCGGTGCGGTTCCCGGTCAGGAGCCGGGTGGTCACGGCGGTCAGGGGCACGACCCAGACGGTGAGTCCCGCAGAGAACAGCCGCAGCAGGAGCAGCTGCTGATCCCAGCGCCAGTCGAGCGCGCCGACGGCGCGGACGAGGCCCGCGCCGAGAACATAGAACAGTGGCGGATGTTGCGCCATCTGGTCGAGCGTCGGTGGGACGTCCAGCAGGTCATCGGTGTGGTCGAGCACCGCTCGTTCCTCGGCGGTCAGTGGGCTGACGTCGACGAACTGCTGTCCCCAACCCTCCAATGTTCCCCTGGGAAGCACCGAGAACGTGAAGATCGAGAGCGACTTGTCCGCTCCGGTCAGACCCGCCTCGTGCGCGGCGATCAGGGTGGCGTCGCTCATGGTGGCGGCGCCCGGGCTCGGCCAGCCACCGCCGGTGGCCACCCGCATCACACTGTTGAAGTGCTGCGGTTCGTCCGGCGCGCGGAATCCGGGCGTCAACACGGCCCAGAGCGCCAGGATCGCCCCGAAGAGCACCGAGATGATGACGACCACCAGCCGGTACATTCGTAAGCTCACGGCCCGAGGTTACAGCCCCGGCCCATCCGCGCTGAGCGACCGCCGCCGCGCCTCAAGCACCAATCGGGTGTAGCCGCTTGTAGACTGAGCGAGCCCGCGCCCAGAGGTGGATCATGAAGCTGTTCGTCCAGGTGCCCTGCCTCAACGAGGAGGAGACCCTGCCGCTCGTGCTTTCGTCGATCCCGCGGCAGATCCCCGGGGTCGAGAGCATCGAGATCCTCATCATCGACGACGGCTCGACCGACCGGACGGTCGAGGTGGCTCGGGCACACGGGCGTCGTGCATGTCGTCCGGCACCCGCGCACCATGGGGCTGGCCCGCTCGTTCCGGGATGGCGTCGACTACGCGCTCGCGCACGGCGCGGACATCGTGGTGAACACCGACGGCGACAACCAGTACCCGCAGGAGAGGATCGCCGACCTGGTCGAGCCGATCGTCCGAGGTTCGGCGGACGTCGTCATAGCCGACCGACAGACCTCGAAGATCGCCCACTTCTCGCCGTTCAAGAAGTTGATGCAACGGGTCGGTTCGAGGGCGGTGAACTATGCAGCGGGCACCGAGCTGCCCGATGCGGCGAGCGGGTTCCGGGCCTACTCGAAGGGCGCGCTGCTCCGGCTGAACATCGTCACCCAGTTCAGTTATTGCATGGAGACCATCATCCAGGCCGGCAACAAGCGCCTGCGGATCGAGAGCCTGCCGATCACGACGAACCCGAAGACGCGCGAGTCCCGGCTGTTCAAGAACATCGGTCAGCACATGGTCAAGTCCGCGACGGCGATCATTCGCTCGTACCTTATGTTCAAGCCGTATGTCGTCCTCGGAACGCTCGGCGCGATCCTGCTGCTGGCGGCAATCATCCCGTTCGCCCGCTATCTCGTGTTCCTGATCCAGGGCGAGGGCGGCGGGCACGTCCAGTCGCTGATCTTCGGCTCGGCGATGCTGGTCGGCGGCCTGCTCTGCTTCGCGCTGCTGGTCATCGCGGACCTGCAGCGGACGAATCGGGTTCTCCTCGAGGAGACACTGGAGCGGCTCAAGGTCATCCAATACGGGCGCCCGCCGGAGGACCTCTCGACCCCTGACTCCCTCGCCTCACCCGCGCCGCGGACCGGTCACACCACGCAAGCCATCGCCGAGCCCGTGCGCCATCAGCCGGATCCGTTCCCATCGGGGCGCGACGAACACAGCGTTGAACGCGAGGTACTTCGCTAGCCAGACGAGGTAGCCCAGCCGCCAGGCTGGACGCAGCAGGCCCGAGCGTAGGAGCAGGACCGTGTTCCTGGCCATGTAGTAGGTACGCGGCGCCGACTGGACGTGGACGGGTTGCGATCGACCCGGGATCTTTGTCACCCGCTCGCCGAGCTGGTGGCTCAGGCGCGCCGCCGCCACCGCGAACAGCCGATCCCCGGCCCGACCTGCCCGCAGC
Source organism: Occultella glacieicola (assembly GCF_004353825.1). Lineage (GTDB taxonomy): Bacteria > Actinomycetota > Actinomycetes > Actinomycetales > Beutenbergiaceae > Occultella > Occultella glacieicola. The sequence goes on along the minus strand of NZ_SMNA01000003.1, from coordinate 464,877 downwards.
CCCCACTCGAGGTCGATGTGGTCGATGAACCAGTCGGCGTTCATGGTGCCGACGCGTTCCAGGGCGGCGGCCGGGATGAGGCATCCAGATGCGATCAGGAACGCCACCTCGACGAGCCCGTCGGGGCGGACATCCTCCGGACCGGCCCGCCTCGGCCCCCATCGGCGGGCGACGTAGACCATCTCACCTGAGGTGGTGCGACTGTCGGAGGAGACCGGGCCCACACCGGCGACCGGTCGACCGGCGGCGGCCGCCCTCGCATAGCCGTCGAGCAGTCGGCCGACCATGTCGTCAGCCGGCAACGAGTCCTGGTCCGAGAGGAGGACATGGTCCGCCGCGAGTTCGATCGCACGAGCGATGCCACGGTTCTGGGCGGCTGCGATCCCCTCGTTCGTGGGGAGCGCGATCAACTCGGCACCGACCCGCTCGCAGGCGTCGGCCGGCTGGATCGCGGAGCCGTTGTCCACTACGACGACAGCGGTGCACTGCTCCTCGAGTCGTTCGAGCAGGGCGGCCAGCGTCCGGGCCTCCGGCTCGTACGTGACGACGACCGCCACCACCCGCGGCGCCGTCATGTCAGGTGGTCAGGGACGCGAGGAACTCCTGGACGACCGCAGCGGCGGGCAGGAGTCCCCGCGCCTGCGCCTGCGCCAGGCTGGGGGCGGCGGCGTCCTTCTCCGACAGCAGCGGGGTCAGTGGCGCGCCGGTCCGGCTCGTCGTGGGCCACTCGATCCCGATCGCCGGATCGAGCGGATGGACGCCGTGTTCGCGTCCCGGTGCATAGCCGGCCGAACACAGGTACAGCACGGTGGAGTCGTCCTCAAGGGACAGGAACGCGTGGCCGAGGCCCTCGCTTAGGTAGATGGCGCGACGATCCACATCGTCGAGAAGGACCGAGTCCCATTGTCCGAAGGTCGGCGAGCCGACCCGGATGTCGACGACGACGTCCAGAACGGCTCCGCGGGCACAGGTGACGTACTTGGCCTGAGACGGTGGTACATCCGCGAAGTGGATCCCGCGCAGGACGCCGGCGGCCGAGACCGAGCAGTTGGCCTGTTTGAGGTCGAGGGAGTGCCCGACGGTCTCGACGAACCGCTCGTCCTTGAACCACTCCAGGAAGACACCACGCGGGTCACCCATCAGCGTCGGTGTGATCTCCCACGCTCCGGGCACGGACAACTCGCGAAGGTTCACCGGTGTCTCCAACTCGTTCGAGGGTGGCTGCTGGTGCGGCACGCCATGCTATCGAGACCGCGCCAGCCCGCCCGGGTCGACGGCGGTCACCCCTCCAAGCGGCGCTCCTCGGTTGCGATGTCGAGGAGGCTGAGGAGATAGTCGCCGTAGCCGGACTTCCGTAGCGGGTCCGCACGTTTACGCAGGTCGTCGTCGCCGAGGAAACCCATGCGCCAGGCGATCTCCTCCGGGGCCCCGATCTTCAAGCCCTGCCGGCGCTCGATCGTGCGAACGAAGTCCGATGCCTCCAGGAGGGAGTCGAACGTGCCGGTGTCCAGCCAGGCCGTGCCCCGCGGCAGGACCTCCACCTGGAGGCGGCCCTGGTCGAGGTACGTCCGGTTCACGTCCGTGATCTCATACTCACCACGCGCGGAAGGTTCCAGGTCGGCGGCGATCTCGAGGACGTCGTTGTCGTAGAAGTACAGGCCCGGGACCGCGTAGTTCGACCGCGGCCGCTCGGGCTTCTCCTGCAGAGAGAGCGCACGACCGTCTCCGTCGAACTCGACGACGCCGTACGCCGTCGGGTCCGAGACGCGATACGCGAAGACGGCGCCGCCGTCGATCTGACGGAACCGGCCCAGGGTGATGCCGAGGCCCGGACCGTAGAAGATGTTGTCCCCGAGCACCAGCGCCACCGAGTCGGTGCCGACGAAGTCCGCACCGAGCACGAACGCCTGGGCGAGCCCGTTCGGGACTTCCTGGACCGCGTAGGAGATCGAGATCCCGAACTGCGAGCCGTCGCCGAGGAGGCGATGGAACTGCTCGGCATCGTGCGGGGTGGTGATCACCAGCACGTCCCGGATCCCGGCCAGCATCAGCGTGGACAGCGGGTAGTAAATCATCGGCTTGTCATAGACCGGCAGGAGCTGCTTGCTCGACCCGAGGGTGATCGGGTGCAAGCGGGTGCCGGACCCACCGGCGAGGATGATGCCACGCATGGACGCCAGTCTTGCCTACTCGGCCGGCCCGCGGGAGAGAACCGGGCCGATTCGATCACGGGCGGGCCGCGGGCGCGGATAGCATGCCGATCATGACTTTCTCTGAGAAGCCCGGTGTGTACAAAGTCCGCGACCTCAGCCTCGCGGCTGCCGGCCGGCACCAGATCCGGCTCGCCGAGCACGAGATGCCCGGCCTGATGGCGCTGCGCGAGGAGTACGCCGAGTCCCAGCCGCTGCGCGGGGCCCGGATCGCCGGCTCCCTGCACATGACCGTCCAGACCGCGGTGCTGATCGAGACCCTGACGGCGCTCGGCGCCGAGGTCCGCTGGGCCAGCTGCAACATCTTCTCCACCCAGGACGAGGCCGCCGCGGCCGTGGTCGTCGGCCCGAACGGCACCGTCGAGGAACCGGCCGGGGTGCCCGTGTTCGCGTGGAAGGGCGAGACCCTCGAGGAGTACTGGGACTGCACCGAGCAGATCCTGCTCTGGCCGGGCGAGGGCCCCAACCTGATCCTCGACGACGGCGGTGACGCCACCATGCTCGTCCACGACGGCAAGCGGTTCGAGGCCGCCGGGGTAGTCCCGGACAACCTCGAGCCGGGGGACCACGGGTACTCGGAAGAGGGGGTGGTCTTCCGCAACCTGCTGCGCCGGTCGCTGGCCGCCGACCCGCAGCGCTGGACCCGGATCGCCGACGGCATCAAGGGCGTCAGCGAGGAGACCACGACCGGCGTGCACCGGCTCTACCAGCTCGCCGCCGCCGGGGACCTGCTGTTCCCTGCGATCAACGTCAACGATTCCGTCACCAAGTCCAAGTTCGACAACCGGTACGGCATCCGGCACTCCCTGCCGGACGGTATCAACCGGGCCACCGACACCCTGATCGGCGGCAAGGTGGCCGTGGTCGCAGGCTACGGCGACGTCGGCAAGGGGGCCGCGGAGTCCCTGCGCGGGCAGGGGGGCCGGGTGATCGTCACCGAGATCGACCCGATCTGCGCGCTGCAGGCCGCCATGGACGGGTACCAGGTGTCCCGGCTCGAGGACGTCCTGGACGTCGCGGACTTCTTCATCACCACCACCGGGAACGTCAACGTCATCACGGCCGAGCACCTGGCCGGGATGAGGGACAAAGCTGTGGTCGGCAACATCGGCCACTTCGACAACGAGATCGACATCGCCGGGATGGCCCGCATCCCGGGCGTCGTCCGTACCGAGATCAAGCCGCAGGTGCACGAGTGGACGTTCCCGGCCACCGACGAACGCCCCGAGCACTCGATCATCGTGCTCTCCGAGGGGCGCCTTCTGAACCTCGGCAACGCCACCGGGCACCCGTCGTTCGTGATGAGCAACTCGTTCACGAACCAGGTGATGGCCCAGATCGAGCTGTGGGAGGCCGACGAGACCTATGAGCTGGGTGTGCACCGGCTGCCCAAGGTTCTCGACGAGAAGGTCGCACGCCTGCACCTCGAGGCGCTCGGGGTGGACCTCACCGAGCTCACCAAGGAGCAGGCCGAGTACATCGACGTCGACGTCGCGGGGCCCTACAAGTCCGAGCACTACCGGTACTGAGCCTCACCGTTCCACCAGTAGGGTGTGTGGCAGCCCGGACCTCCGGGCTGCCACGGTGTGCCGGGAAGTCTGGTCGGCGGCCCCTATCACCGACCCCTCAGGAGCATGCCCGTGAGCCATAACGAACCGTCTCAGCCGTTGTTCAGCGGACTGACCGAGGGTGGGCTGCGCAACTACCTCGACACCCTGCGCGGGGAGGCGATCGGCGGGATCCTGCTGATCGTCGGCGCCGTGATCGCGCTGATCTGGGCGAACTCGCCGTGGAGCGCGAGCTACGAGATGATCCGCGACTTCCGGTTCGGCATCGACGCCTGGCACCTGGATCTGACGGTGGGCCAATGGGCCGCCGACGGGTTGCTCGCGTTCTTCTTCTTCGTGGTCGGGCTGGAGCTCAAGCGCGAGATCGTGACCGGCGAGCTGCGGCGCCTGTCCACCGCGATCGTGCCGGTGGCGGCCGCCGTGGGCGGCATGGCCGTACCCGCCGCGATCTACCTGGCCATCAACCTGACCTCCGAGGCTGGGTCTCCCCACGGCTGGGCGATCCCGACCGCGACCGACATCGCGTTCGCCGTCGCCATCCTCTCGATCGTCGGCCGCAGGCTCCCGACGGCGTTGCGCGCCTTCCTGCTCACGCTCGCCGTGGTCGACGACCTCCTCGCCATCCTGATCATCGCCGTCGCCTACACCGACGGGCTGACCCTGGCCTGGCTCGCTGCCGCGGCCGCCTGTGTGCTCGTCTTCGCGCTGCTGCTGCGCCGTGGGATCACGTCCTGGTACCTGCTGATCCCGCTGGGCGTGGCCACCTGGGTGTTCATGCACTCCTCCGGGATCCACGCCACGATCGCCGGGGTCGCGCTCGGCATGGTGGTGCCGGCGCTGCCCCTGAAGGGCAAGGCCTCCGCGCGCCGGCCGGCGAACCTGCGCGAGGGTGCCTCGATGGCGGAGGTCTTCGAGTACCGCTGGCGGCCGTTCTCGGCCGGGTTCGCGGTGCCCGTCTTCGCGCTCTTCACCGCCGGTGTTGCCGTCGACCCCACGTCGCTCGGCGAGGCCCTGCGGGACCCGGTGGCACAGGGTGTCGCGCTCGGGCTCGTGCTCGGCAAGCCGATCGGGATCACCGCGGCCACCTGGCTGATCTCCCGGTTCCGGCATGTGAACCTCGCACCCGGGCTCGGCTGGGCGGACGTGCTCGGTGTCGGCGTGCTCGCCGGCATCGGGTTCACGGTGTCCCTGCTGGTCGCCGAACTCGCGTTCGGGGTCGGGGCCCCGGAGGACGAGCACGCGAAGATCGCGGTCCTGGCGGCGTCCCTCGTCGCGGCCGTCCTCGGCGCCATGCTGCTCCTCTGGCGTGGCCGGGTGCATGAGGCGCGAGGCGAGCCGGCACCCGAGCAGGACTGAGGCACCGGACCCGCCCTGCCGCGAAGGCTTCAGGCGTAGTCGGTGACGCCGTACGGCAACCGGCGGATGTGCTCGCTCTCGTCCGCCCGGCGAGCCTGGCCCTCGAGCCCGGCGGCGTACTCACGGTCGCGACGCTCCACGAGCACGGCGGCGATGAACCGCTCCGGGTTCGTGCCCCACGGCGGCGGCGGCGAGACATACGGCTCGATCGCGGCGGCCAGCGCGCGGCCGAGCTGGAACCGGGTCTGCGGGGCGAGGGTGCCGGTGCGGGACAGGAACACCCGAGCGTGCAGGGCCAAGTTGTCCGGGAGCCGGCGCAGGTCCGCGCGCTCGGCCCACGCGCCCAGGTCAGGTGGCATCAGCAGCGGCGCCACGGCCAGCTCGGTGCCGCGCTCGCGGACCGCGTAGGTGCCGGCCAGGAAGTCGCCGAGGCGCTTGCTGCGGTTGTTGAAGATCGCCACCAGCACCGCGATGCTGCCGAAACAGAACCAGATCTCGCCGACCCCGGTCAGTGCCCGCACGAACGACTGCCGGAACCGGACCGGCCCGCCGTCCTCACGCACGACGCGGGTCCCCATGGCCACCTTGCCCGCGGACAGGCCGCGCGTCACGGTCTCCACCGCCGTCGGCACGATGACCATCATCACGGCCATGGTGGAGACGATCAGCACACCCGCCTGGGAGTCGTTCACGATGAACCGCAGGCTGAGCAGGACGATGGCGACGCCGATGATCCCGTAGACGGCCAGGTCGATGACGCCGGAGCCGATCCGGGACATCAGCCCGGCGGGCCGCAGGTCGAGAGCGACCGCCTCGCCGGTGATGATCAGGTCGGCAGGATTGCCCGACGGCGTCGCCGGGTTCGACGACGACGGCTGCGGTACCGGGGTGCTCGGGGCGGGGGCGCCGCCGCGCCGCGGCGGTGGCACCTGCTTGGGCGGGTGGTTGCCGCGCTGGAGTGGTGTCGCGTACGGGTCCGGCCGGCCGGCCGTACGCCCGCCACCCGGTCGCCCCTGACCGTCCGACGGCGGTGGCGCGTACGGGCTGGGCGCGACGGAGGACATGTATGGCAGGGTATCGGTCGTGGATGTGGATGCGTTCGTCGCGGTGAACTCACCCCGGTGGGAGCGGCTCGACGCGCTCGTCAGGCAGCGCCGGCTCACCGGAGCCGAGAGCGACGAACTCGTCAACCTGTACCAGAGCACCGCCACGCACCTGTCCCAGGTACGCACGTCGGCGCCGGATCCGAGCCTGGTGTCACGGCTCTCCGGGACCCTCGCCCGCGCCCGCGGGCACATCGCCGGCGCGCACGAGCCGGCCCTGGCGGACCTGCAACGGTTCGTCCTGATCTCCGTTCCGGCCGCGTTCTACCGGGTTCGCTGGTGGACGGTCGCGATGATGGTGCTGTTCATCCTGGTCGCGGTGGGCAACGGGATCTTCACCTACAACAGCCCGGAGGCCCTGGCCGCGTTCGGGAGCCCGAGCCAGCGTCAGATCTATGCCGAGCAGCTCTTCGAGGCCTACTACTCCAACAACCCCGCCCCCGACTTCGCCGCACAGGTGTGGACGAACAACGCCTGGATCGCGGCCAGGGCCATCGGGCTGGGCATCACCGGGTACTTCCCGGTCCAGATCCTCGTCTCGAACGCGGCCGCCATCGGCTCCGCGGCCGCCGTGATGGCCGAGTTCGGCCTGCTCGACCTGTTCTTCGCGCTGATCCTGCCGCACGGGCTCATGGAGCTGACCGCGATCTTCATCGCCTGCGGGGCCGGCTTCAAGCTCTTCTGGACTCTGGTCGCGCCGGGGCAGCGGACCCGGACCCGGGCGCTCGCGGAGGAGGGCCGGGCCCTGTTCACGGTGGCCATCGGCCTGGTGTTCGTGCTCGCGGTGAGCGGCGTCGTCGAGGGGTTCGTGACGCCGTCGACCCTGCCCACGGGCGTCAAGATCACGATCGGGGCGCTCGTGCTCGCCGCCTACTGGGCGTACACGATCCTCCTCGGCCGGATCGCCGTGCGGGACGGCGAGACCGGTGACGTGCGGGCCGAGCACGCCGAGGACACCGTCGCGATGGCCGCCTGAGGGGGCCGGCCGGTCTCCCGCGGCGTAGGGGAGGGCGTCGGTGAAGAGCGGACGCCGGCCGCGGCCGCGAGCGCGTGGAGTCGGCTGCCTCCTGCTGCATCGGGCGGGTCATCGCGTGGGGTGAGCGTGCCCGCCTCCGGGTCCGCTCAGCCCTGGAGCCGGGCGCGCGAGTTGGACAGGTGCAGCCGGATGGCGGCCCGCGCCGTCTCCGGTTCCTGGCGGGCGATCGCCTGGACGATCGAGTCATGCTCGACGGCGGCCAGACGCACGTTGTTCGTGCGGTGGGCTTGCGCACCGGTCAGGAGCCGGAACTTCGGCATCACGATCATCATCGGGCCCATCGACTTCAGCAGGGCGATGTAGTGCCGGTTCTGTGCGGCGCGGGCGATGGCCATGTGGAGTGCGAAATCGGCCTCGACCGCCTCGCTCGGGCGGGCCTCGCACTCCAGGAACGTGCGGGTCAGGCGCTCCAACTCGGCCAGTTGTTGATCGGTGCGACGGGTCGCCGCGAGGGCGGCCGCCTCGGACTCGACGCCGAGCCGGAAGTCGAGCATGTCCCAGACGTCATCGAACGTGCGGACTCCCGGGGCGTCGATCGCGAACTGTCCCTGGCTCGGCACGTTCAGGACGAACGAGCCACGGCCCTGCTGGGTCTCCACCAGACCGGCCGCCTGTAGTTGCGACATCGCCTCACGCACGACGGTCCGGCTGACCTTGTAGGTCTCCATCATCGCGCTCTCGGTGGGCAGCTTCTCACCGCGGCGAATCGTGCCGTCCTGGATCAGTTCGGTCAGCCGCAGTACCAGTTCGTGGCTCAGCCCACGCGGGCTCTCCCGGTTGAGGGGTTGCGGCTCCATGCAGCCGGACCCTACCGACCGCCGAGCTCGGTGGCCTCGACGGTCCAGGCGCGAGCCTGGTCGCTGAGGGTGATGCCGAGACCGGGTCGATCCGGCACGAGCATGCGTCCGTCGCGGATCTCGAGCCGCTCGTTGAACAGCGGGTCCAGCCACTCGAAGTGCTCGACCCAGGGTTCGCGCGGGTAGGCGGCGGCGAGGTGGAGGTGGATCTCCATGGCGAAGTGGGGTGCCAGGTCGAGCGCGCTGACGTCCGCGAGTGTGGCCAGGCGCAGGAATGGGGTGATCCCACCGACGCGCGGTGCATCCGGCTGGAGGATGTCGCAGGCGCGGGCATCGATCAGTGCGCGGTGCTCTGCAACGCTGGAGAGCATCTCCCCGGTGGCGATGGGGGTGTCCAGCGCCGCCGCGAGGGCCGCGTGTCCCTCCGCGTCGTAGGCATCCAACGGCTCCTCGATCCAGGTGAGCGAGAACTCCTCCAACGCCCGCCCCATCCGCAGCGCCGTGGTCCGGTCCCACTGCTGGTTCGCGTCGACCATCAGGGGCGTGTCCGGGAGGTACTCACGGATCGCCCGCACCCGACGTAGATCTTCGTGGGTGTCCGGCAGGCCCACCTTCAGCTTGATGCCGCCGATGCCCTCACCGAGCGAGCGTGCCGCGTTCTCCTGGACCTCGGCCAGGGAACTGTGCAGGAATCCCCCCGAGGTGTTGTAGGTGCGCACGGAGTTGCGGTAGGAGCCCAGGAGTTTGGCCAGGGGCAAGGTCGCGCGCTTGGCCTTGAGATCCCACAACGCGACGTCGAGGGCGGCGATTGCCTGCGTGGCGATCCCGCTCCGTCCCACCGAGGCGCCGGCCCAGAGCAAGGCGTCGTACAAGCGGCCGATGTCGCTGGGGTCCTCACCGAGCAACCCGCCGGCGACCTCCCGGGCGTGTGCGTACTGCGCGGGGCCGCCGGCGCGCTTGGAGTAACTGAAGCCCACGCCTTCAAGGCCCGAACTGCTGCGGATCTGCGCGAACAGCATCATGACCTCGGTCATCGGCCGCTGACGGCCCGTGAACACCTTCGCGTCGCTGATGGCCTGCGCCAGCGGAAGTCGGACGGAGGAGAGCCCGATCCATTCGATACGCTCACCCGGCTCGTTCGCTCCGGTCCGTTCCGGCACGGCGGCTGGGGTCACGACTGCGACCCCCTCTGCGCTCGAGCGCAGCCTCTGATCCATGGCGATGGTATTCCTCGTCTACGTGGTGGGGGGCGAACATCCCTTATCGTCCTACAAATCGCGAACTCATCGTACAAGTCTTCGCGGTGGCAGCGGACCAATCTGGTCCGGTCCTTCCGCGACACGGCGCTGGCAGGACTCGATCCCGGCCGTGAGAGTGCGGAAGTGGTCGCCGCTTCAGCACTCTCGCGCGCAGGGTGCGGTTGCGGCAGCCGGTGAGAGTGCGGAAGTGGTCGCCGCTTCAGCACTCTCGGTGAGGGGTCAGAGCCGGCCGGCGGCCTTGAGCGCCAGGTAGGTGTCCGCGAGGGCGGGCGCGAGGTCGTCGGGCAGCCGCTCGACCACCTCGGCGCCGACGCGGCGCATCCGGGTGGCCACGGCGCGGCGCTCGAGCTCACCACGCTCGGCCGCAGCGGCGTCGAACAGGTCCGCGGAGGACTCCCGGGCCTGGCGAAGCACGTCGGTGTCCGGATCGGTGGCGGAGGCGAGGACCACCTGGTGGTCCTTGGACAGGGCGGCGACCACCGGGGCCAGCCCGGAGTCGATCGCGCCGGGTTCGAGCGCGGTCAGGAGCACCACGAGCGCGCGCTGGGAGAGCCGGTCCCGGATCACCTGGGTGACCGCGGTCCAGTCCGGTTCCACCAGGGCCGGGTGCACCGGGGCGAGCGCGTCGGCCATCTTCGCCATGATCGCCGGTCCGTGGGTGCCGCTGACCCGCGCCCGGACCTGTCGGTCGATGGCCACGAGTTCCACGCGGTCGCCTGCCTTGGACGCGAGGGCCGCGAGCAGGAGGGCGGCCTCGATGCTCGCGTCCAGCCGCGGTGCCTCGCCGAGCCGCACCGCGGACAGCCGGGACAGGTCCAGCACCATGAACACCCGGCGGTCCCGCTCCGGGCGCCAGGTCCGCACCACCACATCCGCCCGGCGCGCGGTGGCACGCCAGTCGATGGCGCGGACGTCGTCACCGATCACGTACTCACGCAGCGAGTCGAACTCGGTGCCGGGTCCGCGCACGTTCACCGCGGAACGTCCGTCCATCTCCCGCAGCCGCGCGAGGCGCGAGGGCAGATGGCGCCGGGACCGGAACTCCGGCAGCACCCGCAGGTGGCCGGGCACGGCGATCGAGGCCTGCCGGGCGGCGAGGCCGAGGGGCCCGGCGGAGCGGACCGTGACCAGGTCCGCCTGGAGGTCGCCGCGACGGGTGGGCAGCAGAGCGGTCCGGGTCCGCCGGGACTCACCCGACGGGATCGTCACCCGGTGCCGGTTCGGGCCGTTGCCCGCGGTCGGCTGCCAGGCGTCGCGGATCAGCGCGCGCATCGTCCGACCGGACGGGTTCGTCACCGTCAGCACCGACTCCGCAGGTTCCGTCAGCCGGACCGAGCCGAGTTGCCGACGCTCGATCTCCAACGACCGCGGCGGGGCCGCGACCACCAGGTCCACGACCACGAGCACGAGCACCAGACCCAGCCAGGTCAGCACCGTGCCCGGCTCGGGCAGCAGCAGGACCGGGATCAGGCCGAGCGCGAGCAACGCGACGGTGCGGACGGAGATCGCCATCAGCGGGGGACCGGGACCGACCCCAGGATCCCGTCGAGAACGGTCTCCGCGCTGACGCCCTCCAGTTCGGCCTCGGCCCGCAGCTGGACCCGGTGCCGCAGCGTCGGATGCACGAGCGACTTCACGTCGTCGGGCGTCACGAACGTACGGCCGGACAGCCACGCCCACGCCCGGGACGTGGCGAGCAGTGCCGTCGCACCACGGGGGGAGACCCCGAGGGAGAGCGACGGCGAGGTCCGGGTGGCCCGGCAGATGTCGACGATGTAGGCCAGCACCTCCGGTCCGATCTGGACCTGCGCGACCTCCTCGCGGGCCGCCTCGAGGTCCTCGGCATTCGCGACCTCGGCCACCCCGGCCGCCTTCAGGTCGCGGGGGTCGAAGGCGTGCGCGTGCCGGTTGATGATCTCGATCTCCTCGGTCCGGCCGGGCAGCGGCAGGATCAGCTTGAGCAGGAACCGGTCCAGCTGGGCCTCGGGCAGCGGGTAGGTACCCTCGTACTCGACCGGGTTCTGGGTGGCGATCACCACGAACGGGTCGGGCAGGGCCATCGGGTCACCGTCGACCGTGACCTGCCGCTCCTCCATCGCCTCCAGCAGGGCCGCCTGCGTCTTCGGTGGGGTCCGGTTGATCTCGTCGGCGAGCATCAGGTTCGTGAACACCGGGCCCTCCCGGAAGGAGAACTCCGCCGTGCGGGCGTCGTAGATGAGCGAGCCGGTGATGTCGCCGGGCATCAGGTCCGGTGTGAACTGGACCCGTTTCATCTCCAGGTGCAGGGCCGCGCCGAGGGTGCGGGTGAGCAGGGTCTTGGCCACCCCGGGCACCCCCTCGAGCAGCACGTGTCCGCGGCACAGCAGCGCGATGACCAGGCCGGTGACCGCCGCCTCCTGGCCGACCACCGCCTTCGCGACCTCGGCGCGGACGCCGGCCAGCTTCGTGCGGGCGGGGGACTCGACGACCGGATCTGCGGCGGGCGCCGGCGCGCCGGGCTGCTGCACCGGCTCGCCGTACCCCGGGGCCTGGACCGGCGGTGCCTGCCCAGGCGCACCCTGGGCGTAGCCCGGATTCGCCTGTCCGTACTGGGGGGCGGCGCTCGCCTGTCCGTACTGGGTGGGGGCGGCGCTCGCCTGTCCGTACTGGGTGGGGGCGGCGCTCGCCTGGCCGTACTGGGTGGGGGCGGCGCTCGCCTGGCCGTACTGGGTGGGGGCGGCGCTCGCCTGGCCGTACTGGGACGGGGCGCCACTGGCCTGGTACGCCTGGGGTTCGCCGTGCTGCACCTGACCCGCGGAGGCGTACGGACCCTGCGGGTACGACCCGCCGTGCTCGTACCCCTGGCCATGCTGAGGGGGCTGACCGGCCTGACCGTAGCCGAGGGACTGCCCGTACTGGTCGGGGGCCCGGCTGGTCTGGCCGTAGGTCGGGGTGGGCTCGCCGGGTGCCTGCCCTTCCTGACCGTCGCCGGGAGCGGCTTGGGCCTGGTTCGCGTGGCTCGCCTGGCCGTACCCGGCCGGGATCGGCCGGACCGGGTCCTGCTGGGTCGGGAGCTGTCGAGCCGAGAACTGCTGCGTCGGGGCGTCCTGTGCGGGCTCGGACGCCGGTGTCCCGGTCTGCTCCGTCGTGACATCGGCGCGCTCGCGGGCTGCCCGAAGCTCCTCGCGTGAGACCACCTGCGTCGCGTCGACGGCCGGCTGGTCGTCGCCGCCGGGTGCGTGCGCGGGAGCGTCGGAGGACTCGCTCGACGGAGTTGGTTCGTTCGGCCCGGTGGGGTTGCTCATGCGCGATGAACCTCGCTTTCCATGGTGTCCAGGGCTTGGGTGAGGGCGACGAGTGAGTCGTCGTCGGTCGGGGGTGGTCCGTACAGGAGATGCTCGAGTTCGCCTGGGCTGCGGCCGGTCGCCCGGGCCAGCGCGTCGATGACCTGGTCGGGCCCGGCCGCCGAGGGAAGCCCGATCCGGGAACCGACCCGGGCCAGGGTCCCGGCCCGCAGCGCCGCGCCGGCATGGGCGTGGGCGCCGGCGCGCCGGTACAGCCGGCCACGCCCCCGCGTGGTCTCGGCGGCACGCACCACGACCGGCAACGGCTCCACGACCACCCGGCCGAGGCGGCGCCCGCGCCAGATCACCACGGCGAGGGCGACCACGAGGATCTGGTAGACGACCGCCTCGGGAAGGAAGAACGTCTGCGGCGCGGACGCATCGTCGTCGAGGGTGAACGGGTCGTTCGGGTCCGGCACGTACCAGAGGAGCTGCTCGTGCTGGCCGAGGGCACGCAGCACGAGGGCGGCGTTGCCCTCCAGGGCGAGTCCTTCGTTCGTGGCCGGGAACCCGTTCGGCAGGGCGCGCCAGGTGCGGCCGGACTCCTCCCAGACGGCGTAGGCGCCGGCGTCCTCACCGAGCGCGAAGCAGGTCTGGACCGCGCCGGACCCGGTGATCCCCGGTCCGGCGGTGTCGATGGTCCCGGCGGCCTCGGCGTCCGGGTCCGCGCAGTCGGAACTGCGCGGTGCCCGGGCGCCGCCGGCCGTCACCGTGACCGTCGACGTCAGCTCGGTGATCGAGGCGTACCCGAGCCCGAGCAGAACCACCTCCGCCTGGGTGTCCGCGAGGGCGGTCAGCTGGTCGGAGCTCAGCTCGTCCGCCCCGACGATCACGAGGGTGGTGTCCGCCTGATCCTGGGCCAGCACGTCCGCGGTCCGACGGACCAGGGTCACGTCGACGCCGTGCTCGCCGAGGATCTGCGCGGCTGCCCGGGCGCCGCCGGGTTCGGGATTGTTCGGGGCCAGCGGGAGGTCGGAGCGGGACTGGCCGCCACGCCCGAGGGCCAGCGCCGCGAGGACCAGGAGCACCACGGCGGCCGCGACGATGATCACGGTCCGGCGGTTCTCGCGCTCGGGCGCCCGGGGCGTGCCGGGTGTGCCGGCAGCGCCGTCAGGGCCGTGACCGCCGGCGTCGACGCGTCGCCCGCGCGCCTCGATCGTCGGGGCCGGCCGGCCGGCCGGGTCCGCCGCGGCGGCGGGGGCGCTCATCGGGCCGCCGCCCAGTCGTCGGCGGGGGTGGACCGGACCCGGGTGGGCCTGGTGGCCGCGACCGTCCGGTCGACCTCACGCAGCCAGGCATCCTCGCGTTCGGTCGGGTCCACGTGTCCGTAGCAGACCTGGTCGAACAGGTCCGCGGCGCGGTGCAGGTCGTCGGCGCACGCGGGCAGGCGTTCGCCGGCCGCGCCGGCGGCCTCGCGCGCCGTCCGCCCGAGCCGGTCCTCGAGGATCGCTCGCTCGTCCAGGGACCGGACGATCGCGCGGAACCGTTCCAGGACGGCCAGCGCGTGGTCGCCCGCGGCGGCAGCGGCGTCCGCCGCCGCCCGCAGCGACCGCGCGTCCCGGCTGTCCCCGTCGAGCACGTCGAAACTGCCCCCTTCCGATCCGCGCAACCTACGCCGTCGGACCGGACCGCCGACCAGCAGCACGACCGCGACGATGACACCGACCACGAGCAGGATCACCAGCGGCAGGAAGATCGGGCCGAGGGCCGTGTTCGCCTCGGTGATCCGCGCCCACAGGTCGCCCAGCCACATCAGGAACCGGTCCCACAGGCTCGGCTCATTGTTGTAGATGGCCTTGGCGAGCTCGGCCTCGGCCCACTCCCGGGCCTCGTCCGCCGAGGGGTCGAGCGGGACCTCACGTAGAAGGTTCGCCAGCCGGGCCCCCGCCGCCGGCACTGCGATCATGGCGCCTCGGCGGCCGCGGCGAGGTCCACGTCCAGGGCCTCGGTGCGGATCCGGATGTCGATATACAGCAGGGCCACGACCGCGGCCAGGAACGGCGTCGTCAGGGCTGAGGCGATCACGCCGCCGAGGAGCGTGAGGACGGTCGTGAGCGTGCCGAAGCCGCCGACCGCCTGCCCGATCAGTTGCAGTGGGTAGGTGATGATCTGGGACAGGATGCCGATCAGGATCGTGGTCAGCAGGTAGATGCCGAACACCCGCCAGAACGTCGGCAGGGTGAGCCGCCAGGACCGCTTCAGCGCGGCGATGACGCCGGCCCGCTCGAGCACCAGCACCGGGGTTGCCAGCAGCGTGACGGTGACCACGAACGCCAGGGCCGCGATGAGCGCCAGCACCCCGAGGATCCCCACCACGGCGATCACGCTGAGCGAACCGGATGTGGCCGCCAGCACGATGACGCCGACGAACACGAAGGTCACGAGCGCCACCAGCAGCAGGATGACCAGGGTGAGCAGCAGCAAGCGTCCGATCTGCGGCTTGATCGCCTGCCACACGTCGCCGAGACTCATCTTCCGGCCGATCACGGACTGGCTCACCGAGTGGATCAGGACCCCGGTCAGGACGGTCGAGACCACGAACGAGAGGAGCCCGGAGACGCCGGTGGCGAGCAGCTGCGACTGCAGGGTCGCGGTGAGGTCGTCGAGGGCCTCGGCGTCGGAGGCCGTCGGATCGAAGTTGCCGAGCATCTCGTTCAACTGCTCGAACGTGCCCCAGGTGGCGATCGCCTGGATCACGCCGAGGACCGCGACCACGATGGCGGCGAGCACGAACATCACGGTCGGGTTCGCCCGGATCGAGCGGAACGCACCGTCGTAGATCTCGCCGAGGGTGAGCGGTCGCAGCGGGATGATCCCGGGTTGTGGCGCGGGCCCGAGCGGCATCATGTTCGCGCCCGGGTCCACGGGCCCGTACTGGCCGTAGGAGCCCGACGGCGGCGGTGCTCCCGGTCCGGGTGGCGGCGTCGGGTACTGGCCCGGCTGGTTCGGCGCGCCGTAGCCGCCGGCCTGGCCCCGTCCGGCCGGCTGGTTCGGAGGCGTCCCGTAACCGCCGGGGGTGACGTCGCCCCAGCCCGTCGGCCCGGACCCGGCCGGGTCGGGTCGAGGTGGTGTGGGCTCTTCACGGTCGGTCATGGGATGGTCTTTCTCCTTCGTCGCCGGTGCGCCGCAATCATCTTTGCATGTGCACACCTCACACCCACTCCTGGCAGAAGGTGTCACGATAGGGCGCATGAATGCACGCGTGCTCGTGGTCGATGATGACGCCGCCCTGTCGGAGATGATCGGGATCGTCCTGCAGTCGGAGAACTTCGAGGCATCCTTCTGCGCCGACGGCGCGAAGGCGATGGAGGCGTTCCGCTCCGTCGAACCCGATCTGGTCCTGCTGGACCTGATGCTGCCGGGCATGGACGGCATCGAGATCTGCCGGCGGATCCGCGCCGAGTCCGGGGTGCCGATCGTCATGCTCACCGCCAAGAGCGACACCACCGACGTGGTCAAGGGGCTTGAGGCGGGCGCCGACGACTACATCGCGAAGCCGTTCAAGCCCACCGAGCTGGTCGCCCGGATCCGGGCGAGGCTGCGCCACGGCGAGACCCAGGGCACCGAGCAGTTGCTGATTGCGGACCTGGCGATCGACGTGCCCGGGCACCGGGTCACACGGGACGGGGAGACCATCAACCTGACCCCGCTGGAGTTCGACCTGATCGTGGCCCTGGCCCGCAAGCCGTGGCAGGTGTTCTCCCGTGAGGTTCTGCTGGAGCAGGTCTGGGGCTACCGGCACCAGGCCGACACCCGGCTCGTCAACGTGCACGTCCAGCGGCTGCGCGCCAAGGTCGAGAAGGACCCGGAGAACCCGGAGGTCGTGGTGACCGTGCGCGGAGTCGGATACCGGGCCGGCACCCCGGTGCGATGACCGATGCGGCGCGCGGGGCGCACCCGCCCGGCGACGCCCCCACGCCCGGCCGCCGGGATGACTGGTTCGCCAGGGTGCGACACCACGCCGAACGGTGGCGACGGGTGCTCCGGGTCCGGGTCCGGCTGGCGTTGCGGGTGTGGCGCGGCTCGCTGCGCCTGCGCGTGGCCAGCACCACGGTGGCCGTCGGCGTGATCGCGCTGGCCCTGCTCGGCCTGCTGCTGTCCGCGCAGATCCGCGACGGGCTGTTCGACGACCGCCGCGACCAGGTGCTCTCCGACGCCGCGACCCGGGCGGAACTGGCCCAGGGCCAGTTCGACGCGTCGACGGTCTCCTCGGCCCAGGAGGTCCAGCAGCTGGCCACCGACATGGTCTCGGGACTGCAGGAGACCTCCGTGGGCAGTTCCGGCGTGTTCCTGATGCGCTCCCCGGGATCCCCGGCGGTGATCCTCGACCCCTCGACGAACGACTCGCTGCGACCCCTGATCTCCCCGGAACTGCGCGAGCGGGTCCAGACCGAGGACTTCCAGGCCTGGCAGTCCGTCGGCATCCCGCGGTCCGACGGTGGCCTCACCCCGGGGATCGCGGTGGGCTCGGCGGTCACGCTCCCGCTCGCCGGTGACTACGAGCTGTACCTGATCTACAGCCTCGGTGCCGAACAACAGAACCTCGACCTGCTCCAGGGGGTGCTCGCCGTCGGCGCGGTCAGCCTGGTGGTGCTCCTGCTCGCGATGGCCTGGTACCTGACCCGGCAGGTCCTGGACCCGGTGGAGCAGGCGGCCCGCACGGCGGGGCGGCTCGCCGACGGCCACCTCACCGAGCGCATGCAGGTGCGCGGCGACGACGAGCTGGCCCTGCTCGGGCGGTCGTTCAACGAGATGGCCGCCAGCCTGCAGGACCAGATCGAACGGATGGCGAACCTGTCCCACATGCAGCAGCGGTTCGTCTCCGACGTCTCCCACGAGTTGCGGACCCCACTGACCACCGTGCGGATGGCCTCGGAGGTGCTGTACCAGGCCCGCGGTGACTTCACCCCCGGGCAGGCGCGTTCGGCCGAACTGCTGCAGGCCCAGCTGGACCGGTTCGAGGAACTCCTCGCCGACCTCCTGGAGATCTCCCGCTTCGACGCCGGGGCCGCGACCCTCGAGGCCGAGGGGGTCGACGTGCGGGAGGTGGTCCGCCGGGTCGTGGACCTGACCGCCCCGCTCGCCCAGAACCGTGGCTCCGAGGTCGTCCTCGACCTGCCCGCCATCGCCGCCACCGCCGATATCGATCAACGTCGCGTCGAGCGGGTCCTGCGCAACCTCATCGTGAACGCCATCGAGCACGGCGAAGGGGAGCCGATCGACGTGCGCGTGGGTGTGAACGCCCGCGCCGTGGCGGTCGTGGTCCGTGACCACGGCATCGGCATGACGGCACCGGAGGCCGAGCACGTGTTCGACCGGTTCTGGCGGGCGGACCCGGCCCGGGCACGCACCCTGGGCGGAACCGGCCTCGGCCTGGCCATCTCCCTCGAGGACGCGCGCCTGCACGGCGGGGACCTGGAGGCGTGGGGGAGCCCGGGGGAGGGGGCCGCGTTCCGGCTCACGCTGCCCCGCCGGGCCGGCCTGGACATCGCCGCCAAACCGATCCCCCTGCGCGAGGTCCGGTCCGAACCGGAGCTCGAGCCACCCGAGGACTCCTCAGCCGCGAACCCGGCGGCCCTGCCCGACCTGCACCCGGAGCCCTCCACCAGTCACGAGGAGGCCAAGGGATGAACCCGAAGGCGACGACGACCCGGCGGGCGAGTTCCGCCGTCGTCATCCTCCTCGTCCTTGCCCTTGCCATGGCGGGCTGTGCCAGCCTGCCGACCCGGGGCGCCGTGCAGCGGGGCGTGGAGGCGGCCCCGGACACCAGCGGCATCGTGCTGTCCGCCGAGGACCCGAGGCCGGATGCGCCGCCTACCGAGATCGTCCGTGGGTTCCTGGCCGGCAGTGCGGGCGGGCTGGTCGACAACTTCACCGTGGCCCGCAAGTTCCTCACCACGGAGGGTGTCGACCAGTGGGACCCGAGCGGTGGGGTGGTGATCTACTCCGGCGGCGCCTCCCTGGATGTCGTCGACGGGGACGACGGCTCGGTGGCCGTCCGGGCCACGGTCGCCGGCACGGTCGACCCGACCGGGGTGTACACCGAGGCCCGGCCGGGCACCGAGACCACCCAGGAGTTCCACCTGGTCCAGGACGACGAGGATCAGTGGCGCATCGAGACCCTGCCCGACGGCGTGCTCATCTCCGACGTCAACTTCGGCTCGCAGTACCGCAGCACGCCGCTGTATTTCCTGTCCCCGGACGCGACCATGCTGGTGCCGGACATGCGGTTCTTCCCGGCCCGCAACACCGCCACCTACGCCATGAACGCGTTGCTCGGCGGACCGGTGGAATGGCTCAGCACCGGGGTGATCAGTGCGATCCCGAGCGGCACCGCGCTCACCCTCGACACCGTGCCGGTGTCCGCCGGCACCGCGACGGTGGATGTCACCGAGGACATCTCCGTCGCCGGGACCACCGACCGGGCCCGTCTCCAGGCCCAGATCCGGGCCACCCTCACTGCCCTGCCGCAGGTCCAGGACGTCGAGATCCTCGTCGACTCGCGGCCGTTCCGGATCCCGGAGGTGGAACTCGGTCTCATCCTGAACCCGGGCGTCGGTACCGCGCCGACCATGCTCTCCGGCGACGCGCTGGTGCGGTTCAACGGGACCTCCCTGACGCCGGTCGAGGGCGCGGCGCCGCTGACCGGGATCGACGCGTCCGACCCGGCCCTGCCCTATAACGGTGACACCGCGGTTGCCCTCGCGGCCGACCGGTTCCTGATCACGGTGCCGACCGCGGACGCCGGCTCGGTGACCCTGCTCGAGGGCACCGCGCTGCTCGACCCCTCCTTCGACCGGCACGGCTGGGTCTGGACCGGGGAGCGCGACAACGCCGGCGAACTGCTCCTGGCCCGCCCCGACGGCGCCACGGCCACGGTGGAGACCCCGATGCTCGCCGGCACGCAGATCGCCTCGATCCGGGTCAGCCGGGACGGGACCCGGCTGGCCGTGGTGTACACCGGCGGCGGTGCCGTGCGCGTGGAGGCGGTCGCGATCACCCGGGACGCCGACGGGCTGCCGATCCGGCTCGGCCCACCGGTGACGCTGGCGCCGGCGATGACGTCGGCCACCGAGGTGGTCTGGGTCGATGAGTACACGCTCGCGGTGCTCGGGGCCAGCGGCGGGACCATCAGCGCGCATCTGGTCACCCTCGGCGGCGAGCCCACGCGGTCGCTGCCGACCGTGCCCGACGCCGCCACGATCGCGGCCGCGCGCGGCGAGCGCGAGCTGTACCTGGCCACCACGGGGGGCGACCTGTACGCCCGCTCGGGCAACGGCTGGCGGCTGGTGCCGGACCTGCAGCCGGTGCGCGACCCGACGTTCCCGGGCTGACCCGGCCGACGCCGTCGAGCCCGCGCCTCGACGCGCCGATGCGCGGGCGTCCACAGACCGGGCCCGACGGCGGAACCGCCCCGGGCGGGCGGGTTCTGCTGGTCCGGTGTTCGGTCAGGTACTCACCGACGTGCTCGCCCTCGTGCTGCCCGTCGAGTGCCCGGGGTGCGGTGCGCACGACACAAACCTGTGCGCGCGCTGCCGGGCGCCGCTGCTCGCCGCGCCGCGACGGTGCGAGGAGGACACGGTCCACCTCTCGGCCCGGGACGTGGGCGGCACCGGACCGCCGGTACTCGGACTGCCGACCTGGGCGCTCGCCCCGTATGCCGCCGGCTCCCGGCGGCTCGTGCTGGCCTGGAAGACCGGGGTCCGCCCCGACCTCGCGACCGAACTGGCCGGCGTCGGGACCGTGGGCGGGGTCCGGCTGGCCGAGTACCTGGGCGGGGCGCTGGGAAACGGACCGGTTCTCGTGGTCCCGGCGCCGTCCGGCTGGCGGCGCCGGCTCGCGCGCAGGTTCGTCGTCGGGGACCTCGCCGACGCGGTCGCGGCCGGGCTGAGCAGTGGCCTGGCCGACCGGGGCCGGGCCCGCCCGGTCTGGGTGGTCGACGTGCTGCGCCGACGTGGCGGCAGTTCCCACCGGCTCGGCGCGGTGGCCCGCGGCCGCTCCGCGCGCGCGGTCCACCTGGTCGCGGACCTACCGGACGGGGCTTCGTGCGTGCTCGTCGACGACGTCGTCACCACCGGCGCCACCCTCGCCGCGGCCCGCGATGCGCTCACCGCTGCCGGTGCGCAGGTGCTGGGCGCCTTCACCCTGCTGGCGACCCCACGGCCCGGTAGCACCACCTGGCGCGCCGACCCATGACCTTCCGCCTATCGGATCGTGGCTCAGTGGACTAGCGTCAGGTCATGGAGCACAACGCAGGCGAGGGGCGCACGGCGCGACCCTCGCCTTCTGTGTTCGCGGACCGGAGTGCGGGGAGGTGAGGCCAAGTCCCAGACTGCGCACCGACCGCTGAGAAGGGTCGGACGCGCCACCGCCCTGGCCGCAGGACCCCCAGGAAAGAGGTCTCGGCCACACTCTCTCGAACCGGAGGACGTCATGGAGATCGTTGTTGTGAGCCGCCACACCGAAGTGCCCGAGCGCTTCAGGTCGCACGTGGAGGACAAGCTCTCGAAGGTGGGGCAGTTCTCGCCCTACGCGCAGAGGGTCGACGTCGAGGTGACGCACGAGAACAACCCCCGTCTGGCCGACCGGGCCGAGCGGGTCGAGCTGACCGTCCGCGCGAAGGGCCCCATTGTCCGCGCCGAGGCGAGCGCACCGGACCGGTACGCCGCCCTCGACCTCGCCGCCGGCAAGCTCTTCGAACGACTGCGCCGGGCCCGTGACCGGCGCAAGTCCCACCACGGCCGCAACGGCACGCCACCGGCGCCCGAGCCCGTGGAGGCCGCCCCCGACGCGGTCGAGGACGACGAGATCTCGATGACCCCCACGCCGCCCACCGAGACCGGTGTGGCCGTGGAGGCCCAACTGGGCGACTCCCCGGTCGTGATCCGGCAGAAGGTGCATGACACCGAGCCGATGACGGTGGACCAAGCCCTCGCCGAGATGGAACTCGTCGGGCACCCCTTCTACCTGTTCGTGGATGCCGAGACGAAGCAACCGTGCGTCGTGTACAACCGGCGCGGCTGGACCTACGGGGTGATCCGCCTGAACTACGAGGCGCAGGCCCTGACGGCGGCGACCGCCTGACCGGCGCCCACTCCCGACCGCGGCGGGCCCGAGGACCCCTCGGGCCCGCCGCGCGTGCGTCGCCATCCACGGCGCGGTGAGGCAGCACATCTTGCGGTGAGGCAGTGCGTCCGTCGGCGAGGCAGCGCGCCTGGCGGTGGCCGGGCTCGGGCGGGCCGGCGAGACCGCCCGGGGACCTCGGATCCGGAGTGTCGGTGCTGGGCTCTAGGGTCTGACCCATGCCGCGCACGCTCACGCTCGCCCAGGCCCGTCGGATCGCAGTCTCCGCGCAGGGGCTCGCCGGGGCGCCCGCCCAGGCCCGTCCGCCGGCCGTCACGATGGCGCACCTGCAGCGGATGATCGACCGCGTCGGGCTGCTGCAGATCGACTCCGTGAACGTGCTGGCCCGGGCCCACCTGCTGCCGGTGGTGGCCCGGCTCGGCCCCTACGACGTCGGCCTGCTGCACCGGGCCACCACCGGGACGCCGGCCCGGCCGCGCCGGCTCGTCGAGTACCGCGCCCATGAGGCCGCCTACGTGCCGCCGCGCACGTTCCAGTTGCTCCGCTGGCGGATGGAGGGGCCGCGGGCCCTGCGCTGGTACGACGGCGTCGCGTCGAAGGACCCGGCGACGGTGGCCGCGGTGCTGGACATCGTCGCCGAACACGGACCCGTCACCGCCGCGCAGGTGCATGACCTGCTCGGCCACGAGCGCCCGGAGAAGGTGGACTGGGGCTGGAACTGGACCGCCGCCAAGCACGCCCTCGAGGCGATGCTCGCCGTCGGGAAGGTCGCCTCCGCCTACCGGAACTCAGCCTTCGAACGGGCCTACGACCTCACCGAGCGGGTGCTGCCGGCGCAGGTCCTGGCCGAGGACGTGCTGCCGCCGGAGGAGGCGATCCGGGCACTCGTGGACATCTCGGCCCGAGCCCACGGGGTGGCGACCGTCCGCGCGCTCGCGGACTACTTCCGGCTGTCGATCGCGCAGGCATCGGCCGCGGTCACCGACCTCGTGGCGGCGGGTGAACTCGAGGAAGTGGCGGTGGCGGGATGGCGCCGGCCCGCCTACCTGCACCCAGAGGCCCGCCGGCCGCGAGCCACGAACGCCCGGGCCCTGCTCGCCCCGTTCGACCCGCTCGTGTTCGAACGGGAGCGCACCCTGGAGCTGTTCGGCATGCACTACCGGATCGAGATCTACACCCCGGCGGCCCAGCGCCAGTTCGGTTACTACGTGCTGCCGTTCCTGCTCGGCGACGAGCTCGTGGCGCGCGTCGACCTCAAGGCCGACCGGGCCGCCGGAGTGCTGCGGCTACGCAGCGCCTTCGCCCAGCCGGAGGCGCCCACCGCCGTCGGGCCTGAGCTCGCGCAGGAACTGCGCGTGATGGCGGACTGGCTGGACCTGCCGGACGTCACCGTGGACGCCGACGCGGCCGGTGACCTGGTCGGCGACGTGGCCCGGGCCCTGCCGCGGGTGCGCTGAGAGCGAACCCAGCCCGCTCCCGGCGGTACCGCCGTAGACGCTCTCGCATACGATGGACGGTGCACCGGTGTCGAACGACGCCGGATGATCCGATCCACCGGGAGTGTCAGTGCCTTCGATCCTCGACAAGATCCTGCGCATGGGCGAGGGCAAGATCCTCAAGCAGCTCAACGCGGAGAAGGATCAGGTCAACGCACTCGAGGACTCCATGAGCGACCTCACGGACGCGGAGTTGCGGGAGGAGACCGACGCGTTCAAGAAGCGGGTCGCCGACGGGGAGTCCCTGGAGGATCTGCTCCCGGAGGCGTTCGCGGTGGTCCGCGAGGCGGCCAAGCGCACCCTCGGTCAGCGGCACTTCGACGTCCAGATCATGGGCGGCGCGGCGCTGCACCACGGCAACATCGCCGAGATGAAGACCGGTGAGGGCAAGACCCTGGTCGCGACCCTGCCCGCGTACCTGAACGCGCTGTCCGGCAAGGGCGTGCACGTGGTCACGGTGAACGACTACCTGGCCAGCTACCAGAGCGACCTGATGGGCCGGGTGTTCCGGTTCCTCGGACTGACCACCGGTGTGATCCTGTCCGGGCAGAAGCCGGACGAGCGCCGGGAGATGTACGCCGCGGACATCACCTACGGCACGAACAACGAGTTCGGGTTCGACTACCTGCGCGACAACATGGCCTGGTCCTCGGCCGAACTCGTCCAGCGGGGCCACAACATGGCCATCGTGGACGAGGTGGACTCGATCCTGATCGACGAGGCCCGAACCCCGCTGATCATCTCCGGACCGGCCTCCGGCGACGTGAACAAGTGGTACGCCGAGTTCGCCCGGGTCGCCAAGCGGCTGCGCCGCGAGAACGACTACGAGGTCGACGAGAAGAAGAAGAACGTCGGCGTGCTCGAACCCGGCATCGAGAAGGTCGAGGACTACCTCGGCATCGACAACCTCTACGAGTCCCTGAACACGCCGCTGATCGGATTCCTGAACAACGCGATCAAGGCCAAGGAACTGTTCACCCGGGACAAGGACTACGTGGTCCTCAAGGGTGAGGTACTCATCGTCGACCAGCACACCGGGCGCATCCTGCCCGGGCGCCGGTACAACGAGGGCATGCACCAGGCGATCGAGGCCAAGGAGGGGGTAGCCATCAAGGCCGAGAACCAGACCCTGGCCACGATCACCCTGCAGAACTACTTCCGTCTGTACGACAAGCTCGCCGGGATGACCGGTACCGCGATGACCGAGGCCGCGGAGTTCCAGAACACCTACAAGATCGGCGTGGTGCCGATCCCGCCGAACCGGCCACTGGCGCGGCTCGACCAGTCCGACTACGTGTACAAGAACGAGACGGCGAAGTTCGAGGCCGTGGTCTCCGACATCGTCGAGCGGCACGCCTCCGGACAGCCCGTGTTGGTCGGCACCACCAGCGTCGAGAAGTCCGAGCTGCTCTCCAAGATGCTGAAGAAGCAGGGGGTGCCCCACGACGTGCTGAACGCCAAGCAGCACGCGCGTGAGGCGGAGATCGTCGCGATGGCCGGGCGCAAGGGCGCCGTCACCGTCGCCACGAACATGGCCGGCCGCGGTACCGACATCATGCTCGGCGGCAACGCCGAGCACCTCGCGATCAAGAACCTCAAGGACCGCGGACTCGACCCGCACGAGACCCCGGACGAGTACGAGGAGGCGTGGCCCGAGGCCCTCAAGGACGCCCAGGAGTTCGTCGCCGCCGAGCACGACGAGGTCACCGAGCTCGGAGGGCTGTACGTGCTGGGCACGGAGCGGCACGAGTCCCGCCGGATCGACAACCAGCTGCGTGGGCGGGCGGGACGTCAGGGCGACCCCGGCGAGTCCCGGTTCTACCTCTCCCTCGGCGACGACCTGATGCGACTCTTCAACGCCGCCCTCGCCGAGCGGTTCATGAACTCCTCGGGCTTCCCCGACGACCTGCCCATCGAGTCCAAGATGGTCACCCGCGGCATCGCCAGCGCGCAGGGTCAGGTCGAGGCACGCAACTTCGAGATCCGCAAGAACGTCCTGAAGTACGACGACGTGCTGTCCCGGCAGCGCACCGTCGTCTACGACGAGCGGCGCCGGGTGCTCGAGGGCGAGGACCTCCAGGCCCAGGTGCAGACGTTCCTCGAGGACGTGATCTCCGGGGTGGTCACGGAGGCCACCGCGGCCGGGCCGCCGGAGGAGTGGGATCTCGACCAGTTGTGGACCGACCTGAAGACCGTCTACCCGGTCTCGATCACGGTCGAGGACGTCGTGGAGGACGCCGGTCACGAGACCCGGGTGACCACCGAGCAGCTCGTGTCCGAACTCACATCGGACGCCAAGCTCGCGTACGAGAACCGGGAGAGCGAGATCACCCCGGACCTCATGCGCCAACTGGAGCGCCGCGTGGTGCTGTCCGTGCTGGACCGCAAGTGGCGTGAGCACCTCTACGAGATGGACTACCTCAAGGAGGGCATCGGGCTGCGCGCGATGGCCCAGCGCGACCCGCTGGTGGAGTACCAGCGCGAGGGGTTCCAGTTGTTCCAGGCCATGAACGAGTCCATCAAGGAGGAAGCCGTCGGCTTCCTGTTCAATGTGGAGGTGCGCAGGCCCGAGCAGCCCGCCGAGGCCGACGGTGTCGCCGTGGTGGAGGGCTCGGAGACACCCGGGCTCGACGCGGCCCCGGCCGGAGCAGGAGCATCCGGCAACGGGGGCGCGGCCGGCGACACGGCGGGCGCCGCCGAACCGGCCGCGCAGCCGGCTGCGAGCGGCCCCCGCACCTCGGGCAAGCGGGCCGGGCGTAAGGCGATCCCGGCCAAGCCGGCCGCGAAGGCTTCCGCCCCCGAGGCGGACCCGGACGACCCGCTCGGCCTGGGAGCGCCCCAGCGCGCCACCAACCTGCGCTACTCCGCGCCGACCGAGGACGGCTCGATGGGGTCGACCGTGCGGGCGGCTCAGGCCGGCGTGACCCCGGCGCAGCAGGCCGCCGGCACCGGCGGCGCGAACGCGAACGGCGCCGGCGGTGGTGGCGCGAACCGGGAACAGCGGCGACGGGCCGCGAAGCAGGCCAAGAAGCGCCGCTGAGGTCGACCGGGACGCACCGCGGGCCGAACGTCACGCGAGGGGACCGGCCGAACTGCGGAGTTCAGCCGATCTCCAGTGCAGTGGCACGCCACCGGGCGCGTCGGGTCTCGAGCCGGATCGCGGCCGCCCGGACGCGGGTGCCGTCATGGATCACGACCGACGACTCCCAGCTGCCCTCGGCGACCTCGCACGAGTGCACCCGTCGGATCGTCACCATCGGTGGGCGAGTGGGGCGCCCGGCGATCTCCATGCCGAGGCAGACCCGGCGGTTCAACGCCGTCCAGAGGTCGGCGTCCAACCAACGGGCGAGCTGGGCCGCCGGACGGGTCCCGAGGAGGGCCTCGACACAGGCCCGGACCAGGGTGCCGCTCCAGGTGGCCGCGTCCGGGAGTTCGGGGACCTCGCCCCGGGACCAGACCAGGCGCGGACAGGTGTCGGACGACTCCTGATCCGCGGCGGTCTCGGCCGACGCGGGCGGGCCGGTGAACCGGACCCGGTCCCAGGTCCGGGCCCCGGGCGAGCCGGGCTGGACCAGGAGCCTCGGCACCCGGCCGGGCAGGCAAGCCGGCTCCGGTGCCGGGTGCGGCCGGGCGAGCGGTTGGACACTCATCGTGGACTCCTCAGGGGTTGGCGGGCGGGACCAGTTCCTGCCCGGGGTGGATGAGATCGGGCTCCGGGCCGATGGTTTCGGCGTTCGCGGAGTACCAGCGCGGCCAGGCGGCGGCGATGTCCGCGTCGGTGACGTCCGGTCGGTCACCGGCGAGCGCGTCGGCCGCGATCGACCAGAGCGACTCGCCCGGAGCCACCACGTGTGCGGCGTCCGGGTGCTCGGCCGGATCCCCTCCTGGCGGCTCGGCAGGCTGCCGGGAGGCAGGGACGGGGTCGGGGCTCTGCATCGGCTCGGCGGCAGGGGCGTCGTCGGCGGCAGGGTCGGGCTCGGTGGTCGGGGCTGGTTCAGCGGGAGGGTTCGGCTCGGTGACTGGACCTGGCTCGGTGGCGGAGCCCGGCTCGGTGGCGGGACCTGGCTCGGCGGCGGGACCTGTCTCGGTGGCGTGGCTCGACGCGCTGCTCGGCGTCGGGGTGGGGTCGCCCGTGGGGGCAGGCACCGGCGCCGGGGCGGGCTCGGTGGTCGGGTTCGCATCGACGTTCGCGCCCCAGGTGAGGTCGGGGCCGACCGTGCCCTCGCCGGGGTCCGTCGCGCCGTCGTCCGGGTCGGAACCGGCGCCCCAGGTGACGTCGACGCTCACGATCGCGGCGCCGTCGGGCTCCGGGACCGCCTGCGCGGGCACCACGAGCGCCCCGGCGGCCAGTGCCGCACCCACGCCCACGGACGCCATCCGCGCCATGAACGGGGCCCCGCCCGCTCCTAGCGCCCGCTCACCCGAGCGCCAGCCGCGGCCGCGCCCGAGTGCGCGTGCCGCCAGGCAGGCGAGGCCCAGCAACGCGCTGACGCAGTACCAGGCGAGGACGCCCAGGGCGCACCAGCCGAGTCCGAGCGCGATCGCCTGGTCGACCGACCTCGGGGTCGCGGCCGCGGGGAGGGCCGCCGTCGCGAGCCAGGCCGCGACCCCGCCGGTGGTCCCGGCGACACCGAGGGTGAGCAGAACCCGTCGCATGAGACCACCGCGTTTCATATCAGTTCGTGTCGGTACGTGACTTTCAATGACGTTAGGTGTAGCCCCATGACCGGTTGCTTGTCCAGAGGGAGGCCGAGCGTGTGGACAACTCGGGTCGCCTGCCTACTGTTGGCTCCATGAGCTGGGACGACCTCTTTGCCGACCTGCAGGCCCAGTTCCTGGCGCATCAGCGGGCCGAGCAGGGCGAGGTGGTCGCCGACCTCGTCGAAGCCGAGGCGGCGACCACCACGTTCGGGGACCGGATGCGGGCCGCGACCGGACGTTCGGTCACCGTACGTCTGCTCGACGGCAGCGACCGCCGCGGCGTGGTGACCGACGCCGCGCCGACCTGGTTCGTGCTGGCCGAGGGGGAGCGGCGTTCACTCGTCCGGCTGGACGCGGTCGTCGCCGCCTGGCCGCTGGCCGGCGTGGCACCGGCGCCGGGCCGGGTCGAACAGGGGCTGCGCCTCGGGCACGTGCTGCGCGCGCTCGCGGCGGACGGCGTGCCGGTGGTGGTGCACACCCTCGGCGGGATGCACCGGGGCCGGATCGTGCGCGTCGGCGCCGATCATCTCGACCTCGCCACCGGGACCGCCGCACTGGTGCTGCCCTGGACGGCGCTGTTGAGCGTCGACTCCCAGTAGCCGCTTGGAGGATCCTCCAAGGCGGGCGTGCGTCGCCCGGTGAACGTTGGCGGATCGGTGTCTGGCACGACCGGTGTCGACGGAGGAACGTAGGGACCTGCGTTACAACGCGGAAACTACATTCCAGGATTCGAAATCCGTTGGTTCTCGCATTCAACGACGAATCGACCCGACTCCCCGAGGTCCCCATGTCTGTGGCACCACCCACTCCGACCCGCGCCAGCTCCGTCCACCCGGTCGACGAGCGGCTGCCCACGGGCAAGCTCGCCGTCTACGGACTGCAACACGTGCTGGCCTTCTACGCGGGCGCCGTCATCGTCCCGATCCTGCTCGCCGGGGCCATCGGCCTGAACGAGCGTGAACTGATCCACCTCATCAACGCGGACCTGTTCACCTGCGGGATCGCCTCGATCATCCAGTCGATCGGGTTCTGGAAGATCGGCGTCCGGCTACCGCTGCTCCAGGGGGTGACGTTCACGGCGGTGAGCCCGATGATCGCGATCGGCCTCGCCGCGGGGGGCGGCACCGACGGCCTCCTGGTGATCTACGGTGCCGTCATCGTGGCCGGGCTGTTCACGTTCCTCATCGCTCCGTTCTTCGCACGCCTGATCCGGTTCTTCCCGCCGGTCGTGACCGGCACCGTGATCCTGATCATCGGCATCGCGCTGCTGCCGGTCGCGGCCCAGGACGCGGTCGGCGGCGCCGGCGGTGACCCCACCGATCCGCGCAACCTCGCCTACGCGCTCGGCACCCTCGCCCTGATCGTGGCGATCCAGCGGATCTTCAAGGGCTTCATGGCGACCGTGGCCGTGCTCGTGGGACTCGTGGCCGGCACCCTGGTGGCCTGGGCGTTCGGGGACGCCCACTTCGGCGGGGTCGCCGAGTCCGCCTGGGTCGGGGTGACCACCCCGTTCTACTTCGGGTGGCCGCAGTTCAGTGCCGCCGCGATCATCTCGATGATCGTCGTCATGCTGATCACGGCCGTGGAGACCACCGGCGACGTGTTCGCCACCGGGGAGATCGTGGACAAGCGGATCGCGAAGGGTGACATCGCCCGGGCCCTGCGCGCGGACGGCCTGGCCACGACCCTCGGTGGGGTGCTGAACTCCTTTCCCTACACGTGCTTCGCCGAGAACGTCGGCCTGGTCCGGTTGACCCGGGTGAAGAGCCGGTACGTGGTCGCGGCCGCCGGGCTGATCATGATCGGGCTCGGGCTGCTGCCGAAGGCGGGTGCCGTGGTGGCCGGAATCCCGCACCCGGTGCTCGGCGGGGCCGCGCTGGCCATGTTCGCGACCGTCGCGGTGGTGGGCATCCAGACCCTCACCAGGGTGGACTTCAACGACCACCGCAACATCGTCATCGTCGGGACCAGCATCGGGCTGGCCATGCTGGTCACGGCCCAGCCCACGCTCGCGCAGGCGGTGCCGCCCTGGGCGGAGATCATCTTCGGCAGCGGCATCACCCTCGGCAGCATCACCGCGATCGGGTTGAACCTGGTGTTCCACCACCTCGGCCGGGGCCGTGGTCCGGCCGTCGCCGGCCGGCCCGGGGTCGACTCGATCCGCCTCGGACAGGTCAACGACATGGGCCGCGCCGATTTCGTCGCCACGTTCGCCCCGCTCGTCCAGGGCGCGGACTGGGTGGCGCAGCGCGCGTACGACCGGCGCCCGTTCCGCGACACCCAGTCCCTACGGATGGCGCTGCAGGAGGCCCTGTTCGCCGGCCGGCCCGAGGAGCAGCGCGAGCTCATGCAGGCCTACCCGGACCTCGGTGGACTCGGCGAGGACGCCGGCCAGAGCTCGGCCGCGGAGCAGTCCGAGGTGGGCCTGACCCGGCTCGACGAGGACTCCCAGGACGAGTTCACCCGGCTCACGACCGCCTACCGGGACCGCTTCGGGGTCCCGCTGATCGCGTGCGTGCGTGATCTCGGCGCCCGGGAACGAGTCCTCGCATCCGGCTGGGAACGCCTCTCGAACTCCGACGCCCAGGAACACGCCGCGGCGATCATCGAGATCGCCAAGATCGCCAACCACCGGTTCGAATCGCTCGTCGCCGATGCGAACCCGATCAGCGCTGCGCGGACGCGTAGCCTGGACCGGGCAGGGAGCTGAACCATGGGCAACTTCTACCTCGCGGAGGCACCGAGCGTGACCGATGATCCCCGGCAGGAGCACTGGCTGGCCGAAGCCGTCGCCCTCGCCCGCAAGAACGTGGCCGACGGCGGAGGCCCGTTCGGGGCGCTGATCGTCCGGGGCGAGGAGGTACTCGGGAAGGGCGTCAACCGGGTCACCCGGGACAACGACCCGACGGCGCACGCTGAGGTCTGTGCGATCCGCGCGGCCGCGCATGCCCTGGGCGACTTCCGCCTCACCGGGACGGTGCTGTACACCTCCTGCGAGCCGTGTCCGTTGTGCCTGGCGGCGGCCCTGTGGGCCCGCGTGGACCGGGTGGTCTACGCCGCGGACCGGCACGACGCCGCCCGCGGCGGGTTCGACGACCTCGCGTTCTACGAGCTGTTCGCCCGGCCGCGCTCGGAGTGGGCGACCCCGGTCCTCCCGCTCGAGGTGCCCGGCGCGGTGGCCCCGTTCGACGACTGGCTCGCCCGACCGGACCGCGAGGCGTACTGAGCCGGACCGGGACCCCGAGAGGTCAGCGCAGCCGCAGCGCGAGGAACACATCCACCCGGTCGGCGAACCTGGACAGATCACGGCCGGTGAGTTCCTCCACCCGCGCGATCCGGTACCGCACCGTGTTCACGTGCAGGTGCAGGGCACCGGCGGTCCGGGTCCAGGACCCGTCGTGCTCGAGGAACGCCACGAGCGTCTCCTCCAGCGACGGGTCCCGGTGGGCGTCCCGGTGCGCGGCCAGCGCGCCGAGCACCCGGGCCGAGAACGCCCGGCGAACCTCGTCCGGGACCGCGGCCAGCAGGCCGATGTGGCTGGTCACCTCGGCGGCGGTGACCACCTCCACCGGGTTCGGGCGCAGCCGGGCGAGAGCGAGGGCATGGCGGGCCTCGTCCAGGGCCCCGGCGACCGCCGCGTCCGTGGTGCGCGCGCTGACCCCGACGCAGAAGCGGCGCGCGCCCAGGCCCGGTGACAGCCGGGCGGCCGCGGCGCGGACGCGCTCGACCGCGTCCACGTCCGCCGCCGGCACGAGGGCCGGTGCGACGCCGTCGGGCCCCACCGAACCGACGGCGCCCCGCCCGAGGTGCGCGACGACGTCGTCGAGGATCGCCCCGGTGGCGCCGGGAGGTGCCCCGGCGGCGGGGCCCGCCACCAGCGCCACGAACGGTTCGGTGGGGTCCACGCCGCACTGCTCCAGAAGCGC
Source organism: Occultella glacieicola (assembly GCF_004353825.1). GTDB lineage: Bacteria > Actinomycetota > Actinomycetes > Actinomycetales > Beutenbergiaceae > Occultella > Occultella glacieicola. Next base: position 433,018 of record NZ_SMNA01000003.1, on the reverse strand, counting down.
GTGGGCCTCGGCGCCGGTGCCGTGGCCCTGGGCCACGAGCGAGAAGACACCGTCCGCGAGCGTGCGCGCGACCTGCCGCACCGGGGCCCGACGGGCCTCGTCGAGCCCGACGGCGGCACACAGCTGGGTGATCGTGTCCAGGTGGTCCTCGGGCCAGGTCGGCCAGGCGCCCTCCACCAGCACCAGGCTGGTGGTGAGCCGGTCGGCGAGGGCGCCCGCGCTCGCGAAGATCGACCACGGGCCGACGGCGTCGCCCGGCCGCGCGGGTCGGCTCACGGCGGGCACCACTGCCGGTAGGCGCGGGTCGCGCAGGTAGGCGAGCGTGATCCGCTCGAGGGCCTCGTCGGGCAATGTCTCGTCCGGCCCGGCGAGTTGGCGACCGGTCGGGGTCAGCACCCGGCACGCGAGACCGGTCTCGGCGCGCACCTGCGCCAGCAGGTCGGACACCGTCTGCCCGTGCGCGAGCGCGAGCAGTAGCCGGCGCTGACGGTCCAGGCGCGCGGCCAGCCGGTCGCCCCGCTCGGTGCCCACCCGGCCCACCACGTACTCGGTCAGGCTCGCGAAGGACACCGGCGGCGGCACCTCGAACAGCACCAGCCCGTGGCGTGCGCACGCCTCGGCCACGTCGGCCGGCACCGGACCGAAGTGGGCCGTGCCGGCCGCGAGCGCGACCGCCCCGGCCGCCCGGATGGTGGCGACGAAGGTCTCCGAGTCGGCCGGGTCCTGGCGCCACATCAGGCCGGAGATCACCAGTTCGCCACCGCTGAGGTAGCGGCCGGGATCGATGAGGTCCGTGGTGTAGACCGCGTTGACCGGCGCTGCGAGTGCGCTCTCGTCCCCGACCAGCAGCCGCAGGTCCAGGTCCTCGGCGTCGAGGAGGTCGCGCAGTCTCATCGTCCGAACCTACGCCGGTGCGCCCGCCCGTTCACAGCGCGGCGGTCGCCGCTACGCCGGCCACCCATCCCGCGAGAGTGCGGAAGTGGTTGCCAGGACAGCACTCTCGGCGGGGGCGGGGCGGGAAGGAGTCCGGCCGTCGTAGCCCGGCGAGTCAGTCGTCGGTCCGCGCCGCAGCGTCGTCGAGATCGTCCAGCACGCCCTCGCCGTGGGTGATCCGCTCCTGGGCGCGCCGGTACATCCTCGCGATGTAGGCCTCGAGCTCGCTGTTCTCGATCCGCCAGGTGCCCTTGCCGCCGATCTGGATCGCCTTCAGCTCGCCGCTGCGCACGAGGGCGCGCGCCTGCGACATCGTGATCTTCAGGACCTCCGTCACGTCGGCGAGGGAGAGGAATCGCGGTTCCATTGGCCTAGTTTGACAGCGAACCGGTCGCCGCGGCGGAACATGAGCAATCTGTGTATAACTCTCCCGCTCGCGACCAACTCTTGGCACCATAGGGGCACTCCTCGAGGCGCGAGGGGGTCTGGGGGAGCGACGATGCCCGAACCGAGTGCACCAGCGGCCGCGCGGCTGCGCCGACCGAGCTGGCGGGACCCACGGCTGGGGATCGGGATCCTGCTGGTGGCGGCCTCGGTCGCGCTCGGATCGTGGGCGGTGACGAACGCCTCCGACACGGTCGAGGTCTACCGCACGCACGAGCCGCTCAGCCCCGGCGACCCGATCGAGGCCGCGGACCTCGAGATCGTGCAGGTGCACGTCCCGGACGTCGACCTCTACCTCACCCCGGACCAGGGTGTACCCGAGGACGCGGTGGCGACCCGCGCCGTCGGGCCGGGTGAGCTCGTGCCGGGTACTGCGGTCGGCACCGAGTCGCAGGTCGAGGTCCGGCCGATCTCGCTGCCGATGAGTGCGGCGCTGGAGGCCTACCTGGAGAAGGGCTCGCGCGTGGACCTGTGGGTGGCGCTGCCGGATCCCGACGGCGAGGGGGTCGCCCCCGTGGGGCCGACGCAACTGCTCGTCGGGGCCGTGGAGGTCTGGGACGTCCACGAGGACGCCTCGCTGTTCGCGGGCGCCGACCAGGTCCAGGTCCAGGTCCTCATCGAGGTGGACGATCTACCCGAGGTGCTGGACGCCATCAGCGCGGACGCGGTGATCACCGTGGTCCCGCTACCGGGCCAGGCCGACTCGTGACCAGCGGCGTCCTGCTCTGTCTGCGGGGGGAGGTCGAGGAGACCTTGGTCGCCTCGATCGCGGCCACACCGGGGCTGTCCGTGGTCAGGCGGTGCGCGGACACCGCGGAACTCCTGGCCGCGGCCCTGGCGGGCCTCGGCTCGGTCGCGGTCGTGGACGCCGACTTCGAGATCGACCGCCCACTTGTGAGCCGGCTGCGTAGCGCGGGCACCCGCACGCTCGTGCTCTGCGACTCCGGCGCGGTGGACCGGCACACCGGGCTCGGCGCGGTCGCCGTCGCCCGCGGCGGTGATCTCCTCGAGGCGGTCACCGCGCTCGCCGCGGGCGCCGATGACGATACCGAGCGCACCGCCGAACGGTTCGACGCCATGATCGGCACCGGATGGTCCGACCCGGACGGCGCACCCGAGCGGCAGCCGGACGTCCCCATCGAGGGCGTCGGCGCCGACGCCGACCGGCCCGGGCGGCTGGTCGTCGTGTGGGGCCCGGCCGGATCGCCGGGCCGCACCACGATCGCGGTGAACCTCGCCGCCGAGCTCGCCGCGGCAGGGGAGTCGACGATGCTCGTGGACGCGGACATCTGGGGTGCCTCCGTGGCCCAGGTACTCGGCGTGCTGGACGAGTTCGCCGGCCTCGCCGCGGCGGTGCGGGCCGCCGATCACGGCACCCTCGACGCCGCGACCCTGGCCCGGCTGAGCCCCCGGGTGGCCCAGGACCTGCGGGTGCTGCCCGGCCTGGCCAGGCCCGGCCGGTGGCGGGAGGTGAGCGGTCCCAGCCTGGACGTGCTCTGGGAGCAGGCCCGCCACCTCAGCCGGTGGGTGGTCGTGGACGCGCCGGTGCTCGTGCCCGAGGACGAATCCGGGTTCGACCTCGGTCCCGGCCGCAACGCCGTTGCCGCATCCGCCTTCGCGGCCGCCGACGAACTCGTCGTGGTGGGCGCCGCCGAGCCGATCGGGGTGGAGCGGCTCGTGCAGGCCCTGCTCGACGTGGACGACGTCGCCCCGGCCGCCCTGGCACGTACCGTGCTCGTGAACCGGGTCCGGGCATCGGCCGCAGGTCCTCGTGCGGCGGCGTCGGTGCGGGAGGCGCTGGCCAGGTTCGCCGGAGTGAGCGATCCGGTGCTCGTGCCCGACGACCGGCCGATGTGCGACCGGGCCCTGCTCGCCGGCACCTCCTGGGCCGAGGCGGCCCCACGGTCCGCGACGAGGGAGAGTGTCCGCGACGTATCGCGGGCGCTGCAGGCTCGGGCCGGCGTGCGGGGCGGTGCGCCCGGGAGCCGCTGGGAGCGCGGCCGGGGGCTGCGTGCGGACCGGGTCGGGGTCGCCCGGACGCTGCGCGGGCAGTGATCCGGCACGCAGTGCGGGCACGGCACGGCGCTGCTCGTCCCCAGGGTCCCGGCGCCCGGGCCGCGGCTTTGACACACTGACGCCATGCGGATCTATCTTCCCGCCACGGCGGTCGACCTCGACGAGCCCGACGGCGTGGGCGCACGCCGGGCGCATGCGCTCACCCCGGCGCTGCTGGCCGCCATCGGCGACGACGACGCCGAGACCGGGGAGTTCGCGGCGATGCTGATCGCCGCCGACGAGAGCATCGACCGGATCGGCGCCGCCGGGGCCGTGCCGCTGCGGGTGGTGATCGCCGCCGACGTACCTGACGCCCAGGTGCGGGCACCCGAGCAGGAGGCACCGCCGTCCGGCGTGGACGTTGACGACGTGCCGTGGCGGGCGGTGGTGAGCTTCCACGTGGACGGGCCCGACGACAAGCAGATCCGGGACCTGGTCGGGCGGGCCGTGGCGGGTGACGAGGCGGCGCTCGCGGCCACCGGCGACGCCGACCTGCTCTGGTACGACGTGACCGAGCGCGAGCAGTTGCGCGAGCAGTTGCGGGGGTGAGCCGGGTCGGTGGGCAGCGGGAGGTCCCGGCCGGGCGGACGCCGATGAGCGGGCGAGGCGTCACCGCGGTGCCGCGCGCTGCACACCCGCCGTTCACCGCCGGGCCGCCGGGGGGCAGTAACGTGCAGCCCAGTGTTCACGTGGGCCGGACCCCGGCCCCCGCCACGGATCGCGCCATCGAAGGAGAACCGTGCCCCTGTCCACTCGACGACTCATCGCCGCGCTCGCCGGCGCCGGACTCCTGCTCACCGGGCTGGTCGCGCCCGCCACGGCCGAACCCGCCCCGACAGCCCTGGTCCGCCCGGGTGACTCGGGCGGTCTCGATCTCGACGCCGACGGGTCCGTGCTGCATGAGGTCTCGACCCGGCCGATCGCACCCGGACTGGACCTGACCAGCTTCCAGCGCCTGGAGGACCAGGGCTGGACCACCGGCAACATCCTCGTGGCGGACCTCACCGAGCCGACGCTGAGCATGCAGGTGCTCGACTCCGGCACCACCACCGCGCCCGCGACGGTGCTGGACCAGGTGGCCGGCACCGGCGCGGTCGCCGCCGTGAACGGCAACCACTTCGACATGAACTACACGAACGCCCCGATCTTCACCACCATCAGCGGCGGTGAGGTCATCAACGGCTACTCCCAGCCGTACCCGGCGTTCACGATGGCCGACGGCGTCGCGGCGATCGAGTACCTGTCCGCCGCCGGGACGCTGGCGGCGGGCGGCGCCACGCACGAGCTCGCCGGCCTGAACCGGGCAACCCTGCCCGCGAACGGCATCGGTGCCTACAACGAGCGCTGGGGCGACGCCTCGCTGGACCGGCCGGCCGGCGTGCCCGGCGAGACCGACGTCGCGACCGCCGTCGTGCGGGACGATGTGGTGACCGCGGTCGCGGACGGGACCGGCACTGCGGGCGTGCCGGCCGGTGCCCAGGTACTGCTCGGGCGCGGCACCGGGGCGGCCATGCTTCGGACCCTCGAGGTCGGTCAGGCCGTCGAGATCAGCATCAGCCCGAGCTCCGACGTGGACCTCGGCATCGGCGGCAACGTGCCGCTCGTGCTGGACGGCGAACTCGCCGACTTCCCGGACGAGGCCGTCGCGGCCCGCACCGTGCTCGGCCTCACCGAGGACGGAAGCGAACTCCTCGTCGCCACCGTGGACGGCCGCAGCGCCACCGCCCGCGGGCTCACCCGGATCGAGATGGCCGAGCTCATGATCGACCTCGGCGCGTACAACGCGGTGAACATCGACGGCGGCGGCTCCACCACGATGGTCGCCCGGCCCGCCGGCGGCACCGAGGTCGAACTCGTGAACACTCCCTCGGACGGCTCGGCGCGAGTGGTCGCGAACTCCCTCGCGTTCTTCTCCTCGGCCGACGCCGAGCAACTCACCGACGTGTCCGTGCGCCCGCTCCTGGACGATCCCGACGCCCACAACATCGTCCCCGGCCTGACCCGAACGGTCGAGGGCGTCGGCCTCTCCGACCAGCTCGCCGGGGTGCCGACCCGGGGCCTGATCACCGTCAGTTCACCCGGAGGGGCACCGAGCGGGCGGGACGCGAACGCCGTGGTCACCGAGCGGCAGCGCACCGGTGCCGTGCTCACCGGCGTGACCCCGGGCCCGGTCACGGTCAGCTACCGGGCCGCCCGGCTGACCGGCACCGCCGAGCTCACCGTGCTGGGGCCGCTCGACCACATCACCACGTCGCGCTCGCAGATCGCCCTGGACGGCGCGGGAGCGACCGCGACCGTGTCCCTCGACGCCCATGACGGCGACGGCTTCTCCGCACCGATCGAGACCGCGGACGTCACCGCGAGCGTCACCGAGGGCTTCACCGTGGAGCCCACCGGCCCGGCCGTCTACACCGTGAGGGCCACGACCGGATCCGGCTCCGCGCTCGTGACCTTCGAGGTCGCCGGCGAGATCGTGCAGGTGCCCGTCACCGTGGGGCTGACGACGGCGCCGATCACCGACCTGACCGACGGCGCCTCCTGGCGGTTCGAGCAGGCCCGGGCCTCCGGCACGCTGACCACGGCCACCGGGCCGGACGGCCAGCCCGCGCTGCGGCTGCAGCACGACTTCACGACCTCGACGGCGACCCGCGGCTCCTATGCGGTGGCCCCCGCCCCGATCGTGATCGACGGGCAGCCGCAGGCGATCACGATGAGCATCGACGGCGACGGCACCGGCGCGTGGCCTCGGCTCCAGGTGCGCGACGGCGACGGCGTGGTCCGTCAGCTCGACGGCCCGCTGATCACCTGGGACGGCTGGCGGGACGTCACCTTCACCGTGCCGACCGGCGCCCCGTACCCGCTCACCCTCGAACGGGTGCGCATCATGGAGACCCGGTCCGCCGCGAGCTACCACGGCGACATCAGTTTCACCGACATCAACGCCGTCGTCGCCCCCGACGTGGACCAGCCCGAGGCCACCCCGGTGCACGACCCGGTGATCGTCACCGACGGTGACGTGACGGGCTATGCGCAGCAGATCGCGGTGATGTCCGACGCTCAGTTCGTCGGCCGGAACCCCGACTCGGACATCGTGGCCGCCGCCCGGCGCACGCTCGCCGAGATCGTGGCCGCGGACCCGGACCTGCTCATCATCAACGGTGACCTGGTCGACGAGGGCGCTCCGATCGACTTCGCCCTGGCCCAACGGGTGCTGACCGAGGAGGTCGGCGACGCCGTGCCGTGGCTCTACGTGCCCGGCAACCACGAGATCATGGGTGGCTCGATCGCCGAGTTCGAGGCGGCGTTCGGCCCGGCCCAGCAGGTCACGGATCTCGGCGCCACCCGGATCATCACCCTGGACACCTCCGCCGGGTCGCTGCGCGCCGGTGGGCTCGACCAGATCCGCATGCTCGAGGAGGCCCTGGACGAGGCCGCCGCCGACCCGGCCGTCACCGGTGTGGTGGTGTTCTTCCACCACCCCACCGAGGATCCGCTGCCCGGGGACGCCTCACAGATCTCCGACCGGCACGAGGCCGCCGCCGTGGACGCGCTGCTGGCGGACTTCCGGGCCACCAGCGGGCGGTCGGTCGCGGTGGTCAACGCCCACGTGGGCGCGTTCCACGCGCGCAGCTTCGACGGCGTGTCCAACGTCATCAACGGCAACTCCGGCAAGTCCCCGGCCTCGACGCCGGCCGACGGTGGCTTCACCGGTTGGACCCTGCTCGGCATCGACCCCGACGCCGGTGTGGTCGGGGCGGACCCGACCCCGGTGGCGGACCGGCTCGCCTGGCTGCGCGCCGAGGTGCGCCCCCGGGTCGACGCGCTCGCCCTCGACCTGCCCACCGAGCTGACCGTGGGGCAGGTGGCCCAGGTGACCGGCACCGTGACCCAGGATGACGGGCGGGAGGTCCCGGTCGCGTGGCCGATGAGCGCGGACTGGTCCGGCGAGAGCGTGACGATCTCCGACGGAACCGAGGGCGCGATCGAGCCGGCCGCGCAGGTGCTCCACCTGAACCCGGCGACCGGTGAGGTCACCGCCGTCGCACCCGGCACTGCGACCGTGGTGCTCACGGTGAACGGGGTCAGCGACGAGGTCGTGGTGACGGTCACGGGCGCGTGAACGGCCCAGACAGCCCAGACCGCACGAACCGTTCAACGACGTCACCGGACTGCTAGCATTATGCAGGCACTCGGAGGTGATCGCAGATGGCGACGGTGACGATCCGAAATCTGGATGATGAGGTGGTCGACGCACTGAAGAGGCGTGCGAGTGCGAGCGGCCGCTCGATGGAGAGCGAGGCGCGACGCATCCTGGCCGACGCTGTCGGTACCGATGAGGCAGGTGCCGGCGGGCTTGGTTCACGAATTCGTGCGAGGTTCGCCGGAACAGGTGAGTTGCCGACGGAGCGCGCGGTCGACCTCCCGCGAGAGGTCGACCTCGACGCGTGATCGTCCTCGACACCAACGTCATCTCGGAGATGACCCGTCCGGCCCCGGACCCCGAGGTGCTCCGGTGGCTGGACGATCTGGAGCCGGGCGAGGCGTACCTGACCGTGGTCACGGTCGCCGAACTCCTCGACGGTGTGGAACGGATGCCCACCGGCCGGCGACGCTCGGAGTTGGCGGCCTCGGTTGCCGACCTGGTGGATCTGGACTTCGTCGGCCGGGTGCTGCCGTTCGACGTGGCGGCTTCGTTCCGGTACGCGACAGTGCTTTCGGTGCGGCGCGGGCTCGGGCGGCCGATCGGGATGGCCGACGCCATCATCGCGGGGATCGCCCTGGAGGCGGGGGCGACCCTGGCCACGCGCAACACCCGGGACTTCGACGGTGTCGGTCTCCCGCTCGTGAACCCCTGGACCGCTCCCGGTTGACGGGCCAACGGTGTGGGCCGTCGGCCGTCAGTGGCGGTGCAGGTGGGCCAGCGTGGTGTCGTGCAGGTGTCCGTTGGTGGCGACGGCATTGCCACCGAACGGGCCGTCCACGCCGTCGAGCGAGGTGAACCGGCCGCCGGCCTCGGTCACGATCGGGACCAGCGCGGCCATGTCGTAGACCTCGAGGTCGGGTTCGCAGGCGATGTCCACCGCGCCCTCGGCGACCAGCATGTAGGACCAGAAGTCGCCGTAGGCGCGGCTGCGCCAGACCGTGGACTCCAGGGAGAGGAACTCGTCGAGCAGGTCGGCGTCCTCCCAGCCCCCCAGGCTGGAGTAGGACAGCGAGGCGTCCTCCAGGTCGCTCACCGCTGACACCGAGATCCTGCTCGCCGCCGACAGGGAGCGCCCGGTCCAGGCGCCCGAACCGTTCGCCGCCCACCATCGCCGGTTCAGGGCCGGGGCGCTGACCACCCCGAGCACCGGCCGGCCCTCGTCCACCAGGGCGATCAGGGTGGCCCACACCGGGACCCCACGGACGAAGTTCTTGGTGCCGTCGATCGGGTCGATCACCCACTGGCGGGCACCGTGACCGGTGATCCCGAACTCCTCGCCGAGGACCGAGTCACGCGGGCGGGTCCGGGAGAGCTGGGCCCGGACGATCTCCTCCGCACTGCGGTCGGCGTCGGTGACCGGGGTGGTGTCCGGCTTCGCCTCCACGTGCAGATCCTGCGCCTTGAACCGGGCCGTCGTCTGGGCGTCGACCTGGTCCGCGATCACATGCGCGAGGCGGAGGTCGTCGTCGTACCGGGGCCGCCGGGCGGCTTGGGCTGCACTGTCGCTGCTCATATCAGGCAACATATCGGTTGGCCGTCGAGCACCGGGACAGGCGCCCCGGGCGTCGGGCATCGGGCGTCGGGCAGGGCAAGACTGCACGTCAGGCTGCCCGATCGGACCAGACCGTCGGAGGCCTGAGCGCCACCATGGTGGGGTGAGCCGTCCAGGGTCGCTGGGACGAGAACCTGAGAGCCAGGTCGCTCGAGAGCCCCACCGGGGCCACGAGCGCCGGATCGGGCCGGCCGAGCGCGAGGCGGACCGGGTCCGTACGGGAACCGCCCCGATGACGTCGGCGGACCTCCGCATGCTCCAGCGCACTGCCGGCAACCGCGCGGTCCAGCGCGCCCTCGCGGGCGTGCGCGCGCCCGGAGCGGCCCCGATGGTCAGCCGGCAGACGACCCGCACCCCGATCAGTGAGACGACGGACACCGGCAACCAGTACACCCAGGATCTGCTGCTCAACAAGACGGCGCACACGATCGAGATCTCGCTCGGCATCAACTGGGTGAGGCAGGGGACCTGGGCATCGGACGCCGCCTACGAGGCGTTCATCAGACGCGTCAAGACGGCCGCCTACTCCTACCTCGACAACAAGTTCAAGGTGGTGTGCACACCCAACTCACCGGCCGCCGGATCCGCTCCCATCGAACTCCCCATCACGTTCATCCTCTACAACTACGCGACCGGCTACACGATCGACGCACACGGCGGGACGCCGGGCGCCGGAAGCGCCATGGCCACGGCCGGTGGCCACGTCCACGAGTTCCGGGCCGACGGCACGGCGGAGGTGGACATCACCTACGCCCACGAGTTCGGCCACGCCGTGCTCGGTGCCAGCGACGAGTACGCCAACCCGGCGGTGCCGGGACGGGTCCTCACGAATGACCACAGCATCATGGCGAACTACTATTCCCAGGGAATCCCGCAGGCGAAGTTCAAGGCGCGCCACTTCCAGCACATCGTCACGGAGGTCGCGAAGGCGTTCGCGGGGTATACCTGTTCGCTGAGACCGATGTGATGAGGGAACCGAGATGATCCTGCGCTATCAGCGTGGACACGAGATGTCCGGCTATCTGAGGCTCGCCGTGGACGCGGACGGAACGGCCGAGGCGACCTCGTCCGGGCGGGGAGACCTCGACCGGCGAAGCGGATCCGGAACGTTGACGAGCGAGCAGGGTCGACGTCTCGGCGACGCCGTCGATCGGGCCGGTCTCCGCGAACTCACCGGTTCGACCAGGAACATCGGGGACGACGAAGTCCCGATCGTGGTGAGCGTGGACTCCCGGGAGGTCCTCCTGTGGGCCGAGGACGCCGCGGCGGTCCCGGGCTTCGGAGAGTTCGAGAGCACCGTCCGGGACCTGGTCGACGTCCTGCTCGCCGGCTCGGCCGAGGACGACGACGGCGCACCGGCCGCGCAGTGACGTCACCGGGCCCAGGGGAACGATGACCGAGCAGTCCCCGATCGGCAGTGTCGACAAGGCCCTGCTCGTGCTGACCGAGCTCTCCGCCGCGGGTCCGCGCGGCCGGAGCCTGGCCGACCTGGCCGACGCGGTGTCGGTGTCGAAGTCGACGCTGCACCGGACCCTCGCCGCGCTGCGGCACCGGCACTTCGTGGCACAGGACCCGGTCAGCGGGTGGTATCGGCTCGGCACCGCCGCGGTGGATCTCGGCGCCACGTTCATCGAGGGGGACAACCTGCCCGCCCTACTGCACCCGATGCTCGAGAGCATCCGGGACGCCTTCGACGAGCTGTGCCAGCTCGGGGTGCTCGACGGGACCGACATCGTGTACGTCGACAAGGCCGAGCCGGCGCACGCGATCCGTGTCTGGAGCGCCGTGGGGCGCAGGATCGCGGCGATCACGACCGCGCTCGGCCGGTCCCTGCTCGCCGCCGGGGAGGTCGACCGCCGGCTCCTCGGCCGGCTCGCGCCACCGGCCCGGTTCACGCCGGAGGAGGTGCAACGCTCGTGGGAGGCGGTGGTCAACGCGCGGCTCGACGGCTACGCCGTGGAGCGGGGCGAGTCCGAGCCGGGGATCGGGTGTGTGGCGGTGGCGCTCCTGCGTGCGCGCCGACCGGTGGCTGCCGTGAGCGTGACGATGCCGCTCGAACGACTCGAGGACCAGGCCCCCGAGCTCGGCCGGCGGCTGCGCCAGGTGGTCGAGGCCGAGTTGCCCAGCTCGCTCACGCTGCCCCCGACGCTGTAGCACCCTTGACCGGCGACCGGCCATCCTGGAATGCTCGTCCCGAAACCTGGAAGCTGCGTTCGCGTATGCGGAACGCGGACCGGTCGGTCAAGGCGAAGGAGCCACGATCATGCGTCCCCCCACCTCGTCAGCCGTGCGCGCCCGGACCGGTCGTCGCGGACCCGCCGCCACGGCGGCCGTCGGGCTGGGCCTGAGCGCCCTGCTGCTCGGTGCGCTGCCCGCTCAGGCCGACGGCGGACCGGGGGGAGGCGGCGACGCCGGCTGCTCCCTCGACCGCGTCGCCATCGACCCGTCCGCGCAGGTGCACGAAGGGCTCACGGACGCCTTCACCACCTACGGGGATTCGGGCGAGGGCTGGACGGGCGGCGACTCGACATACTCGGTGCCGCTGGACGGCCGGCGGACGGCCTGGATCTTCTCCGACACCTTCCTCGGTCCGGTCAACCCCGACGGATCCCGGCCCGAGAGCACGCCCTTCCTGAACAACTCGTTCGTGATCGAGGACCGGGGTGCTCTGAGCACGGCCTCCGGCGGTACCCCGGAGGCGCCGGAGTCATTGATCCCGCCGCCACCGGAGGGCGGCGGCTGGTACTGGGTCGGGGACGGCGCCACGGACGGTGACGGGAACCTTCAGCTGGTCGCCCTGAGGTTCTGGTACGGCGGCGGGGGCGCCTTCGACTTCGGCTGGGAGTCCAACCACCTGGCCACGTTCGACTCGGACACGTTCGAGCGGCTCGACTTCGTCGACCTGCCCTCGGCGGCCGGGGTGCAGTGGGCCAGCTGGCTCCAGCGGGACGGCCGCCACACCTACATCTACGGCGTCGAGGACCTGGGCGCGTCCAAGTACCTGCACGTCGCCCGGGTGGTCGGCCGGGACCTGGACGGCGCGCCGTGGGAGTACTGGGACGGTACCGGCTGGTCGGCGACCGAGACGGACACGGCCCGAGTCATGGACGGGGTGGCGAACGAGTACAGCGTCACCCCGCTGCGCGACGGCTACCTGCTGATCACCCAGGACACCCACGAGATCTTCTCATCGAAGATCGAGGCCTACGTCTCGTGCTCCCCGACCGGCCCGTTCACGCCGCTCGGCACCGTCTACCAGATGCCCGAGGTCGGTGCGGCCGGCTCCTACGGCGACCCGAACATCTTCGCCTACAACGCGCACGAGCATCCGGAGCTGCGCACCCGTGGCGACCGGATCGTGGTGACCTACAACGTGAACAGCTTCGACTCCAGCGACCTGTACGAGGACGTCACGATCTACCGGCCGCGGTTCGTGGAGATCGACCTCGGCCTGCGCCCCGACTGCGGCCGCGGGCTCGGCCGCTGCGGCTGACCTCGCCGGGTCACAGTTTCATATCGGACGGCGTCATCCGCTGGTCGGAGCAGGTTCTCTAGTGATTAGATGACTTGCATGGCACCGCAGCCGGACGTCGCGAAGAGGGCGAACCTCTCCAGTGATCTGGCGCGCGCCGTCGTGCGGCTGGTGAACGACCGTGGTCTGCAGCCGGGGGACCCGCTGGACTCCATGAAGGTCCTCGCCGCCCGGTTCGAGGTCGCCGTGCCGACCATGCGGGAGGCCATGCGCCGGCTCGAAGGGCTCGGTGTTCTCGAGTTCCGGCACGGGTCCGGGGTCTATGTCGGTGCCAACGCCGGCCGGCGGGTGCTGGCCAACCCGCTCTCGCCGCGGCCGGACTCCGATCAGCTCGTCGAGCTCCTGGAGGCGCGCCGACAGATCGAGCCGCAGCTGGCGATGCTCGCCGCGCAGGTGCAGGAGCCGCTCGCCATGAGCTGGATGGAGCAGGCGCTGGAGCGGTCGCGCCGGCTGGTCGCCGAACGCGACGAGACGCTCTGGCTCTCGAACCTCGACTTCCACCGCGCCGTCGCCGCCGCGGGCGGCAACAGCGTCCTCGCCGAGGTCCTCGACTCGATCGTGCTGGTCCACGGCGAGGAGCAGAAGGAGATCCTCCGGCTGCACGGCGACGCCGTCGAGGACTACGCGGAACACGCCCGGATCGGCGCCGCGGTCCGGGACGGCGATCCCGAGCGGGCCCGGGACGTCGCCTTCACGCACCTCGACCACGTCGTCGAGGTGATCCGGGCCCGGATCGGCTGACGCACGAACCACCACAACCCGAGCACCATCAAACCCCACAAAGAGGTGTATCCATGAGGAAGAAGACGACCCTGGCGGCCGCCGTGCTCACCGCGGCCGCGTTGACCCTGGCCGCGTGCTCCGGAGGCGGAGACGGTGACAACGGCGATGGGGGCGAGGGCGGCGATCCCACCGAAGCCGTGCTGAGCTTCTACACCGACAAGGCCGCGTGGGAACCCTCCTTCGACGACATGAACGCCGCGTCCGAGGGCACCACCGCGACCCTGGACTTCACCGGCTACTCCGACCCCACGGCCTACGACGCGTTCATCAAGCAGTCGTTCCGGACCGATGACAAGCCGGACCTGTTCACCTGGCACACCGGTGACTCACTCGCCCAGCTCGTCGAGGAGGGCCTCGTCGCGCCGACCACCGAGATCTGGGACGCCGCGATCGCGAACGGTGACGTCACCGAGGAACTGGCGGAGAACTACACGTTCGAGGGCGAGCAGTACTGCGTGCCCCTGAACGTCGTGTACTGGGTCATGTACTACAACAAGGCGGTCTTCGCGGAGAACGGCATCGAGGTGCCGACCACCTGGGAGGAGTTCATGGCCGCCGGCCAGACCCTCGTCGACAACGGCCAGGTGCCGCTGCACCAGATGAACATCATCTTCGAGTTCGTCTGGTTCCAGGCGATCCTCGCCGGCCTCGACCCCGACGCCTACAACGGGCTCTCGGACGGCAGCGTCAGCTACACCGACCCGGTGGTGGTCGAGGCCATGAACATCTGGCACGACATGCAGTCCGACGGCTTCTTCATCGACCCGGGGGTCACGACCGACCCGCAGACGCTGCTCCAGACCGGTGAGGTCGCGATGGCGTACTTCGGCACCTTCTTCACCGGGCAGCTGACCGACCTCGGCATGGTCTCGGACACCGACTACGGGATCTTCACCCTGCCGAACGTCAGCGCTGACCTGGACGACACCTCGGTGGTCGTCGAGACCGGCCCGCTGTGCGTGGGTGCCGGCAGCGCCAACGAGGCGGCGGCCCTGGACTACAGCGCCTGGTGGATGGGCGTCGACGCCCAGTCCGCGTGGAGCGAGTCCCGCGGTGACGTCTCCTTCAACCCCGGTGCCACGGTGACCGACACCGCCCTGGCGACGGTCACCGAGCAGGTCAACGGTGACGGCTTCCTCCAGCTGCGCCGCTACCTGGAGGCGACCCCGACCCCGATCTACACCGTGGCCTCCGAGCAGTTCGGCGCCTTCGTGACGAACAACGGCGACCCGATGGCGGTCCTCGAGGCCATCCAGGCCGAGGCGGACGCGTACTGGGCCGAGAACTGACCTGCTGGTGGGGTCCGCCGCCCCAGCCCGGCCGCGGACCCCACCAGCGATCCATCGACGCCCGAGAGAAGGAGGGTGCGCTCGCATGTCCCTGCCCACCGCGCGGCAAGCCGACCTGGTCCCGCAGCAGCGCCGACCCAAGAACCAGTTCTGGCTCTCCAGCATCGGCTTCGTGGCACCCGGCGTCCTGCTCGTGGCCGTGGTGCTCTACCTGCCGTTCCTGTGGACCACCTACATCAGCTTCACCGAGTACAACGGCCTCGGTGACCCGGAGTTCATCGGCATCGAGAACTACCGGGACATGTTCGCGGACCCGGCGTTCCTGAACTCGGTCCTGAACACCCTCTACTGGGTGGTCGGCACGATCGCACTGCCGGTCGGTCTGGGCCTGTTGATCGCCGTGCTCAGCCACGGGCTGCCGAATGCGACCCTGTTCCGGCTCCCGTTCCTGATCCCGTACGCACTCTCGGGGGTCGCGGTCGGGGTGATCTGGTCCTTCGTGCTGCAGACCAACGGTGCGCTCAGTCAGGCGCTCGAGTTCTTCAACCTGCCGGGCTCGGAGTTGCGCTGGCTGCTCGATGCGCCGCTGAACACGTTCGTCATGATCGGGGCGTCCACCTGGCAGGGCGCCGGCGTGAACGCACTGCTGTTCGGTATCGGCCTGCAGTCCATCCCGAAGGAACCCCTGGAGGCCGCCCGGGTGGACGGTGCCAGCGGCTTCACGCTGTTCCGGACCATGACCTGGCCGATGCTCGCCCCGCTCACCACGGTGGTCGTGGGGCTCTCGATCGTCGGCAGCCTGAAGACGTTCGACATCATCTGGGGCATGACCAAGGGCGGCCCCGGCCGCGTCTCGGAGACACTCGCCCTGACCATGTACAAGGAGACGTTCGTCAACAACGCCTACGGTCTTGGCGCGGCGGTGGCCCTGTTCCTGACCGTGGTCACGGTGCTCGCCTCCATCCTCTACCTGCGTCGGCAGCTCGCCCACTCCAGGTCGATCTGAGGGGGCGGCCATGATCGCACGCAAGATCGTTCTCGCCATCCTCGGCCTGCTCTGGCTGGTGCCGGTCTACCTGCTGCTCGCGAACGCCTCGAAACTGCCGGCGGAGTTCGGCGACTACGGGCTCTGGGAGCCCGGCAACATCGGCGCCCTGCTGACGAACATGGCCGACGCCTGGGACCGCGGCCGGCTGTCCCAGGGCATCGTCTCGACGGCCATCTACGCCGTCGTCTCGCCGATCATCGCCGTGCTCATCGGTGCCGCCGCCGGGTTCGCCATCGTGGCCCTGCGGCTGCGGAACGGGTTCTTCTGGTTCGTGGTCATCTTCGCGAGCACGATCTTCCCGCTGCAGATGATCCTGATGCCGCTGTTCGTCGGGTACGCCGAGACCGGCCTGTTCAACACGCGGGTCGGCATGATCCTGGTGTACACGGTGATCGCGACCCCGTTCTCGGCATTCGTGATGCGCAACTTCTTCACCGGGATCGCGCACCAGGTGTTCGAGGCGGCGGTCATGGACGGGGCGTCCACCTGGCGGATCTTCTGGCGGATCTACCTGCCGATGTCCACCAGCGCCCTGGTCGCGATCTTCATCCTGCAGGCCACGTTCATCTGGAACGACCTGCTCCTGGGCCTGACCCTGACCCAGTCCTCGGAGATCCGCCCGGTCATCACCGCGCTGTCGGCGTTGCAGAGCACCTACGGCGGATCGGCCATGTCCACGGTGCTGGCCGGCGGGCTGCTCGTCTCGTTGCCGACCGTGATCCTGTTCCTGGCCACCCAGCGCGCGTTCTCCCGGGGTCTGTCCCTGGGCCAGTTCTGAGAAGGCGGAGGTTGACATGAGCGAACCGATCGCGGTGCCCGACGGCGCAGGGTCGGCCCTCGTGGTCGCGGTCACCGGGGGAGCGGCCGGGATCGGGGGCGCGGTCGTGGCCCGGCTGGCCGGTGACGGTGCGCGGGTGTACGCCCTCGACACCGATGCCGACGCCCTCGCGCGGCTCGAGCAGCCGCGCGCCCCGGGAGAGATCGTCGGGGTCGAGGTGGACGTCACCGACGAGGCCGCCATGACGACGGCGTTCGGGACCATCGCCGCGGACGGTGGCGTGAGCGCGCTCGTCTGTGCCGCCGGCATCCAGACCTACGGCACCGTGGACGCCACCCCGATGGAGACCTACGACCGGGTCATGGCGGTCAATGTGCGCGGCGCGTTCCTCGCCGCGCACCTGGCCGTGCCGCAGATCCGGGACCACGGCGGTGGTGGCATCGTGCTGGTCTCCTCGGTGCAGGCCTACATCGCCCAGCAGGGCGTGGCGGCCTACGCGGCGACCAAGGGCGCCCTGCTGTCACTGACCCGGGCGATGGCCGTGGACCACGCGGCGCAGAACATCCGGGTCAACGCGGTCTGCCCGGGGTCGGTGGACACCCCGATGCTGCGCTGGGCCGCCGGACTGCACGCGCACGGCCCCGACGAGGTGGACGCGATCGTCGCCGAGTGGGGCCGCTCGCACCCGCTGGGCCGGGTCGCCCGGCCCGGGGAGGTCGCGGACGTCGTGGCCTACCTGCTGAGCGAGCGGTCCTCGTTCGTGACCGGTGCCGACATCAAGGTGGACGGCGGCCTCACGGCGGGCAACGCCGTCGTGCTTCCCGAGGAGGACCAGTGAGCGACCTGAGGATCGCCGACATCCGCGCGACCACCGTCACGGTGCCGCTCGAGGCGCCGCTGCGGCACTCGAACGGGGCCCACTGGGGCCGGTTCGTACGGACGATCGTGGAGATCGAGACGAGCAACGGCCTGATCGGCCTCGGTGAGATGGGCGGCGGCGGGCAGGGCGCGGAGCAGGCGATCCTCGCGCTGAAGCCGTATCTGCTCGGGCACGACCCGGCCGCCGTCGAGACGCTCCGGTTCATGATCGCGAACCCGACCGCGAGCCTGTACAACAACCGCACCCAGCTCCTGGCCGCCGTCGAGTTCGCGTGCCTGGACCTCCTCGGCCAGCACGTCGGCCTCCCGGTCCACGACCTGCTCGGCGGGAAGGTCCGCGACGAGGTCGAGTTCGCGTCCTACCTGTTCTACCGGTACCCGGGGCGCGACGGGAGCGGCGAGGTCCGGACGATCGACCAGCTCGTCGACGAGGCGAAGGCGCTCAAGGCCAAGCACGGCTTCCGGGTGCACAAGCTCAAGGCCGGGGTGTTCGACACCGACTACGAGCTGGCCGGCTACCGTGCTCTGGCGCAGGCGCTGCCCGAGGACCGGTTCCGCTACGACCCGAACGGCGCGCTCAGCGTGGAGGCCTCGATCCGGTTCGCGAAGGCGATCGAGGACCTGCCCAACGACTACCTCGAGGACCCCGTCTACTCCCTCACCGGGATGCGCCGGGTCCGGGAGAACACCCACGTCCCGCTCGCCACGAACACGGTCGTGGTGAACTTCGAGCAGCTCGCCGCGAACGTGCTCGACCCCGCCGTGGACGTGATCCTGCTGGACACCACGTTCTGGGGCGGGATCCGGCCGTGCATCCGGGCCGCCGGGATCTGCGAGGCGTTCTCCCTCGGGGTGGCTGTGCACTCCTCCGGTGAGCTCGGGATCCAGCTCGCGACCATGCTGCACCTGGGCGCGGTGGTACCGAACCTGGTGTTCGCCGCGGACGCGCACTACCACCACCTCACCGACGACATCGTCACCGGAGGCCTGCGGCCCTACGTCGACGGGAAGATGGCGGTGCCCACGGCGCCCGGCCTCGGGGTCACCCTGGACCGGGACAAGGTCGCCGAGTACGCCGAGCTCTACCGCGAGCTCGGTGGCTACCCCTACGACCGGGATCCCGGCCGGCCGGACTGGTACCCGCTGCTGCCGAACACCTCCTACGCCGACCACACCGTCGAGGGCGTCCCGGACGCCCTGGCCGCGGAGTACGCCCGATGGCCCTCCTGACCACCGCCACGGTCGGCGGCGAGGGGAGGCGCTGATGGTGCAGTTCGACCTGCCCCTGGAGCAGCTGCGGACCTACCGGAACCCGCGGCCGGCACCACCGGGTCTGGCCGAGTACTGGGACCGGACGCTCGAGGAGTCCCGGGCCGCGGCCGGTCCGGTGCGCACCGAGCGGGTCGATGCCGGGCTGCGCACGGTCACCTGCGACGACGTGAGCTTCCCCGGTTTCGCCGGCGAGCCCGTCCGGGCCTGGTGGCTGGTGCCCGACGGCGTCGCGGACCCTGGCACGGACGGTGGCCGTCCCGTGGTGGTCGAGTTCCTCGGCTACGGCGGCGGACGCGGCCTGCCCCACGAGCGCCTGATCTGGGCCAGCCACGGGTTCGCCCAGCTGGTGGTGGACAGCCGCGGCCAGGGCGGCATCTGGAACACCGGGGACACCCCGGACCCGCATGGCTCCGCCGCGGGATCCGTCGGCCTGCTCACCAAGGGCGTCGACCACCCCGACCACCTCTACTACCGCCGGCTGCTCACCGACGCCGCGCTCGCCGTCGACGCGGTCGCCCACCTGCCCGGCGCGGACCCGAGCCGGATCGCCACGGTCGGGCACAGTCAGGGCGGCGGGCTGGCCCTAGCCGCCGCGGCCCTGAACCCGGCGGTGGCAGCCGTCGGAGCCCGCGCGCCGTTCCTGTGCGGGATCGCCCGGGCCGTCGAGGTCACCGACGCCGAGCCGTACGGCGACCTCGCCCGCTACCTGGCCGTGCACCGAACCCGCGTTGAGGAGGTGCTGGCGGTGCTTGATCATGTCGACGTCTCCTTCCTCACCCCGCGGCTGACCTGCCCCACGTGGATCTCGGTCGGCCTGGCGGACGCGATCTGCCCGCCGTCGGGCATCTTCGGTGCGATCAATGCCATCGAGGCGGTCGCACCCGAGGTCCGCACCTGGCCGTACGGCGGCCACGAGGCCGGCGGCGCCCACGACGACGCGCACCTGGCCGGCTGGCTCGCCGACCGCCTCCGCCGGGCGGCCGCCGGCCCGGAAACCCTGCCCGCGAAACTCCCGACCCAAGGACAGCCGTGACCCACCATCTCGTCCCGAACTGCGCGGACCTCGCCGGCGACGTCGTCGTCGACGCCTTCGACGACATGGTCAACCCGCCCGGGCTGACCAACCACTGGGCCACCGCCCAGGTCGACCACGACGTCGTCGCCGTCCGGAGCCTGAACGTCCCGCCCGTCTCGCAGGGTGACTCGATCTCCGGCCAGCTCTACCTCGGGGGCCGCCTGGCCCGGTCCTACGGCCGGCCCGTGAACGTGCGCTGGCGCCCGGACCGGGTGGAGCGCACCACCACCATCGACGACTGGGAGATCAGCACCGTCACCGTGTGCCCGCCCGGTGAACCGGGCGTCGTCGTCGAGATCGAGGTGACCGAGACCACCGGCGCCGCCCGGGAACTGCGGCTCGGCGTGTGGCTCGCGTCCACGGTGACGAAGCAGGCCGGGCCGTGGCGCTCCGCCGAGCCGCCGCAGGCCGCGAACACCCTCACCCGGACCGGCACCCGGGTCGTCGCGACCGACGGCAGCGCCACCGCGGTGCAGGAACTCGTCCTGCCCGACGGCGTCCGGACCGTGGACGGTCCGGCGCACCTCGTCGAGGTGGTGGCGCAGGTGCCCGCGGGCGCCACCGTCGCCTTCGGCTACGTGCACGCCGTGGCGGCGGACCCGGGGGAGGCAGCGCAGGTCGCGGACCGCCTGGCGGCCGGACTGCCCGACGCGGCGCGGGCCAGCGAGGCCGAGTGGGACCGGCAGATCGCGGCCATGTTCGACCCGGACGACGACGAGTTCGGCGGCTCCCTGCCGCTGCTCGAGACGAGCGACGACGCACTGCGGCGGCTGTACTGGTGGGGCGCCGTCGGAGTGCTGTGGTTCAAGCGGGACAACCCGGCCTCCGTGCTCGGACGCACCTACGACACCCTGATGCCGCGGTACTGGCAGACGACCACGTTCATCTGGGACTACTCGCTGTCCTCCCAGGTGCACGCGCTGCTCGACCCGGGCGTGATGCGCCGCCAGATCGCGCACTGGGTGGGCCTGGACATCGACAAGCACTTCGGCACCGAGTGGCTCACCGGCGGCCCGGTCGGCTACTGGTACTCCGTCAACCACTACGCCATGACCCGGCTCGTGCGCGACTACGTCGCGTTCACCGGGGACCGTGCCTTCCTCGACGAGGCCCTGACCGCGGCCGACGGCGTCACGCAGCGACTCGCCGACGACGTCCGGATGTGGGCCCGGGCCTGGCACCGGATCCGCTCCGCGAGCGGCCTCGCCGACTACGGCGAGATCGACAACCTGCTCGAGTGCGTCAGTTCCTACGTGCACGAGGTCGCCAGCCTGAACGCCGCGAACGTGTGGTGCCTGCGGACGGCGGCCGACCTCGCTGAGCTCGAGGGGGACGCGCAGGAGGCGGCGGTGCTGCGCGCCGAGGCCGAGGACCTCGTGGGGAAGGTCAAGGACCTGTACCTGCCCGGCTCCGGGTACTTCCATGCCCGCCAGCCCGACGGCTCGCTCGTCCCGACCCGGCACTGCTACGACTTCGCGACGGTCGGCACCACCATCGCCGCGGACCTGCCGGAGCGGGTCCGTGACGAGATGGTGCGGTTCTTCACCGACGAGCTGCGCACCCCGTCCTGGATGCGGGCGCTCTCGCCGTTCGACGCGGACGCCGGCTACTCGCTGCGCGCCGACCATCAGTGGAACGGCGCCTACCCGGCCTGGCCGCCGGACGCGGCTCGGTCCGCGATCGCGCTGGGCCACCCCGAGGTGGTCCTGGAGTGGCTGCCGGGCCTGGCCCGGTCGGCGAACCAGGGGCCGCCCGGGCAGGCGCACTTCGTCGAGGAGGCCGCCGAGCCGGTCAACGGGGGTGCGCGCAAGACGCCGCCGCAGTTCCCGTACCTGATCGACTGGTCCTGCTCCTCGGCCGGCTCCTGGGTGGAACTGGTGATCTCCGGGATCTTCGGGGTCCACGTGGCCTGGGACGGCACGGTGTCGGTGGACGGCTGCGTGGAGCAGCTCGATCCGCAGGCGGCGCTGCGCGGCCTGCGGGTCGGTGGCGTGAGCTACGACGTCGTCGGCGACCGGCTGCGAAGGAGCTGAGCGCGATGGGCGAGCGTCCGACGGGTGCCGATGGTGCGGACAGTGCCGACAGTGGAGGTGATGTCGTCGCCGGGGGCGCCGCGAGCGAGACCGGGGTGGCGCGGGTCGTCCTCGACCAGGGCTGGCACGGCGTCGTCCTGCGGACCGCCGCGGCCGAGCTCACGGTGCTGCCCGAGAAGGGCTGCGATCTCGTCTCGTTCGTCGATGCCCGGACCGGCGTGGACGTGCTGTTCCGGGCGCCCTGGGGTATCCCGCCGCGCGCGACCGGGGCCTGGAACGCCGTCGACGAGCCCCAATGGCTGGAGCGCTACCCCGGCGGCTGGCAGGTGCTCTGCCCGAACGGGGGCGCCGCGTCCCCCGCGCCCGGTGGAGGCACCTGGGGTTTCCACGGCGAGGCCTCCCGCATCCCGTGGCAGGTCACCGGCACCGGGACCGACGGCGACACCGCGTGGTTGCGGGCGCAGACCCGGCTGACCGCGGCCCCGCTGCGCCTGGACCGGACCATCCGGCTCACCGGGGCCGCCGTCGCGATCACCGAGACGCTGGAGAACACCGGGCCGGACGCGATCGGGGTGATGTGGTCACACCACCCGGCGTTCGGGGCGCCGCTCCTGGGCGCCGGGGCGCGGATCAGCACCGGCGCCGGCACGTTCGTCGCCGACGAGCTCACACCGGGAACGCACCTCGGCTCCGGCGCCCGCGGCGCCTGGCCACGGGTGGTCGCCGCGGACTCCTCGACGCGGGACCTGTCCGTGGTCCCCGGCCCGGGTGAGCGGGTCGCCACGTTCGGCTACCTCACCGATCTCGGGCCCGACGGCGCCTGGTACGAGATCTCGAATCCTCGCCTCGGACTTGGCGTGCGGCTGTCCTGGGACGCGGCCGTGTGGCCGCACGCGTGGTTCTGGCAGGAGATGCACGCCAGCCCCGGGCACCCGTGGTGGCGGCAGGCGTACGTCTGCGCGATCGAACCCGCCAGCACGATCCCGGGCCACGGCGTGGCCGGGGCCGCCGGCGCCGACCTGCTGCACCTGACCGGCGGCGAGCGCCGGACCGCGACGATCGCGGCGAGCCTGGTCGAGGCGGGATGACCCGACGCCGACCCACAAGGAGGTAGGACGCGATGGCGACGGTACGTGTGTTCCACGACGGGACCCTGACCGACCCGCAGCTGGATCACCCCGAAGGGATCGCGGTGCATCCCGACGGCAGCATCTGGTGCGGCGGTGAGGCGGGCCAGCTCTACCGGATCGACCCCGACGGAGCCACGCTCGAGGTGGTCGCGACCACCGGCGGCTTCATCCTCGGGGTGAGCCTCACCCCGGGCGGCGACGTCCTCTACGCGTGCGACCTGAAGGCGCGTGCCGTGCACCGACTGCACGTGGCCACGCGGGTGGTCGAGGTGTTCAGCACCGGCGGGGACCGGCCGTTCGTGACCCCGAACGCGATCGCCGTGGCCGCCGACGGCACGGTCTACGTCTCCGACTCCGGTGCGCAGGGCGAGCCGGCCCCCGGCGTGTACCGGTTCGCACCGGACGGCACCGGCGGCCTGTGGTACCCCCACGACCTGGACTTCGCGAACGGACTCGCGCTGACGCCGTCGGGCCGGGACCTGTACGTGGCGGAGACGTTCGCGTCCGCGATCACCCGGATCGCGATCGACGCCGACGGCGGCCCTGGACGGGCCGAACGGGTGGCGCACCTGCCCGGGGTGCTGCCCGACGGCGTCGCGGTGGGACCGGACGGCGCCGTGTACGTGGGGTGCTACGAACCGTCGCAGGTGCTCCGGGTGGACCCGGCCGCCGGATCGGTGACGACCGTGGCGGCCGACCGGACCGCGCACCTGCTGTGTCACCCGACGAATGTGGCGTTCCGCGGCGCCGACCTGTTCACGAGCAACCTCGGCCGGTGGCACGTGAGCCTCATCGAGCGGGTGGTGGACCTCGGGCCGCCCTCCGCGTGAGAATCGCGACAGTCCGTCACCTCCCGGCCGGCCCGTGTCACGCGCACCCTCGGGAAGGGCTAAGTTAGACGCCGTGGCAACGCGTACGGTGAGTTCATCCCCCAGGGCCGGATCGGTGTGGAGGTCCACACCACTGCTGAAGGTCGCGATGGCGATCAGCGGCCTCGTCCTGATCCTGTTCCTGCTCGCGCACATGTACGGGAACCTGAAGGTCTTCGAGGGCCAGGACGCTTTCGACAGCTACTCCCACCACCTGCGTGAGCTCGGCGAACCGATCCTGCCGTACGGGGGAGCGCTCTGGATCATCCGGGTCGTCCTGCTCGCGGCCATCGTGGTGCACGCCGTATCGGCGATCATCCTGTGGCGCCGGGCCCGGAGGGCGACCGGGGGCAAGGGTGGGGCCCGCTACGCCAGCTCGAAGGCACCGCGGGGCGCGCAGCGCAGCTACGCCTCGTTCACGCTCCGCTGGGGCGGGGTCACCATCGCGCTGTTCGTGATCTACCACCTGCTCCACCTGACCACGAACACGATCGCCCCGGGCGGGGCCTCGGACAGCCCCTACGAACGGGTCGTGAACGGCTTCAGCATCTGGTGGGTGGTGCTCAGCTACACGATCGCGCTGATCGCCCTCGCGTTCCACCTGCGGCACGGGATCTGGGCCGCGATGGCCACCCTCGGTGCGAACACCAGCCCGAAGCGCCGCAAGAACCTCAACATCGTCGCGGTCGTGGTCGCGGCCGTGATCGTGGTGGGCTTCCTGATCCCGCCCTACGCAGTTCTCCTCGGATTGGTTGGTTGATTTGAGCAGCGTCAGCGACACCCAGTACTTCACCGTCGGTGAGCCGATCGCCGACACCAAGGCGCCGGACGTTCCGATCAACCTGATGTGGGACGAGCGCCGGTTCGAGGCGAAGCTGGTCAACCCCACCAACCGCCGCAAGCGCTCGGTCATCATCGTCGGGACCGGGCTCGCCGGCGGGTCGGCCGCAGCCACCCTCGGCGAGGCCGGCTACCACGTCAAGAACTTCTGCTACCAGGACTCCCCACGCCGCGCGCACAGCATCGCCGCGCAGGGCGGGATCAACGCCGCGAAGAACTACCGCAACGACGGCGACAGCGTGCACCGGCTGTTCTACGACACGGTCAAGGGCGGCGACTACCGTTCGCGTGAATCCAACGTGTACCGCCTCTCCCAGGTCAGCGTCGAGATCATCGACCAGTGCGTGGCGCAGGGGGTTCCGTTCGCCCGTGAGTACGGCGG
Organism: Occultella glacieicola; assembly: GCF_004353825.1. Classification (GTDB taxonomy): domain Bacteria; phylum Actinomycetota; class Actinomycetes; order Actinomycetales; family Beutenbergiaceae; genus Occultella; species Occultella glacieicola. The sequence continues at coordinate 407,920 of NZ_SMNA01000003.1, read as the reverse complement.
CCTGCTGGACAACCGATCCTTCGGTGGCGTGCAGGTCTCCCGGACGTTCTACGCCCGCGGGCAGACCGGCCAGCAGCTGCTGCTCGGCGCGTACCAGGCCCTCGAGCGCCAGATCGGCGCCGGCAACGTCGAGATGTACACCCGCCACGAGATGCTCGACGTGGTCCTCGTCGAGGGCCGGGCCCGCGGCATCGTGGTCCGGGACATGGTCAGCGGCGAGATCGAGACGCACATGGCCGACGTCGTGGTGCTCGGCACCGGCGGCTACGGCAACGTGTTCTTCCTCTCCACGAACGCCATGGGCTGCAACGTGACCGCGACCTGGCGGGCGCACCGCAAGGGCGCCTACTTCGGCAACCCCTGCTACACCCAGATCCACCCGACCTGCATCCCGGTGTCCGGGGACTACCAGTCCAAGCTCACCCTGATGAGCGAGTCGCTGCGCAACGACGGCCGCATCTGGGTGCCGGTCCAGGCCGGTGACGACCGCGACCCGCGGCAGATCCCCGAGGCCGAGCGGGACTACTACCTCGAGCGCCGGTACCCGGCGTTCGGCAACCTGGTCCCCCGCGACGTCGCCTCCCGGGCCGCCAAGCAGGCCTGCGACGAGGGCCGCGGCGTGGGCCCGGGCGGGCGCGGGGTCTTCCTCGACTTCGCCGACGCCATCGCCCGGCTGGGGCGCAAGGCGGTCGAGGCCAAGTACGGGAACCTGTTCGAGATGTACGCGCAGATCACCGGCGAGGACCCCTACGTCACGCCGATGCGGATCTATCCGGCCGTGCACTACACGATGGGCGGGCTCTGGGTCGACTACGACCTGGAGTCCACGATCCCGGGCCTGTTCGTGATCGGTGAGGCCAACTTCTCCGACCACGGCGCGAACCGGCTCGGGGCCAGCGCCCTCATGCAGGGCCTGTCGGACGGGTATTTCGTGCTGCCGAGCACGATCGCGAACTACCTGGCCGATGCCCCGTTCGAGGCCGCGGACTCCACCCACCCGGCCGCCGTCGAGGCCACCGACGCGGTGCGTGAGCGCGTCCAGCGGCTGCTGAGCATCAACGGCACGCGCACCGTCGACTCCTTCCACAAGGAACTCGGTCACATCATGTGGGAGTACTGCGGGATGGAACGCAGCGCCGAGGGCCTGACGAAGGCGATCGGGCTGATCCGGGCGCTGCGCGAGGAGTTCTGGACGAACGTTCGAGTCACCGGTGCCAACGAGGAGCTGAACCAGACGCTGGAGCGGGCCGGCCGGGTGGCCGACTTCTTCGAGCTCGGCGAACTGATGTGCATCGACGCCCTGCACCGCGAGGAGTCCTGCGGCGGCCACTTCCGGGCCGAGCACCAGACCCCCGACGGCGAGGCGCTGCGTGACGATGACAACTTCGCCTACGTGGCGGCGTGGGAGTTCGGCGGCGACGGCGGCGGGCCGGTGCTGCACAAGGAAGACCTGGTCTACGAAGCGATCGAGATGAAGCAGCGGAGCTACAAGTGAACATCACGTTGCGGGTGTGGCGTCAGCGCAACAGCGACGACGCCGGGGGGATGCAGACCTACCAGGTCACCGACGTGTCCCCGGACATGTCGTTCCTGGAGATGCTGGACGTCCTCAACGAGAACCTCACGATCGCGGGCGAGGACCCGATCGCCTTCGACAGCGACTGCCGCGAAGGCATCTGCGGGATGTGCGGCCTGGTCATCAACGGCCTGGCCCACGGCCCGAAGGAACGCGTCACCACCTGTCAGCTGCACATGCGCTCGTTCTCCGACGGCGACGTGATCGACGTCGAGCCGTGGCGGGCCGAGCCGTTCACGGTGATCAAGGACCTGATCGTCGACCGCGGCGCCTTCGACCGGATCATCCAGGCCGGTGGCTTCATCACGGCACCGACCGGCACCGCGCCGGACGCGCACGCCGTGCCGGTGCCGAAGGCCGACGCGGACGCCGCGTTCGACGCCGCCACCTGCATCGGCTGCGGCGCCTGCGTGGCGGCCTGCCCGAACGGATCGGCGTCCCTGTTCGTGGCCGCCAAGGTGACCCACCTCGGGCTGCTCCCGCAGGGTCAGCCGGAGCGGCACTCGCGGGCGCTGGATATGGTCGCCCAGGCCGACCTCGAGGGTTTCGGCGGCTGCACCCAGATCGGCGAGTGCACGGCCGCCTGCCCGAAGGGCATCCAGATCGACCTGATCTCCCGCCTGAACCGCGACGTCCTCGGCGCCCTCACCCACCGCGCCTGAACCCACCCCCACCGCGCCTGACCCCACCCCCCCCGCCCCGTCCACCCCCAGATGTCGCTGAGATCGCACGTGCGGCATTGAGATCGCACCGTCGGGTGGTGCGATCTCAGTGTGTGGAGTGCGGGGTCACGGGCGGAACAGTTCGGCGCGGGCGCGCAGCGCATGCACGGAACCGACGGGCAGGAACTGCGTGATCCGGTCGAACACGCGACCCGGCCGGGACAGATCGTCCCAGATCACCCGGACGACCTCGGCTCCGGTCGCGCGGATCCGGTCCTCGCGCACCTTCTCCTCGCTGACCACGCGGGCGGCGTCGGGGCCCGCGCCGAGGTACTTGAGGAGTCCGTCGAACTCGGTGTGGATCGTGACGAGCCGTTCCGACCCGTCCGATCGGGTCACGTTGAGGTACCACGCCATGTCGGTGTAGTACGTCTTGTCCTCGGCCGGGACCGGGCACTGGCAGACCGGGACCGGCAGGCCGCGGGCGAGCGCGAGCCAGCGGACCGCGGACTCCCCGGCGGACTCGGCATAGGGATCGGCGAGTGCGATCAACGCGCGGGCCTGCCGCCGTCCTCGGCGCATGTCGGGCTGCTCGAGGCGCTCGAGCAGCCCGTCCCGGACCTGCGCGGTGCGGCGGTCGGTGCCCGGTCGATCCTCCCGGTCAGGCCGGACGAGGATCCGGAGCGCACTGTCGACGACGATGAGCGCGTCCCGCGGGTGCAGGATCCGGGCACAGTCGAGGATGGTCCGTTCGAGGGTGGTGACGGGCAGGCCGTTGACCACCGTCCGTTCGGGCTCGGGGATCACGCCGACGTGCCGGAACAGGTCCTTCGTGTGTCGCGGACTGGGGTTGCCATCCTGGAACAGGTGGACCTTCTCGTCGATCCGCCAGTACGCGCAGCCGTGCAGGAGTGCGGCGGACGTGTGACCGAACACGTGGTCGCGGGAGAGGACCCGCGCGGCAGCCACGCAGCGACCGAGGCCGTTGGCGCGGTTGCGTCGCCATCGTGGTGCGTTCGGGTCCACGATCGCGAACGCACCGGTCCGGACCTGCGTGAGCCGGCCCTCGGCGAGCAGCCGGGCGCGTACGCTCGCGGTCAGCTCACCGGTGAGGAAGGTGCGGGGGAGGTTGGGCGGGACCGGGACGTCATCGGACATCCCCGCACTCTGGCCGACCCGGCGCCGACGTGCCTTGACCCTGTGGACAGCCGCCGTCCACGCCGCTGACCTCGCACCTGACGCTGTGAGTTCGCACCCGGTGCCGGTGCGAACTCACAGCGTCAGGTGCGATCTCAGCGGGCTGGGGCGGGGCGCGGTCAGTCGGGGTCGCCGGAGCGGCTCGCGAGGAGCCGGCGGAACGACTCGAGGCGGGCTTCGCCGGCCGGGCCTGCGGCACCGGAGGCCACCCACTCATCCAGCGCGCAGTCCGGGGCGTCGGCGGCGTGCGTGCAGCCGCGCGGGCAGTCCTGCGCCACGGCGGCGAGGTCGGCGAAGGCGTCCACGAACGTGGCCGGGTCCACGTGCCCCAGGCCGAACGAGCGCACGCCGGGGGTGTCGATGATCCACCCGCCGCCGGGCAGTTCCAGGGCGACCGCCGAGGAGGAGGTGTGCCGACCCCGGCCGGTGGTCGTGTTGACCACCCCGGTGGCCCGGTCGGCGTCCGGGACCAGCGCGTTCACCAGGGTCGACTTCCCGACGCCGGAGTGGCCGACCAGCACCGAGATCCGCCCGGTCAGCTGCTCGCGAAGCTCCTCGAGGCCGTGGATCCGCCCGTCCTGACGGTAGGTCGCGACCGCGGGGACGTCCAGGGTCCGGTACAGCTCCGTGAACGGCCCGGGGTCGGCGAGGTCGGCCTTCGTCAGGCAGAGCAGGGCGTCCATGCCGGCGTCGAACGCGGCCACCAGGCAGCGGTCCACCATCCGGGGCCGCGGCTCCGGGTCCGCCAGGGCGGTGACGATGACGAGTTGGTCGGCGTTCGCGACGATGACCCGCTCGATGACGTCGGAGTCGTCCGCGGAGCGGCGCAGCAGCGTGCGCCGTTCGTGCACGCGCACCACCCGGGCCAGGGTGTCCTTCGCGCCGGAGGTGTCGCCGACCACGTCCACCCGGTCGCCCACCACGATCGACGCCCGACCGAGCTCGCGTGCCTTCATCGCGACCACGCGCAGGGCGTCGTCGGTGAGCAGCTGGTAGCGGCCACGGTCCACGGCCAGGACGAGCGCCTGCTCGGCGTCCGAGTGCTCCGGCCGCTGCTTCGTGCGCGGCCGGTTCCCCTTCGGGTTCGGGCGCACCCGGACGTCGGACTCGCTCCAGTCCCTGCGCGCGGCCATGTCCGGACTACGCCCCGCCCGTCGGCCCGAGCATGTCCAGCCACATGGTGGTGAAGTCCGGCAGCGTCTTCGCCGTGGTGGCCACGTCCACGATCCGCACGCCGTCGACGGCGGCCCCCACCACGGCGGCGAACGTCGCCATCCGGTGGTCGTGGTAGGTCTCCACCTCGGCGCCGTGCAGACCACCACCGTGGATGATCAGTCCGTCCGCGGTCTCCTCGGCGGACCCGCCGAGCCGCCGGATCTCGGTGACCAGGGCGGCCAGCCGGTCGGTCTCGTGCCCGCGCAGGTGCGCGATCCCGCGAAGCCGGGACTCGCCGTCGGCCAGGGCGGTCAGGGCAGCGATCGTCGGAGCGAGCTCGCCTGCGGCGCTCAGGTCCACGTCGACCGGTCGCACCGAGCCGGTGCCGGTCACCGTGAGCACCCCGTCGACGAGCGTGGTCGTCGCCCCGAGCCGCTCAAGCAGGCCGGGCAGGAGAGCACCGGGCTGGGTGGTCGAGGCGGGCCAGTTCGGCACCCGTACGCTGCCGCCCACGGCCAGCGCGGCGGCCAGGAACGGGCCCGCGTTGGACAGGTCCGGCTCGATCGTGACGTCACCGCCGGAGATCGGCCCCGGTTCCACGCGCCACTTGCCGGGCGCCGCGTCGTCGACCGTGACCCCACGTTCGCGCAGGGCCGCGATCGTCATGTCGATGTGCGGCTGACTGGGGAGCACCTCGCCCACGTGGTGCAGCGTGAGACCCGCCTCGAACCGGGGCGCGGCCAGCAGCAGCGCGGAGACGAACTGGGAGGAGGACGACGCGTCGATCTCGACCTCCCCGCCGAGGACCCGGCCGGTCCCGTGCACCGTCAGCGGCAGGTACAAGGGCTCGTCGGCCGGGGCGCCGGTCGCGGGATCCTCGCCGGTGACCGAGACCCCGAGGCCGGCCAGCCCGCGCAGCACCGGGCCCATCGGACGGAGCCGGGCCCCGGCATCGCCGTCGAGGCGCACCGGCCCGTCGGCGAGTGCGGCGAGCGGCGGGATGAACCGCATCACGGTTCCGGCCAGGCCGCAGTCGACCTCGGCCGGCCCGCGCAGCGGGCCAGGCACCACGACCAGGGTCGTTCCGCCGTCGGACGCCTCGATGCCGACGCCGAGCGCGCGCAGGGCACCGATCATCAGGTCGGCGTCCCGGGACACCAGAGCTCCGGTGATCCGCGTCGGCTCGCTCGCGAGCGCCGCGAGCGGGAGGGCCCGGTTGGTCAGTGACTTCGAGCCCGGCACCACCACCGTGGCATCGAGCGGTCGCGAGGCGAGCGGGGCGGGCCAGGTGGCGGTGAGGGACGGCACGCGGCCCAGCCTACCGGGGGAGTCAGGACGCGATCTTGGCGCGCAGGTCCGCCGTCGTCGCCTTCACGCCGGACTTCATGGCCTTCACATTCGCCCTGGTGAGGTCCGCCTTCACGTCCGCGAGGTCGCTGCGGTGCTCGCGCCAGTTGCGCCACTGCCAGCCCAGCGACGGCTTGCCGACCCGGTCCTCGGCCGCGATCAGCAGCCCACCGACCAGGGCGAGGTTGCGCAGGAAGTTGCTCGTGTCGGCCCGGCGCTGCTCACCCTTGGCACTCCAGAACGGGTAGCGCACCACCGTGACCGGTACCGTGACCGCCGCGAGCACGGCCGACGCCAGCCGGGGCGCCTTCCCCGTGGCCAGCAGCACCCCGGCCCCGACGGTCACCGCACCGGTGATCCTGGACAGCGTCCTGGCGTCGGTGGGGAGCTGCGGGACCTTCTCCCCGAGGGCCTGGATCGGCTTGTCATAGGGCGCAAGCTTCTCGGCGTGCTTGTCCGCGTTCCGGATGGAGTCCAGGCCGTCCACGATGAACACGGAGGCAAGGAGCGGACGGGCGAGCAGGCGCAGAGGATTCATGGTCCATGACTACCGCAGATGCCCCGCGAGTGCTAGTGGAGGGACCTACTGGAATGACGGACGGCCCGGCGTGGTTGAGGAGCGTGTGAATGCCGAGTTGACCGAGCACCGAGCCACTGCCCCGTGTCCTCGGACGGCCGTGTCGACGCGGCCGTCCCCGAGTGGTCCCGCGGTGGCCCGTCGGGCCGGGCTGCGACGGCCCGTGGGGCGACTAGGCTCGACCCCGATGACAGAGAACACCGACCGGGCGCCCGAGCACGAGGACGACGCCGCCCGGGACCGACGGTTCGAGGACGAGGCGATGCCCTACCTCGACCAGCTCTACGGCGCGGCCCTGCGGATGACCCGCAACCCGGCGGACGCCGAGGATCTGGTCCAGGAGACGTTCGCGAAGGCGTACGCCGCGTTCCACCAGTACCGGCCGGGCACGAATCTGAAGGCCTGGCTGTACCGGATCCTGACGAACACGTTCATCAACACCTACCGCAAGAAGCAGCGCGAACCCCTGCAGTCGGACGCCGACTCCGTCGAGGACTGGCAGATCGCCCGGGCGGCCTCGCACACCTCGACCGGGCTGCGCTCGGCCGAGGCCGAGGCGCTGGACTCCCTCGGCGACTCCGAGATCAAGGACGCGCTCGCCGAGTTGCCGGAGGACTTCCGTCTGGCCGTGTACCTGGCCGACGTGGAGGGCTTCGCGTACAAGGAGATCGCCGAGATCATGGACACGCCGATCGGGACCGTCATGTCACGGCTGCACCGCGGCCGCGCCCAACTGCGCAAGTTGCTCGCCGACCACGCGCGGTCGCTGGGAATGAAGGTGGAGAAGGTATGAGCGAGGACCGCCCGAACACGGGTGAGTGCCGGTGCGAAGAGGCACTGGAGCACCTGTACGAGTACGTGGATTCCGAGTTGCCGGACCTGGATCTGGTCCGGCTGCGGGCCCACATCGAGGAGTGCGTGACCTGCCTGCAGGCGGTCAGCGCCGAGACCGAGCTGCGCGTGGTGCTCAAGCGCTCGTGCGCCGAGGTGGCGCCGGACGCGCTCCGGATGCGGGTGATGACGCAGCTCTCCCTGCTGCGTACCACCACGATCACCACCACGGACTGACCCGCCGCGGGGGGCCGAGGTCGTCGGCGACGCCTCGAACCCGCCGGTTGCCAGGGTCGGTCTCGAGGCCGACGCGACTGACTGGCCGCGACGGGCCATGACGCAGAAAGCGCCGAGGACACCCTCAGGTGTCGCTCGGCGCTCGGGCTACCCGACGCTCAGGCGTTGGGACGCTTGCCGTGGTTGGCGGCGCTGCCCCGACGGGCCTTGCGCTTGCGACCGCGCTTGCTCATGACTGTCTCCTCGATACCGACTGTGACCGACTGCGGCGAATGCCAATGTCCGCCGTCCATGGTCCCACATGCGCACCGGTGCGGCTGACGTACCTCGGGCCCGACGGCGTCAGCTCGCCCGCTGCTCGACGTGCCGAGGGCGGGTGGTCGCCCCATCCGGCCGGGGCGGCTATGGTGGCGCCCGGCCCGTGCTCCAGATCCCGATCTCACGAAGGCGACATGTCACTGTCTCAGGAACCGTCACCACTGCGGGTGGGGGTGGTCGGACTCGGCTTCGCCGGCTCGACGCACCTGGCCGCGTACCAGCAGATCCCCGGCGTGGAGGTGGTCGCGCTCGCCGGGCTCGAGACCGAGCGCCTGCACGAACTCGCGGACAGTCACGGGGTCGAGCACCGGTACGAGCGGTGGGAGGACCTCGTCGCCCGGGACGACCTCGACATCGTGAGCGTGGGCACCCCGACCTACCTGCACGAGCCGGTCACCGTGGCCGCCCTCGCCTCGGGTGCCCACGTGCTCTGCGAGAAGCCCCTCGCCCGCACCGCCGAGGAAGGCAAGCGGATGGTGGAGGCCGCGGTGGCCGCCGGCCGCGTCCTGCACATCGCATTCAACCACCGGCGCCGCGGCGACGTGGACGTGCTCAAGCACCAGATCGACGCGGGCGCGCTCGGTCGGATCTACTACGCGAAGGCCCACTGGCGCCGCCGCAACGGGATCCCCGGGATGGGCAGCTGGTTCACCGACGCCGACATGGCCGGTGGCGGACCGCTGATCGACCTCGGCGTGCACATGCTGGACATGGCCCTGTTCCTGCTCGGCGAGCCGCGGGTGCTCAGCGTCTCCGCGTCCACATTCGCCGAGCTCGGCCCGCGCGGACTCGGTGGCCGGGTGGACGTCGGCAAGACGCAGGTCGCCGACGCGTACGGCGTGGAGGACCTGGCGACGGCGTTCCTGCGGCTGGACGGGGGCGGCACCCTGCTGCTGGAGACCAGCTGGGCCAGCTACCGCCGGCCCGGGGACAACTTCGGCGTGGAGCTGTTCGGCAGCGAGGGCGGCGCCCTCGTCGACGTCGAGAACTACACCCACACCGACACGCTGCGGATCTACACCGACGTGGCGGGCGTACCCGCCGAGGTGCGACCCGCCGTCACCAAGGGGGAGGGACACCTCGCCGTCGTGCGGGAGTTCGTCGACGCGGTCCGCGGCGGCGACTGGTCCGCCCACGTCGGTCGGGACGCCCTCACCCGTGCCCGCATCATCGACGCCTGCTACCGCTCCGCCCTGGAGGGGCGCGAGGTGGCCGTCGAGTCCGACTGACCTCGACGAACCGACCGACCGACCTCGACGGGCCGCCCGCGAGTGGCCCGAGCCGGCTCTGTCCGACCCGACCGACCACCTGAGAACCTGGAGATCCGATGACCCAGCCGATACGTGTCACCGTGTGGGGCGAGAACGTCCACGAGCACCGCGACGACTCCGTGCGAGCGATCTACCCCGACGGCATGCACACCACGATCGCCGAGGGGATCCGTGAGCACCTCGGCGACGGCGTCCGGGTCCGCACCGCCACGCTCGACCAGCCCGAGCACGGACTCACCGCGGACGTGCTCGCGCAGACGGACGTGCTCACCTGGTGGGGGCACGCGGCGCACGAGGCGGTCAGCGACGACGTCGTGGCGCGGGTGCGCGAGCGGGTGCTCGCCGGCATGGGGCTGCTGGTGCTGCACTCGGCCCACTTCTCGAAGATCTTCATCAGTCTGATGGGCTCGACCTGCTCGCTCGGCTGGCGCAACGACGCCGACCGGGAGCTGGTCTGGACCGTCGCCCCGGGGCACCCGATCACGGCCGGGGTGCCGAACCCGATCGACATCCCCGAGCAGGAGATGTACTCGGAGTACTTCGACATCCCGGCCCCCGAGGAACTCGTCTTCATCAGCTCCTTCACCGGCGGCGAGGTGTTCCGCAGCGGGTGCACGTTCCGCCGCGGCAACGGCCGGGTCTTCTACTTCAGCCCCGGGGACCAGGAGTACCCGGTCTACCACCACCCGCACGTGCGCCGGGTGCTGGCGAATGCGGTCGGCTGGGCGGCCCCGGGCCCCGCGGTCGACCCGCCCGAGGTGGCCAACCGGCCGCGCGGCTGGTTCGAGGCCTGAGACGTCCCGATGGTGGCGTGCGGCACGTGTGTCCTAGGGTGAACCGATGCGCTGCGCCTACGCCGCCCGCCAGGACCCCGACGACCCGCTGAGCGGGCTCGAGGTCGGGGACCTCCCCGAGCCCGAGACGCCCGACGGCTGGGTCCGGGTCCAGGTCCGTGCCGCGTCCCTGAACCACCACGACCTATGGAGCCTGCGCGGGGTGGGCCTGCCCGCGGACCGGCTCCCGATGATCCTGGGCACGGACGCCGCTGGCGCCACCGTGGACGGACGGGAGGTCATCGTCCACTCGGTGATCGCCTCGCCCGGCTGGACCGGGGAGGAGACCCTCGACCCGAAGCGGACGCTGCTGTCCGAACTGCACCCGGGCACGCTCGCGGAGCAAGTGCACGTCCCGGCCCGCAACGTCATCGACAAACCCGCCGGCTGGAGCTTCGCGGAGGCCGCGTGCCTGCCGACGGCGTACCTCACCGCCTACCGGATGCTCTACGGCGCCGCTGGGGTCGCCCCGGGCCAGCGGGTGCTCGTCCAGGGCGCCGGGGGCGGTGTCGCGACCGCGGCGATCCTGCTCGCTCGCCTCGGTGGCGCGCACGTCACCGTCACCTCCCGCGACGAGGCCAAGCTCGAGCGAGCCCGTGCGCTCGGCGCCCATGACGCCGTCGCCTCCGGCACCCGGATCGCCCCGGTCGATGCCGTCCTCGAGACGGTCGGGGAGGCCACCTGGGCCCACTCCCTGCGCTCGCTGCGGCCGGGCGGCGTGATCGCCGTTGCCGGCGCCACCAGCGGCCCGGCGCCGTCGGCGGATCTGAACCGGGTGTTCTTCCGCAGCCTGCGGGTGATCGGCACGACGATGGGCACGCTCGCCGAGCTCGCGGCCGTGCGCGATGCGATGGTCGCGGGCGGGCTTCGCCCGGTCATCGACTCGACCCACCGGTTCACCGACGACGACGAGGGCACGACGGCGGTCCGCACCGCGTTCGAGCGGCTCGCCTCGGGCGCGGCGTACGGCAAGGTCGTCCTCACCCGCTGAGACGACCGACCCGTCGGCACGACCACCACACACCACGGCAGCCAGAGAACGCACGAACCGACCACGAGGAGTTCAGCACATGGCAGCAACAAGCCGGATCATCACCGGACCGGACCAGGTCGAGATCGGCGCGGTCGACGCGGTGCCCGAACTGCGCGTCCAGCTGATCAAGGGCTCGGTGGAGGTCACCCGGCGCGACGAGCCCGGGCTGCACATCGACATCGACGAGGTCGACGGCGCACCCCTCGAGGTGGCCACCGACGGCGGTCGGCTCACCATCGGCTACCCCTCGATCGGCTGGGAGGGATGGCTGAAGCGGCTCACGAGCTTCAACGCCGACGACCGGGCCCGGATCCGGGTCGCGGCGGGCCCCGGGGTCGCCGTCACAGCCGCCACGGTCGGCGCTGCCGTCTCCGTGTCGGACGTGGTCGAGGACCTCACGGTCACGACCGCCACCGGGGCCGTCCGCACCGAACGCACCACCGGCTCGGTGACGGTGCGGACCGCGTCCGGACCGATCGTGGTGCGGGAGCACACCGGCCCGGCGAACGTCGTCACCGCGACCGGCACCACGTACGTCGGCGGGGCCGTGCCCCGCCTGTCCGTGACCACGGTCTCCGGCGACGTGGCCGTGTCCCCGACGACGCCGTCGTCCGTGGTCTCGGTGACCGGAGTCGCCGCGGACATCAGCGTGACCCTGCCACTCGAGGTGGGCCTGGACCTGAGCGTGCACAGCGTGAGCGGGGCGGTCACCGTTGACGGGGTGAACCGTCGCGGCGGAAGCGGACCGTCGTCGACATCGGTGTCCGAGCCGCGCGGCGCCGGGACAAGCTTCGTCAAGGTGAGTACCGTCACGGGCAGCGTCGCGGTCGTTCACGAGCAGGCTGACGCACCGGACGCCGACGCGGGACGGATCGATCCGGCGGGCTGACGGCGGGTCGACGATCCGGCAGTAGTCCCATCGAGTGCAAGGGAGCATGACGTGGCAGAGGAACGAGAACAGTTCAAGGGGCGCCGCGCGTTCATCTTCGCGGCCGTCGGGTCCGCGGTCGGGCTGGGAAACATCTGGCGGTTCCCATACGTCGCCTACGAGAACGGCGGCGGCGCCTTCATCATCCCGTACCTGGTGGCGCTGCTCACGGCGGGCATCCCACTGCTGTTCCTGGACTACGCGATCGGTCACAAGTTCCGGGCGTCGTCCCCGCTGGCCTACCGCCGGCTCGGCGGGGCGGCTGAGTCCATCGGCTGGTGGCAGGTGGGGATCTGCTTCGTGATCGCGGTCTACTACGCGGTCGTGATCGCCTGGGCGGTCCGCTATACCGGCTTCTCGATCAACCAGGCCTGGGGGGATGACCCGGGCGGGTTCTTCGGCGGCGACTTCCTGCAGCAGAGCGGGGAGTTCACCCTCGGCGGTTCCTGGGTACCGGCGGTCGGGATCCCGTTGATCATCATCTGGCTGTTCACCCTGGTGGTGCACCGGCTCGGCGTCCAGGGCGGCATCGCCCGGCTGTCGGCCATCTTCATCCCGGTGCTGGTCGTCATCTTCGTGGTCATGGTGATCCAGGGGCTGCGCCAGCCTGGCGCGACACTCGGTCTGGACGCCCTGTTCACGCCGAACTGGGATGCGTTGGCGAACCCAGGCGTGTGGATCGCTGCGTACGGGCAGATCTTCTTCTCGCTGTCGGTGGGCTTCGGGATCATGATCACCTACGCCTCCTACCTCAAGCGCCGGTCAAACCTGACCGGATCCGGCCTGGTGGTGGCGTTCTCCAACTCCGGCTTCGAGATCCTCGCCGGCATCGGGGTCTTCGCCGCGCTCGGGTTCATGGCACAGGCCAGCGGAGTCGGGGTCGCCGACGTGGCCGAGTCCGGGATCGGGCTCGCGTTCATCGCGTTTCCGGCGATCATCTCCACGATGCCCGGTGGCAGCCTGTTCGGGGTGTTGTTCTTCCTCTCGCTGGTTCTCGCCGGCATCACCTCGCTGGTGTCGATCGTGCAGGTGGTCCTCGCGGGCGTGGAGGACAAGCTCGGCTGGAGCCGGACGAAGTCCGTGCTGATCGCCGGTGGCCTGATGGCCGTGGTCTCGGTCGCGCTGTTCCCCACCACCACCGGGCTGAACCTGCTGGACGTGGTGGACAACTTCGCGAACAACTTCGGGATCGTCGGTGCCGCACTCGCGAGTGTGATCGTGATCGGATGGGGGTTGCGCAAGTTCCCCGAACTGGCCGAGCACGTCAACTCGGTGTCCTCGTTCAAGATTGGTCGCACCTGGTTCGTCCTCCTCGGGGTCATCACCCCGCTCGTGCTCGGCTACATGTTCGTCAGCGAGGTGATCACGAGGATCCAGGAGGGCTACGGCGCGATGCCGTCCGGATACGTCGGCGTGTACGGCTGGGGGGTCGCGATCGGTCTGGTCGTGGTTGCCGTGCTGATCAGTTTCATCCCGTGGCGACGCGGGGTGGTCGACGGCGACTCGTTGCTCGTCGAGGGAGGTGAGTCGCGATGAGCGCTCAGGCGATCGTGATGCTGGTGGTGGCACTGCTCCTGGTCTGGGGCGGCCTGGTGGTGGCGCTGCTGCACCTGCGCAAGCACCCCGAGGAGTTCGATGTGGTCGAGGACGGGCAGCAGGAGTACCCGCCCTCCACCTGAGCATCGGGCCCGCGGGCCACGCCACCCGACCCGCGGGTCACCTAGGCGAAACACCGGGATGGCACGCTCTCCGGGCAATGACCTGCGCGGGTTGGCACATCCCGGGCACAGACGAACGACGGGGGAATGGCGATGGCACGACTCGAGGAGATACTCGGGCAGATCGGTTCGGTGGTGTGGGGGCCGTACCTGCTCATCCCGCTGCTGCTCGGCACCGGGCTGTACCTGACGATCAGGCTCGGCGGCATCCAGTTCCGCACCTTGGGGGCGGCCCTGCGGCTCGGGATCCTACGTCGCAAGGACGTCGGCGCCGAAGAAGGGGACATCTCCCAGTTCCAGGCCCTCACGACGGCGTTGGCCGCCACGGTCGGCACCGGCAACATCGTCGGGGTCGCCACCGCGATCGGGATCGGCGGACCGGGCGCGCTGTTCTGGATGTGGGTCACCGGGCTGCTCGGCATGGCCTCGAAGTACTCCGAGGCGTTCCTCGCGGTCCGGTTCCGGACCACCGACTCCGCGGGTGAGAAGTCCGGCGGGCCGCAGTACTACCTGGAACGAGCGATCAGGGGCACGGTGGGCAAGGTCCTGGCGCTGACATTCGCAGTGTTCGCCACGATCGCCTGCTTCGGGATCGGGAACATGACCCAGGGAAACTCGGTCGCCTCGAACCTGGAGAACAGTTTCGGGGTGCCGATCGTGGTGACCGGGATCGCACTCACCTTGCTGACGTTCGTCGTGCTTGTCGGGGGGATCAAGTCCATCGGACGCGTGACCGCCGCCCTGGTGCCGATCATGATCGTGTTCTACGTGCTGGGCGCGCTCTTCATCCTGGCCGCGAACGTGCAGGCGCTGCCCGCCGCGTTCGCGGCGATCTTCACCGACGCGTTCACCGGGACCTCCGCGGTGGGCGGGTTCGCCGGCTCCGCCATCATCATCGCGGTCCAGTACGGCGTCGCCCGCGGCATCTTCTCGAACGAGTCCGGGATGGGTTCGGCGGCGATCGCGGCGGCAGCGGCGAAGACCACCCACCCGGTGCGCCAGGGCCTGGTGTCGATGACGCAGACGTTCATCGACACGATCATCGTGGTCAGTTGCACCGGCCTGGTGATCATCACCACCGGGGTCTGGAGCGAGCAGGACGCCGCCGGTGAGCAGATCTCGGCGGCGATCATGACTGGCGAGGCCTTCACCCACGGTCTGCCGGGGCAGTGGGGCCACTGGATCGTCACCGTCGGACTCGCGTTGTTCGCGTTCTCCACGATCCTGGGCTGGTCCTACTACGGCGAGCGCAACGTGGAGCGACTGTTCGGGCGTCGTGGGGTGATGCCGTTCCGGGTGATCTTCTCGCTCGTGGTGTTCGTCGGCTGCACGGTGGAGCTCGGGGTCGTCTGGAACTTCTCCGACGTGATGAACGGGCTGATGGCACTGCCGAACCTCATCGGGCTGCTCGTCCTGAGCGGGCTGATCGTCCGGGAGACGCGGCACTACCTCAGGAACGACCCGATGCTCGCAGCGTCCAAGGAGGAGGTCGAGGCGTTCATGGCCGATCAGCCCGGCTGGGCCGACTGGAAGGCCGGGGACGTGGTCGGCTCGAGCCATGGGAGCTCGAGGTCCTAGCGGCCCGGCACTCGATCCGGCGGGTCCGAGTGGCGCGCGCATGTGGGCGCACGGGCGGTCTCAGCCCAGCTGCGGGGTGTCCCGGATCTCGATGGGCCCGCCCGGAGCATCCGCCGGCAGCGTCAGCTCGGCGATCACGAGCTCGTTCGCCCCGGCCCGCCACAGCGGTGCCGGGGCGTACAGGGTGCGCTGCGGCCCGGCCGGGTTCCAGTACCGGCCCAGGTTGAAGCCGTTCAGGAACACGTGGCCGTGGTGCCAGCCGGGCAGCGCAATGTAGGCGTCGCGGGCCCGGTCCTGCTCGGTGAGCTCCACGACGGCCCGGTGCAGACCGCCGACCGGCCCGACGGCGGCGGTCGCCGCCGCGGTCCAGTCCAGTTCCGGGAGGGTCGTCAGGTCCAGGCCCGCATGCGTCCAGGAGAACAGGTGCTGGTGGGAGTACCGCACCGCCCGCAGCCCCTTCTCGTCGCGCAGGTGCCGGCCGAAGTTCACCCGGCCGAGTGAGGCGACGGTGATCTCGATCGTGTTCACCGGCCGGTCGAGCGTGATCCGCAGGCCGTCGCGCGCGGGGCCGTAGGCGGCGTCCGCCCGGGTGCGGCCGAGGCGGCCGATCAGCGCACCGTTGACGACCACGCTGGCGAGGTCGGCCAGGCCGTCCAGGTGCAGGTCCGCGGGCGGGATCGGCGTCGTCGTCGCATCCACGGTGGTCAGGTACCGGACCACCCCGTGGTGGATGCCGAGCCGTTCGAACGAGCGGGGGATCGCCCCACGAATCGGTGCGACGCCGTCGAGCACGGCGGCGAGGTCGAGGGTGGCCGTCACCTCGACCGCCCGCGGGGCCAGCCGTGCCGCCGGCGGTGGCGGGGCGGGTGGGGTGCGACCGGTGTGCGCGGCGATCACGTCCCGGAACGCGTCGAACTTCGCCGTGAGCGTGCCGTCCTCGGCGATCGGGGCGTCGTAGTCGTAGGAGGTGATGGTCGGCTGATACTGCGGTTCCGCCGCATCGTCCTCGAGGTCGTGGCAGTTCGCGCCGGCCCAGACCCCGAAGTTCGTGCCGCCGTGCGCCATGTAGAAGTTCACGGACCGGCCGTCCGCGAGCATCCCGGCCAGTTCCTCGGCGGCGCTCGCGGCGTCACGGCGGTGGTGCGGCGTGCCCCAGTGGTCGAACCAGCCGTTCCAGAACTCCATGCACATCCCGGGCTGGTCCGGCCGCACCCGGGCGAGCTCCGCGAAGGCCTCGGCCTGCCGCGAACCGAAGTTCGCCGTCGCGAGCAGGCCCGGCACGGTGCCGCCGGCGAGCATGAGGGGTTCCGGGCCGTCCGAGGTGAACAGCGGCACGTCGATGCCGCGCGCACGCAACCCGTCCACCATCGCGCGCAGGTAGTCGGCGTCATTGCCGTAACTGCCGTACTCGTTCTCCGCCTGCACGGCGATCACCGGGCCACCCCGGGTCAGCTGGCGCTCGGCGATGATCGGGATCAGCACATCGAACCACGCGCCCACGTGGGCCAGGTAGGCCGGGTCCGAGGTCCGCAGAGCACCGGCGGCCGCGTCGTCGGCGAGGAGCCACGACGGGAACCCGCCCAGGTCCCACTCGGCGCAGATGTACGGGCCGGGCCGCACGATGACGTCGAGACCGAGCGCACCGGCGAGGTCGATGAACCCGCCGAGGTCCGCGCCCGCCGTGAAGTCGGGAGCGGTGCCCGCATGCGGGACGTGGAAGTTCCACGCCACGTAGGTCTCGACGGCGTTCGCGCCCATGGCGAGCAGCCGCCGGAGGCGGTCCTCCCACAGCGGATGCGGGATCCGGAAGTAGTGCACCGCGCCGGAGATGATCTGGTGCGGCACACCGTCGCGCAGGAACTGCTGCCCGGAGATCGTGAACGAGTCGGTCACAGGGGTCCTCACTCCTGGGGCAGGCCCAACCACTCGTGCCAGCCGTTGTGGAGCACCAGCCAGGCCAGCAGGCCGTAGCCGGCCTGCTGGGGGTGGGTGCCGTCGCCGGCGGAGATGTCCGCCAGCCACTGCTCATGGGTGCGCAACGGTTCGAAGGTCTCCACGTACGTCACCCGGCGGCGCTGGCAGACGTCCGCGAACGCGCCGGAGAGGTCACCGAGTGCGGACTCGGAGACGTCGGCACGCGGCGGCGGGCCGACCACGAACGTGGGGATCTGCCGGTTGGTGGCGTCGTCGAGGACGTTCGCGAGGTTCAGCCGGCTCCGGGCCAGGGACACCCCGTGCTGCACGTCGGCGGACCCGGGAGCCACCACGAGACGATTCTCGCCGCCGCCGAAGCGCCGGTTGCACTCGGTCTCCCAGCGCCCGGACAGGGACGTGCTGGTCTCCCCGGGCACCGCCAACGGGAAGAAGGCCAACGGGGACTCCGAGGCGGTCCGGGCCGCCACCCGGCCGACCCAGCCCATCCCGCGGGCATCGCCGAGCCCGGCGACGAGTTCGTCGCCGACCACACAGATGCGCGTGCCAACCGCGTCGGTGGACGCGGCGCTCACCGTTGGAAAGCCTCGCTCAGCAGGGTGGCCTGCTCCGCCTGGTGCTTCTTGCCGGTACCGGCGGACGGGGCGGCCATGTTCGGGCGGGACACCACCCGGACCCGGCCCTTCAGCCGCTCCGGGTCGGCCACGTTCGGCAGCGAGTACGCCAGGTTCAGGACCAGGTAGCTCCACGCACCCTGGTTCTTCGGCTCGTCCTGCACCCACACGAACTCGGCGTCCGGGTAGCGGCCGAGCTCGGCCGCGATGGCGTCGTGGTCGAGCGGGTAGAGCTGCTCAAGGCGCACGATCGCGGTCCGGTCGTCCTCCCGCTTGGTGCGCTCAGCGAGCAGGTCGTAGTAGACCCGGCCGCTGCACATGAGCACCCGGTCGACCTTCGAGGCGTCCACGGCGGAGTCGCCGATGACGGTCTGGAAGGTGCCGGAGGTGAAGTCCTCCACCGTGGACGTGGCCGCCCGCAGCCGCAGCAACTGCTTCGGGGTGAACACGATCAGCGGGCGGCGGGGGCGCTGGTACGCCTGACGCCGCAGCAGGTGGAAGTGGTTCGCCGGAGTGGACGGTTCCGCGACGATCATGTTGTCCTCCGCCGCGAGCTGCAGGAACCGCTCCTTGCGGGCCGAGGAGTGGTCCGGTCCCTGACCCTCGTAGCCGTGCGGCAGCAGCAGCACCACGGAGGAGGACTGGTCCCACTTCTGCTGGGCGGAGGAGATGAACTCGTCGATGATCGTCTGGGCGCCGTTGACGAAGTCGCCGAACTGCGCCTCCCACAGGACCAGCGCGTCCGGGCGCTCCACCGAGTAGCCGTACTCGAACCCGAGGGCCGCGTACTCGCTCAGCGCGGAGTCGTACACCCAGAACTTGCCCTGGTCGGCGGCGAGGTACATCAGCGGGGTCCACTCGGCGCCGTTGACCCGGTCGTGCAGTACCGCGTGCCGCTGCACGAACGTGCCGCGGCGCGAGTCCTGCCCGGACAGCCGCACCGGCGTGCCCTCCAGTAGCAGGGAGCCGAATGCGATCAGTTCCCCGAAGGCCCAGTCGATGTCCCCGTCGGTGGACATCTGGTGCCGCTTCTGCAGCATCTGGAGGAGCTTGGGGTGCACGGTGAACCCCTCGGGCGGGCGCACCTGCGCGTCACCGATCCGCTGCAGCATCTGCGCGGGGACGGCGGTCTCCCAACCGACCATGACGCCGGCGTCCTCCAGTTGGGATTCCGGCCGCTCCAGGCCGGCCACCTGACCGGCGTCGGTGGAGGAGCTGCCGGTGGAGCGGGCCTCGGTGAAGACCCGTTCGAGTTCGCCCTTGTAGTGCGAGAGTGCTTCCTCGGCCTCGTCCTCGGTCATGTCACCACGACCGACGAGCGCCTCGGTGTACAGCTTGCGGACGCTGCGCTTCTTCTCGATCAGGGAGTACATCACCGGCTGGGTCATCGACGGGTCGTCGCCCTCGTTGTGACCGCGGCGGCGGTAGCACACCATGTCGATGATGACGTCCTTGTGGAACTCCTGGCGGTAGTCGAACGCCAGCTCGGCCACGTGCGCGACGGCCTCCGGGTCGTCACCGTTCACGTGGAACACCGGGATCTGCAGGCCCTTCGCCACGTCGGTCGCGTACAGCGTGGACCGGGACGAGGAGGCACCGGTGGTGAAGCCCACCTGGTTGTTGATGAGGATGTGCACAGTGCCGCCGGTGCGGTACCCGCGCAGCTGGGACATGTTCAGGGTCTCGATGACCACGCCCTGCCCGGCGAACGCGGCGTCCCCGTGGATCAGGATCGGCAGCACCGAGAACCCGGCCCCGCCGAGGTCGATCCGGTCCTGCTTGGCCCGCACGACGCCCTCGAGCACACCGTTCACGGCCTCGAGGTGGGACGGGTTCGCGGCGAGGTAGACCTTCGTGCTCTCCCCGCTCACCGAGGTGTAGGTGCCCTCGGTGCCGAGGTGGTACTTCACGTCGCCGCTGCCCTGCACGGTGCGCGGGTCCTGGTTCCCCTCGAACTCGGCGAAGATCTGCGCGTAGGACTTGCCGGCGATGTTGGCGAGCACGTTCAGCCGGCCGCGGTGCGGCATCCCGATGCCGACCTCGTCCAGACCCTCCTCGGCGGCACGCTCAAGGATCTTGTCCAACATCGGGATCAGCGACTCGCCACCCTCAAGGCTGAACCGCTTCTGCCCGACGTACTTGGTCTGCAGGAACGTCTCGAACGCCTCGGCGGCGTTCAGCTTGCGCAGGATCTGCTGCTGCGCGATCGGCTCGGGCTTCGCCCAGCCGGACTCCAGGCGCTGCTGCAGCCACTTGCGCTGGGCGGCGTCGTGCAGGTGCATGTACTCCGAACCGATGGTGCGGCAGTAGGAGTTGCGCAGCAGGCCGAGGATGTCGCGCAGGGGCAGTTTCGGCTTGCCGCCGAACCCTCCGGTGGGGAACGTGCGGTCCAGGTCCCAGAGGGTCAGACCGTGGTTCTGCACGTCCAGGTCGGCGTGTCGGCGCTGCCGGTAGGCCAGCGGGTCGGTGTCCGCCATGAAGTGCCCGCGGGAGCGGTAGGCGTGGATCAGTTCGGCGATCCGCGCCGGCTTGCCGAACTCGTCCTCGTCGCTGGTGTCCGTGGTCCACCGGACCGGCTCGTACGGCACCCGCAGCGCCGCGAAGACACGGTCGTAGAAACCGTCCTCGCCGATCAGCTTGGAGTGCACGATCCGCAGGAAGTCACCGGACTGGGCACCCTGGATGATCCGGTGGTCGTAGGTGGAGGTGAGCGTCAGGACCTTCGATACCCCGAGCTTCGAGAGGGTCTCGGTGGAGGCGCCCTGGAACTCGGCGGGGTAGTTCATCGCGCCGACGCCGATGATCGTGCCCTGCCCGGCCATCAGCCGGGGCACCGAGTGCACGGTGCCGATCGTGCCGGGATTCGTCAGCGAGATCGTGGTGCCCGCGAAGTCCTCGACGGTGAGTTTGCCGCCGCGGGCCTTCTTGACCATGTCCTCGTAGGCCGCCCAGAAGTGGGCGAAGTCCATCGTCTCGGCTTCCTTGATGGAGGGCACCAGCAGTTGCCGGGTGCCGTCCGGCTTGGCGAGGTCGATGGCCAGGCCGAAGTTGACGTGCGCGGGACGCACGATGCCGGGCTTGCCGTCGAGGTCGCGGTATCCGGCGTTCATCTCCGGCATGTCACCGAGCGCCTCGACCACGGCGAACCCGATGAGGTGCGTGAACGAGACCTTGCCGCCCCGGCTGCGCTGGAGGTGGTTGTTCAGCACGATCCGGTTGTCGACGAGCAGCTTCGCCGGGATCGAGCGGACGCTGGTCGCGGTCGGCACGTCCAGGCTGGAGACCATGTTGGTGACGGTCCGGGCGGACGCGCCACGGAGCTTCTCGACCTCGTCGTCACCGCCGGCACTGCGGGGTCCGCCGCCGGTGAGGGACTTCGTGTAGGGGGCGGTCGGCGCCTCCGCGGTGACCTCCGGCGCGGCCGGGGGCAGGTCCGCGCGGACCTCGTCGGCCGGCGTGGCCGGCGTAGCCGCCTGTGCGGCACTGCCGACGACCGGGGCCGACGGCGTCGCTGCGGCGGGCGGGCTGCTCGCCTTGGCCTTCGGCTCGGGCGCCGGGGCGGGAGCTGCCGCGCCGGCCGGCTTGGCCGTGGGGGCGCCGTTGCTACCCCCGGTGCCGTTGGTCGCGAGGTCCGCGGGGCGATAGTTCTCGAAGAACTCCCACCAGGTCGGGTCGACTTGCGACTTGTCCTCCCGGTACTGGGCATACAGCTCGTCGATGAGCCATTCGTTGCCGCCGAAGTTCGTGGGAACCGAGACAGGGTCGTGTGGTGCCTGCTGGGACACTCGGGGATCGCCCTCTTCCAAAGAGTAATCGGGTGCGGAATCGTCTCCACAAGCCTAGGTGACGAACACCACTGGAACGCCACGGGGCGGCCCCGCCGCGCCAAAATGTGACGCGTCGGACCCGCGCCCGCGACGGTCGTTCAAAGGGTGGTCAACGGTTCGTCACCGGTGCCGCAGCGGTTGCTGTGGACTACCCCTCGGCGGGGCCGCGCGCGGGCAGGGTCACCCGGAGCATGGCCCCGGTCCCTCCCGGCGGGTCCGCGACCGCGATCGTGCCACCGTGCAGGCTCACCGCCCAGCGGGCGATCGCCAGGCCGAGCCCGGTGCCGCCGGTGGACAGGCCGCCGCGCTGGGCAGGGGCGTTGCCGCGTTCGAATCGCTCGAAGACCTTCTCGCGGTCGGAGACCGGGATGCCCTGACCCTCGTCCAGCACCTCGATGACGACCTCGTCGGTCGTGGCCGAGTAACGCCCCCGCAGGGACACCGTGCCCCCGTGGGGGGAGTGCCGGGAGGCGTTGCCGAGCAGGTTGGAGATGACCTGCCGCAGCCGCTCCTCGTCGGCGGTCAGGTGGAGGTCCGGTGGCACGGTGGACACCGCCCAGCGCAGCTCCCGGCCGGACCCGGCGGCCGCGTGCCGCGCCTGGGTCGCGACGTCGTCGAGGAACTCCTGCACCTCGAAGTCGGTCAGCGCCAGGCTGGCCGCCCCGGCCTCGAGCCGGGACAGGTCGAGCAGGTAGGTGATCAGCCGGGAGAGCCGCTCGATCTGCGTGAGCGCCCCCTCGAGCGCGTCCGGATCGGGTTCCACGACGCCGTCGGCCATGTTCTCCAACTGGGCCCGCAACGCCGCGACCGGCGTCCGCAGCTCGTGCGAGACGTTGGCCACCATCTCCCGGCGTTGGGCGTCCAGGGTGTCCAGGTCCTGGGCCATCGAGTTGAACGCGGCGGCGAGCTCGCCGACCTCGTCCTGGCTGTTGGTATGTACTCGGGTGGTGTAGTCGCCGCGTGCCATCGAGCGCGCCGCGGCGGTCATCTCCCGCAGCGGCCGGGTCATGCCGCGGGCGAGGATCTGGGTGAGGATCAGCGAGGCCCCGAGCGCGAACGGGAAGGTGTTCAGCACCCCGAACCCGAACCGGATACCCGCCCAGGTGACCAGCGTGTACATGGCGACCGTGGCCGCGATGATCACGATCAACTTCATCTTGATCGAGCGCATCGGGTCGAGCGGGCGTAGGTCGCCGGCCAGTCCGAGGAGTCGCCGCCACCAGCTCAGTTCCGTGGAGCGGGCGTGCCGGACGTGTGGGGTGGTCATCGGTGCGGCTTCATCACGGCGGCGCAGGAGCGGGGGCGAGGGGGCCGCCCTCAGCCGGCCGTCGGCTCGAGGGCGTATCCGACTCCGTGGACCGTGCGGATCAGGTCGGAACCGAGCTTGCGCCGCAGGGCCTTCACGTGCGAGTCGACCGTGCGGGTGCCGGAGGCGTCGGCCCAGTCCCAGACCTCGGCGAGCAGGCGCTCGCGGGAGAGCACCGTGCGCGGGCTCTGGGCCAGGCAGACCAGCAGGTCGAACTCGGTGGGGGTCAGGTGGGCCTCCCCCCCGGAGCGGTTCACCCGGCGCGCGGCCCGGTCGATGACGAGGTCGCCGAGCACCATCGGCGGCTCACCGGAGCCGGTCGTGGGCGCCTGCCGGGACCGCTCCACCCGGCGCAGCAGCACCTTCAGCCGGGCGAGCAGCTCGCGCATCGAGAACGGCTTCGTCATGTAGTCGTCGGCGCCGACGCCCAGTCCGATCAACATGTCGGTCTCGTCGTCGCGGGCGGTCAGCATCAGCACCGGCGCCGCTGGGTGCCCGCTGGTGGCCTGCTCGGCCTGGATCCGGCGGCAGACCTCGAGGCCGTCGATGCCGGGGAGCATCACGTCGAGCACGATCAGGTCCGGTCGCAGGGTCGCTGCCGCCTCCACCCCGGACGGCCCGTCGTCGGCGATATGGGCGCTCCAGCCCTCCGCCTGCAGACGCCGGGCGATCTGCGCGGCGATCTCCGGTTCGTCCTCGACGATGAGTACTGACGTGTGCGGCTGGGCGGTCGACATGGGAAAACTCTGGCACACCCGGGCCGCAGGATCCGGGAGGTCGGGGGCTACTCTGGCTCCACTATGCCTGGCTATCCCGCCGCCACCCGTCGAAGGCCCTCCGGTACTCCGCGATGACCGGCGATGATCCGCGATGATCACCGACTGGCTGCTGGTCCTGCTCGGAGTGGTGCTGACCGCCGGGACCGCGTTGTTCGTGGCCGCGGAGTTCTCGCTGGTGGCGCTCGACCCGGCGACGGTCGACCGGCGCAGCGCCGCAGGTGACAAGCGAGCCACGCTGCTCGTGAGGGCGCTGCGGCATCTGTCGACCGAACTCTCCGGGGCACAGGTGGGGATCACCTTGACCACCGTGCTGCTCGGGTACACGATGCAGGCGGCCGTCGCGAACCTGGTCGCCGTACCGCTGGGGCGGACCGGGCTGACGACGGCGATCGCCACGGCCGTGGCCGTCGTCGTCAGTCTCGTGGTCGTGAACACGTTCTCGATGATCTTCGGTGAGCTGGTCCCGAAGAACTGGGCGATCTCGGACCCGATGAAGGTGGCGAAACTGGTCATCCCGTTCCAGCACGGCTTCACCACCGCGTTGCGGCCGATGATCTCGGTCCTGAACGGGTCGGCGAACCGGGTGCTCCGCGCCTTCGGGGTGGAGCCGCGCGAGGAGCTCAGCGGCGGCCGCTCGGCCACCGAGCTGGCCGCGTTGGTGCGGCACTCGGCGAAGGCGGGCACGCTCGAGATGTCCACGGCCACCCTGCTGACCCGGTCGATCGGGCTGGGTCGGCTCACCGCCGTCGATGTGATGACGGACCGGATGCGGATGCACGCGGTGGACCGGGACGCCCGTGCCACCGACCTGCTCGCCCTGGCCCGCTCGACCGGGCACTCCCGGTTCCCGGTCATCGACGCCTCACCGGACGAGGTGGTCGGCATCGTCCAGTTGCGGCGGGTGGTCGCGGTCCCGCACGAGCGACGCGGGGACGTACCCGTCGGTGCGTTGATGGACGAGGCGCCGCGGGTGCCGGAGACGATCCGGCTCGGACCTCTGCTCGTGGAGTTGCGTGACGGGCTGCAGATGGCGGTGGTCGTCGACGAGTACGGCGGCACGTCCGGGGTCGTGACCCTCGAGGACGTGGTCGAGGAACTGGTCGGCGAGGTCGCCGACGAGCACGACCGCGGCCGACGCGTGGTACGGCCCGGTCCGGCGCGGACCTGGATCGTCCCGGGCAGCCTGCGTCCCGACGAGCTCTACCACCAGACCGGGCTCGTGGTCCCGGACGAGGCGCCCTACGAGACCCTCGGCGGCCTGGTGATGACGGCGCTCGGCCGGCTGCCGGTCGTCGGCGACGAGGTCGAGGTGCCCGGCGTGACGTTGCGAGTGCGGACCATGGACTCCCGGAGGGTGGACTCGATCCAGGTCCGGGCCGCCGAGGCCACGGCGGAGTCGGAGGACGGGCGATGAGCTCCGGGACCGCGCTGGTCGTGGCGCTCGTGCTGCTTGCCGCGAACGCGTTCTTCGTGGGCGCCGAGTTCGCGATCATGTCCGCCCGGCGCTCGCAGATCGAACCGCTCGCCGAGTCCGGCTCCCGGGCCGCTCGCACCGCCCTGTGGGCGATCGAGAACGTCTCGCTCATGCTCGCCTGCGCCCAACTGGGGATCACGATCTGCTCGACGGGGATCGGTGCGGTCGCCGAGCCCGCGATCGCCCGGCTGGTCGAGGGCCCCCTGATCGCCGTCGGGCTGCCCGAGCAGGCCGGCCACGTCGTCGGCTTCGTGGTCGCGCTGGCGATCGTGGTCTACCTGCACGTGGTCGTCGGGGAGATGGTCCCGAAGAACCTGGCCGTCTCCGCGCCGGAGCGAGCCGTCCTCTGGTTCGCCCCGCCGCTGGTGTGGATCTCCCGGGTGCTCTCCCCGGTGATCAGGTTCCTGAACTGGTTGGCGAACGCGATCCTGCGTCTCGGCGGCGTCGAACCCAAGGACGAGGTCACCTCCACCTTCACCGCCGAGGAGGTCGCCGCGATCGTCGAGCGGTCCCAGGCCGAGGGACTCCTCGACGACGACCTCGGCCTGCTCACCGGTGCCATCGAGTTCTCCGAGGCCACCGCAGGCACAGTGATGGTCGGCCTCGATGCCCTGGTCACGCTGCCCCTGGGGTGCACGCCGGACGACGTCGAGCACGCGGTCGCGAAGACCGGGTACTCCAGGTTCCCGGTGACCGACGGCGATGCCGTGATCGGCTACCTGCATATCAAGGACGTCCTGTACGCGGACTCCGACGAGTTGCGGGCGGCGCCGGTGCCGGACTGGCGGGTGCGGCCGATGGCCATGGCCGCCACCGGGGACGAGATCGAGGACGTCCTCGCCGCCATGCAGCGCACCGGTGCCCACCTGGCCGCGGTCAGCGCCGCACCGGACGCGGGCATCGGCGGCGGTGAGGTGCTCGCGCCCGGCGCCGTCGCCGAGGCCGACTCCGCGGTCGCCAACGCGGCCGACTCCGGGCGGATCGGCGTGGTGTTCCTGGAGGACATCCTCGAGGAACTGGTCGGTGAGGTCCGCGACTCGATGCAGCGGGCCCAGCAACGATGAGCCCGGTTTGGTTCCGGCGGACGTTCCTGCCTACGATGCGCCGCGTGCGCGTGGGTTCGCTCACAGGTTCTGGACCGATTCAAGGAACATCCGTTATGGTTTCGTGATCCGGTCGGGCCGGGCCATGTGGCCCCGCGACCGCGAGCCCAGCGTGTGCCCTCGTCGTGCCCTTCCCTCGTTCCCGTTGTGCCAAGAACCCTTCCCCCGGAGGTCGTGTGAGTTCTCAGCGTGATCAGTCCGCTGACGATCTCGCGACCCCTGAGAACCTGACCACGGCACCGAGCGCAGCGCTCACCCGCCGACAGATCCGCGAACGGGAGCGTGCCGCCGAAGCCGCTGCCCGGGCCGCGGAGTACGCCGTGGCGCTCGCCCGGCCCACGTTCGCCGAGGACGTCGTCGACTCGACCGGGGCGCCGACCACGCCCGACCGGGCCGGAGACGGCGAGGAGTCGGTCGAGGCGCCGGCCGCGGTGATCACTGAGACCGAGGTTGTCGACGCGGCCGATGGTGCGGCTTCCGAGGCCGCCGACGTTGCCGACGACAACTCCGACGCCGGAGTCTCTGACGCCGCCGTCGAGGTCGTCGCCGACTACGACATGGAGGTGGTCGCCGCCGAGGGCGCTGTCGACGACGTCGAGGTTGCCGACGACGTGAGCGACCGTGCCGAGACGGCAGACCTCGCCAGCGAGGAGTCCGTCAGCAGCGCCACGGAGGCCGGCGAGCCGGCTCCCGAGGAACCGGATGTGGTGACGGATACCGACGCCAGCGGCCCCAGGGGGCCGAGGAACCGGACCGACAGCCGTGGGCCGGCCGGCCGGTCGCCCCGGGCCCGCCGGTGGGTGCCGAGGCTCGCGGTGCTGGCGGCGCTCGGCATCGCGACCACCGTCGTGCCGCTCACCGGTGCCGCACTCCCGGACAAGCCCTCCGACGAGGCCGTCGCACCGCTCCTGACTGCGACCAGCGCGCTGGACGTCTTCGCCGGCGGCGCGTACGCCCCGGCCGACGCCAGTGCCGCGCTCGCCGCGGACCCGCAGGCCCGGGCCCGAGCCCTCGCCGCGGCCAGCCGGGACACCGGCGCGCGCGAGGAACTCACCTGTGGCGCTGCGGCGTTCGAGGCCAACGGCGTCGTGGCCGCCGAGGAAACCATCGTCCCGGTGGACCTGGTGATGCCGCTGACGGCCGGCTCCTACTCGTTCACCTCCCGGTACGGCTACCGCTCCCACCCCATCTACGGTGGCTACGGCGAGCACACCGGGACGGACCTGGCCGCGGCGGCGGGGACCCCGATCCACTCCATCGCGGACGGTGAGGTCATCTACGCCGGCGGCGGCAAGGACGGCCGGTCCGGGATGCTGGTGATCGTCCAGCACGAGATCGACGGCGACCCGGTCTGGTCCTGGTACGTGCACATGTACCCCAACGGCGTGTTCGTGGACGTCGGCCAGCAGGTCGCCGCGGGTGAGGTGATCGGCGCGGTCGGTTCCTACGGGAACTCCACCGGCCCGCACCTGCACCTGGAGATCCACCTCGACCAGGACCTCACCACCGTGGACCCGCAGGCATGGTTGGCCAGCCACGACGCGGCCCCGCTCACCAGCGACACCCCGCTCTGCTCCGAGGGCTGATCCGGCCCGCACGCCGGGCTTGAGCCGCGCACCTGCGACCCCGCCCCGAGCGGGTCCGGCACGCGTCAGTCGAGGCGCATGCCCCAGCGGACCGTGTGATCGGTGCCCGGCTCCAGCCGGATGAGCCGTTCGCCGCTGCGGAACGCGTCCGCCACACACGTCATCGGTTCGGCCGCGAGCCCGGTACGTCGTGCCTGCGGGGCTGCGACCTGGTCGCCGGTGCACATCTGCCAGGTGCGCAGGGACTCGTCCATCCACACCGACGCCAGGCGCCCGTCCGTCCCTCGCAGCCGCAGCCAGGACAGGCCGCGGTCGTCGTAGAGGGCACCCACGAACGCGTCGTCGAGCGCGGTCCGGCCGAGTCGGCGCGGCTCCCGGAAGTCCAGATCCTCCGGGATCTCGGCGACGCCCGTGGGCAGCAGCCGGTCGTCGGTGGGCACCCAGGCGGTCGCGTCCAGCTGGACCTCGGCATCGTCGAGGCTGCCCGGCCCGGGTGAGAGCCACGGGTGGAAGCCGATCCCGTATGGGGCCGCCACGGGGCCGAGGTTCGCGGTGGTCGCCGTGACCGTGAGGCCGTCGCCGTCGAGCGCGTACCGGATCCGGGTGCTCAACGGGAACGGGTACCCGGGCGTCGCGGGCGGGTCGAGGCGCAGTTCGACGGCGTCCGCGGTGTGGGAGATGACCGTCCAGCGCTGCCAGCAGACGAGCCCGTGCAGGGCGGTGCCCCGTTCCGGCTCGGTCAGCGGCAGCTGGAGTTCTCGACCCTCCCACGTGTACCGGCCGTCCCGGATCCGGTTCGGCCAGGGCACCAGGACGGCCCCGTTCGAGGCGGGCGGGAGTTCGTCCACGCCGTAGGGGACCACGACGTCACGCTCACCGACGCGGAACAGGCGCAGGTTCGCCCCGACCTCGGTGACGACGGCGACGGCGTCGCCGGCGCGGATCTCGAACTGCTGGCCGGTGGGGGAGAGGGAGGTCACCGACTCAGCCTAGCGACACCCGGCTCTCGCTCCGCTTCGGTGCCCCCGACTGGATTCGAACCAGCGACCTTCTGCTCCGGAGGCAGACGCTCTATCCACTGAGCTACAGGGGCGTTTCAACGCTGCGTGAGCCTACCAGGATTTGGCGGGCGGCCACGCCCGCCGGGACCGCCGTGGGACCGGGGCGCCCGATGGACCGGCAGCGTGACGCGGGAGGGCCCCGGCGCGACAGAGGCGAGGATCACATCGGTGCCGCGGCACCGGGACCACCGGAGTGGTGCAGTTCTTCCCATCGGCGCGGCCACGCAGGGTCCAACGCGCGCTTACGATGGCTCAGATCAGGGGAGCCGGCGCGGCGGTCAGCACCGCCGTCGGCCGGAGTCGGAGAATCAGCGGAGGCCCAACCATGAGCCAGGACCCATCAGCGAACCCGTACGGACGCCCGCAGGGCGAGCCCGGCGCGAGCGACGGTCCGGAGTACGGCTTCGGGCAACCATCGCCCGATCAGCCCACCCAGGCGTTCGGCCCGGAGTCGACCCAGCCGTTCGGCCAGGGCTACGGGCAGACCTCGATGCCGCACCAGGGCGGGTACGGGCAGGCGTCGACGCCGCACCAGGGCGGCTACGGGCAGACCTCGATGCCGCAGCCGGGTGGGTACGGACAGGGTGGCTACGGCCAGGCGTCGATGCCGCAGCCCGGTGGACCGACCGGTCCCGGCGGTGGTAACCGCGGCGTCGTGATCGGTGCCGTCATCGGGGGAGTCGTGGTGCTCGCCGCCATCGTGTTCTTCGCGATCCAACTGTTCTCCGGCGGCGGCGGCGAGGAACCGACCGCCACCGGGACGTCCACGCAGGGCACGACCGACGACCCGACCGACGAGCCGACCGACGAGCCCACGGACGAGCCGAGCGGCGAGCTCTACGACGAACTGACCGCCGACGTCGAGATCGTCGTCGGTGGCGGCGACCTCGGGGGCACCTGGGCGATCGACGACGCCGGATGGACCGTCGCCGACGGGCTGGACCCGGCGCCCGCCGACTCGACCGAGGCGTACTCGGCGAACTTCGTCGGGGACGAGGGTGACGTGACGATGAGTGCCGTCGCGTTCGAGACCGAGGAGGAGGCCGCCGCGTACGCGCAGCAGGTGTCCGACTCGCTGGGGGAGCCCATCTACGAGACCCACGTCTGGGAGCAGGACAACGGCGAGACCTCCGGTACCCGCTGGGACTTCTCGGACGGTGAGACCCTGGACATCATCTGGTGGTACGACACGGCCGTGGTGTTCCACGTCACCGGGCCCGATGAGAACGCCGTGCCGTTCGACTTCTACCTCGGCCTGGAGCTCTGACCCGCCGGCCGCCTCCGGTCGGGTTCGGCGACCCGGGCGATACGCTCGCGGCGTGTGGCAGGAGGAGGTGGGCGCGGCCCTCGCGGCCGGTTTCGGCCGGCTGACGATGCAGCCCGACGACGCCCCGTGGGCCGGTCCGTCGAGTCCCGACCGCGCGGCGTCGGGTCCATCCGCCCCGGAGCCATGGCTGTTCCGGGCGCAGCGGCCCACCGCGCGGACGCCCGGCGCCGACTACACGAGCGCCGCGCCCGTGCTCCTGGCCCGGCGGCTCGGCCGGCCCGACGTCGCCGGGGACCTTGCCGTCGCGCTCGCGGCCCAGGTCCGCGCGGCCGACGGCGTCGCTGACGCCTGGGCACGCGACGGTCACGTCGCGCTGTCGGTCACCCCGGCGGCGCTCGCCGGCGTCGTCGACGACCTGCTCGGCCCCGGGTCCACGGTCGACACCCCGCCCGGGTCCGGTGCCGATGGCCCACCCGGTCCCGTGGCCGGTGCCGACCGCCCACCCGGCACCGCGGGCCCTCCCGAGGCGCTCGCCCGGTTCCTCCCCGGAGACGCCGCGCGGGCGGGGCCGGCCCGCCTGGCACACGCCCGCGCGCGCAACCTCACCCGGGTCGCCCACGCCCACCGGGTACGGCCCTGGCCCGCCGGGATCGCACGCCGTCGCGCCCTGGCCGCCCTCGTCGACGAGCCTGGCACCCGCGAACTCATCCTCTGCCTGGCCGGATCCCGGGCCGCCGTCGCCCGGGCCCGCGAGACCGGCCGGCCAGACCCGGTGTTCGCGCACCTGGCCCGCACCGCGGCCGCGCACCGGGCCTGGTACGAGGTCACCCGGGTGACCCCGCGGGGCGACGGGGCGATAACCTCGGCGCACCGATCCCGACTCTGCCTGAACGACGCCACCACTCCGGTTCTCGCCGGCGGGCTGGCGGTCCTCGGCCTCGACGCCCCGGAGCACCTGTGACCCACCCGACCGACCCCCAGCTGTGGCCCGCGAACGTGTCCGTGACCGACGGCGTGCTCGACCTCGCCGGATTGTCGGTGACCGAACTCGCGGCGACGTACGGGACGCCGTCGTTCCTGCTCGACGTGGCCGACCTGCGCGGGCGGGCCGCCCGCTACCGGGACGCCCTCGCCGGGGCGTTCGCCCCGCTCGGCGTCGACGTGGACGTCTACTACGCCAGCAAGGCGTTCCTGAGCACCGCCGTGGCCCGGTGGGTGCACGCCGAGGGGCTGCGTATCGACACGGCGGCGCACGGCGAACTGGCCACCGCGATCGCGGCCGGCGTGCCGGGCGCGGACATCGGGCTGCACGGGAACAACAAGTCGGCCGGGGAGATCACCCTGGCGCTCGAACACGGCGTCGGACGGATCGTCGTCGACTCGCTGCCCGAGATCGACCTGGTCGGCTCGATCGCGGCCCGGCTCGGGGTCCGCGCACCCGTGATGGTGCGGGTCACCACCGGGGTGCACGCCGGCGGGCACGAGTTCATCGCGACGGCGCACGAGGACCAGAAGTTCGGGCTCTCCCTGGCCAGCGGGGCAGCCGCGCAGGCACTTGACCGGATCCACGCCGACGACCGGCTCGACCTGCTCGGCCTGCACTCGCACATCGGCTCGCAGATCCTGGACCCGGCCGGTTTCGGGGAGGCGGCCCGGGCGCTGCTGCGGCTCCGGGCCGACTTCGCCGGGCGCACCGGCGTGCTGCTGCCCGAGATGGACCTCGGTGGCGGCTTCGGCATCGCCTACCTGCCCACCGAGCGGGGCGTCGACGTGGCGGCCCTGGCCACGGACCTGGCCGAGATCCTGACCGCCGAGGCGCGGGTGCTCGGGACCCCCCTGCCGCGGCTGTCCTTCGAACCGGGCCGGGCGATCGTCGGGCCCGCCATGATCACCCTGTACACCGTCGGAACCGTCAAGGACGTGGTCCTCGACGACGGCGGCACCCGGCTGTACGTGTCGGTCGACGGCGGCATGAGCGACAACATCCGTACGGCCCTCTACGACGCGGACTACCACGCCGAGCTGACCTCCCGTTCCTCCACGGCCCCCCGGGTGCGTTCCCGGGTGGTCGGCAAACACTGCGAGAGCGGGGACATCGTGGTCCGGGACGTGCTGCTGCCCGCGGACCTGGCCGCCGGTGACCTCCTCGCCGTGCCCGCCACCGGCGCCTACGGGCGGTCGATGGCGAGCAACTACAACATGGTGCCGCGCGCCGGCGTCGTCGCCGTCGAGGACGGGCAGGCCCGGGAGATCGTGCGGCGGGAGACGATCGAGGACGTCCTGGCCCTCGACATGGGGTGAGGCCCGTCGGGTGTCCACACCCTGACGCGCTCGCCCGGGACCGGACCCGGGAGCCCTATCCTGTGGCAGTCCCCGCGCGAACCCTTCCCGCGCGCGTGCCGACGCCGAAGGAGATCATGAACGACGTCCCCGCACCCCTGCGAGTCGCCGTGCTCGGCTGCGGCGTGGTCGGCACCGAGGTGGTCCGCCGCCTCCTCGAGCACACGGCCGAGTTCTCGGCGCGCACCGGCGCCGACCTGGAGCTCTCCGGGATCGCGGTGCGCACCCTGACGACCCCGCGCGACCCGGTCGTGCCGACGGACCTGCTCACCGACGACGCCGCCGGGCTGGTCGCCGGGGCGGACCTGCTCGTGGAGGTGATGGGTGGCATCGAACCGGCCCGCACCCTGATCCTGGACGCGCTGCGCGCCGGCGTCAGCGTCATCACCGCGAACAAGGCGCTCCTGGCCCAGCACGGCCCGGAACTGTACGAGGCGGCCGACGCCGCGCACGTGGACCTGTTCTACGAGGCGGCCGTCGCCGGGGCCGTGCCCGTGGTCCGCGGGGTCCGGGAGTCGCTCGCGGGGGACCGGATCAACCGGATCCTCGGCATCGTCAACGGGACCACGAACTACATCCTCGACGAGATGACCACGAACGAGCTGGACTTCGGCGCGGCGCTCGCGCAGGCCCAGGAGCTCGGCTACGCCGAGGCGGACCCGACCGCGGACGTCGAGGGCCTCGACGCCGCCGCGAAGGCGGCCATCCTCGCCTCCCTCGCCTTCCACAGCCGGATCGCGCTCGCGGACGTCAGCGTCCAGGGGATCACGCAGATCACCCCGGCGGACATCGCCTCCGCGGCACAGACCGGGCACGTCATCAAGCTCCTCGCCGTCGCCGAGCAGCGGCGCGACGGCGCCGGCCAGGGCGGCGGCGTCGCGGTGCGGGTGTACCCGGCGCTGGTCCCGGCCGAGCATCCCCTCGGCAACGTGCGGGGTCCGTTCAACGCGGTGCTCGTCGAGGCGGAGGCCGCCGGCACCCTGATGTTCTACGGCGCCGGCGCCGGTGGCGCGGCCACCTCGAGCGCCGTCCTCGGCGACCTCGTCGCCGCCGCCCGGCACCGGGTCAGCGGCGGCAAGTCACCGTCGGAGTCGCGGTACGCCGACCTCACCCGGCTCGGCGCGGACGAGATCCGCACCCGCTACCAGATCCGGATGGAGATCACGGACCGGCCGGGCGTCCTCGCCGAGGTGGCGACCGCCGTCGCCGAGCACGGGGTCTCCTTCGAGACGGTGCGTCAGCAGGGCCAGTCCGGCGGACCAGCCGAACTGGTCATCGGCACCCACGAGGCCAGCGAGTCCGCCCTCGCCGCGACGCTCACCGCGTTGGATACGCTCGACGTCGTCCCCAGGATCAGCTCGGTCCTGCGTGTGGAAGGAATCTGATGGCCAAGCCGTGGCGCGGCGTGATCGCCGAGTACGCAGACCGCCTGCCGATCGAGGACGGGGACCCCGTCATCAGCCTCGGCGAGGGCGGCACCCCGCTGGTGCACTCGCCGTCGCTGTCCGCGGCCACCGGTGCCCAGGTGCACCTCAAGGTGGAGGGGGCGAACCCCACCGGGTCGTTCAAGGACCGCGGCATGACGATGGCGATGAGCAAGGTCGCCGGCACCGGCACCGAGGTCGTCGTGTGTGCCTCCACCGGGAACACCTCCGCCTCCGCCGCCGCGTACGCGGTGCGCGCCGGCCTCGGCTGCGCCGTGGTCCTCCCGCAGGGCAAGATCGCCGCAGGCAAACTCGCGCAGGCGATCGTCCACGGGGCCACGCTGCTCGCCGTGGACGGGAACTTCGACGACTGCCTGCGGATCGTGCGGGCGCTCGCCGAGAGCTACCCCGTGGCGCTCGTGAACTCCGTGAACCCCTACCGCCTGCAGGGGCAGAAGACGGCCGCGTTCGAGGTCGTCGACGCGCTCGGCGACGCCCCGCAGATCCACGTGCTGCCGGTCGGGAACGCGGGCAACATCTCCGCCTACTGGATGGGCTACCGCGAGTACGCCGCGGACGGCCTCGCCTCCCGCACCCCCAGGATGTGGGGCGTGCAGGCCGAAGGATCCGCACCGTTCGTCAAGGGTGAGCCCATCGAGTACCCCGAGACCGTCGCGACCGCGATCCGGATCGGCAACCCGGCCTCCTGGGACCTGGCCGTGGCCGCCCGGGACGACTCCGGCGGGCGCATCGACGCCGTCACCGACGCCCAGATCCTGGACGCGCAGGCCCTGATCGCCCGTGAGGTCGGCGTGTTCGTGGAACCCGCCTCCGCGGCCAGCGTGGCCGGCCTGCTCGAGCGGGCCGAGGCCGGGGACGTGCCCGAGGGGGCCCAGGTGGTCTGCACCGTGACCGGGAACGGCCTCAAGGACACCGCGACCGCACTCGGTGACACCGTCATCGAGCCGCAGGTGATCGGTGCGGACGTCGACGACGCCGCCCGTGCCCTCGGGCTGAACTGACGCCATGCGCCTGCTGTACGACCAGGTCTCGGTGCGCGTCCCCGCGACCAGCGCCAACCTCGGTCCCGGCTTCGACGCCTTCGGTCTGGCCCACCGGATCCACGATGTGGTCCACGTTCGCGCCACCACCGGCGCGACCGCCGTCGAGGTCACCGGGGAGGGGTCCGGGGAGGTGCCCGACGGCGAGGAGCACCTCGTGGTCAGGGCGCTGCGGGCCGGTCTGGAGTACGCCGGGGCACCGCAGGCGGGCCTGCACCTGCGGTGTCTGAACGCGATCCCGCATGGACGCGGCATGGGCTCCAGCGCCGGCGCCGTGGTGGCTGGGCTGGTCGCCGCACGCGGGCTGATCGGCGATCCGGACGCCCTCTCCGACCAGGCGGTCCTGGAACTCGCCACCGAGTTCGAGGGGCATCCGGACAACGCCGCGCCGGCCCTGCTCGGCGGGGCCACGATCGCGTGGATGGGGCCGGAGGCCCGGGCCGCCCGGATCGAGGTGCACCCCTCGATCACGGCCACCGTGCTCATCCCGGGCGAGCGGCTGGCCACCCGCCGCGCCCGGGCCGCGCTCCCGCGGACCGTGGCACACACCGACGCCGCCTTCAACGCCGGCCGGTCCGGGCTGCTCACGCTCGCGCTGCTGACCCGGCCGGACCTGCTCATGGCGGCGACCGAGGACCGGCTGCACCAGGACCACCGGGCGGACGCGATGATGGCGAGCGTCGCGCTCGTGCACAACCTGCGCGACCGGGGCATGCCGGCCGTGATCTCCGGCGCGGGGCCGAGCGTCCTCGTGCTCGCCGACCTGGGACCGGAGATCGAGACGGAACTGACCGACCGGTGGCGGGTGCTGCACCCCCGGATCGATCGTGACGGGGCCCAGATCCTGGCCGGCTGAGCCCGGTGGGCGTGGCACCCCGGGCTCCGGAATGTCGTGGGCCGCGCGGATCCGCGGTGATAGGCTGGCCGCGCATCGACGGGCCTGATGCGTACCCGCACGGCCCACGTGATGACTCCGCCCCGAACCCCGCGCCCGAGCGCCTGCCCGGTCGCGTCGGCGCGTGGCGGAAACCACCCGGGTCCGAGACCCGGAGTCAGTACTCGCCGGGCCTCGCCCGGCACATCGAGGGGGAAGGAACCCCGTGACCGAAACGATCAACACCTCGACCGGTTCCGGTCGAGGCGGCGCACTGTCTTCGCTGCGTCTGCCCGAACTCCAGGCGCTCGCTGCCGAGCTGGGGCTCAAGGGCACCGCGAAGATGCGCAAGAGCGACCTCGTCACCGCCATCCGCGCGGCCCGGTCCGGTGGCGATGGCGCCGCCGGCGAGCCGGCGACCCGCCCGGCCCGCAGCACCCGTGGGAGCCGGCCCGCCGCGCAGGCGCCGGAAGCGCCGGCCGCGCAGACGCCGGAGGCGCCCGCCGCCGGGAGCACCGACGGGACGGCCGCCGACGGTGGCGACCGGACCACCCTCCGCGGGCCGGCCCGGCGCGGCTCCGGTGACGCGAGCCGATCAGGCTCGGCCACCCGCTCCGGTGACGCGGACGGCGCCGGCACCACGCGCGCGCCGCAGGCCGAACAGCCCACCGAGGCGACGCCGTCGGGCTCGGGCGCCCCGCAGCGATCCACCCGCAGCCGCCGTGCCACCGCACCACAGCGCGACACCTCGCGCCAGCCCGAGCGCGCCGAGGGCGAGGGCTCCCAGAGCCAGCCCGACCAGCCTGCGCGTGCGCAGGGCAGCCGCCAGCGCGGCCGTGGCGCCGACTCGGGCAGCGGTCAGCCGCAGTTGGACCTGTCCTCGCTCGTGCCCGAGCGCACCGAGGACGCGCCGAGCCGCAACGGGCAGTCGGATCAGGGCCGTGGCCAGGCTCAGCGCCGGCCTTCCCTGGACGACATCCAGTTGCCCGAGGGGCGGCGGGTGGACAACCAGGGCGACGGTGACCACGGCGGCTCCGACGACGACGAGGACCGGGGTTCGCGCCGGCGACGCGGCCGGGACCGCTTCCGCGACCGGGACCGCAAGCGCCGTCCGACCCGGACCGGGGAGTCCGCCGGCGAGGACGAGGTCGAGATCGCCGAGGACGACGTGCTGCTGCCCGTCGCCGGGATCCTGGACATCCTCGACAACTACGCGTTCGTGCGGACCAGCGGCTACCTGCCCGGTGCGAACGACGTCTACGTCTCCCTCGGCCAGGTCAAGAAGAACGGCCTGCGCCGCGGTGACGCGATCACCGGCGCCGTGCGTCAGCCCCGCGAGGGCGAGAACTCCGGCAACCAGCGGCAGAAGTTCAACGCGCTCGTACGCCTGGACACGGTCAACGGAGCGCCCGCCGAGGAGGCCCTCGAGCGGCCCGAGTTCAGCAAGCTGACGCCGCTGTACCCGCAGGAGCGGCTCCGCCTGGAGACCCGCCCGAACCTGATCACGGCCCGGATCATCGACCTGGTCGCCCCGATCGGAAAGGGCCAGCGCGGCCTCATCGTCGCGCCGCCCAAGGCCGGCAAGACGATCATCATGCAGCAGATCGCGAACGCCATCACCACCAACAACCCCGAGGTGCACCTGATGGTGGTGCTGGTGGACGAGCGACCCGAAGAGGTCACCGACATGGAGCGCACGGTCAAGGGCGAGGTGGTCTCCTCCACGTTCGACCGGCCGGCCTCCGACCACACGATCGTCGCGGAGCTCGCGATCGAGCGGGCCAAGCGCCTGGTCGAGCTGGGCCAGGACGTCGTGGTGCTGCTGGACTCGCTGACCCGGCTCTCCCGCGCCTACAACCTCGCCGCACCCGCCTCCGGGCGGATCCTCTCCGGCGGCGTGGACGCCTCCGCGCTGTACCCGCCGAAGCGGTTCTTCGGGGCCGCGCGCAACATCGAGCACGGCGGGTCGCTGACCATCCTCGCCTCCGCCCTCGTGGAGACCGGATCGAAGATGGACGAGGTGATCTTCGAGGAGTTCAAGGGCACCGGGAACATGGAGCTGCGGTTGTCCCGACAGCTCGCCGACAAGCGGATCTTCCCGGCCGTGGACGTGAACGCCTCGGGCACCCGTCGCGAGGAGATCCTGGTCTCGGCCGAGGAGCTGAAGATCATCTGGAAGCTCCGCCGGGTCATGGGCGGACTCGACCAGCAGCAGGCGATCGAGCTGCTGCAGTCCAAGCTGCGTGACTCCGGCTCGAACGCGGAGTTCCTGCTGACGGTGCAGAAGACGACGCCGGGCCACCCCAGCGCCTCCTCCGAGCTCAGTTAGCGCCCCGGGCGGTTCCGCAGACGCCAGGGGAGTGACCGAGCAGGAGGAACACCAGTGAGCGAGGACTTCACGGTCGTCGGGCCGTTGCTGGCCGAGTACGCCGAGATCGAGGCTGCGCTCGCCGACCCGGCCGTGCACGCGGACCAGGCCCGGGCGCGCTCGCTCGGCCGCCGGTACGCCGAGCTCGGCCGGATCGTCTCGGCCCACCGGGCCTGGCGGGCCGCCGAGGAGGACGCCGAGGCCGCCGCGGAGCTCGCCGCCGAGGACCCGGCCTTCGCCGACGAGGTGGTGCCGCTGCGGGAGGCCGCGACGGCGGCCGCCGAGACCCTGCGCCACGTGCTCGTGCCCCGCGACCCCGACGACGGCCGCGACGTCATCCTCGAGGTCAAGGCCGGCGAGGGCGGCGAGGAGTCCGCGCTGTTCGCCGGCGACCTGCTGCGTATGTACCTGCGCTACGCCGAGCGGCGGGGTTGGTCCACCCAGGTGATCAGCGCCACCGAGTCCGACCTCGGCGGCTACAAGGACGTCTCGGTCGCGGTGAAGTCGCGCGCGAGCGACCCCGCCGAGGGGGTCTGGGCGCACCTGAAGTACGAGGGTGGCGTGCACCGGGTCCAGCGGGTCCCGGTCACCGAGTCGCAGGGCCGGATCCACACCTCCGCGGCGGGTGTGCTGGTGTTGCCCGAGGTCGAGGACGCCGGGGAGATCGAGATCGACCCGAACGACCTGCGCATCGACGTGTACCGGTCCTCCGGGCCGGGCGGGCAGAGCGTGAACACGACCGACTCCGCCGTGCGGATCACGCACGAACCCACCGGGATCGTGGTCTCGATGCAGAACGAGAAGTCGCAGCTGCAGAACCGCGAGCAGGCGATGCGGGTGCTGCGGGCCCGGCTGCTCGCCGCCCGGGCCGAGGCCGCGGCCGCCGAGGCCGCGCAGGTGCGCCGCTCCCAGGTGCGCACGGTGGACCGCAGCGAACGGATCCGGACCTACAACTTCCCCGAGAACCGGGTGGCCGACCACCGGACCGGGTACAAGGCGTACAACCTCGACCAGGTGCTCGACGGCGACCTCGGCCCGGTCATCGCCTCCGCCGTCGAGCTGGACGAGGCCGAGCGGTTGGCCGCTGCGGGTGGCTGAGCCCGTGCCGGACCCGCAGGATCCGCCCGGCCCTCAGGATCCGCCCGGCCCGCAGGCTTCGGCCGGCTCGCGGGGCCTGCCGGACCTGCGCGCCCTGGTGGCCGGGGCGACGGCGGTGCTCGCCGAGGCCGGCGTGCTCTCGCCGCGTGTGGACGCGGTCGCGCTCGCCGGGCACGCGCTCGGGGTGCCGAACCTGGTGCTCGCGATGGCGCCGCCACTGCCCCCGGACTTCTCCGCCCGGTACGCCGCCCTCGTGGAACGCCGCCGGCTGCGCGAGCCGTTGCAGCACATCACCGGCACAACCGCGTTCCGGCACCTCGACCTGACCGTGCGGCCCGGCGTGTTCGTGCCCCGGCCCGAGACGGAGACCGTGGCCCAGGTGGCGATCGACGCGGCCCGGGCCCTGGCGGGAGCGAGTGCGGTCGCCTCGATCCTGGAACCATCGGACCCGACCCGCTCGGCCGGCGCCGCCGCGGTCGTGGACTCGTCTGGTGCGGTCGTGGACTCGCCGGGTGCGGTCGTGGTGGACCTCTGTACCGGTGGCGGCGCCATCGCGCTGTCGGTCGCCGACGAGGTCCCGGGCGCGTGGGTCACCGCGGTGGAACTCTCCCCGGAGGGGGTGGCCCTCGCCCGCGGCGACGCCGACCGCCTCGGCCTCGCGGTGCGGGTCCTGACCGGGGACGTGCGCGAGGCGAGCCTGCTCGCCGAGCTCGACGGCGCCGTCGACGTGCTCGTCTCGAACCCGCCCTACATCCCGCCGGACGCCGTGCCGATCGATCCCGAGGTCCGCGATCACGACCCGGACCTCGCCCTCTACGGCGGGGGCGCGGACGGGCTCGAGGTTCCCCGCGCCGTCGTCCGGGCGGCGGTCCGCCTGCTGCGCCCGGGCGGCACGTTCGTGATGGAGCACGCGGAGGTCCAGGCCGCGGCCGTGCGCGCCGACGTGGCCGCAACCGGTGCGTTCACCGACATCCACACCGTGGTGGACCTGACCGGCCGCGACCGGATGGTCGTCGCGACCCGCCGCCCCTGACCCACCCCCGCGGCCGGCCATCGGGGCGCGGCGGCCATCGGGGCGCGGCTGGGGGTCAGGGGGCTAGGGAGTCAGGAGGTGGGGGTGGTGCGGTGGCGGCGGACGTAGGTTGCCACATACCAGCCGAGCGCGATGCCGGCCAGGTCGGCGAGCAGGTCGAGCGGGTCGCCGGTCCGGTCGGGGAGCACGACGTGCTGGATGAGTTCGCTGAGGACCGCGTGGGCGGCGAGCCCGAGCGCGAGCCAGCGGGCCGGGATGCCGGCGAGGCAGCCGGTGGCCATCACGGCGGCGAAGATGAGGGCGTGCGCCACCTTGTCCGCGCTCGGCACGCCCGTGTCCGGGGTCTCGATCCTCGGCCAGTACAGCGCCACGACCTGGATGATCACGGTCGCCACGAACAGGACCCGGATCAGCACGGTCGACAGGCGTGGGCGGGTGGTGGCGGTCACCGGAACACCCTCGCACGCGCGGCGCCGGTCGTGTCGTCGATCGGCGTCGGTGCCGTCGGGCCGCCGGACGTGAAAGACTCGCCCGCGTGAGTGACGAAGAACTGAGGGACTGTACGGACCCGGCACAGCGTGGACCGCACCTGGACGCCGCCGTCGAGGCCCTCGCCGCCGGCCGCCTGGTGGTGCTGCCCACCGACACCGTCTACGGGATCGCCGCGGACGCCTTCACCCCGAAGGCGGTCGCCGCCCTGTTGCGAGCCAAGGGTCGGGGTAGGCAGATGCCGCCGCCCGTGCTCGTCGGCGACGTGCTCACCCTCGACGGTCTCGCGACCGAGGTCCCGGACTCGGTGCGTGAACTCGTCGAGGAGTTCTGGCCGGGCCCGCTGACGGTGATCCTGCGCGCCCAGCCCAGCCTGCACTGGGACCTGGGTGACACGAACGGCACCGTTGCGCTGCGGATGCCGGACGACGAGATCGCCCTCGACCTGCTGCGCCGGACCGGCCCGCTCGCGGTCTCCAGCGCGAACCGGACCGGCAACCCGGCGGCGCTGACCGCGGCCGAGGCGCACAGCGAGCTGCTGCGCACCGTGAAGGTCTACCTCGACGGCGGACCGGCGCGGGGGAGCGTGCCGTCCACCATCGTGGACGCCACCGGCGACCAGCTGCGGATCGTGCGCGAGGGGGCGCTGAGCCGCGAGGACCTCGGCGCGGTCGTGCCCGAGATCCTCGACGACGAGGAGCTCGCCACCGTCGAGGCGGAGGTGGGCGCCGCCGTCGAGGGTGACGAGACCGAGGCCGCGGGCGGCGAGCCCGAGTCGGCTGAGCCCGAGGCGAGCGAGCCCGAGGTGGGTGACGCGGTCGAGCCGAGCGAGTCCGAGACCACTGAGGCCGAGCCGGTCGAGCCCGAGGTGGGCGACGCCGTCGAGCCGCCGACCGACCCTGGTGCCGCCCGGCCGTGAGGCTCTACCTCCTCATCATGGTGATCGCCGCGGCGGCGACCTATCTGGCGACCCCGCTCGCCCGGCTGATCGCCCAGCGCACTGGTGCGGTGACGCCGGTGCGCGACCGCGACGTGCACGCGGTCCCGACACCACGGATGGGTGGCCTGGCGATGTTCGCCGGCCTCGCGGTCGCGTTCGTGATGGCCTCCCGGATGCCGTTCCTGGAGAACGTCTTCGCGGACACGGTGCCGTGGGCGATCCTCGGCTGTGGCGCCCTGGTGTGCCTGCTCGGGGCGGCGGACGACATCTGGGACCTCGACTGGATCACCAAGCTCGTCGGGCAGGTGCTGATCGCGGGGCTGATGGCCTGGCAGGGCGTCCAGCTGATCTCGTTCCCGATCTTCGGGCTGACCATCGGGTCCTCCCGGCTGTCCCTGGTGGTGACGGTCCTGATCGTGGTGCTCGCCGTGAACGCGGTGAACTGGGTGGACGGTCTCGACGGGCTCGCGGCCGGGGTCGTGGCGATCGGTGGCATCGCGTTCTTCGGGTACACCTACCTGCTCACCGTGAACAACAACCCGACCGACTTCTCGAACCTGGCGACCGTGCTGATGGCCTCGGTGGTGGGGGTGTGCCTGGGCTTCCTGCCGCACAACTTCCACCCGGCGCGGATCTTCATGGGGGACTCCGGGGCGATGCTGCTCGGCCTCACCGTCGCGGCGGCGGGCATCATGGTCACCGGCCAGATCGACCCGGCGGTCCTCGAGACCCGACAGGCGCTGCCCGCGTTCGTGCCGATCGTGCTGCCGGTCGCCGTGCTGCTGCTGCCGCTGATGGACGTGACCGTGACCGCCGGCCGCCGGCTGCTCACCGGCAAGTCACCGTTCCACGCGGACCGTACCCACCTGCACCACAAGCTC
Organism: Occultella glacieicola; assembly: GCF_004353825.1. Lineage (GTDB taxonomy): Bacteria > Actinomycetota > Actinomycetes > Actinomycetales > Beutenbergiaceae > Occultella > Occultella glacieicola. The sequence goes on along the minus strand of NZ_SMNA01000003.1, from coordinate 365,202 downwards.
CTCGACCACGGCCACTCCCACCGGCGCGCGGTCCTGATCATGTACGCGTGGACCGCGGTGGTCGCCTTCAGCGCGGCCGCCCTGATCGTGTTCCCGGTCTGGGTGGTGCTGGCGTGCCTCGTGGCCGGGGTGCTCCTGGCCACCGTCATCACCGTGGTGCGACTGCCGTTCGCCCGGCTGCGGCCACGCCGCAGCGGCCCACCGACCGACACCCTTCCGGACCAGCAGACCGAGAGAGTCCCGTGAGTGAACCGACCTTCCTGAACGACAAGTACATCCGCACCTCGGCGGTGCTCGACCTCATCAGGAGGGTCCTGAAGCGGCTGCTGCTCGCGGGCGCGGCGATCGCCGTGGTCGGCGCGGTGGTCGGCCTGATCGCGGCCGGCCTGCCGGGGCTGTGGGGGGCGCTCGTCGCCGTGGCGATCGGGCTGGTCTTCACCGCGACCACGGTGGCCGCGCTGTACCTGGTCGCCGGCCGTGGGCCCGAGCTGCTGCAGGTGGTCCTCCTCGGCGGCTGGATCGTCAAGATGGGCCTGCTCGCGCTGGTCCTGCTCTGGCTCCGGGAGCAGGACTTCTACTCCCTGCCTGTGTTCCTCGTCACGCTCTTCGTGCAGGTCATCGTGGCGGTGGTGGTCGAGCTGTACACGGTCGTCACCGCGAGGATCCCCTACGTCACCCCCGAGGCCACGGCGTCCACAGAAGCGACACAAGCCGATCCAGACGGCCCGACGGCGGATGGTGCCGATGTCGAGTCTGGCTCGCCCTCCGGGAGTGGCTCAGCAGGCGAAAACGGCCCCGCCGAGGACCCCGGGGCGACGGACGGATCCTCGCCGCGCAGCGGCGGCGACGGGGCCTGAGGCTTCACACCGCCGTCACAACCACCAAGCGCCATCAGGTAGTCTGAGCGCAGTCACTTCCAGCCCACCTCAGTTCGGTTCCTGCGACGCTGCCTCCGTACAGCGACCGGGCCCGAGCCCGAAGCTCCTGGGGAGAGAATCCTGTCCACCGCAGCCATCGCACTGCCGATCCTGGCCGAGACCGAGGACTCCTCCGGCAGCGGTTTCCACGCGCCCGGCATCGAGGAGTTCTTCCCGCCCGCCATCTTCGGCAGCACGGACCTCGACTCCTGGTTCGGCTTCGACCGGATCATGATGGTCCGAGTGATCGTCACGGCGGTCCTGCTCCTGCTGCTCTGGCTCGGCGTCCGCCGAGCGAAGCTGGTTCCCTCCCGCGGTCAGAGCATCATCGAACTCGGTGTCGACTTCATCCGGGTCCAGATCGCCGAGCAGGTGATGGGCAAGGAGCGCGCCAAGCCCTACCTGGCGATGCTGACCACGATCTTCTTCACGGTCCTGGCGATGAACCTCGCCGGGGTGGTCCCGTTCCTGAACATCGCGGGTACCTCACGGGTCGGGCTTCCGCTGGTGCTCGCCCTCTGGGTGCTGGTCGTCTACCTCGCGGCCGGCGTCCGCAAGCACGGCGTCGGCAAGTACCTCAAGGCGCAGCTCTTCCCACCCGGGATCCCGTGGCCGGCGTACCTGCTGATCACCCCGATCGAGGCGCTGCAGGTGTTCATCCTGCGCCCCGCCACCCTCACGATCCGGTTGCTCGCGAACATGATGGCCGGGCACCTGATGCTGGTGCTGTGCTTCTCCGCCACCAACTTCCTCCTCCTGGAGGGCGGCGGCCTGATCAAGCTCACCAGCGTGCTCGCGTTCGGTGGCGGCATCTTCATCACGCTGTTCGAGGTGTTCGTGGCGCTCCTGCAGGCCTACATCTTCACCTTGCTCGCATCGATCTATCTCAATTTCGCTCTGGAAGAGGAGCACTGAGCCTCTCTCCCCGGGCATGGCTCGCATCCTGAGCCGCCCCGTCCGCAGAACCCCAGACGCTCACCCCGAGCGCCTTCAGGAAGGAAATGCAGTGGAAGGTATCACCGGAAACATTGCCACCGTCGGTTACGGTCTCGCGACGATCGGCCCCGGTATCGGTCTTGGTGTCATGATCGGTCAGACCCAGATCGCCACGGCGCGTCAGCCCGAGGTCGCCGGCCGACTGTTCACGAACATGATGATCGGTGCGGCACTCATCGAGGTGCTCGGTCTGCTCGGCCTCGTCGCCGGGCTGATGTTCACCTGATCGTCCTTTCCCCCTGGCGTTGGAGTACCCCATGATTCACGCACACGAGGCCGCGCCGAACCCGCTCCTGCCCGCCGGCTACGACATCGTCTGGTCGCTGGTGGTCACGGTCATCATCGCCTTCTTCTTCTTCAAGTACCTGATGCCGAAGCTGAACGCGATCCTGGACGAGCGGGCGGCGAAGATCGAGGGCGGTCTGGCCCTGGCCGAGAAGGCCCAGGCCGAGGCCGCCTCGGCGAAGGCCGACGTGGAGCGCGAGCTCGCCGAGGCCCGCAAGGAGGCTGCCGGCATCCGCGAGGAGGCCGTCAGCGACGGCGGGCAGATCGTCATCGACGCGCGCACCAAGGCCCAGGCCGAGGCCGCCCGGATCGCCGAGAACGCGCAGCGCCAGATCGACGCCGAGCGTCAGGCGGCCGTGGTGTCACTGCGCTCCGAGGTCGGCGGCCTGGCCTCCGAGCTCGCCTCGCGGATCGTCGGGGAGTCCCTCACCGACGACGCGCGGCAGTCGCGTGTGATCGACCGGTTCCTGGACGAACTGGACGCGGGCGTGCCCTCGGGCGCAGCCCCGTCCCGCGACCAGGAGGCCTGATGCGGGCGAGCAGCCAGGGATCACTGACCGCCGCCACCGACCGCTGGGAGGCGGTCATCGGGGCAGCGGGCGCCGACGCGTTCACGTACGGCACCGAGCTGTACGGCGTGGTCGACGTCCTGGACGGCTCGGCCGCGCTGCGGCGCGCCCTCACCGACCCGTCCCGGTCCGGTGAGGACAAGGCCGCGGTGGTGGCCGGCATCTTCGGCGCCAAGGTCAGCGGCGCCGTCGCGGACCTGCTGGCCGGCCTGGTCCGGTCCCGGTGGTCGGCCGAGGGTGACCTGGCGGACTCGCTCGAGCAGTTGGGCACGTCTTCGCTGCTCGCCAGCGCCGAGTCGCGCGGTGAACTCATCCGGGTCGAGGACGAGCTGTTCCGGACCATCCGGCTGCTCGCCGACAACCGGGAACTGCGGCTCGCCCTGGCGGACGTCGACCGTTCCGTCGCGGACCGGCAGGCTCTCCTCACGACGCTGTTCGGTGCCCGGGTCGCACCGGAGACCGCCGCCCTGCTCGAGCGGGCGCTGAGCACGCACCGGGCGCCTACGCTGACGGCGGCCCTGGTCCGCCTCAACGAGGCCGCCGCCGCGCGCCGGCAGCAGCTCGTGGCCGTGGTCACGGCGGCGAACCCGCTGTCCCAGGCCCAGGTCGCCCGACTCGGCACGATCCTCGCCCGCGCGTACGGTCGCGCCGTGCAGGTCAATGTGGCCCTGGACCCCGCGGTCGTGGGGGGTCTGCGGATCCAGCTCGGTGACGAGGTCATCGACGCCACGATGCTCTCCCGCCTCGACGAGGCACACCGACGGCTGGCCGGCTAGCCGCCCGGTCCCACAGGATCCGGCCAGGCCGCCGGTTCCCACCGGGGCCGAACACCCGCACACTTGATGAGACGAACCGATCGCCACGAGGCGGTCAGAGAAGAAGGACGTAGAGATGGCTGAACTGACGATCAAGCCCGAGGAGATCCGGGCTGCGCTGGACAGCTTCGTGAACTCCTACGAGCCCAGCGGTAGCGCGGCCGAGGAGGTCGGCACCGTCACCCTCGCGGCGGACGGTATCGCCCAGGTCGAGGGTCTTCCCGGGGTCATGGCGAACGAGCTGCTCAAGTTCGAGGACGGCACTCTCGGCCTCGCGCTGAACCTCGACGTGCGGTCCATCGGTGTGGTGGTGCTCGGTGAGTTCAGCGGCATCGAGGAGGGCCAGCCGGTGCGCCGCACCGGCGAGGTGCTCTCGGTGGCGGTCGGCGACGGCTACCTCGGCCGCGTGGTCGACCCGCTCGGTCAGCCGATCGACGGTCTCGGCGAGATCGCCACGGAGGGTCGCCGCGCCCTCGAGCTCCAGGCCCCGGGCGTGATGGCCCGTAAGTCGGTGCACGAGCCGCTGCAGACCGGCCTCAAGGCCATCGACGCGATGATCCCGATCGGACGCGGCCAGCGTCAGCTGATCATCGGCGACCGGCAGACCGGCAAGACCGCGATCGCGCTGGACACGATCATCAACCAGAAGTCCAACTGGGACAGCGGCGACCCCACCAAGCAGGTCCGCTGCATCTACGTCGCCATCGGCCAGAAGGGCTCCACGATCGCCTCGGTGCGCAGTGCGCTCGAGGACGCCGGGGCGCTGGAGTACACGACCATCGTGGCCGCTCCCGCGTCCGACCCGGCCGGCTTCAAGTACATCGCCCCGTACACCGGCTCGGCCATCGGCCAGCACTGGATGTACGACGGCAAGCACGTCCTGATCGTCTTCGACGACCTGTCCAAGCAGGCCGAGGCCTACCGTGCGGTGTCCCTGCTGCTGCGCCGCCCCCCGGGCCGCGAGGCGTACCCCGGTGACGTGTTCTACCTGCACTCCCGCCTGCTCGAGCGTTGCGCCAAGCTCTCCGACGAGCTCGGCGGTGGCTCGATGACCGGCCTGCCGATCATCGAGACCAAGGCGAACGACGTGTCGGCGTACATCCCGACGAACGTCATCTCGATCACCGACGGTCAGATCTTCCTCCAGTCGGACCTGTTCAACGCCGACCAGCGCCCCGCCGTCGACGTGGGTATCTCCGTCTCCCGTGTGGGTGGCGACGCGCAGGTGAAGGCGATGAAGTCGGTGTCCGGGACGCTGAAGATCGACCTGGCCCAGTACCGCTCGCTCGAGGCGTTCGCGATGTTCGCCTCCGACCTGGACCCCGCCTCGCGCCAGCAGCTCACCCGGGGTGCGCGCCTCATGGAGCTGCTGAAGCAGCCCCAGTACTCGCCGTACCCGGTCGAGGAGCAGGTCGTCTCGGTCTGGGCCGGCACGAACGGCTACTTCGACAAGGTCGAGCTGCACGATGTGCGCCGCTTCGAGCGGGAGCTGATCGACCACGTCCGCCGTCACACCGACGTGCTGGACGCGATCGTGTCCACCGGCAAGCTGGACGACGTCAACACGAAGGCACTCGAGGAGGCCGCGGACAAGTTCCGCACCACCTTCCTCGGCTCCGACGGCGCGAGTGCGGTCGGCACCGAGGCGACGGACGAGGACGTGGACATCGACCAGGAGCAGATCGTCCGGCAGAAGCGGGGCTGATCGATGGCCGGGCAACAACGGGTCTACAAGCAGAAGATCAGGTCGACCCAGACGCTGAAGAAGATGTTCCGCGCCATGGAGCTGATCGCGGCGTCCCGGATCGGTAAGGCCCGGGACCGCGCGGTCAAGGCGAGCCCGTACACGCGGGCGATCACCCGCGCGGTCTCCGCGGTGGCCTCGCACACCGACATCGACCACGTCCTGACCAAGGATCGGACCGACACGAACCGGGTCGCGATCCTGGTCGTCACCGCCGACCGCGGCCAGGCCGGCGCCTACTCCGCGACCGTGCTGCGCGAAGCGGAGCAACTGCGCCACCAGCTGATCGAGGACGGCAAGGAACCGGTGCTGTACGTGACCGGGCGGCGCGGGGTGAGTTTCTACACCTTCCGCGGCATCGAGCTCGAGCAGACCTGGCTCGGCGACTCCGACAACCCGAAGGTCGAGGTCGCCGAGGAGATCGGGCAGACCCTGCTCGACGCGTTCCGGGCCCCAGCCGACTCGGGCGGGGTCTCGGAGCTGCACGTCGTCTATACCCGGTTCCGCTCGATGGTCTCCCAGGAGCCCCAGGTGCTGCGGATGCTGCCTCTCGAGGTCGTCGAAGGGGTGGCGGAGCCGACCACCGAGGTGCTGCCGCTGTACGAGTTCGAGCCGTCCGCCGAGGCCGTGCTCGACGCGCTGCTGCCGCGGTACATCCGGAGCCGGATCTTCAACTCCCTGCTGCAGGCGGCGGCGTCCGAACTCTCAGCGCGGCAGCGTGCGATGCACACCGCGACCGAGAACGCGCAGGACATCATCACCAACTACACACGGCTTGCCAACCAGGCCAGGCAGGCCGAGATCACCCAGGAGATCAGCGAGATCGTCTCGGGTGCCGACGCCCTGGCCGCGAGCTGAGCACCAACCACACCGAAGGATCGCTATCCATGACTGCTACCGCCACTGACACCACGGCGCCGGGCGCGAGCGGCCCCGGCGTGGGTCGTATCGCCCGCGTGATCGGCCCCGTCGTCGACATCGAGTTCCCCCCGGACGCCATCCCGGAGATGTACAACGCGCTCAAGACGACCCTCACCCTCGGTGACACCACCAGCGAGATGACGCTCGAGGTCGCGCAGCACCTCGGTGACAACCTCGTGCGGGCCATCGCCCTGAAGCCTACCGACGGCCTGGTGCGTGGTGGCAAGGTGACCGACACCGGCGCAGCGATCTCGGTGCCCGTGGGCGATGTGACCAAGGGCAAGGTCTTCAACGTGATCGGCGAGGCGCTCAACCTGCCCGAGGGGGAGACCCTCGAGGTGACCGAGCGGTGGCCCATCCACCGCGAGCCGCCGGCGTTCGACCAGCTCGAGTCCAAGACCCAGATGTTCGAGACCGGCATCAAGGTCATCGACCTGCTCACCCCGTACGTCCAGGGTGGCAAGATCGGCCTGTTCGGTGGCGCCGGGGTGGGCAAGACCGTGCTCATCCAGGAGATGATCTACCGCGTCGCAGCCGACCACGGCGGTGTGTCCGTGTTCGCGGGCGTCGGCGAGCGCACCCGTGAGGGTGGCGACCTGATCGCCGAGATGGAGGAGGCCGGCGTCTTCGACAAGACCGCCCTGGTCTTCGGCCAGATGGACGAGCCGCCGGGCACGCGTCTGCGCGTGGCCCTGTCCGCGCTCACGATGGCGGAGTACTTCCGCGACGTGGCCAAGCAGGACGTGCTGCTGTTCATCGACAACATCTTCCGGTTCACCCAGGCCGGTTCCGAGGTCTCCACGCTGCTCGGCCGGATGCCCTCCGCGGTGGGTTACCAGCCGAACCTGGCCGACGAGATGGGTCAGCTCCAGGAGCGGATCACCTCGACCCGCGGCCACTCGATCACCTCGCTGCAGGCGATCTACGTCCCGGCCGACGACTACACCGACCCGGCCCCGGCGACCACGTTCGCGCACCTGGACGCGACCACCGAGCTCTCCCGTGAGATCGCCTCGCGTGGTCTGTACCCGGCCGTGGACCCGCTGGCCTCGACCTCCCGGATCCTCGACCCGCAGTACGTCGGTGAGGAGCACTACCGGGTGGCCACCCAGGTGAAGGCGATCCTGCAGAAGAACAAGGAACTGCAGGACATCATCGCGATCCTCGGTATCGACGAACTGTCCGAAGAGGACAAGATCACCGTGAACCGGGCCCGCCGGATCCAGCAGTTCCTGTCCCAGAACACCTACATGGCGGAGAAGTTCACCTCGGTGGCCGGCTCGACCGTGCCGCTGTCCGAGACCATCGAGGCGTTCGGCAAGATCACCGCCGGTGAGTACGACCACGTCTCGGAGCAGGCGTTCTTCAACATCGGAGGTCTGGAGGATCTCGAGCGCAACTGGGCCCGGATCCAGTCCGAGACCAACTGACCTCACCACGGTAGGCCGATCCGGCCGGCGCCCCCCGCGGCGCCGCCGATCGGCCCACCGGACGATCGAACGAAGGAGGGCGGCGTGCCGCTCAACGTGGAGATTGTGTCCCCGGACCGCACCTGGTGGTCCGGCGAGGCGGTGAGCGTCGGCGCGCCCGCGGCCGACGGCGACCTCGGCATCCTGACCGGGCACCAGCCCGTGCTGGCCGTGCTGCGCCCGGGTGTGGTCCGGGTCCGTCCGACCTCCGGGGAGCCGGTCACGATGGACGTGGACGGCGGGTTCATCTCGGTCGACCAGGACTCGGTGACGATCGTGGTCGACCCCACCACCGGCGAGGACCGGACGTCCGGAGAGAACTGAGCCACCCGGAATGAGGATAGCGATCGCCGTCGGAGTCGTCGCGATCGCGTTCGCCCTGGTGCTGGTCGGCCTCTTCCTGTGGCGCCTGCGTGCCCTCACCCGCCGGGTCGGCTCGTTCGAGTGCGCGAAGAACACCGGCAACCACTGGCTGGCCGGAATCGCCAGCTACACCCGGGACCACCTCGACTGGTACGAGGTGGTCTCGCTGTCCCTGCGCCCGACCACGCGATGGGAACGGCGCGAGCTCGACATCCTCGACCGGTCCCGGCGTGAGGTCGACGGGCGCCTGAGCAGCGTCAGCGAGGCCCGGTGCGTCTACGCCGGCAGCGAGTTCCTGCTCGCGGCGAACGATCAGGCCCTCGACGGTCTGCGGTCCTGGCTGGAGGCGGCGCCGCCGGACCCGAACACGTCCCGTATCGTCTGAGGACACCCCGTTCGAGCGCCGGTGACCGATCGGGCGACCGCGCCCGCGGTTCGGCCCGGCCCGGTCCGGAAAGGAACGCACGCATGCGGATCGTCATCGCCGACTGCTCGGTCGACTACTCGGGACGGCTGACGGCGCACCTGCCGCTGGCCCGCCGGGTGCTCATGGTCAAGGCGGACGGCTCGGTGCTGGTGCACTCCGACGGCGGCTCGTACAAGCCACTGAACTGGATGTCGCCGCCGTGCCGGCTCACCGAGGCGGAGCCCGACGAGGCTCAGGCGCAGGCGGGCGTCACCGGCGTCTGGACGGTCCAGAACACGAAGACCGACGACCGTCTGGTGGTCTCGCTGCACGAGGTGCTCTCGGACACCAGCACCGAGCTCGGCGTGGACCCCGGCCTGGTCAAGGACGGCGTGGAGGCGCACCTGCAGAAGCTGCTCGCCGAGCAGATCACCCTCCTCGGCGACGGGCACACGCTGGTCCGGCGGGAGTACCCGACGGCGATCGGCCCCGTGGACATCCTGGCGAAGTCGGCCGGCGGGGCCTCCGTGGCCGTGGAGATCAAACGCCGCGGTGACATCGACGGCGTCGAGCAGTTGACCCGCTACCTCGAGCTGTTGAACCGCGACCCGCTGCTCGCGCCCGTGGACGGGGTGTTCGCGGCCCAGGAGATCAAGCCGCAGGCACGCGTGCTCGCCACCGACCGTGGGATCCGCTGCGTGGTGCTGGACTACGACGCCATGCGCGGCATCGACGACGTGGACTCGCGCCTGTTCTGACCGGTCGTACGGGTGCCCGTCGGCGAGCGGACTGACCTGCACGGGGTGAGCCGACCGCCGGCGATCGGACACAATGGGTCCATGTCACCGCTCACGCCCGCCCCGGAACCGATCGCGCTGCGTGGACGGGTGGTGACGCCGGAGGCGGTCCTGGCCGACGGCGTCGTGGTGCTCGACGGCGGTCGCATCACCTGGGTGGGTCCGGTCGCCGACGCGCGGGCGGAGGCGGGCGCACCGCCCGCCGCAGTGGCGGCGGGCGCCCGGGCGGCCTCCGACCGGACGATCCTGCCCGGGCTGGTCGACCTGCACAACCACGGTGGGGCCGGGGTCGGCTTCCCGGATGCCGCCGACGCCGGGTCCGCCCGCCGAGGCGTCGCCGAGCACCTGGCACATGGCACGACCCGCATGGTCGCCTCCCTCGTCACGGCCGCACCGGATACGTTGCGGGCCCGGGTGGCCACCCTCGCGGAATTGGCGGACACCGGTGAAATCCTCGGGATCCACCTGGAGGGTCCGTTCCTGAACGCCGAGCGCCGCGGCGCCCACGACCCGACGTTGCTCATCGACGGTGACCCGGTCCTCACCGCGGAGCTGCTCGCCCTCGGCCGGGGTCATGTGGTGTCGATGACGATCGCCCCCGACTCGCCGGGCGTGGTCGGGCCCGGGGGCGTGGCGCAGACCCTGATCGCCGGGGGCGCGGTGCCCTCGTTCGGCCACACGGATGCGGCAGCGCCGGCCATGCGTGCGGCCCTGGTCGAGGCCGTGACGGCGATGGCCGGCGGCGCCCGGAGCCGACCCACCGTGACCCACCTGTTCAACGGGATGCGACCGATCCACCACCGCGACCCGGGTCCGGTGCCGCCGGCGCTGGCGCTGGCCCGGCTGGGACAGGTCGTGGTCGAACTGATCGGGGACGGCACCCACCTGTCCGCCGACCTGGTCCGGGAGGTCTTCGACCTGGTCGGCGCGGAGCACATCGCGCTGGTCACCGACGCGATGGCCGCCACCGGCATGGCCGACGGGCAGTACCGGCTCGGCGGCCTGGCCGTGCAGGTCACCTCGGGCGTGGCCCGGCTCGTCGAGGGCGGTTCGATCGCCGGTGGCACCGCGCACCTGATCGACGTGGTGCGGACCACCGTCGACGGCGGTGTTGGCCTGCGCGAGGCGGTCCTGGCCGCCTCCGCCACCCCGGCCACGGTGCTCGGCACGGCGGACCTCGGTGCCTTGCGGGTGGGGAACCGGGCCGACGTCGTCGTCACCGACGCAGACCTGCGGGTGCAGCAGGTCTTCCGCGACGGTGTGGACGTGGCGGAGCCCATCGTCGCCACCTGATCGGGCGCTGCCCACGCTCGGATCCAACCTTCGTCGCGCGGTCGCAGACCGCCTCCCCGGGGCGACGGTAGGGTGCGACCGTGACCGTGGAACTGCGACCCGATGTCCGACCCGAGGCCTGGCGCGGCGCGGTCGGCTGGGAGGCCCGTGACGGCGCGCTGCGGGTCTGGCGGCTGCTGCCGGGCCTGGTGGACCGGGCGTTCGCGCCGGAGCTGGTCGCCATGGCACGTCAGTCCGCGGGCGTGCGTCTCGAGGTCGTCACCGACGCCGAGAGCGTCGAGCTCGACGGCGAGCTCGTGCTCGACGTCATCCGTGACACGCGCGTGGACGTGGTGGTCGATGGCGTGCTGCACCGGCGGGTCGACATCGATGCGGGACCGTTCACCATCCACGTACCGTTGCCCGCCGGCGAGCACCGGTTGCAAGTGTGGCTGCCGCAGGACGGCGAGACCTGGATCAGGTCGGTGCGGCTCACCGGCTCGGCGCAGGCGGGCCCGGACCCAGCCACACGCTGGACCGCTTACGGATCCTCGATCACCCAGTGCAGCGCCGCAGGCGGACCGAGCGAGACGTGGCCGGCGCTCGTCGCCCGAGCCCTCGACTGGGACCTCACCTGCCTCGGATTCGGCGGCCAATGTCACCTCGACCCGGTCGCTGTCCGCACGATCACTGGGATTCCGGCGGACGTCGTCAGCCTGTGCCTTGGCATCAACGTGCAGGGCGGCGCAACGATGTCGCAGCGCACGTTCGGCCCGCAGGTCGCGGGGTTGATCGACCAGGTGCGCGCCGGACATCCGGCGGCGGCGATCGCCGTCATCACCCCGATCGTGTCCGCGCCGCTGGAGACCACGCCGAACGCGGTCGGGGTCACCCTCGAGTGGATGCGTGAGGCCATCGCCGACGTGCTCGCGGGCACCGACGACGACCGGCTGCACCTCATCGACGGACCGACCATCATCGGTCACCAGGACCGGCATCTGCTCTCCGACGAGGTGCACCCCACGGCCGACGGGTATCGCCTGATGGGTGAGCGGCTCGCGGCGGCGCTCGGCCCGCTGCGGGGCTGATCTTCCGATCCGGGGTTCAGGCGGGCACCACGAGTTCCGGCGCGGCCATCACCAGCAGCACGACGCAGACGACGGCGACCGCCATGCTCAGCGCGAACGGGAGCCGGCTGCGCGTACGGATCCTGGCGACGACACCGGCCGAGGCAGCGAGGACGAGGACGAGGGCGGCGACGGTGCCGGCCCAGGCGCCCGGGCCCGGCGGACGGTCCGGGCCCAGGACGACGACGACGGTCGCGAGCATCAGGACAAGCGGCGCGAGCAGGCTCGACCCGGCCCGCCCGATCCGGTGCGGCAGCCCCCGGACGCCCGTTCGCCGGTCGTCCTCCAGGTCCGGCAGCGTGTTCGCCACGTGCGCGCCGACCCCGAGCAGTGCCGTCGCGATGACTGCCCACGGTGCGGCGGATGCGCCTGGCACGCAGGCCATCACGACGAAGATGGGCAGCAGTCCGAACGAGACGGCGTACGGCACCCAGGACAGCGGCGTGGACTTCAGGACGAGGTTGTAGGACCACGCACTGGCCACCGCGGCCAGGTGCACGGCCCCGGCTGCCCAGCCCGTGGCCAGGGACAGGACGACGCAGGCAGCCAACGCCAGTAATGCCACCCGGCGCAGCAGCCCGATCGAGACCGTGCCGGCAACGACGGGCTTGTCCCCACGCGCGACGGCGGCGTCACGTCCCGCGTCGATCCAGTCGTTGGACCAACCGACCGAGAGTTGCCCGGCGAGCACCGCGAGTGTGACGAGGACGGCTCGCGACGCACTGGCGCCGACACCGAGGGCGAACGCCGCGGCCAGCACGGTCACGACGGCCGTCGGGCCAGGATGGCTGGCGGAGCGCAGACCACGGGCGGTCCGGGTCCAGGAACTCACGTGTTCTCCTCCTCGCACCGCCCCGCACGTCAGCGGCTGGCGCTGCCGACGAGTCCCCTGCGTGACACGATGCCACGATGTCGCGCCTTCTTGCCGTCGGAACCGCGCTTCCCGGGCGCGCGCATCCCCAACAGGACATCATCGACACGATCGGTCCACTGCTCAGCACGAATCCGGCGCGGCGGGCCGCCCTGGCCCGGCTACAGCGCTCCAGCGGGGTGCGTACCCGGCACCTGACGCTCCCACTCGAGGAGTACGGTGCGCTGACGTCGTTCGGCCGCGCCAACGACCTGTTCATCTCCGAGGGCACGACGCTCGCGGAGGAGGCGTGTCGCAGGGCACTGAGCCGAGCCGGTATCGCGGCGGCCGAGGTCGACTTCCTGCTGTTCACGTCCGTCACCGGGATCTCGGCGCCATCCATCGACGCCGCGCTGGTCGACCGGCTCGGGCTGCGCAGCGACGTCCGGCGGATGCCGTCGTTCGGTCTGGGCTGCGTGGCGGGCGCCGCCGGGATCGCGCGGGTGCACGACTATCTGGCCGGCCACCCGGAGCACGTCGGTCTGCTGGTCTCGGTGGAACTGTGCTCGCTGACGTTCCAGCGGGACGACGACTCGACGGCGAACCTCGTCTCGAGCGCCCTGTTCGGCGACGGTGCCGCCGCCGTGGTGCTGGTGGGGGAGAGCCACCCGGCCGGTCGGGTCGGGCCTCCCGGCCCGGAGGTGTTGGGCAGTCGTAGCTCGCTCTACCCGGGTACCGCAGACCAGCTCGGCTGGCACATCAGGGACACCGGCTTCGCCATCATGCTCTCGGCCGGACTGCCGGAAGTGATCGCCGAGAACCTCGCCGGCGACCTGGCGACCCTGCTCGACGAGCATTCGCTCGCCCGCGAGAACGTCGGCACGTGGGTGGTGCACGCGGGCGGCCCACGCATCTTCGACGCCGTCGCCGGCGCACTCGACCTGGACGACCGCGACCTGCAGGTGAGCCGCGACTGCCTCGCCGCCGTGGGCAACCTGTCATCCTCATCGGTCCTGCACGTCCTGGCCGATACCCTCGAGCGCAACGGGCCGGCCCCCGGGGCCTACGGAGTGCTGTTGGCGTTCGGGCCGGGCGTGTGCGCGGAACTCGTCCTGCTGCGGTGGGGGGTGCCGCAGTGAGCCCGACCTTCGTGCTGTTCGTCGTGGTGGTCGCCGCGACCGCGCTCGAGCGGCTGCTCGAACTGGTCGTCTCGGCCCGGCACGCCCGGTGGGCATTCGATCACGGCGGAGTGGAGCGGGGGCGCGGTCACTTCCCGGCCATGGTCGCCCTGCACACCGCGCTGCTGGTCGCGTGCGTGGTCGAGGCGTGGTTCGCGGACCGCCCGTTCCTGCCGGTCCTCGGCTGGACGGCGCTGGCCGCGGTCCTGGCCAGCCAGGCACTTCGCTGGTGGTGCATCGCTACGCTCGGCCGGCGATGGAACACCCGGATCATCGTCGTTCCCGGCCTTCCGCTCGTCCACGCGGGCCCCTACCGGTGGCTGCGCCACCCGAACTACGTCGCCGTGGTCGTGGAGGGACTCGCCCTCCCGCTGATCCACACGTCGTGGATCACCGCCGTGGTGTTCACCGTGCTCAACGCCGTGCTGCTGCTGAGGTTCCGGATCCCGGCCGAGGAACGCGCCCTCGCGGAGGCGACCCGGTCCGGCGGCCACGCGTCCGCAGGAACGGGCCAGTGAGCCGGGCGAGCACCGACATCCTCGTCGTCGGGGGCGGTCCGGTAGGGCTGGCCGTCGCGATCGAGGCCCGGCTGGCCGGCCGTGAGGTGGTGGTCGTCGAGCCGCGCACCGCTCCCATCGACAAGGCATGCGGCGAGGGTCTGATGCCCGGCGCGCTCGCGGGCCTGCACCGGCTCGGTGTCGACCCGGCCGGACACGCCCTGACCGGCATCAGTTACCGGGACCGTCGCCGGCACGTGGACCACCTGTTCGTCACCGGGCCCGGTCGCGGGGTTCGCCGCACCACGTTGCACGAGGCGCTGTACGCGCGCAGCATCGACCTCGGTGTGGAGCATGTGCGGGCCCGGGCGGACCGGATCAGCCAGTCGCCCGACGGCGTGCGGGCGGCGGGGGTCGCGGCACGGTTCCTGATCGGGTGCGACGGCCTGCACTCCACCATCCGTCGCGCCGCCGGCCTGGCGGTCGCGCCCCGAGGAGCGCGGGACCGCCGCCGGTTCGGACTGCGTCGGCACTTCCGGGTGGCTGCCTGGACCGACCTCGTCGAGGTGCACTGGGGCGCTGGGGTGGAGGCCTACGTGACGCCCGTCGCCGATGACACGGTCGGGGTGGCGTTGCTCGGTCCGGCCGGCGTCGACTACATGGACGCCCTCGCCACGTTCCCCGAGATCCGGGCCCGGCTGCGCGGCACGGAGCCGCTCGGACCGGTCCGCGGAGCCGGTCCGTTGCAGCAACGCTCCCGCCGACGGGTGGCAGGGCGGATCCGGCTCGTCGGAGACGCGTCCGGCTACGTCGACGCGCTGACCGGTGAGGGCCTGAGCGTCGGCCTGGCCCAGGCCCGGGCCGCGGTGGCGACCCTCGACGACGGCCCCGAGGCGTACGAACGGGCCTGGGCCCGGGCGACCCGGGACTACCGGCTGCTCACCAGTGGCCTGGTGCGCTGGGCCACCTCACCCGGGCGCGCTGCCATCGTGCCGGTCGCGGCCCGGGTCCCGCCGCTGTACGGGGCGATCGTCGAGCGGCTGGCCCGGTAGCCGCAACCGGACGGCGGTCTTGGGCTCAGACGAGTCGTGGTGCCCCGATCCGGAAGTTCACCAGCGGGGCGAAAGAACGTCAGCGATTCCCCGCATGCACGTCCAGCGGCACCCGGATCCGGTGCTCGGGCAGCCGACCGGTCATCGCCCGACGCCGAACCCGGCCAGGCGCACCGGGCCGGTCAGCACCACCCGCAGGCCCGGCGTCCGTCCCGTGACCGGCCGCCCGATGGACCGTACGGGTTCCAGCACCACCTCGGTGAGGTCGTGCCGACCCAGCCCCTCGGGGACCGCCGCCCGCGCGAACGGGCGCGCTCCGCCGTCGGCGACCGTCTCCAGGGTCACCGAGGCCGGTCCCGGCGCCGTGCGGGCGACGGTGACCACGGCCGCCTCGGCGAGACCCTCGACGGCGGTGAACTCCAGCCATCCCGAGCCCGACGGCGCGGTGATCACCTCGCCCGTGGCCAGGGTGGCCTCCTCGATCCGGGTGCCGTGGTGGGTGTCGAAGTCGACCGCGCGCAGCGGCAGCCGGTGCGGGGCAGCCGGCTCGCCGTCGAGCGTGAGGCGTGCGCGTAGGGGGGTGTCGGCGGCGCTCGGTCCGGCCAGCACCCGGTAGTCGGCGGCCAGGACCGTCATGGCGTGGCGGGTGGTGTCCCAGACCGCGAACCGCTCGGCGGGGACCCGCAGGGACACGGTGCGGTGCTCACCGGGCGCGAGCGGGACCCGGGCATGGGCGGCGAGGCGGCGCGGGAACCGCACCGGGTGGTCGGGGGAGTCGGTGTAGACCTGGACCACCTCGGTGGCCGGCCGGTCCCCGGTGTTCGACACGCTCACCCGGGCGAGCACGCCGTCGCCGTCCGGTTCCACCGACAGGGCGTCGTAGCACACCTGGGCGTAGGTGAGCCCGTGCCCGAACGCGAACTGCGGTTCGGCGTCGCAGTACCAATAGGTGGTGCCCGCACCGAGGATGTCGTAGTCGAGCAGGTCGCCCGCGTCGGCCTCGCTGCGCCACCAGGTCTGCGGGAGCCGGCCGCTCGGCTCGACCTCGCCGAGGAGCACGTCCAGCAGCCCGTTGCCGGCCTCCTGGCCGCCGTGGCCGGTCCACACGATCGCGGCGGCGTCGCGGGCGGCGGCGTCGAGCGCGTACGGGTAGCTCGAGACCAGGACCAGCACCGCGGCCGGGTTCGCCTCCCGGACGGTGCGCCACAGTTCGGCCATCGGCGCCGGCAGGTCGAGGGCGGGCCGGTCCTGCGTCTCCCGGCCGAGCAGGTGCGGGTCGTTGCCGACGGCGCACAGCACCACGTCCGCGTCAACGGCGGCGGCGGCGGCCTCTTCGGCGCCTGAGCGCACGAGCCGGCGGACGAACCGCTCGGCCTCGTCCACGCTCGCGGCGGTGGCGCCGACCCCACTGCCATACGCGTCCGCGCGCAGCCACCGGCCGGTGCCGAGGTGCTGGAGGGACCAGGTGTCGTCGGGGTGCCGGTGCGCCCGCCAGGACTCGCCCACCACCCAGCCCTGGGGCCGGGTCGCATCGGCCAGGACCCGCTCGCCGTCCGCACGCAGGAGCAGGCCGGTGGTCGCACCGGCCAGGGTGAGCACCCCGTGCCCCCAGTCGGTGACGTCCCAGAGCACGTCCTCGCCGGCCCTCGCGGCGACGTCGGCGGCGTCGGCGACCAGGACCCGGTCGGCACCGGCCCGCAGGTAGGCGCCGGTGCCGACCGAGCGCAGCGCGACCCGGTCCGAGCCGTCCAGCACGCTGACGTCCCCGGGATCGGTCGCGCCCCAGCGCGCCCGGACAGCGTCGGCGAGGCTCACCGTGTACGGCGGGGTGCCCGCGTACCAGTCCGGCAGCACCCGGCCCGCGAGCGGCCCGATCACCGCCACCGAGCCCACCGGCGCGAGCGGCAGCACCCCCGTGTTGCGCAGCACCACCACGGCCCGCCCGGCGGCCTCCCTGGCGAGCTCACGGTGCGTAGGCAGGTCGAGGTGCTCGGCGGTGATGGCGTCGTAGGGGTCCTCGGTGTCGAACTCACCGGAGTTGGCGCGTACGGTCAGCACCCGGGTGACGGCGCGGTCGACGTCGGCCATCGTGATCAGGCCCCGCTCGAGCGCCTGCCTGATCAGGGCGATCGTGGGCGCCGGGTCCGGCCCGTTGTCCGTGAACGAGTCCACCCCGGCCACGAGTGCCGCCGCGTGCGCCACGACCGGGTCCGGGTGGTAGCGCTCGGCGACACTCAGGTTCGTGGGCGCGCCGGCGTCGGAGACCACCAGCACCGACTCCTCGGTCCAGGACCGCAACAGCTCCAGCAACTCGCGCGCGACATGGTTCGGCCGACCGTTGACCAGGTTGTAGGAGGGCATCACCGCTCCCACCACCCCGGCCTCGATCGGGCCCCGGTACGCCGGCAACTCGTACTCGTGCAGCACACGCGGGCGCAACTGCGAGGAGGTGACCGCACGGTCGGTCTCGTTGTTGTAGGCGAGGAAGTGCTTGAGCGTCGGCACGGTGCGCCAGATCCGGGTGTCCTCACCCCGCAGCCCGCGGGCGTAGGCGGTGCCGAGGTCGGCGGTCAGGTGCGGATCCTCGGAGTAGCCCTCCTCGTTGCGGCCCCAGAGTGGGTGCCGCAACGGGTTCACCACCGGCGCCCACACATTCCGGCTGACCGTCGGGTCGGCGGCGTGCTTGGCGCGCAGCTCGGTGCCGACCTGGTCCCCGATCCGGCGCAGCAGATCCGGGTCCCAGCTCGCGGCGAGGCCGACGGGCTGCGGGTACAACGTGGCCCGACCGAGCCAGGCGACCCCGTGCAGGGCCTCCGCGCCGGTGTGGAACGGCAACAGGCCGAGGCGCCCGACGGCGGGACTCGCCTGGTGCAGCATGGCCACCTTCTCGTCGTCGGTGAGCCGGGCGAGCAGGTCATGGACGAGGGAGTCGAGGGAGTCGCGGGAACGGACGCCGCTCGCGTCCGCGGGGGGTTCTGCCGGGTTCGACTGCGGCACCGTCGGTGCTCCTTTGCCTGACGTCGTGAGAGCGATCCGGGTTCGAATCGGTTCGATGAAGGTACCGCCGCCATCGGCGGCTTCGAGCGCTTCTCGTGGGCGGTCTGAGGTGCGGTCATCTCGTTTCATTATGGCGGTTCGCCCGTCGACGATCCAGCCGCCGGACGTCCACGATCCAGGCGGTTGCCAGGTCTGTGCACGGTGCCCTACCATCGAGGCGTTCGAACCGCTTCGACGACGGCGCACAGAGGCGCAGCGTGTGAGCGGCCGCCATCCACGAAGGAGTGAACGCGAACATGAACATGAACCTGGACTCAGACGCGACCCGAGTGCTGCCGTTGAACCGGCGCTCGTTCCTGACCCTCCTCGGCGTTGGTGCGGCAACCCCGGCCGTCCTCGCCGGCTGCAGCTCGGAAGCACCCGGCGGTGCCGGCGACCCGAGCGGCGGCGACGTGACGAGCGCGCTGCCCGACTACATCCCGATCGACTACGTGGAACCGGACTTCCCGAGTGTGAACGGCTCCACGGCCGGGTACGCGACGATCCCGACGGACCTGGTGCAGGTGTTCGACGCTCCGCCCGGATCCGGGTCGGAGTTCACCGCGATGACGCCGCTCTGGGGCGCGATCCCGCCCACCGAGGGCAACCAGTACTTCGACGCCGTGAACGCGGCCATCGGCTCCACGATCCAGTTCCAGATCAGTGACGGCAACGCCTACGGCGACAAGCTCGCGGCCGTGCTCGCCTCCGAGCGGGACGTGCCGGACTGGGTCTCGATCCCCACCTGGAACATCCCGCCGCGGTTCGACCAGGCCGTCGAGGCCCTGTTCGAGGACCTCACCCCGTTCCTGGCCGGCTCGGCCGTGGAGAAGTACCCGAACCTGGCGAACATCCCCACCGACGTCTGGAAGTTCTGCGTCTTCGACGGCCAGCTCAAGGCGCTCCCGTTCCCGGGCGAGATCATCACCGACGCGATCTTCTACCGCGACGACGTCCTCGAGGCGGAGGGGTACACCGGCCAGCCGGCGAACGGTCAGGAGCTGCTCGACCTGGCCAAGGAACTGACCGGCGGCGACCGGTGGGCGGCCAACGACCTGTGGAACTCCTCGGTGATCATCCACGGCGTGGTTCCGAAGTGGCGGATCAACGACGACGGCACGCTCACCCACCGCGTCGAGACCGACGAGTACCGGGCCGCGCTGGAGTGGAACGCCGCGCTGTTCGCGCAGGGCTCCGTGCACCCGGATGCGGTCGCGGACAACTCCGGGGATGCCAAGACCCGATTCGAGTCCGGCCAGGTCCTGATCAGCAACGACGGCGTCGGCGGCTGGCACGAGGCGCTCGGCCGGCAGCTGGCGTCCAACCCGACGTACTCCCAGCGTCCGTTCACCCCGTTCGCGGCCGACGGCGGCACCCCGGTCCTGTGGAAGGGGAACCCGGCCAACATCTTCTCGTTCCTCAAGAAGAACTCCGATCCTGCGAAGATCGAGGAACTGCTCGCGGTCGCCGACTTCCTCGCCTCTCCGTTCGGCACCACCGAGTTCGAACTGATCAACTTCGGGCTCGAGGACCTGCACTTCAGCGTGGACGCGAACGGCCTGCCGGTGGCCACCGAACTGGCCGCCACCGAGGTGCAGCCCACCTACATCTTCCTGACCGACCCGCCCGTGGTGAACGCCAAGGTGCAGTATCCGGGGTTCGTCGAGGCGTTCTGCACCTGGATGGCCGACGCCGCCCAGTACGTGAACGACCCGGCGTTCTTCGGGATGCAGATCACCGAGCCGACCCAGTACGCGTCCCTGGCCCAGCCGTTCGAAGACCTCGAGAAGGACATCTCCCGCGGCCGCAAGTCGATGGCGGACCTGGACGCCGCCATCGAGACCTGGAAGACCTCGGGCGGTGAGGAACTGCGCGCCTTCTACACCGACATCCTGGACGCGCAGTGACGACCCGGACGGTGCCCACCGACGTGACCGACCACGCCGAACCCGTCGACCGGTCCGGGCCCGGCGGCGCCGGGCCCGCCCCGACCGGCCCGCCGCGACCACGCCGCCGGAGCGTCTGGACCCGGATCAAGCGGGACCGGTCGCTGCTGCTGATGACCGTCCCGGTGATCGTCCTGCTCGGGGTGTTCGCGTACGTGCCGATGCTCGGCAACGTGATCGCCTGGCAGGACTACTCGCCCTACGTGGGCATCCTCGACTCCCCGTTCGTGGGCTGGTGGAACTTCGAGCGCGTCTTCACGAACCCGCTGTTCTGGGACGCGGTCCGCAATACGCTGGTCATCACGGCGTTCCAGCTCGTGTTCTTCTTCCCGATCCCGATCGCGCTCGCCCTGCTGCTGAACAGCGTGATCACCCCGGCGATCCGCACCACGATCCAGTCGGTCGTGTATCTGCCGCACTTCTTCTCCTGGGTGCTCGTGGTCACGATCTTCCAGCAGTTGCTCGGCGGCGCCGGGCAGCTGCACCGGATCCTCGAGGGAGCGGGCTTCTCCGGGTTCGACATCATGACGAACCCGGACACGTTCCTGCTGCTGATCACCGCGCAGTCGGTGTGGAAGGACGCGGGCTGGGGCATCATCATCTTCCTCGCGGCCCTGTCCACCGTGGACCCGGCGCTGTACGAGGCCTCGGTGATGGACGGCGCGAACCGATGGCGACGGATGTGGCACATCACCCTGCCGGCGCTGCGCCCGGTCATCATCCTGCTGCTCATCCTGCGGCTCGGCGACGCCCTGACCGTCGGCTTCGAGCAGTTGATCCTGCAGCGCGGCGCCGTCGGTGCCGGCGTGGCGGAGGTGCTCGACACGTTCGTCTACTACCAGGGCGTGATCAACGGCGACTGGAGCTTCGCCGCCGCCGCGGGGCTCGTCAAGGGCATCGTGAGCCTGATCCTGGTGCTCGGCGCCAACAAGATTGCCCATGTCTTCGGAGAAGCTGGGGTGTACAAGCGCGCATGAGTACCGCACTCGGACCCGACGGGGCCGCCACCGCCACCCACCCGCCCGTCGACGCGGCCGCCGCCGGTTCTGCCCGGCCCGACCCGCGCCGTCGTCCCCGCCGTTCCAAGCACCGCCCGGTCTGGGAGGAGAGACCCACCGCGCTGGGGACCGGCGCGAAGGTGATCGTGCTCGCCCTGATCGTGCTCGCCGTCGTGTATCCGCTGTACACCGTGATCATCACCTCGCTGTCCACGACCGCGGCGGTCACCCAGGCTGGCGGGCTGGTCACCGTGCCGACCGAGGTCACCACGGCCGCCTACCGGCAGATCCTCGCCGGCGGCATCGTGACCAGGGCGACGCTGGTGAGCATCGGCATCACCGCGGTCGGCACCCTGCTGTCCACGACGGTCTCGATCCTGTGCGCCTACGGGCTGTCCAGGCCGACCTCGTTCGGGCACCGCCCGATCCTGTTCGTGCTGCTGATCACCATGTTCTTCGGGGCCGGCATGATCCCGACCTACCTGCTCGTGAGCAACCTCGGCCTGATCGACACCTACTGGTCGCTGATCCTGCCCGGTGCGGTCTCGGCGTTCAACGTGCTCCTGCTGCGCAACTTCTTCATGGGCATCGACCCCGGCATCACCGATGCCGCGCGGATCGACGGCGCGGGGGAGTGGCGGGTGCTCGGCCAGATCGTGCTGCCGATGTCGAAGGCCGTGACGGCGGTGGTCGCCCTGTTCTACGGGGTCGGCTACTGGAACGCGTTCTTCAACGCGATGCTCTACATCAACGACAACGCGAAGTGGCCCCTGCAGCTGGTGCTGCGCTCGTACGTGCTGCAGGGCGTCACCCTCCCCGGTTCCGGGGTCGGTCAGGTGGATGTCGCGACGGGCGCCGTGACCGGGCTGCCGGTCAAGATGGCCGTGATGGTCCTCGCGATCATCCCGGTGCTGGTCGTCTACCCGTTCGTGCAGCGCCACTTCACGAAGGGAGTCATCTTCGGCGCGATCAAGGGCTGACACCCCGGTGAGAGTGCGGAAGTGGTCGCCACCTCCGCACTCTCACGACCGGCACCTTCGACGCATCCCGGTGAGTGCGCTGTTGTGGCTGCCGCTTGCGCTCTCTCGGGCCGGAACGGCCCGGCCTACCGGACCACCGCGACCGGGCACCGCGCGGTCCGCAGCACGTCCTGGCTGACCGAGCCGAGCAGCATGCCCTTGAACGCCCCTCGCCCCCTGGACCCGACCACGACGAGTGCGGCGGTCGAGGACTCCTCGGCGAGCAGCACCGACGGGGGTGTGGGCAGCACGATCGTCTCCACGACCACGTCGGGTTCGGCCGTGCGCTGCCCGGCCATCGCCTGGGCGAGGATCCGCTCGCCGGAGGCGATTGCGGCGCCGATGTCATTGATCGGGGCGCCGAGCCCCTCCACCCGCCCGGCCCGGGTGTGCCACCACCCGTAGACCGCGCGCAGCGGTGCGCCGGTGCGAGCCGCATGCGCGAACGCGAAGTCCAGCGCGGCCCCGGAGCCTCCTGAGCCGTCGACCCCCACCACGATCCGGGTGGCGTGCGGATCGGCAGGAGCTCTGACCACCACGACGGGGGATTCGGCGTGGCGGCTGACGTGCTGGCTCACCGAGCCGAGCAGGAGACCGCCGGCGAGGCTGTGGCCGCGCGCCCCGACCACCACCATGGCGGCGCCGCGGGAGGCTTCCACCAGGGCCGGGACCGGCGGCCCGGTGATGATCTCGGAGGTGACCGCCCGGGCGGTGAGGCCCTCCAGGCGTCGCTCCAGCGAGTCGCGCAGCGACGTCAGCCGTAGGTCGTACCAGGCGGCCGAGGCCGAGTAGGACACGGCGGAGGCGTCGAAGACCGAGCAGATCAGATGCAGGGGAACGGACTGCTCCGCAGCGGCCCGGTCCGCCCACTCCACGGCCAGATCGGCGTCCGGCGAGCCGTCGTATCCGACGATGACAGCACCTCGGGGAATGTCCATACGCCATCCTCCCGCCGCGGCTCGGCCCAGGCCTGGGCCGGAGGTCCCGGGTCAGCGCGGCGGTGCGGTGCTCGCCCGCTCGTGCAGGGTGGGAGCGATCAGGCGGGTCTCCACGGTGTCGGAGCCGGCGAGCCTGGCCAGCACCATGTCCACGGCGACCTGCCCGATGTTCAGCGCCGGGATGTCCATGGCCGTGATCGGGACCGGCTGGGCATCGGCCACGTCCGCCGGGGCGAGCGCCACCACGGAGACGTCCTCGGGGACCTTCAGGCCGCGACGGCGCAGACCACCGAGGATCACCGGGAGTGCGGCCTCGTTGTGCACGACCAGTCCGGTGAGGCCCGGGACCTGGTCCAGCACGGCGTCCAGGGCCGCGATCGCTTCCGCGCGCGACGTACCGGTCGGCTCGATGACGCACGCGACGCCGTCGTGCGTGGCCTGGGCACGGTAGCCGCGCAGCAGCCGGTCCGCGTAGGAGGTGTGCCGTGCGATCACTGCCGGCGGCGGCCCGATCAGCGCGACGTCGCGGTGACCGAGCCTGGTCAGGTGCCGCAGCGAGAGCCGTGCCGCCGCCTCGAAGTCGAAGTCGACGCAACTCACCCCGCGGGCGTCCTCCGGCAGGCCGATCAGCACGGTGGGCTGCCGGAGCGCGGCGACCTGCGGGATCCGCGGGTCGTCGGACTCGACGTCCATCAGGATCAGCGCGTCCACGAGCGAGCCGGAGCCCACCCGCCCCACACCGTTGTCCTCGTCCTGGGTGAGCAGGAGCACGTCGTAGTCCGCCGTCCGCGCCCGCGTGACCACGCCGGTCACGAACTGCATGATGACGCTGACGTCGACGTCGGGGCGCAGCGGCGCCATCAGGGCGAGGATGTTCGTCCGGGCCGAGGCCAGCGCCCGGGCACCGGCGTGCGGGTGGTAGCCGAGCTCGGCGATCGCCTTCTCGACCCGCGCCCGGGTGCTCGCCGAGATCGTCCGCTTCCCGCTGAGGGTGTAGGACACGGTGGAGACCGAGACCCCGGCCCGGCGGGCCACGTCGTTGATCGTCACCATCTGCCGGCTCCTGTTCGCTGGTGAGCGAGCGGCCGCACGACGGCAGCCGCCCCGGCGCCGATCCGGACCCGCTCGGTGCCGCCCGGCCACCGGACCAGGTGCTCGGTCGGCTCGCCCGTGCCATTCTCCCCGGCACCGGTGGCCGCGACGCGCAGGCTCGCCTCGGTGAGGTGTCCGCCGTCGTCCCAGCTCAGGTCGACCACGACGCCGCCGCGGGCGAGCAGGCCACGCACGGAGCCGGCCGGCCAGGCCGGCGGCAGGGCCGGGAGCAGATCGATCACGCCCTCGTGGGACTGCAGGAGCGCCTCGGCGATCCCCGCGACGATCCCGAAATTCCCGTCGATCTGGAACGGCGGGTGGGCACTGAACAGGTTCGGGTAGACCCCGCCGCGCTGACCGGCGCCGTCGTCGGCCGCCCGCAGGGCGAGGGCGAGCACCTCGTCGAGCCGGTCCCCGCGGCGCAGCCGGGCCCACAGCGACAGCCGCCACCCGAGCGCCCAGCCGGTGGACTCCTGGCCCCGCAGGTCCAGGGTCCGGGCCGCCGCGGCGGCGAGGTCGGGCGTGCCGTCACAGGTCCACAGCCCGAGCGGGAACAGGCCGACCAGGTGCGAGGTGTGCCGGTGTTCGGGTTCGTACTCGGCCAGCGGTGCGGACCACTCGAGCAGTTCGCCGCGCTCGCCGACCCTCGGGTCCGGCAGCGCGGCGACGGCGTCGGTCAGGTCGGCGAGCCACGGTGCGTCCGCGCCGATCCGGGATGCGATCGCGGCCGCCCGGGCGGCCAGGTCGCGCAGCAGCGCCACGTCCATGGTCGTGGAGACCGACAGTGCGGCGGGCGCGCCGTCGGCGGCGACGAACCGGTTCTCCGGCGACGTCGACGGGGACGTCCGGGCGGGTCCCGGACCGGTCCGCACGATCCAGTCCAGGGCGAACCGGCAGGCTCCCTCGATCGCCGGCCAGGACCGGCGGGCCCGGGCCAGGTCACCGGTGAACTCCAGGTGGTCCCACACCGACCGGCACAGCCAGATGCCGCCCATCGGCCAGGCCGACCAGGCCGGGTCCCCGGCGCCCGCCCCGGCTGCGTACGGATAGCCCCAGGGATCGGTGTTGTGGTGCGCCAGCCAGCCGCGGGCGCCGTAGAGCTCGGCCGCGGCGCGCCCGGTCCCCGCCAGGGTGTCCACCAGGTCCAGCAGCGGCGCCTGGCAGGACGCCAGGTTCGTGGTCAGCGCCGGCCAGTAGTTCATCTCGGTGTTGATGTTGATCGTGTAGTTCGAGCTCCAGGGCGCGGGCAGTTCGCCGTTCCAGATGCCCTGCAGGTTGGCCGGGTACCCGCCCGGCCGGGACGACGCGATCAGCAGGTAGCGGCCGTAGTGGAACGCGAGCGCGATCAGCCCGGTGAGGCCGGCCGGGTCCCGGTCGGCGCCCGGGGCGTTCGCGGCCCGGATCCGCTCGTCCGTCGGCTCCGCTGTGATCGGGCCGAGGTCGAGCCGGACCCGGTCGAAGAGCTCGCGGTGGTCCGCGACGTGCTCGGCGTACAGCTGCTCCGGCGCGACGGCGTGGGCCGCCTCGATCCGGTCGGCGAGCAGGTCGTGCAGGGCCTCGAGAGTGCTGGCGGTGTTCGCGTGCCGGTGCGGCCCCGTCCGCGGCTCGGGGAGCACGGTCCCGGTCCCGATCAGCAGGCGTGTCATCCGGGCGCCGCGCACGTGGGCACCGGCGTCGTCGGTGGTCACCTCACCGTCGGTCTCGATGGCGACGTGGACGAGGCCGGTGCGTGAGTCGCCGGTGTACCTGGCCGGCGGGTCGGCGTGCTCCCGGATGGCCGGGACGTCGGCCGGCAGCAGGAGCTCGAGGAGCAGACGCGCGGTGCCGACGATCTCGGCCCGCGCATCGCGGGTGAGCTCACGGACCTGGTCGGGGTCCAACCGGACGTCCAGATCCACACCGGACTCGGCGTGGACCTCGTGCACGATCAGACCGGCCGGGTGCGAGGCGTAGGTGTGGTGCGCCACCCGGATGCCGCCCGCGAGGTAGCGGTGTCCCGCCGAGGCCGTGCGCAGGTCCAGCCAACGGGCGGGGGCGGG
Source organism: Occultella glacieicola (assembly GCF_004353825.1). Taxonomy (GTDB): domain Bacteria; phylum Actinomycetota; class Actinomycetes; order Actinomycetales; family Beutenbergiaceae; genus Occultella; species Occultella glacieicola. The sequence continues at coordinate 338,876 of NZ_SMNA01000003.1, read as the reverse complement.
GGCATCCGAGGAATCGGTGGCCGTCGGCCGGACGGCGACCCGCACCTGCGCGAACGGCAGGTAGGCCTGCGAGTGCCCGCCCTGGAACGCCCTCTGCAGGGCCTCGGCCGCCCGCACGTCGCCGTCGGCCAGGTGCTCCCGGATCCGGGCGAGCAGCCCCGGGCCCTCGGCCGGCTCGAGCTCGGGGTCGGCCACGGCGCTCGGGCCGGACCACGCCGACCCCTCGTTCAGCTGCAGGACCTCGCCGCCGGGACGGCCGGCGACCATGGCGGCGGCGTGTCCGTTGCCGACCGGAAGCGATTCGACGAAGCTCGACGCTCCACCGTGGTACCAGAGCAGCGTAGCGGGGTCGTCCTCGGGGGCCTCGAAGAACGGGAGAAGCGCGGTCGTTGTCATGGATCCACTCCGATCAGCGGGACTTGCCAGAGCCTCGCGCACGCCACTTTACACACGACCAGGCCCTCGCTAGGGTGTTGAACCGCTTCGACAATCCGGTCGATCAGTCAGCGCGGACAGCAGGGAGGCGGTCGATGACCGGCAGCACGGGCCCGGGGCTACGGGACCTCACCGCTACCCGGGGGCTGCTCTACGGCGGCGACTACAACCCGGAGCAGTGGACCGCCGAGGTCTGGGCCGAGGACGTCGACCTGATGGTCGCGGCCGGCGTGAACCTGGTGACCGTCGGCGTGTTCGCGTGGAGCCGGATCGAGCCTCGCCCGGGGGAGCGGGACTTCGCCTGGCTGGACCGGGTCCTGGACCTGCTGGCCGGGGCCGGCATCGCCGTGGACCTGGCCACCCCGACCGCGAGCCCACCACCATGGCTGGCCCACGACCATCCCGATACCCTGCCGGTCACCGCGGACGGCGTGCGCCTGAGCCAGGGTTCCCGCAACCACTTCTGCCCGAGCTCGCCGACCTACCGTGCCCACGCGCTCGCGATCGCCTCGGACGTCGTGGCCCGGTACGCCGACCACCCGGCCGTCGTCATGTGGCACGTCGGCAACGAGTTCGGTCAAGTCTGCCACTGCGACGCGTGTGCGGCCGGGTTCCGGGCCTGGCTGCGGGCCCGGTACGGCGACGTCGCCGGCCTGAACGCCGCCTGGGCCACGACCTTCTGGTCCCAGGCCTACTCGCGCTGGGAGGAGATCGTGCCGCCCCGGGCGGCGCCGTACCTGATCAACCCGACCCAGCGGCTGGACTACCGCCGGTTCTGCTCCGACACCCTCCTGGAGCTGTACACGGCGCAGCGGGACGTGATCCGCGCGGCCGCCCCGGCCGTTCCGGTGACGACCAACTTCATGGGCTTCTTCCCGCACGTGGACTACTGGTCCTGGGCGGGTGCGCTCGACGTCATCTCCGACGACTCCTACCCCGACCCGGTCGACCCCGACGCCCCGGTCCTGGCCGCGCTCACCCACGACCTGATGCGGTCCCTCGCAGGCGGCCCCTGGCTGCTCATGGAGCAGGCCGTCGGCGCCGTGAACTGGCGCGAGCACAACCCGCCGAAGACGCCGGGGCGGATGCGCGCCGACGCCCTGCGCGCGATCGCGCACGGCTCCGACGGGGTGCTCTCGTTCCAGTGGCGGGCGTCGCGCGCCGGCGCCGAGCGGTTCCACTCCGCGATGCTGCCGCACGCCGGTGTGCGCACCCGCCTGCACCGCAGCGTCCGTGAGCTCGGCACGGACCTGGCCGCCCTCGCCCCCGTCGCGGGGTCGGAGATCCGGGCCCGGGTCGCGATCGCGTTCGACTGGTCCAGCTGGTGGGCCGCGGAGGAGCCGGGCGGACCGAGCGCGCGGCTGCGGGTGCTGCCGCAGGTGCTGTCCTGGTACCGGCCGCTGTGGCGGCGCGGGCTGGCCGTCGACCTGGTCCACCCGGAGGCGGACCTGACCGGCTACGACCTGGTCCTCGCTCCCCAGCTGCACCTGGTCACCGACGCCGCGGTGGCGAACCTGCGCGCCTTCACCGCGGCCGGCGGCACCCTCGCACTCGGGCCGTTCAGCGCCGTCGCCGACGCGAACACCGCGATCCGCACCGGGGAGTTCCCGGCGCCGTTCACGGACCTGCTGGGCGCCGGCGGCCAGGAGTGGTGCCCGCTGCCCGACGGCGGCGCGCACCTCGATCTGGACGGTCACCGCTACCCCGTGCACACCTGGGCGGAACGGCTCGAGGCGAGCTCCGCCGTCGTCCTCGGCAGGTTCGCCGGTGCGGACCTGGACGGCGCGCCCGCAGCCGTGCGTTCGCCGGACGGCCGGCTGCTCTACCTCGCCGCCGTCGGCGGCGACGACCTGCTCGAGGCCTGGGTGGCGACCTGCCTCGAGCAGGCCGGTGTGACGCCGTCGGGCCAGGTGGCGCAGCCACCACCCGGAGTGGAGGTCGCCGTCCGTGGCGACCACACGTTCCTGCTGAACCACACCCGCACGCCCGTCGCGGTACCGCTGACGCGGGCCTGCCGGGACGTCCTGACCGGCACCGACCACCCGCACACCGCACCCGTCCCGGCCGACGGCAGCGTCGTCCTGATCGAGAGGCAACCATGAAGTTCACCGACGGCTACTGGAACGTGCTGCCGGGCGTGGAGATCCTGCGCCCCCGGCACGTGGAGTCGGTCGAGGACGGCGGTGACTCGCTGACCGTGTACGCGGCCACCGCGCCGCTCACCCGCCGCGGGGACACGCTGAACCGGCCGATGGTGACGATCACGCTCGACTCACCCCTGGACGGGGTGATCGGGGTGCGGATCGAGCACTTCCGGGGCGGCCGGGAGCGGCGTCCGGCGTTCGAGCTGGAGTCCGCGCCCCCGGTCGTGCGGATCGACCGGCCCGAGGCGGGCGGCGAGCCGGCCACGTTCACCGCGGGCGACCTCACCGCGACCGTCGCGACCGAGGGGCCCTGGCGGCTGGAGTTCACGGACGCCGGCGGCCGGGTCCTGACCGGCTCCCAGGACCGCGGCGTCGGGATCATCTCCACCGACGACGGCTCCCACTACGTCCGCGAGCAACTGGACATCGGCGTCGCCGAGCACCTGTACGGACTCGGTGAGCGGTTCGGGCCGCTGGTCAAGAACGGTCAGTCGATCGACATCTGGAACGAGGACGGCGGCACCGCGTCGGACCAGGCGTACAAGAACGTCCCCTTCTACGTCTCCGACCGCGGCTACGGGGTGTTCGTGGACCACCCGGAGCGGGTCTCCTTCGAGGTCGGCACCGAGGTGGTCTCCCGCACCCAGTTCTCGGTGCCGGGTCAGGTGCTGCAGTACTACGTCATCGGCGGGTCCGACCCGAAGGAGGTGCTGCGCCGGTACACGGCCCTGACCGGCCGCCCGGCGCGGGTGCCCACCTGGTCCTACGGGCTGTGGCTGTCCACCTCGTTCACCACCGACTACGACGAGGAGACGGTCACCTCCTTCATCGACGGCATGGCGCAGCGGGACCTGCCGCTGTCGGTGTTCCACTTCGACTGCTTCTGGATGCGCCAGTTCCACTGGTGCGACTTCGTGTGGGACCCGGCCACGTTCGGCGACCCGGAGGGCATGCTGAGGCGGCTCCACGAGCGCGACCTCAAGGTGTCGGTGTGGATCAACCCCTACATCGCCCAGCGCTCGCACCTGTTCGCGGAGGCCGCCGAGCTCGGCTACCTGGTCACGACGCCCACGGGGGACGTGTGGCAGTGGGACATGTGGCAGGCCGGGATGGCACTCGTGGACTTCACCAACCCCGGCGCGTGGACCTGGTACCAGGACAAGCTCAGAGTGCTGCTGCGCCAGGGCGTGGACGCGTTCAAGACGGACTTCGGCGAGCGGATCCCCACCGAGGTCGTCTGGCACGACGGTTCCGACCCGGAGCGGATGCACAACTACTACACGCACCTGTACAACGCGTGCGTCTTCGAACTGCTCCAGAAGGAGCGGGGGACCGGAGAGGCGGTGCTGTTCGCCCGGTCCGCGACCGCGGGCGGGCAGCAGTTCCCGGTGCACTGGGGTGGGGACTGCGAGTCCACGTTCGCCTCGATGGCGGAGTCGCTGCGCGGGGGGCTGTCCCTGGCGATGTCCGGTTTCGGGTTCTGGAGCCATGACATCGGCGGCTTCGAGGGGATGCCGGAGGCGGCCGTGTTCAAGCGGTGGCTCGCGTTCGGGATGCTGTCCTCGCACAGCCGCCTGCACGGGTCGTCCTCCTACCGGGTGCCGTGGGCGTTCGACGACGAGGCGGTGGACGTGGCCCGCCGGTTCATCCACCTGAAGCACGAGCTGATGCCCTACCTGGCCCGGGCCGGCCAGATCGCCACCGACGAGGGGGTGCCGGTGATGCGGCCGATGGTCCTGGAGTTCCCCCGTGACCGCAGCGCGGCCGCGGCGGACACCCAGTACCTGCTCGGCGACTCGTTGCTGGTGGCCCCGGTCTTCGACGTCGACGGCGAGGTGGAGTTCTACGTGCCGGAGGGCACCTGGACGAACCTGCTCACCGACGAGCGGCTGACCGGCCCGCGGTGGGTGCGCCAGCGGCACGGCTTCGACACCCTGCCGGTGCTCGTGCGGCCCGGCACCGTGCTGCCGCTCGGGTCGCGCACCGACCGCCCGGACTACGACTACGCCGACGGGGTGCGGCTGGCGGTGTTCGAGTTCGCCGACGGCGAGGTCGCCACCGTGAGCATTCCGACGGCGGACGCCTCGGGCACCGCGGCGACGTTCACGGTGACCCGCGCCGGTCACCGCCTCGACGTGCGCGCCGCCGGGACGGACCGCCCCTGGTCGGTCCTGGTCGGCGGCGCCGAGCACCGCGCGAGCGGGGATACCCTCTCACTGGACGTCCCGCCGGCGTGGGCGGGGCTCGACACCGACGGAGCAGCTCGTGACCAGTCTTGAGACCAACGCAGTGACCACCGACACGGCCGCGACGGCGACCCAGGGGCGCCGCTTCGACCCCGCCTTCCTCTGGGGCTCGGCCACCGCTGCGTACCAGGTGGAGGGCGCCGCCACCGAGGGTGGCCGCGGGCCCTCGATCTGGGACACGTTCTCGCACACTCCCGGCAAGACCCTGAACGGCGACACCGGCGACGTCGCGATCGACCACTACCACCGGGTCGGCGAGGACGTCGCCCTGATGAGGTCCCTCGGGCTCGGCGCGTATCGGTTCTCGATCTCCTGGCCTCGGGTGCAGCCCGGCGGGTCCGGCCCGGCGAACCCCGAGGGCCTGGCGTTCTACTCCCGGCTCGTCGACGAGCTGATCGCCGCCGGCATCGCGCCCGTGGTCACGCTGTACCACTGGGACCTTCCGGCCGAGCTGGAGGAGGCCGGGGGCTGGACGAACCGGGCCACCGCCTACGCATTCGCCGACTACGCCCGGATCGTCGCCGCCGAGCTCGGTGACCGGGTGAGTCTGTGGACCACCTTGAACGAGCCGTGGTGTGCGGCCTTCCTCGGCTACGCCGCGGGCGTGCACGCCCCCGGTCGGACCGAACCGGTGGCGGCCCTGCAGGCGGCGCACCACCTGAACCTGGCCCACGGGCTGGCCGCCCGCGCGATCCGGGACGAGCTCGGCTCCGGCACCCCGATCTCGATCACCCTGAACCTGCACGTCACGCGTCCGGTGGACCCGGACTCGCCCGCCGACGTCGACGCCGTCCGGCAGCTCGACGCGGTCGGCAACCGGATCTGGCTGGATCCCCTGTTCCACGGCACCTATCCGGCCGACCTGCTCGCGGACACCGCACACCTGACCGACTGGTCCTTCGTGCAGCCCGGTGACGGCGAGCTCATCAAGGTCCCGCTCGACTCCCTCGGCGTGAACTACTACTCGACGTCCCGGGCCCGCCGGCACGCGGGCGAGGGGGAGCCGGAGCGGGCCGACGGCCACGGCGAGGGGGCGAGCCCCTGGGTGGGCGCGGACACCGTGGAGTTCCTCGAGATGCCCGGCCCGTTCACCGCGATGGGCTGGAACATCGACCCGGACGGTCTCCTGGAACTGCTGCTGCGGCTGCGCGACGAGCATCCGGACACGCCGCTGATGATCACCGAGAACGGCGCCGCGTTCGACGACGAGGTGGGTCCGGACGGCGTGGTGCACGACGCCGACCGCGTCTCCTACCTGCACGGCCACCTGGACGCCGTCGCCCGGGCGGTCGAGGCGGGCGCCGATGTGCGTGGGTACTTCGTCTGGTCCCTGTTCGACAACTTCGAGTGGGCGTTCGGCTACGACCGCCGGTTCGGCATCGTCCGGGTGGACTACGACACCCAGGCCCGAACCCCGAAGGACTCCGCGCGCTGGTACGCCGATCTGATCGCCACCCGCACCCTCTGAGCCGGGGGTCCGGTCGCGCCCGCCCGCGGGCTGGGGCGACCGGACCATCGACCTGCCGATCACCTCGGCCGGTGACGATGACCGGCGTGCCTCCAGCGCACCCCGAGGGGCCCTTGACGTGCTGGTTCCCGAACGGCTAGACATGGCTCACTCGCGGCGTTGCGAGTCCATCTACTCGGGGACGGTTCCAGTGTCCAAGACACGATCACGCCTTGTTGCCCTGCTTGCGACTGCCGCTCTGGCCCTGGGGTTCGCCCCGGCCGCGAGCGCGCACGTGCCCACGGAGCGGACCGACCCGCCCGATGCCGACACCTCCTCCCTGGAGTCCGCCGACGTCTCGGGCTCGACATCGCTCGCGCGCGACCGCGGCACCGTGCTCAGGCTCGGCACGGCCGCGACCGCCGAGCTGTACATCGTCCAGCTCGAGGCGCCGACCGTCTCCGCGTACGAGGGTGGCATCCACGCACTGCAGGCGACCAGGCCGGACGCGGGGGAGCGGCTGGACCCGTCCTCGGCGCCGGTCCAGGACTACCGGTCCTACCTCGCCGACGAGCAGGGCGAGCTCACCCAGGCGATCGAGGCCGAGATCGGCCGGACCCCCGACGTGAGCTTCTCCTACACCTACGCCCTCAACGGCATCGCGCTGGAGCTGACCACCGACGAGGCGGCGGCGGTCGCGCGGCTGAGCGGCGTCACGTCGGTCGTCGTCGATGTCGAGCGTCAGCTGCAGACCGACAACGGCCCGGCGTGGATCGGTGCCCCGTCGATCTGGGACGGCAGCGCCACCGGCGTGGCCGGCACTCGGGGCGAGGGCATCGTCGCCGGCGTCCTCGATACCGGTGTGAACCCGTCGAACCCGTCCTTCGCGGACTCGGTGCCCGCGTCCGCCGGGGGAGACGGCTACGACCACACGAACCCGAGGCCGGGTTTCGTCGGGATGTGCGACCCCGCGAACACCGAGCAGTACGACCCACGGTTCGTGTGCAACGACAAGCTGATCGGCGCCTGGGACTTCGTGGGTGACGGTCCGTTCGACACCGACGGCCACGGCTCGCACACGGCCAGCACGGTCGCCGGCAACCAGGTGGACGCGGTCGTGGAGGGCCCCTCCGGCATCAGCGAGACCCGCCGCATCCAGGGCGTTGCCCCGCACGCGAACCTGATCACCTATGACGTCTGCACCACCGGCTGCTCGACGGCCGCTATCACGGCCGCGATCGACCAGGCGATCGACGACGGCGTCGACGTCATCAACTACTCGATCGGCTCGGACACGCCGTCGAGCGTGTGGGCCGATCCCGACACCCTGGGCTTCCTGAACGCCCGCGCGGCCGGCGTCTTCGTCGCGACGTCGGCGGGCAACGACGGCCCGGGCGCCGCGACCCTGGGCTCGCCGGCCGACGCGCCCTGGCTCACCAGCGTCGCGAACTCCACGCACGACCGCCGGTACGTGAACGCGGCGACCGGTCTGAACCGCACCGACGGCGTCCCCCACCCCGACATCTCCGGGCTCGGATTCACCGTCGGCTACGGGCCGGCGCCCGTCGTCTACGCGGGCGACCACGGCAACCCGCTGTGCCTGGCCGGGATCTTCCCGGAGGGTACTTTCGACGGCCAGATCGTGGTGTGCGACCGCGGCGAGAACGGTCGCGTCGAGAAGGGACAGGTGGTCCTGGCCGCTGGTGCGGGCGGCATGGTCCTCGCCAACGACGAGGCCAGCGGCTCATCGCTGACCGGTGACGCGCACGTCCTGCCCGCGGTCCACATCACCTATGCCGACGGTGTCTCGCTCAAGACCTGGCTCGCCGAGGGCGACGGACACGTCGGGTCCATCGCCGGCGCGTCGCTCGACATCCGGCCCGAGAACGGCGACGTGACGTCCGCGAGCTCGAGCCGCGGTCCGAACCGGGCGATCGATCTCGTCTCGCCGAGCGTCACCGCCCCCGGCACCGACATCCTCGCCGCCTACGGCGCGTCGACGGTCGAGGCGGAGGTGGCGCCGACGTGGAACTTCGTCTCCGGCACCTCGATGGCGAGCCCGCACGTCGCCGGGGCCGGTGCACTCCTGTCCGCGCTCGAGCCGACCTGGACGCCCGCCGAGATCCAGTCGGCCCTGATGACGACGGCCAGCACCGCGAACGTCACGAAGGAGGACGGCACGACGCCGGCGGACCCGTTCGACATGGGCTCGGGTCGCGTGGACCTGCAGGCCGCCGCCAATGCCGGGCTCCTGCTCGACGAGACGATCGCCGACTATCTGGCGGCCGACCCGGGCCTCGGCGGCGACCCGAGGTCGCTGAACGTGGCCAGCATGGCCGACGGTCAGTGCCTGCAGACCTGCTCGTGGACGAGGACGGTCACCGGCTCCGCCGACGGCAGCCTCGCCTGGACGGCGGCCGCCGCCGCCGCCGAGGGGATGTCGCTGACCGTGGAACCGTCCACGTTCACCCTTGCCGAGGGGCAGACGCAGGAGATCACCGTCACCGCGGACGTCTCCGGCGCCGAGGCGGGCACCTGGCTCTTCGGGGAGGTCACACTGACCCCCTCGACCGAGGGCGTCCCGACCGCTGCCCTGCCGGTGGCGGTGCTGCCCTCGACCGGTGTCCTTCCGGACGAGGTGGTCATCGACACCCGGCGGGACGCGGGCTCGACGCTCGCCGAGGGCCTCGAGTCCATCGAGATCAGCGACCTGCACGCCGAGGTGGCCGGTCTCACGCCGTCCGTGGCGACCGAGTACTCGGTGCCTCAGGACCCGACCAACCCCGACCCCTACGACAACGCGACCGGAACGGTCGTCCTGACGTTCGACGTGCCCGAAGGGGCCGCGAGGTTCGTGACCGACGTGACGGCGTCCACGGCGACCGACATCGACCTCTTCGTCGGGCAGGGGACGACCCCGAGCGCCGCGACCGAGGTCTGCGCCAGCACGACGGCGGGCGCGATCGAGCGGTGCGACGTCGGCGCACCCGAGGCCGGCACCTGGTGGGTGGTGCTGCAGAACTGGGAGGCGTCCGCCCCCGACGCGACCGACACGGTCACGCTCGGCGTCGCGGTCGTGGCCGGCGACGCCGGCAACCTGAGCGTGGAGGGGCCGACGTCCAACCCGGGCGGCACCCCGTTCGACCTGCGGGTGTTCTACGACGAACCGGCACTGGAGGAGGGCCAGCGCTGGTTCGGCGCGATCAGCCTGGGCTCCTCGCCGGGCTCGCCCGGTGACATCGGGATCCTGCCGGTGACGCTGAACAGGTTCGCCGACGACGTCACGAAGACGGCCGACGTCGAGGTGGCCTCGCCGGGCGACACGGTGACGTACACGCTCACCGTGGAGCCGAACGTCACCGACACCGATCTCGAGTACACGCTCACGGACACGATCCCGGCGGGCCTGACCTACGTCGAGGGCTCGGCGACCGGTGGTGCGACGGTGACCGACGGCGTCCTCTCCTGGCAGGGGACCCTGCCCACCGCCGTCGGTGCCGAGGGCACCTACGCCGTCACGAGCAGTGGTGAGAACCCGACGTGTGCCAACCCGTTCGACGGCGGCGGTTACGTCGACCTGGCCAGTCTCGGGAACTTCGCGACGAACCCTGGGATCTCGGGTGACACGGCGGCGTTCACGGTCTCCAGCACGGTCGCTCCGTTCAGCTTCTACGGCATCGCCTACGACGCGATCTCGCTGACCGACGACGGGTTCGTGATCTTCGACGGTGCCTCGAACTACGGCGGCAGCCCGTGGGCACCGCAGGCCGTGCCCGACGCGGCGCTGCCGAACAACCTGCTGGCCATGCTCTGGCAGGACATGGAGATCGTCTACGACCAGGCCACGAACAAGGGTGTGACCCTGGTCAACCTGGGCGGCACCGGTGCGGGCAGCCTGCTGGTCATCGAGTACGACGACGTCCAGCTCTACGGCGACCCGGACAGCACCTACGACGTGGAGATCTTCGCCCTCCGCGGCCAGGACGACACGGCCGGCCAGTACGAGTTCTACGTCGCCTACGACAACGTCACCGGTTCGGTGGCGGGACCGCTGACGATCGGAGCCGAGAACGTGCCGGGCACCTCGGGCCAGGCGCTCGTGAACAACGCCTCGGGTGCGGGCGTCGTCGCGAACGACACCGTCGTGTGCTTCGACTACCAGGGCCCGACGTTCGACCCGGTGACGATCACCTACCAGGCCACCGTCGACGACTCGGGCCTCGGCAACGGTGACGTGCTGACCAACGAGGTCACCCACGTGACGGACAACCCGGGCGCGCAACCGGTGACCACCGGCGTCGGCGTGACGGTCGAGGGCGTCTACGAGATCCCGGTCGTCACGATCGAGGGCACGCGCAACGCGCAGGAGCCGCGTACCGACGGGCAGTTCACCTTCACGCGGACCGGTGACCTCTCCGAGCCGCTCACGGTGCGCTACCGCGCGGAGCCCACCTGGCGAGCAATCCCGGGGATCGACTACGTGCGCCTGGACGGTATGGTCACCTTCGCCGCCGGGGCCGCCACCGCCACGGAGACGGTGGACGTCATCGACCGCTGGCTGCCGATCATCTATCGGCGCACGCTCACGCTGACGGTCCTCGACCGGGACGCGTACGACGTCGGTGATCCGGGCTCGGCGTCGATCGACATCAAGACCGACTGGCGCTGGCCGTGGCAGCACGGCGTCCCGAAGCCGGTCTAGCAGTCACCACGGGCCCGTCGCCACCGGTGCGGTGACGACGGGCCCGCTCTGCTGCCCGACCCGACGTGCGGGGAGAAATCGGAGCCTGGCCCGCGAGCCACGCCGCCGCCCGTGCGACGAGCCGCACCCCGAGCTCGGCGTCGAGTCGGTGCTGGACGTCAGGCGTGGTCGAGCACGAACGCCCGCATGAGCTCGGCGCACTCGACGGCGTGGGTCGCCAGCAGGAAGTGCCCGGCGTCGTAGAGGTGTGAGTCGACGCGCTGCAGGGCCCGGTGGTAGGCGAGCACCTCATCGAGGTCGAAGTAGACGTCACGGCTGCCCCACAGCACGAGCGCCGGGGGCTGGTGGGCGCTGTGGTACGCGGCGAGCTCGTCGAAGCGGGCGACGTGGCTGGCGTAGTCGGTGAACAATGCGAACTGGGCCTCGATGTTGCCGGGCCGCCTCATCCGCTCCCAGTCGAGGTGCCAGGACTCGGGCGGGTGCAACTCACGCAGATGGTCGGGCAGCCCGGCGAGGTACTGGTCGCGGGTGCCGGCGAAGTTCAGCCAGTCCCCGAGTTCGGCGCGGTTGCCGTCCGTCGGCTCCGCCCAGTACTCCCTGGCGGCGTCCCACTGGGTGCCAAGGCCCTCGGCATGGGCGTTGCCGTTCTGGACGATCAGCCCGGCCACACGCTCAGGGGAGCGGGTGGCCAGGTGGTAGCCGACCGGTGCGCCGAAGTCGTGGAGATAGAGGAAGAAGCGCTCAACCCCAAGTGTGTCGAGCAGCCTCTCGACCGTCCGGGAGAGGTTCTCGAAGGTGTAGTCGTAGGCGTCGACGGTCGGTGCCGAGGAGAGCCCGAACCCGGGAAGGTCGGGCGCGATCACATACGCCACCTCGGCCACCTGCGGCATGACCTGGTGGAACGTGTGCGACGAACTCGGGAACCCGTGCAGCAACAGCACCGCCGGCCCGTCCGGGCTGCCGGCCTCGCGGTAGAACACCTCGAGCCCGTCGACATCGGCCCGTCGGTGGCGCACCTTCCGGATCGTCTGCATCGCGTCCTGCCTCGAGGGGTCGGCGGCACGGTACCGCAGTCAGGCTACCGACATCCGCAGGCCCGGGCATGTCGGCAATTCTGGGGGAGAATGGCGCCATGGCCCGCAAGTCCCGCCGCCGCCCCTACGACGAGCCGCACCCCGAGCTCGACGTGGAGTCGGTGCTGCGCGGGCGGGCCCGGACCGAGACCCGGGCCGACGGGTCGCAGTGGTCGGTGCGGCCGGTCTCCGGCGGCGCGAAGGCCTACCGCTGCCCGGGCTGCGCGCAGGAGATCCCGCCCGGGGTGGCCCATGTGGTGGCGTGGGGCGAGGACCACCTGTTCGGTGCCGAGGCCGCACTCTCCGAGCGTCGGCACTGGCACACCGCATGCTGGAAGGCCAGGGACCGCCGCAGGCCGAGTTGAGCCGTCAGGGGAGGTCCCAGGTGTGCACCGGCTCGTTGGCGTGCATGCCGTGCATGTACCGGCGGAGCATCTCGTTCAGGGCGGCCTCGCGGTCGAGGCCGGACCGCTCGAGCGCGGCCACGGTCTCGACCTGCCACCACGCTCCGTTGCGGCGCAACTTCGCCCGGGCCTCGATCACGCCGAGGTACCGATCGATGACCGACGTGGACACGTGCCGTCGGCGCAGTCCCTCCGCGGCGAGGGGGAGCAGGTGGCGCAGCACTAGCTCGTCCCAGGGCACCTCGCCGTAGCCGGGCCAGTACAGCACCGAGTCGACGCCGTCGCGGGCCGCCGTCTCGAAGTTGGCCCGGGCGCCGTCGAAGGACATCTTCGTCCAGGCCGGGCGGTCCTCGGTGGCGAGCATCTGCAGGGCGCCGTAGTAGAACGCGGCGTTCGCGAGCACGTCCACGACGGTCGGCCCGGCCGGCAGCACCCGGTTCTCCACGCGTAGGTGCGGGACGCCGTCGACCACGTCGTAGACGGGGCGGTTCCACCGGTACACGGTGCCGTTGTGCAGACGCAGTTCCTGCAGCCGCGGCGCCCGCCCGGCGGCGAGCTCGGCCTCCGGATCCTCCTCGGTGGTCTCCGGCAGCAGCGCCGGGAAGTACCGCACGTTCTCCTCGAACAGGTCGAAGATCGACGTGATCCAGCGGTCCCCGAAGAACACCGGCGGGCGCACCCCCTGGTTGCGCAGTTCGGGGGAGCGAGTGTCCGTGGCCTGCAGGAACAGCTCGATCCTGGTCTCGGCCCAGAGCTGGCGGCCGAACAGGAACGGGGAGTTGGCCCCGACCGCGAGCTGCGGCCCGGCCAGCAGCTGGGCCGCGTTCCAGTTCGCGGCGAAGTCGCCGGGGTTGACCTGCAGATGCAGCTGCACCGACGTGCAGGCGGACTCCGGGGCGATCGTCGCGGTCAGCATCCGCAGGTGCTCGACGCCGGCGATGTCGAGTTGGATGTTCTCCCGCCGGGCCGCGAACACCGCCTCCTCCAGGGCCTGGTAGCGCGGGTTCGCGCTCATCCAGTCCCCGGTGAGGTGCTCGGGCGTGAGGGTCGGCAGGATCCCGACCATGACGATCGCTGAGCCGGAGCGGGCGGCCCGTTCGTCCGCGTGATCGAGGGAGGCACGCAGGCTGGTCTCGAGGTCCAGCACGGCGTCGCCGGGCAGGGACTGCGGTGGCACGTTCAGTTCGATGTTGTAGCGCGCCAGCTCGGTCTGGAACGCCGGGTCCGCGATCGCGGCCAGCACCTGCGCGTTCGCCATCGCCGGGCGCCGCTCGTCGTCGACCAGGTTGAGCTCGATCTCCAGACCGGTCAGCGGCCGGTCCGCCTCGAACATCTCGGTCGCGAGCATCCGCTCGAACACGTCCAGGCATCGGCGGACCTTCTCCCGGTAGCGCTGGCGCTGCTCCCGGGTGAACGTCGGAGAGGAGATCTCATCACCCACAACTGCCTCCCGGTGCCGGTGATCGCCGCCGGATCGGCGGCGTCCCTGAAGCAAACCAGGATCCGTCCCGCGCCGCCACAGGTCGTTGCAGCGGTCGATGGGTAGGGCGATGGGTAGGGTCGGGTGCGGGAGGTCAACCATGAGCGCACTCGCCCTGCACCGGTACGGCCCGGAGGCCGACGCCGGCATTCCCCTGGTCCTGCTGCACGGGTTCCCGTTCGACTCCAGGATGTGGTCCTACGTGGTCACGTCGCTGCCGTTGGTCCCGGTGGTCGCGGTGGACGCGCCGGGGTTCGGGGCCTCACCGGCCCTGCCCGACGGCGGCCTGGAGGCCTTCGCGGACGAGGTCGCCTCGTCGTTGGCGGGCGTGGGTATCACCCGCGCGGTCGTCGCCGGCTTGTCGATGGGTGGTTACGTCGCGCTCGCTCTCGCCGAGCGGCACCCGGACCTGCTGGCCGGGATCGCCCTGCTGGACAGCAAGGCGAGCTCCGACGACGAGGCCGGCAGGGCCAAGCGCCTCGAGGTCGCCCGGGCGGCCCGGGGCGCTGCCGGTGCTGACGGCGCCGCCGGTGCGGCCGTCGTCGCCCCGATGCTGGCGACCGTGCTCGGCGACACCACACGAGCGCACCGGCCCGAGGTGGTCCGCGAGGTCAAGGACTGGCTCGCGCAGGCACCGCCGGCGGCGATCGCCTGGGCCCAGGAGTCGATGGCGGTGCGCCCGGACCGGCACGCGGCACTGGAGGGGCTCGCCGGGCGCCGCGTGCCCGCTCTGGTGCTGCGCGGCACCGAGGACACCATGGCGTCGGCCGATGACCACGAGCGGATGGCACGGGCGCTCGGGGTCGACGTGAGCGAGGTCCCGGAGTCGGGACACCTCTCGGCGGTGGAGACCCCGCAGCCGGTGGCGCACGCGCTCGCGGCCCTTCGGCACACCGTCTCGTACTGACGCCACCGGCCACGTCTGGCCCGGGGTGTGCGCCATGGATGTGGTGTCAGCGCGTTGGTGCGGGTCAGCGAGTGTCTCTGGCGTGCTGTGCACGATCAGACCCGTCGTGGGCGCTGGGTGCGTTCGGCCCGATAAGGGGGTGGTGTGGTGCGCGCTCGCAGCGCCACACTCCGCTTCACCCTCGGCCGGTGCCCGCCCGTTCTGGTCCCTTGTGGTGTGATCGCGACGTGTCGGGCGCGTCGTTGTCGCACCGTTACGGTGTCGCGGTCCTGGGGCGAGCGAGGAGGAGGGTGGGGCCTGGGGTGCGGCGTGCCAGGGTCGAGGTGGGTGTGTGTCATCTGATGGCACCACCACACACCTGACGCACACCCTCTGGCCCGATGTCGCACCAGCCACGTCGGACCGGTCGGGTACCGTCGAGGCCACGATCACCGACGATCGAGGGGAGAATCGTGAGGTTCGTAGCTGGGCTCGTGGCCGGGTTGCTTGCCGGAACCGTCTACGTGCTGACGTGTGGTTTGCTCGCGATACGTGCCGAGGCAGTGCGTGCCGGTGCGATCGTGGACCTCGACAACCAGATCGTCGCGATCACGGATCCCCGTTTTCCCATCCTGCCGTTCGCCTTGAGTGCCGCCGCGGGTGCCGCCATGGTCTACGGACTCGTGTATCGCGCTGGGTCGCGCAGGTCGCCAGCAGACGTTGGGCTCGTCTGTGGTGCCCTGGTGGCCTGTGTCTCGCTGATCGCGTGGTCAGCGACCAGCGATGCTGACCACCTGGCGCGACCGGCGTCCTTCGCCGTCGGCTGGGAGGGCTGGGTGCAGTTCGGTGGTCGGAGCCAAGCGGTCCACCTCGTCACGGTGCTTCTGGGCGTCACTCTGGTGCGGGCCCTCTGGGCTGTCTGGCAGCTGCGGGAGGCTCGCGGTGAGTCCGGGTCCGAGGCGTCGCGGGACGCTCCGTCCATGGAAGTGCGGCCCTGACGCCCTTGCGGACTGGGCGCACGCCCGTGCGGCCCCGTCCATGTGGCGACGGTCGTGTCGGGGCCGTCCCGGCTCGCTACCCCGCGTCCGAGCCGGTGTCGCCGGAACTTGCATCCGACCACCCCGGCAGGAGCCGGTCCAGGGCGGCGCTCAGGTCGATGGAGTCGCCGTCGCGGCCGCCGGCACCGAGCACGAGTGGCGCGGGCGACGGGGACAGCCGCACTCCGCGGACCCGGTCGAGCACGCTCAACGGCGCGGTGAGGACGTAGAACGCACCGTCGGTGCCCACGCCGGCGGTGCGGTCCAGGCGCAGGTACCAGCCGCGCACCGAGCTGCGCGCCGAGCCCCGGCCGCCGTACCCGCGGACCATCAGGTCCTCCGCGGGCAGGTCCGCCGAGGTCGCCGCCGCCGCGAACTCCCGGAGCATCGCGCCGGCACGTGCGTTCTCGGCGGCCTTGCGGGCCTTCAGCCGGCGCTCGTGCTCACGCGCGGCCTCGGTGCGCTGGGCGGCCCAGTTGGAGGAGGTCACGGGTTCGGCCGGGGCAGGGTGCGGACGGTGACCGGTTCAGCGACGCCGGCCGGTCGCCGAGAGAACCTCGGTGTCGCCGGACGCCGCCGAGGTCGCTGCCTCGTCGACCGTCTCGGCCGCGTCGGCGGCGTCGGCGGCGTCGGCATCGGCCGGGTCCGCCGCCCCCGGCTCGTCCGTCGACTCCGTCGACTCCGTGGCGTCAGTGGCGTCCGTGGCGTCAGTGGCATCCGGGGCGTCGCTGTCGGTGGCGTCCACCTCGGGCTCGTCCGAGACGGCGTCGGGCGTGTCCGCCTCGTCCTCGGTTGCCGCGGCCGCGTCGACCTCGGTCACGTCGGCCTGCTCGGCTGCGGCGAGGGTCAGGAGGTCCTCGTCCTGGACGGACTGGTCCTCGACCGTCGGGTCGGCGGACGACCCGTCCGCGAGGACCTCCTCCTCGGCCTCCTCGTCCACAGCGGCGACTTCGGGCTCGGTCTCGGCCAGGGCCGCGGCCTGCGCCACGTTGCCGGCGCCGAGCAGGGCGCGCAGCTCGTCGAGGTAGCCGGTGATGGACTCGCGCTGGCGGTTCAGGTCGTCGACCTGGCGCTGGGCGGTCCGCCGGTCGCGGTCCGTCTGGGCCGCGGTGTCGGTGCGCAGCAGGTCGGCGCTCTGACGGGCCTCGTGCACGATCCGCTCGGCGCTCGAGCGGGCGTCGGCGACCATCTGGGCCGAGAGCTCCTCGGCGCCCGCACGCAGTTCCTCGGCCTTCTCGAGGGCAGCCGCGACCCGCGCCTCGGCGTCCTGGGCGTGGGCCTGCGCGTCGGCGATCATCTGGTCGGTGTCCGCCTTCGCCTGGGCGTGCAGGGCGGCGTCGGACTCCTCGGCGGCCGCGCGCCGGGCCGCGATCTCGAGGTCGGCCTCCTCGCGCAGTTCGGCGACCGACTGCCTGACCGTCTCGGCCTCACTGGTGGCGGCACGCAGGATCTCCGCGGCCTCCTGCTGGGCGGTGGCGAGCGCGGCCTGGGCCTCCCGCCGGGCGTCCTCGCGCACGGCCTCGGCCTCGGCCTTGGCACCGGTGCGCAGGTCCTCGGCCTCGGCCTCGCTCGTGACGCGCAGCTCGCGCGCGATCCGCTCCGACTCGACCCGGGCCTGGGTGATCTCCTGCTCCGTGGTCGCGCGGAGGGTGCCCAGGTCCCGCTCCAGGCTGGCCTTGCGCTCGCTCTGCTCGGTGGCGGCGAAGCTCGCGATGCGGGCCGCCTCCCGCTCGGCCGAACCGACGAGCTCCTCGGCCCGGCGCTGCGCGGCGACCATCACGCCGTCGGTCGCGCTCGCGGCCGAGGCGGTGGTGTGCTCTGCGTCACGTCGCGCGTTCGCGAGACGTTCGGCGGCGTCGTTCTCGGCCTGGCTGGTGAGTTGTTCGGCCTGGGCCTCGGCGCGGGACACGACGTCGCGGGCCTGCTGGTTCGCCTGGGCGAGGACGTCCGTGGACTGTTCCTCGGCGGAGCGCAGCAGCATCTCGATGCGTGAACCCAGACCCGAGTAGCTCGGCTTCTCGGCCTCGCGCAACTGCACCTGGGCCTCCGACAACTGCCCGGAAATCTGCATGTTCGACGCGTCCAGGGACTCCACCTGGGAGCGTGCCTCGGCAAGCTTGCGTTCCAGGGAGTGCACGTGCTGGTCGACCTGCGCGCGGTCGTATCCACGCATCACGACAGGGAAGGTCGAAGGGTCGTCGGCCACGGGATCTCCTCGGAAGAACGTCACAGGGGTGTAGCGGGCCCTGGTGCGAACCGTTCGGCCGCGAAGGCCCCCGCCACGCCTCAGCCTAACCCCACGGTCCGGGGTGGTCACCAGGCCCCTCGGTCGGTCCCGATGCGCGAGATCACGGAAAGGTCACGTACCCTGGTAGGTCGTCGGTGTAGGGCCGGCTGTGGACAAACGGAGGGCTCTCAGCTCGTGCTTCGACGGATCTTAGCGGTCCTGCTCATCGTGCTCGGATTGGGCACGGCGGGTGCAGCGATCGCCTCAGGCACCGTGTGGCGACCCGACGAGGTGGTCACCGCCACCCTCCCCGCGGACCCGGAGGTACCGGTCGTGGTCACGGCGCCCGGCGTGCTGGACGTGGTGAACCCCGACGTGACGGTCACCGTGACCGGCGCCTCCGCCGAGACTCCTCTGGTGCTGGCGATGGGCCGTGAGTCCGACGTCCGCGCCTGGGTGGCCGACTCCCCGCACCTGGAGGTCACCGGCCTCACGGACTGGGAGACCCTCACCGTGGTCGACGGACCGGCGATCGACGAGCCGAGCGACGACGCGACCGACAGCACCGACGGCACCGACGGCACCGACGGCACCGACGGCACCGACGGCACTGCGACCGACGAGCCCACGACCGACGATGCGGCGACGGATGCGGCGACCGATGACGCGGCGAGCGACCCCTCGGCGTCGCCGACCGACGCCCCGGACGAGGCTGCCACCGTGCCGAACCCGGCCGGGTCCGACCTCTGGATCGAGGAGTTGACCGGCACCGGCGAACTCACCTACGACTGGACCGCCGTCGAGGGCCGCTGGATGTTGCTCGTCGCCACGGACGGGACCACCCCGGCCCCGCAGCTCGGGCTGACCTGGACGCGTGAGGTCGAGACCCCGTTCGTGGTCCCCGGCGTGATCGTCGGTGGCGTGCTCGTTCTGATCGGCCTTGTGCTGGGCATCATGACGTTGCTCGTGGACCGTGAGACCAAGCGGGCCCGGCTGCGCGCCGCGGCCGCCGGCACGGCCGCCGATGAGGCAGTCTCCGAGTCGACAGGGTCGACAGTGGCGACCGTCGGGACCGACGGTGCCCCGCTCACCCGCCGCCAGATCCGCGAGGCCGAGGCCCGGGCCGAGCAGGAGCGCCGCAACCCGCGCCGCCGCGACTCCGCAGCCTCCCCGGAAGAGGCGACCGTGGTCGCCGACGGAGCGGCGGTCACCGGTGCCGCCGCGGCACCGGAGGAGACCGCCACGACCGGTCCGGACCGGGACGCGGCCACCGGCAGCGCCGGGCCCGAGGACCAGCAGGCCGGTGCCGGCGACCTCGCCGACTGGGTCAGCAGTGGCCGCCCGGGTGCCGAGGCGGCACCGATCGAGACCTACGCCTCCGACGCACCGGGCGCGGGTCTGCCCGCGTCCGCCGACGACCAACCCGAGGCGGAGTCCACGACGCGCCGCCCGTGGTGGCGTCGCACTCCCGCGACCGACACCACGACCGACGGCGCGTCGACCGCCGAAGGTGAGTCCTCGCCCTCGGAGGATGACGGCGGCCGGCGCCGGCGCGGTTGGCGCCCTGACCGTTGGGGTGCTCCGACCACCGGTGCCGCCGGTGCGGCCGCCGCCGACGTGCCCGAACCGCCGGCCGGACCCGAGCCCGAACCACCGGCCGAGGCGAACCCGCAGGCGTCCGGCGCCTCCTGGCGTCAGACCTGGGGCCTCGGCGCGCCCACGGCCGCCGATGCCGAGAGCACCGGCGTGATCGAGCCCATCGAGCCGGCCGACGACCGACCTACCGACCAGCGAACGGAGGATGACTCATGAGGCAGACGCTCCGCCGTCGCCTGCAGGCATTCGCCGCGGCGACCGCCCTCGGCGCCATCCTGGCCTCCTGCGCCATCCCGGTCCCCGAGGTCGACGCCGACCCGGCGCCCACCGACCCGGTCCCCGTGTTGGACGAGTCCCGCCTCGAGCGGGTCCTCACCTCACTCGAGGAGACCATCGCGGCGGCCGACGAGGCCGGTGACGCCAGCCTTCTCGAGCCCCGGGTGTCCGGTGCGGCGCTGCGGGTGCGGACCGCCGAGTACGCGCTCGCCGCGGCGACGGCCAGCACCGAGACGCCGTACGCGGTGCAGCCGCTGACCGGGCTCGCCGACGTCGAGATCATCTCCAACACCGAGGCCTGGCCGCACACGGTCATGGTCGTCACCGAGATCCCCGACGGTGCGAACGTGCCGTTGCTGCTGACCCTCGAGCAGGCCACCCCCCGGGATGAGTTCGTGATGACGAACTGGATCCGCCTGTTCCCCGCCGTCACCATGCCGGCGACGACGATCGGGTCGATCGGCAGCCCGCAGGTGCCCCTGGACGCCGAGGGCCTGGTGCTGCCACCCGGTCAGGTCGTGGCCGCCTACGCCGACGTGCTCAGCAACGCGGACAGCCAGTACGCCGCCTCGTTCGCCGAGGACAACCTGCGCAGCGCGCTCACGGCCGAACTCACCGCGCTGTCCACCGCGGTGGAGGAGGCCGGGACCGTGGCCAATACGGTCACCGCTTCCACGGACCCGGTGCTCACCCTGGCCACCGAGGACGGCGGGGCCATCGTGATCGGGTCGATGGTCATGGGCCAGGTGTTCACGAAGACCATCGAGGACGCGACCCTTGAGGTCAGCGGCCGGCTCGCGGTACTCGCCGGCGGCGACGGCGAGGTCGACAACACCCTGACCGCGGCCTACGAGCAGATGGTGGCGTTCTACGTCCCGCCCGCGGCCGAGGGTGCGCAGATCACCGTCCTCGGCGGCGAGCACGTCCTCAGCGCGGTGGCCAAGCGCTGACCCGGGCCGGTTAGGATTTCGACCATGAGTCAACCTCCCTCCTCGTTGAATCTGCACGGCGCCGTCGACCTCTCGGCACTGGCCGGGCCGCCGCCCGGGAAGCAGCCCGCGGCCGCCGCAGGCCCCAGCGGTGGTGGCGGGGCCGTGATCGACGTCACCGAGGCCACGTTCAACGACGTGGTCCAGAAGTCCGCGCAGGTGCCGGTGGTGGTGGCGCTCTACCAGAACGCCGAGGCCAACAGCGACCAGTTGATGCCGGTCCTGACCGAGCTCGCCGGCTCCTACGCCGGTCGGTTCCTGCTCGCCCGGGTGGACGTGGCCACGAGTCCGCGGATCGCCCAGGCGTTCCAGGTGCAGGCGGTCCCGTCCGTGCTGGCCGTGATGAAGGGTCAGCCGCTGCCGCTGTTCCAGGGTGCCTACCCGGCCGAACAGATCCGTCAGGTCCTCGACGAACTGCTCCGGGTCGCCGCCGAGAACGGCGTCTCCGGCCAGGTGGACGCCTCGGTCGAGGAGCCGGCGGAGGCGCCCGAGCCGGAGCTGCCCCCGCTGATCCAGGCCGCCTACGACGCCATCGAGGCGGACGACCTCGACGGCGCTGCGGCGGCCTTCGAGCAGGCCCTCAAGGAGAACCCGGCGGACGCCGAGGCGAAGGCCGGGCTGGCCCAGGTCAACCTGCTGCGCCGCCTGAACGGGGTCGACGCGATCGGCGCCCTGAATGCCGCGCGGGACGCCGCCGCCGGGGACGTGCCGGTGCAGCTCACGGCCGCCGACGTGGAGATCGGCGCCGGGCAGCTCGCGGCCGGGTTCGCCCGGATCATCGGGGTGATCCGGGTCACCGCCGGCCAGGAGCGGGACGAGGCGCGGCTGCGCCTGCTCGACCTGTTCCTGCTCGCCCCCGACGACGCACCCGAACTCCTCAAGGCACGCCGCGACCTCGCCGTCGCGCTCTACTAGCCACTCGCGCTGGAAGCCAGTGCGAGGTTGTTGGCCTCAACTTCGCGGGCGGGGACAACAACCTCGCACTCGTCGGACCGTCCACAGGGCTCGGGCGAGGGGAGGGCAGATCGCGGTCCCATGAGGGATGGCGATTCAACCGGAACCGCGGGTTCGCGCGCTCGCGGGCGCGCAGGCTGGGCTCGTTGGCCGGGGTCAATGCCGCGAACTCGGAATCTGTGACCGTCGGCTCTCGAATCTGGTTCGGTCCGGGCTCTGGGTCCGGGTCACGCGCGGCGTCTACGACACGGGCCAGGCGGACCCGGCGGTCCATCCGCTCGATCGTGGACGTCTGAAGTCGGCCTGGCTGGCGGTCCTCGCGGCCCCGGCCGACGCGATCGTGGTGGGGTTGAGCGCGCTTGCCCTGCACGGCGTCCAAGGGCTGCCTCGACGGATCCCGGCGGAGGTGACGCTCCCGGGACGCCGGGGTGCGCCCGGGTCCACCGGAGTGACGATCCGCCGCTACGGCCCGCCCCTGGAGGTCGTGCGACTGAGGTCCGAGCCGGCCGGGGGTTCGCCGGTGAGGTCTCCGCTGCTCACGTCCGTGCGCGGGTCCTTCGTACACGCGCTGCCTGCGTTGTCGCGGGACACCGCCGTCGCGATGCTGGATTCCGGTCTGCATCAGGGACTGCTGCGCGAGCGAGACCTGGAATGGATCGCCGCGCGACTTCGTGGTCGACGCGGCGCCAGGACCGTGCGCGGGTGGCTCGAACTGGTGGACGGACGGGCCGAGTCACCGATGGAGTCCCTCGCTCGGCTCGACTGCCTCGACCACGGCGTGCCCCCGGACGATCTACAGGTGGAGGTGCGTGACGCACGCGGGATGTTCGTGGCGCGGGCCGACCTGGGCTGGCGCCGCCGGGACGGTCGCTGGGTGCTGGTGGAGGTGGATGGTCGTGACGTCCACTCCAACCCGGCCGCCCTCTTCGCCGACCGGGACCGGCAGAACGCGATCGCGACGCGCTCCGACGCCGTTCTCCTGCGGTTCACTGGCCGCGAGGTCTTGAGGGGCGGGGTCATTCCCGACCAGGTCCGCCGCGCCCTCGCCGCCTGACTCGCGTCGAAGGCGAGGTTCTCGGCTCTCCCCGAGCCCGGAGGGCCAACAACCTCGCACTCGCGTCAGGTTGTGGTGGGCTTGAGGAAGATCGCGCCGAGCGGTGGCACGTCGATGACCACCGAGTGGCCGCGGCCATGCCAGGGCGTGTCCTCGGCGGTCAGGGTGCCCTCGTTCAGCACGCCGGAGCCGCCGAACGAGGGATCGTCGGTGTTCAGGATCTCCGTCCAGTCCCCGCCGTGCGGGAGGCCGAGCCGGTAGGACTGATGCCCGGTGCCGGCGAAGTTGATCACCGCCGCGACGTGGTCGTCACCGGACTTGCGCAGGTAGGCCAGGACGTTGTGGTCACCGTCGTTCGCCTCGAGCCACTCGAACCCGTGGTGGGAGTGGTCCTCCCCCCACAGCGCCGGGTTGTCCCGGTACACCTGGTTGAGCGCCCGCAGCGCGAGTCGGACGCCGGCGTGCGGGGCGGTGTCGCTCAGGCCCCACTCCAGGCCGGCGCCCTCGTTCCACTCCCGGTTCTGCGCGAACTCCCCGCCCATGAACAGCAGGTTCTTTCCGGGGTGGGACCACTGGTAGGCGAACAACGCGCGCACCCCGGCCAGCTTCTGCCACAGGTCGCCCGGCATCTTCTGCCAGAGTGAGCCCTTGCCGTGTACGACCTCGTCATGGCTGAGCGGCAACACGAACCGTTCGGAGAACGCGTACACCAGTGAGAACGTGAGCTCTCCGTGGTGGTAGCGCCGGTTGATCGGCTCCTCCGCCAGGTAGCGCAGGGTGTCGTTCATCCAGCCCATGTTCCACTTCAGCCCGAAGCCGAGGCCGCCGAGCTCGGTCGGCGCCGACACCCCCGGCCATGCGGTGGACTCCTCGGCGATCATGACGATCCCGGGGGCCACCCGGTAGGCGGTCGCGTTGGTCTCCTGCAGGAACTGGATGGCCTCCAGGTTCTCCCGGCCGCCCCGCTCGTTGGGCCGCCACTGGCCCGGCTCACGGGAGTAGTCCAGGTAGAGCATCGACGCGACCGCGTCCACGCGCAGCCCGTCGATGTGGAACTCGGTCAGCCAGTACAGGGCGTTCGCGACCAGGAAGTTGCGGACCTCGTTGCGCCCGAAGTTGAAGACCAGGGTGCCCCAGTCCTTCTGCTCGCCACGCATCGGGTCCGGGTGTTCGTACAGGGCGGTCCCGTCGAAGCGGGCCAGGGCCCACTCGTCCTTCGGGAAGTGCGCCGGGACCCAGTCCAGGATCACGCCGATGCCGGCCCGGTGCAGCGCGTCCACCAGGTGCCGGAACTCGTCCGGGCTGCCGAACCGCGACGTGGGCGCGTAGTAGGACGTGACCTGGTACCCCCAGGACCCGCCGAACGGGTGCTCGGCCACCGGCATCAGCTCGACGTGGGTGAAGCCCATCCAGGACACGTACTCCACGAGCTGATCGGCGAGTTCGACGTAGCTCAGGCCCGGACGCCAGGAGCCGAGGTGCACCTCGTACGCGCTCATCGGCCCGGCGTGCGGATCGGCGGCGGCCCGGGCCGCCATCCACTCCTCGTCGGCCCAGGTGTACTCGGAGGCGGTGACCACCGACGCGGTCGCCGGCGGGACCTCGGCGGCGCGGGCCATCGGGTCCGCCTTCGTGTGCCACGAGCCGTCCGCGTAGCAGATCTCGAACTTGTACCGGGACCCGACCGTGACGTCCGGCAGGAACACCTCCCAGACGCCGCTCGCACCGAGGGAGCGCATCGAGGACGACCGCCCGTCCCAGCCGTTGAAGTCGCCGACCACCCGGACGGCACGCGCGTTCGGCGCCCACACCGAGAACGAGACCCCGTCGACCTCGCCGAGCACCGAGGCGAACGAGCGAGGGTGCGCCCCGAGCACCTCCCACAACCGTTCGTGCCGGCCCTCGCGGATGAGGTGCTGGTCGACCTCGCCGAGCGTGGGCAGGAACCGGTACGGGTCGTCCGTCGTGACCGTGCCGGACTCGTAGGTGACCTCGACGCGGTAGTCGGGCACCTCGTCGGCGGGCAGGGCCACCACCCAGACGCCGAAGTCCTCGTGCCGGGCGTCGTGCCGGCCCTCGGGCGTCACGATGGTGACGCCGGTGGCCAGGTGGCGCACCGTCCGGATGGTCACCAGGCCGTGGTCGTCGTCGAGGTGGGGACCGAGCACGTCGTGCGGGGCGTAGTGCTCGCCGTGGGCGACCACCCCGAGCAGGTCGCGGTTGATGGACGACGGCGTCGGCTCGCCGTCGAGGTCGTCGTCGCCGCTGTCGCCGGTGTCGCCGGTGTCGCCGGCCGCCGTGCCGGGCACCGCGGCCGGTGGCGCGTCGAGCATCGCCTCGACCGGGGTGCTCAGCGGGGCGCCGGCGGTCGTGTCCTCGGGCTTGTCGGTCATGACGTGCTCCTCAATGATCCGTCGGATCCCACCCACAGGGATCGACAGCCAGTCCGGGCGGTTCTGGTACTCGTACACGGCCTCGTAGAGGGCCTTGTCCAGTTCGAGGGCACGGACGAGCGTGCCTCCGGTGCGGAGGTCACGTTCGTCGTCGGTGGCCTCGGTCTGGGCGGCGGAGTTGTTGCCGCCCTCGATGTAGCCGGCGACGAGCGCGGTGCGCGCCGTACGGGTCCATTCCTCGCTCGGGGCCCGTCCGACGGCGGCCGCGTAGTCCAACGAGCGCAGCATGCCGGCCAGGTCACGCAGCGGTTGGTCCGGCCGGGTCCGCTCCGCCAGCGGGCGCAGCGGTTCGCCCTCGAAGTCGATCACGTACCAGGTCGGGGCGACGGGCTCGGACCCGTCGGAGCCCGACCCGCTCCCGCGCGCCTCGGAGCGCAGCGTCTGGCCGAGGTGCAGGTCTCCGTGGATCCGCTGCATGCTCGGCACCGACTCGAGGGCTGCGACGCCGGTGATCAGTTCGTCGATCGCGGCCGTGAACGGTGCCAGGTCCGGCACGGCGCCCACCGCCCAGGTCGCCCGCTGGCGCATGGCCGCGGCCAGGTCGCCGGCGCGGGCGGACGCGCTGCGTGGGTCGTGGACCGGTAGGGCGGTGCGCAGGTGTTCGTGCATGTCCGCGATCGTGACGCCGAGGTCGTGCACCAGGCCGGTGACGTCCGCGCCCGTGGCCGCGCGGTCGCAGAGGAGTTCGAAGCCGTCGCGCGCGTGCGGGACGAAGGCCGTGAGCACGCCCAGGTAGCCCTGCTGCGGCGCCCCGGAGCCGCCCGGGTCCGGCCAGCCGCCGACCGTCCAGGCCAGCGGGGCCGGAACCTGCGACCAGCCGGAGTGATGCAGGGCGCGGGTGACGTCGATGTCCGGGTTCGGGCCGGGGGCGAGTACCCGGAAGACCTTGAGGATCGCGCCCACCGTGGGCAGCAGCACCGAGGTGTTCGACTGCTCGCCGGTCAGCACCCGGGCCCCCACCGCCGCCGCCGGGTCGGAGATGTCGTCGGCGTTGTCGCCGTACTCGGCCGCGGCCAGCCAGGCGCGCACGAACGCCGGGTGGTGCGGTCCGTCCACGAGGGCCCGATCACCGGCCAGGGTTGCGATCAGCCCGGGCGGCTCGGTGCCGTCCTGGCGCGCGGCGACGGTGGCCACCGGTACCTGCACGAGCGTGGTGCCCAGGCTTCGGTCGACCGCCAGGACGAGCACCGTGCACGCGACGGTCCCGGCCGGGTCGGGCAGGTCCACCGAGCTCAGCAGGCGGATGTCGGCAGCGGGCTCGTCCTTGGCCGGGAACCAGCGCTGGGCCCGGACCCATGGCTCCAGCAGCTCGATCAGCAGCGACGGCACGGGCTCGGTCACGGGGTCACCGACAGCCAGAAGAAGTCCCGCGACCCCAGCGTCAGCGTCGCCGCGCCGTCACGCCCCGACCGCGAGGACGCGGTCGGGCCCGGGGCGCCTGGCCCCGACGGCTCACCGTCGGCGCCGGCCCCGACCGCCGCACCCGCGGCGACCTGGTCACCGCCCCTCCGAACCGGCTCCACCTCACCGGCGACCGGCGCACCCACCCCGGCCTCCGCCGTCGTGGCCGCGTGTCGGCCCACGGCGGCCGGGTCCACGGGCGCACCCACGGTGACCGGACCGGCGGAGCCGACCTGCGCCGTCGGGCCGGCCGCGGTGGCGTCCCCGGCGGCCCGCACCGGCGGGAACTCGGCGCCGCCGAACACGTCGGTGAGGCGGGCGCCGGCCAGCCCGGGCAGCGTCACAGTGGCCGAGCGCGGGGTGGCGGCGAGGTTCATCACGCACACCACGGTCTCGTCCTCGCTGCGCCGCAGGAACGCCAGGACCGCGTCGTTGTCGGTGGTCAGGGGCAGGTACTCACCGGTGCCGAACACCGGGTGGGCGCGGCGGATCTCGAGCATCCCGCGAACCCAGTGCAACAGCGAGGTCGGGATCGCGAGCTGAGCCTCGACGTTCGCCTGCGCGTAGTGGTTCGTGAGCGAGTGGATCACCGGCAGGTAGAGGCGACCGGGGTCCGTGGCCGCCGAGAATCCGGCATTGCGATCGGGGTCCCACTGCATCGGCGTGCGCACCGCGTCCCGGTCGTGCAGCCAGATGTTGTCGCCCATGCCGATCTCGTCGCCGTAGTAGAGGCACGGGCTGCCCGGCAGGGACAGCAGCAGGGCGTGAGCGAGTTCGATCTCGGCCCGGGAGTTGTCCAGCAGCGGGGACAGGCGCCGCCGGATCCCGACGTTCGCGCGCATCCGGGGGTCCTGGGCGTACCAGCCGTACATGGCGGCGCGCTCCTCGGTGGAGACCATCTCGAGGGTGAGTTCGTCGTGGTTGCGCAGGAAGGTGCCCCACTGGGCCCCGGGCGGGATGGCCGGGGTGTCCGCGAGGATCTCGGAGATGCTGCGGGCGCTCTGCTCGCGCAGGGCATAGTAGATCCGCGGCATCACCGGGAAGTGGAAGCACATGTGGCACTCGGGCTCGGTCTCGCTGCCGTAGTAGGCGACCACGTCCTGGGGCCACTGGTTCGCCTCGGCCAGCATGAGCCGGCCCGGGAACTCGGCGTCGACCATCGCCCGCAGGTCGTGCAGGAACTCGTGCGTACGGGGGAGGTTCTCGCAGTTCGTGCCCTCCTCCTCGAACAGGTACGGCACCGCGTCCAGGCGGAACCCGTCCACGCCGGTGCGCAACCAGAACCGGACCACGTCGAACATCGCCTCGCGCACCCGCGGGTTCTCGAAGTTCAGGTCCGGCTGGTGGGAGAAGAACCGGTGCC
This sequence comes from Occultella glacieicola, assembly GCF_004353825.1. Classification (GTDB taxonomy): domain Bacteria; phylum Actinomycetota; class Actinomycetes; order Actinomycetales; family Beutenbergiaceae; genus Occultella; species Occultella glacieicola. Next base: position 310,709 of record NZ_SMNA01000003.1, on the reverse strand, counting down.
AGAAGTACTGGCGCCGGACCGGGTCGAACTCCCAGTTGGATACCTCGGTGTCCACGAAGATGATCCGGGCGTCCCGATAGGCGGTGTTGTCGTCGCGCCACACGTAGAAGTCGCCGTAGGGGCCGGTCGGGTTGGACCGGGAGGACTGGAACCACGGGTGCTGGTCGCTGGTGTGGTTCATGACCAGGTCGATGATGATCCGGATGCCGCGGGCGTGGGCCGCTTCCATCAGCTCGATGAAGTCCTCGATGGTGCCGTACTCGCCGGCGATCGCGGTGTAGTCGGCCACGTCGTAGCCGCCGTCACGCAGCGGGGACGGGTAGAAGGGCGGCACCCAGAGGCAGTCGACGCCGAGCCACTGCAGGTAGTCGAGCCGGTCGATCAGTCCGCGCAGGTCACCGGTGCCGTTGCCGTTGGAGTCCGAGAAGGCCCGGAGCAGCACCTGGTAGAAGACGGCCGTGCGGTACCAGTGCGGGTCCTCGGACAGGCCCGGCTTGTGACGCTCGTGGAACACCGCGCCGCGGGTCGCCTGGCTCATGACGGCCTCACCTGGACGATGTGCGCCGAGCGGCCCCACGGATCCAGGCGTACGAACGGGTTCGCGCCCCACGAATAGGTCTCGCCGGAGAGCTCGTCGTGGGCAGCGAACGCGTCCTGGCCGGTGAGCCCCAGGGCGGCCAGATCCAGATGCAGCAGCGAGTCCCGGGTCGTGAACGGGTCGAGGTTGACCACCACGATCACCACGTCCTCCTTCCCGGTGGGGGAGTGCTCGGCCCGGATCCGCCTGGAGTAGCAGAGGGTGGCGTCGTCGGACGTGGGGTGGATGGTGATGTTCCGGAGTTGTTGCAGCGCCGGATGGTCCCGGCGGATCCGGTTCAGCATCGTCAGCAGCGTGGTCAGCCCGAACTGCTCCCGCGCCCGCTCCCAGTCCCTCGGTTTGTACTCGTACTTCTCGTTGTCGATCTGCTCCTCCGCGCCGGGCCGGGCGATGTGCTCGGCCAGCTCGTAGCCGGAGTAGATGCCCCACGTCGGGGAGCCGGTGGCCGCGAGGACCGCCCGGATGGCGAACGCGGCCGCCCCGCCCTGCTGCATGTACGGGGTCAGGATGTCGTGGGTGGTCGGCCAGAAACTCGGCCGCATCACGGCGGCGGAATCGCCGGCCACCTCGGTGAAGTACTCCGCGAGCTCGGTCTTCGAGTGCCGCCAGGTGAAGTAGGTGTAGGACTGGTGGAACCCGACGGTGGCGAGCGTGCGCATCATGGCCGGGCGGGTGAACGCCTCGGACAGGAAGATCACGTCCGGGTGGTCGGCCGCGATGTCGGCGAGGATGCGTTCCCAGAACGGCAACGGCTTCGTGTGCGGGTTGTCCACCCGGAACAGGGTCACCCCGTGGTCGATCCAGACCTGCAGCACGTCCCGGATGGCCGTGTAGATCCCGTCCGGGTCGTTGTCGAAGTTCAGCGGGTAGATGTCCTGGTACTTCTTCGGCGGGTTCTCGGCGTAGGCGATCGTGCCGTCCGCGCGGGTGGTGAACCATTCGGGGTGCTCGGCGACCCACGGGTGGTCCGGGGAGGCCTGTAGCGCGACGTCCAGGGCGACCTCGAGCCCCAGTTCGCGGGCCCGGTCGACGAAGGCGTCGAAGTCGTCGAAGGTGCCGAGGTCGGCGTGGATCGCGTCGTGGCCACCGTCCGGCGCGCCGATCCCGTACGGGGAACCGGGGTCGCCGGGCTCGGCGCCGAGGGTGTTGTTGCGGCCCTTGCGGTTCGTGGCGCCGATCGGGTGGATCGGGGTCAGGTAGACGACGTCGAAGCCCATCTCGGCGATCGCCGGCAGGCGCTCGGCCGCGCTGCGCAGGGTGCCGGAGGTCCAGACGCCCGTGTTCGGGTCCCGGTGCGCGCCCTCGGAGCGGGGGAACAGCTCGTACCAGGAGCCGTACAGGGCGCGAGGACGGTGGACCACCAGGGGGTAGGCGGCGCTCGCCGACACCATCGTCCGGAGCGGGACCTCGGAGAGGACGTCCCGAACCTCGGGAGAGGTCCCGGCGGCCAGTCGGGCCGCCGGTGGGCGGGAGGAGTCCTGCAGTCCGAGGACGGCATCGGCGAGGACCCGGCGATGCTGCTCGGTCATCGCCGGGTCGGTGGCGGCTTGTTCGAGGACCAGGGCGCCCTCGGTCAGCATCAGTTCGGTGTCGACGTCCGCGTGCACCTTCAGCACCGCGTCGTGGGACCAGGTGCCGTACGGGTCGGACCAGCCCTCGACGCGGAACGTCCAGGTCCCGACGGCGTCGGGCTGGACCCAGGCCTCGTACCGGTCGTTGCCGGGGGAGACGTCGACCATCCGGACCCTGCTGTGGTCGGTGCCGTCCGGGCGGGTGAGGACCGCGGTCGCGGCGACGGCGTCATGCCCCTCCCGGAACACGGTGGCGCGCACCGGGATCACCTCGCCGACGACCGCCTTGGTGGGCCAGCGTCCGCCCTCGACGGTGGGCCCGACGTCGACGACGGGGATTCGGCCGATGGGTGCTGCGGGCGTGGGAAGTGGAGAGCTCACAGGTCGAACCTACCCAGAGCGCGGCGGGTGCACACGTGGAGTTCGGCCACTCGCCCGGGAGGACGTTGCAACGCGACTGCAAGGTTCGCAATCCGTTGCGCGGGTCCCCTATGCTCGCCGTGTGAGAGCCATTCGACGATTCACCGTTCGCACCGTCCTGCCCGAGGCGCTCGGCGCACTCGACGAGCTCGCCCTGAACCTGCGCTGGGCGTGGCATGCGCCGACCCGCGACCTGTTCTGCTCGATCGACCCGGAGCGGTGGGAGAGCTTCCACGGCGACCCGGTCCGGCTCCTCGGGTCCCTCTCGTCGGCCCGGCTGGGCGAGCTCGCCGCCGACGAGGCGTTCGTCGAGCGGGTGCGTGCGCTCGCTGCGGACCTGGACACCTACCGGAGCGAGGACCGCTGGTACCAGGCCGAGGGACGCCGTCGGGAGCAGGCCGGCGAGCCGGCCCTGCCGGCCGCGGTCGCCTACTTCTCGGCCGAGTTCGGGATCGCCGCCGCGTTGCCGCAGTACTCGGGCGGCCTTGGCATCCTGGCCGGCGATCACCTCAAGAGCGCCTCCGACCTCGCCGCGCCGATCGTCGGCGTGGGACTCCTCTACGGCGCCGGCTACTTCCGTCAGTCGCTGACCCGCGACGGCTGGCAACATGAGACCTACCCCGTGCTCGACCCGGACAACCTCCCGCTCACGCTGCTGCGCGAGGAGGACGGGTCGCCGTCGCGGGTCAGCCTGCCGCTGCCCGGCGGGCGCACCCTGCGCGCCCAGGTGTGGCGCGCGGACGTCGGCCGGGTCCCGCTGCTCCTGCTCGACTCGAACGTGCCCGACAACGACGACGCGGCCCGCAAGGTCACGGACCGGCTGTACGGCGGCACGAGCGAGCACCGGCTGCAGCAGGAACTGCTGCTCGGCATGGGCGGGGTCAAGGCACTGCGGGTGCACTCGCGGCTGTCCGGCGCCCCCACTCCCGAGGTGTACCACTGCAACGAGGGCCACGCCGGATTCCTCGGCATCGAACGCGTCCACGAGCTGATCGAGGCGGAGGGGCTGGCATTCCCGGCTGCCCTCGAGGCGGTCCGGGCCGGCACCGTGTTCACCACGCATACCCCGGTGCCCGCCGGCATCGACCGGTTCGGCGCGGACCTGATCGCCGAGTACTTCGGCGGCGGGAACGCGATCCCCGGGATCGACGTCGCCGACGTGCTCGCGCTCGGCCGCGAGGACTACGACGGCGGCGACCCGACCGTCTTCAACATGGCCGTGATGGGCCTGCGGCTGGCCAAGCGCGCCAACGGCGTGGCCAAACTGCACGGCAAGGTGTCGCGGTCCATGTTCCACCAGTTGTGGCCGGGTTTCGATGTCGGCGAGGTACCGATCACGTCGGTCACCAACGGTGTGCACAGCCCGACCTGGATCGACCCGCTGTTCGCCGGCGCCCAGGCCGAGTACTTCACCGCCGACGAGATCGAGTCGGGCAGTGGCTGGTACAAGCAGGACGGCGGCATCGACAACGCGACCCTGTGGGAGCTGCGTCGCCAGCTGCGCGAGCGGCTGGTCCACAACGCCCGCAGCCGGGTGCGCAAGTCCTGGACCCAGCGTGGCGCCTCCGCCGCCGAGCTCGGCTGGGTGGACGGCGTGCTCGACCCCGACGTCCTGACGATCGGGTTCGCCCGCCGGGTGCCCACCTACAAGCGGCTCACCCTGATGCTGCGCGACGTCGAAAGGCTTCGCCGGCTCCTCCTTCACCCGGACCGGCCCGTGCAGATCCTGGTCGCCGGCAAGTCCCACCCCGCCGACGAGCAGGGCGTGCGACTGATCCAGAAGCTGGTCCAGTTCGCCGACTCCGAGGATCTCCGGCACCGGATCGTGTTCCTGCCGAACTACGACATCGAGATGGCCCAGACCCTCTATCCGGGCTGTGACGTGTGGCTCAACAACCCGCTGCGCCCGCTCGAGGCCTGCGGCACGTCCGGCATGAAGGCGGCCCTGAACGGCGCCCTGAACCTGTCCGTGCTGGACGGCTGGTGGGACGAGATGTACGACGGCCAGAACGGTTGGGCGATCCCGACCGCGGACGGCGTCGACGACCCCGAGCACCGGGACGACCTCGAGGCGGCGGCGCTGTACGACTTGCTCGAGAACACCGTGGCGCCGCGGTTCTACGACCGCACCGACGGGCTGCCCGTGCACTGGCTGGAGAACATCCGGCACACGCTGGCCACCCTCGGCCCGAAGGTCCAGGCCACGCGCATGGTGCGTGACTACATCACCGAGCTGTACACCCCGACGGCGCAGTCCTTCCGGGACGTCGACGGCCCCGGGTACACGGGTGCGATCGAGCTCGCGGACTGGAAGGCCAAGGTGCACGCCGCCTGGCCGAGCGTGCGGGTCGACCACGTCGAGTCCGAGGGGCTGCACGAGGCGGTCAAGGTGGGCGACCACGTCACCATCAAGGCGTTCGTCTCGCTCGGCCGGCTCAGCCCGGATGACGTCGAGGTCCAGATGAACTACGGCCGGGTCTCCGACAATGACGAGATCGACGAGTTCGGGACCTCGAAGTTGGAGCTGACCGACACCTACGAGGGCGGGCGCTACCACTTCAGCCGTGCGTTCACCCTCGCCCAGTCCGGTCCGTTCGGTTACAACGTCCGGATCGTGCCCAAGCACCGCGACCTGGCGGCCGCGACCGAACTCGCCCTGGTCGCCTCTGCCTGAGGGTCCTCGCGGGGAACGGCATCACGTCGAACGTGTCCTTGTGCGGCCCACAGTTCCGTTGGACCGCACAAGGACACTCTCATCCCGAGCCAACGTCGACGTGCGTGCGGTTAGGCGGCGGATCTGGCGCTTGCGCCGCGGGACCGCACGTTCGACCGCAGCGCCGACATCGCCGCGCGGATCCTGGCCGGGATGACCCCGGACCGGTAGACGTCGCGGGCGGCGAAGCGGAGCAGCGTCACATCGGAATTGATCACGAGGTCGTTCTGACGGTCACGGTCGCGGTACAGCGCAGGTGCCTCGGAGTGGCTGTCTACGCCATCGACCTCGGCGATCACCCAGGTCCCGTCCGGTCCCCGCCAGGCCAGGTCGCCCCGGCCGAGGAACCGTCCATCCTCCGCCCGGACCTCGAGTTGGAGTTCATCCGGCGGCAATCCGTTGTCGTGGCAGTCGAGCCGCGCGTGAGTCTCGAGCGGAGACTCGGCGCGTCCATCCACGAGCGCCCACCAGGCCTCTGGCCTGCTTGCGCCGCGGCGTCCGCGCAGCCGTGCACGGATCGACGCGAGCCCGTCCGCGTCGATGAGTTTCCGGTTCAGCGCTGAGTCCAGGACCGCGACCGCGGTGTTGCGATCCAACTCCGGCAGGGCCTGGACGAGGGCGGTGCGCACGCCGACCGCCCGGGCGCCGTCGACGACCGTGATCCGACCGGTCCGTGGTCCCCGGCGGATCCGGACTCCGGAAGGTCCCCGGTTCGCGCGAATGCCGGGAAGCATCGCCTCCGGCGCGATCACCTGGGGTAGTCCCCAGACACCGTGGAGCACGAGGGCACACACATTCCGGTGGCGACCGCGTCCGGTCCTGCCGCGAGGATGGCGATCCAGGCCGACCGGCGCCGGCGAAGATTGCGTGCCTCGCCATCGTCGACCGGGAGTCGGCAGTCGTAGACGGAGCGCACCACCCGGCGCCAGACGCCATGACGGACCAGGGCCGTGCGACGCCACGCGCAGGCAGGACGAGAGGTCCGGCGGACCGGCTCAGCGGTAGGTCATGCCCATGGTCTCGCGGACCTCGGCGAGGGTCGCGTCGGCGATCTCGTTGGCGCGGGCGTTGCCCTCGGCGAGGACTCCTGCCAGGTAGCCCGGGTCCGCCTCCAACTCGCGGCGGCGGGCCCGGATCGGGCGCAGGTGCTCGTTGATCACCTCGGTGACGAGCTTCTTCAGGCCGCCGCCGCCACCGTCGCCGATCCTGGCGGCGAGGTCCTCCGGGCTGCCGGCGCCGAGCAGGGAGGCGATCGTGAGCAGGTTCGCGACCTCGGGACGGCCGACCGGGTCGAAGGTGATGTTCCGGTCGGAGTCGGTGACGGCGCGCTTGAGCTGCTTGGCGGTCTCGTCCTCGGTCATCGCCAGCTCGATGGTGTTACCCCTGGACTTGGACATCTTCTGCCCGTCCACGCCGAGCACGTTCACCGCGTCGCTGAGCAGGGCGTCCGGGGACGGGAACACCGTGCGGCCGCCCGCGTAGCGCTCATTGAACCGGCGGGCGACCACCCGGGTCAGCTCCAGGTGCGGCAACTGGTCCTTGCCGACCGGCACCAGGTTCGCCTTGCAGAACAGGATGTCCGCGGCCTGGTGCACCGGGTAGGTGAGCAGCAGCCCGCTCATCGGGCGGCCGCCGGTGGCCTCGTTCTCGGCCTTCACGGTCGGGTTGCGACGCAGCTCCGAGTCGGTGACCAGGGACAGGAACGGCAGCATCAGCTGGTTGAGGGCCGGCACCGCGGAGTGCGCGAAGATCGTGGTCCGCATCGGGTCGATCCCCGCGGCGAGGTAGTCCGTGAGGAGTTCGCGGGTGCGCTCGGCGATCGGCCCGGCGTCGTCCCGGTCGGTGATCACCTGGTAGTCGGCGACCAGCAGCATCGTCTGTACGCCGAGATCCTGGAGCCGGACCCGGTTCGCCAGCGTGCCGAGGTAGTGCCCCAGGTGCAGGCGGCCGGTCGGCCGGTCCCCGGTGAGCACCCGGAACCGGCTCGCGTCGGTAGCCAGTGCCGCCTCGATCTCACCGCTCTTGGCGATCGCGGACAGCAGCGACCGGTCCATCGTCTCGGTGGTGCTGAGTTCGGCGTCGTCGGTGGCGGTGGCGTCGGTGGGCAGGGCGGCGGAAGTCACCCGCATACCCTAATGCCGACGGCGGTGCCCGGGCGGCCCGGCGAGATCCGGGCCGGCTCTCGCCGATATTGAGGTGTGCGGCCGTTCGGTCTGGCATAGCGTCGCGCCCGTGGCCAGCCCGTACCCCCCGCTCAACGTTCGTGTCAGCACCCCCCGGCTTGCCCTGCTGGGCGCCACCGACGACCTGCTCGATCGGCTCCTGCCTGCCGTACGCGAGGGGGTGGTGGCGGCGGACGAGTCGCCGTTCGATGATCCGATGTCGCTGTATGCCGACGCTCCGGATCGCGAGTGGCGCTGGTTACGGGGCATCTGGGCGGGCCGCGCCCACGTGGCCCCGGACTTCTGGCGCCTCTACTTCGTGGTGATGGTCGATGGCGAGGCGATCGGCATGCAGGACCTCATCGGGGTCAACTTCGCGACCTACGGGTCGGTCACCACGTTCTCCTGGTTGAAGCCGTCCGCCCGAGGTCGAGGTCTGGGCCGCGAGATGCGGGCCGCCGTGCTGCAGCTGGCGTTCGTGGGGCTCGGCGCCGCGGAGGCGACCAGCGACGCGTTCACCGACAACGGCGCGTCGAACGCGGTCTCCCGGTCGCTCGGTTACCAGCGGAACGGCACGGACCGGGCGACCAGGCGTGGCCAGGCGGCGGCCCTGCAGCGTTGGGCCCTGACCAGGCAACGCTGGGAGTCGAACCGGCGCGGGGACATCCAGCTCACTGGTGTCGAGGAATGCCTCCCGGTGCTCGGAATCTGAGCCCGTCCCGCGACGCGGGTCAGATCGCGCCGCCGGCCACCCAGCCGGAGTACAGGCAGCCGCCCAGGAAGGTGCCCTCCAGGGCCCGCTCACCGTGCACGCCGCCGCCACCGAACCCGGCCGCCTCCCCGACCGCGAACAGCCCGGCCAGCACCTGCCCGTCGGGTCGCAGCACCCGGGCCTCGGTGTCCGTGTGAAGCCCGCCGAGCGTCTTGCGGGTGAGCACCGACAGCCGCACAGCGAGCAGCGGCCCGTCCTTGGGTGTGGTGAGCGGCCGCGGCGGGCTGACCCGCATGCGCCTGTCCACGACGTAGCCGCGAGCGTGGTTGATCGCCATCAGCTGCGGGTCCTTGCCGAGCCCGCTGCCCACCTGCGCGTCCCGCAGTTCGATGAGCCGGGCCAGGGCGTCGGCGTCGATACGTTCGGAGCCGGTGAGCGCGTTCATGCCTGCGGCCAGCTCGGCCGGGGTGTGCGCCCAGACGAACTCGGGGGAATGTTCGGCGAAGGCGGCGACCGGCCCGACGGCGCCCGGCAGCACCCGCTGGGCGAGCAGCCTCACGTCCTTGCCGGTCAGGTCCGGGTTCTGGTCGGAGCCGGACAGGGCGAACTCGGTCTCCATGATCGCCTTGTTCAGCACGAACCAGGAGTGCGAGTCCCCGCGCCCGGTGATGTGCCGCAGCGCGCCGAGCGCGTCGAAACCAGGGAACAGCGGCGCGGGCAGCCGGTCGCCGTCGGCGTCCAGCCACAGCGAGCTCGGCCCGGGCAGGATCCGGATGCCGTGCCGGCTCCACACCGGGGTGTGCATCGGCAGCCCCTCCGGGTAGTGCCACATCCGGTCCGCATGGACAACGGCAGCACCGGAGTCCTCCGCGGCCGCGAGCATCAGCCCGTCGGTGGCGTCCGGCACGCCTGAGAGCATCCCGCCCGGCAACCTGCCGGCCGACGCAGGCCACGCGGCCCGGACCAGGTCGTGATTGGCCCCGATGCCGCCGCTGGCGACCACCACGGCGTCGGCGGTGAGGTCCACCTCGCTCGTGACCGTGCGGGAACTCGGCTCGCCACGCCCGACCGCCGAGGGCTCGAGCACCTCGACACGGACCCCGGTGACCGCGCCGTCGGTCGTGATCAGTCCGGCGACCCGGTGCCGGAACCGGATCTCGAGCAGCCCTTCCTCCCGGGCCGCCCGAGCGGCCCGCAGGAACGGGGCGAGCACTCCGGGGCCGGTGCCCCAGGTGACGTGGAACCGGGGCACCGTGTTGCCGTGCCCGCCGGCGGGGTATCCGCCGCGCTCGGCCCACTGCACCAGCGGGAACCACCGCACCCCCTGATCGTGCAGCCACGAGCGCATCGGTCCGGAGGCGAACTCCACGTACCGCTGCGCCCAGGCGTAGCCCTGCGCGTCCGGCCCCTGGCCCCGTTCGGCCCCGGCGGCGAAGTTCGCGGACCCGAGCCAGTCCGAGAACGCCAGGTCCGCGCTGTCGCGCACGCCCAGGCGTCGCTGTTCCGGGGAGTCCACCAGAAGCAGGCCACCGAACGACCAGAACGCCTGCCCACCGAGGGACGCGGCGGGCTCGGAGTCCAGGACGATGACGCGCCGGCCCCGTGCGGTCAGGCGAGTGGCGGTGACGAGGCCGGACAGGCCCGCGCCGATGACGATGACGTCCGTGTCGGTCATGCCGCCAAGCCTAGTCAGGCGGTGGGGGCACGATGCCCGACGGCGTCGGCTCGCCGCCGCGCAGGCGGCCGGTTCGCCGGTGGTTGCGTCACTGACCCGGTAGGCGGGTCAGTGACGCAACGGTGGGTGTCGCCTGGTGTTTCGCGGCCCCCGCGTCGGTGACCCGGGAGGCGGGTCAGTGACGCAGCGGCTACGCCTGCAGGTAGATCCGCATGCTCAACTCCGGGACCTCGAGCGTGGTCCCGGCGGGCACGGTCGCCGAGCCGGGCCGCTCGTCCGGGTGCTCCCAGGCCGAGTCCCAGACCAGTTCGTAGAACTCCGGGCCGTCGCTGGAGAGGGTCACGGGCACGGGGTTCGCCGCGCCGTTGATCACGATCAACGCGTCCCGTTCGTCGGCTCGCTCGCCGCCGCGGAACATCTGCAGGACCCGCCGGTTCACGTCGTGCCAGCGCTCCAGCGACATGGTGGCGCCGTGCTCGTCGAACCAGGCCAGCGCGGGCCGGGACCGGAACGAGCGTGGGTCGAACGGCCGGAACCGGGCCGGCCGCAGCACCCGGTTCTGCCGGCGCAGGGTGAGCAGGTGCGCGGTGGTGGCCCGCAGCTCGTGCTGCCAGTCGGCCAGGTCCCAGTCCACCCAGACGGACTCGTCGTCGTGGCAGTAGGCGTTGTTGTTGCCGTGCTGGGTGCGCCCGAACTCATCCCCGGCGGTGATCATCGGGACACCGGCCGAGACCATCATCGTGCCGAGGATGTTGCGCATGGTGCGCCGACGGTGCGCGAGGATCTCGGCCTCGTCCGTCTCACCCTCGACGCCGTGGTTCCAGGACCGGTTGTTGTCCGTCCCGTCCCGGTTGTCCTCACCGTTGAGCTCGTTGTGCTTGTGGTCGTAGGAGACCAGATCACGCAGCGTGAAACCGTCGTGGGCGGTGACGAAGTTGAGGCTGGCGATCGGCCCCCGTCCGCCCGGGACGGGGGACTGCGCGAACATGTCCGCCGAGCCCGCGAGCCGGGTGGCCAGGTCCCTCAGGTCGTGGCCGTGTCCGCCGTTCACGGTGGCCGCGGCGTCGGAGATCCAGAACGTCCGCAGCACGTCGCGGTAGCGGTCGTTCCACTCCGCGACCGGTGCCGTGAACTGTCCGGTGCGCCAGCCGCCCGGACCCAGGTCCCACGGCTCGGCGATCAGCTTGCGCCCGCCGAGGACCGGGTCGCAGGCCAGCGCGACCAGGAACGGGTGGTCGGGCAGGAACGTGGTGCCCTTGCGGCCCATGGTGACGGCGAGGTCGAACCGGAACCCGTCGACGCCCACCTCCGCCGCCCAGTACCGCAGCGAGTCGAGGGTCATCCGGACCACGTGCTGGTTGCGGAAGTCCAGCGAGTTGCCGCACCCGGTGACGTCGAGGTAGCGACTGTGCCCGGCGCCGTCGTGCAGGTAGTACCCGACGTTGTCCAGCCCCCGCCAGGACAGCAGCGGCCCGTCGGTGCCGCCCTCGCAGGTGTGGTTGTAGACCACGTCGAGGATGACCTCGATACCGGCCTCGTGCAGGAGCTTGACCATGCCCTTGACCTCGGCGAGCACCGCGGCCGGGCCAGCTGCCTGGGACGCCTGGGTGGCGTAGGCCGGTTCCGGCGCGAAGTAGCCGAGCGTGTTGTAGCCCCAGTAGTTGACGACGCCGCGCTCGGTGAGGGCCGGCTCGGTCACCTTCGCGTGGATCGGCAGAAGTTCGACGGCGGTGACGCCCAGGTCACGCAGGTGCGCCACCGTCGTGGGGTGGGCCAGGCCGGCGTACGTGCCGCGCAGGTGCTCGGGCACCCCGGGCAGCCGCTGGGTCAGTCCGCGCACGTGCGCCTCGTAGATCACGGTGCGGCCCCACGGGGTGTCCGGGTGCTGCACGGGCTCGTCGTCGAAGTGGTCGTCGACGATCACGCCGTGGGGAACGTGCGGCGCACTGTCCCGCTCGTCCCGCCCGTCCTGGCCGGGGACCGGGCGGAGGCGGTCGTCGACGACGTGCCCGTAGACGGCCGGGACCAGGTCGAGCGAGCCCACGATCGCCCGGGCGTAGGGGTCCGCGAGCAGCTTGTGCGGGTTGTGGAAGTGGCCGTGCGCCGGGTCCCAGGGTCCGTGCACGCGCAGCCCGTACCGCTGGCCCGGGCCGACCCCGGGGATGTGGCCGTGCCAGCGGCCGTGCTCGCCCACCAGGAGCCGGAACCGGCGCTCGGTGGCCTGCTCGCCCTCGCCGTCGAGCAGGCAGAACTCGACGGCGGTCGCGTGCGGCGCGTGCACCACGGTGTCGACCCCGCCGGGCACGAGACGGGTGCCGTAGGTGTCCTGGTGCCGTGCGCTCCCGACGGCCCGTTCGACGCCGGTCAGCCGGGGCGTCGCGGTACTGGGTGGGTCGGTCTCGGTGAACAACATCAGGTGGTCGATCCGTCGGAGGCGAGCGGGGGCGGAATTCCGGCCAGGGGCCCGGCAGTGGCAGGCTGTGACTATGCGAATCGTAGTCTGTGTCAAACATGTCCCGGACCTGCAATCGACCCGTGGTTTCACCGCCGAGCACCGGGTGGTTCGTAGCGCCGACGACGGAACCATGAACGAGGTGGACGAGAACGCCGTCGAGGCGGCGCTCGCGCTCGTGGCCGCTGCCGGTGACGGTGAGCACGAGATCATCGCGCTCACCCTCGGCCCGGACGTCGCCGCGGACGCCGTGCGCCGCGCCCTGCAGATGGGCGCCGACCGTGGCATCCGGATCACCGACGACGCACTGGCCGGCGCCGACTACTTCGGCACCGCCACCGCGCTCGCGGCGGCCATCCGGCGTATCGGTGACGTGGACGTGGTCCTCACCGGGATGGCAGCCCTCGACGGGCTCGGCGCGGTGGTGCCGTCGCTGCTCGCGGCCGCCCTTGACCTGCCGCAGTTGACCGTGGTGCAGGAACTGACCTACTCCGACGGCGCTCTCATCGCTCGGCGCGAACTCGACGGTGTCACCGAGACCCTGCGCGCGACCTTGCCGGCGGTGGTGGCCGTGACGGACCTCGCCAACACCCCGCGGCTCCCGAAGTTCAAGGAGATCATGGCCGCCCGCGCGAAGGAGATCGAGGTGCTCGGCGCCGCCGACCTGGGACTGGCCGACGGCGCGTCGACCAACCGGACCGAGGTCCTGCGGACCGATCCCCGCCCGCCGCGGCCGGAGCCCGAGATCGTCACCGACTCCGACTCCTCCGGCGGTCGCGCGCTCGCCGACTACCTGATCAGCAACGACCTCATCTGAGAGTGGTGGAACCCGTGACCGAGACCGCTGTCCGGACCGTGCTGGTCCTGATCGAGAACGCCGACGCAGCCCTGCGCTCACCCGCGCTGGAGGCGCTCACCCTCGCCCGGACCCTGGGCATGCCGGTGGCGCTGACCCTCGCCGAGCCGAGCACGCCCGCGCTGGACCAGCTGGCCGACGCCGGCGTGGACCGGGTCCTGTTCGCCGACCTGGGCGAGGCCCCACGAGAGATCCCGGCGGTGGCGGCCGTCGCCGTCGCCGCCGCCGCCGCGCACACGGGCGCCGGCCTGGTGCTGCTGACCTCCTCGTTCGTGAACAAGGAGATCGCCGCGCACACCGCGTGGCGCACCGGAGCCGGCCTGCTGATCGATGTGACCTCCCTCGCCGACGCCGGTGGCCGGCTGGTCGGCGGCAAACGGGTCTTCGCGGGCACCTGGGACACCGAGTGCGCCGTCACCACGCAGGCCGCCGTGGCGACCCTGCGCCCGAACGCCCTGACCGCGCAGGCCGCTGCGTCACGGGGCGCGGCCGCGGTGGAGGGCCTGCCGGTGGCGGCCTCGTCCCCGGCCGGTCTGGAACTCCTGGACCGGGTGGTGCACGAGGTGTCGGCGGATGCGAGCGGTGTGGTGCGCCCGGCGCTCGCGGAGGCGGCCGTCGTGGTCGCCGGTGGCCGTGGCACGGCCGGTGACTTCGGGCCCGTCGAGGACCTGGCCGACGCCCTCGGTGCCGCGATCGGGTCCACCAGGGACGCCGTCGACGAGGGCTGGATCGGGCACGACGCCCAGGTGGGGCAGACCGGCGTGACGATCGCCCCGCGCGTCTACATCGGCGCCGGCATCTCCGGGGCGCCGCACCACCACGGCGGCATGCAGGCGGCCCGCACGATCATCGCCGTGAACACCGACTCCGAGGCACCACTGGTGGAGCTCAGCGACTTCGCGGTGATCGGTGACCTGCACGAGATCCTGCCCGCCGCCGCGGCCGCGATCCGCTCCCGCCGGGCCGCGCAGTCGTGAGCCGCACCCGGCTCGCCTGGGCCGGCCTGCCCGACGGCGTCCGCTCGCTGATCGCCGAGCGCACCGGCGAGGTGGTCGCCGCGCACAGCCACGAGGGCGGGTACAGCCCCGGCATGGCGGCCACGCTGGTCACGGCGGACGGCGAGCGGGTGTTCGTCAAGGCGGTCGCCACGAGTTTCCACGAGCGCAGCGCCGAGCTGTACCGGCAGGAGGCCGCGGTGGCCGCGGTGCTTCCGGAGCGGGTGCCCACACCCCGATGGCGGTGGACCCTGGACGAGGGCGACTGGGTCGCCGTCGGCTTCGACGCCGCGGACGGGTCCGGCCCGAGCACGCCATGGCGCACCGACGACCTGCGCGAGACGTTGGAACTGCTCGACGCGCTCGGCCGCATCGAGGCGCCCCGGACGGACCTGATCGGCCCGATGAGTTCCGGGCACGCCTTCGAGGAGTGGCACCGGATCCTGGAGTCCGGTCGGGCGCCGTCGGGCTGGGACCCGTGGGTCGCGGCCAACCTGGAGTCCCTCGCGGACCGCGCCGACGGTTGGCGGGAGGCGGTCGCCGGGGATGCCCTCGTGCACGGTGACATCCGCTCGGACAACCTGGTCCGCGCCGGCGGCCGGATGCTCGTGGTGGACTGGCCGTACGCGGCGTCCGGCGCGCCGTGGGTGGACCTGGTCCTGATGCTGCCGAGCATCGGCCTCGAGGGCGGCGGCGATCCGGAGGAGATCTGGCGGGCGCATCCGCTCAGCGTCGGCGCCGACCCCGACGCCGTCACGGCGCTGGTCGCGGCCGTGACCGGATTCTTCGTCCACGGCTCGCTGCAGGAGCCGCCACCCGGCATCCCCCACCTGCGCACGTTCCAGCGCGCGCAGGGGGAGGTCGCCCTGGCGTGGCTCAGGGCGCGGCTGGGGTGAGCACTCCCGCGCGGATCACCTCGATCAGCGAGGTCCAGTTGTCGGCCCCGTGGCCCGCGCGGATGGCTCGCCGGTAGAGCGAGGCCACGGCGTCGGGCAGGACGAGGTCCAGGCCGGCCGCCGCCGAGGTGGCCGCGATGTGGTCGGCCGTGGCGCCCATCATGGTGGTCGTGCCGAGGTCGCCGGGATGGGAGCGTGCGTCCAACGCGGTCCCGAGCGCGTCACCGTCCTCGATCATGGCCGGGATGCCGGTGAGTGTCTCCAACGCCTGCGGCACGAACTCGGCGGCGCTGACGCCGCCGCTACCGGCGAGTGCGGTCGCGTGCAGGAGGCCGGCCAACCCCGTCAGGAACACGTCCAGCTGCGCCTGGTAGAGGAGTTGGGCGAGCCCCGGGTCCTCGCCGACATACCGCGGTTCGCCGATCACGGACAGGGCCGCCGAATGAGCCTCGAAGTCGGGGCGTGGTCCGCTGTAGTAGACGTAGGCACCTTCCGTGCCGATGGTCGGCGGGGGCGTCATCACACCGCCGGTCAGGAACCGGGCGCCGTGCTGACCTGCCCAGTCGGCGGCTTCACGGGTGCGTTCCGGGGTGTCCGAGCTGAGGTTCACGAGCAGACGACCGCGCAGTGCGTCGGTGTGGTCGCCGAGGATGTCGTACATCGCCTGGTAGTCGGTGAGGCTGAGGATCACCAGCTCACTGCTCGCGACGGCGGAGCCCGGGTCCGGCGCCGGCGTCGCCCCCGCCGAGACGAGGGTGTCTGCGCGCGCCGACGTCCGGTTCCAGACGGTGACCGGATGGCCGGCCGCGAGCAGGACGTGCCCCATGGCCTGCCCCATCGGGCCGAGGCCGAGCACGGTGACGGGGACGGTGGTGGCAGGCTGATGCTGGGCGCCGGTCTCGGTCCGGGTGGTCATGAGGCACTCGATTCGGTGGTGACTGGGTGGGCGATGCTCTCGTAGATGCGGGAGAAGTCCTCGTCGCCGAAGCCCGCGTCGCGCTGGCGCATGATCAGGTCCTGCACCATCTGCACCACGGCCGGGCTGATGCCGGCCTCGGTGCTGGCCCGGACGAGGTTGCCGAGGTCGGAGAACTCCAGACTCTGCCGGTCGGGCGCGTCGTACCGACGGCTGTCGATGGTCTCGGCGAAGGCCGGGAAGGTCTCGGTCATGGCGGCCAGGAAGGGCTGGGCCCGCGTGACGAACGTGCTCGCGCTGACCCCCACGGAGGCGACCATCGCCATACCGTGCAGGAGTCCGGCGAACATGACGTACATGCCGGACAGGAGCGCGAGGTCCTCAAGCGAGGCCAGTCCGGCATCCCCACCGAAGTAGGTGGCCTCGCCCCAGCTGCCCAGGAGTCGTTCGTGTCGCTGGAACACCTCGGCTGCGCCGCTGTAGAGGATCGACGAGCCGTCCTGCCCGATCATCGCCGGCACGGCCATGATGCCGCCGTCGAGATAGTTGATGCCCCGGGTCGAGGACCAGGCCGCGAGCTCGCGGGCCTCCTCAGGCGTGGTGGTGGTGAGGTTGATGAGGTCGATGCCGTCGAGGTGCTCGACGAGCGGATCGAGCACGTCGTGCACCGAGGCGTGGTCGAACACGCAGACGATCACCAGGTCGGCCGTGGTGACCGCCTCGGTCGGGGAGGCGGCTTCTGCGGCGCCGCTGCGGCGTAGCGGCTCGGCTCTGCCCGGCGTCCTGTTCCAGACGGTGGTGGGGTACCCGGCCGCGAGCAGTGCGCCGGCCAGCGCGGCGCCCATGACACCGAGTCCGAGGATGCTCACCCGCGGCCGCGCCGGGGAGTCCGAGGTGGTCGAGGTGTTGGCCGCCGAGGTCGGCGGCGTTGCGGTCGTGATGGGGGAGGACGGTGGCGGATTCATTGAGGGAGTCATCTCCTCGAGCCTGCGTCGCCGCGCACCGCTCCACAAGTACCCACTTCGGAGTGCGATACTCACCGCATGGTAAGTATCGAGGTCACAGCGTCAGCGGGTTCCGCCGAGGCGGTGTCGCCGAGCCCTCGGCAGGGCCCCTACATCTGCGGCATCGACGCCGCCATGGATGTGATCACCGGCAAGTGGAAGTCGCTCATCCTGTGGGAGCTCGATCACGGCACGCGGAGATTCTCCGCGCTCAGACGTGGCCTGCCGGGGGTGAGCGAGAAGATGCTCGTCCAGCACCTGCGGGAGATGGAGGCGGATGGGCTCGTCCATCGCGAGGTGTACCGGGAGGTCCCGCCCCGCGTGGAGTACTCCCTGACCGAGGTGGGCGTCGCGCTGAACGCGGCACTCGCCCCGCTGGGTGCGTGGGGGCAGGATCGGATCACGCGGATCGGTGCGCCGATGGTCGCGCCGCACGCCACGCCGTAGGCGAACGGTGAGGGGGCGCCGCGGCGAACGGTCAGGCCAGGCCGGTCAGGCTCGGTCGCCGTGTGCGAGCAGAAGGGTGCGCAACAGGCTCGCCAACTGTTCGCGTTCGGGTGCCTCGAGAGCGGCGAGCAAACGCTCCTCGTTCGCGACGTGATCGGCCAGGGCGGCGTCCAGCACGGTGCGTCCGTCCGGCGTGAGCGTGACCAGGATGGCCCGTCGGTTCGACTCGTCCACGTCGCGACGCACGAGCCCCTTCGCGACCAGGCGGTCGAGGCGATTGGTGATCGCCCCGGAGGTCCGCATCGCCGCGCGCGCCAACGCCACGGCGGTCAGGCCGGTGCTCTCCGGGTCCGCTCGCCGGAGGGTGGCGAGCAGGTCGAACTCGCCGGGCTGGAGACCGTGCGCATCGAAGACCTCCTGTAGGGCATGTTCGAGCAGCCGGGTCAGTCGGGACAGGCGGCCGATCACGCCCATGGCGGAGACGTCGAGATCGGGCCGGACCACGTTCCACTGCTGCAGACGGGCATCGACGGCGTCTTCCACGGCCACTCCTCGGCGCTGAACTGTTTGACGTTGAAATGTTTGACGAACGACTCCGGTCATCCTACAGTCCTTCATGTTGAATAGTTCAACGTTAAGGAGTTTGCGATGCGACACCTGTCCGTGACCTTGGCAACGGCCCTCGCTCCACTCGTCTGGGGCACGACCTACCTGGTGACGACCCAGTTCCTGCCCCCGGACGCGCCGCTGTTCGCCGCCCTGATGCGCGCCCTGCCCGCGGGCCTGCTCGCGGTGGCGCTCTCCCGCGCGCTGCCCCGAGGGTCCTGGTGGTGGCGGTCGGCGGTCCTCGGGGTCCTCAACATCGGGGCGTTCTTCCTGCTGCTGTTCGTGGCCGCCTACCGGCTGCCCGGCGGGCTCGCCGCCACGCTCGGCGCCGGTCAGCCCCTGATCGTGGCCGTGCTCGCGGTCGTCCTGCTGGGCCAGGCCTGGTCCGCCTGGCGGCTCGGCTGGGGAGTCGTGGGCGTGGTCGGAGTGGCCCTGGTGGTGCTCCGCGCCGACGCCGTGCCAGATGTGCTCGGAGTCGCGGCCGGGCTCGCCGGAGCCGCTTCGATGGGCCTCGGCGTCACCCTGACGAAGCGGTGGGGCAGGCCGACCGGGGCGCTCGCGTTCGCCGGGTGGCAACTCACCGCCGGAGGGCTGGTCCTGGTCCCGCTGACGCTGGTCGTGGAGGGGGTGCCGGCGGGCATCGACGCGCCGGCCGTGGCGGGCTACGCCTGGCTCGGGGTGGTCGGCGGCCTGCTCGCCTACACGCTGTGGTTCACCGGGATCGGACGGATCCCGGTGACGTCGGCCGCGATGCTCGCACTGCTCTCCCCGGTCGTGGCCGCGGCGCTGGGTGCGCTCGTCCTCGGTGAGCGGTTCGAACCCGCGCAGCTTCTCGGGTTCGCACTGGCGCTCGGAGCGATCGTGGCCTCCCAACTGCGGACCGGCACGGCGACGCCGCCACCGGAGCCCGGGCCGCAGACGGTCCCGGCTGTGGCCGGAACGGTCGGGCCCGAGGCTGTGGCCGATGGCCACGCCGAGTCGGCCCCGGAGCCGGTGTGTCGATGAGGCTCGCCGCGCCCGGTGCTCCATCTGGGCGGTGCCCGACTGGCTGACGGGACGCCGTCGGGCACCTCGGTCGCGCCGGTCAGCCGGCCGTACCGTCCTCGCCCACCTGGGCGCGCTCCGCCTCGGTGTAGCCGTGTGCGGCCCGAGCGGCCGGTGCGGCCATGCCCGCGGCCATGGCGGCGCGGACCCCGGCGACCTTCCTGCTGGTCATGCGCATCGCCGCGTCCACCTTGGTCGCGGCGTAGGTGACGGCCAGACCCGGGTCCACGCCAAGGCCGGTGCCGACCTCGATGGCGTCCTGGTTGGCGCCCATATACAGGAACTGCCAGCCGTATCGGTCGGTCTGCTCGCCGATCATCGCCTTGATCTGCGCGCGGGTGAACTCCCTCGAGGCGTTCTCGAGGCCGTCGGTCATGATGCCGACGATCACGGTGCCCGGACGCTGGTCCTCCGGCAGTGCCGCGAGCCGGGCGCCGGTGGCATTGATGAGGCGCCCGATGGCATCGAGCATCGCCGTGCGGCCGCGGGGCACCAGGTCGAGCGAGGGCACGTCCGCGATCGGCCGATCGGCGTAGACCTCCTGGTACTCGTCGTCGAACTGCGCCAGGGAGACCGTGCACCGGCCCGGCTCGCCACGCTGCTCCGCGATGAAGGCGTCGAAGCCGCCGACGGTGTCGGACCTGATGGACTGCATCGAGCCGGAACGGTCGAGCAGGAACGCGATGTGGGTGAAGTTCTGGTCGGTCATGGCGGGTCCCTTCGTCGGTGGGGTGGTACGGATGGCTGGTGTCGGGTGGTCACGGTCGGCGCCGGTGGTGGCGCGGACCCTGCTGGGTGCGGCTCAGTCGGGGCGGCGGGGCCGGAACCGCATCGGCTCGCGCTCGGCCTCGGGGGCGGGTGAGTAGTCGCCGCGCTCCACGTCGTACCGGGCCCGCTCGACGCCCCGGGCGGAGACGCGCCCGCTGGCGTCGCGGTACGAGGCCAGCGCGGCCGTACGGCCGAGGCGGGGCGGGACCGCGTTCTCGGACAGCCCGGCGAGCGCGCCGGCAGCCCGCAGCGACGTGCCCTCCTCGAGCACCGCCATCGCCATCGCCTCGTCCACCGCGTCGGCGAGATGCCCGACGGCGGCCCGCAGGTGGGGCAGGGACGTCGCCGCCGACGAGGGGTCGCACGCGTCGAGCTCGGCGCGGGTGCGTTCGAGCGCGGACTGCAGGCGGTTCTCGGTGGACACGATGGCTCCTGGGGTTCGTGGGCTCGGTGACTCCTGCCATGATGCCGCAGTAACTGCGGATACGCAATAGTTGCGTATCCGTGGTGCGGGCGGATCCGGCGTCGGTGGCTCACGGGTTGCGATATCACTGCCGGGATCCGCCCCGCTGCCCGCCACAATGGAGGGATGTCGCTCGCACCCGCCAGACCCGATGCCGAGGACTTCCGCGCCCTCGCGCGCTCGTCCCCGTGGCGCTGGCGCACCGTCCGGTTCACCGCGCAGTGGTCCGGCCCGTTCGCCGGGGAGCCCGTCCGGTCCTGGATCGAACGGCCGGACCGGATCCGGGTGGAGGCGCTCGACGGGCAGGTGCGACTCGACGAGCGGCAGGATCCGGGTCCGTCGGTCGGTTTCCTCGTCGCGTTCGATGAGGCCGCGCTCGCGGACGAGCCCCGGCTGGCGGATCCCGGCTACCGTGCCACCCTGACCGCCGACGTCCGTCGGGACGCCGAGGAGGCTCGTCGGGAGGCACGGGCGGGCGACCCCGCCGGGGCCGTCCTCGACGAGCAGGGCCTGGTGCGCCGGCGCCTCACGGACCGCTTCGACCACGACGCGCCGATGTATCAGACCTACCACTGGGTGGCGATGCTCGACCCGGTCGAGCTCGCGGATGGCCAGTTCGATCAGGACGACCCGGACCACCTGGCGGCGATGACGGCTGGCGAGAAGGTGCCGCCGGGCACGGTGATCGACGAGGTCCGGGTGGTCGAGCACGAGGGGCGTCCGGCCTGGGAGGCCGTGCTCCGCACCACGGCCGCCTACGACCCCCGCTGCTCCTGTTGCGCGCTCCTGCCGTGCGAGGTGGTCGACCTCGCCGACGACTGGCGCAAGCGCGAGGGCGACTACCCCGACGCCTACCGGGTCCGCCTGGACGTGGGCACCGGGATCTGCGTGTACAGCGAGGAGATCGGCGGGGAGCGCGCCGGTACGGGGCACAGCCTGCGGATCGAGTCGGCCGGGGACAACTGGGCTCGGGGTGATCCGCCGTGGCGCCGGGGTTGACCCGATCGTGACGAGGCGGCCGGACTCCCCGGTGCGCCTGGGGATCGCAGCCGAGGCTTCCGGCGCGCTACTGGCGGGACGGGAAGATGCCCTCGACGGCGATGCACCAGACCAGCGCCTGGTAGGGCTGGACCACCGGGATCGGCTGGCCGTTCCCGGTCATGCCGACCATGGTCGCGTTCATCGCCGTGCCGTCCGGGGGCCCGTACGCGGCCGCGGCTGCGGAGAAGCCGGGCACGAGGTTGGCCGGGCTCTTTCCCGTCGCCTGGGCGGACCCCTGGACCTGGTGACTGTGCGACGGTAGTTGGCCGACGGTGAGGGTCACGGACTCGGTCCCGCCGCTCTGGCCCTGCTGGTACTGCGAGCCACCTGGTGTCTGGCCCGCCCCGAGCGGCACGCGCCCGCGCAGGTCCGGCAGACCGAACGTGCTGGTCCCGTTGCCGCCGTACATCGTGCCGAGGAGCGAGAAGAGCGCCTGGTTCTGGTTGATCGGCATGAGACTGCCGTCGCACAGGGCCCAGCCACGTGGCGCGTAGTTGAAGCCGAAGAGCCGTAGTTCGCCGATGAAGGGTTCCATGATGCTCCAGTCGAGACGTCGCAGATGGGGACTCGTCCCGCCCGAGGGGTGGGGCGCGAGCACAGTAGGGCAGAGGCGCGGCCGCGCCGTCGAGTGCCGCTTCGTGATCGTGACCGGATCGTGACTTTCGGGGATCCGGATCGAGCCGCTAGCGTGGTGCCGCCCGGGGGTGCTCGTCGTCGCCTGCCCGCGGCACGACGGAAGGGGTGGCCGGTGTCGGCGCACACTCATCGCATCCACCGCACGTTCGCCGCGTTCGCGGTGACCGCGCTCGCGCTCGGTGGCGTCGCCGTCCTCGCGCCACCCGCCATCGCGGACGGTCCCACCACGTTCAGTGCCACCGCGCCGATCGCCGTCCCCGGCCAGAACCCGCTCGAGGACCTCCAGCCCGCCTCGCCCTACCCGTCGAACGTCAGCGTGGCCGGGATGGCCGGGACGCTCACCGATGTCGACGTGACCCTGCACGGCGTGACTCACGGAATTCTGAACGACATGGACGTCCTGCTCGTCGCGCCGGGCGGGAGCAACCTGGTGATCATGTCCGACATCGGGGGTTCCGCAGCACTGGCCTCCGCCTCGAACGCCGAGCTGACGCTCTCCGACGGCGGCGCCCCGTTCCCCGCCTCGGGCCAGGTAGGTTCCGGGACCTACGCGCCCACGGACGTCGACGTCGGCGAGACCGTCGCGGACACGTTCGCTCCGGGCGGCGGGCCGGCCCCGTCCACCAACGCCACGTTCGCGGACGCCTTCGGTGGCCTCGACCCGAACGGCACCTGGTCCTTGTATGTCATCGACGACACCGACGGTGACACCGGCACCATCGCGGGCGGCTGGTCGTTGACCCTGACCACCGCCGAGGCCACCCAGCCGGGCCTGCTCGCGTTCGGGGCCGCCGAGTACCGCGGCACCGAGGGTGACGGCACGATCGACATCACCGTGCAGCGCACCGCCGGTGCGGACGGCGCCGTCTCGGCCCGGTTCACCACCGCGAACGGGACCGCGGTCGACGGCGTCGACTACACCGCCGTGTCCCAGGTGGTGCCGTTCGCGGACGGGCAGACGAGCGCCGTCGTGAGCATCCCCGTCCTCGACGACCCCGACCCGGGAGCCGACGTCGACCTGACCGTCACCCTGGACCTGCCCACCGGCGGGGCAGCGCTCGGCGGGAGGACCACCGCGCGGGTGGTGATCGAGAACGACGACGGCTCCGCCAACCCCACGGGCATCGTGATCCCCTCATCCGGCGCCGCCGCCCCGTATCCGTCGAACGTGCGCCTGAGCGGGCTCGGCTCCTACGTCACCGACGTCGAGGTGACCCTGGCCGGGATCACGCACTCCTCGCCGGCGGACATCGACGTGGTGCTGGTCGGGCCGGCCGGGCAGACCGTGGTGCTGTTCTCGGACGTCGGCAACATCCAACCCATCAGCGACGTCACGCTCACGTTCGACGACGACGCGGCCACCACCGTCCCGGTACCGCCGGTGAGCGGGACGTTCCGGCCCACCGACGTCGACCTCGACGGGGACGGCAGCCCCCTGCCGGACGCCCCGATGCCCGCCCCGGCGCCCGCGGGCCCGTACGGGACGTCGCTCGCCGTGTTCAACGGCAGCGACCCGAACGGCACGTGGCGGCTCTTCGTGGTCGACGACGCCACCGGTGACGCCGGCTCGATCGACGGCTGGTCGCTGGCGGTCACCACGGCGACGGTGGACGCGGGCGGCCCGTACGCGATCGCCGAGGGCGACCCGCTCTTCAGTCTCGCTGCGACGTCCGACCTCGCCGGCGCCACCTACGCCTGGGACATGGACGGCGACGGCACGTTCGACGACGGCAACGGGAGCAGCCCGGACTTCGGCGCCGGGATCCTGGCCCTCTACGGACTCGGCGACGGACCGACCACCGCCACTGTCTCGGTGCAGGCCACGGACGGAACGGTCACACTGACCGACTCGGCCACCCTGACCGTCTCGAACCTGCCGCCGACGGGAACGATCGGCAACAGCGGCCCGATCCCGATCGGGTCCTCGGTCACCGTGACGCTCTCCGACCTGGCCGATCCCTCGGCCGCGGATGTGGCGGCGGGGCTCGGGTACGCCCTGGACTGGGACGGCGACGGGACGGCGGACGCGAGCGGTTCGTGGACGGCCGGGGATCCGGATCCGACGATCTCGGTGCCGGCGGTGGCGCTGGGGTCGGTGGGTGACCATGTGCTGGTGGTGACGCTGAGCGACAAGGACGGCGGCGCCGCGGATCTGTCCACGACCGTGGTGGTCGAGGCGACGACGCCGACGGCGACGCTGACCAACTCCGGTCCGGTGGCCGAGGGCGGCACCGCCACGGTGACGTTCACCGACCCGGTCGATGCCGCGCCGGGTGCGACCTTCACGTACTCCTTCGACTTCGACGACGACGGGACGTTCGAGGTCGTCGACGCGACCGATCCCAGCGCCGCGGTCCCCGGAGCCCTCACCGTGGACGGGCCGGCGCCGGTGACCGTGACCGGGCGGATCGCGAATCAGTACGGCGGCTCCAGCGACCACACCACCGAGGTGCTCGTGACGAACGCGGCGCCGTCCGGCACGCTCACGAACGACGGGCCGGTGCTGATCGGCGAACCGGTCACGCTGGCACTCTCCGACCTGGCCGATCCCTCGGCCGCGGATGTGGCGGCGGGGCTCGGGTACGCCCTGGACTGGGACGGCGACGGGACGGCGGACGCGAGCGGTTCGTGGACGGCCGGGGATCCGGATCCGACGATCTCGGTGCCGGCGGTGGCGCTGGGGTCGGTGGGTGACCATGTGCTGGTGGTGACGCTGAGCGACAAGGACGGCGGCGCCGCGGATCTGTCCACGACCGTGGTGGTCGAGGCGACGACGCCGACGGCGACGCTGACCAACTCCGGTCCGGTGGCCGAGGGGGACACCGCCACGGTGACGTTCACCGACCCGGTCGATGCCGCGCCGGGTGCGACCTTCACGTACTCCTTCGACCTGGACAACGACGGGACGTTCGACATCGTGGATGCCACCGACCCCACCGCGCCGGTCGGCACGCCCGACGGTCCGGCGACCGTGATGGTGTCCGCGCGGATCGCCAACCAGTACGGCGGCTCCAGCGACTACACCACCGACGTGCTCGTCGAGAACCTCGCACCGAGCGGCATGCTCGCCAACGACGGGCCGGTGGTGATCGGAGTGCCGGCGGTGCTGACCCTGACGGACCTGGACGACGCCTCACCGACCGATCTGGCGGCCGGACTCGACTACGTGCTCGACTGGGACGGGGACGACATCGCGGACGCGAGCGGTTCCTGGACCACCGGCGACCCGGAGCCGACGATCTCGGTCCCGCCGGCGGTACTGACCTCGGTGGGTGACCACGTGCTCGTCGTGACGCTCAGCGACAAGGACGGCGGTGCCACGGACCTGTCCACCACCGTCGTCGTCGAGGCGTCCACGCCGACGGCGACCCTGACCAACTCCGGTCCGGTGGCCGAGGGGGACACCGCCACGGTGACGTTCACCGATCCGGTGGACGCGGCGCCGGGTGCGACGTTCACGTACTCCTTCGACATCGATGGTGACGGGACGTTCGACGTCGTCGACTCCGCCGATCCGACCGCAGAGGTCCCGGCGGCGCTGACCGCGGACGGTCCGGCGACGGTGACCGTCGCCGGGCGGATCACCAACCAGTACGGCGGCTCGAGTGACCACACCACCGACGTCGAGGTGACCAGCGAGGGCCCGATGCTCACGGTGAGTGCGCCGGGCACCGTCGAGGTCGCCGAGGAGCTCACCGTCAGCGTGACGCTCGACGATGCCTCGCCGTCCGATCGGGCGGCCGGCTTCGAGCTGACCGTCGACTTCGGCGTCAGGCCCGACTCCGGGACCGGCCCGGGCAGTCGCGCCCTGGTTCCGACGCCGACGGTCACGCTCACGGTCGCGGCCGGCACCACCGAACTGAGCCACATCTACACCAGCCCCGGGACGTACGCGCTGACCGTCACGGCAGTGGACGCCGACGGCGCCGCGACCACGGTCACGCAGGAGGTGACCGTCGAGCCGGCCGCCGCCACGCCGCCCGGTCCCGGTGGCGGTGGTGGCTCCGGTGGCGGTGGCTCGAGTGGTCTCCCGGACACCGGCGCGGCGCCGGCGGCTCTCGGGCTGGCCGCGCTCCTGGCGATCGGCCTCGGGGTCGGGCTGTACCGCCGCTCGCGGGTGTGACCGACACCGGGCCGAGCGGCTGCGCTCAACCGACCGTGATCAGCACGACCGCCGCCCCGGCGGCCAGCAGGCCCACCACCTGGTGCGTGGCGACCCGTTCGTGCAGCACCGTGATCCCGAGCAGCACGGGGATGACCGGGTAGAGGCAGGACAGCACGACGGCGACCGTCATCAGCTGCACCTGGGTGGCGAGCAGGTACAGCAGGAGCGCGAGCGTCGCCATCACGCCGACCGCCGCGGCGCCGAGGGTGAGGCGGACGGAGATCCGCCGCTGCCGCGCCCGGAGCGCCACGGGCACCAGGACCAGGGTTGCGGCGACCCTGCCGGTGACGATCGGCCACAGTCCCGCGTCCGGTCCGGCCTGGGCGAGCGCGGTGTACTGGAGCGCGATCGCCATGCTCGCGACCAGGGCATCCGTCGTGGCCGCGGCCGAGCCGGACCCGGACGGCCCTCGCACCCGGGAGACCAACCAGATGGCCGGAACGGCGGCGGCGATCCCGAGCCAGGACAGCACCGAGGGCCGCTCGCCGAGCAGGGCCACCCCCACGAGGATCGGCAGCGCGACACCGCCGACCGCGCTGATCGGCACGACCACACTCATGTGGCCCCGGCTCAGGCCGCGGTAGAGGAACAGCATGCCGAGCCCGGTCCCGACCCCGGACAGCGCGCCCCAGGCGAGATCCTCCGGACCGGCCGCGACCTCCGGCAGGAGCAGCACGGCCACCAGCGAGAACACCAGGCCGGTGACCTGCCCGACCAGCGCGATGGCCACGAAGCTGCCCCGGCGGGACAGGATCCCGCCGAGGTAGTCGGCCAGCCCGTACAGGACGGATGAACCGAGCGCGAGGAGTATCCCCACGCGGTCAGGTCACCCGCTGTCGCTCGGTGATCACCCTGCATGCCTACCCGACCCGGGTGCTGCGCGCGAGAGCAGGCGGCCGCCGCGGAAGAAAGCGACGGCAGGCGGGTGTTGATGCGACGTGAGCACCGAGCAAGCGATCAGCGTCGCCCCGGTACCTGCGCCGTCGACCCTCGACGCAGCGCGAGCCGCTCTGCCGGCAGCCGCCGACGTCGTCGTGATCGGCGCCGGTCAGGCGGGCCTGTCCGCCGCCTACCACCTGCGCCGCCGCGGCCTGATCCCCGCCACCGCGGTGGTGACGACGACCTCCGACGGCGACCGGCCGCCGTCGGGCACCTACGTGGTCCTCGACGGCGAGGCGGGGCCCGGCGGCGCCTGGCGGCACCGCTGGCGCACGCTACGGATGGCCACGGTCAACAAGGTCCACGACCTGCCCGGGCGCGAGCTGCCCGAGGTGGACCCGTGCGCGCCCTCGCGGGAGGTGGTGCCGGAGTACTACGCCGACTACGAGCGCGAGCTCGACCTGCCGATCCTGCGGCCCGTGCACGTGCATCGGGTCACCCGGGCCGATGCCGACCCGCGCGGCCCGCTGCTGATCGAGACCGACCGCGGGCAGGTCTCGGCCCGGGCGATCATCAACGCGACCGGCACCTGGACGAAGCCGTTCTGGCCGATCTATCCCGGGCAGGAGACGTTCGCAGGCCGTCAGCTGCACACCGCGGACTACGTGAGCGCGCAGGAGTTCGCCGGGCGGCACGTGATCGTGGTCGGCGGCGGCATCTCCGCGGTCCAGCTGCTCGAGGAGATCTCCCACGTCGCCGGCACCACCTGGGTGACCCGGCGGGAGCCGATCTGGCGTGAGGACGAGTTCGACCCGGACGCCGGCCGGAGGGCCGTGGCGCTCGTCGAGGATCGGGTCCGCCAGGGCCTGCCGCCGCGCAGCGTGGTCAGCGTGACCGGCCTGATCCGGACGCCGACGCTGCGCGCCGCGGCCGAGCGCGGCGTGATGGAGCGCCGGCCCATGTTCGCCGAGATCACCCCGACCGGGGTGCGCTGGGCGGACGGCACCGAGCAGCGCGCCGACGTCATCCTCTGGGCCACCGGGTTCCGCTCCCAGCTGGACCACCTGGCCCCGTTGCACCTGCGCGGGCACGGCGGCGGGATCGCGATGGACGGCACCCGGGTGGCGGCCGAGCCACGGGTGCACCTGGTCGGCTACGGCCCGTCCGCCTCCACGATCGGGGCGAACCGGGCCGGCCGGGAGGCGGTCACCGGGGTGCTCGCCCACCTCGGCGGCTGAACCGGCCGTGGGGCTCACCCCGGCGGCAGCTCCAGCAGGCTGAAGCCGTCGTAGTTGTGGGTGACGGGCAGCCCGTCGACGAGCCGGATGTCGCCGTGGGCGTTCCGGGACCAGAGCACCTCGCCGGTGTCCAGGTCGAGGCCGAGCGAGCTGTAGCCGGACACCACCGCGACGTCGTCGACGACGACCACCTCGGAGATGGAGTTCAGGTCCCGGATCTCGGCCACCCAGCGTGTCGAACCGCCGTCCGGGGCCAGCGACACGACCTCGGACTCGGTGGTGAAGAACGGGTACTGCGCGGTGCCGGACACGTTCGTGGACTGCGGCAGCGAGTACTCCAGCAGGGGGTCGCCGACGGTCCCGGTGGCCCAGTCCGTGGCGAGCACCGTGCCCGGCGTGCCGGTGTTCACGAGGGCCGGAGCCGGCTGGAAGGCAGCACGCTCGATGCCGACGTCCTCGGACTGCCACAGCCGGGTGCCGTCCGCGTCGTACCGGGCGGTCCCGTCCCGCCCGTTGCAGGCGAAGCTGTCCTCGGCCACGGCCGCGTCGTAGCACAGGTACGTGGTGAGGTCCGGGGTCTGCGGGTCGATGTGCAGGATCGTCTGCGGCGTCCACAGCAGCGTGTGCTCGCCCAGATCCGACCAGATCGGCTGGTACGGGACCACCCGGGTCCTGCCCGCCGAGTCCTCGTCCTCGCGGAACAGCTCGGCGCCGTCGGGCAGCGCGGTCAGGTCCCGCGACCAGATCAGCGATCCGTCGGCGACGGAGACCAGGTCGAGCGTGGTGAACTCGTCCCGGGCGTCCTCGGTGATCACGAGCAGCCCGGCCGGGGACAGGTGCACGGTCCACGGCTGCCCGATGTCGAGGGCGTGGCTGGCAGTGATCGTGCCGTCCGCCAGGGAGATCACGGACAGCTCCCATCCGTTGGCGCCGTCGCGGCTCACGCAGACCAGTTCCTGGGCCGGTGTGGGCTCCTGCGCGCACAGGGCCCCGGGCAGCGCCAGGTCCCACAGCCGGCTCCCGGTCTCCGGGTCGAACGCGACCAGGTCCGCGGCCGGCACGAAGTCGCTGTCGATGCTGGCGGTCGCGTCGTCGACGAGCCCGACCCAGACGCCCTCACCCGCGATCAGGTACGGGGCGCGGTACTCGAACCAGTCGGCGGAGTTCACGGGCAGGAAGTCCCCGGCCCCCGGGAGCAGCTCGTCCGCGGTGACCTCCCAGCGCACGTCGAACGGGTCGGCGTCGTCATCCACGCCGGGTCCGCTGTCGAAGATCCCGGTCGGGTCGCCGACCAGCCGGAACACGACGAGCAGGGCGATCGCGACCAGGCCCACCGCCGATGCCACGGCCAGATAGCGGCGGGTGCGGCGCTGGTTGCGGCGGCGCACCGACGGGTGGACCCGTTCGCCGCGGGGCGGCATCCGGACGACGGTCGGCTCGCTGGTGCTCGCGGCCCGTGTCGTCGCCCGGCCCGGGGGCCGCGCCGGGGTGGCAGCCGGGCCCGGCGACGACTCGGGCGGCGGCGCGACCCGGGTGACCTCGATCCGCTTTGGCTCGATCCGGCCGAGGGCCACCCGGGTGTCCGCCGCGGGGCCGCTGGCGACCGTGGCGGCGTCGACGTCGCCCGGGGCGGTGGTCGCCCAGGCGTCGCCGGTCGACGGCGTCCCGAGGGTCGGGGAGGTCGGCTCGGCGTCGGTCGGTCTGGACAGGTCGACATACGGGTTCGCGGGGGCGTCGTAACGCGGCGGCTGGTAGCCGCTGGTGGAGTACGACGGCGTGTAGTCGCTACTCGGGTAACCCGCCGGCCGGTCGGTGGTTGCGTAGCTGGGGGTGTAGCTGGGCCGCTCGCCGGACCCACCGTCCGTCTCGGCCGGGCCGGCAGGGTCGACAGGGTCGGACGCAGCCGGGGCACCCGCACCGAAGCGGGCGCCACCCCGGAACCGGGCACCACCGCGGAACTCGTCGTCGGCGTCGTCGCTCACGCCCCACCCCTGCCTAGTCGATCCCGCCGATGGTGCTCGCGCACGTCGGCATGAGCCTAGGCCACACCCGGGGGCGCCGGCGCACCCTGCACAGGGGTAGGACTGGCCTTGGCGCGCCGTCGGGAACCGCTCAGGCTGCCGGTACGGCGGCCCAGGTGCCGAGGCGCGCCATCAGCGGCTGCAGGGCGCCCAGGATGTTCGCCCACCCGAACGCCGGTGAACGGCCTCCGCTGCCCGTCGGGACCTCGACGACGAACTCGGGAGCGGGCAGGCCGGCCTCGCGGAAGGCACCGAACAGGTCGAGCCCCATGCGGGAGTGGGCCCCGACCTTCTCGAGGGTGTCGAGGATCCGGTGCCGGAGGTCGTCCCAGAGAGGGGTCGGCCGGGGCGGAACGTAGACTGGTGGACCGTGACCACCCCCGTCTACCTCGACCACGCCGCCACCACCCCGGTGCGCCCGGACGTCGCGGCCGCCTACGCCGAGGCCGCGCTCGAGCTCGGCAACCCGTCCTCGTTGCACGCCCGCGGCCGCGCCGCGCGCCGCGTCGTCGAGGAGTCCCGGGAGTCCATCGCGGCCGACCTCGGCGCCCACCCGACCGAGGTGATCTTCACCGCCGGCGGCTCCGAGGCGGACAACCTCGCCGTCAAGGGCGCCTGGTTCGCGGCGACCGATACGGAGCCGGACCGGACCGGGGTCGTGATCTCCGCCGTCGAGCATCATGCGGTGCTCGACGCCGCGCACTGGCTCGCCGACCGCGAGGGCGCGCACCTGAGCGAGATCGGGGTGGGGCCCGACGGCGTCATCCGGCTCGACGAGCTCGCGCAGCTGCTCGAGCGCGAGGGTTCGCGCACCGCGGTGGTCTCGGTGATGTGGGCGAACAACGAGGTCGGCTCGGTCCAGCCGGTCGCCGACGTGGTCGCGCTCGCGGCCGCGCACGGGGTGCCGGTGCACTCCGACGCCGTGCAGGCGGTCGGGCACGTGCCGGTCGACTTCGCCGCCAGCGGGCTCGCCGCGCTGGCGCTGTCCGGGCACAAGCTCGGCGCCCCGATCGGGGTCGGCGCGCTGCTGGCCCGCCGGGACCTGGCCATGACCCCGGTGCTGCACGGCGGCGGACAGGAGCGCGGCGTGCGCTCCGGCACCGTCAACACCCCCGGGATCCGGGCCCTCGCGCTCGCGGTGCGGGCCGCCGTCGCCGATCTGGCCGACGAGACCGCGCGGCTGACCGCGCTGCGGGACCGGCTCGTGGCCGGGGTGCTCGACGCGGTGCCGGGTGCCACCCTGCGCGGCACCCCGTCGGGTGCGGACCGGCTGCCCGGCAACGCCCACTTCACCATCGAGGGCACCGACGCGGACGCCCTCCTGTTCGGGCTGGACATGGTCGGGGTGTGCGCCTCGTCCGGGTCCGCCTGTCAGGCCGGGGTGCAGCAGCCCTCGCACGTGCTGGCCGCGATGGGCGATGACGACGAGCGGGCCCGGTCCGCGGTGCGCCTGACGCTCGGGCACACGTCCACCGACGCGGACGTGGACGTGCTGCTCGCGGTGCTGCCCGACGTCGTCGAGCGGGCCCGGGCGGCGCACGCGCCGCGTCGGACCCCGACGGCGCAGCGCGCCACGGCGGGTGGCGGCGGCATGGTCGGGGGCGTGCGCTGATGCGGGTGCTTGCCGCGCTGTCCGGGGGAGTGGACTCCGCCGTCGCCGCCGCCCGCGCCGTGGACGCCGGGCACGACGTGGTCGGTGTGCACATGGCGCTGTCGCGCTCGCGGGCCCAGCACCGTAACGGCTCGCGCGGATGCTGCTCGATCGAGGACGCCTCGGACGCCCGCCGCGCGGCCGACGTGCTCGGCATCCCGTACTACGTGTGGGACCTGTCCGAGGAGTTCGAGGACACGGTGGTCGCTGACTTCCTCTCCGAGTACTCGGCCGGCCGCACCCCGAACCCGTGCGTGCGCTGCAACGAGCACATCAAGTTCTCCGCGCTGCTGGACCGGGGGCTGGCGCTCGGGTTCGACGCCGTCGCCACCGGGCACTACGCCCGGATCGTCGAGGGACCCGGTGGTGTGCGCGAACTGCACCGAGCCGCCGATGAGCTCAAGGACCAGTCCTACGTGCTCGCGGTCATGGGACCGGAGCGGTTGGCCCGGTCGATCTTCCCGCTCGGGGACGCGCCGTCGAAGGACGACGTGCGCGCCGAGGCCGCCCGCCGCGGGCTGAGCGTGTCCGCGAAGCCGGACTCCTACGACATCTGCTTCGTGGCCGACGGCGACACCCGGGGCTTCCTGCGTTCTCGCCTCGGCGCCCAGCCGGGTGAGGTCGTCGACACCGAGGGCCGGGTGCTCGGCAGCCACGAGGGGTCCTATGGCTTCACCGTCGGACAGCGCAAGGGCCTGGGCATCGGCGCGCCGGCGCCGGACGGCAAGCCCCGCTACGTGCTGGAGGTGGACCCGGACGCGAACCGCGTCATCGTCGGACCGAGCGAACTGCTCTCGGTCACCGAGATCGCCGCCGCCGACGTGGTCTGGTTCGCCGACGACGTCGCCGCGGGCGACTGGACCGACGTCACCGTGCAGGTGCGCGCCCACGGCGACCCGGTGTCGGCCCGGGTCCGCCGGGACGCCGGCGGCTTGGACACCAGGCTCGGCACCCCGCTGCGCGGGATCGCCCCGGGCCAGTCGATCGTGGTCTACGACGGCACCCGGGTGCTCGGCCAGGCGAGCATCTCCGCGGCCGGGCGTGGTGCACTCGACCGGGCGGCTCTGCCGAGCCCTGCGGCCCGCGCCTGAACCGGGACGTCCCGCGGGCTCAGGGGAACGGAATGCCGGTCGTGTTGCCGATCCACACGGTGGCCAGGGCGAGCACCCCGAAACTGACCGCCAGCCACACCGCACCGGCCCCGTTCCGGGCCCCCTTGATCCGGCGCCTGCCGACCGCGGCGAGGATGCTGGCGAGGACGGCGGTGACCATCGGCACGATAGTCCCGGCCATGACGAGGACGTCGACCCCGACCGGTTCCGGGGTCTGCCAGCCCTCGTCCACGGCGAGCGGCGTCAGGTAGACGAGGGCCGCGAGGATCAGCGGAATGCCGATCGCGGCCCAGCCGAGGACGAACCCGAGCGCGTAGAGCGCGCCCGATGCCTGCGGTCGGCTCTGGTCGATGCGCCCGATGTCCGTGCCGAGCAGGGTCGGTGAGACGGTCGCGCGACCGAGGTTGAGCGACGTCGGGTCGGCGGACCGCTGCTTGTAGGGGTCGAAGATGGTCATGAGAAGCTCGTCGAGAGGCTGAGCGCGAGCAGGGCGAAGCCGGCCAGGACGAGGAGATAGCCGCGCTGGCGGTGCTGTCGGGTCTCGATGCGGGCACCGGCGCTGGCACCGAAGGCGCCGATCGCCGCCACCAACGGCAGGAACACCCAGGTGCGCATCGCGTCACCGGTGAAGCAGTCGAGGGTGCCGCCCGCATCCCCGCAGGCCGCGACGGCGTCGACGAGCGGCTCGGACCAGGTGACCAGGTGCCAGACGATGAACGCCAGCGTGGACAGGACCAGGAGCACGTTGGCCACGACCAGGCCGGTCATCGGGGGCCCGGCCGCGGCGGCGCGCTCCGGGTTCTGAGCGGCTCTGGCGTTCTGGCCGGGCCGGCCCTGCCCGGCCTGGTTCGACGCGGCCTGGTTCTGGCCGTACGGGTTCCGGCCCGCCGAGTCGGCGCCGGGCTGAGCCGACGTGCCCTGGGTCGGGTTCTGTCCCTGCTGGGGCGGCCGCTGCCACGGCTGCGCCATCGTCTCGACCCGACGCGTGAGCTCGGCCTGCAGGGCCTGGCCCTGCTCGCTCTGCTGGAGCAGATTGCCGTGCTTGGCCAGTTGGTCGGCGAGCTGGCGTCGAGCGCGTTCGAGTGGGTCCAGCGGCGCACCTCCGGGCGCGCCGGGGGTCGGCGCCGGGGGCCGCGGCACCGGGGCGGACTGCTCCGGGAACCAACTCACGCACCCATCCCATCACATCCGGGTCCTGCCCGGGGGTCACATCTCGGTCACGGCAGGTCAGGCAGCGAGCCGACGACGGTCAACGGCGAGGTGGTGTGTTCACGTGGAGCAGGGCTTCCGAGGCGACCATCCAGAGGCTGAACGCGGCGGCGCCCGCCTCGAAGGCGATCAGTCGGCGGTCCCAGCGGCCGCCACCGGGGCGGGTGCCGGCGCTCAGGAGCGCGAGACCTCCGACGGCGTTGGCCGCGCCCCAGACCAGGTTGACCACCGGAGGGGACTCGGCGCCGGCGAGGGGGGTCAGGTGGGTGCGGCTGGCCACGGCGGTGCCCAGGTGGGGGACGCTGTTCGCGAGCAGCACCCCGGCCAGGAACGGCGGCAGATATCTGGTCCACGGCATCCGACCAGCCTGCGGCGGCACGGCGGTGCGGTCAAGGGGGCACCCGGTCAACCGACCGGGGTGGGGTCGTTGGCGGTGTCGGTGGGGCGCGCCACAATAGGCGTCGTGAACGCACCGGCGAACGACAACCTGCCCGACTCCGCCGTCACGGAGGACCCGGCCGCCCGAGCGCGGTGGGAGGACCTGGCCCAGCAGGTCCGGGACGCCCAGTTCGCGTATTACGTACGCGACGCGCCGACCATCTCCGACGCGGAGTTCGACGTCCTGCTGCGGGACCTGGAGGCCCTCGAGGACGAGAACCCGGAACTGCGAACGCCGGACTCGCCCACCCAGCAGGTCGGCGGGACGTTCTCCACGGCGTTCACCGCCGTCGACCACGTCGAGCGGATGCTCTCCCTCGACAACGCGTTCAGCCTCGAGGAGGTCTCCGCCTGGGCGGACCGGGTGCACCGGGAGATCGGGTCCGAGGAGGTGCATTACCTCTGCGAGGTCAAGATCGACGGGCTCGCCATCGCCCTCGTCTACGAGAACGGACGCCTGGTCCGCGGCGTCACCCGCGGGGACGGCCGCACGGGTGAGGACGTCACCCTGAACGTGCGGACGATCGCCTCGATCCCGCACACGCTGGCCGGGGACCCGGCGACCTGGCCCGAGCTGATCGAGATCCGAGGCGAGGTGTTCTTCCCCGTCGAGGAGTTCGAGGCGCTCAACGCCGCGCAGGTCGAGGCCGGCAAGGCGCCGTTCGCGAACCCCCGCAACGCCGCGGCCGGTTCGCTGCGGCAGAAGGACCCACGGGTCACGGCGACCCGGGCGCTGGGCATGTACGCCCACGGGATCGGGGCGCTGCGCTGGGGTCCGGGTGGGGCGCCGGTCGCACTGACCCGGCAGTCGCAGGTGTACGACCTGCTCGCCGGCTGGGGCGTCCCGGTCTCCGGGCACAACCGGGTGGTGGCCGGGCTCGACGGGGTCCGGGAGATGATCGCCTACTACGGCGAACACCGGCACGACATCGAGCACGAGCTGGACGGGTTGGTCACGAAGGTCGACGAGTTCACCCTGCAGCGGCGCCTGGGCAACACCTCGCGGGCACCCCGCTGGGCGATCGCGTACAAGTACCCGCCGGAGGAGGTCAACACCAAGCTGATCGACATCCGGGTGAACGTCGGCCGCACCGGCCGGGTCACCCCGTACGGCGTGATGGAACCGGTGCTGGTGGCCGGCTCCACCGTCGAGCAGGCGACGCTGCACAACGCGAGCGAGGTCAGGCGCAAGGGCGTGCTGATCGGGGACACGGTGATCCTGCGCAAGGCCGGGGACGTGATCCCGGAGATCCTGGGCCCGGTCGTGGACCTGCGCGACGGCACCGAGCGCGAGTTCGAGATGCCGACCGAGTGCCCCTCCTGCGGCACGCCGCTCGCCCCG
This sequence comes from Occultella glacieicola, assembly GCF_004353825.1. Lineage (GTDB taxonomy): Bacteria > Actinomycetota > Actinomycetes > Actinomycetales > Beutenbergiaceae > Occultella > Occultella glacieicola. Next base: position 274,679 of record NZ_SMNA01000003.1, on the reverse strand, counting down.
GCGAAGGAGGGGGACGTGGACATCCGCTGCCCCAACTCCCGGTCCTGCCCCTCCCAGCTGAAGGAGCGGGTGTTCGCGCTCGCCTCCCGAGGCGGACTGGACATCGAGGCCCTCGGCTGGGAGGCCGCCGTGGCATTGGTGGACCCCGAGGCGAACCGGCCCGCCGACGCCGAGGGGCCCGAGCAGGCCCCGGTGCTGTCCGGTGAGGCGGGGCTCTTCGACCTCACGGCCGAGGACCTGCGCGAAGTGACCGTCTGGCGCCAACGCAAGGTCAAGGGCGAGCCGACGGGGCAGTGGGACCGGGTCCCGTACTTCTGGACCAAGGCCGGCGCGGACGCCGGGAAGAAGCCGTCCAAGCCGACCGCCACCACAGAGGTGCTGTTCGCCGAACTGGACAAGGCGAAGGCCCAGCCGCTCTGGCGCGTCCTGGTGGCGCTCTCGATCCGGCACGTCGGTCCGACGGCGGCCCGCGCCCTGGCCACGCACTTCGGCTCGCTCGACGCGATCCGAGCGGCCAGCACCGAGGAACTCAGCGCCGTCGAGGGCGTCGGACCCACCATCGCGGTGGCCGTCACGGAGTGGTTCGACGTGGACTGGCACGTCGAGATCGTGGACCGCTGGGCCGCTGCCGGTGTCCGGATGGCCGACGAACGGGACGCCTCCGTTGAGCGCACCCTGGAGGGACTGACCGTGGTGGTCACCGGCTCGCTCGAGAACTTCTCCCGGGACGGTGCGAAGGAGGCGATCATCGCTCGGGGCGGCAAGTCCTCGGGTTCGGTGTCCAGGAAGACGGACTTCGTGGTGGTCGGACCGGGTGCCGGGTCCAAGGAGGACAAGGCGCGTGAGCTCGGTCGCCCGATCCTGGACGAGGCGGGCTTCGAGACCCTGCTCGCCGGTGGCCCGGACGCGGTGGCCGACCTCATCGCGGCCCCCGAGGACGAGACGCCCTGACATCAGGAGCAGGGGAGTTCTGCCCGGCGCCGGGTGCGGCGGCGACCGACTGGCCCGCCTATGGTCAACGGGCACGATCCGACACGAACCCGAAGGAACTCCATGCGACCTGTTCGACGCCTCGCCGCCCCCGTCACCGCCCTGGTGCTCGCCACCGCACTCGGTCTGGGCGCCTGCTCCGCCGGTGCGGACGACGCCGACTCAGATGCCGGCACGTCCTCCGAGGAGGGTGCCGACGACACCGCGGCCGACACCGACGCCGCGACCGACGATGACGGCGCCGAGGACGCCGGTGCCGAGGACCCGGCCGAGGACGAGGGCGGTGCCGGCGGCGCCGACGCCGAGGTGGTCCCGATCGAGGGCGGCTTCGTGACCGAGGTATCCGTGCCGGCCGGCGTCGAGTACACGGTGACCACCGCCAGTGCGAACGTCGTGCAGCTCGACTTCCCGGCACCGGAGGACCCCGAGGCGCTGAGCGCGTTCTACGAGGCCTGGTTCACCGAGCAGGGCATGACCGATGTCGCCACCGTCTCGGGGATCGTGACCGGGACCGATGGCAACGTCACCTGGACCCTGGTCCCGCAGGACGGCGACTGGGTGCTCGCCGGCGCCTCCATCTGACCGAGGGCCGCACCGGCCCGCCGTGCGGTCGGGCGTCCGGGACCGTTGCCCGGGCGCCCGTCGCACGTGGGCCGGGGGAGGTCCGCGTCTCGCTGGCCCGCCGTCGGGCGTGGATACTGGAGTGATGATCAGCGATCAACTTGCCCAGGACCTGGCGCTGGCGGGCGTCCGGTGGGACCCCAAGCCGGGGGACCAGTTCCGGATCTCCGCCGAGGCGCTCAGTGAGGACGTGTTCACGCTGTCGCACATGGTCATCGAGCCGCGCACCTACGACACCGGCACGGTGCTGCACTTCAACGGCACCACCGAGTGGGCGTTGGACAGCATCGCGCAGGACGACACGCTCTGGCTGCCGCGCGAGGACCAGTTGCGGGAGATGCTCGGTGGCACGTTCCGCTCGCTCGAGCGCGACGGCGAGGTCTACGTGGTGACCACGGACGGGCCGGACGGACGCGCGACCTACCGGGCCGCCGTCGTCGAGGACGCCTACGCGGGTGCGCTGCTCGCCCTGGTGCACCACGCGGTCGACGCCTGAACCGAGGGGACCGGGCCACGTCGCTACCCTGTGCCGATGGGCACCCCGCAGCGGCTGGCGATCATCTCCGACATCCACGGCAACGTGACCGCCCTGACGGCCGTTCTGGCCGACATCGACGCCCGCGGCATCGCCACGATCGTGAACCTGGGCGACGTCGCCGGGAAGGGCCCTCGCGGTTCCGAAGCGGTGCGGATGAGCCGCGAACGGTGCGCCGTCACCGTGCGCGGCAACTGGGACGACTTCCTGCCCCGCGAGGACGAGCCCGAACGGGGCGAGGCCGGGTGGTGGTGGCACCACGAACTCACCGCCGAGGACCGGCGCTGGCTGCGCGGCCTGCCCCTGGCCCACGACCTGGTCCTCAGCGGTCGCCGGATCCGGCTCTTCCACGCCTCGGCGCAGAGCGTCTACACCCGGGTGCACTTCCAGCACACGACCGCGCAGTTCGAGGGCATGTTCGTCAGCACCGACCTGACCGGCCCCGGCCCGGAACCGACCGTGGTGGGCTATGGCGACATCCATGACGCCTACCTGGAGACCTCCGAGGGGCGCACCCTGTTCAACGCCGGCAGCGTGGGCAACCCGCTGGATGAGCCCACCGCCTGCTACGTGATCCTCGAAGGCGTGCCCGACGGCGTCCCGAGCGATCCGTTCGGCGTCCAGTTCGTCCGGATCGGCTATGACGTCGAGGCCGAGATCGAGGTGGCCCGCCGGCTCGGCATGCCGGAACTCGACGCGTACGCGATCGAACTGCGCACTGCCGTCTACCGTGGACGGCACGCCGACCTCGGGTTGCGGTGAACCGCTACAGCGGCCAGAACACCGGGATCACCAGCAGGGCCACGACCAGCCAGAGTGCCATGACCGGTAGCCCGAGCCGCCAATAGCTGCCGAACCGGTAGCCGCCGGGTCCCATCACCATCAGGTTGGACGGCGTGGCGATCGGGGTCAGGAACGAGGCCGCACCGGCGACGCCGACCAGCATCAGCACGGGCTGGACCGCCAGCCCGGTCTCGGCGGCTGCCGCGAGGGCGATCGGGACCACGATCAGGACCGTCGCCGTGTTCGAGACCACCTGGCCGAGGGCGCAGGTGAAGACGAACAGGGTCACCAGCAGCACGTACGGGTTGGCCTCCCCGACCACGGTCACGATGACGTCGGCGATCAGGTCGGCCGCACCGGAGTCCGTGATGGCCACCGAGAGCGGGATCAGGCCGCCGATCAGGATGATGATCTCCCAGGGCAGGGCCCGGTAGGCCTGCGGCACGGTGACCACCCGGGTCGCCACCATGCCGAGCGCGCCGATGATGCCGGCGACGGCGGCCGGCACCACCCCGAGCACCAGCAGCACCACCATGACCGCGACCACGATCAGGGCCCGCGGGGCCTTGCTGCCGAACGGCACGGCCTGGCGCCGCAGCAGGTCGGGGGAGTCGACCAGGAGGACGTCCCGGTCGTCGACGAGGGCGTCCACGGCCGGCCAGGTGCCGTGCAGCAGCAGCACGTCGCCCTCGGTCACATCCGTGGCGCCGAGGACGTCCTTCCCGCGGCGGCGCACGGCCAGGATGACCACGTCCGAGCCGCGCACCATGCCCGGGAAGACGCGGTCGCCGAGGAACGGGGAGCGAGGCGGGACGACCACCTCGACCACGCCCGCCTCCCTGGTGATGAGGCCGCCGTCGGGCTCGGCGCTGTGCGGGAGCATCCGCACCGCGAGGTCGGAGTCGATCATGAGCCGGCCGACCTGGTCGGAGGGGCCCGCGACGACCAGCACGTCATCGACGTCGAGCAGGTGCGCGGCCGGTGCCGGGCTGCGGTCCGGGCGCTGCGCACCCACGAACCGCAGGCCCGGATGGTCGGCGCCCAGATCCAGGTCACCCAGGGCGGTGCCCACCAGCGGGGAGCCCTCCCTGATCCGGAGCCGGTGCAGCCCGCCGGTGAGGTCGTACTGCCCGGCCAGGGTGTTCGCGTGCCGACTCAGGTCCGGCGGGACGTACTTCGGGGTCTCCTTGGGCAGCACGAGCGGACCGAGGATCACACAGGCGGCGATGGTGATCGCGAGCAACGGGAGTCCGATCAGCGCGAACTCGAAGAACCCGAACCGCCCGGCTCCGGCGTCGGCGGAGGCGTCGGAGACGATGACGTTGACGACGGTGCCGGTCAGGGCGAGCATCGAGCCCGCGTGCGCCGCGAAAGCCAGCGGCATGAGGAACTGCGAGGGCGAGGTTTTCGCGCGCAGCGCGAGCAGGATGACCATCGGGAGCAGCGCCGCCACCGAGCCGTTCGGGGTGAGCAGGGTGGTCAGCAGCGCGCAGAGGATCATGACGGCGACGAGGACCCGGCGCGGCGAGGTGCCCGCGCGCTGGGCGAGGGTCTGGCCGGCCCAGGCGGTGACCCCGGAGGCGTCGAGCCCTTCGCTGACCACGAACAGGCTGGCGAGGAAGATCACCACCGGGTCGCCGAAGCCACCGAGGGCGCCACCGAGGTCCAGGACACCCGTGGCCCAGAGGGACAGGGCCACGAGCAGGGCGACCACCCCGACCGGGAGCTTGTTCGTGATGAAGGCGACCACGGCCAGCCCGAGGATGATCAGGGTGATCGTTGCGGGATCGATGCTGGGTTCCTTCGCGCTCGGTTGTCGGTCTGCGGACGGCTCAGCCCATGTCCACCGGCGCGCCGGGACCCCACGGGATCCCCAACAGGAACCAGGCTGCGAACAGCACGGTCCAGGTGACCAGCACCGCCACCGCGTACGGGATCATCAGGGCGATGATCGTGCCGATGCCGGCGTCCTTCTTGTACCGCTGCGCCACGGTGACCATGAACGGCAGGTACACCATGAGCGGGGTGAGCACGTTCACCGGCGAGTCGCCGACGCGGTAGGCGGCCAGCAGCGTCTGCGGGGCCACGTCGAGCGAGGCGAAGATCGGGATGAACACCGGCGCGAAGATCACCCACTTCGGCACCAGGCCCGGGAGGATGAAGTCGAGGATGACGATCACCAGGATGAACGCCAGCAGCAGCACGAGCGCCGGGACGTCCGCCGTCTCCAGCAGTTCGGCAGCCGAGACGGCCGCGACCGTCGGCAGGTTCGACCAGTTGAACAGCGCGATGAACTGGGCGATCATCAGGAACATCAGCAGCAACCCGCCGAGGCTCGCGAACGTCTTGGTGATCGCGGCGACGGCGGCGTTCCCGCCCACCAGGGTCTTCGCCCCGGCACCGTAGGCGGCGCCGCAGACCAGGAACGCGAGCGAGATGATGAAGACGAGGCTCGCCATGAACGGCGTGGTGCCGATGACCGCCCCGGTCTCCGGGTCACGCAGCGGAGCCCCCGGAGGAGCCGTGAGCAGGGCGATCAGGGCCACGAAGCCGATCAGTGCCCAGAACGAGAATCTCAGTCCCCGGGCCTCGGCGGCCTCGTCGACCTCCTCGTCGGCGTTCGCCTCGGCCACGCCCGCGGCCAGGTCGTCGCGCTGGTAGGTCCCGAGTCGCTTCTCGGTCACGAACAGGGTGACCAGCAGCACGACCACGGCCATCGCGATGGACGAGACGATCGCGAAGTAGAAGTTCTGGGTGACCTCCAGCGTCTCCATCCCGGCGGTGGCGAGGACCTCGTTCGTGATCTCGGTGAGCATGCTGTCCGACGGTGTGATCAGCAGGTTCACCCCGAACACGGCGCCGACGCCGGCGAACGCGGCGGCCAGGCCGGCGAGCGGATGTCGCCCGACGGTGAGGAAGGCCGCGGCGGCGAGCGGGACCAGGATCAGGTACCCGGCGTCCGTCGCCACCGAGGACAGCACGCCGACGAAGATCAGGATGAAGGCGAGCCACCGCTTGGGTGCGACCTTCACGGTGCGCCGGATCAGGGCCCCCATGAGGCCGGCGTGCTCGGCGACACCGACCCCGGCCATCGCGACGAGCACGACCGCGACCACGCCGAAGCCGGCGAAATTGTCGACGAAGGACGAGAAGGAGAACCGGAGGCCCTCGACGGACAGCAGGCTGCGGACCTCGAAGGTGACCTCCTCGACGATGTACTCCGGGACCTCGGCGGGCTCTCCCGTCACGGAGTCGTAGATCGTCCAGGTGCCACCCAGGTGCTCATTGACCTGGTTGAACTCGTCGCGCGGGACCGGGGTGACCACCTCGTCGGTGACCGACACCCCGACCCAGGCCAGGATCAGGGAGATCACCGCGATCAGGCCGATGAGGTAGACGAACATGATCGTCGGGTTCGGCACCTTGTTGCCGACCCGCTCGATCCAGTTCAGGAAGCCCTTGGTGTCGGCCGGGGTCTCGTCGGCGGTGAGCTCGGTCATGATGCCTCCTACCGGCCGGGTGCCGTGAAGTTCAGGGCCAGGTCCACCAGCAGCCGGGCACCGAAGCCGGTGGCGCCCTTGTTGCGCCACCCGTTCGCGGCGTCCGCCTGGGCGGTCCCGGCGATATCCAGGTGGGCCCAGGGGCGGCCATCCACGAACTCCTCGAGGAACAGCGCGGCGGTGATCGCCCCCGCGTTCGGGCCGCCGAGGTTCTTGAGGTCCGCGATCGTCGAGTCGAGCTCCTTGCGGTAGCGGCGGGCCAGCGGCAGTTCCCAGACCGGCTCGTCGACCCGCTCACCGGCGTGGCGGACCTGGTCGATCACGCCGGAGTCGTTGCCCATCACCCCGGCGATCTCGGTGCCGAGAGCACGCATGCAGGCACCGGTGAGGGTGGCGATGTCCACGATCGCGTCGGTGGGCTCCTCGGTGGCCAGCACCAGGGCGTCGGCCATCACCAGCCGGCCCTCGGCGTCGGTGTTCAGCACCTCGACCGTGGTGCCGCCGCGAATGGTCAGGACGTCCCCCAGCTTCATGGCGGAGCCGGAGGGCATGTTGTCGGTGCACATCAGGAACCCGGTCACTTGGGTGGGGCAGTCCAGCTCGCCGAGGGCGGTCATCGCGGCCAGGATCGCCCCGGCGCCGGTCATGTCGTTCTTCATGGCCGCATGCATCAGGTCACCGGGCTTGAGCGCGATCCCGCCCGAGTCGTACATGATCCCCTTGCCGACCAGGGTCAGCCGGCCCGACGGCGTCCCGGACGGCTCGTAGGTCAGCTTCACCATCCGGGGTGGGTCGACGCTGCCGAGGTTCACGCCGAGCAGGCCGCCGCAGCCGAGGTCGCGCAGAGCCGCCTCGTCGAAGACCTCGACCCGGAGTCCGGCGGACGCGCCGATCTCGGTCGCGAGCTCGGCGAACCGGGCGGCGGTGAGCGCGCCTCCGGGAGCGTTCGCGAGATCGCGGCTGCGCTCGGCGGTGCGGACCAGGATCTGGCCGCGGCGAGCGCCCTCCTCGGCCGCAGCGACGCCATCGGCCCCGGTACGCAGCATCAACGCGGCCAACGGGGCGCTGGGCGACGGCCGCCCGAGTCGGTACGAGTACCGGGCCAGCAGCGCGCCCTCCACCGCGGCTGTGGCGAACGCGCCCGCCTCGTCGGTGGAGCCGGGCAGGTCCAGAGCGAGGGCCGTGCTCCGGGACACGGCGAGCGAGCACGCGGCCGCGGCGTCACGCACGGACGTGGAGCTGATCTCCTCCTGTGGTCCGGTTCCGTAGGCCACCCGGATCGGCGTGCCGGGCAGGACCAGGGTCTCACCCACGGCACCGGTGAACCCGACCGCGGAGAGAGCGTCGCGGTCGAGCCCGAGCAGGGCGGGTACGTCGACGCCGGGGGAGACGGGGATCCCGTGCGCCGCGACCTCCGGGGCTCCATCCAGGCCCGTGACCGTGACGTCGACCGAACGTGCAGTGAGGCTGGCCGGGGTGAAGATGCTGGTCGGGTTGCTCATCTTCGATGTCCTCTTGTCGTGGCCACACGGGCCTCATCCGCTGGGTCGAACACGTGCGAGAACTGGTGCCGACCCTAGTGGAGCGGCGGCCCCGCAGACCAGAGCCCGGGCCTCACGGTAGGAGGGTCTCGATGGCCTCGTCGGAGAGCACGTGGTCGGCGATCATCCGGGCGGCGCCCAGGACCGCGGCCCGGGCGCCGGTGCCGGTGGTCTCGATGCGCAGGTCCCTCGTCGCCAGCGCGAGGGACCTCGTTCGGATCGCGGTGGCGATCGCCTCGATGAGGACCGGGTTGTCCATCGCCATCGAGCCCCCGATCACCACCACGGACGGGTTGAGCAGGCTGACCGTGCCCGCCAGCACCGCCCCGATGTCCCGGCCCGCCCGGTTCGACAACTCCAGGGCGAGCGGGTCATCGGAACGGATGAGGGCGTGGATGTCCGCGGCCTCCTCGGCGCTGCGGCCGGCCGCGAGCCACGCCGCACGCACCGCCCGGCGGCTCGCCAGGGCCTCGAGGCAGCCGGTGTTGCCGCAGGTGCAGAGCACGTCCGCGCCGCCGGGCACGGCGATGTGGCCGAGGTCGCCGGCCGCGCCCTGGGCGCCCCGGTGGATCCGTCCCTCGGAGATGATGCCCGCCCCGATCCCGGTGGCGACCTTGACGAAGACGAGGTCGTCGATGTCGCGGTAGCGGGCCCAGTGCTCGCCGGCCGCCATCAGGTTCACGTCGTTGTCGACGAGGACCGGCACCCGGAACCGCTCGCCGAGCAGCCCCGGGATGTCGGCGCCGTCCCAGCCAGGCATGATCGGGGGATTGCGGGGCCTGCCGGTGTCGTGCTCGACCGGTCCGGGCACGCCCACCCCGACCCCGACGAGTTCGCCGCACGGGCGTCCGACCTCGCCGAGCAGTTCGTGGCCGAGCGTCGCGACCCGGGCGAGAATCACGTCCGGGCCGTCGCCGATCGCAGCCTCCTCCTGACGCTCGGCGAGGATGCTGCCATCGAGGTCCGTCACCGCGACGTGCAGGTGCGCGGCGCCCGCGTCCACGGCCAGGATCGTGCGCGAGGCCGGCGCGAACGCGAACACCTCCGGCGGTCGCCCGCCGGTCGAGCTGGCCGCGCCGCCGTGGACCAGCAGGCCGCTCTCGAGCAGCAGGTCGATGCGTTGGGCGATGGTGGACCGGGCGTGCCCGGTCGCCTCCACGAGTTCGGCGCGCGAGCGCGGCACGCCGTCGCGCAGCAGCGTGAGCATGCCGCTGAGCCCGGTGGGCGGAGCGTTCGATCGACGGGTCTGACCCATGGGCCTCCTTGCGGCGAACGACCACTATAGGGTCACGGATCGGTCACAGCTGGCCGCCGCGCCGACTTTTGCTTGACGGCCGACAGAAGGTCGCCTAGGTTCGGCGCATGGTCACCGGCGACACGTTCCTGACGATGCGTGGCACCGTCAAAAACTTCCCGGGTGCGAAGGCACTCGATGGCGTGGATCTCGACGTGCGCACCGGTGAGGTGCACTGCGTGCTCGGACAGAACGGGGCCGGGAAGTCGACCCTGATCAAGGTCCTCGCCGGGGCCCACCAGCCGAACGACGGCGAGATCCACATCGACGACCAACCGGTCACGATCACCAGCCCGGTGGCCGCGCTGCGGCTCGGGATCGCGACGATGTACCAGGAGCTCGACGTCGTCGACGGGCTCACGGTCGCCGAGAACATCTTCCTCGGCCACGAACTGTCGAGGGCCGGTCTGAGCAACGCCGGCGCCATGATCGCCCGGTCCCGGGAGCTGCTCGCCCAGCTCGGCCACGCCGAGATCTCGCCACGCCTGGAGGTGGGCCGGCTGTCCGCGGCGGGCAAGCAGGTGGTCTCGATGGCCCGTGCGCTCTCCCGGAAGGCCCGCCTCATCGTGATGGACGAGCCGTCGGCCGTCCTGGATGCCGAGGAGGTCGAGAACCTCTTCCGGGTGGTCCGCGAGGTCACGGCAGCGGGCGTCGCGATCATCTACATCTCGCACCGACTGGAGGAGATCCGGCAGGTCGGCGACCGGATCACCGTGCTCAAGAACGGCCGCACGGTGGCGACCGGGCTCGACGTCGCGACGACCTCCACCCGGGAGCTGATCACGCTGATGACCGGCCGTACCGAGGAGTACGTGTTCCCGCCTCGGCCATCGGTGGCAGCCGATGCCGCGGAGGTCCTGAACGTCGAGGACCTGGCCCTGCCGGGGACCTTCGAGGGGGTCTCGCTACAGATCCGCGCTGGCGAGATCGTGGGTCTGGCGGGTCTCGTCGGGTCCGGCCGGTCCGAGATCCTGGAGGCGATCTGCGGCGTCCGGCGACCGAGCGCCGGTCGGGTCCTGGTCGACGGGCGGCGGTTGCGGCCCGGCTCGGTGCCGGACGCCGTGTCCGCAGGCGTCGGGCTGTGCCCAGAGGAGCGCAAGAGCCAGGGGCTGCTCCTGGATGAGCCGCTGTACCGGAACATCACGCTGTCCTCGTTCGCCCGCATCGCGCGTGGCGGGTTCCTCGACGAGCACCGGGAACGCCGCGCCGCGATGCGGCAGATCACCGGGCTCGAGCTGCGCCCGGCCGACCCGAACCGGGTGACCCGAACGTTCTCGGGCGGCAATCAGCAGAAGATCCTGCTCGGCCGGTGGTTGGAGCACGGGTGCCGGGTCCTGGTCCTCGACGAACCGACCCGTGGCGTCGACGTCGGCGCCCGCGCGGAGATCTACAAGTTGATCGCGGAGCTCGCCGCGGCCGGCACGGCCATCCTCGTGGTCTCCAGCGAGTTGCCCGAGGTGCTCGGGCTCAGTGACACCATTCACGTGGTCGCCGACGGGCGGGTGGTCCACAGCGGCCCGGCCCGGGATATCGACGAACACCGGGTCCTCGACCTCGTCATGGAAGGAGAGGCAGCGTGAGTGCCTCCGCCGAAGCCCCACCGCCGCCGTCACAGGAGACCGTCCGGACCGGGGGCCGACGCATCTCGTTGCCTGGCGGGATGGTGCGCAACCTGGGACTCGTGATCGCTCTCCTCGGGCTCTGCCTGGTCGGCTGGTTCACTGCCGACACCCGGTTCCTGGACGGTGACAACTTCATCACGATCCTGCGGTTCGCCTCCGTGACCGGCGTGGTCAGCGTCGGCATGACGTTCGTGATCACCGGCGGCGGCATCGACCTGTCCGTCGGCTCGGTGCTCGGCCTGGCCTCGGTCTGGGCCTCCACGCTCGCCACCCAGGCCATGGCCGGGGACGTGCACTGGCTCGTGGTGGTGTTCACCGCCTGCGCCGTCGGTGCCGCCTGCGGACTGGTCAGCGGCATCCTCATCGCCTACGGCAAGGTGGTCGCGTTCATCGCGACCCTGGCCATGATGGTCGCGGCCCGCGGACTCGCGGAGATCATCTCGAACAATCGGAACCAGATCCTGGACGTGCCGGGGTTCGACAACTTCTTCGATGCCCGGCCGCTGGGCCTGCCGACCTTGGTGTGGGTGTTCCTGATCGTCGCCGCCGCCGGTTGGGTGCTGCTGAACCGGACCACGTTCGGGCGCCGGACCATCGCGGTGGGCGGCAACGCCGAAGCCGCTCGGTTGGCAGGCATCCGGGTACGAGCCCACACCGTGGCGCTGTACGTGCTCTGTGGGTTCTGCTCCGGCCTGGCCGGCGCCATGATGATCGCCCGCACGACGGTCGGCAGCTCGACGCACGGAGGGCTCTACGAACTGGACGCGATCGCCGCCGTCGTGGTGGGCGGCACGCTACTCATCGGTGGCCGCGGCACGATCGTCGGCACGGTCTTCGGCGTCCTGATCTTCGCGACGCTGAGCAACATCTTCACCCTGAACAACCTGTCCATCTCCGCCCAGTCCATCGTCAAGGGCGCCATCATCGTGCTCGCCGTGCTGCTCCAGCAGCGGTTCGCGAGCCGGTCCGGTTCCTCGTCCCCGTAGTTCCCCCGAACCCATCGCATCGCCTTGCCAACCGAGAGGAAACACCATGTCTGCACCGATGACGCTGCGCCGACGGCTACTGGTCGGTATCGCCGGGCTGGCCGCCGTGGCCATGGTCACGGCTGGCTGCACCAGCAACGAGCCACCGCCCGAGGACGAGGAGACCGCCGCCGGTGACGCCGGTGATGCTGACGGCGGCGGCGGCAACCCGAACGCCGAGGCTGGGGAGACCGTCGTGATCGGCTTCTCCGCGCCTGCCGCCGACCACGGCTGGATGGGTGCCATCACCGAGGCCGCCGAGGAGCACGCGGCCACCTACTCCGACGTCGAACTCCGGGTCGCCGAGGGCACCAACGACGTCAACCTGCAGATCAGCCAGGTTGAGACATTCATCAACGACGGCGTCGATGCGATCGTGCTGCTGCCGTTCGACGGCGCCGCCCTCACCGAGGTGGCCCTGCGCGCCATGGAGGCGGGCATCGTGGTCGTCAACGTCGACCGCGAGTTCTCCGACCCGAACGCCGCCCGCGTCACCGTGCTCGGGGACAACTACGGCATGGGGGTCAGCGCGGGTCAGTACATCTGCGAGCAGGTCGGTGACAATGCCGATGCCGTGATCGCCGAGATCGCCGGCATCGATTCGCTGCCGCTGACCCAGGACCGCAGCCGCGGATTCTCCGACGCCCTGGCCGAGTGCGGGCAGGACGTCGACAACCGGGTCGCAGCGGACTTCACGGTGCAGGGCGGGGAGGCGGCGGCGTCGAACCTGCTCCAGGCCGCGCCTCAGATCGACGCCCTGTGGAACCACGACGACGACCAGGGCGTCGGCGTGATGGCCGCCATCGAGAACGCCGGCCGCGACGAGTTCGTCATGGTCGGCGGCGCCGGATCGGTCAACATGATGGAGCTGATCCAGAGCGGGGACTCGGTGGTCCAGGCCACCGTCATCTACCCGGCCACGCAGGCCGCGGACGGCATCGCGCTGGCCCGGCTCGTCGTCCAGCAGCGAGCCCTCACCGACCTCGTCGAGGTCGAGGTTCCCCGCCTGATCCAGCTGTATGCCCCGGTGGTGACGTCGGAGAACGTGGAGCAGTATCTGCCTACGGCCTTCCAGTCCTGACCGGTTCGGCCGATGGTCGGTGATCCGGCCGTCGGACCCAGGGCCGTGGTGGCCGACCGGCCGCCACGGCCCTGCCGCACGAGCAATCCCCAATGAGAGAGAGTTCCATGTCCGTCAGTCCAGCCCTGAACGTCGCGATGATCGGCTACGCCTTCATGGGTGCCGCCCACTCGCAGGCGTGGCGCAACGCACCACGCTTCTTCGATCTGCCGCTCACCCCGGTCCAGCAGGTGATCTGCGGGCGGAACCCGCAGGCGCTGGCCGCCGCGGCGCAGAAGCTGGACTGGCGTGACACGGAGACGGACTGGCGCACCGCGATCGCCCGCGATGACGTCGACCTGGTGGATGTGTGCACGCCGGGTGACACTCACGCGGAGATCGCTATCGCCGCCCTGGAGGCCGGCAAGCACGTGCTCTGCGAGAAGCCACTGGCGAACTCGGTCGCCGAGGCCGAACAGATGGCCGCCGCCGCCGAGGCCGCCCGTGCCAACGGCGTGCTCGCGATGGTGGGCTTCACCTACCGCCGGGTCCCCGCCATCCAGCTCGCCCGTCAGTTCGTCGACGAGGGTCGGCTCGGGACGATCCGGCAGGTTCGGGCCCAGTACCTCCAGGACTGGATCGCGGACTCCGGCGCACCACTGTCCTGGCGGCTGGACAAGACGAGGGCCGGTTCCGGTGCGCTCGGGGACATCGGCGCCCACATCACCGACCTGATCCAGTTCGTCACCGGTCAGGCGATCACGGGCGTCGCCGGTCTCACCGAGACGTTCGTCAAGGAGCGCCCCGTGGCCACCGAGTTCTCCGGCCTGGCCGGCACCGGCGGCGCGGAACTCGGGCCGGTGACCGTGGACGACGCCTCGATCTGGCTGGCCCGCCTCACCGGCGGCGCGATCGGGACGTTCGAGGCCACCCGGTTCGCCTGGGGCCGCAAGAACGCCCTGCGGTTCGAGATCAACGGCTCGGCCGGCTCGATCGCGTTCGACCTGGAGGACCTGAACGTGCTCGAGTACTTCGACGCCGGCGAGGACACCCGCACCGCCGGGTACCGCCGGATCCTCGTCACCGAACCGGAGCACCCGTTCATCTCCGCGTGGTGGCCGGCCGGTCACGGCCTCGGCTACGAGCACGCGTTCACCCACCAGGTGGTGGACCTGACTACGGCGATCGCCGCCGGCGACCAGCCCGAACCGTCGTTCGCGGACGGGCTCGCGGTCCAGCGGGTCCTTGCTGCCGTCGAGGAGAGCGCCCAGAGTGGGAGCAACTGGGTGACGGTCCCGACCTCCGGCACCGAACCAGCCTGATCAGACCGAAGACAACCCGCAGCGAGGAGCAGATTTCCCATGGCACGACCGATCACCCTGTTCACCGGACAGTGGGCGGACCTCCCGTTCGAGGAGGTCGCCCGGCTCGCCTCCGAGTGGGGCTACGACGGCCTCGAGATCGCCTGTTGGGGCGACCACCTGGACCCGAACCGCGCCGCCACCGACGACGACTACGTCCAGGAGAAGCTGGACCTGCTCGCCCGGTACGACCTCAAGGTCTGGGCGATCTCCAACCACCTCAAGGGACAGGCCGTCTGCGACGACCCGATCGACATCCGGCACCGCGAGATGCTGCCCGACTCCATCTGGGGCGACGGCGACGCCGAGGGTGTGCGCCGGCGGGCCGCCGAGGAGATGAAGAACACGGCCCGGGCCGCCGCCCGGCTCGGCGTCAAGACGGTGGTCGGCTTCACCGGGTCGGCGATCTGGAAGTACGTCGCGATGTTCCCGCCCGTGCGCGACGAGATCATCGCGGCCGGCTATCAGGACTTCGCGGACCGGTGGAACCCGATCCTGGATGTCTTCGACGAGGTCGGGGTCCGGTTCGCACATGAGGTGCACCCGAGCGAGATCGCCTACGACTACTGGTCGACCGTGCGCACCCTCGAGGCCATCGGGCACCGGGAGGCGTTCGGCCTGAACTGGGACCCGAGCCACATGGTCTGGCAGCAGATCGACCCGGTCTCCTTCCTCGTCGACTTCGCCGACCGCATCTACCACGTCGACTGCAAGGACACGAAGCTGCGGATGACCAACGGCCGCAACGGTCGGCTGTCCTCGCACCTGCCCTGGGCGGACCCGCGCCGCGGTTGGGACTTCGTCTCCACCGGGCACGGCGACGTGCCCTGGGAGGACGCCTTCCGCGCGCTCAACCACATCGGCTACGACGGCCCCATCTCGGTGGAATGGGAGGACGCCGGCATGGACCGGCTCGTCGGGGCACCGGAGGCGCTGGAGTTCGTGAAGCGGTTCGCCTTCGACGCGCCCGAGGCCGCGTTCGACGCCGCGTTCAGCACCCGCTGACCATCGACGAGGGCGTCCCCCGGCCGGTGCCGGGGGACGCCCTCGGCATGTCGGCGGACCGGGAACCACCGTGGCGATCCGTCGCCGACAACACCCCGTCCGCCGTCTCTTCACGAACTGCACACATTCCGATCGCGTTGAGGGCATGCTGGGGTGAGCCGGGGGCACTCGACAACGAACCAGACGACGGTGGCGAAGAGGCCCGCCGGACTATCGGGAGAGTGAGCGCGATGGAGACCGATCAGCGTCCGGCGGAGGTGCCGGTAGTGACGATGTTCGAGCACTACGGTGCCGGCGCGACGCTCGTGGGGACGAGGGTCGCGGAGGCGCTCGGGCGGCTTCGTCGGTGGCTTCGCGCTCACCTGGGCCGGGTTCAGCGCCGCGAGCGCTGCGGCCGGGCAGATGCAGGCCGACGGTGTGGCGGCGAGCATCCAGTTGTGGGCCGGTGGCCTGGTCGGCGCCTTCATGTTGCTCTCGGTCTCGGTGATGTTCTTCTATCCGCTCACCGAGGAGAGGTTCCGCGAGATCACCGAGGAGATCACGGCCCGGCGGGCCACCGAGGTCTGAGCGTACGATCGCCTCGACGATCGGGACGTCGCGGCGGGTCAGTCGTGGCTGGCAGGCTCGTCCGGTCCGCCTGCGTGCCGGGCCAGCACGAAGAGCAGGTCCGAGAACCGGTTCAGGTACGTGGACAACTGGGGGTTCACCTCGACCCCGGAGGCGCGCGCCGCGACCACGTGGCGCTCGGCCCGCCGAGCCACCGTGCGGGCGTGGTCGAGGGAGGCGCCGACCGGGTTCGAGCCCGGCACGATGAACACCGGGCGTAGCGGGCGCCGTTCCACGAGGTCGGCCATGAGGGCCTCGAGATCCGCCACCATCTGCGACGTCACGAGCGACGTCCCGGGGACCAGGCGGTCCCGGTGGAACGGGTTCGTGGACAGGTCGGCGCCGCACACGAACAGTTCGCGCTGCAGCCGCAGCAACAGGCTCGCGAGCTCCGCGCCGCCGTCGTCGGTGTCGCCGAAGGGGACGGTGGCCCCGCCGGCGCACGCGGCGCGGGCCACCCCGAGCACGGCGACCGTCTCGTCGAGGTCGCCGGCCGC
The DNA here is from genome assembly GCF_004353825.1 of Occultella glacieicola. GTDB lineage: Bacteria > Actinomycetota > Actinomycetes > Actinomycetales > Beutenbergiaceae > Occultella > Occultella glacieicola. Next base: position 258,239 of record NZ_SMNA01000003.1, on the reverse strand, counting down.
CTCCACCTGCGACTCGGCCTTGGACACCCGTCCGCCGAGGAAGAGTCCGGTGGTGCCGTCGTCGCCGGTGCCGGTCGAGATCGTTGCCATGCCTGGAGCATGCCACCGCCGCCACGTCGGCGCACGGTTCCCGCCGCGCGGCCATAGACTGCGCCTCAACACAACCCAATCGACCCGAGGTCAGGGGAAGCCGGTCCGAAGCCGGCGCTGTCCCGCAACCGTGGGTCGCCCGCATCATGGCGCGGGCGACGAGCCGGATCGCCTGCTCGGGTCGACGGCTCGACCCGTCGTGGACTGCGGGAGGAGCCCGAGTCCTCGTCCGGTGCCGTCGTGCCCGGATCCGGGGGAGCGGGCCCGCACCGCAGGCCCCCTCCCGGAAGGCTCCAGCACCATGAAGCACCTGTTCGCCTCCGCGACCCGGACGCTGGCCGCGGCCACGCTCGGTCTCGGCCTGCTCGCCCTCGTGCCCACCGCCGCGTCCGCGGCCGGCGCCCCCGCCCCCGAGGGCGGCTGCCCGACCGAGGACGAGGGCGTCACGGTCGTCGTCGACTTCACCGGCCTCGGCGGCGAGGTCGAGATCGGCTGCGCCGAGGGCGATCCGGCTTCGGGCCGAGAGGCGCTCGAACTCGCCGGCTTCGCACCCGTGAACTCGAGCTCGGGTCTGCTCTGCACGATCGATTCGCAGCCGGACCCGTGTCCGGGGCCGGACGAGTTCGACGGGAACTTCTGGTCCTACTGGAGCGCGGAGCCCGGGGCGGAGTGGGTGAGCTACCAGGTGGGCGCGGACGGCTCCGACCCGGCCGTCGGGTCCTTCGAGGGCTGGCGTTACTTCGACGGCACCGCCGGCCCGACCGTCACGGCAGCCGACGTCGCCGCAGCCGCCGGAGGTGACGGGCCGGCGCAGGAGTCGACCGAGACGTCCGCCGAGGAGCAGGCCACCGGGGATGCGTCCGAGTCCACCGACCCCGACGCCGCCGCCGAGGATGCGGACTCCGGCGTCCCGGTCGGGCTGATCGCCGGTCTCGCCGCGGTGGCCGCCGTCATCGTGGTCGCGACCCTGGTGGCGCGTCGGCGCCGCGCCGCGCGGGAGGAGTGAGCGGGCCCGCCGTGGCCGTCATCGAGGGCCCGGTCGCCCGGGCGGAGGCGACTCCGGCCCGCGGACGGGGCCTGCACCCGCTGGCCTGGTGGGCGTGGGCGGCCGGGATCGCCGTGGCGATCACCCGCACGCAGAACCCGCTCGTGATCGCGCTGCTCCTGGCTGCCGTCGTGCTGGTCGTGACCGTCTGCCGGGACGAGAGCCCGTGGGCCCGGGCGTTCGGCGCCTACCTGATCCTCGGGCTGGTCGTGGTCGCGGTGCGCGTGGCGTTCTACGTCGTCGTCGGCCTGCCGGACTCCAGTCCGGTCCTGATCGACCTGCCCACCGTGCCGTTGCCCGACTGGGTCGACAGCCTCACCCTGCTCGGCCCCGTGCACACCGCGGGGCTCCTCGGTGCGATCTACGCCGGCTTGCGCCTGGCCGCGCTCATCATCACCTTCGGCGCCGCGAACGCGCTCGCCAACCCCAAGCGCGCCCTGCGCAGCGTGCCCGCCTCCCTGCACCACCTGAGCACGGCCGTCGTGATCGCGGTGACCGTGACCCCGCAACTGTTCACCGCCGTCGGCCGGGTCCGCCGGGCGCAGCGCCTGCGCGGTCTGGACGCCCGCGGACCCCGGGCCTTCGCCGGCCGGCTGATCCCGGTCCTGCAGGACGCCCTCGACCGCTCGCTCGACCTGGCCGCCTCGATGGACTCGCGCGGCTACGCCCGCGGGACCACCCCGGGCGGCGGCCGTCACGTCACCGCCGCCCTGGTGGTCGCCCTCGTCGCCGGGGTGCTCGGCACCTACGCCCTCCTCGACGGCGCCGCCCCGGCCTGGCTCGGGGCGGTGGGTCTGGGCGTCGGCGCGGTGGTCGCCGTCGCAGCCTCGGTCCGGGCCGGCCGGCGGGTGGACCGTACCCGGTACCGACCCGACCCGTGGGGTCTGCGCGAGAACCTCGTGGCCGGCTGTGGGATCGTCGCCGCGACGGCGGTCGTCCTCGGCGGCTGGCTCGATCCGGGCACGCTGTCGGCCGGGCTGACGCCGCCGACCTGGCCCACCCTGAACGTGGCCGGGGTCGTGGCCGCGCTCGCCGCCATCGCGCCGGCCACGATCGGGGGTGGCCGGCGATGATCGAGTTCCGGGACGTCAGCGTCGACTACGGCAACGGCCCCGTGCTGCGGGGCGTCGATGCCGTGATCGGCGAGGGTGAGCTGTGCCTGGTGGTCGGTCCCACCGGCTCCGGGAAGTCCTCCCTGCTCGGCGCTGCCGGCGCCAGGGTGCCGCACTTCAGCGGCGGCCGGCTCACCGGGACGGTGCTCGTGGACGGCCGGGACACCCGCGAGCACCTGCCGCGCGACCTCGCGGACGTGGTCGGAGTGGTCGGCCAGGACCCGCTCGCCTCGTTCGTCACCGACACGGTGGCCGAGGAGCTGGCGTTCGCCATGGAGCAGCTCGCTCTCGCGCCCACGCTGATGCGCCGCCGGGTCGAGGAGGTGCTCGACCTGCTCGGTCTGGCGGCGCTGCGCGACCGGCCGCTCGGCGACCTGTCCGGCGGACAACAGCAGCGGGTCGCGATCGGTGCGGTGCTGACCGCCCAGCCGCGGATCCTCGTGCTCGATGAGCCCACGTCCGCGCTCGACCCGGCCGCCGCCGAGGACGTGCTCGCCGCCCTGACCCGGCTCGTGCACGACGCCGGGATCACCGTGCTGCTGGCCGAGCACCGGCTCGAACGCGTGGTCCAGTTCGCGGATGCGGTGATCTCACTGACCGCCGACGGCGTCGCGACCTCGGGCGATCCGGCCACGGTTCTCGCCGGATCGGCCGTGGCACCGCCGGTGGTCGAGCTGGGCCGGCTCGCCGGCTGGGACCCGCTGCCGCTGTCCGTCCGGGACGCCCGCCGGACGGCCGGTCCGTTGCGCGAGCGGGTGCTCGCAGGGTCGTCTGCGGCGGCGGGCGGTCCCGGGTCGGAGGGCACGACGGCGGAGCCCGGGTCCTTCAGGTCGGCGTCGGCAGGTCGGTCGGCAGGTCGGTCGGCAGCCAGGTCCGCTGCCGACGAGCCGGGCACACCGACGCTGACGGCCGACGGACTGCACGTGCGGCACGGCCGGGCCCACGCTGTCCGCGGCGTCGACCTCGCCCTGGCCGCGGGGGAGGTGGTGGCCCTGATGGGCCGCAACGGCGCCGGGAAGTCCTCCCTGTTGTGGGCGCTCAGCGGCGCCGGGCCGCGGTCCGCGGGCACCGTACGCACCGCGGCCGGAGCCGACCCTGCCGACCAGCGGCCCGCCGTCGCACGCCGGCAGGTGGCCCTGGTGCCGCAGTCGCCGACCGACCTGCTGTACCTGGCCACGGTGTCCGCCGAGTGCGCCGCTGCCGACTCCCAGGCGGACGCCGAGCCCGGGTCCACGGCGCGGATCCTGGGGTCGATCACCCCGGGCATCGATCCCGGCCGGCACCCCCGGGACCTCTCCGAGGGGCAGCGGCTCGCCCTCGCCGTCGCCGTCCAGCTCGCCGCCGCCCCCGCGGTGCTCCTGCTCGACGAGCCCACCCGGGGCCTGGACTACCCGGCGAAGGCGGAGCTGGTCGCGGCGCTCGCCGGCCTGCGCCGGCAGGGCCGGACGGTGCTCGTGGCCAGTCATGACGTGGAGTTCGTCGCCCAGCTCGCCGACCGGGTGCTGCTGCTGGCCGACGGTGAGGTCGTGACCGACGCGCCGGCCCGGGACTTCCTCCTGGACTCGCCGGTCTTCGCACCCCAGGTGGCGAAGATCCTGGCGCCGGCCCCGGTGCTGACCGTTGCGGACGTCCGGCGGGCGCTGGACGCCGGGGCCGAGCCGGAGTCCGCGCCGTGACCGGACGTGGCCGGGAGGGGTCGGCGGGCGGACCCCGGAACGGCAGGCGTGGGATCGACTCACCCGGCGTCGACGCGCGCGCCGTCCCGATCGGCCGCCGGCTGGGGCTGACCCTGGCGGTGGCCTCCCTGCTGGGGGTGCTCGCGTTCGGCTGGCCGCTGCTCGTCGGCGAGGGGGCGGTGTTGAGCGACGCCACCTCGGCGCCGCTGGTCCTCGGCCTCGTGGTGGCCGCCGCCCTCGCCGTGCTGGGCGTCGGGTTCGGCGACGGCGGGATCGACGTCAAGGCGATCGCCGTGCTCGGCCTGCTCACCGCGATCGGCGCGATCCTGCGACCGCTCGCGGCGGGCACCGGCGGCATCGAGACGGTGTTCGTCCTGATCGTGCTCGGCGCCCGGGTGTTCGGCCCGGGCTTCGGATTCCTGCTCGGCACCACCACCCTGCTCGCCTCCGCACTGCTGACCGGGGGCGTGGGGCCGTGGCTGCCGTTCCAGATGCTCGGGGCCGGCTGGGTCGGCCTCGGTGCCGGGCTGCTGCCGCGCCGGGCTCGCGGCGTGGGTGAACTCGCGATGCTGGCGGGCTACGGTGCACTCGCGGCTCTGGGCTTCGGGGTGCTGCTGAACCTCTCCTTCTGGCCGTTCCTGCTCGGGACCGCCACCGAGATCTCCTTCGTGGCCGGGGACCCGGTCGCCGAGAACGTGCGGCGGTTCGTTCTCTACAGCCTGACCACGTCGCTGCCCTGGGACCTCGGCCGGCTCATCACGACCGCGGCCGGGATCGCCGTGGCCGGCTACGCCGTGCTCGCCACATTGCGCCGGGCGGCCCGGCGAGCGGCCTTCGGGCCGCCGGCCGAGCCGGTCCCGCCGCGCCTCACGACTGCGGGGGCGCCTCCACCCACTGGACCAGCTGATAGATGACGCCGTTCGGGTCGCGCATCTGGAAGTACCGCTCGCCCCACGGCTCGGTCTCGATCTCGGTGACGATCTCCACGCCCTCGGCTCGCAGGCGCTCGTACTCGGCGTCGATGGCGTCCACCGTGAAGGCCACGAGCAGGCCGTCCGCGGGCCCGGCGGCCGACGCCGGCTTGAACGACGCCAGGCCCACCCGCAGGTAGACCAGGGAGAAGCCCGCGTCAGGGTGGGTCAGCGAGACGAATCCGTCCGCGGCCATCGCCTGGGTGAAGCCCAGGTGCTCGCGGACCCAGTCCGCAGACGCCCCCACGTCGGGGACATTGAGCGAGAGGGTCGATTCGGTGATCTGCATGGGCTCTCTTTCGGTCGAACGAACAACGTACGATGTACGGTGTTGTTACATCGTACGGTGCACAACGATCGGGGTGCAAGAATCATTCCCATGACCGACGACCGATCCGGCACGGGGCCCGCCGACCGGACGCTCGCCCTGCTCTGGCGCGGTCACGGACCACCGGCCCCCCGCCGTCGGGGTCCGGCTCCCGCGCACACGCTCGAGGAGGTGATCGAGACGGCCATCGCGCTCGCGGACACCGAGGGACCGGCCGCGCTGAGCGTGCGCGCGGTGGCGGCCGCCGTCGGCATGGCACCGATGTCCCTGTACACCCACGTGCCCGGGATGACCGAGCTGACCGACCTGATGGTCGATCATCTCTACCTGGTGATGCCCCGCCCGGCCTGGGGGCGTCGGCGATGGCGGAGCCGGGTCCGGGCCGTGGCCGAGGCGAACCGCGACCTGCTGCGGGCGCACCCCTGGCTGGTGGAGGTCGTCGCGCTGTCCCGGCCGCCGCTCGGGCCCGGCCAGATGGCCAAGTACGAGCACGAGCTCGCCGCGTTCGACGGCACCGGGCTCTCCGACGTGGACACCGATGCCGCCCTGACGTTCGTGCTCGGCTTCACGCAACAGCAGGCGCTCGCCCAGCACGGTGTCGAGGCTGCCCGGCGGGACTCGGGTAGCACGGACGCACAGTGGTGGGCCGCGAACGGCCCCCTGCTGGCGAGCGTGCTCGATCCGGCCCGGTACCCGCGAGCGGTTCGGATCGGCGAGGCCGCGGGGTCGGCGCAGGGGGCGGCGTACGACCCAGGCGTCGCGTTCTCCTTCGGGCTGGACCGGGTGCTGGACGGGCTGGCCGCGCTCATCGAGGCCTGAGCCGGGGGTGCTACCCGGCGGGAGGTGCACTCATCCGGCTCGGGTGAGGCGTGCCGGCGGTCCGGCCGCGCATCCTGGGGTCCGGGCGCAGGCCCCGGTGCCGTGCAGGTGCGGCAGGGGCAGGCGCGGCCGGACCCACTCACCGATCGGACACGGAGGACGCACAATGACCGAGACCCTCGAGGAGATCGGCCCCATCGACTACCTCGTCCTGGAGTTCCCCGGCAACCAGTTCAACGGAGACGTCCTACCCCGGCTGCTCGACCTCGTGGAGGGCGGGCTGATCAAGATCATCGACCTGATGTTCGTCCGCAAGGACGTCGACGGTGAGGTCGTCATCCTGAGCGTGTCCGACCTCGACGGCGACGGCGAACTCGACCTCGGCGTCTTCGAGGGAGCCTCATCCGGGCTGCTCGGAGAGGACGACCTCGACGACGTCGGTGGCGTCCTCGAAGCCGGGAGCTCCGCCGCCGTGCTCATCTACGAGAACGTCTGGGCGGCTCCGTTCGCGGCCGCCGTGCGGGCCTCCGGTGGGCAATTGGTCTCCACCGGCCGGATCCCGCTGGAGGAGCTCCTGGAGACCCTCGACGAGACCGAACCGGACGCCTGACCGGCGCCGAACAGGCCACCACCGGACCGAACGAAGGGACACCCACCATGCCACGACTGCTCCGATCCATGGCGCGCACGGCCGCGATCGCCGGCACCGCCACCGCCGTCTCGGGCCGCGTCGCCCACCGCCAGGCCGGCAGATGGCAGGAACAGCAGGCGGCGCAGGCACCCCCGCCCCAGCCGGTCTACGCCGCACCGCCGCCACCCGCACCGGCCCCCGCGGCCGCGGCCGCCAGCATGGACGACAAGCTCCAGCAGCTCCAGCAGCTCGGCACCCTGAAGGACCAGGGCATCCTCTCGGACGCGGAGTTCGAGGCCCAGAAGGCGCGCATCCTCGCCGGCTGAGTGCCACGGCCCGGTGCCGCCGCGGGCGACGATCACCCGTGGCAGCACCGTCGTGTTCCGGGACCGGGCCGCGTGGGATCATCGGAGCATGCTGGACCTGAACGCGGACCTCGGCGAGGGTGTGGGTGACGACGAGGCCATGCTCGCCGTGGTCACGAGCGCCAACGTGGCCTGCGGCGGTCACGCCGGCGACCCGGACTCGATGCGCCGGGTCTGCGAGGCGGCGGCGGCCCGTGGGGTGCGGGTGGGGGCGCACGTCGCGTACCCGGACCCCGAAAACTTCGGCCGCACGTTCCTCGACCTGGCCGAGGAGGACCTGCTCGGCCACCTCACCGACCAGCTCGGCGCCCTCGCCGACGTCGCCGCCAGGGCCGGCACCCGGGTGAGCTACGTCAAACCGCACGGGGCGCTGTACCACGCGGCCGGATCCCACCCACCCCACGCGCGGGCGGTCGTGCGGCTGGCGCGCGCGGCGGGACTCGCGCTCGTCGGTGCACCCGGCGGACTCGACCTCGACCTGGCCCGCGAGGCCGGCCTGGGCGCCGTCGCCGAGGGCTTCGCGGACCGCGCGTACACCCCACTCGGAACGCTCGTGCCACGCACGGAGGCTGGCGCGGTCCTGCACGACGCCGCGACCATCGCGGCCCGCGTCGCCGACCTGATCCGCACCGGCACCATGACCGCTGTCGACGGCACCGCCATCCGCCTCGACGTGCGGACGTTGTGCGTGCACGGCGACACCCCGGGCGCCGTGGCGATCGCGACGCGGGTCCGTGCCGAACTCGAGGGCGCCGGCCTGGCACCGGTGCCGTTCACCTGAGGGAGATCGGATGCTGATCCGGCCCAGCGGCGAACGGGCCGTGCTCGTCGAGGTGGACACGCTCGCACAGACGCACGCGCTCGCCACCGCGCTCGGTGCCGCGTCCGATCCCCGGATCCTCGACGTGGTGCCCGCGGCCCGCACCGTGCTCGTCGTCGTGGACACCACCGCCCACCTGGCCGACGTGGCGGCCCGGGTGCGGACCCTGGACCTCACCGCGGTCGAGGCGGCGCCGGCGGGTGACCCGGTCCGGATCGCCGTGGACTACGACGGCACCGACCTCGCTGACGTCGCCGAGGCCACCGGACTGACCGAGGCCGAGGTGGTCGCCCGGCACACCGCACCCGAGTACATCGTGGACTTCATCGGGTTCGCGCCCGGGTTCGGCTACCTCTCCGGTCTCGATCCGGCGCTGCACCTACCCCGGCTGCCCACGCCGCGGCCGAGCGTGCCGGCCGGATCCGTCGCGATCGCGGCCGATCGCACCGCCGTGTACCCGCGCGCCTCCCCGGGCGGCTGGCGCCTGCTCGGGCGGACCGACGCGGCCCTGTTCGACGTGACCGCCGAGCCGCCGGCACTGCTGCGCGCCGGGATGCGGGTCCGGTTCGAGGTGGCCGGGTGAGCGAGCGCGCCCTGACCGTGCTGGAGGCCGGTGGGCTCACCCTGGTCGAGGACCTCGGCCGTCCCGGTTTCGCCGCGCTCGGCGTGTCCCGCTCCGGGGCTGCCGACCGGGGCGCCCTGATCGTCGCGAACCGCCTCCTCGGCAACGAGGACGGTGCGGCCGCGCTGGAGGTCGCCATGGGCGGCCTGGCGTTGCGTGCCGAGTCCGATGTGCTCCTCGCCCTGACCGGGGCGAGCGCGCCTACCACCGTCGACGGTCGCACGGCGCCACCCCAACGGGTGCTGGCGGTGGCGGCGGGGTCGGTGGTACGCCTCGGGGTGCCTCGGTGGGGCCTGCGCACGTACGTCGCGGTCGCCGGAGGACTGGCCGTCCCGGCCGTCCTCGGCTCCCGATCGACGGACGTCCTGTCCGGGCTCGGACCCGCGCCGGTGCGCGCCGGCGACGTCCTGCCCGTCGGGCGGGCGAGCATTGCCATGGCGACGATCGATGCCGGCCCGGCTCCGCCGTCGGGCCCTACGTTCATGCTCGATGCGATGCCCGGGCCGCGGCGCGACTGGTTCACGGAGGAGGCCTGGCGGGTGCTGTTCGCCCGCCGGTACCGGGTCACCGATGTCGGTGACCGGGTCGGGGTGCGATTGCGCGGCGCCCCGCTGGGCCGCTCCCGACTCACCGAACTTCCCTCGGAGGCGGTCGTGGCCGGGTCGGTGCAGGTTCCCCCGGACGGGCAGCCGCTCATCTTCGGTCCGGACCATCCCGTGACCGGTGGCTACCCGGTGATCGCGGTGCTCACGGAGTCCGCACGCGATGCTGCCGGACAGTTGCGGCCCGGCCAGGAACTCCGGTTCCGGCACCATGTCTCACCGGTGGCCTGAGCACGGGCCGGATCGAGTCGGGTGACCCCCTCCCAGCAACGATCACGGCCTCAGAGCGTCGGCGACGGAATGAGCGGTGGCGCCGGTGGCGGTGCGGTCAGACTCGCCGTGAGGCCGGCTTCGGCGAAGCCCTCGGCGACGGCACGGACCACGTTCGAACCCACCGTGGTGTTCGCGCCCGCCTCGTGCCAGACGCGGATCCGCCCGGTCGTGCGGTCCGGGGTGCTCGACACCCACACCAGGTCCGGGGCCGGCTCGGCATGGACCCCTTCCGCGGTTGCGGCCAGGGTCACAGCGGTTGTGGCGACCGCGGTGAGCCGTGACAGATCCGTGGTCCGGACCTCGATCTCGGATCGCACCGCTCCGGTGACCGGCTGGATCACCAGCGGATCGGAGAGCAATTGAGCATTCGGGACGTGGATCACCTTCCCGTCCGAGGTCCGCAACACCACGGATCGGGCGTTCATGTCCGTGACGGCGCCCCAGCGGTCGTCGGTCTCGACCCAGTCGCCGACCCGCAGTGGCTTGCGCATCTGCAGGATCAGGCTGGCACCGAAGTTGTCGGCCACCCCCCGCAGGGCGAAGTAGGCCACGACCGCAATGAGGATGACGGCGGCGAGCACCGGCTGGATCTGCGCGCCGAGCACCGAGAGTGCGATCCCGACGCCGAGCAGGACGATGAAGTAGCCCACGGCGCGCGAACAGGTGTAGGCCACCTCGTAGGGGACCGCGTCCGTCTTGGCGAGCAGCCGCGTCACAGCGCGACGGCCCGCACGTGACCCGACCCAGGTGAGGACCACCACGATCACGACCACCAGTAGGTCCCACCCGTTCAGGCTCGCGGAGTCCACCAGACCGGCCAGTTGGTCCGTCGGGCTCTGGCCCTCGGCGCCGATCATGGCTCGCCCCGCTCCGGGCCACTCGGAGACCGCTCCGAGCCGGAACCCGGGCCTGGGCCGGAGTCCGCTCCGAGCGAGCCGATCGCCTCCGCGACCGTGACGAACGGGCGGGGACCTCCGGACTGATCGGCTCGCAGGACGTCCCGGACCTGACCGATGTTTCCCGCGATCGCGAACGCGATGCCGTCCCGGGCGAGAGTGTCGTTCAGCTCCGCCAGCGCGGTTGCACCGCTGACGTCGACGAACGGGGTGGTCTGGTCGTCCAGCACCACCAGGCGGGTCTCCCGGGTGCACCGGCGACGGATCTCGTCCTTGACATGATCGGCGTTCGCGAAGAAGAGTCCTGACTCGATGCGGACCACCAGCACGGCCGGGTCGACCGGGTGGTCGGGATGTGCCTGCGCGTCCACCCAGTTGCCGTCGACGTCGGTGAGCGGCCGCACGCTCGGGCGGGACGCGCGATAGATCAGCAGCAGGATCGACGTCACGATGCCGATGATGAGGCCGGGCAGGGTGTCGAAGATGAGGACCCCGAGCAGGGCGGCCATCGCCCCGATGAAGTCGGCGCGCGCGGCCCGCCCGTAGGTGCTCCGCAGGCGCGGCGTCCACACCCGGTACAGCCGAGCGAGCGCCTTCGTGTCGACCATCTCGATGACCGCGGAGATGACCACGGCGGCCAGGACCGTCTCCGGCAACTCCTCGAACAACGCGGTCAGGAACAGGAGGGTCACCAGGCTCAGGGCGGCCACCACAAGCCCGCTCACCTGCGAGCGTGCACCGGCCGAACCGTTCACGGCCGTCTTGGACAGGCTGCCGTTGACGACCATCCCGGAGGCGAGGCCGGAGCCGAGGTTCGCCGCGCCCAGTCCGATCAGTTCGCGGTTCGCGTCCACCTCGTAGCCGTTCCTCGCGGCGTAGGTCTTCGCTGCTCCGAGTCCTTCGGCGAACGCGATCAGCATCACCCCGACGGCCGGCCCGGCGAGCTGGGCGTAGTCGCCCCAGGTCGTCGACGGCAGGCCGAGGGACGGCAGCCCCGGGTCGATCTCGCCGACCACGTCGAGCCGGTCGCTCAGGCCGAACACATGGACCACGCCGATCCCGACCAGCACCACGGCCAGTGACGCCGGAACGACCGGGAGCCAGCGCTTGAGCGCCAGCACGATGAGCAGCGACACCACCCCGAAGACCGTGGTCAACACCGAGAGGTCGCCCAGGTCACCCACCACGTGGAGGAACTTGCCGATCGCACCCTCACCACCGCCCTCGACCCCGAACAGTTTCGGCAGCTGGCCGATGATGATCGTCAGGGCGAGGCCCACGATGAAGCCCTTGAGCACCGGCTCGGAGATGAACGTCGCGACGAAGCCGAGCCGGGCCAGACCGGCCAGGATCGCGATCACGCCGGTGACCACGGCCAGCACGGTGGTCAGCGCGATGTAGGCAGCGGCGTCCCCGGGGGCGAACGCGGCGATGGTGGCCGCGGAGAGGGCGGCGGTCGCGGACATCGGTCCGACCACCAGGTGCCGGGAGGACCCGAACGCTGCGTACGCGATCAGGGCCGGCACGGCGGCGTACAGGCCGACCACCGGCGGCACCCCGGCGATCGTCGCGTAGGCGAAGGCCTCCGGCACCATGACGGCCCAGACGGTCATCCCGGCGAGCAGGTCCCGGCGCAGCCATTGGCCCTGGTAGCCGCGCAGGGAGCCGAACAGCAGTGGCGTCCGTGTGCTCGCGTCGGTGGTGGGGGTGGACATGGTCAGGCGACCTCCAACTGGCCGGTGGCCCGGCGGAACAGGATCACGGCGGAGGCGGCAGCCACCCAGAGGGGCACCAAGAGAACCACCGCGCGGACATCGGTCACGGCCAGGAGCAGGACCACCACGGCGACGTAGCTCAGGACGGCGAACCAGCGGGGGAACAGGCGCGCTCGCAGGGCACGGGTGGTGCTGGCCATGATGAACACGCCTGCGGTGCGGAACGCGTAGATCGTCAGCAACGACTGCGCGTAGGCCGTCATCGTGGCCGCCTGCTCGAGCGGGACGAGGCCGGCGCCGGCGCCACCGAGGCGGACCGCCGACACCCCGGTGACCGCGGCGGCGGACGCGACGTACATCATCGCGACGAAGAGCACGCCCGCGGCCAGTTGGACCGTGTCGAGCAGGCGGTCCTCCCGCCGCGCGAGCGAACTCAGCCGGTGCCGGGACGCGGCGACGAACCACAGGAAGGACAGGCCCGAGAACGGGACCAGGTAGAAGCCGGCCACGATCAGACCGTTGCCGCCCGCACCCTCGTAGAACTCGGTGAGTTCGGCCGTGGTCGCGGACTGCGGCACCTGGTCCAGGATCGCGAAGCCGACCACGAACAGGACCGCGAACAGCAGGCCGGCCAGGCCCGCACCGGAGCCCTGGAGGAGGCGCGGGCGCCCCGGCGGAGCACCCCCGCCGTCGGGCTCCTCCGGCGTGGTCACGACGCCGATTCGGCTTCCTCGCCGTGCACGATCAGCGCCCACAGGACCACCACGTCGAGAGCGAGCACGACGATGGACCACCAAGGGGTCAGCGGGAGGTAGAGGAACTGGGTCACCATGTTCGCCCCGACCACGATGACGGCGGCGAGCCGGGCCCAGAACTGCCCGGCGAGCAGGCAGATCGCGACCAGCACCAGCAGGGCCCCGACCGCGATGTGCACCCAGCCCCAGGAGTTGACGTCCAGGAGCAGGATCTGGGTGCCGACCTCCACCACCGAGACGTCCCGCGCGCCCACGGCGTAGATCCCGCTGAGCACGTTGAACACGCCGGAACTGAGCATGATCAGGCCGGCGAACCAGATCCAGCCGACCCAGGCGGTCACCTTCCGCGTCATGTCCGTACCTCCGCATCGGGCCGGGTCCCTCCTCCACGCGGGCTGGACTCCGGTAGGTGTCCAGCCTGGTGGGTGGGCCCGGGCCACTGCCTCACCCCAACCAGATGAATCCGCCGGCAGCGGCTCAGAACGCTCGGATGTCGAGGATCCGGCGAAGCCGTTCGACCCGCAGTCCCTGGTCGGTCAGCACCCCGACCAGGTCGGCCACCGACTCCGGGTCCGGAACCGCGCACGAGAGCAGCGTCTGATCCGCGATCGGCGTGACACTGACGTAGTCGATGCCGATCAGGCGGTCGGCGCGCACGGTGCCGTCCACGAGAACCTGGTAGAGCATGCGACCTCCTTGAGCAGGGCCGACTGCGGTCCCTCGAGTGTGCGCCGGTGCGCCGGTGGGCGAACCACCCGTTGTGGATGAGCACACCTGCCGACCCACCGGGCGAGGATGGCACCAGTCGAGTCTCGGCCACCCCGGTCGCGCAGACGAAAGGACGAGGAGGCCCACCATGGGCGAGGCGGTCGGTCAGTCCCTGCCGATTGCGGTCGGTGTGCTGGTGTCTCCGATGCCGATCGTGGCGGTCGTGCTGATGCTGGTCTCGGCGCGGGCCCGCGCGAACGGCGTGGCGTTCGTGCTCGGCTGGATCGTGGGGATCGCGGCGGTCGGCTCCGCGGTCATCCTCCTCGTCGGTGGCGCGGCCGGCGGGGACGACGGCGAGCCTGCGGTCTGGGTGGGCATCCTCAAGCTGGTGCTCGGGCTGGGACTGCTGCTCCTCGCGGTCAGGCAATGGCGTGGACGTCCGCGGGCGGGCGTCGAGCCGGAAGCACCGAAGTGGATGGCCGCGATCGACACGTTCACACCGGTCAAGGCGTTCGGCCTGGCGTTCCTCCTGGGCGGGATCAACCCGAAGAACCTGCTGCTCGTGGTCTCGGGCGCGACCGCGATCGTGCACGCCACCGACGCCCGGGGTGAGGAGTTCGCCGCGCTGGCCGTGTTCACGGTCGTGGCGAGCATCGGCATCGTGATTCCGGTGCTGATCTACTTCGTGATGGGCGCGCGGGCGGCACAGCTGCTCGAGGGCGTGCGGGCCTGGATGGTGGCGAACAACGCTGTCATCATGTGCGTCCTGCTGCTGGTCCTCGGCACCAAGCTGGTCGGGGACGCGCTCACGATCCTCGCCTGAACCGACACGCGCCGGTGCCGGCGGGCCGGGGTGGTTGACACGGAACCGGCGTACTCCCTTGGATGTGAGGCAGGGGGATGCGCGCCGTCCGTGCGCGTCGGTGACGGATGGCGATGAGGTGGGGCGACGGATGACGTCGGGTCGGGGCGGGAAGTCAGGCGAGGGTGACGATGGGGCTGCGCCGGTGGCCACCGAGGCACTTGGGCGACACGCGCTCTTCGAGTTGGCCGGGAGCGAGCGGGTCCCGGACGAGGACCAGGTGGACCCGGCCTGGGCTGCGACCACACCGGTGGCGAAGGTCGAGGTTCCCGACGTCGGGGCGCACGTCCTCGCGCGCCACGCGCTCCTGGACCGCCTGAGCGAGGACGTGGCGGAGCACGGGCTCACCCTCGTGAGCGCGCCCGCCGGCTATGGCAAGTCCACCCTGCTGACGACGTGGTGTGCCCAGGGGGAGCGGACCGTCGCCTGGCTGACCGTCGACGAGTTCGACAACGACCCGCGCCGGCTCTTCCGCGGACTGGTCAACGCCCTCCAGGCGGCGGTGCGCCGGGACGGGCGCAGGGACGCGACCCGGCTGCTGGCACTGGTGCCTCGCTACCGGGTGGATCCGGAGCAGTACGATGCGCTGCTGACCGCCCTCGAGGACCTCCGGGCGCCGATCGTCCTGATCGTCGACGACCTGCACGAGGTCGACGACGTGGCGTCCCGGGAGGTGATCGGCCGGCTGCTGAAGTTCGCGCCGCCGAGCCTGCGGCTCATCCTCTCCGGCCGGTCCGACCCGAACCTGCCCGTGCACCGGCGTCGTCTCGACGGCACCCTCGGCGAGCTCCGGGAGGCGGACCTCGCCTTCGGTCGGGCGGATGTGGTCGCGGTGGCGACGCGGTCCGGCCTCGAACTCGAGGAGTCGGACGCCGACCTGCTGCTGGACTCGACCGGGGGCTGGCCGGTGGCGGTGCGGATGGCGATCGTCGCACTCGGCTCCTCCAGGGACCTGCGTAGCCGGCTGCTCGCGATGCGCGGCGCCGACCTGCCGCTGACCGGGTACCTCACGGACGAGATCCTCGGGACCCTGCGGCCGGAACTCGCCACGTTCATCCTGCACGCCACCATCGGTGATCGAATCCGCGGCGACCTTGCCGCGGTGCTCCATCCGGATGGTGCCGCGCTGCTGGAGGAGTGCGTGCGGCTCGGCGTGTTCCTCACCGTGGTCGGCGGCGGCGCCCAGGAGTTCCGCTGGCACGCATTGTTCGCCGCGCAGTGCCGCGCGATCCTGGAGCGCGGCGACCCGCAGACCGCGCTGGCCCTGCGGCGCCGGGCCGCTCGTTACTGGGCGTCGGCCGATCTGCCGCTCGCGGTCTCGCTCGCTGTCTCCGGTCAGGACGGACGGTACGCGCTGGCGCTGGTGCGCACGCACTGGCCCGACCTGCTGCTCCGGGGTGAGTCGGAGGTGCTCCGGCGGCTGTGCGCACAGCTCTCGGTGCCCGAGGCGGACGACCCTGAGGTGCTGTTCGTCCTGGCACTGTGTGAGTTCCTCGACGACCGGAGCGTGGGTCGAGCGACCCGGGCCAGGGCTCGGGTCCGGGCTGCGTCGCTGCCGGCGGACCGCTCGCGTCGCGTCGAGATCGTGGACGCCCTGCTGGAACTGTTCGTGGCGACCGACGATGCGGAACTGGTCGCGGCCGCGGCCCGGGTGCGCGCGCTGCTCCCGGGGTGTGCACCCGAGGACCGCGCGGTCGAGGCGTTCGGGTTCTTCCTCGTCGGGGAGGCCGCGGTCCGGCTCCAGGAGGACGCCGCCGTCGCGCTGGGGGACCTCCGCCGCGCCGAGACCCTGGCGTCCGGGGCGGCCCTACCTGAGCTCGAGGCTGCGAGCGCAGCGCTCGCGTGCGTGCCCACCTTCGCATTGGGCCGGTTCGAGGAGTCCGCCACGCTGGCCCGGACCGCGGTCGACGGCGGACGCAGGGCGGGGCGATCCGGCTCCAGTTCGCTGGTCCCGGCCCATCTGGTCCTCGGCGTGACCGAACACTGGCGCGACCGTCCCGGGCCGGCCCGTGAGCACCTCGAAGAGGCGGTCCGGCGGTCCCAGCCCCGACAGTCACGGCTCCGTGAGGACGCGGCGCTGCACCTGATGCTGGTCGCGCTGGCCACCGACGACGCCGCCCTCGCGGCGTCCGCCCGGCGAGCCGTCCGGGCGGACGGGGAGCCAGGGGCACGGATCGCCGCCGTCCGGATCGAGGCGATCATGGACGGGCTCCGCGAGGACGCCCACGCCGACCCGAGGGCGGCGCTGGCGCGGGTCGCCGGGATCGTGCCCACCGACCCGGTCGTCCGGGTCTGGGTGGCGAACCTGCACCGCCGGGCCGGTGCACCGACCGAAGCTCGCGCCGTGCTGGCCGGAATCCCGGCCGAACCCCGCGGGGATCATGTCGAGATCGGTGTGGGTCTCACCTCGGCGCTGCTGGCCGCCGCCGAGGGTGCGACCGAGGACGCCCACCTGCTCCTTGAGGGCGTCCTCGGCACGGCCGAAGGGCTCGGGATCACCCGCCCGTTCCTGGACCATGCGTCGGAGATCTCCCCGCTGCTGTCCGCGCATCTCGCCTGGGGCACCCAGCACGGGACGTTCGTCGTGGACCTCGTCACCCAGATCCGGGACCGGGTCCCGATCCACCGGTCCTCCTCGTTCTGGGAGCTCACCGACCGCGAGCTGACGGTCCTGACCTACCTCAGGTCACCGATGACGGCCGCCGAGATCGGCAGGTCGCTGTTCGTGTCGGCGAACACCGTGAAGACCCACATGCGCGCCGTGTACCGCAAGCTCGGTGCGTCCGGGCGGCGGGAGGCGGTCCGGATCGCGGTGGAGCGCGAACTCCTCTGAACGGCTCCACGGCGGTGTCATGCGGATGGGGTGAGTCCGGCGGACCGGCCGCGGCGTAGCGTCCACGAGGTGAGCGCGTCCGACCCGATTGCCGACCGGCGACCACCTCCGTGGTTGCCGCGCGCACTGGTCCAGGTGGTCCTGGCGGCGATCCTCGCGGTGGTCGCGTTCCGGGTGCTCGGCTCGCTCCGGGGGGTCATCTCCACCGTGGTGATCGCGTTCATCCTCGCGCTCGCCATGGAACCGGCAGTCAACGGGCTTGTCCGGCACCGGTGGCGCCGGGGTCCGGCCACGGCGACGGTGATGCTGGGCGGGCTCGTCGCCGTGGTGGCGCTCGTCGCCGTCTTCGGGAACCTGTTCGTGACGCAACTGGGGCAACTGCTCACCGCCCTCGACGACGCCCTGGTCGCGTTCCGGGCGAACCTGGACCCGGCTCTGGCGGGCCGGATCCCGGATCGGCAGGCGATCGTGACCGAGGCCCTGGAGCGGTACGGCGCCGATCTCGCCAGCGGGATCCTCGGCGTCGGAGGGGTCCTGGCCGCCGGCTTCCTCACCGCGACCGGGGTGCTGCTGATCGCGTTCTACATGCTGGCGGCGGGGCCGCGGCTGCGGATCGCGATCTGCCGGCCGTTGGAGCCGATCCGGCAGGCCCGGGTGCTGGCCATGTGGGCCATCGCCCAGGAGAAGCTCTCCGGGTTCATCGGCTCCCGGGTGGTGCTGGCGCTCGTCTCGGCCACCTGCACCTCGATCTTCCTCGGGCTGATCGGCATCGGCTACGCGCTTCCGCTCGGGCTGTTCGTGGGCATCGTCTCCCAGTTCGTCCCGACCGTGGGCACCTACATCGCCGGCGCCCTGCCCGTCGCGGTGGCCGGCGCGCAGTCGATCGGGCTGGGCCTGGCGGTGCTGGCCTGGATCATCGCCTACCAACAGTTCGAGAACCTGATCCTCTCCCCGCGGGTCTCCTCGAGGGCCCTGGAGATCAACCCGGCCGTGTCCTTCGTCGCCGTCATCGCCTTCGGTGCCGTGCTCGGCCCCATCGGTGCGTTCGTCGGCCTGCCCCTCGCGGCGACCGCACAGGCGGTGATCTCGACCTACCTGCGCCGGCACGAGCTCATCGACTCGGCCCTGCTGCGCGACGACCCGGTCGCCCGTCGGCGGCGTGGCGGCCCGCCGGCCGGCCCTGAGCAGCCGGACCCGGGTGCAGCGCCCCCGACCGCGGCGACGGCATGAGCGGGCCGAGATGACGGAGGAGCCGACCCGCCTGCGTCGCCTCCTGCGGCTGCCGCGCTGGAAGGACCTGCGCACCGACATCGTCGCCGGCCTGCCCGGGGCGATCTCGTCGGTTCCGGACGGCATGGCCTCGGGGGTGCTCGCCGGCGTCAACCCCGTCCACGGCCTGTACGCGAGTTTCGCCGGTCCGCTCGCTGGCGGGATGACCGCCAGCACCAGGCTGATGGTGATCACGACGACCAGTGCGGCGGCGCTCGCGGCCGGTTCCGCGATCGCGACCGTGCCGGAGGGCCAGCGGGCGGACGCGATCATCTGGCTGACCCTGATCGCCGGCGCCCTGATGGTCGCGGCCGGGCTGGCGCGGCTGGGCCGGTACACCCGGTTCGTCTCGCACTCGGTCATGACCGGGTTCCTCACCGGCGTCTCGGTGAACATCATCTTCGGGCAGCTACCGGACCTGGCGGGTGCCGACGCGTCCGGCCCGGTGGCGTTGCTCAAGGCGTGGGACCTGATCAGCCACCCCGGGCGCATCGATCCCACGTCACTGGTGATCGGCCTGTCCGCCCTGGTGCTGCTGGTCGTGCTGGCGAAGGGGCGCCTGGCGACGGTCAGCTCACTGATCGCGCTGGTCCTGCCGACGGCCGCGGTCGCGATCCTCGGGCTCGAGGTCGCCGACGTGTCCGACGTCGGCGCGATCCCCACAGGTCTGCCGCTGCCTCAGATCCCGGCCCCCGGGGCGTTCTCCCTCGGCCTCGTCGGCGGGGCGTTCGCGGTCGTCGCCATCGTGCTCGTCCAGGGCGCCGGCGTGGCCGAATCGGCACCCAACCCGTCCGGGCGGCGCTCGAATGCCAACCGCGACTTCGGCGCCCAGGGATGGGGGAACGTGGCATCCGCGGCCTTCGGCGGTATGCCCGTGGGCGGATCGGTGGGACAGACCGCGATCAACGTTGCGGCCGGGGCCAGGACCCACTGGGCGGCCGTCTTCTCGGGCGTCTGGATGCTGGTCATCCTGGTGCTGTTCGCCGGGCTCGTAGGACGGGTCGCGATGCCGACGCTCGCAGCGATCCTGATCTTCGCGGCCATCGGCTCGTTGAACCCGGCCCGGATCCGCACGATCTGGAGCGCCGGGCCGAGCTCTCAGATCGCGCTCACAGCGACGTTCGTGGCCACCCTCGCCCTACCCGTCGTGATCGCCGTCGGGATCGGGGTGGCGCTCTCCCTGCTCGTCCAGCTCAACCAGGAGGCCGTGGATCTGAAGGTGGTGCGGCTGGTGCCGGACGAGCAGGGCCACCTCGTCGAGCGTCCCGCGCCCGAGGCCCTCGCCGCCCGTGACGTCGTGGTCCTGGACATCTACGGCAGCCTGTTCTACGCCGGGGCGCGCACCCTGCAGGCCCGCCTGCCGGACCCCGCGGTGGCGACCGGCGCGGCCGTCGTGCTGCGGCTGCGGGGCCGGAGCACCCTCGGCGTCACCTTCTTCACGGTGGTCGCCGACTACGCCCGTCGTCTGGAGGGCACCGGCGGCCGGCTCTACCTCAGCGGCCTGAGCGAGGACCTCGTCAACTATTGGGACACCGAGCGCCTCAGCGGGGTCGGCGCCGCGCTCGAGGTGTTCCCGGCCACCGATGTCATCGGGGAGTCCACGCTGCATGCCCTGGAGGCGGCGACGAGCCGGCGCGTGCGACACCGCCCCGAGGCCGAGGGCCGGGACGAGACCGGCGACCGACCGGAGGCGGGCGGCGGCCCGGAGTCCGGCGGCGCCTGATCGGTCAGCCGGTCCCACCGTCCACCGTGCGGATCTCCCGGACGGCCAGGCCCTCGTGCGTCAGGGCGCGCAGGATCCCGACCAGGGCGGCCACGTCGGGAACCCGGCACTCCAGGATCGTGTCCCGGCCCGCGATGGCGACCGAGATGTCACCCAGGTCGGCCAGACGGTCGGGGTCGACGCTCCCACGGACTCGGATCTCGTAGCGCACCACAACCTCCTCCGGGACCTCTCGACATCAGCACCCAGCCTCGCCCGCGCCCGTCGCGTCCGCCTCACGCGTTCCGGACGAAGGGCGCATCACATCGGCGTCCCATCCCCGACGAGTTCACCCGCCAGGGATGAGGCGCCACCCGCGGCTTGCTCCGCACGATGGTGGAGCACCGACCGGGTTCGAGGAGTTCGTGCCGGTCCACCACCAGAAGGAGACATGCAGTATGGCAACGCTGAGCGTTTGGAAGTTCGACACCGCTGAGGGCGCCGATGCCGCGTCCGTGGCCCTGGGGGACCTGTCGAAGCAGGGGCTGATCACGATCGGCGACACCGCGACCGTGTCCTGGGAGGCCGGCAAGAAGAAGCCGAAGACGCGTCAGGGACTGAACACGGCCGGTGTGGGGGCTCTGGGTGGTGGGTTCTGGGGGCTGCTGTTCGGGCTGATCTTCTTCGTGCCGTTCCTCGGCGCGGCGATCGGTGCCGGGATCGGGGCACTCACCGGGGCGCTCACCGACGTCGGCATCGATGACGAGTTCATCGGGTCGGTCCGCGATCAGGTCGTGCCCGGCACGTCCGCCCTGTTCCTGATGTCCGAGAACGCAGTGGTGGACAAGGTCAAGGACAACCTGCAGGCCCGGGGCATCCGGGGCACCCTGATCCAGTCGAACCTCAGCAACGAGCAGGAGGCCAAACTGCGCGAGGCGTTCTCCGAGGAGGACTGAGCAGACCGTGCAGGACGTCGCCGGGGCCGGGCCCATCATGACGTGGGTCGTGGTGGGTCTGGTCCTCCTGGCCCTGGCGGGTATCGCGATCGGCACCGCGGCCCGTCGTTCCGGGCGCGCGGTGCGCTGGCACGACGAGGCCAACACCCTCGCGGACCAGGGTGCCGAGGTCGTGGACGCCGTGCGGATCTGGGGCCAGCACGTCGGCGCTGCCGGCCCCGAGGTGTGGTCCGACCTGGAGCACCGCACGGACACCCTGACCAGGTCCGCTCAGGCGCTGCGCGATCGGGCCACGACCGTGCGGCCGCGGGAGCTGGCCGAACAGGCCGCCACCACGACCGGTTCCCTGCGTCGGCGGATGACCGCCTACGCGGCTGCCCAGGCGGACGGTTCGCCGTCCGCCGCCCGGACCGAGCTCCTCGCCGCCGCCGACGAACTGGACCGGGCCCTGGCAGCGCTGCGGACGGCGGTGTAGTCGGCCGGCGGCCGGTCAGGATCGGGCGTACCGGTCCGCGGCGAACCGCAGCCACCACCCGAACGTCCCGTCCGGTCCGATCCGGGGCACCTCGCCGGGCTCGGCGAGCGAGACCGCCAGGTCGGAGTTGCGCCCGATCAAGGGCTCGATGCCGATCGACCGGTATGGCCCGGTGGCGGGCCAGCCGCGCAGGTTCCGCCAGACCATCAGGGAGCAGTGACCGCTGTCCGTGTCGCGGTCCGTGCCCCAGGTGAGCCGGAGTCGGTGGTCGGCGTCGGTCACCGTCACCGCACGGGCGCCCTCGACGACGATGCCGACGGCAGAGCCGTCGTCGGGACCGAGGTGCTCCACCGGCGTCGCCGAGTCGGTCGCTCCGGTGGTCCGCCGTCGCCCCGCGGCCGCCCAGGTCGCGGCGGGGGACAGGTCCAGCAGCGCGTGCGCCGCGTGGTGGAACACCGTGCCGGGTTCGCCGGTGACCAGGTAGCGGGCCGTGACGGCGCCGTCGCTCACCTCGATCCGCCGGTGCAACCTGCCCGACGGCGTCGCGACCGCCAGGTACCCGGCGTCGCCGTGGTCGGGGTCGGGGTCGGCACGATCGTCGGGCCCGACCGCCCAGGGACGGCTCCAGGCGTGCCCGTGGTCAGGGCTGCCGTTGATGGTCGGGAAGCACTCCTCGAGGCCGCCGGCGTCGACGAACGCCTGCCCGGGCCGGACCTCGGTGCGGGCCGCGGCGACGCCGGGGTCGGGGTTCGTCCAGAGCCACTCCCGGGTCGGCGTGCGCAGGCTCGTCCACCGGCCGCCGTGGGCCGGATCGACCTTGACCGTCAACGGTTCGGGGTGCCAGTCGGGCGTGCTCGGGGCGGTCACCGCCCCAACGTAGCGGGAAGATCGGGCGGGACCGATCGCCACCGCTTGTGGCATTGTGAGCGGGCCAGACCGAGCGCAACGACATCGGGGGATTCGCATGAGGTCGAGGTCCTGGGGCAGGCGATCGCGCGCCGTGGCAGCGCTGACGGGCGCCGCGGCCCTGGCGCTCGCAGGCTGTACGGACGGCGGCGGGTCCGAGCCACCGGACGAGCCAACGCAGGAGATCACGACCGACGAGCCCACCGAGGCGCCCACCCCGGAGGAACCGACCGCGGATCCGCACGCGATCGCAAGCGTCGATCTCGGGGCGATGACCTGGACGCTGGACCCGTCCCCGCTGTCCTGGCCCCTGAACCCGCCGGCCGAGGTCGAGCTCGCCGACGGCACCGGCACCGTCGAGGGGTGGACCTACGAGTTGCGTGAGGTCGTCTACGCCGATGCCGACGGCGATGGCGACGACGACGCACTCGCGGCTCTGTTCGTCATGACCGGCAACGAGACCGCGACCCAGTACTACGCCTGGGAATGGGACGAGGGCGCCGAGCAGGCCGTGCAGCTCGTCGACGTCGTGGCCCAGTCCGGCGCCTGCCGGGACGCCGTGTCGGTCGTCGAGCCGGCCGACTCCGGGTTCGCGATCTCGGAGACCCTCACCGCGAGCGAGAACGTGGTGGACTGCGTGGACGGCGGCGCCACGCATGACCGCACCCGGGTGGTCGGCATCGCCGACGGCGCACCCGTGCGGGTCGACGGACCCGGCGGGTGGGGCGGCACCTGCGGCTTCCCCGCCTCGGAGATCCTCCGCGACGCGGACGCGGGGCAGCAGGCACCGTCCGGGGTCTCGGCGGCACCGGGCGGCGCCGTGGCCGCCGAGTCCGGCGACCTGACCGGGCTGGCGGTTCTCGGGGCGAGCCCGTCGGGTGGCGACCCGATCGTTCGGGACGGCTGGAACCAGGTGGGCTACGCCGTCGAGGGCAGCCCGGACTCCGATCAACTGCGAATCTGGCTGTGCGGCTGGGTCCAGTTCGACGGCCCATGAGCCCGGCGGCCCAGTGCCGGTGGCCTTGACCACGCCGACGGTGCGGCGTCAGGCTGGGGCAGCCGATCCGATCAGAGGAGACCGATCATGAGCGAACCGACGTCCGCGCCGCTGAACACCGTGACCTGGTGGGAACTGCCGGTCA
The DNA here is from genome assembly GCF_004353825.1 of Occultella glacieicola. GTDB lineage: Bacteria > Actinomycetota > Actinomycetes > Actinomycetales > Beutenbergiaceae > Occultella > Occultella glacieicola. Next base: position 234,666 of record NZ_SMNA01000003.1, on the reverse strand, counting down.
CCGACCTGGAGCAGGCCAAGGCCTTCTACGGCGCCGTGCTCGGCTGGACGTTCACCCCGTTCGGCGAGGGCTACGAAGGGATCCTGAACGGTGCCGACCTGATCGGCGGACTCTGGCAGGCTCCCGAGCTCGCCACCGCGGACGGCATCCGCGTCTACGTCAACGTGGCCGACCTGGAGGCCACGCTCGCTGCCGCCGAGGCCGCCGGCGGCACCGTGCGCAACGCCCGGGAGGAGGTCGGCGGGGACATGGGCTGGTGGGCCCAGATCGTCGACCCCGGTGGCCGGCTCGTCGGCCTGTGCACCGACAACCCGGCGACCTGAGCACCGGTCACTTGCTGGTCCCCACCATCAGGCCGGAGACGAACTGCTTCTGGAAGATGAAGAACACGATCGCCGTCGGCACCGCGGCCATGATCGAACCCGCCGCCACCACGTTCCACTGGCTCACGAACCCGCCCTGCAGGTTCAGCAGCGCCGCCGTGATCGGGAAGTTCGTCTCGGTGCGCAGCACCGTCATCGCCCAGATCAGGTCGTTGAAGATCCACGTGGTGGCGAGCGCGGTCAGGGCCGCAAGCGAGGGACGGCACAGCGGCAGCACGATCTGGGCGTAGATGCGGATCGGACCGGCACCGTCGATCCGGGCCGCCTCGAACACCTCGTCCGGCAGCGAGCGCATGAACCCGTGCAGCACGAACGTGTAGAACCCGAGCCCGAAGCCGACCTGCACGACGATCAGCGCGAGCAGCGTGTCGTAGATGCCCAGGCCCTCCGCGATCTTCGAGACCGGGATGAGCAGGATCTGCGGGGGCAGCAGGTTGCCCGCGAGCATGACCAGCAGGATCGCGTTCCGCAGCGGGATCCGGTACCGGCTCAGCGCGTAGGCGGCCATCGACGCCAGGAACAGGGACGCGACCACCGCGAACACGGTCACGATCACGCTGTTGCGCAGAGAGCCGGCGATCCCACCCGCGGACAGCGCCGTGGCGAACCCCTCCAGGCTGAGCGACGCGGGCAGCGCGGACAGGCCACGGGAGACGAGGTCGTCGAACGAGCGGAACGCGACGACCAGGACGAACACCATCGGGGTGATCCAGGCCAGCGTGAACGGGATCATGAAGACGTGGAACCACGGCGACCGGGAGCCGATCGCCCGACGGCGGCGGCGGGCCCGGTCCTTCGCCGCACCGGGGTCCGGGGCGGGTCGGGCGAGCGGGGTGGTGGCGGTACTCATGTCAGTCCTCCTGCCGGATCGAACGGACCAGGTAGGTGATGATGAACACGATCGCGAGAGCGAAGATGACCACCGCGATCGCCGAGCCGTAGCCGAGGTTCACCAGGGTGAAGCCCTGCTCGAACATGTAGGTGCTCAGCAGCTGGGTGCTGTTGTAGGGGCCGCCGCGGGTCATCGCCCAGACGATGTCGAACGTGCGCAGCGAGTCGATCACGGTGACCGCGAACACCACGGCATTCACGCCCCTCAGCTGCGGCATCACGATCGAGAAGAACCGCTGACGCCGGTTCGCGCCGTCCATCGCGGCGGCTTCCTCGAGGGCCGGGTCCACGCCCTTCAGACCGGCCAGATAGAGCACCATGATGTAGCCGACCTGGCGCCACACGGCGGCGATCAGCACCGCGTACAGGGCCACGTCCGGGTCGGCGAGCCACTGGCGCTCCCAGGACCCGAGGCCGACCGCTCCCAGGGCCGTGTTCACCAGACCCGCGGGCTGGTACATGACCCGCCAGAACAGGCCGGTGACCGCGAGGGAGAACACCATCGGCAGGTAGATGGCGCTGCGGTAGATCCCGATGCCCCGGCCGGGCCGGTTCAGCAGCACGGCCAGGGTCAGGCCGCCGAGCACCGAGAGCCCACCGAACCCGACCACCCAGATCACGTTGTTGCGCAACGCGGTCCGGAAGATCGGGTCGTTCCAGAGGTCCACGTAGTTGCCCAGGCCCACCGGCTCGGCCGCGCCGATGCCGTTCCACCGGGTCAGCGACAGCGAGAACGAGTTCAGGGCCGGCCAGAACACCCAGAACACCTCGGCGGCCAGCGGGATCAGCAGGAACAGCCACACCACCCACGGGACCCGCCGGAGCACCGAGCGCCCCCGTGGGGCAGGACCGGCGGGCACGGCCGGCCCGGCCGGCCCTGCCGGCCCTGCGGGACCGGCGGGTCCGGCCGACCCGACCACTGCGGCGCCCGGCGAACTCACTGGTTCCAGACCTGCTCGGCGGCGGCCTGCCAGCCCGCGAGGATGCCCGGAATGTCCGAGGGGTCGGCCAGGAACCGGGTGAGCGCGTCATCGGCGGTGCTCTGCAGGGCGTCGGAGGAGTCCCGGTTGAAGAACTGGGTGATCTCCTCGGTGTTCTCGAGCAGTTCGATGCCCTTCTGGACCAGCGGGGTGAAACCGGAGCTGTCCACGTCCGGGCTGGTCGGCAGGTTCGAGGATGCCGACTCGGAGATGAACTGCTGCTGCGCCTCGGCGGAGGCCAGGTAGCTCAGCAGCGCCTTCGTGCCCTCGAGGTTGGCGGTGTTCGCACTCGCGAAGTAGCCGTCGGTGGGCGCCTCCTCGGCACTGGGCACGTCCTCGTTGATCGGCGGCACCGAGAAGAAGTCGATGTCGTCCTGCTGGTCCTCGGGGAAGAACTGGGTGACGAACGCCCCGATCAGGTACATGGCCGAGGAGTTCTGGATCATTGGGGTGACGGCCTCCTGGTGGGAGTAGGAGGCCATGTTCGGGTCGAAGTAGGGGATCAGCTTGGCGTACTCGGTGAGCACGGCCTCCACCTCGGGGTCGGTGAACGCATGCTCGCCCGCCAGGAGTTCGCGGTGGTAGGTCGCGCCGTTGATGCGCAGGTTCAGGTAGTCGAACCAGCCGGAGGCCATCCACGGGGTGGATCCGATCCCGTTGGCGAGCGGGCTCACGCCCTGGCCCTTGAGGGTCTCGCAGAGGGCGAGGAAGTCGTCCCAGGTCTCCGGGACGCTCACGCCCCATTGCTCGAACGCGGACTTCTTGTAGAAGATCGACCACCAGTAGTAGTTCGTGGGCACGAAGATCTGGGTGCCGTCCTCCGCCGTGGACAGCGACTTCAGGGCCTCGGAGAACCCGGCGCACGCGCCGTCACCGGTCCACAGGTCGGAGACGTCCAGGAGCAGCCCCTCGGCGGCGTAGTCGCGCGCCACCGACCCGGCGTACCAGGTGAGCACGTCGGGCGGGTTGTTCGAGGTCAGGTACGTCGACAGTTGCGCCCGGAACTGCTCGATCGCGACCGTGTTCAGGGTGACGTCGCCGTCGTAGGCGGCCACCACCTGTTCCAGGGCCGCCTTCGGCGCCGGGTCGGACAGCGACGACTGCAGCGTCACCGCAGCGCCGGCGCCGGAGGAACCGTCGTCGCCGGAACCGCCGGTCTCATCATCGGACCCACCGCCGGAGCCGATGCAGGCGGTCAGCAGCCCGCCGGTGCCCAGGGCGGTGGCGCCGAGCAGGAAACCTCGGCGGGTGAAGTGGGATGTGGTGCTCATCTCAGAACCTCCGGTGCGCCGTCGTTGGCGCTGATTAGGGGTGGCCGGCCGGTCGGTCGAACCAGTGAGGGTGCTGTGTCGTGATCGGTGGGTGACTCGTGGTGCGCTGTGGACTTCTCGGTGCTGGGTCTCAGCCGGTGAAGAGGGCGTTCGCCTCCCTCTGCAGGGACACGTCTTCCCACATCGGGTGCTGCGGTGCCGCGTTGGAGCAGACGATCGATCCCCAGGCGCCGACCCGTGCCGACTCCGTCATCGCGAACCGGCAGATCTGGGCGCCGACCGGACCCTCCTCGAACGTTCCGTGCAGCGGGGTGTACCCGACCCAGCCCTCCCCGAAGACCAGCGGCAGCCCGCGCCGCCGGGCGTGGTCGGCGGCCACCTCGAGCCAGAGCGTCAGTTTCTGGCCCATCGCCAGCCGGTGTTCGCCGTAGTGGTCGTAGAGCCAGCGGTCGATCGTGGCTGCGTCGGCCCAGTCGTGTACGTAGATCTCCGGCTTGGCGACGATCATCGCGTCGAGGCGCCACGCGTGTTCGGGCGGCAGCCCCCAGTCGCGCAGGTCCGGGGCGCCCGGGCGGAGCAGGTCGGCCCGGGCGGCCTCCTGCGGGAAGTCCTCGATCGGGCCGCGCATGCCGTAGGTCTCGATCAGCGCCTCCAGTACCCCGTAGATGTAGGGATGCAGGACCAGCACGTCCAGGTTCTCCGGGATGGACCGCATCACCGCGACCGGCACGTGGGCGTAGTTCACGGTGACCGGTACCTCCGGCTGGAGCTCGTGGAAGGCGGCCAGGCCACGTTCGAGCCGGGGCGTCAGGGCGATGATCGCGTCGTCGCCGGTGGCGGGCTCACCGTCGAGGAGCAGGCCCGCGGTCAGGTGGCCGATCTGGACCTCGTTGTGCAACTCGACGAAGGCGATCCGGTCGGCCAGGTCGCGGGAGGCCAGGAGGTCGACCAGGGCCGCGTGTGCGCGGGCGAGTTCGACCGCCCGGTCCTCGGGATCGATGGCGTGCAGGGCCCGGTACCAGTCGGGGTCCGCGGCGAACGCCGGGCTCTGCTGGTACTCCCACGAGGAGACGATCACGAAGCAGTCGTGGCGCTTCGCGGCCCGGAACAGCTCGAGCAGGTGCTCACGGGCGTCGATGGTGGTCTCGGCGCCGACGTCGTACCAGCGCACCTGCTGGGCGTAGCCACCGCCGAGCGGTCCCAGCCGCAGTTCGGTGGTGTCCAGGCCGGAGCCGAACAGCAGGTACGGCATCGCGCAGATCCGGATCGTGTTGTAGCCGCGTTCGACGGCCCCGGCGAACGCGGCGTCGAGGTCGGCGAACGGCTCGCCGGCGCCGGTGCGCACGAACCAGGAGAAGTCCCAGAGCGTGATCGTGAGCTTCTCGGGGAGGTGGGCCGGCCTGGGTACCGGGTGGTAGGTCTCGGTCACGGTCGAGCTCCTTCGGTGGCGGTGCTGAGCAGGTCGTGGGCGTCGGGATGGTCCGGCACGTCGCGGAGCAGGCGTTGCAACCGCCCGACGGCGGATGTCTCGTTCTGCGCGAGCAGGTCCAGTTGGGCGCGCAGGAACTCCAGGCGCTGGTGCTTGCGCAGGTCCAGGTCGGGGGTGAACAGCAGGAGCTGGGGCAAGGAGGTGGCGAAGTAGTCGATCCGGGCCGGGGTGCCGGCCTCCTCCTCGACGTAGCCGGCCAGGTCCGCGGTCAGCTGCTCCGCCTCGGCCGGTCGGTCGAGCCGGCGCAGCGCCAGGATCGAGTGGTAGGTCGCCTCGCTGTGCCGGGAGGCGCTCATCGTGCGGAAGTCGCCGACCTGGGCCGCGGCGAGCGCCCACGCCCGCCGCGCCGCGGGGGCGTCTGCGGCGGCGCTCGCGGCGTCGCCGGCGAGCAGGTGGAGTCCGGCCGTGGTGGCGAGCGGGTGCCGGGCCTCGCCGAGTCCGGCGGGGGAGTCGAGGGCACCGGCGATCAGCGTCGCGGCGGCAGTGGCTTCGCCAGCGGCCAGGGCCCGCCGGGCCAGCACGGTGCTGGCGCGCTCCCAGGCCCGCAGCACCTCGCCCTCGCCACCCTCCCAGGGCTGGAACCCACGACCGGCGAGCAGGTCGTACGCCTCGTCGGCGCGGCCGGAGGTGATCAGGAGGTTGGCGAGGACGACGGTCAGGTCGTCGCGCTCGGTGACCAGATCGCGGGCGGACTCCAGGGTGGCCAGGCGGTGCGCCGGGTCGACGGCCCGGCGCCGGTCCAGCTGGTCGCTCTCGAACAGGAGCCGGGCGTGCCCGGGAGCGAGCGTGCGGGCCCGGTCGTAGGCAGCCCGGGCGCCGTCGAGGTCGCCGCGGAGGTTCACCAGGGCCAGGCCGAGGTTGCGGTGCACCACCGGGTCCGTCGGGTCCGCGGCGACCGACGCCTGCCACGCCTCGAGGGCGTCCGTGGTGCGGCCCATCGCGTACAGCCAGTGGCCCAGGAGGGCCAGCGCGGTCGGCTGCCCGGGATGGCGGGCGAGCGTGCGGGTGAGCATGACGGCGTCGAGCAGGCGGCCCGGGAAGCACCAGGCCCGCGAGGAGGAATCTGCGGCGTCGAGGTCGCGACGTTCGGCGTCGGTGTCCCCGCGCGCGGCGTGGATCCCGGCGCGGTGCAGGTGCAGCAGCGGGGCCGCGGCGGGCTGCCCGGGCACCCGGTCGTGGTCACGGTCCAGGGCCACGCCGAGGACCCGTAGTGCCTCGTCGAGGGCGCCGATGCCGGCGTACTCGAGGGCGACGTCGAGGCAGGTCTGGGCGTCGCAGGTGAGATCCGCCCCGGCGACGTCGCGGGTCCACCAGTGCAACGGGTCGAGCGAGGTGACGGCCGCCACCTCGGCGAGGCCCGCCTCGGCGTCGCCCGGGTCATGCACGGGGACGCCCGTCGTCGGCCGTCCCCGGTCGCCGAGGAGGCGGGCCCGCAGGGTGCGGGCCTGCAGGTGCTCGGGCTCGGTGCGCAGCACGTCGGCGAGCCGGTGCAGCGCCGCCGGCGTCCGGCCCGCGGCCGCGTCGAGGCGAGCCATCTGGTAGCCGGCCGGTGCCCGCCACGGCCGGTTCCAGGAGGCCCGGCCGAACGAGTCGTAGGCCTCCTGGCCGCGTCCGGACAGGGCCAGCACGAGACCCAGGTGATAGAGCGCGGTCGCGTCCGGGGCGGTCGGGTGGAACTCCGTCAGCCGCGCGACGGCCGCGCGCAGGTGATCCTCCGCGTCCGCCAGCGCCGCCTGCCGTAGCCGCCGGATGCCGACGGCGGTGTGGGCGGCCGCGTTGCCGGGGTCGCGGCGCAGTGCCTCCGCCCAGTACGGCTCCGGGGAGCGGGTGGCGTGCCGGTACTGCTCCAGGTGCCCGGCGATGTCGAGGAGCTCCTCCACGCTCGCCACCTCCCCGGGTGCCTCGGGCTCGCGCGCGGCGACGGCCGCGAACTCGTCCGCCGCCACGTCCGGTCCCGCACTCGTCTCCGGCCGCGGGCGGGTGTACTCGACGAGTACGACGCCACCCTGGACCACCCGGGCCCCGAGACCCTGGGCGGCGACGCCGTCGGGCAGGTCTGCCTGCCAGAGCGCGGGCGTGCCGGGATCGATGTCGGTGACGGTCTCCGCGACGACGCGACCGTCGCCGTCGAGCAGTTCGATACGACACCCGGGTCGGAGGCCCGTGGTGACGACGCCGACCCGAGCACCACCGGGGGTGACGTCGATACGGACCGCGGCCTCCGCCGTCGCCCGGTCGGCCGGGCCGATCGCGGGCAGCGGATACCAGCACTGCTCGAACACCTTCGTCTCACCGGGGGCGAGGAAGGCGAAGTCGGGCTGGTTGTCCGTGAACACCCCGGCCATCAGCTCCACGTAGGCGGAGTCGTCGTCGGCCAGGTTGCGGCCCCAGGCCCGACCGAACGCCGAGTTGCCCCAGGTCCACTGCTTCTTGCCGACCGCGAGCTGGCGGTCGGCCACGTGCGCGAAGCCCATGCCGGCGGCGTGGTCGTAGCCGCCGAAGAAGTCCTCGGCGCTGTGGGTGACCATGTAGGACGTCGGGACCGGGATGTTCTCCCACCAGTCGATCCGGTCGCCGGTGACGACCTCTCCGTCGGCGGTGGTGAACGTGCGGTCGCTGCGGGACGGGTAGTCGATGTCGTAGTAGGGGCGGTCGGCGGCCGGGAAGGCGGTGACCGCCCGCTTGGCGTGGTCGGCGACGACGTGGACGTCCTCGGGGAAGAACGACTGGTAGTCGGCGTCGGCACGGGCCGCCACGTTCGCCCACCACAGGAAGGTCTGGGTGAGCGGAGTGCGGTTGTAGAGCCGGACCCGCAGCTCGATGGCGGAGCGGCCCGGCCGCAGCCGGATCCCGTGCATGCCCTTCATCCGCTCGAACGGGTCATGGTCGGAGCACCACACGGTGATCGACCCGTCCGCCTCGTGCTCGATCTCGACGTCGGTGGGCAGGAAGGTCGCGGGCCGGTGGTGCTGGGGCCAGTTCAGCTCGATGCCGCCGGCGATCCAGGGGCCGGCCAGACCCACCAGGGCCGGCTTGATCACGGGGTTCCCGTAGAACAGGTCGTGCCCGGTGGTGCGGTCGATCGCCAGGTGGACGCGGCCGCCGAGCTCGGGGAGCACGAGGAGCCGGATCCACTCGTTCTCCAGGTGCACGGCATCCCAGTCGTGCGCGCGCGGCTGCGAGGCGATCCGATCGTGGAACGGCAGCGGGTAGACCCGCCCGGACGAGCCCTGGTAGACGCGGGAGTCGAGGTAGGCGGGCAGGTCGGACGGCGGCGCCGGCAGGTAGGTGCGCATGGTCAGGGGTTCGCGCCAGACGGCGACGGCGGCGCCAGCCTGGTCGGCGGGGCGGTCCGGGAGTTCGAGCAGCGGCTCGGCTGTGAGCATGACTCGACGGTAGGCAGGCCGGGGCCGGTGTGGGAATGTCGGATCGGCCGGAGTTCCTGGACGATTCGATGACGACTCGGTGGGAGGCTTGCCCCATGGCGACGTACACGAGGGACGGTTTCCCGGGGCAGCGGATGCGGGTGCTGCCGCGTCCGCTGGTCGGTTCGGCCCTGCGAGCCGGGCTCACGGAGCGGCTGCTGGCCACCGATGCCGGGTACTTCCCGCACGCCGCCAACCATGGGCGCTCCCGGCCGAAGGGTGCGCCCGAGGCCGTGGTCCTGGTGTGCATCGAGGGCCGTGGCTGGTGCGATGTCGGCGGCTCGACCGAGGCGATCGGGGTCGGTCAGGCCCTCGTGCTGGCGCCCGGCACGCCGCACCTGTACCGCGCCGACCGTGACGATCCCTGGACGCTGTGGTGGTTCCACGCCGCCGGGTCCGATGTGCCGGCCCTGCTCGGCCCGATCACCGGCCGGGCCGGTCATGCGGTCGTCGACCTGCACGATCCCACGCGGGTGGTGCACACGGTGGAACAGGTGGTCCAGGCGCTCGAGCGGGACGAGACCCGGCCGGTCCTGATGGCCGCGGCCGGTGCCGCCTGGAACGCGCTCGCGCAGATCGGGGCCGACCGCCTCGCGGGCCCCCGCAGCGACGCCGGTCCGGTCCAGCGGGCGCGCGAGTACCTGCTCGAACACCTCGACGCCCCCGTGCGGGTGCCCGAGGTGGCAGCCCACGTGGGCCTGAGCGCCTCACACCTCGCGGCGCTGTTCCGGCGCGCCACCGGCGGCGGTGTGTTGGAGTACGTCAAGAGCATCCGGATGGCCCGAGCCCGGGTGCTGCTGATGACCACCAGCCTCACCGTGGCCGAGGTGGCCCGCGAGGTCGGGTACCCGGACGCGTTCTACTTCTCCCGGCAGTTCCGGGCCGTGAGTGGCTCGAGCCCGTCCCAGTTCCGGAAGGCGTCCCGGGCCGACCACGTGGTGTGAGGGCCTCGGTCTGCGTCCGGATCCATGCATCGCCAGCAACCACACGTGTCGATGTTCGACAAGTGTTGAACATGGTTCCAGGCTGCGTGCTATGTCGCAGAGCACCGTGGGTTTCCGCCCCTCCGCCGAGGAACGACGACTCCTGGAGGATCTCGCCCGCCGGGGAATCTCCACCAGTGACGTGCTTCGGCGCGGCCTGCACCTGGTGGCACACGAGCACTGGTTGGATCAGGCCCGTTCGGACTCCGAGACGCTGCGCTCGGAGAATCTGAACGACGAACCGGATGCCTGGTGATCCGTGGCGCCGTCTGTCGGGTCGACCTCGGTGCGCCGCGTGGTTACGAGCAAGGCGGTCGCAGACTCGGCCTCGTGCTCTCGCCTTCTCAGATGAACTGGTCGGTCGCGACCATCGTGCCCACGTCGACGAGCGCCGGCCCGGCGACGTTCCGCCCGGAACTCCTGATCGACGGTCGGCAGACCCTGCTGCTCGTCGACCAGATCCGGACGGTGGACACCGACTATCTCGTCGGTGAGCCCGTCTGACCACGACGACATGACCCTGGTCGAGCAGGCGGTGATCCACTACCTCGGACTCGTGTGATCCGGGCGCGGCGGTCGCGTGCTGCGCATCGCCGTCGATCCTCGGCCCTCGTCACCGGTCCTGGCCGGGTCAGCGCCGAATCGTCACGCTGACGCAGGTGTCGCCGTCGAAGTTCAAGGTGGCGCCCTGGAGGTGCTGGAGGGCTGGTCCCCAGCCGGCGTGGTCGCCATCCGGTGCTGCCGCGACGAGCACGGGTTCGATCGAACCTCCCGATGAGACCACCAGCGCCATCCCGCCCCGATCGACCCGCCCGACGGCCCGGAGCCAGTGCGCCAGGTGCGTCTGCGCGACGCCCCGGAGGGACCTGCTCGACTCCAGGAGGTCGGCGTATCGCTCGAAGGGGCGTTCCCAGCGCCACTGGTCGTGGTGTTCGACGACGCCGGTGAGGTATCCCGACGGCCAGGGGACCATCTCGTCCACTGCGTAACCCATCGCGATAGCGGTCTCGACATGGCGCCGGTCGGGACCGGTCAGGACATAGCCGGCCTCGGGAAGAGACTCGCCGTGGTGCCGAGCCCGCCTGACGCCCTCAGCGGAGAGCACGGACCCGGCCCCGCGCGCCGGTCCCTTCTTCGTCAGTGCATGGCGGCGCACCTCGAGAGTTCGCATCACCGGTAACGGCCGGTGGAGAGGTCCAGGAGCACGAGGTCGTTGCCGAACGGGTCGGTGACCACGGCCAGCCGCCCGACCGGGATCTCGGTGACCGGCCGGCGCACGGTGGCGCCGGCCGCGACGAGGCTGTTCACGGCCGTCGGAACGGCGTCGACGAGCCAGGCGGGCGCGTAGGGCGCGGTGGCGGTCAGGACGAGCTCGGTCTCGGTGTCCGGGAGCCGGAGGCCGGCCTGCCCGGTGGTCTCGTCGCGCCAGAGCAGCTCGTGGCCGAGGGAGTTCGCGTAGAACGCGAGGCCGGTGTCCAGGTCGGGGACGGGGATCGTCACGCAGTCGACGGCGCGGAGCACCGGCTCAGGGTCCATCCGGCCAGTATCCGCCTCACCCCGCCCGGAAGAACAGGTAGCAGGCGTAGCAGGCGATCCCCAGCCAGGCGAGGCCGTTCGTCGTGCTGCGACGGGCTCGCAGACCCCAGGAGACCGCCACTGCGGACACCAGCAGCCAGCACAGTGAGCTGGCCCACCGGGTGACGAAGCCCGAGAAGCCGCCTCCGTCCGAGTCGGGCGTGGCGACGGCGAACAGCACCGCGAGCGCGAGCGCGATCACTCCGAGGGTCAGGCCGACGGCCAACCGGTGCCGGTGAGCGAACCGCTGGATGGGCGGGAGGTCCTTCTTGTCCGGCTCAGCCTCCGCCGGCTCATCGGCCTCCGCCTGCCGATCGGGGGTGTCCGCGCCCTGCGCGCCGTCCGGTTGGCCGGCCCCGGCCGACCCTTCGTCGACGGAACCGGCCCCGACCACACCCGGGCCGCCGTCGGCCGGGTCCTTCCCGGTCGCGACGACCGCACCGTTGGCACCCACCACAGGCTCGGGGGGAAGGTCCCCGCTCCGCTCGTGGCCGGGGCGGCCATGGGTGATGTCCCAGGCGTGGTGGACCAGGTCGTGCAGCAGGTACTGCGCGAGGGTCAGCACCGTGAACACCGAGCCGTTGCTGCGCAGCCCGGAGCGGGTCGCCTGCTCGGGGGTGACCGCGTCGAAGTCGGAGGCCAGCGAGGCGCCGCGGCGCTGCAGTTCCAGGGCGACGTCGTGCGGCTCGAGCTCGCGGTAGCGGCCCTCGAGGGCGGCGGCGTCCTGGTCCCAGTTCGGGAACAGCGGGTCGGTCTGCGTGAGCATCAGGTCCAGACGGCCGGCGAACACCTCGAACACGTCGCGCACATGCGCCGCGTACTCCAGCGTGGACCAGGTGCCCGGGTCGGGCCGCTCGCGCACGTCGGGGCGGCGCAGCACCTCGGGCCAGAGCGGGATCTGCGCCCGGATCGCGCCCGGGACGTCCTCGAGCATGATCGCCCCGGCCTCGAGCCCGCAGTCCGGGCACGGGCGGTCGAGCACCCAGGTCCAGTCCTTGTCGTCTCCCACGATGCCGTTCTCGCTCACGCACACAACCGTAGACGCCCCACCGCGGCCTCACGAACGTGCTGATCTGCGGCTCACGGGCCTGATCCGCCGCAGAACCGCGCGCTCGTGGCGGCTGGTACGCGTGGGGCGGGCGGGTGCCGGCCGCTGGGTAGACTCGCGGCCATGTCCACCATCAATTCCGATGAGGTCGCGCGCCTTGCCGCGCTCGCCCGAATCGACCTCGCTCCCGACGAGATCACCCGCCTCGCCGGTGAGCTCGACGTCATCGTCCAGGCCGTCGCGACCGTGAGCGAGGTGGCCGGCGACGACGTCCCCGCCACCAGCCACCCGATCCCGCTCACGAACGTGCTGCGGGACGACGTGGTCGGGCGGACCCTGCCCGTGGACGAGGTGCTCGCCCAGGCGCCCGCCGCCGAGGAGGGCATGTTCCTGGTGCCGCAGATCCTGGGGGAGGAGCAGTGAGCGACCTCACCCGCGTGACCGCGGCCGAACTCGCCACCAGGCTCGCCGCCGGCGAGGTCTCCAGCGTCGAGGTCACCCAGGCGCACCTGGACCGGATCGGCGCCGTCGACGGCGCCGTGCACGCCTTCCTGCACACGAACACCGACGAGGCGCTCGCCGCCGCGGTCGCGGTGGACACCGCCCGCGCCGCCGGCGAGGACCTGCCCGCACTGGCCGGCGTACCGATCGCAGTCAAGGACGTCGTGGTCACCAAGGGTCAGGTCACCACGGCCGGCTCGAAGATCCTCGAGGGCTGGGTGCCGCCGTACGACGCGACCCTGGTCGAGCGGCTGCGCGCCGCCGGGATGCCGATCCTCGGCAAGACGAACATGGACGAGTTCGCGATGGGCTCCTCCACGGAGCACTCCGCGTACGGGCCCACTCGCAACCCGTGGGATCTGGGGCGGATCCCCGGCGGATCGGGCGGTGGCTCCGCCGCCGCGGTCGCCGCGTTCGAGGCGCCGCTGGCGATCGGCACCGACACCGGCGGCTCGATCCGCCAGCCGGCCGCCGTCACCGGCACCGTGGGCGTCAAGCCCACCTACGGCAGCGTCTCCCGCTACGGGCTGATCGCGCTCGCCTCCAGCTTGGACCAGGCCGGCCCGTGCACCCGCACCGTGCTCGACTCGGCGCTCCTGCACGACGTCATCGGCGGCCACGACCCACGTGACTCGACCTCTCTGAGCGAGCGGGCGCCGTCATACACCGAGGCCGCGAGGGCGGGCGCCACCGGCGACCTGACCGGCCTCAAGGTCGGCGTCGTTACCGAGCTCGGCGGCGAGGGCTACCAGCCTGGCGTCCGCGCCAGCTTCGAGGCGAGCCTGGAGCTGCTCACGAACGCCGGCGCGGAGATCGTGGAGGTCTCCTGCCCGAGCTTCACGGCCGCGCTCGCCGCGTACTACCTGATCCTGCCGTCGGAGGCCTCCTCGAACCTGGCCAAGTTCGACGGCATGCGGTTCGGCCTGCGGGTCGAGCCCACCGAGGGCCCGGTCACGGCCGAGCGGGTGATGGCCGCGACCCGCGGCGCCGGCTTCGGGGACGAGGTCAAGCGCCGCATCATCCTCGGCACCTACGCCCTCTCGGCGGGCTACTACGACGCGTACTACGGCAGCGCCCAGAAGGTCCGCACCCTGATCCAGCGGGACTTCGACGCCGCGTTCGCGCAGGCGGACGTGCTGGTCTCCCCGACGGCGCCGACCACGGCGTTCAAGTTCGGGGACAAGGTCGACGACCCGATGGCGATGTACCTCAACGACGTCGCCACCATCCCGGCGAACCTGGCCGGTGTGCCGGGCCTGTCCCTGCCGAGCGGGCTGTCCGACGACGGCCTGCCGGTCGGGTTCCAGATCCTCGCCCCGGCCCGCGCCGACGAGCGGCTCTACCGTGTCGGCGCCGCCCTGGAATCCCTGCTGCTCGCCCAGTGGGGCGCCCCGCTGCTGTCCCGCGCCCCGGAACTCGAGGTCAACGCATGAGTGTCACCGACGAACTCGTCGACTACGACGACGCGATCGCCCGCTACGACGCCGTCCTCGGCATCGAGGTGCACGTCGAGCTCGGCACCGCCACGAAGATGTTCGACGACGCCCCCGCCTCCTTCGGCGAGGTCCCGAACACCTCGGTCACCCCGGTCTCCCTCGGCCTGCCCGGCGCCCTGCCGGTCGTGAACGGCACCGCCGTGGAGTACGCGATCCGGATCGGCCTGGCCCTGAACTGCCAGATCGCCGAGACCTGCCGGTTCGCCCGGAAGAACTACTTCTACCCGGACGTGCCGAAGAACTTCCAGACCTCCCAGTACGACGAGCCGATCGCGTTCGACGGCCACCTCGACATCGAGCTCGACGACGGCGAGGTCTTCCGCGTGGAGATCGAGCGGGCCCACATGGAGGAGGACGCCGGCAAGAACACGCACGTCGGTGGCGCCACCGGGCGGATCCATGGCGCGGAGTACTCCCTCGTGGACTACAACCGGGCCGGCATCCCGCTCGTGGAGATCGTCACCCGCCCGATCACCGGCGTCGGCACCCGCGGGCCGGAGATCGCCCGGGTGTACGTGCAGACGCTGCGGGACATCTTCCGCTCCCTCGGGGTCTCCGAGGCGCGGATGGAGCGCGGGAACGTGCGCGCGGACGTGAACCTGTCCCTTCGCACATCCCCGGACGTGCCGTTGGGCACCCGCACCGAGACCAAGAACGTGAACTCGTTCCGCTCCATCGAGCGCTCGGTCCGCTACGAGGTGTCGCGGCAGGCCGCGGTGCTCGACGGTGGAGGTTCCGTTCTGCAGGAGACCCGGCACTTCCACGAGGACACCGGTTCGACGTCCTCGGGCCGGGTCAAGTCCGACGCGGACGACTACCGGTACTTCCCCGAGCCCGACCTGGTGCCGCTGGCGCCGCCGCGGGAGTGGATCGAGGAGATCCGAGCGAGCCTGCCGGAGGCGCCGGTCGCGCGCCGGCGCCGGCTGCGCGAGGAGTGGGGCTACGCCGACGCCGAGATGCGCGACGTGGTCAACGCCGGTGCGGTGGAGATCATCGAGACGACCATCGCCGCCGGGGCGTCCCCGGCCGCAGCCCGCAAGTGGTGGATGGGCGAGCTGGCCCGCACCGCCAAGACCGAGGGCGTGGCGCTCGAGGAGCTTCCGGTCACGCCCGAGCAGATCGGGCAGCTGCAGGCTCTCGTGGAGTCCGGTCGGATCAACGACAAGCTGGCCCGGCAGGTCCTCGAGGGCGTGCTCGCCGGCGAGGGGTCCCCGGAGGACGTCGTCACAGCCCGCGGCCTCGAGGTGGTCTCCGACGACGGCCCGCTGCTCGCGGTCATCGACGAGACCCTCGCCGCCCAGCCGGACATCGCCGACAAGATCCGGTCCGGCAACCTCGGCCCGATCGGCGCCGTGATCGGGGCGGTCATGAAGGCCACCCGCGGTCAGGCGGACGCCGGCCGGGTCCGGGAACTGATCATGGAGCGCCTCGGCTGAACCGCGGGCACGCGAGTGCTAGCGTCGGAGGTGAGGCCGAGGCGCGCAGTGGGGCGCGGCCGGGCTCGCCGATGACTGCGATGGGGAGTGCCATGCCGGGTGTCGATTGGGCGGTTCCGACGCTTCCGGGAGAGATGGTCACGCTGCGGCCGATCGGGGCCGCCGATGCCGAGGACCTCTGGATCGGCGTCAGTGACCCGGAGGGCCGGCAGCAGACCGGCGGTGGTGATGGACGCACCCGCGAGGAGATCGCCGAGTGGGCCGCCGGGGCCGCCGAGCTCGAGGGCCGCTACGACTGGGCGATGTGCACCGACGGTGGCCTGATGGTCGGTGCGATCGCCCTCGAGGACGTCGACCCGGCATCGCGCCGCGCCGAGATCCGGCTGCTCACCAACCCCGGTCACCGTGGACGCGGGTACGGGCGCGAGGCGATCATGCTGGTGCTCACGTTCGCGTTCGTGGGTCCGGACGGGGCCGGGCTCGGCCTGCACCGGGTGGGGCTCGAGGTGCTCAGCATCAACCCGCGCGCTGCCGCGCTCTACCAGTCGCTCGGCTTCGTGGTGGAGGGCCGGATCCGCGAGTCCTACCTGGACTCCGGTCGCTACTACGACGCGATCCTGATGGGCGTGCTGGAGGACGAGTACGCCGTCGCGAGCGCGGGCTGGCGCTGACCGCCCCGCGCCGACCCGTTTCGCTGAGATCGCACGTGCTGCTCTGAGTTCGGACATGCGCGTGGTCCGAGTTCGAGGTGGCAGGTGCGATGTCGACGGCCCGCGCTCAGCCAGCCACCAGCGCGCGGGCCAGCTCGCTGTGCTCGGCGACCAGCGCGGGCACGTCCAGGCCGGTGATCTCGCCGCCGGTGACCCTCCAGGTGCCGCCGATCATGACCCGGTCCGCGCGGTCCGCGCCGCACAGCAGCAGCGCGGACAGGGGGTCGTGGCTGCCGGAGAAGCGCAGGTCGTCGAGGCGGTACATGGCCAGGTCGGCCTGCTTGCCGACGGCGAGTTCCCCGATGTCCTCGCGGCCCAGCGCCCGGGCGGAGCCGGTCGTGGCCCAGCCCAGTGCGCGTTCGGTGGTGACCTGATCCGCGCCGTAGCGAAGCCGCTGCAGGTACATCGCCTGACGGACCTCGAGGATCATGTTGGACGCGTCGTTGGAGGCCGAGCCGTCCACGCCGATGCCCACCGGCACCCCGGCATCCTCCAGTTCCACCGCCCGGCAGATCCCCGACGCCAGGCGCATGTTGGACGTGGGGCAATGCGCCACCGCGGTGCGCGCGCCGCCGAGGCGGGCGATCTCGTCGTCGTCGAAGTGGATGCCGTGCCCGAGCCAGGTGCGTTCGGAGAGCCAACCGACCGAGTCCAGGTAGTCGACGGTGCGCATCCCGAACCGTTCGAGGCAGAAGTCCTCCTCGTCGATGGTCTCGGCAAGGTGGGTGTGCAGGCGGACGTCGTTGGCGGCGGCGAGCTCGGCGCTGTCGGCCATGATCTGCGTGGTCACCGAGAACGGTGAGCATGGCGCCAGGGCGATCTGGATCATCGCGCCGTCGCCGCGCTCATGGTAGCGGTCGATCAACCGTTGGGAGTCCGCCAGGATGACGTCCGGATCCTGCACGGTGGACTGCGGGGGCAGACCGCCGTCCTTCTCGCCGAGGGTCATCGACCCGCGGGTCAGCGTGGCCCGCATGCCGAGGGCCCGCGCGGCACCGACCTGGATGTCGATCGAGTCCTCCATGCCGTCCGGGAACAGGTAGTGGTGGTCGGCCGCCGTGGTGCAGCCCGAGCGCAGCAGTTCGGCCATCGCCACCGTGGTGGCCAGTTCCAGCGCGCGCGGGGTGAGCCGGGCCCAGACCGGGTACAGGTTCACCAGCCACGGGAACAGCGGCACATTCACGACCGGCCCCCAGGCCCGGGTGAGGGTCTGGTAGAAGTGGTGGTGGGTGTTGATCAGGCCCGGGATGAGCACGTGCGAGGACACATCGAAGGTCTCGTCCGGGGCCGTGGCCGGCCGAGCACCGGCGGCGACCAGTTCGACGACGGTGCCGGTCCCGGTGTCGACGACCACACCGCCGGCGGCGGATCGGCCGGAGTCGGCCCCTGCGGCGGAACTGCTGCCGGTGAAGATGGCCTGCGGGTGGGATAGCCAGAGGGTGCTCACGCGACTCGCCTTTCGGTTCGGACGAACGGCGCGGCCACGGGCGGCGACCATGCCGCCAGCTCAGTGAGGTCCTGTCTGCTGATCCAGGAACCGGCGCCGGGCCGGAGCCCGAAGGGGCTCACGGTCGCCTCGTGCCGGTGCCCGGGACGCTACCACCGGTCCCCGTGGCCCGGTCAAGGGCCCGGACCGGCGACCGCGGGTGCGGTTCTGCGGCAGAACCGGCCCATGAGCCGCAGGACGGCGCGCTCGCCGAAGTGCCGCCCCGCCGAGGGTGCTGATCAGCGGCTCAATGACGCGATCGGCCGCACGACGACACTCTCGACGACGTGGGGCGCGTCAGGAGGCGACGTCCACCACCACCTTGCCCAGGGCGCGTCCGGTGCCGACGTAGGTCAATGCGTCGGCGACGTCGAGGAGGGGAAAGGTGCGGTCGATCCTGATCGTGGCCTCACCGTCGACGCATCGTTGCGCCACCGGCTCGAAGTGCTTCGGCCCGGACGGCACCGCCATGATCCCGAGCCGGCGGCCGGTGAGGAGAGCCGCGATGGCTCCGACGGTCCCCACCCCGATCATGGTCGGAACGCCGCCGCCGACCATGCCGTAGCGGCCACCCCGGGCCAGGGCCCGCCGATACGCGAACGGCGACCGATGGGCGACCAGGTCGACGATGCGGTCATAGGGCCCGGTCCGGGTGAAGTCCTGCGCGCGATAGTCGAGCACGTCGGCGGCCCCGAGCGAGCGCATGAAGTCGAGCTTGCCTGCGTTGTCCACCCCCGTCACGTGGGCTCCCGCGGCGGCTGCGAACTGGATCGCGAACATCCCCGAGCCGCCGCCGGCGCCGTTGATCAGGACCCGGTCCCCGCGGCGGACGGCTGACGTCGCGTGCCGGGCGATGGCACCCGCCTGGGGCAGGCTCGAGGCCTGCGCGAAGCTCAGGTCCGCAGGTTTGAGCGCCAGCGCACCCTCGGGCGCCACGGCGTACTCGGCGAAGCCGCCCTTGAGGGCGAGGTTGTCCCCGTACACCTCGTCGCCGGCGCGGAACCTGGTGACATCCGGTCCGACCGCCTCGACCCATCCGGCGATGTCCGAGCCGAGCACCGGTGTTCGCACCGGCCGACGCAGGCCACCGAGCCGGGCGTAGGCCGGCCGGCCGCGTAGACACTCCCAGTCGGAGAGGTTGATCGACGTCGCGGCCACCCGCACCAACACCTGTCCGCGCCCCGGCGTGGGCTCCGGCACCTGCTCGATGCGGAGCACCTCCGGTGGCCCGTATCGGTCGTAGCGGACGGCCCTCATGAGTCTCCTTCCGCCGTGAGCCAGAACGTGAACGATGTGGCGTCCGGGGCGGCGGGCTCACCGTCCGACGTCCGGACCGCGGCGGTTCGCAGACCCGCGGCCTCGGCGAGCCGGGTGAAACCCGCTGTGGTGTGCCAGTGCAGCAGCCAGTCGCGCTCGAGCACGTCCGGAGCGCCCGACGGCGAGTCCCGCTCATAACGCAACGCGGTGCGCTGGGTCCGTCGCTCCTCGTCGCGGGTGCCGGCCACGGTGGTGCACCGGAGCCGGGCGCCGTCAGCGGTCGTGCTCTCGCTCGCCGTCCCGATCGCCGATGCGGGCACCGGGTCGGGGATGAACAGCGGCACCAGAGCGGTGCCACCCTCGGCGAGGTGGGCGCGGATCCGGGTCAGGGCGCGCCCCGCCGTCTCGTCGTCGGGGAGCAGGTTGAACGTGGGGCCGGCCAGGAAGATCGAGCGGTACCGGCGGGGAAGGTCGAGGTCCTCCATCCGCTGGTGGTGCACGGCCACCGTGAGACCGGCGTCCTCTGCCCGCGCCCGGAGCCGGGCGAGCATGTCCGCGGAGGAGTCCACGCCGTCGACGTCCAGACCTCGACGGCGCAGCTCCAATAGCGGGTCGCCGTCGCCACAGCCGAGCTCAAGCGCGGGCTCGCCGCTCTCGAGGTTGAAGTTCTCGTAGGGCGCCGCGGTCTGCCGCACCGAGCGCAGCGGACCATAGAGATCGGCGACGAGCCCGGTGTAGAAGTCCGCGGGGTCCATTCGGCCATCCTCCGGGCCCGGGGCCAGTGAGGGCAAGGGCGACCCCTGGACGAGCCGACGCGTGACAATCACCCGCTGCTATCATCCAAAGGAATCGCAATTCCGCGCAGCGGAAGTGTCGCACCCGATTGCCGCACCTTTCCGGCCTTGGCATGCTCGAACAGTCTGCTAGGCCACGCCCGAAGAAGGAGTCTTCCCATGAGCGATGTGTCCGGCCTCGAGATCATCGGCGATCTCCCCGAGCGGGCCGAGGAGGTCCTCACCACCCCGGCCCTCGAACTGATCGCGAGCCTGCATCGCCAACTCGGCGCCCGGCGGCTGGAACTGCTCGCCGCGCGCACCGAGCGCGTTCGCGCCCTCGCCGAGGGCGGCACCCTCGACTTCCTGCCCGAGACCGCCCACATCCGCGCCGACGACTCCTGGCGGGTCGCGCCGGCCGCGCCGGGTCTGGTCGACCGGCGCGTCGAGATCACCGGTCCGACCGACCGCAAGATGACCATCAACGCCCTCAACTCCGGGGCGAAGGTGTGGCTGGCGGACCAGGAGGACGCGAACACCCCGCACTGGACCTCGGTGATCGGCGGCCAGGTCAACCTGCTCGACGCCATCAACCGCACCATCGACTTCACGGCAGAGACGGGCAAGTCCTACGCACTCAAGAGCGACGACGCGCTCGCCACGATCGTGGTCCGCCCGCGTGGCTGGCACCTGCCCGAGAAGCACATCACGGTCGACGGCGAGGTCGTCTCCGGCAGCCTCGTGGACTTCGCGCTCTACCTGGCCACGGCCGGCCTGCGTCAGATCGAGAAGGGTCTCGGTCCGTACTTCTACCTGCCGAAGATGGAGTCCCACCTCGAGGCGCGGCTGTGGAACGACGCCTTCCTGATCGGGCAGGACGCGCTCGGCATCGGCCGGGGCACCATCCGCGCCACCGTCCTGATCGAGACCTACCCCGCGGCGTTCGAGATGGACGAGATCCTCTACGAGTTGCGCGAGCACTCCGCGGGACTGAACGCCGGCCGCTGGGACTTCATGTTCTCGGTCATCAAGTCGTTCCGTACCCGCGGCACCGAGTTCCTGCTCCCGGACCGCAACTCCGTGACGATGACGGTGCCGTTCATGAAGGCCTACTGCGACCTGCTCGTGCAGACCTGCCACAAGCGCGGCGCCCACGCGATCGGCGGCATGGCGGCCTTCATCCCCTCGCGTGACCCGCAGGTCAACGAGGCGGCCTTCGAGAAGGTGCGCGCGGACAAGACCCGCGAGGCGAACCTCGGCTTCGACGGATCCTGGGTGGCCCACCCGGGCATGGTCGAGCTCTGCCAGGAGGTCTTCACCGGCGTTCTCGGTGACCGGCCGAACCAGATCGACGTCACCCGCGACGACGTGACCGTCACCGCCGCGGACCTGCTGAACGTGGCTGCGACGCCGGGTGACGTCACCGAGGTGGGGTTGCGCTCGAACATCTCGGTCGGCATCCAGTACCTGCACGCCTGGCTCGGTGGGCTCGGCGCGGTCGCCATCAACAACCTGATGGAGGACGCCGCTACGGCCGAGATCTCCCGCTCGCAGGTGTGGCAGTGGCTGCACAACGACATCGTCCTCGCGGACAGCGGCGAGACGGTGACCCGCGAGCTGATCGACCGCCTCGTGACGGAGGAGGTCGACAAGCTCGACGGCGCCCCGGCCGACTACGCCGAGGCCCGCCAGACGTTCCTGGACGTGGCCGTCGCGGACGACTACGCCGACTTCCTCACCCTGCCCGCCTACGAACGCATGCCCTGAGAGGACCGACAGAATCCGATGAGCCGACTCGATGTGGGACAGCCCGCGCCCGACTTCAGCCTGCCGACCGCCGCCGGGGAGAAGGCCTCCCTGGCCGACCTGCGCTCAGCCGCCACCAACGGCGTGATCGTGTACTTCTACCCGAAGGCGAGCACCCCCGGGTGCACCACCGAGGCGTGCGACTTCCGGGATGCCCTGGCCTCCCTGCAGGGCGCCGGCTACGCCGTCGTCGGCATCTCCGCCGACCCGATCGAGGACCTGCAGGCCTTCGCGGCGGCGCAACACCTGAACTTCCCGCTCGCCTCCGACCTCGACCACTCGGTCGCGGACGCCTACGGAACCTGGGGTCCGGTCACGTTCGGTGACCGCACGTTCGACTCGGTGCACCGCTCGACCTTCGTCGTGGCGCCGGACGGCACCCTGGCCTCGGTCGCGTACGACGTGCCGGCTCAGGGGCATGTGCGCGCGCTGCGCGAGGAACTGGGCGTCGCGTAGGCGCGTGTGGACACAGCGGGCAGGCATCCCTCGGGTGCCTGCCCGCGGTCGTTTCGCCCGACGCTCGGCGCGGTCGCCTCGGGCCGTCGCCGGAGCCCTTGACAGCGCGCGAACCAAGCGAGTAACTTGCGATTAGCAGAAGTTCGATTCCAGTATGTGGAAGTCAACGAAGGTGTAGGCACCGAGCGATGAGGCTGGTCGAGTTCAACACCGCCCCCCGGGACGAGGTCCTGGGCCTGCTGCGTGCCTGCGCCGACGTCGAGCGGTGGGCCGAGGAGGTCGCCGAGGCCCGGCCGTTCGCCGGCG
The DNA here is from genome assembly GCF_004353825.1 of Occultella glacieicola. Taxonomy (GTDB): domain Bacteria; phylum Actinomycetota; class Actinomycetes; order Actinomycetales; family Beutenbergiaceae; genus Occultella; species Occultella glacieicola. The sequence goes on along the minus strand of NZ_SMNA01000003.1, from coordinate 212,394 downwards.
TCGCCAACGTCCTGGGCGCGGCACGCACCGCCGCGAGGCCCTGGACCGACACCGAGATCGACGCCGCGCTGGCCGGCCACCCGCGCATCGGCGAACGCGCCGAGGGTACCGGCCCCGGTGCCGCGATGTCGCGCCGCGAACAGTCCGGCGTCGACACCGGCGGCGACGTGCAGGAGCGGCTGCGGGCCGGCAACCTGGCGTACGAGGAGCGGTTCGGCCACGTGTTCCTGATCCGGGCCGCAGGCCGCAGCGCCGCCGAGATCCTCGCGTCCCTCGACGAGCGGCTCACGCACACCCCCGAGCAGGAGCGCCGGACCGCAGCGGAGCAGTTGCGTGAGATCGCCGTCCTGCGCCTGGAGACCCTCCTGGAAGGAACCCCCTGATGTCCCACGTCACCACCCACGTCCTCGATGCCTCGGCCGGCCGGCCCGCGGCCGGGATCGCCGTGCTGCTCGAGGGGCGCGCCCGTGGCTCCGGTTGGTCCGACGTCGCCACCGGGACCACCGACGACGACGGCCGAGTCACCGACCTCGGGCCGGACGCCCTGCCCGAGGGCACCTACCGGCTCACCTTCGCCACCGGTGCCTACTTCGACGCCCGCGGCGTCGACACGTTCTACCCGGAGGTCACCGTGGCGTTCCGGGTCGCCGGATCGGACCAGCACTACCACGTACCGGTGCTGCTGAGCCCGTTCGCCTACTCCACCTACCGAGGGAGCTGACATGCCCGACACCACGACCAGTGACATCGCCGTCCTGGGCGAGAACCAGTACGGCAAGGCCGAGGTCCGCCTCGTCCGCATCGAGCGGGAGACCCCGCGCCACGAGATCACCGACTTCAACGTCTCCTCACAGCTACGCGGCGACCTGGACGCGATCCACACCGACGGGGACAACGCGCACTGCGTGGCGACCGACAGCCAGAAGAACACCGTCTACTCCCTGGCCCGGGGCGGCGTCGGCACCCCGGAGGAGTTCGCGCTCCGCCTCGGCGAGCACTTCACGTCCACCTACGACTGGATCTCCGGCGGTCGCTGGGAGATCGAGAAGTACTCCTGGGTCCGCATCCCCACCGGGGCGGGCGAGCACGACCACTCGTTCGTGAAGAGCGGCACCGAGGTCCGCACCGTCGTGGTCCAGCGCGATGGCGAGGACGTGTTCGTCGTCGCCGGTCTGCAGGACCTCACCGTCCTGAAGTCCACCGCATCGGAGTTCGTCGGCTTCACCCGCGACACGTACACGACGCTCGCCGAGGCCACCGACCGGATCCTGGCGACCGACGTGAAGGCGCGGTGGCGTTACACCCGCACCGATCTGGACTTCGACGCGGTGTTCGACGACGTCCGCCGGCTGATGCTGGAGCAGTTCGCCACCCAGCACTCCTACGCGCTCCAGCAGACGCTGTACCAGATGGGTGTCGCGGTCCTCGAGGCGCACCCGGAGATCGCCGAGATCAAGTTCTCGATGCCGAACAAGCACCACTTCCTCGTGGACCTGAGCCCGTTCGGCCAGGACAACCCGAACGTGGTCTTCTTCGCGGCGGACCGTCCCTACGGGTTGATCGAGGCGACGGTGCAGCGCAAGGACGCCACTCCGGAGCCGCGAGCCTGGGCCACGGTCACCGGCTTCTGCTGATCGGAGCGGTGATGGCGCGGCAGTCAGGCCTCGAGCCGGTGCAGGTCCGCCGGCACGTCCACGTCCTCCGCCGCGCCGAGCCCCGTGCAGTCCACCGGGCGCAGCACCTCCGGGTGCGCGCGCAGGTAGCGCCGGGCGCCCTCGTCACCGGTCGCGAGCGCCGCCGCGGCGACGGCGATCCCGGCGTCGAGGACCATGGGGTGGCCGGGTCGGGCGCGGGGCCCGAACCGCGCCGCCGTGACCGTGCCCGGCCGGTGCTCGGCCAGCAGGTGTGCCACGAGCGCGCCGCTGACGCCGGGTTGGTCCACGAGTGCGATCAGCACGGCATCGATGCCCGACGGCGGCGCCTGACCGGGTGCGTCGGCGGCGCCTTCTTGGGTGGTCGCCATGGCAGCGGCAACGCCCGCCCGGAAGGAGGACGCCAGCCCGCCGGCCCAGTCGTGGTTCACCAGCACCCGGGCAGAGCCGAGTTCCGTCGCCGCCCGCACCCGGTCCGCCTCGGCGCCGAGGACCACGACCACTCGATCACAGCCGCCGTCGCGCAGGGCGCCGACGACGTGCTCCACGAGCGGCGCGCCCCGGTGGGTCAGCAGGGCCTTCGGGCCGCGACCGAGCCGGCTCCCACCGCCGGCCGCGAGCACCACGCCACACACATCCACCCGGCGAGCGTAGCCCGCCGGACCTGACGAACCACCGAACCGCAACGGTCCCGCCGGACCCGAGAGCCGCCGTCGCAGGTGGCTCGCGAGCCGGCCCGACCAGACTCGAAGGAGAGTGACAACCATGGCGGAAGCAACAGCAAGCACACGCACCGGGCCTGCGAGGCCGGAGGACGAGCGCCTCTCGATCGGTGCCTCGTTCGCCTACGGCCTCCAGCACGTGCTGACGATGTATGGCGGCATCATCGCCGTTCCGCTGATCATGGGCGGCGCGGCCGGTCTCGCCCCCGGGGAGATCGGCCTGCTGATCGCGTCCTGCCTGTTCATCGGCGGGCTGGCCACGATCCTGCAGTCCTTCGGGCTGCCGTTCTTCGGGTCCCAGCTCCCGCTCGTGCAGGGCGTCTCGTTCGCCGGCGTGGCCACCATGCTCGCGATCCTCGACGGCGGAGGCGGCCTCGGTGACGTGTTCGGCGCCGTGCTCGTGGCCTCGCTGATCGGGCTGCTGATCGCACCGTTCTTCGCACAGATCATCAGGTTCTTCCCGCCGGTCGTGACCGGTGTCGTGATCACGACCATCGGCCTGACCCTGATGCCGGTGGCCGCGAACTGGGCGATGGGCGGCAACGCCGAGGCCGAGGACTACGGCAGCATGGCCAACATCGGCCTGGCGGCCCTCACCCTGGCCGTCGTGCTGATCCTGTCGAAGGTCAACAGTGCCACGCTCTCCCGGCTGTCCATCCTGCTCGCGATCGTGGTCGGCACGATCGTGGCCGCGGCGCTCGGCATGGCCGACTTCTCCGGGATCGGCGACGGCGCCGTGGTCGCGTTCCCGACCCCGTTCGCGTTCGGCTGGCCCACCTTCGACGTCGCCGCGATCGTCTCGATGCTGATCGTGATCATCGTGACGATGACCGAGACCACCGCGGACATCCTCGCCGTCGGCGAGGTGGTCAAGACGAAGGTGAACTCCCGCCGGATCGCGGACGGCCTGCGTGCCGACATGCTCTCCTCCGCCGTCGCGCCGGTGTTCAACTCGTTCCCGCAGACGGCGTTCGCCCAGAACGTGGGGCTGGTCGCCATCACCGGGGTGAGGAGCCGGTTCGTGGTCACCGCCGGTGGCGTGATCCTCGTGGTGCTGGGTCTGTTCCCGCTCGTGGGCCGGGTGGTCGCGGCGATCCCGACGCCGGTCCTCGGCGGCGCCGGCGTGGTGCTGTTCGGGACTGTGGCCGCCGCCGGCATCCGCACCCTGGCCAAGGTGAAGTACGAGAACAACATGAACCTGATCATCGTCGCGGTGTCCCTGGCGTTCGGGCTCATTCCCGTGGTCCAGCCGACGTTCTACGACGCCTTCCCGGACTGGTTCACGATCATCTTCCACTCCGGGATCAGTTCCGCGGCACTCATGGCCGTGGTGCTGAACATCGTCTTCAACCACATCCGGGCAGGCAACACGGACCAGGCCTCGGTGTTCGTGGCCGGGACCTCGGTCCGGCTGATGAAGCAGGTCGACCTGCAGGCGCTGCGCGAGGGAGACACGCTGGTGGACGGCAGGCTCGTCGACGCCGAGGGTGAGGAGGTCCCGATCGTCCCCGATCACCGGTACGACGATGTCAAGCGCAAGGTCGAGGCCGGCGAGATCACCAGCCGTGACGAGGTCAAGGCGGTCTGCGACGGGGCGTGAGGGCGGGCGCGGGAGGAGGGTGACGAGGTGACGTCAGGCGCCGGGGGAGATGAGTTCCTTCGCCAGCTCGGCCGCGGTGCGGTGCAGCACCGGCACCGCGGTCTCGGCGAAGTCGTATCCCACCCGGGCGGACGGCCCGGAGATCGACAGGGCCGTCGGCGTGGGCGCGCCGGGCACCTCGACGGCGAAGCAGCGCACGCCGATCTCCTGCTCACCGTCATCGATGGCGTACCCGCGCTCCCGGATCGTCGCCAGCTCGGTCAGCAGGGCCTGCGGGTCCGTGATCGTCTGCGGGGTCGCGGCGGGCATCCCGACCCGGGCCACGATCTCCAGCACCGTGGCGTCGGGCAGCTGGGCCAGCACCGCCTTGCCCACCCCGGTCGCGTGGGTGAACACCCGGCGGCCGACCTCGGTGAACATCCGCATCGAGTGCCGCGACGCCGCCTGGGCCACGTACACGGCCATGTCCCGGTCGATCATCGCCAGGTTGACGGTCTCCCCGAGTTCGGCCGCGAGGGCCGTGAGGTAGGGGCGGGCCCCGGCGCCGAGCTGGCGTCCCGCGCTCTCGCCGAGCCGGATCAACCGCGGCCCGAGCGTGTACCGCCGCGAGGGGAGCTGGCGCACGTACCCGCGGGACAGGAGCGTGCGCATCAGCCGATGGATGGTCGGCAGCGGCAGCCCCGTGCTCGCGGCGAGCTCGGACAGCGCGGCCTCACCGCCGGCGTCCGCCATCAGTTCCAGGAGCTCGATGGCCCGGTCGACGGACTGCACCTGGCCGCTCGCGACCTTCTCCCGTGGTTCCGGCTGGGGCGCTCCCGACGAGCCTGTGCTGTCTGTGCTTCCCATGTCTCTACCTTCTCGTATGTCCGGCCACTTCCTTGACCTCCCAGTATCACCTATGCTTCCGCTGAGTGGAAGTGTGAATCCGAATCGCGAGAGATTGGACCGATGATGGCCCTGCCCAGCCCGAGCTACTCGATCACCCTGCGCGTCGAGGCCCCCACCGGCCCGCGAACCACCACGGACATCGTGGCCGCCGTCGGCGCCACGGGTGCGGCGGTCACGGGTGTGGACGTGGTCGAGTCCACCGACACGGGCATGGTCGTCGACGTGTCCTGCAACGCCGTCGACGGCGCGCACGTCGAGTCGATCTCGGCGACCCTCGAGGCGATCGACGGCGTCCATGTCCGTCAGGTCAGCGACGCCACTTTCCTGATGCATCTGGGCGGCAAGCTCGAGGTGCGGCCCAAGGTGAACCTGCGCCACCGCGACGACCTGTCCCGCGCATACACCCCCGGCGTGGCCCGGGTCTGCCTGGCGATCGCGAAGAAGCCCGAGGACGCGCGCCGCCTGACCATCAAGCGGAACACGGTCGCCGTCGTCACGGACGGCACCGCCGTCCTCGGCCTCGGCGACATCGGGCCCGCGGCGGCCATGCCGGTGATGGAGGGCAAGGCGGCCCTGTTCAAGCAGTTCGGGGGGGTGGACGCGTGGCCGGTCTGCCTGGACACCAAGGACACCGAGGAGATCATCAGGGTGGTCAAGGCGATCGCGCCGGGCTACGGCGGCATCAACCTCGAGGACATCTCGGCTCCGCGGTGCTTCGAGATCGAGCGTCGGCTGCGCGAGGAGCTGGACATCCCGGTCTTCCACGATGACCAGCACGGCACCGCGATCGTGGTGCTGGCCGCCCTCATCAACGCGCTCCGGGTGGTCGGCAAGGACATCGCCGAGGTGCGCATCGTGGTCTCCGGGGTCGGTGCCGCGGGCTCGGCGATCATCCACCTGCTCGCCGACGAGGGGGCCACGAACATCATCGGGTTCGACCGGACCGGCGCCGTGCACGGCGGCCGCGAGTACGTCGACGAGCACCGCCGCTGGCTCGCCGAGAACACCAACCCCGAGGGCTTCGCCGGTTCCCTGAAGGAGGGCATGGCAGGCGCGGACGTGTTCATCGGCGTCTCCGCGGCCGGGATCCTCGACGGTGCGGATGTCGCCACCATGAACGAGGCGGCGATCGTGTTCGCGCTCGCCAACCCGGACCCCGAGGTCGACCCGATCGAGGCCGCCCAGCACGCCGCGGTGGTGGCGACCGGGCGCAGCGACTACCCGAACCAGATCAACAACGTGCTCGCGTTCCCGGGGCTGTTCCGTGGTCTGCTGGACGCCCACGCGACCGACATCAGCCCCGCGACGTTGCGCGCGGCGGCCGTCGCGATCGCGGACACCGTGGCCGACTCCGAGCGCAACCCCAACTACATCGTGCCGAGCGTCTTCGACGCGACCGTGGCCGAGGCCGTCGCGAAGGCGGTCCAGGACGTGGCCCGGGCCGAGCGGGAGCGCGCCGGGCACGAGGTCGAGCCGGACGCCGGCGCGGCCGAGTTCGTCGCAACGATCGGCGGTTGAGCGGTGTCGCCGGAGAACCACGCCGACGGAGTGGGCCTGACGTCCGCGGCGACCCGCGCCATCGAGGACCTGCTCGCCGAGCCCGATGCCACCACGGCCCGGCGCTACCCGGGGGACGCCGGTGCCCGGCAGCCGGTGCACACCGTGTACGTGCCGGGGGACAGGTTCGGTCCGGACCTGTCCGCCCGCTGGGGCGCACGGGCCCAGGAGGCGCTCGACGCGGTCGGCGGGATCGACCGACTGCTGGAGGCCCACGGACTCGTCCCGGAGGCGAAGGAGCGGGTCCTGATCGCGGACCTCGTCTCGGTCAAGGTCGGCTCGGAGCCGATCGAGGACCTGCGGATCGACTTCGAGGACGGCTACGGCGATCGAGGGAAGCGCGAGGACGCGGACGTCAGGGCCGCGGCGCGGGCGGTTGCCGAGGCCGGTGCGGCCGGCCGGCTGCCACCGTTCGTCGGGATCCGGTTCAAGTGCTTCGAGCCGGCCACGCGCGCACGCGGGCTCCGGACCCTCGCGCTCTTCGTCGGTGAACTGGCCGCCGCGGGCGGGCTCCCGGACGGGCTCAGGCTCACGTTGCCGAAGGTCACCACGGTCGCGCAGGTGCGCGCCATGGTGCTCGCGTGCGCGGACCTCGAGACCCGACTGGGTCTGCCCGAAGGGCGGCTGCGGTTCGAGATCCAGGTCGAGACTCCCCAGGCGATCCTCGGCGCCGATGGCACCGCCCTCATCGCACCGATGCTGCACGCGGGACAGGGCCGGGTCACCGGCCTGCACTACGGCACCTACGACTACTCCGCCTCGCTCGGCATCGCGGCCGCGGACCAGAGCATGGAGCATCCCGCCGCGGACCACGCCAAGGCGGTGATGCAACTCGCCGCGTCAGGAACCGGCGTGCACCTGTCCGACGGTTCGACGAACGTGCTGCCGGTCGGCGAGCCCGACGCCGTGATCGCGGCCTGGGCGCTGCACGGCCGGTTGGTCACCCGCTCGCTGCACCGGGGCTTCTACCAGGGCTGGGACCTGCACCCGGCGCAGCTGCCGAGCCGGTTCGCCGCCACCTACGCCTACTTCCGCGCGTCGGCGCCGGACGCCGTCGCCCGGCTCACCGACTACCTCGGTGAGCGCGCGGGTGCGGTCCTGGACGAACCGGCGACGGCGAAGGCGTTGGCCGCGTTCGTGGTGCGCGGTCTGGACTGCGGTGCTCTGGCGGCCGCCGACCTCGACGGGCTCGAGCGGGCCCGCCTGGAGGAGCTGGCCAGGCCGGTGCGCCGTGCCTGAGCTCTTCGTCAACGGTGAGGGCATGCGGGGCGGCGGCGTGCACCACAACATCGCCGGCCACCCGTTCCTCGGGCCGGCACGCACCGCGCCGGCCTACCGGTTCTTCTCGGTCCGTGACGAGTTCCCGGGCATCGCCCCCGGCGGGATCGCCGCGATCGTCGGTGAGCTCTACGACGTGCCGCTGACGGTCCTCGCGGAGAGGTTCCTGCCGGGCGAGCCGCCCGAGCTGGAGCTCGGCGTGCTCCGCCTGGACGACGGCCGGGCCGTGTTGTCCATGGTGCTGCGACCCGAGGAGGTCGCCTCCGGACGACACACCGACATCTCGGCCGCCGGCGGCTGGCGGGCGTACCGCGGCGCCTGAGCGGGAACAGGACGCGAGGTGGAGCGGCCACCCCTGGCGCGACGCCGGGGTCGAGTCCGCGCCCCGGTCAGCTTCCGTGGTGCCCGGTGAACGGCGTGGCCATGACGCGGTCGGGGTCGAGTCGGGCGACCACGCGTCGCACGAGGTCGGCCCCGGCGCCGCCGAAGCAATCCGTGAGCGTGGCCCGGCCGGCAGTGAGGTCCGCCTCGCCCACATAGCAGCCGTTGCCCAGGTGCGCCAGGCGGGCGATGACCTGGCGGGCCCAGCCGACCGGGTGCTCGGGGCCCTGGGAGGCCGGATCCCAGTGGGCGTAGGCGGAGACGCTCATCCTTCCCGACGGCGAATAGACGGCTCGGCCCGGTGCCGCACCGTCGGCGCGCCGTGCGGAGGTCGTCAGCAGCACGCTCGAGGCGGCGTTCAGGCGCGGGTCGCGGGTGGGCAGCAGCGGGAGCAGTGCCCGGTAGCCGGCGTCGGTCCAGAGGTGGTCGGAGAACATGGCGTCCCCCTCGTGGCGCGGGAGCGGGTCGAGGAGTTGGAAGAGCGACCGGCCGGCGTCCGTTGAGGCGGTCGAGAGCACCGGTAGGTCTGCCGAGCGGATCGGGTCGAGGCCGTCGTCAATACCGGGTGCGAACGACGTGGCGGCGACGGTCAGGGTCGGGACGTCGTCGTCCGCGCGGGCCGGGTGCCAGAACACGGTCGTGTCGACGTGCGCCGGGAGCGTGGCCACCACCTCGTCCAAGGTCGCGCCGACCCGCTCGGCGTCGCGGGCGTCGACCTCGACCACGTGCCGCCTGATCCGGGGTGGCTCGGGCGCCAGTTGCAGCCGGAACGCCACCACGACGCCGGGGTACGCCGGCCCGGCGCCGCGCAGCACCCGGAAGAGGTCCGGATCCGTCTCGTCGTCGACGACCGCTCGGCGTCCGTCGGCGAACACGACGTCCGCGGCGAGCACCCGCTCGCAGCCATGGCCCCAGACCGGCGTGTTCCAGCCGTTGCCACCGGCAAGTAGGAAGCCGGACAAACCCACGGTCGGTGCGTGTCCGACCGGGAAGGAGAGTTCCACGGCATCCAGGGCTGCCGCGGCCGCGAGGGTGGTCACGCCAGGACCGACCCAGGCCGTCGCGGACTCGCGTTTCACGTCGAAGCGGGTGAGGTGCCTCAGGTCGAGGACGGCCGCGCCGTCGACGAGGTGGGTCGCGCTCAGGGAGTGACCACCACCGCGGACCGCGAGCCGCAGACCCTCGGCGCGGGCGCGCCGCACGGCCTCGACCACCTCGTCGGGGGTGTGGGGGGTGGCGATGGCGGCGGGCATCGGGCGAGGCGGCTGCCAGGCCGAGACCGAGAGGCCCGCACGGCGTGACGGATAGCCGGGGTCGGCTCGCCGCAGCCATGCCCCTGGCCCGGTCGACGCGGATGCGCTCATGCCGGCGCGTGCTCGGCGCCGGGGCGCACCGGGTCGGCCGGTCCGGCGACACCCGCGTGCCGCTCGGCACCACCGGCCGCGATCGCGGCGTCGATCACGGCGGGGTCGTAGACGAGGTCGACCACCTTGCGGGTGAGGCCGACCACCGCGCCGTCGGCGCCGAGGTGGGCGGCCCCCACCACGAGGTGGCGGCGCGCGCGTTCGGTCACGTCCTCGCGGATCAGCGCATCGATCCGGGCCACCACCCTGGGCAGCCGACCGAGCGAGCCGCCGAGCACCAGGTTGTCCGGGTTGACCGCGGCGACCACGGTGGCCAGCACGCGGGACAGGCGTGCGGCAGCATCGTCGACGGCGGCGCAGACCACCGGATCGCCGGCCGCGACGCGCTCGGTGATGTCCTTCAGGTCTCGCACGCCGGTCTCGGCCAGGCGCCGGATCAGGGCGTGACCGGAGGCCCAGGCGGCCAGGCAGCCGCGGCGCCCGCAGGTGCACACCGGGCCGTCGTCACTGATCCGGACGTGGCCGATGTCCCCGGCGGCGCCGTCGGAGCCCTCCAGCACATGGCCGGTGTCCACGATCCCGGCACCGATGCCGGTCGCGTACTTGATCGCGAGTACCGACCGGTCGCCTCCGATCACACTGGACTCGCCGAGGGCGAACGCCCGGGCGTCGTTCTCGATGACCACGGGCACCCCCCAGCGCTCGCGCAGGCTCTCGGAGACCGGGTAGCCCTCCCAGCGGGGCATCGTGGTGGAGGTGCCGAGCACCCCCGTGCCCGGGTCGACCGGACCGGGGATGCCGAGCGCCACGCCGATCAGGGTCTCGTCGGTCCCGGCGCGCAGGAGCACGTCCCCGATCTCGGTGACCTGCGCCAGATAGCCGGGTGCGTCCGTGTCGATGTCGATGGCGACGTCTCGCATCCGCTGGCTCCCGCCACCGACCGTGGTGACACAGATCCGTGCGTGGGTCTGCCCCAGGTCGAGGACCAGCACCACCCGGCCGCGGGTGTCCCAGCGCAGCAACTCCGAGCGACGGCCCGGCCCACGACCTCCGGCGCCGGCCGGTGCGGAACCGTCCTGGAAGACGTAGCCGTGCTGGAACAGGGCGTCCAGACGGTCGAACAGGGTGGTGCGGGACAGCCCGGTCGCGGCGAGGAGCTGCTGCCGGGTCCAGCCCGGCCGGGACCGGATGAAGGACACCAGCGCGCCGTGGGAGGTCGCCGGAAGGGCTGTCGCCGGCTGTCCCGCGGGCACCGCGACGGTGGGCGGTCCGGAGGTGTCCGTTGCCATCGTCCTGCCTTCGTCGATCGGTCCGGGGAACGGATCCAACTCCGGTCCCCTCGGCGCCGCCGACTCGCTGGAGCACCGGCGGCGTGTCGTCATGATGGCACGTTGACCTCCGCGGAACAAGCAGTTATGTTCAGCACGCGAACACAATTCGTGTTGATCAAGCCGGACCCCCGAAGGACGAAGATGCCCGACCTCGCCACACCGCTCACACACGCGGCCGCCGACGTGCTGCGTGCCAATGACCGGGGCGAACAGACGGTCGCCGCGCCGCTGCTGTACCCGCACCAGTGGTCCTGGGATGCCGCATTTGTGGCGATCGGCTGGGGAACGGTCTCCGTGCCGCGCGCGCTCGACGAACTGCGCCACCTGCTGCGCGGCCAGTGGCGCACCGGGATGATCCCGCAGATCCTCTTCAGTGCCGAGCCCGGCTACTTCCCCGGGCCGCAGCGATGGCGGACGGTGGGCCTCGCGGCCGCGCCCTCCGACGTCGTTACCTCCGGTATCTGTCAACCGGCCGTACATAGTCTCGCTGTCTGGATCATCGGCGAGCAGGCCCACCGCAACGGCGGCGCCGACGCCGAGGCGTTCGACCTCTTCCTCGCCGACACCTTCGACGCGTGGCTGGCCTGGCACACGTGGCTCGACGACGCCCGGGGGACGCACCCGAGCGGGCTCATCGAGATCCACCATCCGTGGGAGTCCGGCATGGACAACTCGCCGCGCTGGGATGCCGCGTGCGCCCGGGTGCGGGTCGGGGAGATGGCCCCGTACATCCGCGAGGACACCAAGCACGTGGCGGACTCCGGCGAGCGGCCGGCCGATGCCGACTACGACCGCTACCTCTGGCTCGTCGAACAGCTCGTCTCGGTGCGCTACGACGACGCCGCGGCCCGCGAGGTGATCGACTTCCGGGTCGGTGACGTGTTCTTCACGGCCGTCCACGCCCTGTCCGCGGACCTGCTGGCCAGGCTCGGGACGCGGCTGGGCCGCACCACCGAGGCAGCCACGCTGCGGGAGATGGCCGCCCGGGCGAGGGCCGCCGTCGCCGCGACCGTGGACCCCGGGACCGGGCACGCCCGCGACTACGACATGCGCGCCGGTGAGTGGTTGACCGCGAGCACGATCGGCGGGTTCGCCGCGCTGATCTGCGGCGCCGAGCCCCGGGAGTACACCCGGCTGGTCGCCGACCTGCTCGGCCCCGCCTGGTGCGGTCACGCCAGCCTCGCGAACCCGCTGCCACCGACCACGTCCCCGGACAGCCCCGTGTTCGTGAGCCGGAACTACTGGCGCGGCCCGCAGTGGCCCGTGATCACCTGGCTGTTCACGTGGGCGTTGCGCCACCACGGTGAGAGCGAAGCGGCCGACGCGATCGCAGCCGCCGGCCGCCGCCAACTCGCCGACGGCACCTTCGCCGAGTACTACGACGCGGTTTCGGGTGCCGCACTGGGCAGCCGGGACCAGTCCTGGACCGCAGCCGCCGCGCTCGCCTGGGCCGCGGAGGAGGACGCATGACGGCGCCCGCCCCCGTGGCCGGCCGGCCCGCCCCGTGGGTCGGCCGGTCCCGGCCCGCGCTCGAGGGCCACGACATCGTCACCGGCGCGATCACCTACGTCACCGACCGGCGTGAGGAGGGCATGCTGCACGGCCACGTGCTGCGCAGCGCGGTGCCGCACGCCCGCATCGACGCGATCGACGTCAGCGAGGCGCTCGCCCTGCCGGGCGTGAGGGCCGTGGTGACCGCGGCCGACGTGCCGGTCAACGCGCTCGGTCCGCGGGCTGTCGACGGTCCGGCTCTGGCGGATGCCGTGGTGCGCCAGGTCGGCGAGGCCATCGCGCTGATCGCGGCCACGGACGCGACCACCGCCCAGCGGGCCGCCGACCTGATCCGCCTCGAGCTCACCCCGCTGCCCGTGGTCGACGGGCCGGCCGCGGCGGCCGCCGCCGCCGCCCCGCAACTGCACGCGAGCGGGAACGTGTCCGGCAACATTGCGTTCTCCTCGGGCGACGTCGAGGCTGCCATCGCCGGCGCGGCCCTGGTGCTGCGTCGTTCGGTGCACACCCCCGCGCAGGAGCACGTGGCGATCGAGACGCCGGGCGGCGTGGCCTCCTGGAACGCCGAGGAGGAGTCCGTGACCATCTGGTGCGGCTCCCAGAACCCGGGCCTGCACCAGCGCAAGGTCGCGCGCGCATTGGACATCCCGGCGGAGTCCGTCCGGATGATCGCGAACCCCGTCGGCGGCGCGTTCGGGTCCCGCAACGACGACCCGATGCCGGTCTTCCTCGCGCTGCTGGCCCGTGCGGCCGGTGCCCCGGTCCATGTGCACATGACCCGTGAGGAGGTCATGGCGGCCGGCGCGAAACGGCACCCGTTCTGGACCTCGATCGACATCGGGTTCGCCGCGGACGGCCGGATCCTCGGCTCGTCCGTGCGCGCCGTCGCGGACACCGGCCCGATCATCACCTCCGGCCCGAACGTGATGAAGACGTCGGCAGAGATGTCCACCGGGCCCTATGGCTTCGACGTCGCCGCCTTCGACGGCACCGTCTACTACACGAACAACGCCAACGCCGGCGCGTTCCGCGGCTACGGCGTGCCCCAGGTCGCGTTCGCGATCGAGAACGCGATCACCGAGGCCGCCCATGAACTCGGCCTCGACCCCGCGCAGATCCGCCTGCGGAACGTGCTCGACCGCGGCGACCGCCACAGCCTCTACCGGCACCGGACCACGACGAGCCTGAACGTGCGCGAGACCCTGCGCACCGCCGTCGACCATCCGTTGTGGGCGCAACGACACCGGTGGCAGGCGGAGGCGACCGGCCCCTGGCGCCGCGGCACCGGCATCGCCGTCGCGATGAAGGGCGTCGGCATGGGCTCGGGCACCGGGGACACCGCCCGGGCGCGCCTGTCGATCGACGACCACGGGCAGATCACCATCTGGGCCGGGCCGAACCACACCGGACAGTCGATCCAGACCACGTACGGGCAGGTCGCCGCGGACGCACTCGGCCTGCCGATCGACACCATCGACGTGCGCGTGGGGGACACCGGCGCGGTGCCGGAGTCGGGGCCGACGGCGGCGTCGCGCTCCACCTATGCCGGCGGTGCCGCGGTGCGCGCGGCGTGCGACGAACTCGTCGAACGGTGCCGCGGCCTCGGCCTGCCGCTGGCCACGGACGCCGCAGGCGTCGGTACGAAACTGATCGAACTCGGCGAAGCGGAGGTGAACGCCGAGTTCCGGCTCCCGGACACCGATGACATCGGCATCGTGCCGCCGGAGCAGCTCGCGACGTTCGCACCGCATCGCGTCTACGGCACCTGCACCCAGGTGGTGCGGGTCGAGGTGAACGCCCTGACCGGTGAGGTCCGGGTGCCGGAGCTGCTGTGCGTGCTCGACTGCGGCACCCCGATCAACCCGGCCGCCACCATCGGGCAGGCCGAGGGGGGCATCCTGCAGGGCCTCGGCCTGGCGATCATGGAGGACCACCGGGTCAGTGAGGGCGTGCCGCGCACCACCAGCCTCGAGAACTACCTGGTGCCGACGATCGCGGACACCCCCCGGATGCACACGCTGTTCGTCGAGGGCAGCGAGGACTCCGGGCCGTTCGGCGCGAAGGGCATGTCCGAGGTCGTCGTGGTGCCGACCCCGCCGGCGATCACTGCCGCGATCCGGGACGCGGTCGGGGTGCTGCCGCAGGTGCTACCCGTGACACCGGAACGAATGCTGGCCCTGATCGAGGAGTCACCATGCGCGTGAACGGATCGCCGGTCCCCACCCCGGCGCCGGCCGACCACGGCATGCGCCTGCTCGACTACCTGCGCGACCACCTCGCCCTGACCGGCGCGAAGGAGGGCTGCGGCATGGGGGAGTGCGGCAGCTGCACCGTGGTCATCGACGGGCGCGCCATGACGTCCTGCCTGGTGCTCGTGGGTCAGGTCCTCGACGCGGAGATCCGCACGGTGGAAGGGCTCGCTGCGGCAGGGCACGGCCCACTCCAGGAGGCATTCGTCGCCCGGCAGGCGATCCAGTGCGGCTACTGCATCCCCGGTGTCCTGAACTCCTGCGCCGCTCTCCTGGACCGCGAGCGGGACCCGAGCGACGACCAGATCTGTGCGGCGCTCGACGGCAACCTGTGCCGGTGCACCGCCTACAACCGGTTCTACGACGCGGTCCACGACGCCGCCTCGGCCCGCCGCGCGGGCGGTGACGCATGACGCCGCCGACCCCGACCCTGCTGCGCCCGGAGGGGACGGCGGACGTGTCCCGGCTGCTGACCGGGGCCCGGGCCGTCGCCGGCGGCACCGACCTGCTCGTGCAGCGCCGCGACGGGCTGGAGGCGCCCACCCTGGTGGACCTCACCGGGCTCGCGTCCACGCGCCCCGCCGCCACCCGGGACCCCGGCACGGGCGAGCTGAGGATCTCCGCCGTGCACCCGCTGACCGACGTCGCCGCCGGGTGCGCCGGTGCCTTCCCGGCCCTGAGCGCCGCCATCGAGGCGTTCGCCTCGACCACGATCCGCAACCGCGCCACCATCGGTGGCAACCTGGTCACCGGCTCGCCGGCCGCGGACACCGTCCCGGCCCTGCTCGCCGCGGACGCGGTGGTCGAGATCGTCACGCCCGACGGCGGTCGGCGCACCGTGGCGCTCGCGGACTTCCTGCTCGGACCCCGCCGGGTGGACCTGACCGCCGGCGAGTGGGTCACCAGCGTGCGCGTCCCGCGGCCGAGCCCGGAGGGCGGGTTCCGCAAGATCGGCGGGCGGCGCGCCCAGGCCATCTCGTTCCTCAACCTCGCCTGGCAGTGGTGCCGGGAGCCGGACGGTCGGCTCACCGACGTCCGGCTCGCGATGGGCGCCGTCGCACCGACCGTGGTGCGGCTGCACGCCGCCGCGGCCGCGCTCGAGGGACGTTCCCCGACCCCGGACGTCGTCGACGCCGCGGTCGCTGCCGTCGATGCCGACATCAGCCCCATCGACGACCTGCGCGCCAGCGCGCACTACCGCCGCCGATGCGCGGCCGGACTGTTGCGCGAAGCCCTCCTTCCGCCGTCGACCAGCGGCGGACCCGACCAGCACGTGATCCCCACCACGAGAGAGAAGGACCAGTGAACGTTGGCGTCACCGTCCGCCTGGACCAGCCGATCACCGCCGCCGCCGAGGGTGCGCGGCGCGCCGAGGCCCTCGGCTTCACGAGCGTCTGGCTCGCGGACCACTACTTCCACCGCGACGTCTCCGCCGCGCTCGCCCTGATGATGGCGAGCACCGAACGGGTCCGGCTCGGCACGGCCGTGATGTCCCCGTTCCTGCGGCACCCCACCCTGCTCGCGAGCCTGGCGGCGACGCTGCGGGAGATCGGGCCGGACCGGTTCGTGCTCGGGCTCGGCACCGGCGGCTACGAGTTCGCCAGCGAGATGGGCATCCCGATGCGCCGTCCGTTGCAGATCACCCGCGAGACCGTGCAGATCGCCCGTGAACTCGGCCGCGGCACCGCGCACGTGACCGGGGAGACGTTCTCGGCGGACGGGTCCGCGCTGCGCTGGGCCCCCCAGGACGGCCCGCTGTACCTCGCCGCCCGCGGTCCGAAGATGCTCGAGCTCGCCGGCGCCATCTCCGATGGCGTGATCACCCACGGCATCTCCGCCGGTCACATCGACTTCGTCAAGGAGAAGGTCGCGGCCGGCGCCGCCGAACGCACCGACGGCTGCGCCGCGATCGCCCTGATGCTCGATGTCGAGATCAACGACGACCGGACCGCGGCCCTGCGGGCCCTGGCGCCCAGATGCGTCACCATGGCGGGCGGCGCCTACGCCGACGAGCTGATCGGGATCTACGGTCTCGACGCCGACGAGGTCCGGGCCCTGCGGGCGACGGTGCGCAGCGGCGACCGGGCCGCGGCCGCAACCCAGGTCACCGACTCCATGGCCGAGGCGTTCGGTCTCGCCGGCTCCGCCGAGCACGTCGCCGACGGGCTCCGCACCCTCTTCGATCGTGGCGTGGACGAGGTCATCGTCAGCGTCGGCGGCTCGACCCCCGACCAGACCGTCCGCCAGCTCACCGCACTCTCGGAGGCCCTCTCCTCATGACCACGCTCCCGCAGTCCGTCACCGTCGTCGGTTCCGGCGCCGGCGCCCTGTCCAGCGCCATGGAACTCTCGCTCGCCGGCGTGGACGTGACCGTCGCCGACTTCGAGCGGTTCCGCACGAACATCGACGCGATCAACGCCCACGGCGTGATCCGCCTCAAGACGCCGTGGCACCGGATCACCGAGAGCCCCGCTCGGGGCAGC
Source organism: Occultella glacieicola (assembly GCF_004353825.1). Classification (GTDB taxonomy): domain Bacteria; phylum Actinomycetota; class Actinomycetes; order Actinomycetales; family Beutenbergiaceae; genus Occultella; species Occultella glacieicola. The sequence goes on along the minus strand of NZ_SMNA01000003.1, from coordinate 195,380 downwards.
CTCGACCCAGCCGCCGCCATCCGCGACGCCGACGTGATCGTGGTCTCGGTGCCCGCATTCGGGCACGACACGTTCGCGGAACTCCTCGCCGCGAACCTGTCCGGCGGGGAGCAGGTCATCTTCGCGGGCGAGGGCGGTGGCAGCCTCGCGCTGGTGGCGGCCATGCGCCGCGCCGGCCGCCGGGTCGAGGTCGACATCGCGGAACTGAACAGCCTGCCCTACGGCGCACGGGTCCGGGAGCCGGGTCTGATCACCGCCTCCCGCAAGGTCGGCGGCACGATCGCCGCCGGGATGCCCGCCGGGAACCGCGCCGTGGCCACCGCGGGTGCGATCTGGTCCTCGGTGAGCGCGGGGGAGAGCGTTTTGGAGACGATCCTGCTGAACTTCAACGCGATCGACCACGTGCCGCCGATCCTGGCCAACCTCGGAGCCATCGAGGGCCGGCCGGGGAAGTTCCTGCTCTGGGGCGAGGGCGCCAGCCCCGCGGTGGCCCGCTTCATCGGTGCGATCGACGCCGAACTCGTCGACATCCGCCGCGCGCTCGGTTTCACCAACCTCAAGGGCTACGAGGCCTATCTCGTGGAGCAGGGCTTCGCGCCGGCCTTCCTCGACGACCTGTACGCCACCCTGCAGTCCTCGGCGTTCTCGGACTCGACGTTCGGCACCGGCCCGAACGCGCTTGAGAGCCGGTACATCACCGAGGACGTGCCCTACGCGCTCTGCCTGATGTCCGCGATCGGACGCGAGGTGGGCGTGGCGACCCCCACGATCGACGCGATGATCCACCTCGCCGGCATCGCCACCGGGACCGACTACCGGGCCGAGGGCCGCACGCTCGCCACGTTCGGGCTCGAGGGTGTCGGCCGGGACGGACTGCTCGAGGCCACCCGGACCGGGTGGTGGTGACCGACGTGACCACCCCGAGCGACCTGACCGGGATCGCCGTCGCCGATGCGACGAGCGAGCCCTGGCCGGCGACCGCCACGGTCGACGGCGGTCGGCTGCGGGTCGAGGGCGCCGCCGGCGACGGCGCCCGGCACACCGCCGCCGCGGCGTTGCTGCCCGGCCTGATCAACATGCACGACCACCTGCGCTCGTTCCTGCCCACCGGGCGGGCCTCCGAGGGCGCGTCGCTGGCGACGGCGATCACCGCCTCGTCGGCCACCCAGGCCGTCGCCGGGCCGGCCGAGTACCGGGCTCTGACGGCGCTGTCCGCGGCCCGGCAGGTGCGGGCCGGCGTGACCACGGTCGTGGACCACGTCTACCCGCTGCACCGCGACGGCCTGCTCGAGGCGGTCGTCGCCGGGCACCGGGCCGTGGGTCTGCGCGGCTACCTCGCGCTCGGCATCATGACCAGGGGAGCGGAGCGGCTGTGCACCTCGGTCGAGGACGTGGTGGCGCTCGCCGAGCGGGCCGCGGACGTGCTGTTGCCGCGCGAGCAGCTCTACCTCGCGCCGGTGTCCATGCGCTCGAACGCCCCCGACGACTACGCCGTGGCCGCACGCGCCGCCGAGCGGCTCGGGGTGCGGCTGTACACCCACATCGCCGAGACCCAGGCCGAGGTCGACGCCTGCCGCGCCGAGCACGGTGTCCGCCCGGTCGAACTCCTGCACCACGCCGGGTTCCTGCGCCCGGGCACCGTCCTGGTCCACGGCGTCAGGCTCAGCGACGCCGAGATCGAGCTGATCGCCGCCAGCGGCGCCGTGGTCGCCTACTGCCCCACGAACCACCTGCGCTTCGCGAAGGGCTTCGCCCCGGTCGTCGACCTGCTCGACGCGGGCGCCACCGTCACCCTCGGCGTCGACGGCATGGAAAGCCCCTTCCACGAGATGCGCCAGGCGATCTACGCCCAGGGGCAGGCAGCCGGCGATCCCGGTGCGCTGACCTCGAGCCGCGCCTTCGACATGGCGACCGGGGCGGGCGCCCGCGCCCTCGGGCTGCCGGCAGGCTTCGACGCCGGCGACCTGGTGCGTCTCGACCTCACGGCCCCGGCCGTGCAGCCGCTGGCGGACCCGGTGTGGTCCGTCGTCCACCGCGCCGCGCCCGCCCACGTCACCGACGTGGTCGTGGCCGGCCGGCACATCCTGCGCGACGGCGCACTCACGGTTGCCGACGATGTCGCTCTCGCCGAGGAGGCGTCGTCGGTGGTCCGCGACCTCGCCGCCCGTATCGGTTCCACCGTCCCGCAGTTCTGGGGCATCCCCTCCCGCATGGCTCCCCCTCAGTGAAGAGACAAGGAATGAAGAACATGAGCACTCCCTCTCCCCGCCTCAGCCGCCGCCAGCTGCTCGCCCTCGGGGGCGGTGTCGCGTCCGGCCTCACCCTCGCCGCGTGCGGCACCGGCTCCGGAGGCGGCGGCAGTGACCCCACCGGTGGCGGCGCCTCCGGGAGCGGCACCCTGGAACTCTGGGCCAACGCGGGCGTCGCCGGCGACTCGGACTCCGGGCTGCAGCGCGCGGTCCGGGCCTGGGGTGAGGCCAACGGCGTGACCGTGAACGTCCAGGGCATCCCGACCCAGGACCTGGTCCCGAAGCTGACCACCACCAGCAGCGGTGGCTCCGGTCCGGACGTGGCGATCGTCGACGTCTCGTCGGTGCCGCAACTCGCGGCCGCGCAGGTGCTGGCCGACGTCACCGACAAGGCGGACGCGGTCACCGGCGACTTCGGCGACGAGTTGCTCGCGAGCTCGAGCTACGACGGCGGACTCTTCGGACTGCCGTACACGACGAACAACGTGGGCCTCTTCTACAACCGCGAACTGCTCGACGGTGCCGGGATCGCGGTCCCGACCACCTGGCAGGAGTTGCGGGACGCCGCGATCGAGCTGACCGGCGGAGATCAGTACGGCTACATGATGGGCGCCCAGGGCTACGGCGCGTTCCTGTTCTGGCCCTGGCTGTGGCAGAACGGCGGGACCATCCTCAGCGAGGACCTCACCACCGCGACGTTCGCGGACGACCTCGGCCAGGAAGCGTTCGCGTTCTACTCCGGGCTCGTCCTCGAGGACAAGGTGATGCCGCCGGAGTTCGTCGGCGCCAATGCCAGCTGGGACCAGTACGTCGCCCCGTTCGTGCAGGGCCGCTGCGCCATGATGGCGACCGGGCCGTGGGGCACCGCGCCGATCGAGGAGGGCAACCCGGATCTGGACTGGGCCGTGGCCCCGCTCCCCGCGGGCACCGGGTCGGCGTCAATCCTCGGCGGCACCACGATCAGCGTCGGCCACAACTCCACCCAGTCCGACCTGGCCTGGGAACTGGTCAGCTGGCTCACCGCCACCGAGCAGATGCCCTACATCCAGGACACCGGCAACATTCCCGGACGCCGGGACGTCATCGACTCCGAGTGGACCGCCGAGGACCCGGTCCGGCAGACCTTCGTCGAACAGATGGAGGTCGCCAGGGCGCGACCGGCCCTGCCCATCTGGGGCGACATCGAGTGGGGGGTCATGGCGAACATGTGGGACGCCGTCATCCAGGGCCAGCAGGCCCCCGCCGACGCCCTCGCCGCAGCCGCGGAAGAGACGAATCAGAAGCTCTCCAGCTAGTCCGCAGGCGAGCCGGCCGCCCCGACCCCCGGGGCGGCCGGCTTCCGGACCCGAGCCAGGAAGACCATGGCAACGATCACCACTGAGCGCCCCCGCACCACCCCGGAGCAGGCGGCCCATGCGCGTAAGCAGCGCGTCCGCAGGCAACGACTGGCACCGATCCTCTACATCGGACCCGCCTTCCTGGCCATCGCCCTGATCATCGGCTATCCGGTGTTCAACGCGATCGGCACCAGCTTCCTGAACGCGAGCCTGCTCGCGCCGGGGCAGGACACGTTCGCCGGCCTCGACAACTTCACGGCTCTGTTCGGCGACCCGACGTTCTGGCTCGTCATGGGCCGCACCCTCACCTGGGCCGGAGCCGCGCTCATCGTGCAGGTCGGCCTCGGCCTGGTCATCGCGAACACGCTGAACAAGAGGCTGTTCGCCCGGGGCGCCGTCCGGACCACCCTGATCGTGCCGTGGGTGGTGCCGACCGTGCTGGTCGCGCTGATCTGGCGGTTCCTGCTCGACCCCGTCTCCGGCCCCATCAACGGGCTGCTCCGGGACACCGGACTCTGGGAGAACCCGCCGGTCTGGCTCGCCGACACCCGGTTCGTACTCCCCGTCCTGGTCCTGATCAGCGCCTGGAAGTGGACGCCGTTCACGGCCGTGATCCTGCTCGCCGGGATGCAGCAGATCCCGCCGGAGCAGCACGAGGCCGCGATGATGGACGGCGCGAACGCCTGGCAGCGGTTCCGGAACGTGACCGTCCCCGGGATCCGCACGTCACTCGCCCTGGTCACCCTGACCACGATCTCCGGCGCGATCAACAACTTCAACGGCATCTGGCTGTTCACCCGCGGCGGACCGGTGGGCGCCACCGAGATCCTCACCACGATGGCCTACCGGACCGCCTTCATCGAGTTCGACTTCGGCAGGGCCGCCGCGATCTCCGTGATCATCTTCGTGATGATGATGGCCGTCGCCGTCGTGTACTTCTACGTGGTCGAGGGACGCAAGGGAGACAAGCGGTGAGCATCGTCGACGAGACCCTCCCGGCCCGACGGAAGTCGCCCACCCGGCCCCGCCGCCGGGAGCGGCGGTACGCCTCGCCCGGCGCCCACGCCGTCGCCGTCCTGCTCCTGCTCGGCACCCTGCTGCCGTTCGCCTGGATGGTGCTGTCCTCGTTCAAGACGCCGCAGGAACTGAACGGTGTCGACAAGAGCCTGTTCCCGAGCGGCCTGTACCTCGGCAACTACGAGAAGATCGCGGACACGAACTTCTTCACCTACTTCGCCAACTCCGTGATCGTCGCGGCGGCGACCACCACGATCGCGTTGCTGCTCGCGATCCTCGCCGGCTACGGGTTCGCCCGGTTCACGTTCATCGGGAACCGGGGCATGCTGCTCATCGTCGTGGCCGCGCAGATGTTCCCGGCGGTCATGCTCGCGATCCCGCTGTTCATCACCGTGAAGACGCTCGGTCTGCTGGACTCCCTGGTCGGCCTGATCCTGGTCTACGTCTCGTTCGCCCTGCCCTTCTGCATCTGGCTCATGCGCAACTACTTCATGGCCGTACCGGTGGAGACCGAGGAGGCGGCCTTCATCGACGGGTGCTCCCGGTTCCGGGCGTTGTGGCAGGTGGTCCTGCCCCCGGCGCTGCCCGGCGTGATGGCCGCGGCGGTGTTCACGATCATCCAGGTGTGGGAGGAGTTCCTGTATGCGAACACGTTCATCGACACCGACGCCAAGCGCACCCTGTCGGTGGGTCTGAACTCCCTGATCGGGGAGTTCACCACGGACTGGGGCCGACTCCTCGCGGCCGGTGTGCTCGTGATGATCCCGGTGCTGGCCATCTTCGGGTACCTGCAGCGGTACGTCACCCAGATCGCGGGCGGCGGGGTGAAGGGCTGAATGACCACGCACCTCCTGCGCGGCGGGCACCTGCCCACCGGTGAGCGCGTCGACGTCCGCATCGAGGGCGACCTGGTCGCCGCCGTGCACCCGGCCGGCTCCTGCCCGAACGGCACGAACTGCACTGCCGGACCGAGCACCGACCTGTCCGGGTACCTGCTCGCCGGGGCGTTCGTGGAACCGCACGCGCACCTGGACAAGGTGTTCACCGCGGACCGGGTCCCCGCCGGCGACGGCACCCTGACCGGGGCGATGGCCGGGTACGCCACGATCCTGGCGCACGCGAGCGACGCGGACGTGCGGGCCAGGGCCGCTCGCGCGCTGCGCGCCCTCGTCGCCAACGGGACGACGGCGGTGCGCACGCACGTGGGGTGCGGTCGCCTTCTCGGGGTGCGTGCGGTGGCCTCGTTGGCAGCGGTCCGGGAGGAGCTGAGCGAGGTCGTCGACCTGGAGCTGGTCGCCCATGTGGGCGGCCCGGGGCCGGGGGAGACCTGGCGCCGGCACCGGACCCGCCTCACCGACGCCCTGGACGCCGGCGCCGACGCCGTGGGGGGCAACCCCTCGAACGAGGTCGACCCGGTCGCCGCCCTCGAGGAGTGCGTGGCGGTCGCCGCCGAGCGGGGTGTGCCGGTCGACCTGCACCTCGACGAGACCTCCGACCCGGACATGCTGCTGCTGCGCCGGCTGGCCGGGCTGGCCCCGCAGGCCGGGGTCCCGGTCACGGCGAGCCACTGCGTCTCCCTCGGGTTCCAGGCCCCCGGCGTGGTCGCGGACGTGGCGGCCGAGGCCGCCGCGGCCGGGGTATCGGTGGTGACCCTGCCCGCGACGAACCTGTACCTGCAGGGCCGCGACGCCTGGCCCCGGCCCCGTGGCCTGACCGCCGTCGACGCCCTCCTGGCGGCCGGTGTCCGGGTCGCGGCCGGGGGCGACAACACGCGCGACCCGTTCAACCCGACCGGCCGGCTGGACCCGCTCGAGACCGCCTCGCTCGTGGTCACCGCGGCGCACCAGAGCCCGGAGCGCGCGTGGTCCATGGTCAGCGCCGACGCGCGCGCCGTGATCGGCCGCGCCCCGGCCGGCCCCGTGCCGGGCGCACGCGCCGACCTGGTCGCGATCCGCGCGGACTCCGTCCGCGACGCGGTCGCGCTCGCCCCCGCCGAGCGCCTCGTCTGGCGAGCCGGACGGCTCGTCGCACGCACCGCCGTCGACCGTTCCGGCCCCCTGTTCGAGGTGGCCCGGTGAGCGTCGTCGGTACCCGCACCGGGTCGCTGTGGGCGATCAAGGAGATCCGCGCGGTCTTCGTGCTCTGCTTCGCCGGCCTGACCAGTTTCTCCATCACGCTCTCCGCGTTGCCGGCCTGGGCAGCACAGCAGGGCCATGCGGACACCGTGGTCGGGACCGTGACCGGGGTGATGCTGGGCGTCACCGTGATCACCCAGCTCAGTTCGGCGACCCTGATGCGCCGGTACTCCACGCGCACCCTGCTGATCGCGGGCTGCCTGCTGCTCGGCCTGCCGACGCCGCTGTACCTGCTCGGCACCGACCTCTGGGCCCTGTACGCGATCTCGGCGGTGCGGGGCGTCGGGTTCGCCATCGTGACCGTGGTCGGCGCGCTCGCGATCCCCCGCGCGGCGCCCGTCCACCGCCGGGGGGAGGCGATCGGCATCTTCGGCCTGGCGGCCGCGATCCCGATGATGCTCGGCATCGCCGGCGGTGCCGCGCTGACCCTCGGCGGGGCCTTCGTCGTCGTCGCTGCGCTCGGGTTCGTGCCGGTGCTGGCCCTGTTCGCGGCCCGCTCGGTCTCCACCGTGCCGCTCGGCGGCCCGAAGGATGGGGCCACGTCGTGGCGCCGCGTCCTGCTGCCGCTGCTGATGCCGGCAGCGGTGCTGCTGGCCGTCACCGCGGCTGGGGGTGGCCTGGTCACGATCCTGCCGCTGCAACTGCCCGCCGGCTCCACCGCCGGGGCCGCCCTGCTGCTCTACGGGGCCGTCGGCATGGTGGCCCGCTGGCGCATCGGCCACCTCACCGACCGGATCGGTCACCGCGGCCTGTACCCGCTGCTGCTCGCGGCCGGCGTCGTCGGCCTGCTCCTGGCCGCGCACGGCCTCGCGAACGATGCGGTGGGCACGCTCATGGTCGGTGCGGCCCTGTTCGGCCTCACCTACGGGGGCATGCAGACGGTCCTGCTGGACCTGAGCTACCGGGCGGTTCCCGAGGAGGACGCGCCGACCGCCAGCGCGGTCTGGAACGCGGCGTTCGACGGCGGAACCGCGGCCGGGGCGTCCGTGCTCGCCTTCGTGGCCGGTACCGCCTGGAGCGGGGACGGCGCACTGCTCGCGGGTGCGGCCGTCGTCGCCGTCGTGGGCATCATGGGGCTGGTGCCCATGCTGTCCCGCCGGGAGCCGGAACCGGAGCCGGAGCCCGCACGCACGGCCCCGCAACGCACCGACCGAGAGGACACCCCGTGATCATCACCGACGTCAGGTGCGTCGAGTACGTCGGGCACCTGGCCGCCCCCGAGCCGATCTTCGCCGACCGGCTGCGCCGCCCGAACGACATCTACCCGCAGTTCCGGGGGACCGGACCACAGGAGTTCGCGGAGGTCGCCCCGGGCCGGTACGAGATCCGCTCGACGTTCCTGCACGTCGAGACCGACACCCACCTGGTGGGGAGCACCGCGCAGCTCTCGCCGGAGCAGGCGTTCATCATCATGCGCACGTTGCGCCCGCTGCTGCTGGGCACCGACCCGCTCGCGACCGAACGGATCTGGGACGTGCTGTACCGCTCCTCGATCCACGGGCGCCGTGGCGCCGGGATGGTGGCGCTCTCCGCCGTCGACTGCGCGCTCTGGGACATCCGTGGCCAGCACCTCGGCGTACCCGCCCACGTGCTCCTCGGTGGACCGACCCGCACCGAGGTCCCCGCCTACGTGTCCACGCTCGGGGACAGCCTGGAGCCGGAGCGGGTCGCGGCCCGCACCACGGAACTCGTCGGCGCCGGCTATCGCGGGCTGAAGTGGTTCCCGCGCTGGGGCCCCGAGGACGGTCGGGCCGGGGTGGACGCCGTCGTCGAACTCGTCGGCACGGTGCGCGACGCGGCCGGCCCGGACATCGACATCATGCTGGACGCGTGGAGCGGCTGGGACGTGCCGTTCACGCTCGACGTCGCCCACGCCACCCGCGATCTGCGCCTGACCTGGATCGAGGAGCCGCTGCTCGCCGACCAGGCGGCCGGGTACCGGACCCTGCGCGACCGCCTGCCCGACGGTGTACGGATCGCCGGTGGGGAACATGAGTACGGCCGCTGGGGATACGCCGACCTGATCGCCACCGACACCCTCGATCTGTACCAGCCCGACCCGCACTGGGACGGCGGCATCTCGGAGACCACGAAGATCATCGCGCTGATCAGCGCCGCCGGCGGGCAGCTCATCCCACACGGTCAGTCGTTGCAGTGCAATGCCGCGGTGACGTTCGCGGCCTCGCCCGCGCTGATCCCGCAGATGGAGTACCTGGACCGGTTGATGCCGATGTACCAGCACTTCCTCGCGGCCCCGATCCGCCCGGTCGACGGCCACGTCGCCGCCCCCACCGCTCCGGGACTCGGCATGGCGATCGATCGGGCCACCGTGGTCGCCGAGCGGGTCGTGGGGGCCGAGCGATGAGCACGGTGCTGGTGTGCCTGTCCGCCTACCCGCGTGCGCTCGTCGAGTCCTGGGTCGCCGACCTCGACGAACCCGTCGAGGTGGTGCTCGCCGACGGGGCACCGCTGGAGGTGCTGGTGCCGGACCTCGCCCGGGCGGACCTCGTGGTGGGCGACGCGGCCCGTCGATACCCGCTCGACGCGGCCGTGCTGGGACGGATGCGGCGCTGCCGGTTGCTCGTGCACCCGGCCGTCGGCCTCGACGGTGTGGTGGACCTCGCTGCCGCCGAGGCCGTCGGCATCCGGGTCCTCAATGCCCCGGGCTACAACGCCGAGGCCGTCGCCGACTGGACGCTGATGGCGATGCTGACCACGCTGCGCGATGGGGTCCGTGCCGACCGGGACCTGCGCAGCGACGGCTGGCACACCCGCCCGCTGGGCCGGGAACTCGGCGCCATGACCGTGGGCATCGTGGGCTTCGGCGCCATCGGCCGTGCCGTGCGCGACCGGCTGCGGGGCTTCGGGTCCCGGGTGCTCTGCAGCGACCCGCGACCACTGCCGGACACCGACGGGGCGACGCAGGTCGACCTCGACGAGCTGCTCGGCGCGAGCGACCTGGTCACCCTGCACGCTCCACTCACCGAGAGCACCCGACACCTGCTCGATGGTCCCCGGCTGGCGAGCATGCGTCCCGGCAGCGTCCTCGTCAACGCTGCCCGTGGCGAACTCGTCGACGAGGCCGCGCTGGTCACCGCGCTGCGGGCCGGCCGCCCGGCCGCCGCCGCCCTGGACGTGTTCGCGGCCGAGCCGCTGGCGCCGTTCAGCCCGCTGCTCGAGCTCGACAACGTCTACCTGACCCCGCACGTGGCGGCCGGCACCGAGCAGGCCCGCCAGCGGGTCCGGGCGCTCGTGCGGGACGCCGTGCGCGCCGAACTCGGCGCCCCCTGACCCACCCGTCCGACCCCAGAAGGAACACCATGCTGCGCCTCGGCTACAAGGCCTCCGCCGAACAGTTCGCCCCCCGCGACCTGCTCCACTACACCGTGCTCGCCGAGCAGGCAGGCTTCGACTCGGTGTTCGTCAGCGACCACCTGCAGCCGTGGCGCCACCACGGCGGCCACGCGCCGGCCGCGTTGCCCTGGCTCGGGGCCGCCGCGGCCAGCACCGAGCGGGTGCTGCTGGGCACCAGTGTGCTGACCCCGACGCTGCGTTACCACCCCGGCGTGGTGGCGCAGGCGTTCGCGACCCTGGGCTGCCTCGCTCCCGGGCGGGTGATCCTCGGAGTCGGCTCCGGGGAGGCGATGAACGAGTCGCCCCTCGGTCTCGAGTGGCCCGACGGCAAGGAGCGGTTCGCCCGGTTCAAGGAGGCCATCGGGCTCATCCAGGCGCTCTGGGCCGGTGAGCGGGTCACCATCGACGGGACCTACTACAGCACCCGCAACGCGACGATCTACGACCTGCCCGAGTCTCCGGTGCCGATCTACATCGCGGCCTCGGGCCCCTCGGCCACCCGCCTGGCCGGCCGCCTCGGCGACGGGTTCATCTGCACCAGCGGCAAGGGCCGCGATCTCTACACCCGGACGCTGCTGCCCGCGCTCGGGGAGGGGGCGGCGAAGTCCGGGCGAACACTGGCCGACCTCGACCTGATGATCGAGATGAAGGTCTCCTACGACGCCGACCGGGCCGGCGCCATGGAGGCGACCCGGAACTGGGGTGCGCTCGCCCTCACCCCGGAGGAGAAGACTGGGATCGAGGACCCCGTCGAGATGGAGCGGCTCTCCGACGCCCTCCCGGCCGAGCGCACCGCGAGCCGTTGGATCGTCTCGGACGACCCCGATGAGCACGTCGAGTCCATCTGGTCCTACGTCGAGATGGGCTTCACGCACCTCGTGTTCCATGACCCCGGCGCGGACCAGGCGGCGTTCATCGAGCGCTACGCCGAACACATCCTGCCCCGGCTCCGGGCGCGGGCGGCCCGCGAGGCTTGATGGACGCCGTCCTCGAGGCGATCGGACGCGAACGGGAACCGTTCGCGTTCGTCACCGTCGTCTCAACGTGGAGTTCGGCGCCCCGCGAGCGTGGGGCGCGCATGATCGTCCGCCGCGACGGGTCCGTCGTCGGGTCGATCTCGGGCGGCTGCGTGGAGGGAGACGTCCATGCGCTCGCGGGCGAGGTCTTGGACGACGCCGTCCCTCGCCTCGTGCAGTACGGCGTGAACGACGAGTTGGCGGGCGCCGTGGGTCTCACCTGCGGGGGGACGATCGAGGTGCTCGTCCAACGGGTGGATCCGGGCCGCGCGACCGGCCCTGCCGACGTCGACGGCGACGCGAGCGCGCTGACCGCGTTCGCGAGGACCGCGGCGGACGGGCGGGCCACGGCCCTGGCCACCGTCGTCGAGTGCGCGGAGGGTGCGGTGGCCCGGCGGGGCGGCCTGCTGAGCGTCGATGACCTGGGCCACGCGTCCGGGGCGACGGGTTCCACGCGGCTGGACGCCGCACTGGCGGCTGATGCCGCCGCGGTGCTCAGGACCGGACGGGCCGAGGAGCTCACCTACGGGCTCGACGGCTCCCGTCAGGGCGTGGGCATCCGCGTGCTCGTCGACGTCCTCGCGCCCCCGCCGCGACTGATCGTCGCCGGAGTCACGGACTTCGCCGCCGCCGTGGTGTCGATGGCCAGGTTCCTCGGCTTCGACGTGACGGTGTGCGACGCGCGGTCGGTCTTCGCGACCTCCGCGCGGTTCCCGGACGCCCACGAGATCGTGATCGACTGGCCGCACCGCTACCTGGCCGCGGAACTGACGGCGGGCCGGGTCGACGCAGACACCGTGGTCCTCGTGCTCACCCACGACCCGAAGTTCGACGAGCCGCTGCTCGAGGTCGCGCTCAGCGCCGACCTCGGCTTCGTCGGGGCGATGGGCTCGCGCCGCACGCACGCCGACCGGCTCGAGCGCCTGCGCGAACGCGGGCTCGACGAGCACGCCCTGGCCCGGTTGCACTCGCCCGTCGGGCTCGACCTGGCCGGCCGCAGCCCTCGCGAGACCGCGCTGTCGATCATGTCCCACGTGGTGTCGGTACGCGCCGGTGGATCCGGTCTCCCGCTGGCGGAACTGACCGGACCGATCCATCGCGACCCGGGAGTCGGCGGATACGGGGCTCCGTCGGCCTGATCCTCGGCCACCCTCGGCCCCCTTCAGGGTGGTCGTGGCACCGCCTCGACCGCACGGCTGGAATCGCAGCGCGGCCCGCGCGGCGCCGATCACTCCGGGACGAGCTCGATCCAGCCACGCACGTCGTCGGCCGTCTCGACGGCGGCGAGGTCGGGGTGGACCTCGGCGACGTGGGCGAGCGTCAGCCCGATCACCTCCTCGTCGGTCGTGCCACGGGCCGTGAACCCGCACTCGCAACGTACCTGACGGTTCATGGTGCCCATTGTGACCGGTCGTGATTGTGCTTCGCTGCCGTGCGGGCTGACAATCGTTCCACGCCAGGCAGGCGGGAGTCGAGGTGGACATCGTGCACGACGGCGCAGGCGTCCGGGTGCAACTGTGCGGAACCTTCGCCGTCGAGCTGGCGGGCCGTAGCCACGCCGACGACTTCGCGAGCAGGCAGGCCCGCCTGCTGTTCGCGTTCCTCGTCCTGAACCGGCCGCAGCCGATGCCCCGCGATGTGCTCGTCGACGCACTCTGGGGTGACGCCCCTCCGGCGGCGGCCGCCAACGCCTTGACGGTGCTGATCTCCAGGTTGCGTACCGCCCTCGGCGCCGACCTGATCCGCGGACGCGCGGAACTGGCCATCGTGCTGCCCGAGCCTGCCCACGTCGATGTCGACCGGGCGGTCGCAGCACTGCACCGGGCCGAGTCGGCGGTCGCCGCCCGGCGGTGGGACCGCGCGTGGTACGCGAGCCTCGCCGCGCTGTTCGTCTCCCGACGAACCCTCATGCCCGGGGCGGACGCCGAGTGGCTGGAGGGATGGCGCCGCCGGCTCGCCGACGTCCGCCTGCGCGCCCTGGAGTGCTACGCGCAGACCTGTCTGGGGATCGACCACTCCGAGCTGCCGGCCGCGCAGCGATCGGCCCGTGAGCTCGTCGAGCTGGCACCACTGCGCGAGACCGGCCACCTGCTGCTGATGCGCGCACTCGCTGCCGGTGGCAACGAGGCCGAGGCGCTGGCCTGCTACGGCCGGCTCCGCCTGATCCTCGCCGAGGAACTCGGCACGGAGCCCGGCCCAGCGGTCCAGCGCTACTACCAGCAGTTGTTGCACTGAGCTTCGGCGTCCGCATGCCGCGCGGTCGTCGACCGCCAAGGTCCCGCCAACCCTCGACCAACATCCGACCAGGGTCCCCGGATCACGCTGACAGCCACGGCCCGAGCACGGGGCTCGGCCGAGTCAGGAGAGGGACCAATGACGAACACCACCATCGACGAGACCGAGCTGAACGACCTGCTCGGCCGCTTCGTCGCCGACCTGGGAGCCACGGGCGCCGCCGGCAACATCGTGATCGGCGACCGCCTCGGCCTGTATCGCGCGCTGGCCGAGGCCGGCCCACTCACCTCCCGCGAGCTCGCCGACTACACCGGGACCGTCGAGCGATACGTGCGCGAGTGGCTGCGCGGCCAGGCCGCCGGGAAGCTGGTCAGCTATCTGCCGGATGCCGACCAGTACTGGATGACCCCGGCCCAGGCTCTCGCGTTCGCCGACCCGAACGGGCTCGTGCTCCCGGGCGCGTTCCAGATGGCCCTCTCGGCCTTCGACGACCGGGAGGCGATCATCGACCGCTTCCACAGCGGGCGCGGGTTCGCCTGGGGCGAGCACGGGGACGACGTCGCAGTGGGCTGCGAGCGCTTCTTCCGGCCGGGCTACGTCGCGAACCTGGTCAGCAGTTGGCTGCCCGCCGTCGACGGCCTCGTCGAACGGCTGCACAACGGCACCGCGGTCGCCGACGTCGGCTGCGGGCTCGGGTCCTCGACGCGGATCCTCGCCGAGAGCTACCCGGCGTCCACCGTGATCGGGTACGACAACGACTCGGGCTCCATCGAGCTGGCCAGGAAGCTGACGGCGGAGGCCGGGCTCGGCGAGAAGGTCGAGTTCGCCGTCGCCGCTGCCGCGGACTTCACGGGCAGCGGACTCGGGCTGGTGACGACGTTCGACTGCCTGCACGACATGGGCGACCCGGTCGGCGCCGCCCGGCACATCCGCAGCACGCTGGCCGCCGACGGCGTGTGGCTGATCGTCGAGCCGTACGCCGGCGACGTCGTGGCGGACAACCTGACGCCGGTCGGGCGGCTCTACTACTCGCTGTCGACGTTCCTGTGCGTGCCGCATGCGATCGCCGAGGGCGCGCCGGATGCCCTCGGCAACCAGGCGGGGGAGCAGCCGATCGCCCGGGTCATCGAACAGGCCGGCTTCGGCCGGTTCGGGCGGGTCACCCAGACACCGTTCAACATCGTGTACGAGGCGCGGCCATGACTGCCGATCCCGCCACGAGATCCACGGCGGCCAGGGAGGCCGCACCCGGAGCCACGATCCTGCTGGTGCACGGCGCGTGGCACGGTCCGTGGTGCTGGGAGGAGGTGGCCCAGCGGCTCGGCGACCTCGGGAACGACGTCCGCACGGTCCAACTCCGCGGCCACGACGGGCGGCCGGGGCGGATCCGGCACGGCGTCCACGACTACGTCGAGGACGTCCGCGAGGCGGCGGCCGGTTGCCGGCCGCCGCTGGTCGTCGTCGGGCACTCGTTGGGTGGCCTGGTGGCGCAGAAGTTCCTGGAACACGACCGAGCCGCGGGCCTGGTGCTGTTGGCGCCGACCCCCGTCCGAGGCACGCTGCCGGCAGTCGCGCGCCTCGCCCGTCGCTACCCGGTCGAGCTGCTCCGCGCCACTGCGACGTTGCGGATGCGGCCGTTCGTTCGCACGCGCCCCATGGTGCGCGACCTGTTCTTCACGCCCCGGACCGACCAGGAACTCGTCGATGACACCTTCATCCGGCTTCGGGACGAGTCCTACCTGGCCTTCCTGCAGACGATCCTGGTGTGGCCCCGACCGGACCGGGTCCGGGTACCGGTGCTGGTGGTGGCGGCCGAGCAGGACCGGTTCTTCACCCTGGCCGAGATGCAGCGGACCGCGCGTGCGTACGGCACCCGAGCCGTGGTCGTCGAGGGTTCGGGCCACGACCTGATGCTCGACGGCGGGTGGCCGGACGTCGCGGACCGCATCGACGACTGGGCTCGCGCCGCGGTCACGACGAGCGCCGGACCTCACGGCGGAAACGTGCCGTGACGCCGCGGCGAGCGCGTCCCGGCCGCCACCTCGATGCCACTCCCACCCGGCACGACACGTGGGATCATCGAGATGTGGACGCCGTCGACGTCGATGGGATCCGGATCGCCTTCACGAGGGCAGGCCGCGGTCGGCCGATCGTCCTCCTGGGTGGGTTCGTCGGCGACGGGGCGGGGACCTGGCACCACCAGATCGACGCCCTGTCGGGTACCTACTCGGTCGTTTCCTGGGACCCGCCCGGGTCCGGCGGGTCATCCGACGTGCCGGAATCCTTCCGGCTGCCCGAGTATGCGACCTGCCTCGCCGGCCTGATCTCCACGCTGGGACTCCGGCGGCCCGTCCTGGTCGGGCTGTCGTTCGGCGGTGCCCTCGCGATCGAGTACTGGCGGCAGCACGGGACCCAGGTGCGGGCGCTCTTCCTCGCCGGCGCCTACGCCGGCTGGGCGGGGTCGTTGCCGGCGGAGACGGTCGCGCAGCGGTTGCAGACCTGCCTCGCGGCGTCGGTGCTGCCGGCCCCGGAGTTCGCCTCGACGTTGGCGCCGAGCATGTTCTCGGACTCGGCCCCGGCGGACCGGGTCGCCGAGACCCGCGACAACATTGCCGCGGCGTTCCGTCCGGGCGGCTTCCGCGCGATGGCGCTGTCCTCGGCGGAGGCGGACCTTCGCGACGTCCTGCCCCGGATCGACGTGCCCACCCTCGTGCTGCACGGCGAGGCCGACGTCCGGGCACCGAGGTTCGTCGCGGACGCCCTCAGCGACGCGATTCCCGGATCGCGCCTGGTGGTCCTGCCCGGCGTCGGCCACGTCAGCTGCATCGAAGCCCCCGGCCGTTTCACCACCGAGCTGGAGACGTTCCTACGCGAGATCGAGCGGTGCACCGGTCCGTGACGTTCGAGCACCACCCGCTCCCCACCCGGAGGAGAACCGATGACACCCAGGACCTCGGACCGCGATCGCGTCCTCAACGTCGGTGGTGGGATCGCGGGTCTCGCGACGGCGGCCGCCACACCGCGCTGCTCGGCCTCGTGTCGCCCGGGACCGTCACGCTCGGAGTCGCCGTTCGGACGGTCCGCGAGGTGGACGGCGGCACCGAGGTCCAACTCCCCGACGGCACCGTGCACGCAGGTGGGGTGCTGGTGGGCGCCGACGGTGTGCACTCGGTGGTCCGCGGCCACGTCGCACCCCGGCGCCGGGCGCGGCCGTCGATCCTGGCGCCGAGCAGCTGGCGTTTCGTCGCCACCGACCCGGGGGTCGACTGCTGGGTCGCCTGGACCGGGCCTGCGGGCACGGTGCTCCTGATCCCGATGGTGCCGGGCCGGGTCTACGGGTGGGTGTCCGGCCGCGACGAGACGACCGACTTCGCCCGGACACGAGCCCTCTTCCGCGGCTTCCCCGAGGTCGTGCGCACAGCCCTGGCCGCCGCGGAGGAGTCGCAGGACCCGCCGCTGCACTCGCCGCTCGAGGAGATCAACCCCGCCGTGTGGACGACCGGAAGGGTCGTCCTCGTCGGCGACGCGGCGCACGCGAGCGCACCTGTCTGGGCGCAGGGGGCTGCGCTCGCGGTCGAGGATGGGCTCGCGCTGGCGGAGGTGCTCCAGGATCGCGACGCCTGGGACCGCGCCGGTCTGGAGTTCGCTCGCCGGCGTCGCGCCAGGGTCGAGCATGTCCAGGCGGCGACCGACCGGTTCTCCCGCACAGCGCGGCTGCCGGCCTGGCTCCGGAGCGTGGTCGCACCGCTCGTCGGGCCGCCTTCGTACCGGGCGGCCTACGGCCCGCTCCGCGAGCCTGCGGGTCGGCCGGAGCCGCCCGTTGCTCCGTGACCCCGGTTCCGCGCGCACCACGCGGGTCTTCCCCAGCGGGCTCGGGCACACCCGCGGGGTAGCGGGCGGGATCGGTCCCTTGACGGACCTGGCCATCTCTCCTATTCTTTCATCACTAGGAATAATACTTCCGACATACGGAATGTGCCGATCTCGAGGAGGGACTCCGGATGACCGCCGCAGGCACCGCGCCCCGCTACACCGTGAACTGTTCGATCCTGCTCACCGATCTCCCGCTGCTCGAGCGCCCGGCCGCCGCCGGTGCTGCCGGCTTCGACGCCGTCGAGTACTGGTGGCCGTTCGCCACGTCGACGCCGGGCGCGGACGAGATCGACGCGTTCGTCGGGGCGCTCGACGCTGCCGGCGTGCAGTTGACGGGGCTGAACTTCAACGCCGGGGACATGCCGGGCGGTGACCGCGGCCTGGTGTCCTGGCCGGAGCGCGCCGACGACTTCACTGCGAACCTGGACGTGGTCACCCGGATCGGGGAGGCGACCGGGTGCCGGGCCTTCAACGCCCTCTACGGGAACCGGATCGAAGGCGTCTCCCCGGCCGAACAGGACGACCTCGCGGCCGCCAACCTCGCCGCCGCCGCCACCGCCGTCGGGCGCATCGGCGGCACCGTGCTCGTCGAGCCCGTCAGCGGCGCCCCCAGGTACCCGCTGCTCGCCGCGGCGGACGCGATCGGCGTCGTCGAGCGGGTGGCCGGCGAGCACGGCGCGACGAACCTCGGCCTGTTGCTCGACGTCTACCACCTCGCCGTCAACGGCGACGACGTACCCGCCGCGATCGCAGCCCATCGGAGGCGGATCGCCCACGTGCAGATCGCCGACGCGCCCGGCCGGGACCAGCCGGGCACCGGTGACCTGCCGATCTCGGACTGGACCGCGGACCTGCTCGCCGGGGGCTATGCCGGTTGGTTCGGCCTCGAGTACAAGACGGGCGCGGCCGACCCGTTCGCGTGGCTCGCGCCGGCCACCCGCGTCGCGAACTGAACCCCGTCGACCAACGAGAGGCATCGAAGTCATGAGCACCATCGCATTCATCGGACTCGGCATCATGGGCTCGCCGATGGCCGTCCACCTGGCGGGCGCCGGGCACACCGTGGTCGGATACAACCGCTCGCCGGAGAAGGCGCAGCCGCTCGTCGAGGCCGGCGGCACCGCCGCAGCGAGCATCGCCGAGGCGGTCGCGGACGCTGACGTGGTCGCGATCATGGTCCCGGACTCCCCGGACGTCGCACAGGTGCTCACCGCGGACGACGGCGTGTTCGCCCGTGCCCGGCCCGGCACCCTGATCATCGACTTCTCCTCGATCCGGCCCGACGTGACCGTCGCCCTGGCGGACCAGGCGAAGGAGAAGGGCTTCCGGATCCTGGACGCCCCGGTCTCGGGTGGCGAGGCCGGCGCGGTGAACGCAGCCCTGTCGATCATGGTCGGCGGCACGCGCGAGGACTTCGACGCCGCCGCGGACGTCTTCTCGGCCGTCGGCAGGACGGTCGTCCTCGTCGGCCCGAACGGATCGGGGCAGACGGTGAAGGCCGCGAACCAGTTGATCGTCGCCGCGAACATCCAGGCCCTGGCCGAGGCGATCGTGTTCCTCGAGGCCTACGGCGTGGACACCGAGGCGGCCGTCGAGGTACTCGGCGGCGGGCTCGCCGGGTCCGCCGTGCTGAACCAGAAGGCCGCCAAGATGCTGGGCCGCGAGTTCGCCCCCGGCTTCCGCATCGACCTGCACCACAAGGACCTCGGCATCGTCACCTCCGCGGCCCGCGAGGCCGGCGTGGTGATCCCGCTCGGCTCCCTGGTCGGCCAGCTGATGGCCTCGGCCCGCGCCAACGGCGACGGCTCCCTCGACCACTCCGGCCTGTTCCGCGGCGTGACCCGCCTCTCCGGGACCGACTGATACCCGGGCACCGACGCCCGCCCCGACCTCACCCAGCACCACCCAAGACTCGAAGGAGCGAACCATGCCTCGCATGAGAGCAGTGGACGCCGCCGTGGCCATCCTCGCCAAGGAGGGCGTGACGCAGGCGTTCGGCGTGCCCGGCGCCGCGATCAACCCGTTCTACTCCGCCATGAAGGCGCACGGCGGCATCCATCACGTCCTCGCCCGCCACGTCGAGGGCGCCTCCCACATGGCCGACGGGTACACCCGCGCGAAGGCCGGCAACATCGGCCTGTGCGTCGGCACCTCCGGCCCGGCCGGCACCGACATGATCACCGGCCTGTACGCCGCCTGGGCCGACTCCGTGCCGATCCTGTGCCTCACCGGCCAGGCGCCGGTGGCGAAGCTGGACAAGGAGGACTTCCAGGCCGTCGACATCGCCAGCATCGCCGCCCCGGTGACGAAGATGGCCAAGACCGTGCTCGAGGCGGGGCAGGTGCCCGCGGTGTTCGCCCACGCGTTCCACCTGATGCGCTCCGGCCGTCCCGGGCCCGTGCTCATCGACCTGCCCGTCGACGTCCAGATGACCGAGATCGACTTCGACCCGGACACCTACACCCCGCTGCCGGTGCACCGCACGGCGGCCACCCGGGCCCAGGCGGAGAAGGCCGTCGACATGCTGCTGGCCGCCGAGCGTCCGGTGTTCATCGCCGGTGGCGGCATCGTCAACGCCGGCGCCGAGGCGGGCCTGGTGGAACTCGCCGAGACCCTCGGTGTGCCGGTCATCCCGACGCTGATGGGGTGGGGTGCGATCGCCGACGACCACCCGCTGATGGTCGGGATGGCCGGGCTGCAGACCGCGCACCGGTACGGCAACGCCAACCTGCTCGCCTCGGACCTGGTGTTCGGCATCGGAAACCGGTGGGCGAACCGGCACACCGGTGAGCTGTCCACCTATCGGCAGGGCCGCACGTTCATCCACGTGGACATCGAGCCGACGCAGATCGGGCGGGTGTTCGCACCGGACTACGGCATCGCCTCCGACGCCGGCGCGGCGATCGAGGCGTTCCTCGAGGTCGCCCGCGAGCGCAAGTCCGCCGGCGCCGTCCCGGACTACTCCGGCTGGGCCGCCGAGTGCGCCGAACGCAAGCGCACGATGCAGCGCAAGACCCACTTCGACGAGGTCCCGATCAAGCCGCAGCGGGTCTACGAGGAGATGAACCGGGCGTTCGGGCGGGACGTGCGGTACGTGAGCACGATCGGCCTGTCCCAGATCGCCGGTGCCCAGTTCCTGCACGTGTACGGTTCCCGGCACTGGATCAACGCCGGGCAGGCGGGGCCCCTCGGCTGGACCGGCCCGGCCGCGCTCGGTGTGGCGAAGGCGGTGCCCACCGAGACCGTGGTCGCGCTGTCCGGCGACTACGACTTCCAGTTCATGCTCGAGGAACTCGCCGTGGGCGCCCAGTTCAACATCGGCTACGTGCACGTGGTGGTCAACAACTCCTACCTCGGCCTGATCCGCCAGTCCCAGCGCGCGTTCGACATGGACTACCAGGTGCAGTTGGCGTTCGACAACATCAACTCGCCGGAGCTCGACGGCTACGGCGTGGATCACGTCAAGGTGGCCGAGGCACTCGGCTGCAAGGCGATCCGGGTCCGCGAGCCCGACGCGCTGGGCGAGGCGTTCGCCAAGGCCACCGCGATGGCCGCCGAGTTCCGGGTGCCGATCGTGGTGGAGGTGATCCTGGAACGGGTCACGAACATCTCGATGGGTGTCAAGATCGATGATGTGTTCGAGTTCGAATCGCTGGCGATCTCCGCGGAGGATGCGCCGACCGCCGTCGCCCTGCTGGACTAGGGGCATGACACACGCCACTGCGCCCACAGATCCCGGAGCCCCGACCAGGGTCCTCATCGCACCGGACAAGTTCAAGGGGTCCCTCGAGGCGGCCGAGGTCGCCGCGCACGTCGCGGCCGGCCTGCTCCGCCTGGTCACCGAGGGCGCGGTGGGAGCGTTGGAGATCGACGAACTGCCGGTGGCCGACGGCGGTGAGGGCACCGTGGCAGCGGCCGTCGCCGCCGGCTTCGCACCGGTCGAGGTGGAGGTGACGGGCCCGCTGGGCGGGCCGGTCCGGGCCACCTACGCGGCCAGGGACGGGGTGGCCGTCATCGAGATGGCTGCCGCGTCCGGGCTCGCGTTCACCGCCGCCGACGACGACGCGGCGCGCCGGTCCGGCACCTTCGGCACCGGCGAGCTCGTGTCGCACGCCCTCGACCACGGGGCACGCCGGATCGTGCTGGGGGTCGGCGGCAGCGCCTCAACGGACGGAGGCGCCGGGCTCGCCCAGGCGCTCGGGCTCAGGCTGACCGGGCCCGACGGCGACCTCGGCCCGGGCGGGGACGCGTTGCGCCGGCTGGTCGCCGTCGACGTGTCCGGGCTCGACCCCCGGCTCACGACGACCGAGGTCGTGCTCGCCTCGGACGTGGACAACCCGCTGCTCGGCCCGGACGGCGCGGCCGCCGTCTACGGGGGGCAGAAGGGCGCCGACGACGCCGCGATCGCGGATCTGGACGCCGGCCTGACGCGCTGGGTCGAGGCCCTCACCGAGGCCGGCGTCGGACGCGCCGCCGACGTGGCCGCCGGCCCCGGTGCCGGTGCGGCCGGCGGACTCGGCTTCGCCGCCCTGGCCCTGCTCGGCGCGACCCGCCGGCCGGGGGTCGAGGTGGTCCTGGACCTGATCGGCTTCGACGCCCGGGTGGCCGGTACCGACCTCGTGATCACGGGGGAGGGTTCCCTCGACGAGCAGAGCATGTTCGGCAAGACCCCGGTCGGCGTCGCCGCGGCCGCGGCCGCCGCCGGGGTGCCCACCGTGGCCGTCGCCGGCCGCACCACCCTGACCGCGGAACGCCTACGCGAGAACGGGATCCTCGCCGTCTACCCGCTCACCTCCCTCGAGCCGGACGTCGCCACCTGCGTGGCCCAGGCCGGACCACTGCTCGAGGACGTCAGCGAGATCCTCGGCCGCACCCACCTGACCGGACGGCGAACCGGTGAGTGAGCACCCCGCCCACGACCTCGTGCTCCGCGCCGAGCGAGCGGTCACACCCGAGGGGACCTCCGCCGTCGAGCTCGGGATCCGCGACGGCGTGATCGCCGCGATCGCGCCGCTCGGCGCCGGACTCGCCGGGACGAGCGTGCGCACCCTGGCCACCGACGAGGTGCTGCTGCCCGGACTGGTCGACTCCCACGTGCACATCAACGAGCCGGGCCGCACCGACTGGGAGGGGTTCGCCAGTGCCACCCGGGCGGCCGCGGCCGGCGGGGTCACCACGGTGATCGACATGCCGCTGAACTCGATCCCGCCGACGGTCGACGTGCCCGCCCTGGCGGCGAAGATCGCCGCGAGCGAGGGCAAACGGTTCGTGGACGTCGGCTTCTGGGGCGGCGCCGTGCCGGGCAGCACCCCGCACCTGGCGCCCCTGCACGAGGCCGGCGTGTTCGGTTTCAAGTGCTTCCTGCTGCCCTCCGGCGTGGACGAGTTCGCCCCGCTGCACGCCGACGAGCTCGAGACCGACCTGCGTGAGCTCGCCCGCTTCGACGCCCAGATGATCGTGCACGCCGAGGATGCCGGCGCGATCGGCCACGCCCCGCCCGCGCACGGCACCGGCTACGCCGGCTTCCTCGCCTCCCGGCCGCGCGGCGCCGAGAACCTGGCGATCGCCGTCGTCATCGAACGGGCCCGCTGGACCGGCGCCCGCGTGCACATCCTGCACCTGAGTTCCTCGGACGCGCTGCCGATGATCGTCAGCGCCCGCCGCGACGGCGTCCGGATCACCGTCGAGACCTGCCCGCACTACCTCACCCTCACCGCCGAGGACGTCCCGGCCGGCGCCACCACGTTCAAGTGCTGCCCGCCGATCCGTGAGGGTGCGAACGCCGACCGGCTCTGGGCGGCGCTCACCGACGGCACCATCGACGCGGTGGTCTCCGACCACTCGCCTTCCACGGTCGATCTCAAGGCGCTGGACACCGGCGACTTCGGTCAGGCGTGGGGCGGCGTCGCCTCCCTGCAGCTCGGGCTGCCGATCATGTGGACGGCAGCGCGCGAGCGCGGCGTCGACCTGGCCGCCGTGGTCGGCTGGATGTCCGCCGGGCCCGCCCGGGTCGCGGGTCTGACGCGCAAGGGCACGATCGCCGTCGGGGCCGACGCCGACCTGGCCGTGTTCGCGCCGGAGGAGACGTTCGTCGTCGACCCGGCCGCCCTGCACCACAAGAACCCCATCACCGCCTACGCCGGGCGGACCCTGGCGGGAGTGGTTCGAACCACCCTGCTGCGCGGCGTCGAGGTGGATTTCCACACACCACGAGGAGCGCTGCTCCGGAGAGGACACGCATGAACCCCCAGGCAGCCCTCGGAGGTACCGGAACGGAGAACGAGGACTCGGTCCCCGACTTCCTCAGCTACCCGGACCTCGCATCCCGCGCGCTCGCGGGCTCGGTAGTGGCCGCGAACGACGAGTTGTTCGCGCAGCGCGAGAACCTGATCAGCGCGCACAGCCCCGCATTCGACCCGGCCGACTTCGGTCACAAGGGCAAGGTCTATGACGGCTGGGAGACCCGCCGCCGCCGCGACGAGGGTAACGACTGGGCCATCGTGCGCCTCGGCGTACCCGGGGTGGTGCACGGCGTGGTCGTCGACACCGCGTGGTTCCGCGGCAACTACCCGCCGTTCATCTCGGTGGAGGCGGTGGCCCTTGACGGTTACCCGGGTCTCGCGGACCTGCTCGAGGCCGACTGGCACACGCTGGTGCCGCGCAGCGACGCGCTCGGGGATACCCCGAACTACTACGCCGTGGACACGGCCCGGGCCCGCCGCTGGACGCACGTGCGGCTGTCCATCTACCCCGACGGCGGCGTGGCCCGGTTCCGGGTGCACGGCGAGGCCGTCCCGGATCCCGACTTCCTCACCGGCACCATCGACCTGGCCGCGGCCGAGAACGGCGGCAGCCTCGCGTACGCTTCTGACGCGTTCTACTCCTCGCCGGCGGCGATCATCCTGCCCGGGCGGGCCCGGAACATGGGGGAGGGATGGGAGAACGCCCGCCGCCGCGGCCCCGGCAACGACTACGCCATCTTCAGTCTGGCCCAGCGCGGCACCATCCGGCACGTCGAGGTGGACACCAGCTACTACGTCGGCAACGCGCCCGGGTGGGTCCGGCTCAGCGTCGCCGACCTGGCCCCGGGCGTGAACCTCGACACCAGTCCCGACGGCGAGAGCGGCCGGTGGACCGACATCCTCGCCAAGGTCGCCGTGCAGGCCGATACCCGGCACCGGTTCCTCACCGACGCCACGGCCCCGGCCACGCACCTGCGCCTGGACGTCTATCCCGATGGTGGGCTGGCCCGGCTCCGAGCCTGGGGTGAGCTGTCCGACGAGGACCTGGCGAAGGCACGCACCCGGTACGAGGAGACCCGCCCGTGACGAGTGGATCGGCCGATTCCGGGCACCTCGGAGACGCCTGACGTCACTCTGAAGCCAGCCTGATGTCGTCGCGTTTCAAAGTGATGCCATTTCGGGGTTGCGCGTGACGTCATAGTGATGCCATGATGGCGTCATGGATCTGAACCCCTACCTCTCGTCGCTGCAGCAGGCGCTCGCCAACGCCACCCGCACCTCATCGCCCGAGGTCCAGGAGGCTGCCGAGCGGCTCTCCCAGACCCTCGAGCCGGCCCTGCGTCTGAGCCTCATGGAGCTCGCCTCCGACGTGGCCGCCGACGTCACCCTCCGACTGGACGGCGACGTCGTCGAGGTCCGCCTGCGCGGCGGCGCCCCGGAGATCGTCGTGGAGCAGCGCCCCCGCGGTGCCGACTCCGAGCCCACCCACCCGTTCGGCTCCCAGGGTGGCCCGGGCACGGCGGCGTGGCCGCCGGTGCCGCCGGGGCCGCCCGCACCCCCCGTGCCACCCGTGCCGCCCGAGGCCGACGAGGACGGGTCGACGACCCGGATCTCGCTGCGGCTGCCCGAGGGCTTGAAGGCACGCGTCGACGACGCCGCCTCGACCGAGGGCCTGAGCGTCAACTCCTGGCTGGTCCGCACCATCCAGAAGGTCCTGGCCGCACCGGCCCAGGACCAGCCCGCACCGAACTTCACCCAGACCGGTCGCCGCATGACCGGCTGGGTCCGTTGAGAGGGTCTGACATGTTCGACAACGCCCATGACGCCATCGCCGCCACCCGCATCGGCGGACCGATCGAGGAGGACTTCGCGCGGCTGAACCGCCGCCGTCGTCCCCGTACCGGCACCCGGTTCACCGCGAACCGGCCCCGTCCGACCACCAACCTGTGATCGCCCACCACGTCCGTGGGCGCTCGCCCCTGAGGAGCAGGAACTGATGACCGACTACGAGTTCCCCGTGACCGGCCCGATCCGGGTGCAGGCCAAGATCCGGGCCAGTGACCTGATCCTGGCCGCCGCGGATGCCGCGGATGCGGCGGACGTCCCGGGCTTGGTCCGGGTGCGGCTGATCGCCCGCGGGTCCGACGGCGGCGCGCTCGCCGAGGCGACTCGCGTCACCTTCGAGGGTGGTGACCTGCGCATCGAGGTGCCCTCGATGCGGACCCGCCTGTTCGGCGGCTCCTCGCGGCTGCGCGTCGAGGTGGACGTCCCGTCCGGCACCGACCTCGACGTCGAGTCTGGCTCGGGTGATGTGATCACCAGTGGTCAGCTCGCCGCGGTCCGGGCCAGGTCCGGTTCGGGCGATGTCGAGATCCGGGCCGCCGCGGACCTGGACAGCACCTCCGGCTCCGGCGACGTGACCGTCGGCACCGTCGGCTCCGGCCACCTCGTCAGCGGCTCCGGCGACCTCCACATCGGGCACGCCGGCAGCCTCGAGGTCCGCACAGGCTCCGGCGACGTCAGCGTCGACCAGGGCAACGACGTCGACGCAGCCACCGGCTCCGGCGACATCACGATCAAGGAGGTCGGCGGGCGCGTCGGCCTGCGCACCGGGTCGGGCGACCTCGTGGTCCGGCGCGCCCTCGACGGGGAGATCACCGCGAAGGCCGCATCCGGGGACGTCACCGTCGGAGTCCCGCACGGCACGGCCGCGATGCTGGACTGCAGCGCCGTCTCGGGCAGCGTCCGCAGCGAGCTCGCCCCGGGCGACGGCCCGGACGGCGAGGGCGGCGCCGTCGTCCTGCGGCTGCGGACCGTCAGCGGGGACGTGCTCGTCCGCCGCGCCTGATCGGCCCAACCGGCCGTCCGGACATGGTCGCGGGCCCGCACCCGAGGGGAGAGGTGCGGACCCGCAGTACGGGGGAGCCGAGGCTCGTCTTCATTTGTGTGAGGTGCCGCCCCGGGTCTCCCCTCGGGAGCGGCGCGTCCGGGTCAGCGGAGCCAGGTGTGCTTGCCGATCTTCGACGACCACCACTTCCCGAGGCCCCAGGTGTCGCCGGCCAGGGTGACGGCCGCGATGATCAGCAGCAGTGCCTCGTGCCAGTGCGAGTCCACGATCGGGTTGGTGGCGCCGCGGATCAGTTCGCCGTCCACCATCGCCGTCGCGGTGGGTAGGGCGGCCAGGAACATGAACAGCATCAGGAGGGTGCCGGCGACGGCCGCGATCCGCAGACCGGCGCCGGTGATCATGGCGATCCCGATGCCGAGCAGGCCGAGCATGAACAGGGCGTCACCGAACGGGTTCGCGAACAGCTGGAAGAAGCCGGCGAACGGGCCCTCGATGCCCATGATGTACCCCTGCGCCGGGGTGCCGCCATTGAGCCAGGAGCCCTCCGGCGGTGTCGAGAAGTTCAGGCCGAAGGCCTTGTCGAGGAAGGCCCACAGGAACGTGAAGCCGATGACGATCCGGGAGACGGCGAGGACCTTGCGCACGCCCGGCCGGGTGACGATGTCCTCCTGCGTGCGGACCTCGTTGACCGGGGCCGCGATGGTCTTGCTCATGATGTTCCCCTCCAGGGAAGTGGTCCTCATCTGGTGGACCGTTCATGAGTAATTCTTCCGACCCGGGGCCCCGTGATCCTGGGGCGAATGTCCCCACTTTTTCCGCGGCATTCCGCGGCTGATGGGGCCTAGGTCCCATTCCGTAGGAGTTCGCCGAGCCACTGCCCGACGGCGGAGCGCAGGCCGGGTAGGTCGCGTTTGAGCGAGTGGTCGCCGGGCTGGGTGACGATCGTCCGGCCGGGGCCGGCCGGCGGCATCCCGAACGGGTCCCGCTCGCCCTGGACGATCAGCACGGGCACGCTCACGGCGTCCAGCTCGGGGAGCCGGGACTTGGTGGGGTCCCCGGCTCGGCCCGGCGGATGGAGCGGGAAGGCGAGGCACAGGACCGCCCGGGCTCCGCCGTCGGCGGCGGTTCGGCAGGCGACCCGCGCACCGGAGGAGCGGCCACCGACCACGACCGGGGCCTCGCCGAGGGACTCGCGGCGCAGCTGGGCCAGGACCTCGAGCCACGCGGTGTCGAGCTGGGCGGCCGGCGCGGGCGCCCGACGACCGGCGACCCGGTACGGCTGCTCGACCAGGTGGACGTCGAGGCCGGCGGCGCGGGCCGCGGACGTCGCCGCGAGCAGGTCCGGGGCTCCGACCCCGCCGCCGGCGCCGTGCCCGAGGATCAGGGCCCCGATCCGGTCGGAAGCGGTGGGGCGCGAGTGCACCCGAGCCGGGCCGTGGCTGGTCTCGATCTCGATCGGATCAGGATTCGCGGCCACCCGAGGATCGTAGCCAGGACGCGCCGCGGGCGCCGCGCGAGGTCGCGCGGCGCCCGTGGTTGGGGTTGGGTCAGGCGGTGGTGCCGAGCTTGCGGAACGCGATGCCGGACAGGCCGAGCAGCACGCCGAGACCGACGACCAGGGCGGCGACGCCGTAGGCGACGACGGACGTGAACAGCGAGGCCCGCAGGAACGAGGCGTTCATGACGGTCGCCCGCTGGGCGGCCAGCTCCTCGTACTCGGCGCTGCCCTCCTCGACCTGCGCCATGTCGGCGCCGAGCTCGGCGTAGGTGCGCCCGTCCGTGGCGTGCAGGGCGTGGGTGTTGATGATGTCCGCCTGCGAGAACGCGGTGAACGGCCCGCCGACCTGCTCCCCGGCGAACCAGCGGGCGTCGTCGGAGATCGTGATCTCCTCGGCCTTCAGCTGGGCGGTCACGACCCCCCAGGTGGTGCCCCCGGCGAGGACGAAGACGATCCCCGCGATGAGCAGGATCAGTCCGGTGACCCTGACGAACTTCGACGATCCCGCAGGCGCGGACGGACTCGTGGTTTCGGTGCTGGTGGTGTCGGTGCTCATGGGAGTTCCCCTCGTGGTGAGCTGGTTGGTGGATCGGATGACCTGATCGTGTCCCACACCCGACCGTCCGACCCGGGCCTGAGGTCCCGGCTCGGAGCCGGCGACCTGTGACCCTGCGCACATCATGGCCGAGAACGGCCCGGCGCGGCAGACCACGGTCCGCGACGTGACCACCGGCGCCGGCACCGCCGTCGGAGTCCTATGATCCGAGGCATGACTGCTCCCACCAGCGAAGGACCCGGGGGTAGCGCCCCCAGCACTCCGGACATCAAGCCACGCAGCCGCCAGGTCACCGACGGCATCGAGGCCACGGCCTCGCGCGGGATGTTGCGCGCCGTCGGCATGGGTGACGGCGACTGGGTCAAGCCCCAGATCGGCATCGCCAGTTCCTGGAACGAGATCACGCCGTGCAACCTGTCCCTGGACCGGCTCGCCCAGGGCGCGAAGGAGGGCGTGCACTCCGGTGGCGGGTACCCGCTGCAGTTCGGCACCATCTCCGTCTCCGACGGGATCTCGATGGGCCACGAGGGCATGCACTTCTCGCTGGTCTCGCGCGACATCATCGCGGACTCGGTCGAAGCCGTGATGATGGCGGAGCGGCTGGACGGGTCGGTGCTGCTGGCCGGGTGCGACAAGTCGCTGCCGGGCATGCTCATGGCCGCCGCCCGGCTGGACCTGGCCAGCGTGTTCCTCTACGCGGGGTCGATCATGCCGGGCTGGGTGAAGCTCGAGGACGGCACCGAGAAGGACGTCACCCTGATCGACGCGTTCGAGGCGGTCGGCGCGTGCGCCCGCGGCCTGATGAGTGAGGGCGACCTGGACCGCATCGAGCGGGCGATCTGTCCCGGCGAGGGTGCCTGCGGCGGCATGTACACCGCGAACACGATGGCCTCCGTGGCCGAGGCGATGGGCATGTCCCTGCCGGGCTCGGCCGCGCCGCCGTCCGCTGACCGGCGCCGCGACAACTTCGCCCACCTCTCCGGGGAGGCGGTCGTGGAGATGCTCCGCAAGGGCATCACCGCGCGCGACATCATGACGAAGAAGGCGTTCGAGAACGCGATCGCCGTGGTGATGGCGTTCGGCGGGTCCACGAACGCGGTGCTGCACCTGCTCGCGATCGCGAACGAGGCCGAGGTCGACCTGACGCTCGCGGACTTCGACCGGATCGCCGCGAAGGTCCCGCACCTGGGCGACCTCAAGCCGTTCGGGCGCTACGTGATGTACGACGTGGACCGCATCGGCGGTGTGCCGGTGATCATGAAGGCGCTCCTGGACGCCGGGCTGATCCACGGCGACGCGCTCACGGTGACCGGCAAGACCGTCGCGGAGAACCTCGCGGACATCGACCCGCCGGACCCGGACGGCAAGATCCTGCGGGCGCTGGACAACCCGATCCACCACACCGGTGGCATCACGATCCTCGGCGGCTCGCTCGCCCCCGAGGGCGCCGTGGTCAAGTCCGCGGGCTTCGACGACGACGTGTTCGAGGGCACTGCCCGCGTGTTCGAGCGGGAGCGGGCCGCGCTCGACGCGCTCGAGGACGGCACGATCACCGACGGTGACGTGGTGGTGATCCGGTACGAGGGCCCCAAGGGTGGCCCCGGGATGCGCGAGATGCTCGCGATCACCGGGGCGATCAAGGGCGCCGGGCTCGGCAAGACCGTGCTGCTGCTCACCGACGGCCGGTTCTCCGGCGGCACCACCGGGCTGTGCGTCGGGCACGTGGCGCCGGAGGCGGTCGACGGCGGCCCGATCGCGTTCGTGCGCGACGGCGACCCGATCCGCCTGGACGTGGCCAACAAGACGCTCGATCTCCTCGTCGACCCGGCCGAGCTCGAGGCGCGCAGCCAGGGCTGGGTGCCCCTGGAGCACGGCTTCAAGCGCGGTGTGCTGGCCAAGTACGCCAAGCTCGTCGGGTCCGCGTCCCAGGGGGCCGTGCTCGCCTGACCGGGAGCCTCGTCGCCTGGTGGTCACGGCCGGGTGGGCCTGGGGGCCCGGCCGGCCGTGACCAGCAGGTGAGCCGGCCGGCGTTGGCCTCGCCGACGGCCGCTCGCGGTGGCAGCCTTGGGGGCATGGACACGCTGACGGCGGAGGATGTTGCTGAGCTCGACGGGCTGGACGACTGGCGGGTGCTGATCCGTTCTCTGCACGCGACCTATCGGACCGGATCCCTCGCGGAGGGCATCGAGTTCGCGACCCGGGTGGGTGCGGCCGCGGATGCTGCGGACCACCACCCGGACCTGGACCTGCGCTACTTCCGGACCTCGCTGGTGCTCACCACCCACTCGGCCGACGGGATCACCGAGAAGGACGTCGACCTGGCCCGCGCGATCAGCGCGATCGCGGCCGAGCTCGGCCTGGCCCCGGAGCCGGCGCTGGTCTCGGTCCAGGAGATCGCGATCGACGCGCTCGACATCCCGGCCGTGCTGCCGTTCTGGCGCGCCGTGCTCGGTTACGACGACGACATGCCGCCCGACTGGGAGGGACAGCCGGACGCACTCGGCGACCCGGTCAACGGCAACCCCGCCGTGTGGTTCCAGCAGATGGACGCCCCACGGCCCCAGCGCAACCGGATCCACATCGACGTGTGGGTGCCACTCGATGCCGCCGAGGCCCGGGTGCAGGCGACCCTGGACGCGGGCGGGCGTCTGGTCAGCGCGCATCAGGCGCCGTCCTTCTGGGTGCTCGCGGACCCCGAGGGCAACGAGGCGTGCGTGTGCACCGCGTTCGGCCGGCCCCGGGACTGAGGTGCCCGGACCGAGCCCGCGAGGGAGGGACGGCGTCGACGCCGAGCGACGTCCAATAGTCCAAGATATGGCCACGTGGCCCAACATGTGAGACGCGCCCGGAATGGATGTGACGGATCGCGAGAGCCGGGTCTAGTATCTGGACCATGTTCAGTTCGGCGATCGTCGTAGTACTTACCGGGCGCGCTCACGCGACCGTCTGATCGACGATCCTGCACTGAGCGCGCACCCCTCGACCGCCCCCTGGGCCCGAGGGGTTTTTGTTTGCCCCCACCCGAGCAAGAGAGAGCACAGGAGCAGCGATGGCACACGTGCCGCATCCCACGCCGCCTCGTTCGCAGCCGCCCAAGCCGGCGCTGGCCACCGCACCGAACGCCACGCCCGTGGTCGTCGGTGAGGAGATGACCGGAGCCGCGTCCGTGGTCCGGTCGCTGGAGTCCGTCGGCGCGGACGTCATCTTCGGGATCCCGGGCGGCGCCATCCTCCCCGTCTACGACCCGCTCTTCGACTCCTCCATCCGCCACGTCCTGGTCCGCCACGAGCAGGGTGCCGGGCACGCCGCCGTCGGCTACGCGGCCGCGACCGGCAAGGTCGGCGTCTGCATGGCGACCTCCGGTCCCGGTGCCACGAACCTGGTCACGCCGATCGCCGACGCCCACATGGACTCGGTGCCGATCGTGGCCATCACCGGCCAAGTGGGCGCGTCCATGATCGGGACCGACGCGTTCCAGGAGGCGGACATCGTCGGCATCACCATGCCGATCACGAAGCACTCCTACCTGGTCACCGATCCCAGCGAGATCCCGGCCCGGATCGCGGAGGCGTTCCACATCGCCCGGACCGGGCGTCCCGGCCCGGTGCTGGTGGACATCGCCAAGAGCGCCATGCAGTCGAACACGACATTCACCTGGCCGCCGGCGGAGCTGGACATCCCCGGCTACCACCCGATCACCAAGCCGCACATCAAGCAGATCAAGGAGGCGGCGCGGCTGCTCGCGACCGCCCGCCGTCCGGTCCTGTACGTGGGCGGCGGCGTGATCCGCGCGAACGCCTCGGCGGAACTGATCGAGCTCACGAACCTCTCCGGCGCCGCCGCGGTCACGACGTTGATGGCCCGGGGGGCGCTGCCGGACTCGCACCCGCAGAACGTGGGCATGCCCGGTATGCACGGCTCCGTGCCCGCCGTGGCCGCGCTGCAGCGGGCGGACCTGGTGGTCGCGCTGGGCGCCCGGTTCGACGACCGGGTCACCGGCCGGCTGGACAGCTTCGCCCCGGGTGCCACGATCGTGCACGCCGACATCGACCCGGCTGAGATCTCCAAGAACCGGTTCGCCGACGTTCCGATCGTGGGGGACCTCAAGGAGGTCCTCGCCGACCTGACCGTCGAGCTCGCCCAGGAGCAGGCGCAGCATGGCAAGCCGGACCTGGAGGAGTGGTGGCACACGATCGACGACCTGCGCACCACCTACCCGCTCGGTTGGTCACCCACCGCGGACGGCCTGCTCGCCCCGCAGT
Source organism: Occultella glacieicola (assembly GCF_004353825.1). Lineage (GTDB taxonomy): Bacteria > Actinomycetota > Actinomycetes > Actinomycetales > Beutenbergiaceae > Occultella > Occultella glacieicola. The sequence continues at coordinate 162,758 of NZ_SMNA01000003.1, read as the reverse complement.
ACGTGATCTCCCGGCTCGGTGAGCTCGCCGGTCCGGAGACCATCTACGCGGCCGGGGTCGGCCAGCACCAGATGTGGGCCGCGCAGTTCATCCGCTACGAGCACCCGCGCACCTGGCTGAACTCCGGTGGCCTGGGCACCATGGGCTACGCGGTGCCCGCGGCCATGGGCGCGAAGGTCGGGGCACCGGAGAAGGAGGTGTGGGCGATCGACGGTGACGGCTGCTTCCAGATGACCAACCAGGAACTTGCCACCTGCGCCCTCGACGACATCCCGATCAAGGTCGCGATCATCAACAACTCCTCGCTCGGGATGGTCCGCCAGTGGCAGACGCTGTTCTACGACCAGCGCTACTCCAACACGGACCTGAACACCGGGCACGAGACGGCCCGGATCCCCGACTTCGTCAAGCTTGCCGAGGCCTACGGCTGCGTCGGTCTGCGGTGCGAGAACGCGAAGGACGTCGACGCCACGATCCGCAAGGCCCAGGAGATCGACGACCGCCCGGTGGTCGTGGACTTCGTGGTCAGCCGCGACGCGATGGTGTGGCCGATGGTGCCCTCCGGCGTCAGCAACGACGACATCCAGTACGCGCAGGGCATCGGCCCGGCGTTCGATCGCGACGAGTGAGGCGCAGCTCATGACCCGACACACGCTCTCGGTCCTGGTCGAGAACAAGCCCGGCGTGCTCACCCGCGTCTCGGCCTTGTTCGCCAGGCGTGCCTTCAACATCCACTCCCTCGCCGTCGGCCCCACGGAACACCCGGACATCTCCCGGATCACCGTGGTGGTCGACGTCGAGTCCAACCCGCTCGAGCAGGTCACCAAGCAGCTGAACAAGCTGGTGAACGTCCTCAAGATCGTGGAACTGGCCCCGAACACCTCCGTCCAGCGGGAACTGCTGCTGGTCAAGGTCAAGGCCGACGACGCCTCCCGCACCGCCGTGCTGCAGGTGGTCGAGCTGTTCCGCGCCCACGTGGTCGACGTCAGCCCCGAGGCTGTCACGATCGAGGCGACCGGCGGCGAGGAGAAGCTCAAGGCGCTGCTCGCCGCGCTCGAGCCGCACGGGATCCGTGAGATCGTCCAGTCGGGCGCGGTGGCCATCGGTCGCGGCGGTCGCTCGATGACCGACCGGGCCCTGGAACGGATCGCGCGCTCGGCCTGAGCGCTCCCGATCACCCCGAACCGAACCCATCAGAAGAACCAACGAAGGAGACCCACTGTGGCCGAGCTGTTCTACGACGACGACGCCGACCTGTCCCTGATCGCTGCGAAGAAGGTCGCCGTCATCGGCTACGGCAGCCAGGGTCACGCCCACGCGCTGAACCTGCGCGACTCCGGCGTGGACGTGCGCGTCGGACTCCGCGAGGGTTCGTCCTCGCGGGAGAAGGCCGAGAACGAGGGCCTGAAGGTCCTGTCCGTCGCCGACGCCGTCAAGGAGTCGGACGTCGTCGTCGTGCTCGCACCGGACCAGGTCCAGCGGCACGTGTACGCCGACGAGATCGCCCCGAACCTGGCCGACGGCGCCACGCTCGTCTTCGGGCACGGCTTCAACATCCGCTTCGGGTACATCAAGCCGAAGGACACCGTCGACGTCATCATGGTCGCGCCGAAGGGCCCGGGTCACCTGGTCCGCCGCGAGTACGTCGATGGCCGCGGGGTTCCGGTGATCGTCGCCGTCGAACAGGACGTGTCCGGCAACGCGTGGCCGCTGGCCCTGTCCTACGCCAAGGGCATCGGGGGGCTGCGCGCCGCCGGCATCAAGACCACGTTCACGGAGGAGACCGAGACCGACCTGTTCGGTGAGCAGGCGGTCCTCTGCGGTGGGGCCTCCCAGCTGGTGCAGTACGGCTTCGAGACGCTGACCGAGGCCGGCTACCAGCCGGAGGTCGCCTACTTCGAGGTCCTGCACGAGCTGAAGCTGATCGTCGACCTGATGTACGAGGGTGGTATCGCCAAGCAGCGCTGGAGCGTCTCCGACACCGCCGAGTACGGCGACTACGTCTCCGGGCCGCGCGTCATCGACCCGCACGTGAAGGAGAACATGAAGGCTGTCCTCGGCGACATCCAGAACGGTGCCTTCGCGGAGCGGTTCATCAACGACCAGGACGCCGGCGCCCCGGAGTTCAAGGCTGCCCGCGCCAAGGGCGAGGCGCACCCGATCGAGGCCACCGGCCGCGAGCTGCGCAAGCTGTTCGCCTGGGTGAAGCCCTCGGACTCCGACTACACCGAGGGAAGCGCCGGACGCTGACGGAGTCGACCCGAGGTACGAGTGGTCGGCGGAGGAGGCGGGAGGTGTCTTCCCGAGTGATGAGTTCCGAGGGAAGCGCCGGACGCTGACGGAGCGCGACCCTCCGCCCCACCGTCGAGACCGCACCTGCCGCCTCGAGATCGCACTGTAGTTCGGTGCGATCTCAGGGGCTCAGGTGCGGTCTCACGCGTCCCTGGGGCGGGCTGGGGCGACGCGGGCTGGCGGGCGTGGGCGGGATCGGGTCGCTAGGGGCCCGGTTACGATCTGGCGCATGACTGAGTCGGTGTCGGAGCGGGACCCGGAGCGGGTGGGCGCCCACCAGGCGGCCCTGGAGGTGTCCGGTCCATTGACCCTGGCGGTCCGGATCCTGCGGATCCCGGCGGTGCTCTACGGCCTGGTGCCGGTGGTGCCGCTGATCGGGGTCGCCGCGATCGCCGCCGGTGCGCAGGGCTGGACACGCCCGATCCTGCTCGCGCTCGCGGTGGCGGGTGCGGTGTTCACGGCCGTCTTCCTGCACCGCGTCCGGCAGTACTGGCGCGCCGCCGAGGACAAGGCCTCCCTCGCCGCCCAGTTCGTCGGGCTGTTCGATGTGATGGAGGTCTCCGCGGAGATCCTGGCCAGGATCTCCGCCCTCGCCGAGCGGGGTGGGCTACGGCTGATGCGTCGGCTGCGGGCACTGTGGCGCGTGGTCACGATCCCCGATCACGTGAACTCCCACATCGAGTCCTTCGACCGGGCGCGGTGGTTCGTGCCGCCGGCGATCGGCGAGACCGTCGGCCTGCTGACCATCAATCTGTGGTTCAGCGTCGGGGCCTGGGTCGCGTTCCTGATCCTGCTCCCGCTGCGGGCGGCCGGCACGCTCTGAGCCGGGTTCGCCCGTCGGCTCACTTGAGGATCGGAACCTGGAACGGGTACCGGTAGACCTCGCCGTTGCTTGCCCGCATGGCTCCGATGATCGAGAGGACGATCTGACCGATCCAGACGACCGCCCAGAGCACGATGGCGACCGGGATCAGGACAATCGTGAGGAAGCAGATCCAGCCGACGATCGTCACCACCCACACCGTGATGTTGAAGTTGAACGAGCTCGCCGCGGCGTTGCGGACGAGTGGCCCGCGGTCCTTCCAGATCAGCCACACCAGCAGTGGTCCCAGAAAGCTGACCAACCCGGCGCTCAACACCATCGCGATGATGGGGGACAGGTGCGCCAGGATGGCGAGCGTCTTGTTGCTGCCCTCGTTGTTGCGCGGGTCGCCGTATCCGGGTCCGGTCGCTGGGTACTGGCTCACGGTGCACTCCTTCATCGATGGTGCTCCAAGCGTTCCCTATCCGGACAGCCGTGTCGATACGCCCCGGTGGGAGTGGCCGTCGCCCCCGATGTGATGGGGGAGTCCGCGGGTGCGGCAGACTGGCCGGATGGACACCGAGGGGCGTGACGACGCGATCGAGCAGTTCTGGCGGGTCGCCCGGATCAGGGGCAAGGTCACCCGGCTCGAACTGTTCGTCGGGCAGGCTCCGAAGGACACCATCCCGCCTCCCGCGTGGTCCTTCTCCGACGACCGCGCCGCCGCGGACGAGTTCGTGGCGGAGGTCCTCGCCGGTACCCGCACGTCGATCGTGGCATCGGTGGCCGAGTTCGGTGAGGAGCCCGTCCCGGACGTCGGGGACCTGTCGATCGTGCTCGACGGCGGAGGCGAACCTCGCGTACTGATCCGCACCACCGCGGTGCATCGGCAGGCGGCCGGCGACAGCGTGCGGACGCCCGCCGGCGGTGGCCCGTCCGGCGACGACGACCTCGCGCCCGGTACTCCGGTGCTCGTCGAGCACTTCGAGGCGATCTACCCCAAGTCGCCCAAGAGGCGCCCGGCGCCGGCCTGAGGCGACCCCCGCCGTCGGGCGCTCGCGTACGCGACGTACCCCCCGCCGTCGGGCATCGACCGAACAACCTGGCTCAGAATACGAGACGACCTGTCCATACGATGGGACTCTGGGTACGCTCCGAACCATGGCACGCACCATCAGACTCGCAGTCATTGCCGGTGACGGAATCGGACCAGAGGTGGTCGCCGAGGGGATCAAGGTCCTCGATGCGGTCCTGGCCGGCAGCGACGTCAGCGTGGAGCGCACGGAGTTCGAGCTCGGCGCGAAGCGCTGGCACGACACCGGGGAGACCCTCACCGACGAGGACCTGGCCGCGATCAGCACGCACGACGCGATCCTGCTCGGTGCCGTCGGGGACCCGACCGTGCCCAGCGGCGTGCTCGAGCGTGGGCTGCTGCTGAAGCTGCGGTTCGCACTCGACCACTACGTGAACCTTCGTCCCTCGGTCCTGTACCCGGGCGTGCCGACGCCGCTGGCGAACCCCGGAGACGTGGACTTCGTCGTGGTGCGCGAGGGCACCGAGGGGCCGTACACCGGCAACGGCGGGGCGCTGCGGGTGGGCACGCCGCACGAGATCGCGACCGAGGTCAGCGTGAACACCGCGTTCGGCGTCGAGCGGGTGGTGCGGGACGCGTTCGCGCGCGCCCAGGCCCGGCCGCGCAAGAAGCTCACCCTCGTGCACAAGCACAACGTGCTCGTCAACGCCGGGCACCTGTGGCGTCGCACCGTGGACGCGGTCGCCGAGGAGTTCCCGGAGATCACCGTCGACTACGCCCACGTGGACGCCGCGACCATCTACATGGTGACCGACCCGGCCCGGTTCGACGTGATCGTGACCGACAACCTGTTCGGCGACATCATCACCGACCTCGCCGCCGCGATCACCGGCGGGATCGGGCTCGCAGCCTCCGGCAACGTCAACCCCGACGGCGCGTTCCCGTCCATGTTCGAGCCGGTGCACGGCTCCGCGCCGGATATCGCAGGCAAGTCCCTGGCCGACCCGACGGCGACCGTGCTGTCCGTCGCCCTGCTGCTGGAGCACCTCGGCCTGCCCGAGCAGGCCCAGCGGATCTCGAACGCCGTCACCTCCGACATCGTCTCGCGTGACGGTTCGGCGCGATCCACCGTGGAGATCGGCGACGCCCTCGCCGCTCGAGTAGCCGGCTGAGCGAGGCGCCTCTCGCCGCCGCGCGGCGCGCGCCTCGCTCACCCTCCTGACCCCGGAATCGGGCCAGGGGGGCTACCGTCATACTCGCAGGCCCAATGGTGGAGAGGCACGATGAGCAACGACACGCAACAGGAGACGACGTTCGAGGTGCGACCCACGTCGCACCCCAGGACCCGCGAACAGCGCGCCGCCGCGCTGGCTGAGCTGGGGTTCGGCACCGTCTTCTCCGATCACATGGCCCACGCGACGTGGACCCTCGAGCAGGGCTGGCACGACCGCCGCATCGAGGCGTACGGTCCGCTCAGCCTGGACCCCGCGGCGGCGGTCCTGCACTACGCGCAGGAGATCTTCGAGGGGCTCAAGGCGTACCGGCATGCCGACGGGACCGTCTGGGCGTTCCGGCCCGAGGCGAACGCGGCCCGGTTCGCGAAGAGCGCGCGGCGCCTGGCCCTGCCGGAGCTGAGCGAGGCGGACTTCCTCGACTCGATCACGCAACTGGTCCGCACGGACATGGAGTGGGTGCCCGACGCGCCCGGCTCCTCGCTGTACCTGCGGCCGTACATGTTCGCCTCGGAGGCGTTCCTCGGGGTGCGCGCGGCGCGCCGGGTCGAGTACCTGGTGATCGCGTCGCCGTCAGGGCCGTACTTCACGTCAGGGTTCACCCCGGTCTCGATCTGGGTGGCCGAGGAGTACCACCGTTCCGGCGCGGGGGGCACCGGTGAGGCGAAGTGCGGCGGGAACTACGCCGCGAGCCTGCTCCCGCAGCAGCAGGCGTACGAGCAGGGCTGCCAGCAGGTCTGCTTCCTGGACGCGGCCACGAACACCTACCTCGAGGAACTCGGTGGGATGAACATGTTCGTCGTCACCGCCGACGGCGCCGTGCACACCCCGGCGCTGACCGGCACGATCCTCGAGGGCGTCACCCGCAAGTCGATCCTGCAGCTGGTCACCGACGCCGGGCACGAGGTGCACGAGCGGGCGATCACGCTCGAGGAGGTCAAGGCGGGGGTGGCCTCCGGCGAGATCGCCGAGGTGTTCGCCTGCGGCACCGCCGCCGTGATCACCCCGATCGGGACGCTGAAGGGGACCGGGTTCGACCTCACCGTCGGCGACGGCACGGCCGGGAAGGTCACGAACGAGCTGTACGGCCTGCTCACCGATCTGCAGTACGGGCGACACGAGGACACCTACGGCTGGATGACCCGGCTCGTCTGAACCGCCGGGTCCGCGGGCGCTGCCGAGCGGTTGTCGGCGCGGCCCGATCGGTGCGCGCTTCCGCCGGAAGCGCGCACCGGGTTGTCCACAGGCCCTTCCTAATCCGGGGTGGACTTACTACGTTCGGTCCATGACATGGGGGTCGCCGAGCGGCAGGGGACGCATTCTTGGCGTCCCGACGGCGGCGCTCGCTCTGGTCTTGGCGGTCGCCGCGTGCGACGGCGAGGCTCCCGTCGAGCCGTCGACGTCGGCGACGGAGTCACCCACGGAGGATCCGAGTACCGGGGAGCCGACGGAGTTCCCCTCGCCTGAGCGGCCCGCCGCGATGGACGAGGGCGGAGCGGACAATGCGAGTGAAGTCGCTGAGTACTTCTTGCGTCTATATTCGTACGGTTACGCTACTGGCGATGTCTCAACGTGGGAGGAAATTGCGGACGCAGAGTGCGAGGGTTGCGCGTGGGTTGCCGACGATATCGATGACCTCCATTCCGAAATGGGATTTGTTGATGGCGGTGAACTGACCTTCGAAGACTCGCAGGTTCTACCAGTCGAAGGCTCCGAAGAAACGTATCGTGTCGAACAGGTAGTCACCGAGAGTGAATTGACCTATCGATACGCCGACGGAACAAGTCGGTCGGTTGACGCCAGCACCGCCGATGTCGTGCAGATTCTGCAGTGGAGAGAGGCCAGATGGTTCGTCATGGCGATCGACTTGGTGACGAGGTGAAAGAGGCGTCTTCTTTCGCCCTCGCCGCCGGTTGCGTCGGTGTGGCACTCGTCGTGTGTAGCGGCCCTCACGCACACGCAGACTTCGGCGATTTCGACGCTGAGTCCGATGGATCGCAGGTTGCCGTTTGGGGCTCCGAGGAGACTACTTCAGGCAGTGGCGCCGACTACGAAGGTGGTCCAGCTGGTCGCGCCCTGACGATCGAGGAGATCTTCGCGTTGTATCCGGATTGTCCGGGTCCTGGCGCGGGGTTCTCTGAAATCCCGTTGGGTTGTCCGATGCTGCTCGAGGGTGGCGGGGTCGGGATGAAGATCAAGAATGACGGTCAGGATGAGGAGGCCGTGGAGCCCCCTGCGGAGGCGGTCACAGTCACGGTCACCGACTTCCAGCGGTTGCTGTTGGTCGGGTCGGAGATCAACCTGCAGCCGCAGGGGGAGTGGACGCTCGTCAACGTGGACACGATCGTCTTCACCGACGGTGCTGCCCAGGAGTTCTCGACGACGGTGCTGGACCTGCCGGTTGAGGTGCGGGCGACACCGGTGGAGTTCACCTGGGACTTCGGTGACGGGTCGCAGCCGCTGGTCACCACCGATGCCGGTGCCGGCTACCCGGACCACACGCTGACGCACGTGTACTCGACGGCCGAGACCGTGGAGATCACGCTCACCACGAGCTGGGTGGGGGAGTTCCGGATCAACGGCATCGGTCCGTGGTTGCCAGTGAACGGCGTCGCCACCACCGTCACCGTGTCGGACCCGCTCCGGGTCGAGACCGCCGACACGAACCTGGTGCCCTGACCGGGTGCCGGGGGCGCTTCCGCGGAAGCGCCTGCCCCGGCTACCAGCCGGACCTGACCTGGACCGGTACCGGTGGGTGGCCACGCGGGCGGCTCATCCGGCCGCCGGTGGCCCGACTCGTCGCCGCGTCGACGTGGTCGACATGCGCGATGCCCGGATCGTCGTCCACGAGCCCGGCTCGCCGCAGCACCGCCGCTGCGTCCCGCTCGGCCCGCTCCGCCAGGTCGGAGGAGCCGATGCGGGCGTAGCTGGTGGCCAGGCGACGCAGGCTCTCGGCGCGCAGCACCACGTTCTGCTGCTGTTCGGCTACCGCGGCCGAGCGCCGGTAGTGCTCCTGGGCCTCCGGGTGGCGCCCGAGCAGGTCGAGTGCGTAGCCGATGCTGTCCAGGGTGGCGGCCAGCTGGGTCGGATCGAGGTCATCCTCCTCGAGGATCGCCAACGCCGCCCGGCAACTGAAGAGCCCCTGAGCCGGGCGGCCCAGGTGCGCCTGGTGCCAGCCGATCGCGTTGCGGGCGGTCGCCTCACCGAGCCGGTCCCCGGTCCGCAGGGCGAGGTCGAGGACCCGCTCGTCGTGGTGCAGCGCCACATCGTGCCGGCCCTGTTGCGCCGCCCAGCGGGCGTTGGCCCGGTGAGCGGCGGCGAGGAGGTCGACGTCGCCGACCCGGGCGGCCAGGTCGAGGGCCGCGCCGAGGACGGGAGCGGCGTCGGTGAAGTTCCGTTGCCCGATCAATCCGATGCCGAGCCCGATCTGGGCCCTGGTCAGGGCGGCGTCGTCCCCGAGGTGCGTGGCAGCGTCCCGGGCGTGGCCGTGCACCCGCACCAGTTCACGCCAGCAGCCGTTCTTTCGCAGGTGCCGATCGAGGTTGCCGGTGAGGGCGCAGACGAGCTCGTCGGCCCCGGCCGCGACCGCGAGGTCGACCGCCGCAAGCACGGCGCCGGCGTCGGCGGCCCCGGTCGGCCCGGCGGCGCGGTAGTGCTCGAGGAGGGCACGTCGGGCGGTGCCCGCTTCGGGGTGGGACCGACCGAGCCCGACGGCGTGCAGCCGGACCAGGTCGTGCATCCGGAACCGGCCGGGCACGTCGCGCTCGAGGAGATGGTGGGCGAGCAGGTCGCGGGTCAGCGCCCGCGCGGCGACTCTGCCCGATCCGGTGAGCGCCTCGATCTCGGCGGACGTGATGCTCCGACCGGTGGCGAGCCCGAGGAGTGCGAACGCCCGGGCCGCGGCCGGAGCCAGGGCGCCCACCGACGCCTCGAGGGCGGCCCGGAGGTCGGCCCCTGACTCGCCGGTGCAGAGCCCGTCGAGTCGCTCGTCGTCCTCGCCCAGCTCGGCGGCAAGATCGCGCAGCGGCAGGTCGGGCTGCATCGTCGCCTGGGCCGCGACGATCGCGAGCGCAAGCGGCAACCCGGCGCAGTGGCGCACGAGGGCATCGACCGACACCGGATCTGCCGCGACCCGACCGGCGCCGAGGCGCTTGCTCAGCAGCGCCCGGGACTCCGCGGAACCCATCACTGTGACCGGGACCGGCCGCGCCCCGTCGGCGCCGACCAGACCGGCGAGCCGGGACCGGCTCGTCGCGATCAGCACGCTGCCCGGCCCGGGCGGCAGGAGCGCTCGGACCTGTTCGGAGCAGCGGGCGTCGTCGGCGATCACCAGCAACCGACGCGACCCGGCCAGGCTGCGGAACAGCCCGGTGATGGCCCCGAGGTCGGACGGCACAGCGGCGGGGTCGGCGCCGAGCGCGAGCACCAGACCGCGCAGCGCCGACTCGGTCGAGAGCGGCTCCCGCTCCGGATCGAAGCCACGCAGATCCACGAACAGCTCGCCGTCCTCGAAGGTGCCCGCATGCGCCCTCGCCCAGTGCACAGCGAGCGCGGTCTTACCCACCCCACCCGGACCGGACAGGACCACGAAACGCGACGATCCGCCGTCTGGCACGAGCAGTGCCGCATCCAGCGCCGCCGTCTCGGCGGCCCGCCCGACGAAGCCCCCGGTCGCCGGCGGCAGCTGATGGGGCACGACGGCGTCCCTCCGGTCGGGCGTGCCGGTGGCCGGTCGCGGGGTGGTCGGGGCGGCCTCGCCGCGCAGGATCCGTTCGTGCACCGAGCGCAGCGGCGGGCCGGGCTCGGTGCCGAGCTCATCCCGCAGCAGGCGACCCACGGCATGGAACCGGCCGAGGGCCTCGGTGCTGCGGCCGCAGCCGTGCAGGGCGAGCATGAGCTGGCCGAGCACCCGCTCGTCGTAGGGGTCGGCGGCGGCGAGCGCGGTCAGGGGCGCCACCAGTTCGGAGCCCGCCCCGACGGCCAGCGCGATGTCGTTGTGGTCCAGTTCCACGCCGTGACGCTCGAGGCGCAGGGCGTCGCGCCGGGCAGCCAGCCAGAGCGAGTCGACCCCGCCGAGCGCGGCAGCGGGCCACAGGTCCAGCGCCCGCCGGTACGTGGCGAGCGCGCCGAGCGCGTCCTCGGTGGCCGCCGCCTCCCGCACCAGTCGGCGGAACAGCGCCAGGTCGAACTCATCGGCACGGACCTGTGCGCCGTACCCACCGCCGCGACGCTCGATCTGCACGACCGGGGCAGCACCGAGGATCTGGCGGAGCCGGCACACGTAGGCGCGCAGGCTCTGGCGGGCGCCCGGAGGTGGGTCCATGCCCCAGAGCCGCTCGACAAGATCGTCCGTCCCGACCGGCCGGGGCGCGTCCAGGAGCAGGATCGCGAGCACCGCGCGCTGCCGGGCCGGGCCGAGGTCCACGGCCCGTCCGGACGCGTCGACCTCGACCTGCCCGAGCAGGCGGATCCGGCCGGTCACGGTCGGCCTCTGGTACGGCCGGCTCCGGCGGGCAACGGCAGCGCAACGTTTCGCCAACGGCGGCTGGTCACGGTGGTGGCACACCAGCCCGGATCGGCCGGGCCGGAGATCCCAGAAGGAGGGCCATCATGGCCACGAAGTACCGTCTCGAACTCGTCAAGGTCCACTGTGAGAAGAAGCAGGACACCATCGGGAAGGACGAGGTGCAGGTCATCGTCGGCGGCAAGGTGCTGTTCGGCGGCAACGCCGGCGGCACGATCGCCAAGGGCGGGGACATCCACCTGACCGGGCGCTCGGCGTTCTTCACGAACAGCGTCCAGGTCCAGCTGGTCGAGGTCGACGCCGGCTCCAACAACGACGACCTGGGCACCGCCACCATCCAGGGCAAGGCGGACGTGGGCCGGGGCACGCTCAAGCGCGAGTTCACCCGCAACAACGCGTCGTACACGCTCTCCTACGAGGTGTCCGCCGCGTGATCCGATGCTCGGCGCGGCCGGGGCCCAAGCGGATCCCCGGCCGCATCGAGGATCGGGGCCCGTTGTCACTGGCCTCATCGCCGATCCCTTTCCGCTCCCCGCAGCGTGAGGAGGGCGGGCGCCCGGCGGTGATACACCACCGGGTTATCCACAGGCTTCGCACGCGCCCGCGCGGTCCTGGCTACCGTCCGAGCATGACATCGGGCGCGAGGATTCGGATCCGCCGTTCGGCCGCCGCCGTGACGGTGCTCACGGCGCTGGTGCTGATCCACGGATGCGACGGCGGTACGTCGGCGGAGCAGCCGAACGATGTCGCCGGGGGCACCGTCGCCACCGCCGGCGACCGTGAGAAGAACACGCTTGCCGGTGTCGCACCGCCGGTCCGCACGGCCGCCATGGACGACTCCGGTCCCGAGGGTGCTGCCGCGGCCGCCGCGTACGTCGTGGGCCTGCTCCCGTACCTGTCCACCTCCGGTGATCTGGACGAGTGGGAGGCGATGGCGGCCGAGGACTGCGCCGACTGCACACGGATCGCCGACGAGGCCGCCGCGCTCCATGCCCGGGGCGGCCGGACCTCCGGCGGTGAGGTCGAGATCCTGCACGCGTTCACCGACGAGAGCGCCGGCGAAGAGGGACGTCGGATCGTCGAACTGGACGTCGTGCAGGCACCGAGCACCACGATCGCCGGGGACGGCACTCAGGTGCCGCAGCCGAACGGCCGCTACCCCGAGGTCCGGGTCTCGCTCGTATGGTCCGGCGGCGGCTGGCGGGTCGACGGCATGGACCTCGGCTCCGGACCCTTCCCGGTGCCCCTGTCCGAGCCGCCGGCGGATCTCGACGATCCCGGGCCGGCCGGTGCCTACCGGGTCACGCTCGACGTGGTGGAGGGCGCCCGGACGATCACCTACGCCGACGGGACGTCCGCGTCGGCACCGAGCGGGTTGCACACCGGCATCGTCGTGGCGACGCGGTTCGGCGACGACGCCTGGGTGATCGAGGAGGTGGCGTTGCCCTGACCGGTGCTCACTCGGCCTCGCCGTAGTGCTCCACGACCGCCACGTCCAAGGGGAACTCCACCCCGAACCCACCGAAGAGCAGCCGGCCCGCTTCCGCGGAAGCGTCCCCGATCGCCTCGGCGACCGCCTCGGCCAACCGGGCGGGGGTGTGGACGATCACCTCGTCGTGCAGGAAGTAGACGAGGTGCGGCCGGTCGGCCGTGTCCGTCAGGTCCGTCAGGTCGGCCAGCCGCAACCGGATCTGCGCCATCCAGACCAGTGCCCACTCCGCCGCGGTGCCCTGCACCACGAAGTTGCGGGTGAACCTGCCCCAGTCCCGGGCCTGCTGGCGGGCCCGGCGCTCGGCGGACTCGCCGGCATCCGGCTGGGTGGCCAGTCCCTGCGTCTCCCGCCAGGCCGCGGGCGGTGGTGGTGAGGTCCGGCCGAGCCAGGTGTGGACCACGCCGCCGCGTTCGCCGGTCCGGGCGGCGTCCTCGACCAGTCCCGTCGCGCGGGGATAGGCGCGCAGCAGCCGCGGCATCAGGTGCCCGGCCTCCCCGGTGGTCGCCCCGTACAGCGCACCGAGCATCGCCACCTTCGCGTGGGCGCGGGTGTCCACGATGCCGGTGTCCACCAGTCCCTGGTAGAGGTCGGCGCCACGGCTGGCCGCGGCCAGGGCATCGTCGCGGGACATCGCCGCCAGCACCCGGGGCTCGATCTGCGCGACGTCGGCCACGACGAGGCGCCACCCCGGGTCGGCCCGCACCGCCGCCCGGATCTGCTTGGGGAGTTGGAGGGCGCCACCGCCGCTGGTGGCCCACCGCCCGGTGACCACGCCACCTGGGACGTAGTCCGGGAAGAACCGGCCGCGGCGGCCGTCGGTGCCGGGCCGCACCCATGTGTCCATCCAGGTCCAGCCGTTCGCGCTCAGCAGCCGGGCCAGTCGCTTGTACTCCAGCAGCGGCTCCACCACGGGATGCTGGAGTTCCCGAAGCTCCCACTTGCTGGTGCTCTTCACGTCGAGGCCGCTCCGGCGCAGCGTGCGCAGCAGGTCGACCGGCGAGTCCGGGTTCAGCCGCGGCGCGGACAACTGCTCCTGGATCTGGCGCGCCAGTTCCTCGAGCCGTCGCGGCCGCGATCCCGGTCGGGGCCGTGGCCCGAGCACGTCGGTGAGGATCGCATCGTGGGCCCCCAGGTCCCACGGGAGTCCGTCGTGGGCGATCTCCGCGGCGATCAGCGCGCCGGCGGACTCCGCCGCGAGGAGGAACCGCAACCGGCCCGGGTCGGCCACGGTCGCGAGCACGTCGCGCTGGCGGACCCGCTCGGCGAGCAGGTCGTCGGGACCTACGTCCCCGAGCCGGGCCATGTCCTCGAGGTCGTCCAGCAGCGACGGCACGGCGTCGACCTCCGGCAACAGCGGAACGTCCCAGGCGTCGGCGGCGTCGAACGACTCCGGTGCCGCGTGCCGCAGGATCACGTGACACAGGCGCAGATCCAGGCAGCGTTGAACGCGCACGCCCGCCCGGAGCAGTTCGGGATAGAGGGCCGCGGTGTCCGCCCAGACCCAGCGTGGTCGCTCGGCCTCGACCGAGGCGGCGAACCCGGCGAACTCGGCCCGGTCCAGCCGCTGGGAGCTCGTGGGGGTCAGGTCGTCGTCGAGGGTCAGGGCGTGCAGGGTGCCCGCTTCGGACGCGACCAGGATCTCCACACCCCGAGGCTAGATCGTCAGCCGGACATCGGAGGCCCGCCCCGGCGCCCGAGCGACACCCGGTGCGCCGCCATCGGCGCAGGTGTGACATCATGAGCGGATGATGCCCACCAGCGTCCTGATTATCGACTAGCGCGTTCGCCGGCCCGGCGAACGCGCAGACCTCCCGCACCCCGGGGGGTCTTTTTGTTGCCGGGTCCACCCATCCCGGCGACGAGATGGCCGCTGTACCTCCGATCCGCGTGGCACCCCACCCCCGTTCCACGCGCGGAGGCGAGGAGAACCGCAGGACCCGTACCACCCGGAAGCTGACGATCATGAGCACCGCATCGAAGCCCGACGTCGCCGATGTGCACGTCTACGACACCACCCTGCGCGATGGCGCCCAGCAGGAGGGGATGAACCTCTCCGTCGCGGACAAGCTGGCCATCGCCCCGCTCCTGGACGAGCTCGGGGTGACGTTCATCGAGGGCGGCTGGCCCGGTGCGATCCCGAAGGACACCGAGTTCTTCGCCCGCGCCGAGAAGGACCTGGAGCTCAAGAACGCCGAGCTCGCCGCGTTCGGCTCGACCCGCAAGGCCGGCGGCCGGGCGCACACCGACACCCAGGTGCGGGCCCTCCTCGACTCCGCCGCCCCCACGGTCACGCTCGTCGCCAAGAGCGACATCCGGCACGTGGAGCGCGCCCTGCGCACCGACGGCGAGGAGAACCTCGCCATGATCGCGGACACCGTCGCCTACCTCACCGACGCCGGCCGTCGGGTCATCGTCGACGCCGAGCACTTCTTCGACGGATACCGGTTCGACCCCGAGTACGCCCTGCGCGCGGTGACGACGGCGTTCGAGGCCGGGGCCGCCGTCGTCGCCCTCTGCGACACGAACGGCGGGATGCTGCCGGACTGGGTGTACGACATCGTCTCCTCGGTGCGCGCGCGCACCGACGGCCGCCTGGGCATCCACGCGCACAACGACTCCGGGTGCGCGGTCGCGAACTCGATGGCCGCCGTCCTCGCCGGCGCCCACCACGTGCAGGGCACCGTGAATGGCTACGGCGAGCGCACCGGCAACGCGGACCTGCTCGCCGTGGTCGCGAACCTCGAGCTCAAGCTGGAGATCCCGGTGCTCGGCGGTGCGGGCCTGGAGGAGGTCACCCGAATCGCGCACGCGGTCAGCGAGATCACGAACATCGCCCCGTTCGCTCGGCAGCCCTACATCGGGGCAAGCGCGTTCGCGCACAAGGCGGGCCTGCACGCGAGCGCCATCCGGGTGGACCCGGACCTGTACCAGCACATCGACCCGCGCAGGGTCGGCAACGACATGCGCATGCTCGTCTCGGACATGGCCGGGCGGGCCAGCATCGAGCTGAAGGGCCGCGAGCTCGGGTTCGACCTCAGTGGGCAGGGCGATCTGCTCGGCCGGGTCACCGAACGGGTCAAGGACGCCGAGGCGAACGGGTACACCTTCGACGCCGCGGACGCCTCATTCGAACTGCTCCTGCGCGAGGAGATCGACGGCGCCCGACCCGCCTACTTCCGGACCGAGTCCTGGCGGGCGATCGTCGAGCACACCCAGGCGACCGGTGAGGTCAACGCCGAGGCCACCGTGAAGCTGCACACCGGGGACGCCCGCGTGGTCTCCACGGGCGAGGGGAACGGCCCCGTGAACGCCCTCGACGCAGCCCTGCGGCAGTCCCTGGTGGCGGCCTACCCGACGATCGAGGACTTCGAACTCATCGACTACAAGGTCCGGCTGCTCGACTCCTCCCACGGCACCGACGCGGTCACCCGGGTGCTGTTGGAGATGACCGACGGCCAGGACTCCTGGAGCACCGTCGGCGTCGGCACGAACATCCTCGAGGCCTCCTGGGAGGCCCTGGTGGACTCGCTCGTGTACGGGCTGATCCGCCATCAGGTGGTCCCGCTCTGAGGGTGCGGGCCCGACGGCGGAGCGTGAAGTCCGCGGCCCTGGCTCTCGGCCTGAGCCTGCTGGTCGCGGGCTGCGGCTCGCCCGGCGATGACGTCGCCACCTCGCCACCGCCGAGCGGTGGTGCCGCCGAGCCGGACGGCGAGGGCTCGAGCGCTCCGGACGCCGGCACGCCGTCGGGCCAGGACACCACCGGCGACGGTGACGCGACCGGGGAGGGTTGTTCCGCCGTCGGCGCCGACGCCCGCGAACTGCCTCCGGACGCGACGCCCGTGCCCACCGTGGACCTCGACGGGGACGGTCAGGCCGACGAACTCTGGTTCTCCGACGCCGACGGTCGCACGCTGGGTGTCACCACGGCCGCGGGTGGTGTGTTCGTGACGCAGTTCGAGTCCGGGGCCCCTCAGGCGGCGACCGCGATCGGCGGACGGCTGGGCGACGGCTCGGCCATCGTCCTGTTGAACACGGGGCGCTCGGTGTCGCTGTACGCCTTCCGGGACTGCACCCTCGTCCCCACCCGGAACGACCAGGGCGAGCAGTACACGTTCGACCTCGGCTTCACCGGGTACGGCACCGGGGTCGGTTGCGTCGACCTCGGCGAGGGGCCCGCCCTCGTGGGCCTGAACGCCGTCAGCGACGATGACGGGGCGACCTTCGAGGTGACCCGCACCGAGATCCTGCTCGAGGCGACGGGTGCGTCCGCGTCCAACGGCGAGTCCGAGGTCGTCGCCGAGGGGGCGACGGCCCAGGACCCGGCGGTCGCCAGTGCCCAGTCGGTCAGTTGCGGCGAGCCGCAGGAGGAGGCCGTCGAGCCGGGCGGCGCCTAGGCTGAGGTGGTGACCAGAGGTGAATACAAGGTTCCGCAGGGCAAGCTGGTGGCGGCCGACGTCGAGGTTCTCGATGGCCACCTGAGCAGGGTCCGCATCAGCGGCGACTTCTTCCTCGAACCCGACGACGCCCTCGAGCGCATCGACGCCGCGCTCACCGGGCTCCGCGCGGACGTCTCGGTCGCGCAGATGACCGGCCTGGTCGAATCCGCCGTCGCGGACGCGCACCTGATCGGGTTCACGCCGCAGTCCGTGGCGATCGCGGTCCGCCGGGCGCTCGGGGCGGCGTCGTCCTGGAGCGACCACACGTTCGAGATCGTGCACCCGCAGGCGCTCGCCCCGATCGTGAACCTCGCCCTGGACCAGGTGCTGCTGGAGGAGGTGGCCGCGCAGCGGCGCGGTCCCACCCTGCGCCTGTGGGAGTGGGACTCCTCCTGCGTGGTGATCGGCTCGTTCCAGTCGCTGCGCAACGAGGTGGACCTGGAGGCCGCGGACGAACTCGGGGTCCAGGTGGTGCGCCGGATCTCCGGGGGCGGCGCCATGTTCATGGAGCCCGGCAACGCGATCTCGTACTCGTTGTACGTGCCCGGCAGTCTCGTGGACGGGCTCAGCTTCGAGCAGTCCTACGCGTTCCTGGACGACTGGGTCCTCGGTGCCCTCAACGAGATGGGCGTGGACGCGCACTACGTGCCGCTGAACGACATCTCCTCGCCCTCGGGCAAGATCGGCGGCGCCGCCCAGAAGCGGCTCGCCAACGGCACCGTGCTGCACCACGCGACGATGTCCTACGACATCGACGCCGACAAGATGCTCAAGGTGCTGCGGATCGGGCGGGAGAAGCTCTCGGACAAGGGCACCAAGTCCGCCAACAAGCGCGTCGACCCGATGCGCCGCCAGACCGGGATGAGCCGGGCGGCGATCATCGAGTCGATGAAGAACCACTTCCGCGCCCGGTACGACACGGTCGACGGCCTGCTCAAGCCCACCGAGCTCGCCCGCGCCGAGCAGCTCGTGACGGAGAAGTTCGCCGCCGCGCAGTGGCTCGAACGGGTCCCCTGACCTGGCGGAGGGCGGCCGCCCTCACGCGGCGCCGGGGAGGCTCAGGCGGTCGGAATGCTGCTGGGGTCCTCGGAGCCGGTCGCGTCCGCGGCCTGCGTCTGCTGCTTGGCGACCTCCGCGCGGACCTCGTCCATGTCCAGGCCCTTCACGCCCTCGATGAGCTGCTCGAGCGCCGGTCCGGGCAGTGCGCCCGCCTGGTTGAAGACGAGGATGCCGTCGCGGAACGCCATCAGGGTGGGGATCGCCTGGATCCCGGCCTGCGCGGCGAGCGCTTGCTCGGCCTCGGTGTCCACCTTCGCGAAGGTGACGTCGTCGTGGGTCTCGGAGGACTTCTCGTAGACCGGCGCGAACTGGCGGCACGGGCCGCACCAGGAGGCCCAGAAATCGACCAGGACGATGTTGTTGTCGGTGATGGTCTTCTCGAACTCGTCGGTGGTGACGTTGATGGTGGGCATTGCTCTCCTCGATCGGTTGTCCACCTAGCACAACGACGACGGCGCGTGGGTATTCCCTCAGTCCCGGGCGCCGAACACCCCGGAGCCGACCCGCACCATGCTCGCCCCGGCGGCGATCGCGACCTCGAGATCGCCGCTCATTCCCATCGACAGTTCGCGGGCATCCGCGGTGCCCGGCGCGCCGGCGCCGACGACGGCGTCGCGCACCTTCGCGAGGTCCTCGTAGGAGCCGCGTACCCGGCCCGGATCGGGGGAGTTGGCCCCGATCGTCATGAAGCCCCGCAACCGCAGGTGCTCCAGGGCTCCGACGGCGGCGGCCAGGTCGCCCGCCTCGTCCGGGTCCGCCCCTGCCTTCGTCGGCTCACCCGAGGTGTTCACCTGCACGAACACCTCGAGGTCCCGGCCACGCGCGGCCGCGGCCCGGTCCAGGCGTTCCGCGAGCCGCGCCGAGTGCACGCTCTGCACGCAGTCCACCCAGCGCATGACCGCGTTCACCTTGTTCGACTGCAGGTGCCCGATGAAGTGCGTCTCGTGCGGCACGCCGGCCAGTTCCGGCTCCGTCGCGGTCAGCTCCTGGGCCCGGTTCTGCCCGATCAGGGTGTGGCCGCTCGCCTCCAGCAATGCCCGGATCCTGGTCGCGTCGACCGTCTTCACCGCAAGCAGCAACCGCACGTCGACGGCGGAGCGTCCGTTCGCGAGGGCGGCCGCCTCGACCCGCTCCCGCACCCGGGCGAGGTTGGTGACGTCCCCACTCATCGACGCGCCCCCGGACCGTCCGGGTCCTCGGTCAGGCGAATGCCGAGGTGCTCGGCCAGCGACGGCAGCACCGAGGTCGCGTCCGACCAGGCCAGGGTGGTGCCCCGCAGCGAGTCCACGCCGGTGGCGCCCGCCAGGTCGCACCCGGTGAAGGTGACCTGCTGCGCCCGCAGCCCGGCGAACCGGGCCTCGGTCAGGTCGCACTCGACGAACCGCACCCGCAGCATCGTGGCGTCCGAGAAGTCCACCTGCCGCAGCCGCGCCCCGGTCAGGGTCACGTCCGTCCAGGCGGCCGAGTGGGCCGACATCAGGTCGGCCTGGACGCCGTCGGCGGTGACCTCCCGCCAGCGCGACCGCAGCCACGAGGACCCGGTCAGCCGGGCGTCGTTCAGGGACGTCCGCACCAGCCCGCAGTCGCGGGTGGTCAGCCCGGCGAGGTCGGCACCGTCGAGGTCCACGCCGGTGAACTGGCACCGCTCCCACGTGCCGCCGCCGGCCCGGACCCGCCGCAGTGTGACCGAGTCGAGGTCCAGCTCGTCGATCTCGGCACCGATCCACACGGCGCCGTCCAGGTCGAGGTGGGACAGCGTCGCACCGCTCAGATCTTCCGGGTCCATCACAGGCTCATCGCAGCATCATCCACGTGCCGGAGCCTACCGACGCGGCACGGACCTCGAGTCCAGGCAGGTGAGACAATGGGCGGGTGCGCACGATCCTGAACATCATCTGGCTGGTCTTCGCCGGGTTCTGGCTGGCTGTCGGCTACGCCGTCGCCGGCATCATCTGCTGCATCCTGATCATCACGATCCCGTTCGGTATCGCGTCCTTCCGGATCGCCAACTACGTGCTGTGGCCGTTCGGCCGGGAGGTCGTCAAGCGCCCGACGGCGGGCGTGATCTCCGGGATCGGGAACATCATCTGGTTCATCGTGGCCGGGTGGTGGCTCGCGATCGGTCACATCATCACCTCGATCCCGCTGTTCATCTCGATCATCGGGATCCCGATGGGCTGGGCGAACCTCAAGCTCATCCCGATCTCGATGACCCCGCTCGGCCGCGAGATCGTCACCACGCACCGGCCGTTCGCGTCCTGAGCGTCATCACTCCGGCCTGATGTGACCGATCTGGACGGCAGTGTCAGTGTGGCAATCGGAAGGTAAGTCTGCGGGTAGGGCCGACGTGAGGTTGTCCTCGCCGACGAGGCTGCCGCCCGTCACGACGTCGTCTCCGACATCGGCACTGGAGCCGTCCGGGAGTGTCACGCTGATGGTTCCGCCTACCTCGGCCACGGTGGTCCCGGCCGGAAACAGTCCCAGCCGCAGGGTGCCGTCGGGATCGAGGAGACCGATGCAGTGGTTACCGACCAGCGCCAACGTGCCTCCACCCTCGGGCTGGTTGAGGACGTCCGACTGGTCGATGGCGGCAACGATGTCCGAGTCCGAGTCCGAGTCCGAGTCCGAGTCCGAGTCGTTCGAGGACGGCGCGCTCAAGGATGTCGTACCAGCCGTGCCCGATGTCGCAGGCTCTGTAGGGCTGGTGTCAGTACAGGCAGCGACGAGAATCAGGGTGGCTAGAGCAGCGAGACACCGAGCCATCCGACAACAACGAATCGTGGCGCTCATCAAGGTTCCACCTCAGAGGGTCAGGATCGAGACGTTCAGGGCGGCGCTGATATTGACGACAGGAAGGAATAGGCAATGGCCGGCGAAGAACCCTGTAGTCCACCTGCCCTTGTGCTGACCATGGGCGGTCGCGTTGGTGCCGGATGTCGTCAGGATTGGCGATCCCGAGTCACCGTCCACGCAAGTGCTCATCGCTGTCGTGACCATAGGACCGACTCCGTCGCTGTAACTGCCAGTGCCGACCACTTCGGTCACGGTCAGCCCACCATTGCCTCCACTCAAGGCAACCACTTGAGAGATGCTTGGACCAGGAGATGCGCCGGTTACCCACCGAACCGTTGTGGTGTTGTTGCCGCCCACGAACACGTTCGGAGCGACCTGACTCGCTGGGTTGGTGCGGAGCATCATGGTGTCGACTTGCTTCGAGTATAGGTAGATGCTTCCCAGGAAAGTGCCCCAGTTGTACCAATTTGGGCGCTCTCCATCGCCCCAGCAGTGCTCGGCGGTGCTTGAATAATACTCGCCTGTGGACCATCGGCGCCAGGCGAAACCGGCAGTGCAGTAGGCGCTCGACGATAGGCCCGAGTGCCAACGCAAAGAGGCACCGCCAGACCAAGGTTGCGAGTCGTCATCTCGGGATTGATTTTCGATGGCGGGTCCCTCCTCAGCGACGGGGTTGATCACGACCCGGATCCCGTCGATCGTGAATTCGCTGGTCTGCGAGGATGGCCCCACGACCGCATCAACGGTCAATGTGCCGGTTCGCGGGTCGCAATGGACGGCGGAAATCTCGCCCACGCCGAGGGTTGAGGACCACGAGCCCTGATCGTTAGTAGAGATCGCCAGGGCGAGTCCATGGAGAGCGTCCTGATTTGCCGGAACCCGCTCGAGCACAAGGTCGTACCCGGTTGCCATGGCACGCGCGATGGAGGCGGCATTAAGGAACTCTGCAAGGCGGTCGCTCGCGGATCGGTCATCATAATAAATGAACAAACTCCGAGATGTCTGGTCGAACTGTGACCCGGCGTAAACGTCCGTATAACCGTTCAAGAGACTGGTCTCTTCCAGAGCAATCAACGCTGCGACCTGATCTGCCCCGACCGACAGCCCCGGAGGCTCCTCTTCGCTCGGCATCCGAGGGCCGAACTCGGCTTGGGCCGGACGCGCGCTGTAGCCGCCCATGGCGTACGGGCGCTCCGGACTTGAGTGCGGCTCGCCGATCCCCGGCGAACCTGTTGCGGCGGCGACAAGCAGGCCTGTTGCGAATGCGAGGCACTGCATACGCAATCTCGGTGATCGTCGGTGATCCACGAACAAAGGCTACATGGCATGGGCGCCGAGACGCAGCCCATCTCAGCGTTGCCGTGGCGCGTATGGTGAGCATTGCCGGGAAGGCGGAGAACCCATCCTGGGACACTCTCCATAGCGAGGTCCGGCCGAGCGATCAGTCCCGCTCGCGCACCCCGTGCTCGAGGGAGTACTCCTCGCGGCCGTTGATGAACACCCGCTGCGCGCGCGAGTAGACGTCCAGCGGGTCCCCGGACCAGATCACGACGTCCCCGTCCAGTCCCTCCCGGAGGGCTCCCACCCGGTCGTCGAGGCCGAGGAACTGGGCCGGGTTGACGGTCAGCGCCCGCAGCGCGAGGACGGGGTCCAGGCCCTCCTTCACCGCGAGGGACGCCTGGTGCACCAGGAAGTTGATCGGCACCACCGGGTGGTCGGTCGTGATCGCGATCCGCACCCCGGCCTCGGCGAGGCGGGCCAGGTTCGCGATGTCCCGGGTGCGTAGCTCGACCTTCGAGCGGGAGGTCAGCATCGGGCCGAAGATCACCGGGATGTCCTTCTCGGCGAGCACGCTCGCGATCCGGACGCCGTCGGTGCCGTGGTTGACCACCAGCCGGTACCCGAACTCCTCGGCGAGCCGGATCGCGGTGGCGATGTCGTCGTGACGGTGGGTGTGCTGGTCCCAGACCAGGTCCCCGTCGAGCACCGCGGCCAGGGTCTCCAGCCCGAGGTCCCGGGCGAACGGCTTGCCGTCGGTGGCCGCCCGGGCGCGTTCGGCGGCGTAGTGCTGCGCGGCCACGAACGCCTCGCGGATCACCTTGGCGACCCCGAGCCGGGTGGCGGGGGTCTGCTTGCGCTCTCCGTAGACGCGCTTCGGGTTCTCCCCGAGCGCGGACTTCACCGACACCGCCGTGCGGAACGCCTGCTCGTCCACGGTCCGGGCGCCCCAGGTCTTGATGGCCACGGACTGCCCACCGATCGGGTTGCCCGAGCCCGGCTTGATCACCGCGGCCGTCACCCCGCCCACGAGCGCGTCCCGGAACCCGAGGTCGTCGATGTTGATGGCATCGATCGCCCGCAGC
Organism: Occultella glacieicola; assembly: GCF_004353825.1. Lineage (GTDB taxonomy): Bacteria > Actinomycetota > Actinomycetes > Actinomycetales > Beutenbergiaceae > Occultella > Occultella glacieicola. The sequence continues at coordinate 139,732 of NZ_SMNA01000003.1, read as the reverse complement.
GCCGCACCGTTGGGGTCGGTCATCTCGTTCGTGTCGTCACCGGCCGGGCCCTCGGCCTCCTCGTGGACCCCCAGGTGCGCGTGCGGCTCCACGAACCCGGGCAGCACCCAGCTCCCGGTCGCGTCGACGATCTCGGCGGCGTCGGGGATGGCGACGTCCGCACCGACGGCTGCGATCACACCGTCGACGATGAGGACGGTGCCGTCCTCGATCGGGTCGCCGTCGACGGGGACGACGTACCCTCCGGTGATCGCGACGGTGCTGGCTCGGACGAACGGTGTCTTCATGGCACCAGTCGTACCACTTCCCGCCGACCGTTCGCGACGGGCGTCAGTGCGCGATCGGCGCGAACCGACCGCCGGTGACCGCGACCAGGTCCGCCGGAGCGAGCCCGAGGTCGAAGCCGCGGCGCCCACCGGAGACGTACATCGTCACCAGCGAATGCGCGGAGGTGTCCACCACCGTCGGCAGCGCCGTGCGTTGCCCGATCGGCGAGATACCACCCATCACGTACCCCGAACTACGCTCGGCCGCTGCGCCGTCGGCCATCGTCGCCTTCTTGTGCCCCAGGGCTCGGGCGATCGCCTTCAGATCCAGCGACGCACTGACCGGCACCACCCCGACCGCGAGCCCGGACCCGCGCAGCCCGTCCACGTGCACCACGAGGGTCTTGAACACGGCCTCGGGCGGCACCCCGAGCGCCGCCGCCGCCTCCAGGCCGTAGCCGAGGCCACTCGCGGGGTCGTGGGTGTACGGATGTGTCGTGTACGCGACGCCCGCGTGGGTGAGGGCCGTGGTGGCGGGCGTCCCGGGACCGGCCGCCGCCTTCTTCCGGCTCACGTCAGGGCCCGGTGACGGTGATGTCGACGGACGTCGGGTTGCCGAAGTACTCGGTCACGATGACCACGAGCGGCCCGGCGGCGAAGGACTCCTCGAGCAGCGGATCGTAGTCGCCGGCGTCGTAGTCCCGGTCGTCGTTGACGAGGAACCGGCCCTCGGCGTCGAACGTGTACAGGCTCGGGTCCTCGCCCGCGGTGTCGGTGACGTCGATGGTGTAGGTGCCCGCCTCGGGCAGGTCGACCACGGCGTAGTACGCGCCTCCGGACGGGATGTCGGCCGATGCGCGCTCGCCCAGCGCGAGTTCGTCGGTGATCGGGGTGGTGGTGAGCTGGAAGCCGGCGTCGGCGCCGTTGTGCTCGCTCATCACCACCTCGTACTCGCCGGCGGTCAGGGTCACGAACGCGAGCGGGTCGAGGGAGACCCCGCCGAGCTCGGACAGGTCCCGGCCGCGGTCGTCGTTGCCGCCGAGGGAGGCGCCGGCCGGGTCGCGCACGTCGAGCTCGAGGTCCAGCGTGCCGTCGTTCGCGCGGGCGTCCAGGAGGTAGGTGGCATCCTCGGTGATCGTCAGGGTGCCGACCCAGGTCCCACCGCCCGGGACCTCGCCGGAGGTGTTCCCGTCCACGACCACGCTGCCGGTGTTCGTCTGGCCGCCGCCCGGCCCCGACGAGGGCGGGGGACCCGCGGTCGGATCCGGGTCGGAGGGGGTGCGCCCGTTCACGAGCCACCAGCCGACACCGACGACGAGCATGATCACGAGCAGGGACACCGCGACCACGGCGGCCATGCCGCCGGGCGTGCCCCGTACCCCGGAGGTGAACACCTTCGTGTCGTCGCCGCCGCCCTGCGGCTGGGCGGCCGGGCCCCAGGAGGAGGAGGTCGGCCAGGTGTTCGGTGCGGTGCCGGGGGCGACCATGACGTCCGGGTGGTTGGCCTGGGCGAGGTAGGGATAGTCGGCCGCGGCGGTCGCGGAACCGTGCACCTCGGGCTCCATGGGCGCGAGCGGGGTGTAGTACTCCGTCCAGGAGTCCCCGTCCCAGTACCGCTGCCGGTTCTCACCGTCAGGGTCCGGGTAGAAGCCCGCCACCTTGTCGCTCACCCCGCCATGGTAGGCGAGCCCCCTGGCCGCACCGACCGGCTCACGGGGCAGAACTGACCATCCCGACGGCGACCATCCGCAGCACCGCGCGGCCCTGCTCGGCGCTCGCGGCCAGGTCCACGCTCGCCCGCAGCCGCCAGTCCCGGTCGCCCTCCGGGTCGTCGAGCACCTGGGTCACGTCCCACTGCTCGGGGCCGGCGACGATCGTGGTCATCGACGCCGAGCGGGCCGCCGCGCCGATGCCGAGCTGGTCGTACTCGGCCCAGTACCCGTCGAGGGCGTCGGCCCAGTCGTCGGCGCTCCAACGCTGGTCCTCGGGCAGCGCGGCGTCGAGCTGGGCGAGCCGGTCGTAGTCCTCCCGGGCGGCCAGCTCCACGCGGCGGAACATGGCGTTGCGCACGAGGATCCGGAACGACCGCTCGTTCGCGGTGACCGGCCGGTCTGAGTCGTCGCCGCCGAAGCGGGCCTCCTGTGCATCGTCGAGGCCCGACGGCGCCGGCTCGCCGGGCGCGAGGGTTCCGGTCTGCAGGCCGTTCTGGAGGGCCTCCCACTCGGCCAGGAGCGAGGAGTCCACCTGCCGTACGGCGTCGCCGAGCCACTCGATGATCTCGGTGACCTCCTCCGTGCGGGCGGCCGCCGGGACCATCTGGCGCAGCGCCTTGTAGGCGTCGGTGAGATAGCGCAGGATCACCCCCTCGCTGCGGGCCAGGCCATACCGGGAGATGACCTCGGAGAACGTCATCGCGTTCTCCACCATGTCCCGCACCACCGACTTGGGCTTGAGCTCATAGTCGTCGACCCACGGGTTCGCGGTCCGGTACTCGGCCAGGGCGGCCGACAACAGTTCGGCCAGCGGCTTGGGGTAGGTGATCTCCTCGAGCGCCGCCATCCGCTCCTCGTACTCCAGCCCGTCCGCCTTCATCGCACCGATCGCCTCGCCGCGGGCGGCCTTCTCCTGCGCGATCAGCAGCGGGCGGGGGTTCTCCAGGGTCGCCTCGATCACCGAGACCACGTCCACGGCGTAGTCCGGGTCCTCCGGGTCGAACAGGTCCAGGGCGGCAAGCGCGAACGGGGACAGTGGCGCGTTCAGCGCGAAGTCCGCCGGCACCTCCCGGGTCAGCCGGATCCGGCGCCCGAATGCGTCCGGCTCGGGCAGCTTCTCGACCAGACCCGCGGCGCGCAGGGACCGGTAGATCCCGATCGCGCGGCGCACGTGCAGGTTACGGTCGGTGGGCTCGTCGTGGTTGTCCGTGAACAGCCGGGCCAGGGTGGCGACCGCGTCGTCGTCGCGGCCCAGCACCCCGAGGACCATCGCGTGCGAGACCTGGAACTGGGAGGTGAGCTTCTCCGGCTCGGCGTCGCGCAGGCGCTCGAACGTCTTGTCCGTCCAGTTCACCACGCCGGTGGGCGCCTTCTTGCGGACGATCTTGCGGCGCTTGCGCTCGTCGTTGCCCGCCTTCGCGAGCGCCTTCGCGTTCTCGATGACGTGCTCGGGCGCCTGCACGATCACCTCACCCACGGTGTCGTAGCCGGCCCGGCCGGCCCGCCCGGCGATCTGATGCAGTTCCCGAGCCGACAGGTGGCGCGAGCGGACGCCGTCGTACTTCGTCAGCCCGGTCAGCACCACGGTGCGGATCGGCACGTTGATGCCGACGCCCAGGGTGTCGGTGCCGCAGATCACGCCGAGCAGCCCGGCCTGGGCGAGGCGCTCCACGAGCCGCCGGTAGCGCGGCAGCATGCCGGCGTGGTGCACGCCGATGCCGTGCCGCAGCAGCCGGGACAGGGTGGCCCCGAAGCCCCGGGCGAAGCTGAAGTCGCCGATCGCCTCCGCGATCTGCGCCTTGCGCTCCTTGTTCGCCACCTGGATGGACGTCAGCGACTGCGCCTGTTCGACGGCGGCGGCCTGGGTGAAGTGGACGACGTACACCGGGGCGCGGTGGGTGCCGAGCAGTTCCAGGACGAGCTCGTGCAGCGGCTCGACCGAGTAGGTGAACGTCAGCGGCACCGGGCGCTCGGTGTTCGCGATCACGGCGACCGGCTGGCCCGTGCGCCGGGTGAGGTCCTCGGCGAAGAAGGACACGTCACCGAGCGTCGCGCTCATCAGCACGAACTGGGTGCGCGGGAGTTCCAGCAGGGGGACCTGCCAGGCCCAGCCGCGCTGCGGGTCGGCGTAGAAGTGGAACTCGTCCATGACGACCTGGGCGGCGTCGGTGTCCGGCCCGTCGCGCAGGGCCTGGTTCGCGAGCACCTCGGCGGTGCAGCAGATGATCGGGGCGTCGGTGTTGATGGCCGAGTCCCCGGTCATCATGCCCACCGCGTCCGCGCCGAAGATGTCCACGAGGTCGAAGAACTTCTCGCTCACCAGCGCCTTCAGCGGGGCGGTGTAGTAGGTGCGCTGCCCGCGGGACATCGCCACGTAGTGCGCCGCAACCGCGACCAGGGACTTGCCGGACCCGGTCGGCGTGGACAGGATCACGTGCGCGCCGGTGACGATCTCCAGGAGTGCCTCCTCCTGGTGCGGGTACAACGTGAGGCCACGCGCGAGCGCCCAGTCGGTGAAGGCCTCGACGAGGGCGTCGTCGTCGGTCGGGTCCGCGGGCACCGAGAGCGCGCTGGTGAGTGTCATCCGCCCCATTCTCTCGCGGATCACCCACCGTGTGCGCCGCCGGACCCGACCCCACTGAAGGGTCGGGCGCCACCGGAGTAGGTTCTCTGCACGTGAGCACCACGGAGCACCCGGGCCCGGAGCGGCACGCGTCCTGGCTGGAACTGTTCTTCGACCTGGTCGTGGTCGCGGGCATCGGCACCCTCGCCCACCTGATCCACGCCGACCACGGTGCCGGGGGCCTGGCCCTGTACGCCATCGCGTTCGTCGCGTTCTGGATGGTCTGGGCCTGCTTCACCACCTACGGCAACGTGACGGGCGAGGCCACCCGGGCCCGGCCGATGCTGCTCGGAATGGCTGCGCTCGCGGTGATGATGGCGGCCGTCCCGGAGATCAACGGCGAGCACGCGACGGCGTTCTCGATCGCGTACGTGGTCGGCCGGATCCTCGCGTCCCGCCCGTTCCAGCGCGGCACCGTGGTGCTCGACCTGCCCGTGGTGCAGGCGCTCGGTGGCGTGGTGCCGTGGATGGTGTCCTGGTGGTTCGACGGCACCGTCGTGTACATCCTCTGGGCGCTCGGCCTCGCGATCGACGTGATCGTGCTGCTGGCGATCTCCGGGCCGAGGCTCGCACAGAACGCCCAGGAACGACTCGACGAACTCCGCGGCCGGACCGCCGGCCGGGGTCGCCGGGGACGTCCCGGTCGTCCCGGGCGCCGCGAACCGGCACCGGGCCGCCGCCGCGGTCGGGAACGTCATGGTGATCGGGAACTGCCCGAGACGGTCAGCACCCTCGCCAGCGACGAGCCGCACCTGGGTGAGCGGCTCGGGCTGTTCGTGATCATCGTGCTCGGCGAGGGGCTGATCCAGTCCATCGCCGCCGCCGGAGAGGCCTCCTGGGACGGCAACCTGGCGCTGGCCGGCGCGGGGACGTTCGTGCTGCTGGTCACCCTGTGGGCGCTCGCGGTCCGGGGCGGCTATGCCGGGGTCGCTCTGCTGGGCACCGGCGCCGTGCCGCCGCGGGTGGCCTGGCCGCTGCACCTGGTCAGCAGCGGTGCGCTCGCCACCCTGGTCGCCGTGCTCGGTGGGGTCCTCGCCGCGCCGGAGGAGACCCTCGCGCAGGACGTCCTCTGGATCCTGTTGGTCGCCTTCCTGATCTACGGCCTGGTCGGCACGGCGGTGCACCTGATCCTCGGCGCCCGCGGTCGGGCCCGACACGGGGTCCGCAATGCCCTGCTCCTGGGCGTGCCGACGGTTGTCGCCGCGGCGGTGCTGGCGATCGCCGGGGACGCGCTCACGGCCGGCCGGCAGGTCTGGGTCCTCGCCCTCGCACTGCTGCTGAGCTACCTCGGCTCGGTCCGCGGCATCGAACCACCCGGAGGCACCCAATCCGCGACGGACTGACGCCGATCCACAGGCCGGGACCTGCGGGGCGACAGCGGCTACCACTGGTGCTAGATGTACTACTTCGGAGGTGACCGGTGATGACGACGGTGACGGCAGCGGAGTTCAATCAGCGTCCGAGCCACGTGAAGCGAGCGGCGCAGGACGGCCCTGTGCTCATCACGGATCACAACCGGTCCGCCTTCGTGTTGTTGACCTACAACGAGTACCAACGCCTCCGGGGGACGCCAACGAACCTTGTGGACTGGTTGGAGATGGACGAAGACGTCGAGTTCGAGATCGAGCCGATCGGTCTCGAGGTACGACCCGCAGCGTTGTGATGTACCTGCTCGACACGAACGTCATCAGTGAGTTGCGCCGGCCATCGGGTGATCCAGGCGTGAAGACGTGGGTGTCCCAGCAGAGCGCGGAGAGCCTCGTCATCAGCGTCCTCACGATCATCGAGATCGAGACGGGCATTCTTGCGGTCCGCTGCCGCGATCGCCAGCAGGCTGACGTCATCGAGTGCTGGTTCCAGGATCAAGTGATCACCGGCTTTGCGGATCGGATCCTGCCCATCGATCTCCCGGCTGCCCGACGTGGCTGCGATGCACGTTCCGGATCGGGCACCGGAGCGCGACGCACTCATCGCCGCGACCGCACTGTCCCGAGCGCTCACGGTGGTCGCCAGGAACGTCCGTGACTTCGAGCGGACCGAGGTCGCCTGCCTGAATCCGTGGTCCTCCCAGTGACCGCCCGGGCGAGCCCAATCACGAGACACACGGCGTCCATGACATGATGGCCCGCATGCTGACGACCCGCCGCTCCATGCAGTGGTGGCCCGCCTGACCGGCGGACCACGTTCGAAGCATTCAACGAAACGGCCGCCCACGGGCGGCCGTCGTGTGTTGTGACCGACTGATCGACAGGACTCGTGGGCTCGCATCGAAGGAGTCCCGATGATCAATCTGTCCATGCTCAAGCCCACCGGGCACCTCACGATCGGGAGCCTGCTCGGCGCGCTACGTCCGATGGCCGCCGCGCAGTTCCCGGCTAGTGGGAACGCCTGCTTCTACGGCATCGCCGACCTCCATGCCCTCACAGTCGACCAGGACCCGGCCCGGCTGCGGGCGTTGAGCACCGAGATGGCGCGCCTGCTGCTGGCCGTGGGGCTCGACCGGAGCACACTGTTCGTCCAGAGCCACGTGCCTGCGCACGCCGAGTTGTCCTACCTGCTGGAGTGCACGGCCCACATCGGCGAGCTGAACCGGATGATCCAGTTCAAGGAGAAGGGTCGCAACCGGCCCTCGACTCGCGTCTCACTGTTCACCTACCCGGCGCTCATGGCTGCCGACATCCTGCTCTACCGGCCGACCCACGTGCCGGTCGGCGACGACCAGCGCCAACATGTCGAACTCACGAGGAACCTTGCGCTGCGGTTCAACCGTACCTACGGCGAGGTGTTCAAGGTCCCCGAGATCGTCACGGCGCCGGCCGGTGCACGCGTGATGGACCTGCAGGACCCGACCTCGAAGATGGACAAGTCCCGCGACGACGGCGGCGGGACCATCTACCTGCTCGACCCGCCCGACGTGGTACGCCGGAAGATCGGTCGCGCCGTGACGGACTCGGACGTGGGCGTGGGCTCGGTGCGGCCCGATCGTGAGACCAAGCCCGGAGTGACCAACCTGCTCGACATCCTCGCGGCCTGTGGCGGCTCGGCCGAGGGCATCACGACCTACGGAGCCCTCAAGGCTGCGGTGACCGACGCCGTGATAGCCGAGCTCGAGCCGATCCAGATCCGGTATTCCGAACTCGATCCCGGCGACGTGTCATCGGTGTTCGCGGCCGGCGCCGAGGTATGTCGTCGAGTCACCGCGCCTGTGCTCGCCGAGGCTAGGACTGCGATGGGGTTGGCGTAGATCGCCCATGGTCACCGGCCGGATGAGAGCCGGTGACCACGGACTGAGACGGAATTTGGGCCCGCACGGGCGAGTGGTCGCCGTCGGGAAGACTTGCGGCATGCGCCCCTTCCTCCTGCTCGCCTCCCGCGCGGAGGACGCGGCGGCGGACGAGGAGTACCGCAGCTTGCTGCGCCACGGCGCCCTGGCTCCCGGGGAACTCGTCCGGGTGCGGCTCGAGGCCGGTCAGATGCCGCCGCGGGATCTGACCGAGTACGCCGGGGTGATCATCGGGGGCAGCCCGTTCACCGTGTCCGACGCGCACAAGTCGCCCGTGCAGCGCCGGGTGGAGGCTGACCTCGGTCTCATCGTCGACGAGGTAATCCGCCGCGACCTGCCGATGCTTGCCCTCTGCTACGGCGTCGGGATCGTCGGCGCCCGCGCCGGCGGCGTGGTGGACGCCACGTACGGCGAGCAGACCTCCGCGGCCCGGATCGAGCTGACCCCCGACGGTGTGGCAGACCCGCTGCTGGCAGACCTGCCGACGGCGTTCGAGGCCTACGTGGGGCACAAGGAGGCGGTCACCCGGCTGCCGGCCGGGGCGACCGTCCTCGCGACGTCGGCGACCTGCCCGGTGCAGATGTACCGGCTCGGCCGGCACGGGTACGTCACCCAGTTCCACCCGGAGATGGACCTGGCCTCGGTGACCACCCGGATCGAGGTCTACCGCGACTCCGGCTACTTCGACGCGGCGGAGGTGGCAGCCGTGCTGGACCGGGTCGCGCGGGCAGACGTGACAACCGCCCACGCGCTGGTGCGAGCCTTCGTGCACCGCTACGGCAACGGCGCGACGGCCCGCGCGGACGCGGAGCTGCTCGCGGGCTGAGCCGCCCGGATAGCATCGGATCGTGGTGCGCGCCGGCGTTCCACCCGACGAGGGAGGGCCGCGATATGCGTGCTCGGGGCTGGTGGTCCTGCGTTCCCGTGATCTTCGCGCTGATGCTGGGTGCGTGCTCGGCCGGAGATGGCGGTGGCGACGAGGCGACGACGACCCAGCTCACCGGGGGAGCGGTCGACCTGGCGGTCTCGCCGGAGGGCGAGGCGGTGCTCGCGGAGCTGGCGACGGAGATCGCCGCGGCCGGGGAGTCCGCCCGGCTCGTCCTGAGCGTCGGTGGGTCTCCCGTCTCGGCGGCCGCGGTACCCGAGCCGTTGGAGGACCTCGGCACCGTCCGGATCGGGCTCCCCGAGGGCCTGAACGCCGCGGACGTCGTCGAACTGATCCGGACGAACTGACGACCCGGTCCGACCGTGCAGCTCAACGCCGGTGGGCCGTGAGGATCTCCTCGTTCAGAAGCGGCCACAGTTCGCCGTGCACCTCGGACCGGAACGTGCGGGCGCCGAGGAACGCGGCAACCAGGTCCGCCTCCGGATCCACCCAGACGAAGCTGCCGGACTGCCCGAAGTGCCCGAACGTGGCCGGGGAGTTCGACGCGCCGGTCCAGTGCGGGGTCTTGTGATCGCGGATCTCGTAGCCGAGGCCCCAGTCGTTGTGTTCTTGGCGACCGAACCCGGGCAGCACTCCGGACAGCCCGGGGAACGCCACCGTGCAAGCCGTCTCGCCGAGGTCGGCCGAGATCAACGTCGGCGTCAGCATCTCGAGACCGAGCGCGAGCACGTCGTGGGTGGAGCCGCTCGCCGCGTACGCGGGGCTGCCGTCGAAGCTGACACTGCTCAGCTCCAGCGGCTCGAGCACCGCGGTCCGGGTCCACTCGGGGAACGACACGCCCACGGCCGCAGCGACGTGGTCACCGAGGATGTCGAAGCCCTGGTTCGAGTACACGCGGCGCAGGCCGGGACGCTGCAGCACCGCACCGTCCTCGAACGGCAGCCCGGACGCGTGCGCGAGCAGGTGCCGCACGGTCGAGCCCTCCGGCCCCGCGGGATCGTCGAGCCCGAGCCTGCCCCGGTCCACCGCGACCAGCACCGCGAGGGCCGCCAGCGGCTTCGTGACCGACTTCCACGCGAACACCTCCTCCACGTCGCCGTCGAAACTGAGCACCTCGGACGAGGAGGAGACGGCCAGCGCCACCGGGAAGTCGAACCGGTCCAGGGTGGGATAGGTACTCATGGGGCCCAGCCTGCCACGGTTGTGTCGGGGTCTGCCGCGGGTGCGATTGACTGGGGTGCATGCCCCTCGACTCGCGTCCCGCACCCGTCACCTACCCGCCCGCCCGCCGGTCCGAAACGTTCGACGTCCTGCACGGGGAGCGGGTCGCCGACCCGTACCGCTGGCTCGAGGACCCGGACGCGGCCGAGACGCGGGCCTTCGTGGCGGCGCAGAACGAGCTGAGTGCACCGATCCTCGCCGCGCTGCCCGGACGAGCTGCCTTCTCCGACCTCCTCACCCGGATCCTGCACGCGCCGAGCGTCGGTCTCCCGCACGAACGCCTGGGTCGCACGTTCGCGTGGGTGAACGACGGGACCACGAACCAGGACGTGCTGGTCGTTTCCGATGACGGCGCCGAGCCGTCGCTGGAGTCCCGGGTGCTGCTCGACCCGAACGCGCTGGACGCCACGGGGACGACGGCGGTGACCAGTTGGTCCGTCAGCCCGGACGGTCAGTTGCTCGCGTATGCGGCCGCCGAGGCGGGCTCGGACTGGCGCACGATCCGGGTGCTCGATGTGGCCACCGGCGCGGTCCGACCGGACGAGCTCGCGTGGACGAAGTGGGTCGAGCCCACCTGGCTGCCGGACTCGAGCGGCTTCCTGTACTGGGTGCACGACGCCCCCGCCGGAGCGACCTTCGCCGACGTCACCGAGGCCGGGTACCTGCGGCTGCACCGGCTCGGTGACGCACCGGCCGACGATGTCACGGTGTGGCACCGGCCGGACACACCCAAGCTGTTCGCCTACCCCGACGTCGCGGGCGACTGGCTCGTGATCCGGTACGCCGCCGGATCCTCCGGGCCGAGCGACCTCGCCGTGCGGCGACTCGTGCCGGGGCCGCGAGGGACCGACATCGACCCCGACGAGATCGCCCTGACGTCCGACGCACGCGCCCGGTGGTCGGTCCTCGGGGCCCGGGAGGGCCGGCTCGTGCTGCACACCGACGACGGTGCACCGCGCCGCCGGATCGTCACGGTGGAGCCCGACGGCGTCGGTGCCGATTCGGAGCCGGACTTCCGTGAGCTGGTCGGGGAGTCGGCGGACGCGCTGCTGCCGGAGTCCGTCCTCACCGCGGACGGCCTTGCGCTGGTCTACTCGCGGGACGCCACGCACCGCGTGGTGCTCGCCCCGTTCGAGCCGGCGGGGGACGCGGTCGCATCGGTGACCCTCGCCGCGCAGCGCCGCGCCGTCGACCTCGGCGAGTCCGTGACCGTGGCGGCGATCGACGCGGAGGAGGGATCCGCCGTCGTGCATGTGCGCACCGTCTCCTTCACGGACGCCGGGACCAACCACCGGGTGGTCACGTCGCCGTCGCCCAAGCACCGCGTCCTGGCCCGACCTGGTGGTGCCTTCGACGTCGGCGAGGTGTCCGTGACCCGCCCACGGGCGACGTCCGCGGACGGCACCGAGGTGCCGATGTTCCTCGTCCGACGTGCGGACTCCGCGGACTCCGCGGACTCCGCCGATGCTGCCGGCGGCGCGCCGCAGCCCACCCTCCTGTACGGCTACGGCGGTTTCCGGATCGAGGTGAACCCGGAGTTCCGGGCGATCTTCGTCGCCTGGGTCGCCGCCGGCGGCACGCTCGCGGTCGCGACCCTGCGTGGCGGCGGGGAGTACGGCGAGGACTGGCACGAGGCGGGCACGAAGGACCGCAAGCAGAACGTGTTCGACGACCTGTACGCCTGCGCCGAGTGGCTGCGCTCATCCGGCACGGCGTCGCAGATCGCGGTCCATGGTCGGTCCAACGGCGGGCTCCTCGTCGGCGCCGCGATGACCCAGCGTCCCGAGCTGTGGGCGGCCGCGCTGCCCACGGTCGGCGTGCTCGACATGCTGCGGTTCCACCTGTTCACGGTCGGCTGGGCCTGGCGCAGCGACTACGGGGACCCTGACGATCCCGCGGACTTCCCGGCGCTGCACGCCTACTCGCCGCTGCACCGGGTGCGCAGCGACGTCGCCTACCCGCCGACGCTCATCTGCACCGGTGACCACGACGACCGTGTGGTCCCGGCGCACTCGCTGAAGTTCGGGGCCGAACTCCAGCACGCCGGGTCAGGCGGGTCCGGGCCGGTGCTCTTGAGAATCGACACCCGCGCCGGGCATGGCATGGGCAAGCCGAAGGACGCCCAGGTGGCGGAGTTCGCCGACCAGCTCGCGTTCGCCGCCCAGCACACCGGCCTCGAGGTGGAGGCGCCGCCTACTCCATGAGCTCGCGGTTGGTCCGCGACCAGGCGACCCGGTCGGCGAGCACGTCGAGGTAGCCCTCGCCCACCCACCTCGCTTGGGGTTGCACGCCGGCGTCCGCGAGCGCTCGGACGTGGTCGACGGTCTGGGCCTGACGCCGGATGACGGCGTCGACGAGGCCTGCGGTCGAGTCGAGTCCGTACGCCCTCGCAAACACCTCGATCCGTCGACGCCGGTCCGGCGGCACCTCGAACCCGTGCCAGCGCACCGCCTCGGCGTCGTCCCGGAACGGCGCGAGATACTCGAGCGCATACGCGACGTCGTCGAGTGCAGGGCCTGGATAGGCCTGGTCCCAGTCGAAGAGGCCGGTTGCGGTGCCGCCCGTCCAGGTCATGTTCCACGGACCGGGGTCGCCGTGGCAGATCACGAAGGGTGCGCCAGTCGTGTCCGTGCTGGGCGGGCGTGACCACCGAGCGCCCGGCGGCGGACGCCATCCGCGGGTCGCGTCATGCACGACCCGCAGGAGTCGGCCGGCCGACGCCAACCCCCGTTCGGTCGCCTGGTGCGGCCAGCAGGCCGGCCCGGCCTCGCCCGGCACCAGGCGGACGGTCTCCACGGCGCCGTCGATGCCGAGCGGTTCGGGGACCGCGCCGGCGAGTCCGTTCGCGCTCAGGTGGCGCAGCAGGGCCTGCACGGTGGGCGTCCAGACCTGCGCCGGGCGGTGCACGACGTCGCCGACGACCGCAACCCGTGGCTCCTCCGATTCGCTCACCCGATCAGTTCACCCCGTCGGCCAGCGGGACCCGCCCGGCCGCCGCAGCGGCGCGCACGGTGTCGTAGTCGCGCCGGGACTGATCGGCGTAGGCGTGCGCCCAGGCCGTGATCGCGTCGGTCAGCGCGCCGCCGCTGCCGATGTAGCCGACCACCCCGCTCGCGGTGGGGCTCTGCGCGTGTGCGCGCGCCAGGATGGCCGCGCAGGCGGCGACGTACTGCCGGAACGTGTCCGCGTCCAGGTCGCCGAGGTCGACCGACCCCTTCATGTCGTGGAACTGACGCAGGTAATAGTCCCGGCCGCCCACCTGCACGTGCCCGAGGTAGGGGTCGGAGACCCCCTGGAGCACGCGCTGCAGCGCCACGACCCGCAGCCCGTTGCCCCGCCCGGCGATCCCGCGGACGATCCGTTGCGGCTGCTCGGCCCGCCCGTACCGGACCAGGACCGACTCGGTCGCCTCCTTCACCTGCAGGAGCAGGACGTCGTCGTCGGCGCCGCCCATCAACTGCAGGAAGGACCGGGTGCCCACGCTGCCGACGCCGACCACCCGACGCACGAGGTCCAGGGGCCGGTACTGGCTCACGACGAGGGCCACGTCGACGTTCATGCTCGAGAGCACGCGGTCGACGATGTCCGTCATGGCCTCGGCGGCGTCCGCACCCAGGTGCGCCATCGTCGGCGGGTTCTCGATGAACCGGAGCCGGCCGTCGGGGCCGCGCTCGGTGGTCCGCCGGACCGCGCGGCCGCCGGTGCGCTTGCGCGCCCGCGTGACCGCGTCCTGCAGGGCCGTGCGGGTGGCCTTGTCGAGCCATCGCCCGGCCTTGGCGGTCCCGGTGTGCATGAAGTAGCGCGCCGTCGGCGAGAGGGCAGTGATATCGGCGAGGGCCGTCGCGTACGTGCGCAGGGCCTCGCGGGCGGTCCGCTCGATGTCGGCGCCGTCGTACCCGGCGTGGCGTCCCCTGACGACGGCGCTCGTCACCAGGCGTTTGAGGTCCCAGTCCCATGGTGCGGCGTCGGCCAGGTCGAGGGCCATCAGGCCCGCGCTCCCGCGGTAGAACGCGAACGGGTCCTGCAGCATCCGCGCCATCCGGAGCGGCACGAGGTCGGGCACCCGGTCGGCGTTCTGCTCGGTGAGGTGCGCGACCGGGTCCCGGTACGGCGTCATGAAGGTGCCGAGCGAGCGACGTGGCGCGGACTTGCGTGCCTGCCGCCCCGCGGTGGGCGGCGTTGCGGGTCGGGTGCCGCAGGGTCCAGTCGTGGCCGGTCACGAGCCCATCATTCACCCTGCGCCGGCTCGCCCGCGGGAGTCAGGGCCCCCGGTCGCCTCAACCGATGCGGCGGTAGGTCATCCCGAGCGTCTTCTCGTCATGGGGCGGCACGTGCAGGCCGTACAGGGCGGCGAGCGCATCCGTTGCCTCCGGCAACCGGCCCTGCGTGGCGAGGTCGCGGACCCGGGCCGTGGGGGAGTGCACCAACACGCCGGCGAAGTGCCGCAGCGCGCGCTCCACCTCCTCGGTGTGCTCACCGCGGGCGCGGGCTCGAGCCAGTTCGGCCTCGAGGAGTTCCTCGATGCGACCGCGGTAGGCCACGATCGCGGGAGCCGCGGTCTCGGCGGCGGTGCGGGTCTCGTACTCCCGGGTCGCGGCAGCCACCAGGTCGTGGGCCTGGGCGCTCGCGTTCAGTTCCGCGACCGGGGCGTGCAGGCTGATCGTCTCCAGGTCGAGCAGATCCACGCCGGGCAACCCGGTGACGTCCTTGGTGACGTTGCCGGGCAGCCCGAGGTCGATGATCAGCAGGGGCCGCTCACCGCGGCGGGCGGGTGCGAGCCGCCCGGCGTCCAGGGCGACCTGGTTCGTGGAGGTGATGATGAGGTCCGCCCGGCCGAGCGCGGCCGGCACCTCGCCCGCACCGACCGGTCGCACCCCCTCCCGGCTCGCGAACTGCTGCTCACGCCCGGACGGGGAGGCCACGTCCACGGTGCTCACCCCGCGCTCGCGCAGCGCGGCGAGCGTGGTGCGTGCGTAGGCGCCGGTGCCGATGATCAGCACCCGGGCGCCGGCCCACTGCGGGATCCGGCTCTCGGTGAGGTCAAGGGCCAGGCGGACCATGGACCGTCCCGCCGCGTTGATCCCGGTCGTGTTCTTCACCCCGCGCGAGGTGGTCGAGGCCATCTGGAACAGGCGCTCCAGGGCGGTCGTGGTGGCGCCGGCCGCGCGGGCATCGGCCAGGGCACGGCGTACCTGACCGGCGATCTCGTCCTCGCCGACCACCACGGAGTCGAGGCCGCTGGCGACCGCGAACAGGTGCGCGGCGACCCGGCTGGAGCTCATCGTCCGGGACCGGGCGCGCAGTTCGCCGGGATCGATTCCGGCCGCGGTGGCGAGGCGCTCGATGGCGGTGCTCACCGCCGCGTCGATCTGCGCCTCGGTCTGGGCCGCGACGTCCAGATAGGCCTCGACCCGGTTGCAGGTGGTGACCAGCACGGCGCCCTGCACCCCGTCGTCAGCGAGGTGTGCGGCCGGGTCCGGATGGGCGGCCGTGAGTCGTTCGAGGACCGCGAAGCTCGCGGTTCGATGACTCGCACTCACGCACACCAGCACGCGGCCATGCTACGACCGTCGCGTTTCCAACGTGCGAACAGGTTGTCAGATCGTGGTGGAGATGGACCCGACACAGGAGCGCAGCGCCGCGGCGAGTGGACCCGGTCGGGACACCATGCCCATGTGCCCGCCCGGCACGGCGGTGACCCGGAGACCGAGTCGCTGCGCGGCCACGCGCCGTTGGAAGGGCAGCGGGAAGAGGCGGTCCTCGGCGAACCCGAGCACGTGGGTGGCGACCTCCGGCCAGTGCGTCATCGGCCACGTCTGTTCGAACGGGGTTGCTGACTGTGGCCGATCCCACAACTGAGCCTGCTCCGACTGGGCCGGGGTGAGGTCGTGGTAGAAGACGTCGGCCATGGACTCCTCGCCCGGCCGACCGGCCGCCGCGGCCGCGTCTGCCTGGGCCTGTTCCTGGCCGGTCGCGGCCCACCAGTCCGCAGGTGACTCGCCCGGTTGCGGCACCATCGCAGAGAGCAGCACGAGCAGGTCGACGGGGCGCCGGGCGCACACCAGTGGAGCGGTGAAGGCGCCGAACGAGTGCGCCACCAGGACCACGTCGGCATGCCCAGCCAGGGCGTCCACGGTCACGTCGGCGTAGGTGTTGAAGTCGGCGCCATCGTCACTGCTGGGCAGGTCGACGGCGACCGAGTCGAACCCGAGCGCGTCCAGTGCTCTCTGGGTGGGGGCCCAGTACGCAGGGTCACAGCCGGCGCCGGGGATGAGCCCGAACAGGGTCATGGGATCGCCTCCAAGGCTTCGACGTCCAGTGTGAGCGTGCCGACGGCGGGCAGCAAGGGGCCTCCGTGCGCAGCCATGCGGGCCGTGGTCACGACACTCGTGCCGGTGATGTCAGAATCAGACGCGTGAGCCTCCTGCCCGCCGACCACCCGCTCACGGGTGCCACGGCCTCCTCGCCCCTCGTCCGCGCCTATTCCGGCGAGCGCCCGCCGGTCACGCCGGTGTGGTTCATGCGGCAGGCCGGTCGCTCGCTGCCGGAGTACCGCGCCCTGCGCACCGGGACCCGGATGCTTCAGGCGTGCCTCGAACCGGATCTGGTCACCGAGATTAGTTTGCAGCCGGTTCGTCGACACGGCGTGGACGCCGCGATCTTCTTCAGCGACATCGTGGTCCCGTTGCGCCTGATCGGCGTGGACGTGGACATCGTGCCCGGCAAGGGTCCGGTGCTGGCGAACCCGGTCCGGACCGCTGCGGATGTCGCCGCGCTTCGCGCGCTCACGCCCGACGGCGTCCCCGGCGGTCTGTTCGAGCCCGTCACCACCGCAGTGGGACAGTTGGTCCGCGAACTCGGCGGCACCCCGTTGATCGGGTTCGCCGGGGCGCCGTTCACGCTCGCCGCCTACCTGGTGGAGGGTGGCCCGTCGAAGGACCAGCTGGCCGCACGCACGCTCATGCACGGCGCCCCCGAGGTGTGGGCCGACCTGATGTCCTGGCTCGCCGAGCTCACCGGTGCGTTCCTGCTCGCGCAGGTCCGGGCCGGTGCGTCCGCGGCCCAGCTGTTCGACTCCTGGGCCGGCGGCCTGTCCCTGGCCGACTACCGCGCGCGGGTGGCGCCGCAGTCGGCGGCCGCGCTCGCGCCGGTCCGCGAGCTCCAGGTGGCCGGTGCGGCCTCGAACGACGGCCGGGTCCCGACGGTGCACTTCGGGGTCGGCACCGGGCACCTGCTCGGGGCCATGCACGAGGTCGGTGTGGATGTGGTCGGCGTCGACTACCGCACCCCGTTGGACACGGCCGCCGCGGCCCTGCCCGGGGTGCCGCTGCAGGGCAACGTCGACCCGGCCCTGCTCGCCGCCCCATGGCCGGTGCTGGAGGCGCATGTCCAGGACGTGCTCGCCCGCGGCACCTCCGCCCCGGCGCACGTGCTCAACCTCGGACACGGGGTGCCACCCGAGACCGACCCGACCGTGCTCACCCGGATCGTGGAGACGGTGCACGCCGCCTCCGGCCGATGAGCACCGCCGAGACCGCCGGAGCAACTGCCGCGGAAGCGTCGGACATCTCGTCGACGGCCGAGCTCGTGGTCATCGGCGGCGGCGTCGCCGGACTGGTGGCGGCCTGGGAGGCGGCCCGCGCCGGTCGGTCCGTGACGGTCCTCGAGGCTGCCACCTCCTTCGGAGGCATGGTCGGGATGCACCGGGTGGGTGGGGTGGCCCTGGACGCGGGTGCCGAGAGCTTCGCGACGCGGGGCGGGACCGTCGCCGCGCTCCTGGGTGACCTCGGCCTCGCGGACCAGATCGTGACGCCGACCCGCGTGCCCGCTCGGGTCCATCACGACGGGGTCTCCCGGCCGATGCCCGCCACCGGGGTGCTGGGCATCCCGACCGAACTCGACGCGCCCGGCCTGGCCGAGGTCCTCGGCGCGGACGGTCTGGCCCGGGCGCGCCGGGACCTGGAACTGCCCGTCGAGGTGACCGGCGCCCGGCCCGGCGTCGGCGCGTCCGTCGCGGCATCGTCGGGACGTGTTCCGATCAGCCTGGCCGCCCTGGTCACGGCCCGCATGGGGGAGGCGGTCACGGACCGGCTGCTGCGCCCGGTGGTCCGCGGCGTGCACTCGGTCGAACCCGAGGAACTGGCCGCCACCGACCTGCTCCCCGGCGTCCTGGACCGGGTCGCCGAGACCGGGTCGCTGGCCGCCGCCCTCGCCGGAATCCGCGCTGCCGCACCGGCCGGCAGCGCCGTGCAGGGCCTGCGCGGCGGCATCCACCGGCTCGTCGCCGCCCTCGTCGCCGACCTGACCCGGCTGGGCGCCGACCTGCGGACGGACGCCGCGGTCGCCGCGCTCACGCCCGACGGCGGTGGCTGGATCGTGCGCACCGCGTCCGCCACCTTACGGGCGGACCGGGTGCTGCTCGCCTGTGCGCCGCATGCCTGGGCGTTCCTGCGCCCGGTTCCCGAGCACGCCCCGTGGGCGCCA
The DNA here is from genome assembly GCF_004353825.1 of Occultella glacieicola. Classification (GTDB taxonomy): domain Bacteria; phylum Actinomycetota; class Actinomycetes; order Actinomycetales; family Beutenbergiaceae; genus Occultella; species Occultella glacieicola. Next base: position 121,257 of record NZ_SMNA01000003.1, on the reverse strand, counting down.
CGCCCGGGCGCCGGCGGCGCCCCACGCGGCGCGACCCGGTCCCTGGCGACGCTGGCGGCGGACTGGCCCTCGCCGTCGGGCGTGGACCTGGTCACCCTCATGCTCGACGCGTCCGCACTGCCCGAGCACCCCCGCGCGGGCGTGCTCGTGGCCGTGCCCGGTCGCGGCGCGAAGGCGCTCACCTACGCGAGCGCCAAGTGGGACTGGCTCGGGCAGGCGGCCGGCCCGGACCGGGCCATCATCCGGCTCTCCTATGCGGCCGGGATCGCGGGCGAGGACCCGGAGGCCCGGGCCACGCTCGCGCTCGCCGATGCCGGCCGGCTGCTCGGGATCACGCTCGGGTCGCGCGCGCTCGTCGACCATGCCCGGGTGTCCCTGGTCCTGCCCCGCCCGGTGCGGGCGTGGGGGATGTCACACCACGTCGACCGGGCGCGCGCAGCGGTCGCCACGGACGACTCGCTCGACCTGGCCGGCACCTGGATCGCGGGCACGGGTCTGGCGTCGGTGATCGCGGACGCACGGGCCGCGGGGGAGCGGGTCTCGGGGTTCTGACGAACCGTCGTGATCGGCATTCTGGTGCGGGTTTATGGTGATCGGGTGACCACCGACAGCAACGTTTCCAACCCTCCGCACGCGGGCGCCGAGGAGAACCCCTCCGGGTACACCCTGTGGGCCGTCCTGCGCCGTGACCCCCACCGCGACCCCGACGTCTCCGAGGACGCCGTCGCCGAGGTCGAGGCCACGATCGAGCGTCTGGCCGCCGCCGGCGTCACCACCCGCGGGCTGTACGACGTCTCCAGCATCAAGGCGGACGCGGACGCCATGATCTGGATCCACGGCAACCGCGCCGAGGACCTCCAGGCCGGACTGCGGGACCTGCGCCGCACCGCGCTGCTGAACACCCTGCTGCCCACCTGGAACACGCTCGGCATGCACCGGGAGGCGGAGTTCAACGCCAGGCACGTGCCCGCCTTCCTGCGCGGCAAGGACCCTGCCGGCTGGCTGACCGTCTACCCGTTCGTGCGCTCGCACGGCTGGTACCTGCTGCCCGAGGACGAACGCCGCCAGATGCTGGCCGACCACGGCCGCCGCGGTTCGCAGTTCCGGTCCGTGCTCTCCAACACCGTGGCCGCCTTCGCGCTCGGCGACTACGAGTGGATCCTTGCCCTCGAGGACGACGACCTGGCGAACCTGGTGGACCTGATGCGAGACCTGCGCTACACCGATGCCCGACTGCATGTGCGCGAGGAGACCCCGTTCTACACCGGCCGCCGGGTCAGCGCCGCCGAACTCGCGCGGGTGCTCGCGTGAGCGTCGACGCGCGCGCCCCGCGCGGCCGCAAACCTGCTCCCGCCACCTCCGCGCCGATGGCGCCGGGCGCCGTCGTCGCGGCGGCCACGCCGGCCGCCCGGACCGGTCCCGAGCACGTCACCGAACCGGTCGCCTACGACGCGATCCTGCTGGCCGGGTTCGGCGGACCGGAGGGGCAGGACGACGTGCTGCCGTTCCTGCGCAACGTCACCGCCGGGCGCGGCATCCCGGACGAGCGGCTGGAGGAGGTCGCCCACCACTACCGGGCGTTCGGGGGCGTCAGCCCCATCAACGGCCACAACCGCCAGCTCAAGGCCGCCCTCGAGGCCGAGCTCGCCGGACGCGGCCTCGACCTGCCGGTCCACTGGGGCAACCGGAACTGGGACCCCTACCTCAATGACGCGCTCCGGGAGGCGGACGCCGCGGGGCACCGCCGCCTGCTCGCCATCCCGACCAGCGCGTACTCCTCCTACTCCAGCTGTCGGCAGTACCGCGAGGACCTCGCCGACGCGCTCGAGGACACCGGCCTCGGCGACGTCCTCGAGATCGACAAGGTGCGCCAGTACTTCGACCACCCGGGCTTCGTGGCCCCGTTCGTCGACGGTGTCGCGGCCGGCCTGGCCACGCTGCGCGAGCACGGCGCGAGCACCATCGAGGTGCTGTTCGCGACCCACTCGATCCCGATGGGCGACGCGCAGCGCTCCGGCCCCGCCGAACTCGGCCTGGGCGACGGCGGCGCGTACGCCGCGCAGCACCGTGCGGTCGCCGAGGTGGTCATGGAGGCGATCGGCGAACCGGAGACTCCCTGGCAGCTCGTCTACCAGTCCCGCTCCGGCCCGCCCAGCCAGCCCTGGCTCGAGCCGGACGTCAACGACGCCATCGCCGAACTCCCGGCCAAGGGCGTCGACGGTGTGGTGATCGTGCCGCTCGGGTTCCTCTCCGACCACATGGAGGTCGCCTGGGACCTGGACACCGAGGCCCTCGAGACCGCCGGCGAACACGGGATCGACGCCGTCCGGGTGCCGACCCCGGGCATCCACCCCAGGTTCGTCAGCGGCCTGGTGGACCTCGTCGTCGAACGGCTCCGGGGCACCTCGGTCGCGGACCGGCCCGCGCTGACCTCCCTCGGTCCCTGGTACGACGTGTGCCGTCCCGGGTGCTGCGAGAACGCCCGGCGGGGCTTCCGGCCGGCGGTGGCCGGGCTGGCGCCGTGACCGACACGGCCGGGCGGCACGTCGGGACAGTGGCCCGCATCGGCACCCGCGCGTCCCGGCTCGCCCGGACCCAGACGCAGACCGTGGCCGCCGCCCTGACCGTCGCCGGACTGGCCACCGAACTGGTGCCGATGACCAGCGAGGGCGATCGCAACCGGGCCTCACTGGCCTCCCTCGGCGGCACCGGCGTGTTCGCCGCCGCCTTGCGGACCGCGCTGCTGGCGGGGGAGTGCGATGCCGTGGTGCACTCCCTCAAGGACCTGCCGACGACCCCGCACCCGGGGCTGGTCGTGGCCGCGACCCCGGTCCGCGAGGACGCCCGCGACGCCCTCTGCGCCCGCGACGGGCTCACCCTGGCCACGTTGCCGCCCGGGGCTCGGGTGGGCACCGGGTCCCCGCGGCGGGCCGCGCAGTTGCACACCGCCAGGCCGGACCTGGAGGTCGTGGACATCCGCGGGAACGTCGACACCCGGCTCGGCTTCGTCGCCGACGGTGAACTCGACGCCGTGATCCTCGCCGCCGCCGGGCTGCGCCGGATCGGGCGCGCCGATGCGATCACCGCCGAACTCGACCTCGACACCTGGCCGGGCGCGCCCGGCCAGGGTGCGCTCGCCGTCGAGATCCGGGAGACCGACGCCACCGGCACCGCCCTGGCCGCGGCGCTCGCCGGCATCCACGACTCCGACGCCTGGGCCGCGGTCACCGCCGAGCGGGCCCTGCTCGCCGCCCTCGAGGCCGGCTGTGCCGCACCCGTCGGGGCCACGGCCACCGCGAGCGACGGCGTCCTGACCGTTTCCGGGACGGCCTACCGCCCCGGTGGGGGTGAGTCCCGTACCGCCGCCGCGACCGGCCGTCCGGACGAGGCCGCGGCGCTCGGCCGCGCCGTCGCCGCGGATCTGCTGGCCGCGGGTGCCGGCGCCTGGATCGCGGGCTGAGGGTCATGACGCTCGCCGGACGCACCGTGCTCGTCCCTCGGGGCGGTAGCTGGGGCGCCCGGGTCTGCGATCTGCTCGCCGAGCGGGGCGCCACCGGCTGGGTGGTGCCGCTCGTGGCCGCCCGGCCGCTGCACACCCCGCAGGTCCGCGACGCCGTGGGCCGGCTCACCGCCGGCGACTACGACTGGCTCGTGGTGACCTCCGCCGCCACCGTCGGCGTGCTCGAGTCCGCCGCCGAGGTGCGCGCCAGGGTGGCCGCGGTCGGCCCCGCCACGGCCGCGGCACTCGAGGGCGCGGGCTTCGCCGTCGACCTGGTGCCGGAGGCGGACTTCAGCGCCGAGGGACTGCTGCGGGCCTGGGGACTCGCCGGCATCGAGGCCGCCACGAGCGGACCGGCGGGGACCGGCTCGCCGTCCCGGGTGCTGGTGCTGCACTCCGACCTCGCCCGGGACACACTCGCGGACGGGCTGAGCGCACGGGGCCACCGGGTGGACACCGTGATCGGCTACCGCGTGCAGGAACTGGCGGTGCCCGAGGACGACATTGCGGGCCTCGCCGCCGGCCGCGCGGACGCCGTGCTCGTCACCAGCGGATCCGTGGCCCGGTCCCTGGCCCGGTTCGCGATGCCCACGACCACGACCATCGCCTGCCTCGGCCCGGTGACCGCGCGGGACGCGGCGGCCGTCGGGCTCCGCGCGGACGTGGTCGCACCCGAACGCACCGTCGACGCCCTGATCGGGGCACTGGAGGACGTCAGTTGAGGATCCGACCCCGCCGCCTGCGCAGCACCCCGGCGATGCGCCGCCTGGTCGCGCAGACGCGCCTGCACCCGAGTGACCTGGTGCTGCCGATGTTCGTCATCGAGGCCGCCGAGTCCCGGCCGATCGCCTCGATGCCGGGCGTGCTCCAGCACTCCCTGGACTCGCTGCGCCGGGCTGCGACCGAGGCGGCGCAGGCCGGGGTCGGCGGGCTGATGCTCTTCGGCGTGCCCGAGGTCCGGGACGCGACCGGAACCGGCGCGACCGACCCGAACGGAATCCTGAACGTGGCCACCGCCGCCGTCGCCGCGGAGGTGGGGGATGCCGTCGTCGTCCAGACGGACCTGTGCCTTGACGAGTTCACCGACCACGGCCACTGCGGCGTCCTGGACGCCGGCGGCCGGGTCGACAATGACGCCACCCTGCTCCGGTACGCCGACATGGCCCTGGCCCAGGCCCGCGCCGGGTCCGCGCTGCTCGGCCTGAGCGGCATGATGGACGGGCAGGTCGCCGCCGTCCGGGACGCCCTGGACGCGCAGGGGCACACCGACGTTGCGATCCTCGCCTACGCCGGCAAGTACGCCTCAGCGTTCTACGGGCCGTTCCGTGAGGCGGTCGACTCCCAGCTCACCGGGGACCGGCGCAGCTACCAGCTCGACCCGGCGAACCGCCGTGAGGGCGTTCGCGAGGCCGGCCTGGACGTCGCCGAGGGCGCCGACGTGGTCATGGTCAAGCCCGCGCTCAGCTACCTGGACGTGCTCGCCGACGTCGCCGCCACCTCCCCGGTTCCGGTCTGGGCCTACCAGGTGTCCGGCGAGTACGCGATGGTCGAGGCCGCCGCCGCGAACGGCTGGCTGGACCGGGACCGCACGATCGCCGAGACGGTGCTGTCCATCAAGCGGGCCGGTGCCGATGCCGTGCTGACCTACTGGGCCGTGGAACTGGCCGAGCAACTCACCCGAGGAACGGACCCCCGATGAACCTGGTCGAACGTGCCGCCGCCGTCATCCCCGGCGGCGTGAACTCACCCGTGCGGGCCTTCAACGGCGTCGGCGGGGACCCGCTGTTCCTGGTCTCCGCGAGCGGGCCGCGGGTCACCGACTCCGGCGGTCGTGAGTACGTGGACCTGGTCGGCTCGTGGGGGCCGGCGCTGCTCGGGCACGCCCACCCGGAGGTCGTCGCCGCCGTGCAGGAGGCGGCCGCCCGCGGACTCTCGTTCGGGGCACCCACCCCGGGCGAGGTGGAGCTGGCCGAACTCATCCGGGAGCGGGTGCCGGTGGCCGAACTCGTCCGGCTCGTGTCCACCGGCACCGAGGCCACGATGACCGCACTGCGGGTGGCGCGTGGCTACACCGGCCGGGATCTGATCGTCAAGTTCGCCGGGCACTACCACGGCCATTCCGACGGGCTGCTCGCCGAGTCCGGGTCCGGGGTCGCCACCCTGTCCCTGCCCGGGTCCGCCGGCGTACCGGCCGCGTTCGCCGAGCAGACCATCGTGATCGGCTACAACGACCTCGACGCCGTGCGGGCCGCCTTCGCCGCCCACCCCGGCCGGATCGCCGCCGTGATCACCGAGGCGGCGGCCGCGAATATGGGGGTGGTGGCGCCGGACTCTGGTTTCAACGCCGCGGTCGCCGAGATCGCCCACGCCGAGGGTGCCCTGTTCATCGCCGACGAGGTACTCACCGGGTTCCGCGTCGGGCCGGCCGGGTGGTGGGGCCTCGAGGGCGGCTGGACGCCGGACCTGCTCACGTTCGGCAAGGTCATCGGCGGTGGCCTGCCGGTGGCCGCCCTCGCCGGGCGCGCGGACGTGATGCGCATGCTCGCCCCGGCCGGGCCGGTCTACCAGGCCGGCACCCTGTCCGGGAACCCGGTGGCCGTCGCAGCCGGGGCCGCGACCCTGCGCCTGGTCGACGGCGGGGTGTATGCCCGGGTGGACGCCGTCGCCGACACGATCGCGGCCGCCGTGCCGGCCGCCCTGGCCGCCGAGGGCGTGCCGGTCGCCGTCCAGCGCGCCGGCAACCTGTTCTCGTTCGCGTTCGGCACCGCGGCCGGGCAGGGTTGGTCCGGCCCCGGTCCGCGCACGTACGAGGAGGTGAAGGCGGCGCAGACGTGGCGTTACCCGCCGTTCTTCCACGCGATGCTCGACGCCGGGGTCAACCTGCCGCCGTCGGCGTTCGAGGCCTGGTTCGTCTCGGGCGCCCACGACGACGCGTCCGTGGAGCAGATCCTCGCCGCCCTGCCGGCGGCCGCCAGGGCTGCCGCCGCGGCGACGCCGGGCTGACCCGCACGGGCCTGGCCGCGGGCCACGCCGACCACCGACCAGGGTGAGGCGGTGAGTAAACCCACAGGGACGCCGTCGGGCCCGTCGGCTACCCTGGCTGATGAGGCCCGACGAGGGTCTGCGGACGAGGGAGCAGTACCCGCAAAGCGACAAGACTGACTCAGAAGGCCCATCATGGCTTGGTTGATTCTTGTCCTGTCCGGAATGCTCGAGGCGGTCTGGGCCTCGGCGCTGTCGGCGTCCGACGGCTTCAAGAAGGTGCGTCCGACGATCCTGTTCGTGGTCGCGATGGTGGCCAGCATGGCCGGCCTCGCCTACGCGATGACCAGCCTGCCGACCGGGACGGCCTACGCCGTCTGGGTCGGCATCGGTGCGTCGCTGACCGTGGTGTGGGCGATGCTCGCCGGCAAGGAGCCGGCGTCGATCGCCCGGATCGCGCTGCTGGTGCTGCTCGTCGGGAGCGTCGTCGGCCTCAAGGTGGTGAGCTGAGATGCCATGGCTCATCCTGCTCGGCAGCGCCGTCCTGGAAGCCGTGTGGGCGACCGCGCTCGGAGCCTCCGACGGCTTCACCCGACCGGCGCCGACGGTCGTGTTCCTCGTCGCCCTCACGCTCAGCATGCTCGGCCTCGGCCGGGCGATGAGATCCATCCCGATCGGGACTGCGTACGCCGTCTGGACCGGGGTGGGTGCCGCGCTCACCGTGACGTATGCGATCGCCACCGGCGCGGAGTCGGTCTCGGTGTGGAAGGTGGTCTTCCTGCTCGGCATCATCGGCGCCGTCATCGGCCTCAAGCTCGTGCCGTCCGGGGCTGTCTCGGCCGAGGGCGACGGCGCCGGCCAGCCATCTGACTGAGCGCGATCGCCCCACGGGGCGTGCGAGCGGCACCACGTGACGTGGACGGCGACACTCCTCCACAAACCGTCCACGGCACGCCCCCGTCAGAGAGCGTGGAGCGACGCCCGGAACTCCTAGGATCAAGGGCGATGCCGCACGCCCGCCACGCCAGGTCGACGGTCGCGATCCGACGATCGGGCCGCCCCGCGCTCGATCGCGCGCCGAACTCCGCACCCCCCGCTCAACGGGTCCGGCAGGGACGCCCTCGGCACGCTCGCAGGGTCCGCCGGCACCGGTTGCGGACAGCCGCCGTCGCCGTGGTGGGGGCGTTCGCCTTCGCGGCCACGTTCGGCGGCACCGTGTATGCACAGTTGCAGGCCGAGGTTGATGTGATCCGGGTCGACGATCTGATCAATCAGCCGACCGACGCCGAGGGGGCACCGGTGACCCCGGCGCCGCCGGCGGACCCGAACGCGGGGACCGCGCTGAACATCCTGATCATCGGCTCGGACAGTCGCGCGGACGGGGCGGTCGACGACGGGTTCGACTCGGTGCTGGCGGACACCCACATCGTGGCCCACATCGCCGCCGACCGGTCCCGGGTGGAACTGGTCTCGATCCCGCGCGACATCATGGTGCAGATCCCGGACTGTCCGACGACGTCCGGCGAGACCATCCACGGGTGGTACGGGATGTACAACGCCGCGTTCGCGAACGGGTGGCTCGTCGGCGGAGACACGGAGACCGCCGTCGCCTGTGACATCAACCTCGCCCAGTCGGCGACCGGACTGACCATCGACGGGTTCGTGCTCGTCGAGATGGGCGGCTTCATCGAGATGGTCGATGCGCTCGGCGGCGTCGACATCTGCATCCCCGAGGCGATCTCCGCCCCGAAGGCGCATCTGTTCCTGGACGCCGGCGAGCAGACCCTCACCGGCGAGCAGGCGCTCGGCTACGCCCGGGCTCGGGTAGGTGTGGGCGACGGTTCCGACCCCGGTCGGATCGAGCGCCAGCAGCGGCTCATGTCCGCGATGGTCGCGGAGGTGCTCTCGCGCAACATCCTCGCCGACGGCCCGGCGCTGTACGGAATGGTCAACGCCGCCCTCGGATCGCTGACGATGAGCGAGAACCTGTCCTCACTGACCGGAATGGCGGGCCTCGCCCTGAGCCTGCGGTCGCTCTCGGCGGACGACGTCACGTTCCTCACCACCCCGTACGGGGCCTACGCACCCGACCCGAACCGGCTGGTCTGGACCAGCGAGGTGGACGAGATCTGGGCGGCGATGGCTGCCGACGAGCCGATCCTCGCCGGCGACGAGGGAACCGGTAACGGAGCGTCGGGGGCCGCGACACCCGGTGCCGACGGGACGCCGACGCAGGCGCCGAGCGCCGAGGACGCGCCGCTGCCCGATCCGGACGAAGGTGCTACGCAGACGCCCTCCGAGGCGGGCACCGCGGGCGCCAGCGCCGAGGATCTGACCGTCGCCTGCTGACCGCGGTGGGATGCTGGGACCATGAGTTCGGTCGACGGCGCCACGGTCCGGATCCCGTACCGCACCCCTGCGCGGGTGTGGCAGTTCGTCGCGTTCGGCCTGGCCTGCGCGGCGATCGTGGTGTTGCTGGTGTTGCCGCTCTACTCCGGCACCCGAAGCACTCCCGACGGGACCGAGGACATCACCGCCACGCTGCTCGAGGTGAACGGCCCCGGTGCGCTGGTCCCGATGTTGGTGCCGGTGCTGCTGACCGCGGTGCCACTGCTGGTGCCCAGTGGGCGGCTGCCCGGGGTGACCATTGCGTGCGCGGCGCTGCTCGTCTTCCTGATGGTCCTCGGCGGGGCCACGATCGGACTGTTCTACGCACCCGCTGCGATCGCTGCCGTCGTGGCCCTGCTGGCGCGGCGCCGCTGACGCGGTGCCGCTGCGTTCCGGCCGCGGCACCGGGCTGACGGCGGAGGTCGCCCGGCACCGGATCGGAGCGACGGGTCACGATGTGGTCCCACTGGTTCCGGTTCGCGTGAGGGTGACAGACTCGAACCCATGACTGCCCCCACGCTGACATTGACCTCCGGCACCACGATCCCCGCGCTCGGGCTGGGCACCTGGCCCATGGACGACGGCGACGTCGCCACCGCCGTCGAGTCGGCGATCGGGGCCGGCTACCGCCTGATCGACACCGCCGAGAACTATCGCAACGAGGCCGGCGTGGGGGAGGGCGTGCGCCGGTCCGGGATCGACCGCGGTGACGTGTTCCTGACCACGAAGTTCAACGAGCAGTGGCACTCCTACGACGGCGTCCGGCGCGCGTTCGAGGCGAGCACCGGACGACTTGGTGTCGACTACATCGACCTGTTCATGGCCCACTGGCCCCGGCCCGCGTTCGGGGGCTTCGTGGACGCCGTGAAGGGTCTGGTGGCATTGCGGGAGGAGGGGCTGATCCGCGCCGTCGGGGTCTCCAACTTCAAGCCGGCGCACCTGCAGGCCCTCCTCGATGCCGGCCTGGTGCCGGAGGTGAACCAGATCAAGCGCGACCCCCGCAATCCGCGCCGAGCCGAACTGGCCTTCCATGCCGAGCACGGCATCCTCACCGAGGCCTACACGCCCCTCGGCAAGGCCGGTGACCTGCTCGCCGAACCCGCGATCACCCGGGCCGCGCAGGCGCACGGGCGCACCCCGGCCCAGGTGGTGCTGCGCTGGCACACCCAGACCGGGGCCCTCCCGATCCCGAAGTCGGCGGATCCTGGCCGGATCGTCGAGAACATCTCGATCTTCGACTTCGAGCTGACCGACGAGGAGATCGCGGGGATCGACGCCCTGGACTCCGGCGACGCGGACGTGGCCGATTCGGACGTCGTCGGGCACTGACGTCGGCGGAAGGTCGCCGGGGCCTGAGGTTGCCGGGGCCACGTCGGGCGTGTGGTCGACGGGCCGACGCCAGGCCGCGGTCAGTCTTGGTCCAGCGCCTCCGCGACGTCCTTGAGCCGGGACAGGCGGGCATCCCAGCCACGGCCGATGGTCTCCAAACGGCTGGCGAGCTGGCCGAGTCGGGCCCCGAGCGCGCGGTAGCGGATGGCCCGGCCCGCCCGGATCGGCTCCACGAGCCCGACCGCCGCGAGCTGCTGCAGGTGCTTGGCGATCGCCTGCCGTGACACCGGGAGTTCCTCGGCGAGCTCGCTCGCGGAGGCATCCCGGTCGCCCAGCACGGCCAGGATCTCCCACCGGGTCGCGTCAGCCAATGCGGCACACAGCGGCACCGGGTCGAGCTCGGTGGGCGGAGTCATCCCTCGGACCGCAGGTCCGCAGGAGTGACCCGCCCCGTGCTGAAGTCGCGCAACGCGTCCAGCACGGTGTTCCAACCGCCGGTGTTCTCCTCCATCGCCGCGCGCCGCGCGGCGACGTCGAGCCGGTCGAAGCCGGTCTCGAGGACGGTGACGGTGGTGGAGCCGGCGTCCCCAGCGAGCGTGAACCGGACCGATGTCGCCGCCGCCGATCCCTCGAGCGTGGTGTCCAGGTCACCCCAGGTGAGCGCGAACGTGGCGGGTGGGTCGAGCTCGTCGATGCGGACCTCGAACCGGTGGTTCTCCCAGAGGAAGTGGCCGAGCGAGCCGACCCGCCAGCCGTCCGGGAACTCCGACGGGTGGCCCCACCAGGTGGCGATGTGCTCGGGCGAGGTGAGCGCGGTCCAGACGGTCGCGATCGGCGCTTCGATCCGGATCGTGCGGGTGATGGTGCCGGCGTCGAGATCGGCGACTGCGCGGTCGGTGCGCATGGGGCTCCTTCAGGTTTCGATGGGTCGAATCGTGGAGCGACATCTGTCCGGCTGGGCCTCGATCACGTGGATCGCACCAATCCGAGTATCTATCGCAATGATTCGGTTGCACCTAAGCCTACGTCGTGACGTGCGCGAACGCAACCGTTTGATTGCAGTAGATGGGTCCGGGAGATCGCTAAAGTCGAACCATGCCTACGATTCCGGCCGGTACCGGCAAGCGCGACGACGGTCGCCATCGCCGACCGCCGTTGACCCGTCGGTTCGCGCACAAGGTCGCGTTAGGGCTTGCCGTGGCCGCGTTCGTGGCCCTGGTCCTCGTGCCGATCTTCCTGGTCCCGGACCAGGGCACCGCTGACTCCCCGGCGGACATCGAGCGGATCAGTCTGATCGCCCTGAGCGGCCCGGGCGTGCTCGTCGCACTCGCGATCCCGGTGCTCTTGGCCGGGCTGCCCCTACTGCTCCGAGGTCGGATCACCGCGGTGCTCACGGCCGTGCTGCTGTTCGCGTTCGCCATCTTCACGCTGCTCGGGATCGGCGTCTTCTTCCTCCCGGCCGCGCTGGCCGCGGTCGTCGCCCTGTTCCTGCCCAGCGACAACTGAGCTCGGGAGTGCCCTGCTGCCGGCTCAGAAGGGTGCTGGTTCGTTGAGGTCGGGAGCGGTGCGGTAGGTGGGGCCTGGGGTGCTCGCGGGTCGGGTTCTGGGGAGTTCGGTGATGGTGCCGTCGGGGGTGCGCATGTAGACGTGACCGGTGGGGGTTCTCCAGAACCGGTTGCCGTGGTGGTCGACTTCGTCCTCGAAGTCGCCGTGGGTCTTCAGGACGTGGCAGCGCCGGCACTTGGGGTCGAGGTTGTCATCGCTGGTGTGCCCCAGCGGGAACGGGATGCGGTGGTCGAGTTCGGTCATCCGCGCGGTCGCAGTGCAGCCGGGGGCGGTGCAGTGGGGTTCGTTCTCCTTGATCCGGTCGATCATGTTCTGTGGGGGTTCGTAGCGGGTCGCGCCGTAGTCGGTGACCCGGTTGGTGGTGGGGTCGGTGACGAGGCGTCGCCAGGTGCCGCCGGCGGCGAATGCGCGGGCGACGTCGGCCGGGATCGGGCCCAGTCCTTCGATGTCGGCGGGTTCGTCCGCGCCCATCAGGGTGTTGAGGGTGACCCGGATGAGAATCTGGGCGCGGCGGCCGCCGAGGACCCCGACTGGCCAGACGCGGGGTAGTCCCTGACCTCGTGCCGGGGTGAAGACCCGTGGGTCGGTCCCGGTGCCCGCCCCGTGCCATGACCCCAGGAACCCACCCGGTGTCGTGCCGGGCTCAGCGGTGTCGGCGCCGGCGCCCGTCGGGCCGGCCGCGGACGCACCCGTCCCCTCGGACTCACCGGTCGGGGCGTCGCTGGGCGCACCGGTGGCCTCGGACTCACCGGTCGGGGCGTCGCTGGGCGCAGCGCTGTCCTCGGATAGGCCGGTCGGGCTGTCGCTGGGCGCACCGGTGGCCTCGGACTCACCGGTCGGGGCGTCGCTGGGCGCAGCGCTGTCCTCGGATAGGCCGGTCGGGCTGTCGCCGGGCGCACCGGTCCCCTCGGACTCGCCTGCCGGATGGCCGACGGGCGGGTCGGTGTCCTCGGATCCGCCGGTCGGTGTGCCGTCGGGTGTGCTCTCGCCCTGGGATGCGCTTTCGAGGAGACTGCGGGGCGCCGTGGTCGCCGTGGTCCCGGTCTCGGGTGCGCTCGTCGGGGCGGTGCCGGGCTCTGCGAGCCCGGCACCGATGGAAGTCTCAGTTCCCGGGCCCCGATCTGCGGACTCGGTTGTGGGTGTTTCCTCGGCCGGTCCGACGGCCGCATCCGCGGGCTCGCTGCCGTCGGTCTCGTCTCCGCTCGTGCTGGTGCCGGCGGCCTCGCCTTCGGTCGCGCCGCTGCGCTCGGGCTCGCTGCGGCCGGCCTCGTCTCCGGTTGCACCGCTGCGGTCGGCCTCGCCTCCGGTCGTGCCGCTGCCGGTGTGCTCGTCGCTTCGCGGCTCGAGCTGCTCAGGCCCGGCCGTCTCGCTGCGCCGGCCGCTGTCGCTGCGCCGGTCGCTGTCGCTGCGCCGGCCGCCGTCGCTGTGTCCGCTGCCGTCGCTGTGCCCGCTCGTGCCGCCGCGCTGGGGCTCGTCGGCGCTGTGGTGCTCGCCGGCACCGACCTCGCCGCCGGGCTCGATGTTGTTGTCGTGGTCGTGGTGGTGTCCGGGTTCGTGGGTGCAGGGTGCGGTTTGGAGTTGGAAGGTGAAGCCGGTCAGGTCGCCGATGTTGCCGGTGTTCAGGCCGTGCGCGGCGAGGTCGGCCAGGACGTCCGCGCGTAGTTGTTCCAGGGTTCGTTGGTCTCCGGCGGCCTTGGCCGAGGAGGCGGCACTGTCCAGGAGCAGGTCCAAGGCGAGGGCATCCGCGGCCGGCCAGTACATCGAGTGCGAGGCCATCCCGTCGACGTCGACCCGGGCCCGTCCCACGTACCGACGCCTACTGGCGCGCGTGGTCCGCTGGGTGAACTGGGCGGGGTCGGCGGCAGCGACGAGTTTCGCGACTTCCTGGGCGACCCGGTGCCGGGTCCATAGCCTGGCTTTCGGTAGCAGTTCGTCCTGAACCTTGAATGCCGCGTCGGCTTCCAGCACCGACACCGCGACCGCGATCACGTCGGCCTTGCCGGCGTCGATCTCACCACGGCGCAACGCGTCCCCGGTCGGGGCCGCGATCCCCTCCAGGAACCGGCCGACCTGGACCAGCCGGTTGGCTTCCTGCTTCGAACACCCCACCTTCGGGGCGATCTCATCGGCGGCCAGCGATTCCCGGAACACCAGTTCCTTACCCACCGCTCGCGGCCGGGCCATCACCATCGGCGCCCGTCCCGCGAGCTCGGCGGCGAGTTCCCGGACCCCGGCCGAGGCCACCGACTCCAACCGCCGGTAGCACCCCAACGCATCGACCAGTTCGTACTCCTGCATCCCCGACAGATCCGCCCGGGCCAGCTCATCGAGCAGGAACCCATCCACCGCCCGCGACGCCAACGCCTGCGCGTCCACCCGGGGCAGGTCGTCCCGGTCCCGAGACTCACGACCCGCACCCTCACCGGCAACGGTGACGGTGCCGGTGCGGGTGCGGGTGCGGGTGGTGCCGGGGTCCTCCTCGCCGACGACACAGCCCTCGTCGTAGACCAGACCCTCGTCCGGGTCGAGGAAATCGGCGAACCAGTCCTGATACTCCAGCTCCCGCTCGAACGCGGCCACCTCGGCCAGTTCCTGCTCCGACAGGCCCGCCAACGCGGCCTCGTCCAGCGCCGACAGATCGACCACCCGCACCGGCTCCCGACCGGCCCCGGCGCAATCCGCACAGCAGCCCCGCGCAGGCGCCACAGCCTGCGAGCCACCCTCCCCGCCGTCGGAATCGAACATGTGTACTATTCTATGCGAAGTCACCCACAAAGGGAAGAGGGGCCGAGGCACCGGGGGAAGGTCGATAGCGCTCCGGGTGTCGCGGGAGCGGGCCACGCGGAGACCCGAATGGCGCCGGCGACCTGGAGGGCCATGGATCCCCGGCGCGGCTGCAGCCGGCCGCTCAGTTCACCGTGGGTCCGGCGCCAGTTCTCGCCGGAAGAACTCGACCGTGCGACGCCACGCCTCCGAGCGCCCAGCGGTGTTCGCGCGTGGTGATCCACCCATCTCGAAGGTCACACCGGGGCCGGGCGACCTGGTGCTCGTGAACGGCTGCCCGGGTGGACCGGCGATCGGGTGGCCCACGCCGGCCAGTACCAGATGCTCGATGTCGCCGGCGCGGCCGTGCGCGGCCAGCCGGTCTACCGCAACTTGGGTGTATGGGCCGCTCGGCCACATCGCGTCGGCGTCGCCGCAGATCGAAAGCACCTTCCCGTTGATCCGCTCCACGGGGATGCTCACCCGGGCCAGTTCAGCGGGGTCGGTGGGCACCGGCGGGAATGCGACGCCGAGCGGCACTGGCTCGGCGTCGTCGACGAGCCGGTCGATCTCCTCCAGGTTCGCGTACGGGAGGTAGGGGAGTCGCTCGCCGCCGAGCGTCCAGGATGCGACCTCCCGACGCAGGATCTGGTGGAGGAATCCGGCGCCGTAGTCGATGCCCTGAGTCATCACCGCGCTGCCGGCGATACTCGCCACGGCGCCGACCCGCTCATCGTGCGCGGCGACCAGGAGGGCGGCCTCGCCGCCCCGGGATCCGCCGGTCATTCCGAGCGTGCGGCCCTCGCTCACCGATCCCAGGAGGTCCAATCCCCGGAAGAAGAGCTCGAGCGGGACGTCCACCAGGCCACGGCGAAGGCCGCGGTCCCCGAAGTAGGACAGCGCGAGGACGGTGAACCCTTCGGCGGCCAGGGCCGTGGCGTCCCGGTCGTGTCGGCCGCCCTCGGACCCGCCCACGAGCAGGACGCCGGGAGCCGGCGCGTCGGTGCGTGGCGTGCACAGCAACCCGACCAGGCCACGCTTGTGGATCGGGGTCCGGTCGACGTCCATGGGCAGGACGCTACTCGAGCGTCGCGGACGGTTCCGGTCCGCGACGTACCTGGGCTCGGTGCTTCCCCAGTCCGCGACATACGTAGGCTCGATGCTCCCGCGACGTCCGCCAGTTCGCCCGACTGTTGCCCTGGACTCAACCCTGGTACATGGCCCTCACGTCCTCGATCGTGTCGGCCTCGGCGGCACTCTTGTCGTCGCGGTAGCGCACCACCCGGGCGAACCGGAGCGCGACGCCACCGGGGTAGCGGGTGGACCGTTGGATCCCGTCGAAGGCGATCTCGACGACCTGCTCGGGCCGCACGTGCACCACCCAGTCGTCCCGGGAGGTGGCCAGTTCCTCGAACCGGGCGGTCTGCCAGGCGAGCATCTCGTCGGTCATCCCCTTGAACGTCTTGCCGAGCATCACGAAGCCGCCGGTGCTCGGATCCCGCGCACCGAGGTGGATGTTCGAGAGCCAGCCACGCCGTCGTCCGTTGCCGCGTTCGACGGCGAGGACCACCAGGTCCAGCGTGTGCACCGGCTTGACCTTCACCCAGGCCGATCCGCGCCGGCCCGCGGCGTACGGGGCGTCGGTGGACTTGACGACGACGCCCTCCTGGCCCGCTGCGAGGGCTTCGGCGAGGAACCCGGCCGCGGCGACGGCGTCGGCGGTCACCAGTCGGGGCACCCGGTGGGCTGCCGGCACGAGGTCCTCGAGGTGGCGCCAACGCTGCGCCGCCGGTGCGTCGAGGAGATCGAGGTCATCGCGCAGGAGGAGGTCGAAGAAGTAGGGCGTGATCACGGCGACCGGTACGGCGCCGGCTTCCGGGCCGGTGTCGGCACCGGCGGCGATGGTGGGGCCCGCGTCCACAGGGATCCCGGTGGAGGTGATCGACGCGGTCTCCTGGAACGGCCTGGGCCGTCCGTCCGGTCCGAGGGCGAGGGCCTCGCCGTCGAGCACGACCCGGTCGGCCGGCAGCGCCCGCACCACGGCGGCCACACCGGGCAGCCGGTCGGTGATGTCCTCCAGGGAGCGGGTCACGAGCAGCACCCGTTCGCCGTCCTTGTGAGCCTGGATCCGGATCCCGTCGAGCTTGTGGTCCACCGCGAGCGGAGCCTGCCCGCCGAGTTTCTCCCACGCCCCGGACAGGTCGGGGGCACTGGAGGCGAGCATCGGCAGAACCGGGCGGCCCACCTCGAGACGGAACTCCTCGAGAGCCGCGGAACCGCCGCTCAGGGCCGCGACGGCGACCGGCAGGGTGGCGCCCGCGAACATGGCGGCCCGGCGTACCTGCGCCACCGGAACGCCCGCCGCGGCCGCGACCGCGTCCTGCACGAGCGCATCGGAGGCGCCCTGCCGCACCTCACCGGTGATGGCGCCCCGTAGCCATGACTGCTCCTCCGCCGTCGCCCGTTCGAACAGGCCGGCGACGGCGGCGGCTCGAGCCGACTGGGAGCCGGCCCCGGTGAACCGCGAGATCTCATCGAGACGTTCGTGCACCTCGGTGACACCCAGGGACGGCGACCCGGCGGGCTCCGGCAGGTCCGCCAGCGACCGCCACCCCACGCCGACGCGCCGTTGCCGCAGGGTCCCGGACAGGTACGCGGTCACCGTCTCGAGCTCCTCCGGCTCGGCGCGCGCCAACGTCCCGGCGAGGGCGGCCACCTTCGCCTTCCGGGACCGGGTCGAGGCCACCGCGGCCGACGTGGACACCAGCTCAGCGAGTCGCATCACCCCATTGTGGCGCGAGCCCCTGACAGTCGGTGGTGGACCACTCACCTACGCTCGTGCGTATGCCCGACGAGTCCCTGCCCGCGGCGGCGCCCCTGCGGGTCATGACCTTCAACGTCAAGTTCGACGACGTGGACGATCCGCGGGCGGCGTGGGCCGGGCGCCGCGCCGCCGTCGCCGACCAGATCACGGCCTCGGGCGCGGGCGTCGTCGCCCTGCAGGAGGTGCTCGCCGGACAGCGTGACGACCTGGCCGCGGACCTACCCGACTACACGGTGCTGGGCGTCGGTCGTGACGACGGCGCTCGGGCCGGTGAGGCGGTGCCCCTGCTGGTCCGCTCGGATCTGACCGTCCTGGACGGCGGTACGTTCTGGCTCTCCGCGACCCCGGAGTCCCCGAGCGGCTTCAACGCGGGGGCGCTGCCCAGGATCTGCACCTGGGCGCACGTGCGACTGCCGGGCGACGAGGTGCCCGGCCGGGGCCTGCACGTCTGGAACGTCCACCTCGACCACCTGGACGAGTCCCTGCGTAGACGCCAGCTCGCCGTCGTGCACCGGCGGACGCGGGCCGTGGCAGCGCGAGGCGCCGGGCCCGCCCACGTCCTGCTCGGGGACTTCAACGCCGGTCCCCGCTCCACGACTCTGACGGACACCCGGCAGGCTGGGTGGCAGGAGGCCCGCAGCACGTCGCGCGCCCTGCCCACGGGCCCGGCGGGCACGTTCCACGACTGGACCCCCGGTGCGGCGCTCGAGGAGGCGAACGCCCGGATCGACCACGTCTTCGTCCGGGGCGGCGTCACCGTGCACGCCTACGAGACGGTCCGGCCCACCACCGCGGTAATCCCGAGTGACCACTTCCCCGTGGTTGTGGACGTGACCGTTCCGGCCTGATCGACGTCAGGGCTCCCGGTCCCGGTCCCTGGAACCGGGGGTGACCGGTGTCGGTCCCACCGGACATAATCGTCACCTCCCATCCGGCTCGGCATGAAACGGGGATCTCCCATGCAGGCGTGGCGCACCGACTCCGAACTGGCCGCGGCCCGCCGCGATCTGGCCGCCACCATCCCGGGGTACGTGGCTCCCGCGGCCTACGGGATCGCGCGCGTGGACTCCGGCGAGCTCACGTTCGGTGCCGTCAACGCCGTCGGAAGCTCCCATCGTCTACCGGCGGTCGTGCTGGCCTCGGTGTGCGGATACATCGACCGAACCGGCACCTACCCGCTGACCCGCGAGCAACTTGCTGCCGCCGCCGTGCTGCTCGCCCCGGCGGAGGCGGCCACGCATGTGGATCACCCGAACCTGTGGTCCTGGCGCGAACTGCTCGCCGACGCCGAGCCGTCGAGCGACTACCTGGCGTTCTTCGTCACGACCGACGGCGATGAGCCGGTGGACGCCCACGACGCCGAGTTCCGGGCGCTGCTGCGCCGGTCAGCGAGCGCGTAGCGCCGGCAACACGTGCCTGGCCAGCAGTGGGGCCAGGTCCGCGGGTGCCGCGGCGATCGGGGTCCAGCGGAGTTCGGCGATCTCACCGGTCGCGTCGGGGTCGCCGGTCAGCGCGGCGGTGAAGATCGTCGCATCCACGTGCGTGTCCGGCTCGTTCGCGGCCTCCTCGCGGAACGTCCCGAGCGGCACCAGGTCCGCCTCGTCGAGTTCGATGCCCAACTCCTCGGCGACCTCGCGGACCGCGGCCTGCGCAGGCGACTCCCCGCGGTCGAGCTTGCCGCCCGGCAGCATGAAGCGGGAGGTGCCGCGCTTGCGGACGGTCAGCAGGTGGTCGTCGGACGTGAAGCACACCGCGGAGATGGTGAGGGTGGTGGGCACCCGATCACGGTACGCCAGGGTCGCCGCCCTGGCGGTCAGGCGGCCGGATCGTGGCGGTGCGAGGTCTTCGCCCGGCGGCGTAGTGCGAGGCCCGCGGCCACGAGCCCGAGTGCGACCGCACCGAGAAGGGCTGCGGGGGAGCCGGTAGCCGCGAGGTCGTCGTCGCCGCCTGACCGAGCCTGAGGAGTGGCGCTTGGCCCCCCATTCGTCGCCGCCGCCTCGTTCGTCGCCGGTGGCGTGGCCGGCTCGGCGGTGGGTCCGGGATCCTCGAGCACGAGCCAGGTGGTGCAGGCCGCGCTCGTGGCACCGTCGGAGTCGGTCACCTCGACCCAAGCCGCATACGGGTCACCGGAGGTGAGCGTGAACTCCAGCTCCGCGGTGCCGGCAGTCGCGTCGAACTCGAGCGGGTTGGTGACGTCGGCGGGCCGGTCGGCGGGGTCGACGGGTGGTGAGCAGGTGGCCTGCAGGTCGGCGTACACACCCACGAGGGCGCCGAATCCCGCATCCCGGTCGGCGACGGAGGGGTCGTCGATGGTGACCGTGACGAGGAACGGCTCGTTCAGGCCCACCGTCGCCGGCGCGGAGACCGTGACTGTCGGTGCGACGTTGATGACGGTGACGTCCGCCGTGTCGGTGACGGTCAGGACGCCATCGGTGGCGGATACCGCGAACGTCGCGGTCGCCGGGCCGTCCGCGAGCCCGAGCCCCTCCAGGGCGGCCGCGTCCAGGGTCGGCGTAGCGCCAGTGGCGTCGTCGAAGCCGCCGTCGCCGTCCAGATCCCAGGTCAGCGTCGCGCCAGGCAGGTCCGTGGTCGCCGCGAGGGTCAGCGGGCTGCCCTCGTCGATCGCGTACGGCCCGCCGGCGTCGACGCTCGCCGTGGTGATGGTGAGGGACCAGCCCGCGAGGGAGCCGGAGTCGAACCCGGTGTCGTCGATCACGTACAGGCTCCACGACCCGTTCGGGTCTGTGCCGGCGAACGCGTCCGCGAACGTCGTGTGCTCCGACGGGTCCGGGCCCGGGGAGAAGATGTCCTCGACGGGCGGGATGACGTCCACGTCAGTGGGCAGGTAGGAGCCGGCAGGGTCGAGGATGTCGGGGACCGGTTCGGTGGCAGCGTCCGTCAGCGTGAACGTCAGGTCGTTCGCGTACCCGAGGGTGTCGGAGAGCACCACGAGGTTGTCGCCCGACGGGCTCTCGAGCAGCACATCCGCATCGCCGAAGAACTCATGGCTGATGCCCTGCAGCGTCACACTCACGTCGACGACCGGCCCATCCAGGCCGCTCACGGTGATCACGGACGGGAAGGGGGCCGCCGGCTGATAGTCGAGCTCAAGCTGCGCCGCCGGGACCAGGATCGGTCCGTCCGAGGACGTGAAAGTGGTCGGCCCGTCGGCGATCGCCGGATCCGCCGTGGCGGTCGCCCCGACCGCGGCCGCGAGAGCCCCCAGTACGAGCAGCTCGACCCGGGCACGTCGTCGCGATCCATGCATGGCATCTCCTCAGCCGGGCGCGCGCCGGGCGCACCACGGTGGCTCATCCTGCCACCGATCGGCTCATTCCGTCACGGCATCCGAGGTGTGCCGCCCGCGCCGTCGCAGTTGGCCGTCGTGCAGCTCGACCACCCGGTCCGCACGGGCCATCAGCAGCGGGTCATGGGTGGAGACCACGGCCGCTAACCCGCGGGCATGGGTGAGGTCGGAGAGCAGTTCCATGATGGTCGCCGCGGTGCCGGAGTCGAGCTGGCCGGTCGGCTCGTCCGCGATCAGGATCTGCGGCTCGGTCACCAGCGCGCGGGCGATCCCGACGCGTTGCTGCTGCCCGCCGGAGAGCTCGTACGGGCGCTGGTTAGCGTGCGCCCCGAGCCCCACGAGTTCGAGCGCGGCGGCGACTCGCTCATCGCGCTCCTTCGGCTCGGTCTCGAGCAGTCGCAATGGCACCTCGACGTTCTCGGCGGCGGACAGCACCGGGATCAGCCCGAAGGACTGGAAGATGTAGGACAGCTCCCGGCGACGTACGTCGAGGGCGTGCGCCTCCGCCATCGCGGTCAGTTCCCGCGTCCCCAGGTGCACGGTGCCGGCGGTCGGGGCGTCCAGGCCGCCGAGGATGTTCAGCAGCGTGGTCTTGCCCGAGCCCGAGGGTCCGCGGACCACCAGCAGTTCGCCGGTGTGCAGATCGAGGCTGACGTCCTCGAGGGCCTGCACGTCACCGGACGGGCTCGGGTAGACGCGGCTGATCCCGGTCGCCGTCAGGGCGGTGGTCGCCGTGGTCATCGGGTCCCCTCCGGCTCGGGTCGCTCGCTCGGCTCGGCGCGGTTCGCGTCGTCGCTCCCGTCGTTCGAGGCGCCCGACGGCGCAGCCTCACCCTGGTCGGTCGGCTTCGGGTCGTCCGTGGTGTCCCGCCAGACGCCCACGTGGTCCGGCTCGAGGGCGAGCCGCACCCGCTGCTTCAGTTCGAGGGCGTCGACGAAGTCGTGCGGCAGCTGCATCCGGCCCACCTTGTCCAGCACCGCGAACTCCTCGGCGATGTGCTGTTCCTGGCCATGCTCGTCGGTCTCCCGGCGGCGCAGCACCTCGGTGGAGGTGCGCCCGTCGCGGATCTGCACGGTGCGCCGGACGTGCTCGGAGACCGTCGGGTCGTGCGTCACGATCAGGACGGTCACGCCCAGTTCGGCGTTCACCGCCCGCATCGTCTCGAGGACCTCCACGCTCGTGGCCTCGTCGAGTTCGCCGGTGGGCTCGTCCGCGAGCAGCACCTTCGGGGAGTTCGCCACGGCGACCGCGATCGCGACCCGCTGCTGCTCACCGCCGGACATCTCGGTCGGCTTGCGGTCGCGGCAGTGCTCCACCCCGAGCAGGCGGAGCAGGTGCTCGGCGTGGGGGACCGACGCCGTGCCGGCCAGGGACATCGGCAGGCACACGTTCTCCAGGGCGGTGAGGTAGGGCAGCAGGTTCCGTGAGGTCTGCTGCCAGACGAACCCGACCGTGTGCCGCTGGTAGTTCACCCGGGCCCGCCCGCGCATGGTGAGCAGGTCGGTGCCGGCCACGCTCGCCTTCCCGGCCGTGGGGGTGTCCAGGCCGGAGAGGATGGTCAGCAGCGTGGACTTGCCGGAACCGGACGCGCCCACGATCGCGACCAGGTCGCCGGCCGCGACGTGCAGGTTGAGGCCCTGCAGCGCCTGTACCTCGATGCCGTCCGCGGAGAAGATCCGCACCACGTCCTCGCAGACGATCTCCCCGCCGCGCGGTGGCGCCTCGGCGGCGGGCGTCGTCGTGTCGGTGGTGGTCATTGGGCATCTCCGATCCGCAGCACGGACAAGGACAGTCGGCGGGCGATCCCGCTGGCGAGTACGACGCAACCGGTCAGGATCGCCACGACCCCGGCGATCACCCCGACCAGGAGCAGAGGGTCATAGATGATCGGCGGCTGCGCGTCGTCACCCGTGAAGGGTCGCAGATCCACCGTGGCGCCCACGAGCTGGGGCAGTGCCAGCCCGAGCGCGGCGCCGACCACGATCGCCACCACCGTCAGCGGCGCCGTCTCCCAGGCGACCAGGCTCCGAGCCAGACCGGGGCCGACCCCGAGGGTGCGCAGCACGGCCATCAAGCGGCCCCGCGCCGGTGCCGCGAGCACCAGGGTCATCACCAGCGCCACGATGCAGAGCAGCACCGAGACCACGAGGGCGATCACGAAGCCACGGATCATCGACCCGGCGCTGGGCGAGGCGAAGACATCGGCCGCATTCTGCGCCGGCGAGGTGACCTGACCCTCGCCGCTGACGACGTCGTGCAAGGCCCCGGCGACGAGCGCTGGGTCCGCGTCGTCGGCGACGTCGACCAGCAGCAGCCTGGGGGACAGGTTCTGCCCGGTGGCCTCGCGGAGCAGGTCGAGGTCCACGATCGCCCAGGACCTGCCCTCCGCCACGCCCGATGCGGCCTCCGCCTGCCCCACGACGCTCACCGGGACCGCGTCCGAGAAGACGAGTTCGAGGGGTACGTCGGTCTCCACCTCATGTCCGGTGGACACCACGATCGGCAGCGTATCGCCGTCGGGCGTGGCGAGTTCGGAGACGTCCAACGCGCCGGGGACATCCTCCTGGACCCGGGCGAGGGCGTCGGAGTCGACGGCGTACAGGTCGAGTCGGCGGATGGTGCCGTCCTCGCTGAGCGGCGTGTTCGGGATCGTGGTCACCGCCGCGACGTCCGTCACGCCCTCGGTGGCGGCGATCTGCGCGATCAACTCCTCGGAGTACACCGGGCCGGACATCCGGATGTCCGCACCCGCGTCCGCCAGGGCGCCACTGTCCGTCCCCGCACGCAGCGTCGTGATCATCGTGGTGGAGAACACCGCGATCGAGATCCCCACGATCAGAGCCAGCATCGGCACTACTCCCGCGGACCCCTCCCGGATCGCGCGAGCGGACCCGAGGAAGCCGCCGAGCCGCCGCCGGGACCGGGTCAGGGCATGCACCATCCGGAGCGGGACCGGGTACAGCCGCAGCGCGATCACACAAGCCGCAAGGGCCAGGAGCAGCGGCGTGGCGGTGGCGACCGGGTCCGCCTGCGCCGTCGCGTCCCCGATCCCGCGCTGGAGCATCAGGTAGAGCGCCGCGGCCGCCAGGGCAAGCACCACCACTTCCACGACCCACCGCCACTGGCTCGTGGACCTGGCGCTCAGATCCGGCCGGGATGCCCGCAGGCTCGGCACCGGCGTCGTGGCGAGGAACACGGCCGGCGCGAGAGCGGCTGCGGCGGGCAACAGGTAGTCGGTCCAGCTCGGCTGCGGACTGGGCACCGCGAGCGTCGCAACCGCGGCACCGAGCGCCGCTGCAGGTAGGCCGAGCACGAGACCCTCGACGGCGAGCATGCCCCGGACCTGGGCGCCGGAGCCGCCGCGCGCGCTGACCAGCGCCAGCGTGGTCCGGCGCCTTGACACGGCGAGCCGGGCCCCGAGCGCGAGGATCGCGAAGGTGACGCCCGCCGGCCCGGCCGCCACCATGGTCAGCACTGCCGCGGTGCCCTGCCAGCGGGCCGTCGCACCGGCGAGGACGTCGGTCAGGCCGCTGGCGAACCGGACTTCGACAGGTGGACCCTGGCTGGAGTACTCGAGATTCTGGGGCGTGCCGGTGAAGGAGCGCAGGTCCGCGATCAGTGCCGGGGTGTCCGTCGTGGTCGCCTCGATGGGGATCCAGAACTCCGCGCTCATCACCGCCAGCCCGGTGGCGTTCAGCCATCCGACCGTGTCCGGGTTCACGTATCCGGTCGCGGTCAGGTGCAGACCGGTGTTGGGATCGTCGATGATCAGCGGTCGCACCGTGTTCAGCTGGAACTCCCACTGGGGGTCGGCCGGGTCCGCCGGCTCGAAGATCCCGCTCAACCGCAGCGGGATCTCCGCGCCACCACTGAATCCCTGCGGCAGCGTGAGGATGTCCCCGACCGCGAGACCCATCCGCTGGGCACTCTCCACCGACAGCATGATGTCCGTGGCCGGGAAGCCGTCTGCCAGGACCGCCTCCCACCCCTCCTGCGTCTGCACGGCGTCGAGGAGGTCGTCCACCGGCGATGGGGCCGGGAGGTCTCCCTCGACCGGCCGGACATGCTCGGCGATGCCGGGATCCAACCGCAGCCGCAGACCGGCACCCACCAGATCCGTGGGCAGCCCGTTCGGCAGGGTCGGCAGGACCGGCTCGTCCGAGGTGACCGAATAGCGCGGCATGCCTGCGCTCGCGGCAAGCGCGGGGCCGCCCCCGGCCACGGCGTCGGCCAGCGACGCATCGAGCCGCGACCAGGAGTCCGGACCCTGGTCGAGGAACCAGCCGCTGTAGGCACCGGTCAGCGCGCGGACCGGTGCCGGAGTCTGCTCGATCTGATAGTTGATCTCGTCGTTGAACGTGGTCTGCTGCAGGCGCGGCCAGGCCGTGAACAGGCCGGCCGCGACCAGGACGATCAGCGCGAGCGCGATCGACGCACCGGGTGAACTGGCCGCCTGGCGGCGCATCAGGGAGAACCTCATCGGATCTCCTCCCGCCACGTCGTGTCGAGGGCCTGGGCTCGCACGCGGCGGCCGTACCAGAACGCCACGCCGGCCACGGTCGCGACGATCACGCCGAGCAGGGCGAGGCCGAGCGGCAGGTCGAATCGGAGCCCGAGCGGCACCGCCTCGGAGATCTGGGGCGTGGTCGAGCGGACCAGGTCCACCATGACGAGCCACGAGACGCCGACCCCGGCCGCGATGCCGGCCAGGACGGCGCCGAGTTCGAGTCCCAGCAGTTCCTGACGTCGTGACCTGGCTTGCTGACCCGACCCGACCCCGACGGCGCGCAGCACCACCACCTCACCCCGGCGAGCTGCGGCCTGGGTCAGCGCGACAGCTGCGACCGCCGGGATCGCCAGCAGCAGCGCGCACACCGCGGCCACCCAGTACACGGTGCGCGCGGGCGCGGCGATCGGATCGGCGGAGCCGTCGGAGCCCAGCTGCACCTCGGCGCGTGCGTCGGCGACCGCACCAGCCGCCGTCGCCACCTCGGCCGCCGCTCCGGGTTCCGCGTCCATCCAGATCTCGGTGATCGCCGGCACGTTCTCGGTGGACCGCAGCATCAAGCCCGTGAACGTGGGCAGGTCCGCCAGGGCCGCCGCCGGGTTCGAGTTGCCAGGCACGACAGCAACCTCGCCCGCGGCCTCCATGCGCACCGTGACGCCGTTCACCAGCACATCGGTGCCGCCGGGCAGGATCAGTCCCTCCCAGGTGGGCGTGGTGACGACCGGCAGGGTGGGCCGCTCGGTGACCGCCGGCATGAACCGGACCGGTTCGGCGCGCTGCGTGCGCCCGGCGAAGCCGATCTCGGGCCCGATGCTCAGCACCGAGGCGGACAGGACACCGTCGTCGCCGGGGGTGATCGTGGAGGTCGGATCAGCCAGCGGGAGGGTGTCCGGGGTCCAGTCCGCACCGACGTCGGCGAGCAGGTCGATGCCCTCCGCCGTGAGAGAGTCCACGGCGAGGTCGTAGTCGGTGACGACCCATCCGGAGTCGATGACGGCGTCGACGGCCACCAGACGCCAGGAGCCCGCCGGCACCACGAGGGTCGTGGTGGTGGTCACGGGATCGCCCTGTCCGGGGACCGTGACGATCTGTGCGCTCTGGTTCTCCTCGTTGAACTCGAAGGCACCCTCGGCGCGCGCGATCGTCACGTCGGACTGCAGGCGCACGAGTTCGACACCGTCGAACAGCCACAGGGCGAACTGGACCTGTCGGCTCGGTCGGTCGCTGAGGTCGCTGGACCGGGCCGCCACTGTGGTGGTCAGTGACAGTTCGGCGGCGCCCGCCGGCACCTCTGGTCCGCTCAGCACGTCGGGGTCCGCGCCGAGGAGGTCGGCCACGGCGGCCGGGTCCAGGACCGTGCTCGGGGCCGAGCCCACGCCGAGGTCGGCGGCCGGCATCACCGTGAGCTGCCCGTCGAGTTCCTCCTGACGCATCGAGGTCTGCAGCACCCCGGTCGCCCCGACGACGTCGGGCAGGTCCACGTAGGAGTTCACCCCCCGCGGGCTCGCCCCCGCCACCCGGGAGTCGTAGGTCACCCGGACGTCCGCGCCGTTGCCCACCTGGGCGGACATCGTTCGAAGTTGCGTCCAGGTGCCCGCGTACCCGGCCGCGAGGGTGGTGATCGCGGTAGCGAGCACCACGAGGATCACCGGGACCGCGTTCAGGGCGATCCGCCGGGCCGTCTGACGCAGCGGCATCGCGGGGGAGTAGGAGCGGCCGCGTGCCGCCCGGGAGGCGAGCCACGCCGTGACCGGCCCGGCCAGCGCCACCGCGATGAGCGCGACCGCGAGCAGTCCGAGCGCGGGGCCGACCACGGCGAGTGGATCCGGGACGGCCGTGCCCGGCACGAGCGGCGAACCGTTCAGGGTGAAGCGCCACAGCGTGAACGCCGCGGCGAGTACTACCAGCACCAGCGCGCCGCCGGCCATGATGGTCGAGGAACGGCCGCTCTCCGAGGTCGGCCGCAGGCCACGCAGGGCCGCAATGGTGCCCACCCCGGTCAGGATCAGCGCCGTGACCAGCGCGACCGCCGCTGCGATGGCCACGATCGCGAGCGGGCGTGCCCCCGCGCGAGGTCCGAAGGACAGCAGCACGATCACGGCGCCGAGCGCCGCGCCGGGCACGGCCAGGAGCGCGGCCTCGGCCGCGCTCATCCTGATCATCTGGTCGTTCGCCGCTCCACGCGAGCGCAGCACCCGGGTCTCGCGCTCACGCAGGGCGGCGAGGAGCCGGGCGATCTGCCAGACGGCCACGAGCGAGACGAGGGCGACGATCACCAGCGGGATCGTGGTCGCCGCGTCCACAGCGGCGAGGCCGGACGCGGCGTCGTCGAGCGTGCTCGCCAGCCCACCGGTCACCGTGAGCCCGCGGACGTCCACCCCCGCGTCGTTCATGGCCTGCTCGAGCCCGGCCAGACCCGTGCGCCACCCCGGCAGGTCCGCATCGGTCACGGTCGGGGGAGGCGTGATGGTCCACCGGACGTGTGGCACGGAGCCGAGCTGGTCGAGAGCCGGCGTCGTGACGATCAAGGGACCGAACTCACCGGTGATCGGGTCGGTGCCGCCGGCAGCGAGTGCCTCGCCGGACCAGTGCGGGTGCTCCGGATCGGTGGCCCGCCACGTTCCCACGAGCGTCAGGGAGGCCTGGGCATCCTCGACGCCGAGGCCGATCACGTCGCCGACCTCGAGACCGAGGACCTCGGCGGCGTCCGCCTGCAGCGCAGCCTCGGTGGGTTCGGTCGGCCACGCGCCCTCGGTCAGGTCCGCGAAATCGGTGATCGACTCGTCGACGCCCAGCACGAGGGTCGCTTCGGAACCGCCGGCCGGGTCGGCGTCCGCGCCGGTGCCGTCGGACGTCGCACCCGAGGCGACCGGAACCCCGACGGTACGCAGGGTGCGCCAGACGAGTGCGTCGTCGGGCAGTTCCGCCGCGATCACCGCACGTGCGGCCGTGTCCTGGTCGACCCCGTCGCCGTCGAGGCGCGTCTGC
Organism: Occultella glacieicola; assembly: GCF_004353825.1. Classification (GTDB taxonomy): domain Bacteria; phylum Actinomycetota; class Actinomycetes; order Actinomycetales; family Beutenbergiaceae; genus Occultella; species Occultella glacieicola. The sequence continues at coordinate 93,104 of NZ_SMNA01000003.1, read as the reverse complement.
ACCGTGGCGGTCGACCGGGCACCGCCGGCGTCGGCCAGGACGGTCCGGACCGCCGCAGCGGACGCGGTGTCGAGGTAGGTCACCGTTCCGGCCAGTGCCGCCGTGACCAGCGTGGCCATCAGGAGCAGGACCGCCACGATCGCGGACCGGGCACGTGTACGCCGCAGCGCGTAGGTGTAACGCTGCATCCGCCGCCCCTCGTGGCCCCGTAGTCACCGTGAAGGGTGCATCGTAGCGTCCCGCGCTGGGCGCTCGGCGCGGCTCAGGCAGGCCGGTCACCCTTGCGTCGGGCTCGGTCGGGTTCGTCGAGTCCTGGCAGCGGCTTGCTCCGGAGCCAGGCTGTGAAGAACTCCTCCAGGTCCACGCCAGCGAGCTCCTCGGCGAGGTCCGTGAACATCCGCGTGGTCACGCCGCCGTGCCGGTTGGCGGTGGCCCAGGTCCGCAGCAGGTCGAAGAACGGCCCGTCGCCGACACGTAGCCGCAGCGCGTGCAGGAGGAGTGCGCCGCGCTTGTAGATCCTGTCGTCGAACATCAGCTCCGGGCCCGGGTCGGCGAGCACCAGATCCTGGTCGAGGCCGGCGAGCCGCTTCGCCTGCCGGGCCGCGTGCTCGGCCGCCGTCGGGCCGCCGCCGGCCTCCGACCACAACCACTCGCTGTAGCAGGCGAAGCCCTCGTGGAGCCAGATGTCGCTCCAGTTCATCAGCGTGAGGCTGTTCCCGAACCACTGGTGCGACATCTCGTGGGCGACGAGGCGTTGAGTCTCCCAGTCGGTGCTCAGGTGGTTCGTGCCGAAGATGGACAGGCCCTGCGCCTCGAGCGGGATCTCCAGATCGTCCGGGGTGACCACCACGGTGTAGCCGCAGGAGAACGGGTAGGGGCCGTAGAGGCGCTCGAACAGCGCGAGCATCTCCCGCTGGCGCGCGAACGTTGCCTTCACCCGGCCGTTCGACCCGACCGGTTGCGCGACCCGCAGGGCCGGGGACCCGCCGTCGTCCTTGAGGGTGTACCGCCCGATCTGCACCGTGGCCAGGTACGTGGCCATCGGCTCCGGCGCCTCGAACGTCCAGGTGGTACGGCTGGACCGGCGGCGGTTGCCGGTCAGGGTGCCGTTGGCGACCACCACGTACTCGTTCGGCGCGGTCACCGTGATCGTGTAGCTCGCCTTGTCCGAGGGGCGGTCGTTGCACGGGAACCACGACGGCGCCCCGTGCGGCTGGGAGGCGACGATCGCTCCGTCCTCGAGCTCCTCGAAACCGGCCTCGCCGTCGATGCCCGGCACCGTCTCCGGTGGGCCGTCGTAGCAGACCGTCACCACGAAGGCGGTGCCCGCCGTGATCGGATCGCGCGGCTTGACGACGAGCCGGCCGCCGCGGTGGGTGTACTTCGCGCTGGTGCCGTCCAGACGCACCTTCGTGACCCGGAGAGCGTGCAGGTCGAGGGCGAACCTGGTCAGGTCCTGCTGGGCGACGGCGTTGATGACGGCGGTGCCGTCCAGGTGGTGCACGCCGGGCCGGTAGTCGATCTCGATCTGGTAGGCGTGCACCGAATAGGAGGTGTCGCCGTGCCCGGGTACGTAGGGGTCGGCGCCCGGTGGTGCGCTCACCCGGCCACCCGCACGTTCTCCTCGTCCCACGGCCCGATCGGGTTGCCGACCCAGCGGGTCTTGTCCGGCACCGACTCGCCGCGCATCACCAGAGACATCGGTCCCACGGTAGCGTGCCGGCCGAGCGTCGCCGACGGCAGGATCACGCTGTGGGTCCCGAGCGTGGCACCCGCGCGGAGGCTGACCTGCTCGAGGGAGAGCACCCGGTCGTGGAACAGGTGGGTCTGCACCACGCAGCCGGGGTTCACGGTGACCCCGTCACGCAGCTCGACCAGGTCCATCTCGGGCAGCCAGTAGCTCTCGCACCAGACGCCGCGGCCCACCTTCGCGCCGAGCAGCCGCAGCCAGAGGTTCAGCACCGGGGTGCCCAGGGTGGCCCGGGCGAACCACGGTGCGGCGACCACCTCGGTGAACGTGTCGGCGAGCTCGTTGCGCCACACGAACGTGCTCCACAGCGGATGGTCGCCCACCCGGACCCGACCGATCAGCAACCACTTGGCGGCCACGGTCACGCCGGCGGCCACGGCGCCGCCGAGGATCAGGACCACCCCGGTTCCGGCCGCCGGCAGCCACCGGACGGACAACGCGAGGGCCTGCACGGCCACCACCACACCCAGCCCGATCGCGGCCGCGACCATCACCGGGACCACCCGGCACACCTCCACCAGGGCCCGCGCCACCCGCAGTCGCGTCGGCGGGGCGTACGTGCGTTCCTCGCCGCCCTCGGCAGCGGCCCGGCGCAGCTTCGTGGGCGGGCTGCCCAGCCAGGACGTGCCGGACTTGGCCTTGGTGCGGCGCGGTGCGGCGGACAGCACCGCGACCAGACCCCGCTTGGGGACCTTCCGGCCGGGCGCCGTCATCCCGGAGTTCCCGACGAACGCGCGTTTGCCGATCTTCACGTGCTCCGCGCGCAGCCACCCGCCGCCGAGCTCGTAACCGCCGAGCAGCGTGTCATCGGCGAGGAACGCGCCGTCGGCCACGGTGGTCAGCGACGGGACCAGCAACACCGTGGAGGCCTCCACGTCCTTGCCGATCCGGGCCCCCAGGAGTCGCAGCCAGGTGGGCGTCAGCCAGCTCGCATACAGTGGAAACAGCCAGGTGCGTGCCTCGTCCAACACCCGCAGCGTGCTCCACACCTGCCACGCGACCCGCCCATGGACGGGGTGCGGGCCGGGGTCGAGCCGGATCGAGAATGCCCGGACCGCGACCAGCACCAGCAGGGCGAGCGAGACCAGGCCGGCGAGCGTGGCCGGCGGCAGCCAGGCCAGCGCGGTCAGGGCGGCCTCGGCGAGGGTCGGTGCACCGCGCAACGCGGGGGCGACGACCGCGATCGCGACGCCGACGGCGGCCATCGGCAGGGCGGCGAGCAGGACGGCGGTGAGGCCGTACGCGAACTGCCAGCCCCGGTGCCGGCGGGGCTGCTGGTCCCCCCAGGGGCCGCGCGCCTTCCGGCGGTGGGTGGCGGGGGAGCCGGACCACTCCTCGCCAGCCGGGACCTCGCCGGAGACCAGTGAGCCGGCGCCGATCTCCGCACGGGCGCCGACCACGGTGCCCGGCAGCAGCATGCTCCGGGCCCCGATCCGGGCCTGGGGCCCCACCTCGATCCGGCCCAGGTGCAGGGTGTGACCGTCGAGCCAGTACCCGTTCAGGTCAACCTCGGCCTCGACCGAGGACTCCCTGCGCAGCGTCAGCATCCCGGTGATCGGCGGGATCGTGTGCAGGTCCACGCCCCGCTCGACGGTGGCGCCCAGGGTCCGGGCGTACCACGTCATCAGCGGGGCGCCGGAGAGGTTGAGCACGCCGATCTCCTCCGCCACCCGCTCGGCGAGCCAGAGCCGCAGGTGCACCTTGCCACCACGTGGATAGGTGCCCGGGGTGAGGCCGCGCAGGATGATCCGGGCGAGCGCGGCGGTGAGCAGGATCCGACCGGGCGGGCTCAGGAACAGGACCCATCCGGCCAGCACCCACCACCAGGACAGCGTCGGCAGCCAGGCCAGGTCCAGGGCGGTCGCGGCGAGGTTGTTGGCGGCCGCGATCCAGGTGAGCCAGCGCATCCCGCCGAGGGTGCGCAGCGCGAACGTGGCCAGCACCTGCCCCACCTGGGTCTTCACCGGCACCGGGTGCACCGGTTCGTTCGTGCGGGAGGTGGGGGCCGCCAGGTCGTCGAGGTAGGCGGCCAGCGCACCGATGGTCGGCTGCTCGTAGACGTCCGCAACGGTCACCTCGGGGTAGCGATCGCGCAGCCGGGCGACGAGCTGGGCGGCGGTGAGGCTGGCGCCGCCGAGGTCGAAGAAGTCGTCGCCCGGGCCGGAGGCTTCGACGGCGAGGATCTCCGCCCAGAGCCCGGCGACCCACGCACCGGTGCCGGCCAGTGCGGACCGTTCGGCCGCCGTCGGGGTTGCGGTCGGGACCGGCCACGGCAGGGCGTCCCGGTCGATCTTGCCGGAGGTGCGGGTGGGCAGGGTCTCCACCGGGGCGAGCCGCGGGACCAGGGCGGCCGGCATGCTCTCGCGGAGCCGGGCCAGCGCCGCCTGAACGTCGAAGCCAGGGTCGACGGTGAGGTAGCCGACGAGCAACTGGTTCCCTGACGAGGTGGAGCGCACGGCCGCGGCGGCCCCGTTCACGCCGGGCAGGTCCAGCAGCGCCGCATCGATCTCGCCGAGTTCGATGCGCCGTCCACCGAGCTTGATCTGGTCGTCGATGCGGCCCGCGAACAGCAGGCCCTCCTCCTCGTGGGTGACCAGGTCGCCGCTGCGGTAGGCCCGTTCCCACCCGAGCGTGGGCATCGGGGCGTACTTCTCGGCGTCCTTGGCCTCGTCGAGGTAGCGCGCCAGGCCGACCCCGCCGATGATGAGCTCCCCGGTGCCGCCCGCGGGCACCGGCATCCCCCGGTCGTCGACCACGGCGAGGTCCCAGCCCGCGAGCGGCAGTCCGATCCGCACCGGCGGCTGCCCGGTCAGCCGCGCGGCGCACGAGACCACGGTCGCCTCCGTCGGCCCGTACGTGTTCCAGACCTCCCGGGTGGCGGTCGCGTACCGGGCCCCGAGCTCGGGCGGGCACGCCTCGCCGCCGAGGATGAGGAGCCGGACGTCGTCGAGCGCCTGCGGCGGCCACAGCGAGACCAGGGTCGGCACCGTGGACACCACGGTGATCCGGTTCGCCACCAGCCACGGCCCGAGGTCCATGCCGCTGCGGACCAGGGACCGTGGCGCCGGTACCAGGCAGGCGCCGTACCGCCAGGCGAGCCACATCTCCTCGCACGAGGCATCGAACGCGACGGACAGCCCGGCCATCACCCGGTCGCCGGGGCGCAGGGGGTCGGCCCGCAGGAACAGGTCCGCCTCGGCATCCACGAACGCGGCGGCGCTGCGGTGCGAGACGGCCACGCCCTTCGGGGTGCCGGTGGACCCGGACGTGAAGATGATCCAGGCGTCGTCGGTCAGCTCGGGGCCCGAGACCTCGACCGGCCCGTCGCCGGTTCGCTGCGCGGTCACGACGAGGTCGTCGCCGATCACCGCGGCCACGCCGGCCTCGGTGAAGACGGTCCGGGCCCGCTCCTCCGGGTCGTCGGCGTCGACCGGCACGTACGCGGCGCCGGCGAACAGGATCCCCAGGATCGCGGCGTACAGGTCGGTGGTGCCGGACGTGATCCGCACGCCGACGCGGTCCCCCCGGCCGACGCCCGCCTGGGCGAGGACCTCGGCGATCGTCGCGGCCTCGTCACTGAGATCGGCGTAGGTGAGCATCTCGGCGCCGTTGTCGATCGCGGGCGCGTCCGGGTGCCGGGCGACGACGTCGCTGAAGATGTCCACCAGGGTGCGTGGCAGGGGCGCCCGGTCGGCGGCCAACAGGGTCAAGGCAGGGTCCAACTGGGCATGGCGCGATTATCTCCGCCCCGGGTGAACGGGCGGTGAACCCACGCCGAGCGGCCTTCACGCCGCGCTGAGGCAGCCCTCCAGGTGGTCGTCGACGTACCCGAGCGCCTGCATCGCTGCGTAGGCGGTGGTGGGCCCGACGAACCGGAAGCCGCGCTTCTTGAGGTCCTTCGCCAGCGCGGTCGATTCCGGGGTACTCGCCGGCACCTGGTCGAACCGCGACACCCGCCGTGCGCGGGTGGGCGGGCGGTGCGCCTCGAACACGTCCGCCAGCGTGTGACCGCGCTCGTGCAGATCCAGCAGGGCGCGGGCGTTCGCGATCGTCGAGGCGATCTTCGCCCGGTTCCGCACGATGCCCACGTCCGCCATGAGGCGGGCGACGTCGCCCTCGTCGAACGCCGCGACCGCGGCCGGGTCGAAACCCGCGAACGCCGCCCGGAAGCCCTCCCGCTTGCGCAGGATCGTGATCCAGGCCAGCCCGGACTGGAACGCCTCCAGGCTCACCCGTTCGAACAGTTCGTGCTCGTCCGGACTGTTCGACGGCGGCACTCCCCACTCGTTGTCGTGGTACGCCTCGTAGAGGGCATCGCCGGTCCCGAAGCAGCGGAACGTCTCCATGGGCGAGATCGTAGGCGCCGCCCCTGACAGCGGCGCCCGGCCTGGCCCAGGATGGGGTCGTGAGCACCCACGAGAACTCCCAGTCCGAAGCCGTCCTCACCTCGCTGCGCAGCCTGCGTCAGTCCCGCCAGTTCCTCCCGGACCCGATCGGCCGCGGTGACCTCGAACAACTGCTCGAGGTCGCCCGCTGGACCGGCAGCGCCAAGAACACCCAGCCCTGGCACCTGGTCGTCGTGACCGATCCGGACGTCAACGCCCGGCTCGCCGCGGCCGGCGCGTTCGCCGGCTTCCTCGAGGGCGTCACCGCCTCGATCGTGATCGCGGTCAGGGGCGAGGGCCGGTCGGTCGCCTATGACGACGGCCGGCTCTCCGAGCGGGTCATGCTGGCGGCCCAGGCCCTCGGGATCGGCAGCGGCACTGCCTGGTTCAGCACCCCGGAGAACCGGCAGCAGGTCCGCGACCTGCTCGGCATCCCGGCCGACCTCGAGCCCTGGTCCGCGATCGGGCTCGGCTACACGGACGCCACGCAGGCTCAGGCCGCGCCGAGCCTGTCCGGCCGCAAGCCGATCTCCGAGGTCGTCAGCTGGGAGCGCTACGGCGCCTGACGGCGAGGTGGGTTCGATCGACGTTTCGGGTCAGGGGAGCGCCAGCGGCGCGTGGATCACGCGCCGTGCAGGACGGCCCCCGTCACCTCGAGCAGGCGCACCCGCAGCGCGTCCGACCGCTGCGCGAACGCCCGTTGTGCCGCCACGTAGGTCGCCTTGCCCGCGGACGTCTCGATCGGAACCGGGTCGTAGCCCCAGTCGGTCAGGTCGTACGGCGAGGCACGCATGTCCAGCTCGCGGATGTCCCAGGCCAGCTCGAACGTGTCCAGGAGCAGGTCGCCGGGCACCACGGGGCCGAGTTTCGTGGCCCACTTGTAGCAGTCCATCCCCGCGTGCAGGCAGCCCGGCTGCTCGCTCGCCGGCTGCTCGGCGCGGCTCAGCGGCTGGGCGTTGCGGTCGACGGCCCCGGGCGTGAAGAACCGGTACGCGTCGAAGTGGGTGCACCGCAACTGGTGTGACTCGACCACGGCGTCGGTGCCCTCGCCGCCCAGGCGGAGCGGGGCGCCGCGGTGGCGCACCTGCGCCCGATCCTGGCGGTAGACCATGGCCCATTCGTGCAGCCCGAAGCACCCGTACTGACCGGGCCGGGACCGGGTCGCGCCGAGCAGGTCATGCACGTACACCACCGTGTCGCGCCGTTGCTCCAGGTAGCCGCCCACGTCCACCGTGGCCGACCCGGGGACACGCCCGCGGGTGTACCAGCGGGCGCTCGCCCGGTCCGGCGCGTCCAGGAGCGTCACTCCGGCCCCAGGGTGCCAGCGTCGCAACTGGGCCGGTTTGGTCGGGTAGTACGTGAACAGGAAGTCGTGCACCGGGTGCGCCTCGTGACGGGACCGCCGACGGCGGTGTCCGGCCGTGTGGGCGTCCGCACGTTCCGCATGGCTCGCCTCGAGCGCCCGCCACTGCAGCGGCGCCAGGACCGTCGTGTCCGGTGCCGACCTGGTCGGGCTGGTTGCGCTCATCGGGGTGGGGGAGCGGCCGGGTAGGGCGGCACCGCGGGCTGTTCGGGTGGAAGCCGTCGGTCGAAGGGGGCCGGCGGCTCGGCGGGTCCGGCAGGTCCGGTTTGCCCGGCAGGTCCCGGTTGGCCGTACCGCTGATGGCCCGGCTGCACGAACCGTGGTGGGGCAGGTTGGCCGTACGGCTGCACGGGAGGGTGGGGCGCACCGTAGTTCGCGCCCGGTCCGTACGGTCCGGGCGGTGGTGGCGGGAGCGGGCCGCCCGCCGGGACCGGGGCGTACCCGGGCTGTCCCGAGCCGGCCGGTCCCACCGAGCCGGCCGGTCCACCCGAGTCGGCCGGTCCACCCGGGCCGGGCGGGGCGCCCTGCCAGGCAGGTCCGCCGGGTCCCGTCGGCGGCCACTGGTGCGGTGCCGTCGGCTGTGGCGGGCGGATCATCCGGTGGATCAGGCGTTCCAGCGGACCCTGCCCGAGGGTCAGTTGCCAGAGGGTGGCGAACACGAAGGTGCCGATGATCAGCCAGATCAGCGGCCAGTTCGACTGAGCGTTCCAGACCGCCTCGTTGCCGAGGATGCGGATGTAGACGATGTGCAGGCTGTAGACGGTCAGGGACATCGCACCGGTCGCCGAGATCGGGGTGAGGACCACCCGCAGCGCCGTGACGTGGGTGGTCAGCAGCAGGCACAGCCCCAGCACGGCCAGCCCCACACCGATGTTCCCGCCCATCTCGAACGTGCTGCCCGAGTGCGGTTCGACGCTGGTCAGACTCGCCGCCACCCCGAACTGGTCGGGCAGGCCCGACCACAGCAGGTACCCCGCGCCGTAGAAGAGCGCGGCGATCGCGATACCGGCGCCGAGCAGCCCGACCTGGACCCGGACCTTCTGCATCGGCAGCCGGCCGACCGCAAGGCCGACCAGCAGGTAGGCCGTCCAGCTCAGCGCCGGGTAGTAGCCGGTGAGCAACTCGAAGAACGGCGGGAGGCTGAGCGTGGGTTCCGGGCTGTCGAACACCGCCCACCGGGTCAGCAGCACGACCTGCGGCATGACCAGCACGGCGCCGAGCGCCCAGGCGAGCACCGCCGTCGGGCGTAGTCGTAGGAACGGCAGGGCGAGGACGAACAGGAACGCGTAGGAGTCGAGGATGACCGCGACCGGGGTACCCAGGAACCAGAGCAGCCACCCGAACACGAACAGGATCGCCGAGCGCTTGATGATGCGGGTGCGCTGCACCCGCAGGCCGTGCAGGTCGTCGGGATAGGCACGGCGGGTCATGAAGGCCAGCCCGATCCCCGCGAGGAGCGCGAACAGCGCCGACGGACGGCCGTCCGCGACGAAGAACCAGCCGGTCGGCGAGAGGATCTCGGCGTCACGCTCCAGGCCCAGGTGCGCCACGAACATGCCGAGCACCGCCAGGCCCCGAGCGGTATCGACTCCTACGATGCGCTTCACCCGCTCAGGCTAACGAACGTGCCCTGCCCACTTACCGGGCCGGACGGGCAGTTCGCCCCTAAACTCGGTCCATGGAGCGCGCCGACACCTACACCCACGGGCATCACGAGAGCGTGCTGCGGTCACACCGGTGGCGCACGGCGGAGAACTCGGCCGGCTACCTCCTCCCGTACCTCGAGGAGGGCAACGACGTGCTCGACGTCGGCTGCGGTCCCGGGACCATCACGGTCGGCCTGGCCAGGCACGTCCGCCCCGGCCGGGTGCTCGGGGTCGACCGGGCCACCGACGTCCTCATGAAGGCGTCCGAACTCGCCGAGGCCAGCGATGTCGACAACGTCCTCTTCGAGCAGGCCGACGTCTACAACCTGCCGTATGCGCGCGGCGCGTTCGACGTGGTGCACGCCCACCAGGTGCTGCAGCACCTCAGCGACCCGATCGCGGCACTCAAGGAGATGGCACGGGTCACCCGCCACGGCGGACTGATCGCCGTCCGGGACGCGGACTACGCGGCGATGGCCTGGTACCCCGCCAGCGCGGGCCTGGACCGGTGGCAGGAGCTCTACCACCAGGTCACCGAGAAGAACAACGCCCAGGCCGATGCCGGACGGCGCCTGCTCGCCTGGGCGCGCGAGGCCGGTTTCGAGGACATCACCGCCTCGACCGGGTCCTGGTGCTACGCCGACGACGACGCGCGCACCTGGTGGTCGAACCTGTGGGCCGACCGGCTCGAGCAGTCCTCGCTCGGCCGGCAGATCCTGGGTGCCGGCATCGGGACCGAGACGGACATCACCGAGGTGGCGCAGGCCTGGCGGGACTGGGGCCAGGAGGAGGACGGCTGGTTCGTGGTGGTGCACGGGGAGCTGGTGATCCGGGTCTGACCCGGTCCTGGTGCGCCGCGGCCCCGGCCCGGCACTAGGTTTGCCGTTATGCAGATCGCGCGCTTCACCACCGGAGACGACCCGCACTACGCCCTGGTGGAGGGCTCGGAGCTGGTGGTCCTCACCGGTGACCCCCTCTACACCCCGCTCACCCCGACGGGTCAGCGGGTGCCGATCGAGACGACGCGGCTGCTCGCGCCGGTGATCCCGCGCTCGAAGGTGGTGGCGTTCGGTCGCAACTACGCCGAGCACGCAGCCGAGCTCGGCAACGAGATCCCCGAACTGCCGCTCGTGTTCATCAAGCCGAACACCACCGTCGTGGGCCCGGACGACCCGATCGTGCTGCCCTCCTACTCCCAGGACGTGCACCACGAGGCCGAGCTGGCCGTGGTGATCTCCCGGATCTGCAAGGACCTGCCGGCCGAGCGCGCGAACGAGGTGATCCTCGGCTACACGGCTGCGAACGACATCACGGCCCGGGACGCCCAGCGGGCGGACAAGACCTGGACCCGCGGCAAGATGTTCGACACCTCCTGCCCGCTCGGGCCGGTGCTGGTCACCGACCTCGACGTGTCCGACCTGCGGATCCGGGCGAGGGTCGACGGCGAGGTTCGTCAGGACGGCTCCACGGCGCAGATGATCCACTCGGTGCCGGACCTGATCGCCTACGCCTCCACCCTGTTCACGTTGCTGCCGGGTGACGTCATCCTCACCGGCACCCCGGCCGGGGTCGGCCCGATCCGCGAGGGGCAGCGCGTCGAGGTGGAGATCGAGGGGATCGGGGTGCTCGGCAACCCGGTGGTGCGCCGCTAGGACCCGCTAACCTCGCCACCATGGGCGTCATGATCATGGTCCACCGGGTCCCCGAGGGCATCGCGGACCCGTACACGGAGATGCTGTACGAGGAAGCCGGCCACTACCTGCCGATGGGGGAACCGGACGCCCTCGCGGGCACGCTCAACGAGGCGCTCGCGGCCACCGGGGCCGAGGGGTCCATCGACGCGGGCACCGGGGTGCTCGTACCGCACGGCGTCGACAGCATCAGTTTCACCGTCCACGCCGGTCAGGTCCGGATGATCTTCGTCAATGGACCGACCGGAGAGGTCTTCGACGCCCTGGCCGCCGTCGGCGCGCCCGACTGGGCCGTGCTCGACGCCGGAACGGGCGAGCGCTACAACTGATGGCGGTAGTGGGCCCGGTCGGTCGTCGAGAGTGCTGAGTCGGCCGCCGGAACAGCACTCTCGACGGACGGCGGACCTGGCCGATCGCCCCAGAGTGCTGAGTCGGCTGCCGGAACAGCACTCTCGAAGGCGTGCCCGTTCGCGCGGCTAGGCTGGGCGCCATCATGACTACCGCTGCCACGCCCACGGGTTCCGACATCCGCGTCCGCTTCTGCCCCTCGCCCACCGGTACCCCGCACGTCGGGTTGATCCGAACCGCGCTGTTCAACTGGGCCTACGCCCGGCACACCGGCGGCACGTTCGTGTTCCGGATCGAGGACACCGATGTGGCCCGGGACAGCGAGGAGTCGTACCTGCAGCTGCTGGATGCGCTGCGGTGGCTCGGGCTGGACTGGGACGAGGGCGTGGAGGTCGGCGGCCCGCACGAGCCGTACCGGCAGTCGCAGCGGATGGACCTGTACGCCGACGTCGCTCGGCGCCTCCTGGAGGCGGGCCATGCGTACGAGTCGTTCTCCACCCCGGAGGAGGTCGAGGCCCGGCACCGTGCGGCCGGGCGGGACCCCAAGCTCGGCTACGACGGCTTCGATCGCGACCTCACCCCGGAGCAGGTCGCGGCGTTCAAGGCCGAGGGTCGCGAGCCCGTGCTGCGGATCCGGATGCCGCAGGACGAGGTGACGTTCACGGACCTGGTCCGCGGGGATGTCACGTTCAAGGCCGGCTCGGTGCCGGATTTCGTGATCGTGCGCGGCAACGGCCAGCCCCTGTACACCCTCGTCAACCCCGTCGACGACGCCCTGATGGGCATCACCCACGTGCTCCGCGGCGAGGACCTGCTCTCCTCCACACCTCGCCAGGTGGTGCTCTACCGGGCGCTGCTGGACATCGGGGTGGCAGGCGTGATGCCGGCGTTCGGGCACCTGCCCTACGTGATGGGGGAGGGCAACAAGAAGCTCTCCAAGCGTGACCCCGAGTCGAACCTGTTCCTGCACCGGGAGCGGGGGTTCACCCCGGAGGGTCTGCTGAACTACCTCGCCCTGCTCGGCTGGGGGATCTCGCCCGACAACGACATCTTCTCCCGCGAGGAGATGGTCGCCGCGTTCGACATCGCCGACGTCAACCCGAACCCGGCCCGGTTCGACCTGAAGAAGGCCGAGGCGATCAACGCCGCCCACCTGCGCCTGCTCGCACCGGAGGACTTCCGGGACCGGCTGGTGCCGCACCTGCACGCCGCCGGCCTGGTGCCCGCGGGGTCGTACGCGGACCTGGCACCCGAGCACCGCGACCTGCTCGACGCTGCCGCCCCGCTGGTCCAGGAGCGGATGACCCTGCTCGGTGAGGCACCCGGGATGCTCGGTTTCCTGTTCACGGCCGACGAGGCGGTCGTGGTCGAGGACGACGCGCGCGGCGCCCTGCGGGACGAGGCCCCCGCGGTCCTGGACGCCGCCATCGAGGTCCTGACGAATCTCGCCGATTTCTCCCCGGAGTCCCAGCAGGAGGCGCTCAAGGCGGCGCTCGTGGAGGGCATGGGCATCAAGGCCCGGTTCGCGTTCGCCCCGCTGCGCGTGGCCGTCACCGGGCGCCGGGTGTCCCCGCCGCTGTTCGAGTCCATGGAGATCCTCGGCCGGGACGCCTCGCTCGCGCGGTTGCGGGCGCTGCGCGCCACGCTCTGATGCCCGACGGCGGAGCTGACGTCTCGAGGCGCGTGGTCCGTGGTGTCCTGTTCGACATCGACGACACCCTCGTGGACACCCGCTCCGCGTTCGCCGCGGCGCTCGCGGAGGTCGCGGCCGAGTTCCTGCCCGGCGTGCCCGCGGCCGACTACCCCCGACTGCTCGCGACCTGGCGCGCCGACACCGGCCGCTACTACCGGGCCTTCACCCGCGGTGAGATCGGCCACCTCGATCAGCGGCGCGCCCGCGTGGACCAGTTGCACGAGGTCTACGACGGGTCGGTGCTCGACGACGCGACGTTCCTGCGCTGGAACGAGCGCTACGACGCGGCGTTCGAACGCGCCTGGACCGCGTTCGACGACGCTGTCCCCGCCGTTACCGCGGCCCGCGAGGCCGGGCTGCGCACCGGCAGCCTGACGAACGCACTGGCCGCCATGCAGCGGGTCAAGCTCGTGGCCACCGGGCTCGACGACCTCGCGCCGCTGCTGGTCTCGCTGGACAATTTCGGGGTCGGCAAGCCGGACCGACGGGTCTTCCTCGAGGCCTGCCGGCTGCTCGGCACCGCACCCGAGGAGACCATCTACGTCGGCGACGAACTCGACACCGACGCCCGCGGAGCCCAGCACGCCGGCCTGCACGGCGTGTGGCTCGACCGACCCGGCCGGCGCCGCGGCGCGCCTCATGACGAGGACCCGGCCGCCGCGGCCGCCGACGGCATCGCGGTGATCGGGGGCCTCGACGCACTGGCGTCGGTCAGGTTGGCCCTGGGCTGACCCACGGAGATCGGGCCCGGCGAGCCGCGGAGGTCACGCCCGGCAGGCTGCGCCGGCGCACTCTTCGGCGCCGGCAGCGCTCGCGGCGCCACTGCGGGTCGCGGCCGCGGTCGCCGTGCGGGTCTCGGTGCGTGCGCCGCCGGCGCCCACGCCCCGCGCCCCACGGCGCTCGAGCCCGGTCCGGACCGCCGCCGTGAGCCGGCGCAGCGTGACGAGCCACCGCGGCGGGACCACCTGGTCGGGGTGCGCGGCCAGGTGGCGTCGACGCTCGGCCGCGGTCACGGCCTCGTCGTGGTGGATGCGGGCGATCAGGGCCAAGGGGTGTTCCGGTCGGTGTCCCATGGGTCTGTCCTCCTCTGCGGTTCTTCACCCGGCCGTGGTGAACAGGTCCTGCTCACATGTGGCCATGGCGGACTGTTCGCCGACGGGAGCGGCGTTCCTCGAGGCACGGGGCAGCCGGCGCCTGAAGGCCGCCGCGATCCGGCGGACCGTCACGCGCCAAGGGGCGGGGACTTCGCGGTCGGGGTTCTCGGCCAGGAGCCGCCGGCGCGCGACGTCGGCGAGCAGTTCGTCGTGGCGGGTCGCGGCGATCGGGGCGAAGGGGTGCATGTGGCTCGGTGTCCTCTCAGTGTCCGCTCGGGTCCACTCGGCGGTGTCGGTGTGCCGCTTCAGAGCGGCGGGATGCCGGACGCCCTCAGTGCGGCCAGGGTGCCGATCCGCTCCTCGGCGGCATCCAGGTGGAGCCGGCGCTGGGCCTGGCCGCGCCGGCCGGTACCCAGGCGCACAAGGGCCCGTCCGAACCGGACCGCCAGGGTGTTGCGTGGCCCGCGTGCGACGGCGTCGGCCCGGTTGGCCTCGACGCGCGACGGCCAGAACGCCTGAGTTTGGAAGCCCGTGTACTGCGTCATCTCGGTCATCTTCTTCCTGCCTGTCCGACTGGATCCTGCTGCCCTGCAAGTGTCCCTCCGATCACGGACAGTTCCCGTCCTAGATCCCCGTCTACGATGGCCGCATGATGTCCTCGACCGCGCGGTTGCTGCAGCTGCTCTCGCTGCTGCAGATCCGGCGCGAGTGGACCGGCGCCGCACTGGCCGAGCGGATGGGGGTCACGGACCGGACCGTGCGCCGCGACATCGACAAGCTGCGCGAGCTCGGCTACCCGATCCGGGCCACCGCCGGGGTGGCCGGCGGGTACCAGCTCGGGCCCGGCGCACAGTTGCCACCGTTGTTGCTGGACAACGACGAGGCGCTCGCGGTGGCCCTCGGGCTGGCCGCCGTGGCCGCCAGCCCGGTGGCCGGCGTCGCCGAGGGCTCGGTGCGGGCCCTGACCAAGTTGGAGCAGGTGCTCCCGGCCCGGTTGCGCAGCCGGTTCACGTCTCTGAAGGCGGCGGTGACCCGACTCGGTGGGGCGACCGACGCCGTCGACCCGTCGTACCTGACCGAGATCTCGGGTGCCATCGCCTCGCGCCGGCAACTCGCCTTCGAGTACGAGCGGGCCGACGAGCAACGGATCCGGCGGCTGGTCGAGCCGTACCAGCTCGTCGACGCCGGGCAGCGCTGGTACCTGGTCGCGTGGGACACGGTCCGCACCGACTGGCGGACGTTCCGCGTGGACCGGATCCGCACCAGGCCCAGCGAGCGCGCCCGGTACACGCCGCGCCCGCTCCCGGCCGCCGACGCCGCCGCCTACGTGCAGGAAGCCATCACCCGGTCGCCCTACCGGTACGACGTGACCGTCCGGCTGCGTGGGGGCCCGGCGGCGCTGGCCGGCCGGGTCGCGCCGACCGCCGGGCAGCTCGAGGTCGACCCCGACCCGCCGGACGGCGCGGCGGGCGGGTGGAGCATCCTGCGCGCCGGTTGGGACGACGTGGAGGGCTTCCTCGGCTACCTGCTCGGCCTGGAGACCGAGTTCCACATCCTCGGCCCGCCCGAGTTCCTGGACCGGTGCCGCGCCATCATCGGCCGACTCGAGGGGGCCGTGGGCACACGCTCCGACGTCGACCGATGACTCGGGCGGTGGACATACATAGGATGCCTATGTATGTTGGTGGCACGTGAGCACGAATCTCGGACCCGACCTGCTGGCCGCGGTGGCGTTGCTGAACCGCTGGGCCACCGCCCGCGCGGAGTTCGACGTCCCGGCCGCACAGGCCCGGCTGCTCGCCCTCGTCGAACGCACCGGCCCGGCCCGGATCAGCGACCTGGCCCGCGCCGACCGGTGCAGCCAGCCGACGATGACGGCGCAGGTGCAGCGGGTCGAGGAACTCGGCTGGGTCACGCGGACCGCGGACCCGACCGACGGTCGCGCCGCGCTCGTCGAACTCAGCGAGCAGGGTCGCGTCGCCCTGCGCGAGGTGCGCCGGGCCCGTGAACGGGCCCTCGAGCCGTCCCTGGCCGAGCTCAGCGAAAGCGAACGGGCCGCGCTCGAGGCGGGCGTCGCCGTCATGCGTCGGCTCGTCGAACTGCCGGCGGTCACGCCGGCGCACGCACCCACCGACCCCGCCTGAGGCCGGCACGATCCCGCGGACGCCGCGGGCGAGCAAGGAGAACCATGCTGCGTCAACCCAGATCCGTCCTGGCGATCGCATTCGCGAGCGTGATCGCGTTCATGGGCATCGGGCTCGTGGACCCGATCCTCAAGCCGATCGCCGACGAGCTCGGTGCCACCCCGTCGCAGGTGTCGCTGCTGTTCACCAGCTACATGGCCGTGATGGGCCTGGCGATGCTGGTCACCGGCGCAGTCTCGAGCCGGCTGGGTGCCAAGACCACGATGCTGATCGGCCTGGCCATCATCATCGTCGGCGCCGGGATGGCCGGCTCCCAGGACTCCGTGAGCGGGATCATCGCCTGGCGCGCCGTGTGGGGCCTGGGCAACGCCCTGTTCGTCGCGACCGCGCTCGCCGCCATCGTCAGGTCCGCGAAGGGATCGGTCGGGCAGGCGATCATCCTCTACGAGGCCGCTCTCGGCGTCGGCATCGCGATCGGACCGCTCATCGGTGGCCTGCTCGGGCACATCTCGTGGCGCGGACCCTTCTACGGCGTGTCCGTGCTGATGGCGATCGCCCTGATCGCCACCTTCCTCCTGGTGCCCGCCACCCCGAAGGCAGAGCGGACGACCTCGGTGCTCGAACCGCTCAGGGCGCTGCGTCACCGGGGGCTGCTGATCACCGGACTGACCGCCCTGCTGTACAACTTCGGGTTCTTCACGCTGCTCGCGTTCACCCCGTTCCCGCTCGACCTCGGCGCCTTCCAGATCGGCCTGATCTTCTTCGGCTGGGGTGCGTTCCTGGCGATCACCTCGGTGCTCGTCGCGCCGCGACTGCAAGCCCGGTTCGGCACGCTCCGCCCGATCACGTGGGCGCTCGGCGCGTTCGCAGTGATCCTCGCCATGATGGCGATCCTCACGGACTCCAAACTGGCCCTGGCGATCGGCGTGATCCTCGCCGGCGCCTGCCTCGGCGTCAACAACACCCTGATCACCGAGACCGTGATGAAGGCGGCGCCCGTGGAGCGCGGCGTGGCCTCGGCCGCCTACAGCTTCGTCCGGTTCGCCGGGGGAGCCGTGGCACCGTGGCTCGCCGGCTACCTGGGCGAGAACCTCAGCGTGCACCTGCCGTTCTGGGTCGGTGCCGTGGCGGTCACCGCCGCAGCCGTGCTCATCACCGCGGGCCGCCGGACGCTCGCCCACGTCGACGACGAGGCCGAACGGCCGCACAGCGTGGCCGAAGCGACCGAGCTCACCGCCGCCGACGCCTGACGGACCCCGGCCCGGCGCGTTCGCGCGGTCCCGATGAGTCCGGTCCCCCGCCACGGTCCATCCAGGTACACCAGGCGAGGAGTGAGATGGCTGAGGTCGAGGATGTTCGTCCACTGGGCACCGAACTGGAGCGCTCGTACGAGGTCCACGTCCGGGGACGGCTGAAGTTCCGAGTCGGGCAGATCGTCTACGTGGCGTTCTCGCTCGACGAGGTCGTGATGGAGTTCGCGTTCCCCCGGGATGAGCGGGCAGCCCTCGTCGGCGGAGAGCCAGACAAGTTCGCGTTGCCGTCCGCCTCGGACATGCGGTTCCACTGGGTCCACGCCCGCCTCGCCGAGCTGGACCCGACGGAGGCTCGCGAGTTGGTGGTCGATGCCTGGCGCATGGTCGTCCCGCAGAAGGTCTCCCGCGCCTACGACCTGACCCATCCCGACGGCCCGGGGCCACCACCGGCCGCGCCCGTCACCGGACCGTGAACTCGCGGTGGCCCTCCGGAGCGACCGCACGGACCTCGACCGCGTCCACCCGGGCCGGGCCGGGCCCGACCCGAGCCCAGGCGAGCACGTTCTCGACGGCGGCCGTCGGGCCCTCGACGTGGGCCTCGACCGAGCCGTCGGTGCGATTGCGGACCCAGCCGGTGGCGCCTGCCTCCGTGGCCGCACGCACGCACCGGTAGCGGAACCCGACGCCCTGAACCAGGCCGCGGATCACTAGGCGTCGCGCGACCGGTGCGTCCATCGGCCCATTGTGCACCGGCTCGCGCGATGCCCCCTCAGCCCCTGGCCGTGACCGCCTCTCGGCGGGCCGCGATCAGGGCGGCCGCGCCGAGGACCACGGCGCTGCCGAACACCCAGAGCAGGTGCACCCAGGCCGGGCTGGTGGCGACCCCGGTCCAGTACGTGATGTCCTCGGCCGGCATCACCACGGCGTAGGCGAGCTGACCGTAGTGGAACGTCGGCAGGTACCGGGCGATGTCGCCGAGCACCTCCGGCAGTTCGGACAGCGGCATGAAGAAGCCGGACGCGAACGCCAGCGGCAGGAAGATCAGGTTCGAGATCACGGCCGCCGCCCGCGGTCGCACCAGGAACGCGATCGCGAACCCGAGCGGAGCGAACAGGAGCACGCCGGCGATCATCAGGGCCGCGAGCGCGACCCAGGTTCCCGCATCCAGGCGCACGCCCCCGGCGGTCGCCGCGAGCACACCGATGGCCGCGACGATCAGCGCGGCCAGGACCACCGCGCTGGCGACCTTGCCGACCAGGTAGGTCCAGACCGGCACGGGCGTGGCCCGCAGCGTGCGCAGCCAGCCCTGACCGCGGTCCTTGGCGACGTCCTCGCCGAACGTGAAGATCGCGAGCGAGATCACACCGTACGCGGCCATGGAGACCACGAACGCCGTCCGCACGGTGGTCCCACCGGGGAGCACGCCGGCGTTCGGTAGCCCGAACATGGCGTAGAGCAGCACCGGGATCGCGATGGCCCCGACGGCGAACTCGGGGGTGCGCAGCTTCGAGCGCACCTCGGTGACCGCGCTCACGGCGATCAGTCCCAGGGCGCCGCCCTGGCGGACCTGCCCGACGGCGGAGGCCGCCTTGGTCTCTCGGGTGGCGGTCATCGGTCGTCTCCTTCTCCGGCGGCGGTGGAACTCTCGTTGGTCAGGGCGAGGAAGACCTCCTCGAGGTCGTCGTCGCCGTGGTGGGTGAGGGCGTCCGGGGTGGTGTCGGCGACCACGCGACCGTCCGCGACGACCACGACCCGGTCGGCGACGGCGGCCGCCTCGGTCAGGTCATGGGTGGCGAACAGGATGGTGGCACCGCCGGCGACGCTGGCCCGGGCCTGGTCCCAGAAGGTGCGGCGGGAGGCCACGTCCATGGCCGCCGTCGGCTCGTCGAGCAGCAGCAGTTCGGGGGTGCCGACCAGCGCGAGCGCGAGCAGCAGCCGCTGCCGCTCGCCGCCGGAGAGCGACTTCACGGCCCGGGTGGCCCGCTTCGTCAGCGAGGTTCGGGAGAGGACCTCCGCCACCGGCAGCGCGCTCGGGTAGCCGCGTCCCACGAGCCGGACGAGCTCGCGTACCTGCAGCTGGTCCGGGAGTCCGGCGGCCTGCAGCATGGCCCCGATCCGGGTCCGGACCCGCCCACCCGGTTCCTGGCCGAACACGCGCACGGTCCCGGACGTGGGCCGGACCAGACCGAGCAACAGTTCGAACGTCGTGGTCTTGCCGGCCCCGTTCGGCCCGAGCAGCGCCACGATCTCTCCCCGGGCGACGCCCACGTCGAGCCCGGCCAGGGCATCCACCCCGGGGTAGGTCTTGCGCACGTCGCGCATCTCCAGCACGGTCATGATCAGTCTCCTTTCGACCGATCACCACGCTAGGAATCGACGGCAGCGGGCGGATGTGCCGGACGGCACCGATCCGACCCATGACCAATGGCACGGGGTGCGCACAGGCCCCCCACCGGGCGAGCGGAGATCACCCGCTCCGTGCGGGACCGGCCTCCGGGATCAGTCCATCGCGATGTGCTGCTGGACCTTCTCCTCCGGAGGGATGTCCGCGGCTGCGGACGTGAACTCGATGTCGACCCGGTCGATCTGGCCGGTGAACGGGAAGCCGCGTCGATCCCGGTAGGACTCGACCACGGGGGACCCGCTGTTGATGCCCACCGTCATGCTCTCCACCCCGAACCTGGCGCGGACCTGTTGGGGGATGTTCAGGTGGCCGACGATCGCGCCATCGATGGTCAGGTCCAGCTCCGCCGGCCCGCCCGGCACGGCCTGCAGGGAGCGGAAGGTGAAGCCGAGGGTGGTCCGGCCCCGCGGCACGTCGACGTCGGAGACCACCTCGTACCGCTCGAGGTTGAAGAAGTTGTAGTGGTAGACGAGCTTGCCGTCGCGCACGAACAGCGCCCAGCCGGCCGTGTCGCCGCCCACGTGGAACAGGACGCCCTCCGCGCCGTCGTCGGGGATCGTGACCGGAACGGTGACCGTGTGGTCCACGTTGTTGAGCTTCGGCCCGCTGCCCTCGGGCAACCTGGGCATCCCGGGCGGGAAACTCACGTGGGTGCGCCCGAAGAAGTAACTGGGTCGCAGGCGCACGTCCAGCCGTTCGGCGAACCGGTCGTCGAGCGGGAGCACGTCGTGCTTGGCGGCCTCGACGGTGAACAGGGTCTGCAGCTCCGCCAACTTCTCCGGGTGCTCGGTGGCCAGGTCATGGGCCTGCGAGAAGTCGTCGGCGATGTTGTAGAGCTCCCAGGTGTCGTCGTCCCAGGAGAACGATCCCGCGTTGATCCAGGGCAGCCGGCCGTGTCGGCAGGATGCCATCCACCCGTCGTGGTAGATGCCGCGGTTGCCGTACATCTCGAAGTACTGCGTCCGGTGCCGGCTCTGCGCCGGGTCGCCGGCGAAGGTGTAGGCGAAGGAGGTGCCGTCCATCGGCTTCTGCGGGATGCCGTTCAGCATCGAGGGCTCACTGATGCCGATGGCTTCAAGGATCGTCGGGGCCACGTCGATCACATGGTGGAACTGATACCGGGTGGCCCGCCGCTCGGCGAGCCGGGCGGGCCAGTGCACGACCATGCCGTTCCGGGTGCCCCCGAAGTGGGAGGCGATCTGCTTCGTCCACTGGAACGGTGTGTCGCCGGCGTGGGCCCACCCGACCGCCATGTGCGGGGACGACCCGGGCAGCCCCCATTCGTCGATGTGGGGGAGCAGGTCCTCGATCCGCTCCTGGTAGCCGTTGAGCGTGTGGATCTCGTTGAAGGTGCCGATCAGGGTGCCTTCGGCGGAGGTGCCGTTGTCGCCCATGATGTAGAGGAAGAGCGTGTTGTCGAGTTCGCCCATGGCCTCCAGTTCGTCGACGAGCCGGCCGATCTGGTGGTCGGTGGCCGCCAGGTAGTCCGCGTAGTTCTCGAACTGGCGCCGGAACAGGCGTTTCTCGTCCTCGGTATGGTCGTCCCAGGCGGGGATCTCGGCGTGCCGCTCGGTCAGGTCGGTCCCGGGCGGGATCACGCCCAGTTCCAGTTGGCGCTGGTAGACGCGGGCCCGGTAGGAGTCCCAGCCGAAGTCGAACTTGCCCTCGTGCCGGCCGCGCCAGTCCAGCGGCGGGTGGTGCGGCGCGTGCATGGCGCCGGGGGCGAAGTAGGTCAGGAACGGGCGGTCGGGGGCGATCGCCTTCTGCGTCCGCATCCAGCCGATGCAGTCGTCGGCGAGATCCTCGGTGAGGTGGTAGCCCTCCTCCGGCGACTTCGGCGGCTCCACGGGTGTGGTGTTGCGGGTGAGCTGCGGATAGAACTGGTCGGTCTCACCGGCGATGAAGCCGTAGAAGTAGTCGAAGCCCATGTTCGTCGGCCAGTTGTCGAAGGGGCCGGCGGAGCTGGTCATGTTGTCCGGGACGTTGTGGTTCTTGCCCCACCAGCCGGTCGCGTAGCCGTTCTGGGAGAGGATCTCGGCGAACGTCCCGCAACTCCTCGGGATGATCCCCGTGTAGCCCGGGAAGCCGGTCGCCTGCTCCCCGATGACCCCACTGGCCGCCGTGTGGTGGTTGCGGCCGGTGAGCAGGGCGGCCCGGGTCGGAGCGCACAGCGCAGTGGTGTGGAACTGGCAGTAGCGCAACCCGTCGTCGGCGAGCCGGTCGAACGTCGGCGTCTCGATCAGCCCACCGAACGTGCTGGCCAGCCCGTAGCCGACGTCGTCCATCAGCACGATGACGATGTTCGGTGCGCCCTCGGGTGCGCCCTGCGGCGGCGGGAAGTCGGCCGTCGAGTCCTGCGCGTAGGTCCCGATGTCCACGTTCGGGAACCGGTACTCCGGACGGGGATAGGTGTCCCGGTCCACCTTGAGTTCGAATGGGGTGTCTTGGCCGGACATCGGTGTGCTCCCTCGGGTCGACACGCTGGGCAATCACCCACCATCCGACCGTGCCCCCGGGGTGCGGAGCATCACCCGCGCGGGATGAGCGCACCCATGACTCATGGCACATCCGCCCTGTGGTCGCTGCTGGCTAGAGTTCGGGGCATGGTCCCTGGCACGGCGGAACGGATGAGCGCCGGCGCGGGGCTGCTCGCGACGCTCGCCGTCGGGGTCACGACGTTCGCCGCCGGCTCGCTCGAGGGCCCCTCGGCCGTCGTCTGGTGGGTCGCCTACGCCGTGTTCGCGCTCACGTTCGCCCTGGACACCGAGATGTTCTTCCGCGCGCTGCTGCCCGAGCGGCCGGTGGTCGCGATCCTGATGGTCAGTGGGATCACGGTCTGGCTGGCCGAACCTCAGCTCGGGTGGAGTTCGGTGCTGCTCGTGGTCACCGCGGCAACCGCCGCCTACGGGCTCGAGCCCCGGTGGGTCGCGGCCGTGGTCGTGGCGCAGACCCTCGCCGTGTCCATCGGCAGCGCCCTGAGCGGGGCGAGCGTTCCGGACGTCGTTCTCACCACGGTCACCTATTTCGCGTTCCAGGCGTTCGCGGCGCTGGTGATCGGGTCGGCACGCAAGGAGGCACGGTCCCGCGAGGAACTCGCCGTGGCCCACGCCGAACTGCGCGCCACGGCGGCCGTGTTGGAGACGACCAGCAGGTCCGCCGAGCGGCTCCGGATCGCCCGGGAGCTGCACGACCTGCTCGGCCATCAGCTGACCGCACTGGCGCTCGAGCTTGAGGTGGCCGCTCACCGGAGTACCGGTGAGAGCCTGGAGCACGTTGCGCGAGCGCGCGGCATCGCCAAGGACCTGCTCACCGACGTGCGGGCGACGGTCGGCGAGCTGCGGGACGCACCGATCGGGCTCGAGCCGACCCTACGTGCCATCGTCTCCGACGTGCCGGGCCTGTCGGTCGGCCTGTCCGTGGCAGAGGTGCGCCCGCTCGACGAGGAACGTGCCCTGGTCGTGGTGCGCTGCGTCCAGGAGATCCTCACGAACACCCTGCGGCACGCGCGCGCCACCCGGCTGTGGATCGACGTCCGCTCCGATGAGGACGGGCTCAGGCTGTCGGCGGAGGACGACGGCTCCGGTACCGGGGCGATCGAGCGGGGCAACGGTCTACGCGGGATGGCCGAGCGGGCCGAGGCGATCGGTGGGTCGCTCGCCCTGGCCTCCGAGCCCGGCGCGGGGTTCCGGGTGCTGCTGACGGCGGGACCGGCGTGACGGGCCGGCCCGACGGCGCGGGCGCCGATCCCGCGAGCCGGCACCCCGACGGGACGCGTGACGGCGGCGGCGTCGGTCGCGGAGTGCCGATCCGGGTGGCGGTCGTCGACGACCAGACGCTCGTGCGCCAGGGCATCCTGAGCCTGCTCTCGCTCACTGACGAGGTCACCGTGGTCGGTGAGGCGGGCGACGGCGACGAGGCCCTCGAGCTGCTCGGCGGCACCGACGTGGACGTGCTGCTGCTCGACCTGCGGATGCCGCGTCGGGACGGCCTCGCCACCCTGGAGGCACTCGCCGAACTCGGCTCGGACGTCCCGGTCCTCGTGCTGACCACGTTCGACGACGACGAGCTCGTGCTCCGGGCCCTGCGCGCCGGTGCGAAGGGCTATCTCCTCAAGGACGTCACCCTGGACCAACTCGTCGACGCCATCGGTACCCTCGCCGGCGGCGGCACCCTCCTCCAGCCCGGCCTGACCGACCGGCTGTTCCGCGCGGCCGCCGCTCGAGCCGGCACCGTCACCGGGATCGAGCGTCCGGAGTCGCTCACGGCGCGGGAGCTGGACGTCCTGCGACTGGCCGCGGCCGGGTACTCCAACGCCGAGATCGGCACCGCCCTGCACCTGGCCGCGGGCACCGTCAAGAACCACCTGTCCAGCGTGTTCGCGAAGCTCGGCGTCCGGGACCGCACCCGCGCGGTGCTGCGGGCTCTCGATCTCGGCCTGCTCGAGGGAGGGGACCGGTGAACGACACACCGAACCCCGGGGTGCCGATGCTGACCTGGGCGGACGCGGCCACGATCGCGCAGCGGTACCGGCTCGGCCCGGTCGCGTCCCTGACCGGTCCCACGGCCACCGGCATGCAGGGCGCCGTGTGGCGGCTGCGCACCAGCGATGGTGACTACGCGGTCAAGGTGCCACTGCGCCCCCAGGACGAGGGTGAGATGCGTGCCAACGCCGCGTTCACCCGGGCCGCGATCGACGTGGGCGTGCTCGCCCCGGCGGCGCTGCGGACGACGGCGGGGGACCTGCTCACCGATCTGGCTGCCGGACGCCCCGCGGACGCGCCCACCCAGGTCCGCGTCTACGCCTGGGTGGACCTCGACGACGCCGACCTCGGCATCGACCCGGGCGCCGTCGGGCGCGTGCTCGGCCTCGTGCACCGCGTCGGTGCGCCCACCACGGAGGCGGTGGACCCGTGGTACACCGAGACCGTCGGGGAGCGAGCCTGGGCCGCGCTCGCCCGGGCGGCCAGCGACGGCGGGGCGCCGTTCGCCGCCGACCTCACCGCCGTGACCGCGTCGGTGAGCGACCTCGAGGACCTGGTGCGGCCGCCGTCGGGCCTTCGGATCTGCCACCGGGACCTGTGGGCGGACAACGTGCGCACCACACCGGGCGGGCGGTTGTGCGTGATCGACTGGGACAACGCCGGCCCGGCCGACCCGGCCGGCGAGCTCGCGATGGTGCTCACCGAGTTCGCGACCGACGCCGCCGGGCGCGTGGACCCGGGCCGCGCCCGGCGCCTTCTCGACGCCTACGCCGACGCCGGTGGGCCGGCCCGGCTGCGCGAGCCGGGGGACTTCTCGATGGTGGTGTGTGTGCTCGGTCACATCCTGGAACTACACGTGCGCTCGTGGCTGCGGGGCGAGGAGCGGAACCGCAGCGAGGCCGGCGTGGCGGAGTTCCTCGACCGGCGGGTGACCCGATCCACCATCGAAGGGCTGCTCGCCGTGTGACGTTGCCCACGGCCCCGGGTTTTGGCCTACAGGCCCGGCTCGGGTAGAGTTCCTCGCCGGTACGACGTTCACGTTTCGGGTGCGGCACGCCTGCATCCGGGCCGGACGTTATACCCCCATGGGGTATGGTGTAATTGGCAGCACGACTGGTTCTGGTCCAGTTAGTCTAGGTTCGAGTCCTGGTACCCCAGCGGTTGGCATGGCAAGCGCTCCTGTGAGTGTCCGCTATGATCTTCCAGTGCACGGCCCCGTCGTCTAGTGGCCTAGGACGCCGCCCTCTCACGGCGGTAGCGCCGGTTCGAATCCGGTCGGGGCTACAAACCGAAGGCCCCCGCTCATCGAGCGGGGGCCTTCGTCATGTCCGCTCTCGCGCCCGCGTCACTGCGCCTGATCTCGGTATGGGCCGGGTTACGCTCGTGCCGGCCCACAACGAGGAGAGCGACATGGCGGCAGGTTCGGTTCGGTTCGACCGGCGGATCGGGATCGGGCTGACCCTCGCCCTGGTCGCCGGGGGCCTTGCTGCCTGCACCGACGCCGACCCGGACGGCGGGGACGACTCGCTCCCGCCGCAGGAGGTCGCCGCACTGGCCGTCGCCGACGCGCTGACCGCCGGGACCTACGACGACGCCCCACTGACCACCGAGGACCGCGCCCTCGCGGTCGCCGACACCGAGGCCGTGCTCGGCGCGCTGGCGGGCATCCCGCGCGCGGTCGAGGTGTCCTGGGTGAGCAGCGTCTACGACGAGGGCGAGGGCCGGGCCGCCGACGCCGCGCTCAGCTGGACCTGGGACATCGAGGGGACCGAGGACGACTGGTCCTACCCCGTCTCGGTGCACCTGGTCGAGTCCGACGAGACCTGGTCGGCCACCTGGGCGCGCGACCTGCTCGGCGCCGAGCTCGGCGAGACCGGCGTGTACGACGTGGCCCGCACCCAGCCCGCCCGCGGAGAGGTGCTCGGTGGCGGTGACGCGGTGATCGTCACGAACCGGAACGTGTTCCGGATCGGGATCGACAAGACCTTCATCGGCGCGGACGAGTGGGAGCCGGCCGCGCTCGCGCTCGCCGAGGCGGTGGGGCTCTCCGACCCGCAGGCCTACGCCGACCGGGTCCTCGCGGCCGGCCCGCGCGCGTACCTGGAGGCCGTGGTCGTGGCCCAGGAGGACCCCGGCACCATCGACCTGAGCGCCGTGCGCGCCCTGCCCGGGGTGAACATGCTCTCCGACGAGCGCCAGCTCGGCCCGACCGAGGGCTTCGCCGGGCCGATCCTCGGCCGGGTGGGGGAGGCCACCGCCGAGATCATCGAGGAGTCCGACGGCCTCGTCGTCGAGGGCGACATGGTCGGCCGGTCCGGCCTGCAGCGCGCCTACGACGACCAGTTGCGCGGCATCCGCGGCACCGTCGTCTCCCTCGTCGACGGCGAGACCGTCACCGAGGTGTACGCGGCGGACGCGGTCCAGGGCACGGCCCTGGCCACGACCCTCGACATCGACCTGCAGATCCTCGCCGAGTCGATCGTCGCCCCGATCGTCCCGGCCAGCGCACTCGTGGCGATCCGGCCCTCCACCGGCGAGATCCTGGCCGCCGCCAGCGGCCCGGGCGGGGAAGGACTGTCGACGGCGACCGTCGGCCAGTACGCGCCCGGCTCCACGTTCAAGATCGTCACGCTGCTCGCGCTGTTGCGCTCGGGCCTGGAACTCGACGACACGGTCTCCTGCACCGAGACCGTCACGGTGGACGGGCGGGAGTTCTCCAACTACCCCGGCTACCCGGCCGCCGGGCTCGGCGACATCACGCTCGAGACGGCGATCGCCCACTCGTGCAACACGGCCCTGATCGCCGAGGCGGACCGGATCGGGACCGCCGACCTCGCGGCCGCGGCGGCCTCCCTCGGCCTCGGCGCGACCCCCGAGCTGGGCTTCCCGAGCTTCCTCGGGTCGGTGCCGACCGAGGCCGCCGGGACCCTGCACGCCGCCGATCTGATCGGTCAGGGTCAGGTACTCGCCTCGCCGCTGGCGATGGCCACGGTCGCGGCCTCCGTGGCGGCCGGTTCGACCGTGCAGCCGTTCCTGCTCAACCTCCCGGAGGGGGAGCCGTCCGCCGAGGGCGAGGACGCGAGCGCCCCGGGCGACGAAGCGGCGACGGACGGCGCCGCGGCGACCGACGAGCAGGGGGCCACCGACGAGGACGCGGCGACCGACGACGCGACCGACGCGACCGGCGACGGCACCGCGGACGAGATCGTGCCCCTCACGAACGAGGAGGCGGCCCAGCTACGCGCGGCGATGCGCGCCGTCGTCTCCTACGGCACGGCGACCCAGTTGAGCGGCCTGCCCGGCGAGGAGGTCGGCGCCAAGAGCGGCACCGCCGAGTTCGGCGACGCCGACCAGACCCACGCCTGGATGATCGCCTACCAGGGCGATCTCGCCGTCGCCGCGTTCGTGGAGGTGGGCGCGTACGGGTCGGCCACTTCCGGGCCGCTGATCTCGGCCTTCCTCCAGGGCGCGCAGGGCTGACCGAGGGCTGAGCCGCCGTCCCGGCCCGTCGGTCGCGGCCGGGGAAATCACGTCGACGCGCGGCCCGGTCACGCCACAGACTCGGGCCCATGATGAGACTCGGCGAGATCGCCGCGATGAGGGCCACGGTCGACGAGGCTTGGCGCTCGGAGATCGCCGACCGGGTGGGCGGGCGCTGGGCGCTCGACCCCGGGTCGCTGCGCTGGTGGCGATCCTCGGCCAGCCACGTGTTCGTGCTGCCCGATGGCGTGGACGAGCGCGGCGTCCTGTACGTGCGGTTCGCGCCGGCGTCCGATCCGGCCGGAGCCAGGCTCGCCCAGGGCGCTGCCCTCCAGGAACGGCTTCGAGAACGGTCCGCCGCGGTGGCCGGTCCGGTGGTCTCACGCGCCGGTCGGGTCGTCGAGCGGGTGCCGACCGCCGCCGGCGAGATGGTGGCGGCGGCGGTGCTGCGGGTCGAGGGCGAGGAGTATGACGTGGACGACCTCGACGAGGCCCGGGCGTTCGCCTGGGGTACGGCCCTGGCGGGGTTCCATCGCGCGGCAGGACCGGCAGGAGCGGCAGGAGCGGCACAATCGCCTCGACACGACGCCGACCTCGAGGCGCTCGGCGCGGACCCCGACCCTCGGGTGGCCGCCGCCGCGCGGACCGTCCGAACCGCCTCCCGGGCTCTGGCGACCGGGCCGACGGTCGTCGGGCACGGTGACTTCGAGCTCGACAACCTCCGGTGGCGTTCCGAGCGCGTGGTGTGTTTCGACCTCGACGAGTCGGGCCCGATGCCGGCGGTGGCCGACGTGGCCGCGGCGACCCGCGACGTCTTCGACGACTGGGCGTCGAACCCGGGGGCGCCCGGCCTCCTGCGCTCGTTCCTGAGCGGCTACGAGGACGCCTCCGGCGTCGCGGTCGACCACCGGGCCCTGATCGTGCACCGCGCAGCGGTCGCCGCCGGAAGCGCGGCCGCGGTGGCGCGGGCCGTCGGCGAACCCGGCCCGCCGCCGGAGGACCTGGCCGAACTCGCCGACCGGCTGCGCGAGCACGAGGCCCGGGAGCGCCAGGTGCTGGTCACCGCCGCGGCACTGCTGGGTTGAGCCGTGCCGCCCACGAGCGCCATGGCACAGTGGTGAGTGTGGCCGGGCCGGGAGGGCTCAGCTGTCCTCGGTGGCGCGCAGCACGTCGGTGAGCCGGTTCGCGGCAGCCATCACGGCATTCGCGTGCACGCGGCCGGGCTGGCGGGTCATCCGCTCGATCGGCCCGGACACCGACACCGCGGCGATCACCCGGCCGGACGGGCCCCGCACGGGCGCCGACACCGAGGCGACGCCGACCTCGCGCTCGCTGACGCTCTGCGCCCAGCCGCGCCGGCGCACACCGGACAGGATCGTGGCCGTGAACTTCGCGCCGTGCAGGCCGCGGTGCAGACGGTCGGGCTCCTCCCAGGCGAGCAGGATCTGCGCCGCCGAGCCGGCCAGCATCGAGAGCGTGGCGCCGACCGGGATCGAGTCGCGCAGGCCCATCTGCTTCTCCGCGGCAGCGACGCAGATGCGCTGATCGCCCTGGCGACGGAACAACTGCGCGCTCTCCCCGGTGTGGTCGCGCAGGGCCAGCAGCACCGACCCTGCCGCGGCGAGCAGGCGGTCCTCGCCGGCCGCCGACGCGAGCTCGGCCAGGCGTGGGCCGAGCACGAACCGGCCCTGCATGTCGCGGGAGACGAGGCGGTGGTGTTCGAGCGCGACCGCGAGGCGGTGCGCCGTGGGGCGGGCGAGATGGGTCGCCGCCACCAACTGGGCCAGGGTCGCGGGGCCCGCCTCGAGAGCACCCAGGACGATGGCCGCCTTGTCAAGAACGCCGACTCCGCTAGAGTTGTCCATAGGTCGATATTGCCGTCTCGCACCGTGAGACGCAAGTCCGGATGGCAACACAGCCCCGACACCCACGGGGTTCAGAACGAAGAAGGTGACGTGACATGGCCGGAACTCTGGCTGAGAAGGTGTGGCAGGACCACGTGGTCCGCAAGGGAGCGGACGGTGTTCCGGACCTGCTCTACATCGACCTCCACCTGGTCCACGAGGTGACCAGCCCGCAGGCGTTCGAGGGCCTTCGCCTCGCCGGCCGGACGGTCCGCCGCCCGGACCTGACCCTCGCCACCGAGGACCACAACACCCCCACCCTGGACATCGACCTGCCGATCGCGGACCTGACCAGCCGGACCCAGATCGACACCCTGCGGGCCAACGCCAAGGAGTTCGGCATCCGGCTGCACTCGCTCGGCGACGCCGACCAGGGCATCGTGCACCAGGTGGGCCCGCAGCTCGGGCTGACCATGCCCGGCCTCACGGTCGTGTGCGGCGACTCCCACACCTCCACCCACGGCGCGTTCGGAGCGCTCGCCTTCGGGATCGGCACCAGCGAGGTCGAGCACGTCCTCGCCACCCAGACGCTGCCGCTGGCCCCGTTCAGGACGATGGCGATCACGGTCGACGGCGAACTGCCGCCCGGCGCGACGTCCAAGGACATCATCCTGGCGATCATCGCCAAGATCGGCACCGGCGGCGGTCAGGGCTACGTGCTCGAGTACCGGGGCGAGGCGATCCGCAAGCTCTCCATGGAGGCGCGGATGACGATCTGCAACATGTCGATCGAGGCGGGCGCGCGGGCCGGCATGATCGCGCCGGACCAGACCACGTTCGACTATCTCAAGGGCCGCCCGCACGCCCCCGAGGGGGCCGACTGGGACGCCGCCGTCGAGTACTGGCGGACGCTGCGCTCCGACGACGACGCGACCTTCGACGCCGAGGTGGTGCTGAAGGCCGCCGACCTGGAGCCGTTCATCACGTGGGGCACGAACCCGGGCCAGGGGCTGCCGCTGTCGGCGAACGTGCCGGTGCCCGAGGAGATCGGCGACGACAACGAGCGCACCACCGCCGAGCGGGCCATCGAGTACATGGGCCTGGTGCCCGGGACGCCGCTGCGCGACATCCACGTGGACACCGTCTTCATCGGCTCCTGCACGAACGGGCGGATCGAGGACCTGCGCTCGGTCGCCAAGGTCGTCAAGGGCCGCAAGAAGGCCGACGACGTCCGCGTCCTGGTGGTGCCCGCCTCCGCGCGGGTGCGGCTACAGGCCGAGGCCGAGGGCCTGGACCGGATCTTCCTCGACTTCGGGGCCGAGTGGCGCAACGCCGGCTGTTCGATGTGCCTGGGCATGAACCCCGACCAGCTCAAGCCGGGGGAGCGGGCCGCGTCCACCTCGAACCGCAACTTCGAGGGCCGCCAGGGCAAGGGTGGCCGCACCCACCTGGTGTCCCCGCTGGTGGCCGCCGCCACCGCGATCCGCGGCACCCTGTCCTCGCTGGCCGACCTCGACCTCGGTGAGGAGACGGACCTGACCACGTTCGACGGAACGCCGCTGGCCCCGCTGGACCCGCGCCTGCAGGTCCAGGTCTGAGCCGCAGCACCGAGAACTGCCGAGAACGAAGGACGTAGGAACCAGTCATGGAGAAGTTCACCACCCACACCGGCGTCGGGGTGCCGCTGCGCCGCAGCAACGTCGACACCGACCAGATCATCCCCGCCGTCTACCTGAAGCGGGTCACCCGCACGGGGTTCGAGGACGCGCTGTTCGCGGCCTGGCGCGGCGATCCGTCGTTCGTGCTGAACCAGGAGGCTTACGGCTCCGGGTCCGTGCTCGTGGCCGGGCCGGACTTCGGCACCGGGTCCTCGCGGGAACACGCCGTCTGGGCCCTCAAGGACTACGGGTTCAAGGCCGTACTCGCGCCGCGGTTCGCGGACATCTTCCGCGGGAACTCCGGCAAGCAGGGCCTGCTCGCCGCCCAGGTCGCCCAGGAGGACATCGAACTCATCTGGAAGATCCTGGAGTCCGAGCCGGGCACCGAGGTGACCGTCGACCTCGAGGCGCGCACCGTGATCTGCGGGGATGTCGTCGCGTCCTTCCAGATCGACGACTACACCCGCTGGCGCCTGATGGAGGGCCTGGACGACATCGGCCTGACCCTCGAGCACGAGGGCGAGATCTCGGCCTTCGAGACCGGGCGCCAGCCCTGGCGCCCGAAGACCCTCCCGGCCAAGCACCTGCCGACCGTCGAGATCGAGGCGGCTCGGCCCGTCGTCTGAGCGAACTGCCGGGCCGGGTCAGGTGTCGCGGCTGCGCAGCGCAAGATAGCCGGCGGACAGGCCCGCCACCGCCCACCCGGCGAGCACGGCCAGAGCGGCCGCCGGGCCGTAGGGTTCCGAGGCGTTCGTGACCAGGGCCCCGGCGGCCGACCCGGGCAGGTACGCGACCAGGTCGGTGAGCCAGGCCTGGCCGAAGATCGGCAGCACGCTGCTCAGGGCGAACAGGATCACGACCAGCGTCAGGATGGTCCCGGCCGTGTTGCGCAAGGTCGTTCCGATACCGAGTGCCAGGATGCTGGTCAGCGCCAGCGAGATCGCGGTGCCGAGCACGGCATGGCCGAGCTGGGCGCCCGTGTACGTGCCGTACTCGGCCGCGACGGCCGCGGCGCTGACCGTTCCCAACAGCACGAGTGCGGCACCGGTGACGGCCGAGCCGCCAGCCAGGACGGCCGCCTTCGCGAGCAGCACGCTGCCCCGGCTCGGGACGCTCAGGAGCGTGGTCCGGATCGAGCCGCTCGCGTACTCGCTGGTGACGGCGAACACGGCCACGAGCAAGATCGCCACCTGGGTGAACGAGATGTTCTGTGCCGCGATCCAGGGTGCCGGCGTCGCGGTGTCGTATCCGTTCACGCCGCTCGCCCGTGCGGAGGCACCGATCAGGAGGGCACCGGCCACGGTCAGCAGGGTGCCGGTCGCCAGGAGCCACAGCGTCGAGCGCACCCCCGCCAGCTTCGTCCATTCGAAGGCGATGGCGCAGCCCAGGCGACGCCACCGCCCTCGGTCGGACACGGGTGTGAGCGGGCTTCGCGGGCCGGGCGCCGTCGGCGTGCTCACGCTGCCA
Source organism: Occultella glacieicola (assembly GCF_004353825.1). Lineage (GTDB taxonomy): Bacteria > Actinomycetota > Actinomycetes > Actinomycetales > Beutenbergiaceae > Occultella > Occultella glacieicola. Next base: position 60,403 of record NZ_SMNA01000003.1, on the reverse strand, counting down.
CCACCGCCGTGCGGATGGGTCTGCCCGTGTACTCCAGCTCCGCCCCGGTGAGGTCGAAGTAGACCTCCTCGAGCGACGGACGGCGGAAGGTGAGCTCGTCCACCCGGTGACCGTGGTCGAAGGCGAGGGTCCCGATCACGTCGAGGTCGGCCCCGGTGACCTGCAGGACGGAGTCCGCGCCGATCGTGACCGACATCCCGGCGTTCTCGAGCACCGTGGCGAGCGCCGGTCCGTGTGGGCTGCGGACGGTGGCCGCGCCGGCACTGCGCCTGGCGAGCAGTGCGGACATCGACTCGTCCGCCACCAGGCGGCCCCGGCTGATGATGACCAGATGATCGGCCGTGTCCTGCATCTCCGAGAGCAGGTGACTGGAGACGAGCACGGTGCGCCCCTCGGCCGCCAGCGTGCGCATCACACCACGGATCCAGAGCACGCCGTCCGGGTCGAGGCCGTTGACCGGCTCGTCCAGGAGGAGCACTGACGGGTCACCGAGGAGCGCGCGAGCGATGCCGAGCCGCTGGGTCATGCCGAGGGAGAACGTCCCGATCCGCTTGGCCGCCACGTCCTCGAGCCCGACGGTCTCGAGGACGTCGGTCACCCGGTTCCGGGCCAGCCCGTTGCTCCTGGCGACGCCGAGCAGGTGGCTCCGGGCCGACTGGCCGGGGTGGCCCGCCCGAGCGTCGAGAACGGCACCGACGGTCCGCAACGGGTCTGCGAGTTCCTCGTACCGGTGTCCGTCGATGTGGGCCCGGCCGGCGCTCGGCCGGTCCAGGCCGAGGATCATTCTCATCGTCGTCGACTTTCCGGCACCATTCGGCCCGAGGAATCCCGTGACCAGTCCCGGCCTGATCGTCACCGTCAGATCATCGACCGCACGAGCCTTTCCGAAGCATTTGCTGAGCCCGTCTATTTCGATCATGTGTGAATTCCGATCCTCATGGGTCGAGAATATGGAGGGTCCTCGGCAGAGCACCACCCGCGAAGGTGAGGAAGAGGACCTGACGAAGGTCAGTGGCCGTCCGCACGAGGCTCCGACCTTCGTCGGATGGGAGGCAGGTTCCCGCCGCTGCTAGCCTTGACGTATGAGCACCCGCGGACGGGATCGCCTCCTCGGGCTCGCACTCGTGGCCGCGACCGTGGCACTACCGGTCGGCAGCGGCAACCTGGCTCTCCTGCTCGTGCCGGCTGTGGTCGCCGGAGCATTCCTCGTCGGGCGCAGAATGCGGTCGTTCAGAATCGCGCTCGTGGCCTTCGGTGCCGGCGCCCTTGTCAATCTATTCCTGGTGTGGCTACGGAACCCGGATTCTTTTCTTTCCGACTGGCTGGTATCCCTGCTCGGGCAATTCCTGGGCGTGATCCTGCCGTGGTGGGTCGGGAGGTACCTGTGGCTGCGCGAGGAGCAGCGGCTGCGGTTGCAGGAGATCGTCTCGGACCAGGCGCGGCTGCGCGAGCGCGCTCGGATCGCCCAGGAGGTGCATGACACGATCGGGCACGACCTGGCCATGATCGCCCTCGGCAGCGGCGCCCTGGAACTCGCCCCGGACGCGCCCGAGCGGATCCGGGCGGCTGCGGCCGAGGTCCGTTCCCGGGCGGTGGCTGCCACGGACCGCCTGCACACGGTCGTCGAGCTCCTTCGCGACGACGCGAGCCCGGCGTCCCGGGTGCCGGGGACGGAGGGGGTGGACGACCTTGTCGCCCGCGCCCACGACGCCGGCGTCGCGGTACGGTTGCGCAGTTCCGGTGACCTACCGCCGTCGGTTGCGCCGGTGGCGCACCGGGTGGTCCAGGAGGCGCTCACGAATGCCGCGCGGCACGCGCCCGGCGCGGACGTCTCGGTCACGGTCGACGCCACCGAGGATCCGGTCGTGGTCCTGGTCGTCAACGACGCCGCGCAGCACCGCGGTGACGATCCGCGGGCCCCGCGGGCGGGCCTCGGTCTGATCGGCCTGAGCGAGCGGGTGCGGCTCGCGGGAGGCCGCCTCGATGCCGGGCCCCGGGCCGGCGGCGGCTTCGAGGTCGTCGCCCATGTTCCGCGGACGCCGGACCCGTCGGCATCGGCGCAGGGCGAGGATGCGGCCACGCAGCGGCTCGTCATCCACGCCCGCCGCCAGTCCCGGCGCCGTCAGTGGCAGCCGGCCATGATCCCGCTCGCGCTCGCGTGCATCCTGGGCGCGGTACTCCTCGGGCTGCAGGTGCTCACCGTCCGCACCACCGGGCTGGCCCCCGAGGCGTTCCAGCAGATCGAGACCGGCGTGGAACGGGCCGAGATCGCCGACCTGCTCCCGCCGCGCAGCATTCCGGCCGACGGTGTTCCGGTTCCCATCCCACCGGCACCCGAGCCGAGCCGGTGCGAGTTCTACCTCGCCCGCAGCGGCGCGCTCGACTTCGGTTCGGACTTCTTCCGGATCTGTTTCGACCGGGGTGTGGTGGTCGCCACGGACCGGCTCACCCCGGACCGCGACCGATGACGGCGGCGGAGCCGGCCGGCGGCGATGCCGGAGTGGTTCGGGTGCTGATCGTCGACGACGAGGCGATGATCCGAGCGGGGGTACGGGCGGTGCTGGCCTCCGACCCCACGATCGAGGTGGTCGGCGAGGCCGGTGACGGGCACGCCGCGGTGGACCTGGTCCGGCGCACCAGGCCGGACGTGGTGCTGTTGGACGTCCGGATGCCGGGGCTGGACGGGCTCGGCGCCTGCCGGGAGATCGTCGGGCTCGGTCTCGGGGTCCGGGTGGTGATGCTGACAACGTTCGGGGAGGACTCCTACATCGCCGAGGCCCTCGAGGGTGGTGCGTCGGGGTTCCTGCTGAAGGCGTCCGACCCTCGCGAACTGGTGGCCGCGGTGAGGGCGGTCGGGGACGGCGCCGCGTACCTCTCACCGCGGGTGGCTCAGCGCGTGATCGACAACCTCCGCGCCGGACGTGCGCCGCGGGCCGCCGACGACCGCGCCCGGCTGGCCGTGCTCACCGAACGTGAGGTCGAGGTACTCGGTCTCGTCGCCGCCGGTGCCTCCAACGCACGGATCGGCCGCGAGCTGCATCTCACCGAGGGGACGGTCAAGGGCTACGTCAGTGCCATCCTGGTGAAACTCGGCGTCGAGAACCGGGTGCAGGCGGCGATCCTCGCGCACCGCGCCGGACTCGTGCGCCCCGCCTGACGGGCGCTTCCACGGCCGCGTCGTACCCTTGATCGGTTGCCCGCCGTTCGGCGGTAGGTGTGAGCGAGGTCGGGAACGCCGGCGTGAGGATGAGTGGATGAATCAGCTTCGGGTGCATGGCGGGTCGCCGCTGTCGGGCGAGATCACGGTCCGCGGGGCGAAGAACTTCGTCTCCAAGGCGATGGTGGCGGCGCTGCTCGGCGAGGAGCCGAGCGAACTGCGCAACGTCCCGGACATCAGCGACGTCAACGTGGTCAGTGGCCTGCTCAAACTGCACGGGGTGATCGTCGAACGGGACGTCTCCGGCGGCGTGATCCGCCTCGACCCCCGCAACGTCGAGTCCGCGCACAAGGCGGACATCGACACCCACGCCGGTTCCAGCCGGATCCCGATCCTGCTCTGCGGCCCGCTCGTGCACCGGCTCGGCGAGGCCTTCATCCCCGACCTCGGCGGCTGCCGGATCGGCGACCGCCCGATCGACTACCACCTCGACATCCTGCGCCAGTTCGGCGCCAAGGTGGACAAGCTGGACACCGGGATCCTGATCACCGCCCCACGCGGGCTGCAGGGCACCAAGGTGGAGCTGCCGTACCCGAGCGTGGGCGCCACCGAGCAGCTCCTGCTGACCGCGGTCCGCGCCAGCGGCCTCACCGAGCTGCGCAACGCCGCCATCGAGCCGGAGATCACCGACCTGATCGCGGTGCTGCAGCGGATGGGCGCGATCATCTCCGTGGACACCGACCGGACCATCCGGGTGGAGGGGGTGGACCGCCTCGGCGGGTTCACCCATACCGCGCTCCCGGACCGTATCGAGGCGGCCTCGTGGGCGTCCGCGGCGCTGGCGACCCGCGGTGACGTGTACGTGCGCGGCGCCCGGCAGGCGGACATGATGACGTTCCTGAACACGTTCCGGAAGGTCGGCGGCGCGTTCGACATCGACGACGGCGGCATCCGGTTCCGCCACCCGGGCACCGACCTGAACTCGATCGTCCTGGAGACGGACGTGCACCCCGGGTTCATGACGGACTGGCAGCAGCCCCTGGTGGTCGCACTCACGCAGGCCGCCGGCCTGTCGATCGTGCACGAGACCGTGTACGAGAACCGGTTCGGGTTCACCGACGCGCTAGTGCGGATGGGCGCCACCATCCAGGTCTACCGGGAGTGCCTGGGCGGACTCCAGTGCCGGTTCGGGCAGCGGAACTTCTTCCACTCCGCCGTGGTCTCCGGCCCGACGCCGCTGCGGGCCGCTGACATCGAGGTGCCCGATCTGCGCGGTGGGTTCTCGCACCTCATCGCGGCCCTGGCCGCCGAAGGCACCTCCCGGGTGCGCGGGATCGGGCTGATCAACCGCGGATACGAGAACTTCAGTTCGAAGCTCGAGGCCCTCGGCGCGAAGATCGAGACGGACTGACACACCGCCGGGAACTGGCAGGTCCGTCCCAGGGCTTTCCCAGGGATCTCCCAGCCGCGCCGCGCACACTGGGTGATGTGACATCCACGGATGTCCCCCGGGGTCGCCTGGACAACGACCCCGCGAGATCGTCGTCCGGGACGTGATGCCCGGGCGGCTGCGCGGCGCGCTTTCCCCCCGTGCCCCGCGCGGGGCGCCGGATCCCTCCCCTGGACCCGGCGCCCCACCCATGACATTCCTCATGCCCGATCGGTGCACCGGGGCGCCGAGGCGGTGACGTCACGCACTGTGGTGGACCCGGATCCGGCGGGAGTCTGGATCCATGGACTCCACCATCATCACCATCGACGGGCTGCGACGCAGGTACCGTCCCAGCACTCCGGGTGCCACCGCGTTCGAGGCGGTGCGCGGGGTCGACCTGCACATCCGACGCGGCGAACTGTTCGCCCTGCTCGGCACGAACGGGGCCGGGAAGACCTCCCTGATGGAGGTCGTGGAGGGCATCGCACCCGCGACCGAGGGGCAGGTCCGGGTGCTCGGGCACGACCCGTACCGTTCCAGGGCGAAGGTGCGCCCGCACATCGGCATCATGCTCCAGGAGGCGGGCTTCCCGACCGACCTGCGGGTCGCCGAGATGGCCCGCACCTGGGCGGCCACCCTGCCGGCAGCGCTGCCGGCGGAGCACGTGCTCGGCGCCGTCGGGCTCGATCACCGGGCCGGGGTGGCTGTCAAGAGCCTGTCCGGCGGTGAGCGCCGCCGCCTGGACCTGGCCCTGGCCATCATGGGCCGCCCGCAGGTGCTGTTCCTGGACGAGCCCACCACCGGCCTCGACCCGGAGAGTCGCCGGGACGCCTGGGACCTGGTCCGGTCCCTGCTCGCCGACGGCGTGACCGTGGTCCTGACCACGCACTACCTGGAGGAGGCCGAGGACCTCGCCGACCGGATCGCCATCATGCACGGGGGCGTCGTGGTTGCCGAGGGCACCCCCGCCGAGATCGGTGCGGGTGCACCGGCCACGATCTCCTTCACCCTCGCCGCGAGGCGGCCACTGCCGCCCCTGCACGGCACGGACTCGTCCGGTGACTCCGCCCGTGGCATCCGGCACCTGATCCGCACCCAGCGGCTCGAGGCCGACCTTCGGATCCTGCTCGACTGGGCCCAGGCGCAGGACGTCACCCTCGACGGCCTGGACGCCCGCGCCGCCTCGCTCGAGCAGGCATTCCTGACGATTGCCGCCGGCGGTCGTCCCAGCCACGATCTCTCGGAGGTCCCCGCATGAGCGCCACGACGACGTCCACCACCACCACCCGGCCGGCCGGTTCCCTCGCCCGGACCCGGGCCCTGACCCGGATGGAACTCACCCTGCTCGGACGCAACAGGACCACGCTCTTCAACGCGATCGCACTCGCCCCGCTGATGGCGCTCGTGCTCATGCAGTTGATCGGCGACCGTACCGAGGGCGCCGGCGCGGGCGTCTTCGGGGGCACCCTGCTCACCGCGCTGATCTCGTTCGGCCTGCTGTTCGTGGCCTATTACAACCTCACCACCACCGCCGTCGCGCGCCGCGAGGAACTCACCCTCAAGCGGCTGACCTCCGGTACCTCCAGCCGCGCCGAGGTCCTGGCCGCGATGAGCATGCCGGCCCTGCTCATCGTGCTCGCCCAGGCGGTGCTCGGCCTGGCCGCCGTCGCCGGCGGCATCGAGGTGCCGCCGCTGACGAACCCGGTCCTGGTGGTCCTCGCCCTCGGCTTCGGGTTCGTCATGTTCGCTGGACTGGCCTACGCGAGCTCCGGACTGACCAAGACCGTCGAGGCCGCGCAGTTGACCACCCTGCCGGTGCTGATGGTGACCATGCTGTTCAGTGGGCTGACCGTGCCGTTCTCGGTCCTCCCGGAACCGGCACAGGTGCTCGCCCAGCTGACCCCACTCGCGCCGGTCGTCACCCTGCTGAACCTGGGCCTGACCGGCATCACGCCCGACGGCGCCCAGGTCACCTTCGCGGGTTCGCTCGCCGAGGCACTGGTGCCGTTGGTCGTCCTGCTCGGCTGGACGGCGCTCGGCGTCCTCGCCACCCGTAGGTGGATGCGCTGGGAGCCGCGCCGGTGACAGCGGTCGGCCCCGAGGTCGCGACCCGGGTGGCCGCCGGTAGGTTGGGGGCCGTGAACCCTGCCCGTACCTCAGCCGGCGCCATCGGGCTGGCCGGCTGGTCCCGGGCGAGCAACCCGCAACGGTTCGAGACCTACAACCGGTGGACGTTGTACTTCCTGCTCGCGTTCGAACCGGTCTTCGCCCTGATGCTGTTCTCCGGGTCCACCGAGTACACCGGTGCCGGGGCACTCGCGTTCCTGGTCGCCTCGACCGTGCACTGCGCGTTGGCGATCATGGCCACGCGGGCCTGCCTCGGTGTCTACCTCGGCCGGGCCGGCTCCGCGCGCCGGGAGCTGTGGCTGCTCGCCGTCGGGACCCCGCTGACGGTGGGGGCCGCGATCTTCTGGGCGGGGAGTTCCGCGAACCCCAGCCCGATCGCGACGGGCTTCGCCGCGGCGATCGCGCCGGTGATCGCGGTGCTCGCGGTCTCGCCGTTGCTGTCGGCCGGCCGACTGGTGCTGGTGTCCGTGATCGTCGGGCCGGTGGCCGCGGTGCTCGCCACGATGATCGCGCTGGGCCCGGCCACGGCGGCCGGCGGGGTCATCCCCCTGGTGATCAGCACCGGCCTGGTGGCCGTCGGTGCGGCCCTGTCGTTCCGGATCTCGGTCTGGATGATCGGCGTGGTCTGGGAGCAGGAGCAGCGCCGCGCCGTGGACGCCCGGCTGGCGGTCGCGGAGGAACGCCTGCGATTCTCCCGGGACCTGCACGACGTGTTCGGGCGGACCCTGTCCACCGTGGCGGTCAAGAGCGAGCTCGCCGCCGAACTCGCCCGCCGCGGCGACGACCGGGCGCCGGACCAGATGCTCGAGGTGCGCCGGATCGCCCAGGACGCCCTCCGGGAGGTCCGCGCCGTCGTGGACGGCTACCGTGCCGCCGACCTGCCCACCGAGGTGGCGGGAGCCCGGGAGATCCTGCGGTCGGCCGGCGTGGACGTGCTCGTCGCAGGGGAGGGCACCGACCTCCCACCGCGCTCACAGGAGGCCCTCGCCTGGGTGGTGCGGGAGGCCGTCACGAACGTCGTGCGACACGCCGACGCCGACCGGTGCGTGATCGAGCTGCGCGCCTCCCCGGACGCCGCGACCCTGAGGATCAGCAACGACGGTGCCCGGCCGGCCGACGCGGCCCGTGTGGGCGCCGGGCTGAACGGGCTGCGGGAGCGGCTCGCGACCCTCGGTGGCACGCTCGACGTGCACCGCAACGACACGGAGTTCACGCTCATTGCCGTGGTGCCCCTCGTCGGCGGTCCACCCGTGCCGCCGACAACCGCGGACCCGACCCCTGGAGCCACCCCGTGACCATCCGGCTCCTGCTCGCCGACGACGAGAACCTCATCCGCGACGCCCTGGCCATGATGCTCGGCCTCGAGGACGACCTCGAGGTGCTCGCGCAGGCAGCCTCCGGCCCGGAGGCGGTGGCCGCCGCGACCCGGTTCACCCCGGACGTGGCGGTCCTGGACCTGCAGATGCCCGGCCTCGACGGCATCGAGGTGGCGCAGCGCCTCGCCGCCGACGTGCCCGGCTGCCGGTGCATCATCGTCACCAGCCACGGCCGGCCCGGCTACCTGAAGAAGGCCCTCGAGGCGGGGGTGCGCGGCTTCCTGCCGAAGACGGCGTCCGCGAAGGTGCTTGCCGACGTGATCCGGCAGGTGCACGACGGCGGCCGGTACGTCGACCCGGAACTGGCCGCCGACGCGATCGCGGCCGGGGCGAGCCCGCTCACCGCGCGGGAGGCGGACGTGCTCGAGCTCGCCGCCGACGGCGCCCCGGTGGAGGAGATCGCTTCCCGGGCCTCGTTGTCCCCGGGCACCGTGCGCAACTACCTGTCCAGCGCCGCCACCAAGCTCGGCGTGGGCAACCGGCACGAGGCCGCACGCCTGGCCCGGGCACGCGGCTGGATCTAGGAGCCGGGGCGGGTCAGGACCGGATCCCGGGCGCCGGGACCTGCTCGGCCAGCCGGGCCGGCGCCTGGAGCCGGTAGGAGTCGGTGAGCAGCTCACCGAGCTCCTCCCAGTCGGTGCCCTCGTCGACGATCAGCCCGACGACGTTCGCACCCCAGTCGGCCCGGAAGTACGGCGGCCCCATGTGCTCCATCGCGAAGACCTCCTCGGGCTCCGCCCGGAACGTGATCCGCAGCAGCCCGTCCTCGCCGCCGAACACGTGGGCGACGGTCGCGCCACCGACCCGCCAACGCCGGCCGATCCAGGCATCCTCGGCATGCACCCGGGGCAGCGCGGTGAGGAGCGCATCGAGCCGGGCGAGCATCTGCTCGGGTACGTCGGGTCGGTCAGCGGAAGCCACGGGTCAAGCGTGCCACCGGCCTCTGACAACGCGCCATCTGCCACCGTCTCCTACCATCGATGCGTGAGCAGACCACGCCCGCCGAGGTCCTATCGGGCCGCCGTCGCCATCGCCCGCCCGCCGGTGCGCCTGTTGACCAGACCCACCCACCACGGCGCCGAGCACCTGCCGGGCGGCGGGTTCATCGCCGCGGCGAACCACGTCACGAACTTCGACCCGCTGACCCTCCTGGACTTCCTCACGAAGGCCGGCTGCTACCCGAAGATGCTCGCGAAGGCGTCCCTGTTCCGGGTGCCGCTGCTCGGTCCGCTGCTGCGCTCGGTCGGGTACATCCCGGTGCAGCGCGGGACCGGGTCCGCGGCCGCCTCGCTGACCGCGGCAGCGTCCGCACTCGGCGCGGGGGAGTGCGTGTCCGTGTTCCCCGAGGGCACCCTCACCCGGGACCCCGACCTGTGGCCGATGCGCGCGAAGACGGGCGCGGCGCGGATGGCGCTGGCCACCGGGATGCCGGTGGTCCCGATCGCGCAGTGGGGCGCGCACGAGGTGATGGCCCGGCACGCCTCGATGATCCGCCCGGTGCTGCGCCGGCCGGTGCAGGTGGTGGCCGGGCCGCCCGTCGACCTCGGTGACCTGGCCGGGCGCGGCGAGGACCCCGGCGCGGTGCGCGAGGCCACGGACCGGATCATGACCGCGATCACCGCGCAGCTCGCGGGGATCCGCGGCGAACGACCGCCCGCGGAGCCGTTCGAGTGGCGGCCGGATCCCACGGCCGGCTACGCGCAGTGAGCCCGAGGGCCCGAGCCGGGATCAGTCCTCGACGTGCTGCACGTCGAGGACCACCCGCACCGGGTCGGTGAGCGCGAACACCCGGAACGGGGCGCCGTCGGTGTCGATCCCGACCACCACCTGGGTCAGACCCTCGAACGTCCCCGCTACGTGGACCTCCTCGATCTCATCGCCCTCGGCCTCGAACTGTCGCGGCCCGTCGTAGTAGCCGGCCTCGCCCTCGTTCGGGTACCGGGTGTTCGAGACCGAGATCTGCAGGTCGGCCTCACCCTCGAGGTCGATCGGCTCGCCGCTGCCGTCCTCGGTGGCCCCGTCGACGTAGTCCGCGACCCACCCGGGCGTGCCCGTGCCCACGAACTCCAGCACCACGCGGTCGAAGTCCTCGTGCTCGGCGGCCCGGACGTCGGCGAGCATCAGGTCCGGCTCGCCGGCGGCCTCGCCGACGTCCTCGGACGCGTCGGCCGGGAACGGTGGCGCGTCGTCGATGTCGTCGTCGGTCCGTCCCGGGTCGGTCGATCCGGTCTCGCTCGGGCTCGGCTCGCTCGGGGTCTCGGTGGCCGACGGCGTCCCGGTCGCCGTGGTGGCATCGCCGGTGGGCTCGTCGTCGCCGGAGCCCGAGGTGCAGCCGGCCAGGAGGGCCAGGGCGGCGCCGGCCGCCGCGAGGGTCAACAGGTGGCGGGATCTCGTCATCGTGGCCTCCAGGTCTGGGCTCGGTCTCACCCAGCGTACGTGGCGGCGACCGCCAGAGCCTGTTCCAGGTCGGCGAACAGATCGTCGGCGTGTTCGATGCCGACGGAGAGCCGGAGCAGGTCCTCGGGCACCGTGGGCGCCTCGGCCCCGAGCCGACGGCGGCGCTCCAGTGAGGACTCCACGCCACCCAGGCTCGTGGCCGGGACCCAGAGCCGCACGGCCCGGGTGAGGGCGTCCGCCCCGGCCGCGCCACCGACCGGGCGCAGCGTCAGGATCGAGCCGAAACCGGTCATCTGGATCGAGGCCCGCTCGTGCTGGGGGTGGGTGGTCAGGCCCGGGTAGGAGACCTCGACGACGTTCGGGTGCCCGGACAACCGCTCGGCCAGGTCCGCGGCCGTGCGCTGCGAGCGTTCCACCCGCAGCGCCAGGGTGCGCAGCCCGCGCAACGCCAGCCACGCCTCGAACGGGCCCGCGACGGCGCCGCCGAGGCTGCGCCGGTCCAGGAGAGCCGCGCGCAGGTCCGGGCTGTCGGTGACCACCGCGCCGAGGACCACGTCGGAGTGCCCGGCGAGGTACTTCGTCACCGAGTGCACCACGACGTCCGCACCGTGGCTCAGCGGCCGCTGGCCGAGCGGGGTCGCGAACGTGTTGTCCACGAGGACCAGCCCGTCGACGTCGTGCGTGGCCGCCACGAGGGCCGGCAGGTCCGCGACCTCGAGCATCGGGTTCGTGGGGGTCTCGACCCACAGGACCGGGCCGTTCGGGATGGGCCCGTTCGGGGTGCCCACGGACGTGGCGGCCGGCGTGTCGCTGCCGGTCAGACGCCTGGCGGCGGCGCGGACGGCCGCGACCACGGCACCGGTGTCCTCGATCGCGACCTCGGTGACCCGTACCCCGGACCGGACGGTCAGGTCGTGGGCGGCCACGAGTGAGGCGTGATAACCGTGCCGCGGGATGATCAGTTCCCCGCCGACCGGTACCAGGTCCAGCGCCGCCGCGATCGCCGCCATCCCGGATCCGAACAGCAGACCCGGCAGCCGGGCACCCTCCAGGTCCGCCAGGGCCCGCTCGAACGGCAGCCAGGTCTCGGTACCCGAGCGCGCGTAGATGAGGTCGCCGGGCGCCGGCTCGCCGGTGCTCACGTAGGTCGAGGAGAGCACCACCGGCGGGTTGACCGGGGCCTGCTCGGTCCGCGCCGGTCGGCCGGCCGAGACGGCGATCGTCTCGGGATGCAGGGCGTCCGGGTGGGCGGCGGGCTCGGCCCGGTGGGTGGCGGGATCGGTCGGGGGCGTGGGTGTGTCGGTCACGGCTTCAGCGTAGGACCGGCGCGCCGGCCGGACCGTGCGGGCGGGCGCCCCGACCGGTCCGTGGACGCCCGACCACGGACCGGCCGGGGGCCGTGCACCCACGGCGCGCTCCGCCGTCGGGCCCCTGGTGCCGCTGTACCCTCGACGATGATGAACGAGCCGACCTCCCGCGTCCGCGTCGCCGTCGTCTTCGGCGGCCGCAGCGACGAACACTCCATCAGTTGCGCGACCGCGGCCGGCGTCCTCGCGGCGATCGACCACGACCGGTTCGAGGTGGTCCCGATCGGGATCACCCGGACCGGGCGGTGGGTGGTCGCGGCGGACGACCCGCAGCGGTGGGCGATCGCCGAAGGGGGCGCCGTGCCGGAGGTGACCGTCGGGGAGTCCGCGGCGGTCGCGATCCCGCTCGGCGACTCCCCGCGCGACCTGGTGGTCTCCACGGCCGGGGAGGTGCCCGTCGCGCTCGGCGCCGTCGACGTGGTGCTGCCGCTGCTGCACGGGCCGTTCGGCGAGGACGGCACCGTGCAGGGCCTGTTCGAGCTGGCCGGGCTGCCGTACGTGGGCTCCGGGGTGCTCGCCTCCGCCGCCGGGATGGACAAGCACTACATGAAGGTGGTACTCGCCGCCGCCGGGCTGCCGGTGGGCCCGTACGAGGTGATCACCCCCCGGCAGTGGCGGGTGGACCGGGCCGACGCCCTCGAGCGCGTCGCCGGGCTCGGCTGGCCGGTGTTCGTCAAGCCGGCCCGGGCCGGATCCAGCATCGGAATCACCCGGGTCGAGGGGCCGGACGGGCTCGAGGCCGCCGTCGAACAGGCCCAACGGCACGACCCGAAGGTGATCGTGGAGGCCGCGATCGCCGGCCGTGAGCTCGAGTGCGCCGTCCTCGAGGGGCACGGCGACGACCCGCCCAGAACCACGCTGCCGGGCGAGATCGTGGTCACCGACACCGGTCACGGCTTCTACGACTACGAGGCGAAGTACTTCGACGCCGACGGCGTGACGCTGGCCTGGCCCGCATCGGTGCCGGCCGAGGTGGCCTCGGAACTGCGTGAGCTGGCCGCGGCCACGTTCGACGCGCTCGGCTGCGAGGGCCTGGGCCGGGTCGACTTCTTCTACACCCCCGCCGGGGAGCTGATCGTCAACGAGATCAACACCATGCCCGGGTTCACCCCGTTCTCGATGTACCCGATGATGTGGCAGCGCTCCGGCCTGGCCTACCCGGACCTGATCACGGAGCTGATCGAACTGGCCCTGGAGCGGCCGACCGGCCTGCGCTGAGCCGCCCGTTCCGGGACCGTCAGGGTTCGGGGTCGAACAGGTCCTCGATCGTCACGCGGAACTCGCGGGCGAGGCGGAACGCGAGCGGCAGGCTCGGGTCGAAGCGGCCCTTCTCGATCGAGATGACCGTCTGTCGGGAGACGCCGAGGCGCTGGGCGAGCTCGGCCTGGGACCAGCCACGCTCGGCGCGCCGCTGGGGGAGGGAGTTGCGCACCGTTCAGCGCTCCCGGCGCGCGGCGATCACGTAGCGGATCGCGACGTCGCCCATCGCGACCACGACGGCCCCGAGGAGCAGGAGCTGCGGGTCCGGGGACCGACCGGACACCGAGACCGCGGTCAGCGCGAGGGAGAGCAGCACGAGCAGGTCGACGAACGCCGCGGCGGCGGCCTTCTCCAGCCAGGTGTTCTCGACGTTGTCCTCGGCGTTCGGGTCCGGCGCCGCGGTCTTCGGGCTGACGAACAGGAACCAGCCGAGTGCCCCTGCCGGGCCGAGGGTGGCCGCGGCGAAGACGACGCCGGTCAGGAGCGGCGCGTCCGGGTTGAACACGGCGGCGACGGCACCGACGGCGGCCGCGACGACGAGCGCGAAGGCGACGGTGAGGGTCCAGCGGACGAGCATGATGTCTCCCGGGATTGATGTTAAGGAAGCTTGACGTCAAGTTAACTTCACGTGCGAGAGCAATGTCAAGCGTGCTTCACCAGGGTCCGGCGGGCAGACGCGGCGCCCTCAGAGGCAGGCGCGCTCCTGTGGGATCACCGAGACCGCGCCGTTCAGCGAGATGAGCACGGACGTGGCGTCCTCGCCGGCGTACTCGACGGGCACCACGACCTCGATCGCCGGGGTGCGCCCGTAGGTGGTGAACGTCCAGGATCCCGACTCCGAACCGGTGTCGTCGTCGGCGAGGTCGGCGACCACCCAGTCCACGGTCGACCCGTCGTCGGCCTCGGCCGTGATGCACCGGTCGGTGGTGGGCCCCGGGGGTGTGACACCGCAGCGGAGCGTGATCGGCGGGTCGCCCCAGGCGCGGGAGGCCTGCGAGGTGGTGGAGCGGCGGTCCGCCCCGGCGAGGGTGTCCGGGAGCGCGATCAGCACATCGGCGCAGACCGGCTCGCTCGCGGTCGGGGCCGGCTCGAGGGTCACCGGGGTGGCGCAGCCGGCGACGGACCAGACCAGGGCGACGGCCGCCGTCGTCGCGGCCGCACGCACGCCGCGTCGGCCGGTCGGACGGGTGCCGGGGCGAGGGCGAAGCGAACTCACCCCCTCACGGTAGCCGCGTTCCGGACGGCCGCCCGCACCGGCTAGCCTCGTGCCCATGCGCGTGGGTGGGTTGTCCGAGGAGCAGCTGCTCGCCCGGATCCTCCCGCGGCTCCCCGCCGGGACCGACACGCTGCTGGGCCCCGGCGACGACGCGGCCGTCGTCCGCGCGCCCGACGGCCGGTTCGTGGTCAGCACCGACGTGCTCGTCGAGGGCCGCCACTTCGTCCGCGCCTGGAGTTCCGGAGCGGACGTCGGCTGGCGGGCCGCGATGCAGAACCTCGCCGATGTGGCCGCGATGGGCGCGCGGCCGACGTCCCTGACGGTCTCGCTCGTACTGCCCGACGACGTCGAGGTGGACTGGGTGCTCGGCGTCGCGGACGGTCTGGCGCAGGCGTGCGGTCCGCATGGCGTCGGGGTCGTCGGCGGCGACCTCTCCGGCGGGCCGGCGATCGTGGCGGCGGTGACCGTGCACGGCGACCTGGCCGGCCGGGCGCCGGTGCGGCGCTCGGGCGCACGGCCTGGGGACGTCGTCGTGCACTCCGGGCTGCTGGGGCACTCGGCCGCCGGCCTCGCACTGCTGCGGGCGCACGGTCCGACGGCGGCCGGCCCGCCGGTCCCGGACGCGGACTTCGTGCGGGCGTTCCGACGCCCCGACCCGCCGCTCACCGACGGTCCCGCCGCGGCCGACGCCGGGGCCACCGCGATGATGGACGTCAGCGACGGGCTCCTGAAGGACCTCGGCCGGATCGCCCGCGCCTCGGGCGTGTCGGTCGACCTGAGTTCGCGCGACCTCGGCCCCGCCGTCGACGAGCTCGACGTGGTGGCGCAGGCGTGCGAGGCAAGCGCGCTCGGCTGGGTGCTCACCGGGGGAGAGGATCACGGCCTGGTCGCGACGTTCCCGCCCGGTGCGGCGTATCCGGCGGGATTCCGCCGTATCGGAGTGATCGGGCCGGCCCCGGACCGCTCCGGCGAGCAGGCAGAGGGCACGGTGCCCGACGGCGGCACCCGGGTCACGCTCGACGGTGAACCGCCGGCCGTGGGCGGCTCCGGGTGGGACCACTTCGGGTCCTCCTGACGCCCGTTCGGGGCCGGCGTGGCCCTGCCTGGTGTGAGCGGGGTCACAACGGGCTATCGTGGAGTATGCGTATCTCAGAGGTGATTCGACGCAAGGGCGCGGCCGTGGTCACGATCGAGCCGGATGCCACCGTGGCGGAGCTGCTGGCGCAGCTCGACGAGCACCACATCGGTGCCCTGGTGGTCTCCGAGGACGGCGGGCGGACGGTGGCGGGCATCGTCACCGAGCGCGACGTGGTCCGCGAGCTCCACCACCGCGGGCCCGCGGTGCTGACGGTCCGGGTCGCCGAGGTGATGACCGTCGAGGTGCAGACCTGTCTGCCCGAGGATCACCTGGAGGACCTGGCCCGCCGGATGACCGACCTGCGGATCCGGCACCTGCCCGTCGTGGTCGAGGGCGAGCTCAAGGCGATCGTCTCCATCGGCGACATCGTGAAGAACCGCATCGACGAGCTCCAGGCCGAACGGGACCACCTGGTCGACTACGTGCGCCGCTGACGTCGCCCGATAGCCTGATCCGCGTGCGAGCGGATGACGTTGCGATCCGCCCCGCGACCGTGGCCCGGAGTTACCTCGCGGCTCAGGCGGTCGCTGGTGTGCTGTGGTGGGTCGCGGTGTTGGGCTCCGACACGGTGCGGGTGTGGACGCTCGGCAGCTGGGATCCGTGGCTGCTCGTCGGACCGGACCTGCTCCTGTTCGTCGGCGGCTCCGCGCTCGGGGCGGCCCGCGGCAGTTGGCGGGTGGCGGCCGTCACCGCGGCCTGGTCCGCGCTGCTCACCATCGCACTGCTCGGCCAAGGCCTGCTCGAGGGTGCCGCCGGGTGGGGCGTGCTGCTCATGCTGGCCGCGACGAGCGGGTCCGTGACCGCTGCCGGGGCACTGCGGTTCGGCCGGATCCCGACGAGCTGGTACTTCGTCGGGCCGTTCCGGTTCCGGGAGGCCCGGGCGCGATCCCGGTGGCGTCACGTGGCCGCGAGTTTGACCCAACTGGTCGTGTTCTGGGTCGGCTTCTTCGTGGTCGTCCCACTGCTGCTCGTCGCGTTCGAGCGCCGACTTCGGGTGGACTGGTCCGCACTGGCCGCGCAACCGTGGCCCACGGTGGGCGCGGTGCTGTTCCTGGCGGCCAGCCCCCTCGGCTTCGCCTCGTGCCTCACGATGGCGATCGCCGGCGAAGGGACACCCCTGCCGGCGCAGACCGCCCGGCAGTTGGTCGTGGCCGGGCCCTACCGATGGCTCCGCAACCCGATGGCCACCGCCGGCGTGCTCCAGAGCATCGGAGCCGGACTCTGGTTCGGCTCCTGGACGATGATGGTCGCGGCCATGCTCGGTGCGCTGGCGTGGCACTTCGGCATCCGAGGCGCGGAAGAAGCGGACCTGGCGGCCCGTTTCGGTGACCCGTACGAGCGGTATCGGGCGTCGGTGCCCGTGTGGGTACCGCGGCCGCCTGTGCCGACCGTGCCGTCCGGGCCGCGGGCGCCGGTCAGGTGACCGGGTCGCGCCGGTAGCGGATCTCGGGGATCGCGGCCCCGGCGATCTCGAACACGTTCGTTGCGCCGTCGGGGCGCAATCCCATCCGCTCGTAGAACCTGCGCGCGTTCGAGTTCGCCTCGAGGACCCAGAGTGCGACCGTCCGGTCGGCGTCGAGGGTCCCGAGCGCGGCGTCGAACAAGGCTCGGCCGGCCCCGCGGGTCCAGTGGCCGGGGTGCACGTAGATCGCGTAGATCTCGCCCCAGCCGGGGCCGTCCGCCGGCACGTCGTCGTCCCGGTAGGGCCCGGCGTTCACGAAGCCCAGCACGGTGCCCTCGGCGCCGGTCGCCACCAGCGTCGGCACGGTCCCCGCCACCGCGTCCGGTCCGAACCGGCGAGCGAGCTGCTCGGCCCGCACGCCCGGGTCCAGGGAGTCCAGGTAGGCGGCCGGGACGATCCCGGCGTAGGCGCGCTGCCACGCCCGCACGTGCACCTCGGCGATGCCCGGCACGTCGGCGGCGGTGGCGGGACGGACGGACGGCGGTGTGGTCGGCACCCGGCCATGCTAGACAAGGCCCGATCTCTTAGCGCTAAGATATCTGCATGACGATCGCAGTGATCACGGGAGCGGGCAGCGGGATCGGCGCCGAGACGGCCGCACGGCTGGCCGGCGCGGGCTACACGGTGGCCCTGTGCGGGCGCCGGGCCGATCGGCTCGAGCGCACCCGCCAGGGGCTGCCGGGCACGGCGCACTCGGTCCATCCGGGTGACCTGACCGACGTCACCGCGGTGCGGCGGGTGGCCGCGCAGATCACCGGCACGCACGACGGCGTCGACGTCCTCGTGCATGCCGCCGGTGGTCTCGCGCACGTCGAGTCGGTCGACGACGACGGCGACGGGCTGTCCGCGGTGGCCGCGGACCTGGGTGCCTCGTTCGCCGCGAACGTGCTCTCGACGGCGTTGCTCACCCACGCGTTGGGCCCGTCCCTGCGGGACGGGCGTGGCCGGGTGATCGCGGTCTCCTCGATCGCCGGGCAGCGAGGTGGCGGCCTCGGCTACGCGAGCGCCAAGGCCGCGGTGCACGGGTGGGCCTACGACCGCGCACGCGCCGTCGGCCCGCGGGGCATCACGGTCAACGTGGTCGCGCCCGGCTACACGGCCGGCACGGAGTTCTTCGGCGACGCGATGACACCGGCTCGGCACGAGCGACTCGTCGCCGAGACCCTGACGAAGCGGGCCGGCCGGCCGGGCGACGTCGCCGCCACGATCGAGTTCCTCGCCTCCGCAGAGGCCGGGCATCTGACCGCCCAGGTGATCGGCGTCAACGGCGGGGCGCTACCGGGATGAGCGCGGGCGGGAGGCCCGTCGACGCGGTGGACGCGATCGAACGGGAGTGGCGGTCCGAACGGCCGGACCTGGACGTCTCCTCGGTCGCCGTCATCACCAGGATCCGGCGGGCCGCGAAGCTGCTGCGGGCCCGCCGGTCCCGGCTCCTGAGCAGCCTCGGCACCGACGACGCCACCCTGGACCTGTTGAGCACCATCCGCCGGTCCGGGCCGCCGTACGAGCTCACCCCGGGGCAGCTCGGCGAGCGCACCCTGGTGACCACCGGAGCCGTGTCCCAGCGCCTGGCTCGCGCCGAGGCCGCCGGTCTGGTCGCCCGCCGGAGGTCCGACCGGGACACCCGCTCGGTGCTGGTCACCCTCACCCCGGCCGGCTGGGAACTCCTCGACGCCACCGTCGCCGCACTGTTCGCCGACGAGGAGGCGACCCTCGCCGGGTTCGAGGAGGCGGAGCGGGCCACGCTCGTCGACCTGCTGCGCCGCTACCTCGACACCCTCGGCTCCGGCGGTTGATCTCGGCGGCGCTTCCGCGGAAGCGTCCGAGCCCCGTCGGCGCACGCCTCGGCGACAGGCCGACGGCCGGAACCTGTCACGGGCCTGTCACAACCGGATCGGCTGTCTCGTCAGAGGGGTGAACGAGCGATGAGGAGCGCAACCATGAGGATCTTCCTGGCCGGTGCGACCGGTGCGATCGGTCGGCCCCTGGTGCCGATGCTGGTCGCGGACGGGCACACGGTGATCGGTACCAGCCGGGGCCACGCCCACGACGACACCCTGCGTGCCCGGGGCGCCGAACCGGTGACGATGGACGGGCTGGACCGCGCCGAGGTGCTGGCCGTGGTCGGGGCGGCGGAGCCGGACGTGGTCATCCACCAGATGAGCGGCCTGGCCGGCAGCAGCGGCGACCTCAGGCGTTTCGACGAGGACTTCGCCGCCACGAACGACCTCAGGCTCGCGGGCACCGACAACCTGCTCGAAGCGGCCCGGGAGGCAGGCGCGAAGCGGTTCATCGCGGCCAGCTACACCGGCTGGCCGCAGGCACGCACCGGGGCGCCGGTGCACGACGAGTCCGCGCCCCTGGACGCCGATCCCGCGCCGGAGTCCCACCGGACCCTGGCCGCCATCAAGCACACCGAGGCCGCCGTGACCGGCGCGCGGGACATCGACGCTCTGGTGCTGCGCTACGGCATGTTCTACGGGCCCGGCACCGGCCTCGCCCGCGACGGCGACCTGCTCGCGATGATCAGGGCGCGCAAGCTGCCGGTGGTCGGCGGGGGAGGCGGGGTCTGGTCGTTCGTGCACATCGCCGATGCCGCGCGGGCGACCGCGCTCGCGGTCGGTCGGGGCCGACCGGGGATCTACCACGTCACCGACTCCGACCCGGCGCCGGTCGCCGTCTGGCTGCCCTACCTGCACCGGCTCCTCGGGGTGCGCCCGCCGCGTCGGGTCCCCGCCTGGCTGGCCCGGCCGATCCTCGGCCGGCACGGGCTGAACATGATGACGTCGACCCGCGGTGCGGACAACACCCTGGCCCGCACCGAACTCGGCTGGGTGCCGGACCACCCGAGCTGGCGCGACGGCTTCCGCACCCTGACGGACTGACCCACGTTCCGCCGTCGGGCCCGGTCCCGAACGCACGAGAGCCGCCCACCTCGACGGTGGACGGCTCTCGGAGTCTGTCGGCCTCAGCTGGCGCGGACGACCTTGCCCGCCTTGAGGCAGGAGGTGCACACGTTCACGCGCTTGGGCGTGCCGTTCACGACGGTGCGGACCTTCTGGATGTTCGGGTTCCAGCGACGCTTGGTGCGTCGGTGGGAGTGCGAGATGCTGTGGCCGAAGCTGGGGGCCTTGGCGCAGACGTCACACGTAGCAGCCACGGTGTGTCTCCTCTTAGGTTCGGGTGCTCGCCACAGGGTGGAGCGGCGCAGTTCGTGGGGGTCGGCCGTGGCGCAAACCGCCCGCCGGACCGTGCCCATGGTTGGGCAACCGGTCCAGAGTACTCCACGCCGGGCCCGTGGCCCAAACCCTGGGGCCCGACGGCGGTGCGTGGGCTTGGCCACATCCTCTCACCTCGAGGCGGGGCCGGGTTCCGGCCCGGTCGGTGTGCGTGGGGCCCTGTGTGGGTGTGCGTCATGGATGTGGTGTCAGCGCGTTGGTGCGGGTCAGCGAGTGTCTCTGGCGTGCTGTGCACGATCAGACCCGTTGTGGGCGCTGGGTGCGTTCGGCCCGATAGGGGGGTGTGGTGCGCGCTCGCAGCGCCACACCCCGCTTCATCCTCGGCCGGTGCCCGCCCGTTCGGGTCCCTTGTGGTGTGATCGCGACGTGTCGGGCGCGTCGTTGTCGCACCGTTACGGTGTCGCGGTCCTGGGGCGAGCGAGGAGGAGGGTGGGCCTGGGGTGCGCCGTCGCGGCGCTGTCGGCCGGTCCCGATACCATCGCGGCGGAGGGATGTAGATGGCCGAGAAGCCGACGCCGACCAAGGAGTTCAGCCGCCTGGTCGGTCCGGGTGCTGCCAAGGCGCTGCTCACCCTCGGCATCACCGACCAGCGCGGCCTCCTCTTCCACTTCCCGAGGCGCTACCTCAAGCGCGGCGAGTACACGAAACTGTCCGAGCTGCGAGTGGGGGAGAACGTCACGGTCGCCGCAGAGGTCGTGGACTTCACCTCACGCCGCGCCCGGAACGGGACGATGACGCTCGTGGACGTGACCGTCAGCGACGGCCGCACCCGGCTGCCGATGCGCTTCTTCGCCCGCCACCAGGGCACCGTGCACGGCCTGGCCCACGCGCTGACGGTCGGCACCTCGGCGATATTCTCCGGGCAGGTCGAGAACTTCAACGGCACGATCCAGCTCAAGCACCCCGAGTTCGAGCCGTTCGACGAGGCCGATCCGCTCGACGATCTGCGCGCCGCCCACGAGGCGGAGCGGCCCGTGCCCGTCTACCCGGCCACGGCGAAGGTCAGTTCCCTGCTGATCCGCCGGGCCATGCGGATGGTCGTGGACCCGCTGCACGACGGTGAGGTCAGCGACCCGGTGCCGGCCGAGATCGTCGAGCGGCGCGGCATGCTGGACGCGACCCAGGCGATGCGGATGATCCACCGGCCGCACTCCGAGGCCGACTACCGGCGGGCCCAGCACCGGTTCCGCTACACCGAGGCGTTCCTGTTGCAGACCGCCCTGGCCCGCCGGCGGGCGGACATCGCCGCCTATGAGGCGACGCCGAGACCGCCGCGCCCCGGCGCCCTGCTGGACGCGCTGGACGTGCAGCTCCCGTTCGCGCTCACCGCCGGTCAGCTGGAGGTGAGCGCGGAGATCTCCGCGGACCTCGCGGCGCCGAACCCGATGCAGCGGCTCCTGCAGGGCGAGGTCGGATCGGGTAAGACGGTGGTGGCGCTGCGCGCCATGATGCAGGTCATCGACGCCGGCGGCCAGGCCGCCCTGCTCGCCCCCACCGAGGTCCTCGCCCAGCAGCACGCCCGCTCGATACGCAACCTGCTCGGCCCGCTCGGGGAGGCCGGCATGCTCGGCGGCGCCACCGACGGCACCCGGATCGCGCTGCTGACCGGGTCGCTGAGCGCGTCCCAACGGCGGCAGGCGCTCGCGGACGCGGCCTCCGGGGCGGCCGGGATCGTCATCGGCACGCACTCCCTGCTGAACGAGAAGGTCCAGTTCGCCGACCTCGCCCTCACTGTGATCGACGAGCAGCACCGGTTCGGGGTGGAGCAGCGGGACGCGCTGCGGGCCAAGGGCCGGACCATGCCGCACCAGCTGTACATGACCGCCACGCCGATCCCACGGTCGGTGGCCATGACGTTCTTCGGGGACGTGGAGGTGTCCACGCTGCGGGAGGTGCCGGCCGGGCGGTCACCGATCACCACCCACCTGGTGCCGGTGGACCGGCCCACGTGGATCGCCCGCGCCTGGCACCTGGTCGCCGAGGCCGTCGCCCGCGGGGAGCGGGCCTACGTGGTGGCGCCCCGGATCACCACGAACGGAGGGGACGACGGCGCCGACCTGCTCGACGCGCCGGACGACAAGCGGCCGCTGGCCACGGTCGAGGAGGTCGCCGAGCTGCTCGAGGCCGAGCCTGTGCTGGCCGGGATCGCCGTCGGCGTGATGCACGGCCGGCTGCCGAGCGAGGAGAAGGACGCCGTCATGGACGCGTTCGCCGCGGGCCGCACGCCGGTGCTGGTCACCACCACCGTGATCGAGGTCGGGGTGGACGTGCCCGAGGCGTCCGTGATGGTGGTCATGGACGCGGACCGGTTCGGCCTGTCCCAGTTGCACCAGCTCCGCGGCCGGGTGGGCCGGGGACGCGCTCCGGGCACCTGTCTGCTGGTCACCGGAGCCGGCGAGGACACCCCGGCGCTGGCGCGACTGAAGATCCTGACCGAGACCACCGACGGGTTCGTGCTCGCCGAGAAGGATCTCGAGCAGCGCCGCGAGGGGGACGTCCTCGGCGCGGCCCAGTCCGGTCGCGGCAACTCGCTCAAGCTGCTCCGGGTACTCACCGACAGGGCGGTCATCTCCGAGGCCCGCGAGGACGCGCGTAGGCTCATCGCCGAGGATCCGAACCTGGTGCACCATCCGGACCTGCTGGTCGCGATCACCCAGCTGGTCGACCCGGACCACGAGGAGTTCCTCGATCGCGCCTGACCGCCCGACCACCCGAGTGCCCGAAACCCCTGGAGTCTCCCGAACGTGGCTAAGAAGCAGACGACCGCCCCCATGATCCGTGCGGACAAGGTCAGCGTCGGCTACGGCTCGGACATCGCCAGCGCCGTGTGCCCGCCGATCACGGTGAACATGAAGCCAGGCGAGGGCCTGGCCGTGGTGGGCGCGAACGGCACCGGCAAGTCGACGTTCCTGCGCGCCGTCGCCGGCCTCCTCGACGTCCTCGGCGGCCAGATCGACGTTTTCGGGCGGCCCGTCGACGAGCGGGCCCGCCGGTTCCGGGCGGACGTCGCGATCGTGCTCGACGAGGACTCCTACCTGCCGGCCCTCACCGTCCGCGAGCACCTCCTGCTGACCGCCCGAGGGCACGGCATGGAACGCGTGTCCGAGCTGGTCACCGAGATCATCGAGGAGTTCGGCCTCACCGCCCGCCAGCAGGCCGCCCCGACCGCACTGTCCTCGGGCCAGCGGCGCCGGCTGCTGCTCGCCTCGGCGTTCGTGCGGCCGCGGCGGCTGATGGTCCTGGACGAACCCGAGCAGCGGCTGGACTCCGGGATGCGGGACCGGCTGGCGGAGCGGCTCGCCGCCGAGCGCAAGAGTGGCGGTGGCGTGGTCATGGCCACCCACGACCCGGTGCTGGTCCGGGTGGTGGCCACCCGAGCGGTGCTGCTCGGCGAGGACGAGGTCCGGGTGGTCAGCCCCGAGGTGGCAGCCCAGGCGATCGAGGCGATGTGAGCACCACGGACGCCGACGAGACCCGGCCGGTCGAGGACCCTCGGGGCGACGACGACGCCTGGCCGAATGGCCGGCAGCTGCGCTCGCTGACCCGGGACGCGACCGACGCGCACACCGGTGGGAGCTACTTCGAGGTCATCTCGGAGGTCTACTCGGTGGTGTTCAGCGCCGCCATCGCCCTGGCGATCGCGCTCGGTGCGGTGCAGGGCCTGAACGCCACCCTCACCCCCGGCCCGGAGGTGCACACGCTCGATCCGACCTGGCTCGCCGTGGTCACCACCCTCATCGTGGCCGGGGCGATCGTGGGGCTCGCGGGTCGGATCGGCCCGGTCGGAATGGGCGGCGGTCAGGCCGTCTGGTGGCTACCGACGCCGGCGGACCGCCGGGGACTGCTGCGCCCCCGGTCGGTGCTGGTGCCGATCATGGGCGCCGCGGTCGGCGCCGCCGGTGGGCTCCTGATCGGGTTCCTGGCGCTCGGGGAGCCGGGACCGGCGCTCGGTTCGATCGTCGTCCTCAGCACCCTGGGTGGAGCCGCGCTCGCGCTCGCCGCCGCGGCCGGGCAGGTACAGCTCGGCAACAAGCGGGCCCGGCGGGTGCGCCCGGCCGCGCTGATCGGCGACATCCTGATGGCCGCCGGGCCGGTCCTCGGACTGGCCGTGGTGTTCGTGCGTCCGCCGCCGCTGATGATGCCGACCGGCACGGTGGCCGTGGTCGCGATCGCCGTGCTTGCCGTTCTGGTGGTGGCCCTGTTGGTCCGGGTGGACACCGGCCTGAACGCGATCTCCGGCCGGGAACTGCGGGCCCGGGGCGCGGTCTCGGCCTACGCCGCCGGTGCGGTGACCTCGATGGACACCCGGGAACTCGGCCGGGCGCTGAGCGGGAGCACCGCTCCGGACCAGCGCCGCCGGTCGGCTCGTATGGCCTGGGTCCGTGGCCCCGTGAGTGCGATCGTCACCGGCGACGCCCTGGTGCTGTCCCGGTCACCGCGTCACCTCATCCAGATCGTGGTCGCGGCTTCCCTGGCCCTGATGGCGCTGCTCGCCGGCTGGCCGACCTGGGTCAACGTGACGACCCTGCTCCTCGGCGGGTACCTGGCCGCGATGGCCACCGCCGAGAGCGCCCGCCGCGCCGAGATGGCGCCGGTGCTGGACCGGTTCTTCCCGATCTCCGCGTTCGACGTGCGCCGGGTCCGGATCATTCTGCCGGGCGTCATCATGGTGCTCTGGTCCGCCGGGGTGTTCGCAGTCTGGGGCGCCACCCATGGCAACCTGCCCGGCTGGATCGCGCTCGGCGTGATCGCCGCCCCCACCTTCGCCGCCGGTGTGGTCCGGGCGGCGTACCGGAAGCCGCCGGACTGGACCAAGCCACTGGTGACGGGCCCGATGGGTCCGGTGCCGCCCGGGGTGCTGCTGGCCTTCGCCCGCGGCCCCGACCTCGTGGTGATCTGCCTGATCCCGACCCTCATCGCCTTGATCGCGTTCGGCCCCACGTTCGTGCTCGTGTGGCTGCAGGCCGCAACCTCGGCCATCGCGTTCGCGATCGCGACCCATGTCAAGGACGAGAAGAAGCCCTCGATGATGGAGCGGGCGACCGAGGCGCAGAAGGCCGCGGGACCGCGGTGACCAGGATCGTCGCCGGCTCCGCGGGCGGCCGGACCCTCAAGGTGCCGCCGGCCGGGACCCGGCCCACCAGCGAACGGGTCAGGGAGGCCCTGTTCTCCCGGCTCGACCATCTCGGCGTGGTCCGCGGGGCCCGGGTGCTCGACCTGTACGCCGGCTCCGGTGCGCTCGGGCTGGAGGCCGCGAGCCGCGGCGCCGCCGAGGTGGTCGCGGTCGAGGCGGCGAAGGCCGCCGCCGCACTGTGCCGGGCCAATGCCGCGCAGGTGGGCCTCGCGGACCGGGTCCGGGTGGTCGCGACCCGAGCGGAGCGTTACCTCGGCGGCGACCCGCCCGGCGGCCCCTTCGACCTCGTGCTGGCGGACCCTCCCTACGACCTCGGCGGCCTCGACGAGGTGCTGGCTGCGCTGGTGCTTCCGGGTTGGCTCGCTCCGGGCGCCGTGGTCGTGGTCGAACGGGCCGGCCGGTCAGGGGAGCCCGTCTGGCCGGACGGGCTGACCCCGGACGGCGAGAAGACCTACGGCGACACGACGCTGTGGTTCGCGACCACCGCCGGCGACCCCCGGTGAGATCGCACCTGCGTGGCTGATCTCGCCCCTGCGCGTGGGCGAGATCAGCCCGCCGGGTACTAGATCAGCGAGAGAGGAGCGTCCGACGCTCCACTCTCTTGCGCGATCAGCGATCGGACGAGTTCCCGCGGGAGTCCGTGGGTCTGGTGCAGATACTCGAAGTCCTCTTCGTCGAGGGTCTTCCGGAAGCGGTCGCTGCCGAGGATCCGCCTGCCCCGCTGGAGCAGGTCGGTGAACCGGACCTCCTCGTCGACCAGCACCTGCTGCACCAGCGTCATGCCCTCATCCTGGTGGAAGTGTCGCAGCGTGTGCTCGACCACCTCCAGCGGCAGATCGACGAGCGTCCTGGACCGATCGACCTGCCACAGCAGGGTCAGCACCCGCCGGATCAGCCGGCGCAGCACGTAGCCGCGTCCGGTGTTCGACGGCCGGACGCCGTCGCCGATGATGACGATGCTCGAGCGGAGGTGGTCGATCACGATCCGCTCGGACTCCTCGTCCAGCCTCCACAGTTCGGGCAGGAGCCGCATCCATGGCTCGAACAGTTCGGTCTCGTAGACGGACCGCTTGCCCTCGAGCAGCATGCTGAGCCGCTCCAGGCCGAGGCCGGTGTCGATGTTGTGTTGCGGCAGCGGTTCCAGCGACCCGTCCTGGTGCCGACGGAAGCGCACCATGACGTGGTTCCACACCTCGATCCAGCGGTCGTCGCTGGTCGGCGTGCCCTCCGGTGAGCCATCGCCGGTCCACAGGAAGATCTCCGAGTCCGGGCCGCACGGACCGGCCGGGCCGTTCGACCACCAGTTGTCCTCGGTGGTCAGCTCGACCGGGACGCCGAGGCTGCGCCAGGTGTCCAGCGACTCCAGGTCGAGCTCGACCTCGTCGTTGCCACCGAAGACGGTGGCGTGCATCCGGTCGGGGTCGACGCCCAGCCTGTCGCGGAGCACCTCGTATCCCCAGCGCAGGCTCTGCTCGCTGCCGTAGTCGCCGAGCGACCAGGAGCCGAGCATCTCGAACACGGTGAGGTGGGTCGGGTCGCCGATCTCGTCGAGGTCGGTGGTGCGCAGGCATCGCTGGACCCCGACGAGCCGTCGCCCGAGTGGATGCGGCTCACCCTCCAGGAAGGGCGTCAGCGGATGCATGCCGGCGGTCGTGAAGAGCACAGGGTCGCCGGGGCGCGGGATCAGCGAGGATCCCGTGGTCGGGATGTGACCGTGCTGGACGAAGAAGTCGATGAAGGTCTGGTCGAGGCTCAAGGGAGTGGTCCTTTCGGGAGACGACCGGAAAGGAGCCCGATGGCACTGCCTGAACAGCATGACACCGGCGGACCGTTTCCGGTCGCCGGTGTGCGTGGGTGGACGTCAGGCAGCGGCAGCCGGCGAGCGGATAGCTCGCGCGGCCGCGGCGGAACGCGACGTCTGGTACATGTCAGGCACCTTACCCGGACTGTCACGTCGAATTCCTGCACCCGGAACGCGGAGGTCGCCCCGGGTCGTCGTCAACGACTCGGTGGCGCACTCGTCGGATTCGGGTCCTCGGCCACGGTCGGGAATCGGCGTGGCACCACGAACACGAGCGCCAACACCGTCAGGACCGCCGCGACCAGCAGCCCGAGGAAGACCGCGTGGGTGGCATCGTGTACGGCCAGTCGCAGGAACTCGGCGACCTCCGGCCGGGGGTGCGCCTCGGCAAGATAGGCACTGACGCCGTCCACGTCGGTCGGGAGATCCTCGGCCAGACCGGCCGGCGCCGTCGCGAGCCGGTCCAGGAGCACGGCATTGGTCAGCGCGCCGAAGACCGCTGCCCCGACACTCTGACCGAGGAACCTGGCGAACACCGCGCCACCGGTCACCACGCCCCGCTCACCCCATCCCACCGTGGACTGCAGCCCGACCATCAGCGGGGACGTGATCAGGCCCATCCCGGCTCCGAGCAGCGCGGCCCCGAGTACCGGCTGCCAGACCGGGGCACCGGGGCCGAGCAGGGCGAACACCACGCCGGCGAGCAGCGCGAAGACCGCGCCGACCAGGGCCGTGTCGCGGAATCCGATCCGCAGGTACAGGCGGGCGGACAGCCCCGAGGCGGTCGGCCAGGTGATCGACATCGCCGCCAGCACGAAGCCGGCCGACACCGGGGGCAGGCCGAGCACGATCTGGCCCCAGTTCGGCAGGAACACCGATAGCCCGATCACCATCAGTCCCGCGGTCAGGGTGGCGAGGTAGGACCCTGCCGTGACGCGGGTGCGCCACAGCCAGGGCGGCATCATCGGCTCCGCGGCCCGGTGCTCCACCAGCACGTAGGCGGCGCCGGCGCCGATCGCGAGGGCGAACACGACCACGCTCGTGACGGAGTCCCAGGCCCACGCGGTCCCGCCCTGCAGCAGGCCCAGGATGAGCAGGCTCGCCGCGATCAGCAGCAGCACGGTGCCGGCGTAGTCGATCCGGTGCCGCCGCCTGATCACGTCCTCGTGCAGGCCGCGCACGATCAGGGTGAGGGCGAGCGCCCCGAGGGGCAGGTTGACCAGGAAGATCCAGCGCCAGCTCAGATACTGCGCGAACAGACCACCGAGGGTTGGCGCGGCGACGGCGGAGATGCCCCACACGCTGGCGAGCCAGCCCTGTACCCGGCCCCGCTCGGCGACGCTGTAGAGGTCGCCGGCGATCGTGTTCACGGTGGCACCGATGGCCCCGGCGCCGACCCCCTGCAGGGCCCGGAACAGGATCAGCGTGAGCATGTCCGGCGACGCGGCGGACAGCAGCGAGCCGAGCAGGAAGATCGAGACCCCGACCACGAGGACCGGCTTGCGCCCGTAGAGGTCGGCGAGCTTGCCGTAGACCGGGATCGTCACCGTCTGCGCCAGCAGGTAGACGGAGAACACCCAGCCGACGGCGGAGAACCCACCCAGGTCCGCGACCACCTGGGGGATCGCGGTGGCCACGATCGTGGTGTCCATCGCCACCAGCGCCATCGTCAGGATCAGGGCGATGAGCACGGGGGTTCTGCGGTCGCGGGTCATCGTCTCACCGTCGGCGGGTCGGACCTCACCCGGAACACCCTACGGCGGACGGTGTGACCGGCCGGAGCAGGGGCTTCAGGCGGTCGGCTGGAACCGGCTCGGTCGGCCGGACGTCCGCGTGCGACTCCCACGAGGGGCGGTGTGCCTACCGTGTCCTCGGGCGGGCGCGCACGTGGATGCGCTCCCCTTGGGGGCCGAAGATGCTCAGCAGTTCCGTCGGGCCGGGTCCGGGGTTGCCGAACCAGTGCGGGGTGGTGCGGCAGTTGAACTCGGCCACCTCGCCCTCGGTCAGCACGACGTCATGCTCGCCGAGGATCAACCGCAGCCGCCCGCTCAGCACGTACAGCCATTCGTAGCCGTCGTGGGTCTGCAGGTCCGGCGGCGTGACGACCTCGACCGGCGGCAGGATGAGCTTCGCCGCGAGCTGACCGCCGACCCGGCGGGTGAGCGGCACGTGCGCCACGCCGTGGTGGATCACGGGGCGGATGTGCACGCGCGGGTCCGCGGTCTCGGGCGCGCCGACGAGGTCGTCGAGGGTCACCTGATAGGCGCGGGCGAGTGGCAGCAGGAGCTCCAGCGTCGGACGGCGCCGTCCGGTCTCCAGACGGGACAGCGTGCTCACCGAGATCCCGGTGGTCTCCGACAGATCGGTGAGGCTGGTGCCTCGGCGGGTACGCAGGGAACGTAACCGCGGGCCGACGGCGTCCAGTACGTCGCCGAGTTCGGTCGCTTGCTCCGTGGTCGTCATGGGGTCGAGTTTGCCAGACCGGCAAAGATCGTTGGCGATCCTGGCGGCGTGGTGTCCAATACTAACGAGATCAATTCTCAACAGAGCCCGGCCGTCCAGGCCGACCGAACGCCAGGAGCCCACCGTGCAGACGAACCCGAACCCGAACCCGAACCCGAACCCGAACCCGAACCCGAACCCGAACCCCGCACCCGACGCCGCCGGACTACGCGACCGCTACGACGTGGTGGTGATCGGCGGCGCGGCGGCGGGTCTGAGCGCCGCGCTGACCCTCGCGCGCGCCCGGCGCAGCGTCCTCGTCGTGGATGCCGGGCAACCGCGCAACACCCCGGCGGACGGCGTCCACAACTACCTGGGTCGCGAGGGCACCCCGCCGGCGGACCTGGTCGCCATCGGCCGCAGGGAGGTGGGCGGTTACGGCGGCGAGGTGACCGCGGGACTGGTCACCGCCGTCGACCGGGGTGCCGACGGTGGGTTCGAGGTGAGGCTCGACGACGGCCGCCGCACCGGGGCCCGGCACGTGCTGCTCGCCACCGGCGCCCGCGACGAGCTCCCCGACCTCCCGGGCCTGGCGGAGCGCTTCGGACGGGACGTGCTGCACTGCCCGTACTGCCACGGCTGGGAGGTCCGCGATCAGGCGGTCGGGGTCCTCGCATCCACGCCGATGGCCATGCACCAGGTGCTGCTGCTGCGCCAGTGGAGCGCCGACGTGACGCTGTTCCTCAACGACGTTCTCGAGCCGACCGAGGCCGAGTGGGAGCAATTGTCCGCCCGCGGGATCGCCGTCGTCGACGGGGCCGTCGCGGCCGTCGAGAGCGCCGACGACCGGCTCACCGGGGTCCGTCTGGCGTCGGGTTCGTTCGTGCCACGGGCCGCCCTCGCGGTGCAGACCCGCGTGTTCGCACAGGTGGGGCCGTTGGAGGGGTTGGGCCTGCGGGCCGAGGACTTCGAGGTCGGCGGGACCGTGTTCGGGACCTACCTGCCCACCGACGCGAAGGGGGAGACGTCGGTGCCGGGGCTCTGGGCCGCTGGGAACGTCGCCGATGTGAGCACGCAGGTCATCACGGCGGCCGCGGCCGGCATGCGGGCGGGTGCGCAGATCAACGCCGCCCTGGTGACGCAGGACACCGCGGCCGCGGTCGAGACGGGGCGGCTCGCGCCGGCCTGACTGCGGCTCGACGGCAGCCGGTCGGGTCGGTCGGCGGCGACGGGTCGGGAGGGACCGCCCTAATCGGCCGCCGGCAGTGCTGCGTGCCTACGCAGGTGGCCACGCAACACGTCGTGGCCCTCGGCGATCGACCATTGCTCCGCCCGCAGCCCGAGCTCGCGGGCCGCGGCCACGTTGCGTGCCGTGTCGTCGATGAACAGTGCCTGTTCCGGGTCCAGCCCGAGATCGTCGAGCACGAGCCGGAAGTAGGCAGGATCCGGTTTCGCCACGCCGAGGTCACAGGAGTAGTACGTGGCGTCGAAGAGCGTGGCGTAGTCGAACTCGGCCTGCATCACCTCGGCGCGGGCGGCGTCCTGGTTCGTGGCGAGGGCGCAGCGCGGGCCCGCCGCCCGGACCTGCGTGACGAGCGAGACCGACTCGGCCGAGGCCTCCATCCGGTGCCAGACCCCCAGGATGCCGTCGTAGTGGTGCACCAGATCCCAGCGGGCCAGCACCTCCCCGAGGAGGTCCGGCCACCGACCCTGGCCGGAGATGGTCGGGCGTTCGGTGCGCCAGGCGTCGGCGAGGAATTCCTGCGTCTGCTCCGGCACGAACTCGGCCATCGCGGCCACCCAGCCGCCGGGCAGGTCCTGCAGCACGCCGTCGGCGTCCCAGAGCACGGCGCCCGGTTCGGGCGAACCGAGCCCGGTCACGGCCGGGGCCGGGTGGCCCACGGTGCCCCGAGTTCGGAGAACGTGGCGTACTCGGCGGCGACCCGTTCGCACCACGCCTCGACGTCGGTCACCACCGGGTGGCGACCGTGCTCGTCGTCGCGCCACTGCACGTACTCGGCCGGGATCGGCGTCGGGTCCGGTGCCGTGCGGACCGCCTCGAGCACCCGGATGAACGCGCCGGTGTCCCGGGCGTCCGCGAGCAGAGGGGTGCCGGTGGTGACGTGGTCGACGAGGTTGCGCTGCAGGCTGGTCCGCTCGAACTTCTCGGTGCGCACTCCGTCAGGGGTGCGGACGGTCAGGACGTCGTCGGTGTAGCTCAGCTCGGCCGTTCCGCGGGTGCCGCGCACGATCAGCCTCGGCGCGCTCTGTGTCGCGGACGTCAGGGAGAGACCGAGCGCCACCGGAATGCCACTCGTGGTGCGCAGCCGCACGGCCGAGGTGTCGTCCGCCTCGATGTCGTGCGCGTGGTACAGGTCGACGACCACCTCGGCGACGTCCGTCGTGGTGGTCGCGCCCGCGATCCGCAGCGCCGTGGCCACGGCGTGCGCGAGCGGGTTCGTGACGGCGCCGTCGACCACCGCGACGCCGTCCAGGGTGCGGCGCCCGGCCCAGCGGGAGCGGGCGTAGTACCGGGTGTCCCGCAGCCACGTGCCGACGCCACCGACGCCGACGAGTTCGCCAATCTCCCCACCGGCGACGAGCTCGTCGATGGCCGGCAGTGCGTGCGACCCGAAGCTCTGGAACCCGACCTGCACCGACCGGCCGGTCTCGGCCGAGACCGCGATCAGTTGTTCGAGCTCGGCGAGGGACGCCGTCGTCGGCTTCTCCAGGAGCACGTGGGAGCCTGCCCGCAGCGCCTCGACCGCGAGCGGCAGATGCGTGTGGATCGGTGTCGCGATGATCACGACGTCAGGGCTCTCGGCGGCGAGGAGCGCGGTCAGGTCCTCATACGCACGGGCCGTCGAGGGCACGTTGTCGGCACCCTCGGCGCCGCGCGGGTCGGCGACGGCGATCACCTCGGCGAGGCCGTCCGCGCTGAGCTCGACGAGTTCGCGCAGGTGGTGGCTGCCGAACCCGTGGATGCCGACGACGGCGAACGTGGTGGTCATCGCAACTGCTCCAGGAGGTCGTAGTGGGTGCGGGCGGACTCGGGTGAGAGGTCGCCGTCCACGAGGAGCGCCCAGAGGTGCAGGTCCAGGCTGGTCCCGGCGGCGACGGTCCGGGGCGCATCCCAGGCGACGGCGGGTCCGGCGCCGACGTACCCCTGCGTGCGCACGAACCACGGCAGCACCTGCTCGCGCGGCTGCGCCAGCAGCAGCGCGACCGGACCGGTCTCCCGCGCCTGGGTGAGCAGCAGCCAGGGTGACGTCGAGCCCAGGGGAGGGCCGCCGTCGGCCGTGGTTGCCGTGGTGGGGATCGATGCCGACGAGAGCCGCCAGAACAGGCCTCCGTACCCGGCGCCGACGCGCCCGCGGGTGGCCGGCGAGCCGAGCTCGAGGTCGCCGCCGTCGGCGTGCAGCGTGCTACGCCAGCGCAGCGCCCAGGCGGATCGCTCCGGGAGCAGATCGGCCGTGATCTCGCGGTCCTCGGTGAGCACGTGCGAGCCGTCGCTACCGAGCCACTCGAGGGTCTGGGTGATGCGGTGGTCGGTGAGGTCGGCGCTGCGCGGCACCTGACGACCGTGGTTGGTGAGCATCTCGTAGCCGGTCGGGTGCACGTAGGACGCGCCGCCCCAGAACATGTGCCCGTTCACCTCGACGACGGCGTTGCTCACCCCGTAGTGGTGGCGGTGGTCCTCCGGTCCGGTCTCCGTGAGCACGCTGCCCTCGAGCGTCGTCACCGGGTGCAGGTAGGGCCGGGGGGAGAGGTGCGCGGCCAGGTCCTGGCCGTCGTGATGGGTGGCGACGGCGCGCGCACCGATGCGCAGTGCGGTCACGGTACTCCTTCGGTTGCCTCGGGTCCGCGCTCCGCGGGCCGGGGCCATGCTATCGGAAACCGCTTACCGGCGGGCGCCGTGGGGGCCGCGCCCCGCCGGATGCGCTAGACATGGGCGATGCCCTCGACGCAGAACCAGCCCAACGCCGTCGTGCTCTCCGGTGCCGGCCGGTACGCCGACCCCTGGCACGATTTCGACGGCACCTCCGCCGCCCTGGCCGAGTTGCTCGACGGGCTCGGTGTTCGGGCCCGGGTGCTCCGAACGGACGAGGTGACGTCCTCCTTCGAGGGCATCGCCCTGCTCGTGGTCAATGCTGGTGGCGGCAGCACACCGGCGCCGGAGCTTGCCCCGGGGGGAGCGCGCGAGGCGGTGCTCGAACACGCCGACTCCGGCGGTCCGGTCCTGGCCACCCATACGGCGTCGAACACGTTCTTCGAGACGCCGGACTGGGCGCACGTCCTCGGCGGCCGCTGGGTGCCGGGGCTATCGATGCACCCGCCCCTGGACACCACGGTGGTGCGGGTCGCCGGGACGCACCCGGTCACCGACGGCCTGAGCGACTTCGAGGCCACCGACGAGCGGTACTCCTACCTCGAGACCTCCCCGGACGTGACCGTCCTGGTCACGCACGCCCACGACGAGCGGGCGCACCCGCTGGTCTGGGCGCGGGAGCGTTCGGGCGCCCGCGTGATATACGACGCGTTCGGTCACGACCGCCCCGCGTACGCCCAGCCGGGACGCGTCGACCTCCTGCGCCGCGAGGTGGACTGGCTGCTCGGCAGGACCGACAGGCTCAGGTGACGGCACCGACATGCCAGGGGATGAACTCCTCCTGGCCGATGTCGAGGTCCTCGCTGACCGTCTGCTCCCCGGAGGCCACCGCGATGATCTTCTCGAAGATCTCCCGGCCGACCTCCTCGAGGCTCGCGGTGCCGTCGACGATCCGCCCTGCGTTGATGTCCATGTCCTCGGACATCCGCTCGTACATCTCGGTGTTCGTGGCGAGTTTGATCGACGGTGTCGGCTTGCACCCGAACACCGAGCCCCGGCCGGTGGTGAAGCAGACCACGGTGGACCCACCGGCGACCAGGCCGGTCACCGAGACCGGGTCGTAGCCGGGGGTGTCCATGAACGTGAAGCCCTTGTCCGTGATGGGCTCGGCATACTCGTAGACCGCCGTCATCTCCGCGGTGCCGCCCTTGGCGACCGCACCGAGGGACTTCTCCAGGATCGTGGTGAGTCCGCCGGCCTTGTTGCCCGGGGACGGATTGTTGTCGAGGGTGCCCTCGCCGGCCTCGGTGTAGGCCTTCCACCACTCGATCCGGTCCAGCAGCTTCTGGCCCACCTCGGCGGACACGGCGCGGCGGGTGAGCAGGTGCTCGGCGCCGTACACCTCGGGTGTCTCGGCCAGTACCGACGTAGCGCCGGCCGCGACCAGCATGTCCGAGGCCACCCCGAGAGCCGGATTGGCGGTGATCCCGGAGTAACCGTCGGATCCGCCGCAGTTCAGGCCGAGGACCAGGTGGGAGATGTCCGCCGGGGCCCGGGTGGCCTCGTTGACCCGGGGCAGCATCTCCTTGATCTTCTCGACGCCGGCCCGGACCGTGGCGCGCACCCCGCCGGCGTCCTGGATGTTCATGGTCTCCACGAGCAGCCCCTCGGGCAGGCCCAGGCCGCCCGCGAGGGATTCGACCGGGATCATCTCGCAGCCGAGGCCGAGGACCAGCAGGCCGCCGAAGTTCGGGTGCTGGGCGTACCCGCGCAGGGTCCGCAGCAGCAACTGCCCGCCCTCGGAGGCCGGCACCAGTCCGCAGCCGCTCTGGTGGGTGATGGCCATGACGCCGTCGACGTTCGGGTAGGAGTCCAGGGCCATACCCCGGAACTGGTCCGCGATCATCTTCGCCGAGCTGGCCGAGCAGTTCACGGAGGTGATCACGCCGATGAAGTTACGGGTGGCCACCCGGCCGTCGGCCCGGTGGTAGCCGAGGAACGTCCGGGGCAGATCCGCCGGGAGGTCCGGTGTGACCCGCGCGGTCCCGAACTCGTGCTCGCGCTCGGTGGCGTCCATGCCCAGGTTGTGGGAGTGCACGTGCTGCCCGGGCCCGATCGGCGTGGTCGCACGGCCGATGGACTGCCCGTACTTGAGCACCTGCCCGCCCGCCTCGACCGCCCGGAGGGCGACCTTGTGACCGCGGGGGATGTCGGCGACCACGGGGAGTGCGCCGCCGTCGGCGAGGGTCAGCACCGTTCCGGAGGCGAGATCGCGGGTGGCGACCGCCACGGAGTCGTCGGGGCGCAGCACCAGGGCGACGTCGCGCAGGGGCAGGGACAGACCGGTCATCAGGGGGAACCTTCGTAGACGGGGATGGCAATCGTGCCGCAACCGTTCCCACCCTAACTCAGAAACCGCTTCCCGAAGAATGTCGGACGGCCCGGGGCGGGTCGGCAGAAGTGGCCTGGGTGGGCCGTGGCGGTACGTTATCGGGGTGACGTCTCGAATCGCCGTGTGTCCGGGCTCCTACGACCCGGTGACCCTGGGACACCTCGACATCGTGCGCCGCGCCCTCACGCTGTTCGACGAGGTCGTGGTGGTCATCGGTATCAACGCCGCGAAGTCCACCCTGCTCACGCCGCACCAGCGCCGGGACCTGTTCACCGACGCCGTCGCGGACCTGCCCGGCGCCCGGGTGCTCGCCGCCCCCGGCCTGATCGTGGACGTGTGCCGCGACGTCGGCGCGTCGGCGATCGTCAAGGGACTGCGGGGCGGCGCGGACTTCGACGCGGAGCAGCCGATGACCCTGATGAACCGCTACCTGGCCGGGGTCGAGACCGTCTACCTGAGCAGCGAGGCCACGCTCGCCCACATCTCCTCCTCGATGGTGAAGGAGGTGGCCCGCTACGGCGGCGACATCACCGACCTGGTCCCACCCGGCGTGGCCGACGCCGTGTACACCGCGCTGGGCACCGCACCGGGCCTCGGCCCCAGCGCCCGCCGCACCGAGAGCAAGGATGACCCCAGATGAGTACAGCAGCCGAACACGGGGAGTCGCTGGTCGCGATCCTCGACGAGCTCTCCGACCTGGTCGCGTCCGCACGATCGATGCCGATGTCCGCGTCCGCGCTGGTGAACCGGGCCGAGGTCCTCGAGCTGATCGAGTCCGCCAAGGCCGTCCTGCCGAGCCAGATCTCCCAGGCGGACACCGTGGTGGCGGACGCCGACGCCGTCCTCGAGCGCGCCCGCAAGGAGGCCGGACGGATCGTCGAGAAGGCCAAGGAGCGCGCCGCGGACCTCGTCTCCAACGAGGCGGTCGTCCGGGCCGCGAACGCCCGGGCCGAGCAGATCGTCGCCGACGCCACGGCCGACGCGGAGAAGCTCTCCCGCGAGGCGGACGACTACTGCGACCGCCAGCTCGCCCAGTTCGAGATCGACCTGAACGCGGTCGGCACCCAGGTCGCGGCCGGCCGGGCGCGGCTCATGGAGCGCAACCGGAGCCGCGCCGCTCGCGATGAGGACCGGACCGACCGTGCTGATGGTGCCGGCGGTGCTGAGGGTCAGGGCCCGAGCCGCCCACCGAACCGGGTCGCGACGAAGGACCGCGCGGGAAACCACGAGGGCCCGCGCGGCGGTCGGGAGAAGCCATGAGCCACACCCCGCACGGACCGTTCGTGATCAGCACCCACGATCTCGGCCGCCGCCCCGGCTCGATGCGCGAGCTCGCCCTGACCGTCCCGGCGCCGGCCCTGATGGGGACTGAGGTGATCGGGGTCCAGGCCGGCAACGCGATCGACCTCGACCTGCGCCTGGAGGCGGTCATGGAGGGCGTCCTGGTCACTGGGACCGCGCAGACCGAGGCGACCGGCGAGTGCGTGCGCTGTCTTCGCGACATCGTCCACGACGTCGAGGTGGACCTCACCGAACTGTTCGCCTACCCCGGCGGACGCCACCCCAAGGTCGAGGAGACCGGCGACGAGGCCGAGCCGCTCAAGGAGATGAACGGCGAACTGATCGACCTCGAGGAGACCGTGACGGACGCCGTCGTGCTGTCCCTGCCGTTCCAGCCGCTGTGCCGCCCGGACTGCCCCGGGCTGTGCCCGGAGTGCGGGATCCGTCTCGAGGACGCCGAACCCGGGCACTCCCACGAGATCCTGGACCCGCGCTGGGCCGCCCTGAGCGGACTCGCCGGGAGCGAGGACACGGGGGATGGCGTGGATCCCGCACCCGAACGGACCGACCGGCCCGACCCCGGCGGCCCGGGGACGAGCCGATGACTGCGCCGGACGCGCCGCCGGCGGACACCTCCGCGCCGAGCGCCACCCGGTTGCAGCAGTCCCTCGGCGTCGATGTCGACCCCGAACTCCTCGTGCTCGCCCTGACCCACCGCTCGTTCGCCCACGAGGCCGGCGGCATCCCCACGAACGAGCGACTGGAGTTCCTCGGGGACGCCGTCCTGGGCGTCGTGGTCACCGAGCACCTCTACCGCACCCACCCGGACCTGTCCGAGGGTGACCTGGCCAAGATGCGGGCCGCCACGGTGTCCCAGCGCGCGCTCGCCGCGACCGCCCGCGGCATCCGGCTCGGCGACTACCTGCTGCTCGGCAAGGGCGAGACCGGTACCGGCGGCCGGGACAAGGACTCGATCCTGTCCGACACCCTCGAGGCCGTGATCGGCGCCGTCTACCTGTGCCACGGTCTCGAGCCGACGCGCGCGATGGTGCAGCACCTCGTCGGGCCCACGCTGCAGGCCGCCGCCGACCTCGGCGCAGGCCTGGACTGGAAGACCAGCGTCCAGGAACTGGCCGCCACCCGGGGCCTCGGCGCGCCCGTGTACGACGTGTCCGGCACCGGGCCGGACCACGAGCGTTCGTTCAACGCCCGGCTGCTCCTCGGGGACGTCTCCTGGGGCGAGGGCGAGGGGTCCTCGAAGAAGATCGCCGAGCAGCACGCGGCGGAGCAGGCCTACCGCGCGCTGGCCGCCGAGCCGGGCTGAGGTGCCCGAGCTCCCCGAGGTCGAGACCGTCCGGGCCGGCCTCGCCGACCACGTGCTCGGCCGCCGCATCGCCGCCGTCGAGGTGTCCCGCGATCGCGCCGTGCGACACCAGGAGGGTGGCGCAGCCGAGCTCGCCGCACTGCTCGTCGACCGGACCCCGACGGCCGCCGTCCGCCGCGGCAAGTTCCTCTGGCTCACGCTCGACGGACCGGATGGTGCCCCGGAGGACCACGCGCTGCTGGCCCATCTCGGCATGAGCGGGCAGTTGCTCGTCACCGGGCCCGGTGACCCGGCCCTGCCGGAAACGGGGCGCAACCCGCACCTGCGCGTTCGGATCGGCTTCGCCGATGCCACCGAGCTGCACTTCGTGGACCAGCGCACGTTCGGGCATCTCACCGTCGTGCCGCTGGTGCCGACGCCCGACGGCGGCCCCGGCGGCTTCGCAGGCACGTCGCCCGATCGGGCGTACCTGCCGGCGCCCGTGGCGCATATCGCCCGGGACCTCCTCGACCCACTGCTGGCCGCGCCGGGGGCACCCGCCCGGGTGGCCCTGAACCGGCGGATCCGTGCCGGCTCCCGCGGCATCAAGCGGGTGCTGCTGGACCAGGAGGTGGTCTCCGGCGTCGGCAACATCTACGCCGACGAGGCGCTCTGGCGCGCGCGCCTGCACTACGCCCGGCCCACCGACCGGCTCCGGGCCCGCCAGGTCGCCGACCTCCTCGACGCCGCCACCGAGGTGATGAGCGAGGCCCTCGTGGCCGGTGGCACCAGCTTCGACGCCCTCTACGTCAACGTGAACGGGGCGAGTGGGTACTTCGATCGGTCCCTCAACGTCTACGGGCAGGAGGGTGAGCCGTGCCCGCGGTGCGGCACCCCGATCGTGCGGGAGGCCTTCATGAACCGGTCGTCGTACTTCTGCCCCAGCTGCCAGCGGCCGCCCCGGGGTATCTGAACCCGGTCGGTGGAGTGGCTCGGGGTCGAGTGGTACCGTGTTGCTGTACCACTTGCGTGAACCAGAGGAGTGCCACCATGTCGATCAGTGCCAGCGAGGCGCGGAAGACCCTGTTCCCGCTCATCGAGCGTGTGAACGAGGACCGCGAGGCCGTCGAGATCGTCTCCCGCAAGGGGAATGCCGTCCTCATGGCGGCCGACGAGTACGCCGCCTGGCAGGAGACCG
Organism: Occultella glacieicola; assembly: GCF_004353825.1. GTDB lineage: Bacteria > Actinomycetota > Actinomycetes > Actinomycetales > Beutenbergiaceae > Occultella > Occultella glacieicola. The sequence goes on along the minus strand of NZ_SMNA01000003.1, from coordinate 20,852 downwards.
CGTACCTGTTCCGCTCGCCGGCCAACGCCCGGCGACTGCTCGACTCCTACGAACGCGCCCGTGCGGGGCGGACCGAGACCCATGACCTCGACCGCGCGGGCGAGGATGACTGAATGCGTCTGGTCTGGGACGCATCCGCCTGGGAGGACTACACGCATTGGCAGGCCGCGGACCGGCGGGCACTCAAGCGGATCAACTCACTCATCGACGCCTGCCTCCGGGAGCCGTTCGAGGGGATCGGCAAGCCGGAGCAACTCAAGTACGGAGCGCACGGGTCATGGTCGCGACGGATCACCGATGAGCACCGGCTGGTGTATCTCGTCGACGGTGACGACCTCGTCATCCTCCAGGCGCGCTACCACTACTGAGCAGTGAACGGGGCGGCCTCAACCCGGTCGGGTCCTCGTACTTGCGCCCGCGCTGCCGGCGGCCGCCCCGGCGTACCTGAACCCGGTCGGCGGGGTGTCCCAGGCCACTCGGGCCCGGCGGGTACCCGTGCCCTCGTTCGGGGAACCGGCCGCCATCGCGGACCAGGCCGCACGGAGTTGGGCGGTCAGGAACGGCTGATCGCTGTGGGGCTCGGCGAGGAACAGGACGCGGTCCACCGGGAAGCCGTCGACGACCCGCTGCAGTTCGAACCGGGTGCCGATGTTCTCGGGCCGGTACCCGCTCAGGTCGAGGACCACCAGGTCCATCCGGTCGAGCATCAGGTCGACCGCCCGCCGCCAGAAGGAGCCGTGGCACAGCAGGCCGCGGACCGGGTAGCGACCCCGTTCGGGGTCCCGGAGCCAACGGATCCTGGCCAGGACGCCGTGCGGGGTGGCCGGGTCGTGCCGCTGACTCGGCAGTTCGGCGAGCACCGCGCTCAACTGCTCCGGGGACCTGATGAACAGGGTGGCCACCGAACCACGGGCCCGCGCCGCCCGCAGTTCGTCGGCCTCGACCTGGTCGGAGCCGCGCAGCAGGTGCACCAGGCCGACCGTCCGCCACGGGCTGCCCAGGAACGCCGCCGTGCCGTCGACGTTGTCGAACAGCCGCAGATACAGGATCTGTAGCGGCCCGCTGACCCGGCGGCCGGCCCGGCGGGTGAGCCGGCCCGGATCCGGACCCCAGGCTCCGAACGAGACCTCCAGGGTGGGGATCCGCTCGGCACGGTCCGCGGCGACCTCTGCCGTGGCACGGGGGGCGGCGGTGTCCCCCGAGAGCCGTTCGACGGTGCGGGCTCGCAGGCGGCGGCCGGCCAGGCGGACCCGGGCGACCCACCCGACCGCGACCAGAGCCAGTACGCCCAGCACGGGTGTCGCCCAGCCGTCGATCATCTCGTCCGTGGGTCGAGGCACGAGCCCGAGCGCGGCCAGACCCGCGTACACCAGGGCCCCGGCCAGCACCAGTCCGCCCAGGAGCACCCACCGCAGCCAACTCGACCACGAGGTCAGCGACCGGGTGTGCGAGGCGAGGGGAGGCACCAGGTGGGCACGCTCGGGGTCGTCGAACTGCTGCTCCCAGCGGACCGCCCGCACCCACCGGAGCAGGTGCCGACCGGATCTGGCCAGGTGGAACACCACCAGGCCGAGGGCGACAACGGCGGCGATGGTGGCGACCCGCTGCAGGTCGGCGAACTCGACCAGGCCGGCGTCCGCCACGACCTGCTGGAGCGGGGGCCAGGCCGGCCCGAGCCAGCAGACGGCGGCGATGGCGCCGGGAACCAGGGCACTGCGCAGGCAGGCCAGGGCGGCGTTCCGCTCGGTGGTCCGGTTCGGACGTGTCTGCGGCGTCATCGTGACCCCTCAGACCCGACCGGACCGCGCCATCCGCCAGTAGTGCCGCCCCAGCGGGGTAAGCCGGCAGGTCCCGGAGTGCATGGCCACGTAGTAGAGGTGCTCCTCGTCGACGGGTTCGACCAGCCGAGCGTCCCGGCACCGTTGGAGCAGGGCGAAGTCGTGTTCCTTCTCCGGGATGGCGAGCCCTGAGGTCGGCTCGTACCCGGGGTCGAGCCGCAGCGGCGCGTCCTCGGTCTCGAACAACGTCGGCAGCCGGCGCAGCTCGGCCGGGTCCACCCAGGGCCGGCAGGTCCGGATGGCGCGGAGCCGGTCGATGTTCGCCTTGAGCATCGGGCGCGCGTCGAACGCCCCGAACGACTCCGTGAGGTAGGCGTACAGGCCCGCGGCCGTCACCTGACCGAGCACGTCCGCCGCGCCGCCGTCCAGCCCACCACACAGCATCACCGAGAACCGTCCCCGGCCGGAGGTCTCGGTGGAGACCTGATCGGGTCGGCTCGCGGTCAGGATCGCCACGCCGGAGCGCAGGGTCGCCGCCGCGGAGCCGAGTTGCGGCACCGCGCCCGCCGCACCCGAGAAGCAGCAGTCCAGGATCACGTGGATCTCCGGCACCGGGGAACCCATGACCAGGCCCATGACCTCCGCGAAGCCGACGCCCCAGGCGTGCTCGGTGCCCTCGGTCGTGACGAGGGTGACGTCCTCACCGCCGGACCGGCCGTGCCCGGCGAAGTAGAACAGGGCCACGTCCGCCCCCGGGGCGCACAGCCCGGCGAGCGCGGTGAGCACGGTCGGGCGGGTGACCCGGTCCGGTGGCCCGACGAGCGTGCGGCACTCGAAGTTCGGGCTGTCGTCGACGTTGCGGGCCAGGAGCGGGCGGAGCGCCTCGACGTCGTTCACGCAGCCGGTCAGTGCCGGGCTGTGGTCGTAGGCGTCGATGCCGACCAGGAGCGCGCGCTTCACCTGGCCGCCGGTCGGCACCATGGTCGGCGGCTGGTCGAGTCGGAGCCCACGCGGGGCGGCCATGGCACCAGTATGGAACCGGCGGCCCTGCCGTGGGGCCCGAATCTCGGTCCGCCGCCCGGTCGCCTAGGCCAGCAGCGCGGCCACCCGGTCCAGCTGGCTCGGGTCCTCCAGCGCGGATCCGAGGGCGACCACCCGTGCACCGGCGTCCAGGTACTCGGACGCGTTCGTGGCGTTGATCCCTCCGGTGGCCACGATCCTGGCGCCCGGGAACGGGGCCAGGACCGCCCGGATCCAGGCCGGGCCGAGCACGGACGCGGGGAACGCCTTCACCCAGGTCAGGCCGAGCCGGGCGGCCCGCTGGATCTCGGACGGCGTGGACACCCCGGGCACGTGCGGCACCCCGCGCTCGACGCTGTGGGCGATGACCTCCGGGTCGAATCCGGGCGCCACCGTGAACACCGCACCCACCCGGTGCGCGAGATCGACCTGGTCGGTGGTCGTGACCGTCCCGGCGCCGACCTCGGTGCCCCGCTCGCGCGCTGCCGCGACGGCCGCCTCGAGCGAGGGGACGGCGTCGGGCGTCTGGATCGGGACCTCCACCTGCGTCAGGCCCAGATCCCAGGCGCGCGTGCACAACTCGACGGTCCGCTCCGGTGAGTAGCCGCGCAGGATCGCCATCACCGGCACCCGCGCGTAGGCGTCGTCGAAGTACGTGGTGAACGGGTGCGGCTCGGTGGTCACGGCTTGCTCCTGGGGCGGTTCGCAGGGATGGTCGACGGCGGGGGGGGGGGCGGTGCGGTGGTCGGGTGCGGTGGGTCCGTGGCTGGTTCGGGCGGACCCGTTGCGGCTCACCGGGCCACGTCCTCGGCCGCGGCGAACGCGGTCAGCTCGTGCCGGTAGGGAAGGTGCTCGCAGTCGCCGGGCACGGTGACGGCGTAGGCGCCGGTGCGGGCTGCCGTGGTCAGGCACTGCCCGGGGTCGGCACCCGCGAGCAGGTCGGCGAGGTAGCCGCCCACGAACGCGTCGCCCGCCCCGACGGGATCCACGGCCTGCACCGGCACCGGCGGCGCGAGGTGCTCGCCGCCCTCGACGACGGCGACGGCGCCGCGCGGACCGTCCTTGATGACCACCGTGGCCGGGCCGAGGGCGGCCACGGCGTGCGCCAGCGCGAGCGACGACCGGGCCCGGTCCGCGCCGTTGTCGGCCTCCGGGGCCACCGTGCGGTCGTCCTCGGTGGCCGGGTGGAGGACGAGCCGGGCCTCCTCGGGCCCCGCGAACACGAGGTCCGCGAGGCGGACGAGGTCCCGCAGCACCGGCGCCGCCTCCTGCGCCGACCACAGCTTCGCGCGATGGTTGATGTCCAAGGAGACCGTCACCCCGGCGGCCCGCGCGACCTCGACGGCGTAGAAGGTCGCCTCCCGTGCGCCCGCGCTCAGGGCCGGCGTGATGCCGGTGACGTGCAGCACGCCGGCGCCGGCGATCAGGTCCCGGGGCAGGTCCGACGGCCGCAGCCGGGACCCGGCGCTGCCGGCCCGGTGGTAGTCCACCCGCACCCCCGCGCTGGTGCGCCGCGAGGAGATCATCAGGCCGGTGAACGCGGCGTCGCGCAGCGCCCGCGTCCGTACCCCCTCGCCACGAAGGCGTCGCTCGATGAGGTCACCGACGCCGTCGGGCCCCACCCGGCCGACCCAGGTGACGTCCGCACCGAGGCGGGCGGCGGCGATCGCGACGTTGCTCTCGGCGCCGGCGAGTTTCAGGGAGAGGGGACGGACGCCGTCGAGCAGGCCGATGCCGTCGGCATCGAGGCGGCCCATCGTCTCGCCGAACGTGACCAGGGTGCGGCTGTGCATGGATCCTGAGAGTACTGGTGGATCCGATGCCGGCCGCACCCCGGTCAGGTGCTGGAACGTCAGCGGTCGACGCGCGCGCTCCCGCCGCCGGCGAGCTTGAGCACCTCGGCCTTGGTGACCATGGTGGTGTCGCCGGGCGTCGTCATGGCCAGCGCCCCGTGGGCGGCGCCGTACTCGACGGCCGTGCTCAGCGGCTCGCCCTCGAGCAGGCCGAAGATCAGGCCGGAGGCGAAGGAGTCCCCGCCGCCGACGCGGTCGAGGATCTCCAGGTGCGGGCGGTGGGTGGCCTGGGCGAAGCCGGAGTCCTTGCTCCACGCGATCGCGCCCCAGTCGTTGTCCGAGGCGGTGTGCACCGTGCGCAGTGTGTTCCCGATGACCTCGAAGTTCGGGTACGCAGCCGAGGCCGTGGAGATCATCGACTGGAACTTCGAGATGTCCAGGTCGGAGAGGTTGTCATCGACGCCCTCGACCTCGAAGCCGAGGGAGGCGGTGAAGTCCTCCTCGTTCCCGATCATCACGTCGATGTACGGGGCGATCGCCTTGTTGACCTCCTGGGCCTTCGCCTGGCCGCCGATGGACTTCCACAGGCTCGGGCGGTAGTTGAGGTCGTAGGAGACGACCGTGCCGTGCTTCTTGGCGGCGGTGACGGCCTCGACGACCACCTCGGCCGTGGACTCGCTCAGGGCGGCGAAGATCCCGCCGGTGTGCAGCCAGCGGACGCCGAGGTCACCGAAGAGGTGGTCCCAGTCGATGTCGCCGAGCCCCAGCTGGCTGGTGGCGGTGTTGCCGCGGTCGGAGACCCCGACGGCGCCGCGCACGCCGAAGCCGCGCTCGGTGAAGTTCAGGCCGTTGCGGACCTCGCGGCCGATGCCGTCGTAGGGAACCCACCGGATGAACTGGGTGTCGACGCCGCCCTGCAGGATGAAGTCCTCCACGAGGCGGCCCACCTCGTTCTCGGCGAGGGCCGTGACGACGGCGGCGCGCTGCCCGAATGCGCGTCGCAGGCCCCGGGCGACGTTGTACTCGCCGCCGCCCTCCCAGACGCGGAACTGGCGGGTGGTGCGGATGCGACCCTCGCCCGGGTCGAGGCGCAGCATCACCTCACCGAGGGAGACGATGTCGTAGCGGCAGTCGGCGGCGGGGCGGATGCTCAGGCTCATGTCGGGTGTCCTCCGTGGACGGGTGCTCGGGGTGTGGTGTTCGGGGTGGTCAGCCGCGCACGAGGGCGACGGCCTCGGCGGTGAGGGTGGTGATCGCGTCGAAGTCGCCGGCGGCGACCTTGTCCCGGGGGACCATCCAGCTGCCGCCGATGGCCAGCACCGCCGAGACGGCCGTGTACTCGGCGACGTTCTTCGGGCCGATGCCGCCGGTGGGCACGAACCTCAGTCCCGCGAACGGGGCGGACAGCGCCTTGATCGCGGCGGCGCCGCCGGAAGTCTCGGCCGGGAAGAACTTGACGGCCTCCAGGCCCTCGGCGAGCGCGGCCTGCACCTCGGTCGCGGTGACCGCGCCGGGCAGCGCGAGCACGCCCCGCTCCCTCGCGCGGCGGACCACGGCCACGGACAGGCCGGGGGAGACGATATAACTGGCGCCGGCGTCCACGGCGGCGTCGACCTGCTCGGGGGTGAGCACGGTGCCGGCCCCGACGAGCATCCCGTCGATGGCGGACATCGCCCTGATCGACTCCACGGCGGCGTCGGTGCGGAACGTCACCTCGGCCACCGGGAGGCCGCCGGCGGTCAGCGCCCGCGCGAGCGGGGCGGCGTCCTTGGCGTCGTCAAGGACGACGACCGGCACGAGCCGTGCGGCGCCGATCTGGTCGAGAAGTTCGGACATGGCAGACGCCTCCAGGGGATCGGGAGAGGGAATCTAAACGTTTTCAGAACGCTCTTGACTGGTGACGCTAGCACGGTAAGGATGGGCGGACAAGAGCCGATGTAAACGTTTGTGAAGCGATGTCGGGCGCCCGATCGGGTTCCCGAGTCCGCGACCGGGAGGGGGTGGAGCGGGTGCCCGAGGGTGTGGTGACGATCCACGACGTCGCGCGGGAGGCCGGGGTCTCCATCGCGACAGTCTCGCGGGCGCTCGCCGGCTCCGCCACGGTTGCCCCGGCCACCGCCGGCCGGGTCCGCCGGGCCGCCGCGGCACTCGGGTACGAGCCGAACCGGGCGGCCCGTCAGCTCGTCACCGGCCGGGGCCAGTCCGTCGGGCTGGTGATCCCGGACCTGGAGAACCCGTTCTACTCCTCGGTCGCCAAGGGCATGCAGAACCGGGTCCGGGCCGCCGGCCTGACCGCGATCATCGCCGACACCGACGAGGACGTCGCCCGGGAGCGGGAGGTGCTCGCCCAACTGGCCACGGACGTGGACCGGCTGATCCTGGCCTCCCCGCGCGCGGCCGACACCGACCTGCTCGCCCTCGCCGCGCGTAGCCGGGTGGTGCTGATCAACCGGTCCCTGGCCGGCGTTCCGGCGGTGACCGGCGACAACGCCGACGGCATCCGGCAGGCGCTCGGCCACCTGCTTGCGCTCGGGCACACTCGGATCGGCTACGCCGGTGGACCGGTGACCTCGTGGTCGGACGCCGAACGACGCGCCGGCCTGACCGCCGCCGTGGACGCCGCGCACGACCAGGGCCGCGGCGTCACCATCGTGGACCTCGGCGCGTTTCGACCGGGTCCGGCCGGGGGACTGGCGGCCGCGGACCTGGCCATCTCCGAACGGGTGAGCGCGGTCCTGGCGTTCAACGACCAGCTCGCCCTCGGGCTGCTCGGCCGGCTCGCCGAACGGGGCGTCGCGGTGCCGGAGGCGATGAGCGTGGTCGGCTTCGACGACGTACCGGTGGCGCGGCTGCTCGCTCCCGCCCTGACCACGGTCGTGGTGCCCGCGCAACGGATGGGCGCGGCCGCCGTCGACCTGCTGCTCGCCGGGACGCCGGCCGCACGTCCCGAGGACGGGCCGGGAGCCCTGCTTCGCGTGCTGCCGGTGGAACTCCAGGTGCGGCGCTCGACGGCGCAGGCCGCGGGGCGCCGGGAGCGCTGATCCGTCCTGCTCCGTCGGCGCGGGTGCGGATGGGTGGCGGACCGCGCCCGCTTGACGTGGGTGCTTGACTGGCGGCGACATCGTCTGGGGAGAACATGCCTGATACTCGCCGCCGCCTCGGCGCCGCCTTGATCGCGGCCGTGCTGGCCGCTTCGGGCGCCGTCGCGCTCGAGACCGGGACCGCACCGACGGCGGTCGCCGCCTACCCCGAGACGTTCAACCCGTTCGCGATCGGCGGCGGCTTCACGATCTATGCCCGGGAGGACGCCACCCTCGGCAACACCGAGACCGAGGGGAGCGTCGCGGTCGGTGGTGAACTGACCAAGCCCGGTGACGGGCAGTTCAGCCTCGTACATGTGGTGGCCGGGACCGGCGCGTACACGCTCCCCACCGTGGACGGGGACCCGACCAGGTTGCTGATCGGGTCCTTCTCGACGGAAAGCGGCGGCATCACGGCGATCACGAGCGCGGGAACCTCGGACCCCTCGCTGCTGGGCGACCTGAAGATGGTCGAACGGGGCGGTCCGTTCCAGCCGTTCTCGCGGGCGGACTGGCTGCGGCTGAACACGAACCCGCAGAATCCCGACCAGACCCCGCTGATGGACGCAACCCACCAGCAGTACCCGGCGGACGCCGCGCCACCTCAAGGGGCGACCGGAGCGGGCAGCATCTACACCGCCGACACCTCCGCGGACGCGGTGACGTCCTACGTCGAGGCGAACCGCGAGGCGTCCTGGACCGAGTCGGCCCAGTGCCTCGCGGACGTCGCCGACCCGCTGCAGGAGACCGGGTACCAGGTCGCGGTCGCGCAGGACTTCGGTGACCGGGTCGTCCTCGCACCCCTCAGTCCGGACCGGCCGAACGTGGTCGACTACGCCGACATCGCCGGTACCGCGCTCATCCAGTTCTCACCCGGGCCGGAGCCCGGTGTGGCCAACCCCCTCATCATCCGTGTCCCGACCGGGACCGATGAGGTGATCGGGGCTCATACGGACCCACAGGGTGCGTTCTCGCCCTACATCCTCTGGGACCTGTCCGCACTCAGCGGTCCCGTGGACGTCACGGCCGCGCAGGGACGGATCGACGGCTCCATCTACGCACCCGAGGCCGACGTCACCGTGACCGCGGCGCCACTCGACGGACAGATCATCGGGCGCACCGTGTCGACGCTCGGTGGCGAGGTGCACTCCTTCATGTTCGCCGGTGAGATCGCGTGCACCAGCGACACCGGCTCGTTCCGGCTCCGCAAGACCACACCGGGACTCGACCCGGCCGACCCCGCGGTGGCGGACCTGGCGTTCACGGTGAACTACACCGCGACGGACCCGGACGGAGACGTGTCGGTGGGGTCGTTGGAGCTCCCCGCATCCGGCGAGTGGGTGGATCCCGGCGAACGGTTCGTCGAGGGCACCGTCGTATCGTTCACCGAGGTCACTCCACCGACGGTCCCGGGCTACTCCTGGGGCACCACGACCATCACCCCGAACCCGCTCACGATCACCGCGGGTGAGACGGTCGACGTCACCGTCGAGAACATCGCCACCGCGAACCAGGGGACCTTCTCCGTGCGCAAGGTGGTGACCATCGCCGACGGCTCGAGCCCGGCCCTCGCCGGCACCGTGACCGTCGCCTGGACGGCGCTCCACCGTGGCGCGGAGTCCGGATCAGGGCTGCTCTCGGTCCCCCTCGACGGCACCGCCGTCTCCCCGCCCGGCGACTTCCCGATCGGCACGGTCGTCACGCTCGTCGAGGACCTCTCCACCGTGACCACGCCACCGGGTTACGAGTGGGTGGCTTCCGGCTGGAGCCCCGGACAGGTCATCCGGATCACGGACGCGACCACGCCGGTGGAGGTGACGCTGACCAATGTGCTCGCACCGGCGGGAACGAGCACCGTCACGGTGCTGAAGGAGGCCGGCGGCGAGGCCGCCGATCCGAGGTACGAGTACTCGATCAGCTACAACATCGACCCCCCGTCGCCGGGCGAGCAGGCCCGCCGGACCCGGCCGATCGCCGTCGGTGAGCCGATCACGCTGTCCGACCTCGAGACGGGTGCCAACACGCTCGAGTTGGCCGAACCGGTGCCCCTGTTCGACTCCCAGCCCGTGGATGTCGCGCAGTGGGAGGCTCCGGTGTTCCGGGTCACGACCGCCGAGGGCACCACCGACTATCCGACGGCCGGATTCGAGGGCGCCGTGCCGCTCGAGGACGCGATCGCGTCGATCCCGATGCCCGAGGACGGCGGCACGGTCGAGATCTCCGTGGTCAACGTGCAGCGAACCGGCACGTTCACGGTCGCCAAGGACCTCACCGGGATCGAGCCGGACGATCTCCCACCGGGGACCGAGTTCACCGTGTCCTGGACGGCCACCACGCCTTTGGGCGATGTCGTGACCGGGACGCTGCGGCTGCCCGCGGACGGTACTGCGGTCTCTCCCGTCGACGTGGACGGTGTGGCTCTCCAGTTCCCGTTCGGCACGACGGTGACGTTCCAGGAGGAAACCCCGCCGCAATTCCGCGGGGTCGTGTGGGGACCAGGGTCCGTCGCCCCCGATCCGCTGATCATCGGCGTCGGTGGCGCGACCTCCGTGGCGGCAACGGTGACCAACACGGCCATCCAGGTGACCGGCACCTTCCTGGTCGCGAAGGACCTCGTCGGGATCGATGCGGCCGAGCTGACAGCCACCAGCTTCACCGTGAACTTCCTCGCCGTACCGCCCGGAGGAGGAGTCCGGACCGGGTCCTTCGACCTGCCCGTGGACGGCACCGCCGCCGGTCCAGTCGATGCCCAGGGTGCGCCGGTGCAGTTCCCGCTGGGCACCCACATCCTGCTCGCCGAATCGATTCCCCCGGACGAGGCGCTGCCCGAGCACTACGTCTGGGCTCAACCCGTGTGGACCCCGTCCCGCACGCTGCGGATCGCCGACCCGGTGGAACCAGCGACCATCACGGTGACCAACACGGCCGTGGAGCACGCGCAGATCGCGCTGACGAAGGTCGTCGTCGGCGAGGCGCAGTCGTTGCCCGATGACGCGGTCTTCACCGTCGACTGGTGGCTCGACGGCGAACCCCAGCCCCCGCTGGCGCTGGCCGCGGGTGAGACCGTCTCATCCGACCGATTCGTGGTCGGGTCGATCATCGAAGCCACGGAGGCGGTGCCACCGGAGATCGCGGGTGTCACCTGGGCCACGCCCGTATGGACGCTCGACGGGCAGCGACTGTCCATCGAGGACAACGGCCGCACGGTGCTACCGGTCTCCTCGACCCGGGAGCGCCCGATCGAACTCCAGCTCACGAACGCCATGACCAACGGCACCTCGGCTGGATTCGCCGTGGCGAAGGCCGTGACCGGACCGGCCGCGGGCAGCGTGCCACCGGGTCTGCTCTATGGCGTGGAGTACCGGATCGACGGGGGCGACGCCATCGAGTGCTCCGTGGCGCCCGGGGATCCCTGCCTCGTGGACGGGCTGGAGCCCGGCGCCCTCGTCCAGGTCCGCGAGACCGTTCCGCCGGCGATCGAGGGCCTCCAGTGGCAATCACCCGTGTGGAGCGTTGCGGGCACCACGCTCACCGCCGACGAGCAGGGGTGGGTCACCGTCCCGCTGACCGGTGGCGCGATCGTCGACCTGACCCTGGCGAACGTCGCGGCCGCCGATCGGCCCACCGCCGGTGACCTGCCCGCGACCGGCAGCGGAGGGCACCCGTGGACGCTGCTGGTGTCGGCCGGCGCGATCCTGGTCGGGCTGATGCTCGTACGTGCGCGCCGCCTGCTGATCAATCGCGCATAGGCCCGCCGCCGAGAGTGTCGAGGGGCCACCCTCGACACTCCCGAGTGGAGCGTCCGGGCGGGCCGGGCCGATAGTCTCGGGCCATGACGGATCCCGTGCGCGTGATGATTGTCGATGATCACGAGGTGGTGCGGCGTGGCATCGCCGAGGTGATCGAGCGCTCGGACGGGCTGACCGTGGTCGGCGAGGCGTCCTCGGTGGCCGAGGCGCACCGCCGGGTGCCGCTGGTCCGCCCGGACGTGCTGCTCGTGGACCTGCAGCTGCCGGACGGCACCGGGCTGGACATCATCACCGAGGCGGCCCGGGTGCTCCCCGAGGCGCGCGCCGTGGTGCTGACCTCCTTCGACGACGACGACGCGGTGGCCGCGGCGCTGGCCGCCGGCGCCAAGGCGTTCGTCCTCAAGACCGTGCGCGGGGCCGAGATCGCAGACGTGGTCCGAGCGGTCGCGGCGGGCCGGACCCTTCTGGACGACCGGACCGTGACCCGTCGCCAGGACGCCCACCCGGACCCGACGGCGGACCTGACCCCGAGCGAGCTGAGGGTGCTCGACCTGATCGGGGAGGGCCTGTCCAACCGCGAGATCGCGGACCGGCTCGGCGTGGCCGAGAAGACCGTCAAGAACCACATCACGTCGCTGCTGGCGAAGATGGGCCTGCAGCGACGCACCCAGGTGGCCGCCTGGGTGGCCGCCCACCGCGGCGGCCGGTGGCGGGTGCCGAGCGAGGGACAGCACTGATGAGCGCCGACGAGACCACCACCCCGCCGCGAACCGACGCCGACCTGCGCACCCGGGTGGCCGCGCTGATGCCGCAGGCCCTGACCGACCTGGCCGACCTGGTCGCCTATCGCTCGGTCGCCGACCCCGCCGTCGAGGACCCACAGCAGTGCCGGCTGGCCGCGCAGTGGGTCGCCGACGCCTTCGCCGAGATCGGTCTGGCCGACGCCGCGCTCGTGCGGACCCCGGACGGCACCGACGCCGTCATCGCCCACCACGAAGGCCCCGCCGGCGCACCCCGGGTGCTGCTCTACGCCCATTACGACGTGCAGCCCGCCTCCAACACCGAGGCCTGGGCCACGGACCCGTTCACCCTCACCGAGCGCGGCGGCCGGTACTACGGTCGCGGCGCCGCGGACTGCAAGGGCAGCATCGTCGCCCACCTGACCGCGTTGCGCGCGCTCCGGCCCGACGGCGACTATCCGGTCTCCCTGACCGTGGTGGTCGAGGGGTCGGAGGAGCAGGGCACGGGCGGTCTGGAGCAGTACGTGCAGGCCCACCCCGAGGAGTTCGCCGCGGACGTCATCCTGATCCAGGACACCGGCAACGTCGCGGTCGGGCAGCCCACGCTGACCGTGTCGCTGCGCGGGGTCGTGGACGTGGTGGTCCGGGTCGAGGCCCTCGCCGGGGAACTGCACTCCGGCGCGTTCGGAGGCGCCGCCCCGGATGCGCTGGCCGCCCTCATCGCGATCCTGGCCACCCTGCGTGACGCCGACGGCAACACCACGGTGCGCGGCTTGGCTGCCGACGGTGTCTGGGACGGGGCCGGGTACGAGGAGGAGACGTTCCGCGCGGAGGCCGGCATCCTGCCGGGCGGGCGCCGCCTCGGCTCGGGCACCGTGGCCGACCAGGTCTGGTCCCGTCCCGCCGTCACCGTGATCGGCCTGGACGCCCCCGCCGTGGTCGGATCGGTCGCGGCCATCCAGCCGACCGCGGCCGCGCGGCTGAACCTGCGGATCCCGCCCGGCGTGGACCCGGACGACGCCGAACGGCTGCTACGGGCCCACCTGGTCGACGTCGCACCGTGGGGCGTGCGGGTCACGACCGAGGGTCAGGGCAACGGGCGGCCCTACCGTGCCGACACCGACACGCCCACGTTCGCGGCGCTGCACGAGGCCCTTGGTGACTCGTTCGGTAGGCCCACGGTCACCTCGGGCCAGGGCGGCTCGATCCCGCTGACCCCGGCGCTGGCAGCCGCGCAGCCGGACGCATCCATCGTGATGCTCGGCCTCGCCGAACCGGCGAGCCAGATGCACGCCCCGAACGAGAGCGTGCATCCCGGAGAGATCGAGCACATCGCGCTCGGCGTGGCGATGTTCCTGCGCCGCCTCGGCGCCGCCGGTGGCGAGGCGCGCTAAGCGGTCTGGGCGCCGGTCAGGACTCCGCCGGCTCGCTGTGCTCGGCGTGGAAGTCGCGTCAGCAGCGGTGGCTCGTCATTGCCGTCGTCGCCCCAGCTGCCACCGGCGTGAACCTGGCGCCGCCGCGCGGCGTGTGACTTCGCGGGAGACGTACCTGAGAGGGCGACATCCTCCTGGAGTTCGACGACGTGGCTGTCCCTTGTCGAAGCGCTCGTGCGGATCGGTCTTTTCGGGCGCCCTCGACGAGTGGTCGATCGGACGCCCGGCGTGTGAGGTGTACTGACCTCGGGCGCGTCGTCCACGACACCGGGCGAGAGGCCAGAGGTGTCGGAACACCCGCAGGTGGCTGACCCTTATTTGACTTTGACCCCGTTTGGAGGGTTGACCAACCACATCCAGCCAGGTGTAGTGTTAGAGGACAGTCATTCGTTCAGAGGGGAACATGATTAAACTTTGGCGGCGAGCAAGCGGTGTCGCAATTCTAATGGCAGCAGCGTTAGCCTTAAGCCCGGCCGCTCCAGCGACAGCGGCCACCTCGACCTGGTTCAACGCAACCACAGCCCAGGGAATATATCGAGTCGAGCCTTCCCACCAGCAGTACATCAGTCGAACTGGTGTCTACGCAGAGATCGACGGATTTACGGGTCAGTTCGTTAACGTGACGGCCTGGCTCGGCGCACATTACAATATCGGGGGCGCCTCGGCGAGTGTAAACGGTCCGAACGGCTACGAGAAGACGAAGGCGAAATGGGTGTACAACCCGGACCCCAACGCCGAACCCAGTCCAGGAAACAAGTTCTTGATCCAACTGACTGGCGCCATCTGGGCCGAGTCATTCCGGCGCTTGGATCTGCCACGGCGTCCGGTACCTCGTCTATTTATCCCGGAGTGAGCATATCGGCTTTCGATCGACCTGGCGAACGTTGCCTAGAAACCGTAGTCGGCGAGTACTCGGCCGTCGCCTGCAGCGACGTGGCGGCGATTCAATCGTATGGTCTCGTTAGCACTTTTGGCTCCAGCAATGGATTGTTTCACCAATTCGTGCTTGTCCCTGACGGTGTGCAGAGTGCAGATCTCGCAGGTCAGGGTTTAGTGCAAGTCGCCCCAAGCATCTTGGAGAACATCTCACCTACGTCGGGGGAACGTCAGGTGGTACTTGACACAAGCGGCTTTAGTGACCTTTCGCACTCTGTCGTCATCCACCTCCCAGGAATAGACGCCGGGAACGGATAGGACTGAATCTTGGAGCAGGGTAATAATCTCGACCGTGAGGACCGAGAACGCCGTCTCGCTCTGGAGAGCGCACGGACCTTCGCGCTGAATCCAAACGAGGCAGCGCCGATCCCGTCCGAGCGACGCGCAACACGGATGTCGAAGCCAGCTCTCGTTGCAGCGATAGTTGGCGCCGCTCTCGCCGCAGTAATAGTCGGTGCACTCATCATCGTCGCGCTGATGTAACGGCTCATGACGAGATTGAATTCGGTTACGTGTTGACCGAGCGTCGAGAAGTCAGTCTCGTGCTCTGGCCTGACTCGTGCCACTTTCGGGGTCGGGGTGGTGCGCGGGGCTGTGACCTGCGGTGATGGTCGGGCTGGGGGTCGTTCGGGGTGACTAATTCGGGGTTGTAGCCTCGGCTGGTGGCTTCGTTCGTGCGGAAGGTGCCCACGGCCTCGGGGGCGCGGGCGGTCCAGATCGTGCATAAGCAGGGCCGGCAGGTCACGGGCATCGAGCACATCGGCTCGGCTCACGATGAGGCCCAACTCGCGCTGTAGATGGAGATCGCCCGGCAGCGGCTGCGTCCGGGGCAGGGGGTCCTTGACCTTGGCCCGGATCCCGGCGGCAGCTCGGGGGTGGGTGCTCGTGTGGCGGCGACTCGAAGCCGCTTGCTCTGGGAAGTGCTGACGGACGCGTACGTGCATCTGGGTTTCGATGCCCTGGGTGATGAGGCGTTCGCGGCGATGGCGCTCGCGCGGATCATTGAGCCGACCTCGAAGGCTGACACGGTCCGGGTGCTGGCCGAGATCGGTGCCCCGTGTCCGAGTCTTCGGACGTTGTTCCGGTCGTTGAAGCGCTGCCATGAGCGTGACTACCGCGACACGCTCGCGACGGCAAGTTTGGCGCACTCGGCCCGCACCTGCGGCAAAGCGGCTCTGATCATGTATGAAGCGCCCCAGGTTTGATGCCGCTCCTGTTTGAGTCCAGGAGGATGAGCACATGCCGAAGAAGATTGATCCCGAGTTGCGGGCTCGAGCCGTCAGGTTGGTGCGTGAGCACCAGCAGGAGTATCCGTCGGTGACCGAGGCGATGGTCGCAGTGTCGAAGCAGTTGGGCGTCTCGCGGGAGTCGGTGCGCCGATGGGTCACCCAGACAGAGGTCGACGCCGGACGCCGCGAGGGAGTCAGCAGCCAGGAGCACGAGGAAATCAAGCGGCTGAAGGCCGAGAACCGTCGGTTGCGCGAGGACGTGGCCGTACTGAAGGCCGCAACAACTTTCTTCGCGTCAATGCCACAGTGAGTGGTACCCGGCCGGGGTTCGCTCGTTTCTTCGCTGCCTCGGCGCGCGCTGGTGCTCGGTGGCTTGTCCCCGATGTGCGGCCTCGGCCGGGTGCCCTGGCGCCAGCGGGTGCGTGGCTTGATAGGAGCCTGCTTGCGACGGAGGTCGTGCTGGATTGAGGCGTGCTCGTCTCGCTGGCGCCAGGGTGCCCGAGTTCCCGAGACGAGATCTGGAGGTTGCCCGCATGGTCATGATCGGCACCGACTCCCACAAGCGCACACACACCGTGGTGGCGCTGGACGAGGTCGGCAGACGGTTGGCCACCAAGACCGTTCGCACCAACGCCGAGGGACATCTGGCCCTGGTGCAGTGGTCGGCACAATTCCGCGACCACGACGAGCACGGGGTGCGGTTCGCCCTGGAGGACTGCCGGCACCTGACCCGCAGGCGAGCCTGTCAAGTCTTCTGTGTAAGTGATTTCCACTTGCTTGGTTTCTTTGGTGTCAGATGAGGTAGCCGGCGAGGCGTTCGGGGTGAGCGATCGCGAGGGCGTTCAGGGCGGCGGTCCAGCCGGTGACGGTCTGGCCCTCGACGAGGCGGCCGGGTGCTTTGCGCTTGTTCGCGGGCTTGCCGCGTTCCTTCGCGCGTTCTCGGGCCCGTTTGTCCTCGATGTTCATGATCGCCAGCCAGAGCAGCTTGGTGGCGGCCTCGTCGGAGGGAAAGTGGCCGCGGTTCTTGATGATCTTGCGCAGTTGGAAGTTCAGCGACTCGGCCGAGTTCGTGGTGTAGATGATCTTGCGCACCGCGGGCGGGAACGCCAGGAAGGGGATGAACCGTTCCCAGGCGTTGGTCCAGGTCGCGACCGCCGCGGGGTACTTCTTGCCCCAGTTGGAGTCGGCGAAGGTGACCAGCTCGGTCTCGGCGACATCGGCGCTGGAGGCGGTGTAGATCGGGCGCAGCGCGGCCGCAACGGCCTTGCGGTCGTTGTAGGACACGAACCGCATCGCGGCCCGGATCAGGTGCACCACGCAGGTCTGCACGGTCGTCTGGGGCCAGGTCGCCTCGATCGCCTCGGGGAACCCGCTCAGCCCGTCGCAGCACACGATCAGGACGTCCTTGACGCCCCGGTTGGCCAGTTTGACGCAGACCCGGCCCAGACCTTCGCGCCCTCGTGGGCCTGGATCCAGATCCCCAGGACGTGCTTGACGCCGTCCAGGTCGACGCCGACGGCGATGTGCGCGGCCCGGTTGCTCACGTGCGCGCCGTCGCGGATCTCCCGCCACGATCGCGTCCATGTAGATGATCGGGTAGATCGCCTCCAACGGCCGGTTCTGCCACGCGATGACTTCCGCGGTGACGGTGTCGGTGATGTTGCTGATCGTGTCCGGGGAGAGCTCGGTCCCGAGCGTCGCGGCGAGGTGATGGCCGATGTCGCGGACCGTCATCCCACCCGCGTAGAGGCTGATGATCATCTCGTCCAGACCACCGACCCGGCGGGCGCCCTTGGGCACCAGGCGCGGGGTGAACGTCCTGGCCCGATCCCGCGGGGTCGCCAGCGCCACGTCGCCGACCTCGGTCGCGACCGTCTTCGGGGTGGATCCGTTCCTGGAGTTCGGCGACCCCCGACCGGCCGGGTCGCCCTTCTCATCACCGAGGTGATCACTCAGTTCGGTCGCCAGACCGGCCTCCAGGACCGCTCGGACCATCTCCGGCAGGAACCCCCCGGACCCGTCAGCGTGAGCTCGCCATCGGCAGCACGAGCGATCACGTGATCGAACAGGCCAGCACCGACCATCGCGTTCACCGTCTCCCGCGCCGTCGCCGGCCCAGACGAGACCGCACCGAACGACGACTCACTCTCCTGCTTCTGCTCCATCGCAGTCATGTCCATGCTCCAGTTCACTCCCGGAACCGCTTACACAGACCATCTGACACGCCCCGCTCGATTGCCCGCAGCCCGCTGCAGGCCGAGCAACGCCTGCGGTGCTCCTCCGGCACCGACGCTCCCTCTGGCCGTGGCACCGCGAGCGCGAGTTTCAGCGCGCTCCCGGCGCGGGAGGGAGCCCGAGCGGACGCCGTCCCCGTGCTCGCCCCGCCGGACCACTCGTGCCTGCTCATCGGCCTCACACTCCTCCCGACGCTTCCGAGACTACGTCCGCCGGGGCCATGGCCTGGTGTCCGATCAGGCCGCTGACGGGGCGGCGGACGGTCAGCCGGTCACAAGTTGGCGAGTCCCCAAGCGGCCCCGACGGCCGAGTCGCCCGCGCAGAGATCGGCGCTCGAACCAGATCCGCACGTGACCCACCCGAAGCCACAGACCTGAACCGGGCGACCTTCAGCCCAACCGCGCCGTCCAGACCACAGAACTTCCGCCGTCGGGCCCCGGCTCCAGCCGGAACTCGCCCCGGTGGCGGCGGGCCCGGGCGGCGAGGTTGCTCAGCCCGGACGAGCGGGTCTGGTCGGGGTCGATCCCGACGCCGTCGTCGGTGACCACCACCTCGATGTCCTCCGGCCCGAGCGCCAGACGCACGTGCACCGACGCGGCCTGGGCGTGCCGGGCCGCGTTCGCGAGCCCCTCCCGGACCACGGCGACCACGTCGTCGGCGAGGTCGGCGTCCACGCGCGCGTCCAGGTCCTCGCCCGCCTCCTGTGAGGCCCGCGGCACGCCCGTCACGGGGTCCACGGCCTCCAGTACCAGCGATGGTGCGAACCCGAGACCGGTGCGAGCGAGCGAGGCCTCCCGGCGCAGCCGCTCCAGCAGTGGGGCGTTCTCGTCCGGGGAGCGCAGGTTGTGCACGATCGCGCGGATCTGGCGCACCGAGTCGTCGACGCCGTCGAGCGCGGTGGCGAGCACGCGGCGCAGGTCCTCGTCGTCGGCGGGCACCTGCTCGCGCGCCCGGGACAGCTGCAGCCCGGTCGCGAACAGCTGCTGGATCGCCATGTCGTGCAGGTCCCGCGCGATCCGCCCGCGTTCCTCGATCAGCCCGGCGAGGTCCTGCGCCTGGCGGGCCTCGGCGAGCTTGAGCGCCAGCGCAGCCTGCCGGGCGATCGACTCGGCCACACTCAGGTCGCTCGGGGTGAACTCCGGGGCGTGCTTGTTCCGCAGCAGGATGATCACGCCCATGCTCTGACCCTCCGCGATGAGCGGCGCGTACAGGGAGGGCCCGTACCGGCCGAACTCCGGCACCCGGAGGTTGCGCGCCCGGGCGAAGGAGTCGACGATGATCCCCTCCTTCTCCGCCAGCACGGTCATGGCCCGCCCGTCCGGCGGCATCACGATCCCGACCAGGTCCCCGACCGGGTCGCCGTCCGCGAACTCGATCAGCCAGGAGTCGCCGACGCCGGGCAGCACGACCACGGCGGTGTCGGCGTCCGCGGCCTTGCGGACCTCCCGGGCGATCAGGGCGAGCGCGTCCTCGACGTCGAGCCCGGACAGCAGCGCCGTCGTGATCTCCTGCCCGACGGCGAGCCACCGTTGCCGGGTCTGCGCCTCCTTGTACAGGCGGGAGTTCTGCACCGCGATCGCGGCCGCCGCGGCGAGCATCCGGATGTTCTCGGCGTCGGCCTCGGTGAAGTGGGAGCCGCCGGCCTTCTCGGACAGGTAGAGCCGCCCGTAGACCTGGTCGGCCACCCGCACCGGGACCCCGAGGAACGTCCGCATCATCGGGTGCCCCTCGGGGAACCCCTGGAACCGCGGGTGGGTGGTCAGGTCGGAGAGCAGCAGCACCCCGTCCGTGGGGATCGCGGCGAGAATCCCGCGTCCGTGCGGGTGCTCGAGCGCCGCCTGGGTGACCGGGTCGACCCCGTACTGGACGAAGGTCTCGGTCTCGCCGGTCGCATCGAGCACACCGATCGCCGCGTACCTGGCGTCGGTCAGGTCCGCGGCGGCCCGGACGAAGTTCGCGAGGATGTCGTCGAGGTGCAGCCGCGAGGTGACCGAGAGGACGGCGTCGAGGAACTGCTTCATGACCGGTGGCCGAGCACGAGGGTGTCCATGCCTCCAGTCTGGCCGGTGGGCCGTGGTTCGGGCGAGGGACGGATGTCCCGGCCGAGGTCGATCACCCGATCGGCCCGGTCCAGACCGGTGAGCCGGTGGGTGACCACGAGCACGCCGCGCTCGCGGCCGACGTCGAGGATGTCGGCGAGGAGCGCGTCCGCGGTGGCCGGGTCGAGGTGTTCGCCCGGCTCGTCGAGCAGCATCAGCGGGGCCGGGTGCAGGAGGGCGCGGGCGAGCAGGAGCCGACGGCGTTCCCCGCCGGAGAGCGTGGTGGCGTCCGGCCCGAGCATGGTGCCCAAGCCGTCCGGCAGCCGATCGAGCAGGTCGCCGAGACCGGCCCGGGTGAGGGCGTCGGTGGCCTCCTGCACGGTGACGTCGCCGCGGGCCACGCGCAGGTTCTCCAGGACCGTGGTCGCGAACACGTGGGCGTTCTCGGCCGTGAGGGCGACGGTCGCCGACGGCGGGGCCGCGGCGCCGCCGCCGATCCGGACCTCGCCGGCTACGGGGTCGAGCAGGCCGGCGAGGGTGAGCAGCAGGGTCGTCTTGCCGACCCCGCTCGGCCCGACCACCACGACGGCGCGGCCCGGTTCGATGCTCAGGTCGAGCCCGGTCAGCACCGGTGGGCGGCCCGGGTGGCCGCAGGCGAGGCCGGTCGCGACGACCGTGGGGGCGACCGCGGAGGTCACCCGCCCCGGGACGCCCGGCCGGACGGGGCTCGTGCGGCTGGTCGCGCCGTCGACGGCGGCACTCGCCCGGGCGGCGGGCGCCGCCACCATCGTGGCCGCGTCGGCGTCGGCGGCACCGGCGG
>NZ_SMNA01000002.1 GCF_004353825.1 Occultella glacieicola | reverse complement strand
GGGCTCGACCCCGAGAGGCTCCCAGCTAGACTACTGGGTTGATAGGCCGGATGTGGAAGTGAGGACACCAAGACTCATGAAGCTGACCGGTACTAATATGCCGATAACTTGACCACACAACAAAAAGTCAAAACTGTGTGCTACGCGTCCACTGTGCGGTTCCCGAGATACGGGCACCAAACCCGAAACATCTCCATAGAGTTACGGCGGTCATAGCGAGGGGGAAACGCCCGGACCCATTCCGAACCCGGAAGCTAAGCCCCTCTGCGCCGATGGTACTGCGTGGGAGACTACGTGGGAGAGTAGGACGCCGCCGGACAACACTTCAGACAAGGGCCACCCCACACCGGGGTGGCCCTTGTCGCATTCTCGGCGCGTTCGTTACCGCCGGCGTCGCGGTGACCCGGTGGCCCGGTGACCGTGGAATCACCGTGCCTTGCGGGGCGCGGGTGGTGGAGGCTTGCCTCATGAGCTTGGGGACCGGAGTGACGATTCGGGCGATGCGCCGTGCGGAGCTGCCGGCGGCCGCCGAGGTCTACCTGGACGCACGCCATGCGGCCGGTGCGGCGTTTCCGCCGAGCGTCCACTCGGATCGTGAGGTTCGGGCGTGGGTCCGGTCCTGGGATCTGTCCGAGGACCTCGTGCTCGGTTGTTTCGGCCGGGACGGCCGACTGCAGGGATTTGCGTGGGTCTCGGCTGACCATCTCGAAGGGCTCTACGTGGATCCGCGTGTTCAGGGCTCCGGCGTCGGCAGCGCCCTGCTCGCGAAGGTCAAGCAGGTGTGCCCGGAGGGTTTCGATCTATGGGCGTTCGTCACGAACACGGCCGCGCTACGCTTCTACGCGGCGCACGGTCTGGTGGAGGTCCAGCGGACCGATGGTGCCGGGAACGAGGAACGGGCACCGGACCTCAGGATGGCCTGGCGGCTTGAGCGACCATCGGGGTGAGTCGGCGGCCGGCCGGCCGCCGGTTGCGCGTATTCGCATTGCGGAGTGGTCTGCCCGACGGCTTATCCTTGACGTTCTGCGAGACCCGTCGGATCAGCTGACCCGGTCCCGGGCGTCCATCCTTCCGTGGGATGAGCCTGTGACCCAGGAATCACACGACCGGGGGAGTCGGTTGTCGCAGGTTCCGGGCAGGATCAGGGTGGTCACCCATTCCGGTTCGGGGCCCTGCTCGCTTAGCGTTGGTGGCGAGGGCACGTCACGAACGGGTGCCCCTGACTGCTGGTGGAAGACGGAGGAACTGATGGTCGAGACGATCCTGGCGATGGCGGCGTCGCACTGGGTCCTGCTCGCCCTGTTCCTGTTCTGCACCATCGACGGCTTCTTCCCCCCGGTACCCAGCGAGTCGGTCGTCATCGCCCTGGCGAGCCTCTCCGTCGCCGGGCTCGCCCCGAGTCTGTGGCTGATCCTGCCGGTGGCCGCCCTCGGGGCGTTCTGCGGTGACGTGATCGCCTACCTCATCGGCACCCGGGTACCCATCCGGCGGCTGCGGCTGTTCCGGACCAAGCGTGGAGCGCGGGCCCTG
This sequence comes from Occultella glacieicola, assembly GCF_004353825.1. Classification (GTDB taxonomy): domain Bacteria; phylum Actinomycetota; class Actinomycetes; order Actinomycetales; family Beutenbergiaceae; genus Occultella; species Occultella glacieicola. The sequence continues at coordinate 581,221 of NZ_SMNA01000002.1, read as the reverse complement.
GCCTGGGCGGAGAGCGCGCTCCAACGACGGGGCGGGGCCTTCATCCTCTCGGCGCGATACATCCCGATCGGGAGGGTCGCGGTCAACATGACTGCCGGAGCGGTCGGGTTCGGGTTCCGCCGGTTCGTCGGCTTCGCGGCACTGGCCGCGGTGACCTGGTCCCTCTACTCCGTGCTGCTCGGAGTGGGTGCGGGCGCCGTGCTGCACGACCACCCGATCATCGCGGTGCTGGTCGGGGTCCTGGTCGGGGTCGTCATGGGCACGATCATCGACCTCGTGATGCGGCGGTTCTTCCGCCGCGCCGGCCTGGACCCGCACGGGCCCGGACCGAGTGCAAGCGCCGGCGCGGACGGTGACGACGACCCGGAGCCAGCGCCGGGTCCGGGAGTGCTCGAGCGCACGCCGTGACCGGCCGGCGCCATCAGTCGTCATCGACGGCCTGAAGCGCCAACCGTTCGAAGCGAAATGGGTCCCGGCCGGTCACCGACTCCTCGTCGAAGACGTGGGCGACCGGCGCCTCGGGTCGGAACGGCTCCCAGCCGACCGTGCCCTCGGTGATGAACCGGACGATCTCGCCATGCATGTGGTCGGCGAGCGGGAGTGGTGGGTCTGTCCCCGCAATGCGGGTCACCCGCTCGGCGTCGAGGACGTGCCATGCGAAGGGCAGATCGAGGCAGTGCGGCGAGCGTCCGGTCGCGGCCGAACGCCAGCGGAAGTCCCAGAGCCAGGTCGGGGCCATCGGGCCGGCTCCCGGGCGGGCCGCGGCCCCGGGGACCGGTGGCGTCGCCCCGGACGTCGCGGTCCGGGCGAGCGCGACCCGAACGGTCGGAATACGGAATACCCGGTTCGTGACGGCCTGACCGAGCAGTTCGGCTGGGGAGAAGTCGGGATAGGCGCGCGGGTAGGCGCGGGCCAGCACCGCAGGCACCCCGAGACCCACCAGGATGGCACCGGCGAACCCCTGGGCCAGGAAGCGATCCACATGCGCGGTCACCCCGTTGAACTCGTGGCTGGTGGCGCCGATCAGCACCGGCTTGGCAGCGCCGGTCCCGGCGGAGAACGCGGCCAGTGGTTCCACCGGGACCAGGTCGTCGTCGATCACCGGACCGAACGCGGTCAGCGGTGCCGACGTACCCAGGATCCGGTGCAGGTCCCGGACCGCCGACCACAGATCCGCGCGGTCGAGGCTGCGCTCGGCGGCGACGATCTGCTCCCGTGGCACCTCGCGCCAGGAGTCCCAGGTGTTCTCCACCCCGCAGAGTCGGGCCATCACGGCGCTCTGACCGACCGCGTCGGCGATCCGGATGTCCGGCAGCGGTGCCGAGTGCACGATCGCGGCCCCGAACAGGTCCTGGGCTGCGGGCGCGGCCAGAAGGGCGAGAGCGGCGCCGCCGCCGGCGCTCTGGCCACCGAGGGTGACCCGGCCGGGGTCGCCGCCGAACGCCGCGATGTTCTCCTGGACCCACTCCAGGGCGCTGATGCAGTCCCGCAGGGCCCGGTTCTCCTGAGCTCCCGGGACGTGCCCGTACCCCTCGAACCCCAGCCGGTACGTGATCGCCACGGTGACCACACCGTCGGCGTTGAAGGCGGCGCCGTCGAACCAGGGCCCACCCGGAGAGCCGCCGACGAACCCACCACCATGGATCCAGACGTAGACCGGTAGCCGGGCGCCGCCGTCGAGCGTCGGGGTGAAGACGTTCAGGTTCAGGATCTGCTCGCCCGGCACCACCGGCTCCGGGATCGAGTAGGTGTCCGTGGTGGGCCCCAGACTCGGGGTCGGGCCGTTGCGGGTGGCATCACGGACACCGGACCAGCCCGGGTGCGGGGCCGGCCGGCCGAACCGCAACGGGCCGACCGGGGCCGCCGCGTAGGGGATTCCGCGGAACGCGAACGAACCGGGCCGCCGGACGCCCCGCACCCGGCCGGACCGCGTGGCCACCACCGGGTCCACGCCGGCGTCGAGGGGGACGACCATGGGTCAGATCTTCCGGAGCCGGAACCGGCTGAGCCGGTGATCGGCGTCCTTGCTCAGCACCAGGGTGGCCCGGCCGCGGGTGGGCAGGACGTTCTCGACGAGGTTCGGACCGTTGATGCTCTCCCAGATCTGCCCGGCACGGCGGCGTGCGTGCACGTCGTCGAGGTCGGCGTACCGGTGGAAGTAGGAGTCCGGATTCGAGAATGACGTCTGCCGCAGGTCCAGGAAGCGCTCCACGTACCACCGACGGATGTGCTCGGTGGCGGCGTCGATGTAGATCGAGAAGTCGAAGAAGTCGCTGACCGCCAGCGACGGCTCACCGCTCGCGCTGACCCGGGCCGGGGCGAGCACGTTCAGACCCTCGACGATCAGCACCTCCGGACTGCGGACCACCACGCGGCGGTCCGGCACGATGTCGTAGCGCACGTGGTCGTAGACGGGCGCGGTGACCTGTTCGGTCCCGGCCTTGACCTCGATCAGGAAGTCCAGCAGCGCCCGACGGTCGTAGGACTCCGGGAAACCCTTGCGCTCCAGCAGGCCCCGACGCTCCAACTCGGCATTGGGGTACAGGAACCCGTCCGTGGTGACGAGCTCCACCCGCGGTGTCTCCGGCCACCGGCGCAGCATCTCCCGCAGCACCCGGGCCGCGGTGGACTTCCCGACGGCCACGGACCCGGCCACCCCGATCACGAACGGGGTGCGGTGCGCCGGCTCGCCTAAGAACGTGGAGGTGGTCGCGCGCAACCGTTGCGAGGCCGCCACGTACAGCGTGAGGAGTCTCGAGAGCGGGCGGTAGCCGGTGTCCACCTCGGCGAGGTCGATCGGGTCGCCGAGGCCGCGCAGGTTCTCGATGTCCGCTGCCGTCAGAGGCAGCGGCGTCGATGCCGACAGCCGGCTCCAGGCGGCCCGGTCGAACTCCACGAACGGAGAACCGGAGTCGCTGGGCAACGGCTGGAACCGGGTGACGTCGGGAAGGACCACGCCCATACTCTCCCACTCCGACGTGATCCACGCCGCACGCGCGCGAACACGGAATCACCCGCGGCGACGGATACGCTGGGCCCCATGTGTGGAATCGTCGGATATGTGGGCCCTGCCGCGCCCGGTCAGCGGCCGCTCGAAGTGGTCGTCGAGGGGCTGCGCCGCCTGGAGTACCGGGGGTACGACTCGGCGGGCGTCGCGGTGACCACCCCTGAGGGCATGGTCTCGGCGAAGAAGGCCGGAAAGCTCGTGAACCTGCTCGACGAGCTCGAGCGACGCCAGCTGCCTGCCGGGACCGCCGCCATCGGGCACACGCGCTGGGCCACCCACGGTGGGCCGACCGACGTGAACGCCCACCCGCACCTGGCCGCCGGCGGCCGGCTGGCGCTCATCCACAACGGGATCATCGAGAACTTCGCCCAGCTCAAGGAGGAGCTCGTCGAGACCGGCGTCCAGTTCCTGTCCGAGACGGACACCGAGGTGGTCGCGCACCTCCTGGCGCGCGCCTACGACGATGCCCAGAACCTGACCGAGGCGATGCGGCTGACCGTCGGCCGCCTCGAGGGTGCGTTCACCCTGTTGGCCACGCACGTCGACGAGCCCGACACCGTGGTGGGGGCCCGTCGCAACTCGCCGCTCGTGATCGGCGTCGGCGAGGGTGAGAACTTCCTGGGCAGCGATGTCTCGGCGTTCATCTCCTCCACCCGCGAGGCGATGGAGATGGGCCAGGACCAGATCGTCACGATCACCGCGGATCAGATCCGGGTGATCGATGCCGACGGCACCAGTGTCGAGCCGCGCAGGTACACGGTGGACTGGGACGCGGAGGCGGCCGTCAAGGGCGGTTTCGCGACGTTCATGGACAAGGAGATCCACGACCAGCCCCAGGCCGTCGCCGATACGCTCCTCGGCCGCGCCGGCACCGACGGCAGGCTCCAGCTCGACGAGATGCGCATCAAGGAGTCCGTCCTGCGCACCGTCGACAAGATCGTCGTGATCGCGTGCGGCACCGCCGCCTACGCGGGGCACGTGGCTAAGTACGCCATCGAGCACTGGTGCCGGGTCCCCGTCGAGGTGGAACTCGCGCACGAGTTCCGGTACCGGGACCCGGTCGTCAGCGAGAAGACCCTCGTGGTCGCCGTCTCCCAGTCCGGGGAGACGATGGACACGATCATGGCCGTGCGGCATGCCCGTGAGCAGGGCGCCAAGGTGCTCGCGATCGTGAACACCCACGGGTCCACGATCGCGCGGGAGTCGGACGCGGTGCTGTACACGCACGCCGGTCCGGAGATCGCGGTCGCCTCCACCAAGGCGTTCCTCGCTCAGATCACCGCCTGCTACCTACTCGGTCTCTACCTCGCGCAACTGCGCGGCAACAAGTTCGCGGACGAGATCACCGAGGACCTCGCCCAGCTGCGCGCGATGCCGGAGAAGATCCAGCGGGTCGTGGACAACGAGGAGCAGGTCCGCGCCGTCGCCCGGGCCATGAAGGACGAGCCGACCGTGCTCTTCCTCGGCCGGCACGTCGGCTTCCCGGTCGCCCTCGAGGGTGCCCTCAAGCTCAAGGAGCTCGCGTACATCCACGCCGAGGGTTTCGCCGCAGGGGAACTCAAGCACGGCCCGATCGCGCTGATCGAGCAGGGGCAGCCGGTGTTCGTGATCGTGCCGTCCCCGCGCGGGCGGGACGCCCTGCACGCCAAGGTCATCTCCAACATCCAGGAGATCCGGGCCCGCGGCGCGCACACCCTGGTGATCGCCGAGGAGGGGGACGAGGCCGTCGTCCCGTTCGCCGACGAGGTCTTCCGGATCCCGCAGACCCCGACCTTGCTCGCGCCGCTCGTCTCGGTGGTGCCACTGCAGATCTTCGCGGCGGCGCTCGCCACCGCGAAGGGCCTGGATGTGGACCAGCCGCGCAACCTCGCCAAGTCCGTCACGGTGGAGTAGGGATCTCGCGGTGATCGTCGGAGTGGGCATCGACGTCGTGGATGTCGCCCGCTTCCTCGCGACGCTGGAGCGGACCCCGAGACTGCGGGAGCGTCTGTTCACCCCGGCCGAACGGGAACTCCCGCCGGCCTCGCTCGCCGCCCGGTTCGCCGCGAAGGAGGCCATCGCGAAGGCGCTCGGCGCACCCGGTGGCATGAGCTGGCAGGACGCCACCGTGCACCGCGTCATCGGTGGCGCACCGGTCGTCGACCTGACCGGGTCGGTGGCCGCCGTCGCCGAGCGCCTCGGTATCACGTCCTGGCACCTGTCGATCTCCCACGATGCCGGCATCGCCTCCGCGGTCGCCGTCGCCGAACGGTGACCCGGCGATGAGACTCGCGTATCGGGCCGAGTCGATCCGGGCCGTTGAGGCGCCGGCGCTCGCGGCCGGCGAGCCGTTGATGGAGCGGGCCGCCTACGCGGTCGCGTCCGCGGCCGTGGCCGAGGCCCGACGGCGGGGGCTCGCTCTCGTGGGCGCCCGCGCCCTGGTCCTGGTCGGCGGTGGGAACAACGGCGGCGACGGGCTGTTCGCGGCCGCGTACCTCGCCCGCCGGGGCCTGCTGGTCACCGCCGCGCTGCTGCGCGAGCGGGTACATCCCGAGGGACTCGCCGCCGCGCGACGAGCCGGGGTCCGACTCCTACCGACCACCACTCCGCCACCGCCACCGCCACCGGCCCCGACGCCGGACCGGGCGGCCGGACGAGCCGATGCCGAGGCGAGCAGCGGCCACAGTGCCGAAAGTGCCGAGAGCGCCGACAGTGCCCAAGGCGTTGACAGTGCCGACAGGGGCGAGAGTGCCGACAGGGCCGACAGGGCCGAGTTGGCTCCCGTGCTCGCCGCGGCCGAGGCGGCGGAGATCTGGGTCGACGCCATCGCGGGTATCGGCCTCACCGGCGGCCTGCGCGGGGTGTCGGGTGAGGTCGCGAGGGCTCTGAACGAGCGCCGGGAACGGTCCGCCGTGGCCCCGCTGGTCGTGGCCGTCGACCTGCCCAGCGGGCTCGAGGCCGACGGCGGCGCGGTGCCGGGCGAGGTGCTCCGGGCCGACATCACGGTCACGATGATCGGGCTCAAGCCGGCCCTTCTGCTGCCGCCCGCCGCTGCCGAGGCCGGCGACGTGCAGGTCGTCGACCTCGGTCTGGCCGAGGCCGTCGCGGCGCGGCCCGCCGTGGTGCGCCGCCTGCTCGACGCGGACGTGGCCGACCTGTGGCCCGTTCCCGGTCCCGCGGACCACAAGTACACGCGCGGGGTGCTCGGGCTGGTCGCGGGCTCGGACGCCTATCCGGGGGCGGCGGTCCTCTCCAGCAGCGGCGCCCTACGGACCGGCTGCGGGATGGTCCGCTACCTCGGTCCCGCGGGCGCGGCCCGGATGGTGCTGGCCCGGCACCCCGAGGTCGTCACCGCCCCCGGCCGGGTGCAGGCCATGGTGATGGGATCCGGGATCGCCGCCGGGGAACCCGTTCCGGAGGCGGCCGCCCAGGCGATCGCGGACCCCGGCGTGGCCCTGGTCGTGGATGCCGGCGGACTGGACTGGTTGCCTGCCGACCCCACCGCCCTGGCCCGCCGGCGCGTGGTCCTCACCCCGCACGCCGGCGAGCTCGCGCGCCTGCTGGATGGCCGCGGCGAACCGGTCGAGCGAGCCGCGATCGAGGCGGACCCGGGCCGGTGGGCGCAGCGGGCGGCGGAGCTCACCGGGGCCGTGGTGCTGCTCAAGGGGCCGGTCACCGTCGTCGCCGGTCCCGAGGGGGCGTGGTACAGCCAGGCCGACGGCACCGGCTGGCTCGCGACGGCCGGATCGGGGGACGTCCTCGCCGGCATCGTCGGGGCCCTGCTGGCGGGCTCCGACGGTCCGCCGGCCGTGCTGGCTGCCGCGGGCGCCCTCGTGCACGGGCGCGCCGGAGTCCTCGCCGCCCACGGCGCACCGATCACGGCGTCGGACGTGGCCGCGTCCGTGCCCGAGGCCATCCGCGGAATCCTGGCACACTGAGTCGGTGGAACCCAGCATGAGCGAGCCCGCACCCGACACGGGCATGGGCTACTACCCGGCCCGAGTCATCGTCGATCTCGACGCGATCAGGGCGAACCTGCGCCGCCTGGCGTACGCGGCGCCGTCGGCCGCGCTGATGGCCGTGGTCAAGGCGGACGGATACGGACACGGTCTGCTCCCGGTGGCGGGGGCCGCCGTCGAGGCCGGGGCCACGTGGCTCGGCACGGCGCAGCTCGACGGCGCGTTCGCGCTTCGTGCGGCCGGCCACGAGGTCCCCGTGCTCGCCTGGGTCTACGCGCCGGGGGCACCGTTCGAGGCCGCGATCGCTGCCGACATCGACGTCACCGTGCCGGCGCGGTGGGCCCTCACCGAGGTGGTCGATGCGGCCCGGGTCGCGGGCCGGCCCGCGCGGGTGCACCTGAAGGTGGACACCGGGCTCGGCCGCGGCGGGTCGTTCCTGGAACCCTGGACCGACCTGCTGCATGCCGCCCTCGACGCGGAGCAGCGCGGCGAGGTACGCGTGGTCGGCGTCTGGTCCCACCTGGCGCGCGCCGACGAGGAGGACCACCCGAGCGTGGCGGCGCAGATCGAGGTCTTCGACGAGGCCCTGGGCCGCGCGGAGGCGGCGGGGGCCCGGCTCGAGGTGCGCCACCTCGCGAACTCGGCGGCGACCCTCGCCCATCCCCGGACCCACTACGACCTCGTCCGTCCCGGCCTGGCCGGGTACGGGCTGTCCCCGTTCGCGCACCGCAGCGCCGCGGACCTCGGCCTGCGCCCGGCCATGCGACTGGAGGCGGACCTGGAACTGGTCAAGGCGGCCCCGGCGGGCCAGGGCGTCTCCTACGGCCACACCTACACGACGACCCGGGACACGGTGCTCGGGGTGGTGCCGCTCGGCTACGGCGACGGCATCCCCCGGCACGCCTCCAACGTCGCGCCGGTCCAGGTCGCCGGCCGCCGGCACACCGTCGCCGGCCGGGTCTGCATGGACCAGTTCGTCCTCGACCTCGGCCCCGATGCCGGCCGCCTCGAGGCGGGGGAGGTCGCCGTGCTGTTCGGTGCCGGGGACGACGGCGAACCGACCGTACGCGACTGGGCCGACGCCGTCGGCACGATCGACTACGAGATCGTCACCCGGATCGGTCCGCGGATCCCGCGCGAATATCTCGGCGCGGCCCAGGCCACGGACGCGACGGGGACCGGCGGCGCGGCGCTCGCTGTGAACCTGCCGGACCAGGAGGCGACCGAGGCGCTCGGGCGACACCTGGCCGGTCTGCTGCGTGCGGGGGACCTGGTGGTCCTCACTGGCGACCTCGGCGCCGGCAAGACGACCCTCACCCGGGGGGTCGGCGACGGCCTCGGGGTCCGCGGCCCGATCGCCTCGCCCACCTTCATCATCGCCCGAGTCCACCCGAGCCTCGTCGGCGGGCCGGACCTGGTGCACGTGGACGCCTACCGGCTCGGCTCCCTCGACGAGGTCGACGCACTCGACCTGGATGCCTCGCTGGACGACTCGGTCACGGTCGTCGAGTGGGGCGAGGGCATGGTCGAGTCCCTGTCCGAGGATCGGTTGGAGGTCAGCCTTGAGCGGCCACGCGGTGCCGGAACCGACCCGGAGGGGCCCGAACCCGGGCGGGTGGCGCGGCTGCATGGCGTCGGCCCACGCTGGGCCGGGATCGACCTACAGTGGGACCGTGCGTGAACCACTGATCCTGTGCCTCGACACCTCGGACGGCGGCGCCGTCGGGCTCCTGTGTGGCGAGGACCCGCTCGGCACCGAGCGGAGCGGCGACGCCCGCAGGCACACCGAGACCCTCACTCCGATGATCGAGTCCGTGCTGCACGGGGCGGGGATCACGCCACGTGACCTCACCGCCATCGCGGTCGGCACGGGCCCGGCTCCGTTCACCGGGCTGCGGGTCGGCCTGGTCACCGCGATGACGATGGGCCGGGCCCTGGGCATCGGTGTGCACGGGGTGTGCTCGCTGGACGCGCTCGGCTACGCCGCCCTGGTGAGCGCCGGGCCGGACGCCGAGGTCCTCGCACTCACGGACGCCCGCCGGCGCGAGGTCTACTGGGCGCACTACCGCCCCGCCGCCCTGGCGGACGGCCCAGCCCCCTTCGACGTGCACACACTCGGCGGTCCCGGGGTGGACACCCCCGCCGAGGTGGCATCCCGGTTCCCGGACCCGATCGCCGAAGGGGCGGTGGTCGGGCGCGGCGCGGCCCTGTACCCCGACGCGTTCGCCGCCCACGCCGTACCCGACGCACTCGCTGCGGTCGTCGACCCGATCGTCCTCGGCCGGATCACGACAGCCCGGCTCGGCTCCGGTGGAGACCTCACCACGGCCCCCCGCTATCTACGCCGCCCGGACATCCACGCCGCACCCGGCCGCAAGCGCGCCTCGTGACCGATGGTGCGCCGCCCGACCGCCTGCGCCCGATGTCGGGGGCGGACCTGGACCGGGTGATCGAACTGGAGCCGGTGCTCTTCGGCGCCGGCGCCTGGTCGCGCGCCTCGTACGAGTCCGAGCTGGCCCGGTCGGACCGGCACTACGTCGTCGTCGAGACCGAGCCCGGTCTGGTGGTCGGGTATGCCGGCGTCGCGCTGGCGCCCGAGAGCACGGTCATGACGATCGGCGTCGCCCCGACACACCGCCGCCGCGGACTGGCCCGGCTGATGCTCGCCGAACTGATCGCGCGAGCCCGGTCCGTGTCGGCCGAGGCCGTGTTCCTCGAGGTCCGCCTGCACGACGAGGGCGCCCAGGCGCTGTACCGGTCGTTCGGGTTCGAGGCCCTCGGGGTCCGGCGTCGCTACTACCAGCCCGAGGGCGCGGACGCGCTCGTGATGCGGCTACCGTTGGAGCGCCCCCACCGTCGGGGACTCGGCCCGGTCGGAGCCGAGGCGATCGAGGAGTGAGCACGTGACGTTCGAAGGCGACACCGGCAGCAGCGGCACCAGCGCCCATCGGGCCTCGGTCCTGATCACCGCCGCCGAACTGCAGGACCTGCTCGGGTCCGACGGCGCCGCTCGCCTCGTGGTCCTCGACGTGCGCTGGTCGCTCGCCGAACCCGACGGGCGCCGGTTCTACATCGCCGGCCACATCCCCGGTGCTCAGTACGTCGACCTCGACGGCGACCTGTCCGGCCCACCGGCACCCGAGGCCGGGCGTCATCCGCTCCCCGAGGTCGCGGACCTGGAGGCCGCGGCGCGGCGCTGGGGCATCGACGACGGCGACACCGTGGTGGTGTACGACGACTCGGGCGGCACCGCCGCCGCGCGCGCCTGGTGGTTGCTGCGGTGGGGCGGCATCGCCGACGTCCGCATCCTCGACGGCGGCCTCGCCGCCTGGCACGGCATCGGTGGGATTCTCGAGGACGGGGCGGTCGGCGTCGACCCGGGCGGCGTGCGGCTGAGCGCCGGTGGCATGCCCGTGGCCGACGCGGCACGGGTGGCCGAGCTCGCCGACCGTCCCGACGGCGCAGGCGCGGTACTCCTGGACGCGCGCGCCGCGGAGCGCTACTCCGGTGCCAACGAACCGATCGACCCACGCGCCGGGCACATCCCGGGTGCCCGGAGTGCGCCGACCGACGCGAACCTGACCGAGGACCTCACCTTCCGCCCCGCGGAGCAACTCCGGGAACGGTTCGCCCTGGCCGGGGTCGCACCCGACGTGGAGGTCGTCGTCTACTGCGGGTCCGGCGTCACGGCTGCCCACGAGGTCGCCGCCCTGGCCAGCATCGGCGTACCCGCGACCCTGTATCCGGGTTCCTGGTCCCAGTGGTCCGCCGACTCCGACCGGCCGGTGGCGACCGGGTTCGACCCGGTCCCGCCGTCCGCGGCCACGCCGGACCCGGGCGAGTAGCCCGACGTCCCCACCGGCGGGGCACCGAGCCACCCGCGGGACGTAAGGTTGAGCCATGGTGCAACCGCTCGTCCTCGGCATCGAGACCTCCTGCGACGAGACCGGGATCGCCCTGACCCGGGGTCTGGACCTGCTCACCGACGTGACCGCGTCGTCGATGGACGACCACGCCCGGTTCGGCGGCATCGTGCCCGAGGTCGCAAGCCGTGCCCACCTGGAATCCTTCGTTCCGACCCTGGACGCCGCGCTCGAGCGTGCGGAGGTGGACCTGGCCGACGTCGACGCCGTCGCGGTGACGGCGGGACCCGGCCTGGTGGGCTCGCTGACCGTCGGTGTGTCCGCGGCCAAGGCGCTCGCGGTCGCGATCGACCGGCCGCTCTACGGGGTGAACCACGTGCTCGGCCACGTGGCCGTCGACGCGCTCGTGCACGGGCCGTTCCCGCAGGAGTTCCTCGGCCTCGTGGTCTCCGGAGGCCACTCGAGCCTGCTCCTGGTCCGGGACATCGCGACCGACGTGACCGAGCTCGGCCAGACCCTCGACGACGCGGCGGGCGAGGCGTTCGACAAGGTCGGCCGCCTCCTCGGGCTGCCGTACCCCGGCGGCCCGCACGTCGACCGCCTCGCCCAGACGGGCGACCCGGCCGCGATCGCCTTCCCCCGCGGCCTCAGCCGGGGCAAGGACCTCGCCCGGCACCCCTACGACTTCTCGTTCTCCGGGCTCAAGACCGCCGTGGCCCGGGTCGTCGAGGGCTACCAGGACGCCGGCCAGGAGGTTCCCGCGGCCGACATCGCAGCCTCGTTCTCCGAGGCTGTCGCGGACGTCCTGGTCACCAAGACCCTGACCGCATGCGAGGCACACGGGGTGAACACGGTGGTCATCGGTGGCGGGTTCTCGGCGAACTCCCGGCTGCGAGCGCTGGCCGCCGAGCGACTCGGCGAGGCCGGCGTCACCGTCCGGATCCCACCGATCCGGTACTGCACGGACAACGGCGCCATGATCGCGGCCCTCGGCTCTGCGGTCGTCGCCGCCGGACTCCCGCCCTCGACCCTGGACATCACCATCGACTCCGGCATGCCCCTGACCGACGTGCTCGCCCACGCATGAGGCGGCCGGGATCGGCCGTCCTCGGGCTTGCGGTGGCACTGGCGCTCGCGGCGACCGCCTGCACCCCGACCTCACCGCCCGAACCGACCCCGACCGAACCCACAGGCACCACCGAGAGCCCGACGCCGACCAGCCCGGAGCCGACGGAGGAGCCGCTCGCCTGGGGGCCGACCCCCACCGACGTCGCGGAGGCCACGGCCGTTGCCGCCGCGATGAGTCCCGAGGAGGTCGCCGGGCAGGTGCTGCTCGCCCGCTACCCCGGTACCGACCCCGCGGCAGCGGCCGCCGCCCTCACCGCCCATCACCTCGCCGGCCTCGTGCTGTTCTCCGAGAACGTCGCCTCCGTGGACCAGGTGGCCGCCACCGGTTCGGCGCTGCAGGCGGCCCAGGCGGAGTCGGGCCGGGACTGGCCGGCGGCCTTCGCGGTGGACAACGAGGGCGGGCTGGTGCAACGGCTCGGTGCCGCGGCGGGACCCTGGACCTCGTTCCCGACCTTCATGTCCGCGGGCGCCGCGGACGACCCGGCCGTGACGTCGGCGGCCGCCGAGGCGATGGCGCTGGAACTGCGGGCCTCCGGCCTGAACTACGACTTCGCCCCGGACGCCGACGTCACGGTCGGGCCCGCGGACGTCACCATCGGGATGCGGGCGGCGAGTTCCGACCCCGAACGAGCCGCCCGTGCCGTCACCGCCGCGACTGCGGGCTTCACCGCCGGTGGCGTGATCTCGAGCGTCAAGCACTTTCCGGGGCACGGCTCGCTGACCGTCGACTCCCACCAGGGGCTGCCCGTACAGGGAGCGAGCGCCGCCGAGCTCGCGGCCCGGGACCTGGTGCCGTTCGAGCGGGCCGTCGACGCGGGTGCCCCGACCGTGATGATGGGCCACATCGCCGTCGAGGCATGGGACCCGGGGGTGCCCGCGTCGGTCTCGCCCGAGGCCTACCGGGTCCTGCGCGAGGACCTCGGCTTCACTGGGGTGGCGATCACCGACGGCCTGGACATGGGTGCGCTCACCCAGACCTGGAGCTCCGCCGAGATCGCCGTCCTGGCCCTGCAGGCCGGCGCAGACCTGCTGCTCGGGCCGGTCGACGTCCCGGCGGCACACGCGGGCATCGTCGCCGCACTCGCTGACGGCAGCCTGGGCCGGGACCGGGTGGACGAGGCGGCGGGCCGGGTGATCGCCCTGATGCGCTGGCAGGCCGCGATCGCCGCCGACGCGCAGGCCGTGACGACGGCGGACGTCGGGTCCGCGGCACCGGCGTCGCTCGCGCTGTCGGCGGCCGCCATCACCCAGGTGGCCGGGCAGTGCGGCCGTGCCCTTGCCGGCGACACGATCCACGTGCGGGGCGGCAGCCGCGCGGACTGGGATGGTTTCGTGGCCGCGGCCGAGGCCGCCGGCCTCGACGTGGTCGCGCTCGAGCAGCCCGCGGACACCGACGTGCGGCTGCTGACCGGAGCGACGCCGTCGGGCAGTGCCGACGTGGCCGTGCTCCTGGACGAGCCCTGGCTGCTCACCGAGACCGACGCGCCGACGCGGCTCGCCGTCTACGGCCGCACGGCGCAGGCGTTCGAGGCGGTGGCCGCCGTACTGACCGGTGCCGCACCCGCGCCGGGGACCCTGCCGGTCGAGGTCTCCGGTCTGCCCGCGACGGTCTGCTGAACCGGCGGCCGGCTCAGGAGACCCGGCGCGCGCCGGGCAGGACCCGCCAGAGGCGCGAGAACAGCCCGAAGATCACGACCATCGCGACCACGGCCGGCCAGGAGACGCCGCGGAACTCGGCGGCGAGCACCTCCGGGCCCGCCTCGGCGCGGATCCCGACCCCGAAGAAACTGCCCTCCGCGACCGAGGTCGCCGGGGAGAGCGCCAGGAGCGCGTCCAGCATGCCGAACGTGTACACCACGGTACCGAGCAGCCAGGCCGCGAACACGATCGAGGCGGCAAGGGCGCCGATGTGCCAGGTCGGCCGGTCGGGTGGTTCGGACTCCAGGTACCGGGCGGCCAGGTCGCTCGGCCGACCGAGGTCGGCGAGGGCGGTCGGCAGGCCGACGTCGGCGGTCGCGGCGTCGATGTTCTCGCGCAGCTCGGCGAGCACGGCCCGCCGGCGCCGGCGCGGCATCGCATCGAGGAACAGTTCGACGGTCTGGACGTAGGTGAAGCGCCGCCAGCGGTCGGCCAGGGACAGGGTCGTGGTGGTCATCGTTCCTCCTCGGGGGCGGCGAGCACGTGATCGACGACGGCGGCGAGCGAGTGCCAACTCGCGTTCGCGACGGCGAGGGCCGCGCGGCCGGCGTCGGTGGGGCGGTAGTACTTGCGGGCGGGCCCCGCGTCCGAGGCGACCAGACGCGAGGCGAGGTGCCCGTCGCGCTCCAGGCGGGTCAGGACGGGGTACACGGTTCCGGTGGCGACGCCGGTCAGTCCGGCGCCATGCAGCCGGGTGACGAGTTCGTAGCCATAGGACTCGTCCCCCTCGAGCAGCGCCAGGACCAGCATCGGCAGCACCCCCTTGAGGAGTTGCGGGTCGCGCACCAGCGGCGCTTCGGGCTCCATGCGAATGAGACTACGCCAGCTATTCGGTATTGACAAGTAGTGGCCGAGATCGAATAGAGGCCCGGCCGAGGCACTAGCGTGTGGCCTCGAGATGGGAACCGATCCGAGCCCGACGACGCGAACGCCACGACTGGCCGGCGCCTGGGTGCCACCGGTCGCGCTGCTGTCGATCGGCGCGGGCGCCCTGCTCGCGGTGTTCGTCTACCCGCTCGTGCTGCTGCTGGCCGGCATCGTCCTCGTCGCCGCCTCGCCGCTGTGGACACCGGCCGAGCGTTCCCTGGCGGTGCTCGGGCTGCCGCTGATCATCGGTGCGCCCCTGTGGGCAACCCTGATCACGGACCTGTTCCGGGCCGGCTCCGTGACCGGCGGCGTCTGGGGGTTCGTGGTGCCGGCGTGCGTGGGGCTCGGGTTCGTGATCCTGGCCGTGCTGTGGATCCGCGGCCGGGCCGCCCACGCGCGGCTGCAGGCGAGCGCCTAGGACCGACCGGGTGCCGGCTCAGTCCACCGGCAGCGGCCGGCCGGCCCGGAACTCGGCGACCAGGTGTGCCACCACCGCATCCAAGGCCCCGCCGTGGCGCGCGGCCACGGCGCGCTGGCGCCGGTAGGAGCCGCCGCTCGCGATGAGTTCGCGGACCCCCTCGAGCTCCGCCACGCAGCCGAGGTCCGCGGCGACCGGGGCCAGGGTGCCCAGCAGGCGGTCGAGGTGGTCGGTGACCAGTTCCTCGGTGCCGTCCTCGTCGAGGATCACGATGGCCTCGAGCCCGTACCGGGCCGAACGCCACTTGTTCTCGGCGAGGAACCAGGGCGAGATGCTCGGCAGGGGCTCGCCGGCGTCGATGAGTCGGGACAGGTGCTCCACGAGGCAGTGGGTCAGGGCGGCGATCGCACCGAGTTCGAGCGCGTTCGAGATGCCGTCGCAGATGCGCATCTCGAGGGTGCCGAACTTGGGGGAGGGGCGCAGGTCCCACCGGATCTCGTCGAACTCGTCGATGACGCCGGTGTGCAGCATGTCCCCGACGTAGTGCTCGAGCTCCGCCCAGGTGCCGATCGTCGTGAACGGGAGCCCCGCCGTCGGCAGCTGTTGGAACAGCAGCGCGCGGTTGGACGCGTACCCGGTGTCCCGGCCGTCCCAGAACGGCGACGACGCCGAGAGGGCGAGCAGGTGCGGGTAGTAGGCGAGCAGCGCGTTCAGGATCGGGAGCACCTTGTCCCGGTCCTCGATTCCGACGTGCACGTGCACCCCGTAGATCAGCATCTGCCGACCCCACCACTGGGTGCGGTCGATCAGGGTGGCGTAGCGGGCCTTGTCCGTCACCTTCTGGTTGCCCCAGTGCGCGGACGGGTGGGTGCCGGCGCTCATCAGCTCCACCCGCAGCGGATCGGTGACCTCGCGCACGAGCGCCGTGCCCGCGGCGAGGTCCGCCATGGCGTCCGACACCGTGGTGCGCACCCCGGAGACGACCTCGACCGTGTTCAGCAGGAGCTCCTGGCGGATCGCCGGGTGCTGCGAGCCGTCCGCCGGCGCGACCGCGTCGAGGACCGTCTGCGCCACCTGGCGCAGGTCCCCGGAGTCGGTGTCGACGAGGGCCAGTTCCCACTCCACGCCGAGGCTGGAGCGGGCCGAACTCGCGAACTCGATCGTCACCGGCTCATCTTGGCACCTGGGTTCGGGGCGTGCCCACCATCGCGCGCACCACTCACCGCTCGGACGACTCAGACCGGTTCGACGACGAGCACGCTCTGCCGCCCGCGCAGCCGGGTGAGCACGATCGTCGCCTCGTTCGGGCCCTTGAGGGCAAGTTGCTGCCGCAACTGCTCGGGGACGACGGCGGTGCCTCGCTTCTTGATGGTCGCTCGCCCCACGTCGCGGGTGCGCAGGTAGGACCGGAGCCGCTTGAGCCCGAAGTCGAAGCTGTCCAGGATGCGGTAGCAGGTCGCGAACGGGGTCGTGCGCCGGCTTCCGGTCGTCACGTACGCGATCGACTCGTCGACCAGGGTCCCCTCGAGCTCGGCGGCGACCCGGGCCACGAGACCGGCACGGATCACGGCGCCGTCGGGTTCGTACAGGTAGGCGCCGAGGTCGCCGGTCGGGGCCTGCTCGGCCCGGGCGTCCGCGTCGCCGGGCCAGGACAGCAGGTGCTGGTCCGTGCCGCGGATGACCAGCGCGCTGCGACCGGAGCCCTCGGGGGCCAGGCGGCCGTACCAGAGGCCGGCCTCCACCACGGAGGAGTCCACGGAGACCCACTGGGCATGGGTCTGCGAGGGCAGGGCCTGGTAGGGGATCCCGGGCCCGACCTTCAGGCCCAGGTCGGGGACCTGCTCGCGCAGCGCCAGGAGCGAGTCGAGATCCGGGGAGTAGGCGCTCGGGTCGAACACCCGGTTGCCCCGCCGGGTGCGTCGGGCCGGGTCCGCGAACAGGGCATCGACGCCCTCGGCGGCGAGATCGAGCGACATCGCGTCGGCGTGCCGCACGGTCGCCTCCGGGAAGGCGCGCAGGTTCACCGTGGCGATCGCCGCCGTCGCCTCGTCCTGCTCCACGGCGAGGACCTGCACGCCCAGCCCGGCCAGTGCCATGGCGTCACCGCCGAGCCCACAGCCGAGATCGGCCACCCGGAGCGAACCCGCACGGGCATACCGGGCGGCGTGGAGCGCGGCCACCGGGAGCCGGGTGGCCTGCTCGAGGCCGTCGGGCGTGAACAGCATGTCCCGGGCGAACTCGCCGAACTTCGCCTCCGCGCGAGCGCGCAGCCGGCTCTGGGTCAGGGCCGCCGCGATCAGGTCCGGGTCGAGACCGCGGGCGCGCAGGCCCTCGGAGAGCCGCAGGGTCTGGTCCTCGTCGTAGGGGGGCAGGCGGGAGAGCAGCGCCCACCCGTCCGGCGAGAGCAGCAGGCTCAGGTGACGGGGATCCACGGGTCGATCCTCCCACCGAACCGAGGGCAGTTCTGCCCGCGCGTTCGTGCCCGAGCACCCTGGGGAGCCGCTAGCGTGTGGGCGCGTGAGCAATCAACAGTTCCCGCAGTCCGGGCAGGGGTACCCACAGCAGCCCGCGCAGGGTCAGCAGGGTCACCCACAGCAGCCCGGACCCGGTCAGCAGGGTTACCCACAACAGCCCGGACCCGGCCAACAGCAGTACCCGCAGGGCCAGCAACCACACCCCCACCAGGGCTACGCCCCACAGGGGTACGGCCAACCCGGATACGGATACGGCGCCGCCCCGTCGCAGCCGACCGTTGCCGCGCCGTCGGCCCAGTACGCGCCGATGCCGCAGAACCAGTTCATGCCGGTGCACCCGCCCGCCCCGATGCGGCGCCGCCGGATCGCGGCGGAGGTGGTCCTGCTCTCGGTCGGTGTGGCTGCCCTGCTGTTCGTCGTGTTCCTGTTCACGTTGTCCTTCGGGACCGGTTCGACATTCCAGGCGTTCGTGCTTGCGCTGATCCCGCTGCTGATCGTCGGATCCACCGTCCTTCTCGTGGACCGATGGGAACCCGAGCCGCGGCTGTTGCTCATCGTGGCGTTCGTCTGGGGCGGCGGCGTGGCCGTGTTCATGTCCAGCCTGCTGAACTCCGTGGTCGGCCCCGCCCTCGCGGATGCGCTCGGCACCGGCCTCGACCCGGACTCGGCGAGCGCGATCTTCGGCGCCCCGGTCGTCGAGGAGTTCTGGAAGGGGCTCGGGCTCCTGTTGATCTTCCTGCTCCGGCGGCGCCAGTTCAACGGCCCGGTCGACGGCATCGTCTACGCCTCGGTGATCGCGGCGGCCTTCGCGTTCGTGGAGAACATCCAGTACTTCGCGGTCTACGAGGAGACCGTGACGTTCACGTTCGTCATCCGCGGGCTGGTCTCGCCGTTCGGTCACCTCATCTACACCTCCTGCATGGGACTCGCGCTCGGCCTCGCGTCGCGGAACCGGAACAAGCTCGCCTGGATGTGGATGATGCCGATCGGGTACCTGCTCGCAGCCCTTCTGCACGGCCTCTGGAACGGTCTCGCGACCGCGCTCGGTGGCGGAGTCGGCACGCTCGTGATCCTGGTCGTGTTCGTGAACTGGCTGCCGCTGGCGGTCTGGGCCTTCATCGTGGTGTGGCTGCGCCGCAAGGAGATCGGGATCCTGCGTTCGCGGCTGTCCGAGTACATCCCCTCCGGGTGGATCGCCCCGCACGAGGTGGACATGCTGTCCTCCCTGCGGGCCCGCAAGCAGGCACGGGACTGGGCCGGCCGGGGTGGGCCGAACGGTGCGAAGGCGATGAAGGAGTTCCAGCGTGCCGCCGTCGCGCTCGCGTACGCGCGCCAGGACCTCTACACCGGGCACACCGGGATTCGGGCCCGCCAGGACGAGTTCGCCCTCCTCGAGGAGATCGGGCGCTCGCGCGCCCAATTCCGGGCTGCCGTCGGAGCGTGAGCCGCTCGAGCGCCGGAGGCGGCGCCCACGATTTGCGCTCACGGCTTAGCACTCACCTTGACCGAGTGCTAATCGCCGCCTAGATTTTGTGGTGAAGGCTGCATCGCGAGGTGCAGCGTTCCCTTGCAGACTCAGGTGGCGTCCGACCCCCGCGACGGCGGACTCGGCCAGGGGCTGCGGGTAACACTGTCCTGTTCAACACACTCATGCGAAGGGGAGGTCCGCAGTGTCGGTCTCCATCAAGCCGCTCGAGGACCGGATCGTCGTCAAGACGCTCGAGGCCGAGCAGACCACCGCGTCCGGACTCGTCATCCCGGACACCGCCAAGGAGAAGCCCCAGGAGGGCGAGGTCCTGGCCATCGGCCCGGGCCGCGTCGACGACAACGGCAACCGCGTCCCGCTGGACGTCGCCGTGGGCGACACGGTGATCTACAGCAAGTACGGCGGCACCGAGGTGAAGTACGCGGGCGAGGAGTTCCTCATCCTGTCCGCGCGCGACATCCTCGCGATCGTCGAGAAGTGACCCGCGCCTGACGCACACGAAGGCTCGGCCCCCGATCGGGGGCCGAGCCTTCGTCGTTTCGTTCGAGTGGCCGGGCCGGTCAACTCGCCGCGGCCACGTGCTCGTTCGCCAGGATCGCGGCGCGGTCATCCTCGGAGAGGCCGCCCCAGACCCCGTACGGCTCGCGCACCTGCAGGGCGTGCTCCCGGCACTGCCGGATCACGGGGCAGGTGGCGCAGACCGCCTTGGCGCCGGCGTCACGGCGGCGACGCGACGACCCCCGCTCCCCCTCGGGGTGGAAGAACTGCTCGGTTCCGACGTCCCGACAGGCCCCCTCGTACTGCCACTCCCAAAGATCCATCACTGGTCCGGGGAGCCGGGATAGTTCAGCCACGGTAGGTCCTTCCGTCGATGCGTTTGAGCGTTCATGCTGATGTGGACAACGTACAACCGCTTCAGAAGTTATTCAAGACCCTTCCAGAACTGGTTCATCCGGCGTGGCAAAAGTTGTTCGATCCCAGCGGGCCGCTTACCCTCGATAGGCAGGCCGATTCGCGGCCGACACGAGCGAAGGGGAGTACCGGTGGTGGCGGCCCGTTCACGATCAGATGCCTCGGGTTCCGATGACGGCATCCGTCTGACGGTCGCCGCGGTCGCCGCGCGTCTCGGAGTCGCCGCGCCGACGCTGCGGACCTGGGACCGTCGCTACGGACTCGGGCCCTCCGGGCACACCGCGGGAAGTCACCGGCGCTACAACGCCAGCGACATCAGCCGGCTGGAGACGATGCGGCGGCTCACCCTCGAGGGCGTGGCGCCGGCGGACGCCGCGAAGCTCGCGACCCGGAGTGCGCTCTCCTCCGTCGACCTGTCCGCAGATGCCGAGCACCGTGATGGCCACTCGTACGCCGGCACGCAGGAGGTCGCGGGGCTGGCCAGCTCGGATCTCGATGACGGGCCCACGCTGGAGATCGTCGACCCGCTGTCCCTCGCGGCTGCGGCCGTTGAGTCCGACGAGGGCCGGGTCCGGCGCCTGGTCCGCCGGTCCGCGCTCGGCACCTCGCTCCTGGGCGCGTGGCGCACGCTCGTGCTCCCTGCTCTCGAGCTCCTGGCCGGTCGTGACAACGCCGACCGGCCCGGGCACGACCCGGAGATCGTGCTCCGGGGGGCGATGCTCGCCGCCGTCCGGGAGTTCGGGAGCACCGCGAGCGGCACTGCCGGGGAGGTGGTGATCCTCACCGACGCGGCCAGCGTCGTGGAGTCGCACGTCCTGGCCGGTGAGCTCAGCCACCGAGGCCTGCCCACCCGGGTCGTCCGACCTCGCACCCGCAGCACCGACGAGGCCCTCGCGGTCGTGCGCCGGCGCGGCATGCGCATGGTCGTCATCCTCGGTGAACCCGACGGGGCAGCCGAGGTCGCCGCCAGCGTGAGCGCCACCGGCGGGCATGTGTTCGTGATCTCGCATGCCCGGATCGCCGCGGACATCCCGGACGTGCACCGGGCCCGTACCCTCGCCGGCGCGGTGCACGAGATCGAGGCCCTCCTGAGCGAGGCACCTCACACCGGGAACCCGGCAGGTGACGGTTAGACTCGGGGAGTGACTGAGCCTCTCGCCGCCTCCACCGCCTCGGACCCGTTCGGCTTCGTCGGACTCACCTACGACGACGTGCTCCTCCTGCCCGGGGAGACGGACGTCATCCCGAGCGAGGCGGTCACGGGGACCCGCCTGACCCGCGGCATCGAACTCGCCATCCCGCTGGTCTCCGCGGCCATGGATACCGTGACCGAGGCCCGGATGGCGATCGCCATGGCTCGCCAGGGTGGCATCGGGATCCTGCACCGGAACCTGCCGATCGAGGCGCAGGCGGCGCAGGTGGACCTGGTCAAGCGGTCGGAGTCGGGCATGGTCACCAACCCGCTGACGATCTCACCGGACGCCAGTCTCGCCGAGATGGACGCGCTGTGCGGCCGGTACCGGATCTCCGGGCTGCCGGTGGTGGACGAGGCCGGCGTGCTCCTCGGCATCATCACGAACCGGGACATCCGGTTCGTCGAGACCGCGGCATTCGCGAGCACCTCGGTGCGCGAGGCCATGACGCCGATGCCCCTGGTCACCGGCCACGTCGGGATCTCCTCGGTCGATGCCGTCGCGCTGCTCGGCAAGCACAAGATCGAGAAGCTGCCGCTGGTCGACGACTCCGGCGTGCTGCAGGGCCTGATCACGGTCAAGGACTTCGTCAAGTCCGAGCAGTTCCCGCTCGCCACCAAGGATGCGGAGGGCCGGCTCATGGTCGGCGCCGCCGTCGGGTTCTTCGGCGACGCGTGGGACCGGGTCCTCGCCCTGGTCGAGGCCGGTGTGGACGTGCTGGTCGTGGACACCGCGAACGGCCACGCCCGCCTGATGCTCGACATGGTGCGCCGGCTCAAGTCGGATCCGGCCACCGCGCACGTCCAGGTGATCGGCGGGAACGTCGCCACCCGGGAGGGTGCCCAGGCGCTGGTCGACGCGGGCGTGGACGCGGTGAAGGTTGGCGTGGGACCGGGCTCGATCTGTACCACCCGGGTGGTCGCCGGGGTCGGGGTTCCGCAGGTGACCGCGATCTACGAGGCGTCGCTCGCGTGCAAGCCGGCTGGCGTCCCGGTGATCGGCGACGGCGGACTGCAGTTCTCGGGCGACATCGCCAAGGCCCTGGTCGCCGGAGCGGACAGCGTCATGATCGGTGGCCTGCTCGCCGGGTGCGACGAGTCCCCCGGGGACTTGGTGTTCGTGAACGGCAAGCAGTACAAGCGCTACCGGGGGATGGCCTCGCTCGGCGCGATGCAGTCCCGCGGTGACCGGCGCTCGTTCTCCAAGGACCGCTACTTCCAGGGCGACGTGTCCGACGACGAGGTCATCACCGAGGGCATCGAGGGCCAGGTGCCCTACCGGGGCCCGCTCGCCCAGGTGGCGCACCAGTTGACCGGTGGTCTGCACCAGTCGATGTTCTACGTCGGCGCTCGGACCATCCCGGAACTGCAGGCCCGCGGCCGGTTCGTGCGGATCACGTCCGCCGGACTGAAGGAGTCCCACCCGCACGACGTGCAGATGGTCGCCGAGGCGCCGAACTACTACACGAGCCGCTGACCCGCCGGGCCGGGACGCCCCTCGATCTTGGCGCGGTCTCAGGCGGTCATCGTCTCCGGAACCGTGCACAGCGGCCACTCGAGCGTGATCGCACCCGGTAGTCCCTTGTCGGCGCGGTCGGCGTTCACGTCCTCGGCCCAGGACCGGTGCTGCTCGGTCTGCCAGCGCTGCAGTTCGGGCAGCGACCGGTCCGCCAGGCCGGGGTGGCGCCTGGTCTGCTCCGCGAGGACGTCCAGGGTGGCCGCCACGTCCACGTCGGCGGTGTGCAGCTCGCCCCGCTCCTGCACGCCGTAGTGCCCGCAGAGGTCGACGAGCTTGCGCTTGCCCAGCCGGTGCCGGTCGAGCCCACGATCCAGCACCAGCGGGTCGAGGACGGGAGCGAGCGGACTGCCGAGCCGCTCACCGATCGTGACCAGGCCGTGCCGCTCGAGCTCCCGCTCGATGATGGTCAGGTCGAACGAGGCGTTGAAGGCCACGACCGGAACCCCGTGCCGGAACGCGGCCACGAGCTCGGCGGAGATCTGCGCCAGGGCCGTGGCCGGGTCCATGCCGCGCTCGCGGGCGTGCGCGGTGGAGATGCCATGGATCGCCGCCGCCTCCTCGGGGATCTCGACGCCCGGGTCGATCAGCCAGGTGCGCTGCTCGGTGCCCCGGCGACCGCGTCCCACCAGGGCGGCGCTGACGATCCTGTCCTTGAACGGGTTGACGCCCGTGGTCTCGGTGTCGAACCCGAGCAGGGGACCGTCGATCCAGGTGCGATCGTGGTGCGACTGCGCCGCCCGCGCCGGCTTCGTGGTCATCGATGCGCTCCTTGCGTTCGTGGGGTCGAGCCTGCCATGCCCCACCGACAACGTCGGCGAGGCACGCGCGCCGGCGGTGGATGCGGCCGCCGCATGGCCGGGTTGGGCCGACCGGAACGAGTAACCTGCTGGGTGTGAGCAACGAGATCGAGATCGGCCGAGGCAAGCGGGGACGCCGCGCCTATTCCTTCGACGACATCGCGGTGGTGCCGTCCCGGCGTACCCGCGACCCGGAGGAGGTCTCGGTCTCCTGGCAGATCGACGCCTACCAGGTCGAGCTCCCGGTGCTCGCGGCGCCGATGGACTCCGTGATGAGTCCGGCCACGGCGATCGGGCTCGGCAAGCTCGGTGGGATCGGGGTGCTCGACCTGGAGGGTCTGTGGACCCGATACGAGGACCCGGAGCCGCTGCTCGCCGAGATCGCGGAGCTGCCGGTCGACGGCGCCACCGGGCGGATGCAGGAGCTGTACTCGGCGCCGATCATCCCCGAACTGATCACCGGCCGGCTCAAGGAGATCCGGGCGGCCGGGGTCACGGTCGCCGGTGCCCTCTCGCCGCAGCGCACCCAGGAGCACTGGCGCACCGTCGTCGACGCCGGGGTGGACCTGTTCGTCATCCGGGGCACCACGGTCTCGGCGGAGCACGTCTCCGGCCACGCGGAGCCACTGAACCTGAAGCGCTTCATCTACGAACTGGACGTGCCGGTGATCGTCGGCGGCGCGTCGACCTACACCGCGGCGCTGCACCTGATGCGCACCGGGGCAGCCGGGGTGCTCGTCGGCTTCGGCGGTGGGGCCGCGCACACCACGAGGCAGACCCTCGGCATCCACGCGCCGATGGCGAGCGCGGTCGCGGACGTGGCCGCCGCCCGTCGCGACTACCTCGACGAGTCGGGCGGCCGGTACGTGCACGTGATCGCCGACGGTGGCGTGGGTCGCAGCGGTGACCTCGTCAAGGCCATCGGCTGCGGTGCCGACGCCGTGATGCTCGGCGCCGCGCTGGCCCGGGCGAGCGAGGCGCCCGGCCGCGGCTGGCACTGGGGCCCGGAGGCGCACCACCCGCACCTGCCCCGTGGCGAGCGGGTCCGGGTGGGCACCGCCGGCACCCTGGAGGAGATCCTGCTCGGCCCCGGAACGAGGGCGGACGGCACCCTGAACCTGTTCGGCGCCCTGCGCCGGGCGATGGCCACCACGGGCTACTCCGACCTCAAGGAGTTCCAGCGCGTCGAGGTCGTGGTCTCCCCGTACAGCCCGCGCTGAGCGACGTCGACGCGGTGAACCCAGTCGACGCGGCCGATTCCTCGTCGCAGGCGCCGCCGTCGGGCACCCGGGTCGGTGTGCGCGAGGCGATCGACGCGGACTCCGAACGGATCATCGAGCTCTGGCAGGCGTGCGGTCTGACCCGCCCCTGGAACGACCCGGCCACGGACCTGGGCCAGGCACGGGCGGGCGAGACCTCTGCCGTGCTGGTCCTCCAGACGCCCGACGGCGTGACCGGCACGGTCATGGTGGGGTTCGACGGGCATCGGGGCTGGGTCTACTACCTCGCCGTCGACCCGGGGCGGCGGGGGCTGGGGCACGGCCGCGACCTGATGGTCGCCGCGGAGGCCTGGCTGCTCGGGGCGGGCGCCCGGAAGGTGCAGTTGATGGTCCGCGCCGGAAACGACGTCACCGGCTTCTACGAGGCGCTCGGCTACACCGACCAGCGCACCCGGGTGTTCGGACGCCGGCTCGAGGAGCCGGCCGGCCGGCCGCCGGACTGACGCCGGCGCGCTCGACATGCGCTACGCCGTCGGGCCGGTGTCAGCCGACCAGGGCCAGCGTGAGCGCCACGACCGCGAGCAGCGGCGCAACACCCTGCACGGCCGCTGCGCGGGACATGGCCCGGTTGCGGGTCAGCAGGACGACCGCGGCCAGCACCATGGAGCCCGAGCCGGCGAACACCAGGGCGGCGCCCGGGCCGGTGTTCCCGACGGAGAGCAGCAGGATGCCGGTCGCGCTCGTCACCGCGAGGAAGAGGTTGTAGAAGCCCTGGTTGTAGGCGAGGTCGGCGGACGAGGCGGCCTGTTCGGGCGTGGTTGCGAACGTGGCGCGACCACGGGGGGTGTTCCACGCGAACGACTCCAGCACGAAGATGTAGACGTGCACCAGGGCACCCAGACCCGCGAGGACCTGCGCGATCACGAGCATGAGCATCCCGTCCCGGCCTACCGACGCCGATCGCCGACGGGGTACAGCCTGGCAGGGCGGTCGGGATCACCGGCGCCGACACGCGGTGGGACTCAGGTGCGGGCCGGCCAGTTCGCGACCGCCGTGACCGCCGCGCCGAGCGCCTCGCCCAGGGTCTCGACCTGTGGGTACCAGGTGCGTTCCCACTCCAACGAGACCGGACCGTCGTAGCCACCGCCAGCCAGTTCGTCGAGGACCTCGTCCACGGGAACGGCGCCCGTGCCCTGCAGGACGGGCGTGGTGTCCGCGGCGCTGACGGTGTCCTTGATCTGGACGTAGCCACGGCCGTCGCGCAGGTGCGGGAGCAGGGCGGCGGCGGTCTCGGCCGGGCGTTCGCCGACCCGCCACGGATGCAGCGCGTCCCAGATGACGCCGACGGCGTGGTCCGGGTGCTCGGCGGCGAGGAGGTCGAGGACGCGCACCAGGTCGGCGCCCCGCGGGTGCGAGTCGTGCGTCTCCAGGACCGGGCGCACACCGACGGCGGCCGCGACCGGGAGCACGGCGGCGAGCCGGCGCGCGATCCGCGCATCGGCGCCCGCGGCGTCCTCGACCAGCCGGGGCAGCTCGTCCTTGCCGGCCGGATGGGTCGGCGCGCCTGGGAACACCCGCACGAACCTGGCACCGAGGTCATGCGCCAGGTGCAGATGGGCGACGAGCGCGGACACCACCGAGTCGTCGTCGGTGTCCGCGCCGGCGCGGACACCGCTCGCGACCGCGAGTACCTCGATGCCCGCGGACTCCAGGTCCTGGCGGACCCGGGCACGCTCGGGCGCGGTCAGCTCGGTGTGGACGAGCGCGTCCGGGGCCGCGCGCAGCTCCACCACGTCCACCGCATGGCGGCCGAGCGTGCCGATCACGCCTCCCAGATCCTCGCCCGGTGCACCCAGGGTCGACGCGCCGACGCGCCAGCGCGCCCGGCTCACGCCATGACTCCCATCGCCTCGGCCGTGACCTCTTCCTCCGCGGGCAGGCCGTCGATGTACCGGGCAAGTTCGGTGAGCGCGCGCTGGCTCATGAGGCGGGTCTCCAGTCCCAGGGATCCGGCGATGTGCGGGGTGATCATCACGTTCGGGAGATCGTAGAGGACCGAGTCGGGCGGTAGCGGCTCCGGGTCGGTGACATCGAGGATGGCGTCGAGCCGGCCGCTGGCGCACTCGGCCGTCAGCGCCTCGGTGTCGATCAGCGAGCCCCGCGAGGTGTTGATCAGCGTGGCGCGGTCGCGCATGAGGGCGAGCTGGTCCGCGCCGAGCATGTGGTGCGTGCTCGGCAGCTGCGGGGCGTGGACGCTCACGATGTCGGAGGAGGTGAGCAACTCGTCCAGTTCGACCCGTCGGCCCCCGGCCGCCTCGATCCGGGCGTCGTCCACGAACGGGTCGTACACGAGCGTCCGGACCGGGAGGCTGAGCAGCCGCTGCGCCACGCGCGCGCCGATCCGGGAGAAGCCGATCAGGCCGACCGTTCGGCCGAGGTTGCCGAGCTCGTCAGTGTGTCGGAACTTGTAGGACCAGTCCGCGCGATCGGTCCGGGCCCGTTGCGCGAGGAACGGAGCCTTCTTCCCGGCGAACACGATGGCGGCGAACGTGAACTGGGCGACCGGCTCGGCGTTCTCCTCGGCTGCCGTCGTGACGCGGATCCCGCGTGCCCAGAGCTCGTCGGAGACCAGCGACCGCACGGTCCCGGCGCTGTGGAACACCGCGCGCAAGTTCGGGGCGGCGGCGAGCCGGTCCTCGTCCAGTCGGGGGCAGCCCCAGGAGGTGACCAGGACCTCGGCGTCGGCCAGGCGGGCACGGGCGGCGGGGGAGTCGAGCTCGGAGAGCGGAGTCTCGTCGGGGCCGAGATCGGCGAGCGCGCGCAGTCGCTCCAGCTCGTCCGGGCCGAACTGGGTCTGGTAGGCCCAGTCCCTCATGACCAGCAGTGCTCGCGGTCGGGTTGATGCCATGATTCCTCGCGTCCCATCATCGGGTGAGTGCCACATCGTGCGTGTCGAATTGGATCAATCATGATCATGAACGACACTTAACGAACCGTACAGTAGCGGACTGATCATGCGTGGTGGTCACGGTGGGGTCCGCGGACCGCAGACTGGAGCAGCCATGGATGAGTCTTCGGGTGGCACCCGCGCCCTCCTTCCCGACGAGCGACGGGAGCGACTCCTCGGGGTGCTCCAGGACGGCGCCACGCACCGCATCGACGCGCTCGCCGCGAGGCTCGGGGTGACGGCCGTGACGGTGCGTCGGGACGTGGGGCTGCTGGAGCGCGAGGGTCACGCGCACCGGGTCCGCGGCGGAGTGCGCCAGGTCCGGGTCGCGGAGGAAGCGCTCCAGCGGCCGGCCCAGCCGAACGGTCGGGGCCTCGTCCTCGGCATGGTGGTGCCGACCCTGCGTCACAACTACTGGCCGGAGATCGCCAGGGGCGCGACGTTGGCGGCCGACGAGCGCGGTGCGACCATCGCGCTGCGGGGGTCGACCTACGATCCGGCCGAGTACCGCCGGGATGTCGGGGGCCTGCTGGTGACCACGAAGGTGGACGGGCTGATCCTGGCTCCGGACCCGCGGGTGGCCGAGCCGGACCTGGGCGAGTGGCTCGCCTCTCTCGGGGTGCCGGTGGTGTTGGCGGAGCGACAGTTCGAGGTCGGGACGTATGGCCAGCCGATCGAGGCGGTGTCGACGGACCACGAACTCGGTGCCGCGCTGGCGGTGCGCCAGCTGCAGGCCCGTGGACACCGGAGGATCGGGCTGATGGTCTCCGACTCGGTCACCGCCGGCCAGCTGCGGCGGGGTTGGGGCGCGGCGTGTGAGGACCTCGGACTGCCGGTCGAGGGGACGCCGGACGCCACCGTCAGGGTCTACTCCGAGCCCGGCTGGCGGTCGGCCCTGGACGACTTCATCGAGCGGATGCGAGCCAGCGCGACCACCGCGGTCCTGGTGCATCCGGACGACGACGCCCTCGAGCTCGTCGGCCGCTGCGCCGAACTGGGTGTCCGCGTGCCCGAGGACCTCTCGGTGATCAGCTACAACGATGAGGTGGCGAACCTGGCCTCGCCCGCGATCACCGCCATGAGCCCACCCAAGGCGATGATCGGCCACTACGCCGTCGAGCTCCTGCTCTCCAGGCTCGCGCCCGGCGGATCCCACCTGCCGGTCCGGCGAGTCATCCTGACTCCGGCGCTCATCGAGCGTGCCTCGACGGCCTGGGTGTGAGGGCTCGGCGCTCACGGAGGGCAGACCCGGCCGGGCGGCCGGCCGGCGTGAGGTAACCTGCTCACCACTGAACACCCGTGAGCAGAGATGCTCAACAGCGAGCAGGCTGAGGCAACAAACGGCAACAAGGCCGGATCCCGCGCATGGCGTGGTTAGCGTCACAGTTGAAGCCCGCCCCGCGTCCATCGTCGGACTCGGACCCCCGACAAGTACAGACCTCAGCACGACCTGGAACCCGCAGGTCCTCCGGCAGCACATCGGCACGAACGCGCCGACGGTTCACCCTCCTAAGGGTTGGGTCAGAGCACCCTCCCAGATCTGAAAGGACAAGCAATGACGCTTCGCAGACGAGACTTCCTGGCCGCATCCGGGGTCTCCCTCTCCGCGCTCGCCCTCGCCGCCTGCTCCGGCAGCGGCAGCGGCGGTGGTGGCGGAAACGGTGGTGGCGGGGGCGAGATCTCACTCCTGACGCCTGAGTTCGCGGGCACCACCGGGAAGGCCGCCCTCGAGACCGGCATCCTCGACGGCTTCTTCGAGGGAACCGACTACTCCTACAAGGTCGACTACACCGACTGGACGAAGCTGAACGAGAAGCTGTCGACCTCGGTGGCCGGTGGCCTGGTCGCCGATGTGATCATGCCGGGCGCGGGCTGGGTGGAGCCGTTCGCTCACAAGGGCGTCCTGACCGAGCTGCCGGAATCACTGCTGGACGGGCTCCCTGTCAACGAGAACCTGCTCGCCCAGTGCCGCTACGAGGGCAAACTGCACGCACTGCCGTACTTCGTCGACGGTCGCATCTGCATCTACAACAGGGCGCTGTTCGACGCGGCAGGCATCGCCGAAGTTCCCACCAACCTGGACGACCTGCGCGAGGCGCTCAAGGAGGTCACGCCGGACGGTGGCGTGGGCATCGACCTGTTCTCCTCGAACATCCGCCAGACCTGGAGCCACCTCCTCGGGTGCTACGGCGGACGTCTGTTCAATGACGACGGCACGGCGGTGGCCTTCGACGACGGCTCCGGCCTGGCCGCGCTGCAGTACATGCTCGATCTCGTCGCCGACGGCACCGCGAACTTCGACGTCAAGGGTGCCGAGGGCCAGCCCCGACCCTGGCAGCAGGGACAGGCAGCCGTCGACCTGCTCAACTCGAGCCTGTGGCCGTCGTTCACGGAGCAGAGCCCGGAACTGGTGACCGAGGACGCCATGGGCATGTTCCTGCTTCCGTCCGCCGAGGCGGGCGGTGACCCGGTGATGTGGACCGGCGGCACCCTGCTGACGATGTCGTCCCGGACCCAGCACGCCGACAAGGTCCAGGAGCTGCTGAGCTACATGCTCGAGGCCGAGCCGCTGCTCACCGCGGTCACCGAGAGCGGGAAGGTGCCGGCCCGGACCGACATCGAGGACCCCGTCGTGACTGACAACCTCATGGCGCAGTACACGATCGACAACTTCGGCTACGCCACCGCGTTCGAGGGCGGCAGCCCTGCCTGGATGGAGATCCGTGGTCTGGTCGCGCCCGAGCTCGAGGCCGCCGTGACCGGACAGAAGACCGCGCAGCAGGCCATCGATGCGCTCACCGCGGCCGCCCAGGACGCGCTCTCGCGCGTCTGAGCAGGACGATCGTCAGGAGTACCCGATGAGTACCAACACGGTCGACAGGCAGACCCAGTCCGCCCCGCCCGCGCGTCGGCGGGGCGCCACGTTGACACAACGGCAGGGGCGTTGGGGGTTGCTGTTCGCTGCCCCGGCGACGATCCACATCGCTCTGTGGACCGGGCTGCCTGTCGTCGTGTCGATCATCCTGAGCTTCACGAACTACGACATGTTGAACCCGCCGGAGTTCTCGGGGATCGACAACTATGTGACGTTGGCGAACGATCCGGTGTTCTGGAAGGCGCTGGGGAACAACTTCATCATGGCGGTCGTCGGCATCCCGATCTCGATGCTGATCTCCTTGGCGTTGGCCGTGATGCTGAACCAGGGCCTGCGCGGCAACTCGATCTTCCGGACGGCGGTGTTCCTACCGCACGTCACCGCGACCGTGGCGATCGCGATGATCTGGCTGTGGATCTACTCGCCCGGCGGGAACGGGCTGCTGAACATCGTGCTGGGCTTCTTCGGGCTACCCAACCAGGCGTTCCTCGCGAGTCCGTCGCAGGCGTTGCCCTCTGTGATCCTGGTGACCATCTGGCAGGGCATCGGGCTGAAGATGATGATCTACCTGGCCTCGTTGCAGGGGATCGACCAGCAGTTGTACGAGGCCGCGGACATCGACGGCGCGTCGGCCGTGCAGAAGTTCTTCCGGATCACGATCCCGATGCTCAAGCCGGTGACCTTCTTCATCCTGGTGACCTCGATCGTGGGGAACTTCCAGACGTTCGACCTGATCTACAACCTGACCAATGGTGGTCCGGCGAACTCCACGACCGTCATCACCTATCAGATCTACCAGACGGCCTTCCAGCAGTTCCGGATGGGGCTCGCCACCGCGCAGTCGGTCGTTCTTCTGGTGGTCCTGGTCGTCCTGACCATCATCTCGAGAAAGGTCACGGGTGGTAAGGATGACTGACACCGCCTTCCCCGGCACCATCGACGCGCCCGTCGGCACCGAGCAGGAGTCAGCCAGGCTCAAGGCCGATCGACGGCAGGAGCGGCGCGCCAAGCGGGCCTCGGCGAGCAAGCAGCGCCGGATCTCCCGGTTCGCCCTGACCATCTTCCTGATCGTCGTCTCGGTCGTGATGGCGATGCCGTTCGTCTGGATGTTCCTCACCTCGGTGCGCTCGTCGCCGGAGATCTACTCGGCGGACATGCCGTTGTGGCCAACGGAGTGGCACTGGGAGAACTTCACGGTGGCCCTGGAGAGGGCACCCTTCGGGATCTACGCCCGGAACAGTTTCATCATCGCGGCCGTGCACACGATCTCGAACCTGGTGCTCGGGTCGATGGCCGG
This sequence comes from Occultella glacieicola, assembly GCF_004353825.1. Lineage (GTDB taxonomy): Bacteria > Actinomycetota > Actinomycetes > Actinomycetales > Beutenbergiaceae > Occultella > Occultella glacieicola. Next base: position 549,583 of record NZ_SMNA01000002.1, on the reverse strand, counting down.
CTACGCGCTCGCGAAGATTCGGTTCCGGGGGGCGAGCGTGCTTTTCGGCTTCATCCTGGCCTCGATGATGATCCCGTTCTACGCGATCGTCATCCCCGAGTTCCTGATGATCCGGTTCGTGCCGTTCGCCGGCGGCAACGATCTGTTCGGGCAGGGCGGCACGGGGTGGTACGACACCTGGTGGGCGCTGCTGATCCCGGCGCTCGTCTCACCCTTCAACATCTTCCTGTTCCGCCAGTTCTTCATCTCGACCCCGACCGAACTGATGGAGGCCGCGAGGATCGACGGCGCGTCCGAGGCACGCACGTTCGTGCAGATCATGGCTCCGTTGATCCGGCCCGGGATGCTCACGGTCGCGCTGCTGGCCTTCGAGGCCGGATGGAACAACTTCCTGTGGCCGTTGCTGGTGACCTCCAGCACGAACCTGCGCACGATCCAGCTCGGGTTGTCGGTGTTCCGGCAGGAGGCGGGCACCGAGTTCAACCTGCTCATGGCCGGCACCACGATGGCCGCGGTTCCGATGATCGTCATGTTCTTCTTCTTCCAGAAGCAGTTCGTGAACGGCTTCGTCGGATCCGGGATCAAGTAGGGACCGGCATGGATCTGAACAAGCTCCTGCGCTACCCGGCGGCCATGGTCGCCGCCAACTGGGCCGGGCTCCTGGGGTTGCTGTCGCTCGTGGGGGTGATCCCCGCGTTCGCCGGCAACGCCCGGGTGATGGCCGACCTCGACGAGCACGCCGACACCTCCGGGCGGGTGGTGCTGACCCAGCTGCGTCGGACCCTACGTCGGGACCTGCCGGTCTCGCTTGGGTGGTGGGTGTTCGTGTTGGTCGGGGTGGCCACGGGGTGGCTCATGGTGACGGCGTTCGACGGCGGAACCCGGGTCTTCTTCGCCGGCTTGCTGGTGCCCACCTACTGGGTGGTCGGGGCCCTCTTCGGTGCGTACGTGCGCGCCGCGGGCACGACCGACCTGGACGCGCACCGGTCCGAGGTGCTCGCCGAGGCCACCCGCCTGGTCCTCACCTCGCCACTGCGGGCGCTGGCCACGGTCCTGGTCGTGATCGTCACGACGCCCGTCTGGGTGCTGGCGCCGATCACGATCGCCTGCGGACTCAGCGTGCCCGCCTGGCTGATCGCCAAGGTCTGGGGGCCGGCGACCACGGCGGCTCAGCGCCGGGCACGGGCCGATGCCGACCGGGACCTCGACTCGTGGGACCTCTCGACCGCCTGAGGCGAGCGGGCCTGCCCGGCGAGCGGCCGCCGTCGGGCATCAAGGACGAAGCAGTCCGGCGGCAGGGTGCGGTCAAGCCTGCCGCCGTCACCGTCCCGGGCGCCCAGCGCCAGCAGGTGGAGCACGTCGACGAAGGTCTGAGCGTGCGCTCCGATCGCCGCGGCGTCACGCTGGTGCCGGAGCCGACCGGGGTGGGGACGTTCCGGCGGGTGGTGCTGCGCAGGCAGTGAGGGAGCGGCGAACGGAGCCGACGTCAGGCTGACACCGTTCGCCCGGTCGCCTCGAGCGCGGCGACGATCGCCCGGTGGTGGGTCTGCGCCGCCTCGGCAGCAGCGGCCGAGTCCTCAACGGACTTGTGCAGGCGCTCCTGGGCGTCGGCGATCGTGCGCTCGGCGCGCTGTCGCTGCGACTGCGCCTCGGCCTGTGACCGAGCCGTTTCGCTGCGGTCCCGGTAGAAGATCACGCCCGCGGCGATGGCGGCGATCGCGCCGATCACGATGATCCCGGGACCGGCCTGGATGGACAGCAGGCCGAGCAGGACCGCGGCCACGCCGAGGCCGATCGCGGTCGGACGCCGCCAGGCCGGGAGCGGGGGCGTCGAGACGACCTGCTTCTGCCACGTCGACGACGTCGGGCCGGTCGGGGTGAGGGTGACCTCGACCCCGCGGCCGAGGCGCACCCGGTCCGTCTGCGCGGGCGGCGTCCTGGCCTTCTCCACCAGGCGGTCGGCGAGTTGTGCCACGGCGGGGGCGACCACCCGGAGGGCGACGAGGCGGTGCTCCGGGTCCGGCGGGGTGACGTCCTCGCGACCGTCGCCACCCAGCATCTGGAACCGCCACCTCGGCCCGCTCGGCCGCGGATCGAGGTCGCCCAGCACGGTCTCACGTACCGAGCCGACGGCCGTGTGGTCGGGGGTCGGCGGCAGGGCCGGGCCGTCCGAGACCCCGATCGCGGCGAGCGCCCCACGGATCTGGACCATGCGGCGCAGGATGCCCTCCTCGCCCGGGGCGCCCCGGGTGATCAGCAGAGCGAGCTGATCGGCCAGGGCGTCGTCGGCCGACTTGGACTCGCCCGGGGTCCCGGTCACCGGCGCGGTCACGATCGACGACACCCAGGCGTGCAGCTTCTCCAGACCGACCCCGGCGTCGACGGCCGGCACGCCGGTGTCCCGCCGGCCGCCGAGGGCGAGCCGTTCGATCTCGGCGGTCAGGGGGCCGTCCACCTGGACCACCCGGCGAAGGGCGTCGACCAGACCGGCACGGGCGTCCTCCCCGAACCGTCCGGTGGCCACCGCGCGCCAGATCACGAGCTCGTCATCGGTCACCTGGTCACCTGCGGGATACAACTCCGGGAGCAGCCGGTGGGCGCGCTCGGGGCGCCCGGTCATGGCTGCGAGGCACACGATGGTCTGGTTCGTCTGGAAGGTGTCCCGCCGGCGGGCCTCGGCAAGGAGTGCCTCGGGGTCGGCCGAGCCTTGCAGAACGGCAGGCTCGAGCTCGGCCGCCAGCGCACGACTGGCCGGATGGAGCCAGTACCCGGGGACGTCCGGTGGTGGCACCGCGGTCACCTGGCCGGCCCCGTCCGCACGCCCCAGCGCGGGCAGTGCGGCGACGACCTCACGCGCGAACCGGCGGGTGGCGGCCGCGTCGGCGTGCTCGGTGAGTCGCTCGCGGGTGTCCTCGAGCTCGACGACGGCGACCAGGGCGCTCTCCAACTGGTTCACGCGGGTGGCGAGATCGGTGGTTGCGCGGTGCATCTGACGCCGCATCGAGGATTGGGAGGCGTGGTGCGATGCCTCGAGGTCGCTGATCCGGCGGCGTTGCTCGAGGTCGTACCAGTCTCCGCCGCCGAGCCACCAGGCGAACAGGTCACCCATCGTCAGGTTCCTTCCAGGTCGGGGCCGTGGCTGCCGATGATGGCAGACCTCGCGCGGCCGGGGGCTGCCCGGGGCCGGGTAGTGCTCACCATGCGACTCCCGGCACTGCCCGGTCGGGCCATGGACGCCGGCCCGTCCGGACCGGCACCCGTCGGGCAGGTCCCGCCCGCAGGCTGACCGAAGCCGTCGTACCTGGGATACTCGGGACACAACCAGCCGACAACGGAGCAGTGATGACGCAGGACGCGACCGAGTACCGCATCGAACACGACACGATGGGGGAGGTCCGGGTTCCCAAGGATGCCAAGTACCGCGCCCAGACCCAACGCGCGGTGGAGAACTTCGCGATCTCCGGCACCGGGATCTCGCGCCACCACATCGCGGCGCTCGCGCAGATCAAGCGCGCCGCCGCGTTGGCGAACTCCGAGCTCGGCGTGCTCGACCGGGCTCGGGCCGACGCGATCCGGGCCGCCGCCGACCGGGTCATCGCCGGTGAGTTCGACGGCCACTTCCCGATCGACGTGTTCCAGACGGGCTCCGGCACGTCGTCGAACATGAACGCGAACGAGGTCATCGCGACCCTCGCCACGGAGGCCGGCACGGACGTGCACCCGAACGACCACGTGAACGCGTCCCAGTCCTCCAACGACGTGTTTCCGGCCTCGATCCACATCGCGGCCACCGAGGCCGTGATCAATGAACTGCTTCCCGGGCTCGAGGTTCTGGCCGCGTCGCTGGAGGCCAAGGCCACGGAGTTCGCCGACGTGGTCAAGGCCGGCCGGACGCACCTGATGGATGCCACCCCGGTGATGCTCGGGCAGGAGTTCGGCGGCTACGCCCAGCAGATCCGCAACGGGATCGCCCGCGTGCACTCCGCCCTGCCCCGGTTGGCCGAACTGCCCCTGGGGGGCACCGCCGTCGGCACGGGCATCAATACCCCGGCCGGCTTTCCACAGCGGGTGATCGCGCTGGTCGCCGAGAACACCGGGCTACCGCTGACCGAGGCGCCGAACCACTTCGAGGCGCAGAGCGCCCAGGACTCACTCGTGGAGACCTCCGGCCAGTTGCGCACGATCGCGGTCTCGCTCGTGAAGATCTGCAACGACCTGCGCTGGATGGGGTCGGGCCCGCGCGCCGGCATCGGCGAGATCGCGCTGCCGGACCTGCAGCCGGGGTCCTCGATCATGCCCGGCAAGGTGAACCCGGTGATCCCGGAGGCCACCCTGATGGTCGCCGCCCAGGTGATCGGCAACGACGCGGCGATCGCCTTCGCGGGCGCCAGCGGAACGTTCGAGCTGAACGTGATGCTGCCGGTCCTCGCGCGAAACCTGCTCGAGTCGATCAACCTGCTCGCGAACGCCTCGCGAGCGCTGGCGACGAAGTGCGTCGACGGCATCACGGCGAACGTCGAGCGGGCTCGCGAGCTCGCCGAGTCCTCACCGTCGATCGTGACGCCGCTCAACCGGATCATCGGCTACGAGGCGGCCGCGAAGATCGCCAAGCACTCCGTCGCGAACGGCATCACGATCCGGCAGGCCGTGGAGGACCTCGGCTACGTCGAGCGTGGTGAGGTCACCCCGGAGCAGCTGGACACCGCCCTCGACGTCGCCTCGATGACCCACCCGTAGGCCGCCCTAGAGGCGCCGTAGACGCGCAGCGGGGCCCGGACGAGAGATCGTCCGGGCCCCGCTGTCCGTCGGTGGTCGGCGAACCTCAGAAGAGGTCGGCGAAGCCGAGCGAGACCAGGTTGTCGTGCGAGATCTTCAGGGCGTCGAACACATCGCGGCCGTACAGCTGGTCCTGCTCCACGAACATGTACTTCACGCCGTTGGCCACGGCCTGGTCGACGATCTCCTTGAAGTCGAGGCTGCCCTCGCCGACCTCGGCGAACTGGACCACGTTCGAGAACGCCTGCGTGAAGGCGCCACGGTCGCCGTTCGCCAGGGCCTCGAAGACGGCCGGGTCGATCTGGCCGATCCGGTAGTCCTTGAGGTGCACCAGGTCGGTGCGGTCGGCGTAGCGCTGGAGCGTGCGGACGGGGTCACCGCCGCCGCGCTGGACCCAGTGCACGTCCAGCTCGAGACGCAGGTTCGGGGCCGTCTCGTTGATGATGTCGAGCAGGCGCTTGCCGTCGTACTTCGCGAACTCGATGTGGTGGTTGTGGTAGTACAGCCCGATACCCTGTCCGGCGAGCCGTGCGGCCGCCTCGTCCGCCTTCCGGCAGAAGTCCAGGACCTGCTCGAGGGAGGCCATCGCGGTCAGTGGCATCATGCCGATCCGGATGTAGCGGGCGCCGAGGGTGTTCGCGTCGTCGACGATCTTGTCGAAGTCGGTGCTGAGCGCCTCGCCGGTACCGGTCGGGTTCGGCTCCACCGTGGCGGACAGGGCCCCGACGTCCATGCCGAGCTCGTCGCGGGCACGCGCCAGCTCGGCCACGTTCTCGGCCGTCATCGGGATCTGTGAGATCTCGACGGCGTGGTAACCGAGGTCGGTGATCCGGCTCAGGGTCTCGTAGGGCCCCAGCTCCTCGAACTTGTCCTTCAGCATCATCGCCTGGACGCCGATCTTGGCCATCGTCGCACTCTCCTTCGATTCATGTCCCTGCCGTGACAGGGACGGACGCCCTCGGCCATCCCTTGTTCCCCGAGGCTAGGCGACCTCGAGCATCGCCCGGCAGCGGTTGCCGGGGTTTGCCATCCTCGACCGTGCGCGGGCCTCAGAACAGGTTGGTCAGGCCCACGATGCCGACCAGGAAGATCGCCAGCGCGGAGATGACGAGCATCACGGTGAACGCGGCGCCGTCCTTGACCAGAGGATCGGTCTGGCGCTGGGAGAGGTAGACGGTCGACGCCGCGACGCCCATGAGGAAGACCGCATTCAGGATCCCCGCCAGGATGACCAGGGCGAGCGGCGAGGAGACGACCGTGCCGAGCAGGCCCCAGATGATCGGCAGCACCACCATGATGCCCCGCATCCAACGGTCACGCTGGATCTGGTCACTCCAGTCGAAGGCCCCGAACACCGCGAGCGTGTTGCCCACCTGGCGGCCGAGGCTGGGGACGTTGGCGATGATCGTCTTGAAGAGTGCGACACCGGCGCCGATGAGGAACACGGTCGCGCCCCACTGCCCGACCGCCGTCGAGAAGATGCTCGAGATCGTGGTCATGACCTCGTCGCCCTCGGGCACGATCCCCTGCGGGTGCAGCACGGCGGCGCCGAGGACATAGAACGCCGCGGTCGAGATCGTGTAGACCACCCAGGCCACCCATGCGTCCATCTTCATGACCTTGATCCAGCCCCGGGCGCGCCGGGCCCACGCCTCGGAGCCGTCGTTCCTGCCCGACCAGGCCGCGTAACCCTTCTCGACGCACCAGTAGGTGTACGCGGTGACCTCGCCGGCGCCGACGCCGGTCAGGCCGAACATGGAGAGCGCGACGCCCATCGAGCCGAGCGCGATCTGGAACCGCATCCCCTCGCCAAGGTCGGCGAGGCTCCAGTCGTAGGCGCTGCCCTGGATGAGGAACACGATCACCACGGCGAACGTCGTGACGAGCACGACCAGCACCGTCGAGACGCCCTCGACGATCGTGTACCTGTTCCACACGTGGATCCCGATCGCGATGACGACCAGGATCGCCACCCAGGTGCCGATCGACACCAGCGAGTAGGGGTCGCCACCGATGGGCATGAGCGAGGAGAACGCGAAGGCGGCCGCGCTGATCACCCCGGCCTGGCTGGTGAGGAACTGGATGAACATCAGCAGGACGAGCCAGGCCATCCAGCCGCGCCCGGCGATCTTCGGGGGGACCTCGTTGTAGCCGGTCACCGCGACCTTGCCGGTCGAGATGGACCACCGGCCCAGCTCGATCTGCACCCAGACCTTGAGGAACGTGGAGACCAGGACGAGCCAGAGGAGGACGAAGCCCGCCTCGGCGCCCAGCGTGGTCGCGGTCAGGAGCTCCCCGGAACCGACGACGGCCGCCGAGGTGATCATGCCCGGGCCGAGGAACCGGAGGCGCCCTCGGATGGTGGTGGGCGGGTCCTGAACATCCCGGGGATCCAGCGCGTAGGGATCGACCAGGTCGGCGGTGACGTGTCTGGTACCGGCGTTGTCGCTGCTCATCCTTCATTCCCCGATCGGTAGTGGTGGCTCAGGTTCGGACGACGGTGACCGCCTCCCGAGCGATCTCGAACTCCTCGTTCGTGGGCAGCACCAGCACAGCCACGGGGGAGTCGGGTGCACTGATGCGCCGGACCTCGCGCGATCGGGCCTGGTTCGCGGCGGCGTCCAGGTGGATGCCGAAGGGCTCCAGACCCTGCAGGGCACCGGCCCGGACCGGTCCGCTGTTCTCGCCGATGCCGGCGGTGAACACGACGGCGTCGACCCGGCCGAGCACGGCGGTGTACGCGCCGATGTACTTGCGCAGCCGGTAGCAGTAGACCTCCATCGCGAGCACGGCGGCCGGGTCACCCGCGTCGACGGCGTCATCGACGTCGCGCATATCCACCATGCCGGTCAGGCCGAGCATCCCGGACCGGCGGTTCATCAGGTCGTCGATCTCGTCGATGCTCATCCCGGCGGTCCGGGACAGGTGGAACACCACGGCGGGGTCGATGTCCCCGGTGCGGGTTCCCATCACCAGGCCCTCGAGCGGGGTCAGCCCCATCGAGGTGTCCACCGACACCCCGTCCTTCACCGCGGTCACCGAGGCCCCGTTGCCCAGGTGCAGCACAATCAGGTTGGACCGCTCCTTGGGGATCCCGAGGAACGCCGCGGCCTCGCGGGCCACGTACTGGTGGGACGTACCGTGAGCGCCGTAGCGCCGGATCCGGTGCGCCGCCGCGACCTCCCGGTCGATCGCGTAGGTGGCGGCGTGATCGGGCATGGTCAGATGGAACGCGGTGTCGAACACCGCCACGTGCGGCAGGTCCGGGAAGGACGCCCGGGCGGCCCGGATGCCGTCGAGGTTGGGCGGGTTGTGCAGCGGCGCGAGGTCGGAGAGGTCCTCGATGATCGCGACCACCTCGTCGTCGATCAGCACGGAGCCGCCGAACCTGGCCCCGCCCTGGACCACGCGGTGCCCCACCGCGACCAGCCCGGCCTCGGCGAGGGAGGGTCCCTGCTCGGCGAACGCGTCGGCCATCGCCTCCATCGCCGCGGTGTGGTTGGGCACCGGCCGTTCGATGCGGTGCGTGACCGGCTCGTCCGTGCCGCCGGTGCCGCCGGTGCCGCCGGTGCCGACGGTGCCGACGGTGTGAGTCAGGAGGCCGGACCCCTGCCCGATCCGCTCCACCAGGCCGACGGCGCCCGCGGCCCCGGTCTCGGCGTCGACCACCTGGTACTTCAAGGACGACGATCCCGAGTTGATGACGAGGACGTTCCTGCTCACAGGGCGGCTCCTTGGGCCTGGATGGCGGTGATGGCGACGGTGTTGACGATGTCCTGCACCAGAGCGCCGCGGGACAGGTCGTTCACCGGCTTGTTCAGTCCCTGCAGGACGGGTCCGACCGCGACGGCCCCGGCGGAGCGCTGCACCGCCTTGTAGGTGTTGTTGCCGGTGTTCAGGTCCGGGAAGATGAACACGGTGGCCCGGCCGGCGACCTCCGAGTCCGGCAGTTTCGTCTTCGCGACCGAGGCGTCCACGGCGGCGTCGTACTGGATCGGGCCCTCGACCACGAGGTCGCCGGCGCGCTCGCGGACGAGTTCGGTCGCGGTACGCACCTTGTCCACGTCCGCACCGGAGCCGGACTCCCCGGTCGAGTAGGAGAGCATTGCCACCCGGGGGTCCACCCCGAACTGCGCGGCCGTGGCCGCGGAGGAGACGGCGATGTCCGCGAGCTGTTCGGCGGTCGGGTCCGGGTTCACGGCGCAGTCGCCGTAGACGAGCACCTTGTCCTCGAGGCACATGAAGAACACCGAGGACACCACGGACACCCCGGGCACGGTCTTGATGATCTCGAACGAGGGCTTGATCGTGTGCGCGGTGGTGTGCTGGGCGCCGGAGACCATGCCGTCGGCCAGGCCGAGGTGGACCATCAGGGTGCCGAAGTAGGAGACGTCGGTGACGATCTCCCGGGCCCGCTCCGCAGTCATGCCCTTGTGAGCGCGAAGCCGCGCGTACTCCTGCGCGAACCGCTCCCGCAGCTCGGGGTCCTTGGGGGACACGACGGTGGCGCCGGTGAGGTCGAGCCCGAGCTCGCTGGCGCGGGACCGCACGGTCGGCTCGTCGCCGAGCAGGGTCAGCTGGGCGACGTCCCGGGCGAGCAGGGTGCTGGCCGCGCGCAGGATCCGGTCGTCGGTGCCCTCGGGCAGCACCACGTGCTTGCGCGCGGTCCGGGCCCGTTCGAGCAGGTCGTACTCGAACATCAGGGGGGTGACGACCTCGCTGCGCGGCACGTCGACGGCGTCCAGCAGCCGTTCGCCGTCGACGGCGGACTCGAACGTCGCGCGGGCGACGTCGAGCTTGCGCTGGGAACCGGTGGACAACAACCCGCGGGTGCGCGCGACCCGGCTGGCGGTCCCGAACGTGCCGTACTGCGTCGTCACGATCGGCAGCCGCTGGCCGAGGCCGCCCACGAGGCGGGCGATCTGGGCGGTCGGTTCGAAGCCGCCGTTGAGGATCAGCCCGGCCAGCGACGGGAAGCTCTCGGCCGCGTGCGCCGCGACCATGGCCAGCACCACCTCGGACCGGTCGCCGGGCACGATCACCACGGCGCCGTCGGTGATCCGGTCCAGGATGTGCTCCATCGTCATCCCACCGACGATGAGTTCCTCGGCCTCCCGGTCGAGCAGCTCGTCGTCGCCGGCCAGGAGCCGGCCGTCCACCGCCTCGAGCAGGTCCCGCACGCTCGGCGCGGACAGCAGCGGGACGTCCGGCATCACCCACGCCGGCAGGGGCAGGTCCGCCAGGGCCGCCTCGAACCCGGCGAGCCGCGCCGGATCGGCCCGGTTGGCGACCACGGCCACCACTCGGGCGTGTGCGGCGTTCAGCTCGGCGATGGACAGGTCCACCATCGAGCGCACGTCCTCGGGCGCGCGGTCGACGGCCGAGGTGACCAGGACGACGGCGGAGCCCAGGTTCGCGGCGATGCGTGCGTTGAACGCGAGTTCGGTCGGGCCGGCGACGTCGGTGTAGTCCGAACCGACGATCACCACCGCCTCGCACTGGCGCTCCACGTCGCGGTACTTGTGCATGATCGTGGCCAGGGCGGCGTCCGCGTCCGCGTGTACGTCCTCGTAGGTGACCCCGACCGTCTCCTCGTAGGAGAGGTCGACGCCGTCGTGCGCGAGCAGCAGTTCGAGCACCGAGTCCCGCTCGTCGTCCCCCCGGGCCACCGGGCGGAACACCCCCACCCGCTTGACCCGACGGACGAACAGTTCGACCAGCCCGAGGGCCACCGAGGATTTCCCCGTGTGCCCCTCCGGCGAGGTCACGTACACATTCGTCACCATTACTCGTTGTCTCCCGCGGTGTCGGTGGTGGCGTGACGGGCCGGACCGCCCTCGGCCGTGCCCGTGTCGCCGGAGTCCGGCCAGACCCAGTCCCGCACCTCGGGGATGTCGTCGCCGTGCTCGCGGGTGTACCGGCGGGCCCGCAGGCGCGCGTCGGACATCTCCTGGCGCAGCCCGGCAGCCTTGGACCCGAGGCCCGGGACCCGATCGATGACGTCCATGACCAGGTGGTAGCGGTCCAGGTCGTTGAGCATCACCATGTCGAACGGCGTGGTGGTGGTGCCCTCCTCCTTGTAGCCGCGCACGTGCAGGTTCTTGTGGCCGGCCCGGCGGTAGGTGAGCCGGTGCAGCAGCCACGGATAGCCGTGGTAGGCGAAGATGATCGGCTTCGTGTCGGTGAAGTACGTGCTGAAGTCCCGGTCCGAGAGCCCGTGCGGGTGCTCGCGCTCGTCCTGCAGCCGCATCAGGTCCACCACGTTGACGACCCGCACCGACAGGTCGGGCAGGTGTTGGCGGAGCAGGTCCGCCGCGGCGAGCACCTCCAGGGTCGGGATGTCGCCGGCGCAGCCGAGGACCACATCCGGGTCCTCACCGGGCACCTCGGTGCCGGCCCACTCCCAGATGCCCAGGCCCCGGGTGCAGTGCGCGATCGCCTCGTCCATGGTCAGGAACTGCGGGCCGGGCTGCTTGCCGGCGACCACCACGTTCACGTAGTCGCGGCTGCGCAGGCAGTGGTCGTAGGTGGACAGCAGCGTGTTCGCGTCCGGCGGCAGGTAGACCCGCACGATCTCGGACTTCTTGTTCATCACGAGGTCGATGAAGCCGGGATCCTGGTGGGAGAACCCGTTGTGGTCCTGACGCCAGACGTGCGAGGAGAGCAGATAGTTCAGGCTCGCGATCGGGCGCCGCCACGGGATCTCCCGGCTGACCTCGAGCCACTTGGCGTGCTGGTTGAACATCGAGTCGACGATGTGGATGAACGCCTCGTAGCAGTTGAACAGGCCGTGCCGCCCGGTGAGCAGGTAGCCCTCGAGCCAGCCCTGGCACTGGTGCTCGGAGAGCATCTCCAGGACCCGGCCGGCGCGGGCCAGGTGGTCGTCCGCGTCGGTCTCGAGATAGCCGGCGTTCCACTGCTTGTCGGTGACGTCGTAGACCGCCTGGAGCCGGTTCGAGGCGGTCTCGTCGGGGCCGAAGATGCGGAAGTTGTCCGGGTTGCGCCTGATCACCTCGGTCAGCCACTGACCGAGGACCTTGGTGGGCTCGGCGATCGCGCCGCCCGGAGCGGGCACGTCCACGGCGAACTCGGTGTAGTCGGGCATCCGCAGGTCGCGCAGCAGCAGCCCGCCGTTCACGTGCGGGTTCCCGCTCATCCGCAACTCGCCGGTCGGCGCCAGGGCGGCGATGTCCGGGGCCGGGGCACCGTCGTCGTCGAACAGTTCCTCGGCGCCGTAGGAGGTGAGCCAGTCGTGCAGCACCTCGAGGTGCTCCGGGGTGTCCCGGGCACTGGCCAGGGGCACCTGGTGGGAGCGCCAGGAGTCCTCGACCTGCTTGCCGTCGATGGTCGGCGGGCAGGTCCATCCCTTCGGGGAGCGCAGGATGATCATCGGCCAGGCCGGGCGGTCGGTGTTGCCGTCCGCGGCCGCGGCCTTGATGTCGGCGATCTCGTTGAACACCTCGTCGAGCAGCACGGCGAACCGGGCGTGCACGGCCGCCGGGTCCTCGCCGTCGAACCCGCCGACGAACAGGTGCGGCTTGTGGCCGTACCCGCGCATCAGGTTGAGCAGTTCGTCGTCCGGGATCCGGGCGAGCACGGTCGGGTTGGCGATCTTGTACCCGTTCAGGTGCAGGATCGGCAGCACCACCCCGTCCTGGACCGGGTTGACGAACTTGTTCGAGTGCCAGCTGGTGGCCAGCGGACCGGTCTCGGCCTCGCCGTCGCCGACGACGGCCGCGACCAGCAGGTCCGGGTTGTCGAACGCGGCACCGTAGGCGTGGGAGAGCACGTAGCCCAACTCGCCGCCCTCATGGATGGAACCGGGCGTCTCCGGCGCCACGTGCGAGGGGATGCCACCCGGGAAGGAGAACTGCCGGAACAGCCGGCGCATGCCCTCGGCGTCCTGGCTGATGTCCGGGTAGGTCTCGGTGTAGGTGCCCTCGAGGTAGGAGTTCGCGACCAGGCCGGGCCCACCGTGCCCGGGACCGGTCAGGTAGATCGTGGACTGTCCCCGCTCGGCAATCACCCGGTTCAGGTGCGCGTACAGGAAATTCAGACCCGGGGTGGTGCCCCAGTGGCCGAGCAACCGCGGCTTGACGTCGTCGCGCGAGAGCGTGGTCTGCAGCAGCGGGTTCGCGAGGAGGTAGATCTGGCCGACGGACAGGTAGTTCGCGGCCCGCCACCACCGGTCCAGCGTGTTCAGGGTCTCGGAGTCGAGCTCGGCGACCGGTCGGTGCCCCCACGGACTCCCCGGAGTCGACGGTCGGCGGGATTCGGTATCGGATGTGACGGACATGTTCCTACCCCTCGGTGAGCGACAGCACAGCCGTGCCCTAGCCTGCCCGGTCGGACGCGGTTGCGCGAGTGACTTCGGTCCCGGGCGGGCCGGCCCGGCGCCGGCGCCGGCCCGGGACACCCGGCGGCGCGAAGTAACCTGGGTGGGTGCACGCGTCCGCTGGGTTCTCCGACTGGCTGCGGGCGGCGACCCGCCCCCGCCTGATCGGCATCCTCGTGCTGCTCGTGGCCGGTGCTCTGCTGTGCATCCGGCTCGGGGCCTGGCAGCTGGACCGCGCTCAGATCCGCGGCGACCAGGCGTCCGCCGTCGAGGCCGCGGAGCGCGAGAGCGCGCCCCCGGTGCCGCTGGACACGGTGGCCGCCCCGCAGACCCCGTTCACGCAGACGATGGTGGGGCAGCGGGTCACCGTCACGGGTACCTACCTCGCGCAGGACCAGTTCTTCGTCGCCGACCGGCAGCTCGACGGTCGGACCGGTTACCTGCTCGTCACCGCGCTGCAGGTCGACCACCCAGCCGGCGGGCCCGCGATCCTGCCGGTGGTGCGGGGCTGGGTGAGCGAGCCCGGCGACGCCCACCTCGACGTGCCCGGCGGGCCGGTCGAGCTGACCGGCTACCTGGGCGGGCCGGACCCCGCCCAGGCGGGCATCGCCGTCGGGGCTGCCACCGGCGACGAGATCGAGGCGGTCAGCCCGGCGGCGCTCGCGAACGTGTGGGGCACGCCGATCTACTCCGGCCAGTTCATCCTGGAGGTCCAGGAGCCGGCGGCCGACGCCGAACTGGCGCCCTACGGCGCCCCGGTCGTCGAGGGCGGCGGGCTGAACATCCAGAACCTGGCGTACGCCGCCGAGTGGTGGATCTTCGGGGGCTTCGCCCTGGTGCTGTGGTGGCGGATGGTCCGTGACGAGGTGCGTCACCTCCGGGCGGAGCGCACCGGCGGCGACGCACCCGCCACGGATCCCGAGGCCGTCGGCACCGCCTGAGCCCGGCGGTCGGGCTACTCCTGCTGCCAGGAGTGCCAGAGCGCGGCGTACTCGCCGTCGGCCGCCACCAGTTCATCGTGCGGGCCGATCTCGGAGATCCGGCCGCCGTCGACCACGGCCACCCGGTCGGCGTCGTGCGCGGTGTGCAGGCGGTGCGCGATCGCGACCACGGTGCGTCCGGTCAGGACCGCGTTGAGCGACTGCTCCAGATGCCGGGCCGCGCGCGGGTCGAGCAGCGAGGTCGCCTCGTCGAGCACGAGGGTGTGCGGATCCAGGAGGACCAGGCGGGCGAGCGCGATCTGCTGGGCCTGCGCCGGGGTCAGCTTCGCCCCGCCGGAGCCCACCTCGGTCTCCAGACCCTCCGGCAGCGCCCGCACCCAGCCGAGGGCATCGACGGCGTCCAACGCCCTGGTGAGTTCGCCGTCGTCCGCCTCGACCTTGGCCAGGCGCAGGTTCTGGGCGAGCGTCCCGACGAACACGTGGTGCTCCTGGGTCACCAGAGCGACCTGCGAACGCAGTTCCTCCAGGGGCAGGTCGACGAGCGGGACCTGCCCGACCGTGACCGTCCCGGCGGTGGGCGGGTGGATCCCGGCGAGCATCCGCCCGAGGGTGGACTTGCCCGCTCCCGAGGGGCCGACCACGGCGAGGCGTTCACCAACCCTCAGGTCCAGGTCGATGCCGTGCAGCACGTTGTGGCCCTCGCGGTAGGCGTAGTGCAGGTCGCGTGCCTCGATCTCCTCGCCGCTCGGCCGCGCGCCGGTGGGCTCCCGGTCCTGCTTGACCAGGGAGACCCCGAAGATCCGGGACAACGACGTGGCACCCACCTGGATCTCGTCGATCCAGAAGATCAGTTCGTCGACCGGGCCCATGACCTGCACCGCGTACAGGGCGATCGTGGTCACCGCGCCGACGCTCGCCTGACCGGTCGAGATCAGGTAGGCGCCCCAGAGCAGCACCGCGATGATCGGCAGGATGAACGCCGCGTCCAGGCCGGGGAACAGTACGGTACGCAGGTACAGCGTGTACTTCTCGGCGCCGAAGGCCTCGGCGAGGTCGGCGTCGATCCGCTGGCGACGCCTGCGGCCGAGGGACAACGCGTCGACCGTGCTCGCACCTTCCACGGACTCGGTGATGGTGCCGTTGATCCGGGCGTAGGACGCGGACTCGCGCAGGTACCCCTTGGTGGCCCGGCGCAGGTACCACCGGGTCACCACGATCAGGATCGGGGCGCCGGCGAACATGGCCAGGGCGACGAGCCAGTTCGCCAGGACGGCCGCGACCACGGTCAGCACGATCGTGATGATGCAGACGAGCACCCGGGGCACGCCGAACCGCACCGTGTGCTGGACGCGGTCGATGTCGTTCGTGGTGCGCGCCACCAGGTCCCCGGTCCCGGCCCGTTCCACCGTGGACAGCGGGAGCGTGGTGACGTGGGAGATGAACTCCTCGCGCAACCCGGCGAAGACCTTCTCGCCGAGCAGCATCGAGGAGCGCTGCGCGAACTTCGTAAGCACGGTCTGGGCGAGCACCGCCGCCACGAGGATCGCGACCATGGTGTTCAGGGCACGGGCGGTGGTGCCGCCGATCACCCCGTCGACCATCATCCCGAGCAGCCACGGACCGAGCAGACCCGCGACGGCGGACAGGGTGTGCAGCCCGACGACGCTGGTCAGCTCACCGCGGTAGCGGCGCAGCAGGTCGCCGGTCATGGCGCGCATGGTCGCGGAGTCCGCGATGGGGAGCTTCATCGGGCCACCTCCTGTTCTGCCGTGGCGCGGCTGACGACGTTCCGGTAGGCGAGGGCGCCGGGGTGCCCGGCCTCGGCCATCTCGAGCAGGTCGCGGTGGCCGCCGCGGACCTCGACCCGGCCGCCGGAGACGAACGCGACCTCGTCGACCTGGTCGAGCACGAGCGGGCTGGCCGAGACCACCACGGTGGTCCGACCGGCCCGGGCGCGGGTCAGGTTCCCTGCGATCCGGGCCTCGGTGTGCGCGTCCACCGCACTGGTGGGCTCCACCAGGAGCAGGATCTCGGCCTCGGTGAGCAGGGCACGGGCGAGCGAGACCCGCTGGCGCTGGCCACCCGACAGGGACCGGCCCTTCTCCGTCATGGTGCCGTCGAGGCCATCGGGGATGGAGTCGAGGACGTCGCCGGCGTCGGACGTCGCGAGCGCGGCCTCGAGGTCGGCGCGGTCCGCCTGCTCGCGGGTGTCGAGCTCCTCGGTCAACGGACCCGTGAACAGGGCCGGGGTGGCCTCGCTCAGGACGATCCGCTCCCGGACCTGCGCCAGCGGCACGTCGGTGAGGCGCCGTTCGCCCCAGCGCACCTCACCGGCCTGTTCGGCCTGGTCGTCCTGGTCGACGCTGCCGGCTTGTTCACCCGGCTCGACCCGGTCGTGCTGCCGTGCCATCCGGGCCAGGATCTCGGCGGAGGCGTCGGGGTCCGCGCTCACCACGGCGAGGAGCTGCCCCGGGTGGGCGACCAGGCCGGAGTCGGAGTCCACCAGTTCGGACCCCGCGGGCGGCGCCGTTTCGGTGCCGGTGTCCGGGACGTCGTGGGTGACCTGGAGGACCTTGATGACCTTGCGGCTGGCGACCACCGCCCGGGTGCCGGACTGGACTGCCTGGGTCGCGGCGCGCAACGGCTGGGTGAGGTACGCGGCGTAGCCGTAGAACGTGACCAGCTGGCCCGGCGTGATCTCCCCGGCGAGCGCCAGGTGAGCGCCGTACCAGACCACCCCGGCCAGGAACAGGCCGGGCAGCAGGGTCTGCAGGGCGTCCAGCGTCGACTGCGTCTGCGCGACGGCCGTGCCGGCGGCCCGGACCTTCTGGGACTGCTCCCGATAGCGGCCCGCGAAAACCTCCTCGCCGCCGATGCCACGCAGGATCCGCAGCCCGGACACGGTGTCCGCACCGAGGGTGGTCAGCCGCCCGGCGGCCTCGCGCTGGAGCGCTTGGCGACGCTGCAAGGGGCGGACCAGGAGCGCCAGGACGCCGGCGACCACGGGCAGGCCGATGAGCACGGCCACCCCGAGCGAGACCGAACTCTGCAGCAGCACGACGGCGACCAGGATGTAGGTGACGATCCCGCCGAGCAGCCGGGCCGCCTGGGCGTAGATCTCGCCGAGGCGCAGGGCGTCCGAGGCCACGGTGGCGACCACCTCACCGGTGGGCAGTTCCCGGGTGATCGCCGAGCCGGTGCGGGTCACGTGGTGGCCGATGAGCTGGCTGGTGTTCAGGGACGCGCGCAGCCAGTTGACCACGTCGAGACGGTGCCCGAACGCTCCGGTGAACAGCGAGACCGCGCCGATGCCGGCGAGGATCAGGCACCAACGCAGCAGCGACGGCGACAGGCCGTGTTCGAGTCCGCCGTCGATGGCACGACCGAGCACGAACGGCACCGCGGCCTGGCAGACGGCACCGATGATGCCGACGATGACAGCGCCGACGAGCACGCCCCACTGACGCTTCGTCTGCCACCACATGAAGGCGCCGGCGGAGGTCAGCGGAGGGCGGCCGGGATCGGCCTCGGGGAGTGGACGCACGAGAGGCAACGGTATGCCTGGCCACCACCACGGTGCCAACTGATTTCAGTGGTCTGCACCACCGTTCAGCGCCGCTCGGTCCCGGTACCCGGGCGGCGGGCCGGGTCACCCGCCGAGTGCGTCGGTGAACGCCGTGGTCGCCGCGCTCGCGTCGGTCTGCCAGGCGGTCACCGCCGCGGTCATGGCGGCCGCCGTGGCGGCCCGGTCGGCCCCGAGCCCGACGGCGGTCGCGGCCTGCGCGTGCCCGGTGTCCGCCGCCTCCACCGCGGCGTCGACCGCGCCCGGATCCGCGCTGATCTGGGCGGCCGCCACGTCCCGCGCCCCGTCCGCGTCGGCGGAGCAGACGGGCTCCCAGCCGGACAGGTAGCACTGGGTCGAGAGAGCGTCGACGATCCGGGCGTTCGCCTCCGCCGGGCCGGTCGCTCCGGCAGCGGCGTCCGAGTGCGCTGATACCAGCGGCGGGTAGGTGCCGCAGAACTGTCGCACCGCCGCCTCGTCGGCCCCGGTCGCGTCCACGAAGGCGGCCAGGGCGCCGCGATCGGCGTC
Organism: Occultella glacieicola; assembly: GCF_004353825.1. Taxonomy (GTDB): domain Bacteria; phylum Actinomycetota; class Actinomycetes; order Actinomycetales; family Beutenbergiaceae; genus Occultella; species Occultella glacieicola. Next base: position 531,441 of record NZ_SMNA01000002.1, on the reverse strand, counting down.
GAACCGGGCCACGACCCCGTCGGCGTCGGCGTGCTCGGTGTCCAGGCCCGGCGGCGCGGCCGGGGGAGCGGGCACGCTGCGCACCACCTCCGGGAAGGACGCCTGCGCGGTGCAGGCGGCGTTCACCGCGTCCAGGGACTCCGCGGTGGCCTCGCCGGCGAGCACGGGTGCGCTTGCGAGACCGAGCACCACGGCGCCGAGCGGCTCCGCGGTCGGCACTCGGGCGCCGTCGGGCCCGAACTCGGCGAGCCGCTGGACCTCCCAGTCCAGCAGGTCGGCATCCCACTGGGCGATCGCGGCGCGCCGTTCGGCCGCTGGGCCACCGGACCGGAGCGCGAGCACCACCACCACGACCACCACGACGAGCACCGCCGCCGCGAGCAGCCACCGCCGTCGGCTCATCGCCCACCCCTCTCCGCGCACAGGCTACCGACCGGTGTCGGTGCCCACCCGCCGTCCGGCGTGCCCGGCGAGTTTCCCCCCGCCCCGGACTCGGGCGACAATGTCTCCCATGACGGACACCAACCCGACCAACGCCGATGCCCGGGACTTCAAGGATCGCGGCGCGTTCACCCGCTACCGGATCATGGCGTTCGTCACCGGCGGCATGCTCCTGCTGCTCTGCCTGGAGATGGTGCTCAAGTACATCGTGCAGGTGAACGGCGTCGACTCCACCGGCAGTCCGAACCCCGTGCTCGGGTCCTGGATCGCGTTCGTGCACGGATGGATCTACGTCGTCTACGCGGTCACGGTGTTCGACCTGTGGAGCCGGATGCGCTGGAGCTTCGGCCGGATCGCGGCCCTGATCGCCGGTGGCGTGGTGCCGGTCCTGTCGTTCGTCATGGAGGGTAAGGCCCGCGACTGGGTGGACGAGACGCTCGCGGCGCGCGCCGAGGCGCCGTGATCGGCACCGTCTGATCCGGCCGTATCCTGGGTGCTGTGAGCGCCCCCTCCCCGCACCGGCCCGTTCTCGTCGTCGACTTCGGAGCCCAGTACGCCCAGCTGATCGCCCGCCGGGTGCGGGAGGCGAAGGTCTACTCCGAGATCGTCCCGCACACCATGGGCGTGGACGAGATGCTGGCCAAGGACCCGGCCGCGATCGTGCTCTCCGGCGGGCCGGCGTCGGTCTACGCGGACGGCGCCCCGGCGGTGGACCCCACGCTGTTCGACGCCGGCGTCCCCGTGTTCGGGATCTGCTACGGCTTCCAGGCGATGGCCGCCGCACTCGGTGGCACCGTCGCGCACACCGGGGCCCGCGAGTACGGCGGCACCGAGGTGCGGGTGGGCGACGGCGGCACGCTGCTGGCCGGTTCACCCGCGGCGCAGACCACCTGGATGTCCCACGGGGACGCGGTACATGCCGCCCCGGCCGGGTTCGACGTGCTCGCGACGTCGTCGGGCTCACCGGTCGCCGCGTTCGAGGACCGGAACCGGCGCCTGTTCGGGGTGCAGTGGCACCCGGAGGTCAAGCACTCGCAGTTCGGACAGAAGGCCCTGGAGAACTTCCTCTACGACGGTGCGGGGCTGACCGGCGACTGGACGCCCGGAAACGTGATCGCCGAGCAGGAGGCCGCGATCCGCGAGCAGGTCGGCGACGCCAAGGTGATCTGCGGGCTCTCCGGCGGGGTGGACTCATCGGTGGCCGCCGCGCTGGTCCAGCGCGCGATCGGGGACCAGCTGACCTGCGTGTTCGTCGACCACGGCCTGCTGCGCGCCGGTGAGGCCGAGCAGGTCGAGACCGACTTCGTGGCCGCCACCGGGGTGACGCTGAAGGTCGTCGACGCCCAGCAGCGGTTCCTTGACGCGCTCGCGGGCGTCAGCGACCCGGAGACCAAGCGCAAGATCATCGGCCGCGAGTTCATCCGGGTGTTCGAGGACGCCGCCCGCGAGGTGGTCGCGGACGCCGGCGCGCACGGCGAGGACGTGAAGTTCCTGGTCCAGGGCACCCTCTACCCGGACGTGGTCGAGTCCGGTGGCGGCGAGGGCGCCGCGAACATCAAGTCCCACCACAACGTCGGCGGGCTGCCGGACGACCTCCAGTTCGAACTGATCGAACCGCTGCGGGCCCTGTTCAAGGACGAGGTGCGCGCCGTCGGGCTGGAGCTCGGGGTGCCGGAGGCGATCGTCTGGCGGCAGCCGTTCCCGGGTCCGGGCCTGGGGATCCGGATCGTCGGGGACGTCACCGCCGGCCGGCTCGAGACGCTGCGCGCCGCGGACGCGATCGCCCGGGAGGAACTCACCGCGGCCGGTCTGGACCGCGAGATCTGGCAGTGCCCGGTGGTGCTCCTGGCGGACGTGCGCTCGGTGGGCGTGCAGGGTGACGGGCGCACCTACGGGCACCCGATCGTGCTCCGGCCGGTGTCCTCCGAGGACGCCATGACCGCGGACTGGACCCGGCTGCCCTACGACGTGCTCTCGCGGATCTCCACCCGGATCACGAACGAGGTGGCCGAGGTGAACCGGGTGGTGCTGGACGTGACCAGCAAGCCGCCGGGCACCATCGAGTGGGAGTGAGCAGGCGGGCCTGAGCACCGCCGCTCAAGCTCGGCGCGCCACCACGAACACCCGCCGGAACGGCAGCACCGTGCCGTGCGGGCGGACCGGGTAGGCCTCCCGCAGCAGCACGCCGTACTCGGTGACGAACTGCTCCCGGAGGTCCTCGGGAAGCGCCTGCACCACCGGGCGCGCCCCGGTTCCGAGGATCCACCGCAGCACCGGGTCCTCGCCGTCGAGCACGTGCAGGTAGGTGGTCTCCCAGGCGTCCACGCGCAGTCCCGTCGCGGTCAGGGTCGCCAGGTAGGTGGCTGCGTCGTGCGACGAAGGATGGACGACGGCGGCCGTGTGGGCCGCGTAGGGCGCTCGCCCGGCGAGGTCGCGCAGCAGGACGTGGCTCGGTTCGTCGAAGTTGCCCGGCACGGAGAACGCCAGCGTGCCGGCCTCGGTCAGCGTGCCGGCGAGCCGGGGGAGCAGGTCGAGGTGCCCCGGCACCCACTGCAGCGTCGCGTTCGAGACGAGCAGGTCCACCGGCGCGGCCGGCTCCCAGGAGGTGAGGTCGGCGCACACGTACGTGACGCCGTCGGCGGCGTGCTCGGCGCGCGCCCGCGCGATCATCTCGGGGCTGGCGTCCACGCCGACGATCGACGCGTGCGGCCAACGGGCCCGCAGGGCGGCCATCAGGTGACCGGGGCCGCAGCCGAGGTCGGCGATGGTGGCGGGTTCGCCGTCGACCCGGGCGAGCAGGTCGAGGAACGGTCGGCTGCGCTCGTCGGCATAGGCGAGGTAGGTGGTCGGGTCCCAGGTGGGCATCGGCGTCCGTTCTCTCGACATCGAGATAATTCTAGCGGTCACGACAGGAGTTCCCGCCGCGGTGCAGTGCGTTGCGCCCGAATCAGGAGCCGACGACCTCCTGACTCGGACGTGGGGTTCTGCCTCGCCCCGTCACGTCGGGGAGCGCTGGTTACAGTGGGGCGTGCGGATCGTCCACGTCTCAGACTGCTACGCCCCCCGGGTCGGCGGCATCGAGTCCCAGGTCGAGGACCTCGCCACCCATCAGGGCGCCGCCGGGCATGCCGTGCACGTGCTGACCGCGACCGCGCTGGGCCGCGATGCCGTCGAGCAGGGGCGCAGCCGGTACCGCACCACCACCACGGAGGCCGCCGGGGTCCGGGTGCACCGGATCGCTTCGCCGGTCACGTTCGGGCTGCCCGTGCACCCGAGCGGGCGGGCGCTCGTGAGGCGGGCCCTGGAGATCCTGCGCCCGGATGTGGTGCACGTGCACGCGGGCGTGGTCAGCCCGTTCGCGTTCGACGGCGCTCGCGCGGCCCGCGATCTCGGCCTGCCGCTCGCGATCACCTGGCACTGCATGCTCGACGGCGTGGAGCCGGCGGTCCGGCTCGGCGCCCGGGCCGGCGGGTGGAGCGAGGCTGCCCTCGCGCCGAGCGCGGTCAGCACCGTGGCGGCCGAGCGGGTGGCGCACGCGCTGCGCCGTGACGACGTCACCGTGCTGCCGAACGGGCTGGACCTGGCGCCCTGGCGGGCCGCCGCGCGCGGCACACCAGGGCCGGTCGCCCCGGCCGATCCCGGTGTGCTGCGCGTGGTCGCGACCCAACGGCTCGCGCCCCGCAAGCGTGCGGTTCCGCTGGTGCGGCTCGTCGGTGCCGCCGCCGAGACCCTCGGACGCGACGGCCGCGGGCGGCCACGGATCCGGTTGAGCATCGCCGGCAGCGGCCCCGCGGAGGCGGCCCTGCGTGCCGAGATCGCCGCGGCCGGCCTCGAGGACGTGGTCACCCTGCTCGGCCGGGTACCGCGGGAGGTGCTGCCGACGCTCTACCGGGACCAGGACGTGTTCGTGGCCCCGGCCCGGCTCGAGGCGTTCGGGATCGCGCCGCTCGAGGCCCGGGCCGCTGGGCTCGCCGTGGTGGCGAACGCCGGCACCGGCATCGGTGAGTTCGTGGCCGACGGTGTCGACGGGCTGTTGCGCACCGGGGACGCCGGCCTCACCGGCGCCCTCGTGGACCTGGCCTCCGACCCGGGCCTGCTGGCCCGGATCCGGGAACACAACGCCCGGGTGGCGCCGGCGGTGGGTTGGCCCGACGTGTTGGCGAGAGCCGACGAGCTCTACATGCGAGCGAGGCGGGACTGAGGCAGGCGCGCCGTCCCCACCGCCGGACCGTTGTGGTGCGCTCCCGACGTGCCGAACGCGTCGCGAGCGCACCGTTGAGCTCGAACCGCCGCGGTCAGCGCCCGCGCAGTGCCGAGATGGCGGTGCCGACGAGCAGGCCGACCCCGGCGATCCCGAGCAGCCCGATGAGGAAGACCTCGAGGTCCACCTCGAAGCCGAGCCCGATCGCGACCACGACCACCCCCAGCAGGACCAGGACCAGGCCCCACACGATGGTGCCGACCCGGGCCCGCTCGCGCGGGGCCGGGCTGCCGGGGGAGTACCCCGGCACGGCATCGGCCGCACCGGACATCCCGGCGGCGTGGTGCGTCACCGGGACGGGCTCGGAACGCAGGGCGGCCTCGTCGCGGAGGGACTCCTCGTACCAGGAGGGCTGTCCGCCCGGTTCGCTCGACCCCGGCGCGGCGGCCGTCTCGGCCTCCAACCTGGTCGCGGCCTCCATGATGCTCGGGCGGTCCTGGTCCCGGGACTCGGACCCGAACGCCTCCGTGGGCGCGTCGGGCTCGGCCGGGGACGCGGCGTGGTTGCGGTTCTCACTCATGCGGACTCCTCGAGGATCCGGATCTCGCCGACACCGGCGTCGATCACGATGGTCAGGTCGGGCTCACCGGACTGCGCGGCCGGCGAGATCAGGACGACCCCGCGGCTGGGGCTGGTGCGCCACTGGTTGTTCTCGATCGGCGCGGGCCGGTCGTCGGCGTAGCCACCGGTCCAGCCATCGCTGGTCCGGGCGACCACCTCACCGAGCACTTCGGCCTCGATCCGGACCGACATGCCCTCCGGGACGCGGAGGTTGAGCTGGCCGGCTCCGATGCCGAGGTTCACCGGGTCGTCGAGCCGGACGGTGCCGTCGAGTTCGGTGAGGTCGACGGTCACCTCACCCCCGGCGATGTCGTCGAAGCCCTGCTCGAGCTCGGCCGCGTCCTGCGGGACCCAGCGGGCGTCCCCGTAGCTGCTGGACTCCGTCCACCGGAAGTCGCCGAAGTTCGTGGATCCCTCGACCGCCGCCCAGGGCACCCCGATCAGCGCGATCAGGACCGCGACCACGCCGAGCCCGCCGGACCTGCGGCCGAGCAGACCCGCGACGCCGACGCCGATGCCGAGCAGGATCAGCACGACGCCGATCCCCGTGAGCCAGCCGCCGACGACCACGTCGCCGACGTACTCGAGCAGCCACAGCGAGGCGATCGCGATCAGCGTGAGGCCGAGCACCAGGCGGGTCAGGAGCCGGCCGGGACCGGGAGTCCGGGGCCTGGCGGGCACAGTGGGCACGGGCACGGGCACGGGTGCCGGAGCCGGCGCCCAGGTGGTCGGGTGGGCGGAGTGAGGACCGGTGCCCGACGGCGTCGGATAGGTCGCGTAGGGATCCGGACCGGGCGTGGGGTACGTGGGACCGGACGGCGGCACCCGGCCCGACCAGCCGGTCTCGGCCGCGAACGCCGTACCGGCCGGGTCGGCGTACGCGTCGGAGCCGTCGGGGAGCGCCGGGTCGGCCGCGGGCGGTGGGCCGGAGTGGCCGGCCGCTGCGGTTCCTTCGGACGACTCGGTGGTCGTCGACGTCGGTGCCGCCGCGTTCGCCCAGGTCGCCGGGCCGTGGTCGGCCGGCTGGCCGGGCGCGGGCGGCGGGGTCGGGCCGAGCGGCGGCATCATCGTGGCCTGCTGGTTCGGCGTCCCTCCGGCGTCCTTCCCGTTCCGCCGGGCGGAGACGATCAGCCAGATCACCAGGGCGATGGCCCCGAGCACCAGGACGGTGCCGAAGAACTCCCCGCCCCACCACATGTTGTCCCACCAGAACCCGAGTCGGGACGCACCGACGAGCACGAAGGCGATCGCTCCCGCGAGGGCCGCGTCGAACCGGCCGCGGATCGCCTCCTGGAGGTGGATCCGGCCGTCGGTCTCCTCCGGCAGCAGGGCCCAGCCGAGCCCGTACAGGAACAGGCCGAGCCCGCCGAACAGGGTCATCACGACGAGCACGCCGCGCACGATCAGCGGGTCGATGTTCAGGCGTCGCGCGATCCCGGCGGCCACCCCACCGATCCAGCGATCGGTGGTCCGCGGCATCCGGCTGCGGCGCAGCGAGTCGAAGAAGGAGTCGGTGCTCGAAGGCCCCGGTGCCGGGGGTCGTGGCGGCGGTGCGCCGGCGGAGTTGTCTGTGCTCATGGGCCAAGTCAACTCCCGTCGGGCCCGCGCCGACCATCGGGTATGACCCTGAACCGTCCCTGATCCGCCGGTCCCGACCGCCGGCGCACCCGGATCGGGGGATCCCCTGATATCGGCGTCCGACGCCCCTGATTCCGGGCCGGATCGGGCCTCCGGCGGCCCGATCGCCCCGTCGGCGTGCCACGATGGCGAGGTGAGTCAGCCCGACCTTCGCGTGAGCCGGCCCTGGATCCCGCCCTGGCGGACCGCGGGCCACGTTCCGCTGCGCCGGCTGCGCCAGGGCCGGGTCATCGGCGGAGTCTGCGCCGGGCTGGCCGCGCACCTGGGCGTGGATGTGCGATGGGTGCGGATCGCCTTCGCGGTGCTCGGTCTGTTCCTCGGCGCCGGGATCGCCCTGTACGTCTGGTTCCTGCTCACGGTTCCGACCGGCGATCCGCAGGAGGAGGCCGCGCAGGCCCGCCCGACCCGGCTCAGCCGCCTGGTGCCCAGACTGCGGTCGCGCACGACCGCCAGGCCGATCTGGGACCTCGTGCTCGCCGTCGTCCTCATCGTGGTCGCGGTCGCGCTGCTCGCCGGCCGCGCGGACCTGGACATCTCCTCGACCTGGATCCTGCCGGTTCTGGTCCTGCTCGGTGGCGCCGCACTCGCCTGGAGCCAGCTCGGTGCCGTCGAGCGACAGCGGCAGGCGGGGGAGCCAGCCCGCCGGGCCACCGTGTTGCTGCGCGTCGGCGGTGGCCTCGCGCTCGCCCTCGTCGGGGTGCTGCTGCTGGTCGGCCAGGGGCAGACGTTCCCCGAGGTGTTCCGCGGCGCCGTCGCGGGGTTGGCGATCCTGGCCGGCACCGCCGTGGTGCTCGCCCCGCTCGGGCTGCGGCTGTGGCGCGAACTCGTCGCCGAGCGCGCCGCCCGGGCCCGCGAGTCCGAACGTGCCGACATCGCCGCGCACCTGCACGATTCCGTGCTGCAGACCCTCTCCCTGATCCGCTCCCGTGCCGATGACCCGCAGTACGTGCGGCGCCTGGCCCGCGCGCAGGAGCGCGAGCTGCGGGACTGGCTCTACTCCGACCGACCGGAGGTCGGTGACTCGGTCGCGGCCATGGTGCGCCAGGTCGCCGCCGACGTCGAGGACTCCCACGGTGTCCCGGTCGACGTGGTCACGGCCGGCGACGCCCGGCCGGACGACGGCACCACACCCCTGGCCGCGGCCACCCGCGAGGCCCTCGCGAACGCCGTCCGGCACGGCCGGGCACCGATCTCGCTGTACGTGGAGATCGGCGCCGAGAGCGTGGACGTCTTCGTGCGGGACCGCGGCGACGGTTTCGACCTCGCCGGCGTGCCCGACGACCGGCACGGCGTGCGCGACTCGATCCTGGACCGGATGCGCCGGCACGGCGGGACGGCGACGATCCGTAGTGATGCCACCCGAGGCACCGAGATCCACCTGACGATGCCCCGCGGCGATGGAGGCGAAGACACATGACCCTGCGACTGGTACTCGTCGACGACCACCGGATGATCCGGGCCGGCGTGCGATCGGAGCTGGCGGACGACCTCGAGGTGGTCGGCGAGGCCGACGACGTCCCGTCCGCGATCTCGGTGGTGCACGCGCACCGGCCCGACGTGGTGCTCCTGGACGTGCACCTTCCCGGCGGCCAGGGCGGTGGCGGGGCGGAGGTCCTGGCCGGCTGCACGGACCTGCTCGGTGAGGTCACGTTCCTGGCCCTGTCGGTCTCGGACGCCAGCGAGGACGTGGTCTCGGTCATCCGGGCGGGCGCTCGCGGGTACGTCACCAAGGCGATCAACGGTGCCGACCTCTCCGACGCGGTGCGCCGGGTCGCCGGCGGGGACGCCGTGTTCTCGCCGCGACTGGCGGGGTTCGTGCTGGATGCGTTCGGCACCGCGGCCGCGGACGTCGCCGTCGCCGACGACGAGCTCGACCGGTTGTCCGCCCGCGAGCAGGAGGTCATGCGGCTGATCGCCCGCGGGTACACCTACCGGGAGGTCGCCGGCGAGCTGTTCATCTCGATCAAGACCGTCGAGACGCACGTCTCCGCCGTGCTGCGCAAACTGCAGCTCTCGTCCCGGCACGAGTTGACCCGCTGGGCCGCCGTGCGAAGGTTGCTGTAGCGGCCGGCACCATCCGCGCCCGGCGAGCACCCGAGACGAAGGCAGGAACATGTCCCTCATCGCGATCATCGGCGGCCACGGCAAGGTCGCCCTGCACCTGAGCCGCATCCTGGTCCGGGAGGGGCACGCGGTCACCTCGCTGATCCGTAACCCCGACCACGGTCCCGCCGTCGAGGCGACCGGGGCGACGGCGCTCGTCGCCGACGTGGAGAACCTCTCGGCCACGCAGATCTCCGAGAGCCTCGCCGGCCACGACGCGGTGGTGTGGTCCGCAGGAGCCGGCGGCGGCAACCCGGACCGGACCTACGCCGTCGACCGTGATGCCGCGATCCGCTCGATGGACGCCGCCCAGCTCGTCGGCGTGCTGCGCTACGTGATGGTGTCCTACCAGGGCGCGCGCCTCGACCACGGGGTCCCCGAGGACTCGGGCTTCTTCCCGTACGCGCAAGCGAAGGCGGCCGCCGACGAGCACCTGCGTGGCACCGCCCTGGACTGGACGATCGTCGCGCCCGGACGGCTCACCGACGACCCGGGCACCGGCAGGATCGCCGTGGGGGCGGACACCGGCGGGGTCGCCCGCGAGGACGTCGCCGCGGTCGTGGCACAGGCCCTCGCCGATCCTCGCTCGGTCGGCCGGACCCTCGGCTTCACGGGCGGTGACACGCCGATCGCGGACGCGTTCGCCGGCCCGGCCTGAGCCGAACCGGCGATTGGCCCCGCCGCGATGTTCTGACGTAGTGTCAGGATCATGGACATCGTCTACGGGATCCTGCTCGTCCTCCACCTGATCGGATGGGCCATCGTGCTCGGCGGCACCCTCGCCGGCCTGAAGTCGGCCACGCTGTACAAGGGCACGGTGCACGGCATCCTCACCGCCCTGATCAGCGGGATCCTGATGGTCGGTCTGGCGTCGTCCGGCGTGGCCGGCGGCGACCCGAACAACATCAAGATCGGCGTGAAGCTCATCATCGCCCTGGTCGTCACCGGCCTCGTGATCTACGGCTCCCGGAACTCCGAGAAGGTCACCAAGGGTTACCTCGGCGGGATCGCCGGCCTCACCGTCGTGAACATCGCGATCGCGGTGCTCTGGACCTGACGGTCCTCGGCGTCACCAGGCGTCCTCGAGCCGGGCGCGCAGCTCCGTCGGCAGGACGAGGGTGGCGCCGGCCAGACCGGTCGCCAGCTGGTCCAGGTCGCTGACCCCGAGGATGGGGGTGATCGACGGGGTCCCGCCGGTCATCCAGGACAGCACGACCTCGCTGCGCGAGTGCCCGACGGCGTCGGCCACCTCCGCGAGCGCCGCGAGCCGGCGCGTGGTCCCGACGTGCTCGAAGGCCTCCGAGACCGGGCGGTCGGCCCGTTCGTAGGCGCCGGACATGAGTGGGCTGTACGCCCAGACGCTCACGTCCGGGTCGCCGGCCGCGTAGTCGAGGACCTCGTCGGTGACGAAGCCGAACCGGTGGTCGTGGTCGCGGCCACGCACCATCGGCCGGGGCTGCAGGTAGCTGTACCGCAGTTGCAGGGCCGTCGGGCCGGCGACCCCGAGACCGGCCGCGAGCCCCCGCGCCCGTTCGGTGCGCCACAGTGCGGTGTTCGAGTGCCCGAGGCGGCCGACCTTCCCCTCGGCGACCAGGGCGCCGAACGCGGCGACGTTCTCGGCCTGGTCCACGTCCCGGTCGTCGCGGTGGGCCCAGTACAGGTCGATGTGGTCGATGCCCATCCGGCGCAGGCTCTGCTCGGCGACGTCCCGGATCACCTGCGGGGCGAGCCCTTCGGAGACCTCGGGCCAGCTGTTCGGGGTGACGCACTCGCAGCCGACCTTGGTGGCGATCCGGACCCGGTCCCGGACACCGGGTCGGGCCTTGAGCCAGCGGCCGAGGAGCTCCTCGCTCTGGCCGCCGTATCCGCTCGGGTCGGCCCAGAACGCGTAGCAGTCGGCGGTGTCGATCCACACGCCCCCGGCGTCCACGTAGGCGTCCAGGAGGTCGAAGGCGGTGGGCTCGTCGATCGTGGTGCCGAACAGCATGGCGCCCAGGGCGACGGTCGGCGTGCTCGGTGCGGCGTCGCCGGTCGACGTCGTGGTGGTCGGGTGGTCGAAGGGCTGTGATGTGGTGGTCGTGGTGTTCATGGCATCCAGCGTGGAACCTGGAGCGCGCTACAGGTCAAGGCCTTGATCGAGAACGCGCCCGGGCGCACCATGGGGCATGGCCACCTACACGCCCGCCGAGACCGTGGCCCGCAGCGGATTCACCATCGAGACGCTGCGGTACTACGAACGGGTCGGGCTCCTCTACGACATCGCCCGGGACCCGGGCGGACGCCGCGTGTTCACCGACCGGGACCTGGCCTGGCTGGAGATCCTGCGGTGCCTGCGGGACACCGGGATGCCGATCGCCCAGATGCAGCGGTACGCCGACCTCACCGTCAACGACGGTTCGGTCGCGGAGCGCCTGGAGATCCTGCGCCAGCACGACGAGGCCGTGACCGAGCAGATGGCGCAGTTGCGCCGGTGGCGGCGGCACCTGCGGGACAAGATCGCCTACTACGAAGGCGTCCAGGACCAGGGCCCGTGAGGTAGCCCCCAACGACCCGGGCGATGGCCACCGCACCACGGCGCGGACCGTCCCGCCGAGAGTGCTGAAGTGGCTGCCACAACAGCACCCTCGAGTTGCTGCGGCGCGACGCCGGGTGGTGGGAGTGCTGAAGTGGCTGCCACAACAGCACGCTCGAGCTCACGTGAGGCTTCGGGCACACTGATCCGGTGAGCGGACTCGAGGTCATCTGTGCCCTGATCATGGTGGTGGGCCTGTTCGGCGTGGTCGTCCAGGTGCTGCCGGGCTCCCTGATCGTGCTCGGCGCGGTGCTCCTGTGGGCCATCGTCACCGGCGGCGGCGCGTGGTGGGTGTTCGTGATCGGGGTCCTGGCCGTGGTGGCCGCGGGCGTGGGCAAGTACCTGCTCGCCGGCCGCGGGCTCAAGCGCGCCGGAGTGCCGAACTCGACGCTGGTCTGGGGTGGGATCGCAGGCGTGATCGGGTTCTTCGTGGTGCCGGTGGTCGGCCTGCCGCTGTTCTTCGTGTTCGCGGTGTTCCTCGCCGAGTGGATCCGGCTGCGGGAGCTGGCGCGCGCGTGGTCCTCCACGAAGTCGGCGCTGAAGGCGACCGGGGTGACGATCCTCGTCGAGCTCGCCGGCGCGATGATCGCCATCGGCGCCTGGGTGGCGGGTGTGATCGCGACCTGAGCGGGTGGCGGGTGTGGACCGAGTGCACCGGTGTCGGTCCCGGCACCTACTCTTGAGGGGCCATGACCTCATTGTTCGACAACCTGCCGCTGCCCGGTCTGACCGGACCCACCACCGACGCCCATCTACCGACGGTGATGCCGCCGCGTGATCCGGACGCCGACGACGCCTCGAACGGCGAGCAGGCCTCGCTGGCCGCGGAGGCGCTGCTCGAGGGTCTGAACCCGCAGCAGCGCGCAGCCGTGATCCACGAGGGCGGGCAGTTGCTGATCATCGCCGGTGCCGGGTCGGGCAAGACCCGGGTGCTGACCCACCGGATCGCCTACCTGCTCGCCACCGGCCGGTCCCGCACGGGCCAGATCCTCGCGATCACGTTCACGAACAAGGCGGCGGCCGAGATGCGCGACCGGGTCGGAGAACTCGTCGGGCCGCGCGCACGGAACATGTGGGTCTCCACCTTCCACTCCGCGTGCGTGCGGATCCTGCGCCGGGAGGCGAAGACCCTCGGGCTGCGCTCCAACTTCTCCATCTACGACGCGGCGGACTCCCAGCGCCTCATGCTTCTGGTCTGCCGGGAGCTTGACCTGGACCCGAAGCGGTTCCCGCCGAAGGCGTTCTCGAACCGGGTGTCCGACCTGAAGAACGAACTCGTGGACCCCGACGACTACGCGCGGACCGTCGCGGACTCCAACCCGTTCGAACAGAACCTGGCCGCGGCGTACCGGCTCTACAACGAGCGCCTGCGTCAGGCCCACGCCCTGGACTTCGACGACCTGATCATGACCACGGTGAACCTGCTCCAGGCGTTCCCGGCCGTGGCCGAGCACTACCGGCGGCGATTCCGGCACATCCTCGTCGACGAGTACCAGGACACCAACCACGCCCAGTACATGCTGGTCCGCGAGCTCGCCGGCGTCCCGCTGGAGGACTCGGGTCCGGCCGCCGGTGGCGCTGACAACGAGTTGCCGACGGCGGAACTCACCGTCGTCGGTGACGCCGACCAGTCCATCTACGCCTTCCGTGGCGCGACGATCCGCAACATCGTCGAGTTCGAGAGCGACTACCCGGACGCCACCACGATCCTGTTGGAGCAGAACTACCGGTCCACCCAGACGATCCTGACCGCAGCGAACGCCGTCATCTCCCGCAACCCGGACCGTCGGGCGAAGAACCTCTGGACGGACAGCGGTGCCGGCCCGCAGATCGTCGGCTACGTCGCGGACAACGACCACGAGGAGGCCCGGTTCATCGCCGAGGAGATCGACCGGCTCGGCGACTCCGACGGTGTGCGACCCGGAGACGTCGCGATCTTCTACCGGACCAACGCCCAGTCCCGTTCGCTTGAGGAGGTCCTGATCCGGGTCGGCCTGCCGTACAAGGTGGTCGGCGGCACCCGGTTCTACGAGCGCCGCGAGGTCAAGGACGCGATCGCCTACCTGCGCGCGATCGCGAACCCGGACGACGCGATCAACCTGCGGCGGATCCTGAACGTGCCCAAGCGCGGGGTGGGGGACCGGGCCGAGGCGATGCTGACCGCACACTCCGAGCGGGAGCGCATCTCCTTCGGCGCCGCCATCGACGACGCCGAGAACGTGATCGGCCTGGCCACCAGGTCCCTGACCGCGGTGCGCGGCTTCGCCGACCTGATGACCGGCCTGCGGGACCTCGCGGCCGGTGGCGCGAGCCCGGCGGAGATCCTGGACACGGCCCTGGACCGGTCCGGCTACCTCGCCGAACTGCGGGCCAGCGACGACCCGCAGGACGCCTCCCGGGTGGAGAACCTCGCCGAGCTGCACGCCGTCGCCACGGAGTTCTCCGCCTCCGACCCGGACGGGGACCTCGGCGACTTCCTCGAACGGGTCGCCCTGGTCGCGGACACCGACCAGATCCCCGACGACGATGACGACCGTGGCGTGGTCACCCTGATGACCGTGCACACCGCGAAGGGCCTGGAGTTTCCGGTCGTGTTCGTCACCGGCCTGGAGGACGGCACCTTCCCGCACCAGCGCTCCCTCGCCGACGAGACCGAGCTCGCCGAGGAACGGCGCCTCGCGTACGTCGCGCTGACCCGGGCGCGGCAACGGCTGTACCTGTCCCGCGCCGCGGTCCGCACCGCCTGGGGGATGCCCAACGAGCTGCCGGCCAGCCGGTTCCTCGCCGACGTGCCCGAGGAGCTGATGGACTGGAAGCGCCGGGAGTCCTCGATGGCGGTCCTGCGCGGCGGATCCTTCACCGGCTACCGCAACCGGGCCGACGGCGGTCGCAGCGGCTCCAGGGGACCGTCCGCGCCGCCGGTGCGCACCACCCGCGCGGACACGCCGTCGTTCGGCTCGGCGACGCCCCGCGCGGACGCGCCCTCGGTGGACGTCGGGGACCGCGTGACCCACGACGCCTACGGCCTGGGGCGGGTGATCGCCGTCGAGAGCTCCGGCGCGAACGCCGTCGCGAAGATCGACTTCGGCGCCAGCGGCGTGAAGCGCCTGCTGCTGCGGTACTCCCCGGTGACCAAGCTCTGACTCGGTCACGATCAGGTCACGGTCCGGGCGTTCCCTGGCGCCACGCGGCGCGGCCCTGACACTGTCTCCAGCGGGCCGTGCGACAACGCCGGCGCACCTGGGGCGATGGCGGTGGGGACCGCCGGACGAGGGGCACGTCGTGGACGCCACGACCAGGGGACCGGCAGCGGCGGGGAGACGCCGGGCGCGGTCGCTGGCCGGCGGGCTCGCAGCCGCCCTGGCGCTCCTGGGTGGCTGCACGGGAGAGGGCCCAGCACCGGAGCCGACGACGCCGAACGGCCCGACGAGTTCGGATCCGTCGAGTGTGGATCCACCGGAACCGGGCTGGAACCTGGTCGACTGGGTCGAACTGCCCGGTGGCCTGTGGGTGATCGCCTCCGATGACGAAGGTCGGGCGGCCTTCAGCCCGGGCGGCGCGACACAGATCGGCGGCGACTTCTACGCCGACCTGGTTGCCTACGACGTTCCGGCCGGCGAGCAGTTGTGGGCTCTCGAGAACGTCCGGGCGGAGGTCATGAACGCGAGCGCCGAGAGCGCGGGTGAGGTGGTCGTCGCGGTCCTGCACGAGGATGCCGGCGATCTGCTCGTCGGGACGGACTGGCAGACCGGCGAACCTCGCTGGCAGGTGCCCGTCGCGGAGCTGGGCATCTGCCCGGAGTTCGTGATCTCGCCGCTCACGAACGCCGAGGTCGTCGCCCTGCGGGCGTCGGCGCCCGCCTGTGCCGAGGACCCGGGCCCGTCGGTGCTCACCCTCGATCCGCTCACCGGGCAGGTCCGTGCGGCGCGGCTCGACCTCCCCGGGGCCGCCTGGGTCTCGGAGGCGGGCAGCGAGTTCTGGGCGGTCGCCACCGACGACGACGCCGGCCTGACGGCAGCCAGGTTCGATCCGGTGACCGGGGAACGGGAAACCGTGTCATTGCCGTGGTCGCAGGAGTCGGTGTCCGGGGTGCGCGCCGACGCGGCGCCGTGGTACTGGATCTGGCCGTTCGACGCCGAGACGGCGGTGATCGTCGTCTCGACCGGTGACGGTCGGGCGCGGATCCTGATGGACTGGGACTCCGGCACCGTGTCCGAGTTCACCGGGGCGCCGGAGTGCTTCGGCGACCGGCAGTCGCTCAATGATCCGGCCGGGCGGACCTGCCTGGCCGACGCCGGCATCGACGGCACCGGGGGCGTCTCCTCGTTCTCCTACGACGGCGAGCGGTACTGGGAATTGCCGGCCGGCGCCCATGCCGGCTTCTCGGTGGACGGCGACTCGCGGATGGCGGTCTTCGATCGGCCGATGGAGGTCTCGGGATGGCTGGTCTCGAGCGGCGACGACCTGCTCAGCCTCATGGCCCGGACCCAGGAGCGGCCCGTGTGGGTGGTCGGCGCGGGAGAGGGCTCGGGCGCCGTGGGCTACGGCTACCTCGCGGGCGTCGACACCCTGGTCGCCCTCGTCGAGAGTGGGCCGGACACGACGACGATCCTCTCGGTCGACGCCTCGACCGGTGCGGAGATCGACCGCCGGGTCGAGGAGCCGATGTGGTTCACGAGCACCGACACGGCGGTCGTGGCGACCAACACCGAACGCACGCTGGTGCGGATGGCGCGGCTGGAGCAGCGCTGAGGAGCCGCCGTCGTCACGATTGGGTATCGGTTGCGTCGAAGGGCGGCGCAACCGCGGGCGGCCTGACACTCTCACCGTAGACGGCGCGGTCGCGCCGGCTTCAGGGGCTAGGGCGGTGGGGACCGCCAGATGAGGGGGCGCCGACGTGGGCGCATTGAGAAAGGGATCGACGCGGCGACGGGGCGTTCGGGGACGTCTCGGAGTGGCCGTGACCGGTATCGCCGCAGCGGCACTGCTCGTGGCCGGTTGCGGTGCCGGTGCCGAGGGACAGGAGCCGCCGGGCAGCGCGGATCAGACGAGTACCGAACCGAGCCCGGCACCGTCCGACCCGAGCTCGGAGCCGTCCGAGCCGAGCACGGAGCCGACCGAGCCGCCGGAGCCCGACGCCGTGCTCGGGGACTGGGTCGAGCTGCCGCCGAACATGTGGCTGGTCGCCTCCGACGACGAGGGCCGGGCCGCCTTCAGCGTCGGTGAGACCTGGTTCGCCGGCGAGTCGCTCTACGGCGACCTGGCCGCCTACGACGTGACCACGAGCGCGCAGATCTGGGCGCTGGAGGGCGTGCGCCAGTACGCGCTGCTCGCCCGCGTCGAGAGCACGGGCACGGCGGTCGTGTCGGTCGTGGCCGACGACGGCGGAGACCTGCTTGTCGCCACGGAGTGGGCCACCGGGCAGCCGCGCTGGCAGGTGCCGATCGCGGACCTGGACATCTGCCCGTCGTTCGACATCTCACCGCTCACCGGCGCCGACGTCGTGGTGCTGAGCGCGTCGGCCTCCCAGTGTGGGACGGACTCGGGTGCGGCCGTGCTGACCCTGGATGCGGCGACCGGGGCGCAGCTCGCCCCGCTCGACCTGCCCGGCTCGGTCTGGCCGGTCGTGGTCGGGGACGAGATCTGGGCCGTGGCCACCGACGGCACCGACCTGACCGCGGCCAGGTTCGACCCGGTTAGCGGGGACACCGCGACCGTTTCGGTCCCATGGTCGGACCCCTCCGTCGCCGCCATCAGCAACGACGACCCCCTCGCCACGCACTGGATCGAGAAGTTCGATGACGGCGTGGCCGCCATCGGCGTCTGGAGTGGCTCGACCGTGCCCGATGGCCGGATCCTGCTGGACTGGGACACCGGGGTCGCGTCCGAGTTCACCGGTGCACCGGACTGCTTCCACGAATGGGTCGCGCTGAACGACCCGGCCGGCCGCACCTGCCTGGCCGGCGTCGTGGCCGACGACGGCCTCGACGGTGGCGTCGCCTCGGTGTCCTACGACGGCGAGCGGTACTGGGAGATCCCGGACGCGCAGGCCGGGTTCGTCGTGGACGGCTTCGCCGCGATGGACGTGTTCGACCGGCCCATGGAGAGCTCGGGCTGGCTCGTCTCCGCCGGGGACGACCTGCTCACCCTCATGGCCCGGACCTCGGACGAACCACTGTGGGTCGCCGGAGCGGGCGAGGGATCCGGAGCGATCGGATACGGGTATCTCGCCGCCGTGGACGTCGTGGTGGCGAGAGTCCAGCAGGGGCCGGGTCCCGCCGACAACCTCGTGCTCGCGCTCGATGCGTCCACCGGGGCGGAGCTCGACCGGCTGACCGTCGGCCCGTTGATGCTCCTCGCGACCGACACGGCCGTCGGTCTGTCCGGCGAGGACGCGACCCTGGTGCGGATGGTCCTGCCGGGCTGAACCACGGCCGACGGCGCGGCGGCGCACCCTGGGTGCACCGCCGCGCCGTCGGGCCGGTTCGCCTTCCTCGTGGCGGTCAGCCGACCGGGATGCTCGCCGGCACCTGCTCCTGCGCGGCGGCCGTGAACGGGGCGACGTCCTGGGTGCAGGTCGCGCCGTCGGTGGCCTCGAGATCGATCAGATAGTCGGTGATCGCTGCGTTCGCACAGGCGCTCGGGGTGGCCAGGGTGGTGTGACCGTAGCCCTCGACGGTGAGCATCCGGGCGTCGTTCCACAGGTCCGCGTACGGCTCCGTGAACGCGTACGGGGTGGCCGGGTCGTACCGGGTGCCGATGACCAGCACCGGGGCGTCGGTGTCCTGCTCCCACGGGCCCGCGTACCGGTCCTCGTCGGCCACCGGGATGGACTCGCACTGCACGCCGGCCCAGGCCCGGGCGGTGCCGAAGTGCGGTGCCTGCGCCTCCTCCGCGGCCGCCTGCGCCGGGTAGTCGGCCGCGGTGCCGGGGTGCTCCGCGTCGACGCACATGCTCGCGAGCGCGCCGCCCATGGAGGGGTAGTCCTCGAGGATCCCGACCCGGCGGAGCAGGTCCTGGATCGAGTCGTTCCCGAGTGCGTCCGGCGGTGCTGACAGGGTGGCCGCCTGGTCGGGTACCGGGACGAGGGAGGCCATCGCGGCGGCGAGATCCGCCCAGCCGGCCGGGGCGTACAACGACGAGAAGATCGTCGCGACGGCGTCGTCGTAGCCGATGGTGATCGTGGTTCCGTCCTCCAGTGGCACCTCGGCCGGCTCGGCCCGCAACTGCGCGAACAGGTCCTCCATCACCTGCTCCGGGTCGCCGAGGGCGGCCAGGGCGCAGCCCTGCTGGCCCGCCTCGGCGCACAGCCTCAGGAACTCGGCGTACGCCTCGCTCGCGGCGGGGGCCTGGCCGATCCGGCGCCCGAGGGTCCGGTCATCATCCAGACCCACGTAGGCCTCGGGGTCCCAGGTGCCGTCCAGCACCATGGCCCGGATCCGGTCCGGGAACAGCGCGCCGTAGGTGGCACCGATGTGGGTGCCGTAGGAGTAGCCGAGGTAGTTCAGTTCCTGATCGCCCACCGCCTGGCGCAGCAGATCCATGTCCCGGGCCACGTTGGCCGAGGAGGACGTGGCGATCCGGTCCCCGGAGATCGCCGTGCACGAAGCCCCCGCCACGGCCCAGGCACCGATGTACCGGGCCTCCTCGTGCGGACCGACCGGGAACGACTCCACGTTCGCGGCCCATCGCGCTTCCGCGTCGGCGTTGCGGAAGCAGGTCACCGGGTCGGACAGCCCGACGCCACGCGGGTCGAAGCCGATGATGTCGAACCGGGCCCGCAGGTCGGGGCCGTAGCCGTCGGGCCCGAGGGCGTGCAGGCTCGCGACGCCGGAACCGCCCGGTCCGCCGAAGTTCAGGAACAGTGACCCGATCCGCTCGTCGGGGTCGGTGGCGGGGAGCCGGGTCAGGGCGATCGTGGTGGTCGCGCCCTGCGGGTCGTCGTAGTCGCTGGGCACCTCGGCACTGGCGCACTCGAAGCCCTCGAGGCCTTCGCCGCAGCCGACCCAGTCGAGTTCCGGGACCGGGGCGTCGACCTGTGCGGCGCCGACCGGGGGCGCGGCCTCGGTGGCACCGGCCGTGCCCATGGGCGGTGCCGCTCCGGCGGCGGTGGCGCTGCCGATCAGGAGCCCCGCGGTGGCCAGGACGGCGATCGCGGCGGCGCGTGGTCGTGGTGGTCTGAGATCCCTTGTGATCTGAGTCATACGTCCTTGCTAACAGGGCCACCGGGGCGGGGCAACGGCTGACGGCCACTTCGGGGCAAGGTTCCACCGAGCGGAGGACGTGCGGGAGTTCCGGCCTCCGCCGGGCGGGGGAGAGCGCTCGTCCGTAGGGACCGGATGTGGTCGGCATTGCTGCGGTGGCCTGCCGCGTCTGCGAGGGTGATGGGGCGACGAAGACCTTGACGACGGGGGAGGACCATGTCGACCACGCACGCCGCCGCCCGTGGCGCGGGCCGGGCCGGAGGTCGTCTGCTCGCGACCGTCGGGACGGCCCTGGTGCTCCTGGCGGCCGGTTGCGCGGACTCCGACCCGCAGGAGCCGGATCCCGTCACCGACGTCGGCTCGACCACGCCGGGCGAGGAGACGGAGACCTCGGGGAGCGCGGATCCGACGGCCCCGACCATCGGCGACTGGATCGAGGTGCCGTCCGGGTCGGTCGTGCTCGCCTCCACCGTCGGCATCGCGGTACTCGCGGTCGGTGAGGCGCAGCCGGTCGACGACGGTCCGGACATCGGCGGTGAGGTCACCACCACCCGCGACGTCGCCGCCTACGACGCCAGCGGGGCCGTGCTCTGGGAGTTCCCCGGGGTGATCGAGGACTACTACGACCCGACCGTGCTGGCCACCACCGCCGGCGTCGCGCTCCTCTCCCCGGAGGCCGGGAGTACCCGGGTGACGCTGCTCGACTGGGCCAGCGGCGAGGAGCGCTGGAGCCTGGGCCCGGACGAACTCGGCGGTTGCCGGCCGTGGCGGTTCGTCGACCTGCCCTCCGCGGAGACCATCGCGCTCACCGCGGACGGTCCGCCCTGCGAAGGCACCGAACCCGACCGGGCCGGGGTGGTCACCCTCGACGCCGCCACCGGCGCGACCCGCGAGGAGCACCTTCCCAGCGCCGGGACCGTCACCACCGCGCTCGCCCCGGCGACCGGCGAGGTCTGGAGCGTCGAGATCACCGACTCCGACCTGACCGTGCAACGCTTCGACCCCGCGGGCGGCGCCGTGGACGCCCGCGAGTTCGGGTGGGACGCCGAGCACGCGGAGGAGTTGCGCCCGGTCAACGCCTACGAGCACAGCCGTGTCGAGCAGGTCGGTCCCGACCTCGCCGTGGTCCAGCGCTGGGGCGAGGAGGGCCTGCTCGCCTCCTACGTGCTGGACTGGACCGCGGAGATCCCGGAGTTCACCTCGGGCGACCTGGTCGGACCGTGCTTCGGGGACTCGCTCGCCGCCCGCGATGTGGCGGTGGGCGGGTGTCTCGCCCAGGACCTCACCGTGGCGGATCCGCCGCTGGCCTCGCTCGGGTTCGACGGCACCACCCGGTGGGAACTGCCCGGCAGCGCCGGCCTGTCGATGGAGGTGCCGGCCCGGGTGGCCCCGGTGCCGGTGGGCCCGGGGCCGACCCAGGAACAGGCCGAGGAACAGGCCGAGGAGCAGGCCTGGGTGATCTCCACCGGGTCGGACCTGCTCACCGCCGTCGGGGTGGAGAGCGGTGAGCCGCTGTGGACGGTCGGTGCCGACGAGGGGGCCGGGGAGCTCAGTCAGGGTTATCTCGCCGAGGGTGGTGTGCTCGTCGCGGCCGTCACCGGGCCCGACGGCACCGGTCAGGTGGTCCGCGTCGACGTCGGCACCGGCGCCGAGGTCGACCGGCGCGAGTACCCCGGTGGCTGGGTCTCCAGCACCCCGACGGCCGCCGTCGTGACCGGAGCCGACGGGGCGCTGCTGACGATCGTCACCGGGTCCGCGGGCTGAGCCTGTCGAACGCGTACTCGGCGGATCGGCGCACCGCCGGGTGCGTTCCCGTGGAAACGCGGACGTTCGCCCTAGGCTCGGGCCGTAGGACGCCCGAGGTGGACCGGAGGGGAACGTGAGCGTTGACGCGCCCAGCGCGCAGGGCCGAGCACAGGCCGACTCGCCCGACCCCGGCGACCCCGCGCAGGCGCTGCGGACCGGCCGGATCGACGGCCTCGACGGCGTCCGGGCCCTGGCGATCATCGCCGTCCTGATCTTCCACCTGCGCCCGCTGAGCCTGCCCGGCGGCTACCTCGGCGTCGACGTCTTCTTCGTGATCTCCGGATTCCTGATCACCACCCTGCTGGTGCGGGAGCTGCGGGCCGACCGGCGGGTCGACCTGCGGCGGTTCTGGACCCGGCGCGCGCGCCGGCTGCTACCCGCCCTCGTGGTCGTGGTGTTCGCCACGGTGTCACTGGCCCTGATCGCCGGCGAGGACCTGCTCGTCAACATCGGCAGGCAGGTGCTCGGTGCCCTGACGTTCTCCAACAACTGGCTGGAGATCGGAGCCGGCTCCAGTTACTTCAACGCCACCGCACCGCAGTTGTTCGTGAACTTCTGGTCGCTGGCCGTGGAGGAGCAGTTCTACCTGTTCTGGCCGCTTCTGTTCCTGGTCATGATGGGTATCACCCGCACCGGACGCCAGCGCGTGGGGCTCCTGCTCGCGCTCGCGACCGCCTCCGCCGTCGCGATGGCGGTGCTGTACACCCCGGGCCAGGACGCTACCCGCGTGTACTACGGCACCGACACCCACGCGTTCGGCCTGATGATCGGCGCCGCCCTCGCGGTCAGCGCGGCCGGGGAGTCGGCGAACCTGCTCGCGACCAGGTTCTGGCGGCGGGGCCGGGTGGTCATCGCCCTGGCCGCGCTGGCCGGCCTGATCGCGCTGATGCTCTGGCTGGACCCCGACAACCCGATCGCCTACCGCGGCGGCATCGTGGCGGCGGCCCTGCTGACCGCCGCGATCGTCGGTGCGCTGCCCGGGCCCCGCACCGTCCTGACCGTGGTGTTCTCGCTGCGTCCGCTCGCCTGGATCGGGGAACGCTCCTACGGCATCTACCTGTGGCACTGGCCCGTGATCCTGCTGATCGCCGCCATCACGCCCCGGGTCGGCGTGGACACCGCCGGGCACTGGGTGCAGCGCGCACTGGCCGTGCTGGTGACCCTCCTGATCGCCGGCGCCTGCTACCGGTGGATCGAGAACCCGATCCGCGAACTGGGGTTCGCCGAGGCCACCCGCCGGGCTCTCGACGCGATCGGGGCCCCGGGCCGGCTCACCCTCCCGCGCGTCGGCGTGGTCGCGAGCCTGGCCTGCGTCTCGATGTTCACCGCGGCGCTCGCGACCGCACCGGACCGCTCCCAGGTGGAGATCGCCATGGCCGACGCGGCCACGGTCGTCGAGGACGCCGGTGCCGCAGACGACGGCGCGGTCGTGGATCCGGCCGCCGACGCGGGGCCGACGGCGGCCGGCGGGTCGGCCGCGGACGGCACCGACACCGGGGGCGCCGAGGCACCGGCCGACGAGCCCGCGCCGTCGGGCGGCGCACCGACCGAGACCGCACCGACCGAGTCCGCACCGACCGAGACCGCACCGACCGAGGACCCGACCCAGCCCGCCGGGGTGACCGGGGAACAGATCACGGCGTTCGGCGACTCGATGCTGTACGTGGCCGCACCCGGGCTGACGGCCGACCTGCCCGGCATCGGCATCGACGCGAAGTCCAACCGGCAGTGGCCGGACGTCCTCGCCGCGATCCAGGCCGCCGTCGAGGCCGGCACGGTCCGCGAGTACGTCGTCATCGCCGCCGGCACGAACGCCGGCGTGCGGGACCCGGACCTCGTCCGCCAGGCCCTCGACCTGCTCGGGCCCGACCGGTCCGTCGTGCTGGTCAACATCTACGGGTCCAGCACCTGGGTGCCGGAGTCCAACCAGAACCTCGCCGACCTCGCCGCCGAGTACCCGAACGTCGCCGTCGCGGACTGGAACGCCGCGGCCACCGCCCACCCCGAACAGCTCCAGCCGGACCTGATCCACCCGAACATGGACGGCATGTACCTCTTCTCCGACGTGGTCCGGGCCGCCCTCGCGACCCTGACGGACTGACCCCGCACGGGACCGCCCCACGTCGGGCGCCCGACGCGGTGCACGGTACAGTTCAAGGGAAAAGTCTCGATGTCGAGGCATCCGATCACAGCGGGCAATAGAAGGGCGCAACGCAGGTGGACCTGTTCGAGTACCAGGCACGAGATCTGTTCGAGAAGCACGGCGTACCCGTGCTGGGCGGCATCGTCGCCACCACCCCCGAGGAGGCCAGGGCCGCGGCGGAGCAGTTGCTCGGCGACTCCGGCGGCGTCGTGGTCGTCAAGGCGCAGGTGAAGATCGGCGGCCGCGGCAAGGCGGGCGGCGTCAAGGTGGCGAAGTCCGCGCAGGAGGCGGCCGACCGCGCCTCGGAGATCCTCGGGATGGACATCAAGGGGCACACCGTGCACCGGGTGATGATCGCCGCGGGCGCGGACATCGCGGAGGAGTACTACTTCTCCGTGCTGCTGGACCGTTCCGAGCGCCGGTACCTGGCGATGGCCAGCGTCGAGGGCGGCATGGAGATCGAGGAACTCGCGGTCGAGCGTCCGGAGGCGCTGGCCCGGGTGCCCGTCGACCCGCAGGTCGGGATCGACCAGGCCAAGGCCGACGAGATCGTCGCCGCCGCCGGCTTCGCACCGGACGTCGCGCCGAAGGTGGCCGCGGCCATCCAGAAGCTCTGGACCGTCTACCGCGAGGAGGACGCCACGCTCGTCGAGGTGAACCCGCTGGTCAAGACGGGCGCCGGCGACGTCGTCGCCCTCGACGGCAAGGTCACCCTGGACGCGAACGCCGACTTCCGGCACCCCGACCACGCCGAGCTCGAGGACAAGGCCGCCGCGGACCCGCTCGAGGCGAAGGCCAAGGCCGCGGGCCTCAACTACGTCAAGCTCGACGGCGAGGTGGGCATCATCGGCAACGGTGCGGGTCTGGTGATGAGCACCCTGGACGTGGTCGCCTACGCCGGCGAGGCGCACGGTGGCGTCAAGCCCGCCAACTTCCTCGACATCGGCGGCGGCGCCTCGGCGGCGGTGATGTCCGCCGGGCTCGACGTGATCCTGAACGACCCGCAGGTCAAGAGCGTGTTCGTGAACGTCTTCGGCGGCATCACCGCCTGTGACGAGGTCGCTCGGGGCATCGTGCAGGCGCTGGAGATCCTCGGCGACAAGGAGAACAAGCCGCTCGTGGTCCGCCTCGACGGCAACGCGGTCGAGGAGGGCCGAGCGATCCTCGCCGAGGCCGCCCACCCGCTGGTCACCGTCGTGGACACCATGGACGGCGCCGCCGACAAGGCCGCCGAACTGGCGAACAGCTGAGCACCCGAGAACCTACGAGACGCAGAAGAGACAACTGAGAACATGGCGATCTTCCTCAACGAGACCTCGAAGGTCATCGTCCAGGGCATGACCGGCTCCGAGGGTCAGAAGCACACCACCCGGATGCTGGCCTCCGGCACCACCGTCGTCGGCGGCGTGAACCCGCGCAAGGCCGGCACCACGGTCGACTTCGACATCGACGGCACCACCACCTCCGTGCCCGTGTTCGGCACGGTGGCCGACGCCGTCGCCACCACCGGCGCCGACGTGTCGGTGATCTTCGTCCCGCCCGCGTTCACCAAGGATGCGGTGATCGAGGCCATCGACGCCGGCGTGCCGCTCGTGGTCATCATCACCGAGGGCGTGCCGGTCGACGACACGGCGGTCTTCTACAACTACGCGGCCAGCAAGGGCGTGCGACTGGTCGGCCCGAACTGCCCCGGCCTGATCAGCCCCGGACGCTCGAACGTCGGCATCATCCCGGCGAACATCGCCGGCGCCGGCCCGATCGGGCTCGTCTCCAAGTCCGGGACGCTCACCTATCAGATGATGTACGAACTGCGGGACTTCGGGTTCTCCACGGCCATCGGCATCGGCGGCGACCCGGTCATCGGCACCACCCACATCGACGCCCTCGAGGCGTTCGAGGCGGACCCGGAGACGAAGGTCATCGTCATGATCGGTGAGATCGGTGGCGACGCCGAGGAGCGTGCCGCGGCGTTCATCGCCGAGAACGTGACCAAGCCGGTGGTCGGCTACGTGGCCGGCTTCACGGCCCCCGAGGGCAAGACGATGGGGCACGCCGGCGCGATCGTCTCCGGCTCCTCCGGCACCGCCGAGGCCAAGAAGGTGGCCCTCGAGGCTGCCGGTGTCAAGGTCGGCAAGACCCCGAGCGAGACCGCCGGGTTGGTGCGGAGCCTGCTCGGCGGCTGAGCCTGCGGTCTGGGTGGGTCCGCGTGGGTGCCGGGTCGGCGACGGCCCGCACCCACCGGATCCACCCGGACCGTCCCATTTCCCCTGCCCTTTCATTTATAACAGAGTTCGCGCCGCCTCATGAGGGGCGAATTTCCGATCTAAGGTGACCAACCTCAGATTGGAGTGACGGGCATGAATCCCCTGCGTACCAGCGCTTTCGACCTCTCCGACCACCTCACCGCGAAGGCGGACCCGACCCTCATCGGGGCCGACGAGCACCACTTCGCCGCGATCGAGGCGAGTCTCGCCGAACAGATCGCGGAACTCACCGACCGGCTCGACACCACCCGCCGCGCACCCGGCGGCAGCGGCCAGGCCGCCCTCGAGCGGGATCAGGAGATCCACCGACTCACCGCCCGACTGCGGCTGCTGCGCCGGTTCGGGCTCGACCTGTGCCTCGGGCGCATGGTCGCCACCGGTGACACCGCCGGCACCGACGGCGATGGGGGCACGGTGTACGTGGGCCGGCTCGGCCTGACCGACAGCACGGGCCGCCGGCTGCTCGTCGACTGGCGCTCGCCCGCCGCCGAGCCGTTCTTCGGGGCCACGCACGCCAACCCGATGGGCCTGGCGAGCCGCCGTCGCTACCGCTGGACCGGCGGCCGTATCACCGACTACTGGGACGAGGTGTTCGCGAGTGACGACTGGTTCTCGGCGGCCGGACGTGAGAGCTACCCCGCCCTCGATGACCAGTCCGCCTTCATCGCCAGCCTCGGCAGCACCCGGTCGCCGCGGATGCGGGACGTGCTGGGCACGATCGCGGCCGACCAGGACGCGATCATCCGGGCCGGCTCCGACGGCGGGCTCGTCGTCGACGGCGGGCCCGGCACCGGCAAGACGGTGGTCGCCCTCCACCGCACCGCGTACCTGCTCTACGCCGACCCCCGGCTCGGGCACCGGCGCGGCGGTGTGCTCTTCGTGGGCCCCCACCAGCCCTACCTGGCCTACGTCTCCGACGTGCTGCCCAGCCTCGGCGAGGAAGGGGTGCGAACCGCGACGATCCGCGACCTCGTCCCCGAGGGTGCCTCGACCCGGCCGGAAGCGGACCCGGAGGTGGCCCGTCTGAAGTCCTCCGCCCAGATCGTCGGTGGGATCGAGCGAGCCATCGCGTTCTATGAGCAGCCCCCGAGCGAGCACCTCGACCTGGACACGGAGTGGGGCGACTTCCGGGTACGCCCGGAGGACTGGACCGAGGCATTCGCGGCGCGCGACGCGAGCACACCCCACAACGAGGTCCGCGAGGACCTCCTCGAGGAGCTGATCACGATCCTCCTCGACGGCTACGAGGGCGAGGACGACGTCGAGGCGGTGCGCGCCGCGCTGCGCCGCAACGGCGACCTGCGCGGCGCCCTCACCGAGGCGTGGCCGACGCTCGAGGCGGGGGACGTCGTCGGGGACCTCTGGTCCGTGCCCGCCTACCTGCGCCTGTGCGCCCCGTGGCTGAGCCGCGAGGAGATCCGGACCCTGCAGCGCGAGGACCCGCAGGCGTGGACCGAGGCCGATCTGCCGCTCCTCGACGCCGCCCGGCAGCGGCTCGGCGACCCGGAGGTGCTGCGCCGCCGCCGCCGGCGCGAGGCGGCCCTGGCCGAGCAGCGAGCGCACATGGACGACGTCGTCGACGACCTGATCGCGACCGACGACAGTGAGATGGGCGTCATGCAGATGCTGCGTTTGGACGACATGCGCGACAAACTCGTCGACTCCAGCGGGCTCGGCCGGGACGCCGTCGGCGACCCGCTCGCGGGCCCGTTCGCGCACATCGTCGTCGACGAGGCGCAGGAACTGACCGACGCCCAGTGGCAGATGCTGCTGCTGCGGTGTCCGTCCCGCAGCTTCACGGTGGTCGGGGACCGGGCTCAGGCCCGGCACGGCTTCACCGAGTCGTGGCTCGAGCGACTGGAGCGGGTCGGGCTCACCCGGCTCGACCTGGCCACCCTGACCATCAACTACCGCACGCCCGAGGAGGTCATGGTGGAGGCCGAACCGGTGATCCGCGCGGCCCTACCCGACGCGAACGTGCCCACCTCGGTGCGCAGCACCGGAACACCCGTGCGCCACGCCCGCACCGGGGAGCTCGACGCGATCCTGGACGCCTGGCTCACCGAGCACGACGAGGGGATCGCCGCCGTGATCGGCAGCCCGATGCCACTCGACACGGGCCGGGACCGGGTCCGGGCGCTCACCCCGGAGCTGGCGAAGGGCCTCGAATTCGACCTGGTGGTCCTCGTCGACCCGGAATCGTTCGGCACCGGCATCGAAGGTGCCGTCGATCGGTATGTGGCCATGACCAGGGCCACCCAGGAGCTCGTGATCCTGACGAGTTCGTGACCCCTCCCGCGCGCCGCCCCGGCTCGCGGGCCGTCTCGGGCGACCATGGGAGGCGATGAGTACCACCACCCGCCCGCCGACGATCCCACCGCGCGTCATCGAGCACGAGGCGTACGGCGGTCGGTCCCGCCCGGCGTTCCGGATGCCGGAGCATTCGGTGCGCGGGCTGCTCGCGGGGGCCGAGGCGGCCGGTTTCGGGTGGTTGGTGCTGGTGATCCCCGCCGTCGCCGCGTATGTGGCGACCGCGGCGTCGCCCGCGCTCGGGGAGGCCGGCTGGCTGGAGGCGGCCCGGATCGGCACCGCGGCCTGGCTCCTCGGCCACGGGGCGCTGGTGCAGGTCGCGGGATTCCAGCTCAGCCTCGTTCCGCTCGGGGTCACCGCACTGGCGGTGTTCCTGATGTCCGCCGCCGTCCGCCGGGCGCAGCTCACCGGGTGGACCGCCCTGATGGTTGCCGCCGGCACCTACGTCGCCGGCACCGGTCTGCTGGTCGCATTCGCGGGGGTCGACGGCGGAGCCCGGGCTCTCGGGGGCGCGCTCGCCGTGGCGGTGGTCGGGTCACTGCTCGGCCAACGCGGCCGATACCCGCGGCTACCGGCCGGCCCGGCCCGGGCGCTGGACCACATCCCCGACGCCTTCGTGCTCGGGTTGCGCGCCGGGGTCCGGATCCTGGTCGCACTCGTGCTGGTGGCACTGGTCGCGGTGGTGGCTGCGGTGGTCATCTCGTTCGAGGCGATCCTCGAGCTCCACGCCGGGCTGCACACCGACGGCGTGAGCACCGTGGTCGCTGTGTTCGCCCAGCTCCTGCTCCTGCCGACCCTGATGATGTGGGCGCTCGCCTATCTGGCCGGGCCCGGGTTCGCGGTGGGGGAGGGCACGGCGTTCACGCCCTCCGGCATCGACGCGGGCCCGCTCCCGGTGGTCCCGGTGCTCGGCGCGCTCCCGGAGCCGGGCAGCCTCCTCGGGGAGCTCGGCATCGTGGTGGTGCTCGGCGTCCTCGTCGGTGCAGCCGCCGGCTGGTGGCTGCACCGCGCGGCACCCACCGCGGGCCTGCTCGGTTCGCTGGCGGCCGTCGTGGTCGCCGCGACCCTCACGGCAGCGGTCGTGGGGGCCGCGGTCGTGGCCGGGTCGGGCGGGATCGGGCCCGGCCGGATGGCGGTCGTCGGAGCCGAGGCGCTTCCGGTCGCCGTGGCCGTCGGCTGGCAGACGCTGCTCGGAGCGGGTGCGGTGGTCACCCTCAGCCACCCGGCCACGGCCCGTGCCGTCGGGTGGATCCGCACGACGGTGCGGTCCTGGTGGGGCGAGGTCCGGCCGGACGAGCGGCCCTGATCCACGGACCTGAACATCGGACCTGACGACCGGCTTCGCGCCCCCGCTCAGCCGCCGGTACTGGTGCCGTACCGATCGGCCACGGCCTCGTTGAACCGCTGTTCGCAGCGGTCCTGCGCGGCGATCGTCAGGGCCGAGTCGAGACACTGCTGGCGCTCGACCTGCGCGGGCCACAGCGAGAGCAGGGTGACCGAGGAGAACAGCAGCAGCGCGGACAGCACCATCCCACCGGTCAGGAACACCGTGATCATGCCGCGAACGCCGAACCGGCGGATCTTGCCCAGGGTGCGCAGGCCGATCACGATGGCACCGCCGGCGAACAGCGGCGCCGCGACCTGCCAGGGGATCGGCAGCCCGGACGTGAGCACCGCGGCGAGCAGCAGCAGCCCGAAGAACATGACCGACCGGCTGATCTCGACGAGTTGCTCCGGGCTCGGTGCCGGTCGTGGTTCCTCGGGCGGGCGGCCCGGCCGGAGCAGGCCACCCGGCGGCCGGTCGGGCCGGCGCAGGTTGTGCCGATCCGGGTCCGGCTTGGGCCGCGACGGGTCCGGCGGGGCGTAGGGATTGCTCATCCGACCTCCTCCGTCCTCCAGCGGCCACGACCAGGTCCAGTGTCCCAGATCCGGGACCCCTACTCGGACACCCGTTCGCGTAGCGACTACAGTCGGACGCTGTGTCGACACCTACGCCCGCCCACACCGGATCCGACGAACCGACCGCGGGCCCGGCCCGCGTCGTCGTCCTCATCTCGGGCGGTGGATCGAACCTCGCCGCGCTGCTCGAGGCGGCGCAGGACCCCGGCTACGGCGCCGTCGTCGTGGCCGTCGGTGCCGACCGGCCCGGGTGCGCCGGACTCGACATCGCGGCCGCGGCTGGTGTCCCGACGTTCGTCGAGCGACTGGGGGACCACCCGGACCGGGACGCCTGGGACGGCGCCCTGACGGACGCCGTCGCCGCCCACTCACCGGATCTCGTGATCTCGGCGGGCTTCCTCAAGCTGGTCGGCTCCAGGTTCCTGTCCCGGTTCGGCGGGCGGTACCTGAACACCCACAACGCGCTCCTGCCGGCGTTCCCGGGTATCCACGGGCCACGGGAGGCGCTCGCCTACGGGGTGAAACTGGCCGGGGCCACCCTGTTCGTGGTCGACGAGGGCGTGGACACCGGCGTGATCATCGCCCAGTGCGCGGTGCCGGTGCTCGACGACGACACCGAGGAGAGCCTCACCGAGCGGATCAAGGTCGCCGAGCGGGCCCAGCTCGTGGACTACACGGGCCGGCTGGCCCGCCACCCGTGGCGGGTCGAGGGACGTCGCGTCATCATCGAGGCCTGACCGGGGTTCCGGGGTGAGCGGCGGTGGCCGTCCCTTGGTGCGAGCGGTGTCGCTACGGACCCCAGCCGCCGTTCATGGTGCGGCCGCGCAACTGCACGCGCGGGTGCATCCGAGCCTGGTTCGC
The DNA here is from genome assembly GCF_004353825.1 of Occultella glacieicola. Lineage (GTDB taxonomy): Bacteria > Actinomycetota > Actinomycetes > Actinomycetales > Beutenbergiaceae > Occultella > Occultella glacieicola. Next base: position 500,378 of record NZ_SMNA01000002.1, on the reverse strand, counting down.
GTCGATCGTGTCGCTCGCGTCGCTGGCGGCGAACATCTCGGCGACGTAGCCCCGCACCGCCCGCCAGGCCCGCACGTACCACGCTGCTGGTGTCTCTGCCATGGTCGTCACCTCATCGTCCGGCCACACTGTCGAACAATCCTTGACCGGCACTTTACCCTGGATCGGCGTGCGGCGACAGTGGAGGTGACCCGACCCGCCCGGGCGACCCTGCGCCGTCGGGCGCTAGACTGGCCGCGGTCGTGACTGGCGTCAGAGGTGGAGCACCACCTGGGAGCGGCCGAAGGATCGAATCTGTAGCGCACCGATCGCCTGGGTGCCGCGGTGGTGCACATCATCGTCGAGCGACCCCGGTGGGTCGCGCCAATTCGAACCAGGAGTGAACGCCATGACCGATCTCATCCCCCTGCGCCGCGCCCTCGTCTCGGTCTACGACAAGACCGGGCTGCCCGACCTGGCGACCGCTCTGCACGCCGCCGGCGTCGCGCTCGTGTCGACCGGGTCCACCGCGGGCGTGATCGAGGGCGCCGGGGTCCCGGTGACGCGGGTCGAGGACTTGACCGGCTTCCCCGAGTGTCTCGAGGGCCGCGTCAAGACACTGCACCCGCGGGTGCACGCCGGCATCCTCGCCGACCGGCGCAAGGCCGACCACGTCCAGCAGCTGGCGGACCTCGAGATCGAGCCGTTCGACCTGGTCATCGTGAACCTGTACCCGTTCACGGACACGGTCACCTCCGGGGCGAGCCCGGACGAGTGCATCGAGCAGATCGACATCGGCGGCCCGTCCATGGTGCGTGCCGCCGCGAAGAATCACCCGAGCGTCGCCGTCGTGGTGGACCCGGCCCGGTACGACGAGGTGATCGCCGCCGCGCAGGGAGAGGGCTTCAGCCTGGCCCAACGGCAGCGCCTCGCCGCGGATGCGTTCCGGCACACCGCCACCTACGACGTGCACGTGGCCTCCTGGATCGGCAACGTCGTGGCCCCCGACGACGAGGGATCCGGCTTCCCCGGCTGGGTCGGCGCCACCTGGGACCGCACCGCGGTGCTGCGCTACGGGGAGAACCCGCACCAGCGCGCCGCGCTGTACACCGACGGGTTCGGTGCGCAGAGTGGAACGAGCCTCGCCGGCGCGACGCAGCTGCACGGCAAGGAGATGAGCTACAACAACTACGTGGACGCCGACGCCGCGTGGCGTGCCGCCCACGACCACGGCGACGCCCCGACGGTCGCGGTCATCAAGCACGCGAACCCGTGCGGGATCGCCGTCGGCACCGACATCGCCGACGCCCACGCCAAGGCGCACGCGTGCGACCCGGTCTCGGCGTACGGCGGCGTGATCGCCTCGAACCAGGTCGTCACCGAGGCGATGGCCAACCAGGTCAAGGACGTGTTCACCGAGGTCGTGCTCGCCCCCGGGTTCGAGGACGCGGCCCTGGAGATCCTCAGCCGGAAGAAGAACGTCCGCCTGCTCGCGGTGGCCGCGGCGCCCTCGGGCGGCGGTCTGCGGGAGATCTCCGGCGGCATGCTGCTGCAGAACGCGGACCGGATCGACGCCGACGGCGACTCCCCCGCGAACTGGACGCTGGCGACCGGTGAAGCGGCCGACGAGGCCACCCTGGCGGACCTGGAGTTCGCGTGGCGCTCGGTGCGGGCGGTGAAGTCGAACGCGATCCTGCTCGCGAACGCCGGCGCGTCCGTGGGCATCGGCATGGGCCAGGTGAACCGGGTCGACTCCTGCCGCCTCGCCGTCGAGCGCGCGAACTCCGACGGCGCCGATCGGGCCCGCGGGTCCGTGGCCGCCTCGGACGCGTTCTTCCCGTTCGCCGACGGGCTGCAGGTGCTCCTCGACGCCGGCGTGCGCGCCGTCGTCCAGCCCGGCGGCTCCGTGCGCGACGAGGAGGTCATCGCAGCCGCCGCGGAGGCCGGGGTCACCCTCTACCTGACCGGCACCCGCCACTTCGCGCACTGACGACCGGCGCACGGTCGCGGCGCCCCGGGGGCGGTCAGGGCACGACGGCGGAGCGTAGTTTCGTCGTCGGGTCCGCCGCGAGCACGGGGTCGAGCCGGGGGAGTTCGGCCGCGCCGAGCAGTCTGCGAACGGCGGCAACCTCGCGGGGGGCGTCGACGATGACGGCACCGACGAGGGCGTCGCCCTCGAGCGCGAGAGCCGTCCATGGGCCGGCCCCGACCTCACCGCGGTCGAGGAGGCGGATCGGCGCACCGTCGGTCCCGTGCAGACGGCCGAACACGGTCAGGTGGTGCCCGAGCTGGGTGGAGTACACGTACGGTGCGGGCTCCGCCGCGCCGTCGGGTTCGATGCCGAGCAGGGCCCGGGCCAGCGGCTCGGGATCGGTGAGCGCCGCGGACCAGTGGCCGCCGGGCACGGCGCCGAGGGTCGGATGCGACCGAGCGGCGACGTCCCCGACCGCCCAGACCCCGGGGGTGGCGCTGGCCCCACCGGCGTCGACCCGCACGTGCCCGGACGGCTCCCGGCGGACCGCGTCACCGAGCCACTCGGTGGCCGGGCGGGCCCCGATCGCGCACAGCACCACGTCCGCGGCGAACGTGCGGCCATCGGTGAGGTGCACGCCGTCGGGCTCGACCCGGGTGACCGTGGCGCCGGTGTGCAGGTCCACCCCCGCCTGCGCGTACCACGGCGTGGTGCGCCCGCCCAGGTCGGGTCCCAGTTGCCGGCCCAGGGGAGCGGGTCCCGCCTCCAGGACGGTCACCGACGCGCCCGCGGCCGCGGCCACCCCGGCCACCTCGGCGCCGATCCAGCCGGCGCCGACCACCACGATCCGGGCGCCGGGCGTGATCGCGGCCCGGAGCGTGTCCGCGTCGCTCGCCGAGTGCAGCAGCAGCGCGTGATCCCAGCCGTGCGGGCGCAGCGGCCGGGACCCGGTGGCCGCCACCACCGCGTCCGCGGCGAGTTCCGCGCCATCGTCCAGGTCCAGCCGTGGGCCGTCCGGACCCACGCGGAGCGCGCGCGCTGCCGTGGCGAGCCGCACCTCGTCGGCGAGGCCGTCCAGGTCGTAGCCGAGGTCGTCGGCGAGCCACAGCGGCGTGGTCCGGGTGAGGAGCTCCTTCGACAGCGGTGGCCGGTCGTACGGAGGCAGGCCCTCGTTGCCGAGCAGGGTGAGGTGACCGGTGAACCCGGTGGCGCGCAGTTCGGCGACGGTGCGCAGCCCGGCGAGCCCGGCTCCCACCACCACGATCCGGTCCGGACGTCGGGGCGCGGGGAGTCTCACGTTCCCACCGTAGCCCCGCAGTGGACGCGTTCAGGCTTCGGCCCGGGCGGTGCGGAGCGCGCTCAGGGAGCCCGGATCAGGTCCGCCGGCGCCACCTCGACGTCGAACGGGTGGTGGAGGATCGCGCGCTCGTCACCGGCGAGGGTCCGTGGTGACGTAGCGGCCGTCGACCAGGTCGAGGGCGACCAGCTCCGGTGCCTTCGGGTCGACGACCCAATAGGACTGCACGCCGCTGTCCTCGTACTTCGACGCTTCAGCACCAGATCTTTGCGCCGAGTGGACGGTGAGAGCACCTCGACGGCCAGGACCAGCGGCGCCGTGATGTTCCTGACCGCGACGTCCTCGTTGCGGACCACGAGCAGGTCCGGCTGCAGCGAGGTGCGCAGGTCCGGCCGCCAGTCGACCGGGGAGAGGAAGACTTCGTAGCCGGGAGTGCAGGCGGCACGCAGCAGCAGGTGCAGGTTGCCGATCGTGCGCTGATGCAGGAGCACCGGGGCCGGGGTCACGAGCAGCAAACCGTCGAGCAGCTCGTACTGCAGCCCGTCGTCCGGAAGCCGGTCGAGGTCATCGACCGTCCATTCCTCGCCGGTGCGCGGCATCGCTGTCATGACCCCCATGGTGCTCCTTGGCGCTCCTGCCTGTCACCAGCCGTCATGATCCGATCATGACGGCCTGGCATTCAGGGGTCGGCCGTTGTCCACAGGCCACCGCCGCCGTGCGGTGCCGGGGTCTGGGAGGGGGCCTGCGAGGGCCTCGCTGTCCGGCGAGTAGGCTCGCATGCGTGACCGTTCCCACCAGCGCACCGGCCGACGTGCCACTGCCCGCGCAACCGCGCAGCCACGCGGTGATGTGGGTGGCCCTGCTCGCGATGGTGCTGATCGTGGCCGCGTCGTTCCTGGTCGGCGCCCGGCCGGCCTCGCTCATGTTCGCCGCCGAGCTCGGCGTGCTGGCGTTCGTCCGCGCCGTCGCCCCGCGGCCGGGCCCCTACGGGATCTCGGCCCGGTCGCGGGGCTTCGACGTGGCGTTCCTGGCGGTGACCGGGCTGGTGATGGCGACGTTCGCGATCACCGCGCCGGCCGCGGCCATCTGACCCGATCCGAGGAGCTCAGGCGCGGGTTGTGCCGTCCTCGGGGCGGGCGCTCCCGCCGTCCTCGTCGGAGACATCGCCCTTGCCGGTGACGTCGTCCTCGGTCGCGGAGACCTCGTCGGCCGCCTCGTCCTCGTCGACCTCGGCCCAGCTGATCCGGTCAGGGTCGTCGGACTCGTCGAGCGTGACCGAGGCCGCGCCGTGGCCGGCCTCGTCGTCGGTGTCGTCGTCGTCCTCGTCGTCGTCCGGCTCGTCGTCGTCGTCGTCGTCGTAGTCCTCGTCCTCGTACGCGACGACCGGCAGCGGCTCCGGCGCGAACACCGTGAACAGCAGCGCCGTGATCGCGGCCCCGAGCAGCGGCGCCACCCAGAACAGCCAGACCTGGCCGAGGGCCCAGGAGTCGGAGAAGACCGCGATCGCCGTGGCCCGGGCCGGGTTCATCGCCCCGCCCGCCACGAACGTGGTGGCCACCGAGAGGATGCCGTAGAACAGGCCGGTCACGATCGCGGCCGAGTATCCGCGGCGGCTCGACGCCGTCCGGGTGACGGCGAGCGCCACGGCGACGAACAGCGCGGTCGCGACCACCTCGATGATCAGGACCTGCAGCATCGTGGTCGAGATCGCCCCGGACGAGGCCCGCGCGAACGTCGAGTTCGCGTCGAAGCCGCTCGCGGACTGCGCGAACAGGGACCGCACCGTGGTCAGCTGCAGCTGGGTCGGGAGCTCGACCGGGGTGGTGATGAACAGCAGCGCCGACGCTCCCACGCCACCGGCGACCTGGGCCAGCCAGTACGGGAGCACCGCGGACCAGGACAGCCGTCCGGTGATCGCGGCGCCGAGGGTCAGGGCCGGGTTGAAGTGCCCGCCGGAGACGTACACGAACATCGCCATCGCGGCCATCAGTGCGACGCCCCAGGCGAGCGCCTCGGCCACCTGGTCGGCGTTGAAGAGGATGCCCCCGTACACGGCCAGGCCGAGCCCGAGGAACACGAGGATGAACGTGCCGACGAACTCGGCACCGAGCCGCTGGCCGAGGGGGTGCTCTCGCTCCGGCTCGAGGACGTCCTCGGTGTAGTCGTCGATGTCGTCAACGATGGTGCTGGTCATGGGAATCCCGTCGAGAGAGGGCGTGATCGGTGCCTACCCTCTCACCCCCGCCTGGGTGCCCGCTGAACGTGAGCGCAGACGAGGCCGTGCGAGCCGCGGGCCGGCCGGGGAAGCCGGACGCGTCCTGCCGGGTATCTCGATGTCGAGTAATCTGGTGGCGCATGCCGGTCGCCCGCTCCGACGCGGGTCGGCGCGACCGGTGGCAGACCGCCCAGGAGTTCCTCGTCGCGCTGACCCACGGCGCCCGCGCCCCGCGCTCCTGGTCACCAGAGCGAAGACAGGAGTTCGACCATGACTCAGCCCGTCAATGTGACGGTCACGGGTGCCGCCGGCCAGATCGGCTACGCCCTGTTGTTCCGCATCGCCTCCGGGCAGCTGCTCGGACCGGACACCCCGGTGAAGCTGCGCCTGCTGGAGATCCCGCAGGGTGTGAAGGCGGCCGAGGGCACCGCGATGGAGCTGGAGGACTGCGCTTTCGGCCTCCTCGAGGGCATCGACATCTTCGACGACCCGACCGCGGGCTTCGCGGGCGCCAACGTGGCACTGCTCGTGGGTGCGCGCCCGCGCGGCGCCGGGATGGAACGAGGTGACCTGCTCGAGGCCAACGGCGGCATCTTCGGACCGCAGGGCAAGGCCCTGAACGCGGGCGCCGCGGACGACATCCGGGTGCTGGTGGTCGGCAACCCGGCGAACACGAACGCCCTGATCGCGCAGGCGAACGCCCCGGACATCCCGGCCGAACGCTTCACGGCGATGACCCGCCTGGACCACAACCGAGCCCTCAGCCAGCTCGCCGGCAAGAGCGGCGCCGCGGTCAGCGAGATCAGGAACCTGACCATCTGGGGCAACCACTCCGCCACCCAGTACCCGGACATCTTCCACGCCACGATCGGTGGCCGCCCGGCGGCCGAGGTCGTGGACGACCAGGCCTGGCTCGTCGACACGTTCATCCCGACGGTCGCCAAGCGTGGCGCCGCGATCATCGAGGCGCGCGGCGCGTCGTCGGCGGCCTCCGCCGCGAACGCCGCCATCGACCACGTGCACGACTGGGTCAACGGCACCCCCGAGGGCTCGTGGACGTCCGCGGCGATCCCCTCCGACGGGTCCTACGGCGTTCCCGAGGGCCTGATCTCCTCGTTCCCGGTCACCTCCACCGGTGGCGCCTGGCAGATCGTCCAGGGGCTCGACGTCAACGAGTTCTCCCGCGCCCGCATCGACGCCTCGGTCGCCGAGCTCGCCGAGGAGCGGGACGCGGTCAAGGGGCTCGGCCTGATCTGATCCGGGCCCGATCCGCGAGCGAGCAACGCCGACGGCGCCCGTCCACCTCCTGGGGGACGGGCGCCGTTCGCGGTGCGGGCCCGGCGGGCGGTCGGCCACGGCACCCGTGGAGACCGGGCCGCGGGCGGCGACCGTGGGCCTACTGGGCGGGTGTCTGCGCGGAGCGGCCGATTGCACGCACCGACAGGCCGATCAGCACCAGTGCGATTCCGGCGAGCAGTGCGTAGATGCCGAGCAGCACACCGAAGGTGGTGGCGGCGACGTCCGGGGCCGCCACCAGGAAGATGCCGAACGCGAGCGTGATCACGCCGAACGCGAGACCCAGGGTCCAGGCGGCGCCGAGGCTCCGGCGGCCGCGCACCGCGGAGATCGCGAGGATGAGCCCACCGATGATGGCCCAGACGCCGGCCACGATGAGCAGGATCTCGGTCCCCACCGCCGGCCGCACGATCAGGAACACCCCGGCGATCGCGCCGAGGACCCCGAAGAAGATCTCGCTGCCGGCGCCCGGGGTTCCCCGGGTGCGGATCCCGTGCACGATCGCGAGCACGCCGTCGACGGCCCAGAAGATGCCCAGGAGGAGCACGAATGTGGGCAGCACCTTGTCCGGCCAGACCAGGGCCAGGATCCCGAAGACGATCGCGACGGCGCCGCGGATCACGGCGTAGTACCAGACGTCCTTCGCGAGCGCCGACACGACGTTGGTGGATGAGGGTTCGGACATGGCGGCCTGCTCTCTGGCGCGACGACGCTGCTGGGCAGTCAATCTGTACCGGTTCCGCGCCCGCGCGGCAAGGAGGCGTGCCGGAGGTCGTCGGATCCGTCGTTGCAAGGCCTTGCTGAAAGTTGCTGGCAGCCGTTACGGTCGTCCCAGTGACGTCGCTCGTCGGTGAGCGACGCAGTCGAAGGAGACCCCGTGGCGACCACCCGCGCCCCCCGCCGCCTGCCCGCGATCCTGGCCACCCTCGCCCTCGCCCTGACCGGCGCGGTCACCGCCCTGACACCCGAACCGGCGTTCGCGGCGAACGACCGGCAGGTCGTGCTCGTCGGCTCGCTGCAGTCCGAACTCGGGTGCGCCGAGGACTGGCAGACGAACTGTGCCGCGACCACGCTCATCGGCACCGACGTGGACGGCGTCTACGCGGCCGAGTTTAGTTTGCCCGCCGGCACCTGGGAGTACAAGGTGGCCCTCGACGGCACCTGGGACGAGGCGTACGGGCTGGACGGCGGCGACGCGAACATCCCGCTGGTGCTGCCCGGAGAGGCCACCCTGCGGTTCAGCTACGACGACGGGACGCACCGGGTCGGCCTGCAGGTGCTCGACCTGCGCGGCGACTACAGCGAGGCGGACGCCGAACTGGTCGCGGACCCGGTGCGCAGCGAGGGCGCCGGCGAGCAGTTCTACTTCGTGCTCACCGACCGGTTCGCCAACGGCGACCCCGCCAACGACACGGCGGGCCTCGGCGACGACCCGCTGGTCTCCGGGCACGACCCGACGAACCAGGGCTTCTACCACGGGGGCGACATCGCCGGCCTGACCAACCGGCTCGACTACATCGAGGGCCTCGGCACCACCGCGATCTGGCTGACCCCCTCGTTCACGAACCAGGCGGTCCAGGGCACCGGTGCGGACGCCTCGGCCGGCTACCACGGCTACTGGATCACCGACTTCACCCAGATCGACCCGCACCTCGGCACGAACGCGGAGCTGGAGGCATTCATCGAGGACGCCCACGCGCGCGGCATCGACGTCTACTTCGACATCATCACCAACCACACCGCGGACCTGATCGACTACGCCGAGGGCGAGTACGGCTACATCGACCAGGCCACCTCCCCGTATCTGACCGCCGACGGCGTCCCGTTCGATCCCTCCGACGTGGCCGGCTCCCCGGACTTCCCGGCGCTCGACGCCGCCACGTCCTTCCCGTACACCCCGGTGCGTGCCGAGGCGCGCCCGGCGATGGTGCCCGACTGGCTGAACGACGTCACGCTCTACCACAACCGCGGCAACTCGACCTGGTCGGGGGAGTCGGTGACCTACGGCGACTTCGACGGCCTCGACGACCTGATGACCGAGGACCCCGAGGTCGTCGAGGGCATGATCGACATCTACACCACCTGGATGGACCTCGGCATCGACGGGTTCCGGATCGACACGGTCAAGCACGTCAACCCCGAGTTCTGGGAGACGTTCACCGCCGCGATCACCGAGCACGCCGGCGCGATCGGCAACGACGACTTCTTCAGCTTCGGCGAGGTCTACGACGCGGACGCCCGGCTCATCTCCCCGTACGTGCGCGACACCGACATGGACGCGGTCCTGGACTTCGCCTACCAGGCAGCGGCCGCGAACTACGCCCGCGGCGCGGGCGCGAACGCGCTCGCGGGCCTGTTCGCCTCCGACGACCACTACACCACCCCGACCTCCTCGGCGGACGCCCTCCCGACGTTCCTCGGCAACCACGACATGGGCCGGCTCGGGTACCTCCTCGGCGACGTGTCCGACCCGCTCCAGCGGTCCGAGCTGGCCCACTCCCTGATGTATCTCACCCGCGGCCAGCCGGTGGTCTACTACGGCGACGAGCAGGGCTTCATCGGCACCGGCAACGACAAGGGCGCCCGGCAGTCCCTGTTCGCCTCGCAGACGCCCCTCTACATCGATCAGCCGCTGCTCACCGGCGAACAGGCCGGATCCGTGGACCGCTACGACACCGACGCGCCGCTGTACACCCACATCGCCGAGCTCGCCGCGCTGCGCAGCGCCAACCCGGCGCTGTCCGGCGGCGCCCAGATCGAGCTCGCCGCCGACGGCGGCGTGTACGCCTTCGCCCGCGTGGACCGCACCGAACGCGTCGAGCACCTCGTCGCGCTCAACAACGAGACCGCCGCCCGCACGATCACGCTGACCACCCTGACCCCCGGCGCCACCTACGCCACGCTGTACGGGACGCCGCAGACGGTCACGGCGGACGCCGCCGGCGAGGTGAGCCTCACCGTCGACCCGCTCTCCGCCGTCGTGCTCCGTGCTGACGCGCAGGTCGCGGTGCCGAGCGAGATCCTCGCGCCGGTGCTGACACCCCTGCCCGGCAGCGCCGTCGAGGGCCTCGCCCCGATCGGCGCGGACGCCTCCGACCACACCTGGAGCGAGACCACGTTCTCCGTCCGGGTGGTCGGCACCCAGGACTGGCAGCTCCTCGGCACCGCCGAGGACACCACGCCCCGGGTCTTCCACGACACCGGCGACCTGGCCGCCGGCACCCTCCTGGAGTACCGGGCCGTCACCGTGGACGCGGCCGGGAACCGGACCGCGGCCTCCACCTACGCCAACGTCGGCTTCGCGGTCAACGGTGTGGTCGAGACCGACCCGGGTGCGGCCACCGTCACGATCCCCGGCACCCACAACACCGCGATGGGCTGCGCCTCGGACTGGTCCCCGGACTGCGAGGCGGCGGCGCTGACCCTCGGCGAGCACGGCCTCTACACCGGCACGTTCGACCTGCCGGCCGGCGCCTACGAGTACAAGGTCGCGATCGGCGGGTCCTGGGCCGAGAACTACGGCGTCGGCGGGGTGCGCGACGGCGCCAACTCCTCCTACACCCACGCCGGCGGACCCGTCACGTTCTACTACGACCCGGTCACGCACTACTTCTCGAACACGGCACAGACCCCGGTGGTCACCCTCCCCGGCAGCCTGAACTCCGAGGTCGGCTGCGCCGGCGACTGGGATCCCGGCTGCCTGCGCACCTGGATGCAGGACCCCGACGGCGACGGCGTGTTCACCTGGTCCACGAACGCCCTCCCCGCGGGCGGCTACGAGGTGAAGGTCGCGCACGGGCTGAGCTGGGACGAGAACTACGGCGCGGGCGGCGCGGCGGGCGGCGCGAACATCGCCTTCACCGTGGGCGCCGGCCAGTTCGTGCAGTTCGCCTACGACCTGGCCACCCACCAGCTCACGATCGCCGTCACCGACTACCCGACGGCCGGCGTCGGGCAGTGGCGGGTGCACTGGCTGGACCAGACCACCATCGCGGTGCCGCGCGACCTGCTGCCCGCCGGCGCCGCCCCCACGGACCTGGCCTGGGCGCTGGTCACCGCGCCCGACGGCGGGCTGACGCTCGCCGGCAACGACGTCACCGGCGGCACCGCCACCGGTCTCGAGGTCATCGACACCGGGCTCGACCCGCAACTGCGCGAGCGGTACCCGCACCTGGCCGACTCGGTCGCGCTGGCGGTCACGGACCTGGACCGCGCCGCCGTCGAGGCGGCCCTCACCGGCCAGCTCGCCCTCACCGCGCACAACGCCGGTGGCGCCCTGACCGTGTTCACCGGTGTGCAGCTGCCGGGTGTCCTTGACGACCTCTACGCCCAGGACGCAGCCCAGGCGCCGCTGGGTGCCACCTGGCACGCCGACGGGGCCGTGAGCGTCGCCGTCTGGGCGCCGACCGCCCGCGACGTGGACCTGCTGCTCTTCGACGACGGCACCGGCACCGGGGAACCGGAACGGCTCGCCGCGACCCGGCAGGCCGACGGCACCTGGACCGTGGCCGGCGCCGCCGACTGGCGCGACCGTGCCTACCTCTGGGACATCGAGGTCTACGTGCCCGGCACCGACGCCGTCGAGCACAACGTGGTCACCGACCCGTACTCGGTCGCGTTGACCGTGGACTCGACGCACTCGGTGCTCGTGGACCTGGACGACCCGTCCTACCAACCGGCCCTGTGGGCGGACACCCCGAACCCGGACGCGATCCGCGGCGTCGACCAGACGATCTACGAACTGCACGTGCGTGACTTCTCCATCGCCGACGAGAGCGTGCCCGAGCCGCTGCGCGGCAGCTATGCGGCCTTCACGCAGACCGACAGCGCTGGGATGACCCACCTGCGCGATCTCGCCGACGCCGGCCTGACCACCGTGCACCTGCTGCCCACCTTCGACATCGCGACGATCCCCGAGGCGCGTGCGGAGCAGTCCGTCCCGGTGGTCCCGGACGCCGCCCCGGACTCGCCCGGCCAGCAGGCCGCGGTGATGGCGGCCGCGGACACCGACGGCTTCAACTGGGGATACGACCCGCTGCACTTCACCACCCCGGAGGGTTCCTACGCGAGCCCGGGCCACCAGGACGGCGGGGCCCGGGTGGCGGAGTTCCGCTCGATGGTCGGAGCCCTGCACGACGCGGACCTGCGGGTGGTGCTGGACCAGGTGTTCAACCACACCGCCGCGTCCGGCCAGGACGCATTGTCGGTCCTGGACCGGGTCGTGCCGGGCTACTACCAGCGCCTCGACGCGGCCGGGCAGGTGGAGACCTCGACCTGCTGCCAGAACGTGGCCACCGAGCATGCGATGGCGCAGGACCTGATGGTCGACTCCGTGCTGACCTGGGCCCGGGAGTACCGCGTGGACGGCTTCCGGTTCGACCTGATGGGCCACCACTCCCGGGCGAACTTGGAGGCGGTCCGCGCTGCGCTGGACACCCTCACCATCGCCGAGGACGGCGTCGACGGCGCCTCGATCTACCTCTACGGGGAGGGCTGGAACTTCGGGGAGGTGGCGAACAACCGGCTCTTCGAACAGGCCACCCAGGGTCAGCTCGACGGCACCGGCATCGGCACCTTCTCGGACCGGCTCCGGGACGCGGTGCAGGGCGGGCACGGCACCCTGCAGCAGCAGGGCTTCGGCACCGGGCTGTACACCGACAACAACGCCGTGACCGGCGCCCAGACCCCGGGCCAGCTCGCGGACCTGCAGCACCGCGCGGACCTGGTCCGACTGGGCCTGGCCGGGAACCTCGCCTCCTACGAGTTCCTGACCTCCTCCGGGGCCTGGTTGCGCGGGGACCAACTCGACTACAACGGACAGCCGGCCGGATACGCGACCTCACCCGAGGAGGTGGTCACCTACGTCGACGCCCACGACAACGAGACGCTCTACGACCTGCTCGCGCTGCGCCTGCCCGCGGACTCCACCGTCGACGAGCGGGTCCGGATGAACACCCTCGCGCTGGCCACCACGGCGCTGTCCCAGACGCCGTCCTTCTGGCACGCCGGCACCGACCTGCTGCGCAGCAAGTCCCTGGACCGCAACAGCTACAACTCCGGCGACCACTTCAACGAGATCGACTGGACGATGCAGGACTCGGTGTTCGGCACCGGGCTCCCGCCGCAACGGGACAACGGGGCGAACTGGGCGGTGCAGGGCCCGCTGCTCGCGGATCCCGCGCTGGTGCCCGCGCCGGACCAGATCGCCCAGTCCGCCGCGATGGCCCAGGACCTGCTCCGGCTGCGGTTCTCCACGCCGTTGTTCCGGCTCGGCGAGACCGACCTGATCACCGAGCGGGTCACGTTCCCGGGCTCCGGCCCGGACGCCACCGCGGGCCTGGTCGTGATGAGCATCGACGACGCCGCCGGCGCGTACGCGGAGGATGTCGACGCGGGGCTCGACGGGGTGCTCGTGGTCCTGAACACGACGCCCGACCCGATCACCGAGACCGTCGACGGCTTCGCCGGCCGCGACCTCGAACTCTCCGACGTCCAGGCCGAGGGCGCGGACGAGGTGGTCCGGGGGACCGTCTGGGACGCCACCAGCGGCACCGTGACCATCCCGGCGCGCACGGTCGCCGTGCTCGTCGACCCCGCCGAGCCGGTGGTCCCGCTGGACCCGGCGCTCACCCTGAGCCCGGCGAGCGCCGGCCCCGGGGAGCAGGTGGAGGTCGCCGTCACCGGGTTCGCACCGGATGAGGACGTCGAGCTCACCCTCGGCGAGGGGTCGCTGACCGTGCTCAACGTGGACAGCGCGGGTGCGGCGGTCGGCGCCGTCACCATCCCGGCGCAGACGGCGGCCGGAACGTACACCGTGACCGCGACCGGGCTGTCCTCCGGGGTGTCCGCCGAGGCTGGCCTGGTGGTCGAGGTGACCGAGCCGCCGCAGTGCGTGGACCTGCCGCCAGGGCTGGCCGGATGGATCCTGCGGATCCTGATCGCGCTGCTGCGCGCGCTGTTCCCGGGCCTGCCGGAGGTGTGCTGGACCTGAGTCCGCCGTGCGGCCCCCGTGGCAGCCATGGGCCGCCGCTCCGACTAGGCTGGACGCTGGCCTGCCCCACCGACACCGGAGTCCCGCCGCCGTGCATGACACCACCGCCCGTACCGAGCACCGCCTGCGCCGCTTCATCTCCGAGCGGCTCGACGCCGCCGGCTACCGCGCCCGCAGCCAGTTGACCGTCACCGCGTGGGAGGTCCCGGACGAACCGGTGCCGTTCGCCGAGGCGCTCACCCAGGACTTCGCCCCGTTCGAGGTGGGCAGCCCGTGGGGCCGCCCGTGGAGCACGGTCTGGTTCCACGTGCGCGGGCAGGTGCCCGAGGGGTGGGCGCAGGACCTGTCCGGAGCGGCCGACGGCGTGGGCCCGGTCCGGCTGGAACTCCTGGTCGACCTGGGGTTCTCCGACGCCGGCCCCGGCTTCCAGACCGAGGGAGCCATCTGGTCACCCGACGGGGTGCTCCTGAAGGGTCTCGAGCCCCGCAACCACTACCTGCCGCTCGACGTGGCACCGGGGGAGTGGGTGGACCTGTACGTGGAGGCCGCCGCGAACCCGGACGTGCCGAACGGCCAGTGGATCAAGCCGACACCGATGGGTGACAAGGCGACCGCCGGCACCGACCCGATCTATGAACTGCGGGCCGCGGACCTGGCGCTGCTGGACGTCGACGTCTGGGAGCTGCACCAGGACGTCACGGCGCTGCAGGGCCTGATGCTCGAACTCCCGGCCGACTCCCCCCGACGCGCCGAGATCCTGCGCGCCCTGGAGGACATGCTCGACGCCGTCGACCCCGACGACCTGCCCGGAACCGCCGCGAGCGGCCGTGAGGCCCTCGCCGACGTGCGGTCCGCCCCGGCGAGCGCGAGCGCGCACCGGCTGCACGCCGTCGGGCATGCCCACATCGACTCGGCGTGGCTGTGGCCGGTCCGGGAGACCGTCCGCAAGTGCGCCCGCACGTTCGCGAACGTGCTGAACCTGATGGACACCGACCCGGACGTCACGTTCGCCTGCTCCTCCGCCCAGCAGTACGCGTGGATGAAGGAGTACTACCCGGAGCTGTACGCGCGCATCGCCGAGCGGGTCCGCGAGGGCCGGTTCATCCCGGTCGGTGGGATGTGGGTGGAGTCGGACACGAACATGCCCGGCGGTGAGGCCCTGGCCCGGCAGTTCGTGGCCGGCACCCAGTTCTTCATCGACGAGTTCGGGGTCGAGCCGAAAGAGGTGTGGCTGCCGGACTCCTTCGGCTACACCGCCGCGCTGCCGCAGATCGCCCGGGCCAGCGGCAAGGAGTTCCTGCTCACCCAGAAGATCTCCTGGAACGACACGAATAGGTTCCCGCACCACACGTTCGAATGGGCCGGTACCGACGGCACCCGGATCTTCACCCACTTCCCGCCCGTGGACACCTACAACTCCATGATCAGCGGCGCGGAACTGGCCAAGGCGCAGCGCCAGTACGCCGAGAAGGGCCGCGCGAACACCTCGCTGCTGCCCTACGGCTACGGCGACGGCGGCGGCGGCCCGACCCGGGAGATGCTCGCCGCGGCCCGGCGCACCGCCGACCTCGAGGGGTCGCCGAAGGTGACGCTGTCCACGCCCGAGAACTTCTTCACCCAGGCCCGCGCCGAGTACGCCGACCCGCCCACCTGGACCGGCGAGATGTACCTGGAGTACCACCGCGGCACCTACACCTCCCAGCACCGTACGAAGGCCGGCAACCGGCGCAGCGAGCACCTGCTCCGGGAGGCCGAGCTGTGGGCCGCCACGGCCACCGTGCGCACCGGCGCCGCCTACCCGGCCGACGACCTGCGCCGGATCTGGAGGTTGGTGCTGCTGCAGCAGTTCCACGACATCCTGCCCGGCTCGTCGATCGCCTGGGTGCACCGGGAGGCCGAGCGCAACTACACCGAGATCGCGGCGGAGCTCGAGTCACTCATCGCGACCGCGATCGGTCACCTGGTCGGCACCGGCCAGGACGAGATCGCCCTGAACGCCGGACCGTTCGCGCGCGCCGGCGTCCCCGCCCTCGGCGGCGCCGCCCCGGCGGCGGAACCGGGCGCCACGATCGAGCCCGACGGCGAGGGCTGGGTCCTGAGCAACTCCCACCTCCAGGTCGTGGTCGACGCACGCGGTCTGGTCACCTCCCTGCGCGACCTCCCGGCCGACCGTGAGGTGGTCCCGGCCGGGATGGCCGCCAACCTGCTCCAGGTGCACCGGGACATCCCGAACGAGTGGGACGCCTGGGACATCGACGCCCACTACCGCCGCGTGGTGAGCGATCTCGACGCCGCCGAGGAGATCGCCGTCGAGCCCGCCGGTGGCGGCGAGGAGACCACCCGGCTGGTGATCCGCCGTCGGCTCGGCTCCTCGACCATCACCCAGCGGCTCGAACTGGCCGACGACGCCCTGGAGATCACCACCGAGGTGGACTGGCACGAGCGGCAGAAGCTGCTCAAGCTGGCCTTCCCCGTGGACGTCCAGGCCGAGCGGGCCACGTCCGAGATCCAGTTCGGGCACCTTCACCGGCCCACTGCCACGAACACCTCCTGGGACGCGGCCCGGTTCGAGACCGTCGCGCACCGCTGGGTGCACGTGGGCGAGGCCGGCTACGGGGTCGCGGTCGCCAACGACCAGACCTACGGCCACGACATCCGCGCCGACCTCGACCCGGCCGGCCGCCCGATCACCGTGGTGCGCCAGTCCCTGCTGCGAGCACCCTTGTTCCCGGACCCGGACGCCGACCAGGGCGCGCACGTGCTGCGCTCGAGCATCCGCCCGGGCGCCGGCATCGCCGAGTCCGTGCAGGAGGGGTACCGGATGAACCTGCCGGTGCGCACCGTGGCCGGCGCCGGCACGGCGGCGGTCGCGCCGCTGTTGCGCAGCGACAACGACGCCGTGGTCATCGAGGCCGTGAAGCTCGCCGAGGACGGCAGCGGGGACGTGATCGTGCGACTGTACGAGTCGCTCGGCGGCCGGGCCACGGCGGCAGTCACCGCGGACTTCCCGGTGACGTCGGTCACGGCGACGGACCTGCTCGAGCGACCGCTGGGCGAGGGCACCGGCGCGGTCGTGGCCACCGACGCCGGGACGGTCACGCTCGGGCTGCGGCCGTTCCAGATCTGCACGCTCCGATTCGCGCGGTGACGGGGTCGGCGCCGGACCGGCGGGGTGGGCAAGAGTGCCCATGGACGGTGACCGGCGCCGCCCCTCGATTGCCCTAGGCTGCACCGCATGAGCCAACGATTCAACGCCCCGCCCGGGTGGCAGGTCCCGCCGAACTTCACCCCGCCCGAGGGCTGGCAGCCGGACCCGTCGTGGCCGCCGGCACCGGCCGGCTGGAACTACTGGGTCGAGGACGCCGCCGGGTCGGCCGCCGCCCCGATGGCCGGGCAGAACCCGGGCTACGGCCCCGGTTCCGCCGCGCCGGCCGGTGGGTCACCGTATGGCGCCTCGCCCTACGGTGACGCCGCGTCCGGGACCGCCTCGGCCGCCCTGGCCCAGCAGGAGGTCAAGAAGGCCCGGAACGGGATGCTGGTCGGCTTCGGGATCCTCGCCGCCGCCGTGCTGGTCTTCGTCATCAGCTTCGCGGTCGCGGCGAGCAGTCCGACCGGTGGGACGTACTTCTTCCCGTGGTACTTCATGCTGATCGGCCTGATCCTCGGTATCCGCGGTCTCATCCAGTGGAACAAGGCCAAGAAGGCCGTGGCGATGGCGCCGGGCGGCTCGTTCGACCCGAGTGCCTACACCGGGTCCGGGGCCTCCGGCATGCCGGGTCCGACCACGCCGCCGGGTGTCACCCCGCCGGGCGGCTACCCGACGTCGGGCACCGACTCCGGCCCTCGGCCCGGCGAGTACCGCCCGTAGGTCGGCCGCACCCACGAGCAGCGGCGACGCCCCCTGCCAGACGTGAGTGCCGCCGTCGAGCACCGCTCGGTCCCCGAACGCCCCGCCCATACGGCGGGGCGTTCGTCGTGGCCGCAGGCGCGACGATCAGCGGAAGACGACCGTGCGGTGCCCGTCGATGAGCACGCGGTGCTCGGCGTGCCAGCGCACCGCGCGGGCGAGCACCCGCCGTTCCACGTCCTGACCGATCGCGACGAGTTCGCCGGCGTCGTCGGCGTGGGTGACCCGCTCCACGTCCTGCTCGATGATCGGGCCCTCGTCGAGCGAGGCGGTCGCGTAGTGGGCCGTCGCGCCGATGAGTTTGACGCCACGGTCGTGCGCCTGCGCGTACGGCCGGGCGCCCTTGAAACTCGGCAGGAACGAGTGGTGGATGTTGATGATCCGGCCGTCGAGTGCCCGGCACAGGTCGTCGGAGAGGATCTGCATGTAGCGGGCCATCACCACAAGCTCGGCGTCGAGCTCGTCGACCAGGTCCAGCAGGGCCCGCTCGGCGGCCGGCTTGGTGTCCCTCGTCACCGGGATGTGGTGGAACGGCACCCCGTAGAACTGGGCCATCGGCGCCAGCTCGGTGTGGTTGGAGACCACGGCCACCACCTGGATCGGGAGTCGGCCTTCGCGCTCGCGGAACAGCAGGTCGTTGAGGCAATGGGCCGCGGTGGAGACCATCACCACAGTGCGCACCGGGCGACCCACCCGGTCCAGGGACCACGTCATCGAGAACTCCGTGGCGACCTCGGTCAGCGCGGACTCCAGGTCCGCCTCCGTGGCCGCGGACTCCACCTGCACCCGCATGAAGAACAGCCCGGTGCCCGCGTCACCGAACTGCTGGGACTCGGTGATGTTGCCGCCGTTCGCGGCGAGCACCCCGGCGACGGCGTGCACGATCCCGGGGCGGTCGGGGCAGGAGAGGGTCAGGACCCAGTGGTCCGGGGCTTCGGTGGTCACCGCAGTGAGGTTAGCCGGTGTCGCCGTCGGTTCGGGCCGCGCAGGCGGTTCGGGTTCGCGAGCACGCCGGTCAGTGGAAGGATGGGGGCATGGACGAGCTGAGGATCGACGTCGTCGAGGACAAGGACGCGGGCGAGCTGCTGACCGTGCGGCGGGCCGCGTTCGTGACCGAGGCGCAGCTGTACGACGACCCCCACATCCCGGCCCTGACCCAGACCTACGACGAGTTGCGCGAGGACCTGGCCCGGGCCGATGTCGTCACCCTCGGTGCGTGGATCGGACCGCGCATGGTCGGGTCCGTACGCGTGGGCCTGGAGGAGGACCGGGCGCTCCTCGGCCGCCTCGCGGTGGTGCCGGACCTGCAGGGGCAGGGCCTGGGCACGAAGCTCCTGATGTCCGTGCTGAACTACCTGCCGGAGCAGACCAGCGAGGTCTGGGTCTTCACCGGGCAGGACTCCAAGCAGAACCTCTCCCTGTACGCCAAGCACGGCTTCGAGCACCAGTACGACCAGAACGCCGGCGACCTCACCTACGCCTACCTGCGGAAGATCCTCGGCGACCTGGAGACGACCGAGGTCACCGAGACGGACGAGGCCACGACCTCGCCCGCGGAAGGCTAGGCACCCGGCCCACCGGACGCCGTCGGCCGATCGACCCGGCGGACCGGATCCGCCGGACGGACTCGACCCGGGGGCCTGCGGCCTTGCTAGGCTGGGCCCATCGCGACTGGCGCCGAGGTGGATCACCACCGGGGAGCGATGCAGTAACTCGACTCGAGGTCGCCCGCCTGGGCCTGGAGTGATCCGACGAGAACCCATTCACTGCATCGCCCGCGGAGGAAGCATGAGCCAGCCCACGTCCACCGTCCCCGTCAACGAGCAGACGCTCGCGGAACTCGATCCCGAGATCGCCGCCGTGCTCGAGGGGGAACTCACCCGCCAGCGTGAGACCCTCGAGATGATCGCGAGCGAGAACTTCGTGCCGCGTGCCGTGCTCCAGGCGCAGGGCTCGGTGCTGACGAACAAGTACGCCGAGGGTTACCCGGGCCGCCGCTACTACGGCGGCTGCGAGCAGGTCGACATCGCCGAGAACCTCGCCATCGAGCGGGCGTCGTCGCTGTTCGGCGCCGAGTACGTCAACGTCCAGCCCCACTCCGGGGCCCAGGCCAACGCGGCCGTGCTGCACGCCCTGATCAAGCCGGGCGACACCATCCTCGGCCTGCAGCTGGCCCACGGTGGCCACCTCACCCACGGCATGAAGATCAACTTCTCCGGCAAGCTCTACAACGTCGCCTCCTACGGCGTCGACTCCCAGACCCACCGGATCGACTACGACGCGCTGCGGGCCACCGCGCTCGAGTCCCGGCCGCAGGTGATCATCGCCGGCTGGTCCGCGTACCCGCGTCAGCTCGACTTCGAGGCGTTCCGGTCCATCGCGGACGAGGTCGGCGCCTACCTGTGGACGGACATGGCGCACTTCGCCGGCCTGGTCGCGGCCGGGCTGCACCCGAACCCGGTGCCGCACTCGGACGTGGTCTCCTCCACCGTGCACAAGACCCTCGGCGGCCCGCGCTCGGGAGTGATCCTGGCCAATGACAAGGAGCGGTTCGGCAAGAAGCTCGACTCCGCGGTGTTCCCGGGCCAGCAGGGCGGGCCGCTGATGCACGTGATCGCGGCCAAGGCGGTCGCGTTCAAGGTCGCGGCCGGCGCGGAGTTCGCCGACCGGCAGCAGCGCACCGTCGACGGCGCCCGGATCCTCGCCGAGCGGCTCACGGGTTCCGACGTGGCCGGCGCTGGCGTCTCCGTGCTCACCGGCGGCACCGACGTGCACCTGGTCCTGGTGGACCTGCGCAACTCCGACCTGGACGGCCAGCAGGCCGAGGACCTCCTGCACGACGCCGGGATCACCGTGAACCGCAACGCCGTGCCGTTCGACCCGCGCCCCCCGCGGGTCACGTCCGGGCTGCGGATCGGCACGCCGGCCCTGGCCTCCCGCGGCTTCGGGGAGACCGAGTTCCGCGAGGTGGCGGACATCATCGGCGGCGTGCTCGCGGCCGGCTCCGGCGCGGACATCGACGCCGCCCGGGCCCGGGTCAAGGCCCTCACCGACGCGTTCCCGCTCTACCCCGGGCTGCACCAGTGAGCGCACGGCTGCTCCCGGGCAAGCCGGTCGCGGACGCGGTGTTCGCCGATCTCGCCCCACGGATCGAGGCGCTCGCCGCGGCCGGGCACACCCCGGGCCTGGGCACCATCCTGGTCGGGGACGACTCCGCCAGTGCCGGGTACATCCGGATGAAGCAGGAGCGGGCCGCCGCCCTCGGGTTCGTCTCCCCGCACATCCACCTGGGCGCCGACGCCACCCAGGCGGACGTGCTCGCCGCCATCGGCGAGATGAACGACGCGGACGACGTCGACGCCGTGCTGCTGCAGCACCCCACCCCGCCGCAGATCGACTTCGACGCTGCCCTGCTCGCGCTCGACCCGGACAAGGACGTGGACGGGCTGCACCCGGTCAACATGGGCCGGCTCGCCCTCGGCATGCCCGGGCCGGTGGCCTGCACCCCGGCCGGGATCGAGGCCCTGCTGGCCCACTACGAGATCGGTATCGCCGGCCGCGAGGTGTGCATCCTCGGCCGCGGCACCACGCTCGGGCGCCCGCTCGCGCTGCTGCTCAGCCAGAAGCGCCCGACGGCGAACGCGGCCGTCACCGTGGTGCACACCGGGGTGCCGAACTGGCCCGACTACACCCGCCGCGCCGAGGTGGTCATCGCGGCCGCCGGGGTGCCCGGGATCCTGCAGCCCGAGCACCTCACCCCGGGCGTCACCGTGATCGGCGGGGGCGTCCGCTACGAGGGCAAGCGGCTGCTCCCGGACGTCGACGAGTCCTGCGAACAGGTCGCCGGGGCGATCACCCCGCGCGTCGGCGGCGTGGGTCCGACCACCATCGCGTTGCTGTTCCGCAACGCCGTCGAGGCTGCGGAGCGTCGGGTCGGCTGAGTCCGGGGCAGGCCTCGGGCTCCCGGACCCGCACCCCTCGGTGACCATCAGTCGTCACGGGGTCGAATCAGTCGGCTGGCTCCGGCTGATTCGACCCCTCGACGACTTCCTCGGCGGCATCCACCGTCACCGGCTCGTCATAGGGTTGGAGCCATGACTGAGGACGGGCTGCAACAGGCCATCACGAAGATGCAGGAGCGGGGCATCGACCCCCGCGCGATCAACGTCTTCGCCCACTACTGGCGCGACCTCGCGGCCGGTGCGCAGGGCCTGATCCCGGAGGAGACGATCGAGCCGCTCGGGGAGGTCCCGGCGCTCGGCGACTTCGCCGCGACGGCCTCCCAGCGCCGGGAGGCACTGGCCCGCACCGCCGTCATCAAGCTGAACGGTGGGCTCGGCACGTCGATGGGAATGACCGGCCCGAAGTCCGCCCTCGAGGTGCGCGACGGGCTCACGTTCCTGGACATCATCGCCCGCCAGGTGCTCGCCCTGCGGGCCGAGCACGACGTGCAGCTGCCGCTGATCCTGATGAACTCGTTCCGTACGCGGTCCGAGTCCCTGGCGATCCTCGAGAGGTACCCGGACCTGGCCGTGGACGGTCTGCCGCTGGACTTCCTGCAGAACGCGGAGCCGAAGTTGGACGCGGACACCCTCGCCCCGGTGGACTGGGCCGCGGACCCCGAGCTCGAGTGGTGCCCGCCGGGGCACGGGGACATCTACGTCGCGCTGCAGGGCAGCGGGCTGCTCGCGGCGCTGCGGGCGAAGGGGATCCGGTACGTGTTCCTGTCCAACGCGGACAACCTCGGCGCCACCTGTGACCCGGACGTGGCGGCCTGGATGTTCGCCAACGCCGTGCCGTACGCGGCCGAGGTGTGCCCGCGCACCGCGAACGACCGCAAGGGCGGGCACCTGGCCCGACGGCGCAGCGACGGCCGGATGATCCTGCGGGACAGCGCCATGGTGGCCGACGGCGAGGACCACCACTTCCAGGACAACGAGCGGCACCAGTACTTCCACACGAACAACCTGTGGGTGGACCTGGAGGTCCTCGAGCGGCTCCTCGACGAGCGCGACGGGGTGCTCGGGCTGCCGATCGTGGTGAACCGCAAGACGGTGGACCCCTCGGACTCGTCCTCGACGCCGGTGATCCAGATCGAGTCCGCGATGGGCACCGCCGTGGAGGCGTTCGAGGGTTCCCAGGCGCTGCTGGTGCCGCGGCGTCGGTTCCGGCCGGTGAAGACCACGAACGAGCTGCTCCTGTTGCGCTCGGACGTGTTCTCACTCGATGAGGACTCGGTCGTGAACTCCGTGATCACCCACGACGAGCCGGCGATCCGGCTGGACGGGCACTACAAGCTCGTCCCGGACTTCGAGGCCCGGTTCCCGGCGGGGCCGCCGTCGCTGCGTGAATGCACCGGCCTGGAGGTGACCGGGGACGTCACGTTCGGAGCCGGCGTGGTCTGCACCGGGGACGTGCACGTGCGCGCCGAGCAGCCCGCCACGATTGCCGACGGCACCCGGCTGACCGGGGACGTCACGTGCTGAGCATCGGGTCCGTCAACGTCAACGGGATCCGGGCCGCGTTCCGGAGGGGGATGGGGGAGTGGATCGCCGAGCACGCCCCGGACGTGCTGCTGCTCCAGGAGGTCCGCGCGACCGACGAACTCCTCGCCGCCCACCTCGGGCCCGACTGGCACTTCGTGCACACCGAGGGCGCGGCCAAGGGCCGGGCTGGGGTCGCCGTCGCGGCCCGGACACCGTTCACGGCGGTCCGGATCGGGCTCGCCGCGGACGAGCCGGAGCCGGACGTCGGGCGGTGGGTGGAGGCCGACCTGGAGGTCGGCGGCGAGCGCCTGACGGTGGTCTCGACGTACCTACACTCCGGGACCGCCCGGACACCGTCGATGGATCTCAAGTTCGCGCACCTGGACGCCGTCACCGCGAGGATGGGTGAACTCGCGGCCGGCGGTGGCTGCGTGGTGGTGGGCGGGGACATGAACATCGCCCACCGTGAGGTGGACCTCAAGGCGTGGAAGACGAACCGCCGCAACGCCGGGTTCCTGCCCGAGGAGCGGGCCTACCTGGACACCTGGATCGACGAGCAGGGCTGGGTGGACCTGGGCCGCCGGTTCGGCGGCGAGGGCCCGGGGCCGTACTCGTGGTGGTCCTGGCGCGGGCAGGCGTTCACGAACGACGCGGGCTGGCGGATCGACTACCAGTTCGCCACGCCGGCCCTGGCCGAGCGGGCGAAGGATGCGGTCATCGACCGGGCGGCCACCTACGAGGCGCGGTTCTCCGACCACGCCCCGGTGCGGGTGCTGTACGACCTCTGACCCGCGTCCGCTGCGGCGGTTCTGTTGGTGCGGTCAGTGCTGTTCGTGCTGTCAGTGCTGTCCGGGCGGGCCGTGCTGGCTGTGCCAGGACCGGCCGCGGGTGCTGAGGTAGCCCAGCACGGCGCCGGCGACGATGAGGATGAGCCCGATCACGAGCCACGTGGGGTCCCCGGTCATCATGCTGCCGGGCAGGATCCCGGCGCCCTGGCCGGCCCAGACCAGGCCGATCAGGATCGCGATGATGCCGACGACGAGCAGCAGCGGCTTCTTGATCACGGGGTTTCCTGTCTGGCTGGGCGGTGGTGGAGTGAGCCTACTCTGCGGCGATGGCGGTGAGTTCGGTCAGGAGCCGGAACCCGGGTGCGTCGACCGCGGCCGCGGTGGCGGACAGGATCACCGCCGCGGTGCCGGCCGCGCGGTCCAGCCCGAGCCACGACCGGAAGCCGCCAGATCCGCCGTTGTGCCAGGTGATCGCGCGTCCGTCCACGTCGACGGTGATCCAGGCCGCGCCGATCCGGGCGCCGGCCCCGAACGGCGCGACCGGGTTCAGGGCGGCCATCCCTGGGGCCGAGCCGGCCAGCAGCGCGGCTGCCAGCCGCGCCATCGCCTCGATGCTCGCCCGGATGCCGCCGGCCGGTCCGAGCGCCTCCCCGGTCCAGGCCTCGCGCGTTCGCCCGCGTGCGGACCTCCCGGACAGCGCACCGGGCCGCAGGTCCGCGGTGGACGTCGGGACGTAGAAGGGGTCGAGGTCGAGCGGGCCGACGAGTCGATCCCGGACGAGTGCGGCGTAGGTCGTCCCCTCGGCGGCGGCGATCGCGTGGCCCAACAGTTCGAACCCGAAATTGGAGTAGCGGGGGAGTGGCCTGCCGACCCGGACGCCGCGGGCCTGCTCGAGCAGGTCGTCGAGTGTCTCGCCGTACGGGTTGGTCCCGTGCCGCCAGAGCGCGATCGTGCGGCGCCACGGGTGCGCGGACGCCGGGAGCCGCGGCAGGCCGGAACGGTGTGTGCTCAGCGAGGCCAAGCTCACGCCGGCCGCGGGGGTGTCGCCCAGCGGGAGGTGGTCACCGAGGACCGCATCGGCACCGAACTCAGCACGGGCCAGACCCTCGGCGTAGAGCAGTCCGGTGATCGCCTTCGAGACGGAGGCGATCTCGAAGTCGGCCTGCGAGTCGGCGCCCCTGCCGGCCACCGTGACGGTCCCGGGGGTGAGGGTGGCCGCGGCGAACACCGGATGACGCGGGCCGAGCAGGTCCTGAACCCGGGCCGCGAGCCGCTCGCTTGCCTCCATGGCGGCAACCGTAGTTGACGACTTCCGAAACCGTCAACCTAAATTGACGTCAGTACCGGATCGCGTCGATCGGTTTCACCCGGACCGCCACGAGCGCAGGCAGCAGCCCGGCCAGTGCCCCGATCACGGTGGCGGCCACCAGACCGGTGACAGCCGCGGAGATCGGGAACGGGGGAACGTCCTGGATGCTGCCCCAGCCGATCAGCGCCTCGATCGGGGCGTTGCGCACGGCGACCACGGCGATCGCGACGCCGATCGCACCCGCGAGCACGGTCGCGACCAGGGACTCCATCATGATCGAGAAGAAGATCCGTCCCGAGGACGCCCCGAACGAGCGCCGGATGCCGATCTCGCGGATCCGCTGCCGCACGGTCACCAGGGAGATGTTCACCAGGCTCAGAGCGCCGAGCATCAGGACCAGGAGACCGATCCCGGTCACGACGAGCTGGAACACCTGGTCGAACGCCTCGATGCCGAAGGCGTCCTGGCGGTAGATCTGCACCTGCGCGCTGGACCCGAGGGCCGCCGTCAGATCCCGGTTCAGGAACTGCTCGGCGACGTCGGCGTCCTCCGGCGGCACCCACACCTCGAGAGCCGGCGGGGCGAAGAACTCCGGGCTCGGCGGGATCCACCGCTCGAACGCCGAGCTCAGGATGAACGCCTCCGGGACCGCGCCCTCCCACAGGTCGGCGGTCACCCCGATGATCGTGGCCCGGACCGGCTCGTCCCGCCCGATCAGGGCGGTGGGACGTCCGGTGAGGTCGGGAACGCCGAGTTCGCGCAGGAACGCCTCGTTCACCACCAGGGCCGGGGCGAACCGGTCAGCATCTGCGGCGGTGAACCACGACCCGTGCACCGGGGCGATCCGGTGCATCGCCCCGTACGGCGGGTCGACGGCCTGGACCTGGACCTCCCAGGTCCCGGTCGGCATCCGGACCGGCATGCTGGCGTAGGTGACGAGGGAGGCCTGCTCGATCTCGTACCGCGTCACGAAGTCACGGAACGCCGTGGTGGTCGCGGTGGCGTCGAGAGTCCCGGTCTCGGACCAGGCGTCCACCCGGAACGTCGCCGGCCGTCCGCTCTGCGCCTCCATGAGCTCGGACTGCGCCTGCCTCGTGATGTCCCCGAGCGCCGTCACCCCGGTCATCGCCGCAACCGCGACGGCCACGCCGATCAGGGACAGCAGCACCCGCAGGCGGTGGATGCGCAGTTCGCCCCACGCCTCCACGAGGGCGCCGACGAACCCGGTCACGCCGAGGCCTCTGCGTCGGCGAGCACCGGTGCGGCCTCCGGGTCCACGACGTCGGTCGCGGTCAGCGGGTCGCCCAGCTCGGCGAGGGTACCGGCGGTCCGCGGGGCGATCGTGATCGGCGTGAGCACGCCCTCGCCGAGCCGGTAGTGCCGGCTCGCCCGGGCCGCCACCGCGAGGTCGTGGGTGATCGCGATCAGCACCGCGCCGGTGTCCGAGGCGATCTCGTCGAGCATCGTCATGATCTCGGCGCCGGTGTCCACGTCCAGGGCGCCGGTGGGCTCGTCGGCGAGGATCACGCGCGGGGTGCGGACCAGGGCGCGGGCGATCGCGACCCGCTGCTGCTCGCCGCCGGAGAGCTGCTCCGGCTTGGACTCCAGCCGGTCGCCGAGGCCCACCCGCGCCAGCATCGAGGTGGCGATCGAGTGTCGACGCCAGAACGTGCGGCCGCGCGCGTACAGCAGGGGCGCGATCACGTTCTCCAGGGCGGTGCGCCCCGGGAGCAGGTTGAACTGCTGGAACACGAATCCGAAGTCGTCGCCGCGGCGCCGAGCCCGACGGCGGTTGCCGAGTCGGCCGATCGGCGTCCCGTCGAGCAGGTACTCGCCGTCCGTCGGGGCGTCGAGGAGGCCGAGGATGTTCAGCAGGGTGGACTTCCCGGTGCCCGAGCGCCCCACGATGGAGATGTGCTCGCCGGCCCCGACGCTCAGGTCGACCCCCCGCAGGATGTCCAGCCGGGAGTCGTCGGGCAGCCGGACGGTCCGGGTGATCCCGTGCAGTTCCAGCAGACTCATCCGACGCCCGGGTCCATGGCGTAGGGATCGATCGGCTCGACCTCGGCGCCGGGCACGAACTCCAGGACCAGGTCCCCGGCGGCGACGCCCTCGACGATCTGCACGAGCTCGCCGTCCGTGAGGCCGAGGGTCACGGGCCGCTCCTCGGGCTCACCGTCGGCACCGACCACCCAGACCACGCCGGTCTCGAAGAGCCCCTGGACCGCGGTGACCGGCAGGACCATCGCGTCGGCGGCCTCGCCGCTGGTGATCACCAGGTCCGCACTCAGGCCCGGGAACACCGTAACCCCCGCGGGAACGGCGCACCGGGCCTGCACCGTGGTGCCGTCGCCGGCGGGCGGCGCCTCGCCGTCGGGCTGGTCTGCGTCGTTGCCGTCGGCGACGCCGGTGGTCAGGCCGGTGCACGTGAACGGCGCCGGCCCGCCGGGCACCTGCACCTGCCCTTCGGCAGGGGCGGAGACCAGCCGGTACTGCTGTTCCGGGCTCAGCGAGCCGACCACGGAGAACGTGTCCGGGGTGACGGTGGCGACCGGATCCCCGATCGAGACGGCCTGGTCCTCGAGCACGGAGAAGCGGACCACACCCGTGGCCGGGGCGCGCACGACCGTGGTGGTGATCTCGGGACTGCGGGGGGTCACCGTGACGTTCCCCTCCTCGTCCGTGCTCTCCACCGGGTCGCGCGGGGTCTCCTGGCGGATGACGAGCAGGCGGTCGCCCTCGGTGACCGTCGCCCCGTCATCGACCTCGTAGTAGTTGACCGTCCCGTCCAGGTTCGCACGCGCGCTCACGGCGCCATCGGCGACGACGGTCGCCGCGAGGGTCACCTGGTTCGTGATGGTGGCGGTGGTGACCTCCACCTGCGGGTCCTCGAACACCGCCGACGGGGTCTCGGGCCCGGCGTCCGGGTCGCCGGTGGCGTCGGTGCCGCCGAACGCGAGCTGCACGAGCGCCACGGCGATCACGGCCCAGATCAGGATCCGGATGGTGGGAAAGACGATTCGGCGCGTGACACCCATGGCAACAGCCCCCTGCAGTCGTTCGGACCTGACCCGGGACCGGCTCCCACGCCGGTCCGCACCCCCTGTGCTCGGGTCAGCCTAGTGGGCCGGCGACGGCTCGTGGGGTCATTCCGGCGGCTCGGTCTCCGCCTCGGCGTCGGCGGCCGTGGGCAGTGTCGTCATCGACCACAGCGGCGAGATCACCACGGGCAGCGCCGCCAGCAGAGTGCCGATCGCCGCGATCCACAGGGCCGGCACCACGCCGAAGGCGCTGCCCAGCCAGCCGCCGAGCAGGCCGCCGAACGGCATCGTGCCCCAGACGATGAAGCGCACGGAGGCGTTCATCCGGCCGAGCAACCGTGGTGGGCACAGTCGCTGACGGAAACTGACCGTCGCGATGTTGTAGACGACCACCATCATGAAGGTGAGCCCGAGGCCCGCGATCAGCGTGACCATCGGCGGCAGTGGCAGCACCGAGGCGAGCGGGACCAGCGCGATCGGGAGCCCCATCGCGAGTGCGCTGACCGGGACCAGTCGTGCCTCACCGATCCACTCGGCTGCCTTGCGGCCGACCAGGGCGCCGAGCAGGGCGCCGACGGAGGCGGCGGAGAAGATCGTGCCGAGCGCCGCCTCACCGAGGTCCAGGTCGCGCAGGATGTACAGGGCCTCGAGTGCGGAGAGGATCCCGAACGCGAGATTGCCGAGCGCGGTGCAGGCGACCATCCGGCGCAGCAGCGGCTGCCGCACGACGAAGGACAGGCCCTCTCGGATCTCCACGACGAGCGGCCGGCGGTCCTCCCGGGGCGGCAGCGTCTCCCGGTGCGCGATCCGGGCCACGAAGAGGGCCGAGAGCAGATAGGTCACCGCGTTGAACGCGATGAGCGCTCCCGAGGTGACGAACCGCAGCAGCACCCCGGCGGCGGCCGGCCCCGCCACCTGGGCCACGGACGCCGTCGCCTGCAGTTTGGCATTGCCCTCGACGACGTGGTCGATGCCGACCAGGGTGGGCACGTAGGACTGGTGGGCGACGTCGAAGAAGACCGTGGCGCTGCCGAGCAGCAGGCCGGCCACGTAGAGCAGCGGCATCGACGCGGTGCCGGTCAGGGCGGCCACGACCACCCCGGCGAGGATGAGGGCGCGGACCAGGTCGGCGGTGATCAGCACGGACCGTTTGCGCATCCGGTCCACCCAGGCGCCCGCCGGCAGGCCGATCAGCAGGAACGCCGCCATGTTCGCGGCGGACAGGACCCCCATCTGCCACTCGGTCGCCTGCAGGACGCCGACGGCGAGCACGGGCAGGGCCAGGCCGGTGAACTGGGCACCGAGCTGGCCGAACGCGTCGCCGGCCCAGAGGTGCCGGAAGTCGCGATGGTGCCAGAGCGCGCGGGGCTTGCTCGGTGGCAGGTCCCCGGCCGGAGTGGTCGACGGCACCGACGGATCGGGGGTGGTGGTCTCGGTCATGAGTACAGTCTGATCAAGTGATTGGGAAGTGTCAATCACTAGTGATCGAGGAATCTCGATCACTCTCTCCGGAGTCGCGTGGGCCGCCGGTAGCATCGGCCCATGACCGACGAGGCCATCCCCGGAACCACCGCGGACGCCGACGCCCGTGCCCTGAGCTCGGCCCTGCGGATGCGGATCCTGCGACTGTGCCTGGACGAGGCGCTGACGAACAAGGAGATCGCCGGGCGCCTCGGCATGGCCCCGGCGACCACCTACCACCATGTGCGGCTCCTTGCCGAGCGCGGCTTCCTGGCTGCGCAGCCGGAGCGGCAGGGCAACCGCGGCGCCCGGGAGGTGCCCTACCTCTCCACCGGCAAGTCCTGGCGCACCCCGATGGGGCCGGGACGGGGACGGATCCTGATCCAGGCGTTCCTCGACGAGTTCGCCCTTGCCGATCCCGCCCGGGCCGAGATCGTGCGGCTCGGGGTGCGGCTCAACGAGGCGGACCGCGACGAGATGCTGCGCCGCTTCACCGAGTTGTTCGCCGAGTACGCCGACCGGGCCCCGGATCCCGAGGGCGAACCCCTCTCGCTGTTCTTCGCGCTGCACGAGGACGTGGGTCGGCGGCGGCCGGACTGAGCGGGCGTCGGCGTGGCCCGGCCGCGGGCCGGCCTCAGTCGCGCGCGCCGATCGCGTGGGTCTGGCTGTAGCCGGAGTCCAGGTCGGTGATCCGGACCTCGATCATCCCGTTCCGGTCGATCAGGTACCGCTCCTCGACGAGCGGGCCGTCGTCGCGGCGGTGCACCTCGGCGGCCGTGGCGGCTGCGCCCCGGTCCGGGCTCTGCAGGGCAGGATCGAACGGGAACGTCACCTGGGCGAACGGGACGATGTTCCCGCGCGGTTCCCCCGAGTCATCGATGGCCGTGCACTCCACATACCGGAACCGGCCCACGTTGTGCGCCGCGCGGTACCTGCGGACGATGACGGTGTCCTCGTCGGCGTCGGCCGGCAGGGTTGCGTCGGGGCGCAGGATGGCGTCGAAACTCAGGCCGGCCCCGCCGTCGCGCTCGCGGAACACCCCGAAACCACGCGAGAGGCGGTCGGTGAGGGTGAAGTCGGCGTCCGGGTCGGCGGCGATGGCCAGGCCGATCGCGGTGGAGGCCGCCGGCAATGGGGACCGATGCACCCGACGGCCGTACTGCTCGCGCAGCAGTCGCGGCACCAGCGGGAGGCCGCTGCCCCCGCCGACCAGGTAGATCCCGGCGATCTCGGTCAGGTCCTCGGCGGACTCCTGGTCCGACTCGGCGGGCTCGCCGGATTCGTCGGGGAGGGTGGCGAGGAGCGGGCGCATCGCGTCGATGGTCCGCTGCAGGAGGGGCGTGACGGCCTCGTAGTAGGCGTCGACCCCGACGGTGACCTCCGTGTCACCGACGTCGAGCGCGATCCGCCGGGACTGCGGGGTGAGTCGTTCCTTGGCTTCGCGGGCCTGATCCCGCAGGTTCTCCAGGAGTGCGGGGTCCTGCGTGTCGGAGGCACCGGCCGCGGCGAGCGCGCAGTCCACCAGGACCTCGTCGAAGTCGTCGCCGCCGAGTCGGTTCAGACCGGCGGTGGCGAGGACGTCGTGGTCGGTGTCCCGCACGTCCACGAGGGAGGCGTCGAACGTGCCGCCGCCGAGGTCGTAGACGACCACCCGGGTGCGCCGCGAACTCACGGTGGTGCCGCGGCGGTGGGTGTACTCGAAGCCGGCCGCGGACGGTTCGTTGACCATCGCGGTCACCGTGAAACCGGCGCGGCGGAAGGCCTCCAGGGTGAGGTAGCGCTGGGCGCCGTGCGCGTGAGCGGGCACCCCGACCACGGTCCGGGAGCCCTCGCGGGCGCGGGCGTTGCGGGCGCTCCTGGGCAGGTTCGAGCGCTCGTACAGTGCACCGCGCAGGGCGGTCAGGAATCCGGTCAGCACGTCCAGGATCGGCTCGGTACGCGACCCGATGGCAACGGGGGTCGCCCCGGTCACGTCCGGAGCGGCGAGGATGCGCTTGAAGGAGCGGAGCATGGCCGCCCCGGTATGTCCGGCGGCGACGGCGTCGAAGCCGTAGACGAGGTCACCTGCGTCGTCTGCCACCACGGACGGGAAGTGATCGTGGGCGTCACCGTCGCCGTCGAGGAAACTCACCACCGGGTAGTTGCCCCGGTCGGTGGCGGCGACGATCGTCCGAGTGGTCCCGAGATCGACGCCGAGATGCATGCCCCCAGCCTAGCGGCCGACCCCTCAGGCGGCCGTGCCGTACCGCGGCGATCCGGGGCCTGCCGGGGCGCTGGCGCGGCCGTCCGCGACCTGTCCGTCGGGCAGGTCGGTGTCGGGCGGCAGGATGACGCCCGGCGCCACCGTGGCCTGTGCGCCGATCCGGCTCCGGCTGCCGATCCGGGCGTGGTCGCCGACGTGGGCGCCCGCGCCGATCCGGACGTTGGAGGCGATCCGCGCACCGGTGTCGATCCTGGCCCCGGGTTCGATCCAGCCGCCGGAACTCACGTGCGCGCCGGATGCGATCACGGCACCCGGGTCGACCCACACGCTCTGCGCGAGGTAGGCGCGCTCGTCGACGGTGGCGCCGGTCGCGACCAGGCCACCACCATTGTCGTGACGGCGATAGCGCACGGACCGGCCGTCATCGTGGTCGAGGACTTCATACTTCTTCATTCGCATGGTTCTGACATAACGCATTGCGCTAGGTGGATGTTCCCGCGGGAGCGGGGGTGCCCAACCTCACACCGCCGGCGCTCCCCGGTCAGGCGACGCGGTCGGCGGGGCCGGACGGCGTCGCGATCAGGAACTCCGGCGCCGTGAACCCGGCGCTCGCGAATGCGGCCGTGACGGCGTCAGCCACGGACTGCGCCGAGCCCGCCTCGATCAGGGCGATCGCGGAGCCGCCGAACCCGCCGCCGGTCATTCGGGCCCCGAGGGCACCCGCCGCGCGCGCCGCCTCGACAGCCACGTCCAACTCGGCGCAGGACACCTCGTAGTCGACGCGCAGGGACTCGTGGGAGGCGTCCATGAGGGGACCGACGTCCCGGATCCGGCCGGCGTCGAGCAACGCCACGAAGTCGGTGACCCGGGCGATCTCGGAGACCACGTGCCGGACCCGGCGGCGGCTGACGTCATCGGTCAATGCGGCCAGCGCGGCCACCAGTCCGGCCGGGTCGATCTCGCGAAGCGTCGGGACCTCAAGGGCCTCGGCCGCCGCCTCACAGGTGGCCCGGCGCTGAGCGTACTGGCCGTCCACCAGTGCGTGCTCGGCCCGGGTGTCGATGACCAGCAGTTCCAGGTCCGCCGCCGCGAGGTCGAACGGCACCTGACGCGTGGAGCCGTCGCGGCAGTCCAGGAGCAGGGCGTGCCCGTCCGCGCACCGCAGCGACGCCGCCTGGTCCATGCCTCCGGTCGGCGCCCCGGCCACCTCGTTCTCGGCGCGCACGCACGCCCTGGCCAACATCGCCCGGCCGGCGTCCTGGTCGGGACCGGACGGGTCCGGACCCGGCCAGGCCGCGCCCACGCCGTCGGCGATCGCGACCGCGAACGCGGACTCCAGCGCCGCGGACGAGGACAACCCGGCCCCGTACGGGACGCACGAGGCGACGGCCGCGTCGAACCCGGGTACCGGGACCCCTTCCTGGGCCAGGGCCCAGGCCACCCCGGCCGGGTAGGCGGGCCAGCCCTCCACGGCGCCTGGGCCGACCGCGGCCAGCTCACCCGACCACACGCCCGACTCGCGGCCGGAGACCAGGCCGAGTCCGCCGTCGCCCCGGGCGCGCAGCGCCACGAATGTGCGGTGCGGCAGCGCGATCGGAAGGCACAGGCCGCCGTTGTAGTCGGTGTGCTCCCCGATCAGGTTCACCCGTCCGGGGGCGGACCAGACGCCGTCGGGCTCACCGCCGAAGGTCTCGGTGAACTCGGCGCGAGCCGTCGCGGCGCCGTCGGTCAGGGTCCAGGGGTCGATCATCGCGGGATTCCTCGGGTCGGGTGAGATCGGGCTCGGAGCGTAGGTGCCGGCCGGCGGCGGGGCCGGTGCCGCGTCCATCCTGCCGCATGTCCGGCCGGGACCGGCCACCGTCGAGGGTGCGGCACACTAGGAGGATGGATCCCAGCGGACAGTGCTCGAGCGGCCGATGAGCGCTCCGGAGCGCATGGGGGAGCAGGTTCGCATCGGGGTCTCCATCCCGATCCCGGAGCCCTACAGCGCGAGCCTGACCCGGGCCAGGATCGAGGCCGGCGACCCGTTGGCGCACTCGGTGCCGCCGCACATCACCCTGATGCCGCCCAGGGTCGTCGAGCCGGACGACCTCGGCGAGGTGACCGATCACCTACGGTCCGTGGCCGCCGACCACCCACCGTTCGTCGTCGAGCTCGGCGGCACGGACTCCTTCCGCCCGATCTCACCCGTGGTGTTCGTGCGCCTCGCTACCGGCACGCAGGCGTGCGAACGGCTGCAGCGCGCGATCAACGCCGGGCCGCTGCGTCAGGAGCTGCGGTTCCCCTACCACCCGCACGTGACCATCGCGCACGAGATCGACGAAGCCGGCCTGGACGCCGCGAGCGCCGCGATGGAGTCGTTCGACGCGCTGTTCCCGGTGGCGCACTTCTCCCTCTACGAGTACGGCGACGACGGCGTCTGGCGCACCGTCAGCAACTTCGTGTTGACCTCCTGAAACCCTCCGGCGCTCGGGTGCCGTCGCCGCCGTCGACGTGCGAGGGGAACGAGGAACCGGAAAACTGGCCGGCATGGCAGCCATCACGTCCCGCCTGAAGGCGATCCTCGAGTGGTGGAAGCAGACCAGGGTGGCTCGGGCGCTCGCGCGCTACGGCGCTGCCAACGGAGCGCTGCTCTCCGGGGGGATCGCCTACTCGGCACTGTTCTCGATCTTCGCCGGGCTGACCATCGGGTACACCATCTTCATGGCGGTGCTCGGCTCGAACACCGAACTGCGCGACGCCGTCCTGGACTCGCTGAACGACGCGGTCCCCGGGCTCGTCGATACCGGCGACGGTGGCCTGGTCAAACCCGACGACCTCGAGCTGAACACCGGGACCGGCATCGTGGGTGTCATCGCCGTCGTCGTCCTCGTCAACGCGGCCACGACCGTGATGGCCGCCCTGCGCACCGCGATCCGGGCCATGTTCGGCATCGTCGCGCCCAAGGAAAACGTCGTGGTCAGCAAGCTGCGCGACCTCGGCGGCTATTTCGGGCTCGCCATCGCCGTGCTGCTCACCTCGGCGCTCGGCATCGCGGTGGGCGCGGCCGGGGAGTTCCTGCTCGGCCTGGTCGGCGCCGAGAGCAGCGCCGCCGGCAGCTGGGCGCTGCGGATCGCCGGGTTCCTTGTGGTGCTGGGCATGGACCTGCTCGTGTTCGTGATGCTGTACCGGGTGCTCGCCGGAGTGCACCCACCGAACAAGGACCTCTGGGTCGGCGCCCTCGTGGCCGCGGTCGGAGCCGGTGCGCTGCGCTTCCTGGGCACCAGCGTCGTCGGCAGCGTGAGTGGCAACCCCCTGCTCGCCGGGTTCGCCGCGATCGTCACGCTGCTGCTCTGGGTGAACCTCGTGGTGCGGGTGACGCTGATGGTGGCAGCCTGGACCGCGAACCCGCCTCCGGCCCCGGAGATCACCGCGGAGATGATCACCCACCTCGACGAGCACCCGAACTACGTCACGGTCTCCGAACCCGCCACTCTCGAGTGGGACCACGACCCGGTCACCGGCAAGATCCGTCCCGAGGATCCCCTGCCGGAGCCCGACCGCTGGGGCGGCCTGATCGGTTGGCTCCGACGCAAGTGGCGGGCGGTCCGGGAGGAGTCCCAGAGCCATCGCGTGGAGCAGGAGCGTCGCCGACAGTACGCCGAGCGGGACTGACACTGCGAATCCGGAGACCGCCCCGGTGGGGCCCGCCACTACTCTGGCCGGGTGATGGAGACGTTCTACGCGGTCATCCCGGCCGGTGGCGCCGGGACCAGGCTGTGGCCGCTGTCCCGAGCCGGGCACCCGAAGTTCCTGCACGACCTCACCGGCACCGGACGCACCCTGATCCAGGCGACCGCGGACCGGCTCGCCCCGCTGGTGGACGGCACGCTGGTGGTCACCGGCGCCGGGCACGCCGACGCGATCCGCGCTCAACTGCCGGGCCTACCCGCCGCGGACGTGCTGCTCGAGCCCGGTCCGCGTGACTCCATGGCCGCGATCGGGCTCGCCGCGGCCGTGCTGCTCCGGCGCCACCCGGACGAGGATGTGGTGCTCGGCTCGTTCGCCGCGGACCACGTGATAGACGGCAAGGAATCGTTCGACCGGGCGGTGCGTGCCGCCGTCGCCGCCGCTCGCGAGGATTTCGTGGTCACGATCGGCATCACGGCCGACCACCCGTCCACGGCATTCGGCTACATCGAGGTCGGCGAACCGCTCGACGGCGCAGGTGCGGCCGGTGAGGCCGACGGCGCCCGGCACGTGGTCGCCTTCGCGGAGAAGCCCGACGCGGCCACCGCCGCCCGGTACCTGGCCACCGGGTCCTACCGGTGGAACGCCGGCATGTTCGTGGTCCGGGCAACTGTGCTCCTCGAGCACCTGCGCCGGCTGCAGCCGACCCTCGCCGACGGGCTCA
The DNA here is from genome assembly GCF_004353825.1 of Occultella glacieicola. Taxonomy (GTDB): domain Bacteria; phylum Actinomycetota; class Actinomycetes; order Actinomycetales; family Beutenbergiaceae; genus Occultella; species Occultella glacieicola. Next base: position 464,040 of record NZ_SMNA01000002.1, on the reverse strand, counting down.
CCCGGATCGCCGCGGACTGGGACTCCGACCGTCGGGACGAGACGCTCGCGCGGCACTGGCCCGCGCTCACCCGGATCGCGATCGACCATGCGATCGCGGAGCCGGTCGCGGCGGCCGGCGGGGTCGCGGTGGTGCCGGGGGACTTCGGCTGGGACGACGTCGGCGACTGGGCATCGCTGGCGGACCTGCTGCCGACCGGTGCCGACGGCGTGCTCGGGTCCGCCGCGGAGGTGGTGGTGCGGGACGCGCCCGGGTCGATCGTGGTGCCCGGGGCGGGTCGAACCGTGGTGCTGCTCGGCATCGACGGGGCCGTGGTAGTGGACACCCCCGACGCGCTCCTGGTGACCACCCGGGAGCACGCACAACGGGTCAAGGACATCGTCGGTCTCCTCAAGGAGTCCGGGCGGGGCGACCTGACTTGAGGCGCCGGAGCGGGTACCGGGAGGATCAACGTGATCGCGCCCGTCGAGCGATGCCCACCATGGGTCGAACAGAGGAGTTGTCGTGCGGATCATCCTGGACACCGACCTGTCGATGGGCGCCCCCGGTTCTGAGATCGACGACGGCTTCGCCCTCGCCCTCCTGCTCGCCGACGACACGTTCGACGTCGAGCTGGTGACGACCGTCAACGGCAACATCGACGTGGAGTCGGGCACGTATCTCAGCATCGAGCTCCTCCAACGGCTCGGCCGTCCGGACATCCCGGTGGTCCGCGGGGCCGCCGCACCGATCGTGGAGCCCGACCGGGCGCGAACTGCCCCGGAGGAGATCCGCACCCGGTATGGGCACCACCGGGTGACCCCCGGCTTCGCGGCCGCGGAGATCGCCCGCCGGGTACTCGAGGCACCCGGCGAGATCACCCTCGTGGCCATCGGGCCGCTGACCAACGTGGCCGCCGCGATCGCGCTCGACCCGGCGGTCGCCGCCGCCGTCAAGGAGATCGTCGTGATGGGCGGGGTCCACCTCGGCCAGACGAACGCGCGCCGGATGCCCGGCGAGTTCAACTGGTGGGTCGACGCGTTCGCGGCCGGCGCGGTGATGCGCAGCGGCGCGCCGCTTCGGCTGGTCGGACTCGACGTCACGACTCAGGTGATGCTGACCCGTGACCACGCGGCCACGATGGCGGCGGGTGGCCGACCGTTCGGTGAGTTCGCCGGCGAGTGCACGATCGCGTGGCTCGACCGGCTCGGTCGTGACCGCCCGGGTGACCCGGAGGCCGGCCGTGCCTGCGCGATGCACGACCCGCTCGCGGTGGCGGCCGTGTCCCGGCCGGAGCTGCTCACCTGGGTCCCCGCCCACGTGGAGGTGGTGGCGGGCGATGAGGTGGGCCGCGGCATCGCGGTCACGGACCTGCTGACCGGACGTGACGCACCACCAGCCAACGCGTCCGTGGCGACGGCCGTTGACGTGGACGGGTTCATGACCTACTTCCTCGACCGGATCGCCGCCCTCTGACGCGGCTCGCCGTCCACCCGAGTCCTGTGGGCGGACGCCGCCGGGCCCGCGATGCGGAAGGCAGTAGCCTCGGGGTGTGTCGAAGCCTGCTGTCCTGACGTCCCGGATCAACGCCCTCGCTGCCGAACTCGACGCCGAGCTGCGCACGATCCGGCGTGATATCCACGCGAACCCGGAACTGGCGCGCACCGAGCACCGGACCAGCGAGTTGGTCGCCGCCCGGCTCGAGGAGGCCGGCCTGACGGTGCACCGGGTGGCGGGGACCGGCCTGTACTGCGACATCGATCCTGCGGGGACCGTGGACGCCGTGCAATCGCGACGGCTGCGCCGGGTGGCCCTGCGGGCGGACATGGACGCCCTGCCGCTGCAGGAGACGTCCGGCCTGGAGTACACGTCCACCGTCAAGGGCGTGAGCCATGCCTGCGGGCACGACGCGCACACCGCCGTGGTGCTCGGCGCCGGGCTGATCCTCGCGACGCTCGCGGCGGAGGGCCTGCTCGAGATCGGGGTGCGGCTGATCTTCCAGCCCGCCGAGGAGCTGCAGCCCGGGGGAGCACTGGACCTCATCGAGTCCGGTGTGCTCGCGGGGGTCGACCAGATCTACGCGATCCACTGCGACCCGAAGTTCGACGCCGGCCAGGTCGGCACCCGGATCGGGCCGATCACGAGTGCGTCCGACACGATCACCGTCACCCTGTCCTCCACCGGTGGGCATACGTCCCGGCCGCACCTGACCGGTGACGTGGTGTACGCACTCGGCCTGGTCGCGACCCTCACCCCGGCCCTGCTCGGCCGGCGGCTCGACCCGCGCTCCGGCGTCAACCTCACCTGGGGAACGGTTCGCGCCGGTACCGCGGCCAACGCGATCCCGTCCGTCGGCGTCCTCACCGGCACCCTGCGCTGCCTGGATGCGCGCGCCTGGGACCGGGCCGAGGACCTGCTCCGCGAGTTGATCGACCAGGTGGTCGCCCCCACCGGCGTGGACGTCGACCTCCAGATCCAGCGGGGCGTGCCTCCGGTCGACAACGACGAGCGCTGCGTGCGGCACATGGATGACGCGGCCGAGACCATCCTCGGCCCCGACTCGGTGCTGCTCACCGAGCAGTCCCTCGGCGGTGAGGACTTCGGCTGGTACCTGACCCGGGTGCCCGGCTCGATGGCGCGACTCGGTACCCGGACCCCGGGTGGGCGCACGTTCGACCTTCACCAGGCCGACCTGGTCATCGACGAGTCCGCGATCGGCGTGGGCGCCCGGTTCCTGGCGCAGGTGGCCGTCCAGGCCGAGCACCAGGGCATCGACCGTCGCACCCCGACTGCGTGACCGGCCCAGTCTCACCATCGGCCACCGCAGCTTCGATACCAGTTCGGTAACGCTTTGCTCGAACGTCTCACCATGTAACACGAACGGGATGATCGCCGGTCTACTGTCTCCCCCTAGGCCCCCCACGGTTCACTTGACCGACCCGCCGTGGGATCGCGCCCGCGACACCCCGTGGGCGCCGAAGAGACACAGGAGTTCACGTGAAGAAGCCGATCTACGCGGTGGCCACCCTCGCCGTCGCCGCCCTGACCCTGGCCGCCTGTGGCGCGGCCCCCGAGGACGAGGAGACGGCGGGCGGTGACACCGAGACCACCACGGAGGCCGCCGACAACTCCGACTTCATCGGCTGCATGATCTCCGACGAGGGCGGTTTCGACGACGCGTCGTTCAACCAGTCCGGTTTCGAGGGCCTTGAGCGCGCGGAGGCCGATCTCGGCATCACGATCCGGTCCGCCGAGTCCACCGACCCGGGCCAGTACACCGCGAACGCCGACGCCATGGTGCAGGCCGGCTGCTCGTTGACCATCGGTGTCGGGTTCGCCCTCGAGGACACCATCCAGGCCGCCGCGGAGGCGAACCCCGACCTCCACTTCGCGCTGGTCGACTCCGCGTTCTCCGCTCCGGACTTCTCCCCGGTCGAGCTCGACAACGCCAAGCCGCTGCTGTTCAACACGCAGGAGGCCGCGTTCCTGGCCGGCTACCTGGCCGGTGGCATGACCCAGACCGGTACCGTCGCCACCTACGGCGGCCAGGCGTTCCCGTCGGTGACGATCTTCATGGACGGCTTCGTCGACGGCGTCGCCGCCTACAACGAGGCCCACGGCACCGACGTCCAGGTGCTCGGCTGGGACAAGGAAGCCCAGGACGGCTCCATGACCGGTGACTTCACGAACACCGAGAACGGGTACAACACCACGCAGCAGTTCATCGCCGCCGGCGCGGACATCATCCTGCCGGTGGCCGGGCCGGTCGGTGCGGGCTCCCTGTCCGCGGCCTCCGAGCACGAGGGTGTCTCGGTGATCTGGGTCGACTCGGACGGCTTCGAGCAGGAGTCCAACGCCGAGTACCAGGACCTGATCCTGACCTCCGTGATCAAGCTGATCGGCAACTCGGTGTTCGACACCATCGACGCCGCCGTCGCCGGCGACTTCGACGCCACCCCGTATGTGGGCACCCTGGAGAACGGTGGCGTGGACCTGGCTCCGTACCACTCCTTCGAGGACCAGGTGCCGGCCGAGCTGCAGACCGAGATCGAGGACCTGCGCGAGCAGATCATCGCGGGCGACCTCGTCATCGAGTCCCCGAGCGCGAACTGATCCCCGCGTAGACGCCTGTCGATGGCCCGGGCAACCTCACGGTCGCCCGGGCCGTCGGCTGCGTCCGCCGTTCGCCGTGCCGGCACGGCGATACAGTTCGTGCCACGACGTGAAGGAGGCAGGCGGTGAAGCTCGAGCTCCGTGGCATCACGAAGCGATTCGGGGACCTGGTCGCCAACGACCGGATCGACCTGACGTTCGAGCCGGGGCGGATCCACGCGCTCCTGGGTGAGAACGGCGCCGGGAAGTCAACGCTGATGAACGTCCTCTACGGGCTCTACACGCCCGACGAGGGACAGATCCTCGTCAACTCCGAACCGGTGGAGTTCGCCGGACCCGGCCAGGCCATGGCGGCCGGCATCGGCATGGTCCACCAGCACTTCATGCTCGTGCCCGTGTTCACGGTCGCGGAGAACGTGGTGCTCGGCCACGAGCCCACCGGACCGCTCGGCCTCATCGGGCTGGACCGGGCCCGCGCGCTGGTCCGCGACATCTCGGCGCGGTTCGGGTTCGACGTCGATCCCGACGCCCTCATCGAGGATCTGCCCGTCGGCGTGCAGCAGCGGGTCGAGATCATCAAGGCCCTGTCCCGGGACGCCGAGGTGCTCATCCTCGACGAGCCGACGGCGGTGCTCACCCCGCAGGAGACCGATGAGCTCATCGAGATCATGCGCCAGCTGCGGGACGCCGGGACCTCGATCGTGTTCATCACCCACAAGCTGCGCGAGGTCCGCGCCATCGCCGACGAGATCACCGTCATCCGGCGCGGCAAGGTGGTCGGCACCGCCACCGCGCAGGACACCGAGGCCGAGCTTGCCTCCCTGATGGTGGGACGCGCGGTCAGTCTCGGGGTCGAGAAGGCGCCGGCCCAGCTGGCGGACGGCGAGTTCACGGTCTCCGGCCTGGTGGTCACCGACGCCGTCGGGCGCCGGGTCGTCGACGACGTCGGCTTCACCGTCCGCGGCGGCGAGGTGCTCGCCATCGCCGGGGTGCAGGGCAACGGGCAGACCGAGCTCACCGAAGCGATCCTCGGCCTGCGCACCCCGATCGCCGGGTCGATCGTGCTCGACGGCACGGAACTGACCGGGCTCTCGGTCAACGACGTGCTCGACTCGGGCGTCGGGTTCGTGCCGGAGGACCGCAGCACGGACGGGCTGATCGGTTCGTTCAGCGTGGCCGAGAACATCATCCTCGACCAGCACGACCGCCCGCCGTACGCCCGGGGCATCGCGATGGACCTGCGGGTGGTGCGGGAGCGCTCGGAGGCGTTCGTCGAGGAGTTCGACGTGCGCACCCCCTCGGTCGAGGCGCCGATCTCCACCCTCTCCGGCGGGAACCAGCAGAAGGTCGTGCTCGCGCGGGAGATGTCGCGCCCGCTGAAGCTGTTCATCGCCTCCCAGCCCACCCGTGGCCTGGACGTCGGCTCGATCGAGTTCGTCCACAAGCGGATCGTCGCCGAGCGCGACCACGGCACCCCAGTGATCATCGTCTCCACCGAACTCGACGAGGTGATGGCCCTCGCGGACCGGATCGCCGTGATGTACCGCGGGAAGATCATCGGGATCGTGGGCGGCGACGTCGACCGCGACGTGCTCGGCCTGATGATGGCGGGCGTGGCACCGGAGTCCGCGGAACAGGAGGCGGCCGAGCACCCGACGCTCCTGCACGAGGCCGACGTCATCGCGGACGACCAGCAGAGTGAGGAGCCCTCGTGACCCAGGAACCGGAGAACCCGGAGAGCCCAGTGGTCCCGGAGCAGGACCCCGGCACCGGCGCCCGCGGCAACCGCGACGCGACCCGGCCCGACGACCAATGGCTCCGGGACGCGATGCACCGGATGCTCACCTCGAACTGGCTGGTCACCCTGCTGGCCATCGTCGCCGCGCTCGTGATCAGTGGCGTCCTGATCGCCATCGCGGACGAGGACGTCCGCGAGGCCTCGACCTACTTCTTCGCCCGCCCGCTCGACACGGTCTCGGCAGCCTGGAACAGCGTGGCCGGGGCGTACGCGTCGCTGTTCCGTGGCGCGGTGTTCGACTTCCAGGCACCCACCCTGGCCCGGGCCATCCGCCCGATCACCGAGACGATGGTCGCGGCCACGCCGCTGATCTTCGCCGCGCTCGGCCTCGGGATGGGGTTCCGCTCGGGCCTGTTCAACATCGGGGCCCAGGGCCAGGTGCTGATGGGCGCCGCCGCCGCCACCTACGTCGGGATCACCTGGTCCCTGCCGGTGGTCGTGCACGTGGTGATGGCCGTGATCGCCGCGATGGTGGTCGGCGGGCTCTGGGCCGGGATCGCCGGCTTCCTCAAGGCACGCACCGGGGCCAGCGAGGTGATCGTGACGATCATGTTGAACTGGATCGCGATCTGGCTGGTCACCTACCTGCTCACGACAACGGTGCTGCGGCAAGGTGGGTCGCGGCCCATCTCGCCCGCGGTCGGCGAGAACGCGAGGCTCCCCCTGCTGTTCGGGGAGGGGTTCCGGCTGCACTGGGGCTTCCTCCTCGCCCTCGGCGCCGCGGCGCTGGTCTGGTGGCTGATGGAGCGGTCCACGATCGGCTTCAAGTTCCGGGCCGTCGGCGCGAACATGGATGCCGCCCGCACGGCCGGCATCAACGTGAACATGATCTTCGTGTTCGTGATGGTCACCGCCGGCATCCTCGCCGGACTCGGCGGCGCCGCCCAGATCCTCGGTACCGACAAGACCCTGCAGGCCGGCAGCGCCGGATCGATCGGGTTCGACGCGATCACGGTGGCCCTGCTCGGCAGGTCCAGACCACTGGGCACGGTGCTCGCCGCCCTCCTGTTCGGGGCCCTCCGGGCCGGGTCGCCGCTGATGCAGACCGTCTCGAACACCCCGATCGACATCGTCCTGGTGATCCAGGCCGTGATCGTGCTGTTCATCGCCGCCCCGCCGTTGGTCCGATCGATCTTCTTCCTGCCCTCGCCCGACCGGCCCCGCCGAGTCAAGGAGGTGGCGGCATGAGTCAGTTGGCCAACCCCCGCCTGACACCCGACGGCCTGCTCGACGAGAAGGCGATGGCCCCCGTCTCCTGGCGCACGCCGATCATCCTCGGCGTCATCAGCATCGTCGGGCTCCTCGCCTTCGTCATCTTCACCCACCCGGGCAGGATCTCCAGGATCGTCGTGTCCCGGTCGGCGGACGCGATCCAGATCGGCACCCTGCACCTACCGTCCCAGGGGTCTGCGCTGGTCCTCCTGGTCGTGGCGTTCGGTCTCACCGGGCTGTCCTTCTGGGCCACGCTGAACCGGCGCCGGCTCGGCGTGATCCCGATCGCGTTCGGGATCGTGATGCTCTTCGCGTTCCTGATCTGGGCGGTCGCCGGCAACACCGGCGGGCTGCCCCTGCCGCTCCTGCTCTCGACCACGATCACGGCCGCTGTGCCTCTCGTGTTCGGGGCACTGGCCGGTGTGCTGTGCGAGCGCTCGGGCATCATCAACATCGCGATCGAGGGACAACTGCTGGCGGGCGCGTTCCTGTGCGTGGTGGTCTCCTCTGCCACCGGGAACCCCTACATCGGCCTGATAGCGGCGCCGATCGCCGGGGCCCTGGTCGGCCTGCTGCTCGCGGTGTTCTCGATCAAGTACCGGGTGGACCAGATCATCGTCGGCGTGGTGCTGAACGTGCTGGTCCTCGGCCTGACGAACTACCTGTTCTCGACCGTGCTGACGCAGAACCCGCAGGGTCTGAACAACCCGCCGCGGATGCCGTCCTTCGCGATCCCGGGTCTGTCCGAGATCCCCGTCATCGGCCCGGCGTTGTTCAACCAGACCGTGATCGTCTACGTCATGTACGTGGTGGTCGCGGTGCTGCAGGTGATGCTGTTCCGCAGCCGGTGGGGACTTCGGGTGCGGGCCGTGGGCGAACACCCCAAGGCCGCGGACACGGTCGGGATCAAGGTCAACCGGACCCGGTACCGGAACGTGGTGCTCGGCTCGGCTATCGCCGGCTTCGGTGGCTCGGCGTTCGTGGCGGCCGCGCTGCCGTTCACCAAGGAGGTCTCCGCGGGCCGTGGCTACATCGCGCTCGCGGCGATGATCCTGGGCCGGTGGAGTCCCACGGGCGCCCTCGCGGCGGCCCTGCTGTTCGGGTTCGCGGACTCGCTGAACCGGGTGCTCGGCAACATCGGCTCCCCGGTTCCGTACGAACTGCTCGCGATGCTTCCGTATCTCGCGACGATCTTCGCCGTGGCCGGCCTGGTCGGGCGCATCCGTCCGCCTGCCGCCGAGGGCAAGCCGTACCCGTGAGCGCGAGGAGGTCGCCGTGACCGACATCGACTGGGACGCCCTGCGCACCGCCGCACGTGCGGTGATGACCCGCGCGTACGCCCCGTACTCGGGCTACCCCGTCGGCGCGGCGGCGTTCACCACCACGGGCGACCTGGTGGTGGGCGCGAACGTGGAGAACGCCGCCTACGGCGTGACCCTGTGCGCGGAGTGCTCCCTGGTGTCCGCGCTGATCACCGGGGGCGGGGGCCGGCTGGCCGCCTTCACCTGCGTGAACCGCAACGGGGACACGATCATGCCCTGCGGCCGGTGCCGGCAACTGCTCTGGGAGCACGGTGGGCCGGACCTGCTCGTGGAGACCGTCTCCGGCATCCGACCGATGACCGAGGTGCTCCCGGACGCCTTCGGACCGGACGCCCTGGAGGCCTGAACCCTGTGGGGCGGCGGTTGGAGCGAACCTCCGGGCCCCGGCGGAACCGGCTCACTAGGCTGAGGCCATGAGCGAAGCCTTCGACGCCGTCGACGTCATCCGCACCAAGCGGGACCAGCAGGTTCTCACCGATGCCCAGATCGACTGGGTCATCGACGCCTACACGCGGGGCGTGGTCGCCGAGGAGCAGATGGCCGCCCTCAACATGGCGATCCTGCTCAACGGCATGACCCGGGCCGAGATCGCCCGCTGGACGTCCGCGATGATCGCCTCCGGCGAACGCATGGACTTCTCGGGGCTGTCCCGCCCCACCGCGGACAAGCACTCCACCGGGGGTGTCGGCGACAAGATCACCCTCCCGTTGGCACCGCTGGTCGCCGTGTTCGACGTGGCCGTGCCGCAACTGTCGGGGCGCGGACTCGGGCACACCGGCGGCACCCTGGACAAGCTCGAGGCGATTCCGGGCTGGCGTGCCGCCCTCACGAACGCCGAGATGCTCGCCCAGCTCGACGGCGTCGGCGCCGTGATCTGCCAGGCCGGGTCCGGTCTGGCGCCCGCCGACCGCAAGCTGTACGCCCTGCGTGACGTGACCGGCACGGTCGAGTCCATCCCGCTGATCGCGTCCTCGATCATGAGCAAGAAGATCGCCGAGGGCACCGGCGCGCTCGTGCTCGACGTCAAGGTCGGGTCCGGGGCGTTCATGAAGAACCTGGACGAGGCCCGTGAGCTGGCCCGCACCATGGTCGACCTCGGCACCGACGCCGGGGTGCGCACGAGTGCGCTGCTGACCGACATGTCCACGCCGCTCGGGCTCACCGTGGGCAACGCCCTCGAGGTCCGTGAGTCCGTCGAGGTACTCGCCGGCGGGGGCCCGGCCGACGTCATCGAGCTCACCCTCGCCCTGGCCCGGGAGATGCTCGACGCCGCCGGCCGCCCGGACGCGGACCCGTCCGCCGCGCTCGCCGACGGTCGGGCCATGGACGCCTGGCGGGGCATGATCGCCGCCCAGGGCGGCGACCCCGACGCACCGCTGCCGACGGCGCAGCACACCGAGCAGGTCCTCGCACCCGCCGACGGGGTGCTGGTGGGCCTCGACGCCCTCGCCGTTGGCGTCGCGTCCTGGCGTCTGGGCGCGGGGAGGGCCCGTCGGGAGGACACCGTCCAGGCCGGTGCCGGTATCGAACTGCACGCCAAGCCCGGCGCGGCGGTGCGCGCCGGCCAGCGGCTCATGACGCTCCACACGGACACCCCGGACCGCTTCGCGCGGGCGGCGGAGGTGCTCGCCGACGCGGTGACCATCGCGCCCGCCGGGTCCCGGCCACCGGACGGCGCCGTGGTCCTGGAACGGGTCGCCGCCTCATGAGTGGACCGGCCCCGGAGCGCCGGCCCGGGTCCGTGTACGGGGTGGGGACCGAGCCGGACGCGCGGTTCTCCCTCGCGAACGAGCGCACCGCGCTCGCGTGGTTGCGCACCGGTCTGGCCCTCGTGGCCGGGGGCGTCGCCCTGACCACCCTGGCGACGTTCGCCGTCGGCGGCCCGCTGCTGGACGTGGTCGCCGCCCTGGCCTGCCTTGCCGGCGGCGCCCTCGCGGTCGGTGCCCTGGTGGGCTGGCGACGCACCGAGCGGGCCCTACGGCTGGGCGAGCCCCTGCCCGCGCCGAGCGCGCTGCCGATCCTGGTCGTCGGAGTGGCCGCGATCGCCGTGGTGCTCGCCGGGTACGCCGTGGTCCAGGCCCTCGGATGAGGATCCCGACGCGCGTGGCGGGCCGGCCGTGAGGGCCGTCCACGGGCTCGCGGGCGACCCCGGGGCCCAGCCCCAGCGAACGATGCTGGCGTGGAACCGGACCATGCTCGCCGCGGTCCTCGGTGCGATGCTGGTCGCGCTGACCGCCGAGCGGCAGCAGCGCCCGGTGATCGCCGCCGTCGCCGGGCTGGCCGCCCTGGCGTTGCTGGTGCTGGTGCTGCGTGATCTGCGGCGCTGGCGGCACGAGGGGAACGGGCCGTGGACCGCGCTGCTGCACGTCGGCCTGTCGGTCGTGGTGCTGGCTGGGCTCGGTGCCACCCTCGCGATCGCGGGTCTGGCCGCGTGAAGTGCGTTGCGCGCGGGGTCCGGTGCGCCATTACGCTCGGCCTATGACGCTCACCTACGAGGACATCGTCGCGCTGCCGAAGGTGGTGCTCCACGATCACCTCGACGGTGGTCTGCGCCCGGCGACCATCATCGACCTGGCCGCGGAGGTGGGGCACCAGCTGCCCAGCACCGACCCGGACGGGCTCGCGGCCTGGTTCGTGCAGGCGGCCTCCGCCGGTGACCTGAACCGCTACCTCGAGACCTTCGTGCACACGCTGGCGGTCACCCAGACCGAGGCGGGTCTGCGTCGGGTGGCCCGCGAGGCCGTGGTCGATCTCGCCGCAGACGGCGTCGTCTACGCCGAACTTCGGTACGCCCCCGAGCAGCACCTGGCCGGTGGGCTGAGCCTGCAGGAGGTGCTCGACGCGGTGCACGCGGGCCTGGGCGAGGGCGTCGCCGAGGCCACGGAGGCCGGCCGCCGGATCCGGGTCGGCACCCTGCCGTCCGCGATGCGGCAGTTCGATCGGAGCGCCGAGATCGCCGAGATGACCCTTGCGAACCGCGATCGCGGCGCCGTCGGGTTCGACCTCGCCGGGCCCGAGGACGGCTTCCCGCCGTCCCGACACCTGCCCGCGCTGCGGGGCCTGCGCGAGGCGAACTTCCCGTACACGATCCATGCGGGGGAGGCGGCCGGCACGGAGAGCATCTGGGAAGCGCTCCAGTTGTGCGGCACCCTGCGGCTCGGCCATGGCGTGCGCATCATGGACGACATCGAGTTGGGCACCGATCCCGACGGTGAGTTGTTCGCGGCGCTCGGCGACCTCGCCCAGTGGGTGCTGGACCGGCAGATCCCGTTGGAGGTCTGCCCGCAGTCGAACCTGCAGACCGGGATCGCGGCGTCGGTGGCCGAACACCCGATCACGGTCCTGCGGGACATGGGTTTCGCCGTCACCCTGAACCCGGACAACCGGCTGATGTCCGCCACCTCGATGAGCCGGGAGATGTTCGCGCTCGCGACCGAGGCGGGCTGGACCCTCGAGGACTTCGAGCAGGTCACCCTGACCGCCGCCTGGAACGCGTTCGCCCCGCACCAGGAGATGCGCGTCATCATCGCCGACCAGATCGAACCCGGATACGCCGCGGCGCAGTCCGGCGACCACAACGACGACCGAAGTAGGACAGGGGAAGCCTGATGGAGGTGCCCGGCTGGATCTGGGCCGTCACGGTCGTAGGGATCGTGGGGCTGCTGTTCTTCGACTTCTGGTTCCACGTGCGCAAGGCGCACATCCCCACGCTCGGGGAAGCGGCCCGATGGTCCGCCTTCTACGTCGGCATCGCGCTGCTGTTCGGGGTGGGCGTGCTCGTCCTCGGCGGCCCGGACATGGGCGCCGAGTACTTCGCCGGGTACATCACCGAGAAGGCTCTCTCGGTGGACAACCTGTTCGTGTTCCTGATCATCATGACGAGTTTCAAGGTGCCCCGGGCGGACCAGCAGAAGGTCCTGCTGTTCGGCATCGTGTTCTCGCTGTTCGCCCGCACCGGGTTCATCTTCCTCGGCGCCGCGCTGATCAACACCTTCGCCTGGGTGTTCTACTTCTTCGGGCTGATCCTGCTGATCACCGCGGGGAACATGCTCAAGCCGGGGCACGACGACGACGGCGAGAACATCATGGTCCGGCTGGCCCGCCGGTTCCTGCACACCTCCGACCACTACGACGGCGACAAGCTCTTCACGATCGTGGACGGCAAGCGGGCGCTCACCCCGATGCTGCTCGTGATGGTGGCGATCGGCGGCACCGACGTGCTGTTCGCCCTGGACTCGATCCCGGCCATCTTCGGCCTCACCACCAACGTGTACATCGTGTTCACCGCCACCACGTTCTCGCTGCTCGGGCTGCGCCAGCTCTACTTCCTGCTCGACGGGCTGCTCGACCGGCTGATCTACCTCTCCTACGGGCTTGCCGCCATCCTCGGGTTCATCGGGGTGAAGCTGATCCTGCACGCGCTGCATGAGAACAACGTCCCGTTCATCAACGATGGCGACCCGGTCCCGGTGGTGGAGATCTCCACCGCACTGTCCCTGACCGTGATCATCGGGGTGCTCGTGGTCACGATCTTCGCGTCGCTGTTGAGCCCGAAGGGCCGGGCCATGAACGCGATCAAGGGCGCGCAGCGGCACGCGACGACCTACCTGGAGGCCGAGGACGAGGACCCGCAGGTGCAGGCGGAGGTCTACAACCAGCTGCTCGCCGAGGAAGCGATGCTGAAGGCGCTGCCCGAGAAGCAGCGCGCCTGGATCCGCGATGAGGCGCAATTCATGGGACTGCTCGAGCGCGCCCGCGCCAGCCACCGGGAGCGGACCGGCGGCTGAGGCCGGCCGGTGACGTGACGTATGTCTCGGTCGCCGGCCATCAGGACCCGTACCAGCGGGATTGTTCTAGAGTTCAAATGTCGCCCGCGGGCAGTGCCCAGCGGCTGGCGCCACCCTGGTTCGCCTGAGAGAGGCCTGTTGTGCGTCGTCGTCTTCCTGCCCTGGTCCTGACCGCAGCGCTCGCCACCGTGGCCGGCTGTTCCGGTGGCGGTGCCGAGGAATCCACCACGGAGCCCGGGAGCACCGGCGACGCGTCCGTGTGCGTGGGCGGCGACCTGCCGACCCTGACCGACGGCGTCCTGACCGTCGGCACGAGCGTCCCGTACGAGCCGTGGTACGTGGGCGAGGATCCGACCACGGGCGAGGGTTTCGAGTCGGCGCTCGTGTACGCCGTCGCCGAGCACCTCGGTTACGACCACGACCAGGTGATCTGGGAGACCGTGACGTTCGAGCAGATCATCGCCCCGAGCATCAAGCCCTTCGACTTCGCTGCGTACCAGACCACGATCACGCCCGAGCGTGCCGAGGTGGTCGACTTCTCCACCCCGTATCTGGACACCCTGCAGGGACTCGTCGTGCAGGAGACGGGTGCCTACGGCGCCGCGACCACGCTCGCGGAGCTCGAGGGCGCCCGGGTCGGCGTGACCGCCGGTCAGACCTCGATGCCGATCGCCGAGGCGGCCTGGGGCGACGCCGTCGAGCTGGTGCCGTTCGACGACGCCGGCCTGGCCATGCAGGCGATGACGAACGACCAGATCGACGCCGTCGTGATGGACGTGAACCAGGCCGTGGCCGCCTCCACCGTGTACTTCCCGGACTCCGCCGTGATCGGAACCCTGCCCGAGGCGGGTCAGACGGCCCAGATCGGTTTCGTCCTCGACCTCGGCTCCGACCTGACCGGCTGTGTCTCCGCCGCCGTCGACGCCCTGCAGGGAGACGGCACGCTCGCCGAGCTCAGCACGCAGTGGTTGCGCACGGACGACATCCCCGCGCTGAGCTGACGCCGCCGCCGTGAGCGGGCAGTGGACACCGTCGCAGCGGGCGCTGGCGCGCGCGGCGTACCGGCGCGGCCGGCGGCGCCGGTCGTTCCTGGTCGCGCTCGCGTCCACCGTGGTGGTGGCCGTGCTCGCCTTCGTGGTGCTCGTCGGCTCGCCAGGCTGGGACCGGGCCCGGGAGGCGTTCTTCGACCCGGTCGAGTTCGTGGCGGTGCTGCCCGCGGTGGCGCAGGGGCTCTGGCTGAACCTGCGGGTCTGGGTTGTCGCCGGTGTGATCGCCGTGGTCGGTGGGCTGGCGCTGGCGGTCGCCCGTACCACCACGGCCCCCGCGCTGTTCCCGCTGCGCGCGGTCGTGACGATCTACATCGACGTGTTCCGCGGCGTGCCGGTGCTGTTGGTCCTGCTCCTGGTGGGCTTCGGCCTGCCTGCGTTGCGGCTGCCCTGGTTGCCGATCACCGCGACGTTCCTGGGCACGCTGGCCATCGTGCTCACCTACACCGCCTACCTCGCGGAGATCTTCCGGGCCGGCATCGAGTCCGTGCACCCCTCCCAGGTGGCGGCGGCCCGGGCCCTCGGCCTCACCCGCGGCCAGACCACTCGCCGGGTCGTGGTCCCGCAGGCCGTGCGGGCGGTCACACCGGCACTGCTGAACATGATCGTGGCCCTGCAGAAGGACTCCGGGCTGATCTCGATCCTCGGCGCCGTGGACGCGATCCGGGCCGCCGAGATCGCGGTCAGCGGCAGCTACAACTTCACCGCCTACGTGGTGGCCGGCTTCCTGTTCCTGCTCATCTCGGTGCCGCTGACCAGGCTCGTGGACGCCTACAACGCTCGGCGCGGCGGCCGGGGCGTCGGCGCCGCGATGGTGGGGGCGATCCGATGACCGGGCCCACCCCGAAGCCGCTCCGACCGCCGCTGCTGCGGGTGGCCGGGCTCCGCAAGTCGTTCGGGACGAACCTCGTGCTGGACGACCTGGACCTCGATGTCGCCGAGCACTCCTGCGTGGTGCTCATCGGGGCCTCCGGGTCCGGCAAGTCGACGCTGCTGCGCGCCGTTGACCTGCTGGAGGAGGTCGACGACGGCGTCATCGAACTGCGTGGTGTCGATCTCGCCGACCCCTGGGTGGACGCGAACGCGGCCCGCGCCCGGATGGGCATGGTGTTCCAGTCCTACAACCTGTTCGGGCACATGAGCGTGCTCGCGAACGTCACGCTCGCGCCCCGGCTGGTGCACGGCCGCACGAAGGAGGAGGCGGAGGCCGCGGCGGTCGCGATGCTCGAACGGGTGGGTCTGGGCGACAAGATCACCGCCTACCCCGACCAGCTCTCCGGTGGGCAGCAACAGCGGGCCGCGATCGCCCGGGCCCTCGTCAACGGCCCCGAACTGCTGCTCCTGGACGAGGTCACCTCCGCTCTCGACCCGGAACTCGTGGGGGAGGTCCTCGACCTGCTCGCCGAACTGCGCGCCGAAGGCACGACGATGCTGGTCGCGACCCACGAGATGGGCTTCGCCCGGCAGGCCGCGGACCTGGTCTGCTTCCTCGACGGCGGCCGGGTGCTCGAGTCCGGTCCGCCGGAACAGGTCCTCGGCGCACCCGAGCAGCCGCGTACCCGCGAGTTCCTCGCCCGGCTGCACGCGTGAGCGCCGCGGGTGGGGCCGGTCCGCACAGGCCCGACGGCGGTGGCTCGTTCGCGCACACCGTCCCCGCGGTCCGGGCTCAGGTGGGCGGGCTGTGGCTGGGACTGGTCTCGGCCGCCGTGTTCGCAACGTCCGGGCCGATCGCCCGGGCGCTGCTCGAGATCGGCTGGAGCGCCGGGGCGGCGGTGACCGCCCGGATCGCCGGCGCCGCCCTGGTGCTCCTGGTGCCCGCGCTGGTGCAGTTGCGCGGCCGGTGGTCGCTGCTGCGCACGAACGCCCGCCTCATCGTCGGCTACGGGCTGCTCGCCCTGGCCCTGACCCAGTTCGCTTACTTCTCCGCGATCGCCCACGTCACGGTCGGGGTCGCACTGCTGCTGGAATACCTCGGCGTCGTCCTGGTGGTGCTCTGGCTGTGGCTGCGGCACGCCCAGCGGCCCCGGAGGGCGACCGTGGCCGGGGTTGCCCTCGCCCTCGCCGGGCTCGTGCTCGTCCTCGACCTCACCGGCGCCGCGGACGTGGACCTGGTTGGCGTGCTCTGGGGTCTGGCCGCGGCCTGCGGGCTGGCCGGCTACTTCGTGCTCAGCGGGAACGTGACCACCGGTCTGCCGCCGCTCGTGCTGGCGGCGGGTGGCATGACCGTCGGCGGGGCAGCCCTCGGGCTGCTCGGCCTGGTCGGCCTGCTGCCGCTCCACGTGGTCGCGGCGGACGTCACCCTCAGCGGCGCCTCGGTGCCGTGGTGGGGGGCGCTGATCGCGCTCGTCCTGGTCTCCACGGTGGTCGCCTACACGACCGGGATCGCCGCGACCCGGCGCCTGGGCGCCAAGCTCGCCTCGTTCGTCGGCCTGGTGGAGGTGCTGTTCGCGATCGTGCTCGCGTGGCTGCTCGTCGGGGAGTTACCGAGCCTCGTGCAACTCCTCGGCGGACTGCTGATCGTGGCCGGGGTGGCCGCGATCCGATACGACGAACTGGTCGGGCGCAGACCCTGACCGTGGGTCCTGGCCAGCCCGCGCCTCGGGCAAGGGATCGACGACCTGCTGCCGACCGCGCGGAAGCCCCCGGTCTCGCCGGGCCGGACCGGGGGTTTCCGCGCGGTCGAGCGTCCTTCTCGACCGTTCACATGCCCTTCGGGTGCCAGACCGTCTTGGTCTCGGTGTAGGCGAGGATCGCGTTCAGGGACTGGGCGTCGGCCCAGGAGGCCTCGTCGTCCCCGGCCGGGCGCAGCACCCGTTTGACGGTGTCCGCGGCGTCGGCCTCGAGCGCACCCCAGGTGATGCCGTCGGCGCCGAGGGCACCGGCCACGTCGAGGGCGTTCACATCCATGTGCTTGGCCAGGTGCGGGGCGATCTCCGCGGTGCGGCCGGTCAGGATGTTGACCACACCGGCGGGCACGTCCGAGGTGGCGAGCACCTCGGCGAGGCTGATCGCGGGCAGCGGGCGGTCCTCGGACGCGACCACCACCACGGTGTTCCCGGTGACGATCGCCGGTGCCAGCACGGACACCAGGCCGAGCAGCGAGGAGGCCTGCGGCGCGATCACCGCGACCACCCCGGTCGGCTCCGGGGCGGAGAGGTTGAAGTACGGCCCGGCCACCGGGTTCGCGTTGCCGGCGACCTGGGCGACCTTGTCCGACCAGCCCGCGTACCAGACCCACCGGTCGATGGCCGCGGCCACCGCGTCCTGTGCGCGCCGCTCGGTCAGACCCTCCCCGGCGGCGACGTCGGCGACGAACTGGGCCCGGCGGCCCTCGAGCAGCTCGGCGACCCGGTACAGGACCTGCCCGCGGTTGTACGCCGTCGCCCCGGCCCACCCGGGCTGCGCGGACCGGGCCGCCCGAACGGCGTCCCGGGCGTCCTTGCGCGAACCCTGCGCGGCGTTCGCCAGGAACGCGCCCTTCGCGCTGGTCACCTCGTACGTCCGGCCGGACTCCGAGCGCGGGAAGGCGCCGCCGATGAACAGCTTGTAGGTCTTGCGCACGTCGATGCGTGCGGGTGCGGGCGCCCTCATCGGGTGCTCCCCTCGATCAGGTAGGAGGCCAGGCCGTGGCGGCCGCCCTCCCGGCCGTAGCCGGACTCCTTGTACCCACCGAACGGGCTGGTGGGGTCGAACCTATTGAACGTGTTCGCCCAGACGACGCCGGCGCGGAGCTTGTCCGCCATCGACAGGATCCGCGAACCCTTCTCCGTCCAGATCCCCGCGGACAGACCGTACGGGGTGTTGTTCGCCTTCGCCACGGCCTCGGCCGGGGTGCGGAAGGTCAGCACCGACAGCACCGGGCCGAAGATCTCCTCACGGGCGATCCGGTGCGCCGCGGAGACGTCCGTGAACACCGTCGGCGCGAACCAGAAGCCCTGCTCCGGCAGGGCGCAGTCGGCGGTCCAGCGCACCGCGCCCTCCTCCTCGCCGGCCTTCGTCAGGTCCGTGATCCGGGCCAGCTGCGCGGCCGAGTTGATCGCGCCGACGTCCGTGTTCTTGTCCATCGGGTCCCCGACCCGCAGGGTGCCGAGCCGGACCTTCAGCCGTTCGACGACCTCTGCGGCGACCGACTCCTGGACCAGCAGCCGCGAGCCCGCGCAGCACACCTGGCCCTGGTTGAAGAAGATGCCGTTGACGATGCCCTCGACGGCCTGGTCGATCGGAGCGTCGTCGAAGACGATGTTCGCCGCCTTGCCGCCGAGTTCGAGGGTGGCGTGCTTGCGGGTGCCCGCGATCTCCTTCGCGATCCGCTTGCCCACCGCGGTGGAGCCTGTGAACGCGACCTTGTCCACGCCCGGGTGGGCCACCACGGCGGCGCCGGTGGCCCCGGCCCCCGTGACGATGTTCACCACGCCCGGCGGCAGCTCGGCCTGGCGGAGCAGGTCCGCGAACAGCAGCGCCGTGAGCGGGGTGGTCTCGGCCGGCTTGAGGACCACGGTGTTCCCGGTGGCCAGCGCCGGCGCGATCTTCCAGGCCAGCATCAGCAGCGGGAAGTTCCAGGGGATCACCTGCCCGGCCACCCCGTGCGGGCGCGGCGAAGGCCCGAAGCCGGCGTGGTCGAGCTTGTCCGCCCAGCCGGCGTAGTAGAAGAAGTGCGCGGCCGCCGTCGGCACGTCGACGTCCCGGGCCTCACGGATCGGCTTGCCGTTGTCCAGCACCTCGAGCACCGCGAACTCACGGGAACGCTCGGCCAGCAGCCGAGCGATCCGGAACAGGTACTTCGCCCGTTCCGCACCCGGCATCGGGCCCCAGACCTTCTCCTGGGCCCTGCGGGCGGCGCGGACGGCTCGGTCGACGTCGGCCTCGTCGGCGACGGCGACGTCCGCGAGGGACTCCTCGGTGGCGGGGTTGATCGTCTTCAGGGAACCACCGGAGGCGGACTCGACGAACTCGCCGTCGATG
This sequence comes from Occultella glacieicola, assembly GCF_004353825.1. GTDB lineage: Bacteria > Actinomycetota > Actinomycetes > Actinomycetales > Beutenbergiaceae > Occultella > Occultella glacieicola. The sequence goes on along the minus strand of NZ_SMNA01000002.1, from coordinate 444,821 downwards.
AACAGCCCGTAGGAGGAGGCGATGTCGACGACGGCCCGGGACTCCGGGGCCGGTGCGTATTCGAATCGTGGCATGGGTGGGGTCCTCAGTCGATCGTCACGTAGTCGGGGCCGGAGTAGGCGCCGGTGGCCAGCTTCTGGCGCTGCAGGAGCACGTCGTTGAGCAGCGACGACGCCCCGAACCGGAAGTAGTCCGGGTCCAGCCACGGCTCGCCGGCGACCTCGTTGACCGAGACCAGATACTTGATCGCGTCCTTCGCGGTGCGGATGCCACCCGCCGGCTTCACCCCGACCTGCACCCCGGTGGTGGCCAGGAAGTCCCGGACCGCCTCGAGCATGATCACGGTGACGGGCAGCGTCGCGGCGGGGGAGACCTTGCCGGTGGAGGTCTTGATGAAGTCCGCGCCGGCGAGCATCGCGAGCCACGACGCCCGGCGTACGTTGTCGTAGGTGGCGAGCTCGCCGGTCTCCAGGATCACCTTCAGGTGCGCGGGATGCTCGGCGTCGTGGCAGACCTCCCGGACCGCGACGATGTCGTCGTAGACCTTGCGGAACCCACCGGACAGGAACGCGCCCCGGTCGATCACCATGTCGATCTCGTCGGCGCCGGCGGCCACCGCGTCGCGGGTGTCCGCCAGGCGCACCTGGCGCCCGGCCCGCCCGGAGGGGAACGCGGTGGCGACCGCGGCCACCCTGATGCCGGAGTTCCCGACGGCGTCGCGCGCCTCGGCGACCATGTCGCCGTACACGCACACGGCCGCCGGACGGGGGCAGGTCGGGTCACCGGGTTCGGGGGTGCGCGCCTTCGCGACCAGGGAGCGCACCTTGCCGGGGGTGTCGGCGCCCTCGAGGGTGGTCAGGTCGACCATCGAGATGGTCAGGTCCAGCGCCCACGCCTTGGCGGTGGTCTTGATCGAGCGGGTGCCCAGGTGGGCCGCGCGCCCGTCCGCGCCGACCCGGTCCACGCCGGGCAGGCCGTGCAGGAACCTGCGCAGGCCGGCCTCGGACAGGTCCGCCGAGCCGATCACCGCGGCCGCGTCGGCGGCCACCTGGGCGCCGGTCCGGTCCGCCGGGTGGGACCTGGGCACGGACTCGGACGACGGCGTCGTCACCGTTGAAGTCATGCCGTCGAGTCTACTGGTGTCCGGCATCCGGACGACCCGGGTCGGTCGCGCCCGCGGCAACATGGCGGTGCCGAGCGCAGCGCCGGGTCAGGGCCGTTCGTTGCGGCCGAACTCCTGGAGGAACCGGGGACCGGTGGCAGCGAACTCACGCTCGAAGTCGGCCGCCCAACCTCGATAGGGACGCCCGGCCAGCGCCTCGTTGCCGAACCTTGGGTCGTCGGAGACCTCGGTGACGCAGAAGTCCGGGATGACCAGGTCGGTGACCGGGCCACCGCGCTCCACCTCCGCCACGAGCAGCGGGGCGTTGTCGTCGAGGAACTCGTCGATGACCCACCCGTCCCCGCCGAGCCACACGGCGTGCCGGAACTTGACCACGTGCTGTCCGCCCCGGCGCACCATCTGCTCGGCCACATGCGGGTCGAGCTCGCGTTCGGCCTCATACCTGGTGCCGCCGTTCGAGGGCCCCTTCGCGGTCAGCGTGCAGAACGTGAACCCTCCCGAGAGCGCGTCAAGCACCTCCGCACCCGTGCGGGGCACGTCCGCCGGCGCCGGCATCTGCAGCCGGATCCGCAGCGCGTAGCCGTCCGAGGCGAGGAAGTAGCTCTGCACGATCACGTCCGGCGCCGGCTCGTCGAGGAGCGCGACGGGCAGATCGGTGACGAGGAACTTCCGCTCGAACTCGAAGTCGCCGTACCCGGTGTCACTCATGGTCCGACGGTACCGCGCGAGCGCCCGGAATCCGCCGATTCCCGGCTCGTCCGGCCAGCGGGTCGAGGGGATGCCCCGGCGCGTTCCGCGCCCGGGGTGCCGCTATCCTGGTGCCGCGGCGCGCGGGGAGTCAGGCTACCCGCCCCAGTCACACTGGTAACGCCGCGTCCGCCCGCGGTGCTGCGGCAGGGGGGAAGGCCAACGTCTTGGCGACGCCGGGGTCACCCGAAGCGCAGGCAGCACCGCTCGGGAGTGGTCGGGCCGCCCCTCGAACGGGGCGGCCCGATCGGTGTTCGCGGCCTGACGGCGTCCGCAGGGTGCGCCCTGCTCGCGGTCCACTGTGGCCGGCTCAGGCGAAGAACCGGAACAGCGGGGAGTCCGGGGCGATCACCCGGTAGGTGAGCCCGGAGGCGTCCATCCGGGCCAGCAGGGGGTCGTAGCCGTCCGCCGAGCCGAGCGTCAGCCCCACGAACGCCGGCCCGGTCTCCCGGTTGGAGCGCTTGGTGTACTCGAAGAGCGAGATGTCGTCCTCGGGGCCGAGCACCGAGTCCAGGAAGGTGCGCAACGCCCCGGGCTCCTGCGGGAAGTCGACCACGAAGTAGTGCCGCAGCCCCTGATAGACCAGGGACCGTTCGACCACTTCGGCGTATCGGGAGATGTCGTTGTTCCCACCGGAGAGCAGGCACACCACCGTCGAGCCGGGCGAGATCTCGACGGGAGCACCGGAGCCGGCCGGGCCGACGGCCGCCAGGGCCAGGGCACCCGCCGGCTCGGTGATGATCCCCTCGGTCTGGTAGAGCTCGAGCATCTCGGTGCACACGCGCCCCTCGGCGATCTGCCGCACCGGGGCGCCGAGCGTGGCGACCACCGCGTAGCTGAGCGCGCCCACCCGGCGCACGGCGGCGCCGTCGACGAACGTGTCGATGTTCTCCAGGGTGACCGGTCCGCCCGCGGTCAGGGCGGCCGCCATGGATGCCGCCCCGGCCGGTTCGATCCCGACGACCTGGGTGGTCGGGCACGCGTCCGCGAGATAGGTCCCCATGCCGGCCAGCAAGCCGCCGCCGCCCACGGGCACGACCACGACGTCCGGGCTCCGGCCGAGCTGGTCGTGGATCTCCTTGGCCACGGTGCCCTGCCCCACGATCGTGCGCGCATCGTCGAACGGGTGCACCTGCACGGCGCCGTCGGTACGGGCGAAGTCCGCGGCGGCCGCGGACGCCTCGTCGTACGTGGAGCCCACGGGCACGATCGTGACGAACGCACCACCGAGCGCGGTGATCCGGTCCAGCTTCTGCCGCGGAGTGGTCCGAGGCACGTAGATCCGACCCTGGATCCGGAGTTCGTGGCAGGCCTTCGCGACCCCTTGGGCGTGGTTGCCGGCGCTCGCGCACACCACGCCCCGCTCCCGCTCGGCAGCGTCCAGCCGCAGCATCAGGTTGAACGCTCCGCGCACCTTGTACGAGCGCACCGTCTGCAGGTCCTCGCGCTTGAGCAGCACCGTCGCACCGGTGGCCGCGCTCATCCGCTCCCACCGGAGCAGCGGGGTGCGGTGCACCGCGTGCTGGATCCGTTGGGCGGACTCACGCACCCCGGTCGCGGTCACCGAATCGGGTGCCGCCCCGGTCATGGCACGGCATCCAGCCCGGCCGCCGCGGCGATGTCCGCCCTCAGCCGGTCCAGGCGGGCCACGGCCCGGGTCCGCACGGGGCCGAGGTCCTCGTCCGGGCCGACGGCCTCGATCACCTCGAGGTAGCACTTGAGCTTCGGCTCGGTCCCGGACGGTCGCACGATGATCCGGTCGTTCGCCTCGGTCAGGTAGAGCAGGCCGTCGGTCGGCGGCAGGTCAGGGCTGCCGGTGGCCAGGTCGACCGCGCTGACGACGGCGGAATCCGCCAAGGTGGTCGGCGGCACCTTCCGGAGCCGGTCCTGGGCCGCCGCGATCAGGGCGCGGTCCTCGACCCGCACCGACAGCGGAGCGGTGGCGTGCAGCCCGTGCCGCCGGGCCAGATCGTCGAGCACGTCGGTGAGCGTGCGCCCGCGTGCACGCAGGCCGGCGGCCAGGGTCGCGACCCGGACGGCGGCCGTGATGCCGTCCTTGTCCCGCACCGCGGCCGGGTCCGTGCAGTACCCGAGGGCCTCCTCGTAGCCGAAGACGAGCCCGTCCACCCGGCTGATCCACTTGAACCCGGTGAGCGTCGCCCGGTGCGTCAGGCCGTGGTGCACCGCGATCGCTGCGAGCAGCCGGGAGGACACGATCGAACTGGCCAGCACGCCTTCACCATCACCACCGGCCGGCGCCGACGAGGTGGCCGCCTGCTCCCCGAGCAGGGCACCCACCTCGTCGCCGGTGAGCTGGCGCCAGCCCGTGTCCGCGTCGCGGTCGGGCACCGCCACCGAACACCGGTCCGCGTCCGGGTCGTTCGCGATGATCAGGTCCGCACCCACCCGGGCCGCCGTGGCAAAGGCCAGGTCGAGGGCCCCCGGCTCCTCCGGGTTCGGGAACGCCACCGTCGGGAACGTCGGGTCGGGGTCGGCCTGCTCGGCCACGAGTGTGACGTCCGCGAACCCCGCCTCGGCCAGCACCCGGCCCGCGAGGGCCCCACCCACACCGTGCAGCGGGGTGAGGACGATGCGCAGGTCGCGCGGGGCGCCGTCGGGCACCAGGCCCGTGGCCCGGTCGACGTACGCGTCGACGATGTCGGCTGCGAGCAGTTCCCGCCGGCCGCCGGTCGCGGCGGCGGCATCGGCCGAACGCGGCACCGACGCCACGGAGGGCACCTGCGCGATCCGGGCCGAGATCTCCGCGTCCGCGGGCGGCACGATCTGTGCGCCCTGCCCGGCGTCGGTGACGACACGGCCGCCGAGGTAGACCTTGTACCCGTTGTCCTGGGGCGGGTTGTGGGAGGCGGTGACCATGACGCCGGCATCCGCATCGAGGTGGCGCACCGCGAACGCGAGCACCGGGGTGGGCAGCGCCGCGGGGAGCAGGTAGGCGTGCCCACCGGCCGCGGCGACCACGTCGGCGGTGTCGGCGGCGAAGTCGCTCGAGCCGAACCGGGCGTCGTAGCCGATCACCACGCGCGGCCCGGCGCCGAGGGTATCGGTGAGGTAGCGCACCAGTCCGGCCGCAGCCCGGATGACCACGGCCCGGTTCATCCGGTGCGGGCCGGCGCCGAGTGCCCCGCGCAGGCCGGCGGTGCCGAACTCGAGCGGCCCGGAGAACCGGTCCGCGAGCTCGGCCAGTGCCGCCCGCTGCTCCCCCTCGGTGAACCCGTCACCGAGGGCGTGGTCGAGCAGTTCCCGCAACTCGTCCGCGGTGGCGGGGTCCGGGTCGTCGGCGATCCACGCCCGGGCGGCGGCGACCAGGTCGCTCATGAGGCGATCCGGCGGACGATCTCGGCCAGCAGGGCGCTGATCCGCGGGCCGGCGGCCGCCCCGGCGTCGAGAACCTCGGCGTGGGAGAGCGGGACCGGCGAGATGCCGGCGGCGAGGTTCGTGACCAGGGAGATCCCGAGGACGTCCAGCCCCGCGTGCCGCGCGGCGATCGCCTCGAGCGCGGTGGACATGCCGACCAGGTCGCCGCCGAGCCCCTTGACCATCCGGACCTCTGCGGGCGTCTCGTAGTGCGGGCCGCGGAACTGGGCGTAGACGCCCTCGTCCAGGGTCTCGTCCACGGACCTCGCCACCTCACGCAACCGGGCCGAGTACAGGTCGGTCAGGTCCACGAACGTGGCCCCCTCGAGCGGGGAGGTGCCGGTCAGGTTGAGGTGGTCGCTGATCAGCACCGGGGTCCCCGGCACCCACGCGCGGTGCAGCCCGCCGCACCCGTTCGTGAGGACGACGGTGCGCGCGCCCGCGGCCGCCGCGGTCCGCACGCCGTGCGCGACCCGGCGCACGCCGCGCCCCTCGTAGTAGTGCGTTCGGGCGCCGAGCACCAGCGCGTGGCGGGTCTCGCCGTCGGCCGCGACGAAGCGCACCGAGCGGAGGGTGCCGGCGTGCCCGGCCACCCCGGACCGGGAGAATCCGGGCACGTCCTCGGCGGCGATCTCGGCGACGGTCTCACCGAGGACGTCCGCGGCCTCGCCCCACCCGGAGCCGAGGACCAGGGCCACGTCGTGATGGGGGACGCCGCTGCGCGCCGTGATGGCTGCCGCGGCCTCCGCGGCGGCGTCGAACGGGTCGGTCGCCGGGTCGTCCAGGTCGGTGCCGGGGCCGGGCTCGGGGGCTTCGGTGCTGCTCACGATGCCGAACCTACCTTCGTGACGGCACAATGTCGCACGTGACTTCCACCCCGACTGCACCGACGACCACCGAGCCCGCGTCCGGCGTCGGCCGCTCCTCCACCCGAGAGGGATCCCGGGTGGTGGTCATCGGTGGCGGGCCCGGCGGGTACGAGGCGGCCCTGGTGGCCCGGCAGCTAGGCGCCGAGGTCACCGTGGTGGAGCGGCAGGGCCTGGGCGGGTCCGCGGTCCTGACCGACGTGGTGCCCTCCAAGACCTTGATCGCCACGGCCGAGTGGATGACCCTGACCGAGGGTGCCGCGGAGCTGGGGATCCGGCCGGCCGACGGCGAGGCCGGCTCGTTCGAGGCGGACTTCGCGACCGTCGACGCCCGGGTGCTGGACCTCGCGAAGGCCCAGTCGGCGGACATCCGCACCCGGCTGGAGCGCGAGGGCGTGGCCCTGGTCGACGGCGAGGGGCGCATGGACGGCCCGAGCGCGGTCGTCGCGAGCACCGACTACGGCGACCAGCGCCTGCCCGCGGACGTGGTGCTGCTGGCCACCGGTGCCCGGCCCCGGGTGCTGCCGACCGCCGTTCCCGACGGCGAGCGCATCCTCAACTGGACCCAGCTGTACGCCATGACGGAGGTGCCGGAGCGACTGATCGTGGTGGGCTCGGGGGTCACCGGGGCCGAGTTCGCGGGCGCCTACAACGGGCTCGGTGCCGAGGTGGTCCTGGTGTCCAGCCGGGACCGGGTGCTGCCCGGCGAGGACCCGGACGCCGCCGAGCTCATCGAGACCGTGTTCAAGCGGCGCGGCATGGTGGTGCTCTCCCGGTCGCGGGCGGCGGGGGCACGCCGGGTCGGCGACGGGGTCGAGGTCGACCTCGCGGACGGTCGCGTCGTGAGCGGCTCGCACTGCCTCATCGCGGTCGGCGCGGTGCCGAACACCGAGGGCCTCGGGCTGGACAGCGCCGGGGTGCGGGTCAGCGAGTCCGGCCACATCCAGGTGGACCGGGTCTCCCGGACCACCGCCCGGGGCGTCTACGCGGCCGGGGACTGCACCGGCGTGCTCGCCCTCGCGTCGGTGGCGGCGATGCAGGGCCGGATCGCCATGTGGCACTCACTGGGTGACGCCGTGGCCCCGCTGGACTTGAGCCAGGTCTCGGCGAACGTGTTCACCGCGCCGGAGATCGCCACCGTGGGAGTGCCCGAGCACCGGATCACGTCGGGTGAGGTGCGTGGCGCGATCACCACGCTGCCACTGGCCCGGAACCCGCGTGCGAAGATGCTCGGCATCCGCGAGGGGTTCGTCAAGATGTTCTCCCACCGGGCCTCGGGTCTGGTCATCGGGGGGGTGGTCGTGGGACCGCGGGCAAGCGAACTGATCTTCCCGATCACCCTGGCGATCAGCAACCGGCTCACCGTGGACCAGGTCGCCAGCGCGTTCACGGTCTACCCCTCGCTGTCCGGGTCGATCGCCGAGGCCGCGCGCACACTGCACGACGCCCGCGGCTGAGTCCGGCGGTCCGGGTGCCGCCGGGCATCTGCCCGGCGTGCCGGGCGTCTGCTCAGTGCCCGACGGCGGCGGGTGCCTCGCGTAGGAGCGTCACCAGGGTGGTCGCGTCGTGCTGCCCGTTGAAGACCGGCGTGCCCGGTTGCAGGTGCACGCCGGCGGCGAGGTCCCCGGCGTCGACGGGGTCGAAGCCGAGTCGGTCCACGAAGGTGCGCACGAACGCGGTGGCGTCGGGGTCGTCACCCGCGACCGCGAGGGCCCGCCGACCCGGGTTGCCAGCCGGGCGGCCCTGCTCCTCGAGGTCGTGGTAGCCGATGTGGTTGAGCGTCTTGACCACGGCCGAGCGGGTCAGGTGCCGCGCGACGACCTCGGAGGTGCTGGGGGCGGTCTCGAGCTCGGGGTCGCGGCCGTCCGTGCTCGGCCAGTAGTTCATGGCGTCCACGACGATCTTCCCGGCGAGGGCGTCGCCGTCGAGCGTCGTGTGCTTGCCCAACGGCACGGCCAGGATCACGAGGTCCGCCGGCGCGACCGCCTCCGCCGCCGTGGCCGTGAGGGCCCCGGGCGCCATGATCTGCGCGATCAGCTCGATCAGCTTCGGGTCGCCGGAGGCGGCGAGCCGGACCCGGTATCCGGACCGCATCGCGACCCGGGCGATGGCCGTGCCGACGCGGCCGGCGCCGAGGACGGCCACGGTGCCGCTCCCCGGCCTGGCGCTCGCAGCCGCTGCGCCCTCGGCCGTGGCGCCGGTGTGGTCGGGGCCGCTTCGCCCTCCGTCGTCGGGACGATCGGCGGACGGGGCGAGGTCGGTCACGGGGCACTCCGGGTCGGTTCTTGGGGTCATCGCGGTCAACGCCCGCAGCGGGTCCGGCTATTCCTTCCGGTTCGGCCCGTGCGGCCCGTGGCCGGCTCAGGTCGTTCGCACCCGGCCACGGCGCACCACCAGGTCCTCGTTCATGTCCTCCAGCTCGCGCCCCTTGGTCTCGGGGATCTTGAACCACACGAAGAAGAAGGACAGCACGGCCATCACGGCATAGATGCCGTACGCGAGGGTGAGCCCGACGTCGGCCAGGGCCGGGAACGTGGTCGAGACCAGGAAGTTTGCCGCCCACTGCGCCGCGGCCGCGACGGCGAGCGCTCCGGCGCGGATCGAGTTGGGGAAGATCTCGCCGAGCAGCACCCACACCAGCGGACCCCAGGTGGCCCCGAACGCCACCACGAACACGTTCGCCGCGATCAGCGCGACCGTGGACCACGGTGCCGCCAGCTCGGCGGTGCTGGTGCCGTCGGCGGCCTCCACGACGGTGGCGAACGAGAACGCCAGCGCCATCAGGCCAAGGGACACGGCCATGCCGACCGAGCCGACGAGCAGCATCGGGCGGCGTCCGACCCGGTCCACGAGGAGGATCGCCACGATCGTGACGAGGATGTTCGTGACGGAGGTGATGACCGTGATCGTCAGCGCGTCGGACTCCTCGAACCCGACCGAGCGCCACAGCGTCGTGGAGTAGTAGAAGATCACGTTGATGCCGACGAACTGCTGGAAGACCGAGAGCAGGATCCCGACCCAGACGATCGGCTTGAGTCCGAGCCGACGCCCGCGCAGGTCGCTCAGCGACTCCTTCTTCTCCCGGTTGAGGGTCTTCTTGATCTCCTCGATCTTCAGGTTCACCTCGACGATCCCGGTGAAGTCGTGCAGCACCGCCGAGGCCTTGTCGTACTTGCCGCGCGCCACCAGGAATCGCGGCGACTCGGGCAGCCGCAGCGCGAACAGACCGTAGAGCACGGCCGGGATGGCCTCGGCCATGAACATCCAGCGCCACGCCTGGTGACCGAGCCAGAGCTCCTCGGCGGCCCCGCCCGCCGTGTTCGCGAGCAGCGCGTCGGACAGCAGGGCCACGAAGATGCCGGTGACGATCGCAAGCTGCTGGAGCGACCCGAGGCGACCGCGCACGTGGGCCGGGGAGACCTCCGCGATGTAGGCGGGAGCGATCACGGAGGCGGCGCCGACGCCGAAGCCGCCGATCACCCGCCAGATGATCAGGTCGGTCACCCCGAACGCCAGCCCGGAACCGATCGCGGACACCAGGAACAGCACCGAGGCGATCAGCATCACCGGCACCCGGCCGAGCTTGTTCGCGACCGGGCCGGCGAACCAGGCACCGACGGCGCACCCGATCAGCGCCGAGGAGACCGCGAAGCCCTTCAGCCCGGCGCCGAGCGCGAACTCCTCGGCCAGCGCGTCGACGGCGCCGTTGATGACCGCCGTGTCGAAACCGAACAGGAACCCCCCGACGGCTGCAGCGACACAGATCCCGATGATGCGTGCGTTCAACCGGCTCACCGCGGGGGTGTCGCCGGTTTCACTCCCTGCGGACATGGGGCCCTCCCCTACGGGCCAGGCGCGGTGCGTGGTCGCGCCGGTCTCGCCCGGCCCTCGCAACGCAGGCTAGGGCAGAAGGTCGGCGCCCGCGCGGCGTGCCGGGGACCGCCGAACGTCATCTGGTCCGGAACTGTGCCGTCACCGGGCACTCGAACGGGTCCATCCGGCCCAGCCCGACGTCGTTGAGGTAACGCACCACGATCCGGTACGACCCGAGGAGCGTGGTCTCGGTGTAGGCGATCCCGTGGGCCGCGCAGTGGGCGCGGACCAGCGGCTTCGCCCGGCGCAGACTCGGACGGGGCATGCTCGGGAACAAGTGGTGCTCGATCTGGTGGTTCAGCCCACCCATCAGCACGTCCACCACCCGCGAGCCCGAGATGTTGCGGGACATCAGCACCTGGCGGCGCAGGAAGTCGATCCGGGCGTCCGGCGGGACCAGTGGCATGCCCTTGTGGTTCGGTGCGAACGTGGCGCCCATGTAGAAGCCGAACACGGCGAGCTGGACGGCCACGAACGCCAGCCCCAGTCCGACGCCCATCACCCAGAACACCACGGCCAGGTACCCGACGATCCGCACCAGCAGGAACACGATCTCCACGGACCGGTGCTTCACGGGCGCGCGCCCGAACACGGTGCGGATCGCGGTGACGTGCAGGGCCAGACCCTCCAGGGTGATCAACGGGAAGAACAGCCACCCCTGCCGGCGCACGAACCACGCCGCGAAGCCCGTGCGGGTGGGCACGTCCGCGGGGATGAACACCAGCGCCCCGGTGCCGATGTCCGGGTCGGCGCCGATCTGGTTGGGCTTCCCGTGGTGACGGGTGTGCTTGCGCTGCCACCAGCCGTGACTCAGCCCGACGAACAGGTCGGAGATCACCAGCGCCGCCCAGTCGTTGGCTCGTCCCGAGGTGAAGATCTGCCGGTGCGCGGCATCGTGGGCGAGGTAGGCGGTCTGGGTCAGCAGCACCCCAAGCCCTGCGGCCAGGGCCAGCTGCCACCAGGACGTGCCGATGGTCACCAGCGCCCATCCGGCGATCACATACGCGACCAGCAGTCCGGTCATCTTCGCGGCGTAGTACCGGGGTCGACGGCGCAGGAGGCCGGCCTCCCGGACCTGGCGGGCGAGGTCCGGTCATGGGGGTCCGTTCGGGTCGGGGCCGAGCACCGGCACAGGCCGCTCGGGTGTGCCTCAAGCCTGTGCGGTCGTACGGCCCCCGACGATCGGGCCCGCACCTGAACCCGGGGTGGGGTTAGCCCCCGTGCCGCCCGTTAGGCTCGCCATCATGTTCGGACCCGCGCCTGACCGACTGCCCGATCCGGCGACCACCGATGTGGTCGCACTCACCCGCGCGATCTGCGACGTCCCCAGTGTCAGCGGCGACGAGACGGCGCTTGCCGACCTCATCGAGGCACTCCTGCTGAGCGCACCGCACCTCGAGGTGCTCCGGGACGGCGACACGGTCGTGGCGCGGACCCGGCTCGGGCGGGCCCAGCGGGTCGTCATCGCCGGGCATATCGACACCGTCCCGATCCAGGGCAATCTGCCCACCCAGGAGCGCACCGGCCCCGACGGCGAGCCGGTCCTCTGGGGGCGCGGCACCGTCGACATGAAGGCTGGCGTCGCGGTGGCGCTGCACCTGGCGATGACGCTGCCCGAACCGGGCAAGGACGTCACCTGGGTCTTCTACGACCACGAGGAGGTCAGCGCCGACGAGAACGGCCTCGGCCGCGTGGTCGCCGCCCACCCGGACTGGCTCGCCGGCGACTTCGCCGTGCTCGGCGAGCCCACCGCCGGGGGCATCGAGGGCGGCTGCAACGGAACCCTGCGAGTCGATGTCCGCACGCACGGCACCACCGCCCACTCGGCGCGCGCATGGCGTGGGCACAACGCCATCCACGACGCCGCCCCGATCCTGGACCGACTCGCCCGGTACGTCCCGGCCGAGGTCGACGTCGACGGGCTGGCCTACCGGGAGGGGCTGAACGCCGTCGGCATCTCCGGCGGCATCGCGGGCAACATGATCCCGGACGAGTGCACGGTGTCGGTGAACTACCGGTTCGCCCCGTCGGCCACCCTCGAGCAGGCGTTCGAGCACGTGCGGGAGGTCTTCGACGGCTTCGAGGTGACCCTCACGGACGGTTCCGCCGGCGCCCGGCCCGGCCTGGACCACCCGGTTGCCCGCCAGTTCGTGGAGGCGATCACCGCGGTGACCGGCGGCGAGGCGGGCCCGAAGTACGGCTGGACCGATGTGGCCCGGTTCACCGAACTCGGGATACCCGCCGTGAACTTCGGCCCGGGCGACCCGATGCTGGCGCATGCCGACGACGAACAGGTGGCGACCGAACAGATCAGGACGTGCACGCGGGCTCTCGCGGCGTGGTTGAGTACACCGACGGCCTCGGCTCCGCAGGCCGCCACGGACGGAACGGAAGGCCGATGAGCATCACGAACAACCGAGCGAACTACCGGAAGGGTCCGGTGCAACTGCGCGGCAAGCTGATCCCGGAGAAGACCACCGACGAACGGCTCCTCGAGCCGGCCGAGGGTGCGGACTGGCTGCACATGGACCCGTGGCGGGTGATGCGCATCCAGGCCGAGTTCGTGGAGGGCTTCGGCGCCCTGGCCGAGCTCGGCCCCGCGATCAGTGTGTTCGGTTCGGCGCGGTTCAAGCCGGCGGACCCGGAGTACGCCCTGGCGATCGAGGTGGCCCGGCACATCGTCGAGGCCGGGTACGCGGTCATCACCGGCGGTGGCCCCGGCGTGATGGAGGGGGCGAACAAGGGCGCCCACGAGGCCGGGGGGACCTCCGTGGGTCTCGGCATCGAGCTGCCGTTCGAGCAGGGCATGAACGAGTACGTGGACCTCGGGGTGAACTTCCGGTACTTCTTCGCCCGCAAGACGATGTTCGTGAAGTACGCCGAGGGTTTCATCGTGCTCCCCGGCGGGTTCGGCACTCTCGACGAGCTCTTCGAGGCGCTCACCCTGGTCCAGACCACCAAGGTCAAGCGGTTCCCGATCGTGCTCATCGGGACGACGTTCTGGGCCGGTCTGATCGACTGGATGCAGAACACGCTGGTCGAGCGCGGCACGATCTCGGCGCACGACCCGGACCTGTTGCACCTGACCGACGACCCGCGTGAGGCCGTCGAGATCGTGCTGAACGCGAACCGGAGCCGACGCCGCGAGGAACTCGCAGCAGCCCAGGCGGCCGCCTCCCGGGCCGGCGCCATGGGCCCGGAATGACGGTCTCGGGCGGCCCGCCGACACGTTCCCGAACCGGCCGGGGCTGAGGCATGAGCTGGGTGACGTGGGTCACCGGCGTGTTCGCGCTGATGATCGTGGTCGTGCTGGTCGTCGCCTGGCTCGTCTCGACCGGCCGGATCGGGGGCGCGGCGGAAGCCGGGAGGCGAACTGGCATAGAATGGGCCGAGCAGAGCACCACTCCGGGGACGTCGGCAGACAACGTTGCCTCCAACCGCGAGGGCGCACCACCCGATGACAGCAGGGAGTTTGCCCATGGCCGCCATGAAGCCCAGGACCGGTGACGGACCGCTCGAGGTCACCAAGGAGGGTCGGGGCATCATCATGCGCGTTCCGCTTGAGGGCGGAGGTCGACTCGTCGTCGAGTTGAACGCCACCGAGGCGAGCGAACTCAGTGACGCACTGAGCGCCGTCGCCGGCTGACGCCCCGATGGTGCAGGCGAGTCCCGAGTTTGAGGTACGACCGGGGCCGCTGAGCCGGGACCTGCTCGCCGGGTTCGGTCGGGAGGCCGTGCTCGCGCTGCCGATCGCCCCGGCCGGCTCCGACGGCGGCCGGGTGCAACCCGGGGCCGGTGCCGCCGAGGCCGCGACCGCCTACGGGATCGACCTCGACGACCTCGCCGCCCGGTCCGGCTCCACCGGCGCGGTCGGTGAGGCCATCGGCGTTCCGTTGCCCGCCCTCACGGGCGGGGCCGCGCCGTGGGACGGGCTGCCGGGCCGGATCGTCCTCGTCGGGGTGGGGGACGGCTCGACCGTCGCCATGCGACGCGCCGGTGCCGCCGTCGCGAAGTGCGCGGCCGGCGTCGGGACCGTCGTCACCACGCTCGCCGCCGACGGTGTCGAGGATGAGGTCCAGCCCTTCGTCGAGGGCGCGCTGCTCGGCTCCTACCGGCCGCCGTTCACCGGGACCGGCACCGGGCCGAGTGCACCGGTGGGCCGGATCGCGCTGGTCGGTGACGCGGACCGCGGCACCGTGGCTCACGCCGAGATCGCCGCGGGCGCCACCCTGCTCACCCGAACCCTCGCGGCCACCCCCTCGAACCTGAAGAACCCGCAGTGGCTCGCGGACCAGGTCCGCAGCCTCGCCCGCGGCCGGCGCACGGTTAAGGTCACCGTGCACACCGAGACCTGGCTGGCCGATCGGGGACTGAACGGGATCCTCGCGGTCGGGCACGGCTCGGTCACGCCACCTCGCCTGGTCGTCGTGGACCACAACCCGGCCGGGGCGAGCGGCACCCCCGTCGTCCTCGTCGGCAAGGGCATCACCTACGACTCCGGCGGTATCTCGATCAAGCCCCGGGACGCCATGATCGGCATGAAGACGGACATGGCCGGCGCGGCGGCGGTGCTCGGGGCGGTGCTCGGCGCCGCCCGGGCCGAACTGCCGGTCCGCGTCATCGGCGTGCTGCCGTTGGCCGAGAACGCGTTCTCCGGGTCCTCCTACCGACCCGGCGACGTGCTGACCATGGTGGACGGCACCACGGTCGAGATCGGGAACACCGACGCCGAGGGGCGGCTGGTGCTCGCCGACGCGATGGCCTGGGCCCGGACCGAGTTCGAGCCCGGCATCCTGGTCGACGTGGCCACCCTGACCGGCGCCGCGAGCCTCGGCCTGGGCAAGCGCCACGGCGCGTTGTACGCCACCGCAGACGACCTGCGCGACGCGCTGGTGGCCGCGGGGGAGCTGGCCGGCGAGCCCCTCTGGCCGATGCCGCTCGTCGAGGAGTACCGGCACGCCCTCGACTCGGCCGTGGCGGACCTGTCCCACATCACCACGGACCCGCACGTGTCCGGGGGGTCGATCACGGCCGCGCTGTTCCTGCAGCATTTCGCCGGGGCGACGCCGTGGGCGCACCTCGACATCGCCGGCCCGGCCCGCTCGGCCAAGGCCGAGCACGAGGTCACTGAGGGGGCCACCGGGTTCGGCGCCCGGGTGCTGCTGCGCTGGTTGCAGTCGCTGTCATGAGGGGCGACGGCGGAACTCGCCTCAGCGTTTGACGGCCACCAGCAGGCCGTCCCCGCTGGGCAGCATGGCCGGGATCAGCCGTTCGTCCTCGCGCAGACGCCGGCCGAGTTCGCGCATCGCCACGGTCGCCTCGTCCCGGCGCGCCGGGTCGGCGACGCGGTCGTGCCAGAGCGCGTCGGTCACCGCCAGCGAGCCGCCGCTGCGCAGCATCCGCACCGCCTGGTCGGCGTAGTCGCCCGCCTCGGACGGCTCGGCGTCGATGAACACCAGGTCGTAGGCGGCGTCCGCCAGGCGGGGCAGCACGTCGAGGGCGCGCCCCGAGATCGGTCGGGTGCGGGTGGCACGGACCCCGGCGGCGGCGAACGCCTCCTTGGCGGCGCGCTGGTGCTCCACCTCGACGTCGATGGTGGTCAGGACGCCCTCGGGGTGCATCCCGTCCAGGAGCCACAGGCCCGAAACCCCCGTCCCGGTGCCGATCTCGGCGACCGCGCGGGCATGGGAGGCGGCAGCGAGGAGCCGCAGGGCGGCGCCGGTGCCCGTGGAGACGGCGGGGATACCGAACTCCTCCGCGCGCGCCCGGGCGGCCGCGGCAGCCTCGGATTCGGTGATGAAGTCTTCGGTGTAGGCCCAGCTCTGGGCCTTGTCGGCAGCGATGGTGGGCCTCCCGGTGCGAGCGTGTGTGGAGTGGATCGTATCGTTACCGCAGGCGGGCGGGTGGGTCGCCATCCCGCGCCGGCCTGCGCCGGGTGGTTGCGGGTCGGGCGGTACCGGGCAGTGTCGGCCCTGCCGGCCCGGAGGGAGAGGAATGTCCGACGACGTCGACGCACTCTGGAACTTCGACGACCCGGCCGGCAGCGCCGAACGGTTCCGGGTGGCGATCGCGGGCGCCGACGGGATCGAACGGGACGTCCTGACCACGCACCTCGCCCGCGCGCTCGGTCTGTGCGGCGAGCACGACGAGGCGGAGCGCCTGCTGAACAGCCTCACCCCCGGGGCTCGTCCTGGGGCGCCCCCGGCCGAGGTCGCGGTCCGGGTGGCCCTCGAGCGCGGCCGGCTCCGTCGCAGCGGCGGGCGTTCCGACCCGGAGCCGCCGCTGCGGGAGGCCGCCGAGCTCGCCGCCGCCGCGGGGCTTGAGGCGCTCCGGATCGACGCCCTGCACATGCTGGCACTGATCGCGCCGACCCCGCAGGAGCAGGTGGCCGCGAACCGCACGGCGCTGCGGGCCGCGCGGGCGGCGGTGGACCCGGGGGCCCGGCGATGGGAGGCGAGTGTGCTGAACAACCTCGGCTGCGCGCTGGTCGACGCCGGCGATCCGGACTCCGCCCTGGCGGTGTTCCGGCAGGCACAGCGGCTCCGGCACGACGCCGGGCAGGGACGCGAGGAGCAGATCGCCCGGTGGATGGTCGCGTGGACGTTACGGCTCCTCGGCCGCGACGCGCAGGCTCTGGGCATGCAGCGCGCCCTCAAGCGTGACCTGCTCGCCGCCGGTATCGACGACGAGTACGTCGACGCCGAGATCGCACTGCTGACCCGCCACCAGCCGTCCTGAGCAGCCCGACGAGCCCACGAGAACCTGCGCCACGAACGCCGCGGAACGGTTCGGAACCTCGCGGCGTCCCCGTTCGTTCTCCCAGGGAGTTCTCAGGTAACCGACCTAGACTCGACGGATCATGGAGGAGCAGCCGGTGGTGGTGGCCCAGGCCGACGTAGGGGAACTGGTCGGTGGCTCGGTCACGCCGGTCGCGGGGGACCTGACGACTCCCGAGGCAACCGAGCCGCTCTGGGAACCGCCCACGTGGGAGCGCGTGGTCCGCGAGAACTCCGACCGGGTCTACCGGCTGGCCTACCGGCTCACCGGCAACCGGGCCGACGCAGAGGATCTCACCCAGGAGGTCTTCGTCCGGGTGTTCCGCTCCCTGCACTCCTACAAGCCGGGCACCTTCGAGGGCTGGCTGCACCGCATCACCACGAACCTGTTCCTGGACGGTCAGCGGCGCAAGAAGCGGATCCGTTTCGACGCGCTCGGTCAGGCGGCCGAGTGGATCCCCGAGACCGGTGAACGTGGGTCGCCGGAACGTGGCTACGAGCACGAGAACCTCGATCTGGACATCCAGGTCGCACTCGACACCCTCAAGCCGCAGTACCGCGCGGCCGTGGTGCTCTGCGACATCGAGGGACTGTCCTACGAGGAGATCGCCGCCACCCTCGGGATCTCGATGGGCACCGTCCGCTCCCGGATCCACCGCGGCCGCGCCCAGCTGCGCAAGGAACTCGCGCACCGGTCGCCACAGGCGATCGCCGCGGCCCAGGAGGCGGAGCAATGAGCCACCTCGGACCGCTGATCTCCCCACTCATCGACGGCCAGCTGCCGCCGGCCAAGGCCGAACGAGCGATGTCGCACGTGGCCTCCTGCGCGCAGTGCCGTGCGGAGGTCGCCGAGGAGCGCGCCTGGCGGTCCGCGGCCCGGTCCGCCGGGGACGCCCGCCCGAGCGAGGACCTGACCGCGCGCCTGCTCGCGCTCCAGATCCCCGGACAACGCCCCGGACCGGTCGGCCCGAGGATCGACCCGGCAGCACTGGGAGCGCCCGCCCGGCGACCCGTCACCGCGAGCCATCCGTTGCGGACCCGGGTCCTGACCGGCGCGGTCGCGTCGCTCGGAGTGTTCGCACTCACGCTGTTCGTGCTGGGCGAGCAGCCCCGCCGTGTCGACGACCTGACTCCGCTCATGGACGCCGGCGGCGCCCAGGCGGGCAGCACCAGCACCACCCCCGGGACCGGGGCCGCCCCGGCGGACACCGCCGACGACAGGTCCCGCACCGAGTGGATCATCGAGTCGGGATGGGCCGCCCCGGACGAGCTCCCCGCCGGCATGGTGATCGCCGATGTCGGTCTGCTGCCGCCGGCGCCCGAGACGGGCGAGATCCTGCAGGTCACCCTCAGCACACCCGGATCCGACCGGGAGGTCATGGTCCTCGAGCAGCACGGGGTGCTCGACCCGGCGATGCTCGCCCCGTTGGAGCCGACCCGGATCGGTGACCACACCGTCTATCTCGTCTCCGGTGAGTGGTGGGTCGTCCAGTGCGACGACTCCGTGGTCGCG
This sequence comes from Occultella glacieicola, assembly GCF_004353825.1. GTDB lineage: Bacteria > Actinomycetota > Actinomycetes > Actinomycetales > Beutenbergiaceae > Occultella > Occultella glacieicola. The sequence goes on along the minus strand of NZ_SMNA01000002.1, from coordinate 426,548 downwards.
GTCAGCTCCGGAACCGACGGGAGCGCCGCCCACGACTTCATCGAGGGCCTGCCGGCCGGCGGCGGATCCGTCCTCGACCGGTTGACCACGACCCTGTCCGGCCTGATCCCGACGTTCTGATCGCCGTGGCTCGGACGCCCGAACCCGGGGGCCGGAGGTGCGCGGCTCGGCCACCGTGTGCCGGGCCGCCGTGGATCGGGAGAGAATGGACCCCATGACCACATCCGGCGGACCGTCCGGCGAGCAGGACCGGCCGGAAGAGCGCCCGCATCCCGACGGGGCCTGGGCGCCGACCGGCGGCGCCGCGGCGGCCGGCGGTCCCGGCCCGACGAACGCGACCGCGCCGATGGCCGGCTGGTCCGCCCCGAACCAGGGGTATGCCGCGCCCGGCCGGACCGAGGTGACGACCCAGGGCGGCTACGCCTCACCCGGCCGCACGGACGGCTCGGCCCAGGGCGGCTACGGCCCACCCGGCCACCCGACCCAGCCGACTCCGCGGGGCACGGGCGCCCTTGCGCCGTCGGGCTTCGCGGGCCCGACGGCGGGGCCCTCGATTTCATCAGGGCCCACACCGCCGTCGGTGCCGGCGAACCAGGGGCCCACCGGCTTCCCGCCGCATCCCGGTGACGCACCACGCCCGCGGCCGCGGCGCCGGGGCGTCCCCGCGGCCGTGGTCGCGCTCCTGATGGCCCTGTGTCTGCTCCTGGGCGTCCTCGGCGGGATCGTCGGCGGACGGGTGCTGCTCCAGGACGGCTCCCGAGGGTCGGAGATCCCCACCTCGGACGTCGCGACCGGCTCGGGTGGCTCCGCCGGCGGTGACCTGAACCCGGACTCCGTGGCAGGCATCGCCGCACGGGTCCTGCCCAGCACCGTCTACATCGAGGTACGAACGGGCGCGGGCGGGAGCACCGGTAGTGGCTTCGTGCTCCGCGAGGACGGTTACGTCGTCACGAACTCACACGTGATCGCGGCCGCGAGCAACGGCGCCGGGCAGGTCGTGGTGGTGTTCCCGGACGGGTCCCAGGAGGAGGCCGAGATCGTCGGGTCCACCTCGGACTACGACCTCGCCGTGCTGCGGGTGGACCGTGGCGACCTGACCCCACTCGTGCTCGCGGACTCCGACGCGGTCGTGGTCGGGGAACCCGTGGTCGCGATCGGCGCCCCGCTCGGCCTCGAGGGCACGGTCACGTCCGGCATCGTCAGTGCCCTGGACCGGCCGGTCAGTGTGGCCGGCGGCAGCGATCGCAGCTTCATCAACGCGATCCAGACCGACGCCGCCATCAATCCGGGCAATTCCGGCGGCCCGCTCGTGAACGCCTCCGGTGAGGTGATCGGCGTGAACACCGCCATCGCGACGGACCAGCAGGCCGGCGCGATCGGCCTCGGGTTCGCGATCCCCAGCGTGCAGGTGCGGCGCACCGCCGAGCAGATCATCGAGACCGGGCGGGCGACCTACCCGATCATCGGCGCCACGATCGCCGGGGACTACACCGGCGAGGGCGTGCAGGTGGTGCCCGCGGACCAGGCCGACGGCGTGGAGCCGGTCACCCCCGGCGGTCCGGCGGACGCGGCCGGGCTGGAGGCCGGCGACGTGATCGTCGCCATCGACGGCGAGCCGGTGACCACCGCCGACGAGCTGATCGTGAAGATCCGCGCCCACGCGCCCGGGGATGTCGTCACCCTCACGCTCCTGGAGGACGGAAGCGAGCGGGACATCGAGGTCACCCTCGGCGAACAAGAGAGCCAGTAGCGGCAGGTAGCATGGCATCGTGAATCTCAACGGCGAGGAGATCCTCCTCCTCATCGTCATCGCTGCGGTCGTCATCGGCCCCGAGCGGTTGCCGGCCTATGCCGAACAGCTGGGCCGCCTCGTGCGCCAGCTGAAGCAGATGGCGACCGGCGCCACCCAGATGGTCAAGGAGGAGCTCGGCCCGGACGCCGCCGACATCGACCTCAGCAAGTTCGACCCGCGCAAGTACGACCCGCGCCGGATCGTGCGGGACGCCCTGCTCGAGGACACCCCGTTCGCGAGTTCCCCGGCGAAGCCGAAGTCGTCCCGGTCCACCGAGAAGGTGGCCGCCACGGCCGCCGGCACGGTGGCGGCAGCCGCCACGGGTACAGCGGCGGCGGTCGCCGGCGCCTCGGGTGCCACCGGAGCGGTCGCGGACGGCGACGAGGGCGGCGAACTGGTCGGTGCGACCATGACCGCCGCGCCGTTCGACGACGAGGCCACCTGACGCCGTCGGTCCGGACCGCCTGAACCCTGGCTCCCGGTCGTCCGGGCTCAGCCGACCGGCGAGATCGCCAGTTTGCGTCCGGCCAGGCCGCGGGAACGGTGACCGAGGGTGCGCGCGATGTCCCGCAGCACGTCCGCGGCAGGGGAGTCGGTCGCGGTCCGCACCGAGGGCTCACCACTGTCGCCGCCCTCACGCAGCGAGACCTCGAGCGGGACCTGCCCGAGCAGCGGCACCTCGGTCTCGAGGGTCCGGCCGAGCTCGTCGGCCACCCGCTGGCCACCGCCGGAGCCGAAGATCTCCAGGCGGGACCCGTCGTCCTGGACGAGCCAGGACATGTTCTCGATCACGCCGACCACCTTCTGCGACGTGGCCTGGGCCATCGAACCGGCCCGCTCGGCGACCTCGGCGGCCGCGAGCTGCGGGGTGGTGACCACGAGCAGCTCCGCGTTCGGCAGCAGCTGGGCCACGGAGATGGCGATGTCGCCGGTGCCCGGTGGCAGGTCCAGGAGGAGCACGTCCAGGTCGCCCCAGAACACGTCCGCGAGGAACTGCTGCAACGCCCGGTGCAGCATCGGGCCGCGCCACACCACGGGCCGCCCGGGCTGGGTGAACATGCCGATCGAGATGACCTTCACATCCCCGGCGACCGGGGGCAGGATCATGTCGTCGACCTTCGTGGGCGGGTGCTCCACGCCCAGCATCCGGGGGATCGAGAAGCCGTACACGTCGGCGTCCAGGACGCCCACCTTGAGGCCGTCGGCGGCCATTGCGGCGGCCAGGTTCGCGGTCACGGTCGACTTGCCGACGCCGCCCTTGCCGGAGGCGACGGCGTAGACGCGGGTCAGGTTGTCCGGCTGGGAGAACGGGATGACCGGTTCGGCGACCCCGCCGCGCAGCTTCGTCCGCAGGGCGGTGCGCTCGTCGTCGGTCATCACCGTCATGTCCACGACCACCCGGGCCACGCCCGGGACCTTCTCGACGGCGGCGGTGACGTCGCGGATGATCGTGTCCCGCAGCGGGCACCCGGAGGTGGTCAGCGCGATACCGACGGTCACCGCCGCGCCGTCGTGCCCGGGCTCGATCCCGACGCCACGGACCATGTCGAGGTCCGTGATGGGCCGGCGGATCTCCGGGTCGAGGACGGTCGTCAGGGCTTCACGGACCCGTTCCTCGGAAGGTGCCGCAGCGGCGGAGGAACTGGTGGACGGGGCCGGGGAGGGTGACGCTGACATGCGTCGAGTCTAAGCCCGTCGCAACCGCCTCCGGCCCCCGGCGGGAGGGGTGTGAGGGGTCTCTCAGCCCGCGTCCTCGGCGGGCTCCTCGGCCCGCTCAGCCTGGATCTCCTCCAGCAAGGAGCGCAGTTCACCGCGGACGAAGTCCCGGGTGGCCACGTCGTTCAGCGCCATCCGCAGCGCCGCCATCTCGCGAGCCAGGTACTCGGTGTCGGCCAGGTTGCGCTCGGCCCGGCGGCGGTCCTGCTCGGCCGAGACCCGGTCCCGGTCCGCCTGCCGGTCCTGGGCGAGCAGGATCAGCGGGGCGGAGTAGGACGCCTGCAGCGAGAGCATCAGGGTGAGCAGCGTGAAGTTCAGGGCCCGCGGGTCGAACTGCAGGTGCTCGGGGGCGAGGGTGTTCCAGGCCAGCCACGCGAAGCAGAAGACCGTCATGTACAGCAGGAACCGCGGGGTGCCCATGAACGTGGCGATCCCCTCGGCGACCTTCCCGAACGTGTCCTTGTCCCGTTCGGTGCGCCGGGGCAGCCAGCGACGCCGCGCCGAGAGCGGGACGGCCAGGCCGTCGTCGTCAGCCATGAGCGCCCCCCATCGCCCGGTCGGTCACGTCGTCGTCGGCCTCGCGCCAGTCCTCCGGCAGCAGGTGGTCGAGCACGTCGTCGACGCTCACCGCGCCCAGGAGTCGCCGCTCCTCGTCGACCACCGGCAGCGCCGTGAGGTTGTAGGTGGCCAGCAGCCGGGTCAGCGACCCGATGCCGGCGTGCGGGCTGACCGGCTCGATGTCCTTGTCCAGGAACGTCCCGATCGCCTCGTGCGGGGGCTCGCGCAGCATCCGTTGCAGGTGCGCCACGCCGAGCAGCCGCCCGGTCGGGGTCTCCAGCGGGGGGCGGACCACGAACACCATCGCGGCCAGGGCCGGGGTGACGTCCTCGCGCCTCGCGTGCGCCAGGGCCGTCGCCACGGTGGCCTCCGGCGGCAGGATGATCGGTTCCGTGGTCATCAGACCACCCGCGCTGTGGTCGGCGTAGACGAGCAGGCGGCGGACGTCCTCGGCCTCCTCGGGCTCCATCAGCTCGAGCAGCTCGGACGCCTGCTGGGTGGGCAGCTCGGAGATCAGGTCGGCGGCGTCATCGGGCTGCATCGCATCGAGCACGTCGGCGGCGCGGTCCGCGGTCAGGGCGGAGACGATCGAAACCCGGTCGTCGTCGCCGAGCTCCTCCAGGACGTCGGCCAGGCGCTCGTCCGGCAGCGCCGCGGCGACCTCGAGCCGGCGCCGGTCCGGTAGGTCGTGCAGCACGTCCGCGAGGTCGGCCGGCTTGAGGTCCTCCATCGTCGCCAACAGGGCGGTGGCGCCCTGCTGCGACTCCGTCGGGGCGAGCCCCTGTACGGCGCCGACGTCGATGACCATCGACTCGCCGCGGCGGAACAGTCCGCCCTTGGAGGGAGCCCGTCGGCGCACGAACAGCTTCGTGACCAGCCAGTCCCGGTTGCGCTGCTGCTCGATGGCCGCATCCTCGATGGCCACCTGCCCGGAGCCGTCGAGCATCGTGACGTGTCGGTCGAACAGCTGGCTCACGACCAGGGTCTCCGCCGCGCGCTGCTCGAACCGCCGGATGTTCACCAGGCCGGTCGTGATCACGGCACCCTGGTCGATCGAGGTGACGCGTGAGAGCGGCAGGAACACCCGCCGTCGGCCCGGGACCTCCACCACCAGGCCGACCGCCCGCGGTGGCAGTTTGACCCGGAGCAGCACCACGACGTCATGGACCCGGCCCACCCGGTCCCCGAGCGGGTCGAAGACGCCGGTCCCGGCCAGGCGGGCCACGTACACCCGGCTCGTCGCATTGCTCACGGCCGTCAGCCTATGCCAGCGACCCTATGGGGGCCCGAGGTGACAGCCGCGACACCGACGGGGGAGAATGTCCCCATGCCATCCATGGGAACGCCGACCGACCCGCGTGGGGGGATCCAGCCGCGTGGCGACGAGATCGCCAGCTACGACACCTACCTCGAGGCGCAGCGCGCGGTCGATTTCCTCGCCGACAAGGAGTTCGGGGTGAAGGCGGTGACCATCGTCGGCACCGACCTGAAGATGGTCGAGCGGATCACCGGCCGGCGCACGTACCCGTCGGTGGCGCTGCAGGGTGCGGCCTCCGGTGCGTACTTCGGTCTGTTCGTCGGCCTGCTGCTCTCGCTGTTCGGCACCGGATCGCTGCTGACCACGATCGTGCCGGCGCTGCTCATCGGTGCCGGCTTCGGGATGCTGTTCGCGGTGGTGTCCTACGCGTTCACCGGCGGCCGGCGCGACTTCACCTCCTCCTCTCAGGTGGTGGCCAGCAAGTTCGCGGTCCTCTGCCTCGCCGAGACCGCCCACCAGGCCCGGGCGCTCCTGCAGGAACTCCCGCCGCAGCAGGACCCGCTCGGTCGCTGAGGCCCGCCGCTCGGCGGACCGCCGCACCGCTCACCACGGGTCCACGTGAGACCGGGTCAGTTGGCCTGCGGCACGTGCTCGGCCACAAGGAATCCGTCGGAGTCGAGCACCTCCACGAACGTCTCCCCGGGAAACTTCGAGGTGGCGTACTCGACGACGTCCGACGGCGGGTTCCCGCCGTAGATCCCGGACTGCCGGTTGACCACCACGTAGTCCGGGACCGGGTTGCCCTCGTTGCCGACCCAGTAGACGTCGGCCCGGGGGGCGAGATAGGCCATCATCGTGATGTCGGTGTCCACCACCGCCCCGTCGCCGATGAGCTCGAGCACCTGGCGGGCCGCCGCATCCTGGTGGGACGGCGCGTAGGTCTCCGGTTCGGTCAACTTCCACAAGGGGAACCACACGGTGATCACGAGCGCCAGGATCAGGGCCCCGATGCCCACCGGGGCCGCGAACCGCCGCGCCCCGCGCGCCGTCACGAACGTGTCGACCACCGCGAGGAAGACGATCGGCATCAGCACCGCCGAGTAGTGCCAGTCGGCGCTCCAGTGGAACGGCACGTCCGAGGTCAGCCGCCACGCGAACGTCGGCAACGTGATCAGCGCCAGCGGTGAGCGCAGCGCCAGGAACCCGGTGACCCCGAACACCAGCAGCACCAGGGCGGCCTTGTGGCCGACGCCGGTGAACAGCCCGTTGAGGGCTGCGCCGGGATCGGTGAACAGCACCGAGACGATCGAGTCGTCCGCGTAGTCCCAGACGCCGTCCGGGTTGAGGGCGGGCAGGACCACCCTCGTGGTGATCACGAACGCGGCCACGCCACCCACCGCGAGGGCGGCGCCGAGCCGGCGGGAGCCGCGGATCACGATGACCACGCCGATCGCGGCCACCGTGAGCCCGAGGTCCTCCTTGATCAGCACCATCGGCAGCGCCCACAGCGCCGCGGCCCGGTGGTCCCGGCGGACCAGCGCGGCCAGGGACAGCGCCAGGAACGGCAGCGCCAGGGCCACCTCGTGGAACTGCGACGCGACCGCGGACTGCAGCCCCCAGGACAGCCCGTAGGCGAGCCCCAGAGTGGTCCCGGGCAGCCGCCCGAGGTGCCGGACCGCGCACCAGGTCACGACCACGGCCGAGATCCCGACCAGCACCGCCTGCGCCGCGAGCAGGGTCAGGCCGGACGGGAACGCCGCGTACACCGGCGCCAGGACCACCAGCAGCGGGTGGAAGTGGTCGCCGAGGATCATGAAGCCCTCGCCCTTGATCGGCACCACCGGGGCCCGGCCCTCGGAGTAGGCCCGCAGGATCTGGGTGAAGATGCCCAGGTCCCAGGACGGCACCTGGAACCGCGCCCACTGCCGCCAGGAGAACACGGTGTACAGGAGCGTCGTGACCAGCCCGACGGCGGTGCTCGCCATCAGCAGGTGCGCGCGCCGGGGCGGGCGATAGGCGGCGGCGCCCGCGGCGCCGTGGACCGGACGTTCGTCGGCCCCGGTGACGGCGGTGCTCACCGGGCCAGGGACGCCATCCAGGCCTCGACGTCCTCCGGACGGCGGGGCAGTGCGGCGGAGAGGTTCTCCACGCCGTCGGCCGTGACCAGGACGTCGTCCTCGATCCGCACGCCGATGCCCCGGTACTCCGGCGGGATCGCCAGATCGTCCGCCTTGAAGTACAGGCCGGGCTCGATCGTGAAGACCATGCCCGGGACGAGCTCGGCGTCCAGGTACATCTCCCGCCGGGCCTGCGCACAGTCGTGCACGTCCAGGCCGAGGTGGTGGCTGGTGCCGTGCGGCATCCACCGGCGGTGCTGCTGCCCCTCCGGGGTGATCGCGACCGCGGCCTCGACCGGGAGCAGGCCCCACCGTTCGAGCCGGTCCGCGAGGACCTCGAGGGCGGCGGTGTGCAGGTCCCGGAACTTCAGGCCCGGACGGGCGACGGCGAACGCGGCGTCCGCGGCGTCCAGCACCGCCGTGTAGATGGTGCGCTGGATGTCGGTGAACGTGCCGTCGACCGGCAGGGTGCGGGTGACGTCCGCGGTGTACAGCGAGTCCACCTCCACGCCGGCGTCGACGAGCACCAGTTCACCGGCGCGCACGGCACCGTCGTTGCGGATCCAGTGCAGCGTGGTGGCGTGGTCCCCGGCCGCGGCGATCGTGTCGTACCCGATCCCGTTGCCCTCCTCGCGGGCCTTCGCCCCGAACACCCCCTCGATGACGCGCTCACCGCGCCGGTGGGCCACCGCGTCCGGCAGCGCCCGGACGATGTCGGCGAACCCCTCGACGGAGGCGGCCACCGCCGCGCGCAGCTGCTCGACCTCCCAGGGGTCCTTGACCAGCCGCAGCTCGGAGAGCGCCTCGGCCAGGGCGTCGTCGGCCTCCTCGGTCGCCTCGCCGCGGATCTCCTCCACCAGTGCCTCGACCGCAGCATCCGAGCCGGGTACCACCCGGAGACGGACCTGGCCGGCGTCCTTGGCGAGGGCGTCACGGAGTTCGTCGATGTGGGCGCAGCGCAGCCCGGTGCGGGTCTCGAGCTCGGCCAGGGTGGGGCGCGCTCCGACCCAGAACTCGCCATAGCGGGCGTCGGCGTAGAACTCCTCGGTGTCCCGCGCGGCGAGCGGGCGGAAGTACAGCACCGCCTCGTGTCCGGAGTCCTCGGGGTGCAACACCAGGACCGCGTCCGGCTCCTCGTCGGAGCCGAGGCCGGTCAGGTGTGCGAACGCCGAGTGCGGACGGAACCGGTAGTCGGTGTCGTTCGAGCGCACCTTCAGGCCGCCGGCCGGCACCACGAGCCGGTCGCCGGCGAACGTGGCCGAGATCGACTCCCGGCGGCGGGCGGCGTGATCGGCCACCGGGTCCCGGGCCACGTCCGGCTCGGCCCGCGGCGCCCAGTCGGCGGCCACGAACTCCCGGAACGCCTGGGACTGGGGTCGCTGGGAGCGGTTCGAGCCTCGGTCGGTGAGGTCCTGTTCGCTGGCGGTGGGGGTGGTCTCGGGGGTCGGCTCGGACATCATGTGCTCATCGTCTCATTGCTGCCCGCCCGTGCGCGTCTCACGTGGTGGGATTCAGGGTCGCCGAGGACCTAGTCTGGGGTCCCATGCGCATCGATCTGCACACGCACTCACGCGTGTCCGACGGCACCGACGCGCCGGCCACTCTGATGCGCGACGCCGCGGCGGCCGGCCTGGACGTGGTGGCCCTCACCGACCACGACACGACCGCCGGCTGGGCCGAGGCCGCCGACGCCGTCCCCGCCACCGGGGTGGCCCTGGTCCGCGGCACGGAGATCTCCGCCCGGGCCGGCCGGATGAGCGTGCACCTGCTCAGCTATCTGCACGACCCCGACGACCCGGCGCTTGTCGCGCAGCTGCTGGCGTCCCGGGGTTCGCGCGACACCCGCGCCCAGGACATGGTCACCCGCCTCGCCGTGGACTACGAGCTCACTTGGGCGGACGTGCAGGCGCAGGCACAGCCGGGGACCACCATCGGGCGCCCGCACATCGCCGATGCCCTGGTGGCGAAGGGATACCTGACGGACCGCTCCGCCGCGTTCGAGCGCGTCCTGTCGCCCGCGGGGCCGTACTACGTCCGTTATCACGCGCCCGACGCCGTCGCCGCGGTCGGTCTCGTCCGCGGCGCCGGTGGCGTGCCCGTGTTCGCGCACCCCCGCGCGGTCCTGCGCGGGCGCGTGGTCGGCGACGACGTGATCCGGGAGATGGCCGGGGCCGGCCTCGCCGGGCTCGAGGTGCACCACCGCGACCACGCCCCGGCCGCCGTCGCCGAACTGCTCGCGCTCGCCGATGAGCTCGGCCTGTTCGTGACCGGCTCGAGCGACTACCACGGCGCCGGCAAGCCGAACCGGCTCGGCGAGCACACGACCGACCCGCAGGTGCTGGCCCGGATCGAGGAGCAGGGGCGGATGCCGGTGGTCCGGCCGTGAGCGCGGTCCTGGACGGCACCCTCTTCCTGACCACGTTCCTGACCCTGTTCGTGATCATGGACCCACCCGGCACGGTGCCGGTGTTCCTCGCCCTCACGTCCACGATGACCGCGAAGCAGCGCGCCCGGGCGGCCCGCCAGGCGGTGCTCGTGGCGTTCGGGGTGATCCTCGCGTTCGTCCTGTTCGGTCAGGGGATCCTGAACTTCCTGCACATCTCGGTACCCGCCCTGCAGGCCTCGGGTGGACTGCTCCTGCTGCTGGTGGCGATGGACCTGCTCACCGGCAAGACCGAGGAACCACAGGCCTCCGGCAAGGTCAACGTCGCCCTGGTGCCGCTGGGTACGCCGCTGCTGGCCGGGCCGGGGGCGATCGTGGCCTCGATGCTCGCCGTGCAGGGCTCGGACGGCAGCGTCGCGGACTGGGTCGCGATCCTGCTCGCGATCGTGGCGGTGCACCTGTCCCTGTTCCTGGCGATGCGGTTCGCCGGGATCATCCACCGGGTCCTCGGCGACGGCGGCACCCTCCTGGTCACCCGGATCGCCGGCCTGCTGCTCGCGGCGATCGCCGTGCAGCTCATCGCGGACGCCATCCAGGCGTTCATCGAGGCGGCCTGAGGCGCCGGCCGCGGCGGGCGCCGCGCGCGCTTCCGCCGGGCCCCCGCACACCGTGCGGTGACCTAGGACCTGCCGTGCTGAGCTAGGACGTCGGGACGGTCGAGGTCGACGTGTCAGGTCCTATCTCAGCGCGCTTGCTGTGGACGATGCTCAGGCCGCCCTCACTCCGCGGTCGGCGCGGACTGAGTGGTGGGCTGACCGCCGCGGGTACGGCGGCGGCGACGCTTGCGAGCCGGTGACGGGCCGTCCCCGGCGGCGGCCCCGGACGAACCGGACGGGCTCGGCGAACCCGACGGTCCGCCGTCGCCCTGGCGTGCCGGACCGTCCTCCCGGCGGCGGCGACGCTCCCGGGGCGGCCGGCCGCCGTCGTGCTTGGCCTCGCGGCCCCGACCGGAGCGCTCGCCCGACCCGGTCCGCTTGCCGGTCTCGCCGAGATCCTCGACGGCCTCGGCGGCCAGGCCGGCGCGGGTCTGCTCGGACCGGGGCAGCCGGCCCTTGACACCCTCGGGGATCTCCAGGTCGCTGTACAGGTGCGGCGAGGAGGAGTAGGTCTCCGGCGGCTCCCCGATGCCCAGTTCCAGGGCGCGGTCGATGAGGCCCCAGCGCGGGACGTCGTCCCAGTCCACGAACGTGACCGCGGTGCCGGTGTTGCCGGCGCGGCCGGTGCGCCCGGTGCGGTGCAGGTAGGTCTTCTCGTCCTCGGGGCACTGGTAGTTGACGACGTGCGTGACGTCGTCGATGTCGATCCCGCGGGCCGCCACGTCCGTGGCCACCAGCACGTCCACCTTGCCGTTGCGGAAGGCCCGCAGGGCCTGCTCACGTGCGCCCTGGCCGAGGTCGCCGTGGATCGCGGCGGCGGCGAAGTTGCGGTCGTTCAGATCGTCGGCGACCTTCGCGGCGGTCCGCTTGGTGCGCGTGAACACGATGGTCAGGCCGCGTTCCTTGGCCTGCAGGATGCGGGCCAGCATCTCGATCTTGTCGAGGGCGTGGGCGCGGTAGACCACCTGCTTGATCGCCTTCAGGGTGGCGCCGTCGTCGTTGGGGTCGTGCGCGCGGATGTGCGTCGGACGGCTCATGTAACGGCGGGCCATCGCGATGACCGGGCCGGGCATGGTGGCCGAGAACAGCATCGTGTGGCGGTTCGCCGGGGTGCGGGAGAGGAGGGTCTCCACGTCCGGGAGGAAGCCGAGGTCGAGCATCTCGTCGGCCTCGTCGAGGACCACGGTGCGCACGTGGCCGAGGTCGAGGTAGCCCTGCTTGAGCAGGTCGATCATCCGGCCCGGGGTGCCGACGACGACCTCGACGCCCTTCGTGAGCGCGTCGATCTGGGGCTCGTAGGCGCGGCCGCCGTAGACCTGCAGCACGCGCACGGACCGCTTGCGGGAGGCGGTGGCCAGGTCGCCGGCGACCTGGACCGCGAGCTCACGGGTCGGCACGATCACGAGCGCCTGGGGCTTGCCCTGCTCGCGGACGGCGTCCCAGCCGTCCTCGCCGGGCCCGGCCACACCCTGCAGCAGCGGGATGCCGAAGCCGAGGGTCTTGCCGGTGCCGGTCTTGGCCTGACCGATGATGTCGCGACCCTGCAGGGCCACCGGGAGGGTGAGCGCCTGGATCGGGAACGGGTGCGTGATCCCGACGTCGGAGAGCGCCTCCGCGATCGCGGCGTCCACGCCGAAGTCGGCGAACGTCTTGGCGACCTCCGCGTGCGGGTCGATGGCCGGGGCGTCGACGGTCTCGCCGACGACGTCGTCGAGGGCCTCCGCGGGGTCGGCCGGCTCGGCGGTGGGGGCGATCGGATCGAGCAGGTCGGGAGCTGTGGTGTCGTGATCGTTCAACTGAGGATGCCTTCGGTTGGCGGCGCCGCTCGCTCGGATCCGCCCCACGCGGCGTGGGGGAGAGGAAGGACGCCTGGTCGTGGCAGCCGATCGCGAAGGATTCGTTGCCGGCCGGGGCCGACGTGTACCGCGTGATCTACCAGTGAAGTGGCGACCGGGCAACCGTGTACGGCACCAGTCTAGCGCCAGCCGGCCGGCCGCCGTGCTGGGGCCCGGCACGTGCCTCAGAGCTGCCGCACGGTCAGGAGTTGCTCCGCTCGACCGACGGGGCCGGAGGCGTCGTGCAGGACGGTGCTGGTCAGCCCCAGGCCCTCTTGTCCGAACGTCACGGTGGTGTCGAGCCCGGTCCACTCACCGGATGGAACCCGGTGCAGGTGGAGGGTCAGGTCGAGGTTCGGGAACATCCACCTGGCCGGCGACTGGCGCACGGCGATGCCGTTCGCGGTGTCGACGAGGGCGATGAAGCCGGCGTGCGGGCTGACCCGCTCACCCGCCACCAGGTCCGTGCCGGTGCGCACCCAGGCGGTGGTGCGGCCCGGTTGGGCCGGTGCCGTCGCCCGCACGTCCAGGGAGGTCACGAAGCCACCACCCCAGTGCTGCGTCATCGGATGACGGGCCGCCTGGTCCGGCGCCGGCAGGGGTGCCGGCTGCCCGCCGGCCACCGTCGCGGTGTCGCCGGACGCGACGAACCAGGCCCGGGCCAGCACGGCCGCTCTCCCGCCGATGCTCGCGGTGGCCTCGACGAGTTCGATGGTCCGGCCCGGCCGGATCGTCTCGACCCGGATCCCGCACTCGTCCGTGCCGAGCCGCCCCAGGATGTCGAAGCTGATCCGGCCGAGGTGCTTGCCGTCATCGTGCTGGTCCGGGTGCTGGTCCGGGTGCTGGTCCGGGTCGTGCCGGCCTGCGCGGTGCTGGTCGATCGCGTGCGTGATCAGCCCGCCGAGCGGGCTGAAGTGGATCTCGTCGTCGCGCCAGGCGCCACCGGCGTGTTCGGTCGGGAGGTAGCGGTCGGTGCCGACGGGTTCGAAGTAGGCGGGCCGTCTGGTCATCGGGGACCGGGCGCCCCGATCAGAGCGTGCCGAATCCGACCCGGCGCGGCTCGTCGGCGCCGATCTCCACGTAGCCGAGTGCGGCCACGGGGACCACCACGCGCCGGCCCTTGGTGTCGGTGAGGTCGAGCACCCCGCCGTTCTCGCCGTCGGCCGCCTTGGCGATGGCTGCGTTGATCGCCGCGACCACGGCATCCCCGTCCTCGCTGACCTCCAGGCTCAGCTCGCGGGCGACGTTCTTGATGCCGATGGTGATCTCCATGGTGCTCTCCTCGAGTCTCAGGCGGCCGTCCGCCAGGTCGGCGGGGTCCGGCGCGTGCGCCGTTCGGATGCGGGCCGGTGCGTCGGGCGGTGGTCCGCCTCCGGCGTGCGGCTGCGGGTTCGAGTCTATGTCCCGGTCGATGACACCATGGACCCATGCGTGCCCGGGCCTGGTTGATCGCTGCCCTCCTCGTGGGGTTGCTCGCGGGCCTTGTGATCGCGCCGACCGTGCTCTCGGATCGATGGCCCCCGTCGGAGCGGCTGGCCAAGTCCGGTCCGGCCGACCCGGTCCGGCCGGAGGCGGTCATCGGCCCGGCGCCGCCGACGCCGGTGCCGGCGCCGAGCCCGGAGGAGCTGGCGGATGCCCGGGCCGGCGTGCTCGACCGGGCGGTGCCCACCACCCTGGGCGGGGAGCTGCTGGTCATCCCGGGCGTGGTGGCCGCGCCGGTCCCCGACGCCCCGGAGGTGCTCCAGGTCCGGGTGGAGGTCGAGGCCGGCCTGCCCGTGGACGGCGCGGCGTTCGCTCAATTCGTGCTGGAGGTCCTCAACGACCCGCGCGGCTGGGGCGCCGGGGGAGCGATCAGCTTCGCGCGCACCGACGGCAACGCGGACCTGCGGGTGGTCCTGGCCTCGCCGACCCGCATCGACCAGCTGTGCGTCCCGCTGCGCACGGTCTCCCTCTACTCCTGTGGCCGCAACGGACACGCGGCGCTGAACGCGCAACGCTGGGCGAACGGCGCCGACCCGTTCCTGGAGGGTGGCGGGGACGTGACGTCCTACCGCCAGTACCTGGTGACGCACGAGGTGGGTCACCTGCTCGGGCACCAGCATGCCCAGTGCCCGGCGGCCGGCGCTCCCGCGCCCGTCATGGTGCAGCAGAGCATGAGCCTGGGGGGCTGCCTGCCGAACCCCTGGCCGAATCCGTGACGGTCCACCACCCGCTGGCGTCCCGCCTCGGTGGGGTGGGAACCGCCCGGGTGTCGGCTCCACGTGATGTGATGCCCGCATGAGTTCGGCACCCCGTCACCCGCCTGCTGCGTGGGATCCGGCGGGCTCGCTGGACCCCGCACAGGAGTCGGTGCGGCGGGCCATCGGCGCCGGCGGACACCACGTGGTGCACGGCGCGCCGGGGTCCGGGAAGACGCAGACGGCCCTGGCCGTGTTCGTGGACGCCTTCGCTGTTCCGGCCGGGGCCCGGTCCGCCGGGCGCAACCAGCCCTCGCACCTGTTCCTGGTGCCGACCCGCCAACGCGCGGCGGTGCTCCGCGACGAGGTGGCGCGCAGGCTCCGGCGGACCACAGGCACGGCCCTGGTCCGGACCCCCGCGTCGGTGGCGTTCGCGATCCTCCGGCTGCGGGCGAGTCACCGGGGTCAGGCCGCGCCGACACTGATCACGGGACCCGAGCAGGACCAGGTGCTCGCCGAGCTCCTGGCCGGCCACCTCGAGGGCGAGGGCGCCCACATCGACTGGCCGAACGCCGTCGGGCCCCAGACCCGGGCGCTGCGGGCCTTCCGTGACGAACTGCGCGACCTGCTGATGCGCGCCGCCGAGGCAGGCCTCGACGGTCCGGGCCTGGCGGAGTGGGGTCGGCGTCACGGCCGACCGGAGTGGCTGGCCGCGGGCCAGTTGCTCACCGAGTACACCGAGGTCACCTCCCTCGGTGAGCTGACACCGGACCGCGGCGCCCGTTTCGACGCCGCGACCATCGTCGACGAGGCCGTCGGCGCACTGCGGTCCTGGGAGCGTGAGGTGCCCGGGGTGCCCCGCCCGCGCTGGGAGCTCGTGGTCCACGACGACTACCAGGACGCCACGATGGCCACGGCCCGGCTCCTGGACGCGATGGCCGACGACGGCACTCGCCTCGCGTTGTTCGGCGACCCGGACATCGGGGTCCAGGGATTCCGTGGTGGCGTGCCGGCGTTGCTGCATTCGGCGACCCTGCCGCCGCCCCGGAGCGGACCGGGCTCCGGCCCGGAGGCGCCGGGCCTGTGGGGCGCCACGGAGCATGTCCTCGGCTCGGTCTGGCGCCATCCGCAGCCGCTGCGCGGGGCGATCTCGACGCTGACCGCGTCGCTGCCGACGATGCAGGAGACCCGGCGCCGGCGCGCCGGCGCCGCCGCGGGACCTGCTGACGGCCAGGTGCGTACGGCGGTGCTCGCGAGCCAGGCCCAGGAGGTCGCCTTCATCGCCCGGGAACTGCGGGAGCGGCATCTGCACGACGCGGTGCCGTGGGCCGAGATGGCGGTGATCGTGCGCTCGGGCTCGGACATCGGGACGATCCGGCGCGGTCTGCGCACCGCCGGGGTCCCGCTCGCGATGGCGGCTCCGGACCGGCCACTGCGGGACGAACCCGCGGTCCGGCCGCTGCTGATCGCTCTCGAGTGCGTGCTCGCCGGGGCCGTCGATCCGGTGGCCGGCACGGAACTGCTGCTGTCCCCGCTCGGTGGGCTGGACCCGGTGTCGTTGCGGTCCCTACGACGGGCGCTGCGCCAGGCCGAACGGGTCGACGGCGGCGACCGGCACTCCGACGATCTACTGGCCGCGGCACTCGCCGAGCCCGGGATCGCGGCGAGCCTGCCGACCCGGCACCGGCTCGGACCGCAGCGGGTGGCCGACGTGCTGGCCGCCGGACGGGCGGCCCTGGCCGCCCCCGAGTCCAGCGTCGAGACGGTGATCTGGGCCCTCTGGGACACTGCGGGCCTGGCCGCGACCTGGCAGCAGCGCGCCCTCACCGGCGGCGCGGCCGCCGACCGTGCGGACGCGGACCTGGACGCCGTCATGGCGCTGTTCCGTGCGGCCGAGCAGTTCGTGGACCGCACCGCCCGATCCACACCCGCGGGTTTCCTGCACCATCTGGCCGCCCAGGACTTCCCGGCCGATACCCTCGCCGCCCGCGGTGAGCTCGGTGAGTCGGTGGCGGTGCACACCCCGGCGAGCGCGGCCGGTGCGGAGTGGGACGTCGTGGTCGTGGCCGGGGTGCAGGAGGACACCTGGCCGGACCTGCGCATCCGGGACACCCTCCTCGGTGCCGCCGACCTCGCCGACATCGCCACCGCTCGGCACGTGGACCTCTCGGCCGACGGTGACGGGGGCAGCGGGGGTGCCATCGCCGCGGATCGGCACCGACGCGCACGCCGCGAGGTCTACGAGGGGGAGCTGCGCACGTTCGTGATGGCGTGCTCACGGGCCCGCCGGTGCCTGCTGGTCACCGCGGTCCTGGACACCGATGCCCGGCCCTCGGCGTTCTTCGAGGCACTTGCCCCGGACGGCGCCGAGTCCGCGGCCGTCCGGGGGGTGCCCAGCCCACTGGACCTGCGGGGCCTGGTGGGCGAGCTCCGGGCGGCGGTGCGCCCGGTGCTCGGTGGGGCGCGCGTGAGCGCCGACGAGGTGGCCCGAGCGTCCGAGGCGGCCGCGGTCCTCACCCATCTGGCCGGACACCGCGTGCCCGGCGCGGACCCGGCCACCTGGCCGGCGCTGACCGCACCGACGTCCGCCGAGCCGCTCTGGCGCGAGGGCATCCCGGTCACCGTCACCCCCTCCACCGTCGAGACCGTCGCAGCCTGTCCGTTGCGCTGGGCACTGACCACCTCGGGCGGGCGCCGGGGGGACAGTGCATCGCAGAGCCTCGGCAACCTCGTCCACGAGATCGCCGCGGCGGCGCCGCACGGAACCGAGGCCGAGTTGCTCGCCGAACTTGACGCGCGCTGGCACGAGCTGGACCTGGGGGACGGCTGGGTCGGCCGCCGGGACCGGGGCCGGGCGGAGGAGATGGTCCGCAAGCTGGCCGGCTACCAGGCAGCGCACCCGGGACCGGTGGAGACCGAGGTCGAGTTCGCCGCGGACCTGGGCCGGGTCGCCCTCCGGGGCCGGGTGGACCGGGTCGAGCACACCGACGCCGGGGTGCGGATCGTCGACCTCAAGACCGGCAGCACCGCGATCAGTGCCGCCGACGCCGCCCGCAACCCGCAACTCGGTAGCTACCAGGTGGCCGTCGAGCAGGGCGCGTTCGGTGACCGTGACGGGCAGCGCGGTGCGGGCGCCGCGCTCCTCTACGTGGGCACCGGCGCGAAGTCCGGGGCGGTGACCCGGGACCAGACGCCGCTGCGTGAGGATCCCGACCCGGGCTGGGCCACCGAGATGCTCGCCGGGGCGGCCGAGACCATGGCCGGCGCCGGCTTCGTCGCGCAGCCCGGCCCGCTGTGCCGGACCTGCGCGGTGCGGACCTCCTGCCCGGCGCAGCCGGAAGGGGCTCGGGTCACCGGTCCCCTCGGCGGCGCCACCACGGAGGCGACCCCGTGACCGGGCAGACCCACACCTGGACCGCTGCGCGGATCGCGGAGGCGCTCGGACAGCCGCCGCCGACCGCGGAGCAGACCGAGGTCATCGAGGCACCGCTGGAGCCGATGCTCGTCGTGGCCGGGGCCGGCTCGGGCAAGACCGAGACGATGGCGGCGCGGGTCGTCCACCTGGTCGCGAACGGACTCGTGGCGCCCGGGGAAATCCTCGGCCTGACCTTCACGAGGAAGGCGGCCGCGGAACTCTCCGGCCGGATCCGGGTGCGGCTGCGCGCGCTGGCCCGGGTGGGGGTGAACGGCGGCGACGCCGTGGAGGACCGGCCGCGGATCGCGACCTACAACTCCTACGCATCCGCGATCGTGCGCGATCACGCCCTGCGGATCGGTGTGGACCCCGATGCGACCCTGATCGGCGACGCCGGCCGCTACCAGCTCGCCGAGCAGATCGTGACCGCATGGAGCGGGGACATCGAGACCGGCCTCGCTCCGACCACCATCATCGACGCGGTCGCGGCGCTGTCCGCCGAACTCAGCGAGCACGGTCTCGAACCCGGGGAGGCCGCGGCCGCGATCGACCGGATCGCCGGCGCGCTCGCGGACAAGGAGGCGACCGGCCGGAACCGGGCACCGATGGCCCAGGTCCTCAAGGTGATCGGATCGCTGGGCACCCGCGGCCAGCTGATGGACCTCGTGGGAGCATTCGCCCAGCGCAAGCAGCGGGACGGCGTCGTCGACTTCGGCGACCAGGTGCGCCTGGCCGCCACCATCGCCGCGAGCGTCCCGGAGGTCGGCGAGGCGGAACGGTCCCGGTACCGCGTGGTGCTCCTGGACGAGTACCAGGACACCTCCATCGCGCAGGTGCAGATGTTGCGGGCGCTGTTCGCCGGGGGGCACCCGGTGACCGCCGTGGGCGACCCGAACCAGGCGATCTACGGGTGGCGCGGCGCCGCGGCCGGGACGCTGTTCGCGTTCCCGGCCGCCTTCAGCGACGGCGCCGGGGAGCCGGCCCGGATCGCGCACCTGAGCACCGCGTGGCGCAACGACGTCGCCATCCTCACTGCCGCCAACCGCACGGCCGGACCGCTACGGGAACTCGCCTCCGTCGGCGGGGCTGTGCGCGAACTGCGGGCCCGGCCCGGCGCCGGTCCCGGCCGTGCGGTGGCCGCGTTCTGTGAGACCGCACCGGAGGAGGCCGCGCGGATCGCCGACCTGCTCGCCGACACCTGGCATCCCGAGCAGGCCAGCGCGGCCGTGCTGTGCCGCAAGCGCGCCCAGTTCCCCGTGATCGAGGCGGCGCTGCGCGCAGCCGGGCTGCCCTGCCAGGTGGTCGGTCTGGCCGGGCTGCTGTCCACGCCCGAGGTGTCGGACATCCGTGCGGCCCTGCAGGTCGCGCACGACCCGTCCCGCGGGGACGCGATGATGCGACTGCTCACCGGTGGGTCGGTGAACGTCGGGGCTGCCGATCTGTACGCGCTGTCGCGGTGGGCGCGGTCGCAGGCGAGCACGTGGGTGGCCCGCTCCGACGACGATGCCGACGAGGTACCGGTGGTCCTCGAGGCAGCCGAGCAGGCCTCCCTCGTGGAGGCCGTGGACGTCCTGCCACCTCCCTCGTGGCGCACCGCCGATGGTCGGAGCCTCAGCGACGGGGCGCGCCGGCGGCTCGCCCGGCTCTCCGGCCAGATCCGTCAGATCCGGTCCCTCACCTACCTGTCGATGCCCGAACTGGTCACGGCCGCCGAGACGATCCTGGACCTGGACATCGAGGTCCTCGCGTCCGTCCCGGGCAGCGTCGGCCACGCCCGCCGCCACCTCGACGCGTTCACGTCGGCCGCGGCCTCGTTCGCCGGTGACTCGGACTCCCCGACCCTCGGCGCGTTCCTGACGTACCTCGACGTCGCCGAGGACGAGGAGCGCGGCCTCGAGGTGATCGAGGCGGAACCGGATCCCACCGCGATCCAGATCATGACCGTGCACGCGGCCAAGGGTCTGGAGTGGGACACGGTCGTGGTCGCCGGCCTGAACGAGGGCAGCTTCCCGTCCATCCCGTCCCGGAACGGCTGGCTGACGGCCGTCGCGAGCCTGCCCTACGAGCTGCGCGGGGACACCGACTGGCTCCCCGAGCTGGACATCGAGGGCCCGACCACGCACAAGGAGATGGATCTCGCGGTCGCCGAGTTCAAGGAGGCCGAGGGTGAGCGGCTCCTCGCCGAGGAGCGCCGCCTCGCCTACGTCGCCCTCACCCGGGCCAAGCGAACCCTGATGCTGAGCGGGTCTTTCTGGACCGCCGACCGCAAGACCCCCACGGCGCCGTCGGTCTTCCTGCTCGAACTCGTCCGCGCCGGTCTCGTCGAGACCGACGGTGAGTGGCCGGCCGCGTCGGCGTACGAGTCGAATCCTGGTACGGGAGCGCAGGCGCAGGGCTACTGGCCCCGGGAGCAGGAGACCGGCGCCGTGATCGCCGACCGCTGGGAGCAGATCTGGGCGGACGCGGACGCCGTCTCGTCCGACGGCCCCGACGCGCCGGTGACCACCTCCGGTGCCGGCTGGTGGCGTGACGCCCGTCTGCTGCTCGCCGAGCGGGAGGCCGCCGGGCACACCCAGGTCCCCCCGCCCGAACACCTGTCCGCGTCGGCCGTGGTCTCCCTCGCGGCCGACGCCGAGGAGTTCATCCGCAATCGTCGGCGCCCGATCCCGCACCAGCCCTCGGTTGCCGCACGGCGAGGCACCCGGTTCCACGCGTGGGTGGAGCAGTACTTCGGGGCGAGCTCCCTGATCGAGATGGACGCCCTTCCCGGCGCCGACGACGAGCCGGGCGCGGCGGACCGCGCGCTCGCGGACCTGCAGCAGGCGTTCCTCGGCTCCCCGTGGGCCACGCGGACCCCGCTCGCCGTGGAGGTCGACATCGAGACCCCGGTCGCGGGGATCACGATCCGTTGCCGGATCGACGCGGTATTCGGCGAGACCGACGGCGGGGTCCACATCGTCGACTGGAAGACCGGGACCGCGCCCCGCTCGCCCGAGGCACTGCGGGCTCGGCAACTGCAGCTGGCGCTCTACCGGATCGCCTGGTCACGGCTGCACGACGTACCCCTGGGTCGGGTCCGGGCGTCCTTCCACTACGTCGCCGAGTCCGTCACGGTCGGCGGCGCGGATCTCTCCGAGTGGGAGGTCGAGGAGGTGCTCGCCCAGGTCGGCCCGGAGACCGTGCTGTCCGCGCGGCCGCGGGCCCGGGTCGACCGCTCGGACCGGGCCCGTCGTCCGCAGGTGGAGATCGTGGCCGACACGCTCTGGTGAGTCCACTGCGTGTGAGTCAACTCCGCATGCGCCCGGGTCAGGGCGCCTGCGGCGGGAACTCAGCGGTCGGTGTGTCGTCGAACCCGCGCCGTGGCCGGCCGCGCCGGTAGTCGGGCACCTGGAACTCGCCCGAGTCCGCGACCACGGGGTGCTCGGCCGTGTCGGAGTCGTCACCGGTCAGTTCGCCCGCCCGGTGTGACGGCGCCACCACCGCGGCGGACGACCACTCGAGATCGCCGTCGGCGTGGTCGGGATGCTCCTCTTCCGCGTCCTCGTCGTCCTCGTCGTCGTCGGCCGCCTCGTCCCACCCGTCCGGCTCGTCCTCATCCCACCCGTCCGCCGCGTCGTCGTCACCGAGCGGTGTGACGTCCGCAACCACGGGTTCGGCGTAGCCGATCGGCGCCAGGTCGGCCACCTCCTCGTCGAGCTCCCGCAGCATCTGGACGGCGTCGTCGATGATCGCTCCGTCGCGGTGGCGCACGCCGTGCATCAACCAGCGGGCCACCGCCAGCTCGCTCGCGAGCAGCGCGCGCGCGGCCAGATGCTCGTCGGCCCGTTCCGTCCGGGCCAAGGCGTAGGCCTCGAGGATGGCGTCCAGGGACTCCTCCGGTGCGGCGGCCAGCAGCCAGGCCAGATCGTCCGCGGGATCGGCGACGCGGGCGTCGGACCAGTCGAGGATCGCGACCACGTCGTCGTCGTCGACCAGAACATGCTCGGCCGCGAGGTCCCCGTGCACCGGGGTGGCCCGGAACCGCCAGAGCGTGACGTCCTCGAGGGCGTGCTCCCACCGGCGCAGCAGTCCCGCCGGGATGTGCCCGGTGGCGGCGGCCTCGTCCACCTCGGCGAGGCGGCGGGCCCGGTAGGCGTCCGCGTCGTAGGTGGGCAGGCCGGCATCGGCGACCACCGATTCCGGCAGCTCGTGCAGGCTTGCGATGGCCCGGCCGACCTGGGCGGCCAGGCCGGGGCCGGCCGCGAGCCGCTCGATCGGCAGCGGCTTGCCGCGCAGTTCCGGATACACCATCGCGCGGCCACCCTCGGGGAGCGGGGCGAAACCGGCCGGCTCGGGCACCTCGAACGTCAGCAGACCGTCGTCGCTGGCCCGCCCGAGCGCCTCCAGCAGCGCGACCTCGCCCTCGAGCGCAGCCCCGGCGGCGGCGTCCCGCGGGGAACGGACGATCCACCGCGAACCGGTGGCGTCCATCACGCCCACCACGTCGAAGTCCGCTCCAGGGGTGCGCGGCGGCCGGGTGGCGACCACGTCGAGCCCCGGCAGGGCGACGGTCGCCAGCGCGGCGAGGGCGAGGGGGGACCGGGAGGGATTCGAATCGGACACAACCCCACGGTAGGCGACCGGCCCGCCGAGCAGGGTGCGCCGCATCGGCGCGTCTGATCTACGGTGAACGGGTGCACTCCGATCACCTGCCCCTCGCCCGCGCCAGCGTCGATCGGGACGGGCACGCGCGGGTCCGCCCGGGCCTGCTCGACGACCTGCTCGCCGAGCCCTCGACGCGCGTGCTGACCATCGACGGCGACCGGGTCGCCACCGCCGGGAGCGACGACGCAGCGCTGGCGTTCGTGCCGCCGTCGGACCGGGTGCCCGGAGCCGGCCTCCTCTACCTCGGGCGCGACGAGGACGCCGCCTACCTGGCCCAGGTACTCGGTGCGGGACCGCGCCCGGCCGCCGGCGACCTGGACCGCCGAACCGACGACCCGCAGGGGTCGACCGTGTCCCCGCCACCGTCCTACGCCGTTCTCCGGGACATCGGCTGGCAGCTCGGCGACCGGGACGCCGGGCTAGCAGTCGGGGCGCTCGCCCTGGCCAACTGGCACCGCACCCACACGCACTGCCCCAGGTGTGGCACACCGACCGAGGTGATCGACGGCGGCTGGGTGCGCCGCTGCCCGGCCGACGAGTCGCTGCACTACCCGCGCACCGACGCCGCCGTGATCATGGCGATCTCCGACGAGGCGGGTCGGATCCTGCTCGGGCACGCCCCGCAATGGCCCGAGGGTCAGTTCTCCGTGCCGGCCGGCTTCGTCGAGCCGGGGGAGTCGCTGGAGGCGGCGGTGCGCCGGGAGGTGTTCGAGGAGACGAACGTGGTCGTCGGTGAGGTGACCTACCGGGCGAGTCAGCCGTGGCCGTTCCCGGCCTCGCTGATGGTCGGTTTCGCCGGTCGAGCGACGGGCACCGACGTCCGTCCGGACGGCGAGGAGATCACCGAGGCGCGGTTCTACTCCGCCGACGAGCTGCGGGAGGCGTGGACCACGGGCGCGATCCGGCTCCCGCGTCCGACGTCGATCGCGCGGAGCCTGATCGAGGAGTGGTACGGCGAACCGTTGCCCGAGGCCCGGGCCGGCCGGCGCTGGGCCTGAGTCCCGGCGCCAGACCGCAGGTCATGCCCCGAGGCGCTCCTGCACCTGGGCGAGCGACGGGTTCGTCGCCGCCGATCCGTCCGGGAACAGGATCGTGGGCACCGTCTGGTTCCCGTCGTTGACCTGCTCCACGAACGCCGCGGCGCCCGCATCCTCCTCGATGTTGATCTCGGTGTAGGCGATCCCGGCACGCTTGAGTTGCGTCTTCAACCGACGGCAGTACCCGCACCAGGTGGTGCTGTACATCGTGATGGTGCCGGCCTCGGGTGCGGTGGTGCTCAACGGAATCCTCCGGATTGCGATCGGTGGGCGCCGCTCGGATGTTCCGGCGGCACGGTGTCCTCATGGAGGCGAACCAGGGACCCCGTCCGATTGTTCCGCTGCTGTGGATGTTGTGGATGCTGTGGATGGCGCACGCCGGTGTCGGAGCCGGCTGCGAGAATCATCGGTGATGTCCGTACCCACCCTGCCCGGCGCCGAGGAGCTGCTCGCCGCCCTCGACGAGGACCAGCGCGCCGTCGCCGCCCAGCTCACCGGTCCGGTGTGCGTGCTCGCGGGCGCCGGGACAGGCAAGACCCGGGCGGTCACCTACCGGATCGCACACGGGGTGGTCACCGGCGTGTACAACCCCACCACGGTGCTCGCTGTGACGTTCACGGCGCGCGCGGCCGGTGAGATGCGCGCCCGCCTGCGCGACCTCGGGGTCTCCGGGGTGCAGGCCCGCACGTTCCATGCCGCGGCCCTGCGCCAGCTCTCCTACTTCTGGCCGGCGGCGATCGGCGGTGGCATCCCGCGCATCGTCGAGCACAAGGCTCCGCTGATCGCCGAAGCCGCCGGCCGGCTCGGCGTGACCGTGGACCGGCTGGCCATCCGGGACCTCGCGGCCGAGGTCGAGTGGGCCAAGGTCTCCATGGTCACCGCCGAGGACTACGTCGCGGCCGCCGCCCGGGCCGGGCGGGCCGGCGCCGCCGGTCAGGACCTGACCACGGTCGCCAGGCTGCTCTCGGTGTACGAGGACGCCAAGACCGAGCGGCACGTGATCGACTTCGAGGACGTGCTCCTGCTCATGGTCGGGATCCTCGCCGAGCGCGGGGACATCGCCGCCGAGGTCCGCAAGCAGTACCGCCACTTCATCGTCGACGAGTTCCAGGACGTCTCCCCGCTCCAGCACCGGTTGCTGGAGCTCTGGCTGGGTGAGCGGTCCGAGGTCTGCGTGGTCGGGGACGTCTCCCAGACCATCTACTCCTTCACCGGTGCGAGCCCGCGCTACCTGACCGAGTTCGGGCGCCGGCATCCCGGGGCCACGGTCGTGCGGCTGGTCCGCGACTACCGCTCGACACCGCAGGTGGTCTCGCTGGCGAACAACGTGCTCGCCCGCGCGGGTGTGGCGCGCTCGAGCGCCGCCGTCGAGCTCAGGGCGCAACGGCCGTCCGGGCCGGCCGTGGGGTTCGAGACCTACGACGACGACGAGTCCGAGGCTCGCGCGGTCGCCGCGCGGATCGGGGATCTGGTCCGCGGCGGTGTGAAGCCGAGCGAGATCGCCGTGCTGTATCGCACCAACGCCCAGTCGGAGGCGTTCGAGCAGGCGCTCAGCGGCGCCGGGATCGGCTACCTGGTGCGCGGCGGCGAGCGGTTCTTCTCCCGCAAGGAGGTGCGCGACGCCGTCGTCCTGCTACGCGGGGCCGCCCGGAGCCAGGGGGAGACCCCGATGCCCGAACTGGTCCGGGACGTGCTGAGCAGCGTCGGCTGGGAGCCGGAAGCCCCCGCCGCCCGCGGCGCGGTCCGGGAGCGTTGGGAGTCGCTGAACTCACTGGTCGGGCTCGCGGACGAACTCGCGGCGGCCCGCGGGGCGGACATGCCGGCGTTCGTGGCGGAGCTGTCCGAGCGCGCCGCCGCCCAGCATGCGCCCACCGTGGAAGGGGTGACGCTGGCGTCCCTGCATGCCGCGAAGGGTCTGGAATGGGACGCGGCGTTCCTGGTCGGGGTCAGCGAGGGGCTGCTGCCGATCTCGCTCGCCGAGGGCGACGACGCGATCGAGGAGGAGCGCCGGCTCCTGTACGTGGGCATCACGCGCGCCCGCGAGCACCTGCACCTGTCCTACGCCCGGTCCCGCAACACCGGTGGGCGGGGCACCCGCAAGCGGTCCCGGTTCCTGGACGGGATCTGGCCGGACCAGGACGCCGGCGGGCGCCGCCAGGGGCGCCACTCGGACTCCCGGGCCGGGCGTCGGGCGGCCCTGACCTCCGCGATCGCCGCGCAGGACGCGGACCCCGAACTCGTCGAGCGGTTGCGGCGGTGGCGGGCCGGCGTCGCAGAACGGATCGACAAGCCGCCCTTCACGATCCTGCACGACACCACCCTGATCGCCGTCGCCGCCGCCCAGCCGCGCGAGCTCCGGCACCTCGCGATCCTGCGCGGGATCGGCCCCACGAAACTCGAGGCCTACGGCCCTCAGATCCTCGCCGTCGTGCGCGGTGAGGACCCCGGCGAAAACTGATTCGAAGAAAGTTCGATAAAAGGTTGGGCCTCGCGGGCGCGGGGACGTAGGCTGTCACACGTTCCTGATCGATGGGTTGCGCCTAGCCAGCGACAAGCAGCCCCCAAGGCCTGAAGGGAGTGAACACAATTGATGAATCTGTCTGACGTCACCGTCACCCGCGTCGATCTCCGACCGCGCTTCGTTGTGTTCACTGTGGGCCGTGCCATCGGCACGGCCGGCAAGGCCGGCATCGCGCCCATCGGTATCGCCGTTCCCGGCACAGCCATGCCCGGCTCCGCCGCCAGGATCAGTTAGCAGCAGCACTGCACTGAGTCCCAGCCGCGGAGCCCATCAAGGGTCCGCGGCTCTTCTCACTACTCCAGGGATAGATCTCCCCGGTCTGTGACAGACCCGGTACCCCACCGGTCGACCCACACACCATGCCTCAGGAGCATCTCGTGCAGTTCACATCAGTTCTCGATCAACTCTCCCTCGGGGGATCGGCCACGACCTGGCCCCTACCCGAGCAGACGATCGACCTCCCGATCTCGGGCGACCAGCCGCTGCCGTGTCAGGACGCGCGGAACCAGGACCTCTGGTTCGCCGAACAAGGCGCCGACGTCGAGCGCGCCAAGGCGCTCTGCGTTACCTGCCCGATCCGCAAGGAGTGCCTCGAAGGCGCCATCGAGCGGCACGAGCCGTGGGGCGTCTGGGGCGGGGAGGTCTTCATCGACGGTCAGGTCGTGGCCCGTAAGCGAGGCCGCGGCCGTCCGCGCAAGGACGACCCGTACGCACCGTCCGCCCGCCGGGACTCCTCGGCGGCCTGAGCGACGGCGGGTCACGCCACCGCGCAGGGGCGGGTACCGGTCACCGGTGCCCGCCCCTCGCCGACCCGGTCGGCCTGGTCGAACCACGTGCCGGCCGGGTCGAACCACCTGACGGCGCGCTGAGCGCGGCCGGGGAGCAGCCGCACTCGGGGTGCACCTGCCAGGTGCGTACCACCGGGACCGGGTCCCACGCCGTCAGTTCCACCCCGGCGCCCTCGACGGCGGCCGGCCGCCCGTCCAGAACGGCGAGGACCTGGCCCGCGGCCACCGCCGCACCCGACCACCCGAGCGAGGTCTCGACCCCGGCGGGCGGGCGGGCCGCCACCTGGGTGGCGACCGCCGGCCAGCGTGGGTCCGCCTCGCACCGGTACAGGTCCACGCACCGCAGACAGACGCCAAGCCCCGGACGCACCAGTGGACCGACGACGACGTCCAGTTCCCTGACCAGCACCGGCAGGTGCGCGACGTCCTCGCGCATCAGGGCCCGCAACGGCACCGGGTCGACCACCCCGTGCTCGACCACCACCACGAGGTCCGGACGGGTGCCGGGCGGCACGCTCACCCGCACCTTCGGATCCGCAGCGCGCAGGACCGACCGCCCCACCTCCGCCCTGTTGACGCCGACGTCGCCCGGGCGGAACATCCCGGCGCCGACATCCTCCGGCCGCACCCGGGACCGGTCCTGCAGAAGGACGGACCCGACGCCCGCCTGGGCCAGGATGCCCGCGACCCGAAGGCCCAGCTGGTCGACCCCGCAGACCTGGACCACCCGGTCGACCCGCGGGCCCGGGCCCTCGATCCCGGCCACCTCGGCCGCCCGCCAGTACCGGGCATCCGGGTCGGCACCAGAGCCGGCGCTCTGCTCGTCGTCCTCCCGCAGGACCCCCGCCGTCCGGAGACGTTCGAGCATGGCGTCGACGTCCACGGTGCGCACCGAGTGGGCGTTCGCGAGCGTGAGCAGGGCCGCCCGGTCGATCTCCCGACCGAGGGCCTCGAGCACCCGCTGCTCGCCGTCGCTCAGTTCCTCCAGCAGCACCGAACAGCGCGGGTCCAGCCCCACCTGGGACGCTCCGGGCGATCGCCAGTAGACCTCGAATCCGTCGTGAAGTCGCATGTCCCCTCCCTCGGACCCGAGCGTGCCACGGCGCGCGCGAGCCGGTCGTGGAAGTCACGGCGGCTGTGGATAACCGGGTCGTGCTGTGCCACAGTGAAGCCGAGATGAGCGAGCGGGAGATCGAGGGCCACGGCACGGTCGAGGTGCGACGCAGCACCCGCCGTCGCAAGACCGTGTCCGCCTACCGTGAGGCGGGCCGGACCGTGGTGGCGATCCCGAGCCGGTTCACCCGGGCCGAGGAGGACGCCTGGGTCGCCAGGATGCTGAGCCGGATGGCGGCCTCCGACCAGCGCCGCCGACCGTCCGACGACGCGCTCGCCGCGCGCGCGGCGTACCTGTGTGCCACCTACCTCGACGGACTCACCCCGCCGGCGTCGGTGGCCTGGGTCGCGAACCAGGACACCCGCTGGGGTTCCTGCACGCCGGCGCGCCGCACCGTCCGGATCTCCGACCGGGCCCAGGGCATGCCCGAGTGGGTGCTCGACTACGTGCTCCTGCACGAGTTGGCGCACCTGCTCGTCCCGGGCCACGGCCCGGACTTCTGGGACCTGGTCGGACGCTACCCGCAGACCGAGCGGGCCCGCGGCTTCCTGCTCGGGGTCACCCACGCCCGCGACCTGCCGGCCGGCTGAGTCGCCGCAGCCCGGCCCGCCGGGTGGCGTGGCCCGGTCAGTCCCGGTCGCCGTCGGGCTCGGAGGCCCCGCCCCGATCCTCGGGCGAGCCTTCGGTACCTTCCCGCCCGCCGCCGTCGTTCTCGGCTGCCCCGGCCTCATACCCGAGCTCGCCGTCCAGCATGGCCGCTAGTGCGGCGTCGACGTCGTGGTCCTCCTGGGCCGCGAGGGCACGCCGGGCCAGGAAGCCGGCCGGGGAGTCGAGGTCGGCCGCGTTGGGGATCACGTCCGGGTGGGACCACAGGGCGTCCCGGGCCTGCAGGCCCTGCTCGCGGGCCACCAGCGCCCACAGGGACGCGGCGTCCCGGGCCCGCCGCGGCCGCAACTCCAGGCCGACGAGGGTGTGGAAGGTGTCCTCGGCCGGTCCACCGGCCGCCCGGCGCCGGCGCAGCATCTCCCGCAACGGCACGTGGTGGGGCAGGTGGGGGGCCACCGCGTTCGCGGTGACCTCCTCGACCCAGCCCTCCACCAGCGCCAGGGCGGTCTCCAGGCGGGACAGCGCCTGTTCCTGGGACGGGGTGTGCTGAGCGGCGAAGATCCCGCCGGAGAGGGCGCTGCGGAGCTGGTCCATGTCCGTGGGGTCGATGGACCGGACCTGCTCCTCCAGGTGCGCCAGGTCGATCTCGATGCCGCGGGCGTACTGCTCGACGGCGCCCAGCAGGTGGCCGCGCAACCACGGCACGTGGGCGAACAGCCGGGCATGGGCGGCCTCCCGGACCGCGAGGAAGTGCCACACCTCGTCCTCGGGGGCATCCAGGTCGGCCGCGAACTCGCGCAGGTTCGCCGGCACCAGCAGCAGGCTTGGCTCGGGCAGGAGCGGCAGTCCGGTGTCGGTCCCGCCGAACACCTCGCGGGACAGGGTGCCGGCCGCCTGGCCCACCTGCATGGCGAAACTCAGGGCGCCGAGGCGGCGCATCATGGCGCCGATGTCGACCCCACCGAGCATCGCCGAGGCCTCCTCGGGCAGTTCCTCGGCGCTCATCATGGTGGCCAGGGCGTCAGCCACCGACGTCGCGATGGGTTCGGCCACGGTGCGCCACGTGGGCAGGGTCCGCTCCACCCACTCGGCGCGCGAGGCGGCGTACTGCTTGCCGCCCGACGGCGGGAGTTCGGTGGCCGCGTCGAGCCAGAGATCGGCCACGCTGAGCACGGACCGGGTCTTCGCCGCGTCCGCTGCCGAGACGCTCGGATCGCCACCGGTGTGCGCGGCCTGCCGGGCCACGTCGTGGGCGATCCGCCAGTCGGACGCGCCGCCGTCGTCAGCGGACAGGATCTGCCGCATCTGTGACATCGCCGCCGCCATCTGCTGCGGGTTCTGCGGCATGCCGGCGACCGAAGCGAACTGCTCCGGATCCACGCCGCTGGCCTCGAGGGCGTGCATGGCCTCCTCGGCCGCCTCCGGCCCGAGCATCTGCTCGAGCATGCGGCGCCACTCCTCGCGGCCTGACGGGGTCTGCTCGGTCATGCCTCACGGTAACCACACCGGCGTAGGGATGCGATGCCCGAGCGGGTGGCTTTCGCTCAGGGCGCAGGCTCAGGGGATGATGGTGGAATGTCGATGCAGGCGCCCGAGTCCGTGATGCACCCCGAACCGCTCCAGGACCCGGCACCGCCGAGCCTCGGCGGCCGGTGGCGTGGCCTGCGCCGGCGCCTCGGGCTGACGACCCGCTCGGTCACCATGACCGTCTCGGGGGTGGTCGCCTTCGGGCTCCTGCTGACGATGATCCTGCAGCCCGTGCCGTTCGCGGTCCAGGGCGCCGGGCCCACGTTCAACACGCTCGGTTCGGTCGACGACGTGCCCTTGATCACGGTCGAGGGCGCCGAGACCTACCCCACCGAGGGCGAACTGCGGCTGACCACGGTGACGACGGCCGGTGGTCCGGGGTTCCCGGTGGACGTCGGGAGCGTGATCCGTGGCTGGCTGTCCGCCGGGCGGAAGGTGGTGCCGGTGGAGACGGCGGTGGACCCCACGCTGACCCAGGAGGAGCAGGACCTCATCGGCGCCCAGCAGATGTCCACGTCGCAGGAGAACGCGACCGTCTCGGCGCTGACCGCGCTCGGCTACGAGGTGCCGGCCACCCTGACCATCTCCGGTGCCGACCCGGACCGGGGCGCCGCCGGTCAGGTAGAGGAGGGCGACGTGATCACCTCGATCCGGACGCCGGACCTGCCGACGACGACGATCACGACCTACGCCGACCTCGACGCCGCGCTCACGGCGACCCCGCCGAACACCACCGTGACCCTCGGGGTCGACCGCGTCGGGGTGGCGACCGACGTCGAGATCGTCACCTCTGACGACGGTGCCGGCGGCAGCCTGCTCGGCATCTACCTGAGTGCCGACTTCGACTTCCCGGTCGACGTGGACATCCGGATCGAGAACGTCGGCGGCCCGAGCGCCGGCACGATGTTCGCGCTCGGCATCATCGACCAGATGACTCCCGGCGCCCTGACCGGTGGTGAGATCGTCGCCGGCACCGGAACCATGTCGCTGGCCGGGGAGGTCGGCCCGATCGGCGGCATCACGCTCAAGATGTACGCGGCCGAGCGTGACGGTGCCGACTTCTTCCTCGCGCCCGCCGCGAACTGCGCCGAGGTGGTCGGCAACGTCCCGGACGGCCTCGAGGTGTTCCGGGTCGCCACCCTCACGGAGGCGGAGACCGCCGTCGAGGCGATCGCGGCGGGGGACACCGCCGACCTGCCGGTCTGCACCGCGGACTGACCCAACTCGGCATGACCGGGTTGGGCCCGGTCGGCCGAGCCCGCCCGGACTCAGTGGAAGGTCGCCGCCAGGGCCTCGACCAGGCCCGGCACGGCGTCCGGCCCGCCGGCGACGGCGTCGTCGCTGTCGTTCGCACGGGAACGCAGCGCGCACCAGCTCTCCCCGGTCCGCAGCCGGCCGGCGGCGATCCGCACGTCCTGCCGTTCCGGGTGGTTCATCAGGTAGTCCACGCCGGCCGCCGGGTCCTGCGGCATGTTCGCCTCGGCCTCTGGGGGCACCACGATCCGCTCGACCACGATCGCGGCACCGGCCACCGTCTCCGGCCAGGCCAGCTGGGCGAGCAACTCCTCCAGGTTCTCCGACTCGGGCAGACCGTCCTGCTCGATGGAGGTCAGGTGCTCCGGGTCGAGCCGGGCGGCGTCGATCACCTCCGGCGGGAACTCCTCGGCGAGCGCAGGGTTGTCCGCGAGGGCCTCGGCCGTGCGGATCAGCGCGAACACACTCACGGGGGCGTCCCACCCGGCCGCGGCCGAGTGTTGCTCGATCTCGATGACGGCCATGGTCAGGGAGCGTTCGCGGGGGGTCATCTCGGTGGTCACGCCCCCATCGTCGCAGCGTCGGGAGAGTATGCGAAACTTCCAGGAGGGCTCGTGCGTTGTGAGGTGTGAGAGCACGCCGTCCAGCGCTGTGCCCGCACTCGCCGTCCTGACCCAAGCCCCCTGAGGTGCCACCCGTGTCATTCGCTGCCAGTCGATCCGCCCGCCCGAGCGGGGGTCGCCGCCGACGTGGCGTGCTGCTGCCCACCCTGCTGGTCCTGGTCGGGGTCGTGGTCGCGTTCCTGATCCTGGCCCGGTTCTGGACCGAGTGGCTCTGGTTCGACCAGGTCGGCTATAGCGAGGTGATCCGGACCGAGTGGGTCACCCGGGCGCTGCTGTTCCTCGCCGGCGGCCTGGTGATGGGCGGCGCGATCTGGCTGAACCTGTTCCTGGCGTACCGGCACCGGCCGATGTACGTGCCGACCACCCAGCAGCAGCAGGACCTGGACCGGTACCGGGAGGCGTTCGAGCCGCTGCGCCGGATCGCGTTCATCGGCGGCCCGATCCTGGCCGGCTTCTTCGCGGGCTCGGCGGCGAGCACCCAGTGGCAGACCGCGCTGCTGGCGGTCAACGGTCAGGACTGGGGCTCGGCCGACCCGCAGTTCGGCATCGACCTCTCCTTCTACATGTTCAGCCTGCCGTTCCTGCGGTTCGTCGTTTCCTTCCTGATGACGACGACGTTCTTCTGCGCGGTGGCCGCGGTGTTCACGCACTACCTCTACGGGGCGCTGCAGCCGATGGGGCGCGGTGAGAAGATCTCCCGGCCGGCGCGGATCCACGTGGCGGTCCTGGCCGCGGTGTTCACGCTGCTGATCGCGATCAACTACTGGCTGGACCGGTACTCGCTGCTGTCCAACGACGGCGAGCGGTTCAGCGGTGCGTCCTACACCGACATCAACGCCGTGCTGCCCGCGAAGGCGATCCTCGCCGGAGTCGCCGTCTTCGTCGCGGTCCTGTTCATCTACACCGGCGTCCGCGGCAACTGGCGCCTGCCCGCCGTCGGGGTGTCCCTGATGGTGGTCTCGGCCATCCTCGTGGGCGGCATCTACCCGGCCATCATCCAGGGCGTGCGGGTCGGCCCGAACGAGCAGAACCTCGAAGCGGAGTACATCCAGCGCAACATCGAGGCGACCAGGGCGGCGTTCGGACTCACCGACGTGCAGGTCGAGCCGTACAGCGCCGAGACGGTCGCGACCGCCGGTGCCTTGCGGGAGGACGCCGAGTCCACGGCAAGTATCCGACTGCTGGATCCGCAGGTGGTCTCACCCACGTTCCGGCAGCTGCAGCAGAACCGGCAGTACTACAACTTCCCCGAGACCCTCTCGGTCGACCGGTACACGATCGACGGCGAGAGCCGGGACACCGTGATCGCCGTCCGGGACCTGGACCTGGAGGGTTCGGGTCAGAACAACTGGGTCAACGACCACACGGTGTTCACGCACGGGTTCGGCGTCGTCGCCGCCTATGGGAACACGACCACCTCGGACGGCCGGCCGGCGTTCTTCGAAGGGGGCATCCCGAGCACCGGTGACCTCGGCGAGTACGAGCCGCGGATCTACTTCAGCCCGAACTCCCCGGAGTACTCGATCGTCGGGGCACCCGAGGGCACCACTCCGTGGGAACTCGACTACCCGGACGACAGCGCCCCGAACGGTCAGGTCAACTACACCTTCACCGGCGAGGGCGGTCCGTCGATCGGCAACATCTGGAACCAGGCCCTGTACGCGGCCAGGTTCGGCAGCGAGCAGATCCTGTTCTCGGACCGGGTCACCCCCGAGTCCCAGATCCTCTACAACCGGGACCCGCTGGAGCGGGTCGCCCGGGTGGCGCCGTTCCTCACCCTGGAGGGCTCCACCTACCCGGCCGTCGTGGACACCGACGGCGACGACACGAAGGAGGTCGTCTGGGTCGTCGACGCCTACACCACGTCCAACGAGTACCCGTACTCGGCCCGCCAGGAGCTCGAGTCCGCGATCACGGACTCGCTCAGCGAGTCCGGGGAGGTGCCGGTCGCGGCGCTGCCGGAGTACATCAACTACATCCGCAACTCCGTCAAGGCCGTGGTGAACGCCTACGACGGATCCGTCACGCTCTACGCCTGGGACCCCGAGGACCCGATCCTGGCCACCTGGGACGCGATCTTCCCCGGCAAGATCCAGCCGATCTCCGAGATCAGCGGCGACCTGATGAGTCACATGCGCTACCCGGAGGACATGTTCAAGGTCCAGCGTGAGCTGCTCGCGCGCTACCACGTGACCGACGCGGCGACGTTCTTCTCCGGTGGTGACTTCTGGCGCGTTCCGAACGACCCAGCCAGCGAGGGCGAGGTGGCCCAGCCGCCGTACTACCTGACCATGGCGTTGCCCGGACAGGAGCAGGCGTCGTTCTCGCTGACCTCCTCGTTCATACTCAACGACGACACCAGGAACGTGCTCACCGGGTTCCTGGCGGTGAATGCCGAGTCCGGCAACACCCCGGGGGAGGTGGCCGAGGACTACGGCACGCTCACCTTGCTCGAGTTGCCCCGGGACCAGACCGTGCCCGGACCCGGTCAGGTGCAGAACAACTTCAACTCCGACACCGCCGCGGCCAATGAGTTGAACATCCTCGAGCGGGGAGGCTCCCAGGTCTTCCGAGGCAACCTGCTGACCCTCCCGGTCGGTGGCGGCATGCTGTACGTGCAGCCCGTGTATGTGCAGTCCTCGACCGGGACGTCGTTCCCGTTGTTGCGCCGCGTGCTGGTGGCGTTCGGTGACGAGATCGGGTTCGCCCAGACGCTCGACCAGGCGCTCGACCAGGTGTTCGAGGGCGACTCCGGCGCGAACGCGGGGGATGCCGACGTCGACCCGGCACCCGACGAGGGCGCTGGCTCCGGCGGTGGCGACGGCACCGGCGACGGCACCGAGACGCCGGACGCCGACGCCCAGCAGCGGCTGAACGATGCGCTGGCGGCGGCGGGCACGGCCCTGGCGGACTCCGACGAGGCGCTCGCGAGCGGTGACTGGGCCGCGTACGGGGAGGCCCAGACCCGGCTCGAGGAGGCGATCGCCGACGCGGTGGCCGCCGAGCAGGAGCTGGCCGGGACCACGCCGCCGGCCGACGGCGCCACCGAGGAACCGACCGACGCCGAGACCACGGGCTGAACGCGCGGGCGTGGCGTCGGTGTGACCGGCGCCACGCCGAGCGGATTTGCCCCAGCGGAAACGGACCCGTAAGGTTATGTTCACCGACGCGGGGTGGAGCAGTTCGGTAGCTCGCCGGGCTCATAACCCGGAGGTCGCAGGTTCAAATCCTGCCCCCGCCACAAAGAACTCAGGCCCGGAACCCAGCAGGGTTCCGGGCCTGAGTGCTGTCTGCCCGCTGCTCAGGAGAGGAATCGCGTGGAAACCTGGCAACTCATCGGCATCGCACTGCTCGTGATCGTGCTGCTCGCCTCGCCCCTGTGGAAGGGGCTGCTCACGAGCCGGGCGCAGAAGGCCGGCGAGGACGCCGGGAAGGCCTTCGCCGCGAAGCGGCTACCGGCGGCGCTCGACGCGCTGTCCACCACGCTCGATCTGCAGACGGACGCCGACACGGCGACCGAGGTGATCAACGCGGCGGTGACCGTCAAGCCGAAGAAGGCGACCGCCGTCGGGCCGGGTCGCTGGCACGTGACGTTCGCGGACCGGGACGACGTCCACCTGCGCCTGACCGACATCCCGGGCGGGGTGCGCCTCGCCGTGGTGAAGACGATCGAGTTCCAGCAGTTCCCGCAGGGTGGTGGGGACTGGGCGAAGTTCCGGGAGCGGATCGTCGAGGCGGCGCGGGCGCGCGGCGTCGCCACGAGCGAGGGTGCGACCCCGCATCTGCAGCGGGTCGGTGACCCGTCGGGCAACGAGACCCTCAGCGGCGCCCCGGCCAGCATCTGGGTCGCTCCGGCCGGCTGACCCGCGGCCCGGAGCGTGGCCCGCGTGAGCGCGCCCCCGTCAGGCGGCTCGCGCGGGCCGGCGCCCGGTCAGGAGCTCTCGGGCTCGTCCTCGTGCGGAACCGTGTACGGGTTCGTGACCTCGCCGAGCGGCGGCTGACCCGCGGGGTCGTCGTCGTTCGTGTGTTGCTGCTTCGGCTCGATCCTGGGTGACATCTCAACCTCGTTGCTGACTGCCCCTGCGTTCGTGATCCTCAGGGTAATCCCGTGTCGCTCGGGGTAGGGCGGTTTTGGGCGTCCGGATCAGCGGGGCAGCACCGTCCGGTCGAGGTAGTCGTTGCGGAAGCACCCGTGCGGGTCGAGCCTGCCGGCGAGGTCGACGAAGTCACCCAGCCGCGGGTAGAGGGCGGCCAGCCGCTCGGGGGACGTCGTGAACCACTTCCCCCAGTGCGGGCGGGCGTCGAACGGGTCGAGGGCGTCCTCGATCCGGGGGAGCAGCGCCCTCACCGCGTCCGGCTCCCGCGCGAACGTGAGGTGGAACGCCACCCGGTCCCCGCCCTCGGTGCTGCTGAGCCACAGGTCGTCGCCGGCGATGGTGCGGATCTCGGAGACCTGCAGCACCGGCGCCAGCTGCTCATCGAGGCCACGCATGGCAGTGATCGCGGCGACGGCGTGGGCCCGGGGCACGAGGTACTCGCTCTGGATCTCGGCGCCCACGCTCGGCGTGAAGCCCATCCGGAAGTGCGGCAGCCGGTCGTACCACGGGCCGGGCCGGCCGAGCTGGTCGGTGCAGTTGACCGGGTCGAGCCCGTCGATCGGGTGCTGCTCGACGGCGGCTCGCACCCCCCACGGGACGTCCGGCTCGGTCTCCTCGCGGCTCTTCATCCAGACCCGGCCGGCGATCTCGGCGAACCGCGTGAACACGCTCACGCTCTGCGCGGCAGAGGTGATCGCATCGAAGTCGCCGAGCAGGTCCTCCCACGGCACCTCACGCCGCACCCACTGCCGCACCTGGTAGCGCGGCTCGAGGGCCAACGTGATCCGGGTGACGACGCCCAGGGCGCCGAGATGCACCACGGCGCCTGGGAAGTCCGGATCGCCGCGGCGCAGCGTGAGCAGCTCACCGTCGGCGGTGATCAGTTCCAGAGCGACGACGGCGGAGGCCAGGTTCCCGGTCCGGTCACCGGAGCCATGGGTCGCCGTGGCGGTGGCTCCCGCCACGGAGATGTGCGGGAGCGAGGCCATCGCGCCGAGCGCCCAGCCGGCTTCGTCGAGGGCGGTCGCGAGGTCGCCGTAGCGCACGGCCGCCCCGAAGGTGACGGTCCGGGCCTCGGCGTCGATGCGGAGGTCCGGGTCGAGCCGGTCCATGCTGATCAGGTCGCCCGGGGAGTCGGCCAGGTCGTGGAAGGAGTGCCGGCTGCCGAGCGCCCGGATGTGGGTCGAGCCCGCGACGATGCGCCGGGCCTCGTCGAGGGTGTCCGGGGTGTACAGGTTCGCTGCCGCATAGGTGTGGGTACCGGCCCAGGTGGTGCCGGGTTCGGCGGCGCGTCGGGTGACCATCGGGATGCTCCTGATCGGGGTGGAGGTGGTGACGGGGAGTGCTGGCGGCGTGGGTGCGCGCCGCGCCGTGGGTTCAGGCGTCCGGGTTCACGGAGCGCCAGGTCGGTGGTGGGGGATCGGGCGGGGTGTCGCCCCCCGGAGGGTCGGCGGGGGTGCCGCCCCCGGGCGGGCCCGGGGGTGCGGAGTCGGTGTGTCGAGCCGGTCCGGCCCGCCGGGCCTGTCGTGCCTGTCGTGCCTGTCGTGCCTGTCGGGCCCTGTCCGGGCCTGGGCCGGTTTCGGCGGCGCGCACCGACCGGATCCCCACCACGACGAGCGCTGTGATCGCCAAAAGGGCGAGCACGGCCAGCCAGGTGAACGGTGACGACGGACCGGGCACCAGCCAGACGACCACGCCGACGGCCTGCGCGAAGGCCTGGACCGCCACGGCGGGCAGGAGCCCCCGGCGCAGAGCGGCCAGCTCCACCCGGGCCTGCGGGGACAGCCCGGCGACCCGGCGGCTGAGGTAGTGCATGGCGTGCAGGCAGACGAGCAGGCCGGCACCGACGCCGGGGGAGGGTGCGCCACCGGCGAACGCCGCGATTGCTGCCGCCAGCGCGATCAGCGGGATCGTCCCCTGCGGGCCGACGGCGACGCCGACGCCGAGGGCCGCGGCCACCGCGATCGCGATCGGGTCCGTGAGGAGCATCGCCCCTGCGGCGAGGACGAGCACCCCCGCGACCACCCGGACGGCCCATGCGGGCACCCAGCGGTCCACGTCGATCTCCACCGGCGGCAACGGACGCTCGCGAGGCGTGTTCACGTCCCACCCGAACATCCAGTCCCGAGCACGACCGGCGGGACGGGCGGTGCTCATCGGGTCCGCATCCGGTGCCCGGGACGGGACAGCACCAGCAGGTCCACGTCCGCGGGGGTCGGCGAACCGTGGCCGTCCGGGTCACCGACCCAGTGCACCACCTCGACGCCGGCGCGGCGCAGTCGCTCGAGCCGGATCCCACGTTCGAGGCGGACCAGGGAGTAGGCGGTCTGCTGATAGGTGTCGAGGTGCTGCACCCGGACCTCGGGCAACACGTCGACGGCGATCACCCGGTGCGCCTGGGCGTGCCACTGCTGGGCCATCCGGGCCGCCTCGTCGTCGAGGAACGTGGAGAACACCACCACCAGCGCCGCGGCGGACACCTGCGGGGCACGTTCGCGCGGCGTCGGTGAACCCTCGGGGGCGATCGTCGCGAGCCGCTGGGTGATCCGGTCCCATTGCTTGCGCCCGCCCGCGGGTGCCACGGGCCGTCGTCGCAGCCCGAGGTCGTCCAGCCCGACCCGGTCGCCGCCGTCGAGATAGCGCTTCGCCAGTGACGTCGCGGCCTCGCGGGCCAGGTCCAGGGAGGTGGGCTCGTCCACCCGGGCCTCCTTGCCGCCGCCCCAGGTGTCGACGTCCGGGCCGACGTTGTCACGTGAGTCCACGACGAGCATCACGGTCGCGTCGGCGGTGGCGAACGTGCGCCGCACGTACAGCTCGCCGAGCCGCCCCGTGGTCACGTCCAGCGACCGGCGGGCGCTGACCCGCCAGTCGATGCGCCGCAGCCGGTCACCCGGGGTGAACAGGTTCACGTCGTGCAGGTCGGTGCCGTCGCCCACCCGCCGCGACGTGTGGGGTCCGGTCAGACCCTGCAGCCTGCGGGGCAACGGGAGCCGGCGCAGCGG
Source organism: Occultella glacieicola (assembly GCF_004353825.1). Taxonomy (GTDB): domain Bacteria; phylum Actinomycetota; class Actinomycetes; order Actinomycetales; family Beutenbergiaceae; genus Occultella; species Occultella glacieicola. Next base: position 387,428 of record NZ_SMNA01000002.1, on the reverse strand, counting down.
GACCGCGGTGGGGTACACGGTCACCCGCAGCGGTCCGAGTCGGACCGGGCCGGCGATCAGGGTCTCGTCGTAGGAGGACCACACCAGGTCGGTGCGGAACATCGGCTGGACCCCGGTCCGTGCGGTCTCCAGGTGCATCCGGACCGTTCGGGACCCGCCGCCGACGTCGATGAGGGCCTGCCCCTGCCGATGTCCCTGGCTCGTCACGCGGACCCGGACCACCTCGGCGCCCGGCTCCGGGTCGAGCGTGAGGTCGGCGGCGACGTTCCCGATCGAGGGCCCGGATGCCGCGTCGTCGGTGTCGGTGCCCGCCGTCGGGCGGTGGGCGCCCTGGCGCAGGTCCTGGTGCGGGCCCGCCTCGGGTCTGGTGAACCAGGCCCAGGCGAAACCGAGCACGAACGGCAGGCCCAGCACGGCAACGTCGGGCCTTGACCCGATGACGCCCAGGGCGAGGGCACCCGCCCCGATGACGGCCGCTGCGATCGACTGCACCCCCGACCGCCACGGGTAGCCGGTCGGGCTCGCCGGGGTCGATGAGCCCGCTGGGCTCACAGGGCTCACAGGGCTCAACGGGGACCCTGCCCGGCGGCCACCCCCGCACTCGCGGGCCCGGGCACCTCGTCGAGGAGGGCCGCCACGACGGCTTCCGGCGCGGCACCGGACGCCCAGGCGGACGGCGTCAGCACGAGCCGGTGCGCGAGGGCGGGCACGGCGATGGCCTTCACGTCCTCCGGAGTGACGAACGCGCGACCGTCCAGGACCGCCATGGCGCGGGCGACCAGCAGCAACGCCTGCGAGCCGCGAGGGGAGGCCCCGACCTCCACGGCCGGGTGCGCGCGGGTGGCGACCGCGAGATCGACGCAGTAGCGCAGGATGTCCGGGTCCACCTCGACGGCCTCCACGCCCGCCTGCATGCCACGGACGGTCGCGGCGTCGACCACGGAGCGCACCTGCGCCTCCTCCCGGCGGCGGGCGACCCGGCGGGCCAGCACGTCCACCTCGGCGTCCGGGTGCGGGTAGCCGACGGACAGCCGGACCATGAACCGGTCGAGCTGGGCCTCGGGCAGCGGGTAGGTGCCCTCGTACTCGACTGGGTTCGACGTGGCCATCACGTGGAACGGGCGCTGTAGCCGGTAGCTCGTGCCCTCCACGGTCACCTGCCGTTCGGCCATCGCCTCGAGCAGCGCCGACTGCGTCTTCGGTGCGGTCCGGTTGATCTCGTCGGCGAGGAACAGCCCGGTGAAGACCGGGCCGGGGCGGAACACGAACTCCGAGGTGGTCGGGTCGTACACGAACGAGCCGGTGATGTCCGCGGGCAGCAGGTCCGGGGTGCACTGCAGACGGCGGAAGTCGAGTCCAAGGGCCGACGCGAGGCAGCGCGCGGCGAGCGTCTTGCCCAGGCCCGGCACATCCTCGAACAGCACGTGCCCGCCGGCCAGGATCGACGCGAGGGCGATCCGCAGCGGCGCCTCCATGCCGACGACCACGGTGCCGACCTCCGCCAGGACCGCCGCACCGGAACGGGCGACCTGGTCGATCGGCAGGGGGGTGGCGTCGGCGGGAGTGGCGCTCGGAGCGGTCATCGATGGGCCTTTCGTAGCGGGACTTTGGTCAGGGCGGTCAGGGTGCGGTGGACGCCGCGCAGGTCGGGGGCGGGCCGGTCCTCATCGAGCAGGAATTCGGTGACGGGCCGGCCGAGCAGGTCCTCGGCGGCGCGGACGCCCTCGGGCGTGTCGAGCCGGATGTCGCCGAGTTCGAGGGTGTCCAGGCAGACCCGGCGCAGCCGCCGCCGTCCGGAGCCGGTCAGTTCGTGCTGCTGCCCGTACAGCGACCAGGACAGGCTGGAGACGTCCCGTCGGGCACCGTCGCGGCGCCCGAACGGCAGCCGTGGCCACACGGCCTGATCTCCCAGGCCGATCACCCGGCTACCCGCAACCACGACGGCCACGCCGAGGCCGATCATGAGCGAGTGAGCGACGTCGAGCCCGATCGTGAACGCGAGGATCGGGGCCCCGGTCCCGACCACGACGGGCCAGACCCACCAGCGGCGCCGGCGTTCGTCGGGGTGGGTGCTCACCGGCTGCCCTCCTCGCGGTCGGGGCCCGGCCCGGGCCGCACCTCGGTGGCGACCGCAGCCCGCAGCGCCGTCCAACTACGGGCCAGGTCCGCGAGGCAGGTCGCAGCGGTCGCGACGTCCTCGGCGGTGACCGTTGCGCTCGAGAACCTGGCCCGGTGGTAGAGCCCGAGCAGGGTGGCGGTCGCCCGCGGGTCCGCCTCGGTCCGGTCCAGGACCCCGGCGGTGAACTCGGTGGGCGTCTGCGCGGGTTGCCGGACCACACCGGAGCCGGCCGCGGCGTCCTCGAGAGCGAGCCAGGCGGCCACGATGGCGTCCCGCGGCTCCCGGATCTGGTCGAGGTGCGCCAGCGCCGCGCTGACGCCCTGCTCGAGCACGGGCAGGTCCGGATCGACGTCGGCGACGTCACCGCCGACGAGTCTTCCCTGGGCGTCCGGTTCGTCCTCGAGGGGTCGGCGCAGGTAGGCGAGGTAACGCATGAGGAGCGCGATGATGATGACGGCGACCACGAGCCCCGCGACCAGACCGAGCCAGCTCAGGTCCGGGACCGGCAGGTCCTCGAGGAACTCGGGCAGGGTGGGCGTCTCGTCGGGTGTCGGCTGCTCCGAGGCGGGGACGGTGGGCGCCTCGCCGGTGCCGAGGTCGCCGACCTGCCACCGTTCGGTGATCTCCCACGGACCGACGGCGGTGGCCGCGAGCACCGCGAACAGGCAGATGGCCGCGACCACGGCGGTGCGCCCGGCGGCGACGATCGGCCGCCGTGGGTCTGCGGGCCGGGCGTGCCCCGGGCCCGCGTCGTCGCCGGCCCCGCGGCCGCGTGCTGCAGTCATCGTCCGAGCAGCCTACCCAGGTGTGTCCGCCATCACGTTCACCGGCGGGAGTAGGTCAGGATCCGGTACCGGAGCCCGCCGGCGCCGGTGCGCCACGGCCCGTCGTCCGTGACCTCCCACTCGGCCCCGATCGGCGGTGCGAAGGTGTCCCCGTCGACGGCCAGGTCGATCTCGGTGACGACCAGAACGTCCGCGTGCGGGAGAGCCAGCGAGTAGACCTCGCCGCCCCCGCAGATCCAGGCGTCCTCGTCGGCGACGAGGGCCAGGGCATCCCCCAGCGTGGTGGCCAGCTCGGCGCCGTCGGCCACATAGTCGGGGTCCCGGCTGAGCACCACGTTCCGCCGGCCGGGCAACGGCCGGAACCGCTCGGGCAGCGACTCCCACTGGCGGCGGCCCATGACCACGGCGTCCCCCGCCGTCGTGCTCCGGAAGTGGGCCAGGTCCTCCGGCAGCCGCCAGGGCAGGTCGTTGTCGCGGCCGATCACGCGGCCGTGGGCCTGGGCCCAGATCATCCCGAGCATGACGGCGGCCGGCTCAGACGGCGATCGGCGCTTTGATCGTGGGGTGGTGGGCGTAGCCGACCACCTCCACGTCGTCGTAGCCGTACTCGAACAGGCTCGGGGCCGCCCGCAGCTTCAGCGTCGGGAACTCGTACGGCTCCCGGGTCAACTGCTCGCGGACCTGGTCGACGTGGTTGTCGTAGATGTGGCAGTCGCCGCCGGTCCAGATGAAGTCGCCGACCTCGAGGCCGACCTGCTGGGCGACCATGTGCGTGAGCAGCGCGTAGGAGGCGATGTTGAACGGCACCCCGAGGAAGAGGTCGGCGCTGCGCTGGTACAGCTGACAGGACAGGCGCCCGTCGGCCACGTAGAACTGGAAGAACGCGTGACACGGCGCGAGCGCCATCTTGTCGAGCTCGGCGACGTTCCACGCGGACACGATGATGCGGCGGCTGTCCGGGGTCTGGCGCAGTTGGGTGAGCACGTGGGCGATCTGGTCGATGTGGCCGCCGTCGGGGGTCGGCCACGAGCGCCACTGGACGCCGTAGACGGGCCCGAGCTCGCCGTCGCCATCAGCCCACTCGTCCCAGATCCGGACGCCGTTCTCACGCAGGTAGGCCACGTTGGAGTCGCCGCGCAGGAACCAGACGAGCTCGTGCACGATCGACTTCAGGTGCACCCGCTTGGTGGTGACCAGCGGGAACCCCCGGGACAGGTCGTAGCGCAGTTGGTGACCGAACACGGAGCGGGTGCCGGTGCCGGTGCGGTCGTCCTTGGCGGCCCCGGTGGCCAGGACGTGGGCGAGCAGTTCCTCATACTGGGTGTCCGGCATGGGGTAAGTCTAGGTCGGCGCGGCCGCGACGGCGGTGCCGCGACACCCGCCGGCGCGGATCAGGGTCGGCCCCGGAGTGGACGCGTCAGGACTCGGTGCCGCTGCCCTTCGGCAACGGCTCCTTGAACAGATCGTCCTCCCCGAGCGTGACCGCGGTGCCCTCCACCTCACGGGTGAAGTGGTCCGGGGCCGGGCCGAACGACTCGCGGGTGCCCTCGATCATCGTCCGGCCCATCAGTCGACCACCGGCGAAGCCGACCACGGCGCCGACCCCGAACGGCAGCAGCCGCCCGAGCATGATCGACCCGCCCTTGGCGGCGGCCACCTTCACGACGCGCCCGCGCAGGGCCTTGTTGACGCTCTTGACGGTCGCCACCGGCAGCCGCGTGAGCAGCACCTTCGCCCAGGTGATCGAGCTCAGCCCGAGTTGCTGCTCGAACAGCTTGGGCCCCTCCTCCCCGAGGAGCGAGCTCATCAGCAGCGCCCGCCGCCGGTGTATGTCGTCGACACCGATCCCGTGCACGTCGGCCACCGCGAGGGTGAGCGCGCTCGAGGCGGCCAGGAACATCCCGACCTGACCCGCGGTGAGGGCGACCGCGGCGGTGGTGCCGACCACCGGGAACGCGGCGGCCGCACCGACGGCGGCCCCGGAGCCGCTGACCGCGAGCAGGTAGCGCTTCTCGAGGAGGGTGATGAGTTCGGCCGGGGAGGCGCTCGGGTCCTTGCGCCGCAGGCCGTCGACGTACGCGTGCACCCGCCCGGCCGGCACGGTGACGGCCGTGTCGATCAGTCGCTCCGGGATGCTCGAGCCCTGCTCGCCGGTTCGCTCGTCCTTGGCCCTGCGTGCCATCGGTCCTCCTCGTTGGTTCCTGACGTATGGCGGGTGCCGCGGCCGCCGAGTATCACCGTCGCCCGGCGGCGCGCCCGCGCTAACGGGCGTCGGTGACGCTCAGCGTGTGGGGCATTCCGGCCTCCAGTGTGCGCCCCACCGTGCAACCGCGCTCCACGGCGCGGCGCACCACCTCCTCCAGGTCCGCCCGGCCCTGCTCGTCGAGCTCGGACAGGTCGAGGACGATCTCGACCCGGCCCGAGCCGTACCGGTTCTCGTCCTCGACCTTCTCGGTCTCCACCCCGACCGAGGCGCGGAAGTCGCGTCCGAGCCGCCGGGACAGCGGCCAGTCGGCGCTCATCAGGTTGCACGCCGCGAGCGAGATCTTCAGCAGCTCACCGGGGGAGAACACCCCTTCGGCGTCATCGGGTCCGATCAGGACCTGTGCGCCGCGGGCGTTGTGGCCGGTGTAGGTCCGCTTGCCGGTGCGGTCGGCCCAGAGGGCGCCCGGGGAGGTGGCTTCCATGCCCCGATCGTGCCACGTCGGAGCCGTGACCCGCGTGGGGTGGATCCTCAGGCGGTGGCGACCACGCCCTCCCCGCCCTCCCAGGCGGCCACCAGAGCGGGGGATCCGGTCTCGACGACACCGGGCTCGCGGAGCAGACGCACGGTCAGTCCCTCCGGTGACGCGGCGGGATCCCACACGGTCAGGCGCACCGTCGGCGGGCGCGTCTCGACGAGGGTGTCGCCCACCCAGACCTCGAGGGCCGCCTGATGCTGGCGTCCGGCGAGGGCACGCCGGTACACCGCCAGCGCCACCGGGTCGCCCTGGCCGTCGTAGACCCAGCGGCGGCCGAGGACCGAGTGCTCCATGGTGGCGATCAGATGCTGCTCCGCCCCCGCCAGCGGTGCGGCCCGATAGGTCAGCACGGCTTGGCGGACGGGGCCGCCCCGGGTGATCAGCAACGCCTCGACGCCGACCTCACCGTCGGGGTCGTCGAAGCGGTAGTTGCCCACCTGGCGCAGCCTCCCGGCCCCGTCGAGCCCCCCGGACGCCGGCGTGTCCAGCCAGGTCTCGAGCAGTTCCAGCTTGGTCGGCGTGAGGGTTGCCCGGTGCAGGATGGCCATGACGGGAGCCTATCGACCCGGCGCCCGCGGGCATCAGGTGGCCCCGACGTCCCGGTCGGCGAGCAGCCGCTGGTAGCGGACCCGGTGGGCGGCGACGTCGGCCATCTTGACCGCCATGTCGTCGATGAAGTCGACCCGGTACACCGCGTCGGTGAGCACCGAGATCGCGTAGTACAACCCCGTGAACGTGGCCATGGCCACCGACACCCTGATCAGGGTCTGGCTGAGCACCAGCGTGTCACCGAACAGGTTCACCTCCTCGCGCCAGCTGCCGCCGTCGATCGCCCACTCGGCCATCAGGCCCGGGGTGATCGTGAGGACGCCGAGGGCCAGGAAGAACACCCCGACGCCGAGACTCACCACGATCACCTGGAGCAGCTGGTTCGCGCCGACCATGGCCGCGAAGTTCACCCGCTGCGGACGCGTCAACGATGGCAGGTCCGCAGCCTCCGGGACCTCCTGCTCGGCCCGCTCGAGGATCTCCGCCGTTTCCCGGGACAGCCGGACCCGCAGGATGAGCACGATCAATGCCACGAAGAACGCGCCGAGGATCAGGTCCGAGGCGCCCGGGGTGTGGTCGAACACCTGCCACACCTCGGTGGTGTAGAAGAGCGCGATCGAGAAGATCAGCAGCAACGGCAGGAACCGGATCAGCCGCAGCAGGGAGTCGCCAAGCTCCTTGCCGACCCGGGACAGGCCCCACCACAGCGTCGCGGCCAGTCCGTAGCCGACCACCCCGCGCACGATGACCAGGAGCACCACGTTGCCGACCGCCACCGAGATCCCGGTGATCCATTGCGCCCCGAAGACCGCGGGCAGCAGCGCCGGTGCGAGCACGAAGAACACCAACTCGGGGGTACCGACGTCCTGGGGCAGGGTCGACCACGGCCGGCCCCGCAGCACGTTCAGGCCGGCGTACCCCGCGAACAGCAGCGCGATCGCCCCGACCAGGACGGCCAGGTTCACCCACCAGGCCCAGTCGAGCCGCACCGCGGCGAACACCTCGAGCAGCATCACCACCACGAGGAACGGTGCCGCCCGGCCGTACACGTCACGGCGGGACGAGTGTCCGTGCACGAGCAGCGGCAGGCCGTACCGGCGGAACGTGCGCTCGCACGCCGCGATGTCCGCCGTGGCCGCCCGGGTCCGCGCCGGCGACCGCTCGGATGTCTGCCCCGATGTCATGCAGGCAGGGTACTTGCGGCCTACCGTGGGTCGATGGGCACCGCGCTGATCATCGGAGGCAACGGACAGATCGGTGTCCCGACGGCCCTCGCGCTCGCCGCGGACGGCTGGCAGGTGCGGGTCCTGCACCGGGGCAGCCGCCCGCTCGAGCCGGACCTCGCCGAGGCCGGCGTGCACGAGGTCCGCGGCGACCGGGCCGACGAGGCGGTGCTGGCCGCCGCCGTCGGCGACGGCGTCGACCTGCTCGTGGACTGCGTGGCCTTCGACTCGACGCACGCCGAGCAGGTGCTGCGCCACCGCGCCGGCCTGGGCTCCGCCGTCGTGATCTCCTCCATGGCCGTCTACGCCGACGCTGACGGGCGGTTGCTGGGCGGGCCGGAGTTCCCGCACCTTCCGGTCGGGGTGCGCGAGGACGGCCCGACGGCGCAACCCGGCCGGGGTGGGTACGCGGAGGGGAAGGTGGAGCTCGAGCAGGCGTGGCTCGCCGCGGACGTCCCGGCCACGGTGCTGCGCCCGGGCGCGATCCACGGCGCCTTCGCGCAGAACCCGCGAGAGTGGTTCGCGCTCAAGCGGGTCCTCGACGGCCGGACCGACGTGGTGCTCGCGCACGAGGGTCGGTCCCGGTTCCACCCGAGCGCGGTGGAGAACATCGCCGAGTTGATCCGTCTCGCGGGCGCTCGGCCTGGCCGGCGGGTCCTGAACGCGGGGGACCCGGTGGTGCCCACCAGCGCGGAGATCGTCACGGCGGTGTACGCGGCCCGCGCCCGCGAGGTCACCGTGCACCCGCTGCCCGGTGAGCCCGTGGGCAACCTCGGCCTCAACCCCTGGGGGGTGCCCGGGCCGTTCGTGGTGGACATGTCCGGCGCCGCCACGGAACTCGGCTACCGCCCGGTCGTCGACTACGTGTCCTCGCTGGGGCCGTACCTGGACTGGGTCGAGCGCGCGAGCGCCGGGCGGGACTGGCGCGAGGTGTTCGGGGACTTCGCGGCCAGTGGGGCGGACCTGTTCGACTACGCGGCCGAGGACGCCTGGTTGGCCGCACGCAGGTAGGTTCGTACCTGTCGGCGCGGCGCCATGGCCGAGCCGACCCCGGCCCGCCCCGGCCATCCCGGGGCCTGCTCTCGAGGAGATACGTCGTGACGAGTGTGTTGTTCATCGGTGGGAACGGACAGATCAGCGCGGCCAGTGTGGAACTCGCCCGCTCGCGCGGGATGGCCGTGACCGTGCTGAACCGTGGGACCACGCACACCCGGGCGCTTCCCGAGGACGTCGAGGTGCTGCACGCGGACGCCCACGACACCGCCGCGCTCGGCGCGGCGCTCGCCGGGCGGGAGTTCGACGCGGTGGCCCAGTTCCGCTCGTTCACCCCGGAGCACGCACGCGCGGACGTCGAGTTCTTCGCCGGGCGCACCGGCCAGTTCGTCTACATCAGTTCCGCCTCGGCCTACCAGACGCCGCCGGCGGTGCTTCCGGTCACCGAGGAGACACCGCTGGAGAACCCGTACTGGCAGTACTCCCGGGACAAGGCGGCGAGCGAGGAGATCCTCCTGGCCGCGCACGCCGACCGGGGCTTCCCGGTGACCGTGGTGCGGCCCTCGGCCACCTACGACCGAACCCGGATCCCCACGTCGGGGGGCTGGACCGACGCCGCCCGGATGTTGCGTGGCGCTCCCGTGGTCGTGGTCGGCGACGGCACCACGCAGTGGACGCTCACCCATGCCCGGGACTTCGCCGTCGGGTTCGTCGGCCTGCTCGGACGGTCGGACGCGGTCGGTGAGGCATTCCACATCACCTCGGACTTCGCGCCCACCTGGAACGAGATCTTCACGATCCTGGCCGAGGCCCTCGACGTGGAGGCGAACCTGCTGCACGTGCCGGCGCTCGAGATCGCCGCCGTCGATGCCGACTTCGGGGCCGGCATGCTCGGCGACAAGGCGAACTCCTTCGTCTTGGACAACAGCAAGATCCGCTCCTTCGTGCCGGACTTCGCGCCGACCACCACGGTGGAACAGGGCTTCGCCGAGTCCGTGGCCTGGCACCTCGAGCAGGGCAGCGGACCGACCGGCGACCCGAGACTCGAGGCGATGTTCGACGAGATCGTCGCCCGGCACTGATGCGACACCCCGCCCGCGACATGACGTCCTGGGGCCGGACCGCGCAAGATGGGAGCATGACCGTCCCGACCGACCCCATCCCGGAACCGGCCCCACGAACGCCTCCGGCGCCCCCCGTGCCGGCCGCCGCGGCCGGTCGGCTGCCCACGGTCGAGGACCTCGTCGAGGAGGCGGTGGGGCTCGCTCACCGCTGGGCGAGTGCGACCCATGCGGGAGAGAGCGGCGCCGAGCGTCGCGCCACCGCACGCCTCGCGGCGCTCGTGGCGGACCCGGCCGGCCTCGACCTGGCGGTCCGGTTCGTGGATAAGGTGGCCCGCCCGGAGGACCTGAAGGTCGCGGCCGACGAACTGGGCCGGATCCGTGCCGACGCCGCCGGTGGCTTCCTGTCCGCGGCGGACCGGGGGCTCCTCGGGCTCGGTTCCGCGGTGGCCGGACTGGCCCCCGGGGTGGTGGTCCCGCTCGCCCGGCAACGGCTGCGGCACCTCGTCGGGCACCTGGTGGTCGATGCCAACGACCCCGCCCTCGGAGCCCACCTGGCGAAGGCGCGGGCGGAGGGCTACCGGCTGAACGTGAACCTGCTCGGGGAGCACGTCCACGGCGAGATGGAGGCCCTTCGCCGCGCCGAGCGAACCCGGGAACTGCTCGAACGCCCGGACGTCGACTACATCTCGATCAAGGTCTCCGCGCTCGTCTCCCAGATCAGCACATGGGACACGGTCGGCACCACCAAGCGAGTGCTCGAGCGGCTCCGGCCGCTGTACCGGGTCGCCGCCGCGAAGACCCCGGCCGCGTTCGTGAACCTGGACATGGAGGAGTACCGCGATCTCGACCTCACCCTCGAGGTGTTCGAGGAGATCTGCCTCGAGCCGGAGTTCCTCGGGCTCGAGGCCGGCATCGCGCTCCAGGCCTACCTGCCCGACTCCGCGCGGGCCCTACGCCGGCTGATCGCGTTCGCACGGCGTCGGCGTGACCTCGGCGGCGCACCCGTGAAGGTCCGACTCGTCAAGGGTGCGAACCTGGCGATGGAGCGGGTCGAGGCCGAGTTGCACGGCTGGACCCAGGCGCCGTACCCGACGAAGGCCGACGTGGACGCGAACTACGTGCGGGCCCTCGACGAGGTGCTGCGCCCGGAACACCTCGGCGCACTGCGCCTCGGGGTGGCCTCGCACAACCTGTTCGACGTCGCCCTGGCACACCTGCTCGCCGCCCACCGCGGCGCGCCCGGGATGCTCGACGTCGAGATGCTCCAGGGCATGGCACCCGCCCAGGCCCGGGCGGTGGCCGCCGACCTGCGCGAGGGCGGCCCGCTCATCCTGTACACCCCGGTGGTCGCCCCGGCCGACTTCGACGTGGCCGTGTCCTACCTGGTACGCCGCCTCGAGGAGAACGCCGCCCCGGAGAACTTCCTGCACGCACTCTTCGCGGGTGGCCACCACGACGGCCCGGACCAACAGGCCGTGATGGCCGAGCAGGAGGCACGGTTCCGGGCGAGCGTCGCGGACCGTGGCACGGTCTCCGACCAGCCGCGGCGCACCCGGGAGCGTCGGCCCGCGGGTGCCGGCTTCGCGAACACCACCGACTCCGACCCGGCCGTGGCGAGCAGCCGGGACTGGGCCATGACCGCCCTCGAGGCCGCACCCCGCGAGCTCACCTCACCGGAGCTGACGAGCATCGCCCAGGTGGACGACGTCGTCACCCGGGCCCGGCGGGCGGGCGCCACCTGGGCGGGACTACCGGCTGCCGAACGGGCGGCCGTGCTGCGCACCGCCGCCGACGCCATCGAGGCGCGCCGGGGGGACCTCCTGACGCAGATGGCCCACGAGGGCGGCAAGACCGTGGCCGAGGCCGACCCGGAGGTCTCCGAGGCGGTCGACTTCGCCCGCTACTACGCGGACTCCGCCCTCGAACTCGAGGCGCTTTCCGGGGCCGAGGGCCTGGCCTTCACCCCGACCGGTCTGGTGCTGGTGACCCCGCCCTGGAACTTCCCGGTCGCGATCCCCGCCGGTGGCGTGCTGGCCGCGCTCGCCGCCGGGTCGCCGGCCATCATCAAGCCGGCCCCCGCGGTGCCAGGCTGCACCGAGGTGATCGTGGAGGCGATCCACGCAGCCCTGGTCGACCACGGGTACGACCGCGACGTGCTCGGCGTGGTGCGGGTCGCCGAGGACGAGGTCGGTCGGCACCTGGTCGCACACCCGCAGGTCGAGACCGTCATCCTGACCGGGGCCTGGGAGACCGCCCGGATGTTCACGCAGTGGCGAGCGGACCACGACGGCGGACCCGGGGTGTTCGCGGAGACCAGCGGCAAGAACGCGCTGATCGTCACCCCGAGCGCGGACTACGACCTGGCCGTCGCGGACGTGGTCCGGAGCGCGTTCGGGCACGCCGGCCAGAAGTGCTCGGCCGCCTCGCTCGTCATCCTGGTCGGCTCGGTGGCCGGTTCGGAACGGTTCCGACGGCACCTCATCGACGCCGTGGCCTCGATGCGGGTCGGCTGGCCTGAGGAGCTCGGCACCACCATGGGTCCGATCATCGAGCCGGCACAGGGCAAACTGCTGGACGCGCTCACCCGTCTCGAACCGGGCGAGACCTGGATGGTCCAGCCGCGCCAGTTGGACCCCTCCGGCCGGCTCTGGTCGCCCGGGGTCAAGGAGGGTGTCTGGCCGGGCTCCCCGTTCCACCTCACCGAGTACTTCGGACCGGTCCTCGGCGTCATGACCGCCAGGACCCTCGACGAGGCGATCGAGCTCGCGAACGCGGTGCCGTACGGCCTCACCGGCGGACTGCACAGCCTCGACGAGGACGAGATCGCCCGGTGGGAGAGCCGGATCGAGGTCGGCAACGGCTACGTCAACCGGCACACGACCGGCGCCATCGTGCGCCGTCAGTCCTTCGGGGGCTGGAAGCGGTCCACCGTCGGGCCCGGGGCCAAGGCCGGCGGCCCGAACTACGTGGCCCAGCTGGGCAGCTGGATCCAGGAACACCGACCCGAGGGGTCCGGGACACCGGGCACCCGGGTACGGACGATGGCCCGGACCCTCTCCGCGCTCACCACCGATCCCGGTGAGAGCGAGTGGCTCGAGGTGTCGATGGGATCCGACGCGGCCGCCCGCGACGACGTGTTCCGGGCCGAGGCCGACCCGTCCGCGCTGCGCAGCGAGTCCAACGTGTTCCGGTACCGTCCGATCCCGTACCTGACCATCCGCGCCCAGGCACGCACGCTCCCGATCGAGGTGGCGCGGGTCGCGCTCGCCGCCGAGTGCGCCGGGGTTCCGGTCAGCGTCAGTCTGGCGCCGGACGTCGCGGCCGCCGCGAACACCGCCGCCGGGACCGGCACGGACCAGGCCCGGGCGATCGGATACATGGGCTGGCGCACCGAGTCGGCGCAGGAGTTCGCCGACCGGATCGCGGCCGGGGACGTACGCGGCCGGGTCAGGGTGATCGGCCGGCCCGACGACCTCTGGTCCGCCACCGCCGCGCCGGAAGCCGACGTCACCCTGCTCACCGGGGAGGTGCTCGCGTCCGGGCGGCGGGAGATGCTCGCCGTGCTGCGCGAACAGGCGATCAGCAGCACCCGGCACCGGTTCGGGCACCTGCCCCCGGCTCGGCGCGAACCCGAGGATCCTGCTCGCCCGGCTCCGGCCACGCCGGGCCCCTGAGTAGTCGGCCCGGAGTAATCGGCCCGCGACTACGCCTCGCCGGCGTCCGGGAGCAGGCCCGCGCCGCGGGCCTCGTCCCAGCCCATCCGGTAGACGGTCCCGCGGTCCCACGGCAGCGCCCACCCCAACTGGTCGAAGACGTGGTCGAGCAGGTTCCCGGTGAAGCCCCACACCCACCCGGTCGGGCGGCGGAACCCGTGACTGTCGAAGCCGCCCATCCGCACGGTCGCCCGGGCCGCCGGGTCGAGTAGTTCGGCCACCGGGACCCGAAGCGTGTGCAGCACCTCTCCGGGTTCCACCTCGTCGCCCGCGTGGGCGGTCTCCGACCAGGCCAGGACGGGCGTGACCACGAACTCGCTCAGCGGCACCAGGACCGGCGGGATCGGCCCGAGGACCTCCACCTGGTCGGGACTGATCCCGGTCTCCTCGTGCGCCTCGCGCACGGCGGCGGCGACCGCGTCCTCACCGGGCTCGAGCCGTCCACCCGGGAGCGCGATCTGCCCCGGATGGTGCCGCAGCAACGGGGACCGCTGGACCAGGAACAGGTCCAGACCCTGACCCGAGTTCGAGTCCGCGCCCGAGCCGGGGGACGCCGTCGGGGTGAATAGCAACAGCACCCCGGACCGCCGGAAACCCTTGGCGGCCTCCCGCGAGTAGGCGTGTGCCCCGCCGAGCGGCTCGAAGCGCCCCGCGGCGGCCCTGGCCGCGAGATCGGTGAGTCCGGCGCGAGAGGGGTGCACATCCGCAGCCTACGGGCCCTCCACGTGGGCGCCGGGGTATGCCACGATGGCACCGGACCGGGGACGAATCGATTGCTGGGGGCCGAGTGGCGCACGAGCGCGGTAGCACGACGAGTCAACGGGTGCTCGAGGTCGAGGCGGTGGTGCGCAGGTTCGGTGACCTCACCGCCGTCGACGGCATCTCCTTCGAGATCGCACCGGGCGAGACCTACGGTCTGCTCGGGCCCAACGGTGCCGGCAAGACCACGACGATCTCGATGATCGCCGGGCTGCTCGCCGCCGACTCCGGAGCGGTCCGAGTCCTCGGTGAGCAGATGGGGCCGTCTCGGGTCGCCGGGAAACGGCACATCGGGCTCGTGCCCCAGGACCTGGCCATCTACCCCGAGCTCAAGGGCCGGGAGAACATGAACTTCTTCGGCCGGCTGCAGGGCCTGGGCGGCAAGGAACTCGCCACCCGCGTCGACGAGGTCCTCGATCTGGTGGGGCTGACCGACCGAGCCGGTGACCCGGCCAAGGAGTACTCCGGCGGTATGAAGCGCCGCCTGAACATCGGGATCGGACTGCTGCACCGACCGACCCTGCTCATCCTCGACGAGCCGACCGTCGGCGTCGACCCACAGTCGCGCAACGCGATCCTGGAGTCGGTGGAAGCGTTGTCGGGCGAGGGAATGGCGGTGCTGTACACGACCCATTACATGGAGGAGGCCGAGCGGCTCTGCGACCGCATCGGCATCGTCGACTCGGGTCAACTGCAGGCCGAGGGCACCCGGGACGAACTGATCCGGCTCATCGGAGGGCTGGACCGGGTCCGGCTGGACGGTTCCGGTGACCTCGCCGCGGCCGCCGACGCCCTGGGTGGCCTGGCCGCCGTCGAGCAGGTCGACGCCGACCGGACCGGACTCTCCCTCGCCGTCCGCGACGCGCCCACCGCCGTCGCCGAACTCGTCACCCGAGCCACCGCGGCGGGCGTGACGCTGGCCGACGTCGAGATCACCCGCCCGAACCTCGAGCAGGTCTTCCTGCACCTGACCGGCAAAGCGCTGCGGGACTGATCCGATGCGTCAACTCTGGGTGATGACCACCTCCGACCTGCGCCAACGCATCCGCGACAAGTCGGTGATCATCTTCTCGCTGATCGTGCCGCTTGCCCTGATGTTCGTGTTCAACCTCGTCTTCGGTGGGACCGACGAGATCGAGCTCGAGCCCGTGACGGTCGCGGTATCGGCACCGGCCGACGACGAGGTTGCGGGGACGCTCGTCGAGGCGATCACCGGGACCGGCGTCATCGACGTCACCGTCGAGCAGATGTCGGCCGGGACGGCGCGAACGGCCGTGGCCGACGGCGAGGTCAACCTGGCCATGATCGTTCCGGACGGCTTCGGCCAGGACGTGCTCTCCGGCACCGGCGGCGCACTCGAGTTCGTCGAGGGGGACACCTCCGGGCTCGAGACCGGCGTCGTGATCGTCGTCAGCCAGTCCGTGCTCGACGCCTACGCGGCGGGGACCGTCGCAGCCACGGCGGGCGGCGGGCTGGGACTGAACCCCGAGGAGCTGGGGCGGGTCGCGCAGGAGGCGGCCACCGCTGGGCCGACCATCGACACCGTTGCGGGCCAGACGTCCGACGAGCAGCTCGGGCCCGGGGCCTCGCTCGTGGCCGGCCAGGCCGGTCTGTTCCTGACGTTCACGGTCGGGTTCGGCGTGCTCGGCCTGATCGCCGAGCGGCAGGAGGGCACGCTGGCCCGGCTCCAGTCGATGCCGATGCGCCCAGGCCTGATCGTGCTCGCGAAGGCGCTGACCGGGTTCATCCTCGGCGTCGTCGCGACCTCGGTCCTGCTGACTCTCGGCGGGCTGTTCTTCGACGTCTCGTTCGGACCACTCGCCCTGGTCGGGCTCCTGATCCTGTCGGTGGTCACGGCGATCACGTCACTGACGTTCATCGTGGTGCGCCTCGCCCGCACCGCCGAGCAGGCCGGCATCATCCAGTCGATCCTGGCCATGGTGCTCGGCATCTCCGGAGGCGCGTTCTTCCCGGTGAGCGCGTCCGGGGCGCTCGCGCGGGTCCTCGACCTGAACCCGATCGCGGCCTTCACCCGGGGACTCGGGATCACCTCGGGCGGCGGTGGGCTCGCCGACCTCGCGGCGCCGATCGCGATCATGCTCGGCTTCGCCGTGGTGATGCTCGTGGTGGCCCGGCTGATCCCCGACCGGGGGGTGTCCCGATGAGGACCGTCGCAGCCATCGCGGGGGTGGAGCTGCGGCGGTTCCTGCGGGACCGCTCCAACCTGTTCTTCGTGTTCGTGTTCCCCCTGATCCTGGTGGTGCTGATCGGTTCCCAGTTCGGGGCCGGGTCGTCGTCGGGCCGGGTGGTGATCAGCGGGGCGGACTCCTCGCTGCGCTCCGCCCTCGTTGCCGAGCTCGAGGAGGCCGACGTCACCGTCAGCTACGCGGCTCCGGATGCGGCGAGCGAGCAGATCGCCCGCGGCCGGGTGGACCTGGGCCTGGAGCTCACCGACGCGGCTGCGGCCGCGTTCGACGCCGACGAGGACCTGACCGTCGTGGTGACGTCGAGCTCGAGCGGCGGCGCGATCACCACCCGGCAACAGGTCGACCGGGCCCTGAACTCGCTCCAGCTGCGGCTGCGCCAGGAGGCGGCGCTCGTCGGTGCGGGTGCGGACCCGGCGGCCGTCGACGAGGCACTCGAGACCGCTGGGTCGCAGGTGGTGGCGCCCTCCGTGACGGTGACGAGTGAGTCCAGCGTCTCCGAGGCGTTCGCGGGCGCCTCCGGGTTCACGGTGGGTGCCTCCGCGCAGGTCCTGCTGTTCGTGTTCCTCAACAGCCTGGCCGGATCGGCGACCCTGATCCAGGCCCGCAAGTACCGGGTGGTGGCCCGGACCCTCGCCGCCCCGGTCGCTCCGGTGCAGGTGATCGGTGGCGAGGCGCTCGGCCGGTGGGTGATCGCCATGGTGCAGGGCTTGTACATCATGGTCGGCACCGCCCTGCTGTTCGGCGTCGAGTGGGGCAACCTCGCCCTGTCCACGCTGATCCTCGCGATGTTCGCGGCCGTGGCCGCCGGTGCTGCCATGGTTCTGGGCTCCGCGCTCGACAACGACAGTGCCGCATCGGGCCTCGGGGTGGGGCTCGGCCTGGTCCTCGCCGCGCTCGGCGGCTGCATGCTCCCGCTCGAGCTGTTCCCGGACACGCTGGCGACGGTGGCCCACTTCACTCCGCACGCCTGGGCCTACGAGGCGTTCGCCGAGGTGACCCGCCGCGGCGGCACCCTGGCGGACATCGCCGTAGAACTCGGGGTGCTCCTGGCGTTCGCCGTCGTGCTGCTGGCACTGGGGTCCGTGCTGCTGCGGCGCAGCCTGGCCCGCGCCATCTGAACCGCCCCGGGGAGATCCGACACCGGCGCCGACCCCGACGGTCGGACCGGGTCGGACCTCGCCCGACTCCTAGGCGGCGTCGAGGTAGCCGTTCGGGTTCAGCACGTACTTCTGTGCTGCGCCCTTGTCGAACTCGGCGTACCCCCGCGGCGCGTCTGCCAGCGAGATCGCGGACGCGTTCACGTTGGCGGCGATCTGCACGCGGTCGCCCAGGATGGCCATCATCAGTTCCCGGTTGTACTTCATGACCGGGCACTGACCGGTGGTGAAGGACAGCGATTTGGCCCACCCGGTGCCGAGGCTGAGGGAGAGGGCCCCCTTCTTCGCGGCCTCGTCGATCCCGCCCGGGTCGCCGGTCACGTACAGGCCGGGGATGCCCAGCGCCCCACCGGCCGCCGTGAGGTCCATCAGGTCGTTCAGGACGGTCGCCGGTGCCTCGCCGGCACCCTCGCCGTGCCCCTTCGCCTCGAACCCGACCGCGTCGATCCCGCAGTCCACCTCCGGCACCCCGAGGATCTGCTCGATCTGCTCCACCGGGCCACCCTTGGTCAGGTCCACCGTCTCGCAGCCGAACGATGCCGCCTGCGCCAGCCGGTCGGCGTTCATGTCGGCGACGATCACCGCCGACGCCCCGAGCAGCAGCGCCGAAGTGGCCGCAGCCAGGCCGACCGGGCCCGCGCCGGCCACGTAGACCGTCGAACCGACCCCGACCCCGGCCGTCACGGCGCCATGGAACCCGGTGGGAAAGATGTCGGAGAGCATGGCCAGATCCAGGATCTTCTCCATCGCCCGGTCCTTGTCCGGGAACTTCAACAGGTTCCAGTCCGCATAGGGCACCAGCACGTACTCCGCCTGGCCGCCCACCCAGCCACCCATGTCCACGTACCCGTAGGCGCTGCCCGGCCGATCCGGATTCACGTTCAGACAGATGCCGGTCTTGCGCTCCTTGCAGTTGCGGCAGCGTCCGCAGGCGATGTTGAACGGCACGGAGACCAGGTCACCCACGGCGATGAACTCCACACCGGGACCCACCTCCACCACTTCGCCGGTGATCTCATGGCCGAGGACCAGATCGGCCGGTGCCGTGGTCCGGCCGCGCACCATGTGTTGGTCCGAACCGCAGATGTTCGTCGCGACCGTCCTGAGGATGGCGCCGTGCGGCACCTTCCGGCCCACGTTCGCCGGATTGACGCCCGGTCCATCCTTCAGCTCGAACGTGGGGTAGTCGATGTCGATGACCTCGACGACACCCGGTCCCTTGTAGGCCACGGCCTTGTTGCCACCCATGTCTGATTCCCTTCACCTCATCGTGAACCCCGCCGATCCGGCGGGGCACTACCGCGTGACACGCGGCCGAGGCTCGCGGGCTGCAAGCCGAGCAGGATATGGATGTCGGGTGACCCGGGCTGCTCGGCAGCGTGGGCACGCTCCGAGTCTAGGTACCGTCACGGTTTCGGCAAGCGCGGTCGCCGGTCCGCACGCCAATCCTGACGGCGGCGACGACCTACGATCCGGTCAGGGACCGGGCGTGCGTGCCGCGCATGCTTCGCGGGCTGGCGCCGTAGCGGTTGACGAACGCCTGCCGCAGGCTCTCGGCCGAGCCGAAGCCGCACCGCCCCGCGATCTGGGACATCGAGAGCTCCGTCGTGGAGACCAGCCGGGCGGCCAGCTCGAGTCGGATCCGGCGGACCGCGCTGGCCGGCGGGAGGCCGAGCCGTTCCTGGAAGAGCCGGGTCAACTGCCGCGTGCTGACGCCGACCAGTCCGGCAAGGGTTGCCGCGCGCAGGTCGCCGTCCGGATGGGCGGTCGCGTGGTCGAGCACCCGTTTGACGACCGCGTCGTCGGCGCGCGGTGCCGCGGTGAAGATGCTCATCTGGGCCTGGTTCCCGGGACGCTGGAGGTAGGTGACCATGCCCATCGCGACCCAGCGGGCGAACTCGGCGCCGTGATCCTCCTCGACGAACGCCAGGGTCAGATCGAGGGAGGCGGTGACCCCGCCGGAGGTGGCGACCTTGCCGTCCCTGACGTAGATCGGCGCCGGGTCGAGTCGCACCCGCGGGAAGCGCTCGGCGATCTCCGCCGCGTAGAACCAGTGCGTGGTCGCGCGACGCCCGTCGAGGAGCCCGGCCGCGGCGAGCACCGAGGTGCCGGTGCAGACCGACGCGACCCGGCGGGCCCGCACGGCGAGGCGTCGGACGTGTTGGATCAGGTTGGGGCTCCGGCTCGCAGCCTCGTGGCCGAGCCCGCCGGAGACGATCAGCGTGTCGACGGTGGACACATCCGCCAGGGCTCGCTGCGCACCGAGCCGTAGGCCCGAGTCGCACACGATGTCACGACCGTCGATCGTGGCAAGCTCGGCGCGGTACGCCGGGCGGGCACCCAGCCGGTTCGCGACCGCCAGCGTCGAGGTCACGCTTGAGATGTCGACGAGTTCGGCACCCTCGAAGCCCACGACGACGACGCTCAGTGCGGCCATGTCTGCCAGCGTAGACGGGCCGGCAGGGCTCCGACCTCTGTCTCGTGTGCCGGGTATCCAAGAATTCCGGACATCGGCTCCCGAGCTGCCGTTCTCCTTGGCATCGTCGGTCAGGTCATGCCGCCCGGCAGGGCGGTCCACCGGTTCCTCGGGAGTAGTCATGTCCAGTACACAAGCGATAGGGACGGTACCCCGGCGTCATGTCGGTGCCGCCGGGATCGCGTGGATCCTCGTCGGGTCGGTCAGCGGACTCGGTCTCACCTACGGTCTTGCGGCGATGCACCGCGAGTCCATCGTCACCGGAACCACGACGCTCACCCCTGCCGCCGCCGTCGGGGTCGCGGCCCTGTGCTACCTGGCGGCGGCCGCGACGAGGACCAGGTGGGTCGCCTGGCTCGGCGTCCCGGTGTTCGGCGGACTGGCCTTCGCCGGCCTGGTCGCGGTCCTGCCCTGGTGGACGCTGTTCGTCCTGGCAGCCGTCGTCCTGCTCGGGGTCGGGGCGGTTCTGCGCACCGGCCAGGTCACCGCCGTCCAGGCGGCGGCCCTGCTCGGCTACTTCGGGATCGCGATCGTCGCGCTCCAGCTGAGCCCACGGCTCGGACTCGCGCTCGCGGCCCTGACGTTGGCCGCGCACGCCCTTTGGGACATCAAGCACTACCGCAGCGAGGCGGTCGTGATGCGCTCGCTCGCGATCTTCTGCGTCGGCCTCGACCTCACCGTCGGGGCCATCTGCCTCGCGCTGGCGGTCGCCGGCTGACGCACTGCGGGATCCGGGGCGGGGGTGGCGTCCGGACGGGGCCTCGGCGAGGATGGGCGGCATGGATGAGAAGCGGAACGACGGCGAGAAGACCTGGTACGAGGAGTTCAGCGTGTCGGGCTCGGAATTGCTCGACAAGGTCAAGGACCTCGTCCACGAGGGCAACGTGCGACGCCTCTACATCAAGAACAGCGACGGCCGGACCCTGCTCGAGATCCCGCTGACCGCGGGCGTCGCGATCACGGCCGTGACCGCGGTGTTCGCGCCCGTGCTCGTGGCGGTCGGAGCGGTCGCCGCGCTGCTCACGAAGGTCACGCTCGGGGTCGAGCGGGAGGGTGAGGCCACCCCCGAACCGGCCGAGCCGGGTGTCCCCGGGGAGGACCCGGCGCCGAACGAGGACGTCCGATAGCACCGTGCGCCGTCCCGTATCGATGTGGGGCCGGTTCGTCCGGAGGGTCTATTCGTCCACGACGCCGCCGAACTCACGACCTCGCCACCGAGCGAGTTCCTGGCCCTGATCCTCGATTGCACGGCGCAGGACTGGGCCGACCGACAGCCACGGCGTGAATCGGATGCTCATGGTGGCGCCCTTCGTGAGCGGGCGCCAGGTGCCGAGGACCTCCTCGCCGGCGGCGACGGCGCCCGGTCTGCCGATGGTGCGGAACAGGTCCTTGCGGCCCGCCTCGTCCGGCACCAACAGGTCCCGGTCCTTCGCCTGCAGCAACGGGTCGAAGGCAGCGAGCAGGCGCACCCTGTCCTCATCGGCTCCCGAGCCCTCGGCCTCGACGAGGGCGTCCAGGTCCGACTCCAGCAGGTACGTCGCACGACCCTGGACCTCCACCACGACGGCGTCCGCGGGCCAGGCCGCGACCACGTCCCGGACCGGCGCGTCCAGGTAGGCGGCCACCTCCTTCTGGGTGGCCGGGCCCAGCAGGCGCAGGTAGGCACGGATGACGTGCAGGTGCTCGGGTGCTTCGCGCGGACCGCGGGGTGCCCGGGCCGGGCCGTGACTGCGGCGACGCCAGCCCGGGATCCGGCGCAGCACCGGGGGCGAGGTGCCCGGTTCCAGTTCCAACCCGGCGTACAGGGCACTGAGCCGGAACGGCTGCTCGTACAGGTGCGTGGCCTGGCAGACCCGGCAGTAGCGCAGATACGGCTCGTCCACGCGGGCCGTCAACTGCTTGGACATCTCACCCTTGACGGTCGGCTCACTGACGATCTCACGCATGTGCCCGGCGACGACGTCGAGCGCGTCGAGGACGTCGATCCCGGCCCGGCGCAGCGGCGTGGACGCGTCGAACACCCGCTTCGCGGCGTCCGCCTCGGAGAACGGCGAGACCGCCTGCATCACCCCGGGCAGGTCGGCCCGTCGGTAGGCGTGCGGCGCCCCTCGCAGCGTCCACGCCAGGGCCAGCTCGGGCT
Source organism: Occultella glacieicola (assembly GCF_004353825.1). Taxonomy (GTDB): domain Bacteria; phylum Actinomycetota; class Actinomycetes; order Actinomycetales; family Beutenbergiaceae; genus Occultella; species Occultella glacieicola. Next base: position 365,502 of record NZ_SMNA01000002.1, on the reverse strand, counting down.
CCGCCGTCGCCGGGGCCACGCCGCGCAACCACAACGCCCAGCCGGATCCCATCGGGCCGGTGTCCTGCACGCCCAGGTCCAGTGCGGGCGCCTGCGCGACGGCGACCGGCTCGGTGTTGGCAAGCCCTTGACGGCGCCAGCGGAACCGCAGTGCGCCGGCGCGCGAGACGGTAGCCCTTGGTCTCTGCGCATCCATCCGCCCAGGCTAGACCGGGCACCGACGCCCGACTCAGGCGGACTCGCGGACCACCAGGTCGGTCGGCATCGTCACGGGATCGAGGACGGGCCCGCCCTCGAGCTGCGCGAGCAGCATGGCGACCGCCTGGGTGGCCATCTCGTCGACGGGGTTCACCACCGTGGTCAGCGGCGGCCGGGTGCGGGTCGCCAACTCGAGATTGTCCATGCCGACCACGGCGATATCGGTGGGGATCGCGCGCCCGCTCGCGCGGATCGCGTCCATGGCCCCGCTGGCCATCAGGTCCGAGGCCACGAACACGGCGTCGAGGGTCGGGTGCCGGTCGAGCAGACGCGTCATCGCGTCGCCCCCACCGGCCACGGTGAAGTCGCCGAGTTCCACGGCATCGAACGGCAGGCCGTGCTCGGCCAGCACCCGGCGCCAGCCCTCGAGCCGGTCCGCACCAGCGCTCATGTCCGCCGGACCCGCCACGGTGCCGATCCTCCTCCGGCCCGAGTCCACCAGATAGCGGGTCGCGAGTTCCGCGGCCGCCACGTTGTCGACGTCGACGAACGTCAGGCCGGGGTGCGCGGTGAACGGACGGCCGAGGAACACCGTGGGGAGGCTGACCTCGGCCACGGAGCGCCACAGGTTGTCGTTCGCGTGGTGCGAGACGATGATCGCGCCGTCGGTGTGCCGGCCGCGGATGTACCGGTCCAGGCGGCCGTCGCCGTCTCCCGGGCTGCCGATCAGCAGCACCATCTGCAGCTCGGTCACCGCCAGCGCCTTCGTCACACCACGCAGGGTTCCCGCGAAGAAGGGGTCGTTGAAGACCCGCTCGTCGGACTCCGGCACCACGACCGCGATCGTGTCCGTGCGCCGGGTGACGAGCGAGCGTGCGGCCAGGTTCGGGCTGTAGCCGAGGTCGCGGATCGCGGCCAGGACGGCCTCCCGGGTGGCGTCCTGGACCCGCTCGTCCGCGTTGACGACCCGCGAGGCCGTGGCCCGCGAGACACCTGCCGCGCGAGCGACGTCCTCGAGCGTCGGAACGCCGGATCGTCGTGACATCGTGCTGGTCCGCCCTTCGCCGTGATTGCTGGTGCTCAAACTATCCGTCGATCCCTGGCTGCGTCCGCACGGGTCAGCCCTTGACCGCGCCGGCCATGATGCCGCTGACCAGTTGCCGTCCCGCGACCACGAACAGGATCAGCAACGGGAACGTGGTCACCAGCACCCCGGCCATGACGAGGGAGTAGTCGGTGAAGTAGTTCGCCTGCAACAGCTGGACCGCCATCGGCAGCGTCGGGTTGTTCGAGGTGAGGATGATGAACGGCCAGAAGAAGGCGACCCAGTGCTGCACGAACGTGAACAGACCGAGCATCGCGGCGGCGGGCCTGGCTGCCGGCATCGCGACGTGCCAGAAGGTCCGGATCATCGACGCGCCGTCCACCCGGGCGGCCTCGATGAGTTCGTAGGGGAGGGCCTGGTCCAGGTATTGGGTCATCCAGAACACTCCGAACGCCGAGACCATGGCCGGGACGATGACGCCGATCAGGTTGTTCGCCCAGCCGAGTTCGGTGAACAGGATGAACATCGGCACGATGCCGAGCTGAGTGGGCACCGCCATGGTGGCGATCACGAACACGAGGAGTGGTGCGCGGCCCCGATAGCGCAGTTTCGCGAAGGAGAACCCGGCAAGGGTCGAGAACGCGACGACCGCGACCGCGGCGCTGGTCGAGATGATCAATGAGTTCACGAAGGCCTTGCCGAACGGGACGCGGCCGCCGAGCACCTCGGCGATGTTCGAGAACAGGTTGCCCTCGGGCAGGATGGCCGGGATCGGGTTGCGCGCGATCGAGACGGCGTCCGAGGAGGCCAGCTGGAGCGTGTAGTAGAGCGGGTACGCGGCGACCAGCAGGACCGCGGCGAGGATCGCGTAGGTGACCCAGCCTGGGCGCCTGTTCGCGCCGCCGGTCCCGCGCCGGCGTCGTCGGGCCGCCCAGCGTGCGGCGCCGGGGCCCGCGCTCTGCGCGATGACGGGGATCGAGGACATCAGGTCTCCTTCGAGGCAGAGGTGGGTCGACCGGCGTCCGCGGCGGGGGTGTGGCCGGCTTCGCCGGAGCCGCGTGCGAGCAGCCGGGCCGCGCCTCGCGGCGAGTCGCTGGTCGCGATCCGACGGGAGATCAGGAAGTTGACCAGTGCGACCACGATGATGATGAGGAAGAGCAGCCAGGCGATCGCGGCGGCGCGGCCGAAGTTCTTCTGGTTGCCCCAGCCGACGTCGTACATGTACATGGCCACGGTCATCCAGTTCCGGGACGGCCCACCCAGGCCCTGGTCGTCGAACATGCGCGGCTCGTCGAAGATCTGCAGCCCCCCGATCGTGGCGGTGATGATGATGAAGATGATCGTCGGCCGCAACTGCGGCACGGTGACCGAGAAGAACTGGCGCAGCCGGCCGGCGCCGTCGATGATCGCCGCCTCGTACAGCTCCTGGGGGACGGCCTGCATGGCGGCAAGGAAGATGAGGGTGTTGTAGCCGGTCCAGCGGAAGTTCACCATCGTGGCGATGGCGACGTGACTGGTCAGTCGGTCCGAGTGCCAGCCCAGCGGGTCCATGCCGACCTGGGTCAGGAGGGCGTTCACGAGGCCGGAGTCGTCGGCGAACAGCCGACCGAAGATGAGCCCGACCGCGACCGGTGCCACGATGAACGGCAGCAGCACGCCCATCCGCCAGAACGTCTTCGCGCGCAGGTTCGCGTTCAGGACCGCGGCCAGGGCGATCGCTGTGATCACCTGCGGCACCGAGGAGAGCGCGAAGATCGAGAAGGTGTTGCCGATCGCCTTGATGAAGGTCGGCTGCGCGAACACGTCGCCGTAGTTGGTCAGACCCACGAAGTCACCCTGTCCGCCGAGCAGGTTCCACTCGTGCACCGAGACGTACGCGGTATACAGCAGCGGGAAGGCGCCCACCACCGCGAACAGGATGAAGAACGGTGAGATGTACAGGTAGGGCGAGACCTTGACGTCCCAGCGGCCCAACCGCTGCCGGAACCCGACCCGGCGGGCGGTGGCCTCCCGGGGCCGCTGCGCCGTCGGTGGGCGCGGGGTGATGACGCTCATGCTGCTCCTCGTGTGGGGTCGGCGGGGCGGTGACCCGCCCCGCCGACCGATGGACGATCGGCTAGAGGCCGAGGTCGGCGACCGCCTGCTCGGCGGCGGACCAGGAGTCCTCGGCGTTCTGCTCACCCGTCACGTCCACGCGCAGGATCGCATCCTGCACGCTCTGGTGGATCGCGAAGTAGTTCGGGCCCTTGTAGGGCAGGAAGCCGAGCTCGTCGACGGCGAGGGAGCGGTTGGCGAAGATCTCACCGACCGGCGCGTCGTTGAAGAACGGGTTGACGGCTCCGGTCAGGTCCGGGTTCTCATAGGCGTCGACCTGGCTCGGGAACGTGCCGGCGTTCGCGAACGCCTGCACCTGGGTCTCGGGGGACGTGAGCCACTCGGCGAGTGCCTGGGCCTCTTCGACGTGCTCGCCACCGGCGGGCACGGTCAGGTACGAGCCGCCCCAGTTGCCGCCGCCGCCGGGGAAGACGTCGGCGATGTCCCAGCCCTCGATGCCGGCCGCATTGCCCTCGATCCCCGCCTGCATCCAGGCCGGGCACAGCATCGTGGCGAAAGCGTCGTTCTGGAAGCCGGCGACCCAGTCCTCCTGCCACTGCTCGAAGCCCGCGGACAGGCCGTCGTCGGTGGACGCGGACAGCACCGCGTCGTAGGCCTCGCGCACCGCCGGGTTGGTCAGGCCGATGGGCGTGCCGTCACCCTCCTCGTAGGCGAACTCGACCTGGTTGATCATGCCCTGGTACATGGAGACGGCCGAGTCGTACCAGGCGGAGTCGGAGGCGGCCACGAACTGGCGGCCCACCTCGAAGTAGTCGTCCCAGGTGGCGTCGGCGCCGCCCAGCAGTTCGGCGACCTCCGCGCGCTCCGTGGGTAGCCCGGCAGCGGCGAACAGGTCCGCGCGGTAGCAGATCGCCTGCGGTCCGACGTCGGTGCCGTAGCCGAGCAGGCGGCCGTCCTCGGTGGTGGCGGCGGCGACCTTGCTCTCCAGCCAGCGGCCCTCGACCGCGGGGTCGGACAGGTCGGCGAAGTAGTCGGGGTACTGCAGCAGTTCGGCGAGCCAGTCGACCTCGATGGCCTCGATGTCGCTCAGACCCTCGCCGCCGGAGGCGAGGTTGGTGGTCAGGTTGGCCCGGGCGTCCTCAGCACGGGCGGCCAGCACGTGCTCGACGACGACGTTCGGGTGCTCGGCGGTGTACTGGGCGAGGAGTTCCTCGGTGTAGCCGAAGTCGTTGAACGTGGCGACCGTGAGCGTGATCTGCTCGTCGGACCCGGCGTCCGTGGTCGGATCGGGGTCGGCGTCCCCGGGGCTGCCGCCGCAGGCGGCGGTCAGGGCCAGGCCGAAGAGGCCGGCCGTCGCTACCAGTGCTCGTGTCCTACGTCGCACGATGACTCCTTCGTCGGTGGTGCGGGCGAGGCCGCACGCTCATGGGTGCCGGCGGTTCCGGCGGTGGTGGGGTTGCTGCGAATGACTCCCGGGCGACCTGACCCGAGATTGTCTAAGAGCGCTCTCACAGTCGGGCGACGATGTCCTGAGAGCGCTCTCAGGGAATAGGAGCGATAGTGGATCACGTCCGGGCGTCGCGTCAAGACCTGTGACCCAACCGAAACAATTCGGCTCGACGGCGGCCGGTGGGTTCGGGCGGGGCGCTACCTCAGCGTTCGGTGAGCCACTGCACCCCGGCCCGGCGCTCGGCGTCGAGCACGTTCTGCACGGCCTCGACCACGGCACGCTCGACGGACGCACCCAGGAAGGGCACGTTGACCTTCGCGTCGCCGTCATAGCCGATCCGGGCTCCGGCCTCGCCGTCGGGCTCCAGCGCGGTGGTGCCGGTGGCCCCGGCCGGAGCGCCCGCCACATCCATCGTGAACGTCCCGGTGCGGCGCCCGTCCGGGTCGGCGGGCTGCCAGACCTCGACGAACCGGACATCGATCGAGGCGCCGACGAAACTGCGCAGCGCGTTCGGGATCTTGTCGGTGGGCATCGCCCGCCGGGTCAGTACGGTGAAGCCGCCGTCGTCCGCGGACGTCACCTCGACGGCTGTCGAGGCGGCGCCGCTCGCCTCGATCTTGCGCCGTACGAAGTCCGGGTCGGCAAGCATCTGCGCGACGCGGCCGGTGTCGGCGGGGTAGTCGATGGCGGCGTCGAAGCGCATGGTTCTCCCTCGCTCTGGCAGGCGGGCCGACCGGCCCATCTGCGAGCGTAGCGATGGGGTCCTTCGGTCGCACACCACGGCCACGACCCGGTCTCGGCGGGCGGCCGCCGTGGCTCGCGGCCGGTGTGTGGGTGCGTAGGCTACGACCGTGTCCACGATGGGTGACCTGATCGAGAATCACAGCGACCTGACCAGTCAGGACGCCGAGTGGCTGCATCTGCTCGTGGGGGACTGGCAGGTGATCTCCGACCTCTCCTTCGCGGACCTGGTGCTCTGGCTGCCCACGAAGGACGGCGACCTGGTCGCGGTCGCACACGCCCGCCCGTCGACCGGTGCCACCGTGCACCATGACGACGTGGTCGGCAGGCGGGCCCCCGCCGGGCTTCGGACGGCGCTGCTGCAGGCGCTCGAGACCCAGGAGATCAACCGGGCCCGAGAGGCCCGCTGGAACGGTTCGTTCGCGATCCGGGAGGAGTCGATCCCGGTGGTCCGAGCCGGGCGGACCCTCGCGGTGGTCGCCCGCGAGACGCATCTCGGCGCGAGCCGCACCCCGAGCCGCCTCGAACTGAACTACGTGGAGTCGGCCGACGAGCTCTGCGGGATGATCTCGCGAGGGGAGTTTCCGCTCGCGAACGCGGCCACCGGTCCACGGCGCGGCGCGCCCCGGGTCGGTGACGGACTGGTCCGGCTGAACAGCGAGGGCGAGGTCCTGTACGCGAGCCCGAACGCCCTCAGTGCGTTCCACCGGCTCGGCGTCAGCGACGAGGTCGTCGGGCAGTCCCTTGCGGAGGTGATCACGCCCCTGCTCAAGGACCAGTCACCGGTCGACGAGTCGCTGCCGCTCGTGGTGATGGGCCGGGCCGCCTGGCGCACGGACGTCGAGTCCCATGGCGTGAGCCTGTCCCTGCGGGCGGTCCCGGTCACCGAGTACGGCCAGCGGGTCGGGGCCGTCCTGCTCGTGCGGGACGTCTCCGAGCTACGCCGCCGGGAGCGGGAACTGCTCACCAAGGACGCCACCATCCGCGAGATCCACCACCGGGTGAAGAACAACCTGCAGACGGTGGCGGCCCTGCTCCGGCTGCAGGCCCGCCGCACGGACTCCGAGGACGCCAAGTCGGCACTGAACGAGGCGATGCGCCGGGTCGCGACCATCGCGACGGTGCACGAGGCGCTCTCGCAGACCATCGACGAGGTGGTCGACTTCGACGAGGTCTTCGGGCGCACGCTGCGCCTCGTGGCCGACGTCGCCGCCGGCGAGGCGCATGTGAAGACGGTGCGCGAGGGTGCCTTCGGCAGGGTGCCCGCGACCGACGCGACCGCGCTGGCGGTGGTGCTCACCGAACTGGTGACCAACGCCGTCGAGCACGGTCTGGCGACGGACGGCGGCACCGTGACGATCAACTCCCGGCGCGAGGGCCCGATGCTTCGGGTCAGCGTCATCGACGATGGCGTCGGGATGGGGGAGGACCCCCAGATGAAGGGGCTGGGCACCCAGATCGTGCGCACCCTGGTGGCCACCGAACTGGACGGCACCATTTCCTGGCAGCCGGTGCCGGGCGGCGGTACCGAGGTCGTCCTCGAGGCCCGGGTCGGCGAACTGCGCGACTACTGACATGCGAACGGCCGGACCGCCCCAGGCGATCCGGCCGTTCGAAACGGAGCAGTGTGGCTCAGCCGGCGCGGCGGGCCCGGGCGGTGCGGCGCTTCAGCGCGCGGCGCTCGTCCTCGGACATGCCGCCCCAGACGCCCGCGTCCTGGCCGGACTCGATCGCCCACTTCAGGCACGTGTCCACGACCGGGCAACGGCGGCACACGGCCTTCGCCTCCTCGATCTGCACGAGCGCGGGACCGGTGTTCCCGATGGGGAAGAAGAGCTCGGGGTCCTCGGTCAGACAGGACGCGTTGTTACGCCAATCCATTGCGTTCTCCTTGTGTGGGCGCGTGCGAGTGCGTGGCCTTCTCAGACCGAGTTGGTGGGGGGAGTTCCGCGACTCGCGTGAATCTCTGGGAACAACTTTCACATGGTATTTGAACGTGCACAAGGGGTTACGACAAAGTTTCAACTTCGTGACCCTGAGACATTCTTCACAGGATCGGCGCCTTGATCGGTGTGCCGCTCGTGTGCTCCGGGCCCGACGGCGGAGGTCGCCCCGGGCGCTCGAGTGGGGCTGTCGCGCTCGCTTAGAGTGGGGCCCGTGTCCACGACCTCCAGCCCATCGGATCCGGGCCCGGCTCGGCCGGACGACCGCCCGCTGTCCTTGCGGATCGGGCTCGCGGTGGCGCTCCTCGAGGCCGTCGGACTGGTCGTGATCGGGGTCGCCTCAGTGGTGCTCGCCCTCGCCGGGGACGCGGCGTTCGCCGGCTTCGCTGCCGGAGTGCTCGTGGTCCTGCTCCTGATCGGCGGCCTGCTCTTCCTGGCTGTGCGGGCGCTCTGGCAAGGCAAGCGGTGGGGCCGGGGCCCGGTGATCACCTGGCAGCTGCTCCAGTTCGCCGTGGGCGCGGCATCCTACGCCTCGGTGCCCTGGTGGGCGGCGACCGTGCCGATGGTGCTCGCCGTGGTCGTCGTCGTGACGCTGCTCGTGCCCGCCTCGCTCGCCGCGACGTCGGGTGCGGGCGGCCCGGACGCGGTCGCCTAGCCCGCGAGCTGGATCGGCGTGGGCCGCCCGCCGTCGACCAGCACCCCCCGACCGGGGCCGGGGTCGGCGTCGGCGTGACGGCGCAGGTCGATCCCGGTCAGGTGCGCGGCCGGCCCGGCCGGGCCGAGGACGATCATCAGCGGTGCCTCCCGCAGCCTCGCTCCGACCTCGTGGTACAGACCGAGCAACGGCTCCGGACGGGCCGTCGCGATCACGGCGGTTCCGGTGGTGCAGGCCTGCGCGACCTCGGTCAGGGTCGCGGCGGGAAGCCGGTCCACGTCGTCGAGGAGCAGCACCGGGCCGCGTGCCGGGAGGGTGTCGGCGCCACTGCGGCCGGCGGCCGTCACCGATCCGGCGAGGTCTCCGGGTCCGTCGAGAACGGTCCGCCCGCCGGCGCGGAGCTGGTCGGCGAGCATCCGGAGCGCACGGGTGCGGCCCGAGCCGGCCGGTCCGGCGATCAGCCAGGTGCCGCCGTCGGGCAGGTCCCGGATGACCGCGGTGGCCTCGTCGCCGCCGACGCCGAGCACGAGCGGGCCACCGGCGCGGCCCTGCCGGTCGTGACCTGTGACGGGCACCTCGGCCAGCAGGACCCGGGTGGGAAGGGCGGCCAGCCGCACCGGTGCCCGCGCCGGACGCAGGTGCCGGTCCGGCGCCACCTGGGCGACCGCCACCTGCGCCACCCGGGATGCGTCCGGGGTGATCAGGACGCCCCGCCCCGCCGGTCCGCCGGAGCCCACCAGCTCGCGGGGCACACCGGCCACGAGGGCGTCGCCGAGGTCCTGCGGCGCGAGGACCAGCCGGTCCGCGACCAACGGCGCCCAGCGGGTCGACGCCCCGGTGCAGGTCAGCACCACCCCGACCCCCGCCCGGCGGGCCCGGCGCAGCAGCTCCGTGACCAGGTCGACGCCCGCGCCGATGCTTCCGGTCTCGTCGAGCGCCCGGCAGAGCACGTCGACGTCATCGACGAGCAGGATCTGCGCGGCGCCGGTGCCCGCGGTCAGCAGTTCGACGAGGCGACGTGCCCGGCGGGAGTCCTCGGGCGGGCACGCCGTGCCGTGCGGGTGCAGTCCGCCGGAGGCGACGGGCACGACCGCGGCCATGTCCTCGGCGATCACGTGCGTGGGTATCCCGGATCGGCGCGCCAGCTCCGCCAGGGTGCCCAGCACGGTGGTCCGGCCGGAGCCCGGTGGACCGCTGACCAGGAGCGTCGAGGTGACCGGCCACGACCAGGCGCCGAGCCGTTGCTCGTCGGGCAGGTCGGTCAGCAGCAGCGGCAGCGCCGGCGCCACTCGCGACCCGAACCCGGGGTCTCGTGCGCCGTCGGGGCGGGTGTCGACAGTGTCGACGGTGTCGACAGAGTCGACGCTGAGGTCGTCCACGTCGATCCGGTCCGGCAGGGGCTCGGCCCAGGGCCGCGGGGGCCGCGTCCGCCACGGCTCCTGCGCCTCGACCTGCGCCGCGGCTGCCCGCAGCCGGCCCACCAACCTGGGCACCGCGCCTTCGTCGGGCGGGCCCGTCCAGGGGACCTGCACCAGCGTGCGCTCCCCGGCCAGCACCACGGCCCGGCCCGGCACCGCGGGCAGCCGGGCCGCCGAGGCGTCGCCGATCAGGTCGATCGAGTCGGCGTCCTCGAGCACCCGCAGGCAGATCCTGACCGTGAGGTTCGCGCGCATGTCCGGGGTCACCGCGCCGGCCGGGCGTTGGGTGGCCAGCACCAGGTGGATGCCGAGCGAGCGGCCCTGTGCGGCCAGGCGTACCAGGGCGTCGAGGAAGTCGGGGTGCTCGTCGGCCATCGCCCGGAACTCGTCGACCATGACGACCAGCGCCGGCGGTCGCACCTCGGCCGCGACCCGGGCCCGGTGCTCGGCGAGGGTCGCCGACCCGGACGCGGCCAGCAGCCGCTCGCGGCGGCGCAGCTCCGCGCGCAGGCTCGCCAGCGCCCGGGTGGTGCCCGCCGCGTCGAGGTCGCTGAGCACCCCGGCCACGTGCGGCACGCCGGCGACCGGCCGGAACGTCGCGCCACCCTTGTAGTCGATCAGCACGAGGGTCAGGTCCGCGGGCGAGCGGGCGTGGGCGAGGCCGAGCAGCCAGGACAGCAGGAGTTCGGACTTGCCCGAACCGGTGGTGCCGGCGACGAGGGCGTGCGGGCCCTCGGTGGCGAGATCGAGGCGGAGCGGGCCGGCGGGGCCGACGCCGAGGACGGCGGCCAGTCCGGTCGCGGCGGCCCAGCCGCGGACGATCCCGGCGACCTCGCCCGGGCCTACGGTCGCCTCGATCGACACCGCGTCCGGGAGGAGATCGGGGCGATGGGTCGCCGCGACGACGGCGGCACACACGGTGGCGGCCCAGCGCTCGCCCACCTGGCGGTCGTGGCCGGAGCGGACCTCGATCGCGCGCTCGCACCAGGACGGCACCTCGGCCAGGTCGCGGGCGAGCACGATGCTCGGGCCGCCGGAAGGTGCACCGCCGGCGGGCCCCTCGACCACGTGGACCTCGAGCCGGCCCGGCTCCGTCCCGGGCACCCGGTGTGGCAGCGCGGTCGCCCAGTCCCAGCCGGTGGGGAGGTCGAGGTGCAGCCGGCTCGGCGGGAGCCGCGCCGCGAGCCGGCAGACCATCCACCGGGCGAGCGCGGTCACGTCCTCCGGCCGGCCGACGAGCGCCAGTGCCCTGGTGCCGCCGGACAGATAGCGGGCCCGCTCGTGGTCGCGGCGAACCCGAGCGGTCGACGGCGCAGGTCGCCGTCCCGAGGGCGGGCTCGCATCGCCGATCTCCCAGACCGGCAGAGTGGGCAGAGCCGGCAGAGTCGGCAGAGTCGGCAGAGCGCGCCACTCCTCCTGCCGGCCGGTGCGTGGAGGCGCACTCGCGGCCATGAGGAGCCCGGCCGGATCGTCCGGGCCGGCGTCCGGCTCCGGTTCGGTGGGGGCGTCCGCGCGAGGTGGGCCGGTCCGCACCTGGCGACGGCGGCGGCGTTGGGCCACAAGCGGCCAGAGCACGGAGCCGAGCAGAACCACGGGCAGTGCGACCGCCAGGACCAGCCGCCACGGGCCCGAGCCAGAGAGCAGCAGGGGCACCGAGGTCACGCACATGATCAGCGGGAACAGCAGCCGTCCGAGCAGTCCGTCGCCGACGGTGGCGGTACCTGCCGAACCTGTCGAACCTGTCGAGCCTGCCGTTTGCCGCAGCGACGGGTGCCGGCGGACCTCGACCACGCTCGCACCCGCCCGGATCCGGTCACCCTCGCGCAGCACTCGCCACCGGCCGCGCAGGCGGCGGGCGCGGCGGCCGGGGCCGGCGGAGCCCGCGGTGTCGCTGATGTGGCCGCGCGCAGTCCGGCGAGCCCGGATCAGGACGGTGCCGTTCGCGGACCCCAGGTCCCGGGCGCGTAGGCGCCCGCCACGCGCCCCGACCAGGAGGTGCTCGCGGGAGAGTTGCGGGTCCTCGAGCGCGAGGGTGGCTGTCGGCCCCCGGCCGAGGAGGACCGGCGTCGCGCCGAGCGGCGCCACCCAGCCCGCGTCAGGACCCCGGACCACCGCCAGATGGAACCGGGTGGTGGCCGGAGCGACCCCAGGCCCCGTGCTCGACGTCGGCATACCGACGATGCTCGCGCTCCGCCGTCGGGCGTGCGGAGACCCTGTGGACGACGCTCTTGTCAGAATATTGCAGTCATGCAAAAATGCAGAGGTGCAGGAAACCTCGCTCCGGGAGCGTAAGCGCGCCGAGACCTGGGGGACGTTGCACGAGACGGCGGCGGCGATGGTCCTCTCCGGAGGGCTCGCCGCGGTGACCGTGGACGCGATCGCTGCCCGCGCCAACGTCTCGACACGGACGTTCTTCAACTACTTCCCGACGAAGGAACACGCCGTCGTCGGGCTGCGGCGACCCCACCTCGACCCGGCCACCCGCCAGGAGTTCCTGGACGCGCCCCAGGACGGACAACTGCTCAAGCGCACCACCCGGCTGCTCCTCGCGGTCGCGCGGACGGCCTCCGGCAGTGCCTTGAGCCGCACCCGCCGCCGGGAGATCTTCGACCGGCACCCGGAACTGATCCGGCACCGCACCGAGTCGTTCCGGGAGACCGAGGCGATCGTCACGGAGGTCGTCACGGAGCGGATCGCCCAGGTGATCGGGCGCGAGCTCGACGAACCACACGTGCGGATGCTGATCTCGATGGCCTCCGCCGCGCTGACCTTCGCCGCCACGAACGACCCGACCTTCATCCTTCGAGACGACGTCGACGACGTCCTCGACGAAGCCGTGGACCTGCTCCGAGAGGTAGTAACGAAGTCATGACAACCGCCCCCACCACCCCCGGTGGGTCCTCCGGAACCCTGCTCGACCGCCGTGCTCTGGCGCTGTTGTTCGCCGGGTTGATCCTGTCGATGCTGCTCGCGTCCCTGAACCAGACGATCCTGGCGACCGCCCTGCCGACCCTCGTCGGCGAACTGCAGGGTGCCCACCTGATGGTGTGGGTGATCACCGTCTACATCCTGGCCTCGACCGTGATGATGCCGGTCTACGGGAAACTCGGTGACCTGATCGGTCGCAAGCCGCTGCTGGTCGGCGCCATCGTGCTGTTCATGATCGGGTCGGTGGTCAGTGCGCTCACCATCGACATGACCGGCCTGATCGTCGGCCGGACCATCCAGGGTCTCGGCGGTGGCGGGCTGATCATCCTGTCCCAGGCGATCATCGCCGACGTGGTCCCACCTCGCGAGCGCGGCAAGTACATGGGGATCATGGGCGGCGTCTTCGCGTTCTCCTCGGTGGCCGGCCCGCTGCTGGGCGGTTGGCTCACGGAGGGCCCCGGCTGGCGGTGGGCGTTCTGGATGAACATCCCGCTCGGCCTGGCCGCCCTGGCTGCCGCGCTCTTCCTGATGCCGCTGCCGCAGCGGCGCCGCGGTCGCCCGCACCTCGACTTCGGCGGGATGGCCCTGATCGCCGTCGGCACGACGTGCCTGGTGCTGCTCGGCACCTGGGGTGGGTCGCACTACGCGTGGAACTCACCGCTCATCCTCGGCCTGATCGCCGGCACCCTGGTCAGCGCCGCTCTGTTCGTGTTCGTCGAGGGCCGCACCCGGGAGCCGATCATCCCGCTGCGCCTGTTCGCCGACCGCAACTTCAACCTGACCACGGTGGCCGGGCTGTTCATCGGCATCGGGATGTTCGGCGTGCTCGGCTACATGCCCACCTACCTCCAGATGGTCGCGGGGCAGGACGCAACCGCGTCGGGGCTGCTCATGGTGCCGATGATGGGATCGATGCTGCTGGTCTCCACGGCGTCCGGCTGGTACGTGAGCCGCACCGGACGGTACAAGTGGCTGCCGATCGCCGGGGCCGTGTTGCTCGCGGCCGCGCTGGTGGGCCTGTCCACGCTGACCGCGCAGACCGCGATCTGGGTGGCCTGTGCCTACTTGGCCGTGCTCGGCGTGGGCCTGGGCGCCAGCATGCAGATCCTGGTCCTGGTGGTGCAGAACTCGTTCCCGGTGACCCAGGTCGGCACGGCCACCGCCTCGAACAACTTCTTCCGGCAGATCGGAGGCACGCTCGGGTCGGCCGTCGTGGGGAGCGTCTTCTCGGCCCGGCTGCTCGGCCTGCTGACCGAGCGACTGCCGGGAGCCGACGCGGCCGTGGACGGCGGCGTGAACGCGCTCACCCCGGACGTGGTCAAGCACCTCGACGACGGGTTGCGGATCCCGATCGTGGAGGCCTACAACGACGCCCTGACACCGATCTACCTGGTCATCGCACCGCTCGCGGTGCTCGCGGCGATCCTGCTGTGCTTCATCGAGGAGAAGCCGCTGGCGACCCGGATCGAGCGGGAGGTCCAGGTCGAGTCCACGGTGCCCGCCGAGGCCCCGGTGCCGGCCGAGCTCGCGGAGGGGACGCAGACCTCGGCGCCGGGGCCGCATCGGTCGGCCTCCGCGCGACCGGTCGCCGGTGGCGCCGCGGTGAGTGCGCCGGACCCTTCCGCCGTGGACGGGACCTCGCTGGCGAGCAGGAGGTAGGCCGGCGCCGACCGTCGGGCCCGGCGCATAGGCTGGCCGGGTGGTTGAGGAGCGCAGGAGCGACGAGTCGCCGACCGAGGACCCGTGGGGCGAGCCGCCGCCGGACTGGGACGACCCGCCGCCACCGGAGTACCTGAGCGACTGGGACGCGCCGGAGCCCGGCCGGCTGGTCGCGGCCACCGGGCGGGCCGGCGTCGCGCCCGGCCGGCCGGCCGTCGCGCCCCGGCCGCCGGCGGGTGCGCCCCGGGCTGCCCCGCCCACGGCGAGCTCGCCCCTCGAGGCGCTCTCCGCCGTCTGGGGATATGACGCCTTCCGCGGCGACCAGGCGGAGATCATCGACACCGTGGTGGCCGGCGGTGACGCCCTCGTGCTGATGCCGACAGGCGGCGGCAAGAGCCTGTGCTACCAGATCCCGGCCCTGGTCCGGGAGGGCACCGGCGTGGTGATCAGCCCGCTGATCGCCCTGATGCATGACCAGGTGGAGGCCCTGGCGCTGCTGGGCGTGCGGGCGGCGTTCCTGAACTCGACGCAGTCGGCCGCCGAGCGGCGCGACACCGAGGAGCGGCTGCTCACCGGGGAGATCGACCTGCTCTACCTCGCCCCGGAGCGCCTGACCGCGGCCGCCGGCCTGCTCGACGCGGCCCGGATCGCGCTGTTCGCGATCGACGAGGCACACTGCGTGGCGCAATGGGGGCACGACTTCCGACCGGACTACCTCGGGCTCTCGATGCTGCACGAGCGGTGGCCGGACGTGCCGCGGATCGCGCTCACCGCGACCGCCACCGAGGCCACCCGCGCCGAGATCGTCACGAACCTCGACCTCGGCGATGCCCGGGTGTTCGTGTCCAGCTTCGACCGGCCGAACATCCAGTACCGGATCACCCCGAAGGCCCAGGCGCGGCCCCAGCTGTTGCGGCTCATCGAGTCCTACCCGGGGGAGGCCGGCATCGTCTACTGCCTCAGCCGGGCCTCCGTGGAGCGCACCGCCGAGTGGCTCGCGGGTCAGGGGCACGCCGCGCTCCCGTACCACGCGGGACTCCCGGCGCAGCAGCGGGCCGCGAACCAGTCCCGGTTCCTCCGCGAGGAGGGCGTCATCATGGTCGCCACGATCGCGTTCGGGATGGGCATCGACAAACCGGACGTGCGGTTCGTGGCGCACCTCGACCTGCCCAAGAGCGTCGAGGGGTACTACCAGGAGACCGGCCGGGCCGGGCGGGACGGCCTGCCGTCCACGGCATGGCTCGCCTACGGTCTTCAGGACGTCGTCCAGCAGCGCCGGATGATCGCCGACGGCGAGGGAGACGCCCAGCGCAAGCGGGCCCAGTCGCTGCATCTGGACGCGATGCTCGCCCTCTGCGAGACCGTGCGGTGCCGTCGGCAGCAGTTGCTCGCCTACTTCGGCGAGTCCGGCGCGGGCCCGTGCGGGAACTGCGACACCTGCCTGTCCCCGCCGAAGTCCTTCGACGGCACGGTGCCGGCGCAGAAGGTGATGTCCACGATCCTGCGGCTGCAGCGCGAACGCGGCCAACAGTTCGGAGCCGGGCACCTCGTCGACATCCTGCTCGGCCGGGAGACCGAACGGATGGTCAAGTTCCGGCACACCGAGCTCAGCACGTTCGGGATCGGTACCGAGCTCGGTGACGCCGAGTGGCGTGGGGTGGTGCGCCAGCTGCTCGCGCAGGGCCTGCTGCAGGTGCAGGGGGAGTACGGCGTGCTCGCCCTGACCGAGGCCGCCGCCGACGTGCTCGGCGGCCGCCGGGAGGTGATGCTGCGCATCGAGCCGGAGCGCAGCCGGGCACCGCGGGCCGCGAAGGCCAAGGGCGGCGCCGCACTGGACCTCGATGACACGGCGCAGGAGCTGTTCCAGCGGTTGCGCACCTGGCGGGCGGAGGTCGCCAAGGAGCAGGGTGTGCCCGCCTACGTGGTGTTCAACGACGCCACGCTGGCCGGGATCGCGCAAGCCCGCCCGGCCGATGAGGCGGTCCTGAGCGGGATCTCCGGCGTGGGGGAGGCGAAACTGGCTCGCTACGGGCCGGCCGTCCTCGGGGTGGTCGCCGGCGGTTGAGGCCGACGTAGGCTGGGCGCCCATGGCATCCGACGCATCCCGCGCGCGCATCACCCCCGGCCCGGCCGCCCTGCTGTCGGCGACGTTCGTCGTGACCGGCCTGACCCACCTGATCCGGCCCCGGACCTTCGATGCCATCGTGCCCCGGACGCTGCCCGGGCCGGCCCGTGCGTGGACGATCGGCTCCGGCCTCACCGAACTCGTCCTGGCCGGCGCCGTGTGGAACCGGCGCACGCGCCGGGTTGCCGGGCTGGCGTCGGCGGCGTTCCTGGTGGCCGTCTTTCCGGCGAATGTGCGCACCGTGCGGATCCTGCGGGGCCGCAGCGCTCGAGCGCGAGCGATCGCGTGGGCGCGGCTGCCCCTGCAGGTGCCGCTGGTGATGCTGGCCCTTCGGGCCGCCGCCGACCCCCGGTGAGCGGCTCCTGCCCGGCACCGGATCCCCTCCGGACCCGGTGCCGGGCAGGCGTTCGGCAGGACCCGGCTCAGTCCATCGCGAGTGCGGCGACCGGCGGCGTGCGCACGGCGGTGCGGGCGGGCAGCACCGAGGCTCCCAGCCCGGCCAGCACCGCGACCAGGGCCACCATCGCGATGTCGCGCCACGGCACGGCCAGGGTGACCTCGCCCACCGTGGACAGGATCACGGCGGTGCCGGCCCAGCCGAAGCCCAGCCCGGCGACGATCCCGAGCGCGGCGCCGGCACCGGCGATCAGAACGCCCTCCACGGCGAGCATGCCCCGCAGTTGACCCCTGGTCAGGCCCATCGCGCGCAGCAGGGCCGACTCCCGCCGTCGTTCCAACACCGACAGGGACAGCGTGTTCGCGACCCCGACCAGGGCGATCACGACCGAGACGGCGAGCATCCCGAGGACCACGGCGAGCAGCGTGTCCACCACGGAGGTGTAGGCGGCGCGCTCGACGGCGGCCCCGGCCACGGAGGCGGTCGGTGCGTCGGTCGTCGCGGAGAGGTCGGTGAGCGCGGACTGGATCTCGCCGATCACCTCGACGGCATCGACGTCGTCGGCGAGCCGTACGGCCATCGTGTTCTCGACGAACGGCAGGCCGAGGGCGGCGAAGGCCGCCGGCGTGACCATCGGATCGACGCCGCCGAGTTCGGTCACCCTGGCCGTCAGCTCCACCTCCGACCCGTTCTCGGCGGTCACGCTCACGCGATCGCCGTCGGCGAGGTCGTACCACTCGGCGTAGAGGCGCGGCATCACGATCGTGTCGTCGGCCAGACCGGCGGCCACGCCCGGGTCTCGGAGCACGGCGGTCAGGTCATCGGGGTCCACGGCCTGGGCCTGCACCCACTCCTGGGACCCGTCGATCCCGAGGGTCACCGGCGCCACGCTCCCCAGGATCGAGGCGCTCACCCCGTCGGTCTCGGTGACCACGTTGACCTGGGCCGCGTCCAGGGCCACCTCGGGGCCACCGACCGAGATGCTCACGTCCACCGGGTACTGGGTGGCCAGGGCGTCCCCAAGGCTGTCCTTGGCTGCGGCCGCACCCGTGGACATCATGGTGACCAGGGCGACCCCGATGAACAGGGCGCTGGCCGTCGCGCCGGTGCGGCGCGGGTTGCGGACGGCGTTCGCAGTGGCGATCCGACCGGGCACCCAGCGGGACAGGACCCGCCCCGCGAGCCGGATCAGCGCGGGCACCACGAACACCGTGCCGATGAGCAGGCCGAGCACGGCGCTCAGCCCACCGAGCACCCCGACGCCGAGGGCGAGGAGCAGCGCCCCGTCCGTGGCGAGGCCACCGAGGCCGCCGGCGATCGCCACGGCGAGGACGAGCAACCCGACCCCACCGGCCACCAGCACCAGTGCGAACGCCATCCGGATCCGGCCGGCCCCACGGGTGTGCTCGCCCTCGACCGGGCGCAGGGCCGCCAGCGGCGCCACCCTGGTGGCCATCCGGGCCGGGACCAGCGCGGCCAGCACGGTCACGACGGTGCCGACGGCGATGGGCGCCAGCACGCTGAGCGCGTTCAGGTGCAGCGTGCGGTCGAGCGGGACGTCCAGGTTCAGCCCGGCCAACACGGCGAGCCCGACGGCCATCAGGACCGTGCCGAGGACGAGACCGGCGATCGAGGACGCCAGGCCGACCACGATCGCCTCGATGAGGACGGTCGAGCGGACCTGCTCCTTCGTGGCGCCGACGCACCGCAGCAGGGCCAGGCTCCGGGTGCGCTGGGCCACCAGCACCTGGAACGTGTTCGCGATGACGAGCGCGGCGACGGCGAGCGCAACGGCCGCGAAACCCAGCGGCAGCACCACGAACGTGACCTCGTTGCCGGTGATCTCCGCCGTCTTGCGTTCGGCCTGTTCGGCCACGGTGAGGACCTCGGCCGAACTGTCAGGGGCCAGTTCTGCGGCGATGACCGCGCGGGTCGCCTCGACGTCCGCGCCGTCCTCGAGAGCGATCAGGATCGAGGACCAGGTCGCGGCGGCGTCGTCGGGGTACGTCGTGCCCTCCCATCTGGCGAACTCGTCCGCGGGCACGTACGCGTTCGGGGAGCCGTAGGCGAGGCCGCTGTTCTCCTCGATCAGGCCGGTGATCCGGACGGTCTGCGCATGCGGTGCCCAGACACCGTCCTCGGGGTCCTCGGCGTCGGGGACCCACGACTCCCAGGTCACCTCGACCGCGTCACCGGGCTGCACGGCGAGCCGCTCGGCGATGCCGACGCCGAGCGACATCTCCCCGGGCGCCGCCGGTGCGGACCCCTGGGTGTAGACGGCCGGGGACAGCCGCGGGTCGCCGGCTACGGCGCCCACGTTCAGCCACTCGGTGCGTCCACCGGCGTCGACCTCGACCGAGAAGGAGGACGTCGGGTCGGCTGCGGCCACGCCGTCGGCTCGCCGGATCCGGTCGAGCTCGTCGGCGTCCAGGCTCCAGGTGGAGTCGTTGACCACGAGGTCGGCGTCCGCGAGCTGCGCGGTGACCGCGTTGTGGGTCGTCTGCTCCAGGGTGGCCGAGGCGAGCAGGGTCACCGCCACGAACGCGGTGCCGAGCACGATCGCGATGCCCGCGGCGGCCAGCCTGCCGGCGGACGTGCGCATCTGCGCCAGCGTCAGTCGTAGCATCAGCGGGCCACCTGGGTCTCGAGCCCGCGGAGCGCGTCGAGGCCGGCCAGGACCGACTCCGGGGTGGGGTCCTCGATCGTGCCGGCGATGCGGCCGTCGGCGAGCATCACGACCCGGTCCGCGTACGCGGCCGCGGTGGGGTCGTGCGTGACCATGACGATGGTCTGGCCGAGTTCGCGCACCGAGCGGCGCAGGAACGAGAGCACCTCCGCGCCGGAGCGGGAGTCGAGATTGCCGGTCGGCTCGTCGGCGAAGATCACGTGCGGTCGGGTGCTCAGCGCGCGGGCGATGGCGACGCGCTGCTGCTGCCCTCCGGAGAGCTGGTGGGGCTTGTGGGTGAGCCGGTCCCGCAGCCCGAAGGTGTCCACGAGCAGGTCCAGCCACGCGGGATCCGCGGCGCTGTTGGCCAGCTCGGAGGGGAGCGCGATGTTCTGCTCGGCCGTGAACATCGGCAGCAGGTTGAAGGACTGGAACACGAACCCGACGCGCTCGCGGCGCAGGATCGTCAGCTGCTTGTCGGTGAGTGTGGTGATGTCGACGTCACCGAGGATCACCTGGCCGGAGGTGGCGCTGTCCAGGCCCGCGAGCAGATGCATCAGCGTGGACTTGCCGGACCCGCTCGGGCCCATGATCGCCGTGAAGACGCCGCGGTCGAAGGTGACGTCGACGTGGTCGAGGGCGGTCACGGCCACCTCGCCCTCGCCGTAGATCTTGGTCAGGTCGACGGCGCGCACGGCACTCGTGGATTCGCTGGCAGGCACTGGTGAGGTCATGTTCACGAACCTACGAGCGGGCGGGTGCCGCCCGCGTCGCGCCCCGGGTGGGTTCGCGGATCATCCCGTGGGTGGACCCGGCCCGACGGCGTCAGGCGCCTGGGCTGACCAGTCCGGTCTCGTAGGCGGTCACCACGGCCTGGACGCGGTCGCGGACGCCGAGCTTCGCGAGCACGCGACCGACGTGCGTCTTCACCGTGGCCTCGGCCACGAACAGGTCGCGGGCGATCTCGGTGTTCGTACGCCCGCGGGCCATCAGGACCAGGACCTCCCGCTCGCGGTCGGTGAGGGCGTCGAGGACGGCGGCGGGCGCCTTCTGCTCGTCCGGGAGCACTGTCGCGAGGTGCTCGATCAGTCGCCGGGTGCTGGAGGGGGCGATCACCGCGTCCCCGTGGTGCACGGTGCGGATCGCGGCGAGCATCTCCTCCGGTGGGGTGTCCTTGAGCAGGAACCCGCTCGCGCCGGCCTTGATGGCGCGCAGGACGTACTCGTCGAGGTCGAACGTGGTGAGGATGACCACCTTCGGGACGCTGCCCTGCCGGTGGGTGTCCGGGTCGGTCAGTGCGGCGGTGGCGGCCAGGCCGTCCATCTGCGGCATCCGGACGTCCATGAGTACCACGTCCACCTCGTGGGAGGTGAGCAGCCGTAGCGCCTGGGCGCCGTCGCTGGCCTCGAGAACGACCTCGAGGTCCGGCTGGGAGTTGATCACCAGGGCGAACCCGGCCCTGACGAGCTGCTGGTCGTCGACGAGCGCGACACGGATCGGTGCGGTGGGGACGTCGGAGGAGTCGCCGTCGAGCGTCATGCGGTGGGGCCCTTCACTGGGTTCGGATCGGGTGGGCCCGGGGGCCCTGGTGGGGGAGTCGGCGCCGGCCCGACCCACGTCGTCGGTGTCGGCGGCGCAACCGGGTTGGGTGGCGCCGTCGCGGGGCTCGACCCGGCCGCCGGCGGGAGGGGGGGCCGCGAGGCGGGGGCCAGTGGCGCCGTCGCCGGGGTCGGCTGCGGCCCGTGACCGCCGGGAAGGGGGATCTCGGCGCGGACCCGGTACCCGCCGCCGGCCCGCGGGCCGGCGGCGAGGGTGCCGCCGAGCATCGCGGTGCGCTCGCGCATGCCGAGCAGCCCGTGACCGGCGCCGTCGCTGGACGCGGCGGCACCCCGACCGTCGTCATCGATCTGGAGCACCAGACCGACCGGGGTCCACTGGACCAGGAGGGTCGCATGCGCGCCCGGACCGGCGTGCTTGAGGATGTTCGTGAGCGCCTCCTGGGCGATCCGGTAGACGGTCAGGCCCGCGCCGGGCGGCATCGCCCGAGCCACGCCCACCCGGACCACGGAGACCTGCAGGCCGGTGTCGCGGACATGCTCGGCGAGCGTGTCCAGGTTCGAGTCGTCCGGCTGGGGGATGAGGTCGCCCTCGCGTGCCTCGTCATTGCGCAGCACGCCGAGGATCCGGCGCATGTCCGCCAGGGCGGCCCGCCCGGTCTCGGAGATGGTGGTGAGGGCACGGGTGGCCGCCTCCGGGTCCGCGGGCGCGGCGTACCGGCCGCCGTCGGCCTGGGCGATGACCACGGACAGCGAGTGCGCCACGATGTCATGCATCTCGCGGGCGATCCGGGCCCGCTCGGCGGCCGTGGCGATCTGCGCCTGCTGGTCGCGTTCGATCTCGAGACGGGCCGCCCGCTCGGCGAGCGACTCCACGCGGTCCACGCGCGACTTGCGCACCATCGCGATCGCCCAGGTGATCATCACGAGCGCGGACAGGAACGCCATCGCCGCCCCGGCGGTCACCAGCGAGTCGAGCGGCGCCTGCCCGGACGTGGTCGAGAACAGCAGGCTCAGGATCAGACACCCGAACAGTGCCGACCCGAGCGCCGTGCGCCGTGCCCAGATCGGCCCGTAGACGGTGACCGAGTACAGGGCCACGAAGATCATCGAGTCCGCGAAGATCAAGGGTGCCCCGGCGACGACGTGGACCAGAGCCGCCGCGTACACGGCGACGGCCGACGGCACCGGGTGGCTGCGTCGCCAGCCGACCGCGGCCGGCATCACGAGGGAGGCCAGGCCGCCGACGATCGCGCCGGCCGTCGGGTACCCGAAGGCTGCCGACAGCGCGAGGGACGGCAGTCCGACCACGAGCACCGCGACGGCGGCGAGCACGGCGTCGACCGCATTCGGCGTGACCCGGCTCGTCCACGCCTCCGGCGGCTGGGCAGGGGCACTCATAGACCCAGCCTAGGAGCCGGTACCCGCGGGGGCGTCCCGCCGCGGGTGGAAGGCGAGGTCAGCCCGAGGGACTACAGCGGTCGCCGGTGCCCATGGCACCGGCGACAGGGGGTCGGGCATCCAGCTCATGCCCCGAGTGCCGCGACGAGTTCCGCCACGGTCATCGCCGCCGGCGGCCGGCGATCCCGCGCCGCGGCGCCCGCGAGGCGTTGCAGGGCGGCGTTCGCCGGGGTCGGCACGCCGTGGAGTCGCCCGAGCAGCACGATCTCCCCGTTGAGGTAGTCCGCCTCGATCGTGCCGGTCCCGCGACGCAGCGACTGCCACGACGAGCCGCCACCGCGCGCACCCGAGGCCATCGCCTGAAGACGCATCTTGTCGCCACGCACCGCGGTCTGCTCGGCCTCGGGCACGACCGGGATCCCGGCGGCGGCCAGCACGGCGCTGCCCTCGGCGCGGGCCAGGGCAAGGACCTCGTGCGCCGCCTCGGACTGCACCGGCCCGGTCAGGGCCTCGATCGCGTTCCCGAGGTTGGCGAGGAGTTTCGCGTACTTCCACCGCATCACGTCCGCGACCACGGGTGATTCGAACCAGGCGTCCTCCAGGTCCGCGGAGACGGCGTGCGCCAGGGGGTCCACACCACCCGGATAGGCGCCGAGGTGGAGCACACCGCTCAGCGGCGCCGCCGGGGCGGATACCAGCCCCGGCTGCAGGTGGCTGGCGGGCAGCCAGACGCACACGCCGTACACGCGGCGGAACGCGCGCAGAGCGAGACGTTCGTTCTCCACGCCGTTCTGGGCGCAGAGCACCGGCAGCCGTGCAGCGGCCGTCCCGCCACCGCGCACCGGCCGCTGCGCCCAGTCCACGAGGGCGGCCGCCGAGTCCTGCGTCTTGACGGCGAGGACGAGCACGTCGTCCGCACGCAGCTCGCCCAGTTCGGCGGGGGTGGTCACCACCGGCAGCCGGTGGGTGTGGGTGCCGTCGGGTGTCTCGAGGCGCAGGCCGTCGGCCACGAGCGCGCGGGCGTGCGCACCGCGGGCGACGAGCGCCACCTCCCGCCCCGCCCCGGCGAGCCTTCCGCCGATCGTCCCGCCCACGGCGCCGGCCCCGATCATCACATAACGCATGCGACGAGCCTCGCAGGTGCGCGGCCGGGCGCAACCGTTCGTGCGCGGGAATCGGCATGGGCCATCGACGGTCACCCTCCGGGACGGGGCCGGGCATCCGGTGCGCGAGTGCGCGGTCACCGACGCCGCCGCGTGCCTGCGCGGACCTGCTCAGCCGGGGTAGGTGGCCGCTGCCCGGTCGGTGACGAAGTCACGGACGACGGCCAGCACCGGCTCGGCGGCCAGGATGCGCTGGTGACCGAACGACTCGGTGCTCACGAACCGGGCGGCCGGCCATGCCGCGGCCAGGTCGGCGCCCTCGGTGTAGGGGACCTCCTTGTCGTTCCGGTCGTGGATGATCATCGTCGGCAGGTCCGACGGGGTCATCGTTCGTGCGTCGAAGTCGCCCAGCGGGCGCCCGGCGAGGGCGGTGAGCCGGCGGTCAAAGCGGACCGCGGTGCGTTCGGAGTAGCCGAGGGTGCGGGGAAGTGCGGCCGTGAGGGCGATGGGGTTCGGGCTCGCCGCGATCAGGACCAGCCGGCCCGGGTCGAGGCCGTCCCGCACGGCCATGGTGGCAGCGGAACCGCCCAGGGAGTGGGCGACGACGGCGTGGGGCGCCCCGTGCGCCGCGACCGTGGCGCGCAGGGCGTCGGCGAACTCGAGGGCCGTCGCCCGGCCCCTTCCGAGGGCGCTGGGCCCGGAGTCTCCGTGACTCGGCGCGTCGAAGGCCACGACGCGGTGGCCGGCGGCCACGAGGGGCGCGACGAACGCGCCCAACTGTCCGCGCCATCCGCCCCAGCCGTGCATCAGGTAGACCGGCGGGCCCTCGCCCCAGGTCTCGACCGCCAGCAGGGCCCCGCCCGGCAGCCGGGTGTCCGCCCGGGTGCCCGGGAGATCCACCGGCCGGGCGTCACGGCGCCGGCCGCGGGTGCTCGGCAGGGTGGCCCACACCCGCACCGCCCACCGTGCGCCGAGCTCGGGCGCGAACCGGTCCAGGGTGCCGAAGCCCAGCCGCAGGGCCCTGAGTCGCAATCGATCGGTAGGACGAACGTTCGTGCTTTTCGTGTTCGTAGGCGTTGACATGGCTCTCCCCGGTCGGTCAGGCGCGGACGGCGTCCAGCAGATGCTCGAACGAACGACGTGCTCTGGCCTCGGCAGCGCCGTCGTCGAGCAGGCGGTGATAGTGGTAGAAGGCGAGCATCGTGCCCATCAGATCCACGGCGAACTGGTCCGGGTCGGCGTCGGAGCGGAACTGCCCCTCGCTGATGCCGGTGCGGAAGATCTGGGCGATCGCCTCGTCGAGGTCGCGGTGGTCACGCACCAGTTGATCGCGCACGGGGCCGGGCTGCTCGTCGAGCTCCACGGAGGCCTTGACGAAGAGGCATCCGCCGGCCTGGCGTTCCAGACCGAGCCGGATCCACCGCTCGAACACGGCGCGGACCCGCGGCTCGCCGCGCGGGGTCGCCAGAGCCGGGATCAGCACGGTCTCGGCGTAGTCGGCGCGGGCGCGGTCCAGGACCGCCAGCTGCAGCGCCGTCTTGGAGGAGAAGTGGGCGTACAGCCCGCTCTTGCTCAGGCCGCAGGCGGTGGCCAGGACGCCGATGGTCAGGCCGCCGAGGCCCACGCGGTAGGCGGTCTCGACGCCCTCGCGCAGGATCGCCTGCTTCGTGACGGCACCCTTGGACACCACTTCAAAATAGCACGATCGGTCGCCCCGGCGCCAGGGTCGGCCCGGTGTCGCGCACCGCGACCGGATCCGTTGCTGGGTGCCGTCGGTCAGAGGCGCAGGTCGCGCATCCGGGGGGCGACCTCGTCGGCGGCGGCGTCGCCGTAGGCGGCGGTGAACCTCTTGAGGAAGGTGTTGCCGAACCGGTACTCCTGCGTGCCGGTCACGGCGATCACGTAACTGGCCAGGAGCGAGCCGATCTGTGCGCACCGTTCCAGACTCACCCCCCACGACAGTCCGGCCACGAAGCCGGCCCGGAACGCGTCGCCCATGCCGGTCGGGTCGAGGGTGACCTCCTCACGGGCGATCGGCACGTCGATCCGTTCGGACCCGGTGTAGATGCTCGAGCCCTCCTTGCCGCGGGTGATCACCCGGTGTTGCACCCGGGCGAGGATGTCCTCGTGGTTCCAGCCGGTCTTCTGCTGGATCACCGAGTCCTCGTAGTCGTTGGAGAACAGGTAGGTGGCCCCGTCGATGAGGCTGCGGATCGTGTCGCCGTCCATCCAGGCGACCTGCTGGGACGGGTCCGCGAGGAACGCGTAGCCCCGGGTGCGGCATTCCTCGGTGTGCCGGACCATCGCCTCCGGGTCGTTCGGACCGACCATCACCAGGTCGATCCGGCCTGCGCGCGCCTCGATCGGCCGCAGCTCGATCTCCCGGGCCTCGGCCATCGCACCGGTGTAGAACGATCCGATCTGGGCGTTGTCGGAGTCGGTGGTGCACACGAACCGGGCGGTGTGCGCCGTCTCGGAGACCTGCACCGGCCAGGTGGCCACGCCATGCCGGTCGAGCCAGGCCCGGTAGTCGTCGAAGTCCGCACCGACGGAACCCACCAGCAGCGGCGTCAGGCCGAGCGCGGCCAGCCCGAAGCAGATGTTCGGGGCGACCCCACCGCGCTTGATCTCGAGCTCCTCGACCAGGAACGACAGCGACACCCGGTCGAGCTGCTCGGCGAGGAGCGAGTCGGCGAAGCGCCCGGGGAAGGTCATCAGGTGGTCCATGGCGATGGAACCGGTCACGGCGATATTCACGTGCCGAACGGTACCCGTCACGCCCGCACGACGCGCCGCGTTTCAGATCGCCCGGATCAACTCGGGGGAGTTGTTGCGCACCGAACCCACCTGGGCGCCCACCTCGTGCCAGGACACCGCAGGGGCCGGGGCGGCCAGCACGGCGAGCGCCTCGCCGGCGTCGGTCACCCTCGGGTCGAGCCACGTGGCCACGCCCTCGGGCGTCAGCATCGCGGGCTCCCGGTCGTGGATCTGCTCGAGCCCGTCGCGGGCGTCGGCGGTGATGATCGTGGCGCTCAGGACCCACCGCTCGGGGTCGTCGGCATCCTTCGACGGATCCGGCCACCAGGCGTAGAGGCCGGCGAAGGCGACCGGGGACCCGTCCGTCGGATGGATGTAGAACGGGGTGCGGCTGAGCTTCCTGCTGCCCGGGATCGGCTTCTTCAGCCACTCGTAGTAGCCGTCCGCCACCACGATGCACCGCTTGGCCTCGAGCGGCTTGCGGAACGCGTTCTTCTCGGCGAGCGACTCGCTGCGGGCGTTGAACATCCGTGCCCCGACGGACAGGTCCTTCGCCCAGGCCGGTACCAGCCCCCACCGCGCGGCGTGCATCTCCCGCCGTACCGCGGACCCAGCGCCGCCGTCGCTGCCCTGCTCGACGTCCGCCGTCGCCGGCTTCGGCGCCCGGTCCAGGACGATCCGGACCGGGTCCGTGGGAGCGACGTTGTAGTTGGCAGCGACCTGGGCGGCCGCATCGGTGACCTCCTCCACGTCGAAGGCATCGGCGAGGTCCTGGGCCTCCCGGAACGAGGCGTAGCGTCCGCACATGCCCCTACTCTCGCACCGCCCGCCGACGTCGCACGCGCGCGGTCGCTCAGGGACCCCAGCCGAGGTAGGGCTCGACCACGGTCACCGACATGATCCAGACGGCGGCGGCGAGCGCGGGCACCAGCAGGACCCAGGTCGGGTGATCGCGGAACCAGCGCAGACCCAGGGTGAACAGGGCCACCCACGCGACACTGAGGACGAGTGCACCCCACGGGGGTGCCACCACGCCGGCCGCGACGTAGAACGGGAGCTGCGCCACCGTGAGCAGGATCCCGAACGACGCGACGACGGTCTCAAGGGGGTGCGCGCGGCGCACCTGGACGACGTCGGCCATCTCCACACGATAGGTGGCGGCGGCCGTCGGCGCCGGGCAATCTGGTCTCGGATCCGGGCATGGCCCGGCATCGCCCGACGGCGTGGGGAGGGGCGCGCGGTGATCGATGGCTTCAGGTTCACGTCCAGATGGCGCGCGGACGCCACCGCTGCGCAGGTCTGGCGGGTGCTCTCGGACGCCGCGACCTGGCCGCGCTGGTGGCCGGGTGTGGTCGGCGCGACCGTGGTGCGGGCCGGCGACGGCGATCATGTGGGCGAACGCACGCTGCTGACCGTGCGCGCGCCGACCGGGTACCGGCTCCGGTTCGGTGTGGAACTGACCGAGGTCACCCCGGGCGTCCTCGCACGGGCGCGGGTGGTGGGGGATCTGGTCGGCTCGGGCGTGTGGTCGTTGCGCGACGACGGCGCCGGGGTGGTGATGGAGACCGTGTGGCAGGTGCACCCCCGACGGCGGTGGATGCGCCTGGTGGCGCCGCTCGCCGGGCGGTGGTTCGCTCGTGCGCACGCCGCCGTGATGGCCTCCGGTCAGCGGGGTTTGCGTTCCGCCCTCGCCGGGGTCCATAGTGAATGCCGCTGATCCAGCGGCGCCCATGAGAGCGCTCCGACCGGCGGATTTCCGCCGAACGAGAAGGTCACAACTTGGCGACGGTTTGGTGCCCACGCAGGCCCCTGCCGATACCGGGGAACAGAATGAGAGTCGTTGCGCCGGCTGGCGCGACATGTCCGCCGAGTCGGACTGATCATGAAGGAGTGATGTATGCGACGCATCGGTGTGGTGGCGACGGCCGCCGCGATTGGGCTCGCCCTGACCGCCTGCAGCGGTGGCGGCGACGGCAGTGGTGACGGCGGTGGCGGCGGTGACGGCGGCACCGACGTGGAGGTCTTCACCTGGTGGGCCGCCGGCTCGGAACTGACCGGGTTGGAGGCGCTCGAGGCGGTCTTCGCCGAGCAGCACCCCGACTTCACGTTCGTCAACGGCGCGGTGGCCGGCGGGGCCGGTTCCGCCGCCAAGGACCTGCTCCAGACCCGCATGCAGGCGGGTGACCCGCCGGACACGTTCCAGGCGCACGCCGGTGCGGAGCTGACCGACTACATCTCGGCCGGTCAGATCGAGGACATCTCCGACCTCTACACGGAGTTCGGCCTCACCGACGCGTTCCCGCAGGACCTGCTGGACCTGCTCACCGTGGACGGCGCCATCTATTCGGTGCCCTCCAACATCCACCGCTCCAACGTGGTCTGGGCGAACCCGACCGTGCTCGAGGCGGCCGGCATCGACCCGTCCGCGGTGCCCGCGGACATCGACGCCTGGATCGCCGACCTCGAGGCCGTGCAGGCCACCGGCGTGACGGCGCTGTCGGTGGCGACCACATGGACCCAGGTGAACCTGCTCGAAACCGTGCTGATGGCCGACCTCGGACCGGAGGCGTACATCGGGCTGTGGAACGGTGAGACCGATTGGGCCGGGGCCGAGGTCACCGGTGCGCTTGAGCACTTCGAGACCCTGATGAGCTTCACGAACACCGACCGGGACGGGCTCGACTGGCCCGAGGCCACCCAGATGGTGATCGACGGGACGGCCGCCTACAACGTGATGGGCGACTGGGCCGTGGCCGCGTTCGAGGAACAGGGAGTCGAGCGGGGCCCCGGCTTCGTGGACTTCCCGGTCCCCGGCAGCGACGGGCAGTTCGGCTTCCTGGCCGACTCGTTCACCCTCCCGGTCGGGGCGCCCAACCCCGACGGCGCCACGGCCTGGTTGGAGACGGTCGGCTCGCTCGAGGGCCAGGTCGCGTTCAACCAGGCGAAGGGCTCGATCCCGGCCCGCACCGACGCCGACCCGGCGGACTTCTCCGAGTACCAGCAGACGGCGATCGAGTCCTACGCGAACGACGCAATCGTGCCGTCGCTCGCCCACGGGGCCGCGGCGCCGATCGCGTGGTCGACCGCCATCTCCGACGCCACCAGCAAGTACACGACCGGTGGTTCCGACCTGGCGACCTACCAGGAGGAGTTGGCGGCCGCCGCCGGCTGATGTTCGAGTGCGTGCCCGGGCGCCGCGGCGACCGGGCACGCACCCGTGCCCAGGTACCACCGGCGGACGTGCGCCGGTCCGCCAGAACCCATTGACCGCCGTCGGAGGATAGATCCGTGAAGACCATCAAGCGGTGGGGACCCCCGGTCCTGCTGCTGACCCCGTCCATGATCCTCCTGGCCGTGTTCGTCTACGGCCTGATCGCCGCCAACTTCGCGACGTCCGCCACGGACAGCCACACCGCCGCGCAGGCCACCGGCGCCCAGCCGACGGTGTTCGTCGGTATCCAGAACTATCTCGACCTGCTCGCCTCCGAGGCGTTCCAGCACTCGCTGAAGAACCTGCTGCTGTACACCGTGGTGTTCCTGGTCGGCACGATGCTGATCGGGTTCATGTGGGCGTGGCTGCTGGAGCGGCCGATGCGCGGTGAGGGCCTGTTCCGCTCGGTCTACCTGTTCCCGATGGCGGTGTCCTTCATCGCCTCCGGGGTGGTGTGGCGGTGGCTGCTGAACTCCAACGAAGGGGAGGCGGCCCTCGGTCTGAACCGGCTCTTCCAGATGGTCGGCCTGGACTTCCTGCAGAACCCGTGGTGGAACAACATCACCTGGGGCATCGCGGCGATCGCGCTGCCGGCGATCTGGCAGTTGTCCGGATATGTGATGGCGCTGTTCCTGGCCGGCTTCCGCGGCGTCCCGGAGGAGTTGCGTGAGGCCGGCCGGATGGACGGCGCGAGCGAGTGGCAGGTCTACCGGCACGTGATCTTCCCGCAACTGTCCCCGGTGGCACTGTCCGCGCTGATCATCATCGGGCACATGTCGCTGAAGGCGTTCGACCTGATCATGTCGATCTCGAAGCCGTCGAACTACCAGACCAAGGTGCCGGCGGTGGACATGTACGTGTTCAAGTCCAGCTTCGACTACGCGAACTCCGCGGCGGTCGGCGCCATCCTGCTCATCATCGTGGCGGTGCTGGTCGTCCCGTACCTGATCCACACGTCCCGGAAGGAGGCGAGCGGGCGATGACCACCACCACCACCACCGCCGCCCCCGGCACCGACCAGCTGACGCCGGCCATCCGGCGCCCCAAGGGCCGGTTCACGGCGGCCCGCACCGCCCGGTACGCGATCGCGCTGTTCTCGCTGGTGATCGTGCTGATCCCCGTCTACGTGCTGCTCGTGACCAGCTTCAAGGGCCCGGGGGACGCGACGCCGAGCCGGGCCTGGGCACTGCCGCAACTGTGGATCGCGGACAACTGGATCATGGCCTGGGACACCCTCGCGCCGGCGATCGGGCGCACCCTGCAGATGGTGATCCCCGCCTCGATCATCTCCGCGTTCCTCGGGTCGATGAACGGGTTCGTGCTCTCCCGCTGGTCCTTCCGCGGAGCGAACGTGGTGTTCACGCTGATCCTGTTCGGGATGTTCATCCCGTACCAGGCCGTGATGATCCCGCTGAACCAGATCGTCCTGGACCTGGGGCTGCCGAATGGCGTGCCGACCCTGATCCTGCTGCACGTGATCTATGGCATCCCGATCACCACCCTGATCTTCCGCAACTACTACGAGTCGGTGCCGCACGAACTCATCGAGGCCGCCCGCATGGACGGCGCGGGCATGCTGCGCACCTACGCCTGGGTGGTCCTTCCGATCTCGATCCCCAGCTTCGTCGTCGTCCTGATCTGGCAGTTCACCTCCGCGTGGAACGACTTCCTGTTCGCCGTGTTCTTCTCCACCCCGAACACCGGCCCGGTGACCGTGGCGCTGAACAACCTCGCCAACGGGGCCCAACTGCAGAACTACGGCGTGTCGATGGCCGGTGCGCTGTTCGCGTCGCTGCCGACGCTGCTGGTCTACATTCTGCTCGGGAAGTACTTCGTGGGCGGGCTGATGTCCGGGTCCGTGAAGGGCTGAGTCGCAGATGGCGACGTACCGGGTGAACCCCGCCGGAATCGAGCAGGCGGGTCGGCTGATCGACGCCAGGCAGTACGTGCTGGACAGCGACTGGGGCGACGCGCAGCCGCGGGCCGACGCTCAGAACGGCTATCTCGAGCGGCACTCGTGGCAGGACTACGGGGCGTGGCACCTCGGCCTCACCGACGGCGCTGCGGATGGGACCAAGGCTCGGTACGCGTTCGTGTACGGCGATTTCCGGCGCGTGCACCGGACTGCGCTGATCGCGTGCGTCTACCGCGCCTCGGAGTGGCGGCACAAGGAGATCGAGCTCGCCGCGCACGACCTGCTGCAACGCCTGGATGCCACCAGCCGCTGACGGCACCCGGAGGGGATGCGATCCAGGGGGTCGAGGCATCCGCCACCGACGCGCGCACGTCGCCGGCCCGAGGGGCTCCTGCGAGACGCGCAGGACGCCCGGCCGGGCACCCGACGACGGTGGCTCAGCCCTGCGGTGCTCCACCCAGGATCGTGATGACCGTATCCAACTTCTGGTCGATCGTGTCGAGTCGGGTGTTGTGGCCATCGAGCCGCTGGTCGATCGAGTCGAGTCGGGTGTTGTGGCCATCGAGCCGCTGGTCGATCGAGTCGAGTCGGCTGTTGTGGCCATCGAGCCGCTGGTCGATCGAGTCGAAGCGAGCGTCGTGAGCCAACTGCTGGTCGGTGATCGTGGTGAGCATCGAATAGATCTCGTGGACATCGTTGTCCAGTTGATCGACCTTGCGCTCGAGCTCGGTGGGAGTCTTCGGCATGTACCGACGATAGGCGCCGTCGGGTCGTCGGGCCAGTGGCATCCGTGATCTGTGGACAACCTGAGTGCGGTCCCAGGAACTGTCTGCCGCGCCGGATCGGTTCACCGTCGAACCGAGTGCGAGGGCTCGTGACCCACCTCACGTCATCTGACTTTTGATAACGATTTGGTTACGATGGCTCGGCTCCATGACCGATCGACCGTGAGGAACTTCGTGCCAGCAGGCCG
This sequence comes from Occultella glacieicola, assembly GCF_004353825.1. Lineage (GTDB taxonomy): Bacteria > Actinomycetota > Actinomycetes > Actinomycetales > Beutenbergiaceae > Occultella > Occultella glacieicola. The sequence continues at coordinate 333,307 of NZ_SMNA01000002.1, read as the reverse complement.
TCACCGTGCCGTCGGGACCCGGCGCACGCCGTTGTCCCGGATGCTCGGCGCCGCCGCTGCGGGCGCCTTCGCGCTCGCGAGCCTGGCCGCCGCGGTCCCGGTCGACCAGAGCCCCGCGACCAGGTCCACGGCGCAGGCCCCGGTCCCGTTCATCGGTACCGACGGCACCGACGGCACCGACGGCACAGCCGGCACCGTTCTCGACGAACGCTCCGACGAGGTCGCGCAACGATCTGAGGCGCGCGAATCGGTCGACGCACCCACGCCCACGCCGACGCCGGACCCCGCGACGAGCACGCCCGAACCCCTGCCCGAGGTGACCGGCCAGTTGTGGGTGACCTCCGCCGTCAACGTCCGCTCGGGTCCGTCCGTCGATGACGAGCGGCTGACCACGTTCGCGTGGGCCGACGCGGTCGACGTGACCGGCGCGAGCGCCGACGGCTGGACCCAGGTGATCTGGGGCGAGCGGGTGGCGTGGGTGAGTTCGAACTACCTCGCCGACGAGGAGCCGGTCGCGCAGGAGCCCGAGGACCCGGGCGTCTCCGGCGCGGCGTGCACCACCAGCCAGGAGATCGAGTCGTCATTGGCGGCGAACGCCGCGGCGGCCTACCGCGCCGTGTGTGCCGCGTTCCCCGGCGTCGCCTCCGCCTACGGGGGCTACCGCGCCGGCGACGGCGGCGACCACGGGTCCGGCCACGCCCTCGACATCATGGTCACCGGCGCCGCCGGGTGGGAGATCGCCGGGTTCCTCCAGGCACATGCCGGTGAGCTCGGCATCACCTACCTGATCTTCGAGCAGCAGATCTGGATGGCCGGCGACGCCACCGGTGCGTGGGCCCACCTGGCAGATCGCGGCAGCGCCACGGCCAACCACTACGACCACGTGCACGCCAGCACGTCCTGAGGCCACCCGATCCGACCCGCGCGCCCGGTCCGGTCACGATCGGCGGATGTCGGATCGCACCGCACCGCAGCGCGCTGGCTACGATGGTGACCTGACACGAGTTAGGAGCGCAGCGTTGACGGTGACCAGTGCGGACGTGGCACGGCGAGCGGGGGTCTCCAGGACCGCCGTCTCCCTGGTGCTGAACGGGCGTGGCGAGGGCAGCATCTCCGCGGCGAACCAAGCCAGGATCCATGCGGCCGCGGCCGAACTCGGGTACCGGCCGAACGCCTCCGCGGTGAACCTGCGGCGCCGGTCGACCTCCACGATCGGCATCGTCACCGACGAGATCACCACCAGCCCGTTCGCCGGCCCGCTCCTGCAGGGGGCCCGCGAGGCGGCGTTCGCCCGCGGCTACCTGACCATCGTGGCCGACTACGGCCTCGACGACGCCCGCGAGCACCAGATGGTGGCGGCCCTGCGCGGGCGCCAGGTCGACGCGTTCGTGCATGCGGCCATGTCCATGCGGGAGGTCACGCCCGACCCGTCGATGGTCGAGCTGCCCACGGTGCTGGCCAACTGCTTCGCGCCCGGCGGTCCGGCCGGGGTGATCGCCGACGAGCTCGAGGGTGGCTACCGGGCGGCGCGGGCCGTGTTCGACCAGGGCCACCGGCGGGTGGTGATGCTTGCCGGGCGGGACCAGGACGAGCGCGAGTACATCCCCGCGACCGAGCGCCGGCGCCGCGGGTTCGAGCGCGCGGCCCGGGAGGTCGGTGCCACGCAGGCCCGGGTGATCGATGCCGGCTGGAGCATCGAGACCGGCGCCCGGCACGCGGCGGCGCTGCTGGACGTCCCCGCGGCACAGCGCCCGACGGCGTTCGTGTGCGCCCGCGACCGGGTGGCGGTCGGGGTGGTGCTCGCCGCGGCTCGGCTCGGCCTGCGGGTGCCGCAGGACGTGTCCGTGATCGGCTACGACGACGAGACCGACGTGGCCGCGCAGATGTCGCCGCCGCTGACCACGATCGACCTGCCGCACCGGCGGATCGGGGAACTCGCGATGGAACTGCTCCTGGACAATGTCCTCGACGGCCGGCCGCTGCCGGAACAGGACGTCCTGGTGCCGTGCAACCTGGTGGTCAGGGACTCGGTCGGCCCAGCTCCCACACGCTGAGCCCGCCGCCGGCGCGGACCGTCCACACCTCGCCCGGCCCCGGGTAGGCGCGCACCGTGTGCGCGTCCGGGCCGGCGAACGCCTCCACGACCGAGCCGTCCACGAGCACCCGTGAGCCCACGTGCGCGCCGGCGGGCGTGCGCCAGACCTCACGCTCGCCGTCGCGGCCGCGCAGACCGACCACAAGGCCGCCGTCGGCCACGGCCTCCCACGCGGGCACCGTCACCTCGGCGCCGGAGCCGGCCACCGGGAGTCGGGCCCGGCGCAGACCGGTCAACTCCCGGGCGGGTACCGAGTCGACCCGGTCGCCGTCGAGGGAGAGCTCACGGGGCAGGGTGAGCGCCCCAGCCCACCCGGCGCCGGCGACCTCCGCAGCCGACCGGAAGCGCGCCTCCCAGGTCCAGCCCCACAGCAGCGTCCGGTCCGGGCCTGCCACGGCCTGCGGCGCGTAGAAGTCCGGACCGGTGTCCAGCCGTTGTCCGGCGGCCGGCCGGAACGCCGGGTGCGGCCCGCTCAGGTCGAGGTCGCCGACCAGGGCGGCCACGCCCTGCAGGTGGTGGTCGCCCGAGTCGTCCCACAGCGAGAGGATCAGCACCCACCTCAGGCGACCTGCGCCGTCGGGCAGGGCCACCAGCTGGGGGCACTCCCAGATCTTGCCGGGCGCCACGCCGGTCGCGACCGGGTCGGAACCGTCGAGCAGGTCGCCGAGCAGTTCCCAGTGGCCCAGGTCGTCCGCGGCGTACACGAGCACCACGGGGGTGCCGTCCGTGCGGCCACCGCCCATGAGCGCGTAGCGAGCCCCGCCGGCGGTGAACAAGAACGGGTCGCGGATCTCCCGGAGGTCGCCGCCCGGCGCGGGCGCGGCCAGCGCGTCGTCCGGGACCCAGGCGCCGTCGGCGCCCCGGTGTGCGAGCGCCACCCCGGCGTTCGCCGCGACGTCCGGCACCGCGGTGTAGACCAGGACCGGTTCGCCGTCGTCCATCGTGGCGACCCCGCTCCACGCGCCGGCCGCGTCGATCGTGCCCGGCCGTGGCGCGAGCGCCACCGGCTCGTCGCGCCAGGTGAGCAGGTCGGTCGAGGAGGCGTGCCCCCAGTGGATGTTCTCGTGCACCGGGGCGTCGGGGTTGTACTGGTAGAAGACGTGCCAGCGTCCTTCCCAGTGGCCGATCCCGTTCGGGTCGTTCACCCACCCCTGCGGCGGGCGGATGTGCAGGTGCGGGAACGGATCGAGCACGGTCGAGAGGTCGGTCACTTGGAGACTCCGGCGGTCAGGCCCTCGCGCAGCGGGCGCTGCCCGAACAGGAAGACGACGAGGGCGGGGATCATGGACAGCACCACACCGGCGAGCACCACCGAGATCGACCCGGTGCCCATGTTGCCCTGCAGGGACACCAGGCCCAGGGGCAACGTGAAGTTCTGCTCGCTGATGGTGAGGATGAGGGGGCGGAAGAACTCGTTCCAGTGGAAGTTGAACGCGAGGATGCCGATGATGGCCAGGCCCGGCAGGGCGAGCGGCGCGTAGATCGAGGCGAACGTGCGCCACGGCCCGGCACCGTCGATCGAGGCCGCCTCGCCGAGCTCGACCGGCAGGCCCAGGAAGTACTGGCGCATCAGGAACGTGCCGAACGCCGTCGGGATGGCCGGCAGGATCAGCGCCAGGAGCGTGTCGGACAGACCCAGGCCGCGGATGATCATGAACACCGGCACGATCGTGACCTGGACCGGGACCATCATCGTGGCCAGCACCAGCGAGAACCACACGCTGCGACCCCGGAACTCCAGGCGCGCGAACGCGTACCCGGCCAGGGCCGCGGTGATCATCTGCCCGACCGCGATCAAGCCGGTGACCAGCGCGGAGTTCAGGGTCAGCAGACCCATGTTGATCTGGGAGAACACCTGGATGTACGGGGTCAGGTCCGGATCGGTCGGGATCAGCTGCGGCGGCAGCGTGAAGGACTCGGCCGGGCTGCGCAGCGACGTCGAGACGGTCCAGATGACCGGCCCGAGGGTCAGCGCGGCTGCCACCACGAGGAACGCGGTGCGGGCCACGGCCGACGGCGTCGGCACGGCTCTGCTTCGGCGTTGCGGCCGGGCGGGGGTCGGGGCAGGGCGGGTGCGGGGTGCGGTTGCGGTGGTCATCGTCGACCTCACTGGTAGAAGACGAAGCGTCGGGACAGGCGGAACTGGAGGGCGGTGACGCCCATGATCAGGAGCATCAGGACCACGCCGATGGCGCTGGCCCGGCCGAACTCGAGCTGACGGAACGCGGACTCGTAGATCACCATCACCGCGGTTCGGGTGGCGTCCCCGGGGCCGCCGCGGGTGAGCACGTAGGGCTGGTCGAAGATCTGCAGCGCGGAGATCACCGCCATCACGCAGGCGACGAGCATGGTCGGGGACAGCAGCGGCAGCGTGATCGAACGCAGCTGCCGCCACCCGGTGGCCCCGTCGATCGCGCTGGCCTCGTAGACCTCGGTGGGGATCGACGCGAGTCCGCCGACGAACAACAGGAACGTGAACCCGAACTGCTGCCAGACGTAGACGAGCACGATCACGACCGCGGACGCCGTCGGGGAGGTGAGCCACGGCACGCCGCCGATGCCGACCAGCGACAGCAGCCAGTTGACGACGCCGAACTCCTCGTTGAACAGGTAGCGCATGATGATCGAGACGCTCGCCGCGGACAGGATCAGCGGGAAGAAGAACACCGAGCGGAAGAACGTGCGCGCCCAGGTGGGCATCCGCTGGGCGATCAGGACGGCCAGGGCCAGGGACACCGCGATCTGCAGCGTCACCGCGACCACCACGAACACCAGCGTGTTCGTGAACGAGACCCGCACGGTCGGGTCGGTGACGATGTCGGCGAAGTTGGACAGGCCGACGAACTCCGGCGCCGTGATGATGTCCCACCGGAAGAAGGCGAGCAGGATCGAGGCGATGATCGGGCCGAGCGTGAAGATCCCGATGCCGATGATGGTCGGTGCCAGGAACGTCAGCACCACGAGCCGGCGGCGCCAGGGCGGGCCCTGGGTGCGGGGGCCGGCACCACGGTCGACGCCGGCACGTGCCGTGGGCAGGGCGGCGGCGCTCATGCGGTCCTCCTCAGGGCCTGGGTGAGGTCGCGGTCAAGGGCTGCCAGGGCGCCCGGCACGCCCGCGGCCCTGCCGCTGACGGCGGCGGACACGTTCTTGATGAGGGCGGTCTCGACGGCGGCCTGTTGCGGCGGGGCCGGGATCGGTCCGGTGCTGGGGAACGTGTCGAGGGTGTCGTAGAAGACCTGCCAGTTGTGGGGGCCGGTGTCGGCGTAGAACGCCTCGTTGACCATCGAGCGGCGGGTCGGGGTGGTGGTCGGGCGCGGGTAGGCGAGCTCCATGGCCGGCTTCGTCGCGGAGAACTTGACCCACTCCCAGGCCGCGTCCTTGCGCTCGGAGGTGGCCATGATCGCGTAGCCGGCGGCACCGAACTGGTGCCGCTGGGTGCGCCAGCGCGGGAAGAACTGGACGTCGAAGCCGTCGGCGTCCATGCCGGCCTCGTGCAGGCCCTGGGCCCAGTAGCCACCGGCCGGTGTGGTGCCGATCCGCCCGGAGGCGAACAGGCCGACCAGGGCGCCGCCGCCGCCCTCCTCGGGGCGGGTGCCGAGCCCTTCGGCGACGAGCTCGCGCAGGTAGTCCACCGACTCCGCGACCAGCGGGTCCTCGGCGTTCGACTCCAGCCACCGGTAGCCGCCGCTGCGCTGCTCGCCGGGGTAGAACCGGTCCCAGAACCAGTCCCCGCCGGGTGCCTTGGTCTCGGTCAGGAAGCTGGTGTCGTTGACGTAGAGCCACGGGACAAGGCCGCCGAACAGCCGGTTCGTCCAGAAGTACGGCACGAAGTCGTCGGTGTTCGTGGTGCGCATCGCACGCAGCAGATCGGTGAAGTCGTCCTTGGTCCAGTCATCTGCCGGCCGGTCGAGGCCGGCGGTGTTCAGGGCGTCGGTGTTGAGGTACATGTTCGCGGCGTTGAAGTCGGTGGGTAGCTGGAACAGGCTGCCCTCGTACATGAACGCCTCGAGCAGGGTCGGGTGAACGTCGTCGAAGTACTCCTGCAGGTCCGCGGCGTCGCGCAACACGTAGGAGTCGAGCGGCTCGGCCATCCGGGAGGCGAACAACTGGGTGCCCTCGGTGGCCACGTTGACCACGTCCGGGGGAGTGCCGGCGGCGATCATGGTGAGGATCTTCGAGAAGAAATCCCCCCAGTCGTTGCCCTGAATCGCCTGGATCCGAACCCGGATGTCCGGGTGCTGCTCGGTGAACGCGTCCACGAGGCCCTGTCGGGAGGCGGCGTCCTGGGACGTGCCGAGGATCGCGACGGTCAGGACGTCCTCGCCGCGACCGGGGATGTCGCTCGCGGTCAGCCGGGGCCAGGACAGCCCGACGGCGGCGGCGCCGGCGACCCCGAGGGCTCCGAGGGCGAGGCGCCGGGTGATCTCAGGTTCCATGTGCATCGTTGCTACTTCCTCTACCTGTCACGTGTCACCTAACACGTGACAGGTAGCGTGCACCCGAGATGAGGTCCCTGTCAAGGGGACCGAAAGGAGGGGCCTCTCAGTCGGTGCGGTCCCAGTACAGGTTGTCGCCGCAGCGGCGAGCTCCGGCGCTGACCGGATGGGCGCTCTGCTCGCCCGAGTGCAACACGTGGCGGACGTCGGTGGCGTGGGCGAGGGTGAGCACATCGGCGATGATCCGTCGGTGGCAGCGCCACCACACCGCTTCCGAGCACATGACGGCGGTCACCTGGGCGTCGCAGTCGCGCAGCAGGTCCGCGACCGCCGCGCGGAACTCGGGCGAGCGGGTCCATCCGGCGTAGGCCCGGAACGCGGCGACCTGCCACCACGGGTCCATGGACGCGACGTCCTCCGGGGCGGTCAGGCTGCGCCGTCCGCCGAGGCGTTCGTCCCATCGGTAGCCGATGCCGAGGCCGGTGGCCAGTTCCTCGACCGCGCCCCGGGCCGCGGCCGGGTTGGCGCGGCTACCCGGGAACCGGCGCACGTCGACGACCCGTTCGATGCCGGCGCCGCGTAGCAGCCCGGCGAGGCCCTCGGCATCCAGGCGTCCGTGGCCGAAGGTCAGCAGCAAGGGCACCATTCAGTGTAGGAACGTGGACCGGCCGCACAGCGGGTGCGGCCGTGACGGGTGGTCGCCACCGACCCGTCGGTCACGGCAGATCCGCAGCGGAGCCGAGGTTCGCGAGCGCGGAGTCGATCGCGGCGCTGCCACCGGTGATGCGCCCGTCGGTGACCATGGTGGAGACGAGCGCCTGGGCGGCGTCCAGGTCCGCGCGTGCGTCCGCCGGCCGGTCCTGCTCGATCCGGCGCACGACGGCGTCCACGGCGCGGTTCAGTTCGCCGCGGGTCTGCGCGGCGCGGTCGCCGTACTGGGCGCCGTCGATCGCCGACCGGACACCGTCGACGGCCGCGGCGACCTCGGCCGAGTTGTCCGACGGGGCCTGCGTGGTCGGGGCCGGCGTCGGCTCCGGTGCGGGCTCGGGTGGGGTGACGGTGCCACCCCCGCCGTCCTCGGTCGCGGTCACGGCCCCGACGGCGCCGTCTGCGCCCTCGCCGTCACCGCCGTCGGCCCGGCCGCCGCTCTGCTCCGCAGGTGCGGCGTCCGCGGCCTCCGGCGGCGGGGCGGCCACATCGACGGCCGGATCGGTGGGCTCGGCCTGCGCGGTGTCGTCCGTCGTCGTCCTCGGCGGGTCGGCAGGTGCACTGGCGACCGGTGACTCGGGAGGAGCCGCAATCCCGGTCAGCGGCAACGCGTCGCGCGGTCCGAGCTGGAGCACGGCCAGCACGCCGAGCAGCGTGATCGCCGCGGCCGCCGCGAACCATGCCACCGGGCGCCGGCGCCGGTGGTCGGCGTCGGCGCGGGATCCCCCCTCGGCGGGGTCCGGGAACACCCAGTCCTCGTCGTCCCGACCGACCGAGATCGCCTCGGTGTCGGCGGGGACCACCGCGGCCGGGGCCGCCGCGAGCACGGGCCGGGCGACGCCGTCATCGGATCGCAGGCCGGCGAGTTCGGCGCGGACGTGGTCACCGTCGCTGGGCCGCTCGCCGGGTTCCTTCGCCATCATCCGGGCGACCAAGTCCTGCACGGCGGGCGGTACGTCGGGGCGAAGGTCGCCGACGAGGGGCACCGGAGCCTCGAGGTGCTGGTGCAGCAGCCCGATCGGGTGCTCGGACGTGTATGGCGCACGACCGGTCAACAGGGCATACAGCACGCAGCCCAACGCGTAGACGTCGCTGCGCTCGGTGGCCCGGTCTCCGCGGGCCTGCTCGGGCGCCAGGTAGGAGGCCGTGCCCATGACGGCGTCGGCGGCGGTCAGGGTCTCGCCCTGGTGTCCGATCAACTGGGCGATCCCGAAGTCGAGGACCCGGACGACGTCGCCCTCGACGAACAGATTCGCCGGCTTGAGGTCGCGGTGCACGATGCCGACCCGGTGGGCGGCGCCGACGCCGGCGGCGGCCTGCTCGGTGAGGTCGAGGGCACGCTCGAGGGGCAGCGGACCGCCCTCGGCGAGCAGTTCGGCGGCCGTCCGACCGTGCAGCAGTGCCATCACGAGGTAGGCGATGGCCCCGTCGGTACCACCGTCGAAGACCGTGACGATGTTCGGGTGCGACAGCGCGGCGGACGCGACCGCCTCGCGGCGGAACCGCTCGGCCACACCGCTGGCCCCGTCGCTCGAGATGTCGACGGTCTTGACCGCGACGTCGCGCCGCAGTTCCCGGTCATGGGCCCGCCAGACCTGACCCATGCCTCCATGGCCGATCCGGCTGAGCAACTCGTAGCGCCCGGCGAGCAGCGTCCGCGCCGTCATGGGAGTGGTCACCGGACCCGTCTCGGGCGGACGGCCGGGTCGTCGAGGACTCGGTCGGTCGATCTGGTCACTCTTCGATCGTATGGTTGCGGCGGTGGCCGCGCCTCCCGGCCGGTGCGGGCGCGCGCCTTCGAACGACGCCAGGTGGTCATCCACAGGGCCTTCTCAGGGGTGCGCGCGTCGGCTACCGTGTGACGCACTTCACCGTTGCGGCGAGGCACGGTGCCGGGCTCAGGGGGACTCATGGGCGAGGGGGTGGTACTCCTCGAGCAGGAGGTGCGCGAGCTCATCCGCCGCCGGGGCCTCGACCCCGAGCGCGACGATGCGGACGTGCGCGGACTGATCCGAGCGGCGGTGGCCGACTACGAGGACCGTTCGCTGCTCGGCCACGTGCCGCGGCTGGACGATCTCGAGATCACCGCCAAGAGCCTGCACGATGTCATCAGCGGACTCGGACCGCTGCAGCAGTACCTCGACGACCCGGAGATCGAGGAAGTCTGGATCAACGAGCCCGGCAAGGTGTTCGTCGCCAAGAGCGGCAGGCCGGAACTGACGACGACGATCCTCACGGAGGTCGCGATCCGGGATCTCGTCGAGCGGATGTTGCGGTTCTCCGGGCGCAGGCTGGATCTGAGCAACCCGTTCGTCGATGCCTCGCTGCCCGGCGGAGAGCGCCTGCACGCCGTGATCCCCGACGTCACCCGTAAGCACTGGGCGATCAACATCCGCAAGTACGTGGTGCGCGCTAGACGCATCGGGGACCTGGTGGCGCTCGGCTCGTTGACCGCGGAGGCGGGGGCCTTCCTGGAGGCGGCGGTGGTGTCCGGCCTGAACCTCCTCGTGTCCGGGGCGACGCAGGCGGGCAAGACGACGATGGTGAATGCGCTCGCCGGCGCCATCCCGTCGAGCGAGCACGTGATCACGTGTGAGGAGGTGTTCGAACTCCAGCTCGTGGCCCGGGATGTGGTGGCCATGCAGTGCCGGCAGGCGAACCTCGAGGGCACGGGTGAGATCCCCTTGCGGCGCCTCGTGAAGGAGTCGCTTCGGATGCGCCCCGACCGGCTGATCATCGGCGAGGTCCGCGAAGCGGAGGCCCTCGACCTGCTCATCGCCCTGAACGCCGGGATCCCGGGCATGTGTACGATCCATGCGAACTCGGCCCGTGAGGCCGTCGTCAAGATGACCACGCTCCCGCTGCTGGCCGGTGAGAACGTCTCCGACCGGTTCGTCGTACCCACGGTGGCCGCGGCGATCGACCTCGTCGTCCACCTCGACCTCGACTCCCAGGGGCACCGGCGGGTCCGGGAGATCGTCGCGCTGTCCGGCCGGTCGGAGGACGGGGTCATCGAGATCGCCCCGCTCTTCGAACGGCGCGATGGCCGGCTCGCCCGCGCCGGCGGCTACCCGCCGCACGAGGAGCGATTCGCTCGGGCCGGGTACCGGATCCGGGAACTCCTGGCGGCGAGTTGAGACGATGGGCACGGTCGCGGGTCTGCTCCTGGGCGTGGGACTGCTGTGCATCTGGTGGTCGTTCGGGCCGCAGCAGCCGAGACCGGCGCGACCGAACGCCCGCGGGGACCGCACCCAGGACCTCCTGGTCCAGGCAGGCATGGCCGGCGTGCGGCCGGCCGCCTTCTACGGAACCAGCGTGGCGATAGGTCTGGTCGTCTTCGTGGTCGCGGCGGCGGTGACCGGGTCACCGACGATCGCGGCGAGCTTCGCGGTGCTGGCCACACTCGCACCGGGGGCCTACGTGCGCTCCCGAGCCCGGCGGCGTCGCACCGAACTTCGGGAGCTCTGGCCCGAGGTGGTGGACGACCTGAGTTCGGGGATCCGCGCCGGCATGTCGCTGCCCGAAGCCCTGATCAGCCTGTCGGAGCGAGGACCGGAGCCGATGCGCGCCGAGTTCCGCGCGTTCGCCGACGACTATCGCGCCACGGGGAGGTTCTCCGACGCGCTCGACCGGCTCAAGGCACGCCTCGCAGACCCGGTCGCGGACCGCCTGATCGAGGCCCTGCGGCTGACCCGGGACGTCGGTGGCACCGACCTCGGTCGACTCCTGCGGACGCTGTCCGCCTTCCTGCGGGAGGACCTGAGGGCGCGGGGAGAACTTGAGGCACGTCAGTCCTGGACCGTCAACGGCGCCCGGCTCGCGGCGGCGGCTCCCTGGCTGGTGCTGGCGCTGCTCAGCACGCGGCCGGAGACGGCGGCGGCGTTCAACACCGCCGTCGGCGCCGCGGTCCTGTTGTTCGGAGCACTGGCCTCCGCGTCGGCGTATCTGTTGATGGTTCGGGATCGGGCGGCTGCCCGAGGACCTGCGGGTCCTGCGATGAACCTGGAGAGTCCGGCACTCACCGGGGCCGCGCTGGGCCTGATGCTCGGTGTCGGGCTGTGCCTGGTCCTGTGGCGCCTGTCGGCACGCCGGGTCCGGTTGATCGATCGGGTGTCGCCCTATCTGCGTGACCGCCCGACGACGTCACGCCTGCTCGTGACACCGCAGCCGATCACGCCGTTCCCGACGTTGGAACGAATCCTGCGACCCGTCGTCGGCGATGCCACGCGGCTCTTCGAGCGGCTCGGCAGTTCCACGGTCGGGATCCGAGGTCGACTCGTCCGTGCGGGGTCGTCGGCCTCGGTCGAGCAGTTCCGCACCGAGCAGGTCGTGTGGTCCGCGATCGGCCTCGCCGTCGGGCTGGTCGCGGCGCTCACGCTCGGGGCGACGCGGGGTGCGGGGGTCGTGCCGCTGACGGTCCTGGTGCTGCTCTGCGGCGTCGGCGGCGCCCTGGCCCGGGACCAGTGGTTGAGTCATCAGGTGGGTACCCGCGAGCGCCGGATGATCGCCGAGTTCCCGACCGTGGCGGAACTGCTCGCGCTCGCGGTGGGCGCGGGGGAGGCGCCGGTGGCCGCCCTCGACCGGGTCTCACGGACCACCACGGGCGAACTGTCCGGGGAGATCGGCCGAACGTTGGCCGAGGTGAGGTCGGGCATCCCGCTGACGGATGCGCTGGACCGGATGTCCGGGCGGATCTTGCTCCCGAGCATCTCCCGGTTCACGGAGGGGGTCGCAACCGCCGTCGAGCGAGGCACCCCGCTCGCGGACGTGCTGCGCGCCCAGGCTCAGGACGCACGCGAGGTGGGCCAGCGCGCGCTGATGGAGGAGGGCGGCAAGCGGGAGATCCTGATGATGATCCCGGTGGTCTTCGTGCTTCTGCCCACGAGTGTTCTGTTCGCGGTCTTCCCGGGGATCTCGGTCCTTCGGGTCGGCCTGTAGGAGAAGGGTGAATGATGAGAAGTTGGGCGAGCGAACTCAAGCGACGGCTGCGGGCCGACGGCGAGCGTGGCGACGTGCCCGGGTGGGTGCTGGTCACGCTGATGACGGCCGGCCTGGTGGTGTTGATCTGGGCCCTGGCCGGCGAGGCACTGACCCAGGTCTTCAACACGGCCATGGAGCGCGTGCTCGGCGCATGAGATCCGAGCGGGGCTCGGCGGTCGTCGACTTCCTACTGGTCTCGCTGCTGGTGACGGTCCTGGTGCTCGGTGTGGTGCAACTGGCGCTCACGCTGCACGTGCGCAACATCCTGATCGACAGTGCGTCCGAGGGGGCCAGATACGCGGCACTGGAGGGCAGTTCGCTCGCGGCCGGGCAGCAACGGACCGCGGACCTGATCACCTCCACCCTCCCCGACTTCTACGCGGAGAACCTCGAGGCCGGCTACCTGAACCATCCGGGTGCCACGCTGGTGGAGATCCGTGTGAGCGCGCCGATTCCGGTCCTCGGCCTGCTGGGTCCCTCAGGCGTTGTGAACGTGACCGGCAGGGCGGTACAGGAGTGAGACTCAGGGCGTGGGTGCGGTCCCGGCTCGAACGGTCCGGCGAGGCCGAGCGGGGCAGCGCGGTCGTCGAGTTCCTCGGCGTCTCCCTGGTGCTGCTGGTGCCGATCGTCTACCTGATCATCACCCTGGGCCGGATCGAGGCGGCCGGGTTCGCCGCCGAGGGCGCGGCCCGCGACGCGGGCCGGCTGATCTCCGACGCCGAGACCATGGAGGAGGGTCTCGCCCTGGCGACCCTGGCCGTCGAACTGGCGTTCGCGGACCAGGGGATCACGGTCGACGGTGACCGGATCCTCACGGTGACCTGCGCCGAGGATCCGTGCCTGACCCCTGGCTCCTTCATCCACCTGCGCATCGACACCACGGTGTCGCTGCCCGGGGCGCCGGCGTTCATGGCCGATGCCCTGCCGATGGAGGTCGCGATCGAGGCCGAGGCCATGACCGCCGTCGACACCTACCGGGAGCGGCCGTGAGGAATAGCCGTGCCCGCCCGCGGGGCGGGAGCGAGGACGGGCAGATCCTCCTGCTGTCGCTGATCTACGGTCTGGTCACGCTCGCGCTGGTGATGGTCGTCGCCTCGGTCGCCTCCGTCTACCTCGAGCGCAAGAGGCTGCTCTCCCTCGCCGACGCGCTCGCGGCCGACGCCGCGGACGCCGTCGACGAGGCGCAGTTCTACACCACCGACCGGCCGAGCACGGTGGACCTGCCGCTCACCGACGCGTCGGTCCGGGCCGCGGTCGAGGAGTACCTGCGGGCGGCACCGGCGAGCATGACCGAGGAGTTCGAGCAGTTCGCGATCGTCGAGCCCACCGGGAGCCCGGACGGTGACGTCGCCGAGGTCAGCCTCGGTGCCGTGAGCCGGCCGCCGCTGGTGCCGTGGGTGCTGCTGCCCTGGACGGACGGCATCACCGTCGAGGTGACGGCGCGCGCCGAGGCCGGCTGAGACGGACCTCGCCGCCTGCCGACGCAGCCGCTCTCGGCGTCAGCCGCGGCCACCGACACTCATCGGGTCCCGGCCGACGAGCGCCAGGGCCTGCTGCCAGGCGCTCCCGGACACCGGCAGCCGCGGGGCGAACGCGGTGCCTCCGTCGGTGCCGTAGGCCGTGTCCGGGATGCCCTGCGCGATGCCCAGGACGATCTCGGCCTGCTGCGCGGGCGGCTCGAAGGTCTCGCCGAGGCCCCAGGCCAGGTCCCAGGTGTGGATCACCGTGTCGAGGAACTGGGCGCCGAGCAAGGTGGCGACCGGCAGCGCCCTGGTGGGGTGCAGCTCGACCTCCAGGACGGTGTCGTCGAGCGCCCGGGAGGCGAAGGCCTCGCTCATTGCGGCGACGGACTCGTCCCAGGCCCTGCGGGTGAACGGGATCGGCACATACGCGGACGCGGGCGCCTCGCCGTCCCGTAAGGCGGCGGTGAACCCGTGGTGCTGCCCGACCATGTGGGCGAGGAGTTGGGCCACGGACCACCCGGCGCAGGCGCTCGGGCGGCGCAGGTCCTCGGGTGCGAGCCGATCCACGAGCGCGGTGGCGTCGGCGAGGGCGTCGTTGTGGATTCCCCTGAGATCGGCGTTCATGCGTTCAGGCAACCATCGGCGGGTGGGGCGTGGCTAGTGGTAGCCGGCGCCCGGCTCGACGAGCCGGGCCAGCAGTTCCGTGAGCAGTCGCTCGGCGAGGACGGGCGGTGTGGCCTCGATGATCGCCAGCAGCGGGGCGAGCGCGTCCGGCAGCGGGCCACCGGCACCGATGCCGAAGCCGGCGAGGATCGCGGCGGCCGTCTCGGAGTCGAGGGGGCCGGCGGACGGCGGGAGCTGCCCGAGCAGTGGGGTCGCGTCGGCGTGCGGGGTACCGCGCACCGCGTCCGCGCCGGTGGTGAGCGCGGCCAGCAGGTCGGGCAGCACCCGTTCGGTGACCGGGGTGACGGTCAGGTGCGTCGTGGACCCGATGGCGCCGTTGGCCGGCTGCAGTTGGAGCACGAAGCCGAGGTTGCGCACGGCGTCCGCCCAATGGTGCGGATCGACCCGGGCGGGCGGGGGAACCGTGGGGTCGGTGGCGACCGCGAGCAGCGGTCCGACCGGGTTGCCGAGCACCCGCAGGCCCTCGATCCCGGCCACCGTCTCGACGATGGCGCCGGTGGACCGCCGGGTCGAGTCGACGAGCGTCTGGAAGCCGGAGATCCCGAGCGCACGCCTGATCGCCCACGCCGCGGCCAGCGGTCCGGCGGACCTGGAGCCGAGGATCGTCGGGTTCACGACCGGATAGCCGGGCCAGGAGGTGGTGGCGAAGTACTGCAGCCGCTGCCGGTCGCGGCCGCGTTGCAGCAGCACCGAGACCCCCTTCGGCGCGTACCCGTACTTGTGCAGGTCGGCGCTGATGCTCGTGACCCCCGGGACGGCGAGGTCCCACGCGGGCAGGTCCGGCCAGAACGGCAGCACGAGCCCGCCGAGGCAGGCATCGACGTGGACGTCGATGCCGCGGGCGGCCGCGACCTCGGCGACCGCAGACACCGGGTCGAGGACCGCGACCGGGTAGGAGGGGGCCGAGACCACGACGAGCGCGACGTCCGGCCCGAGCCGGGCCTCGACGTCGGCGACGGCGACCACCCCCTCGGCGGAGACCGGGACGACGTCGAGCGTCAGCCCGAAGTAATGCGCCGCCTTCCGGAACGCCGCGTGCCCCGTCGCAGGCAGGACCAGCCGCGCGGTGCCGGTCCCGCCGGCGGCGGCCCAGGCGTCCCGGGCGGTCTTGACCGCCAGCAGGCAGGACTCGGTGCCGCCCGTCGTGACCGTCCCGACCACGTCGGTGTCGCCGTGCAGCAGGTCGCGCACGAAACCGACCAGGTCGCGCTCCAGGGCTGCGACCGAGCCGAACGTGGTCGGATCGAGCCCGTTCACCGGCTGCATGAGCCGGGAGGCGTCGGCGGCGAGCTCGTCGAGCTCGGCCAGACCCGGGTCGTACACGTAGGAGAGCACGCGGCCGCCGTGGGTGGGGGCGTCGTGCTCGCGCAGCGCTCGCAGCTCGTCAAGGATGGCGGACGGGTCGACGGCGAAATCGCTCATGCAGGGTTGCTTCCGTTCGGTAGGGCGTGGGCCGGGCGCGCGGTTCGGTCGATGTCCGCCCTGCGCAGCGGGTACCGGGACAGCGGGACCAGGCTGAGCAGCATCAGCGCGGCCGGGATGACGCTGAAGCCCGCGATGATGCCGACGATCGCGCTCTCCGGCTGGGTGGCGGTCTGCCCGGCGACGGTCGGGACGAACCCGGTCACCGCGAGCACGACCGACAGGATGGTGCCGCCGAATGCGATCCCGGCGGTCTCGCCCGCGGTCCAGACACCGCTGAAGGTGCCGGCCCGGCCGGGTCCGTTCCTCCGCGCGTCGTCGGCGACCGTGTCCGGCAGCATCGCCAGCGGCAGCGACTGCAGTCCGGCGTAGGCGGCACCCGCGATCGCCACCGGGGCATACAGCCACGACCCCGGGAACCAGACGAGCAGGATCAGGGACAGGGCTGCGACCGCGAACAACACGGACGCGAGGCGATACGCCCGCTCCTTGCCGGCCCGGCGGGCGATCACCGCCCACAGCGGCGTGACCACCAGCGCCGGCGCGATCAGGGACAGGAACAGCAGCAGCACCCCGGTGCCGAGGACCTCGGCGGCGATATACGCGGCCCCCGCGAGCATGAGCCCGATCGCGAGCGCCTGGATCACGAAGGTGACCAGCAGGGCCCGATAGGGCTGACTGCCCCGGAGCGCCGACCAGCCGCGCCGGTAGTGCTCGAGCAGCCCCGCCGTCGGGCCGGACTCGGTTCCCGTTCCCGAAGCGGGCACCGGCGACCCACCACGCACGCTGCGTTCGACGGTGGCGGTGATCAGGAACGCGACCAGGAAGACCAGCCCGGCCACGGCAGCCATCACGAGGTAGCCGAGGTACTCCGTGCCGCCGCCGGCCACGACGAGCCGGACGAGCTCCGTCGCACCACCGCCGAACGCGAGGATCGACAGGGCGAGGACGACGACGCGGGCCGAGAGCAGCCGGGTCCGTTCGTCATAGCTGTCCACCAGTTCCGCCGGGAGGGCGATGTAGGGCACCTGGAACAGGCTGAACGCGGTGGCCGCGAGCAGGAAGGCGACGAGGACCCACGCCGCCGAGGCCGCCTCCGGTAGCCCGGGCGGCACCGCGAACGTGAGGACGAAGAACACCGGCAAGCCGATCGCACCGAGCACCATGAACCGGCGCCGGGCCCCCGTGCGGGCGAGGCTGCGATCGCTGCGGGCGCCGATCCAGGGGTCGATGATCACGTCCCAGACCTTCGACACCGTGAACGCGGCACCGGCGAACGCGGGGCTCACACCGAGCGTGTTCGTCAGGTAGACGAGCAGCACCAGACCGGGCAGGGTCCCGAACCCACCGGTCCCGACCGAGCCGACCGCGTAGCGAACGACGGTGCCTCGCCGCAGGGTGCGTGCTTCCCGTCTCTGTGGCAGGACCATCCCTGCATGCTAGGAGTGATCCGACGCCACCCGGGCGCGTTCCTGACGATGTCGTGGAACGGAACCGCTCCGGTGGCGGGTGTGCGGGAGGCGTTCGAAGCCCCGTCGCACCGGAAGGTGCGGCGGGGCTTCGTCGATACGGAGCCCATGGGGTCCCGTGGTGAGCTGCTACAGCACGGCCTGCAGGAACGACCGGGTGCGCTCGTGGGTCGGAGACGTGAACATCACGTCCGGTGAGGCCTCCTCGACGATCTTGCCGCCGTCGAACATCAAGACCCGATGCGAGACGTCCTGGGCGAACTGCATCTCATGGGTGACGATCAGCATCGTGATGTCCGTGCTCTTGGCGATGTCCCGGAGCACCCCGAGGACCTCGCCGACCAGTTCCGGGTCGAGGGCCGAGGTGACCTCGTCCAGGAGCAGGATCTCCGGATCCATGGCCAGGGCCCGGGCGATCGCGACCCGCTGCTGCTGGCCACCGGACAACCGGGTGGGGTGCTCCTCGGCCTTGTCCGCAAGGCCGACCATGTCCAGGAGTTCCAGCCCGCGGGTGCGGGCCTCCTCGGAGGACCTGCCGAGCACGTGCACCGGGGCCTCGGTGATGTTCTCCAGCACGGACATGTTCGGGAACAGGTTGAACTGCTGGAACACCATCCCGATCTTCTGGGTGGACCTGGCGATGTCCTTCGGCCGGCGTTCGACCCGGCGTCCGTTCACCTCGAGATGGGTGAGCGGCTCCCCGTCGACGTAGATGTAGCCGCCGGTCAGGTGTTCGAGGGTCATCACCAGGCGCAGGATCGTGGTCTTGCCCGATCCGGACGGCCCGATCAGGGTGACCCGCTCGCCGCGTCGGACGTCGAAGTTCAGGTCGTCCAGGACGGTGTTGTCGCCGAACTTCTTGACCACGTTCTCGAACCGGATCGCCGGCTGTCCGGTGACCGCGGTGGAATCAGTAGGTGGCAAGGCGCTTCTCCAATCTGCGCAGCAGGACCGAGGTCGGGTAACTGGCGGCCAGGAAGATCAGGCCGGCCATGGTGATCGACTCCGTGTAGACGAAGGTTCGCGATCCGTAGTTCTCGGCCTGCCGCACCATGTCCACCACGAAGATGACCGTGAGGTACGGGGTGTCCTTGAGCATCGAGATCACCCAGGTGCCCAGGGCGGGCAGGGTGGTGCGGAGCGCCTGAGGGATGACCACCTTGCGCCAGGTGCGCGCGGGCGACATCGACAGGGCCGTGGCGGCTTCCCACTGACCCTTCGGCACGGCGTCGATCCCGGACCGGTACACCTCGGCCATATAGCTGGCGTAGTGCACGCCCAGGACGATCACACCGAGCGTCATGCCGTCGACGGTGTTGAACGTGTAGAACACGAACAGCAGCTGGATGACGATGGGTGTCATCCGGATGAACTCCATGACGGCGTGCACGGGCCTGGCGATGAACGCCGGGGCCGTGCGGCGCGTGATCGCGATGATCAGGCCGAGCACGGCCGCGATCACCGAGCCGATCACGGTCGCGACGAGGGTGACCTGGACGAAGGCGACCAGCAGTTCGGGGAGCACCTCGAGGGCGCGGTCCCAACTCCACCAATCCATCAGACGACACCCCCTCCGGCGCCGGCGCCGCCTCCGCCTGCGTTCGCGGCCGGCATCGGCGCGGCGGTTGCCTTGTCCGTGATCCGGACGCTGAACAGGCCGCCCTTCGGGGGACCCTGCCCGAGCCGGCGCTTGGCGTGCCGCTCGAGCGCGTTCGCGCCGAGCACCATCAGGTAGGCGATCAGGAAGTAGCCGATCATGCCGACGCCGTAGGCGAAGAACGTGTTGCCAGTGGTCTGGCGCAGTTGGTCGGTCTCCCAGGTGAGGTCATGCATGAGGATGATGTAGGCGACGGCGGTGCCCTTGAGGAGCATCACGGCCAGGTTCGCCAGCGAGGGGATCATGATCGCCCAGGCCTGCGGCCAGATGATCTTGCGGAGCTTGCGCACCGGGCTCAGCGAGAGAGCGGTGGCGGCCTCCCACTGCCCCTTCGGCACGGAGTTGATTGCACCGCGGACCACTTCGGCGGCGTAGGCGCCGTAGTTCAGACCGAGCGCGAGCACGCCGCACAGCAGCGCGTCGAGCTTGATGCCGAAGAGCGGCATGACGTAGAAGAACCAGAACAGCTGAACCAACAGTGAGGTGCCCCGGAAGAACTCGATGAGGATCCGGGACGGCACTCGCGCCGGCCAGCGCGGGCTGCGGGCACCCAGGCCGAGGACGATCGCAATGACGAACGCGAGCACGACGCCCCCGACCGTGAGCTGCAGCGTGATGAAGACGCCACTGCGCAGGTCGGGGAGCGCCGCGATCAGCGCATCGAAGTTGTCAGACATGCGCCGGTCGACTCAGCCGAGTTCGCCCGCGCAGAGCTGCTCCGTCGTGAAGTCCCCGGTCGGGCGCTCCTCGGCGGTGAAGCCGAAGTCACCGACGACCTCGAGGTAGGTGGCCTCGTCCTCGACGATGGGCGCGAGCTGCTCGTTGTAGGCGTCCCGCAGCTCGGTGTCGGCCGGGCGGAACACGGTGCCACCGGCGCCGAACTGCTCGACACCGTCGATGTTCGCGACGAACGACTCGGTGACCTCGATCGGGGCGTCCGGGTTGTTGTCGGCCATCCAGTTGAGCGAGATCCCGGTGAGCGCGAACACGTCGGCGCGGCCGTTGACCACCGCGTCCATGCCGTCCTGCGGGTTGCCGACCTCCATGGCGGAGATGCCGAGGTCGGTCGCATAGGTGGCCTCGATGGCGCCGGTCATGGCGGCCATCTGCACGCCGGAGTCGGCGATCGACTGGATGTCCGTGAGCCCCTCCGGGTTGCCCTCGGGGACCATCAACGCGGTCGTGTACTGGAACTCGGGGTCGGAGAAGATGGCCTGCTCACAGCGCTCGGGCAGGATCGACATCCCGGCCGCGATCACATCGAAGCGGCCCGCGTTCAGGCCCTGGATCAACTGGCCGAACTCGGCCTGGACGCCCTCGACGTTGTCGATGCCGAGTTCGCCCCAGATCCGCTCCTGCAGGGCCACCGTGGCGCCGGTCAACTCGCCGTCCTCCTCGAAGCTGTAGGGGGCCTCGCCGGCGAAGCCGACGGTGATGGTGCCGTCCTCCTGCAACTGCTCGAGGGTCAGGGCTTCGCCGGTGTCCCCACCGCCGGTGCCGCCGCCGGTCTCTCCGCCGTCGTCGCCGCCACCCCCGCAGGCGGCCAGCCCGAGTGCGACGACTCCCGCCGTCGCGAACATCGCGGCCTTGCGGCGCGAACTGTTTGTCATCATGGTCCCTTCGGTTGGACGAGGCATAGCCTCCCGGCGGCGCGACCACTGAGGCGCGCGGCACCGGACGGGTCACCCCGACGGTCATGGTGTCGATCCACCGTAGGCGCCTCCCTTGGGCCCCACAAACGCAGAATTCGGCCATTTTCCGGCTCTCGGGCGGCTATCGGACGATCGGCCCTCAGCCGCATGGTCGTGCGCCTGACGGCACACGGGGCCCTCACCGATCCGGCCCCGATCAGGGCTGGATCCGGGTGCCGCCATTGTTACTCTGTTGAGATAACCTCCACATTTGTACGCGTTACCCATGACGTATGCATTGCTCATTCTTTACCTGAACGCCGGTGGTCAGGGCACTGGCCGAGTGGCAGGATCGGCCCATGGACCTCCACCTGACCGGCGACGCGGACGCCGACACGCTGCTCTCCTCCGACCCGTTCGCCCTGCTGATCGGGATGCTCCTGGACCAGCAGGTTGCGATGGAGACCGCCTTCGTCGGCCCGCACAAGATCGCCGAGCGAGTCGGCGGCATCGACGCCGTCACGATCGCGGGCATGGATCCCGAGGAGTTCAAGGCACTGTGTGCCACCCCGCCCGCGGTGCACCGGTTCCCGGGCTCGATGGCCGAGCGGATCCAGGCGTTGGCCGCGGCGATCGTCACCGAGTACGACGGCGATGCCTCCCGGATCTGGACAGCCGGCGACCCCGACGGCGGCGAGGTGCTCCGCCGGCTCAAGGCGCTGCCCGGCTACGGCGAGCAGAAGGCGAAGATCTTCCTCGCGCTGCTCGGCAAGCAGGCCGGCCTCGCGGCGCCGGGCTGGCGGGAGGCGGCCGGCAATTACGGCGAGCCGGGCTCGTACCGGTCGATCGCCGACGTGGTGGACCCCGACTCGCTGCTCAAGGTGCGCGAGACCAAGCGCGCCGCCAAGGCCGCGGCCAAGGCTGCCAAGGCCTGAGTCCGGGGGAGCGCGCGCAGGCCTGGCGGACCGGCCCGCGGCACGTCACGACCCGCACGGCAGGGCGTGGCCGACGCCGCCTGACACCCGATGATTTCCTGCCCGTTCACTGCCCGTCCCTTGACGCGAGCGCGCCCGGCCAGCGCGCCCGGCGATGTCGCCAGCATCACATGATTCCGGGCACGAAACGATTCGACTTCGGGCCTCCGAGGGCGGAGAATGGGTGCTGCCGAGGGTCTGTTCCCGGCCGCCCGATCTTCGCCCCCTTCGCCCCACGGGAATCCTCGATTGACTGCCGACACCTCACCCTTGCGCGCGCCCGGCGACCCCGTCCGCACCTCACCGGAGGCGTTCGACGAGGAGTTGCGGGCCGACCCCGCGGATCAGTTCGCCCCTGCCATGGCCACGATCCCGCCGGTCCCACCGGTTCCGGCGGACCCGGGCCACCGCACCGAGCCGGCCCCGGCCGCGAGGCGACGCGCGCCCGTGAAGCTGATCCTGCTGCTCGGGTCGATGTCCGCACTCGGGGCGCTGACCACGGACATGTACCTGCCGTCGCTGCCGGAGGTGGTCACCGACCTCGCGGCGGGCACCGCCTCGGTGCAGTTCACGATCACCGCGACGCTGATCGGCGGCGCGCTCGGGCAGCTGCTCATCGGCCCGCTCTCGGACCGGTACGGGCGCCGGCTCCCGGTCCTGGTCGGCCTCGTGGTGCACGTGGTCGCCTCGTTGCTGTGCCTGCTGGTCGCGGACGTGGCGCCGCTGATCGTGCTGCGGATGATCCAGGGCATGGGCAACGCCGCCGCCGGGGTGGTGGCCGTGGCCGTGATCCGGGACCGGCTCTCCGGAGCCGAGGCCTCGGCCGTGCTGTCCCGGCTGATGCTGGTGATCGGTGTCGCGCCGCTGCTGGCGCCGACGATCGGCGGGGTCATCGCCTCGATCTGGGACTGGCGGATGGTGTTCGCCGCGCTCGCCCTGTACGGGGTCATCCTGTTCTTCATCGTGGCGCGCTACCTGCCCGAGTCGCTGCCGAAGGAGAAGCGCAGCACCAGCACCCGCGCCGTGATCGGCTCCTACGGGGTGCTGCTCAGGGACCGTCAGTTCGTGGCCCTCGCGCTGCTGCCGGGCCTGGGCATGGCCGCCCTGTTCGCCTACGTCTCCGGTTCGCCGTTCGTGATCCGCGAGGGGTATGGGCTGTCCGAGCACCAGTTCTCGCTCCTGTTCGCCATCAACGGCATCGGCCTCGTGGCCGGCGCGCAGGTGAATGCGGCGCTCGTGCGCAGGTTCGCACCGATCCGGATCATGCGGCTGGCGCTGCCGGTCGCCACGTTCTTCGCCGTGGTGCTGCTCGTGGTGGGCGTGACCGGCTTCGGTGGCCTGGTCGGCCTGCTGATCCCGCTCTGGCTGATGCTCGCGGTGAACTCGCTGATCCCGCCGAACGCCTCCGCGCTGGCGCTGACCCGCCACGGTGAGCGCGCCGGCGCCGCCGCGGCCATGATCGGCTGCGCCCAGTCCGGGGTGGCCGGGCTGGTCGCCCCCCTGGTCGGCCTGCTCGGCGGCACGGCCGCCGCGATGAGCATCGTGATCGTGGCCGCGATGCTCCTCTCGCTCGCGGTGCTCGCGTTCGGCACCCCGGCGTACCGCCGCGGCGGCTGGACCGCCTGAGCCGCCGGTGGCAAGAACGCCGTACCACGCCCGACGGCGGCGCTCACCCTGGGAGATGAGCGCCGCCGTCGGGCATGGTCGGGGTGTCGGGGAGGTTCAGATGATGTCGCGGCCCTCCCGGCGGGCCTCGAGCCACTCCGTGAAGAAGGCGCGGCCGATCACGTACAGGACCACGGCGACGACCGCAGGCCAGATCAGGACGTAGACGGTCAGGGCGATGGTGGACATGTCGTTCCTTTCGGTCAGGAGTGGGCCGGGGCGAGGTCGTCGGCCTCGGCCGGGTCGAAGTCGCCGACCCGCCGCTTGATCACGGAGAAGTCGAACAGGTCGGTGTTGCGCATCGAGATGAGCGTGCAGACGATGGTCGAGACCGAGTAGGCGACGAGGGAGGCGCTGAGGGTCGTGTACTCGTGCAGCGTCCCGATCGCGAACGGGGCCGCGGCCAGAGCGGCCACGGCGCCCACCAGCGTGCCGGCGCGGGCACCGAAGAATCCGAACACCATGAGTCCGAGCACCACACCGATGCCGATGACGGACAGGACGTCGACGACGATGCCCACGGCGCCCTCGAGCGGTACCAGGGAGAAACGCACCGGGAGGAACACGGCCAGGGCTGCCACCACCGAGATCGTGAACGCCTTGTTCGTGACCCGGTTCCAGTAGAAGCTCGCGATCACGGGGAACACGAGCGCACCCCAGAGCGCGCCGACGAACACGAGCAGGTCCAGGATGCTCAGCTGCAGGCTCGCGAACGCGACAGCCGCGGCGGTGGCCACGATCATGGTGATCCGGCCGATCAGCAGCATCGTCCGGGGGCTCGCGTTCTCCTTGCCGACCGCCTGGCCGTAGCCGTCCGTCATCACGATCGAGGACAGGGCCGACAGATCGGAGTCGGCGGTGGAGGACAGTGCCCCGATGATCATCACGAAGAACAGCACCAGCAGTGCGGGCGGCAGGTAGGTCGCGGCCATCTGCGGGACCAGGTTGTTCACGTCGCCGCCGGCGGGGTCGATGCCCAGGTACAGGGCCAGCACGCCGAGCATCCCGACGCCGATCACCATGGCGCCGTAGCCGAAGGTGGCGGTGGCGAACGTCTTCTTGATGAGGTCCTCACGGACCGCGAACAGCCGCTGGGCGATCGTCTGGTTGCCGATCGCGTACGCGAGCACGGCCGCGATGTAGGGAGCGCCCTGGTTCAGGAAGGCGTCGCTGGAGAAGAAGGTGCCCTGCTGCGGGGTCAGGGTGGCCGCACCGCTCTCGAACGCCGCGGGGAAGTCGGCCGCGAAGAAGATGGCCGGCACGATGACGACGACGGCGCCGAGCATCGCGACCACCTGCACGAAGTCGGTGAGCACCGACGCCCGGAACCCGGACCAGAGGGTGTACAGCAGCACGCCGCCGGCCACGGCGAGGACGCCCTGGAAGAACGAGAACGGGGACAGCAGGCTGATCAGCGCGCCACCGGCGATGAAGTTCGACATCAGGCTGATCACCGAGCCGACCACGTTCGAGCCGGCCAGCATCAGCTGGCTGGATCGGCCGTGCCGGGCGTACATGACCTCGGCGAGCGTGTGCGCCTTCGGGGCCACGGCGCGGATCCGCCGCCCGAAGGGGTAGATGAACAGGATCATCAGGGCACCCCACAGGCCGTAGTGGATCGGTCCGGAGATCCCGTAGGTGTAGCCCGACGTCGCGGAGGCGTACATCGAGGACGCCCAGATCCAGGTCGCGGTCATGCTCGCGGCCGAGATGCCGAAGCCGATGTTGTTGCCCGCGGTCATGTAGCCGTCGGCGTTCTCCTGCTTCTTGCCGATGCGGGTCGAGATGAGAAAGGTGATGCCATAGAACAGCACCAGGATCACGACAACTGTCAGGACGCCGAACTGCACCTCTGCGGGGACGTTCACGCGTCACCTCCTTCGTCAGTAGGGGATTCATCGGGCGGGCGAGGGCGCGGCAGTATCGGTGGTGACCTCGCGCGGATCCCGGTGCGCGGCCACCGGCCACCGGCCGGGGCGCTCGCGGCGCACGCGGGTCACAGGTGCGGGGCAATCACATCCGTTCGGGTCGATCGGGCCGTGCCGGCGGGTGCGCCCGCGGGTCGGTTGCGCGCCGACTGGGGGCGACGCAGGGGATCCATTGCCGTGGCGAGCGGGCGGTCAGCTCCGGTCGGGTCCGAACCAGCAATGCCTCGTTGAATCATCAACAGAGCGTCATCAACGTTAGCAGAAGGCGTGAACGTTCCAGTCGGGACGGGTGAGGGTGCGGCTCCGGGGGAGCTCGCTAGCGATTCGCGCGCGAAAGGGGCACAGTGGAGTAATGAGCGCGACCACCACCTCTACCCCGATGTCGGAGGTGCTGCAGCTGCAGCGCTCCGCCTTCCACCGCGACGGGCCCCCCACCGCGGCGCTGCGTCGGGACCGGATCGACCGATTCGCCCATGCCGTGGTCTCGCACGCCGACGACCTCGTCGCCTCGATCTCGGCCGACTTCGGGCACAGACCGGAGATCACCACGCTGGTCTCGGACGTGACCACGCTCGCGATCGAGGCCGAACTCACCCGAGCCCGGGTCGGGACGTGGATGCGGCCCCGCAGTCCGTGGGGGCTGCTCGGGGGTGCGGCCGGTCGCCTGGCCGGGCTCCGCACACAGGTGCAGCCGTCGCCGCTCGGCGTGGTCGGTGTGATGGGCATCTGGAACTACCCGATCAACCTCACCGCGATCCCGGCGCTCTCCGCGCTCGCGGCCGGCAACCGGGTGATGATGAAGATGTCCGAGCTCATCCCGAACACCGCGGAGGTGTTCGCGAACGCGATGCATGACGCGTTCGACGTCGAAGAACTGGCGGTCCTGACCGGCGACGTGACCGTCTCGACCGAGTTCGCCTCGCTCGACCTCGACCATCTCTTCTTCACCGGGTCCGCGCGCACCGGCTCGGCGGTCATGGCCGCCGCCGCGAAGAACCTGACGCCGGTCACGCTCGAACTGGGTGGCAAGAACCCGGTGGTGATCAGCGAGAAGACCGCCGCCGACCGGCGGGACCTGCGCCGCGCCGCGGAACGGGTGGCTCTGGCCCGCCTCGCGAACGCCGGACAGACCTGCGTGTCCCCGGACGACGTGTATGTGCCGGAGACCGCCACCCGGGCCTTCGTCCAGGAGGTGTTCAACGCCTGGGGCCGGGTGGTGCCGGACATGTTCGACGAGAACGAGGTCACCACCCTCATCGACGAGGCCGGCTACGACCGGGTCGTCAACCTGATCGAGGATGCGGCCGCGAAGGGCGCCCAGGTGATCGGCTCGATGCGCTCCGACGACGACGGCGAGGACGCCCTGCGCGCCGCACGGATCCTCGCGCCGGTGGTGATCCTCGGGGTCACCGACGAGATGGAGATCGCGACCGAGGAGGTGTTCGGCCCGGTGCTGGCCGTGCACACCTACGACGACATCGACGACGTCATCGACCTGCTCGCCGAGAAGCCGGCCCCGCTGGTGGCGACGTGGTACGGCCCGCACGACGCGGAGTTCAACGCGTTCGTGGCCCGGACCCGCTCGGGCAGCGTGTCCCGCAACGACTTCGCGGTGTCCCAGTCCCTGCCCGGGATCCCGTTCGGGGGAGTGGGGCGGTCCGGGATGGGCGCCTACCATGGCAGGACCGGGTTCGACACGTTCTCCCACCAGCGGGCGGTCGTCGGCTCCGAGTTGCCGGTCTCGATCGCGGCGTTGGTGACTCCGACGTCGGACACCCGCCTGCTCCGGGCCGTGCGTCAGGGCGTCGCGGGGTACGCGAGGGTGCTCGAGCGCCGCCGGCGCCGGTGAACTCCGACGACTTCGGCGCCGCCGGGCAGCCGGAGGTGCCGCTGCTCGGCGGCGACGTCAGCGACGGGCTGGTCCGCAAGGGTGCCACGGTGCGCCGACCACGCGGCGCCCACAGCCCGGCCGTCGAGGCCTATCTGCGGCACCTGGAGGCGGCCGGCTTCGACGGCGCACCGCGGTTCCTCGGCGTGGACGCCGCCGGGCGTGAGGTCCTCACGTTCGTCGAGGGCCGGATGGGCGGACGGCCCCCGCACCGGTGGGCGGTGGCCGAGGACGTCCTGGTCGACCTGGCCGTGCTGCAACGTCGCCTCCACGACGTCTCGGTGGACGTGGCGCTGCCCGACGGTGTCGCCTGGCCCGAGCGGATCGAGTTCGACGGCGTCCCTCCGGTCTTCGAGGCCCCGGACGTGATCGGGCACAACGACATCACGATCGAGAACGTCATCTTCGAGCGTGGCCGGCCGGTCGCGGTGATCGACTTCGACCTCGCCGGGCCCAGCACCCGGCTGCTCGACGTCGCCACCTCGCTGCGGTACTGGGCCCCGGTGGCCCCGCCCGAGTTGCGGCACCCGGCGCTCGCCGACGTCGATGCCGGGCGCCGGATCCGGATCTTCGCGGAGGCCTACGGGCTCGATCGTGCCCAACGGCTGCACCTGCCCGAGGTCCTCGACCGCCGCTTCACCCGGTCCTACCTCGCCATGGAGCATGCGGCGCGGACCAGGGGCGGCGGCTGGGCCCGGATGTGGGACGAGGGTGCCGGTGGGTCGATCCTCGCCGGACGGGCCTGGCTTCGCGAGCAGCGCGAAGCCCTGAGTGCGGCGCTGCGCTGAGTCACCGGCGCCGACCGACCGTCGGACGATAACTCCTCGACCGGCACCGCACGCCCCGCCTACCCTGCTTCCCCATGGGGCTGCGCATCGGTGCACTTGTCGTCGACTGTCATGACCCGGGCCCCGTGGCCCGGTTCTGGGCCGAGGCCCTGGACTGGGTGATCAGCCGGGACACCGACCCCGAATGGGTGGTCGAGCCGCCGGAGGGGAGCCGGGAGGACTGCGTGGTGGCCGACCTGCTGTTCATCAGGGTGCCCGAACCGAAGGCGCGCAAGAACCGGCTGCACCTGGACCTGCGGCCCGAGGACCGGGACGCCGAGGTGGCGCGGCTGGAGGGGCTGGGGGCGCGACGGGTGGACGTCGGTCAGGGCGCGGACCGGGGCTGGGTCGTGATGGCCGACCCGGAGGGGAACGAGTTCTGCGTGCAGGATGCCCACCCACCCCAGGTACGTGCGGCATGGCGGCGGCGGTACGAGGCGTACCGGCCGGCTCGTCCCTGACGCCGGGGCTCAGCCGCGGGCGATCACGTCGAAGCGGTGCCAGTGCTTGGGGCCCGCGCCGGAGGGTCCGTCATGCTCGACCTCGGTGAGCTCGACGATCTCCAGGCCCTCGAACAGCGCCTCCACGGCCGCGCGGTCGTGGAACGTCATGTTCGCGATCCCGGTCTCCGGGTGGGCCCAGGAATCGTTGACCCCGAACAGGTTGACCGCGAGGACTCCGCCGTCGGCCACCGCGGCCCGGATCCGCAACCACATTGACTCGAACTCGTGCTCGGGGACGAAGGGGAGGCTCGCACTGGCCAGGACCAGATCCGCCTCCGGGACCCGCGCCTGCGCCAGGTCCGCCACCACCGTGGTCAACCGGGCGCCCGGGTCCTCCCCGAGCGCGGTCGCGGCGTTGGCGTGGACCAGCGGCATCGCCTCGGGGGTCCGGTCCACGGCGGTGACCCGCCAGCCGTTCGCGAGCAGCCACGCGGTCTCGGCGCCGTCGCCGCAACCGAGGTCGACCGCGTGCCCGGGGGCGGGCGCCGCGGCCGCGCCGTGGATCACCAGGTCCCGTGCGGGCCGACCCTGACCCCGGGTGTAGTACGTGGTCCAGTCGGTGGTGGCGGCGTCGCGTTCCATGGTGGCGAGGCTACGCGGTCGGATTGGCCCCGTCATAGGCGACGAACCGGCGCTGGGTGGCCGCCAGCACGGTGACCGCGAGCAGGCACAGGCAGCCGCCGATCACCGCGGCGGCCCCCTCGCCGAACCAGGATGCCTGCGCCCCGACCACCACGTCGCCCAGTCGCGGCCCGCCGGCCACGACCACCACGAACACGCCCTGCAGGCGGCCGCGCATCGCGTCCGGGGTCGCCGCCTGCAGGATCGTCTGCCGGAAGATCGACGACACCGAGTCCGCCGCCCCGGCCACGGCGAGCACCACCAGGGCCGCGACCAGCGCCCACACCACCACGGTGTCCGGCTCGGTCTCACCGGCCAGCAGCAACACCACGCCGAAGCCGATGACGGCCACGGCGAACGCCGAGATCGCACCGACGATCACCTTGCCCTGCGCGCGCACGCCGGACAGGCCGCCGGAGAGCGCGCTCGCCAGGACCGCCCCCACCGCGATGGCCGCGGTGAGCGCGCCCGTGGTCGCTTCTCCGCCGCCGATCCACAACACCCCGACGGCGGGGAACAGCACCCGGGGCATGGCCAGCACCATGGCGCTCAGGTCGAGCAGGAACGTCATGCGCAGGTTCGGTCGGGTGCCCAGGTACCGCAGGCCGTCCAGGACCGCGGACAGACCGACGCCCCTGCGCCCGACGGGCGCTGCGCCGTCGGGTGTCTCCGGCGGCACGTCGGGCAGGCGCCAGAGCGCGTACAACGACGCCAGGAACAGGACCATGTCGAGCGTGTAGGCGACCTGGTACCCGCGCCAGGCCACGAGCGCGGCGCCCAGCAGCGGCCCGCCGGTCAGGGCGACGTTCCAGGCCAGGGTCTGCAGGGCATTCGCCGCCGCGAGCTGGGTGGGCGGCACCAGCCGCGGGATGATCGCGGACCGGGCCGGGTTGTTCACGGCGCTCGCCGCGGACTGCAGCGCGACCAGCGCGTACAGGACGCCGACGCTGTCCACGCCCGCCCAGGCCTGCGCGGCCAGCAGCGCGGTGACCACGAGCAGCGCGGTGGAGGCGAGCAGTGCCACCTTCCGCCGGTCGAAGTGGTCCACCAGTGCCCCGCCGTACAGGCCGAGGACCACCAGCGGCACCAGCGCACAGATGCCGAGGATGCCGACCGCGAGGGTGGATCCGGTCAGGGAGTAGACCTCGAGGCCGACGGCGACCGCGGTCAGCTGGGTGCCGAGGTTGGAGATGCCCAGGCCCCACCACAGCCGCCGGAACGCCGGGACCCGCAACGGGGCGGTGTCGGCGAGCAGGCGGGGCACGATCTGTCACCCTACGCCGCGACCGGATGCGGTGCGGTGCGCGTTCGCGCCGACGATCGCGCGGCTATCGCAGGGGTGCGCCGATGCGCCGGAACGTTCAACTGAGATGGGCCATGAGCCCGCGGGCGAACAGGTCGGGGTCATCGAGCCACGGGAAGTGTCCGGCACCCGGTTGTACGAGAAGTTCGGCATCGGGGAAGAACGAGGCGAACTCGGCGGCGCAGCGCGGCGGCAGCGCGACGTCGTACTCGCCGGCCACGATCAGGGTCGGGAACGCCACCTCGGCGAGGTCGGCCCGGAGCGCGATGGGGTCGAACGCGCCGGTGCCGTAGTAGGCCGCCGCCGCGTCGTCGTTCCGCTGCCGGTCGGCGAGCGCCGCATGCTCCTGGTCGACGGCGTCCCAGCGGCCGTAGGTGAAGGGTGTGATCGCGGCCCAGTCGGCGGCCGTGGCCTCGCCGGACCAGATCCGCTCGAAGGCGGCCCAGGCCTCGGCGAACCAGGGCTCGGTTCGGCGCAGCTCGGCTCGTTCACGCCGGTCGAGGTCAGTGACGTCGAGGGCGACCGCACGAGGGCTCGGGTTGAGCAGCACGAGTTGCCCGATCCGCTCCGGATACCGGGCGGCGTACAGCAGGGCAAGGCTCGCACCGGCCGAGTGCGCGAGCAGGTCGATCCGATCCAACGCCAGGTCCGCGCGCAGTGCCTCCACGTCCGCCACCTGCCGATCGCACCGGTAGGTGGCCGCGTCACGCGGCACCTCGGAGCCACCGGTCCCGCGCAGGTCCAGCAGCACCAGAGCGCGATGATCGGAGAGCCCGCTCAGGTCTCCAAGGTAGGCCGAGTCCTGCATCGGGCCACCGGGCAGGCAGACCAGCGGGTCGCCGGCACCGGCGCGGTGGTAGGCGAGCCGGGTGCCGTCAGCGGCGGTGAGGGTCTCCACCCGCGAAGCGTAGTCGTGGGTCGGGACGCGGAGTCTCGCCTCACCAGAAATTCAGGACGTACCTCCCGGCCGCACCGAAGTCGTAGGTGACCACCCGCGGGACCCGGCTGCCGCCGTCGTCGTAGGTCATGTCGGCGCCGCCGCTGACCTGCTCGCCGCGCTGCAGGGCGAGGCCGATCTGGTCGTCGATCCAGTCCCGGGCGGCGCCCACCCCGGGCGGCCCGGCAAGACGGTTCATGGGGAGTTCCGGGCCGCCGAACCGGGGGGAGGTCATCCAGAACCACTCCAGCCGGCCGGCGCCGACGGCGGCGTCCACCTCCGCCTCGGTGCGGACGTCGGCGAACCCGGCGCCGTCGCGTCGCAGGTCCAGGGCGGGCACCGCTGCTGCCTTCTTCCTGCCGAATCCGAAGATCATGCTGGGCCTCCTGTGTCCGGACCGTGCGATCGCCGCCCAGCATGCCACCGACGGCGGTGCGGGTCGACGACAGGCGCACCCGCCGCCGGCGCGGTCTCCACACCTCCGGTCGGGTTTCCGAGCCGTCCACAGGGTTCGGTCCGGGCATCGGCGCGGGACCCGGCCGCCGCCTACGGTGCGCGAAGAGCGAGTGGGGAGACGACATGTGCCTGAAGTGTCAGGGTCTGACGGACGCGGAGGTCCGGGCGCACTACCTGGATCTGATCGAGGAACACGGATGGGCCATCTGCAACGTCGGGCCCGGCCCGGTCAGCCCTCCGATGGCCTACACCATCGGGATGACCCGGTTCCACGGGCATCCCGAGCTGCTGATCAGTGGCCTGGATCCCAGCGATGCGGCTCCGGTCCTGAACGACCTCGCTGCCGAGGTGCGGGACGGGCACGCCTTCGTGGTCGGTGACGTGATCGGGGCGGGGCGACCGCACCCGTACCGGGTGATCGAGGTGTGGAGCCCGCGTCGGCTGGTCTGGGCGCAGGAGATCTACGGTGGCCCGAACCGTCGGGTGATCCCGGCATTCCAGTTCGTCTGGGCCGACCACGACGGCCGTTGGCCCTGGCAGCGTCACGCCAGGGACCCGCATCAGCAACTCTTCGGCCGAGCGCCCTCGGGATCCGGGTAGGTGGACATCGCGTAACCTTGCGGACTGTGGCTACCGACTTCTCGACGGAGATCCAGGGTCTGACCAAGATCCTTGACTCGATCAAGGCCGTGTCCGATCCCGAAGGGCTGCGGGCGCGGATCGCCCAGCTCTCCGAGGAGGCCGCCGCACCGGACCTGTGGGACGACCCGGACGCCGCGCAGCAGGTGACCAGCCAGCTCTCGCACGCCCAGTCCGAGCTCGAGCGCCTCGACAAGCTGGGGGAGCGCATCGATGACCTCGGTGCCCTGGTCGAGCTCGCCGAGGAGGAGGACGACGCCGACACCCTCGCCGAGGCAGAGGCGGAACTGAGCAAGATCCACGCCGCGCTCAGCGACCTGGAGATCCGCACGCTGCTGTCCGGCGAGTACGACCAGCGTGAGGCCGTGATCACGATCCGTGCCGGTGCCGGTGGCGTCGACGCCGCCGACTTCGCCGAGATGCTGATGCGGATGTATCTGCGTTGGGCGGAGCAGAAGGGGTACCCGGCCTCGGTGCTGGACACCTCCTACGCCGAGGAGGCGGGCCTGAAGTCCGCCACGTTCGAGATCAAGGCCCCGTACGCGTTCGGCACCCTGTCCGTCGAAGCGGGCACGCACCGGCTTGTGCGGATCTCCCCGTTCGACAACCAGGGCCGCCGGCAGACGTCGTTCGCCGCCGTCGAGGTGATCCCGCTGATCGAACAGACCGACCACATCGAGATCCCCGAGAGCGAGATCAAGGTGGACGTGTTCCGCTCCTCCGGCCCCGGCGGCCAGAGCGTGAACACGACCGACTCGGCCGTGCGGATGACCCACATCCCCACCGGCATCGTGGTGTCGATGCAGAACGAGAAGTCGCAGATCCAGAACCGCGCCGCTGCGCTGCGAGTGCTCCAGTCCCGGCTGCTGCTGCAACGCCAGGCCGAGGAGAACGCGGCCAAGAAGGCCCTCGCGGGCGACGTGAAGGCCTCCTGGGGCGACCAGATGCGCTCCTACGTGCTGCAGCCTTACCAGATGGTCAAGGACCTGCGCACCGAGTTCGAGTCCGGGAACCCCGGTGCGGTGTTCGACGGCGACATCGACGGGTTCATCAACGCCGGGATCCGCTGGCGCAAGCAGGCTGAGCTCGAGGCCTGACCACCCCGGTGGACCTTCGCGGGTCCTGACTCACCGGTGACGGACGCCACCCGGATGCCTTGCGGCGGCGTCGGCGTGTCACGGCCGGACCCCAAGGTCCGCTGCCTATGGTGCCATTGGCCAGGTTTTTCCTTACCCTTCCCCGAGACTGGCCGATGGTTACCACGTGATTCGGTTAGAGAAAGTCTCCAAGGTCTACGCGCGTGGGGCCCGCCCTGCCCTGGACCGGATCTCCATGGAGGTCGAGCGAGGCGAGTTCGTGTTCCTGGTGGGGGCCTCCGGCTCCGGCAAGTCGACGTTCCTGCGCCTCGTGCTCCGCGAGGAGCGTCCCACCTCGGGGTCGGTGTTCGTGGCGGGCCGCGACCTGTCCCGGATCTCCCAGTGGAAGGTGCCGTACCTGCGCCGCCAGATCGGCACCGTGTTCCAGGACTTCCGCCTGCTGAACAACAAGACGGTCTTCGACAACGTCGCGATCGCGCTGCAGGTGATCGGCAAGCCCCGTCACCACGTGATGACCACCGTGCCCGAGACGCTCGAGATGGTCGGCCTGGCCGGCAAGGAGAAG
Source organism: Occultella glacieicola (assembly GCF_004353825.1). GTDB lineage: Bacteria > Actinomycetota > Actinomycetes > Actinomycetales > Beutenbergiaceae > Occultella > Occultella glacieicola. The sequence goes on along the minus strand of NZ_SMNA01000002.1, from coordinate 299,359 downwards.
CGGCTCCCGCACGAACTGTCCGGCGGTGAGCAGCAGCGCGTCGCGATCGCCCGCGCGTTCGTGAACCGGCCGGCGATCCTGCTCGCCGACGAGCCCACCGGAAACCTCGACCCGACCACCTCCGTGGGGATCATGCGCCTGCTCGACCGCATCAACCGGACCGGCACCACGATCGTGATGGCCACCCACGACGACGAGATCGTCGACCAGATGCGCAAGCGGGTGGTGGAGCTCGTGGACGGGCAGATGGTCCGCGACCAGGCCCGCGGCGTCTACGGCGCGGAACGGTAGGGGCGGGGTATGCGAGTCCGGTTCGTGCTCTCGCAGATCGGGAACGGTCTGCGGCGCAACATGGCCATGGCCACTTCCGTGGTGCTCGTGACCTTCATCTCGCTCACCTTCGTGGGTGCGGCGATCCTGCTGCAGATGCAGGTCGCGAACATGAAGGACGACTGGTACGACAAGGTCGAGGTCTCGATCTTCCTGTGCCCCGTGGACTCGTTCGCGCCGACCTGCGCAGGAGGTGAGGTCACCGAGGACCAGGTCCAGGAGATCCAGGCGGTGCTGGGCTCCGAGGCGCTCAGCGACTACGTGGACGAGATCTACATCGAGACCCAGGAGGACGCCTTCGCCGCGTTCCAGGAGCAGTTCGGCGAACAGGACTGGGCCCAGCGCATCACCGTCGACCAGATGCAGATGTCCCTGCGCGTGAAGCTCGTCGACCCCGAGTTGTACCAGGTGGTCGCCGACGAGGTCGCCGGCCGGGACGGCGTCGAGGAGGTCGTCGACCAGCGGACCATCCTCGAGCCGTTGTTCCTGATCCTGAACCGCACCACGGTGATGGCGGCCGGACTGGCGGCGCTGATGATCATCACCGCGATCCTGTTGATCACCACCACGATCCGGCTGTCCGCGATGAGCCGCAGCCGGGAGACCTCGATCATGCGTCTGGTGGGCGCGTCCAACCTGTTCATCCAGCTCCCGTTCATGCTGGAGGGGGCGATCGCGGCGCTGCTCGGCGCCCTGCTCGCCATCGGTGGTCTGTGGCTCGGGGTCCGCTACATCGTCGAGGACTGGCTCGCCGGCACGGTCCAATGGGTCAATTTCGTGTCCACGTCCGACGTCTGGCTGGTGGCGCCGATCCTGATCGGGATCGGAATCGCCCTTGCCGCCATCAGTTCACTCGTTACCCTGAGTCGATACACGAAGGTCTGAGGCCCAATGCTGAGCACTCCTCCGCCCCACCACCGTGTGCGTCGACCCGCCCGCACCGTATGGCGCGCTGCCGTCTCCGCGGCCCTGGCCCTCGTGGTCGGGGTCGTGGTGGTCGCGGGACCCGCGGCGGCCGACGAGATGGACGACCTGCAGGATCAGCAGGACCAGAACGCGGCCGAGCGCGAGCAGCTCGCCTCGGCACTCGAGGGAACGGACGCCGAACTCGCCGCCACCTACCTGGCGCTCGCGGACACCAACTACCGCCTTCCGATCGCGGAGGCGGAACTGGTCGCCGCGAACGCCGAGCTCGCCGCCGCCGAACGGCACCGGGACTCGGTGCAGTCCCGCCTGGAGATCGCCCAGGGCCAGCAGGCGGACCTGCTCGCGGAGATCGCCGACGGTGAGGCCGAGATCGTCGAGACCGAGGGTGCGATGGGCGAGGTCGCCCGGTCCGCCTACCGTGGCAACGGCTCGGTGAGCGCCCTCGCCGTGGTCCTGGACGCCACCAGCACCGAGGAGTTCGCCAGCCAGTACTCGGTCATGAACTCCGCACTGCGGACCCAGAACCAGACGCTCACCGACCTGGAGAACCTGACCGCGATCAACCGGAACCGGCAGGTGCGCCTGGACGCCGTCGAGGTCCGGATCGGCGAGTTGAAGGTCGAGGCGGACGCTGCTGTGGCGACCGCGGAGGCGGCCCGCCAGACCGCGGCCGACCTGGTCGCCGAGATCGCCCAGCTGAAGGCGGACCAGGAGGCGCAGGCGGCCACGCTCGAGACCCTCAAGGCCGAGCAGGCGAACCGGCAGGCCGAGCTCGAGGCCGAGAACCAACAGATCTCGGCCGAGATCAACGCCCTCGCCGCCGAGCAGGCGGCCGAACGCCGACGTCAGGAGGCGGCCCTCGCGGCCCAGCAGCAGAACAGCGGCGGCGGCGGAGGCGGCGGGGGTGGGGCCGTGGCGCCCCCGTCCGGGGGGACGTTCATCCCGCCGATCTCCCGTTCGCTGCACGTCACGTCCGCGTACGGATACCGCGTCTACCCGATCACGGGCGGCTGGTTCATGCACAACGGTGTCGACCTGCGCTCGAGTTGCGGGGAGGCCCAGATGGCGTCCGCCGGCGGGCGCGTCATCGCCGTGCGCGGGGCGGCCGGCAACGGCACCCACGGCAATCAGGTGATGATCGACCACGGTGTGATCGGCGCGAGGTCCTACGTCACCGTGTACAACCACCTGTCCCGGTTCAACACGAGCGTCGGAGCACGCGTCAGCCAGGGCCAGGTGATCGGCTACACCGGCGCCACCGGGAACGTCACCGGGTGCCACGTGCACTTCGAGATCTGGCGCAACGGATCCACCGTCGATCCGATGACCTACTTCTAATCGCCTCGAACTCCCGCCGCCCGGTGTTCTACCCTGACGGTGCCACCGCCGACCGGTGGCACCCGAAGGAGATCGCAACACCATGAGTAACGCAGCCAAGGGCGCGAAGAAGAAGGCCTCGGCCGCGAACGACCCCAAGACCTCGAAGGTCGTGGTCGCCCGGAACAAGAAGGCCCGGCACGACTACCACATCGACGCCACCTACGAGGCCGGCATGTCCCTGACCGGCACCGAGGTGAAGTCCCTGCGGTCCGGCCGTGCCTCCCTGGTGGACGGCTGGGTCCACATCGACGGCGGCGAGGCGTGGCTCGAGGGCGTGCACATCCCCGAGTACGTCGAGGGCACCTGGACGAACCACACGCCCCGTCGCAAGCGCAAGCTCCTCCTGCACCGCGCGGAGATCGAGAAGCTGTCCGCCAGGACCCGGGAGAAGGGTCACACCATCGTCCCGTTGGAGCTGTACTTTCTCGGCGGCCGGGCGAAGGTGGAGATCGCGCTCGCCCGCGGCAAGCAGGAGTGGGACAAGCGTCAGACCCTGCGCGAGCAGCAGGACACCCGGGAGGCCCAGCGGGCGATGAGCCTGCGCCGCGCCCGCTGAGCCCGCCGGTGGCCGGTCAGTCCCGGATCTCGGTGCCGTCCGGCGCGATCACCCACCACACGTCCTGGACGGCCTGCCCGTTGACGTCGCCGGGCGCGGCGTCGCCGACGAACAGGTAGATCGGGCGGCCGTCGACGGTGACCTGGAACGACCCGTCCGCAGCGGGGATGGTGCCCACCTCGGCGCTGACCCCCTCGACGACCGGGGTCTCGGTCTCGGACGTGATCGGCGGCCAGTTCACCAGGCACTCGCCCTCACACGCACTGACCCCGGAGTCCGGTACGTCGTTGCTGAAGTAGTAGGCGGTCAGGCCGGCGCCGTCGACGATGACCTCGCCGAGCGAGGAGTCGGCCGTGCTGAGCTCGACATCGCCCATCGCCGCGCCGTCGTCGGCCTCGGTGGGTTCCTCGGTGGTCTCCTCCTCGCCGGAGGTGGTCGCGGTGTCGTCCTCCGGGTCGGCCGAGGAACAGGCCACCAGGGCGGTGCTCAGGGCACCGGCGGCCAGGGCGCTGATGAGGATGCGGGGGATTCCGCGCATGATTCGGACTCCTTCGTCGGGCCGGCCGCACGACAGCAGGTTGCCGCGGCACGCACCGGCGTTCACCTCGACAACGGGACCGGGCGGCCGCAGGTTCACTCGTCGACCGAATCCGTCGGAGACGAACCGAACTGAACCGATCCCGGCCCGGTCTCGTCTACGGGGTGAGGATCGCTCGCCACCGCCGGGCGACCGGGTCGATCATGGAAGGACACGGGCCATGCGTGCACGGACGATCGGAGTCATCGTGGTTGCTGGGGTGCTGGTCGTCGGCGGTGTGGCCTTCGGGCCGCGCCTGTACGCCGACCTGGCCAACCGCTCCGCGGCGGCGCCTCCCGAGCTGACCAGCGGCAGTGGGTCGGCCCTCGACCCGGCGGCGCTGGCCGGCGACTGGACCCTCGGGGCCGGCTCCTACGCCGGGTACCGGGTCCACGAGGTGCTCCAGGGCAACGACGCGAACGTGGTCGGGCGCACCGAGACCGTCGAGGGCACGCTCACGATCGCCGAGGGCGCCGTCACGGCCGCCGAGGTGATCGTCGACGTCGAGAGCATCGCGACCGACCAACCACCGCGGGACGCCTACTTCCGAGGGACCGCCATGGAGGTCGGCACGTTCCCGACGGCCACCTTCACGCTCACCGGTGCCGCGCAACTTCCCGACGGCGGAACGGACGTGACGCTCTCCGGTGACCTGACCGTGCACGGCGTCACGCGGCCGGTCCAGGTGGACGCCGCCGTCGCGCAGAGCACCGACGACGCGATCCAGGTGGTCGGTGCCATTCCGATCACGTTCTCCGACTACGGCGTGGGCGCTCCTGACCTCGGCTTCGTCGTGGTCGACCCGGACGGCGAGATCGAGTTCTCCCTGGTCTGGGAGCCGGCCACCCCATGAACCGCGAGACCGACCGATCCGACTCGGCCCTGCGGGCCCTGCACGAGGCACACGCCCCGGCGCTGCTCCGCTACGTCGTGTCACTGACCGGTGACGAGGCGTTCGCCCAGGACGTGGTCCAGGAAACCCTGGTACGCGCCTGGCGCCACCCGGAGATCATGGACCGCGACGAGGGACCGCGCCGGGCGTGGCTGTTCACGGTGGCCCGCAATCTCGTCATCGACGACCGGCGCAGCGCCCGCAACAACCGGGAACGCTCGACCGACCACCTGCCGGAGCGGTCCACCGGCGACGAGACGATGGCCGTCCTCGACTCCTGGCTGATCACCGAGGCACTACTGGGGTTGAGTCCCGACCACCGGGCCGTCGTCGTCGGCGCGTACTTCGGCGGCCGGTCCGTGGCCGATCTGGCCGCCGAGCTCGAGGTACCGCCGGGCACCGTGAAGTCCCGCATGCACTACGCGATGCGCGCGCTGAGGCTGGCGTTGCAGGAGAAAGGGGTGACCCAATGAATCCCGAGGGTACCGACCGCTACGCCGACTGGGACGGTGCCTACGTGCTGGGCGCGCTGAGCCCGACCGAGCGCCGGGAGTACGAGGCGCACCTCGAGGGTTGCCCCACCTGCCGCACCGCGGTGACCGACCTTGCCGGGATGCCCGGCCTGCTCGCCCAGGTCAGCGCCGAGGACGCCCGGACCCTGCTCGCCGACGACGCCGCGCCCCGGCCGGAGGCTCGGCCCGGCCCGGCCGGTGCGTCGCAGCACCCCGACGGACCCGGTCGGGCGATCCCGCTGCGCCCAAGGATCCGGCCGCCGCTACGCCATCGGGTCCTCGCGGTGGCAGCCGGGGTCGCGCTGGTTCTCCTCGGTGGGCTGGGTGGCCTCGCCCTCGCCCAGCGCGACCAGTCCCCGCCCGCGGAGGCCATCGACCTCGAACTGACGTCGGTGGCCGCCAGCGGCGTCACCGCGGACGTGCAGCTGGTGCCCAAACCGTGGGGTACCAGTCTCGGTTGGGACTGCAGCTACCCGAGCGGACCGTACCCGCCCGGCGCGGACGTCGTGTACACCCTCACCCTCGTGGACACCGACGGCGGCCGGACCGTCGCGGCGACCTGGTCCACCTCCGGGGAGGGCGCCAGTGGACTGAGCGCCGCGACGGACCTGCCCACCGAGGCCATCGTCGCGGTCGAGATCGGAGTCGCCGGGCAGGAGGATCCGCTCGCCAGCGGCACGCTCTGAGGCGACCCGGGCCCCGGGCAGACCTGCCCGTCGCGGGCGGATCGGCGCCGCCGGCGCCTCGTTACGATGGCGATCATGCCGGCCAACTCCACGATCGCTCAGCATGCACGTTCCGCCGTCGGCCCCCTGCTCGGCCTGGCCCTCGCCCTGGTGCTCGCGATCACCGCGCTGGCCGCCGGAGCAGCGCCCGCCCACGCCGACGATCAGGGCGACCGGGCCATCACCCGGTACGACGTGACCGCCACGGCGAACCCGGACGGCACGATCGACGTGATGCTGGACTTCGCGTTCGACTTCGCCGACACCCCCGGGCACGGGCCGTACCTCACGCTCGTCACCCGGCAGGAGATCGCCGACGACCCCGACCACTACCGCGTCCTGGAGATCACCGACGTGCAGGCGATGAGCCCCAGCGGGGCGCCCGCCGAGGTGCACACCGAGGACGACGACAACGGCCTCGTGATCCGGATCGGCGACGAGTCGATCGACGACGTCTCGGGTGTCCAGGACTACGTGGTCAGCTACACCGTGGCGGGCATCCCGAACTCCGGCGTCGGCGCCGGCGGGGAGGACGAGATCTACTGGAACGTGATCGGCTCCGCCTGGGAGATCCCGCTGGAGGACATCTCGGTGTCGGTCGTCGCGGCGGCGCCGGTCGTCGAGGCGGACTGCCGGGTCGGGGACGTCGGCTCGCGGAACCGGTGCGAGTCGTTCACGGTCGACGGCGGATCCGCCACGTTCACGCAGGGCCGGCTCGAGCCGGGCGAGGGCATGAGCGTCATCCTGGCCTACCCCCCGGACAGCTTCGGGGGAGTGCAGCCGATCCTGGCGCCGCGACGCACGCTCTCGAACTCCCTCGGCGTCGACGGTCCGGCGGGGATCGTCGCCGGGGTCGCCGCCGTGGCCGGTCTGGCTCTCGTCGCGGTGCGGGCCCGCCGGCGCGGCCGGGACCGGGAGTATCTCGGCCTGACGCCGGGCCTGGCCCCGACCTCCGTCGACGACGGCGGAACCGGTCCGCGCCGCAAGCGCCCGGTCGCCGTGCAGTTCACGCCGCCGCAGGGCGTGCGGCCCGGCGAGGTCGGCACGCTCACGGACGAGGTCGCCGACCCGCACGATGTGACGGCCACGATCATCGACCTCGCCGTGCGCGGCTACCTGACCATCGAGGAGATCCCGGCCGAGGGCAAGGACGAACCCGACTGGCGGCTGATCCGCACCCCCGACCGGGACTGGACCGGACTGGCCGACTTCGAGGTGACCCTGCTGCGCGGCTTCTTCCCGCACAGCTCCGCCCAGGAGACCACCCTGACGGCCCTGAGCAGCACCTTCCACGAGGTGATGGCCGGCGCCCAGCAGGACCTCTACGCCGAGGTGGTCTCGCGGGGCTGGTTCGCCGAGTCCCCGCAGCGAGTCCGCAACCGTTGGATCGGCCGGGGCATCGCGGCCATGGTGCTCGGCATCTTCGCGACGCTGTTGCTCGGGCTGCTGCTCGGGCTGGCCGTGCTCGGGCTGCCGCTGATCGTCGTGGGCATCCTCACGCTCGCGCTGAGCCGGTCGGCGCCGGCCCGGACCGCAGCCGGCACCGCGGTGCTGGCGCAGGCGCTCGGGTTCAAGCAGTACCTGGAGAAGGCCGAGGCGAACCAGATCCGGTTCGAGGAGGGCGAGGACATCTTCTCTGCGTACCTGCCGTTCGCGATCGCGTTCGGGGTCGCCGAGCGGTGGGCCGCCCTGTTCAGTGAGCTGGCCGCGCAGGGCGCTCCGGTGCCCCAGCCGACCTGGTACATCGGCCCGCACTACGCCGTCGGGACCGCGTTCTGGGCCTCCGGGTTCGCCAGCAGCATCAACTCCTTCAACGACATCGCGACCACCGCGATCGCGGCGACACCGGCCTCCAGCGGAGGCTCGGGGTTCTCCTCCGGCGGCGGCTTCTCCGGCGGCGGCATCGGTGGCGGTGGCGGTGGCGGTTGGTGAGCCGCGGCGGTTAGCCTGGAAGCGGCCGACGGCGGACCTCGCCTCGGCCTCGGTCGATCATGTTCAGGAGTCCTCCCGTGGCATTCGCCCTCCGTCGCCTTCCCCTCCGTCTCGCCTCCGGCGCATACCTGCTCAACTCCGGCGTGGGCAAGCTCGACCTGGACGCCGAGTCGGCCAAGGGCCTGCAGGCCATGGCCGTCAACGCGATCCCGCAGCTCGGTGACCTCGACGCCGCGCAGTTCGGCAAGTATCTCGCCGCCGGCGAGATCGCCCTCGGCGCCGCGCTGCTCGCGCCGTTCCTGCCGAGCCGGCTCGTCGGCCTGGGCCTGACCGCGTTCGCGGGCGGGCTGTTCACGATGTACCTGCGCACCCCCGGTATGACCGAGGCGGACGGGATCCGCCCGACCCAGCAGGGCGTCGCCCTCGCCAAGGACGTGTTCCTGCTCGCCATCGGCCTCGCCCTGCTGCTCGACGGCGGGAACAAGCGGAAGGCGTGACGATGCGCCCGGCGGCACCGGCGCCGTCGGGCACCGGCGGGCTCGAACTGGGCTTCTACAGCTTCGGCGACACGATGCCGGACCCGCACACCGGTGAGCGCACGCCACCCGGGCAACGCCTGCGGGACCTGCTCGAGCGGGTCCGGCTCGCCGACCAGGTGGGCCTGGCCTACGCCGGCATCGGTGAGCACCACCGGCCCGAGTACGCGGTATCCGCCCCGGGCACGGTGATCGCCGCCGCGCTCGCGCAGACGTCCACGATCCGGGTGGGCAGCGCCGTGACCGTACTCAGCACCGAGGACCCGGTGCGGGTGTTCCAGCAGTTCGCCACCATGGACCAGTTCTCCGGTGGTCGGGTCGAACTGCTCGCCGGACGCGGGTCCTATATCGAGTCCTACCCGCTCTACGGCGCCGCCCTGGACGACTACGACGAATTGTTCGAGGAGAAGATCCGGCTCCTGCTCGCGCTCGATGCCGAGCACCCGATCAGCTGGTCCGGGCGGTTCCGCCCGCCGCTGTCCGACGCGGTGGTGCTGCCCCGGCCGCTCGACAAGCCCGGCCTCGGCGAGCACCTGCGGATCGGCATCGCCACCGGCGGCAACCCGGAATCCTCGGCACGCGCCGGCGAACTGGGCCTGCCGGTCACGTACGCGATCATCGGCGGGCGCCCCGCGGACTTCGCCCCGCTCGCCGACCTGTACCGGGACTCCTTCAACGACACCGGGCACGGCGCCGATGCGCGGGTCGAGGTCGCGGTGATGGGGTTCGTGGCCGATACCGACCCCGGAGCCCGTGACTTCTTCTACCCGTACTACCTGCAGACGATGCGGATGATCGCCGCCGAGCGCGGCTTCCCGGTACCGAACCGGATCACCTACGAGGCCACCGCGAGCCCCGGCGGGGCGTACTTCGTCGGTGCGCCGGAGTCGGTCGCCGAGCGGATCGTCGCCCTGCACGCGGTGCTCGGGCACGACCGGCAGGTGTTCCAGATGGACCTCACCGGGGTGCCGCAGCGGGAGGCCCTGCGGGCCATCGAACTCCTCGGCACGCGGGTGAAGCCGCTGGTGGACGCCGCGCTGGCGGGCCGACCAGTGGAAATAGATGCGAGCCCGACGGCGTTGGACGGGTAGACTGGTTCGGTCGGGTTCACGCGTGATCGAGTCCGGTGCTTGACAACTCAACAGGGGGGTGATCGGTTTCGACGACGGTTGTCGTTCCAGGAGAAGCGAGTCGAGGATGCAGGGTTATCTCGTAAACGCTCCTTGCAAACCAATAGGTGCCGATTCCAAGCGCACCGACTTCGCCCTCGCCGCCTGAGCGAGCGTAGAAGTCCGTCAGCCCGGGGTTGCTCTCGACCCGGTTCCTGGCGTCATCTAGAGAGCCACTGCTCGTAGCCTTCGTCACTGGGGCTGCGGGGACTTCTAAGTGACTGAGCCCGTCAGCGACTTGTCTGCGTGATCGCTGGGGCTGAGAAAATCTACTAGCAGACTGCACTCGGAGAAGTCCTGGTTCCGCACTGTCGGACGCGGGTTCGATTCCCGCCACCTCCACCGAGAAGCCCTCGGGACCGAAAGGTCTCGGGGGCTTCGTTGTGTGCAACCGGCGTCTCCCCGGTGCCACCCGCGCGTCACGGCAAGAAGTGCGCCATCGGCGCGGCGGGCCACTGGGAAATCGTCAGTCCCGAATTCGCGCGTCTGTGAGAATCGCCCACGTGCAGGAGGGCCCCTGTCGACCGTTGAAGCTGCCGGGCCCGTCCGATGGCATCATCTCGGCCGCTCTGCGGAAGTTGGTCTTGGAGAGGGAGCGGTTGACCTCGTTCCCGTCGCGGGTCACCCTCAGGTAATTGCCGGGCACCCCGTACGTGAACGCCAAGCCGGTGATCGTGTGGAACGTCCCTCCCGCGTGCCGCCGTATCCGCCGCCAGACTTCGTCGAAGTTGCCCATTCCGCCGCTGTCGCGTCCACTCCTTTTGCGACAGTAAGGGGCGCGCACGTCAGCGGACCTGGTGCACCTCGAACTGCATCCGCGGGTGCGCGTACGCCTCCTGGGACTCGACGATCCGTAGTTCGCGCTCCCCCGAGGCCAGGGTGTTCGAGAGCAGGTCGAACACGCTCGACGCCGTCGCGGCCAGCGCGTGGGCCGCTGACCCGGTGGTGCGGTAGTGCGCCGTGAACAGGGCGCTGGTGACGTCGCCGGAACCGTTCGCCTTGAACGGCAGGTAGGGCGTCTGGACGATCCAGGCGCCGTCGTCGTCCACGGCGAGCATCTCGATCGTGCCCTCCGGGCGATCGGGTCGCTCGACGCTCGTCACGAGTACGGTGCGTGGGCCCAGCCCGCGGGCCAGGTCGGCCGAGGCGAGCGTGGAGGACAGATCGTCCGGCTCGGTCCGGGTGAGGAAGCCCAGCTCGAACTGGTTCGGCGTGATGATGTCGGCGTGTGGGAGCACGCGCTCGCGGATCAGTGGGGGGATCGCGTCGGCCACGAAGCAGCCAGACTTCGCGTTCCCCATCACCGGGTCGCAGGTGTACGTCGCCTCCGGGTTGGCTGCCTTGACGCGTTGCACGGCGTCGACGACGACGTCCACGATGCCCTCGCCGCCGAGGTATCCCGACAGCACGGCACCGACCTCACCGAGGGCGCCGCGCTCCTCGATACCGGTCACGATGTCGCGGACGTCGTCCGGGGGCAGCAGTGGCCCGCGCCACGCGCCGTAGCCGGTGTGGTTGGAGAACACGACGGTGAACACCGGCCACACCTCGTGACCGAGTCGTTGGAGGGGGAACATCGCCGCGGAGTTTCCGACGTGCCCATAGGCGACCGAGGACTGGATGGAGAGGAACTTCATCCGCATATCGTGCACCCTCCCGGCCCCGACGCCGACCAGCTGCCTCCGCGGTGGTCGATCGCCACCCCTTGTCGCGCGGAGTGCACTGTGATTGCACCCAGGTCGCCTGCGTCCGGAGGGCTCGCAGGCCGAGCGAGCTTCGACACCCGGGGCCCGACCGGTCGTGCGCCTCCGCTTGGCCCGAGCGGAACGAACTCAACGGTCGACTGACCGACATGAGGGGGCCGTGGGTGCGCACTCGCGACCCTCAGCGGTGCCGAGCCGTCGTTCTCTGGCGGATCTCGGCTGACCCGTTGACCTGCGCCAGCGGCATCGCTACGGTGATATGAGAACAATCATAACAGTTAGTTGTCATTACATCTTCGAACCGCGACCGGCATCCCACCAGAGAAGTTCGGATGCGTGGCCCCGAGTCGGACCTCACCCAATGTGGAGCCCCCATGCTGCGCGTCCCCCGGTCATTGGCGGCGGTTCTTGCCGCTCTCGCCCTCGTGCTGTGCGGACTGACCGTCCCAGCAACTGCTGACCCGGGCGTGGTCGTGTACGTCGACGCCGCCAGTGGTGACGACTCGGCGCCCGGCACCGACCCCTCGGCACCGGTGCAGTCGCTCGATCAGGCACTCGCCACCGCTGCCTCGAACGGCGGTCGCGTGGTCCTCATGGGCGACTACCCCCTCGACGCCACGATCGTCGAACCCGCCCACACCGAGCCGATCCTCGTCACCAGCACGGACGGCGAGCAGACGTTCCCCGGGCGGCTGGTCTTCGGGGACACCCCGTTCATCGAATACAACCTCACGGGCCCCACGACCTTCGCAGACCTGATAGTGGTCACCTCGCAGTGGTCGGTCTTCGCCGCGAACTGGAACCCGATCACCTTCGGCGAGGGGGTCACGATGGTGAGCACCCCGAGGCCCAACGTCCGGCAGGTATTCGTGGTGGGCGGCTATCACGGGCCGTCCGCCGAGGACACCGTGCTCGACGCCGACTCGCACATCACGATCGACTCGGGGACCTTCTACAAGGTGGCCGGTTTCAGCAGGGGCAGGGGCGTCGGGACGCAGACGTACACCGGCACCTCGCACATCACGATCAACGGCGGCGTCATCCAGGAGGTCTTCGGGGCATCGCTCGAGAACCACTACTCGGGCAGCACCGAGATCACGATGACCGGTGGCCGCGTGGGCGCCCTGCACACGGCCGGAGACGTGACCCGCTACATCGTGGGCTCAGCCACGGTGGACCTGACCGGCGGCAACATCAACACGATCGACATCAACAACGTCGTCGAGGACGTCGACCTCACGCTCGACGGCGTCACCTGGGGCGCAATCCAGGCCGCGAACGCCTGGGGCGGGGAAGGTCGGCACCAGCAGATCCTCGCGTTCGCGCCGGTCCGGACCGTGCACTTCGCCGGGCAGTACTACACGGCGGAGCAGGTGGCGGCGCTGAAGGAGATCTTCGACGTCCTGGTCAACACCGCGGACGTCCGCGTCAGCGCTGGCGGCGACGGCACCGAGTGCAGTGCGCAGAACCCGTGCGGCAGCCTGGAGACCGCGCTCGGCCTGCTCGCGGCGGACGGCGGCGCGATCACCATCAGCGGCGATGTCGCCTGGGACGTGGACCCGGCCACGCTCGCCGACGGCGCAGGGCGGGTCTCCTTCGTCGGTGACGGTTCGGGGTCGATCACCTTCCCGGCCGACGTCGAGCTCACGATCGCTCGTGACGTCACCTTCTCCTCCCTCGAGCTGGCGAACGCCGGCTCGTTGGCGCTGCTGGCCGACGGCGTTGACCTGACGATCGGCGCTGGTGTCAGCGTGGCCGACGGCAGCCAGGTGAGCGTGGCGGGCATCAGCGACGGCGCCTCGGTCTCGATCGGATCCGGTGAGTTCGCCCGGGTGGTCGGCATCACCGGACTGACCGGTGACTTCGGGGGCACGACCGACGTGACGATCGCCGGCGGTGCGGTCGAGCACGTGTGGGCGGGTACGGACCAGCCGTACGCGGTGGCCGGTGCCCGGGTCACGATCGCCGGAGGCGAGGTCGGGACGCTCACCTCCTCCGAGGGCCGGGTCACCGAGACCGTGATGGCTCGTCTCCTCGAAGGCAGCGTGCAGGACGCGCTGCTCGAGCGCGCTGACGGCGAGGTCAGGATGCGCCTCGGCGCCACCGAGATCGGCGCGATCTCGATCGCGGGCTGGTCGGCCAGCGATGGCGCGGCGCGCGTCCTGGTGCGCCTGCCGGATGCCGATCAAGGAGTGCTCGACCAGATCGCGGGGGCGTTCGACGGCGTCACGGACGACGAGGTCGTGTACCTGTCCGCTGGCGGCGATGGCGACGGGAGCAGCCCGACCCACGCCGTCGGCGACCTGAGCACCGCGATCGCCGCGCTGTCCGGGGACGGGCGCGTCGTGGTCACCGACCAGTACACGGCCGAGGAGGGCTACGACGTCGACGACCACAGTGCGCACGTCGTCCTCACCACCCACGACGGCGACATCGACTTCGCTGCCGACGGCGGAGCGCTCCAGATCGAGGGCGCCCTGCGGCTGGGCGGGCCGACCACGTTCGAGAACCTGCTGCTGCAGTCCCCAGCCCTCGACGGCACCATCTACGGGATGGGTCACCCCCTGATCATCGGCGCCGCCGTCGAGACCGAGTTCACGCGCCGGGGCGAGACCTACCTCACCATCGTCGGCGGGAGCAATGACGCGGTGCCCGCACCGGTCACCTCGGTGACCGTCGAGGGTGGACGGTGGGCCGGCCTGCGCGGGGGTTCCGACAACACCGAGGCCACCACGACCGACGCCGACGTGACGGTCCAGATCGACGGGGGCACGTTCTCCGGGCCGGTCGTGCTCGGCCACCGGGGCGACGCGACGGGTGCGATCGAGGCCACGATCAACGGTGGAACCTTCATCCAGGGTCTCTACGCCGTCCTTGAGGGCGACGGCAGTGACTACGCAGCCGACTACGACGTGGACCTCACCCTGAACGGCGGCGAGTTCTGGTCGACGATCGCGCCGGCGAGGTCGCGCTCCACCGAGCTGTCCGGCACCTACGACCTCACGGTCACCGGCGGCGACTTCGGTCACCTGACCGACCTGCTCGGCCCGGACGCCTTCGCCGGAAACATGACGAGCGCACTGCACGTCGAGAGCGCGATCGCGGACGCAGCGCCGGAGGGGGAGCTGACCTTCACCAACCCACTGGTCCGTGCGGCCGACCCGTACATGTTCACCCACGACGGGCAGTACTACTTCCTGGCGACCTCCGGCACCACGATGGCGCTGCACAAGGTAGCCAACCCCTCGGACCTGTCCGAGTCCGTGGGGTCGGTGATCTTCGCTCCCGAGAACATGATCAATCTCTGGTCGCCGGAGATCCATCATCTGACCGCCGAGGACGTCGGCGAGGAGAACGCCGGGTGGTACCTATACCTGTCGGCGACCGACCCGGGCGATCCGGCCGCCGAGGGCCAGCGTCAGTACGTTCTCAAGGCGCTCGACGGTGATGACCTGCTGGGCCGCTGGGGTAACCCGGTCACCGGGGAGGTCAACGTCCCGCAGCGGATCACCAGCGAGAACGATCCCGACTTCAACACCGACGAGTTCGTCGCGGGTATCTCGTACATGAGGGTGGCCGGCGAAACGTTCATCACCTACGTCGTCGAGGACGGGCGTGGTACGGCTGACTTCCACCAGACGATCAACATGACGAGGATCGCCAACCCATGGACCTTCACCGGCGACCCGAGCATCATCACCAGGTCCGAGTACGACTGGGAGATGCACGGGTACGCCCAGTCCACCAGCGACCCGAACATGTGGTGGCCGAAGGTCGTCGAGGGTGGCACCGCCGTCTATGGGGATGACGGCGAGGTGTTCCTGGCGTACTCGGCCAGCGGCTACTGGACCATCTACTACGCGATCGGGTACCTGACGTACGTCGGTGGGGACCCGATGGATGCGTCGAGCTGGGTCAAGAACCCGACCCCGATCATGAGCCTGAACAGTGAGGTCACGGGCACTGGTACCGGCCCGAACTTCGTCGACCACGAGGGCACCAGCTGGTTCACGTTCCAGGCCCGCCCGGGTCCGGACACCCAGACGGCCAGGCACGCGTTCATCGAGCCGTACGTGGCGGATGCCGATGGCCTGTCGATCGGCGACGGCTCGGGGCACCCGGCGCCGCTGTCCACCGAGTACACGATGAGCGTCAACCCGATCCCGTTGAGCGAGAAGATCAGCGGCTTCACACCAGCCGACGACGTGCGTCCCGAGGTGTCTTTGACGTCGCCGAGTTCGGCAGGTCCGATGTCGACCATCGAGATCGAGGTGGAGGCGACCGACAACGTCGGGCTGGACCGGATCGTGGCGAACGTGTACACCGGCGGTGAGCTGGTGCAGAGCACGCAGAGCGCGGTCGATGGTACGACCTCCGCCACGCACACCGCGTCGGTGTCGTTGCCCGACGGCGAGTACACGATCCGCTACAACGCCCATGACCTGGCGGGCAATCTGTCCCGGACGTCCACGTTCGACATCACGGTCGACACGACCGCACCGACGGTGACGGTCAAGGAGGGCCCACAGTTCACGGTCGAGGGTGAGGACGGCTACGAGCGGGTCAGCTACAAACTCTACGACGCCGGCAGGATCGCGCGAGCCGTGCTCAACGGCACCGTGATCGATCTGGTCGACAACACCTGGTCGGACGTGAACTTTCTCGAGCCCGGCGTCGCGGGCGCGGTGGAGGGAGAGAACACGCTCCTGGTCTACGACGTCGCCGGCAACGCCGAGACGATCACCTTCAGACTCGGCTGAGCGGCCCCGCCTCCGGCCTGCGACCGCACGCGTCGGTCGCAGGCCGAGGCGCTTGCCAAGAGCGCACCCATTCGCGTTGGACTCAAATGTAAGCACCTCCAGACATTGACACAATCTATAGACCTAGAATAGACTGCCGTGAGCACCACAGAACGTGCGTCACGGCGCACATGGAAGCTGTCCGAACGAGGAGGTTTGACGGTGGTCATTGGCAATGGGCAGTTCAGCCGACGCGGTCTGCTGGGAGGCGCGCTCGGGCTTGCCGCGGGCGCCGGCGCGCTCACGGCGTGCGGCCCGAGCGACGGCAGTGGTGGCACCGGTGGCGGGCCGCCGGAGGACATGGGGTCTCCGGAGGAGGGCCGGCTCGTCGTCTGGGGCGGTGTGGCTCCCGAGGCGGGCCCGCAGGAGCTCGTCGACGCGTTCATGGCGAAGTACCCGGACATCGAGGTCGAGTACACCCGATTCGTCAACAACGCCGAGGGAATCCTCAAACTTGACACCGCGCTGCAGGGCGGCGTCCCGATCGACGTCTTCTTCTCCTATGGCACGGTCGACGTCGTCCGTCGCGCGCAGGCGGGCCTCGCCCTGGACCTCACCGACCTCGCAGGAGACGACGACCTGGCAAGCATCTTCGTCCAGGACGAGCCGATCAGCACCCTGGTGAACGGCAAGCTCTTCTCGATCCCGACGACGCACTTCCCGAACTTCGTCGTCATCAACCAGGATGCGATGGACGCGGCCGGGATCGAGATCCCGTTCGACTGGACGATCGAGGACTACCACCAGATCGCGCAGGAGTTCAAGAACTCCGGCTTCGACGTCGGCGCCTACAACGTGCCGCGGCACGCAGCCGTGGGGCTCGGCGGTGACTATCTCTACACGGAGGACGGGTCCGAGTCGAACTTCGACCACCCGCTCTTCCGGAAGCGGCTCGAGGACACCCTGGCGATGGAGGACGACGGCTCCATCTTCACCCAGGAGAGGATCACGGCCGAGGACATCGGTGGCTACGCGCAGAACTACTTCCTCGACGGTACGTTCGCGATGATGCTCGACGGCACGATCATCGCGCGCTACGTCAAGAACCTCGAGGAGTACCCGCACGACTTCCGTGTCACCTTCCGGCCCTACCCGAGCCTGGGCGCCGGCGAGCCGTACTTCAACCCTGGGGTGCGCGGCGACGACGTGCAGATCTCCGCCAAGTCGAACTACCCATCCGCCGCTTGGACGTTCGTGAAGTTCTGGATGGACGAGGGCGCCCCACTCGTGACCCCGTCCGGCAAGGTCTCTCCGTTCCAGTTCCAGGACGGGCCGAGCCCCGAACTCAACGCCGCCCTCTTCGGTGAGAACGCCGACGAACTGTTCGACGTCGAGTCCTTCGAGCAGACCTTCTTCACGGACGTCCCGCCGCTGTCCGTGAAGACCATCACCACCGCGTACACGGAGATCTCGGAGATCAAGTCGCAGATCGAGGAGGAGATCCGCCTGCGGAGCAAGTCGATCGACGACGGTCTCGAGGAGATGAAGACCCTGTCCGACGAGGCCATCGCGAGCTGGTCGTCCTGAGCGGGAACGATTCGTGACTGTAGTGGAGAACGCGTCGACGTCAGGCCGCGCGGGCCAGGTCCCGCGCGGCCGGGCGCCGTCATCGAGGTCGGGTCCGCGGACGAAGTTGATCGACGGCTACAAGTGGTGGATCCCGTGGCTGTTCGTCATGCCGACGGTGGTGTGCGTGCTCATCTTCCTCGTCGTCCCGCTGTTCTCCGGGCTGTTCATCGCCTTCACCGACTGGGACGTCGTCTCCGGGCTGGGGGGCATCAGATGGATCGGGCTGGAGAACTTCCAGGAACTGCTCCAGGACGACATGTTCTGGTCCTCGACGCTGCGCACGCTGATCTACGCAGGCGTCGGGACACCGCTCACCATCACCGTCGGGCTCTTCCTCGGGCTGGCACTCAACCGCCCGATGCCGGCTCGCGGGTTGATCCGGGCGATCTT
Source organism: Occultella glacieicola (assembly GCF_004353825.1). Taxonomy (GTDB): domain Bacteria; phylum Actinomycetota; class Actinomycetes; order Actinomycetales; family Beutenbergiaceae; genus Occultella; species Occultella glacieicola. Next base: position 281,362 of record NZ_SMNA01000002.1, on the reverse strand, counting down.
CTTCCTGCCGTCGCTGGTCAACGTCATCGCGGCGGGCACCGTGTGGCTGACGCTGCTCAACCCCACGTCGGGCATGGTCAACCAGTTCCTCCGTTGGATCGGCATCAGCGACCCGCCCGGCTGGTTCACATCACAGCAGTGGGCGCTCCCGGCCATCATCCTGATGTCCGTCTGGATCAGTGCGGGATACGTGGCGATCCTCATCATCGCTGCGCTGCAGGATCTGCCCACCGAGCTCTACGAATCGGCGAAACTGGACGGTGCCGGCACGATCCGGCAGTTCACGACCATCACGCTCCCGGGCCTGGTGCCGATCCTGACCTTCCTGCTGATCACCTCGTTCATCGGCAGGTCGCAGGGCTTCGGGCTCATCCAGTTCATGACCGGCGGCGGTCCCGGCGACTCGACGACCGTGCTCTCGTACTACATGTACGAGGCGGGGTTCCACCTGTACCGCTTCGGGTATGCCGCCGCCATCGGGATCATGAGCATGATGGCCGTGCTGGCGTTGTCCATCGCCCTCTTCAAGCTCCAACGCGGACGAGGTCTGTACACATGAGCAGGAGCACCCGATGAGCGCCGATGCCGCGCGGTACGCACCGCGCCCGAGCCTCGTGAGGCGCCAGCGGCGGGAGCGGATCGCCTGGCTCGTCCGCGGCCTCGTGATGGCGCTGCTCGCGATCGTCTTCCTGGTCCCGTTCCTGTGGATGGTGTCGTCGTCCCTGAAGCAGAACCTCGACATCTTCGAGATCCCGATCCGCTGGATCCCCGACCCCGTCGACTGGGGCAACTACCTCGACGTCTGGACCGGCGAGCGGTCCATGGTGCGCTACTTCAGCAACTCCACGATCGTCGTGGTCGCGACCATCGTCGGCGAGCTCGCCGTCGTCACGCTCGCGGGCTACGCGTTCGGGCAGTTGCGGTTCAAGGGCCAGAACGTCCTGTTCATCGCATTCCTGGCCACGTCGATGGTTCCCGCCCAACTGATGCTGGTTCCGCGTTTCATGTTCTTCCGCGAGCTCGGCCTCTACGACACGCTGTGGGCGCTGATCCTGCCTGGGCTGGCTTCGGTGTTCGCGACGTTCCTGCTCCGCCAGCACTTCGCCTCGGCGCCGCGCGAACTGGGCGAGGCCGCCCGGATCGATGGTGCCGGGGAAGGGCGGATCTTCTGGTCGATCTATCTCCCGATGGCGCGGCCGGCTCTGGCGGCCCTGGCGATCCTGATCTTCGACTCGACGTGGAACGACTACGAGAGTGCGCTCATCATGATCACGGACGAGGCGAAGTACACGGTGCCCCTGGGGCTGACGCGGTTCATGTCCGAGGACGGCACGGTGTCGATGGGTCCCGCCATGGCCGGATCGGTCTCGTCGCTGATTCCTGTGCTCGTCGTCTTCCTGATCTTCCAGCGCCACTTCCTGCGGTCCATGGCCCGCGTCGGCCTCCGCTGAACCGCACCGAGAACGGACCCACGATGACAATCGATGCTTCCGCACGGCAAGGAGTCGGCACGCGCTCCGGATGGGAGGCGGTGCACCTGACCACCGAGAGCCTCGAGGTCGTCGTGATCCCGGGCAAGGGTGGCGACGTCTGCTCGATCCGCCAGCGGGCCACCGACGTCGAGCTGTTGTGGACACCGCGCTGGGGTCTGCGCCCGCCGACAGCCCTCCCGCTGCCCGGCGCCCCGGACGCGCTCGCGCTCGACCGCTCGGGCGGGGGCTGGAACACGATGTTCCCGAACGCCGGGAGGGCGTCGGTCGAGTACGGCGTCGACTGGGGCTTCCACGGCGAGACGTGGCTCGCGCCGTTCACCTGGGAACTCGTTGCGGGCGGCGTCCAGATGACGACGGCGCTGGCGCGCAGCCCGTTCATCGTCACCAAGACGGTGGTCGCTGTGGGCAACGAGGTGACTGTCGCCGAGTCGGTCGAGCATGTCGGCGCACGTCCGATCGACGTGCTCTGGTGCCAGCACCCGGCCTTCGGCGAGCCGTTGATCGGCCCGGCCACGACTGTTGAGATGACGGGGTGCGTCGTGCATCCGGACATGCCGGACGACGTCCTGCCGAGCGCGGCACCACCACGGTGGCCGGCGCACACAGAGGTCGATGGGTCCGCCGTCGACCTCGCCAGGCTGGACGCCGCAGGCAGCGGCGGTGCACGGCTCGCGTTCCTCGGTTCATTCGACGACGACCACGTGCGCGCCCGCATCCACAACCCGGAGATCGGGCTCACGGTCGAGCTGGCCTGGAGGCGGGAGGACTTCCCGTTCGCCTGGTACTGGTACGAGTCGGGCGGTCGGCAGGACTACCCGTGGTTCGGAGCGGCTCACTCGCTCGCCCTGGAGCCGGCGTCCGGATACCCCAGCGGTGTGCGCCGCGCCCGTGAGCTGACCGGGACCGAGCTCACGATCCGGCCTGGCGAGACCGTGACCAAGGCAGTGACGATGCTGGTCACGTCGTCGCGCCAAGACGAGCACTGAGAGGTGGCAGCGCTGTGCATGTGCTGAAGAACGCCGACAACTCATTCGGCCTGCGCGTAGGGGGGCCGGGAGCAGTCTCGGCAGAGCAGGCCGCGCCGCTGCGTGTCGCCGTCTGGGATGGCCGGACCGACTCCGAGCCCATCGCCCTGTGCGGAGGCTATGACGCCCTGCGCGGCACCGGCGGAGAGTGGCTGGGCACCGGTCGCCTCGACACACCGAGCGGCGCGACCCTGCGGTTCACGGACCGCTGGACGGAGGCGGAGGACACGCTGCGGCTGCGCCGTGAGGTGCGTGTGCACGGCGATGCCCCGGGCGGGTTCACGAGCGTCGCCGCGATGCGGGTGGTCGGAGCCGAGCCGTGGCCGCAGATGGAGTGGTTCGCGCCCGGCATGATCTACGGCAACTTCGACCACATGCGCGACAACTCCTTCGGTGCAGGCAACTACTACGAGCCCGGCAACTACACGGTGTGGATCCGTGAGGACCGGATGCCCGCGCCGCTGCTCGCGACCCGGCTGCCCGACGGCGCGACGTTCGCCGTCCTCAACTCAGCACCGGACGGCCGGACGAACGCGGAGGAGGGACAGAGCTTCTCGCGCGAGCCCATGGTCGGTGAGGAGTTCGCCTTCGGCGCGATCCTCGCGGAGGAGCGGCCGGACGGCACGACGCTGGGCTACGCGATGCCGGGCTCGGAGGGGACGTTGAGCTACGGCCCGAAGGGGGGCGGAGAACATGGCGCGACTGCCGAGCAACGGTGGCGGCACCGGTTCAGCCCGCTCACGAACGGGTTCACCCAGCGCTACGAGGTGACGTTCCGGTTCGACCGGGCAGCCGACACCACCGAACTGATCACCAGCTCGTGGCGATGGGCATGGGGTGTGCTGGACCCGCGGCCGAACCCACAGGACATCGAGACCATGCGGTCGACCATGGTGGACGTCCTCGCGGAGAACTTCGTCGAGGTCGAGGATGCGGTCGGCGGCAACCGTGCCGGCGTGAAATTCGTGATGCCGGCCATCCCCGGGGGCAAGGAGCATCCCGACTCGAAGGTCATCCTCGGGTTCACCGGCTATGCCCTGGGCTCCGCCGAGATGATGCTGGTCGAGGCCGCCCGCGACCCGGGATCGGAGCGCAGCAAGGGCCTCGTGCGGGACGCCGAGAAATGCATCGACGCATTCCTGCGCCGGCCGGTCGCCCCTCCGCTCGACGAGGGGTTCATGCTGCGATCGGGCGTCCCCGCTGTCTCGACGTGGCCCACAGGGCGCGAGGTCACGACCGAGCAGGCGATCTACCTGCGCAGCTTCACCGACGACATGAAGTCGCTGCTGCGGGCGTGCGAGCGCGAGGAGCGGGCGGGCCGGGATCGCTCGGACTGGCTCGTGTGGGTTCGCACCTTCGCGGACTGGCTGTTGACCCAGGAACAACCCGACGGCGGGTTCCCTCGCTCCTGGCGTGCGTTGTCCGGGGAGTTGCTCTCGGCGTCGACCACGGGAACGTACAACGTGGTCCCCTTCTACGCGCAGCTCTATCGGATCACGGCGCACCAGCCCTACCGTGAGGCGGCGCTGCGTGCGGGTGAGTTCGCGTGGAGCTCCGGGGGTCACGCTCGGGGTCGCTTCACCGGCGGCACGATCGACAACCCCGATGTGGTCGACAAGGAGGCCGCCACCATCGCGTTGGAGGGCTACCTCGCTCTGCATCACCTCACGAACGAGGGGGCGTGGCTCGAGCGTGCCCGCATCGCCGCGGACGTCGCCGAGACCTGGATGTACATCTGGGACGTCCCGATGCCGCAGGACGCGTGCGACGACGAGCTGCACTGGAAGCGCGGGACGCCGACGGTCGGCATCCAGCTCATCGCCACGGGTCACTCGCTGAACGACGCCTACATGGCGTGGGACGTCGAGAGCTACGCGCGGCTCGCGAGGGAGACCGACGACCTTCACTACCTGGACGTCGCGCGCATCCTCCTGCACAACACCAAGGCGATGGTCGGCACCCCAGAGGATCATCGCGGCACACGCGGGCCCGGGTGGCAGCAGGAGCACTACTGCTTCACGCTCGCACGGGGGTTCGGGCGGCACCGCGAGTGGCTGCCGTGGGTCACGGTCAGCCACCTGCGCGGCATCAACGACCTGATCGACTACGACGCCGGCCTGTACTCCGAGCTCGCGGGCGAGGCTTGACCGGCCGCGGTAGTTCAGAACGCGTCGTCGAGCATGGCGTCGATCGCGCCGTCGATCGACTGGCCGCCGTCGACCGTGATCGTCTGGCCCACGATGAAGCGGCTCTTGCGCTTGTCAGCGAGGAACAGGGCGAGCTCGGCGATGTCAGCAGGCTCGCCGCCGCCGCCGAAGGGGATCTTGCGGTTGAAGGCGTTGAGATCGCGTTCTGAGTAGCGGTCGAGCGCCTTCGTGTGGATCAGCCCCGGCGCGATGCAGTTGACGTTGATGCCGTGCGAGATGAGCTCGACGCCGAGCGACTTGGTCAGCATGTTCAGTCCCGCTTTGGCGGCGGAGTACGGGAGTGCCTTGCGGCGCACCCAAGTGACGTCACCATGGATCGAGGAGATGTTGATGATGGCACCGGCGATCTCCTGCGCCACCATCGCCCGCGCCGCGGTCTGCGCGCAGTAGGCGGCCGCGCTCAGGTTCAGTGCGATCTGACCGTCCCAGTACGCCGTCGGCATGTCGAGGAAGCCGCCCGGTGGCATCCGCAGCGCTCCACCGGCGTTGTTGACGAGGACGTCGATGCGTCCGAAGCGGTCGACGAAGCGCTCCACCATCGCCTGGGACTCGGCGACGTCGGCGACGTCCGCCGGGACGACCTCCGCCTCGACGCCCAGCTCCCGGCACTGCGCGGCTACGTGCTCGGCGTCCGCACCGGACGACCGGTGGTTGATGCCGACGGCGTAGCCCTCGCGGGCGAACGCCAGCGCGCAACCGGCACCGATTCCGCGTGAGGCTCCGGTGATGAGGGCAGCCTTCATGTGTGCGTTCTCCTGTCCGCTTCCTGATAGGCGACAACTGTGTGCATCGGGAGGAACAGCTTCGCCGGCTCGACGCCGCCGACCGCGCTGACCAGTGCCCGCGCGACCGTCTGTGGGTCGGTGACGCCGGCTGCCGCCATCCCGGCCACGAACCCGCGGTCGTGCTCGTAGCAACCGATGCAGGTCGCGAGGAACTGGCGGGCCGCGTCTTCGCCGACGGCGACCTCACCCAACGGCAGGTAGGGATGCCCGCAGACGATGTTCTGCACCGGGAGCGTGAGCAGCCGCCGCAACGACGACAGGTAGCGTGCCGGGTCGAACAACAGTGCGCACCCTTGCGACGTCGTCCCGTTCAACTGGAGCGAGTCCCCCGTGATCAGCGTGCCCGTGCGGACGTCGAACAAGCAGCAGGCATCCGTGTCATGACCGGGCGTGTGGATCGTGCGCAGTGGACCGATCATGTCGCCGTCGTCGAGCAGGCGGTCCGGTGTGACGCCGTCGAGCACTGGTGGCGGAGCGGCACTGTGCTCCGGGAACCTCGCGCGGATCTCGCGGCTGTACGCGAGAGGTTCGCGTATGCGGGCATCCGACTCACGGAGCACCGCGACCTTGATCGACGGCGCGAGCTCGCGCATCCGGGCGAGGCCGCCGACATGGTCGCCGTGGATGTGGGTGGCGATCACCCACCCGATGTCGGAGAGGTCCATTCCGAGTTGCGCGAGAGCCGGGACGATCGTCGAGTCCACTGTCTCGCCCAGGCCGCCGCTGTCGACGAGGATCGGTGGACCGTCGCCGAGGACCAGCGTCACACCTGTCCAGACGCCCGTGAACGGGACCCTCAGCAGGAAGACGTCCCGCACGATCTCTGTGAAGGGTTCCATGGCTCAGGCGTTGGCGCCGATCTCGATGGCGGCGTCGATACTGGCCTGGTAGCCGCTGACGGAACCGTCGAGGACGTCGTCGACGGTGACGATCGCGCCGCCCGCGGCACCCGACTCCATCATCGCGTAGCAGACGGCGATCGCCCGAAGTCCCTCCTCGAGGCCAACCTCGGGTCGAGTACGGGAGCCGATGCAGGAACCGAACTCGGCGTACTCGACGGCGAGCAGGAGGCGGTCGACGGTCTCGAAGTCGAGCCCGTACGCCGTCGCCTGCCCGCCGCCGAACAGGGCCGCCGTCGCGTCGTCGAGCTGGAAGTCGGGGACGAGCGGGAGGATCTCGGCGCCCGTATAGGTGTGGGTGCGGTCGAGCGTGAGCACGAGCGGCTGACCGCTGCGGTCCTTGGGGATCTCGACGGCGCCTGCCGAGCCGTGCACGCTGCGTGCCCAGGTGTCCCGCCCGTGCTCGGCCCGGTTCTCGGCGTACTGACCGACGGCGCCGGAGGCGAAGTTGACCATCGCGTAGAGAGCGTCCTCGGCGGTCGCCTCGAACTCGGCGGGCATCGCCGCCTGGGACTGGCCGTAGACGCCGCCCGGGTTCGACGCCGGTGTGCCACCCGTCGCTGCCGGGTTGTAGCGGATGGGTTCGAACAGCCGCATCTGGGCGTAGGCGCTCGTCACCGGGCCGAGGTAGTACTCCATCATGTCGGTGTAGTGGGTGCCGGCGTCGAACAGGATGCCGCTCTCGTCCTTGAGGTGTCGCCACATCGAGATCGCCATCAGGTTGCCGCCGCCGCCCGAGCTCTGGTGGAAGTAGCGTGGCTGCCCCAGGACACCGGTGTCGATGAGTTCCTTCACTAGCCGGTTCGTCGGGTCGCGTCGGAAGTTCTCCGCGACGCTGAGGATACGGTCGCTGCCCCGGATCTCCCGAGCGAGCTGCTGAGCCGCGGCGATCGTGAGGCCGACGGGCTTCTCGACCATGACGTCGAGGCCGAGAGCGATCGCCTCGGCTGCCAGGCTGTGATGGAAGCGCGGCACGGTCGTGATGTCGACGGCCGTGGCGCCGGCCTTCACCAGTTGGCGGACATCGACGCACCGGCTCGGGCGACGACGTCCGAGCCAGGACTCCGCCTCATCAGCCAGTCGCTCGGCGCGACCGGGGTCGACATCGACGACTGCGACGAGCTCGAACGGGTTCAGCGACGCTCGTTCGAGTTCGGCCAGGCCGTACAGGTGCCGTGTCCCCATTCCTCCGCAGCCGACGATGGCGAGAGGTATCCGCTCCATGCTGCACCCTTCAATCGGTGTCATCCGGGTCCGCGTCGACTTCTATCCCGTGCGCAACGAGCGGGCGTCACCGGCAAGCAACGGTCGGCGCGTCGACAGCACTCAGGCTAGGTGGACAGAGGTGAGAATGTCAATACATATTCTCCGCCTGTGCCAGGATCGGGAGACCTCCCCGCCGGCTCAGGACTCCTCGAGCACGAGGTCGAAGGTGTAGCCGTCCGAGCGGTAGACGTGCTCGGCGTGCTCCACCGGTGCTCCGCTGGGGTCGAAGGCGGTGCGTGTCACAGCAATAACGGGGAGCCGGCTGGAGATGTCGAGCAGCTCTCGCTCCTCGACGGTCGGTAGCCGTGCCGCTATGGACTGGTGGGCGACCACGGATCCGACGCCCTGATCGCGGAGCAGGGCGTACAGGCCGCGTTGCTCGAGCTGCTCACGAGTGATTCCAGAGTGGCGAGGCGGGAGCCAGTTTCGCATGATCGCCAGCGGCTCGCCGTCTGCCAGCCGGAGCCGTACGACCGCGAGCAACTCGGTGTCCTTGTCGAGGTCGAGTGACGCCGCCGCGCGCGGGTTGATCTCGACCTCGTGGCGCAGTACAGAGGTGCTCGGGTCGCGACCTTGGATGGCAAGGTCTTCGTAGAGGCTGCCCTTGCTCGCGCGTCGATGCACCCGCCGGCTCGCGACGAAGGTGCCCAGGCCACGTCTGCGAACCAGCAGCCCTTGGTCGACGAGGTGGTGGATGGCGCGACGCACGGTGGGGCGCGAAAGTCCCAGCCGCTCGCTCATCGCGACCTCGTTCTCGAAGGGGTCGCCCGGCTGTGCCTGACCGTCCGAGATCGCGGCTGTCAACTGCTCGGCGAGCTGGAAGTAGAGCGGGATCGGCGAGGCGCGATCGAGCGCTACCGGCACGACGGCTTCAGTTGAGGACATCCTGACCCTCCCTACTGCTACAGAAATATGTCAACTCAATGTGACAATAGCCGCTCGGAGGGGGTTCCGTCGCCGCCGGGAGCCCGAGCGTGCCGGCGTTCGTGCCTCGGGACTAGCCGGCCAGCCCAGCGACCTCTGTCTCCGTTGGCATCGCATCAGAGCAGCCGCGCCGTGAGGCGACGATCGAACCGGCCGCGCATGCGAAGCGCAGCGACCGTTCGAGCGGCCAGCCCTCGATCAGGCCCTTGGCGATGAAGCCTCCGAACGCATCGCCGGCACCGAGCCCGTTCACGACCTCTGCCCGAAAGGCCGGCTGCCTGATGACCCCTGCCGACGTGGCCGCGAGCGCCCCGTCGGCCCCCAGCTTGACGATGGCGAGAGCGGGACCCTGGGCCAACAGTCGCCGTGCCAGCTCGGTGGGGGTGCCGCTGGACCCGAGCGCCAGCGCGCACTCCTGCTCGTTGCCGATCACGGTGTCAACGTGGGGGAGCACGGAGCGCAGCCGCAGGTGGAAGTCTCGCGCGTCGGCCCAGAACGCGGGCCGGTAGTCCAGGTCCAGGAGGCATCGGCGCCGCTCGCGCAGCGCCGCAGCGTGGGCGGCGGCCGAGGGGTCCGCCGCGAACCCGGAGGCGGTCAGCCAAAGGGTGTCCGCGGAGGCGGCGGCCGCCGCCAGCTCATCGGGGTAGATGTCGTTCTCCGGTGGCCGAGGGTCGCGGAAGAACTGCAGTGCGGGCGCGTGCGGTTCCTGCAGGTCGGCCACGGCGAGCGTGGTCCGGGTGTCCGCCACCGCGCGCACCCAGCGGGTGTCCACCCCGTAGGCCTCCAGCCGGGCGACGACGAACTGGTGGAACAGATCGTCGCCCGTGCGCGTGACCGCGGCAGTCCGCAGGCCGGCACGCGCGGCCGCGACGGCGACGTTGGTCGGTGAACCGCCCAGGAATTGCGTGTAGGAGAGGACGTCCTTCGGCGCGAGGCCATCCTGGCCGGGGTAGAGGTCGACGACGGCGCGACCGGCGGTGACCAGATCGAACGTGTTGGCAGTCTGTCTTGGCATCGTGACAGGATATCAAAATGTGTTAACATGAACTCATGCTGAGGTCGGAGGGAAGACATCGTGGCGCCGCTGACGAGCAGCCCTGGGCTTTGCTTGCATTCGACCATCGAGAGCGAGCGTTCGCCTCGGTGCGACCGCTTGGGATGACCCGAGAACAGATCGGAGACGCCAAGGGGCTCATCTTCGATGCCTTCACGGTCGCTGTCGAGCGTGGGCTCGAGGGTCTTCGACCGGGGATCCTGGTCGACGAGGAGTTCGGGGCTCCGATCGCACGCCGCGCGGCCGGTGCCGGTCACGCCATCACGATGCCGGTCGAGCGCGCGTTCGAGCAGGTCTTCGTCTTCGAGTACGGCGCGGACTACCAGCAGCATGTTCTGGCGTTCCGGCCGACGTACGCGAAGGCGCTCGTGAAGCACCGTACGACGGACCCCGTGGAGGACAAGCAGACCCAGCTCGCCAGGCTGCGGGCGCTGTCCGACTTCCTCGCTGAGCGCTCGATCGGTTTCATGCTGGAACTGATCGTGGGACAGGTGAACGAGACCGCCGACAGCATTCCTACCGTGGACCTGGAGCAGTTGTGCGGTTCTATGGCGGAGATGCAGTCGGCCGGAATTCAGGTCGACCTCTGGAAGATCGAGGGCATAGCCTCCCCGGACGCCGCGGCCCGGGTGGCCCAGCAGGCCGCAGCGGGCCGACACCCGGGGACATGCGTCGTCCTGGGGAACGGCGCAGCCGGTGATGTGCTCGATCGGTGGCTCGACGTCGCGGCGGCGACTCCAGGGTTCAACGGCTTCGCGATCGGGCGCAGCATCTGGGGTGCGCCCGTGGCAGGGTGGCTCGATGGCAGGCTTGGGCGTGATGACGCGATCGAGAGCATCGCGTCGACCTACACATCCTGCGCAAGGCGCTATCTGGGAGCGATGATCGGCGGATGAGGGCACTGCGCAAGACCGGGCCACAACCAGGCGACCTCGAAGTGCAGGACGTCCCGCGGCCCGCGGCCGGGCCCGGCCAGGTGGTCGTTGATGTCGCGGCATCGGGTCTGTGCGGTACCGACCTGCACATCCTCGACGGCAGCTACCGCTCACGGCCGCCGGTGACCCTGGGGCACGAGGTCAGCGGCACGATCGCAGCGGTGGGCACCGGTGTGGATCCTGGCCGTGTCGGCGAGCGGGTGGCGCTGGAGACCTTCCTCTCGACCTGTGGCGAGTGTTCGGACTGCCGCAGTGGCTCACCGAACCGGTGCGGGCAACGGGTATCGATCGGCTCTGGTGCGGATGGTGGCTTCGCCGATCAGGTCGTCGTGCCGGGTCGCAACGCTCGCGTGTTGCCGGACTCGATCTCCCTCGAGGCCGGAGCACTCAGCGAGCCACTCGCGTGCGTGTGCCGCTCGCTGTACCACCCGTTCGCGGCGGTCACGCCCGGTGACCGCGTGCTGGTCATCGGACCTGGTGCCATCGGGTTGCTCGCCGCCCAGGTCGCCAGGATCGCCGGCGGGACCGTGACCATCCTCGGCACCTCTGCCGACCGTGAACGACTCGCCGTGGCGGCGGCCCTCGGTCTGCCGGGGACCACCGAGAGCGCGCAGACACCGGTCGCCGTCGATGTCGTCCTCGAGTGCTCAGGCTCCGGACCCGGAATGGCGCTCGGCATCGAGCGTCTCCGGCGAGGCGGCCGCTACGTCCAGATCGGGCAGCGCGGCGACGCCGTTCCGATCCCGCTGGCGCTCGTCTCGTTCCATGAACTGGTCATCACCGGTGGTTTCGCCAGCACGCCGGCGTCCTGGGACCGTGCGATGCAGCTTCTGCACGACGGGGCGATCGAGTTGGAGACGCTCGTCAGCCATCGCTACGCCCTGGACGAGTGGCAGGACGCATTCGACGCGGTCCGCAGCGGCACCGGTGTCAAGCAACTGCTCTGCCCCGACGCGGGCGAGGTGCGCCGATGAGGATCGGTTACAACACGTGGTCGACCCCGACGATGGCCTTCGACGACGTCGTCACACACCTGTCGAGGATCGGCTTCGACAGCGTCGAGGTGACCGTCTGCGAAGGATGGCCAACGGACGCGGCGCTGGCATCGGACCGGGACGCGGTCCGCTGGCGCGCGCTCGCGGTCGAGGCCGGGCTGGAGATCTCCAGCGTCACCGCCAACGCACCTCTCGTCTGCGACGAGGACACCTGGGCCGTCAGCCGCGGCAGGCTGCTGCGGTCCTTCGAGATCGCTTCGATTCTGGGTGGGGGCGTGCCGATGCCCGTCAGCCTGGGCGCCCACAAGCCGAAGGCTCCGCTGCTGGGCGGCTCACCGCCGCCCATCACGACCCAGACGAGCTGGGACTCCGACCGGCAGCTGATCGTTGACCGTTTCGGCGACCTCTGCGAACTCGCGCTCCGGGCAGGCGCGACCGTGGCCGTGGAGCCGCACGCGGGGGCGGTCCTGTCGACCGTGGATCACGCCCTCCAGCTCCTCACGGAGGTCGGATCGCCTGCCCTCGGCATCAACCTCGACATCTCCCACTTCGCTGTGCGTGACTTCGAACTGCCCGAGGTGGTCGCACAGCTGATGCCGTACACGCTCGTGGTCGAGGTCAAGGACCATGTGCGCACGGTCGATGGATTCGACTTCCTCATCCCCGGAGAAGGCGAGTTCGACTACCGGACCTTCGTCGGTCTCCTCGCCGGGGAAGGGTACGAGGGAACCGTCTCGGTCGAGATCAGCGTTCGCCGCCAGGCACTCCCCGGTTTCGACGAGGTCGGTGCGGCTGAGCAGTCCTATCAGGTTCTCGACAAGGCGTTCGCAACAGCAGGAATCGTTCGCCCGCAGCGCCGGGGAACTCCGGCATGACTCGCGACCTACGCGTTGCCGTCATCGGTCTGGGCAGGTTCGGCGCCGTCCATGCCGAAGCGGCAGCCGCGTTGCCGGGGGTTGCGCTGGTCGGGCTGTGTTCGCGCACCCTCTCGCGAGCGCAGGGGCTGGCCGAACGCTTCCCAGGCGCCAGGGCGTACGACTCCGTGGAGCGGATGCTCGCGGAGGCCGACCTCGATGCCGTACTCGTCGCCACCCCGCACAAGCAGCACTTCGACCCGGCCATCCAGGCGATCCGTGCCGGAGTCGCCGCGCTGGTCGAGAAACCGCTCACGACGTCGCTGACGCAGGCTCACGAGCTCGTCGCCGCGGCCGACGAGGCGGGGGTCGCACTGGGCACGATCTTCCAACGGCGGTTCATTCCCGCCGCCCAACGTATGCATGAGGCGATCGTGCAGGGACGTCTCGGCCGAGTGGTCGCGGCCGAGTGCCTCGCGCACCTCGGGCGCGACCGTAGCTACTACGAGCAGGACGACTGGCGTGGCTCCTGGGCCGGGGAGGGCGGCGGCGTGCTCCTCACGATGGCGATCCACTACGTCGACATGCTGAACTGGATGCTCGGCACCCCCACCTCCGTGTACGGGCGCTGGGCCACCCTTAAGCACGCGGACTACGTCGACGTCGAGGACGTCGCGGGCGGCGTCGTCACCTACCAGAACGGCGCCATCGCCACGATAGGCGCGGTGACGACGTTCGAGAACGGCTTCGCCTCGGCGCCTAGCCCCACGGTCGCCTACCGGGCACCGGGGTTCCGCCTGGCCGTGCACGGAAGCGTCGGTCACAGCGTGGGCCTGGTGGAGAACCCCGAACTCACGCAGGCCGTCAACGACCCGTGGACCTTCGACGGTGCGGCGGAGGACCTTGCGCGTTGGCGCGAGCGGGAAGAGGGGCGGTCGAGCGTGCCCGAGTTCCACGGCCTCCAGATCGCGGAGTTTCTCGACGCGGTCCGGGCGGGGCGCCCGCCTGCGATCACCGGCCGTGACGGCATGGCCGCGCTGGAGGTCATCAAGGGCGTCTATCTTTCGCAGGCTCGCCAGGCGCCGATCACGTTGCCGATGTCGGACGACGATCGCCGCGCCGCCGATCATCTGACGGAGGGGGCGGAGTGAGCCGGTCGGGAAGGGTCGCGATCATCACGGGGGGCGCCACGGGGATCGGCCGCGCCACCTGTCTGGAGCTTGCCCGCCGGGGGGTCGGTGAGATCCACATCGGCTACTCGCGCTCTGCTGAGGCTGCCGTGCAACTCAGCGCCGAGCTCGCCGACCTCGGTGCGACCGGTCACCCCCTTCAGTTCGATGTCTCCGACCGCGAGGCGGTCCAGCGCGGTGCCGAAGAGGTGCTGGCAGCGAGCGGCGGCGTGGACGTCCTGGTGAACTGTGCCGGTACCACCCAGCGCATCGACTTCGCCGACCTGGACGCCATCACCCCGGAGCTCTGGGACGACATCCTCGGTGTCAACCTGCTCGGGGCGTTCTGGGTGTGCCAGGCGTTCGCCGAGTCGCTCAAGGAGCGCGGCGGCTCAGTTGTCAATGTCACCTCGATCTCCGCGACGCGTGTGGTCGGTAGTTCATTGCCGTACGGCGTCAGCAAGGCAGCCCTCGCTCAGATGACGCGTGCACTGGCGGTCGCACTCGCCCCCGCCGTTCGTGTCAACGCGGTTGCCCCCGGCACCGTGATCTCGGGATGGCACGAGCGCCTGATCGGTGAGGCCGCCGCAACCAGGAACTTCGAGGCCGAGGCCGAGTTCGTCCCGCTCGGTCGCCTCGCGGACTCCGAGGAGATCGGACGCGCGATCGTGACCGTCGCCCTCGACCTGACCTTCGTCACCGGGCAGGAAGTAATCGTCGACGGCGGAAAGGCGCTGCGGTACTGAGCAGCGCGTGGGCCCGAGTCCACCGGGCCCCTGGTGGGGCGTGCCGGTCAGCGAGGCCTCCAAGTCCACCCACCGCGCCCGTGCCGGATGCGAGCGCGACCACACCAACCAGAGGTACGACCTATGACGATCACCGAGACCAAGACCCTCGTGGGGCACTGGGTCGACGGCGCCCCGGTGCCCGTCGTGACGCAGCGGACCGCACCGGTCCACAACCCCGCCACCGGCGCCGAGATCGCCCGGGTGGCCCTGGCTACCGGCGAAGAGGTCGACCGGGCGGTCGCCTCCGCCGTCGCCGCCCAACGCTCATGGGGTGCGCTCTCGCTCGGGAAGCGAGCCGCGGTGCTGTTCCGGTTCCGCGAACTGCTCGCATCCCACGCGGACGAACTTGCCGTCATCATCAGCCGCGAGCACGGCAAGGTGCTCTCCGACGCCCGCGGTGAGGTGGCGCGCGGCCTGGAGGTCGTCGAGCACGCGTGCGGACTGCCGCAACTGATGAAGGGTGAGGTCAGCGACGAGGCCGCCACCGGCATTGATGTGTACTCGGTGCGTGAGCCGATCGGAGTGGTCGCCGGCATCACACCCTTCAACTTCCCGGTCATGGTGCCGCTGTGGATGTCGCCGGTCGCGATCGCCACCGGTAACGCGTTCGTGCTGAAGCCCTCTGAGCGGGATCCGTCCACCGCGAACGTGCTCGCCGAACTGTGGCAACAGGCCGGGCTGCCTGACGGCGTCTTCACTGTCCTGCACGGCGACAGGAACGCCGTGACGGCGCTGCTCGAGCACCCCGATGTGGACGCAGTCTCCTTCGTCGGCTCGACCCCGATCGCCAAGTACGTGCACGCCACCGGGAGCGCCGCGGGCAAGCGCGTGCAGGCCCTCGGCGGTGCCAAGAACCACGGCGTGGTGCTCGCCGACGCCGACCTCGAGGACGCCGCCGACCACCTCACCGCGGCAGCCTTCGGCTCCGCGGGCGAGCGCTGCATGGCGCTGTCCGTCGCGGTCGTCGCCGAGGAGGTGGCCGACGAACTGGTGGCCCTGCTGGCCGAGCGGGCGCGCGCGGTCAAGGTCGCACCCGGCGACGTGCCCGACGCCGACATGGGTCCCGTCATCACCGCCGCCTCCAAAGAGCGCATCGAGAGCCTGATCGGCTCCGCCGAGCGGGAGGGGGCTGATCTGGTGGTCGACGGCCGTGGGCACGTGGTGCCCGGCCACGAGGAGGGATTCTTCGTCGGCCCCACACTGATCGACAGGGTCGAGACCGGCTACGAGGTCTACCGCGAGGAGGTCTTCGGGCCAGTGCTGGACATCGTGCGCGTCGCGGACCTCGAGGAGGCGCTCGCCGTCGTCAACGCCAACCCCTATGGCAACGGAACCGCGATCTTCACCTCCTCGGGCGCGGCCGCTCGCGAGTTCCGCCGCCGCGTGCAGGTCGGGATGGTCGGCGTCAACGTGCCGATCCCGGTACCGGTCGCGTGGCACAGTTTCGGCGGCTGGAAGGACTCGCTCTTCGGCGACAGCCCGATCTACGGCCCCGAGGGCATTCGCTTCTGCACCCGCGCCAAGGTGACGACCGAGCGCTGGCCGAGCAAGCGCGTGCAGGCCTCGTTCCACTTCTCCGGCGACGGCCAGAAGTAGGCATGAGGGGGGTGCGGCCTCCGATCCGATGGAGATCCACTCGGCGCGCAACTCGGCGAGCACCGACCGAGATCGCGACCCTGACCGATCGCGAGCCTGATCGATCGCGACCCTGACCCAGCCAGAGCTGTCGTTCATGGCTGAGCGGGTGATGGCGCGAGCCGACGTCGTCCGACGGTGGCATCGCGGTGATGCGCACGCTTGCCGCCACCCGCTGGTCCTTTCGCGTCCGGAACCCCACGGCCCTGCCGGGCGTTGAGTACCGGTAGAGACGAGGAGGAATGCCCATGAAATGCCCGACCGACGGTTCGATCCTGGTGATGAGCGACAGGAGCGGTATCGAGATCGACTACTGCCCGCAGTGCCGGGGTGTGTGGCTCGACCGTGGTGAGCTCGACAAGATCATCGAGCGCTCCATGACCGAGCCGGGTCCTGCGCGCCCGCCCGCGCCCGCACACACGCTCCCACCGCGGCCGGCCTATGGCAACGCGCCCGTGCAGGATCGCGGGTACCGGGGCTACTCGGCGCCGTCCGCGCCCTCGCCGGAGGACGCGTGGCGCCACGGCCACGACCGAGACGGGCGGCGGCCCCGGAGGCGCCGGGAGAGTTGGCTGAGCGAGTTGTTCGACTGACCGCGTGCTCCCGCGCGGTCGGGTAGCCGTCTCCGGACTCAGCGGGTGGTGCCCTCCTCGGCGGCGGTGGTGAGGGTGGTCAGGTCCCGCTCGGCGAAGCGCCGATGCTCGGTGTGCTCTCGCAGGACGACGCCCAGGCAGTGGGACACGGGAACCGTCTCGGGCTCCTCGCCGACCCCGAGGCTGCCCGTGCGCAACTGCTCGAGGTCGGCATCGGTCAGCTCGGCCAACACGGCATCGACGCGCGCCCACTGCGAGTCGAGCGCTCGGACGACCTCGGCGTAGTCGGGTCGGGCCCCGCGGTCGAGACCGAGCGTGACGGTGTCCTCGTCGGAGAAGTCGGTCGGGGGGAGGCCGAGTCGGTGATAGGGCGCCGGCGGGTCCGTGAGCATCACGCCGACCCAGCTGTCGATGCCGAAGATCAGGTGGCGCAGCGTCTCCACGAACGACCACTCGCCGTCGACCCGTTCGTTGCGGGCCGATTCCGGGAGGGCCTCCGCCCGCTCCTTGCTCCGGGCCCACAGCCCCTTCGATGTCTCCCACATGGCGCGATGGTCGCCGAGAGTCCTGACGGCGCGCAGTTGCACTCGTTCGGGGTGACGGCGGTCCAACTCCGCTGCGACGTAGTCGCTCACCTCGACGTCGTCGACGTAGAGGGCGCCGGCCGCGCCGTCGAACCCGGTGACCCGCATCCCGTCGACCCAACTGCTGGCGATCCTGGCGTCTCGTAGGTCGCTGTCCCGGACCGTCAGCCCGTACAGGTCCGACGCCCGGAAGCTGGCTCCGTGGAACTTCGCCGTCCGATGGAATTCCTCTGCCATGACCGCTCCTGACATCCGTTGCCATCGTTGCCGGCCGAACCTAACACCGAATCCGGACAGTTCTCGTCCGCGGCTCGGTTGGTGCAGGTCGCTGCCGCCTCGGTCAACCCTCCGTGGGCAGCTCCGTGTAGAACGCGGTGGTGCGCAGCGCAGCCGCGGTGGCCTCGTCGGCCGGGGTGCCCGCGGCGACGCTCACCCGCGCCCATGCCTCACTGCTGGCCGTCACGAAGTCCTTGCCCTCGTCTGAGGCGACCCAGGCGTTCTGGTCCTCGGGGCGTTCGACGTCCGGGTTCGCCAGGTGCAGCTCGAGCCCGTACAGCCCGAGGTCCCAGCCCACGCCGGTGGCGCCGGGACCGAACTGCGACCACCACTCGTCGGCGACGAACGCGGTGTGCTCGAGCTCGAGGCGGGCAGTGTCCTCGCCGTCGTCGGAGATCCGGACGGTGAGCCAGGAGACCTCCTCGCCGTACTCCCAGGTGGCCGTGAACTCCCGAGGGGCGTCACACGTCAGCACGGTGCCACCGGCGTTGTTCTCGACCTGGAAGCGACCGCCGATGATCAGGTCGCCACTGACGGGCGCGAGCCAGCGGGCGAGACGCTCGGGGGTCGTGACGGCATGCCACAGGTCCTCCGACGTGGTCGGGTAGGTCTTGGACACGGTCGCCACGCGTGCCTCTCGGCCGTCGCGCTCGACGGTTCCGAGCAGGCGGGTGGTGGTGTCGGTCGACTCGGTCATGATGACTCCTCGGTGGGAGAGACGGGCGCTTCCGCGGAAGTGCCCGTCCTGGTGGTGGAGGTGTTGCTGGTGGCGCGGATACGGCGCGCGCGGTTGCCGCGGGCGATCTCGGTGCCGAGGGCGTCGAGCCGGGGCTGCCAGGTGGCTCGGAACGTCTCCAGCCAGGCATCGACCTCGCGCAACGGCTCCTCGGCCACGGCGTAGATGCGGCGGGTGCCCTCGGGGCGCACCGTCGCGAAGCCGGCGTCCCGCAGCACCCGCAGGTGTTGGGAGACCGCCGGCTGGCTGATGCCGAACTCCTCGGTGATCACGACTGAGATCGCACCCGAGGCCCGCTCGCCGGCGGCGAGCAGCTCGAGGATCCGACGGCGGACGGGGTCACCGAGGATGTCGAACGCGTGCATGGGGCTACTTTAGAAGAGGCTACTTATATAAGGCAACACTCAAATTAGATCAGGCGCTCGTCGACCGCGACCGGATCACGCTCCGTGAGAGTGCTGAGGTGGTCGCCACTTGCGCACTCTCGCCGGGGTGGGCGCTTCCGCGGAAGCGGCTTCGGAAGGTGACGCCGCGCGGGTTGCGCCGTCTGGCGCTTCAGCGGAAGCGCTGGACCGCGAGCGGTGCCGCCTCGGCGATCTCCCGGATCGCCTCGTGCTCGGCCTTGGCGAGCATCTCCCCGAGCGGGCCGGAGGAGACGAACGTTCCGTCGGCGAGGAAGTGGACGGTGCGGCACATCCGCTCGACCAGTTCGAGGTCGTGGGAGACCAGCACCACGGCGGTGCCGAGCCGGCCGGTGAGCGCGGTCAGGCGTCGCGCCATGGCGCCACGGGCCTGCGGGTCGACGGCGGTGAACGGCTCGTCGAGAACGAGGATCTCGGGCCGCGTCGCCAGCGCCACCGAGAGGGCCACCCGCTGCCGCTCGCCGCCGGAGAGGGTGAGCATGTTCCGCTTGGCGTAACGCTCCTCGAGGGCGACGGCGTCCAGCAGTTCCTCGATCGAGGTCGCGTGGGTGCGCCCACCCTTGCGCGCCTCGGCGAGTGCGCTCTTGAGGTAGCGGGTCACGGTCAGCTGCGGGTCGGTGATGGTCAGGGAGTCCTGGGACATGAACCGCACCTCGGCCTTGAACGCCTTGGCATCCCGGCGGGGCATCTTGGCGGTGTTCCAGCCGTTGTAGGTGACGGTCCCGCGGCTGGGTCGCAGCGTCCCGCGCAGGAACCGGACCAGCGTGGTCTTGCCCATCCCGGACGGGCCCACGATGCCCACCGGTGCATCGCCGGCGGTGACGGTCAGGTTGACGCCCCGGAGCACCTCGTTCTCGGGGTAGCCGCCCCAGAGGTCGCGTGCCAACAGGGTCGAGCGTGCCGTCATCTGGATTCTGCTCCTTGTGCCGCCGGGTCCTTCTACCTAGCGCATGCTAACGCCCGGACCTGACCTCACTTGAGCCCGGTGGTGGCGATGCCCTTGATCAGGTATTTCTGGCCGGCGATGAAGAACCCGATGATCGGCGCCAGCGACACCACCGACATCGCGAACATCGGACCCCAGGCGCTCTGCCCCTCGGAGTCCATGAACTGGCGCAGCGCCAGCGGCACGGTGTACAGCGCGCTGTCGGTCAGGTAGAGCAGCGGCCCGAAGAACTCGTTCCAGGTCGAGATGAACGTGAAGATCGCGGTCGTGGCCAGTGCCGGGACGCACAGCGGCAGGATCACCCGGAAGAACGTGCGGAACGGGCCGCACCCGTCGATGCGGGCCGCGTCGTCCAGTTCGCTCGGCAGCGCTCGCATGAACTGCACCATCAGGAAGATGAAGAACGCGTTCGTGGCCAGGAAGTTCGGCACCACCAGGGGCAGGTAGGTGTTCATCCAGCCGAGCAGGTTGAAGATCACGTACTGGGGGATCAGCAGCACGTGTCCGGGCAGCATGAGGGTGCCGAGCATGAGCGCGAACAGCGGCTTCTTGCCGAAGAACTGCATCCGGGCGAACGCGTAGGCGGCCAGCGAGCAGGACGCCAGGTTTCCGACGATGGTGAGGGCGACCACCACGAAGGAGTTCCACAGGTACAGGTGGAACGGGTGGTTCAGGGCGTTCCAGCCCTCGGTGTAGTTGGTGAGGTCCCACTCCGAGGGCCACAGGGACAGGTCGGCGAACACCTCGGAACTGGGCTTGAACGAGCTGGCCAGCATCCACAGCAGCGGGTAGAGCATGATCGCGCCGACGGCGCACAGGATCACGTGCCGCAGGAACCGGGTGCGGCTGTTGCTGCCGAGTTTCTCGAAGTAGCTGTCCTCGGAGTCCTCGGCGATCGCCCGTGAGCGCTGGCGGATCTGGGTCATGAGTGCCATCGAATGAGTGCCCTTAGTTGTCGTAGAAGACCCAGAACCTGGACATCAGGAAGTTCGCGGCGGTGAACATGGCCACGATCACCAGCAGCAGCCAGGCGAGCGCGGAGGCGTAGCCCATGTCGAACCGTTGGAAGCCCTCGATGTACAGGTACAGGTTGTAGAACAGCGTCGAGCCGGACGGGCCGCCTGTGCCGCCGGAGAGGATGTAGCCCTGCGTGAACGTCTGCAGCGACCCGATCAGGGCGAGCACCAGGTTGAAGAACAGGATCGGGCTGAGCAGCGGCATCGTGATCGACACGAACTGGCGCCACCGGCTCGCCCCGTCGATGGAGGCCGCCTCGTAGTACATGATTGGGATCTGCCGCAGGCCGGCCAGGAAGATCACCATCGGTGAGCCGAACGTCCACACATGCAGCGAGATCAGCACGCTCAGCGCGTATTGCGGGTCGGAGACCCAGCTCGGGCCGTCGATCCCGAACACCCCGAGGACCGCGTTGACGATGCCCTCGTTGCCGAAGATGTAGCGCCAGAGCATCACGATCGCGACGGAGCCGCCGAGCAGCGAGGGCAGGTAGTACACGGCCCGGTAGTACCGCAGTCCCTTGATGCCCTTGTTCAGCGCGAGGGCCACCCCGAGCGCGGCGAGCAGCGAGAGCGGCACCCCGACGAACGTGTAGATCCCGGTCACCTTCAGGGCCTGGAGCAGGTCCTCGTCGGTGAGCATCTCCTGGAAGTTCTCGAACCCGATCCAGTTCGGGTTGTTGATCAGGTTGTAGTCGGTGAAGGCCAGGTACAGCGACGCCCCGAACGGGATGAGCGTGAACAGCAGCCCCACGAACCAGGGCAGCAGGAAGAGGTACGCGGCCTTCTCGTTGCGACGGCGGGGTGTGCCTCGGCCGGGCGCCCCGGACCCCCGCGCGGCGGCGGGGGTCGGGGCGGCGGTGGCCGAAGGTGCGACGGAGGTGCTCATGGCTCGGGGGACTCAGTCCGCCAGCACGTCGTTGGCCGTGGCCACGAGTTGGGCGGCGGCGTCCGCGCTGGTGATCCGGGCGAACTCCACCTCGACGGCGACGTCGGCCAGCTTGGACTGGATCTCGGTGGCCCCGACCGGGTCGGCGAACGCCGGTGGCAGGTCCTCGGCCTGGAGGCCGAGGATGTACTCGGTCGCGGTCACGTCGTCCTCCTCCAGGTTCGGCACCAGACCCTCGGCCACCTCGGAGTTCGGCGGGACGCCCCGGGTGGTGCCCATGGCCTCCCAGGCCGACAACTCGTTCGTGAGGAAGCTGAGCAGCTCCGCGGCCTGGGCCTGGTGGGCCGACTGTGACGAGATCGACCACAAGTGCGGGCAGTCGATCGACTGCCCGCGTCGGGTGGCCGTGGACTCGCCGGGGATCCGGAGCAGGGCGAGGGTGCCGCCGCAGGCCTCGTTGTAACTCTTGAAGTTGTTCGTCGGGATGATCTGGGAGGCGACCCGGCCCTGCGCGATGTAGGACGCCTCGGCGGCGCTGGTGGTCGCGTCGAAGAACCCCGCGGGCGGGAAGCCGCCGGTCGTGCGCATCTCGTCGGCGAAGTCGAACCAGCTCTGGATGGTGGCCTCGCTCGCGCCGAACCGGCCGTCCTCGGTGTAGAGGTCCTCGCCCTGCTGGCGAACCCACACGTACAGGTTCGCGACCGTGGCCATCTCGTAGCACGTGCCGTAGATCGAGCCCCCGGAGGCCGCGGTAATCGCGTTCGCCATGGTCGCCAGGTCGTCCCAGGTCCAGGTGTCGCCGTCGGGCAGGTCGATGCCGTGCTCCTCGAGCACGGTGGTCTGGATGATGAAGCCGATCGTGTTCAGGCCGGCGGGCACCCCGATCAGCTGGCTGTTCACGTCCCACGGAGCCAACACCGGGTCGGACAGACCGGCCAGGTCCATCGCGTCCAGCGTCCGCAGGTCCGCCAGCGCGCCGCGGTCGCCGTACTCACGGAGCTGGTCGCGGCGGATGGCCATCAGGTCCGGTGCGTCCCCGGCCGCGATCCGGGTGGCGAGCTTGTCCTTGTACGGCCCGGAGTCCTGGTACTCGGTGGTGATCGTGACGTTCGGGTGGTCGGCCCGGTACAGGTCGAGCGCGGCCTCGGTGACCTCGGCGCGGCCGGCGTCACCCCACCACACGAAGTTCAGCTCGATGGGCTCGTCCGAGTCGGCCGGTTCCTGCACCACCTCCTCCGGCTCGACGGCGCACGCGGCCGTCAGCCCGACGGCCCCGGCGGCGCCGGCACCGACGACCAGGTGGTTGAAGCCGCGCCGGGTCAGGGGCGTGGACTTGGGGGACAGGCGTGCGGACATCGCATGCTCCTTTGCAGACGTGATCTGGATCGCTTGGCGGGACCGATGGTGCTGGTCGGGCTCCGGTCGGCGGAGGGCCGGCCGGTCTTGGTGATGCGTGACCTCCATCGACGGTGACAGGTTGCGCTCCGGAGAGTCATCTCCTGAAAGCGGTTTCTAGCACGTTCCGACGAAGGGGGTCAACCTTCGTAGGAAAGGTCACGGGTAGGTCACGGCCTGCGCCAGGTGGCCCGGGCCGTTCCCGAGCCATTGCATGGCTGCGCATTCCGTGTAATTTCAGGGAAAAGGCGGTCCGGCCGGGTAGTGCCGGCCCGCTGGCGCCACCCCGCCCTGTCCGCCCGGCGTCTCGCCATGCGGACGGGTGACCGGTTTCTGGCACCGTGTCGAGATCGCGCTCTCACGCGAGCGGGATGCGGCCGTGCACCCCAACGTTCCGGCCGTGATGCATCCGTGATGGCCGAGCCCCTCCCGGCCGCTGCCGGCCGCGCGTAGCGTGCGGATCGCAGGTCCAACTCGATCGGGGGAACACAGCGAAGGGGAGAGTCATGAAGCGCCTGATCACAGTTCTGCTCAGCCTGGTCCTCGGGGCGGTCCTCCTGGTCCCGGCCGGGACTGCCGCGACCGCCGCCCCGTACTGCGGGATCCGATGGGGCTCGTTACCCGAGTCCGACGCGACGATGTCCAGCCACTCCTGGCTCACGAACGTCAGGACCGGCCGGCACGCCTGCTTCGACCGGATCGTCTTCGACGTGCACGGCGACATCGAGGGCTACGACGTCCGTTACGGCACGGTGTACACCGACGGCGAGGGACGGGTGGTGCCGCTGCGGGGCGGCGCCGACCTCCAGATCGTCCTGCGCGTGCCCGCCTACGACGACTTCGGCCACGAGCGGTTCCCGCTCGCCCGTTCGGAGTCGGACCTCGTCAACGTGGGCGGCTACCCGACGTTCCGGCAGGTCGCCTACGCGGGGAGCTTCGAGGGTCAGACCACGATCGGCCTCGGTGTGCGCGCCCGGCTGCCGTTCCGCGTGTTCATCCTCGACGGGCCCGGCGACCTGAGCCGGCTGGTCGTGGACGTCGCGCACCGCTGGTGACCGTCGCCGGGTCGAGGGCCCGACGGCGAGGGCCGGGCAGGGCGAGGAGGGCGGGTCCGGGCGGGTCTGACCGTCGCGGGCCCGCCCGTCCGCGTCAGTGCGCCGCCGGCGGCACTGGTCCGAGCAGGGCACTGGCCATCGTGCTGTGGGCCGACTCGTCGTCGCTCGGGTGGAACAGCCCGGCCAGCACGTCCCGGTACAGCCGGGACAACTCGCTGCGGTTGAAGTACGAGCCGCCGCCGGAGACCCGGATCGCCTTCTCGACGACGTCCTTCGCGGTCTCGGTGGCGCGGACCTTGACCGCGGACAGGCGCGGGAACCACATCGCACCGTGGTCGACGAGGTTGTCGACATCGGAGGCGAGGGTGGCGATCTGTGGTCCGATGCCGTCCAGGGCGATCGCGGCGTCGGCGATCCGCCACCGGATGTCCGGGTCGTGGGCGTACGGGGCGTTGTCGTTCTTCAGGGACCGGCGCTTGTGCACCGTCTCGATGGCGACATCCAGGGCGCGCTGGGCGATTCCGGTGTAGACGGAGGCGAGCAGGATCTCGAAGTTGGCGAAGATGCCGAAGATGAACGGATCCGCGTTCGGACCGGGGGCCAGGCGCCGGGCGATCCGGTCCGCCGTTGCCGGTGCCCCGTCGAGCACCGTGGTGCAGGACTGTGAGGCGCGCATCCCGAGTGTGTCCCAGTCGTCCTTGATCTGGACGCCGCCGCCGTCGCGGGTGATGAACCCGTACACCGACCGGGGCGCGTCCGCCGAGACCGAGTCGGTGCCGAACGTGCCCAACCGGGTCCAGCCCGGCGAGAGCGAGGTGAAGATCTTGGTGCCGTGAAAGGTGTAAGCACCCGCGCCGTCGGGCCGGGCCTCGGTCGTGGAACCGAACAGGACCAGATCGTTGCCGCGCTCGGAGATCCCGAAGGCGAAGATCTCCCCGGCGGCGGCCTCGGTGAGGACGAAGTCGAGGGAACTGTCGCCGCGGTCGTGGACGGTCTTGGCGACGCCCACCCAGACGTGGTGCATGTTGACGGCCAGGGCGGTCGACGGCGCCGCACCGGCCAGGCGCATCTGCTCGCGGGTGAGTTCGGCGAGGGTCAGCCCGGCGCCGCCGAACTCCGTGGGAACCAGCGCGGTGAGGTACCCGGCGGCCACCAGGTCCTCGAGGTCCTCGGTGAAGAACGCGTTCTCGCGATCGTAGTCCGCGGCGCGGGAACGGATGCGGTCCAGCAGGTCATCGGTGAGCAGGCTCATGCCGGTAACCCTGCCACGCTGGCGCGGGGCAGATGTGGCGAGTGGGACTAATCTGACGAAAGTTCACGTCGGATGGGGTGAATTGGGGCCAGGATGGCGGAAACACGCCGAAAACAGGCCTTGAAATGCGCGGATCCGGGCCTCGGAGTCGTAGTGTCGGACCCGGCGCATCCCATTCGGGACGCGATTCCGCACGATGAGAGGGAACCTACGTGTCCGTCAACCGCACTGACCTCGTTGCCGCGATCGCCGAGAAGGCCTCGCTGACCAAGACGCAGTCCGACGCCGCGCTGAGCGCACTTCAGGAAGTTCTGATCGAGTCGCTGGGCAAGGGCGAGGCCGTCAAGGTGACCGGCCTGCTCAGCGTCGAGCGTGTCGAGCGCGCCGCGCGCACCGGCCGCAACCCCCGTACCGGCGAGGAGATCCAGATCCCGGCCGGCTTCGGCGTCAAGGTGTCCGCCGGCTCGGCCCTGAAGAAGGCCGTCGCCAAGTGACCCACCGCGGCGTCTGACCCCGGTCGGCGTCGCAGACGAAAGGGCGCGGGGACGATCCCCGCGCCCTTTCGCATGCTCAGACCTTGCGCGCGGCCGCTTTCTCCTGACGGTCGCGTTCTTTGGCGGCCTGCGCCTGTGCCTTGTCCGCGGCCTTCGCAGCCCGCTCCTCGGCCTTGGTGACGGCCTCGCGCTCCTTGCGGAGGGCTTCGCGCAGCTTTCCCTCCGCTTCCCGCCGGGCGGCCCGTGCCTGCCGGACCCCGGGGTCCTTCGGGTGTGCGTCCGTATGTGCCGTGTCCGCCCACTCGGGTGCGGGCGCGGGCGTGGCGCCGGCCGTCAGCGCGGCGACGTGGTGCTCGACTCCCTCGAGGATGCGCTGTACTCCGAACTCGAACGGGTTGGTCGGGTCGCTGAGCGCGCCGGCCTCGACCGCTGCCGACAGCGCCGGGAACATATCCTCGGTGACCAGGCTCGCGATCAGCCGTTCCTCGGCCTGCTCCAGCTCATCCGGGCTCTGACCATGGTCGGATGCGGACTGGCTGTAGCCCCGTGACACGCCGGCGGACCACCGGGCATGCCCGGTGAACAGCAGGATGACGGCGATCTGCTCTGCGGCGGTCAACGGCATGCCCTGCATCACGACGAGCCCGGCCTCGAGCCAGGCGAGGTTGTTCGGTGTGTTCGGCGTCCCCTCGATCGGGATGTCGAGGATCCACGGATGGGCCCGATAGATCTCGACGTTCGCCCGGTAGAACGCCATCAGGCCGTCCTGCCAGGTCTCGGCCTCCTGCACGCTCAGCGGAGGTAGGCCGATGCCGTGTTCCTGCATAAGCAGGATCAGGTCGTCCTTCGCTGAGACGTACCGGTACAGCGACATCGTCGTGAAACCGAGCCGGGTGGCGACGGCAGACATCGAGACGGCGCCGAGGCCGTCCGCGTCGGCGATCTCCACTGCGGCCTCGACGATCCGCTCGATGCTCATCTCGCGCTTGGGTCCGCGCTGCGGGTTCGCCGCGACGCCCCAGGCAAGGGCGATGCCCCGGGGGAGTTCCACCTCGATCGGTTCGTCCGCGTTCTCCATCCGGACATCCTGGCCGAGTCGGCCGGTCCCGTCCACTTCTGTGTATGCCCTATACAAGACTGCGTGTGGCATATACAGTGTGTGCCGCACACAGTGTGCGGGATAGACAGTTTCGATGGGAGTGGAGCGCATGACCACAGCGATAGACGTCCAGGGGGTGACCAAATCCTTCGGCTCGCAGTCGGTGCTCGCCGGCATCGACCTCCGGGTCGAACGAGGGACGGTGTTCGCGCTGCTGGGGCCCAACGGGGCCGGCAAGACGACCCTCGTGAACATCCTGTCCACGCTGGTCCAGGCGGACGGCGGCAGCGCCCGGATCGAAGGTGCGGACCTGCGCCGCGACCCGGGTGGCGTACGACGCCGGATCCGGCTGACCGGCCAGTCCGCGGCGGTGGACGAACTCCTGACCGGCGCGGAGAACCTCCGCATGATGGGTGCCCTGGCCGGTCTGCGGACCGGCGCCAACCGGCGCCGCACCACCGAGCTGCTCCGGCAGTTCGGCCTCGCCGACGCCGCAGACAAGGCGGTCAAGGCCTACTCGGGAGGGATGCGCCGTCGGCTCGACATCGCCCTCAGCCTGGTCACCGTCCCGCAGGTGCTGTTCCTGGACGAGCCGACCACCGGCCTGGACCTGCGCAGCAGGCTCGAGCTCTGGGACGTGATCCGGTCCCTGCGCGCGGAGGGCACCACGATCCTGCTCACCACGCAGTACCTCGAGGAGGCCGACCAGCTGGCCGACCGGATCGCGGTGCTCCGGACCGGACGGATCGTGGCCGAGGGCACCCCGACCGAACTGAAGCAGAGCGTGGGCGGCGAGGTCGTCGAGGTGCGCGGACCGGACGGCGAACTGCTGCACGAGATGCCCACCGACGGCTCCGTGCACGCGCTGCGCGAAGCACTCGACCTCATCGACGCGCGCGGCCTGGCCGGCCCGGCCGGCACAGTCGGCCTGCGCCGGCCGAGCCTGGACGATGTGTTCCTCGCGCTCACCGACCCCGACGCCGTGGCGGGCACCGCACCGCCGACCGGCCCGCAGGCCGGCTCCCAGCCGGCGACCGACACCCACGCCGAGGGCGACGCCCTGGTGACCACCTCGAGGAGCCGACGATGACCACCCTGACCGCAGCGCCGCCGTCGGCCCCGGCCCGGCTGCCCCTGGGCACCGAGGAGCGGACCTTCATCGCCCGCAGCATGCGGCACACCGTGCGCAACGTCGAGTCGCTCCTGATGGCGGTGATGCTGCCGGTGATGCTGATGCTGCTGTTCGTCTACGTGTTCGGCAATGCCATCTCCCCGGACGGGCAGTACGTGACCTACGTGGTGCCCGGGATCATCCTGCTCTGTGCCGGTTTCGGGGCCTCCTCCACCGGCGTGGACGTGGCGAACGACTCCGCGACGGGGATCATGGACCGGCTGCGAACCATGCCGATCCGCAGTTCGGCGGTGATCACCGGGCACGTCGTGGCGAGCCTGGCCCGCAACCTCGCGGCCACCGCCATCGTGATCGGGGTGGCGCTCGCGATCGGGTTCCGGCCCACGGCCACGTTCGGGGAGTGGGTCGGCGCGATCGCCCTGGTGGCGCTGTACATCCTGACGATCACCTACCTGTTCGCTGCGATCGGTCTGGCCAGCGGCAATCCCGAGGCGGCCAACGGGTACGGCTTCATCCTGTTGTTCCTGCCGTACCTGTCCAGCGCCTTCGTGCCGACGGACACGTTGCCGGCCTGGTTGCAGGGCGTCTCCGAGCATCAGCCGATCACGCCGGTCATCGAGTCGATCCGCGGGTTGCTGACCGGGGTGGACTCCGGGAACGCCACGCTCCTCGCCGTGCTCTGGTGCGTCGGGATCCTGGCCGTCGCCGTGACCTGGTCGGCGGTGGTGTTCCGGCGCAAGGCGGGCCGCCGCTGAGACCTGCTCGGCGGTGTGTGGCATCCCACCCGCACCGAAGTCCACGCCCGGGACGCAACCCGGGCGTGGACTTCGTACACTGGTCCCATGAGTGAGCCCCTTCCTCCCACGCAGCCCCAGGAGACCGAGCGCCTTTCATCGGGCAGCGGCACCGACGTCCTGGAGCGGGCGGAGGTGCGGGAGGAGGCCTCGCCCGGTGACGCCGAGCGCTACGCGCACTACGTCAAGAAGGAGAAGATCACCGCCTCCGCCGTGTCCGGCGCCCCGGTGATCGCACTCTGCGGCAAGGTCTGGACGCCGAACCGCGACCCCAGCAAATTTCCGATCTGCCCCGCCTGCAAGGAGATCTTCGAGGGCCTCACCGGCGGTGGTGGTGGCGGCAAGGACGGCGCGGGCTCGGAGTCCGGCGGCCGCGGTCGCGGGTTCTTCGGCTTCGGCTCCAAGAAGTGACCTCAGGAACCTCCACCGGCTCCCCGTCCCACCCCGAAGCATCCGGTTCACGCGCCCCGGCGCGCCCGGACCACGCTGCCCACGCTGCCGGGTCGACGGCGGCCGCGTCACACCTGCCCCCGGCCTACCCGGCGCGGGCGCCGTGGGGTACCGCCTCCCGGCTACGGGCCTGGCAGGCTGCCGCCCTGGAGTCCTACCTGGAGCGCCAGCCCCGGGACTTCCTCGCGGTCGCGACGCCGGGCGCCGGCAAGACCACGTTCGCGCTGCGGGTGGCCACCGAGCTGCTCGAGCAGCGCGTGGTGCGCCGGGTCACGGTCGTGGCGCCGACGGAGCACCTGAAGAGCCAGTGGGCCGACGCCGCCGGTCGGGTCGGCATCAGGATCGACCCGAACTTCAAGAACGCGCAGGGCCGGCACGGGGCGGCCTACGACGGTGTCGCGCTCACCTACGCGCAGGTCGCGGCGAACCCCAACCTGCACCGGGCCCGGACCGAGGCGGCCCCCACCCTGGTGATCCTGGACGAGGTGCACCACGGCGGCGACGCCCTCTCCTGGGGAGACGCGATCCGGGAGGCCTTCGATCCGGCCACCCGCCGACTGTCCCTGACCGGGACCCCGTTCCGGTCCGACACCGCGAAGATCCCGTTCATCACCTACACCCCGGACGCCCATGGCATCCGGCGCTCCCAGGCGGACCACTCCTACGGCTACGGCGACGCCCTGCGCGACGGCGTGGTGCGGCCGGTCATCTTCCTGTCCTACTCCGGGCAGATGCGCTGGCGCACGAAGGCCGGCGACGAGGTCAGCGCCCGGCTCGGTGAACCGCTCACGAAGGACATGGTCAACCAGGCCTGGCGGACCGCGCTGGATGAGAAGGGCGAGTGGATCCCGTCGGTGCTCACAGCCGCGGACAAGCGCCTGTCCGAGGTGCGGCGCGGCGTCCCGGACGCCGGTGGCCTCGTGATCGCCACCGACCAGACCCGGGCACGCGCCTATGCCGCGCACCTGCGCCGGATCACCGGCGAGGCACCCGTGGTGGTGCTGTCCGACGACGAGGGCGCCTCCAAGCGGATCGAGGACTTCGGCGCCGGTGAGCAGCGCTGGATGGTCGCGGTCCGGATGGTCTCCGAGGGCGTGGACGTGCCGCGGCTGGCGGTCGGGGTGTACGCGACCTCGACGGCCACCCCGCTGTTCTTCGCCCAGGCCGTCGGCCGGTTCGTGCGGGCCCGCAAGCGCGGGGAGACCGCGTCGATCTTCCTGCCGTCGGTGCCGAACCTGCTCGGGCTGGCGAACGAGCTCGAGGCCGAGCGCGACCACGCCTTGGACCGGCCCAAGACGGCCGAGGAGGAGGGCGACTTCTACAACCCCGAGGACGCCCTCGTGGCGGCCGCGAACCGGTCCGAGTCCGCCTCGGACGAGCTGATGCTGCCCGGCTTCGAGGCCCTCGAGGCCCAGGCCTCCTTCGACAAGGTGCTCTTCGACGGCGGCGAGTTCGGCACCGGTGGGGAGCTCGGCTCGGACGAGGAGCAGGACTTCCTCGGCATCCCCGGCCTCCTCGACGCCGACCAGGTCGCCACCCTGCTGCGCAGCCGGCAGGCCGAGCACGTCGCCGCCCGCAAGAAGCGCAGCCCCGCCGCGCAGGCACCACCGGTCGACGACCACCGGGCCGTGGCCGAGCTGCGCAAGGAGTTGAACCAGCTGGTCAAGGCCTGGGCGCGGCGTAGCGGCACCCCGCACGGTGTGGTGCACACCCGGCTGCGCGAGCACAGCGGCGGGGGAGAGGTCGCCACCGCCTCCGCGGACCACCTGCGCTCGCGGATCTCGCAGGTGCGGCGCTGGTTCGTCGGCCAGAAGTAGCGGGCACCGGCCACGGGTGGGCAGTCCTCGCCGCCCGAGGCAGGAGGGTAGGAGGTCCTTGTTCGGGCGAGGGGTTCTGCTCCGGGGCGAGGGGTTCTGCTTCGGCGGAATCCTGCCCGACGGCGGGGGGCGAGCGGGTAGGGCGTCTCAGCGCGTGACGTGGGTGGTCGGCACGGCCGGGTCGCCGTTGGACAGCCGCCGGGCCGACGGCGACAGCTCCGCCCGGGAGGCGGCGTGCCGGGCCGCGGCGCGCCGGACACCCTCGGCGCCGGTGTACCCGACCTCGACGACGCCGTCGCGCACCAGTGGGACGTGCAGTGGCCGCAGGTCGTCCTCCTCGGGGACCCAGTCGCGCTGGGCGCCGGCCACGACGAGCTCCTCGCTGGCCCGGCCGGCCGCATCCAGGCGGCGGGCCGCGCTCTTGCGGCCGCCGACGCTGGTCTTGGAACTGGACGCCTTCTCCACGGGCTCCATCGCTCCGGTGGCGCCCTCGCGGAGCACGAGCTTGTAGACCATGCCGCACGTGGGGGCGCCGGAGCCGGTGACCACCGAGGTGCCGACGCCGTAGGAGTCCACCGGCGCCACCGCGAGGGAGGCGATGGCGTACTCGTCCAGGTCGGAGGACACCACGATCTTGGTACCCGCGGCACCGAGGGAGTCCAGTTGCTCGCGTACCTCCCGGGCCACCACACCCAGGTCACCGGAGTCCAGGCGCACCGAGTCCAGGCCGGTGCCGGCCGCCTCGACGGCCCGGCGCACGCCCTCGGCGATGTCGTAGGTGTCCACGAGCAGGGTCGTGTCCGGACCGTAGGCGGCCACCTGCGCCGCGAACGCCGAGGTCTCGTCGTCGTGCAACAGGGTGAACGAGTGCGCGGCGGTCCCGATGGTCGGCAGGTCGTACCGACGCCCCGCCTCGAGGTTGGAGGTGCCGGTGAACCCGGCCACGATCGCGGCCCGGGCGGCGGCCACGGCCGCCCATTCGTGGGCCCGCCGGCCACCCATCTCCAGGCAGGGGCGGTTCCCGGCGGCGCTGGTCATCCGGGACGCGGCGGAGGCGACCGCCGAGTCGTAGTTCAGGATGGACAGCGCGACGGTCTCGAGGATGACCCCCTCCGCGAAGGAGGACTCGACCACGAGCAGCGGGGAGCCCGGGAAGAACACCTCGCCCTCCGCATACCCGTAGATGTCCCCGGTGAACCGGTAGTTGGCGAGGAAGTCCAGGGTCGGAGCGTCGACCACGTCGTTCGTGCGCAGGTACTCGAGCTCGTCGTCACCGAACCGGAACGCCGTGATCGCCTCGAGCACCCGCCCGGTACCGGCGACCACGCCGTAGCGCCGACCCGCGGGCAACCGCCGGGTGAAGAGCTCGAACACACATCCGCGGGACGCGGTGCCGTCGGCCAGCGCGGCCTGCACCATGGTCAGCTCGTACCGGTCGGTCAGCAGCGCAGTGCTCGCCGCGGTGGCTCCAGACATGCGTCATACCGTAACGGTGCGCATGGGGCCGTGCGCGAGGGGTCGGCCGACGGCGGGACGGGCCTACGCTTGGAGGCATGGTCGCCGCCACCGAGATCCCGCTCGCCGCTCCGGAGACGGACGTCGAGGAGGCCCTCCGGCCCGCGTCCGACCGGCCCTGGCGGACCATCGTCTGGAACGACCCGGTGAACCTGATGAGCTACGTCGCGTACGTGTTCCGCTCCTACTTCGGATTCTCCGCAGAGAAGGCGAACCGGCTGATGCTGCAGGTGCACACCGAGGGCCGCAGCGCCGTCTCGACGGGCACCCGGGAGCAGATGGAGGTCGACGTGCAGGCGATGCACTCCTACGGACTGTGGGCCACGCTCGCCCAGGACGGTGACTGAGCCGATGCGGGCCTTCTCGATGCGCCGCGGTGAGTTCGTGGCCGAGCTCGACGCGCACGAGCGCACGATCATCTCCCGCGTCATCGCGGACACCTCCGACCTGCTCGGCGTCCCGCTCGGACGCCTCGAGGCGAGCCGGAACGACGAGGCCGGTCCCGCCGTCGGGCACTCGATGACCTGGTCCACGGACGAGGTGAGCGAGCCCGCCGACCCGGCGCTCGCGCGCCTGCTTCCGTCGGCGAGCACGGAGGACGACGGCGTCGCCGACGAGTTCCGACGGCTCACCGAGGCGGACCTGCGGTCGGCGAAGACCGCCCGGTTGCGGATGGTCTTCGACGAGCTCCGCCGCCCGGGCACCAAGATCCACGTGCCGCGCGAGCGCGCCATGGACTGGGCCGCGGCCCTCACCGACGTGCGCCTCGTCCTCGCCGAACGGCTCGGGATCCGCACCGACTCCGACGCCGAGGACGTCTACGAGTTGAGCACCCTGGGCGGCGACGGTGTCGACACTGCCGAGGACGAGATCCGCGCGGCGCTCGCCCTGTTGTACTCCGCACTGACCTGGCTGCAGGAGTCGTTGCTGCAGGTGATGCTGCCCACACTGGAGGATTGAACCGTTTCGTCGTCACCGCTGCGGGCTACCCTCAAAGGCGTGAATGACGCGCCCATCGGGATCTTCGACTCCGGCGTCGGTGGCCTCACGGTGGCTCGGGCCGTCATCGACCAGCTGCCCAACGAGGCGACCCTGTACATCGGTGACACGGCGAACGGCCCCTACGGACCACTGCCGATCGCCGAGGTGCGTGCGCATGCCCTCTCGGTCATGGACGACCTGGTCCGCTCGGGCGTCAAGATGCTCGTCATCGCGTGCAACTCCGCCTCCGCTGCGGTCCTGCGCGATGCCCGGGAGCGGTACACGATCGGCATGGGAGTGCCGGTCGTCGAGGTGATCGCACCGGCGGTGCGCCGGGCCGTGGCCACCAGCCGCACCGGCCGTGTCGGCGTGATCGGGACCCGCGCCACCATCGCCTCACGCGCCTATGAGGACGCGTTCGCGGCCGCGCCGCACCTGAGTCTGACCACGGCCGCGGCTCCCCGGTTCGTGGAGTTCGTCGAGCGCGGCATCACCTCCGGCCCGGAGCTGCTCGAGGCGGCCCGCGACTACCTCGCGCCGGTCAGTGCCGCCGACGTGGACACGCTCGTGCTCGGCTGCACCCACTACCCGTTGCTCACCGGCGTCATCCAGTACGTGGCCGGTGACGACGTGAGCCTCGTCTCCAGTGCCGAGGAGACCGCGAAGGACGTCTACCGCGAGTTGGTCGCGCACGATCTCGAGCGCACCGCGACCACCCCACCCGAGCACCGGTTCCTGGCGACCGGGGACCCGCGCGGCTTCACCAACCTGGCCCGCCGCTTCCTCGGACCCGAGGTGGGCGCCGAGAGCGCGGCCGAGGTCACCGGTGAGATCCCGCGGATCGTCGTGGAGGATCCCGCGTGAGGCTCACCATCATCGGCTCGTCCGGATCCGTCTCCGGGCCCGAGTCGGCGTCCTCGTGCTACCTGGTCGAGGCCGATGCCGACGGTCGCACCTGGCGGCTCGTGCTCGACCTCGGCTCCGGGGCGTTCGGGCAGCTGCTGCGCTACGGCGACCCCGCGGCGATCGACGGCGTGCTGATCTCCCACCTGCACGCCGACCACGTGGTCGACATGGCCGCCCTGCACGTCTACCTCAAGTACGGTCCCGGCGCCCCGCACCCCCGCGTGGACGTCTACGGGCCGGAGCACACGCAGGCACGGCTGGCCCAGATCTGCGGGGACTCCGACACCGCGGACGACCAGTTCCGGGTCCTCGCCTGGGATCCGGCGGCGCCCGTGCGGATCGGCCCGTTCACGATCGAGCCGGTCGCGGTGCGTCATCCCACGCCGGCCTTCGCGATCCGGGTCACCGGGCCGAGCGAGAGTGGCGACGGCGCCCGGGTGATCACCTACACCGGAGACACCGACGCCTGCGCCGGCGTGGCCGAGGCCGCCGACGGCGCCCACCTCCTGCTGAGCGAGGCCGCCTTCGAGGAGGGCCGGGACACGGTCCGGGGCATCCACCTGACCGGCCGGCGCGCCGGGGAGCTCGCCAGCGGGGCCGGCGTGCGTCGTCTCGTGCTGACGCATATACCCCCGTGGACGTCCGCGGCCACCGTGCTCGCGGAAGCGCTCACCGCCTACTCGGGGCCGGTCGACCTGGCCGAGCCCGGGGCCACCTGGGCACTCTGAGCCCGGCGTGGTCGTTCGGTGAGACGCCCGACGGCGAGGGTGCCTCGCGTAGGTACCCTCGGGGCATGAATCCCTCGAGTGAGTCGTCCTCGACCTCGCAGACCCCCGCGACCGGCATCGCGTCCGGATCGCGCACCGGCGCCCGGACGGACATGCCGGACGCCCTACGCCACGACGTGCGCCTCCTGGGTGAGCTGCTCGGCATCGTTCTCACCGAGAGCGGTGGACCGGAGCTGCTCGCCGACGTCGAGCGGCTGCGCGAGCTCACCATCGCCGCCTACTCCGGATCGGACCCCACCGCGTTCGAGGCCGCGGAGGCGCTGGTGGAGACGTTCTCCCTGGAGCGCGCGGAGGAGGTCGCCCGGGCGTTCGCCTGCTACTTCCACCTCGTGAACCTCTCCGAGGAGTACCACCGGGTCCGCACGCTGCGTGCCCGGGACACGGCCGTGAAGTCGCCGGCGCGGGTGCCGGAGGAGACCCTCGAATCGGCCCTGGCGTTCCTGGTGGACCAGGTCGGTGCGGACGAGGCCCGCCGCCGGGTCGGCGAGCTGGAGTTCCGGCCGGTTCTGACGGCGCACCCCACCGAGGCTCGTCGCCGCGCCGTGGCCGCATCGATCCGCCGGATCACCGACCTCGTCGCCGAGCGGGACGACCCGCGCCTCGGGCCACACTCCCTCGAGGAGAACCGGCGCACCCTCCTGTCCGAGATCGACACCCTCTGGCGCACGTCCCCGCTGCGCACCGAGAAGCCGACCCCGCTGGACGAGGTCCGCACCGCGATGGGCGTGTTCGACGAGACCCTGTTCACCACGCTCCCGCAGGTGTACCGGGAGCTGGACGTGCTGCTGGACGGTGACGACGACGACGCTGCCGGCCGTAAGGCTCCGGTGGCGCCCGCGTTCGTACGGCTCGGCAGTTGGATCGGGGCGGACCGCGACGGAAACCCGAACGTCACCTCCTCGGTGACCCGGGCCGCCGCGGCCATCGCCGCCGAACACGTCCTGGTGGGCCTCGAGCGAGTGGCCCAGCGCGTCGGGCGCAGCCTTACCCTGGATGCCGAGACCACCCCGGCCTCGAAGGACCTGGAGGCACTCTGGAGCCGACAGCGACGGCTCGCCGGCGAGCTGACCGCGGACGTGGCGCTCCGGTCCCCGAACGAGCCGCACCGCCAGGTCATGCTGGTGATCGCCGAGCGCATCGACGCCACCCGTCGTCGGGACGCGGACCTTGCCTACGGCGGCCCCGAGGAACTCCTCGAGGACCTGCGCGTGGTGCAGGCCTCCCTCGTCGCCGCCGGGGACCAGCGCAAGGCCTACGGCGAGGTGCAGCACCTCATCTGGCAGGTCGAGACGTTCGGGTTCCACCTGGCCGAGCTCGAGGTCCGGCAGCACTCGAAGGTGCATGCGACCACCCTCGCGCAGATCGACGCCGGGACTCCTCTGAGTGAGATGAGCGAGGAGGTACTGGAGACCCTCCGCTCGATCGCCTCCGTCCAGCGTCGCTACGGCCAGCTCGCGGCCAAGCGTTACATCGTCTCGTTCACCACCAGCGCCCAGGACCTGGCGAACGTGTACCGGCTCGCCGAGGAGGCGCTCGGCTCGGCGGAGGAGGCGCCGGTCCTGGACGTGATTCCGCTGTTCGAGACGTTCGCGGACCTGCAGGCCGCCCCGGACGTCCTCGACGAGATGCTCACCCTGCCGCAGGTACGGGCACGCCTGGCCGCCACGGGGCGTCGCGTCGAGGTGATGCTCGGCTACTCGGACTCCTCCAAGGACGTCGGCCCGGTCGCGGCCACGCTCGCCCTCTACGAGGCGCAGAGCCGGATCACTGCCTGGGCCGAGGCGAACGACATCCGGCTCACTCTCTTCCACGGCCGCGGCGGGGCTCTCGGCCGTGGCGGCGGCCCGGCGAACCGGGCCGTGCTGGCCCAGCCGCCGGGCTCGGTGGACGGACGGTTCAAGCTCACCGAGCAGGGCGAGGTCATCTTCGCCCGCTACGGCAACCCGGTGATCGCGGCCCGGCACATCGAGCAGGTCGTCGCCGCGACCCTGCTCCAGGGCACGCCGGTCGTCTCGGAGCGCAACGCGAGTGCGGCCCGGGACTTCGCCGACGTCGCCGCCCGTCTGGACACCGCCTCCCGTGAGCGTTTCTTCGAGTTGGTCAAGGCGGACGGGTTCCCCGCCTGGTTCGCCCAGGTGACCCCGCAGGAGGAGGTCGGCTGGCTGCCACTGGGTTCGCGTCCGGCTCGGCGCGGCCTCAGCGTGGAGTCCCTCGAGGACCTGCGGGCGATCCCGTGGGTGTTCGCGTGGACGCAGGCCCGGATCAACCTGACCGGCTGGTTCGGCCTCGGCACCGCGCTCGCCGCCGTCGGCGACCTGGACGTGCTCACCGACGCCTACGCCCGCTGGCCGCTGTTCGCCACGATGATCGACAACGTCGAGATGTCCCTCGCCAAGACGGACGAGCGCATCGCCCGCCGGTACCTCGCCCTGGGGGACCGGGACGACCTCGCCGACCTCGTGCTCGAGGAGATGGCCCTGACCCGTCGGTGGATCGTGGACATCACCGGCCAGGACCGGCTGCTCGCCGGCCACCGGGTGCTCGGCCGGGCGGTGCAGTTGCGCAGCCCTTACGTGGACGCGCTGTCGCTGATCCAGCTGCGGGCGCTGCGGGCGCTGCGCGCCACCGACGGCTCCGACCAGGCCACCGACGCCCAGATCCGGCGGGTCATGATGCTGTCCGTCAACGGGGTCGCCGCCGGCCTGCAGAACACCGGCTGATCAGCCGATCAGGTCTGCAGATCCGCGAGCGCGGCGTCCGCGGCGGCCAGCGCGTCGTGGTCGAAGGTGGACGTGGACGCGAGCACCTCGGCGGCGCCGGTGCGCCGGACCAGGTCGCCGAGTTCGGTGCGCACCCGCGCCGGGGTGCCGTGCACGGCGAGATCGAGCTGACGCCCGACGGCGGTGCGCACCCGCTCCGGCAGGGCGTCCGCCTCGGCGGTGGTCACCTCGCGCAACGGCCCGAACGAACCGGTGGTCCGGGACTCGGCGAGCGCGACCGCCTCGGGCAGCAGGAGTTCGCGGGCGCGTTCGGGACTGTTGGCGATCATCACCTCGAGGCTGATCGTCACCCGGGGCTCGGGCCACGCCGGGCTCGGCCGGTAGCTGCGCCGGTACTCCTCGAGCGCGCCCAGTTCGCCGAACAGGACCGGCCCGCCCACCACGACCGGCAGGCCGAGGCGCGCGGCGACGGCCAGGCCCGATCCGGTCGCGAGGACGTGGACGGGTGGTGGCGCCGCCAGCGGTGGCATCGCGGTGACGGGGCCGGTGCCCTCCAGGAATGCGTGCACCGCGGTCAGGTCCCGGGTGAAGTCGTCGGGGGAGTACTTCTCGACACCGAGTGCGGTGCGTACCGGTCTCGTGAACCCGAGCGAGCGACCGAGCCCGAGGTCGATCCTTCCCGGGAACAGGGCCTCCAGCATGAGTGCCTGCTCGGCGACCTGCAGGGGCCGGTGGTTCGGCAGCATCACGCCCCCCGATCCGACGCGGATCGACCGGGTCGCGGCTGCGATCGCGGCCATCAGCACCGGTGCGTGCCCACTGGCGATCCCCGGCACGCTGTGGTGCTCGGCGACCCAGAACCGGTGGAAGCCGAGCGAATCCGCCTGCTGTGCCCGAGTGACACTGGCCGCCAGCGCGTGCGCGGGATCCTCACCCGCCCGGGTGCGGGAGCGGTCGAGCAGGGAGATCGGGAATCGTTCGGCGGTCATCACCCAAGGCAACCCGCCCCGGCGCCGCGCCATTCCAGCGCGTACGCCTCCCGGTATCCTGAACGAGGAACTAGAACGGACCGTCCATGAGCGACGTGCTCACGCCGGGTGACGTTCTCGCTCGCTATCGCGAACAGATTCGCGCCGTGCCTGCCGCCCACGGAGTCAGTGACGCCGGCCTGTTCGGATCCGTCGCCCGCGGGCCAGGATGGTGGACGCTCCGACCTTGACCTCATCGTCGCGTTCCGACCGGATGCCCGCCGCGACCTGGTCCGGATCACCGACGAGTTCAGGAGCTCACCGGCCTGACCGTCGACGTCGTCGACCAGGAGCGCGTGATCGATCGTGCGCGGCGTACCGGCGTCGGGTACACGATCCTGCGTGACACCGTTCCGCTGTGACACCCGAGGAGGCCGAGGCCGTCCTCGCACTGGACGCCGAGGTTGACGTCGCTGCTGGGCTCGCCAAGGACCAGGCGGGCTCCGCGCCGACTGGCCGCTGAGGCACGCGGCCGAGCGGATCGTCGAGCGCGTGTTCCAGGCCGCGCAGGGACTTCCCGCCGAGCTCCGGGAGCGCTACTTCGGCGGTGATGGTTCTCGTGCTCTCCGAGGTATGCGCAACCGTCTCGCCCACAACGACCTGGACATCGACGAGAACGTCCTGTGGGAGTCCGTCGCGGTGGACCTCCGCGAGGTCAGGCCAAGGCTCGCGGACGACGCTGCATCGGCTCGCGTCCTCGCCCCTCTCACTCCCGACGACACCGCGGATCCGGACGCGAACCCGAACCGGAGCCTCAGTCCGGCGGGCTGAGCCTGCCTTCCTTTCGACGGGTCGACACATCGTCGCCGCGAACCTGCGGTCCTGGGGCCACGTGGAACGGATCAAGGGCAGCCGGCCTTAGGCTCGTGCCCATGACTGATGTGACCCGCGCCGACGGCCGCCGACCCGACGAACTGCGCCCCGTGCGCTTCCACCGGGGCTGGTCCGACCAGGCCGAGGGCTCGGTGCTGGTGGAGTTCGGCGGCACTCGGGTGCTGTGCACTGCCTCGTTCACCGAGGGGGTGCCGCGCTGGCGCAAGGGGTCCGGCCAGGGCTGGGTCACCGCCGAGTACGCAATGCTGCCGCGGTCCACCAACTCCCGCTCCGACCGGGAGTCGGTCAAGGGCCGCATCGGCGGCCGGACCCACGAGATCTCCCGGCTGATCGGCCGCTCGCTGCGTGCGATCATCGACGTGTCCGCGCTCGGTGAGAACACGATCGTGCTCGACTGCGACGTGCTCCAGGCCGACGGCGGCACCCGCACCGCCGCGATCACCGGCGCCTACGTGGCCCTCGCCGACGCGATCACCTGGGGCCGCGAGAGCGGCGCGGTCGCGAAGAAGGCGACCGTGCTGACCGACTCCGTGGCCGCCGTCAGCGTCGGCATCATCGACGCGACCCCGATGCTCGACCTGCCCTACACCGAGGACGTCCGCGCCGAGACCGACATGAACGTCGTGGTCACCGGCTCCGGTTCGTTCGTCGAGGTGCAGGGCACCGCCGAGGGCGTCCCGTTCCACCGGGCCGAGCTCGACGCGCTGCTGGACCTCGCCGTGGCCGGCACGGCCCGGCTGACCGAACTGCAGGCCGAGGCGCTCGCGGCGCCGCTCGGGCGCCGCCCGGCGCCGGGTCCGCTGGACGCGTCCGCCCGATGAACACCATGCCCGACGGCGGCGCGTCCGGCCCGCAGACGGGTGCGCCCCGGCTGGTGCTGGCCACCCACAACGCCCACAAGCTGGGCGAGCTCCGCGCGATCCTCGCCGGGCTCACGCCACTCGAGCCCGAACAGATCATCGGTGCCGCGCAGGCCGGTGCCGCCGAGCCCGTCGAGAACGGCGTGACGTTCGCCGAGAACGCGCTGATCAAGGCGCGCGCCCTGGCCGCGCACACTCACCTGGTGGCCGTCGCCGACGACTCCGGGCTCGCCGTCGACGTGCTGGGCGGGGCACCTGGGATCTTCTCGGCACGCTGGGCCGGACGCCACGGCGACGACCAAGCGAATCTGGACCTGCTCCTGGCCCAGCTCGCGGACGTCCCGGAGCCGCACCGGGCCGCCGGGTTCGTCTGCGCCGCGGCCCTGGTCACGCCGGACGGGCACGAGCACGTCGAACTCGGGGAACTGCGCGGCACCCTGCTCACCACCCCCCGCGGCGAGGGTGGGTTCGGCTACGACCCGATCCTGCGCCCCGACGGCGAGACCCGCTCGTGCGCCGAACTCACCGCGGACGAGAAGAACGCGATCTCGCACCGGGGCCGGGCCTTCCGGGCGCTCGCCGCGCACATCGCGGACGCGCTCGCTCGATCCTGAGCGCCGTCGCTCATCTGATATCTCGGACGGTGCTCACCTGATATCGTCGCTCCCAACGACGTCGACGAAGGATGCAGCGATGACACTTCTCAGCGATGAGACCGTCCGGGGCCTCGGCTCGGACGTGGCGACTCCCCCCTACGACCGGTCCGCGCTGCGGGCCGGGATCGTACACATCGGCGTCGGTGGCTTCCACCGGGCCCACCAGGCCATGTACCTCGACCGGCTGATGCGCGAGGGGAAGGCGCTGGACTGGGCGATCTGCGGGCTCGGTCTGCTGCCGGGTGACGTCCGGATGCGGGACGCGCTGAACGCCCAGGACGGGCTCTACACGTTGGTGCTCAAGCATCCGGACGGCACCTACGAGCCGACGGTGGTCGGCTCGATCGTGGAGTATCTCTACGGGCCCGACGATCCGGAGGCGGCCATCGAGAAGATGGCGGACCCACAGGTGCGGATCGTCTCGCTCACGGTCACCGAGGGCGGTTACAACGTCAACCCGGTGACGGGCGAGTTCGACCTCGGCAACCCCCAGGTGCGGGCGGACCTGACCGACGGTGCCGTGCCCACCACGTCCTTCGCGTATGTGACCGAGGCGCTGCGCCGGCGCCGGGACCGCGGCGTGACCCCGTTCACCGTGATGAGCTGCGACAACATCCAGGGCAACGGCGAGGTCGCGCACAAGATGTTCGCCGCGTTCGCGCGCGCCAAGGACCCCGAGCTGGCCGCCTGGATCGAGGGATCGGTCCCGTTCCCGAACTCCATGGTCGACCGGATCACCCCGGTGACCACCGACGACGACCGTGCCATGGTCGCCGAGAGGTTCGGCATCTCCGACGCCTGGCCGGTGGTGTGCGAGCCGTTCGCCCAGTGGGTACTCGAGGACCGGTTCGCCGACGGCCGCCCACCGTACGAGGACGTCGGCGTCCAGGTTGTCGAGGACGTGATGCCGTACGAGCTGATGAAGCTCCGGCTGCTCAATGCCAGCCACCAGGCGGTCGCCTACTTCGGGTACCTGGCCGGGTACCGGCTCGTCCACGACGCCTGCCAGGACCCGCTGTTCGCGCGTTTCCTGCTCGCCTATATGGACCAGGAGGGCACGCCGACGTTGCGACCGGTTCCGGGCGTGGACCTGACCGCCTACAAGCACACCCTGATCGAGCGGTTCTCCAACCCGCACGTGCGCGACACCCTGGCGCGGCTGTGTGCCGAGTCCTCCGACCGCATCCCGAAATGGCTCGTGCCGGTGATCCGGGAGAACCTCGCCGCCGGAGGTCAGGTCAGGCTCTCGGCGGCGATCGTGGCCAGCTGGGCGCGGTACGCCGAAGGAGTCGACGAGGCGGGGGAGCCGATCGAGGTTGTGGACCGGCTCGCCGAGCAGCTCACCGCGGTCGCGCGGACGCAGGGTCAGGACGACCTCGCGTTCGTCCGGGACCGGGACCTGTTCGGCGATATCGTCGACGACGACCGGTTCGTCGGTCCCTACCGCTCGGCACTGGCGTCGCTGCACCGAGACGGGGCCCGGGTGACCCTGGAGAACCTGGATGACGCGTCGATGGAGTGAGCGTCGTGGAGTCGCTCGGCCGGCCCGCTAGTCGACCGGCGTGCCCGCCGACTCGGCCCGAAGGAGGTCGGTCAGGGCGCCCGCCGCCGCCGGGTCGAGCACCACCGTCGATCCGATCCCCCCGCGTACGGCTGCGCGCACGGCCGGCGCCGCGGACGCACCGTGGGCGCACACGATGACCTCGGGGGTCCGCCGCAGCTGGTCGAGGCCGACGCCGACGATCCGCGTCTCCAGAGCGGTCGGCACCAGGCGGCCCTCGGCGTCGATCAGGTGTCCCGCGCACTCGCCCACGGCGCCCGCGGCGACGGCTTCGGCGATGTCGTCGGGGCTCACGTTCGAGTAGACCGTCGAAGACTCCGTCGACCACCCCCCGACCGCGACCACGGCGATGTCCAGGTGCTCGGCGCGCTCCAGGGCGCGCGCGATCTGCGGCTGTGCGCGCAGCCCCGCCGCCGTGGCCGCGTCCTGGACCACCAGCGGCGCCCAGATCGGGAACGTGCGCACCCCAGGGAGGGCCTTGAACTGCTGGATCATCTCGAGGGAGTTCCCGCTCCCCTCGACCGGCTGGGCCCCCACGAGCTGCACGACCTCACAGGGCGGCAGGTTCTCGATGTGCTTCGCCGCCAGTTCGATGGTCCGGGACCAGGAGACGCCGATCGTCATCTGCGGCCTGGCGCGGTCCACGAGCGCGCGGGCCACGTGGCGGGCGAGCGTCGCCCGGCTGGGGTTGCTCGAAGTGCCCGAGCTGATGACGACCTCGCGCACCCCGAGGGCCTGCGCCAGGGTGCGACCGGAGGAGGCGTCCAGATGTGCCGGCGTCGAGATCTCGATCCGGACGATGCCGAGCTCACGGGCGGAGTTCAGCATCCGCGCCACCTGGAACCGGGACAGGCCCCGTTCCTTCGCGATCTCCACCTTGGACAGCCCGTCCAGGTAGAAGTCCACGCTGACCTCACGCAGCAGTTCCGGGTCGTCGACGTCGGGCACGGATCCTCCTCGATTGCCGTCAGATGAGCATGCGACGGTTGCTCATCTGAGTGTATCGGACTACGGTGGTCGCAGATGAGCGCAGCGCCGCCTCTCATGTGAGCGACACGTGAGCGGCAGGTGAGGGCGCTGCAGCGGTCATCGCCCCTTGGAAGTTCCGCCCAACGCGTGACCACCGGGTCACGCCG
Organism: Occultella glacieicola; assembly: GCF_004353825.1. Taxonomy (GTDB): domain Bacteria; phylum Actinomycetota; class Actinomycetes; order Actinomycetales; family Beutenbergiaceae; genus Occultella; species Occultella glacieicola. Next base: position 237,398 of record NZ_SMNA01000002.1, on the reverse strand, counting down.
ACGTGAGGACGACGATGTTCAGAACGCCACTCCGGCCACGGTTGCGCACCGGGGCCCAGCCGCCGGGGCGTAGATCCCGATCCCGACCCGGGCCGGCGCTGGGCGTCGCGCTCGGGGCGGCCGCCTCGCTCAGTCTCGCCGCCGGGTGCGCCGGTGCCGGCGCGGTCGGCGGTGGTGGGGACACCGAGCAGATCGTGGTGGCCATCGTCTCCAACCCGCAGATGCAGGATGCGATCTCCCTGCAGGAGGAGTTCCGCGAGCAGTACCCGGACGTGGATGTGCGGTTCGTGAGCCTGCCGGAGAACGAGGCCCGCGCGAAGATCACCGCCTCCGTGGCGACCGGCGGCGGTGAGTTCGACGTGGTGATGATCTCGAACTATGAGACGCCGATGTGGGCAGCGAACGGGTGGATCGAGAACCTCCAGCCGTATGCCGACGAGACCGAGGGGTACGACCCCGATGACTTCGTCCCGAGCGTGGCCGAAGCGCTCTCCTACGAGGGCGACCTGTACTCGGTGCCGTTCTACGGTGAGTCCTCCTTCCTGGCGTACCGCGAGGACGTGTTCGCCGAGAATGACGTCGAGATGCCAGAGCGGCCCACTTGGGCCGACGTGCAGGAGATCGCCGCCGAGCTCGACGACCCCGGCCAGGACTTCTCCGGGATCTGCCTACGAGGTCTGGCCGGGTGGGGTGAGGTGATGGCTCCGCTCAGCACGGTCATGAACACCTACGGCGGCCAGTGGTTCGACGAGGACTGGAACGCCCGCCTGGACTCGCCCGAGGTGGAGGCCGCCGTGACCGACTATGTGGAGCTGGTCCAGACCCACGGTCAGCCCGGTGCCGCGACCTCCGGGTTCGGGGACTGTCTGACCCGGTTCGCGCAGGGGAACGCCGCGATGTGGTACGACGCGACGTCGATGGTCTCCAGCATCGAGGACCCGGCATCCTCGACGGTGGCCGGCGACGTCGGCTACGTTCCGGCCCCGGTCGAGGAGACCGAGGCGGCCGGCTGGCTGTACTCCTGGTCACTGGCGATCCCGTCGACGAGCGAGCACAAGGACGCCGCCTGGGACTTCGTGTCCTGGATGACCAGCCCGGACTACCTGGAACTGGTGGGCACCGAGCTCGGGTGGGAACGGGTGCCTCCGGGCAGCAGGCTGTCCACCTACGACATCCCCGAGTACGCCGAGGTCGCCCAGGCGTATGCGGAGCCGACGCTCACGGCCATGGACGAGGCCACCCAGGACCTGACCATGGTGGCGCCGGTGCCCTACCCCGGCATCCAGTTCGTCGGCATCCCCGAGTTCCAGGACCTCGGCACCCGGGTCGGACAGCAGATCTCCGCCGCGATCGCGGGCCAGATCACGGTGGCGGAGGCGCTCGAGCAGTCGCAGCGCTACGCCCGGACGGTCTCCGAGTCCTATCAGGACGGTGCGGCGGCCACCGGTGTAGAGAACGGGAGAGACTCGTGACCACGCTCGTCGAGCGACACAACGCCGCGCAGGGACGGCGATCCGAACCCGACGTGGCCGCAGTGCGCGCGGAGGCCTGGCGTCGCCGGGCGCCGCTGCTGCCCGCCTTGATCTTCATGGTCATCGTCACCCAGGTGCCGTTCCTGGTCACGATCTGGTACTCGATGCGGTCGTGGAACCTGCTCCGGCCGGATGGTGACCGGTTCGTCGGCCTCCAGAACTACGTCGACATCTTCGCCGACTCGGTCTTCCGCGGCGCTGCCCTGAACAGCGTGCTGATCACGCTGTCCTGTGTGCTCGTCGCGATGCTGATCGGGATCGGTCTCGCGCTGCTCCTGGACCGCCCGTTCCGCGGCCGTGGCGTGGCCCGGACGTTGTTGATCACCCCGTTCCTGATCATGCCCGTGGCCGGGTCGATGATCTGGGCGGTGTCGATGCTCAATCCCACCTACGGCTTGGTGAACTGGGCGATCGGGCTGGTCGGCATCGACCCGGTGGACTGGACGTCCACCTACCCGGTGCTCTCGATCGTGATCGCGCTGGTGTGGCAGTGGACGCCGTTCATGATGCTGCTGGTGCTGGCCGGGTTGCAGGCCCAGCCGAAGGACGTGCTGGAGGCCGCGCAGGTCGACGGCGCGGGCTGGGGCCGCACGTTCGTCTCGATCACGCTCCCGCAACTGCGCCGCTACATCGAGCTGGGTGTGCTGCTCGGGGCGATCTACGTGGTCAACACGTTCGACCAGATCTACCTGATGACCGCCGGTGGGCCTGGGACCGCCAGCGCGAACCTGCCGTTCTACATCTACCAGCGGGCGTTCCTGGGCTTCGACATCGGGCAGGCCGCCGCGATGGGGGTCGTCGTCGTGATCGCGACGATCATCGTCGCCACGTTCGCCCTCCGCCTGATCTTCCGCAGCTTCGAGCAGAAGGACTGACGATGACTACCGCAGCGCACAGCGCGAACCCCGCCACCGCCGTCGGAAGGCCCGCCACGCCCCGCAAGGACAAGGGCACCGGTGTCGGCGGCGGACTGCTCACCGCCCTGACCTGGGTCGTCGCCATCGGGTTCTTCTTCCCGGTGGCCTGGATGGCCATGACGGCGTTCAAGAACGAGAACCAGGCCGCGTCCGACCCGCCCACCTGGTTCTTCGCACCGACCCTCGACCAGATCCGGGCGGTCGTCGCGGACTCGGGCACCTTCCTGGGCAACTCGGTGATCGCCACCGGCGTCTCGACGCTGCTCGTGATCCTGCTCGCGGTCCCGGCCTCCTACGCGCTCGCGATCCGGCCGGTGCGGAAGACCTCGGACGTGCTGTTCTTCTTCATGTCCACGAAGATGCTGCCGGTCGTGGCCGTGATCATGCCGATCTACGTGATCGCCGGTCGGCTGCACGTCCTGGACAACATCTGGACGCTCGTGGTCCTGTACACGGCGATGAACCTGCCGATCGCGGTCTGGATGATGCGTTCGTTCTTCCAGGAGATCCCCGGTGAGGTCCTCGAGGCGGCGTCGATGGACGGTGCCGGGCTGATGCGGACCCTACGTTCGGTGCTGATGCCGATGGTGGCCCCGGGCCTGGCCGCGACGGCCCTGATCTGCGTCATCTTCGCCTGGAACGAGTTCTTCTTCGCGCTGAACCTGACCGCGTCCCGGGCGGCCACCGTGCCGATCTTCATCACCTCGACGATGACCAGCGAGGGTCTGTTCCTGGCCCGGCTCTCGGCGGCGTCGCTGCTGGCCTCGCTGCCGGTGATCATCGCCGGCTGGGTGGCGCAGAAGCAACTGGTCCGTGGGTTGTCCATGGGTGCCATCAAGTGACCCACCGGGCGGGCGGCGACCCGCTGCCGTCCGCCCTCTGCCGTCATGGCCCGAGCAGCCCCTCGCCGCCGATCCGGAACCACCGGAAGTCGTAGCCGTCCAGCGCCAGCTCGAGCCTGCCGCGGGCCGGTGAGATGCCGTCGCGCGCGAGCAGGTCGACGATCTGGTCGGGCTCGTCCACGCCGGCCAGGGGCAGGTCCACCGTGACAGGATCCGGTCCGACGTTGTGGACGGCCACCACGGCGGAGCCCTCGAGGTCGCAGCGGTGCGCCAGCACCTGTGGGGCGTCGGTCCGGAGCACCGAGAGCGCACCCCAGCCCAGTTCGAAGCAGGCACGTCGCACCGCGATCAGTTCGCGCATGAACGTCCACAGGGAGTCGGGGTCGTGTCGCTGATCCCGGACGTTGACGTGCCGGGGACTGTACCCGTCGCCGACGAGGCCCTGGATCAAGCGGCCCTCGGACGCGGTGGAGAAGCCACCGCTGCGGCCGTCGGACCACTGCATCGGGGTACGCACCGCCATCCGCCCCTCAGCGGCGAGGTCCTCGCCCATCCCGATCTCCTCGCCGTAGTAGATCGTGGGTGTGCCGGGCAAGGAGAACATCAGGCTGTAGGCCATCCTGATCCGACGGGGGTCCCCGGCCAACATCGGCGGCAGCCGGCGCTTGAGTCCGCGTCCGTAGAGTTGCATCTGCGGCTCGGGCCCGAATGCCGTGAAGACCTCCTGCCGTTCCTCGACGGTCAGTTTGTCCAGGGTGAGCTCGTCGTGGTTGCGCAGGAAGTTGGCCCACTGGCAGGTCGGGTGGATCGTGGGCCGCTCCTCGAGCGCCGTGGCCAGCGGCGTCGCGTCACCGCGGGCGAGGGACAGGTACAGGGCCTGCATGGCGATGAAGTCGAACATCATGGTCAGTTCGTCGCCGTCCTCGCCGCCGAAGTAGTCCAGCTGCTCCTCGCGGGGGACGTTGACCTCTCCGAGCATCATGGCCGAGCCCTTGCGCCGGGCCAGGAAGGCCCGGATGTCGCGCAGGATCCGGTGCGGATCATCCGGGACCGTCGGTTCGGTGGCGTGTTCGCTCAGCGTCTCGGCGTCCTTGATGAAGAACGGGACCGCGTCGACCCGGAAGCCGTCGATGCCCAGTTCCAGCCAGAACCCGATGACCCTCAGGATCTCCTCTCGCACCAGCGGGTTGGCCACGTTCAGATCCGGCTGGTGCCGGTAGAAGTGGTGGAGGTACCACGAGTCGGTGCGCTCCTCGTGCTCCCAGATGGACTGCTCCCGGTCCGGGAACACGACCTGGTCGCTGGTGTCCGGAGGCTCGGTGTCCCGCCAGACGTAGAAGTCCCGGTACCGGCTGTTCCGGCTCCGTCTGGCCGACCGGAACCAGGGATGCCGGTCCGAGGTGTGGTTGATGATGAGGTCGGCGATCACCCGCATGCCGCGGTCATGCGCCGTCCGGATCACCTCGACCAGCTGGCCGTGGTCCCCGAGGCGCTCGTCCACACCGTAGAAGTCCATGATGTCGTAGCCGTCGTCGCGGTCCGGGCTCGGGTAGAAGGGCATGAGCCACAGGCAGTTGATCCCGAGCTGGGCCAGGTAGTCGATCCGTTCGGCCAGCCCGTTCAGGTCCCCGATGCCATCACCATCGGTGTCCAGGAAGGTCTCCACATCGAGGCAGTAGATCACCGCGCTCTTCCACCACAGGTCACTCGTGCTGGTGGTCCTCATGACCGTCCTCCCTCGCGTGCCGCCGGCAGCACCTGGTCCCCGAACACGTCCAGGAACGCATCCTGGGCCTGCCCCACGTGGTGCAGATAGATGTCGTCGAAGCCGAGTCCGGCATACTCGCCGATCCAGGCACGGTGCCGGCCCAGGTCTGCCGACACCCGCACCGTCTGCGTCACCGCCTCGAGAGGGACCCGGGCGGAGAACGCGTCGAAGGCCTCGGTCGTCATCGTGTCGGCCGGCGCCGGCGGCGCGAACACGTTGCTCCGCCACTGGTCGTGGGCCAGCGCCAGGGCCTCCTCCTCGGTCGACGCCCAGGACAGGTGCAGCTGCAGCGCCAGCCGGCCGCGTCCTCCGGCGCCGCGGTAGGCCGCGACCACCTCCCGCAGCGTCTCGACCGGCTGAACCACCGTCACCAGGCCGTCGGCCCAGGCGGCGACGCGGGATGCGGAGTCGGCCGAGATCGCCGGTGCCAGCAACAGGGGCGGGTCCTCGGGCAGGTCCCACAGGCGGGCTCGATCCACCGCGACCGGCCCGTCCCGGCTGACCTCCTCGCCGGCCAACAGGTCACGGATGATCGCCACGCTCGCCTCCAGCCGCTGCACCCGGGTCTCCTTGCGCGGCCAGGGGACCGCGGTGATGTGCTCGTTCATCGCCTCGCCGCTGCCCAGGGCGACCCAGACCCGGCCGGGGAACATCTGGGCCAGGGTCGACAACTGGTGGGCCAGCACGGCCGGGTGGTAGCGCGCGCCGGGGATGGCCAGGCTGCCCACCGGGAACCGGGTCAGCGCCAACGCGGCCCCCAACCAGGCCCATGCGTTGCCCGCGTGACCCTGCCGGCGGCTCCAGGGGGCGATGTGGTCCGAGCACATGGCCATGTCGAACCCGACCTTCTCGGCATGCTGGACGTCGCGCAGCAGCTGGCGCGGCGAGGCCTGCTCGTGGCTCGCGTGAAACCCGATGCGTGTCATGGAGCAACGGAAACGCGGATGTGTGCCGCCCGCAACAGCAGAACAGCCGAGTCCGGGCAGGTTCCAGGTCCGGGCGGGCCGACGTCAGGCCGACCGGTGTGACCCCAGCTCGAACGTCATCCGGGGGAGCCGGCGACCGGGGATGGAGGCGCTCGGGGTGCTGCCGACGGTCGTCGCGCCGGCGTGCGCGTAGAAGCCTTCCGCGCCCGGGTCGGCGTCGAGCCCGAGGGAGTCGTAGCCGGCCTCGTCGGCCGCGGCCAGGGCATGTCGGAGCAGGGCTCCGCCGACCCCGGTGCCGATCCGCGCGGGGTCGACGAAGAGCGCCGCGAGCTCGCCGTCGGGTGGTTCGCCGTGGATGCGGTAGAAGCCCACCGGGCGGTCGTCCGGTCCGACCGCGACCAGGAGGCCACCGGTGCGGATCTGGGCCTGCGTGTACGTGAGTTCGGGCCGGCACGCCTCCAGGAAGGCCTCGTCGTAGCCCCAGTGCGCCTTGGACCGCAACGCCAGGTCGGAGAGCAGCCCGGCCTCGCCCGCCCGCGCGGCCCGGATCCGTACCTCGCTCACCACGGTCCCTCGACCCGCACCCGGGTGCGCAGCCCGGCCGGCTCGGTCACCGTCACCTCGACCTCGGCCGGCACGCCCACCCGCAGGTCCAGCGCGTCACCGTCGCGGGTCCACGCGACCTGCACCCGGGTGCCACCCGGCAGCGGCACCGCACCCCGGGCCCACTCGAGTTCGCCCGGGTGCGGCGCGATCTCGACCCTCCCTCCGCCGTCGTGCACCGTGATGCCGAGGACCACCGCCGGCAGGAACGATGCCGGCGCGGCCGACCACGCGTGGCAGTGGCTGCGGGTGGGCCACTCCCGGTCGGGCGCGGGGAACATCTCCCAGCAGGTGACCGCGCCGGCCTCGATCATGGCGCCGTAGTCGCGGCGCAGGTCCGCCAGCGCCACGTCGGCGCGGCCGGCGGCCTCGAGCACGTCGTAGCGGAAGATCGACATCCAAGGGCTGCCGATCTGCACGAGGTCCGACGGCGGATCGACCACGAGCGCGCGGGTGCGCTCGCGCTGTGGTTCGGTGCCGACCCCGGCCAGGTGCGCGAACATCTGGGTCTGCACGCTGATCACCTCCGAGCGGGTGCCGTCGGCGTGGATGGCGTCGATGAACGCCTCCCGCTCGGGCGACCACAGGTGCGTGGCGATCGCGGTGCGCAGTGCCGCGGCCCGCGCCCGTAGCCCACCCGCGACGTCGGGGGCGCCGGTCCGGTCCGCCAGTTCCGCGGCCGCGTCCAGGGCCATCACGAACAGGGCGTTCTGGTGCGTCACGACGCCGGCGTCCGGCTGGTCCATGGGAGCCCAGTCCAGCAGGTTCCAGGCCTCGATCGAGAGCAGGCCGTCCGGGTCGAGGTGCTCGGCGAACGCGTCCAGGGTGGCGACGGCCTCCGGCAGCAGGTCCCGCGCGAACGCCTCGTCACCGGTGCGTGCGGCGTGCTCGGCGCAGGCGAGCACCCAGAAGAACGTCCACGCCGGGATCACGTTCGTCCACCCGGACGGCACCTGCGAACCCAGCAGCGGCGTCTGCGCCTTCGAGCCCGGGACCAGCCGCAGCGACCGTTCGATCAGCGCCGACGCGTCGAACAGGGAGGAGGCGAACCGGGCGCTGGAGTAGGTGTCGCCGACCCAGAACGCCTGCTCGTAGACGGGGCAGTCGACGAACGTGTCCTCCATGCAGGCGATCACGGTGCGCCGGGACATCTCCCAGATCTCGGTGAGCCGGACGTCGCTGGCGACGAACTCACCGGCGCGGTCCACGGGGTAGTGGGAGTTGCGGACCGCGACCTCGTGCAGGGTCACCGGACCCGGCGTCGCGCCGTCGCGGCGCACCACCACCTGCAGGTAGCGCAGCCCGCGCCGGACCGGGGACTCATAGCGCTGCCGCCCGGCCCGGGTGCGGTAGCGCAGCGTGTTGTCCATGCCCGTGGTCTCCTGGCGGCGCGGGCCGTCGACGTACTCGAAGCCGTAGACGTCCACCACCGTGCCGGCCGGCGCGTCCAGGTCCACGATCACGAACCCGGACGCCTCGATGCCGAGGTCGAGCACGATCGAGACGTCGTCGCCGTCCGGTAGGGTCACCGGTTCGCCCCGGGTCAGCCCGGTCACGTCGATCGCGAGCGGGCGCTGCGCCCGCGGGTGCACCACCTGCCCGTACCCGCTCGTGGTCGCCACGAGCGCCGCCGGCACGGTGCTCGCCGGCAGGGGCACGGCGCGCGGGTCGCGGGTCGCGGTGAGAGCGGCGACGGCGGCGCCCACCTGCGGCGTCGGCGTCACCGGAGGCCTGGTCGGGTGGGCCAGCGGTCGGAAGAAGGCCGGACCGGGGTCCGGGACCGGGCCGAGCGCGACGAACGGCGACGGCGCGTCCGGTTGCCACGGGTGGGTCAGGTCCGCGCCGTCCAGGAGCAGCGGCAGCGGATACCCGTGGTCGTAGGTGCTCACGTCGAGCGCGAGCCAGTGTCGGCCGGGGGGCAGGTCGAGCTCGAGGGTGCGCAGGTCCACGGGCCCGCGCGTGAGGTCCCGGATCTCGAGGTGGCGGCCGTCGACGGCCACGCCGCGGACCCGGGCGTGCGCGGTGCTCAGGGGCAGCCCGAGGGCGACCGGGCGCGTGGCACCCGGCTCGGGGACCGTGAGCGCCGTGAGCAGGTAGCCGCCGTAGGCGCTGGGGTTCGCGTGGCCGGGGGAGGTGGGGTCGAAGACGGCCCGCACGTCCACCGTCCAGCTCCCCGCCCACGGGCGGGCGCCTTCGACGCCGTGCACCGCTGCGGGGGCGACGATCTCCTCCTGCAGTGGCGGGATGGGCCGGGGCACGAGCGTGGTCCACGGCCCGTCACCGGGTGCCGCGATCTCCGTGGCGGGCGCCCACCCGGCCGCGATCCCCGTCGGGTAGGTGCCCTCGTAGGCGTCGCCGCCGTCGGCCCAGTCCGGCTGCCAGGCGCCGTCGACGTCCTCGGTGAAAGCCAGCTGCGGGCCGAGCCGGGGCGCGCGCGGATCGTGACCGCCATGGGTGGCCACCTCCCACCCGGAGTCCGTGCCGATCACCTGGCGGCCGAGGTCGAGTTCGGCGAGCAGTCCGCCGCGTCCGGGCAGCGACTGGAACGTGGCGACCCCGTTGTGGGCGACCAGCACCGCGACCGTGTTCCACCTGTACTCGCGCAGGTGCCACCAGATGTCCCAGGTGTCGACCGGCCACTCCTGTGCGAACGCCCGCACGGGCCCGTGCCCGATGCGCGTGCCGTTGACGAACACGACGTAGCGGGTGTCCGCCGTGATCCGCAGCAGCGCGGTGCCGCCCTTGTCCGCGGCGAACCGGCGCCGGAAGCAGCGCCACGCGTTCCGGGGCGCCGGTTCGCCGTCGTCCCAGATCCAGCGGGTGCCGGGCGCGAAGGAGATCATGCGGCCACCTCCTCGGTGGGTCCGGTCGGACCGGTCGGTCCGGACCGCCGGGTCAGCAGCGTCGCGACGGCGCGCCAGCCGAGCAGGAACACGCCCAGGACGACCGCGGTCACGATCGGGAACGCGCCGGACAGCCCGCCTCCGGTGAGCCCACGCAGCCCGAGCCCACCGGCCACGGTCATCGCCCAAACTGCGGCGCCGGTCGGCCACAACCGCAGCGGTGCACGCCAGGCCCGTGCGAGCAGCCACCCGATCGCCAGGGCGACGCCGAACGGCCACGCCGTGCCGGCCAGGCCGGCGAGCACGCCGTCCTCGTGATGGGTGCCGCGCCCCGCGAGCGCGAACGCGCCCACGGCGACCACATCGACGACCGCCGCCACCACGATCGTGCGAGACGACGCCGTCGTCCGGGTTCCCGGCACGTCAGATCAGGCGACCGGTCGTCGCCAGCGCGGTGCGCACCAGCGCGCCGTGCCCGGAGACCATCTCGGCCTGCACCATCGGCGAGACGACCTCCTCCGGCGAGAACCACCCGATGTCGAGGGCGTCCTGCTGGGGCTGGCAGTCGCCGTCGATCGGGACGATGTAGGCGAGCGAGACGGCGTGCTGGCGCGGGTCGTGGTAGCTGGTGATGCCCGGGGTCGGGAAGTACTCCGCGACCGTGAACGGCACCAGGGACACCGGCAGCCGCGGCAGGGCCATCGGCCCGAGGTCCTTGTCGAGGTGTCGGGCCAGTGCGTCGCGGACCAGTTCGTGGTACATCACCCGGCCGGACACCAGTGCGCGGGAGATGCCGCCCTCGCGTGGCGTCCGCAGCAGCAGCGCGACCTGCTGGATGACGCCATCGGCGTCGACGCGGACCGGGATCGCGTCGACGTACAGGATCGGCATCCGCCGGCGCACGGTGGCGAGGTCCTCGGGGGAGAACCAACCGCCGAAGTCTTCCGTCGAGATATCACTCACCCTTGTGTTCTACCCGTTGGCAGCCGTGAGTGCTAACCGGCGCGCCCCGGGAGCCCGGGGGAACCCTGCGGCGCCGCCGTCGAACCCCGCGGCACGAGGTGCGGTTGCGGCGCCACGTGCGAGAGCACCGGTCCGCCGGCCAGCACGTTGAGCACGCAGTCCGCGGCGAGGGCGCCCATGCCGTGGACGTCGAGGCTCATCACGCTCAGCGGCGGGGACGCCAGCCGGCACAGGGTCGAGTCGTCCCAGGCGAGGATCGACAGGGAGCCCGGCACGGCGACGTCCAGCTCGGCCGCGACCCCGAGCCCGGCGACGGCCATGACGTCGTTGTCGTAGACGATGGCCGACGGCGCACCCGCGCGTCCGAGGAGGGAGCGGGTGGCGCGGGCACCGCTCTCCTCGGAGTAGTCGGCCTCCACGACGACCCCGGTGAGCCCACGCGCGGTGCACTCCTGCTCGAACGCCTCGGTGCGGGCCCGGGTGTGCGCGAGCCCGCTCGGGCCGCTCACCCGGGCGAGCGCGGTGTGCCCGAGACCGGCCAGGTGGGCCACGGCGTCCCGCATCGCCTGGGCGTTGTCGATCCAGACGTTCGTGAACGGCAGGTCGCGGCGTGGTCCACCGACGACCACCGTGGGCAGGCCGATCTCGGTGAGCACCTCGAGCCGCCGATCGTCCCGGAGCAGGTTGGTGACGATCACCGCATCCACCAGGGCGCCCTCCGCCCACCGGCGGTAGACCGCGATCTCGGCCTCGATGTCCGGGACCACGTGAAGCAGCAGCGAATGGCCCTCGCCGCCGAGGCGCTCCTCGATGCCGGCGATCAACTCCATGTGGAACGGCTCGATGCCGAGCAGCCGTGCCGGCCGCGCGAGCATGAAGCCGACCGCTCCGACGCCTTGAGTCACAAGGGTCACACTAGGCCCACACTAGGCCGACCCCGCCATGACCGGGTCGTGCTCGAGAAGATCGTTCGCGGTCCGGAGCACGGGGGCCGCGGCCAGCGCGGCACCCTCCAGGACGACGCGGGTGCGCACCCGGAAGGTCACCGAGTCCCCGGCGGGCAGGGTCACCAGGGCGTCGTCCACCACCGCCTCGGGGTCCAGCCGGTCGACGAGGAGCGTCACGTCCCGGGCCAGCGAACGGGCCCGCACCGTGACCTCGTACCCTTCGGTGCTCGGCGCCACGCTGACGTCGACCGGATCACCGTGCAGGGCCGCCTCGACGTCCTCGACGAACAACGCCACGGCCCGCTCGGAGCCGAGCCGGGCCACGATCGCCTCGGCCCGCTCGTCACCGGCGGTGCGAACCTCGGGCGGCAGCGTGACCAGCTGTACCGAGCGGGCCGCCACGGCCACGTCCTCGCCGGACTCCGCGCGCACCTGGCCGGCGAACGTCTCCCGGGTCACCCGCAGGGCACCGGACCAGGGTGCGTCGGTGTCGTTGACCAGCGCCAGGGCCCGGTGACCGTCCCGGTCGACGACGGTGATCATCCGGTCGGCGAACGCGTGCCGCAGCGCGTACCAGAGCGGCTTGCGGCGCTCGTCGCCGTCGACGGTCGCCCACGAGGTCACCGGCCAGCAGTCGTTGAGCTGCCAGACGATCGCGCCGGCGGTGCGCGGCCACCAGGACCGGTAGTGCTCGATCGCGAACGAGACGGCGCGGGCCTGGTTGAGCTGCGTGGCCCAGTGCCAGTCGGCGAACTCCGCCGGGATGCCGAGGTGGGGCAGGAGCCCACGGTCCAGCTTCTCGTTGCCCCCGTCCGCCTTCTGGTGGGCCAGGAACACCGGGTCGGTCTTCGAGCGGATCCCGTCGGCCGGCGTGACGGCACGCTCCAGGGTCGCCCAGGTCGGCGGTCCCTGGAACCCGAACTCCGAGCAGAACCTCGGGATCTCCGAGGCGTACGCGCGGTAGTCGATCCGGTTCCACACCTGCCACTGGTGGTGGGTTCCGTGATCGGGGTCGTTGGGATGCCGGTCCGTGAGCGCGGCCCCCGGCGAGGACGGGCTGTTCCACGAGTACGGCCGGGTCGGGTCGACCTCCGCGAGGACCCGGGGGAACAGCTCGGTGGCGTAGCCGTAACCCCAGGTCGCGTCGCCGAGGGCCTCCCGCCAGCCCCAGTCCAGGTAGCCCCAGATGTTCTCGTTCCCCCCGTTCCACACGACCAGGCTCGGATGCGGGGTCAGGCGCGCCACGTTCTCGCGGGCCTCCGCCTCGAACTCGGCGGCGAGCGGCTCCTCCTCGGGGTAGGCCGAACACGCCAACGCGAAGTCCTGCCAGACGAGCAGGCCACGTTCGTCACACAGTTCGTAGAAGTCGTGAGACTCGTAGATGCCGCCACCCCACACCCGCAGCAGGTTCAGGTTGGCACCCAGGGCCTGGTCGAGGCGCCGGGTGAGCCGGTCCCGGGTGATCCGGGTCAGCAGGTGGTCGTCCGGGATCCAGTTCGCCCCCTTGACGAACACCGGGCGGCCGTTGACGCGCAGCGTCCACGGGGTGCCATCGGCGTCCGGGGTCGCGTCGATCTCCACGGTGCGGAAGCCGATCCGACGGCGCCACGAGTCCAGGGCGGACCCGCCGTCGGTCAGGTCGACCTCGAGCGGGTGGAGCGGCTGCTCGCCGTGACCCACGGGCCACCACAGCGCGGCGTCCGGTGCGGCGACCTCGACGACGGCGGAACTCGCCTCGGGCGAGATCGTCACCTCTCGCTCGACGCCGGCCACGCGCGCCCGGACCGTGAGCGCGACCGGCGCCTCGAGGCCGCTGCGCTCCACGTCCACGTGGACGCGGACGTACGGGACGCCGTCGGGCCGGACACCGACGAGCGGGCGGACGCCCGCCAGGCGCGCGCCGCGCCAGCGTTCCATCCGGACCCCCCGCCACAGGCCCGCGGTCTGCAGGTCCGGACCCCAGTCCCAGCCGAAGCTGCACGCCATCTTCCGGACCATGTTCAGCGGGTGCGCGTAGGCGGATGGGCGGGCCCCGAGCCGCGCCCGCTCCGCCTCGGCGTAGGTCAGAGCCGAGGAGACATCCACGACGAGGTCACGCTCGTGACCGATCAGTGCGCCGACGTCGAACCGGTGGCTGCGGTGCATGTTCCGGGTGTGACCGAGCACCTGCGCGCCGAGGCGCACCGTCGCGACAGTGTCGATCCCCTCGAAGACCAGGTCGACCCGCTCCGACGGGCCGGCCGGTGGCTCGTCCAGATCGAGCGTGAACCGCCAGTCGGCCCGGTGCATCCACACCAGGTCCTGCTCGTTGGTCCCGACGTAGGGGTCGGGAATGAGGCCGGCGTCCAGCAGGGCGGTGTGCGAGGTCCCGGGGATCGCCACCGGGACCTCGAGGCCGCGCAACCGGTCGGGGACGGACGCACCGTCGGCGCGAAGACGCCAGCCGTCGTGCAGGTCATGGGTACGCATACGGGTCCTCCGGGGGCTCAGGTGGTCACGGCCGAAGGTCATCGTGGCACGGCACGCGTCGAGAAGTGATTCTTCGACCCATGAACTAAGTCCGTCAACCCGTCACGGGACCTTCAGAGGGCGCGCCACTGGCGCGGTGGTGGCACGGGGCTCCAGAGAGTTGCTCGAGTTTCAGGGGAAATCGGGGGTGGCGGGGCGACCGGTCAGGCCCGTCGCAGCTCCCGCCGGACCGACTTCGGCTCGGCGTCTCTGCCGTCGAACCGGTTCGCTCGGACCCTTGACCTGGATAACTTAGATCGGCTACAAAAGTTCTGCGATCACCGACGATCCGGTATCCCACGGGTGCTCGCACCACCCGATCGCCGGCCGCGAGCCGGCGATCCGAACCGAGGGACTCAACGATGAAGTTTCGGACCCGGCGTCCTGCGCGGCGCCACGCACTGGTGGCCACCACGGCCATCGCGGCACTCACCCTGTCCTTGGCCGCGTGCTCGGCCGACGAACCCGACGACGGGACCGCCGGCGACGGCGACCCGGGCGACGGCACCACCTCGATCAGCGTCTCGTTCGGCGAGATCGTCGAGAACTGGAACCCGTTCTCGCCGACCGCCCTCCAGCCGACCCGCGGCGTCATCTTCGAGACGCTCTACTGGTACAACCTCGCGGCCGAGGCCGATCCGACGCCGATGCTCGCCACCGGGTACGAGTGGAACTCCGACGGCACCCAGTTGACCATCACGACCAGGGAGGGCGTGCAGTGGTCCGACGGTGAGCCGTTCACCGCCGCGGACGTCGCCTTCACCTTCAACCTGATCAGCCAGACCCCGGAACTCAACACGAGCGGGAACTCGGCCACGGCGGAGGCGGTCGACGACACGACCGTCGTGCTCAGCTTCCCGGAGACGTCCTTCATGCAGGAGCCCAGCGTGCTGGGCAACCAGGGCATCGTCCCCGAGCACATCTGGTCCGCGATCGATGATCCGACCACCAACATCAACTCCGACCCGGTCGGCACCGGACCGTTCGTGGTCTCCGACTTCTCGACCGAGACGTTCGTACTGACCAGCAACGAGAACTACTGGAACGGTGAGCCGGCCGTCGACGAGGTCCGGTACGTGCCGCTCGACTCCGCGGACGCCAACAGCGCCGCGCTCATCGCCGGCCAGATCGACTGGATGAGTTCGTTCCTGCCCGGTCTCGAGCAGTTGATCGCCGACAACGAGGAGATCGGCTACGTCAACACCCCCGCGCTGACCGCCTCGATCTTCACCTGTTCCAACGCCGACCTCGGTTGCGAGGGTCCGCAGACCGACCCGGCGGTGCGCCAGGCGATCTATTGGGCGATCGACCGCACCCAGCTCAACACCCTCGCCGGTGGCGGGTTCGCGGGTACAGCGTCCCCGACCCTGCTCATCCCGGGCCGCGACGACGCCTGGATCGACGATCCCGAGAGCGTCAGCACCCCGGAGGGTGCCGATGTCGAGCAGGCCAACGCGATCCTCGACGCTGCGGGCTGGGAGCCGGGTTCCGACGGCATCCGGACCCGGGACGGGGAGCGGTTGTCGATGACGATCCAGACGGTGTCGGGCTGGAGCGACTTCATCTCGCTCAACGACGCGATGACGCAACAGCTCGCCGCCGTCGGCATCGAACTCGTTCCCACGCAGGTGGCCTGGAACGAGTGGAACGACTCGCAGACCCAGGGCACCTTCCAGCTCTCGCTGGACTCGATCGGCCTGGGTGCCTCGAGCAACCCGTACTTCACCTACATCGGCAAGTACCACTCGGTGAACACGGTGCCGGTCGGTGAGGCGGCAACCTCGGGCAACTTCGCCCGGTACAGCAACCCGGCCGTCGACGCGGCGCTGGAGACCGCGGCCGCGACGGCGGACGAGGAGGTTCAGGCCGAGCAGTTCGCGATCGTCCAGGAGCAGATCGTGGCGGACCTGCCGTACATCCCGATCTACGTCAACTCGATGCTCACCGAGTTCAACACCTCGCGGGTCACCGGCTGGCCCACGAACGAGGACCCCTACGCCATGCCCGCCACCTGGAAGGCGTGGGACGCGGGCATCGTCCTGCAGCGGATCGTCCCGGCGGAGTGACGCGGCGTCCGGCGGCGTCCGGCCGAGCCCCGAAACAGCTCGCCCGCACGCCGCCGGGCCACCGGTCCCACCCACACCGTCGTCCAGACCGCGAAGGGCCCACACGTGAGATTCCTGTGGCAGAAGCTCGGCTTCTACCTGGTCGCCCTGTGGGCGGCCCTGACCCTCAACTTCTTCCTGCCCCGGTGGATGCCGGGGAACCCGGTGGACATCTTGGTCTCCAAACTCGCCCAACGCGGCGAGGTGACACCGGCCACGCGGCACGCCATCGAGTTGCTGCTGGGGATGGACTCCTCGGTGCCGTTGTGGCACCAGTACATCGACTACCTCCAGCAGATCTTCCGAGGCGATCTCGGGGTCTCGGTCGCCTACTTCCCGACGCCGGTGGTCGACGTCATCGGGCAGACGTTGCCGTGGACGGTCGGGCTCGTCGGGCTGTCCACGCTCATCTCCTTCGTCATCGGCGTCGGCCTGGGCACCTTCGCCGGCTGGAAGCGTGGGTCCTGGATCGACAACATGGTGCCCTCGCTCACCCTGCTGCAGTCCGTCCCGTACTTCTGGTTGGCGCTCGTGCTGCTGTTCCTGTTCGGGAGCGTGTGGCAGGTCTTCCCGCTCAACGGGGGCTACGACATCTACACGACCTCGCCCGGGTGGACCTGGGACTTCGTGGGCTCGGTCATCTACTACGGCACGCTGCCGGCCCT
This sequence comes from Occultella glacieicola, assembly GCF_004353825.1. Classification (GTDB taxonomy): domain Bacteria; phylum Actinomycetota; class Actinomycetes; order Actinomycetales; family Beutenbergiaceae; genus Occultella; species Occultella glacieicola. The sequence continues at coordinate 220,779 of NZ_SMNA01000002.1, read as the reverse complement.
GACGATCGTCATCTCGTCCGTGGGCGGCTGGATGCTCGGGATGCGGAACATGATGGTGTCCACGCTCGCGGAGGACTACATCCTGACGGCGGAGGCGAAGGGTCTGCGGCCGTCCCGGATCCGCGCCGTGTACGCGGCACGCAACGCCGTGCTGCCCTCCGTGGCGGGGTTCGCGATCTCGCTCGGATTCGTGGTCGCCGGGTCCGTGGTCACCGAATCGGTGTTCTCCTACCCGGGCATCGGCTCGGCCCTGCTGTCCTCGGTCAACAACGCCGACTACGCGCTGATGCAGGGGATCTTCCTCGTCATCACACTCTCCGTGCTCGGCGCGAACCTGCTCGTCGACCTCCTGTACACCGTCATCGACCCGCGCACGCGGGCCCGCGCCTAGGAGCCGCCATGTCGACCGCCACCCAGGATCCGGCCCTCGCCGCCGCCGCGGCCCGCAGCCAGCCGCGCCGCCGCCGTCGGACCCTGCCGCCGATGACCCCCAAGCTCGCCGTCGGGCTCGCCATCACGATCGTGATCGCCGGCTTCGGCGCCGTCGGACCGCTGCTCGTCGGCAGTCCGTCGGAGGTGCGGAACATCGGGATGACGCCCCCGTCCGCGGAGTTCTGGCTGGGCACCACCCAGACCGGCCAGGACGTGTTCGCCCAGCTCGCGCACGCCACCCGCGGCTCGCTGCTGATCGGCCTCGTGGTCGGCATCCTGACCCTGCTGCTCTCCTCCTTCTTCGGGGTGGTCGGGGCGTTCGCCGGGGGCTGGACCGACGAGGCCTTCTCCCTGTTCACGAACGTCATGCTCGTCATCCCGGGACTTCCGCTGGTCATCGTGATCTCCAGCTACGTCACCGAGAAGAGCGTGTGGATGGTCGCCGTGGTCCTGGCCATCACGAGCTGGGCGGGCTCGGCCCGGGTGCTGCGCGGCTTCACCCTGAGTGTGCGCAACCGCGACTACGTGCTCGCCTCCCGGGTCAGCGGCGAGTCGTCGTGGCGCATCCTCACGGTCGAGATCCTGCCCAACCTCGTGCCGCTGCTCGCCTCCCAGGTGGTCTTCGCCGTGATCTTCGCGATCCTCGGCGAGGCCGGACTGTCGTTCCTGGGGCTCGGGGCGACCGGGTCGTTCACCTGGGGCACGATGCTCTACTACGCCCAGAACGGCCTCGCGCTGCGGCTCGGCGCCTGGTGGTGGTTCGTCCCACCCGGGCTGATGCTCGCCGTGTTCGGCGCCGCCCTCGCGCTGATCAACTTCGCCATCGACAGCATCATCAACCCGAAGCTCCGGGACGGCACCCGGGAACAGCGCAAGCGTTGGCGGATGACCAAGGAACAGTTGCGCGAGAGCGAGGAGGAGGTCGTATGAGCCGGACATCGGGACCGTCGTCGACGGTGCAGGGCGCGGCGGCCACGCAGACCGACGCGACCGTGCCTGCGCCGTCGGATCGCGGCTACCGCCCGATCGTGCTGGAGATCGACTCGGTCAGTGTCGACTACCTCGTGGCCGAGCCGGTGCACGCCGTCCGCGACGTCTCGCTCACCCTGCACCGGGGCGAGGTGCTCGGGCTGGCGGGGGAGAGCGGCTGCGGCAAGAGCACCCTCGCCTACGCCGTGACCCGACTCCTCAAGCCCCCGGCCAAGATCGTCGGCGGCCGAGTGCTGTTCCACTCCCGTGAGGGGCACGCCCTCGACCTCGGGAACCTGCACGGCGAGGACCTGCGGGCGTTCCGCTGGGACAAGATCGCGATGGTGTTCCAGGGTGCGATGAACTCGCTCAATCCGGTGATCCGGATCCGCGACCAGCTCGAGGACGTGTTCACCACCCACCGCCCCGACCTCGACGGCCGTACTCGCAGACGGCGCAGCGCGGAGCTGCTCGAGCGGGTGGGCGTCGACCCGGACCGGCTCTCGTCCTACCCGCACGAACTCTCCGGCGGGATGCGCCAGCGCGTCATGATCGCCATGGCGCTCGCGCTCGACCCGCAGGTGCTGTTGATGGACGAGCCGACCACGGCGCTCGACGTCGTGGTGCAGCGGGAGATCCTGCAGGAGCTGACGCGGCTGCGCGAGGAGCTCGGCTTCGCCGTCATCTTCATCACGCACGACCTGCCCCTACTGCTCGAGATCAGCGACCGGATCGCCGTCATGCGCGAGGGCCGCATCGTCGAGATCGCGGACTCACGCGCCTTGTACACCGATCCACAGCACGAGTACACGCGGGCGCTGCTCGACTCGTTCCCGAGCCTGACCGGTGCGCGCGGCGACTTCATCCGCACGGGGGCCGGAGCCGGCCCCCGCCTGACCGAGGAGGTGGCCCGGTGACCACGCTGGAACTGCGCGACGTCGTCAAGGAGTACCGGCTCCGGAGCGGGTTCCGGCACTCGGTGCTGCGCGCCGTCGACGACGTGAGCTTCACCCTCGAACCCGGGCGCACGACCGCACTCGTCGGCCAGTCCGGATCGGGGAAGTCGACGGTCGCGAAACTGTTGCTGCGGCTCGAACGGCCGACGTCAGGACGGATCCTCCTGGACGGCAGGGACCTGCCCCGCCGCGGCGCCGCCGGCCACGCCTACCGCGGCATCGTGCAGATGGTGTTCCAGGACCCGTTCGCGTCCCTGAATCCCTATCACACGGTTGCGCACCACCTGGCCCGACCGGTCACGCTGCACCATCCGGAACTCGGCCGCACCGCGGTCCTCGACCGCATCCACGAACTGTTGGCCAGGGTCCGTCTCGATCCGGTCGAGGAGTTCGCCGCCCGGCGCCCGCACGAACTCTCCGGCGGTCAGCGGCAGCGAGTCGCGATCGCGCGGGCTCTCGCCCCCGGTCCCGGGATCCTGATCGCGGACGAGCCGGTCTCGATGCTCGACGTCTCGATCCGGCTCGGGGTCCTCAACCTCCTCGCCGAACTGCAGCGCCAGGAGCACCTCGGCGTCCTCTACATCACGCACGATCTCGCGACCGCGCGGCACTTCTCCGACGAGATCCTGGTGATGTACCGAGGCAGCGTGGTCGAGCGCGGCCCGGCGGACGACGTGATCCTCGACCCGCAGCACGAGTACACGAAGCTGCTCCGCGCGGCGGCACCCGACCCGGAGCGGCGGCTGCGGGAACTGGCCGGCCCGTGACCGAGGGCGTCATCGCCACGGCGCTGGACGCGGGAGACTGGGGGGAAGGAGAGAGAGGAGCCCCACGATGGGCACGGACGGTGGCGGTGCGCAGCAGACGCGCAGCCGATCGGCGATCCTGGACGTCGTGCGGGCCGCGGGCACGATCAGCCGGGTGGAACTGACCCGGGCCACCGGACTGACCGGCGCGACCGTGTCGACCGTGGTGCGCCGACTGATCGACGAGGGCCTGATCGTGGAGGTCGGACGCGCCGAGTCGACCGGCGGGAAGCCGCGCACCCTGCTGCGGCTGCAGCCACTGGCCCGGTTCGCGGTCGGGGTGCACCTGGACACGGCCGGCATCACGTACGTGATCGCCAACCTCGGCGGCGGTGTGGTGACGAGGTGGCGCACCGCCGGCACCGGCAGTGACACGGCCGAGGAGATCGTCGGACGGGTCGCGCGTGAGGTCGAGGACCTGATGCACCGGGTCGACGTGGAGCGGGACCGGGTCCTCGGCGTGGGTGTGGTCGGCCCCGGACCGCTGTCCTACGCCGCCTCCACCTGGACCAGGACCCCCGAGCCGGCACGGCTGGCCGGGTTCGCGCTCGCGGATGCACTCGAGTCGGCGCTCGGGATGCCGGTCCTGTTGGACAACGACGCCACCGCCGCCGCCGTGGGCGAGTACTGGTCGGGCGGGATCGAGTCGACCTCCTCGTTCGGTGCCCTCTACATGGCCGCCGGCGTCGGCGCCGGCGTGCTCGTCGACGGCTCCGTCTACCGCGGGTCCAGTTCCAACGCCGGCGAGATCGGCCACGTGTGCGTCGACCTCACCGGGCCGGACTGCTGGTGCGGTTCCCGCGGGTGCGTCGAGGCGGTCGCCGGACCCGCCGCGGTCGTCGCGGCCGCACGGGCCCGCGGCGTCGACCTGGGTCCGGCCGGCCGGCCGGCGACCGAGGACTTCGGCACCCTCGCGCGGGCGGCGTTGCGCGGCGATGCGGTGGCGTCCTCGCTCCTGACGTTCTCGGCCCGGTACCTGGCGGTGGCGGCCCAGACCCTGGCCACGGTGATGGACCTCGACCACATCGTGCTCACCGGGCCGGCCTTCGCCGTCGCGGGTTCCCTCTACCTCCCGGTGATCGAGGAGCATCTCGAGCGGGCATTCTTCGCGCGTGGCAGCCACGGGCTGCGCGTGCGAATCTCCTCGACCGCGCACGAGGCGGCCGCGATCGGGGCGGCCGCGCTGGTGCTGCAGAGCGAACTCGTGCCCAGGCCGTCGGCCGTCCGGATGCCGGCCGAGCCGGTCATCGCCTCGCCGGCTCCGCTCGAGCGGTGACGCGGCCGGCCCGGTCCGAAGGGCCGGGCACGCGATATCGGTGGCTGTCGGTGTCTGCGGCTAGCGTGAGCGCATGCGACGCGACGAGAAAGTGGCACGGATCGGCGAGATCCTCGATGGGCTCTACCCGGAGCCGCCGATCCCGCTGGACCACGTCAATCCGTACACACTCCTGGTGGCCGTGGCGCTGTCGGCCCAGACCACGGACAAGAAGGTCAACGAGATCACCCCGGGGCTGTTCGGCGAAGCCTCCACGCCCGCCGAGATGTACGCCCTGGGACCCGAGCGGATCCTCGAACTGATCCGGGAGGTCGGGCTCGCGCCGACGAAGGCGCGCAACGTGTGGACCGCGGCCGGGCAGATCGTGGATGCCGGTGGCGAACTTGTGCCCGACTGGGACTTCCTCGAGGGCCTCGCCGGGGTCGGCCACAAGACCGCGAGCGTCGTGATGGCGCAGGCGTTCGGCGTGCCCGCGTTCCCGATCGACACCCACATCTTCCGGCTCGCCCGGCGCTGGGGACTGTCCCGCGGCACCACGGTCGAGAAGGTGGAGGTGGACCTGAAGAAGGCGTTCCCGAAGGACACCTGGAACCGGCGGCACCTCCAGATCATCTACTTCGGTCGTGAGTACTGCCCCGCGCAGCGGCACGTCTTCGCGACCTGCCCGATCTGCTCGTTCGCGGCCACGAAGGCCCAGCAGGCCGCCGAACTCAAGGCGCGCACGAAGCCAAGGAAGGCGGTGGCAGCCCCGCCCTCCTGAGGACGGGGAACCACCGGTGTGCGCGAGATGGGACTCGAACCCACACGCCCGAAGGCACAGGAACCTAAATCCTGCGCGGCTGCCAATTACGCCACTCGCGCCCGCGTCCCCAAGCCTAGGCGCTCCAACGCGCGGAACCGGCACCGGTGGGGCCGGTTCCGCGCGGCGCCCGGCCGGGTGATCAGTCGATCGTGAGGTCGCGACGCAGCTTGGCGACGTGACCGGTGGCCTTCACGTTGTACTGGGCCAGTGCCACGGTCCCGTCAGGGGCAACCACCACGGTGGAGCGGATGACCCCGGTGTAGGTACGTCCGTAGTTCTTCTTCTCGCCCCAGGCGCCGTACGCCTCGAGAGTCGTGTGTTCAACGTCACTGACGAGCGGGAACGTCAGCGACTCGGCCTCGACGAAGGCCTTGAGCTTGCCCACGGGGTCCGGCGAGACACCCACGACGGCGTATCCGGCGCCCTGGAGGGAGGCCAACGAGTCCCGGAAGTCGCACGCCTCCTTCGTGCAGCCGGGCGTGCCCGCAGCGGGGTAGAAGTAGACGATCACGCCGTTTTCGGCGGTCGGCAGCACGGCGCTCAGCGTGAGCGAGCCACCGTCGGAGGTGGGCAGGGTGAAGTCGGGTGCCGGGTCGCCGGCGGTGAGTCGAGCCATGTCTGAACCTCCGTGTCGGATGCCGTCACGGACAGGTTAGGCGCCCGCCGACCGGTTCGCGTCGGACGCTCACGGGCTGGTAATATCGTCTCCCGCTAGCACCTCTAGCTCAATTGGCAGAGCAAGTGACTCTTAATCACTGGGTTCTGGGTTCGAGTCCCAGGGGGTGTACACCGAAGGGCCTCTGACCAGCGCAAATGCGGTCAGGGGCCCTTTCTCGTGCCGTCGGGGCGCGGCTGGGGCGTTCCGGTCGCGGCGGTGTCGGCACCGTACCGGCGGCCGCCGTTCACGCAAAACCCCTTGATCGCCCACCCGGCGTGGCGTAGGAACGTCATCGGGACCGGACGAGGAGAGTGGTGCATATGGCGATCGCCGTGCTGAACCCGCCCGATGACCAGGTCCTGCACATCGTCCCCCTGCGCAAGGCGATCGCGCTGCTGCGCCGCAACGTCGTGGAGATCGTCGAGGTCGAGGACGGCTCGACGTTCGGGCCCTATGTGGTGCCTCGCGTGCTCCGGCTCACCCGCGCCATCTCGCTCGTGAACCAGCTGGACGGTCGCCGGCCGGTGTTCTCCAAGGCGGGCGTGCTGCGTCGCGACCGGTACACCTGCGCCTACTGCGGACGCTCGGCCACCACGGTGGATCACGTGGTGCCACGCGCCCGCGGCGGGCAGTCCTCGTGGCTGAACCTGGTGGCCGCGTGCCGCCCGTGCAACCAGGCCAAGGCGGACCTGTCGCTGCGCGACTGCGACATGAGGCTGCAGTTCCTGCCCTACGAGCCCGACTGGATCTGAGCGCGGCAGGGGGTCAGGGCTGCGGCAGGCGCGCCATCGCGTCCGTCGCGGCGACCAGCGCCCGCGCGATCCCGGGCTCGAGGGAGGCGTGGCCGGCGTCCGGGACCATCACGAACTCGGCCTCCGGCCAGGCCCGGTGCAGATCCCAGGCGGTCGTGGCCGGGGTGCACGCGTCGTAGCGACCCTGCACGATCACGCCCGGGATGTCCGCCAACGCGGTGGCCCCCTCGATGAGCTGGCCCTCGGTGAACCAGCCCTTGTGCACGAAGTAGTGGTTCTCGATCCGTGCGAACGCCAGCGCGAACTCGGGCTGGGAGAACTTCTCGATCGACTCGGCGTCGATCAGCAGGGACGTCGTGGCCGCCTCCCAGGTCGACCACGCGACCGCGGCCGGGCCGTGCACGGCCGGGTCCGGGTGATGCAGGAGCCGGTGGAACGCGCCGATGCAGTCGCCGCGCTCGGCCGGCGGCACCGGCGCGATGTACCGCTCGAACCAGTCCGGGAAGATGGCACTCGCGCCGCCCTCGTAGAACCAGTCCAGTTCCGCCTTGCGGAGCGTGAAGATCCCGCGCAGCACGAGCGAGCGCACGCGTTCGGCGTACTGCTGTGCGTAGGCGAGCGCCAGGGCCGAGCCCCAGGACCCGCCGAACACGTGCCAGGACGCCACACCCAGGTGGTCGCGCAGTGCCTCGATGTCCGCGACCAGGTGCCAGGTGGTGTTCGCACTCAGGTCCGCGCCCGGCGCGGAGGCGTGCGGTGTGGACCGCCCGCAGCCACGCTGGTCGAACAGCACGATCCGGTAGACCGCCGGGTCGAAGAACCGCCGCTGATCGGCGTTCGTGGCGCCGCCCGGCCCGCCGTGCAGGAACACCACCGGCGCCCCGTCCGGGTTGCCGGAGACCTCCCAGTAGAGCTCGTGACCGTCGCCGACGGCGAGCATGCCGCTCTCGTACGGGTCGATGGCCGGGTAGAGCGGCGAGTCGTCGGAGGTCGTCATCGCCCCACCGTACGTGCGCGCCGACGGTGCTCGGAGCAACGCCCCCGGGATCTTCTTAGTACGGTTCGGGTGTGTCCACTCCACGACTCGCACTCGTCACCTGCGCCGATCTGCCCGACCTCGACGACGAGGACGCCCCGCTCATCCCCGCGCTCGCCGAGCGTGGCGTCACGGCCGAAGCCGTGGTCTGGGACGACCCGGCGGTGGACTGGTCGCGGTACGACCTGACCGTGATCCGGTCCGCCTGGGACTTCTCCACCCGTCGTCAGGAGTTCGTGGCCTGGGCCGGGTCCGTGCCTCGCCTGGTGAATCCGCCGAACGTGGTGCGCTGGAACTCCGACAAGCACTACCTGCAGGCCCTCGAGGACCACGGCCTGCCCGTGGTGCAGACCACCTGGCTCGAGCCGGAGCGGCAGTTCGACAAGCGTGCCCTGCACAACAGGTTCCCGGCCCGGGAGGACTTCGTCATCAAGCCGGCGATCAGTTCCGGCACCCTCGACGCCGGCCGGTACACCGCCACGGACGCCGACTCCCGCAGGTACGCCATCGAGCACGCCAAGCGCCTGCTCGACGAGGGCCGCTCGGTCATGGTCCAGCGGTACCTGCCCGAGGTGGACTCGCACGGCGAGATCGCCCTCGTGTTCTTCCACGGGACCTACTCGCACGCCACCCGCAAGGCCGCCATGCTCACCACCGAGGACGTCGAGGCCGAGCGTCCCCGCGCGGAGGTCATGGAGCCCTACCACGCGACCCCGGAGGAGATCGCGGCCGGGCAGCAGACCCTCGCGTTCGCCCGGGCCCGGATCCCCGGCCGGTCGATCTCCAGCCGCCCCCTCGCCTACGCGCGGGTGGACCTGGTGCCCACCCACGGCAAGCCCGTCCTGATGGAGCTCGAGTTGATCGAGCCGTCGCTCTTCGTCTCCCTCGGTCGTGGCGCGCTGGACCGGTTCGCCGACTCCCTCGTCGCCGAGCTGCGGATGGGGCCGGACAGCAACAACATCGACCTGGCCTGAGGACCCACTCGCCGCCGGTGCGGCGCCGGCCGACCCCCGGACGGCGGGCTCATCCGATTCGGGTGGTCCGCCGCCGATGCCCTAGCGGCGTCGGGGTGCGACCGTGATACTGGTCACTTCAGTGCGACCCCGAGAGGACACAGACGCGTGACCACCTTCACCGCATGGAAGTTCGATTCGATCGACGGCGCCGATCGGGCCGCGGACACCCTCAAGCAGGTCCGCAGCGAGGGCCTCGTCAAGGTGGAGGACCACGCCGTCCTCACCTGGCCCGCCGATGCCGATCGTCCCGACGTCAAGTACGAACACCGTGACGACGCGCGCGCCGCGGGGTGGGGTGCGTTCTGGGGTGTCCTGTTCGGGGCGCTGTTCTTCCTCCCGCTCATCGGAGCCGCCGCCGGCGCGGCCATCTCGCTGTTGAACAAGCGCATGAACAACGTGGGCATCACCCGCGAACAGCTCGAGCGGATCGGCAAGGAGGTCGGACCGGGCAACTCGGCGCTGTTCGTGGTCACCAGCGACCGCGACCTCGACCGGATGGCGGAACGCTTCCGCGGTCACGAGGCCACGCTGATCGCGACGAACCTGGTCGCCGCCGAGGCCGCGGAGCTCCGCCAGGCGTTCGACGCCTGAGTCCCGACGACGAAGTCGGCCCACCCTGGACCGGGTGGGCCGACTCATTCGTTCGTCTGGGGTGAGTAACGGGGCTTGAACCCGCGGCCTCCTGGACCACAACCAGGCGCTCTACCGACTGAGCTATACCCACCATGTCGCACCGCGCACGCGCGGTCGCGATTGCCAATCATAGCGAAGTTCCGGGGGTGGTTGCGCCACCGCCGGATGCCCGACGGCGGAGGTCAGGTCGCGGAGGTCGGCGCCGCCGCGACCGTCGGTGCCGACGCGATCATCGCGGCCACCTTCCTGCTGGTCGCCGAGTCCGGCCCGGAGCCGTCCGGGAACAGGACGGCCCGGTAGTAGCGCAGCTCGTCGATGCTCTCGGCGATGTCCGCGAGGGCCCGGTGGCCGCCGGCCTTCTTCGGCGCGTTGAAGTAGGCGCGCGGGTACCAGCGGCGGGCCAGCTCCTTGATCGAGGAGACATCGATGATCCGGTAGTGCAGGAACTCGGTGAGCGCCGGCATGTCCCGTTCGAGGAAGCCGCGGTCGGTGCCCACCGAGTTGCCGGCGAGCGGCGCTCTGGCCGTGTCCGGAACGAACCGTCGGATGTAGGCGAGCACCCGCTCCTCGGCCTCGGCGAGCGTGATGCCGGTGTCGAGCTCGTCGAGCAGGCCGGACGAGGTGTGCATCTCGACCACCACCTCGTTCATGTCCACCAGGGACTCGGTCGGCGGCTTGATCACGAGGTCGAGGCCGGGGTCGAGCGCGTGCAGCTCGGAGTCGGTCACGATGACGGCGATCTCGACGAGCGCGTCCTTGGACAGGTCAAGGCCGGTCATCTCGCAGTCGATCCAGACGATCGCGTCGGAGCCGGCGGTCTTTGCGGTGGTGCTCACCGGGCCAGCGTAGTCCGAGCGCCCGACAGGGCAGCCGACACCCGCGCGAACGTAGTCAATCAAAGGGTTGACAACGAAGTCGGCCGGCGCTTCAATGTAGTCAACCGAACGGTTGATTAAAGTGCCGAGAACGACGAGGGAAGTGGGGCAACGAGATGAGTGCGGATCCGGCAACGGAGTACCGGGAGGTCGCCGCAGGGTTCACGGCGCGGGTGGAGGGTGCCGATCCGGATCGATGGGCCGATCAGTCGCCGGTTCCGGAGTGGACGGCCCGGGACGTGGTCGCCCACCTGATCGAGTGGCTTCCGCAGGTGCTGGGCTTCGAGGTCGCCCAGGTGCCCCCGGTGGCGGACGACCCGGTCGCGGCCTGGCGGGCCCACTCCGACGGCGTCCAGTCCCTGCTCGATGACCCGGTGCGGAGCCGAGCGGTGGTGCGCAACCCGAACTTCGGTGAGATGGAGGCGGCGGACGTCATCGACCGGCTCTACACCGGCGATGTGTTCATGCATACCTGGGACCTGGCGCGGGCGACGGGTCAGGATGACCGGCTGGACCCGCAGCGGTGCGCCGCCGGGCTGGCCGCCGGCGAGCCGATGGAGGAGGTCATGCGCGCGAGCGGACAGTTCGGTCCGCGCGTCCCGGTGCCGGACGACGCCAGCGTGCAGGACCGGATGCTCGGATTCATCGGTCGGGATCCGGCCTGGCGTGCACCGGAGCGCCGCGCGGGCTGAGGCGCCAGGGGAATCGAAGAGGACCCAGTGGCACCGAGTGCCACCGGGTCCTCTGGTCGGTCGGGGACCGGTCCGTCCCCTTCGATCGGGCGAGGCGACCACCACCACGCGCCCGTCTCGGCCGGCGGTCAGCTGGCCTTGATGAAGTCGCGGGAGGCGGGCTCGTTCGAGCCGGACAAAGAAGAAGGACGGCCGGTCCTCCGGCCGCCCCGAGCGGTGATCTGGTTGCTTCGCGTGATGCGATCGAACAGGTGCTGCCTGAGTTTCCGGCGATGTTCGACCTCGTTGCGCAGCTGTGCCTGCTCGAGGTGGTGGGCGTCGTAGACGGTCAACGGGTGCATGGTGAAACCTCACTGTGGGTGGTGGTGGTGGATGTCGCCCGATGGAGCGACCCCGATAGGTAACCACCCGGACCGGGGGGCGGTCACTGCTTTATTCCTGAACGATCCGGCCGCGGTGCCCGCGCGGGCTTCCGGGCCCGAGCCGAGCGGCCGTAGGGTCCTCGTATGCCAGCGAAGCCGACCGAGTCGCACCCCGCCCGATACGTCGTACTGCTCCGTGGGGTGAACGTCGGCGGCATCAACATCACGATGGCCGACCTCCGGAAGGTCCTCGAGGAGGCCGGTCTCACCGAGGTGCGCACCGTGCTCGCGAGCGGCAACGCCCTGGTCACGTCCGACCGCTCCGCGGCGCAGCTGCGACCGGTCATCGAGGCGGCACTGCGGACCGCGTTCGGGTACGAGGCCTGGGTCCAGGTCCTCACCGTCGAGCGGATCGCCGCGATCGTCGCGGACTACCCGTTCGACACCGACGAGGAGACCCACCATCCCTACGTGATGTTCTGCGCCGACGCGCCCGCGCTCGCCGAGGTGGGCGGCCTGGCCGACGGCGTCGATCCCGCCGTGGAGCAGGTGCGGCCGGGGGACGGGGTCGTGTACTGGGAGGCGCCCAAGGGCTCCAGCACGGACACGGCGTTCGCGAAGCTGACGTCCCGGGCGCGGTACCGCTCGATCCTGACCACACGCAACCTCCGGACGCTGCGCAAGTTGATCTGACCGGCCCGCCGTCCGGCCGTGTCGGATTTCTTCTATCGGCCCGCCCCCGGGTGCGACACGATGGTGTGCATGCCCGCACCCACGCTGAAGATGATCACCCTCGACTGCGCCGACGTGCGCCAGCTCGCGACCTTCTGGTCCGACCTCCTCGAGTCCGAGGCCCTGGTCGTCGAGGACGAGTACGCCATGATCGCCGGACCCGGCGCCATGATCGGGCTCGGGCGCGTGGAGGGCTACGTGCCGCCGGCCTGGCCGAACCCGAACGGCAGCAAGCAGTTCCACTTCGACCTCGCCTGCGAGGACATCGGCGAGACCGAGGCGCGATGCGTGGAACTCGGCGCCACCGTGCCGGCCGAGCAGCCGGGGGAGACCTGGCGGGTACTGCTGGACCCGGCCGGCCACCCGTTCTGCCTCACCAGCGCCGCGAACTGGTGACCCCGGCCGCCGCCGGGCCACCGTGCGGCGAGCGGGTCACGCGTCCACTGGACGCGCGGTCGAGGGTTGTCGAAACCTGACCGATCGTTCTAGATTTAGACCATGCGGGCAGAAAATCGCACGATCGGTCAATCTGCGAGCTTCATCGAGGCGGCGCGGCGCGCACAGATCATGACCGCCGCGATCGAGACCGTGAACGAGGTCGGGTACCACCGCGCCTCGCTCGCGCAGATCGCGTCCCGCGCCGGCATCGCGAAGAGCATCATCAGCTATCACTTCGCGAGCAAGGAGAACCTGCTCCTCTTCGTGGTGAACGACGTCTTCGCGCGGATGGACGCGGCGACCGGCGCGGCCGCACGCACCGGCGCCGACCCCGCAGCCCGCCTCGCCGCGTACCTGCGCGCGTACCTGGCGTTCGTCCGGGACCACCGTGAGGAGACGATCGCCGCCGTCGAGATCGCGATCTCCCACCGCGACGCCGACGGCACCCCCCTCTACCTCGCCGAGAGCGAGCCCGAGACGGCGCTGCTCGAGGGGATCATCTCCGACGGCATCGCCTCCGGGCAGTTCTGCGACGTCGACCTGACCGTCGCCAGGACCACCCTGATCCACGCGCTCGACGGCGGGCTCACCCGCTCCCAGATGGATGCGCGCACCGACCTCGACACCTACGGCGACCACCTGGTCCCGATGTTGCTCGCGGGGCTGGGATACCGGCCGGATGGGTGAGCGGGCGTTCGGAGTGCAGGGCATCGGCTACGACGCCGGTGTGCTGTACGAGCGCGACTTCGAGTCCAACCCGCATTGGCGAACCGAGCGGGTTCGCCGGGACATGCGGGCCATCCGGGACGGGCTCGGCTGCGACACCGTGCTCGTGATGGCCACCGACATCGACCGGCTCCTCGGAACTGCCACGATTGCGCGCGAGGAGGGTCTCAGCGTCTGGATCCAGCCGCGGGTCTTCGATGTCGCCCCGGACGTGGTCGCGCAGAACCTGGCGGCAGTGGCCGAGCGCGCCGAGGTGCTGCGGACCGCGCACGGCGACGTGAGCCTGAACCTCGGCTGCGAACTGAGCCTGTCCGCCACCGGTTTCGTGCCAGGCTCGACCTTCGTCCGACGCGGACTGATGCTCCCGTTCCTCTCCCTCGCCCTACCCCTGATCAACTGGCGACTTCGCCGATTCCTCGCCCGGCTCGTGACCGTCGCCCGGGACCGGTTCGCCGGGCCGATCAGTTACGGTGCCGGTGACTGGGAGCGCCCGGACTGGTCGAGGTTCGACGTGGTCGGGCTCGACGCGTACCGGGACTCCTCGAACGCCTGGCGGTTCCCCGGAGACATGCGCCACGCCGTCCGGACCCACCGCCGGGCCGGGCGGCCCGTGTACGTGTTCGAGTTCGGGACCTGCGCCTACGTCGGCGCAGCCGAGCGGGCATCGGATGCGGCGAACGTGCTGCTCCCGGGTGAGGGTGGGATGCGGGTGCCCACCTCGCTCGTGCGGGACGAGCGGGTCCAGGCCGACTACCTCGACGAACTGTTCGAGATCTTCTCTGCCGCCGGCGTGGACGGAACCTTCGTGTGGGGTTTCAGCGAGCCCGCGCTGCCCCGCTCCGACGAGCCCGGCCGAGACCTCGACGCCGCGAGTTACGGCGTGGTCGCACCGATCGGGGACTCCTGGCAACCGAAGGCGGCGTTCGCCACCATCGCCCGCCGGTACGGGGGCAGCGGCCATCACGCGAACACGCGCACCGACGAAGTGAGTCCAGCATGAGCACCGACCGGACGAACACCAACACGAACACGAAGGCCTCCCCGGCCGGGGTCGCCGGCCCGGTGAGCTTCCTCGCCCGGCTCGCGATCGCCGTCGGACTGCTGGCCGGCGGCCTCCTGCTGCTCGTGGCGACCGCGGCCGACGGCGAGCCGACCGAGGTGCGCACGCTCGCCGTGCGTACCCTCGGCGGGATCGCCCTGTCCGCCGCGATGTTCGCGCTCGTCGCCATCCTCGCACGCCGGGTGGACCGACGCCCCCTCTCCGATCTCGGGATCACCGGGCCGCGCGACGGCTGGCGAGCGTTCACCACCGGTGTGCTCGCCTGGCTCCTGCCGGCCGCGGTGGTGCTCGCCATCCTGGCGCTGACCGGAACGACGCTGGCGCTGCGCGGATCGCCCGGCGAGGTCGCCACGGTCATCGGGCTCACCGCCGCCGCCGTGCTCTTCAGCGAGGCGATACCGGAGGAACTGGTCTTCCGCGGCTACGTGACGAGCGTGCTCGAGGAGCGACTCCGGGGCTGGTGGATCATCCTGGTCCAGGCCACGCTGTTCGCCGCGTTCGCGGTCGTGCTGCGCGGATTCACCGGTGTCGCCGACCTCTCCTTGTTCGTCGGGATGGGGATCGGTCTGGGCTACCTGCGGCTGGTGACCGGGTCGGTGTGGACCTCGGTCGGCTTCCACGCCGCATTCCAGACCGTCTCGCAACTGCTGCTCACCCACGACGTCGTCGAGTTCGGTGGCAGCCCGGCCATGACCGTGCTCGCGCTCGGGATCGTGCCCTTCGCCGTCGGCATCACACTCGTCGCGGCGCTGGCGACCACGCGACCCGGACTCTTCCGGCGCAGGCGAGCGTCCGCGGACGTCTCGGCCCGGTGATCCTCGGGACCGCGCGCAGCCGCTACTCTACGTCGAGTTAGATAAACCTTACCTAACTCTGGAGTCCTCCGTGCCTGGTCGTGCCCGCGTCGCCGCAACGCTCATCTCCGCCGTTCTCGCCGTGACTGTCGCCGGTTGTGCCGGGCCGTCCGAGGCCGAGCCCGACGGCCCGTCCGCCGAACCCGAATGGTCCTATGTCTCCGGTGACGGCCAGACCTACACTGCGGACGAGGTGCCGGAGCGCATCATCGCCGAAGCGTATGCCGCGAAGGTGCTCATGGAGTTCGGGATCACGCCGGTCGCGATCTGGGCGAGCTCCCCGATCGCCGAGGACGTGGGCCTGCAGGGTGCGGACTTCACCGGCATCGAGGTAATCGGGCAGGAGTGGGGCAAGATCGACGTCGCGGCGGCCGCCGAACTCGCCCCGGACCTGATCGTCGGCGACTGGTGGCCGGTCGAGGAGGCCTACAGCGGTTTCGAGGCCGGCGTCGAGGACACCAGTCGCAGGCTCGCCGACCTCGCCCCAGTCGTCGGCGCGAGCCAGGGTGACTCGATCGTCTCTCTGATCGAGGGCTACGCCGACCTCGCTGCCTCACTAGGCGCGGATCCCGAGGCCATCGCGCAGTCGCGCACCACGTTCGAGGCGGCCGTCACCGACTTCGAGGCCGCCAACGAGGAGAACCCGGGCGTCAGCGCACTCGCGATCAGCCCCTGGGACACCAACTATGCGATCGCGGTACCCGCCTACGCACCCGAACTGCTCGACTTCCAGCGCTGGGGCCTCGACGTCATCGTCCCGGACACGCCCGACCCCGACTTCCCGTACTGGGAGACGCTCAGCATGGAGACCGCCGACCGGTACCAGCCGGACCTGATCCTCTTCGACGACCGCAACCACCCCGGTAACGAGGAGATCCTCGCCGAGGCGCCGATCTCGGCCGAGATCGCCGCCTTCGCCGCAGGACAGACCACCACCTGGCCCGCCTACTGGGTGCACACCTACGGCGACTACGCCGCCGAACTCACCCGCCTTGCCGAGGTCATCCGGGCCACGGACGCCTCCGTCGGCGAGTGAGCACGACCCGGGTCGCACCGCCGTCCTCGGTCGCCCGTCGCTCCGGTCGCGCTCTCGGCCTGCTTCCCGCCGCCCTCGTCCTGCTCGTGCTCGTGCTGATCAGCGTCGGCCTGGGCTCGCGTGACGTCGCGCCGGCGGACGTGTGGCAGGCCCTGATCGGCTCGACCGACCGAGCGGACGCGACGGTGATCCGGGAGATGCGGATGCCCCGAACCCTGATCGCCCTCGTGGTCGGGGCGGCGCTCGCACTCGGCGGAACGATCCTGCAGGGACTGGCACGCAACCCGCTCGCCGACCCGGGCGTGCTGGGCATCAACGCGGGCGCGGCGCTGGCGGTGGTGGCGGGAGCGCTCGTCTTCGGTGCGATGCCGGCCAGTGCCGCGGTGTGGTTCGCGTTCGCGGGCGCCGCCCTGGCCACCGTGGCCGTGTACACGATCGCGGCCGTCGGGCGCGAGGGCGCCACCCCGGTCAAGCTGGCCCTCGCCGGAGCCGCCGCGACCGCACTGTGCGGATCGTTCTCCTCGGCGATCCTGCTCGCGGACCCGGACGCCCTGAACGAGTTGCGGATGTGGCAGGTCGGCGCGCTTGCGGGTCGGTACTACCCGGTCCTGGTCCAGCTGGCGCCGTACTTCGCGGTCGGGATCGTTGCGGCCCTGTTCACCGGGCGGGCGCTCAACCTGCTCTCCCTCGGTGACGAACTCGCCAGCACCCTCGGGTTGCGTATCGACCGCACCCGCGGTGTGCTCTTCGCGATCGTGGCGCTGCTGTGCGGGGCCGCTACCGCTGCCTGCGGACCGATCGTGTTCGTGGGCCTGATGATCCCGCACCTCGCCCGGCTCATCACCGGGCCGGACTACCGCTGGATCCTCGCCTACTCGACGGTGCTGGGCCCCGTCCTGCTGCTCGGCTCCGACATCCTGGGCCGGGTGCTGCTCCCGACGGCGGAGGTCCCGGTGGGTGTGGTGGTGGGCGTGCTCGGGGCGCCGGTCTTCGTCCTGCTGGTGCGGTTCCGCAGGATCGTGACGATATGACGGCCGTCATGGCGCCGGTCGGGACCACGGCCCGTCGGTTTCGGGCGCTCTCGCGTCGTCGCCTCGGCGCGACTGTGGTCGTGCTGTCCGCGGTGGTGGTCCTGCTCTTCGTCGTCTCGCTGGTGGTCGGTAGCGTCGTGGTGCCACCCGTCGACGCCGTCCTGGCGACCTTCGGCGTCGGCGAGGACGCCACGGTGTTCGTCATCCAGGAACTGCGGCTGACCCGGGCCGGTGCGGCCGCGCTGGTCGGGATCGCGCTCGGGGTCTCCGGCACGTTGTTCCAGCGGGTGCTCGGCAATCCGCTCGCGTCCCCGGACTTCCTCGGTGTTGCCGCCGGCGCGGGCACGGCCGCCGCAGCCGCCCTCGTTCTCGGCGGGGTCGCCGGGTTCACGCTCTCCGGCTACGCGCTCCTGGGCGGCCTCGCGACGGCGGCCCTCGTGTACTTCCTCGCGTGGCACCGCGGCGTGTCGGAGTACCGGTTCATCCTCGTCGGCATCGGAGTCGGGGCCCTCGCGTCGTCGGTGACGTCCTATCTCGTGGCTCGCGCCGAGTTCAGTGATGCGCGCGCGGCGCTCAGCTGGCTCGTCGGCTCGGTCGGGATGGCGACCCCGGGCCTGCTCCGGGTCGTCGCCGTACTGCTCGTCGTTCTCGCGGTGTCCGGGCCCGGTCTCGCCCGGATGCTGCGGGCACTCGAGCTCGGCGACGAGCCGGCCCGGATGCTCGGCGCCCGCGCGGAGCGTGACCGGTTCGTTCTGCTCGGTGTCGCGGCCGTGCTGGTCTCGGTCGCGACGGCGGCGGTCGGCCCCGTCGCCTTCGTCGCGATGCTCGCCGGTCCGCTCGCTGCGATCGCGCTCGGCCCCACGAGCCGCAGCATCCTCGCGTCCGGCCTGATGGGCGCCGTCATCCTCCAGGTGGCCGATCTGCTGGCGCAGCACGCGCTGGCGTGGCCGATCTCCACGGGGGTCGTCACGGGCGCCTTCGGTGCCCCCTACATCGCGTGGGTGCTGATCAGCGCCGCGCGGGAAACGAGCGCCGGGTGAGGCCGGATCATCTCCTCGAGGCCAGGGGCCTGACCCTCGGCTACGACACCACGCCGGTCGTGCACGAGGTCGACCTGGTGCTGCCGGCGGGCCGGATCACGGCGATCATCGGAGCCAATGCATCCGGCAAGTCCACCCTCCTGCGTGGCTTCGCGCGGCTCCTCGAGCCGCGGGCCGGGGTGGTCCTGCTCGACGGCGAGCCGTTGCACCGGATGCGACCCGGCGACGTGGCGCGGGTGCTCGGGATGCTGCCGCAGGCCCCGGTGGCGCCCGACGGGATCACCGTGGCCGATCTCGTCGGTCGGGGCCGGCACCCGCACCAGGGCTGGTTCCGCCGCTGGAGTGCCGCCGACGATGCGGCCGTCGACGCCGCGCTGCACGCGACCGCCACGGCCGACCTGGTCGACCGGCCCGTCGCCGAACTCTCCGGCGGCCAGCGGCAGCGGGTCTGGATCGCGATGGCGCTGGCCCAGCAGACCGGCATCCTGCTGCTCGACGAGCCGACCACCTTCCTCGACCTCAATCACCAGATCGAACTGCTCGACCTGCTCGTCGACCTCAACCGGCAGCGTGGCACGACGATCGTCCTCGTGCTCCACGAGCTGAACCTCGCCGCGCGCTATGCCGACCTCCTGGTCGCGATGCGCTCCGGTCGGATCGTCGACGCGGGACCGCCCGCGCAGGTGGTCACCGCCGCGACCGTCCGGGACGTCTTCGACCTGCGTTGCGACGTGATCCCGGATCCGCGCACCGGGGCACCCATGGTGATCCCGATCGGCAGGCACGCACCCAGCACCACCGGCTGACGTCGCGCCGTTCCACCCCGGCCGGCGGTCGGGCACGGTGCTCATACTTGCTCATCCTTCCTGGGTGAAATCCGGTCGGAACGGCCCGAAGGCCCTGTGCGGTCCGAGTGGGCTGTGGAAGGCTTGCGGCGTGGAGCTGACGATCGGTACCCAACTGGAGCGGCCCGAGCAGGTAGCACGCCTCGCCGCCGGACGCTTCAACCGACACACGTTCTGGTGCGGCCAGAGCGGCTCGGGCAAGACGTACGCACTCGGCGTCGTGCTGGAGCAGCTCCTGCTCGCGACCGAACTGCCGCTGCTCGTCCTCGATCCGAATGCCGACTTCACCCGGATGCACGAGACACGGTCGAGCGGTAACCCGGACGCCGTCGCCGCGATCGCCGGCGCCGACATCCGGGTCCTGCACTCCACCCGCATCGGCGGCGAACGGCTGCACACGGCCTTCATCGACCTGTCCGCGGCGTCGAAGGCCGCCGTCCTGCAGCTCGACCCGATCGCCGACGCCGACGAGTACAACGTCCTCCTTCACGTCGACGGCGACCACCGGAGGTTCACGAACGAGAGTTTCCTCGCGTCGCTGCGGGACTCCGGCGATCCCGGTCAGGCCCGGCTCGCCCGCCGGATCGAGAACCTCGAGGTGCTCGATTGGGAACTGTGGTCCAGGGGTGCGACCTCGGTGACCGAGATCGTCGACCAGCGCCCCGCCGTCACCGTGCTCGACCTGGGTGGTTTCGCACACCCGGCGGAGCCGAAGGTCGCGGCGCTGAGCGTGTTCGAGCACCTCTGGAACACCCGGGAGTCCCGCCGACCGGTCCTGATCGTGATCGACGAGGCCCACAATCTCTGCCCGCCGGACCCGGCGACCGCCGTCGAGAGGGCGCTGACCGACCGCATCATCCAGGTCGCCGCGGAGGGCCGGAAGTTCGGACTCTGGCTGCTGCTGTCCACGCAGCGGCCGACGAAGATCCACCCGAACGTGCTCTCGCAGTGCGACAACCTCGGCCTGATGCGGATGAACGCCCCCCGCGACCTGGCCGAACTCGCCGACGTCTTCGGGTTCGTGCCCGAGGAGCTCCTCGGCCGCGCGGCCTCCTTCGCGCAGGGCCAGGCCCTGTTCGCCGGGGGGTTCATCTCCGAGCCCACCCTCGTCCAGATGGGGGAGCGGATCACCGAGGAGGGCGGCTCCGACGTGAGAGTCCCGCTGCGCCCGGCCCCGTGAGCATCGCCGACGGACTCGACGCGTCCCTGGTCGAGGTCGTCGAACGGCTCCGGGAACTGGTGGCCGAGACACTCCCCGACGCGGTCGAGGAGCAGGACGTCACCTCGGGACTGATCGGCTACACGTACAAGCCCGGCACCTACAAGCACCTGATCGCCGGGATCGTCCCGCACCGCGGGCACGTGAACCTGATGCTCGCGAACGGTGCCGAGCTCGTCGACCTGGACCCGGCCGGGCTCCTCGCGGGCACCGGGACGAGGGCCCGCCACATCCGGTTCGTCACCGCCGCCGACGTCGCCCGGCCCGGCGTCCGGGAGCTGCTCGCGGAGGCGGCGCGCCGGACGCCGCGACCCTGAACCGCTCCCGTGCCGGGCGAGCCGTCCGGGGACGTCGCAGCGGTGCCCCCGGCAGGACTCGAACCTGCAACCTACGGATTAGAAGGCCGTTGCTCTATCCATTGAGCTACGAGGGCGCCCGCTCAGGATATCCGGGCCGGGGCCGCGCCTCCGCGTGGCGGCGCGTCCCGCATAGGATGTTCAACGTGCCCCGACCCTCCCGAACCGCCGCAGCCGGGCCGGGCACGGCCCCGACGCGATCACGCGCGGTGCCCAGGTGCCCGTTTGGTCCGACGCACCCGGAACGGGCAGGCTAGGCTCCGTGACCGACACCCCCACCACCACCGATGAACCGGACGTGAGCCCGCGTCCGGAGCGGCTGCCGATGGTCGAGGTCATCGAGGACCTGCTCCGCAACCTGGACGCCGCGTCCCTGCCCCTGGACACCGCCGACGCCGAGGATGCCCGCAGCCGCCGCGACCGGCTCTCGACGCAGGTCCGCAACCATCTGCTGCCCCGCCTCAAGCAGGTCGCCGCACCCGTCATCGTGGTGGTCGGCGGTTCCACCGGCGCCGGCAAGTCCACCCTGGTCAACTCGGTGGTCGGCTCGGACGTCAGCGAGGCTGGGGTGCTGCGCCCGACCACGCGTGAACCGGTCCTCGTGGTGCATCCCAAGGACGCCGAGCTGCTCGAGTCGCACCCGGTCATCGAGGTGGCCCGGGTCAGCGTCCATGACGAGGTTCCCCGCGGGCTCGCCCTGCTCGACGCGCCGGACCTCGACTCCGTGCACTCCGGCAACCGCGGGCTGGCCGACGAACTGGTGGAACTCGCGGACCTGTGGGTGTTCGTCACCACCGGATCCCGGTACGGGGACGCCGTGCCGTGGGCGCGACTGCACACCGCCTCCGAGCGTGGGGTCTCCCTGGCGGTCGTCCTGAACCGGGTCGAACGGGCCGGGCTCGGGAAGGTTCGTCGCGACCTCTTCGACCGGCTCGACGCCCAGGGCTTCGGCGCCGTCCCGTTCTTCGTGATCCCGGACGTCGGCCCGCACGAGGGTGTGCTGCCCCCCGAGCGGGTCCAGGAGTTCTCCAAATGGCTCACCGTGCTCGGTGCCCAGAGCCAGTCCCGCAGCATCATCGCCCGCACCGTCCGCGGCGCCTGGCCGGCACTGCGCCAGGACGTGCAGGACGTGGCCGCGGCCCTGGATACCCAGCGCCGGACCGCGCTCGCCCTGCGCAACCAGTTGGCCGCGGCGCCGTCGACGGCTGCCGAGCAGGCGAAGGCCGACGTGGCCTCCGGCGCCGCCGCCACCGGAGCACCGACCACCACCTGGCTCGCCGGGGCGAGCAGCGGTGGCATCCTCGCACCGCTCGTGGCGCCGTCCTCGAACGTCTTCGAGACCTGGCGCTTCCGGCGGGCCGCGAAGGCCCGGAACGAGTCGGTGCGGAATCTGCGGGAGGTGGCGATCGGGGCCACCCGCACCCTCGTCAAGGAGGCCGCCGAACGCGGCGAGCGGCTGGTCCGGACGGCGGCCGAACGTACGCCGGCCGGCCGGCAGGTCGCGGAGCTGGTGTCCGCGGAGGCCTCGACGACCGCGCGGACCACACGGCTCGAACAACTCGTGAAGGAATGGGACGACGTGGTCGCGGAGGTCTGCGGCGCGCTCAAGCCGGCCGGTGACGATGCCGGGCTGGAGCCGGACGCCCTGTCCGCCCTGGTCGAGGTGGCCGCCGCGGGACTGGACGGCGCCGAGCGTGCCGTGCGTCGCATCTTCGGCGACCGCGGGGTCGCCGCCGTGTCACGCCTGCGCGGTGACCTGGCCGACTGGGCGGAGGTCGCGGTGAACGCGGAGGCCGACGTGTTCGTCGCTGCGCTCGACGGAGTCGGTCTCGACGACGGAGCGGCGCACCGGTTGCGGGTACGCGCGAGCGAGCTGAAGGGGTACTTGTGAGCAACGCGGAGGACGCCGGCGCCGAACTGGGCCGGCGCATCGCCGACATCGATGCGGCGCTGGACCTGGCCGCGGACCGGATCGACTCCGATGTCGTCACCCAGGCCCGGCTCGACCTCGCCGCGGTGACGCGTCGCGTCGAACTCGGGGTGGACTACACGGTGGTCGCGCTCGTCGGCGGCACCGGCTCGGGCAAGTCCAGTCTGTTCAACGCGCTCACCCGCCTCGAGTTCGCGGACGTCGGCGTGCTCCGGCCCACGACCGCGCAGGCCGCCGCCTGCGTCTGGGGGAGCGAGGCGACCGCGCTGCTGGACTTCCTGCAGGTGGACCCGAGGCGGCGGATCCAGCGGGTGTCCGAACTGGACGCCGGCACCGGTGAGGAGGCGCTCAACGGACTGGTCCTGCTCGACCTCCCGGACCACGACTCGGTCGAGGAGGACCACGCCCTCCAGGTCAACCGACTGCTTCCGCTCATCGACCTGCTCGTCTGGGTCGTCGATCCCCAGAAGTACGCCGACAACGCCCTGCACGAGAAGTACCTGCGCGCACTCGCGGCACGACATGAGGCCATGCTCGTGGTGATCAACCAGATCGACACCATCCCCGAGCACTCCCGCGACCGGGTGCTCCAGGACGTGCGGCGCCTGATCGACGAGGACGGACTGGCTGACGTGCGGATCCGCCTGGTCTCCGCTCGCACCAACGAGGGGGTGGAGGCGCTTCACCGCGAACTCGGCGAGGTCATCGCCGGGGAGTCCATCGGTGCCCGCACGGCGCGTTCGGAGATCGTCGCCATCGCCGAGCGGTTGCGACCACACCTCGGCGACGTCGAACCGCAGCCTCCCTACGCGGAGGTCACCGCCGAACGCATCGCGGTCGCCGCCGGAGTGCCGTCGGTGACCGAGTCGATCCGGTCCGCGGTATCGAGCTCGCGCCGTGTGGCGCTGAGTCCCGTCCAGCAGCCGGCCCGCAGTCGGATCGAGGCGATCCGGGACCGCTGGCTCGCCGAGGCCACGAACGGACTCCCGCCGAGGTGGCTCGAGGCGGTGACCGCGACCGTCCCCGACGGTGCGGACTTCGACGCCCACGTCTGGAAGGCCCTCTCGGACGAGGACCTGCCGTCCTCGCACGACGGCGCGGCGGCACGCCGCCGGCTCCTCGGACTGCTCGCCACGATCCTGGGCGTGGCCCTCATCCTGGGGGCGATCGTCGTCCTGGCGCTTCACACGGCGTTGCCCGCGACGGCCCTCGCCGCCGGTGGCGTGGTCGTGCTGATCGGAGGGCTGCTGCTGCTGAACGCCGCGAAGCGGCAACGACAGGCGACGGCGGTGGCCCGCTCCGAGGACTACCTCGCCCGCACCACGGGTGCGATCGGCTCCGTCGTCGCGAAGGACCTGAGCGAGCCGACGGCAGGTCCGCTCGCCGAGCACGCCGCCGTGCGTCGCGGCGTGCTCGGTTCCTGACGATCCACAGCCGGGCCCGCGATGCCGGTCCTTCCCCAGCCGGTTCCCGGGCAGGCCCGGTTCGGGGTGCCGGGTTCCACGCTTGAACCCACCGGAACACGCCGGTCCGAGCGAAGGAATCGATCATGCCGAAGGACGTCGAAGTCACGATCCAGGGACACGTGGGTCAAACGCCCACGCTCTACCTCAACGACGGTCGCCCGCCGTTCGTCAACGTGGGCGTCGCCACGACGCCCCGCTTCTTCGACCGCAAGACGCAGGAGTGGAGGGACGGCGCCACCCAGTGGTACTCCGTCAAGGCGAACGGGGACCTCGCCACCAACATCTCCGAGAGCGTGCACAAGGGTGACGCCGTGCTCGTCCAGGGCCGGCTCTCCTTCCACGAGTACACCACCAAGGACGGTGGCACCGCCTGGGAGCCGGTCATCCGCCCGACCGCGTTCGCACTGGAACTCAGTCGCGTGGTGGCATCGGTCCGGAAGGTGCGGCGGGACGGCTCGGTGGGTGAGGTCACCGTGGACGTCTCCGGCATGGACGAGGTGTCCGAGGAGGAGGCGCCGCCGGACCCCCAGGACGACGGCCTCGAGGAGGCGGACGCCGGCGACGACACCTCTGAGTTCGAGGACGGCCGGTCCCTGGTCGAGAAGGTCGGGGCCCCGTTCTGAGCGGGCGGGTGCGGCCCGCGCGGAAGTGGGGGCCGCACCGCCGCCGACGGCGCGGAGCACCGTCGGTGCACAGGTGCGGGCCCGCTCCGGCGTGGTCGGCCGACCCCGGCGAAGGCGCGATACGACATCCCGCGCCGCGGTGCGTAGGGTTAGGGGTTGATCACCCCGTATCCAGTCCTGGGAGAGTTGTGGCCGAGTACATCTACTCGATGGTGAAGGCGCGCAAGGCGCACGGAGACAAGGTCATCCTCGATGACGTGACGATGGCGTTCCTGCCCGGAGCCAAGATCGGTATGGTCGGCCCGAACGGGGCCGGGAAGTCGACGATCCTGAAGATCATGGCCGGCCTCGAGAAGGAGTCCAACGGCGAGGCCCGGCTCACGCCCGGATACTCCGTGGGCATCCTGCTCCAGGAGCCCCCGTTGAACGAGGAGAAGACCGTCCTCGGGAACGTGGAGGAGGGCGTCGGGGAGATCAAGGGCAAGATCGACCGGTTCAACGAGATCGGCAACCTGATGGCCGAGCCGGACGCCGACTTCGATGCCCTGATGGAGGAGATGGGCGTTCTCCAGGGCGAGATCGACGCGGCCGACGCCTGGGACCTCGACTCCCAGCTCGAGCAGGCGATGGATGCCCTGCAACTGCCACCCGGCGACGCCGACGTGACCACCCTCTCCGGCGGCGAGCGTCGCCGCGTGGCGCTGGCGAAGCTCCTGCTCGAGAAGCCGGACCTGCTCCTGCTCGACGAGCCCACGAACCACCTGGACGCCGAGAGCGTGCAGTGGCTCGAGCAGCACCTGGCCAAGTACCCCGGCGCGGTCATCGCGGTCACCCACGACCGGTACTTCCTGGACCACGTGGCCGGCTGGATCGCCGAGGTGGACCGCGGCCGGCTCTACCCGTACGAGGGCAACTACTCCACGTACCTGGAGAAGAAGTCCGAGCGGATGCAGATCCAGGGCAAGAAGGACGCCAAGCTCGCCAAGCGACTCAAGGACGAACTCGAGTGGGTCCGCTCCAGCGCGAAGGGTCGCCAGACCAAGTCCAAGGCCCGCCTGGCACGCTACGAGGAGATGGCCGCCGAGGCCGACCGCACCCGCAAGCTCGACTTCGAGGAGATCCAGATCCCGCCGGGTCCGCGCCTGGGCTCGACCGTGCTCGAGGCCAAGGATCTGCGCAAGGGGTTCGGCGACCGCATCCTCATCGACAACCTGAGTTTCTCGCTGCCGCGAGCCGGCATCGTCGGCATCATCGGCCCGAACGGGGTCGGTAAGACGACGCTGTTCAAGACGATCGTCGGCCTCGAGCCGCTCGACGCGGGCGACCTCAAGATCGGTGAGACGGTCAAGATCTCCTACGTGGACCAGAGCCGTGGCGGCATCGACCCGAACAAGACCCTCTGGGAGGTCGTCTCAGACGGGCTGGACTTCATCCAGGTGGGCAACGTGGAGATTCCCTCGCGGGCCTACGTCTCGCAGTTCGGGTTCAAGGGCCCGGACCAGCAGAAGCCGGCCGGAGTGCTCTCCGGTGGCGAGCGCAACCGACTGAACCTGGCCCTGACCCTCAAGCAGGGCGGCAATCTGCTGCTGCTCGACGAGCCCACCAACGACCTGGACGTGGAGACCCTCGGCAGCTTGGAGAACGCGCTGCTGAACTTCCCCGGCTCGGCCGTGGTGATCTCCCACGACCGCTGGTTCCTGGACCGCGTCGCCACGCACATCCTCGCGTATGAGGGCACCACCGAGGACCCCGCGAACTGGTACTGGTTCGAGGGGAACTTCGCCGACTACGAGGAGAACAAGGTCGAGCGGCTCGGTCCGGAGGCCGCACGCCCGCACCGGGTCACCTACCGCAAGCTCACCCGGGACTGATCGGGTGCCGCGGATCACCGTGCCGGTGCCGATGCGCTGGGCGGATCTGGACGCCTACGGCCACGTCAACAACGCGGCGATGCTGACCCTCCTCGAGGAGGCCCGCATCGCCACGTTCTGGGCCACGGGCGACGACCACGAGTCGGCCGCCACGAAGGTGCTGGCCGGGGGAGCGGGCGCGTCCAGCTACACGCTGGTGGCCCGGCAGGAGATCGAGTACCTGGCACCGCTGGAGTACCGCCAGGAACCGGTGCACGTCGAGCTGTGGATCGGCAGGATCGGCGGGGCCAGCCTCGAGGTCTGCTACGAGGTGCACGGCCCCGATGGTCAGGTGTGCGCCCGGGCGGCGACGTCGATCGTCATGGTCGACGCCGCCACCGGGCGCCCCCGCCGGCTCACCGACGACGAGCGCGGCGCCCTCGAGCCGCTGCTCGAGCAGCCGATCGAGTTCCGGCGGCGCGGCTGAGGTTCGCTCGACGGGTGGGCGGGAGTCCGCGACGTCGGCCCCCGGCCGGGCGCTAGCCCTCCCCGTCGAACAGCCCCCCATCGAGCAGCCAGTGGTAACGCAGCCGCATGGCGCGCTCGGTGCTGGCAACCAGGGCGGCGACCACGAGCGTGATGTTGAGCCATCCGGGGAGCTGGATCGGTGAGGTGAAGGTGCCGAGGTTCTCCGCGACCGGCGGGATCCGGGAGATCTCCTCCACGATCTGCGGGACGCCAAGGACCAGCGCCACGACCAGGATGGCCACGCTGACGACCCCGATGGTGCGGCTGAGACCGGGACGAGTGCGCTCCAGGCGCGCGCGACGGCCCTCCGCGGACGTGGGATCCGGCGTCAGTTGCCGGACCGACCCGTCGTCGCCCACGAAGTGGCAGCGCCGCAGCCCGTAGTTGCTGGCCACGACCTCGATCGAGCCGCCCGGCACCGGGAACACCGCCGGAAGCTTGGATCCGGCGTGGTGCTCACCGTTGCGGTAGAGCTGGGCTCGGACCTCGCCGTCCGAGTCGCCCCACAGGCGCACGTCGACCGACCAGGTCTCCCGCTCGCCGGCAGCACCGGTCAGCTCGAGGTGGAACAGCGTCCGCGAGAGTGGCTGCCACCATCGGAACCGTTTCAGGGGGCGCCCGTCACCGGGCTTGATCCGCCGGGCCGCACGCCGACGCTTCCGGTCCGAGATCATTGCGACCACCGTAACAAGCATCCGCGGGAGGTGCGGCAACGCCGGTGGCGCCCCCGTGCTCGGCGTCGAGCCGGAGCATCCGGGCCCGGTGACCGAGGCCGCCTTGCCCGCCCGTAACCCGACGAAGGCCGATCTCCTCGGCTCGGCACTGTTGCCGTGCCCGGGATGATGATAGTTTCCCAATTAGCAGGGGATCCAGGAAGTAGTCACCATGACGGGCGTCGGCGACGTGGCCGGCGCACCACGACCCTGGACCGGCGGGGGAAGACAGCCGGGCACGAGGGAGTAATCGGCATGAAGAGATCGATTCCCGCACTCACGGCCGGCGCGCTCGTCCTGGCGCTCGCGGCCTGCAGCGGCGGAGGCGGCGACGACGACCCGACCGATGCCGGCGGTGGCGCCGACGACGGCGGCTACGAGGGCCAGACGCTCACCGTCTGGATCATGGAGGGCACCAACCCGGACGCAACGGGCTACTTCGACGGCGTGGCGCAGGAGTTCACCGCGCGTACCGGAGCCGAACTGGACGTCCAGTTCCAGCCCTGGGACGGCGCCCATGACAAGTTCGTCACCTCGATCGCGGGCGGCACCGGCCCGGACGTGGCCGAGGTGGGCACCACCTGGACGGCGGAGTTCGCCGAACTCGGGGTGCTCGCGGATCTGACCGCCAGCATCGAGGGGGCCGGTCTGGACGGTGATCTCGTCGAGGGACTCGCCGAGGCGGGGACCTACGACGGCGCGCTCTACGGCATGCCGTGGTACGCCGGGGTGCGCTCGATCATCTACAACAAGGATCTGTTCGAGGCCGCGGGCATCGCCGGGCCACCGACGAACTGGGAGGAGCTGACCGCCGCCGTGGAGGCGCTCAAGGCCTCCGACCCGGAGGTGATCCCGTTCCCGATCCCGGGTGACTCCCAGTACAGCCTGTACCCGTTCGTCTGGGGCGCCGGAGGTGAGATCGCGACCGAGTCCGACGGCACCTGGACCGCCGCCCTCGACTCCCCGGAAGCGATCGAAGGGCTCGAGTACTACACCGGCCTGGCGCTGGAGCACGGATCGTCCACCGCCGCCGCGGACACCTGGAACGAGGCGGACGCGCTCGCCGCGTTCGAGCAGGGCAATGTCGGGATGATCATCGCCGGCAACTGGACGGTCGGCCGGATCGCGCAGGATGCCCCGGACCTGATGGAGAGCATCGGTGCCTTCCCGATCCCGTCGCGCGACGGCGGTCCGGCCGGCTCGTTCCTCGGTGGCTCCCACCTGGGGGTCTGGTCCGACTCCGACCAACAGGACCTCGCCTGGGAGTTCGTCGAGCTGATGAGCACCGGCCAGGCCGCCGCCGACTGGTCCGAGCAGACCGGTTACTTCCCGGGTCAGGCCAGTGCCCTGGCCGAGATCGCAGCCGACGAGGACCCGCTGGTCGCCCCGTTCGCCCAGCAGATGCTGGAGGCGGGCCGCTCCGTGCCGCTCACCCCGGCCTTCGGGCAGATCCAGGGTGCGAAGACGGTCGAGGCCATGGTCCAGAACGTCCTCACCGGGAGGATGAGCGTCGAGGACGCGGCCGCGGAGGCGGTCGCCGCCATGAACGAGACGTTCAGCGCCGGGTCCTGAGGTGAGTTCCACGTCCACGGCCCGCGTGGCACCGATCGTGCCGCGCGGGCCGGCCCCGGACGCGCACCGGCGCCGGGCCACCCGGCGGCGGGCGGCGCGCCCCTGGCTGCTGCTCGCACCGACCCTCGTCGTGCTCGCCGTGCTGCTGCTGTGGCCGTTGGCGCGCGTCGTGAACCTGTCCTTCCAGGACTACGGGCTGCGCGAACTGGTCTCCGGGGAGTCGAACTACGTCGGCTGGGCGAACTACGCGGAGATCCTCGGCGACTCCTACCTGTGGACGGTGGTGCTACCGAACACCGTGGGATTCGCCGTCTGCTGCGTGGTGCTGACCGTGGTTCTGGGCACCCTCGTGGCTCTGTTCCTGAACATCCTCGGCACGTTCTGGAAGACGGTCTGCTCGACGGCGATCATGGTCGCCTGGGCGGTGCCGGCAGTCACCGGAACCTACGTCTGGATCTGGCTCTTCGACCCGCTGAACGGGCTCGTGGCGAGCGCGCTGGCAGCGATCGGCGTCATCGAGCCCGGCACCGTGAACTGGTACACGGATCGCCTCGGCTTCTACGCCATCGCCACTCTCAACGTGGTGCACCACGGCTTCCCGTTCGTGGCCGTGACGGTGCTCGCCGGCCTGCTCACCGTGCCCAAGGAGCTCTACGAGGCGGCGACCATGGACGGGGCGGGCGCGTGGCGCCGGTTCTGGCGGATCACCGCACCGATGCTCAAGCCGGTGTTCGCCGTGGTCACGATCCTGTCCACGATCTGGGACTTCAAGGTGTTCGCGCAGATCTACCTGATGCCCGGTGGGAACGGCGGCAACGCGGAGGTCTTCAACCTCGGGGTCTGGTCCTACATCCAGTCCTTCGCCCAGGGCAAGTACGGGCTCGGCTCGGCCATCGCGGTGCTGCTCACCGGGCTCCTGCTCGTCATCACGGTGGTCTACATGCGCACCCTGTTCAAGGAGGAGGACCTGTGAGGCGCCCCGGTGGCGCCCTCACCTGGTCCGCCGCCGGGAGGGTCCTCGGTGTGGCCGCGATCCTGGCGTTCGCGCTGTTCCCCGCGTACTGGATGTTCTCGAGCGCCGTCGACGCCGATGCCGCGCACCGCGGCGCCACGTTGGTCCCCACGAACCTGACCTGGGACCATTTCGTCCGGGTCCTCGACACCGGCGGGTTCGGCCAGTTCATGCGCAACTCCGCGATCGTCGCCCTCGGCACCGTGTTCGTCTCGGCGGGCGTCGCGCTGCTCGCCGCGGTGGCGGTGGCGCGGTTCACGTTCAGGTTCCGCACGTCGGTGCTGGTGCTGATCCTGATCGTGCAGATGGTCCCGCTCGAGGCCCTGGTGATCCCGCTTTTCCTGCAGGCGAGGAACCTGCAGATGCTGAACAGCCTCCTCGGGCTGGTGATCGTCTACCTCGCCTTCTCCCTGCCGTTCGCGGTCTGGATGCTCCGCGGCTTCGTGGCCGCCGTACCGAACGAGATCGAGGAGGCCGCGTACATGGACGGCGCCTCCTGGGGCCGGATGTTCTGGTCCGTGCTGCTGCCGCTGGTGGCTCCCGGGGTGGTCGCCACGAGCGTGTTCTCGTTCATCACCGCCTGGAACGAGTTCATCTTCGCGCTCACGTTCCTCCAGGACGCGGACAAGTACACGGTGGCCGTCGGCCTGCAGCGGTTCTTCGGCCAGAACACCGCGGACTGGGGTGCGGTGATGGCGGCCTCCTCGCTGATCACGGTGCCGGTCGTGATCTTCTTCGTGGTGGTCCAGCGCCGCCTCGCGTCCGGCCTGACCGCGGGGGCGGTGAAGGGATGAGGGTCCTCGCGCTGAGCTCGGGTACCTCGGTCGACGCCATCGACGTGGCACTCGCCGACCTCGACGATGCCGGCGGCGTGGTCCGGATGCGGACGCTGGCGCACACGGAGCGGGGCTGGCCCCCGCCGCTGCGGGCCCGGATCCTGGCCGCACTCCCGCCCGCGGCCACCGACCTGGGCGAGGTGTGCCGGTTGGACACCGAGATCGGTCAGGCGTTCGGGGACGTGGGCGCCTGGGCGATCGGGGCGTGGGGGGCGGTGGACCTGGTGGTCAGCCACGGTCAGACCGTGCACCACTGGGTGGAGCCCGTGCCCGACGGCGGTGCCGGGGTCGACGGTGCGGGCGGCGGGCGGGCGCGGGGGACGTTGCAGCTCGGCGCGGCGGCGTGGATCGCGGCGCGGACCGCCCGGCCGGTCATCCATGATCTGCGCACCGCCGACATCGCCGCCGGCGGCCAGGGTGCGCCGCTGGTCAGCCTCCTGGACGCGCTCTGGCTCGCCGATCGTCCGACCGCGGCCCTGAACATCGGCGGCATCGCGAACATCACCCTGGTCGGCGACGGCGTGGTGCGCACCGGGGACACCGGGCCCGGCAACTGCCTCCTGGACGCCGCCGTCTCGACGCACACCGGCCGCGCGTTCGACCCCGACGGCGCGCTCGCCGGGGCCGGTCGTGTCGACCAGGGCGCCCTGGCCGCGTTGCTCGCGGACCCCTACTACGCCCGTCCGCTGCCGAAGAGCACGGGTCGGGAGACGTTCGACGGCGGATACGTCAGCGTCGTGCTGAGCGCCGCCGGGGTGGCCGTGCCCTCCGGCAACGACCTGTTCGCCACGCTCACCGAACTCACGGTCCGGACCATCGCCGAGGCGATCGGCCGCGACGGCCCCCGCACCGAGCGGGTCGTCGTGTCCGGCGGCGGTGTGCGCAACGCCACCCTGATGGCCGGACTACGCTCACGGTTACCGGGCCTGGTCACCTCCGACACGCTCGGGCTGGCGGCCGAGGCGAAGGAGGCCTACCTGTTCGCGCTGCTCGGCTACCTGTCGGCACGCGGTCTGCCCGGCACGGCCCCCGCCGGGGGCCGACGACGAGCGACCGGGGCGAGTTCCGCCGTCGTGCTCGGTTCGTTGACCCCGCCCGCTCCCGCACCGTGCCCGCCCGGACGGGTACCGGTGCACCGACTCGTCCTCGAGGAAGGCTGACCATGGCTGAGACGTCCCACGACTGGCGCGAGGTGCTGGGCCTGCGCTCACCCACCGAGGAGCGCAACCCCCGCACCGAGGACCTCGATCGGTTGCCCACCGATGAGCTGGTGCGGCTGATGGTGACGGAGGACGCCGCCGTGCTGACCGCGGTGGCAGCCGTCGCCGACCGGGTCGCGGCCCTGGTCGATCTCGCCGTTGCCGCCCTCGGCGCGGGTGGGCGGGTGCACTACAGCGGCGCCGGAACCTCCGGCCGGCTCGGCGTGCTCGACGCCGTCGAACTGCTGCCCACCTACCGGGTCGGCGCCGAGACCGTTGCCGCCCACCTCGCCGGTGGCGACCGAGCCATGATGCACGCCGTGGAAGGCGTCGAGGACGACCCGGCCGCGGGGGCGGCCGACCTCGGCGAGATCGGGCCGGCGGACCTCGTCATCGGCCTCGCCGCCAGCGGGCGGACCCCGTACGTGGGTGGGGCGCTCGAGCATGCCCGGGCGCGCGGTGCCCGGACCGCCCTGATCGCCACGAACCCCCGCGCCACCCTGGCCGACGGCGTGGACGTGGCCGTCCTGGTCGACACCGGGCCGGAGGTGATCACCGGCTCCACGCGGATGAAGGCGGGCACCGCGCAGAAGATGGTCTTGAACATGTTCTCCACCGCCGTCATGGTCCGGCTCGGCAAGACGTACTCGAACCTGATGACCGAGGTGGCCCCCACGAACCAGAAGCTCCGGGCCCGAACCGTGCGGATGCTGGTCCAGGCCACCGACCAGGACCCGGAGCGGTGCGCGGCCGTGCTGGCCGCGGCGGGGGACCCGCGCACCGCGCTGGTGGCGCTGATCGCCGGGATCGACGTGAGCCAGGCGCGGGAGCTGATCGCCCAGTTCCCGCCCGACGCGACCCGGTCGGCCGATCCCGGTGGGGTGCGCTCGGCCGTCGCCGCGGCCCGTGGAGAACGTCACGGATGATCCAGGCCCCGATGGTGCTGCGCCTGCGCGGGGGCCTGGACCAGTTCCAGCCCTCGATGCGCCGGGTGGCCGAGTACGTGCTCGACGATCCGCGCCGGGCCGCCCGGTCCACCATCACCGATCTCTCCGCGGCGAGCGGGGTCAGCCAGACCACGGTGATGCGGCTGTGCCACGTGCTGGGTCTGGGCGGGTACCGGGAGTTCCGGCTCGCCCTCGCCGCCGAGACCGGGCGCACGGACGCCGCCGCCGAACGGGAGCTGCGCACCGGTGACATCGCCGCGGGTGACGACCTGGCGAGCGTGATCGCGAAGATCGCCTACGCCGACGCCCGCGCCGTCGAGGACACCGCACGCTCCCTGTCCGTCCCGGAACTCGAGGCGGTGGTGGAGGCCATCGTGGCGGCCCGGCAGGTGGATCTCTACGGCGTCGGCGCCTCCGGCACCGTGGCGACGGACCTGCAGCAGAAACTGCACCGGATCGGGCGGGTCGCGTTCGCCCACTCCGACACCCACCTCGCCCTCACGTCGGCCGCACTGCTCGGCGAGCGGGATGTGGCGATCGGGATCTCCCACACCGGGACCACCATCGACACGGTCGAGGCGCTGCGTCTGGCCGGTGCCCGGGGCGCCACCACGGTCGCCCTGACGAACGCCCCCGAGTCCCCGATCGCGCGGCTAGCCGACCATGTGCTGCTCACCGCCGCCCGGGAGACCACGTTCCGGTCCGGGGCGACCGCCAGCCGCCTCGCTCAGCTCACCGTCGTGGACTGCGTGTTCGTGGCGATCGCCCAACGCACCTACGACGCGAGCCAGGCGGCCTTGGAGGCCACCCGGGACGCGGTCACGGAGAGGAGGTACAGCCGCACCCGATCCGGTGCCACCGGGATCTGATCATCGACGATCACAGCAATCTCATACTTGGAGGGGAACATGCGACGATCACTCGCAGCAGTCCTGGGTCTGGCGATGGTGCCGGCCCTGGCGTTGGCCGGTCCGGCCACCGCCGACGAACCGGAAGAACAGTCCGAGCAGTTCCGCGCACTCTGGGTCGACGCCTTCAACGTCGGCATCTACACACCCGAGCAGGTGACCGCGCTGGTCGAGGACGCCGGCGACCTCGGTGCGAACGCCCTGATCGTGCAGGTCGGGCGCAGGTTCGACTGCTTCTGCAACGACGCGCTCTACCCGCGGACCGACGCCGCGATCGACCCTGCGCCGTACGACCCGCTGGCGGAGATCATCGAGGTCGCCCATGCCGCCGGGATCGAGGTGCACGCCTGGGTGAACGCCACCACCCTGTGGAACTCGGCCACCCCGCCCACCTCCCCGGAGCACGCGTTCAACGCGCACGGGCCCTCGGCCACCGGCGCCGACCGGTGGCTGAACCAGCGCGAGGACGGCACCGAGCTGGTCGGCAACAACTCCTACATCGACCCGGCCAACCCCGCCGCCGTGGACTACGTGGTCGATGCGATCACCTCGATCACGGACACCTACGACGTGGACGGCGTGAACCTGGACTACATCCGCTACCCGGACTACAACGCCGGCGAGTTCCAGAACGACTGGGGCTACTCCGAGACCTCCCTGGCCCGGTTCGCCGCCGAGACCGGGCGCACCGACCGGCCGGCTGTCACCGACGCCGAGTTCAGCCAGTGGCGCCGCGACCAGGTCTCGGCACTGGTGCGCAAGATCTATGTGGCGATGTACGCCTCCGACCCGAGCGACCGGCTCAGCATCAACGGCATCACCTACGCCTTCGGTCCGGTCAGTTACGGCGGCTGGGAGAACGCCCGCCCGTACACGAACGTGCTCCAGGACTGGGTCGGCTGGCTCGACGAGGGCATCATCGACACCGTCACCGCGATGAACTACAAGCGCAACTGGATGCCCGCCCAGGCCCAGATGTTCACCGAGTGGAATGACGCACTGATCGAGTTCCGCGCCGACCGGCACGTGGTGAACGGTCCGGCCCTGTACCTGAACGAGCTGCCGGACATCGTGGCCCAGGCGCAGGAGACGGTCGATGCCGGGTTCGACGGTTGGAGCGGATACTCCTATGCCAACTTCAGCGCGACGGCGACGGCGTCCACGGACCCGGCCGTCAAGGAGGCCGAACGGGAGGCCGTGACCGCCGCCCTGCGGGCCGGCCCGCTCGCCGGGGACGTGGTCGTTCCGGAGATGGACTGGAAGACCCAGCCCACAGCCGGCCTCCTCGAGGGCACCGTGACGTTGCGCAGCGGAGTGGTCGCCGACCAGGTGGATGTCGAGATCCGGCCCCTGGGCCGCACCCCGGGGGAGACGTTCACCGTCACCACCGACGGGTCCGGATGGTTCGCCGCCGTCGACCTCGCGCCGGGCCAGTACCGGATCCGGGTGGTCGAGGACGGCGCCACCGGGGCTGGTGCGAGCGTCGTGACGGTAGCCCCCGGCACGATCACGTCGGCGCAGGTGGCCGCGGGCCGCGTGTGATCCTGCTCGCCGGCCCGGCTCCTGGGAGCCGGGCCGGGTGCGGGCGCCGTCGGCCTCCGGCGCCGCGAGCGTGGTCAGCCGTCGAGCTACTCCAGCGTGAACGTCACCGTCTCGGCGTTGCCGGCGACGTCGTAGACCACGAGCGTGTTCTCGCCGAGCACGCCGCCCACCTCACCGGGCCGGATCCCGTTGACATCGGACCAGGTGTCGTTGACCAGATCGACCACGTGGTCGTTGACGACGACACGATCGATCTGGCCGGCGTCGAACAACGTGAAGCTCACCTGCGTGTAGACGCCTTCGGCACCGGTGGTGAACTCTGGCCCAGCCTTGACCGTGGTGGTCGGCGCCGTGGCGTCGACCACGATGTCGCTGTTGCCGGTCGAGGACACATTGCCGGCGAGATCGTGAGCGTTGTACCGGATCGTGTAGCGACCGTCCGCAACGGTGACCGTCGCGGCGTGGCTGCCGCTGGGATCGCCGTCCATCCGCGACTGCGTGCTCTCGACGAGCTCGTCGCCCTGGTAGACGTTGGCGACGATGCGATCCAACCCGACGTCGTCGGTCGCGTCGACCTGGAGGTCGATCTGCGGTACCGGCAGGGCGGAGCCCGGTGAGATCAGTTCCACCTCCGGCCTGGTGATGTCCGTCGCGCCATCGGGGTCGACGCTGCGGCCCTCGATGCCGGCGATCACGTGCCGGTCACCCACGCCGCGCATGCCGGCCGCGTAGCGCCAGCCGTCCAGCGCGCCCGGTGCGGTGAGACCGGCGGCCTCGGGCAGCGCGGCCGTGCGCACCCTGGTCCACCCGAGCCCGTAGTCGAACCAGACCTGCACCTCGTCGCCCGCGAGCACCACGGCCCACCGATCGCCCTGCCCCAGCGGGGTCAGGTTGTTGGTGCAGCACGAGTTCGAGAACTGGCCGTCCAGCCGGAAGTCGAGGCCGACCTGACCCCTCGTCGAGGTCCACGCGACGATGTAGTTGTCCGCATCCTTGACGTAGCCGGCAAACATCGCGTTCTGGCCGGTGGTGTTCCCCGCCCAGCGCCCGTGATCCACGATCACGACGGCCTGGGCAGAGGCAGGACCGCTCTCGTGCGTCACGAACCCGAAGTACCGGTCGCTGCCGCCGCCGATGAGCGCACCGTCACCGATGGTGATCTCGGGCAACGCCTCCTGAGCGTTGGGCTGCACCAGCTCGTACTCCGCACTGGTGTCGGTCGCGAAGGCATCATCGACGCCGACGGCGGGATAGGCCTCCGGCTCGAACGGCACCCGGGAGGTGGCGATCGCCTGGATCGCGCGGTCCCCCCAGGTCACGGTCGCGGTGAAGTCGGCCTCGGTGTGCAGATCCACCGGTTGATCGGTTGCCACGTCGAAGGCGACATGTCCTCCCTCGCCGGGCTCGAGCGTGAGCGTCGTGGCGTCCACGGCCGCCGTGGTCCAACCCCGCGGCGGCGACAGCCGGACCTGAGCGTCGGCGACGGTGTCCGCCGTGTCGTTGACGACAGCGACGATGACCCGGCCGGTGCCGTCCGCGCCCGAGATCTCGGCGCCGACCTGATAGACCGACAGCCGGTCGTCGACCGCGCTGGACTCGGGCCGCGTGTCCGGGATCTCGACGTCGCCGGGCTCGAGCCGCGGCGGGTCGCCGTAGAAGCCGGACCGCGCGCCGAACAACGACAACCCGCCACCGCTGGAGGTCAGGCGCACCGTCGCGGTGTCAGCGTCCAGCTCTCCGACGTCGATCGGCACAGCGATCCGGTAGCCGTAGTTGGCGCCGTGGTCACCCACGGAGTCCCGGCTCCTGCCGGCGAGGGCGAGCGGCGAGTACGGATCGTCCGGAAGCACCTCCACGGCACGCTCCGTGCCGTTCACCTCGACGCTCAGGTGGGTGGGGTAGCGACGCGCGGCGCTGGCGTGAACGGTGTCGTACCAGCCGTCCGGCTGCGCCGCTGCCACCTCGAGGACGAGGGTGGCCCGCTCGTGCTCATCGATGCCCTCAGGCAGCGACATCTCGTACTCGAAGTGACCGCGACCGTAGCCGGTGACCGAGTCGGAGCCGTCCGCGTCCGACACCTCGGTCCCGCCCGACCAGGCATAGTCAGTGGGAGCCAGCACCGGGAACACGCCTGGCTCCCCGTTCGGGACGTCGTAGGTCAGGTAATTCTCAGCGATCGTCTCACCGTCGATCTCGATCCAGAACCACAGGTAGCCACTGCGCAGTTCGTCCGGGGCCGGCACCTCGATGGTGCCGACGTCGGTGACCGTGTACCGCCCGGGCGAGATCTGCTGGGCTCCCTGTGCCGCGTTGCCGACCCAATGGCCGCCGGAGTCGTGACCTCCGATGCGCCAGTTCAGCGTGGCGCCCTGCAGGTCGTAGTCACTGAAGTGCGAGATCATGATCGGAGCGGAGATCGTCCCGCCTGCCTCAACGGTTCGCGTGGACTCTCCTACGATCGCGATCGCGTCGTCCGCCTGCAGCATCCCGACGCCGCGCGAGTTGCCGTCGTGGTCGAGATACGGCGGCACGTTGGGCTGCCGGTCGAACGTCAGCGGAGTGTTCTCCTCGTGCTCCTGATCCGTCAGCTGGACAGCGACGTAGCCGTTGAGACGTTCGTAACTGCGGAACGTGCTCATGATGTGCTGGAACCTGCCAAGCCCGAGCGTGAACTCGGAGTTCAGCCACGGCTGCCCGCTCTGAGCACCGTTGTTGAAGTTCCACGTCGAGCCCGGGTACACCTGGGCGCCGAACCGATCGAGCAGGTTCTTCCACTGCTCGTAGGTGTTGAGGTAGAAGTGGAAGTCGTTGAGGTCGGTGTCCGCGACGTGCCCGTTCTGGCAGCAGGCGGAGTTGTCGACCACCAGGCGTGATGGGTCGAGTTCACGTGTGCGCTCCACCATCGAGGCCACGTAGTCCCACGAGTCCTCCGGGATCGCCTGGTTCCACGGGTCGTCGCTGATTCCCCACGCCTCGTTGAACATCGTCCAGATCACGATCGAGGGGTGGTTGTAGTCGCGCTCGATGGTGTTGGTGAGCATCTCCTCGAACAACACCTCGGCCTCGGGGTCGCCGGCCGACAGCCAACCCGCGTTCGGCAGGTCCTGCCAGACCATCAGGCCGAGTTGGTCCGCCAGGTGGTAGTAGGTCGGCTCGTTGACCTTCAGGTGCGTCCGGATGACGTTGTAGCCCTGCTCCTTGGCTGCCAGCAGGTCGTAGCGGATCGACCCGCGTCCGGGCTCCGCCTCGGTGCCGGTCTGCAGGTCCGGACCGGCCGTCACGCCGGTGTAGGTGTAGACGCCCCACGGGTTGTACCCCTGGTCCAGGACGCCGCGAACGTAGATCGGGCGATTGTTCAAGTGGATGTATTGATACTCGCCCTCCTGACCGGGCGCCCAGTCCCGTTCGATGCTGCGCATCCCGAAGAAGGTGCGAACCCCGTCCTGGTCCAGCAACCGGAAGTCCGCGGTGTAGAGCGCAGGATCGTCGGGCTCCCACAGGTGCGGATTCTCGATCGGCACCCGGACGCTCCCATGCCCGTCCTCGAGCTGGACCCTGACCCGGGTGTGCACCACCTCGCCGTCCGGGTCGGTGATCGTCACCAGCACGTGTGGGCGTCCGCGGACGTCTTCCGCGGCCACGTCGATCGTCACGAAGGCTTCCGACGGCGTACGCGAGTCACCCTCGAAGGTGAGCTCGGGTGTGACGTGCGTCTGGGTCAGGCGGGCATCCCCGTAGGGCTCGATCCAGACGCTCTGCCAGATCCCGCCGATGTCGGTGAACCACCCCGTCTCCCCGTCATCCCGAGGTTGACCGGTTTGCTTGCCTTGGGGGAACGGGCTGTCGGGCGTGGTCGGCGGAGCGACGACGCGGATCGCCACCGTGTGCGTGGATCCGGCCTCGAGCCGTCCGAGGTCGACGGAGACCTCGGTGTTGCCGTCGCCCGTGTAGGGCAGGACCTCCTCGCCGTCCAGCCAGACCCCGGCACCCCAGTCGGCCGCTCCGATGCGTAGTCGTGTGCGGTCGGCGCCGAAGTCCTCCGGGACCGTGAAGGAGCGCTGGTACCAGACCGTGCCGCGATAGTTGTTGTGATGGCTGCGGAAGATCTCGTTGGTGGCCAGGCTCTCCTCGCCCCAGGCGGCGAGGGACTGGTAGCCGAACGGCACCCGGATCGCGTGACGGAGCCGGTGCTCGGGGTCGAACCAACCTTCCTGCACACCCACGTCCTCCGGGTCGAAGTCGAAGGACCAGGTGCCGTCGAGGGTGAGCCAGCGGTCGTCGGTAAAGGGACGGCGGTCCGCATCCGGTCGCGGGTACTCACCGCGGGCGGGGTCGGTGTCGGCACTCAGCTCTAGCACGATCTCGTCCTCGACCGCGGTCGAGCTGAAGGCGTATCCCTCCATGCCCGCGACGATCAGAGCGCTGCTCTCGGGCACTTCCGACAGCTCGAACGAGCCGTCCGCAGCGGTCAACGTCGAGATGCCGGTGCGAGAGGCATGCACGGTCGCCCCGGCCAGCCCACTGCCATCCTCGGCGTCGAGGACGATGCCGGTCACGGTGCTCGTTGTGCCACCTTCCGGATCGGGCATCGGATCCGGCGGCGGGATGGCCGCACTGGGGGTGATGGTCAGAGCGAGGCTCAGAGTGACCGTGACTGCGGTCAATGCAGCGATGAGTTTCGAGTTCCGGCGTCTGTTGGCGGAATGCGTGTGCATGGGCGTCGACGCTAGCAACGCGCGAGATAAATCACAAGCCCTTGATTTTGTCGTTGCACATGGCATCAGACCGGGCCAAATCGTTGCCGTACCAGCAAAAATGGGCCCTCTCGGTCAGACTTCGTACAACGTTACGCATCCGATGTCCCACCATCGGTGGAAGGATGACTCGGTGAGATCGTCGAGGCCGTCGCAGATCGGCGTGCGAGAAGTCGCGAACCTGGCCCGCGTGTCGCCGACCACAGTTTCGAACGTGCTCTCAGGGAACCGGCCCGTGAGCGCGACGACGAGGGAGCGGGTCCGGTGGGCAATCGAGGAGCTCGACTACCGCCCCAACCACTCGGCCCGCAACCTGCGCCTGCAGCGGTCGGGAATCATCGCCCTGGCGCTTCCGGAGGTGCGTGTGCCCTACTTCGCCGAGCTCGTGCACGATCTTGTACGGGCAGCGCGTGACCGCGGCTACCGGGTGCTGGTCGAGCAGACGGAGGGACGCACCGAGTCCGAGCACGCTGTCATGCACGGACTGGACCGCGGCATGGTGGATGGCATCATCTTCAGCCCGCTCGGGATCACACGCGAGACCTTCGAACGGCGCCGGGGCAGCACACCGATCGTGCTGCTCGGAGAGCGGATCCTGGGCGCCGACGTCGACTACGTCGGGACAGACAACGTCGCTGCGGCCGCGGATGCAACGGCACACCTGATCGCGCGCGGACGCCGCCGCATCGCCGCGATCGGAGACCAGCGCGGCACCGGTGGCACCGGCCCGCAGCGCACCCGTGGCTACCGTCGAGCGCTACGGAGAGCAGGCATCCCCTACGACGCGCGGCTCACGGTCCGCACGGCCACCTATCACCACAGCGATGGTGCCGAGGCGATGGCCGAGCTGCTCGACCGCGGTGTCGAGCTCGATGCCGTCTACTGCTACACCGACCTGCTCGCCATCGGCGCGATGCACACGCTGCGGTCCCGAGGTCTGCGGATCCCGGACGACGTGGCCGTCATCGGCACTGACGACATCGACGAGGGTCGCTACGCCGCTCCACCGCTGACCACCGTGACCCCGGACAAGGCGGCGATCACCACCTCGGCGCTCGACCTGCTGATACGGAGAATCGCCGATCCTGAGGCACCGGTGAGACAGGTGCTCGTGCCTCACACGATCGAGGTTCGCGACAGCACCTGAGCGCGGCGGCGCCTCGGTCGAGCAGGTCGTGCCGGGTGATCGTGGCCTCGCAGCCCGAGACGATCGGGCGCCGTCAGTCGCTCGGGATCTGCGGGATCCGCAGCATGCCTTCCTGGGCGATGGTGGCGACCAGCAGGCCGGAGCGGTCGAAGACCTTCGCGACACCGAGGCCGCGACCGCCGCTCGCGGACGGCGAGGACTGCGCGTAGAGCAGCCAGTCGTCCAGGTCGACGTCGCGATGCCACCACATGGCGTGATCGAGGCTGGCCACGCTCGCACCCTTGGTCCGCCAGCTGAGACCGTGCCGGCGCATGATCGGCTCCAGCATCACCTGGTCGCATGCGTAGGCGAGCATCGCGCGCTGCTGCAGCTGGCTGCCCGGCACCTCGGCCCGCGCACGCATCCACAGGTATTGGGTGTCGGTCTGCTCGGCGGCCGGCTTCGTGAACAGCGCACCGTCGACATGTCGCATGTCGAACGCACCGTTGCGGTAGAAGAACGCCGCGATCGGGTGGTCGAGCGCGTTGAAGAACTCGACGGAACTGGCCAGGTTCTCGGGGTCCGGGACCTGCGGCATCGACTCGGCGTGGTCGAGGCCCTGCTGAGGTTCCTGGAAGGAGGTGATCATGGACAGGATCGGCTTGCCGAACTGGATGGCGTGGGTGCGCCGGGCGCTGAAGGAGCGCCCGTCCCGCATCCGCTCGATCGAGAACGTGATCGCCTCGTCGAGGTCGCCCGGGCGCAGGAAGTAGCCGTGCACAGAGTGCGGGAGCCGGTCCGGCGGCACGGTCCGCCCGGCGGCGAGCAGTGCCTGGGCGAGTACTTGGCCGCCGTAGACCCGGCCGTGGATCTGGGGCAGCGATCGGCCCGTGAAGGTGTCCTCGTCGACCGGGTCCAGCTCCAGCGCGGACAGCACCGCCTCGAGCGGGCGGGCTGGCTCCTGGGCAGGATCCTCGGTCACTGTGGGCTCCCGGGCTCGGCGGTGTTCACGAGTGAGAACGC
Organism: Occultella glacieicola; assembly: GCF_004353825.1. Classification (GTDB taxonomy): domain Bacteria; phylum Actinomycetota; class Actinomycetes; order Actinomycetales; family Beutenbergiaceae; genus Occultella; species Occultella glacieicola. Next base: position 178,148 of record NZ_SMNA01000002.1, on the reverse strand, counting down.
CGCACGTTCGAGATAGTCGAGCAGCGTCGCCTCGTGCAGCGGGGCGAGGCCGGCCTCCTTGACCGCGACGGTCATGAGCTTGAGCCACCGGTCGCGGGCGGCCGGGGTCACCGGATAGGGCGCGTGCCGCATCCGAAGCCGGGGGTGCCCGCGAGTGTCCGAATAGGTGGTCGGGCCACCCCAGTACTGCTCGAGGAACATCCGCAGCCGGTCCTCCGCCGGTCCGAGGTCCTCGGGCTCGGGGTACATCGGGAACATGATGTCGTCTCCCGCGACCTGCTCGTAGAACCGGTGCACGATACGTCGGAACGTGGGCTCACCGCCGACCGCCTCGTAGAACGAGTCGGGCCGCCGGGCCGGGGGCGCGTCGGCGCTGCGCAGCCCGAGGCTGCGGCGTTCGGCGGGCGGGGGAGAGGCAGGTTCGGGCATGGAGGGCACAGAGGGCACGGAACTCACCCGCTCAGCCTAATGCTCACCCCGGTGCCCGCCTGCTCGGGGCCAGGTTCAAGCCGGTGCCCGACGGCGGTGGCCGGCAGGCCTCACAGGCCGAGTTCGGCCAGGGCCGGCAGGGCGTCCCGGGCGGTCAGCCGGGCGGCGTCGGCGTCCTCGGTGCCCAGGGCGAGGGTGGCCGCGCGGCGACACTGTTCGAGGGAGGTCGCGGCCAGCAGCGCGGCGACATCTCCGAGGGCACGCGGCGTCATCGACAGGCTGGTGACCCCCAGCCCGACCAGCACGGCGGCCATTGCGGGATCGGCCGCGGCCTCGCCGCAGACCCCGACCGGCCGCGACTGGGCCTGCCCACCCTCGCAGGTGGTCCTGATCAGGGACAGCACCGCGGGGTCCCACGGCGTCGAGAGGGGTGCCAGCGCGCCGAGGAGACGGTCCGCGGCCAGGGTGTACTGGGTGAGGTCGTTGGTCCCGATGGACGCGAAAGCGGCCCGCGCCAGGATCGGGCCGGCCAGCAGGGCGGCGCTGGGCACCTCGACCATCACGCCGGCGGTCTCCAGACCGTGCCGGGCACAGGCGGCGACGAACTGCTCGGCCTCGCTGACCCGGGCGACCATCGGGGCCATCACCCAGACCCGGGCGTCGTGGGCGGCGGCCGCGGTCGCGATCGCCGTGAGTTGGTTCTCCAGCACCTGCGGGCTCCGCCAGGACGTGCGGAAACCCCGGACCCCCAGCGCCGGGTTCGCCTCGTCGGTGGGGTTCAGGAACGGCATCGGCTTGTCGGCCCCGGCGTCGAGGGTGCGGATCACGACCTTGCGGCCGCCGAACGCGGCCAGCACGGTGCCGTAGGCCTCGACCTGCTCCTCGATGCTCGGCTCGGTGTCGCGGTCCAGGAAGCAGAACTCGGTGCGGAACAGTCCGACCCCCTCGGCCCCGGCCGCCGCGGCTGGTTCGGCCTGCGCCACCTCGCCGACGTTCGCGAGCAGCTCGACGCGGTGCCCGTCGGTGGTGGCGCCCCGCCCGGAGAAGGTGCGGGCCTCGTGACGCTCGCTCGCCCGGGCGACCTCCTCGGGAGTCGGCGCCAGGAGCACGACGCCCGAACCGCCGTCGACCACCACGACGCCCTCGGCGACGAGCCGGCGGGTGGCGTCACCCAGGCCGACCACGGCGGGGATCCCGAGCGACCGGGCCAGGATCGCGGTGTGCGAGGTCGGCCCGCCCTCCGCGGTGATCAGGCCGAGGACGACCTCCGGGTCGAGCTGGGCGGTGTCGGCGGGTGCGAGGTCCTGGGCCACGAGCACGAACGGCTCGGTCCGGGACGGCACGCCGGGCGTGGGTACCCCGGTGAGGTTGGCGACGATCCGGTCCCGGACGTCGTGGACGTCCCGGACCCGCTCGGCGAAGTACCCGCCGAGTTCCTCGAACTGCACGGCGACGGCGGCCGCTGCCTCCCACAATGCGCGTTCGGGGCTGACTCGTTCGGACTCGATGCGCTTGCGCGCGTCCTTGAGCAGGGTGGGGTCGGTGGCGATCTGGGCGGTCGTCTCCAACACCTCCCGGGCGGTGCCGGTCACGCCCTCGGCACGGGTCCGCAACTCGGCGGCGACGGCCTCCGCAGCGGCGGTCAGCGCGGCCACCGACTCCTCCGGAGCGGCGGGGGAGCGCCGCAGCGGTGGCTCGTCGACCCCGGCGGCGAGGTGCACCGTGGGGCCGGCCGCCCGGCCTGGCGAGACCCCGACGCCCTGGAGGATCGTGCCGGTGCTCGTGACATCAGCCGACTCGGCGCTACTCACGGTGGTCCGCCTTCCGTCGCACGGGGATCGTCCCATTCTGGCCAGCGCGCTGCCGGGCAGACGCCGGTTGTAGAGTGTCATTTATCACAGGACGACGCTTGTTGGGAGTAGAAGTGAGCAAGGCTGAGGAGATCCTCGCCGCACTGGGAGGCGACGCGAATGTGGTCGACCTGGAGCCGTGTATCACGAGGCTGCGGGTCGAGGTGAACGACCCTGCGCTCGTCAACGAGGAGGACCTGCGTTCCCACGGGGCGTTCGGTGTGGTCCGCTCCGGCCGCGTCGTGCAGGTGGTCGTGGGACCCGAGGCCGATGACCTCGCCGCCGACATCGAAGGGCTGCGCCCCGGCAGCTGAGATCCCAGCACCGGCAGCGCAGGCAGCACCGGCAGCACAGAACCGGTGACCATCACGCCGCGAGGTCGATCCCACGTTCGGCGAACTCCCCGACGATCCGGCGGCGCAGTTCGCTGGCCACCGTCCGGTCGTGGTCGGCGCCGACCCGGACGCGCCAGGTGAGTGAGAGTGCGTCGGCCGTGACCTCCTGGACGAGGCACTCGGGCTCGAGTTGGCTGATGATCGCGGCGTACAGGTCCTCGCCCCGCATGCGGGTGGTGAGTTCGCTGAGCGTGGTCCGCACCGCGGCGAGGTCCGAGGTGTGCGCGACCTTCAGGTCGACCACCGCGTAGGACCAGCCCTGGGTGGCGTTCGCGACCCGCAGCACCTCACCGTTGCGGACGTACCAGCGGCGGCCGTCGTCGTCGCGGATGAGGGTCACCCGCAGCCCCACCTCCTCGACCACGCCGCCGGCGAGGATCCCGCCCCCGGTGCCCAGTTCCACCCGGTCGCCGACGCCGTACTGGTCCTCGATGAGCATGAAGCCGCCGGTGATCACGTCCTTGACCAGGGACTGGGCCCCGAAGGCGACCGCGATGCCGACCACACCGGCCGAGGCGATCAGCGGGGCGACATCGACGCCGAGGGTGCTCAGGATCATCAGGACGGCGACCGCCCCGATGAGCGCCGTGAGCGTCGAGTTGAGCACCGTGCGCAGCGTCTCGAGGCGCTGCTTGCGTCGCGGGTTCGGTGTCGTGAGCGCCGCCGGAGCCAGGGGCAGCCCCTTCGACTTGGTGTTCACAAGACCGCGGATCGTCCGGGAGACCAGGAAACGCACGATCACGGTCGCCAGGCTCGCCACCACGATGATGATCAGGATCGTCAGGGGCGCGCCGGTCAGGGTCGAGACCACGTCGGGTGCAGCGATGTCCACGGCCGCCAGCCTAACCACCGGTCACGCGCTCACCGTGGGAGCGGTCCGTCCGGGCGTTGCCACGCGGACGAATGCCGCACGCTCTGGCAAGATCGGTGCAGGAGTCGTACAGACATCATTCGCACACCATCCGCGCCGACGCAGGAGCCTGGACCTCACGTGAACGATCAGGGCAAGAGTGACGTCCTCAGCGACGGCCTGCGGGCGCTCGCGGCCGCCCACGGCGTCGCCACCGAGTTCTGGGACTTCCACGGGAACCACCGCGCGGTCAGCGCCGGGACCATCGTCGCGGTACTCGCCGCGATGGACGTACCGGCCGGCAACCCGTTCGAGGTCGAGCGCTCCCTCGCCGCCTCTGAGGTCGGACCGTGGCGGCGGGTGCTGCCGCCGAGCGTGGTGGTGACAGCGGGCATCGAGTCCCGGGTCCCGGTCCACGTTCCCGACGGTGAGACGGTGCACCTGCGGGTGGACCTGGAGGGCGGCGGAACGCGCCAGCTGGAGCAGGTCGACGAGTGGGTGGAGCCGCGACTCGTCGACGGGCGAACGCTCGGCCGGGCCACGTTCCTGCTGCCCACGGACCTCCCGCTCGGCTGGCACACGCTCGTCGCGGCTGTGGGGTCGGGCGACGAGGTCCGGACCGCACTCGCGGTCACCCCGGCGGTACTCGAGGTGCCGGAGCTGCGCGCCGAACTCGGTCACCGTGCCTGGGGGCTGATGGCTCAGCTCTACTCGGTCCGGTCGGAGCGGTCGTGGGGGATCGGCGACCTCGCCGACCTCACCGAGCTGACGTCCCTGAGTGGCGAGCTGGGTGCGGACTTCCTGCTCATCAACCCACTCCACGCGGCCGAGCCGGGCACGCCGATGACGCCCTCGCCGTATCTGCCGGCCACCCGCCGCTTCGTCAACCCGATCTACATCCGGCCGGAGGACATCCCCGAGGTCGCGTACCTGCCCAACTCCCAGCGGACCCTGCTGGAGTGGGGCATCGAGGAGATCCGGGAGACGAACACCGATCCGGGGCCGCTGGACCGGAACGCCGTCTGGGACGTGAAGAAGCCCGCCCTGGAGACGATCTACGCGTCCGGACGAGCCCGCTCGCGGCAGCGGGAGTTCGAACGGTTCCGGCGGGACCAGGGCCAGGGCCTCGAGGACTTCGCGCTCTGGTGCGCGGTCGCCGAGAAGTACGACGCCACCGACTGGCCGCTCCCGGTCGAGCGAGGCAACGCGGGGCAGATCCTGGCCCTGCGGCGCGAGCTGTCCGAACGGGTCGACTTCCACTGCTGGCTGCAATGGGTCGCCGACTCCCAGCTGCGGCACGCCCAGGAAGTGGCGCGCGCCTCCGGCATGCGGATCGGCGTGATGCACGACCTCGCGGTCGGGGTGCACCCGGAGGGCGCCGACGCCTGGTCGATGCGCGAGGTGCTGGCGCAGGGGATCAGCGTCGGGGCCCCGCCGGACATGTACAACCAGCAGGGCCAGGACTGGTCCCAGCCACCGCTGCGCCCGGACGCCCTGGCCGAACAGGCCTACGCCCCGATCCGGGACATGGTGCGGACCGTCCTGCGGCACGCGGGCGCGCTCCGCGTCGATCACATCATCGGCCTCTTCCGGCTCTGGTGGATCCCGCGCGGCGCAGGTGCGGACCAGGGCACCTATGTGCGCTACGACCACGAGGCGACCATCGGTGTGCTCGCCCTCGAGGCACACCGGGCCGGCGCGATCGTCATCGGCGAGGACCTCGGCACCGTGGAGCCGTGGGTCCGTGACTACCTGCGCGACCGGGGCATCCTCGGCACCTCCGTGCTCTGGTTCGAACGCGAGAACGACCGACCGCTCCCGCCGGAGAAGTACCGCTCCCTGGTGCTCTCGACGGTGACCACCCACGACCTTCCGCCGACCGCCGGATACCTCGCCGAGGAGCATGTGGACCTGCGGAACCGCCTCGGACTGCTGACCGAGCCGGTCGCCACCGTGCGTCTGGCCGCCCAGGTCGAGAGGGAGCGGATGCTCGAGGCGCTGCGGCACCGGTACCTGCTCCCCGAGGACCCCACCGAACGACAGATCGTGGAGGCGCTGCACCGCTACGTCGCGCAGACGCCGTCGGTGCTGATCGGGGTCGGCCTCGCGGACGCGGTCGGGGAGCGACGCGCCCAGAACCAGCCCGGCACGGACACCGAGTACCCGAACTGGAAAGTGCCGTTGGCCGACGGCGGCGAGAAGGTCGTGCTCGTCGACGACCTGCCCGGCAACGCCCGGTTCGCCTCGCTCGTCGCGGCGCTGACGCAGGAACTCCGCGAGCGGGCCTGAGGCCATGGCTGCCGCGGGTCCGAACGGAGGGACCGTAGGAGTCCTCGCCCCGCTACCGGGTCGAGCACTTCCCCTGGCTGAGGTGCCCGACCCGGTCTTCGCCGACGCGATCGTCGGCCCCGGGATCGCGATCGACCCGCACCGTGAGGGGGAGGTCGAGGTCATCGCCCCGATCAGCGGGACCCTCGTCAAGGTGCATCCGCACGCGTTCGTGGTTGCCGACGGAGCCGGTCACGGTGTGCTCGTGCACCTGGGCATCGACACGGTCCAGCTCGCCGGCGACGGCTTCACGGTGCACGTCCACGAGGGTGCGCAGGTCACCGCGGGACAGCTGGTCACCACCTGGTCCCCGCAAGCCGTGGTCGACGGCGGGCGCAGCCCGATCTGTCCGGTCATCGCCCTGGACACCACGGCCGCGGCCCTCAGCATCCGCCCGGACATCGGTGAGGTGCTCGACGCCGGGGACCCGCTCTTCGACTGGTCCTGACGCGCCGTGCGGTGCCTGCTCACGGGGTTCCCGGGGTTCATCGGAACCCGGCTCGTCCGTGCCCTGCTCGCCGACGCCGACGTCGTGCTCGACGTCCTCGTCGAGCCGCGGATGGTGCAGCGCGCCCGGGCGGCGGCGGCCGATCTCGGCGACCGGGTCCGTCTGCTCGAGGGCGACATCACCGAACCGCGGCTCGGGCTCGACGAGGACACCTACCGCGACCTCGCCACCACGGTGGTCCGGGTCTACCACCTGGCCGCCGTCTACGACCTGGCGGTCCCGGAGTCGATCGCCGCCCGGGTCAACATCGCGGGCACCCGGAACGTCCTCGACCTCTGCCGCGGCAGCGCCCACCTGGAGCGCCTCCACTACGTCTCCACCTGCTACGTCGGTGGCGAACGGACCGGGGTGGTCCTCGAGTCCGAGCTCGACGAGGGCCAGGGCTTCAAGAACCACTACGAGGCCACGAAGTTCGCCGCGGAGGTGCTCGTCCGGGACTCGATGGGGGAGGTCCCGGCCACGATCCACCGGCCCGGCATCGTGGTCGGAGACTCCCGCACCGGACAGACCCAGCGCTTCGACGGCCCGTACTTCATCCTCTGGTTCATCCACCGGATGAACCGGTTCGGCCTGACCGTCGGATCCATGGGCAGCGGGGCGGCCACCTTCAACGCCGTGCCGGTCGACTTCGTCGTGGACGCGATCGTCGCGTGTTCGTACGACCCGCTCACCGTCGGTGCCACGCTGCACCTGGCCGACCCGGACCCGTTGACCACGGCGGAGTTCGTGCGCGTGCTCTCCCGCGAGCTCACCGGCAAGGATCCTCGCGGCCCCGCCATCCCCGACGCCCTGATGCGGGCCGCCCTCGGCCTGGGACCGGTGCGCCGCTACCTCGGCGGCACGCCCTACGAATCGCTGGTGTTCCTTCGGCACCCGGTGCGTTACGACACCACGGAGGCCACCCGGCACCTTGGCCGTAACGGACTGGCCTGCCCGCCGTTCGCCCGGTACGCCCCGGTCATGGTCGACTTCTTCCGGCGCAACCTCGGGAACGAGGAGCTGCGGGCCCCGGTGACCATCAGGCGAGCGCGGTCCCGCTGAACAGCGTCTGTGTCCGCCCGCCGACCCACACGGACCCGTGCGTGTCGATGGTGACGGTGATGTCTCCGGCCCGGTCGAGCCTGCCACCCTGGGAGACGCGGTAACCGTCGACCACCTCGCCGGTGCGGGCGAGCCACTGGCCCACAGACGCGATCATCGACCCGCAGACCGGGTCCTCGGCCACGCCCACGCCGGGTGCGAAGCTACGCAGCTCGTAGGCGTGCTCCGAACCGGGCGGGTACGCACCGAGCGCGCCGATCATCGCCTCCGGGATCAGGGACAGGTCGGGGTCGAGGTCGAGGACCTCCTGGGCGGTGGCGAGACGGAGCACGGCCCAGCCGGGACCGTTGTCGATCCACTGGTGAGCGATGACCCGAGCGCGCTCGATGCCGAACGCGGCCACGATCCGGGTCAGATATGGCTCGTCGAGGCTGCCGCTGCGCAGGGTCGGCGGGGCCGCGAAGGAGAGCAGGTCACCGTCGCGGCGCACCTCGATGAGGCCGGCGCCGCACTCCTGGACCACGACGTGCCGATCACGGCGGGCGCCGCGGTGTTCGAGCCAGGCGTGCGCCGAGCCGAGCGTCGGGTGGCCGGCGAAGGGCAGTTCTCCGCCGGGGGTGAAGATCCGCACCCGGTAGTCGGCCTCCGCGGCTGTGGGAGTGAGCAGGAACACCGTCTCGGACAGGTTGGTCCACCGGGCGATGCGCTGCATCTGCTCGGTCTCGAGGTCGTCCGCGTCCTGGATCACGGCCAGGGGGTTGCCCAGGTACGGCTCGGGCGAGAAGACGTTGACCTGTGCGAACGGGCGGTGGCGAGTCATGACAGTTCCTTCTGCTCGCGGACGGATGGCGTGCCCCCACTATGCGACAGATGCCGCGATCCCGGAGGAGTTGGTCTGCGCCGTCGACCGGGCACCGTCATGGGAGCAGCGCCTCGAGCTCGTCAAGGCGCCCGAACATGTCCGGGAGGCCGCGCACACCGTTGCGGACGATCTCGTGCGACAGCCCCAGGTCGGGTCCCCTGTCCGCCTCGACGTCGGCGAGGCAGCGGAGGATGTTCCACCTCGTGTGTCCGAGCCAGCCGCCGATCATGAACGCGAACCACCCCGGGCCTGACGGCGGCACCTGGCCGCCCGCGGCGGCGTAGCCGTCGAGGAGCGAGCGGACGATGGTGGGCTCGATGCTCTCGAAGCCCGGGCCCTTCGCGAGCCCCAGGGCGGTCGAGCCGAGCTCACCAGCCAGGTCGAGCATTCCCGAGAGCTCCCAGTCGAGGAGAACCGGACGCCCGGCTCGGGAGAGCAGGTTCCACGGTTGGATGTCCTTGTGGGTCAGCACCACTGGTCCTGGCCGCTCGCAGGTGTCGACGAAGTCGGCAATGGCGAGGAACGTCTCGACGTGGGCAGTGAGATCATCGGCCCACGGCACTCCGGTCGCCGTCGCCCGCTCGGCGAGCTCGGGCCAGTCCCGAGGCGTCGGTTCCTCGATCGAGGTGTCGGTCCACTCGACGTCGAGCGCGTGGATGCGCGCGAGGATCGCACCGACCTCCGACGCCTGCGCCACCGAGACCGGCGCCTCGGGCAGCTTCTCGCCATCGACCCACCGGTGGACGAGCATGTCGTGCTCGGCCGAGATCGGCTCCGGCATGGGGACGCCGGCGGCGAAGGCAGCCTGCTCGAACCTGAACACGTCGGCGACCCGGTAGCTCCAGCGACGGTCGACCACGTTGAGCTGCTTGAGGGCGAACGATCCTTGATCGGTGTCGAGCCGAAACATCCGGTTGGCGAACCCGCCATGGATGCGGGTCATCGGCCCGAGCGGCGCGCCGAGTTCCGAGAGATCCATCCCGGGCACCCTAGGACTCCCGGTTCACCGGCGCACCGGAGTTTCACCACGACCGATCCGGGCGTACCACACCGGGCCGTGGCTCCAAGGCGGTCGGCCTCAGCGAGCGGCGCGGTCGACCGCCTGGGCCGCCAGCGCGCGGCGCACCGAGTCCCGGGACTCCACCACGAGCCGGCGCAACGACGGCGTGCGCTCGCCGAGCCGGGTGAGGAACTCGTCGGTGCGGGCGAGCACGTCCACCCCGGTGGAGGTGTCGATGTCCGCGAGCTGCGCCGGGTAGAGGCCCACCACGATGTTCTGCGCGATCTCGTTCGTGCGCTCGGACCAGACCTTCTCCAGGCTGTCGAAGTAGCGGTCCGGGAACGCGGCGAGCAGGGCCCGGTCGTGCGCCCGGCCGAAGCCCTGGATGACCGCAGCCTGCACGGCGTTCGGGAGCTCAGCGCCGTCGACGACCGCCGCCCAGGCGGCCTCCTTGGCCTGCGCCGTCGGGATCGACGCCCGGGCCGCGGCAGCGGCCCGCTGACCGGCCGCCGTCGAGTCCCGGTCGAGTTCGGCGGCGATTTCCGGCTCACCCGCGCCGCCGCCGGCGGCGAGGCCGTTCAGCAGGTTCCAGCGCAGGTCGGTGTCCACCGCAAGTCCGTCCAGGGTGACGTCACCGGCGAGCAGTCCGCGCAGCGCGTCCACCTGCGCAGTCGTGGATGCGCGCGCCGCGAAGGCCTTCACGAACTGCAACTGTGAGTCGGAGCCGGGCGCGGCGGCACCGGCGAGCGACCAGAGCGCCTCGGCGACCTCGGCGGCCACCTGCTCCCGGGCGGCGGGGTCGGTGTAGAACTCGACACACGTGGCGAGCTGACGCAGCAGCACCAGCACCACGGTGGAGTCCGTCTCAGCGCCGATATTCGCCGTGACCAGGTCGATGAACCGGCTCGCCGGCCATTCGCCGTCGCGGGTCATGTCCCACGCGGCCGCGAGGACCAGGCTGCGCGGCAGCGACTCGGTGAAGTCGCGCAGGTGCTCCACGGCCGTGGCCAGGGAGTCCTCGTCGAGGCGGACCTTCGCGTAGGCGAGGTCGTCGTCGTTGACCAGGATCAGTTGCGGCCTGTCGATGCCCACGAAGTCCGGCACGGGCGTGGCCGCGCCATCGATGTCGAGCTCGACGCGGTGGGTGCGTACGAGCGCGCCGTCGGCGTCGACGTCGTACCCACCGACGGCGATCCGGTGCGGCCGCAGCACCGGGTTCGTCTCCGGTGCCTCCTGGGTGATCGTGAACGAGGTGATCCGGCCCTGGGAGTCCACCTCGAGCTCGGGGCGCAGCAGGGTGACGCCGGCCTCCTCGAGCCACACCTTCGACCACGCGGTCAGGTCCCGGCCGCTCGTGGCCTCGAGCTCGGTCAGCAGGTCCCGCAGTTCGGTGTTGGACCGGGCGTGCTTCGTGAAGTACTCGCGGACCCCGGCCAGGAAGTCGTCCTGACCGACCCAGGCCACGAGCTGCTTGAGCACGGACGCGCCCTTGGCATAGGTGATGCCGTCGAAGTTCACCTCGACGTCCTCGAGGTCGTTGATCTCGGCGACGATCGGGTGCGTGGACGGCAGCTGGTCCTGGCGGTACGCCCACGACTTCTCGAGCGAGGAGAACGTGGTCCAGGCCTGCGTCCACCGGGTCGCCTCGGCCGTGGCCAGCGTCGAGGCGTACTCGGCGAACGACTCGTTCAGCCAGAGGTCGTTCCACCAGCGCATCGTGACCAGGTCGCCGAACCACATGTGCGCGAGCTCGTGCAGGATCGTGACAGCGCGCCGCTCGACGGTCGCCTCGGGCACCTTCGAGCGGAACACGTACGTCTCCACGAACGTGACCGCCCCGGCGTTCTCCATCGCGCCGGCGTTGAACTCGGGCACGAACAGCTGGTCGTACTTCTCGAACGGGTACGGCACCCCGAACGCGTTCTCGTAGAACTCGAACCCGGCCCGGGTGACGTCCATGATGTTCTCGGCGTCCAGGTACTGCGCCAGCGAGGCGCGGCACAGGACACCCAGGGGAACGGCGCGGCCGTCGCTCGAGGTGAGGTCGCCGTCGACCCGGTGGTAGGGGCCCGCCACGAGGGCGGTGACGTAGCACGGGAGCAGCCCGGTCGGCGCGAACGCCCAGACGGCGCCGTCGCCGTCGCCATTGGGGGTGGAGGTGGGGGTCGGGGAGTTGGAGACCACCTGCCAGCCCGACGGCGCCGTCACCGTGAACTGGAAGGTCGCCTTGAGGTCGGGCTGCTCGAACACGGCGAACATGCGCCGGGTGTCGGCGACCTCGAACTGCGTGTAGAGGTAGACGGCGTCGTCCACGGGGTCGACGAACCGGTGCAGGCCCTCACCGGTGTTCATGTAGGCGCCGTCGGCGACGACACGCAGCTCGTTCTCGGAGGCCAGGCCGGCCAGGGCGATGCGGGAGTCGGCGAACACCTCGGCCGGGTCCAGCGGCGCACCGTTGAGCACCACCTCGTGGACCGTGGGGGCGATCAGGTCGATGAACGTGGACGCGCCCTCGGAGGCACCGAAGCGCACGGTCGTGGTGGAGCCGAACACCTCCGGGCCACGGGTGAGGTCGATCTCGACCTCGTAGCTGGACACGCTCAGCAGCGCGGCGCGCTCCTGGGCCTCGACGCGGGTGAGGTTCTCTCCGGGCACGGACGTGACTCCTTGATCGACGAGCTGGTGGTATCGACGGTGATGGTGGCCGGTGGGCCGTGGGGTGATCCTGCCACCTCGGCCCGTCCCGCCGGAAACCGATAACCGCGGCCCGGAATGCCCCGCCGGGGTCCGGTGTTGGCGCTGACGTCGAGAACGGCACCGCGTACCCGCCCTTAGGAGAACCAGTGAGCACCGCAACCGAGACCGCCATCAGCACCGCCCGCGAGACCGGGAAGGACGTTGCCGACTTCTGGTTCGACCCGGCCTGCCCCTGGGCGTGGATGACGTCCCGCTGGATCGGTGAGGTGGAGAAGGTCCGCGACATCACCGTGCGCTGGCACATCATGAGCCTGTCCGTGCTGAACGAGGACCGCGACCTCGACCCCGGCTACCGGGAGATGCTGGACAGGTCCTGGGGCCCGGTCCGCGTCGTGAACGCCGCCCGCGAACTACACGGCGACGAGGTCGTGAAGCCGCTCTACGACGCGATCGGAACCCGTTTCCACCCGGGTGGGCGCGGAAACGACCGGCACAACGTGCTGGTCGAGGCGCTGGCCGAGGTCGGCCTGCCGGCCGACCTGATCCGCTTCGAGGACTCCGACGAGTTCGACGAGTCCCTGCGGGCCTCGCACGCCGAGGGGATCTCGCTCGTCGGTGAGGATGTCGGTACCCCCGTGGTGGCGTTCAACGGGACCGCGTTCTTCGGCCCGGTGATCACGCCCGCGCCCAAGGGCGAGGAGGCGGGCCGATTGTGGGACGGCGTCGTCGCGGTCGCCGCCTACCCCGGCTTCTTCGAGATCAAGCGGACCCGTACCCAGGGCCCGATCTTCGACTGAGATAGCGCCGTCCGGACCCCGACGGCGGGCCGGGAATCGCGGACACCCGTTCCGACCGCGTACCGTATGGGGGTTCCCGCGGGGCGTCCGCGCGGGCATCGGCGACAGTTCTGGAGGAAGTGATGGCGGGAAGACGCGCGCTCGGGCCCTGGGCGATCACGCTCATCGTCGTCGACGTCATCCTGATCGGGATCCTCGTCGTGATGCTGGTCAACTACCCGCGCGGAGACGCCGGTGACGACGGTGGCACCGCGTCGGCCGGCGCGACGACCGAGGCGTCCGGCGACGGCACGACTGACGAGGAGCCGACGACCCAGGCGCCCGCCGTCACGGTTCCGGAGGACGCGCTCGACGTCGCGGCGTTCTCGTCCCCGAGCCGCAACATCTGGTGCGAGATCGCGCAGGACGACGCCACCTGCATGATCGGGGACATCACGTTCACCCCGCCGGAGGTCGCGGACTGCGACCCGGCCATCGCCGGCCACTTCTGGCAAGTCACCGCCGAGCGTGCCGATCCCATCTGCGGCGCCGAGGTGCCGACCGAGGCTCCCGCGGACCTCCCGGACCTCGCCTACGGCGCCAGCACGGTCGTCGGGGACTTCCTCTGCACGAGCGAGACCGACGGCGTCACGTGCGTCTCGATCAGCACCGGGCACGGCGTGACGATCGCCCGGGGTGGCTCCAGCCAGTTCTGAGAACGGCACGACCGGCCGGGTCCACCGAGTTGTCAGGTCCGCGCCGCGCGTTCGGTCAGTGGGGTCCACGGGCCATCGGGGCCCGCCGACCGCACTGACTGGAGTTTCATGGACCTCGCCCTCTGGATCGTCGCCGGACTGCTTGCTCTCCTGTTCCTGTTCGCCGGCGCCAACAAGCTCCTCATCCCCTACGACAAGCTGAAGAACGCTCCACTGTCGGGTTGGGTCAGCCACGTCGACCCGCGCCTGGTCAAGACCATCGGGGCCTTCGAGGTCCTCGGTGCCCTCGGCCTGATCCTGCCCGGTGTGACGGGCACGGCGCCGATCCTGGTGCCGGTCGCCGCGCTCGGGATCGCGGTGATCATGAGCGGCGCCGCCATCCTGCACGTTCGGCTGCGCGATCCCAAGCACATGATCGTGAACCTGTTCTACCTCGCACTGGCCCTGTTCGTGGCGATCGGCAGCCCCGTCACCGGAATCTCCGTCTGATGTCTCACGTGGTGAGACCAGCCGCGGGGTGGTCGTCGGGGGAGCTGCCACCTGATTGTCTGTGTCCATGGAGAACGGAGTGCGGACCCGCATCACGCGGGCGTGTCTGATGTGTTGCTGCCGCTGAATGCGGACCCGACCCATCCGGCACCACCCTCCCACCCCCTGGAGCCATGACATGGCCATCACCACCGGCACCGCCTGGGACATCGTCCTCAATGCGGGCCCCATCCACACGGCCGCGGATCAGGCCGTCAGCGCCCGAGCCGCCTTCCAGTCCGTCCTCCACTCCCGGGCGGTCGTGGTGGACCTGAGGCCGGACGCGACGCGGTCGCGCAGCGGCGCGATCCATCCCGACCTCGGCGCCGTCGTGATCCACCCGCGGGAACTGCCCACCTGGCTCGTGCACACCGGCCGCGACACCGACGCGATCCTGCTCACCGAGGACGGGACCCTGGCGACCGAACTCGCGACCGGGCTCGACGCCGTCGGGATCGCCCGGCCGTCCTACGTCACCGGTGGCTTCACCGCCTGGCGGTCCGCCGGGCTGCCGGTGATCAACGCCGGCTGAGGCGGCCGGCGGCCACGCCGGCCTCGCCGGCGATGCCGGAGCCGGCGTCGGGTCCGTGGGGACCGGCGCCGGCGCCGCCTCAGCCGATGCTCACCAGATCCGGACGCGCTCGGACTCGGCGAGCCACATCCCGTCGCCGGGTGCCACGCCGAACGTGGTGTGGAACTCGTCGATGTTACGGACCACCGCATTGCAGCGGATCTCGTCGGGGGAGTGCGGGTCGATCGACAGCAGCCGGATCAGTTCCGCGTCACGGGCCTTCAGGCGCCAACCGCGCGCCCACGAGAAGAACAGGCGCTGCAGGTCGCTCTCCCCGTCGATGACCTCACCCTCGGTGCGACCGGCCCGTTCGAGGGCGATCCGATACGCCTTGATCGCGATGCCGAGACCGCCGATGTCCCCGATGTTCTCCCCGATGGTCAGCGCCCCGTTGACATGGTGGGAACCATCCAGCTGCGCGGGGGCCAGGGCGCCGTACTGGTCGATGAGCACCTTGGTGCGCTTCTCGAACTCCTCCCGGTCGCTCGCCTCCCACCAGTCGTGCAGGCGACCCTCGCCGTCGTAGCGACTGCCCTGGTCGTCGAAGCCGTGCCCGATCTCGTGACCGATGATGGCGCCGATCGCGCCGTAGTTGGTGGCGTCGTCCGCGTCGGCGTCGAAGAACGGCGGCTGCAGGATCGCGGCCGGGAACACGATCTCGTTCATGGCCGGGTTGTAGTAGGCGTTCACCATCTGCGGGGGCATGAACCACTCATCCCGGTCGATCGGCTTGCCGATCTTGCCGAGCTCGTAGTCCGTCTCGAACGCGCTCGCCGCCCGCACGTTGCCGACCAGGTCCGTCTCGTCGACGACGAGGTCGGAGTAGTCCCGCCACTTCGCCGGGTACCCGATCTTCGGCGTGAACGCGTCCAGCTTGGCCAACGCGCGCTCCCGGGTCGCGGGGCCCATCCAGTCCAGGTCCGTGATCGAGCGGCGGTAGGCCTCGATCAGATCCGCCACCAGGGTGTCCATGGCGTCCTTGTGGGACGGCGGGAAGTGCCGCGCGACGTAGATCTTGCCGATCGCCTCCCCGAGCACCCCTTCGACCAGGGAGACACCGCGCTTCCATCGTTCGCGGACCTCCTGCGCGCCGGTCAGGGTGCGGCCGTAGAAGTCGAAGTTCTCCTCGACGAACGCTTCGGGAAGGTACGGCGCCCGGGACCGGACCACCCGCCAGGTCAGCCACAGGCGCCACAGGTCGACGTCCTCGGCGGCCCAGGCCTGCGCGAACGCCTCCACATACGAGGGCTGGCGCACGATCAGGTCCGCCATGGCGCCCTCCGGGGCGCCGAGGGCCTGCGTCCACAGGGGCCAGTCGAAGCCGGGAGCCTGCTCGGCCAGGGCTGCCAGGGTGCTCGGGTTGTGCGTCGCCTGGGCGTCGCGGCTGCGCACGTTGTCCCAGTGCCCCGCGGCCAGCTTCGTCTCCAGCGCCATGATCCGCTCGGCCGCGCCGTGGGCCTCCGCCTCGGTGACCACGCCGGCCAGGGCAAGCATCGCCGCGACGTGCACCACATAGGCGGTTCGCACCTGCCCGTGGGTGTCGTCACGGTAGTACGCCTCGTCCGGCAACCCGAGGCCGGACTGGGTCAGGTAGACGACGTAACGCGTCGGGTCGTCCGCGTCGTTCTCCACGAAGAGGCCGACGGCGCCGCCCACCCCGGTGCGCTGCAGGGCGCCGAGGGCCCGGGTCAACTGCTCGCGGGTGTGAGCCGCGGTGACGAGTTCGAGGTCGGGGGTCAGAGGGCTGGTGCCGAGCGCTTCGATGCGCTCTGCGCCCATGAAGGAGGCGAAGACGGCGGCGACCTTCGCGGCCTCGTCGGCGGCCGGATCGTCAGCGGGTACCTCCGCGGCCTCGGTGATGATGGCCCGGACGTCCTGCTCGGCCTGGTCGTGCAGCAGGTGGAACGTGCCGTCCCGGCCGCGGTCGGCGGGAATGGTGTGGGCAGCGAGCCAGGAACCGTTCACGTGCCGGTAGAGGTCGTCCTGGGGCCGGACGTCGGTGTCCATGGCGGCGCGGTTGGCCTCGGCGGAGGTGGCGTCGGCAATTGAGATCGTCATGGACCGAATCTAGTTCACGTCGAAGTGCACCGGCGCGGTCGAACGGGTGGTGCGGCACAATGACGTCCATGCGCATCCACATCGCCGCCGATCACGCCGGTTTCGAGCTCAAGTCCGCACTGATCGCCCACCTCGTCGGTGCCGGTCACGATGTGGTGGACCACGGCGCCGAGGCCTACGACGCCCTCGACGACTACCCGGCGTTCTGCTTCTCCGCCGGGGAGGCGGTCGTGGCCGAGCCGGGCACGTTGGGCATCGTCATCGGTGGCAGCGGCAACGGCGAGCAGATCGCCGCGAACAAGGTCACCGGGGTCCGCGCCGCCCTGGCCTGGAACATCGAGACGGCCAAGCTCGGCCGCCAGCACAACGACGCGAACGTGGTCGCCGTCGGGGCCCGCCAGCACAGTGACGCGGAGTCGATCGCGATCGTGGAGGCGTTCCTCGCGGAGCCGTTCTCGAACGACGACCGGCACCAGCGTCGGATCGACCAGCTCGCCGCCTACGAGGCCGCCCGCTGACGAACCGGCCTGCCGCGATGCCCTCGGCGCCGCCGGCTGATCAGCCCGGCTGTCGTGACGCTACCGGCCCGGGGTGGACTGTGGCCGGGTGGCGGCGGGCCAGGTGACTCGGTTGGGTCGGTGACTCGGCTGGCTCAGTCGCGAAGGCGTCGGGCCGACACCGCGAGCACCACGTGCAGGGGGATCAGGACGACCACCAGCACCAGCAGGAACTGGCACGCGAACACCCAGAGGCCGAACACCAGCGCGCTGACCACGGTCCAGACCAGGTCCCGGACCGGATGCACGGCCTGGCGGGTACGGACGGCGACATCGCGGGCCGCCTCGCCGGCACGGGACTCCTGGAGGAGCAGGCGGCGCAGACTGACGGTCCCCACCACCTCGGACCCGGCGGCGCCCAGGTACCAACCGAGACCGGCTGCTGCGGCGACCACCGTGGCGGCACCGATCGCCACCGGCTCACCGGATCCGCCGACCAGGCCGGACCGCGACGCCAGCGCGACGCCGAACGCGGCGACCGGGGTCACTGCGGCCCCGGCGAGCACGGCGGTCGTCACGAACGCGCCCTCGCGACGGTTGCCCGTGCGAGCTGCACGTACGGAGGCGACCAGCAGGCCGAGCAGCGTGGTGAGTGCCCACCCGAGCAGACCCGCACCCGCATAGGCGAGGGCCGTCGTCGGCGGGGTGAGAACGAGCAACCCGGCCAGGGCGAGCACGCCGACGCCGACCCGCACCCACGCGAACCGTGCGAGCGAGCCCAGCCGGGTGAGCACCACCGCGTGCTCGTCGACGTGCTCGTGCTCGTGGGTGGCGTCGCAGTGGGCGCACACGTGGCCGACGGGCTCGTCGGGGGCGGGCGCGGGCTCGGAGCGGGTACTCATGGACATCTCATGGGTGATCATAGGCGGGTGAGAGACGTCGCAGAGGACTACGTCGAGGCCGTGCTCGACCTGGTCGCCCAGATCCCGCCGGGGCGGGCGAGCACGTACGGGGTGATCGCCGAGGCCGCCCGCGAGCGCACCGGCAAGGGCAGTGCCCGCACCGTCGGCCGGGTGATGGCCCTGTACGGGTCGGACGTGCCGTGGTGGCGGGTGGTCACCGCGAGCGGCGCCGCCGCCGAGCGGGTGGCCGGCCGTGCCCTCGAGGCGTTGCGAGCCGAAGGTGTCCCGTTGACCGCGCACGATCCGCCGCGGGTGGACCTGCGCGAGGCCGGCTGGGAGCCCGGCGAGGAGACCGAGCCGGTTCAGATGTAGATCGCCGGGTCGATCAGGTCCTCGGGGGAGGCCTCGGCCGGCCGGGGCCGGGGGCGACCGGGCACGCCGACCACCACGTCGCCGTCGGCCACGTCCTTGACCACGACGGCGTTCGCGCCGATCTGCACGTCGCTGCCGATGGTCACCGGCCCGAGGACCTTCGCCCCGGCGCCGATCACCACGTTGTTCCCGACGGTCGGGTGGCGCTTGCCGTGCGACATGGTGCGCCCGCCGAGGGTCGACCCGTGGAACATCAGGACGTCCTCGCCGACCTCGGCCGTCTCACCGATGACGACACCCATCCCGTGGTCGATGAAGAACCGCCGGCCGATCACCGCGCCGGGATGGATCTCCACCCCGGTCAGCGTGCGCGCCAGCTGGGAGATGACCCGGGCCGGCAGCCGCAGCAGCGGCGAGACGTGCCACACCTTGTGCGCGATCCGGTGCAGCCACAGGGCGTGCACCCCGGAGTAGGTCAGCGCGACCTCGACCCGGGTGCGCGCCGCCGGGTCCCGGCGGCGCGCGGTGGCCAGGTCCTCCGCGATCAGTGCGCGCAGTGGCAGATGGTGCACGTTACTCGGCGAGGTCCGCGAACAGGATCGTGGACAGGTAGCGCTCGCCGAAGGACGGGATCACGACCACGATCGTCTTGCCGGCGTTCTCGGGCCGGGCGGCGACCTGCAGGGCGGCGTCGATCGCGGCGCCCGAGGAGATGCCCACGAGCAGGCCCTCCTCGGTGGCGGCCCGGCGGGCCACCTTCACGGCGGTCTCGGCGTTGACGTCGATGACCTCGTCGTAGATCGAGGTGTCCAGGATCTCCGGCACGAAGTTCGCGCCGAGGCCCTGGATCTTGTGCGGGCCGGGCTGGCCGCCGTTGAGGATCGGGGACTCGGCGGGCTCGACCGCGATGATCTGCACCTCGGGCTTGCGTTCCTTGAGGACCTGCCCGACGCCGGTGATGGTGCCGCCGGTGCCGATGCCGGCGACCACGATGTCCACGGCGCCGTCGGTGTCGTTCCAGATCTCCTCGGCCGTGGTCCGGCGGTGGATCTCCGGGTTCGCCTCGTTCGCGAACTGGCGGGCCAGGATCGAGCCGGGCCGCTCGGCGGCGATCGCCTCGGCGCGGCTGACGGCACCCTTCATGCCCTCGGAGCCCGGGGTCAGGATCAGCTCGGCGCCGTAGGCCTTGAGCAGCATCTTGCGCTCGTTGGACATCGTCTCGGGCATGGTCAGGACCACCTTGTAGCCGCGGGCAGCGCCGACGAACGCCAACGCGATACCGGTGTTGCCGCTGGTCGCCTCCACGATCGTGCCGCCGGGCTGGAGTTCGCCGGAGGCCTCGGCAGCGTCCACGATGGCCACCCCGATGCGGTCCTTGACGCTGTTCGCCGGGTTGTAGAACTCGAGCTTGGCGAGGACGGTCGCGCCGACGCCCTCGGTGAGGCGGTTCAGCTTCACCAGGGGAGTGTTGCCGATGAGTGCGGTCGCGTTGTCGTAGATGCGGGCCATGGTTCCTCCGGGTGGCGTGGTCGGTGCGGGCGGTCACCGCTCGACCGGGGGTCGGGGCGGACCGATTGGTTGAACGGACGACTTTTGGTACGTCGTCATCCTTGCATCACCGAGCGGCCGGGCGCATCCCTTGGCGTGGGCGGGAAGTGGGCGGTGCCCGACGGCGGCCGGTCAGGTGAGGAGGAACACCTCACCACATCTTGTAGAACTAGTTTTGGAAAACTAGACTGTCCGCATGCCTCGACGAATGACGAACCTCCTCGGCCTCGCCGTGCTCGCGTATCTGGAGGAGCGGCCGATGCACGCCTACGAGCTCCACCGCCAACTGATCGACCGGGACGCCGCGCGAACCTTCAGGCTCAGCTACGGCGCGCTCTACAGCGTGGTCCGCCAGCTCGAGGCGACCGATCTGATCACGGCCTCGGGGGTCGACCGGGCCGGCAGGCTGCCCGAGCGGACCACGTACCAGGTGACCGACGAGGGCCGGGCCGAGTCGCGCCGATGGCTGAGCCGGCTCATCGCCGAGCCGCAGCACGAGTATCCGGCCTTCGCCGCCGCGCTCTCGCTCATCATCGTGCTGCCCCCGGACGATGCGCGGGCCCTCTTGGAAGCCCGCCTGGAGCGCCTGGCGCGGGAGGGTGCGTCGCTCGCCGAGCAACGCGAGGCGGTCCTCGCCGGCGGGGTTCACCCGGTCTTCCTCGTCGAGGACGAGTACCGCGAGCGACTGCTCGACGCCGAGTCCGGATTCATCCGAACCTTGCTCGACCGCATCGACAGCCCGGATGCCGGCTGGGTCGAGCCATGGCGTGCCTACCACCGGAAGGCGCCGGGTCCCGGCGCCCCCGAGAACCCGGACACCACAGGAGAACCGTCATGACCGCAGCACGCACAGCACTCGTGATCGGCGGTGGCGTCGCCGGCGCCGCGGCCGCCATCGCCCTGACCCGGGCCGGGATCGAGGTGAGGGTGGTCGAGGCCCACGACCGGACCGACCGCGACCACGGCTCGTTCCTGACCCTCGCGACCAACGGCATCGACGCCCTGCGCGCGATCGAAGCCGACGGACGAGTGCTCGAGGCGGGCTTCCCGACGGCGGCGATGACCCTGCGCAGCCACACCGGAAAGCGCCTCGGCACCACCAGCACCGGTGGCGTGCTCGCCGACGGCACGGTCAGCCAGACCGTCCGACGCGCCGACCTGGTCCGGGCGCTCCGGGCCGAGGTCGAGACGCGGGGGATCGAGATCCGCTACGGGCGTCGCCTGGTCGGGTTGGACGCCGGGCCGGCGCGGGTGCGCGCCGAGTTCGACGACGGCAGCGTCGCGGAGGCGGACCTCCTCGTGGGCGCGGACGGCATCCACTCCACGGTGCGCCGGCTCGCGCTCCCGGGGTCGCCCGAACCCGCGTACTCCGGTCTGGTGACGACGGGTGGCTACGCACCGGGCCTGACGCTGGACTCGCCGCCCGGCGACTACGAGATGATCTTCGGCAAGCGCGCCTTCTTCGGCTTCGCCGTGGCGCCGGGCGAGCAGGCGTGGTGGTTCGTGAACCTGCCCCACCGTCGCGAACCGGCGCGCGGTGAGCTGGCCGCGGTCGGCGACGCGCAGTGGCGCGCACGGTTCGCCGAGTTGTACGCGGACGACGCCGGGCCGGCCCTCGAGATCATCGCCGCCACCCCCGACTTCGCGCCGATGACGGCGATCCAGACGATTCCGCGGCTGCGACCCTGGTCCTCTGGCCGGGTCATCGTGATCGGCGACGCCGCCCACGCGCCGTCGCCGACATCAGGTCAGGGCGCCTCGCTCGCCGTCGAGGACGCGGTGGTACTCGCCATGTCGCTACGTGACCGCGACTCCGTCGAGCAGGCCTACGCCCAGTTCGAGACCCTCCGCCGGCCGCGCGTCGAGGCGATCATCCGCGCGGCCGCCCGCATCAACAACAACAAGGCGCCCGGGGCCGTCGGCCGGCTCGTCCGGGATGCGGTCCTGCCCCGGATCCTCGCGTCCGCCATGGCCCGCAACAGCGCCGACCAGGCCTCCGACCACCATCTCGACTGGGCAGCCGGAGTCAGCGAGGGCAGTCGCTGACCCGCCCCGCGATCAGGTGCGCGACCGACCCGAGGAGGGACCGCCGTCGGGCATCGGCGTTCGTGCCCGGGCCGCCACCGTGTTCAACAGGGCGGCGCCACGCTCGGCGCCCGGGACCGTCACCACGAGTACTCGGCCCCCGGTGCGCTGCACGCTGATGGCCGGGCCCTTGCGGACCACGAGGCCGGTGCGGCCACGGCCGTCGGTGCGCAGTCCCCAGCCGCCGAACTCGCCGAACGGGCTCACGGTGATCACATCGGCTCGCTCCACCTCGCCGGCCGGGACCTCCAGCCGGGGCCATCCGAACACGTTGCGCGCGCTGAGGCCGCCGGCGTCGACCCGCACCGACCACGAGGTCATCGAGGCGACCAGGACCGCCGTCACGGCCGGGATCAGGGTCAGCCACCACTGACCGGTGGGCACGGTCAGTACGGCGGTCAGTGCGAACAGCGGGATCAGCACGACCCACAGCAGCCACGGGCGGGAAGCCGTCGTCGAGCGGATCCAGACGGCGCTCTCGTTCGGCCCGAGGGCGAGCCGGGCAGCGTCCGCGGGAACCTCGTCCTCGGCGGGCTGCGGCGGATCGGATCCGGCGAGGACGGCGGCCAGCGCACCGATGGCCACTCCCGCACCCAGGCCGAGTGCGATCGCGCCACCCGGGTTGCTCGCCTGCTCGGCGGTCGGGACGTCCAGTTGCACCCAGGTCATGCCCACGAACAACCCTGCGTACATCGCCGCCATCCCCGCCGAGAGCCCGACGATCATCCGCCGGGTCAGAGCGCTCCGTCCGACGGTCATCGACAGGGTTCCGGTCACGGCGAGCGTCACGAGGCCGAGCACCAGCATCGGCGTGATCAGCTCGGCGAACGAACCGGTCCGGTCCACGCCGGAGGCGCCCCAGTGCACGGCCACCGGGTCGGGGAGCCGGTCGCGCCAGGCCAGGACGAGGGCATAGCCGCCGCCCAGGAGCGCGGCGGGCAGCACCACGCCGAGCGCGAGCGCCCGGCCGCGGTGCGGCAGGGGCATCCGTGCTTCTGAGCCATTCGACGTCATCGGGTCTCCTCGTGGGTGAGCAGGCCCGTGAGGGCCTGACGGGTCAGTCCGAGCCGGTCGCCCTCGGCGAGCAGCGTGTCCAGGGCGGCGCGCAGGTCCTGGTAGTCGCGCCCGGCGCCGGTAGCGATGGTCGCGCCCCGGCCGCGGCGGACCTCGAGCAGACCCTCCTCGCGCAGGGTGCGGTAGGCATGCAGGACCGTGTGCACGTTCAGGTCGAGCGAGTCGGCCAGCTCGCGGGCGCTCGGGAGCCGCTCGCCGGCGGCCACCTCACCGCGCACCACCGCGATCCGGACAGCCGTGGCGATCTGGTCGAACAGTGGCACCGCACTGGTGGGGTCGACGGTGATGAGCATGAGTTCATTCTATTGTTCTAGCTGAACTAGAACAACTTGGGTCGGTCGCCGCCGATACGGTGAGGGATCCGTCACACCCTGCGCATCTCGGCGGTCGACGGCGGGGCGCGAGGTGTCCCGCGGGCGGAATCTTGGGTATCATCTTCGAGGTGCATCGTGACCTCGAAGGTCCCCTGCGCCCACGGGTGGCACGCCCGCGACCGGGAATCCGGCGCAGACGTTGACATCCAGGTCAGTGGGGAAGCGTCCGTCAGCCGGATCGCGACCTCGCCCTCACCGACATGAGCGCCGGGACGACCCGGAGGTCGGACGTGTGGGGGAGCAGGAGCAAGGTGCCACAAGAGCGCACACCGTAATCGCAAGGAGCAGAGGACACGCATGGCGAAGAAGTCCAAGATCGCCCGCGACGCACAGCGTCGCGTGATCGTGGCACGGTACGCCGAGCGCCGCGCCGAGCTGAAGAAGACGTCGGTCAACCCGAACGTCCCCGAGGCCGAGCGCGACGCGGCCCTGGCCGCTCTGCACGCCCTGCCCCGGAACGCGAGCCCCACGCGTGTGCGCAACCGGGACGCAGCGGACGGACGCCCCCGCGGCTACCTCCGCAAGTTCGGACTCTCGCGGGTCAAGCTCCGTGACATGGCACTGCGCGGCGAGCTGCCGGGCGTGACGAAGTCCAGCTGGTAACCCGCACAATCCCCACGCAGCCGCACCAGGCAAGGAACTAGGTAGGAAAAGACATGAAGAACGACATCCACCCGGATTACCACCCGATCGTGTTCCGGGACATCTCGGCGAACTTCTCGATCCTGACGAAGTCGACCCTGACGTCGGACGCCACGGTCGAGTGGGAGGACGGCAACACGTACCCGGTGGTCGACGTCGACATCTCCGCCGCCTCGCACCCGTTCTACACGGGCAAGCAGAAGATCATGGACACCGCCGGCCGCGTCGAGAAGTTCCGTCGCCGCTACGCCAAGTCCGGCGAGAACGCCTGATTTCTCCGGCGGGACCCGTACCGGGTCACCGACGGTCGCATCACGCATCGGCGTGAGGCAGTTCACGACGATGCTCCATCGAGGACGGAAGGGGAGGTAGAGCCATGGCAGTTCCGAAGCGGAAGATGTCGCGCAGCAACACGCGTGCGCGTCGCTCGCAGTGGAAGATGACGGCGGCGGACCTCGTACCTGTCCGCGCCGGCGGGCGCGAGGTCAAGGTGCCCCGGCGCCTGGCCCGTGCGGCCGAGCGTGGCCTGGTCGACACCGACGACTGATCCACGAGCGCGCCCCTTGGGCACAGACTCCGACGGCCGCTCCCTCCTCGTGAGGGGGCGGCCGTCGTTCGTTGATGCCCGACGGCGGCACGTGCCCAAGGTGGGTCGGCGGCGGCCGGTCGGGGCGCGGGGACGCACGAACGCCCGGGCCGTGGCCGGCCCGGGCGTTCGGGGTCTGGAGCGGGTGACCGGGATCGAACCGGCACCATCTGCTTGGAAGGCAGAGGCTCTACCATTGAGCTACACCCGCAATGACTCGTCCACAAGGATACTGGGTCATCCGGGGTGCTCGGTCATCGCTAGACTCATGACACCAGCGGGGTGTGGCGCAGCTTGGTAGCGCATTGCGTTTGGGACGCAAGGGTCGCAGGTTCAAATCCTGTCACCCCGACAATGAACAAGGCCAGACGGCGCAGCCGTTCTGGCCTTGTTCAATGTCGCGGTGACACGATGCCGGGAGGAGGAACGCCCGGCGAGGCACGAGCCGGTCGTGACGACGGCTCCTGCCACCCGGCGACAGGACGCGCTCAGTCCCCACCGACAGGCCGTCCGACCACCAGCGCCGCGAGCAGGTCCGGCTCGAACGTGGCCGCCGTCTGCGGGTCGAGCCGCGCGCCCAGG
This sequence comes from Occultella glacieicola, assembly GCF_004353825.1. Taxonomy (GTDB): domain Bacteria; phylum Actinomycetota; class Actinomycetes; order Actinomycetales; family Beutenbergiaceae; genus Occultella; species Occultella glacieicola. Next base: position 152,877 of record NZ_SMNA01000002.1, on the reverse strand, counting down.
CCGTCGAGGACCGTGGCGAAGAACAGCCGGGCCGCGACCGCGAGCACGACGTCGGCGATCTCGGCGTCCGTGAGTCCGACGTCGCGGAGGGCGTCGACGTCGGCCTGCTCGATCGTGGAGGGGTCCCGGGCGACGCGGGAGCTGAACGCGTACAGGGCGGCGTCCTGTGCGGGGAGGGTGTGCCCGTCGGGGGCGAGGGCGAGTTCGGCCATGGTGTCGCCGTCGCCGACCACGTCCCGCAGGAACAGGCTGTGCGCGGCCGTGCAGTAGGTCGAGCGTCGCGCCCGCGCGGCTGCGATCGTCGCGAGCTCGAACCGGCGCCGGTCCATGCCACCCCGGATCGTCAGGTTGAGGTTGGTCCAGGCGTCCGCGACGTCGGGCCGGGTGGTGAAGCAGCCGGCGTAGTTGGGCAGGAAGCCCCAACTGCTCCGCTGGGACTGGTACCAGTCTGCGAGCGCCCCGGTAGCCGCGCTCTCGGCCGTCGTGTCGATGAACATGGCACATCGTCCTCCCGCCGGGGCGTCGGGGCAATGCCCGTCAGAGTCGCGCCAGGGCCTCACGCGCCAGGGTGCGGGTGAGGTCCTCGGCACCCATGCCCGCGTACCGCGCACTGAGCGCTCCCGCCTGCCCGGACCACAGCGACATGAAGTCCGTGGAGCCGGACGGTTCGGTGGCCGAGCGCAGCGGCGCGAGTGCCCCACCGGCCCGCGGGAAAGGGGGCGTCGCCGCACTCATGGGGCCGAGCTCACGCATGGCACGGTTCACGATGCCGCGGGCCGGGCGGCCGGTGAACACGTTCGTGAGTGCGGTCGCGTCGTCCGCGTTCTGCTCCAGCAACGCGGCCCGGTGCCCGACGGCGATGCGCGCCTCCGGCGTGTACAGGTACGCCGTGCCGATCTGCACCGCGGCGGCGCCGAGAGCCAGGGCGGCCACGATCGTGCGCGGGTCACCGATGCCGCCGGCCGCGATCACCGGTACGTCGACGGCGTCGACCACCTGCGGCACGAGCGCGAACGTGCCCACCTGGGTGCTGATGTCCGTGGACAGGAACATGCCCCGGTGCCCTCCGGCCTCGGCGCCCTGCGCGATGATCACGTCCGCGCCACGGTCGACGAGCCACCGGGCCTCGGCCACCGTGGTGGCGCAGCCGAGCACCTTCGCGCCCGTGGCCCGGACCCGGTCCAGGAGCGTCGGCTCGGGGAGACCGAAGTGGAAGCTGACCGCCTCCGGTCCGAACTCCTCGACGATCTCGCAGGCTGCGCCGTCGAACGGGTTGCGGTTCGAGACGCCCGGGGCGGACGACGGGTCCAGACCGGCCTCGATGTAGTACGGGGCCAGCCGGGCCCGCCAGGCGAGGTCGGCGACCGGGTCCGGCACGGGCGTGCTGTGGCAGAAGAAGTTGAGGTTGATCGCGGCGTCGGTGCGGGAGCGGATCTCGGTGAGCTCGGCGCGGACCCGGTCCCCGGGAAGCAGGGCGCAGGGCAGCGACCCCAGGCCCCCGGCCCGGGCGACCGCCACGGTCAGGTCGGCCAGGACAGGCCCCGCCATCGGCGCCAGCACGATCGGCGACTCGATCCCGAACAGGTCCAGGATCCGGGTGTCCGGCCACGAGGTCATGGCTGCGATCGTAGCCAGCGAGGTCCGCTCGCGGGCGACCCCTTGCACCTCACGTGACGTGAGGGCATACGGTCGCCACATGCGGCGACGACGGGCCGCCGCGGCGGACGAAGGAGACTGTCATGACACGCCTGGTTCCCTATCTCACGGTCCACGACGGTGCGGCGGCCGTGGCGTTCTACGCGGCGGCCTTCGGAGCTCGGGAGACCGGGGAGCGCTATGACGAGGAGGACGGCCGGATCGGCCACACCACCCTGGCGATCGGCGACGACGTCTTCTACCTCTCGGACGAGTTCCACGAGTACGGCGCCTACGCGCCCGCCACCGTGGGCCACAGCACGGCAGCGATCGTGCTCGGCGTGGCCGACGTCGACGCGGCCTACGCGGCCGCGGTGGCCGCGGGTGCCACCCCGGACCGGGAGCCGAGCGGTGAGGGCGGCGAGAAGCGGGGCTGGCTCGTGGACCCGTTCGGGCACCGCTGGGCGTTGAACTCCCGGCAGGACTGAGCATGGCGGCCGCGGACGTCGGCTGGCGGGTCGGTGAGCTCGCCGACCTGGCCGGTCTCACCGTGCGGACCCTGCACCACTACGACGACATCGGCCTCCTGCGACCGGAGCGCACGCCCGCGGGACATCGCGTCTACCTCCGGGAGCACGTCGAACGGCTCTACCGGATCAGCGTGCTGCGCCGGTTCGGGACGCCGCTCGAGGAGATCGGCCGCGCCCTCGACGAACCCGGCTGGGCCATCGACGACGCGCTGCGTCAGCACCTGGCCACGCTCGAGGACGAGGTGCTGCGCACCGAGCGGCTGCTGCACCGGCTCAGTGACGTCCGCGCCGCACCGGTCGAGGACGGGACGTCCCAGGCGCCCGACGGCGGCGGCGTGGGCGATGTGGGGGTGTGTCGCCGATTGCTGTCGGTGCTCGAGGACACGGCGGTCGCCCGCACCGAGCCGCTGCGGCGGATCGCGGTGCTGGTCTACGACGATCTCGCTCGCGCCCACGAGTACCTGGTCCGGGTGTTCGGCCTCGAACCGGGGCCGGTGCGCCGGGACCGGGCCGGCACCGTGGTGCAGGCCGAGGTCCGCACCGTCGACGGGCTGGTCATGTTGCACCCGGTCGCGCCGCGGTGGGGTCTGGCCTCGCCGGCGAGTCTCGGCGCCGCCACCGGGATGCTGGTCATCACGGTGCAGGACGTCGACGCCCACCACTCGGGCGTCCTCGCCCGGGGTGGGACGGTCACCTACGCGCCGACCGATCAGCCCTACGGCGTGCGTGAGTACGGGGCGACCGGTCCCGAGGGGGAGCCCTGGTCGTTCTGGACCCCGCTCGCCCCCTGATCTGATCCCGCTCGCCGTCCTTGTGCCCGTGCGTGCCCCGCTGCCAGACTCCACGTCCATGAGTTCGGCCGACCCGCTCACCCTGTGCTGCCTGCTGTGGGCGACGCCCGGAAACGAGGCGGACCTGTCCATCTATGAGGACACGGTGCTCGTACTGCTCGCCGACCACGGCGCCCAGATCGTCCAGCGGGCCACCTCGGACGGCGCGGACGGGCAGCCGCACGAGGTGCAGTTGTTCCGGTTCGGCGGGCAGGCCGGCCTCGACGCCTACCTCGCGGACCCACGCCGCGCCGCCCTGGCCGTCGAGCGCGATCGCGTGGTCGCCCGAACCGAGTTGTTCCCCGTCACGCTGCACTGACCGCTCGCCCGGCCGGCCCCTGGGGACCTTCCTGCCGAACGCGCGGTTCCCCCGCGGATCACTCGAACGGACACATGGAGAGTGCGCGTTCGCGGGGAGCGCGGCCGCCGTCGTCCCGATCGAGGGGACGCGGGGCGCGGACCTGGTGGCTCGCCGAACTCGCGTGATCCCGAGCGGGGTAGACTGGTGGCCGCTGTTCGCTTCGCCGTGCCCTCACGTGTCTGCGGACGCCAATGACGAACGAAGAGGTGGCGCCGCCGCCGAGTGCGTTCGCGCGACCTGCCCCAAGACATCCATGAGTGGAGAACACGTAGTGAAGAGCGCCGTCGAGAACCTCGAGCCGACCCGGGTCAAGCTGACCGTTGAGGTCACGCCGGAGGAGCTCAAGCCGAGCATGGACCACGCCTACTCCCACATCGCCGAGCAGGTGAACATTCCCGGCTTCCGCAAGGGCAAGGTGCCGCCGCGCATCATCGACCAGCGGGTGGGCCGCGGCGCCGTCGTCGAGCATGCCGTCAACGACGCGCTGCCGGGCCTCTACCGCCAGGCCGTGACCGAGGCCGAGGTGCGCCCGCTGGGCCAGCCGAGCATCGAGGTCACGTCGGTGCCGGGCGTGTCCACCGACGGCGAGGACTCCGACGCCCTGGTCTTCACCGCCGAGGTGGACATCCGTCCCGAGATCACGCTGCCCGAGCTCGACGGCGTGACCCTCACGGTCGAGGACGCCGAGGCCTCCGACTCCGACGTCGAGGAGCGCCTGACCACGCTGCGTCAGCGGTTCGCCACCCTGGTCTCCGTGGACCGCGCCGCCCAGACCGGTGACTTCGTCACGATCGACCTGACCGCGAGCATCGGCGACGAGGAGATCGACTCCGTCTCCGGGGTCTCCTACGAGATCGGCTCCGGCAACATGCTCGAGGGTCTCGACGAGGCGCTCACCGGCGTGAGCGCGGGGGAGACCACCACGTTCAAGGCACCGCTGGCCGGTGGCGACCGCGCCGGCGAGGAGGCGGAGGTCACCGTGACCCCGACCGCCGTCAAGGAGCAGGAACTCCCCGAGGTTGACGACGACTTCGCCCAGACCGCCTCCGAGTTCGACACGGTCGAGGAGCTGCGTGAGAACCTGCGCGAGCAGGTCGCCGACGCCAAGTCCAACAACCGCGCCGTGCAGGCCCGCGACCAGCTCCTCGAGCACCTGCTCGCGAACACCGAGTTCCCGCTGCCGAGCGGCGTGATCGAGGACGAGATCCACCGGCACCTCGAGAACGAGGGCCGGCTCGAGGACGACACGCACCGCGAAGAGGTGCGCGTCGAGGCCACCGACACCCTCCGCCGTCAGCTCCTGCTGGACACCCTCGCGGAGAAGGTCGAGGTGCAGGTCGGCCAGAACGAGCTGATCGAGTTCCTGCTCCGGACCGCCCAGCAGTACGGCATGGACCCGAACGAGTTCATTCAGCAGGCCGACTCCAACGGCCAGATCCCGACCTTCGTGGCCGAACTGTCCCGGAACAAGTCGCTCGCCGTGGCGTTGCGACAGGTGAAGGTCGTCGACGGCTCCGGTGCGGACGTCGACCTGACCGACTACATCGGCTCCGACGAGGAGGACGCCGTGCAGGCGGCCGTCGCCGCCGCCCAGGCCGCGGCGGACGAGACCGTCGAGGCCGGCGGCATCGAGACCGTCGAGGTCGACCTCGAGGACACCGAGGACACCGAGTCCGCTGACTCCGCTGACTCGGCCGACTCCGCCGACTCTGCTGATTCGGCCGACTCGGCAGATTCCGCTGACTCGGCCGACTCGCCGGAGGACGCCGACGACGAGGCCGACGCGAAGGTCTGAGCCGGGCTCCACGCACGCGCAGGAGGTCCCGCACCCGCCCCGGGTGCGGGACCTCCGCCGTCGAACCGCGGTGAACCCCGTGCGCCAACAGCGAAACCTGCGACCCGCGGGCAGATACCGGCCGCACTCGGCGTTAGTGTCAAGCGCAGAGACAACAACCGACGATCAGGAGCAGCAACCGTGAGCGAGATTCCCAAGGCCGCACAGTCGGACCAGCAGGGACTGGGGCTGGGCGACCACATCTTCAACCGCCTCCTCAAGGAGCGCATCATCTGGCTCGGATCCGAGGTGCGCGACGAGAACGCGAACCAGATCTGCGCGCAGATGCTGCTGCTCGCGGCGGAGGACCCCGAGAAGGACATCTGGCTCTACATCAACTCCCCGGGCGGCTCCGTCACCGCGGGCATGGCGATCTACGACACCATGCAGTACGTGCAGCCGGACGTGGCCACGGTGGCGATGGGCATGGCCGCGTCGATGGGTCAGTTCCTGCTCGCCTCGGGCACCAAGGGCAAGCGCTATGCGACCCCGCACGCCCGCGTGATGATGCACCAGCCGTCCGGAGGCATCGGCGGCACAGCGACGGACATCAAGATCAACGCCGAGCTGATCCTGCACATGAAGAAGGTCATGGCCGAACTGACCGCCGAGCAGACCGGGCACACCGTCGAGGAGATCAACCGCGACGCGGACCGGGACCGCTGGTTCACCGCGGCCGAGGCCCTCGAGTACGGCTTCATCGACCACGTCGTCACCGACTCCAGCGCGGTGTCCGGCGGCGGTGGCACCACCAACTGACGTCGCCCACCACTGATTCGTAGGAGAGACCCGTGAACTTTTCCACCCAGGCGACGAACTTCGGCGGCTCCGCAGGCCGGATGCCGAGCTCGCGCTACGTGCTCCCGCAGTTCGAGGAGCGGACCGCGTACGGCTTCAAGCGGCAGGATCCGTACACCAAGCTGTTCGAGGACCGCATCATCTTCCTCGGCGTGCAGGTCGATGACGCGTCCGCGGACGACATCATGGCCCAGCTCCTCGTTCTGGAGAGTCAGGACCCGGACGGCCTGATCACCCTGTACATCAATTCGCCCGGTGGCTCGTTCACCGCGATGACGGCGATCTACGACACGATGCAGTACATCAAGCCGCAGATCCAGACGGTCTGCCTCGGTCAGGCGGCGTCCGCGGCGGCGGTGCTGCTCGCGGCCGGTTCGCCCGGCAAGCGGCTGGCACTGCCGAACGCCCGCGTGCTGATCCACCAGCCCTCGCTCGAGGGCGGCGGGTACGCGCAGGCCTCCGACATCGAGATCCACGCCGCCGAGGTGCTCCGCATGCGCGAGTGGCTCGAGGACACCCTGGCGCTGCACTCCGGCAAGGCGGTGGAGGACGTCCGCACCGACATCGAGCGCGACAAGATCCTCTCCGCCAAGGGTGCGCTCGAGTACGGCCTCGTCGACCAGGTGCTGGAGAGCCGCAAGGCACCGCAGTTGCCCGCCGGCAACTGACGGGCAGACGTCCGAGACCCGAACGGCCCGGCGCGTGGCGACACGCGGCGGGCCGTTCGTGCAACAAAAGACGTGGCGCACGTAGTGTGAAATGGTTGTTGTCGAGGATCGATGACGCACAATGGGATGACGGCGCAACGCCGGGCAACCAGATTGACCAGCAGATCGGAGAGGTGAGGCGCGCATGGCTCGTATCGGAGAGGGCGCCGACCTGCTCAAGTGCTCGTTCTGCGGGAAGAGCCAGAAGCAGGTCATCAAGTTGATCGCCGGCCCCGGCGTCTACATCTGCGACGAGTGCATCGACCTCTGCAACGAGATCATCGAGGAGGAGCTCGCCGAGGCGAACGAGCTCGGTCTGGTCGACCTGCCCAAGCCGCGGGACATCTTCGAGTTCCTCGAGCAGTACATCATCGGCCAGGAGGGCGCCAAGAAGTCGCTCGCGGTGGCCGTCTACAACCACTACAAGCGGGTCCAGGCCGGCCCGGCTGCGGCGTCGGCCAGCGGCGACGACGCCGACGTGGAACTCGCCAAGTCCAACATCCTGCTGATCGGCCCGACCGGCTGCGGCAAGACCTACCTCGCCCAGACCCTCGCCAAGATGCTGAACGTGCCGTTCGCGATCGCCGACGCCACCGCACTGACCGAGGCCGGCTACGTCGGCGAGGACGTCGAGAACATCCTGCTCAAGCTCATCCAGGCCGCCGACTTCGACGTGAAGAAGGCCGAGACCGGGATCATCTACATCGACGAGATCGACAAGATCGCCCGCAAGAGCGAGAACCCCTCCATCACCAGGGACGTCTCGGGTGAGGGCGTGCAACAGGCGCTCCTGAAGATCATCGAGGGCACCCAGGCCTCGGTGCCGCCGCAGGGTGGACGCAAGCACCCGCACCAGGAGTTCATCACGATCGACACCACGAACGTGCTGTTCATCGTGGCCGGGGCGTTCGCCGGACTCGACGAGATCATCTCCGCCCGCGCCGGCCGCCGCGGCATCGGCTTCGGCGCCCCGCTGCACAGCGCCGACGACGTCGACGTGATCGACGACGTCATGCCCGAGGACCTGCTGAAGTTCGGGCTGATCCCGGAGTTCATCGGCCGGGTGCCGGTGATCACCACCGTCTCCCCGCTCGACAGCCCGGCGCTCGCGCAGATCCTCACCGAACCGCGCAACGCCCTGATCAAGCAGTACCAGCGGATGTTCGAGATGGACGGCGTCGAACTCGAGTTCACCCCCGATGCGATCGAGGCCGTGGCGGACCAGGCGATCCTGCGGGGCACCGGTGCCCGCGGCCTGCGGGCCATCATGGAGGAGGTCCTCCAGTCGGTGATGTTCGACGTGCCCAGCCGCGAGGACATCGCCCGCGTCGTGATCACCCGCGAGGTCGTCCTCGAGAACGTGAACCCGACCCTGGTGCCCCGCGAGGCGCCCCGGTCCAAGCGGACCCCCCGCGAGAAGAGCGCCTGAGCCGGTCCTAGTGCGCCGGGTCTCCCGGGCTCGCGTTCGGGCGTGCGCGGCGTAGCAGGTAGCGGCGCTCGGCGCCGTTGGCGGTCAGCGCCGCGGCCGCGCGGAACTCCGCTCGGGCGGAGTCGTGTTCGCCGACCCGCTCGAGCAGGTGGGCACGGACGGCACGGGCTCGCTGCGCGACCAGTGGATCGTCGGTCAGTCCGTGCTCGCGCTCGAACTGGTCAAGCAGGGCGAGGCCGCGGCGCGGCCCGAAGGCGTGGGCGACGGCGACCGTGCGGCTGAGTCGGACCGGCGCGCTCGGCTGCAGTCGTTCGAGCCAGAGGTAGAGCGCGGCGATCTGCGGCCAGTCGGTCTCCGTGGAGGTGCTCGCCTGCGTATGGGTGGCCGCGATCGCAGCCTGCAACTGGTACGGCCCCACGCGATCCAGGGCCCATGCCTGCTCGATCAACGCCCGTCCCTGACGGATCTGGTGCTGGTTCCACCGGGTGCGGTCCTGGTCCCCGAGCAGCACGAGCTCGTGGTCGCGGTCGGTGCGGCTGGCCCGGCGAGCGTCGGTGAGCAGCATCAGTGCCAGCAGGCCGGTCGCCTCGGGGTCCCGGGGAAGGAGCGCCCGCAGCAGATGCGCCAGCCGGATCGCCTCAGTGGTCAGATCGGGGCGGGTGAGCGCGTCGCCGGCGGTGGCCGTGTAGCCCTCATTGAAGACCAGGTAGAGCACCCGCATCACGGCTGTGACTCGCGCGCTCAGGTCGTCGGAGTGGCGGATCTCGAACCGTGCACCCGCTTCCTTCAGCGTGCGCTTGGCCCGGCTGATCCGGGTACCCATGGTGGTCTCGGGGACACCGTAGGCGTGGGCGATCTCGCCGGTGGTCAGGCCGGCGACCGCGCGGAGGGTGAGTGCCACCTGGGAGACCTCACTGAGCGCCGGATGGCAGCACAGCAGCAGCAACTGCAGGCTGTCGTCGCGGTCGACCACGGCCGGTCCGGGCTGGGTCGGGTCGACCAGGACGGGGTCGGCCCGTGCCGCCTCGTCCTCGCGTCGCCGGGCGGCCTGCTCCGACCGGATGAGATCGACCATCTTGCGGTAGCCGACTCGGATCAGCCAGCTGCGCGGCTCGTCGGGCAGCCCTTCGGCCGCCCAGCGCCGGCTCGCCACGAACAGGGCCTCCTGCACCGCGTCCTCGGCGAGCTCGAACCGGCCGAAGCGGCGCACCAACGCACCGAGCACGTGCGGCGTCTCGGTACGCAGCACGTGCTCGATGCGGCGCTCGTCCGGGCCGGTGGCGCGGTCGTCGGCGGGAGGTGCCATCAGGCGAAGTCGTCGCCCATGATCGGCCTGATCTCCATGGGCTCGCCGAGCACATCGACCATGCGGGCGACGATGTCACGCGCACGTTCGTGGCTCGAGCACTCGATGATCGCGAAGCTCGCGAGCACCTCCTTCAACTCGGCGAACGGGCCGTCGGTGGCGACGACGCCGTCGTCGACCTTGCGGACGGTGGTGGTCACGGCCGGATGTCCCAGGCCCTCGCTGAGTACGAACTCCCCGGACTCGCGGAGCTCCGCCTCGAACTTCTGGTAGGCGGCGAACGCGGCGAGGGCCTCCTCGCCCGGCACGTCAGCCGTCTCGGCGTCCCACGACTGCGCGGGTGTGTAGCTCAGTAGCAGGAACTTCATGGTTCTCCTCCCAGAGACTCCCAGCCTAGGCGTGCTCATACGGGCCTGCGCAGACGAAGGGCGGTGACCGTCATCCAGGTGAAGGCGACCAGTCCGGTGGCGGCGACCTGGATGCTCGCGTTCGTCGCCGAGACGGGCACGAGAAGCACGACGGCGACCACTCCGTTCCCGAGCACTGCCCACACCCGCCGCGCTCGGATCGCACGGACCACCAGGGCGACGCACGCAACCGCGAGGGCCGTGAACGACACCGCGGCCGCCGTCCCATGCACGACGGAGTGCCAGGACATCGCCACGGCGCCCTCCGGCGCACCGACCGGGAGTCCGTTCTGAGGATCCATCGGGACGAGGCCGGCGACCACGAACGCCACGCCGAACACCACGAGGAACACGGGCGCGACCCGGGCGCCCGCACCGGTGGTCACCACGCGTCGGTGCCCGACGGCGAGGCTGAGGCCGCCGAGCCCCGCCACGACGAACGTGACCATCTGGATCCATCCGGGCCCACCCGTGGCGAGCTGGCTGAGGGGGTGCACCCGGATGTCGAACCCGTCCCTGGCCAAGGCCTGGATGGTGGACGAGACGACGAAGAACGGTCCGGCGAGTGCGGCCGCTGTGAGTAGCCGCCCGGTCGTCGCCCCGCCACCGGGTGGGGCGTCGTGCGTGGTCCGCCGAGACGTTGTGGTGGTCATGGTGTCCTCCGGTCATGGTGGTGGCCGTCCGGGATCGGGCGGCGCTCACAGACACCACGTAGCGCGGTCCGTCATCTCGACATCATCGGCCGAAGACTTGGGTCGGACTTCTTCCGTGGTCCTGTCGAGAATCCGACGGCCGCTCCGAGGTATCGGTGGGAGCGGCCCACACCGGGGCTCTCCAGCCGAGACAGGAGCAGATCATGAGCATCGACACCAACGACCAGCCCGACGCGCAGGACCACTCGCAGGAGGCGCCGCCGCAGCCGAGCGCGGTGGTCCGCGCCCTCGACCGGCTCGTCGGCACCTGGGCGGTGACCGGCGGGGCGCAGGGCACGGTCCGGTACGAGTGGATGCCCGGAGGGCACTTCCTCATCCAGCATGTCGAACTCGAGCAGTACGGCCAGTCGGTGACCGGGTTCGAGGTGATCGGACACCTGCACCCGTTCGGAGAGCCGGTCAGCGAGGAGGTCGCCTCGCGGTTCTACGACTCGATGGGGAACACCTTCGACTACGTCTACGAACTCAAGGGCGACACCCTCACCATCTGGGCCGGTGCACAGGACAGCCCCGCCTACTTCCGTGGCACGTTCACCGACGATGACCGCGCGATGTCCGGCGACTGGATCTACCCGGGCGGTGGTGGGTACCCCAGCACCATGACGCGGCAGCAGGGCTGACGCGGGAGTACGACCGACGCGCGCGTGGCGCCGATCCGCACGGCCGGGTCGGCGCCACGCGTCCGACGTGGCACGGGCGGCTCCGGCAGCTCCATCAGGAGTCGAACCCCGGATCACAGGTGGTGTGTGATCGACCGATAAGCGCTCGCTATCGGTCGGCCCAGGAATCGTTGTTGGACGCCGCGCCGGCGTGCCTGCGAGCATCGCTGTCATGACTCGGAGCAACCTGAACCGTCCCGCCGCTCGGCGTGGGTCCCGGGCTGCCCGGATGCGGTGTCGGGAGTGTCCCTGCGGGCGCGCCCGGATGTCCTGCTGTCGGCCCTGACGCCGACCCGTCGGGCACGTGCCCGCCCCCCAGCGGCCCGACAGGGCCCGAACACAGGCCCTCTCGGGTGTCGCCCTCGAGCCGTCGCCGGTTGACACCCCGGCCGATCCGCCCACCGTGCCCCCGCACACCCCTCCGCACCGCACAGGACGCCCCATGACTTCACGCCGACGCCCCGTCCGCGCCCTCATCCCCCTGCTCCTGCTCGCCCTCCTGGCGGCCTGCTCGGGCGGCGCCGGCGGAAACAGTTCCTCCGACGGCACCCCGAACCCGGACGGCACGCTCATCTGGGGCTGGCACCTGCCGACCTCGTGGGACCCGGTCGCCTCGACCGCCGGCCAGGATGTGCACGCCCTCGCCCTCGCCTACGACGCCCTCGTCCAGCAGGAGAACGACGGCGACGCCCGGCCCGGGCTGGCCGAGTCCTGGTCCTACAACGACGCCGGTGACCAGATCACCTTCACCCTGCGCCCCGACCTCACGTTCAGCGACGGCACGCCCGTGGACGCCGAAGCGGTCCGAGCGAATATCGAGCGCGGGCAGACGCAGTCGAACTCCACGATCGCCGCGCAGCTCGCGGTGATCACGGGCGTCACCGTGGTCGATGAGCTGAACGTCACCTTCCAGCTGGACCAGCCCGACTACCAGATCCCGCTGCTGATGTCCGGCAAGACCGGCATGCTCGTGAGCCCGACGGCGTTCGCGGCCGACGTCGACGCACTCGCCACCGCGCCGGTCGGGTCAGGCCCGTTCGTGCTGACCGAGTACGTGCCGGACTCGCGGGCCGTGTTCGAACGCAACGCCGACTACTGGAACGTCGAGAACATCCTGCTCGGTGGGCTGGAGCTCAAGCCGCCGCCCGACCCGACGGTCGCCGTCGCCGGGCTCACCTCCGGTCAGTTCGACATCGCCGTGGTGCCGCCGGCTCAGGTCGCAGCGGCCGAGGCGGCGCAGCTGACCGTCGAGGAGCAGCGCGTCTTCACGGTGCGCACCCTGGACGTCGACAACACGGTCGCCCCGTACGACGACCCGCTCGTGCTGCAGGCGCTGAGCCACGCGATCGACCGGCAGGCCCTCGTGGATGTCGCGTTCTTCGGCCACGGCGAGCCGAACTGGCAGCCGTTCCCGACCGACTACGTCGCCTACGACGCATCCCTGGATGACCTGTACGCCCACGACCCGGACACCGCCGCGGACCTGCTCGCCGAGGCCGGGTACCCGGACGGCATCGACCTGACCCTGACCATCTACGGCGCCCAGGACCAGGCACTGGCCGAACAGATCCAGGCTCAGGTCGCGGCCGCCGGAATCACCATCACCATCGAGGTGGCGACGCCTGGCGTGAGCAACTACATCTCCCGCCAGTACCCGCTCTTCCTGGACAGCTTCTCCGGCAGGGAGTCCCCGGTGCAGTCGCTCGAGGTGCTGTTCGGGCCGGAGGGCCTGATGAACCTCGGGCGCAACAGCCCCGCCGAACTCGACGCGGCGATCGACGCGGCCCGCCAGGTCCCGCTGGACGACCCCGCCTACGCCGAGACGCTGCAGACCGCCGTGCACACGGCGGTGACCACGATGCCGAACACGTTCCTGTTCACGTGGCCGCGGCTGTACGTCCACGGCGACAACGTGCACGACTGGCAGCACCAGATCGGCACGGTGCGATTCGAGGGCGTGTGGGTCGAATGACGGCGGTCGCGACCCCCGAGGTGCAGGCCGCGGACGAGGAGGTCCTCGCCCCGCTCGACGAGGTGGCCGACCTCGCCCCGCACTCGCCGGCGCGCGGCGTCCTGATCGCGCTCGGCCGGGGCCTGGCCATCGCGGTCCCGGTGCTGTTCCTGACCACCCTGATCACGTTCGCGCTCGGCGCGTTCAGCGACCAGGACCCCGCGGCGGCCGTGCTCGGTGAGGTCGCCACCCCCGCGGACGTGGAGCGGATGCGCCACGAGTTCGGGCTGGACCGGCCGTTCCACGAGCAGTACGGCAGCTGGGTCTGGAACGCGCTGCACGGGGACCTCGGCGCCTCCTGGTTCACGAACATCCCGGTCGCCGACTCGATCGCCGAACGACTCCCGGTCAGCCTGTCCGTCGCAGGGCTCGCGCTGGGTATCGCGGTCGTGCTCGGCGGGTGCGGTGGGATCGTCGCGGCACTGAACCGGGGCCGGTTCGTCGACCGGGCCATCACCGCCGTCGCGGCAGCGATCACCACGGTGCCGGCGTTCGTGGCCGGGATCGGTCTGATCATCGTGTTCGCGGTGCTGATCCCCGTGTTCCCGACCGGTGGCTACGTGCCGATCTCGGCCGGGATCGGCCTGTGGGCCTCGTTCCTGGTCCTCCCGGCGTTCGCGCTCGGCCTGGACGCGTCCGCGGACCTGGCCCGGCAGTTGCGCACCGGCCTCGTGAGCGCGCTCGACGAGAACTATGTGCTCGGGGCCCAGGTCCGCGGTCTGCCTTGGCGCCGGGTGGTGCTGGTGCACGCGCTGCGCAACGGCGCGGCCCCCGCGATCGCCGTGATCGGTCTGCACATACCCCGCCTCGTGGGCGGTGCGGTCATCACCGAGGCGGTGTTCCAGATGCCCGGCCTCGGGCAGCTCACCCGGGACGCGGCCCTGCGCGGTGACGTGCCGGTGATCCAGGGGTCCCTGCTGGTGGCGGTGCTGCTGGTGCTGGTCTCCTCCCTGGTCGTGAACGTGGTGCTGGCCCGGCTGCTGCCCGCCTCGGAGCGTGCGGCATGATCCGCCGGGCACTGCGGCTGCGGTCGGCGCAGGTGGCACTGGCGTTCCTCGCCGTCGTTGTCCTGCTCGTCGTCACGGGTGACCTGCTCGCCCCGCAGGACCCCTTGGCGCAGGACACCAGTGCGGTGCTGCAGGGCACCAGTTCGGCGCACTGGCTCGGGACGGACTACCTGGGCCGCGATGTGCTGTCCCGGCTCGTCGCCGGGACCCGGGTGTCCGTGCTCGCCGCGCTCACCGCCGTCGTCATCGGCGCGCTGCTCGGGATCGTGCCGGGCATGCTCTCCGCGTTCAGCGGCCGAGTGGTGGCCTGGACCAGTCTGCGGGTGGCGGACGCGTTCATGGCGTTGCCGTTCATCATCTTCGCGATCGCCGTCGCCGGGCTGTTCGGCAACGGACTGTTCCAGGCGATGGTGGCGGTCGGGGTGCTGATCGCCCCGGTCTACTTCCGGATCATCCGGGCCGCCGCGCTCGGGTACGCCGGCGCCCAGTACGTCGAGGCGGCCACCCTGCTCGGAGCCCCCTGGTGGCACGTGCTGGCCGTGCACATCTGGCCCAAGGTGCTGCCCGCGGTCGTCGTCACGACCGCGAACCTGGCCGCCGGCGGCCTGCTCGTCGTGTCCTCGCTCACGTTCCTCGGCATCGGGATCCAGCCGCCGGATCCCACCTGGGGCGGCATGCTCGCCTCCGACCTCGGCTACCTCACCCAGCGCCCGTTCGGGCCGGTGGCGCCGGCCCTGGCGATCATGGGCACGGTGGCCGCGCTGAACCTGCTCGCGGACGCGATCCGCGACTCCAGCGGAGACGCCGGCCGAGCCGCCGAAGCCCTGCGCAACCCACTCAAGCGGGAGGTGGCCGATGTCCGCTGACACCGGTACGCATGACCGTGGGCCCGCCGCCGTGACGGCCGGGGAGGCACTCGTCCAGGTCGACGCCCTGCGCATCGAGGCCCCGGACGGCCGCGAGCTCGTCTCCGGCGTGTCCTTCGAGCTGGCCCGCGGCGGCTCGCTCGGGATCGTGGGGGAGTCCGGCTCCGGCAAGACCCTCACCACCCGGTCACTGCTCGGCCTGCTGCCGCACGGGATCTCCGTGACCGGCGGCAGCGTGGTCTTCGACGGAATGGACCTGCGTGCCCTGCGCCGCACCCAGTGGGAGCAGGTGCGGGGTTCCCGCATCGGTGCGGTGTTCCAGGACCCGGCCTCCTACCTGAATCCGTCCATCGCCGTCGGCAAGCAGCTCACCGAGGTCCTGCGGGTGCGCGGCGGACTCTCCCGTTCCGCGGCTCGGGAGCGGGCCGCGGAACTTCTCGGGTCCCTCGGTCTGCACCAGGTGGACCTGGTCCTGACTCAGTACCCGCACGAGCTCTCCGGCGGGATGCTGCAGCGGGTCCTGCTCGCGATCGCGATCTGCCTCGGACCTGAACTACTCATCGCCGACGAGGCCACCACGGCCCTGGACGTCACCGTCCAGGCGGATGTTCTCGACCTGTTCGAGACCGTCCGGGTCCGGGAGGGCCTCGCCCTCGTGCTGGTCTCCCATGATCTCGCCGTGGTGTCCCGGAGCACCGAGAACCTGCTCGTGATGCGCGACGGGGTCGTCGTCGAGGCCGGTCCGACCGCGCAGGTCCTGGCCGACCCGCGGCATCCGTACACCCGGCTGCTGGTGGAGCATCACGACGCGTACTCGCTCGCCGGGTACCTGGAGAAGGAGACCGCCGATGTCTGAGTCCGTCGCGACCGCGCCCCGGCCGACCGCCGCCGAGCACGACGGTCCGGTCGGAGCCACGAGCACGGCCGGAGCCGAACTGCTCACCGCCGGCGGGGTCCGGGTACGGTTGGGCCGGCGGGAGATCCTGCACGGCGTGGACCTGTCCGTGCGTGCCGGTGAGGTCGTCGGCCTGATCGGCGAGACCGGCTCCGGCAAGACGACCTTCGCCCGGGCCGTACTCGGCCTGGTCCCGACCTCCGCGGGGACGATCACCGTGGGCCGCGAGGGCAGCAACCGCACAGTGGTGAGCGCGCTGCGTGGCTCCCGGCTGCGGGCGTTCCGCCGCACCGGGGCCGTGCAGTACGTCTTCCAGGACCCCCTACGCTCCCTGGACCCGGACCTGACCGTCGGCCGGTCGGTGGGACAGGGGCTGGTGCTGCGTGGCGGACTCGACGCCGCCCGGATCGAGACCGGCGTGACCGAGGCGTTGCACGCCGTCGGGCTCGACCCCGACCTGGCCACGCGCACCCCCGGGCAACTCTCGGGAGGGCAACGCCAGCGTGTCGCGGTGGCCCGCGCACTCGCCGTCTCGCCGCAGGTCCTCATCTGCGACGAGCCGGTCAGCGCGCTCGACGCCGCGCACCGCAACCACGTACTGCAACTGCTGGACGGCCTGCGCCGCGAACGGGAGCTCGGCCTGCTGCTCATCTCCCACGACCTCGGCTCGGTGGCCGCGGTCAGCGACCGGGTCGCCGTGCTCTACCGCGGTTCGATCGTGGAGGAGGGCCCGACGGCGCAGGTGCTCTCCCGGCCGGAGCATCCGTACACCCGGATGCTGCTCGCCTCCGCGGCGTCGCTGCACGCCGGCGACTCCGGCGCCGCCGGGCGCCGGGTCCTGCGCCGGGAGGTGCTCGCGGGCACCTGAGCCGCACCCCGTCCCACCAGACCCCACCCGACCTTCCTGACCTCTTCGCACCCCAAGGAGTTCCCATGAGCATCCAGATCCTCGGCATGGTCGCCACCCAGAACGGATCCGAGTCCCTCGGCTGGGCCAACACCAAGGTCGTCGACCCGGCGTTCCTGCGCGCGTTCGCCCGCGCCCACGACGACGCGGGCTTCGACCGCACCCTGATCGGCTACAGCGCCGCCTCCCCGGACGGGTTCGCGATCGCCTCGGACATCCTCGCCACCACCGAACGCCTCGGCGTGCTGATCGCGCACCGGCCCGGGTTCACCGAGCCGGTGCTCGTGGCGCGCAAGCTCGCCACTCTCGAGAACCTCTACGGTGAGGGCCGGGTCGCCATCCACCACATCTCCGGCGGCAGCGACACCGACCAGCAGCGGGAGGGCGACTTCTCCGACAAGCCCGCCCGCTACCGCCGCACCGCGGAGTTCATCGACGTCCTGCGTCGCACCCTCAGCAGTGCCGAGCCGTTCGACCACGAAGGCGAGTTCTACAAGTACGTGGGCGCATTCAGCGCGGTCAAGCCCAACGGCCAGATCCCGATCTTCTTCGGCGGCCAGTCCGGCGACGCCGTCGCGATCGGCGCCGAGCACACGGACACGTTCATGCTCTTCGGAGAGCCGCTGGCGCCCACGGCCGAGCGGATCGCGCTGATCCGGGCCGAGGCCGCCAAGCACGGCCGCAACGTCGAGTTCTCCGTCTCGCTGCGCCCGATCGTCGCGGACACCGAGGACGCCGCCTGGGAGAAGGCCGCCGCCATCTACGACGCCGCCGCGGAGCGCCTCGGCAACCACCAGGCCGGGTGGCGCTTCGGCCGGCGGCAGGGGGACCAGACCTCCACGTCCGCGCAGCGCCTGCAGGACGCCGCGGCCGAGTCCGAGGTCCACGACGAGCGGCTCTGGACCGGTATCACCAAGCTGGTCGGCCCGGCCGGGAACTCGACGGCGCCGGTGGGTACCCCGGCGCAGGTGGCCGAGGCGATCCTGAAGTACTACGACCTCGGCGTCACCCGGGTGCTGATCCGCGGCTTCGACCCGCTGAACGACGTGCGCCGGTGGGGCGAGGAGCTCGTCCCACTGCTGCGTTCCGGTGCCGACGCGCGCGACGCTGCCGCCTCCGACGTCCCCGGCGAACCGGCCCTGGTCGGTGCGGGTGGGACGGTATGAGCACCCTGGTCGAGAGCGCGGTCGACGCCGTCCGCTGGGATCCGCCGGCCACCGTGCGCGGCACGATCGTGGTGGTCCCCGGCCGTGGCGAGCGACCCGAGCACTACGAGCGGTTCGGCCGCCGGCTCAGCGCGGACGGGTACGCCGTCGAGATCCTGCCCCACCTGGCCTCGGACGGGCACGAGCTCGCCCGGACCTGGGACGCGCTCGCCCTGGCCGGGCGACTCGGCGACGCCCCCCGCGTGCTCGTCGCCACCGACGTGTCCGCCGCGGCCGCCGTGCAGGCGCTCTCGCCGGCCACGATCGACGCGAACGCGCTCGTGCTGGCCGGCACCACCCTCGAGGTGAGCGCGCCCCCGGCGGACGTCGACGAGGCGCTCTCGGCCCGCACCGCCTGCCCGCTGCACCGCGGACTGCTCGCCGCCGACGAGACCACGGTGACGTCGCTGGCGGACAGCACCCCCGCCGTCGGGCAGTGGCGTGCCGCCCTCGACGGAGCGGCCATCGAGGGCGGCGAGGCGTGGCAGGTCGCGGTGCCCACCCTCGTGCTGCATGGCGAGGCGGACGCGCTGGCGCCCTGGGCCCGGGTGCGGGACGCCGTCGGACACTGGCCGGGCGTGGAACTCGTCACGGTCCGCGGCGGTGTCCACGACGTCCTCAACGACGCCAACCACCGCAGCGTCGCCGGCGTGCTCGTGCAGTTCCTCGAGCAGCTGCGCGCCGGCGGCCAGATCCTCAACCACGGCGGCCGCCCGGCCTGAACCCGGCGCGCCGACCATCACCCCCACACCTGAAGGAGACCAGCGATGCGACTGGGCTATTGGACCCCGATCTACGGCGGATTCCTCCGCAACATCGACGACGAGCAGATGCCGGCCACGTTCGCCTACGTGCGCCGCGTGTCCGAGATCGCCGACCGGCTCGGCTACGACATCACGCTCATCCCCGAGCTGTACCTGAACGACCGCAAGGGTCCCTCCGCGCCGAGCCTGGAGGCCTGGGAACTCGCCGCCGCGGTCGCCGCGGTCACCGAGCAGGTGGAGATCATGGTCGCCGTGCGGCCCGGGTTCCACACCCCCCAGGTGCTCGCCAAGCGCGCCGCCACCCTGGACGACATCAGCGGCGGCCGGCTCGCCCTGAACGTGGTGTCCGCGTGGTGGGCCGAGGAGGCCAAGCAGTACGGCGGCGTGTTCGGCGAGCACGACGAGCGGTACGTGCGCACCGAGGAGTGGATGGACGTGGTCTCCGGGCTCTGGAGGGAGACGCCGTTCAACTTCGCCGGCCAGTTCTACACGGCGGAGGGCACGATCCTGGAACCCAAGCCGCAGCGGATACCGCCGATCTGGGCCGGCGGCGAGAGTGAGGGTGGCAAGGCCTCGATCGCGCGGTTCGCGGACTCCTACGTGATGCACGGCGGCACCGTCGAGGAGATCGGCACGAAGGTCGCTGAGATGCGCCGGCGCCGCGAGGAACTCGGCACGGACGGCTTCGACGAGTTCGGCATGGCCGCCTACGTCATCGTGCGAGACACCGAAGCCGAGGCGCAGGCCGAGCTCGAGCGGATCACCGCCGCGCCGTCCGCGGACAGCCCCGGCTTCGCCTCCTACCAGGAGTTCATCAGCCACTCCCAGCTGGAGCAGAAGGTCAGCCTGCGCGACTACTCGGTCGGCACCCGTGGCCTGCGGCCCAACCTGGTGGGCACCCCGGAGCAGGTGGCCGAGAAGCTGCTCGCCTACGCCGACGCCGGCCTGGACCTGGTGCTCATCCAGTCCTCACCGCTGCACGAGGAGCTGGAGCGGATCGCCGAGCAGGTGTTCCCGCTGGTCGGCCACCGCCTGGGCGGGGCTGCCGGCGTCGGGTCGAGCCTGGCCGGGGTCGCCGCCCGCTGACGCCCGACCTCCCGCCCGAGGCAGGACGCTACGACCAACTGCCTCGGGCGAGGGGTTCGGTCTGAGCGTGGACGCTCCTGCCTGAGTGGCGGGGCCACCGCACCCGCCCGGCGGGTCTGCTCAGCGCGCGGCCGCGAACGCCCGGGTATGGCGGATCGCGGGGGCGTCGGCACCGAGATGCGTGCGCACGGCCCGGGCGGCGACGTGGCCGAACTCGCTGGCGCCGACCCGCGCCCGGACCCGCAGCGGGATCGGCTCGAGGTCGGGCAGGTCCGGGCGGACCACCAGGCCGGGGGCGGCATCCTGCAGCGGCAGCGCGGTGACACCGAGGCCGGACCGGACGGCGACCAGCACCCCGGCCAGGGAGGTGCAGTCGACGGTGACCTCGCCCGGGCGACCGTCCTCGGCGAGGCCACGCAGGGCCCGGTCGCGGATCCGGCACGGGGCGTCGAAGGCGACCACGGGGATCGCGCCGTTCTCGGGAGCACGCCACCCGGGAGTGGCGAACCAGCTGACCGGGAGCGGAGCGGCGGGCAGGTCCCCGGGGGCATCGTCGTCCGCGCCGAGCAGGAGCGCCACATCGACGGTGCCGCGCTCGACCTCCTCCGCCAACCGAGCGCCCCGGTCCACGCGGAACCGCACCGTCGCACCCGGGTTCGCGGCGCGCAGCGCGTCGGCCACCACCGGGAGCAGGTCCTCGGCGCCGTGCTCGGTGGAGCCGACCACGATCGTGGTGGGCAGGGCCTGCAGCCGGCCGAGCGCGCCGTCGTGGGCGCTCAGGATCAGGCGCGCCTCGTCGAGCAGGTGGGTGCCGGCCTCGGTGAACACGCTGACCCGGCCGCGCTTGGTGACCAGGTCACGGCCCACCGCCTTCTCGAGCTTGCGGATGTGCTGGCTCACGGCGGGCTGGGTCAGGTGCAGCGCCTCGGCGGCCCGCGCGAAGCCGCCGTGGTCGGCGACCGCGACGAGGCTGCGCAGCGGGGTGATGTCGAGGGAGGCCTGCATGTGGCGAGTCTAGGAATCCGTTTACGCGTCCACCGAGAGCCTCAGATTCGTCTCACCACGTGGGAACGCACCGTCCGTGTTCTCCTGACGGGAAACGTGGGTAGGCGGGTGCACGACCCACGCTTCGAATCAGCCGAGCCGGCCCAGCGCCTCGTCCAGGTCCGCGATCAGGTCGCCGACGTCCTCGATCCCGACGGACAGCCGCACCACGTTCTCCGGGACCGCGAGTTCGGTGCCGCGCACCGACGCGTGCGTCATCTCCGGCGGATACCCGATGAGCGACTCGACCCCACCGAGCGACTCGGCCAGCTGGAAGAGGTGCGTGCTCTCCGCGAGGGTGCGGGCCGCCGTCGGGCCGGCCGTGAGGCCGAGCGAGACCATGCCACCGAACCGGGACATCTGGGCGGCGGCGATCTCGTGCCCCGGGTGGCCGGGCAGACCGGGGTAGTAGACCCGCTCGACGGCCGGATGAGCGGCGAGGTGCTCGGCGATCGCCTGGGCGTTCTCGCTGTGCCGCTGCATCCGCACCGAGAGGGTCTTGATGCCGCGGGTGGTGAGCCAGGCGTCCAGCGGAGCCGAGACCGCGCCGGCCGCGAACTGGATGAAGCCGAGCTTCTCGGCGAGTTCGTCGTCGCTGAGCAGCACGGCGCCGCCGAGCACGTCGGAGTGACCGCCCAGGTACTTCGTCGTGGAGTGCACCACCACGTCGGCGCCGAGGGTGAGCGGCGTCTGCAGGGCGGGTGTGGCGAACGTGTTGTCGACGACCACGAGCAGGCCGGAGTCGTGACCGAGCGCCGCCAGGGCCGCGATGTCGGTGATCTTCATGAGTGGGTTGGAGGGGGTCTCCACCCAGAGGACCTTCGTGCTGGGCCGGATCGCGGCGCGCACCGCGTCGAGGTCGCCCATCTCCACGGTGGTGATCTCGATGCCCCACGCGCCGAGGATCTTCGAGATCAGCCGGTGGGTGCCCCCGTACACATCGTTGCCGAGCACGATGTGGTCGCCGGGGCGCATCGCCGCCCGCAACAGGGCGTCCTCGGCGGCGAGGCCGGAGGCGAACGAGTACCCGTGCGCGGCCCCCTCGAGTGAGGCGAGCTGGGTCTGCAGCGCGTCGCGGGTCGGGTTCGCGCTGCGGTTGTACTCGTAGCCGCCGCGCAGGCCCCCGATGCCGTCCTGGACGAACGTGGACGTCTGGTAGATCGGGGGGATGACGGCGCCGGTGGTCGGGTCGAACGCCTGACCGGCGTGGATGGCCCGAGTATCAAAGGCACTGTGGGCACTGTGGGCACTGTGGGCGTCGTTCCCGTGGTCATCGTGCATGGTGGGTTCCTCTCCTCAGACGCCCGCGTACGCGAGCAGGTCGTGGCGGGTCAGGACGCCGACGGGCTTGCCCGCCTCGGTGACGAGCAGGGCGTCCGCGTCGGCCAGCGCGGTCCGCGCGGCGCGGATCGACTCGGTCGCGCCGATCAGGGGCAGCGGCGGGCCGATCACCTTCGAGACCGGGTCGGTCAGCTCGACCTCACGGGAGAACACGAGATCGACGAGGGTGCGCTCGCTGATCGAGCCCGCCACCTCACCCATCACCACCGGCGGCTCCGCGGACAGGATCGGCACCTGGGAGACGCCGTACTCGTTCAGGATGTCGATCACCTCCCGCACGGTGTCCGCCGGGTGCACGTGCACCAGGTCCGGCAGATGCCCCGTCTTGGCGCTGATCACATCGGCGACGGTGCGCTCCTCGGAATCCGGGGCGAACCCGTAGGAACGCATCCAGCCGTCGTTGAAGATCTTGCCGAGGTAGCCGCGGCCGCCGTCCGGGAGCAGGACCACCACCACGGCGTCGGGCCCGAGGTTCTTCGCGGCGCGCAGCGCGGCCACCACGGCCATGCCGCTGGACCCGCCGACGAGGATGCCCTCCTCCTGCGCGAGCCGCCGCGTCATGGCGAACGAGTCGGCGTCGGAGACGGCGATGATCTCATCGACCACCGATGGGTCGTAGGCCCCCGGCCAGAAGTCCTCACCGACGCCCTCGACGAGATAGGGGCGGCCGGTGCCGCCGGAGTAGACCGAGCCCTCCGGGTCGGCGCCGACGATGGTGACGGCGCCGTCGGAGACCTCCTTGAGGTAGCGGCCGGTCCCACTGATCGTGCCGCCGGTGCCGACGCCCGCCACGAAGTGCGTGATCTTCGCGTCGGTGTCCCGCCAGATCTCGGGTCCGGTGCTCTCGTAGTGGGAGCGTGGCCCGTTCTGGTTCTCGTACTGGTTCGGCTTGAACGCGCCCGGGATCTCAGCGGTGAGCCGGTCGGAGACGGAGTAGTAGGACTCCGGGCTGTCCGGGGCCACCGACGTCGGGGTGACCACGACCTCGGCGCCGTACGCGCGCAGCACGGCCCGCTTGTCCTCACCGACCTTGTCCGGCACCACGAACACGCACCGGTAGCCGCGCTGCTGGGCCACCAGTGCCAGCCCGACGCCGGTGTTGCCCGAGGTCGGCTCCACGATCGTGCCACCCGGGCCCAGTTTGCCCTCGGCCTCGGCCGCCTCGATGATCCTCGTCGCGATCCGGTCTTTGCTGGACCCGCCCGGGTTGAAGTACTCGACCTTGACCAGCACCGTGGCCTCGAGCCCAGCAGTGACGTGCTTGAGCTTGACGAGCGGGGTGTTGCCGACGAGATCGACGATGGACTCTGCGTACTTCATCTCGGTGTCCTTGCGTGGGTCTGGATGCGGGGTGTTGGCCGGGACCGGCCCGTGTTCGGGAGGGTGTGATCGGCTGCGGCCGGCCCGTCGTCGGGCCGTGCGGTCAGGCGGGGTGCGACGGCGTGCCGGTTGAGGCGAACGCGCCGCGCGGTGTGGGTCGGAGCTCGGCTCAACAACAACACAGGCGGATGCACAGGACCATGGCTCGACTCTAGCCGACGCCCGGCGCGTCGTCGGCCCGGGCCGAAGCCCGTAAGCAGTGGCGCGGACCCTGCGGGTGATGCAAGGTTGGGGGACAGTTGCACCCAACGGGATCCGAGCAATGTTGCGGAGGAGCACATGCGCCTGAACGTCCCCGAACTGCCGGCGGGGGAGCCGGTGGTGACCGTGATCCTGGACGCCACGCGAGCCAGTGAGAGCGGCGACCAGACTGTGCTCGGCCGATGGGCCGATCTGCGCCGTCAGTTGCACAAGCAGGGCGCCGACGGCGCGCTGCTGGAGGCCATCGAGGACTGCGTGTCCCGGCCAACCTGGCTGAGCGGACCGCACGGCCGGGTGGTGGTCGCGGCCGGCGATCGGGTGTACCTGGACCGGTCCTTGGCCTCGCCGCCGGGTGTGGACCGTGCGGTTGTCGGGGACGCCCCACACGTCTTCGCGCTCGCGCGCGTGGCGGACTGCGGGGTGCGGTACCTCCTGGTCACGGTCGACCGTGCGGGAGCCGACCTGAGCCTGCACGACACGACCGACCTGCAGGCCACCCGGGAGCAGCACAGCGTCGAGGGTGATCATGACGAGCTCGCCAAGCCCCAGCTCGGTCCGCTGGCGCACAAGCGCATCGAGAACCGCGCCGAGGACTCCTGGGAGCGCAACGCCGAGGTCGTGGCCGCCGAACTGGACCGCGTGGTCGCCGCACGAAGGCCCGAACTCGTGCTGCTGACCGGAGACCTGCGCGCGGTGTCCCTGGTGCGGGCCGAGGTGGGCCAGCAGGTCGCGGAGATCCTCATGGAGATCGAGGGTGGCGCCCGCACCGAGGGGGTGAACACCCGCGCGTTCGACACCGCGATCACCAACGCGCTCGAGGCGTTCCGGCTCCGGCGCCGGGAGGTTGCCCTGGACCTTCTGCGCCAGGAGCAGGGCCGCGACGGCGCCGCCGTGTCCGGCGTCGAGGACGTCGTGGACGTGTTGCGCAAGGGACAGGTGGCGGAACTCGTGGTCACCGAGGAGGTGGCCGGGCCGCCGTCGGCGATCGCGGAGCGGCTGCTCTGGGTGGGCCCGGGCGCCCTCGAACTGGCCCTGACCCGCTCCGACCTGACCGACCTGGGCGTGAGCGAGCCGCGCGAACTGCGCGCCGACCTCGCGATCGGCCGAGCCGCGCTGGAGCAGGGCGCCGGCATCACGGTGGCGGACGCGGCGTCGGTGACCCTGATCGACGGCGTTGGCGCGGTGCTGCGGTGGAACGACGCCGCCACGCCCGGTGAGACCGCCTACACGCGCAGCACGGACCGCGGCCGGGTGTAGGTCCTGACGGCGCGGGCCGGGCCGGCCCGCGGTGCCGGGTGGTCCGCGGTGCCGGGTTGCGCCCGAGCCGTGGGACCGGTGCGCATCGGAGGCCCTCCGGTGCCTAGGATGCCTGCCATGAGCGAGGGAACCGAGACCGACCTCCCGGACGAACTGATCCGGATCCGGGGGAGCATCGACAACATCGACGCCGCCCTCGTGCACCTGCTCGCGGAACGGTTCAAGTGCACCCAGACGGTCGGCCGGCTCAAGGCGCGCACCGGACTGCCGCCGTCGGACCCCGCGCGTGAGGAGCGCCAGATCCAGCGGCTGCGGGCGCTCGCCGAGGAGGCCGGCCTGGACCCGGTGTTCGCGGAGAAGTTCCTGAACTTCATCGTCGCCGAGGTGATCCGGCACCACGAGGACATCGCGGCCGAGGGCTGAGAGGTCCTCCCTTCACAGCCACCCCGTCCTGTCTGTGCGGAATTGATTACGGCCGGGTAACCACTCGCGCAGGCGGGTGAAACACGCGATTCCTACCGTCCTCGGTACTGACACCGAGCGCGTGAGGAGCCGCCATGTCTGCGCCAGTGACACCGACGAGCATCACCGAACCGACCACCGACCACGGTGCCGCGACCGCGGCGGCGAGTGCCACCGTCGGGGGGATCACCCGCCGCAGCGGGCGCTGGATCGACCACTGGGACCCCGAGGACCCGACGTTCTGGCGCGGCGGTGGCGCGAAGGTCGCCGGCCGGAACCTGCGGATCTCGATCTTCGCGGAGTTCCTCGGCTTCTCGGTGTGGGCGCTCTGGTCGATCGTGGTGCCGCAGCTGGGTGCGGCCGGGTTCGCGCTCACCGTGGACCAGCAGTTCTGGCTGATCGCGGTGCCCTCGCTGGTGGGGGCGACCCTGCGGATCCCCTACACGTTCGCGGTGCCGGTCTTCGGCGGCCGGAACTGGACCGTGGTGAGCGCGCTGCTGCTTCTGCTGCCCACGATCGCCCTGGCCGTCGCGGTTCAGCACCCGCAGATCCCGTTCGGGGCGCTGCTCGCGATCGCGGCCCTCGCGGGCGTCGGCGGCGGCAACTTCGCCTCCTCGATGGCGAACATCTCGTTCTTCTTCCCCGAGCGGGAGAAGGGCCGGGCCCTCGGGCTGAACGCCGCCGGCGGGAACCTCGGCACGGCCGCGGTGCAGTTCGCGGTGCCGCTCGTGATCGTCACCGGCGCGGGCATCGCCCTGGAGCGGGCCGGACTGATGCTGATCCCGTTCATCCTGCTGGCCGCGTTCCTCGCCTGGCGGTCCATGGACAACCTCTCGACGGCGACGGCGGACCTGCGCTCGTTCGCGGCCGCGACCCGCAACCGGCACACCTGGATCATCTCGTTCCTGTACATCGGTACGTTCGGGTCCTTCATCGGCTACTCCGGGGTGTTCCCGACGCTGCTGCGCGGGCAGTTCCCGACCGTGACGCTTTCCATCGCGTTCCTCGGCGCGCTCGTCGGCTCCGTGTCGAGGCCGCTCGGCGGCATCATCGCCGACCGGGTCGGCGGCGCACGGGTCACGATCGCGTCGTTCGTGGTGATGGGGCTCGGCGCGGCCGGGGCGATCGCGGCCCTGGACCGGGGCAGCTTCGGCCTCTTCTTCGCCTCGTTCCTCGTGCTGTTCGTCGCGACCGGGGTCGGCAACGGGTCGACGTACCGGATGATCCCGGCGGTCTTCCGGGCCGACGGCGGTGGGCCGGCCGCGGTGAAGGCCGCCGCCGGGTGCATCGGTATCGCGGGCGCGATCGGGGCGTTCGGCGGGTTTCTCATCCCACGCGGGTTCGCGGCGTCGAATGAACTCGCGGGCTCGCTGGCGCCGGCGCTCGCGATCTTCATCGCCGTGTACGCGGCGATGGCCGTGGTCACCTGGGCCGTATACGCGCGGCGCGGGTCCGCGATGGCCACGGCCGGGATCTGAGCGGCGCGTGACTGCCGGCACCATGTCCCACTGCCCGTACTGCGCGTTGCAGTGCGCGATGACGCTGACCCCCGCGGCGCCGGGCACCACGACGCCGGTGACCATCGGGCCGCGGCAGTTCCCGACGAACCTCGGGGGCCTGTGCCAGAAGGGCTGGACCAGCGCCACCGTGCTGAACACCCCGGACCGGATCACCACCCCGCTGCTGCGCGGCCCGGACGGTGACCTGCACCCGGCCACCTGGGACGAGGCACTCACCGTGATCACCACCCGGATCGAGGCGATCTGGTCCGCCCACGGGCGCGACGCCGTCGCCGTGTTCGGCGGCGGCGGGCTCACGAACGAGAAGGCGTACGCGCTCGGCAAGTTCGCCCGCACCGTCCTGCGCACCCCGAACATCGACTACAACGGCCGGTTCTGCATGGCCAGCGCCGCGGCCGGGGCGAACCGCAGCCTCGGCGCGGACCGCGGGCTGCCGTTCCCGCTCGCCGACCTCGCCGGGGCCGGCGCGGTCATGCTGCTCGGGTCCAACCTCGCCGAGACGATGCCGCCGTCCGTGCAGCATCTGGCCGGGGTGCGTGAACGCGGCGGTCTCGTGGTGGTGGACCCGCGTCGGAGTACGACGGCGGCCCTCACCGGGGCGGGGCCGGGCACCGGCGAGGGTGGGGTGCACCTGCAGCCGGTGCCCGGCACGGACCTGGTGGTCCTGCTCGCGCTCACGCACGTGGTGCTCACCGAAGGGCTCGCCGACCAGGCCTACCTCGCCGACCGCACCACCGGCGCCGCCGACGTGCAGCGCTCGGTGGCGGCGTGGTGGCCCGAACGAGCCGAGGGCGTGTGCGGGGTGCCGGCGGCGCAACTGCGGGAGGTG
Source organism: Occultella glacieicola (assembly GCF_004353825.1). Classification (GTDB taxonomy): domain Bacteria; phylum Actinomycetota; class Actinomycetes; order Actinomycetales; family Beutenbergiaceae; genus Occultella; species Occultella glacieicola. The sequence goes on along the minus strand of NZ_SMNA01000002.1, from coordinate 124,893 downwards.
GCCCGGTTGCTCGCCGCCGCCGCGCCGGCACACGGGGGTCCCGGTGCCTACATCCTCACCGGACGCGGCGTCGAGCAGTCCAGACAGGGCACCGCCACCGTCACCGCCGCCATCAACCTCGCCCTGGCGCTCGGGCTGCCCGGCCGCCTCGGTTCCGGCTACGGCGCCATCACCGGGCAGGGCAACGGGCAGGGTGGGCGCGAACATGGCCAGAAGTCCGACCAGCTGCCCGGCTACCGCAAGATCGACGACCCGGCCGCCCGCGCCCACGTCGCACGGGTCTGGGGCGTGGAGGAGGCCACGATCCCCGGGCCCGGCAAGCCCGCCGTGCAGTTGTTGACCTCGCTCGGCACCCCGGGCGGCCCCCGGGCGCTGTTCGTGCACGGCTCGAACGTGCTCGTCAGCGCCCCGAACACCGACCGGGTCGCGGACCGGCTGGCTGCCCTGGACCTGCTCGTGGTGTGCGATTTCGTCCCCTCGGAGACCGCGCTCCTCGCGGACGTGGTGCTGCCAGTCACCCAGTGGGCGGAGGAGGAGGGCACCATGACCTCGCTCGAGGGCCGTGTGATCCGACGGCGCCGCGCCGTCGACGCCCCCGGGCAGGCCCGCTCGGAGCTGTGGATCCTCGCCGAGCTGGCCCGCCGGCTCGGCTCCGACGTCCACTTCGAGACCGACCCGGCCGTCGTCTTCGACGAACTCGCCGCGGCCTCCGCCGGCGGGATCGCGGACTACGCCGGCCTGAGCCACGCCCGCCTCGACGCCGACGAGGTCGACGGCGGCCCCGGCCTGTTCTGGCCGGTCCCCGGGCCGGACCACCCGGGCACGCCGCGGCTGTTCCTGGACGCGTTCCCGACCCCGGACGGGCGGGCCCGGATGATCGCGGTCGACCACGTCGGCCCGAGCGACGACGTCCGGCCGGACGCGCCGATCTATCTCGTCACCGGCCGGGTGCTGCAGCACTACCAGTCCGGCGCGCAGACCCACCGGGTGCCGGACCTGGAGCGGATCAGCGGCGAGCCGTTCGTGGAGCTGCACCCCATCCTCGGGTTCCGCCTCGGCATCGCCGACGGCGACCGGGTCCGGCTCACCTCCGCACGCGGCACGGTCCAGGCACCCGCACGCTGGACCGACCGGATCCGGCCGGACACCGTGTTCATGCCGTTCCACTGGAGCGGCGCCGGCAGCGTCAACCGGATCACCACCGACGCGACCGACCCGATCTCGCACATGCCGGAGTTCAAGGTCTGCGCCGTCTCGGTGACCCCGATGGTCCCCGTCGCCGAGCCGATGGCCGCAGCGCAGGCGGTCGCCCCGTGACCGCAACCACCAGGATCGTCGTGGTCGGCAACGGCATGGTCGGCTCCCGGTTCGTCGCCGACCTGACTGCCCGGGACGCCGACGCCGAGTTCGACGTGACGCTGCTCGGCGAGGAGGAGTACCACCCCTACAACCGGGTGCTGCTCTCCGAGGTGGTCGCCGGCAAGGTCGACATGTCCGCCCTTGCACTGCCCGAGCCCGACGGCGACCGGGTGCGCGTCGAGCGCGGCGCCCCGGTCATCGCGATCGACCGCGCCTCGCGGACCGTGCTCACCAGTTCCGGGTCGCACCGCTATGACCGGGTGGTGCTCGCCACCGGCTCGGTCGCCCGGATCCCGGACCTGCCCGGGCTCGAGTGCGACCTGCCCGCCGGCGTGCACGCGCTGCGCACCCTCGACGACGCCCGCGAGATCGTCGCGGCGACCGCGAACGCCCGCCGCGCCGTCGTCATCGGCGCCGGGGTGCTCGGCCTGGAAGCCGCGTGCGGGCTGGCCCGCCGCGGGCTCGAGGTGGCCGTGATCCACGCCGCACCGACCGTGATGGACCGCCAGCTCGACGCCGACGCCGGCCAGGTGGCGCAGGCTTCCCTCGCCGGCCTCGGCATCGCCGCCTGGACCGGGGCCAGGACCCGGCGGGTCGTCGTCGAGGAGGGCCGGGTCACCAGCATCGAGGTCGACGCAGGGGAGCGGCCGGTCACCCTGGCCGCCGACCTGGTGGTCCTCGCCTGCGGCACCACCCCGGAGGTGGCGCTGGCCCGCTCCGCGGGCCTCGCCGTCGACCGCGGCGTGTTGGTCGGCGAGGACCTGGCCAGCCCCGACGACCCCAGGATCTTCGCGATCGGGGACTGCGCCCAGCCGCCCGAGGGTGGGGCCGGTCTGATCGCCCAAGGGTGGGACCAGGCCCGCCGGCTCGCCGACCGGCTCTCCCGCCCGGGACAGGGGCCGCCGTCCGCGGCCCGGCCGGAGCGGCCGAGCATCGCGCTGCGGCTCAGCCTGAACGCGGGGGTGGTGTCCCGCCCGGCCGGGCTTGCGGCGACGCCTGCCCTAGCCGCGGGCACCGACGTGGTCCGCCTCAAGGCCGCCGGTCTCGAGGTGGTGACGATGGGCGTCAGCGGCACCCGGCGACGCCGGGACCCCGGCCACCGCTCAGTACGGTTGTCCGACCCGGCCTCCGGCCGCCACGTCGAGGTGGTCGTCGCCGACGGGCTGCTCGTCGGCGCCACCTGCGTGGGGGCGCCCGAGGTGGCCGCGGACCTGAGCGCCGCGTACACGCGCCGCACCCCGGTCCCCGCCGACCCGGCGCAGTTGCTGATCCGGCCCCTCGCGAGTGCCGCGGCCCCCGCGGCCACTCCGGAGCGGATGCCGGACTCGGCCACCGTGTGCCTGTGCAACGGGGTCACCAAGGGGGACATCGTGACGGCCTGCCGCGACGGCGCCCACACCGCCGCGGACATCGCGCGCGCCACCCGGGCGACAACCGGGTGCGGCGGCTGCAAGGAGACCGTCTGCGGGCTGCTGGACTGGCTCGGCGCAGCCGAGCGACCGACCCGGCCAACGCCGTCGGGCCGCAGCGACGCGATCTCTCACCCTGCTCGGGCGACGCGTGAGAACAACGTTACGACCGGGCAACGGGCGGGGCACTGACGTGAAACCGCCGCCTCATAGCGTCACCGACATCGCCCCACCACTGCCGATCGGCAGCGGTCGACGATCACCGGAGGAGTCCAGATGAGCCAGAGCGGAAACCAGCCCAAGCACCTGGTCGTCGTCGGTGGCGGTATGGTGGCCCAGCGCCTCGTGGAGGCCCTGCGCGCCCGGGACGGTGCCGGCGCCTGGCGGATCAGCGTGTTCGCCGAGGAGGCCGCGAAGCCCTACGACCGGGTGGCCCTGACCTCCTACTTCTCCGCCCGTGACCCCGAGGAACTCACGCTCGGCGACCCGGAGTTGTGGGAGGACCCGCTGGTCACGCTCCACCGGGACTGCGCGATCACCACGATCGACCGGGACTCCCACCAGGTCACCGACCGGCTCGGCCGCACCCACCACTACGACGAGCTCATCCTCGCGACCGGTTCCAGCGCGGCGATGCCGCCGATCCCCGGCAACGACCTGCCCGGCGTGTTCGTCTACCGCACCATCGACGACGTCGCCGCCCTGCGCGGCTGGGTCGAGGACAAGCGCGCCGCCGCCGGCAAGGGGAGGTCCACCGACTTCGAGCGCCCGGTCCGCGGCGCCGTCATCGGTGGTGGCCTGCTCGGCCTCGAGGCCGCCGGCGCGCTCAAGGCGCTCGGCGCGCAGGCCACCGTGATCCAGTTCGGCACGCACCTGATGGACGCCCAGATCGACCTCGGCGGCGGGCAGGCCCTCAAGCGCCTCATCAACGACATGGGCATCGCCGTGCGCACGGACACCGCCACCGCGCAGCTGCGCCCGTCCCGCCGGAGTGGTCACGTGGGCCGGCTCGACTTCGTCGACGGCGGCCGGCTCGACGTCGACGTCGTGGTCGTCGCCACCGGTGTCCGTCCCCGCGACGAGCTGGCCCGGGCCGCCGGCCTGGACATCGGGGAACGCGGCGGCGCCGTGGTGGATCTCGACTGCCGCACGCAGGACCCGCACGTCTGGGCGGTCGGTGAGGTCGCCTGCATCGAGGGCCGCTGCATCGGCCTCGTCGCCCCGGGGTATGCGATGGCCGAGGTGGTCGCGGACCGGCTCCTCGGCGGCAAGGCCACGTTCCCCGGCGCGGACACCGCCACCAAGCTGAAGCTGCAGGGTGTCGACGTGGCCAGCTTCGGGGACGCGTTCGCCCGCACCGAGGGCGCGATGGAACTCGTCTGGGCGGACCCGGTGGCCGGCGTCTACAAGAAGCTGGTGCTCTCCGACGACGCCCGCACCCTGCTCGGCGGCGTGTTCGTGGGGGACGCGAGCCCATACGCGTCGCTTCGTCCCATGGTCGGAAGCGAGCTGCCGGGCGATCCGGGCGCGTTCCTGCTGCCGGAGTCCACCGGCGGCGGCGCGGCGAGCCTGGAACTGCCCGACGCCGCCACCGTGTGCTCCTGCAACAACGTCACCGCCGGGACGATCCGAGCCGCGGTCACCGAACACGCGTGCACCGACGTGGCCGGCGTGAAGGCCTGCACGAAGGCCGGCACCTCCTGCGGGTCCTGCCTGCCGCTGGTGAAGAAGCTCACCACCACCGAGCTCGAACGGGCCGGTGTGGAGGTCTCGGGCGCCCTCTGCGAGCACTTCGACCTGTCCCGGGCGCAGCTCTTCGACGCCGTCCGGGTCGCGGAGCTGCACACGTTCAGCGAGATCATCGGCCGGTTCGGCGCTGTCGGGACTCTCGGCTCCGTCAGCGCCGCTTCCGCGGAAGTGCCCGACGGCGTGGGGCCGGGCCGCGGATGCGACATCTGCAAGCCGGTGGTCGCCTCGATCCTGGCCTCCCTCGGCAACGGGCACATCCTCGACGGGGAGCAGGCCACCCTGCAGGACACGAACGACCACGTGATGGCGAACCTGCAGAAGGACGGCACGTACTCGGTGGTGCCGCGGATCCCCGGCGGCGAGATCACCCCGGACGGGCTGCTCGTCATCGGGCAGGTGGCCAAGGACTTCGGCCTCTATACGAAGATCACCGGTGGCCAGCGCATCGACATGTTCGGCGCCCGGATCGAGCAGCTCCCGCAGATCTGGCGACGGCTCGTGGAGCACGGCTTCGAGTCCGGGCACGCCTACGGCAAGTCGCTGCGCACCGTGAAGTCCTGCGTCGGGTCCACCTGGTGCCGGTACGGGGTGCAGGACTCGGTCGGCATGGCCGTCGAGCTGGAGCTGCGCTACCGGGGTCTGCGGTCCCCGCACAAGCTCAAGCTCGGCGTCTCCGGGTGCGCCCGTGAGTGCGCCGAGGCCCGCGGCAAGGACGTCGGCGTGATCGCCACGGACAAGGGCTGGAACGTCTACGTCGGCGGCAACGGCGGGTTCACCCCGCGGCACGCGCAGCTGCTCGCCGAGGACCTCGATTCCCGCGCCCTGATCCGCACCATCGACCGGTTCCTCATGTACTACATCCGCACCGCGGACCGGCTGCAGCGCACCGCGCCCTGGATCGAGGACGTCGAGGGCGGCCTCGACGGCGTCCGCGAGGTCATCATGAACGACTCCCTCGGCATCGCCGCGGACCTGGACACCGCGATGGCCGCCCACGTCGGCAACTACGAGGACGAGTGGCGGGCCGTCCTGGAGGACCCGGAGAAGCTCCGCCGGTTCGGTTCCTTCGTGAACGCCCCGGCCACCGCCGACCCGGACCTGGCCTACGTGCCCGAGCGTGGTCAGATCCGCCCAGCCACCGAGGCGGAACGCGAGGCTGCCGCCGAGACCGGCGCGCCCGTCCTGATCGCCGGCGCCACCCTGGCGGTCCGCTCATGAGTACCACCGCCAGCACCGCCACCGCCGCGGACGAGGCGAGCACCGCCGTCGGGCGTTGGGTGCGCGTCTGTCTGCTGCACGACCTCGCGGTCGAACGCGGCGCCGCCGCGCTCGTGGACGGCGACCAGATCGCCCTGTTCCGGCTCCCGGACGACTCCGTCCGCGCGGTGCAGCAGCGCGACCCGTACAGCGGCGCGAACATCATGTCCCGCGGGATCGTCGGTACCCGGCAGGGTCGGCCCACGGTCGCGGCACCGATGTACAAGCAGGTGTTCAGCCTCGAGACCGGCGCCTGCCTCGACCCGGTCGGGTACACCCCGCTCGACCCCGCGCAGGCGAACCTGCGCACCTTCCCGGTGCGGGTCACCGATGGCGTGGTGCAGGTGGGACTGCTCGACGGCGCCGCGGAGCCGGCCGCGTGAGCACGCAGCGGGCGGGTGCTGCGGCAGGTGCCGCATGTGCCGCAGGGGCCTCCGGCGGCGTCGGCCGGGTGATCCTCGTCGGCGGCGGCCCGGGCGCGCTGGATCTGCTCACCCTGCGGGCGTGGCGGGCACTGCAGACGGCCGACGTGGTGGTGGTGGACCGGTTGGCCCCGACCGAGGTGCTCGACGACCTGCCGCCGCACGTCGAGGTCATCGACGTCGGGAAGGTGCCCGGCCACCACCGGGTGCCGCAGGAGGAGATCAACGAGATCCTCCTCGAGCAGGCCCGGCGGGGCCGCGTGGTGGTGCGCCTCAAGGGCGGCGACCCGTTCGTGTTCGGCCGCGGCGGCGAGGAGGCGATCGCGTGCCGGGAGGCCGGCATCGCCGTCGAGATCATCCCCGGGGTGAGCAGCGCACTGTCCGTTCCCGCGCTCGCGGACATCCCGGTGACCCACCGCGGCACCGTGGCCGCGTTCCACGTGCTCAGTGGCCATGACGGACTCGACGAGGCGGCCGTCACCTGTCTGAAACACCGCAGCGCTACCGTCGTCATCCTGATGGGCGTCGCGATGCTGGAGCGGATCGTGGACCAGGCGCTGGCCGCCGGGTCCGCCCCCGGCCTGCCCGCAGCCATCGTCGAGAACGGGTCCACGCCGGCCCAGCGGGTCACCCGTGCGCCGCTGGGGGAGCTGGTCGCCCGCGCCGAGCAGGTAGGGGTGCGCAATCCCGCCGTGATCGTGCTCGGCGACGTCGCCGCGCCGGGCCTGCTCACGCCGGCGCCCACCAGGGACCACGGGGTGGCGGGTCGCCCGGCTCGGGTGCGCTCCGGGTTCGACCCCGAGCATGCGGGTCACGACGTGGCGCCCGGCGCCCGGGTGCTCCTCGCGTGAACCGCGAGGACCTGCCGTCGGGCAGGCCCGCCCTCGGTCAGGTGATGGCCGGGTGCACCGTGCTGATCACCGCGGACCGCCGCTCCGCCGAGCTCGCCGCGGCACTGACCAGGCGTGGCGCCCAGGTGCGGCACGCGCCCGCGCTGAGCATCCTGTCCAACGTCGACGACGAGCAGCTCATCGCCGACACCCGGGAGCTGGTCGAACACGCCCCGGACGTCGTGGTCGTCACCACCGGGATCGGGTTCCGCGGCTGGATCGAGGCCGCGGACGCGCACGGCATCGCCGATGACCTGCTGGCCGTGCTCGCCGGTTCACGGATCGTGGCCCGCGGCCCGAAGGCCCGCGGCGCCATCCAGGCGGCCGGGCTGCAGGCCGACTGGGTCGCCGAGTCCGAGACCTCCGGAGAGATCGCCGACGTCCTGCTCGGCGAGGGGGTAGCCGGCCTGCGGGTGGCCGTGCAGCATCACGGCGCCGGAGCGGACGGCCTGGACGCGGTCTTCGCCAAGGCGGGCGCCGACGTGCAGAGCCTGATCGTGTACCGGTGGGGTCCCGCCCTCGACGCCGACGCGGTCCGGGCGTCGGCCCGCGCGGCAGCCACCGGCGAGATCGACGCCGTCGTGTTCACCTCCGCTCCCGGCGCCGAGGCATGGCTGTCCGCGGCCGAGGAGGAGGGGTTCGGACCCGAGATCGTGGCGCGGTTCGCGTCGGGTGCGATGATCGCCGCAGCAGTCGGGCCGATCACAGCGAAACCGTTGGAGCACCGAGGGATCGTGCCGCTGCAGCCTGAGCGGGGCCGCCTCGGTGCGCTCGTGCGGACCCTGGTCGGCCACTATGAGCACGCCGAGACGCTCGCCCTGAACACCGCCGTCGGCGCCTTGCAGATCCGGTCCCGGGTCGCTGTCCTCGACGGGCAGGTGCTGCCGCTGTCACCGACCGGGGTGGAGGTGCTGCGCCTGCTCGCGGGAGGTGGTGTGGTCTCCCGCGAGGCGGTGCTGGCCGTGCTGCCCGGGGACTCCACCGACCCGCACGCCGCCGAGGTGGCCATCGCCCGCCTGCGCGAGGCGGCCGGGCGTGACCTGATCAAGACGGTGGTCAAGAGGGGCTACCGGCTCGAGCTCGCCTAGTGGGATCTGACGGTGCGCCACGTCGTGTGGACGATCTGTGACGTTGTTTCGGCTGCTTGCGTATCACCGCTCTCGGTAGATTTCGCTCACCGTCGGTGACGGGATGCTGAGAGAGGGCCCCAGGTGTTCCATGACCGAACTCGGGTGGCGCCTCGGAAGCATCCGCATGACCAGTGAACGCAGGGCTCTCACGGCATCGAACCGGAGATGGCGCAAGGTTGCGTGGATCTCCTCCAGGCTTGTTGCGCTCCTGAGTCTGCTCGGGATGGGATGGCCCGTGCTGGGCTACGTTTCGGACCGAGTCAGGCGGGATGACGAGGGGGTCGTCGCTCATGTCTCGCCGGTGCGGGCGAGAGCCGTCGGCGCCGACGACACCCCTGTTCTGAGGATAGTGAGCGTCTCGCCGCCTCGGACGATCGAGGTGATCGAAGAGGATGATGCGTACTTGTGGGTGGGGTATTCGGATCTCGAGATCGAGATCCCACGTGCCGAGTGCTACATCTCGGAGAGCGACCTTCTCGCCGTGATCTCCGCGCTGGCCACTGGCAAGTACACCGCAGGGATCCCGCGGCCGCGGCTGTGGCAGAAGGTGCGAGTCACCGTGGCCGGTGACGCCGGGACGACGTGGATCTTCTCCGGCCGCCGAGCGCGCTGAGACGTACAGAAGTGCGGAATGCGCGATTCTCGAGCAGGACGACCTTCCCAGTGGTCGCCCGGGCCTCCAGGTCGGGGTGGGCGCGGGCGGCCTCGGCGAACGGGACCTCGTGGAGCAGCGGACGCCAGGTCCCGGCGGCCGCGAGGACGAGCGCCCGCTGCTGGCGCTGGAAGATGTTCGTCAAGTGGGCTAGCGGCTCGAACTTGCCCGATCCTCACTGCTCCGGCCGCCACCGGCCAGCCCGAGTCGGTCACGACTCTCCGACGCCGATCGACCACACCCCGACCGCCCGGCTCGATACTCTGCGCTATCCGTCGAGGGCGGAACGGGAGGTCGTGGCTGATGGGCAGGAGTTGCGGGCGCTGGAACGAACCGGCATGACGCGAGGACCGAGCCCGGGCATCGCGCTGCTGCGTTCCGACCCGGTCACAGAGCCCGGTCCGGAACGGGCGACCCGGGACGCTACCGCTGAGCAGCACAGCCGAGGGCCAACAGCGCGCGGTACGCCTCGATGAGCTCCGCTGCGCGGCTGAGTCTGGCACCACCACGGCCGGTGCTCGTCGGTCTTTGCGCGATTGCGTCAGTGGTCGTGTTCACGATGTTCTCCCTCGTCATGGTCAGTGATGCGGCGTGGCCCGGGTATGTGGGCTATCCAGTCCTGATCACCGGGATGCTCGGCTTCTTCGGGGCGATCGGGACCGCCCAGGTCTACGCCCAGGACGACGACCTGGTGATCACGGACGTCATCATCGAGTCACGGATCCCCCGGTCCCTGATCGTGGACGTTGAGTGGCACGACGGGATCACCGTGCACCTGTTCGACTCGAGAAGTTTCGAGCCGGCCGCCTACGGCTCGTCGCTCCTGCAGGCCTTCCTCGTGAGTCGGCGACTCTCCGACGCGGGCAGGGCCATGCGGGCATGGGTTGACGGAGACCCCGGCGATGCCGTGGACGGTCGCCCCGTCCGCAGACGCCTGCGCCGGTGGTGGACGACTGCGGTGCCGTCGATCCTCGTCGTTGCGCTGGCCTGGGGGGTCATCCTCTGGTGGCTGACCCCGATTCTGCGACCCATCGTCGTCGGGTGAGCACCAGCCCTACGTCCACGGGTCGAAGGAGAGGGTCCCTGATGGCGTACTCACCAGGTGGTCGCAAGCCCGGGAAGCCCGGTGAACGCCGGGTCCTTGGTCAGCAGCGTCAGGGACTCGATCATCGCTTGTGCGGCCAGCAGTCGGTCGAACGGATCGCGATGGGCCCACTCGAGCCCTCCGGCGAGGAGCGCGTGCTCCTCGCTGATGGGCAGCCGGACAACGCCCAAGCGATCGAGATGTCGGGGATAGGCACCGACGAGCGCGTCGGCGTGCGGAAGTCTGCCGAGACGCTGCTTGGTGGAGATCTCCCACGCCGATGCGGCCGAGGCGATGAGCCGGGACGAGCGGGCGGAGATGATCCGGCTCGACTCGGGACCGAGGCGTTCAGGGTCGGTGAGCGCCCAGAGCAGCGCATGCGTGTCGAGCAGGAACGTCACGCGCCCTCCCATGCGGCCAACTCGTCCTCCGGCAGCGGCGCGAAGAACTCGTCGGGTACGGGGTAGGCGACGAACCCGAGGTCGCGGTGCTCGCGGCCCTCGATGGGCACGAGCCGGGCAACGGGTTGATCTCCTCGGGCGATGACGACCTCCTCGCCACGCTCGACCGAAGCGATCAGCGCGGAGAGGTGCGTCTTCGCGTACTGGACTTTCACGTGCTCCATGGGTCGATTCTACCGGTTGACCATGGTTGGTCAACCATCCCTGGTCAACAAGGCTGAGACTCCGCGGAGCGAGGGTGTCATCGCGCGGCTGATGGCGCCCTTGCGCCGCAAGAGCGCACCCTTCGCTGACGTCAGACCAGGACGACCTTCCCGGTGGTCGCCCGGGCCTCCAGGTCGCGGTGGGCGCCGGCTGCGTCGGCGAACGGGACCTCGTGGAGCAGTGGACGCCACGTGCCGGCGGCCGCGAGGGCGAGGGCATGCTGCTGGCGTTGGAAGATGTCGGTGATCGGCTTGGCACCGGGTCCGACGATCGGCACCACCGTGTAGGCGGCGTCGGCCGGGACGTCGGTCGCGGCGCCGGAGGCCCAGCCGTAGCAGACCAGGCGGCCACCGGAGACGAGCAGGGACGCGGCCGCGGTGCCGGACTCGCCGCCGACGCCGTCGAACACCACGGTCGCGCCGCCGTCGCCGAGTGCCGAGCGGGCCTCGTCGAGCCAGTCGTCGGCGCGATAGTCGAGGACGGTGAGGGCGGACGTGTCGATGTCGGCGAGCACCTCGGCGAATCGGTCCGCCTTCGCCGGGCCGCCGACGAGGGCGACCACCCGGGCGCCGGCCCGCAGTGCGGCCTGCACGAACAGGTTGCCCAACCCACCAGCGGCGGCGGTGATGACCACCCTGTCCTCGGACTCGAGTTGGGCGGCGTCGAGCACGATCGTGGCCATCCGGCCGGTGCCGATCATCGCGACCGCCACGGCCTCCGAGAGCCCGTCGGGGATCGGGTGCAGCACCTCGAGCGGTGCCACGACCAGCCTCGCGTAACCTCCGCCGTCGGGCACCGCCCCCAGGTGCGCGGCGACCCGGCGACCGACCCAGGCCGGGTCGACCCCAGGTCCGACCGCGGCGACGGAGCCGGCGACCTCGCGGCCCGGGATCGTCGGCAGAGCCGGCAGCGGCAGCGGACCGGGCTCGCCGCGGCGCAGCGTCGTGTCGAGCAGGTGCACACCGTGCGCGCGCCCGGCGATCAACACCTGGCCCGGGCCCGGCTCGGGGTCGGGGACCTCGTCCAGGACGAGGTTCTCGGGCGGGCCGAAGGCGTGCAGGCGGATGGCGTCCATCGATGGTCTCCCTGGGGTCGGTGGGTCAGGGATCCCACCCAACGACATCAACCATGGTTGAGGTCAAGTCCCGGGGAGGTCGGCTCGGCCGCCGATCCGGACCACGTTCCCGAGCACGATGACGGCGGGGGAGGAGATCCCGGCGAGGGTCGCCTCGGCGACGGCCTCCCCGACGGTGCTGAGGGTGCTCGCCTGGTCCGGGGTGTATCCGCGCTCGATCGCCGCGACCGGGGTCTGGCGGGCGAGCCCGGCCCGCAGCAGCCCGGCGAGCAGGTGCGGCAGGGTGCCGACGCCCATCAGGACCACGACGGTCCCGCCGAGGGTGAGCGCGCGGGTCAGGTGGGCGTGCTCGTCGCCGGAGAGGGGGTGGTGCCCGGAGATCACGGTGAAGTGGTGGGAGACCTCGCGATAGGTCACCGGGATCCCGGCCGCCGCCGGCACCGCGATCGCCGCACTGATCCCGGGGACGACGCGCGCGGATACCCCCGCGGCCCGCGCGGACCCGAGTTCCTCGGCGCCGCGGCCGAAGACGAACGGGTCTCCGCCCTTGAGCCGGACCACCCGCTGACCGGCTCGGGCCCGCTCGATCATCAGGGACTCGATCTCGGTCTGACCCAGCGGGTGATGACCGGGCCGCTTGCCGACGTCGATCAGCTCCGCGCCGGGAGCGAGGTCGGCCAGGTGATCGGTGGGCGCGAGCCGGTCGAACAGGATCACGTCCGCGGTGGCGAGGGCGCGTACGGCGGCGAGGGTGAGCAGGTCGTCGGCGCCCGGACCGCCCCCGACGAGGGTCACCTGCCCGGCCGGAGCCTCGGGCTCGCGGCTGAGCAGGTGCGTGCGGGCCACCCCGGCGAGCGTCAGGTCCCACTCCGCCGAGACCTCGGCCGGGGTGAAGGCGACCACCACCAGAGCGACGCCGTCGAGCAGGGCCGGCGTGACGTCGTCGGGCATCGACGCGGTGCGCACCAGCGCGCCCGCGGCGGCATAGCGGCGCTCGAGGCGGGCGGCCTGCGCGCCGGCGCCGAGGACGAGCACGGTCAGACCGTCGACCCGGGTCTCGATCAGCATTCGCGGCGTTCCCTCTCGTTCGGTGCTGATCATTGTCGACTACGTTTGAGGCACCGCACCCGCCACGACAGGAATGTCTCATGCTGCCCCTGAAGCTCGGTTACAAGGCCTCGGCCGAACAGTTCGCCCCCCGGGAACTCGTGGAGATCGCCGTCGCGGCGGAGGAGCACGGGATGGAGAGCGTCGCGGTCAGCGACCACTTCCAGCCGTGGCGCCACGATGGTGGGCACGCTCCGTTCTCGCTGGCGTGGATGGCGGCGGTGGGGGAGCGGACCTCCCGGGTGCAGATCGGCACCTCCGTGATGACGCCGACGTTCCGGTACAACCCCGCCGTGATCGCCCAGGCGTTCGCGACCATGGGCGTGCTCTACCCGGGGCGGATCATGCTCGGTGTCGGCACCGGGGAGGCGCTGAACGAGATCGCCACCGGGTTCCGCGGTGCCGGGGAGCAGGACTGGCCGGAGTTCAAGGAGCGGTTCGCCCGGCTGCGCGAGGCGGTCCGCCTGATGCGGGAGCTGTGGAGCGGCGACCGGGTCGACTTCGAGGGCGAGTACTACTCCACGCACGGCGCGAGCATCTACGACCGGCCCGACGGCGGCATCCCCGTCTACATCGCGGCCGGCGGTCCGATGGTGGCCCGGTACGCGGGCCGGGCCGGGGACGGGTTCATCTGCACGTCCGGCAAGGGCTGGGACCTGTACACCGAGAAGCTCATCCCGGCGGTTGCCGAGGGTGCGGCCAAGGCCGAGCGGGACCCCGCCACGATCGACCGGATGATCGAGATCAAGCTCTCCTACGACACCGATCCCGAAGCTGCGTTGGAGCACACCAGGTTCTGGTCGCCGCTGTCGCTCACCGCCGAGCAGAAGCACTCGATCCACGACCCCATCGAGATGGAACGGGCCGCGGACGCGCTGCCGATCGAGACCATCGCGCAGCGCTGGATCGTCTCCGCGGACCCGGACGAGGCCGCCGAGAAGGTCCTCGAATACCGCCGGGCCGGGTTCAACCACCTCGTCTTCCACGCCCCCGGGCAGGACCAGCGCCGGTTCCTGGAGCTCTTCGAGCGAGACCTCGCGCCGCGGCTGCGCGCGCACGGGTGACCGGCGCGGCGTGCGGAAGTCTTAACCGTCCCGAAACCGATCGACACCCTCCGGCGTAACAGCGCCCACCTAGCGTCGGGGCATGACAGCGATCCTCGCCGGCGCCCCGCACACCCGCCACGGCCGAGCCCCGCTCACCCCCGCCACCCGGACGATGCCGGCCCTGCTCGCGTGCTCGCACGGCACGTCCTCGCCCGCGGGCCAGCGGGCCGTCGCCGGCCTGGTGCAGGCGGTGGCGGACCGTCGTCCGGACGTGCCCGTGGCCGGCTCGTTCGTCGACGTGCAGCAGCCCGACGTGCCGACGTCGCTGACCGGGCTGGGCCGCGGGGCGGTGCGGATCGTGCCGCTGCTGCTCTCGGCCGGCTACCACGTGCACGTGGACCTCACCGAGGCCGCCGCCACGAACCCCGACACCCGGGTGATGCGCGCACTCGGCCCGGATCCGCGGCTCGTCCGCCAACTGCAGCACCGACTCACCGAGGCGGGCCTGGCGGCCGGTGATGCGGTCGTCCTGGCGGCCGCCGGCTCCTCGGACGCGGGCGCCGTGGCCCACTGCGAACAGACCGGCGAGATGCTCGCCGCGGCGCTGCGCCGTGACGTCATCACCGGCTTCATCTCCGCGGCCGGCCCGAGCCTGGGGGACGCGGTCGCGACCGCGCGGGCCGGCCTGCGGGCCCGGCCCGACGGCGCAGGTCGCGTCGTCGTCGCGACCTACCTGCTCGCGCCGGGCTACTTCGCCGACCTCGCCGTGGGCTGCGGTGCGGACGTGGTCACCCCGCCGCTGCTCGTCGACGGCGAGGTTCCGCCGGTCGAGCTGGTGGACCTGGTGCTGGACCGGTACCTGGCGTGCTGACGGGCCGCCGCGTCAGCGGATCTTCGCCCCGTACACACGCTCGACCTTCATCGTCATCAGGACCCGGCGGTCGGCGACCATGACGTCGCGGTACTCCTGCCAGTCCGGGTGCTCTCCGGCGGCGCGCCGGTAGTAGTCCACGAGCGCCTCGACCTCGGGTCCGTTCGGGTCGGTGCCCGGCCCGGTCAGGGTCACCGGACCCTCGGCGGTCGCCCACTCCCAGCCGTTCTCACTGGTCACCTCGAGCGCGGCCCGCGGGTCGCGGCGCAGGTTGGTCGTCTTGGCGCGGCCCTCGGTCATCGAGACCAGGAGCTGCTCGGCATCGCGGTCGTAGAACGGGGTCACCGGGGAGAGCTGGGGCAGCCCGTTCGCCTTGATCGTGGCGAGAACGCCGATCTTGGCGGTGGTGAGCACGGTGCGGGGATCGAACGTGGTGTCGGTCATGCACGGTCGAACCCGGATCACCGGTACTCCTATTCCGCGATGGCCGGTCCGGCGCAACCACGCGCGGGTGGCTAGTCTCCAACCATGCGCGAGGACCCCAGCACCGAGACCTCCGGGAACGAGGTGTGCTTCCGGCTCGCCGATCCCGACGCGCGCTACCGGCGGGTCCGCCTCGATGCCGACCTCGGCACCACCGACTCACCCCGGGACCTGACCCGCACCGACGGCGTCTGGGAGCTGTGCATCCCGCGGCCGCCGCTGGGACGGGTGGAGTACCGGTTCGAGGTCACCACCACCCTCCTGGACCCGGCCAACCCGCACACCGCTCCCGGTGGGTTCGGCGACCGGTCGGTGCTGGAGCTGCCGGGCTATGCCACGCCCGGCTGGCTGGCGGCCGAACCGATCGCGAGCCGGCTCGCGGACGTCTCCTTCACCGACACCCCGGTGGGCGACATCGACGGCACCCTCTGGGTCCCGGAGCGGCTCGACCCGGACGAGCCGGCGCCGCTGCTGATCGCCCACGACGGGCCCGACTACGCCGCGATGGGGCACCTCACCGACTTCATCGGGTCCCGGATCGACGCCGGCGTCCTCGCGCCACTGCGGGTGTTGCTGCTCGGCTCACCGGACCGGATGTCCTGGTACGCCGCGAACGACGACTACGCCGACGCCCTCGTGCTGCACGTCCTGGACGCCGCCCGTGACCAGTGGCCCACGACCGTCATGGTCGCCGCCGGCGTCAGCCTCGGCGCGCTCGCCGCCCTGCACGCCCAGTGGCGTCACCCCGGTGCCTTCGACGGCCTGTTCCTGCAGTCCGGCTCCTTCTTCACGCCGGGCACCGACGCCCAGGAGTCGTGGTTCGCCAGGTTCGGCGACATCACCTCGTTCGTGGCCGAGATCGCCGGGGCGACGGCGGAGCCTGGGTCGGTCATGCTGCCGGTCGTCACGCTCACCTGTGGCGCGACGGAGGAGAACGTCGTGAACAACCGGCTGATGGCAGCCCACCTGAGCCGGCTGGGCTGGGACGTGCGCTACGCCGAGACCGACGACCTGCACAACTACGTCTCTTGGCGCGACGCCCTGGAGCCGCACCTGACCCGGTTGGTGACCGCCGCCGTCGGGCACAAGGTGGCCGGAGGCCACGATGCGACGTGACCAGGTCGAACTGGACGCCCCCGGCCTGGACCGGCCGGGCACTCTGATCGCCTACGGGCACTGGGGCCGCCCGGTGGTGGTGTTCCCCACCGAGCTGGGGCGGGCCTGGGAGTACGAGGAGAACGGCATGGTCGGGGCGCTCGCGTCGCTGATCGACGACGGCCGGATCAAGCTCTACTGCGTGGACTCCTTCGACCACCTGACCTGGTCGGACACCTCGATCTCCCACGAGGAGCGAGCCCGGCGGTACCGGGACTACGAGCGCTGGGTGACCGACGCCGTCGTGCCGGTGATCCGCGACGACTCCCCGGGCGCGGGGGACCTGATCACCACGGGCGCCAGCCTCGGCGCCTACCACGCCCTGCACCTGATGTTGACGCGGGCGGACCTGTTCACGGTCGCGATCTGCCAGTCGGGCAACTACGACCCGTCGTTCTGGCGCACCTGGGGCGAGCGCGGCGACGACGCGTACTTCACGAACCCGATGGACTACCTGCGCGGGGCCGACGGCGACCACCTGGACTGGCTGCGCTCGCGGGTGTACCCGGTCCTGACCGTCGGGCGGGGGGAGTTCGAGGTGGATCCGACCGGGGCGCTGCCGGCGACCCTGGCGATGGACCGGCTGCTCACGGACAAGGGCATCGGGCACGAGCTGGACGTCTGGGGCCACGACGTGTCCCATCAGTGGCCGTGGTGGCGCAAGCAGATCGCGCATCATCTGCCGCGGTTCTGCTGAGCGACCCGCTCAGCGCTCGAGATCGGCCCGGTAGCGCAGCTCGGCCCGACCGGCCGGCGCGAACCTCGCCGCGAACTCGACATCGTTCGGCGCCCAGACCTCGGTCCAGAGCCGATCGTGGAGGCGCCCGAGCGCTCGGTCGCGCGCCATCCCGCGCCGAACCGCATCCTCGGGGTCGGCCTCGACCCAGATCGTGAGCGAGAACAGGTCCAGGAGGTCGGGATGGAAGATGCCGATCGCATCGAGCACGAGGACGTCCCCGGTGGGCAGCGTGACCGGCTCACCGGGCTCGCGCCGTGACCAGTCGAACGGTCGGTACCGAATGGTGCGGTCGCCGCGCAGGTGCGGCCGGAGCACCTCCTCGCGCAGCCGGTCCCGCCCGACACCGTCCCAGTCCGGGGACCGGCGATGTGATCGGGCCGGGTCCAGGAAGTCGTCCCCGCGCAGGCGGGTCGCGCCAGGTATCCGGCCGACGAGGGCACGGGTGAGCGTGGACTTACCCGCGCCGGCGTACCCCGAGATCCCGATGGTGGCCCGGCCGGGGAGCGCGGCGATCCGTTGCGCGAGGGTGTCCTCGTCGGCGTAGGCGACCACCGGGCGACCCTATCGTGGCGGCCGACGGGCGCCGTTGCCACGACCGAGTAGGTTGCAGCCAGGCACGAAACCCACCTGCGGAGGACGCAATGGTCGACATCTCCCGGCACCTGATCGGCCTGCTGCTCGGGCAGGAGGAGGACTGGCCGCGCGCGTTCGAGTCGATCGTGGCGCGGCTCGGACCGATCACCGACGCCGGCGGGCGCACCCACGAGATCGCTACGCAACGCCTGACCATCGCCCCGTTCGAACTCACCGACCCGGTGTCCTCCGACCTCGTCATCGACCGGCTCGCCTACTGGTACTACGTGCCCCGGGAGTGGCTGAAGAAGGCCGCGCTGATGGACGACACCTACCTGCTGAACTCCCCGTTCACGTTCCAGTCGATGGAGAAGCACAGTGCCTACTGCGCCATGCTGCGGCTCGGGCTGAACATCCCGCGCACCGTGCTGGTGCCGTACAAGAACCCGGTGGACAACGCCCGCTGGGCGTACACGTCCGCGAAGTACAACGAGCCCTTCGACCTCGAGGCGATCGCCGCCGACCTCGGCTATCCGCTGTACATGAAACCGTTTGACGGCGGTGGCTGGCGTGGGGTGTCCCGGATCGACAACCCCGAGGATCTGCGCACCGCCTACGACTCCTCGGGGCAGATGCTCATGCACCTGCAGGCCACCGTCGACTACGAGCACTTCGCCAGGGCACTGTCCATCGGGCCCGAGACCATGGTGATGGACTTCCGCCCGGACCAGCCGATGCATCAGCGGTACGCCGTCAGTCACGACTTCCTCACGCCGTCGGCCGGTGAGCAGGCGGTGACCGTCTCCCGGCTGGTGAACGCGTTCTTCCGGTGGGAGTTCAACTCCGCGGAGATGCTCGTGACCGGGGACGCGGTGTACCCGATCGACTACGCGAACGCGTGTCCGGACGTGGCCGTGACGTCGCTGCACTACTACTTCCCGTGGGCGATCACGGCGCTGGTGCGGTGGAGCACGTACGCGCTCGTGACCGGCCGTCGCACGCCGGTCGACACGAGTACCGCGGCCTACTTCGCGATCGCCGACGACCCCGAACTCGACTACCCGGGGAGGATGGCCGCCTACCGGCGCCTCGCCGACGACCACTTCGAGACCGACCGGTACTGGGACTGGTGCGCCACGCACCTGGCGGACCTGCCCGAACGGGTGCTGGACTGGGTCACCTCACCAGACTTCGACCGCATGCTCACCGACACCGTGCGGGCCACCTACCCGCCGCACGAGCACGAGGAGTTCCTCGCCCACTTCCGCGGGCTGATCGGGCTGTGGACCTCCGACGAGCAGGCCCGGCTGGCGGGCGGCGCGGCCGGCTGAGCGCCGAGCCGGTCCGAGGACGACCTGAGCATCGCCGGGCCTCACGGCAGGAGAGTGAATGCGTCGACGTGGGCGGGTCGCACCACGGTGAAGTGACGTCGGTCGACGGTGGCGATCTCACTGACCCCGAGACGTTCCGCGGTGACCACGACCGAGGCGTCGACGGTCCCCAGTGGCAGGTCCCGGTAGCGCGCGACCAACTCGGCGATGCGTAGCCAGTCCGCGGCAGCGACTGGCTCGACGGTGAACGAGCCGCCGGCCAGGTCGCCGAGGAAGCGGACTTCCGGACCTGTCCCGAGTCGGGTCGCCAGGAGGTAGACCACCTCGGTGATGACCAGGGTGGGGACGATCAGCGGGCCGGCATGTGTTTCGAGAAGTTCCAGCGCGGCCGCGTGGTGCGCGTCGTCGGCGTCGACGTAGGCGTAGAGCGGCCCGGCGTCGACGATGAGCGCCGCTATTGTCCGACCTCGGAGGCGAGGATCTCTTCGATGCGCTCGGAGACGTCGCTTCTTCCGCTTCGCCCGGCTGCGGCTGCACCGAGCTGGCGTCGGGTCGAGGGTCCGCCGAGGTAGGCCTCGAGTGCCTCACGGCTGACTTCGGCGATGGTCGTTCCTCGGCGTTCGGCTTCGTGCCGTAGGCGGGCGTCGAGTGCGTCGGGGATCTTGACGGTTGTGCGCTTCATGTATGCCAGCATACCCGGAGGTGGGGCCGTGACACCGGCATAGGACCGGCCGCGACGTAGCCCTCGAGGTCCGGCGACGCCCTGGCCGTGATGCATCCGCGAAACCGCAAGCGCACCCCGAATCCCATGGATTTGTAGCGACTCTAGACGTTCTCGTAGACGTATGCGAAACTGCTTTCGCACCGACCCCGACCAGCGGTTCCGGTCACCCGACGCTCACCGACGAGATCGAGGCCAGGCAACATGATGCGATACCGATCGGCGGCACTCGCCGCCATCCTCGCCCTGGCGGCCAGCGCCGTCACCGCCATCGGCGCCACCGCGGCGCCGCTCCCTGCCGAACTCGCACCGGCCGCGACCGGGCAGGTCGTCGTCGGCGACTTCGAACCGGGCTCGCCGGACTGGGACGTGTACACGACCGGGGCGGCCAGCGGCGCGATCACCCTCGCCACCGAGGCACCGGCCAGCGGAGCCGGGCACGGCCGGATCGAGGCCTCGGTGCCGACCGGCACCTTCGAGCTCGCCCGCTGGCCAGGTCAGATCGAGGCCACGGCGCTCGAGCTGCAGGTGCGCACGGCGGACGTCGACCTCGTCACCCTCCGGCTGCAGGACTCGACCGGCCAGGCACACCAGCAGCGCGTGGCCGTCGACCCGGATGCCGAGGGTTGGCAGACCCTTCGCCTCGAGGACTTCACCTCGGGCGACGGCTACCTGCACTTCGGTGGCGCCGACGACGGCGTCTGGCACGGCCCGCTGCGAGCGTTCTCGGTCATCCTGGACACCTGGTCGTTCCGGGAGGGCAGCACCGCGGGCACGCTCGACATCGATGCCGTCGTCGCGGAGGTCGACGTCGTGACCGCGCCGCTGACGCTGCAGACACTCGCGCGCGGAAACGTCTTCCACACCGGCGATGACGTCGCCGTCGCCTTCACGGGCGACGACGTCGTCGAGCTGTCCTGGACCGTCCGCGACGCGCACGGTACCGTCGTCGACCAGGGCGCGACCCCGGCCGCCGACCTGGAGGGAACGCTCCCCTTCGGCGTCACCGATCCCGGCTGGTACACGGCGGATGTCGTCGGGACCACGGCGGACGGCACCCGGTACCTGGTCGGCACCGACCTCGCGGTTCTCGAGCCGCTGCCGGCGGACTTCGTGCGCGATCCCCGCTTCGGCGTCGCCACCCACTACGGCCAGTCCTGGCCCCTGGAGACCGCCGCTCTGGTCGCCGATGCGGGATTCGGGCTCGCTCGGGACGAGGCCTACTGGGCCGGCCAGGAGACGACGCCCGGTCAGATCGTCTGGCAGGACAAGGTCGTGGCCTACCAGGACGAGTTCGAGGACCTCGGCCTCGGCCACTTCCGCGTGCTCAGCTATGGGAACCCGCTGTACTTCCCGGACGAGGCACCGACGACGCCCGAGGGTCGGGAGGCGTTCGCACGCTACGCCATCGCCACCGTGGCGGAGCTGGGCGTCGAGGGCAACTACTTCGAGGTCTGGAACGAGTGGAACTGGCGCGACCTCGACGGGCCGGCGGCCGGCAGCGCGTCCCAGTACGTCGCGCTGCTGCAGGTCGTGCACGACGCGGTCAAGGCCGCCTACCCGGACGCGGTGCTGGTGGGGCCCGCGCTCGCACCGATGAACGACTGGCAGGACTGGTTCTCCGAGTTCGCCGACCTCGGTGGGCTCGAGTTGATCGACGCGGTATCGACCCACCCCTACACGCACCCGAACGCCCCCGAGGGGTCGTCGCGGTTCCAGG
Organism: Occultella glacieicola; assembly: GCF_004353825.1. Classification (GTDB taxonomy): domain Bacteria; phylum Actinomycetota; class Actinomycetes; order Actinomycetales; family Beutenbergiaceae; genus Occultella; species Occultella glacieicola. Next base: position 103,455 of record NZ_SMNA01000002.1, on the reverse strand, counting down.
GCCAGTACGGCGCGCTCCGCACGATCATGAGTGAGCACGGCCACGCCGACATGCCGCTGCTGCTGTCCGAGGTCGGCTGGCCGACGGCCGAGACGGCCGTCGGCGTCGACGAGGCGACCCAGGCACGCCTGATGGTTCGCGGTCAGCTGACCGCCTTCGCTGACGGCGCGCAGAACTTCACCATCTACGACTTCATGGACGACGGCACCGACTCCGGTGAGGTCGAGCACCGGTTCGGGATCGTGCGCAACACCGACGACCCCCGCGGTGCCTGGGTGCCCAAGCCCGCCTACGTGACCAGCGCCGTCATGAACCGGATGCTCGCGGGCCTGCCCTTCGAGAGCTCCGGCGACCTCGGGGACGATGCGTGGGATGTCGTGTTCTCGGACGGGAACCGCACAGTCCACGCGGCGTGGGCCACCGTCCCGACCACGGCTGCGTTCGCTGCGACGGGTCCTGTCACCGTCACCGACGCCTACGGCGGCGCTGTCGAACTCGCCCCGGACAGCGACGGGCTGGTGCACGTGAGCCTCGACGAGGAGCCCATCTACGTCGAGGGTGCCATCACCACCGTCTCGGTCTCGGACGCGTACCGATTCGACATCCAGCCCGAGGTCGCGGGAACCCCTGCGACCGGCCACGTCGTCGTCGACCGGACCGGACGGTCGGGCATCGAGCTCGAGCTCGAGCCCGTCGGAGGCGACTCGGCGAGCGCGAGCGTCGGTGCCGGGCAGAGCGCGACGGTCGACGTCGCCTACCTGCCGCAGAATTCCGGCGCCGAGCGTACCTACTCGGTGCTCGCACGGGTCGACGGCGTCGCGGTCGCGCTGCTGCGCACCACGGGTTCGCCCACGCCGGCACTCTCGATCACCGGTGTGCACGGCGTCGACCCCGACGGTCAGGTCCTGCGGCTGCAGGTCACGAACGCGACACCCACGGCGATCACGCTCGACGGCGTCGACGTGGCCGTCGGGGACGAGCGCACGCGGGTGGGTGAGGGCGAGTCGGTGCCGGCAACGGGCACCGTCGTGCTGAGCGTCCCGATCGCGCCGACCGAGCCGACCGGCTGGACCGCGACGGTCCTGACCACCGCCGGCACGCCCGCCGCCGCGTCGGGCACCCTGACGCCCTTGGGCGAGCCGGTCGGGGTGCCCGGCCTTGGGATCGACGTCGACGGCGTCGCCGACCCGGCGGTGCTGGAACTGGCCGCGCAGGAGGTCGGGACGGAAGAGGCGCCCGCGCTCCCCGGCTGGGAGGGCCCAGCGGACGCCTCGGCGTCGATCTGGCTGACCCACGACGACGAGAACCTCTACCTGACGCTTCGTGCCCAGGATGACGTCCACGCCCAGCCCAGCACCGGCGGTGACATCTGGCAGGGCGACAGCGTGCAGATCGGACTCGTCGCCGGAGCGCCCGGCGAGGACCCGGTACCGCAGGAGATCGGAGTCGCCCTCACCGATGCCGGCGAGGTGGTCGTGCACAGGTGGGCGCCCGCCGACGTCGCCGGCACGCCCGCCGGTGTGAGCGCCGCCGTCGTCCGCGACGAGGGCGCCGCGACCACGACCTACGAGGTCGCGATCAGCTGGGCCGAGATCGGCATCGACCCGGCCGGGCGGCTGCTGGCGAGCACGGTCGTCCTGAACGAGAACGACGGCTCCGGCCGCGAGGGCTGGCTGAGCTGGGGACTCGGACTCGCCGAGACCAAGAACGTCTCGCTGTTCAACGCTCTCGTCCTCGCCGTGACCGACGAACCGCTGCCACCGGTCACGCTGCGGATCTCCGTCCGACCGCAGTGCTGGGGAGCCGAAGCGGTCATCGCCGTCCACGTCGTCAACACTTCGGAGGTGCCGCTCGACATCCGCATGACGACGGACTACGGCAGCCACAAACTGACCGGCACCGCGCCAGGCGCGGCCGGCTACCACGGCTTCACGAGCGGAGCCGCGGCGGTCGACGCCGGATCGGTGACCGTCGCCGCGTACGCCTGGAACGACGGTCAGTCCGTGTACGAGCGCTTCAGTGTGGCGTATGAGGCGGTGACCTGCGCCTGAGGGCGGCATGCCCGGGCCCCCAGCGTGACGGGACGACGCCCGGGGTTCAGGATGGAACCCTGCGGGTCCACCGCACGCGGGCGGATCGGCTCCCCGCCGATCCCGCGAGATGGGAGAGTGGCATGGCCTTCAAGATCGGCTACTTCGTGGGGAGCCTCGATCCCGGGCGCGCTGAAGAACGCGATCGACTGGGGTTCGCGCCCGTGGGGCACGAATTCCTTCGCTCGCAAACCGAGCGGGATCATCGGTGCCTCGATCGGCGGCATCGGCACCGCCGTCATGCAGTCGTCGATGCGCAGCGTGCTGAGCTTCCTCGACGCCCCCCAGTTGAACGCGCCCGAGGCCTACATCACGTTCAAGCCCGATGACTTCGCCGACGACGGCGAGTGCACGGACCCCTCGACCGCGGACTTCCTGCGGCACTACATGGAGGAGTACAGCGGGTTCGTCCAGCGGGTGCTCGCCGTGAACGCGCCGGGCCACATCGGCGACGCGGAGGCCACGGGGCACCCCTGAGGTCAGCGCGTCCCGTACCGGGCGATCAGGTCCTCGAGCGTCTCGACGGTGAGGGCCCGGCTCATCCCCATCAGTGGCACCTTGACCACGGGCATCGAGGTCAGGAACGCGGCCATCGACGCGTCCGGGCTGTCCGGGCCGAACATGGCCCCGAACTCGCCCATCGCCCCGATCAGTGCCGGCCCCGCCTCGGGATCGGCGACCCATTCGCCGATCGTCGAGTACCCGGTGAGGGGCGCCCGGCGCGCCGGCGCCTCCAGCGGCAGCACCGCGCGCAGGGGCAGGTCCCGCGACGATGCGCCCACCGAGACCTCCAGCGCCCCCGGCTCGACCGACCAGCCGCGGGTGACCGTGTCCCAGTGGCTGAGGTCACGCCGGGTCAGGGTGAACTCGACCGGCCGGGACTCGCCGGGCGCGAGCTCGAGCCGGGCGAAGCCCCGCAGCTCACGTGGTGCCCGGGCGAGCAGCGAGTCCGGCCGGCCGACGTACAGCTGCGGGACGGCGGCGCCCGCTCGCCCACCGGTGTTGGTGACCACGGCCCGCACGCGGACCACGACGTCGTCGGCGCCCGTGGCCTCGGTCACGGGGCCGCCGTCGACGGCGAGGTCGGCGTAGGCGAACGTGGTGTAGGTCAGGCCGTGCCCGAACGGGTAGGACACGGCGGCGCCCGTCGCGTCCAGGCCGCGGTATCCGATGAAGATGCCCTCGCCGTAGCGCACCACCCCGTTCTCACCCGGGAAGTTCAGTTGCGCGGGGACGTCCGCGAGCCGCTCCGGGATCGACTCGGCCAACCGGCCGGACGGCGCGGCGTCGCCGAGCAGGAGGTCGACCGCGGCCGGGCCGCCGGCCTGTCCGCCGAGCCAGAGTTCGAGGATCGCGTCGGCATGCTCCTGCCAGTCGGCCACGGCCACGGCGGACCCGTTGGACAGCAGCACGATCGTGCGGTCGGCCACGGCGGCGACGTCCGCGAGCAGCGCGATGTGGCTGGCCGGCAGGTCCAGGTGGGCACGGTCGTAGCCCTCGGACTCATCGATCGCGGGCAGGCCGAGGAACAGCACCGCCGTTCGCCCGGTGGCCAGCTCGACGGCCTCGCGCCTCAGGTCGACGTCGCTGCGCTCCTGCCCGACGGCGGTGCTCGCCTCCGCGAGCACGTAGCCCGGGGCGAACGGCACGTCGAGGCCCTGCTCACGCAGGGCGTCCAGAGCGCTCACCAGCCGGGTCGGGTTCACCTGTGAGGACCCGGCGCCCTGGTAGCGCGGCGTGCGTGCCATCTCACCGATGACGACCGTGGTGGCCGGCAGCGACCCGCGCTCCAGTGGGAGCGCGCCGTCGTCGTTCTTCAGCAGCACCGCGGCGCGGGTCGCCGCCTCGCGGGCCAGGGCATGGTTCGCCTCATGATCCGTGGTGCCCGGTTCGGCCCGGGCGGCCTGCGAGCGCGCGACCAGGTGGAGGACCCGGGCCACGGCACGGTCGAGGTCGGCCTCGGCGAGGTCGCCCGAGCGCACTGCCTCGACCACTCGCGCGTCGTTGATCCCGTCCGAGGCCGGCATCTCCAGGTCGAGGCCTGCGGCGACGCCGGCGACCCGGTCGTCCACCGCGCCCCAGTCGGAGACCACGAGCCCCTCGAAGCCCCACTCGCTGCGGAGCACGTCGGTGAGCAGCCAGGGGTCCTGCGAGGCATAGGTGCCGTTGATCCTGTTGTAGGAACACATCACCGTCCACGGCTGGGCGCGGGTGACGACCTTCTCGAAGGCCGGCAGGTAGATCTCCCGGAGGGTCCGCTCATCGACCTCGGCCGAGATGCGCATCCGGTCGGTCTCCTGGTTGTTCGCGGCGAAGTGCTTCAGCGAGGTGCCGACCCCCTGGGACTGGATGCCCTCGACCAGCGGCGCCGCGAGTTCGCCGGCCAGGTGCGGGTCCTCGGCGACGTACTCGAAGTTCCGCCCGCACAAGGGGCTGCGCTTCATGTTGATGCCCGGGCCGAGCAGCACGGCCACGTCGTTGGCGAGGGTCTCCGCGCCGAGCGCCTGCCCGACCCGGCGGAGCAGGTCCGGGTCCCAGGTGGAGCCGAGCCCGGCGGCGGACGGGAAGCAGGTGGCCGGCACCGAGTCGTTCAGGCCGAGGTGGTCGGTCGCGCCGGCCTGCTTGCGCAACCCGTGCGGCCCGTCGGTCAGCATCACGGCCGGGATTCCGAGCCGGTCGACGGCCTGGGTGTGCCAGAAGTCGGAGCCGGACAGCAACGACGCCTTCTCCTCGAGGGTGAGTTCGGCGAGGAGGCGGGGGATGTCGGAAACGGTGACGACCATGTCAACGGACCTTTCAGGTGCTTGGAGCTGTGATCAGGATGAGGCGCGCACGCGCGCCGGACTCAGCCGGCCGCCGTCGGACCCAGAAACAGTTCCACCACGGGAACCGCCACGTCCGGACGTCGCACCGGCAGCGTCAACGTCAGGGTGCCGGGTGCCGGCCCGTCCGGAGTGGTGTTCCAGCCGGCCTGGTCCGGATCGATCTCGGAGTAGGCCACCTCGGAGGCGTCATGCAGGAACTGGGCGTACCTGACCTTCCCGGCGAGCCCCGGCAGGTGCACGTGCCCGAACGGCCACGCGAACAGGTGCAGGTAGAGCCGGTCACCGGCACGGGTGTAGCGGGCATCCGGCGGGGGAACCAGGTCGGTGGCCCCGGCCCCGCGGATCGCGCGGGCGTGGGTGTCCATCCAGGCACCGATCCCGGCGAGGGACTCGACGGCCCGCGGGTCCAGGTCGCCCCGCCCGGTCGGCCCGACGTTCAGCAGCAGGTTGCCGTCCTTGGCGACGCCGTCGATCAGCATCCGCACCAGCAGGTCGGGGGCCTTGTAGTCGTGGTTGTCCCGGTCGTAGCCCCAGGACCCGTTCAGCGTCTGGCACGCCTCCCAGACGACCGGCGCCCCGTCGCGCTCCATCGGGCCGGTCGGCTGGTACTGCTCCGGGGTGATCAGGTCGCCGGGGATGCCGAGCCGGTCGTTGACGATGATGTCCGGCTGCAACTCGCGGACCAGCGCGAGCAGATTCTCGGCATCCCAGTCCGCGGCGCCCTTGCCGGGCAGGTCCGAGCCACCGAACGCGTCCGGGTAGGAGAAGTCGAAGAACAGGTAGTCGACCCGCCCGTAACCGGTCAGCAGTTCGCGGACCTGTCCGTGCAGGTACTCGCGATAGCGCCCCATGTCCCGCCCCGCGTTCTGAGCGGCCACGTCGGCGTCGTCACGACGCGGGTGGGCGCCGTCGATGGTGAAGTCCGGGTGATGCCAGTCGATGAGCGAGTGGTAGAAGCCGACCCGCAGCCCTTCGGCGCGGACCGCCTCGACGAACTCGGCGACGGCGTCCCGCCCGAACGGCGTGTTCGTCGCCTTGTACTCGGTGAGGGCGGAGTCCCACAGGCAGAACCCCTCATGGTGCTTCGTGGTCAGCACCACGTACTCCATGCCCGCAGCCTTCGCGGCCCTGGCCCAGGCACGCGGGTCGTAGCGGTCCGCCTCGAATCGGGTCGCGTACCGCTCGTAGTCGGCCAGCGGGGTCCGCTCACGGTTCATCACCCACTCGTGCCGGGCGGCCAGGGAGTACAGCCCCCAGTGGACGAACATGCCGAACCGGGCGTGGGTCAGCCACGCGTGCGCAGGATTCACGGGCGCCATTCAACCCGATCCTGGGTGCCCGCGCTACGAGCGCGCGGTCTTGCGGCGCAACGGGCGGTGGCGCCGCAGAATGACACCCTCGCGGGTGTGGTGGCTGCGCGGCCCGGGGGTTACTCCGGCGAGCGTGCAGTCCTGCGGCGCAACGGCCGGATGCGCCGCAGGACCGCGCCCTCACGAGCGGGACTACCGCTTCGGCTCGGCAGGCAGGAGGTCCCCGGCGACGGTGACGCCCACGGTGTCCGGGCCGGCCTCCGCTGCGACCAGGGTGAGTTCCCCGGCCACACCCCCGGCGGCGCGAAGATCCGGCAGCACGGCCAGGACCCGGTCGTGCTGCGCCGCGTCCAGGGTCAGCTCGGCCGAGGCGAACTTCGTCCGCTGGGACACCTTGGCCTCGGACTTCACCTTGCGCAGTGCGGCCAGGGCGGCGCCGGCCACGGCGACCAACTCGGGGTCGCCATCACCGGCGGCCTCGCGCAGCACGTCGGAGGTGGGCCAGGCGGCGCGGTGCACCGAACCGTCCCGCCACCACGACCAGACCTCCTCGGTGGCGTACGGCAGCACCGGGGCGAACAGGCGCAGGATTACGTCCAGGGCGAGCCACAGGGCCGCTCGGGCGGAGGCCACCGCATCCGGGTCCATGCCCTCGCGGCCGTACGCCCGGTCCTTGACCAGCTCCAGGTAGTCGTCGCAGAACGTCCAGAAGAACGTCTCGGACACCTCCAGGGCCCGGGTGTGGTCGTAGGACTCGAGCGACTCGGTGGCGGTGTCCACGACGTCCGCGAGCGCGCGCAGGACGGCCCGGTCGATCGGCTCCGTGACCGCGGCCGGGTCCAGCGTCACGGGGGAGTCCCCGGCGAACGAGAGAGCGAACTTCGAGGCGTTCAGGATCTTGATCGCGAGCCGGCGCCCGATCTTCATCTGGGTGGGCCGCTGCGGATCGAACGAGGCGTCGGTGCCGAGCCGGGCGGAGGCCGACCAGTACCGCACCGCATCGGAACCGTGCTCGACCAGCAGCCCCATCGGGGTCACCACGTTGCCCTTGGACTTCGACATCTTCTTGCGGTCCGGGTCCAGGATCCAGCCGGAGATCGCGGCATGCTGCCAGGGCAGGGTGTCGAACTCCAGGTGCGAGCGGACCACGGTCGAGAACAGCCAGGTCCGGATGATGTCCTGCCCCTGCGGGCGCACATCCATCGGGAACACCCGGCCGAACAGGTCCTCGTCCTCCAGCCAGCCGCCGGCGATCTGCGGGCTCAGCGAGGACGTCGCCCAGGTGTCCATGATGTCCGGGTCGCCCACGAAGCCGCCCGGCACGCCGCGCTGGTCCTCGGTGTACCCGGCGGGCACGTGCGAGGACGGGTCCACCGGCAGGGTCGCCTCGGCCGGGACGATCGGGTGGTCGTGGTCGACCTCGCCGTCCGCGCCGACCGGGTACCAGAGTGGGATCGCCACGCCGAAGAACCGCTGTCGGGAGACCAACCAGTCCCCGTTCAGGCCGCTGACCCAGTTCGCGTACCGCACCCGCATGAACTCGGGGTTGAAGTCGAGCTCGGCACCGCGGGCGAGCAGTTCGCCGCGCAGGTCCCGCCCCGGCGCCTCACGGCCACCGTTGCGGATGTACCACTGCCGGGAGGTGACGATCTCGAGCGGCTTGTCGCCCTTCTCGAAGAAGTTCGCCTTGCGCTGGGTGGCCACGGGCTCGCCGACCAGGTCGCCGCTGGAGCGCAACGCATCGACGACGGCGGCGCGTGCCGAGAACGTCGTCTTGCCGCCGATCTCGGCGTACGTCGCGCGGCCCGCCTCGGTGGTGAGCCAGTCCGGGATCTCTGGCACCAGGCGTCCGTCCCGGGCGATGACCGGCCGGGTGGGCAGCTGCAGCTCACGCCACCAGGTCACGTCAGTGAGGTCACCGAACGTGCAGCACATCGCGATCCCGGCGCCCTTGTCCGGCTCGGCGGCCGGGTGCGCGAGCACCGGCAGTTCCACACCGAACAGCGGGGAGGTCACGGTGGTGCCGAACAGGTGGGTGTACCGCTCGTCGTCCGGGTGCGCGATCAGTGCCACACAGGCCGGGAGCAACTCGGGGCGAGTGGTCTCGATGATCACGCGCTCGCCGTCGGGGGTATGGAACGTGATCTTGTGGAAGTGGCCCGGGTAGTCCCGTGCCTCCAGCTCTGCCTGCGCGACCGCCGTCTGAAACGTCACGTCCCACAGTCCGGGCGCCGCCGCCTGGTACGCCTCGCCACGTGCGAGGTTGCGCAGGAACGCGGTCTGCGCGACCCTCTGGGCCCGCGCGCCGATGGTCTGGTAGTGCTGCGACCAGTCCACGCTCAGCCCGAGATGGCGCCACAGCTTCTCGAACTGCTGCTCGTCCTCGGCCGTGAGCCGCTCGCACAGTTCCACGAAGTTGCGCCGGGAGATGGGCTGCTGGTCCGCGGCCTTCACGGACTTGCCGTCGCCGCCGTCGTGCGGGGGAGTGAAGTTCTCCACGTACGGCAGCGACGGGTCGCACCGCACCCCGTAGTAGTTCTGCACCCGGCGCTCGGTGGGCAGGCCGTTGTCGTCCCAGCCCATCGGGTAGAACACCTCGCGCCCGCGCATCCGCTGGAACCGGGCCACCACGTCGGTGTGCGTGTAGGAGAACACGTGACCGATGTGCAGCGAGCCGGACACAGTGGGCGGCGGGGTGTCGATCGAGTACACCTGTTCGCGGGTCGCGGAGCGGTCGAACGCGTACGTCTGCTCCTGCGCCCAGGTCGCACCCCACCGGTCCTCCAGACCCTCAAGGGAGGGCTTGTCCGGTACCTGCGCGACCGGGCGGATGGCCTCGGTCGGAGCTGGTGCGGGACGGGTGGAGGAGGCGCTGGAAGTCATGGTTCCAGATCATCCCAGATCGCGGGGGCGCGACCGAATCGAATTCGGGTGAGCCTCACCCGCCCTTCCGTGCGCTCTGGTACAGGCCGATCAGGTTGCCTTCGGTGTCGGTGATGTAGGCGGTGAAACCCATGTCCTGACCGATCTCGGTCTTGCCGAGCACGGTCGCGCCGCCGGCGGCACCCACCTTCTCCAGGGTGGCGTCGATGTCCGTCGTGTCGATCGTGATCACCGGCTTGTCGATCGGGCCCTCGCGCTGCATCATGCCGCCACCGATGTAGCCGGGCTCGGTGGGCCCCTGGTCGGGCGAGCTCGGGCCGGTGGCGACGAAGGAGTAGTCGAAGCCGGAGACGGTCTCGATCTGCCAGCCGAAGATGTCGCGGTAGAAGCCGCGGGCCCGGTCACCGTCGTCGAACGGGATCTCGAAGTGCACCACACGACCGGTCATGGGGGACCACCTCCATCTCGGGGCCGCGCCGTCGCGGCCGGGGTCCCAGATTACGTCCGCTACTCGCGCACGGCACCCTCCAGCATGCCCCGGATGAAGTGCCGCTGCGCGAACAGGTACACGATGACCACGGGCAGCGCCACCAGCACCGCGGCCGCGGCCAGCAGCGCGGTCGCCTGCACGTGCTGGCCCTTGAAGATCGCCAGGGCCAGCGGCGCCGTGCGGAAGTCCCCGTTCGGGCTCATCACCAGCGGGATCAGGAACTCGTTCCAGGTCCACATGAACGCCAGGACGGTCAGCGTCATCACGGCCGGCCGGCCGATCGGCACCAGGATCGACCACAGCACCCGGCGCGGGCTCGCCCCGTCGAGGGTGGCGGCCTCGATCAGCGAGGGTGGGCTGGTGCGGAAGTACGCGCGCATCCAGTAGGTGCCGAACGCGATCGACTGGGCGATCTGCGGCAGCGCCACCGCCCACAGGGTGTTCGTCAGGCCGACCTCGCGCAGGTCGTAGAACAGCGGCACCACGATCGCCTCGGCCGGCACCATGATGCCGAGCAGGAACAGGTAGAAGAGCACCCGGGACCCGCCGAACCTCATGGTGCCGAACGCGAACCCGGACAGGATGGACGCGATCACGGCCACCGACACCACGGTCACGGCCACCAGCACGGAGGTGCGCAGGTACCGGGAGAACTCACCCTCGCTCCAGGCGTCCACGAAGTTGCCCGGGTGCAGGCCAGCGAGCCCGGCGGACTCGGCGCCGGACTGCGGTGAGAGGGCCGCGGCCAGCACCGTCACGATCGGGGCGAGCGCGAACGCGGCGAACACGATGAGGATCACGTAGTTGACGGCGCGCTCGGCGGCGGAGGTGCTCATTCCTCCCGCCCTTCGGCGATCCGGTTCACGATCACGTTCAGCACGAAGATGATCGCGGTCAGGGCGATGGCGATCGCGGCCGCCGAGCCCACCGCGCCCTCCCGGAACGCCCGCTGGAACACCTCGTAGGCGGGCACCGTGGTCGAGTTGCCCGGACCGCCGCCGGTGGTCACGTAGACCAGGTCGAACGTCTTCAGGGCGGCCACGATCGTCAGGGTCAGCGCCACCGCGATCTCCCCGCGCACACTCGGCAGCGTGATCGCGAAGAACTCCCGGACCGCACCCGCGCCGTCGAGTCGGGCCGCCTCGAAGAGGTCCCGCGGAACCCGGCCCATTCCGGCGAGCAGCAGCACCGTCACCAGCCCGGTCTGCACCCAGGTGCCCACCATGCCCACCGCCGGCAGGGTCCAGGTGTAGTCACCGAGCCAGGTGCGGGTGAGCTCGTCGAGCCCGACGGCGCGCAGCGCCGTGTTCAGGGTGCCGTTCGGTGCGTAGATCTGCCGCCAGGCGACGGCCACGACGACCATCGCGAGCACCTGGGGCAGGAACACCACGGTCCGGAACAGCCCCAGGCCCCGCACCTGGCCCCGGTTCAGGATCGCCGCGATCACGAGGCCGAGCCCCAGCGGCAGCACGCTGAAGAAGAGGATCAGCACGAGCGCGTGCCCGAACGCGGCCCGAAGCACCTCGTCGGTGAACAGCTCGACGTAGTTGTCGAACCCGACGAACTCCGAGGCCCCCAGCCCGTCCCAGGAGAACAGCGAGAACTGCGCCGACCGCACCAGCGGGTAGAGCAGGAAGGTGCCGAAGAGCAGCAGGGCGGGAGTCAGGTACAGGTACGGCAGGTAGCGGCGCTGGTGCCTCATCGCTCACCCACCCCCGGTACCCGGCCCACCGCCGTCGGTCCCGGCAACCTGTTCAAACCCGCTCAGCCCTGCTCGACGAACGCGCTGTAGTCGTCCTCGAGCGCCTGCGTGAACTGCGCCGGGTCGGTCTGGCCCGCGATCAGGTCCTGCAGCGCCGCGCCGATCGTGTCGCCCATGGTCGGGGTCGCCCAGTCCAGGTAGGGCAGCAGGTGCCCGTTCTCGCTGACGTCGCCGAACGCGGCGAAGATGTCCGCGTTCACGCCGGACTCCGGAGCCAGCTCGGCGGTCCGGTTCACGGGCATGTTGCCGGTCTCGGCGAGGATCGCCATCGCGTCGTCACTGGTGATGAAGTCGATGTACCCGGCCGCGGCGTCGGCGTTCGCGCTCGCCTCGGTCACCGCGAACGGCAGTCCGGTCGCGCCGGTGGTGGCCCGCTGGCCCCCGGTCTCCGCGGGCGGCGGCGACATGAAGCCGACGTCCTCACCCATGGCCGCCTCGAGGTCCGCCGCGAGCCAGGACCCGCCGATCAGGAACGTGCCGGTGCCCTCGCCGAACGTGGCCCAGGCGGCGTCGTAGTCGGTGCCGTTGGGGCCCTCGTTGAAGTAGCCGGAGTCGACCCAGGACTGCAGTTCGGCGGCCGCGGCCTCGTTCTCGGGGGTCAGCCAGGACGCGCCGGCGTTGCCCTGCCCGAGTGCGGCGATCTGGTCGGCGGGCACGTGCTGGCCCTGGATCGGGCCGAACACGTGCACGGCCGGCCAGCCGTCCAGGTTGCCGAGCTGGATCGGCACCTGACCGGCGGCATGCGCAGTCGCCAGCGCCGCCGTGAAGTCCGCCCACGTGCCCTCGCGCAGGGCCGCTTCGTCGATCCCGGCGGCGCTCAGCGCCGTCCGCGAGTAGAACACCCCGACGATCTCACCGACCTGCGGTAGTCCGTAGATGTTGCCCTCGCCGAACGTCACGCCGTCCGCGGAATAGGTCGACGCCGCCAGCACCGACGGGGGGTACCGGTCGGCCCAGCCGTACTCGTCCGCGTAGGGGGTCAGGTCCCGGAGCAGGCCGGCGCCGACGAACGCGCCCATGGTGCCGCGCGAGTTGTTCGCCTGCACCACGTCCGGGGCGTCGTCGGCGGTGATGGCGCCGCGCAGCGTGGTCTCCAGGTCGTCGAAGGACTGTGAGGTCCGCTCGATCGTGATGTTCGGGTACGCCTCCATGAACGCGTCGTTGAGCCGTTCCATCTGCTCGTTCTGGCCGCCGCGGGTCTCCTGGTCCCAGACGGTCAGGGTGACGTCCCCGAGGGCGGCGAGATCGGTGGAGACCTCCCGGTCCTCGGGCTCCGTCGGGTCGCCGGCGCCCGAGCCGGGCGCGCAGGCGGCGAGCAGCACGCCGGCGGCGAGCACCGCCGTCGAGATCTTCAGGGTCTTGAGGTTCATGGTCGTCCTTGCGTTCGGGGGGTGTGATCAGCGGGTCGACGGCGGAGCGTCAGGTCGTGGGGGCGGCGGCGGATAGCGCAGCGAGGGTTGGGCGACGGGTTCGTCGATGGCCACATCCGCGTCGGAGAACCGGGCGATGGTGGCCTCGGCGCGGCGTACCCGCCGGGTGTCGACCCCCTGCAGGCAGTCGTCCATGAAGCCGTAGTGCGTCACGGTCTCCCGGGAGTTCGGGTCACCGGCGCCCGCGGCCTCCTTGGTCAGGCGCCACCAGTCGGTGAGGTCGCCCCAGCCGGGTGCGGCCAGGGAGCCACCGAACTGCTGAACGGCCAGCGCCGAGCACAGCACCCCGAACCGCAGCCGCTTGAGCAGCGGCCAGCCGCGCAGGGTGCCGAGCACCAGCGCCGCGGCGAACACGTCGCCGGCGCCGGTCGGGTCGATCGCCCCGACGCGCAGTGACGGCGCCGCGGCCCGTTCGCCGGTGGAGGAGTCGATGGCGATCACTCCGCGCGACCCGCGGGTGACCACGGCGAGCGGCACGTGTTCGGCGAGCGCCACCAGGGCGGCCTCCGGGGTGTCGGTGCGGGTGTAGCCCATGGCCTCGTCGGCGTTCGGGGTGAACGCGTGGCAGTGCGCGAGGTCGGTGAGGATCTGCGGGTCCCACCGCTGCTCCGGGTCCCAGCCGGCGTCGGCGAACACCAGCGCGCCGTCGGCGGCCGCGTCGCGCCACCAGGAGGCCTTCCGCACCTCGCGGTCACCGAGGTCCGCGAGGACCGCGCGGGTGCGCGGCGGCGGCGACAGCAGGTCGGTGATCGGCTCGGGGGCGGGGTGCCCGTGGGTGACCATCGAGCGGTCGTCGTCGAGAGCGAGGGAGACCGTGACCGGGGTGTGCCAGCCGTGGAAGCGACGGGACCGGCTCAGGTCCACATGCTCCTGGTCGCGCAGGACCGACCACATCCAGTCGCCGTACAGGTCGTCGCCGAAACCGGCGGCAAGGCCGGTGCGCAGGCCCAGTCGGGCCGTGGCCACGGCCAGGTTCGCGATGCCCCCCGGTGAGGACCCCATGCCCTCCGTCCAGACCTCGGTGCCCGGCGCGGGTGCGTTCGGGAACCCGGTGAAGACCAGGTCGAAGAACACCGTCCCGGCGAGCAGCACGTCGAGCGTGGGGGTGACGGGGGCGGGGCCGGGCGGACGAGTGGGGTAAATCATGGTGAGTAGCGAGTCTGCCATGGTGGGCTACGTTGCGGACATGAGAATTGCCATCCTCGGCGGCGGGGGGTTCCGGGTGCCGCTGGTCTACTCGGCGCTGGCCCGCGCCCACGATCGCGTGGACACCACCGAGGTGGTGCTGCAGGACACCGACGCCTCGCGGCTGCGCACCATGGCGGCCGTCCTGGACGGCCTGGCCGCCGATCTGCCGCACGCGCCCAGGGTGAGCCTCGCGCCCGACCTTGACTCCGCCGTCGACGGCATCGACGTCGTGTTCAGTGCGATCAGGGTGGGCGGCACGCACGGCCGCACCGTCGACGAGCGGGTCGCCCTCGACCTCGGGCTGCTCGGCCAGGAGACGATCGGCGCCGGTGGTCTCGCCTACGCCCTGCGCACGGTGCCGGTCATGGACCACGTCGCCGCCCGCATCGCGGCACTCGCGCCGCAGGCCTGGACCATCAATTTCACGAACCCCGCGGGCATCATCACCGAGGCGATGCGCACCCACCTCGGGGACCGGGTCATCGGCATCTGCGACACCCCGATCGGACTGGTCCGGCGGGTGGCCCGCACGCTCGGCGTGGCCCTCGACCGGACGGTGGTCGACTACGTCGGGCTGAATCACCTCGGCTGGCTGCACTCGCTGGTGGTCGACGGGGTCGACCGCCTTCCCGAACTGCTCGCCGACGACGGGTTGCTCGCCTCGATCGAGGAGGCGCGCACCCTCGGCCCGGAGTGGGTCCGCGCGCTCGGCGCGATCCCGAACGAATACCTCTACTACTACTACTACGCCCGGGAGGCGGCGGCTCGGATCTCCCGCGCCGAGCAGACCCGCGGGGAGTTCCTCGACGCGCAGCAGTCGACGTTCTACGCCCGGGCGGGCACCGGGGCCGGTTCGGCCCGTGCGGCCTGGGACCAGACCCTGCACGAACGGGAGGCCACGTACATGGCCGAGGCCCGCGACGGCGAACGGGAGCAGGCGGACGTGGAGGGCGGCGGCTATCACGAGGTGGCCGTTGACCTGATGGCCGCCCTGCGCTCGGGTGAGCGGGCCTCGATGATCCTGGACGTCGCGAACAAGGGCATCATCCCGACGTTGCCCGACGACGCCGTGATCGAGGTGCCCTGCCGGGTGGACTCCGCGGGAGTGCACCCGATGACGCCGCCGACGCCGCTGAGCCTGGACGAACTGGGCCTGGTCACCGCCGTCAAGGCGGCCGACCGGCAACTCATCGAGGCCGCTCGCACCGGCTCGCGCGAGCTCGCCTGGCGCGCGTTCGGGACCCACCCGCTCGTGGACTCGGTGGACCTGGCCCGCCGGCTCGTGGACGGCTACCTGGCCGCCAGCCCGCAGATCGCGGCGGTCCTGCACGCGGCGTGAGTCATCCCACAGGTTGGTGTCATTCCTCCGCGGCCATGGCACACTCGGAATCGCCGGGGGGCGGCGCCACGGGCGCGGGGGATGAATCAGCAGACCGAGGGGATGTCTATGGCGGGAGTGTCGCGGGTGCGCCGCGCCGTCGTCGGGCTGACCCTCGTGGCCGGTCTGACGCTCGCGGGCTGCGCCGCCGAGCGCACCCTCCCGCCGGAGGAACCGGTCCCGTCCTCCCCCCAGCCGACCACGCCCGAACCCGGCAGCACCGACCACCAACCGGGGGACCCGCCGCCGGCCACGACACCGGGCGGTACTGAGGCTCCGGGTGGGAGCCCCACGCCGCCGGATGATTCCGGCCCGTCGGACCCCAGCGACCCGGCCACCACGACGACACCGGAGCCGTCCACCGCCGATCCCGGCGTGACGCCGTCGCCGGACCCCACCTCGGCGGAGCCGACCACGTCACCGTCCCCGGAGCCCTCCGACCCGCCCACCGACCCTGGGGTCACGCCCGAGCCCACGCCACCGACGCTGCTGCGCCCGCCGCCGGGTTACACCCGGACCGCGGGCGCGGTGACCGAGGACGGCTGGGAGGAGGTCCTGGTCGGCCAGTGCACGTACCTGACCCGGGCGAGTGCGGGCGGGGAGCCCGTCAACCCGCGTGAGGCCGGTGATGCTCGCGACCTGTCGGCCACCACGCTCACGGGCCATCAGGCCGCGGACGGGGCCACCGGAGCCACCGCGGCCGCCGACCTCGCCCTCTACAACGGGCCTTCGTCCGAGACGGCCGAGGAGGACCGGACCAACCTGCTGATGTCCGGCTGGACCAACACGGACGGCGCCGAGGTCCGCGGAGCGGCCCGCACCGAGGTGATGCTGGACCACTGGGGCACCGCCTACCTGGACACCACCGAGTTGCGGTTCGTCTGCCCGGACGGGGCGTTCGACGAGACCGGCTGGGCCGCGCTCTGGCCGCAGGTGCGGGTCGCCAACCCGGCCCAGGAACTCCCGGGGGAGTGGACCGAAGGGGTCGCCGGGGACTGATTCCTCGGGCCGGGGCCTGACTCCTCCACCGCGGCGGGCGACCCGGCGGCCTCAGCGCGCCTCGCGGAACTCCACGTGCCGCCGCACCCGCGGGTCGTACTTGCTCAGCACAATCCGGTCGGGGTCGTTGCGCCGACTCTTCTCCGATACGTACTGATAGCCGGTCCCCGCCGTCGATCGCAATGTGATCTTCGGCCGGACGCTCCTGCTGGTCGAGGCCATCGACACTTCTCCTTCTGCGCGGTCTCACCGCACCACTGAGCCGGCGATCCGCCGGCACCACGAACAACCACTCTCGGGTGAGAAGCATTCCCGATAAGCGTCCCGGTGTGCCCATTAGGCTCGCGTCCATGACGTTGACCATCGGCTACGCGGCGATGCTCGAGCAGTTCCACCCGAGGGAGGTGCTCTCCTACGCCACACAGGCGGAGGCACACGGGTTCTCCGGGGTGATGGCGGCCGACCACTACCAGCCGTGGGTGCCGGCGCAGGGGCAGGCGTCGTTCGTCTGGAACGTGCTGGCGGCGCTGGGGGAGCGGACCGCCGGGGACCTCGGTCCCGGCGTGAGTGCGCCGACGTTCCGGTGGCATCCGGCGATGGTGGCGCAGGCGAGCGCGACGCTGGCGGCGATGTACCCGGGTCGGCACTGGCTCGGCATCGGCTCCGGGGAGGCGATCAACGAGCACATCGTCGGTGGCTACTGGCCGGAGGCGCCGGAGCGGATCAACCGGATGTTCGAGGCCGTGGACCTCATCGCGCGGCTGTTCTCGAACTCACTGGCCGGCCGGGACTACAAGCATTCCGGCGAGTTCTTCAAACTCGAGTCGACCCGGCTGTGGACCATGCCCGAGGTCGCGCCGGAGATCCTGATCGCCGCGGGTGGGCCGGTGACCGCGCGCCGCGCCGGAAAGCATGCGGACGGCCTGATCACGATCGGTGCACCGGTGGACAAGGTGGCTACCCTGCTCGCGCGGTTCGCCGCCGGCGCGAAGGAGGCCGGCCGGGATCCGGCGTCGATGACGAAGGTGGTCCGGCTGCACCTGTCCTGGGCCGAGACCGACGAGGTGGCCCTCGCGAACGCGATGACCCAGTGGCCGAACGGGGCGATGCGGTTCCCGAAGGCGGACATCCGCTCACCGTTCGAGTTCGCCCAGGTCGCGAAGATGGTGCGACCGGAGGACTTCGAGGGCCGGATGGTGGTCTCCGCGGACCCGGAGGTGCACCTGCGTGCGATCCAGGCCTACGCGGACCTAGGATTCGACCGTATCTATCTGCACAACGTCGGCCGGAACCAGACCGAATGGATCGAGACCTTCGGCCGCGACGTCCTGCCCAAGGTGGTCCGCTGAATGCTGCTCGTCCAAGCGCCCGACGGCGTCGGTGAGGTCACGTCCGGAACGGACCTGGCCGCCTTGCTCACCCCGCTGCTCGCCGCCCTGACCTGGCCCGACGGCTCGACCGGGCCGGCCGAGGGGGACATCATCGTGATCGCCTCCAAGATCGTCGCCAAGGCGGAGGGCCGCCTGGTGGCCGGCAAGGACCGCGAGGCCGCGATCACCGCCGAGACGGTGCGGGTGGTGGCCACCCGCGAGTACCCGGACGGGTCCACGCTACGGATCGTGGAGAACAAGCAGGGCCTGGTGATGGCCGCCGCCGGGGTGGACGCCTCGAACGTGCTGCCCGGTACCGTGCTGCTGTTGCCGGAGGACCCGGACGCCTCAGCCCGCCGGATCCGGCGCGGCCTGAACGCCCGGCTCGGGGTTCGGCCCGGGGTGCTGGTCACCGACACCGTGGGTCGCCCGTGGCGGCGCGGCATCGCCGACATCTCGATCGGCGCGGCCGGCCTGAACGTGCTGGAGGACCTGCGCGGCCAGCAGGACATGCAGGGCCGGGACCTGCGGGCCAGCGTGATCGCCGTCGCCGACGAGATCGCCGGGGCCGCGGACCTGGTCCGCGGCAAGGCGAAGGGACGCCCGTTCGCCGTGGTCCGCGGCCTCGGGCACCTGGTCACCCAGGAGGACGGTGACGGCGCCGCCGTCGCGATCCGCCCGCCCGAGGAGGACATGTTCCGCACCGGCAACTGACCGTTCCACCACGCGGGCTTCGCGACCAGGCACGGGCCGAGTCCGCCGACCCGCCGAGGATCACCACCCCATGAGCGCACGAGTCGATTCGGTCCACGTCAGCCCGACCCACACCTTCAGCAAGTCCACCACCCCGCAGATCGAACTCGTCGAGGGCGTCGGCGTCCGAGGGGATGCCCACGCGGGTACCACGGTGAGACACCGGAGCCGGGTGGCCGCCAACCCCAGTCAGCCGAACCTGCGTCAGGTGCACCTGATCCACGCCGAACTCCTCGAGGAGCTCGGCATGACGGGGCACCGCGTCGGGCCCGGGCAGCTGGGCGAGAACATCACCACGGTGGGGATCGACCTGCTCGACCTGCCCGTCGGCGCCCGGCTGCACATCGCGGACGCGGTCGTCATCGTGACCGGGCTGCGGAACCCGTGCCAGCAGATCAACGACTTCCAGCCCGGACTGCTCAAGAAGGTGCTCCGCAAGGACGACTCCGGGCAGGTGCACAAGCTCGCCGGGGTCATGGGTGTCGTGGCGCGCAGCGGCACCGTCCGGCCGGGGGAAGCGATCGCCGTCGAACTGCCACCGGAGCCCCACTACGCCCTCACGGGCGTCTAGACCGAGGTGGGCTCCGGGCTAGAGCAGCGGCCCGAACGGCTTGGTCAGGTACTCCAGGACCCGCGTCCCCCGGCTCCGTCCGGTCCACTCCTCGTGCGTGAGCTGGCGGGCGTTGGTCAGGTCGGTGGTGAACACGCGCTCCATCTGCGCGGCGAGGTCGTCGTCGTAGAACTCGAGGTTCACCTCGAAGTTCCCGGTCATCGACATCCGGTCGATGTTCGTGGTGCCGATCGTGGACCAGCGACCGTCCACGGTCATGGTCTTGGCGTGCACCATGGCGCCCTTGAACAGCCACAGGGTGACCCCGGCCTCCAGCAGGCGGGTGTAGTAGGTCCGTGCGGCCCAGTCCGCGAGGACGTGGTTGGAGACCTCCGGGATGAGCACCCGCACGTCGACGCCCCGCCGCGCGGCCGCGATCAGGGTGGCCAGGATCTCCCGGTCCGGGATGAAGTACGCCTGCGTGATGTACACGTGGGACTCGGCCCGGTCGATCGCCTCCAGGTAGAGGCCGCGGACCGGGAACAACAACCGGCTCGGTTCGTTCTGGGCGGCACGGATCCGGGGCTCCCAGCCGTGCGCCCCGGTGTCCGGCAGCTCCGGGTGGAACGAGCGGCGGTGGTCGTTCCAGAAGTCGACGAAGGCGTTCTGCAGCTCCCAGACCGACGGCCCCTCGACGCGTACGTGGGTGTCGCGCCATTGGGTGCGGTACAGCGACCCGATGTTGTACCCGCCGACGTAGCCGGTCTCGCCGTCCACCACGAGCATCTTGCGGTGGTCGAGGCCGGTCTTGCGCACATTCAGGGTGAGGAAGCCGCCGCGGAACAGCGGGAACCGGAGCGCGTGCAGTGTGGGTAGGTCCGGCATCCGGTAGAAGCGCGGATCGACCACCAGGTTCCCGAACGTGTCCCAGATGAGGTACACGTCCACGCCCCGCCGGGCGGCGGCGATGAGTGCGTCCTTGAACTGGTGCCCGACCTCGTCGGCCTTCCAGATGTAGGTCTCGAACAGGATCGTGTGCTTAGCGTTGTTGATCGAGTCGAGCATCGCGTCGAACACGTCCGCACCGAAGGTGTAGGTGGTCACCTCGGAGTCCGCCACCGGCACGGTGCCCGGTGGGGTGCGGGGGAACTCGCCCGCCAGCGGGGTCCGACGCTTACGGATGTGGTCGACGGTCATGACGGTGACGGCCGCCCCGAGGTGGGCCGCCACGGTGGCCGCGAGCCACCATCGGGCGGCCGTGCTCAGGGTCTTCACGCTCGGGCGGGGGATGTCGAGGCGCCAGCGCCGTCCGTCGCTCAAGGGCATGGTGCCCAACCTACCGTCGCAAGGACTCCGCCAGCATCGCCCGATGGTGGTGAGCCGTACCCTCGCCGCGCAGTGGTGAGAACACCAGAGCGGCCCCGTGTTCGCCGTCGACCCATTCGGCGTGCACGCCGTACACGGCGGCGATGAGCCCGGGGGTGAGCACCTCCCGCGGGGGCCCGGCGGCGACCACCAGGCCCTCGTGCAGTACCAGGACGTCGTCGCAGACCGCGGCGGCGTGGGCGAGGTCATGGATGGCCATCAGTACGCCGGTGCCGGCGGCGGCCACCTCCCGGACCAGCGTCAGTGCCTGCAGCTGGGCGGCGACATCGAGGTGGTTCGTCGGTTCGTCGAGGAGGAGCACCCGCGGTGTCTGGGCCAGGGCCCGGGCCATCTGGACCCGCTGCTTCTCCCCACCGGACAGCGTCGCGTAGGCCCGGTCCGCCAGCTCCAGCGCACCCGCGCGTCGGAGCGTGGACTCGACCAGGTCCAGGTCCGTGGCACTGTCGCCGGAGAACACCGGCCGGTGGGGGGTCCGGCCGAGGAGCACCACGTCCCGGACCGGTAGGTCCACCTCGGCGTGCGCCTCCTGCTCGACGAATGCCACCTGGCGGGCCCGCTCGCGCCGGCCCACCCGGGCCACGTCCCGGCCGAGCAGGTGCACGTGACCGCTCGAGGGCACCAGGGCGCCCACGATCAGCCGCAGCAGCGTCGACTTCCCGGAGCCGTTCGGCCCGAGCACCCCGGTGATCTGCCCGGCGCGCACGCTCACGTCCACGCCGCCGAGGATCTCGGCCGCGTTGATCCGGTACCGCAACTCGCTCGCCCACAGGTCCGCGACGGTCACCGTCGCGTCCGGTGCGCCGCTCATGCGGTCCTCCTCGAGCGGACCAGCAGCCACGCGAACACCGGGGCACCGATCGCGGCGGTGAGGATGCCGACCGGGACCTCCTGGGGTGCGAACACGGTCCGTGCCGCGGTGTCGGCCCAGATCAGGAACGTGGCCCCGCCGAACGCCGCGACCGGGAGCAGGCGGAGGTGTCGCCCACCGATCAGGAGCCGGACCACGTGCGGCAGGACGAGCCCGACGAAACCGATCGCTCCGCTGACGCTGACCAGGGCGCCGGTGAGCAGTGCCGTGAGCGTCAGCAGCACCCACCGGGTCCGCACCACGTGCACGCCGAGGGAGGCGGCGGACGTGTCCCCGAACGCGAACGCATCCAGCGTGCGCCCGAACCCGAGCAGCACGACGCCGATCACGACGGTCGCGATCCCGGCGATCGCGACGGAGGCCCAGGTCCGGCCCGCCAGTGACCCCATCAGCCAGTTGATGATCTCCCGGTAGGCGTCGCCGCGGGCGCCGGCGAAGATCGTGAAGGACACGAGTGCCGAGCAGGCCTGGGCCACCGCGATCCCGGCCAGCACGGTCCGGTTCGGGCTGAGCCGCCCGCCGAGCCCGGCCAGGGCGAGGGTGGCGCCGAGGGCGAGCAGCGCCCCACCGAAGGCCGCGACGGGCAGGGCCAGACCGAGTCCGAGGAGCAGCACCGCGACCGCGCCGAGGGCGGCGCCGGAGGACACCCCCAGCAGGTACGGGTCCGCGAGCGGATTGCGGGTGATCGCCTGCATCACCCCGCCGCACAGGGCGAGCCCGGCACCCACGAACGCGCCGGTGGCGAGCCGGGGTGCGCGGCCGGACCAGATGATCGCGTCACGGATCTCGGTGAGTGGGTTGGGCGGCACGTCCACGCCGAGCCCGAGACCGTGCAGCCAGGCCAGGACGTGGTGCCATGCGGACCCGACGATCTCGGCGACGGTGATCTGCGCCGGACCGATCGTCAACGACACCAGGAGGGAGACGACCAGGACCGCGATCGCGGCCGGCAGCCAGAGCAGGATCCGGCCGGGCCGCCGGGGCGTGGCCCCGGGGCCCGGCCGGGGTACCGCAGGGTCGGGTCCGGCGGCCGCGGAGGTCGCGCCGGCCGGTCGAGCGGACGGCGCACCCGAACGGAGCTCCTGCGGCGCCCGAGCCGCCTCGACGTCGAGCCGGGTCATGAGCCGGGTCCCGACTCCAGCTGCGCCAGCTGGTCGGCGAGCTCGGTCGCGGCCGGGACGCTGCGCACCCCGGCCTCGGTGGCGGGGAAGTCCACGATCAGGTACCGCCCCTCCTGCACCGCGGGCAGCGCCGCGGTGGTCGGGTTCGCCTCCAGCTGGCCGATCTTGTACTCGGCCGTGTTCCAGGCGGAGTCGACCAGGATGATCAGGTCCGGCTCGGCGTCGGCGATCGCCTCCCAGGACAGCGAGGACCACGAGTCGTCGATGTCCGCGGCGATGTTCTCCACGCCGATCGCGTCCATCAGCATCTGGGGCGCGCCGATCCCGGCTCCGACGTACGGGGTGTCCGAGCCCGAGGAGTACCAGAGCGCACTCAGCCCGGAGTCCGACGGCGCCACGGCCGCCAGCTCCTCCTGCTGTGCGGCCACCAGGTCCGCGGCCGCGTCGGGGGCCCCGAGCAGGTCCCCGGCCTCGATGATGTCGGCGAACACGCCGTCGAATGTGAGTGGGTCCGGTTGGTAGCCCTCCTCGAGGCACGCCGCAGGACTCACATAGGTGGCCACGCCCAGGTCGGCCAGTGCGGTCCGGTCGCCGGCCGTCTCGGCGCTCAGGTTCGATTCCCAGCCCGCGTAGACCAGGTCCGGTTCGGTGGACAGCACCACCTCCGACGACGGCGCCTGCTCGGCGAGCACGGGAACGTCGGCTCCGGCGTCGGCCAGGTCGTCCGGGAGCGGACCGTCGGCGAACGCGGTCCCGACGAGCCGGTCGCCGAGGCCGAGCGCCAGGACCATCTCCGTCGGGGCCGACTTGATGGTGACGATGCGTTCCGGTGGCGCCTCCAGCGACACCTCCGTGCCGCAGTTGTCGACGGTCACCGGGTACCCGACCTCGGCCTGAACGGTCGACTCCTGCGGCACGGCGCCGGGCGGGTCCGGTGCGGCGCCGCCCGAGCAGGCGGCCAGGGCGAGGACGAGGGGCAACGCCGCGGCCGGGCGCGCGGCGACGGGACGAGCATGGGACATGGGCAGGCTCCAGCGCGGGTGGGATCTCGGGGATGCGCAAAGGACCCGCCGGCCAGATCGGGCCGGTCAAACTCGGGGCACAGTCAGCCCCGGTGTCCGTGGTCTCCCACCCTACAACGGGAGCCGGCCGCGCCCCCGCGCGGCCGGCCCCGTGGGGCGCCGGATGGCCCTCCCCACTCCGGTGCCCGGACCTGCACGATCGGCGTGCCGACCGGGCCGTCCAAGACTTGTTCGGTTGTGTTCCGACTCAGTCGGTGTCCTCCGGATCGCCGGTGTCGTCCGAGCTGCCCGGCACCGCGGCGACCTCCCGGGTGGTGCCGTCGCTCGTGGTCACGGTCAGATCGGTGGTCAGGTCCACGTCGCCCGGGAACCACACGGCCCACCAGCCGTCGGCGAGCGAGGCGTGGGCGAAGCTGCCGGCCACAGCGTTCACATCGATGCCCGTCACGTCCGCACCGGCGGTTCCGACCAGGTAGGTGATGGCGTCCTCCTCGGAACTCACACTCCAGTCGATGCTCGAGTTCAGCACGACAACGTCGGACGCGGCCGGGGGCGTCAGCGCATCCGCCGGCAGGACCTCCCCCTGCGCGGTGATGCGGTCCGGTTCGATGAGACAGACGCTGTACGCGCTCTCCCCCTCGGCGCCGACCCCCGAGGACACCGCGAACGTGTAGTCGCCGCGCTCCTCGGCCAGATTCATGGTGAGCGGAATGTCGGTCATGTCGGTGGGGTCCTCGGGCGGGCCCTGCATGACCTCCACCGTCGGGCATTCGACGGCGCGCTCGGCAGCCACCGGGGCGGTGAGTTCCGTCGGGGTCGGCGTCCAGGAGGCGTACGCGGGCGGCTGGGCCGGATTCGCGACCGTGTAGACGGCGGCGCCGAGAAGGATCGTGGCCGCCGCTCCGACCACGACCCGTCGGGTGGTCCGTGGCACCGGCCTCGGCGCGAGGTCCGGCATCTCCGCAGGAGCGTCCGCGATCGCCAACCGGACCCGCGCCAGAAGGGCGTCGCTGTCCACCGGGTCCGGGTTCGCCTGCGGGTCAAGCTGCTGCACGGCACGCAGCAGCGTCGAGTTGTTGTCGCTCATGACTGGCTCCCCTGCGCCTGTCGCCGCGGACCCGAACGCGAGGATCCGGTCCCGGTGCGCTCCAACAGATGGAGGAGGCGTCTGCGCGCCCGGAACAGGCGCACGGCGAACGCGCTCTTGGTGCACCCCAGCACCGTCGCGGCCTCGCTGTTGCTGAGGTCATCCCACGCGGTCAGCGCGATGACCTCCTGCTCGGAGTCGGTCAACAGGTTCCAGGCGGTGACCAGGTCCGCCCGGCTGGCGATCGCCACCGAGAGGTCCGGCTGCGCCTCCGGCGGCTCCTGCTCGAGCCGGATCCGCAACGCCTGCTGCCGACCGTCCGCGCGCAGGTAGTTCCGGATCGAATTCCGGGCGACGCCGAACAACCACGGTCGCGCTTCCATCGGCACCTCCTCGATCCGTCGCCATGTGACCACGAACGTCTCGGCCAGGATGTCCTCCGCGACGTTCGGCGAGGTCCGACGGCGGATGAAGGCCAACAGCTCACGGTGGTGAGTCCAGTACAACGACTCGAACCGCTCCTCCGGCGTGGCCTTCATCCACCCTCTCCCCGTCCCCTACAACCTGATATGTCCGGCACCCCTGGGGTGATTACACACGTGATCTGTGTCACGATCGTGGTGGCACGAGACAACTGGAACCAACCCCGGTCGAGAGACCGGCGAAGGGGGAGTACGTGAGTACCTCACGAATGAGGGCCACCGCTGCCGCGGTCGCCGGTGCAGCGGCCCTGCTGGCGGGGGTGCTCCTGGTGGCGCCGGCCTCGGCCGATGCCGAGCCGTTGGAGCCCGAGGCCGCAGGCCAGCCGGCGGCCGACGCGACCGACGCCGAGTGGTATGCGTGGTCCGAGGCCGAACGCGCGACCGCCCGTGCCACCGACTGGGCGGCGGACGCGGCCCAGCGCGGCTGCACCCTGCTCTCGGTGGAGATCACCGACACCACCATGCCAGAGGTCGCCGCCCAGATCGGCGCACCGGCGGACGTGTTGCTGCCCGTTGTCGACCGTCGTGAGGACTGCGCACCGGCGCGCACCACGACCTTCGGCTCCACCACCCAGGGTCTGGCGACGGCCCAGGCGCACACCCAGCGATTCGGCGCGACCGGCGCCGACTGCTCCACGACGAGCGGCCCCGGTTCGCTCTGCGTGTACCGCAGCGGCAACTACGTGGTGAGCAGCTTCGCCTACTACGGCGGCGGCAGCATCTCCGGATACATGAGCATCTACAAGAGCTGCGGGTCCTCCCCGAAGCTCGTCAGCAGTGGCGTGTCCGGATACACCTACGGCGTGCAGCGCAGCGTGAGCGTGTACTCGGGAGCCAGCACGAACTACAGCGCCCGGTTCTGGCGTTACGTCGGGCTCGGCCACTACACGAATTGGGGCAGCGCCTGCGGCTACCTCTGACCCCGGGGACCGCGGCCGCCTGCATCCATCCAGTCCATCCAATGGACGGTGCTACCGGTCGGCCGGGGCCGGTAGCACCATGACGCCATGAGCCAGCCACCCACCACGGGACCCGACGCGCCGATCGTGCGGCGCGCGGTCGTCACCGGCGCATCCACCGGCATCGGTGCCGCGACGGTGCGCTCCCTGCGGACGGCGGGGTACGCCGTCGTCGCCACCGCCCGCCGGTCCGACCGGCTGGCGGCGCTGGCCGCCGAGACCGGTGCCGAGTACGTCGTCGCCGACCTCACCCGCGACGAGGACGTGGCTGCCCTGGCGAAGGCCGTCGCCGAGGGCGGACGGCTCGACGCCCTCGTGAACAACGCCGGCGGCGCCCGTGGCGCCGATCCGGTCGAGTCCGGATCGGTGGCGGACTGGGAGGAGATGTTCCGGATCAACGTCTCCTCGACCCTGCGGGTCACGCAGGCGCTGCTGCCGCAGCTGCGGGCCGACGGAGGCGGGGACATCCTGCTGCTCACCTCCACCGCGGCGCACGGCACCTATCCCGGCGGCGCCGGGTACGTGGCCGCCAAGCACGCCGAGCGGGTGCTCGGGAACACCCTCCGCCTGGAACTGAACGGCGAGCCGATCCGGGTGATCGAGGTCGCCCCGGGAATGGTGCGCACGGAGGAGTTCGCGGTGAACCGGCTCGGCGACCCGGCCCGGGCCGCGGCCGTCTACGACGGCGTCGCGAACCCGTTGCTCGCCGAGGACGTCGCGGATGCGATCACCTGGACTCTGACCCGGCCGCGGCACGTCAACATCGACTCGCTCACGATTCGGCCCGTCGCGCAGGCCTCGAACACGCAGGTGGCCCGCGGCGTCGGGCTCTGAGCCGGCACGAGCCGAGAGCCACCGAGCGACGGGCGGCCGAAGCCCCGAAACCCCAAATCGAGGAGTGTCCATGACCCGCTCGATCACGCAGGTCAGCGCGCCACGGACGGTGACCTTCCTCGGGTGGGCGGCCGCGGGCGCCCTGCTCGTGTCCTGCACTGCTGCGCCCGAGCCGCAGGCAACGCCACCGGATGCGATCGAGTGCGCCGCGAAGTACCGGCCCCAGGCCGGCTCTGACGTTGGTGAGGAGAGCCGCACGCTCGTCGTCCCGAGGATCGGCGGGGCGAGTGGACCCGAGGTCCTGGATTTCGCGACCATGACACTGGCCGCCCGGTACATCGGTGATGCGCCGGAGGGTCGCAGCATCGACATCGTCGTCGAGGCGGCGAACGGGACGAGGTTGACGTCCACGCTGTTCCAGCTCGACGAGGACGAGAGTCAGGTCAGCGTGGAGTTCGTCGGAGGACATGGTTTCACCGGGCTGCACTACGTGCAGCATGACGGCGCCGAGCTGCAGTACACCTGCGCGCCCGTCGGCTGACTCCTACCGTCGGCGCCAAGGTGCCGGGTCGGCGATGGACGATTCCTCCGGTCCGCCCGGAGGGTAGGCATCGGGGGCTCACGGATCGGTACCCGCCCCGGCCGGAGGAAATTCGTGCCATGGTGACCTCCCTCGCGTTACGTTGGGGCTGGCACGACGGCGTGTCACATGCGAGACACCGAGTGAAATGCCGCCGTAACACGTACGTCAAAGAATGACCGGACACGTACCGGGCGCGGATCGATCGACCGCCCGCCCGGAGGATGGGAGAGCGGGATGACCGTCGTACGCGCTGCGATCACGCAGACGACCTGGACCGGTGACAAGGAGTCGATGGTCGCCAAGCACGAGCAGTTCGCCCGGGACGCGAAGGAACAGGGGGCGCAGATCATCTGCTTCCAGGAGCTGTTCTACGGCCCGTACTTCGGCATCACCGAGGATCCCAAGTACTACGCCTACGCCGAGCCGGCGGACGGGCCGATCGTGCAGCGCTTCGCCGCCCTCGCCAAGGAACTCGCCCTGGTGATGATCCTGCCCATCTACGAGGAGGAGCAGCCCGGCGTCTACTACAACACCGCCGTCGTGGTCGACGCCGACGGCACCATCCTCGGCTCCTACCGCAAGCACCACATCCCGAACCTCGACAAGTTCTGGGAGAAGTTCTACTTCCGGCCGGGCAACCTCGGCTACCCGGTGTTCGCCACCGCCGTCGGCCCGGTCGGGGTCTACATCTGCTACGACCGGCACTTTCCCGAGGGCTGGCGCGAGCTCGGCCTGAACGGCGCCCAGATCGTGTTCAACCCGAACGCCACCAAGCCGGGCCTGTCGAACCGGCTCTGGGAGATCGAACAGCCCGCCGCGGCTGCCGCGAACGGCTACTTCGTGGCCGCCCCGAACCGGGTCGGCACCGAGGACAACGAGTACGGGGACCTCGCCGTGACCTTCTACGGCTCCAGCCAGTTCGTGGACCCGCGCGGTAACCACATCGGGGACCTCGGCTCCGCCGAGCACGAGGAGGTGGTGATCCGCGACCTCGACCTGGACCTGATCCGCCAGGTGCGCAACGACTGGCAGTTCTACCGGGACCGCCGGCCCGAGTCCTACACCTCGATCCCCAAGCCCTGAACCGGATCCGGACCTGAGAGGAGCACCCCATGGCCACCACCCTGATCAGCGGAGGCACCGTCGTCTCCAGCACCGGTCGCCGCGAGTACGACGTGCTCATCGACGGCGAGCGCATCGTCGCACTGCTCGAGCCCGGCTCCACCGTGCTCGGCTCGGACCTGCGGACAACAGTGGACACCGTCATCGACGCGAGCGGCAAGTACGTCATCCCCGGCGGGATCGACGCGCACACCCACATGGAGATGCCGTTCGGCGGCACCTTCGCCTCGGACACGTTCGAGACCGGCACCCGGGCCGCGGCCTGGGGCGGCACCACCTCGATCGTGGACTTCGTGGTCCAGTACCCGGATCAGAACGTCCTGGACCAGTACCACCTCTGGCACGAGAAGGCTGCGGGCAACTGCGCCATCGACTACGGGTTCCATCAGATCCTCTCCGACGTGCAGGACTCCTCGCTGAGCGCCATGGACGAGCTCGTCAGCGAGGGCGTCACGAGTTTCAAGCTGTTCATGGCCTACAAGGGGGTGTTCCTCTCCGACGACGGCCAGATCCTTCGGGCGTTCCAGAAGGGGGCCGACAACGGCGCGATGATGATGATGCACGCCGAGAACGGCGCCATGATCGATGTGCTCGTGCAGCAACTGATCGCCGAGGGCAAGACCGACCCGTACTACCACGGGATCTCCCGCCCCTGGCAGGCCGAGGAGGAGGCCACCCACCGGGCGATCATGATCGCCGACGTCACCGGGGCGCCCCTGTATGTGGTGCACGTGTCCGCGAAGCAGGCCGTGGAGCAGATCATGTCCGCCCGGGACCGCGGCATGAACGTCTTCGGCGAGACCTGCCCGCAGTACCTGTACCTCTCGCTCGAGGAGCAGTTGGGTGCGCCCGGCTTCGAGGGTGCCAAGTGGGTCTGCTCCACGCCGCTGCGGGCCCGGGCCGAGGGCCATCAGGACCACATGTGGCGGAGCCTGCGCACGAACGACATCCAGATGGTCTCCACCGACCACTGCCCGTTCTGCATGAAGGACCAGAAGGACATGGGCGTCGGGGACTTCTCGAAGATCCCGAACGGCATCGGCTCGGTGGAGCACCGGATGGACCTGCTCTACCAGGGCGTGGTCGAGGGCCGGCTCAGCCTGGAACGGTGGGTCGAGATCACGTCCACCACCCCGGCGCGGATGTTCGGCATGTACGGGCGCAAGGGAGTCATCGAACCCGGTGCCGACGCGGACGTCGTGGTCTACGACCCGAACGGGCACACGTCCATCGGGCTCGGCAAGACCCACCACATGAACATGGACTACTCCGCATGGGAGGGCTTCGAGATCGACGGTCACGTGGACACGGTGCTCTCCCGGGGCACCGTGGTGGTCGACGACGGTGAGTACCGCGGGCGCGCGGGACACGGCCGGTACATCAAGCGCGGCCTGTCCCAGTACCTGATCTGACCGCGAAGGAGCGCACATGGATCTCGGCATCGTCCTGCAGACCAACCCGCCCGCCTCGCGCGTGGTCGACCTCACCGTGGCCGCGGAGGAGGCCGGGTTCTCCCATGTGTGGACGTTCGACTCGCACGTGCTGTGGGAGGAACCGTTCGTCATCTACTCGGCGATGCTCGCCCGCACGCAGCGGGTGCTCGTCGGGCCGATGGTGACCAACCCGGCCACCCGGGACTGGAGCGTCCTGGCGTCGATGTTCGCCACCCTGAACGAGATGTACGGCAATCGCACCATCTGCGGGATCGGGCGGGGGGACTCGGCCGTGCGGGTGCAGGGCGGGCGGCCGACCACCCTCGCGAGCCTGCGGGAGTCGGTCGGCGTGATCCGGGAGCTCGCCAACGGCCGGCAGGCCACCGTGGGCGAGAAGACGCTGCGGATCCCGTGGATCACGTCGTCCCAGCTCGAGGTGTGGGTGGCGGCGTACGGGCCGAAGGCGCTCGCCCTGGCCGGAGAGGTGGGGGACGGGTTCATCCTGCAGTTGGCCGACCCGGAGATCGCCTCGTGGATGATCACCGCCGTTCGCGCCGCCGCCGAGGCCGTGGGCCGGGATCCGAGTGCTATCGCGTTCTGCGTGGCCGCACCCGCGTACGTGCTGCCCGACGGCGGACCGGAGGCTCGGGCGCATGCGCTGGAGCAGTGCCGGTGGTTCGGGGGGATGGTCGGCAACCACGTCGCCGACATCGTCGCGCGCTACGGCGACGGCAGTGCGGGAGTCGTGCCGCAGGCCCTGACCGACTACATCAAGGGCCGCGAGGGTTACGACTACGCCGAGCACGGCCGGGCCGGGAACACCCACACCACGTTCGTGCCCGACGAGATCGTGGAACGGTTCTGCATCATCGGCACCCCGGAGGAGCACCTCGCCAAGCTCCGGGTGCTGGCCGACCTCGGCGTGGACCAGTTCGCCGCCTATCTCCAGCACGACGCCATCGACGCCACCCTGGAGGCCTACGGCGCGCACGTGATCGACCGGTTCGCCGCCGTATGAGGCCGCCGGTCGCGATCGGCGGACGGGCCCGCCGATGAGCGAGCACACGACGGCGACCGCGGTCGCCGAGCGCACCGCCGACCCCGCGGCGGCCCTGACCACACCGCCCCACGAGCGGACCGGCCGGACGCGGCGGGTGCTGATGGGGGTGCTCGGGGTCTTCGCCGTGGGGGTGGCATGGGAGGCCTACAAGTTCATCGGCCCGGACGACGGGGTGGTGGTGGCCGGGGTGCGGATCCTGCCACGGACCACGGATATCGCGATGCCGCACCTGTGGGACATGGCCGTCCGGCTGACCGAACCGGTGACCCGGGCCGAAGGGGCGGACCTGCTCTGGGTGGCCACCGCCAAGGCAGCAGCCTTCAGCCTCGGGGTGGCCGCGCTGAGCTGGGTCATCGGAGTGAGCGTGGGCCTGGCCCTGGCCCTGCTGATGCAGCGGCTGCGTACTGCGGAGTCGGCGGTGCTGCCCTGGGTGGTGCTGTCCCAGACCGTCCCGTTGATCGCGCTCGCCCCGCTCGTGCGGAACTGGGGCTCACGGCTGTCCGTCGGACCGATCTCCTGGGAGAACTGGATGTCGGTCGCGGTCATCGCGTCCTACCTGGCGTTCTTTCCGGTGGCGGTCGGTGCCCTGCGCGGCCTGAAGTCCCCGGACGCGATCCACGCCGACCTGCTCCGCTCCTACGCGGCCTCCTGGTGGCAGACCCTGATCAGGCTCCGGCTGCCGGCGAGCGTGCCCTATCTGCTGCCCGCCCTGCGCCTGGCTGCCGCGAACGCCGTCATCGGCACCGTCGTGGCCGAGGTGTCCATCGGCCTGCGTGGCGGGATCGGGCGGATGATCCTCGAGTTCGCGCAGTCGGCGGCCGGGGACCCGCCGAAGTCCTGGGCACCGATCTTCGGCGCCATCGTTCTCGGTCTGCTCGCCGCCGGCGCTGTCGCGCTGCTCGGCCTGGCGCTGCGCCGCTACCGACGTGGAGAGGAACCCGCATGAGTACCACCGAGACCACGGCACCTCCCGGGCGGGCCGACGCAGGTGTGCCGGCCGTCGCCGTCGCCGGGCTGGACAAGACCTTCACCACCTCCGACGGCCTGACCCAGGCCCTCGAGGGCATCGACCTGGCGGTCGCCGCCGGTGAGTTCGTGTCCCTGATCGGGCCCTCCGGATGCGGCAAGAGCACCCTGCTGCGGATCATCGCCGACCTGGAGCGGCCCACCTCGGGGGAGGTTCGGGTGTTCGGGACGTCGGCCCCGCAGGCCCGCCTCGACCAGGCCTATGGCATCGCGTTCCAACAGGCCGGGCTGCTCGGCTGGCGCACCGTGGCCGCGAACGTCGAACTCCCGCTCGAACTGCACGGCGTGGGCAGGTCCGAACGCCGGACCCGCTCCGCCGAACTGCTCGACCTGGTCGGACTGAGCGAGTTCGCTGCCCGGTTCCCCGACCAGCTCTCCGGTGGCATGCAGCAGCGGGTCGCGATCGCCCGGGCCCTGGCGGAGCGGCCCCGGCTGCTGCTCATGGACGAACCGTTCGGTGCCCTGGACGAGATGACCCGGGAACGGATGCAGACCGAGTTGGCCCGGATCAGCGCCGAGACCGGCGCCGCCGTCGTGTTCGTCACGCACTCGATCTCGGAGGCCGCGTTCCTGTCCGACCGGGTGGTCGTGATGTCGCCGCGACCCGGCCGGGTCACCACCACGGTGACCACCGGGCTCGGTCCGGTCGGCCAGCGCACCGACGCCCTGCGGGAGGACCCCCGGTTCTTCGAGGCGGTCACAGCGATCCGGGAGGCCCTGCACGCGGGCAGTGCGGGCGGCTCCGGGGAGGCGACATGAACCTCGTGGCCCGCCGGGTGCTGCCACCGGTGGTCCTCGGTGTCGTGGCGCTCGTGATCTGGCAGGCCACGGTCACGGTGCTGGCGATCCCGGAACTGGTGCTGCCGAGTCCGTCGGCCATCCTCGCCGAGACGCTCGCCTACCTCCCGGTGCTGGTGTCCGCGGCCCTGGTGACCGGGTGGAACGCCCTGGTCGGCCTCGTCATCGGCAGCGTCCTCGGGATCGCACTGGCCCTGGTGGCGGCGAACGCCCGGGTGTTCGACGAGCTGACGGTGCCGCTGGTCGCGGCCCTGGCGGTGATCCCGATCGTGGCGCTCGCGCCGGTGCTCTACACGATGTTCGGCGCGGACCTGCAGTCCGCCCGGCAGGTCGTGGCCGGCATCAGTGTGTTCGTGCCGGTCTTCCTGAACACGCTGCGCGGCCTGCGTCAGACCCGGCCCGTGCACCGGGACCTGATGCGGGCCTACGCCGCCACCCGCCGGCAGGCCATGCGCACCGTGACCCTGCCGACTGCTCGCCCGTTCATCTTCACCGGCCTGCGGATCGCGTCCTCACTCTCCGTGATCGCCGCCCTCGTGGCCGAGTACTTCGGCGGCCCACGGGGTGGGCTCGGCACGTTCATCACCGCGTCCGTGGCAGGCAGCGACTACGCGCGGGCCTGGTCCTACGTCCTCGCCTCGATCGTGCTCGGCCTGATCTTCTACCTGGCCGCGCTCGCCGTCGAGACCCTCGCGCTGCGGCGCCGCCCGGCCTGAGGCGACCACCGCCGTCGGGCCCTGAAGCACTCGCACCACCCAACGGAAGGAACCACGATGAGGCATTCAAGACGACTGGCGATCGGCGCCGGGGCGGTCGCGGCAGCGCTGCTGCTGGCCGCCTGCACCGTCGACGACGGTGGCGACAACGGCACCGGATCGGGCGAGACCGGTGGCGACGGTGAACTGACCCAGGTGCGGCTGCAGCTGCAATGGCTCACGCAGGGCCAGTTCGCGGGCTATTTCGCCGCACAGGACCAGGGCTTCTTCGCCGACGAGGGTCTCGAGGTGGAGATCGTCGAGAGCGGTGGCGACATCGTGCCGCAGGACGCCCTGGTCAACGGGGACGTCGACTACGCGATCGCGTGGGTGCCGAAGGTGCTCGGGTCGATCGAGCAGGGCGCGAACATCACGAACATCGCGCAGATCTTCGAACGGTCCGGGACACTGCAGCTGTCCATGGCGGACTCCGGGATCGAGACGATCGCGGACTTCGAGGGCCGCCGGGTCGGGTCCTGGGGCTTCGGCAACGAGTGGGAGATCTTCGCCGCGATGACCCAGGAGGGTCTGACGGTCGACGACATCGAGCTCGTCACCCAGGGCTTCGACATGCTCGGCTTCCTCTCCGGAGACATCGAGGCCGCCCAGGCGATGACCTACAACGAGTACGCGCAGGTGCTCGAGACCCTCAACCCGGACACCGGTGAGCTGTACCAGCCGGAGGACCTGAACATCATCGACTACAACGAGGTCGGGTCGGCGATGCTGCAGGATGCGATCTGGGCGGACACCGAGCGGCTGGCCAACGAGGAGGGCTTCGCGGAGACCACGACCGCGTTCCTGCGCGCGGTCATCCGCGGCTGGGTCTACGCCAGGGACAACCCCGAGGAGTCGGCCACGATCGTCACGAACGCCGGGTCCACCCTCGGTGAGAGCCACCAGCTGTGGATGACGAACGAGACGAACCGGCTCATCTGGCCGTCCACGAACGGCATCGGGCTCGTCGACCAGGGCACCTGGGACAACACCGTGGACATGGCCCTGCAGACCCAGAACGAGACCGGTTCGACGCTGATCACTGCACCGCCGCCGGAGACGGCGCTGGACATGCAGTACATCGAGCAGGCGCTCGAGGACGTCGAGGCCGAGGGCCTGGACGTGATGGGCGCCGACTTCCAGCCGATCGAGGTGGAACTGGTGGAGGGCGGCAACTAGGCCCCGCCACGCAACCTCACCCACCCCGTCCACACTGGGCCGTGCCCGGCGATAGCCTCGCCGGGTACGGCCCACCCAGAACAGAAGGCTGATCATCGATGACGGACACCGACCTCGGCGCCGAGGCACTGGCGCTGGACAAACAGGTCTTCCACTCCTGGTCCGCGCAGGCGCACCTGAACCCGATCGCGATCGCCCGCGGCCAAGGCTCGCGGCTCTGGGACCACGCGGGGCGGGAGTACCTGGACTTCTCCTCGCAGATGGTCAACACCAACATCGGGCACAGTCACCCGAAGGTGGTCGCCGCGATCGCCGAGCAGGCGGCCGAGCTGGCCACCATCGCCCCGCCGACGGCGAACCTGGTCCGGGGCCGCGCCGTCGCCGAGATCCTGCGGCACGCACCCGAGGGTTTCACGAAGGTGTTCCTCACCAACGGCGGGGCGGACGCCGTCGAGAACGCGATCCGGATGGCGCGCCTGCACACCGGACGGGACAAGGTGCTGTCCACCTACCGCAGCTACCACGGGAACACGGGCGCCGCCGTCGTCGCCACCGGTGACTGGCGGCGGATCCCGAACGAGTACGCCCGTGGGCATGTGCACTTCTTCGGGCCGTTCCCGTACCGGTCCGAGTTCTGGTCCGACTCCCCGGAGCAGGAGACCGAGCGCGCCCTGCACCACCTCGAGCGGGTCATCCTCAGTGAGGGGCCGAACTCGATCGCGGCGATCCTGCTCGAGACCGTGCCCGGCACCGCCGGCGTGATCGTGCCCCCGCCGGGGTACCTGACCGGGGTCCGGGAACTGGCGACCCGGCACGGCATCATGCTGGTCCTGGACGAGGTGATGGCCGGGTTCGGCCGCACCGGGCACTGGCTCGCCCTGGACGGGGTCGACGGCGGCACGGTGGTCCCGGACCTGGTCACGTTCGCGAAGGGCGTCAACTCCGGCTACGTGCCGGTCGGCGGGGTGATGATCTCCGAGCCGATCACGAAGACGTTCGACGACACGGTGTTCCCCGGTGGGCTCACCTACTCGGGACACCCGCTCGCCGCGGCGTCCATCCTCGCGGCCCTGCGGGCGATGGAGTCCGAGGGCATCGTGGCCAACGCGAACCGGATCGGGACCGACGTGCTCGGGCCGGGCCTGCGCGCGCTCGCCGAGAAGCATCCGATCATCGGCGAGGTCCGGGGGATGGGCGTGTTCTGGGCCCTCGACCTGGTCACGGACCCGCAGGCGCGCACCCCGGCGCCGCCGGCCACGGTCGGGGCGATCAAGGCCGCGTGCGCGGACCGCGGCCTGCTCGTGTTCGCCGCGGAGAACAGGATCCACGTGGTGCCGCCGTGCATCGTGACCGATGACGAGGTGGCCCAGGCGCTCGCGATCTACGACGAGGTGTTCACCGAGGTCGAGGCCGGCTGACGGGAGCGGGCCCGGCTCACGGGCAGTTCGGCTCCGACGGACTGCCGGCGAGCCGCTCCTGGGTCCACCGCACGACGTCGGCGTTCAGTTGCGACCCGGTGGCGAGCACGCTCATGTGGGTGCCGTCGGGGTAGCCGTGGAACTCGACGTCGACGCCCTGACCGCAGAGCAGACCGACATAGTCGGTGTTGATCCCGAACTCGATCACCTCGTCGGCCTCACCCTGTCCGATGAACACCGGCGCGGCCCACGGGCCGGTCGCCGTGTTCTCGGTGAGCCGGTCGCCGAAGGTTCCGGCGAGCGCGTCCGGGTCCACGATCGGCTGGTCCCGGGCGACCGAGAGGCCGGCCAGGATCGTGACCAGGGTGCCGCCCTCGCCGGTGCACCGGGACGCCGCCTCGCGCACGATCGTGCGGCCGGCCGGAACCACCGTGTCATCGAGGGCGAGGTCCGGATAGTACCGGGTGTAGGAGTCCACCACGAACGCGATCCCGAGCGTCGCCCCGGCCGCGTCCGGGTGGGCCAGGACGCTGTCCGCCAGGGCTCGCGGGTTGCTCGCGGGTGAGAGTGCGGCGGTGCCGAGGACATTTAGGTCCGGTGCGTAGTCATCGGCCAGCTGCCCGGCCCAGAGTGCCCCGTGCCCGCCCTGGGAGTGTCCCCAGATGACGGTCTGGTCGGACAGTGACGTGGTCTCCAGCTGACGTGCGGCCCGGGCGGCGTCCAGCACCGCCCGGCCCTCACCCTCACCGATCAGGTACGGGTCGTCGCCTGCGGCGCCCATGCCGGGGTAGTCGGACGCGACCATCGCCCAGCCCAGGTCCGCGAGCTGCGCTGCGGCCGGCTGGCCACCGACGGTCAGGGCGTCGGGTCCGATCGAGGGGGCACAGGCCCGGGCCACCCCGACCGTCCCGTGTGCCCAGGTGATCAGCGGGACC
Source organism: Occultella glacieicola (assembly GCF_004353825.1). Classification (GTDB taxonomy): domain Bacteria; phylum Actinomycetota; class Actinomycetes; order Actinomycetales; family Beutenbergiaceae; genus Occultella; species Occultella glacieicola. Next base: position 66,362 of record NZ_SMNA01000002.1, on the reverse strand, counting down.
GGACCGTCGGCATCCGCGGGGACCGCGAGCATCCCGCTGCTGGGCACGACCTCGCCCCAGGCGTTCGTGGTGGTGTAGAAGATCCGGAAGCCGACCATCCCGTCCGGCAGGTTGCCGGAGTACTCCTCCCACCGGATCAGGTGCCCGGGGGTGTCCGGCAACTCGCCCGGGGTGTCGAAGAAGGAGTCCGCAACGGGGATGCCGGCCCGCAACGTGTGGCTGATCCATCCGGCACCGACGGCCAGCGCGAGCACCGCCGCGGCGCCGACCCAGCGCAGGACCGCCGTGCGGCGATCCCGGAGTTCGGGACGATGCCCGGGCCGCCACACCTGTTGCCCGGCGCGGATCAGCAGCGTCAGGCCGAACAGAACGGTGCGAGCCCCGAAGAGCACCGCGATCACGATGAGGGTGGCGTCCGGCCAGAGCAGAGCCAGTACCCCGAAGGTGACCTCGGCGATCCCGAGCATCGCCTCGGGTGCTCCCCGCCAGGTCCGGCCGACGATCGGTCGCAGCACCGATACGCAGCCGGACACGATCATCGCGATCGCGATGGCCGGCCCGAACAGGCCGACGTCGCGTCCGAGCCAGACGATCACAACGACGCCGACCGCGATCCAGAACCACGGGAGGAGCCGGTCCGACAGCGACCGCGCCGACGTCGCACCGGCCGGTTCGGCGCTGTCGACCCCGCCAGTGCGCAGTGCCGCCGGGCCGCGTCCCAGCAGGTCGGCGACGCCCGAGACCACGCAGCTCGCCCCGACGTAGAAGCCGAGGACGCCGAGCGCCCCCAGCGGGTGGCTCACCAGCACCAGCCCGGCCGCGACCAGGATCACCCCGAGCACCGCCGCCACCCACCACGGCGCTCGAGCGGTCACCCAGGGCAGCGCCCGGATCCGGTCCCGCCACCACCGCTTACGTCGGTCCTCGGTCATCTTCGGGTCTCCCAGCGCACCTCGGCGCGTGGTCGAACAACCCGTTCGACCGGCTCCGTCCCATTCAACCGATCAGGGTCGTCCGTCGTCCAACGTGACGCGCCCGAATTGAGCGTGATCGCCGCCGATGTCGACGGCTAGGGTGACGCATGCCCGAACGCCGCACGCATGCCGAGATCCACCCCGACGAGGGCCTGAGCCCTGCTGCCCTCTGGCCCTTCCCGGGTCTCTCCGCTCGGTCGGGCGACCTCGAACTGCGCTACCTCGACGACGACCTGCTGTTCGCCGTCGCCGCCGTCGCCGCCGCCGGGGTGCATGCCGAGGGCTTCATGCCGTTCGACCACCCGTGGACGCGCGGGACCCCGGCGGAGGTGGCCCGCAGCGTGCTCGCCTACGAATGGGGCAAGCGTGCGGCGATGTCACCCGCGGGCTGGACGATCGAGCTCGGCGTCGTCGTGGACGGTGTGCCGGCCGGGATCCAGGCGATCGACGCACGGGACTTCACGGTGGCCCACACCGTCGAGACCGGCTCCTGGCTGGGCCGCGCCCACCAGGGCCACGGTGTCGGGACCCGGATGCGGGCGCTGATGCTGCACCTGGCGTTCGCCGGCCTCGGCGCCGAGATCGCCACCACCAGCGCCTGGGCGGACAACGGACCCTCCAACGGGGTCACCCGCAAACTCGGCTACACCACGAACGGGGTGCGGCTGGAGGCCCGCGAGGGCAAGCCCGCCGAGAAGCTGCACTATCGCCTGGACCGGGCGGACTGGGAGGCGAACGCGTCCGCACGGCTGCCGGACGTCACCCTCACCGGTACCGAGGCGGTGCGGGAGTTCCTGCGGATCGACTGACCCACCGGGCGCGGGCGAGGTGGAATGCCCGTGCCTCACGCCGCGTTGCCTCCACATGCCCGTCGACCCCCAGGCCCGGCTGCGCGAGCGGCGAGCCACGCTCGAGGCGCGGCTGCGCGGCCTGACCGCGTCCCACGCCGAGATCGTGGCTTCCTCGGCGTCGTCGAACGCCGACGACGAGCACGACCCGGAGGGCTCGACGATCGCCTACGACCGGGCCCAGATCGGTTCTCTGATCGCCGACGCGGAGCGCGAACGCGAGGAGCTGGACGCGGCCCTGGTCCGGGCCGCGGACGGGACGTACGGCGTCTGCGAGCGATGCGGTCGGCCGATCCCGGCCGCTCGGCTCGAGGCCCGGCCGGCCGCTCGGACCTGCGTCACCTGCGTCTGAGGGTCCCTCGACCCGGTCCCGCCGGAACTGCCCGGCATCCCGGGACGCACGGCCCTGTCGGCCGGGACGGTGGGTCACCGAGCATGGCGTTCCTCAGCCCGCGCGCCCCGGTCACGGTGACCGGCCCCGGCGGGTGTGTGAAGGAGAACCATCATGTCCACTCATGCCGTTGCGTCCCATCGGGTGCCGCCGAGCGGTCCGGCGCCGGAGCGCACGTCCCGCGGCTGGGCCCTCGCCGGCGTCGGAGCGGGCCTGGCGGGGATGGCGAGCATCTACCTGTCGCTGACCGTCAGCCCAGCGTACGACCCGGCGGCGCCACCGACCCCGGAGTCGATCACCGCGCACCTTTCCACGATGGTGCCGCAGCTCCTCGGCTTCCACGTCGCGACCATCGTCGCCGGGCTGGCGCTGATCCCGTTCGCTGTCGGGCTGCACCGACACCTGACCCGTCGCACCCCGGCCGGGTCGCTCCTGCCGGGCGTGGCCGCTGTCGGGCTGGTCGTGCTCTCGGCCGTGCTCGTGCTGGGATCGGGCCTGGACACCGAGTTCGTGTTCGGGCTGACCGAACCGGAACTGCTGGTCGCCACCGACGTGTCGTTCTACTCGCACTGGGTAGCGACGATCCCCTGGCTCTGGGTCACCGCCGGCGTGAGCGGGCTCGCCCTCGGCCTGGCCGCAATCCGGCACGGCGCATTCGGTCGCGTCGTCGGTCTGGTCAGCGTGGTCCTCGGCGCCTTGATCGTCCTGGTCGGGGTCTCCCCGCTGCAGTACATGGCGGGCTTCGTCGGCCCGATCTGGCTGCTCGTCGTGGGGCTCGCGGCGCTGCGCGCGCAATCACGGCCGGAATTCGCCTCGGCGGGGCGCTGATCGTCCCTACAGTTTGCTCATGTCAGAGCCCGGCGACGGCGGACGCGGCGGTCACGGACCGCCGCGCCCGGGGTTCGTGGCGGCCTGGGCGGCCGGACTGCCCGGACTCCTCGCGTTCCTCGGTCTGCTGCTGTTCCTGGCCGCCCGACCGGTCGGCACGGTCGACGACCTGTTCCTGATCGTGGATGTCATGGTCGGCCTCGTCTACGGGGCGGTCGCGGCCCTCGTCCTGTCCCGACGCCGCCACCCGGTCGGCTACCTGGTGGCGCTCACGGCGCTCGGTGGCGGACTGTCCGCGCTCGGCGGCGGGTGGCGCATGTTCACCGAGAGCCGGGGCCTGACGCCCGGCCCGCTCGCGGACACGTTCGGCTGGGCCTGGGTCCCGGGCACCCTCGCGTTGTTCCTCGTGGTGCCGTGGCTGGTCCGGGAGCGACCGCTCGGGTCCGCCTGGTGGGGGCCCGCGACCGGGGGACTGATCAGCGTCGCCGCCCTGGCGGCGAGCCTGGCGGGCAACTACGCGATGCTCGCGGGGGTGCTCGTTGCCGCCGTCGGCTTCGGGGCGGTCACCGCGGCCGCGGTGGAGGTCCGACGGCGGAGGTCGCCCGAGTCCGAGGCGGTCGGTCTGGGCTGGCTCGGCCTGGGCACCTTGGTGCTCGCCGTGTCGTTCGTGCCGCTGCTGGCGCCGGTGGGGACCGTGCCGGACTGGCTGACCCCGGCGCTGCACCTGGCCAGCCAGGCGCTGTTCCCAGCGGCGATCCTCACCGTGATCCTTCGGCAGCGGCTCTGGGGCATCGAGCTGGCGGTCTCGCGAGCGCTCCTGGCCGGGGTGCTGACGGCGGCGCTCGCGGGGATCTATCTCGTCGCCGCGTTGCTCGCCGGGGTGCTGGTCCCGGGACAGGGCGTCGCCCAGGCGGCCGCGGCCGCCGCGGTGGTCATCGCGGTCGGACCGACACGTCTGTGGTTCGCCGCGCGCATCCGGCGGCTGGTGTACGGGGTCGCGCACGACCATTGGCGGGTGGCCGGGTCGATGGGCACCCGGATCGGACGAACCGGCACGGACGAGGGCCTGCTCACCTCGCTCGTCGAGAGCGTCGGGACCGCCCTGCGGCTGGAATCGGTGACCGTGCGCGGCACCGAGTGGGCCGCGCCGCCGGCGGATGCGACGCTCCGGCAGCCGCCGGGACCGGTGCTGGCTGGTTGGGGCTCCCCGACCGGCACGCCCGTGGCCCTTCCACTGGTCTCCGGGGAACGGACGATAGGGACCCTGGAGGCGACGCCGCGACCCGGCGAGACCCTCGACCTCACCACCCGTGGTGCCCTCGACGAGCTCGCGGCCGTGATCACCGCCGGTCTTGTGCTCACCCGCACGGCCGAGGAGCTCGCGCGGACCCGTCGCCGGCTGACCGACGCGCGGCTGCAGGAGCGCCGGGTGATCAGGCGGGAACTGCACGACGGGCTCGGGCCATGGCTGGCCGGCCTGCGGCTCGGCCTGCAGGGGGTGGCGAACACCATCGCGGACGACCCGGCGGAGGCCGGCCGGATGCTGCGGACGCTGCAGCACGAACTCGACCAGCGGATCGAGGACGTCCGCACGATCGCGCGCACGCTGTTGCCGCCGGTGCTCGAGGAGCTCGGGCTCGAGCCGGCCCTCGTGGAACTGGTGGCCCGGCACCGGCAGAGCGGTTTCGACGTGCGCCTGCGGTACGCCGTCGACTCGGACCTGCCGGAGGCCGTGGCCGCCGGCTGTTACGGGATCGCGTCCGAGGCCGTGCTGAACGCGGCCCGGCACAGCGGCGCCGACGGGTGCGACCTGGAGGTACTCGAGGACGGACCGACCGTGCGCGTGTCCTGCCGGGACGACGGCGCGGGCTACCGCAGCGACGCGCGCGCCGGGGTCGGCACCCGGTCGATGCGCGAACGCGCCCAGGATCTGGGCGGGACGGTCGAGGTGCACCACCTGCTCCCGCACGGCACTGCGGTCGAGGCCATCGTCCCCGTGCGCCCGCCGGGCGTGGCCACCGGGACTCCCGAGACCGTGGGCACTGTGGGCACTGTGGGCACTGCGGGCACTGTGGGCACTGTGGGCACCGTGGGGACGCCATGACCGGGCCGATCCGGGTCGCCATCGTCGACGACCACCCGGTGTTCCGGCTCGGCATGACCGGCCTGCTCGGCTCCCTTCCCGGCGTCGTGGTCGTGGGTCAGGCGGCCGACGCCGCCGAGGCCCGCGCGCTGGTGACCGCGGACGTGGACGTGGTGCTGATGGACCTGCACCTCGGCGGCGACTCCGGCATCGAGGTGACCCGGGACCTCGTCCGTGCCCATCGCGGGCTCGCCGTCCTGGTGATCACCATGAGCGACGACGAGGAGGCCGTGGTCGCGGCGGTTCGCTGCGGCGCGCGGGGCTACCTGCTCAAGACCGCCGGCCCGGACGCGGTGGAACGGGCGATCCGGGCGGTGGCCAACGGGGAGATGATCCTCGGTCCCCAAGTCGCGGCCCGGGCGATGTCCACGCTCGTGTCCGGGCGCACCGCGGTCCGCGTGCCGTTCCCGGAACTGTCCGCGCGGGAACGCGAGGTTCTCGACCTGGTCGCCCGCGGCCATGACAACGCGGCCATCGCCCGCCGGCTGGTGCTCAGCCCGAAGACGGTCCGCAATCATGTGACGACCATCCTGACGAAGTTGTCGGTCTCGAGCAGGCCGACGCTGATCGTGCGGGCCCGCGAAGGCGGACTCGGCGGCATGGAGGCGTCGGAGGAGATGGGTCCGGCCTGAGACCGGCGCACGCCTCAGCGCGAGTGGGCCCAGGCCTGTAGCCGGCGGTGGCGGTGCGCGAAGAGGGCATCGATCAGCACCCGCACGCGACGCCCGGGCAGCGGGAACCGGGGGACCATCGTCACCTCGTCGGTGACCCGGGTGTACTCGTCGGCGAGGGCGACGAGTTCGCGCCGGTGCTCCCAGACCCGGGCCGTGACCATCTCCGAACGCTCATGGAACATGGTCGGGGCCGCCACCGCGACGAGGAACAGGTCGTCGTACTCGACCGGGACCAGGCCGGCCAACCGGAGGTGCGCTCTGCCCAGGTGTTCGCCGACCGGCACGGTCGCGATCGTCTCGGCCCGCCAGCGCGCCGGCATGGTCATGGTGAGGAACGGTGCGAGTTCGTCGTTGATGCCGGCGGGGGCCGTGACCCGGTCCCAGACCTCGGCCAGCGGGGCCGCGACGCCTACGCTGCGGGTCACGCGCACGGGTGGCCTCACCCTGTCGATGGTAGGTGCGGGGTGCTTTTCCTGGCTCGCCCGGCGGTGCCGCCGGTAGACTCGGGCCCGGACGCCGTCGTCGAGGAGTGTGCTCGCCAGGGGAAACCGGTCGCAGGTGACTGGGCCCTGCGACCGGTCGATCGCCGTCGACGCCCCCCGGGACCGACCCACAAGGTCACCACCCGGGCCACGATCCACAAGATCCGACGAGGGAGTCACGAGCATGTCCTACGGGTTCACGCCGCAGCAGCAGGAACTGATCGACCAGGTCCGCGAGTTCGCGGACACCGTCGTCCGGCCGGCGTCCTACGAGTACGACACGAAGCGCGAACTGCCGTACGGCATCATCAAGCAGATGGGGGACCTGGGCCTGTTCGGTCTGCCGTTCCCGACCGAGTACGGCGGCAGTGGCGGCGACTACGTCTCCTTCTGTCTGGCCGTGGAGCAGATCAGCCGGGTGGACCAGAGCCTCGGGGTGACCCTGGAGGCGGGCATCGGGCTGGGCGCCATGCCGATCATGCGGTTCGGCACCGAGGCGCAGCGGCGCGAGTGGATCCCACGGTTCGCGTCCGGTGAGGCGCTCGCCGCGTTCGGGCTCACCGAGGCCGCGGCCGGCTCCGACGCCGGCGGCACCTGCACGACGGCGGAACTCGTCGACGGCGAATGGGTCATCAACGGGTCCAAGCAGTTCATCACGAACTCCGGCACCGACATCACCCGCCTCATCACGATCACCGCCGTCACCGGGCAGACAACCCGGGCCGACGGCACCGTCAAGAAGGAACTCTCCGCGATCCTGGTGCCGGTCCCCGCCGAAGGGCTCACCGTCGGGCCCCCCTACGACAAGGTCGGCTGGCACACCTCCGACACGCACCCGCTGACGCTGGAGAACGTCCGGGTGCCCGAGGCGAACCTCCTCGGTGAACGAGGGCGCGGGTACGCGAACTTCCTGGAGTCCCTGGATGAGGGCCGGATCGCCTTCGCGGCCCTGTGCACCGGCGCGGCCCAGGGCTGCCTGGAGGAGGCGGTCCGGTACGCCCAGGAGCGCGAGGTGTTCGGGCGGGCGCTCGCCCAGAACCAGCACACCGCATTCATGATCGCCCGCATGCAGGCCCGGGTGCACACCGCCCGGCTCACCTGGCTGAACGCCGCCCGGCAGATGGCCTCGGGTGGGTCGTTCAAGACGCAGGCGTCCATCGCGAAACTCACCGGCAGCGAGGCGGCGATGGCGAACGCCCGGGATGCCTCCCAGATCTTCGGTGGCTACGGCTACCTCAACGAGAACCTCGTGGCCCGGCACTACCGCGACTCGAAGGTGCTGGAGATCGGCGAGGGCACCACCGAGGTGCAACTGATGGTGATCGCCCGCGGGCTCGGCCTGGCCGGCGCCGGACTCTGAGCCGGCGCGAGCGTCGCGGAGCGGGCGAGGAGAGGAATCCATGACCGATCGACCGAGCCTGACCCTGACCACGATCAACATCGGCTCGCCCGACCCGGCGACGCTCGCCCACTTCTACGCCCGGCTGCTCGGCTGGGAGGTGGCCCGGGTGGAGGAGACCGACGCCCACCTGCGCAATCCCGCCGGCGGGATCTCCCTGTCGTTCCAGCTCGAGGACGTCTTCACGCCACCGGCGTGGCCGAACACCGCCGACCACCAGCAGATGATGATGCACCTCGACATCAGGGTGACCGATCTGGACACGTCGGTCGGGTTCGCCCTCGGTTGCGGCGCCACCCTCGCCCAGTTCCAGCCCCAGGAGGACGTGCGGGTCTGCCTGGACCCGCACGGCCACCCGTTCTGCCTCTGGTTGGGCTGAGCCCGGGGCGGACCGGGCCGGACCGGATCGCGCCTACCGGCTCGGTCCCAGTCTGCGTTCGACGGCGTCCGCCAGTTGCGTGTAGGCGCCGGCGAGGGCCCGCAGCGCATCCAGGTCCAGCTCGCCGAGCAGGTCCCGGCCGAGCCGGGTCCTCGTCGCCTCGGCCTCCGCGAACAGCCGCTTGCCGGCCTCGGCGAGGCCGATCAGCCGCACCCGACGGTCGTCCGGGTCCTCGCGGCGGCTCAGCAGGTCGCGTTCGACGAGCCGCTCGACGGCACCGGAGACCGTCGGCATCGAGACCCGCATGGCCTCGGCGAGTCCGGAGACCGTCTGCTCGCCGTGGAAGTGCACGATCGCGAGGAGCTTGAACTGCTGCATCGTCAGCGTGCTGTCCAGCAGCGGCTCGAGCTCCGCTGCCAGGCTCGACCGCATCATCGCGTGCTGGGTCTCGAAGACCTGCTCGATCAGGTGGTCCCGCTCATCGTCGTGCTGACCCACGTGTACCCTTACTTCGGTTGAACCGAACTGTTCGGTTCTCTTTCACCATTGCGATCCTATCGGAGTCCGCTCGTGACGTTCCTCGCCCGTTTCAGCCTCGGCAATCGTGCCCTCGTGGCCCTGGCCACGATCCTCGCCGTGCTCGGTGGGCTATGGTCGACCACCACGCTCAAGCAGGAGCTGATGCCGTCGCTCGAACTGCCCGTGGTCGGGGTGGTGACGATCCTGCCCGGGGCCTCCCCGGAGATCGTCGAGGAGCAGGTCACGACGTACGTCGAGCAGGCCACCGGCGCCGTGAGCGGGTTGGAGAGCAGTACGTCCACCTCGAGCGCGAACGTCTCGACGGTGCTGCTCACCCTCGAGTACGGAACCGACGCGACGGTGGCGCAGCAGGAACTTCAGTCGGCGCTGTCCCGGCTCGCCACGAGCCTGCCGGAGGAGGCGGACGCCCAGGTGTTCGCCGGCAGCCTCGACGACCTGCCGGTGCTCCAGCTCGCGGTGACCGCGGACGCCGACCCGGATGCCACCGCGGCCGTGCTCGCGGAGTCCGTGGTTCCGCAGATCGAGGCGGTCGACGGCGTCCGGGACGTCACGCTGACCGGTACCGCCGAGCAGGTGGTGACGATTGCCGTCGACCCGGCGGCTCTGGCCGCCGCGGGCGTGGGCGTGGACGCCATCAACACGGCCCTGACCACGAACGGGATCGTCATACCCGCCGGCTCGCTCACCGAGGGCGACACCACGCTCAGCGTGGAGGTCGGCCAGCGGCTGGCCGGCGTGGAGGACGTCGCCGCGCTCCCACTGCTGACCCCGACCGGCCCGGTCCCGTTGGACTCGGTCGCGCAGGTGAGCCTCGACGATGCGGCCGCCACCTCCTTCGCCCGCACGAACGGAGCGCCGTCGTTCGGGATCGCCATCACCCGGGCCCCGGACGGCAACACCGTGGAGATCTCCCACGCGGTGCAGGATCTGTTCGGCGATCTCGAGGCAGCCCTGGGGGAGGGTGCCGAGATCTCGATCGTGTTCGACCAGGCGCCGTTCATCGAGCAGTCGGTCGAGGACCTCACCACCGAGGGCCTGCTCGGACTGGTCTTCGCGATCGTCGTCATCCTGCTGTTCCTACGGGCGTGGCGGCCCACCGGGGTGACCGCACTGTCCATCCCGCTCTCGCTCCTGGTGGCCCTGATCGGGCTCAAGGTGGGCGGCTTCTCCCTGAACCTGTTCACCCTGGCCGCGCTCACCGTGTCCATCGGGCGGGTGGTCGACGACGCCATCGTGGTCATCGAGAACATCGAACGGCACCTGTCCTACGGCGAGGACAAGCGCACCGCCATCCTGCGAGCCGTTCGTGAGGTGTCCGGCGCGATCACCGCCTCCACCGTGGCCACCGCCGCCGTGTTCGTCCCGATGGGCCTGGTCGGCGGCCTGGTCGGTGAGCTCTTCCGACCGTTCGCCTTCACCGTCGCCCTCGCACTTCTCGCCTCCCTTCTGGTGGCGCTGACGATCGTGCCGGTCCTGGCCTGGTGGTTCCTCCCGGTGCCCACCGACGTGGCGGACGCCGCGCGGGCCCGGCAGGCCGCGGAGCAGAAGGAGCGCCGCGGCCTCCTCCAGCGGGGCTTCGTCCGGACCCTCGGCGGGGTCCTGGCCCGGCCGGTGGTCACCGTCATCGGTGCCGTCGCGATCCTCGGCGGCACCCTGGCGCTCGTACCGCAGCTGGAGACCGAGTTCATCGGGGACACCGGTCAGAACACCCTCACCGTGACCCAGGAACTGCCCCCAGGCACCTCCCTGGCGGCGCAGGATGCCGCCGCCGCGCAGGTCGAGGAGGTCATCGCAGGCATCGACGGTGTTCAGACCTACCAGGTATCCGGCGGCTCCGCCGAGGGACTCCTTGCGATCGCCGGCGGCGGCGGCACCACCATCTCGATCACCCTGGACCTGAACGCGGACACCGCGGCCGTGCAGGAGGAACTGCGCGACGGCGTCGCCGGGCTCAGCGGAGCCGGGACCGTCACCGTCGCGGCCGGGCAGGCGGGCTTCTCGTCCGGCCTCGAGGTCGTCGTCACCGGACCCGACGGCGACGACGTGGCGACCGCCTCCGCGCAGGTGCTCGAGGCCGTCGCCGGAGTGAACGGGACCACCGACGTGGCCTCGAACCTCGCCGCGGACCTGCCCACCGTCGAGGTGGTCGTGGACCGCGACGCCGCCGCGGCGCTCGGCATCCCCGAGGCCATGGTGGGTCAGACCGTGCGCACCGCGCTCAGCGGCGCGACGCTCGGCACCCTCACCACCGAGGCCGGGACCAACGACATCGTGATGCGGGTCGGGGAGTCCCCCACGAGCGTGGAGGCGCTGCGCGCCCTGCCGGTCGCCGGCGCGGGCGGCGTGACCACGCTCGGCGAGATCGCCACCGTGGAGCAGATCGACCGGCCGGCCACCATCACCCGCCTCGACGGCCGCCGCAGCGCGACCATCACCGCCGCTACCACGAGCGCGGACCTGACCACCCAGAGCGCGGATCTGCAGGCGGCGCTCGACGACCTGGACCTGCCCGAGGGCGTGACCGCCGAGATCGGCGGCGTCATCGCCGATCAGGAGGAGGCGTTCGCGAACCTCGGCCTGGCCCTGCTGCTGTCGATCGCGATCGTCTACCTGGTGATGGTCGCGACGTTCAAGTCGCTGGTGCAGCCGTTGATCCTGCTCATCTCGATCCCGTTCGCCGCCACCGGCGCCATCGGCATGCTCCTGGTCACCGGCACCCCGCTCGGGGTGGCCGGGCTGATCGGGGCGCTGATGCTGGTGGGCGTGGTGGTCACGAACGCCATCGTGCTGATCGACCTGATCAACCAGTACCGGCGGCAGGGGCGGCCGCTACGGGAGGCCATCGTGGAGGGTGCCCGGCACCGGCTGCGACCGATCCTGATGACCGCGCTGGCCACGATCGGGGCGCTGACCCCGATGGCGATCGGGCTCACGGGTGGCAGCGCGTTCATCTCCCAGCCGCTGGCGCTGGTGGTGATCGGCGGACTGATCACCTCGACGTTCCTGACCCTGCTGCTGGTGCCGGTGCTGTACTCGCTCGTCGAGGGCCGCAGGGAGCGACGGGTGGCCCGCCGGGAGCAGCGCCGGAAAGGTCAGCGGGTCCCCGGTGCCGAGGCCGCCGGATCCGACGGGTCCGCGGACTCCGGGTCCCGGGGCAAGCACGCCGCCGGCGTCGCGCCCGACACGGATTCCGCCACCGTCGACTGACCGCTCCGGGCGGCGCGCCGCCCGGAGCGCGGCCGGCCGCCGACGGTGATCACCACGGCACCGAGCAACACGAACACGATCGGCACGCCGAGTGCCGTGCGGATGGCGTCCAGCCCTGCCTCCGGTCCCGTTGCCGCGCCCGCCGCCGCCACCTGCACCGCCGTGGCGGCGGAGATTCCCAGGGCGGCGCCGAACTGCAGGGACGTGTTGAGCAGGCCTCCGGCGACCCCCTGGTCCGACCCCGCGACCCCGTCGGTCGCGGCGATCGCGAGCGGGCCGTAGACGAGAGCGAACATGAAGCCGATGCCAACCATCGTCGGCACCATCGCGGCGTAGGCCCAGTCCAGGTCCGCGCGCAGGAACAGGGAGTAGGCGAGCAGGCCCGCGAGGAGCCCGGCTGCGATCACCCGGCGTACTCCGAACCGCTGCACGAGCCGCGGCGCGAGCGTCGGTGCGAGGACCACATCGAGCGCCATCAGCAGCATGGCGAGCCCGGTCTGCAGCGGGGTCCAGCCGCGCAGTTCCTGGAGATAGAGGGTGGTCAGGAACTGGAACCCGTAGAAGGAGCCGGCGAAGGCCAGCGCGGTCACGTTCGCGGCGGCCAGACCCGGTGCGCGCAGCAGGCCCGGCCGGATCAGCGGGTCCGCGGCCCGGCGTTGACCGAGCGCGAAGACGACCAGCAGCGCGGTGGCCAGGAGCAGCGTGCCGAGCGCCTGCACCCCCATCTCGTGGACCCGCTCGAGGAGGGTCAGCCCGAACGCGAACAGCACCATCGAAGCCGTCAGGGTGAGCGCCGCCACCAACCCGAGCCGGCCGCGGCGCCCCACGACGGGTGGTTCGGTGAGCAGCGGGACCGCCAGCGCGAGCAGCACCGCGGCGATCAGCACCGGGGCGAAGAACACCCACCGCCAGCCGATCGCGGTGAGCAGCCCGCCGGCCACCAGACCCAGCGAGAACCCCGCCGCGCCGGCCGCTCCGTAGATGATCAGGGCCCGGTTGCGCGCGGGGCCCTCGGCGAACGAGGTCGTGATGAGCGAGATCCCTGCCGGCGTCAGGAAGCCCGCCGCGACGCCGGTCACGAATCTGGCCAGGAGCAGCATCCAGCCCTCGGTCGCGAACCCGCCGAGACCGGAGAACAGCAGGAACACCACCAGCCAGGTCAGGAACATCCGGCGCCGCCCGAAGACATCGGCCGCGCGCCCACCGAGGAGCATGAACCCGCCATAGCCCACCACGTACGCGGTGATGACCCCGCTCAGCTCGGTGGTGGTCAGGCCAAGGTCGGCACGGATCGCGGGGAGGGCCACGTTCAGCATCGCGACGTCGCTGCCCTCGAGGAAGATCGCCCCACACAGGACCACCAGCACCCCGAGGTCGCGCGCGCTCATCCTGGTGGCGGTCCGTTGTTCCATCGCTGCGTCCGTCCGCTTCACGCCGGGTCGACCCGAGTGGTTCCCCGACTGCTGGTCGGTTACTTCTTGTAACCTCGCCCAGCCTGCGGCACGATGGACTGCCATGGAAGAAGGCACTTCTCAGTCCCTCGGTTCCTCTGCGGATACCGCGCTCACGACGGACCGCCACACCGACTACGACGTCTGGCAGTGGGATGCCCGCGAGGACTGTGAGGTCCGCCAGATCCTGGACCGGATCGCGGACAAGTGGTCGCTGCTCGCCATCGCGCTGCTCGACCGCCGCAGCCTGCGGTTCACCGAGCTGAAGCGTGAGATCGACGGCATCAGCCAGCGGATGCTGACCCGCACGCTGCGTCACCTCGAGCGGGACGGACTGGTCGAGCGCACCGTCCATCCGGTCGTGCCGCCCCGGGTCGACTATGCCCTGACCCCGCTCGGGCGCACACTGCACGCGACGATCAAGTCGCTCGTGGTGTGGACCGAGGCGCACCAGGAGGAGATCGCCCGGGCCCGCGCGGACTACGACCAGCGCGAGGCCGACCTGCGCGAGACCTCCGCGGTCGGCGCGGGAAGCTAGGCCTGCAGGCGCCGTAGTCCCAGCGGTGGGCAGCGGATCTCGGCGCCGTCGAAGCGACCCCTCGGCTGATCGAGATGGACGATGGCGTTCCGGGACGCACAGCCGGTCACTGTCCCCGTGGCTCCCTTGAGGTACAACGGCCGGATCTGCTCGGTCAGGGTGACTCGATCACCGACCCGGAGCTGTGCGGCCGCCTGGTTGGACGCATCCCGCACCCGAACCTGGTGACGCTTGCTGATGGCCGCCTGAACGGTGCCGAGGTGCGCGTCGAGTGCGCCGGTGGTGATCAGCCCGACGATGACGCCCGCGAAAGAGCCGCTCAGGCCAGGTGCCGGCCCGGCCCCCGCGGGCGCCAGGTGTGCACCACGTACCCGTAGCTGAGGCCGAGCCGGTGCGGATGCGCCGTCAGCCACGGGTCGACCACCTCAGCCGGGAACTCCAGGCGGAGCACCGCCTCGAGGTCGGCCCGGCTCTCGAAGTTCCAGCTGCTCAGGACCGGTTCGCTGGTGGCGCCGCGCTCACGCCACCACCGCCGGATGTGAGGGCCGGTGCCCTGCTTCGCGGCCCAAGGGCTCACGGCGAGCAGATCAGCGAACTCGCCGTCGTCGTGGTCGTTGTCGATCACCACGAGCGCGCCGTCGGTGGCGAGGACCCGTTGGACCTCGACGAGGCCGGGCGTGGGGTCGAAGTCGGGATCGGGGAAGAAGTAGGCGAACCGGGCGTGCACCACGTCCACGGAACCGTCGGGCAGCGGGAGGTGCTCGGCCGAGCCAGGGAGCACCCGGGCGCCACCAGGCCTGGCCCGCGCGAGGGGCAGGAGCTCGGGATCGGGCTCCACCCCGATCACCTCGGCGGCCTCGGCATACCGGGGCAACCAGAAGCCGCTGCCGCACCCGAGGTCGAGGAGACGGCGGCCGGCCCACGGCGCCACACTCGACAGGTGCGCCCAGAGCGTGCCGTCCGGGTCCATGGCCGCGTTCTCGATCTCGTAGGTGGCCGGGTCCGCGCCCTGGTTCCCCGCCCTGACGAAATCGCTGAACCGGGTCATGGGCACTCACCCTGCCACACCCCACGCACCCGGCCGGCAGGGCCCGGACCGGCGCACCTGACCGGGCGCACCTAGGCTGACGGCCATGGACTCCGAAGAACGCCTGGCCGTCTTCCTCGACTACGAGAACCTTGCTCTCGGTGCACGTGAACATCTGGGTGGGATGGCGTTCGACTTCGGTCCGATCGCCGACGCGTTGGCGGTGCGCGGCCGCGTCGTGGTGCGCCGGGCCTACGCCGACTGGTCCTACTTCGACGAGGACCGCCGTTCCCTGACCCGGCATCAGGTGGAACTGATCGAGATGCCGCAGCGCATGGGCGCCTCCCGCAAGAATGCCGCCGACATCAAGATGGTCGTGGATGCGATCGAGATGGCGTTCGAACGCGACTACATCTCGACGTTCGTCATGTGCACGGGGGACAGCGACTTCTCTCCGCTGGTGCACAAGCTGCGAGAACTGAACAAGCGCGTCATCGGCGTGGGCGTGGAGAAGTCGACGTCCCGGCTGCTGCCGCCGGCGTGCGACGAGTTCCTGTTCTACGACCGGCTCGAGGGTGTGGACGTGCCGGAGCCGACGCCTGCTCGGCGCGCCGAGCAGGCGCCCACGACCCGCCGGGAGACCCGCCTCAAGGCGGCCCCCGACCCGGTGCCGTCACCCGAGGTCCCGGACGAGGCCGATGACGACGAGGCCGCCGGCGACGCCGCTGCCCTGGACGTGCTCGTCGCGCAGACGCTCGCCGGGCTGCAGTCCTCGACCGGCGCGTCGGTGACCGCCTCGGTCCTGAAGCGCACCCTGCTGCGTAAGGACCCGACGTTCAGCGAGTCCGACCACGGTTACCGCACGTTCGGTGAGGTGCTCCGGAACCTGGCCGAGCGGGGCATCGTCGAACTGGGCACCGGCCCGGCCGCCGGGGACCCGGAGGTCTCGTTGCCCGAGCGGGACGAGGCCGGCGACGCGTTCGCCCTCCTCGCGGCGGTCGTCGCCGCCTCCGACGGGCCGTCCGCACTTTCCGGGCTGAAGAACCACCTGCGCAAGCGCCGCCCCGACTTCTCCGAGAAGGCGCTCGGGTACCGCAACTTCCTGCAGTTCTGCCGGGCGGCCGCCGAGGCGGGCGTCGTGAGCCTGCGCTGGGACGACGACGCCGAGGACTACCTGGTCACCACCTGAGGCTCAGAACAGCGTCGAGCCCCGCGACTCCAGGTCCAGCAGGTACTTCTTCGCCTCGATGCCGCCCCCGTACCCGGTCAGGGCGCCGGTGGACCCGATCACCCGGTGGCAGGGCACGATGATCGAGATCGGGTTGCGGTTGTTCGCCAGGCCGACCGCACGTGCCGCGCCCGGTTGGCCGAGGCTCGCGGCGATCTGACCGTAGGTGCGGGTCTGCCCGTACGGGATCAGCCGCAGCTGCGCCCACGCCTCCCGCTGGAACGGGGTGCCGCGGGGTGCCATCGGCAGGTCGAAGTCCGTGCGCTCGCCCGCGAAGTACTCCTCGAGCTGGCCCTGCACCGGCCGGAAGGGAGCGGGGTCGGCGACGGATCCCTCCGCCAGGGTGATGGTCCGGTGCCCCGGGTACAGGAGACCGGTGAGCGCCCCGTCCGCGTCGGCGAGCAGCACCAGCGGCCCGATCGGGGAGTCCACGTCGTGCCGGTAGCTGCTCACCACGGTCGTCTCGGTCATGCTGCCTCCAGGTGGGCCTGCCGCCACAGGTGATGGGCCGCATAGGTGCGCCA
Organism: Occultella glacieicola; assembly: GCF_004353825.1. Classification (GTDB taxonomy): domain Bacteria; phylum Actinomycetota; class Actinomycetes; order Actinomycetales; family Beutenbergiaceae; genus Occultella; species Occultella glacieicola. Next base: position 49,729 of record NZ_SMNA01000002.1, on the reverse strand, counting down.
GGGCGCGAATGCCGCGCCGGCCGGGTCGACCGGTCCACCCGCGAGCCGCTCCGCGGCACGGCGCAGCACCAGGTCCGTCCCGCAGTAGGCGTCGGGATCGCCCAGGGCGCGCATGCGCACGTACTGGGTGGTCCACGGCCCGATCCCGGGCAGGGCGAGCAGACGGCGCTCGGCCTCGTCGGGATCGAGCCCGCCGTCCAGGTCGAGTCCGTCGTCGGCGGCCCGGGCGAGCGCGATCAGGGCCCGACGGCGTCCGGCCGGCATCGCGAGCGTCCCACCGTCGTCCGGGTCCACCCGGGCGAGCTGGGCCGCCGTCGGGAACAGGTGGGTCAGGGCGCCGTCCGGCTCGGCGAGTGGGGTTCCGATCGCCCGCGCCAGCCGCGAGGTGTGCGTGCCCGCGGCGGCCAGGGACACCTGCTGGCCGAGCACGGCCCGCACCGCCACTTCGAACCCGCCGGCCTGCCCAGGCGCGCGCACTCCCGGCCGCTCGCGCACGAGTGGTCCGAGCCACGGGTGCTCGCCGAGGCCCGCCAGGATCACCGCGGGATCGGCGCCCACGTCCGCGATCCGACCGGCGGCGTCGGCCGCCGCCTGGAGGTCTGCCGGAGCTGCGGTCACCGCCACGGCCAGCGACGACTCGCCGGCTCGCGGTCGCGCGATCGCGATCACGCCCGGCCCGTGCCGCAGCGAGAGCGTGCGGCGGTAGGTGTGTGCGTCGATCTCCTCGATCCCGCCGATGATCCGCGCGGCCAGATAGTCCCAGAGGGCGTCCGCATCGAGCGGGGGCGTGAACGGCACGCGCACGGTCGTCGGGGGCATGGCGTCATCGTGTCACTCGCCCCTGACATCGGGTGACTGGCGGGTCCGTCGACACCGGCCGCGCGCGCCCAGTAGGTTCGGTCGGGACCCAGCCCACCCGTGCACCCGGAGAACGAGGCATCGATGCTCGCGACCATCCCAGCTCAGATGCGTGCCCTCGTGCTCGCCGACTTCGGCCGGTTCGAGGTCCAGGAGCGGCCGACTCCGGGGCCGGCGCCGGGCGAGGCGCTGGTGCGCGTCGTGGCGACCGGGATCTGCGGCTCCGACCTGCACGGCTACACCGGTGAGAACGGTCGCCGCCGGCCGGGTCAGGTGATGGGCCACGAGACGGTCGGGGTGGTTGTGGCACTCGGGGAGGGGGCGACGGGGCCGGCCGTGGGCGACGTCGTCGTGCTGAACCCGAACCTCGGGTGTGGATCGTGCGCCCGATGCCTCGAGGGCAACGCCCACATCTGTGCCCAGCGCCGCGTGATCGGGGTCGACCCCACCATCTCGAGCGGGTTCGCCGACTACCTCGCCGCACCGGCGGCCAACCTGATCGGCTTCGGTGGTGACGTCGCCCTCGGCGCGCTGGTCGAACCCCTCGCGGTCGGCTACCACGCGGCCCTGCGCGGCGGTGTCGCCGCGTCCTCGCGGGTGCTGGTCGTGGGGGGTGGCCCGATCGGTCAGGCCGTCGCCATCGCCTGCCGACGTCTCGGGGCGGCGTCCGTCCTCGTCTCGGAGCCGCACCCGGCCCGCCGGACGCTCGTCGCGGAACTCGGTTTCGCCGTCGTCCATCCCGACGAGCTGCCCGAGGCCGTCGGCGCCGTGGACACCGCGATCGACGCCGTCGGTGTGAGCGCCACCCTGGAGACGGCCCTGGCCGCGACGGCGGCCGGCGGGACCGTGGTGCTCGTCGGCATGGGAGCGCCGACCGTGGAAGTGCCCGCCTACGCGATCTCGACGGCGGAGCGCACCCTGGTCGGGTCGTTCTGCTACGCACCGGTCCACTTCGCCGACACGGCCGCCTGGGCGGCCGGTGCCGGCCCCGAGCTCGCCCCGCTGATCTCACGCGTCGTCGCACCGGAGCAGGCGCAGGGCGCGTTCGCCGGGCTGGCCGACGGCTCGGACCCGGCGAGCAAGATCCTGGTCGCCTTCGCGCCCGACCTGCTGGGGTGAGGGGCGGTCGTCGTCAGGTCGTGGTGACCGCGGCGCCCTCGGACAGGTAGCGCTGCAGGGTGGGACCGATCCAGGCGACGATCTCCTCCCGGTCCATCGCGACGACGGGCGGCAGGCGCAGCACGTACCGGCACAGCGCGACGCCGAAGACCTGCGCGGCTGCCATCCCGGCCCGCCGGGCGGCCTCATCCGGGTCCGGTGTCAGGTCCGCCACCACCGGCAGGAGCTGGGTCGCGAAGATGTCGTTCATCCGCTCGGCGAGCCCGGCGTCGGTCGCGCTGCTGCGGAGCAGGATCTGCAGGGCCTCGCTGCCCTCCCAGAGGTCCACGAAGTGCGCGGCGAGCACGAAACCGAGCCGATCCGCGGGACCGGCCACCAGGTCCGGAAGCGAGAGATCGTATTCGGTCGCGGCGGCGAACAACCGCTCCTTGGAGCCGAAGTAGCGCATCACCATGGCCGGATCGATGCCCACCTCCCCGGCGATCGCCCGGATCGTGGCGCGGTCGTAACCGTCCAGGGCGAACCGTTCCCGCGCTGCGCGCAGGATGGATTCCTTCGTCTCCGCTGCTGATCTCCTCACGAGGACAGCCTATGCCAACAGGCGTTGACTTCGTGACACGACCTGGCTACGGTCGAAGTCAACAAGCGTTGGCCTAAGGGGATGGTGCAGAAGTTTCGCAGGCCTCGCACGACCAACCACCGAACCGGAGGGATCGTCGATGCAGATCGTCAACGACACGCGCGCGGCCCGGGCGCGGCTGCGGACTCCGCAGCCCAACGGCTACCTCGTCATCGCTGCCGAGATCGGCCGCTGGGCGGGCCCGTTCGCAATCCCGGCACGAAGCCTGCGGGCACGCCAGGGCGCCGTCATCCGAGCCGCCGCGGAGCTCGAGGGGCGACCGGACATCGAGTCCGTCGCCGTCTTCCGTGCGGTCCTGCGCCCACCGGGCGAGGGTGGGCGCCTGCTGCGCGATCGGGGCCGCTCGGCGGCCCGGTTCGACCTCGTCGTGGTCGTGCGCACGGTCGATCCCGACCACGCCCGGACGCTGCGTGACGACGCCCAGGTCCGGGACCTGGCCCAGCGGGTCGGCTCCGGTGCGCACCGGGTCCTGACGATCGCCGCGAGCAACGCGGCCCGGATCGACGACGTCGAGCACGCCGACGGGCGGCCGGTGCTGTTCAACTTCTTCTACGCGGACGACCGGGACACCCTGATCGAGGTCTGGCGGTACACGGCCGGCTGGTTCCAGGAGCGTACGTCGCTGTCGAACTCCGTGCTGCTGCGGCCGTTGGACGGCGAGTCCGGCGACTACGGACTCGTGAACTTCGCGAGCTGGCCGCACTATCGGACGTTCCTGCCGAGCCTGCTCCTGCGGCCGAGCTTCCGGTCCTTCGTGCTCGCGAACTTCCGGGCGAACGGGGTGGCCGCCCAGCCGATCATCTACCGGAGCGTGGCCGGTGCCGCGCGTGCAAGCCGACGGCCTGCCGCGACACAGTCACGGTAGGACGAGGGGAGACCACGATGAGGCGATCGGTCCTGGGTGGGGTGTTGGCCGTGACGGCGAGCCTCGGGCTCGCGGCGTGCGGCGGGGTCGGCGGGCCGCCGGGCGGAGGGCCACCGCCCTCGACCGGTGGCCCGGGTGAGCTGCTGGTCGGCGCCGGCACGATCATGCAGCTCGAGGGCGAACCGGCCCAGATCTGCCTCGGCGCCGTCCTGACCTCCTACCCGCCACAGTGCGCCGGGCCGGAGCTGGTCGGGTTCGAGGGCTGGGACGGCATCGAACACGAGTCGGCGAGCGGGCGGACCTGGGGGAACGCCTGGGTGGTCGGCACCTACGACGGGACGTCGTTCACCCTCACCGAGCCGGTCTCCGTGGAACCGCCCACCGGGTGGGAACCGTCCACCGACGAACCGTCCGAGTTCCCGCAGCTGTGCGACGACCCCGCGGCCGGGGCCGGTGGGAGTCTCGCGGGGACGGACCTGATCAGCCAGCAGTCGGACCTGATGATGTTCCTCGAGGCCCACGACGGGTACGTCCTCAGCTACGTCTCCGGCGGCGGCGACGTCATGAACGTGCTCGTCTCCGGCGACGCGGCGTCGGCCCGGGTGGACTTCCGGGAGATCTACGCCGGGCCGCTGTGTGTGCAGACGTCCGAGCTGCCCACCTGGGCCGAGATCCGGGCCGCGCAGGACGCGCTCACGGCGGAGGGCGAGGACCTCGGCGTGCTCTCCTCCGGTAGCGGTGTGAGCGGACTGCTCGACATCCACCTCGTGGTCGCGGACTCGGCGCACGTCTCGGCCGTCGCCGAGATCGTCGCGCCGTGGCTGCGTCCGGATGAGATCGCCGTCACCGGAGCACTCGCACCCCTCGTCGGCTGAGGTCCGGGTGGCTAGGAGGGCGCTGCCTCGGCCGTGAACGCGTCGTCGGCGGCGTCCAGCGCCAGTTCCCAGTCCTGCGCCGTGAGGTCGTGCCCGCCCGGCCGCGCGTGATAGGACAGCCGGCCCCCGACCCGCTGCCCGAGCGTCGGCAGCACCGCCGACCCCTCGTCGACGGAACGGGTGCCGGTGAGACCGAACGCCTCGTACGCCGGGGACGCGGCTACCGTGGCCAGGTACTCCCCGAGCGGGTCCGCCCACAGGTCCTCGACCGCGCTGGCCACGTGCACGGCGCGCGGCGCGATCAGTGCCAGCAACTCATGGGCGTCGACCGGCAGGTCCGCCTCGCGGTCGGCGTACCCGGCGAAGGTCGGCGCGAACCAGTGCGGGAACCTCGCCGTGATCGCCGCGATCGTCTCCTTGCCGGGCGCCCGGTGCCGGTGCAGCCCGGCCCCGCCGCAGCCGGAGTCGTTGGCCACCACGGCGGCGAACCGGCCGTCCTGCGCACCCGCCCACAGTGCGGCCTTGCCGAGCCGCGAGTGCCCGAGCGCGACGGCCGCGCCCGGCTCGAATCCCGGTACCCCGGCCATCGCCTCGAAGACCCGGCTCAGCCCCCAGGCCCAGGCCCCGATCGCGCCCCAGCCGTGCGGGTCTCTCGGATCGTGTGAGAACAGGCCCCGCACACCCTCGACGGCGTGACCGGGGGAGTCGATCTCGAAGTCCTCGTAGTGCGCGGTGGCGACCGCATAGCCGCGGCCAAGGATCGCCCGGTACGGCCATCGTGACGCCCTCGAACCTCGGGCGACGTCCCGGTTGCGTCCGATCCGCACCCCCGGCGCCGGCGTGGTCGCGTGATTGCCCGCGAAGTTCAGGGCCACCACCACCGCAACCGGAGCACCCTCGGGAACGTGCACCAGCACCGGCACGGTGCGCTCGCCGCGCGGGCCGGCCACGGTGACGTCGAGCTCGACCCGGCGCCCGCCGTCCACCGGCTCATCGGTTCGGACGGCGACCCGATCGAGGTGGCCACCCGCCGGTGTCCGGCCGTACACGTGGCTCTCGAACAGGTCCAGCAGTCCGCTCCGCCGGGCGGCCCGGTCCTCCGGCCGTAGCCGCGGTATCGGCGGCAGTTCCAGCATGCGTGCCGCACTCCCAACGCCTCGACGACCCGGTCACGTCGAGCCTAGTCGACCAGATGCGGCGGCTAGGCTCGGCGACCATGGGGGGAGAGTGGACCTGGCCGGTCGGCGTGCGAGCGCTGCTCGGCATGGCCGGCTTCGGTCCCGGACCGGAGGCCGTCCGCAGGGTCGTCGCCGGGCGGACCGTGCTGATCACCGGCGCCTCCCGCGGCGTCGGTGAGCGGATCGCGATCCGGCTCGGGGCCGTCGGCGCCCACGTGGTGTTGCTCGCCCGCGGTGACGCGCTCGACGGCGTCGCCGACGCCGTCCGCGCCCTCGGCGGCCGGGCGAACACCCTCCGAGTCGACCTGCGCGACACCGATGCGGCGCGCGCCGCCGGCATCAGGATCCTCGCCGATCACGGCACCCCTGCCGTCGTCGTCTCCAACGCCGGGCACAGCATCCGCCGGAACCTGGCCGACTACACCGACCGGTTCCACGACGTGCAGCGCGTGACCGGCGTCAACGCCCTCGGTCCGGTCGCCCTGCTGCTCCCCCTGCTGCGGCAGATGGCGGCCGACGGCGCCGGTCACCTGATCTCCGTGGCGTCCGCGAGCGTGGACGTGCCGAGCCCGGGCTACTCCGCGTACGCGGCGAGCAAGTCCGCGTTCGAGGCGTGGCTGCGGGCCGTCGCCCCCGAGCTGGCCGCCGACGGCGTGGCCACCACCTCGGTCCACCTGCCGCTGGTGCACACCGCGATGAGCGCCCCCACCGCGCGCTACGCCACCGCGCCGGGCCTCAGCGCGGACGACGCGGCCGCGCTCGTGTGCCGGGCGATCGTGGACCGGCCACGGCTGATCTCACCGTGGTGGGCGCGGCTGGGTGGTGCGGTGAGTGCGCTCGCACCGGCGGCCTCCGACCGACTTCTGGGCACCGTGCTCCGGGGCCTGTGGTGAGGCACCGCTCCACCTGGCACGTCGTCGGCGAGGGCGCCGCCGTGCTGCGCGCGATGGGGCCCCGGCCGGCGGACCTGCCCGCGCTGGGCCCGCTGCTGCGCTACGGCGCCACTCTTCCCGGGGCTGCGCTCGCCGCGGCCAGGCGCAGCCGGACGGTTCCCGTGCTCGTGGACCGACTCGGCCCGCTCGACGGCGACGGGCTGGCCCTGGCGGTCGAGGTCGCCGCCGTGAGGCTCGCCCAGGCACTGCCGGCGACCGGGAGCCGGCCGCGGATCGCCGTGCACGCCCGCGATCACCGCGGACAGGTGGCGACGGTACTGGCCGCCGGTGCCCTCGGAGTGGACGTGGTGCTGGTCGGACCGAGCGTCGGCGCCGAGCGGCTGCGGACGATCATCGACCGGACCCGGCCTGCCGTGATCGTCCATGACGACGCCACGGCCCCCGGGCTGGCCGCGGCTCCCGACCCAGCCATCCGGCTGCTCGACTGCACCCCAACGGCCGCCGCCGTCCCGGCCACCATCCCGGCCTCAGTTCCGGCCACCATCACGCCCTCAGTGCGGCTCGGACCCCGGTGGCGGCGACGCCGGGCCGGCACCCTGCACCTGCTCACCTCCGGGACCACGCACACCCCGCACCCGACCGCCCGGCCGGGTGTGCGCCGGGGCCAGCTGGGCACGGTGCTCAGCCTGCTCGCGGCGCTCGGGCTGCGCCGGGGCGAGCCCGTCCTGGTCACGGCGCCACTGTCGCACGGGCACGGACTCAGTGCGCTCTCCGCGGCGCTCGTGATCGGCGCCCCGATCGTGCTCGGGCACGGGCTGCCGCCCGAGCGCTGGGTCGAGCTGATCGGGATCCACCGGGTCGGGGCCGTGCTCGGCGTCCCGGGCCAACTCCTGGGTCTGACGCGGGCCCTCGAAGCGCACGCCAACCGCCCCCCGCTACGCCGGATCGCGGCCGGCTCCGCGCCTCTGCCGGTCGACCTCGCCGCCCGGATCGAGGCGCTCTACCCGGACGCCCTGCTCGACTTCTTCGGCACCAGCGAGACCGGAACCGCCACGATCGCCACCGCCGCCGACCTGCGGGAGGCACCGGGCACGGTCGGGCGACCCGCCACCGGGGTCCGCCTGAAGGTCGGGGACGAGGACGGCGTGGATCTTCCCGACGGCGTGGTGGGGCACCTATGGGTCCGCTCGCCGTGGCGGGCCGCGGACACGCCGGGCGGCTACCTGCCCACCGGCGACCTCGGCCACCTGGACGGCACGGGCCGCCTGTTCGTGGCCGGGCGCGCGGACGACGTCGTCGTGGTCGGTGGTCACAACGTGCACCTGGGCGAGGTGCGCGAGTGGTTCCAGCGCCAGCACGAGGTGACCGACGCCGTCGTGCAGGCAGTGCCCGACCCCCGCCTCGGCTGGGTGCTGCGGGTCGAGGTGAGCGGCGCCGAACTGGACGAGGAGACCCTCCTCGGGCGGGCCCGCGACCAACTCGGCTCGGCGGCCGCGCCGCGGTCCATCACCCGGGCCCGGCCCGCTCGTTGATACGGTGGATCGCGGGGCAGGCAGACACGCCCGGGCAGGGACGCCCGGGGTCATCACGTCACGAGGGGAAGACCACGGGTGAGCCAGACCGAGGTACCGACGATCGTCCGCAACGACGCGGAGGGACAGTACGAGATCTGGGTGGGAGGGACCAGGGCCGGCATCGCGGCGTTCCACTCCGAGGCGGCCGGCACCGCGTTCAGCCACACCGTCGTCGAGGAGGAGTTCGGAGGTCAGGGCCTGGGTAGTGCCCTGGCCCGCGGCGCTCTGGACGACACCGTCGCCCGCGGCGAGACGATTGTGCCCTACTGCCCGTTCATCGCCGCCTACGTGCGCCGCCATCACGACTACGACTCCTCGGTGCACTGGCCCGACCCCGACCAGGGGCGGTGACCGGCCCGGTGGCCGGCAGGTGAGCGGCACAGCCCGCCCCGACGGCGTGGGTCGGCGCACCCAGTCCGAGATCTTCCGTGCCGGCATCAGCGGTACGCGACCGCGCGTGCCGGTCGGCGCCGTCGCCCTGGAGGCGGCCGCCCGCAAGGCACTCAGCCCCGAGGCGTTCGCCTACCTCGCCGGTGGTGCCGGCGACGAGCGGACCGTGGCGGCCAACCTGGCGGCGTTCGATCGATGGCAGGTGTGGCCGCGGCCCCTGCGCGACGTGTCGGTCCGTGACCTGTCGATCGACCTCCTCGGCCGGCGCCGCCCGACACCACTGCTGCTTGCGCCGCTCGGGGTCATGGAGCTGGCCCATCCGGAGGCGGATCTCGCGGTCGCGCGAGCGGCCGCCTCGCTCGGCGTCCCCTACACGCTGTCGAGCCAGGCGTCGTTCCCGATGGCGCAGGTGGCCGACGCCGCGCCCGGCGGCTCACGCCTGTTCCAGCTCTACTGGTCGGCGTCCGAGTCTCTCAACGCCTCCCTGCTGCGGCGGGCCGCGGCGTCCGGCTGCGAGGCGATCGTCGTGACCCTCGACACCCATCTACTCGGCTGGCGCACCCGGGACCTGGACCTCGCGTATCTGCCGTTCACGCGCGGGCTGGGCATCGCCCAGTACACGAGCGACCCGGTGTTCAAGGACCTCGTGCGTGAGCGCGCCGGCGCGGCCGCGGGTCCGGCGAGCGCGGACGAGCAGCCGCCGGTCCGGATCACCCCGAGGGCGGTCGCCGCGGGTGTCCGGATCGCACGCAAGGGGGCACCGGTCACGGGCTCGCGGAGCATCCGCGAGAACCTGCGCTCGCCGTTGCCGCGTGCCGCGGTCGAGACCTTCCTCGAGGTGTTCTCGACCCCCACGCTCACCTGGGACGATCTTGCGAAGGCGCGGGCGTGGACCGACCTGCCGATCCTGCTGAAGGGCATCGTGCACCCGGACGACGCCGAGCGGGCGCTCGACGCGGGCGTGGACGGCGTCTGGGTCTCGAACCACGGCGGACGCCAGGTCGACCGGTCGGTGCCGACCCTCGACGTGCTGCCGGAGATCGCGCGCCGAATCGGCGGAAGGGTGCCGATCGTGTTCGACTCGGGCGTACGGCACGGATCGGACGCCGTCATCGCGCTCGCCCTGGGCGCCACCGCCGTCGCGATCGGACGGCCCTACGCCTACGGTCTCGGCGTCGCCGGCGAGGACGGTGTGCGCGAGGTGATCCGGAACATCCTCGCCGAGCTCGACATCACGCTCGGGCTGGCCGGATGCACGTCGATCGGTGACCTCGGCCCAGGCGTGCTGCGCGGCGTCCGAGCACCTGGGCGGTGACAGGGGCTGACGAATCAGCGTGACGTCGGCGCTAGACTCGCCCCAGAGGCATCGACCCGGCCATCACCGGTGAGCCTTCGGAAGAACGGCCGACCCGCCCGCGGGCCGGCCCAGTAGAACCGAACGGGTGGGCCCGTCACAGCCCGCAAGGAGCGGTCGGGTGCCCTCGGGCGGCCGGCAAGCGAGGTGGTACCGCGGTACGCCCCAAACCCGGGTGCGCATCGTCCTCGTACGGCAGGCACGTCCGTACTACGAAGGATCCGCGCAGATGTCCACCGAGCCGAGCGAGCAGCACTACCCCCGCCACACCCGGGCCGACGGCGTAGCGCCCTCCCCGAGTTTCCCCGAGCTCGAAGAGGGGGTGCTCGCGTACTGGGACTCCGACGGCACGTTCCAGGCCTCGATCGACCAGCGGCCGGCCGGCGAGGACGGGTCGAACGAGTTCGTCTTCTACGACGGGCCGCCGTTCGCGAACGGACTGCCGCACTACGGGCACCTGCTGACCGGGTACGTCAAGGACGTCGTGCCCCGGTTCCGGACGATGCTGGGCAAGCGGGTGGAGCGCCGGTTCGGCTGGGACACGCACGGACTGCCGGCCGAACTCGAGGCGGAGCGGATCCTCGGCATCAGCACCAAGGCCGAGATCGAGGAGATGGGGATCGAGGCCTTCAACGCGGCCTGCCGCGACTCCGTGCTCCGCTACACCAAGGAGTGGGAGGAGTACGTCACCCGGCAGGCCCGGTGGGTGGACTTCGAGAACGACTACAAGACGCTCGACGTCACCTACATGGAGTCGGTGATCTGGGCGTTCAAGCGCCTCTACGACAAGGGCCTGGCCTACGAGGGCTACCGCGTCCTGCCGTACTGCTGGCGCGACGAGACGCCGCTGTCCAACCATGAGCTGCGGATGGACGACGACGTCTACCAGATGCGCCAGGACCCGGCCCTGACCGTCGGGCTGCGGCTGGAGACCGGGGAGCTCGCGCTCATCTGGACCACCACCCCCTGGACGCTGCCCTCGAACCTGGCGATCGCCGTCGGGCCCGAGATCTCCTACGTCGTGGTGCGCCCGGCCGAGGGCGCGCTCGCGGGGGAGAAGGTGCTGCTCGCGGACTCCCGCCTCGGCGCCTACGCCCGGGAGCTGGGTGACGAGCCCGAGGTGCTGGAACGGCTCACCGGTGCCGAGCTGGCCGGGCGGTCCTACACGCCGCCGTTCCCGTACTTCGCCGGTCACGAGAACGCCCACCGGCTGCTCGCCGCGGACTTCGTCTCCACCGAGGACGGCACCGGCCTGGTGCACCTCGCGCCCGCGTTCGGTGAGGACGACATGGCTGTCTGCGACGCCGCCGGGATCACCCCGGTGGTGCCGGTGGACGCGGCCGGGAAGTTCACCGCCGAGGTGCCCGACTACGCCGGGCTGCAGGTCTTCGACGCGAACCCCAAGGCGATCGCCGACCTCAAGAACGGAAGCGGCGCCGTCGGGCAGTTCGCGCCGCAGGTGCGCCCCGTGGTGGTGCGGCACGAGACCTACGACCACTCCTACCCGCACTGCTGGCGCTGCAAGAACCCGCTCATCTACAAGGCGATGAGCTCCTGGTTCGTTCGGGTCACCGAGTTCCGGGACCGGATGGTGGAGCTGAACGAGGAGATCACCTGGGTTCCCGAGCACATCAAGCACGGCCAGTTCGGCAAGTGGCTAGCGAATGCCCGGGACTGGTCGATCTCGCGCAACCGGTACTTCGGTACGCCGATCCCGGTGTGGGTGAGCGATGACCCCGCCTACCCTCGGGTGGACGTGTACGGCTCGATCGCGGACCTCGAGGCCGACTTCGGGGTGGCCGTCACCGATCTGCACCGCCCCTACATCGACGAACTGACCCGGCCGAACCCGGACGACCCGACCGGGGCGTCCACGATGCGCCGCATCCCGGACGTGCTGGACGTCTGGTTCGACTCCGGGTCGATGCCGTTCGCGCAGGTGCACTACCCGTTCGAGAACGCGGACTGGTTCGAGCATCACTACCCGGGCGACTTCATCGTCGAGTACGTGAACCAGACCCGCGGCTGGTTCTATCTGCTGCACGTGCTCGCCACCGGCCTGTTCGACCGGCCCGCGTTCCGGACCTCCGTGTGCCACGGTGTGGTGCTCGGCTCGGACGGGCGCAAGATGAGCAAGTCGCTGCGCAACTACCCGGACGTGAACGAGGTGTTCGACCGGGACGGGTCCGATGCGATGCGCTGGTTCCTGATGGCCTCGCCGATCCTGCGCGGCGGGAACCTCATCGTCACCGAGGAGGGGATCCGGGAGAACGTCCGCCAGATCCTGCTGCCGCTGTGGAACACCTGGTACTTCTTCAGCCTCTACGCGAACACCTGCAACGACGGCGCCGGGCTGGACGCGCACGCACCCTCGCCCGAGGCGGTGGCCGGGCTCGACGTCATGGACCGGTACCTGCTCGCCCGGACCCGCACGCTCGTGACCGGCGTGCGCGCCGACCTGGAGGTCAACGACATCCCGGGCGCGTGCGCGCGGGTCCGTGAGCACCTGGACATGCTGACGAACTGGTACGTGCGCACCTCCCGGCAGCGGTTCTGGGACGAGGACGAAGGCTCCTACAACACCCTCTACACCGCGCTCGAGGTGCTCACCCGGGTGATGGCGCCGCTCGCGCCGCTGGTCACCGAGGAGGTCTGGCGGGGGCTCACCGGCGGCCGGTCGGTGCACCTGACCGACTTCCCCGACCCGGAGAACGCCGCAGACACCACCGCGGCGGCGCTGCTGGCCGACGACGAGCTGGTCGCGGCCATGGAGGCGGTGCGGGACGTCGTCTCCACCACCCACGGCCTGCGGAAGGCGAACAAGCTGCGGGTGCGCCAGCCGCTGCGGAAGGTGCGCGCCGTGGTCTCCGATACGGCAGCGCTCGCGCGGTTCACGGACCTGATCGCCGAGGAGGTCAACGTCAAGGAGGTCCAGGTGCTCGACCTGGCCGACGGCGCGGCCGCCGACTACGGCGTGTACACGAAACTGACCGTGAACGCCAGGGCGGCCGGGCCACGCCTGGGCAAGGACGTCCAGAAGGTCATCGGCGGCGCCCGGGCCGGGGCCTGGGAGCAGTCCGCCGACGGCGTCGTCACGGTCTCCGGGATCGTCCTGGAGGAGGGCGAGTACTCGCTGAGCACGGAGATCGAGGACCGCTTCGGCGACGCCATCGCCGCCGGGGTGCTCGACGGCGGCGGGTTCGTGGTGCTCGACCTGGAGCTGGACGACGACCTGATCGGGGAGGGCTACGCCCGCGACGTGATCCGGCAGGTGCAGGACGCACGCAAGGCGGCCGACCTGCACGTGGCCGACCGGATCTCGCTTCGACTGTCCGTGCCCGGGCAGTGGGTGCAGGCCGTCACCGACCGCAAGGACTTCATCGCCGGCGAGACGCTCGCGCTCTCGGTCGCCGTCGACGTGTCGCCGGTCGTCTCGGATGACGGCGACCACGGCGTCGGGATCGATCTGGAGAAGGTCACCGCATGAACACCACCAGTCACCGGTACGGCTTCGGCAAGGACGAGGAGCGGAAGGTCACCCCGGCCGAGCGCGCCGCGGAGGTGGCCGCCGAGGCCGAGGCCAAGGCCATCTACTCGGAGATCCTGACCCGGGCCCCCGAGCACGACATCGACCCGACCATCGACCGGGTCGCCGCTCTGGTCGAGCTGCTGGGGGACCCGCAGAAGTCGTTCCGGGCGATCCACCTCACCGGCACGAACGGCAAGACGTCCACGTCCCGGATGGTCGAGCGGCTGCTGCGGGAGCTGGGGCTGCGCACGGGTCGGTTCACGTCCCCCCATCTGCACACGGTGCGGGAGCGGATCGCGATCGACGGTGAGCCGATCTCCGCGGTGCGGTTCGTGGAGGTCTGGCGCGACATCGAGCCGTACGTGGCGATCGTGGATGCCCAACTGGCGGAGAAGGGGCAGTCCCGGCTGAGCTTCTTCGAGGTGCTCGCCGGGTTCGCGTTCGCGGCCTTCGCCGACGCCCCGGTGGACGTGGCCGTGGTCGAGGTGGGCCTCGGCGGGGAATGGGACTCCACCAACGTCGTCGACGGCGAGGTGGCGGTGTTCACGCCGATCTCCCGGGACCACGAGCGCTGGCTCGGGCACACGATCACGGAGATCGCCACCGTGAAGTCCGGCATCATCAAGGCGCTCGACCCGGGTGCCATCGTGGTGACCGCCGAGCAGCCCGAGGAAGCCGCCGTCATCATCGCCGACACCGCCAGGGCCCGCGGCGCCCGCGTGATCGCGCAGGGCTACGACATCGAGGTGGTGAACCGGACCGTCGCCGTCGGCGGCCAGCTGATCGACCTGCGCGGCACCGGCGGCCTCTACACCGAGGTCTTCCTGCCCCTGCACGGCGCCCACCAGGCCCAGAACGCACTCCTCGCGCTCGCGGCGGTCGAGCAGTTCACCGGTGGGGGAGCCCTCGACGGCTCGGTGGTCGAGGCCGCGTTCGCCGACGTGGACTCGCCCGCGCGCCTCGAGGTGGTCCGACGCAGCCCCACCGTGCTCGTCGACGCCGCGCACAACCCGGCCGGCGCCCAGGTGCTCGTCGAGGCGCTCGAGGAGGCGTTCGCGTTCCACCGGCTGGTGGGCGTGGTCGGGATCATGGCGGACAAGGACGCCGAGGGCATCCTGTCCGTCCTCGAGCCGGCCCTCGACGAGGTGGTCATCACCCGGTCCACGTCGATGCGCTCCATGGACATCGACGACCTCGCCGATCTGGCCCGGGACGTGTTCGACTCCGACCGGGTGCACGTGGCCGACCACGTCGGGGAGGCCGTGGCCCTCGCCGCGGACCTGGCCGAGCAGGGTGACGCCGACCAGATCGCCTCCGGCACCGGCGTGCTGGTGGCCGGTTCGGTGATCCTCGCCGCCGAGGCGCGGGCGCTGTTCCGGCGGGACACATGAGGGCATAGGTTGCTCCGGTGGACATCGTGGAGTGGACCGTCGCCGACCATCTGCGGGGCAAGCCCGACGAGGGGGTCGCCCTCTACGAACGGTTCGTCGAACTGGTCGCCGGCTGTGGCCCGTTCACGTACGCCGTCTCCAAGACCACCATCACGTTCAAGGGCGTCCGCCGTGGTTTCGCCGGTGCCCGGCCCACCGACCGTGGGCAGCTGGTCGGCTACCTGGACCTGCAGCGGCGGGTGGAGGACCCGCGCATCCGCAGCGCCGCGCCGTACACGAGGCGGCTTTTCGTGCACCACTTCCGGGTGGACGAGCTCACCCAGCTGGACGAGGAGTTCGCCGGCTGGGTCGCGGCGGCGTACGCGGTCGGCGCCGGGGCGCACCTGGACCGGCCCTCAGGAGTGCTTCCCTGACGCGCCGGGCGACCCGACCCTCCGGGGACCGGTCCGGACTCCGGCCAGTAGGCTCGCGCGTATGAAGATCCTGGTCACCGGCGGGGCCGGCTACATCGGGTCGGTGACCGCGACGGCGCTCGAGCAGGCCGGGCACACCCCGGTGATCCTGGACTCCCTGCTCAGCGGCCCGCGGGTGTTCACCACCGGCCGGATCTTCTACGAGGGCGACGTCGCCGACCGTGACCTGCTCCGCCGCATCGTCGCCGAGCACCCGGACCTCGAGGCCACCATCCACCTGGCGGCCCGGATCGTGGTCCCGGAGTCGGTGGCGCAGCCGTACCTGTACTACCGGGACAACGTCGCGAAGTCGCTGGAGCTCTTCGACGAACTGACCGCGCTCGGCAAGCCGCGGGTGCTGTTCTCCTCGTCCGCGTCGCTGTATGCGCCGAAGGAGGGCTTCGAGGTCACCGAGGCGGACCCGCTGGAGCCGACGTCCCCGTACGCGCGCACCAAACGCATCATGGAGCAGATCCTGCAGGACCTCGCCGCCGCCACCGACCTGCGCGCGGTGATCCTGCGGTACTTCAACCCGATCGGCTCCGACCCGGACCTGACCAGCGGGATCTACGACAAGGAGCCCTCGCACGTGCTCGGCCAGCTCGTGCTCGCCGCCCGCGGCGAACAGGAGGCCTTCACGATCACCGGCACCGACCTGCCCACTCGCGACGGCACCGGCATCCGCGACTACATCCACGTCTGGGACCTGGCGCGCGCCCATGTGCGCGCGGTCGAGGCGTTCGACGACGTCCTGGCGGGAGTCCATGCCCCGAGCGTGATCATCAATGTGGGCACCGGCTCGGGCGTCACGGTGCGCGAACTGGTCACCGCGTTCGAGCGGGTCGCCGGAACCGAGGTGCCCACGGTGACGGCCCCACCCAGACCGGGCGACGCCGTCGGGGCCTTCGCGAACGTCGACAGGGCGACGGCGTTGCTCGGGTGGCGGGCCGAACTCACCCTGGAGGAGGCGATCGCCTCCGCGCTCGCCTGGGCGGACCGGCGGGGGCAGATCCTCGAGCGCAGCTGACTGCGCGGGGCGGACACCGAGCGGTATTGTCCCTGGCGGATATCGGGTTGAGGGGACTAGGGACCGCGATGCGGCGTGGAC
This sequence comes from Occultella glacieicola, assembly GCF_004353825.1. Taxonomy (GTDB): domain Bacteria; phylum Actinomycetota; class Actinomycetes; order Actinomycetales; family Beutenbergiaceae; genus Occultella; species Occultella glacieicola. The sequence goes on along the minus strand of NZ_SMNA01000002.1, from coordinate 33,503 downwards.
GTGGCCGGATGGCAGGACTCGGGGTGTTGTCGCTGGCGTCGGCTCTCGCGGCGTGCACCGTGAGCGGGGCGGACACGGGGGAGGAGACAACGTCCCCGGCGCCGAGCGCGACCACCACGGCGCGGACCTGGGACCGGGACGTCGTGCTCGAAGCCCTCACCGAGGGCCACGATCAGGTGAGCGTCGGTGACCTCACCGCGATGACGGAGGCGATCGACGCCGGCCAACCGTGGTGCCTGCCGGTCGACGTCCTGTACTACTGCGTCTTCGTCGGCTGGTCGGAGTCGGCGGGCGTGCCCGGGTTCACCGATGACGCCGCCACCGAGGCAGCCACCAATCCGGACGGCAGCGTGGTGTCGGACGGCGACGCACCGCCCACGCAGCTGTACGAGCAGTTCCAGGAGGTTGGCCCGGAGGAACAGCGATTGTTGGTGATCGCGGACCTTGACGCAGCGAGCGCGGCCACCGGGAAGGTGCTCGAGAGTCACTACCTGGTGGGTCTCGGCGAAGATCTCGACGCGTCCTTCTACGTCGCATTTCCCGAGATGGACTGACCGGTCGGAACTCGGTCAGCAGCCCGTCAGGAGTTGCCCCAGTTCGCGCGCTAGCGCACGGGCATCCTTTCCGTCGGAGTGCAGCACATGGTCCGACGGCGTCCGTTGCGCCTCGATGTAGCGGCGCCGATAGAAGTCGTCGAGTTCGGGACGTGCCGAGTCGCTCTCGAACCGGTGTCGCCAGGTCTCGGGCTCCGCATGCAGCTGCACGCTGACCGTTGGGAGCGCGGGTGGCGCGAGGGTACGGACCAGGTCCTGCATGCTGGTGTCCTGGAACACCCAGGTCACCAGCAGCAGTTCGATACCGGCGGCGTCCGCGTTGGCGATCACGGCGCGCAGGTTCGCCTGGACCATGGCGGTCGTCCGCTCAGTGACCTCCCAGGGCTGGTGCGCCCAGAGCGAGTCGACATCGACCCACTGCACGAGGACCGAGCCGTCGGCCGCGAGGCTCAGGAACTCGCGGGCGACGGTGGACTTCCCGACGCCGGGCGCGCCGCCCAGCAGGACCAGACGCATCGGGCCCGTGCGGGGGAGATCGGCTGGCGTCGGTGCGACCGCGGCAGGCATGAGGGCACCGTGGCAGTCACCCGCCTCGCGATCAAGTGGATTGACTCGCATCCGCCGCCGCTCAAGGTCGGGAGGCTGAGGTCGAGGCTGCGGTCCAGAGGTGCAGGGATTCCCCGGCGAGGCCCGTGTTCGAGGCGATGTCAGGGGTCGGTCGTAGCGTAGTGGGTATGGCAACGGAGTCGGTCGGCGGGCCACCCGAGGGTGGGGGTCTCGACCCTGCCCGGGTGCAGATCTTCCCTGCCGCGGACGTCGCCACGGTGCGCCTGGCCTGGGAGTGGGAGGTCCTGCTTGCACCTGACGGGGTGGGACTCGGTGCCGTGGGCAACTCTGCAGTTGCGGGCCGGTTGGACGCGTCGGACCCGTCGGACACCTTGCTCGAGACGGAGCTCGCCGCGTTCCTGGCCGGCCTCGAGAACCCGCCGCTGGTGCAGCGGCTCGCGCAGATGCCACCCTCGCCGGAACTGATGGCGAACTCGCCGAGCTCGACCTCGACACCGTCGACGAAGCGGTCCTGGTGGAGGTCGCGGCCGCTGCCCGGCGGCTCGAGGCGGCCGCGCACGATACCCTGACCCGCGCCGCTGCGGTCCTTGCCGAGCGAGCCGCGATGAACCAGCCCGCCCTGGAGATGTTCACGCAGGGGCAGACGTCCACCGCCGGTGACGAGTTGGCGATGCGGCTGACGACCACGCGGAACGAGTGCCTGTCGCTGATACGTCAGGGGACCATGTTCACGTCGATACTGGTCGGCACCGGCGCCGCCCTCGCCGTCGGCCGGATCGATCCGGCCAAGGCGAAGATCATGGCGGAGTCGCTGGTGGACGTGCCGGGCGAGGTGGCCATGGCGGTGGAGGACCTGGTGCTGCCCAAGGCGCCCGACCGCACCCCGGGACAGGTGCGATCGGATGTCGCGAAGGCACTGATCAGCGTCGACCCGGCGCAGGCACAGGCTCGCGCCCAACGCCGGGCCAGGTCCAGGAAGGTCACCCGCCCCAGGACCCTGCCGGACGGGGAGGCCTCGGTGTGGGTGTCCGGCCCCGCCGACCAGGTGCTCACTCTGGATGTGGCCCTGGACGGTGCCGCACGGGCGGCGCGAACCGCCGGCGATCCACGCACCCTGGACCAGTTGCGCTTCGACATCCTGACCGACGTCGGGGCGCTCGCCCTGGCCGGCGGCCGGTTTCCCGGGACCGATACCGACCTCGCGTCCAACGGCGGGCGCCGACCCGAGATCCATGTGACAGTCGCGCTCGAGCACCTCCTTGCGGCCGACGGGTCCGGCAACGCCGGGCCTGGCGCCGATCGTGGAGCGCAGCCCTGCCCTGATGGGGCGATCGGCACGGGTGAAGCGCTCGGAGTCGGTCGTCGTCCGTGGAGCGGGCGCGGCGGTCGGGCCGAGCAGATCCACGACACCCATCCGAGCCCACCCAAGACCTCGATCGATCCTGAGACCGTCCCGATCCTGACCGGGTACGTGCCGATCACGCCGACCGCCGCGAGGGCGATCGCGGCCGGCGGGATCTGGCGTCGACTGGTCACCGATCCGCTCACGCATGCGGTGCTCGATCTGGGTCACACCCGCTACCGGCCCACGCAGGAGCTGGCCGACCACATCGTCGCGCGCGACCGGACCTGTGTGGGTCCCGGCTGCTCGCGCCCGGCGTCCGGGTGCGATCTCGACCACACCGTGGCCTGGATCCACTCGCCCGAAGGTGCCGACGAGCCCGGTGACGCCGCGGGCGGAACCACGTCGGAGGACAACCTCGGCCCGATGTGCACGCGTGAGCACCTGATCAAGACGCACGGCGGGTTCCGGGTCGAGCAGGCCGAGCCCGGGCTCTTCGAGTGGACCACCCCGGCCGGACTGCGCTACCGCCGTGAACGTGACGGCACCCGGACCTTCCTCGGCCACGTGGTCTACGGCACCCTGCACCCACCACGTCCACCCGACGCGCCACCGCCGTTCTGACCCTGGCCGGCCGGCGCTCGAATCGGCACACTGGGGGCATGCGCTACCCGACGACCATCCATCAGACCGGCAACAACACCGGCGTTCCGGTCCCGGAGGAGGTGATGGCGGCACTGGGACCCGGGAAGCGGCACCTGGTGGTGGTGACCATCAACGGGCACACCTATCGCAGTTCGGCGGTGTCCTACGAGGGGCAGTTCATGATCTCCCTCAGCGCGGCGAACCGCGCGGCCGCGGGTGTCGCGGGCGGTGACGACGTCGAGGTCGACGTCGTGCTCGACACCGAGCCCCGGGTGGTCGACGTACCGCCCGAGCTCGCTGCGGCCCTTGCCGAGGATCCCGGCGCGAAGACCTTCTACGAGTCGCTCTCGGCCAGCAAGCAGAAGCGCTTCACGCTCCCGATCGCCGACGCCAAGACCGACGAGACCCGGACGCGCCGCGTCGACAAGGCGATCGCCGCGCTCCGCGAAGGCCGGGCGCTCTGATCTACGGTAGAGCGATGGTCTCGAACATCGTCACCGTCAACGGCACCGTCGGCATCCGGGAGCGCATCGCGCTGCCCGGTGGCTCGGTCTTCACGATCAAGTTGGTCGGCCACGACGGTGACGTCCTCGCCGGGGTGGCCGTGGATGCGGGCGTGGGTGACGCGGACTTCGCGCTCACCGTCGACGCCGCGGACGCGCCGAACCCCAAGAAACTGAGCCTCTGGGCCAAGTTGACGTCGCCGGCCGGCATGTGGGGCACGCCCGAGCTGGTCGCCGTCAGCGAACCGCTCACCGACCTGATCCTGGTGCGAGTGGACCGCTGAGCCCGGCCGGCTACTCGGGCGCTCCCTGGAGGGCGCGAACCTCGATGCGGAGCAGCTATCGGACCGGCTCAGCCCGCGACGCGGTGCCGCAGCCGGTGCTCCAGGTTCGCCCTGACCGCGGGCCACTCCGCGCGCACGATCGAGTAGAGCACCGCGTCCAGCAGGGCACCGTTGCGGTAGCGCCGGTTCGCCCGGAGCACGCCGTCCTGCTTCGCTCCGAGGCGCTCGATCGCGGCCCGGGACTGGTGGTTCACCCATTGGGTGCGAAATCCCACGCACTCGCAACCGAGGGTCTCGAACGCGTGCGTGAGCAGCAACAGTTTCGACTCGGCGTTCGTCCCGGTCCCGTGCGCGGAGGCCCGATTCCAGGTGTAGCCGATCTCGAGCCGGGGCACGGCCGCGTCCCAGTCGTAGTAGGTGGTCATCCCCAGCACCACGTCATCCGTCGTTCGGATCGCCGTGAACGCCAGCATCTCGCCCCGCTCCTGCCGAGCGAGCCGGCCCTCGATCTCACCCGCCATGTCCTCGGGCCGGGGGATCGAGGTGTACCAGCGGTCCCACATCTGCCCGTCCCGCACGGCGTCGACGAGGCCGTCGTGGTGCCCGGCCGAGAGCGGCTCGAGCCGGACCAGACTGCCTGTCAGGGTGAGGGGTTCGAGCGGCGTCGACATGCGGCCAGGGGATCACGCCGGGCCGGGCCTGCTCCACTCGCCACGCCCATGGGGCGGCCTCGGCTCGCTCCACCGACCCTGCGGGCTACCCGGGGACACCCTGCCGGTCACCCGGGGACCGCGGCACGGGCGGCGGCCAAGTCCGCCAGTCGCATCCGCCCGAGCCAGGCCGGGATCGCCCGCCTGACGTCCGTGGGTCCCTCGACCCGGACGTCTCCCGAGCGCAGGGCATCGTCCCACCCGGTGTCCCCACGCCACAGCCGGACGAGCGTGCGCAAGGTGGTCCGGACCGTCGCGGTCGCCTCGAAGCCGGGGTCGTAGTCGCACACGTCCACCTCGTCCCCGGCGACCACCAACCACCAGCCGCCGCTGCGCTGCGGGACGTCGGACAACCGGAACTCCAGGACGGTGCGCGTGCGCGGCCACGCCGCCAGCGGGATCGTCCGGCGCATGTCCCAGAACAGCAGGTGCGGATCCAGGTCCTCCTCGCCGAGGTCGCCGACCCAGCGCAGGCCCCAGACGCCGAGGGCCTCGACCACCTCCTGCAGATCCAGCCCGGACTCGGTCAGGGCGTAACTGACTCTGCCGCCGACCTCGACCCGGCGCACCAGCCCGGCGCGGTCCAGGCTCCGGAGCCGTTTGGACAGCAGCGCCGGTGACATCCGCGGCAGCCCACGCCGCAGTTCGTTGAAGTGGCTGCTGCCGGCGATCAGCTCCCGGATGATCAGCAGCGTCCAGCGCTCGTCGAGCACCTCCATCGCCTTCGCGACCGGGCAGAACTGACCGTACGTCGCCATCGCGACCTCCTCGTCCTGCGCCAATTAGACGCCTGCTGCGACCACGCTGACCAGTACAGATCGTGAACCAGCGCCGGTTCAGAGTTGGCACTGGAGGTGCGGGTCCGCCGGCCGCACCCTGGGAACTCCCCTACGAAGGAGCTCGGAACCATGGCACAACAGATCACCACCGACACCACCGGCACCACTGCCGACCGCGAACTCAAGGCGAAGCACCGGACCATGTGGGGCCTCGGCGCCTACGACCGGGTCGCCGACGAGATCATCCCGTCCCTGGGACCCGTGCTCGTCGAGGCCGCCGGCATCACCGCGCAGCAGCGGGTCCTGGATGTCGCGGCCGGCACCGGCAACGCCGCCGTCCCCGCGGCCCGCGTCGGCGCCGACGTCGTGGCGAGCGACCTCACGCCCGCCCTCCTCGAGATCGGCGAGCGGTCCGTCGCCGGCACCGGCCTGCACCTGGACTGGCAGGAGGCGGACGCCGAGGCGCTGCCGTTCGACGACGGCGCGTTCGACGCCGTCATCTCCTGCGTGGGCGTCATGTTCGCGCCGCACCACCAGGATGCCGCCGACGAGCTCCTCCGGGTCACCCGGCCGGGCGGAACCATCGGCCTGCTCTCCTGGACCCCGGAAGGATTCATCGGCCAGATGTTCGCCACCATGAAGCCGTTCGCCCCACCGGCTCCGCCCGGAGCCCAGCCCCCGCCGCTCTGGGGCCGGGAGGACCACGTCCGCGCGCTGTTCGCAGACGGCGCCGAGATCCGAGGCGCGCAACGGCGCACGCTGGTAGTCGACGCGTTCACCGGCGGCGCGGCGTTCCGCGACTACTTCAAGCAGACGTACGGACCGACGATCGCGATCTACCGCGCCATCGCTGCCGACCCCGAGAAGGTCGTAGCGCTGGACACCGCGCTGGCAGGTCTCGGCGAGCAGTACGGGCGCGAGGTCGGCGGCTCCTTCGTGATGGAGTGGGAGTACCTGCTGCTCACGGCGACTCGACGCTAGCGGGCCGGGTGCGCGGCTCGCCGTGACGGGTGCCCTGCGAGAGGCTGGGGGTCCCCGGACCAAGGAGTGAGCATGCGCATCATCGTCGTCGGAGGCAGCGGCCACATCGGAAGCTACCTCGTCCCGCGGCTGGTCCGAGCCGGCCACGACCTCGTCTCCGTCAGCCGCGGGACCCAGGCCCCCTACACGGACTCGCCCGAGTGGCGCGACGTGACCCAGGTCGTGGCCGACCGGCAACAGCAGGACGCCGACGGCAGGTTCGGTGCCACAGTCCTCGCCCAGGACCCGGACGTCGTCGTGGACCTCGTCAGCTTCACCCTGGCGTCCACGACCGCGCTGGTGGAGGCGCTGCGTGGGAGGGCTGGCCACCTGCTGCACTGCGGCTCGATCTGGCGGTACGGCCCGAGCCTGAAACTGCCGATCCGCGAGGGAGAGGGCACCCGGGCCATCGACGAGTACGGCACCCAGAAGGAAGCGATCGCCCGCTACCTGCAACAGGAGACCCGTGCGGGCGGGCTGGTGACCACCTCGGTGCACCCGGGGCATATCGTCGGGCCCGGCTGGGCGCCGATCAACCCGCTCGGCAACCTCGACCCGTCGGTGTGGGCGGCGCTCTCCGCGGGCCGGACGCTCCGGATCCCCGGCAGCGGCGCCGAGACCCTGCACCACGTCCACGCCGATGATGTGGCCCAGGTCTTCGAGCTGGCCGTCGCCCGGCGTGACGCTGCTTCGGGTGAGGACTTCCACGCCGTGGCGCCGTCCGCCCTGACCGTGCGTGGCTACGCCGAGATCGCGGCCGGCTGGTTCGGTCGGTCCGCCCACCTCGAGCCGGTCTCCTGGGAGCAGTTCCGGGCGGGCACCACGCCCGAGCACGCGCAGGCGAGCTGGGGTCACCTGCATCGCAGCCAGTACCTCAGCATCGAGAAGGCGCAGCAGCGGCTCGGCTACCGGCCCGCGTACGAGCCGGAGGCCGCGATCCTGGAGTCCGTGCGGGTGCTCGTCGAGCATGACCGGCTGCCGGTGGAGGGCCCGCTCACGCCCTGAGCCTCATCGCTGACCGAACCGCGCGAGCAGGTGCCAGACCCGTTTGAGGTCCTGCTCGTCGTGGTCACCGCTGCGGGCGGCGGCGCCGATCATGGCCGCGTCCAGAACGCCGTCGACGGCGAGGCGCAGTCCCAGGTCGACGAACCGCTGCCCGCGGTAGGTCGGGTGCGCCGTCAGCTCGTGCGTGGTGATCCGGAACCCGGGATGCCACTCGAGGGCGCACCCGAGCGCGGCCGCGTCGGCCTCGACGGCGGTGCCCCGGAAGCACGGGTCCAGGACCAGGGCCTCGACATCGACCGGGAGCCGAACCGGCCCGTGCACGTGTGCCTCGATGCCGTCGTCGAGCAGGTCGGCCGAATCGGCGTCCGCGATCGCGATCAGCGGCATCCGGGAGGCGACCCCGAAGTCCACCGGCTTGAGGACGCTGTCCGGGTAGCAGAACGTGCTGCGGGCGTTGACCTCGGCGGTCAGCCGGAAGTGCGCGGAGCCGAAGCGCTGTGCGCCTCCTACGGCCCGACGGCGGTGGTTCAGGGCCCCGTAGACCGGCCGCTGCGCGGAGGGTGCGCCGTCGTACGCGCCGCCGAAGAGGCGGCTCTCCCAGCCCCAGCGGTCCCCACCGGGGTGCGCGGTCAGGCCACCGTTGCTCGTGCCGGTCTCGAACTGCGACCGGTACCGGCCGTCGTCGGCCATCGCCGCAAGGATCGACCGATCCGCGACCCGCCGGTCCGGATGGAACTGGAGCGTCACGCGCAGATCGGCCGCGAGCGGCGGCCCGACGGACCGCGCCGCCACGTACGCGAGGGCGCCCTGTTGCGCCGGGCTGAGGATGAGGGGCATCGCGAGCACAGTATGCCGCCCGCGACCTCGGCTCACGAGCCCGGGCGCCGCGCGCACGTTGGTCCAATCGCTAGGCAAAGGCGTGCCGAGGGGTACAGAGTTGGCAGCACAGTGTCCCCTCCCAGTCCCATGCCCGCCCGGTCGGCTCAGAGCCGGGGCGCAGATGCGAAGGAGCAGTCATGAAGAAGTTGATCAACGACCCGCAGAACGTGGTCGCCGAGAGCGTTCAGGGCTTCGTGGCCGCGCACGCGGACCTCGTCGTGGCCGGCGACAATCCCGAGGAACTGTTCGTGTCCAGGGCCGGTGGCGCGGTCCAGGGCAAGGTGGGTCTGGTCAGCGGCGGCGGCAGCGGGCACGAGCCGCTGCACGCCGGCTTCGTCGGCGTCGGCATGTTGGACGCGGCCGTCCCCGGCCCGGTGTTCACCTCGCCCACCCCGGACCCGATCCTGGCCGCCACGAAAGCTGCCGACGGTGGTGCAGGCGTGCTGCACATCGTGAAGAACTACACCGGGGACGTGCTCAACTTCGAGACCGCGGCCGAACTCGCCGACGCCGAGGGGATCACCGTCAGGGCCGTCGTCACCGACGACGACGTCGCCGTGCAGGACTCGCTGTACACGGCCGGCCGCCGCGGGGTGGCCGGGACCGTGCTGGTCGAGAAGATCGCCGGCGCCGCCGCCGAGCGCGGCGACGACCTGGACGCCGTCGCCGAGATCGCCACCCGGGTCAACGCGAACGCACGCTCGATGGGCGTGGCGCTGACCGCCTGCACCGTGCCGCACGCCGGCAAGCCCTCGTTCGACCTCGGCGAGGACGAGATCGAGATCGGCATCGGCATCCACGGGGAACCCGGCCGCCGGCGCATCCCACTCGCCTCCGCCGACGAGATCACCGACCTGCTCCTGGACCCGATCGTCGAGGACCTCGGCGTCAGCAGCGGCGACCAGGTCCTCCTGTTCGTCAACGGCATGGGCGGGACGCCCTCGTCGGAGCTGTACATCGTCTACCGCCACGCCCGCACCCAGCTCGAGGCGAAGGGCGCCACCGTGGCCCGCTCGCTGGTCGGCAACTACATCACCTCCCTGGAGATGCAGGGCGCCTCGATCACCGTGCTGCGCCTCGACGACGAACTCACCGCCCTCTACGACGCGCCCGTGCACACCCCGGCGCTGCGGTGGGGCCTGTGATGGCCGACGTGATCGGCGTCGCCTGGGCGACGCAGTGGGTCCGGGCGAGCGCCGCCGCCGTCGGGGAGCACCGGATGGAGCTGATCGACCTGGACCGCGCTATCGGCGACGGCGACCACGGCGAGAATCTCGACCGCGGCTTCAAGGCGGTGCTGGTCAAGCTGGACAACCCGGACACCGCGCCACCCGAGACCGTCGGTGACGTGTTCAAACTGGTCGCCACCACGCTGATGTCCACCGTCGGCGGCGCCGCCGGCCCGCTGTACGGGACCGCGTACCTGCGTGCTGCGAAGGCGGCCGACGGCGCCACGGTGGATGCGGCCGGTGTCGCGGACCTGCTCGACGCCGCCGTCGGCGGCATCGTCGCGCGCGGCAAGGCCGAGGTGGGTGACAAGACCATGGTGGACGCGTGGACACCCGCCGCCGCGGCCGCACGGGAGGTCGCCGACGGCGGTGGGACGGCCACGCAGGCGCTGCGCGCGGCGGCGACGGCGGCCCGCACCGGTGCCGAGTCCACCGATCCGCTGGTGGCCCGCAAGGGCCGGGCCAGTTACCTGGGGGAGCGGGCGATCGGGCACCGGGATCCGGGTGCGCAGTCCTCGGCGCTGCTGCTCGAGGTGGCCGCCGACGCCGCCGAGTCGGCAGAGTCGGCACAATGAACACCGCCACGGCCCTCGTGCTCGTCTCCCACTCCGCGCAGTTGGCCGCGGGCACGGTCGAGGTCGCCCAGCAGATGGCCCCCGACGTCGCCCTCCGGGCCGCCGGCGGCACCGAGGACGGGCGCATCGGCACGAGTTACGACCTCGTGGAGCGGGTCGTCACCGACCTGCTCGACGGCGGCGCCACCGCGGTCGTGATCCTCACCGACCTGGGCTCGGCCGCACTCACCGCGGAGTCGGTCGTGGACATCCTCGACGACGACCGGGTGGTCGTCGTCGACGCCCCGTTCGTGGAGGGGGCCGTCGCGGCCGCGGTCGCCGCCCAGTCCGGGGCGGACGCCGCCGCGACCGGCGCCGCCGCGCGGACGGCGGTCGGTGCCTTCGGCGCTTCGGCGCCGGACGACGCGACCACAGCAGACGGTGGCGTCGCCGCGGAGTCCGCGGACGCCGTCGAGCGCTCCGTGGTGCTCCGCAACCGGCTCGGGCTGCATGCTCGTCCGGCCGCGACCCTGGCCCGCAAGGCGGCCGACTTCGACGCCGAGGTGACCCTCAACGGCGTCGACGCGGCCAGCGTGCTGGCCCTGATGGGGCTCGGTCTCACCGGGGGCGCCGAGGTCCGGTTGCGGGCCACCGGGCCGCAGGCCACACAGGCCGTCGAGGCGATCGTGGCGGATGTGGAGGCCGGTTTCGGCGAGGAGTGAGGTGCCCGGTGCGCCGGCGACCGTCGGCCCGGGTGGGGAGCGCCACTCCGGTTCCCGGCACGTTGCGCGGACGCCGAACGTGCCGTTTGATGCACCCATGGGCGGACCCGAGGGGCGCGGCGTCAGCTTCTCGGGGGATCCAGGGGTGGCCGGCATCCCGCACCATTGAGGTGATCGCCCGCGCCCGGCCCGGCAGCCGCACCGACCGACCCCGAGGAATCCATGGCATTGGCCCCGACGCTGACCGACGACAAGCCGAAGATCGTCCTGAACCAACGGACCGTCTGGTTGATCTTCGGTGCGTTGCTGGCGGGGATGTTCATGTCGTCCCTGGATCAGTCGATCATCGGCACCGCGATGCCGACCATCGTCGGCGAGCTCAGTGGCGTGGAGCATCAGGGCTGGCTCGTCACGATCTACATCCTCGCGCTCGCGGTGGTGATGCCGCTGTACGGGAAGTTCGGTGACCTCTGGGGCCGGCGATGGCCGTTCCTGGTGGCGATCGCCCTGTTCACGATCGCCTCCGCGGGAGCCGGGTTCGCGCAGAACTTCAACCAGCTCGTCCTCTGGCGAGGGGTTCAGGGCCTCGGCGGCGGCGGCTTGATGATCCTCGCGCAGGCGATCGTCGCGGACATCGTCCCGGCCCGGGACCGCGGCAAGTACATGGGCCCGATCGGTGCCATGTTCGGCATCTCCGCCGTGGTCGGTCCGCTTCTCGGTGGCCTGTTCACCGAGAACGCGGACTGGCGCTGGTGCTTCTGGATCAACATCCCGATCGGGTTGTTCGCGTTCGCGGTCGCGTGGTTCACACTGAAACTGCCGAGCCACCGCTCCGGCCGGCGGATCGACGTCGGGGGCATCGTGTTCCTGGTGCTCGCCACCTCCGGGCTGGTGCTGGTCACCAGCTGGGAGAGCTGGAGCGGCGCCCATCACTACGACTGGAGCGACCCGCTCCTGCTCGGCCTGGTCATCGGCACCGTGGTCTCGACGGTGGCCTTCGTGATCATCGAGAACCGGGTCTCGGAGCCGCTGCTGCCGATGCACCTGTTCCGCAACGGCACGTTCTCGATCTCGACCGCCGTCGGGCTGATCATCGGCGCCGGCATGTTCGCCGCGCTGGGCTTCCTGCCCACCTTCCTGCAGATGGCCACGGGAGCCGGGGTCACCGAGTCCGGGTTCCTGCTGCTGCCGATGATGGTCGGCGTCGTGATCGGCACGATCGGGTCCGGCCTCGCGATCACCAAGCTCGGCCGGTACCGGGTGTTCCCGATCGCCGGCATGGCGATCGCCACCCTCGGCCTGATCTGGCTGACCCGGCTGACCGGGGACATGTCCATGGTGCTGTTCGGGGCGATGATCTTCACCCTCGGCCTCGGCCTCGGTCTCGTGATGCAGACCATCGTGCTCGCGGTGCAGAACACCGTGGATCCGCACGAGATCGGGATCGCCACCAGCGCCAACAACTTCTTCCGGGAGATCGGGGCGGCCGTGGGAGCCGCCCTGTTCAGCACGATCTTCACGACCCGCCTCGTGGTCGGGCTCACCGAGGGACTGGCCACGGTGCCACCCGAGGAGGTACCGGCCGAGGGACTGGGGATCGACACGCTCACGCCCGAGGCGGTCCACGGGCTGCCGGACGCCCTCAAGGAACTCGTCGTGAACAGCTACGCCGAGTCGCTGACGGCCTCGTTCTGGGCGTTCGTGCCGCTGCTCGCACTCGGGTTCGTGCTGACCCTGTTCCTGAGGGACGTGAAGCTCTCCGACACCGCCGGCATGGTGGCCCGCGGCGAGGCCGTTGTCGAGGGGCCGCCGCACGACCACGGGCACTGGCACGGGCGACACGTGGCCGACCACGACGAGGACGAGCCGGATCCCGCCGGCGGGCCGGGGGCGCCCAGCGCTCCGGGTCGCCCCGATCCGGGCTCGAAGCGGCCGGGCTCCCACGGCGCCCACGCCCGCTGAGCCGCATTAGCCTTGGAGGGTGAGCACACGTCCCACCCCCGAGCCCGAGCCGAGCCGAGCCCCTGCCCGCCCGCAGCGCTCGGCACGGCTGATCTTCTGCCTGACCGTGCTCTCGCTCGAGATCTTCGTGGTGTTCTTCGCCACCCTGGTGGCGTTCGGGCTGCGGCTGTCGGAGCCCGGCCTGGTCTGGGCCGTCGGCGGCGCCGGGATGCTGCTGTGCCTCGTCGCCACCTACCTGCAGAAGTACCCGTTCGGGTTGGTGGCCGGGTACGTGGTCCAGGCACTCCTCCTGCTCTCCGGGATCCTGGTGCCGATGATGCTCGTGATCGGCATCGTGTTCGCGGCGATCTGGGTCACGGGCGTGTGGCTGGGCGGCAAGATCGACGCGGAACGGCTCGAGCGGCTGCGCGCCGAGCGTTCCGCCTCGCCATCGTGACGCCGCTACTGTGAGTGCCATGACGACCAGCACCGAGCGCACCCTGATCCTCATCAAGCCCGACGGCGTCCGCAGGGGCCTGGTGGGCGAGATCCTCCGCCGGGTCGAGGCCAAGGGATACACCCTCACCGCCGTGGAACTGCGGACCGCCGACGACGGTCTGTTGGCCGCCCACTACGCCGAGCACGAGGGCAAGCCGTTCTACGAGCCGCTCGTGGAGTTCATGGGTTCCGGCCCCGTGCTGGCGGCGATCGCCGAGGGCAACCGGGTCATCGAGGGATTCCGTGCGCTCGCCGGTGCCACCGACCCGACGGCCGCCCTGCCCGGGACGGTCCGAGGCGACCTCGGCCGGGACTGGGGACTGAAGGTGCAGCAGAACCTGGTGCACGGCTCCGACTCCGTGGAGTCCGCCGAACGCGAGATCGGGCTCTGGTTCCCCGGGCGCTGACCCGGCGAAGGGGGTGACGCGGGGCGCCGCGACGGGTAGAACTGGGGGACACCCCGACGAGGAGGACCCCATGAGCGCACCCACGGTGGAGCACGTGATCAACGGCCGGCGGAGCAGCACCGGCGGTGACCCGATCGAGGTCACCGACCCGGCCACCGGCGCGGTGATCGGCGTGATCCCGGCGGCGGGCCAGGCCGAACTGGACGAGGCCGTCGCGGCTGCGCAGGTGGCGTTCGAGCAGTGGTCCCAGACGTCGCTGACGAAGCGGGCCGGGGTGCTGTTCGCGTTCCGGGAGCAGGTCGCGAGCCGGCGCGTGGAGATCGAGGAGATCATCTCCCGCGAGCACGGCAAGACCCGCCCGGACGCCGCGGGGGAGATCACCCGCGGCCTGGAGATCATCGAGTTCGCCTGCGGGCTGCCCCAGCTGCTCCAGGGCTCCTACGCCGACCAGCTCTCCACCGGGGTGGACACCTACGCCTACCGGGAGCCGCTCGGCGTGTGTGCCGGGATCACACCCTTCAACTTCCCGGCGATGGTGCCGCTGTGGATGGCCCCGATCGCGATCGCAGCCGGCAACGCGTTCATCCTCAAGCCGTCCGAGCGGGACCCGAGCGCCTCGCTGAAGCTCGCCGAGCTCTGGGCCGCGGCGGGACTGCCCGACGGCGTGTTCTCGGTCCTGCAGGGCGGGCCGGCCCTGGTGGACGCGATCCTCGCCCACCCCGGCATCGAGGCCGTCTCGTTCGTGGGCTCCACCCCGATCGCCAAGCACGTCTACGAGCGCGGTTCCGCGCACGGCAAGCGGGTGCAGGCCCTCGGCGGCGCGAAGAACCACGCCGTCGTGATGCCGGACGCGGACGTCGACGAGGCCGCCGACCACCTGGTCGCGGCCGGCTACGGGTCCGCCGGGCAACGATGCATGGCGATCTCCGCCGTCGTGGCCGTCGGTTCCGAGGAGGAGACCGGCCCCCTGATCAAGGCGATCGCCGAGAAGGGCAAGGCCGTGGTGGTCGGGCCCTCGACCGACGAGGACTCGGAGATGGGGCCTGTCATCACGGCCGCGTCCCGGGACCGGATCCTCTCGATCATCAGTGAGACGGAGGCCGAGGGCGCCCAGGTGGTGCTCGACGGCCGAGACCTGACCGTCCCGGGTCACGCCGAGGGCTACTTCGTGGGGCCCACCCTGATCACCGGGATCGACCGGTCCTCACGGGCCTACACCGAGGAGGTGTTCGGACCGGTGCTCGTGGTGCTGCGCGCGGCCGACGTCGACGAGGCCATCCGGATCGTGAACGAGGGACCCTACGGCAACGGCGCGGCCATCTTCACGTCCTCCGGCGCGGCGGCGCGCAAGTTCCAGCGAGAGGTTCAGGCCGGCATGGTCGGCATCAACGTGCCGATCCCGGTGCCGGCCGGTTCCTTCTCCTTCGGCGGGCGCAAGGCGTCCCTGTTCGGGGACACCCACATCTACGGCCGGGAGGGTCTGAACTTCTACACCCGCGCCAAGGCCGTGACCAGCCGGTGGCCGGACAGCGCCCTGCGGCCCGCGGCCTCGCTCGCGTTCCCGTCCGAGCCCAGGCACTGACCGCACCCGCGCTCCGGCGCTGGTGCGCCGACGTGGGAAACTGCTTGTCGTGAGCAAGGGACGCATCGCGTATCAGGGCGAGCCGGGGTCGAACTCGGACATCGTATGCAAGCAGCACTACCCGGACTGGGAGGCCGTGGCCTGCGCATCCTTCGAGGACGTGTTCGCGGCGGTCGAGCACGGTGAGGCGGACCTCGCGCTGATCCCGATCGACAACTCCCTGGCCGGCCGGGTCGCGGACATCCACCACTTCCTGCCCACGTCGGACCTGCACATCATCGCCGAGCACTTCCTGCGGATCCGGTTCAACCTGATGGGGATCCCCGGGGCGTCGCTGGACACGATCCGCACGGTGCACAGCCACGTCCACGCGCTGGGGCAGTGCCGCAAGGTGATCCGGGCGCTGAACCTGACGCCGGTGATCTCGGGGGACACCGCGGGCGCGGCGCGGGAGGTCGCCGAGGCCGGTGACCCGACGATGGCCGCCATCTCACCGCCGCTCGCGGCCGACGTCTACGGACTGGAGATCCTCGCCACGGACGTCGAGGACGAGGACCACAACACCACCAGGTTCGTGGTCCTGTCCCCGGAACTGGTCCGTGCCCCGTCGAGCAACGGCCCGGTCGTGACGAGTTTCATCTTCAACGTGCGCAACCTGCCGGCCGCCCTCTACAAGGCACTCGGGGGCTTCGCCACCAACGGCGTCAACATGACCAAGCTGGAGAGCTACATGGTCGGCGGGGAGTTCGCCGCCACGCAGTTCCTCGCCGAGGTGGACGGACACCCCGATGACGTCGGGCTGTCCCGTGCCCTCGAGGAGCTGGAGTTCTTCACGACCGAGGTGAAGGTCCTCGGCGTCTATCCGGCGGACGCCTACCGTCAGCGGCAGCTCCGCGGGTGACGTCACGTGCAACGGGTCGGGCCTGACGAGGACGGCGGCCGCACCGCTGCCACCGGCGCTCGCCCGGGTCCGGCGTGGGTCGACATCGTCCTGCGGTCGCAGGCCATCGCCATCCTCGCCGCCATCGCGACGGGCCTGCTCGCGTTCTTCATCGGTCTCCCGCTCGCCCGGGACGTGTTCCACCTGGGTTGCGGACCGGCCGGCCCCGCGGGGGACTACGTGTGCGCGGACGGGATCGGCTACGGGGCGGGCGGGGTGCTGTGCTGCGGTGCGGTGGGCGTCGTCGTCTTCGTGGTGGTCCTTCGCCGCGGTGCCAGGTCGAGCCGGCGCCGCGAGTAGTGGCGCGGCACCCGCCGCCGGGCCACTATGGGCAGACCCGAGTCGAGGAGGAGTCATGAGTACACTTCCCGGTCACGAGTCCTGGCGCGATGCCGGCCTCGTGGAGGATGACGAGACCGACCCGAAGAACCTCGTCGAGGAGGCCACGCACCCCGAGCACACGGCGGGGGAGGACTACCGCCCCGGTACCGCGCGCCCCGACCTCGACGACCGGGCCGGCGAGGCCGATGTGATCGACCAGTCGGTGGTGGTGCCGGACGAGGACTCGGACACCGGGGAAGACTGAACATCTGTCCGTCTGGGTCCGGGCGAACCCTGACGGGATCACCTTGACCTGTCCCGGTCGCGATCAGGGGTTGCTCAGGGCGACCACCGATACCCACAGGCTCGCGGTTCGGCAACGGTTGAGCCATGAACCCCAGTCAGCGCACGGTGCTGGGACGGCTCACCCGCAACGCGGTTCGCCGGAACCCGACGACCGCCGTCGTGCTCGTTCTGTTCGTGGCACTGTCGGCCGCGCTCGCGAGTTCGGCTGGTGCGCTCATCGTGACCGTCACCGGGGCCAGTGCCTCACTGATGGAGCAGGCGCGCACCCCGCACTTCCTACAGATGCACGCTGGGACCGTCGACTCCGAGCGGATGGCCGCGTTCGCCGCGGAGAACGAGCGGGTCGAGGAGTTCGCGGTGGTTCCGATGCTGAACGTGGACGGTTCGACGATCCGGGTCACCGGGGCCGGCACCGACACGACGCTCGCCCCGGGCCTGCAGGACAACTCGTTCGTGACCCAGAACGCCGAGTTCGACCTGCTGCTGGACACCGACGGCGCGGTGATCGAGCCCGAGCCCGGCACCGTCTGGCTACCGCTGTACTACGCCGACCTGCTCGACCTGGAGGAGGGGCAGACGCTCACCGTGACCGGACCCGACGGCGCCGTTGACCTCGAGGTCGCCGGATTCCTGCGGGACTCCCAGATGAACTACTCCTACGCCTCGTCGAAGCGGCTGCTCGTCGCACCGGCCGTCCTCGAGCAGCTGACCGGCGTCGTGGGTCAGGCCGGCGCCATCGAGTACCTCATCCAGTTCCGGCTCGCCGACGTCGCCGCCGTGAGCCAGTTCGAGGCCGAGTACCGGACGGCCGGGCTGGAGGCCAACGGGCCGACGCTCACGTGGACGCTGTTCGCCCTCGTCAATTCGCTCTCCGGCGGCATCACCGCGGCCGTCGTGATCCTCGTGACGGTGCTGCTGGTCGCCATCGCGCTGCTCTGCATCCGGTTCACCCTGCTCACCACACTCGAACGGGACTACCGCGAGATCGGCGTGCTCAAGGCCATCGGTGTGCGTGACCGCGAACTCCGCCGGCTCTACCTGCGCAGGTACCTGGTGCTCGCCGCGATCGGCGCCGTCATCGGGCTGGCGGGGTCGCTCGCGCTGAGCCCGGTGCTGCTCGCCGATGTCCAGCGCTACCTCGGACCGACCGGACGGACCATCCCGTCGCTGTTCCTGGGCCTCGCGCTGAGTGCGCTCATCGTCGCGGTCGTGGTGCTCGCCGTGCGACGCACCCTTCGCCGTCTCGCGACCGTCTCGCCCGTTCAGGCGATCCGCACCGGCGCCCCCGTGGCCGATACCGCGCGCCGACGCCCGGCACGACTGCTATCCGCACTGGGTGACCGTCCGGCGACGTCCGTGCGCCTCGGCCTGCGGGACGTGCTCCGGCGGCCCACGCTGTACGTGGTGCCGCTCGTGATCTACGCTCTCGGAGCCTTCATCCTGATCCTGCCGCAGAACCTGCACACCACGGTGACCGCACCGGGATTCGTCACCTACATGGGTGCCGGGGTCAGCGACGTGCGGGTCGACGCCCAGGGCGACTCCGCCGACCGGGTCGCCGACCTGGATCAACGGCTCGCGCAGGACCCGCGGGTGGCCGCCCATGCCGTGCTCGCCACGGCCTCCTACACCGCCGCCGACGCCGACGGCGCGCCCGTGACCGTGAAGATCGAGTCCGGGGACCTGGCCGCGTTCCCGCTGACCTATGCCGACGGTGTCGCACCGAGCGCCGACACCGAGATCGCCCTGTCCCGGCTGCAGGCCGACGTGCTCGGCGCCGGGATCGGGGATCGGGTCATGGTAACGCCGGTGGCGCCCGACCGGGACCGAGGGGTGTCGCTGGAGTTGACCGTCACCGGCATCTACCAGGACATCACCAACGGTGGGCACACCGCGAAGATGGTCGCCCCGCACACCGCTGCCGACCTCATGTGGACCGCCGTCTACGCCGACTTCGACCCCGGCGTGGACGTGCCCACCGCGATCGCCGACTACGCCGCGGCCTATCCCGACCTCGAGGTCAGCTCGGTGCGGGAGTACATCGTCGCGACGATGAGCGGCACCATCGACGCCCTGCGCGCCGTCGCTATCGCCGCTCTCGGGATCGGGCTGGCCGTGGCGGCCCTCATCACGGTCCTGTTCATGCGGCTGCTCATCGTGCGCGACGCCTTCGGGATCGGCGTGATGCGGGCGCTCGGCTTCCGCGACGGGCAGGTCCAGGTCCAGTACCTGGTCCGCTCCGCGGTCGTGCTCGCCGTCGGTGTCCTCCTGGGCGCGGTCGGCGCGCGATTCCTCGGCGGCGGGCTCGCCGGCCTGTTCCTCTCGGGCGTCGGCCTGTCGGACCTGAGCCTGGTCGCGAGCCCCTGGCTCGCCTACGCCGCATCCCCGCTCGCCCTGCTGCTCGTCGTCGCTCTGGCCACGGCCGTCAGCACACGTCCGGACACCCACCTCGCCATCTCCACCACCATCAAGGACTAGGACCGATGATGATCACCACCGTCTCGCCCACCGGTTCCGACACCGCGCTCCTGAGCGCCCACGCAGTCACGAAGAGCTTCACCGTGGACGGCCGGGCCGTGGAGGTGTTGCACGGCGTCGACCTGAGCATCGCCAACGGTGAGTTCGTGACCGTCATGGGACCCTCCGGCTCCGGCAAGTCGACGCTGCTCTACGGCCTCTCCGGGATGGACGCGGTCGACGCCGGCACCGTGCGTCTCGATCAGGTGGAACTCACCGCCCTGACCTCCGACCTGCTCGCGGACCACCGACGCGAGCACATGGGCTTCGTGTTCCAGCAGCCCACGATGCTGCGCGACCTCGGACTGCTGGAGAACATCGTCCTGACCAGTTCCCTCGACCGGGTCGGCACGCCCGCGGACCGGGTGTCCCGGGCCGAGGAACTCATGCGCCGGGCCGGGATCTGGGACCTACGCGCACGGATGCCGGCCCAGGTGTCGGGCGGTCAGCTGCAGCGGGCCGGCATCTGCCGGGCGTTGATGCGCCGGCCCCGGATCGTCTTCGGTGACGAGCCCACCGGCTCGCTCAACCGCGAGTCCGCCGAGCAGATCCTCGACCTGCTCACCGAGCTCAACCGGGACGGCACCACGATGCTCGTTGTCACCCATGACGTGCGCGTGGCCGCCCGGGCGGACCGCGTGGTCTTCATGATCGACGGTCGGATCGTCGACGAACTCGGCCTCACCGGCGACGCCGGTCCCGACCTGGCGCGGGTTGACGCGGTGATCGGCCGGATGCGGGAGCTCGGCATCTAGTCCGCCGGCTCACTCGCAGGCCGGGTCGAGAACGCGGACCTCGGTCTCGATGAGGACCGAGCCGGCCGCCTCGGAACAGGTCAGGGTGCCCACGACCTGTGACTCGAGCATGGCCAGCGTGCCA
Source organism: Occultella glacieicola (assembly GCF_004353825.1). GTDB lineage: Bacteria > Actinomycetota > Actinomycetes > Actinomycetales > Beutenbergiaceae > Occultella > Occultella glacieicola. Next base: position 13,319 of record NZ_SMNA01000002.1, on the reverse strand, counting down.
CCGGGGGTCAGCGCGGTCAGCGGGCCGCGGATCGTGCTCGACGCCACCCAGATGACCGCACCTTCGCCGGACAGCTGAACCGGACCGTTGATGGTGGCGTCGGTCAGAACCACCGTGCCTGCGGCGGGCACCGTAACCGGACCGGCGATCGTGGACCGCTCGATCCGGACCGACGTCCCGCCCGTGGCTGTCACCGGCCCTCGGACGTCTGCGTCGACGAGGCAGGCCACAGGCCCGGTCAGGGTGACCGCCCCGGAGTTCGAGCCGGTCACCGTGGACGAGCACGCGGTCGCCTCGGCCCAGTGCAGCACGAGCGTGGGGCCGCCCGCGCCCCGCTCCCGGGACCACACGGAGGTGCCGAAGGCCTGCCGGTCCTGAGCGTTCTGCAGTAGCGCGAATCCCAGACTCGCCTCGTCCGCGCCCAGAACGGCCGCGACGGCGTCGGTCACGTCGACGCTCACCGGTGCCGGCTCGCTACCCGCCGTGAACTGTGCGACCGGGACGCCGACGGCGGGGCGGGAGTTCCAGGTCAGGGTCGCCTCGGTCCAGTCCGCGCCGGCAGTGCTGACGTCGACCACCATGGTGCGGTCGGTGGTGACGCCGGCCGTCATGACCAGCTCGGCGGCCACCAGCTCGCGTCCGTCGGCCGGTTCGAGGTCGAACGCGAGATAGGTCTCCCGGTTGAAGCCGGCGTTGCTGCCGCTCGGGTCGCGTTTGACCGTCATCGAGGTGGCCGAGCCGTAGGACGTATCGGCGTACGTACCGTCCCGCACGTACCCGTCGCGGGCGGCGGCCAGGGTGGTGGTGCTGGGATCGGTCACCGACACGGCGGCACGTCCGCCCACCAGCGTCCCCGTCGGTGAGCGCCAGAGCGCCGTCAGGAGTGTCGATCCGACGGACCGGGCCACCACCACGCCGTCGCTCGTGAACTCGGCGACCTCGGCGTCCGAGGAGCGTACGGACGCCGTGGTCAGATCCAGTGGGACCGTTGATCCGTCACTCATCGTGACGGTGAGCCCCGGGGTGTCCACCGTCCGCGGGTGCAGGTTCAGGGCACCGGAGCCGATCGCGATCGCGACCGGGTCGGGGGCGGCGGGTTCGGTCTGTGGCCACTCGCCCTGCGCGGTTCTGACCCGGAGCTCGGACAGGCTCATCCACATGTTCGCGCTGTTGCCGTGGGCGAGGATCCGCACGTACGAGGCCTGGACCGGGTCGAAGGCGACGTCCTCCAGGTCAAGCGTGGTCCCCGAACTCGCGCCGGACCACACGGTCGACCACTGCTCGCCGTCCAGCGAGGTCTGCACGTCGTAGCTGTACACCCGGGTGCTGCCCATGCTCCAGGCGACCCGGACGCCGTCCACGGTCGTCGTCGCGGGGAGGTTGGCGCGTAGCCACTGACCGTCTCCCTGTGCAGACCAGAACGTGCCGAGATCGCCGTCGGTGGCGTTCGACGTCGGGTTCGTGCCGACGATGCTTCCGGTCAGCGGACCGCTGTACGGGCGGGTCAGGTGCACCCGGTACCGGGTCCGGCACTCGTCCCCCGCGGGTCCGACGCAGACGACGGCGGTGCCCGGCAGTGCGTCCGGCATCTGCACGTCGACCTGGTCCGTCGCGGCGCTCGGGACCGCCTCGATCTCGCCGAGGTCCGTCGTCTCGAGCACGAGCGTGCGGGTGTCGGCGGAGAAACCGGGGATCGTCACGCCGTCGTGGGTGAGGTCGCTCAGCGTGGACGCCCCGGGGGCGGGCACCGTCCAGTCCGCGAGGGCGGTCACGACCGGTGCCGGCTCGCCTTCGCCGCCGACCGGCAGCGGCTCGAGCAGGATGGACAGGCGCAGGTCGGTGACCCCGGGCAGGCGCACGGTCAGTTTGGACTGGCCGTTGGCCGCTTGTCCGTCCGGGTTCGGTGACGTCGGCAGCGGCTCGGCGGCCATCACCGAGAACTGGGCCCCGGCCGGGGCGTCGAGGAACCGGGCGAGCAGGTGCCGGCCCTCGATGGTCAGCACGGCGCTGCGTCCGTCCGTCGCGATCTCGACGTCTGCCGAGGTGTGCATGAACCACCACGCCTCGACCGGGGTGGTGGCGCTCAGCTCGTCCTGGACGACCACCCGGGAGCGGTCGTCGATCATCGCGACACCGCGCTGCCAGGAGGTCACGCCCTGGTCGGCGTAGGCCTCGGTGAGGTCCGCCACCGCGAACGCGCCCGCGGGTGAGCCCTCTTGGGCGATGATCCGCCCGGCCGCCGCGACGGACTGGTCCGGTCCCGATCCGGGGTTGATGACCAGGGTGTTCTGGCCCTCCGCGCGCTTGCGGTAGTAGGTCCAGCGGTCGCCGTCGGGTCCGGTGCTGAAGTAGCCGGGCAGGCTGTAGGAGTCGGCGCCGAGCTCGTCCGCCCAGCGGGTACCGAGGGCGTCGAGGACGAAGGTGCCCATGTCCAGGTCGCCGTGGTTGTTGCTGTTGTCGCCGGCCTTGAAACCGGTGAACAACGCCGTCGGCGTGCTCCACGCCGAGCGCGACAGGACCGTCTCGGTGCCGCTGAAGTACCGGTCGAGGGGCATCTCGGTCTGCGCCGGGGTGGCCCGCTCGGACAGGCCGTACCAGAGCAGGGCCTGAGGATTCGTGGGCGTGCGCAGCCCCTCGTCGGCCCACCAGGCGTACCCGGGCTGGTCGTAGCGGTCCGCCAACCAGTAGGCGGCCGGCGGGCCGCCGTAGGTCGAGGACGCGTCGGAGTAGTTGAATGTGCGTCCGGACGGGCCGGCCATGTACATCGAGAAGTCGACCGTCCCGGACAGCCCGGGTGCGTCGGAGATGCCGAAGTCATCGCCGACGGCGGTGCCGAGGCTGGCCAGATAGGGCACCAGGTAGCGGGTGGCGTAGTCCCAGTAGGTCGGGCCCTCGGGGTAGCCGCCGTCCGGGGCGTACTCGTCGAGGGCCGGCCCGACGTGCGAGAGCCCGAGCTGCAGCAGCGACTCGGCCCGCTCGGGCTCGATCTCGGCGAGGGCCAGCGCGGCGATGCCGATCCCGCTGGTGCACACGATCGACCAGTTGCTCGTCGTGGTGGTCCAGGACGCGCCGGCGTCGTAGCCCGCCTGGGCCGGCTCGAAGCCGTGCGTGACCATGGCCGTCTCGAGCACGCCCCGCTGCTGCGCGGTCAGGGCCGGATACAGCCAGTCGTAACCGATCGCGAACGCGTGCAGCATCTCGGCCACGGACAGGAAGCTCTCCGGGTTCCAGTCCGGGAACTGTGCCGCCGCGGCCAGCTCCGCGTAGGCCCGGTCCAGGAAACGGGTGTCCTCGGTCAGCCGGTAGGAGAGGGCGAGCACGTACGTTCGGTTGAGGATCGTCCGCACCGGGGTGAGCAGGCTGCGCCCGTCCGGGAAGTCATAGATCGTGACCGGCGCGGCCAGGAGCGACTCGGCCTGCCCGACGACGTCATCGGCAAGAGCCGCGGCGTCGTCGTCCGTGGCGATCCAGCCCTGGACGTCGGCCAGGGCGGCATCGTCGAGGATCAGTCGTGGGTGGTCGGTGCGGACCAGGTCGACGACGCTCTCCGGCGCCTCCGGCGTGAAGCCGGGATCGGCGTCTGCGGTCCCGGCCACGGCCAGCGACGTGGCGACCATGGTCAACGCGGTCGCGACCGACGTCACGACTCTCGCTCGAACTGTCCTCACTCGAAGCCTCCGTTGCCTCAGCCGATGCGTCGTTACATCGATCGGCGCTCAGCGTTGCGCCACGTGATCGGCCCGGTCCAGCCGTGGCGGAGAAACGATCAGAACCGGTCACGTTGCGATGGCGCCCCCGACCCGCTATTCCTGTGGGGTGCTCACCGAGGAACGCCGCGCCCGCATCGCTGCGGAGCTCCGGGCCAGCGGCGCCGTGGAGGTCCGCGAGCTCGCCGAGCGGTTCGACGTCAGCGTGATCACGATCCGGCGCGACCTGGCGTCGGTGGTCGCCTCCTCGCCGCCGTCGCGGCGGGTGCGCGGTGGTGCGGTCCGGGAGCCGGCCGGCGCGGCCCCGGAGCGGTCGCGTGCTCGCAGGGCTCGCAGTCCTCGCGAGACGGCTCACGACGGCGAGGGTGCCCTGGTCGGGATCGTCGTGCCTGCGCGGGATTACTACTACCGCGCCGTCGTGGACGGCGCCCACGACGAGGCCGACCGGCTCGGGCTCCGGCTGCTGCTCGGGGTGTCCGACTACTCCCGCGAGGACGAGGTGACCCTGGTCGAGCGGATGCTCGCGCGCGGCGTGGACGCGCTGCTCGTCACGCCGGCCCGGACGCAGTCCGCCGACGCCCGCATCTACCGCCTGCTCGCCGACGCCCGGATGCCGGTGGTGCTGGTCGAGCGCGAGGTGCCCGATCCGTTCTCCGGCATCGAGTCCGTGCACACCGACCATGCGCTCGGGATGGCCACGGCCATGCGCCACCTCATCACCCTCGGACATCGCCGGATCGGGCTCGTCATGCGCCCGCGCAATCCCACCGGACCGTGGCTGCGGGCCGGGATGGCGCTCGCCCGCGACGAGGCGGGGCCTTCGGTCCAGACGTTCGAGCACACCGTCGGCCCGGGCACCGGCGAGGAGTACACCCGGAGTCTGCGTGAGGTCCTGGACTCGGTTGGTGCGGCCGGCGAGAGCGCCGTGGTGGTGCTCTCCGACCACGAAGCCGTCGACCTCGCCGACGCCGCGCCTGCGGTGGGACTCCGGGTCCCGGAGGACCTCGCGATCGTCGCCTACGACGACGAGCGCGCCGCGGACGCCACGGTGCCGCTCACGGCCGTCGCGCCGCCCAAGCGCGATCTCGGGCGTCTCGCCGTGCGCATGTGCGCCGACCGGTTCGCGGAGCTGGACGCACCGGCCGCGCAGGCCCTGAGCCCGCGCCGTCAGGTGCTGCTGCCGACGCTCCGGGTGCGCGCGTCCACGACGATCTGAGCGACGCTCAGGCGCAGATCGCCAGCACCCGCCGGTCGGGGTCCTCGAGCCGGTACGGGCCGGCGCCCGAGGCCGAGGCGACCGTGACCGACGGACCGGTGATCCGCCGTCGGGCGCCTTCGATGTCCACGAGCACCGCACCCTCGGCCGCCAGCGCGACCAGGTCATCGCCCAGGCGCAGCAGCATCGGGGTGTGCAGGGGGTCGGGCGTGGCGTCCGGGCGCACCCCGACGCTGATGGAGGTGCGGCCCGCCTGGACGCCGGCGAGGATGGCCTCCGGCGTGTTCTCCTGCGCGGCCACCCAGGTGGTCGGGGTGCCGAGGGTCCAGCCCTGGCCGGGCTTGTGGAAGTCCGAACCTCCGATCGGGACCACATCACCCCAGCGCGCCCAGAACGCCCAGGGGAACGAGGCGGTCAGATCCCGGAACCAGGAGATGTGCCACAGCTCCAGGGCACTCGGCAACGTGGTCAACGGGTGCTGCCAGGCACAGTCGCCGTCGACGGGGTGGTTCACCGAGAGCACCCCGCCGCGGGCGGCGACCGTCTCGACCCACCGTTGCGCGCTCCCGCGGAAGTCGATCCAGCCGATGTCCCCGAACGCGTTCGCGTGCCCGCGGGCGGTGGTGACCTCCTGGCCCGGGAGCAGGGTCACGCCGTGCCGGGTGCCGACGCCGGGCAGGTGCGCGTGGTGGCTGACCGTGTTGTGGTCGGTGACGGCGAGGAAGTCCAGGCCGGCGGCGGCGGCCCGGGCGCCCAGCTGGTCGATGCTCTCCGCGCCGTCGGAGTGCAGGGTGTGGGCGTGGAAGTCGCCGGCGAACCAGGTCAGCCCGTCCGGTGCGGGCAGGTCGCGGGTGGACCCGCGTGGGGCGCCCTGCCCGACGGCGGCACGCGGCTCGGTCTCGACGGCGCCGGTCGCCGGGATGTCGATCTCGAGGACGACGTCGAGACCCGTGGCGGGCAGTTGGTGCAGGCCGAGGATCACGTGCCATTCGCCGGGCTCGAGCTCGCCGGGCAGGTACCCGGGGGTGGCCGCTGTCGGTGCGATCACGAACCGGCTCCGGGCCCCGCCGGACCAGCCGCGCCACCCGGACGCACCCTCACAGCCGAGGTCCAGGACGCCGGCGGAGGTGTCGTAGTCCAGGCGGACCTCCACCGACTCCGTCCCCGGCGCCACCTCGAAGGCGACCGGGTGGTAACGGCCGGCGATCTGGTCGTCGATGGTCAGGTGCAGGCGGTGCGTGGTCGTCAAGGCTCAGCCGATCAGGTCGGTGGACTCGGAGTCGAACAGCAGGCTACGGCGAGGGGTGGCGACCACCCAGCCACGGTCGCCCGGGCTGGGTTCGTCGTCCTCGGCCACAACCAGCTGCAGCCGGACCTCGCCGCTGTGCGCCGAGACCAGCACGGACGCCCCGAGGTTCTCGATGACACTCACCTCGGCCTCGATCCCGCCGTCCACCGGCTCGGTCGACCAGCGCAGGTACTCCGGGCGGGCGCCCCAGACCACCGGCGCGCCGTCGGCGACCGCGCCCTGCGCACCCACGGGCAACGGCGCGATGGCCCCCGCGACCCGGACCCCGCCGTCGGCCGTCTCGGCCTCGACCAGGTTCATCGGGGTGGACCCGATGAACCCGGCCACGAAGGTGTTCACGGGGCGGGAGAAGACCTCCCGGGGCGTGCCGACCTGCTGCAACCGGCCGGCCTTCATGACCGCGATCCGGTCGGCCAGGGCGAGCGCCTCCGCCTGGTCGTGCGTCACGAACACGGTCGTGACGCCGAGCTCGCGCTGGAGCTCCTTGAGGAAGGTGCGCGCCTCGAGTCGCAGCCGGGCGTCCAGGTTGGACAGCGGCTCGTCCAGGAGCAGCACCTCCGGACGGGTGGCGACGGCGCGGGCCAGCGCCACCCGCTGCTGCTGCCCACCCGAGAGCTGAGCCGGCCGGCGTTGCATCAGCCCGTGCAGCGACAGCCCCTCGCCGACCTCGGTGGCCGTCGTGCGCCGTGGGCCCTTGCCGACCCGCTTGATCTTCAGCGGGTAGGCGATGTTGTCCGCGACGTCCATGTGCGGGAACAGTGCGTAGTCCTGGAACACCATGGCCACGCCGCGCTCGCCGGGCTCCAGGTGGGTGACGTCCCGGTCGCCGATCTGCAGGGTGCCCTCGGTGATCGACTCCAGGCCCGCGATCGAGCGGAGCAGGGTGGTCTTGCCGCAGCCCGACGGGCCGAGCAGCGCGAAGAACTCGCCGTCGGCGACGGTGACGTCGACGCCGTCGACCCCGCGGACCCCGCCCGGGTACTCCTTGACCAGGGCGGTGGTGGTGATGGCTGCCATCAGGACTTGATCCCTCCGTGGAACCGGAATCCGTACCGGCGGTTGACGAGGAAGTACATCGCGATCACCGGGACGGAGAACACGAGTGAGAAGGCCGAGAGCAGCCGCAGATCGGGCTGGCCGCCCTCGGTGTAGAACGTGTACATCAGCACCGCGGCCGGCTGGGACTCGGGCGTGCGCAGCAGCAGGAACGGCACCAGGAAGTTGCCCCAGACCTGCACGACCGTCCAGACCGCCACGAACGCCAGACCCGGGCGGGCGGTGGGTACGACCACATGCGTGAGGATCTGCAGCGGGCTCGCCCCGTACAGCCGCGCGGACTCCTCATAGGACTTCGGGATCGAGTCCATGAAGTCCTTGAGGATGAACACGACGGTCGGCAGCACCCCACCGGCGAGTACCAGGATCACCCCGATCTGGGTGTTGATCAGCCCGATCTGGGTCATCAGTTGGAAGGTGGGCACCATCGCGGCGGTGCCGGTCACGATCGAGGAGAGCAGCAGCAGCGCGTACAGCAGCCCGTCCCGGCCCGGGATCCGCACCCGCGACAGCGCATAGGCCGCCAACGAGCCGAGTGCGAGGACCAGCACCATCGTGCCCACGCCGAGGATCAGCGAGTTCCGCAGCGATCCCAGGGCGTACCGGTTCTCGGCGAGTTGGGCGAAGTTCGCCAGGGTCCAGTCCGGCCAGCCGACCGTGAGCGACGGATCGGCGTCGAACGGGGCGGTGACCAGCCACAGCATCGGCAGCGCGAAGAACACGAGCACGAGGCCCATCGCGACCACGAACAGCACGCGGGAGAGGTAGTGCCGCACCATTCGGCGGCCGAGGGAGGGCGGGGGAGCGCTCATCTCCTGCCTCCCGAGGCGGCCCGGGCCACGCGCAGGTAGCCGAGCGCGATGACCAGGTTGATCAACAGCATGATCAGGGAGATCGCGGCGCCCATGCCCAGCTGCCCGCCCGGGATCGCGGTCGTGTAGATGTACACGGCGAGGATCGCCGACTCATCGCGCGGGCCGCCGGCGGTGAGCAGGTAGGGCGTGAACGTGTTGAACGTCCACAGGGTGATCAGCAGCGTGTTGGTCAGGATGTGCCCGCGGATGTTCGGCAGGACCACGTCCCGCAACTGCTGCCAGGAGCCCGCACCGACCATCCGGGCGCTCTCCAACTGCGAGGGTGGCACCGCGGCCAGCGCCGACGAGAACAGCAGCATCGAGAAGGCCGTGCCCACCCACACGTTGAACACGATGATGGCGACCATCGGGTACTCGATCAGCCAGGCCGTGCCCTCGGTGCCGAGCAACGCGTTCAGGGTGCCGGTGCGCCGGTCGAGCAACGCCAGCCACAGGAACGAGGCGACCGACGCCGGCACCACCCACGCGGCCAGCACCAGCGTCTCGATGACCGACTTGACCCAGCCACGCACCCGCCGCAGGGCCCAGGCCACCGAGAACCCGAGCAGGGTCTGCCCGATCACCCCGGAGACGAGGACGAAGATCAGGGTCAGCCACAGCGAGTGCCAGAACTCGTCGTCACCGAGCGCGGTGGCGAAGTTGTCCAGGCCCACGAACTCCGGGTTCGCCGCGGCGAGGCCGGTGAGCCGGTAGTCGGTCATGCCCAGGTAGATCGTCCAGACCGCCGGGAAGACGAGGAAGAGTCCGATCAGAGCGAGCGCGGGGGCGACGAACAGGCCGGCCCGGACCCGTCCGAGCCCGGCGACGTCGTCGGCGCGACGGCGACGGCCCGGCTGGCGGCGGAGCCCGGGCCCCGCCGCCGTGCCGGTCGCGCTCAACGCGTGGGCCGGTGGCCGGCCGGGCGGTGAGCGTCAGTCATTGTTGACGTTCTCCTCCCCGACGATGCCCGCGACGGCGTCCGCGTAGTCCGTGAGGGCGTCGTCGACCGGGTCTCCGGCCACGACGGCCTCGGTGGCCTCCTGCAGGGCGATCGAGACCTCCGGGTAGGCGGCCAGACCGGGCCGGTAGGCCGTGATCGGCAGCACCTCGTCGCTGACGAAGGTGAGCATCGGGTCGCTGGAGAGGAGTTCGGCGTTGACGTCGTCACGTGGGGTGATGTTCAGCGTGCCCGCGGCCCGAGCCTCGAAGGCCTCCGGGGAGTTCATGAAGGCCAGCAGTTCCCAGGCGAGTTCGGGGTTCTCGCTGTTCGGGTTCAGCACCCGTCCGGTCCCACCGGACATCGAGACGAAGTCCTGGCCGTTGATGCCGCTGCCCGGCTCGGTCGCCGGGATCCGCGTGTAGCCGACTACCTCGTCGCGGTTCTCCATCGGGGCGGTGCCGACGCCCTCGGCCGGGTTGATCACCGAACGCCAGAAGTAGTCGCCCTCGAGCAGGACCCCGATCTCGCCCGCCGCGAACTGCGCGAACGAGGTGTCCCGACCGGAGGCCTCCTGCTGGAGCACGGCGTCACCGAGCTGCTCGTCGACGTAGACCGTGCGGTAGAACTCGAGCACCTCGCGGAGCTCGTCGGTGCCACCGATCCACTGGTCGTCGGCGTACACCTCGGCCCCGGTGCCGACGAGCAACGGCAGCAGTCCCTGCATGGTGGTCGCCTCGCCCATGGCCGTGCCGGCGTTGATCTGAAGCGGGATCGGCACGCCGGAGTCGGCCAGGGCGCGGCCGGCCTCGAGGATCTCCTCCCAGCTGGTCGGCTGCCAGTCCTCGGGCAGCCCGGCCGCGGCGAACAGGTCCTTGTTGTAGTAGAGCACCCGGCCATCCGCGCCCTGCGGTATCCCGTACCGCTCGCCGTTGAAGGAGAGGGCGTTCTGCACCGCCTCGGAGATCTGGTCCCAGCCGTCCCAGTCGTCCACGGCCGCGCCGCCGACCGCGGTCAGCGGCTGGATGTACCCGGCCTCGGCGAACTCGCCGACCCAGATCCCGTCCATGCCGATGATGTCGGCGCCGCCACCGGACTGCAGGTCGAGTGAGATCTTCGTCTTGTAGTCCTCGTCGTCGACGCCCTGGGGTTCGAACTCGACCGTGACCTCGGTGCCGTCGGCGGCCATGGCCGCCTCGAACTCGGGGATCACCCAGTTCTCGATCCAGTCCGCCTCGGCGGCGTTCTTGCCGCCGGCGATCGCGTTCAGGGTGATGGTCAGGGTGACTGGGCCGTCGCCGCCCGTGTCACCGCCGCCGTCGGTAGGGTCGTCCGACCCACCGTCGTTGCCGCACGCGCCGAGCACCAGGGCCGCCGCGGCCGTGCCGGCGATGATCGCTGCCAAGTTCCGTCTCATGCTCGATCCTCCGAGAATCGTCCACGTCGCCCGGGCGCCGCGGTGCTGATGATGTGCGGTGAACCCGACCCCCGCGTCGGCATGACGGTGCCGCCCCAGTGAGTTCCCCCGTGTTGCCGCATGCTGCTCTCGGTCCTCCCCGACCGTGCCATGTCCATATGTCCGGACGAACTCGACTCTATGGCGTCGGGTCCCCGAGGTCTAGGGGTGGATCTCCGCCGGCGCGGGCCCGGCGTTAGGCTGCGGGGGTGCACCTGAAGACGCTGACCCTGCGAGGATTCAAGTCCTTCGCGTCGGCGACCACGCTTCACCTCGAGCCGGGTATCACCTGCGTGGTCGGACCGAACGGGTCGGGCAAGTCGAATGTGGTGGATGCGTTGTCCTGGGTGATGGGGGAGCAGGGTGCGAAGACCCTGCGCGGCGGCAACATGGCCGACGTCATCTTCGCCGGCACCTCCTCGCGCCCGCCGCTGGGCCGCGCCGAGGTGTCGCTGACCATCGACAACACCGACGGCGCCCTGCCGATCGAGTACTCCGAGGTCACCATCTCGAGGACGCTGTTCCGCAACGGCGGCTCCGAGTACGCCATCAACGGCTCCGGTTGCCGGCTCCTGGACATCCAGGACCTCCTCTCGGACTCCGGGCTCGGCCGGGAGATGCACGTGATCGTGGGGCAGGGCCGCCTCGACTCCGTGCTCCAGGCCAGTCCCGAGGACCGTCGGGGCTTCATCGAGGAGGCGGCCGGGGTCCTCAAGCACCGCAAGCGCAAGGAGAAGGCGCTCCGCAAGCTCGAGGCGATGGCTGCGAACCTCGCCCGGGTCAGCGACCTCTCCACCGAGATCCGGCGCCAGCTCGGACCGCTGGCGAAACAGGCCGACGTGGCCCGACGGGCCCAGGTGGTGCAGGTCGACCTGCGCGACGCCCGCGCCCGGCTGCTCGCCGACGACCTCGTCCAGCTCACCTCCACCCTCGCCCAGGAGGTCGCCGACGAGACCGCGCTGCGGGCCAAGCGCGCCGAGGTGGAGACCGCGCAGGAGCGGGCCCGGGCCCGGCTCACCGACCTCGAGGCGGCCGCCGCGGCCGCGGCCCCGCACCTGTCCGACGCCACCGAGCAGTGGTACCGGCTGTCCAGCCTGCGCGAACGGTTGCGCGGCACGCACACCCTCGCCGCCGAACGCTGCCGGCTGCTCGGCGGTCCGGTCGAGACCGAGCAGCAGCGCCGGGATCCCGACGACCTGGACGCCCAGGCCCGCCGCGCCCGCCAGGCCGAGGCCGACCTGGACACCGAGATCGGCAAGGCTCGCGCCGACCTCGAGGCGGCGACCACGGAGCGCCGGCACGTCGAGGAGAAGGCCGCCGAGGCCGAACGTGCTCTCGCCGCCGTGCACCGCGGGGTGGCGGACCGCCGGGAGGGCCTCGCCCAGCTGACCGGCCAGGTCGGCGCCCGGCGTAGCCGGCTCGAGGCGACCGAGGCCGAAATGCAGCGCCTGCGCGCGAACCTGGACTCCGCCGTCGAACGCGCGGAGACCGCGCAGCAGGCGTTCGCGAGCCTCGAGCAGCAGGCGGTCGGCGCCCAGGAGGGCGAGGAGGGCCTCGACGAGGCCCACGAAGCCGCGCTCGCCGCGCTCGAGGTCGCCACCGAGAAGGTCCGCGAACTGCAGGAGGCCGAGCGGGAGGCCGAGGGTGCCCGCGCCACCTGGACCGCGCGGCGCGATGCCCTCGACCTGTCCCTGACCCGCAAGGACGGCACCGGCTCGCTGCTCGAGGGGAACCCGGTGCCGGGCGTGCTCGGCTCGCTCGCAGACCTGCTCACGGTCGAACCAGGCTTCGAGAACGCGATCGCCGCCGCGCTCGGCCAGCTCGCCGACGCGGCCGCCGTCGAGTCGGTGGACGTCGCCGTCGACGCGCTCCGGCACGTCCGGGAGCAGGACGCCGGGCAGGCCCGGCTCATGATCGCGGCAGCGCCGAACCTGCCCGACGGCGCCGGCTCGCTGACGTCCTCGGGCCCGGCGCCCGCGGGTGGTCGGTGGGCGAGTGAACTCGTGCGGGTCGAGGGGCCGATGGCCGGGACCGTCGCCCGGCTCCTGCACGGGGTCGTGGTGGTCGATGACCTCCGCTCGGCCCGAGCCGCGCTGGCCGGCGCCGGTGGCCACGACGAGCCCGACGGCGCCGCACTGGTCGTGGTGACCAGCGACGGCGACGTGCTCAGCCATACCGACGCCCGCGGCGGCAGCGCCGGCGGTCCGAGCGTGCTCGAGGTGCACGCCGCCCGCGAGGAGGCGCACACCGAGCTCACGGCCGCGATCGCCCGGGCCGAGCAGACCCGGTTCGCGCTCGGTCCGGCGACGCAGGCACAGGCGGACGCCAGGGCCGAGGCGGACCACACCCTGAACGCCCTGCACGACTCCGACGCCCAGCTCGCCGCGGTCTCCGAGAAGCTCGGCCAGCACGGCTCCACGCTGCGTGCGGCCACCGCCGAGGCGGAACGGATCCGGCCGGCCATCGAAGCCGCCGAGGCCAAGCGGACCACGTACGCCGAGGAACTGGCGGAGATCGCCGAGCGGCTCCAGCACGCCCAGCGGGAACCGGACCAGGCGGCCACCGATCTGGAGGGCGCAACCGGTGCTCGGGACGAGACGGCGGCGGCCGCCACCGCCGCCCGCGCCAGGGAGACCGACGCCCGGCTCGTGCTGCGCACCGTGGAGGAGCGGGTTCGCGCGATCGCCGGCCGCGCCGAGTCCCTCGAGCGGGCCGCCAAGGCGGAGCGGCACGCCCGCGAGGTGGCCGCCCAGCGGGCCCGGCGCCGCGCCGAGCAGTCCCGGG
>NZ_SMNA01000023.1 GCF_004353825.1 Occultella glacieicola | reverse complement strand
CCGCGCGGCGCCCGCCGCGCCGCGGTGACGGCCCCACCCCTGGCGGCGGCACCCGGCCGCCCGGCGGCACCGGCCCGACCGGCGGCGCCGAGATTGCCCCGAAGGCCCGTCGACCGCGACGCCGTGGCCGCCGGATCGTCGCGGTCCTCGTCATCGTGCTGGTTCTGGTGATGGCGTGGCCGGTCGGACTGCTGATCTGGGCGAACGGGAAGATCCAGCACACCGACGCGCTCGCCGCCAGCACCCTGAGCACGGCCGGCACCACGTACCTGCTGGCCGGTTCGGACTCGCGCGCCGACGGTCAACTGGGCGGCGACACCACCGCCGGCCAGCGCGCCGACACGATGATCCTGATCACGGTGCCGCCGAGCGGGGCGACCTCGATGATCTCGCTGCCCCGGGACACGTTCGTCGAGATCCCCGGTTACGGCCCGAACAAGCTCAACGCCGCGTTCTCGTTCGGGGGGCCCGAGCTGCTGGTCGCCACCGTCGAGGGCCTCACCGGCATCGAGGTGGACCACTACATCGAGATCGGGATGGGCGGGGTCGCGGACATCGTCGACGCCGTCGGCGGTGTGGAACTCTGCCTCGACTACGACGTCAGCGATGCGGACAGCGGCCTGGAGTGGACGGCCGGCTGTCACGTGGCCGACGGCGAGACGGCCCTGGCCTTCGCGCGGATGCGCAAGGCGGACCCGCTCGGCGACATCGGCCGCACCCAGCGCCAACAGCAGGTGATCCAGGCGGTGACCTCCGCCGTCGCGCAGCCCTCCCTGGCGTTCCAGCCGGGCGAGCAGGTACGCCTCGCCGACGCGGGCCTGGCCGCCCTGCTCGTCGATGAGGACACGGGCATCATCGACATGGCCCAGATGGCCCTCGCGTTCCGCGCCGCCACTGGCGCCGACGGGGTCCGGGGTGCCCCGCCGATCGCCGACCTGGCCTACCGGCCCGGCGGGATCGGCGAGACCGTCCGGCTCGATCCCGACCGCGTGGACGCGTTCTTCGCGTCGGTGGCCGATGGCACGGTCACCACGGCGGACCTGAACCAGACCTGAACCGGACCAGGCCCGACCCTGACCGGGCCCGAGCCGGACCGGAGCCGGCAGGCCCGGACCCGCGCACTGTGGTTCGCTGGACGCCATGACGCACACCAACGATCCCGCCGTCGTCCGGCGGCTGCTCACCACTCCGGGCCGCTGGGCGGTCGTGGGCCTGTCCTCGAACACCGCGCGGGCCGCGTACGGCGTGTCCCGGTACCTGCAGCGGGTGCTCGGTCAGCGGATCGTACCGGTGCACCCGAAGGCCGAGACCGTGCACGGCGAACCGGGCTATGCGAGACTCGCGGACATCCCCGGCGACATCGACGTCGTCGACGTGTTCGTGAACGCCTCGCTCGCCGGCGACGTCGTGGACCAGGCCATCGCCCGTGGGGCCAAGGCCGTCTGGCTACAGCTGGACATCGTCGACGAGGCCGCGGCCCAGCGGGCCGAGGCCGCCGGACTGGACGTCGTGATGGACACCTGCCCGGCGATCGAGGGTCCGCTGCTGGGACTGGGCTGAGACCGCCGCGAGCGTCAGCGCAGGGGGTACGAGGCGGGCTTGCCGCCCGGCTTCTCGGAGTCGATCACCACGACGCCGCTGTGGAGTTTCTCCCCGGTTCCGAGCATCGGCCCCGGCGGGGTACCAGGGAAGAACCGGTCGGCCGGCACCGGCCGGGCCAGCACACCGGCCTGGCGCAGGTCCTTCTCCCACTGGGTGACCCGCGGCCCGCCGTGGAACACCTGACCCTGGATCGACTGCGCCAGTTCCAGGTTCGCCTGCTCGCTGAACGAGGGGTGGCTGAGCAGGTGCACCTCGCGCGGCGGGCTCTTGCGGTCCACGCGCACGCTGAGCCCGATCGGGGTGCCGATGGCCACGTACCCGCGCCGTCGGAAGTCCTCGTAGAGCGCGCGCTGGGCCGCTCGGCGCGAGACCAGGGAGTACGCGAGCGCGAGGAGCCCGATGACGCCCAGCACCACCGGGCCGTAGACCACCGCGTACAGCCAGTAGGAGACCACCTGGTCCGCGCCGTTGGTGGACCAGAACACGGTCCAGAACCGTGCCGACCCGATGGCGGACAGGTCGTTGTCGAGCGTGCGCAGCGTGGAGCGCAGGTTCCACAGGGCCAGCACCGCAGCGATCATCAGGCACAGGGCGGCGAGTCCGGTGGAGCCGCGAGTGACCTTGACCCGCTTGGCGAAGACGTTGGGATCACTGAGCTCCTGCTGGAGCGTGGCAACAGACAAGCTAGGCATGGTCCGGAACCTAGTGGAACCGGCGCCCGGGCGTGCGAGCCGACCACGGGCAGGACTACCCGGCAGCAACCGTAGAATCGCCGTCATGAGACACCTCGAGGTCCGGCGCCGACTCGGCGCCCTGCTGCTGGCGCTGCTCGCCACCGGAGCCGTCGCCGGCTGCGACGCGATCTCCGGAGCCGCCGGGGACGCCGTCGAGCGCGCCATCGAGGAGGCCGTGGACGGCCTCGACCTCAGCGACGGGCTGCCCGAGGGCTTCCCCGCGGACGTCGTCGTGGTGGAGGGCCAGACCCGCGGGGCGGCGCGCACAGACGCCGACGGCACCACCACGTGGGTGGCCCTGGTGTCCGCGACGGACTCCGGCGCCGCTGCCCGCACCGCCCTGGAGGAGGCCGGTTTCACGGTGGACAACGTGATCACCCACGACGGCGGACTCATCGGCCAACTCAGCTCCGACGCCTACGACGTCAAGCTGATCGCCTCCGACACCCAGGTGGTCTACGTGGTGACGCCGGCCGCCTGAGTCGCACGGGTGAGCCTGCCCGGCGTGAGCACCGGAGTGGCAGGCCACCGACGGTCCGCGCACGCGTTATCGTCAACCGATCAGCGGCGCCACAGGAGTTCACCATGAGCAACCAGACCGAGGACGGTCGAGCCCCGTCCGGCGCCGAGCCGACCCCACCCGAGGACGGCGCCCGGGACCTGGACCTGCGCGTGCTGATCGCCGCACTCATGGGCGGCACCCTCGCCCTGGTCGCGATCAACCTGGTCCTGAAGGCCCTCTCGACGCCCGAACGCCCGGCGCCGTACGTCGGCCTGTTCGACGTGAACCTCGAGACCAATCTTCCCACGATGTGGAACGCGTCACTGCTGCTCGGGGTGGGCACCGCGTGCCTGCTCGTCGCGGGGCTGAATCCGCGCCACGGGCGCCTCGGTTGGATCGTCGCCGCGGTGCTGGCCCTGGCCCTGGCCACCGACGAGGTGCTCAAGCTGCACGAGCGGCTGCGGGCGGTGGGTGCCTGGCTCGTCGAGAACACCCCCGCGTCGCTGCCCACCTACTCCTGGGTGCTGCCCGGCCTGGTGATCGCGCTCGGCGGGATCGCGCTGGTCTGGTGGTGGACCGCGCGGAAACCACACCGGACGGCGTGGCTGCTCCGGATCGCAGTGCTCATGTACGGACTGGGGGCCGTGGTGGTCGAGGCCTTCTCCGGGTGGATCGAGGGCGCCTACGGCGTGGGCGCCGCGTACGCCGCGGTGACGGCCCTGGAGGAGGGGCTCGAGATGAGCGCTTGCGTCGTGGCCATCGTGGCCGCGCTGCGGATGTTGCGGGTCCTCGAGCTGGGGTCCGGTCCGCGAGCGTTCTTCGTCCCGGCCGAGGTCCCGGCGTCGACGACCGCTGCCTGAACCGCTCCGGTGGCCCACCCGGTGCTCAGCCGCGCTGCACCTCGAGCAGCACGAGCCCCTCGACCACCGGACCGGCCACGGCCAGATACATCAGGCCGAGGAACACCGTGTAGAGGACCACGAACGCGGTGACGCTGCGCAACCGTCCGGGCCCACGCAGGTGGGTGGCCACCTTGCGCACCAGCGACGTCGGGTGCCGTACGTCCCAGCTGTTCAGCCGCACGTGCCGACCGAGGTACATGCCGAACGAGACCGCGAGCAGGATCGCGACCACGATCAGCCGGGGCACCGGCGCCTGCAGCGGGGCGGCCACGTCACCGTAGACGAGTAGCACGAACAACAGTTGCGCGAGGAACACGTTGAGGACGGTGTTCAGCACCCCGGACATCGCGAGCGAGATCACCTGTACCACGTCGAACCACATCGGCACGGTCTCCTCCTCGCGCCGGTGGGACATGTTCAGCTCCGTGATCAGGTAGCCGGCGTTCGGCAGCAGGAGCAGCCAGCCCACCCCGAGGATCACTCCGGCGACCACGGCGAGCCACACCTGCACCCCGACCAGCAGCGGCACGACCACCAGCAGCAGCCCCATCAGGAGCACCGGCGCGACCGACAGCGTCACGTTCCAGAGCATCGGCGTGTAGAGCCGCGCGTGGAACATCGGGGCGCGCACCAGGATCAGCACGAGCGCGAAGGCGTTCATGCCCACGACCCCGAGGACCAGACTGGTCAACATGACATGTGGACCCCGTCGTCCCGAATACCGTCTGGATCAGACGCCGAAGCCGGTGCGCTGCGTGCGCGAGGCGCGCAGGCGCGCGCCCTTGTCCAGCGCCGCCTGACGCAACCCCTCCTGGAACGTGACCATCTTCTCGCGGAGGGCTGCGGCACCGTCGTCGGCCCCCGCGGCGAGGATCCGCACCGCGAGCAGCCCGGCGTTGCGGGCACCGCCGACGGACACGGTGGCCACGGGCACCCCGGCCGGCATCTGCACGATCGACAGCAGCGAGTCCATCCCGTCCAGGTGCTTCAGCGGTACCGGCACCCCGATCACGGGCAACGGCGTGACGGCGGCGAGCATCCCCGGCAGGTGGGCGGCTCCCCCGGCGCCGGCGATGATCACGCCGATCCCGCGGCCCGCGGCCTCCTGCCCGAACGCGATCATGTCCTGGGGCATCCGGTGCGCCGAGATCACGTCCACCTCGGGTTCGAGTCCGAACTCCGCGAGGGCGTCTGCGGCCTCCTTCATCACCGGCCAGTCCGAGTCGGAGCCCATCACGACGGCGACGGTTCGGTTCGTGCTCATGCGGGGGTCCCTCCCAGGATGGCGGCGCCGGCACGGGCCCGACGGCGGACCTCGGCGAGGTCCGTGCCGGTCACCGTCACGTGGCCGAGTTTGCGGCCCGGTCGGACCGACTTTCCGTACAGGTGCACCTTCGCGTCGGGGAAGGCCGCCATCAGGTCCGGGTAGGCCGAGGCCGGGTCCGCGAGCTCGGAGCCGAGCAGGTTCACCATGACCGACCACGGCGCGGTCGCACTGGTGTCGCCGAGCGGCAGGTCGAGCACCGCCCGCAGGTGCTGCTCGAACTGGCTGGTCACCGAGCCGTCCAGGCTGAAGTGGCCGCTGTTGTGCGGGCGCATCGCGAGTTCGTTGACGAGCAGCACGCCGTCGGCTGCCTCGAACATCTCGACGGCGAGCACCCCGGTCACGTCCAGGCCCTCGGCGATCGTGCGGGCGACGTCGAGCGCGTCCTCGGCGACGTGCTCGGGCAGGTCCGGCGCCGGGGCGACCACCTCGGCGCAGACGCCGTTCTCCTGGATGGTCTCGACCACCGGCCAGGTGGCCATCTGCCCGCTCGGCCGCCGGGCGACGAGGGCGGCCAGCTCACGCCGGAAGCCGACCCGCTCCTCCACGAGGATCTGGCCGTGGTCGCCGTCGAGCCAGTGGGCCGCCTCCGTGGCGTCATGGACCACGAGCACGCCCTTGCCGTCGTAGCCGCCCACCGGGGTCTTCGCGATCACCGGCCAGCCGACCCGGTCGCCGAACGCGGTCAGTTCCTCCGGGGTGGCGACGGCGGCCCACCGCGGGCACGGCACCCCGAGCTCGGTGAGCCGGGTGCGCATGACGATCTTGTCCTGGGCGTGGCGCAGCGCTCCCGGGCCGGGCTGGATGTTCACGCCGTCGGCGATCAGCCGGGTGAGCAGGTCCTGTGGCACGTGCTCATGCTCGAACGTGAGCACGTCAGCGCCCGCCGCGACCGCGACGACCGCCTCGAGGTCGTCCGCCGCACCCACCGGAGCGTCCGGGATGACTTGCGCCGCCGCACCGTCGGCCGCCTCCACGAGGGCGCGCAGCCGGATCTGCAGCGCACCCGCCGGCTCGGCCATCATGCGTGCCAACTGCCCGCCCCCGACGACGGCTACCACTGGTCCCATGGGGGTCCAGCGTAATGGCGGGTATCCTCGTGGGGTGACCCCGTCCCGATCCGCGGCTCCGACGCAGTCGTCCCGAGCCGTGCCGATCTGGCGCGACCGGGCCCGGATGTGGTCCTGGTTCACCGAGATGATGCGGTTCGGAGCGGTCGGACTTCTCGCGTTCGTGGTCGACACGGGGTTGTTCAACCTGCTTCGGTTCGGTCCCGGGGAGCTGCTCGGGCACAAGCCGCTGACTGCGAAGGTGATCTCGGTCGCGGTGGCGGTGGTCGTGGCGTGGCTGGGCAACCGGTACTGGACGTTCGCGGCCAAGCGCAGCCGGGAGACGGCCGCTGCGCGCAGCCGGGAACTCATGCAGTTCGCGCTCGTGAACGTGGTCGGCATGGCGATCGGCGTCGGCTGCCTCGCGGTCTCCCACTACCTGCTCGGTTTCACCTCGCCGCTCGCGGACAACATCTCCGCGAACGGGGTCGGACTCGTGCTCGGCACCATCTTCCGCTACCTCGCCTATCGGTACTGGGTGTTCACGAACGTCACCGACGAGGACGCCTCGGCCGACGCCGACCTCCCGTCCCCCGAGAGTTCAGCCGCCGCCCCGCGCGCCTGAGCGAGATCCCGGGGCAGAACCTCGCACCGCGAAGCACCACCCCTCAGCGGCGCCGTCGGCGCCTGCCGACCACCACGAGCGATCCCGGGGGCAGGACCACGTCCGGGTCCAGCCGCGAGGGCACCGCGTTCAGGAAGATCGCGAAGATCGGGGGGCGCCGCTGCGCGAGCTCGAGCCGGCCGCCGTCCGCCGTGACCAGGGTGCGGGCCAGGCCAAGACCGAGCCCGGTGCCCTTGCCGGAGGTGACGTGCCGGTCGAAGATCTTCGGCGCCAGCTCGTCGCTGACCCCCGGGCCCTCATCGGCAACCTCGATCACCACCCCGGTCTCGGCGCCGTCGCGGGTCGGGCGGACCCGGACCTCGGTGGTGCCGTCGCCGTACTTGAGGGAGTTCTCCAGGAGCGTCGAGAGCACCTGGGCGAGCGCGCCCGGGGTCGCGAGCACCGACGCCTCCCCCGGGTCGCCGATGGCGAGGGTGCGCTTGGCCCGCTTGAAGGTCGGCCCCCACTCCTCCTGCTGCTGCGCGAAGATATCGGCGACGTGCAGGGCCTCGGTGGTTCCGCCATCGGCCTTGCGGGCGGACTTGAGCAGGTCGTCGACGACGTGCACCAGCCGCTCGACCTGGTCGAGGGAGATCCTGGCCTCCTCGCGGACCTCCTCGTCCTCGGAGAGCAGCTGGATCTCCTCGAGCCGCATCGACAGGGCCGTCAGCGGGGTACGCAGCTGGTGGCTGACGTTCGCCGCGAACTGGCGCTCGGCGGCGATCCGCCCGGCGAGCCGGTCGCTGGTGCGGCTCAGTTCCGCGGCCACCAGGTCGATCTCCTCGACACCGGACTTCTCCATCCGGGGCCGCACCTGCCCGGAGCCGATCTGCTCGGCGGAGGCGGCCAGGTAGATCAGCGGGGCGGCGAGCCGGCGGGCCTGCCACAGCGCCACGAGCGCGGCCACCCCGAACGCGACCACGGACGCGAGGATCACCAGGACCACCACCTGGGCACCGCGCCAGAACAGCGTGGTGGCCGAGATCGCGACCTCGACCTCGGCGCCCGAAGGCGTGTTCTGCGAGATCGAGAAGGTCTTGTCGTCGATCATCGGCCCGGCGCTGTAGACCGTGCCGTCGAGGTCGGTGACCGTGATCCGTACGGCCGGGAGGCTGGATTCCTCGTCGACCACCCAGCGTTCGAGCATCTCGTCGTCCAGCGGGGTCTCGAACGCGAGCCGGGTCTCCACGGCGCGCGAGATCGACTGGGTCCGCAGTTCCATGTTCTGGGCGACGGTCTCCCGGACCATCAGGGCACCGAAGATCGCCATCGGGACGCCGAGCAGGAGCACCGCGACGGTGACCGCCGCGATGGTCGCGGTCAGGACACGTCTGCGCAGGTCAGTGCTCCCCGTTCTCGAATCGGAAGCCCATGCCCCGCACGGTGGAGATGTACCGGGGCGCGTTCGCGTCGTCACCGAGCTTGCGGCGCAGCCAGGACACGTGCATGTCCAGGGTCTTCGTGGAACCCGTCGGGTCCGAGGCCCAGACCTCGCGCATCAGCGAGTCCCGGGAGACCACCGACCCGGCCTCCCGGACGAGCACCCGGAGCAGTTCGAACTCCTTGGCGGTCAGCTGGAGCTCCCGCTCGCCCTGGAACGCCCGGTGCGCGGCGATGTCCACGCGAACGTCCTGGGAGGTGATCTCGTCCTCCTCGCCACCCTCGCTCCCGGCTCGGCGCAGCAGCGCCCGCACCCGGGCCAGCAGTTCGGCGAGCCGGAACGGCTTGGTGACGTAGTCGTCGGCACCGGCATCCAGCCCCACCACGAGGTCGACCTCGTCGGCGCGGGCGGTGAGCACCAGGATCGGCGTGGTCAGCCCCTGGTTGCGGACCCACCGGGCCACGTCGAGGCCGTCCATGTCGGGCAGGCCGAGATCGAGGACGAACAGGTCGGCCTGCGGCGCCTCGTCGATCGCACCGCGGCCGGTGCCGTGCACGGAGACCGTGTAGCCCTCGCGGGTGAGCGCCCTCGCCAACGGCTCGGCAATGGCCGGGTCATCTTCTGCTAATAGAACTCGGGTCACTCGCCCATGCTAGTGCCACGAACTGGTGACGTGCTCAATGTGCCGGGGTGGACGTGGCGCGCCGCGCCAACCGGACCGGCCGAACCTCGCCGAGGCCGTGGACGTCCACCGGCTTCAGATGGTCGAACGTGAACGGCGAGTCGGAGTCGGTGGCCTCCAGCAGCGCGGCACTCACGTCGTCCATCAGGACCGTGGCCGGTCCGGCGAGGTCACTCAGCCGGGAGGCGAGGTTCACGATCGGCCCGAACACGTCACCGGAGCGGGACAGCACCCGCCCCCACACGACCGAGCCCCGGATCGGCAGCCCGCGGGCGTCCATCACCTCGAGCAGGCCGGTCGCGACCATGGCGCCGGTCTCGAGGTCGTCGGCCACGAAGAGCACCGCGTCGCCGATCGTCTTGACCACCCGGGCCCCGTGGGCGGCGATCACGTCCCGGGCGCCGGACTCGAACGCCTGCACCAGCGACGACAGTTCCGAGGGCGCCAGCCGGGCGGCGCGGGAGGTGTAGGAGATGATGTCGATGAACCCGATCGCGCGCTCGAGCGGGAGCCGGTCGGTCGCGGAGGTGTCCTTGCTGAGCGCCACGTCCTTGTCCATCCGGGCCAGCAGCGCGGCCAGCTGACGGCGCCACACATAGCCCAGCTGGTCCCGGAGCACCGGCCCGATCTCGGCGAGCCGGTCGAGTACCACGAGCCGCGCGCTGGTGTCGTCGAGATGGTGCCGGTGTCGGGCGTCAGCGACCAGCGACTCGACCTGCCAGAGCACCAGGCGGTCCATGCTGTGTCCCTGCGCGCGCACGAGGTCCTGAGCGGTCTCGAGCGCCACGGCGTCGGTGAGGACGAGGTCCACGATGGCCTTGAGGCCGTCGACGTCGACCTGGGTGAAGTGCTTGACACCGTCGGGAACGTCCGCGAAGCCGAGCGAGCGCCAGTAGATCCGCAGCACCTGGGTGGGGATCCCGACGGCGGCCGCCATCTCCTCGACGTCGAGCGTCGCAGGTCCACCCAGGAGGCGCTCCTCCTGGTCCCGGATCGTGGATCGGCCGGAGGACGGCGCGGTCGAGTCACTCACGCAGTCGAGGCTAGCGCGTCACCCGATCCGCACATGTGCGACGTCCCCGGCATGCACGGTCCGCTCCCCCGCCGTCGTGTGCACCACCAGGGCGCCGTCCGCGGCGAGACCAGCCGCCACGCCCTGGACGGGCGGTCCGGACGGTAGGTCCACGCGCACCCTGGTGTTGAGGGTCACCAGGTGGGGCCCGACGGCGGAGCGTGGGTCCGCGGCGATCGCCGGGTCGGCGAGCACGTCCGCGAGCGACGCGACGATGCGGTGGGCCAGCGCCTGCGCGTCGGTCTCGACCCCGATCTCGGCCAGCGTGCCGGCCCACGGTACCGGCAGTCGCTCGCCGGCCAGGTTCACCCCGATGCCGAGCACCACGCCGGAGGCGTCCGGGAGCACCTCGGCGAGCAGACCGCCGACCTTCCGGAGCCGCCCCCAGTCCGGCAGGTCCTCGGCCCCGCGGGTGTGGACCAGGTCGTTCGGCCACTTCAGCGCGAGTTCGGTACCGCCGGACCCACCCCCGCCCACCGTCGCCCCGCGGGACCCGGCGCTCTCCCGCGCTTTCGGGGCGGTCCCCGGTGCCGCGCTCGCCGCGGCCCGCAGCACCGCGACACCGGCGAGCAGCGGCAGCCAGCTCCACTGCTCGCGGGGCCGGTCCGGGCGCAGCACGATCGAGAATGTGAGCGCGGCGTGGTCGTCGGTGTCCCAGGATCGCCCCGTACGGCCGCGGCCGCTGCGCTGGTGCCGGGCCAGGATCCCGGACAGGTGCGGCCACCCGCCGGGGTCCGCCGTCGCAGCCCGCAGCAGATCGGCGTTCGTGGAGCCGGTGGACTCGACGACCCTCAGGTGCGGCGTGTGCATCCGACCAGCCTGCCACCACCCGGGCCCACCGGCGCAGGCCCGCCCCGCCGCTGCGCCACTGACCCAGCACGCGGGTCAGTGGCGCAACGTTCGGAACACCAGTCTGGCTCGCGCCCGTTTGAAGCGATGTCGGTGTTCGCTGTCAAGATCTCCCTCAGCGCAGGGTCGGCGGGGATCGGGCGAACTGGGGAGGCGGCGATGGAGTCGGTGCAGGAGCGGGAGGCGTGGTTGGCCGAGGGGGTCGAGCTTTGGACGGCGCGGTCTCGCCTGGTGCGGACGGACTGGGAGGGGATCGGGT
>NZ_SMNA01000022.1 GCF_004353825.1 Occultella glacieicola | reverse complement strand
GGACGGCGCGGGTGCCGGCGCCGGTGCCGGTGCCGGTGCCGCCGGCGAAGGTGCCGGCGCCGCCGGGCTGGGAGCGCTGACCACCGTCACGGCGCTCCCCGGCGCCACGGTGGCCGGGTCCGTGGGCGCGGGAGCCGGCGTCTCGGGTGCGGTGGGGGCCGGGGTCTCGGCGGGCCCAGCGGGAGCCTCGGGCACGGTGATGCTCACTCCCGGCATCTGGTCGACGCTGTTCGTGTCCGCCGCGGCAGCGATCGACGCTCCGGCCACTCCGACGACACCCAGTGCCCCGGTGACCATCCATGCGGTTCGCTTGTTCAACTCACAACTCCTTGGCTCGGCGCGCCGGACCCGGCGGCTGCTGACTGTGTCGAGTCTGATGAGATTCGATGAGACGTTGAGGAGCCGAAGATGAGAGACCTCTCATCTTCGGCCGACCGATCAGTCCGGAGACCCGGCCGTCGGAGCGGAACTGGCCGTGCCCGCGGACGCCGCCGAGGCCGGGGTCGGCGCCGAGACCGGTGCGGCCTGTGGCACCGGCGTCGGCCCGACCTGCTCGACCGGACCGGTCGTGGAGGCGACGTCGCCAGGTGCCACCGTCGCCGGGTCCGGCGTGGTCACGGGCGCGGTCCCGGCGGCGGCCGGGGCCGAGATCGCGACGCCGGGCAGGGACTCCGACTCCATGGGGTGCGAGGCGAAACTCAGCGACCCACCGGCGAACCCGGCCACGCCGAGTGCCCCGGTCACCAACCACGCAGTCTGCTTCTTCATCGGTCCCCTCCTCGCCGGCCGGTGTGAGACTGGCACGCGAGCATGAGAACTCGGGGAGCCCCGGATGAGAGAACTCTCATATCCGCCCCTGCGCGTCGGCGTGCCACTCCTCGGCGACTGCGAGCCGCGCCGCGCCCTGCTCGGGCGAGGTCCCGGCCGCGAGGGAGAGCACCACGGCCGCCGTACGGGCCCGCAGGTCCACCGGATCCACGCGGGTCTCGAAGTACGCCGTCCACTCCTTGACGATCCCGGGCACGTGCGCGTACACGTGCGGGGCGAGCGCGGGCAGCACGGCGACGTGCCCGAGCATCGTCCCGAGGTCGTCCGACCGCCGACCAGGGCCGACGGAGTCCACGTCGATCACGGAGCTGACCCCGCCGTCGGCGGTGAACACGTTCGCCTCGTAGAAGTCCCCGTGCGTCGGCACCTTCGGACCGTCCGGCGTGCGCGCCAGCAGTTCCGTGAGACCGGTCTCGAGGCGGTCGATCCGGCCCGCCTCCGCCGGCAGCGCGGCCCGGGCGGCCTCCGCGTGGAAGTCGATCCGGTCCGCCCAGGACGGTCGGGCGGGCAGCTCGAGAACCGTCGCCGGGAGCGAATCCAGCCAGGCCTCCAACACGTCGGGCCCGGGCAGCCCGCCCGGGTTCCGCTCGGCCCCGGCGATCGCCTCGGCCAGCGCGTGCCCCCGCGCGCGCTCGATCATCAGGACCCCGGGACCGGGGCAGGCCAGGACGCGAGGAGTCGGCACCCCGGCGTCGGTCAGCACCTCGTGCCTGCGGTACAGGGCCTCGGCCCGCCGGGGCGGCAGGACCTTCACGAACACGGAGTCGTCGCCGGCGCCCGCCCGCAGCACCGCGCGCCGGCTCGGGCGGTAGCTGACCAGATCGAGCCGGACCGGTGCCGCCGGGGGTCGGCCGAGGTCGGTGAGCCACCCGTGCACCGTCGCGGCGTCGCACGCCGGAGCCAGGCCCGGCAGTGCCGGATCGTGCGGGTGGCGCCAGACCCGGACCTGTCGGTCGCCGTCCGCCAGCAGGGCCACCCGTTCGGACTCGGGCAACCGGGGAGCGGTGCTCGCGACCAGGTACTCGTTGACACGGGCCCCGCCGCCGTCGTCGTAGCCCACCCGGTAACCGACGGAGACGCCCGCGCCCGGCCGGTGGTGGACCCGGTCGACCTCGACGCTCAAGTGGAGGTCCACGTCGAGATCCGCCGGCTCCCGCGGCCCCGAGTCGATCCCGAGCAGGGCCATCCGCACGATGTCGACGCGACCCGGTCCGGTGAGTTCGGCCAGGTCCCGTGCCTCACGCTGGGTCGTATCCGGCTCCGACGGGTCCATGGCGACCATCTCACCACCTCGGCGCCGATGCCGCCGTGAGGTCGGCATGAGAGAACTCTCATCGGCACCTAGAGTGGCGCTCGTGGCCCGTGACCTGCGACTGCTGCCCAAGGCGCACCTGCACCTGCACTTCACCGGCTCGATGAGTCCGGACACCCTCACCGAACTCGCCGCGGACCAGGGCATGCGGTTGCCCGAGACGCTGCGGGAGACCGTGGCCGGGGACCCGCTCCGGCTCCCGGCGAACGAGCGGGGCTGGTTCCGGTTCCAGCGCATGTACGACGCCGCGCGCGCCGTGGTTCGCAGCGAGGCGACCATGCGACGGATCGTCCGGGAGGCGGCGGCAGCCGACGCGGCGGAGGGGTCCCGTCGTCTCGAGCTCCAGGTGGACCCGACGTCCTACGCCCCGTTCGTCGGCGGCATCACGCCGGCCCTCGAGATCATCACCGACGAGGCAGCGTCCGCGAGCGCGGCGACCGGCGTCGAGGTCGGGATCATCGTCGCGTGCTCGCGGATGCGGCACCCGCTGGAGGCCAGGACGCTGGCCAGACTGGCGGCCCGGCACGCCGACGACGGTCCCGGTGGCGTGATGGGGTTCGGGCTCAGCAACGACGAGCGGCGCGGCGAGACCTCCGACTTCGCCGCCGCGTTCCACATCGCCGCCCGCGCCGATCTGGCGCTGGTGCCGCACGGCGGCGAACTCCTCGGCCCCGGCCACGCGGCCCAGGTGGTGGCGCACCTGCACCCCGACCGGCTCGGGCACGGGGTCCGGGTCGGGGAGGATCCCGCGCTGCTGGAACGGGTGGTCGCGGATGGCATCGCGTTCGAGGTGTGCCCGGCCTCGAACGTCTCGCTCGGGGTGTACGCGACCCCCGAACAGGTGCCGCTGCGCAGGCTCGCCGAGGCCGGCGCGACGATCGCCCTCGGCGCGGACGACCCGCTCCTGTTCGGCTCCCGCCTGCTCGCCCAGTACGAGGCCGCGCGGAGCGTCCACGGCTTCGCCGACGATGCGCTCGCGGACCTGGCCCGTGGCTCGATCCGGGCCTCGCGCGCCGGTGCCGGTTCGAAGGCCACCATGCTGGCGGACGTGGACCGGTGGCTGGCCGCGCCCGACCCGGGTTCAGGCGCCGGAGAGCACCCGGGCACGGCCTGATGCGCAGGGCCCGGTCACTCCGGCTCGCGGTCCGCCGAACGGCCGCGTGGGCGGCCGACTACGCCTACGCCGTCGGGCGGATCGCCCACGCGGTGGTGACGCGCGAGCCCGAGTGGGCGCGCACGCCGCGCCCCGGTCCTGGGGTGCCGGTCGTCCTGGTGCCGGGCATCTACGAGTCGTGGCGCTTCCTGGAGCCGCTGGCCGGGCGCCTGCTCGACGCCGGCCACCCGGTCCACCCCATCCGCGAACTCGGCCTCAACCATGCCGACGTCCGGTCCGGTGCCGACGTGGTCGCGAGGCGGCTGGTGGAACTCGGGCTACCCGCGGTCGTGCTCGTCGCGCACAGCAAGGGTGGCCTGATCGGCAAGCAGGTGATGCTCGACGGCGCAGCGCGGGCCGGGGCGGTCGGCGTACCCCGGGTACTCGGCATGGTCGCCGTGAACACGCCGTTCGCGGGCTCGTCCTATGCCAGGTTCGTGCCGGTCGCGGCCGTGCGGGCCCTGTCCCCCACCGCCGTCCGGAAGCTCGGCGCGCAGCGCGCGGTCGACGCGGCGATCACGTCCGTGCACGCAACCTGGGATCCGCACATCCCGGGCGGCAGCGCACTGCCGGGAGCGCGCAACATCCGCGTGGGACCGAGCGGACACTTCCGCATCCTCGGGGACGCCGGCGTCCAGGACGCGATCGTGGCGGCCGTGGCCGCATACGCTCCTGCCGACCCTGCCGCTCCTGCCGACTCTGCCGACTCTTCCGCCCCGGACGCTGCCGACTAGAGACGCAGGCCCACCAGGACCGGCTCGGGGACCAGCGTGATGCCGTGCGCGGCCCGGACCCCGGCCCGGACCTCGCGCGCCAGGGCCACGAGGTCACCGGCGCCCGCCCCGCCCCGGTTCGTCAGGGCGAGCACATGCTTCGTGGACAGCGCGGCCGGGCCCGGCAGGCCGTGACCCTTGCCGAACCCGGAGTGGGAGATCAGCCAGGCGGCGCTGGTCTTGACCCGCCCCTCGCCCGCGTCGAACCGCGGTGCGCCCGCGGGGAGCCGGTCGGCGGCGTCGGCGCCCAGGATCGGGTTCGTGAAGAACGAGCCGGCGCTCCAGGTGTCGTGGTCGGCGGCGTCCAGGACCATCCCCTTGCCCCGGCGCAGACCCAGCACCGCCTCCCGCACCTCGGCCGACGGGGCACGCCGGCCGAGTTCCACTCCGAGTACCGCGGCGAGCTCGGCGTACCGGATCGGGGCCGAGCGGGTGGCCAGCACCATCTGGAACCCGACGTCGAGGACCACGTACCGGGGGGTCGGCCCCCAGGCCCGGTCGGCGGACGGCGAGTGCAGGGTCCGTTTGAGCAGCGAGTCGCGATAGCCGAACCCCAGGTCCACGCGGGCCAGCGTGCGGACGCGGCGCTCGGCGCGGTCCCAGGTGCGGACCGAGGAGATCACCTCGCTGACCTCCTGGCCGTAGGCACCGACATTCTGGACCGGCGTGGCGCCGGTGGATCCGGGGATCCCGGAGAGCGCCTCGACGCCCATCCAGCCGGAGTCGATCGCCTCCACCACGAACTCGTCCCACGGGTGACCGGCGGGCACCCGAACGGCGCCACCGCCGCAGGTGTCCTCGCTCTCCACCACCACGCCCCGCCGCGCGTCGCGCACCACGACGCCGTCGAAGCCCTCGTCGGCGATCAGCACGTTGGATCCACCGCCGAGCACGAGCAGGGGCTCCCCGGCCTCGTCCGCAGCGGTGACCGCGCCGATGAACTCCGTCTCGGTGGTCGCCTCGACCAACCGGCGGGCCGGGCCACCCACCCGCAGCGTGGTGAGGCCGGCGAGCGGGGCTGTGCCGCTCGGGCCGGTCGGGGCGGTCGTGCCGGTTGCGACGGGGCCACTGACGGAACCGGGCCGGGCGGAGGCGGTCATCCCTCCAATCTACGCCGACGGGCCGCCGTCCCCGGGGCCGCCGGACCGGCCGTGCGTGCCTACGCGGGTGGCCGGACGCCGTCGGGGGCCTGCACCGGCTGCCGGGCGGCCGGGATCACCAGCAGGCCGACCACGAGCGGCACCAGGATCGCGAGCAGCGCGTGCCGGTACCCGACGTGGCTGGCGAGCAGGCCCAACAGGCCCGGCCCGACCAGGAACGCCGTGTAGCCGATCGTGGCGACCACGGACAGCCGGCCCGCGGCCTTGGCCGGGTCGTCGGAGGCGGCGCTCATCCCGACCGGGAAGCCCAGGGCCGCACCCAGGCCCCAGAGCACCGCACCGACGAGCGCGACCGGCAGGGACGGCGAGAGGGTGAACACGAGCAGACCCACGATGGCCAGCCCGGTGCACAGTCGCAGCACGGCCACCCGTCCGAACCTGTCGAGCAGGAACGTCCCGAGGAACCGCATCACGGTCATGGCGGTCAGGAACACGGTGAGCCCGAACGCGCCGGTCTCATTGGGGGTCTCGAAGCCGTCGATGACCGCGAGCGCGAGCCAGTCGTTCGCCGCGCCCTCGGTCAGTGCCGCCGCCAGGACCACCAGGCCCACCATCAGCGTCCGCGGCTCGACCCAGAACCGCAGGTAGCTGTGCCCGCCGTGGCTCTCGCTCTCCTGCGCGGCGACGCGCTGCGCCGCCGTCTCCGGGAGGAACCCGCGGGTCATCAGGGCGACCAGCACGACCGCGACCCCGACGACGACCAGCATGTGCGTGGGCACCGGCACGCCCCAGCGGATCGCGAGGCCGCCGACCGCGGCACCCAGCACGGTGCCGATCGAGAAGCCCCCGTGGAACCAGGGCATGATCGCGCGCCCGAGGGCCTGCTCGACCCTGGTCCCCTCGAAGTTCATCCCCACGTCCCAGGAGCCGATGCCCATGGTGGACAGGAACAGACCGGCCCCGACCAGGAGCGGGCTGACCTGGGCGACGCCGGTCACGGCGACCACCAGTCCGGCGGCGGCCACCACGGAGGCCCCGATGACGGTGCGCACCGGGCCGATCCGGTTGAGGATCCGGCCCGTGACGGGCAGGGCCGTGAGCGAGCCGAGGGAGCCCACCAGGATGATCAGGCCGAGCTGCTCGGGCCGCAGGCCGAGCTCGTCCCGGATCGTCGGGATCCTGGCGAGCCAGTTCGCGAACGTGAAGCCGTTGAGGACGAACGTGGCGAACACGGCCACGGCACCGCGACGGGCGCGCGCCGAGGGCACAGGCGGCACGGCCACGCCGGGGTCGGTGGGGGTCATCGGTCGCTCTCGGGGGATGCGCGGGGTGGATGTCGCAACGTTTCGACCGACCTAGGCTATCGTGGCCTCCCGGCCGATGATCGCCCGACGAGGGCCGCGAACCGAGGTCGAGCCGGGTCGTCGTCGAGGAGGAGGGCAGCCGTGACCAGCCGCGTCACCCTCACCGATGTGGCCCGCGCCGCGGGCGTCTCGATCTCGACGGCGTCGCTCGCCTTCTCCGGAGCCGGACCGATCTCGGCGGCCACGAAGGCCAAGGTGCTGCGCGCGGCCGCGGATCTCGGCTACTCCGGCCCGAACCCGGTGGCGCGCTCGCTGCGCCGGGGGCGCAGCGGGGTGATCGGCGTCGTGGTGCGCAAGGACCTGCGCCAGAACTTCCGCGACCCGGTGGCCATCCAGACGCTCGACGGCGTCGCCACCACGCTCGGGGAGTCCGACCTCGGCATGCTGCTGATCCCCACCGACGACGCGTCCGGTGCCGCGCCCGACCTGCTCCGGCACGCGGCCATGGACGCCGCGATCCTGCTCAACGGCGCCGCGGCGTCCGCGCCGTCGGTGCGGGCGTTGCGCGAGCGCGGTACCCCGGCCGTGCACGTGGACGCCGCGGTGCGCGGCTCGGTCTCGATCCGGGTCCAGGACGCCGCCGGGATGCGCGCCGTGGCCGAGCACCTGCGGGGCCTTGGTCATACCGCCGTCGGGGTGGTCACCCTGCCCTGGGGGCCGCGCGCCGCACCCGGCCCGCTGGAGGTGTCCCGACCGGGCCGGTCCTCGGTGCCCTACACGGCGGCCCGGTGGGCCGGGCTGCTCGAGGGCGGCGTGGTCCCCGTGGTCGCGCAGGCGGCCCGCGGGTCCTGGGTGGAGGAGGGCATCCGCGCCGGGCACGCGCTGCTCGACGCCACGCCCCGCCCGACGGCGTTGGTCGCCTTCAGCGACCTGCTCGCCGCGGGCCTGCTGCTCGCCGCCCGGGAGCGCGGGCTTCGGGTACCCCAGGACGTCTCGGTCGCGGGGTTCGACGGCGTCGACCTGCCCTGGCTCGGCGGCGACGTGCTCACCACGGTGGCACAACCGATCCGGGAGAAGGGGCGCATGGCCGCCGCGGCCGCCATCGCGCTCGCGGCCGGCGAGCCGGCCCGCTCGGCCGTCCTCGGCGTCGACTTGCGCCCGGGGACGACGACCGGCCCGGCGCCGAGCTGAGCGGGTCACGCCGAGAGCGCGGAAGTGGCCGCCACTTCAGCACTCTCGAGAGTGCGACCACCCTAGGCCGGCGCCCGAGGGTGCGACGACGGCAGCCACTACGGCACTCTCGAGCGCGCTCAGCGCAGCCGGACCTGCGCCTGGGCCTTGCCGAGCACGGTCGTGCCGTCGACGCTGACCCGCAGGTCCACCCGGACGGTGCCGGCGTCGGCGTCCACGGCCCCGACGGTGCCGACGACCGCCAGCACCGCCTCCCCCGGGTACGGCACGGGCACGGGACGGGTGAATCGCACCCCGTAGGCGAGGACATCGGTCGGGTCGTCGAGCCAGTCGGACAGCACCGAGCCGGCGATGCCCATGGTGAGCATCCCGTGTGCGATCACACCGGGCAGGCCGACCTCCCGTGCGAAGGCCTCGTTCCAGTGGATCGGGTTGAAGTCCCCGCCGGCCCCGGCGTAGCGCACCAGAGCCGCCCGGTCCACGCTGCGGGTCACGGAGAAGAGCTCGGTGCCGACGGCGACGCCGGCGCGCAGCGCGCTCACGCGTCCGCTCCGCGCACGGCGAGAGTGGAGGTCACGGTGGACACCGGGGCCCCAGTGTCGTCGCTGATCTCGCAGCGCGTGGTGACCATCGCGATGCCGGCCCGTTCGGTGACCGAGTCCACGTGCACGGCCGTGTGCAGCCGGTCCCCCGCCACGATCGGCCGGTGCGCCGTGAACGACTCGTTGGCGTGCACCACCCGGGAGAAGTCGATGCCGGCCTCCGGGGAGTCGACGTACTCCGCCTCGGCGCGCTGGGCGACCACGACGGCGAACGTGACCGGAGCGATCACGTCGGCGTGACCGGAGGCCCGGGCGGTGTCGGGGTCGTGGTGAAGCGGGGAGCGGGCGCCGACCGCATCCGCGAACTCGGCGATCTTGACGGCCGACACGACGTAGGGCGGGGTTCCGGAGAACACCCGCCCTACGAGGTCGGCATTGACATGCGTCATGCCTGACATGCTAGCTGTCGCGATCAGCGTGTCTCGCGGTGCGCCGTCTTCGCGTTGCAGCGCGGGCAGTACTTCGCCAGCTCGAGCCGGTCGGGGTTGTTCCGACGGTTCTTCTTGGTGATGTAGTTGCGCTCCTTGCACACCTCGCAGGCAAGGGTGATCTTGGGGCGGACATCCGCGGACTTGCTGGCCACTGGTCTTCCTCACGTCTGACATCCGCGCTGGTACGGATGTTGCTTCTCGAATGCGGTAGCGGGGGCGGGGCTCGAACCCGCGACCTCACGATTATGAGTCGTGCGCTCTGACCGACTGAGCTACCCCGCCTCGACCCACGGGCTGCCCGCCGCCGGGCGGCGGGCAACCTGTGGAGCAGAGCCCCGATAGGGAATCGAACCCTAGACCTTCTCCTTACCATGGAGACGCTCTACCGACTGAGCTATCGGGGCAGCGGGAACGAGGTTACATGCTCGTGTGCCTGCAGACGAAATCCTAGCGCGAGGTCCTGCTCACACGGGGTGCCCGGAGCCGGATCGGCCTCGAACATGGCGAACATCACACCATCGCCCCGTGATCTGTCGGGAACGGCGAAGGGCGCCTCCGGTGGAGGCGCCCCAGGCGCTGGTGGCGGGTGCAGGATTCGAACCTGCGAAGCATGACGCGGCTGATTTACAGTCAGCTCCCTTTGGCCGCTCGGGCAACCCGCCGTATGGTCGAAGGACCGGATGGAACAATACCAACTCCGGGACCGTCCCGTGACCATCATGGCCCGGCCGGGCCGTGATCGGCCGCGGTGTGGTCAAGCACACTCCAGAAGGAGGCCCCTGTGGCCAGCGATTCCTCGTTCGACGTCGTCAGCAAGGTCGACCGCCAGGAGGTGGACAACGCGCTGAACCAGGCCGCCAAGGAGATCTCGCAGCGGTACGACTTCAAGAACGTCGGCGCCTCCATCGCCTGGAGCGGCGAGGAGGCGATCGTGATGGTCGCCAACTCCGAGGAGCGGGTGCTCGCGGTGCTCGACGTGTTCCAGAGCAAGCTCATCCGCCGCGGCGTCTCCCTCAAGGCCTTCGACACCGGGGAGAAGGAGCCACAGCTGTCCGGCAAGGAGTACCGCCTCGCCGGCACCCTCAAGGAGGGCCTGTCCGGCGAGAACGCGAAGAAGATCACCAAGCTGATCCGCGACGAGGCTCCCAAGGGCGTCAAGACCCAGATCACCGGGGACGAGGTGCGGGTCTCGTCCAAGAACCGCGACGACCTGCAGTCCGTCATCGCACTGCTGAAGGGCGCCGAGGACATCGACGCCGCGCTCCAGTTCGTCAACTACCGGTAGGGACGGGCCACCGGCCGCTCGGGAGTCACCTCACCAACTGCTCGGGTCGCCGAGGCCGGTGCTTCCGGCCATGCCCTCCAGGCGGGCGATCCGCTCGGCCATCGGCGGGTGGGTGTTGAACAGCTTGGACACCGAGCCGGCCCGGAACGGGTTCGCGATCATCAGGTGGGACACGTCCGCCACCTCGCCCTCGGCCCGCAGCGGCGCGGCCGCCGTGCCCCGCTCCAGCTTGCGCAGGGCGTCTGCGAGCGCGAGCGGGTCGCCGGTGAGCTTGGCGCCGTCGGCGTCCGCGTCGTACTCCCGGGTCCGGGAGATGGCCAGCCTGATCAGGGAGGCGGCGAGCGGCGCGAGCAGCAGCATGGCGAGGCTGCCCAGCAGGGCCAGCGGTCCGGCGTCGCGGTTGCGGCCACCACCGAAGAACAACAGGAACTGCGCGGCCGCGGTGATCACCCCGGCCATCGCGGCGGCGACGGAGGACGTCAGGATGTCCCGGTTGTAGACGTGGGAGAGCTCGTGGGCGAGGACGCCGCGCAACTCCCGCTCGTCGAGGATTCTCAGGATCCCGACCGTGCAGCACACCGCGGCGTTGCGCGGATTGCGCCCGGTGGCGAACGCGTTCGGCGCCTCCGTCGGCGAGATGTACAGCCGCGGCATCGGCTGACGGGCCGTCGAGGAGAGTTCGCGGACGATCGCATACATGGCCGGGGCCTCGGCCTCCGACACCGGCCGGGCCGCCATCGCCCGGATGGCGATCTTGTCCGAGTTCCAGTAGCTCACGAACGTCATCACGAGCCCGATCCCGGCGAACAACCAGATGGCACCGGGTCGGCGGGTGCCGGCGGCGACGATCGCCCCGAGGCCCAGGATCACGACCCAGAGCAGCCCGAACAGCGCCACGGTCTTGACCCCGTTCAGGTACCGGTGGCCCATCACCTGTGGCGTTCCCCTTCCTCTGGCGGATCCGCTCCCGGGTGTCGCCGGTCGGCGACGCGGCTTCAGGCGCGGACGTGGGCCTGGCGGGAGATCTCGGTCATGTGCTCACGCGGCACGACCTTGATCCGTTCCCGGCCCTGCCCCTCACCCAGTGAACGCTCGTACGCGTCGAGCAGTTCCCAGCCCTGCCAGGTGGTGTACGGCACGCCGTCCGCCTCGAGGCGGTCCAGGATCGCCTGCGGGTCGCGGCGCGGCGCGGTCGGCACCGAGCCGGAGGTGACGTCCTCGACGAGGTGGCGGATGGTCTCGCCGGCGTCGGACTTGGTGTGCCCGATGAGCCCGACGGGACCACGCTTGATCCACCCGGTCGCATACGTGCCCGGGATGTGCCGGCCGTGGTCGTCGAGGACCCGTCCACCGTCGTTCGGGATGACCCCGGCCGCCTCGTCGAACGGCAGGCCGGCCAGCGGGGAGCCGAAGTAGCCGACCGCGCGGTAGACGGCCTGCACGTCGAACTCCACGAACTCGCCGGTACCCCGCACGGACCCGTCCCCGGTGAGCTCGGTGCGTTCGGTGCGGATCCCGCAGACCTTCCCGTCGGTGCCGAGGATCTCGGCGGGCCGGTGCAGGAAGTGCAGGTGGATCCGCCGTGACGCGGTCAGTTCTGCGGGGTCGCGTAGCGTCCAGTCGGTGAGGGTCTTGACGACCTGCTTGGTCTGGTTGGAGGACCGGATCGCCTCCTCGGAGCCATCGTCGAAGTCGAAGTCCTCGGGGTAGACCACGATGTCCACGTCGGGCACATGGCCGAGCTCGCGCAGTTCCAGCGGGGTGAACTTCACCTGCGCCGGGCCCCGGCGCCCGAACACGTGCACGTCGGTCACCGGGCTCGCCCGCAGGACGTCGACCACGTTCTCCGGGACCTCGGTGGGCATCAGGTCCTCGACGTGCTTCGCCAGGATCCGGGCCACGTCCAGGGCCACGTTCCCGACGCCCAGCACGGCGATCTCCCGCGCCTCCAGCGGCCACGTCCGTGGCACGTCCGGGTGTCCGTCGTACCAGGACACGAAGTCCGCGGCGCCGTAGCTGCCGTCCAAGTCGATGCCAGGGATGGGCAGATCCGCGTCCTTGATCGCACCGGTGGAGAAGATGACGGCGTCGTAGTACTCCCGGAGTTCGGCGAGGTCGACGTCGGTGCCGAAGTCCACGTTCCCGATCAGCCGGATGTCGCCGCGCTGGAGGACCTTGTACAGGGCCACGATGATGCCCTTGATCCGGGGGTGATCGGGAGCGACGCCGTAGCGGACCAGGCCGAACGGGGCGGGCAACCGCTCGAAGAGGTCGATGTCGACGTCGAGGTCGGTCTTGGAGAGGATGTCGGCGGCGTAGATACCGGCGGGACCGGCTCCCACGATGGCGACACGCTGCCTGGTGTTGCTGGGCACGGGTGAGACGCCTCTTTCACACGGATTAGGGGGCTGCCACGCTCGACGCGGGCAGCGCAGACACCTCCAGTGTAAGGGTCACCTCACACTGGATGGCTCTGCGCTGCCTCGGTCGAGCCACGGACTGGGATAGGTTCGCCCGGTGTCGACACCCCAGCCCACGCCGGCGGACGGCACCCCTGCCGAACACCGCCGCGGCCTGCTCGCCGGGGCGGGCGGCTACTTCCTCTGGGGTGTGCTGCCCCTCTACTTCAGCCTGCTCGGAGCCGCGGGCGCCCTGGAGATCACCGCACACCGGGTGGTCTGGTCGATGCTGCTGTGCCTGCTGCTCCTGGCTGCGGGCGGCCAGTGGCGCACGTTCACCGCGTTGCTCCGCAACCGCCGGGTGGCCGGCCGGCTGACCCTCGCGGCGGTGCTGCTCGCGGTGAACTGGATCACGTTCCTGTTCGGGGTGCTCACCGGACGGGTGGTCGACGCCGCGCTCGGCTACTACGTGAACCCGATCATCACCGTGCTGCTGGCCGTGCTGGTCCTGGCCGAACGGCCGCGCCCGGCCCAGTGGGCGGCCGTGGGCGTGGCCGGCATCGGGGTGATCGTGATCGCCGTGGGTCTTGGCAACTTCCCGTGGATCGCTGCCGTCCTGGCGCTCAGCTTCGCCGGCTACGGCCTGGTGAAGAAGACGGTCGGCGCGCAGGTACCGGCGCTGCCCGGCCTCGGGGTGGAGACCCTCGCACTGACCGGACCGGCCCTGGGGTACCTCGTCTACCTGACCGTGACCGGCGGGAGCTCGTTCGGGTCCGACGGCGCAGGGGGCCTCTCCCCGGCCGTGCACGTCGCGCTGCTGGTCGCCTCGGGGATCGCGACCACGGTCCCGCTGCTGCTGTTCGCGACCGCCGCGCGCCGGCTGCCGCTGGCGACGCTCGGGCTGCTCCAGTACATCACCCCGACCATGCAGTTCCTGACCGGGGTCCTGCTGTTCGGCGAGGAGATGGCCCCGACCCGGTGGGCCGGCTTCGTGCTCGTCTGGGTCGCGCTGGTGATCCTCACCGCGGACGGCCTGCGCCTGGCGCGGCGGACCCTGCCCCGGCCGCGTTCGGCCGGCTGAGCCCTACCGGGCCATATCAGGGCTCGAGGACCTGCTCGATCGCGCTGACCCACCGCTCGGGAGGGTCCTCGCCCGAGTTGTAGCTCACGAGCGGCCCCTCCTCGGGTACCGGCACCTCGAAGTGGTCGAAGTAGGTGGCGGCCAGGTCCTCGCTCAGCCGGAAGTCGTCACCGTGGCCCGCGGCGCGGGTCCGCATCCGCGCCAGTGCGGTGGCGCGGTTCGTGGTCAGATGGACGGTCACCGGCTCGACTCCGAGGGGGCGCACCAGCGCCCGGTAGTCCTCCCGCACCCGACGCGACCAGAACGAGAGGTCCAGGACCACGTCCCGGGTCCCGGTTCACGAGTGCGACAAGACGCTCGCGCAGGGACGCCTCGATGTCGCGGTGCACGGGCGCGGGTAGCGGCATCTCGCGGTGACCGCGCCGCCACGCCTCCCGGTCCATCGACAGCCGCACCAGCCCCGGCCCTCGAGTCCGCGGTCGGGCGTGGACTTCCCGGCACCGGCCGGGCCGCACATCAGGAGCACCCGGCTCATCGGGTCCTTAGCGCCGACGTGCCGGGCGCCGGGCCGACCCGAGGCGGGCGATCAGCACGACCAGGGCACCGAATGCGACACCGCCGATCATCCACCACAACGCGATCGCCCGCGTCGGAGCCATCGGGTCCTCGATCGGGCTCAGGTCGATCCCCGAGGTGGGCGCCGGCGCCGGTTCGGGCGCGGGGTGGATCGGGGACGCCGGGCCGGGCGCCGAGCCGTCGTCGATGAACTCGATGGCCGCGACCGGCTGCACCAGGCCCCAGCCGACCCGGTCGTCGCGGTCCGCGGGCTGCGACCGCGAGGCCGTCACCATCAGCCGGTGGGCCCATTGATCGGGGGTCTCGCCCGGGTGCGCCTGGGCGACGAGCGCGGCGGCTCCGGACACGTAGGCCGTGGCCCAGCTCGACGACGGCAGCGCGTCACCAGGGGCCTGGACGCAGTCACCGGCCCAGTGGAAGGCGGCGGGAACCTGCTGCCCGGTGGCGACCACGTCCACCCACTCCCCCGTGTACGAGGCTCCCGGGACCCAGGCCCCGTTCACGTCGACGGCGCTGACGCCGAGCACCCCCGGATACGCGGCCGGGTACCTGGGGACGTCCTCGGCCACGGTGGACGTCTCGCGGTTGCCCGCGCTGGCCACCACGAGCGCGCCGTTCGCGGTCGCCACCCGGACCGCCTCGGCCATCGCAGGGACGTTCTCGGTGGTGCTCAGCGAGACGTTGATGACGTCGGCGCCGTTCTCCGCCGCCCACCGGATCCCGGCGGCGATCCGGTCCGCGGTCAGCGCGACCCCCTGCTCCTGCGCCTCCTCGCTGGTGGCGTAGTAGACCCGGACCGGCAGGATCTCGGCCTCGAACGCCACCCCCATCAGACCGGAGCCCTCGACCCCGCGCGCGGCGATGACGCTCGCCGCCACGGTGCCGTGACCCTCCGCGTCGGTGGTCGCCGGATCCGTCCCACGAACCAGGTTCACCCCGGGCAGCACACCCTCGCGGAGATGGACGTTGGCCACGTTGACGCCGGAGTCGACGACCGCCACGACCGTCCCGGCACCGGTCGCCAGTTCCCAGGCCTGCCGGACCCCCAACGCGTCGAACGCGGGTGGTGAGGCGGCCACGAGCGCCGGCGTGTCGGTGGAGCAGTCCTGGCTGGAACTCGTGGCGTGGGCGGGCGCGACCGGCTGAGCGATCAGCAGGGTGGTGCCCAGGGTCGCGGCCGCGAGGGCGGCCAGACCCCGACGGAGCCAATGGGGGCTCACGACGGCCCGGCGGCTGCGCTCATGCCCTCACTGGCGGCCTCCACGGTGAGCGTGGGACCGGCGGGGAACAGCGCCGCCCAGAACTGCGAGACGCGTGGGATCTCGACCTCGCCGTAGCCGAGCAACTGGATCACGTCGGTGCTGGTCACGGGGATCGGGTACATCCGGCCACGCTCGTCGATGAGGGCATAGCCGCCCTGGGTGCCGCCGCCGTCCAGCTGGACCAGGGCGCCCGCGCCCGGCGCGACCGTGACGTCCGTGTCGCCGGCCTCCGGGGTCTCGGCGGCGACGAGCGCCACGTTGCTCGGTGCGCCCGCCGACGCCGGGTCGTCCGCGCCGACCAGCTGGGCACACGGCAGCAGGGTGCCGTCCACCGGGGCCAGGGCATCGGTGGGCCAGTCCGTCGGCACGAGT
This sequence comes from Occultella glacieicola, assembly GCF_004353825.1. GTDB lineage: Bacteria > Actinomycetota > Actinomycetes > Actinomycetales > Beutenbergiaceae > Occultella > Occultella glacieicola. The sequence goes on along the minus strand of NZ_SMNA01000022.1, from coordinate 6,173 downwards.
CCGGTGGAGTCCTCGATCGGCACCTGCTGCACCTCGGAGTTGTCCAGGGTGACGACGTCGTCCGGGGTGAGCCCGGTGCCCATGTAGTAGAGCTCGAGGGCGACGTTGCTCAGCTCGACGAGGGCACCGTCGGAGGTGAACACGTGCACCGCTCCGGTGTCACCGCTGGCACTGCGCAGCCGCACCACGCTGCCGACCTGGAGCTCACCGCCGATCTGCGCGGCCGGACCGGGCAGCGGGTCGCCGGCACCCGGTACGTCCAGCCGCTCGATCGGGGTGCCCTCCGTGAACAGGTTCAGCCACCGCGCGGAGACCTCGTAGGCGCCGGTGGCGGAGAACCCGAGGAACAGGCTGAGTGCGGTCAGGTCCTCCTCGGCGACCTGGTAGCGATACCCGCCGCTGACGTAGAAGAACGTGCCGTCGACCGTCACGAGTGCACCCCGCGGGTCCTCGACGGCGGCGTGTGCGGTGTTCAGGTCCACCCAGGTCCGCTCGGCGTCCCGCGCGCAGGCCCACCACCCGACGTTGATCAGCGAGTCGGCCGGGGGCAGCGCATCCGGGGCACCCTCGATCCCCACCACCACCGAGCTGCGCGGAAGGCCCTCGAGGTCCTCCTCGCTGGCCTGCACGACGAGCAACTGCCCGTCCTCGCCGGTGGCGAGGAGCTGGGCGCTGGTGATGTTGGCGACCGGGTAGAGGGTGCCCGCCCGGGCGACGTAGCGGGCCCCGGTGTCCACGACCACGAGCGAACTGTCCTCCCAGCCGTCCGGGAGGCTCCCGGTGAAGAAGCCCGCGATGAGGGATCCGACCACCACGAGCACGCTGAGCACGCCACCGGCCACCACCCCGACGAGCGGCTTGGCCGGCTCGAGCTCGCGGCCACCCGGGGCGCCGCTGACGAACGCGGTGAGCAGCCGCCGTCGGCTGAAGTTCTGGGCAGCGATCAGTTCCTTCTTGGTGGCCACGCGATCACGCCAACCCGGAGGCGAGCGCGGCCAACGGCAGGAGCGCCGCGAGCGCGCCCAGCTCGGCGCCGTCCGCCAGCCGGCCGAGCCACAGCCGCGGCCTCGGGGACACCAGGGTCAGCCCAACGACGGCCGCGGCGACCACGCCGACCGCCACGGTCAGCCCGGTCCGCCAGTCCGGGTGCAGGATCGCCGCGGCCACCCCGGTGAGGACCACCCCGAGGATCGCGATCGTCATCACCGCGACGATGTCGGACCGCGAGTAGGTCTCCCGGACACTCAGGATCATGCCGCCGAACGCCACCGCCATCAGCAGGGCCCCCAGCAGGCCGGTCCCGACCACGACGGGCACGGCGATCAGCATGACCACACCGACGGCGATCCGCAGCCCGACCTGGAACCTGTGTCCCCGGGCGTACTCGCGGGAGACCTGGGCCCGGTCGATCTCACCGGGGTCGGCGAGGATCTCGGCGTCGTCGCGGGCGCTGACGATCTGCAGGGGGGTGGTCGCGAGTGCCACCCAGGGCACCCCGATACCGGCGACCCCGACCACCGCGACGGCCACGGCGAACGTGGTCCCCGGGGTGGTGTCGAAGAACCACATGACCAACCCCGCGACGCCGATGACGGCGCCGACCACGATCGGGATGATCGAGTACTCGCGTCGCTCGCGCAGCGCGATCAGACCGAGCAGGCCGACGACGAGGGCGCCGCCGCCCGCGCCCGCGGCCCCCGCACCCCAGGGGTCACTCGCCCCGAGCGCGCCAAACCCGGCCAGCCCGCCGTAGATCGCCGCCACCTGGACCAGGGCCACCGGGGCCGCCGGCGGGCCGCCGACCCGCTCCACCACGAGCGCGCTGACGACCAGCAGCGTGGCGGCCAGCGCCGCCGTCACCGGCACGAACACGGTCCCGGTGCCGGTGCCGGTGGCCGGTCCCGCCCCGAAGAGCAGGATCGCACCGGTGACGAGCAGCGCCACGGCGGCCAGCACCGCCGTCGTGGCCGCATCCTTGGGCGTCCAGGGCTTGTCGTCGCTCTCGACGACGTCCGCGACCGCCTCCACCAGGTCGTCGTAGACCCGGTGCTCGTCGATGTCCGCGCCCGAGGTCAGGGTCAGCACGTCGCCGTCCTGGACGCCCTGCGCCTGCAGGCTCCGGGCCCCCTCGAGGGCACCACCCTGCTGTCGGACCAACCGGTACCCACCGAACACCGTCGCAGGGTCGAGGAGGTTGAGGTTCCGGGCGAGCCCGGGGACGAGCTCCGCGACCGGTACCCCGCCCGGGGCGGCGAGGTCGAGCCGACGGTCACCGGCGACCACCGAGACGCGCAGGAGTTGGCCGAGCGCGCGCTCGGCGCTGGAAAGTTCGGTCATCGATATCCCTCTACCTACTGGTGGCCCCCGTCAGCATAGCCACGACGCACGCCACCGCCGCAGCCACGCCCGCAGGTTCGGGCCCGGTCCCGCGGGGACCTCTCCCCATCGACGCACCCCATCGGGTTTCGTAAGGTGAGGTCATTCACCGGGGGTATTCGGTGATGGGCTGCCAACCGGTGGTTCATGGACACACGGGCCGAGAGGCCCATGAACTTGGAGGTGACTGTGGGACAGGAAGTCTCCGCAGCAGACGGTGCACTGGCACGCGGCGCGAGGATCGTTGCCGAATCAAAGATCACGCTGAACGGTGAGCTCTCCTCGCTCGAGGGTCGCCTCTCCGGCATCGGCGCACAGTGGCAGGGTCAGGCCGCGACCGCGTTCGCCTCGCTCATGGAGCGGTGGCGCACGGACGCACGCAAGATCATCACCAGCCTCGACACGTTCGAGCAGAACCTGCAGGCGTCGCAGAGCAGCTACACCTCCTCCGACGAGCAGGCCAGCTCCGCCATGTCCCGTCTCCAGGGCCGTCTCGGCTGACCGCCCGCTCACCAGGAACTGAGGAACAGATATGACGTTCAAGGCCAATTTCGAGGGCATTGCCACCGCGAGCGCGGACATCGTCGGCGGCGCGAACAAGATCGAGCAGCAGCTCGCCGACATGGACTCCCAGCTCCAGCCGCTGCGTGCGGACTGGACCGGTGCGGCCGCCGAGTCCTACCAGACCGCGAAGTCCCAGTGGACCACCGCGATCACGGACATGAAGGCCCTGCTGACCGAGATCGGTACCGCCGTGGGTCAGGGTGGCCAGGACTACCAGTCCACCGAGAACCAGAACGCCGCTCGCTTCCAGTGAGTCCGGCCGCAGGCTGCCAAGCTTGACGGTCGCGCCGAAGCCCGCGGGCTTCGGCGTGTGCCGTCTTTCTTGGCGAGAGATCAACACCACCGATCACGACACGGAGAATCACCGTCATGGGACAGACCGAGATCACCCCAGAGGTCCTCACGCACCGAATCGGGCAGTTGGAGACGCTCGTGGACGAGGTGAGCAAACTGCTGCCCGACGTCAAGGCGATCCGCGACCGCCAGGACACGAACACCTGGTCCGCGGTCCCGTCGCCGACCGGCTACTCGGGCCGGCTGCGCGGGTTGCTGACGACCACGGAGACCAGCCTGAACACGTCCGTCGAGACGATGACCACGATGCACGAGGAACTCGCCGCCTACGCCAGGGACATGAAGAATCTCGACGAGGGCGTCGCGGCCCGGTTGCAGGCGATCAAGACCGCACTCGACGCGGCCTGATGAGGCCGAGCAGAACCGTCACGGCACTCACCGCCACGGTGACGGCCTCGGTGCTGGTCGGTCTGGCCGCGCTCCCGGCGGCCGCGGACTGGGACACCAGTCTCGGCGGCCTCTGGTACTACAGCGAGACCGGCGTGGCGCAGGCGCATGGGACCGCCACCGGTGCGGGCGTGACGATCGCCCTGCTGGACACCCCGATCAATGTCGACGTGCCCACGCTCGTGGGCACGGACATCCAGACCCAGCCCGACCACGTGTGCGCCGACAACGGCGCGACGTTCCCCGGTACGAGCACGGGGGCCGAGGCCGAGCACGGCACGTCGATGGCGGAGATCCTGGTCGGCAACGGCGCGGAGGTGGACGGGTTCCCGGGGCCGCAAGGGGTCGCCCCGGATGCCACCATCCTCAGCTACGTGACCAGCGTCGACGAACAGGGCTGCACCGGACTGGTCGACGAGTCCATCCGGGCCGCCGTGGCGGCAGGGGCGGACATCATCAGCATGTCGTTCAGCGCCAACTTCAACGACGGCAACGGGGAGGCGGTCGCCGAAGCCCTGCGCGCCGGCGTGGTCATCGTCAACTCCATGCCCAACGAGCCACCGAGTGAGCTCGGCTGGCCCGCCTCCGCGAACGGGATCGTCACGGTCGAGGCGCACGACATCAATGGCGACCTCCTGGACTCCCCCGTCGCCAGCCCCCTGCTCACGGTCGTCGCCCCGGGTGTCGAGATCGTTCGGACCGGATGGGAGAACGGCGCCTGGAACGCCCAATGGCTCACCTCGGGCACCTCGGAGGCCACCGCCTTCACGTCGGGTGCCCTGGCGCTGGCGAAGTCCGCCTTCCCGGAGGCGACCGGCAACCAGCTCATCCAGTCGCTCATCCGGACCACCGGTGGCACCGCGCACGAACCCGCCCGGGACGACAACACCGGCTACGGGCTGGTGTCGGTGCCCGGGCTGATGGCGACGGACCCGACCACGTTCGAGGACGTCAACCCGCTGGTCCGCGACGACCCGAACGCGGTGCCCAGCATCGCGCAGATCGAGGGCACCGCCGGCGAGCCGTCCAGCGAGCCGGCGCCCGGCGCGAGCGAGGAACCCGGGAACACCGACTCCGGATCCGGCTCGAGCCTGGTCCCCGTGATCGTCGGTGTCGCCGGAGCACTCACGCTCCTGGTGGTGGTCGGCCTGATCGTCGGCGCCACCCGGAACCGGCGCCGCAGCGGTACCGGGCCGGGGACGACGGGATCGCCCCAGGCCTATCCCGCGCCGGGCCCGCAACCGTATCCGCCGCAAGGCCAACCGCCGTATCCGCCGCAGGGTCAGCCACCTGCGTCGTCACCGAGCGAACAGGGCACTGCCCCGCCGGCACCACCACGACAGCCACCACCGACCCAGCATGGAGGAATGTGACATGGGTGTGAACACGGACTATCTGGAACAGATCAGTCAGATCGACTCGAACAAGCTCACGACCGCACGGACCGACGTGGACACCCTGGGGGGCCACTCCACGTCGCTGACCGAGGCGGCCCAGAGCGTGCAGAACATCGGCGCCGACAGCGGCGCCGAGGGCGAGACCGGCACCGCCGCATGGACCCAGATGATCTCGCTGGCCTCGACGCTGAGCACGACCGCGGGCGACCTCAGCCAGGCCAAGTCGAGCACCAACTACGCGCTCGACGCGATCAACAATGCGCGCGAGGCGTACGAGAACCTGCCGCCCAAGGAGCTGAACTGGTGGCAGAAGCGCGCCATCGAGGCCGCTGCGGCCGCCGGTGGCATGATCGTCCTCGGTGGAGTCGGCGCCGTCACGGCAGCAGTGGCGACGAACCATTGGCTGGAGAACTGGGACGAGGCCCGGGAGGACCAGGCCACCCAGGCGATGAACGCCCTGAACACGTCCATGGAGAGCTCCTACCTGCCGCCGGGCGCGAACCCGGAGGATTGGAACCCGGGTGAGCGTCGGCAACCGGAGATCACCCCGCCCGGCTCGCACACGCCGCCGTCCACGACGAACCCGACCGGCAACCCGAACGTGCCGGGTGGCCCCGGGACCCCGCTGCCGGGTCCGGGCAACGTGAACGAGCCGCCGGTCCTCGACCCGCCGCCGTACGACCCCAACGACCCACCGATCGACAACAACCCCCCGTACGACCCCAACAACCCACCGATCGACAACAACCCCCCGTACGACCCCAACAACCCCCCGTACGACCCCAACAACCCGCCGATCGACAACAACCCCCCGTACGACCCCAACAACCCTGGCGGGAACGACCCGTGGAACCCGGACGACCGCTGGAACCCGGGTGACGACGACACATCGGCCGACGGTGGCGTCGGGGGTGGCGGTGGCCTCGGGCCCGGGGCGCTCGGGCCCGGCATCGGTGGTCCCGGCGGCATCGGTGGCGGTGCGATCGGTGGTCCCGGTGGCGGCATCGGCGGCGGCGTCGGCGGTGGACTCGGCGTCGGTGGCGCGCTCGGCGCCGGTGCGGCCGGCGCGGCCGGTCGGCTCGCCGGTGGCCCGGG
>NZ_SMNA01000021.1 GCF_004353825.1 Occultella glacieicola | reverse complement strand
GTCGACGCCGCCAGGCCCGGCTCGGTCGATTGACGCCTATCGAATTCGAGACCATCATGACCAACAACGTCGCCCTGGCGGCGTGACTAGGAACTGTCACCTTCTCGTGCAGCAGTCCCCTGCTCATCCACGGCGACTCACGTGACGCACTGCGCTCGCTCCTCGAAATGCCGGAGTTCGCCGAGCCGGTCAAGGTCAAGGTCAAGGTCAAGGTCAAGCTGGTCTACATTGAGGCGACGCCCAGACGTATCGCGACGCTCCGAGAAAGATCAGCTGGTGGCCGGAGCAGTCACGGCCATCATTCCAGAAGCAGGTTGGCTTCAGAGCACGTGCGCGTCCATACAGTTGCTAGACGGAGGGTTTCAGCTCCGAAAGAAGTACCGCTAGATGAGCCTCCTGATTGCCACGTCCGCAACGGTGCGCTGGTAGACCAGATCACCCAGGCGAGGAAGCCATGTGTCAGTGTCCGCGAGAAGGTCCCGGGCGATCGTCCACGGGGTTGAAAGCGAAAGGAGGTTCCCGGGCGAGCTCATCGCCGAGTGCGCGCCAAGTTTCACTGCAGCGGCCCGGTGTCGGACACCCTTGGCCATCAGTTCACGAGCAGCCGCGGTGGAGACACCGAACCGCAGGAAGTCGGGGAACGAGGTGACCGCTGGGGCGAGAGCGACGCCCTCCGACGTCAGGTGCTGCTGGAGGATGGCCACTGCTTGCTCTACCAGGGTCACCAAGTCGAACAAGACAAGCTTGGCGTGGATGCGCAGCAGCATGTCAATGCTGACTCCTGCGCGTGCTGCGAGCGCTGTGAACGGCAGCCCCTCTAGCCAGGCCAGCAGTAGCTCAGACAGGGATGCAGCGAGGTCGGTTACGTCCGTCCGCCGGTACACGGTCTCCGCTTCCCGGGTGAACCCGGGCTGCTCGAGTGCCCAGTCGACAACGAGGCGCACCAGGTTAGGGTTCAGTGGTGACTCAATGCTCTCCCAGTCCGTATACCGGGGCAGGAGCCCATCGAGCACTGCGTCGACCAGACGAGGTCGTGCCGACGTCTCCTGCGCCAGCGAGAGGCGCCCGGACGCCCGCATCTCGACAAGGCGTTGCGCGCGGAGCTCGAACACACTGAACAGCATCTGCCGTTCCTGCTCCGTGGCCCGTGCCGCAGCGAAGGTCTCCGCGGCGAGCGTTTCGGCGATGCTGACGAACTGCTCCGCACCCAGCTCGTCTCGAATCAGCTCGATTAGCGCCGCATCAACCCCGTCGACGAGGGAGAACAGCACTGGGCTCGCTTCCAGCACCCGATTGGTGAGTTGCAGTTGCTGGCGCGCGAGCGCGCCTTCCAACCTCTGTACCAAGGTGATCAACGCTCCCGCAACCGGTTCACCGGGCTGTCCTTCTGCGACAGGGCTGACGACCGCCCAGTCATCGGGGTTCGCGCAGACCACCAGCCCGCGTGTCGAGCTTCCCGCCCGCCCTGCTCGACCGACCAGATTCTTGATGTCGCGGGCGAGCATTGCCTCGGGTGCGCTTCCGTCGGAGCTGCGCTTCACGGAGTAGAGAACCATCGTCCGCAACGGCAGATTCACGCCCTCCGCCAACGTGCTCGTGCACAACACCATAGGTATACGCCGGTCCGAAACCAGCTCCTCGAGAACCTCGCGGGTCTCCTGTGGCACGTCGCCGTGGTGAATGATCGCGCCCTCGCGGAGTGCCCGCGTTCCCACCCAGTCGTCGCCGAACTCTCCGGTCAGATACGCCACCGCTGATTCGACGGCCGCGTCGTCCGTCACATAAGCCATCGGCTTCGGCAGGTCGAGACCTGCTGCGATCTGCTTGAGGAGCTCGTTGGCAAGGCCCAGAACGCCCCGGTTGCCGCCCTTCTCCGTCGCGAACACAGCAACCGGACCCAACGTCAGCGCCTTCCGTGCTGTGGCCACCGCCAAGGTCTTCGTGGAACCGTAGTCGTAGGTGTTCAGCCGCCCCGTCGACGGGTTCGTGAACTGAAAATCCTCCAGGCCCAGGAACTCCGGCAATGTGTGCGACGGTAACGAGGTGGACGGCTCGTGCAGCTCCAGTCCGACCTTGCGTTGTCGACCCGAACCAGAAGGGCGCAGCACCGCGAACTCCGCCACCGCTGGCCGATACTCACTGCGCACCACCGTACCGTCGGAGCCGCCCAGCCAAGTGTTGATCTCTTCCACGTTGGGGACGATCGCTGACACGAACACGATCCGCGGGGCCGGGGTTCGCGCCTTCAGCCGTGCCAGCAGCAGCTCCAGCCCCACTCCGCGAGACTCGCTGTCGAGAAGGTGCCCTTCATCACAGACGACCAGCGAGATCTCCGACAGCAATTCCGGGTGAGCGCCGACGAGCCCCGTCAAGGCTTCCGGCGTGGCGATGATGACGCGGACCTCTTCCAGATCGTCGCTCTCCTCGATCCCCGGAACCGTTCCGCCGTACACCGTCCGCGACCGTAACCCCATTGCCGTCAGGTGCCGGCCGACACTGCCGCGCAGCTCACGGGCCAACGCCCGGTACGGAACCAACAGCACCGCCTTGCTCTCTGGGAAGCGGCTCAGATGGTCGAAGATGAGCGTCTCTGTCAGCGCGGTCTTGCCTGCTCCCGTCGGCATCTGCAATGAGTAGGACTCAGAACTCGTCAGCAGTCCCGCATCGATGGCTTCCATCTGCGACGGGAAGAAGTCCCACACCGGCTGCGTGCGGTCTAGGAACGACTCCACCAGAGGATCCCACCGCCGCGTCGCCCCGTCGGGGAGAACCGCGCGAAGGTTCGTGCGTTGGAAGCGCTCAACCAGAACCGCATACAGGCGATGGGCGACCCACTCGTCAGGACCAACATCCAGCGCGCGACCCGCTTCCTCCTGCGCGGCGACAACCACCTCGTCGACAATGCTCGTGTTCCCGGCTCGGACCGCGTCGACCAGCACCTGCGTCGAGAAAGAAACAGGATTCGCAGACCGAGTGAGGAGCTCGTACGCCGCCCGCTGGGCATCGACCTCCCAGAACTGCGGATCGGCGAGTCGCATCGTCATCACCGCCGAGGCAGGATAGCCGCCCTGATAGAACGCAACCGCCGCAAAGAACAACGCATCCGCACGAGCACCGTCCCGCAGATCCCGGCTCACCGTCTCAAGTGCACGACCGAGCGATGCCCAATCCAGCGGCTCCCCGCCCCCGGCACGCACCATGTCGAACAGCTCGCCGACCAGAGAGTAGTACAGGTCCGTCGTGCGATTGTCGAGGTATTCAAGTTGTCCCAGGTGGGCCGACAACCGGAAGTCCACAATCGTCTGCTGTGTCTCCGCATCTGCGATCCACCGACCCAAGTTTTCTCTCACGCGACATCCTCGACGTCTTCTGCGGTCAACAGCGCGGCGTCGAAGACCCGCTCGTAGGTCTCCTTCAAGTCAGGGACCGAGATCACGATCAACGCCCGCTCGCTAGGAGGAGGGGGGACCACACCGATCAACTCGTCGGCGACCAGGCTCGCGCAGATAACTGCCACCGCGCGGAACTCCCGTGTCGCCTCCGGGTGGTCTACAGGGTGGATGAATCTGTCCAGCTGCTCGATCGAGATAGTTGACAGCCCCGTGTCGATCGCTCGTTCTTTGAGCCAGTTCAGCGTCTTCACGAACCGTCGTGAGCTGTCCTTCTCCGAGTCCGCGATCGCACTGGCGATGGGCGTCGACGTACCGCTGGTGGACTTCGTCTTCACCTCAGCACAGATGATCCGATCATCTGCCGACGCCGCTGGCCACTGCGGAAGGATCATCTGCACCACATCAGAACCGGGAGCAGGCTTCGTGCGATCCTGTTTCAACCGCCACTTCTTCGGGTCCAGAACGACCCCGGGATGCTCGCTCGCAGCATGGAACAGCGCCGTAAGGATCTCACCGAAGTCACCCGCCATCGTCGATCCACGACCTGGAAGCTTCGACCCAACGATCGTGCGAGCAGACACCGACGTCTCCGCGATTCGGGCCTGCAGACTCGGATCAGAGATGTAGCACCGCCGCACCGGAACGCCCAGACGATCCGCGAACGTCGCAGCCTGCTCCACCTCAATCTCGATCACCGCAAACGGCGCACTCTGGGTCGTCGAGAAGACCTCCCCGAGGGCCTCGAAATCGAGCTCTAGCTCCAGCACAACAAATCCCTATCCGCGCAGCCAATTCACCAAGACACACCGTCTGCCAGCCGACACTACAAGATACATTTCAATACAGTCTGCTGGAAAGCCCGGAGAGAACCGAGCCGCAGCGTCTCCGTTGCTCGCCAGGTGCAGAAACCGGCGGCCCCCGACTTCCTTCTTCAAGACGGACAGGATGCGGCGGTACGCGCAACCCGCTGGATTCCGCGGACATCTGGTACCGGTGTCGATCTCATGTCGTCCGGCACGTCGGCCACTGTTGGCTGAATGAACAAAGCCCGCGATCTCCTTCAAGCTGCCACTTCTGTCCTTGACCCGTCCCCGCTGAGGTCGGCGGTTTCGTATATCCGCGTCTCTACTGCTCGTCAGGCAGATCGCGGAGGTGCACGAGACGGCTTCTCCATCCCGGCCCAGCGAGACGCGAACCAACGTCAAGCATACGGGTTGGGGGCGCTCGTGGCGGCCGAGTTCGTGGACCGCGGCCAGTCGGGGCGCAACACCAACTGCCCGGGACTCCAACAGATGCTCGCGTACCTGAGGGAACATCAGGTCGACTACGTCATCGTGCACAAGCTCGACCGCCTAGCACGATCGCGGGCAGACGACGTTGCGATCACTCAGGCAATCCGCGCATCCGGCGCGCGTCTGATATCCAGCACCGAGGGCATCGACCGCTCCCACCCACGAACCGGGAGCAACCGGCAAGACGAGACGTCCACCGGAGCGCGGCGGCCCGAGCGGGCCGCGAGGGCGTCAAAGTGATGGGTTTTCGATGACCGGATCACATCCACCTACAGAAAAAGTCCCGGAAACCCTTGAGTTTCCGGGACCTCTCGGTCGGGCTGACAGGATTTGAACCTGCGACCCCCTGACCCCCAGTCAGGTGCGCTACCAAGCTGCGCCACAGCCCGCCGACCCGCGTAAACGGGCCTGGATGAGACTACCGCAGCCGCGGCGTCGAACCGAATCCGCCACGTGTCGGATCCATGATGCAGACTGGATCCGTGGGACAGATCACAGAACTGCGGAACCGGCTCAGCCGCTCCCTCCTGGAGAAGGTCGCCGGGCCGGACGGCACCGAGCAGACGGCGCGCATCCATGCCACGCCGGGCCCGCGGTGGTTCGCGAAGGGGTCGCCGGTCCGCGTGGTGCACGGGGACGCCTCGATGTACATCGGTGGGATGCGCGCGCTGCTGTTGCAGGCGCTGCACCCGCTCGCGATGGCGGCCGTCGAGGAGCACTCCGACTACCGCGAGAACACCTGGGGCCGGCTCGCGCGCACGGCCACCTACATCTCGGAGACCACCTACGGCACGATCGAGCACGCCGAGCGGGCGATCCGGATCGTACGGGCGGTGCACAAGCGCGTGCACGGCACCGCGCCGGACGGGCGCCCCTACCGGGCGGACGACCCGCACCTGATCACCTGGGTGCACGTCGCCGAGATCGAGTCCTTCCTGGTCGCCCACGAGCACTTCGGCCGCGAGAAGCTCACGCCCGCCCAGTACGACGAGTACGTCCGGCAGGCCGGTGAGGTCGCGATCCGGCTCGGCGCCGAGTCGGTGCCGAACACCCGCGCCGAGCTTAGCGCCGCGATCGAGGCGTTCCGGCCCGAGTTGCAGGGCACCCCCGCGGCCGCCGACGTGGCCGAGTTCCTGCTCCGGCACGCTCCCCTGCCGCGCCCGATCAAGCCCGCGTATTGGCTCCTCGGACGGGCCGCCGTCGCCACGCTGCCACGCTGGGCGCGCGAACCGCTGCGGGTGCCGGACCACCCCCGGCGCGACCGCACCACCGCCGTGCTCGGCGGGCGGCTCGGCACCGCGGGGCTGCGCTGGCTCACCTCCGCCGAGCCGATGCGCCACCCCGTGCCACCCTCGGACGCCGCGAGCCACACCGCCAGACCCGACCCCCACACCCTGGAGCCCCGATGACGCTACCCCCGATCGGTGAGGACTGGTCGAAGGCCCTCGCCGTCGTCGCCCACCCGGACGACATGGAGTTCGGCACCGCCGCCGCGATCGCCCGCTGGACCGGCCAGGGCAAGGAGATCGTCTACTGCATGGTCACCTCGGGCGAGGCCGGCATCGACGCCATCCACCCGGACGAGGCCGGCCCGCTCCGCGAGGCGGAGGAGGTCGCCTCCGCGCGGGCCGTGGGCGTGGACACCGTCGAGTTCCTGCGCCTGCCCGACGGCGTGCTCGAGTACGGCGTCGACCTGCGGCGGGCGATCACGAAGGTCGTGCGCGAGCATCGTCCGGAGATCGTCATCACCATCAACTTCGCGGAGTCCTTCCCGGGCGGCGGCCTGAACCAGGCGGACCACATCGCGACCGGCCGGGCCACCCTCGACGCGGTCCGGGACGCCGGCAACCGGTGGGTGTTCCACGACCAGCTCGGTGACGGCCTCGAACCATGGAGCGGGGTCCGGCAGGTCTGGGTCGCCGGCTCGCCCGACGCCACCCACGGCGTCGACACCACCGAGACGTTCGACGCCGGTCTCGCCTCCCTGAAGGAGCACAAGGCCTACATCGACGGACTGTCCTGGCATTTCGACCCGGAGGAGTTCCTCACCGGAATCGCCACCTCCGGCGGCGAGGCCACCGGCACCCGCTACGGCACCACGTTCGAGGTGATCGGGCTCGGCTTCGGGACCGACGACTGATCGCGACAGCCGACCACACCGAAGCCCTTGTCCCGAGGCCGGACAACCCGTAGCGTGAACGTTCACGGCCACCGTCGGCACTCCCGAGGGTGATCGGCCGCCCCGAACCGCTGCACCCGAGTCTCGAAGGTGACAACTCCATGACCTCCCCGCTCCGCTGGGCCGTGCTCGGTCCCGGCCGCATCGCCCGTCGCTTCGCCACGCAACTCTCGGCGAGCGCCCACGGCACGCTCGTCGCCGTCGCCAGCTCCGACGCCGGCCGGGCCCGGGCCTTCGCCGACGAGTTCGCCGAGCGCCACGGCTCGCTGCGCACGGGCACCTATACGCAGATCCTCGCCGACCCCGAGGTCGACGCCGTCTACATCGCCACCGTGCACACCACGCACGCGCAACTGGCGATCGCCGCCCTGACCGCCGGCAAGCACGTCCTCAGTGAGAAGCCGCTGGCCCCGAACCACGCCCAGGCGATGGCCATGGTCGACGCAGCCCGGACCAGCGGGAAGGTCCTCCTCGAGGCGTTCATGTACCGGTTCCACCCGCAGACGCTCCGACTCCTCGAACTCGTCGCCGACGGCGCCATCGGCGACCTCCGGCACGTGGACGCGGCCTTCGCGTTCGCCACCGGCGCCACCGAGGGCCGGCTCTTCGACGAGGACCTGGCCGGCGGCGGCATCCTCGACGTCGGCGCCTACCCGGTCTCCTACGCCCGGGCGATCGTCGGCGCGGCCACCGGGGCCGGGTTCGCGGACCCGGTCGAGGTCCGGGCCGCGGGCACCGTCGAGAACGGGGTCGACACCTGGGCGGTCGCGGACCTGGGTTTCGCGAACGGGACGACGGCGTCCGTGCGGACCGGCGTGCGACTCGCCGACGTCTCGCTCACCGTGTACGGCTCGGCCGGGTACATCCACCTGGTGAACCCCTGGACGATCGCGGACGACAATGTCCTGACGCTCGCCGTCGTCGGGCAGGAGCCGGTCACCGAGAGGTTCGACGGGTACTCCCCGTACGCCCTCGAGGCCGACGCCCTCGCGGAGGCGACCGGGACCGGCGAGGTCGCCGGGATGAGCCACGCGGACTCCCTCGGCAACGCCGTGGTCCTGGACGCGTGGCGCGCGCAGATCGGCCTGGCCTACCCGTTCGAGCGCGACGAGGCGCAGATCCCCACGGTCTCCGGGCAGCCGCTGACGTTCGCCCGGGAGCAGATGCGCTACGGCCGCATCCCGGGCGTGGACAAGGACATCTCCCGGGTGGTGATGGGCTGCGACAACCAGCGGACCCTCCCCCACGCTGCCGCGATGTTCGACCACTTCGCGCAGGCCGGCGGGAACGCCTTCGACACCGCCTTCGGGTACGGCGGCGGCCGGATGGAGACCCTGCTCGGGCGCTGGCTCGCCACCCGTGGGGTCCGGGAGGACGTGGTCGTGATCGCCAAGGGTGCGCACACCCCGAACTGCAACCCCGAGGCCCTGAGCAGCCAGCTGCTGACGTCGCTGGAGCGGCTCGGCATCGAGGGCGCGGACGTCTACATGATGCACCGGGACAACCCGGACATCCCGGTCGGGGAGTTCGTGGACGTCCTCGACGAGCACGCCCGCGCCGGCCGGATCGGCGTGTTCGGCGGCTCCAACTGGACCATCGAACGCTTCGAGGAGGCGAACGCCTACGCGGCGGCGAACGGGCGACAGGGCTTCGGGGTGCTGAGCAACCACTTCGGTCTCGCCGAGGCCTACGACGTGCCCTGGGTCGGCTGCCGGCACGCCACCGACCCGGAGTCGAAGGAGTGGCTGACCCGCACCGGGACACCGCTGCTGCCGTGGTCCTCCCAGGCCCGCGGGTTCTTCGCCCGCGCCGACCCGGACGACCGCTCCGACACCGAACTCGTGCGCTGCTACTACAGCGACGCGAACTTCGAGCGGCTCCGCCGGGCGCGCGAACTCGCGCAGGAGTTCGGCGTGCACCCGACCGCGGTCGCGCTTGCCTTCGTGCTGCACCAGCCGTTCCCGACGTTCCCGCTGATCGGGCCGCGCACCATCGCGGAGACCCGGTCGTCGCTGGAGTCGCTGGCGGTCGAGCTGACCCCGGGGCAGGTGGACTACCTGGACCTGCGCGCGGACGCCCCGTGACCCCGAGGGCCGGGGGCGCGGGTCCCGGGTCGCGCCCGGCCACGATCATCGACGTGGCCGAGGCAGCCGGGGTGTCCCGGCAGACCGTGACCCGGGCGATGAACGACATGCCCGGGATCAAGGTGGCCACCAAGGAGCGGGTCCTGGCCGCCGCGAAGGAACTCGCCTACCGCCCCTCACGTTTCGGGCGCGGCCTGGTCGGCCACACCCAGCGCACCGTCGGGCTCGTGGTCGACGACCTGATGAACCCGTACTACCCGCAACTGGCGTCGGCGGTGGTTTCCAGCGCCCGGGACCGCGGCTGGAACGTGATCCTGGCCCAGACCGCGAAGGCCGCGGACCAGTACTCGCTGATCGCCGACCTCGCGAAGCAGGCGGACGTCGTGATCGGATATCCGGCGCTGACCGACACCCAGGCGCAGGAGGTCCTCGCCGGGGTGCCGTTCGTGCGGATCGACATGGGCGAGTACACCTACGGCGGCGGCGTCGAGATGGAGGTGGACGACGCCATGGGCGACCTGGCCGACCACCTGCTCGAGCGCGGTTCGCAGCGCCCGGT
The DNA here is from genome assembly GCF_004353825.1 of Occultella glacieicola. GTDB lineage: Bacteria > Actinomycetota > Actinomycetes > Actinomycetales > Beutenbergiaceae > Occultella > Occultella glacieicola. Next base: position 30,605 of record NZ_SMNA01000021.1, on the reverse strand, counting down.
GCTGCTGGATGTGGGCCTGCCCGGGTTCCCGTCCGCCCGCGGCCAGTCGTTCCTGACCGCGATGGCGGACCGCGGCGTGCGGGTCCCGACCGTGACCGCCGCGTCGAAGTCACTCAGTTCCGGGGTGGCCGGCGGGAACGCGCTGCTGGCCGCCCACCCGGACGTGGACGCGATCATGACGTTCAACGACATCGTCGCCTGCGGGGCCCTGAAGGCGCTGCACGAGGCCGGCGTGGACGTGCCCGGCCGGGTGCGCCTGGCCGGCTGCGACGGGCTGAACCTGGGCCGGTTCGTCTCGCCCGAACTGACCACCCTGGCGGTGGACATGAACGCGGTGGCCGAGTCCGCCGTCGGGATGGCCCTGGGCATGTACGACGGCGAGGTGCCGCTCCAGGGCGTCCGCGCCCGGGTGGCGCACCACCTGCTGGTGCGCGCCTCGACCTGAGGCCCGACGGCGGCCGTTCGCTCAGTCGTGCGGGTTGCGACCGGCGATGCTTGCGTTCAGGACGGTCGCGAAAGCGCACCACAACGGATACGGCACGAGCGCGCGGGCCGCGCCCGGATTCGCCCGACGGATCCGGCGGACGAGCAGGGCCGAGTGGCCGGTGAGGACGAGGCACTCGACGGTCGCCAGCCAGGGCCGGCGGGACCGCCAGAACAGCCAACTCCAGGCTCCGTTCAGGACGAGGTTCACGGCGAGAGAGCGTTGCAGCGCTGTCCGCTCGGCAGGGTCGGTGCAGGCGTCGATCGCCGCGGCGCCGGCCACCGCAAGGTCGGCGTACAGGGCGGTCCAGACGATCGGGAACGTCGCCTTCGGCGGATAGAAGTCGGGCAGGTCCAGCGATCGGAACCAGTCACCGTCCGGGTCCGTCGCCACCGATCCGGCAACGGCAGTGGTGGCAGTGGCGAGCGACGTGGCAAGCAGAGTGCGGGCGCGCATGGTCTCAAGGCTCAGCCCGGGCGGCCACGAGCGCAAGCCGGCGAGCCGACCGCCGACGCCCGTCAGACGGGCGTGAGCGCGCCCGCCTGCTCCCGGAGCAGTTCCACGACCCGGACCGCGGCCGGGTGATGGGACGCCGACTCCTTGACCGCCACGCCGATGCGGCGGGTCGGTGCCGGGTCGACCACCGGCACGGCCCGTACCTTCGGCGGCAGCAACCCGACCGCCAGCGACCGCATCACGGCCACCCCCACGCCGGCGGCGCCGTGCCTGGTGGGCGTGGCGGTGACCAGGCTGCGCCCGAGCAGCCCACTGCGACCGGCAGCCGACCCGCCGAGGGCGACCTCCGCCGTCGGCCTACCGCTTCCGCTTCTCGCGGACCCGCACGCTGATCTCGATCGGGGTGCCCTCGAACCCGAACGTCTCCCGGAGCCGGCGCTCGATGAACCGACGGTAGGCGGGGTCGAGGAATCCGGTGGCGAACACCACGAACCGCGGCGGGCGGGTGCTCGCCTGGGTCGCGAACAGGATCCGGGGCTGCTTGCCCCCACGGACCGGGTGCGGATGGGCCGCGGTCAGCTCGCCGAGGAACGCGTTCAGCCTCCCGGTCGGGATCCGGGTGTCCCAGGACGCGAGGGCCGTGTCCAGGGCCCGGGTGAGCCGGTCCACGTGCCAGCGGGTCTTCGCTGAGAAGTTCACCCGGGGCGCCCACGGCACCTGGACCAGCTGCTGCTCGATCTCGCGCTCGAGGAACGGTCGTCGGTCTTCGTCCATCAGGTCCCACTTGTTGTAGGCGATCACGAGGGCCCGGCCGGCGTCGATGACCTGCTGGACCACGCGCACGTCCTGTTCGGTCATCGGCGTGCTCGCGTCGATGAGGACGACGGCGACCTCCGCCTTCTCCAGCGCGCTCTGGGTGCGCAGGGAGGCGTAGAAGTCCGCCCCGGAGGTCTGGTGCACGCGGCGCCGGATACCGGCCGTGTCCACGAACCACCAGGCCCGCTCCCCCAGCGTGACCAGCTCGTCGACGGGGTCGCGGGTGGTCCCGGCGACGCTGTCCACGACCACCCGGTCCGAGCGGGTGATCGAGTTCAGCAGCGAGGACTTGCCCACGTTCGGGCGACCGACCAGGGCCACCCGGCGCGGACCGCCCTCCGGGATCCGGGTGCCGACCGTGGAGACCTCGGGCAGCAGCGCCAGGGCCGCGTCCAGCAGGTCGCCCGAGCCGCGTCCGTGCAGCGCGGAGACCGCGAACGGCTCCCCGAGGCCCAGCGACCACAGCATTGCCGCGTCCGCCTCGCCGCGCTGGTCGTCCACCTTGTTCGCGACCAGGATGGTGGGCTTGTTCGCGCGGCGGAGCAGGTTCACGACGTAGGAGTCAGTGTCCGTCGGACCGACCGTGGCGTCGACAACGAACAGCACCGCGTCCGCGAGCGCGATCGCGATCTCGGCCTGGTCGGCGACCCGGGAGGCGAGGCCCTTGACGTCCCGCTCCCAGCCGCCGGTGTCCACCAGGGTGAAGTTCCGGCCCGCCCACTCGGCCGGGTAACTGACCCGGTCCCGGGTGACGCCCGGTGTGTCCTGGACCACGGCCTCCCGACGCCCGAGGATCCGGTTCACCAGGGTCGACTTGCCCACGTTCGGGCGCCCGATGACCGCGAGCACCGGCAGCGGCCCCTCCGCACCGGAGCCGACGCCGTCGCCCTCGCCCTGCTGGAGCAGGGACAGGTCGGCCTCGTCCAACTCGTACTCGGACAGGCCGGCGCGCAGTGCCTCGGCGCGCTGGACGTCGTCGGAGCTGTCGGCGACGTCGTAGCGTTCGTCCCGCTCGTCGGCCGCGGCCTCGTCGAGGGCGTCGACGGGCACGTCGACGGCAGGGGCGGACGGGTCGTTCTGCTCGGAGTTCACCCGCCTATTGTTCCCGCTCTCGCCCCGATGACCTAACGGGGCGTGTCAGTGGTTGCGCAGGGCGTCGATGAGTTCGGACTTCTTCATCTTCGAGCGGCCCTCGATGCCGATCTCGCGGGCCCGCTCGCGCAGCTCGCCGACGGTCCGCTCCTCGTAGTCCTCGGCCCTGCCGCCGCGCTTGCCGACCTTCGAACGGGACGAGCCGGCCGCCTCGTTCGCGATCCGGGCGGACTTCTCCTTCGAGTTGCCCTCGTCGCGGAGCTTCTCGTAGAGCTCCTTGTCCTTCACGCTGGGTCCTGGGCTCTTCTTGCCAGGCATGGTCGCTCCCTCTGTGGTGATGGCCGCCGGTGTGCGCAGGCGACCTTCACCAGCGTGCGCCCCCGGGCGCTCGGCCGCATCCGGAACCCGCGAGCCGCACGCAGGGTCACCACGAGCTCCGGATGCGGCTCCGGGGCGTGCGGGGTCAGATCTCGGTGCTGCCGGGCAGTTCCACGCCGGTCCGGTCGGACGCCGCGTGCACATGCTCGCTCATCCGGGTCTGGATGGTCCCCATCGCCTCGGCGACGGCCTTGCGGCCCTTGCCGGTGGCCGGGTCCGCGGCCGTGAACGGCTCCCCGAACACCACGTGCAGCCTGGACCGGAAGAACGGGATGTGGCCGGGCTTGCGACCAGTGGGCCGGGTGCCGAGGATGGCGGCCGGGACCACCTGCGCGCCGGAGTGCACCGCGAGCCAGGCGATCCCGGCCTTGGTCTCCTTGACGTCCCCGCGGCCGCGGGTGCCCTCGGGGAACACCCCGACCAGCCGGTCCTCCTTGAGCATCGCCAGCGCGGTCTGCAGCGCCGCGCGGCCGTTCCTGCGGTCCACCGGGATCTGACCCGCGCCGCGCATCAGGAAGCCGATGATCCCGGAGAACATCTCCTCCTTGATGATGATGTGCGAGCTGCGCGGGATGACACCGTGCAGGAGCGGCCCGTCGATGATGCCGGTGTGGTTCGCGGCGATCAGCAGCCGACCGGTCCGAGGAACGTTCTCGGCGCCGATGACCTTCGTGTTCCAGAACACGTGCGCGAGCAGCCACCCCACCCGGCGCGACCACACCGGGCCCCACCGCCGGATGTCGTCCGGGGTGACGGTCTGCCCGGGCGAACCGGCCGGTCTGGGCCCGGCCTTCGGGGTCGTGTCCTTGTCCTCCGTCATCGGGCCTCCTCCTCATTCGTGGCCAACGCCCGGGACACGAGGGTGCGCACGGTGTCCACGGACTCCTCGAGGGTCATCGCGGAGGTGTCGACGGTGATGACACCGTCAGCGGCGGTGGTGAAGTTCGAGACGGTCGAGTCGTCGGCGTCGCGTCGCACCACCTGGTCCCGGGTGGCCTCCAGCGCCGCGTCGTCCACGGTGCCGTGCAGTTCCTTGGCGCGGCGGGCCAGCCGGGCCGTCTCGTCCGCGAGCAGCAGGATCCGCACCTGCGCCTCGGGGGCCACCACGGTGGTGATGTCGCGTCCCTCGGCCACGATGCCGCGGCCCCCGGAGAAGCCGCCAGGCCCGCGCTCGGCCGCGATCGCGGCGCGCTGCCGGTCCTGGAGCTCCGCACGCACGTCCAGGTTCGTGGCGACGGCGCTGACCAGGGTGGAGATCTCGGTGCTGCGGATCACGACGCTCACGTCCTCCCCGCCGACGGCGAAACTCGGCTCCCGGGGGTCGGTCCCGATCTCGAGGGGTAGCTCGCGCACCTGCGCGGCGACGGCGGCGGTGTCCGCGAGGTCGATGCCCTCGCGCACGCACCACCAGGCAGCGGCCCGGTACATGGCCCCGGTGTCGAGGTAGGCGAGGCCGAAGTCGGCTGCGACCCGCCGGCTGATCGTGGACTTGCCGGTGCCGGACGGTCCGTCGATCGCCACCACCAGTGCGGTCACTGTGCCACCACGCGCCAGCCCCGCTCCTCCAACGACGTCTCGAGCGTCTGAGCCGACGCCGGGATCACCGACACGATCGCCATCCCCACTCTCTGTCTGGTCGCATGTTCCATCTGGAAGTCCTCGATGTTGACACCGATCTCGCCGATCTCGGTGAACAGCCGGCCGAGCTCGCCCGGCTCGTCCGGGACCAGGACCGTCACCTCGGTGTACCGCTTGCGCCGACCACCGTGCTTGCCCGGGATCCGTGCCACTCCGTCGTTGCCGGCCGAGATCACTCCGGCCATCCCGGCGATCGCGCCGAGTGCGAGCGGCCCGTCGACGGCGGCCCGGTCGAGGGCGCCGAGGAGCCCGTCCAGGTCGTCCCGGACGCCACGCAGGTGCGTGCTCACGGCGGCGGCGTTGCCGGTCAGGATTGCCGACCACAGGCGCGGGTCACTGGCCGCGACCCGGGTGACGTCCCGCAGGCCCTGCCCGGCGAGCCCGAGTGCCGTCTCCGGCGCCTCGACCAGCCGGCCCGCGGTGAGGGAGGCCATCAGTTGCGGCAGGTGGGACACCAGGGCGACGGCGTCGTCATGTTCGGCGGGGCTCATCTGCAGCGGCACCCCGCCCAGGTCCGTCGCGAGGTTGCGCACCGCGAGCAGCGCCCGGGGATCGACGCCCTCGCGCAGCGTGATCACCCAGGGCCTGCCCACGAACAGGTCGGCCGACGCGGCTCCGGCGCCGGAGCGCTCCCGGCCGGCCATCGGGTGGGAGCCGACGTACCGGCCCAAGTCCAGCGAGTCCCGCGCGGCGAGGTGGGCCACCTCGGCCAGGATCACGGACTTCACGCTCGCCACGTCGGTGACGACGGCCCCCGGGTGCGCCCGCAGTTCGGCGGCCACGATCTCCGCGGTGACGTCCGGCGGCACGGCGACGACGATCAGGGTCGGGGCCGCGTCCTCGGCGTGCTCGATCGCGCCGGCACCGACGTCCCGCGCCAGGGCCCGCGCCGTCGGGGAGGCGTCCGCGAGGGTGACCGGGACCCCCAGCGCGGACAGGCCGAGCCCGATGCTGGCGCCGAGCAGCCCGGCGCCGACGATCCGGACCGGACCGCGGGTCGCAGCGACGTTGCTCGGCTCCTCGCTCACGAGGGCTCACCCTACCGTCGCGGGATCCCCCGGCCGCGCATCAGTCCGGGGCGGCGAGCCAGTCGAGGTCCCGGCCGTGCGGGTCGGCGGTGCCGAGCACGGTGTCGTCGAGGCTGAGCACGAACCGTCCGGGCGTCCCGGGCACGCCGGGTACGCCGATCGAGGCGGTCACCTCGGCGCCCTCGAGGCCGAGGCGGCGCACGTCCAGCCCCGCCATCGTGTCGACGAACTCGGCACGCGCCCGCGCGTCCAGGTAGGCGACGGCGGCGCTGTGCAGCACCACGACCGTTGCCTCGGGGGCCAGTTCGCGCAGCCGGTCGACGGCGGCCGGCGCGTCCGCGGGGAAGAGTCCGGTCCGGAGCGGGGGTGGGTCGGCGGCGGCCGCCGCCAGGGCGTCGTGCAGCCGCGCGGCCCGGTCGGTGTGCTCGGGCCAGATCAGGCACTCCAGCCAGCGCCGCTGCGCGGGGTCGGCCGCGTCGATCGGGTTCGCGTCCAGTCCGAGGCGGGCGACCACCTCGGGCATCGTGGCGGGGATCGGTGTGTTCGCGCTGACCCGGGCGGTCACGGTGAGCGGCGCGGCGTCCGTCACGACGGCGCCGGCACGCGCCGTCGCGCCACCGGAACCGCCTGGCCCGAGGCTCACGACGCTCCCGTCCGGGCGGGTCCAGGAGTAGGCCCACCGGTCCGGTAGCAGGCACAGCCCCGCGCTCGCCCCGAGCTCGAGCAGGGCCACCGGGCCGGGCACGAGGGCGAGCGCGGGCAGGTACACCGCGCACCGTGCGACCTCGTTCGTCTGGGTGGCGTGGGTGCCCATGAAGGCACGCAGGTCGTCGGCGCGGTCCAGCGCGAACGCGAGGGCCGCAGCCGGGTCCTGGACGGGCGCACCGAACCAGCGCAACGCGCCGAGGAGCAGGTTCGGCTGTCGTTTCGCCCGTGGCAGGGTGTGCAGGAGACCGAGCAGCTCGGTCGAGTCGGCCACCGCGAGGGTCAGTGCCTCGTACGTGGGAGAGGACCCGTGTGCCTCGGTCCGGGCGAACCGCCGGTAGAACTCGGCGGTGTCTGCGGCCTGGGTCTCCACCCGTCCCCCGATCGGCTCAGAGGCCGACCGCGGACATCAGGGACCCGAGCTCGCGGCCCTCGATGACGCGGGTGCGCCCGACCTTGAGGTGGCCGAGGCGGATCGGGCCGATCCGGGTCCGGGAGAGCTGGACCACCGGGTGGCCGACCTCCTCGAGCAGGCGCCGCACGATGTGGTTGCGGCCCTCGTGCAGCACGACCTCGACGATCGAGGCACCCGGCGTGGTCTCGAGGACCTGGAAGGCATCGACCCGGACCGGGCCGTCCTCGAGTTCCACGCCGTCCAGGAGCCGGCGGCCGAGGCCTCGTGCGACCCGGCCCTCCACCTCGGCCACATAGGTCTTGGCCACCTCGTAGGAGGGGTGGGTGAGCCGGTGCGCGAGCTCGCCGTCGTTCGTGAGCAGGATCAGGCCCTCGGTCTCGGCGTCGAGCCGGCCGACGTGGAACAGCCGCTCCGTACGGTCGGCGACGAACTGCGCCAGGTCCGGGCGGCCCTGCTCGTCACGCATGCTCGAATACACGCCGACCGGCTTGTTCAGGGCGATCGTGACGACGCTGTCGTCGAGCTGCACCCGGGCACCGTCCACATGGATGACGGCGGTGGCCGGGTCCACCCGGACGCCGAGCTCGCGTACCTGCACGCCGTCGACCGTGACCCGGCCGGAGGTGATGATCTCCTCGCAGGCCCGGCGCGAACCCAGGCCGGCGCCGGCGAGCACCTTCTGCAGCCGGATGCCGCCGGGGTCGTGGACGTCCTTGGGTGGGGTGTTCCCGCGGGGGGATCGGGGGGTCATCGGGTGGCTCCGTCAATGTCGTCGAACGCGTCGATATCGGGCAGGTAGGGGGCGAGCGGCGGGAGGTCCTCCAGCGAGCGGAGCCCGAGCCGCTCGAGGAAGTAGGAACTGGTCCGGTACAGGATCGCACCGCTCTCCGGGTCGGTGCCCGCCTCCTCGATCAGACCACGGGTGAGCAGGGTCCGCACCACCGAGTCCACGTTCACACCGCGGATGGCCGCGATCCGGCCGCGGGCCACCGGCTGACGGTACGCGATCACCGCGAGGGTCTCCAACGACGCCTGCGTGAGCCGGGCCGTCTGCCCGTCGAGCACGAACGCGTCCACGGCGGCCGCGAATGCCGGTGCGGAGTAGAACCGCCACCCGCCGGCGGCCTCGCGCAGCTCGAAGCCGCGCGGGCGCGGCCCGCCGGTGTACTCCGCCACCAGGTCCGCGAGCGCACCGGCGACGGCGGCCTCGGGCACCGCGAGCACGGTGGCGAGCTGGGCGGCCGCGATCGGGGTCTCGGTGACCATGAGGATGGCCTCGAGCGCGGCATGCAGCCCGCCCGGGGCGTCCAGCACGCTCGGCCCTGTCGGCCCTGCCGACGCTTCAGCGGGCGAGGTCGCCTCTGTCGTTGCGTCCGTCGCCCCATCCTCCGGCGAACCCTCCGGCGTCGGTGGCCCGGCGCCGTCGACCCCGTCCACCCGCTCCGTGGGGTGCTCACTCATGCCTGCTCCTGCTCTCCCGGACCGGGCGCGTCCTGCGCCGCCACGGGTCCGTCCTCGTAGTCGTCCTCGACGGCGATCTCGCCCTCATCGGTCCCGGTCCAGCGCACCCGCAACTCCCCCAGGGCATCCGCCTGGTCGAACGCGACCGCGCTCTCCCGGTACAGCTCCAGCAGCGCCAGGAACCGCGCCACCACCACGTTGGTGCCGTCGGCGTCGTCGGTCAGCGCCCGGAAGGACAGCGACCCGGACCGGCGCAACCGGTCCACGATGTGCGCGGCCTGTTCGCGGACGCTGACCACGGGGTTGTGCAGGTGGCTGAGGTCCACGCCCGGCGGCGGCGCCTTCGGGGCGAGTGCCGCGGCGGCCATGGCGGCCAGTTCGGCGGGGCCGACCTGCATCACGAGTTCGGGCAACAGGGCCGCGAACCGCGCCTCCAGGGCCACGTTGCGCGGATACGACCGGCCCATCCGGACCCATTCGGTGTCCAGGTGCCCGGCGACCTCCTTGAACGCCCGGTACTGCAGCAGCCTGGCGAAGAGCAGGTCCCGGGCCTCGAGCAGCTCGAGGTCCTCGGCATCGTCGACGGTGCCCCGCGGGAGCAGCCGGGCCGCTTTCAGGTCCAGCAGGGTGGCGGCGATGACCAGGAACTCGCTCGCCTGGGACAGGTCCCACTCGTCCTGCGCCCGGATGTGCGCGATGAAGTCGTCGGTGACCACGGCGAGAGCCACCTCGGTGACGTCCATCTTGTGCTTCGCGATGAGCGAGAGCAGCACGTCGAACGGTCCCGAGAAGTTCTCCAGGCTCACCTCGAAGGTGGCCCGCCGCACGGCCTCCTCGGCTGGTGCGTCGCCGGCGAGGGAGGCGTCAGGCGACGTCGCCACGGGAGATGAGTTCGCGGGCGAGCTTGCGGTAGTTGTACGCGCCGGCGTGGTTCGGGGCGTAGGTGGTGATCGGCTCGGTCGCGACGGAGGCGTCCGGGAACTTCACCGTGCGGGTGATCACGGTGTCGAAGACCGTCTCCCCGAACGCCTCCCGGACCCGGGCCAGCACCTCGCGCGAGTGCAGCGTGCGGGCGTCGTACATGGTCGCGAGGATGCCGTCGGTGTGCAGGCGCGGGTTCAGCCGGTCCCGGACCTTGTCGATCGTCTCGACCAGCAGTGCGACCCCGCGGAGGGCGAAGAACTCGGTCTCCAGCGGGATGATCACGCCGTGCGCGGCGGTCAGCGCGTTCACCGTGAGCAGCCCGAGCGAGGGCTGGCAGTCGATCAGGACCACGTCGTAGTCGTCCGTGACCGGTCGCAGCACCCGGCCGAGCGCCTGCTCCCGGGCCACCTCGTTGACCAGTTGCACCTCGGCCGCGGACAGGTCGATGTTCGCCGGGATCAGGTGCAGGTCCTCGACCCCGGTCTCCCGGATCACCCGGTGCACGTCCGGCTTGGCGGCCATCAGCTCGGTGTAGATGGTGTCGTCGAGTTCGTGGGCGGCCACGCCCAGGCCTGCGGACGCGGCGCCCTGCGGGTCGAAGTCCACGATCAGTACCTTGCGGCCGTACTCGGCGAGCGCGGCCCCGAGGTTGATCGTGGTGGTGGTCTTGCCGACCCCGCCCTTCTGGTTGCACATCGCGATGATCCGCGCCGGACCGTGCCCGTTCAACGGCTGCGGCACCGGGAAGTCGCGTTCGGTCCAGGAGTCGGCGGATTCGGTACTCACCCCGCCAAAGTACTGGCCCCACCGGACAACACCAACTGTGCGCGCCGCAGGAGTCGGGTGCGGGCCCACCTAGGCTGGCCCGATGACCTTCACCATCCGCGAACTGACCCCCGCCGACGTCCCGGCCAGCCGCCGTCTCGGCGCCGAGGCGTTCGGCATGCCGACCGGCGGCCTCACCGACCCGCAGCCGACGGCCTACCCGGCCGGGATGCACCTGTGGGGGGCGTTCGACGCCGACGTGCTCGCCGCCCGGGTGATCGGCCGCGAGTACTCCTCCTGGTGGGACGGCGCCGCCGTGCCCACCTGCGGCATCGCGGGTGTCACGGTCGCGGCCGAGTACCGCGGCCGGGGCCTGCTGGAGCCGTTGTTCGGGCCGGTGCTCCGCGGCGCCCGTGAACGTGGCGAGGTGATCTCGACGCTGTTCCCCTCCGCCCCCGGGATCTACCGCCGGTTCGGCTACGAGCTGATCGGCTCCGCGGAGACGGTCGAGGTCCCCACCGCCGCCGCGGCCGCCGTACGCCCGGGCACGCACATCTCCACCCGGCGCGCCACCGAGGCGGACGTGCCCGCCGTCCGCGCCGTCTACGACACCTGGGCCGCACGCCAGCGCGGCCCCCTGAGCCGCCGCGGGATCTCGTTCCCGCGCACCGACGCGGAGGTGATCGCCGCGTTCACCGGGGTGAGCCTCGCGCTGGACGCGAGCGGCGCCGTCGTCGGCTACGTCAGCTGGACCCGCGGACCCCACGAGTCGGACAGCCTCGAGGTGGAGGACCTGCTCGCGCTGACCGCGGACGGATACCGGGCCCTGTGGCGGGTGCTCGGCTCGTTCTCCGCCGTCATCCCCACGATCCGGCTCGAGACCTCCGGGGCGGACCCGGCCCGGCTGGTGCTGCCCTCCGCGGCGTGGAAGCAGGTGGTCACCGAGGGGTACATGCTGCGGCTCGACGACGTCGCCGGCGCGTTCGCCGCCCGCCGTTCGCACGGCTCCGCGCGGGCCCGGTTCGCGGTGTCCGGGGACCTGCTCGGCACCATGGACGGCGTCTACGACCTGACCGTCGACGGCGGAGCGATCGAGTGCCGTCGGGTGGCCGTTGGTCCGGACGCACCCGGGCGGGTCGCCACGTTCACGCCGCAGGGCCTCGCCCTGGCCTGGGCGGGGGTGCAGTCCTGCGCGAACCTGCGCCTGGCCGGGCACCTGCACGGGCCTGAGGAGGTCGACGCGGTGATCGACCATCTCTTCGGGGCCGGCCAGGTGCACATCCGCGACCACTTCTAGGCCGCACGCCCTCCGGCGGGCAGGCGGGCAGGCGGGCAGGCGGGCAGGCACGGTCGGCTCGCAACGCCCGCCGACCTGGAGGAGCATGTGCGGACATGGGCTCGCCGGGCGCGGCGACCGGCTACGGGACGGTCGCGAAGCTGCTGCACTGGACGATGGTGGTCGCCATCGCGGTGCAGTTCGTCCTGGGCTACTCGATCGACCGGTTCGACGATCTGCTCGAGTGGGCCGCCGACCTGTTCTTCGGCGGCGAGGAGGACTGGTGGATCGTGCCGCACGCGGTGCTCGGCGCCACGATCCTCGCCCTCGCCTGCCTGCGGTTGTGGTGGCGCCGAACGCACGGCCTGCCGGACTGGGCGCCCGGCCTCTCCGCGCACGAGCGGCGGGTCGCGACGGTGGTGGAGCGGACCCTGTACGTCCTGATGTTCGCGATCCCGGTCACCGGGCTCGCCCTGTTGTTCGCCACCGACTCCGAGTGGGACATCGGTCCCTACGAGTGGGCGGCACCGCTGCCGGTCCTCGACGACGACACCGGGCTGGTCGCGCACGTCACGACGCATATCGTGTTCTTCGTGGCCCTGACCGTGCACGTGGGGCTGGTCGTCAAGCACCAGTTCGTCGACCGGGACCGGCTGCTGAACCGGATGGTGTGAAGCCGGCCGACAGCCGCTGACCACCGATCCCGGCGGGCCACGCAGTCCACCAAGGTCCAGGTGAAACGAGGGTAGGCGTGAGCCAGACGGATCCCGACCGAGCCGAGGCGCTCGACATGTCCGAACTCGGCGGGCTACCGGCGGAACCGTTGGGCAAGGTCCTCGGACCCGGGTTCGACGGCCTCGCTCGCAGCACCCTGGCGTCGACCCGGGCACCGGTCGCGGCCCTCACGACGCCGTACCTGACGATCGACGCCTCCGCCGTCGCCGACAACATCGCGGCTCTGCAGCGCTGGTGTGACGAGCGCGGTTACCTGCTGGCACCGCACGGGAAGACCACCATGGCGCCTCAGCTGTGGTCGCGGCAGCTGGCGGCCGGCGCCTGGGGCATCACCGTCGCGACCCTCGCGCAGCTGAACGTCGCGCTCGCCTTCGGAGTGCGGCGCATCCAGCTGGCGAACCCGCTCGCGACCGGGGCCGGCGCCGGACGCGCCCGGGCGGCACTGCGCACCGACCCGCACCGGGAGATCCTGTCATGGGTCGACAGCGAGGCGGCCGTGGCGGCCCTCGCCGATCCGTCCGGACCGGAGCTCCCGGTCCTGCTGGACATCGGCCGTCCCGGTGGACGCACCGGCGTGCGGGACCTCGACGAGGCGGGCGTCGTGGCCGCCCGGATCCGGGCTACCCCGGGCGTCCGGCTCGCGGGCTCCGCCGCCTACGAGGGTGCGATCGGTGGCGATCCGAGCCGCGCCGAGATCGGCGCGTTCGCCGCGCACGTGCTGCACGTGCACCGGGAGGTCGCGCTCCCCGCGGCCGGGCCGGACGCATACCTCAGCATCGCCGGGAGCGACCATCTCGGCGAGGTCACCGACGGACTGTCGGACCTGACCGGCGCGGACGGCCGGGTGATCGTGCGCTCGGGCGTGAGCATCGCCCACGACGACGGGCACTACCGCCGGGCCCAGGACGGCGCCCCACCGAACGCACCACGATTCCGGTCCGCGCTGCGCCTCGTGGCCACCGTGCTCGCGGTCCACGACGGCGGTGTGGCACTTCTCGACACCGGCCGGCGCGACGCCGGACACGATCAGGGGCTGCCGGTCCCCCTCGAGCTCTGGCGTACCGGCAGGGCGGCCCAGGCAGCGCTCGATCCGGCGCCGGTGGCGGCGGTGAACGATCAGCACGCCTTCGTGCCGGCGTCGACGTTCGGGGCGACGCCTGAGGTCGGAGACCGCGTGGTGCTCGGCATCTCCCACCCGTGCACGACGTTCGACAAGTGGCGCGACATCGTCGAGGTCGACGGTCGGCTCACGCCCGACTCCGTCGCCGTCGGGCTCGTTCGCACGTTCTTCTGAGCGACTCCTCCCGACAGCGGGTGAGCCCGCCTCCCGATCGTCGAAATGTCGGTTGACCCTCCCCCTGGGGCAGGCCCAACACTGGGGTCATGACACCAGGCCGCGACCACTTCACGATCGGCGAGTTCGCGCGCCGGACCGGCCTGTCCCTGAAGGCCTTGCGGGGCTACGACGAGTCCGGACTGCTCGTGCCCGCCTCGGTGGACCCGTACACCGGCTACCGGTACTACTCACCTGACCAGGAACCGACCGCCCGGCGGATCTCCCTGCTGCGTCGCCTCGACATGCCGCTCGCGCGGGTCCGGGCGATCCTGGCCGCCGCGAACCCGGCGGCCGCCACCGACGACCTGCTGGCGTGGTGGGCCGAGCAGGAGCACGCGCTGGCCACCAAACGCGGCACCGTGGAGTACCTGGTCGAGCAATGGCGCGACGGCGCTCCTTCGCCCACGTTCGACGTCGCCTCCCGTCCCGCAGCGGAACGCCTGCTGGCGTCCATCACCACGCACGTCCTCCAGGCCGAGCTCGTGGCCACCCTGGACGACTCGGTGACCCGGATCCGTGCCCACCTGGCCACCCTGGACGCCACCTTCGGGGATGAGTGGTGGGCGATCTACCACGGCGTCGTCTCCCCGGACAGCGACGGACCCATCGAGGTGTGTGTGCCGTTCGAGGGCATCGCGACCCCGTCCGGTCCGATCGTCATCCGCCTCGAACCCGCCCGTACGGAGGCGGCCACGACGATCACCCGCGCCCAGTGCGCCTACCCGCAGATCCTGCACGCCTATGACGCGGTCGGCCGCTGGGCCCGCGCCCACGGCGCCGCGACGGGGCCACCCCGCGAGATCTACCCCGTGCCCTGGCCGGACACCCCCACCGCACCCGCCGCCGAGATCGCCCTGCCCTACCGAGAGGACCACAGATGACCACCACACCCCGGACCGACGCGAGCCGACCCACCCAGGTGCCGGACGCCGTCGCCGGCTACGCCCGGCACTCCGCGTACAGCGACCCCGGCCCGCACGCCGGACTGCTCCGCGCGGTGCCCCCGACGATCGGTGACGTCTCCGCGGCCGCGCGGAACCTGATCGCGCACTACCGCGGCGAGCAGGCGCAGTTGCCCGAGGCCACCCGCGGCGACATCGACCTGCGCTGGCTGTCCGACCAGCTCGCCACCGACCAGGCCAGGCACGGACTGCCGCTGAACGCACCCCGCGCCCTGCCCGAGCGGCTCCAGGGCTGCTGCCGGGACCACTCCCTTTTCAGCGTCGGGGTCCTGCGCGAGCACGGCGTGCCGGCCCGCACCCGGATCGGGTTCGCCGACTACTTCCGGGCCGGGTTCCACCACGACCACGTGGTCGTCGAGGTGTTCGACGGCGGACGCTGGGTCCGCTTCGACCCCGAGCTGGAGGTGGGGTACGCGCCCGGGTTCCGGGCGGAGTTCGACGTCACCGACATCCCGACGGGCCTGGGCACCCCGTTCGAGACGGCCGCGCAGGTGTGGCTCGCCCACCGGGCGGGCACGCTCGACGCCGACACCTACGGTGTGGACCCGACCCTGCCGCTGCGGGGCCCGGTATTCGTGGCCGAGTACGTGGTCTTCGAAGCGGCCCACCGGCATCGCGACGAACTGCTCCTCTGGGACATCTGGGGAATCCTGAGCGAGGGTCCGCCGCCCGGGGACGTCGATGGCCTCGCCCCCTTCCTCGACCGGATCGACCGCGTCGCCGGGCTGCTCGTGGCGGCGGACGACGAGGAGGCGCGCGGCGTGCACGGCGGGCCGGCCGCCGTCGAACTGGAGGAGCTGTACCGGACCGAGACGCTGCTGCACCCGGGCACCGAGATCCACACGGCCGATCCGTTCCACCCCGAGGCGCCGCACCGGGTCACCGCCCTGCGCTGAGCCGACCCACCATCACGCAGGACCTCCGTCGTGACCGGGGTCAGCCCGGGCGCGGGGGTGGGCGGCGGCGTAGACCTCGCGCAGCGTGTCCGGGGTGACCAGCGTGTAGATCTGCGTGGTGGTCACCGAGGCGTGGCCGAGGAGTTCCTGGACCACCCGCACGTCGGCGCCGCCGGCCAGCAGGTGGGTCGCGTAGGAGTGGCGCAGGGTGTGCGGGGAGATGTGCGCCGTGACTCCGCCACGGTCGGCGGCGGTCTGCAGGACCGCCCACGCGCTCTGCCGGGACAGCGGGTTGCCGCGCTGGTTCAGGAACGCCGTCGGTGTGCCCCGCCCGGACTGCGCGAGCACCGGCCGGGCCCGGACCAGGTAGGCCTCCAGGGCCTCGACGGCGAACCGGCCCATCGGGACGATCCGCTCCTTGCGTCCCTTGCCGAACAGCCGGACGGACGGTGCCGTCCGGTCCAGGTGCAGGTCGTCGACCGCCAGGCCGACGGCCTCGCTGATCCGGGCGCCGGTGCCGTAGAGGACCTCCACCAGGGCCCGGTCGCGCAGCCCGAGCACGCCCTCGGCCGCGGAGGCACCGTGCAGGAGCCGCTCCACCTCGTCGGTGGAGATCGCCTTCGGGAGCCGCTTCGCACCGCTCGGTGGGCGCACGGCCGCGGCCGGGTCGTGGTCGGTGCGCCCCTCGAGCGCCTCGAACCGGTGCCAGCCGCGGACGGCGACCACGGCCCGGGACGTCGACGACGCGGACAGGGGCGACCCGCCGTCGGACCCGGCGCGCAGCGCCTCCACGTAGGCGCCGACGTCCGCCTCCGTCACCTCGGCGAACGAGCCCCGCCCGAGGCCGCGCAGGAACGCCGCGTACCGCAGCAGGTCCCGCCGGTAGGCGGCCAGGGTGTGCTCCGAGAGGCCACGCTCGATGCCCAGGTGCGCGAGGTACTCGCGCAGTTGCCCGCCGTAGGGAACGGACTCGTCGGCCGGCATCGGGTCAGAACGGCAGGAACGGGTCGATCGAGAGCGCCACGAACACCAGGGTCAGGTACGTGATCGAGCCGTGGAAGACCTTCATCGCGCCCAGCTTGCGGGTGGTGCCGGCCACCGCCCGGCGATACAGGTTGATGCACAGCACCAGGAACCAGGTACCGGAGGCGACCGCGGCCGCCGTGTAGAACAGGCCCATGTCCGCGACCGGGATCAGCGCCAGCGAGCAGGCGACCATCGCGACCGCGTAGCCGATCATCTGCCGGGCCACCCCGGTGTCCGCGCTCACGACCGGCAGCATCGGCACCCCGGCGGCGGCGTAGTCCTTCTTGAACTTCATCGACAGCGGCCAGTAGTGCGGCGGGGTCCAGAAGAAGATGATCCCGAACAGCAGGAACGGCGCCCAGTCCAGGGACCCGGTGACCGCAGCCCAGCCGATCAGCACCGGCATGCAGCCGGCGGCCCCGCCCCACACGATGTTCTGCGAGGTGTGCCGCTTCAGCAGGATCGTGTAGCCGACCGAGTACATGAGGTTCGCCGCGAACGCGAGACCGGCGGCCACCCAGTTCACGGTCAGGCCGAGCCAGAGGACCGAGAACACCCCGAGTGCGATACCGAAGACGAGCGCGCCGGTGGGACTCACCGCGCCCGTGACCAGTGGACGCTTCTTCGTGCGGTGCATCACCGCGTCGATGTCCCGGTCGTAGTACATGTTCAGGGTGTTCGCCGAGCCGGCCGCGGCCGTGCCACCGACCAGGGTCGCGATGATCAGCCACCAGGACGGGAATCCGCCCTGCGCCAGGATCATCGTCGGCACCGTCGTGATCAGCAGCAGCTCGATGATCCGCGGCTTGGTGAGCGCGATGTAGGCGCCGACCTTCGCCCGGACCCCGCCGCCGGGGCGTCGACGTGGGTCGCCGGGCGCTGCCGGTGCGACCGCGTCGGGCGCGGCTGGGATGGTCACAGGGTGCTGCTCGGCCACAGGCTCAACTTCTCCGGATCTGGTGCGCCGATCGAGGGCGCCGCTCGAGCGGGACGCTGCCCGCCCGAGCCAGTCTAGGCCGGGTGGCGGCAATATCGGGCAACCACGTGCCCGTGGACGGAAAATGAGTAGGGTCGGATGGAGCGTCGGAGTGCCGTCCGCGGCCCCGTCTCCCCGAACACACCCCGAACCCGGTACAGACCCCGTACGCGCCCGCCCACCGCGGACGCAGGAAGTGAAGGCTCAGTGAACGCGCAAGCCCCGAAGTCGGACACCGTCGGCTGGAACGAACTCGACCACAAGGCCATCGACACCGTCCGTGTCCTCGCCGCCGACGCCGTCGAGAAGGTCGGCAACGGTCACCCCGGCACCGCGATCAGCCTCGCGCCCCTGGCGTACCTGCTGTACCAGAACGAGATGACCCTCGACCCGGGCGACCCGGAGTGGCTCGGCCGGGACCGGTTCGTGCTGTCCGCCGGGCACTCCTCGATCACGCAGTACATCCAGCTCTACCTGTCCGGCTACGGCCTGGAACTGGAGGACCTCGAGGCCCTACGCACCTGGGGCTCGCTGACCCCGGGCCACCCCGAGTGGGGTCACACCAAGGGCGTCGAGACCACCACCGGCCCGCTCGGCCAGGGCGTCGCGACCGCCGTCGGGATCGCCATGGCACAGCGCCGCGTCCGCGGCCTGCTGGACCCGGACGCCGCCCCCGGCGAGTCCCCGTTCGACCACCGGGTGTACGTGATCGCCTCGGACGGCGACCTGCAGGAGGGCGTCAGCGGTGAGGCCTCCTCGCTCGCCGGCACCCAGAACCTCGGCAACCTCGTGGTCGTCTGGGACGACAACCACATCTCGATCGAGGGTGACACCGACATCGCCTTCACCGAGGACGTCGTGGGTCGCTACGCCGCGTACGGCTGGCACACGATCCGGGTGGACTGGACCCAGGCCGACGGCACCTACCGCGAGGACGTCGATGCCCTGAACGCCGCACTCGCCGAGGCCCGCACCGTCACCGACAGGCCGACGTTCATCGCGCTGCGCACCATCATCGCCTGGCCCTCCCCCGGCAAGCAGGGCTCGCACTCCGCGCACGGCTCCAAGCTGGGCGGGGACGAGGTCAAGGCGCTCAAGGAGGTCCTCGGGTTCGACCCCGAGAAGTCCTTCGACGTCGACGCCGAGGTCCTCGCGCACACCCGCGAGGTCGCCGAACGCGGCGCGCGGGCCCACGCCGAGTGGGACGAGGCCCTGGCCACCTGGTCCGCGGCGAACCCGGAGCGGGCGGCCCTGCTGGCCCGGCTCCAGGCCCGTGAACTGCCGGACGGCTGGGCCGACGCCCTGCCCACGTTCGAGGCGGGCAAGGACGTCGCCACCCGCGCGGCCTCCGGTGCCGTGCTCAGCGCCCTGGCACCGGTGCTGCCCGAGCTCTGGGGCGGCAGCGCCGACCTGGCCGGGTCCAACAACACCACGATGAAGGGCGAGCCGTCCTTCGTGCCGGTCGAGCGCTCCACCGACGAGTTCTCCGGCAACCCGTACGGGCGCACCCTGCACTTCGGCATCCGCGAGCACGCGATGGGCGCGATCGTCAACGGCATCGCCGTGGACGGACTGACCCGAGCCTACGGTGGCACGTTCTTCACGTTCAGCGACTACATGCGCGGCGCAGTCCGCCTGGCCTCGCTGATGAAGGCACCCTCGATCTACGTGTGGACGCACGACTCGATCGGCCTCGGCGAGGACGGCCCCACCCACCAGCCGGTGGAGCACCTCGCCGCCGTTCGGGCCATCCCGGGCCTGGCCCTGGTGCGCCCGGCGGACGCCAACGAGACCGCGCAGGCCTGGAAGGCCGTCCTGGAGCGCCGCGACGGCCCGGCCGGCATCGTCCTGACCAGGCAGAACGTCCCGACCTTCCCGCGGGGCACCGACGGCTTCGCCGGGGCCGACGGCGTCGCGAAGGGCGCGTACGTGCTGCTGGAGTCCTCCACGGGTACTCCGGACGTGATCCTGATCGCGACCGGCTCCGAGGTGCAGATCGCCGTGGCCGCCCGCGAGCAGCTCGAGGCCAAGGGAGTGGGCACCCGGGTGGTGTCGGCACCGAGCCTGGAGTGGTTCGAGGAGCAGGACGCCGACTACCGCGAGTCCGTCCTTCCGGTTGCGGTGCGGGCCCGGGTGAGCGTCGAGGCCGGCATCGCGCTGTCCTGGTACAAGTACCTGGGCGACGCCGGGCGTGCGGTCTCCCTGGAGCACTATGGCGCGTCCGCCGACTACAAGATCCTCTTCGCCGAGTTCGGCATCACCGCCGAGGCGACCGTCGCCGCCGCCGAGGAGTCGATCGCCGCGGCCAAGGCCTGACCGTCCGGGTGCCGACGGCCGGACCGAACGGCCGTCGGCGCCCACCCACCGCAACGAGGGAGACCCCTGATGACCCAGCAGACCCAGCAGCCCGGGACCACCAGCGACGCCCTGTCCGCGATCAGCGCGGCCGGCGTCTCCGTGTGGCTCGACGACCTGTCCCGTGACGCCCTGCAGTCGGGGGCCCTGAAGAACCTGATCGACACCCGGTCCGTGGTCGGTGTCACGACGAACCCGACGATCTTCGCCAAGTCGATCGAGAACGGCGACGCCTACGAGCCGCAGCTGCGCGAGCTGGCCGCGGCCGGCGCCTCCCTCGACGAGGCGGTCCTGAAGCTGACCACCGCCGACGTGCGCGACGCGTGCGACCTGTTCGCCGACATCCACGCGGCGACCGGCGGCCAGGACGGCCGCGTCTCCATCGAGGTCGACCCCCGGCTGGCCCGCGAGACCGAGGCCACGATCGCCTCGGCGCACACCCTGTGGGAGACCGTCGACCGGCCCAACCTGCACGTGAAGATCCCCGCCACGGTCGAGGGCCTGCCGGCGATCACCGCGGCGATCGGCGCCGGGATCAGCGTCAACGTCACGCTCGTGTTCAGTCTGGACCGGTTCCGCGCCGTCGCGCAGGCCTACGTCGACGGCCTGGAGCTGGCGCATCAGGCCGGCAGGGACCTGTCCACCATCCGATCGGTCTCCTCGCTGTTCCTGTCCCGGATCGACACCCAGGTGGACAAGGCCCTCGACGAGATCGGCACCGACGAGGCCAGGGCCCTACGGGGCAAGGCGGCGATCGCGAACGCGCGCCTGGCCTACGAGGTGTACGAGGAGATCTTCTCGACCCCCCGGTTCGAGGCGCTCGCGGTCGCGGGTGCGCACACCCAGCGCCCGCTGTGGGCCTCGACCGGCACGAAGGACCCGGCCTACCCGGACACCATGTACGTCGACGAACTCGTGGTGGCCGACGTCGTGAACACGATGCCCGGCAAGACCCTCGAGGCGGTCGCCGACCACTCGCGGGCCGACGGCACCGACACCGTGCACGGAACGTTCGAGGACTCCCGCCAGATACTGGACAGCCTCGAGCGGCTCGGCGTCCCGTACGGCAAGATCCTGGAGGGACTGGAGGAGGCCGGCGTGGCCTCCTTCGAGAAGAGCTGGGACGAGCTGCTGAAGGACGTCACCGACGGGCTGGCGGCCGCCGGTTCCTGACCTGCCGAGGCGAGACAGCGACGAAGGGTGGTACCACCGGATGGCACCGGCGAAGGTGACGAACGGACAGAACCCGCTCCGTGATCCATCCGACCGGCGGCTGCCGAAGATCGCCGGGCCCAGCGGCCTGGTGATCTTCGGCGTCACCGGCGACCTGGCGCAGAAGAAGCTGCTGCCGGCGGTCTACGACCTGGCGAACCGCGGGCTGCTACCCCCCGCGTTCGGTCTCACCGGGTTCGCGCGGCGGGACTGGCAGGACCAGGACTTCCGCAAGATCGCGCACGATGCGATCGAGAAGCACTCCCGGACCCCGTTCGACGAAGGGGTCTGGGAACAGTTATCCAAGGGCTTCCGGTTCGTGTCCGGCGAGTTCTCCGACGACTCCGCCTTCGAGCGGCTGGCGCAGACGGTGCAACGCCTCGACGACGAACGCGGCACCGGTGGCAATCACGCCTTCTACCTGTCCGTGCCGCCGGGACAGTTCCCGCTGGTCCTCGAGCAACTCGCGAAGGTGGGCCTGTCCACCCCGGCCGCAGACACCTGGCGCCGGGTCGTCGTGGAGAAGCCCTTCGGTCACGACCTCACCAGCGCCCGCGAGCTGAACGACGTGGTGGAGGAGGTCTTCCCGCCGGAGTCGGTGTTCCGCATCGACCACTACCTCGGCAAGGAGACGGTGCAGAACCTCCTCGCGCTGCGGTTCGCGAACCAGATGTTCGAACCGATCTGGAACGCCAACTACGTCGACCACGTCCAGATCACGATGGCCGAGGACATCGGGATCGGCTCCCGCGCCGGCTACTACGACGGCATCGGCGCGGCCCGCGACGTCATCCAGAACCACCTGCTGCAGCTGCTCGCGTTGACCGCCATGGAGGAGCCGGTCTCCTTCGAGGCCGACGAGCTCCGCGCCGAGAAGGAGAAGGTGCTCTCCGCCGTCACCATCCCACGCGACATCGGCCGCCATACCGCCCGCGGCCAGTACGAGGCGGGCTGGCAGGGCGGCGAGGAGGTCGTCGGCTATCTCCAGGAGCAGGGCATGAGCGCGGGCTCGATCACCGAGACCTACGCCGCCATCCGCCTCGACGTCGACACCCGGCGCTGGGCCGGGGTGCCGTTCTACCTGCGCGCCGGCAAGCGCCTCGGCCGCCGGGTCACCGAGATCGCGATCGTGTTCAAGCGGGCGCCGCACCTGCCGTTCGACCTGAACGAGACCCAGGAGCTCGGTCAGAACGCCATCGTGATCCGGGTGCAGCCCGACGAGGGCGTGACCATCCGGTTCGGTTCGAAGGTGCCCGGGACCGCCATGGAGGTCCGGGACGTCACCATGGACTTCGGCTACGGGCACGCCTTCACCGAGTCCTCCCCCGAGGCCTACGAGCGGCTCATCCTGGACATGCTCCTCGGTGACCCGCCGCTGTTCCCGCGCCAGCGGGAGGTCGAGCTCTCCTGGCAGATCCTCGACCCGATCATCGACCACTGGACCAAGCACGGGAAGCCCGAGCCGTACCGCCCGGGCACCTGGGGGCCGCCCTCGGCCGACGCCATGCTGGCCCGCGACGGACGCACGTGGAGGCGACCATGATCATCAGCCTCGAGAACACCACCAGTTCGGCCATCGGCGCGAAGCTCGTGGAGCTGCGCGAGGAGGGTGGAGCCGTGGCCCTCGGGCGGGTGCTGACCCTCGTCATCGTCGCGACCGGTGACTCCGTGGAGGCGGCCGTCGCGGCCGCCAACGACGCCAGCCGGGAGCACCCGTGCCGGGTGATCGTGGTCGACCCGGGCGACGACGGCGACTCCGCGGGCCTGGACGCCGAGATCCGGGTCGGCGGCGACGCCGGGGCGAGCGACGTCGTCCTGCTGCGCCCGCTCGGCGATGCCCGCCACACGGTGGACACCCTCGTGGTCCCGCTGCTGCTCCCGGACGCACCGATCGTGGTGTGGTGGCCGCACGACCCGCCGGAGAACATGTCCGCCGACCCGCTCGGCGCCATGGCACAGCGCCGGATCAGCGACGTGGGGACCTGCGACACGCCGATCGAGGAACTCGCCGGCCTGGCCGACACCTACGCCCCGGGCGACACGGACCTGTCCTGGGCCCGCACCACCCTGTGGCGCGGACTGGCCGCGGCCTCGTTGGACGAACCGCCGTTCGAGCCGGTGCGGTCGGTGCGCGTGCTGGGCAGCCAGGACCGCCCGTCCACGCATCTGTTCGCGGCCTGGCTCGCGTCGAGCCTGAAGGCTCCGGTGACGATCGAGCACGACCCGGGCGCCACCGCGATCACCGGGCTCGACCTGGAGCGACGGACCAGCTCCATCTCGATGCGACGCCCCGAGGGCAGCGCGGTCGTGACCGTCACCCAGGCCGGGCGCCCCGATCAGCAGATCGCGATGGCCAAGCGCCCGATCGCCGACTGCCTGATGGAGGACCTGCGCCGACTGGACCCGGACGAGGTCTACGCACGCACCCTCGTCAAGGGCCTGCCGAAGGTGGCCGCGGAGTGACCCGGGAGCCGGAGGTGCGCAGTTCGGCCCACCAGCACGGACCCGAGCGCGCCGTCGTCGTGCACCCCGACGCTGCGGCGCTCGCCGAGGCGACCGCGGCTCGGCTGCTCCTGGCGATCCTCGACGCCCAGGCCGTGCGTCACCCGGTGCACGTGGCGCTCACCGGAGGCACCGTCGGGATCCGCCTGCTCGAGCGGGCCCGGCACTCGCCGCTGGCCGCCATCGTGGACTGGACCGGGGTGCACCTGTGGTGGGGCGACGAGCGGTTCGTGCCGCGCGCGGACTCCGAGCGCAACGAGGGCCAGGCACGTGCGGCCCTGATCGACCACCTGCCGATCCCGGCGCGCAACGTGCACCCGATGGCCGCGACCGAGGACGCCGCGACCGCGGAGGACGGCGCCGCCGCGTACGCCACCGAGCTGGCCGCCGCCGCCGGCCCCGACGACGAGCGGTCGCCAACGTTCGACGTGGTCCTGCTCGGCATGGGCCCCGACGCCCACGTCGCTTCGCTGTTCCCCGGCCACCCCGCGCTGGCCGCCACCGGGACCACCGCCGTCGCCGTGCACGACTCGCCCAAGCCCCCACCGGACCGGATCTCGTTGACGTTCGAGGCACTCGCGGGCGCCCGCCAGGTCTGGCTCGTGGTCGCCGGCGCGGAGAAGGCCGAGGCGGTCCGCCGCGCCCTCGGCGGTGCCGCCGACGTGCGCGAGGCGCCGGCCGGCGCCGTGCGTGGGCGGGACGTGACCCTCTGGCTCCTGGACACCGCGGCGGCCGGGATCGACGCCCCGCGCGTCTGACTGCCGCCCCGCTCTCCGATAGGGTGAGCCGGGCATTCGTCGCACGACCGTTCAAGGGGATGGAGCAGGGTGGGTTTCGAGCCTGGCCAGGTCTTCGCTGGCTACACGATCGAGCGCGAACTCGGGCGTGGCGGCATGGGCTCGGTGTACCTGGCCAAGCACCCGAGACTGCCGCGCCGGGACGCACTCAAGATGCTCAGTACGTCCCTGTCCTCGGACGAGAGCTTCCGTACCCGGTTCGAACGTGAGGCGGACCTCGCCGCCCAGCTCTTCCACCGCAACATCGTCGCCGTCTACGACCGTGGCGAGTTCGAGGGTCAGCTGTGGATCGCGATGCAGTACGTCGAGGGCACCGACGCCGCCCACGCGGTACAGGAATCCGGTGGCGGCCTCGACCCGGCACGGGTCGTGCACATCGTCACCGAGGTCGGCAACGGCCTCGACTTCGCGCACCGGGCCGGCCTGCTGCACCGGGACGTCAAGCCGGCGAACATCCTGCTCGCACCCGGCCTGGACCCCGACGACCCGGAGGAGCCGGATCAGGTCCTGCTGACCGACTTCGGGATCGCCAAGGCCATCGACGACCGGGACAACAACCTCACCGGCACCGGCAACATGCTCGCCACGCTCGCGTACGCCTCCCCCGAGCAGATCGAGGCCCGCACGCTCGGCCACCAGGTGGACGTCTACGCGCTCGGCTGCGTGCTCTACGAACTGCTCACCGGCAGCGTCCCGTTCGTCGCCGACTCGCCGTTCGCGAAGATGACGGCGCACCTGACCCAGGAGCCGCCGAAGCCGTCCGAGGCACGGCCCGGGCTCGGCACCGGCTTCGACGCCGTGGTCGCCAAGGCGATGGCCAAGAAGCCCGAGGACCGCTACCAGAGCTGCCGTGCCCTCAGCCGCGCCGCGGCGGCCGCGCTCAAGTCGCTGACGGAACAGGCCGACACCGCGACCGTGTTGCAGCCCGCCCAGCCGACCCGCACCCCGGCCCCCGGCGGGCAGCCCGGCAGCCCGCACCCGACCCCGACGCCGAGCCGGGCGCACACCGGCCCCCGGCCACCGTTCGCCCTGACCGTGCGCCGCTACTTCGCCGACGGCCGGCAGAGCCAGGAGGTCGGCCCGGTCGACACCCGGAACGTGCCGATGGCCGACCGGACGGCACTCGAGGCGCTGTTGCACGAGGCCCGGTTCTTCGACCTGCCACCCCGGCTGCCGCTGGAGCGGCAGATCACCGGTGACTACCTCGAGGAGATCACCGTCGGTGCCGGCGACCGGACCTGGACGGTTGCCTACGAGCACCAGGGCTCCCGGCACCCGCTGGTGCTGGACCAGATCGCACCGCGGCTGGCCCGGATCTCACCATGGCACGTCACGGCCGCCGCCCCGGCCGCGTACCTGCGCGCCAACAACGCGCCCGGCAACCGGAGCTGGTCCCCGAACGCCACCATTGGCCCGATCGGTCAGGGCGGCGGGGGCAACAGCGGCCCGCACCCCACCTCGTCGATGCCCCCACCGGTCCCGAGTCCCGTCGGCATGCCGACCGGGTCGATGCCCACCGGCCCGATGCCGACCGGGGTGAGCCCGAACCGGCAGAACACCGGTGCCATGCCGAGCTACCTCTCCGCACCTGCGACGCCGTCCTCCCAGAACACCGGTATCCACACCGCGGCGCACAAGGTCCCGATCCGCCGCGGACCGAACCCCGGCATGATCACGGGATTCGCGGTGGCCCTGGTCGCCATCATCGCGCTCATCGTGATCGCCGCCAACGGCGGCTTCGGCGGCGGCGGCGATGACGACACCCTCGCGGCCCCCGAGACCGTGACCGTCACGGTGAACGACGACGGCGACACGGTGGTGAACTGGAGCTCGGTCACCGACGCCACCGGGTACGAGCTGTACCGGGACGGCGACCTGCTCTACGAGGGCACCGCGCGCGAGTACGTCGACGACGCCCCCACCGGCCAGGAGTACACCGTGCGCGCCGTCGGCGCCGAGGGCGAGACCTCGGACGAGAGCACCCCCGTCGTCGCCGAGGCACCGCCGGACCCCGGCAGCTGGGGCGATGCCGACTTCATGCGCACCCCGTTCCCCAACCTGGTTCCCGAGGGACCGAACCTGACCGGTCCGAACGACTCGAACTGTGCCGTCGGCCCCTCCGAACACCTCGACCAGCCCGACGCCGTCGACGCCGTGATCACCTGCACCCAGCCGAACGGCCTGGTCTACTCCCTGATGCACTTCACCTCGACGGACGCCCTCGCCGCGTTCACCGACGACGGCGTCACCAACCAGGGCTGGTACACCCAGGAATGGTTCTACGACTCGGCCCCGGACGACCCGGCCGGCAACGAGTACGGCAGCCAGGACGGGGTGACCGACCCCGGCTTCCTCTACACCACGTTCGCCAACCCCGACCGCACCGAGTACCTGGTGGCCGCGTGGTGGCCCGACCGCGACCGGCTCGACATCCGCCGGGTGTGGTGGCTGAGCGCCCCGTTCTGACCGGGAACTCAGCCGCGCAGGACCGCGATCGCGGCGGCGACCTCCGCGGCCGTCTCGTACCGCTCCCCCAGTGGCGCCAGGCAGCGCCGGACCACGTCGGCCTCGGCCACCGGCAGCCGCTCGGACACGGTCGGGCCGTCGGCCTTCAGGACCGTGCGGATCGCCAGCAGCGGCTGGTTCTCAGGTAGGTCGCCGTACAGGCCGGTGCCGGACAGCACCCGGTGCGCGGTGGCGCCCAGCCCCCAGATGTCGGTGGCGCGCGATGGCGGCTCACCCAGCAGCAGCTCCGGGTCGACGAACTCCACGGACGTCTCCGGCGCCATCCCGGTCAGCGCCGCACCGGCCGCGAAAACCCGGGCCAGTCCGAGGTCGGACACCTTTCCGCCGGTCTCGGTGACCATCACGTTGGCGGGTTTCACGTCGCCGTGGGCCAGCCCGGCTTCGTGCAGCGCGTCGACGGCGAGTGCGGCGTGCTCGAGGACGGTCAGCACCCGGTCGTGGTCGAGTGGCTGCGCCGGGCTCGCCAGCGACCCGAGCGGGAAGTACTCCATCGCGTAGAAGAACCGGTCGTCCAGGACCGCGTCGTAGACGGTCGCCAGGTAGGGCGAGTCCACGGTCGCGAACGCGCGCAGCTCCCGGGCGCCACGCCGGTAGGCGTCCTCGGTCACCTGCCCGGCGAACACCTTGACGGCGACGAACTCGTCCGCGATGCCCAGCCGAGCCGGCGGCCTGGCCAGGAAGAACTGGCCGTGGTTGCCGTCCCCGATCGGCCGCACCACCTCGAAGTCCGCGAGGACCGGCACATCTCGGACCGACCGATCGTGCAACGACATGTGACTTCCCCAAACGTCGACTCGGTGGGTTACGGACCCCATAGCATTCGTGGCAGATCAGCGGAAGTCTATCGGGAGGGTCCCGGCCTCACGAGGGATCGTCAACGCCAATCCGGGCAGCGAGGGGTCAACCGGCATGCACATCGCGGCGCACGTATTCCTGGCGATCGCCGTCATCATTGTGGTCGCGCGGCTGTTCGCCCGGCTCGCCGGCAAGGTCCACCAGCCGCCGGTGGTCGGTGAGATCATCGCCGGCATCGCACTGGGGCCAAGCGTCCTGGGTCTGCTGCCGGGCGACCTGGACACCAAGCTGTTCCCGCCGGAGATCCTGCCCTACCTCGACCTGCTGGCCCAGCTCGGTCTGGTGCTGTTCATGTTCATCGTGGGCCTCGAGCTCGACATGAAACTGGTGCGGGGCCGGGAGAAGCTCGCCGGCACGATCTCGCTGAGCTCGGTGATCCTGCCGTTCGCGCTGGGCGCCGGCCTGTCCCTGGTGCTGTACCCGTTCCACGACGAGACCGACCAGGGTGAGGTCCCGCTCCTCGGCCTGGCGCTGTTCCTCGGCGTCGCGATGTCGATCACGGCGTTCCCGGTGCTGGCCCGGATCCTCACCGACCGTGGCATGCACCGCACCTCCACCGGTGTGCTCGCGCTCGCGTGCGCCGCCGTCGACGACATCCTG
The DNA here is from genome assembly GCF_004353825.1 of Occultella glacieicola. Classification (GTDB taxonomy): domain Bacteria; phylum Actinomycetota; class Actinomycetes; order Actinomycetales; family Beutenbergiaceae; genus Occultella; species Occultella glacieicola. Next base: position 2,389 of record NZ_SMNA01000021.1, on the reverse strand, counting down.
GCCTGGACGCTGCTCGCGTTCGTGGTGGCCGTGGTGCAGGGCGACGGACCCGCGGACGTGATCCGGATCGTGGTGCTCACCGCCGCCTTCGCGGCCGTCATGTTCGGCATCGTCCGGCCCCTGCTGAAGCGCCTCGTGGGCGGCTACCGCCGGGCCGGCCGGCTCACGCCCGACCTGCTCGCCATCGTGCTGATCGGCGTCCTCGCCTCCTCGTTCGTGACCGACATGATCGGCATCCACGCCATCTTCGGCGCGTTCATCTTCGGCGCGATCATGCCCCGCCAGGACGCCGCGGAGTTCACCGAGGAGATCCTCGAGCGCCTCGAACAGGTCAGCGTCCTGCTCCTGCTCCCGCTGTTCTTCGTGGTCACCGGGCTGAGCACCGACATCGGCGGCATCACCGCGTCCGGCCTGTGGCAGCTCGGCCTGATCATGCTCGTCGCCGTCGGTGGCAAGTTCGTCGGGGCGTTCGGCGCCGCGCGGCTCATGAAGGTCCCGAACCGGCAGGCGACCGCCCTGGGCGTGCTGATGAACACCCGTGGGCTGACCGAGCTGGTGATCCTGCAGATAGGCCGGCAGCTCGGCGTCCTCGACGGCGAGCTGTTCACGCTGCTCGTGCTGATGGCGGTGCTGACCACGATGATGACCGGGCCGCTGCTGCGCCGCGTGTACCCGGACCGCGCGATCGCCAAGGACATCGCCGCTGCCGAGCGGGCCGCACTCGGCCTGGACGAGTCCTACCGGGTCCTGGTCCTCGTGGACGAGCCATCCCGGGCGGACCGGATGGCGGCGGCCGCCGCCGGCCTCCTCGGTACCGGCCGGCCCGGCGCCCTGGTGCTGAGCAGGCTCGTGGTGCGCGAGCAGGCGCCCCTGGAACTCGGTGCCGGGATCTCCGGCGACCTCACCCGGATGGCAGGCACGGTGGAGGACCTGAACGCCCTCGCCGCCCGGGTGCACGCGACCGGGGCCCGGGCCACGGTGCTGTCCCGGTTCAGCAGCGACCCATGGGCGGACCTGCTCCTACAGGCGGAGACCGCGGAGGCCGCCGTGCTGCTCGTGGACGCGGACTGGCTCGCGGCGCATGCTCCCGGGATGGCGGACGGGGCCGATCCGGGAACGCACCGGTTCAGTGTCGTCGCGGTCCGCCTGCCCGAGGCGGACGCCGCCGCCGACGCCCCGGTGCTGGTCCTCGCCGGCGGGGACGCCGACGGCCGAGGCGCCGTACTCACCGGCGCCGCCATCGCCCGCGCGCGGGGGGCGGAACTCCTGCTGCACCTTCCCGACGGCGGCCGGCTGGCCCGGCGCTACGGCGCCGCCCTGGCCGCGCTCCGGGCCGACGGGCTCGCCTACCGCGTGGTGGACCGGAGCGAGGCCGACGGCGTCGCTGCGGCCGCGCGGGTCGCATCCGCCGGTCTGGCCACGGGTGCCGGCACGGTGGCGGGCGGAGGCGACCGGGTGCCCGCCGCGATGTTGACGGTCTGGGCAGGTCAGGACGTCGTCGACGCGGAACTCACCGAGGCCCTCGGCACGCTGGTCACCTCCGGGACCGACGGCCCGGGGCCGGCGGGGGCGTCCGACGTGGAACCGGCGGGGTCGCCGCGACCCTGACCGCTCCGCCCAACCCTGCGGCCGTCAGCTGAACCGGGCCGCCGAGGACTCGAACGTGAACGTCCGCTGCCCCACCCGCACGTGGGTGCCCGGGGTGAGCACGAAATGCTGGTTCGGCGTGAGCCGCTGCCAGGACTGCTCGTCCGAGGCGGCCACGTAGGTGCCGTTGGCCGAACCCCGGTCGATCAGCACGACGTCCCAACCGGACAGTCGGATCTCGGCGTGCACCCGCGAGAGGGCACCGGAGGTGTCGTCGAGCCGGATCGGACGCAGCACGCCCTCCCGGACGGCGGGGTCCGAGTCGGGGTTGCGGCCGAGCACGTAGTTGTCGTCCAGGACGAACGTGGCGCCGACGTCCAGCACCAGCAGGCCCAGCGGCGGACGCCGCTCCTCGACCAGCACCCCGGTCATCTGGTCCATCCGGATGCCGCACACGCGGCAGAACGAGACCCGCGGGTCGTTGAGGTGCTTACGCGAGCAGCGGAAGCCCTGCACGTAGTCCTGGGGGCGCTCCTTGACCCCGGCGGCCTTCTCCGCGGCCCGCTCCTTCGCCGTCTGCGGCCTGGCCGGCGCGGCCGGTGGCAGGGGCGCGCGGGCCGGCTCGGCGGGACCACCCTGGATCCGCTCGGACAACCGTGGCGGCGGCAGCGGAGCGGACGGTGACGGCGGAGCGGACGGTGGCGGCGGCACCGGCGGGCCCGACGGCGGGGGCAGCGGGGCGCCGGAGGGTGGTGGCGGCACCGGGGAACCGGGGGGCGGCGGGACCGGGGAGCCGGAGGGC
>NZ_SMNA01000020.1 GCF_004353825.1 Occultella glacieicola | reverse complement strand
GGCCATCGAACAACAGCTGCCAGCCGAACGTCCGGCCGCCCAGGCGGCCATCGACTGGATCCAGCCGCAACTCGACCTGACCATCACCGACCTCGACGGTGGTGAGCAGCGATGACCAGCATCAGCCTCGGCGAGTACCTCGCGACACTGCCCTACCAAGTCGGCTACGAACTCACCGACCAACACGTCATGCTCGTTGGCGAGATCGGTGACACACCCGTAGTCAGTGCCTCGATCGAGTGGCACAGCGACCGCAGCGACGTGCACCAGGCCGAAGGCCTCGCCGCCCAACTCCTACCCGTCATGCAACGCAACGGCGCCACCGGACTCATGCTCATCGGGTACGGCAACGACGGTGCCACCCGAGTAGAAGCACTCGCCGACGCCATCACCGCCAGCTCAGCAACCCCGCCGGCCATCACCCTGGTCGAGGTCGACAACGACCGGTTCCGCGTCCGAGACGAGCTCGATCCGGACTGGTCCAAATGGGGCACGGTCTCGCCTCCCCCGATAGAGCTCATCGTCGAGGGCGGCTGGCCGGCGCCAGCCGCGACTCGAGAGGAGGTGATGGAACGCTACGCACCCCTGCCACAACCCACCTTCACCACACTCGCCCCGTCCGAAGCGCGGCGACTCGATGACCTCCTCCCCTCCCTCCGAGCAGAGATCGCCACCCGGACCCTGAGCCGGCTCACCGACGACCCCACCATCCACGACCCCAAGGCGTTCGCGACCATCGCCCACCTCATCCAAGGAGACCGGGCCGTCCGCGACGCCATCATCGTCGACGCCGCACGACCCCCCGCTCGCGCAGACACCCTGATCCGGCTCTACCGTTCCGCACCACAGGAGCTCCGGCCAGAACTGGCCGCTACCGCGGCAACCGCGCTGTACCTGTCCGGTTCAACCACCCTCGAGCCGACCGCAGTCCTCGCCCACGCCGACCCACCGAACCGCCTCGCCTACCTGACCAAGGCCGCCATCGAGACCGGCGCACCAGCAGAACAACTCCTCACCGGCCTCAGCGCCAGCGTCGTCCAGGGCCTCGCCGAAGCAGACCACCAACACGAATCCCAACTCACCGACAGACTCCGTGCCGCGGCCTTCCCAGGGCGAGCAACAACGACAACCGCCGTCACGGCACAACCGGCCTCCCGCAGGTCGCCCACAAGGGACAAGGGCAGCAGTCCCGAGTTGTAGCCCCCGGGACCGTGCTGTGGCCTGACCCCTCTACTCCGACGGCCTGGTAGAGCGGGTCAGGCCGGCGTCGACGGATCTGTCCGACGAGCGAATGCCGCCGCTGCACTCTCCGGGCCCCAGTGCCCGCGCCCGACGGCGACCTTCCCCTGCTGCCTGCCGCCGGGTCACGGGCCTGTGCTTCACCTAGGCAACGTCGTCAACTGCGAGGATGCTGGCGATGTGCAGGCCATCACGTTCCAGCGCCTCGTCGTAGCGCGAGAGGTTGCGAGCCGGCCCGGCCACGTAAGCCTTCTCGCCGCACGGTAGATCGACGATCACAACGGTGTCGCGCGGGTACGCGCGCTGAGCGATCCTAAGAATCTTGTTTGCCTTCTCAACGTCAAGCGGCGCGGTCACGGAAAACCGGACGAACACGATCTCCCGCTGACCCGAGGGATCCCGTTCGGCGAACCTCGGCCGAACGACCACATCGGCACCGCCGATGTTGATCGTGACCGGGTCGACGACAACGCGCTGGTGACGGCGCCACCGCCTGACGATTCGCTCCCACACCTCGGCGACGTGCCGGAAGTTCTCCTCACGCCCCCTACGCGCGCTGAGCGCCGCGGCGTACACGGCCTGACCATCGCGCGTCGTTCGACGGTCCTTCTCCACCCCTAGTCGAACATGGCGCCAGTACTCTTTGGCTGGGTCGTAGGGCGAGACATCGCGCAGCATTCGGGCCCGGTTCCGGAGCCGTGAGTCCGGCGTGGTGATGTACCCGATGTACTCACCGAGGCTAATTCGAGGTGTGTTCACTGTCGATCCCTCCACAGGGGTTGCGACCGTGAGAGCAGTCACTCTCGGCACGTCCGGTGCTCCTTGCCCACTGGGCCGTGCAATGATGCGGTACGAAGTTCTCCCAAGAACTGAACCGACACCCACAAGCGCGACTGATCTCGTTTGGTCATGTGTCATCGAAGCGGGTCGAGATGGTCTGAGTGTGCAACCACTCCCGGCTACTCGGCCCGCTTCAGGTTGCAAGAGGTTCCTGCTTCCTGGCGACGATTCTAGGTCGAGCCATGGACAGTGTGGGTAGGCGGTGCGGCGTGGCCTGTCGCCGTCGGCGCGCCGCACCCGGCGTGGCGCCCGGTTCGCCAGGCCCTGGTGAACCAAAGAAGCCCCGCCCCTGCTGACTCGAAGTAGCCGTTCTCATGCAGCGCCGCCAGGCGGAACGAACGAGTCGTTCTCGCGTGACGGGGCGCCGGTTGATGACGTCCTTCACGCATTACCTCAACCCGCCCACCCGTCGGGCAAGAAGACTGCCAGAGAGCCAGGCCGCTCGGACATGCCGGCGGCCCGGTACGCGCCCCTACGCCGGGCGCCTGCGCTAGTGCAGCCATCCCACAGAATCCGTGGAACGGCGGCTCTTGGGACCCCGTCTGACCACCTGTGCCAACGGACAGACCCTCAAGACTTCGCCCCAGGTTGATGAAGTCCTTCCAACAGTTTGCTGGTTGTGATCTTCAGAGCCATCGATGTTCTCCATCACCAACAACAGACCGCAAGGGGAGCCGGCGAGGAGCTAGTCGACGTCGCTGTCCCGGCTACTCCCGCACTCCTACGCCACGCCACGTCATCAGGCCTGGCTATCGCTGGACAGTCGCTCCTTCGGCTCCTTCGAGTTCAAGCCGCGCGTGTCCCCGCCGCATGTCCAGGAGGTGGTGCTCGAGGTCGTGCTGAAGATGCGCGAGGATCCAGGCTGGTGTCACTGGACCAGGCCCGCCCAGTTCGATCGCGCGGTCCGCGTCACCGTCGGCGACCTCCCGGAGGAGTTCACGCAGTTGTGCCGCCGCATCCTCGACGTCGCGCACCCGCGCCCGCGGCTCTACGCGGCCTTCTCGGATCACCACAATGGTCTCGCCAACCATCTCCATGCAGTGGGTGAGGTACTCCAGCGCCGACCAGGTCTCGGGGCTCGGGCGTTCGGCGGCACGGTCTCTGCTGGCCTCTGCGCCGAGCCGGACGAGGACCCTGTCCAGATCACGATCGGGTAGCGAGCGACGCGCATCGAAACCACACTCGTCGCACAGTTCCGTTCGACGACCATTGCCAAGATCGCGCCAGCCGTAACTCATCCCCCGGAGCATAGACAAGCGGCCCAGTCCGGGGCGAGAACCGGCGGGCACCATCCAGGAGGACGCGGTACTGAGCGGCCCTCTGCAGGGCCGCTATCTGCGATCCTCAGCGCATGACGCCGTACGGCTGGCAGCACCCCTTGGGACAGCGCACGTGGAGCGAGATCCTCCGTGACCTGGACGACTCACGAACCGGCCCCGCTGCTGCGATCGTCCGATCGATCCTGGCTTCGCCCACCGCATCAGAACTCGTAGGCGGCACCTCACTCAATGACCTGGTGGTCGGCGTCGCCCCTGGAACGGAACCACCCTTCGAGGTGATCGTGGTCCGGAGTCATGTCTCGATGGCACCCGCCCCCGCAGGCCGGGTCGTGATCGAGCATGAGGCGATGTCCGGGACGAAGGAGTCGATCGAGCGACCCCAAGAGGAGGCCGTCGCTCTGTTCTGGAAGTTCGTAGAACTGAAGTTCGGGATGGACTCGGGTCTGCGATCCCCTGTGCCACGGCAGGTCCTTCGGGTGCGAGTGACGATGTTCGCCGCCGATCGGGGTGGCCGCCGTTCCGTTGTCGATCTCGGCATCAACAGTCCGTACCGGCCCCATGTCGTGGTGGACGGCGGAGATGGCGAGCGACTCGGAGTGCAGTTCCGTATGGAGCCGGGAATCCGGCTCACGCCTGAGGTCGCGACCAAGTGCAGCGTGCTCCTGCTGTACCCCCTCGTCGACTACTCACCACTGCTGCCTGGCTCTCGCTTCACGATCGTCGAGGGACCCCGCGCCGTTGGCGAGGGTGACGTCATCACCGTCGTCCAGCAACCGCCAGACACGCGATAGGAACGCTCCTTGCAGATGCCACTCACCTTCTAGAAACCACCGACTGAGAGCCCGTCGAGCCTCGAAGCCGTCGTCATCGAAGCCCGCCCGCAACGACAGGTGCTCAAGCGGGCAATTGCTCGCACGTCGTTGTTGAGTTCCTCCAACCATCCGCAACCTTGGTTCTGAGCACCACTGGTGAGACGGGACGACAGCACGTGATCGACGTCAGGGCTATGGCTCACAAGTCAGCACGATTCTAGGCGCGCCCACCGGACCGGTTGAGTCGACTTCTGCAACGGGCATGAGCAACGCGGCACCACCCCCTTGCATGTTGGCCACGTTCGACGATGCCAACTGGATAGCCGGAGGGGGAGAACTCAGGGCCGCAGCGCCCGCCCGGCCGTTCAGCCCGGGATCTTCCGGGGGTCGTTGCCCGGTTCCACCGTGTCCTTCGCCCGGATCTTCCCGTCACGGCCGCTGACGCTCACCTCGCCACCGCCCTGGTTACGCACGATCTGCTTCGCGCGGTCGATCGCCTCAGCCTGTGTATCGGTGTGCGCAGAAGCCCGCTTGCCGCCCCCGGTCACATCCCATCCACCCTCGGGGTTAGGGACCACGTTCCTGTTCGCTGTCATCGTTCTTCGACTCCCCATTCCTGGGCGGCGAGGCCCGGTACCTCGACGTACCGCCACCCAGCATGGCAGAGACCCCCAGCCGATCTCCATATCGGCGACGGTTGTGTGGAACGTCGGGGTTTGTCGCGCCGGCCACGTACTCTCATTTGCGTGCCGACCTCCTCGACCCGCCGCCCAACCAGCGGCCACGTCTTCGTCGACGAGAGCAAGAAACGTGACTATCTACTCGTTGCCGCGGTCGTCATCCCCAGCGGACTGGCCCACGCGCGCCAGACGATGCGCATACTCCAGAAGCCAGGCCAGCGTCGCCTACACATGGTCAAGGAGTCCCCCGCTCGCCAGCACACCATCCTGTCTACAATCGCCACCCTCGGAGCCCAGGTCACCATCTACCAGGCCGGTGCGGGTTTCCGGAGCCATGTCGAGCGCCGTGGTGCATGCCTTGAACGACTGGTCGAGGACATCGCCGCGGCCGGCCACACCCGATTACTGCTTGAGAGCGAGCAGGGGGAAGAGGCCCGCGACCGTCGCATCCTGTACCGCCAAACCGATCAGCACGGCTGCCGCGACAGCCTGTCCTACGGCCACGCCACTGCCGCAAGTGAGCCGCTGCTGGCAATCCCAGACGCAATCGCGTGGGCCTGGGCTCGGGGCGGCGACGCGCGACGACGCGCCGAACCCCTCGTGACCAACCACATCCGACTGTAGAAAGCGCGAAACCCGAGCGCCACAACCGTCCGGAAGGGTCTCGGGTTCACTTCCCACCGCTACTGCAGCGAGCTTCGCCCATCCTAAGCAACGTTGCGCGTACGCGCAACGAAATGGCGCCGCGGCTCATGTGCGCTCGGCCACCGTGACGGCACCAACCTGCAACGGTGGTGCTGCCGCTGGTGACGTTCCGTAAGCCGATCGTCAACTGCGACACAGCGAGTTCGTGACCTGGGACCGCGGGGAGGACCGGTGGCAGAGCCACAACTCAACTTGGATGCCGCACGGCGGAGGCTGGACTCGTGTTGACTTCGAGCATGTCGAGTCCTCAGTCCAAGCCGCTACGGCTCCTGGCCATCCCGGCGAAGATGTACTCCCGCAGCGTCGTGAGGTACCCGTACCAGACCAACAGCGACTACGCGCACGCCTACCACTTTGCGGCCAAGCGCCTGGCAGGGACGTTCTCCAGCCAGCCAGAGGACGATCTCATCCTCTTGCCGTTTCTCCTGCTATACCGCCACGCCTACGAACTTCGGCTGAAGAGCCTGATCCAGTTCCTCGTCCAGACGCGGATGACCTACCGGGAGGGCGTCACACCTGAGCTGACCGAGGCAGGTTCGGACGAGCGGCTCAAGCAGGAGTTCGAGCACCGCCTGTACCAGCTGCTCAACGAGTCAAAGACGCACTATGCCGCACTTAACCTTCCCGACGCGTTCCCTCCGGCCGTTGAAACGGTCATCGCGATGCTGCATGAGGCAGACGGCACAGGTCAGGCGTTCCGATATGCAGGTCAGCTGCCGGAGACGCAGGAGCACACTGACTTTCCGGACTTGGCGAAGCTCCTCGATGAGCAATACAACACCCTGTCAGTGGTCGAGGACTACGTCGAAGGCTGCTACTTGCCCATGCCGACACTCACCGAACTTGCGTAGGACCTGCCGTAGCGGGTCCCCGGGAGCCTGTGTGGACTTAACCTCGCTCTGGGCCGATGTGCGGTGATTTGCTGTCCCGTATGCCGAACCTTCACCGGGACGCTGTATGGCGCCCGCTCTGTGTCAGCATCTACGCGGAAGGGATCGTCCCGTAAGACCCGCCCGCGAAAATGCCCGGTGAAGGGGCCCTAACCGGCGACACTTGAGGAGTGAGTGAACTCAAGATCGGCTACGCCCGCGTCTCTACCAACGAACAAGACCTCACAGCCCAACGCATCGGCCTGGAAGCCCTCGGTGTGCCGGCCGATCGCATCTACGTCGACCATGGCCTGACCGGCACCACGCGAGCCCGTCCTGGCCTGCGCGAGGCCCTGGCCGCATGCCGGTCCGGCGACACCCTCGTCGTGACCAAACTCGATCGGCTTGCCCGCTCGGTTCCTGACGCGCGTGACATCGTTGCCGAACTGACCGCCAGCGGCGTCCGCCTACAGCTCGGGGGCTCCGTTCACGACCCCACCGATCCCGTTGGCCGGCTGCTGTTCAACGTCTTGGCGATGGTGGCCGAGTTCGAGGCCGACCTGATCCGTGCCCGCACCCGCGAGGGCATGGCCGTCGCGAAGGCGAAGGGCCGGCTGCGAGGCAAGAAGCCCAAGCTCACGCCCCGCCAGGAAGCACACTTGGTCTCCTTGGTGCGCGCCGGCGAGCACACCACGCTCGAACTGGCCGAGCTGTTCAACGTCGGCCGCTCCACCGTCTACCGGGCAGTCCAGCGCGCCGGCGTCACGCAGGGCAACGAGTGACGGGGTCGCCTGAGCACCTGCAGCGTGTCTACCCTCGCGAGGCTTCCCGAAAAGGCTCAGGGGTCAGATTTCGGGCGAACAAGTTTCGGTCAGAGGTTTCGGTCACCTGAAGACGGCATGCCGACCTCGGAGTACGCACCGTCGAGCTCTGGCCCGATAACGATCGATTGTGGGCTGGCCGGGCCATGACGTACCGGTCGCGGAAGCGGGGCTGGCGGTCGCGGTTGCTTGGGGTTCACACTTGGGTTCATGACCGAAGGAGGGATCGAGCCGGAGGCGCCGAAGGCCGCATGGGCCAGGCAGTTCTCTGACGGACCGCCGATGCGGGAAAGCCTGGCTCGGCTCATCGATGTCGACTGCGGCCGCGACGCCGCTGAGAACTCCTACTTCGAGAGCGCGAACGACCCACGGTTCGTGATGATTGAGACTGCGCAACGACGGTTCAAGAGTCAGCTGCGGAGGCGGTTGAGGCACCGCGCATCCAGTTCGCGCGCGGCATCTGAACGAGACGGGCACTTTCAAGTCGAGTAGGGATCCGCCGGGCGGTGGCAACGAAACTCCCCCTTCCCGGGGTAGTCGCGCACGAGTCGGCAGAGCGGGCCGCACCCATTCGCGGGACAGTGGTCGCGCCGTTTTGGCCGTGCCGTCCCCGGCAAGTGCGACGCTACACAGGTGAATCATGAGGTAGGCAGCATCGACGACGACCGTGGTCCGCGCAAGCAATCGCGCCCGACTCGGGCGCGCGGAAGGGCTGGCTACAGGCGGCTCGAAGCCATTCTCGAGGCCGCCAACCTCGTCGTGCAGCGCGTCGAGACCGAGAACGACATCGGGCGCGATGCATTCGTGGACATCGTGGATGGGACGGACGTCACCGGCGGAGTAATCTGCGTCCAGGTGAAGTCTGGGACGAGCTTCCGTCACGAGGGGCAGTGGGTCGTGCCTGGTGCGGCTGCAGACTTCAGACTGTGGCGTGAGAGCACGGTTCCCTTCTTCGGGGCGGTCCACGACCCGGAAGACGACGCGCTCAGGTGGGTTGACCTTTCTCAGGCGGCCACGTTGGCCGGCGATGCCTATCTGTCACCGGTCATTCCTGGCCCCTATGGCAAACCATCTGTACCGGTCCCAGCGGAGAACCGCTTGGACGTCGACATCTCGCCGTTTCTGGACGCCGCCAGGACCTCGTTACGCCGTCGAAGTGGCTCGCCAGCGGCTGCCCTTCTCGCAGAGGACGCCGAGACCGTCGAGGTCGGTATCGCGGATACGTCCGCCGTTGGTCGTCACGATGCGACTGCGTTTCTCCTTCTCGCTGCTCTCTTCCATCGCTTACCGAAAGCTTGCCGCCGCTTGGCGGTCGTAGTACTTGCCATGACAACACCACACCCGGACGTGTTCTGGACGAAGCAGAACTGGATTCCGGAGCAGGTGAGCACTACCGTCCGGGAGAGGTGCCGGTGGACCGCAATCGATATCGCCGCACTCCTCGACGAGGTGGACGAGACCGGCATCACCCGCGGCAGTATCGGCCAGACCGTCTTTCACGTACTTGCGCTAGACCAGGACCTCCAGCCAAAGCTATTCAAGGCGGCGCTCGATCGTGCCCTTCCGGATTCCAACCGGTTCTGGGCCGCCGCGATCTTTCTCTACCTGGCGGGCGAGGACGCCCCGGGCGTCCTCGACGACCTTTTCGAGGCGGACCGAGCAAGCGGCAACGAGGAGGCCCTCTTCTCCATCTCGCACCGCCTGGAAGATGTCGAGGGCTTTCAGCATCTGATCCAGTCCATCGCGGAGTTCGGCTACGTGTCCCTCTTCTGACAGTCGAGGCCGACGACCTGAACTCTGAGGTCAACCGTCTGTTGCCCTCGGAGCCACTCGTGCGGATGAGTGAGGGGCTGCCACCGGGTGCGAACTTCGTCGTTCTCCGCGCCTCAGTTCTCAGGGGTTTACACCGGGCCGCCCAAGGGGACTGCGGCGCAGGCGCCGGCCACGTGGCCATCCGCGGCCCGCGTCGACGAGTCCCGGCAGCTCGGCCACGTACGCGGCCGCCAGGTCGGATGTCGCTGCGGTGGCGAGAATCGCCACTTGCTGCTCGTCCGCGATCGCCACCAACCCAGGGAGCACGAGGGACCGGAGCGCGCGCCCTCGACCTGTGCCAGCCTGCGTGGTGGCGTGGTCCTCGACATGCCAGCCGTGGCGCGTAGCAACGATGGCGAGTACTGCGTCTCGCTCTGGGCTCATGTAGTACCTCGCGCGCGGGCGGGCGACGAGCACGAGCTGCACCGGGAGCAGGAGCGGCACTGCCGGCCACCACAGGACCGCCAGCACGAGCGAGAGCGCCCGTCCCAAGCCGCGGCCTTTGCGTACGCCGTGCCAGTAGCCTCGCTGAGCCCACCAGACGAACCGCACACAGTCGCGTGCGCGTGGACTCGGCAGACCCTCCAGCGCCGGCGGGCGTGTCATCGGCTCAGTTGCGGCCCGCGATTGGGCTGCGCGGCCGCGGGCCGTGCAGCGTTCGCCGTGACGGTGCGGGTCTGAGGTGGCGTCGGGAATGATGCCTCCCTGGCGTCCGTCACGGCGCCGGCAAGAGGGACGCGGGTGCCGTCCTCCGCAATAGTGAATGCGTCGATGATCTCAGCGCGATCGAGCGGGATCCGGTAGTGCTGCTCGCCGTCCGGGAACTCGTCGTCGAGTTGCGCGTCGACATCGTCGACGCGCACGTGCACGACGGCGTCGCCGTAGCCGGCTGCGGCCTCGCTGTCGAAGTGTGTTGAGGCGAACGCCTCGGGGGTGTTCTCGCGGGTGAGGAATCGTCCGCTCGCCAGAATCGCACGTGCTGCTTCCTCCGTGGTGCGGTGGTATAGATCCATGACTACTCCGCGCCGTCCTGTGGGCGGTAGCTCTGCCGGCTGATGGCCGCCTGGGCTTGGTCGATGAGTCGGCCGACCTCGCGGGCCAGCTCGGAGGCCTGTTGGAGGTGCTGTGCCGCCTCCTCCACTGCGATGGCCGGATCGCTTCCGTCGTCCTGGTGGACGTCGTACTCCTCGAGCGAGCGCCTGAGCCCTCCGGCGATCTGGGTGAGGGCTTGTTGTAGGCCGTGCCCGCCGGCGTGGCTGAGATTGCCGAGGACGTTGTAGACGGTCGGCGCCGGGTAGGCGGTGGTGATCGTGGCGTGGTTGAGCCCACGGATCGCCTCGTAGGCCTGGTCAGCGAGTTGGGTGACGTCGTCCTCAGGGCTCATGTCTGCTGATCCTTCCGGGTGGGTGTGACACTCGTTCCGCTCGCCGGTGTCCTGTTGGCTTGTGCGATGCGGCTGATCTGATCTGGGCGGAATCCGCTCCAGTGGTCCTGGTCATCGATGACGACCACGGGGGCTTGGCTGTAGCCGAGCTCGTCGGTGACGTATTCACGCGCAGCGGCGTCTTCGGCGACGTCGACAATCCGGTAGGTGATGCCGGCCTTGTCGAGCGCGCGGTAGGTCATCTTGCATGGCATGCACTCGGGAGTGCTGTACACGATCGCGGTGAACACTGACGTATCCCTCCCCCCGGTCGTTCGCTTTTTAGTTGGCTTGCGGTCCCGGGGAGAGGGTCCCGGCTTCCAGCGCGTCGAAGGGTCGGCCGTCGTTGTACTTGGCCTCGACGCGGGCGGTTTCGGCCTCCAGTGCCCGGACGATGAAGTCACTGAAGGACCGGTATCCCTCCGGGCCCTGGGTGTAGCGGTAGGCTCCCCGCGCCCTGGCGACGATCTCGGGGTCGACGTAGAACGTGGCGGTGTTCGCCCGCTTCTTCTTACCGCCCTCGGGCGCCGGTTCGCTCTTCTTCGTGGGCGCCTCCGTTGGCGGGGTTGCGGGTGCCGGGACGGACTCGATCGGGGACGGCGCCGCGGGGTGGGCGGTGCCCAGGCTCGAGGTCCGCCGTGCTGGCCTGGTCATGGCTTAACTCCTTCGATCGTTGCGAGGTGTTGGTCGTAGATGACGACGAGCTCTTCGGATCGCCGTGAGGGCCACTGGTCCAGGCCCGTGGCGGCCTCGAGCGAATCGGCGATCGCAGCCCGCTTGGGCACCGCGGGCTCGATCATCGGCAGCGCGCTGGCGATCTGTTCGAACCATTCGCGCCCACCGATGGTGCGGTCCTCGTGCTTGTTGATGACGACGCCGGCGATCCGCAGCGTTGGTGCGTAATGTTCGCGCACGGTCTCCACGGTGCGGGTGAGTTTCGCGATGCCTTCGGCGGACAGCAGTTTGGATTCGCTGACGACAACGACCACCTCTGAGGCGGCGAGTGCGTTGATCGTCAGTTGGTCCAGGCTGGGCGGGCAGTCGATGAGGACCAGGTCGTACCGCTCCCCCACCGTCTCGATTGCGCTGCGTAAGCGCCCCTCGCGTCCGGCGCCGGCGGTGACGAGTTCGTCTCGGACGAGCTCGAGGGTGGAGCCGACGGTCGGGACCAGGTCGACGCCTTCCCACACGGTGGGCACCGTGACGTCACTGATGCCCTCGCGGGACCGTGCTGAGAGGACGTCGGCCAGGCCGACGCTGTCTTCGGGCAGCGGTTCGGCGCTGAGGACGGTGGTGAGGTTGCCCTGGGGGTCAGCGTCGATGACGAGCGTTCGGCGGCCCGCTCGGGCTGCCGCTCGAGCCAGGTGGAAGGTCTCGGTGGTCTTGCCGACTCCCCCTTTCTGGTTGCAGATGGCCGCGACGAGCGGATGCGTCATGTTGGTGCTCCTGTCTCGTGGGTGGTGCGCCCCGGGGCGGAGGGTGTGTGTTCGCCTCCGCCCCGGGGACGTGTCAGTCCTGGTTCTCGCTCTTGCGTGGCTTGCGGGTCACGGTCGCTGTGGCGCGCCTGAGGCTCGCTCCGATGACATCTGCGGTGATGACCTGGCTGGTGCGTCGTTCGCCCTGTGCGGTCTCGTAGGAGTTGGTGGTGATCGTGCCGTATCCGACGACGGCGTCGCCCTTGTGTAGGGACTCCGCGACGTTCTCGGCCTGGTCGCCCCAGACGGTCACGTTGAATGCGTTTGGCTCGGGGTCTTCGACCCACTTGCCGGCGTCGCGGTCGTAGTGTCCGGTGTTCTCTAGCACGCGTAGGTTGGCGACCGCGCGCCCGCTCGGCGTGTAGCGGATGGTGGGATCCTCGGTGAGGTTCCCGGCGATGGTGATGGTGCTCATGGTGTCTCCCCTTCTCGGTGTCCGTTCCGAGCTGACCGCGGTGTCACGGCCTGCCCCCGTACCTTCATTATGTGCGTTGCTTGGGTTACACACAATGCTTGTGTTGCGCGTGTCCCGCGTGGCGAGTGCATTGCGTGCGTTGCGCGTATCTATCGTGTGAGTTGCCGAATCTTGTCGGGTTGGAAGCCGGCCCAGGTGTGGGTCTCGGTGACGACGACGGGTAGGGCTTGATGTCCGGCTTCGCGCAGCTGCTCGGCGACGTCGGGGTGTTCGTCGAGGTTCACGACAGAGTAAGTGATTCCTTCGCGATCGAGCGGGCCGCGTGTGAGGCGGCAGGCTTGGCAGTTCGGCCTGGTGTAGATGGTGATCATGGCGACCTCCTACGGGATGTGTGGTTGGGGTGGGCCGCTTCTCCTCCCCCGTTACTTCCGATAGCCGGAGGCAGCCGTTGCGGCCGGTAGTGCTGTCCAGGGTCGAGCGCAGCTCGATCACGTAGTGACGCCGCAGGCGCCCTTGACCGCGCGGACGGTCCGTGATGGATCCTCAAAGGCCGGATGGCGGGGGCGTAGCCACCGAGAAGACACAGCACCGGCCCACCGGGCCGGTTCCGCCACGGCGGCGAGGCCGCCGGGCCTTGGTCCTTGTTCAGGCCACCCGACCGCCGGTGGGGCGCTTCAAGGGCCGAACTCTTCGCTGAGGGCGTTCGTTGCTGCTTGGGCTGGAGCGGTGCCGGCCTCGAACTCGGCGAGCCAGTCGCGGTCGGCGAGCTGCTGGTGCCCTCGTGCGATGCGCAGGGTGCGGGCCAGGCGCGCGTCGAGTTCGAAGAGCCAGGCGGCGAAGCGCTCTCCCCCGGGGCCGGCGCCATGTTCGGCGAGGTAGGCCCGGCCGAGCCGGTTGCTTCGCATGCGCTCGATGATCTGGTCGGTGGTGAGCATGGCTCCTCCTGTTGTGTGTGTTGCACGCATTACGGGTGTTGTGTGTAATGCCGACATCGTCAGGCGGCTTCGGTTTGGGCCGGTTCGGTGATGGCTTCGGCGAGGGTGTGTGCGGTGCGCAGCACGCGTGAGGCGGTCTCCTTGATGGTCTCGGCGTCTGCGTTGCTCCATCGGGCGACGTAGCCGATGCTGTAGGCGCTGGTGTCGAGTTCGTGGATCCCGGCCACGATGTAGGCGACGCTCTCGGCTTCTGTCTCTTTGATGCCTCGGTGCTGTGCGATCTCGGCCGGGTCCTGGTCGGCGTGCATGATGACGTGCGCGGCTTCGTGCAGGGCGGTCTTGGCAGCCTGTGCGGGGGAGAGGTTTGCGTCGATGACGACGCGGCGGGTGCCGTCGGTGGTGGTGTAGCCGTTGGTTTCGCCGGGGATCGGCTCGCGCTCGACGGTCCACCCACGGTCGGTGAGGTAGTCGGTGACCGCGTCCGCGATGCCTAGCGGGTCGTCCCCGGTGAGGCGGCGGGCGATGGTGCCGGGCTCCTCGGCCTCGGGGTCCTTGGCCTCGGTCTGGGAGATGTCGAACACCGACACGGGGAAGAACCGTGTTCGGCGTTGCTCCTTCTGCTCGCCGGTGTTCGCGTCTTCCTCGGTGGTCACGATGTCGCGGCCGCCGTAGATCCGGATGGCGTTGGGGCCGCCTTCTCCTTTGCGGACCTGGCGTCCGAGCTTCTGCCACGTCCCGTAGCCGGCGACGTGGGTTGCGTGGGGCTTCTGAGCGAGGATCAACAACAAGTTGTTGATGCTGTAGCGGTGGAATGCCTGGGCGAAGTCGAGGAAGCGGGTCCATGCCTCGGAGTCACGCAGGATCTCGACCTGATCCACGATCAAGGCGTGTAGTGCGGCGGCTTCGGCCTGGCGTTCTTCGGTGCTCTTGGTGTTCTTGATCTTGCGGGCCATGGTTCCTCCGGATTGCGTACGTTGCGGGCGTTACGTGTGTTGCGCGTAACTGGTTGGGTTATCGCGTTCCCCCCGTCACTTCCGATAGCCGGAGGCAGCCGTCGTGGCGGCCGCACTGTCCAGGGTCGAGCGGAGCTCGATCACGCCAGTGACGCCGTAGGCGCCCTTGACCGTGCGGGTGACGCGTTGGATGGTCAGAGGCCGGATGACGGGGGCGTAGCCGCCGGCACAGCACAGCACCGGCCCACGGGCCGGTTCCGCGCTTGGCCCGGGCCGGCGCCAGCCGGCCGCCGATGGGGCGGGGTGACCGGCCCGTCGGGCCGGTCACCTGCGCGTGTCAGTGGGGTTGTTGGGTGAGTTGCTCGACGTCGCTGAGGGTGTAGCCCCAGCGGGTGAGTGCGGCGAAGTAGTCGGTGTCGGTGGCGTTGCGCCAGGTGTGTACTCCGGTGTTGTCCTCGATGGCGGCGAGCACCAGGACGAGGGTGATGTGCGCGGCTCTGGCGGGGGAGGCCTTGGCGATGGTGTCGTTGAGGCTCCGGTCGCCGTATCCGGTGGACTCGGCCAGGCCGAGCAGCTGGCGGGCGAGTCGGTGGCCTTGGGTTGCAGCCTTGTCGAGCGCGTAGTTGTTGCTGACGAGGCTGTTGGCCACGAACTGGGCTGCGTCCTTGGGGCTGGTCTTGCGGGTGGCGAACGTGGTGAGCCACTCGCGCCGGACGGTTTCGGCGGATTTCCAGGCCTTGTTGTTGGCGATGAGTTCGCGACGTTCGGCCTTCTGTTCCTCGGTCATCGGCCCGGTGGTGCTCGCGTTGGAGGTGGCGTGCCGGTCGATGAGGCCGTGCTTCTTGGGCGTGGGCAGGTAGTAGGTGACTTCGACCTCGCCGCGCCATCCTGCTCGCACGTGGGCGCGTAGGTCGGGGTTGTCGTAGTAGTCGGCCGGGTCGATCGCTGCTCCGTATTCGCTCTTTGCGGGGCGGTAGCCGCTGAGGTCCTTCAACTCGGAGTCCCAGGCGGGGCGTTCGGTGAGGAGGGTGACGCCTGCCTCGGTGAGCCTGGCCGTTTCGGCTTGCGCGGCCGCTTGCGCGTCGCGGTCGTCGCGGGCGCGTTGGGCTGTGTGGTCGAACTGCCCGGGTTCGGTGATGGCGATGTTGGTCAGGGCCTCGAGGGTGTCGGTGTCGTCCTCGAACTCGGCTAGGACGGCGGCCTGGGCGAGGGTCAGGTCATGGGTGGCGAGTGCGTGCTTGGCTGCGGCGCTCTCGGCGACGGTGAGGCCGGTTTGGACGTCTTTGCGGCCGTGTCCGGTTCGCTTTGCGATCTGCGCGGCGCTGAGTCCGAGTACTGCGAGTTGTTCCCAGGCTGCGGTGCGGTCTGCGTCGCTGAGCGTGCGTCGTTGGTCGTTCTCGACGATCTGCTCGACGAGCCGGTCTGCGTCGTCGCCTGCGGGGACGATGTAGGCGGGGATGGTGTCGAGGCCTGCCTCGATGGCTGCGAGGGTCCGGCGTTGTCCTGCGCGCACGTGCAGGGTTCCGTCCTCGTGGGCGATCGCGATGATGGGTGTCAGCACGCCGTGCTGGCGGATCGAGTCCACGAATGCTTTGTCGAGGTCGGCGTCGCTGCGGACGTTCGTCTCGATGGTGAGCGTGGCCGGGGCCACGTGGGTGAGGGTTCCGGTGTCGGTCATGGTTCCTCCTGTTGTGTGTGTTGCGTGCGTTGCGCGTAACTGCTTTGGGGTGATCGTTCTGCCCCCGTCACTTCCGATAGCCGGAGGCAGCCAGCGGGTCCGAGGGTGCTGTCCAGGGTCGAGCGGAGCTCGATCACGCAGTGACGCCGCAGGCGCCCTTGACTGGGCCCTCGGACCCGTTGAACCCTCAAAGGCCGGATGACGGGGGGCAAAGCCCCCGGGACAACACAGCACCGGCCCACAGGGCCGGTACTACTCGGGTTTCGGGTTCGATCGCGCCTTGGTGACCGGCTACGGGGCTTGGGTCGGAGTGCGCAGACGCTGGCGCCTATGGCGGCTGTGCGCGTAGTTCGCCTGGCCGCGGGAGCCGCGACGTCGCGTTGATGATGCTTCCGCTTCTGCCGTTCGCTTCGTTGCGTGTGTTGCGTGCATTACTGGTGTTGCGGGTGTTCCGTGTGGTCCCCGCGTTCGTCGTCTTGTTGTCGTTCTTGGTATCGCCTGATCCCCGCGGCGGTGGCGATCTGTCGGACTCGCGCGGCGCCGATGTCGTATTGCGCACTGATGACTGGGTAGGGGATTCCTTGGCGGGCGAGCTCGAGGATCGCGGTGTCCCTGCTGGTGTCGCTTCGCTGCTGGGCTTTCTGGGAGATGAGCTGGGCGCGGCAGGTGCTCGAGCAGGTGCGTCTGGTGGAGGTGTTGGCGGGCATTCGGCACCATTGGGCGCCGCAGATGGTGCATTCCTGGATCTCGCCGGCGTGGTGCATCTGGACGGGGGCGAGGAGCGGGCGGCCGCGGCGGGTGCGTTGCCAGTGCATTTGGCATAGGCCTCGGGCGAAGAGTTTGCGGTCGCAGTCGATCACGGCGCACGACTTGCCTCGTCCTTGAGGTTCGGCGGGTGGCCGGTGGTTTGTTTCCACGCGATCCATCTTGGTCCGTGGCGCCAGGGGGCGCCATGCCCTGGTGATGGTCTGTGGATAGTTGCCGGTTGAGCGGCGGGGGGAGAATGCTGATTCGGACCGGTCGCACGAACGGATGTTCTAGACTTGTTGGATGACTGGGGAGGGTAGGCATCCGGAGCGGGTGCCGCTGCGGGCTGCGGCTGAGTCGCTTCCGATGGGGGCGCTTGGGGGGCCTATGACCGAGCCTCGGGCTCCGATCGCGGTGCAGGTCTGGGTGAGCCGGCCCCGCGTGGGTGTGGTGCGCACTGATGGCCTGGCGACGGCGTGGACGCCTCGGGCGGTGCGGGTGCGCCTGGTCGATGAGCACGACCGGACCGAGGAGGTGTGGGTGTGGGCGAACGCGGTCGAGCGGGCGTGAGGTATCAGTTCTGTTGCGCATCGCCGCAGCCTTCGGTTTGTTGTTCAGCGTCGAGGTATTCCTCGGGGGAGCGGGCGTTGGTGCGTCCGGTTCGGAAGGCGTCCCACCAGGCCTTGACTCGGTCTCGGGCCTGGTCGTGCCGGCCGTCTGCGTGACGTAGTGCCCGGTCGTTTGCTTCGGCTTGGCGCCGAGCTGCCTGCCTGGCGCGGTTCTCCGCGTGTGTGGCTGCGGCGCGTTGGCTGGGGGAGACTCGCACGACGCCGTCGGTGGTGCGCCAGGGGCGTAGTCGGTGGGTGAGCCAGGCGCCGGTGTTGCCGACTCCGGTGGCGCCGTCGTGGTGCCAGTGTGCGTTGTTGGGGCGTTGGTCGATGGCGAGGATGACGTCTCCGACGGTCCAGCCGGCGAGGAAGAATTCGCGCAGGATGGAGCGGATGTGGCGGTCGGTGATGGTGCGTAACGCCGGGAGGCGGCGTTGCAGCTCGGCGGCAGCGCGCAGCATGTTGTCCTTGCCGCTTGGCGTTACGGAGCTTGGCCACAGTGGGACGTGTCGCCAAGCGGCTCGCTGTGGCGGCCGCGGAGCGGCCAGAGGGTCGGTGCCGCGGAGCGGCTCCGTTTGGGTTCGAGAGTCTTCGCGCGCGTGTGTGCGGGGGGCAAGACCAACCCCTACCGGGGGAGGGGTCTCATTTGTATTCACAGGCAGGTGGGGCGGGTGCGGGTTGACCTGGTCGTCGTCGGTGACCAGGTGCAGGGGTGAGACCTCGCAGAGGACGTAGACCGCGGCCTCGTTGCGGGGGTCGTTGGGTCCGTTCATGGCTGGGACTGCGCGGGCGGGGACCTTGCGGCGGCTCAGGGATCCTCCGGGTGCGCATACGCCGCGTCGTCCGGTGGAGACGACGCCTAGTAGGCCCCAGGCCTCGAGTGTGGCGAGGGCTCGAGCTACGGTCGCTCGGGAGCGGCCGGCTCGAGCCTGTAGGTGTGCCCAGGTCGGCATTGACGTGCCGTCGGCGCGGGCACGTTCGAGGAGCGCCAGGGCGACTCGGTGGAGCGTCTGGGCGCGGTCGACGCGCACGTTGGCCTCGTCGGCCCGTTGGTCGACGAGGGCCACAAACTGGCTGAGGCGGCGCAGTCTGTGCGAGCCGTGGGGCACGGCTGTAGCGATCGCCAACGGTGCACGCTCGCGGAGTCGGCTTGTTCGCCGGCGCCGCGAGGGCGCCGCGACACGCGGGCGCGTGGGGTCGCCGGAAACTAGCGGGGATGCTGACGCGGGAGGTATGGTGTGCTCCAAGCGTTAGGACACGCCTCAGGGTGTGTCGGTCTGAGCTACTCACCGCCCCGCCGCCAAGCAAAGAGGGTGAATAGCTTCGGATACCGGGCCGGCCCGTAAGGGCCGGCCTTCGCTTTTGTGTGGAGTTATGCGCTTTGGTTCAGGCGCATCTCCTCTCGGATCGTCAGTAGTTCGCCCTGCGCGTTGGCAGGGGAGTCCGTGGTGGCCACGTGCTGGACCAGGACGCTCGCGATGTACTCGCTGATGGAGAGTCCGAGCGCATCGGCTCGTCTCTCGACCTCATCCGCCTGGGACCGCGGCACTCGAGCGGCCAGGAGGCGACGATCACCCTTGTGCGGCTGCCCGCCGCCATGTCGTTTGCGCACCATGGGTACATCCTGGCGAATCAAACTGTTACGTCGCGGGAGGCGCAGACTGGCGGCGTGTCGCCCTATGCGCGCTCTAATCCGCGCGTCAGCGCTGTGGGGGTTCGCTGAGCCCGATGTACTGCCCAAGCTCCTCGTAGAGCCGTGTCGCCGCGCGCCGGTTGAGTGAGTACCGCGGCCGCGTCCCGCGGCGGTCACCGCCCGGCTGGTCGACGTCGACCAGCCCGATCTCCTCGAGGTACCACACGTGCCGTTGTGCCGGCCGGATGGAGAGGTCGAGGGCATCGGCGATCTCTCGGCTGGTTGCCGCGTCGGTCTTGGCGAGATGGGCAAGGATCGCCACTCGCACGCGGTTCCCGAACGCTTCAATGGCCATCTCCACGGTCTCCGGCAGCGGCGGTTGGACGTAGGCAGGCACGTGCCCATCTTGCCCGAGTCGGCCTCTGACAGTCCTGGCATCCCGCCTCACCTCATCTAAACACACTTAATGTGCTTCGTTGGGGTACTGTCTGAAACACACTGATTGTGTTTCAGGGTTCTGGGGGTGGCCGACATGGATGGGACGGGGGAGACGGCGGTACCGGCCCTGTGGGCCGGTGCTGTGTTGTCCCGGGGGCTTTGCCCCCGTCATCCGGCCTTTGAGGGTTCAACGGGTCCGAGGGCCCAGTCAAGGGCGCCTGCGGCGTCACTGCGTGATCGAGCTCCGCTCGACCCTGGACAGGGCCCTCGGACCCGCTGGCTGCCTCCGGCTATCGGAAGTGACGGGGGCAGAACGATCACCTCGCACCTACCAGGGAGGCTCACCTTGATCACTCGGTACGCGCACGGCGCCCGAGACGCAAATGCCCGCCACTGTGGGGTGTCGCGGCGGTGTGGTTGTATGCGACGACGGGGCCGGGGGGTTGTCATGGGCGGAGTGGCCGGGTGCAGTGGCCGGCGGTCAGTGCGGGCGAGGACTGCCGCTGTCGTTTTGCTGGTAGCGGTGGCTCTCGCTGGGTGCGCCCGGCAGGGCGATCCAGCACCAGAGCCTTCCTCGCAGACGCCTGCTGGCTCGAGCCCTTCCTCAGCCCAAGCGCAGACGGTTCCGGGGGCCAATGACGCGGATCTGGAGACGGCCCCGACGGATCCAGAACCCCCGGTGTGGGATGAGGCCGCGAGGATCTCAGCCGGGCAAACAGCGTCAGCTGCGGTGGCCGCGTTCGCGCGACCCGATCTGGACTATGCGGCGTGGTGGGAGGGGTTCTCCCCGTTCCTGACTGACATGGCCCGCGGCACCTACGGAACGGTCGACCCGGCGAATCTCACCGCATCAGCGGTGACCGGCGACCCGGTCCTGGAAGGCGAGGAGACGCCCTACCTGGCGTGGGTGCAGGTACCGACCGACGCCGGGGTGCTGCGGGTCCTGCTGAGTCGCACCGCTGCGGATGGCCCGTGGCTGGTGGAACGGATCGAGGAGATCTCGTGAATCGCGGCGCCGGGGTTGGCCTTGCCGCGATCATCGCCGCACCTCTGGCACTGATCTTCGGCCTGCTCCTGGTCGTGGTGATCCTCGATGAGGACTCATCTGATGCAGCGGCGGCGGCGGGTTCGTGCGATCTGTCGGGACAGATCACACTGGTCGACACCTCGGCGTTGCCTGGTGAGGTTGCCGGCTACTCGGGTCGCCAGCTCGAGAACGCCGCGATCATCATTGACGTGGCCGCCTCGCGTGGCCTCAGTGAGCGCGCGGCCGCGATCGCGGTCATGACGGCGATGCGGGAGTCGACCCTGCTGAACCTGGCGAATGCTGGGACTTACACCCCGCCGGCCTCGTGGACGGGGGATTGGGCCGCGCAGCGCTCGGTCGCGATTCTGTCGGTGGACTATCCCAACGATGGCGTGGCTGACGGCGACTGGGACTCGGTCGGCCTGTTCCAGGGTCGCCCATCTCAGGGGTGGGGCGGCGATGGTGAGCCGGCAGAGCAGATCCAGAATCTTCTCAACCCCACGTACACCGCGGGCCGGTTCCTCGACGCCCTGGTGGCGGTACCGGGGTGGGAGAACATGCTTCCTGCGGTTGCGGCGCAGACGGTCCAGCGCTCGGCATTTCCCGATGCCTACACCGAGGACTGGCAGCCGGCCCTGGACGTGGTCGCGGCCCTGGTCGACGTCGAGGTCACTCGCGGCGAGTGCGGTCAGTACCCCGGCACCGTCTCGGCCGGAGGCTGGGTCAAGCCCGTCGCGGGCGCTTCCTACAGCTCCGAGTACGGCATGCGCATCAACCCCGTGACCGGGGCCTTCACCGAACACGCGGGCAGCGACTTCGCCGCCCCAGCCGGCACGCCGATCTACGCCGCCACCGATGGTGTGGTCGTGCACGTCTCCTGTGACCGGTGGGAAGGCCGCTCCCCGTGCAACGTGCAGATCGACCACGGACTCGACGCCTCCGGGCGCCGGATCATGAGCCTGTACGTGCACATGTACCCCGACGGTGTCTTCGCCCAGGTCGGCCAGACCGTCAGCGCCGGGGACCACATCGCCGCCGTCGGCTCCAACGGCCAGTCCACCGGCGCGCACCTGCACTTCGAGATATGGATCGACGGCGACGACGTCGACCCCATGAACTACCTGCCCACCGTCGGCATCGCGATGCCCTGATGAAGAAAGAAGCGGAACCGATGACTGAACTCCCACCGGCGTTTCCCGCGGTCACTGCCACGGTGCGACCGGACGCCTCCGCTGAGGTCGTGTTCAACGGGGTCTCACACGTCCTCACCGCCGAGACCATTCCCGGCGCCCGGGAGGCAGTCTCGGCCTACGTCGCCTACCGAGCCGGCGAGACACTCGGCCGCGCGGTCCGTGCGACCGTGACCGACCCCGAAGGGCGCTTTGACCTCGTGATCCATCCGGACGGGTCGATCACCGAACAGCACACCACGCCAGCACACGAGCCCGCCCTCGGGCCTCCTGCGGCCGCTGCACCCGCTCCTCCCGCGGAACCCCCTCCCTTCGCACCTGAGGCGCCGGTGACAGCTGGCTTTGCCGCCCCCCACGCTTTCTCCGCGACGGCTGTCGTGACGCCGAGCGCGCCGGTGGCGCCGCCGTCGCGACGTGAGCTGCGCGCCTCATTCCTGACCACGGAGCAGGTCGAAGCACCCGCGGCCACCGGCCTGCGCGGGTTCCTGACCCGCGTCGGGGTTCGCACGTCTCCGAGCGCGGCCGAGCGTGCCTACCGCGCCGACGTGGAAGCGGTGTCCCAGCACTGGCCAGGTGTTCGCACGATCGCCGTGGTGAACGGCAAGGGCGGGGCGAACAAGACCCCCACGACAGCACTGCTGTCGGCCGTGTTCGCCCGCAACTCCG
This sequence comes from Occultella glacieicola, assembly GCF_004353825.1. Taxonomy (GTDB): domain Bacteria; phylum Actinomycetota; class Actinomycetes; order Actinomycetales; family Beutenbergiaceae; genus Occultella; species Occultella glacieicola. The sequence continues at coordinate 19,346 of NZ_SMNA01000020.1, read as the reverse complement.
GCGCCGCGACGCTGGCGTGGGACAACAACGAGACCCGCGGGACGTTGGGATGGCGCACCGACCAGGGCTCTCACACCGCCACCATCCTGGACCTGCTGCCTCAGGCGGGCAGGCTCCTCGCCCCAGGTGCGAAGGCCGGCGACATCTCCCACTACGTGCACCACCAGCCGGCCGACAAGTACGACGTGCTCCGTTCGAACCCGAACCTGATCTCCGCAGACCAACGGATCAGCGCTGAGGACGTCGACGCGGTCCATGACGTCGCCGGCCGGTACTACCGGCTCGTCTTCGTCGACTCGGGCAACGATGAGTCGGCAGGGCATTGGCTGCGCATGATCAACAAGGCAGACCAGTTGGTGGTCGCTACCGTCGCTCAGAACGAGCACGCCGAAGCCGGTGCCCTCCTCCTCGAGGAGTTGTACCAACGCGGTGGCCGAGCCGCCCAACTCGCCCAAAGCGCCGTCGTCGTTGTCTCACAAGCTCGGGAGAAGGACACCAACCCCACGGCCGGGCAGATCGCCAAGGGCTTTGGCGAGTGGGTGCGCGAGGTCGTGACCATCCCCTACGACCGGGCGATGGTCGAGTCGGCCCTGCACTTCGACGCACTCCAACCCGCCACAAGACGCGCGTGGCTACGTGCCGGAGCTGCTGTGGCAGGTGGACTGTGAGCAACCCCTGGATCCAGCAGCCGATCGCGCCGGCGCCCTCTCCCGAGGAGCCTCCTGAGCCTGCCCGGCCGGCTGGGAGGGTGTGGTCGCCCCAGATCGGCGGGGTACCCGCCACCGACGCCGCGGACCGGCTGCGGTGGCGCGACGTGCCGCCCGGACCCGCGCTCTGGTGCGTGGGCACCCACGGAGGCGCGGGTGAGAGCACCGTCGCCCTGGCGCTCGGTGCCCGCACCACCGACCGCACCTGGCCGCAGACCCCGACCGGGACTGCGCCCGCCCGCGTCATCCTCATCGCCCGCACGAGCGCCTATGGCCTCATGAAGGCGCAGGCCGCGGCGCGGCAATGGGCGGCCGGCGAAGCCGGGACCGCCCAGCTGCTCGGCCTGGTCCTCGTCGCCGATGCTCCCGGCCGGCTCCCGCGACCCTTACGCGAACTGGCGCAAGTCATCTCGGGAGGCCTCCCCGCGACCTGGTCGATGCCCTGGGTCGAACCCTGGCGCCAAGGCGAGACGCCAACCCTCGACCACCCGGCCGTGCGCGCTCTCCGTGCCGCGGTCCCCAACGAGCTGTACCAACCCTAAGGAGAACAACCGCAATGAACATCGTTATGAGCCTGGCTGCCACCATCGGCGCCGTTGACGTCAATCCGACCGCGCCACCGGGATCAGAGAGGGTTCTGGACATCATCAACTGGCTCGCCTGGGCCGCGATGATCGCGTGCGTCGCAGGGATCATCATCACCGCGATCTTTATGGCGCTGTCGCACCGCCGCGGCGAGGGAGGCGAGCACGCCAGCCGACTCGGCTGGGTGATGGGCGGCGCAATCCTCATCGGCATGGCCTCCGGCCTTGTGGCATTCCTGACCTCCTAGACAACCCAACCGACCTTCGAACCGATCCACGAAGAGGAGAGGACAGATGAGGACCAGAGCTGACGAAGACACGGGCGAGGACCGGTCGCCGTGGCGACGACCAGCGTTCGTCGCCGCCGCAGCGTTCATCGCCGTGGTCCTGGTGGTCGGTCTCGCGGTAGTCCTGTGGCCACGAGGGTCCTCCTCCGAGGACCCACCTCCGACTGCCAGCACCACAAGCGACCCCGCGACGACTCCGACAACCAGCACTCCCACCCCGGAGTCGGACGACGAGAGCGTGTGCGGGCTCGAGGCGGGCCCGCAAGCAATCCCCGCCACGGCTCCCGAAGGCGCCGAGTGGGAACTGCTCGGCACCTTCGCAGCCCCATCCATCGAAGGCGTCGGTCCCGGCCTGGTCGCCGATGACGAGGTCCGGCACTGCTTCGCCCACTCACCAACGGGTGCGCTCCTCGCAGCCGTCAACTACGTCGCCCTGCAGTTCGTCGACCCGATCAACTCGCTCGATGAGCGAGTAGTGGCGGACACTCCCGAGACCCGGGATCGGCAGGAGTACCGAGACGCCCACCCTGATGAGCCTCTCGTCGAACTAACTTCGATGCAGTTGGCGGGCTTCCAGATTCGTGACTACACCCCGGGTTCCGTAGTTGTGGAGCTAGTCATGAGGCTCCCCGAGGGCGGCCTGCTCCTGTGGCCCGCACCCCTTCGTTGGGAGGCCGGCGACTGGAAGTTCCTCTACCCAGCGACCGGTGACCCCGGATTCCGTGAAGTCGACTCGCTTGCCGGCTATGTCGCCTGGGCAGGTGTGTGATGGGCCCCGAGTGCCTGGGTACCGCAGTCAACGCACTAGCTTGCGCCGCTAACGCCGGCGCCGGGGCAGTCGGTGGGGCGATTGCCGGAAATGCTCTGCAGAATCTCGCAGACAGCGTGAATGAGGCGGTTGGTCAGGCGGTCGTTGCGATGGCCACAGCGTGGGTGCACATGCCAACGCCGACTCTTGCCGCGTTCGATGGCGAGAACTACATACCTTCGGAGGCGGTGGCCTTCATCAGAGACAGTGTGTGGTGGTACACGCTGGCATTGGCCGTGGTTGCCGTCTTGATCGGCGCGCTCCGAATGGCGTGGGAACGTCGAGGACAGCCGCTGGCAGACGTGCTGAAGGCCCTTGTCACCTTGGTCGTAGTCTCGGGCGCAGGCATCGCTGCGATCGGCTTGCTGGTCACAGCTGGCGACGAGTTTTCCGTGTGGGTGATCGCCCGCTCCCCCGAGGGGACTGATTTCGGGCAGAACATCGTCATGCTCGGCGGCAGGCTCACGGGTAACGATGCCCTGGGCGCCGTGATGGTTATCGCGGCCGGTACCGGCCTGCTGCTGCTGAGCCTTGTCCAGATCGTGCTGCTGGTGTTCCGCGGCGCGATGCTGGTGCTCTTGGCGGGGATGCTGCCGACGGCAGCGGCGTTCACCAACACCCCGACGGGGTCGCAGTGGTTCAAGAAGTACGTCGGTTGGACGATCGCGTTCATTCTCTATAAACCGATCGCTGCGCTCATCTACGCGACCGCGTTCCAGCTGATGGGCATCGACCTGGCAGCCGATGAGTCCGGAGTGGTGACCCTCGTCCAGGGCATCACCTTGATGGCTCTTGCGCTGGTCGCCATGCCTGCGCTGATGCGGTTCGTCGCACCGGCCGTATCGGCAGTCGCAGGTGGTGGTGGGGGTGGCGCAGCTCTAGCTGGGTTGGGCTCGGCCGCTCTCGCGGTCATGCCAACGGGGGCAGTTGCGGCGGGCGCCTCGGGGGCCGCCCGTACGGCAACGACGGCGGCCAGTGGTGCAGCGTCAGCGAGCTCGGGCAGCTCTGGTTCCAGTGGGCCGCAGGGGGCGGCGGGCACATCACCCTCCGGTAGCGGAAACGGTGGCACTTCCGGAGGTGGAGGACAGGGGCAACCGCAGGGGGCCTCCGCACCTCCCGGAGGCCAGGGGAGCGGGTCAGGTGGTAGCCCCACCGGATCGTCGGCGGGTGGTTCGTCAGGTGGCAAGTCGGGCGGCGAGAAGGTAGCCGCCGGTGCATCCGCAGCCGGATCTGCGGCACAAGCCGCCTCGGCAGCAAGCGGGGCAATCAACAACACGATCGAGAGTGGGGGACCCGATGGCAGCCGCTGAGACTCAGACCGCCCGGACGTACGGAAACTGGCGCCGACCAAGCACCGCCGGCCTTGGCACTCTCGGCCTGTTGGCCACGTTCGTCCTGTTCGGTGGATTGATCGCGATCATCGTCGCGATGATGGTCGGCGGATGGCAGGTAGCCCTGCCGCTGGGAGCCGCCGTCCTGTTGGCCGTGATCGTCCTCGCGTTCCGGGACCGGCACGGGATGTCGCCCGCGCAGCGCCTGGCTGTGCGGCTCGGTTGGTGGCGCACACGCCGCCTCGGCTCCCACCTGTACCGCTCCGGCCCGCTCGGCAGGGTGCCGTGGGGCACCGCACAGCTTCCCGGACTCGCCGCAGCGTCGAGGTTGAGCGAGCACACCGACTCCTACGGGCGCCCGTTCGGGCTCCTGTACGTGCCCGCGACGGGGCACTACACCATCGTGATTTCCACAGAGCCCGACGGTGCAGCCCTCGTCGACACCGGCGACGTCGACCAGTGGGTCGCTCAGTGGGGCGTGTGGCTGGCGGCCCTGGGCGACGAGCCGGGCCTCGTCGGAGCATCGGTGACCGTGGAGTCCGCCCCGGACTCCGGGTACCGGCTGCGTCATGAGGTCTCGAGCAACCTCGACCCGAACGCCCCCGCGATCGCGCAGGCGATGCTGCGTGAGGTAGCCGAGACCTGGCCGCTCGGATCGGCCACGATCCGAGCCTGGGTCGCACTCACCTTTACCGCCTCCCCGCGCCCTGGTGGCCGTCGTCGCAGCGCCGACGACATGGGCCGTGAACTCGCGGCCCGCGTTCCCGGCCTCACGCAGCTGCTCTCCGCGACCGGTGCGGGTATCTGCCGCCCGGTCTCGGCCAAGAGCCTGTGCGAAGTGGTCCGGGTCGCCTACGACCCTCCGGCTGAGCGGCTCCTGGACCAGGCCCGCGACGCTGGCGAGGAGCATGACCTGCGCTGGAGCGATGTCGGCCCGTCCGCGGCGCAGGCCGGGTGGGACTACTACCGCCACGACGGATCAGTGTCGGTGTCGTGGTCGATGACCTCTGCGCCTCGTGGCGTGGTGCAGTCCTCCGTTCTGGCGCGTCTCATCGGCCCGCACGCGGGGATCGCGCGCAAGCGGGTGACCATGCTCTACCGGCCCGTCGACCCAGGTACCGCAGCGCGCCTGGTCGAGGCCGACAAGCGCAACGCCGACGTCCGCGCCTCAGGAGCGCGGCCCTCCGCCCGCGCCGCTGTCGACAAGCGCATCGCCGACATCGTCGCCGTCGAGGAGGCTGCCGGGGCTGGCCTGGTGAACTTCGGCATGATCCTCACCGCGACCGTCGAGGACGGGCCAGAGCTCGAGACGCGGATCCAAGACGCGAAGGCCGCCATCGACAACCTCACCGCGACCGCACGCCTGACCCTGCGCCCGGTCTACGGGTCGCAGGATTCAGCGTTCGCTGCCGCTCTCCCGCTCGGCCTGATCTTGCCGGCTCACCTGTCGATGCCGACGTTCGTACGAGAGGCGGCCCGCTGATGGCTAAGAGCAGCACTACACCCACCCGCAGGCCCGGTCCGCGGGGCTGGCGCGGCCGCGGTGGCGGCGCCTCCACTTACGTGCAAGCCCCCGCTGAGTGGCGCGGAACCTCCGTGCAGGTGTGCGGACTCTGGCCCTTCGCAGCCGGATCGGGGGCGCCCGTCGTGGGCGTGCCCCTCGGGCATCACCTGCACACCGGCGCCACGGTCGGGTGCGACCCGATCAGCTGGTTCGAGCGGGGCAACCTCATCAACAACCCCTCCGCGTTCGTCATGGGCTTGCCGGCCTACGGCAAGTCCACCCTGGTCCGCCGGATGGTGCTCGGCCTCACCGGCTACGGAGTCATGCCGCTCGTGTTGGGCGACCTCAAACCCGACTACGTCGACCTGGTCGAAGCGTTGGGCGGGCAGGTCGTCCGCTACGGGCCAGGCAGGGCCAAGATCAACATCCTCGACCCCGGAGAGGCCACCGCCGCGGCAGCACGACTGACCGGGCAAGCCCGGATCGAGGTCCTCGCTGACGCGCACCAGCGCCGCCTGGAGATGGTCGTAGCCCTCTCCAACATCTGGCGCAAACGGCCGCCAGAGTCCATCTCCGTGCAGATCCTCGACCGCGCGCTCCACGTACTCGACGACACCACCGACCGGATCCCAGTCCTCGGTGACCTACTCAAAGTCATCCAGGACGGACCCGAATCGGTGCGCGCGGTCGCCGTCGACCGCGGCGACAAAAACCGCTACCAGGAGATCACCCGCGACATCGAGGTGGACCTGGTCGGGTTCACCTCCGGTGCCGCGTTCGGGGACATGTTCTCCGGCCACACCACGACACCACTGCACCTGGACCGTCCCGCCGTGTTCGACGTGTCCTCACTCGGTGAGGCACAGGCAGACGTCAAAGCCGCAGCACTGCTGTCGTGCTGGTCCTACGGCTTCGGCGCGGTGAACATCGCCAACGCCCTCGCAGACGCCGGCCTGGAACCGCAGCGGCACTACTTCATCGTGATGGACGAGCTGTGGCAGGCGCTGCGCGCCGGCGAAGGCATGGTCGACCGCGTCGACGCCCTCACCCGGCTCAACCGCCAGAAGGGCGTCGGCCAAGTGATGATCTCCCACACCATGTCCGACCTCGCCGCTCTGCCCGAGCTCGATCAGAAGAAGGCGCGCGGCTTCGTCGAACGCTCCGGCATGGTGATCCTCGGGGCGTTGCCCGAGGACGAGATGCCCAGGCTCTCCGGCGCGATCAAACTCGCCCGCGCCGAGCAGGACCTGCTCACCTCCTGGACAACCCCAACGTCGTGGGGCAGTTCGGCCGACACGGAAGCCTCACCCCCTCCTGGCCGCGGGAAGTTCCTCATCAAAGTCGGTGGTCGCCCCGGGATCCCGTTGAACGTCGCACTGACCTCGGTCGAGCAGGGCCTGCACAACACCAACAAGCGGTGGAACCTGGGAAGGCGGCCAGCATGAGCACCCCAACGAATCGCCGCCGCGATCCCGGCGGCCTCAGCGCCGAGACGACCCTGCTCTGGGTCGTGATCATCCTCGTCCTGGTCGCGACGGCCGTTGTGTACGCCGGGGTGCACCTGGGCCACCGGATCGCGGGCACGGCGACCGGGTTGCCGGCGAACCCCTTCGCCGTGCTCTTTGGCCTCCTCAACGGCGAGGTGACCTGGCCAGAGCAGGGCACCGCCGTGGCGATCGCGCTCGGCGCGGTCCTGATCACCGTGGCGATCTTCGTATTGACCCTCGTTGCCCGCTCGAGGCGCCGGCGCGCGCGCGGCGACGAGAAGGCCACGTACATGGGCCGCGGCCGCGACGTCGAGGCCCTGAGTCTCAAGAGTGCGCGGTCGACCGCCAATCGGCTCGGGGCGGTCTCGTCGCCCGGTCTGCCGATCGGTATCACCGTCTCGACACGTCAGCCGCTCCTGAGCTCGTGGGAGGACATGCGGTTCACCATCGCAGGACCTCGGACGGGAAAGACCACCTCGATCGTGGTGCCCGAGATCCTCGCCGCCCCCGGAGCGGTGTTCGCGACGTCCAACAAGCGCGACGTCGTCGATGCCACACGCGACGTCCGCGCCGACAGCGGCCCTGTCTGGGTGTTCGACCCACAGGGCATCGTCAACGAGGAACCCACCTGGTGGTGGGACCCACTCAGCTACGTCACCGACGAGGTGAAGGCGGCCAAACTGGCCGAGCATTTCGCCGCCGGCTCGCGCGATCCCGGGGCACGCGCCGACGCCTACTTCGACTCCGCCGGCCTGGACCTCCTGGCCGGCCTCCTCCTCGCCGCGGCGCTCGACGAACGGCCCATCACCGACGTCTATGCATGGCTCACCAGCCCGACCGACGAAGAGGCCGTCGACATCCTCCGCCGACACGACTTCACCCTCACAGCCCACCAGGTGGCCGGGGTCATCGCAGCGCCGGAGAAGCAGCGCGGCGGGGTCTACGGCACGGCCCAGCAGATGGCCTCCTGCCTGACCAACCGCGCCGTCGCAGCCTGGGTCACCCGGCAGGGCGTACGCCCGCACTTCGACCCAGCAGCATTCGTCCGCGACGGCGGCACGCTGTACTCACTGTCCAAGGAGGGCCGCGGCACCGCCGGACCGCTCGTCACTGCCCTCACCGTGGCGGTCGTGGAAGCCGCAGAAGAACTCGCCGCGCGTTCACCAGGCGGCCGCCTCGCGACGCCCCTGGTCGGCGTGCTCGACGAGGCAGCGAACGTCTGCCGCTGGCGCGAGCTGCCGAACCTGTACTCCCACTACGGATCCCGCGGGATCGTCCTCGACACCGTCCTGCAATCCTGGTCGCAGGGCGTCGACGTTTGGGGCGAGTCCGGCATGAAGAAACTGTGGTCGGCGGCGAACGTGAAGGTCTACGGCGGCAACGTCTCCGAGGTCGCCTTCCTCGAGGATCTCTCCCGGTTGATCGGTGACTACGACCGTCAAGGCTCGACCCTGTCGACCGGCCGCGGTGGCCGCGGCGTGAACTACCAACTTCACCGTGAACGCATTCTCGACGTCGCAGAACTCGCCGCGCTGCCCAAGGGCCGAGCGGTCGTACTGGGCGCCGGCTCGCGCCCCACCCTGATCCGCACCCAACCTTGGATGACCGGCCCACACGCCCAAGACGTGCGAGCCTCCATCACCGCCCACGACCCCCAAGCGGAGCGCACCATCGCCGCAGCGGAACAGGAACTCGACACCGTCGAGGCGACCCCGACCGTCGAGGACGCATTGTGAACGACTGGGGTGACGACGACTACGTCGAAGAACCCACCGTTGAGGCCGAGCCCTCCGCGGACATCCAGGCGGAGGCCACGCCCACCCTCTACTACGGCTCCGTCGACGAGTTCGTCCGCGAACACCTACGGAATGTCTACCGCCGGCGAATCCCTGGCACCGGCAGCGGCCGGGTCTGGGCCGCGCGGTGGTGGGAGTACGACGAAGCGGTGATCCGCCTCGAAGCCCTCTGGCGCGCGTGGGAGCACCTGCGCCTCGACGCGGCCACCGGGATGAGCGTCTGGTGGCGCGACCACGCAGATCACCACATGGCCGTCCTCCTGGACCCGGACGGCCCGTTCATGGGCGCCAAGGGCGACGAGAACAGATCCGAGATCGGCGCGCCACTGCCCTACAAAGCGCCTCCGGAAGGCATGTTCCCGGACGTGCGTGAGCTCTAGGCCTCGCGCAAAGGTCGTGGGCGCTCAGGCAACGTGCAGTCCGTCATCCGCGAGGTATTCGACCAATCGTGACAGTTCTGAGAAGGGCTGCGCGGTGACCTTTCCGTCGTCTGTCAGCGACCAGGCCGTGTAACCCTCCGAGTCGCGGCGCTCCAGCTGGTCGTTGTATCGCCCGGTCGAGACGAATTGGATGTCCAGCCGCGGGCCCTCGCCCGGGTAGTTCACCCTGAGCAACTTACGCGCTGCTGTTTCCTGGATGAGGTGCGACCCCTTGGTGTCGATGCAGATGACACGGTGTTCGGTCCAGAGAAGGAAATCCGGGTAGAAGTTGCGGGTGGGTCCGGCCGTGATCAAGGGGATGCCATAGCCGGACCGGTCGGGATTTCGCGCCCAGCAAGCGCCGAAGTCGTCAAGGGCCCGGGCGAACCGCGCCTCTTCACCATTGAGACCTGCGTACCCCTCGTGCACCGCGTGCTTGTACGGAGTTACCTGGTCAGGTCGGGCAAGTAGGGAGCCGACCTTGTACGGGTTGAGGCGCCGTTGGTTCAGGCGCACGTTCGTCACGAACGCGTCGACGATGTCCTGGGCAAGTCGGCATACTGCGGCGTAGGCCGGGCTCCCGATGCCGATGATGGCGTCGAGCTTGCGATCGGCCAGGTGGACGACACCGAGGGCGCTGCTGAATTGGCGTTGCACCTCGCGGTGGAAGACCCAGCGCGCGGACGCGGTGCTGGACTGCTCGAACGCCTCCCATTCGTTGGTGTTGGCGGCTGCCCCGACCTTCTGGCGGACGACCCGGCGGCTGCCTTCGCCCTTCGTGTTGGTCAAGTCCTCGCGGAAGTCTGGAAAGGCTTCCATGAGCTCCTGCACGCGTTGCATCGCGAATCTGCTGTCGATGCCCGTCTCGGGGACCGTGACCGCGAGGCGCGGAGGATAGGTCTCCATCTGCGGCCGCCCCGGGGACGAGACCGCGATGCGGATTCCTCCCGGCTCGCTGCCAAGCTCCTTCTCCACCTCGGCGACGACAGAGGTGAACACCTCGTTCTTGTCCACCCGCACGTAGAAGTGCGCGGTATTCAGGAGATCGGACGGGTAGTGCGTGGCGCTTGGCTGACGGAGTACTCGTCCGATGACCTGGGTGATTTGAGCGCGCGATCCCATGCACTTGTCGACGTAGGCGAAGTAGACCGACGGGTCATCCCAGCCTTCTTGCAGCCGCAAGTTGAAGATGACGTGCTGGTAGTCACCGGCGGTGAAGTCTGCGTAGTCCTGGTCAGCGCCGCTGAACAACACGAACTCCTCCGGCAACGGATAGTCCTTGTCGACCTTGAGGTTGGCGTAGACGGCGATGGTGGCCGGATCGACGTCACAGTGCTCGGTCAGGTAGCGCCAGATCTGGATCGGCGGAGCCTGGCGCTGCAGGAAGGGCTGCTTGGGGTCTTCGGTCTGGTTGGGAGTGTCGGCTACGACGTTGGTGTCGCTGACGTAGATCGCCTTGGGGGTGAAGTCCACACCATGGGCGCGGGCTTCTTCCTCGGTCTCACGTAGAGCCTTTAGGAGTGAGGAGACGGTCTCCTCCATAGGCGAGTTGTAGCCCTCAAGCAGGACTGTCGACTTCACGAGTCCGGCGTCGACCACCTGGCTGGTGGGCACCTTGGTCACCAACTCGTGGTCACTCCAGTCGGCGTTCTTGAGGAACTGGATCTCGCGGTCGAGTCGAGCGGGAATCTTCATCGTCGCTGAGGCTGGCAGGAAGATGTCGGGCTCGAGGTCGAGCAGCAGGTCGGTCTGTTGGTCCGAGAGGTTTTGCCCCTCGTCGTAGACGACGATCAGGGGTCGCCGGTTGCCGTCGGCGTCGAGGCGCTGGGTCAGCGCGGTCCACACCGACTGCTCCATGGTGTCCACATCGCTCTTGTAGATCCGGAGGTTGCCGTCCTCCTTGTCCTTCTGGTTGAACGTGCCCACCGTCGCGCAGTACACCAGCGGTCGGTCTGAGCTAGCCACGTCATCGGGGGAGTAGTCGGCCAGCGCCGCCACGGCGGTGTTGTCGAGCAACTGGTGGTACTTGCCGCCTGGGGAGAGGTTGGCGAACGTCTGCTCGACCACGACCTTGCCCTTGGACAGCCACAGGATGACCGGCGGCACGGGGAGCTCGCCAGCGATGTGTGCCACCGCAGCCGCGAGGATGACGGTCTTGCCTGCACCGGTAAGTGCTGAGAGTGCCTGGAAATACGGCACCACGTGCTTGTTCGCACGGCGGCCGGCGGCCACGGGGTCATCCAGGTACTCCGAGGCCCGCTGGGCGATCTGGGCCGCCGCACTCTCCTGGAATTGGAAGAGGGTGATCACTCCTGGTCCTCCTCGTCATCCTCGGCGTAGGAGTCCGTTCGCACGTCGAGTCCAAAGTCAGCCAGGATCCGGTCCGGGATCTGGTAGAAATGCACACCCGTTGTCGGAAACAGGTTGAACCGGGCGTACACGTGGTACTTAGGCTTCAGGTTGGCCTGCTCGCCCTCCTGGACGCATGCCTCCCACACATCCTCGGTGAAGTCGGTGTTCTGGTCGGGCCCGTCCCAGACCAGGTAGAACCCCTCATCGTCGGCGTTCTTGGCCACCAAGTACGAGTAACTGCGGTCGGCGCATCGCTCGAGGTTTGGTCCGCGACGCCTTGAGGAGTCGAAGTAGGAGGACACGACGGTGTCAACCATCTCTTCACGTTCCATCTGGAGCAGTGCCTGTGCATCGACACGCTTCGTGAGTTGCCGGAACTCGAACCCGCCGGGCAGCGGGCTGCCCTTGCCGTCGGCCCAATCACCGCTGATCACCCGTGCGAGCCGGTCGGCGGTGAGCGAGCGGGCGTAGGAATCGCCCTTCTCGGGGCGCCCCTGCTCGATGAGGATGAAGCGTCGACGCGCGCCCTCGGTCTGGTTTAGAGCCAAGACGGCATGGCCGGTCGTCCCGGAGCCTGCGAAGGGGTCGACCACGGTGCCGTCCGGCGGGCACCAGAGCTGCACGATCTTTTGGATGAGTTTCATCGGCTTGACGGTGTCAAAGCCATGGCCACGGCCGACGACGGCGTTGAGTTCACGGACGCCAATCTCGCTGGTACCTGATTCCTTGTGTGGCCAAGAAATCGATCCGAGCTCGAGTTCTTGGGTCTCCTCGGTGGAGGCCCAGAAAGTCGTGGGCACGACGCCGCCCGCTACCTCCTCGAGGTAGGTCTTGTACCGGAGCTCACCATGACCAGGCCTGCGACGCTGATCGTTGCGCCAGAAGTAACGGGGCCAGTCCTGGGATCGGACGGCAAGAGCCTTCTCCTGCGCGGCCGCGACGACCGCGTCGCTCGCGTAGTCCTCAGTGAGCGGATTGCGGGCACCCTTGATCAGCAGCGCCGGCCGTAGCCCATCGTCCAGATCCCGGTCCTCGTAGGTGACACCCCACTCCTCAACCGCGGCCTTCATCTTTCTGCGTTCATTGCGCCAACACCGCCCCTCCTGGGGATAGTGGAGCCGTCCGGTGAAAGGGTTCTGGATCCCGTAGACCTGTCCTGGGTGGGTTGAGGCGCCCATCAAAGTGGAGTCCGAAGGCGCCCAAGCCCCTCGAGGATCAGAGTCGGGATTCACGTAGCCGGCGGCAGTTTTGTCCGAGCGACGGATCCTGCCGGTGCTGACGGCCTCGTCGTTCTTGGCGTAGACGAGCACATACTCGGTCGCCGTCGACACGCCCTGATCGTGGTTCTTCGGCGAGGTGATCTTCTGCCAGTTGATGATCGCGAGGCGGTTCTGTTCACCGAAGATCTCGTCGAGCATCTGGCCCAGGTGGAAGAGCTCACGATGGTCGATGCAGATCGCGAGGACCCCACTCGGCTTGAGCATCTGCTTCATCAGCCGTAGACGAGGGAACATGAACTTCATCCACTTGGTGTGCTTGGCCCGATCGTCGGCCGAGACGATGTCACCAATCCCGGCGTCGTTGGGGTCGTGATCCCACTTGTCGTTGTACCGGAAGTCGTTGCCGGTGTTATACGGCGGATCGGTCAGGATCAGGTCGACGTGACCACGCTCGCGGTAAAGGGTGACCAGCGCCTGTAGGTTGTCGCCCTCGATCAAGAGGTTGCGGGCCTGCTCGGCCTCGGAGCCGGCGCTGTACTTCGCCACAGTCCGTTGGACATGGGGGCGAACCTTGCGCGAGATGCGCCTCGCCAGTGCCTTGCCCGGAAAAGACAACTTGACACCGGCCTCAGCCCGCTCGTGGAGCATCGCGATGAGCTCGTCCTTGCTCAGAAGTTCCAAGTCGTCCAGGTTATCCACTGCATCCTCGTCGTCTTTGCGGGTCGTCAAGCACGCTACCTGCTCGGAAGCGCGCACCGGAGCCAATCATGAAGGCCCGACAAGCAAGATCGAACGTGCTGCCAGCCATACGGTGAGCGCCCACGCGTCGGACCGGTCATCCTGGTCCGCGAGGCCCGACGACAGCGGACCGATGTGCTCGTTCGGATGCCCGCCAAGCGGGTACGGCCGCAGCGACTGCCGGTAGGTCCCCCCCACCCAGGCCCGCGCGGGCACGCCGAGACCTGCTTACAGGTTGGTGCGTCATCCAGCACTCAGATGCGGCTTGGGTGGAATCGCGGACGAGGCGCCTACGCCCCGGTCATTGCTCGAACGGGTCCACCCGCTCTGCTTCGAGCTGACTCCAGATCGCCCCGATGTGGTTGACCGCTTCAGATAGAGCCTGGCCCATTTCGACGATGTTGACGCGCCCGCCGCTCGTCTGTCCTGGTCGAGGCGTCTGCACCTTCCCCCACGCGCCCGACGGATCCTTCTGAAGTGTCCATGAGTATCGGAAGGTCTCACCGCGGTCGTCGGCCTGGTCGAGTTCGTCGATCACACCCACCACCGAGGAGTCCATCGCTTGGGCACCCAGGGCGACCAGCGAGTGGTTGAGCTCGTCACGGAGCACACCGAGACGGTGCCCGGCCGTGTTCTTGAACCACTTCGCCAAGTCGTCGCTCGTCCGAGATGTCAGATTCGCATAGGGCTTGGCCCGTTCGGCGACGCCAATCGCGGTCTTGAGTTGGAGTTCCATCGCGTGTCGGTATAACAAGATGACCGGTGGCAGTAGGGCGTCGAAGCGCTCTTCCGGCCACGCGGCAACGACAAGCTCGGCGGCGCGTTTGTACCCCTCAGCGAGCTTCGAATCGGTCTCGTGGTAGCGATCGGCGACCGCGTTCTGCTTCCAGTCGTCGCCGCTGGCCTGGTCGAAGATCGGGCTCATCTTCGAAAGAGTAGCCCCGGCCCGGCGGGAACCGAGACAGTTCTAGGACTCGATCCACCTTCGATCGGCAGACCTACCAAAACCAGCATGGTTCGGTGGGCCCCTGGCTTCCCAAGCCAAGGGCCCACCGGCCAGCACGGGCGACTACGGTCGACAGCCCTTCTCCCGGCCCAACACCTGGCGGGTTCTGCCTCATCACCCCGACCTCTCGCGCATCGCGTACGCGTAGGCCGACTACTGACTAGGCCCCTCGTTCGGCGCAACCAACTGGGCCACGGAAACCCCAGTCGAGAAGTCACTCTCCCTCAGGACCTGCGCCCGAGCCTAGCCGCCGGAACGGCTCAATACCAGCACTGACCTGCGAAAATGTGAGGATGTCCCGTACATGGTTGCTGCCACCCTCGTGGCTGATGCTGACCTGGGTTAGTGTCAGTAGAGTGGACGGTACGTCACAGTCAACTAGAAGGGTGTGCCTCAGATGAGCGAAGTAGAGAGGGCATCAAGTTCATCGCGACGACACAAAGGGACCGTCGCGCGAACAAGGGCGAAAGAGGTCGCGCCGGCCTTGCGTCCGCGGGCACAGGAAGAGGTCCAATGGCTGCTCGGCTCAAGTACACGCCGTACCACCACCCCCGTTCGCAAGGCCTTCGTGCGGACCGACGATCCCATGACCCCTCCTCCGCTGACTCGGATTGTCTCAACGCGCGGGCGTGGTGGCCGTGTAGCACTGAAGGTGTACCTGGGTCTGTTGCGGCGCAGCTCAGCGGAGCCGTACACCACCGACCTGTCGGCTCGACGGTGGGCTGAGCTGCTCGACCTTGATGATCCCTCCCGCCTCGGCGCTCGACGCGTGACGGATGCCATGGCGCGTCTGAGAGAGATGAAGTTGATCGAAGTCGAGACAAACCGGGGGGAGGCCTCGGTCATCACGTTGCTTCGTGAAGACGGCTCGGGTCTCCCGTATGCCCCTCCGAGCGGACCGCGTGTAAAGCGCGAAGATTGGTACCTGCAGATTCCGGACCGACTCTGGCGTGGCTACATCCAGAGCATGAGCGCACCCGCGCTCGCCATGCTGCTGATTCTCCTGGCCGAACCGGAGAGCACCACACGTGGCGCATGGTGGTCCGTCACCAACTTTCCCGCCTGGTACGGCATCAGCCCATCCATGCGAGCCAAAGGCACGACTGAGCTCATCGACCTTCGGCTCCTACGTGTCACCAAGCAGAAGCTTGATACGCCTCGAGGCGCCAACGCGGACGAGCGGGACCGCGTGCGCAACTTGTACCAGCTCATCGGACGCGCCAACCCGAGCCCCAACCCCAAGACGCCCGCCCCCGCCTCGAGGAAGCGACTGCGCGCGATTAGGAACACGCCGTAACCCTCGACCAAGCGGCACGGCCGAGCCTGGGCTGCGCCCCCTGGTCTGGGACAGGATGCCGCCTGCAAGCCGAGGGGTCCGCTATCGCTCAAGTCCGGTTCGTTGTACCTGGGACCCGCGGCCGCGGGACTTGCGCGCCTTCGGTGCCTTGCCTCCGGCGCCCCGGGTCGTCTCGGTCGCAGGCTTGGCCTGGCTGACGTCGGCGCGCATCCTCGTGGCCACGAGCTCGGGGCCGACCCCATGAGCCTCAAGATCCGCAGCGGTCGTGGTCCGGCGCTCGGCAGAGTCATACAGCGGCTCGGACGCCGTCCGGGCGGCCTCGGCCTGCGCCTGCCGCTCTGCCTCATCCCCGACCACCGCGGCGCGCTCGGGCAGCCTGTCGGCGGTGTTAGCTACGGCCATCAGTCGTTGTGCCTCGGCACTGTCGGCGCGAGCACCCTGGCGCTCGGCTTCGGCCCGCACGCGACGCTGCTCGGCGCGAGCGATCGCCTCGCGCACTGCACCTGAGTCTGCGTTCGTGCCGGCGACGTCGACGCCGTACCTGGTGCGCAACTCTTCGCGGATTCGCTGCTCGGCGCGGGCGAGTTCGGGATCCTCGTTCGCCCACGCCCGGGCGACTTGGTAGGTGTCGCCGATCTGCTCCGGGGTGGCTGTATCCCACCATTCCGACCTGTGCACGGCGCCCGCCTGGGCGCGAGCAACCTGGTTCTCAGCCTCGAGCCGCGACTGCAGCTCGCGGGCCTCCTGCTCGCTCCCAGCTTCGGCTCGCCGGAGCTCGCTCTCCCGTGAACGACTCAGCCGCTCGGCCACCTGGCCCGCTGCTGTGACCAGCACCCGAAGTTGGCCCTCGAATGCCTCGTCGATTCCATCGTTGGCCTCGGACATGGTCGACCCCTCCCCTATCGTTCCGGTCCGCGATCTGCGCCCGGCTTTGTGCTCTGACGTGCTCTGCTCGGTTCGATCTTGTTCGGCAGGGGCGACGTCGCCCTGGTCGCGTCGTGACCCTGGCTCGCGCGCTGGCGGGCCGCGACGGCCTCGACCTCGAGGGCGAGCGGTGGCGCGGTCTCGATGGTCGCTGTGGCTGCACCGGCCTGCCCCTGCGGCCGCGGCAACGCGTCCCGTATCCGCATCAGGCGCCCGCGGGTGTCTTCTGCCAGGAGTTGCGCCTGCCTGGTCTGCTGCGCTGCCACAGACGCCGCGTGGACGGCCTGAGCTAGGCGTAGGAACTGGCGGATCATCACCGCCTGCGCTGCGGTGCCCTGGCCGCCGCGGGCTGCGCTGGCCAGGAGCATCGCCGCACCGGAGATCGCGACTGTGCCGGCCTTCTGAGGAGCCACGGTCCGCCGGTACGTCTGCGCCGACCGCGACAACGCCTCCGACGCTGCAGCAAGATCGCCGGGCACCTCCTCGGTGGCGTTCGACCACGCCGCCAGAGCGCCCGCCGTCTGACGGGCGACGGTCGCCCATGTGTCCCGGTCGTCAACCGGCACCGACCGCAAGCACTCGACGAGAGCGCTGAGCTCCTGGTTCTGCCGACCCCACAGTTCTGGGTCCGGCGCGGTGCTCTCCCGGCCCGGTGCGACCACCCGCCGGCCGCGACCAGCCGCAGTCCACTCTGCGGCCGCATCGCTCGCGCTCGTCGGGCTGTCGGGCCACTCGGACCGCAACCGCGGCAACGTCAGATCCCGGCCCAGCTGCCCGCCGCCGTACCAAATCGGGCGCTCCCCATGCTCGGGCCTCGCGGCCACCGAGTACCCGGTGACGACGTCGGTGCGCCCCTGCGCGAATCGCGGCCGCAGCAACGCACCGGCACGCCGGACCCGTCGCACGAACTCCGCCTCATCTGCGCTCGAGGTGGCGCACCCGCGCACCGTCCGAGCCAGCGCCAGTCGCGGCTCGTCGGCGCGCGCCTGTGCACTCACAAGCGCCGACCGCTCCCCCGCCGGCAGAGACGCCCACGCCGGGCCACGGCTCCCGCCCCGGGTGCGGTCGCGCTCGTACTTCGCCCGGGCTCGCGCCCGGCCCTGCGCCTCCCGCTCGGCCGGGTCGAAGCCACGGGTGGCCCGCTCGGTCTTGACCGACTCCAGCTGCTCCAACCCGTGCCGCACCTCGAGCGCGCGGGCCGCCCGCTGCGCCCGTTGGTGATCGTTATGCACCGACGCCTTCGTGCCGTCCTCACGCACCAGCTGCACCGCCAGGTGCACGTGATCATTCCCGCCGGCGGACAAGCCATGGCGCACCGCAACCCACCGGCACGGGGCCTTCGTGCCCTCGTTGTCGTCGAAACCCATCTCGCGGACAAAGTCGTCCGCGATCGCGCCCCACCGCTCGTCGGTCAGCTGGCCCTCGTCGGCCCGGATCGACAACGAGCAATGCCACACGTGCCCCTGGGGCACCTCGACGTCGAACGCCTTCCGCGGCCGGTCCAGATGCTGCGCGATCGCCAGCGCCGAATCACGGTTCAACTCGTCCTCGCTGTGCCACGCCATCAACGCCGCGTCACCACCCACCAGGTGCGGCTCCGTGTGCTCGTTGCTACGACCCGGACCGGCCAGGTAGACCAGCAGCCCACCCATCCGGTCACCGCGCGTGACGTTCGGCATCACGACAGGCTCAACCCGTCAATCGCCTCGTCAATACGGCCAGCGGTGCGACGAACCGCGCGCAGCGTCTCCACCAGGTCCTCCTGCACCTCACCGGTGGCGTTCGTCGCCTTCGCCATCTGGTTCACATTGTTCGAGATGGCCGCCAACAACCGGTGCGCCCGGAACAGTTCCGCGATCGCGTTGCGCCGCTCGGTCGCCGTCTCCCCCGTCTCCGACGCCAGCGCCGACTCCACCAACAGCCGCGGCACCGTGACCTCCTGCGCCAACGCTAGGCGCAACAGCACCGCCTCTTCCTCCGGGGTCACCTTCACCTCGTGACGGTGCTGCCGACCACCGGGCGCGTTCGCACGCCGACGGCGCGTGAACCTGCGCCCACCAGGCGACTCCTCACCCATCCCTACACCGCCCCTCAGCCCAGCGCAGCGAACCCGCCCAACGCGGGGACCACACCACCAGTGTGTCCCGGCCGCCTCGACCTGTCGAGAGGACGAGCCACTTAGCCGTGCTAAGTGTATAGCTTGCTCCGTCTGGGTCTCCGCATACTGCACGTCGCCTTCCGACACGGGGCGCGCACCACAGGTGCGTAGGTCCGGCGACTGTCGGTCGCGGAGACCTAGGCTCAGACGATGGACAACGACCAACTTCCATCAGCCATCGAGAGCCAGATCCAGTCGCTCCTGGACAAGCGCGTCGAGGCCGTGCGCGAACTCGTTCGCCGCAGCCAGAACGTCACCAACGCCGAAGCCAACCTGACCGCTGCCCGCAGCGAACACCGCAAAGCCTGGATGCAGGCGATCCAGCGCGGCTGGACCGAAGCAGAACTGCGCAAGGTCGGCCTCAGCCGCCCAACGGCGGCGCGCACGCGCCGCACATCCAAGACCGACTCCGGTCAATCCGAGACGTCGAATCCCGAGCATTGATCCTCCAGCCCGCGGCGCGTGAGTCAAGGGCTTCGCAAGCGCCTCCGGCGCCCTTGACACACACGCCGCGGGCAGGGCTGTCCGCCTATCGGGAATGCCGGCGGGGACCATCCACGCCACCAACCCAAGGGAGCCCGACATGTCTCACCCATCACCGATCGAACAGGCCATCGAACAACAGCTGCCAGCCGAACGTCCGGCCGCCCAGGCGGCCATCGACTGGATCCAGCCGCAACTCGACCTGACCATCACCGACCTCGACGGTGGTGAGCAGCGATGACCAG
>NZ_SMNA01000001.1 GCF_004353825.1 Occultella glacieicola | reverse complement strand
CGCGGCCGGCACCGCCGCGGCCGGTGCGGCACCGGTGGCCGACCCCCTGCCCGGACTCGACCCCGCCAGCCCGGCCGAGGCTCCCGCGCAAGCACCCGAGCCCCCGACCAGCACCAACGGCACAACTACGCCCACGCCCGCCCCGCCTGCCGCCGCTGCCACCGCTGCCGCGACTCCAGCAGGCCCGACCGAGGCTCCCGCCCAAGCACCCGAGCCCCCGACCGGCCCCGACGAGACAGGTGTGCCCACCGTCGTCCCGCCTGCCGCGGCTGCCTCCGGTGCAGCAGGCCCGGTCACCGCTTCCGCGGAAGCGCCCGAGCCCTCGACCGGCCCCGACGAGACAGCTGTGCCCACCGTCATCCCGCCTGCCGCGGCTGCCTCCGGTGCGGCAGGCCCGAGCGAGGCCTCCGCGCAAGCGCCCGAACCTGCGACCAGCACCAACGGGACAGCTGCGCCCACGGCCACCCCGCCCGCTACCGGCGCACCCACGCCCACTCCCGCCGCCGCTCCTGCCGCTCCTGCCACCAAGGACTGGGCCGGGCTACTCACCCGCGGACCCGCGACCTTCACCGACAACACCGGCCCAGTACCCCGCGACCTACTCGAACGGATCATCAACTGCTCCGGCGAGGTCTACCGGATCATCTTCAGCCCCGACAACGAGGTCATCAACCACGGCCGCGCGCACCGACTGTTCACCCCCTCCCAACGCCGAGCCCTCATCACCCGCGACCGCCACTGCACCGCACCCGACTGCACCGTCCCACCCGAACGCACCGAGTCCCACCACGCCACCCGATGGTGGAGCAACGGCGGCGACACCGACCTCGACCAAGCCGCACTCCTGTGCTACTACCACCACCGCTGGGTCCACACCCACAACATCACCATGACCCGACAAGCCGGCCACTGGCACTTCTACCGACCCGACGGCACCGAGATCCACCCCACGAACCCCACCTGGTGACACCACGGCTCGCGCCTGCTCTGGACAGCACGGCAGAGCGACCGCGTGCCCAGCGACCGCGGCTCACCCGGCAGGGACCGCGACGGGCGGTTCAGCGCCATGCGCCACTGACCCGGGAGCCGGGTCAGTGGCGCAACGAGTGCGAACCACCACTTGTGGAGAGTGCGAACACGGCGGCAGGCGGCGGCTCCTCGACGACGACGGTCACCGCACTGGGCTGTGCGTGTCGGTCGCGTACGAGGACTCCACGACGCGCTCCTAGGTACCCGGTGCCCGGCACCCGGCTCCAGGCACCCGGTCGGTGAACTCGACCTGGAACTGCTGCGCGGACGGGCTCGCAGCCGCCGGCTCACCCGATGCGACCTCGACTCCGTTCCCAAGCAGGATGTACGCGGTCGCGTTCGGGACCGACCACGGGTTGGCGGTGACCCCGCGCGCGGGATGGTTTCCGGCCACTCGGGCGGCATAATGCCGGGCATGGCACCCGACGCGCTCTCCGACCTCACGGAGCAGTTGGGTCGGGCCTTGATCACGGCCGCGACGATCGATGCGGGCACCCACGCCTGGCTGCGGATCGACGTCGAGTGGTCCCAGGCGGGCACGCAGCACAGCGGTCGGGCGTTCCTGACCGACACCGGTCACGCGGCGCCGCGAGCGGTGCGGGTGCCGGACGACGCCGTCAGTGCGCTCGCCGCGCTGCGGACGCGGATGAGCACGCCGAGCACGGGTGCGTGGCTGTCTGCGGCGGCGTCGGTCACGCCGGCGGGCCCGCTCGAGGTCATCTACAACTACGACCGCCGGCCCTACTGGAACGCCACCGGCGGCTCGATGCTGGACGCGCCGGACGAGCCGCCCGTGCCGACGGACGAGCGCTGGCTCGCGGACCTGCGGCGCCACCCGCGCGAGCGCGAGCACGTGCCGGCCTGGCTGACCCCGGACGTCGTGGAGGGCGAAGAGGCGGCCCGGCTGCGTGCGGCGCTGAGCACCATCGGGTACCCGCAGCGCGGTGTCGTGCTTCCCGGGGACGACCCGAACGCTGCGCTCGAGGGCACGATCGAGGTGGTCCGCTACGGTCCGCGCCACTACGGCGTCCAGATCGAGGACTACGGCCAGCACGAGCTCCTCGCCGAACACTTCACCGAGCGGGACGCGTGCGCCACCGTCTGGGGCTACCTGACCGCACCGATGCCGGAACCGCTGCGGGTCGCGACGGCGGAGATCGCCCAGCGCGCGCAGGCCGCCGGCGCCAGCTACGCCGACCTGCACCGCCGCCTCCTGCAGGCAGGCCCCGGTGGCATCATCACGAACCTCGCCGCCGGAGTGCCGTACGACCGGATCGGCGTCCTCGACGGCCTCTACTTCTACCCGTGGCGCACGCCCTGGGAGCAGCGCTCGCTGCCGCCGGCGGCCGGCGGCGAGGGCGCGCAGGAGATCATCCTGATGGCGGTGCAGCCGGTCGAGGTGCAGGCCGAGATCGTGCCACCGTGGTTCGACCAGCCCGGCGGCGGCATCCGCTTCCACGTGGAGGGCAGGGGCCGCGGCGTGCGGGACCTGGTCCGCGCCGGGGTGCTGCGTCAGGTCCTGCCGATGGGGTGACCGCGCTGTCACCTCATCGCGACGGCGTGCGTGTAGGTGGGTGTGGAGCGCACACGAGACGGAGGCGTCATGGTGGGACCGGACCTCACCTTCGCCGACGAGGACCCGGACGCCGCGTTCGAGTCGTTCGTCCGCGAGCGGGGCGGGGCCCTCTATCGCGCGGCCTGGGCGCTTGCGCTCGACCCGGCCGACGCGGAGGACCTCACGCAGGAGGTGCTGGCCCGTACCTACCGTCACTGGCGACGGATCCGGCGTAGCGGCGCCGACCCCTTCGCCTACGCCCGCCGGGCCCTGGTGAACCTGCGAGTGGACCGCTGGCGACGGCGGAGCCGCGAGTCCGCGACGCTGCAGGAGTACCTGAGCGGGACCCGGCCGGCGGAGGCGCCGTCGGCCGTCGAGGACCGCGCCGAACTGGCCGGACTGCTCGACCGGCTGTCCCTGCAGCAGCGGCGGGTCGTCGTGCTGCGCTACGTGCTGGACCTTCCCGTGGCGGTGGTGGCCCGGGAACTGCGGATCAGCGAGAGCAATGTCAAGACGACGAGCTCGCGGGCCCTCGCCCTCATGCGCGCCGGTCGGCAGAACAGTCTGGAGGAGTCATGAAGGACGTCGAGCAACTCCTGCGGGAGGCTCCGGCCACGCTGCCGGAGCCGGATCTCGACCCGGCGGCGATCGTGGCCCGAGGACGGCGCGGCCGACGGCGGTCGGCGTTCGCGGCCATGGCGAGCGGCGTGGCGTTGATCGTGGCGGTGGTCCTGGGACTGGTCCAGCTCGGCGGGCCGAACCGCACCAGCCCGCCCGCGGAGCCCACAGAGCCCGCAGCGCTGCCCGTCATCGTGGTCGAGCCGGCTTCCGTGGGGAGTGTCATGGAGGCGGGCATCGTGGGCACCCTTGAGGTCACCGCGGACGGGTGCGTCGTCATCGGGGGGGCCCTGCCCGCGTTCCCGCATGGCACCCAGGTCGGCCGCGACTCCGCCGGCGTGTTCGTGGACTTCGCCGACGGCACCCGGATCCGTGACGGCGAGCCGGTGACCGGCGTCGGCGGCGGGTACGGCGACCGCGCCTACGTGGACTCCCTGCTCCCGGACGACCTGCCGCAGGCGTGCCGGTCCCTACCGCTGGTGCAGTTCCGTCCGACCGCCGTGGCAGCCGCCCCTCTGCCCGTCCTTGTCGAGGACCACGGCGAGGTCCACATGCAGGCTCGCATCGAGGGGGTGCTGGAGGTGACCGAGGACGGATGCGTCGGCATCCGGTTCGCGAACGACCACTTCACCCTTACCGCGTTCCCGCCGGGCACCACGATCGACCAGGTGGGCGACGGTCTCGCGGTGACGTTCCCGAACGGGACCGAGGTGCCCGTCGGTACCTCCGTGGTCGGCGGCGGCGGCGGGTACGGCAACCGGGAGTTCGCCGAGAGCATGCTGCCCGCCGAACTGCCTCAGGCCTGCCGCGACCTGCCCCTGGCGCAGTTCTACCTGGAGGACTGAGACCGGACCCGTCGCCGGCAACCCGGCACCCTTGCCGGGACCGGATCGCCGATGCTACGGTTGAAATCGTTTCCAGTGGAATCGTTTCCACAGCCGTTCGACGACGAACAGAGGTGAAGATGGGCAGGGTCACCCTGGCGGATGTGGCACGCCGAGCCGGCGTCTCCCTCGCGTCGACGTCGCGGGCACTGAACGGGCAGGTGGCGAGTGCCGCGACCGTGGAACGGGTGCGCCGGGCCGCGGACGAACTCGGGTACATCCCGGACGCCTCGGCCCGGTCCCTTCGACTGCGCCGCACCGGACAGCTGGCGTTCGCCGTCGCGGACATCGGCAACCCGGTCTACGTCGAGATGATGCGCGAGATCGAGTCCGTCGTGGCCGCCGAGGGATATCGCCTGGTGGTCTCCCGGACCGGAGACGCCGATGCCACCCTCGACCTCGTCCGTGACCTCAACCAGGGCTACGTCGACGGGCTGATCCTCTCCCCGCTCCGAGTGACCCCGGCCCTGGTCGAGGCCCTCGAGCAGACCACCGTGCCGACGGTCGTCGTCGGCCGCCTGCCGGAGGGTGCCCGCGTGGACACCGTGCTCGCGGACTCCGAGGGCGGCGTGGCGCTGGCGGTCGACCACCTGATCCGCACCGGTGCCCGTCGCATCGCGTTCCTGAACGGGCCGGTGGACACCACGCCGGGCCGGTTCCGGCAGCTCGGGTTCCGGGAGGCGACGGCGGATCGCACCGAGGTGGTGACCGGCGAGTTCCACGCCGAGGACTTCACGATCGACGCCGGCTACGCCGCGGCGCGGGTGATGCTCGCGGCCGACGAGTGGGACGCGGTCATCGCCGTCAACGACCTCGTCGGCATCGGCATCCTGCACGCCGCCCACGAGCGTGGCATCGCGGTGCCCGACGAGCTGGCCGTGATCGGCATCGACAACACCACCCTCGCGGACGTCTGCCACCCCGGCCTGACCAGCGTGGACCTGGGCGCCGCTCGGCGCGGGCACAAGGCGGCCAGGCTGATCCTCGCGCGGATGGAGGACGGCGACCTGCCGCCGCGGGCCGTGCGGGTGGCACCGTCCCTGCACGAGCGCGGCTCGACGGCGGCACTCGCCGGTGCCGCCCGGCCGGGCGGCCCCGCCGCGGTGCCCGGCTCGAGGCGGGTCCGGTGAGCGCCGCCACGGCGGCTGTCGCCACGCCGTCCGCCCGGTCCGCACGGTCCAGGCGGTCCGGCGGCCCGAGCGGTCCCCGGCAGCGCGCGGAGCGGCGCGAGGCGATCGCGCTCGTCATCCCGGCGCTGCTGCCGATCATCGTGTTCTCGGTGATCCCGCTGGCGGTGGGCGTCGCGCTCGGGTTCACGAACGCGACCCTGGCCCGCAACGCCACAATCGAGTTCATCGGGTTCGACAACTTCGTCAAGCTCGCCGGCGACACCGCGTTCTGGAACTCGTTCGGCATCGGCATCGTCTGGGCGACCTCGGTGGCCGTCCTCACCGGGGTTTGCGCGCTGGCCCTGGCCTCGCTGTTGAACGCGAACCTGCGGTTCAAGCCGCTGACCCGCATCATCGTGCTGATCCCATGGGCGATGCCGCCGGTGGTGACCGGGATCGTCTGGCGGATGATCTACGACGTCAACTCCGGTCCCCTGAACGCCGCGCTCGGGTGGTTCGGGCTGGGCCCGGTGAACTGGCTCGGCGACTTCTCCACCGCGCTGCCGGCGGTGATCGTGGTGGGCATCTGGTCCGGCCTGCCCCAGACCACCGTGCTGCTGCTGGCCGGGATGCAGTCGATCCCGACCGAACTGCACGAGGCTGCGGCCATGGACGGGGCCAACGGCGCCCGCCGGTTCTGGCACGTGACCCTGCCGGGGCTGCGCTCGGTGCTGATCGCGATCACCAGCATCGACTTCATCTGGAACTTCAACGACTTCGGCATCGTCTACGTCCTCACCGAGGGCGGGCCGGGCGGTCGGACCATGATCCCGCCGCTGTTCACCTATCTGGAGGCGTTCCGGAACCGGGAGATCGGCTACGCCTCCGCGATGGGCGACGTCCTCGTGCTGGCGATCCTGCTGATCCTCTCCGTCTACATCGTGGTCCAGTTCCGGCAGCAGAAGGAGGGGCGGTCATGAGGACGAGCCCCCGGGTGCGGGCCGGGCAGTACGTGCTGCTGGCCGGCTTCCTGCTGTTCCTCGGGTTCCCGGTGCTGTGGATCGTCTCGGCCTCGTTCAAGTCCTCGGCCGAGCTCAACTCGCTCAGTGCGAGCCTCATCCCGAACGAGTGGGTGTTCACGAACTTCACCGAGGCGCTGGAACGGCAGAACCTGCTCCGGTCGGCGGCCAACTCGTTCCTGGTCGCGGTGTGCACGATGGTGCTCGGGGTCGTCCTGACCCTGCCGATGTCCTATGCGCTGGCGCGGTTGCGTGGCAAGCTCCGCGCGGCCGGCACCGTGTGGATCCTCGCCACCCAGGTGTTCCCCCAGATCCTGATCATCATCCCGCTGTTCCTCGTGCTGCGGACCGTGATGCTCAACGACACCCTGTTCGGGCTGATCCTCGTGTACGTCACGTTCACGCTGCCGTTCACGCTGTGGATGATGCAGGGCTACGTGGCCGCCATCCCCCGCGAACTCGAGGACGCCGGCGCCATGGACGGGGCCAACCGGTTCCGGGTGCTGCTGCACATCGTGTTCCCGCTGCTGCGCCCGGGCCTGATGGCGACGGCGATGTTCACCTTCGTCTCGGCGTGGAACGAGTTCTTCCTCGCACTGGTGCTGCTGCAGAGCCCGGAGCTGTACACGCTGCCGATCACGCTGCGTTCCTTCCTCGGCGCCGAGGGTCAGACCCAGCTCGGTCCGCTCGCGGCCGGCGCCGTGCTCGCGACGATCCCCTCAGTGATCGTCTTCGGATTCCTCCAGAAGAAGCTCACCGGCGGCATGCTCGCCGGTGCCGTCAAGGGCTAGACCCGGAAAGAGAGACAACCATGAAGAAGAACCACGGCATCGTCGCCCTGGCTCTGCTCAGCGCGGGCACCCTCGCCCTGGCGGGCTGCCAGCAGGGCAGCGCGAGTGGGGGTGGTGAGGACGGCGACGGTGGGGACGGCGCCGTCACGTTGCAGTTCCAGTCGCTGTCCGACCAGCCGGGTGCGCAGGCCGCCGTGAGCGCGGCGGTCGACTCCTGGAACGCCGACAACCCGGACGTGCAGGTGGAGATCCTCCAGGCCGGCTGGGACGGGGCGTACGACAAGCTGATCACCCAGTTCACCGGCGGCACGGCACCGGACATCATCCACTTCGACGCCGCCAGCATCGTCCCGTTCGCGAGTGACGGCTACCTCGCCGACCTTTCCGACGGGCTCAGCGACGAGGTCCTCGCGGACGTGCCGGAGGGGATCTGGGACTCGGTGACCGTGAACGATCAGATCATCGCCTACCCGTCCACGATGCAGTCCTACATGGTGTTCGCCAACGCCGACCTGCTCGCGGCGGCCGGGGTGGAGGTGCCCACCGGTGACTCGATGACCTGGGACCAGCTCCGTGAGATCGCGCAGGCCACGACCACGGCCGACGTGTACGGCCTCGGCTGGGGTCTGGGCTCGCCCGCGGCGACAGTGATGACCCTCGCCCAGGGCTTCGGCGGCGACTTCTTCAGCGGCTCCGGAGACGACGTCCAGATCGAGGTCGGGCCGAACGAGCTCGAGGTTCCGGAACGGATCCACCAGATGGCGTACGAGGACGCGTCCCTCGACCCGGTCAGCCTGACCCAGTCCGGCTCGGACGTGCTCGCCTCCTTCTACGGCGGCACCGTGGCGATGACCGTGCAGGGCTCGTTCCAGGCGGCGAACATGGCGGGCGACGCCCCCGAGGACCTGAACTGGGTCACGCTGCCGCCGCTCGCGGGGTCCGAGGGTGCGCTGCAGGCCGCGAACCCGCAGACGTACTCGGTGAACATCGACTCCGCCCACGTCGAGGAGGCGACCGCGTTCCTGAACTACTTCGCCTCGGGCGAGACGATCGGCGCGATCGCGCAGGCCGACGCCCTCATCCCGGCCTCGACCTCGGCGCGGGAGATCGTGGCCACCGAGACCGGCGGGGAGAACGGTTGGGACCAGATCCTGGCCAGCGCCGACGGCCTCGTCGGCGCCCCGTTCCTGCACGCGGACGCGTACGCCGCCTGGAAGGACACCGTGCTGAACCCGGCCCTGCAGCAATACCTCGGGGACCAGATCACGGCGGACCAGTTGGCCCAGCAGCTGACCGAGGGCTGGGGCTGACCCGAGACCGCAGTGCCCCGCCGTCCGCTCCCGGGCGGCGGGGCCCGCCACGGTGACGCACCGCGCACCCCCGGAAGGAACGGAACGACGATGGAGGCAACCAGCGTGACCTGGCTGGAGGATCGGGTGGCGGGCGTGCTCGCGGGCGCCGCCGTGGGCGACGCGCTCGGGGGCGCCACCGAGGGGTGGACCCCCGAGCAGATCGAGGAGCGGCACGGCGGCCGGGTGACCGGCATCGTGGGCCCGTTCCTGCCGGACTGGCGCACCGCACGCCCGATCGCGCCGTACCACAAGGGCGACGGGCACGTCACGGACGACACCCTCATGACGCACGCGCTCGTGGAGGTGTACGCGACACGGCGCAGCCATCTGGACGCGTTCCACATCGCCGGCGACCTCGTGCCGCTCATGATCGGCGAGCGGCGCTGGGTCCCGGAGCTGGAGGACGAAGCCCTCATCCTGCAGCGGGTGTTCCTCGCCGAGAAGTGGCTCGTGGCCCGCCTGCACTACGGGCATGTCGACCCGCGCGAGGCCGGCGTCGGCAACATCGTCAACTGCGGCGCCACCATGTACATGGCACCGGTGGGCCTGGTGAACCTCGGCGACCCGGACGGCGCCTACGCCGAGGCGATCGAGCTCGCGGCGGCGCACCAGTCCTCCTACGGCCGGGAGGCCGCCGGGGTGTTCGCCGCGGCGGTCGCCGCCGCGTGCACCCCGGGTGCGGGCGTGAGCGACGTGATGGCGGCGTGCCGCAGGCTCGCCAAGGACGGCACCGCCGCCGCGATCGACGCGGTGCTCACCGCGGTCGAGACCTTCACCGCCACGGGCGGGGCCGAGGACCCACGGGAGCTGAACCGGGTGGTGCGTGCCGCCGTCGCGCCCTTCGACACGGTCGGGGAGACCTACCGGGCGCCGTCGATGGACGCCCGGCTGCCGTCTCGGACGAAGTCGATCGAGGAACTGCCGGTCGCCCTCGGGCTGGTCCTGGCCCACCGGGGTGACCTGCGCGGCGCGGTCCTGGACGCCGTCAACTACGGCCGGGACTCCGACTCGATCGCCACCATGGCGGCCGCCATCTGCGGCGGCCTGGGCGGGCTGGACGCGGTGCCGGCCGAGTGGGTGAGCGAGGTGACCCGCGCGAGCAGACTCGACCTGGACGCTGTGATCGCGTCGATGACCGGGAGCGTGCGCACGATCGCCGCGGACGACGCCCGCCGGGCCCGCGAACGCGCGCAGGCCCTGGACGCCCTCCTCGGAGGGAACGCGTGAGGCTGACCTGGGCACAGCCGGAGGACCTCGTCGCGCATGAGTTCGTCGCGCTCGCCGAGCAGGGCGTCGACGCCGGCTCCCTCGCCGCGGTGGCGGCGCGATGGGAGCAGGCCGGCGGTTCCCTGCATCCCGAGCGGGCCGGTGCCGGTTCGGATCCGGCCGGACCCGAATTGCGCGCCCGGGCGCGCGCGGTCCTGGACGAGCTGGCCGACCTGGCTCCCGACAGTCCCGACGAACCGGACGACTGGGACGCGATCGCCGCGCTGCTGACGGCGCAGCGCGGCCCTGGTGCACGGGTGGCCGAGGCGGACCGGGTGGCCGGCGCCTGGTTTGGTCGCTGCGCCGGCTGCCTGCTCGGGAAACCGGTCGAGAAGCTCCCCCGGGAGGGCATCGAGGAGATCGCCCGCGCGACCGGCACCTGGCCGGTCACCGGGTACTTCACGGCGCGCGGACTCCCGCAGGACGTGGCCGTGCGCTGGCCCTGGAACCGCCGGTCGGCCCCGACGTCGCTGGTCGAGAACATCGACGGGATGCCCGAGGACGACGACCTGAACTTCCCGCTGCTCGCGCTGGACCTCCTCGAGGCCCACGGCCCGGGGCTGACCACCGAGGACGTGGCGCAGGCCTGGCTGGCCAACCTGCCGGCCGGCCGGGTGTTCACCGCCGAGCGCGCCGCCTACCGGAACCTGCTGGAGGCCCGCCCGGTCCCGGAGACGGCGACCCACCACAACCCGTTCCGGGAGTGGATCGGCGCCCTCATCCGTGCCGACGTGTACGGCTGGGCCCACCCCGGCGACCCGCTCGCCGCCGCCCGGCTGGCCTGGGTGGATGCACGGCTCAGCCACACCCGCAACGGCCTGTACGGGGCCATGTGGGCGGCGGCGCTGTGTTCGGCGTCCCTCGTGGCGGGCTCCGTGGACGAGGTGCTCGACGCCGGCGAGTCGGTGCTGCCGCCCCGGTCCCGGCTGCTCGCCGTGGTGCGCCGCGGCCGCGAACTCGGCGCCTCCATGCGCGCCGGCGACCTCACCGACGCCGGGGCCCTGGACGCCCTGCACACCGAATTCGGTCACCTGCACTGGGTGCACACGCTCAACAACGCGGCCCTGATCGCCTGCGCCCTTGCCGCCGCGGGGGCCGACGGCGGGTTCGGGCGGTTCGGGCACGGCATCGCACTCGCCGTCACCGCCGGCTGGGACACCGACTCGGCCGGGGCCACGGTCGGATCCGTACTGGGCGCGCTGCACGGCCGCGACGGGATCGAGGCGGCCTGGACCGACCCGCTGCACGGCCGCCTGGCGACGTCGTTGCCCGGGCCGCCGGAGCGCTCGCTCGCGGGCCTGGCCGAGCGCACCCGCGCCCTACCGGACAGGATGCGAGCATGACCGTCGTCGTCGTGGGCAGTGTGAACACCGACCTCGTGGCGCGGGTCCCGCACGTGCCCAGGCCCGGCGAGACCCTGCTCGGCTCCGATCTGGCCCGGCATGGTGGCGGCAAGGGTGCCAACCAGGCGGTGGCCGCGGCCCGGGCCGGCGCGGTGCCGGTCGCGTTCGTGGGCGCGGTCGGATCCGACCCCGACGGCGAGGCGCTGCGCGGCGCGCTCGTCGCCGACGGGATCGACACGGCCGGGCTCGTCACGGTTCCCGGACCGTCCGGGATGGCCCTGATCACCGTCGCGCAGGACGGCGAGAACGCGATCGTGGTCGCGCCGGGTGCCAACGGCGCGCTGAGCACTCTCACCGACGTCCAGCGCCGCGTGGTGGCCGCCGCGGACGTGGTGGTGGCGCAGCTGGAGGTGCCGGTCCCGCTGGTGCTGGATGCGGCGCGCACCCGGTCCGACCACGCCCTCCTGGTCCTGAACGCGGCGCCCTCCGCGCCGCTGACCGACCCGGGCACCGCCGCCGACCTGCTCGCCGTCACCGACGTGCTCGTGCTCAACGAGCACGAGCTCGCGGACGTCGGCGGGCCGAGCCCGGCCGGCTCGGCGGGCACGGCGGGCACAGCGGGCACAGCGGGCAAGGCAGGCACGGACACGCCGGAGGCGATCGCGCGGGTGGCCGACCGGGTCCCGGCCCTGATCGTGACCCTGGGCTCCGACGGTGCGGTGATCGCGGTCGGCGACGACCGCCGTCGGGTGCCGGCCTTCCCGGCGAGGGCCGTTGACACCACCGGCGCCGGGGACACCTTCTGCGGCGTGCTCGCCGCGGCCCTCGCCGGTGCCGGAGGCGGTTCCGGCGAGCGGCGGGTCCCGCCGATCGACGCGCTGGCGCAGGCCGCTCGGGCGGCCTCGGCCGCGGCGGCCCTGGCCGTCGGCCGGGTGGGCGCCCAGGCGTCCGTGCCAACCGCCGCCGAGGTCCGTGATCTGCTCGCCGGCGCACCGAAGGAGCACGCATGAGTGGCGGCTTCGACCCGCTGGTCCCCCGCCCTCTCGACCTCCCCACCGACGTCCCGCTGGGGGCGGACCTGACCTCCGGGGAGCGGGCCGAGGTCCTCGACGAGGCGAAGATCCTCGCCGCGCCCGGCACCCCGGCCAACCCCCCGGACCAGGCCACGCTCGCCGCGTGGCGGGCCCAGCTGCACGCCTGGCGCCGCGGCGCGCGGGCCCGGTACGGGACGCCGTCGCGCTACGACGACCCGGCCGCAGCCTGGGCCTCACGCTGCTTCACGGTGGCGCAGGTGTGGCTGTGGGACGAGCTGTTCTTCGACTTCGACGCCCAGGCCTTCACCCCCGAGCGGTTCCTCGACGACGCCCGCGAGCGGTTCGGGGGCCTCGACGGTGTGGTCCTGTGGCACGCCTACCCGGTGATCGGCATCGACGACCGGAACCAGTGGGACTTCTACGACGTCCCCGGGTTGGCGGAGGCCGCCCGGGCCCTGCACGAGGCGGGCGTCGCGGTGTTCGTCGACTACAACCCGTGGGACACCGGCACCCGTCGTGCGGACGGGAGCGACGCCGTCGAGCTCGCCGCCGTGGTCCGCCGTCTCGACGCCGACGGAGTGTTCCTGGACACCCTGAAGAAGGCCGACCCTGACTTCGTCGCGGCCCTCGAGTCCGCCCGCCCGGGGATCGGCCTGGAAGGGGAGTCGAAGCTCGTCACGGAGCGGATCGCCGACCACGCCCTCTCCTGGGCGCAGTGGTTCGCCGACTCCGAGATCCCCGGGGTGCTGCGGGCGCGGTGGTTCGAGCGGCGACACATGCAGCACCACATCCGCCGGTGGAACCGCGACCACGGCGCGGAACTGCGCTCGGCCTGGCTGAACGGTGTCGGGGTGATGGTCTGGGAGGTCGTCTTCGGCGTCTGGGTCGGCTGGAACGACCGGGACGCGGCCACGCTGCGGCGGATGCTGCCGGTGCAGCGGACCCTGCACGCGTGGCTCACCGACGGTGAGTGGACCCCCCTCATCGTGTGCGAACCGCCGCTGTACGCGTCCGCCTTCGACTTCGGCGGTGTGCGGCTGTACACCCTCGTGAACACCTCCGCCGCGGACGCCACCTACCTGGCCCGCGGCCGGGGTTCGTGGCTGCCGCTGCACGACGGCGACGGCGTCGCCCGACCGGGTCCGGTCGAGGTCACCGTCCCCGCGGGCGGCATCGCCGCCCTGGTCCGAGTGCCCGACGGCGGTGCGTGGCCGGAGGAGGTCGCCCACCTCTCGCGGGAGCTCGCCGGGCAGCCGCCGGTGGCGGACGCCTCGTTCCCGCACCGGCGCGCGGTCCGACTGGCGGCACCGGAGTGGACCGGTCCGGTGGCGGAGCCGGCCGCGGCGGCCGGGCTCCGGTCGGGTGCGGTGCCGGTCCCAGCGGGCGAGCGGGTGCTCACGGTCCGGTTCCGGCAGCGTGAGACCGGCATGTACGACGGCGCCCCGTACGTCGAGGAGTGGAAACCGCTGCCGCCGCGGCTGCACGACCAGCGCACGCTCGAGCGCGCCGTGACCATCCGTCCCGGCGTCCGGGTCGGGGCCCTGGAGGTCTCCGCGACCGACTACGCGAGGTTCCTCGAGGACATCGGCGAGGCACCGCCGTCGGGCGGGATCGGCACCGGCTCGGCGACCGGCGTGAGCCTCGCGCGCGCCCGCGAGTTCGCCGCCTGGGCCGGGGGGCGGCTGCCCACCGAGGACGAGTGGCAGCTCGCCGCCGCACGGCCCGGCTTCGGCCGGCGGACCCCGGCGGTGTGGAACTGGACCGAGTCCGAGCACTCGGACGGCCGGACCCGGTTCGTGATGCTCAAGGGCGGTTCCGAGCATGTCAGCCAGGGTTCCGACTGGTACACCGACGGAGGCGTCCGGGAGCCCGAGTTCGCGCTCAAGTTCCTGCTGCCCGGGCTGGGCGTGGACGCCTCGCCCTCGATCGGGTTCCGGGTCTGTTGGGATGCGGGCTGGGAGGATGGGCCGTGAGCACGCCGCTGGAGGATCTGTTCGTGGTGGACGCGTCCACCCTCTTCGCCGGGCCGATGGCGGCGATGCACCTGGGCGACCTGGGCGCGCGGGTGGTCAAGGTGGAGCACCCGCGCCGGCCGGACCCCTCCCGTGGGCACGGGCCCGCGAAGGACGGCGAGAACCTGTGGTGGAAGACCCTCGGCCGGAACAAGCAGACGGTCACGCTCGACCTGCACACCGACGGCGGGCAGGACGCGTTCCGCCGGCTCGCGGCGCGCGCGGACGTGGTCATCGAGAACTTCCGGCCGGGCACGCTCGAGCGGTGGGGGCTCGGGTACGACCGGCTCAGCGCGCTCAACGAGCGGCTGGTGCTGGCGCGGGTGACCGGGTTCGGGCAGACGGGTCCGTACCGGTCCCGGCCCGGGTTCGGGACGCTGGCGGAGGCGATGAGCGGGTTCGCCGCGATGACCGGGGAGCCGGACGGGCCGCCGACCCTGCCGCCGTTCGGTCTCGCGGACGGGATCGCGTCGCTGACGACCGCGTATGCGGTGATGGTGGCGCTGCACGGCCGGGCCCGCACGGGCCGCGGGCGCGAACTCGACATCGCGATCATCGAACCGATCCTGGCGATGCTCGGCCCGCAGATCACCCGCTGGGACCAGCTCGGCACCGTGCAGCCCCGGACCGGCAACCGGTCGGCGAACAACGCACCCCGCAACGCCTACCTGACGGCGGACGCGAAGTGGGTCGCGGTGTCCACCTCGGCCCAGTCGATCGCCGAGCGGGTGGTGCACCTCGTCGGTCGCGGCGACCTGGCGGAGGCGGACTGGTTCGCGACCGGGGCCGGCCGGGCGGCGCACGCCGACGAGCTGGACGAGGCGGTCGGAGCCTGGATCGGGCAACGGACCCGGACCGAGGTGATCGAGGAGTTCGAGCGGGTGCACGCCGCCGTCGCCCCGATCTACGACGCCGCGGACATCGCGGCCGATCCACAGTTCCAGGCGCTCGGGACCGTGCACCGGATCACCGACCCGGTGCTAGGCGAGATGTCGATGCAGGGGCCGCTGTTCCGGATGTCGGAGGGCGAGACCCGGATCGAGTGGACCGGGCGGGCACCCGGCGCCGACACCGCGGCGGTGCTCACCGAACTGGGCTTCTCCGAGCGGGAGGTCGCCGAGATGCGGGAGGCTGGTGCATGCTGACGTCGTTGTACGTGCCCGGGGACCGTCCGGACCGGGTGGCAAAGGCCCTCACCTCCGGTGCCGACTGCGTGATCGTCGACCTGGAGGACGCGGTCGCGGCGCCGCACAAGGCCCAGGCCCGGGCGGCGTTGGCGGACACGCTCGGCGGGACGCTCCCGGTGCCGGTCCAGGTCCGCGTGAACGCACCCGGATCCCGGTGGCACGAGGCCGACCTCGAGGCGGTGGCGGACCTGTCCCTCGAGATCGGGCTGCGGCTCCCGAAGGTGACCGGGCCGCAGGACGTCGACGCCGTCCGCGAGCGGCTGCCCGGGCGGGAGGTGCACGCCCTCATCGAGACGGCGCTCGGGCTGGAACGGGCCTTCGAGATCGCCTCGGCGTCGGTGGCGTCGGTGGCGCTCGGGGAGGCCGACCTGCGCTCCGAACTCGGCCTCGCCGCCGGCCCGGCGGCTGCGGCCGGTGAGCAGGGACTCGCCTGGGCCCGTTCCCGCCTCGTGGTGGCCGCCGCGGCCGCCAATCTCCCGGCGCCCCAGCAGAGCGTGTACGCCGACGTCCGGGATCTCGACGGGCTGGCCCGCAGCTGTGCGGCCGGCCGCGCTCTCGGCTTCGTGGGCCGGACCGCGATCCACCCGGTGCAGCTGCCCGTGATCAGGGAGGCGTTCGCGCCGACCGACGCGCAGATCTCCCGGGCCCGCGAGATCGTCGAACGGGTCGGCGCCGCGCAGGCCGACGGTGCCGGCACCGTGGTGCTGGCCGACGGCACCTTCCTCGACGTGGCCATGGTGCGTTCCGCGAGGCGGGTGCTCGACCTCGCCGCCTCCCTTAGGGTCGACGGATGAGCCACGACTTCGCCGCGAAGCCGGTGCTGACCGGCGAGCTGGTCACCCTCCGTCCGTTCACCGAGGCCGACCTGCCGGCGATCGCCGAGGTCCTCAACGACCCGGACGTCGGCCGGATGACCATGAGCTACACGAGCACCGCGGAACTCGAGGCCGACCACACGGGCGTCGAGGACGTGCGTGAGTTCTACCTGCGCAACGCCACGGCGACCGACCGCCTCGACCTGGCCATCGTGGACAACGCGAACGGCGCCGTCGTCGGCGAGGCGGTCCTGAACGACTACGACGCCGCGACGTCCTCCGCGAACTTCCGGATCCTGATCGGCCCGGCCGGCCGCGGCCGCGGGCTTGGCACCGAGGCGACCCGGCTGATGACCGACCACGGCCTCGACGTGATCGGGCTGCACCGGATCGGCCTGGACGTGTTCTCCTTCAATCCGGCCGGCCGCCGCGCCTACTCCAAGGCCGGGTTCGTGTACGAGGGCACCAAGCGCGATGCCGCGGTGTTCGACGGCGAACGCATCGACGAGCACTTCATGTCCCGCCTCGCCACCGACCCCCGGCCCTGAGCCGCCCGACACGGGCAGAACGGCCCATTCCGGGGCCGCGACCGCCGTCGGGCATCTCCTAGGCTGGGGACCAGATGAGCAACCCGGCCCCCACCCCCAGGCGTACCCCGGCGGGCACGCGTACCCGCAAACGCGTGTCCCGGACCCTCGGCACGATCCTCACCACCGTCGGCGTGCTGTCCACCGCGGTGACCTGCGGCGCGCTCGAGACGACGTATTCCGGTGGCCTCGCGGCGGTCGACGCGATCATCGCGGTGGCCTTCGTGCTGATGGTCGTCACCGCGGTCATCGGCGCGATCTGGGCGTCGGTGGTGCTGATCGGGCAGGCCGTCGTGCGGATCCCGCGGCGCCGCCGGCTGCGGGAGTGGGCCGGCCGGGTGGGCTGGGCGTGGTTCGCCAAGGGCAAGCAGATCCCGCCCGCGCACACCTCTGCGCTGCGGGCCTGCCAGCCGGTCAACGGTCACAACGAGGACAAGCGCGCCAAGTACTCCGAACTACTCACCGGCACCTACCGCGGCCGGGAGGCGCTCGCCTACCACTTCGAGCGGGGCAGCGGGTACCTGCTTGAGGTGGACCAGATCATCGCCCGGCGGCTGCGGAACGTGCTGCCGACGGTGAGTTTCGTGGACCGGGCCACCGACGACGTGTTCACCGGCCAACAGGTGCGCTTCGAGTCAGCCGCGTTCAACCACCACTGGCGGGTGGACGCCGAGGAACCGCGGTACGCCTCCGCGTTCACCCACCCCCGGCTGATGGAGCTGCTCAACCACGCCGACGCCTCCGTCACCGAGATCCACCTGCGTGGGGACTATCTGATCTCGCACGCCCCCACGAACCTGACCCCGTCGATCCTCGAGGACCACCTGCGCGTCCTGGCCGCGATCGACGACGGCATCCCGGAGTGGGTGTGGCGCGAGTACGCCGGCCGGATCAGCACCGACCGCCTGGGTGGGGCCCGGTCATGAGCACGGACCGCCTGCGCTCCTGGGGCACCGAGCTGCGCGCCGTGCACGCCCGGCTGCGGGAGGCGCTGGCACTGGCCCGGGAGACGGTCGAGGACTCCGATGCCATGGGGAGCACGGGGGCCGCCGGACCTGCGGGGACCGCAGGGGCCGCTTCACGGGACCTGCTGCTGTACTGCTGGGGCTTCTGCGCCGCCCTGTCCGGTCACCACCGCAGCGAGGACGCGGCCCTGTTCCCCCAGATCGAGGCGGCCCATCCGGATCTGGCCCCCGTGCTGCAGGGGTTGACCCGGGACCACTCGATGCTCGACCACCTGATCGGCGAGCTCGGCCGCACCCTCGAGGCCGGTGCGCTGCGGGAGGAGACACTGCGCCACCTCGACGGTATCGAGGCGGTCATGGAGACCCATTTCCGGTTCGAGGAGAAGCAGCTGATCTCGGTGCTGGACGCTCTCGACCTGCCCGACGGCGGCCGGCAGCACTACCTCGGCCCGCTCGTCTAGCCGCGTGGTTGCGCCGGCTTGGGTCCGCAGCCGGCGGGTGCGAGGCTAGAGCCATGACGGATGATGTGTCGCAGCAGCGCTGGGTCGGGACGAACGAGGCGTCGAGCGCGTGGGCGGATGCGGCCCGTGAGGTCCTCGTCGAGGTGGCCGGACACTACCCCGGCCTGATCACCTACGCCGATCTCGCCGAGCAGGTCCAGGTGCGCACCGGACTGCGCACCCGCTCGCCGTTCCGCTCCTGGATCGGTGGCGTCCTGGCGACCGTGGTCGCCCGCGTGCGTGCCGACGGGTTGCCGCCGTTGACGTCCCTCGTGGTCAACCGCACCGATGGCGAGGCGCAGACCGAGGAGGCCGTCGCCCACGCCCGGCTCACCTGCTACCGCCGCTACGCCGATGACATCCCCGCCGAGGTGATCGCCGCCGCGGACGCCGAGGCGCGGGCCAAGGAGGTGCAGGCGCAGGAGGCCGCCCGCGCCCGCAGCGTTCGCCCGAGCCGGCCGCGCACGCCTCGGGCACCCCGTGAACGCGCGCAGCCGACCCCCGAGGCGGCCCCGAAGATCTGCCCGACGTGCTTCGTGCAACTGCCCGCGTCCGGGATCTGCGACGAGTGCGGGTAGCAGGCTGAATGCGGCGCGGCTGGGCCGGCGCGCCTGACAGGATGGCGCCATGACCACTCCGCCGGCCAACGGCGTACCCGACACGCTGCCCGCAGCAGTGACCGCGTTCCTCACCGACTTCCGCGCCCTCGCGCACCTGGCCGAGGAGTTGCACGCCCGCGACGACGCCGGCGGAGAGCCGCTGTTGCCCGTGCTCACCGCCCACCTGGGCATCGACCCACGCACCCCGGCCACGCTCACCGAGGAGATCAGCCCGCTCCGGACGGCGGACGCGGACGTCGCCCTGGAGCACGTGATCGCAGCGCACGGCGGCGGCACCCAGCTCGGCATCGGGGGCGGCGACCAGCGCTGGCACAACTCGCTCAGCGAGATCGTGCAGTACTCCGGCCAGCACGGCATGTTCCCGATCGGGCCGGTCGAGTTCCGCCCGGTCCCGGTGGGCCCGGACGCCGAGCGCTCCGTGGTCGCCTTCGGCCTGCACCTGTTCACCTTCGACACCCATCCGGTCGCCGTGCTGCAGCGGGGCAGCAATCCGCAGTTCGGGGCCGCGGCCAAGCTCGAGGTGCTGACGCCGGACCGGGAGGTCGCGACCGCCTTCCTGACCGAGGTTCGCGCCGCGATGAACGCCCACAGCGTGCTGCGCCGGCAGGTCGTCACGTTCACCAGTTCCGAGTACGGGCCCAGCGCGGGCGGGGTCACGTTCCATGCCCGCCCCGCCGTCGGGGCCGGTGACATCGTGCTGCCCGAGGGGACCTTGCACCGGATCGAACGGCACGTGCTCGGCATCGGCGCCCACGCCGAGGCGCTCGCCCGCGCCGGCCAGCACCTCAAGCGCGGGGTGCTGCTGTACGGGCCGCCGGGCACCGGGAAGACCCTGACCGTGCGGTACCTGGTGGGTGCCGCGAGCGACGCCACCGTGATCCTGCTCTCCGGGCAGACCCTTGCGCTGGTGACCCTGGCCGCGGAGACCGCCCGCACCCTGGCCCCGGCGATCGTGGTCCTGGAGGACTGCGACCTCGTGGCGGGAGCCCGCAACCCGCACACGTCCTCGCCGTTGCTGTTCGAGGTGCTCGACGCCCTGGACGGTCTCTCCGCCGACTCCGACGTCACGTTCCTGCTCACCACCAACCGGGTGGACGTGCTCGAGCCCGCGCTCGCGCAGCGGCCAGGCCGGGTGGACCTCGCCGTCGAGATCCCGCTGCCCGACGGCGCGGCGCGGCGGGCGCTGCTGGACCTGTACGCCGATGGTCTGGGCTTCTCCGAGGCGGCCCGCGCGGAGGTCGCCGAGGGAGCGGCGGGCGCGACCGCCAGTTTCGTCAAGGAACTCGTGCGACGCGCGGTGCTGCTCGCCGCCGAGGCCGGAACGCCGGAACGGATGGGCGACGAGCAGTTGCGCTCCGCCCTCGCGGAGATGATGTCCGACGGCGAGGCGATCACCCGGGCCACGCTGGGCGGCTCGCGGACGGACGAGGTCGACGACTTCGACGTCGGCGACGATGACGAAGCGGGTATGGGCTGGTTCGCGTGCGAGGACGACCGCTGACCCCGCTGCGCTCCATTTGCACTTGACGGCCCGGGGGCCTGCTACGCCACCCTGGGACGCCCACCTGTTCGATCCACCCTGGAAGGCCACCTCGATGTCACTGCGCTGGAGCACCCTGGACACCGACTCCGTGCCCGCCTGGGCCGAGCTGACGAACCTGCTCGCCAAGGTCGACCGCACCGAGGAGTACTACGAGGCGGAGGATCTGGCCGAGGAACTCGGCGAGCCGGGCTTCGACCCCGCGCTCGACTCGATCGCGGTGTGGGACGGCGACACCCTGGTCGCCTACAGCCAGCTCCGGGTCTCCCTCGCCCTCACCTACGAGGGCACGGCCCGGGCGATGATCGGCGGCGGGGTGCACCCGGACTGGCGCGGCAGGGGCATCGCGACCCGGATGTTCGACGAGATGGAGCCGCGCGGCCGAGCGCTGGCGGCCGAGCGCCACCCGGGCGAGCCGTTCGAGCTGCGCGCGTCCGGCGGCCTGGAGTCCGACCCGGTCCGGCCTCTGCTGACCGGGCGCGGCTACGAGATCGTCCGCTATTTCACCGCGATGCAACGCCCCCTGCCCGGCGACCCGCTGCCCGAGGTCACCGACCCACGGGTGGTGCCGGTCACCGAGGAGCTGGCCGAGCCGCTGCGGCTCGCGCACAACGAGGCGTTCGCCAGCCACTGGGGCTCCGCGCCACAGGAACCGGAGCAGTGGGCCAAGGGCATGGAGGCACGCTCGCTCCGGCCGGCGACGTCGCGGGCCGCGGTGGCGGACGGCGAGGTGCTCGCCTACGTGATCACCGGCCAGTGGGTGGACCGCGAGCTCTATATCAGCATCGTCGGCACCCGCCCGTCCGCGCGCGGCCAGGGCCTGGCCCGCCAGGTGCTGACCGCGAGCCTGAGGGCGGCCGTGGCCACCGGCGAGTACGACCTGGTCGAGCTCGACGTCGACTCGATCAACCCGACCGGCGCCGGCCGCCTGTACGAGTCGGTCGGCTTCACACCGGTCCGCACCACCGCGACGTTCGCCAAGGTCGACCGGACCGACTGACTGATCCGGTCCCACGCGGGCACCGGAACGGATCGGGCCCATGGACCTAGCCCGACTTAGTCCGATACCCTGCAGGCATGGCGCGACAGGTCAATGTCCACGAGGCGAAGTCCAGCCTCTCGAAGCTGCTGGAACTCGTGGAGGCGGGCGAGTCCGTAGTGATCGCGCGCGCCGGGCGTCCGGTGGCCGACCTCGTTCCGCATCGCCGCACCGACATCACGTTCGGGACCGCGGCCGGGTTGCTTCACTACGACTCCGAGACGTTCGACGACCCCCTCGACGACATCGTCGATTCGTTCGAGGGCTCGGCGCAGCTCTGATGCTCCTCGACACCCACGTCGTTCTGTGGCTGACCGCCGACGACGGCCGGCTGGGCAGCAGTGCCCGCCAGCAGATCGCCGGGAGCGGAGCGGTGCTCATCTCGGCAGCGAGCCTCTGGGAGATCGCGATCAAGGCCGAGCTTGGCAAACTGGGCGTCCCGGACGACCTACCGGAGCGACTCGACCGGTCCGGGCTACGGTGGCTGCCGGTGACGGCCGCACACTCGTGGGCGACTCGTGACGTGCGAGGACTACCTCACCGCGATCCGTTCGACCGCCTGCTCGTCGCGCAGGCCGTGAGTGAGGGCGTGCCCCTGCTGACTGCCGATGCCGCACTTCTCACGGCCCATCTCGAGCCAGCGGTCACCCTCATCGACGCTCGGCGGTGAGGCGGTGCGCGTGAGGCCGCACTACTCGGGGCGCTGCGCGACGTAGACCCACTCCCGGCCGGGCCGGTCCGGTGCGTCACGCACGTCGCAGACGACGTAACCGGCCTCGACCAGCGAGGCCTCGACCTCCTCACGCCCGCGGAACCGCAGCCTCGACGTCGACTCGATGCGGACGCCGTCGGCGTGGAAGAGGGTCGGTGAGGCGAACTCGAGCACGCCGCCCGCGTAGGAGACGACCTCGACCCAGTCCTCGACCAGGCCGGCCGGGCCGCAGTCGACGACCTGACGCGTCGCCTCCGGCGTCCAGCCCTCCCAGGCACGCGCCTCCGGCCGGCGGGCCTCGAACACCAGGTGCCCGCCGGGCCGCAGCGCCCGGTGGATGCCGGCGAGCGTCGCGACCCAGTCGGCGTCGCTGAGGAACACCTGCGCCACGTTCGCCGTCATGGTCGCGACGTCCACGCTCAGGTCCGGCAGCAGGTCCGACACCGTGGTCGCGTCCCCGTCGAGCCAGCGGACCCGGTCGGCTCCCCGCTTGCCGCGGGCAACCTCGACGCTCGCCCGGGCGGGATCGACTCCCACGACGTCGATCCCCCGGTCGGCCAGCATCAGCGCGAACGTGCCCGTGCCGGAGCCGACGTCGAGCACGCTGCGGGCGCCGAGCTCATCGGCGACCAGGGCGACATAGACGTCAAGGTCACTACGATCGGGGTCGAGGGCGTCGTAGACGGCGGCGAGTCGGGGCTCGTCGAAGATCGGATCCGGCATACCGGCACGCTACCGAGCGCGACCAACCGAATTCCTGGGTTCGTTCGGGCGGTCGGGTGCCTCAGGCCTGGATGATCACCGGCTCCCCGTTCGCGACCAGGCGCCAGTCGGTCGCCGAGAACGTCGAGGAGTCGATCTGGCCGACGGCCGTGACCCAGTCGATGATGAGCTGACGGATCTCCACCTGCGCGTTGTAGACCACCGGGGCGGTCGTCACGCCCGGGAAGTTCCCGCCGCCGGACTGGCGGTAGTTGTTGATCGCGATGACGAACCGTTGCGCGGTGTCGATCGGGACGCCGTCGTAGCTCAGGCCGACGATGCGCGATCCCGGCGCCTGCGCGATGTCGATGTCGTAGGTGAGCGGCGCGGTGAAGCCGCCCATGATGTCGTAGTTGTAGTCGGGGGT
Source organism: Occultella glacieicola (assembly GCF_004353825.1). Lineage (GTDB taxonomy): Bacteria > Actinomycetota > Actinomycetes > Actinomycetales > Beutenbergiaceae > Occultella > Occultella glacieicola. The sequence continues at coordinate 595,144 of NZ_SMNA01000001.1, read as the reverse complement.
ACCGTTCGGCGCCGTCGGGGTGACGGCGTTGGTGACGTCGTCCGGGGCGAACGGGCCGGTGCCGGAGACCTGCTTGAAGTACGCGGCGGACTGCTCGAGGTAGGCGAGCACCTCGGCGCCGGTGAGCGTGATCGCGAGCAGGGTGTTGTCGAAGATGTACATGCCGGCGACGTCGCGGACCGTGACCTCGCCTGCGGGGATGGCGGCGTCCCGGTTGAACGGGGCCGCGATGGACAGCACCGGCAGGCCCGCCTCGGGAGTTCCGGCGAGGGCCTGGGTGACCGCGTCCGACTGGACGTGGTTGATGAAGTCCATCGCCGCGGTGTCCTCATAGCGCGAGGTCTGCGCGGACATCGCGGTCAGGTTCGTGCCGATGACCGAGTTCACGTAGTCGCGGACGATCTCGTGGTCGGCGGTGAGGATCTCCACGATCGCCGGGTCCTGCGGCACACTGTTCGCGTTCAGCAGGTGGGCGCGGGCGGACTCCACGCGCCAGCGGCCCCGCTCCTCCACCAGGTCCAGGTCCATGACGCTCAGCCGCATGCCCCAGCGCAGCGGTTCGGTGAGCAGCACCTGCGTGCCGGTGGCGGTGTTGGTGACGAACCTCTCCACGATCTCGGCGTGGGCGTGGCCGACGAGGATCGCGTCGATGTCCGGCACCTGTTCGGCGACCAGCGTGGCGGCGTTCTCCGGGTAGGGCAGCGCGTCCCCGTAGGAGGAGGAGGTGTCCGCGCCGGAGTGGGCCGAGACGATGACGATGTCCGCTCCCCTGCGCTTCATCTGCGGCACGAACACCTGCGCCTGCTCGACCAGGCCCGGGAAGTGCAGGATGCCCTCCACGTTCGCCTTGTCCCAGATCGCCACGCCCGGGGTGACCAGGCCGAGGATGCCGACCTTGATCGGGCGGGCACCGCGCGGGCGGACGGTGTGGATGACGTAGGGCTCGTAGGCGGGCTGCCCGGTGAAGTCGTCGACGGCGTTCGCGCAGAGCAGCGGGAAGTCCAACTGGTCGACGAACGTCTGCAGCGTGTCGAGGCCGTAGTTGAACTCGTGGTTGCCCATCGCGGCGGCGTCGTACCCGATCGCGTTCATGGCGGCGGCCATCGGGTGCACGTGCCCGCCCGTGATCGGGTCGATCTTGGCGTAGTAGTACGCGAGCGGGGTGCCCTGGATCGTGTCGCCGGCGTCCAGCAGCAGCGTGGTGCGCTCACCACGTTCGGTCCGCATCGCACTGACCAGGGTGGAGATCTTCGCGAGGCCGATGTCGTTGCCCGCCGAGTCCGTGTACTCGGCGTCCTTGAAGTAGTCCCAGTTGAACACGTTGCCGTGCAGGTCGGTGGTGCCCAGGACGGTCAGCCGCCGGCGGTGCGCGTCGTTGCGCCCGGGACCGTCCGGCGCGGCGTGTGCGCTCGGGCTGCCGACGATGCCGGCAGCCGCGGTGCCCGCGGTGCCGACGGCGGCCATCCCGAGCAGCCGGCGCCGGGTCACCTCCGAGTTCAGGAGGGCGGCGTGCGCGGTCTTCGCGTCGGAGGTGGGGGTGGGCTTGTGGGCCATGGGGACTCCTCGTCGAATCGCCGGCGGCCTGGTGGGCCACCGGGGTGGGGCGTCCGTCGGGGGGCGGACCGCGACGACACTACTCAGGACGACCCGGCTTGCACAGCGTCGGGACGGTGAACAGACGGCGACCGCCTCCGCTGGCTCGTGCGACGCAGGCCACGGCGCCGATCCTCAACCGACCCCGGGTTCTACCGACTACGGTCGCAAGCGCACCGACCATCAGGCACTGCGAAAGGACGTCCGATGACCATCAGAGCGCTCAGCATCATCGTCGAGGACGCCAGCGAAGCCGCCCGAGAGGTCTCCGAACAGTTCGGCTGGCCACGCGGACAGAGCGACTTCCACGAGTTCGCAGACGTCCACGCCGACGGCGTCGACCTGTGGTTCAGCACGTCGTCCGCGGTCCCGTCCGGACAGGTCGACGGCGTCACTCTGCATGTAGTCGTCGACGACGTCGACCAGCGCACCCACGAGATCCAGGCTCGCGGCGGGGAGCTCATCCTCGGACCCGTGACGCAGGACTTCGGCATGCGAAGCGCGATCTTCCGAGGGCCGGGTCGCCTCCTCATCGACGTCTGCGCCGAGGTGTCCGCATAAGAGCGTCACACACGGGCAGCCGTGGCCGAGTTGTGGTCGCTCACTCCACGGCGGCGATGTCCGTCCGGTACTGGCCGCCGTCGATCGTGATCGCCTCCACACCCGCGTAGGCGGCCGCGCGAGCGGCCGGCAGGTCGGCGCCCGCACCGACCACGGACAGCACGCGCCCACCGGCGGTGACCAGGCCGCCGTCGACCATGGCCGTACCCGCGTGCAGCACGTGCACGCCCTCGAGCGACTCCGCGTCCTCGACGCCGGTGATCGGGTCGCCGGAGCGGACCTGCCCGGGGTAGCCATGGGCGGCGATCACGACCGTGACGGCGGCGCCGGAGGACCAGCGCAGGTCCGGCAGCGCGTCCAGGGACCCGGTGGCGGCGGCATGCAGGGCAGTGGCGAGGGAGGACTCGAGCCGGGCCAGCACCACTTGCGTCTCGGGGTCCCCGAACCGGGCGTTGAACTCGATGACCCGCAGCCCGCGCGAGGTGAGCGCGAGGCCGCAGTAGAGCAGGCCGACGAACGGGGTGCCGCGGCGGGCGAGCTCGCGCACGGTGGGCAGTGCGACCCGGTCGACGACCTGCTCGACGAGGTCGTCGGGCGCCCAGGGCAGCGGCGAGTAGGCGCCCATGCCGCCGGTGTTCGGGCCGGAGTCGCCGTCGCCGAGTCGCTTGAAATCCTGCGCGGGAGCGAGCGGGACCACGTTCTCGCCGTCGCAGAGGCAGAACAGGGAGACCTCGGGGCCGTCGAGGAACTCCTCGACGACCACGGTGGCCCGGCGGCTGCGGTTCACGCACTCGGTGGCGTGGGCGAGGGCGACGTCACGGTCCCGGGTGACGACCACGCCCTTGCCGGCAGCCAGACCGTCGTCCTTGACCACGTACGGGGGGCCGAACGCATCCAGCGCAGCCTCGGCCTCGGCGACGGTGCGGCACACGTGCGCCATCGCGGTCGGGACGCTCGCCGCGGCCATCACGTCCTTCGCGAATGCCTTCGACCCCTCCAGGGTGGCCGCGTCGCCGTTCGGTCCGAACACGGGGATCCCGGCGGCGCGCACGGCGTCCGCGACCCCGGCGACCAGCGGCGCCTCGGGGCCGACCACCACGAGGTCGGCGTCGAGCTCGCGGGCGAGCGCGGCGACGGCGGCCGGATCGTTCGCGTCCACGTCGGCGTTGGTCGCGACCTCGGCCGTGCCGGGGTTGCCCGGGGCCACGGTCAGCGTGGTCGTCGCGGGGTCCGAGGCGAGCGAGCGGGCCAGGGCGTGCTCACGGGCACCGGAGCCGATCAGCAGGATCTTCACGGAACGCGAGCCTACCGGCCCACCCCGGCGCCCGAGTGCGCGCGATCACGAGTGCCGTGACCGCGCGCACCGATCTACCCCGGGGTTCAGCGCAGGTACTCGCGGTAGCCGCGGAGGGTGAAGAACTCCTCGAGCTCCTCACCGAGGGCGACGTCGCAGAACAGCCGGACGGCGTCGGCGAGCAGCGGGTGACCACCCGGTTCGGCTTCGCCGTGGATCCGCTCCGCCTCCTCCGCCACGAGGCGGCGCACCAGTGGCTCGGTGACCTCGATGCCCTCCTCGAGGACGACCCCCGCCCGACGCCACTGCCAGACCTGGGACCGGGCGATCTCCACGGTGGCGGCGTCCTCCATCAGGTTGTTGATGGCGACCGCCCCCTGGCCGCGCAGCCACGCCTCGAGGTAGCGCAGCGACACCGCGATGTTCGAGCGCAGCCCGACCAGACTGGCCCCGCCGCCCGCCGAGTCCACCTCGAGCAGGTCGGCCGGGTCCAGGAGGTCGTGCCGCTGCCGCTCGAGCTGGTGGTCACGTCCGCGCAGCACGCCGGTGAAGGCGTCCCGGGCCGTTGGCACCAGCCTGGGGTGCGCCACCCAGGAGCCGTCGAACCCGTCCTCGGCGTCCCGGTCCTTGTCCGCCCGGATCCGCCGCAGCGCGTTCTCGGTGGCCCGCTCGTCGGTACGGTTCGGCACGAACGCGGCCATCCCGCCGATCGCGTGGGCGCCGCGCCGGTGACAGGTGGCCACCAGCCGCTCGGTGTAGGCACGCATGAACGGGACGGTCATGGTGATCGTGTCCCGGTCCGGCAGGGTCACCCCGGTCCGCCACAGCGTCTTGACCAGCGAGAACAGGTAGTCCCACCGCCCGGCGTTCAACCCGGCCGAGTGTTCGCGCAGCTCGTAGAGCATCTCCTCCATCTCCAGCGCCGCCGGCAGCGTCTCGATGAGCACGGTCGCCCGCACCGTGCCGCGCGGGATCGAATACCGGTCCTGCAGGTAGCAGAACACGTCGTTCCAGAGCCGGGCCTCCAGGTGCGACTCGAGCTTGGGCAGGTAGAAGTACGGCCCCTGCCCGCGTTCGATCATGGCCGTCGCGCAGTGGTGGAAGTACAGCGCGACGTCGGTCAGCGACGCCGACGTCTCGCGCCCGTCGATCAGCAGGTGCTTCTCGCTCAGGTGCCAGCCGCGCGGGCGCATCAGCACCGTGGGGGTGCGCGCACCGACGATGTACTCCTTGCCGCCGGGCCCGGTGAAGTCCAGCTCGTCGCGGGTGAACCGGATCAGGTTGTGCTGCGCGTCGATCAGGTTCGCCCAGGTCGGGCTGGTCGCATCCTCGAGGTCCGCCATCCACACGTCCGCGCCGGAGTTCAGCGCGTTCACGGCCATCGCCCGGCTCGCCGGCCCGGTGATCTCGACCGTGCGCCGGCTCAGTCCGGGCGCCGGCGGCGCCACCTGCCAGGTGGGGTCGGCGCGGAGGTCCGCGGTCTCCTCGAGCAGCCCGAGTTCGTCTCCTCGGGCGAGCGCCTCCCGACGCTGCGCTCGACGTTCGAGGAGGCACCGCCGTCGGGCATCGAAGCGGTGGTGCAGTTCGACCACGGTGGCCAGGGCGCCCGGGGTGAGCACGATGTCGTCGCCGGGCACCCGCGGTGCCGTGATCGTCATGCCCGACGGCGTGGCGAGCCTGGTGCCTTCCGGTTCGGTCGGGTGCGTGGTCGGGTCGGCAGCAGTGGCCGACGGCGTCGGCTCGCCCGCGTAGGTGCGTGGCTGCGTGAGCGTGGTCATCAGAACTGCTCCTCTTCCGTCGAACCCGTCAGCGCGAGCGTGCCGGACGTCGGGTTCAGGGCGGTGGCCACCCGGTCGAAGTAGCCGGTGCCCACCTCCGCCTGATGCTTCACGGCGGTGTAGCCCCGCTCGGCCGAGGCGAACTCGGCCTGTTGGAGCTGCACGTACGCGCTCATCCCGGTGCGGGCGTAGCCGTGCGCCAGGTCGAACATCGAGTGGTTCAGGGCGTGGAAGCCGGCCAGGGTGATGAACTGGAACGCGTACCCCATCGCACCGAGCTCGCGCTGGAACCGGGCGATCGTGCCGGAGTCGAGGGCGGCGGACCAGTTGAACGACGGCGAGCAGTTGTAGGCGAGCTTCTTGCCGGGGAACTGCGCGTGGATCGCCTCGGCGAACGCCCGCGCGAACTCCAGGTCCGGCTTCCCGGTCTCCACCCAGATCAGGTCGCAGTACGGCGCGAAGGCCAGGCCGCGGGCGATCGCCGCCTCGGGCCCTGGGGTGACACGGTAGAAGCCCTCGGTGGTCCGCTCGCCGGTGAGGAACGGGCGGTCCCGCTCGTCGGTGTCGGTGGTGAGCAGGTTCGCACCGAGGGAGTCGGTGCGGGCGATGATCAGGGTGGGCACGCCGGCGATGTCGGACGCGAGCCGGGCCGCGTTCAGGGTCCGGATGTGCTGGGCGGTCGGGATGAGCACCTTGCCGCCCATATGGCCGCACTTCTTCTCCGAGGCGAGTTGGTCCTCCCAGTGCACACCCGCGGCGCCGGACGCGATCATCGACTTCATCAGCTCGAACGCGTTCAAGGGGCCACCGAACCCGGCCTCGGCGTCCGCGACGATCGGCGCAAGAAAGTCGCGTTCGTCCTCACCCTCACTGTGGGAGATCTGGTCCGCCCGCAGCAGCGCGTTGTTGATGCGGCGCACCACGGCCGGCACCGAGTTCGCCGGATAGAGGGACTGGTCCGGGTAGGTCTGCCCGGAAAGGTTCGCATCCGCAGCCACTTGCCAGCCGGAGAGGTAGATCGCCTCGAGCCCGGCCTTGACCATCTGCACCGCCTGGTTGCCGGTCAGGGCACCGAGGGCGTTCACGTAGTCGCGCGAGTGGATCAGGTCCCAGAGCCGCTGCGCGCCGCGGCGGGCGAGGGTGTGCTCCTCGGCCACCCGGCCGCGCAGGCTCACCACGTCCTCGGCGGCGTAGCTGCGCTCGATGCCGCTCCAGCGCGGGTCGGTGGCCCAGTCGCGGCGCAGCTGCTCGGCCGGGTCGAGCCGGACGGCCCGGCCCTCCTCGCTGTGCTGGGTGGACGGGTTCGGGGACTGGTGGGTCGTGGTCGTCACGGTCATTCACTCCTTCTCGGATGCGTCGTTCGGTGCTCGGTGGCCGCCTCGGGTGTGGCGGCTGTTGACGACTCTGCTGCAAGAACCAGTGCCCTTCCACGGTCAACTGTTGGAAAGATTCGCTTCTCTTTCGCTAACGTGAAGGCGTGAGCGCCGAGATCACCGATCCGCAGACCACCGTCCTGACCATCGGGCGGCGGATCCGGCACTTCCGGAGCACCGCCGGGATGACGTTGGACGACTTGGCCGGCCAGGTCGGCACCGCCCCGAGCCAGCTCTCGCTGATCGAGAACGGTCACCGCGAACCCCGGCTCACCCTCCTGCAGGCGATCGCGACCGCGCTCGGCGTCGAGCTCGCCACCCTGCTGGACGCCGAGCCGCCGAGCCGGCGCGACGGCCTCGAGATCGCCCTGGACGCCGCCCAGCGCGGACCGCTCTACGCGGCGCTCGGCCTGCCCCGGGTCCGGGCCGGCAAGCGGCTGCCCACCGAGGCCCTGGAGGCGCTGGTCGGGCTACACACCGAACTGGCCCGACGCTCCAGCGAGGCCAGCGCCACCCCCGAGGAGGCCCGGCGTGCGAACACCGAGCTGCGCCGGGCCATGCGGGCCCGGGACAACTACCTCGAGGAGATCGAGGACGCGGCCGAGGCACTGCTGGTCACGGTCGGGTACTCCTCCGGCCCGCTGACCCACCGCACGGTCGAGCAGCTCGTCTCCCATCTGGGATTCAGCCTCCATCACGCCCGGGATCTGCCCTCCTCCACCCGGACCGTCACCGACCTGGAGCACGGCCGGATCTACCTGCCGCCGGCGTCACTGCCGGGCGGGCACGGGCTCCGTTCCCTGGCTCTGCAGGCGGTCGCGCACCGGGTCCTCGGGCACACCCATCCCGGTACCTACGCGGACTTCCTGCGCCAGCGTCTGGAGATCAGCTACTTCGCCGCGTGCGTGCTGATGCCCCGGCACGCCGCCACCGAGTTCCTGCTCGCGGCCAAGCGGAACCGGGACCTCGCCGTCGAGGACCTCCGGGACGCGTTCGGAGTCACCCACGAGAGCGCGGCGCACCGGTTCACGAACCTCGCCACCTCCCAGCTCGGCATCACGGTGCACTTCGCCCGGGTCGGCCGGGACGGCACCCTCTACAAGGGCTACGAGAACGACGACGTGGACTTCCCGACCGACGTCACCGGCGCGATCGAGGGGCAGACGGTGTGCCGGCACTGGACCTCGCGCACCGTGTTCGACCACAACGACCTGGCCGGTGAGTTCCACCAGTACACCGACACCCCGTCCGGCACCTACTGGTGCAGCGCCCAGACCGGCCAGGGCGCCGACGGCGACTTCTCGGTCACGCTCGGCGTCCCGTTCGCGGCCGCGAAGTGGTTCCGTGGGCGCGAGAGCACATCCCGCTCGGTCTCGCGCTGCCCGGACCCGACCTGCTGCCGGGAGCCCTCCGCCGACCTCACCGCGAAATGGCGGGGCGCCGCCTGGCCCAGCGCGAAGCTGCACACGCACATCCTCGGCGCCCTCCCATCCGGCACGTTCCCCGGAGTCGACGATGCGGAGGTCTACGCCTTCCTCGAGGCGCACGCCCCGCGCTGACGGGTGCCGGGCGAGTCCGGGGTCCCGTCGCCGCTACGGGCGGCGGCGCGGCGGCTCGACCAGGCCGTCCTCGATCAACGTGCGGGAGACGTGCTCGGTCAGCCGGTCGCGCACCATCGCCCGTTGCGCGGCCACCATCTGCCGGCGCTCCGTGCGGAACTGTTTCAGGCAGGCGAAGACCATCAGCACCATCACCACGCTGAACGGGAGCGCGATGGCGATCGCGACCCCGCGCAGTGCCATCAGGCCGCCGGCGAATACCAGGGCGAGCGCAACGGCGCCCTCGAGCACACCCCACAGCACCCGGCTCCATGTCGGTGGCTCCGGATTGCCCCCGGAGGCGAGCATGTCCACCACCAGGGAACCCGAGTCCGAGGAGGTCACGAAGAACAACACCACGAGGAGGATCGCCAGACCGGCGACCACGGTCCCACCCGGCAGCCCCTCGAGCATTCCGAACAGTGTGTTCGACTCGTGCACGACGTTCTCCCCGGCAGCATCGGTCCTGACCAGGCCACCCTCCCCGAACACTTCCCGATACATGGCGGTGCCGCCGAGGACCGTGAACCACAGGAAACTGAAGACGGTCGGGACGAACAGCACGCCGAGCACGAACTCCCGGACCGTCCGGCCCCGGGAGATCCGAGCGATGAACACGCCGACGAACGGTGCCCACGAGATCCACCAGCCCCAGTAGAACGCCGTCCACCAACCCTGCCACTCCACGCCCTCGGCGTTGGTCACGGCGAGCGCCGAGGTGGAGAAACTCAGCCGAACGAGGTCGTGCAGGTACGCCCCTGTCGCCTGGATGTATTCCCTCAGGAGGAACAGGGTTGGCCCGGCGATCAACACGAAGACGAGCAGGCCGATCGCCATGCCCATGTTGATGTTCGAGAGCCACTTCATGCCCTTCTTCACCCCGGTGACCACCGAGATGACCGCCAACAGCGTGATCGCGCCGATCAGGACTGCCAGGGTCAGGTTGGACGGGGTACCGATGATCTCGAGGAACTCCAGGCCGCCCGCGACCTGGGCGACACCGACTCCGAGCGAGGTGGCCACACCGAAGAGGGTGCCGACGATCGCGGCGACGTCGATGACGTCGCCGAGCCAGCCCTTGACCCGGCCCCCGAAGAGCGGTTCGAGTGTCCACCGGATCGAGATCGGCCGCCCTTTGACGTGCACGGCGTAGGCGACCGCCAGGCCGACGACCACGTAGATGGCCCACGGGTGCAGGCCCCAGTGCAGGAAGGTCATGACCAGGGAGTCCTCGATCCCCTGTTCGTCCATCGCCGCGACCCCGGACGCCCGGTTCGGGATCCCGGCGAAGTGGTGCAGCGGTTCCGCCACCCCCCAGAACACGAGCCCGATGCCCATTCCCGCGGCGAACAGCATCGCCAGCCAGCTCCCGATGGAGAACTCGGGGTCCTCGTCGTTCTTGGCGAGCTTGATGTCACCGAAGTGGCCGAACCCGCACCAGAGCGCGAACAGCACGAACCCGGTCACGATGACCGTGTAGTACCAGCCGAAGCCGCCGACGATCCCGGACTGGAGCGTCGCGATCGCCTCGGTGACGGCATCGCCGCCGAGGGTCGCGATGGCGACGAAGGAGACGACGATGATCAGAGCCGGCCAGAACACCGGCGGGTGGATCGACTGATACCAGCGCCCCCGCGGCGACGGAGTCGGCGGCGGCGGATTCGAGGGCGGCAACTCCCCCGGCGTGGCCTCGGTCTCGCTCGTCTGCATGCGGTGTTCTCCTCGACGGCTGGTTCGGGATGAACTCGACGTTGCGGGCACGCTATCGACAGACTCCTCGCCCAGCACCTCGGAACCCGACCTTCGTCGGTAGCGCTCCAGACGTTCGGGCGCTGTTGCCCGCGGCCCGAGGCTTGATGGACTGACGGTCCACCGGCGCACCCTGCGCCACCGACCCGAGGAGTTGTCGCACCCGATGCCGACACCGCAGCGAGCACATCCACCGATCCCGCGGGTCCTTCCGATCATCACCGTGGTGCTGACCGTCGCCGCCATTCTCGGCCTCCCCGGCCCTGCCGCGGCCGGGCCCGGTCGGACCGTGGTGGCCACGGACGGCGGTCTGGTCCGGGGCACGCTCCACGACGGGACCCGCACGTTCCAGGGCATCCCGTACGCGGCCCCGCCCGTTGGCGAGCTTCGCTGGCGCGCTCCGGAACCCCCCGAGCCGTGGCGCGGCGTGCGTGATGCCACCACCCCGGGGCCCGCCTGTGCGCAGAACCCGGGCGAACTGCCGGAGGGCAGCACCAGCGAGGACTGCCTCTCCCTGAATGTGACCACCCCGGCCGGAGCCACGGACGAACCGCTGCCGGTGATCCTGTGGGTGCATGGTGGCGGCTTCTACCAGGGCGCGAGCCACAACTACGACGCGACCCGGCTCGCGACCCGGGGCGACGCCGTCGTGATCACGATCAACTACCGCCTCGGGATGTTCGGTTTCCTCGGCCTGCCCGGCCTCGAGGGATCGGGCACGTTCGGGCTGGCCGACCAGCAGGCCGCGATGGCGTGGGTGCAGCGCAACGCCGCCGCATTCGGCGGCGACCCGGACAACGTCACCCTCGCGGGCCAGTCCGCCGGTGCCGTCAGCACGTGCGCCCAACTAGCCTCGCCGGGCGCGGCCGGGCTGTTCGACCGGGCGATCATGCAGAGCGGTTCCTGTGACCTGGCCTGGCTGGCGAACACCGTGTACCAGGGCCAGCCGGCCGATGACATCCTGCTCCCGGTGGCGACCGTCCAGGAGCGTGGCCGGGCACTCGCCACGGAACTCGGCTGCTCGAGCGATCACCCGGACGCGGTCCTCGACTGCTTGCGGGCCCTCCCCGTGGAGACCCTCAGGCCGGTCATGGACGGGTTCATCCAGCCCGCGTACGGCACCGACCTGCTCCCCATCGAACCGAGCGAAGCGATCGCGACCGGCGCCTTCAACCGGGTCCCGGTCCTCTCCGGGCACACCCGCGACGAGTCGACGCTGGAGGTGGTCGGCTACGAGGGCGGCGCCGGGCCGATGGGCGAACAGACCTACGAGGAGGTGATGACCGAGACGTTCGGCGAGGACCGGGCGGCCGTCGAGGAGGTCTACCCGAGGAGCGCCTACCCCTCCGGCGCGGCGGCGTGGGCCGCGATCGCCACCGACTCCAAGTGGGCAGCCGGCCAGTACGCGACCTCGGCCGCGTTGTCGAGGTACGTGCCCGTCCACCAATACGAGTTCTCCGACCCAGCCCCGCCGTTCAGCAGCCCGGCCCCGATGAACATGGGGGCCTACCACACCTCCGAGCTCTGGTCCTTCTTCTCGCTCAGCGGCGTCGAGCCGACGCTCACCCCCGCGCAGCAGCACCTCGCGGACCAGCTGATCGACTACTGGGCCGCCTTCGCCGCCACCGGGGACCCGGGCTCCGCCGCGGGCCCGGCCTGGCCGAGGTTCGACGGCACCGCGGACACGCCGTACGTCCAGTCGTTCGCTCCCGGTGCGATCGCGCCGGTGGACGTCGCCGCCGAGCACCACCTGGACTTCTGGCGGACCCTGATGTCCGGTCGGTGACGACCACGGTGCGCGTCGGGGCCCGAGGCGAGCCCGCCGTCCGGGCCGGACGCTTCAGTCGAGGAGGTCGTGGCGGACGATCGTGGCCTCACGGTCCGGGCCGACGCCGATGGAGGAGATCCGGGTGCCGGACATCTCCTCCAGGGCGAGCACGTAGCGCTGGGCGTTGACCGGCAGCTCCTCGAACGTGCGGCAGTGCGAGATGTCCTCCCACCAGCCGTCCAGTTCCTCGTAGACGGGCTTCGCGTGGTGGAACGCGGACTGGTCCACGGGCATCTCGTCGTGGCGCACCCCGTCGACGTCGTAGGCCACGCAGACCGGAACCTTCTCCTGCCCGGTGAGCACGTCGAGCTTGGTCAGCACCAGGTCGGTGAGGCCGTTGACCCGGCCGGAGTACCGGGCGATGACGGCGTCGTACCAGCCGGTGCGGCGTGGGCGGCCGGTGGTCACGCCGTACTCGCCGCCGGTCTTGCGCAGGTGCTCGCCCAGGTCGTCGTGCAGCTCGGTCGGGAAGGGGCCCTCGCCGACGCGGGTGGTGTAGGCCTTGATGACGCCGACCACCCGGTCCACCCGGCTCGGGCCGATCCCGGCACCGGTGCACACCCCGCCGGCGGTGGCCGAGGAGGAGGTCACGAACGGATAGGTGCCGTGGTCCACGTCGAGCATGGTGGCCTGGCCGGCCTCGAACACCAACGTCTTGCCGGCGTCGAGCGCCTGGTTGAGGACGAGTGAGGTGTCGGCGACCATCGGGCGGACCCGGTCGGCGTAGGAGAGCAGCTCGGCGGTGACGGCGTCGACGTCCGCGGCCCGCCGGTTGTAGATCTTGACCAGGATCTGGTTCTTCTGGGTCAGGGCGCCCTCGACCTTCTCCCGCAGGATCTTCTCGTCGAAGAGGTCCGAGATGCGGATCCCGACGCGGTTCATCTTGTCCGCGTAGGTGGGGCCGATGCCACGGCCGGTGGTGCCGATCTGGCGCTTGCCGAGGAACCGCTCGGTGACCTTGTCCAGCGTCCGGTTGTAGCTGGGGATGACGTGTGCGCTCGAGGAGATGAGGAGCCGGGACACGTCGACGCCCCGGGAGGTGAGCGCCTCGAGTTCCTCGAACAGGACCTCCAGGTCCACGACCACGCCGTTGCCGACGACCGGCACGCAGCCGGGTGAGAGGATCCCAGAGGGGAGCAGGTGCAGGGCGTACTTCTCGTCGCCCACCACCACGGTGTGGCCGGCGTTGTTGCCGCCGTTGAACTTGACGACGTAATCCACCCGCGAACCGAGTTGGTCGGTCGCCTTGCCCTTGCCTTCGTCGCCCCACTGGGCGCCGAGGACCACCACCGCTGGCATCGAAGAGTCCCTTTCGTCGCGGAACCGCGTATCGGGCCCCCGGCTAGGTTACTGGGATCAGAGGGAGCGTGCCGCCGGGTCCGAGTCGTCCGCGAACGTCCGGCACCGCTGCGCCTCCTCGGTCTCCCCGATCTGCTCGGCGGCGTCCGCGAGCGCGAGCAGCGCGATCAGGAAACCCTGGTTCGGTGCGTGGTCGGCGGGGATCGGCCCGTGGCCCTTCCAGCCGGACCGGCGCAACGCGTCCAGGCCCCGGTGGTAGCCCGTGCGGGCGTAGGCGTAGGCGGCGACCGGGTCGCCGGCGGCGAGGGCCTCGCGGGCCAGCATGCCCCAGGCGTAGCTGGCGGCGGGCAGGCGGGCGGCGACGGCGCGCAGGTCCTCGCCTGCCGCGAGCGCGGCACGCGCCGCGACGTCGGGGTGGTCGGCGGGCAGGAGGGTGGGCGCGGGGCCACCCAGCAGATTCTCGGCCATGGGGTCCAGTCTCGCACCACTCGCGTATCACCAGGCCCGGCCGGTCCCGACGGCGTGGGCCGGGCTCGACATGCGGGTCACCGGTACCGCAACTACCCTCGCACGAGAGCGGGACGGGAGGTCCGGCGTGATCGATGTGTCGGCCTCGGCGTCCGAGGCGCTCGTCACCGTGACAGGCGATCTTGACCTGTCCGCGAGCGAGAGCGCTCCGGCGGCCCTGCGCCGGGCTGGTCAGCTCGACTCCGAACGACTCGTCCTGGACGTCTGCGGGATGGGCTTCATGGACTCCAGCGGGGCGACCTGGCTGATCACCCTCGCCGACCGGGTCCGGCGCCGCGGCGGCACCACGGTCCTGCGGGGCGCCAGCGACCGCGACATGTTCGTGCTCAGCGTGACGGGGGCCATCGACCTGTTCGAGATCGACGCCACCCACCGGTGCTAGCGCCCTAGAGGAGGCCTTCCGGGATCTCCTGGCGCATCCGCGCCCACACGACCTTGCCGGCCCCCGACGGGCGCCAGCCCCAGTCGGCCAGCCGAGTGACGATGCGCATGCCATAGCCGCCGACCCGCGCGGGGTGCACCTCGAGCGAGGTCGGGGGGACGGGGTTGCCGTCCTCCACCTCGATCCGGAGGCCGTCCCCCGGATCCTTCAGACTCAGGACCACCGAGCCCCACCCGTGCAGAACCGCGTTCGAGACCAGCTCGGCGACCACCAGCTCCGCGGCACCGGCGTTGGCCACCCCCCAGAGCTCGCAGGTACTGACGGTCAGCCGCCGAGCCATGCGCACCGAGTCGGTGTCCGACGAGAGGCGCCAGCGCGCCTGCCTCGGGCTCCGCGCCCCCGCCGGGCCGGTCGGCTCCGGGAGCCGGATGATGACGACGGCGATGTCATCCTCGGGCGGCTCGGACAGCCTGCGCAGCAGCGCCTCGCCCACATCGGCGGCGCCGGTCGCGGCGGCCGCCGCCTCCTGCAGGATGCCGCGCACCAGCTGCACACCGTCCTGGATCGTCCGGGACCGGCGCTCGACCAGTCCATCGGTGTAGAACATCACGACGTCACCGGGACGGACCCGGACCGTCGCCGTCTCGCGTTCGGCCCCTCCGAACCCCATCAGCCGGCCGGGGGCGCCATCGAGGTCGCGGACCTCGCCCCCGCTGATCAACAACCCGGGCAGGTGGCCCGCGCGGGTGTAGTCGAGCACCCAGGTGCCGGTCTCCTCATCGGCCGGCGTGAGCGTCGCGTAGACCAGGGATGCCGGCCGCGGTATCCGCATGCCCTCGAGGATTCCGTCCACCTTCGTGAGCACGGTCCCGGGGTCGATGAGTTCCGTCGCGAACGCTCGCACCACGGACCGCAGCTGGCCCATCGAGGCGGCCGCCTCCACGTCATGGCCGACCACGTCCCCCACCACGGTCGCGACGGTGCGCTCGTCCAGGTGGACCACGTCGAACCAGTCCCCGCCCACCTGCGCGTGCTCGGCGTTGGGCGCGTAGTACGTCCACACGTCCAGTCCGTCGACCTGGTCCTGTTCGGGCAGCATCGCCCGCTGCAGGGCCTCGGCGACCCGGTGCTCGGCCTCGTACAGCCGGGAGTGGTCCATCGCGAGCCCGACCCGGCGGGCGACGAGTTCCAGGACGGTCTCGGACTCCTCCTGGTCATCGCCGACCCCACGCTGAACCACCGCCATGACCCCGAGGGTCCGGCCCCGCCCGAGCAGCGGGAGCACGAGCAGCTCACCGCCCGGAGCGAGCGTTCCGCCGAGCGCCGCGCGGGCGTGCTCGACGAGCTGCGCGCTCGGACTGCCGGCCGACTCCACCGAGTCAACGCCGATGCGGACGCGCCGCATCAAGGTGGCCCCCAGCAGCCGGCCGACGGGATCGTCCTGATCGGCCACCGCCCGCCCCGGCGGCCGCTGCCCGGCGGCCACGCCACCGGCGAGGCCGCTGATCGGCGTGAGGACACCGTCGTCGGCGAAGAAACCGCACCAGGGGTACAGGTGTCGCGTGAGCAGTCGACCGATGGCGTCCAGCACCTGGTCGTCACCGACCTGCGACAAGATATCGGAGACCCGGGCAACGGTCTCCAGAGCGTGCCTCGAGTGGTAGCCGAGGTCCGGCGACGGAGTGGCGACCGGCTCGAGCGCGCCGAACTGCACGGCAACGAAGAAGTCCAGCGAGTCCCGCCCATCGAAGTGCGGAGTGATCATCACGGGCACGGCCACCTCCTCGCCGTCCGGACGCAACGTCGGCAGGGTCATCGGGAACGGCTCGCGGTCCATCGCATGTTCGGCCAGCCGGGCCAGCACCACCGACCGGTAGCCGGGGCTCAGGATGTCCCCGTCACGCGCCTTGGCCTCGGCGAGGCTGTACCCGCTGGCCCGCTCGAACGCCGGATTCATCCACGTCAGTTCCGGCCCGTTGCTGGTCACACCGATCACGACGACGGCGTGATCGCCGTTCAGCACGGTCTCGGCGGCCACGGCCCGGGCCGCGGTGAGCCGACGCTCGGCCACGTCCCGGCCACCGGCCACCTGCCGTGTGCGAGTCCCTGACGGCGATCCGAAACTCACCTCCACATCCTCGGCCGGGGACGGGATATTCGTCACCTGCATCCTCCATCGTCTACGGTGTGACCTGTCGGCGGACGGCGAGTGTGAGCCCGTCCCTATACAGCCTGAGGAGGCATGTGTGGCAGACGCTAACAGCCCGGGCAGCCCGCCGTCTTCGGTGCCCGATCACGGTGGGTCGGTACACGCCCTCCTCGAGTCCGAATGCACCCGCCTGATCCTCTCCGGCGAGATCGACCTGTCTCTGAACGCCGACCTGACGGAGGCTGTCGCCGACGCCGAGGCGGCCGGACTCCCGGTCCAGGTGGACACCCGTCACGTCACGTTCATGGACTCCTCCGGGATCGCGCTGCTGGCCAGGCTGGCGAGCCGGACCCCCGGCCGGCTCACCATGATCAAGCCGCCGGACGTGGTCCGCTTCCTGCTCGAGGTGACCCGGATCGGGGAGATGGTGGACGTCGTCGACACCGACGAGCCCGCCCCCGCGGCCACGAACTCCGCGGCGCCCCCGCCGGAACCGGCCTGACCGGCCGCCGAACGCGACCCGCCCCGCTCGGCGGATGCTGCGCCGTCGGCCACCGAACGACGAGATCCCCCGCCGGACGGCGCGAACGGGCCGACCGACGAGGGATCGAGGGCGGAGGCCCTCAGCTCAGCTTCTGACCTGCCGAACGCAACTGCTGCGCGGCCTCGACGATGCGGGCCGCCATGCCACCCTCGGCCAGCTTGCCCCAGGCCCGCGGGTCATAGGCCTTCTTGTTGCCGACCTCGCCGTCGACCTTCAGCACGCCGTCGTAGTTGCTGAAGATGTGGCCGACCACCGGGCGCGTGAACGCGTACTGGGTGTCGGTGTCGATGTTCATCTTGATGACACCGTTGTCCACGGCCAGGGCGATCTCGTCGGCCGTGGAGCCGGAGCCGCCGTGGAAGACCAGGTCGAACGGGTTCTCCTTGCCCACCTCGGCGCCGACCGCCTGCTGGATCTCGCCCAGGATCTCCGGGCGGAGCTTCACGGCGCCCGGCTTGTATACGCCGTGCACGTTGCCGAAGGTGAGGGCGGTCAGGTAGCGGCCCTTCTCGCCGGTGCCGAGCGCGCGGACCGTGGCCAGACCGTCCTCGACCGTCGTGTAGAGCTTGTCGTTGATCTCGTGGGAGACGCCGTCCTCCTCGCCACCGACCACGCCGACCTCGATCTCGAGGATGGTGCGGGCGGCCTGGGAGAGCTCGAGCAGCTCCTCGGCGATGACCAGGTTCTCGTCCAGCGGCACGGCGGAGCCGTCCCACATGTGCGACTGGAACGAGGGCAGTTTGCCGGCCTTGACCTGCTCGGCCTCGATCGCCAGGAGCGGGCGGACCCAGCTGTCCAGGTTGCCCTCGGCGCAGTGGTCGGTGTGCAGCGCGACGGTCACCGGGTAGTTCTTCGCGACCTCGGCGGCGTAGGCGGTCAGGGCGAGCGAGCCGGCGATGCGGTCCTTGATGGTGGAGCCGGAGGCGTACTCGGCACCGCCGACGGACACCTGGATGATGCCGTCACTCTCGGCCTCGGCGAAGCCCTGCAGCGCGGCGGTCAGGGTCTGGGAGGAGGTGACGTTCACGGCGGGGTAGGCGAACTTGCCGGCCTTCGCCCGATCGATCATCTCGGCGTATACCTCGGGGGTGGCGATGCCCATGGTCTCTCCTGTGTCTTGATTTCTGCTGTCGCTGAAGTCTCCCACGGATCCCATGCCCGACGGCGGTCGCGCCCCGTGCGTGGACGCTCGGCCGGGCGCGCGGTCGGGTGGGGCGTCAGCGGGCGTGCTGGAGGATCCACTGGTGCATCGCGACGGCGGCCGCGGCGCCGGCGTTGATGGACCGGGTGGAGCCGTACTGGGTGATGTGCACGATCACGTCGCTGGCCTCCTGCGCGGCCGGCGTCAGCCCCTGCGACTCCTCACCGAACAACAGCACGCACGCCCGGGGCAGGGTCCGACCCTCGATCGGGACGGACCCCTCGATGTTGTCCACCCCGACGATCGGGACGCCCTCGGTCGCCGCCCAGACGGCGAAGGCCTCGATGTCCTCGTGGTGGCGCAGGTGCTGGTAGCGGTCGGTGACCATCGCCCCGCGACGGTTCCACCGCCGTCGCCCGATGATGTGCACCTGCGCGACCGCGAACGCGTTCGCGGTGCGGACCACGGAGCCGATGTTGAAGTCACGGCCCCAGTTCTCGATCGCGACGTGCAACGGGTGCCGGCGGGTGTCCAGGTCCGCGACGATCGCCTCCAGGCGCCAGTACCGGTAGCGGTCCACGACGTTGCGGGCGTCCCCGGCGGCGAGCAGCTCCGGGTCCAGCCGCGGGTCGTCGGGCCAGTGCTCCGGTCCGCCGGGCCACGGGCCGACGCCGACCCCTCCGTTCTCCTCCACGTGAGGCAGTATGCCTCGGCTGCCAGGCCGGCCCGCGCCCGAGGCGGTCCGCACCGAGGGCAGGTCCTCCCGGTTCGTGCGGGAGGCCCTGCCTCGGCGCACGGAGGCCTGTTCCACCGCCTACGCTGGGGGCAGGCCGGCCACGCGCGCAAGGAGCACCGAGATGACCGAACCGATCACCGCCTGGCTGACCGACATGGACGGCGTGCTCGTCCACGAGGAGTCGGCCCTGCCGGGCGCCCCCGAGTTCATCGCCACCCTGCGCCAGAAGCAGGTCCCGTTCCAGATCCTCACGAACAACTCGATCTTCACCCCGCGCGACCTGGCCGCCCGGCTGCGCGTCTCCGGGATCGAGGTCGAGGAGTCCTCGATCTGGACCTCGGCGCTCGCGACGGCGACGTTCCTGGCCGATCAGATCCCGGGCGGCAGCGCCTACGTGATCGGCGAGGCCGGGCTGACCACGGCGCTGTACGAGCGTGGGTACACCCTGACCGACACCGACCCGGACTACGTCGTGCTCGGGGAGACCCGCACCTACTCGTTCTCGGCCATCACGCGGGCGATCCGGCTGGTCGCCGCCGGTGCCCGGTTCATCGCCACGAACCCGGACGTGACGGGCCCGTCCGCGGAGGGCCCGCTGCCGGCCACCGGGTCCGTGGCCGCGATGATCACGGCCGCGACCGGACGCAAGCCGTACTTCGTCGGCAAGCCGAACCCTGTGATGATCCGGACCGCGATGAACCGGATCGAGGCCCATTCCGAGCACACCGCGATGATCGGGGACCGGATGGACACCGACATCGTGGCCGGGATGGAGGCGGGCCTGCGCACGTACCTGGTACTGACCGGATCGACGAAGCGGGCCGAGGTCGAGGGCTACCCGTTCCGGCCGAGCGCGGTGCACGACGGGATCGCCGACCTGATCGGCGAGCTCTAGCCGGCACAGATCCGGCTCGAGAGAGCGCAAGTGGCAGCCACAACAGCACCCTCACCACGGATGACTCGCGGACGCCGGGCTCGAGAGAGCGCAAGTGGCAGCCACAACAGCACCCTCACCACGGCGGGCCCGGGTCGCTGGGACGGCGAACGCCCCAGCACCGCGCGGGTGCTGGGGCGTTCCGTGCTGCGATCGGGTCAGCGCTGCGGGGGCTGACCGCCCTGGCCGGGGTAGCTGCCGCCCTGGCCGGGGTACTGACCACCCTGGCCGGGGCCCTGCTGGAACGGCTGGCCGGGCTGGTAACTGTTCGGCTGGTAGCCGCTCGACCCACCCTGACCCGGGGCACCGGGACCGCCGGGCTGGGTGCCTGGCTGCACGGGCGAGTCGGTCGGGCGCGGCTGCGGGGCCGGGGTGTTCTGGTTGTACTGGCCGACGTTGCCCTGGGTGTCCTGGAAGGACACCCGCGGCGCGGTCCGCACGGCCGGGTCCGTGACCTCGAAGTACTCCGCGCGGGAGAACTTGAACATGCTCGCGATGATGTTGGGCGGGAACGTCTCGACCTTGGTGTTCAGGTCCCGCACGTTCGCGTTGTAGAACCGGCGGCCCGCGGCGATCCGGTCCTCGGTGTTCGTCAGCTCGTTCTGGAGCTGGGTGAAGTTCTCGGCCGCCCGCAGCTGCGGGTAGGCCTCGGCGACGGCGAACAGCCGGCCGATCGCGTTCGAGAGCTGGTCCTCCTGGACGGCCTGCTGGGCCGGCGTGGCCCCGGGCGTCGCGGCCGCGGCGCGGGCGCGGGTGACCTCGTCGAAGACGGCGCGCTCGTGGGCTGCGTAGCCCTTCACGGTCTCGATCAGGTTCGGGATCAGGTCATAGCGCCGGTGCAGCTCGACGTCGATCTGACGCCAGGCCTCCTGCACCAGGTTCCGGAGCCGGACGAACCCGTTGTAGGTCGCCACCGCCCAGATGACCACGATCAGAATCAGGGCAACCACGATGAGGATGACGATCAGGCCTGCATCCATGGCGCTCACCTCCTGTACTCGTCGATGCCGGAAGGGGTCCGCCCCTTCCGCGGCGAGGTACCTGTGCGGCCCCCGTGCGGTCGATACTACTGGGGCGCGAGTCCCAGATCGGCTGCCGAGAGCACCCAGAGATAGGGCAGTTCTGCCCCGTCGATCGCCTCGCGGGCACCGGTGTCCCGGTCCACGATCGACGCCACCGCCACCACCTCCGCGCCGGCCTCACGCGCCGCGGCCACCGCGGTCAGGGCGCTGCCGCCGGTGGTGGAGGTGTCCTCCAGGACCACCACCCGGCGCCCGGCCACGTCCGGCCCCTCGACCTGTCGCTTCATGCCGTGTCCCTTGGCCTCCTTGCGGACCAGGAACGCGTCGAGCGCGAGGCCCCGGCTGGCCGCGGCGTGCTGGACCGCGCATACCACCGGGTCGGCTCCGAGGGTCAGTCCGCCGACGGCGTCGATCTCCCCGGGGCCGAAGCCCGCCTCCTCGAGGACGTCCAGGAGCAGGTGCCCGATCAGTGGTGCCGCCTCGTGGTGCAGGGTGGCCCGGCGCATGTCGACGTAGTAGTCGGCCTCGCGGCCGCTGCTCAGGGTGACTCGGCCGTGCACCACGGCCAGTTCGTTGACGAGTTCGGCCAGTCGCTGTTTGGGCGTGGTGTCGGTGGTCACGGGCGCCATCGTATCGGCGCACCGCGGCGTCGGCCCCGACGGATACGGTGAGGGCGTGCGAGTGGCGACCTGGAATGTGAACTCGATCAGGGCCCGGCTGGACCGGGTCACCGCCTGGCTGGAGCGCTCCGGCACCGACGTGCTGGCGATGCAGGAGACCAAGTGCGCCGACGATGCCTTCCCGTACCTGCCGTTCGAGGCCCTCGGATACGAGGTGGCCCATCACGGGCTGAACCAGTGGAACGGGGTCGCGATCGCGTCCCGGGTCGGGCTGACCGACGTGCACCGCGCCTTCCCCGGGCAGCCCGGCTGGGGCGATCCCGCAGGAGTCGAGGCCCGCGCGATCGGGGCCACCTGCGCGGGGCTGCGGATCTGGAGTCTCTACGTCCCGAACGGGCGCACCCTCGGCGACCCGCACTACGAGTACAAGCTCGCCTGGCTGGCCGCGCTGCGCGAGGCGGGCACGGGATGGTTGACCGCCGACCCCGCCGCGATGATCGCTCTGGTCGGCGACTGGAACGTCGCGCCCCGGGACGACGACGTCTGGGACATGTCCGTGTTCGAGGGCGCCACCCACGTCTCCCCACCCGAGCGGGCCGCGTTCGCCGCGATCGAGGCGGCCGGCTTCGCCGAGGTGACCCGCGCGCACCTGCCGCAGGTGTACACGTACTGGGACTACCAGCGGCTCCGGTTCCCCCGGAACGAGGGCATGCGGATCGACTTCGCGCTGACGTCGACGGGGTTCGCGGAGCGGGTGCGCGGCGTCGCGGTGGACCGCAACGAGCGCAAGGGCAAGGGCGCCTCGGACCACGTGCCGGTGGTGCTGGAACTGGACCCGCCGACCCTGTGACCGTGCGAGCGAGCGGTGGTCCGCCCCGGCGCCGGGGACGTTAAGGTCGGTCCATGACGCAGACCCCGCCATGGCCCGACGGCCCGAGGGCGGACGCTCCCGACGGCGCTGCCGGGCGCGCGAACCCGACGGCGAAGCCGAGCGGGTGGGCCGACCCGGGTTCGGGCTGGGGGAACCCGGGCGGCCCGTCGGCGCCGGCGGCCCCGGGCGGGCCCGTTCCGTCGTCCGGCGTAGCCGTACCGGCACCGGGCGGTCAGGCACCGCCGCAGGGTGGGTATGCGCCACCACAGGGCGGTGGGTACGCGCCACAGCAAGGTGGGTACGCGCCACAGCAGAGCGGATACGTGCCACAGCAGGGCGGATACGCGCCACAGCAAGGCGGGCAGCCGCCACAGCAGGGCGGATACGCGCCACAGCAGGGCGGCTACCACTTCCCGGAGCCGGGCGGCGCACCCGGCGCCGTGATCCCTCCCATCCCACACGCGGGACCGCAGGCACCGGCGCAGCCCCGTGGGCAGAGCCCCTACGGCAGCCGCCCGGCACCGAACCCCGGCCCGCAGCCGACCGGCAGCGGCGGTTACGGGCAGTTCACCTTCCCGGCCTTCGAGAAGCAGAAGCTCGAACCGATGGCGGTCGCGAGCGTCGCCACCTCACCCCTCGGCCCCGTCGGCCTGGTGCTGGGCCTGCTCGCGCGACCGCGCGTGCGGCGCACCCGTCGCCGGAGCATGAACCTGGCCTGGACCGGGATCGTTCTCGGTGGTCTGTTCACGGTCGCCTGGGCCTTGGTCGCCGTCACGCTCACACTGAACGGGACGGTCGCGCGAGCCACCGAGCGCCCCGTCGCCGGAGACGTGGAGACCGCCCGCAACGTGGCCTCGGCGAACCTGGCCGAGGGCAACTGCATCTACACGCTGCCGCCCTCGCAGTCCGTCGGTGAAGTGCGACTGGTGCCGTGCGCCGAGGCCCACATCGCGCAGGTGACCGCCACCCATGAACTCACCGGGGACTTCCCCGGCCCGGAGGCGGTGGCCACCGAGGCGACCGAGCTGTGCGACGCCGACGCCGAGGCGCTCGACGCCGGCGATGTCGAGGTCGTCCCGTGGCACCTGGCCCCGAGTGCCGACGGCTGGCAACAGGGCAACACCACCGTGATCTGCCTGGTGCGCGGCGCGACCGGCCCGTTCGAGGGCGACCTCGTCAACTGAGCCGGCTCCGACCGTCGGCACCGGGGCACCGGTGGCGCGAAAATGGGCCGAAGTGCCCATGAGACACGTGTGACGGGCGCGTCCGCAGCGCCTAAAGTTCGCATCATGAGCACCTCGTGGGATCCCTACCAGCAGCAGGGTCAGCAGCCCGGGTACGGGCAGCAACCCGGCTACGGCCAGCAGCCCCCGCAGCAGGGCGGGTACGGGCAGCAGCCCCAACCGGGCGGCTACGGGCAACAGCCACCACCCGGCGGCTACGGTCCGGGCTCGGCGCCCACCTACGGGCAGCAGCCGCCCCAGACCGGGTTCGGCGCCCCGCCCCAGTCCGGGTACGGCCAGGCCTCGCAACCGAGCTTCGGCGGCTACAGCCAGCCCGGCGGATCCGGCTACTACGGCGGTCCGACGCCGCCGTCGACCAGGAACACCGGAGCCATCATCGGCATCGCGATCGGCGTCGTGGTCCTGCTGGTGGTCGGGTTCTTCGTGGTGCGCGGGCTGAGCAGCGGTGGTGGCGGCACCGAGGCGAACCCGAACGACGTGTCCGAGCCCACCGAGATCGCCGACGTCGACCTCGTCCCCGGCAACTGCCTGTTCACGCTGGACTACAACGAGAACCGGCTGCTCGACCAGGTCCCGTGCGCCGATCCGCACGGCTTCGAGGTCGTCGCCGAGCAACTCGTCGAGGACTCGGAGTTCTCCGACGACTTCCAGAGCCGTGCGGACGACTTCTGCTTCGACGCGATCGGTGAGGTACTCCCCTCGGACTTCGACACCGAGCACATCGGCTACCACACGCTCTACCCGTCCGAGGACACCTGGGACGCCGGGGACCGCAAGCTGACCTGCCTGGTCACCGCGACCGACGGACTGGAGTTCACCGGCAGCTTCACCGCGGGTGACGCCGCGATCGGCTGACCGATCGCGGCGTCACCGCAGGTCAGCCGGCGCGCAGCACCAGGCCGGCCCGCTCGAAGTCGTCGGAGACGTCCACGGCGACCCGGTCGCCGTCGTCGATCTCCCCCGCGAGCAGCATCCTGGCGAGCGGGTCGCCGATCTGCCGCTGGATCAGCCGGCGCAGCGGGCGCGCCCCGTAGGCCGGGTCGTACCCTTCCAGCGCGAGCCACTCCCGGGCCGCGGAGGTCACCTCGAGGTCGAGCCGGCGCTCGGCCAGCCGGTCGGCGAGCCGCGCGACCTGCAGGTCCACGATCTCGCCCAGCTCGGCGACGGTGAGCGCGTCGAAGATGACCACCTCATCGAGCCGGTTCAGGAACTCGGGCTTGAACGAGGCGCGCACCGCGGACATGACCGCCTCGCGCTTCGCGTCGTCGGACAGGCCCGGGTCCACCAGGAACTGGGAGCCGAGGTTCGAGGTGAGCACCAGGATCACGTTCCGGAAGTCCACGGTGCGCCCCTGACCGTCCGTGAGCCGCCCGTCGTCGAGCACCTGTAGGAGGATGTCGAACACCTCTGGGTGCGCCTTCTCGACCTCGTCCAGGAGCACCACGGAGTACGGCCGGCGCCGCACGGCCTCGGTGAGTTGCCCACCCTCCTCGTAGCCTACGTACCCGGGCGGGGCACCGACGAGACGGGCCACCGAGTGCTTCTCGGAGTACTCGCTCATGTCCACCCGCACGATCGCGCGCTCGTCGTCGAAGAGGAAGTCGGCCAGGGACTTCGCCAACTCGGTCTTGCCAACTCCGGTCGGGCCGAGGAACAGGAACGACCCGGTCGGACGGTCGGGGTCGGAGATGCCCGCCCGGGAGCGCCGCACCGCGTCGGAGACGGCGCGAACGGCGGACCGCTGACCGATCAGCCGCTCCCCCAGCACGTCCTCCATGTGCAACAGCTTCTGCGACTCGCCCTCGAGCAGCCGTCCGGTCGGGATCCCGGTCCAGGCGGCCACCACCTCCGCGATCTCCTCCGGTCCGACGCGATCGGCAATCATCGGCTCGGTGTCCGCGGCCGAGTCCGCAGCCTCGGCGGCCTCGGCCTGGGCGATGTCGCGCTGGATCGCGGGGATCTCCCCGTACAGCAGGCGGGACGCGTTCTCCAGGTCACCCTCACGCTGGGCCCGTTCGGCCTCGGTGCGCAGGGCATCCAGGCGCGACTTCAGGTCCCCGACGCGGTTGTGTCCCGCCTTCTCGGACTCCCACCGGGCGTTCAGCGCGGCGAGTTCCTCGGAGCGGTCGGCGAGATCCGCCCGCAGCTTGTCGAGGCGGGCCTGGGAGGCCTCGTCGTCCGACTCGGACAGGTAGGACTCCTCCATCTTGAGACGGTCTACGGCGCGGCGGAGCTCGTCGATCTCGATCGGCGAGGAGTCGAGCTCCATGCGCAGCCGGGAGGCGGACTCGTCGATCAGGTCGATCGCCTTGTCCGGCAGCTGCCGGCCCGGGATGTACCGGTCGGACAGCTGTGCGGCCGCCACCAGGGCGCCGTCGGAGATCGTGACCTGGTGGTGCGCCTCGTACTTGGGCGCGATGCCGCGCAGGATGGCGACCGTGTCCTCGACCGAGGGCTCACCGACGAAGACCTGCTGGAACCGGCGCTCCAGCGCCGGGTCCTTCTCGATGTGCTCACGGAACTCGTCGAGGGTGGTGGCGCCGACCATCCGCAGCTCGCCGCGGGCGAGCATCGGCTTGAGCATGTTGCCGGCGTCCATGGACCCCTCCGACGCGCCCGCACCCACCACGGTGTGCAGCTCGTCGATGAAGGTGACCACTTCGCCGTCGGAGGCCTTGATCTCGTCGAGGACGGCCTTGAGCCGCTCCTCGAACTCGCCCCGGTACTTCGCGCCGGCGACCATGGCGGACAGGTCGAGAGCGATCAGCCGCTTGTCCCGCAGCGAGTCCGGTACGTCGCCGTCCACGATCCGCTGGGCCAGGCCCTCGACGACCGCCGTCTTGCCGACGCCGGGCTCGCCGATCAGGACCGGGTTGTTCTTGGTGCGCCGGGACAGCACCTGGACGACCCGGCGGATCTCCGCGTCCCGGCCGATGATCGGGTCGATCTTGCCCTCGCGGGCGGCCTGGGTGAGGTCCTGACCGTACTTCTCCAGGGCCTGGTAGGTGCCCTCCGGGTCGGCCGAGGTCACCTTGGCGCTGCCCCGCACCCGGGGCAGGGCGTCGAGCAGCCGGTCGCGATCCGCCCCCGCCGACCGGAGCACGTCCCCCACGGCGCCGGTGTCCTTCGCGAGGCCGAGCAGCAGGTGCTCGGTCGACACGTAGGCGTCGCCGAGGGCCGTCGCCTCATCGCCGGCCGCCTTGACCCCGGTCGCGAGCGACCGGGACATCTGCGGCTGGTTCACCGAGGAGCCGGAAGCCGCCGGCAGCGCCACCAGGATGGCGCGCAGACGGTCACCGATCGCGGCGCGGTCGGCCCCGACGGCGTCCAGCAGTGCCGCGGCGACGCCGCCGTCCTGCTCGATCAGGGCCTGGAGCAGGTGCGCGGGCTCCAGTTGCGGGTTGCCGGCAGCCGTGGCGGCCTGCAGCGCGGCGGCGACCGCCTCCTGGGACTTGGTGGTGAGTTTGGTGTCCAATCGAACCTCCGGATTTCAGTGCTGTGTCTGATCGTGACAACGCCACCCAAGGTTGAGTCTATTCCACTCAACTCTGATCGGGATCGATGGGTTCAGTACGACGCCCCGGTCGGGGCGAGGTCCTGCGACTCGGTCACCCGGAGCAGCGCGAGCGCCTGGGCGGCGGGCGTGCCGGGGGTCGCCGAGTAGATGATCATGCTCTGATCCGCGCAGGGCATCGAGACGGTGTCGCAGTCGAGCACGAGCCTGCCGAGGTCGGGGTGGTCCACCGTGGTCGTGAGCGAGCGCCAGTCGCAGGTGTGCCCCTCGCCCCACAGTCGTTCGAACTCCGCACTACCGCGGCGCAGGCCGGAGATGAGGCGCAGCAACGCGAGGTCCTCGGGGTAGCGCGCCATCGCCGTGCGCAGGGTCGCCACGGACGTCAGTTTCACCGCCTCCCGTTCCTCCGGAGCCATCGCGACCCGCCCGGGCCCGGTGCCCAGGAACCGCTGCCAGATGATGTTGCGCTCCCGGTCGGGCCACCGGGACAGGTCCCCGAGCAGCGCCGCGGCCATCGGGTTCCAGGCCAGCACGTCGCTCTTCGCGGAGAGCACCAGGGCGGGCAGGTCCGTGAGCCGATCGAGCAGCCGGAGCAGGCCGGGCCGCACGGTCATCTGGATCTGTCCCGGTCGCGGTGGCGCCGCATCCGCGAGCACGTACAACTGGTCACGCTCGGGATCGGGCAGCCGCAGGGCACGGGATAGCGCCTGCAGCACCTGCGTGGAGGGGTGCGGCCCGCGGCCCTGCTCCAGCCGGACGATGTACTCCACGCTCAGCCCGGCGAGCTGGGCGACCTCCTCCCGGCGCAGGCCCGGCACCCGACGCCGGGACCCGGCCGGCAGGCCGACGTCCTCGGGGCGCACCCGCTCCCGGGCTCGGCGCAGCAGGGCGGCCAGCTCGTTGCGGTTCACGCCCACCAGCATGCCCCCCGGCGGGCTGCCACCGCGAGGGTCGACGGTCGCGGATCCTGGTACCGCGGCTCCCAGGATCCGCGCTACCTGGACCCACCCGGACCCCGGAGCAACGGTGGGGCCATGGCAACCACCGATTCGACCACCGCAGGCCGACCGACCCACCTGACCTCCGCCGTCGACCATCGACCCGACGCCCGCGAGCCCGCCGGCGAGGCGACCACGGTGCTGATCACCGGCGCCAACCGTGGCCTCGGGCTCACCACCGCTCGCCGCCTCGGCGAGCTCGGCTGGCGGGTCCTGCTCGGCGCCCGCGATCCCGGGCGCGGCGACGCCGCGGCGGCGGACCTGGTCGCCGCGGGCCTGGACGTGAGGGCCGTCGCGCTCGACGTGACGTCGCAGGACTCCGTGACGGCCGCCGTCGAACAGGTCCGCGCGAACCACGACCACCTCGACGTCCTGGTCAACAACGCCGGCGTGCTCGGCGCGACCGGCGACCCGGCGCGGACCACCGCGGCGGACTTCCTCGGCCCCTATGGGGTGAACGTGCTCGGTCCGGTCCGGGTGACGCAGGCCTTCCTGCCGTTGCTGCGCGCCGCCCGGCGCCCCCGGGTGGTCATGGTCTCCAGCGGCCTCGGTTCGATCGCCGTCACGTCCGACCCCAGGCGCATGGAGCACGCGATCCAGGCCTCGTCTACACCTCGTCCAAGGCCGCCCTGAACATGATGACCACCCAGTACGCGCGTGCCATCGAGCAGGTGCAGTTCAACCTCGTGGACCCCGGGTACACGGCGACCGACATGAGCCCGGAGGGCACCCAGACCCTCATGGAGGGTACGGACGCCATCGTCGCGGCCGCGCAGGCGGGACCGGGGGTCACCGGGACGTTCACGGACCGCTTCGGCGTGGTCCCGTGGTGAGGCGGCCGACGTGACCCGATCCGCCCGCTACCAGGCGCTGCCGTAGCAGACGAAGGGGGCGGGCGGGCCGTCGTGGTCGGCCAGGGCCGCAGCGAGCGCCGTCGCGGAGTCCGTACCGGCCGCCAGGCGTGTGTGCACGTCCGTCATCACGTCCGCCGCGGCCCGGTCGTTCACGTTCGCCACCCCGGCCACCACGGCGCGCGTGCCCAGCTGCAGCAGCACGCTCGCGAGCCCGAGCGGCTGGTCGCCGGGCCGGACGCTGACCAGCCCGGCCTCGCACGCCGAGATGAGCACGCAGCCGCCGCGCAGGTTCTGGTCCTCGAGCTCGTGCGCGAACAACGGGCCGTCCGCCAGCCGCAGCGAGGAGAACAGCGGGCTCTGGGACTGGTGCACCCCGTGCGCGGCCACATGGATCACGTCGTGGTCGGCCAGCGCCGTGCGCACCCGGGCGGCGGTGGCGCCGACCCCACCGAGGACCTCGGCGCCGGGCCAGGCCGCGCCAACCCGGGCGGCCTCGTCCTCGGCTCGATCCAGGCCGGGACCGGCGACAGCCAGCACCGACGGCCGGTCCGGACGCACGCCGGCCCGCCAGGCGCGCCACCAC
The DNA here is from genome assembly GCF_004353825.1 of Occultella glacieicola. Classification (GTDB taxonomy): domain Bacteria; phylum Actinomycetota; class Actinomycetes; order Actinomycetales; family Beutenbergiaceae; genus Occultella; species Occultella glacieicola. The sequence goes on along the minus strand of NZ_SMNA01000001.1, from coordinate 565,951 downwards.
ATCGTTGCGCTCGGGGCGACGACGGTAGGCAGTCCGCGCCGGGACGGCAGCAGGGTCCAGGGCACCGCCGCGAGATTCCCACCGGTCGCGAGCACGAGGGGCCCGCCCGCCCCGGAGCCGGCGAGCAGGATCTCGTCCAACTGGGCCAGCTCGTCCGCGAGCGCGGTCCGGACGGTGCTCGCGATCGGCTCGGGCAGCAGCGGCAGCGCCAACGCGTCGAGATCGGCCCGCACCCGCCGCATCAGCTCGGCCACCTGCGTGGTGGATCCGAGCTCGCGGACCCGGGCCCGGCCGGCGGTGACCTCCACGGCGTACCACCGGCCGCCGTACGCACCGAAGTTCACGAGCGTGGCGCCGGGATCGGTCCGCAGCACCTCGCGGACCCGCCCGAGGGTGACGACCTCCGTGTCGACCGGAGCCGCGCCGTCGCGCTCCCAGGCCCGGGACCGGATCTGACGCTGCAGGTCGGCCACCCGCTCCCGCAGCCGCGCCCGCTCGGCGGCGTGCTCGGGCTCACCGATCAGGTCGCGGGACTCCTCCTCCGCACGCCGCAGCGCGCCGAGCAACTCGGCTCCCTCCGGGTCCGCCGGCCCACTCACGCCCGGCACCCGGACCAGGACCGACCGGGCCCACTCGAGGCTGTCGAACAGCCGCGCCGCACCGCCGTCGGCGAGAGCCAGCGCCGTGCCGAGGCCGGCCAGGCGCGACCCGTGCACGGCCGCGGCGGTGCGCAGGTCGAGGGAGTCGAACCTGGCCCGGTGATCGGTCAGCTCGGCGAGGCCGACCCGCACCTCACGCCGGGCCCGCGCGGGATCGTGCCGGGCGAGGGCGAGCTGGGCCCGCACCTCACGCCGTTCGATGCGCGTCCGGAACGTGTCGTCCGGGCGCAGCCGGAGCACGGCGTCGAGCGACGCTGTCTTCGCGGCACCCTCGGCACCCTCGGCCCCCTCGGCGCCGGCACGGACCGGGTCCTCGCCCGCGGCGAGCAGGGTGCCGGCCAGCAGCAGGCCACCGGCGTCGGCGAGGTCCCGGCGCCCCTCCGCCGCGACCGTCTCGACGAAGTCGGTGATCCGGGTCGCCAGGCGGGACAGCCGAGCCGGAGACTCCGCGGCGAGCGCCCGCTCGCAGCGCAGGGCCACGAACTCGCTGCGTCGCTGCCACATCACGTTGCCGCGGCGACGGAACCGCCTCGCGGCGCCCAGGGCGAGCGTGCGCCCACGGTCCGGGGCGCCCTCGACGAGCGCACACTCGGCGCGCAGCAGTTCCACCTCGGCCAGCTCCTGGCCGCGCCGGTCCGCCCGGAACTCCTCCGCCGCGGAGGCGAGGGCGACGTCGGCGTCCCGGACCAGACCGGCCTCCCGGAGCACCCGGGCACGGTCCAGGTAGAACACCGGGGTGCGCCCGCCCGGGGCGATGTCCGCGGCAGCGGACATCTCCGCCAGCGCCCGCGGCAGGTTCCCGGCCAGGAAGTCGGTGTAGCCGAGGTTGTGCCGGGCCATCGACTCGACGAGCACATCGCCCTCGGCGGCGGCGATCCGCACGCCGGCGCGCAGGTCCACGCGCGCCTGGTCCAGCCGGCCGAACTCCAGGGCGAGCGTGCCCCGGTTCACCAGGATCCGGACCTGGTCCCGCGGCAGGGCGACATCGATCAGCTCCATGGCGCGCCCGAACGCGTCCGCGGCGTCGGCCAGCCGCCCGGACCGCATCAGCAGCAGCGCCTGCTGTCCACGGATCGCCGCCCGCACGGCGTCCGCACCGGCCGCCTCGGCATGGTCGGCGGCCCGGCGCAGGAGCGTCTGGGCCGCGGTCAGGTCGGCATCGGTGTCGAACGTGGAGGTGGCCAGGCCGACGTAGGCCCGGGCGAGCACGAGCTCGGCGGCCGGTCTCCGGTCCGCGGCGGTCTCGACCGTGCGGACCAGGTCGCGGAGCATCCGCGCGGCCGCCGCGGAGTGGCCCTCGGCGTTGCGCCCGAGCCCCTCCGTGAGTCGTTGCTCTGCCAGGTCCAGGTCGAGCACCTGCGGGCCTCCGGAGGGTTCGGCTCCTACAGTTCGAAGAGCGGTGTCACCACCGTAGTGGTGCCGATCTCGAAGACCAGTTGCACGAAGCCCTCGGGGACGTTGTCGAAGACGAACCGTCCGGTCGGTTCGCTGCGGGTGCTCAGCTCGCGACCGTCCATCCGCAGGCGCACCGCGAGCTCGCGCGGCGGGGCGATCCACCCATCGAGGCGGGCGCTGGTGCCGCTGTGCCCCACGGTGACCATCGCCGTCAGGGACTCGGCCGAGAACGTCAGGGTGTGGGTGCGGGTCACCGCGACCTCGGAGCGGACCCCGGCTGCGACGGTGGGCACCCGGGTGAGCTCGGCCACCTCCGTCATCAGCTCGGACAGGGCGACGGCGAACTTGAGCCGGTCCACGAGCCCGTCCGGGACCGGGTCCTGCTCCTCGTAGAACCGGCGCAGTCCGGCGAGCATCGCCGCGTCCCGGTCGTCGAGGGGTTCGGCGGCCGAGGCCACCTCCGCGGCGGTCCAGCGTTCCTTGTCCGTCATGACACCCACCCCGGGTCGGTCGAGAGCTTCGCACGCAGCCGGGCCAGGCACCGGCCACGTGTCGGTCCGATACTGCCGACCGGCATGCCCAGCGCCTCGGCGATCGCGGCGTAGTCGGGCCGGTCGGCGAAGGCGATCACGCGCAGGAGCTCACGGCATCGGTCGGAGAGCTCCCGGACGTGGTGCCACAGCCGCAGGTCGCGTTCGTTGCGGACGGCGACATGCTCGGGCAGGTCCTCGGCCGGCACCGCGACCCGGTCGAGCTCGTCCGTCTCGGCGTCCGCCCGTGGCGTCGAGGTGTGCGCCAGCTCGTTGCCGCGCGCTCGGGAGACCCGCCACGACTCCCGCTTGGTGGTCACCAACAGCCACTTCACGACCGTGCGCGGATCCCGCACCGACGCCGCGCTGCGGACCAGGCTCAGCCAGACCGTCTGCAGCACGTCCTCTGCCTCGGTGCGGTCCAGGCCCTGCCCACGCGAGGTGTGCCACAGCAACGGGGTGAGCATGCCGACCAGGTCGTCGAACGCGGCGCGGTCACCGCCACGGAACCGCTCGAACGCCGCGCTGGCTCGGACCACGAGGGTCTCGCCCGGGCTGGCCTCGATCATCGCGAAGCACCGCCGTCCGTGGCGCTCGCGCCGGGCAGGTTCGCGAGCGCCTTACGACCCCGCTCGACGGCGTCGGCCGCCTTCGCCGAGTCGGCGCCGCCCGCGTACAGCTCGGCCAGGGCGGCCGCGACCTCACCGGCGAACACCGGGGCGGCGAAGGACGTGCCGCTCCAGGTGGCGAACCCGGACGCGAAGTCGTCGGGGTCGATGGTGGCCCGGGTCCTGCCCTCGTGGGCCAGCGACGCGACCGGGTTCAGCGACGTGTTGATCGTGGTCGGGAACGTGCTGACCAGGCCGGCACCGACCCGGCGGTGCCGCACCCACGGTCCCTCGTTCGAGAAGAGGGCCACCGTGGTGCGGTTCGGGTTCAGGGCGCCGACGGCCTGCAGCGCCAACGCGTCCGGCGCGGTCCGCGCGGGGCCCCCCGGGTAGTCGGCGAACGCCGCGGGGAACATCTCCCGCGTGGTGGCGTCGTTGCCCGAAGCCGCCACGACGGTCACGCCGAGGGCTCCGAGCGCCTTCAGCGGCAACCACAGGAGTGGGTCGAAGGCGAGGTCCGCCGGCTGCTCGTGGTAGTACCCGAGCGACAGGGACACCACGTCGACGGGCGGCATGTCCGGGTCGCCGGACGCCATCGCGACCACCTGCCACAGCACCAGCCGGCGCAGCGAGCGCACCAGCTGGGACTCGGCCACCACGCCGTCGCCCCGGAACACCCGGACCGAGAGGATCCGGGCGTCCGCGGACTGCTGGCGGATCAGCCCCGCGATGAACGTGCCGTGACCGGCGTCGGCCTCGAGCCCGCCGACGAGCGGGTTCGCGGTGCCGGTCTCCTCGGTGTCCGGCACGAGCCGCGGGAGGCCGAGGGGCAGGCCGAGGACCTCGGGGTCACGGATGACGACGTCCGAGCCGAGCCAGGGGTGCTCGCCGACCCCGGTGTCGAGCACGGCCACGACGGGCCGGTGCACCGTCGGGTCGTTGCGTGGAGCAGGCTCGGGACCGAGCCAGGCCACCGGCTGGCGACCGCCGGAACCGGGCATGGCGTAGGTCGAGAGCCCGTTGTTGCTGTGCGGGATCGTGTACGGGGTGCCGCCGCCGCTGGAGGAGATGTCGTGCGGCGCACCACCGGCGACGTGCGGGATCGTGTAGGGCGTGCCGCCGATGTCCGTCGCGGAGAACACGAGGTGGTCGAGAGCCACCTCGTCGGCGCGCCCGGTCGCGGCCCGGTAGGCCTGCACCAGGCGCCACGCGTCCACGGGCTCGGCAGGGGCGGCGGGGTCCAGTCGGACCACCCGGGCGCTCTCCACCCAGTTCTCCTCGATCAGGCCGCGCACCTCGGGCCCGAACTCGGGTCGGCCGAGGTACTCACGTTCGGCTCTCGCCTCGTCGTCGGTGACCAGGCCGAGGCCGAGTTCCCGGGCGACGTTGCCGAGGGCCTTCAGGGCGCCCTCGACGGCGGCACCGCGGATCAGGACCGAGTCCACCGAGTAGACGGTCGGGTGCAGGGCCGCCTCACCCGCTCGCTGGACCGCGGTGGAGGGATCCAGGACGCGGGCCCGGTAGCGCTCCCAGGACGCGTTCGGCAGACCGATCGGGGGTTCGGACACCAGGGGGACACCGGCCTCGCCTGGGATGTTCTGACTCACGTCCTTGTTCTCCTGTTGTCTCGACGGGTACTGCGACGGGTATGCGTTCCGGGGACGTGCGCGATTCGAGCCTAGTGCGGCGCTTCGCGCCCGACCAGGGTCGGTGCGGGTCCGGACCTGCTGACGAGGAGGCGCTCCGGTCGGGTCTGATACACGCGGTTCGGAGGCGGATGCCGGCCGCGACGTATCAGGAACCGTCGCGGCCGCTCATCTCCAGGTGCCGGCCCCACTCCGGGGCCGTGATGGGAGCCCCCGATGCGCACCACCATGGTGGAACCGACCACGGCCGTCGACGAGCTCGGGGCTGCCATCACGATGGTCCGGCGCATGCTCATCCTCGGCCGGGTGCATGGCGTCGCGGAGCTCACCGAGCACCTGCTGCGGGACTGGTACGCGCCGGCCGCTCCGGTGCCTGCCGCCGACCCCGCCGAACCCCCGCTGGCCGGGCTGTTGCGCGTCGCCCACGCAGGATTCGACCGGTGGCGTCCCTCGGTCGGGTGGCGCACCGCGGCCGGTGGCTACGCGTGGCAGCCGGCCGACGCCGGTCGTCCCCGGAGCACGGTCGCCGCCAACATCCTCGGCAAATCCGGCGGCCGCGAGGTCGAGACCACCGATGCCGTCGAGGTGCGGGAACTGGCGGCGCGGACCGTCGGCGACCGCTGGCGCACCTGGGGGTCCGGCTGGGGGCCGCGCCTGCAGGGCTCGGGCACGAACCTGCTCCGGATCCACCTGAACGCTCCCGCGGACACCCTGCCCGACCTGGTGCGGGCCGTCACCGCCCGCATCGGGGCCTGGGACGAACCGTGGGCCCTGGAGACCCCGGCCGACCGGGAGGCGTCGGGGCGCCCGGACGCCACCCACCTGACGGTCCCGGTCGGGGCGTTCATGCGCGGCACCCGCCTGATCGGTGACCTCGTGGAGGCCCTGGCGCCACTGCTGCGGCCGGCCACCCCGGCACTGACCCTGCGGCTCGGACCAGGGGTCGGTGTCGGTCAGTCCGCGGCCACGGGGCCCACGTTCGGTGAGCTCCGGTGCCATCTCCTGGCTCGGACGCTGCTGGAGGACCCGTTCCCGGCGACCCCCGAACTCATCCGTCGGACCCGTACCGCGTTCGCCCGGGAGGGCATCGACCTCCGCCGGCCACACCGGGTCCGCGACAGCGCAGATTGGGACGAACCATGGCTGTGACCGCGCTCGACGAACCGGACCTCCTGGCGTACGCGCGGGGTCTCGCCGACGAACTGCACGCCGGTGTGGTGCGCGGCGGCTCCGGACCCACCTGGCACCGGTCCTCGCCACGGGGCCGGACCGTCCGCGGCGCCTCACCCCACGCCGTCGACGACGGCGACGCCGGGACCGCCTGGGCCCTGGCCGAGCTGGGCCGCACGCTCGACCGGTCCGACCTGCTCGACCTCGCGGTGGATGCCTCGACCCGAGCCCTGGAAGGTGCCATCCGGGACGGCGCCCCGGGCCTGCTCACCGGGCTGGCCGGTGTTGCCTGCGCCGCCCACCGGGTCGGCACGGCTGCCGACTCCCCCGAGCTGCGGCAGCGGGCCCGCCGTGCCGCGGGCGCCGTGCGGACCGCGCCGGGGCGGCACGATCTCGCCTCCGGCACGGCCGGTCACCTGCTCGGGTTGCTCGTCTGTGACGCTCCCGCCACCGCCGTCTCGGCCGCCACCCGGCGCCTGCGCGCCGGCGCCCGGCGCCTGCCATCCGGGACCGTGTGTTGGCCCGGCACCGACGGTCGCGCCCGGACCGGGCTCGTCCACGGAACCTCGGGCGTCATCCTCGCCCTGGCCGAGGCGGCCGCCCGCTATCCGGTGCTCGCGACGGACCTGGTCCCCCTCATCGACGGCGGACTGCGTTGGGAGTCGGCCTGGTTCGTGCCCGAAACCGACACCTGGGCCACCCCCGGGGCGGGACCCGGCATCGCCTCGGCGCCACTCGATGGCCGACCCTCCGACGACCCGTGGACCGGCCCCATCGGCATCGGGCTCACCAGGCTGCGCCTGCTCGCCCTGCGCGATCAGGGTCTGGCCCTGGCGACCCCCAGGAACAACCTGCTCGCCGACGTGCATGCCGCCGTACGCTCGGCCACCGGGGCCGCACGCGCCACCACCGACCTGAGCCTCGGCCACGGTGCCGCGGGAACCTGGGACCTGCTCGCCTCGACCGCCACCCAACTGGACTCCGCCGACCACCGCAGCGCCGCCGTCGGCCTGGCGCATGAGGCCCTCGCGGCCCGCTGTGCCAGCCCAGCCGCCGCGCCCGACCAGGGCGACCACGACGGCCCCGGGCTGCTCTCGGGCATCGCCGGGACCGCCCTCGCCCTGACCGCCGTGGCGGACCCGGGTTCCGGCTCGGCCAGCCGGCTGGTACTCGCGGGGAGGTGAGTGCCGTGGCCTCTGGACACCGACGTCGTCCCGTCCGCCGGACCCGGCGACCACGAGCCTGAGCCTCGATCCGGGGTGCGGATCGAGCCGCCCTGGTCGAGACTCAGCCCTGACCGGGCACTCGCCCGGCTCGGGTTCGGGAGGGATGCAGATGGGTTTCGACGAGTTGAAGAAGAAGGCCGGCGAGTTGCTCGGCAACGAGGAACGGACGGACAGTGCCCTCGACCGGGCCGCGGACTTCGCCAACGACAAGACCGGTGGCAAGTACGCGGACAAGGTGCAGCAGGGGCGCGACTTCGCGGACGGCAAGGTCGGCGACGAGAACGCCTGACCGCGGTTCCTCAGGACGGTCGGCCCCGCCACGGGCCCGGCCGCCCTGCTTGTCCACCAAGCCCGCGCGGATGTCGGCGCCCGGTGGCAGGATCTGCGGCATGGCCGAGTTGAAGACCCGCCCTGGTGCGGGGGACGTGCACGCCTTCATCGCCTCGATCCCCGATCAGGTCCGGCGTGCCGACGCCGAGCGACTCGTCGGGCTCATGCGCTCGGCGAGCGGCGCCGAGCCGGTGCTCTGGGGACCGAGCATCGTCGGTTTCGGGGACCGGCACCTGGTCTACGAGAGCGGGCGGGAGATCGACTGGTTCGAGATCGGATTCTCCCCGCGCAAGGCGGCCAGCACCCTCTACCTGGACGGGGCCGTGAACTCGACGGACCTGCTCGCCGAGCTCGGCCCGCACAGCACCGGGAAGGGCTGCCTGTACGTCAAGCGGCTGGCGGACGTGGACGTCGAGGTCCTGCGCACGCTCGTGGAGCGGGCCGTCGCGGAAGCGCGCGGCCAGGAGTAGGCAACCACGCTCAGTTCGTCGTGGCGGCCTCGAGCCGCTCCAGCTCGTCATCGCTGAGCAGCCGGGACCGGATCAGGAACCGCACGCCCTCGGGCGCCTCGAGGGAGAACCCGGCGCCGCGCCCGGGGACCACGTCGATGGTCAGGTGGGTGTGCTGCCAGTAGTCGAACTGGAACCGGCTCATCCACACCGGCACCGTGAAGTCGCCGTCCGCCGCGCTCACGGCCAGGTCACCCAGGTGCACGTCGGCGTCGGAGGTGATGAACTCGCCGTCGGCGAAGCACATCGGGGAGGACCCGTCGCAGCAACCTCCGGACTGGTGGAACATCAGTTCGCCGTGGCGGCGGCGCAGGGAGGTGAGCAACTCGGCGGCTGCCGGGGTCAGCGCCACCCGTTCGGCGGGCTCGATCGTCCGGGACATCGACCTCTCCTCTCGACGTGCGTGCCGCCCGGGCACCGAGGGACGGGACCCCGGTGCCCGGACGTGGGGCGCAGCGGGTCGACTCAGAAGAATCCGAGCTTGTTCTCGCTGTAGGACACCAGCAGGTTCTTCGTCTGCTGGTAGTGGTCGAGCATCATCTGGTGGTTCTCCCGCCCGATGCCCGAGTTCTTGTAGCCACCGAACGCGGCCCCCGCGGGGTAGGCGTGGTAGTTGTTCGTCCAGACCCGGCCGGCCTGGATATCCCGGCCGGCCCGGTAGGCGACGTTGCCGTTGCGGCTCCAGACGCCGGCGCCGAGGCCGTACAGGGTGTCGTTCGCTGTCGCGATCGCGTCGTCGTAGTCGGCGAACGAGGTCACCGACACCACCGGGCCGAAGATCTCCTCCTGGAAGATCCGCATCGAGTTCTTGCCCTCGAAGATCGTCGGCTGCACGTAGAAGCCACCGCTGAGGTCGCCGCCGAGGTCAGCGCGGCCGCCGCCGGTGAGCAGCTTCGCGCCCTCCGCCTTGCCGATGTCGATGTAGGAGAGGATCTTCTCGAGCTGGTCGTTGGAGGCCTGCGCCCCGATCATCGTGGTGGTGTCCAGGGGGTTGCCGGCGACGATCGCCTCGGTGCGTGCGATGGCGTCGCCGAGGAAGGAGTCGTAGATGGAGTCCTGGATCAGCGCTCGGGACGGGCAGGTGCAGACCTCGCCCTGGTTCAGCGCGAACAGCGTGAAGCCCTCGAGCGCCTTGTCGTAGTAGGGGTCGTCGGTCCGGGCGGCCACGTCCTCGAAGAACACGTTCGGGCTCTTGCCGCCGAGCTCGAGGGTGACCGGGATCAGGTTCTGGCTGGCGTACTGCATGATCAGCCGGCCGGTGGTGGTCTCGCCGGTGAACGCGATCTTCGCGATCCGCGGGTTGGACGCGAGCGGCTTGCCGGCCTCCGCGCCGAACCCGTTCACGACGTTGACGACGCCCTTCGGCAGGATGTCGCCGAGCAGTTCGATCAGGTACAGGATCGAGGTCGGGGTCTGCTCGGCCGGCTTGAGCACCACGGCGTTCCCGGCCGCGAGCGCCGGGGCGAGCTTCCACACGGCCATCAGGATCGGGAAGTTCCACGGGATGATCTGGCCGACCACGCCCAGGGGCTCCTTGAAGTGGTACGCGACCGTGTCGTTGTCGATCTGGGTGGCGTGCTCCTCCTGCGCCCGGATGGCCGCCGCGAAGTAGCGGAAGTGGTCGATCGCGAGCGGGATGTCCGCGGCCAGGGTCTCCCGGACCGGCTTGCCGTTCTCCCAGCTCTCGGCGACGGCGATCTTCTCGAGGTTCTCCTCCATCCGGTCCGCGATCGCGTTCAGCACCCCGGCGCGCTCGGCGGCGGTCGTCCTGTTCCAGGTCCTGGCCGCCGCGTGGGCGGCGTCGAGGGCCCTCTCGATGTCCTCGGCGCTGCCGCGGGCCACCTGCGTGAACGGTTGCCCGGTCACCGGTGTGACGTTCTCGAAGTATTCGCCCCCGGTGGGCGGCACGTACTCGCCACCGATCCAGTGGTCGTAGCGGTCGCGGTAGCTCATCAGGCTGCCCTCTCGACCGGGTGCGCTGTAGATGGTCACCCCTGCGCCTCCTTGCGTTCTGGTCGCCACCCGCCATCGGGTGGTCGTGTGAGCCACGTTACGAATCCGGGGGTTGCATCCACGTTGCAACCCGGCTGCCCTCGTGCTGCGCCGCTCATCGTCAATGGTGCGATTCCGACGCACCGGGTACCTCGGAACCACACCGCAACGGGTGATGCTGGGTGGGAGGGGCGCCGGCCGCACCCGCCCGGGTGGGTCAGGGACCGTACTCGAGGTCGAGAGTTGCCAGGCGCAGGTCCGCACGCAGGCGGGTGGCGCTGCCGGTCGGCGCGAGGTCCCGCAGACGCGCCCAGGCTTCCCAGTCGTCGCGCCCGAACGGGTCCGAGGTCCAGTGGTCCAGGGCAGCCAGGTCCGCGCTCGCGAGGACCGCGGCGCGGATCTCGTTCGTGAGGTCCGCGCGCAGGTCCTCCACGGCCGGGGCCACCGACGCGGGCAGCACGGGTCCGCCGTAGGCGGCCAGCGCCGCGGTCAGGTCCCCGGCGCGGACCGCGTCACGGACCTGTGCCACGTCGGAACGCACCGACGTGCGCAGTCGGTACGGGCCGCCGTCGCCCAGGAGTCCGGGCATCCCCCGGCGGAGCCGCGAGATCTCGGCGCGCACGGTGACCTCGGCGGTGTCCTCGAGGTACACGGCGGCAGCGAGCTCCGCGGCCCCGAGCGGCTCCGGGGTCTCGCTGAGCACGAGCAGGATCTCGCCGTGCCGGGCGGACAGGTCCGTCCACTCGTGCCCGCGGCGCAGGCCGGCCCGGCGTCGCCCGAGCACCCGCAGATCCGCCTCGCGGGCCTGCGCCGCCGGCAGCGGTGCCGCCCACAGTTCTGCCTCGATCGCGGCGACCGTGGCGCGGATCAGCGCCAACATGTGCGGCGCTGCCACGGAGGGGCCGCCGGTGATGTCCAGCAGGCCGAGAGTGCGCCCGGTGAGCGGGTCATGCACCGGCGCGGCGGTACAGCTCCACGGCTGGATCGGTGCGGCGAAGTGCTCGGCCCCGAACACCTGCACCTCGTGGTCCAGGGCCAGGGCGATCCCCGGTGCGCTCGTCCCAGTCGCGTTCTCAGCCCAGTTCGAGCCCTCGGCGAAGCCGATCCCCTCCAGGGCCGCCCTCGCCACCCGGTCGCCCTCGATCCAGAGCAACCGTCCCCGGGTGTCCCCGAGGGCGACGACCATCCCGTCGGAGCCGAGTCCGTCCAGCAATAGCCGGCGGATCACCGGTATCGCAAGGGAGAGCCGGTGCTCACGCCGATAACCGGCCAGGTCCGCCGCCGCGATGTCCGAGCGCGGGACCGACCGTTCCGGGTCGACGCCGGACTCCAGGGACCGACGCCAGGACTCCAGAACGAGCCGACGCACGCCCGGGGTCGGGGCTCCCGTGGTCAGGAACACCTCCCGAGCCAGGTGCAGATCCCGCTCGAGCGTGCGCGGGTCGGAGCCGCTCGGCCATGCGGCCCACGCGCTTCGATCCACGAGTCCACTTCCCTGCCCGGGCACCCTCACCCGATCGGCCCAGCGTAACCGGCGGCCCGTAGGATGACGGTCCCTGTGCCCGCACCGCCTCCCGTCTCGAGAAAGCCCGCGATGTCCGTTGCCACCCTCCCCGTGAAGGTCGATCGGGGCTCCGGACCGGCGCTCGTGCTGCTGCACGGACTCGGCAACAACCATGAGAGCTGGACGTACGTGCTCCGCGAGCTCGACGAAGCCTGCAACCGGATCCTCGCGCTGGACCTCCTCGGGTTCGGCGACGCCCCGAAACCCCGGGTCGACTACACGGTCGAGCAGCACGCGGACGCTGTCATCGCGACCCTGGACGGGCTGGGCGTGCGCGAGTCCGTGGTGGCCGGCCACTCGATGGGCTGCATCGTGGCCGGGGAGGTGGCCCGCAAGCGACCGGATCTGGTCACCCGACTGGTGCTGCTCGGGGCACCGACGTTCCGCCGCATCCGGCGCAACCGGCCGCGGTGGTTCGGCGCGCGGGCGGCCGAGGACCGCTACTCGGCGATCTTCAACCTGATCGCCGACAGCCCGGACCTGACCATCGCCGCCGCCAAGGGACTCGACGTCTTCGCGCCGCTGGTCAAGGGTATGGAGATCACCGAGGAGACCTGGCCCGCGTTCCGCTCCAGCCTGGAACACACGGTCATGCAGACCCGCACCTACCGCGACCTGACCAGACTGCGGGTGCCGACCCTGCTCGTCTACGGGCGCCTCGACGTCTTCGTGATCAAGCGGAACCTGAAGTCGATCGCGCGCCGAAACCGGCGCCACATCCGCTACCAGACCCTGCTCGGCCCGCACGAGATCACCCCGGTCCAGGGCCGGGCGATCGCCGAGCTGCTCCAGGAGCCCACCGGTTAGCAGCAGGTGGGGACACCTGGGGACGGGCGTGCTGCGGCAGTATGGGGGCATGGGTTCCACGTTCGATCGCCTCACCTGGCCGGTCCGGACCGACCGGCTGAGCATCCGGCCGGCCACTGCCACGGATGCCCCGAGCGCCTGGGCGTACCGTCGCCTCGGTGACGTGGCCCGCTGGATGACCACCCAGCACGCCGACAAGGAGGCCTTCACCGCGTCCTTCGTCGATCCGGGCCGTCTCGCCAGGACGCTGATGATCGAGCGTGACGGGCAGGTCATCGGCGACCTGATGCTCGCTCCCGAGGACGCCTGGGCCCAGACCGAGGTGGCCGCCGGAGCCAAGGAGACCCAGGCGGAGCTCGGCTGGAGCATGGACCCGGCCCACCAGGGCCACGGGTACGCCACCGAGGCCGTGACCGCGCTGATCCGGATCTGCTTCGACGGGCTCGGCCTGCGGCGGGTCACCGCGCTCTGCTTCGCGGACAACACGCCGTCCTGGCGGCTGATGGAACGGGTCGGCATGCGCCGCGAGAGTCACAGCGTGCGCGACTCGTTGCACCGCACCGGCGGCTGGATGGACGGCTACGGCTACGCCCTGCTGGCCGAGGAGTGGCACGCCCGGTGAGCGTCACGGGGACCGGGGCGGATCGACCCGTCGGCGCGCTGCCCGACCGCGACTGCCTGTTCTGCCGGATCGTGGCCGGCGCGGAGGCCGCGCACGTGGTCGCCCGCACCGAGGAGACGGTCGCCTTCCTCGACATCCGTCCCCTCTTCAAGGGGCACACCCTCGTGGTCCCGACCCGGCACGTGGTCACGTTGACAAACCTCCCGACGGCGTTGGCTGGGCCGTTCCTGACGGCCGTGCAGCGGGTCGCGGCCGCGGTGCCGGTCGCCCTCGGTGCGCAGGGCACCTTCGTGGCCGTGAACAACGTGGTCAGCCAGTCCGTCCCGCACCTGCACGCGCACGTGGTGCCGCGTACGAAGGGGGACGGGCTGCGGGGATTCTTCTGGCCGCGGACGACCTACGCCGACGACGGCGAGGCCGCGGCGTATGCGCGGACGTTGCGCGAGGCGGTGGCCGGCTCGGGCAGCACTGGGTCCTGAATGGCCCTGACCGGTGTGCGGGCGGGTGCGAACACGCACACGCCCGCACCGGGGCTCACTCAGGCGTCCTCCCGTGGGCCCGGCACGCGGGCGACCGGGTGGGTCGGGCTCACGAGCGCAGCGCCACCACCCCGATGGCGATCGTCGTGGCCGCGTCGATCACGCCGTCGCGGACACCATCGGGTGTGCCTCACTGCCGTCGGCGGAGGTCATGGCCCGGTAGATCGCCGCCACGAACCTGTCCGGGTACGGGCCGGAGGCCTGGAAGACTCCGATGTCGTGGTTCACCAGTTGCAGCGGTTCGGAGGTCAGCCGATGTCGAGCACGCAGGCGAGCGTCAAGGGCCCGATCAGAACGTGACCCGAGTCGCCGAGCCGAGTGCGACTCTCCTTGTTTTCGGCCACACGGCACGAGGGCCGATGGCACCTCCGGTACGGCGTGGCTTGCCGTGACTCGCTCACTCGCCCATGGGTGCCAGACTCGTACGGTGAAGAAGAACCTCCTGCGCCTGCTCGTGGCCCTCGGCGGCCTGGCCCTGCTGACGGGTTGCCTGAAGATCGACGGTGACATCCGCATCAACACCGACGACACCATCTCCGGCGAGGTCCTCGTGGCGTTCAGCACCGCGTGGGCGATCTCCCAGGGTGAGGATCCGGAGGGTCTGGTCGACACGATCGAGGACGAACTCACGGCGGCGCCGGACTCCGGGGTCACGGGCGAACGCTACGACGACGGTGAGTTCTCCGGGATGCAGCTGACGCTGACCGAGGTCCCGATCGACCGGGTCCGGTCCGCCACGTCCGACGTCCTGCGGATCGAGCGGGTCGGCGGCAACTATGAGGTGACCGGCGACTTCTCCGAGCTCGACCCGACGATCGGAGGCGAACTGCCCAGTGAGGTGCCGTGGTCGGTCCACCTCTCGGTGACGTTCCCGAACGGCGTGACCGAGCATGACGGCACCCTCTCCGGGGACACCGTCACCTGGGAACTGGGCCCGGGAAACACCTCGATGCACGCGGTGGGACCTGGCCCGCAGACCCCGTTCCTGCAGCGGGGCGGGTTCCTCGTGCTCGCGATCATCGTGATCGTGGTGGCAGCGGGGCTGTTGCTCTGGCGGTGGAGCCGGCGCCGACACCGCGCGGATGAGGCTGCCGGCCGGGAGCCGGGGTTCCGGGCCCGGCGTGCGGCCGCCCGGGAACCCGCCAGCACCGACGTGGAGAACATGTTCGGCGGTTCGGAGGAGTCCCGGACCGAGCCGGGGGCGGCGAAGCCCGACGACCGCACATAGACAGGGAAGGGGCGGGCACCGTGGTGGTGCCCGCCCCTCCGGTCAGCCCGTGATCGGCCCGTTCCGGCCGATCAGGCGGATCCGACGCCGTCCGTCTCCGGCTGAACCTGCCGAACGATGCCCCGCGAGGGCGCCTCGTCCGCCGGCTCCACGCCCTCCGGCGTGATCTTCACGGCGAACGACTCGAGGATCGCCTCGATGTCGATGCCGGTCGTGTTCTTCAGTAGTTCCATGGTCTGCACCATGTTGTCGGTGACCTGCTTCGGCAGCGCGCCGGCGCCGTCGGTCGAGACCACGGTCAGCTTGTCGATCGCGGCCATCGGGGCGGCGACCTCGTGGGCGATCTGCGGGAGCACCTCGACGAGCATCTGCAGCACGGCGGCGTCGTTGTAACGCGCGAACGCCTCCGCCCGCTTGTCCATCGCCTCGGCCTCGGCCTGACCCTTGGCGAGGATCGCGGCGGCCTCGGCCTCACCCTCGGCGCGGGTCGCCTCGGCCTCGGCCACACGGCGGGCCTTCTCGGCCTCACCGCGCTTGTGCCCCTCGATCGCCTCGGCCTCGGCCAGCGCGGACCGGCGGGACTGCTCACCGACACCGGTCAGGCGGTCCTTCTCGGCCTGGGCCTCGGCGGCGGCGATCGCGGCGGCCTTGTTGGCCTCGGCCTCGAAGATCTCCGCGTTCCGGTTCGCCTCGGCGGCCGTCTCGACGCGGTACCGCTCGGCGTCGGCCGGCTTGCGGACCTCCGTGTCGAGCTGACGCTCCTTCAGCGCGGCCTGCCGGACGGCGACCTTCTCCTGCTCGAGCAGGATGGCCTGGTCCCGGTCGGCCTGGGCGAGAGGGCCGGACGCGGCCGCCTGCGCCTGGGCGGCGTCGGTCTCGGAGCGGATCTCGGCCTGCTTCAGGGCCAGCGTCCGCTGCGCGATCGCGATCTCCTCCTCGGCCTTGATCCGAGCCTGTTCGGCCGCCTGGCGGGCCTCGGCCTCGGCCACGGACGCGATCCGCTGCAGCTTCGCGGACTCGGGCCGCCCGAGGTCGGCGAGGTAGGAGCCGTCGTCGGTGATGTCCTGGATCTGGAAGGTGTCCAGCACGAGCCCCTGACCGGTGAGGGAGGACTCGGACTCGTCGGCGACCCGCTGCGCGAACGCGGCACGGTCGCGGATGATCTGCTCCACCGACAGGGATCCCACGATCGACCGCAGCGAACCGGCGAGGGTCTCCTGCGTGAAGATGTCGATCTCGTCCTGCTGGGAGAGGAACCGCTGGGCGGCCGCCCGGATGGAGTCCTCGTTGCCGCCGACCTTCACGATCGCGACGCCGTCGAGGTTCAGCTTGATGCCCTGGCCGGAGACCGCGCCGCGGATCTGGACCATGATGCGGCGGCTGGACAGGTCAAGGATGTGGATCCGCTGCACGAACGGCCACACGAACACACCGCCACCCATGACGACCTTCTGGCCGGACAGGTCGGTGGAGATCTGGCCCGTCTCGGGGTTCTTGACCGCCTTGCCCTTACGGCCGGTGACGATGAACGCCTGGTCCGGCCCGGCGACCTTGTAGCGCGAGCTGATGAGGCCACCGATGAGCACGATCACCACCACGATGGCGATCACGAGAACGATGGGGGACGCCAAGTCCATACGAATCTTCCTTCTGGTCGTCTGCGGAGGCCCGGCGTATCTGCCCGCCCGGCCGGGTGGATGTCTCTGGTCGGAACTACGTGCGTGCTCGGGGAACTAGGGGTGCTGAGGGTAGGGGTAGGGGTTCGCGGGCAGGTCCGCCTCCACCATCACGGAGGTCGCGGACAGCACCCCGGTGATCGTGACCGAGGCCCCGGACGGGACCGGCCCCGCGGACCGGGCGTTCAGGCGGGTGATGTGCCCCGAGGCGACCATGGTGATCTCGCCGTACCCTCCGTCCGGGATGGCGGTGACCACCGAGGCCTTCGACCCCACGAGGTCGCCGGTGCGCACGTTCGCCTCGTCGCCACCCTCCCGGAGCTTGAGGGTGGCCCAGCCGGTCAGGGCACCGACGACACCGCCGGAGAGCAGGCCGAACAGGATGGCCAGTCCGACCGAGTCGGTCAGGCTGAGCGTGAGCGCGCCGGCGAAGCCGAACACCCCGAGGAACCCGGCCAGCGCGGCACCCGAGAACAGGTCCCCGCCGATCCCCTCGAAGAGCCCGTCCAGGACCTCGCCGAGGAGGAGGGAGACCACGAGCAGGGCGATACCGACCCCGCCGATGATCAGGAATACGAGCATGTGCGCTGCCTTGGGTTCTGGAGGATGCTTTGGACGGAGTTTACCCAGGAATGGGAATCGCCCGAGCGCGTGGGCATGGGCACTCCTGCCCGACGGCGGAGGGCGGGTTCGGCGGTCGGGTTCAGCCGGTCGGTGGTCGCCGGTCCAGCCACGGCTCGGCGCGCTCGATCGTCGCCGCGAGCGCGAGCAGGAGGTCCTCGCGTCCCGTGCGCGCGCCGAGCGTGACGCCGAAGGGCAGCACCGGCCCGCCGGGCAGATCCGGCACAGCCGGCGCCCAGTGCAGCGGCACCGAGATCGCCGGCGCCCCGATGATGTTCCACGTGCTGGTCCACGGGGTGAAGGCCATCTGGGCCTCGAAGTCCGCAGCCGGGTCGTCGTCGATGCGGGAGGTACCGACCACCTCGGCGGGCTGCGCCAGGGACGGCATCAGGATGACGTCGAAGTCCGCCCAGGCGCGGGCCGCGTCCCGGGTGAGCCGTTGGCCGGCGCTGACCGCGTTCGCGTAGGTGATGCCGTCGACGCCGCGGCCGCGCTCGCGCATCCACCGGCTCAGCGGGACGAGCAGGTGCTCGCGGTCCGGCGGGATCGGCGCGCTCGCCGCGAGCACCGACCACAGGTCCCGGAACGGCTCCCAGGCCTCGGCCGGGAACGGCACCGGTGCGGTGTCGGTGTGGTGGCCCAGCCCTTCGAGGACCCGGACGGCATGGTCGACGGCGCGCAGCGCCTCGGCGTGCACGGGGGCGTCCGGCGCGATGATCGGCCGGGTGAGGACACCGACCCGCACCGGTCCCGGGTCGGTGTCGCAGGCCGCGAGGAAGCCGCCCTGAGGCAACGGCAGCGAGTAGGTGTCGCCGGGCCACCCGACGGAGAGGACGTCAAGGGCCGCGGCGGTGTCCCGCACGTCCCGGGTGAGCACCCCGCTGGTGCCGAGCCCCGGGCCGGCCACGCCGTGGGGTCCGGTGCTGATCCGGCCCCGGCTGGGTTTCAGGCCGACCAACCCGCAGGCCGCCGCCGGAATACGGATCGAGCCACCGCCGTCGGAGGCTTGCGCGATCGGCACGATCCGGGAGGCGACCGCCGCGGCCGCACCGCCCGAGGACCCACCCGCGTTGCGGGTCAGGTCCCACGGCGTGCGCGCCGGCGGCGCGATGTCCGACTCGGTGTAGCTGGGCAGGCCGATCTCGGGGGTGTTCGTCTTGCCGACCATGACGGTGCCGGCCTCGCGCAGGCGGATGACGACGCCGTCGTCGACGTCCGGGACGTACCCGGCGAGAGCGGCGCTGCCGAAACTGGTCGGTACCCCGGCCACCAGGTTCAGGTCCTTGATCGGGCACGGCACCCCGAGCAGCGGCGGGAGCGACGCGGGATCGTCGCCGTGCTCGGCCAGGAGCGACTGCGCCGCCCGCGCCTGCTCGCCGGCGAGGTCCGGCGTGCGGGTGATGAACGCCCCGACCCTCTCGTCGAGGGCCGAGATCCGGTCGAGGGTGTGGTCGAGGACGTCGATGGGGGACGTCTGGCCGGACCGGATGGCGGCGGCCAGCTCGAGCGCGGTCAGGTCATGCAGGTCGGCCATGGCCCGAGCGTATCGGGGACCCCTACAGCGGCGGGTACCCGTGGGGCGGCGGGCCCGGGTTCGGCGCCCGGTCGCCGTACACGCTGCGGGCCTGGGCCCGGATCGCCCACATGATGCCGCCGCCGATGCTCATGCCGAGCCCGGTGAGCCCGAGCATGAGCGCGGCCGGGATCACAAAGGCGGCGCCGGAGATCCCGAGCCACCAGTAGAACTCGGTCTCGCCGACGGTGGGGAGGTTCGCGAACGCGAACACCAGCAGCGCCACGATCACGATCGTGAGGACCAGGCAGCCGATCCCGATGAAGGTGACCAGCTTCGGGCCCGTGGTCGAGGTGTTCGGCGGGGGCGGGAGGTAGGGCTCCGGGGAGTAGGGGCCCGGCCAGGGCTGGGACATGGGCCGAACCTACCCGTGCCGTCGGTCCGACGCACGGATCGCCGTGGTGAGGTCTGCCCGTCTCCGGGTCGCGCCCGTTCCGGCGTGCGGCCGGGTCAGCGACCGGGCGGCGGGTACTGGCCGTTGGGCGGGTACTGGCCGGGCTGCGGGTACTGGCCCGGGTACCCGCCGGGTCCGCCACCGGCGCCGAAGGAGCGCCGGGCCCGCGAGTGGATGTGCCACCACACCGCCCCTCCGACGATCATGGCCACCCCGGCGACGCCGAGGCCGAGCGCGAGGAAGACCCCGAAGATGGTGCCGAAGATGCCGCCGATGAAGCCTGGTAGTTCATCGCCCTCGGCGACGACCACGGTGGCCCAGGCTGTGGCCGCGGGATTGTCGAGCGGGGGCACGACGATCGCGTAGGCGCCGGCGGCAGCGGTCGTGAAGACGTCGATGGAACGCGCGCTGACCCCGTTGTTGTCGACGGTCGTGGACGGCCCGATCGTCGATGTGGCGGGTCGACCGTCCGGTCCGGTCACGGTGATCGCGTCACCGAGCGCAACAGCCTGCGCGTTGCTCGGGTGGGCGAGCAGGATCGTGTAGGTGGTGTCCGCCTCGAGCTCGAGGGTCAGGGTGCCGGGGACGTCGGTGCCGCCGACCGCTTCCGGCCCGGGAACACCGTCGGCGCCGACGAGTCCCACCGGCAGCACCGACAGGAACAGCCGCACCACGAGGACGGCCACCACGATCGCCGCAACCAGCACGAGCGCGCCGGCCGCCGTCAGGATGACGGGACCGCGCAGGGACGTCCTGGTCGGTGGGGTGCTCATGATCTCAAGCGCAGGTGGCTGGCCCGCCGGCCGGCGGCGGCCCGTTGGCTCCACCAGATCCCGCCTCCGACGCCCATGGCGAACCCGATCGCACCCAGACCGATCGCGGCCGGGACCGCGATCGCGGCGAAGACGACCTGGCCGAGGCCGTCGTAGTCGCCGGGGACGGCCCGTACCAGGACCGTGGCCGCCGAGCCGTCGAGGGTCGCCGGGACCTCGATGCGGTACTCGCCGGTGGTGCTCGGGTGGAAGACCCCCAGGAACTCGGCGCTGACGCCACCCTCGCTGGTCTCGCCAACGGCGAGGGACTCGAGCTCGAGGACCTCTCCGCTCGGCGCATGGACGAGGACCCGGCCGGCCAGTTCGGGCACCGGATCGCCGGTGGGATGGGTGAGGTAGACGGCATGGTCGGCGCTCGAGGAGACCTCCACGACGCCCTCGCCGGGAACGTCGACGACGACCGCGACGGTGGGCCCGGGCGAACCGTCGGGGCTCAGCACCGACTGGTCCCAGTTGAAGGCGAAGACCACGATGGCGACGAGCGCGGTCGCCGCCACGACGAGGCCGATCCCTACGAACGTGAGGATCCTGGGTCCCTTGGTCGACGTCTTCACGACCGGCGGCGGGTGGGCCCCCGGAACACCCGGCCCGCCGGCTCCCTGATACGTCACGACTCGAATCTATCGGACCCGGCGCCCCTGTTACCGTTCCACCATCCGAGACGACCGATGCGAAGGGATCAGCCGCTGATGAAGGCGCTGCTCAAGGCCGGACCGCACGCAGGACTGGACCTGGTGGACGCGCCCGAGCCCGAGCCGGGCTCCCGGGACGTGAAGATCCGGGTGCTGACGACCGGGATCTGCGGCACCGACCTGCACATCCTGAACTGGGACGCCTGGGCCGCGGCCACCGTCGCCGCGCCGATCGTCCCCGGGCACGAGTTCTACGGTGAGGTGGTCGAGGTCGGCGCTGACGTGCGCGAGGTCCGCCCCGGGGACCGGGTCTCCGGCGAGGGGCACGTGGTGTGCGGGATCTGCCGGAACTGCCGGGCCGGTCGGCGCCAGTTGTGCATCCACACGGCCGGCGTCGGGGTGCAGCGCGACGGCGCGTTCGCCCAGTACGTGGTGATCCCCGAGGAGAACGTCTGGGTGCACCCGGGACCGGAGGTGATCGGGCCCGACCTCGGCGCGATCTTCGACCCGTTCGGCAACGCGGTGCACACGGCCCTGAAGTTCTCGGTGGTCGGCGAGGACGTGCTGATCACCGGGGCCGGCCCGATCGGGCTGATGGCCGCGGCGGTGGTGCGGCACGTGGGGGCTCGGTACATCGCGATCACCGACGTGTCCGAGCCCCGCCTCGAGCTGGCCCGGCACATGGGCGTGGACCTGGCCGTCAACGTCGCGACCACACCGATCGCCGACGCCCAGCGCCAGCTGCGCCTGAAGGAGGGCTTCGACGTGGGGCTGGAGATGTCCGGTCACGCGCAGGCGCTGCCGGAGATGATCCGGAACATGAACCACGGTGGCCGGATCGCGATGCTCGGGCTGCCGAGCACCCCGATCGACATCGACTGGTCCATCGTGGTCACCCACATGCTCACCCTGCAGGGCATCTATGGCCGGGAGATGTTCGAGACCTGGAACATGATGGCCGCGATGCTGTCCTCGAGCCCGTGGTTGCACAACGCCATCTCGAGCGTGATCACCGATCGGCTCCCGGCCACCGAGTGGGAGCGCGGCTTCGAGACCGCCGCCGCCGGCACGTCCGGCAAGGTCGTGCTCGACTGGACCGTGTTCGACTAGGCGACCGGGCGCACCGGCACGCAGACGCAGGAGCAACAGGAGGATAGATGTTCACGTTCGCCGATGACCTGGCCGGTGAGCTCGCCGAGCTGCGCGAGGGAGGCCTGTACAAGCAGGAACGGGAGATCTCCAGCCCGCAGGCGGCGCACATCAGCGCCGCCGCCGGCGGGCCGCCGCGCGAGGTCCTGAACTTCTGCGCGAACAACTACCTCGGCCTGGCCGACCACCCGGCGATCATCGCGGCCGCGAAGCAGGCGCTGGACGATCGAGGCTTCGGGATGGCCTCGGTGCGGTTCATCTGCGGCACCCAGGACACCCACCTCACCCTGGAGCGCCGGGTCTCGGAGTTCCTCGGCACCGAGGCCACGATCCTGTTCTCCTCCTGCTTCGACGCCAACGGCGGCGTGTTCGAGTCGCTGTTCGGGCCCGAGGACGCGATCATCTCGGACGAGTTGAACCACGCCTCGATCATCGACGGGATCCGCCTGTCCAAGGCCGTGCGCTACCGCTACCGCAACCGCGACCTGGCCGACCTCGAGGCCCAGCTGCGGGCGGCCGGGGCCCAGGGCGGGCCGGGCCGGGCGGGTGCCCGCCGGACCGTCATCGTGACCGACGGGGTGTTCTCCATGGACGGCTACCTGGCCCCGCTGGCGGCGATCTGCGACCTCGCCGACGCCTACGGCGCGCTGGTCATGGTCGACGACTCCCACGCCGTCGGGTTCATGGGCGACACCGGCGCCGGCACCCCCGAGCACGCGGGCGTGGGAGGGCGGATCGACATCTACACGGGCACGTTCGGCAAGGCCCTCGGCGGCGCGTCCGGCGGGTACGTCTCCGGCCGCGCCGAGATCGTCGACCTGCTCCGCCAGCGCGCCCGTCCGTACCTGTTCTCGAACTCGCTGGCGCCGTCGATCGTGGCGGCGACGCTGCGGGCCCTGGACCTGGTCGCCGGCAGCGCCGACCTGCGGACGCAGTTGTTCGCCAATGCCGAGGCGTTCCGACGCCGGATGACCGAGGAGGGCTTCGACCTCCTCGACGGCGAGCACCCGATCGTGCCGGTCATGTTCGGCGACGCCGCGCTGGCCGGCCGGGTCGCCGCCGAGATGCTGGAGCACGGCGTCTACGTCACCGCGTTCAGCTTCCCGGTGGTGCCGCGCGGGCGGGCCCGGATCCGGGTGCAGCTCTCGGCGGCGCACACCCCCGAGGACGTCGAGGCGTGCGTGGCCGCGTTCGTCGCCGCCCGCGCCGCCGTGACGGACTGAACCCGCCGCCACTCGCCGGCCCGCGCCCCGCCCGGCTGGATCAGGCCAAACGTTCCGCGCGCGCGTTCAGGTACCGCTGCTCCGGGACGCTCGTGCTCAACCGGGCGGCGGTGAGGTACTCCTCCCGTGCGGCCGGGTCCCCGACCATCTCCAGCAGGTGCGCCCGCACGGCGTGGATCCGGTGGCCGCGGGCCAGGGCCGGCTCCTCGCGCAGCGGCTCGAGCACCTCCAGGCCGGCGGCAGGCCCGTGGGCCATCCCGACGGCGACGGCCAGGTTCAGCCGGACCGTCGGGCTCGGGGCGATCCCGTCGAGCATCCGGTAGAGGACGGTGATCTGCAGCCAGTCCGTGTCCGCCCAGGTCGGTGCCTCGGCGTGCACTGCCGCGATGGCGGCCTGCAGTTGGTAGGGGCCGACCCTCGCGTGCGGCAGCAGGACCTCCAGGATCGACGTCGCCTCGGCGATCATGGCGCGGTCCCAGAGCGCACGGTCCTGGTGCTCGAGCGGCACCAGGTCCCCGGCGGCGTCCGCGCGCGCGGCTGCCCGCGCCTGGGTGAGCAGCATCAGCGCGAGCAGCCCGGACGTCTCGGCGTGGTCCGGCACCATCGTCCGTAGCTCCCGGGTCAGCCGGATCGCCTCGCGCGCGAGGGGCACATCCATGAGCCGCTCACCCCCGCTGGCGGTGTAGCCCTCGTTGAAGATCAGGTAGAGCACCTGCCCGACGGCGGTGAGCCGGTCCGGCAGGTCGCTCGCCGAGGGCGGTGCGAACCTGGCGCCGGCCGGTGAGAGCCCCGAGAGGGTCGCCTTCGCGCGGGTGATCCGCTGGCCCATGGTGGCCGAGGGCACCAGGAAGGCGGACGCGATCTGGGTGGTGGTGAGCCCACCGACCGCCCGCAGGGTGAGGGCGACCTGCGCGGCGGGGGTCAGGGCCGGGTGCGCGCACAGCAGGAGCAGGTTCAGGGTGTCGTCGGCAGACTCGGCACTGTCGTCGGCCTCGATGGCTCCGGCCGGTCCGGCCGGTCCGGCCGGTCCGGCCGGTCCGACACTGTCGGCGGCCGGGGCGTGGTCGGTGTCGACGCGGTCCCGCACGGCCACGCGCAGTTCACGGGCCGTGCGGGCGTGCTCTGACCGGCGGGCGTCGATCAGCCGGCGGGAGGCCACCCGCAGCAGCCAGCCACGCGGGTTGTCCGGGCCGGTGCCGGGCGGCCACTGCTGCGACGCCGCCAGGAGGGCCTCCTGGACGGCGTCCTCACCGGCCCCGAAGTCTCCGTAGCGGCGGACCAGCGCCCCGAGGACGTGCGGCACCTCCCGGCGCCACACGTCCTCGAACGGGTCACTGATCGTCACCGCCGGGCCACATCGCGGGCCGGAGCTCGACGGTCTCGCCGGGCCCGGAGAACTTCGCGGTGATCTCCTCGGCCCGGGCCTGGTCCGCGACGTCGATCAGGAAGAACCCCGCGAGGTGCTCCTTGAACTCCGAGTACGGGCCGTCCGTGACCACCGCTTCGCCCGCCTTCCACCGGAACAGTCGCGACGTGTTCGGGTCCGCGAGCGCCTCACCGTGGACGAGTTCCCCGGACTCCTGCATCTGCGTGAGCACGGCCTCGAACTCGGCGTTCATCTGCTCACGCTGCTCGGGTGACTGCGTCTGCTGCTCGGCGATGAAGTCGCTGGTCGGGTGGCCCCACGGCTGCGGGTTGGAGTGGATCAGGATGACGTACTTCATGGCATCTCCTTCGTCTGCAGGCCCCGGTTCGGGTCCGTCACAGGAGACGTCGGAGCCACGAGGAGTATTTCTACACCCGTCCAGCCGGAGTGAAGTCGGTCGATCCGGCGAACTCCGGGCGCGGCTTCGACGCGGAGAACGGCTCCTCGAGGGTGTTCTCCACCGAGTTGTAGACGATGAACACGTTCGATCGCGGCATCGGCGTCACGTTGCCGTTGGACGCGTGCATGCAGTTGCTGTCGAACATCACCGCCCCACCGGCGGCACCCTCGAGCACGTCGATGCCGTAGCGGTCGTAGAAGTCCCGCAGGACCTCCTTGCTCGGGGTGCCCGCGCCCTGCATGACCAGCGACTTGCGGTAGTTGTCCTCCGGGGTCGCGCCGTCGCACGAGATGTACTCCTGGTGCGACCCGGGCATGATCATCAGCGGGCCGTTGTAGGAGTAGTTGTCCGTCATCGCGATCGAGATGCTCACGGCACGCAGCCGCGGCATGCCGTCCTCGGCGTGCCAGGTCTCGAAGTCCGAGTGCCACATGAACTCCTTGCCCTCGAAGCCGGGCTTGAAGTTCACCCGCGACTGGTGGATGTAGACCTCCGAGCCCAGCAGCTGCCGGGCCCGGTCCACCACGCGGGGGTCGTTCGCGATCTTCTTGAACACCGGGCTGATCCGGTGCACGTCGAAGACCGAGCGGACCTCCTGGCTGCTCGACTCGATGACGCACCGCTCGTCCGCCCGGACCTCCGGGTCGCTGGAGAGGCGCTCGAGCTCGCGGTGGAACTCGGCGACCTCCTCGTCCGAGACCAGCCGGTCGATCGACAGGTACCCCTTGGCGTCGTAGCCGTCGAGGGTGGCCTGGTCCATCGGACCCTCTGCGGCCGTCCCCCAGACCACCGGGTCCTTACGGGGCATGACCTTGACCTCACCGTTGTTCCGGGTGGGGTAGGCGTCGATTCTGTTCTGCACGTCTGTGGCAGTCATCGGTCTTCTCCTATCCGTTGAGTTGTGATTCGCGGTTCTCACCGCCTGGATGCCAGGCGCACCGCCCCCAGCACCCACCCCACTCCTACCCCGGCAGTCACGTCCGCCGCAAGCGATCGCGATCGGCGGTCGGATCCGCTCCGGTTTCCCGCCGAGACTACGGACGGTCGCCGAGCACGCAGAACTCGTTGCCCTCGGGATCGGCGAGCACCACCCACGGGACGTCCTTCTGACCGATGTCCACCCGGGTCGCGCCGAGCCCGATCAGGCGCTCCACCTCCGCGTCCCGCGAGCCCGGTGCCATGCCCGACACGATGCCCGGCGCCATGCCCGGCGCCAGGTCCAGATGCAGACGGTTCTTGACCGTCTTCTCGTCGGTACTCCGACCGAACAGGAGCCCGGGACCGGCGACCGGGTGGTGCGGCATCGTCGGCGAGCGGTCGAGAGCGTGCGGCACCAGGAACACCTCGTCCTCGGACTCGTGGACGATCGTCCAGTCGAGCACCTCGGCCCACCACCGCGACAGCGACGCCGGGTCGAAACAGTCCACCACCACGCTGTGCCAGCGAACAGCCATCGAGTACCCACCCCT
The DNA here is from genome assembly GCF_004353825.1 of Occultella glacieicola. Taxonomy (GTDB): domain Bacteria; phylum Actinomycetota; class Actinomycetes; order Actinomycetales; family Beutenbergiaceae; genus Occultella; species Occultella glacieicola. Next base: position 539,730 of record NZ_SMNA01000001.1, on the reverse strand, counting down.
CCCACAGGCCGCGCGTCCGGCGACGAGCAGGTCACCTGTCCGGCATGGCCCGGCCCCGCGCCGCCGTCGGGCAGCTGATCAGTCCTCGAGGACGAAGGTGACCTCGAGCACGACCTGCCATGAGGTCACCACACCGTCGGTGAGTTCGACCTTCTGGTCCTTGACCCAGGCGCCGGAGACGTTGCGCAGGGTCTTCGCGGAACGCTCCACGCCCGCCTTCACGGCGTCCTCGAAACTGGTGTCCGAGCGTGCGGTGATCGTGGTGACCCGAGCGACAGATGCGGCCATGTTCGTCCTCCTCGTTGAAGTCGATCCGCTGCCGATGCAGCCCTGCCATGGTGGCCCCGGCCATGGGCCGCCGCAACAGCGCCGGGCTCAGCGGACCAGGTGCGCCCACGGGTCGGGGCGTTCGAGGTCGCCGCGGAGCACGCAGAACTCGTTGCCCTCCGGGTCGGCGAGCGTGACCCAGCCCTTGCCGTCGGCGACCCGACGGTCGGCCACCACCGTGGCGCCGAGGTCGAGCAGCCTGGCGACCTCCTCATCACGGGTGAGATCGGCCGGGGCGAGGTCGAAGTGCAGGCGGTTCTTCACGCTCTTGCCCTCGGGCACCTCGATGAACAGGATCCTGGTTCGACCGTCGGGCGAGACGATCAGGCACTCCTCGTCGCCGACCTGGTCCGGGTCCTGCGGATCCCCGGCGTAGCCGAGGACCTGGGCCCACCACGCGGCCTGGGCGTAGGCATTGCGGGCGTCGACGCTGGTGTGGGACAGGCGAGAGGTCATGGCGACCACGATGCTGGACCCGCTCCCCGCCGTCGAGGGTTTTGCCGGGTTAGGGTTCTTGACACCACCGACGATGGAAGGAACGCGCGTGAGCCACGAGGACCCGTACGCCTGGCTGGAGGACGTCGAGGGCGAGCAGCAGCTGGACTGGGTTCGCGCCCGCAACTCCGAACAGGCCGCCACCCTGGCCGGCACGCCCGAGTTCGCCGCCATGAAGGCCCGCACGCTCGGGATCCTCGACTCCGAGGAGAAGATCCCGGACGTGTCCAAGATCGGGGACTTCTACTACAACTTCTGGAAGGACGCCGACCACGAGCGCGGCCTGTGGCGCCGCACCACGCTCGAGTCCTACCGCACCGTCGAGCCGGCCTGGGAGACGGTCCTGGACCTGGATGCCCTCAACGAGGCCGAGGGTGAGAACTGGGTCTGGCACGGCGCGAGCGTGCTGCGCGGCGACGAGGAGTACCGGCTCGCGATCGTCGACCTGTCCCGCGGCGGCGCGGACGCCGACGTCTCCCGCGAGTTCGACCTGCACACCAAGTCGTTCGTCGACGGCGGGTTCTTCCGCCCCGAGTCCAAGGGCGGGACGTCCTGGATCGACGCGGACACCCTGTTCGTGTTCACCGACTTCGGCGAGGGCACGATGACGCCGTCGGGTTACCCGCGGATCGCCAAGCGCTGGCACCGCGGCACCCCGCTCGAGGCGGCCGAGACCGTGTACGAGGGCACGGAACAGGACATGTACATCGCCGCGTACCACGACTCCACGCCCGGGTACGAGCGGGACTTCGTGAGTCGTTCCATCGCGTTCTACAACCACGAGCTCTACCTGCTCGGCGCCGACGACGAGCTCACGAAGCTCGACGTGCCGAACTCCGCGGAGCCGGACGTCAAGCGGGAGTGGCTCACCGTCGAACTGCGCGAGGAGTGGGCCCCGGCGGACGTCACCTACCCGGCCGGCGCCCTGCTGGCGATCCGGCTCGAGGAGTTCCTCGCCGGTTCACGTGACCTGCAGGTGCTCTACACCCCGACCGAGACGAGTTCGCTCGCCTCGGCCACGTGGACCCGTTCGCACCTGGTCCTGAACATCCTCGAGGACGTCAAGAACCGCCTCGAGGTGCTGACCCCGACGGCGGAGGGCACGTTCGCGCGGTCGGCGTTCGTGGGTGCACCGAAGGTGGGCACGGTCGCCGTCGGTGCCGTCGACGCCCGGCTCTCGGACGCCGTCTGGCTGTACGCGACGGACTTCCTGTCCCCCACCACCCTCTCGATCGCGGAGATCGGTTCGGCGCCGGAGCCGCTGAAGTCGATGCCGGTCTTCTTCAACGCCGCCGGCCTCGTCGCCGAACAGCACTTCGTCATCTCCGACGACGGCACCCGGGTGCCGTACTTCCTCGTCCACCGCGAGGACCTCGCCTTCGACGGCACCGCACCCACCCTGCTGTACGGGTACGGCGGGTTCGAGATCTCGCTGACCCCCACCTACTCGGGGGTCCTCGGCAGCGCGTGGCTGGAGCAGGGTGGGGTGTACGCCCTCGCGAACATCCGCGGCGGCGGTGAGTACGGCCCGCGCTGGCACCAGTTGGCGCTGAAGGAGAACCGGCACCGCGCCTACGAGGATATGGCGGCGGTGGCCAAGGACGTCGTGGAGCGGGGCATCACCTCCAGTGCGCACCTGGGCGTGCAGGGGGGTTCGAACGGTGGCCTGCTCACCGGGAACATGCTCACCCAGTACCCGGACCTGTTCGGGGCGGTGGTGATCCAGGTGCCGCTGCTGGACATGAAGCGCTACTCGCACCTGCTCGCAGGTGCGTCCTGGATGGCCGAGTACGGCGACCCGGACGACCCGGAGCAGTGGGAGTACATCCAGGCCTTCTCCCCCTATCACCTCTTCGACGCCGGCGCCGACTACCCGCCGGTGCTGTTCACGACGTCCACCCGCGACGACCGGGTGCACCCCGGGCACGCGCGGAAGATGGCGGCCCAGATGATCGCGGCCGGCAAGGACGTGACCTACTACGAGAACATCGAGGGCGGCCACGGCGGTGCGGCCACCAACGATCAGGCCGCCCACATGACCTCGCTCGCGTACCGGTTCCTCGCCGAGCGCCTCACCTGAGCCGTGCCGGACCCCGACGGCGTCGCCGCAGCTGCGGAGTCCCTGCGGTCGATGCCGCGGTTCTGGCACGCCGAGGCACCGCTGGTGCAGTGGCTCGACGAGTTGCCGGAACAGGTCGCCCGGGCGTGCCGGGCGTGGGGTCTGGAGCCGGACGGCGGTGCTCGCCACGGGTCGAACGCGCTCGCCGTGCCGGTGCGCCGGGAGGGCGAACGACTGATCCTGCGGCTCGGCCCGCCGGGTGACGACGTGGCCGCCGAGGTCAGGGCGCTGACGTTCTGGGACGGGCGCGGCATGGTCCGCCTGTTCGACGCGGACGTGCCGCGCCGGGTCACTCTGCTGGAGCGGCTCACCGGCGACTCGCTGGAGACCGTGCCGCTGGACGAGGCGGCCACCGTGATGGGCGACCTCATGCGCCGGCTCGCCGTCCCGGCGCCGCCGGACGTGCCGGGCACCGACGAGATCGCACGGCGCCGGGCCGGCGAGCTCCCCGGCGAGTGGGACCGACTCGGGCGAGTCGTCGGCGAGGAGTTCCTGCGCGCGGCGCTCGCCGCGGCCGAGGTATGTGGGCAGACCACGGCGAGCACTGCCGTCGACGGTGACCTGCACGGTGCGCAGGTGCACCGGGCCACCCGGGAGCCGTGGCTCGTGTTCGACCCGGTGCTGCTGCGCGGGGACGCCTGCTACGACCTGGCCCGGGTGCTCTGGACGCGCGTGGACGAGATGGACGACGCAGCCGCGATGCACCGGCACGCCGACCGGGTCATCGCCGCGGCCGGGCTGGAGGCCGAACGCGCGCACGCGTGGATCACGTACCGGTCGTTCGACTACCTGCTCTGGGGCCTAGCGCACGGGCTCACCGAGGACCCACCGCGGTGCGTCCGGCTGCTGGAGGCGTTCGCACCGGTGTGAGCCCCGTTCAGACGACCGTCCGAAGGCCTGCCAGCCGTTCGACGTCAGCGAGGACATCCAGGGTGGCGATCCGGTCGTCGGCGAACGTGATCAGGTAGACCGCGTGCACCGTGCCGTCGGCGACATAGGCGGCCGCCGGGATGCCGTCGACGAACACGAGGCGGGTGAGCTCGGCGCGTCCGGCGAAGACCCGCGCCACCGCGTCGACCCCACGGACGTGGCCGGCGAGGAGCGGGGCTCCGTGGTCGGCGCCTGCGGCGGCGAGCTCCACCGCCGCGCCGTCGCTGCGCAGTTCGATCTCCGGGTCGAGGAGCTGTAGGAGCCTGCCGAAGTCACCGTGCCTGGCCGCATCGAGGAACGCACCGATCGCAGCCTCCTGGCGCTCGCGGACGCTGCCGACGTCAACGGCTCGCAGCCGGGCCCGGGCGCGGGACGCGAGTTGGCGGGCGGCAGCGGGGGTGCGTTCGACGATAGGGGCGATGTCGTCGAAGGACAGCGCGAAGACGTCATGCAGGACGAGAGCGAGGCGTTCGAGCGGTCCGAGGCGGTCCAGCACGACCTGCATCGCCAGACCGAGATCATCGATACGAATGAGGCTCTCAGATGGGTCGCCTCCGGCAGGCGTTCGGACCGATCGTTCGGCCTCCGGGGTGGCACCACCGTCCAGATCCTCGCGCCGGCTCGCCTGCTGCCGGATCGTGTCGATGCAGACCCGGGAGATGACCGTGGTCAGCCAGGCTTCGAGGTTCTTGATGGTGGCGATGTCGGTGCGCTGCAGCCGCAGCCACGCCTCCTGGACCGCGTCGTCGGCGCCCCAGGGCGAACCCAGGGCGCGGTGGGCGATCGCGTACAGCTTCGGGCGATGGGTGACGAACTGCTGCGCCACGTCGTCGAGTGTGCCGGACGGTTGGACTGCCATGGGCCCCCTTCGTGCGAGCGTTCGTCACATTTCGGCCGGCTCGTCCGACTCATGGATGAGACGGACGTTCCCGTCGGTCTCCCCCGCCTCACCGATGTGAAGGAGTCCCTGTGACCATTCTCCCGCAGACCACCATCGACGACGTTCGCGCGAACGTCCGCGGGCGCGTCTGGCTGCCCGCCGATGCCGGCTTCGACGCGGTGCACCGCCCCTGGAACCGCGCCATCGAACAGCGCGTGCGCGCCGTCGTGGAGGTCGCCGATGCCGCAGATGTCGCCCACCTCGTGCGATTCGCCCAGGCGAGGAACGTCCCGATCGCCACCCAGCCCAGCGGCCACGGCGCGACCGGACGCGCGAGCGGCGCCATCCTGCTGCGCACCGCCGGCCTGAACGCCATCGCTATCGACCCGCTCCGCATGACGGCGAGGATCGGCGCCGGTGTGCGTTCGGGTGAACTGCAACGCGCTACCGCCACGCACGGCCTCACCGCCCTCCCGGGCAGTTCCCCCGCCGTCACGGTGACCGGCGCCGCGCTCGGCGGTGGCCTGAGCTGGTTCGGACGAGCGTTCGGGTGGATGGCCGACAGCATCCTCGCCGTCGAGATCGTCGCGGCCGACGGCACGACCCACCGCGTCACGCCCGCTACCGACCCCGACCTGTTCTGGGCCCTGCGGGGCGGAGGAGGCGACCTCGCCATCGTCACCGCTCTCGAGTTGCAGCTGCGCCCGGCGCCCAGCGTCTTCGGCGGCCGCCAGCTCTGGCCCGCCACCCACGCGCGCCAGGTCGCGGAGGTCTTCCGGTCGGTGACCGAAACGGCCCCCGACGCGCTCACCCTGTGGCTCGAACTGCTCAGTTTCCCCGGGGCCGAACCGCTGGTCGCGATCGACTCGACCTTCCTCGGCGACGAGGCGACCGCCCGCAGTCTCCTGCACGAGACCAGCCTGCTGCCGACTCCGCTGTCCGACACTCGAGCACCGATCAGCGTCGCCGACCTCGGCACGATCACCGCAGAACCCACCGACCCGGGCCCCGGTGCCTCGCGCGGCGAACTCCTCACCCACCTCGACGACAACGCCCTGGCGGCGCTGCTGGACGAGGAGATCGCACCGTTGATGACGCTGCAGATCCGCCACCTCGGCGGCGCGCTGGCCCAGCCCAGCGACAGCCCGCACGGGGCGCTCACCGAACCGTACGCCGTCTACATGTTCGGGGTTCCGGCAACCACTCGGGTGGCGCAGTCGATCGCAGGAAGGCAGGCAGCGCTCGCCGGCGCCCTGCCGACCAGCGGGCGCAAGCCGATCACGTTCCTGAACCCGGGCGAACGCCTGTCCGACGCGCTGCCGGGTTCGTCCATGCGACGGCTTCGTCAGCTCAAAGCCGAACGCGACCCGAACCGCATCATCCGGGGCAACTTCGGCATCCTGGACTGATCGGCAGGCGAACTCTTCCCCGCCGTCTGGAGGCGTTCGCCCGGGCGACCGGTCAGCGTTCGAGACCGAGCCCCTCCAGGCGGTCCAACCACGCGTCGGCGGTGGCACCGTCGAACGGCGGGGTCTGGGCGCGCACGTGGTGCTCGAGGTCGAGCGCGAGTTCCTCCAGGTGGGTGACGATCTCGGGCGGGTAGCCGTATCGCTGCCGGTGCTCGGCCCACTCGTCACGGTCGTCGACCCAGGTGCCGCGGGGTCCCTCGACCCGGACGACGTCGAGGTCCATGTCGATGCCCGCGGCCAGCAACGGGTCATCCGTCCAGCGCACGTCCCAGCCGAGGTCGATGTAGATACGCACCCCGCGCAGATGGTCGCGGTTGACCGTGAGGGCGTGGTCCCCGGCCGGTTCGCCCGTGGGCAGGAGCGCGACGTTCGGCGTCTCCGCGAAGAACTCGGCGCCGGGACGCACACTGTGCCAACCAGTCGGCTGGCCGATCCAGTCGCCCCACTCGTCGGCACCCAGGTAGACGCACTCGTGGCGCCAGTGCAGCGCGCCGTCCCACTTGCGCCACTGGAGGATCATCGGGGTGCCGGGTTCCGGCCGCTGCTGGCTCACGAACGCCCATTCTGCCCGCCGACTCGGACCTCACCGGCCGGAGGGTTCCGCCGCCGAGCGGTCTCGCGCCCAGTTCAGCGACCGCCGCGTATTGGCCGGCAGCGCGGAGACCACGGTGTCATAGGAGTCCTCGATCAGCCCGGCCACGAGGCCACGATCCGCGTCCGGCCCGAGCGCGACGCTGATCCAGTGCTTCTTGTTCATGTGCCAGGCCGGGAGCACGAAGTCGTGGGTGCCGATCAGCAGCGGTACCTCGACCGGGTCGGCCTTGAGGTTGACGAGCAGGTGCTCGCTGACGTGGGGGACGCCCGTGATAAGCGCGAACATCTTGCCGTGCACGCGCAACACGTCCGAGTCCGGGCCGAAGGGGTGGTCGAGCGTGGCGGACGGCAACTCCAGACACACGCTGTGGCACCACTCGGCGGCCTGCGCCCACGCGCCGGTCCTGGTCATCGAACCATGGTGCCAGCCACGTGCGACAGTCCTCGCCCCGGCTGCGGTCGGTGCCGGACCGATGACTTCCCGTGCCCGGCGTGGTCGGTACCGGTGCGATGACCCCGAGCCAGGAGAGCCCGATGATCGACCTCACCCCGAGCACCACCCGCGTGGCCGCACTGATCCCGGCCGTGCGCGAGGAGCACCTCGACGCGCCCACACCGATGGGCGCGCCCGTGGTGCAACTCCTGAACCACCTCCTCGGCCTGACCGTGGCGTTCCGAGACGCGGCCGCGAAGATCGAAGGACCCACCACGTCGACCCCGCCCGCCCCGGTCCTGGACCCCCTGCCCGACGGTTGGCGCGAGACCCTCACCATCCGGCTCGGCCAGCTCGCCGGAGCCTGGCAGGACCCGGCCGCCTGGGACGGGATGACCATGGCCGGTTCGGTCCGGTTCCCGGCGCAGGCATGCGGGCTGGTCGCGCTCGACGAGGTGCTGCTGCACGGCTGGGACCTCGCCCGCGCCACCGGCCAGGACTACCGGCCCACCGACACCGAGGCGGAGGCGGTGCTGCCGATCGTCACCCCGGACCCGGATCCGGAGGTCGCAGCCGCCGAGCGCGAGGGCATGTTCGGCCCGCCGGTTCCCGTCGCGGCGGACGCCCCACCCTTCGACCGCGTGCTCGGGTTCGCCGGGCGCGATCCGGCGTGGTCCCCGGCCTGACCCCCTCAGCCCGGCGGCGCGCTGCACGGTCACGGCCAGACCAGACCCCTGGTCCAGGTGTCGGTGTCGCGCCGGAACCGCAGCCGGATCTGGCCCGCGTCGGGCGTTGCCGTCCAGAACTCGACGGTGTGCGGACGGAGGGCATACGCCCTCCACTCGGGTGCCACCAGGTCCGGGTTCGCCTCTACCCGCGCGAGCGACGCCGCGTAGGCGTCCCAGTACTCCTGCCGCGAGTCGAGTGGTTCGCTCTGTCGACCGACCAGTGCGGCGGCCCTGGAGCCAGGCGGACGGGCCCGGAAGTCCGCGGCACCGGTGGGCTCACCGAGATCACTCACCGTGCCGGCGAGTCGGACCTGTCTCCCGAGGGCCGGCCAGAACGACGTCATCGCGGCATTCGGGTTCTGGGCGAGTGCGACGGCCTTGGGGCTGTGCGAGCCGGTGGCGAAGTGCCAGCCGCGCTCGTCCAGGTCCTTGAGGATGAGCGTCCGAGCGGTCACGACTCCGGCGGCGTCCGCGGTGGCGAGGTTCATCGCGTGCGGCGCCGGGGACCCTGCCTCGACGGCGTCGCGGAGCCAGGCCAGGAACAGGTCGGCCGGGTCCGCCGGGGCGTCCTCGGGGTCGAACGGCGGCAGTTGGTCGCGTTCGAAGCTGGGCAGGCCGCGCAGCCAGGTGCGCAACTCGGTCGGGTCGGCGCTCACGCGGTCTCCTCGGGGGCCGGCGCGAGCATGGACACGAAGCCGCGCACGGCCCGCTGCATCGCGGTCGGGTCGGCGAGCGCCCGCGCGAGCACGTACCCGCCCTGCACGATGGCCAGGGCGGCGTACGCGCGATCGGACGCTGCGCCGTCGGGCACTCCTGCCTCGACGAAGACTTCGGTGAGGCACTCGACCAGGCCGGAGAAATAGGACCCGACCTGGGCGGCCAGTTCGGCGTCGGACATCACGGTCTGGTCGCTGGTGAGCCGGCCGATGCGGCACCCGTTGGCCGTGTCCCGGGGCCGTTCGAGGTAGGCGCGCAGCCGGTCCAGCGCCGGCCGGTCGCCGCCGAGCTCGCCGGTCGCGGCAGCCAGCGAGTCGGCGACCGTGGCCGAGACCGCGGCCAGGGCGAGGTCGTGCTTGGCCGGGAAGTGGTGATAGAGGCTGCCCTGGCCGACGCCGCTGGCCGCGAGGACCTGGCGGGGACTGGTCGCGCCGACGCCCTGGCTCGCATAGAGGTCGCGGGCGGCGGCCACGAGCCGTTCGCGACTCTCGTTCGTGGTGGACACGACGTCACCATACCTACCTCTAGGTATGGTGACAAGACTCAGCCCTTGGCGTCGTTGGCGTCCTTCTCGATGGCCGCCTGTTCGGCCTTCAGCTCCTTCTTCTCGATCTTCTCGGCCCGCTTGAGCGCCCGCTCGACCTTGCCCTCCAGGTCCGACACGGCGACGACGACGAGCCCGGCCTGACCCTCGTCGAGGGCCTCCCCCAGCTCCTTGAGATCGCTACGGCTCATCCCGGCCGCGGCGTGCCCGGCCACGGCTCCGAGCACCGCCCCGCCGCCGGCCGTGGCGGCGAGCAGGCCGCCGCCGACGGCCGCGAACGGGAACAGGGCCACGACCAGGCCGGTCGCGAGGCCCACACCGGCGCCGAAGACTCCGCCGACACGGGTGGGCGTCTCGTGCTTCTTCGCGATCTTGACCTTGCCGGAGGACGTGCGCTCGATGACCGCGGCGTCGTAGGCGTCGATGAGCCCCACCTCGGTGTGGAGTTCCTTGATGGCGGCGTAGTCCGACTCCGCATCGTCGACGCTGCCGTACACCCCGACGTAGGCGAAGAATGTGTCCAACGACATGGCGTGCCCTCCCTTGATTGACGTGTATTCGACAGTACGCACGGACGCCTCGCCCGCCAACGGGCCCGGGCACCATTCACCCGATTCGGATGAAACCGCTCGAACGACCCGTCAGTGACGGTGCACGCTCAGCCCGGTCCGGCCGGGGGCGAGTTCCGGCCGGAGCGCGAGGTCGCGGTCGTAGTCCTCGGGCCCCTGGAGCCGGAACGGGATCGGCTCGGCCGTCGCCAGCTCGCCGAGCCGGGTCCGCAGGAGCTCGACCGCGGCGGCATGGTCCGCCTCGCCGTACGCCGACGTGCCGTGGATCGCGACGGGCGGCAGCGCGGAGATCCCCGCGTACCAGAGGGTGCCGTGCAGCAGTGGGAAGAGCACCTCGTCGAGGTCGCCGTGGATGCCGCGCGGCCCGAACGGCCCGGCCCCCGCACCCGTGGTCACGACCACGAGCGCCCGCTTGCCGGCCAGGTTGCCGCGGCCGTAGCGCATCGTGTGCCCGGGCCGGTCCGGGTCGGGCATGTCGTAGGCGTAGCCGCGCACGAAGACCCGGTCGAACCAGCCCTTCAGGATCGCGGGCATGCCGAACCACCAGAGCGGGAACTGCAGCACGATCGCGTCCGCCCGTGCGATCTTCTCGTGCTCGGCGAGGATGTCCGGGCTGAGCCCACCACGCGCGTAGGCCTCCCCGGACGCCTCCAGCACCGACCCCCGCGCCACCTCCGGGTAGTCGTCGGCGTCGAGGACCGCCTTCCACTTCATCGCGTACAGATCGTCGACCTCCACGGCATGGCCGGCGGCCCGCAGGGTGGCGAAGCCGTCGGCGTGCAGCGCACCCGCGAGCGAGCGTTGTTCGGGATGGGCGAGTACCCACAGCACGTTCATCTGGTCGGTCCCTTTCGTCGTGGACCATCCACGGTGCCGGTTCGCCGGCGGACCCACCAGTGACCTTTTGGACGAGGTGCGCAAGAATCGGGCCATGCCTGCTCCTGCTCTCCACCGGGTCGCCGTGCTCGTCCGGGACGGCGTGCTCCCGATGGAGCTCGGCCTCGTGCACCAGGTGTTCGCCGAAGCCAAGACCCCCGACGGCGAGCCGCTCTACGACGTCCGCACGGTGGCGCCGGTGCCCGGCGAGGTCCGCACCGACGCCGACTTCCCGATCACGGTGGCCCACGGCCCGGCCGCACTCGCCTGGGCCGACACGGTGATCGTGCCGGCCTCCCACGCGTCTGACGAGACGGACAGCACCGGCCGTCTCGGGCCGGAGCTGGCGTCCGCGATGGCCCGGATCCGTCCCGGTACCCGGATCGCCTCGATCTGCACGGGCTCGTTCGTGCTCGCCGCGGCCGGCCTGCTGGACGGGCGCAAGGCCACCACGCACTGGAAGTCCGCGGCGCAGTTCCGGGCCTGGTTCCCGGCCGTGGACCTGGACCCGAACGTGCTCTACGTGGACAGCGGGGACGTGCTCACGTCCGCGGGTGAGGCGTCCGGACTGGACCTGTGCCTGCACCTGGTCCGCCGCGACCACGGCGTCGCGGTCGCGAACGCCGCCGCCCGGCACCTCGTGGTCCCACCACACCGCGACGGCGGCCAGGCCCAGTTCATCGAGCGGCCGGTCCCGGTCGGGCCCCGTTCCGTCACGAGCGGCGCGCGGGACTGGGCATTGGCCCACCTGGCCCAGCCGCTTCCGCTGCCCGAGCTCGCCGAGCGCTCGGCCGTGAGTGTGCGCACCCTGACCCGGGCGTTCCGGGCCGAGTTCGGCCTTTCCCCCGGCCAATGGGTGACCCGGCAGCGCCTCGAGCACGCCCGGCACCTGCTCGAACACAGCGACCTGCCGGTCGACCGGATCGCCGGCGCCGCCGGGTTCGGCACCGCCACGTCGCTGCGCGCCCACCTGCAGGCGAGCCTCGGGGTCTCCCCGAGCGCCTACCGACGCACGTTCCGCGGAAGCGAGCCCGGCCTGCCGGCCTGACCTCCGCCGTCGGGCTCGCGCCCGACCCAGCCACAGCAGCCGCGCTGTCGCGAGCGCGACATCGTTGGCCTCAACGTCGCGCGAGGGACCAACAATGTCGCACCCGACGAAGCTCAGAACACGCCGGAGGAGAACTCCTCCATCTCGATCAGGGGCTGCAGCACCTGCCGTACCTCGCCGCGGGCGAAGTGTCGGTGCAGCGAGTCGTGACCGAGCACGTTGCCGAGCGCGCCCAGGATCATGCCCTGGTCGAGCGAGAGGTACCGCTCGGCGGCCGTCCCGCTCACGGCCACGGAGTCGAAGAACCCCCCGGGCCCGTAGGCACCGAGCTCATCCTCGATGCCGGCGAGGTTGTCGACCGCCTCCCGCGGTGCGTACGGGATCGCGAGGAAGGCCGCGTGCGGAGTGACCACACCGTCGCCGAACTCCGGCTCGGGGTTGGTGGCCTCCCGGCAGTCACCGAAGCCGAGGTCCACGTCGGTGCCCTCGACGTCGGAGAAGTACCCGTCCGACTGCATGCCGATGGCGTCCACGCCGTAGGCGTTGTACCCGCCGAACGGGTTCGACGCGGGTGAGAAGCCCCAGTACCCGTAGTCGGCCTCGTCCAGCCCGTGCCGGATGTGGGCCTGCACGGCGAGCGGGTGGTTCGCGCCCCAGCTGTCCGGGGCCCACCGCGACTCGGGGACGAACAGATCCGGCATCAGCTCCTCGAACATCGACCCGCCCCAGGTGGGCACCATGTGCAGGTCCTCGTAGGCGAATGTGCCCTCGTAGACGTCGATGCCGAGGTAGGTGCGGGTGGTCCCGATCGGTTGCTGCTCCGGCCAGGACCAGTCACAGGAGTCCGGGAACGTGCGCCACAGCGAGTAGTAGGCCTCGGCCGGGATCTGCCCGAGGGCGATGCCCACGTACACGGCGATCCGGGTCTCGGAGTTCAGCAGGTCGTAATGGTGACAGGTGTAGTACAGCGGCTCCCCCTGCGGGTCGCCGTAGTTGCCCGCGACGTTGCACTGCTCCGGCGGTGGCTGCTCCACCCAGAACCCGCCCCGGTTCCAGCCGGGCAGCTCCCCGCCGCGCGCGTCCGGGTTGTGGAAGAACCCGAAGTCCATGCCGTCGAGGAGGTCCTGCGCCTGGTGCCGCAGCCGCGGCTCGGCGTTACGGACCACCATCAGGGCGGCGGCGAACCACCCGTTGTCCACCGTGGACACGAACGGGTTGATCACCTCACCGCTGCCGGGGAACTCGATGAGCTTGGCGCCGGTGGCCTCGTCGTACCAGTTGTAGAACATGCCGCTGGGCTCGTGGCGCTCCATCCCGGCGAGCGTCCCCAGGGTCAGGGCCATCCGCTGCCGCGCCTCGGTCCGGGAGATCAGGCCCATGTCCCGGGCGGCCACGGTACTCCACAGGTAGGCGCCGATGTTCGTCGGCGAGGTGTACCCGGATCGGGTCGCCGGGTCGAGGTCGCCCTCGATGTTGTCCGCCGGCAGGCCGGTGGTCTCGTCGGTCATGGCCACGAACGACGTCCACGTGTCCGCGGCCCAGCGGCGCAGTTCCTCGCGGTCCGCGCGGGTCAGGTCACGGTCGAGGCCCGACGGCGCGGTCCCGGCCGGTCCCTCCGGTCCGGTCGGCAGGGGTGCTGCGGCCGCCGGCGCGGCCGCGAGGAGCACGCCGGTGACGGCGGCGACAAGTCGCTTTCTCATGCGTTCTCTCCCATCTGGTTACCGAGCTTGAGGATGTTGGTGCGGGCCACCTCCCCCAGCCAGGCGGCGCTCGGCTTCGGGGTGCGCTCGAAGGTCTCGCGGTCCACCCCGATCAGTCCGAACGTGGGCCGATAGCCGCTGGCCCACTCGAAGTTGTCGAGGGCGCTCCAGTGCAGGTAGCCCCAGACGTCCACGCCATCGGCGATGGCGGCGTGCAGCCCGGCGAGGGCGCCGGCGGTGTAGTCGATGCGACGGGCGTCGTCCGCGGTCGCGATCCCGTTCTCGGTGACGAACACCGGAACGCCGCCGGTGAGCTCCCAGGCGGAGCGAACCCCGATCTCCAGCGCGGGCGGGTAGTACTCCCACCCGGTCAGGGTGGTCTCGACGCCGTCGGGCACCTGCCGGGGCCCGTCCGGCCCGATGATGGTGCGGGTGTAGGCCTGCACGCCCACCCAGTCGTCTCCGCGGACGGCCTCCAGGTACCAGTCGTCGCGCTGGTGGCCGTAGGCGCGGGCGACCTCCTCGCAGCCCGGCTCGGGCTGGAACGCCTGGGTGGCCACGGTCCATCCGGACGCGACCGAGGTGTGCTCGGCGAGGACCTCACGCGAGGCCCGGTGGCAGGCGAGCAGCGTGTCCGCGACCGCGAGGTCCGGTGCCGGCAGCCCGTAGGCGACCAGGTTCGCCGGGTCCTCGCCGCCGGCGATCATGGCCGCGATGTTCGGCTCGTTGATCGTGCACACCCACGGGACGCCGTCGGCCACGATCGGCAGCGCGAGTTCGGTGAACCGGCGGAACCGGTCCACGGCCCGATCGGCCCGCCAGCCGCCCTCGTCCGCGAACCAGCGCGGCACCGTGAAGTGCATCAGGGTGACCATCGGGGTCAGCCCGGCCTCGTGGCAGGCCTCGACCATCCGTCGGTAGTGGGCGATCTCGGCGCGGGAGACGAACCCCGGCTCGGGTTCGATCCGGCTCCACTCGATCGAGAAGCGGTAGGTGTCCAGGCCGAGTTCGGCGAGTAGCGCGATGTCCTCGCGGTAGCGGTGGTAGGAGTCGCAGGCGTCGCCACTCGGTTCGGTGATCGAGGTGCCCGGGGCGTGTTCACGCGGCCACCAGTCGTTGTTGAGGTTGTTGCCCTCGATCTGGTGGGCGGCCGTGGCCGCGCCCCAGCGGAACCCGTCCGGAAACGTCAGCGCCTGGGTGCCGGTTGCTGCGGTCATGTTCTGGTCCTCCAGGATCGGGGATTTCGGAGCGGGTCAGTCGGCGGCGCGACCGGGCTGGGGCACCGCGTCGAGGAGTTCGACGGTGTAGTCGTCCTCGGGGAACCGCAGCACCTGGGCGGTCTCGCCACGCTCGACGACGCGGCCACGGTTCAGCACCAGGATCTTGTCCGTGACCACCCGCGCGCTGAGCAGGTCGTGGGTGATGAACAGCAGGCTGACGCCCCACTGCTCACGCAGGTCCTCGATGAGGGCGAGGACGCCGGCCCGCAGCGACACGTCCAGCATCGAGACCGGCTCGTCGGCGATGATCACCTGCGGGTCGCAGGCGAGCGCCCGCGCGATCACGACGCGCTGCCGCTGCCCGCCGGAGAGCTGGTGCGGCAGCTTCGCCGCGAACTGTTCCACCGGCGTCAGGCCGACGATCTCGAGCAGCTCCAGCATCCGCCGTCGGGCCTCGCGTCCGCGCAGCCCGCCGAAGTTCACGACCGGCCGCATCAGCGTGTATTCCACGGAGTGCAGCGGGTTCAACGCCGAGTACGGGTCCTGGAAGACCATCTGCACGTCGCGACGCAGCCGTCGCAACCCGGCCCGGCGCAGGGACCCGACGTCGGTGTCGCCGAGCCGGACGGTGCCCGCGGTCGGCCTCTCCACGCCGGTGATCAGCTTCGCGATCGTCGATTTCCCGGACCCGCTCGCCCCGACCAGGGCGAGGGCGTCGCCCGGCTCGATCGTGAACGAGACGTCGTCGACGGCGGTCACCGGGTCCTCGCCGCGGCGCGGCGGCGGGTAGACCTTGCTGACGCCGTCGAGCACCACGGCCGCACGGGTCCGCCCGGTGCGGGTGCCGGCCCGGCCCGACGGCGCCGCGTCCGTCGCAGGCTCGGCCGGCGGTTCGCCGGTGGTGCTGATCTGCGAACCGGCGACGCGCAGCCCGGGCAGTTCGACCACCTCGGCGCGCGGATCCGCGTAGTGGGACAACAGCATCCTGGTGTAGTCGTCCTGCGGATCCGTGAGGATCCGGGCGGACGGGCCGTCCTCGACGATGACCCCGTCGTGCATGACGAGCACCCTGGCCGTCGACTCCAGAACCACGCCGAGGTCGTGACTGACCAGGATCGCGGTGAAGTTCTCCTCCCGCTGCAGCTCGATGATGGTGTCCATCACCGCCCGCTGGACGAGCACGTCCAGGGCGGTGGTGGGCTCGTCGAACACCAGCAGCCGGGGATCGAGCGACATCGCGAGCGCGATCGCGACCCGCTGCCGCATACCGCCGGAGAGCTCACCTGGGTACCGGTCGAGCACGGAGGCGGGCAGTTCCACCTTCTCCACGAGCTCGACCGCGCGTTCGCGGCGCCGGCCCCGCGGCACGTGCTCGTGCGCGGCGAAGATGTCCGCGAAGTGGTTGGCGATGGTGCGCACCGGGTTGAGGGCGTTCATCCCGGACTGCAGCACCATGGCGAAGCCGCCGCGGCGCTGGCGGCGCAGGTCCTCACCGTCGAGGTGGGCGATGTCGGTGCCGTCGAAGGCGATCCGCCCGGAGCTGATCCGGGCCGGCGCCTTCGCGAGACCGGTGAGCGCGAACCCGAGGGTCGACTTCCCCGATCCGGACTCACCGACCAGCCCCACGAACTCGCCCTGCTCGAGGCTGAACGTGGCGCCGCGCACGGCGGTGACCGGCTCCGCGCCGCGGGGTTCGTAGACGATCGAGACGTCGTCGACGTCGAGCAGCGTCATCGGCCCTTGCCCTCCCTCAGGCGCGGGTTGGACAGTCCGTCCACCCCGAAGTTGATCAGCGTCAGCGACGTGGCCAGCAACGCGATGCACAGCCCGGGCGCGAACAGCAGCACCCACTGCCCGGTGAGGATCGCGTTGGAGTTCTGCGCCCAGAACAGCATCGATCCCCAACTGACCATGGCGGTGTTGCCCAGGCCGAGGAAGGACAGGCCGGACTCGGCCAGGATCGCCGCGGTGGCCGCCCCGAAGAAGCTGCCGGTGATCAGCGACGTCATGTTCGGCAGGATCTCCCGGAACACGACCCGGAACGAGGACTCGCCGCTGAACTGCGCGGCCGTGATGAAGTCGCGGCTGCGCAGGGACTGGGTCTGCGAGCGCAGCACCCTGGCACCCCACGCCCAGCCGGTGATCACGACGACGAAGATGATCATCGACAGCCCGCCACCTTGCAGGTACGCGGCGAGCACGATCATCAGCGGCAGTCCCGGGATGACCAGGAACAGGTTCACGAAGAAGTTGATGACGTCGGCGGCGAACCCGCGGGTGTACCCCCAGGACATCCCGAGCAGCACCGCTATCAGGGTGGCCCCGAAGCCGGCCACCAGACCCACCAGCACAGACACCCGGGACCCGTAGATCAGTTGGGAGAGGACGTCCTCGCCGGCGGTCGTGGTGCCGAGCGGGTGGGCGGCGCTGCCGCCCTCGGCCCGGCCGAAGCTGTTGTCGGTCGGCGCGTACGGCGCGAGCAGCGGCGCGAAGATCGCCGTCAGCACGAACACGGCGAGCAGGATCAGCCCGACCCGCGCCTTCGGGACCGACCAGATCGTCCCGGCCGCACGGCCGAGCACGGTGAGCGGACTCGCGGCTGCCGCGACCCGCGCGACGTCCGCACCGCCGTCGGGCACCTCGTCCCGGCCCGACGGCGCCGGCTCGGTCGGTCCCGCGGTCTCGCCACGCGTGGTGGCCTGCTTCTCGGTCATCGCCTCGTCCTCGGGTCCAGGTAGCCGTAGAGCACGTCGACGATGAAGTTCGCGACCAGCACGCTGACGGTGATCATCAGGAACAGTGCCTGCATCAGCGGGAAGTCCTGGTTCGTCACGGCGTTGTAGAGCAGGTACCCGACGCCCGGGTAGGCGAACACCCGCTCCACGAGCAGGGACCCGCCGACCACGCCACCGAGGGCGAGTCCGAAGCCGGTGAGGTTCGGCAGGATCGCGTTCCGGGCCGCGTACTTCAGGGCCACGGCCCGCGGCTTGAGCCCGTTCGCCTCCGCGAAGGTGACGTAGTCGTCGCCGAGGGTGTTGATCATCGTGTTGCGCATGCCGAGGATCCATCCACCCAGGGAGGTGATCAGGATCGTCACGGCCGGCAGCACGGCGTGGTAGGCGGCGTCGGCGATGAACTCCGGGGACAGGTTCGGGGTGGCGCGCGGGGAGTACGCGCCCGATGTCGGGAACCACTGCAGCACGTAGCCGAGGAAGAACAGCAGCAGCAGTGCGGTCCAGAAGTACGGGAACGCCGACGTGAACGTGCCCGTCAGGGTCGGCAGCGAGTCCAGGAACGTGCCCCGCTTCCAGGCGGCGAGGACCCCGAGCAGGGTGCCGAGGACGAACGCCACGATCGTGACCACCCCGACCATCACCAGCGTCCACGGGAGTGCGGTGAGCACCAGTTCGGAGACCGACTGCGGAAAGAAGGTGTACGAGATGCCGAAGTCCAGGGTCAGCACGTTGCCGAGGTAGGCGACGTACTGGTCCCAGATGTTGCCGGTCGGCACCCCGAGCTGGGCCTCGATCGCGGCCCGGGTGGCCGGGCTCACCGGACCGTTCTGCGCGAGCTTGGCGATCGCGGCGTCGGTGGGTGAGCCGGGCATCATCCGGGGCAGGAAGAAGTTCAGCGTCACCGCGGCCCACAGGGTCAGCAGCAGCAGACCGATCTTGCGGAGCAGGTAGCGCATCGGGTCAGTCCGCGACCTCGACGTTCGTCAGCACCAGCAGCGGGTTCGCGTCCCAGGTCGCCGGCGAGGCGTACGGATCGTCCGCGCTCGGCCAGCCGGTGAAGTTCGCCTCGGAGAACAGGCCCCACAGGCCGCCGTAGAACATCGGGATGACCGGAGCCTGTTCGAAGACGACGGTCTGCAGCTCGTGCGCGATCTCCATCTGCCGGCCCTCGTCCAGGGTGACCCGGAGTTCGGCGAGCAGGGCGTCGGTCTCCGGGTCGGAGTACCGCTGGAAGTTCGCCGTGGTCGTGGTGCCGACGGGCTGGAGGAACTCGCTCGAGAGGAGCCGGTTGAAGTCCTCGTAGATCGACCCGGTCCCGCCGAAGGACCCCATCGAGAGCTGGAAGTTCCCGTTCTGGAGTTCCTGTTGGTACGCGGCGGGCTGGGGTTGGTTGAGGGTGACGGTGATGCCGACCTCGGCGAGCTGGCTCTGGACCTCGGTGGCACCGCGCAACCAGTCGGTCCAGCCGTTCGGGGTGGTCAGGGTCAGGGCCACGGCCGTTCCTGCGGAGTCCACGAGCTGGTCGCCGGACATCGTGTAGCCGGCCGCCTCGAAGTGGGTGAGGGCGGCATCCACGTCCTGGCTGACGGCTCCGCCGTCGGGCAGGTCCGGGTTGAGCCAGGCCTCCTGGTTCGGCAGCAGCAGGCCGGACATCCCGGCCGCCTCCACGTAGCCCTCCTCGGCGACGTCGGCGATACGGTCCCGGTCCAGGGCGGCCGAGAGGCCGAGCCGGAACTCCGGGTTGTCGAACGGGGCCATGGTCAGGTTCGGGAACATGGCGATGGTGCCGCCCGGCGGGAACCAGAAGGTGTTGCCCTCGGCCGCGCTGACCCAGGTGTTCTCGACGTCGGACATGAACGAGTACGCCCAGTCGTAGCCGTTGTTCACGATGTCCAGCTGGGTGTTCGAGGCGGGCAGGATCAGTTCCTCCGCGGCCACGTTCTCCACCTGCCAGTAGTCCTCGTTGCGGTCGAGGGTGTACTCGTTCGGGGTGAACTCACCGAGCATGTACGGTCCGGTGCCGACCGGGTCCTCGTTCGTGTAAGTGGTGGGGTCCTCGACGTCGGCCCACAGGTGCTCGGGCACGATGATCGTCTTCTGGATGATCGCGGCGGCGGGCACGTTGTCCCCGGTGAGGTGGACGATCACGTCCTGTCCGTCCACCTCGATGGAGTCGATCAGCGCCCAGACTCCGTTCGTGTCCAGGGCCGGGAACTCCTTGAGCAGGTCGAACGTGAAGGTCACGTCCTCGGGGGTGAACTCCTCGCCGTCGGTCCAGACCACGTCCTCACGGATCGTGAAGACCACCGTGGCCGGGTCCGGCTGCTCCTTCGCGCTGGCCAGGAACGGCGTCTCGGTGCCGTCGAGGGTGTTGGTGACGAACAGCGGCTCGTAGATCAGCGTGCTGGTCTGCCGTTTGCCCGGCGAGTACGGGTTGAAGTTGCGGTCGAACGTCGGCGAGCCGTTGTCCGCGGCGAGCAGCATCGACGTGCCATCTCCGCCGCCGCCGTCGTTGTTGCCGTCGTCGGTCGGCACGTCCACGGTGCAGGCGCTCGTGGCCAGCAGTGCGGCCACCCCGAGGGCCGATCCGAACAGTCCCCAGCGGGACCCGCGTCGGCGTTGCATGGTGGTCTCCATTCGTGTCTTCATCGTCACGTGGCGGGAGGGCACCCAGCCGCCAGTTTCGACTGTATGCGCATACATTTCGGTGCGCAACCCGAGGCGCCCGCTCGACCCGCCCACCGCCGTCGAGAGTGCTGAAGTGGTCGCCACTACAGCACTCTCGAGGGCTGGGCGGAGGTGCTGTCCGGTCAGGGCGTTGAGGTGGCGTGCGCGCCGCAGCTGTCCCGGAGCAGCACCTCGACGCCGAGCACGCGCGTGCTCGGCTCGGTCATCGGTTCGGCGAGCCGCCGCAGCAACTGGGCCACCGCGAGGCGGCCCAGCTCGACCATGGGCTGGCGCACAGTGCTCAGCCGGGGTGTCGAGACGTTGCTTGCCTCGATCCCGTCGAACCCGGTCACGGCCAGGTCCTGCGGCACCCGCACTCCGGCGGCCGTGAGTTCGTCGAGGATGCCGAGCGCACTCTGGTCATTCGCGCAGACGAGCCCGTCGATGCCCTCGAGACGTCGCTCGGCCAGGAGCAGCCGACCCGTCTCGCGGCCACCGACCCGGGTGAAGTCGCTGCGGGCGATCGGGCGTTCGGGGACGCCGAGGCCGGCCAGCAGCATGGCCTCGGTGAAGCCCTCGAACCGGACCTGGGCGTCCGGCGAGTCCTCGGGTCCGCCCACGAACTCGAGCCGGGTCAGCCGGTGTTCGGTGATCAGGTGGTCGGTGAGCGCGACCATGCCGCCGTGGTTGTTCGCGGTCACGTGGTCGTAGACGTCGCCGTCGCGCGGTCCGGCGACCATGACCACCGGGATCCGGCGGGAGATGTGGGCGAGCTGGTCCGGGTCGATCGCGCGGGCGAGCGTGACCAGGCCGTCCACCCGACCGGCGAGGCCCTCGACGACGTTGTGCGCGGCGGCACCCCGGGGGACCGCGATCATCACGGCGAACCCGTGCCGCCAGGCCTCGATCTCGGTGCCGCGGACCACCTCGGCTATGTACAGGTCACTCCCGGTGTCCTGGTGGGCGTCGGTATCCACCCGTACCCGGACCGGCGGCCCGGCTCCGAGGCGGCGCGCGTCGATGCGGTCGACGTCGTCGAAGCTGGGAAAGCACACCCCGACGGTGCCGGTGCGCCGGGCCGCGAGGCCGCGGGCACTGCCCGAGGGCACGTAGCCCAGGTCCCGGACCACCTGCCCGACGCGTTCCCTGGTGGACTCGCGCACCGCGTCGGGGTTACGGAAGTAGCGCGAGACGGTCGCGATGGACACGCCCGCCATCTCGGCAACGTCGTAGACCGTCGGGGTCTTCTCGACCATCGGGCACCATCACCCCCTTGAGCCAGGACACGGGCACCGCAGCCATTCGACGATAGCGCGGTGCCCGTGTCCGCCGTGCCCGACGGCACGTCGACTCAGGCGCGCTCAGCCAGTTTCGAGGTGTTCTGGGCGGTCTTGATCGTCGCGACCGCGAACTCCAGGCCCACCCGCACCAGGAGCAGGGTGATGAACCCGGGGATCCAGCCGAACAGCAGCGTGAGCACGCCGAGCATCGCTCCGGCACCGCCGTCGTCGTCGTAGAAACCGCCGTAGGGGTCGAAGTTGAAGGCTGACACCACGGCGCCGAGCCAGCCGAGCGCGACGAAGACGATCGCGACGATGAACAGGACCTTCGCGAACCGGAGCGTGACGTAGTGGGAGAAGGTCAGGTCGAACAGCGACCCGAAGAATCCGGGGTCGCGCTGCTGCGGTGCGCCCCATTGGGCCGCGGCCCCGGCCGGGGCATTGCCGTAGACCTGGCCCTGGCCGTAGGCCTGCCCCTGGCCCTGGTACTGCCCATAAGAAGTCGGCTGCCCGCTCGGAGCACCCTGCGGTGCGAACTGCTGACCGCTCTGGCCCGGCTGGGCGGGCGGCTGCTGCGCGGGCGGCTGCTGGGCAGGCTGCCCATAAGGCGGCTGGATCGGCTGGTTGTGCTGGGGCGGTGAGCCGGACGGCGACTGCTGCTGTTCGGCCTGACCCGGCTGTTCGTCGGGCTGATCGAATCCGCTCGGTGGCTGCTGCGACATCTCAGTTCCCCTTCGGCTCGCCCGACCCTGGCGGATCGGAGGCATCAGGCCCCACGCTAGCGACGTGCCGGCCGGGCCGCCGCTCGGAGGGGATTCCCACGCCCGGCCACCCGGGCGTGAACCGAGGTCGAGGCCCGCCTCGCTCAGCGGCGCGGCGGCTGCCAGACCACGAGGGCACCCGCAGAGGAGCGCACCCGGCGCAGCCGGGTCCCGAGCGGCACGGCGACCACGTCGCCGCCGGGGCTGGCGTGGAACACCCGCCGGCCGCCTCCGAGGAGTTGGCTGAGACGGTCGACCTCACCCTCGAGCCGCTCGTTCTCGGCGGCCAGCTCGAGGATCCGCTTGATGCCGGCGAGGTTGATGCCCTCCTCCTGGGACAGGCGCTGCACCTCGCGGAGCACGTCGACGTCACGCTGGGAGTACCGGCGGCCCCGCCCGCTCGTGCGGCGCGGGACCACCAGGCCCAGTCGGTCGTACTGACGCAACGTCTGCGGGTGCATCCCTGCGGCCTCGGCCGCTATCGAGATCGCCAGCACCGGTGCGTCGTACGTCGCGGCCATGACCGATCAACTCCTGGCTGCTGCGGCGAGCCCGGCCCTCGGGTCGGTACCGTCGCTGGCCGCCTCGAACTGCTCGAGCGCGGCGCGGGCGTCCTTGTTGAGGTTGCGCGGGACGGCGACCTCGAGGGTGACGATCAGGTCCCCGGTGCCGCTCTTCGTGGCCACACCCTTGCCCTTGGCGCGCAGTCGCGCGCCGGACTGGGTGCCCGCCGGGACCTTCAGCTTCACGGTGGACCCGTCCAGCGTGGGCACCGAGATGGTGGCCCCGTTGACGGCCTCCGGGAACGTGATCGGCACCGTGATGGTCAGGTTGCGGCCGTTGATGCCGAACACCGGGTGTGGTTCGACGCGCACGGTCACGACCAGGTCGCCGGGGCTGCCACCGTTGATGGAGGCCTGCCCCTTGCCGGGCAGCCGGATCTTCTGACCGTCGGTCACGCCGGCCGGGATCCGCACGTTCATCGACCGACCACCCTCGATGGTCAGGGACACCGTGGCGCCCTGCACCGCCGTGCGGAACGGCAGCGAAGCGGACGTGGTGATGTCCCCGCCCTTCTGCGGCGCCCGGAAGCCAGCACCCCCGCCGCCCGGCATTCCGCCGCCGAACAGGCCTCCGAGGATGTCTTCGAAGCCGCCGCCGGGCATGCCGCCGTCCGTTGTCGAGTACCGCACCCGAGTGCCGCCGCCGGCACCGGCGCCGCCGCCGCTGAACATCCCGCCGAAGAGGTCCTCGAAGCCACCGGTGCCCGGGCCCCCGGCGCCGGAGGCGAACCGGGGTCCGCCTCCGGCCATGGCCCGCAGCGCGTCGTACTGCTTGCGCTGCTCGGCGTCGGAGAGCACACCGTACGCCTCGCCGATCTCCTTGAACTTCGCCTCAGCCTTGGCGTCACCCGGATTCTGGTCCGGGTGCCAGGTGCGGGCGAGCTTGCGGTAGGCCTTCTTGATCTCGGCGGCGTCGGCGTCCTTGGACACGCCGAGCATCGTGTAGAAGTCCTTCTCGAGCCAGTCCTGTCCGGTCATGCCTCACCTCCTCGATCGTGTGCTGTCATTCTGGGCCGGTGACCCCTACCCGCGCGGGGCGGATGATGACGTCACCGGCACGGTAGCCCGGCTGGAGCACGGTGGTGATGGTGTCCACCGTGACGTCCGGGCTCTGGCTGTGCATGAGGGCCTCGTGCACGTTGGGGTCGAACTCCTCCCCCTCTGCGCCGAACCGCTCCACCCCGAACCGGGCGGTCAGGGTGGTCTCGAGCTTGTCCGCGATGGACGCGAACGGACCCTCGAGCGCCTCGTGCTGACGGGCCGCGGCGATGTCGTCGAGCACCGGGATCAGTGCCTCGATCACGGAGTGTGCGCCGCGGACCTTCTCGGTCTCGGCCTCGGCGCGGGACCGCTTGACGAAGTTGTTGAACCGCTGGTCCAGGTTGTACAGGTCCGCCTTGCCGCGGGCCACCTGGTCGGCAAGATCCAACGCCTCCGCCTTCGCCCTGGCGAGCTCGTCGTCGGGCGACGGCGCATCATCGCCCTCGGCGACCTGCTCGCCATCGGCGGCGCCTCCCGAGGCGACCGGCTCCTGGGGCGAGCCGCCCGCCCGGGCGGGGCCGCCGTCGGGCTCGACGGCGGCACCCCCCTCGGGACGCAACTCGCCCGTGTTCGGGTCGAGTCGCCGCTTGTCGCGGATGATCGGCTCGGACTCGTTGTCGGTCGGCGTCACTTCTTCTCGTCCTCCTCGTCCACGATCTCGGCGTCCACGATGTCGTCCTCGTCGGCGGCGGGGGCCGCCTCCTCGGCAGCCGGCGCGTCCGCGCCCGGAGCCGCGGCGGCGTCCGGCTGGGCGTAGAGCGCCTCGCCGATCTTCTGGCTCACCGCGGCCAGTTCGGACTGGGCCGTCTTGACCGCCTCGATGTCATCGCCCGCGAGCGCGGTCTTGAGCTTGTCGACGGCGGCCCGCACCTCGGTGGAGACGTCCTCGGGCAGCTTCTCGGCGTTGTCCGTGAGGAGCTTCTCGGTGGAGTAGGCGAGCTGCTCCGCGGAGTTGCGGGTCTCGGCCTCCTCGCGCCGGGCGGCGTCCTCGGCGGCGTGCGCCTCGGCCTCCTTGATCATCCGGTCGATCTCGTCCTTCGGGAGGGCGGACCCGCCGGTGATCGTCATCGACTGCTCCTGGTTCGTACCGCGGTCCTTGGCGGACACGTGCACGATCCCGTTCGCGTCGATGTCGAAGGTGACCTCGATCTGCGGGACGCCACGGGGAGCCGGTGCGATGCCGGTCAGCTCGAAGGTGCCCAGCGGCTTGTTGTCCTTGACGAAGTCACGCTCGCCCTGGAACACCTGGATGAGCACGCTCGGCTGGTTGTCCTCGGCGGTCGAGAACACCGCGGAGCCCTTGGTCGGGATGGCCGTGTTGCGCTCGATCATGTTGGTCATCACACCGCCCTTGGTCTCGATGCCGAGGGACAGCGGGGTGACGTCGATCAGCAGCACGTCGGTGCGCTCACCCTGGAGCACGCCGGCCTGCAGTGCGGCGCCGACGGCCACGACCTCGTCCGGGTTGACGCCCTTGTTGGGCTCCTTGCCACCGGTCAGCTCCTTGACCACATCGGTCACGGCGGGCATCCGGGTGGACCCACCGACGAGCACCACGTGGTCGATCTCGGACAGGCTGATGCCGGCGTCCTTGATGACGTTGTGGAACGGCTCCTTGGTGCGGTCGAGCAGATCCGACGTCATCTGCTGGAACTGGGCCCGGGTGAGCTTCTCGTCCAGGTGGATCGGTCCGTTCTCGGACATCGACAGGTACTGCAGGGAGATGTTCGTGCTGGTGGCCGAGGAGAGCTCCTTCTTGGCCTGCTCGGCGGCCTCCCGCAGTCGCTGGAGAGCGATCTTGTCCTTGGACAGGTCCACGCCCGTGCCGTTCTTGACCTGCGTAACCAGCCACTCGACGATCCGCTGGTCCCAGTCGTCACCACCGAGGCGGTTGTCACCGTTGGTGGCGCGCACCTGGATGGTGGAGAACCCGTCGTCGTCCTTGCCCACCTCGAGCAGGGACACGTCGAACGTGCCGCCACCGAGGTCGAAGACCAGGATGAGCTCGTCCTCCTTGCCCTTCTCCAGGCCGTAGGCGAGCGCGGCCGCGGTGGGCTCGTTGATGATGCGCTGCACGTTCAGCCCGGCGATCTGTCCGGCGTCCTTCGTGGCCTGGCGCTCGGCGTCGTTGAAGTACGCCGGCACCGTGATCACGGCGTCGGTGACCGGCTCACCGAGGTAGGCCTCGGCGTCC
Organism: Occultella glacieicola; assembly: GCF_004353825.1. GTDB lineage: Bacteria > Actinomycetota > Actinomycetes > Actinomycetales > Beutenbergiaceae > Occultella > Occultella glacieicola. The sequence goes on along the minus strand of NZ_SMNA01000001.1, from coordinate 513,840 downwards.
TTCTTCAACTTGCCCAGCACCCGCGCCGAGATCTCCTGTGCGGTGTAGGTCTTGTCGTCGATGGCCACGGACCAGTCCGTGCCCATGTGACGCTTCACGGAACTGACCGTGCGGTCCACGTTGGTGACCGCCTGGCGCTTGGCCACCTCACCGACGAGCACCTCGCCGGTCTTGCTGAACGCCACGACGGACGGCGTGGTGCGCGCACCCTCCGCGTTGGCGATGACGGTGGGCTCGCCACCCTCCAGGACGGCGACCACGGAGTTGGTGGTGCCCAGGTCGATTCCGACCGATCGAGCCATGTTCGTGTGCTCCTTCCGGGCCGCCCCGGTGGGTACGACCGCATCTGCTTGAGTCTTCCGCACTCAAGTTTCCTCGCTGACCTGACGATGTCAAACCAAGACATCAGAACTTGAGTCTGCTTGGCTCAACTATGGTGGTCGGTGGAGTATTCCCGTCCGGGAGACGTGACCGCCGCTGCCGACGAGACGGCGCCCCCGACCAGAGCTGGTGCAGCGCCCCCGGAGGTACCCGCCGAGCCTGGCGAGAGCCCTCCTGACGTCGGGTCGGGTTCCGTGTGTCTGCGCCGGATCGGAACGCGTCGTCGCCTACCCTTGCTTGCGGACGTCGGGAGCGCGACGGCGCGAGGAACAGCAAGGGGACCGAGGAACGATGCGCTGGGACCAGCGGAACCACCTCACGAACAGGTCGATGACCTGCCGGGGGCTCCGCCCGTGAGGCTGGTCGTGATCGGCGCCCTCGTGGCGTTCTTGATCGGGCTGCTCGGCACCCGCTTCTACATCACCCTCGCAACCCGCCGGGGATGGGCCCAGTTCATCCGCGAGGACGGGCCGACCAGCCACCTCACCAAACGCGGCACCCCTCAGATGGGCGGCCTCGTCATCATCGGTGGCGCTCTCATCAGCTACGCGGCGGCGCACCTCTTCACGTGGACGCCGCCAACGGCCTCAGGTCTTCTCGTCCTGTTCCTGATGGTCGGTATCGGATTCGTCGGGTTCCTGGACGACTGGACCAAGATCAGGCGCGAACGTTCGCTCGGGCTTCGGTCGTGGCAGAAGCTGGTCGGACAGACGGTCGTCGCGGTCATCTTCGCCATCCTGGCCTCCACGTTCGCGCGTGACGGCGTCACGCCCGCCAGCTACAACATCTCCTTCGTCCGCGACACTGCGGTCGATCTGGCACACTTCGGTCCGCTCATCGGCCTGGCCCTGTTCGTCGTCTGGGCCAACCTCATGATCGCCGGAGCGAGCAACGGCGTGAACCTCACGGACGGACTCGATGGCCTGGCGGCCGGCGCCTCGGCCATGGTGTTCGGCGCGTACGTGCTGATCGGGGTCTGGCAGTACAACCAGAGCTGTCGACTGGACCCGTCGGCCCAGTGCTATGAGGTCCGCGACCCGCTCGATCTCGCCGTCGTAGCCGCATGCGTCACGGGCGTCTGCTTCGGTTTCCTGTGGTGGAACGCCTCGCCGGCGCGTCTGTTCATGGGTGACACCGGCGCTCTCGGCCTCGGCGCCGCACTGGCCGGGTTGGCCATCATGACCCGCACCGAACTGCTCCTCGTGATCCTCGGCGGACTGTTCGTCATCCAGACGACCGCCGTGATGCTTCAGGTGAGCTACTTCAAGCTCACCAAGCGCCGCAATGGCGGCGTAGGCAAGCGACTCTTCCGGATGACACCGATCCACCATCACTTCGAACTGCTCGGCTGGGAACAGATCACCGTCACGATCCGCTTCTGGATCATCTGCGGACTGTGCGTAGCGACCGGACTCGGGATCTTCTACGCAGAGTGGCTCATCAGCGGCTGACGAGCAGTTTGCTGAGCGGTGCGGGCGGCGTGTCGTAGCGCTGCTGGAGATCCACCCGGCGGACTCCGCAGATCTCGCATCTCACGTAGAGGATGTGACCCGACGAGGTCGGGTGGCCGGACTCGGTCGACCATGCGTGTTCGTGCGGCGAGCGCTCGGCCCGCACGTGCGATGGGAGTCGGACGTGGCTGGTGGTCATGGGGTCCACCATGCTGTAATGGTCTTATGCATCTCAACCCTTACGGTGAGTATGCGGTCCTGCTCGCGGCCTCCCTCGCCAACGCCTGGCCCGCCGACCGCGCGGGGATCGAGGCGAGGACTCGAGAGTTCGGCATGACGATGGCATTTCCCACGGCGTCGGATGACCACAAGGCCGTGCGTCAGGTCATCGACGACTGGCTCCGCGTCGTCGATGCCGCCGATCCGGATCGGCGTGCGGTGCTGCTGAACGCGGAGATGGCCGCGGCCGCGGCCTATCCGCGGCTGACGGATCACGACGACGAGGGATGGCACCTGCACTATCGGGACGACCCCCAGTCCCTCCCGTCGGTGCTGCGCGCCGTGATCAGCGTGGGGACCTCCCTGCACCTCGTCACGCGGGGGATGCACAGGCTCGGCCGGTGCGCGTCGGAGCCCTGCACCGCGGTCGTGGTCGACATCACCCGCAACGGGCGGCAGCGCTACTGCTCCGTGCGATGCGCCAACCGCGCGGCCGTTCGACGGCACCGCGAGCGAACTCTCGCCTCCTGAGTGCAGTGGATGGGGCGTCGGCCCGCGGTCGCGACTGTCGACGGCCGAGACGTCGTGGTGGACCATGTGCGATGTCGGGTCCCGCTGGTCCGACGGTATCGGTCCGCCACGGAGGGAGGAGTCCGAGGTGCTGGAGGGCGAACTCACGGTCGAGCTCGGCCGGGCCGAACCCCGCGTCCTCGGAGTGGGGCAGAAGCTCACGATCACGCCGCGAACTCCGCACCGGATGTGGAACGCCGGGCCCGGTCGGGCGCGTGCGAACTGGCGGATCACGCCGGCGCAGCGCACGATCGAGCAGTTCCGATTCATGGCTCAGGGGACCGGACTCTACTCCGGCCGGGGTCAGCGCGAGGCGGGGAACGGCACGCCACTGCGCACCATGCGGATCTCGCGCACACCGTCCTCCACCTGCACCGCGCCGTCGGCAACGAATCCGTGCTTGCGGTAGAACGCCTGCGCCCGCGGATTCGGGTCCGCCACCCAGAGCGCGGCCGGTTCGCGAGTGCCGACGACGGCGTCCAGCAGCGCCGCGCCGGCGCCGGATCCGTGATGCTCGGCGAGCACGTAGAGCACGTAGAGGTGCAGGTTCCAGCCGGGTTCGGCAGCGGCCGGCGGGCCCGCCATCGCGACCCCGATCACGGCGCCGTCCCGGACCGCCACGGCGACCCGGTTCGCGCGGTAGCGCTCGTCGACCAGGGCAGCCGTCCAGAACCGCTCGCGAAAGGCAACCTGTCCGGGATCGTCGAGTACGCCGTCTGCCATCAGACCGCGATAGGTCTCCTGCCACGAGCGGACGATCACCCGTGCCATGGCCCCGACGTCCTCGAGCCGGGCTGGGCGGACCGCCACCGTGATGTCCATGTCCGAATCCTCCCAGGCGAAGGCGCCGACCACGCCGGCCGGCAAATTCGAGCGACAGCGTCGAGGGCCGACTGCTAGAACGGCAACCGAGCCACGCCTTCACCGCCGAGCCACCCAGGAGCCAGATCGTGCCGTGCACGGACCCGGAACTGGAGATCCCGGAGCGCCTGACGACGGCGGCGTTCCTCCTCCGGCCGATCCTGGCCACCGACGCCGAGCTGGACCACGCAGCCGTGATGGAGAGCCGGGACTACCTGCGCACGTGGGAGCAGTCGAGCTGGCCCGAGGACGGCTTCACCGTGGCCGCCAACCGGAAGGATCTCGAGGGCCTCGAAGAACGCCATGTCGACCGTCGGGCATTCACCTACACGGTGCTGAACCCGGACGAGACCGAGTGTCTCGGCTGCGTCTACCTGATGCCGACCGACGCGAGCATGTTCGACGGCGCCCGCATCACTGCGGTCGGGAACCACCTGTGGTCGGATTACGACACGGCCGTCTACTTCTGGGTCCGACGCTCGGCCCTGGAGACCGGTACCGATCGCGTGCTGCTCGACGAGCTCCGGGCATGGCTCGCCCGGGACTGGAGCCTCGGCGGCCATCTCATCGTCACCAGTGAGGGGTTCACCCAGCAGGTCGACCTGATCGAACGTACCGACCTGCAGCTGCGCTTCGAGATCGAGGAGTCCGGCAAGCCGGGCCGGTACCGCGCCTACTCCTAGCCGCCCGGCCCCGTGACCCGCGGGGCGCGAGGTCACCTGGCCAGATGGCGCTCGACCTCCGCAAGGATCGGCGCAAGGCGCTGCTCGGGAGAGGTCGACTCGGCGTCGAGGAGCACGTCATGGTCGAGAGCGGGCAACTCACGCTCGAACTGCGCGTAGACCCGCTCCAGGAAGCCCCGGTCCTTGCTGATCCCACGCGTCGGGTCGCCCTGCGCCCGCTCCCACGAACGCCGCACGTCGGCGACCAGGACCACCGTGATCACCGCGGTCGGACCGGGCACGCCCGCCAGCACCTGGTCCACCTCCGCCCGGGTCGAGGCGCCCTCGTCCACGACGACCTCGAGCGGCACCCGCGTCCAGTGCCCGACCAGCCGGGCGTGGATCTCGTGCGCCCAGGCCCAGTCCGGCAGCGTGGGGAGGGCCATCTCGGCCACCGTGTCGAGGTCGACGAGGGCCACGGAACGTCCCTGGTCGCGCAGGCGGTCGGCCACGGCACGGGCCAGGGTCGACTTCCCGGCCGCGATGGGTCCGGCGATCAGTACGAGCACCCTGGCCACGTCGTCACTCACCCGCCCATGGTGCCGGTTCCCACGAGGGAACCCCAGCCGATTACCGCATCACGGCCGGCGCACCAGCGCCCGAACCGAGACCGCCACGCCGGCCGCGCACCACACCGTCAGCACTGCCAGGTCCCGCAGGCTCGCCTCGAACACGTCCGAGGCCAGGCCCGCCCGGATCAGATCGGCCGCGGCCCGGACCGGCAGCACGTCGTGGACGGTCTGGAACCAATCCGGCAGCTGTTCGACCCGGAAGGTGATCGGCGAGAACAGCAACACGAAGAACACGAGCACCTGCGTGGACAGTTGCGCGAGCAACGGTGGCAGGCTCACCGCGATGGCATAGCCCACCGCCGTTGCCATCAACGTCGCGAGCAGCGTCGCCACGACCAGGATCGGCCAGTCGACCGAGAGCGCGATGCCATAGCGCAATTGCGCGACCATGACCCCGACAGCGACGCTCGGCAGCCCGATGATCAACCACACGGTCAGGTCGGCCGCCAGCAGCAGCGGCCGCGCGATCGGCAGGCCTCTCATGTAGCTGAACGTGCCGTCGGTGCGGGACCGGGAGACCCCCTGCGGCACCATCACGAACCCGATGGTGAGCAGCAGGACGGTCGGAGTGCCGGTGGACAGGTAGAGCGCAGTCGCCGCGTCGATGTTCGGGATGATGAACCCGAACCCGATGATGATCCCGGCCGCGAGCATCGCCTGGACCACGACGATGAGCGGGAGCATCGCGCCGATGCCGGCGAACGTCCAGCGCAGCAGCGTGACGTAGGTCGTAGAGAGCCCGACCTGGATCGGTGACCGGCGGGGCTCGAGGCGGCCGGCAGTCGCGAGGTCAGACATGGGCGGCCGCCTCGGTCCCGGCCGGGGCCGGCACGGTGTCGTCCTCGACGGCGGTCAGCGAGAGGTAGGCATCCTCAAGCGTGACCGGTCCGACGGCGTAGCCGTCCACGCGACCACGCTCGCGGAGCGCCGCCGCCCAGGTGACGGCGGCCGCGGCCTCCTCGGTCCCGATGGTGTGCAGCACCCGGCGGCCCACGCGGACCGTGCGGCGAACCGCGAAAGGCACCCTTGCGCCGTCGGGCGCCCCGACGTCGGCGGCATCGGGCGGGAACTGCAGCTCGAGGCGCAGATCAGTGCCGGTCGCGCCGCGCAGGCGCGCGGGCGAGCCGGTCGCGGCGACCCGGCCATGGTTCAGGACGATGAGGTCGTCGACGATCCGTTCCGCCTCGGCGACGTTGTGGGTGACGAGCAGCACGCCAGAGCCGGCGTCGGCACGGGCACGCACGGCCTGCCAGAGCAGCCGGCGGCGGGAGGCGTCGATGTCGTTCGTCGGCTCGTCCAGGATCACCAGTGGCGTGGGCGCGACGATCGCCATCGCGAAGGCGGTGAGCCTCCGGATCCCGCCGGAGAGGCCGCGATTCTCCGGCAGGGCCCTTCGGTCGATCCACTCGGTGATGTCGAGTTCCTCGGCAAGACTCTCGGCGGCGGCACGCGCGGCCCTCGTGGACAGCCCGCGGAGCCGCCCGGCCATCTCGATGGCCGACCGGGGGGTCAGCCCGTCGATGGGCGCCTGGCTCTGGGGCTGCAGGGCGACGTACCGCCGGGCCGTCGCCGGTTCCGCCACCGCGTCGATGCCACCGACGCGGATCGAGCCGTCGTCGGGCCGGAGGAGACCGACGACCTGGGAGACGAGGGTCGTCTTGCCGGCGCCGTTGTGGCCGAGCAGCCCGACCACGGTGCCGGACCGAACTCGAAGTGAGACACCGTCGTTGGCGACCACCGAGCCGAAGCGTCGGGTGACGCCGTCGACGCGTAGGACGTCGTCGCTCATGCCACTCCTTAGATACCGTTGGTATTGGAATACTCACGGTATTCGCGTACCGCCGGTACGTCAATGCTCGGGTTCGACCTACGATGACGTGATGGCCTCCCTCCCCCGCTCCCGCCGGGAACAGCAGCAGCAGACCCGCGACGCGCTCGTGGTCGCCGCACGGCAGGCGTTCGCCGAACATGGCTATCACGCCGCGAACCTGGAAGCGATCGCACGCGAGGCGGGCTTCTCCAAGGGAGCCGTCTATTCCAACTTCGACGGCAAGGCCGACCTGTTCCTCGCGGTGATCGACGCGAACGTCGAGATTGCGTTCGCGGACGGCGGTTGGAACATCACCACGGACGACCCGATCGAAGCGGAACACGGCGAGGGCCTCTCGGCGGCGATCGAGGGATTCGCGCTGGCGACCCTGGAGTTCATCGCGACCGCTGCTCGGGACTCGCGACTCAGTGCGGAGATGGGCAAGCGGATGGACCTCCTGGTCGACGGCTACGGCGCCGTGGCCACGCAGTCCGGGAGTGCGGACGACGTGCTGCCGACCGCGGAGCTCGGTGCGCTGCTTGCCGCGCTGGATCAGGGGGCGGCACTGCTCTCCCTTGGCGGCAGCCGCGCCATCGACCAGCGGGTTCTGCGCACCGGAATGCGCCGCATCCTCACCGCGGGCCCGCTCGAGGACACCCCCGGCGGTCGCGGCGAACCCGCCGTCCACGACGCCGCAGTGCGACAGCGGATCCGCGCCTCGATCATGACCCAGGACGTGAGCCCGACCGCCGAATCCTACGGTTGAATGATTAACGCATTCCGGCCGTCACGTTATTGACGAACTACTTTCGCATTGCGCGCGTCGCGTTATTCCGGAGAATCCGGTTAGGCAGTACTGCCTTGCTATACACATCGGCATTTCAGGATTACCGTGTGCCTATTCCTACCTCGACCTACGCCACACGGAGGACATCATGACCTCGCTCGCCGATCTCCCCTCCGTCACCGAGTGCACGGTGGCCGGCTGCTCCTACAACCACGACGGCTGCCACGCCGCGGCCGTGACGATCGGTGGCACCGGCGTCGACGCGCAGTGTGCCACCTTCATCCCGCTCACCACGAAGGGTGGGCTGTCCACGGTGCTTGCCGCGGTCGGCGCCTGCCAGCGCGTGGACTGCGTGCACAATGTCGACCTCGAGTGCAGCGCACCCGCCGTCCGGATCGGCGCCGGCACGGACCTGGCCGACTGTCTCACGTTCGAACCGCGCGCCTGACCGAACCTCACCCGATGGGGTCCCGAGCCACGCGGCTCGGGACCCCATCGGCGTTCCGGTGTCCATTCGGCGACGGCGTCATCGTCATCACCCTGTACGCACCCGATGACGAACGAGGAGTATGAGAGCCATGCGGTACACGATCATGCTGCACTACCCCGAGCAGAGCACCGAGACGCTCGGCGAGGAGGCCTGGGCGGAGGGTGAACGAGCCTTCAGTGCCTACGCGAAGGCGCTGCATCAGGCGGGCGTCCTGCTCTCCGGCGAGGTGCTCCAGCCCTCCACCAGCACCACCACCCTGACCACGGTCGACGGTGAGCTGCGGGTCCAGGACGGCCCGTACGCCGACACCAAGGACCAGCTGGGCGGGACGTTCGTCGTCGACGTGCCCGATCTCGACGCCGCCCTCGACTGGGCGAAGCAGGCGCCCGCCCTCGCGTGGGGCGGGGTCGAGGTCCGCCCGGGCGCGACGTACGTCCGGGAAGGCCGGTGGGAACCGAACGCATGAGCGTGCCCGAGGCGCGGGCGGCGGCCGAGCGTGCCGCCCGCGCCTCCTACGGCCGGCTGGTCGCGATCCTCGCGGCCCCGACCGGGGACCTCATGCTCGCCGAGGACGCCCTCTCCGACGCGCTCGAGCGCGCCCTGCGCAGCTGGCCCGAGCGGGGGGTCCCGGCGAACCCGGAGGGGTGGCTGCTCACGGTCGCCCGCAACCGCCAGCGGGACGTCTGGAGATCGGCCGCGCACCGGACCGCCCGGCCGCTCAGCGAGGTGGTCGTCGAGGCGGCGCGGACGACCTCGCCCCTGGACGCGGTCGACCCCGACGCGATCGGCGAGCGCCGCCTGGAACTGTTGTTCGTGTGCGCGCACCCGGCGATCGATGCTGCGTCCCGGACCCCGCTGATGCTGCAGGCGGTGCTCGGCCTCGATGCCGCCCGGATCGCGCGGGCCTACGGGGTTGGCAAGGAGGCCATGGCCAAACGCCTGGTGCGGGCCAAGCGCCGGATCGCAGGCACCCGGATCCCGTTCACCGTCCCGGGACGGGAGGCCAGGTCCGAACGGCTGCCCGGCGTCCTCGAGGCCGTCTACGGGTGCTACGCGGTCACCCTCACGGGCGGGCCGGACGAGGCTCCCCGACGATCCCCGGACTCCCTCGCCGGCGAGGCCCACTACCTGGCCACCACGCTCGCGACCCTGCTCCCGGACGAGCCCGAGGCGCTCGGCCTCGCTGCGCTGATCGCACTGTCGCTGGCTCGGGCGCCCGGTCGGGGCACGGACTATGTGCCGCTCGCGGAACAGGATCCGGCGGACTGGGATGCGGACCTGATCGCCGAGGGTGAGGCCTACCTGCGCCGGGCGTCCGCCGCCGACCGGCTCGGCCGGTTCCAGCTCGAGGCGGCCATCCAGGCGGTCCACTGCGACCGCCGGCGCACCGGGATCACGGACACCCGCGCGCTGCGCACGCTGTACTCGGCGCTGGTCACGCTCGCCCCGACCCTGGGCGCGCAGGTCGCGCTCGCCGCAGCGGTCGGCCGGCTGGACGGCCCCGATGCCGGCCTGGCAGCGCTGCCCGACGGTGTTGACGACTTCCAGCCGGCCTGGGCCGCCCGTGCCCACCTGCTCGCCGAGGCCGGCCGCTTCACCGAGGCTGCGGCCGCGTTCGACCGGGCTGCCACCCTCGCGCTCGATCCGGCTGCCCGGGGCTACCTCGCTGACCGCGCGGCCGGGCTCCGCGCACGCTGACCCGCGCGGGACCCACGGGTGGCCGGCGAGCCGAAGCAGGGGGCGGACCCGGATACGGTGGGTCGATGGAGCTCGAGACCCGGTACGTCCGGCCACCGCAGGAGGCCCTCGACGCCCTGGTCGCCGAGGGGTTCGCGGCCGCCGGCGAGTCCCCGGAGGCCTCGGCGGTCACCTGGATCGAGGTCGGCTCCGCCTCGATCGTGGTGCTCGGCGGGCGGACCGCGCTGCGGGTGGCACGCCAGCCGTCCGGGGCGCCGGAACTCCTGCGCGCCCAGGCGCTGGTCGACTCGTTACCGGACCTGCCGTTCGCGGTGCCGAGGTCCATCGGCGAACCTGTGACCGTCGAGGGCCACCTCGCGATCCCGACCCTGCGGGTCGAGGGCGAGCCGCATCCGCCGCATCAGGGCGAGCCGGGACCGTTGCGGGCACTGCTGGAGGCGGTGCACGGCATCGACCCCGAGCCGGTGCGGGTGCACCTGGCCGAGCCGCGCTCGTTCATGGGCGGCGCGGACTGGGAGCGGGTACTGCGCGATCGCGTCGTCCCGTTGTTGGGTTCGAACGTCCGAGACGAGGCCCGACGGCGCATCGACGCCCTCGTAGGTCTCGAACCCGTCGAGGTGGTCGTCAACCACGGCGACCTCGCCGGCTCGAACGTGCTCTGGCGCGACGGCCGGGTCAGTGGTGTCCTCGACTGGGACCTGACCGCGTTGGACGACCCGGCCGAGGATCTGTCGAGCCTCGCCTCCTGGCACGGCTGGGCGCTGGCCGCGCAGCTCGCCGATGCCGCCGGCGTGGCCCGGGCCGAGGTGTTCCACGGTTGCGGCCCCCTGCAGGTGGTCGCCTTCGCCGTGCTCAACGACCGACCGGCGGACGAGCTCGCCCGGGTCGTGGCGCGCGCCGAGGCACGGCTGGCCGGCTGAGGCGTCGGTCCGCTCACACCCCGAGGGGCGGCAGATCGAGCTCGGCCAGCCGGTCCGTGTCGGCGAGGACGTCGATGGCCAGGATTCGCCCGGTCCGCACGGTGAACGCCATCACGAACTGCGCCCGCCCGTGTGGTGCGACCACCACGCCGGCGACGCCGTTGACCAGGACCGGGTGCACGAACGGGGACAGCCTCGCCGCGGTGAACGCCTGCCGCGATACGGCAGCGGGCCCGTGCAGGGTCATCGACATCTGCGGACGGGACCGGCCGCCGTCGGACCGGAGTACGACGTCGGGATGCAGCACCGCGACCAGCGCGTCGAGGTCGCCGTCCCGGGACGCCGCGAAGAAGGCCTCCACGACCTCGCGCTGGGCACGCACGTCCGGGTCCGGCTCGGTGACCGAGGCGGCCACGCGCCGCCGTCCCCGGCTGGCGAGCTGGCGGGTGGCGGTGGGAGACCGCTGGAGCATTGGCGCGATCTCGTCAAAGGGCACCGCGAACATGTCGTGCAGCACGAAGGCCAGCCGCTCGGCCGGCGGCAGCGTGTCCAGCACCACCATCAGCGCCAGACCGACCGAGTCGGCGAGCACCGCCTCCTGCTCCGGGTCCGGACCGGCCGCCGGCCCGAGCAGCGGGTCGGGCACGTGCACGACGTCGTCCAGCTCGTCCTCGCGACGGTTCGCCCGCGCCCGGAGCCGGTTCAGGCAGGTGCGCACCACCACCGTGGTCAGCCAGCCCGCCGGATTCTCGACCCCGTCCAGACCGGCCCGGTCGGCGCGGAGCCAGGCGTCCTGCAGGGCGTCGTCCGCTTCGGCGAGCGAGCCGAGCATCCGGTAGGCGACCGCGCGCAGCCGCGGTCGGGCCCGCTCGAACAGCGCGGTGAGGTCGTCGCCGTCGTCCATGTCACATCCTTCCGTCCGTGGGTGTCACAGGGGTGACCCGCCGCACCGGCCTGGTGTGACCGGGACCCCGACGCAACCCTTTGGAGAACTTCATGACCTCCCCCATTCTCGTCACCGGCGGTACCGGCACCCTCGGCCGGCTGGTCCTGGCGCGGCTGCGCGCCGCCGGCCGCGACACCCGGGTGCTCAGCCGCCGCCCCCACGACGACGGGCCCGGCGCTCGCTACGTCGTGGGCGACGTCGCCACCGGCGCCGGCCTCGACGCGGCGTTCGACGGCGTCGACACGGTGCTGCATCTGGCCGGCGGTCCCAAGGGCGACGCCGCGGCGGCCCGTGTGGTCGCCGACCACGCGCGCCGCGCCGGGGTCGGCCACCTGGTGGCGATCTCGGTCGTCGGCGCCGGTGCGGTGCCCCTGGGCTACTTCCGCGAGAAGGATGGCCTGGAACGGGCCATCGCTGCGGCCGGCGTCCCCTGGACGGTCCTGCGCGCCGCCCAGTTCCACGACTTCGTGCTGATTCTCGCGACGTCGCTGTCCGCAGTACCCGTGGTGCCCGTGCCGCGGATGCGGCTGCAGTCGGTCGACGCCGACGAGGTGGCCGCGCGACTCGTGGACCTCGCCCTCGGGGCACCGGCCGGGCTCGTCCCGGACCTCGTCGGTCCCGAGATCTACGACGCGCCCGATGCCGTCCGGGCCTACCTGCGTGCGCGGGGCTCACGCCGCCGGGTGGTCAGCTTCGGGCTCCCGGGCAAGGTGGGCCGCGCCTACCGGGAGGGCGCCAACCTGAATGTCTTCGCCGGGACCTTCGGCGAGCAGACCTGGGCGGACTTCCTCGCCGAGCGGGTGGGGGTCGCCGGCAGGCCCGGGTCGTCCCGAGCCGAGCGGCGCCCGGCCGGCTGACCACCCATGCGCCCGGAGCCAGTACCGCGCCCATGGACCACGGCGACCGGGACTGCCACGGGCGTAGGTCCGGATCGCGCGACGGTCACCCGACCGTACTTCGTCGCCCAGCCGGGCGACCCTCCGGAGGCGTTCGCGGCCGAGGCGTCGCGGCACCCGGTCTTCGCCCTGACCCCGGCACCCTGATCTCAGAAGTCGATGCGCATGACGACGCGTCGCTTGCTCGGCGCGGCCACCTGCGTGAATCCGGCCCCGGCGAACGCGGCGATGGTGCCGACGTGCAGATCCTGCTCGATCGCGCCCGCCGGCCGGGTCGGGTACCCCTCGAGGGCGCGGGCGCCGCGCGCCCGCGCATGGTCGACGGCGGCCCGCACCAGGGCGTGGCTGATCCCCATCCGGCGATGGCCGGCCCGGGCGAACACGCACGTCACGGCCCAGATCCCGGCATCGGCGCGGTCCTCCTCGCGGCCGTCCCACGGCACCCGGTACACGCGCACGAGACCGTCGTGGTGCGGACGCGGCGCCACCGCGCACCAACCGACGGGCTCGTCGCCGTCGTAGGCGACCAGGCCGCTCGTGGTGTCGGACGTCGGGTTCTCGCACTCGGTCTGCTCCCGGAGCCGGGCCGCGCGCTCGGCGACCGGGAAGTTCCCGAACGCCTCCCCCGGGGCGAGCCGGTACCGCTGGCACAGGCACCGCGAGCCCTCCCCGCGACTGCCGAAGATGGCCGCCAGGTCGTCCCAGGTGGCCTCGTTCGCCGGCACGATCCGTAGTTCGGTCATCGCCGCGCTCGGTGCCATCGCGCCGCTCCCCTCGTCGGGACCGGACCCGAACCCCGGGGCCGCTCCCGGCGAGCCTACGCGGGCAGCCGGTACACCGACACGTGGGACGGGGACTCGGCCGTGAACTCCGTACCGGCGAAGTCCGCGTGCCGGCTCTCCAGCTCGAAGCCGGCCAGCCGTGCCATCAGGTCCAGCTCGGACGGCCAGATGTAGCGGTGCGGGGTGCGGCCGAGCGTCGCCTCGCGACCGTCCCCGAACCGGAAGTGGTGGGAGACCACCCGCTGGTTCAGCACGTCGTAGGTGTCCAGGCCGATGTAGTCCTCGCGGGCCTGCCACACCATCGCCGGTGCCCCGGGTGGGAGGCTGCGCAGCGTCGGCACCCACAGCTCGATCACGAACGCCCCACCCGGCCGGAGGTGGCGGGCCGCATTGGCGAAGCAGGCGACCTGCTCGTCCTGCGTGAGCAGGTTCGCGATCGTGTTGAACACGAGATAGACGAGACCGTACTCACCCGGGCCGGCCTGCGCCGTCGCCATGTCCCCGAGCACCACGGGGATCTCGGCCTCGCCGACCTTCGTGCGCAACTGCGCGACCATCGGTTCCGAGAACTCGATGCCGGTGACCGGCACCCGCCGGGCGAGCGGGACCGCAACCCGGCCGGTGCCGATCGCGAACTCCAGGGCGGGGCCGCCGTCGGCGAGCGCCGCGAGCCGCTCGACGGTCGGTCCGAGCACCTCCGGGGCGAACATGCCCTCGCCCGGGGTGTCGTACTCGGCGGCCGCGGTGGCGTCCCAGAGGTCGGACTGGCTGAGGTCCTCGATGCGCGTCATGTCCTCGATGCTCACGCCGAGGCCCGACGGCGTCCAGAGGTTTTCGAGGACTCCACCGGTCACGCTGGTGGCACGGTTCGGCCACAACTTGGCAACGACCCGCCCGCTGGGACCGATCCGCACCTACGGTTCGGGGCATGAGACGACCGCGGTGGGGCCTCGCTCTTCTTCTCGCAACGATGCTGCTGGCCGGCTGCAGCAACGCCGGTTCCGGATCCGGCGACTCCGGCGCCGACCCCGGGTACCTCTCGGGCGGCGACGGTGGCGGCGGAGTCGCCGAGCAGGAGGCGGCCGACCGGGACCTCGGCGGCGACGAGAACCGGCAGATCATCACCACCGGGTACGCGACCGTTGTCGTGGACGACCCGGCGGAGGCCGCGGACCGGGTGGCGCTGCTCGCGGAGACGGCCGGAGGACGGGTGGACCAGCGTTCGGAGGTGGCCGCCGGGTCCCAGGGACAGGACTCGCCGGGCTGGGCGAGCCTGACCATTCGGGTGCCGGCGGACGAACTGAACCGGCTGATCGAGGACCTCGACGACCTCGGCGACGTTCGCGACCTGAACCAGACCTCCCAGGACGTCACCCAGACGGCCGTGGATCTGGACGCCCGGATCCTCGCCCTGCAGGCCTCGACCGACCGGCTGCTGCAGATCATGGCCGACGCCGAGGACAGCGGGGACCTGATCGCCGCGGAGTCCGCGCTGAGCGACCGGCAGGCCGAGCTCGAGTCGCTGCAGGCCGAGCGCGCCTACCTGGCGGACCAGGTCTCGATGTCCACGCTCCAGCTCCAGCTCGAGGCGCGGGAGGAGGCCACGATCGAGGCCGGCGGCTTCCTCGGCGGTATCGAGACAGGGTGGCGGGCGCTCGTCACCTTCGCGAGCGGGCTGCTGGTGTTCCTCGGCGTGATCGCACCGTGGCTGCTCGTGGTCGGGGTCCCGGTGACCGCGATCGTGTGGTTGACCAGGCGCCGGCGCCGGCGCACCACGGCGGCCGTCCCCGGGGCGCCGCAGCCTCCCGACGACGGGGCCGCGCAGGAGGCCTGACCACCACGGCCGACGGCGTCCCCCGGGTCCCGGGGTGACGGCGCGGGGCCCGGCATGGTTGGGTCGGCATCATGACCCACCAGCCCCCCGCCCCGGAGCGGCCCCGCGCCGTCGTCGCAGGCAGCTCCGGCTTCATCGGGAGCGCCCTGATCGCCGACCTGCGCCGCCGCGGCTACGACGTGAGGCGGGTCGGGCGGTCCGGCCCGGACGCCCGCTGGGATGCGCCCGACGAGATCGACGCCGTCGTCGACGGCGCCGACCTGCTGGTGAACCTGGCCGGCAAGAGCGTCGGCTGCCGCTACCACGACCGGAACCGCAACGAGATCTACCGGTCCCGGATCGCGACCACCCTGGCGCTGCACCGGGCCGTCGCCCGCGCGGCGCAGCCACCCCGGCTGTGGCTAAACGCGAGCACCGGCACGATCTACCGGCACGCGATGGATCGTCCGCAGACCGAGGCGGAGGGCGAGCTCGGCGGCGGGTTCTCGGTGGACGTGGCGCGCAACTGGGAGCGGGTGTTCGGCCACGGCGACCTGCCCCGGACCCGCCGGGTGGCGCTGCGGATGGCGATCGTGCTCGGCGACGACGGGGCGCTGCCGATGCTGCGTACCGCGGCCCGCTTCGGGCTCGGGGGCCCGGAGTACGACGGGTGGTGGCTACCGCACCGTCGCTACCGCGGCATCGGGCCGCACCCCACGACGTCGAAGCCGTTGGACCACCACACCGGTGGGCGACAGCGGTTCAGCTGGATCCACATCGAGGACGTGCTCCGCGCGGTCGAGTTCATCGATACCCGCGAGGACCTCTCCGGCCCGGTGAACCTGGCCGTACCGGAGGCCAGCGACAACACCACCCTGATGGCGGGCCTGCGGGGCGCCGTCGGCGTGCCGGTCGGGCTGCCGGCGCCGCGGTGGCTGCTGGAGATCGGGATGCTCGTGCTGCGCCAGGAGTCCGAGCTCGTGCTCAAGAGCCGGTGGGTCGCCCCCGAGAAGCTACTCGCCGCCGGGTTCGAGTTCCGGCACACGGACCTGGGCGCGGCGCTGCGCGAACTCGCCTGAGGCGGCTAGCCCTGCGGGTGGTCGAGCCCGGTGATCAGCCGCTGGTTCGCCGCGATGGTCCGCTCCAGGTCCGCGAACGCGGCCCGCACCTGCGGGGAGTCAGGGTCGTCCCAGGCGATCTCGTCCCGGGCGGCCGTCTCGGCCTGGATCCGGCGCAGGTGGTCGCGCGCCTGCGCGGTCTGATCGGTCTGACCACCGGCGGCGCCGAGCGCGGACTGGATGTTCAGGGCGGCGGTCGCCGCGTCCCGGTCGGCGCGCAGGTCGTGCAGCTGCGCGGTGGCCTGTCCCAACTGGGACTCGAGCAGGTCGAGACGCTGCTCGAGGTGGGTGACCTGGCCGTCCAGGACGCCGAACCGCTGCCGCAGGGCGTCCCGGCGCCGTTCGGCGTCGACGGCGTCGCTCAGGTGCCGCCTGGCGATCGTGTCCTGCCCGTCCGCCACAGCCCGCCGAGCCCGTTCGGTGGCGGCGCGGGCCTCGTCGTCGGCGCGTCCCGCCTGCAGATCCGTGCGCCGCCTGCTCACGGCCAGCTCCACGAGCGAGCGCCGGGCGGTGGCCAGCAGCGCCTGCTGTTCGGACAGGTGCGCGGCGAGCCGCTCGGCGGGGTCGCCCGTGGGGGTGCCGGCTCGGCGCACCCGAACCAGGCGGACCAGCCGGGCCCGGATGCTTCCCTCAGCCACGACCACCCGTCCCGGAGTCCGGCAGGGCGTCGCGCTCCGCGCGGTGGACGTCCCAGGTCCGCAGCGCCTCACCCTCGATCTGCAGGCGATCGGCGGCCGCTCCCAGTTCCGCGGCGGCGCTGTGGTTGCCCATCGCCGACTCCCGCAGCCCGGTGGCGAGCCGCTGGTACTCGCCGACCTCGCCCGCGAGCCGCCGGGTGATCCGGTCCCGCAGGGCCGGATCCGGTTCCCGCTCGACGAGCCGGAGCCGTTCGTCGAGACCGTCGGCGACCGACTCCAACTGCTCGGCGATGGCCGGCAGGTCCCCGACCGGACGGCCCTGCGCCCCGGCCGCGGCGAGGGCCCTCGCGGTCGCCTCCCGCTCCCGTGCGATGGTCAACTGGAGCCGTGCGCCGTGGCGACCTGCGCCGTCGGACATCACACTGCGGGCGCCCAGCAGCCCGCGGTCCATGCCGCGGCGAAGCGCCTTCGAGCGGCGCACCCGACGCACCACCAGCCAGAACGTGGTGCCCACGGCCGCGACGCCCACGGCAGCGGTGCCGGCGAGCACGGCGAGGGTGGTGACGACGAACTCGGTGGCAGCGGTGATCGTCTCGGCGGGCATCTGCACTCACCTCGATCTCGGCCGCTGGGGTGGGGTTTCCACTCTACGACGCCGCGGCGGGTAGCACCGAGGGTCGATCGGGGCGGACCGGGCACGACCGCAGCGACGGGACCTGACCTGACTGCCGCGGCGGCACCATGCGCCGAGACCGTCGGCCGGCCCTCGAGTCAGCCAGGTGTTCGGGACTGAATCGAGGGCCAGGTGACTACCTCGGCGGCTCCGGTGGGACGCTCGGCGCGGTGCTCAGGCCGCGGCGAGCACGCGGGCCCGGCCGTCGGTGATCTCGACGACCTGGTCGGCGTGGGCGAGGTGGTCCCGGTCGTGGGTGACCACGATCGTGGCCAGGTCACGCTCGGTGGTGAGCCGGCGCAGCAGGTCCAGGATCGCGGCCCCGCGCTCGGTGTCCAGCGCGCTGGTGGGCTCGTCGACGAGGAGCACGGACGGGTCGTTCATGAGCCCACGGGCGATCGTGACCCGCTGGCGCTGTCCGCCGGAGAGCTGGTGCGGGCGGCGGTCGGCCCGGGCGGCGAGCCCGACGGCGTCGAGCAGTTCCGCGGCTCGCTCGCCGGCCGCCGTGGTCACCCCGCCCGCGAGGTGCGCCATCACGGTGAGCTGTTCGAGCGCGGTCAGGGAGGCGAGCAGGTTCGCGGACTGGAACACGATGCCGATCCGCTTGCGCCGGACGCTGGTGCGCTGCGCCCGGCTCAGCCCGACCAGGTCGGTGCCGTCGAGCAGGACCTGCCCGGAGTCCGGGGTGATCAGGGTCGCGGCCACGGCCAGCAGGCTGGACTTGCCCGAGCCGGACGGTCCGACGACGGCCGTGAGCGCACCCGGCTCGGCGTGCACGGTGACGTGGTCGAGAGCGGTGAGGCGGCCGTCCCCGTCGGGGTAGGTGAGGGTGACGTCGTTGAGGTGCATGGTCATGGCGGTTCTCCTGGTCAGGTGGGGTTGGGGGTTCAGCGGGCGCTGCCGAGCGCCGTCAGTGGGTCCACAGTGGCGATCCGGCGCAGTGAGGCGGCCGCCCCGACCAGGCCGAGCACCACCAGTAGCGCGGCCGGCAGCAGCACGGTGGCCGGGTCGAGGACGAACGGCACCGCGGCCGAGGCGAGCGCCCCCAGACCGGCGGCGAGCGCCGCGCCGAGCCCGGTCCCGAACAGCAGCAGCACGAACGCCTGCCCGACGGCGTCGCGCAACAGATAGCCGGTGGACGCGCCGACCGCCTTGAGGATCGCGATCTCGGGGCTGCGCTGCACTGTCCAGACCGTGAAGAACGCACCGATCACGAGCGCGGAGATGGCGAGCAGCAGCCCCCGCATGAGTTGCAGGGAGCCGTTCTCGGAGGAGTAGGAGCCGATCGCGTTCAGCGAGTCGGCGACGGTGACGGTCTCGGTGCCGAGGTCGGCGTCCGCCGCCGGGAGGTCCGCGGCGCCGGCGTGGATCGCGAGGACGGTTGCGGCGGTGGGGTCGGCGCCGGTCGTCGGCCGGTCCGCCGTGGAGATCCACGCGACGGGGGCGTGGGAGTAGGAGTCCCGCCCGGCGACCGCGGCCACCTCGAGCTCGGTCCCACCGACGGCGACGGTGTCGCCGGCGACCACACCGAGATCCTCGGCGGCCTGCTCGGCGAGCACCACCTCGCCGCCTCGCACGGCCGCCGGCGGCAGCGTGGAGGAGCCGCCGACGGCGAAGAACGCGACGCCGGTGGAGCGCTCGCCCGACTCCACCCGGGACATGCCGAGCGCGATCGGCTCGACCGAGGCGACGCCGTCGACCCCGGTCCAGGCCTCTTGCGTGCCCGCCGGGATCACGGAGTCGGAGAACGAGATGTCCTGCCCCTGCGCGGGTGCGGCGAACACCAGGTGGTCGGCGTCCAGGTCCGTGATGGCCGAGACGTTCTCGCGGCCGAGGCCGGCGGTGAGCCCGGACAGCAGCACGACGAGCAAGGTGATGAGGGTGACGACGGCGCCCATCAGGGCGAACCGTCCCTTCGCGAACTTCAGGTCCCTGAGGGCGACGAACACGAGTGATCTCCAGGCTGTGGATCGTGGGGCCGCACGGGGGCGGGCCGGGCCGCCGGGTGGGCGACCTCGATCAGCGTCCCGCTCGGGCCCCCTGCCCCACATCGCCCGCCGGACGGCACCGCGGGCAGCGATGGTCGGAGCACGCGATCCAACGTTCGACGGATGCCGCGCCCCCTGCGGCTCCGTAGGCTGAGACGGCCATGACCACCCTGCCGACCCTGCCAGCCATGCCGACCAGGCAACGCGCCACCGGGTCCGCCGGCACCTCGGCCGTGCCGTGGCTGCTGCGGCTGTGCCTGCACCTTCTGGTCGCGGCGCTGCTGGTCCTCGCCGTCGCGCGGGCGTTCGCCGCCGACGGCGGAACACCGGTCGGGGTCATGGTCATCGCCATCGTGGTGGGTCTGGTGTACGCGGTCGGCCCGCTGGCGCCGGCCGTGCGGCCGGGATCTCGGGCAGCCGGCCTCTGGCTCGCGGTGCTGCTCCTGGCCTGGCTGGTGCTGCTCTGGCTCACCCCGGATGCGATCTGGCTGGCGTTCGCGTGGTTCTTCCTGCTGCTGCACCTGCTCTCCTGGCGCACGGGCCTGGTCCTGGTGGCGCTGACGGCCGTCGCGGCGGTGGCCGGGTTCGCCTGGCACCAGCCGGCGTTCACCCCGGCGATGGCGATCGGCCCGTTCCTCGGCGCGGCCGTGGCCGTGGCCGTGGTGTGGGGCTTCGGGCAGTTGAGCGCGGAGTCGGAGCGGCGCCGGGCACTGATCGCCGAACTGCTGCAGACCCGGGCCGAGCTCGCCGTTGCCGAACGCGAGCAGGGCGTGCTCGCCGAACGGGAGCGCCTGGCCCGGGAGATCCACGACACGCTCGCCCAGGGCCTGTCGAGCATCCAGCTCCTGCTGCTGGCGTCCGGCCGCCGGCTCCGGGTCTGCTCCGACCTCCCCGGCCGATCCGATCTGGCCGAGGTGGCCGACCTCGTGGAGCAGGCCCGCAGCACCGCACAGGAGAACCTGCGCGAGGCCCGCCGTCTCGTCGCCGCACTCGCCCCGGCGGACCTGCAGGGCGGCTCCCTCGTCGCGGCCCTGGAGCGGCTCTGTGCGCGTACCACCGAACGCGCGGCGCTCCCGGTCGCGTTCCACCTGGAGGGCCGGCCGATCGCCCTGCCGACCCCGGTGGAGGTCGCGCTGCTGCGGGTCGCCCAGTCCGCCCTGGCCAACACCACCCGCCACGCCCGGGCCGGCCGGGCCACCGTGACCCTGACGGTGATGGACCAGCAGGTGTCCCTCGACGTGGTGGACGACGGCGTCGGATTCGAGTCCGGCGGCCTCACCGCCGCCGGGGTCGAGCACCCCAGGCCGGGGCCCGACGGCGGGTTCGGGCTGACGTCGATGCGGTCCCGGGCCGCCGAGCTCGGCGGCAGCCTGACCGTGGAGTCCACTCCGGGAGGCGGCACCGCCGTCGCCGTGAGGTTCCCGATCGGATCGGATGCAACAGGCGCGGCCGACGCGACCGGCTCGACGCCCTCGACCGGCTCGACCGAACGGGCGACCGCCGCCGGACGGACTCACCCGGGCTCCGCCGTCGGGCCCGACGACGCGGCCGCGGAAGGACCACGAACATGATCACCATCCTGCTCGCGGACGACCACCCGGTGGTGCGCGCCGGGCTGAGGGCCGTCCTGGAGACCGAGCCGGACCTGCGCGTGGTCGCCCAGGCCGGCACCGCCGACGAGGCGGTGCGAACAGCCGTCGACCTGACGTCGGCCCAGCCACCCGGCCTCGACGTGGTGCTGATGGACCTGCAGTTCGGTCGCGAGATGGCCGGCGTGGACGCGACCGCCCGGATCACCGCGCTGTCGGCGGCCCCCCGGGTGCTCATCCTGACCACTTACGACACCGACGCGGACATCCTCGCGGCGGTCGAGGCGGGCGCCTCGGGGTACCTGCTCAAGGACGCGCCGCCGGACGAGCTGCTCGCCGCGGTCCGGACCGCGGCGGCCGGGCAGTCCGCGCTGGCGCCCGCCGTCGCCCTGCGGCTGATGGACCGGATGCGCACCCCGGACCAGTCGCTGTCCCGGCGCGAGACGCAGGTCCTCACGTTGGTGGCGGACGGGCGCTCGAACCAGCAGATCGCCCGGGAACTGTTCATCTCCGAGGCGACCGTGAAGTCCCACCTGGTGCACATCTTCACCAAGCTCGGCGTGGACTCGCGGACCGCGGCAACCGCCGCCGCACGCCGTCGTGGACTGATCCGCCGCTGATCAGGCGTCGACCACTCCGGCCAGCGGGTCGTACCCCATGTTCAGCCACAGGTGCCGGGGGATCGCCTCGACGATCCCGTAGAGGAGGTTCAGGTAGGGGTCGATGTTCTGGATCTGCTGCGCCCCGTGGACCCACAACAGGAGGTCGCGCCCTTCGACGGTGATGTGCCGGCCGACCGCGTCCGGCGCCAGCAGGCGCTCCATCAGACGCGGGTGGATGAAGTCGAACGGGTACTGGCCCGGCGGGCCCTGGATCCGCCACACCTCGTTGAAGGCCGCCGACTCGAACTCGATGTCCTGGCCACCGAAGAACTTGGCGATCGATGAGCCCGCGCCGTCCGGGCTGAGCTGCAGCCACGGCAGCGGGACCGGCAGTTGCAACGCGAGCACGTGGTGGTGGTGCGTGGTGCTGTTCTCGCCGCTGCTCGTGACGTAGGTGTAGGTGAAGCTGAGGGCCTGCCGGCCGTGGAACAGGCCCGTGAAGACGTCGGTCGCACTGCGCCTGCTGCCCTGCCCGAACGGCGGGCTCTGCCAGCGGCGCTCCAGGCCGTGCACCTGGGGGTCGTAGCGCCAGCCGCGCGAGGCGGCCCAGTGTGCGTTCGCGGCCCGCCGGCGGCGGTTCGCGCGCCGGACCAGCAGCACCAGGCCGACCACGGCCGCGACCACGCCGCCGAACACCAGGGCCACGATGGCGAAGGCTGCCAATGCGGGGGTCAGGTCCACCGCTACTCCGCGAGCGGGTCGTGGCCCACGTTGAGCCACAGGTGCCGGGGGACCCGGTCGACGATCCCGTACAGCAGGTTCAGGTACGCGTCGATGTAGGCGAGTTGCTGCCGGCCGTTGGCCCAGAGGTAGATGTCCTCCCCCTCCACGGTGATGGACCGACCGACCGCGTCCCCCTGGAGCAGACGCTCCATCATCCGTGGGTGTATGAAGTCGTAGGCGAACCGGGCGGAGGAGGCCCTCACCCGCCAGGCGTCGTTGAAGGCCGCGGACTCGAACTCGATGTCCTGGCCGCCGAAGAACTTCGCGATCGCGGTACCCGCGCCCTCCGGGGTCAGCTGGAGTCCGGGCAGGGCCGTCGGTAGATGCAGGGACACCACGTGGTAGTGGTGCGTGGTCCTGTTCTTCCCGCTGCCGGTCGTGTACGTGTAGGTGAAGCTGGAGATCTGCTCACCGTGGAAGGTCCCGGTGAGGACCTCGCTGGCCCGCCGGGAGCTGCCCTGCCGGAACGGCGGGCTCTGCCACCGGTTCACGAGGGTGGGCACGTTCGCCGTGTAGACCCATCCACGCTGGGCGGCGAACGCCCGGAGCCGTTCCTGGCGCTTCTTGTTCGCCCGCCAGCCGATGATCGCGAGCACCGCGAAGATCACCACGAACAGGATCCAGATGCCTCCCGGGAAGAAGCCGTTCCCGTCCATGTGGTCCTCCTGTCGGTGGTGATCGACCGGCGGTTCGACCGGCGCTGGGCCGGTCGTGCGCCGGTACTGGCAAACGTCCAGCAGCGTAACAACGCGCGCCGCGCGCAGCGGACGCCGCCCACGGGCAGAACTGCCCCCGAGGGCGGCCGCCGTCGGGCGGGTAAATGTCTGGCGCACCGGCCCGGTGCGGGATCACCCTGAGGTCATGGACACGATCGCCACCACGTTCCGGATCAGCGAGGCACCGACGCCCGCCCGATCCGATGAAGCCCCCGACTGGCGGGTGCGCGGCGCCACCGCCGTCAGTGCCGCCGGCGTGCTCGAGATCCTCGGCAACACCGACCTGGCCGACTCCGCCGAGACCATCACCGCCTCCCGCGCGAACCAGAAGACGGCTCGCAAGCACCTGCTCGTCGGCCTCGACGCCAACACCGCCGACGGCGACCCCGACTCCGTCCTCGGCGCCGCCTGGGTCTACCTGCCGCTGAAGGACAACACCCACATGGCGTTCATCGAGGTCGAGGTCCTCGCCACGGCGCGGCGGCACGGACTCGGCGCTCAGCTCTGGGACGCCGCCGTCGCGATCGCCCGCGGGGCCGGCCGCACCAAGGTGATGGCCGACGCCGGCATCACCACCGAGCCGGACGCCGCGTCCCCCGACGCTCTGGTCCCGCCGACCGGGACCGGCCGCTTCGACGGCAGCACCCCGGGGGCCCGGTTCGCACTGGCCCGCGGTTTCGCACTGGAGCAGGTGGAACGCCACTCGCAGTTGCCGCTGCCCGTGGACCCGGACACGCTGGTCCGGTTCCGGCAGCAGGCGCGGGCGAAGGCCGGGTCGGACTACGACCTGGTCACCTGGATGGGCCCGGTACCTCAGGAGTGGGTCGAGCAATACTGCGTGCTGCAGACCCGGATGAGCACGGACGCCCCGTCCGCCGGCCTCGACCTGCAGGAGGAGGTGTGGGACGCCGACCGGGTCGCCAACCTCGACTCCGTCCGGGCCGCGATGGGCAAGATGACCTACACCACGGCCGCCCGTCACGTCCCGACCGGAACCCTCGCCGGCTACACCGAGATCGAGACCGCACCGGGCAAGCCGGACGTGCTCTACCAGGAGAACACCCTGGTGCTGGCCGAGCACCGGGGCAAGCGCCTGGGCATGCTGGTCAAGGCCGCGAACCTCGAGCTGATCGCCCGCGAGGTCCCCGCCGCTCGCCGGGTGCACACCTGGAACGCCGAGGAGAACAACTACATGCTCGACATCAACGTGGCTCTGGGCTTCCGCCAGGCCAGCGTCTGGGCGGCCTGGCAGCTCGCCCTCTGACCCGACCCGCCTCCCCCCAAAGCGCTGACATAGCACCTCCCACTCTGAGATCGCACCGCGCGACGGTGCGATCTCAGGGTAGGAGGTGCTATGTCAGCGCTGCCCTGGGCTAACTGGCGGGGCGGCGTCGCCGGGGGGACAGCCGCACGTTCGGCAGGTCCGGTGACGGGATGCGCTGCTCACCGTGGCCGGCCACGAACCCGAACCGGCGCTGCTCCGGCGGCAGGTCGGCATCCGCCTGCCAGTCCGCCCGGGCGGCGGCGACCTCCTCGTGGGAGCGGCCCACGAAGTTCCAGAACATCACCAGGTCCTCCTCGAACGGCGTGCCGCCGAGCAGGACGAACCGGGCGCCGTCGGGTCCGGCCGCGAGCGTGAGGTCGGACCGGCCGGCACCGAGGTAGGCGAGCGGTCCGGGCTCGAGGTCACGGCCGTCGACCACAAGGCTGCCGGAGATCACCAGGACCGCGTGCTCGAAGTCCGGGCGGAGTGCGAGGGTGGAGCGCGCTCCGGAGCCGAACGCGGCGTCCGCGCCGAGCAGCGGCGTGTGCACGACCGCCGGCGATACCACCCCGCCGAGGCAACCGACGAACACGATGATCCGGACGCCGTCGGCCTCCAGCACTGGCAGGTCCCTCACCTGCTGGAAGGAGGGCTCGCCCTCGGCGGCCCCGCTCGGCAGTGCCGCCCAGAACTGCAGCCCGAGCAGCTCCCCCGGCTCGGAGAACTCCGAGTGCGAGATGTTCCGCCCGGAGGTCATCAGGTTCAGCTCGCCGGGCCGGACCCAGACGTCGTTGCCGAGGCTGTCGCGGTGGTGGATCTCGCCGGACATCGGCCAGGTCACGGTCTGCAGCCCGGTATGCGGGTGCGGCAGTACCTCCATGGGCACATCGGTGGACGGCCCGAACTGGTCCAGGAAGCACCACCCGCCGACGGTCGGCAGGGCTCGCTGGGGTAGGGTCCGGCGCACCAGGATGCCGCGGATCCCGCCGAGCGGGACCTCCCGGGCGTCGAACACCTCGAACCGCGATTCACAGGTGCCCGACGGCGTCGCGAGCGTCTCGGTCGGCCGCACCTCGAGGTTCGTCATGGCCCCAGCATCTCAGGTGGGTCCGCCTCCGTCTCAGGCACAGGGCGGGTCAGGCGAGCGCGGCGACCACCCCCGCCTTGGTGAGCAGGTCCACCATCGTGAACCCGTCCCCGGTGCCGTATCGCGGCAGCCACTCCGGGTCCTGGCTGAGATAGGAGTTCGCGTCACCCTCGATCAGCCCGGTGAACACCTCACCGACGATCCGTCCGCCTACCGGCCCCAGATGCACACCGTCGGCCACCACGTCCGCCTCCCGCAGGATGTAGAACCACAGCGGCGTGCGTCCCTTCAGCGCCGTGGCCTCCACGTCCGCCAGGTCGGCGGGATCGAGCAGCGGCAAGTTCATGGCCTTCGCGACCCGTTGCCCGGACGGCACCTGCATGGTCAGGCCGCGCAGCAGGTTCCGGGCGGCGAGCGAGGTCGACTGTCCGGGGGTCTGACCCATGAGCGCGAACAGGGCCGTCGAGAGTGTCGTGTCGATCTTCTTGTTACGCCGCGCCCGGCCATCGCCGAAGTCGAAGAACGTCTGCCAGTCGATGAACCGCCGTGGCGCACGGCACCCACCGCGCAGGTCGTCCGGATCGTCGGAGGTGCTGGCGGGGTCGAAGATCGGCGCGAAGAACTGCTGGGCGGTGTCGATGGCGCTGGTCCCGAAGTTCGCGCGGTAGGTGGGCCGCACCTGCGAATGCCCGAACCGGTAGGCAGCGACCGAGAATTCCACCGGGATGTACGGCGAGTTGCGCCAGCTGTAGTGCTTGCGCCCGTTCGTGAGGATGTCGGTGCACAGGTCCGCGCCGATCGTCAGCGGCAGGAACTCGTGCAGCACCATCCACTGGTAGTGCCAGCGCACCTCACGATGCGCCTCGGCGAACACGTCCTCGGCGGAGTAGGCGCTGCCGAGTTCGTCCCGCACGTCCGCGACCACGG
Organism: Occultella glacieicola; assembly: GCF_004353825.1. GTDB lineage: Bacteria > Actinomycetota > Actinomycetes > Actinomycetales > Beutenbergiaceae > Occultella > Occultella glacieicola. Next base: position 487,537 of record NZ_SMNA01000001.1, on the reverse strand, counting down.
CGTTGTGGAACTTGAGCATCGCCAGGTGCAACTGGTCGACGATCAGGTTCTCGTCGTTGCGCGGGTCGCCCAGGATGGCGGTGTTCTGGGCGTTGCGCGGAACGTCGTAGCGGGTGGTGCCGTCCACGCTGAACGGCTCGCAGCCCGGGATCGGGTCGACGAGGAAGGTGGTCTGGCCACGGTCGACCCAGCGGTCGTACAGGTGCGGCGAGACCCCCGGCCCACCGCCGTAGACGCTGTCCAGATCCAGGGCGGGGATCCGGAAGTTGCGGATCGACTCGGGGTCCTGCCGACGGGCCAGGCTGGAAGTCGGGTCGAACGTCATGTCATGGTCGAGGAACTGACCGAGGAAGGTCATCCCCGCCGTCATCGTCGGGTTGTCCGGGTTGTGTTCGCTCAGGACCGGGTCGGTGATCGACGCGATCGGGTCGGTCACCAGATCACCGGCATCCATCGGCCCACCGGGCGCGCCGAGGTCGGTCAGCGCGTCCCGGATGAGTGGGGTGTCCGAGGCGAACGGGGGCAGGGTGGGGAACAACCTGCCGAACTTGCCCTGGTCGTAGAACTGGGACCGGGGCGTCATCACTCCTGCGTCTGCGTCTCCATGGCTCATAGCACATGATGAGCGTCCCGCCCGGACCGCCGATACGCCCTTTCGGGCACCATTTGGGGTCAGGATCGGACGGGCCCGGCGGTGCCGCCAGGCTCCGGTCAGACGGCGGTGGGGCGAACCTCGACGAGGGTCTTCCACGGGTCGTCGAACCGGAGCACGGCACCGTCGTGGCGGCGTTCGATCCCCTGCGCGGCCAGGCGGGCGGCGAGCGCGTCCAGGTCGTCGGTGGTCGGCACCTCGATGCTGACCTGGCCGAGGCCGAGCGAGGCGGCCCGCGGGCCGGCGCCGGCGCTGTTCCAGGTGTTCATGCCGATGTGGTGGTGGTAGCCGCCGGCGGCAACGAACAGCGCCTGGGCGCCGAACCGGGCCATCACGTCGAAGCCGAGCACGCCGACATAGAACTGCTCGGCGACGTCGATGTCACCGACCTGCAGGTGCACGTGTCCGATGTTCGCGACGGCGAGCTCCGGCTTGGTCAGCGCCTGGTCGGTGAGGTGGTCGCGCAGGTACGCGTTCGGGTCGAGCGGCAGGGTCGCCATCTGCACGCCACCGCCTGCGGTGCGGGTCCACACCTCACGCGGGCGGTCCCAGTACAGCTCGACGCCGTTGCCCTCGGGGTCGTCGAAGTAGAACGCCTCCGAGACCAGGTGATCGGAGGACCCGGTGAAGCTGCGCGGTGCGAACCGGGCCGTTGAGTTCACCGAACCGGCGAGCCCGGCCTGGGTGTCGAACAGGATCGCGGTGTGGAACAGGCCGGCGTCGCGCCGGTTGAACTCGGGCAGGTCCTTCTCCTGGCGCAGGTGCATGATTGGCGTGGTCCCGCGGCCGAGGATGGCGCTGGGGCCCTCGTGGGCGATCACGTCGAGGCCGACGCCGGTCGAGTAGTAGGCGATCATCGCGTCGAGGTCGCGGACCATGAGGTCCACGACGCCCATGGCGGTGTCCTGTGCGAGTTGATCGTGGTGGGCGATCGTGGCCATGTCTCCGGCTCCTTATTAGTTGACTCTTCAAGTATCGTACTCCCAGCAACGCGAGAGCGCCAGCGGTATTCCCGTGAGCCACGCCACCAGCGTCCAGCCGCGCGATCGAGAGTGCCGTTATGGCTGCCACTTCCGCACGCTCAGCCGACCCGGGCCAGAACGCCCGCCGCCGCTACACGCGGAAGAGCAGGTCTGGCCACTGCCGCTCGCTCGGCGCGCAGCCCGGGCCTGGACGCGGGTGCGTCCGCGCCATGTCCTTGGGCAGGTCAGAGGTCGACGAGGCCGGCCGGGTCCAGGCGCAGCCGCACCAGGTCACCGGTCTCGATCGCGGCGACGCCGGCGGCGACGGCGCGCTGTTCGCCCCAGTCGGGCAGGTCCACCGTCACGGTCGTGCGCCCGCGCGAGAATCCGACGGCGGTGACTCGCCCGGTCAGGTCGCCGTCATCGTTCGAGCCGGGCGGGCCGGGCGTGTGCGAGGAAGCGGCGACGACCCCGACCACCTGGAGCGCCTGCGGCCCGAGCCCGAGCCGCCCGCCACCGCCAACCCGGACCACCCGGTACCCCAGGAACGCGGCGACGTCGGAGTCGGCGGGGGCCGCCCACAGCGCGGCTGGGGTGCCCACCTGGACCAGTTCCCCGGCGCGCATCACGGCGACCCGGTCGGCGACGGTGAAGGCCTCGTCGTGGTCGTGGGTGACGTACAGGGAGGTGGTGCCGGCGCGCCGGAGGATGTCGTGCAGGTCGCTGGCGAGGCGTTCGCGCAGGGCCCGGTCCAGGGCCGAGAGGGGCTCGTCCAGGAGCAGCAGCCGGGGTCGGGGCGCGAGCGAGCGGGCCAGTGCGACCCGCTGCTGCTCGCCTCCGGACAGCGTGGCCACCGGGCGCCGCTGGTAGCCCGCCAGGCCGACCAGCTCCAACAGTTCGTCCACCAGGTCCCGGCGCTCGGCCGCGGGCACCCGGGCCATCTCGAGACCGTAGGCGACGTTCCCGGCGACGTCGCGGTGCGTGAACAACTGGCCGTCCTGGAACATCAGCCCGAACCCTCGCCGGTGCACCGGGACGTCGGCCAGGTCCGCCCCGTCCCACGCGACCCGACCGGCAGCGAGCGGCTCGAGGCCCGCGACCGCGCGCAGCAGCGAGGACTTGCCGCACCCGGAGGGCCCGAGCAGGGCGACCACTTCACCGACCGCCACGTCCAGATCGACCCCGGCCACCGCCGTCGTCCCGGCATAGGTGACCACGGCACCGGCGATACCCAGACCACCCATCAGAACTCCCCCGCGCCCTCGCGGCGCAGCCGTTCGGCCACACCCATGATGGTCGCGGTGAGCAGTGCCAGCACCACGGACGCCGCGAGCGCCATCCCGTAGTTCTCCGGTCCCGGCTGCCCGATCAGCCTGAAGATGACCACCGGGAGCGTCGGCCGGTCCGGGCGGGACAGGAACGACGTGGCCCCGAACTCCCCGAGCGAGACCGCGAACGCGAACCCGATCGCGAGCCCGAGGGAGCGGATCAGGAACGGCCCGTCCACGGTCAGCAGCACCCGCCAGGGCGCCGCGCCGAGGACGCCGGCCGCCTCCCGCAGGTGTGGGTCGATCGCCCGGAGCACCGGCAGCACGGTGCGCACCACGAGCGGGATCGCCACCACCGCCTGCGCGATCGGGATCAGGATCGCGGAACTGCGCAGGTCCAGCGGCGGGTGGTTCAGCGTGATCAGGAACCCGAACCCCACCGTCACCGCGGACACCCCCAGCGGCAGCATGAACACGGCGTCCAGCCACCACACCGCGCGCCTGCCCACCGGGTTGCGGGGCCGGCGGGATACCACGAGCGCGACCAGGGTGCCCATCAGCACGGCGAGGAGGGTGGCGTCCACGGCGATCCGCAGCGAGTTCGCGGCGGCCTCCCAGACCGGGACGGTCAGCGCGTTGTCCCCGCCGGTGGTGCCGAGCGCCGCGTAGTTGCCCAGGCCCCACCCGTCCGGGGTGCGCAGGGAGCGCACGAGCAGGTTCCCGAGGGGTAGGGCGAGCAGGGCCCCGACGACGGCGGAGGTCACCATGGTGGGAAAGAGGTCACCGCCGGGGCGGCGTCCGTCCCAGAGGCGTAGCCGCTGCGCGGCCCGCTCGTCGCGGCGGGCGCCCTGCAGGTCGAGCGCGCGTTCGCGGCGGGCCCGGGCCCGGGAGAACAGGGCCAGTGAGATCCCGACCACGACGAGCTGGACCACGGACAGCACGGCCGCCGTGCGCAGGTCCAGGAACTGGGTGGTCTGGACCCAGATCTCGGTCTCGATGGTGCCGTACCGGGTGCCGCCGAGGACCATGACCACCCCGAACGCGGTGGCGCAGAACAGGAAGACCACGGACGCCGCGGACACGATGGCCGGGGTGAGGGCGGGCAGCGTCACGGTCAGGAACGCCCGCCACGGCGGTGCGCCGAGAGCCCGGGCGGCCTGCTCGGTGCGCGGGTCGAGCCGCTCCCACAGACCGCCGACGGTCCGGACCACCACGGTGTAGTTGAAGAACACGAGCGCCAGGACGATCGCGGTGAAGGTCCCGTCCAGCCCGAGGAAGCCGAGCGGCCCGCCCTCGGTCAGCAGTGACCGGAAGGCGACGCCCACCACCACGGTCGGCAGCACGAACGGCACCGTGACGAACGCCCGCACCAGGGCCCGGCCCCGGAACGTGCGCCGGTACAGCACGTACGCGCCGGGCAGCCCGAGCAGCACCGAACCCGCGGTGCCGAGCAGCGCCTGGACGAGCGTGAGCCGGATGATCCGCCAGGTCCGCGGGCGGGCGAAGACCTCCGCGAAGCCGGAGAGGTCGAGCGCCCCGTCGGTGACGAACCCGCGTCCCACCAGGGTCGCGACCGGCCACGCGAAGAACACGCCGAGGAAGACGAGCGGGATCGCACCCGCCGTCACCCAGGCGAGCGCGCCGCCCCACCGGAGGGTGCCGGCGCGGCCGCCGGGGCGCCTCGTCGCGGGTCTCGCGTGGCCGGACATCGCTCGGTTCCTCAGCCGATCACGGTGTCGGTCCAGGTCTCGATCCACGCGTCCCGGTTCGCGTCGATCTCCTCGGTCGCGACCTCGAACGGCTCGGGGGCGAGCGGCGCGAACGCGGTCCAGGACTCGGGCAGGTCGATGCTGTCGTCCACGGGGTAGACGTACATCTGGCCCGGGATGTCCGCCTGCACCCCGGCGGAGAGCAGGAAGTCGATGAATGCCCTGGCCCCCTCGGGGTTCTCGGCCCCGGCCAGCACCCCGGCGTACTCGACCTGCCGGAAGCAGGTGTCCAGCAGGGCTCCGGTGGGGGCGGCGTCCGCACCCTCGGCCACCTCGAACGCCGGCGACGTGGAGTAGGAGAGCACGATCGGGTACGCGCCCTGACCGGAGGAGCCGGAGAAGTCCACGGAGTAGGCGTCGGACCAGCCCTGCACCACCTTGAGCCCGTTCGCGGCCAGCTGGCTCCAGTAGTCCACCCAACCGTCCTCGCCGAACGCGCCCACCGTGGCCAGCAGGAAGGCGAGCCCCGGGGAGGAGGTGGCCGGGTTGGACACCACGGTCAGCCCCTCGTACTCGGGCGCGAGCAGGTCCTCGAGGGTGGCCGGTTCGGCGATGCCGTGCTCGGCGAACCAGGTGTGGTCGACGTTCAGGCAGACGTCGCCCACGTCGATCGGGGTGAGCGAGCCGGCGTCGTCGGCCAGGTACTGCTCGGCACTGGCCGGCAGGTTCCCGGGTGTGTACGGCTCGAAGACCCCGGCGTCGATGGCGCGGCTGGCGAAGGAGTTGTCGACGCCGAACGCGACGTCCCCGAGCGGGGCGTCCGAGGTGAGGATCAGCTGGTTCACCAGGGCGCCGCCGTCACCGGGGGCGCTGAACTCCAGCGTGTAGCCGGAGTCGGACTCGAACTGGGCGATCAGGTCCTCGGACAGGCTGAACGAGTCGTGCGTGACGACCCGCAGCAGGCCGCCGCCACCGTCCTCGCTGGACTCTCCGGCGCCGTCGCCCCCGGTCAGCGAGCAACCGGCGAGCGCCAGCCCGACCGACACCGCGACCGCCCCCAGGCCGGCAGCGGCGCGGCGGCGGCGTGCGGGTGCGGCACCCGGAGCGTGTGTGTGATGGAACATGTGCTTCCTCCTCAACGGACATTGAGAAGGGGTCCAGATGGCGCGTGAACGCCACCTGGGAGAGAAGACTCGACTCCCTTCGCCGGTGCTAACCGGTGCAGGTTCGAGGGTCTGCGGCGGGCCGCACTCTCAGCGCTGTCGCGCTCCCCTGTCGTTTGTGGGCTCAACCGTACACCGCGCCCGGGTGCTCGCCTCGCCGGGCGGTGCGCGGTCCTTGACGGATAGGCTGGGGGCGCCGACCCGCAATCCGAGGAGCCCGCATGAACGCCCAGAAGATCGTGACCACCGTCGCCGCCATCGCCGCCGGGTTCGCCGCGAACAAGGTCATCGAACTGGCCTGGAAGGGCGTCACCGGGCACGAGCCGCCCACGGCGGACGATGGCGAGATCAGCCTGACCGAACTCGTGGTGTTCGCGGCGGTCAGCGGCGCCGTGGTCGCGTTCGCGCGGACGTTCGCCACCCGGACGGCCGGTAAGTGGTTGTCCTCCGGGGACCTCACGAAGGGCTGAGCAGCCCGCACCGGTGGTCACCGGCGCCCGACGACGGGTCAGCGGCCCGCTTGCTCGCGGTCCGTCTCCTCGCGAGCGGCCCGCAGGTCCTCGGTGAGTTCGTCGACCACGAGCAGGTCCGAACGCACCTTGCCGGTGCGGTAGCCGGCCCGCCCGACCATGTGCGCCGAGACGGGCGCGGTGATCAGTTGGAAGAGCACCACCAGGGTGAGCTTCCACCCCAGCTGTGAGTCACCCAGCGACAGGGCCAGGCCGGTCATCATCAGCACCAGGCCGAGCACCTGGGGTTTGGTCGCGGCGTGCATGCGGGCGAGCAGGTCCGGGAACCTGGTCACGCCGATGGCGGCGATCAGGGTGAGCAGGCTCCCCAGGACCAGGAGCACCGACGAGGCGACGGTGACGACGTCCGAGGCGTTCACGACTCCTCCTCCAGTTCGGCCCGCACCTTGGCGTCCGCCTCGGCGATCTCCTCGGGGGTGAGGATGCGGCGTTCCTCCTCGGGTTCGGCGGCCGCGAACCGGGCCAGCGTCACGGACCCGACGAACCCGACCAGGGCGAGCACCATGAGCACCGGCACCAGGTCGGAGCGTCCGGTCCAGGCCGACAGGATGGTGAGGCAGCCGATGATCGCGGCCACCATCACGTCGATCGCCACGATCCGGTCGAGCATGCTCGGCCCGCGCTCCACCCGGCTCATCGCAAGTATGGCGGCCGCCGTGAGCAGCACCCCGCACGTGATCAGCACACCCACACTCATCGGGTCACCGCCTGGTCGTCGCCGGCCGGGCCGGAGGGCCCGACGGCGGTGGTCGGGTCGGGCCCGTCGGTGCGGCCCCGCTTCCACGGCCGGGGCGGCAGCCCCGCCTCGGCGATGTCGGCGTCGGTCGCGAGCGCGTACAGCACCCGTCGCTCCTGGGCGAGCACGTCCGCCTTCGCCTTAGCGATCCCGCCCGCGGCCGGCACATCCAGGACGTGCACGTACAGGGTGCCGGACAGCCGGTGCGCCTCCACGATGATGGAACCGGGCACCAGGGAGCAGAGCACCGCGGTGAGGGTCAGGTAGAGGTCCGAGTGGGACCGCAGGGGCACCCTGATCACCGCGCCGTGCGGGTCGTGCCCGAACCTAAGGGCCTGGCGGGCCACCTGCACGGAGGCCAGGAGGACGTCGACGGCGAACTTCCCGAGCAGGATCGCGGTACCGATGAAGGAGACCCGGCCCTCGAAGCCGATCCGCGGCATCGGCATCACGGTCATCACGAAGAGCCCGATCAGCGCGCCGGCGAGCACGTTCGCCAGGCTCAGGTCGCCCCAGAACAGCACCCAGAGCACCGTGAGCCACAGCACCATCGGGATCTTCTCGAGCCACTTGCGTGATCCACTCACCCTCATCCGTCGTCACCCCCGGCCGCGTCGGAGTCGCCCTCGCCCCGGTCGCCATGCACCAGCACCGCGTCGACGTACGGGGTCTGGGCCTGCAGGTCCCGGGCCGCCGCGTCGGTGTAGTGGTACAGCGGGCCGCCGACCACCGCGAACAGCACCCCGAGGGCGGCGAGGACCGCGGCCGGGCCGAACATCGAACGCGGCGTGCTGTCGCCGGGCAGCTTCTCGGGGGCGTCCTGCCAGAACGCCTTGTTCCAGGCCTTGACCACGGCGTAGAGCGTGAGCAGGGACGTGAGCAGGCCGCCGGCGACCGTCGCCAGGGCCAGCGGCGACCCCAGTTCCAGGCCCGCCTGGAGCAGGCCGACCTTACCGAGGAAGCCGGACATCGGCGGGATCCCGGCCAGGTTCATCGCGGGCACGAAGAACAGGATCGCTAGGGCCGGCGCGAACTTGCCGAGGCTGCCGAGCTTCTCCAGCGACGTGGTCCCGCCACGGCGCTCGATGAGGCCGGCGACCAGGAACAGCGCGGTCTGCACGGTGATGTGGTGGGCCACATAGAAGATGGCCGAGGACAGTCCCGTCTGGTTCGCCAGCGAGATCCCGAAGATCATGTAGCCGATATGGCTGACCAGCGTGAAGGACAGCAAACGTTTGATGTCGTCCTGGGCCACGGCGCCGATGATGCCCACGAGCATCGTCAGGAGCGCCGCCCACATCAGGACGGTGTCCAGGGCGCCGTCGGTGAACAGCAACGTCTGCATCCGGATGATCGCGTACACCCCGACCTTGGTCAGCAACCCGGCGAACACGGCGGTGACCGGGGCCGGCGCCGTCGGATACGAATCGGGTAGCCAGGCCGAGAGTGGGAACACCGCGGCCTTGATCGCGAAGCCCATCAACAGCATCACCTGCAGGACCAGGCGCACCCCGGGGTCGATCTCGAGCAGCCGCTCGGACAGCTGGGCGAGGTTCAGCGTGCCGGTCGCCGCGTAGATCATCGCGATCGATATCAGGAACAGCACCGAGGACAGCAGCGAGACGATGACGTAGATCGACCCGGCCCGGATCCGTTCGCCGGTCCCACCGAGGGTGAGCAGGACGAACGAGGCCGCGAGCAGGATCTCGAACCCGACGTAGAGGTTGAACAGGTCCCCGGACAGGAACGCGTTGGCGACCCCGGCGGAAAGGACCAGATAGGTCGGGTGGTAGATGGCGACCGGCGCACCCTCGTTGCCGTCGGCGATGCCCTGCGCCAGCGAGTACAGGAGCACGCACAGCAGCACGATCGCCGAGACGAGCAGCATCAGGGCGGAGAGCCGGTCACCGACGAGCGCGATCCCCACAGGCGCCGACCAGCCACCGACGTTCACGACCTGCGGGCCCTGGGTGTGGGTGACGAAGATCAGGCCGATGGCGACCGCGAGCACGATGCTCAGGGCGGCCACCGAGATCGCGCCCTGGACCCGCGGGCGCCGGGACATGGCCAGGGCCAGGCCGGCCGCGATCAGCGGGACGACGACCGGTAGCGGGACGAGCCAGGTCATGATCGCTCTCCCTTGACCTCGTGGTCCTCGGCACCCAGCTGCGGCCCGTGTCCGGTGACCAGGGGTACCTCCTCGGTCTCGTCACGTGCCTCGGCGGCCTCGATGGCCAGGTTGGTGCCGACGTCGTCCGCTCGCCGGTCCACCGCACCGCGTTCGGCGCGGCGCGCGATCCGGCGGTCCTCGAGGTCGTCCTGCACCTCGTCATGGCCGTGCAGCTGCCAGCTCCGGTAGGCCATCGCGAGCACGAAGGCGGTCAGGCCGAGGTTGATGACGATCGCGGTGAGGACCATCGCCTGGGGCAACGGGTCGGCCATCTCCTCGTTGGGACCGCTACCGATCAGCGGTGGACCGCCGGCGGCTCCCCCGGCGATCAGCATCAGGACGTTCACGCCGTTGCTGATCAGGGTCACGCCGATGATGACGCGGGACAGGCTGCGCTCCAGGAGCAGGTACACCCCGGTACCGACGAGGACGCCGACCACGATCGCGAGGGTGACGTTCGGTGTCATGTCGATCATCGGGGGCCACCTCCGGCCAGGGCGTCCTCGAGGGGCTGGGCATCGTCCGCGGTGGATCGCGGCGAGTCGTGGGCGACGTCCGGCGCCGCGCGGCCCTCGGCCTCGCCCTGGCGGTCCACCTCGGCGCCGAGCGAGCGCAGGATGTCCAGCATCAGGCCGACGACCACCAGGAACACCCCGATGTCGAAGAAGAGTGTGGTGACCAGGTGCACGTCGCCGAGGTAGCCGAGGTGGAAGTCGATCACCGCGGACTGCAGCACCACACCGCCGAACGCGAGCGGCACAGCCCCGGCGCCGGCGGAGAGGAACAGCCCGCTGCCGAGGAGAAGACCGGGCAGGACCGGCGCCGCCTCGCCGAGCTCGTACCGGCCGCCGGCCAGGTAGCGGACGGTCAGCGCGATACCGGCCACCAGGCCGGCGACGAACCCACCGCCGGGTGAGTTGTGCCCGGCGAAGAGCAGGTAGACGGCGAACACGAGCATCGTGTGGAAGATCAGCCGGGTGGCGACCTCGAAGATCACCGACCGCCGGTGCGGCGCGAGGGCGACGCCGGCGCTGATCCACCGGCGGTTCCGGGTGCTGCGCACCGGCTGAGTCCGGGACCGCCGTACCAGCGCGTCGTCACCCGGGGAGTCGCTGGCCCAGACCGAGCCCCGGTCCATGTCATGGTCGCGGATCCGCTCGACGCGGCCCGCCCGGGCCCGGAGGAACACCAGGGACGCGACACCGGTGGCGGCGACCAGCAGGACCGAGATCTCACCCATCGTGTCCCAGGCCCGGATGTCCACGAGCGTGACGTTGACGATGTTCCTGCCGTAGCCGAAGTTGTAGGCCTCCTCGGGGAACAGCTCCGCGATGGTGTCGGTGACCCGCGCGTTCGGGATCACGAGCGCCACGAACGTCACGGTCACCCCGACGATGGTCGCGAGGATCGCCCGCCACCACCGGCTCGCCTTGAGCGGCCGGTTCGAGAAGTAGGCCGGCAGCCGGCGCAGGACCAGGATGAACACGACCAGGGTGATCGTCTCCACCAGGGCCTGGGTCAGGGCCAGGTCGGGGGCGCCCTGCAGCGCGAACAGCAGCACGACCCCGTAGCCGGTGATGCCCAGCAGGACCACGGCCTTCAGCCGGCGCCGGGCCCGCGCGGTCAGGAACGCGGCCACCGCGATCACGACCGCCACCCCCGCCTGGACCGGGTAGTCCCAGGGCTTGAGCGCACCGATGCGCAGCCCTCCGGCGTAGGCGGAGGTCCAGATCATCACCACGGTGGTGAGGAGGATCAGGCCCAGGTAGACGGGCAGCGAACCACGCTGGGTGATCGAGGTGACCGCGACCGAGATGCTGTCCAGCCGGCGCATCGTGCCGCGGTAGGTCCGGTCCGCGTCCGGACCGACGGAGACCAGCTCCTGGGCCCGTTCGATCGCGGTCCGGCCGAGCATCAGGAGCAGTCCGGCCACGATGATCACACCGGTCAGCAGCAGCGGGATCCCGAAACCGCCCCAGAGGGTCAGGTGCCCGGGCTCGCCCTGGGGGTAGGTGTCCGCGTACGGCGCCAGCAGGGTCTCTCCGGCCACCGGGAACAGGCCGGCGAACAGCCCGGCGAAGGCGAGCACGTTCGGCGCCACGTAGAGACCGGTCGCCTCCTTGTCCACCGACGTGTCCGGCACGCCCTTCTTCCGGGCGAACGCACCCCAGAGGAAGCGCATCCCGTAGGCGAACGTGAGGATGGACCCGATCACGACGACGACAAGCACGGCCACGGACATCGGGTCATCGAGGTGCACGAGAGCCTCGAGGGCCGCCTCCTTGCCGACGTAGCCGGCGAACGGGGGCAGCCCCACCATCGAGAACGCGGCGAGCACCCCGGGCACGGTGGCCCACGGGAGGTGCTTGGCCAGCCCGGAGAGCTGGCGCAGGTCCCGGGTGCCGGCGGCGGCGTCGATGACGCCGACGGTCAGGAACAGGGCGGCCTTGAACATGGCGTGTGCGCCGATGAGGGCGAGCCCGGCGAGCGCGACGGCCCGGTCGGCCTGCCCCACCAGCAGGATCAGGAAGCCGAGCTGGCTGACGGTGCCGAACGCGAGGAGCAGTTTCAGGTCGTGCTGACGCAGCGCACGGTAGCCGCCGAGGATCATCGTGGCGCCACCGGTGAGCAGGATCATCCACTGCCACACCGGCGTCTCGGCGAAGCCGGGCGCGAACCGGGCGACCAGGTACACACCGGCCTTCACCATCGCGGCGGCGTGCAGGTAGGCGCTCACCGGTGTCGGAGCGGCCATCGCCCCGGGGAGCCAGAAGTGGAACGGCACGAGCGCGGACTTGCTGATCGCGCCGACGAGGACCAGCACGATCGCGGCGGTCACCAGCCCACCGCCTGCCGGCGGTGCGGCGATCAGTTCGGAGATCGTGTACGAGCCACCCTCGGCCTCGCCGAGGATGAGGAAGCCGAACAGCATCGCGAGCCCGCCGAGGGTGGTCACGATGATCGCCTGCATCGCGGCCCGGCGGGCGCCCTTGCGGTCGAAGTAGTGCCCGATCAGCAGGTAGGAGAACACCGTGGTGAGTTCCCAGAACACGTACAGCACGAGCGTGTTGTCCGTGGTGACGAGCCCGAGCATCGCCCCGGCGAATGCGACGAAGACCCCTGCGAACCGGCCCAGGAACTTGGCACCGGAGGCGAAGTACCAGGCGCAGTAGCCGAGCACGATGGCGCCGACACCGCCCACCAGGATCACCATGAGCCAGGACAGGACGTCCAGCCGGAAGGACAACGACATGTCCAGCGCCGGGATCCAGGACACGTCCAGCGTGGGACCGCGCCCGTCCACCACGGCACCCGTGTTCACGACCGCCCAGACCGCCGCCGACCCGGGCACCAACGCCAGCGGCAGGAACCCCTTGCGACCGAATCGCCGCATGATGGCAGGCGCAGCCACGGCGGCGAGAAGGTGCAAAGCGAGTAGCTGCAGCACGTCCGCTCCTGATCAGTGGGCGTGGTCAGATTGTCAGTCGAACTTTGGCGTCACGCGAATGGGGATTTCGGTGGAACCGGCGGTGCTTAGGTTGTAAGGAGTGAAGGTGCGGCCATGCACGCCGACCCTGTTCGGGCGGCGTGATGGAGTGGATGGGAACCGTTCGGATCCTACCAAGGTGAGAGACCCTCCCGTCCCCGGCGTCCGCGATCCGGGGGCCGGACCACGGGCCGGGTCCGGGCTCGCCCGAGTGAGGTCCGGCGATCGGTCGAGCGCCCGGTACTGGTCCGGATCAGGCCCGGTTCACGGGTCGACGAGGAATCCGTCGTCGTCCGTCGTCTCACCGCCGATGGCCTCCAGGAGAGCCCGCGCGGCCCCCTCCACGAGCGCCGTGGCCCGGTCCCGGGCGGCGACCATCCGGGCGCCGGTCGGCCCGGCGTGGTAGGCCTCGGGGTCCACCGGGAACCAACGCACGTCGTAGCGGATCACTCCGGACCGGGCCCAGTCCAGGCCCTCGAGCACCAGGGGCACGGACACCTCCGCCTCGACCTCGACGGCGATCGTGCCGCCGTCGGGCAACGGGCACACGGCACCGTAGGCCTCGGTGGCGGGTTCGGCCGCGAGCGCATGCGCGTCGTAGGCGTCGGCCTCCGCGTGGATCCAGGCCCGTTCGCCGTCGTCCAGTTCCTCGGTGCCGGCCGGTGCGGCGGCTGCGGGCCGCGGCGTCGGCGACGCCCGGTGCGCGCCCGCGTCGGGCCCCGGGTCCGCACCCAGGTCCAGGCTCACCCCGGGCAGCGCCGGGGTCAGCACGTGCACGAGGGCGTCCGGATGCAGCCACACCTCGGAGTGCACGGCCAGGTCCACGCCCGGCTCGGGGACGATCAGGGCGCCGGTCCCGGCCACCCGCAGAGTCCCACCGAGCCGGCGGGCGGCGGCCTGGGCGAACTCGACGATCGCGAGTTCGTGTCCCTGCGGCTGCCCCCCTGCGAACGCGTCCAGGATGCCGCCGAGGCCGCGCAGGTGCTCGGGTACCGGGTCGCCGCGCTCGGCCGGGACGGTGATCGCGTACGCCTGGGTCAGTTCGACCCCGACGCCGAGCAAGCCGGGATCGGCGACCTCCCACGGGCCCTCGATGGCGGCCGTCGGGGTGAGCGCGAGCGTCGTGGCGTTCACCCGGCCCGCCTCCGGGAACCGGCTCAGCGCGAGAGCCTCGACCTCCTCGTCGGTGACGTCCGCGCCGAGCAGCAACAGGTGCTGCACCTCGGCGAGGCCGACCTGCAGGACCCGGGCTGCGCCGTCGGGCATGGCCCTACCGACCCACGTCGGTGCGGTGGAACCCCAGGTGCGAACGCGACGCCGTCGGGCCCCGTTGGCCCTGGTAGCGCGAGCCTTGGGCGCCGGACCCGTACGGGTGCTCGGCGGGGCTGGACAGCCGGAAGTAGCACATCTGCCCGATCTTCATGCCGGGCCAGAGCAGGATCGGCAGGGTCGCGACGTTCGACAGCTCGAGCGTGACGTGGCCGGAGAACCCGGGGTCGATGAACCCGGCCGTGGAGTGCGTCAGCAGTCCGAGCCGACCGAGGCTGGACTTGCCCTCGAGGCGGGCCGCGACGTCGTCCGGCAGGCTGATCAGCTCGTACGTGGACCCGAGGACGAACTCGCCGGGATGGAGCACGAACGGGTCGCCGGGGGCGGCCTCGACCATCCGGGTGAGTTCGGGCTGGTCCAGGGCGGGGTCGATCACGGGGTACTTGTGGTTGTCGAAGAGGCGGAAGAACCGGTCCAGCCGGACATCGACGCTGGAGGGCTGGATCATCGTCTCGTCGAAGGGATCCAGGCCGATCCGCCCGGTGGTCAGTTCGGCGCGGATGTCGCGATCGGAGAGCAGCACGCGCCCACGTTAGCGCGCCGGGGTGAAACCCATCCCCGGCACCGGGTATGCTGGCGGCGCGTTCGGGTCACCGGGCGCATGCGGGTGTAGTTCAGTGGTAGAACTTCAGCTTCCCAAGCTGATAGCGCGAGTTCGATTCTCGTCACCCGCTCGCAATGAGACGGCCGCCCGACGAAGTCGAGGCGGCCTTTCTCATGCGAGGGGTGCCGAGACTCGGGAGGAGGAACGCCCGGCGAGGCACGAGCCGGTCGTGACGACGGCTCTCGTCACCCGCCGAGACTCGGGGCGGCTCTCATCACCCCCCGGACCAGAGTGCGGCCACGTGTGTAGGCTCTGGTCACCCGCTCCGACGATGGGGAGACACCCTGACGACTGCACCTGCCGGACAGGAGAGCCCCGCGGCCGCCCCGGCGGTCACCGACGAGTCCCGTCGGCGCACGCTCTCAACCGCCGTGAGTCGGGCCGTCGAGCAAGGGGCTCGGCTCGAGTACCAGAGCGACTTCAACGCCGTCGTCGTCTTCGGTACGACGCCCAACCACATCCTGCACCTGCTGCTCTCGGTCTTCACGGCAGGTCTCTGGCTGATCGGCTGGCTCGTGGTGACGATCACGCAGCGGGAGAAGCGCGTGCTTCTCGAGATCGACGACCGCGGCAAACTGGTGATGACGGAGCCGCAGCGCCGTCGCTAGCGCGACCTCCGCAACGGCGCTGGCCGCTCACGCCTGCTCGGTGCCGCGGACCCTTCCTCACGCGTCCCGTCGCCGGACGACCCGGCGCCCACCGGAACCGCGTCCCCGCGGAGCAGGTCCTCCAGTTCGGCGATCGCCTCCTCCTCCCGCCGGCGTGCGGCCCGGCGCCGGTAGAACGGCGCGTCCCGACGTTGCGCCGTCGCGTCCCGGATCTTCTCGACGGCGGCCAGCACCTCGGCGATCCGGACGTCCTCCTCCCGTTCGGGCGCCGGCTCCGCCGCGAGCGACAGCCCCGCGTCGGTGACGGTGACCGCGACCCACGAGGCCGCGACGAGCAGCACCACGCCCGCGAAGCGGCACCACAGCAGCAGCCCGATGAACACCGCGAACGTCGCGAGCAGCGGGTTGGAGGGCGAACTGCTGAGCAGGTACCCGGCCGCGAGCTGCAGCACCACGGTCGCGGCCCCGCCGAGGGCGGCGCCGGGGACGATGAGCCGCCAGGGGACGCTCGCGCCGGCGAGGAACTTGAAGATCCCCGCGATGGTCAGGGTGTTCACGGCGAACGCCACCAGGTTCGTCGCCAGGCCGATCACGAGGCCGAACGCGGGCGACATGGTGCTCCAGCCCAGGGCCGCGAAGATCGTGGAGAGGAACCAGGAGCCGGCACTGCTCAGCACCCCGCCGGCGAGCAGCATCAGGCTGAAGACGAGGGCCATGACGAAGTCGCGCGCCTTCAGCAGCACGTACTGACGAGTGTCCGGCGGCAGGTCGAAGATGGCCCGCACGGCCAGCCGTGAGTAGGAGATCCAGCCGATCGCGGTCCAGATGAACACGATCACGGCGATCAGCCCGGTGATGCTCAGCAGCGCCGACGCGTCCTGGGCGATCGTGTACACCTGCTCCTCGGTGAGGACCCCGTTCTCCCCGATCAACCCGGGCAGATAGGAGTCGATGAGCGCGATCAGGGCGTCGATCGCGCGGGTGTTCGCGCCGAGCCAGAGTCCCACGCTCGCGAACGCGACGTAGAGCGTCGCGAAGATCGCGAACAGCGCCTGGTAGCTCACTCCGGCGGCGAGCACGAACCCGCGGTTCCGGGTGAAGTGGCTCCAGACCCGGGCCGGGAACAGACCGAGGGCCCGCTCGGCCACGGCCGCCACCCGCCGTGCGGGTGCGGCGGCTCGGCCTTTCACGGTGCCGGACATGCGCTGCCCATCACCCCCGCTTCCGACGTCGGGACGCGGTGCCCCGATGGCGTGGCCCCTTGAACGGCCTGGCGGCGGCATCCTATCGGGGCCCCGCCGGGACGGCCGGGTTAGCCTCGAACCATGCGCGCCCTCCCCACTCCCCTGGCTCCCCTGCTCGGACGACGCCCCGGCCCGGACACCGAACCCGACCGGGTGATCGTCGACCTGTCCGGCCCCTACCCCGCCCAGCGCCGCCCCGGCCTCGCCGCCCTGCTGCAGCGCACCTCCTCGCTGGACTCCCTGGCCGAGCGCCTGGACCGGATCGGGGAGGCCGACTGGGTGAAGTCCGTGGTGGTGCGCGTGCGCGGGCTCACCGCGGATCTGGCCACGGCGGGCGCGATCGCCGGGCTGCTGGCCCACCTCGCCGAACGCAAGCACGTGGTCGCCTACCTCGAGCAAGTCTCGATGACCGGGCTGCTCGCCACCGCCCCGGTGCCGGACGTCGTCGCGCCGGAGTCCGCGGACGTGTCCGTGCCCGGGCTCGCCGGCGAGCAGATCTACCTCGGCGCGTTCCTGCGCGGGCACGGCATCGGGTTCGAGAACCTGCGGATCGGCGAGTACAAGTCCGCGCTCACCCCGTTCAGCCAGGACCACATGGACGACGCCCAGCGCGAGCAGCTCGGCGCCTACCTCGACTCCGCCGAGTCGTCCTGGGTGCACGCGCTCGCCGCCGGTCGTGGCGTTTCCGAGGACGCGGCCCGCGGTTGGCTGGACGCCGGGCTGACCTCGGCCGCGGAGCTGCTCGAGGTCGGCCTGATCACCCGGATCGCCTACGACGACGAGCTCGTCACCGTCGCCGACACGTCGCTGGCCCGCACGCTCGATCTGCTGCGACGGCAACACACCGGCGCAGGGCGCCGAACGCCGCTGCGCGTCCGGCCCGACGGCGTCGCGGTCGTTCCCGTGGTCGGCGCCATCGTCTCGGGGTCGAGCGGGGGCGGCCCGCCGGTGCCGGTGCTGGGCGGCCCGCGGGCGGGGTCGGACACCGTGGTCGCGGCGCTCCGGCGGGCCGATCGTGACGAGCACACCAAGGCGATCGTGCTCTTCGTGGACTCCGGCGGCGGGTCCGCGCTCGCCTCGGACGTGATCCACCGGGCCGTGGTCGCCTGCCGCAAGCCGGTCGTGGCCGTGATGGGGTCCGTGGCCGGGTCCGGCGGGTACTACGTGCTCGCCGGCGCCGACCATGTACTGGCCAGCCCGTTCACCCTGACCGGCAGCATCGGTGTGGTCATCGGCAAGCCGGTGCTCACCGAGTTCTCGGACCGGCACGGCTTCAACGCGGAGCCGGTGGGCCGCGAGGACGCCCTCGCCCTCAGCACCGCCCGCCCGTTCACCGACGCCCAGCGCGAGCGGATGACCAAGCTGATGGGCGAGGTCTACGCCAGGTTCGTCGACCGGGTCGCGACCGGCCGCGGGCTGACCCCGGCGCGGGTCGACGAACTGGGGCGAGGCCGGATCTGGAGCGGACGCGACGCCGTCGGGCTCGGCCTCGTCGACGCGCTCGGCGACCTGCGTGACGGACTCGCCTACGCCCGCCGGCTGGCCGGGCTGCCGGCGGACGCACCGGCCCGGCCGGTGCGGACCGGGCTCACGGTGCCCGGGCTGCCCACGCTCGGCACCGACCCGGCCGCCGCTCTGGAGGCGTTGTGGCCGTTCGGCACCGAGCACGTGTTGGCCTGGATGGACCCGGTCAGGATCCGCTGATGGTCAGGGCGTCGTCGAGGCGCAGGAGCCCGCGCGCTCACGACGGCACGAAGATCTCGATGTACTCCGCCAACCCGGCGAAGTCGGCCGGGTTGCGGGTGACGAGGCGAGCATCGTGGGCGTGGGCGGTGGCCGCGATCAGAAGGTCCATCGTCCGCCGGCGAGGTTGGCGACCCGCCGCGCCCACGGCTGCGGCGAGCTGCCCATAACTGGCAGCGACGGCTTCATCGACAGGCAGCGGATCGAAGTTGCGCTCGATCATGCTGAGCCGGCGCAGACGTTCGGCCCGGACCTGAGCATTCCGGGCCACGAGCACCCCGAAGTGCAACTCGGCGAGCGTCGCCGCACTGATCGCCAGGTCCCCGCTGATGGCGGCCGGTTCCACGCCGATGACCACGCTGGTATCCAGGATGCTGCGATCAGTGTCACTCACTCGAGCGTTCCCACGGATCGCGCAGATCTCCGTCGACTAGGTCACGGTCAGCCGTCCAGTGCTCGTCTGCGGGGCCACGGAAGAGCCCGTCCAGTGCGCTCCAGGAACGCCATCGTGCAGGCCTGGCGGGCACGAGGCGAGCGCTCGGACGCCCAGCCACAGTGACAGTGATCTCCTCGCCGGCCGCGACGCGACGCACCAGGTCGGACGCGGACTGCCGCAACTCCCGAAGACCCACCGTCGTTTCCATGGTCCTATCCTAGCTCGCGAGGTAGCACAAGTGCTATCTGGGACCTCCAGGTCGCGTGACCGTCACCCACCGGGCGCCCCGACGGGCCGGCCGCGCCCACTCAGTCACGCTGGGCCAGGTAGTGCCGGATCAGCGCCTGCGTGGAGGCGTCCTGGGCGGCCAGCGCGTCGGCGTCCCCGGTGACCGCCGGGGCGATCTGGGTGGCGAGCTGCTTGCCGAGCTCCACGCCCCACTGGTCGAAGCTGTCGATGCCCCAGACCACGCCCTGCACGAACGTGATGTGCTCGTACAGGGCGATCAACTGGCCGAGCACCGACGGGGTCAGCGCCGGGGCCAGGATCGAGGTGGTCGGCCGGTTCCCGGTGAACACCCGGGCCGGGACGATCGCCTCGGCGGTGCCCTCGGCGCGGACCTCGTCCGCGGTCTTGCCGAACGCGAGGGCCTTGGTCTGGGCGAAGAAGTTCGCGAGGAACAGGGCGTGCACGTCCGTGTCCCCGTCGCGCAGCGGCCTGGCCGGGTTCGCCACGGCGATGAAGTCCGCCGGGATGATCCGGGTGCCCTGGTGGATGAGCTGGTAGAACGCGTGCTGGCCGTTCGTGCCGGGCTCACCCCAGAACACCTCACCGGTCTCGGTGGTGACCGGGGTGCCGTCCCACCGCACGCCCTTGCCGTTGGACTCCATGGTGAGCTGCTGCAGGTACGCCGGGAACCGGTGCAGGTACTGCGCGTACGGCAGCACCGCGTGCGTGTGCGCGTCGAGGAAGTTGACGTACCAGACGTTCAACAGACCCATCAGGACCGGCACGTTCTGCGCGAACGGGATCGAGCGCAGGTGCTGGTCGATGGCGTGGAAGCCGGCCAGGAACTCGGCGAACGCCTCCGGGCCGATCGCGATCGCGAGCGAGGTACCGATCGCGGAGTCGACCGAGTACCGGCCGCCCACCCAGTCCCAGAAGCCGAACGCGTTGCCCGGGTCGATGCCGAACGCGGCGACCTTGTCCAGGGCCGTGGACACGGCCACGAAGTGCTTGGCGACGGCGCCGGTGCGGGAGTCCTCGGAGCCGTCGATGGCGCCCGCGGACTCCAGGTTCGTCCACAGCCACTCGCGGGCGAGCCGGGCGTTCGTGAGCGTCTCCAGGGTGCCGAACGTCTTCGACGCGACGATGAACAGGGTGGTCTCCGGGTCCAGCCCGGCGGTGGTCTCGGCGACGTCGCTGGGGTCGATGTTGGAGATGAACCGGACCTCGAGCCCCTCCTGCACGTAGGGCGCGAGCGCCTCGTAGGCCATCACCGGGCCGAGGTCGGAGCCGCCGATGCCGATGTTGACCACGGTGGCGACCCGCTTGCCGGTGACCCCCGTCCACGTGCCCGAGCGCACCTGCTCGGCGAACGCGTAGACCTTCGCGAGTTCCGCGTGCACGTCCGCGTCCACGTCCTGCCCGTCGACCACGAGCGCGGGGCTCGCCCCGGCCGGCCGGCGCAGCGCGGTGTGCAGCACGGCCCGGTCCTCGGTGACGTTGATGTGCTCACCGGTGAACATCGCCTCGATTCGGCCCGCGAGCCCGACCTCCTCGGCCAGGCGCAGCAGCAGGGCCAGGGTCTCGTCGGTGACGAGGTTCTTGGACAGGTCCACGTGCAGGTCCGCGGCGTCGAACGTGAGCCGCTCGGCCCGGCCGGGGTCGGCGTCGAACCAGGCGCGCAGGTCCGGCCGCTGGGCGGAGGCGTGGCCGGTCAGTTCCGCCCAGGCGCTGGTGGTGGTGGCGTCGATCGGTGCGGTGCTCACGGGTCTTCCTCACTACGGGCTCGATGGTCGACGGCGGGGGGTCACCACGCCACTTCGCCAACCGTATTGCGCATCGCGGGTGGCCGCAGCGGGCTCCAACTAGTGGTCGTCGCGGTCGTGGTCGAGGTGGTCGTCGTGGCCGGTCTCCAGGATCATGCCGACGCTCGTGGCGCACGCGTCGCCCTTCCAGGCCTCGGCCCCCTCCCGCAGTGCGAATGCGGCGATCACGAGTCCGGCGACGGCGTCGGCCCACCACCACCCGAACAGGCTGTTCGCCACGAGGCCGAGCAGCACCGCGGCCGAGAGGTAGGTGCAGATCAGGGTCTGCTTGGAGTCGGCGACGGCGGTCGCGGAGCCGACCTCGCGGCCGGCGCGGCGCTCGGCGTAGGACAGGAACGGCATCACCACCACGCTCACGGCCGCGATCACGATGCCGACCGTGGAGTGCCGGACCTCGCCTCCGCCGGCCAGCGCGAACACCGAGGCGACGGAGACGTACGCCGCGAGCGCGAAAAACGCGATCGCGATGACCCGCAGCGCGGGCTTCTCCCACCGTTCGGGGTCGCGCCGGGTGAACTGCCAGGCGACGACGACGGCGGAGAGCACCTCGATCGTGGAGTCGAGGCCGAAGCCGATCAGCGCCGTCGAGGACGCCGCCGCGCCCGCCGCGAGCGCGACGGCGGCCTCGATGACGTTGTAGCCGATCGTGATCGCGACGATGATCCGGATCCGTCGGTGCAGCACCTCGCGCCGCTCGGCGGTGAGGGTCGGGAGGCTCATCAGCAGGCGCACCCGTCGCCGTCGCAGCAGTCCGGCTCGACGAACAGCACCACCCGCAGGAGCTCGTCGAGCGCCGGTGCGAGGTGTTGGTCGGCGAGGCGGTACCAGGTCCTCCGCCCCTCCGGGACCGCCTCGACCAGGCCACAGCCGCGCAGGCAGGCGAGGTGGTTCGACATCACCTGCCGGGACACCTCCAGCGCGTCCGCCAGGTCCGACGGGTAGGCGGGCGCCTCCCGGAGCGCAAGCAGGATGCCGGCGCGGGTCGGGTCGGAGAGCGCGTGGCCGAGGCGCGCGAGCGCGGCGGTGTGGGTGAGCGTTGCGGTGCCGGCGGTCATGTCGCCGACAGTACAGCGATACCTGAATTAAGGACAGGCTGAATCAAGACTCGTCGCGCCGGGACCTCAGCCGGCCACGGCCGTGATCCCCGGCTCCGCCGGCGCCACGTTGAAGTTGTCCCGGAACACGTTCTCGGGGTCCACTCGCGCCTTGATCTCGCGCAGCCGGGCCAGCGTGGCCGGCGGGAACGCGTCGGCGATCCGTTCGGGCCTCGGGTCGGTCTCGAAGCTCAGGTAGAGGCCGTTCGCGTGCGGCTGGATCTGGGTGTCCCAGACCGCGTCCAGGCGGGTGCGGCCGGCGCCGAACGCGGTCACGGAGAAGTTCGCGGACCGGTGCGCGTACGCCGTCTCCTCCGGCGGCACGTCGGCGACGGCGCCGCCCACGGAGCGGATCTGGAAGAAGTAGGACACCCCGCTGTGGATGAGCTTGGCCGCGGCCGCGGCGAACTCGGGCGTGAGGTGTTCCACGAGCGCGGACCGGGTGGCCGGCTCGCCCTGGCCGTGCTGGCCGCCGTCGGGCGTGGCCACGATCGCCGGGTAGGGCAGGATCTGCACGGCCTGCTGCAGCAGCGGGCCGAGCGTCGCGAACGGCTGGAGCCTGCTGATCACGGTGTCCGGGTCGTCGGAGTCGACCGTCGCCATCACGGTGGCGACCACCTGCCCCCCGCGCGGGCGCCCGATGATCAGGAAGCTGGTCAGGTCCCGCGGCGCCGCCTCCTGCAGGGCGCCCCAGTTCTCGAGGAAGGTGGCGACGTTACCGGCGTCGAAGACCAGCTGGGCGAAGCCGACGTCGCCGACCTCGTCCACCTCGAACTCGAACGCGGTGACGATCCCGAGGTTCGCACCCGCACCGCGCACCGCCCAGAACAGGTCGGGGTGGTGCTCGGCGTCGGCCCGCACCAGAGCGCCGTCGGCGAGGACGATCTCGACGGCGCGCAGGTGGTCGATGGTGAGCCCGTGCTTGCGGCCGAGCCAGCCGATCCCGCCGGCCGTGGCCAGCCCGCCGACGCCCACGCCCCCGAAGTCACCCGAGCTGAGCGCCCAGCCGTGCGGGTGCAACGCCTGCGCCACCTCGCCCCAGCGGGCGCCCGGCTCGATCCGGACCCGCCGGGTGTCGACGTCGAGGACCTCGATCCCGTTCAGGCGGGACAGGTCGATGACGATGCCACCGTCGTTCGTGGAGCGGCCACTGATGCCGTGCCCGGCGCTGCGGACCGCGAGCGGCACCGGCTGGGACCGCGCGAACGCGAGCGCCTGCGCCACCTCGTCGGCGTCGCCGGGTCGCAGCACCAGACCGGGTGAGCCGCCGCGCAGATAGGTGTTGCGCACACCCGCGAAGCCGGCGTGGCCGGGCTCGACGGCGGTCGCGGCCAGCGCGGCCGGCACGGTGTCGTAGTCGATGCCTTCGCGCCGCTTGGCGCGGACCGCCAGCGGCACCACGGCACCCACGGGGGTCGACCGGGCGTGCCGCTCGGCGGCGACGGCCTCGCGCAGGGCGGGCGCCACCTCGGTCGCGAACCGCTCGAGGTCCGCCCCACCGGAGG
The DNA here is from genome assembly GCF_004353825.1 of Occultella glacieicola. Classification (GTDB taxonomy): domain Bacteria; phylum Actinomycetota; class Actinomycetes; order Actinomycetales; family Beutenbergiaceae; genus Occultella; species Occultella glacieicola. The sequence goes on along the minus strand of NZ_SMNA01000001.1, from coordinate 464,246 downwards.
CCGCGTACACGAACGTGCCCACGCCGTCGTCCAGCACGTACGGGAGCAGTTGCTCCACCCAGGCCGACGGCGGTCCACTCAACTCGCCCTGCGCCGTCGGGCCGAAGGAGCCGGTGATGTTGAGGAGGCGACGGATCTCGCGGGGGTCGCGCCCGGCCTCGGTCGCGGCGGTGTCGATCACGGCGTTCCCGGCGGCCAGGTCGCCGGGTGCGAGGCGCCCGAGCGAGGGCCACCAGCCGTCCGCCTTGGCGCCGATGAGGCGCTGCATGCGCGGCTTGAGCGCGCCGATCCACAGCGGGATGGTGTGGGCGGGGGCGGGGCCGCCCTGGGCGCCGTCGAGCGCGTGGAAGGCGCCGGGTACCTCGAGCGGGCTCGAGGCGTCACCGGCCCAGACGGCGCGGAGCAGCTCGATCGCCTCCGTGAGCGCGTCCACGGACTCGCCAGGACTGAGCCGCGGGGTCCCCATCGCGGCGATCGCGTCCCAGAAGTGCCCGGCGCCGAGGCCGAGCTCGAGGCGCCCGCCGGAGAGCAGGTCGAGGCTCGCGGCGGCGCGGGCGAGCACGGCGGGCGGGCGGATCGCCATGTTCAGCACGTTCGGGGCGATCCGGATCCGGTCCGTGCTGCCGGCGATCCAGGAGAGCAGGGTCCAGGTCTCCAGCAACGCGGGTTGGTAGGGGTGGTCCTGCACGGTGACGAGGTCGAGGCCGAGCTCCTCGGCGCGCCGGGCGAGGTCGACGACGCCGGCCGGGTCGGCGCTGTCGGGGTTGACGAAGGCCCCGAACTCGAGGTGGTGTCCGTAGTCCATGGTCAGCGCCCGACGGCGGAGGTCGGGTCCGTCCGGTCGGCGCCACGTTCGGCGCGTACGAGTTCGCGGACGGCGGGGGCGACCTCCTGTCCGAGGATCATCATCGACCGGGCGTCGTCGCCGGAGAGGATGTAGGTGGAGAAGCCGTATTCGAGGGTGAGGTCGGCGAGCTGCTCGGCCCACTGCTCGGGCGGACCGGACAACAGGGCGTCGCCGCGCTGGGCGGAGAACGTGCCGCCGATGTTCAACAACCGGCGCACGTCGCCCGGGGTGCGTCCGGCGGCGAGCGCGGCCTCGTCGATGGTCGCGTTCGAGGTGGTCAGGTCGTTCAGGTCCTTCACGTAGCCGAGGGAGGGCAGCCAACCATCGGCCTTGCGCCCGATCAGGCGCAGCATCCGCGGCTTGTAGGCGCCGAGCCAGATCTGGATGTCGTGCGCCGGGGCCGGGCCGCGCTTGGCGCCGTCCACCCGGTAGAACTCGCCATCGACGACGAGGCGCTCCCGGGTGCTGGTGTCCCAGAGGCCCCGGATGATGTCGATGCCCTCGCTCAGAGCAGTGATCGACTCACCGGGCGTGCGGCGGGGGCCACCCATGGCCCCGATGGCGTCCCAGAACGCGCCGGCGCCGAGGCCCAGCTCGAACCGGCCTCCGGAGAGCAGGTCGAGGCTGGCGGCGGCGCGGGCGAGCATGGCGGGCGGGCGCAGCGGCAGGTTGATCACGTTGGCGGACAGCGAGACCCGCTCGGTCTGCGCGGCCACGTAGCTGAGCAGCGTCCAGGTGTCGAGGAAGCCCGCCTGGTAGGGATGGTCCTGGAACGTGGCCAGGTCGAGCCCGGCCGCCTCGGTGGCCTTCGCGAGGTCCACCACCGTCGCCGGCGCGGCGTTCGTGGGGGTGATGAAGGTTCCGAAGGTCAGGTCGTGGCCGTAGTCCGGCATGTGCGCACCTCGTGTGTTCCGGGTCGCCGTGAGCCCTCGGGGATCACGGCGATATGTGTTGTCTGGCAGATCATATGTCGATCCGATGATTGGATCAACCGCACATCCGGGCGTATCATTCCCCCATGGCCACGAACCCCGAAACCACGCACGAGCGGTGCCGAGCCCGCCGCGAGGGTGACTTCGGCTGGCACGTCGGGACCCTGCTGCGGGCCTACGAGGCGGCCGTGGCGGAGGTGGTCGCGGATGTCCCGCACGGCTCCCGCGGGTACCAGGTGCTCGACGTCGTGGTCCACGGGGACCAGCCGACCCAGGTCGCCCTGGCCGCCCACCTCGGCATCGACCGGACCGTGATGACCTACCTCATCGACGACCTCGTCGAGGCGGACCTGGTCCTGCGGGAGCAGAGCCCCACCGACCGGCGGGCCCGCCGGGTGGTGGCCACCGCCTCCGGCCGGACCACGCTGGCCGAGCTCGAGCGCCGGGTGCGGGCGGCCGAGGATGCCACCATGGGGGTGCTCGCGCCGGACGAGCGGGAGGTGCTGCGCGGCCTGCTGCGCCGGGTCGCGTGCGGGCTGCGGGACATCGACCTGACCGGCACCGGCGGCCCCCCGGTTGAACTCCCCATGGCCGCCGTTCGCTCCTGAGCCGCGGGGCTCCTACGCTCGGTCGAATGGACTACGCGAAGTTCCGCCGGCGCATGGACGAGATCGGCGCCCGCCTCGAGACCCTCGAACTGTCCGAGCAGGCGGGCCCCGAGCAGGAGGACGAGGCGAAGCAGTTGTGGGGCGAGATCATGACCCTGGCCAACCAGCACAGCCAGGCCGAGATCGACGCCGCCGCGGCCGCGTTCCAGGCCGAGCTGCCCGGCGCCGCACCGACCCTCGATGCCGCGGAGGACGTCGGCCAGGCGACCCTGCCCCCGGAGGAGGCCCACGAGATGCTCCGCCGCGCCGCACTGCGCTCGGCCGGCACCGAGGAGCGGCCGGGCGGCGACTAACGCCGACTAGCGCCCGGTGCGCCGTCGCCAGGCCCGTGGCGGCAGACCACTGTCGCGGCGGAACCGCCTCGAGAAGTACAACGGGTCCGGGTAGCCCACCCGGGCGGCGACCTGGGCTACCGTCAGGCCGGTGTGATCGAGCAGCTCGCGGGCGGCGTCCATCCTCATCCGCTCGACGACGGCCATCACCGACATGCCGGTCGCTTCCTTCATGGTCCTGCCGAGGTGGGATGGGGAGACCCCCGCGACCGCGGCGAGCGAGGTCAGGCTGTGCGGGGCGCCGAGGTGCGTTCCGACGTGCTCCAGGACCGCCAGCACCGTGGCGTCGGTGCGCCCGCTGCGGGGATTCTCCGACTCGCTCCACAGCAACCCCTCCTCGACCGCATTCATCGCGAGCGCCCGGGACTGCCCGAGCCCGGTCAGGTGGTGCGCGACCGCCCGGGTCAGCGCCACCTGGACCCGCTCGGCGATGACGGCGGAGAGGTCGAGCCGACCGATGCCGGGTGCGCACGGCGCCCACTCCAGCAGCGGCAGCCAGTCGGCCCGCGGGTGCACGTGCATCCACAGGACCTCCCAGGTGCCGGGGCTCGGCGCGGTTCCGTACTCCTGCGGCACGTGCGGCCGGTAGGCGACGATCGACCGCGGCGGCAGCTCGATCCAGTCGCGGGAGGTGGCGGGCCGCAGCCGGCCGCGACCGCCGACGGTGAGCATGATCAGCCACTCCGGCACCCCTCGGGGTCGCACGGTGTCGAACCCCGTCCCGACGCTCAACCGGCCGGGCAGCACCCCGTCGATCACCGGACCGCGGTCATCCCGGCGGGCACGCGCAGCAGGCATGAGTCGGATTGTCCATGTTTGCGGCGAGACCGTCCATTCTGGCCGGCACCGACGCGGGACACGCTGGGGGCATGACCACGCTAGTCGCCAGCCCCGCCACCCGCCGCGAGCAGTACGACCGGGACGGAGTCGTCCACGTCAAGGGTCTGCTCGACCCCGCGGAGGTGGCCGCCATCCGGGACACCTACATGGAACAGGTCGAGCGGGATCGCACCGCCGTCGGCGCCACCCACGAGGTCGACGAGGATGACATCCTCGCCCGCTATCCGCGGTTCATGCAGCCGCACCGCCGGCCCGACCTGGCGATCGGCCGGCTCGCCCGGCAGTACCTGAGCGATCCCCGCATCGTCGATCTCACGACCGACCTCGTCGGAAGCGTGTGGGGCGCGCAGTCGATGTTCTACTTCAAGCCACCGACGGCCCGCGGCCAGGCGATGCACCAGGACAACTACTTCCTGCGCGCCCACCCGGAGACCTGCGTGGCGGCGTGGATCGCCGTCGACGACTGCGACGCCGAGAACGGCGCGCTCGCCGTGGTGCCGGGATCGCACACGATGGAGGTCGTGTGCCCGGAGGAGGCCGACGCCACGGAGTCCTTCACGACCGGCCTGGTCCGCCCGCCCGAGGGCATGGCGGCCGTGCAGACCGAGATGCGCGCCGGCGACGTGCTGTTCTTCCACGGCAGCATGGTGCACGGGTCGCTGCCGAACACCTCGGCGGATCGGTTCCGCCGCTCGCTGATCCTGCACTTCGTGCCGCAGGCCAGCCTGGAGGTCTCCCGGTTCTACCTGCCGCTCGTCGACCCGAACACGGGTGCGGATGTCACGATCGACGAGGCGACCGGCGGCGGCCCGTGCGGCGACACCTGGGAGGGCGGCGCCCACTGAGGCACCGGGTCGAACGTGCGATCGTGCGGCCCACCGGCGCCATGGGCCGCACAACAACACCCGCCGGTAGGGCACGCGCTCGCACCCCGTACGGTTGCTCCATGCCTGCCGCGTACCCCCGCATGCTCACTCCCCTGACCGCCGCGGACGTCGCCGCCCGGCTCGGAGCGCCCGACCTGCCCGAGATCCTGGTCCTGCTCGGCCTGCGCCCGGAGGACCTGCCGGAGGCCGAGGCCGCCGTCGCGAACGCGCTCACCGACTCCGGCACCCTCGAGCGGGTCACCGGCTACGCGAACGCCCTCCGCGATCGCCTCGGCGACATCACCATGGACGCCCCCGGCCCGATCTTCCCCCGCGAACCGGGCACCAGCCGCGGCGGCGACGGGATCGGCGCGTTCCTCGCGTTCGTGGCCACCGCGGGCGACGTGCGCGAGTTCCACCGCGAGCGCGGCATCTCGGACGCGATCTCCTGGCGCTCCCTCGGTGACCTCGGCCAGCAGATGCACGTGCACCGGCTCACCTTCGGCGAGTTCGGGCTGCACACCCAGGACTGGCTGATCGGCCACTGGACCGGCGGCAACTACTGGCTCGGCCGCCTCCAGTACACCCCGCGCCGCCGCCCGGGCGCCGAGGGCATCGCCCTGTCCGCGCACATCCCGCGGACCGGACCGCTCACCCCGGCCGCCGTGGACGCCTCGTTCGCTCGCGCGGTCACGTTCTTCGCCCGGCACTTCCCCGACTACCCGGCCGCCAACATCCACTGCGCCAGCTGGCTGCTCGACCCGCAGCTGAGCGAGGTCCTCGCGCCCGGGTCGAACATGGCGTCCTTCCAACGGCGCTGGGAACTCACACCGGCCCGCACCACCGCGGACACCGACGTCATGTTCTTCGTGTTCAACCGCCGCGGCGAGGTGGACCTGGACACCCTCCCGCAGCACAGCTCGCTCGAGCGTGCGGTCGTCGCGCACCTGCGCGCCGGCGGGCACTGGTACGCCCGCGAGGGCGAGGTGCCGCTGCCGCAGGTGGCCGAGAACACCCTGCCCGACGGCGGCGGTGCGGTCGGGCGCCCGACCGCGCCACCGCCCTCGGGCACCCCCGGCACACCGCACTCGGGGCGCGACCCCGAGGTGCTCGTCGACGAGTTCCACCGCATCTACGCCATGCCGCTCACCGGCGGCGCCCCGAACGTCGACCGGCCGCGGGTGCCGATGCGCCTGGCCCTGGTCGCCGAGGAGCTCGCCGAACTGGTCCAGGCCGTCTACGGTGACGCCGCCGGCGCCGAGCTCGAGGTCGCGTTCGCCCGCGCCGAGGCCCTCGACGACGGCCGCCGGGACACCGTCGCCACCGCCGACGCGCTCGGCGACCTGGTCTACGTGGTCTACGGCATGGCGATCGAGTGCGGCATTCCGCTGGAGCACGTGCTCGCCGAGATCCACCGTTCGAACCTGTCCAAGCTCGGTGCCGACGGCCGCCCGATCCTGCGCGAGGACGGGAAGATCCTCAAGGGCCCCGCCTACACCCCGCCGGACCTGGCCGGAGTGCTCGCCCGGCACGGCTGGACCGACCGGCCCGAGGGCTAGGACCGGTAGCCCTCGACGCCGAAGTCACGCCTAACGCGCCTTGAGGTGAGTTGATGCGCGCTGCTGCGGGGGAGCGTCAAACCGCCCAGATTGGGGCATCCGATGCCGGACGGTCTCAGGGGTTAGCGACCTCCACAAGAACTCTAGTCGGCTCGCTGCAGGCCTCCCGTTGGCACCGGTGAGCGTCCGAGTCCGATGCGCCTTCAGTGGCGCGGCTCGTTCGACGCTGGCGGAGCGGCGTTCGCGATGCCGAAGGGCACGTGAACGCTAGGCGCGACCTTTGCGGCGCCCGCGAGGTGCCCCGCTTGATCGTCGAAGAAGATGTGCGGTTTGAGGATTTCAAGCACACGGGCCTTCTCCACGCCGCCCAGGAAGAACGCGTCGTTCACCCGTACACCCCACTCCTTCAAACTGCCCATGGCTCGCTCGTGCGACGGGGCGTTGCGAGCGGTCACGATCGCCACGTGGACTCTGATGCGGTACCCAGGGTCTACCAGGAACCGCGCCTGCTCGCGGTCCTGGATCCGGTTGATCGCTTCGAGGAACGCCTTTAGGGGACCGGGGCTGTGAGGCGTAGCGAGGTTGGCGACCTCGTGCGCGTGGAACGCCGGCAAACCCTGTGCCTGCATTACCCCCTCCGACGCGTCATCCGCCAGGACACCGTCGAAGTCGAAGGCAATGCGGAGGTCGCCGGAGTCATCCTCTTCGACGGCCGCCGAAGGCAGGACCTGGCCCGCGGGGAGGCGTGCGTCCACCGCCTCGCGTACGGCCTCGGCGCTCGCCGACAAGAATAGGGACATGTTGAAGGCGGGCATAAACTTGTGCGGTGACCGCCCCTGCATGAACACAGCGCGCGTGATAGGAAGGCCAAGTGCCTGGATCGATTTCATGACGCGCAGACCCGTGTCAGGATCATTGCGGGATAGCACGATCACCTCGACCAGGGGGTCATCCGGCGCGTCGGCAAGATCGTTGAGGGAGAGCAATCGCCTGATGAACGGGTATGCCTCGCCCGGCTTGAGCGTGTCGTTGAGGTGCTGCTCCTGGTACCGCCGATACTCCGCTTCGCCTTTCGCACGGAAGACTGCATCAGAGTCGGAGAGGTCGAACAGGGCACTGGAAGCGACTCCTACAACGAGTCGATTGTCAAGTTCAAACGGCATGGCACCCTCCCTGGGCGTCGAGGCTACGTCACGATAAGGCCCGCTGCGGAGTAGGCAGCGGAACTTCGCAGTCGTTTGGCTGATCAAGGAGATGGCAGCGGTGAACTGCCCTGGATCTCCTGGAGGGTGCTGATTTAGCAAAGGAGACTGGATCTCATGTCAGCACCGAGGAGATACGACGGTGAGTTTCGGGAGCGGGCGGTGCGGATGTACCGCGAGAAGCTCGCCGAGGGCACCGAGTCGAAGTTGGGAGCCCGGAAGCATGTCGGCTCGCTCCTGGACGTTAACCCCGCGACGCTGCGGAACTGGATTGAGGAGGCCGAGCGCGCCGGCGGCGGCCGGCCTGCGGCCGCTCGCTCGAGTGAGTCCGAGGAGGTGCGCGCATTGAAGAAGCGCGTGGCCGAGCTGGAGCGCGCGAACGAGATCCTCAAGACCGCGTCAGCGTTTTCGCTCAGGCGGAGCTCGACCGCCGACTCAAGTGATCGTGGCCTACATCGACACCTACAGGGACCGGTTCGGCGTCGAGCCGATCTGCGCCGTGCTAACTCAGCATGGAATGAAGATCGCGCCGTCCACCTACTACGCCCACAAGTCTCAGCCGGTGAGCACGGCGCTGCTGGAGGGGGCCTACCTGGCCAACGCTCTGGTGACGCTCCACCGGGAGAACTGGGGCGTGTACGGGGTGCGCAAGCTGTGGCACGCCGCCCGTCGCGCCGGCCTGGACGTGGGCCGCGATCAGGTCGCCCGGCTCATGGCCATCGCCGGGATCACGGGCGCGATCCGGGGACGGCACCGCACCACCACGACCCGCCGGTCGGCCGAGGCGCCACGGCATCCCGACCTGGTCAAGCGCGGCTGGCATGTGCCCACCGCGCCTGACCAGCTGTGGGTGGCCGACTTCTCCTACGTCTGGACGCTGACCGGGTTCATCTACGTCGCCTTCGTCGTAGACGTGTACTCCCGCCGCATCCTGGGCTGGCGAGTCGCCACAAGCATGCGCGCCTTCCTGGTCACCGACGCCTTGCGCCAGGCGATCGACGCGCGTCACCGCGCCGGAGCAACCTGGGAGCGCGGCCGGCTCGTCCACCACTCCGATGCCGGGTCTCAATACGTCTCGCTGGTGCTGACCGCCGAACTGGCCAAGGCAGGCATCGCCGGATCCATCGGAACCGTCGGTGATGCGCTGGACAACGCGCTGTGCGAGTCGACGATCGGGCTGTTCAAGACCGAGGCGATCAACGACGGTGGACCGACCTGGAAGAACCACGCTGAGGTCGAGTGGCAAGTCGCCCGCTGGGTCCACTGGTACAACCACGACCGCCTCCACTCCTCAATCGGGCAACTGCCACCCATTGAGTTCGAACACGCTCACCGGCAGGCTACGCCCGTGACCCCCATCCCGGAGGTCGCGTAACCAACCACCCTCCAGAACATTCAGGGCAATTCAGGCCGAGTCTGGCCAGACACCGGCCCTACCGGAGGTCTCTAGCAACCCACTATGGACGCTCAGCTCGTGCTAGCAAGCGAGCCGGCCGACGCTAGGATCATCCCTTCCGACCTGGTGGGGATCGGTTGGGTCGTGCCTTCCGCCAAGCGGCGCACCATTTGGCCCTTGCCAGCCGCCTCGCCGACGTGTAGAACCAAAGCAACCGCTTGACTCCAATGGGGAGGGCATATGATCGACGTGTTCTTTGGCTACCCTAGTAGCCCACGGAGTATCGGCGACACGATGAGACGCACCGTCACCCAACTCATCCAGCAAGGCGTGTCTGCCAAGAGTTGGGAAGATCTGGACGTCGACGGACGAGTGGTAATTTCACGAGTCCTCTCTCAAATCGACCAATCTGCCTCGGCCGTATTCGATCTAACCCAACTCAACTCAAACGTCGCTTTTGAGCTCGGCTATGCAATGGCACGGGGAAAGTCGATCCGAATCCTTCTCGACCAATCTGTGACTAGCGGCAAGCAAGACTTCAACGAGTTGTCCACGTTGAAACCGCTGGGCTATACCTCCTACTTCAACAGTACCGACTTGAGCTCACATCTTCTTGAGAGTACTCCGTGGGAAGATGAAAGGACCGCCTACGACGACTTGCTGGAGCCAAGCCTCCCTGAGGTTTCAGAGCCGCGCGATTCCCTGCTCTACTGTCCTACATTCGACCCTTTCGAAGCATCCTCACGATTGAGCGCATTCATCGATGAGCGTCGCAAGCGCGGCACTCAAGTCTTAGTCTCCGATCCAAAGGAGTCAAGTTTTGAGCCGATAACTTGGCTCGCCCCATCAATCATGCGTAGTGCTGGCGTACTGATTCACTTCGCAGGACCACACAGGAACAGATCCACTGTCATAAATGTTCGGCACGCCATTGCAGCTGGACTAGCACGCGGTTTGGATACGCCGATCTTCATGTTGGCCGAACCCGAGTACGACGCCCCGTTCGACTACGAGGCCCTTCTGCAGAAGTACACGTACGCCCGAGAGTGCGTGCAACTCGCTCGAGATTGGCTCGACTCGCTGCCGTTCGAAGGCGTTGACTGGAGTAGGCCCCGACGTTCTCCAAGGAACCCTCTCTCGCTCCTCAAATTCGGAGAGCATGTTGCCGAGAATGAGTTGAATGAACTTTCCGAATACTTCGTCGAAACGTCAGCTTACAACGACGTCATCGATGCGCGGGACACCATCTTCGTTGGCCACCGGGGGACAGGTAAGACGGCGAATGCATTTCGTGCACTCGACCACCTGCGCGCAAACAAGACGAACCTCGTAGTCCTCATCAAACCGCCCGCCTTCGAGTTCCCAGCCATGTTCGAGACCGTCATGAGCCTTCCTGCTGGACAACAGGACTACTTTTTCGATGCGCTCTGGCGCTTCGTCATACAATCCGAAGTCGGGTCTGCGGTCCTTCAAGCCATCGACGCACGAGGCCCGACCATCCCGGTGAGTGCTGACGAGCAACGGTTCATCAACTACGTTGAGAACGCGCCGTTCGACCTTCGCGCAGACATCTCGACACGACTTGAGCAGACACTCGACCACTTGTCGCACCGAGTCGCGTCTGGGGACTCGAGTTCACCTCGGCGGGACCTCATCAATGAGGCGTTTCACGCACAGGCGCTCAATCAGTTGCGGTCTGTCCTCGGAGGCGTGCTCCGCACGCGGAGGCGAGTCGCAATTCTTGTCGACAACCTCGATAAAGGTTGGGACAAGAATGTCGACTTGCGATTAGTGGCGAAGTTCATCCTGGGTCTGCTCGTGGCCCGAGGCAACGTAGTGCGCGATTTTGATCGCCAAGATTGGTGGCGCGACCGAGTGCGCCTGACAGTGTCCGTGTTCCTGCGCAGCGACATCTATCACTACCTGCGCACCGAGGCTCGTGAGCCCGACAAGCTCCCTCTCTCAACCGTGAAATGGCAGGACGCCAATACTCTGCTGCACGTGCTCGAGGCTCGGTACGAAGTCAAAGCCGGCGGACGGCCAGGCAAGAGCGTGTGGGACGAAGTCTTTCCGCCAGAGGTTAACGACATCGATACGCGTACGTTCATAGCGTCGAGCGTTCAACCCCGACCCAGAGATGTCCTGGTCTTGGCGAACGCGGCCGTAGCAAGCGCCATTGACCGCGGCAATAATAGGATAACGTGTAGCGACATGATTGCTGCACGCGAGGTGTACTCTAACTATGCGTTCGATGCGCTGTTGGTGGAGAACGGGGTTACTGTTCCCGAGCTCCGAAGCGCTTTGTACTCTCTCTTAGGCGCTCCTGCCATCCTCTCTCGTGCGCAGTTGTCGACTGGGCTGGTGGAGGCAGGTATTGCGGAGGACCGCGTGGATCGAACGATCGAAAAGCTGATATCGATATGCGTGCTGGGGCCGGAAGCACATGCAAATGACTTCGTTTACCCGGAGGTCGGAAGCGAAAGTGAACGGGTCGAGGCATTGGCGCGGAGGGTGCAACCACGGGTGCCCGAACAAAGGCTCAAGATTCACGACGCTTATCACCCATACTTGGAAACGGTTCCCACCGCCGGCAACTGATATGTAGCCGTTTCTGTCAAGTGGCAGAGTGAGGCGCCCGTCCCGTGTTGGTGGGGCGGGCGCCTCTGCTTCGTCGACGGTGTCGGTGGTGAGCGCGTCGTTGGCGACGCGCGGTCAGACTGATATGCGCGGGTTGGTTACCGCAGGACGGGGTGTTCGGCTGGAGCGGGCCGCGTGTCTAGGGTCGAGCGTCACCTGGCGGGACCGGGCTGCTCATAGTTGCGTCGCGGGTCGCTCCACGCGCTGCTTGCACCACGTTGGTCGGCGAAGCGGTGGGCTACTCCTCGAGAACGGCCAGGGACCAGCACCAGCCGGACAGCTCGCGGGCGATGGCGACGTTGGCGACCACGTGCCGCTTGCGGCGTTCGCGGAAACTGTTCCAGCGGGCGTGCAGGCGCCGGTTCCCGGCGTCTCCGCGGGCGCGGGCGGCCACTGGAGCCAGCTCCCATCGGTCTTGGATGGTCTTGCCGATGGCGTAGCGGGCGCGGTGGTGCCAGGCGGCCTCGACCAGCAGTCGCCGCAGGTGGGTGTTTCCGGTCTTGGTGATCGAGCCCTGTACCCGTGAGGCGCCGGAGTAGCACTCCGAGGGGACCAGCCCGACGAAGGAGCCGATGCTGTTACCGGTGAAGCGGTGCCAGTCGCCGACCTCGACCGCCAAAGCCAGCCCGGTTAGGTTGCTGATCCCTCGCAGACAGCCCAGTCGCCGCACAATCGGCGTGAACTCACTGTCCTGGGCCATCGCGATCGCTTCATCGAGTCGGTCCCGCCGCGCCTGCACCGTGAGCACGGCTTCGAAGTCGGACTCGAACGCCAGCTGCAGCGCCGGTGACTGGAAACGCTGCCGACGCAGCCAGGCCTCATGCGCCCCGGTCCAGGCGCGGCCTTCGGAGTAGACGAGGCCCTGACGCAGCAGCAGCTTGGAGAGTCGGTGCCGGGCCTGCATCAAGTCACCGCGGGCGTCCTCACGCGCCCGGACCAGATCACGGGCGGTCTCCTGATCCAGGGTCGGGACCCAGACCGCGGTGAACTCATCCAGTCGCAGCAGCCGCGCTAGGTGCACCGCGTCCCTGGCATCGGTCTTGACCCGGTCACCGCTGGGGCGCTGCAACTTCGAGGGCGCCACCACTTCACACCTGATCCCCGCCGCGGTCAGCGAACGGGACAGGCCGAAGCCAGTCGGGCCCGCCTCATAGGCCACCGCCACTGGGCCAGGCAGGTCGGCGAGCCAGGAGCGGATGTGCACATGCGACGGGGTCAGTCTGGACTGGATGAGCTCGCCCGTGACGCCGTCGATCGCTGCTGCAACGATCGATCGTGCGTGCACGTCGAGCCCCACGCTCGTACGCTCGGTAAACTCCGGGGCCTCCCACGAATGTCGGATAGGCCGAGCAGGCAGCCCCTACTCGGTAACCCACGAATCTCGTGAGCGAGGCCCCGGCCCGCACCCCCGTCACAGCGACCGGGTCGCTACATACCGTCTAGGCCGACGGGCCTGGGTTCCAAGTCCGCGCCCCACCACTGCTACGGGACGGGGACGGCCATGTTGGTATTGACATAGGGCATACCGCCGCCTATGTTGCGCGCGCAGATGTCGCCATCGAGCGACGGCCCGTAAGGGGCCCACCCGAATCCCCTCGACAAGTGAACTCAGTCGCCTGGCGGAACCTGGAAGGCCCTGACCTCGATCCGGCCGCCGAGGGCCTTCGATGCGCGCGCGGCCCAGTCAAGGGCGGTCTGCTCATCGGCCACGTCGATGATCCAGAAGCCGCCGAGGTACTCGGGGGCATCGACGAAGGGGCCGTTGACGGTGTTCAGCGACTCGCCGGTGTTGTCGACCGTCATCGCGCTCGATGGCGGCATCAGCCCGCCGGCGAAGACAAAGGCGCCGGTCGACGTCAGCTCCTCGATGATCGCACCGGTGGCAGCCATGGCTGCCTCCAGCTCGGCCGGGTCCATGGTCTCCATGGTCGGCTCCTCGTCGGAGTCGTGCGGAACGGACAGCAGAAATTGGCTCATGCCCAGTTGGACCGTCCCGGACGTGGAAACTCATCGGCCCGCCCGCGGCGTCGATCGGAAGGGCCGCGTCAACCGCGAAGCGCGAGCACCTCGACCGCACACACCCAGGAGGCAGCCGCGCAGACCAGCAGGAACGTGAGGTTCCACAGCGCCTTCGGCACCCGGGTCAACGAGGCCAAGACCGCCGGGTCGCTCGACCCGCCACGATCGCGCAGCACCGCGCCGACGTGCCGCCACGCGCCGACCACGAGCACCAGGCCGGCGCCGATGAGGACCTGCTGCTGAAGCGCGTCGGTGCGCCACCACCACAAGGCTCCGGTGCCGGCGATCACGCCGATCATCACCACGGCGGTCAGGAGCGATCGGACTCGGATCAAGGAGAGGACGAGGATCAGAAGCACCGCGGTCAGGACCGGCGCGGCCCAACCGCGTGCGGCGGCCCAGACCATGAGAGTGCCGACGATGGCGGGTGCCGGGTAGCCGGCCCAGGTGCTCGCCGCTCGCCCGAAGCCGCGGCTGGGACCGCGGGTCACGGCGTGCCCGGACATGTCCGCCCGGAGCACGAACCCGGTGAACTGGCGGCCGAACACGACGCCCACCAGGGCGTGCCCGAGTTCGTGCACGAGGGTCACGCCGAGGCGCGCCACGTTCCACGCCGGACGGATCACCACCACCGCGAGCGCGATACCGAGCACGAGGTACAGCGACCGCACGTCGAGCGCGACGGCAGCGGCCGAGGGCAGCACCCGCTGCCCGAGTTCATCCCAGAGATCCACGGATGCGAGGGTACGGGTGATTACTGACCGGACCGCACAATGATCCATAGGATTCGGGCACCCACCCTGCTTCAGAGGGACTCATACGATGGCCAAGATTCCGCCGATGGTCCGGCCGCCCCACGTGTCCGTTCAGGCAGCGATGGCTGAACTCGCCGCCGCGCTCGCGTCGTCCGCGATGGAACACCGGCCCCAGGCAGGAGGCACCCGTCGATGAGTGACCGACTGTTCGAGCTGCTCGTGGACACCATGACGGGCCGGGGGGTGTCACTCCACGAGCGTGACGTCGAACGGACGGAGGTTGTGATCGATGCGCTCGACGGCGAATCACTGCCGGCACCTGTGCGGTTCGTATTCCCGAGGAGGAACTCGCGGCCTTCGTCGCTCTGCTCCGCCCTCATCTGATCACGCCTCCCGACGAGAGCGCGCCCGAGCCGGTCGACTACCTCCTGGGCGAACTCGTCGACGATCTCAAGGAGTCGGTGCGGGCCTCGCTGCCGCTCTCGCCCGAGCGCCTCAGCTTTCGTCGCGGCAAGTTCGTCTACCAATTGCCACCGAGCGAGATCGTCGAACTCGCGCAGGCCTATGCCACCAACGTGCGAACGGACACCCACGTCGAGCCGTTCGAGCTGGACCCGTTGTTCCGGGTCCCGGACTACGCCCTGTGCGCCGACGACCCGCTGCCGCTGCTCGACGCGATCCTTGAACATGAGTCGGGCGACGAGGTCATCGTGGGCAACCTCGGTGCCGGGGTCCTTGAGGATCTGCTCAACTGCCGGCGCGACCTCTGGCCGCAGATCGACGATCGCGCCCGGCGCGAGCCGGTCTGGGCGGCGGCTGCATCCGGTAGCTGGCTGTCCGGGTACCTGCACGACCAGCTTCCTCGAAACCTCGCAAGCCTCGTCACCCGACTCGACATCGACGACGGCGCAGCGCCACGACAGCGTCCGAACCGACCACGACGGCCCTCGAAACGTCAGAACCGCAAGGGCCGGAGTCGGTAGGCCGCTAGCGCGCCCGAGGGTACGGCCAGTGCCAGACGGCGCGGCGCATCTGATGCGAACCGCCGATCACCGCGCACGGGACCCGCACTTCGAGTCAGGGGACCCGGTCGGGGCTCAGCGGGCCGTGGTCACCACCGCGTGCCACTGCTGCGGGGTCAGCGGGGCCGGCTCGGTGGTGGCCAGGCCCGCCCGGTCGCGGGCCATCTCGATCACGTCGGCGAGCAGGGCCCGCAGCCGGTTGGCCGGGTCCGGGACGCAGGCCTCGGCGATGCCGCGGACGGCGACCTCGACGATCACCTGGGCGGAGGACTGGTTCACCGGGCCGGAGCCCATCCGGGCCGCGAACGCCAGGCCCCACCGCTTGGCGTCGGCGTAGGTGTCCAGTTCCAGGGCGGCGTTGCGCATGACCTCCGCGGCGGCGCGGGTCCGGTAGGCGTCGACCAGGCCGAGGGTGCGCAGCATCCCGACGGCCAGGCCCCGTTGCCGGTCCATCGACGCCACCGGCAGCGCGTGCATGGCGGCCACCAGGGCGACCTCGTCCTCGAAGCCGGGCCCGAGGGCGCGCAGCCCGATCACCGACGGGATCAGCGGGGCGAGCGCGGGCCGGTGGGCGTCCGGGGTGAAGTCGTTGACCAGGCGCGCCAGGTGCGCGAGCGACTCGTCGGTGCAGGCCGGTGAGTCGGTCCAGGGCTCACCGGCGAGGTAGGACGCCAGCTCCATGAAGCAGGCGCCGCGGCGCGGATTGCGGTGTTTGCCCCGGGCGAGCATCGGCAGCACATCGGGGACCGGATCGGGAACTCGGCTGGCACTCATGTGCCCCACCTCCAGTGGCGATCGTGACCTCCATCATCCGCCACTTCCGCCGCTCGTGCCAGTGGTTTCCGGTCCTCGAGGACTCAGCCCCAGCCCTCACCCCACGCCACCCGGCGGGCCGCCTTGTACTCGGCGCCCTGCTTCTTCGAGACGGTCACCCCGGCCGCGGTCCCGTCGGCCCGGCACAGCTCCAGGCGCACGTGCCCGGGCCGGATCTGGGGGTGCCGCAGCACCCGGGCGGCGGGCCGGGCCACGGGCAGCCGGGTGGCGGCCACGTAGGAGAACTTCTCGTCCTCGTAGTCGCGGCTGCCGCCCTTCGCCTCCCGGTGCGCGACCGTCCGTTCGAGACGGGCGACGGCGTGGCACCAGTCGTCGCCGGCGAGCGGGCACGGTTCGTGGTGCGGGCACGGCGCCGCGAGCGTCAGTCCCGCGGCGAGCAACTGCTCGCGCGCGGCGAGGATCCTCCGGTACCCGGCCGGGGTGCCGGGCTCCACCACGACGACCGTCGGCGCGGCCGCGACCAGCTCGGCGACCACCGCCGCGCGAGCGGCGTCGTCCAACTCGCCCAGCACGAAACCGCACACCGCGAGATCGACCGCGCCTCCGCCGTCGGGCACGGGGTTGCCGCCGAGGCGGCGCTGGGTGGCGACCAGGCGCGGTCCGGCACCGGCGAGCAGGCGCTGCGCCAGCGCGAGGGCGTCGGCCGAGTAGTCGACCAGGCGGAGTTCGTCGATGCCGTCGAAGGCGTCCGCGACCGCGGCGCTGACACCGCCGGTGCCGCAGCCGAGGTCGAGCACGCGGCGCGGGTCGAGGTCGGGAACGCTCAGGCGGACCTGCTCGACGGCGGCGCGGGCGGCCGCGTAGGTCGCCGGCATCCTGGTCAGCACGTACGCCGCGGCCCGCAGCCGGGAGTCGATGATCGGTGCGGTGGCCGCGTGGTCGGCCAGGTACCGGTCGCTCAGCGACCGCGCGGCCGCGGCGACCTTCGACGCGGGGTGCTCGGCCACCACGGCGTCGATCGCGGCGGCGAGCGGGGCGGGCAGGCGGTACACGGGGCCAAGTATGACCCGCAACCACCTCGTGGGCGTCCGTGTCAACGCGAGGTAAATTCTCGGCGCTGCACCACTGCGGGTCCTTTACTTAGGGCATAGGATCGGCTCGGTTCATTCCCGCGACCGAGGACGGCGACCGTGACCGATCTGCTGGCCAGCTACCGTGCCGGTGGTCCGGGGCACGACGAGATGCTGCAGTCCAGCGGCGCGGCCCGGGCGGCGTGGGACCAGCTCGCGGATCTGGCCGGGGTCGGGTCCTGGGAGCAGCTGGCCGGCCGCCGGGCGGACGTGCAGGCGCTGCTGGAGGACCATGGCGTCCGCTACGGCGCGGACCCGCAGGACCGGCCCTGGCTGCTCGACCCGCTGCCGGTCCTGCTGGACGAGGTGGAGTGGGCCGGTCTCGAGGCGGCGCTGCGCCAGCGCGCGCACCTGTTGGACGCGATCGTGACCGACCTGTACACCCAGCGCCGGCTGCTCAGCTCCGGCGCCCTCCCGGCCGAGATCGTGCTGGCCCACCCGGGCTTCCTGCGGGCCGCGGACGGCATCACGATCCCGGGGCCGCACCAGTTGTTCCTGCACGGCGCGGACCTGGCCCGCAACGCGGACGGCTCCTGGCTGGTCCTCGCCGACCGCACCCAGGCACCCACCGGTCTGGGGTTCGCGATGGAGAACCGGCGGGTGATCGCGCAGGTGCTCGCCGGCCTGTACCGGCAGGCCCGGATCCGCAGGCTCGGGCCGTTCTACCACGCCATGCGGCTCGCCCTGCATGACGTGGCACCGCCCTCGGCCGGGGACGCGCCGCGGGTCGCCCTGCTCACCTCCGGGCCGCGCTCACGGACCACGTTCGACCAGGGCTACCTGGCCACGATGCTCGGCTACCCGATGGTCGAGGGCGAGGACCTGGTGGTCTCGGACGGGCGGCTCTGGCTGCGCTCCCTCGACGAGCCGGAGCCGGTGGACGTCCTGATCCGCCGGGTCGAGGGCGCCTACTGCGACCCGCTCGACCTGCGCGGCGACTCCAAGCTCGGGGTGCCGGGACTCGTGCACGCGGCCCGCTCCGGCGCGGTGACCGTGGTGAACACCTTCGGCAGCGGCGTGCTCGAGAACCCGGCGCTGCTCACGTACCTGCCGAGGCTGTGCCGGGAGCTGCTCGGCACCGACCTGCTGCTCGGGTCGGCGGTCACCTACTGGTGCGGCAAGCGCAGCATGTGCTCGCACGTGATCGCGAACCTGGACCGTCTGGTGCTCAAGACGACCGAGTCCGGTGGGCCGGAGTACAACGGGTGGGAGCTGAGCGTCGGCGAGCGCGCGGACCTGGCCGTGCGGATCTCCGCCGAGCCGCACCGGTGGGTGGGACAGGAGCCGGTGGACGCCTCCACCACGCCGTCGGTGGGCGCCGGCGCGCTCGAGGCCCGTTCCACCGTGCTGCGTACGTTCGCGGTGGCGCGGCCGAGCGGCTACCAGGTGCTGTCCGGGGCGCTGGCCCGGGTGACCCCCGAACACGCCCAGACGGTGGCCCGGGTGACGCTCGGGGCCGTGGCCAAGGATGTGTGGATCCTGTCCGCCGAGCCGCAGCCGATCAGCGACCCGTGGCTGCGGGACGGCGCGCCGGACGGTCCGCGCCGGCCCACCGCGAAGTCGATCTCGGCGGGCGCCGCGGAGGACCTGTTCTGGTTCGGACGCTACGCCGAGCGGACCGAGGCCACGATCCGCCTGGTCCGGGCGGTCACCGACCGGTGGGACGACGACCACCTCGCCCCCGGCAGCCACGGCGGGCAGGCGCTGGCGGTGCTCACCGCCGCTCTCGAGCAGGTCACCACGACCGGGAGCCTGTCCGAGCTCGTGACCGACGCCGCCCGCCCGGGCACCGTGGCCTACGCCGTGGACGCCATGACCCGGTCCGCGACCGCCGTGCGCGACCAGTTGGCGCCGGACACCTGGATCGCGATGGGGTCGATCGAGCGCGCCCTGAACCGCGAGCGCGCCCGCCGTTCCCAGCTGGGTTCCTCCGACGGCGGTCTCGGCCCGGTGCTGACCCGGGCGCTCGAGGGGTCGCTGGCCCTGGCCGGCATCGGCGCGGAGTCGATGGTCCGCGACGTCGGCTGGACCCTGATGGACATCGGACGCCGGATCGAGCGTGCCCAGCAGCTGGTCCGCACCCTCCTGGCCACCGTGACCACGCACCGGGACCCGGCGGTCGACTCGCTCGTGCTGGAGTCCCTGCTGATCGCGCACGAGTCCGTGATCACCTACCGGCGCCGGTGGCAGACCCACGCCCGCCTGGACACGTTCTGCGAGCTGCTGCTCCTGGACGAGCGGAACCCGCGCTCGCTGGCACACCAGGTGTCCCGGATCGGCGCCGGGTTCGCGGCCCTGCCGACGCCCGCGCCGCGGGTGCTGGCCCGCGACCGGCTGCTCGCGGACCTGGTCGACCTGCTCGCCGAGTTCGACCCGGTGGCCGCCGTCGCCCCGGACGGGAGCGGGGCCAGGCCCCGGCTCGCCGAGGCGCTGGAGTCGCTGCGCTGGCGCCTCGAGGAGCTCGGCGCGGAGATCGCGAAGGCGCACTTCGCCCGGCCGATGCCGGCCGAGTGGCTCGACGCGGCGGGCACCTGGGTACCGCGAGCCGACGAGACCGACCGGCCCGGCGCCGTCGGGCCGGATACGAAGCCGCCCGACGGCGCAGGTTCCGCCGCGTACGGGAGCGCGCCGTGAGCAGGGCGCACCAGGGCGACCTGCACTACCGGCTCACCCACACGACCACCTACACCTACCCGGAGGAGGTCACGGCCTCCTACGGGCGTGCGCTGTTGCTGCCGCGCCGCGGCGCCGGGCAGCAGGTGCACGCGAGCGGGCTGGTGGTCGAACCCGGCGCGGACGTGGTCGCCGAGCACAAGGACTGGGGCGGCAACCGTTCCACCTACTTCCACGTCACGCAGCCGCACCGGCGGCTGCGGGTCACGGGCCACTCGGTCGTCTCGACCGGGCGCCGCCGGGCGGATCCGGCCCGGCTGCCCCCGGTGCCGTGGGAGCAGGTCGCCCAGCAGGTGCGGACGCTGCGGCCGGTGGCCCCCGGGGACCCGATGGGCGGGCCGGGTGCGGCGGTCTCGATCGCGGAGTCCCGGCTGGCCTCGCCGATGGTCGAACTGAGCGAGGAGGTGCGCGAGTACGCGTTGCCGTCGTTCGAGCCGGGCCGCCCGGTGGCGCAGGTGGTGGCCGAGCTCGCCACCCGGATCCACACCGACTTCACCTATCGCCCGGGCGCGACGTCGGTGTCCACCACGCTGCCGGAGGTGCTCGCCGGGCGGGCCGGGGTGTGCCAGGACTTCGCGCACCTGCTGATCGGCTGCGTGCGCTCGATGGGTCTGGCCGCCCGGTACGTGTCCGGCTACCTGGAGACGATGCCGCCGCCCGGCCGGGAGAAGCTGCGCGGGGTGGACGCCTCGCACGCGTGGGCGTCGGTGTGGCTGCCCGGCGGGGGCTGGCTGAACACCGATCCCACGAACGACCAGTTCATCGACGCCCGGTACGTGGTGCTCGGCTGGGGCCGGGACTACCGGGACGTGTCCCCGCTGCGGGGCATCGTGTTCACGCCGGGATCGGGGTCCACGCTCGAGGTGGGCGTGGACCTGTGGCCGATCGAGCAGACGGACCTGGCCGACGCCGTCGCCGAGGTGGAGACGCTGGTCGCCCCGACGACGGCACTGGTCTGATCGCCTACGTTGGTCCCGACCGCCGCAGCTGACCCGAGGAGTCCCCGTGCCCCAGATCGCCACGAACACCACCGTCTCACGCACCGAGCTCGAGGACTTCGTCCGGACCCGCCACCAGGGCATCCTGCTCACCACCCGGGACGACGGCAGCCCGCAACTCTCCCCGGCCACCTGCGGCCTGGACACCGGCGGCCGGCTTGTGATCTCGACGTACCCGGACCGGGCGAAGGCCGTGAACCTGCGCAAGCGGCCGGCCGCGTCGGTGTGCGTCCTGTCCGAGAAGTTCGGGGACGCCTGGGTGCAGGTCAACGGCACAGCCGAGGTCATCGACCCGCCGGACTCCGTGGAGCCGCTGGTGGAGTACTTCCGGTGCATCTCCGGCGAGCACCCGGACTGGGACGAGTACCGCGAGGCGATGCGCCGGCAGGCGAAGTCGCTGATCCGGATCACGATCGAGACCTGGGGTCCGATCGCCACCGGCGGGTTCCCGGCGCGCCTGGTGGGGCCGGGCGACGGCGTGTGAGGATCGCCCATCATGACCGGGCCCACCTTGTTCCTGACGGTCGGCTTGCCAGGCTGCGGGAAGACGACCGCAGCACGCCGGTTCGAGGTCGAGCACGAGGCGATTCGACTGACCAAGGACGAGTGGATGAAGGCGCTCTACGGCGCCGAGAATCCGTCGTCGGCCAGCGACGTCATCGAAGGCCGGCTCGTGGCGATCGCGCTGCGCGCCGTGCGTCTCGGAGTCAACGTCGCACTCGATTTCGGTCTCTGGAGCCGTGCCGAACGATCGGCTCTGCGGTACGCCGGGGACCAGGCAGGCGGCTCCGTGGTCCTGTGGTACGCCCCGATCGGCGTGGAGGAGCAGCGACGACGCCACGACCTCCGACTCGCCTCGGACCCTGGCTCGACGTGGCCGATATCCGAAGCCGAACTGAGGGACTGGGCAAGCCGCTTCGACGTGCCGACACCAGGAGAACTGAACGGCACTGAGCCGATCGATTCACCGCCGACCGGCTTCGCCTCGTGGGCGGAGTGGATGCAGCACAGGTGGCCCTCGAGGGTCTGACCGCCACCCCCGGCCCCGTCGACCGAGGTCCGCTGACCGAGCCCGTCCGGCGCAGACGTCAGCGGTCGAACGTCACGTCCTTCGTGGCCGTGACCTCGGCGACCCGACCCGGTGCTCGCTGGCTGCGCCAATAGAGGTTGGTGTGGGCGATCACCTGCGCCGGCGGCGGCGCACCCCACGAGCTCAGATCCGCGGCGGCGTGGGCATCCTCGACGAGCGTCACGTCATACCCTCGGACGAGGGCGCCGTGGATCGTGGACCGGACGCACGCATCGGTGTGGGCCCCGGTCACCACCACCCGGCCGACTCCTGCCGCAGCCAGGGCCTCCTCCAGGTCGGTGTCCTCGAACGAGTCCTGGTAGGTCTTGTGGACGAGGGTCTCCGACTCCTCGCGGACCAGTTCCGGGATGTACTCCCAGGCCCGGCTCCCCCGCGGCGTGTCCGCACCGGAGTCCTG
Organism: Occultella glacieicola; assembly: GCF_004353825.1. Taxonomy (GTDB): domain Bacteria; phylum Actinomycetota; class Actinomycetes; order Actinomycetales; family Beutenbergiaceae; genus Occultella; species Occultella glacieicola. Next base: position 442,109 of record NZ_SMNA01000001.1, on the reverse strand, counting down.
GATCCAGACGACCGGCGCACCCGCGCCGCGGGCGCTCTCCACGAGGGCGCCGATGTTCGCCACCACCTCGGCACGCCGATGGAGCCCGGCCACCACCCCGTTCTGCATGTCGATCACCAGCAGCGCGGTGTTGGGCCGGGCCGAGAGTGTGGTCATCGGGCCACATCCGCATCGGAGAACCGCTGGCGGATCGGCCGGGCCGGGATCATCGGCGCGGTGACCAGCGGCCGCAGGAACACCACCCGGCCGAAGGCGGGGATCGGGTGGACGGCGGTCGGATCGGGTGACATCGTTCCTCCTTCTGCGGGTGTGCTCGGCCGGGCGAGCCCTCGACGCAAGGGCAAGTTCCGCCGTCGGGCGTCAGCGTCGCACGCCGTCTGCGAGCACCTGCTCGACGGCGTGGGCCGACTGGCGCACGATGCCGGGGTTCGTCTCCCAGTAGTAGGGCAGGGCGATGACGGCCTGGGCGAGGGCCCAGCCACGCCCGCGCAGCCAGGACGCGTCGTCGACGCCGAGGGCGTCGCGGTAGGCCCGGCGGCTCTCGCCGCCGAACACGCTCCAGGCCGGCTGCAGGTCGCATGCCGGGTCGCCGACGTTGAGGGCGCCCCAGTCGATCACGGCGTCCAGCCGGCCGTCCACGGCGATCAGGTTCCCGGGGAGCAGATCCCCGTGGACCCAGACCTCGGGCTCGGCCCAGACGTCCGCGGCCAGGGACTCGTCCCAGGAGGCCAGGGCGGCGGTGGCGTCGATACGGTCGCCGAGCTGTGTGAGCGCCGCCCGGAACCCGTCGTCGGACTCGGCCAGCGGTCCGCCGCGCCATCCGGGCCGACGCTCATGCGCGTCGGCGGTGTCGATGCCGCGCAGCGCGGTCACGAACTCGGCGAGGTCATGGGCGGCGCGCACCGGGTCGGTGGGGGCGCGGTGGGCGCTCGAGGCGCCGTGCAGCCAGGTGCAGACCGACCACACGTGGGCGAATCCCTCCGCAGGTTCCCCGAGGCCGACCTGCTCGGGGACCCGCAGCGGCAGCACCGGCGCGAGCCGCGGCAGCCACACCGACTCGGTGAGGGCCTGGCGGGCGGACCACTCGGTGCGGGGCAGCCGCACCACGAGGTCGGCCCCGAGGCGGTAGATGTCGTGGTCGGTGCCGTAGTGCTCGACCGGCCGGATCGGCAAATCGGCCCACTCGGGGAACTGGGCGGCGAGCAGGCGACGGACCAGCGACTCGTCGGTGGGGGCCTGGCCGGGGTGCATGCTCATCGGCGCCATCCTGCGCGACCCTCGATCACCCGGCAAGGGTAAATCGGCCGCTCCCGACCGGTGGGAGTGCTGTTCTGGCTGCCACAACAGCACTGTCGCCGTGTGCGCGGCCGGAGCCGGGCGGTCAGTCGCGCGCGGTGAGGACGACCGGGCCGTCCGCGGTGACCGCGATCGTGTGCTCGCTGTGCGCGCCGCGGGAGCCGTCCTTGGAGCGCAGCGTCCAACCGTCCGGGTCGGTGTAGATCTCGTCGGTGCCGAGCATGAACCACGGCTCGATGGCGATCACCAGCCCCGGGCGCAGCGGCATGCCCCGGCCGGCCCGGCCCGCGTTCGGCACGTGCGGTTCGCCGTGCATGGTACGCCCGACCCCGTGGCCACCGAAGTCGGTGTTCACTCCGTAGCCGTTCGCGGCGGCGACCTCACCGATCGCGGCCGAGATGTCGCCGAGCCGGTTGCCGACCGTGGCCGCGTTGATGCCGGCCTCGAGGGCGAGCTCGGTGGTCTTGATCAGCCGCAGGTCCTCGTCCGCCGGCGTGCCGACCACGATGCTGAGCGCGGAGTCGGCGACCCAGCCGTTCACGCTGACGGCGAAGTCCACGGACAGCAGGTCGCCGTCGCGCAGGGTGTAGTCGTGCGGGAGCCCGTGCAGCACCGCATCGTTGACCGAGGTGCACAGCACCTTGCCGAACGGGCTCGCCCCGAAACTCGGGTGGTAATCGATGTAGCACGACTCGGCGCCGGCGTCGCGGATCATCCCATGGGCGAGTTTGTCGAGCTCCAGAAGGTTGACGCCGACACCGGCCGCCTCCTGCAACGCGGTGAGCACACCTGCCACGAAGGAACCGGCCGGTCGCATCGCCTCGATCTCGGCGGGAGTCTTGAGTTCGATCACGGCTCCACCCTAACGGCGTCCGGGGGACGGACCCCGCTTCGTGGCGAACGTCTCACCGCGGATGGGTGTGTCGGTGCGTGTGTGGCACCGCGGACCCGTCAAGATGGAGGGGCAAAGCAAAGGCCCCTCGGAGTAAGCGTCCGAGGGGCCTTGCTTGTACCGGGGCGATGAGCGGCTGGGGATGAGCCCGCCGGCTGCGCCTGCCTGAGCAGTGAGCCTTCCCTGGTACAGGTACCCGATCCGGGCCGTGCGATGCGGGTGTCATCCACACCCCCGATCCGTGGACCAAGTCCACCGACCGGTTCATCGTCGGGATCCGCTCCGGGCATCGAGTCCGCTGATGCGGGTGTGTGGGTCCCCGGCGTCCCAGGGTCACACGGTTGCGTCGTTGCCGAGCCGAAACTCCTGCGACGACGCGGTGCGCACGGTCCCAGCGTCCCAGGATCCGCACTCTGTCCGGATCAAGGTCCATCCTGACCCCGCGGTGTTCGGATTCGGGTCTCCCCGATTCCTCACTTGCTAGGGCCCGGGCTGTCCGGGATCCGTACAGTCGGCGCTGCTGGTTGTGCATCCGAGCCCTGCTCTGTGGATAACGGGTCTCCCCGCCGTCCGAGCCTGCAAGGACATCATTGCCTTTCCAGTACCGCCTACCGCCCCATCGAACGGTTGACCCGTCCGGTGGTCCGACCGCTTCGGCTGAACTCCGCCACATCAGTGCCGGCCCGTCTTCCCTGACGTCCCCTGGGATCACTCCCGGTTCTGCCCTGGATCTCGAACCCGCATCCGATGAGCCTGTGCTCCTCCTCTGCGACCGAGTCGGTGAACTCGATGGGTTATGTCTAGTCACGTCACTGACCGTTCGCAAGGGGTTCACCGAGCTTTCTTTTATCCCCAGTTGACCCACAGCTCGTTCCACAGGTTCACCTGCGGTTATGCCGGTTGTGCACACAGGTGTGGATCAAATTTGTGGATAACCCGGGCATCGACGGCGCCGTGGGACCCACCCGGCGCTCCGTTCCGGGGGCCGCCGGCACGGGCATCCGCTCGCCGGCCGGACCCAGGGTCCGGACACCCACCGGACACGTGCTCGCCACCGTGGCGTCGTTCGCTCGTCGCCCACTGGTTCCACACGCTCGTCGCCTACTGGCTCCACAAGCGTCACCTGCGCAAACGCCGGCGATACACACACCTGTGCACAAGGTCTGTGGATAGGCGGGGTCGATACGATGGCGGACATGACGTCAGCCCCTCGCTCCCTCGTGGTCGCCGCCGCGATCCTCGACGACCTCGACGCGCCCGCCCGCCTGCTCGCAGCCCGCCGGAGCGCTCCGAAGTCGCTGGCCGGCCAGTGGGAGTTCCCCGGCGGGAAGGTCGAACCCGGTGAGGACGACCTGGAGGCCCTGCGTCGGGAACTACGGGAGGAACTCGGCGTGGAGGTCGCGATCGGCACCGCCGTCCCCGGGCCGGACGGCCCCGACAACACGGACTGGCCGATCCTGCACGGACACCGGATGCGGGTCTGGCTGGCCAGGATCACCGACGGCGACCCCGCTCCGCTCGCGGACCACGACGAGTTGCGCTGGCTGGACCTCAGCGAGGTCGACTCGGTCACGTGGCTGTCGCTGGACGTCCCGATCGTGCGGGCCGTCCTGGACGCGGTCGACGAGATCGCCCGCCTCGACAGCGTCGACTGATCCCGGCAGGACCACCCGGTTTTACGACCGATTGGGTTCTGATGTCACGAAGTGGCATGATGGCGGCCGTGCCCAAGATCATCGGTTCCACCCTCGCCGAACACCGTGCGCATGTGCGCACCAAGCTCTTCACCGCGCTGTCGCAGCTCATGGCCGAGGCGGGTTTCGACTCCGTCAGCCTGGCGGACATCGCGGCCCGGGCCGGCGTCGGGCGCACGTCGGTGTACAACCACTTCCCCGACAAGGAATCGCTGCTGATCAGCTTCATCGAGCACGAGACGTCCCACTTCGTGGCCGAGCTGACCGCGGCACTCGCGCAGGTGGACGACCCGCACGAGCAGTTGCGTGTCTACGTACGCGAGCAGATCAGCCTCAAGCGGGTCTACCACCTCGCTCCGGGGCCGGACCTGCGCTCGGTGGTCTCCCACGAGACCGGGATGCGGCTGCGGGAGCACGTGATCCAGGTCGAGGTGCTGCTGCGTCGGATCCTCGAGGCGGGCATCGCCGACGGATCTCTGCCCGACCAGGACGTCTCCGCCGTGGTCCCGCTGATCAACTCGTGCCTGTCCGGTCGCACCTTTCCCGATTCCGGCCCCGACCGCGAGCGGGCGATCACCGCCACCGAGTCGTTCGTGCTGCGCGCCGTCGGGCTGTCCGAGGACGCCCTCCAACCCGCCTAGACATTCGCCGGACCGGAACGGCCCTGCAGGACTACCGTCTGGCGCATGGGCTGGTTCTCCGACCTGCTCGGCGCAGCCAGGGATCGCCTGCGCCGCCGACGCCGCGAACCGGCGCCCGCCGAGCAGCACCCGGACATCGAGTCCCTGCTCGTGCACCTGGACCTGCTCGGCTCCGGCTTCCCCACGGGCGACGGCGTCGGTGCCTTCCACGCCATGTACCGGCGGGTCACGGCGCTCGTCGGCGACGAGATCACCGCGGGCCGCTTCGCCGACCGGGAGTTCCTGACCCGCCTGGACGTGGTCTTCGCCGGCTACTACCTCGAGGCGGCGTCCGCGCCCTCCCCGAACCGCGCCTGGGCGCCGGTGTTCGCCGATCGCGCCGACTCCCGGCGCGCTCCCATCCAGTTCGCCCTGGCCGGGATGAACGCCCACATCAACCACGATCTCGGCCTCGCGGTCGTGCGCACCTGCCGTCAATTGGGCCTGACCCCGGACAGTCCGGGCGTGCGGGCCGACTACCGGAGGGTCACCGACGTCCTCGCCCTGGTGCAGGAGGAGGTCCGCCAGTCCTTCCTGAGCGGCCTCGCCCTCGAGGCCGACCGCCGGTTCGCCCCGGTCGCGAACCTGATCGCCACCTGGAGCATCGCGAAGGCGCGGGAGGCGGCCTGGGCGAATGCCGAGGTCCTCTGGGAACTGCGCGGGTCCGGCTCGGTGGAGGCCGCCTATCTGGACTCCCTCGCCGGATCGGTCGGCATGGTCGGGCGCTACCTGCTCACCCCGGTCACCGACCTGGTCTGATCGGGCGGACCTCCACATGGTTGCCCTCGACGCCCCGTTGGCCCACACTTGCGAAGTTAGGTAAGACTCACCTATCTTGGGATATCTTCCTGACACATCGTCGCGAAAGTTGTCACATGACCCTCAGTCCCACCCAGGCCGCCGCCGACCTCGACGAGCCCGCGAGCCTGCTCCTGCGCTCGGCCACGCGGGACGCCCACGAGCGCGCCGAGTCCACCGGCTTCGTGCAGAACCTCATGGGCGGCCACCTCGACGTGGCGGCCTACGCCGCCCTGGCCGTCCAGCATCGCGCGATCTACGCCGCGCTCGAGTCCGCCGGCGACCGTGTCCGCAGGACACCCACCGGCGCCGGGCTCGTCTTCGACGAGCTGCGCCGGGGGGACGCCCTGGCCACGGACCTCGCGTTCCTCATCGGGGCCGAGCACGCCCGGCGGGTCACGATCCTGCCAGAGACCCGTCGCTACGTGGACCGCCTCGAGGGGCTGGGCGAGGACGTGGTCGGCTACCTCGCGCACGCCTACACCCGCTACCTCGGCGACCTGTCCGGCGGTCAGGTGATCAAGCGGATGATGCAGCGTCACTACGGGCTCGCCGAGGACGGCCTGGCGTTCTACACGTTCGAGCAGATCGAGAAGATCCCGCCGTTCAAGGACCGCTACCGGGCCGCGATGGACGCCCTGCCCCTGACCGGCTCGGACCGGGAGCGCCTGGTCGCCGAGGCCCGCCTGGCCTTCGACCTGAACGCCGAGGTGTTCGGCGCACTCGGCCGGTTGCACCGACCGGAACCCTCGGTGCCCTCGGGACTGTCGGCGCCCTCGGCCTGAGGCGGCCGTCAGCCGAACAGCGGCAGGCTGAGCTCCGCGACACCGTCGGGGCCGACCCGCACCGGGATCCCCCAGTCCTGCTGGGCCAGGTGGCAGGCGGGGAACTCCACGGCGGGGTCGGCGTCACAGGACGCGGCCTGGGCGGTGACGTGCAGCACGCCCTCGCCGGGTCCCAGTGTGAGGCTGCGGCTCAGGTCCGTGGCGATCCCGGCGCCCTCCCGCAGCAGCGACGTCGGGGTCGCGGAGACACTGACCTGCGTCGACGGCCCGAACCGGTCGTCCAGCTTGCGACCGGCCGCCGGGGTGAACACCACCGAGAGCTCGAGGCGAGGACCGACGTCGGTGACCGGCCGCTGCGTGCGGTGAGCGCCGCCGTCGTGCGTCGTGCCAGTGTCGACCCTGCCGGCCTCCCCGAGCGGCACCCGGGTGAGCCGGTGCGCGGTGGACTCGACCACGAGCAGGTGCGCGCCGCCGTCGACGACGAGCAGTCCGGACGGTTCGGCGAGGTCGCGGGCGAGCGTGGTGACCTGCTCGGTCGCCGGGTCGTAGCACCGCACGGCGCCGTTGTAGGTGTCGGCGATCGCGACCGTGCCGTCCGGGAGCAGGCACACGTCGAGCGGGTGCTGCAGGAGCGCGTCCGCCGCCGGCCCGTCGACGTGGCCGAACTCGAACAGACCCTGCCCGACGGCGGTGCTCACGTCCGCGTCGAAGCCGCCGGTGAAGTGCACGAGCCGGAGGGCGGACGTCTCCGCGTCCGCCACCCAGACCCGGCCGTCGTCGTCGGCCGCCAGGCCGGACGGCTGGGCGAACCAGGCCTGCCGGATCTCCCCGCTCACCAGCCCCTCGTTCATGGTGCCGCCGACGTGCCACACGTGGTCCTGCTGGTCGTCGAACTCCCAGAGGGTGTGGGTGCCGGCCATCGCCACGAGGAAGCCGCCGATCCGCGGCACCCAGGCCACGTCCCAGGGCGAGGAGAGGTTCTGCAGGCGGGCGCCGGAGACGCCGTCGCGGGGCTCATCGGTGTTGTCCGGGGCGCCGACCCGGTAGGGGCGTCCGGTGCCGGCGACCGTGCTGACCTGCCCGTCGGATAGCCGCACGCCGCGCAGCCGGTGGTTCACGGTGTCGGCGACGATCACGTCGTAGCCGCTCCATGCGCGCAGCTCCTCCGGGACCAGGCACAGCCCGTTCGGCTCGTTGAACCGTGCGACGTCCGCCGGGCCGTCCGCCGCCCCCCGCTCACCGGAACCGATCCTGCGGACGAACGTCTCGCCGTCGGGCTCGAGTTCGACCAGGCTGTGGTGGCCGGCGTCCGCGACGAGCAGGTTGCCGCCCGGCAGCTCGATCACCTTCGCTGGGAACCGCAGCGTGCCCGACGGCGGTGCGGGCGCCACGTACGGGCCGTCGCCGGCGTGCAGGGTCCCCTTCGCGTCGTGCTCGGCGATCAGGTCGGCGATCAGGACCTCCAGGTTCGGGGCGTGCCCCTCCCCCGCCATGTGGGCGACGATGTAACCCTCCGGGTCGATCACGACGAGGGTCGGCCACGCGCGCGCCGTGTACGCGGACCAGGTCACCAGCTCGGGATCGTCGAGGACCGGGTGGGCCACGCCGTACCGCTCCACGGCGGCCACGAGCGCGTCAGGGTCCGCCTCGTGGACGAACTTCGGCGAGTGCACGCCGACGATCACGAGGCTGTCCCGGTGCCGCTCCTCGAGGTCGCGCAGCTCGTCCAGGACGTGCAGGCAATTGATGCAGCAGAACGTCCAGAAGTCGAGGATGACGATCTTGCCGCGCAGGTCCGCGAGGGAGATCTCGGCGCCGCCGGTGTTCAGCCAGCCGCGGCCGACCAGTTCGGAGGCACGCACACGGGGCGTGCGGGGGGTGCGTTCGCTCACCGCTCGAGCCTAGATCGCATCCCTGGGTGCCCGTGACGGGCGCGCCCTCGCGCGCGTCATCCGGAGACCGTGACCACCTCCATGTCCTCACGTGGCGCGAGGTGTGGTCGGTCCCAGAGCCAGGTGAGACGGCGGGTGAGGCGCCGCACCCCCAGCGGGACCAGCACCGCCACCGCCGTCAGGAGCAGTGGCAGGGTGAGGTCGAGCACCCGCGACTCGGCGATCCGGGCCGCGACGGGCGCGAGCAGCAGGCACAGGCCCAGGATCACGTAGAAGTGCACGAGGTAGACCTCGAGGGTGCGCCGACCCAGGGCCCGGAGCCAGTCCAGCGCTGCGACGCGGCTCAGGGCCACCGCGAGGGCGCACCCGGCGAGCACGGCGAGCGCAGCCAGGGTGAGCCGCACGAACGGGGCATCCTTGACACCGTTGAGGTCGACCAGCATCGCGGCGCTCCCGTACATCGTCAGGGCGAGCAGCGGGTGCCACCACCGCACCCGCGGGGCGAGCGCACGCACCCGGGGGCCCAGATGTACGGCCACCAGGAACCACACGAAGCCGCGGCCCATGCGGTCCACCGCGCCGTTGGTGGCGTCGAGCAGGCCGACGTCGAACGCCACCGCCAACGCGGCGGCAAGTCCGATCTGGAGTGCCGTGGGCAACCGACGCAACGCCCACGCCAGCAGGAAGTACAGCGCCAGCGCGTACACGTACCAGGTGTTCTGGTTGGGCGAGAGGAACAGCAGGACGAGTTCGTCCGGCCGTTGCCCGATCCTGCTCGTGCCGAGCGGGGGCGCCGCGTAGAAGGCAGCGAACCAGATCACGCTCCAGAGCACGAAGAGCCAGAGCAGCCGCGCCACCCGAGTGCGCCACAGGGCGCCGAGGCTGGCGCGCAGGGCCTTCGCCGCGAACAGCCCGGAGGTGAAGAAGAAGAACGGCATCCGGAACGTGTCGAGCAACGCGGCAAGGTCTCGCCACTCCTGCACCAGACCGAGGCTCGCGGGAAAGACGACGGCGTGGAACGACACCACCAGGACGATCGCGATGCCCTTCGCGAGGTCCACCCAGTCTTCCCGCACGCCTGGCAGCATGCCACTCGGTTGCGTCGACCGCCTCCACCGCGCCGGTCGGCCGCCGCCACCCGAGTCCCCGCGGTCATCCGCAGAACCCCGGCCGTTCACCGGGCGTTCGCCTGTGCCCGCAAGGATCGGCGCACCCCCAACACCATAGGAGAACCCGTGCGTCGACCCATCCCCGCTCCACTTGCCGCGGCCGGCGCCCTCGGCCTCGGCCTCGGCGCCGTGCTCATCGCGCCGGCCGCGGCCCAGGCCGCCGAGACCGACATCCGCATCAACGAGGTGCAGTCCAACAGCGCCGACGACGCCCCCGACTTCGTCGAACTCACGAACGTCGGCACCGACCCGGTCACGGTGACCGGCTGGATCCTGCGCGACGACAACGACTCGCGCACCCTGGCGCTGCCCGACGTGACGATCGCACCGGGCGGGTTCTACGTCATCGAGCCCGACTCCGGCGAGAACGGCTTCGGGCTCGGCAGCGACGACATGGCCCGGCTCTACCTGGCCGACGGCACGACCCTGATCGACTCCTACACCTGGACCGCGCACGCCTTCAGCGAGGGGCGCGTGCCGGACGGCACCGGCGACTTCGTCGACACCGAGCCCACGCCGGGCGCGGCCAACGTGGTGCGCGAGCTGCCCGAGTTCTACGACGCGGACTCCCCGGTCGTCGTCAACGAGGTCATGTCCGACGACCCGGACGGCGGCGAGGACTGGGTCGAGCTGTACAACACCGGTGCCGAGGCCATCGACGTGTCCGGCTGGATCCTGCGTGACAACGACCCCCTGAGCGAGCTCCCGATCGCGCCCGGGACCGAGATCGCGCCCGGCGCCTTCCTCGTGGTCGAGACGAACGTGACCGACGCCGGCTTCGGGCTGGGTTCCAACGACGAGCTCCGGATGTACCTCCCCGACGGGCTCGGGCTGGTGGACTCCTACGCCTGGACCGACCACGCGTTCGCCGAGGGCCGCCTCCCGGACGGCACCGGCGTGTTCGCCGACACCACGCCGACCCGCGGTACGGCGAACGTCCCCCGGCCGCGCACCCACGCCGTCGTCATCAACGAGGTGGAGTCGAACGGCGACCCGCGGGGCGACTGGGTGGAGCTCGCCAACACCGACCTGGCGCAGACGGTGGACGTGACCGGCTGGACCCTCGTCGATGCGGACCCGGAGCACGAGCCGATGGTCCTGACCGGCGAGATCGAGTCCGGCGGCTACCGCGCCTTCCTCACCGAGCCGCACTTCGGGCTCGGCGGCGCGGACAGCGTCACCGTGCGGGACGAGACCGGCGCGGTGGTCGACTCCGTGGCCTGGGCGACCCACGCGCCCGCCACGGTCGGGCGCTGCCCGGACCCGACCGGCCCGTTCGGGGACACCTCCGAGGGCACGTTCGAGCTCGTCAACGCGTGCGAGGACATCACCGAGCCCGAGGTGGTCGCGTCGCCGTGGCCGTTCGGGAACGACGTGCGAGAGGCCGTCGCCCCGGACACCTGGGGCGAGGACATGTCCGGCCTGGACCTCGGCGCCGACGGCACCGTCTACGCCGTCAACAACGACAACGGCGAGATCTTCGAACTCGCCGCACCTGAGGCGACCGGTGGGCTGTACGCGATCGCGCAGTCCTGGGTGCCGACCTACCCCGAGGGCACGGGCACGCCCGACGCCGAGGGCCTGAGCGTGGCCGGCGACGGCGCGATCTTCCTCTCGACCGAGCGCAACAACGACGCGAGCGGCACGAGCCGGCCGTCGGTGCTCCGAGTGGAACTGGGTGCCTCGGGAGCCTCGGACACGACCCACGAGTGGAACCTCACCGCGATCACCGGGGCGCTGGGCGCGAACGCCGGCCTGGAGGGGATCGAGTGGATCTCCGACGCCGACGCCACGGCACTCGGGGTCCGCGACGCCGACGGGGCGACGTACGACCCGGCCGCCTTCGGCGAGCACTTCGGCGGGATCTTCGCCGTGGCCGTCGAGCAGACCGGCGCGGTGCACCTGGTGGTACTCGAGTCCGACGGCGATGCGACGCTCCTGCAGACCGCGCAGGCGTCCGAGTCGGTGCCGGTGCTCATGGACCTGGACTGGCGGGCCGGGGCCAACGAGCTCTGGGGTCTGTGCGACGAGGCCTGCGACAACCGGACCTCGGTGTTCGCGTTCGTCGACGGCCTGCTCGCCTGGCAGGTGGACCACCACGCGCCGACCGGGATGAACACGTCGTACACGAACGAGGGGCTCGCGTTCGTGTGGTGCTCGGCCGACCCGGACGCGGCGCCGACCACCCTGTGGATCTCCGACACCGCGCACGACGGCGTCTCCCTGCGGGTGGCCGACGGTGCGGCGTGCGTCCCGGCCGGCCCGGGCGACCCCGACCCGACCGACCCCACGGACCCGGCGCCGACCGACCCGGCCCCGGCGGCACCATCCGCCGATGACCTGACCGAGGACAACCGGGGCGACCTCACCGGCCCGGAGACGGCGGAACCGGGCGAGACCGTCGTGTTCACCCTCCCGGGTGGCGCGGGCACGGCCGTGCACGTCTGGATGCTCTCCGACCCGGTGCTGCTGGCCAGCGTGACGGTGAACGCCGATGACACCCTCGAGGTGACCATCCCCGCGAACGCGCCGGCCGGGCCGCACCGGATCGTGGTCCAGGCGCAGGACGGGACGGTGCTCGGCTGGGCCGAGCTCGAGGTGCTGGCCGCGGACGGTGGCTTCGGCGGCCCCGGTGTCGGCCCCGGTGGCCTGGCCGCGACCGGGGTCGAGCCCGGCGTCACGGGCGTCGCTCTCGCCGCGCTCGCGTCCGTGCTGCTCGGCGGTGTGGCGCTGGCCGCGCGTCGCCGGATGGGCTCCGGCCGAGCCTGACCGGCGGTCGGGCCGGTCGGCGCACCATCGGCCGGTCCGACCATCCCTATGACGAACGCGCCGGCCCGGTCGGGATTCCCCGACCGGGCCGGCGCGTTCCGTCGGGTCAGCGGGTGCCGGCCAGCTCCGGCTCGGCGGCTGCCTCCTCGTCCTCGGTGAACAGGTCCTCGGCGTTCGCCCGTCGGTACTGCTCGACGTCGAGGATGCCCTCCCGCTTGGCCACGATCGCGGGCACGAGCGCCTGGCCGGCGACGTTCACGGCGGTCCGGCCCATGTCCAGGATCGGGTCGATCGCGAGCAGCAGACCCACCCCGGCGAGCGGGAGCCCCAGCGTGGACAGGGTGAGGGTCAGCATCACGAGCGCGCCCGTGAGACCCGCGGTCGCGGCCGAGCCGACCACGGAGACGAACGCGATCAGCAGGTAGTCCGTGATCGACAGGTCGATGCCGTAGAACTGGGCCACGAAGATCGCCGCGATGGCCGGGTAGATCGCCGCGCAGCCGTCCATCTTCGTGGTCGCGCCGAGTGGCACCGCGAACGACGCGTACTCGCGCGGCACCCCGAGGTTGCGCTCGGTGACCCGCTCGGTCACCGGCAGGGTGCCGATCGAGGAACGGGAGACGAAGCCGAGCTGGATCGCCGGCCAGGCGCCGCGGAAGTAGCTGAGCACGGACAGCCCGTTGGCGCGCAGCAGCACCGGGTAGAGCACGAACAGCACGAGCGCGAGGCCCACGTAGATGGCCACGGTGAACGTGGCGAGCGGGGCGAGCAGGTCCCAGCCGTAGGTCGCGATGGCGCGGCCGATGAGCCCGAGGGTGCCGAGCGGCGCGAGGCGGATGATCCACCACAGCACCTTCTGCACGATCGCGAGCGCCGAGGCGTTGAACGTGAGGAACGGCTCGGCCTTGCTGCCGGTGCGCAGCGCCGCGAGGCCGACCACGAGCGAGACCACCACGATCTGGAGGACGTTGAAGCTGACCGAGATCGAGCCGTCCCCGCCCGCGGAGGCCCCGAGCCCGAGAACGTTGCCGGGGATCAGCCCGGTGAGGAAGTCCAGCCAGCTGCCCGTCCGGCCCGGATCCTCCGCGGCGTCGGCTCCGATCGAGGTGTTCTCCCCGGGCCGCAGGATCAGGCCGAGTGCGATCCCGATGGCCACCGAGATCAGCGCGGTGATGGCGAACCAGAGCAGAGTCTGCCCGGCGAGGCGGGCCGCGTTCGTGACCTTCCGCAGGTTCGCGATGGACGCGACGATCGCCGTGAACACCAGGGGTGGGACGATCGCGCGCAGCAGGGTCACGAACGACGATCCGATCGTGCTGAGCGTCTCGGTGAGCCAGTTCGGCGCCTCCTCACCGTTGGCGTCGGTGACGGGACCGATGGTCAGTGCGAGCCAGCCCAGCGCGACGCCCAGGACGAGGGCGATGACGATCTGGGCGCTGAACGAGGGGAACCGGAGCCGCCGCTTGGCCTGCGGCTCGGATGTGCGGGTGGTCATGACGGGCGAGGACCTTTCGGGTGGGCGACGGGCGACCGCGGTCATCGCACGGTCGAGCGGGTCGCGGGACACTCGCCACGGGATCGTTCCGCAGCCGTACGACTCCGCGACCGCGTGTCATCGTGCCGCCTCCGCCGACGAGTCGAGTCGCACGCCCACGAACTTCCACGATGTGAGACGGAGCGGCTCCGTTCGGCAACGAGTCGCCACACGGGTCTCCCGCCCGCGGTCCCGGCTGCGCCATAGTGGGTGCCCATGGTGACGACGCGCGAGTGGGTGCTGCGCCGACGGATGGCCACCCAACGGTTGACCTCGCCCGGTCTGCCCGACGCCGTGGACGCGGTCCGGCTGCTGACCTGCGTCCAGGCGCAGGAGGCCCCGAACGCCCTGTGGTCGGTCGGGATGCGCACCAGGGGCGCCACCGACGACGGGATCCGCGCCGCTTACGACGCGGGCGCCTTCCTGCGGACCCACATCCTGCGGCCCACCTGGCACTTCGTGGCACCCGAGGACCTGCGTTGGATCCTCGGGCTGACGTCGCCCAAGGTGCTCTCCGGCATGCGCGGCCACTTCGCCAAACTCGGTCTCGACACGGAGGTGGCCGCCCGCGGGGCGGACGTGTTCCGGAAGATCCTCGCCGGGCGCACCGCGCTGACCCGCCGGGAGATCGCCCCGCACATGCGCTCCGCCGGCCTGCCGGACAAGGGGCTGCCGCTCGGGGACCTGCACCTGATGAACGAGCTCATGGGCGTGATCGTGAACGGGCCGATGAAGGGCGCCCAGCACACGTACCTGCTCGTCGACGAGATCCTGCCGCCCGAGCCCGAACTCGAACGGGACGAGGCCCTCGGCGCCCTGGTGCACCGGTTCTTCGCTGGGCATGGTCCAGCCTCGATCAAGGACCTGACCCGCTGGGCCGCCGTGACCCAGGCCGACGTGCGGCGGGGCCTGGACATCGTCGGCGATGCGCTGGAGTCGGTGGAGGTGGACGGGACCACCTTGTGGTTCGACCCCTCCGTTCCGGCGCGGACCGCCCCGGACGCGCCACGCGCGCACCTGCTACCGACCTACGACGAGGCGACCCTGACCTATCCGGCACTCGGGTTCCCGGTCGCCGACGGGCATCCGCGCGGGCCGGAGGCGGACCCCTGGATCGACCCGTACGCCTCGACCGTGGTCGTCGACGGGCTGAACGCCGGCACCTGGAAGCGGGCCCCGGGCCGCGGCGTCGCCCGCATCGAGCTCAAGCTCGCCTCGAGTCTGACCGCGGAGCAGACGGCGGCCGTCGAGACCGCGACCGACCGGCTCGCCACCTTCCTCGGCGCACCCCGGGAGGCCTTCGATCCGCGACGCGTCGAGGCGAGCGGGAAGAACCTCGGAAAGAATTCTGGCCGAGGTGTCGATCCGGGCACCCGTCGTTCGTAGCAGGGGTGAGAGGCAGGCCACCAGGGCCCGCCGTCGAACAGGAGGAACCGACATGACGCAGTACCTGCTCTCCATCTGGAGCACCGACCAGGAGATGGCCGACATCCCCGCCGAGGGTCTCGAGGAGGCCTACGCGCAGGTGGGGGCCTTCAACGACTCGCTGCAGCAGGCCGGGGCCTGGGTGTTCGGTGGCGGACTCGAGCCGTCCAGCACCGCCACGAAGGTCGACAGCACCCAGGGCGACGCGGTGGTCACCGACGGCCCGTTCCTGGAGACGAAGGAACAGCTCGGCGGCTTCTGGGTGATCGAGGCCCCGGACCTGGACGCGGCCCTGAAGTACGCCGACCAGGCCTCGAAGGCCTGCTTCTCCCCGGTCGAGGTTCGCCCGTTCCAGGCGGAACCGACCGAGTGAGCCGCCGATGACGCCGGACGCGACCGCCGCCGTCGGGCGGGTGTTCCGCGAGGAACACGGACGGTGCGTGGCCACCCTGACCCGCGTCCTCGGCGACCTCTCCCTCGCCGAGGACGCGGTGCAGGACGCGTTCATCGCCGCCGTGGAGCGGTGGCCCCGGGACGGGACACCACCGAACCCCGGGGCGTGGATCGTGGTGACCGCCCGCAACCGGGCCATCGACCGGCTCCGCCGGGAGGCGAAGAGCCATGACAAGTACGCCGAGGCCGCGCTGCTGCACGCACGCGACGAGCCCGAGCCGGTGGGTCCGGTGAGGGACGACCAGCTCCGGATGATCTTCACCTGCGCCCACCCGGCCATCGCCCCGGCCGCGCGGGTGGCGCTCACGCTGCGCACCCTGGGTGGGCTCACCACGCCGGAGATCGCCCGGGCGTTCCTCGTGCCCGAGGCGACCATGGCCCAGCGGATCGTGCGGGCCAAGCGCAAGATCACGGCCGCGAACATCCCCTACCGGGTGCCCGAGGACCACGACTTGCCGGACCGGCTGACGTCGGTGCTCGCGGTCGTCTACCTGATCTTCAACGAGGGCTACACCGCGTCGAGCGGGGATGACCTGGTGCGCGCGGACCTGTGCCGCGAGGCGATCCGCCTGGGCCGGGTGCTCGTCGAGCTGATGCCGGACGAACCGGAGGCCCGCGGGCTGCTCGCCCTGATGCTGCTGACCGAGTCCCGGCGTGCGGCCCGCACCGGGCCCGACGGGGAGTTCGTGCTGCTCGCCGACCAGGACCGCGACCGCTGGGACGCCGACCTGATCGCGGAGGGCCAGGATCTGGTCCGCGCCTGCCTGCGTCGGGGCGCCCCCGGCCCGTACCAACTGCAGGCCGCGATCAACGCGGTCCACAGCGACGCCGCGACCCACGCGCAGACCGACTGGTTCCAGGTCCTCGCGCTCTACGACCAGCTTCTCTCATGGAGCCCGACGGCGGTGGTGCGGTTGAACCGGGCCGTCGCCCTTGCGCAGGTGGCCGGGCCGGGGCCGGCCCTGGCCGAGGTGGACGTCCTCGACGGGCTCGACGGCTACCACCTGTTCCACGCGACCCGGGCCGAGTTCCTGACCGAGCTGGGCCGGACCGGCGAGGCGGCCGCCGCGCTGCGACGGGCAATGGAGCTGACCGACAACGCCGCCGAGACGGACCTGCTGCGGGGGCGGCTCACCGCGCTCGGTACTCCCCCGGCCTGAGCCCGGGCGGCTCGGGCAGATCCGGGCGGGCCGACCGGTCCGAATCCCCACCGGTCGGCGAACCCGGGCGACCCCCGGGTCGACGTCGCTCCGGCTCGGCGAGCATCGACCTGACCAGGCCGGTCACGAACGCCACCGCGATGCCGAGCCCGATCGCGACGACCGGGCCGGTGAGACCCTGCCCGGACATCGCCTGCACCGGTGCGGCCAGCCACGACGGCATCGGTGAGAGGTAGTAGAGGAGCCCCGGCTCGCAGGTGATCGACCCGCCTCCGGACGCGGTCACCTCCAGCGTGGCCTGCGCGAAGAACGCCACCCCGTTGATCTCGTAGCTGCCCGAGGACAGCGTCTCGACCTGCGTCAGCCCACCCTCGAACGTGCACCGGCCCCCGCCCAGATAGTCGTCCGTCAGCAGGGTGACCAGGGATCCCGCGTCCCCCTCGACGGTGGTGGTGCCCTGCCGGAAGTCGTGGCTGCCGATCACCAGGAGCAGCGGGCCGGCGAGCACGGTCACCGCACCGCAGGCCGCCACGAGGATGGCGATCACCCGCAGCAGACCGAGGAGGCTTCTCATACCGGCACGATCGCTGCGCCCCGGCTCCTACCGATCCCAGTGTCTGACGACGAGCCCACTCCTTCCGCGGATGCTTGTCCACAGCGGTTCCGAACGACAGCATCCGAGCCTCCGTGGTCCGCCATGATGAGCGACATGAGGGGACCGATCGCCCGGCTCTCGCACAGAGCCCACGCTAGGCACGCGGAACAGTCGGTCGCGCGGCGCGGCGCGGCGATCGCCGAACTCACGCTCTTCCCGCAGGCTTGGAAGCACCGACGCGTGGATAGCATGAGGCTCGAGAGCGGAGACCGCGGGCGTTGGCGCATCTCGATCGACTGCACGGTGCCGAACGACGTCAGACTTACCTGGTCCCGAGGGCGTGATGCCCAGTTGGTTGTTCCGATCACTCTCTTTCGCAAGGGCCCGCTCAAGGACTTCAATATCACCGGGCCGGATGGCGCCCCGCTGCCCGTGCTTGGGATGCGCGACAGCGCCGCGCTGGCCCTGGAGATGCTCCGATTCACATTGAGCGTGGATGGCCGACGAACCCGCAATTGGCAACGGCTCTGAAGCAGATTCTGCTGACGCCCGGCGGTTGGTCACCCGCAGGCGGATCACCGGCCGAACTTCTTCTCAATACGGGCTCATTCGGTGACGAACCCATCCTGGTCCCGAAGGAACTGGCGATGATCGGCGAGGCATCCCGGTCACTCCTGTTCGACCTGGAGGAGAACTTCATTCTGTTCGCGCTCGTCTCCCCCGAGCACGCTGGCGTTCGACGGGTACTGAAGACATCGCATTTCTTTCACATCGAACTCCGGGGGCCGGCGATACTTGCCAGCCTGGGGGCGCGTCCGGCGGCCCTCGCGATCCCGGTGCCAGCGGCTGGAGATGCAGCTTCGTACCACCTGGAGGTACACCTGCCGAGTGGCGTGGTGTCCGAGTCACTTGAACTTCCGTCCGGGTCCAGCAACCCAACTGGTGCACAGGACGAGTTCGGCGGCGTAGTAGCGCACGCCCACGGCGCCTTCGAGGTGCGCAGTGAGTCCGAACGATCGGCCTATGCGTACCTGGTCGCGTCCGGAGGACTCGGCGGCGTTGCTCTTCTCTTCTCGCCCTTCCTGCAGTTGTGGTCACGGTGTTTCTCGGAGTCCGCGAACATGCCCTGACGTCCAGGCTGTTGACGCCGCTACGACTCATCATCGGCGCGTGCACCGGTTTGCTCGTGACTGCGGCAGCATCGCTCACCTGGGAGTTACGAGATCCCTGGTTCATGATCTTCTGGTACGCCGCGCTCGCCATCTCAGGTGCGTTCGTGGCGATGTGCACTTGGGGATCGATCGTTCGTTCGCTGCGCCTCCGTGCATCGCGTCGGATGGCTGCAGTACGCTCAAGAGTCACGAATTAGCGAAGGCGAAAAGCCCATGGCGACACCACAGCGCGACCCGAGCAAGTTTGGCTCCTACGGCAAGGCCACCACACTGGAAGGCCGACGGACGGCGGTCGTGCCCGCCAAGCGCAGCGACTATGACCGCAGCGCTCAGAAGATCCGCGAGGCCGCACGCAAGACCCGCTGACGTCGGACGCTAGGGCGGCTCACGGCAGTTCGGTGTAGCGCCGGTCGATGGCGGCGCGGTCCCGCGGGCCGAGCGGGGCGAACGGCTCCGGCGCGATCCGGGTCCTCGCGCCCGTGCCGGCGCGCTTCCAGGTGGCGATCACCTGCCCGCCCTTGACGACGGTGGCCCGGAACATGCCGTTGCCGCCGGGCACGATCCGGGCCTCGAACTCCGCCGGCACGGCGAAGGTGCGGTCGGCGTAGCCGAGCATGAACTCGTCGAAGCCGGGCAGCAGCCGCAGCCGCCGAGCCTGCGCGCGGTGCTCGGCGAGCAGGTCGGGCAGCGCGGGGTCCATCAGGTGCTCGATGCCGTCGACCTCGACGGCGGTGAACTCCTCGCGTACGGCGCTCACCCCGGCGCGGGCGTCGGTGAGGGAGAGCGAGGCCCAGCGGGCGAGGTCCCGGTCGGTGGCCGGCCCGTGGCTGCGCAGGTACCGGCGGGCCCACTCGGCCAGGGCGCCGTCGCGGTCCAGATGCACGGGTTCGGGGATCCAGGCCCCGTAGGCGACCACGTGCTGCTCGGTGCCGGACAGCGGCCCGAGCACGAGGGTGGCCTCCTGGCAGAGCTGACCGAGCAGGTGCACGGCGGTCTGGGAGTGCGCCAGCAGGCCGGCCGCCTGCCAGAGTCCGAACAGGTCCGCCCGGCGCAGGCCCACGCGGTGGCTGGTCGCCCCACCGCCGGACGCGTCGTCCCGTGGGCCGGGGCGCTCGGCGAGCGCGTCCAGCGCGATCTCCCGGGCCCGGTCCAGGACCGCGTCGGTGATCCCCAGTTCGGCGCGACGACGCGCGGCACCGGCGATCATCCGCGGCGACGTGACGGCCAGCATCCAGCCGAGGTCCTCCGCCGGGACCAGGTGCAGCGTCCCGCGCATCGGCCACGAGCGCACCACCTGCCCCGTGGCCAGGGCCTCCTCGACGCCCCGGCGAGTTCCGCCGTCGACCCGGAGTGCGATCGAGGTGAGCGCACCCGGCAGGTCCTGCGCCTGCGCGGCGCCGAGGTGGCGCACCGCGTCCGCGGCCGTGGCGCATCGGGGACCGGCGAGGCGCTGCGCGATCAGGCGGAGCAGGGCGAGCTCTCGGCGCGTGATCATGGGGTGAGTATGGCAAGGACCGCCGACGCCCGAGCGGCCCGGGTTCGCGTCTCCGTCACCCGACCCCTGGCCCGTGGCGTCAGGGCTGCAACCGGGCCCGCAGGTACGCGATCACATTGATCAGGGCCGGATTCATCGTGTCGCGGCGCCAACAGGCGTGCAGCGTGACCAGTGGCGACGAGCCCGCCACCTCGCGGTGGATGACGCCGTCGAACCTCATGGCCGCCGCCGAGCGCGGGACGAGCGCGATGCCGCGGCGGGCCCGCACCAGAGCGAGGGCGGTGGACAGCTGGGACACGCGTTGCGCGGCCACGAAGTTCTCGCTGCCGAGCAGCCGCACGCAGAGGTCGTGGAGGTAGTCCGTGCCGTCCTCGGCGTACTCCAGGATCGGCTCGTCGATGAGGTCGTCCGCAGCGATCGGGCCGTCCTTCTCCGCGAGATGGTGGCCCACCGGGAGGGCCACGATCAACGGCTCGGCATGGACCGCTTGGGCATCGAACTCCTCGGTCGGCACCGGCGGGCGGACGAGGCCGAGGTCGATCCGGCCGTCGGCCAGGGCCTGCAGCTGTTCGGCACCGCTGAGCTCGACCAGCGCGACCTCCAGTTGCGCCAGTTCGAAGCTGATCTCGGTCAGGAGCGGCTCGAGCGTGCTCAGCGCCGCGGCGCTGATGAAGGCGACCTGGATCCGACCGGCCCGTCCCGCGGCAACTCGCCTGGCAGTCTCCGGTGCCCCCTCGGAGAGCGAGAGGATGCGCCGGGCGTCGCGCAGGAACACGTGCCCGGCGACGGTCAGCTGCACACCGCGAGGCCCACGCTCGAACAGGGAGACGCCGACGGCCCGCTCCAGGCCCTGGACCTGCCGGCTGAGGGAGGGCTGGCTGGTCAGCAGCGACTGCGCCGCTCGGCCGAAGTGACCGTGCTCGGCGACGGCCACGAAGCCGCGGAGCTGAGCCAGCGTGTAGACCATGCAGAGAACGTATCAAGCCATGCGATATCGGGCTTGGACGCGCATGACCCCTGCGGCCTAGCCTCCAATCAACCGCACCCGTTCCAGACCCTAGGAGTCCTGCGTGATCAGCCTCTCAGCCCTGATGACCCCAGCCCGAGCCGAGGATGTCTGCTCCCCGGCGACGCGCCACTGGTTGGAGTCCACCTTCTCCGTGCGCTGGGGGAGCACGGAACTCGGCGTCGAGGAGGTCGCCGACCTCGTCACCGGCGCCGACGTGGTGCTCAGCAGCTGGGGAACCCCGCACCTGGACACGACGCTGCTCACCGCCGGGCGCACGCCGAAGACCGTGGCGCATGCCGCCGGCTCCGTGAAGCGGTTGGTCGACCTCGACGCCATGGCGGCCGGAACGACCGTCTTCTCGGCGGGCGAGCGGATCGCGCTGTCCGTCGGCGAGTACTGCCTCGGTGCAATCCTGACGCTGCTCCGCCGCCTGCCTCAGCTCGACCGGGCGCTGCGGGACGGCGGCTGGAAGCAGCCCCGGCTGCGCGGCTCGGAACTGACCGGACGGACGGTCGGGCTGGTCGGGGCGAGTTCCACGGCACGCGCCCTCATCCGCCTGCTGCAACCGTTCGCCGTCGACCTGCTCGTCTTCGATCCGTACCTGACCGCAGAGCGGGCGGGCGCGCTCGGCGTGCGCCGGGCGTCCCTGATCGAGGTGATGGACGCCGACATCATCTCCCTGCACGTGCCGAGCACCCCGGAGACGGAGGGCCTGATCGGCGCCGACCTCATCGCCAGGATCCGGCCGGGCACGATCCTGGTCAACTCCGCACGGGCCGCGACCCTGGACGGTCCCGCCCTCACCGAGGCGATCCTCGAGGGCCGGATCCTCGCCGCCCTGGACGTGTTCCAGCCCGAACCACCCACCCTCTCCGCCGAGCTGCGCGCCGCGCCGAACGTCCTGCTCACACCGCACGTCGCCGGCGACACCATCCAGGGGCACGCGGACCTCAGCCGGTTCGTCATGGCCGACGTCGAGGCCTGGCTGCGCGATGGCACCCGGGGCACCTCCTACGTCGATCCGGCGCGGCTGGCGGTCAGCGCGTGAACGCCGTGCCGACCGCGTCACGCACCCAGCACGGTGTCGTCAGCAGGATCGACGCCGTCGAGGTGTTCGCGGTGCCGGTGCCGTTCAAACACCGGTTCGTCCTCGGCAGCGGATCGGTGGGTTCCGCGCACGAGCACGGTGACGTGCTGTTCGTGAAGCTCACCGCCACCGACGGCCACGTCGGCTGGGGCGAGCAGCGCGCCCTCCCGAGCTGGAGCCACGAGACCGTCGAGACGATGGCGGTGATCATCCGCCGCTACCTGGCGCCGCTGCTGATCGGCACCGACCCGACCCGGGTCGAGTCGTTCCATCGCCGCGCGAGCGCGGTCCTGAGCCCGTCTGTCTCCAGTGCGTTCCCGTTCGCCAAGGCGGCCGTCGACATCGCCCTGCACGACCTGGCCGGGCGGGTGCTGGGCGTGCCGGTGCACGCGCTGCTGGGCGGCGCCACCCGCACCGAGCTGCCGCTGTGCTCGGCGATCGGGGTGGACCCGCTGGACGTGGTCCGTCGGCGGGTCCTCGAGTCGAGCGAGCTGCACGCCTACAAGGTGAAGATCTCCGGCGACGTGAGCGCGGACGCCGCCGCCGTGCACACGGTCGCCGCGCACGCCCAGGGGAAGCCGATCTGGCTGGACGCGAACCAGTCCTACCGCCCCGCCGCCGTGCATCAGCTCCTGGGGCAGCTCGAGGACGTGCCGAACCTGTACTGCCTCGAGCAGCCGGTGCCGAGCGTGGACTGGGGCGGGATGCGCCGCGTGCGGTCGAAGACCGACCTGCCGATCGCGATCGACGAGGGCAACTTCAGCAGTGCCGACCTGGCCCGGAACATCACGCTCGACATGGCCGACCTGGTGGTGGTGAAGGTCTGCAAGGCGGGTGGACTGCGCGCGGCCCTGCGGACCGTCGCCGTCGCCGAGGCGCACGGCCTCGAGGTCCTCGCCAGTGGACTGACCGACTGCGGGATCGGCTTCGCGGCCGCCCTGCACCTGTTCAGCCTGGTGGACCTGGCGCTGCCGGCGGAGCTCAACGGCCCGGAACTGCTCGCCGAGCTGTTCGTCGACGGACTGCAGATCACCGACGGTGTGGCGCGGGTCCCGGACGGTCCGGGGCTCGGCGTCGACGTGGACGAGGACCAGATCCGGGCGCTGGCGCGCCCCCTGAACTACGGAGAGCAGGACTGATCACCATGACAGAAGCAGAAACCGCCGTGGGCGGTGTGATGTCACGGGAGCGGATCATCTGGTCCGTCTTCGCCAAGCCCTGGGCGGACCTGTCCGGCGCGCAGCTCGGCACCCTCGTCTCCGGCATCGGGTTCACCGGCGTCGAGATCCCGGTGCGGCCGAACAGTTTCGTGACCCCTCAGCGGGTCGAGGCCCGCCTTCCCGAGTTCGTCGCACAGCTCGGCGACTCCGGGGTGGTCCCGATCAGCGTCGCCGGCGACCTGACCGAGCCGACGTTCGCCGCCTGTCAGGCGTCCGGCGTGCCGACCATCCGGGTGATGGCACCGATCGAAGCGGACGGCTACATCGCGTCCGTGGCCAGGTTCCGGGCCCAGCTGCAACAGTCCGCACGGTGGGCCCGCCAGTACGGCGTCAAGGTCGGGGTGCAGCCCCACCATGGTCGGTACGTCGCCTCCACCGCGCAGGTCCTCGACCTGCTGGACGGTCTCCCGCACGCGGACTTCACGCTGATCTGGGATGCGGCGCACGACGCGCTCGCCGGGGACGACCCGATGCTCACCCTCGAGATCGCGGCACCACGGCTGGGCATCGTGAACCTGAAGAACGCCGTCTACCGCGCCCTGGCACCGCAACCAGGACACGACTCCGCGACCAGGACCCGGACCCAGTGGCGTCCCTGGTACGTGGAGGGCGCCGAAGGGCTGTCCGACTGGTCCGCGGTGATGTCCCAGGTGCGGCTGCGCAACTACGCCGGACCGGTCTGCCTGAGCGGCCAGTACACCGAACCGGACCGGCCACTGACCGAGGTGGTGGCCCGGGACCTCGCGCTCGCGCGCCGCCTCTACGACGCCGCCGCCGGCACCGACTGACTGCGGGCACTCGTCCATCCATCGACACGCGTCCAAAGGAGGAGAGCGTGAGTCACACCGCGACCGACCCGGTCGCCGTACGGGCCCCCGAGGCCCGGGCGGTCACCGGGGCGACCCGCCCGCCGTCACGCCGGCACAAGCAGCGTTGGTACCGGCGGCTGCACCGCGACCGGGCCCTGATCCTGATGGCCGTCCCCGGCATGGCCCTGGTCCTGGGGTTCCACTACCTGCCCCTGATCGGCAACGTGATCGCGTTCCAGGACTACGTCCCGTTCCTGCCGTTCGGGTCCAGCCCGTGGGTGGGGCTGGAGAACTTCGAGGTCATCCTCAACGGCGACCCGGCGTTCCTGCGTGCGCTGCGCAACACACTCGTGCTGACCCTCGTCCAGGTCGTGTTCGTGTTCCCGGCGCCGATCGCGCTGGCCCTGCTGCTGAACAGCCTGCTGTCCGAGCGGATCAAACGCGTGGTCCAGTCGATCCTGTACCTCCCGCACTTCCTGTCCTGGGTGATCGTGGTCGCGGTGTTCCAGCAGATCGTCGGCGGCAGCGGACTCATCAACAACACGCTGCGGGCGAATGGCCTCGACCCGATCTCGCTGATGGGCAACTCGGACCTGTTCGTGACCCTGCTGACCACCCAGGTGATCTGGAAGGACACCGGCTGGGCGACGATCCTGTTCCTGGCCGCCCTCTCGCAGATCGACTCCTCCCTCTACGAGGCGGCCAGCGTGGACGGCGCCTCCCGGATCCGCCAGCTCTGGCACGTCACCCTGCCGGGCATCCGCGGCCTGATCATCCTGCTGCTGATCCTGCGGCTCGGCGACTCCCTCACGGTCGGCTTCGAGCAGATCATCCTGCAGCAGCACAGTGTCGGCCTGGCCGCGAGCGAGGTCCTGGACACCTACGTCTACAACAACGGCATCGTCGGCGGGCAGTGGGGCGTCTCGGCAGCGGTCGGACTCGTCAAGGGAGTGGTCGGCGTGATCCTGGTCCTCGGCGCCAACAAGGTCGCGCACATCTTCGGGGAAGCGGGGGTGTACAAGTCATGAGCGCCTCCCGCCGCCTGGACGCACCGCCGATGCCGGCGCGTGCCGTCAAGGGCATCGCACTGACGGTGATCTGCGCCCTGGTGATCATCCCGTTCGTCGGCATCGTGTCCACCAGCCTGGCGACCCGTGAACAGGTCAACGCGGCGGGCGGGTTCGTGCTGTTCCCGTCGAGCGTCACCTGGGACGCCTACCGGTCGATCTTCGCCGGTGGCGTGGTCTCGCAGGCGATGCTGGTCAGCATCGGGATCACCGTGGTCGGAACCGCGGTGAGCCTGGTCGCCTCGACGCTGCTCGCCTACGCCCTCTCCCGGCAGGGTTCGTTCGGGCAGAAGCCGATGCTGATGCTGGTGCTGCTGACCCTGCTGTTCTCGCCCGGGATGATCCCGAACTACCTGGTGGTCAAGGAGTTCGGGCTGCTGGACAGTTACTGGGCCCTGATCCTGCCGACGGCCCTGAGCGGGTTCAACGTGATCGTCCTGCGCTCCTTCTTCATGGGCATCCCCGCGGAACTGACCGACTCCGCCCGCATCGACGGCGCCGGCCACCTTCGGATCTTCACGAACATCGTGCTGCCGCTCTCCAAGGCCGTGCTGGCCGTGATCGGGCTGTTCTACGCGGTGGGGTACTGGAACGCGTTCTTCAACGCGCTGCTCTACATGAACGACTCCGGCAAGTGGCCGCTCCAGCTCGTGCTGCGCACCTACGTCGTCAACAACGCGGAGCTGGGGGCCTCCGACCTCGGCGCCACGGTGGACGTGGTGCCACCGCAGGCCTCGGTACAGATGGCGATCCTCGTGGTCACGATCGTTCCGATCCTGATCGTCTACCCCTTCCTCCAGCGTCACTTCGCCAAAGGCGTCCTCACCGGAGCGGTCAAAGGCTGACCGCCCGCCCCGCGACGTCGTCCCCCGGAATCGAAAGGAACACATCATGAGCACGTTCATCTCCCGCCGCAACGTCCTGCGCGGAGGTCTCGGCGGCCTGGCCGCCCTCGCCGCCGCACCGACCCTGGCCGGCTGCTCGGACTCGTCCGGGGCGGAGCCGGGCGGCGACCCGTCCGGCCCGGCGGCGGTGCTGCCGACCTACATCCCCTACGAGGGGGTGCAGCCGGACATCGTGGGCGAGGGTGGGATCCCGCACGTGTTCTTCGCCTATCCGTCCGACCCGCAGCCGGCGACCTCCGAGAAGCCGGGCGACGGCGAACCGGTCTCGGCCTCGATGGGCACCTTCGCCCCGATCCCGCCGACGGCGGACCGGAACCCGTACTGGGCCGAGCTGAACGAGCGGGTCGGCTCGGAACTGCAGCTGTCCATCACCCCCGGCGCCGACTACCCGCAACGGTTCGCCACGGCGGTGGCCGGCGACAACCTGGGCGACATCTTCAACGTCGACGACTCGTTGTCGCAACTGCCGCAGTTCCTCGAGGCCAAGTGCCAGGACCTCACCGAGTTCCTGGCCGGCGACGCGATCGCGGACTACCCGTTCCTGGCGAACCTGCCCACCGACTCCTGGCGAGGCACCGTCTTCAACGGCAGGATCTACGGCCTGCCGGTGCAGCGGGGTATCACCGGCTCCCAGATCATCTTCACCCGCGACGACCTGTTCGAGGCCCGCGGCGTCGACCCGTCCTTCGCCGGCCTCGACGAGTTCCTGCAGCTGTGCCGGGACATGACCGACCCGCAGGGCAACGCCTGGGCGCTCACCGAGATCCCGTTCGTGGTCCTGCAGTCGATGGTCGGCATCACGAACGAGTGGATGGTCGACGACGCCGGGGCGTTCACGCACGCCCTGGAGGTGCCGGAGCAGAAGGATGCGCTCGAGTTCGGCCGCCGACTGGTCGAGGAGGGCCTCGTCCACCCCGACGGTGTGGGCGGCGCGAACGCCGACGCCAAGGCCTGGTTCAGCCAGGGTTCGGCCGCCGTGATCGAGGACACCTACACGGCCGTGGCCGGCTTCTTCGCCCGGAACACGATCGGCGACGCCTACCGGCTCGGGCTCCAGGTGGCGCCCGGCCCCGACGGCGAGCCGGCCCCGATGTGGCAGGGCATGCCCAACAACTCCTTCACCTCGCTGGCGCAGGCCGACCCGGACCGGATCCGGCTGCTGCTGCAGGTCCTGAACTACCTGGCCGCACCGTTCGGAACCGAGGAGCACCTGTTCCGCAGCTACGGCATCGAGGGCGTGACGTTCGAGTTCGAGGGCAGCGAGCCGGTCCTCACCCAGGACGGCCTGGCCTACACCTCCAACGGCGCGTTCCCGGTCGAGTACCTCGTCGACGCACCCAAGGAGACGTACTTCCCCGGGCGCCCGGACGTGGCCCAGGCGGTGTACGACCACCAGGCGGTCGCCGTTCCGGCCAGTTCCCTCACGGCCTCCTGGGGCCTGTACTCCGAGACCCAGGGCCGGGTCGGCGGGCAACTGACCACGATGCTGAACGACGCCCGCAACGGGATCCTGCTCGGTCGGGAACCGGTGGACTCCTGGGACGAGACGGTCGCCTCGTGGAAGTCCGGTGGCGGGGACGACATCCGGGCCGAGTACGAGGAGGCACACGCCGCACAGGCGTGACTCACGGCCGACGGTCGCTGGCCCGAGCGGCCGGCCGGCCGGTCGGCACGGTCAGCGGCGCATGGGGGCGGCCCGCCGGCCCCGTCGACCCCGCTGACCCTGCCGGCCCCGCTGACCCTGGCGTCGCTGCGGCGCCCGGGTCCGGCGCAGCACCAGCACGGCGCTGTCCGCCCGGGGCGGCGGGTCGAAGGCGGCGGCCGGCACGTGCGCGCCGACCTCGGCCGTGAACCCGCGCGGCGGGGCGGCGGCGTACCGGTTCGCCATCCACCGGGGCACCACCAGGTCGGCCCGGCGCAGCGCCGAGTCCCGGCCGGTCAGGCGCCGGACCAGGGCCGCGGCGACGGCGTAGGGCGGGTTCGCGACGACCCGGAACGGCCTCCGGGGCAGCGGTGTCTCCAGCAGGTCACCCTCCACCACCTGCACCCGGTCCTGACCGGCGACGGCGTGGCGCAGCGACCTGGCCCGGCCGGCGTGCAGTTCCACCGCGATCACCCGGGCGCCGCGCGCGGCCAGCGGCAGGGTCAGCGCACCCGTCCCGGAGCCGAGATCGAGGACGAGGTCGCCCTCACCGACGGCGATGCCGTCGAGGATCCGTTCAGCCCAGGTCGTCCGGAGCCGGTGCCAGCCCCAGCGTCGCTGCCCGTTCCCGGACACGACGCACCATCATGAAGTAGTTGCTCATGACGGCGACGGTAGGTTCCGATGCGCGCGCCGGGCAACGGAATTTCAGCGGTGCGCGCTCCGGTCACCGACGTCCGGACGGAACCGGGGCAGTGAGGCGACGATGAGCAGGATCGCGGGCACCAGGACCAGCAGGAAGCCGCTCGGTCCGACCATGTAGGCGCAGCCGAGGGACCAGCCGAGCAGCACCCAGCCGGCGTAGCCCGGCAGCCGCTCCCCGCGGCGCCCGAGCCGAACGGTCAGCAGCCCGAACAGGATGGCGATCGGCACGAAACTGCCGGGCAGGGCCCAGAACGTGGCGATCGCCCCGACGTCGGCCGTACCGTTCCGGATCGCGCCGCCGAGCCAGTCGGCCCAGTAGGGGTTGCCCGCGAAGACCGCCGTGTGAGCGGCGGCGATGACCACCGTCGACCAGCCGGCGACGATGGTGAGGCGGTTCGGTGTGCGAGCCGTCGTCGACGGCGCCACCTGGGCGGTCTGTCCTGCAGTCTGTGTGGTCATGCCTCCACGCTCGCCGACCGGGCAACTCGGCAGATCCCGCGATCCGGTGATGGTGCTCCCCCGCGGGAGGGAACGCGGCGAGCTACGGTGACGATCATGACCGACCCGACCCATGACGTGCTCACCCTCACCACGGACTCCGGCGACCTGCCCGTGCACCGGTGGCGGCCGCCGTCGGGCACCGGCCCCGGCCTGCTCCTGCTGCAGGAGATCTTCGGCGTCAGCGAGTACATCCGCGGCCGCGCCGCGGATCTGGCGCGGGCCGGGTACGTCGTGTACGCGCCGCAGCTGTACTGGCGGCTGGCGGACGGCGAGCTCGACGAGGCGGCGCCCGACGTGCTCGAGCGTGGGATGGCGCTGGCCGGGCGGTTGCCGTGGGCGGATGCCCTCGGCGACGCGCGCGTGACCCTGGCGGCGCTGCGGGCGGCCCCCGAGGTCAGCGGCGGCGTCGGCGTGGTCGGCTTCTGCTACGGCGGCGGGCTCGCGTTCAACGTGGCCGCGCTCGAGCCTGTGGACGCGTTGGTCTCCTACTACGGCTCGGCACTGCCGGCCCTGCTCGCCCTGGCGCCGGCGATCACGGCGCCGAGCCTGCACCACTTCGGGACCGAGGACGCCTACATCCCCCTGGAGTCGGTCGAGACGATCCGGGCCGCGGTCACCGCTGACAACGGCAGCGCCGAGTTCCGGTTGCACGAGGGCGCCGGTCACGCCTTCGACAACCCGAACCCGATGTTCCACCACGCGCGTGCCGCCGCCGCGGCCTGGCCGGTCACCCTGGCGTTCCTCGGTGATCACCTGGGTGGTTCCCAGGGTTGATCGCTTACCGTGGGGCCCATGTCCCGCGGATGGAAGATCCTGCTCGGCACCCTGGTGCTCCTGGTCGTGCTGCTCGGCGCCGCGTTCGCCGTCGACCGCTACCTGGTGGCGCAGACCGAGGCCCAGCTCGAGGACGAGATCACCACGTCGGTGCCGGAGCTCTCCGGTGACATCGACGTCGAGATCGGCGGCCTCCTGTTCCTGCCCCAGGTGCTCATGGGCCGGCTCGACGACGTGCGGTTCACGTCCGCATCGGCCACATATCAGGACCTGACGTTCCAGGACGTGGACGTGCGACTGCTCGGCGTGAGCACGGGTGAGCCTCGCACCATCGACGACCTCGACCTGCGGATGACCCTGCCGGTCGAGACCCTGCAGGCCGCCCTGGCCTCCTCCGAGGACGTGCCCGAGGGCGTCGGTATCGACGTGGTCGACGGCCAACTGGTGGCGACGGCGAGCCTGCTCGGGCTCCCGGTCACGGTCGGGCTGGAGCCGGTCGCGAACGGGAACGCGATCAGCGTGACCCCGGTCAGCTTCAGCATCGGCGGCGCGAGCGTGGCCGCCGAGGACATCCCGGGGAACCTGCTCGGCGACCTCGGCGGCATGGACGTGCCGATCGAGCAGTTGCCGGAGGGCGTCGAGCTCACCGAGGTCACCGTGGTCGACGGCGGCGTCCAGGTCGCGATCGTGGGCTCCGACCTCGCCCTGGACGACCTCGCCGTCGGCTGACCTACCCGAGCGACTCCGGCAGCGACGGCGCCTCGTCCCCGGTCCGGCCGAGCACGTGCTCGGCCAGGAAGGCGGAGACCACCTGGTACCAGACCTTCGCGTGCTGCGGGGTGAGCACCCAGTGGTTCTCGTCCGGGAAGTACAGGAACCGGTGTGGGCTGTGGCCGTCCTCGTCCGCCGGCAGCGCCGACTTGCTGAGCAGTTCGTACCAGAGCCGCAGGCCCTCGCCGATCGGCACCCGGTAGTCCTTGTCCCCGTGGATCACGAGCATCGGGGTGGCGATCTTCTCCACGGACAGGTGCGGCGAGTTGGCGAGCGCCATCTGCGGGGTCATCTCCCGGCCCCAGAAGTAGCCGGCGTCCGTGGTGGTGCCGAACCCGTCCAGGGCCCACAGGCTCGCGTGCGTGACGATCCCGTTGAACCGGTCGGTGTGGCCGGCCACCCAGTTCGCCATGTAGCCGCCGAACGAGCCGCCCATCGCGCCGGTCCGGGTGGCGTCGATCTCGGGCAACGCCTCCGCGGCGTCGGTCACCGCCATCAGGTCGGTGTACGGCGCCGCACCCCACGCGCCCCAGCCACGCTGGATGAAGTCCTGGCCGTAGCCGGTGCTCAGCGCCGGGTCCGGGAGCAGCACCGCGTAGCCCTGCGCGACCAGCAGCCAGGGGCACCAGCGCCAGCTCCAGGCGTTCCACGAACCGAGCGGGCCGCCGTGGATCCACAGCACCAGCGGGGCGGGGTCGGCCTCGGTGGCACCCTCGGGCACGGCCAGCCAGGCCCGCACCCGGGCGCCGTCGGCGGCGGTCGTCTCGACCTCCGTGAGGGTGCCGGGCAGGCTCGGGCGCGGGGCCGGCGAGCGCAGTGCCGTGACCGGGTCGGCGGCGCCCTCGGACAGATCGATCCGGACCACCTCGGCCGGGAACTCGTAGGAGCTGCGCAGCGCGTAGGCGGCCGACCCGTCCGGGGCCACGACCACGTCGGTGTACGCGGCGTCGTCCGGGGTGAGCCGGCTGCGCTCACCGTCCAGGGTGAGCTTGAACACCGGCGAGCGGCCGTCGTCGTCCGCGGTCACGAGCAGCCCGGAGCCGTCCGGCAGCCACGTCAGCGACGCCGGCCAGTCGTCCCAGTCGGCCCCGAGCCGCTGCGGGGACGTGCCGTCGATGCCGGCGACGTGGAGCGTGACCACGGGCGCGGTCTCCGGGGTGGACAGGGTCTCGCGGATGTACGCGACGCGGCTGCCGTCCGGGCTGATGCGGGCGCCGCCGAACTCCGCCTCCGGTTCGTCGGCGATCGTGGTGCGCTCTCCGGAGGCCACGTCGATGCGCACCAGGATCGACCGCACCGCGCCCTTGGCCATCGGGCGGTTCCAGGAGGTGACCACGGTGGTCCCGTCGGCGCTCAGGTCGAGCCCGGTGTTGGTCAGGTGGGCGCCGGCGTCCGGGGTCAGGTCGCGCAGGTCGAGGGGCGCGTCGGGGTCGGCCGGCGCCTCCGGCGCCTCGTCCGGAGCATCCGCGACGACGGCGGAGGTCGCCTCCGCGACGTACAGCCGGGGTCGGTCCGGGCCGAGGTCGGAGTCCCAGTACCGGACCGGGTAACCGGTGTGCAGGATGGCGTTCACCTTCGTGTCCGAGCGCAGGTCCCGCAGCCTCTGCTCGGACTCGGTGTCCGTGGCCGAGGGCAGCGTGTCCGCCGTGACGACCACCGTGTCCGCGGCGCGGGCCGCGGTGATGCCGCCGACGCCGCCGGGCCTGGTGGCCAGCACCCGGGCCTCCCCGCCGCCGGCGGGCAGCACCCACAGGGCCGGCTTGGCCTTGTCCTCGCCGGTCTCGGCGGTGGCCCGCTTCGCGACGAACAGCAGGTCGCCGGCCGCGGTGAACGTGGCCTGGCTCTCGCCCTTCGTGCCGCGGGTGATCCGACGCGCGGGCCGCTCCCCCGCCGGGTCCACGTCCCACTGCGAGGTGACGTACGCCGTCGAGTCGTGGTTCAGGGCGGCGACACCCACGACCAGGCGGGTGCCGTCCGGGGACATCGTCAGGCCGCCCACGCGGGGCAGCGCGAGGTAGGCGTCGAGGTCGTGGAAGGGGGTGGGCGGGGCGGCGGCCTCGCCGGACCCGGGAGCCGGGGAGGTGCCGGTCGCGTTGGCCGGGGTGTCGGCCGTGCTCGCCGCGGCGGCGGGTGGGGTGGTCGCGTCATTGCCGAACGTGTTGGTGGTCACCGCACGGTCCTATCACGCGAACCTGCGCCGTGTCGTCACTCGCGGCCGGACTCGGTACCGATCCGACGACGTTCACCTTCGAAGGTTTCAACCATCGTCGGACGAATCGTTCGAGGGTCGCCCTCGGCGGCGACGGCACCGGTGCGGGCATCGATAACGTTGCGGCGTGACCACGACGAGCCGGCGCCCCCCGTTCGAGGAGTGGTTCGGCACCGACACCGCCGACGCCACCTACGGCCACGACCTGCCGGACCTGCTCGCCGTCGAGCCGGTGCCGGCACCACCGGGCTTCGACGCATTCTGGCGGGATCTCGCGGCACGGGCCCGGGAGGTCGACCCGTCGCCGGTGCTCACCCCGATCGGGCGCACGGGCGTCCACGAGCTGCACGCCGTGCGGTTCCGGACCACCGACGGTCTGACGCTCGGCGGATGGCTCGCGCTGCCGGTGGCCGGGTCGCCGGAGCTCGGGCTCGTGGTCAGCCACGGGTACGGCGGGCGGATGGCCCCGGATCTGGCCGGGGTCCCGGCGGACGCCGCCGCCCTCTTCCCGGTCGCCCGCGGGCTGCCGGCCGCGAGCCTGATCGACGGCGTCCCTGCGGTCGGCGCGGAGCACGTGCTGGTGGGCATCGGCTCGGTGGCGACGTACATCCTCGGTGGGTGCGCCGCCGACCTCTGGTGCGCCGCGACCGCCCTGACCCGGCTCGCCGGGGACCTGCCGCTGTACTTCCACGGCGCGAGCTTCGGCGGCGGGCAGGGCGCCCTTGCGCTGCCCTGGGACGACCGCTTCTTCGGCGCCACGCTGGTGGTGCCGAGCTTCGGCCAGCACGACCTGCGGCTGCGGATGCCGTGCACCGGCAGCGGGGAGTCGGTGCGCCACCACGTCGCCGCGCACCCCGAGGCCCGTGAGGTACTGCGGTTCTTCGACGCCTCGACCTCGGCCACCCGGATCACCGTCCCGACCCGGGTGGAGGCCGCACTCTGGGATCCCGCCGTGCCGCCGCCGGGCCAGTTCGCCGTCCACAACGGCCTCGCCGGGCCGAAGGAACTGTACGTGCGCTCCGCCGGCCACACCGAGTACCCGGGTCAGGACCGGGAGGACGCGGAGTGCGTCGCCGGCACCCTCGCCCACATCGCGACCCATCGCCGCTGATCGCGCTGCCATCACCGAGTGACCGAGTGTGCCCTTGACGTCCCTACGGGTCCCGCGCACCGGAGAGGAGGTCTCGGCACTCCACGTCGAGACGCAGGTTCTGGCAGACTGGCGCGGTCGCCCGCCAGTGCCGGCAGGGAGCCGACGTCAAGGGGGCCGCTCGTGCATCGCACTCGGATCATCGTCGCAGTGAGCACGCTCGTCCTGACTCTGTCAGCGTGTGCCACGGCAGCCGCGGACGACCCGGCGGACACCACACCGCCGGCGGCCACCGCCACGAACGCCACGCCCGAGACGCCGGACTGCGCCGAGGCCGCAGCGGACCTCGTGGCGTACGAGCCGGGCTCGAGCTACGTCACCGTGTGGGGCTCCACCCCGGAGGACCCTGCCGACCTGGAGCCCGAGATCCTGGCACACCCTGCAACGGTCGTCGTCGACACGGTCACGATGACGATCGTCGACAGCATCGACCGGGACGCGAACGGTGTCGCGTACACGACCGAAACACCGCCGTGCCCCGTCCCGGTGAACCCGTCCTGGCCGGCGGAGTCCGCGCTGGTGCTCGACGCCTACACCTTCGAGATTCTCGAGACGTTCCCGTCCCTGAACACCCCCGAGGACGAGGACGTCGCCACCACCACGTCGTTGACGAGTGACGCGCTGACCACCGGAACGCTGCTCGAGGGCGCCGCCGCGGAGCCGTACGCGACCCTCGTGGCCGACGATCTCGGCGCCGAGCTCGGGCTCGAGTTCGCGGCGGCGGTCCGCGTCATGGACACCGTGGTCGGCGGCGCCTACGAGTCACCCAGCGGCGTCGGGTTCACATTCCGCACGAACCGGGGCATCGACATCACACCTGGTCAGCCGGCGGGCAGCCCGACGACGTCGCTCGAGGTCCCGGGCGCCGAGGGCCGCACGTACTCCGGCCCCGAGTGGGGTCTCACCGCCGAGGCGTGGACCACCGACCGCAGTTGCGTGGTGGCCGTACTCGCCTATCCGGTCACCACGGATGTCCCGGACTGGCCGCCCGGGTACGGCGAGTACCTCTCCACCATCGTGCTGCCCCGGCTGCTCGCCACCTGCTGACCGCTGGCAGGGTCGCGACCCGCCTCGGTCAAGGAGTGGCGGTCAGCCGTCCTTGGACATCCGCTCGAGCATCGCGTTGTAGGCCTTGAGCTCGGCGTCGTCGTCGCGTTCGGCGGCCCGGTCGAGGCGCTTGGCGGTGCGGGCGTCGTCCTTGGACCAGGCCACGGCCAGGCTCACCGCGAGGATCAGGCTCGGCACCTCGCCGATGCCCCAGGTGATCTCACCGCCGGTCTCCTGGTCCGCGAGCGCGTCCACGCCCCAGGGCAGCCCGAGCGCCCCGAAGTAGTCCGGGGCGAGCAGGGTGGTCATCGAGATCAGCGCGATGCCGAAGAACGCGTGGAACGCCATGGTCCCGAACAGCAGCAGCAGCCGCAGCGGGTAACTCGGCCGGGCCGGACCGGGGTCGATCCCGATCAGGACGTTCACGAACATGTACCCGGCCAGGCTGAAGTGCACCACCATGCCGATGTGCCCCAGGTGGGTGGTCAGGGCGAACTCGAACAGCGGCGTGAAGTAGAACACGATCATCGAGCCGACGAAGTTCAGCGCGGCCACCAGCGGGTTCCCGAAGAACCGCGCCGCCCGGGAGTGCACCAGGGCCAGCAGCCACTCGCGCGGCCCGCGGGACCCGTCGCGCCGGGCGGGCAGCGCCCGCAGCGCGAGCGTCACCGGGGCGGCCAGGACGAACAGGATCGGGATGACCATGACCGTGCTCATGTGCTGGAGCATGTGCGCGCTGAACATGATCCGGCCGTAGACGGCCGGGCCGCCGCAGGTCACCCAGGCGAAGGCGGCGACGGCGACGAGCCAGACCACCGTACGGGCCACCGGCCAGGCATCCCCCCGGCGGCGCAACCGCCACACCCAGCGCAGGTACTGCACGGCCAGGACCAGGCTGATCGTCCCGAACAGCAGGTCGGGGACCCACTCGGTGAACCAGCGGGCCAGGGTCGGCTCCGGCGGCACCGGGTACTGGGACAGCACCTCGGCCGGGCTCAGCCCCTCGACCGGTTCCTGCGCCACCGGCGGGCCGGTGGCGGCGAGCGCCACCGCGAGCCCGGTGGCCGCGGCCATGACGAGTACCTCCACCCCGGCGAGCCGCCAGAACACGGCGCGAGTTCCGCCGTCGGCCGGCAGTTTCGGGATGGTGCGCTCACGGTGCACGTACCCGAACACCCCGAGCAGCAGGAACGCGGCGATCTTCGCGAGCAGGATCAGCCCGTAGTCGGTGAGGAAGGCGGACAGCGTACCGAGCCGGATCCACGCGTTCGCGAGCCCGGACAGGCCCACCCCGAGGAACGCCCAGATCGCGACCGTGGAGTACCGCCCGACGGCGGCCCGCAGGTCCCGGCCCAGCCGCGGCGCGACCACGCACAGCACCACCAGCCCGCCCATCCAGATGCAGACCGAGGCCAGGTGGCCGAACAGGCCGGACATGCCGAGCTCGTGGTTCGCGGCGCCGGCCGCGTGCCCGGTGGTCGCGATCGGGATCAGGACCGAGAAGCTCAGCACGGCGGCCAGCATCGCGGTGCCGTAACCGGCGACGGCGACGCACGCCACGGAGGCGAGGGCGGCGACGATCGCGGTCACCAGGGCGGCTCGGCCGGTGGAGATCTCGGTGAGGTAGAAGGCGAGCTCGTCGCCGAAACCCGCACCGCCGAGCGGGCGGCCCGCGACCGAGGCGTAGCCGACGACCATGTCCACGACCAGCAGCAGCGCCCAGGCCGGCCCGGACCAGCCGACCACGCGGGCCGCGAGGGTCCAGGCGGCACCATCGGCCCTGTCGGCCCTGCCGGGCCGGGACCGGCCGCCGGCCCGGTCGCCCGCGCGCGGCCCCGTCGGGCGGGGCAGCACGAACAGCAGCAGCACGAGAGAGCCGAGGGTCACCGCCGCGGCCGCTTCGCTGAGCACCGTGACGACCGGAAGCCCCCACCGGACCAGTGCCCCGGAGTCGGCGACGAGCGTCGGCGCGGCCGCCCCGGAGAACGCGAGGCCGAGGACGCAGGCGAGCACCGCCGTCGGCAGGGCGGCGACCACCCAGCGCAGTGGGGCGGGGATCACGGGCACGACCTCGAGCCTAATCGGGGCCGGGAGCGGTTCGGACGCGGCCGCGTTCGCGGCCCTGCACCCGCCCCCGATGGGCAGGGCTGCCCGTCGTCGCCCAGGGAACTCCAAGGATCGGCTGGCATAATCGCGGATGCATCCGCCGCCGTCCTCGAGTGGGAGACCATGTCCAACCCAGCCCCGTCGCACCTCGCGCCATCGGCCTCACCCATCTCCTACGACGACTCCCGGCGCGCCACCGCGCTGCTCGGCCAGATCTCGCGGGTGTTCGATCAGCGCATCGTCGGGCAGGCCCCCCTGCGCACCGCACTGGTCTCCTCGCTGCTCGCCGGCGGGCACGTGCTCCTCGAGTCGGTGCCCGGTCTGGCCAAGACGACGGCCGCGCAGACCCTGGCCTCCGCCGTCGGCGGCTCGTTCCACCGGATCCAGTGCACGCCGGACCTGATGCCGAACGACATCATTGGCACCCAGATCTACAACTACGCCACCGGGGAGTTCGCCACCCAGCTCGGCCCGGTGCACGCGAACCTGGTGCTCCTCGACGAGATCAACCGGTCCTCGGCCAAGACCCAGTCGGCGATGCTCGAGGCGATGCAGGAGAAGCAGACCTCGATCGGTGGCGAGGTCTTCAAGCTGCCGAGGCCGTTCATGGTGCTGGCCACCCAGAACCCCATCGAGGAGGAAGGCACCTACGTGCTGCCCGAGGCCCAGATGGACCGGTTCCTGATGAAGGAGGTGCTCACCTACCCGGCGCCGGACGAGGAGGTGGACATCCTCGAGCGGATCAACTCCGGGTCGATGACCGCCCCGCTCACGGCGCAGCCGATCTCCCTGCCGGACCTGGAGTTCCTGCAGTCGCTGGTGGAGAAGGTCTACGTGGACACCGCGATCAAGCAGTACATCGTGGCCATCATCAACACCACCCGCGGCGGAGGTCCCCGCCCGCTGCCGAACCTGAACCAGCACGTGCGGGTCGGCGCGAGCCCGCGTGGTGGCATCGCCCTGATGCGGATCGCCCAGGCACTGGCCGTTCAGGCCGGCCGTTCCTACGTGGTCCCGGACGACGTCAAGGCCCTGCGCCACTCGATCCTGCGGCACCGCATCGTGCGCACCTACGACGCCCTCGCGAACAACGTGGCCCCCGAGTCGCTCATCGACGCCGTGTACGCGGCGGTGCCGAGCCCCTGACCGGGCCACGACCACCCGCCACGCGCTACCGACAGCACTGACGGCGACCACTCTCCCCATCGGCAAGGAGCCCCACCCCGTGGCACAGTCCCGATCGCGCCTGGCGAAGGTCCGAGCACGGCTCGACCTTCCCACGGTCCGGCGCGCCGCGGGCCTGCTCGAGGGGCGGCACCGGTCGATCTACTCCGGGCACGGCCAGGACTTCGACGAGATGGCCCTGTACCAGTTCGGCGACGACGTCGGCGACATCGACTGGAAGTCCAGCGCCTCCTCCGGCCACCCGGTGATCCGCCGGTTCGTCCGCGACTCCAACGTGGCCATGGTGCTGGCCCTGGACACCGGCCGGAACATGGCCGCCACTGCCCCGGACGGGTCCATGAAGTCCGACATCGCCCTGTTCGCGGCCGAGGTGATCTGCTACCTCGCCCGCGCCCGTGGGGACCTGGTGGCCCTCGTGGCCGGCGACGAGGACCGGATCGTGCAGATCCCGGCTCGCGGCGGCACCGAGCACATGGAGATGCTGCTGCGCCGGTCCGAGTCGATGCTCGACCTGGAGGCGCCGCCGAGCGACCTGAACCGGGTGTTCGACCGGATCCTGACCTGGTTCACGCGCCGGTCCCTGGTGGTCCTGATCACCGACGAGGCCCGTCCCCGGCCCGAGCACGAACTCGGCCTGAAGCGGCTGCGGACCCGCCACGAGGTGATGGTCATCCAGATCGGGGACGTGCTGCCCACCGCGTTCTCCGACCGGGTCATCGACGACGTCGACACCCACCTCGAGATACCCGAGTACCTGCGCTCGCGCAAGGACCTCTCCGCCGAGGCGGCCGACGCCGCGCTGCGCCGCCGCCACGACGTCGCGGCCATGCTGCGCCGTCAGGGTGTCGAGGCCGTGACCGCCAACAGTGAGGACGAGCTGATCGACCGGATGTTCGACCTGTTGAGGAGGCAGCGCCGTGTTCGCCACTGACCCGACCGGCGCAGCTGCCGCGGTGGCACCCGCCGTAGCCCAGATCGGTGCGGCCCCGATCAACGAGCCGGTCGACCCCGCGTCGTTCTCGACGTGGGTGTGGATCGTCGGCGCGGCCCTGCTGATCCTGATCGCCGCCTGGTACTGGTGGGTCTTCTACTTCACCCGGGAACGGGCCGCGAAGGATGCCGACGGCGGCCGTCGGGATCGGTACTCCGGCCTGCGGCGGGAGACGCTCGACGAGGTGGACGCGGCAGAGGCGCGGTACCGGGAGGGCGAGTCCGACCTGCGCACCCTGCACCTGGACCTGAACCACATCCTCCGCGAGTTCGCGAACGGCCGGCTGCGGATGGACACCAGCTCGCTGACCGTGAACGAGATCGCCACCCTCGAGGGCACCGGCCGGCTCACCACGCTGCTCGAGGACTACCAGGAGCCGGCGTTCGCCTCCGACTCCGACGCCGAGGCCCTCAGCGCCACGGAGAGCGCGCGGGGGGTGGTCCGGGAATGGTGACCGAGACCTTCCTGCACCCGTGGGCGATCGCCGCGGTCATCGCCGTCGCCGTGGCCGCGCTCGTGGCCGGCTGGTTCGCGCGGGCCGCGAAACGGGAGCGCACCTCGGTCACCTGGGTGGCGAACGCGTCCTACCTGACGACGCTGCCCTCGTTCCGGTCCCGGATGAGCAAGTACCGGGTGCTGCTCACTGGCCTCGCCGTGGTCCTGGTCGGTGCCGTGGTCGCGACCGGGTTCCTCGCGGCGCGGCCCGTCGACAAGGTGACCCGCTCCGACGAGCTGGCCACCCGGGACATCGTGCTGTGCCTGGACGTGTCCGGCTCGATGATCGAGTACGACACCCAGGTGGTGGAGAAGTTCCTCGAGCTGCTGCCGAGCTTCAACGGCGAGCGGATCGCCCTCTCGATCTGGAACTCCACCTCCCGGACCGTGTTCCCACTGACCGACGACTACGACCTGGTCGAGGAGGAGCTGCGCTACGCCGCGGATGCCCTCGACTTCGACCTGGACTCCCTCGACGACCTGTCCTTCGACCCGGCCGCCTACGACCGGCTGCTGGACTTCGTGCTCGGCACCACCGGCCTCGGGGACAGCTCCTCCTCGCTCGTCGGGGACGGGCTGGCCACCTGCGCCCTGTCCTTCGACCTGACCGACACCGAGAGATCCCGATCGATCATCCTGGCCACGGACAACGAGGTGTTCGGCAACGAGATCTACACGCTTCCCGAGGCGGGTGAGCTCGTAGACGAACGGGGCATCACGCTGCACGGCTTCTACGCCGGCGAGGTCACCGCGACGTCCGCGGCGCAGGAGAAGGAGTACCGCGACGTCGTCGAGCTGTACGGCGGCCTGTTCTACGCCAGCGACGACCCCGGCGCCGTGGACGGCATCATCGACAACATCACCTCCCAACAGGCGGCCGAGCTCGACGCCAACCCCGAGGTGGTGATCACCGACCGGCCGGAGGAGTACTTCCCCTGGTTGATGGCGCTTCTCGGGATCTACCTCCTCGCGGTCTGGAGGTTGCGCACATGATCCTGCGCATGCTGCTGCCGCTCTGGCTGCTCCTCATCGTGTTCGTGCCCCTGATCGCCCTGGCCGTGTGGCGCATCAAGGCCTCCCGTGGCGAACGTCGCCGCGACTGGGCGCGCCGGACCGGGATCATCGTCGCCGCCCTGGTGATCGGGCTCTGCCCGGCCGTGCCGCGCACGGACAGCGAGCTGCTCACCACGAACGCCGAGCTGTTCTTCGTGGTCGACCGCACCGGGTCGATGGCGGCGGAGGACTACGACGACGGCCGGGCCCGTCTCGAGGGGGTGCAGGCGGACATGGAGGCGTTGACCAACGCCATGCCGGG
This sequence comes from Occultella glacieicola, assembly GCF_004353825.1. Lineage (GTDB taxonomy): Bacteria > Actinomycetota > Actinomycetes > Actinomycetales > Beutenbergiaceae > Occultella > Occultella glacieicola. The sequence goes on along the minus strand of NZ_SMNA01000001.1, from coordinate 401,312 downwards.
CGCCCGGTACACGATCATCTCCTTCGACTCCCAGGCCACCCGCCAGCTGCCGATGACCACCGACGCGCGCGCCGTGCGCTCCTGGGCGGACACGGTCACCCAGGAGATCACCGCCTACTCGGCGGGCTCCTCCATCGACCGGCCCCTGCAGGCGCTGACCGACTCGGTGAACTCCGCGATCGAGCGCAACCCGGAGAACGTGCGGCTGGTGTTCTTCCTCTCCGACGGCGAGAACACCGACGGCTCCGACTCCACCGCCGGCAGTGCCTTCGAGTCCTTCGAGCAGCTCGGTCCGCTGTTCGACGGTGGCGCGGTGATGGGCTACGGCACCACCGAGGGCGGCATGATGCGCTCCTACGACGGCACCTCGGACACCGGCTTCGGCACCGACGCCCCGTACATCACCGGGCCGGACGGACAACCGGGCATCTCGCACTACGACGAGGACAACCTGCGCACGCTCGCCGGCCAGCTCGGCGTGGAGTTCACCCACCGGATCACCCCCGATGACGTGACCTTCCTGGTCGAGGGCATCGACGTCGAGAACATCGCCGCGGACGGGCGCCGCGACAACACCACCTACCGGGACGTGTACTGGCCGGCCGCCGTCATCCTGGCGTTGCTGCTGGCCTGGGAGGCGTGGGACCTGACCCGCGAGGTACCGAAGACCCGCCGCAAGAACGAGGTCGAGACGAGGGACCGCCGTCGGGAGAACTCCCGCCGTGAACCCGAGCCGGCCGGAAGGGGAAACCCGCGATGAGCCTCGACATCCTGCCGCCGCCCGGGGAGTTCCAGACCACCGAGGAGATCCGGGACAAGCGGTTCGCGGACAAGCTGGCCAAGCGCCGTCGCGCGCTGCTGCTGTGGTCGCTTCCGGTCGTCGTGATCGCGTTCCTGGCCGCGCTCAAGCTGCTCAGCGCCGTCGCCATCAACACCGCCGGGCAGAGCGCCTACGACAACGCCAACCACAACACCTCCGCCGAGCGGTTCGGTGCGCTCGAGTTCTTCAACGTGATCGAGCCGTGGAAGCCCTTCTTCAACCAGGGCACCGCCATCTACGCGGGCGGCGACTTCTTCGCCGCGACCCAGGAGTTCGGGGTCGCGCTGGAGATGGTGCCGAAGGCGCCGGACGGTGAGCCCCGCGGCGAGGACGAGTGCATGGTCCGGACGAACTACTCCCTCGCCGTCGAGGGGCTCGGCGACGAGGCCCGCCTCGCGGGCGACTTCGCGCAGTCCACGTCCCGGTACACCGAGGCCCAGGAGATCCTGGCCGACTGCGGCGAGTCCGGGGGCAACGGCGGCGAGCAGGCCCAGCAGGCCGAGGAGCGCCAGCAGGAGAGCCAGGAACAGTCCGAAGAGCAGCAACAGCAGCAGGAGCAACAGGGCGAGGAGCCCTCCGGTGAACCCAGCGAGACCGGGACCGGCGAACCGAGCGAATCCGGGTCCGAGTCGGGCGAGCCGAGCCAGTCGGGGTCCGAGTCCGGCGAGCCGAGCGAGTCGGGATCCGAGTCGGGCTCCGGCGAACCCAGCGAGTCCGGCTCCGAGTCCGGCTCCGGCGAACCCAGCGAATCCGGCTCCGGGGGCGAGTCGGTCGACCCGCGCCAGGAGGAGCTACAGAGCCGGAACGAGGAGGCTCAGCAGTCCCGTGACGCGGAGGAGCAAGCCTCCGGCGGTGGGGACGGCTCCGGCCAGAACTGGTAGCGACGTGCCGAACCCGCCCAGGGTGGTGTGCCTGTGTGGCTCGCTGCGCTTCGAGCACCTCTTCCGTTCGGAGCGGCGACGATTGACGGCCACCGGCGTGATCGTGCTCGGCCCCGAGCCGATCGGTGAGGACCCGACGCCCGCCCTGCGCCACGCTTTGGGCGAGCTGCATCTGCGGCGGATCGACCTGGCGGACGAGGTCCGCGTGGTGAGCGAGGGCGGCTACGTCGGCGACGCGACCCGCCGCGAGATCGACTACGCGCGGGCGCAGGGCAAGGCCATCAGTTCCGTGGAGCCGACGCTCGACCTGTGATCGCCCGGCGCGCGGCCTCGCCCAGCGGTCCGGTCGCGGGTTCCACCAGCGTCGCTCGCCCATCGGTACCCTCGATCCGTGACGGCGACCACTGCCTACTCGGCGCGCGCCGATGAGTACACGGCCCTCCTCGGTTCGATGTCGGCGGTGCACCCCTCGGATCGGCAGGTGATCGACTCGTGGGCCGAGGGCATGAGCGGGAGAGTGCTGGACGCCGGCTGCGGCCCAGGGCACTGGACGAACCACCTGGCGGGACTCGGGCTGAACGTGCGCGGCATCGACTCCTGCCGTCGTTCATCGGCCACGCCCGCTCGGCCTACCCCGGCATCCCCTTCGACCGGCAAAGGATGGACCACATCGACGAACCCGACGACGCTCTCGACGGCATCCTCTAACGGTTCTCGACGATCCACCATGGGCCGTGCGCTGCGACCAGCCGATCGCCGAGTTCGCACGCACCCTGCGGCCCCGCGAGCAGCTTCGAGCTGGGCTGCTTCGACGGTGCGTCGATCGAACCGTTCAATCACGCCGTTCCGCGCGCCTCTCGATGGCTCGCGAAGGAACTGCGTCGGGTGCTCGAGGTAGCGGGTTTCGATGTGCATCGAGGGCGGTGCGCGGCGAGCGGCCGGTGGGCACGATCGCCTGTGAGCGGCACTCCGATGCCACCTGGTGGACCGAGACCGCGCCCTGAAACGTGGGCGTCCCGTAGCGGGAATCGATGCGTTTCCTGGAGCCGGCTCGGATGAGCCGCATTGCCGGTGTCGATAGGTCACCTTGGGTCAGTCAATTGGCAGCGCACGGGACGGTACGCGCTGCTAGTTTGCGACGAGGGGGAGGAAACGGGGTAGGGGATGCAACATCGAGCCATCGAAACGCTCGCGCTCTCTGAACATCAAGGGCCAGCGGGGTACATAGTCGGGCTGTACCGAAAGCAGCCCCCAAGTGATCCGGTCTACGACTCTGGGTACGACGTTTGGGCATTCGAGTTGATCAACGCGGTCGATGTGCGCGAGGTATTGGCGTGGGTCGCAGCGGAGGCCGGGCGCCGAGGAGCAGAAGCATGGTCGCTGGCCGTGCGAAGCGACAGCCGCGAACTGCCTGTCCACCTCGCCGGGACGATCCCGATCGAACCTCCGTGATCGAAGACGATCGCTGCATCAATGAAGGAATGGGGAGATTCAATGCATGGAAGAGTACGACGCCGAGGCGTCGGGGCGGTCCTCGGCGCACTCTTGGCCTTGACGATCGGGTTCATGTCAGCAGCGCCAGCGGAGGCTGCGACCGGTCCCGGAGGAGCAGTGATCACGTGTCACCTATCGGTCAACGACCCGCACAACTCGAGCCACGTCGGCGGCACGATCAATGTCGCGGTCAAGGTCAACTGCACCGCTGCAGTGCCGTCGATCAGCATCAGGGCTCAGCTCAGGGATCTGACCAACGGTCGCTCGGCCACGTCAGTCTGGACGAGCGGCTGGAACACGAACTACCACGCCAACACCGCGGCGCTGATCTGCAAGGCCGGAACCTACCAGGGCGCCGGCTACGCTTCGGTCATCTTTCCTGTGGGCTTCAACCCGTCAACCGGCTTGATGGAGGGAGCTGGGCGCACTCGGGCACTCCTGTGCAACGGCGCCACCGTTGCCCCTATGGCGGGGTCCGGTGTCGAGGTGATTCTGGAAGCGACATATGATCCCGCGCTAGACGTACCCGGCGGACAGCCCCAGGAGGTCATAGTGCCCCTGGGCTAGGAGGGCCGCTGGCTGGCGGCGCCAGAGCGCTACGTCACTCCCACCACCGATCGGGGAGGGGCCGGGTCGCCCGGCCCCTCCCACAACCACCGGACATGCGGGCGCGCATCCAGCGGTTCGCTAGATGACTGGCCTGAAACGATGCCATGCGGTGTACAGGCTGATGAGGTCCCGATGGTCCAGGCAGCGGCGCGGCAGGGAGCGTTGGAGCACCGCGGAACCCGCGATACGCCAGTACGCCTTGGGCGAGTTCGCCCACCGGATCGCGCTCAACGGTGGGATGCTCGCGCCTGCGCGTGATCCGGCGTTCAAGAACGTGGTCTAGCGACATATAGGCTGCTTCGAGACCTCGTGCCTGTCTGGGCGCTCGTTCTCCAGTCGTGAGGACTTCAACGCCCAGGTCGCTGACTGGCTGCCACGAGCGAACCAGCGACTCGATCCGGCTCAGCCCCAGATCAGCCCCTGGGCCGGGTCCGCCAGCGTGCGCGCGGTGTCCGCCAGGACCCGGGACCCGAGCTCGCCGTCGATGAGCCGGTGGTCCATCGACAGGGCGAGCTGGGTGACCCAGCGCGGCTTGATCTTGCCGTGGTGCACCCACGGGCGCTCGCTGATGGCCCCGAACGCCAGGATCGCCGACTCCCCCGGGTTCAGGATCGGGGTGCCGGTGTCGATCCCGAAGACCCCGACGTTGGTGATGGTGACCGTCCCGTCGCTCATCGCCGCGGGCGTGGTCCTCCCGGCCCTGGCCGTAGCGGTGAGGTCCCCGAGGGCCACCGCGAGCTCGTGCAGGTTCATCCGGTGCGCGTCCTTGATGTTCGGCACCACCAGCCCGCGCGGCGTGGACGCGGCTATCCCCAGGTTGATGTAGTGCTTGTAGACGATCTCCTGGGTCGCGTCGTCCCACGCCGCACTGATCGTCGGGTGCCTGCGGATCGCGAGGATCAGGGCCTTCGCCGCGATCAGCAGCGGCGTGACCCTGGTGTCGGCGAAGTCGCGGTCCTCCTTCAGGCGGGCCACGAGCTTCATCGTCTTCGTCACGTCCACGGTCTGGAAGACGGTGACGTGCGGCGCCGTGAACGCGGACGCGACCATGGCCTCCGCGGTCCGGGCCCGCACACTGCGCACCGGCACCCGGGTCTGGCGCCCGTCCGCGGACACCACCCCGCCGTCGAGCCAGGGCCGGTCGTCCGCGGGGTAGCTGGCCTGGCGCTCGGGTTCGGACCGCTCGGCCGCGGCCTCCACGTCGCCACGGGTGATGATGCCGCCGGGGCCCGTGCCCGGCACCCGGTTCAGGTCGATCCCGAGATCCTTGGCGAGCTTGCGGACCGGCGGCTTGGCGAGCACGGTCGACGACGGCGCAGCAGCTCCGGCGTCCACGCTCACCCCGGCCGTGGGGCGGCTCACGGGCGCAGGGCCCGACGGCGGCGCGGGGGTGGGCGCCGCGGGTGCGGGTGCCGGCTGGGGGGAGGGTGCGGCCTGGGAGGTCGGCGTCTCCGCCGGCTCGGCGGCCCGGCGGGGGCGGCGGGCCGCCGCCGCGTGCTTCGTGCCGTACCCGACCAGTACGTCGCCGCTCGTCTCGTCGTCGGCGACGGCATCGCCGTCGGCCGACCCACCGGAACCACTCGCGACGGCGGGCGAGGCGCCGTCGGGCTCCGCTTCGCCGTCGGGATCTGTGTCGATCACGACGATCGGCGTGCCCACCTCGACGGTCGCGCCGGACTCGACCAGGAGCCTGCTGACGACGCCCGCGTGCGGGCTCGGCAGCTCCACGAGCGACTTGGCCGTCTCGATCTCGACGAGCGCCTGGTTCACCGTCACGACGTCGCCGACGGCGACCTTCCAGGCCACGATGTCGGCCTCGGTCAGGCCCTCCCCCACGTCCGGGAGACGGAACTCGAGGTATTTCGGCATGGCTGAACTCCAGTTCTGCGCGGTCGCGCGGCTCAGTGCGCCAGAACGGCGTCGACGGCGTGCAGGACCCGGTCCAGGTTCGGCAGGTAGTCCTCCTCGATGTTGGCCACCGGGTACGGCGCGTGGAATCCACCCACCCGCAGCACCGGCGCCTCGAGGGAGTAGAAGCACTGCTCGGTGATCCGGGCCGCGATCTCGGCGCCGGCCCCGAAGAACACGGGGGCCTCGTGCGCCACCACCAACCGGTGGGTGCGGCGCACCGAGTCCGCGATCGTGTCGAAGTCGATCGGGGAGATCGAACGCAGGTCGATGACCTCGACGCTGTGCCCCTCCTGCTCGGCCACCGTCGCCGCGGCCATCGCGGTCGCGACCGTCGGCCCGTACGCGGCGATCGTCAGGTCGGTGCCCGGGCGCACCACGCGGGCCCGGTGCAGTCCGTTCCCGCCGCCGAGGTCGAGGACCTGGTCCGCCGCGGTCACGTCCACGTCCGCCTTGTCCCAGTACCGGGCCTTCGGTTCGAGGAAGAGCACCGGGTCCGGGGACGCGATGGCCTGCTGGATCATCGTGAACGCGTCCGCCGGGTTGGCCGGGCTGACCAGTCGCAGGCCCGCGGTGTGGGCGAAGAGCGCCTCGGGCGACTCGCTGTGGTGTTCCACGGCCCCGATGCCGCCGCCGTACGGGACCCGGATGACGACCGGCAGCTCGACGCGTCCGCGGGAGCGGTAGTGCAGTTTGGCCAGCTGGGTGGTGATCTGGTCGTAGGCGGGGAAGATGAAGCCGTCGAACTGGATCTCGCAGACCGGGCGGTAGCCGGCGAGTGCGAGGCCGATCGCGGTGCCGATGATGCCGGACTCGGCGAGCGGGGTATCGACCACCCGGGTGGTGCCGAAGTCCTTCTGCAGGCCATCGGTCACCCGGAACACCCCACCGAGGCGACCGATGTCCTCGCCCATGAGCAGGACCTTGTCGTCCCGCTCCATGGAGCGGCGCAGCCCGAGGTTGATGGCCTTCGCCATCGGGATCCGCTGGGTGCCGGTGTTCTCGCTCATCGCTGCGCTCCTTCCGTGGCGAAGCCTGCCTCGTACTCGGTGAACCAGGCTCGCTCGGACTCCACGAGGGTGTGCTCGGCGGCGTAGACGTGCTCGAACATCCGGGACGATTCCGCCTTGGGGATGGACCGGCAGTAGTCGCGGATCTGTTCTCCGTAGGCGTCGGCCTCGGCGTCCAGGGCGGTGAAGAACTCGGGCGCCGTACCCTCGGCGACCAGGTGCAGTCGGAGCCGGTCGATCGGGTCGCGGGTGCGCCAGTAGTCCTCCTCGGCCCGGCTGCGGTAGCGGGTCGGATCGTCGGAGGTCGTGTGCGCCCCCATCCGGTAGGTGACGGCCTCGATGAACGTGGGGCCACCCCCGCTGCGGGCGCGCTCGAGGGCCTCCTGGGTCACGGCGTAGCAGGCCAGCACGTCATTGCCGTCCACGCGCACGGCCGGCACGCCGAACCCGGAGCCCCGGCGAAACAGGGGGACCCGGCTCTGCCGCTCGGTGGGCTCGGAGATCGCCCAGTGGTTGTTCTGGCAGAAGAAGACCACCGGGGCGTCGTTGACGGCCGCGAAGACGAGCGCCTCGTTCACGTCCCCCTGGGAGGTGGCGCCGTCACCGAAGTAGGCGACCACGGCGCGGTCGCGGTCGGGGTCACCGGTGCCGACGTCACCGTCGCGCTGCACGCCCATGGCGAAGCCGGTCGCGTGCAGGGCGTGCGAGCCGATCACCAGGGTGTAGAGGGAGAAGTTGTGCTCGGCCGGGTCCCAGCCGCCGTGGTCCTCGCCACGGAACTGGTGCAGGACCTTGCGCAGGTCCAGGCCGCGGGTCCAGCCGACACCGTGCTCCCGGTAGGAGGGGAACACGTGGTCCTGGGCGGCGAGCGCCCGGCCGGAGCCGATCTGGGCGGCCTCCTGGCCGAGGCACTGGGGCCAGAGTCCGAGCTCGCCGTGCCGCTGCAGTGCGGTGGCCTCGGTGTCGAACCGGCGCACCAGGACCATGTCGCGGTAGAGGCCCTCGAGGGCCTCGGTGTCGAGGTGGGCGACTCGGGATGAATACGTCTGATGGTGCACGCGCTCGCCGGTGACGGTGAGCAACTGGATGAGGTCGTCATCCTGTGTGCCGACGTGGGGGGTCTCCCCGTGGATGTCGGACTGAATCACACCGAACTCCATTCGTGTGGATGTGTGGATCAATGGTTCGCGACGTGCAACCTACGCCAGCGTAGGCTACGGGACCGTAACTTGTGGGTTCGGACGATCCACCACGTCGCGGGGTCGTTTTTGTTGGATACCTCCAACTCTGCGTCGGTGAAGAGCTACCTGAGGTGCCCGGTCGGGGCGTGCTCGAAGTCTACTCGTCGCCCCTGCCCGTGCGCCGGTGCACCCACCGGGACGCGACGGCGAGTGCGATGTCGTTCGCCTCGGGCTCGCCGATCGAGATCCGCACCCCCTCGCCCGGGAACGGGCGCACGGTGATGCCGGACTGCACGGCGTCCTTGGCGAACAGGGAGCTGTGCTCGCCGAGCGGCAGCCAGTAGAAGTTGCCCTGGGGGTCGCCGACATCCCAGCCCTGGCTACGCAGCGCCGCCACGACCCGGTCCCGCTCGGCGACCAGTTCCGCCACTCGGGACTCGACCAGTGCCGTCTGCCCGAGGGCAGCCATGGCCGCCACCTGGCCGAGGTCGCTGACCCCGAACGGGGTGGACACCCGCCGCAGCACCCGCACCAGTCGTCGCCGAGCCAGGGCATAGCCGATCCGCAGGCCGGCCAGGCCGTAGGCGTTCGAGAAGGTCCGCAGCACCACCACGTTCTTGTGGACGGGCAACAAGGCGCGGGAGTCGATCGCATCTGCGGTGCGGTCGAACTGGACGTAGGACTCGTCCAGGATCACCATGACGTCGCTCGGCACCACCTCGAGGAAGGCGAGCAGGTCGGTGTGGGTGAGGGAGGCCCCGGTGGGGTCCGCAGGCGTGGCCACCACGATCACCCGGGTGCGGTCGGTGACGGCGACGGCCATCGCGGCCAGGTCGTGGCTGCCGTCCGGACTCAGGGGCACCGGCACGCCGACCGCCCCACTCGCCCGGGCCACGGCCGGGTAGGCCTCGAAGCACCGCCACGGGTGCACCACCTCGTCGCCGGGTGCGCACGTCGAGCGGATCAGCAGTTCGGCGAGCGCGACCGCCCCGTTGCCGATCAGCACCTGGTCCTCGACCACGCCGTGGTGGCTCGCGATCGCCCGCAGCAGCCGGGCGCCGTACACCTGGGGGTAGCGGTTCACGTCCTCGGCGGCGTCGTGGATGGCCGCGATCACCGCGGGCAGCGGCGGGAACGGCAGCTCGTTGGCGGAGAGCTTGAACACGGCTGCCGTGGCGCCGACGGCCCCGGGCACGTGCGCGGGCAGGTCCAGGAGTTCCTTGCGCAGTCGCACCGGCGGTGCCTCCGGGGGCGGCGCCGGGGCGTCGAAGGCGGGGGGTCCGGGGATGCGCGATGCCATTCGCCCAGCATGCCCGTGCGCGCGAACGGATGCACGCATCCCCCACGGCCGGGGCCACGTCGCACCTGCCATCCGGCGAGCGCGCATGGCAGGATCGAGGCATGAGCTTCGTCATCAGAGTGATCATCAACGGGATCGCCATCTGGCTGACCTCGTTGTGGCTGTCCGGGCTGGAACTGGCCACCGACGGCACGCCGCTCGGCACCCTGATCGTGGTGGCGGTGGTCGCGTTGGTCTTCACCCTCGTGAACGCGGTCGTCAAACCGATCGTGCAGGTCCTGTCGATCCCGTTCTACATCCTGACCCTCGGGCTCTTCCACCTGGTCGTGAACGCCCTGATGCTGATGCTCACCACGTGGCTGACCTCGTTCACGAACTACGGCCTCACGGTCGACGGGTTCTGGTCGGCGGTGCTGGCAGCCCTGGTGATCTCGATCATCGCGGTGATCCTGAGCGTCATCCTCCCCTCCGGGAAGAAGAAGCAGACCCGCTGACGTCACTCCCGCTCGATCTGGTAGTACCTCGAGGCCGCGGAGTCCGACGGCCCCCCGAGCACGTCCTGCGAGGCCGCGAGCCAGGCGCGCACGGCCGGGTCGGTCGAGGCGTCGATCATCTGCGCGGTGCGCACGTAGGCGGGGATGTCGTGCGCCTGCGCGACCGAGGTCACCGTTCGATCCGCCGGATCGGGTGAGGCGGCCAGGTCCCGGATCACCGTGGTCCGGCCGGACTGGCCCGGGTTGGCGGTGTTCTCCAACCCCGACGTGAGGTCATCGACGTGCTCGATGTTGAGCACCGCCACGTCGCCGGGGGTGTCGATGTGGCCCACCGGCCCGCCGACGGTGATCACGGACCGGACCTCGAACCGCTCGGTGAACGCCGGGTCCTCGGCGAGCCGCATCGTCGTCATCGCACCTTGGGAGTGGCCTACGAGCAGCACCGGCTCGTCCGGTGGGATGCCCGCCTGCTCCATGGCCTGGATCACGCCGTCCTCCACGGCGGTGTCCATCGCGGCGAAGGCCTGGAGGTTCGTGCCCCAGTCGAACGGGTTACCGCGGTTGTTGATCGGGTTGTCCGGCTGCCGCAGGACCAACCCCGGCGCGGGCATCGAGACTGCCCAGCCGGGATGCGGGGGCCCGAACGCGGGCTCGGGCAGCGCCAGCTCGGGGACCAGTTCGGTCTGGGTGCCGGGCACCAGGACCTGCCAGGACACCGCTCCGTCCGGCCCGACGACGCGGTCGATCCGGATCGCGGCCTCCGGGCCGCCGTGGCGGGGATACAGCCCGTACAGGCTGCCGATAGCCCCGGCGACCCCGGTCGGCGCCGGTCCCGTGGACGTGGCGGGCGATCCGGTGGGCACCGCGCCCGGTGGGTCGACCTGGTGGACGCGGGCCGTGGCACCGATGGTCAGACCGACGGTGAGCGCGGGAGCGAGCAGCCCGGCGAGCACCACAGTCGAGGAGTCGGGACGTTCCGTGCCAACCCAGGACACGCCCAACATCCCGGTCAGGGTTCCGGCCCATGACTCAAGGGCGGCGCCGAACTGGGCGTCGGTCGGTGTCAGTTGCCCGCGCGCGAGCGCCCCGGCGAACGCGACGCCCAGCATCGTCAGCGGCCGCAACATACCGATCGGGTCCCACGGCAGTCCCAGGGCAGGCGGCGCCGTCACGGTGAGACCCCGGGTGAACCCCGCTCGCGCCTCCGCCTCGGCCCGCTCGTAGTCGGTCGCCGCCGCGCGCAGCGCCGCCGCGATCGCGTCCGCATCCGAGATGACCGCACTGATCGAGAGCAGCACCTCCCAGCACCGGGCGATCGCCGGCCCGGCGGAGCCGGCGTCCAGGACGGCGGTCTCCTGCAGGATCGCCAGAGCCCGCCGGAGCAGGGCCCGGCCGCGCTCCACCTGCGCCGAACCACGGTCGACGGCGGCGGCCAGGTCCCGCAGTTCCGCCGGGTCCGCGGCCAGTGGCGTGCCGTAGACGACGAGTTGCGCGGCGGCGGAGTTCGCGGCGGCGCTGGAGGGCGCGCCGTCGGGCACCATCGCCACCCCGGGAGCGCCGCTCATCGCGGGGTCATGGCGGGGCCGGCGAGCGCCGCCCGGACCGCGGCGCTCTGGTTCTCGTGGACCCGGGCCGCCGCGGCCGCACCGTCGAGCGTCCCGGCGAGCCGGTCGGCGGCCGAGGTCAGCGCGTCGATCCGGCGCCGGTAGGCAAGGGCGGCCGGGGACTCCCAGTGCTCCGGCAGCACGGCGGCGTAAGCGGCCCGGCCGAGGCGGATCTGCTCGGCGGCCGCGGCCAGGAGGGCGGACGCGGCGCCGCCGGGCAGTCCGGGCGAGGCAAACATGGGCGAGGGTGAGGCTCTCATGGCCACGACGCTAGGCACCCGCTCCCGCCCCCAATGCGTGGGTGCCGGCACCGGTGCACCCGACTGCACCGCCTCCTGCCCTGTGGACTACAAGAACCTTCCCGACGACTACCCACGACTGCTCGACGACCTGAAGCGAACCGTCGCCGAGGCGCGCTGGCGGGCACAGCGGGTGGTGAACACCGAACTCGTCGGCCTGTACGGGCGGCTCGGCCGGACGATTCTGGAGAGGCAGGGCGTCGAAGGCTGGAGCACACGTGTCATCGCTCGACTCTCCACCGACCTGCGGGAAGAATTTCCGCAGATGCGCGGCCTCTCCCAGCGCAACCTCGTCTACATGCGCACGTTCGCGAACACCTGGCCCGACGAGGTCGCGCAACAGCCTGTTGCGCAGTTGCCCTGGGGCCACATCACCGTGCTCCTGGACAAGCTCGATGAGACGTCCGAGCGGGACTGGTACGCCACGGCCGCAGTCGAGCACGGCTGGTCCCGCAACGTCTTGCTGAACCAGATCATGAACCGCCTGCACACCCGCACCGGGCGGCGCCGTCGAACTTCCCGGCCCGCCTGCCGGCCGCGGACTCCGAGCTCGCCCAACAGCTCACCCGCGACCCGTACGTGCTGGACTTCCTCGACCTCACGGGTCCCGTCGCCGAGCAAGCGCTGATGACCCGCCTGCAGGACTTCCTGCTCGACGAGACCCTTCCCCGAGGCCTTCGCGAGGCGATCCCCAGCGAGGCCGACCTCTCCTCGGCCGCCGACGCCGCCTACGACGACCTCCGCGCCGCCCACGACCAGGACCAACCCGGCCGGCCCGGCTGACGGCGTCGGTCGGCGCAACCTGTCGCCATGGCCCGTGCCTGGGTGCGGTCGGTCGCCGCCATGGCCACAATGGCTGGCATGGCCGACCTCTTCACGATCGCCGTCGTGTGCACCGGGAACATCTGCCGCTCCCCGATCGGCGAGGTGGTGATCCGGGACGCGATCGCCGACGCCGGACTCACCGACGCCGTCCGGGTGTTCTCCGCCGGCACCGGGGACTGGCACCTCGGTGAGGACGCGGACCACCGAGCCCTCTCCGTGCTGACCGAGAACGGGCACACGCTCACCGACCACCGCGCCCGCCGTTTCGCGCCACCGGACTTCGCCGACGCGGACCTGATCCTGGCCCTGGACCAGAGCCACGTCGACGCCCTGCGCCGGCTCACCCCGGACCCCGCCGCGCAGGAGAAGGTCCGCCTGTTGCGCAGCTTCGACGCCGACCGCGAGGACGACGAGGTGGCCGACCCCTACTACGGCGACCGCCGCGACTTCGAGGTCAGCTACGCCCAGATCAGCGCCGCTGCGCCGGGTGTCGTCGCGCACGTGCGCGAACGGCTCGCGTGAGCTGGCGCAAGACCCGGTTCCCGGATCCGGACGCCGCGGTCGCCGAGGCCGACGGCCTGCGCTGGCTGGCGCAGGTTCCCGACGGCGCCCGGGTGGTCCGGGTGCACGGCGTGCGGCCCGGGGTGCTCGAGTTGGAGTCGGTCCGGTCCGGGCCGGCCTCCGCCGCCGCGGCCCGCGCGTTCGGCGCCGCACTGGCCCGCACCCACGCCGCCGGCGCCGACCATGTCGGTCAGGTGCCGGGCCGCACCGCCGGCTTCATGGCCCAGGGGCCGATGCCCGGACCGAGCGCCCCGGGCCTGCGCTGGGGCGAGTTCTACGCGACTACACGCGTGCTGCCGTTCCTGCGCACCGCCGTCGAGCAGGGCTCGATCACTCCCGACGGCGCTGCGAGGGTCGAGGCGGTCGCCGCCCGGCTCGTGGCCGGTGACCTCGAGCACGACCAGCCGGCCCTCGTGCGCGAGCGCGCGGGCGCGGGTGGGCACGCCGTCGCCCGCCTGCACGGCGACCTGTGGAACGGCAACGTGCTCTGGGATGCCGACTCGGGTGGTGAGGCCGTGCTGATCGACGCGACCGCACACGGCGGGCACGCCGAGACCGACCTGGCCATGCTCGACCTGTTCGGGGCACCGTTCCTGGACGAGATCCTCGACGGCTACCAGGAGGTCTCCCCGCTCGCCGACGGCTGGCCGGACCGGGTCGCGCTGCACCACCTGAATCCGTTGCTGGTGCACACGGTGCTGTTCGGCAGCGCCTACGCCGACGCCGCCGTCCGGGCCGCCGACGCGTACGTGTGAGTGCTGGGCCGGCTCAGGCGGCGTTGTCGTTGGTCGTGAGCAGGTGTGCCAACGCCTCGAGCTGACCGCCGTCGGCGTTCGCGATCGACCTGCGGATCACCGGACCGAAGGCCTTCATCGGCCCCCTGGCCGTGACGTCGGCGACGAGGTGGACCTCGGTGCCGCCGTCGCGATCGGTCAACGTGTAGGTGTAGACGGCGTGCACGCCGGGGCCGTCGCTCGCGAGCGCGATCATCCGGCCGGGTTCGAGCGCCTCGACCGTCGAGGTGCGCTCGGTGTTCTGCGCACGGAACCTCAACACGCTCCCCACCGCCAGCGTGGCGTCGTCCAGGCGCATGTCCGTCGCCTCGGTCATCCACTCGTGGGCACGGGTGAAGTCGGTGAGGAGGTCCCATACTCGGTCCCGCGGGGCTCGGATCAGCACCCGCGTGTCGATGGCTGCGGTCATGTGGCAACGGTAGGCGCCGGCGCGGCGGATGGGCTTGGATATTCTTCATGCCTCCCGAGCCGGAGCCGGCCTCAGCATTCGTCGAGCGAGCAGCGCCCGCAGATCTGGCGGGGGTCCTCACGGGCCTGTGGTTCGTGCGGACCGTGGCACCGACCCGGTTCGAGCGGATCCTGCCGGCCACGGACGTGCCGTTCATCGTGCCGCTGACGGTGCAGCCCTACGGCGTCCGCCGGGCCGATGGCTGGCATCTGCTCCGTGGCCCGTTCGTCGCCGGGCTCACCGATGAGGCCACGATCAGTTCGAACGGTGGACTGGTCGCGAACGTCGGTGCGCGGCTGCGCCCGGACGCCCTGCGGGCGGTCGGCCTGGATCCCCAGCGGCTGGCCGGTGGGGTGCATGAGGTCGACGGCTTCCCGGGCCTGCGCCGGCTCCGGCCGGATGTCGACCCCGGTACCGCCCTCGACGCGGTGGTCGCGGGTCTGCGGGACCGGCTCGAGGTGGCCTGGCGCCCCGATCCCGTCGTTCGGACGGCCCTGGCGTCGTTCGGCGCCGATCCGCAGCCGCGAGTGGGCGACGTGGCGACGCGGGCGGGCGTCTCGGCACCGGCACTCGTGGCCCGGTTCCGCCGCGCGTGCGGCGTCACCCCGAAGGCCTTCGCCGACCTGCAGCGGCTGCACGGGCTGCTCGAGCGACTGACCGCGGCCGCCCTCGCCGCCGGCGCCGGGCAGGTGGGCGACGGCGGCGACACGCCCGTCCCCGGGGTCATCTGGAGCGAGCTCGCCGCGGCCGCCGGCTACTACGACCAGTCGCATCTGACCCGTGCGTTCCATCGCTTCGTCGGCCTCACCCCGACCGCCTACTTCGACCGCGTGCGCCGGTACGGCCTGGAGACGGCGCGGTTCGTGCCCGAGCAGGACGTGAGCCCGGACTGACCGGCGCCGACGCGCGAGACGCTGCCGGCCCGTTCACCGGGCTCTGGAAGAATGACGCCATGCCCTCACGCCCTCGCACCGACCTCGCCGACCTGGCCGCCATCACCCCGCCGATCGCGCTGGGCCCGCTCGACGGGCGTTACCGCCCCGTGGTCGCCCCTCTCGTGGACCACCTCTCCGAGGCGGCCCTGAATCGGTCCCGGCTGCACGTCGAGGTCGAGTGGCTGATCCACCTGACCACCGGCGTGGTGCTGCCGGGAGCGCCGAGCCTGTCGACGGCGGAGGTCGCCTACCTGCGCGACGTCGTGGCCACGTTCGGTTCCGCCGAGATCGCCGAACTGGCCGAGATCGAGCGGGAGACCCTGCACGACGTCAAGGCGGTGGAGTACTTCCTCAAGCGGCGGCTCGCCGCCGCCCCCGAGGCGCTCGGTGAGACCGTCCTTCCGGACGTGACCGAGATCGTGCACATCTTCTGCACGAGCGAGGACATCAACAACCTGGCCTACGCCCTCACGGTGCGCTCCGCCGTCGGGCAGGCGTGGCTGCCGGCCGCGCACACGGTCGCCGATGCCGTCGCGGACCTGGCCCGCGCGAACGCCGCGGTGCCGATGCTGGCTCGCACGCATGGCCAGCCGGCCACGCCGGTGACTCTCGGCAAGGAGCTGGCCGTGCTCGCGCACCGGCTGCGGCGGCAGCTGAGTCGGGTCGAGGGCGCCGAGTTCCTCGGCAAGATCAACGGCGCCACCGGCACCTACGGCGCCCACGCGATCTCGGTACCCGGCGCGGACTGGGAGGCGGTGGCCCGGGAGTTCGTGACCGGTCTCGGCCTCACCTGGAACCCGCTCACCACCCAGATCGAGAGCCACGACTGGCAGGCCGAGCTGTACGCGGACGTGGCCCGGTTCAACCGGGTGCTGCACAACCTGGCCACCGACGTGTGGACCTACATCTCCCTCGGGTACTTCAAGCAGCGGCTGTCCGCGCAGGGGTCCACCGGGTCCTCGACGATGCCGCACAAGGTGAACCCGATCCGTTTCGAGAACGCGGAGGCGAACCTGGAGGTCTCCTGCGCGCTGCTGGACACTCTCGCCTCCACCCTGGTGACCTCCCGGCTGCAGCGCGACCTGACCGACTCCACCACCCAGCGCAACATCGGCGTCGCGTTCGGGCACTCGCTGCTCGCGCTGGACAACGTGCGCCGCGGTCTGGCCGGGCTGGACGTGGACGCCGAGGCGATGGCCCGGGACCTGGACGGCAACTGGGAGGTGCTCGGGGAGGCGGTGCAGTCCGCGATGCGTGCGGCAGCCGTGGCCGGTGCCGAGGGCATGGCCGACCCGTACGAGCGGCTCAAGGAGCTGACCCGCGGGCGCCGGGTTGACCGGGCCGCGATGCGCGAGTTCATCGGTGGGCTCGGGCTGCCGGGCGATGTCGAGGCTCGGCTGCTGGACCTGACCCCGGGCTCCTACACCGGCCTCGCGCAGCGGCTGGTCGCGCACCTGGACTGAGTCGCCGGGGCGGTCAGTGCGGCTCGACCTCGCCGAGCAGCCGCGCGATCACGGCGTCGTCATGCGGGCTGGCCGGGGCGGAGATCAGGGCGTTCAGGTAGAGCCCGTCCCCCACGAGCTGGATCAGGCGTGCCGTCACGGGGTCGGCGATGTGCGGGCGGACCTGCTCGAACCACTGCTCGCTCGCGGCGGAGAGCGCCGCGGGCACGTCGACGCCGGGGGCACCGACGAGTCGTAGTGCGGCCAGCAGGGTGGTGCTGAACGCGTCGTCGGCGACCATGGACAGGCGCAGGTACTCGGTGATGGCGCCGCGGGCATCGGTCGCGGGCGCAGGGTCCTGCGAGGAGTCGGTGAGCCGGCCGAGCAGGCCCTCGAACAGCGCCTCCTTGCTCCCGAAGTGGTAGAGCAGCCCGCCCTTGGAGACCCCCGCCCCCTCCGCGACGTGTTCGAGGGTCGCCGCGGCGGGCCCCTCCTCGATCAGGACCCGCTCGAGCGCGTCGACGATGCGCTCCCTGGCTGTGGACATGATCACAGTGTATCGCCAGGTAAACCGTCCAGACGGTACAGTAACTCCGAACCCCGATCCTGATACTCCGAAGGAACCACCGCGATGGACACGACCCCGGTCATCTCGCCCAAGCGGCGCTGGCTGGCCCTGGCCGCGCTCATGCTCCCGGTGCTGCTCGTCAGCATCGACAACACCGTGCTCTCGTTCGCCGTGCCGGCGCTCAGCCGGGACCTGCAGCCGAGCGCCACCCAGCTGCTCTGGATCGTGGACATCTACCCGCTGGTGCTCGCGGGACTGCTCGTCACGATGGGGACCCTGGGCGACCGGCTCGGCCGGCGCCGGCTGCTGCTGATCGGCGCCACCGGCTTCGGCCTGGTCAGCATCTGGGCCGCATTCAGCGCCGACGCCACGCACCTGATCGCGGCCCGCGCCGCGATGGGGGTCTTCGGTGCGACGCTGATGCCCGCCACGCTCGCGCTGCTGCGGAACGTGTTCACCGACGACGGCGAGCGCCGGTTCGCGATCGCGGTGTGGGCCGCCGGGTTCTCCGGCGGGGCGGCGCTCGGCCCGATCGTGGGCGGCTGGCTGCTCGAACACTTCTGGTGGGGCTCGGTGTTCCTGCTCAACGTGCCGGTGCTGGTGATCTTCCTGATCGCGGCGCCACTGCTGGTGCCGGAGTCGCGCGGGTCCCGCGTGGGCCGCTTCGACCTGGTGAGCGTGGCCCTGTCGATCCTGACGATGGTGCCGCTCGTGTACGCGGTCAAGACCGTCGCGCACGACGGTCTGGTCCCGCTCGCCCTGGTGCCGGCGGTCGTCGCGGTGACCGCCGGCGGCCTGTTCGTGCGTCGGCAACTGCGCCGAGCCGACCCGCTGCTGGACGTGCGGCTGTTCCAGCGGCCCGTGTTCGCGGCGTCGGTGGTGGCGAACCTGGTCGCCGCCCTGGCCATGGCCGGGCTGCTGTTCCTCCTCGCCCAGTACCTGCAACTGGTGCTCGGGCTGAGCCCGATGGTCGCCGGCCTGTGGCTGCTGCCGGGCCTGGTGGCCACGGTGGGCATGGGGTTGCTGGCCGCCGCCGTCGCCGAACGGGCGCCGCTGCATGTGCTCGTGCCGCTCGGCATCGCCGTCTCGGGCGCCGGCTACCTGCTCGGAACCACCCTCACCGGCCACACCGGGATCGGGATCCTGGTGGCGATCTTCGTCCTGGTCGGCGCCGGGGCCGGGTTCACCGAGACCCTCACCAACGACGCGATCCTCGCGGCGGTGCCCCCGCAGCGGGCCGGCGCGGCGTCGAGCATCTCCGAGACCGCATACGAGCTGGGTTCGGCGTTCGGGGTCGCGATCCTGGGTAGCCTCGCCTCGGCGATGTACCGCGCCCGGGTCGAGGTGCCCGCCGCCCTGGCCGGTGCCGACCGGACCGCGGCCACCGAGACGCTCGGCGGCGCCGTCGAGGTCGCGGGGGCCCAGTCCGACCCGTCGGTGGGTGCGGCACTGCTCTCCTCCGCCCGGGAGGCGTTCGCCTCCGGCATGGCGACGACGGCGGTCGCGGGCGTCGTGCTCTCGGCGCTCACCGCCGTCGGGGTCGGCCTGGTGCTGCGCCGGGCCGCAGGGACAGCAGGGACAGCAGGGACAGCACGGCCCTCCGACGCCACCGCGGCGGAGTCGGAGCCGGTCGGCGCGCGCTGACCCGGTGTTACCTCAGACCTGGTCGAGCCGCCGGAGCAGCGCACCCTCGCGCAGCGCCCACGGGCAGACCTCGACGATCTCCACCCGCAGGGCACGCAGGAGCTCCTCGGCCACCACGGCCCCGGCGACGATCTGGTAGGTCCGCTCGGGGGTGATGCCGGGCAGTTCCATGCGCTGCTCGGCGGGGATCCGGGCCAGCCGCGGCACCCAGTCCGAGAGCAGCGAGGTGCTCATCCGCCAGCGCTGGTCCGGGCCGACGCCGTCCACGGCCATGCCGGCCAGGCGGGCGAGCGAGCGGAACGTCTTCGACGTGGCCACGACATGGTCCGGGCGGGGCTCGGCCCGAACCCGCGCCACAAGCGGCTCGAGCTCGGCCCGGACCACGGCACGCAGGTGCTTGACCTCCTCCGGTAACGGGGGGTCGTGACGCAGGTGGGTGCGGGTCAGCCGGCCCGCGCCGAGCGGCAGCGACGCGGCGAGGTCCGGCACTTCGTCCACGCCGAGAGCGACCTCGAGCGAGCCGCCACCGATGTCCAGGACGAGCAGCCGCCCCGCGGCCCAGCCGAGCCAGCGGCGGGCCGCCAGGAACGTCAGGGCCGCCTCCTGTTCGCCGGAGAGCACCTGGACGTCGCCGTCGAGGCGGGCGCGGATCCGGGCGAGCACGGACTCCCCGTTCGAGGCCTCCCGCACGGCGGAGGTCACCATCGTGAGCACCTCGTCGACGCGCTGTTCGCGGGCACGCAGGACCGCGCCGTCGACCGCCTCGAGCAGCGCCGTGATCCCCTCCTCGCTGATGGCACCCTCGTCGGTGAGGTACTGCATCAGCCGCAGCGTGACCCGCTCGTCCAGGTCCGGGTTCGGATGGGCGCCGCGGACCACGTCGACCACCACGAGGTGCACCGTGTTGGAACCGATGTCGAGGACGCCGAGCCGCACCGGGCGAGTCTACTCGGCGGCTTCCCCGGACGACCGAGGCGGGTCAGAGGGTGCTGGAGTGCCGGCGCTCGGCGCCGCCGACGCCGGCCGGGTGCGGGTGGCGCGGCTCGGTCGCGGTCGCCGCTGCCGGGCCGGAGCCGCGGGGTGCCGCCGCGCGGCGCCGGGCTCGCCGGCTCACCGCGCGCCCGCCGAGGAGCAGGGCGAGCGCAACCGCGACCAGCCCGAGGAAGGTGAGCACCGGGCCGGCCGGCATTCCGAGGATCTCCCGCATCCGGGTCTCGTGGACGACCTCGCGATAGTCACCGGTCTGCGTGGACGCCGAGAACGTGAAGTCGGAGACGATCTCGCTGCCCGGCTCGTGGAACCACTGGTCCATCACGGTCAGGTACGGCGTGGTACCCGCGATGTCGGCGAGCGTGGGGTTCTCGACCTCCGCCGGATCGACGGGGCCCGCGAACCGGAGGTCGACCGGGGCGGTGCCATTGCTGGCGTCCGTGCGGGCCATCCGGCGGTCGGCGAACACGTAGGTCCGCACGAACTGGTCGGTCGCGGCGGCGGCGGAGAGCCGCATCGGGTAGATCAGGGACTCCGACGGGAAGGTCAGGTCCACCGGCTGCAGTTCACCGGTCAGATCGGCCGCGTCCGTGGTCAGCCGCATGGCCACGTAGTACCAGCCCTCGGTGATGTAGGGCCGCAACGCGGTGGCGAGACCGTCCTGCATCACGTAGCCATGCTCGTCGAGCCACTGCGCCAGGCCGTCCGCGTCATCGGCGGCGAGCACGCTGGCCTCGAGCGGCCCGAGGTCGACCGTCTCCAGGACATCCACACCGAGCGAGGGCGGCGCCCCTTCGGGCGCGCCACCGGCCCCGTCGCCGAGCTCGACGTCGGGCCACCAGGTGTAGTCGACCTCGACCTCGGGTGCGATCACCTCGAGGAGCTCGTCGAACATCTCGGCATCCCCGAGGGCGACCTCCGCCGGAGCCGGGGTGGGGATCAGCAGGGCCGCGTCGGGGGCGTCGGTGAGGACGTCCATCTCGAGCAGGATCCGCTCGGTCTCGCCGTCCCACGCGATCGTGGCGACCTCGCGGTTCACGGCCACCTCGTACCCGTCGGCTGCCACATACCCGCCGCAGGCGCAGGCCTGCGCCGGCGTGGGGAGCACCACGGCGCCGAGCGCGGCGACGGCGGCGGCGGCCGTCAGGGCCAGGCCGCGGCGCAGTCGGGAAGTGCGGTCGGAGGTCATGGCTCTCACGGTATGGGCCGGACCCGTCGCGAACTCCGGTCGATATCGGATCGATATCCGCAGGGCCCGGATCGTGACCGTTCCGTTGTCGAGTGACCACACTCTGGTCACGACGATACCCTCTAGGGGTATGATCGTGGGATGAACGAGCACGGACACGACCACGGGTACGTCGCAGACAAGGAGGCGTACCTGAAGCGGCTGCGCCGGATCGAGGGCCAGGTGCGCGGCATCGCGAAGATGGTCGAGAACGACACCTACTGCATCGACATCCTGACCCAGGTCTCCGCCGTCACCAAGGCCCTGCAGGCCGTGAGCCTCGGCCTGTTGGACGACCACCTCGCCAGTTGCGTGGTCGACGCCGCCCGATCCTCGACCGACGAGGGCGAGGAGAAGGTCCGCGAGGCCTCCGCCGCGATCGCCCGGCTCGTGCGTTCCTGAGCGCACGATTCAGAACCCAGAACCCAGACCGAAGGAACCCCGATGGACCGCACCACCACGATCGACGTCGCCGGCATGACCTGCGCGAACTGCGTCGCCCATGTCACCGAGGAACTCGAGCGCGTCGACGGCGTGCTCGACGTCACCGTGGAACTGCGCACGGGCGAACCCTCGCCCGTCACGGTCGTCTCGAACGTGGACCTGAACGAGGCCGCGATCCGCGCCGCCGTGGACGAGGCCGGCTACGACGTGGTGGCGATCCACGACTGACGGTGACCTCACCGATGCGAACGGGCCCCGACCGCAAGTAGCGGTCGGGGCCCGTTCGCATCGGTGGCGACCCGTCGTCACCACCGGGTCCGCGGATCAGGCGGCGGCGACCTCGTGGTCGTCCGCGCCGTCGACCGGGACCTCGGTCGAGGCGATCGCCGGCTTCGTGGTCCGCACCTCGATCTTGCGGGGCTTTGCCTGCTCCGCCACCGGGATGGTCAGGGTCAGCACGCCGTGGGCGTAGTCGGCCCGGATCGCGTCCACGTCCAGCCCGTCGCCGAGGCTGAGCTGGCGGCGGTAGGTTCCGGTCGCCCGCTCCTTGGCGATCCAGCGCTCCCCGTCGCCGAGGCTGGAGCCGCGTTCGGCCTGGACGGTCAGGGTGTTGCCGTCCACGTCCAGGTCGATGCTCTCCGGCGCGACGCCGGGCAGGTCGATGTCGACGACGAACGTGTCACCGCTGCGGTGCAGGTCCATCGGCATCCACCGGGGCACCCGGGGCGACGTGCGGTGGGCGAGCCGGTCCGCCTCGCGGAAGGGGTCGAAGGTGAGAGCCATGTCTATCTCCTCGTCTGGCTGGGCCCGGCCCTACGCCGGTCCCTGATGACTGCTCCAACCACCGACGGCGGAGGATCGTTCCCGAGGTTGAGTCACCTTCGCTCAAGGCGAACGTCGGACCCGTCGGGCCGAGAGGTTCGGGCCCGTCAGCCGAGGAGCTGTTCGGCCCGGTGGCGCAGCCGGTCGCGCCGGTGCGGCCAGTCCTGCTCGATCCGGCCGCGCCGTTCGTGCGCTCGGCCGACGAGCTGCCCGAGCGCGAACGTCGTGCCCGGAGCGCCGCCGGTCTCCGCGACGTAGGTACGCACCAGCCCGTCCAGAACGGTGGCGTCCTGATGCGCTCCGAGGAGGTCCTGCGTCCGCCGGGCCTGGGTGGCGAGCCGTTTCGCCGGCCGTCCGAGCGGGTCGGTGGCCAGCTCGGCGAGGTAGCGCAACCGCTTCACGGACTTGCGGACCTCGTGCAGGGAACCCGACCCTGTGTGGGCGGCGGCGATCCGGTCCCGGCTCCGACGCCAGTCCTTGCGCAGGCGCCGGCGCAGCGCCCGGCGCGCCCTGACCTCACCATCACGGACCGGGACCCGATCCACCTGAAGGTCGGCGATCAGCGCGGCGTGCTCCGGCGTGGCCACGTGCTCCTCGAGCCGGCGGACCGCGTCGGCCCGACGGTGCCGGAGCGAGTCGAGGAACGGCGCCACCTCCATGGCGAACGCGGCGGACGCCGTCGTCTCCCGGTCCAGAGCGGCCAGCTGGACGTCAAGGTCGCGGACCGCAGCGAGAACGTCGGAGAGTTCCGACAGCCTGCGGCGCAACGGACCGGAGAAACCCCGGTCGAGATACGGCCCGAACGCGGACAGCATGGCCCGGAGCTTGCGCACGGCCACCCGCAGCCGGTGCACCGCGCGCTCGGGGTCGACCTCGGAGTCGACGCTCAGCGTGTGGACCGCCCGCTCACGCCGAACCACACGCGCCACCGCCTTCTGGATGGTGCGCTCGACGATCGGCCCGATGGTCGCGGACCCCTTGCGACCCATCGCCCCATTCTCTCACCCGGCACAGGCCCTGCAGATCACGGAGCGTCGAGACCTGGCGTCGGTTCCGGCCGGCAGGTCGCCAGCCGACCCGACCGGACGCTTGGCCGTTCGCGCCCGACGCGACCACGAGACGGCCCGGACCTTTCCGGTCCGGGCCGCCGTCGCCGTCGGGCATCGCACTCAGTTGAACCGACGACCCTCGTCCCGGCGATAGGCCAGCACGGCGAGTGCCGTGAACACCAGACCCCAGGCGATGAGCACCGGCAGCGCCAGCGAGTACGCCTCCTGGCCGGTCAGCACCTGGATCAGCAGGTCTCGTCCGGCGCGGCTGGGCAGGGCCTGGGAGAAGGCGTTCAGCCAGGCCGGGAACATCTCGGCGGGCAGGAACAGACCGCCGGCGAACGCGAGCGGGAACAGCACCGCCTGGACCACGGCGATGGCCGCCTTGCTGCTCATCCGGTAGCCGATCGCGAGGCCGAGCATCAGGAACGGCAGGCCGACCACCAGCACCATCAACGCCGCGAGCACCACGGTCGCGGGCGGTGCGGTGGCCGCGGTGAGCAGCGCGCCCACCACGCCGAGCGGGACCAGGCTCACCAGCGCGAACAGGCAGCCGGCCAGGACCCGGCCGAGCATCCGCGGCGCCACCCCGGCCGGCAGCGTGCGCACGTAGCCGTCGAACGGGAGCGCCCGGTCCTCGGCCACCCCGGAGCCGAACGTGAACAGGAAGGTGGACATCACCGAGAACATCGCCAGCTGCCCGACGGCCGCGGTCGCGAACACCGGATTGTCGGCGACCGTCGCGTTCGGGACCACGAAGAAGACCATGGCCAGGGTCGGGAACAGCAGGTTGCCGACCACGGCGATCGGGATCCGGATGGTCTCCAGGACGGAGAACTTCGCGTGCAGCAGGACGAGGCTGGGCAGGCTCGGGCCGGGGCGGGGGGTGGCCCCGATCGGTGCCGGTGCGGTGGCGGTGCTCATGCTGCGACCTCCTCGGTCTCGGGCATGCCGGCTGTGCCGGTCAGGGACAGGAAGGCCTCCTCGAGCGAAGCGCCGCGGACCTCGAGTCCGGAGAACTCGGTACCGGAGGCCACCAGGCCACGGACGAATGCGTCGGAGTCGGAGACGAGCAGATGGGCCCGGTCGCCGTCGGTCTGCACCGCGGTCACCGTGGGCAGCGCGGCGAGGTCGGTCTCGGCTGCGCCGGTGCACAGGCTCACCCGCCGGGCATTCACGTGGGCGAGGACCTGGCCCAGACGGTCGTCGGCGAGGATGCGGCCGCTGCCCACCACGACGACGCGTTCGGCGAGCGCCTCGACCTCTTCCAGATAGTGACTGGTGAGGATGATCGTCGAGCCTTCGGCGTGGTAGTCACGCAGGGCCTGCCAGAGGGCGCGGCGACCCTCCACATCCAGGCCGGTGGTCGGCTCGTCGAGGAGCACGAGGGACGGGCGACCGACCAGCGAGAGGGCCACCGCGAGTCGGCGCTTCTGACCGCCGGACAGGCCCCCGGTCTGCCGGGTCACGAGGTCTCGCAGATCGAACCGGTCGAGGAGCTCGTCGCGGCCCATCGGGTCGCTGTAGTGGCCGCCGACGAAGTCGATGACCTCACCGACCTTCAGGGTGGCGGGCAGCCCGGTCTCCTGCGGAGTGGTGCCCAGCCCGAATCGCGACGAGGCCCTGCGAGGGTCGCCGCCGAAGAGCCGGACGGTGCCGGAGTCCGGCTTCCGGAGGCCGTTGATCAGGGACAACAGCGTGGTCTTCCCGGCGCCGTTCGGGCCGAGCAGACCGACGATCTCGCCGGGGTGGACGTCGAGGCTCACGCCGTCCAGGGCGACGACGTCGCCGAAGGTGCGGCGGACGTCACGGACGCTGACGATCGGTTCCATCACTGCGCTCCTCTCAGGAGTGCTTCCAGGGTTTCGGTATAACTCTCGAAGGCCCGGCGACCCTTCTTGGTGAGCTCGAGGTAGGTGGCCGGGCTGCGACCCTCGAACCGCTTGTCGATCAGCACGTAGTCGGCCTCCTCGAGCTTGCGCAGGTGGGTGGAGAGGTTGCCCGCGGTCATCTCGAGCAGCTTCTGGAGTTTCGGGAAGGCCAGCCGGTCACCTTCGTCGAGCGTCGCCAGGGTGGCGACCACCCGCAGTCGGGCCTGGGCGTGGATCACGGGGTCGAGCTCGATCTCGCTCATGGCACGGACCGCTTGGTGCGGCGCCTCGTCTGGTGCAGGTCGCCGAACGCTGCCACCAGGAAGCCACCACCACCCGCGAGCGCCATGACCAGGTAGGTGCCCGGCTGCGGGATCAGGGCGGCGGCGCCCGCGACCACCGCGATCCAGGCGCCGAGGGCGAACATCCGCCACACCCGCCAGAGCGCACCGCCGGCCATGTACATGACCGCCACGATCAGGGCGCTGACCCCGTTCGCCGTGATCGCCATCACCTCCGGCGAGGCACCCGCTCGGGACAGGCCGGCGAACAGCAGGCACGCCATCATGAATGCGATCACCCAGCTCCAGCCGTACATCGCCCCGGCGGCGGCGGATGCCCCACGCACCCCGGACGCTCGCCGCGCGACATGCACGGCGGTGAACGCCAGGGCACCGAGCAGGAAGAGGCCGAACACCACGAACCCCCAGGCGGTGGACCGGCCGAGGGTCTCGTCGTAGGTGACGTACAGGACCAGGTAGCCGATCAGCCAAGCGACCCCCCAGGCCCCGAAGAGGAGCGGCCCGTTCGGCTCGACGCCCTTACGCGTCGACGCGCGCTGCGCGGCGATCATCGCCAGGACGGCCGCCGGGTCCGACGGCGGTGCGTCGTCGGCGCGTCCGGCCACATCGGCCTCGTGGGCCCGCGGGCCATCGGGCTCGTCGGCGGACATCCAGGTCTCTCCTCACAGAGTGGTTTGTGTTGCAAAGTACTCTGCCACGACTCCGGTCGCTGCGCAAGGGACCCGGCGGCCGGACTTGTCCGGCGAGGTGCGGAAAGGGCTATCCACCTGGCAGGATCAGGGTTCATGGCGACGGTGCAACTCATCAACGACAACGGCGCGTGGTGCTGGTTCCAGGACGAGCGCGCTCTCATCGACCCGGTCACGAACACGCTCCTGGTGGGTTCGATCCCGGCCCCGGAGGGCCCGGGCGGCGAGGACCGCGCGGGCCATGTGGAACTCGCGGTCGTGGACCTGTCCACGGGCACCACCGAGGTGGTCGTGCTCCACGAACGACTGGAGGCCGACGACCACAACACGGCGGCCCTGTTCATCCGCCCGGACGGGCGCTACCTGGCCATGTACACCAAGCACAAGACCGACAACCTGACCCGGTGGCGGATCTCGACCGAGGCGCACGACGCGACCTCCTGGCAGCCCGAGCAGACCTTCGACTGGACCGACCTCACCGACGGGCGCGGGGTCACCTACTCCAACCTGCACCACCTCAGCGACGAGGGCCGGCTCTACAACTTCGCGCGTGCGATCAACGACGACCCGTCGATCCTGGTCTCCACCGATGACGGCACCACGTTCGACTTCGGCGGCAAGCTCTTCACCCGCCCCAAGATCGGCTACGTCAATGGCTACACCCGTTACGCCAGCAACGGCACCGACCGGATCGACCTGATCACCACCGACCACCACCCGCGCGACTACAACAACTCGATCTACCACGGGTACATCTCCGGTGGCGCGCTGCACGCCAGTGACGGCACCGTCGTGGGCGGACCGGTCCTCGACGAGCAGGCACCGTCCCAGGTCGAGCTGACCACGATCCTGGCCGCCGGCTCGGAGTTCGCGGGGGCCACGATCACGCACGCCTGGACCACGGACCTCCGCCGCGCGCCGGACGGCCGGATCGTGGCGATCCTCACCGGCCGCGCCGGCGACGACCCGGAGAACAGCGACTTCTCCGACCACCGGTTCTTCTACGGCACGTTCGACGGC
Organism: Occultella glacieicola; assembly: GCF_004353825.1. Taxonomy (GTDB): domain Bacteria; phylum Actinomycetota; class Actinomycetes; order Actinomycetales; family Beutenbergiaceae; genus Occultella; species Occultella glacieicola. Next base: position 374,080 of record NZ_SMNA01000001.1, on the reverse strand, counting down.
GGAACCTGGCAGGTGCACCACCTCGCCAAGGCCGGCGCTGCTCTGCTCCCGCACGAGGAGGACTACACCGGTCTGGTCGCGATCGACCCCTACGACCTGGACTCGGTCTACGCCTCCACCCCGATCGACCCGCGCGACGACTCGGCGCTCGACCACCACGAGATCTTCCACGGCCGGACCACCGACGGCGGTGCGTCCTGGGACTGGACGCCGGTCACCGAGAACTCCGACGTCGACAACCTGCGCCCGATCGTGGTCCCGGGCGACCCCGACACCCGCGCCGTGCTGTGGTTCCGTGGTTCCATGACGGCGTCCCAGCACTACGCCTGCGAGGTCGTCGGCCTGATCGAGAAGCGCTGAGCCGGAGGGAGCGCGAGAGCCGTGACGGAGTCGGCGGCGCAGTGGTTCCGGCGTGTGAGTGCCACGATCGAGGCGACCGGATACCGCGAGCTCGGCTGGGCGGACTGGCCGAGTTGGCCGTTCGAGGGCGAGTTGCGGCCTCGCGCCATCGTCGAACCCGCCGAGGAGCCCACCCGTCAGGGCGCCGGCGGCGCGGACTGCTTCATGTGCGCTGCGGCTGCGCACCTCGATCCCTCGTATGTGATCTGGCACGACGAGCACGCCTTTCTCGGCGTCCCCCAAGCGGCCCAGTCCCTCCCCTTCGGCGCATTCCTGATGCCCCGTGCGCATGCCGACCTGCGCGACCTCCGACCGGCCACCGCCGCGCGGATGGGCGAGCTGTTGACCGCGATCGAGCGGGCCGCCTGCGATGTCCTCGACGTACCACGGATCCAGGTGGCCCGGTGGGGCGACGGCCAGGAGCACCTGCACTGGTGGCTGTTCGCGCGACCTACCGGAATGCTGCAACTGCGCGGCACGTTCCTGTCGCACTGGGGTGACATGCTGCCCACCCGTGACCGGGAGGCGGCCCGAGCCGATCTCGACCTGGTCGCGGCGCGCCTCGTCGACCTCACCGGCGGGCACGCCGTTCCCGCGGGCTGACCCGCGCGAGCCATAGCCTCCCGTCGTCAGGCAGAACCTCCCGTCCGATCAGCACCATGGAACGTTCTTCTTCAGACGGAAGTGTCTGCCTCACCGGTGGAGTCGCTCCGGACCGTTGGCCTGGCCGCGTCGGCAGGCCGACCTACGCGGGCCCCCGCCGTTCGAACCGCGAGCCGCCGTACTTCTTGTGCACGGCCTGCTTGGAGACCCCGAGCAGGACCGCGATCTCGGCCCAGGTCAGCCCCTCGCTGCGGGCCCGGCGGACGAGCACCGCCTCGCGGGCATCGGCCCGGTGGCGTAGTTCCACGAGCGCCGCGAGCCCGGCGAAGATGTCGCCGTCGTCCTCGGCAGCGGCGGACAGGGCACTCATCGACCTCACCTCCGAGTCGTTCATATCCGTCAATTTACATTGACGGTGCCAGGTGCGTCAATCGTTCTTGACGCCTGCTGCGGCGCAGGTGGATGCGCTATAACCGGCGTATGGCGACCCAGGGCGAACCGGAGACACCCTCCCTGACCGCACCCGCGCCGTCGGCCAGGGCCCGGTCCCGACGCCTGACCGTCGAGATCTGGATCGTCATGGGTCTGTCCCTGGGCAGGTCCGGCGTCTATGCCGTGGTGAACATCCTCGACCGCCTCACCCGCGGCCCCCTCGGGGACCAGACCGCCACCCTCAACCCGCCGCTGTCCGAGCGGCCCTACTGGGATCTGCTCTACCAGGTGCTCTCCCTGACGTTCGCGCTGATCCCGGTCGCCCTCGCGCTCTATCTGCTCAGCGACACCGGCCGCAACCCGTTCCGGCGGATCGGCCTCGACCTGAGCCGGCCCGGTCGAGACTTCGGCTGGGGCCTGGCCCTCGGAGCGATCATCGGCATCCCCGGGCTCGGGCTGTACCTGGCCGGACGCGCCCTCGGCATCACCGTCTCGGTCCAGGCCTCGGCCCTCGACCCGTACTGGTGGGCGGTCCCGATCCTGATCCTCGCCGCCCTCAAGAACGGTCTCCTTGAGGAGGTCCTCGTGGTCGGGTACCTGTTCGAGCGGTTGCGTGAGAAGCGCTGGCGGCTGTGGTCGATCATCGTGGTCTCCGCACTCATCCGCGGCTCCTACCACCTGTACCAGGGCTGGGGGCCGTTCTTCGGGAACGTCATCATGGGCGTCGTCTTCGGCTTGTTCTACTGCTCGCGGTGGGGCCGACGGCGCGTGATGCCGCTGGTGATCGCGCATACGCTGATCGATGTCGTGGGCTTCGTGGGCTACGCCCTGCTCCCGGTCGCCTGGCTGGCCGCGCTCGGCATGACCTGAGCACCCCCCGAATCCTCGGCCGCGCCGCGCCTGGACACACCTGCGGCCGCAGGGAGGCTCTCACCTAGGATCGTGGACATGTCCACCGATTCCGCAGAGCCGGTGACCCCGAGGGGGCCGGCTCGACAGGTGCGGATCCTGGACATCCCGCTCACCCGGGTGCGGCGTCCCGTCGACCTGGTCCTGATGCTGGTCTCGCTGCTGGGCATCGCGGTCGTGCTGGTGCTGGCCGTGTACGCCTACGCCACCACCACCGGGGTGACCGAGGACGTGCAGTCCGCCCTGGCCCGGGTGGTCCGCACCATCCTGCTGGTCCCGGTGAACGTGATCGAGGGCCTGCTCATCCTCGTGCTGCCGATCATCGTCGTGATCGAGCAACTGGCCCGGCGCAACGTCCGGGCCGTCCTGGACGCGGTCGCGGCCGCGGCGATCGGCTACGTCGTGGCCCTCGCCGCGATCTGGCTCCTGGACACGTTCGCCACGAACGCCCTGGCCCGCTCGCTGCTCCGGTTCCAGGAGGGCGCCTGGGTGATCACCATCTCCGCGCCGGCCGCGGCGCTGGCCGCGTTCCTGACCGCGGTCGGAACACGTGACCGGCGCCGCGTGGTGCGGATCTCGTGGAACCTGCTCTGGTTCGTCCTGATCGTCACGGTGATCACCGGGACCGCGACCCTCGTGGCGGCGATCGTCTCCGTGCTCATCGGGCGCGCCGCGGGCCTGGGCATGCGGTACCTGTCCGGAGTGCTGAGCCAGCGCGCCCACGGGCTCGAACTCGTCGAGGGCATCCGGCGGGCCGGCGTGGACCCGGTCCGGGTGATCCGGATCGGTGACTCCACGCTCGCCGAGGACCTGCGTCAGGACGTGGTCCAGGCGTCCGGGCCGATTGGGTACACGGCGCCGACGTTCGCCGCACCCACCGAGTTCGCCGACGCGCCCTCGTCGTGGCCGGCCGGCGCCGCGGCGGCGCCGACGGACCATACCGTCCATGGGGGACCCACCGACACCCCTACCGCACCGGACGAGTCCACCCGGGTGACCTCCGCCGTCGCCGACCCGCCCGGCGACCCCGCCCGACCGGACGAACCTGCTGCGTTCGCCCCGGCCGGCCCGAGCGACACCGAGACGAACCTGCTCGCCCAGTTGCCGGAGTCCGCCACCGTCGCGAACGAGCGCGAGGGCGCGAACCGGATGTACGCCGTCATCGACTCCGACAACGTGCGCTGGGATGCCGTCGTGCTCGACGGCGACCGTCAGGTGATCGGCATGCTCAGCGCCGTCATCTCCACGATCGTGCGCCGGGGGCTCGCCCGCCGGACCGCCGTCTCGCTGCGGCAGGCCGCCGAGCGCGCGGCCCTCATGTACTACGCGGCGAACGCCGCCGGGGTGAACAGCCCGCGCCTGCGCGGTATCGCCGAGACCGAGGACTCCGTGCTGCTGCTCGGCGAGCACGTCGGCCACGCCCGGCAGCTCTCCGACCTCCCGGCCGACGCGCTCACCGACGAGGTCATGGTGAACGCGTGGGAGCAGCTCCGGATCGCCCACAAGGCCGGCCTCGCGCACCGCAACCTCACCGCCGACTCCCTGATCATCGGCGAGGCCGACGGTCCGTTCGCGGGCGAGGTCTGGCTGAACGGCTGGGAGGAGGGGGAGATCGCGTCGAGCTCGCTGGCCCGGCGCGTCGACCGTACGCAACTCCTCACCCTGCTCTCCCTGCGGGTCGGCCCGGAGCGCGCGATCGCGGCCGCCGCCCGGGTCATCTCCATCGAACAGCTCACGGAGATCGCACCGCTGCTGCAGCCGGTCGCCCTGCCGATCCAGACCCGGGCCGAGGCCCGCGCCGACAAGGCCGGGATGACGGCGCTGCGAGCCCACCTCGTGGAGTTCATCCCGACGGCGGGCATCGTCGAGCCGATCCAGCTCTCCAGGTTCAGCGCCCGCACGGTGATCACCCTGACCATCGCGGTGGTGGCGGGCTGGGCGCTGCTGACCACCCTGAACTTCCAGGAGATCGCCCAGGTCATCAGCGACGCGAACCCGGTCTGGATGATCGTGGCGTTCGCCCTCGGCCTGATCACCTACGTCGGCTCCGCGATGGGCCTGGTCGGGTTCTCCCCCGAGAAGCTCGGACTCTGGCGCACCACCCTGGTGCAGGTCGCCGCCTCCGTGGTGACCCTGGTGGCCCCGGCCGGGGTGGGTCCGGCGGCGCTCAACCTGCGGTACATGCAGAAACGCGGTCTCGAGACGCCGGTGGCGCTGGCCACGGTGGCCCTGCTGCAGGTGTCCCAGTTCGTGACCACGGTGCTCCTGCTGATCGCGATCGCGCTGCTGACCGGCAGTTCCGGGGCGCTGCAGGGCTTCCCGTCCGGAGCCGTGCTGATCATCGGGGGTGCGCTCGCCCTGGTGGTCGGGGTCGCGTTCGCGGTCCCGGCCCTGCGCCGCTGGGTGATCGCGAAGATCACCCCCACCCTGCGGCAGGTCTGGCCGCGGCTGGTCTGGGTGGTGGGTCAGCCGCACCGTCTCGCGATCGCCCTCGGGGGCAACCTGGTGCAGACGCTCGGCTACCTGGCGTCGTTCGCCGCGGCCCTGGCCGCGTTCGGCGAGACCCTGCCGGCCACGACGCTGGCGATCATCTACCTGACGGGTACCGCCGTCGGGTCCGCGGTGCCCACCCCGGGCGGCATCGGCACCGTGGAGTTCGCCCTCTCCACCGGGCTGCGGACCGCCGGCATCGCCACCGCGACGGCCGCCTCCGCCGCGGTCCTGTTCCGGGTGCTGACGTTCTGGATCCGGGTGCCGCTCGGGTGGGCCGCGCTGCGGTACCTGCAGAAGCACAACGCGCTCTGACCGGACGGATCCCGATGGGCAGCCCGGTCCATCACAGCGGGCCTTCCACCGCCACGCCGCGTTGTAGGGTGAGACTCGCTCCCATGCTCCCCGCCCCCCGGGGGCGGCTGACAGTCAGAGGCGGTGCACACGATGGCGGTGAGTTTCCGCTACGCCGTGCAGACCGACCTCGGAACAGTCCGGACGAACAACGAGGACTCCGCCCTCGGCAGCCCGCGGCTCCTGGTGCTCGCCGACGGGATGGGTGGGCACGCGGCCGGCGAGGTCGCCTCGAGCGTGGCGGTCCGGGTGTTCGCCGAGGTGGAGCACTCCCCCGGCACCGACATCCCGACCCAGCTGCTGAACGCGGGACGGGCGTCCCGGCGGGCGCTGCACGGCATGTCCGAGGCCGACGCCATGCTCGAGTCGATGGGTACGACCCTGCTCGCCGTGGCCAGCGACGGCGAGCACGTCACCATCGGGCACATCGGGGACTCCCGCGTCTACGCCCTGCACGAGGGTTCGCTCTACCAGGTCACCACCGACCACACGCACGTGCAGCGACTCATCGACCAGGGTCAGCTGACCCCCGAACGCGCCCGCACGCACCCGTACCGGTCCATGCTGCTGCGGTCCCTCGACGACCAGGCCGGCGGCGCGGACCTGGACATCATCGCCCTGACCGTGACCCCCGGTGACCGGCTGCTGCTGTGCAGCGACGGCCTGTCCGACTACGTGTCCGCCGAGCACATCGGGGAGTTGCTCACCCGCCCGGATCCGGCCGAGGCCGCCCGCGCCCTGATCAACGCGGCGCTGGTGCTGGGCACCCGTGACAACGTCACCGTGGTGGTGGCGGACGTGATCGCCGAGCCCGACGGCGATACGGACCTGCTCGCCGCCGAGCCTGTTTTCGTGGGTGCGGTCACGGACGGCATCGCGCTCTCCCCGGACGCGGGCGCGTCCCTGGGCGAGTCGTTGCCGACCATGATCATCGAGGCCGCGAACCCCTCCGCCGGGGCGCACGTGCGCACCCCCCGCCCGGTCGCTGTGGGGGCATCCGGCGACGGCGGCGCCGACCCCGACTCCGACGAGGGCGTGACGCTGCTCGATCACCCGGACGCGGGCCGCGCCGATCTGGTGGATCCCACGGAGGCCGAGGAGCCGCCCGAGCCGGCCGGCACCGGACCGGACGGCGACGAGCCCGGCGAGGCCGCCTCGCCCGACCTCACCACGGACGAGGGCGACGGACCCACCGTGGCACTCCCCGCCGTCGCCCGTTCGATCGAGCCTGCGCCCACGACGGCTTCCGACATGTCGGTCCTGCCCGGCATCCTCGCCGGCGCGGCCGTGGTGGCCATCATCGCGCTGCTCTGGATCATCCTGGGCTGAGGCCGCCGCGGCCCGCGCTGGATCGCTGTTTGGAATCAATCCAGAAAAGGTGATTGACTGCAGGGGTGATCGAGTCCGAGGCCGAAGAGCTCCTGCGGGGGGCGGCGCTGCGCGTGACGCGCCCGCGGGTGACGGTCCTGACCGTGATCCACGAGCATCCGCACTCGGACGCGGCGACGATCATCGGGCTGGTCCGGGAGCGGATCGGCAGTTGCTCGACGCAGGCCGTCTACGACGTCCTCAAGACGCTCGTGGACGCGGACCTGGCCCGACGGATCGACCTGCCGAACTCGTCGGCGCGGTACGAGGGCCTGCGCTGGGACGACCACCAGCACGCGGTCTGCCGGCGCTGCGGCTCGCTCACCGACGTCCACGTCGCACCGAACGCGATCCCGCTCGCCGAACCGCAGGCGCCCGGCTTCGTCATCGACGCCGTCGAGATCACCTACTGGGGCACCTGCCCCGCCTGCCTGTCCGGCGGTGCGGCCGGACCCGCCGACCCGGCGCCGCCGCGCCCAGAGATGTCCCACCACCACTAAGGAGCACCCAGGAATGCCAGAGCAGTACCACGACAACACCCGCCCCCTGACCACCGCGGCGGGTGCCCCCGTCCCGGACAACGAGAACGCCGTGACCGCCGGCCCGCGCGGCCCGATGCTGCTGCAGGACGTCTGGTTCCTCGAGAAGCTGGCGCACTTCAGCCGGGAGGTCATCCCGGAGCGCCGCATGCACGCCAAGGGGTCAGGCGCGTTCGGCACGTTCACGGTCACGCGGGACATCACCCGGTACTCCAGGGCGGCGCTGTTCTCCGAGGTCGGCAAGCAGACCGAGATGTTCGCCCGGTTCTCCACCGTCGCCGGGGAGCGAGGCGCGGCTGACGCCGAGCGGGACATCCGTGGCTTCGCGCTGCGCTTCTACACCGAGGAGGGCAACTGGGACGTGGTCGGGAACAACACCCCGGTGTTCTTCCACCGCGACCCGCACCACTTCCCGGCACTGAACCGGGCCGTCAAGCGTGACCCCCGCACGAACCTGCGCTCCCCCGAGAACAACTGGGACTTCTGGACGAACCTGCCCGAGGCGCTGCACCAGGTCACCATCGTGATGTCCGACCGCGGCATCCCGGACGGGTACCGGCACATGCACGGGTTCGGCTCCCACACGTACTCCTTCATCAACGCCGAGGACGAGCGGTTCTGGGTCAAGTTCCACTTCCGCACCCAGCAGGGCATCAAGAACCTCACCGACGCCGAGGCCGCCAAGCTCGTGGCCGGCGACCGGGAGTCCGCCCAGCGGGACCTGTTCGACGCGATCGAGCGCGACGAGTTCCCGAAGTGGACGTTCTTCATCCAGGTCATGCCCGAGGCGGACGCCAAGGACTACCGGTTCCACCCCTTCGACCTGACCAAGGTCTGGTCGAAGAAGGACTACCCGCTGATCGAGGTCGGCGAGTTCGAGCTCAACCGGAACCCGGAGAACTACTTCGCCGACGTCGAGCAGGCCGCGTTCACACCCAGCAACATGGTGCCCGGCGTGGGCCCGTCCCCGGACCGGATGCTGCAGGGCCGGCTGTTCTCCTACGGTGACGCCGCGCGCTACCGGGTGGGCGTGAACCACCACCAGATCCCGGTGAACTACCCGCGCGGGGCCACGAACGTGAACACCTACCACCGCGACGGGCAGATGCGCGTGGACGGCAACCAGGGCGGCGTGCCCGGGTACACCCCGAACAGCTACGACCGGTTCTCCGACCAGCCCGCCTACCACGAGCCGGCGCTCGCGCTGGAGGGTGCGGCGGACCGATACGAGTACCGCGAGGACGACGTCAACTACTTCGAGCAGCCGGGCGACCTGTTCCGGCAGATGAGCCCGGAACAGCAGTCGGCCCTGTTCGCGAACACGGCCCGTGCGATCGACGGCGCCTCCGAGGCCACCATCGAGCGGCACCTCAACCACTGCGCGCAGGCCGACCCGGCCTACGGCCAGGGTGTCCGGCGCGCGATCGAGGCCCACAAGGCCGGCGCGCTCGGCGACGACGACCGGATCAGCGAGCTGGTCTGATTGCTGTGGGTCGCGGTGGTCGCGGCCCGTCACAAGCGGTCGACGGCGGCCCGGTCACCTCGCGTGGTGGCCGGGCCGTCGTGCTGTGGTCGGTGTCGAGAGTGCTGTGATGGCAGCCGATTCAGCACCCTCACGCGCGGGTCGGGTGCGCGAGAGTGCTGAAGTGGTCGCCACATCAGCACCCTCACCGACCCCTGCGGTGGACCGCTACTCGAGCAGGTGCGCCCGACCGAACAGCTCGGCGGCTGCGCGGGCGCTCGGGGTTCCGGCGTCGAGGTCGGCACCGGCCCCGCGCAGGGCCGCCACGATCTCGTCCTCGCCCTTGAACAGGGCGCCCGCGATCGGTGACTGGTCCCGGCCGTTGCGCAGGTCGATGTCGGCGCCGCGCTCGATGAGTGCGGCGACCGTCGACCCCCGGCCGTGATAGGCGGCCAGCATCAGGGCGGTGTTGCCCTCGGGGTCGCGGACGTCGACGTCGAGACCGTGGTCGAAGAACTCCAGGAGTTCCTCCGTGCTGCCGGCACGGGCCAGGTCCATGACGATGGCGATCACCGCGTTCGTGTCGGCTTCGGAGAGCGGATCCATGCTCGGATCCTAGGCTTGCCTCGCCGACCTCACATTCCGCCCCGACCGCGCGTCTACCTGGTGATGACGATGAAACAGCCCTTCGAACAAGCGGTACAGCGCCACGGCGCGACCGTCCTGCGGGTCTGTCGCGCGGTCCTCGGCCCCGGCCCGGACGCCGACGACGCCTGGTCCGAGACGTTCCTCGCCGCCCTGCGGGAATGGCCGGACCTCCCGGCCACCACCAACGTGGAGGCCTGGCTGGTCCGGGTCGCGCACCGCAAGGCGATCGACGTCACCCGGACCCGGGCCCGCCAGGCGATCCCCGCCGCCGAGATGCCGGAGCGGACCTCGACGCTCGGCGTCCCGGGCGAGGCGGACCCGGACATCTGGACCGCCGTCGCCGCGCTGCCCGAGCGGCAACGCCTCGCCGTCGCCTACCACTACCTCGGCGGCCTGCCCCACACCCAGACCGCCGAACTGATCGGTGGCACCCCCGCGGCCGTGCGCCGCGCCGCCGCCGATGGACTGCACGCGCTGCGCCGCAGTCGGCACCTGACCGGCCCCGCCCAGGAGGGACTCACCCGATGAACCCGAACACCATCGCACGTTCCGGCGAACCCGCCGACCTGATCGCCGGCACCACCCCGGACCGGGACACGCTGGACCGGCTGCACCAGCGCCTCGTGGAGACCGCCGGCCGGGAAGGCCTCGTCGACGTCGCCTACACCGAGGTCGACTCCCCGGTCGGGAGGCTGCTGCTCGCCACCACCGACGTCGGACTCGTGCGCCTCGCCTACGATCGCGAGGGCTTCGAGGAGGTCCTCGGCGGGCTCGCCGCCGGCATCGGGCCACGGGTCCTGCGCGCCCCGGCCCGGCTGGCGCCCGCGGCCCGGCAGCTCGAGGAGTACTTCGCAGGGAAGCGCACCGCGTTCGACCTCGCCCTGGACCGCCGGCTGTCCCATGGCTTCCGTGGCCTGGTCCAGCGGCACCTGCCGGACATCTCCTACGGACACACGGAGTCCTACCGCGAGGTCGCGCTCCGGGTCGGCAACCCCGGAGCCGTCCGGGCCGTCGGTTCGGCCTGTGCGACGAACCCACTGCCGGTCGTCGTCCCGTGCCACCGGGTCCTGCGCGCGGACGGCTCGCTCGGCGGCTACGTGGGCGGTCCGGACGCGAAGGCGGCGCTCCTCCGGCTGGAGCGGGCCGCCTGACCGGCGCGGTGGGTCAGCGCGTCCTCTCGCGACGGCCGCGACGCACCCCGATCACCACCGCCCCGGCGACGATCAGGAGCAGCACCGCCAGCCATCCCCACGGAATGGCCCAGGCGCCGGCGGTGGCGCCCACCTCGGCGCCGATCGCGCCGTCGACCGCCTCGGGCGTGAGGACCAGGTCCACACCGACCCGGATCACCGGCCAACCGCTCAGGACCACCGATCGCTCCACGGTGGAACCCGGCATGATCTCCTCGACGGTTCCCGTCACGGTGGAGCCGCCAGGGCCGCCGAGCGTGACGGACTCATGGGCCAGGGTGCGCACGTTGCCGACGTTCGTGACCGTGTAGGTCAGGACGGTCGGCACGGGCGTGACCGGATTGATCGCGATGTCCTGGCTCAGCTGCACGTTCGAGATCTCGAGCCCCACGTTCTGTTCGCCGGCGACCCGCACGTGCAGCCTGGAGCCGAGGCGTCGATCCAGCCGCACGGTGCCACCGTCAGCCGCGGAGGTGTAGGCCGCGACGATGCCGCCGGGGTGGTCGCCGGGGCTTGCGTCGACCGGCACCCTCAGGGTGAAGGGCACCTCGACGCTCTCGCCCGCTCCGAGGGTGATCTCACTGGTGTCGAGGGTGACCCAGGAGCCGAGGTCCGCCGGCACCACGTCGGCCGGTCGGAGGTCGAGGTGTCCCTGCGGGGTCGTGTAGCCGTCCGCGGCGTAGATGGTCAGCGGAAGTTCGCCCGTCCCGAGGTTGGTGACCACGAATGCGTCGGCGATGACATCGCCCGGGCTCACCGCGTAGGTGAAGTTGGGGCGGGCGGCGCCCCGGTCGTTGTCCGCCGGAGCCACGCTCCAGGTCAGCTCATCGGTTGCGACCTCCGCGGCCGCCGGTACCTGACCGCCACCGTTGAAGCCCACCAGCAGTGCGAGCGCGAGGCCCCACAGCACCCGCCGAAGGCGGCCCGACACGGCGGCCGTGGCGACATCGGGGGGTCGCACGCGCGCCGTCGGGGGCGCCTGGCCGGAACGTGCCGTGGCGCTGTCCATGTCGTTCCCTTCCGGCCGCGGGGGCGACCGCCGGTGACCCCGGCCGAGGGAGCGCTGGGCTCCGCCGACCGGGGTCGCCGTACTGCTCGGAGGATGCTGGACCGGTGCTGCTCAGCCCAGCGCGGTGAGGGTCAGGGTCGAGGTGTACGCCCCGGCCGGGGTGTCCGCGGGGGCGAGCAGCGCGAGCTGCGCGTCCACCGTGACCGTGCCGAGCGCGTGACCCGCCGAGCCGGAGACCAGGGTCTGGGTGCTGCCCAGGCCCGGGTTGCCGGCGGCCACCGCGGCGCCGGGCTGCACGCCCGCGAGCTCACCGGTCAGGGCCGGGGTCCAGCCGAGCGCGCCACCCGCGAAGCTGTTCGACCCGGACCCGAAGGCGCCGGCCACACCGGAGATCGAGAACTGCTGGCCACCCTCACGGGTGTCCTCGATCTCGATCGAGTGCAGGTTGCCGTTGGCGGCGAACCCGCTCGCGTTCGCGGTGGCCGTGCCCAGGCTCACGGCGCCGCTGCCCTGGATGGTCCAGGAGAACACCCCTGGCTCGGGCTCGACCGGCTCCTCGGGCACGATCACCTCGATCGGCACGTCGCCGTCACCGGGCTCGCCCTCGTCATTCACGGTCCAGGTCACCGCGACCGGCGCGGCCGGCTTCTTCGGGTCGGCCGAACCGCCCGAGGAGTACCAGTAGGAGGATTGCCCGGTCGCATACTGGAAGGTCACGTACGACTGCGGGAACGATCCCCAGTTCGCGCCGGTCCGGACCTGCGGGCTGACGCCCTCGCCCGGGTCCACCTCGATGCCGAGGTACTCCGGCGTCGCGGTGAAGCCGTCGGCGTCGACGCTCAGCCCGGTGAACGTCGCGAGCTCGATCACCGTCGGCGTGATTTCCTCCCACAGGGTCGGGTCCTCCATGGAGGCTCCCCAGCCCGACCCGGTGCCGGTGAGGGTACCGGTCCCGTCCGCGGCCACCGTGAGGGTGGGGTCGCTGACGGTCCAGTAGGTCAGGCCACCGTAGAACACAACGGTGTAGTCACCGTCCCACGAGATCTCCGCGGTGCCGGCCTCGGTGTCCACGGTGCCGGTTCCTGCGGACAGGACCACCTGGGCGCCGGTGGTGCTGCCGGCACCGGTGCCCACGGCCGCGCCGCTGGCGTTCTGGCACTTCGTGGCCCAGGTGGGCTGGACCCAGCCGCCGGCGGCGGTCGGCTTCTCGATCGCGACATTACCGACCTCGGTCTGGTAGAAGCCGTCGGCCTCGGTCCAGACCCGACTGCTGCCGGTGTTGCCGGCAGACCCGGCGACGAGGAAGTTGCAGCCGCCGAAATAGGCGCCACCGCCGGCCTCCTCGCTCATGGCCCAGCGCAGGGTGACGTCGTCGACCTCGGTCGCTGTGGCCTGGGCAGGTGCCGCGATCGCGACTCCCGCCGAAAGTGCGACCGCCAGGGCCCCCAGCCCGGCCAGGACGCGACGGCCGGACGACCCGGCCGCGGATGTGCTGTGCATGTGATGCCTCTCCTATCGTGGGGAAAGATACTAAATCAGGCAAGCCTTACCTTAGTTAGGTTGACCTTGCTAAATCTAGTGCGCCTTGCGTTGCGGTTACCGACTCAGCGGGAGATCAGCCACGGCAGGATGAGCCAGCCCTTGCGGAAGCCGACCAGGGCGGCCCCGGAGAGGGCGAACACGCCGGTCAGCGCCCAGGCGAGCTGCTCGGCCGGGTCCATGCCGGGCAGATACCCGCCGTCCGGGATCAGTCCCGCCGACGGGAGCAGGGTGTCCGGCGCGAACGCGGCGGTCTGGAGGAACGGCGGGTCCGGATCGGTCACCAGCGGCGCGAGGGGTGTGGGCGCCACGACCGACGGCGTCCGGCCGCCGCCGCCGCCCGTCCCGCTCCCGAGTCCGGTGCCGCCACCGGTTCCCGCGCCCGGGCCGAGGCCCGTCGGCGGGTCGACGAGCGTGGGTGGCGGCACGGTGACCGGGTGCTGCGCGTCGTACGAGACGTAGACGGCGGTAGCCGGCTTGGCGCGATCGCGCAGGCCACCGGAGGAGTACCAGTAGGAAGCCTGCCCGGTCCGGAACTGGAAGTCGATGAAGGACTGGGGGAACGAGCCCCAGGCCTCGCCCGTGCGCACCTGCTCGGTGGCGCCCGCCGGCAGGCTCACCGTGACCCCGGTGTACGCGGGCAGTCCGGCGAACCCGTTTTCGGCCTCCAGGTCGACGGCGCCGAGGTCCGCGAGCACGATCTGGCGCTCCGGCAGCGCGACCCAGGTCGAGGTGTTCTCCATCGAGGCCCCGAACCCGCCCGCGGTGGCCGTCAGCGTGCCGATGCCGTCGACCACCGTGAGGACCGGGTCGGATGCCCACCAGTACGTCATCCCCCCGTAGAAGACCACGGTGAACGAGCCGTCCCAGCGGACGGTCGCCGTGCCCGCGTCGGGGTCCATCTCACCGGTGCCGCCGTCGATGACCACCTGCTGGCCACTGGAGTTGAACCCGGTGGAGCCGAGCCGGTTGCCGGCCGGGTCCAGGCAGCGCTCGTCCCAGGTGGCCTCCCGGTAGGTGGCGCCGGCTTCGGACCCGACGGGTCGCTCGATCGTGACGTTCCCGTCCGACGAGGCGTAGTACGGGTTGTCGTTCGACCAGACGTGGGAGCTCCCGGCGTCCCCGGCGATGCCCGCCGAGAGGAAGTTGCATCCGCCGAAGAACGCACCGCTGCCGACCTCGCCGTTCAGGCCCCAGCGCAGCTGTGCGTCGCTGAGCGTGACCGGTCCCGCGGAACCGGGGATGGTCACGGTGACGTTGACGTCGTCGGCCTGCGCGGGAGCGGCCGCGAACGCGAGGGCGGCGGTCAGCGCGAGGGCCGCGAGGAGGCGCCGCTTCATACGCCCACCTCACGGCGGCTGTTGGTCCGGCCCGCCGGCGCCAGGACGGAAGTCTCGTCGGTCCGGCTGACCGCGGCGGTGCTCGTGCCACCGGCCCCGGGCGCCGGGCCCATCGGCACCTCGCTCCCCGAACCGGCGACCGGCGCCGCCGCGGCGGCACCGCGCTTGCGGCGTCGGCGCCGCACCAGGGCCGCGATCAGGGAGGACAGGATGAGCGCCAGGAGTACCGCCCCGACGATCACGACCGCGAGGAACGCCCAGGACAGTCCCGGCGGCCCCTGCGCGAGCGGTGGCGCGGCGTTCGGATCTGGCATGACGGTCAGCGTGATCTCGGGCGCCTGCCCGGACCCGGCGCCGGACATCCGCAGCACGTGGCTGCCGAGCCGGATGTCCGTAGGCAGGGCCAGCGTCCCGGCGACCTCGCCGAACTGGCCGGCGGTATAGGGACCGGCCGCGGCGAGACCTCCGGCGAGGGTCACCAGGACCTGCTCACCCGGTGTGAAGCCCTGCCCGGTGAAGCCGACCACCCGGCCCTGCACCACAGCCGTCTGGTCCACTCCGATCGTGGCCGGGCCGGTGGTGACCGTGGTCTCGTCGGCCCCCGCCACCGGAGTCTCGGTGTCGGTGACGCCGGCCGCCGTCGGTTCGGTCGCCGCGTCCGTACCGCCCGTGCCGCTCGTGCCCGGTGAACCCGAGGTGTCGATGAACGTCACGGGCGTGAAGGACTCATTGTTCGCATTGACCACGCCGTGCGCGCCGACGGTGATGATGCCACAACCGACCTCCCGGCAGTCCACGTTCGCGGCGTTGCCGTCGCGGTCCTGGGCGGTGAAGGTTGGCCCCGGGATGACCATCGAGAGCGAGAAGGTGCCGTCCGCGGCGAGCAGGCCCCCGTTCGCGGCGGAATCCGTGCTGGAGCCGGGGAACGAGACGAACCGCTGGTAGCCGTCGTTGTCCATGGCCTCGGTGTCAGGCACGTACAGGTAGGTGTCACCCGTGTGTCCACCCTCGCTGGGGCGCCAGGACCCGCCACCAGGGTCCGAGACCCACCCGAACAGCACATAGACGCCGCCGAAGCCGTTCTGGACGGACTGGAAGCCGGACCCGGTCACCGAGACCGTCGTGGGCCCGGTCAGCGACACCTGGGCGGCGCCGAGGTCGCTGTCGATGGTGACGTTCCCGGCCGCGGCCGCCGGGGCGGCGGTCAGCACGGATGCCGCGCACAGGGCGACCGCCGCTGCGGTGGCGGCGAGCACGGTGCGCCACCGGTCGTTCGTCGCGTTCATGACTCCTCCTTCTGCGGGCTGCGCCGATCGCGCAGGGGCAGGACCACGAGCGCGCCGGAGTCCCCGTGCTCGACGACGGCGATCGGGTACCGATAGACCTCGGTCAGCAGGTCCGCGGTGAGCACCACACGCGGGGGCCCGTCCGCGCGGACCCGCCCGTCGGCGAGCAGGACGATCCGGTCCGCGTACGCGGCGGCGAGCGTGAGATCGTGCAGCACGACCACCACCCCGACCCCGGCGACGGCCCGCTCGCGAACCTCGGCGAGCAGGCGCTCCTGGTGCCGGATGTCCAGGGCGGCCGTCGGTTCGTCGAGCATGAGTACGGCCGTCTCCTGCCCGACGGCGCGAGCGAACGCCGTGCGCGCCTTCTCACCGCCGGAGAGGGTCGGGAACAGGCGCCCGGCCAGGTGCTCGACCTCGCTCGTCCGCAGGGCATCCGCGACCACCGCGTCGTCATCGTCGGCGAACCGGGTCCCCCGCCACGGCGCCCGACCCATCCGGACCACCTCCTCGGCGCGGAACGCGAACGAGAGCCGAGCCTCCTGGACCTGCACGGCCCGGGCCCGGGCACGCTCGGCCACCGGCACCGTGCGCAGGTCGTGCTCGCCGAGCAGCACCCGGCCCTGTTCGGGGTCGAGGTCGCCCGCGAGTGCGGCGAGCAGGGTGGACTTGCCCGCGCCGTTGGGCCCCACCAGGGCCACGACCTCACCGGCGTGCACCCGCAGGTCCACGTCGACCAGGACCGGCCGCCCCCCAAGGCGCAGGCCGAGCCCTTCGCAGCCGATCAGTGCGGCACCGGGCTCCGGTGCGTCCCACGGATACGGGCCGGCCGGCGCCCTCGCACCGGCGTCGGGCAGCCCGGGATCGGGCCGGGTCAGCGCCGCCGGGGCCGCGTCCGGCAGAGCGACATCGGGCCGCCCGGCCCCCGCCGGGCCGGCGGACGTGCCCGGGTCCCGCACCACCGGCGCGCTCACGACCAACCCCCCGCGCCGCGTCGGGTCCGGCGGATCAGGTAGAAGAAGAACGGTCCGCCGACGAGCGCGGTGAGCATGCCGATCGGTAGGTCCGCGTAGGGCACCACCGTGCGGGCGGCGAGGTCAGCTGCGAGCAGTAGCACGGCGCCACCGAGCGCGCTGGCGGGCAGCAGCGCGGCATGTCCGGGGCCCACGAGCATCCGGATCAGGTGCGGCACCACGAGCCCGACGAAGGCGATCACGCCGCAGAACGCCACGGCCGCACTGGTCAGGACGGCGACGCCGACGATGACGACGATCCGGAGCCGCTCGACGTCGACGCCGAGGTGCCGGGCCGGCCGCTCCCCGAGGGCGAGCAGGTCCAGCCGGCGCGCGAACAGCCCGGCGGCGGCCACCCCGAGCACGATCACCGGCGCCGCGACCAGCACGTGCTCCCACCGGGTGCCGTTCAGGCTGCCCAGCTGCCAGAACACGATCTCCTCGCGCGCCGAGGTGTCCCCGAGGAAGGTCAGGAACGCGATGATGGCCCCCGCCACGGCGTTGACGGCCACGCCGGTGAGGACCAGGGTGACCACCTCGGTGCGCCCCTCCTGTCGCGCCGTCGAGTAGGCGACCGCGGTCGTGATCAGCCCACCGATGAAGGCTGCGGCCACAGCGGTCCAGGTGCCGAGGGTGTTCAGGCCGAGCACGATCACGGTGCAGGCGCCCACGGCCGCACCGGAGGACACTCCGATCACGCCGGGCTCGGCGAGCGGGTTCCCGAAGACGCCCTGCATGAGCACGCCCCCGGTGGCCAGCGCTGCCCCGACCAGGGCGGCGAGGAGCAGCCGGGGCATCCGGACCGCCCAGAGCGCGGACTCCGCGTTCGGGTGGGTGGGCCCGGGCAGCACAACCAGACCGAGTCGGCGCAGGATCGAGCCGAGCACCTCGGCCGGGGTGATCCCCATCTGCCCGAGCCCCACGGACAGGATCAGCAGCGCCACGAGCGCGACGGTGAGCGCGGCGAACAGCACCGCCACGCGTCCGGCCCGCGACGGCGCGAGCGGTGCGGCGCGACCTGCCGGAGCGTTCGACGACGCGGCACCAGCGCCCGCCCACTCGGCCGCCGGGCGCGCGCCGGCGCCAGGTTCCGGGTCGGTCCCCACGGGCGAACCGTTGGGGTCCGGGGCCATCACCTCGAGCGTGTCGCCGTCCCCCGGCGCCGCGCGGGCCAGCCGCACGGGTGCGTACGCGGTCATGGGTTGGCCTCGGGTGCGTAGATCGCGACCGCGAGCGCATCGAGCACGTCGGCGGTGTTCGGCCCGAAGGAGAGGATCTGACTGTCGTCCATGTCCACCACGCGGCGGTTCTCACCGGCCGGGGTGTAGGCGAGCGCCGGTACGGCCTCCAGCAGCCCGTCCACACCGTCGACCGACTCCAGGCCTTTGCTCATGACCAGGACGAGGTCCGGCTGCGCGGCGATCAGGCCCTCGTCGGTGAGCGGTCGCATCCCGTCCCACCCGATCTCGGTGGCGACATCGACACCGCCCAGCGCGGCGATCAGCGAGTCGGTCCCGGAACCGGTGCCGAACAGGTAGTAGATCCCGGACTGGCCCCGCACGTACAGGAACGCGATCCGCAGCCGTTCACCCTCGGGTGGCGCCACGGCGGCGATCCGCGCCACCGTGGCCTCGGTGTCGGCGTCGGTGCGTTCGGCCAGTTCGGCGCCCTCGGCAGGCAGCCCGACGGCGTCGGCCACCTGCCGGATGAGCAGTCCGACGCCCTCGAGACTGCGGTGGGAGTCGACCACCACCACGGGGATACCGGCGTCCCGCATCTGCAGGACGACGTCCCAGGGCCCCAGGCTGGTGTCGGTGATGATCAGCGTCGGCGCGAGGTCGAGGATCGCCTCGGCGTTGAGTTCGTGGCCGTTCGCGGTCACCAGCGGCAGGTCGGCGATCTCGGGGTAGGAGGACGAGGTGTCCCGGCCCACGAGATTGTCGCCGAGCCCGAGTTCGAACACGGTGCGCGAGGTGGACCCATAGATGTCCAGCGCGAGGATCCGGCTGACGTCGGTGACCGTGACCGCGGTCCCCTGGGCGTCGGTGACCGTGACCGGCAGCACCGGCTGCGGCTCGTCCGCGATCGGCACGATCGCGGAGTCGGCGAGCACTGCCGAACTCGGCCCGACGTACGCACCGGGATCGGCGAGCGGCTCCACCTCGGCCAGCCGCGCTCCGCCGTCGGCCGCGACACCGGCGCCGCCGGCGCCCCCGGCACACGCGGCCACGAGCGCGAGGACCGCTGCCAGCACGACCAACGGGCGGGCGCCGCGGTTGCGTCCGGTGCGGCCCGGCCGGCCGTCCGAGGAGACCATCGATCGACGTGCACCCACGCGCACCCACCTCCCTGTTCTCAGGAGAGGCTAACCTAAACAAGGCAAGGCTTGCCTAATAGGTTCACGGAGTGACCGGTCTCACACTCAGACGCCGTCGATCGGATGGTTCCGGGCGGGGTTCTTCCCACTCGTGAAGCGCCGCGCCGTCTCCCCCGAGAAGGCGAGGAGCACCAGGATCTCCAGCGAGGACCCGATCAGATTGCTCGAGAGCGCGCTCTCCGGGGCGCCGGTCAGCCACAGCACGGCGTACAGGATGATGCTCACCGCGCTGATCGCCATGGTGACCATCCGGGCCCAGTTGGAGCCGCGGTAGACCAGATAGGAGAGCAGGAGGTAGGCGAGCAGGTAGCTGACGATGACCAGGCGGACGAGCACGAATCCCTGCTCGACGCTGAAGCCGAGATCCATGATCGGGGCGAGGATCCGGAGGTCGCCGATCGACTCGCGGGCCAGGTGCAGCACCCAGCTCAGGGAGAACACCCCGGCCACGACGCGCAGCAGCATCATCAGCAGACCGAGGGCGACGGTCAGCGGCACCGCCCGGCCCTGCTCGGCGTCGCGGCGATCGGAGGCGACGGTCGCCGCGATCTCCGCCGACGCCGGCGGCAGCGCCCGCAGGTCGACGATCGGCAGGTCCCCGTCGGTGCGGATCGCGTCGCCGCCGCCGTTGCGCGCGTGGTACCCCGTGGAGAAGTTCTCGAGGTGCTTCACCCGGATGCCGGCGTTCTCGGCCTCGGGCGCGGTCAGGGTCGCGACGATATGGTCGCGCTCGGCATCGATGTCCGCGTCGATCCGGTGGGTCACCTGCAGCGTGAACAGATTGAGGCCGACGGCGGTGTCATAGGTCCCGGCAGCCAGCCAGTTCGCGCGGTGTCCGCCGGGCAGCCGCCAGCCCTTCGGGCAGGGCCAGAACCGCACGTGGTGGCGCTTGGCGGGGTTCCCCTCGACCTCCTGCTGGTAGGTGAACCGCTGCCGACGCCCGAACAGGTAGAGCGGGCTCACCGGCGCGTCCGGGTAGGACCGGCGCATCAGCGTGGAGACCACCATCCGGCGGCTGCTGGTCAGGTTGATCTCGTCGGCCCGGTGCCACCCGGCGCGGAGCATGGCCTCGTGGATGCGGTCCTCCTTGCCCCGGAATCCGACGTTCACCGGGTCCCCGAGCAAGCCCTCACGGGTCCGGGACCGGCCGATGAAGTAGTCCGGCACGTAGACCTTCGTGAGCAGCGAGTGGATCCGTGGCAGCAGCAGGTAGGTGACGATCAGCCAGAACGGCAGGAACGCCCAGAGGTGGCGCCAGCCGGCCGTGACGAACTGGTGGATCAGGAGGAACGCGAGCCACCCGGCGGCGATGGTCGCGAAGGTGAAGAACACGCGGTCCGCGAACCGGATCGGGTTCTCCTGCACCTCCTCGACGGCCGCATGGGCCCGTTCGCTCAGCGTCCCTCGCATGCTGCAACGGTAACGTGGCGGCGGGACTGCACGAGGGCCCCACGCTGTTGCCGACCCCGCTCTGAGAGGCACCATGGCGCACCCGCAGATGTTCGACGACGATGACCCCTACCTGGCCCGGGTCCGGGCGATCTGTGGCCGGTTCCCCGGGGTCTCCGAGCGGGTCAGCCACGGCCGGCCGACGTTCCGCACCGCGAAGATCTTCGTCACCTACGGAGGTGGCACGAAGGGCCCGGCCGCCACCCGGGTCCGGTACGACCACTCGATCCTGGTGCTGCCGGACGAGGCCGAGCGCCCGGCCCTGGAGCAGGACGAGCGGTACTACCTGCCCGCGTACGAGGGGGCGTACGGCTGGATCGGGCTGGACCTCGCTCGGGGCGGCACCACGGTGGCGCAGGTCGACTGGGACGAGGTGTTCGAGCTGGTGGACGCCTCCTACCGGCTGGTCAGCCCGCCCCGCCTGGTCGCCGAGTGGGACGACCTCGGTCAGGTTCCTCCCTCCTCCGGATGAGTGAGCGGCGCTGCACTCACCCCTGAGAGGTTTGCCGCCGCCCGCCTGTTGCCGGGAGACTCGGGCCCATGATCGACTTCCTGGGGAGCTCACTCACCGTCGTCAGTGTGATCTTCTCCGTGGTCGTCTTCGCACTGTTCGTGCGCAGGCTGCTGGGCGTGCGGATGGGCCTGCTGCGCACGATCGTGGCCGCCTTCATCGCGGGCACCCTGGGCCCGGCGGTGCTCGAGTGGATCCTTCCGGCGCCGGAGGTGGGCCAGGACCCGCTCACGCTGGGTCTGTACGTCGCGCTCCTGTCCGGGTTCGTGGTGATCATGGCGATGGCGATCCTCGTGATCATCGAGGCGCTGGTCCCGGACGGGTCCCTGCCGGGTCCGCTGGAGCTGTGGCGGTCCGGCCGGACCCGGCTGTCCCGCACGCGTCGCTACCTGCACATCCTGAGGGTGCTGGCCAAGCACGGACTGTCCAGGTTCCTGCGGGGACGGGTGCACCGGGGCGTGCGGACCGCCCCGGAGCGGCGCGACCTGGCCCGGTCGCTGCGCCGGGCGCTCGAGGACGGCGGCGTCACCTTCGTCAAGCTCGGGCAGCAGCTCTCGACCCGGCGCGACCTGCTGCCGGTCGAGTTCACGACGGAGCTGGCCGCGTTGCAGGACGACGCGCCGCCGGTGCCCTGGGACCGGGTCCGCCGCGTGCTGGAGTCCGAGCTCGGCCGCGACATCGCGGACGTGTTCGAGTCCATCGACCCCGAGCCCCTGGCCGCCGCGTCGGTGGCGCAGGTCCATGCCGCCCGCTTGTTGGACGGCTCCGAGGTGGTCGTCAAGGCACAGCGGCCCGGCATCAGCACGGAGGTCGAGCGCGACCTGGACATCATCGCCCGGCTGGCCCGCACCCTCGCGGCCCGAACCGAATGGGGCGCGACCTTCGGCCTGCCGGGGCTCGTGGACGGCTTCTCGGACGCCCTCGCCGAGGAACTCGACTTCACGATCGAGTCGGGCAACATGCTCTCGGTCGCGACCGCCCTGCGCGCCGAGGGAACCGCGGGGGTCCGGGTGCCGATCCCGCGGACGGACCTGTGCACACCGCGCGTGCTGGTCATGGAGCGGATGGCCGGCATCCCCCTCGGTGCGGCCGAGGAGCGGCTCGCCGCTCTCGGCGCGGAGCGCCGTCGGGAGGTCGCCGACACCCTCCTGCACGTCGTGATCGAGCAGCTGCTGACCAGTGGCATCTTCCACGTGGACCTGCACCCGGGGAACCTGCTCGTCGAGGCCGACGGCACCCTCGCCATGCTCGACCTGGGCTCCGTGGGCAGGCTCGGATCGGTCACCCGCGCGAACGTCGGCCGGCTCGTCGCCGCGCTCGGCTCCGGCGACTCCCTCGCCGCCACCGACGCGCTCCTGGAACTCGTGGACCGGCCCGAGCACGTCGACGAACGCGGCCTGGAGCAGGAGATCGGCATCATCATCCTGCGGTTCACCACGGCCGGCAGCACCGACGGCGCGGCCGCGTTCGGGGCGCTGTTCCGGCTCGTGGCGACGCAGCGGCTGGGCATCCGACCGGAGGTCGCGGCGGTGTTCCGGGCTGTGGCCACCCTCGAGGGGACGGTCACCAGCATCGATCCCGGGTACGACCTCCTCGGCGCCACCCGGGCCGCGGGAGCGAGCCGGATCGCCCGGGAACTCACTCCGGACGCGGTGCGGGCCAGCGTCACCCACGAGCTCGCCACCGCACTGCCGATCCTGCGACGGCTGCCCCGCCGGGCGGACCGGTTGGCCGACGCCGCCGAGCACGGGCGGCTGTCCCTCGGCGTCAGGCTGCTGGCCGACCCACGGGACCGGCGGTTCGTGACCGGGCTGTGGCACCTGGCGCTGCTGGCGCTCCTGGGAGCGACCGCGGGCCTCATGTCCGTCGTGCTGTTCGCCGTCGGCCCCGGTCCCCTGGTCACTCCGGAGATCGGGGTCTACCACGTGCTCGGGAGCACCCTGCTGTGCATCAGCGTCATTCTCGTGCTCCGGGTGCTGATCGTGATCTTCCGACGGGAGACCGACGAGGGCTGACCGCGGGGCCACCCCTCGGCGGCGCCGCTGCGCGGAGCCTTGACAGATGACACACCGCAACTAGGATTACTTGAACCATAAACAAAAGGAGTGGAGATGTCGGAGCCGCACTGGCTGACCCAGGAGGAGCGCGCAACGTGGCTCGCGCTCACGGGCCTGATCACGAAGCTGCCCGGCGCCCTCGACGCCCAGCTCACCCGGGACGCCGGGCTGAGCTTCTATGAGTACATGGTCCTGGCGATGCTCGCCGAGTCCGACGACGGCGTGCTGCGGATGAGCGCCCTCGCGGAACTCACGAACGGCTCGCTGTCCCGGCTGTCCCACGTGGTGCAGCGACTCGAGCGCCAGGACCTGGTCCGGCGGGAGACCTGTGCCGACGACCGCCGGGCCACGAACGCGATCCTGACCGACGAGGGCCGCGACCGCGTGGAGGCGGCCGCACCCGGTCACGTCCGGCACGCGCGCACACTCGTGGTCGACGCCGTCAGCGCCCAGGACCTGGCCACCTTCGGACGCGTCGGTGAGGCGATCCTCGACCGGGTCGCCGACCAGCGCCGCGGCTGACCGACCCGCGTTCAGCGGTGAGATCGCACGTGAGGCCCTGACCTCGCACCGTGTGGTCGTGCGAGGTCAGGGCGCCACGTGCGATGTCGGTCCCCACGCTTCCGCGGAAGCGCGCCGCGGCGAACCACCGGTCGACCCACCGGGTCGCCCCGCCCCGCCGTCGGGCACTGGACGAACCGTGTCCTACGGTGGGCACCGATGGAGATCACCGGAACCCGCGTGCAACTGCGGGACTGGACCGTGGCCGACGACCCGCGGGTCCGTTCACTGCTGGACCCGGCGCGCCCCTGGCACCTGACGAACGGCCCGTACTTCGCGGCGCCCACCGCGGAGTCGATGGAGGCGATGCGGGTCGGGATCCTCACGCTGGCGGCGACCGAGGAGGCGGCTCGCCCCGATCCGCGCGGCATGCTCGCGGTGGTGGACCGTTCCGAGGACACGCTCGTGGGTGCCGTGAGCTGGTACTGGGAGAGCCGCGAGACCGACTGGCGGCGCCTCGGCATCGGCATCCACGACGAGGCGTACTGGGGCCGCGGCCTGGCCACCGAGGCGATGGCGCTGTGGACCTCCTACCTCTTCGACACCACCGACGCCCTCCGCCTCGATTTCGCCACCTACTCGGGCAACGAGGGCATGATCGGCGTCGGCCGCCGACTCGGTTTCGTGGAGGAGGGGCGGTTCCGCCGGGCACGGCGCTGGTCGGGCGGGGTCCACGACTCGGTCGTCATGGGCGTGCTCCGCGAGGAGTGGGACGACCTGCGCGCGGCGTGGCCGGCCACCGACTCCTGAGGTGACTCAGCCCTTGGCGTCCACCATCTCCCACGGGTAGCCGTGGGCGACGAACGCATCCCGGACCTTCACCCGCGGCGCCTCGACGTCGCCCTTGTACAGCTGCCGGCCCTCGACGGAGTCGATCATCAGCGCGCTGCCCTCCCGGTACACGCCGGCCACCTGGGCCCGCTCGATGCGGCGCTCGTCGTCCCCCTTGACGATCCGGATCTCGGCGCCGGAGACGGTGATGCGAGGACTCCCGGAGATCACGACCGCGGCCACGACGAGACCGACCAAGGCACCGATGACCGGACGCAGCACCATCAGCTCCGGCGCCTCGAAGGAGCTGAGGTGTTCGATCGGCCCGGCGAACGGGATCGGGTACCGGGCGGCGACCGTGCCCAGCCAGGGCAGCAGGAAGCCCACGCCGACCCCGAGCGCGGCGCCGATCACCGCGACCAGCCACTTGTCCTGTGTGCCCATCGCGAGCACGGTGGCCGGCTCGTCGCTCGACGGCGGTCGGGGCCCGACGGCGGCGCTCGGCTCCGGTGCCTCGGCGGCGCCTTCCGCGAGACGTCGGTGGTAGTCGTCCATTGCGTTGAAGTCCCGTGCCATGATCCCCTCCCACGTGGTGGAACAGCACTGTACCAGCCCGGTACGGTAGAGTTCCACAGGTGACCAGGACGCGCGATGCCGACCACCCGGCCCAGGGCGTCGGTGCGCTCTCGCGGCAGGCGATGATCGACGGCGCGATCGAGATCCTCGCGGCCGACCCCTCCGCCTCGCTCAGCGAGGTGGCACGCCGTCTCGGCGTCGGCAGGACGTCCCTGTACCGGCACTTCTCCGACCGCGCCTCGCTGCTCGCCCGGGTGCAGGCGGAGGGGGCGCGACGCATCATCGCCGCGCACGTCGCCGCCGACCTGAGCGCGGGCACCGGTCTGAGCGCGTTGGAGCGCCTCTGTGAGCACCTGTTCGAGCTCGGCCCGGTGCTGTCCCTGCTCTTCGCCGACAACCCGCTGATCACCGACGAGGCCCTGGCCGATCCATCCGTGTCCGTCGCCGCCGGCGGCGACACCCTGCCGCGCGAGCCCGTGACCCGTACGGTCCGGCGCGGGCAGTCCGACGGTTCGATCGACCCGGGGCTGGACCCGGTCTGGGTGGAGCTGTACCTGTGGATGACCCTCGCCGCCGGACATCTGTACGCCACCCAAGCGAACTCGCGCCGGGCCGGGTTGGACCGGGTGCTGGAGGCGCTGGGCCGCACCTTGGGCCCGCCGGTCTGACTCAGCCGGTCGCGAGCCGCTGCCGCAGGCCGCTGGCGCGCTGGACCCGGCGTGTGATCGCGGCTCGGACGGCCGCCTCGCTGCCGACCACCCGCACGGTGCGCTCGGCCCGGGTGATCGCCGTGTAGAACAGCTCCCGGGTCAGCAGCGGCGAGTCCTCCGGTGGGAGCAGCACGGTGATCTCCTCGGCCTGGCTGCCCTGCGCCTTGTGGATCGTCATGGCGTGCATCGTGTCGACGTCGCCGAGGCGGCTCGGACCGAACGGCTGGTCGCCCGCACTGCCCCGGATCACGGCGACCCGGCCGCGGGTACCGTCCGCGCGCCGGGTCGCGACGACCACGCCGGTGTCCCCGTTGAGGACGCCCGTCGCGTAGTCGTTGGCGGTGACGAGCAGCGGACGGCCGACGTACATGGGGTCGTAGAGCACGTCCCCGGTGTCCTCGGTGAGCCAGTCCTCGACGTGGCGGTTCCAGGTGCGCACGCCCCACGGTCCCTCGCGGTGGCCACACAGGAGCCGGCGCCTTCCGAGCAGGTCAAGGGCGTCGTCGGCGCGACCGGCCTGGGCGGCCCGGTAGACGGCGAGGGCGTGGTCGGTCAGGATCGGCCGCAGGGCCCGGGTCGGGTCGGGATCCTCGACCCAGATCACCCCGGAGTCGTGGCCGCCCGCACGGAGGGCGTCGACGACGGCGTCCCCGTCGCCCAGGCGCACGGCGTCCGCCAGGGCGCCGATGGTCCGGCCGAAGCGGTGTGGCGTAAGCAAGCGGACGACGGCGACCGGGCCCGGGTCGGGCCCGGCGGCCTCCTCGGCGCCGGCGACGAGGTCCGCGAGGACCGCGCCGGCATCGACCGAGACGAGCTGGTCAGGGTCGCCGACCAGGATCAGCCGGGTCGTCGGGCGCAGGGCCTCGAGCAGCCTGGCCATGTGGGTCAGCGAGACCATCGACGTCTCGTCGACGAGCACCACGTCGTGGGGCAGGTGGTGGTCGCGGTCGTGACGGAACCGGGTCGAGGAGTCCGGCCGCCTGCCGAGTAGCCGGTGCAGGGTGACCGCTCGCACGCCCGCCAGCGGCTCGAGCAGCGCCCGGGTGACGGGCTCGTCGGTGCGCGCCAGGATCTGCTCGAGCGCGTCCGTGACCGCCTCCTGCATGCGCGCGGCGGCCTTGCCGGTCGGGGCGGCCAACCCGACCCGTAGCGGCCGCCCCGGCTCGGCCTGCTCGGCCAGCAGGGCGAGCACCCCGGCCACCGTGCTGGTCTTGCCCGTGCCCGGGCCACCGGTGAGGACACTGGTCCAGGAGCCGATGGCCACCCGGGCCGCGTCCCGCTGTTCCTCCCAGCCGTCCCCGAACACCCGGGACAGGCCCGCCTGGAGCAGGTCGGCGTCGACGACCGGCGCCGGCTGCGCAGCCCGCGCCATCAGGTCGGCGACGACCTGGACCTCCTGATGGTGGTAGCGCTGCAGGTAGACCAGCCCGTGCTCGAGCACCAGCGCGCCCTTGCGGACGAGCGAACTGTCCCGTAGCTGCTCGAGCCACTCGTCGGGATTTGCCCACGGCAGGACCGGCGGGTTCTCGAGGGCGCGCAGCGCCGCGTCGAGCTGGGCGAGGTCCACGGCCACGGATCCGGTGCGGACGGCGCGGGTCGCCAGCGCGGCCGCAACCAGGGCCGCGTCCGCGGACGTCACCTCGATGCCACCGGCGGCTCGGCCGAGGGTCCTGGCCACGTGCAGATCCGGCGCGGTCAGCAGGCCCGCCGCGTTCAGCGCCCCCAGGAGTCCGGTCGCGTCCCGGGCGAGCCGGCGGTCACGCTCGTCGGTGGGTTCGAAGAGCTCGAGCGGCGGTGCCGTCGTGGTCTCGGTCATGCCGCACCTTCCGAGAGGCCGTCGAGCAGGTCGGAGACGTCCTGCACGAGCGCGACCGGCGGTCGCCAGGAGAAGACCCCGCACGGTTCGGAGTCGATGACCGGCGTCTGCGGTCCACACATGCCCCGCACGTACAGGTAGAGGACGCCGCCGAGGTGCTTGCGGGGGTCGTAGTCGCGCAACCGCCAGCGCAGGAACCGATGCGCGACCACGGCGTACAGGAGGGCCTGCAGCGGGTAGGACGAGTGCCCCATCGCCTCCGCCAGCGCCTCGGGGCGGTAGGCCGCCGCGGTGAGCGGCTGCTCCGGGTCGTTGAACGGGCCGAGCCAGTTCGTCTTGTAGTCCACCACCAGGTAGGTGCCGGCCGTTCCGCTCGTGCGGAGCACGACGTCGACCGACCCGGTCAGGTAGCCGCTCAGTTCCTGCTGGGCCAGCATCGGCTGGGAGTCGAGGACGTCCGCCCAGTCCCGGACCGGGTCGCCTGCCTTCAGGTGCCGGCGCAGCAACGGCGCGAGGTCGCCCAACCGACCCCGGGGCCCGACGCCCCGGACGTCCCCGCCGCCCAGCGGCAACTCGAAGTCCAGTTCGCAGAGGCGGTCCCGGCTGCCGATGTCGCGCAGGGTGAGCCCGGGAGCGAGTGGCCCGAGGGGACTGTCGCAGACCGCGACCAGCGCATCGGCCAGGTCCTCGGGCTCCAGGTCCACCGGCCACCACACCAGCTGCTCCCGGATCTGCCCCAGCAGTTCGGCACGCAGGTCCCGAGCCTGTGGGTCGGCGTGTTCGAGCACACCGTGTACCAGGGAGCCGAAGGTCGCACCGACCGGGAGGTGCGCCATCGGGGAGGGCACGTCCGCCCCGGGGATCAGGGTGTCGAGCCCGGGCAGGGTCGGCTCGGCCGTCAGGACCGGCTGCGGGGTGTCCGGCTCGTCGTCACGTGGGGTGAGGTCGGGCTCGCTGCCCACACCGCCGGGTTCGGGTCCGTCGGCACCCTTCGGGGTGCTGAGCGCGGTGTAGGAGGTCCGCCGCCAGCCGGTGTCGATCGCCCGGTCGAGCCCACGGATCGAGAGCTCCGGCACCGGCGCGGCCGGGGGCGCGGGGACGACCGCGGCGTGGTCGGCGGCCTCGAGCGCGAACGCCCCGTGGTCGGCCCAGGCGCGCAGTTTCGCGGTGGCGAGGTCATCGGAGCGGGGCGTGGGGACCGCGTCCGGGACCACGGCGACGCCGTCGGGATCCCGTCCGAACAACAGGCGGTGCAGGGCCGAGTTCGGCGTGTTGTTGGTGGGTGACCACCACATCACCACCTGGGACTGGGCCCGGGTCACCGCGACGTAGAGCAACCGGAGCGCCTCCCCTGCCTCCTCGGCCTTGTGCCGGGCGACGGAGTCCGACCAGCCCTGGTTGTCGGTCTCACCACCCACGTCGCGGCACCGGGTGCGCGCCCCGTCCGCCTCGTGGAACTGCGGGATGTCCGGCGTCTTGGCCACGTGGCGGTCGAAGAGGGCGGGGCAGTAGACGATCGGGTACTGCAGCCCCTTGCTCGAGTGGATGGTGACGAGCTGTACGGCCGCTGCGTCGGAGTCGAGGCGCCGGGTCCGGGCCCCGGAGGCCTGCACGGCGTCGTCGGCCATCTGCGCCCGGAGCCACTCGATCAGACCGGCGAGCCCCAGCCGGCCACCGCCGGGTTGCTGGCTGGTCTCGTGCAGGAGTTCCCCGACATGTTGCAGGTCGGTGAGGGTGCGCTCCCCACCCACGTGAGCAAGGGTCCGAGCGGACAGACCCTCGATCCCCACGGCCTCGAGGACCGCCGCGGCGCCCTGCCGGTCGTAGACGTCGGCGAGGCGCCGGTGCCGCGCGGACAGCTCGTCGTCGAGGTCGTCGCCGCCCGCGTCCAGGGCGACGGCGGTCATCCCGCCCAGGTCGGTCAGAGCTGAGGCACGGGTCAGCGTGGCCCGGTGTGGGGCGGCCATCGCCTCGAGCAGGGCGAGCCAGTCGTGCGCCGCACGGCTACGCAGGACGCTGCCGCCCCCGGCGCTGACCGCGTGGATGCCGAGCCGCCGCAACTCCTTCTGGGCGGCGAGCAGGTCCCGGTTCGTGTGGGCCAGGACGGCGATGTCGCGAGCCTGGATCGGACGCGGCGGCAGCGGGTCACCGTCGAGGTCAGGAGCGTCGTCGAAGGTGGCACCCGACGCGAGCAGCTCGGCGATGTCGAGGGCCAGGTCCCGGGAGATGTGGTCACGGGTGGCGCCGATGGCGGCGCTGCCACCCAGGTGCTGCTTCCTGAGGACCTGCCTGAGCCGCACGGGTCCCGGGCGCGGCAGTCCGTGCAGCCGCGAACCCTGCCTCCGGGCCCGGACCGGAACCACGGCGATCTCGGTGTCGCCGAGCGCCGCACCCCGGAGCATGCCCTGGAGTGCGTCGACGACCGGCGCGTCGCTGCGGTGATTGGTCGGTAGCGTGCGCCTGTCCTGCGCGTGTGCCGCCGCCTTGAGGTAGGTGACGACGTCCCCGCCGCGGAAGGCGTAGATCGCCTGCTTCGGGTCGCCGATGAGAACCATGGTGGCGTGGCCCGCGAAGGCGCGCTCGAGGACCTGCCACTGGATCGGGTCGGTGTCCTGGAACTCGTCGACCAGCACGACCTTCCAGCGGGTACGCATCCGCTGCGCCGCGAGGGAGTCCGGAACGGCGAGGGCTCCGGCGAGCTGGGTGAGCAGGTCGTTGTAGTGCATCACCTGGAGCCGACGCTTGCGGCGTTCGAGCTCGGCGCGGACGGCCTGGGCGAACCGCGCCCGTCGCACCGGCTCACTGCGCCGGTCGCCGGTGTCCGGGTCGGGACGCAACTCGGCGTGGACGTCGTCGACGACCGCCCGGGCGATATCCAGGGCCTGCCGCCGACTGAAGAACGGCGCCTGCCGCGAACCGACGAAGCCGCGCAGGTAGAGGTCGTCGACCACCTCCACGAGCAACTCGTCGAGGTCCTCGACCAGTTGCGCGGACGCGTCGGAGGTCCCGGCCACGCCGAGGGAGCGCAGCACCTGGTGGCAGAACTGGTGGGTGGTGGCGATCGTGGCCTCGTCGAAGGACGTGAGCGCCCGGCGGACCCGGCCGAGCCTTCGGTCCCGCTCGGCCTCATCGACGTCGAGCAGGAGGTCGATCAGCGGGCCCGGGGCGCCGGCAGCGGGCTGCGGATGCTGCAGCGCCCGCTCGACCTGGACGAGCTGCTCGCGCACCCGGGCCCGCAGTTCCTGGCTCGCGGCCCGGCCGAAGGTGATGATGAGCATCTCCGTGAGCTGGGCGCGGCCCTCGGCGACGTAGCGGGCCACGAGCGCCGCGATGGTCCAGGTCTTGCCCGTGCCGGCCGAGGCTTCGAGCAGCACGGTGCCGGACGGCAGCGGGTCCGTGATGGAGAAGTCCTGGGAGATCACAACCGCTCCTCGCTCTCGGCGCCGAGGACCAGAACGGGCTCCCAGAGCTGCAGTGCGAGCTGGCCGAATCTGGTTCCGACCCCCGTGCGCCAGTGTTCGTCCTCGCGGGGTTCCCCGGCGACGTCCCAGAGGCCGGCGTCCGGACCGAAGACCCGGACGAAGGCAGGATCGTCCTGCTCCCCGACGCTCGTGTACCAGCCCGAGACCGTCTTCCACTTCTTCTCGGCCGCCTCCATGGCGGCGCCCTCGTCGCCCCCCTGCGCCCGGAAGGTCTGGGCGAACGCGTTCGCGGTCTGGATCGGCAGCGGCAGCGGCTCGGCCATGCCGCGGTCGTAGAGGTCGACCAGCTGGACCAGGATCGCGAGCGCCACCTGCTGGTCCACCGGCCCGTGTTCGTAGTGCCCGACGTAGGAGCGCCGGCCCAGCCTCAACTGGCCGAGGACGTGGCTGGTCGCGCCGGCATGACCAGCCGCGGAGAGCACGAGTGCGGTGACCCAGGACCGAAGGCGCTGCTTCGCGCGGATCGAGGAGTACGTCGAGGTGATCGCCCGCATCGGAGTGCCGTACAGGTCCGCGACCGTGCCGGTGAGCCGGCGACCGTCCGGGAGTTCGATGTCGATGTCCGTGCCCGTGGCCGGCCCGTCGCGGCGGGCGAGGGTCTCGCGGGCGATGCCGTCGACGTTCGCGGCGACGTCGGCCAGCAGGGCATTGCCGAGCTCACCCGGAGGCGCGCTGCCGCGCCAGTGTTCCTCCCGGCGGGCCTGGTCGAGGCGGGTGCCGCCGAGGACCGCGTCGAGCATGCGGTTGCCGATCTGCCACTTCTCGAGGCCGTCGAGGTCGATCGGGATGCCCTCGGACGCCGCCTCGGGGCCGTCGGGCAGGATCAGGCCGAGCCGCTGACGCAGGAACGCCTGGGCCGGCTGGGCCAGGAACCGCTGCAGGTTCGCCAGGTCGACGTCCTCGCCGCCCAGGGGCGGCAGCGGCTCGGGAACCAGCACGCCGGTCACGTCCGTCACGGCGACGCCGCCGCCAGCCGGACGGGACAGGTGGGCTCTGGCGCCCGCGAGCGCGCTCGGGTCGAAACTGAACGGCCGCCCCGCCGGGAGCAGCGCGGGCTCACCGGCGGTGGACCCGCCGAGGTTGCGCGCGTCGTAGGGCTGCAGCGGGTGCCGCCGCACCAGCGGGATCTCCTCGGGTCGCGTGGCGGTCCCGTGGAGCGCATCGAGCAACTCGCCGAGCGGCACCGCGGGCGGGCGTTCGGCACCGGTGTGCTCGTCGGCACCGGTGTAGGTGATGATGAGGGCCTTCTCGGCGGCCATGACAGCATCGAGGAGGAGCTGCCGGTCCTCGGCCCGGGTGTCCCGCTCACCGGTGACCGGACTCCGGGACAGGGCGTCGTCCCCATCGGGCGTGGTGGTGCGGGGAAAGACGCCGTCGTCGAGGCCGACCAGGGCGACGACCCGATGTGGCACCGACCGCATCGGCACCATGGTGCACACGGTGAGAGTGCCGGTCCGGAAGCTCGACCGGGTCGCCCGGCCGGCCAGGTGTTCGGCGAGCATCGTGTGCACGTCCGAGAGGGCGAGGTCGGTCGAGGATGTGCCGCGTCGGGCGGCGGACTCGATCCGGGCGAGCTCCCGTTCGAGCTGGGTGGCCTGCCAGGCGTCCGCCGGCGCCACGTCGGCGAGCCCGAGCACGCCCTCGCGCAACGTGCGGGTCCAGTCCCCCGCGGCCCGGCACTCATGCAGGGTACCGAGCGTGGTGCCGATCCGGTCGATCAGTTCCGCGAGCCGGCCGGCGAGGTCGATGTCACCGCTGTCGAGGTCGTCCAACGCCACGGTCTGCCCGAGGTGGGTGGTGTCCCGCCCGTCGAGGGCGGCGCCGGTGAGCACCCGGTCGAGTCCGGTCCGCCAGGTGTTCTGCGTGAAGTTGCCGAGCTGGTAGGTGGCCCGGTGGTTCGCGTCCAGCCCCCAGCGGATCGCGACCTCCTCGACCCAGCCCGCGATCCGGTCGAGGTCGTCGTCGTCGAGGGAGAACCGGCGCCGTACCGGCGCCGACCGGGCCAGGTCGAGGACCTCCCCGGCGGTCAGCCGACCGCCGGCCAGCTCGACCAGGCGCGCGGCGAGGCCGAGCAGCGGGTTGGTGTAGCCGGGCGCCCGGTCGGCGAGCATGACGCGCAGCCGGTGGGCCGGGTGACCGGCGTCGTCCGCGTCGGGTCGCACCGCACGCACCACCTCGCCGAGCCCGAAGCCGGCGTGCACGAGCGGCGCGTAGGCGTCGATGTCCGGGCACATCACGAGGATGTCGCGCGGCTCGAGCTCCGGGTGGTCCTCGAGGAGGCCGGTGAGCACGTCCCGCAGCACCTGGATCTGGCGTCCGCGCCCGTGGCAGGCGTGGATCTGGACCGACACGTCGTCGGCCGCGACGATCCGCGCGGCCCGCTCGGCTGCCGTCGGGACGTGGTCCGCCTTGAGGTCCTGCTGCAACCACCGCAGCAGCGAGGGCGGCTGCCCGGGCGACCCGTCGCCGTCGGGAAGCAGTTCGTCCTCCAGTTCGTCCTGCTCGGACGCCGTGGCCAGGGTGCGCTGCAGTTCGCGTGCATCGCGGCCGAGCGAGGCGAGCAGGGGGTGATCGATGTGGTCGACCGAGGCGTCCTCGATCCGCGGCGCGGGTCCGGCCGAGACGACCGCCCGCAGCGACTTCCACGCGGCCGGCGAGGCCTGCGGCAGCCAGAGGTGCACGTCCCGGTGCTCGGCGAGCGCGGCCAGGACCTCGACCTCGCTGGTGGCGATCCGGGTGTGCCCGAACAGCGAGAGGCGGCCCGGTAGTTCCAGGTCCGCGCCGCCGGCCTGCAGCGCGGCCACGACCTCCGCGTGGCGCAGGTCCGGCGCCGGTGCGTCGACGAGTTCGAGGACGGCCCGCCACAGGTGCGGCTGCCAGGCCAGGTCTTCGGGCAGTGGCTCGCCGAGCCCGTCGCCACCGCCACCGGTGCGCCAGTCGGCGACGATCGCGGGCCGCTGCACGGCGTACCCGGAGAGGAGCCCCGCGAGCCGCCGGGCGACGGCGTACCGGCGTCCCCGACGCAGGTCCTGCTCGGTCTCGTCGAGGGTGCCGTCCGCCCCGAGGTGGGTCGCCAGCGGGCCCGCCCAGGGTTCGTGCAGGGACTCGTCGATGGCCCGCAGCACGGTCCACGCGA
Source organism: Occultella glacieicola (assembly GCF_004353825.1). Lineage (GTDB taxonomy): Bacteria > Actinomycetota > Actinomycetes > Actinomycetales > Beutenbergiaceae > Occultella > Occultella glacieicola. The sequence goes on along the minus strand of NZ_SMNA01000001.1, from coordinate 340,053 downwards.
GCTGGTCCGGGTGCCAGGGGTCGTCCCGCTCGATGCCGAGCACCAGCGAGATGAGCGAGTGCGGGTTGAGGAATCGCACGCCCGCGCAGACGCCGTCGCCTCCGCGTGTTCCGACACCGAGGCGGTGGGACAGCCGCTGCGCCAACCACCGCTCCACGCCCCTGGCGGGCACCGCGACGACCTCCTGCGCGAACGGGTCGGCCAGGGGCTCCGCAAGGAGGTCGGCGAGCCCGTCGGCCAGGGCGCCGGTGGCGGCCGCGCGGTGCAGGAACAAGGTCACGCCGGAACCATATCCGCGGGGTCGGACACGTGCTCAGCGCTCGTGGATACCGCTGCGGTCCGTGGTGTCCGGACCGGTGCCGCGCCGGTCCGCGGACCGGTCGTCGCCGGTGACCTCGACCGCCACGATCGCACCGTCGTCGCCGTAGACGAACGCCCCCCACGGCGGGTCGGCGGGCGTCGGCGATGGTGCCGGCAGTTCGCGCTGCTGCGCCAACTCCTGGAGCGCCTCGTGCCGGGTCGGGGCGAACACCTCGTCGATGATCCCGAACGTGCCACCGCCGTGGCCCTCACCGCGGCGGTCGCGCGGGCGCCGTTCCGTGCGCAACAGCGCCTCGATCATCACCGCGAGCGCCACCAGCGCGAGCAGGGCGACGAGCCAGGGTGACATCCACCCAGGCTACGCCGCCCCGCCCGCGACGGCTTGGGGTCAGGGGCGGTCTCCCGACCGCATCCGGCGTACCACCAGCGCGGCGGCCACCCCGATCACGGCCAGGGCGAGGGCCACGAAGGCGATGATCTCGCCGGGTCCGGATCCGCCATCGTCCGCATCCTCGTCCGCGGGCGAGGCGGACTCCGACGGCGCGTCCGACGCGGCGGGCTCGGCGTCGTCGGTGGTCACGGCCTCGGTCGGCTCGGTGGTCTCCGTGGGCTGCGCCGGCGTCGTGGTGGCCTCGGCGGGCGTGTCCACGGTGAAGTCGTACGTGCCGGAGATCGGGTGGCCGTCGGAGGAGACGACCCGCCAGGTGACCGTCCAGACGCCGGCGGGTACGCCGTCGGGCACTGGCAGTGCCACGTCGGCGCCGTCGACGACCGGCGGCTCCTCGGTCAGCACGGCGCCGTCGGGGTCGGTCAGGACGATGGCGGCGTTCAGGTCGAGGATCTCGTTGTTGAACGTGAGCCGGACCTCCGTGGGGGCCACGGTGAGGGTCTCCCCCTCCGCCGGGGCGGAGGAGACCAGGGTGTCGTGCGCCTGGGCGGCGCTCACGTGAAGGGTCAGGCCGAGGAGGCCGGCGACGGCGATCGTCGCCAGGGCGCGCACGCCCCGTGCCGCTCGGGATGCCGTTCGGCGTGGTGCTGCTCGGTGCGGGGTCGTGCCATTCTGTGCCGCTGAGGCCGCTGAGGCCGCTGAGGCCGCTGAGGCCGGGAGTGTGGCTGTGGACAGGGACATGGGTGAACCTCACAGGGGTCGGTCGGTGATGTCCGGGAGTACAGCCCCGGACGCAAGCGCTGATGCTCGCGCCACCGACCCCGCCGCACGCGTGAGCGTGCGGATTCAGGCGGCGGCGCGCGCCAGGGGTGGTCCCCGTCGTGGGGCAAGGTCCAACCAGACGATCCGCCCGTCGGGGCGTCGCGGTGTCGGGGACCTGCGACGGCCCCGGCCGACTGCCGCGGGCGTCGGGAGGACCCGCTCGGACAACACCGTGAGCAACGGCGTCAACCAGGTCCAGAGCGCGAACAGTGCCCGGTCCCCGCGCCAGAGCAGGGCGCCGTTGATCACGGTCGCGAGCAGGTGGGCGCCGAGCATCGTCATGGTGAGCGCGTGCCCACCGCCTGCGGGTGCGCAGTGCTGCATGGCCTCGGCGAGGGCCGCGCCGTGGGTATGGGCGCCCGCGGTGGTGCAGCCGGGAACTGCGCCGAGTCCGGCCGTGCTCGCGAACACGTGGTGCAGCGTAACCTGACCGGCGCCGAGGAGCGCCAGCACGGTGACGGCCCGCAGGCGGCGCCCGCAGGCCACGAACGCGACCAGCATCGTGAACGCCCCGGCGGCGGCCACCACGAGCAGGTCCCCGAGGCTGCCGCCGGCACCGACGTGCGCGCCGAGGGCGAGGCCGATGACGCTCACCGACACCGCGGTCGCGCGCAGCAGGCGCAGCGGGCCACGGCGAGGATCGGTCACCAGGCAACCCTACGCCGAGGGCCGGAACCCGGGTCCCGCCGGCACCGGTGGGGCGCTTCCGCGGAAGCGCCCGTGAGATAGCACCGGGCGCGTCGATCTCGTACTCGCGGAGGTCCGACGTCAGTGCGCCAGGTGCGATCTCGCCTCGGAGAGGCGGGGCCGGAGCCGACGCTTCGGGAGGCGGGTCGTTCAGTCCGCCGCCACCAGCGTCGCCACATCGACCACCACTTCGACAGCCCCACCGGTCGGACCATCGATGACGTCGCGTTCGGCGAGCGGGCGCTCCAGCCGGATCGTCTGGTACATCACGTACCCGACGTCGTCGCAACCGAAGTTGAACCGGGACCCGTGCGGCGCCACCACCAGCGTCGTGATGGTGACCGTGGTCTGGGTCTCCTCGACCTCGATCGAGTGCGGGTCCCCGCAACCGGGGCTGCCACCGGTGTACCGGACCACGAGCTCGCGCCCGCTCTCGCCCTGGACCGCCACCGCGTCGGTCCGGGCGTCGCCCACCACCGGGAACCCGACGGTCAGCGCCCACACGATCAGTGCCGCGGCCGCGGTCAGGATCGCGGCGACGAACCAGAGGGTCGAGGCCCGGATCCGTCGCCGGACGTTCTCATCGGGATCGGCCATGGCGTCATCATCGCGCACCCGAGCCTCACAGGAGCGGATCCTCAGAAGAGCAGGTACACCGCCCCCGCCACGGTCAGCACGATGACCAGCCTCTCGAACAGCGCCTGGTCGATCCGCGGTGCCAGCCACCGGCCGAAGAAGGCCCCTGCGATCACGGCCGGGATCAGCAGCAGATCCAGCAGCAGCCCGGGGACCGTGATCAGGCCGAGGCCGGCCTGGAACGGCACCTTCGTCACGTTCACGAGCGCGAAGAACCACGCGGACGTGCCGAGGAACCGCTTGACCGAGAACCGGGACGCGATGAAGTACATCGACATCACGGGCCCGCCGGCGTTCGCGACCATCGTGGTGAAGCCGCCGAGCGTGCCGTAGATGCCGGTCTGGAGGCGGCGGGCGAGCGAGCCGGCCGGCTCAGCCTCCACCGTCTCGGCCCCGGTCGCAGAGCGCGCCGCCGCCCGGATCTCCGCCCGCCGCCCAGCGGCCCGGCGCACGAGCGTCACCCCGATCACCAGCAGCAGGATGACCGCGATCACCCGCTGCACCCACGCATCACCGGCGAGCGCGAGGAACACCACGCCGAGGGCGACCCCCACCAGCACGGTCGGCACGAGCCGCCTCAACGTCGGCCAGTCGGCGTGTTTCCGGTACGCCCAGACCGCGAAGACGTCCCCGACGATGAGCAGGATCAACAGCACCGCCGTCGACTCCTTCGGCGGCAGCAGCGCCGCGAAGATCGCGATGGTGATCGTGTTCGCCCCCGGCAGGGCCGCCTTGGACAGCCCGACGATGAGCGCCCCGACCACGAGCAGCACCCAGGCGAGCGCGGTGAAGTCGGTGAGAGCGGGCATCAGACGAAGGTCAGCCCGTGCTCGGCGCGGTAGGAGGCGAGCAGGGTGTCGACGATCCGCGCGGTGCGGATGGCGCTGGTCCCGGTGCTCGGGCTGGTGCCCACCCCGGTGAGGTCGTCGACGACGGCCTGGATCAGGGGCTGTTGCACGGTGGCCGGGTACGGCGCCTCGATCCGTTCCTCGACGTCGCCGCGCAACAGTCGCAGCGGCTCCTGCGCGAACGTCGAGAAGGTCAGCGACCCGGCATCCCCGATCACCTCGACCTCGTCGCGGTACTCCCCGGCGGCGTAGCACCACAGGCCGGTGCCCCCCACGCCGGAGGAGAACTCGAACGCCGCGCTGACCAGGTCCTCCGCCGGGTAGGCGCCGGAACGGTTCGCGGCGTACCCGCTGACCCGCGCGATCGGCCCGAGCAGATGGTCGAGCAGGTCCAGCGTGTGGGACGCAAGATCCACGAAGTGACCGCCCCCGGAGATCTCCGGTCGCACCCGCCACGGCATCTCGCCGCCCTCGGCGATCGGCGCCGGCTGTTGGTTGCGGATGGCGACGGCCTGCACCGTACCGATCGCGCCGCCGTCGAGCAGGTCCTTGACCGTGACGAACCGCGGCATGGCGCGCCGGTAGTAGGCGACGAACAGCGGCAGCCCGGCGCGCTGCGCGGCGGCGTTCATCTGCTCGCACTCGACGGTGGTGCGGCCCATCGGCTTCTCGACATAGACGGGCTTGCCGGCCTCGAGGACGGCGATCGCGTAGTCGCGGTGCGAGTCCGGAGGCGTGGCGATGTAGACGGCGTCGACCTCGTCGTCATGGATCAGGGCCTCGGCGTCGTCGTAGGAGCGGGGCACACCGTGGCGACGCGCGTAGTCCGCGGCCTTGGCGCCGTCCCGGCGCATCACCGCGACGAGCTCGGAGGCGTCGGCCTGCTGGAAGCCGGGTCCGCTCTTGACCTCCGTGACGTTGCCGACGCCGATGATGCCCCAGCGCACCGTCGCGGGGGTGCGCGTGTTCACCGATGGATCCATGCCCCGCACCGTAGCCGTCGGCGCCGCACTCCGTCCGGCCCGCTCACCCCTCGGGCCGGCCGGTGCCGACGCCGCCTACGCCGCGTCGCGCGCCCGCTGCCCGATCGCCCGCAGCATGAGATGCCGGGTGAACCCGCTGCCCGGGCGGATCAGCAGCCAGTAACGCGCCATCGCCCGATGCGCCGCAGCGTCGGTCGTCACGATCCGCGTCCGGGTCACCACCCGGGTGCGCCCCGGCCCCGCATCCTCCAGTTCGAAGGCCATGATCGCCTTGCCGTAGCCGGGTTCGTCGAACGCGCGGAAGTCGTGGGCGTCGCGGACGTCGGCCCGGGAGTCGGCCTCGCCGAACCGCCACCACCGGCCGAGCAGCCCGAGCACACGCTCGCGGCCCTCCTCCTGCGCGAGCGGCAGGAACATCGCGCCCGACGGCGGCCGGTACCGTCGTCCGTTCAAGGCCACCCCGATCACGGCGCGGGCCGCGAACAGTGGGGCGGCGAGGCGCAGGTCCCGGAAGCGGAACGCCATCAGGGCGTCCCAGACGACGTCACGTGGCGCGTCGATGACGGTCGCGTGCCGTTCGGCGAACTCGGCGGTCGGCAGGAACTGGTCGGCGAGGCTCATGACCTTGAGGCTGTCAGCGGCCGGCCGGCGGCGGATCCCCCGCCCGGGGGAATCATCCCGGCAGCCGTGCCTACACTCGCGAGGTGAGCGGGCTGGAGCGCACCTGGCAGCCGGTCCGGGCGACCCCTCTGGGGCCGACGCTGTCGGCACTGCGCCGCGGCGCGTACGACCCGTGCTTCCGACGCGAGCCTGGTGGCGCCTACTGGCGCGGCGTGCGCACGCCCCGGGGGACCGCGGCGCTCCGGCTGCAGCAGGACGAGCCGGCCGCACCGGTGCACGCGCTGGCCTGGGGCGACGGCGCGGCGTGGGTCCTCGATGCCGTCCCCGCGATGCTCGGCGCGTTCGACGACGACACCGGGTTCGAGCCGGCCGCGCACCCGGCGCTCGCACCGCTCGCCCGTCGGCACCCGCACCTGCCCCTGACCCGTACCCACCTGGTCCTGGAGGCGCTGGTCCCGACGGTCATCGAGCAGAAGGTCACCGGGGCGGAGGCGTTCGGGTCCTGGCGCAGACTCGTCCAGCGCCACGGCGAACCCGCGCCCGGCCCCGCCGGTAACCATGGTCTGCGGGCGCCGCCCGCGGCGGCCGCGCTCGCGGCGATCCCCAGCTGGGAGTGGCTGCACCTGGGCATCGACCCGGCCCGCTCGCGCGCGATCGTCGCCGCCGCGCGGGTCGCGCCGTCCCTGGAGCGACTCGCCCGCGGCTCGTCCGCGGACGCCGACCGGGCCCTGCTCTCGCTCTCGGGCGTGGGCGTGTGGACCAGCGCGGAGGTGCGCTCGCGCGTGTTCGGCGACGCCGACGCGGTGAGTTTCGGCGACTACCACGTCGCCCGTAACGTCGGGTGGGCGCTCACCGGGAGAACGGTGGACGACGGCGAACTGGCCGTTCTGCTCGAACCGTTCCGTCCGCATCGCGGCCGGGTGCAACGCCTCGTGATGGCCGCCGGGGTGGCACCGCCGCGGCGCGGACCCCGGATGGCCGCGCGCACCCACCTGCCCGGGCGCGGCTGATGCCCTCGGGGAATCGGCACCCATCCGATCCTGTCCGGCTTCCGAATGGGTGGTGACGGACGAGGTGCGGATGTTCGTCGGTGTTCCAGACGGGAGGTGGTCCGATGGCCTCGGCAGTGATGGCCGAGCGGGCCCCCGCGCGCCCTCACCACGTCGCCGTCGCCCGATGGCTGCGCCTGCTGCTGCGGAGCCTGCTGCTGGTCTGCGGGGCGATCGGCGTCGGGGTACTCCTCGCCGGACCGGCCGCCGCGGACGACGGTGAGGGCGACGAGGGCGCCGGCCTGTTGGGCGGGCTCGTCGAGGAGGTCGGGCAGCCCGTGACCGACCCGGTCACCAGCGTGGCCGAGACCCTGGCCGAACCGGTCGCCGAGACCGTCGTGGCACCGGTCACGGAGACCGTCGTCGAACCCGTCACCGAGGCCGTCGTCGAACCGGTCGCCGAGACCGTCGTTGAGCCCGTCGTCGAACCAGTCGCCGAATCGGTCGTGCCACCGGTCACGGAGACGGTCGTCGAACCCGTCACCGACACCGTCCTCGAACCCGTCACCGACGCCGTCGTCGAGCCGGTCACCGACACCGTCGTCGAGCCGGTCACCGACACCGTCGTCGAGCCGGTCACCGACACGATCGTCGAACCCGTCGTCGCGTCCTCGGCCGGCGCGCTCACCGAGCCGGTCGTCGAGGCGATCGCTCCCGTCGTCGAGCCCGTGCTCGGCAGCACCGGCGGGGCTCTGGCGCCGGTCAACGACGCCCTGCGCCCGATCACGGCCGCGCTCGGCCCGGTCGTCGACGCCGTCGAACCGATCACGGGGGCACTCGCCCCGGTCACCGACGCCATCGCCCCGATCACCGACCCGCTGCTGCCCGGCTCGGGAGTCGTCCCCGGGAGCCCGACAACGCCGAGCCCGCCGCGCACCCCGGACACACCGCAGGACTCCTCGCGAACGATCCCGGCCGCCGTCGGGGGTCCGGACACCGGCCCAGCACCGACCGTGGACGACGCCATCCTGGACCCGGCCGGCGCCGTCGCACCCTCCTCGTCGCCCACCGCGGGCACCGTGGGCACCGTGGGCACCGTGGGCACCGTGGGCACCGTCGGGACCACGGCCGGCTCGGCCCCCACCGGTGACCGTCCGGGACCCGCCGACGGTCAGCCGCGGCCGCTGCCCGCCCCGCTGCCGCCCACCTCGGCGTTCGGCTCCAGCGGCGGTGTGCACGCCTCCTCCGAGCACGCGGTGCTGGCGGCAGCCACTCCCGTCCCGGCCCTGCTCGGGGCCGGTGACCGTGGCGAGGACGACCTCCTCGCAGATCCACTGAGCACGCGTCCGGGCTTCGCCCCGGACTGACCCCTCTCGCTCCGAACCCGGTGCCGGCGACCGCCGCGCACCATCCCGGGCGGACCGGCCACCGTCGGCTGCCCACCTATCGGAAGAGAGACCATGAAGACCTGGATGCAACGAAGCCTCGGCGTCGCGGGACTGGCGGGCGGGCTCTGGCTCGCCGGCTCGCTCGCCGCGTACGCCGACGACACCGGCAGTCACGAGCAGGACAGTTCCACCGAGTCCTCGATCGCCGCACCCATCGAGCTGGGCGGACTGTCGCTCGGCATCGAGACCGAGGACCACTCCTCGGAGCAGCAGTCCTCGTCACAGACCGACGAGAACGGCGACACCATCGAGACCGCGAGTGCGCAGGAGTCCTCCTCGCACAGCGAGCTCGGGATCGACGTCGGCGAGATCGCGGTCGACCCGGCTGCGATGCTCGACACCGAGAGCTGGACCTCGTCCGACGAGGCCGGTGACAGCGCCTCGACGGAGGACTCGCTGAGTTCCGCCGCCGAGGTGCAGGCCCCGATCAGCGTCGGCGGCGTCACCGTCACCGGCGCGCAGCAGTCGGAGAGCAGCTCCGAGGAGTCGGCCGCGACCACCACGGACGAGGGCACGGCGTCGACCACCGAGTCGACGTCGGAGTCCTCCGCCACCGGTGGTGCGCTCGAGGTCGGCCAGCTCGACATCGACCCGACCGCCGCCCTGAGCGGTGACCGCGAGTCGGCGGCCACCTCCACCGGTGACGAGCACGGCGTCGACGGCGCCGAGTCCTCCTCGCAGACCGCGATCGAGGCCTCGTCGCCGATCTCGTTCGAGGGGATCACCGCCGCGGCTGCGGACGAGCGTTCCTCCGAGCGGGAGACCGAGTCGAGCGTGACGAACTCCGAGCGAACCGCCACCACCTCCGAGGCCGTCTCGGAGTCGTCGTCGAACGCCATCGGCGTCGACGGACTGGACCTCGCCCTCGAGCCGGCGGCCGGGCTCTGGAACAGCACCGACTCGGCCGCCACCCAGGCGGGCGGGGTCGACGGTGTCGACGCCTCGGCGTCGGCGTCCGACACCGCGATCGTGGCGGGCGCACCGTTCCACCTCGGTGGCCTGACCACCGCGGGTGAGTCCGCCACCACCGGCGAGCGGCACACCACCTCGACCGTCGCCGACGACGAGGGCACCGCCACCTCGACGGAGCACGTGTGGGACTCCACCCGCACCGCGTTCGTCGGGCAGACCGGCGACGTCACCGGAGCGCCCTGGGTCTGGACCGACACCCGGTCGGACGCCTCGGCCTCGGCCGGTGACGCCGACCGTTCCGACAGCAGTTCCGTGCACCTGATCGGCTACGCGTTCCCGTTCGCGATCGGAGACTCGGGCTTCGCGTCCGAGATCGCCGACGCCTCGAGCACGCAGAGCACCGGTGCCGTCACCGACGACAGCGGCACCCGGACCGATGAGCGGAGCACCGAGAACCACTCGGTGAGCCGCCCCGGGTTCGTCCTCGATGGCACGGACGGTCACCTGCACGGGCTTCTCGACACCGAGAACGCCCAGCGCAACCGGCTGGCCTGAACGCTCACGCCCAGCCCGGTCCCCGCGTGCGGGGGCCGGGTTGCGGCCGCGTGAGGACCCCGGCCGGCTAGAAGCTCCCGATGCCCTGACCGATCAGAAGAACGCCGTAGACGAGCAGGAGGACGACGCCGATCGTGGCGTTGTTGCGCACGAGCCACACCTCGAGAGCCCGCAACGGCTGCTGCGTCCGCGCCGGGAACGCCAGGTGCACCCCGACCGGCAGCAGCACCGTCAGCGACGCGATCACGGTGTAGGCCGCGACGAGCAGGACGACATCGCCGACGGGCAGGCCCGCCGTGCCGATGGCGATGGCGGCGCCGGCCGCGAATGCGAGATTCTTCGGGTTCGCACCGGCGAACAACACGCCACCGCGCAACGACCGGGCCGGCGTGGTGCTCGCGACCGATGACATCCAGCCGGGCAGCTCCGGGACCGGGAGCCCGGTGTCCGGGTCGACCGCGGCCTCGGCATCGGGCTCGCCCGGTCGGAACTTGCGCCACGCCAGGACCAGCAGCCACAGCCCGAGTGCCAGTTGCAGCACACCGGCCACCGGGTTCGGACCGTCGCCGGAGTCGGTGGGCAGGTAGCGGGCGAGGGCGGTGAGGACGGCGACGACCGCGGCGACGCCGACCGTCCAGCCGAGCAGGAAGGCGAGGCCGTTCGCGCGCGAGCGCGGCGAGAGCAGGATCAGCACGCTCACGATGACCGGGACCGGGCTCACCGACACCCCGAGTGCGAAGGGAAGGATGGCGCCCAGCACTTCGAGCATCGTGCCCACCTCGCCTCTGGTGGTCCGCGAACGTCCGGCCGGCCGACGGCACAACCCGGCGGACCCCGCGGGCAGGCAGGTCGAACGCTAGCGCGCCCGCGTCCCGGCCCGGTAGCCGGCGCGGTTCAGGCGTGGGCGCCGACGGTGATCTCCCCGAACGTCAGGTCCGGCGTGGCCTCGAGCACGGCGGCCACCCGGTCCACCTGGTCCTCGACGGCGTTGCGCCGCGCCGCCGTGGGCGGCTCGAGCATCTCGACCGTGATCCGCACCCGCTTGCCGGCCAGGCGCTGGTGCCAGACGCCGGCCACCACCCCGTCGACGAGCACGACCGGGAAGTTCCCCGCCTGCCCGCCGGCGAGAGCCCGCTCGGACGCCCGGCCCGGAAAGATCCGCTCCCTCGGCCGGCTGCCCACCCCGTAGGCGTCGAAGAGCGGGAGCAGCCGGACCTGTCCCATTCCCGGCTCGACGTCCGGCGCGTCGGCCACGTCCAGGCAGGCGACGCCGACGCCGGCAGCGCCCCGGTCGACCCGGTCGACCCGGTCGACCCGGACCAGGCGCGGGTCCTGCTCGGCGCGTGCGAACAGCTCCACGGCGCGGGCGGGCCGGATCGCCAGCCAGGTCGCGAACTCGGCGGCGGTGGCCGGCCCGTACCCGGCCAGGTAGGCGTGCACGAGGTCGACGGCGGCGCGCGCCCCGGGCCGCGGATCGAACCCGGGCAGCCACGTCCTCGGACTCGTGTACGTCACCTTCCGGCCCCGCGGCCGACCGAAGCAGAGCAGGCCGCGATGACCCGAGGTGCCGATCAGCTGCCGCCACCTCGGCCAGTAGCCACCGAAGGCCGGCATCACCAGGTCACCGGCCCACGGTCCGGTGGCCCCGATGACTGCCTCGTCGAGTTCGTCGACGGTCAGCTCGGCACCGGCCAGGGCCGTGCCGAGCGCCGCCAGGACCGTCTCGGTCTGCTCCGGGGTGAGCCGCATCGCGACGGGAGGGGTCGAGCCCGAGGCCCCGATCCAGCTCATCGCACCGACCCACCGGGCCAGCCCGTCGGCGGAGAGCAGATGCACCGTCCCCCGCGGGCCGTGGGCCTTCACGAGGGTGCGCGTCTCCTCGACGGCGTGGCGCACGTCGGAGCGGGTCGCGCCGTCCACGCGCAGGCCGATCGACGTCTCACCGGCCACCATCACCTGGGCGTGCGCGCCCAGGATCGCATCGACGACGGCGGTCATCGCCTGCGCGCGGTCCGCTCCGGCCGGCTCCGGGTCGAGCAGGCGGTGGGTCGCGAGGCGGCGCGCCAGGAGCCGGTCCCAGTCCTCCGGCCGGCCGGTCGAGGCACCCGCCCCCGTCGTTCGTGCCGCCATCTGCTTCCCCTCGCCGTCGGTGTGCCACCCAGGCTAGGCGCGGTAGCGGTCAGCACCTGACCCCTACGGCCCCCTACGACCCCCTCGACCACGGCGACGATCGCGAGGAAAGGTGACCTTCCGCCGTCGGGCCCGGGTATACCGTTGTTCCGGAGCAGATCATGGATGATCCAACAGCGGTTCTGGATGCGGGGCGACTGGAGTTCGCCCGCGGGGACTGGCAGGCCGCGCACCGCGATCTGTCCAGGGCTCGCAACCTCGGCGCGCTCTCGACGGCCGACCTGGACCTGCTCAGCCGGGCCACCTGGTGGGTCGGCGCGGCCCGCGAGTCCCTCGACCTCTCCGAGGAGGTCTTCGACCGCTACCAGCAGGAGGGCGACCCCACCGGTGCGGCCATGAAGGCCCTCAACATCGGTCTGCTCTGGTTCATCCGCGGCGACATCGTGATCGCGTCCGGATGGGTGAACCGGGCCCGGCGGATCCTCGCCGAGCTGCCCGAGGGCGTCGAGCACGGCTACCTCCGCTACCTGGAGGCCGTCGTCGAGATGGACTTCTTCGGCGTCGGCCCGGCCCGGGAGACCGCGGCCACCCTGCGCGAGATGGGACGCCGGTACCACGCCCCCCAGCTGACCTCGCTCGGCCTCGTGCTCTCCGGGCTCGCGGACGCCCACACCGGCGACCCCGCGGGTGGTTTCGCCCAGTTGGACGAGGCGATGCTGCCGGTGCTCGCCGGGCAGATGCCGCCCGAGTGGGCCGGCGACGTCTACTGCACCGTGATCCACATCTGTCACAACCTCGGCGACCTGAGCCGGATGCGGGCCTGGACCGCGGCCACCGAGCAGTGGTGCGAGCAGTTCCGCGGCGAGGTGGTGTACTCCGGGATCTGCCGCATCCACCGCCTGCAGCTGCTCTGCACCGAGGGTGACTGGACGACGGCGGAGGCCGGCATCGTGCGCAGCGGCGCCGAGCTGGCCGGCGTCAACAACTGGGTGGCCGGTGAGGCGTACTACCAGCTCGGTGAGATCCGGCGGCTGCGCGGCGACACCACCGGCGCCCGTGAGTCGTTCGACCGGGCCCACGAACTGGGCGCGGAGATCCAGCCCGGTGCGGCTCTGCTCGATCTGACGCAGGGCCGGGTCCGCGAAGCCGGTGCGGCGCTGCGGGCGACCATGGCCGGCCGGGACCGGCTCGCCTGCGCCCGGCTCCTGGGGCCGGCGGTGGAGATCGCGATCGCCGAGGGCCGGGTCGACGAGGCGGACCGGCTGTGCCGCGACCTCGAGACGATCGCCGCCGAGTACGCCACCGAGGGCTTCCGAGCCTGGGCGGTGCACGCCAGGGCCGCGGTGCTGGTGGCCCGCAAGCGCCACGAGGAGGCGCTGCCCGTGCTGCGCCGGGCCGCCGCCGGCTACCGCACCCTGCGAGCCCGGTACGAGACCGCCCGGATCTACGAGTTGTGCGCCACCGCCCACACCGGGCTCGGCGACGACGCGGCGGCCGAGTCCGACCTGGCCACGGCAGTGGCGATCTACGCCGAGCTCGGCGCACTGCCGGACGTGGCCCGCCTGGGCACCGTCCCGCTGCCCGGTGGGCTCACGGCGCGCGAGGCGGAGGTGCTGCGGCAGATCGCCGCGGGCGCGAGCAACCGGGACGCCGCCGCCGCCCTGTTCATCAGCGTCAAGACCGTGGACCGGCACCTGGCGAACATCTTCACCAAGATCGACGTCTCGTCCCGCACCGCGGCCGCCGCCTGGGCGCACGAGCACCGGCTGACCCGGCTCGGGTAGCCGCGGCACGACCGCACCCCCGGCCGCGGAACCGCACCCCCGCGGCGGGGAGCGCCCTGGGACGAACACCCCATACCCGCGTCGCAGGTTTGGGTGATTCTCCCGATTCGCCAGGACCCCCGGAATTCCTAGCGTAGACGCACCAGTTCACGCCGAGTCCGAGGGAGGATCGTGATGGACGCCAGCGTCGCCGTGGTGGCGGGCAGCATCTCCACCGTGATCTTCGCGGGCAGCGTCATGCCGATGGTCCTCAAGGCCCTCCGCACCCGCGACCTCGCCTCCTACAGCCTCGGCAACCTGTTGCTCGCGAACACGGGCAACGTGGTGCATTCGCTGTACATCTACAGCCTGCCGGCGGGGCCGATCTGGTTCCTGCACGGCTTCTACCTCATCACCACCGGCCTGATGCTGGTCCTGTACCTGCGCCACACGCGCGGCGTGCCGGGGCCGGTGGCAACCCCCGAGAAGGAGAGTCACCTTGAGTACGACCTACCCCGCCCCGGCCCCGACCACCCTCCCGTCGCCGCCGAGCCCGTCGGAGCCCTCTGGGGCGTCGACGACCGAGGCTGAGGAGACCGCCGCCCTCACCGGCCGCTACCTCGAGATCCTCAACTCCAGCGCGATCGCCATCCTCACCAGCATCGGCCACCGGGCCGGGCTGTTCGAGACGATGGCGACCCTGCCGCCGTCGACCAGCCAGCAGATCGCCGACGCGGCCGGTCTCGACGAGCGGTACGTGCGGGAGTGGCTCGGAGGGCTGTCGGCAGCCGGGATCGTCCGCTACGACCCGGCCCGCGTGACGTTCGAGTTCCCCCGCTCGCATGCCGCTGTGCTGACCAGGGCGGCCGGTCCGGACAACCTCGCCCAGCTCATGCAGTACATCCCGATGCTCGGCGGCGTGGAGGACCGGGTGCTGGAGAGCCTGCAGCACGGCGGTGGGCTCGACTACGCCGAGTACCCGCGATTCCAGGCCACCATGGCGGAGGAGTCCGCCACCGTGAACGACGCGGTCCTGGTCGACGGGATCCTGCCGCTCGTCCCCGGGCTGCCGGACCGGCTGACGGCGGGGATCGACGTCCTCGACGTGGGCTGCGGCTCCGGGCACGCCATCAACCTGATGGCGAAGGCGTTCCCGGCCAGCCGGTTCGTCGGCTACGACTTCTCCGCCGAGGGCATCGCGAACGCCCGCGCCGAGGCCGCCGAGTGGGGACTGACCAACACCCGCTTCGAGGCTGTCGACGTCGCCGGCGTCGACGAGCCCGGTCACTTCGACCTGGTGACCGCGTTCGACGCCGTCCACGACCAGGCCCACCCCGCGCGGGTGCTCGCGAACATCCGGTCGGCGCTGCGCGAGGACGGGGTGTTCCTGATGGTGGACATCAAGGCGTCCAGCAACGTCGAGGACAACGCCGCCCTGCCGTGGGGCAGCTACCTCTACGCGATCTCGATGTTCCACTGCATGAGCGTCTCCCTCGGCCTCGACGGCGACGGCCTCGGCACCGTCTGGGGCACCCAGCTCGCCGAACGGATGCTCGGCGATGCCGGGTTCACCGACGTCGCGATCGTGGACGTCCCGGCGGACCCGTTCAACGCGTACTTCGTGGCGCGGCCGTAACCGCGGCGCAGGCGCCGCCGTCGGAGCCCGACGGCGGCGCTTACGTCCGCCGATCAGTGGCAGTACTCGGGTGGTGCGGCACGCGCTACCGGACGGGCTGCGGCGCACTGGCCCCGCGCGGGCGAGCACGCAGGTACTGCGGGGGCCAGCTCGCGGCCTCCGTCTCGCCCAACTCGGTCGCTGCCCGCAGCGCGAAGTGCGGGTCTCGCAACCACTCGCGCCCGGCCATGATGGCGTCGGCGTCCCCGGCCTCGAGGATCTGTTCCGCCTGCGGGCCGTCGGTGATCTCGCCGACGGCGCTGACCGGCACCCCGGCGAGACGGCGGACCTGAGCCGCCACCGGCACCTGGTACCCGGGTCCGACCGTGATCCGCTGGTGGGCGACGAGTCCGCCGCTGGAGATGTCGAAGAACTGCGCGCCGCGCTCGGCCGCCCAGGTCGCCACGGTCGCCGTCTGCGCGACGTCCCATCCGCCGTCGGCCCAGTCGGTGCCCGAGAACCGCACGAACACGGTCGCGTCCGGCGCGGCCGTGGCCACGGCCGCCACGACCCGCAGCAGCAGGCGAGCACGGTTCTCGAGCGATCCGCCGTAGGAGTCGTCGCGGTGGTTCGACAGTGGCGAGAGGAACTGGTGCAGCAGGTACCCGTGCGCGGCATGGATCTCGAGAACCTCGAATCCCGCTGCGACAGCACGCGTGGCGGCCTCGGCGAACGCGGTCACGACGGCGTCGATGCCGGCGAGGTCGAGGGCCACCGGTTCCGTGAGTCCCTCGAACGCGATCGCCGACGGCGCCACCGTCTGCCAGCCGCCGCGATCGCGGGGCACCGAGCCCCGCTCGTCGGCGAAGGGCGCGAACGTCGACGCCTTGCGGCCCGCGTGGGCGAGCTGGATACCGGCGACCGCCCCGCGAGCGCGGATCGACGCGGCGATCGTCGACCAGCCCTCACCGTGCGCCTCGTTCCACAGGCCGGTGTCGCCGGGCGAGATACGACCCTCGGGCACCACCGCGGTCGCCTCGGCGATGACAAGGCCGGCACCGCCCGACGCGAACTGCGCCAGGTGCACGTGGTGCCAGTCGTTCGGTACGCCGTCGACCGCCGAGTACTGGCACATGGGCGCGACCCAGAGCCGGTTGCGGAACGTGATCCTGCCGAGGTTGAACGGGGTCAGCAGCAAGCTCATGCGGTCGGGCTCCCGGAGATCTACGGCCGCGGTGACGGCGACGGGTGGGTCCGCGCCGGACCGCTCCGGGGTGGTCTGGTTCCCCGGCGGACGGGCCGGCGCGCCTCGTGTCCAACCTCCGACGACGACAGGTATTCCCCGGGGCAGCCGTGGTGCTTCGCGGTCGTCCCTGAGCATCCCGCCGGTCGGCCCCGCACGGGCCCGCACGCGCGTAGCATCGATGAGGTGAGCGACGCCGTCGGGTTCGGCTCGACGCGACGACCGGGCCGGTGACGTCCCGGTGTCCGTGCCGAGCGCCGACCCACTCCAGACCGGCCGGGCGCTGTACCAGCGGCGGGCCTGGGCGGGCGCGCTCCGCGCCCTGCGCGAGGCCGACGACCTCGCACCGCTCGGTTCCGCGGACCTGGACCGGTTCGCGAAGGCGGCCTACCTCAGCGGCAACGAGGCCGAGTGCATCGCCGCCTTCACCAGCGGGTTCCAGCTCGACGTCGACACCGACCCGACGGCGGCCGCCCGGACCGCGTTCTGGATCGGGTTCGTCCTGACCCAGGCCGGGCGATGGTCCGAGGCCGGGGCATGGCTCGAACGGGGCGGTGCCGTGCTCGACGGGGCGGGCCTGGACGGCGCCGAGCGGGGCCTGCTGCTGGTTCCGCTCGGCCTGCAGCGGGCGTTCGCCGGGGACACCGACGGAGCCAAGGACCTCTTCGGCCGGGCCCTCGACCTCGGCCGCGAACACCGCGACCCCGACCTCCTGGCCCTCGCCAGGCTCGGCACCGGCCGGGCGGCCCTGATGCCCGGGATGGCCTCGACGGCGGAGGCGGTCACGGCGGTCGGCCATCTGGACGAGGTGATGGTCGCGGTCACCGCCGGTGAGGTCACCGAGATGATCGCCGGGCTCGCGTACTGCGCGGTGATCGACGCCTGCCGGATCCTGCTCGACGTGCGCCGGGCCCAGGAGTGGACGGCCGCGCTCAGCCGATGGTGCGAGAGCCAGCCCGAGCTGGTCCCCTACCGTGGCCAGTGCCTGGTGCACCGCTCCCAGGTGCTGCAGCTGCACGGCGCCTGGGCCGACGCCGCGACCCAGGCCAGGCTCGCCCGGGAACGGCTCTCCGACCCGCCCGGTCAGGGCGCGGCCGGCGACGCCTGGTACCAGGAGGGCGAACTGCACCGGCTGCGCGGGGACTGGGACGTCGCCGAGGAGGCTTTCCGGCGGGCCAATACGTTCGGCCGCCAGCCACAGCCCGGATACGCGCTGCTCCTGCTCGCCCGCGGAGACGGATCCGCCGCCTCCGCGACCCTCACCCGGACCCTCGAGGAGACCGTCGACCCGTTCGCCCGGCCGGTGCTGCTCGCCGCCCGGGTCACGATCGCCCGGGCCCTCGGGGATACCGCCGCGGTGCGCGGCGCCGCCGACGAACTGACGACCCTGTCCGGGCAGCGATCCTGCCAGTACCTCGCGGCCCTCGCGGGCCACGCCGTCGGCGCCGCCACGCTCACCGAGGGCGATCCGTCCGCCGCCCTGCCACCGCTGCGAGCGGCCCTGAGCGTGTGGGCGAGCCTGGAGGCTCCCTACGAGCAGGCCGGCACCCGCGAACTCATCGGGCTGGCCTGCCGTGAGCTGGCCGACGACGCCGGCGCCGCCCTCGAGCTCGGCAGCGCCGCGGCGACGTTCGCCCGGCTCGGCGCGGCCCCGGACGCCGCGCGGGTGGACACGCTGCTGCACCCGAGGGCGGCGTCACGCCCCGCCCACCCGCTCTCCGCCCGCGAGGTCGAAGTGCTGCGGCTGATCGGCGCCGGGCACACGAACCGGGCGATCGCCACCACGCTGCACCTGAGCGAGAAGACGGTCGCCCGGCACGTCGGGAACATCCTCGCGAAGCTGGACCTACCCTCCCGCTCCGCGGCGACCGCGTGGGCCTACGAGCACGACGTGATCCGCGCCGGCACGGCGCCGAAGTAGCCCGACGCCGGCCGCGCCCGGCAGAAATACCCACGCTCCGCCGTCGGGCAATGCTCAGAACGGTCGATGCGCCCAGCGCGCCACCTTCCTAGCGTCGAGACACGACCCACGGAAGGAACGGCCATGAGTACGCACCACACGATCGTCATCGGCGGCGGCCAGTCCGGCCTGTCCGCCGGCTACCACCTCGCCCAGTCCGGCGTGGACTTCGTGATCCTCGACGCGCAGGACCATGTCGGCGCGCACTGGGAGGGGCACTGGGACTCCCTGCGCCTGTTCTCCCCCGCCAGGTACTCCTCGCTGCCCGGGCTCGACTGCCCCGGCGACCCGCGGCACTTCCCCGATCGCGACGAGATCGCGGCCTACCTGCGGACCTACGCCGACCACTTCGCCCTGCCGGTGCGCTCCGGTGTGCGGGTGGAGTCGCTGCGCCCGGTCGGCGGATCGTTCGTGGCGGAAGCGGGCGGGCAGCGGTTCGAGGCACCGAACGTCGTCGTCGCGACCGGGCCGCACCAGGAGCCGTACGTGCCGGGTTTCGCGGCCGACCTGGACCCGGGCATCCGGCAGTGGCACTCGACCACGTACCGGGGCCCGGCCGACCTGCCGCCGGGGGACGTCCTGGTGGTCGGCGCCTCGCACTCAGGAGCGGACATCGCCCACGAGACGGCCGCCACCCACCCCACGACCCTCGCCGGCCGGGCGAACGGTCAGATGCCGTTCCGGATCGAAGGGCCGGAAGCCCGCGTGGTCCTGCCGATCTGGTTCTGGGCCACCCGGAACCTGCTCACCATGCGCACCCCGATCGGACGGCGCATGCGCGGCGAGGTGCGTAGCCACGGTGCGCCGTTGGTGCGGGTGCGTGAGGAGGACCTGAGGGCCGCCGGGGTGCGGCGGGTCGGACGGGTGACCGGGGTCGACGACGGACTGCCGGTAGCGGATGGGACCGCCGTGGAGGTCGCGAGCGTGATCTGGTGCACCGGTTACCGCCACGACTACTCCTGGATCGACCTGCCGGTCACCGACGAGGCCGGGTTCCCGGTCAGCGAACGCGGCGTCTCGGAGTTCCCGGGGCTGTACTTCCTCGGGGTGCCGTTCCAGTACGCGTTCGCGTCGATGCTGATCGGCGGCGCGGGCCGCGACGCGGGCTATGTGGTGCGGCACCTGCTGCGCACCCGGGAGCCCGCCCGGCTGACCGCGTGAGGGTCAGAGGTCGAGCAGCGGCGCGAGCTCACCGAGGGTTCGCACGGGATCGGTCAGCGGCTGGACAGCCACGTGGTCGGCGCCCGCGTCCCGGTGCGCGCGCAGGCCGGCGGCCACGGTGACCGCGTCCCCGTGCAGCACGAGCTGGTCGACGAGCGCGTCGCTTCCGCCGTCGGCCAGGTCCGCCTCGGCGAAGCCGACATCACGCAGCATCCGGAGGTAGTTGGACAAGCCAAGGTACGGGGCGAGGAACTCGCGGGCGACCGCCCGCGCACGCTCCGGATCTGTCTCGAGGACCACCTTCTGCTCCGGGGCGAGCACGGGACCCTCGCCAAGGATCTCCCGCGCCCTGCGGGTATGCGCCGGGATGGTCAGGTAGGGGTGAGCGCCGGCGGTGCGGGACCTCGCCAGGCCGAGCACCCGGGGCCCGAGGGCGGCCAGTACGGTCCGGGCGGTCGGTACGCCCTGGGCGGCCAGGGTGTCCAGGTATCCCACGGTGGTGTCGTACGGGGAGGCGTACTCGCTCGTGTTCTCGGGGTGCCCGATGCCCACGCCGAGGACGAACCGGTCTCCGAAGGTGTGTGCGAGGCGCGCATAGGACCGCGCCGTGCGCTCGGCGTCCGTCGCCCAGATGTTGACGATGCCGGTGGCCACCGTGATCGACGACGTACCCGCGAGCACCACCTCCGGGGCGGCGAGCTCGGAGTCGTTGATGCCACCGAGCCAGAGCGTCCCGTAGCCGAGCCGCTCCACCTCCCCGGCCAGGATCGCGTCCACCTTGGGAGCGCCCAACCAGACGCCGTATCTGCCGAGTTCGAGAGTCATGCAGTGGCCAACCGGGTCGCCGCGCAGCCCATTCCCCGACCCGGCGCCCGTCGCCCCGGAACTCGCCTTGACTTTGACGCGACGTCAACGTCCACACTGGTCTCACCGACAACCCAGGAGGGCCCGATGAACCGGACCGACACAGTGCTCGAACACCGCGCGTCGTCCGACGCGCAATGGTCCATGCACGAGATCACCCGGCTCACCGGGACGACCAGTCGCACGCTGCGTCACTACGACCAGATCGGGCTGCTGGCACCGTCACGGATCGGTGCGAACGGCTACCGCCACTACGACGGCGAGGCCCTGGTCCGCCTGCAACGCATCCTGTTGCTGCGCGACCTGGGGCTCGGCCTCGGCACCATCGCCGAGGTCCTCGACCGCTCGCAGGACGAGGCCACCGCGCTGCGGACCCACCTGGACCTGCTCCAGCAGGAGCGCGACCGGCTCGATCGACAGATCGCGTCCGTTCGGACCACGGTGATCAGAAGGGAAGGAGGTGAAGAACTCATGGCAGAGGAGATGTTCGACGGTTTCGACCACACCCAGTACCGGGACGAGGTCGAGCAACGTTGGGGTCGTGACGCGTACGCCAAGGGCGACGCCTGGTGGCGCTCGCTGAGCGACGCCGAGAAGAAGGACTTCCAGCAGCGCCAGGCCGACATCGGGTCCGACTACGCCCGGGCCGCGGCCGAGGGGCTCGACCCCGACGACGAGCGGGTGCGGGCGATCAGTGCCCGGCACCACGAGTGGCTCGGGGTCGCCTCGAACGAGGTGTCCCGCGGCTACTTCCTCGGGCTGGCCGACATGTACGTCGCGGACGACCGGTTCGCGGCGAACTACGGCGGGACCGAGGGCGCCACGTTCGTGCGCGACGCGATGCGCGCCTACGCCGAGGGCGCCACGTTCAGCGGCGAGTAGGCCGCTGAGCCGCTGAGGACCTGGCCGGGGCTGCAGACCCGGCCGGGACCGAGCGTTTCAGCCCTCCTCGTCACGCAGGCGCGGCTCGATCGTCCTCGCCGGCCGGACCCCGGTCTTGCCCTGGTAGAACGCGCGGATGACGTCCATGTCCGCGACGACGTCCCCGGTCAGTTCGATCGTGGGGCCCAGGCCGGTGGTCATCGTGTTCCGGTCGACGTAGCCGAGGGTCACCGGCAGGTGGGTCTCGCGGGCGATCCGGTAGAACCCGGACCGCCAGTACGGCGCACCGGTGCGGGTGCCCTCCGGGGTGATGACGAGGTGGAACCGTTCGCCGGCGTTGACCCGTTCGACCACCTCGGCGACCACCGTGGAGGGGTCGCGACGGTCCACGGGGATCCCACCGAGGGCGCGCATGATCGTGCCGAACGGCTTCTTGAACAGTTGGTGCTTGCCGAGGAACCGGAGTTTGAACCCGTCCTTCCAGGCGATCGCGAGCATGAACACGAAGTCCCAGTTGGAGGTGTGCGGCGCGCCGAGCATGATGCCCGCGCCGCGCGGATCCACCGGTTCGGACCTCAGCGTCCACCGGCTCAGCCGCCAGTACAGGCGGGCGATGGCCCGCTTCACGTGTGCCTCATGAGCTTGACCTTACGGGCGTGACGAGGCGACCGCCGGGTCGATGGTCCCACCGGGGTGACGCTCCCTCGGACGGGCGGTGCCCAGCGAGGACCGTCTCTGTGCTTCGCTGGAAGACAGAGGCGCGGCTTGGACTCGTGGAGCAGCGAGGCCATGCGCTTGCGGCTGCGGCACTCGGTTGCGATCGCCGGCGCGCTCTCACGCCTCCGCAGCAGCACCAGCTAGCCGGCTTCGGTGGCGTGGAGCAGTCCGCGCCCCCACGCCCTCATGTGGTCGATCGCCTCGACCGGCCCGTGCACAACGAACGGGGCACCGATCGCAACGAGGCAGAAGGCCGCCCAGTCCAGCGACTCGGCGGCGATGTGGACCTCGCATGAGGTGTCGTCCACCGGCTCCACGGTCCCGTAGTGCAGGATCTCGGCCCGGATCCGTTCGGCGGGCGCGTGGACTGTGGCGTGTACGCGGTAGCGCGACGGCAGGACGCCGATCCGAGAGCGCACGTAGGAGACCGGGTCGTCATCGGGCAGACGGCGCGGCGCGAACCTGGCTCCGGTGCGCCGCGGCTCAGTGATGCGGTCGACGCGGAACGTACGCCAGTCCGCGCGGTCCAGGTCCCACGCGATGAGGTAGATCCGGTTCTCCACATTCGCGATCCGGTGTGGTTGCACCGTCCGCCGCGACGATTCGCCTGCCCGGGAGCTGTAGGCGAACACCACCGAGTCGGAGTCACGGCAGGCGAGAGCCAGCGTCGTGAGGGCGGTGATGTCGCCGATCATGGCGCGGTTCTCGGGGCCGCCCGCCGGAACCGCCACGGCCCGCAGACTGTCGATCCGACCTCGGATGCGGGGCGGCAGGACCTGCACGATCTTTGCCATCGCACTGACGGCGGACTCGGCCGAGGATGGGTGCACACCCGTGGCGATCTCCTTCAGCCCGAGCACCGTGGCCGCGGCCTCGTCCTCGCTGAGGACCAGTGGCGGAAGGGATGCCCCGGCGCTGAGCTGGTAGCCGCCGCCGGTCCCCCGGGTCGTGATGATCGGATAGCCGAGCTGCTGCAGGCCGTTGACGTCGCGGCGGAGGGTCCGCTGGCTCACGTTGAGCCGGCGGGCGAGTTCGGTTCCGGGCCAGTGCCGCCGGCTCTGCAGGAGCCCGAGGAGGTCGAGGGCCCGGGTGCTGGTCGACATTCCTCCAGACTAGTTTCACTTGTGGCCAGATACCGACCGGAAGTCGCGCGAGACTTGGAGGACCAACCAAGAACAGAAGGAGTCCCATGTCTGCTCCCACGCCGTCGACCGTTCCCGCCGCTCCCGTCGGCTCCGCGACCGTCGACCCGTTCATCTGGTCCGACGACGCCCCGGGCCTGATCGCCTTCCTGGCCGACGTGTTCAGTGCGGCCGAGGTCTCGGAAGCCCGTACCGCCGACACCGACGGGCTGGTGCTGCACTCCGAACTCCGGATCGGCGACTCCACCGTCACCATCGCCGACCGCAAGCCCGGATGGCCCTACACCCCGGCGTTCGTCCGCGTGTACGTCGACGATCCGGCAGCCGTCCTGGCACGCGCCGCCGCCGGCGGAGCCCGGATCGTCACCGAACCGACGGAGTTCTGGGGTGACGTGCTCGCACGCTTCGCCGACCCGTTCGGCCACCTGTGGTGGGTCTACCAGCACAACCCGAGTGCCACCACCTGGGACGGCGCAGAGAGCGACTGGTCCGAGGGCGACGCCTCCGGCGATGACGAACAGTCCTGGGAGTCGGCCTCCACGCCGGAGCTCGACTACATCCACTCCAGCCTGATGGACGCGATGTCCTCGCTCCAGGACCCCCGCACGCGCTGACCGCCCGACCAGAGGAGAAAGGACCGATCAGCATGCGCATCCTGGTCACCGGAGCAACCGGAAAGGTCGGACGCCACCTCGTCGAAGAGCTTCACCGGGGCGGCCATCACGTTCGAGCCCTCACCCGAAACCCCCGGAACACCAATTTCCCGGACGGCGTCGAGGTGCTCGGCGGCGATCTCACCATGATCGAGACCCTCGGAGACGCGTTCGAAGGAGTCGACGCGATCCACCTCATCACCTTCGGCGGCGACGACCTCGGCGACCTGACGAACGGGGCGGAACTCGTCGACCTGGCCGAGCGGAAGAAGGTCCGTCGCGCGTCCGTGCTCGGGAGCTGGTCCCGGACCAGTGTCGAGACCGCGCTCAAGGGCAGCGCGATCGGATGGACCCTGCTACACCCGGTCGAGTTCATGGCCAACACGTTCGACTGGGCCGACGAGCTCAGCACCCACGGCACCCTGTCCACGCTCGCCACCTACCCGAGCGCGATGGTCCACGAGGCGGACATCGCAGCCGTCGCCGCCAGCGCCCTGACCGAACCGGGGCACGACGGCCGAACCTATCCACTGACCGGCCCCGAGGCGCTCACGCCGCAAGAACGGATCCGCATCCTCGCGGAGACGACCGGCCGGGACCTCGCCCTCGTGCAGCTGACCGAGGCGCAGGAACGAGAACGCCTGCGCGGCTACGGATACGACGACGACTACGTGGAGTTCGGGATCAACCTGGCGACGAACCCACCTGCGACCGCGGGAAAGGTTCTCTCCACCGTCCAGGACGTCACCGGCGGCCCTGCACGCACCTTCGCCCAGTGGGCACAGGAGAACGCGGCCGGGTTCCTGCCGCGCGATGCCGGCGCGGTCTCGAGGTCGATCGGCCCCTGAAGGCCGGCCGCGTCAGACCGCCCGTGCCGCGGCCTCGAAGTGCGCCAGGATCACCGGCCAGTCGTTGAACTGCCCACGCCGTTCGCCGTTGCGCGCATCCCAGCCTCCGTGTTCCAGCCGAACCTCGGTGCCGCCGGCGACAGGCCGGAAGTGCACGTCCAGCCGGGTCGGCGTCGCGGGATCCTGGGCGAGCGTGAACGTCATCGCCCAGTGCGTGGGGCGGTGCCGGTGCAGCACGCGCCCGATCGGCAGCCGGCCCCGACCGTTCTCGAACGCCACCTCATCCGAGACCGTGACCGGGGCGCCGACCTCCCGGCCGTACTCGACCCACCAACTGAACGACGTGAACAGATCGAAGGCGGCCCCGGGCTCGAGCGGAACAGTGATCCCGGTGACGATCGGCGGCAGCTCCCGGTCGGCGCGGGCCCGATCCCCGTCGGCCTGCAGGAAGGTGAGCTGGTTGCCGGATGGGTCGTGGACCGTCACGGTCTGCCCCCAGGGCACCTGCTCCAGGCCCGGCGCAGCGAACGAGTAGTCCTTCGCGGAGAGCGTGGCGTGGACCGCGCCGGCGTCCGCGACTTCGATGAGCACCGCGGTCCCGGGCGTGCCGTCGCCGTGGTGCTCGGACAGGTGCAGCCGCGCACCGTCGGGCGAGGAGACCTGCACGTACAGCGGCGAGTGATCGGAGAACCGGTGCCCCCAGTCGACGGTCCAGCCGAGGTAGCCGAGGTAGAAGTCCTGGGCCTTGTCCCAGTCGAACATCCGCAGGATCGGCACGACGGCGGAGGTCGCCGTGGCAGCGCCGCCGGCGGTCTCGCTCGGGTCCCCTAGGCGGCCTGCGGCGCTGGTCGTGCGGGTGGTCCCGGTCAGGGTGTTCCAGTCCGCCAGCCCGTGGGTCCTCGCGATCAGTTCGAGCGCGGCCGCATGGCCGACCTCGAACCCGGCGGCGGTCAGGGCGGTGCGCAGGCGCCTGGCCTGCGCCTTGGCCTCATCGGGTGTGGGCACGGTGTTCATGACGAATCCTCACGGCGGAGCGACCATCCGGTGCCTGCGTTGCCGACGTCCTCCGCGCGGGGTTCGTCGAGTCCGTTGACGAGGCCGTGCGTGATCGGCATTCACCATCCCGAACGCGCGAGGCGATGCGGGGCAGGCGGCCGGCTGCCGGAGCCGTGCGCCCATGATGGACCCGTTGCGACGGCAGCGCCAGACCCGCTCACCGGCACCTTGGGCGATGAGTGCGCGCAAGCCCCCGGTCAACCCGCGCCGGACCAGGGGTTCCGCGCACTCGAGCCAGGGTGGCCCCGGTGAGCGAATCAGAAGTTGATCATGTGACCCGTCAGGCCGTGGAAGCCCTCCTGCAGCGCCTCGCTCAGCGTCGGGTGGGTGTGCACGTTGCGGGCCAGCTCGTTCGCCGTGAGGTCCCACTTCTGCGCGAGCGTCAGTTCCGGCAGCAGTTCGGAGACGTCCGGGCCGATCAGGTGACCGCCGAGCAGCTCGTTGTACTTCGCGTCGGCGACCAGCTTCACGAACCCGGTGGGCTCGCCGAGGCCGTGTGCCTTGCCGTTCGCGGTGAACGGGAACTTCACGACCTTGACGTCGTAGCCCTCGTCCCGGGCCTGCGCCTCGGTGAGGCCGAAGCTGGCCACCTGCGGCTGGCAGAACGTGGCGCGCGGCATCATCCGGTAGTCGCCGAGCTCCACGGTCTCCGCGTCGGCGATCGTCTCGGCGGCGACCACGCCCTGGGCCTCGGCGACGTGCGCGAGCTGCAACTTCGCGGTGACGTCGCCGATCGCGTAGATCCCGGGCACGTTCGTGCGCATCCGCTCGTCGATCGCGATGGCGCCGCGCTCGGTCAGTTGCACGCCGGTGTTCTCCAGGCCGTAGCCGTCCACCCGCGGGGCGAACCCGATCGACATCAGGACCTTGTCCGCGACGATCTCGCCGGCGTTGCCCTTCGCGTCGGTGTAGGCGACCTTGACCGAGGAGCCGTCGTCGGTGACGGTCTCGACCTTGGTGGAGGTGAGGATGTTCACGCCGAGCTTCTTGTAGCTCTTGGTGATCTCCTTGGAGACCTCGACGTCCTCGTTCGGCAGCGCCCGGTCGAGGAACTCGACGATGGTCACGTCCACGCCGTAGTTCTTGAGCACGTACGCGAACTCCATGCCGATCGCGCCGGCGCCGACGACCACGATCGAGGCGGGCAGGTCGCGGGTGAGGATCTGCTCCTCGTAGGTGACCACGTTCTCGCTCAGCTCGACACCGGGCAGCAGTCGCACGGTGGAGCCGGTGGCGATGATGACGTTGTCGAACGTGATCTGCTCGGTCCCGCCGGAGCTGAGTTCCACGTTCAGGGTCTTGGCGTCCGCGAACGACCCGAGACCGTCGTACTCGCGGATCTTGTTCTTCTTCATCAGGAAGTGCACGCCCTTGACGCGCCCGTCGGCGACGTCCCGGCTGCGGTCGAAGGCGGCGCCGAAGTCAAAGCTCACCTCACCGGTGATGCCGAACGTGTTCGCCTGATGGTTGAAGATGTGGGCCAGTTCCGCGTTCCGCAGCAGCGCCTTGGACGGGATGCAGCCGACGTTCAGGCAGACACCGCCCCAGTACTGCTTCTCCACGATCGCCACGCTCTGCCCGAGCTGCGCCGCACGAATGGCAGCGACGTATCCGCCGGGCCCGGCGCCGAGAACAACAACGTCATAGTGTCCAGTCACCCTCCCAACCTTAGTCCGACACGGCGGCGCGGAAGTGAGCCGTTGGTCACACCGCCGAGGGCCGGAGTGGGCTAAAGTTCGGTCACCCGAACTTTTCCCATGGAGGCACTCGTGGCGACCAGCACCACGGACACACAGGTCGATGCCCGACGTCGTCGCCTCCTTCCGCTGCTCGGTCCGGCCTTCGTAGCCGCCGTCGCCTACGTCGACCCGGGGAACGTGGCCGCGAACCTCACCGCGGGCGCACGGTACGGATATCTGCTGTTGTGGGTGCTGGTGGCGGCGAACCTGATGGCCGTGCTGGTCCAGTACCAGTCCGCGAAACTCGGGCTGGTCACCGGCGCCACGATGCCCGAGCTGCTCGGCCGCCGGCTGCGCCGCAAGCCGCGCCTGGCGTACTGGGCGCAGGCGGAACTGGTCGCGGCGGCCACCGACCTGGCCGAGGTGATCGGTGGCGCGATCGCACTGAACCTGCTGTTCGGACTGCCCCTGCCGCTGGGCGGCCTGATCGTCGGGGTGATCTCGATGCTGATGCTGCTGGTCGCGGACCGGCATGGCCAGCGGCGGTTCGAGTCCGTGATCGTCGCGCTGCTCGCCGTGATCACGGTCGGGTTCGTGGCCGGTCTGTTCGTCAACCCTCCCGACGGCGGCGAGATGGCCCGCGGTCTGGTGCCCCACTTCGCCGGCGCGGACAGCGTCCTGCTGGCGACCTCGATGCTCGGCGCCACGGTGATGCCGCACGCGATCTACGTGCACTCGGCGTTGGCACGGGACCGGCACGGCAAGGGCGAGGCCCGGCTCCCGACCCTGCTCCGGGCGACCCGCTGGGACGTCGTGGCCGCGCTCGGGGTGGCGGGCTGCGTGAACATCGCGATGCTGCTGCTCGCCGCGTCCAGCCTGCAAGGCGTCCCCGGCACGGACACCATCGAGGGCGCCCACGCCGCGGTCACGGACGCCCTCGGTCCGGCGATCGGCATGGTGTTCGCGATCGGGCTGCTCGCCTCCGGGCTCGCGTCCACCTCGGTCGGCAGTTACGCCGGTGCCACCATCATGGCCGGCCTGCTGCACCGCCGGATCCCGGTGCTGACCCGCCGTGCGGTGACCCTGGTGCCGGCGCTGGTGCTGCTCGCCGCCGGCGTGGACCCGACCTGGGCCCTGGTGATCTCGCAGGTGGTGCTGAGCTTCGGGATCCCGTTCGCCCTGGTGCCGCTGCTCCGCCTGACGTCGGATCGCACCCTGATGGGCGAGTCCGCGAACGGCCCCGTGATCCGGTGGGTCCTGACCGGCATCGTGGTCGCGGTGGTCGCCCTGAACCTGGGCCTGATCCTCCTGACGCTGACCGGCGGCTGACCCACGACTGACCGGCGACTGACGTGCGTTGCCTCACCCGGACGCCACTCTCCGGCTGCACCGTCCGGCGAACCCCGACCGGTGCCCTGGACGGCATGCTCGGGGTAACGTTCACGGCATCCGGTCGCTCGGTGGCCCCGATTCCCCGCGGAGGTAGGACATGACCACGTTGGTACGCGTCGAATGGACCGATCCCGACCTGCAGCGGCTCGTGGCCGCCCAGGAGGCCGAGGTGATCGAGCGGTACGGCGACGAGATGGCCGCGCAGCCCCTCGAACCGGGAACGGTGTCCGTCGGCCTGCTGGTCCGGGACGAGGCCGGCGTGGCCGTCGGCTGCGGCGTCCTGCGCGACCCGGCGCCCGCGTTCCAAGCCGGCACCGCCGAACTGAACCGGATGTACGTGGTCCCCGAGCAGCGCCGCAGGGGCCTGGCCAAGGTGATCCTGCGGGAGCTCGAGGCGATCGCCGTCGAGCGCAAGGTCACCCAGCTCGTCCTCGAGACCGGCGTGCTGCTCGAGGAGGCGATCGGGCTGTACTCCTCCGAGGGCTACCGGATCATCGACAACTACGAGCCGTACGAGGACTCCATGGACTCGCGCTGCTTCGCGAAGGCGCTGTAGCAGCGGGAGCCACGCACATGGTCGACGTGATCATCAGCGGCGGCGGGCCGACCGGGATGATGCTGGCCGCGGAACTGCGGCTGCAGAAGGTGGACGTCCTCGTCCTCGAACGGGACCCGGAGCCCACCACCGCGGTCCGGTCCCTCGGCCTGCACCCACGAAGCATCGAGATCCTGGACCAGCGCGGGCTGCTCGAGAAGTTCCTGGCCCACGGGCAGCAGTACCCGGGCGGCGTCGGCCACTTCGCCGGCATCGCAGGGCCGCAGCCGAGCCTGGACACCGCGCACGGGTACGTGCTCGGCATTCCCCAGCCGGTCACCGACCGGCTGCTGGCCGAGCGCGCCGAGGACCTCGGCGCCGAGATCCGGCGTGGCGTCGAGCTGACGGCGCTCGACTCCGGCGACGACGGGGTGAGCGTCGACCTCGCCGACGGCACCCGGGTCCACGCGCCGTGGCTGGTCGGCTGCGACGGCGGCCGCAGTCTGGTGCGCAGGTTGCTCGGTGTCGGGTTCCCCGGTGAGCCCGCCAGGACCGAGTGGATCCTCGGCGAGATGGAGGTGACCACGCCGCCGGAGGAGCTGGCTGCGGTCGCGGCCGAGGTCCGCAGGACCCATCGCGGGTTCGGCATCGGCCCCACCGGGGACGGATTGCACCGCGCCGTGGTGCCCGCGGCCACCGTGACCGAGGACCGTTCGGTCCCGCCGACCCTGACCGAGTTCCGGACCCAGCTGCGCGCCTACGCCGGCACCGACTTCGGCGCCCACTCGCCGCGGTCCCTGACCAGGTTCACCGACGCCACCAGGCTCGCCGACCGCTACCGGGTTGGTCGGGTCCTCCTGGCCGGCGACGCCGCGCACGTCCACCCGCCGCTGGGCGGCCAGGGTCTCAACCTCGGCATCCAGGACGCCTTCAACCTCGGGTGGAAGCTGGCCGCCCAGGTCCACGGGTGGGCACCGGACGGACTGCTGGACAGCTACGGCACCGAACGTCGTCCGGTCGCCGATGCCGTCCTGACCCTCACCCGTGCCCAGAGCGAGCTGATCTCCCCCGAGCCCGGCCCGCAGGCCGTGCGCCGGCTGCTGACCGAGCTGATGGAGATCGAGGAGGTCAACCGGTTCCTGGCCGAACGGGTCAGCGGCATCGGGATCCGCTATGACTTCGGCGAGGGACCGGCCCTGCTCGGCCGGCGGCTGCGTGACCTGCCCCTGTCCCGGGGTCGGCTCTACGAACTCATGCACGACGGCCGCGGACTCCTGCTGGACCGTACCGGCGAACTCTCCGTGGCCGGGTGGACGGACCGGGTCGACCACGTCGCGGACGGCGCCGCGGAGCTGGACGCACCCGCGGTACTGCTCCGTCCGGACGGGCACGTCGCATGGATCGGTGACGACGCCGACGATCTGCTTCGGCACCTGCCGACCTGGTTCGGCGCGGCCGCCGAGGACGCCGGAGCCGACCGGCGCGGTCCTCAGTAGGGACTGCGCAGCGCGAGCCGGTTCGTCGTGACGAGCAGCCACACCAGGCACAGGATCCGCCCGGCCGTGGACACCGGGCCCCAGGGCACGACCGGCAGGGCGAGCAGCCCCATCACCGCCACCACCGCGGCGACGACACCGATCACCCGCTCCGGTGGTGAGTAGGCGGCCGACCGGGACAGCGCGAGCACGTAGAGGCCGAGCGTCGCCACGTGCACCGGGCCACCGACCACGGTGAGCGTGGCGTGCAGCACCTGCACCGCCCGTTCGCTGCCCATCGCCCCCGAGAAGGCCAAGGCGAGTCCCGCGCCGGCGGCGACCGTCAGCGCCGCCACGGCAGCGAGGTGCGCCAGCCCGAGCCGTCGCTCGGACGGTACCGCCCGCGGCACCACGAGTCCGAACACCAGCAGCGCACCCGCCGCGAGCAGGTACAGCCCGCCGATGCCCAGGAGCAACTCGTCATGGGCGCGCAGGAACTCCTGGGCGCCGTCCGCCCGCGGTCGGGGCATCCGCTCCCCGGTCACCCAGCCGGCGAGTCCGGCCTCCACCACGCACGCGAGGGTCAGCACGACGGCGCACACGAACGCCGTCACGGCCGCGCCGCGCAGCCGGGGGCGGAAGGCCTGTTCCTGCTCCCTCATCGCCGGCGACCCTCGCTCTCCGATGCGGTGCCCGGCGTCGGCGCCGGCCACGGCGCCGGAGTTCGCGGCGCCCGGTCCCACCGTAGGGCGCGGCCGGCCCGCGGGCGAGCATTCGCCACCCGCGTCCCGGACCGGCGACCCAGCGATTCAGCCGCCGCTCCCTCGAGATGGTCGGCGGGCCCGGCTGATTCGAGGGCTTGGCAACGTCCTCGCCGCGCGGGTCGCGGGAGGTGGCAGGCGGACGGGCCACGCGCCCCCCGGCCTGATTCCGCCCGGCTAGCTGGAGCGGATGTCCCGACGGCGGATCCCGAGCAGGCCACCGATGGTCAGGACCGCGGCGATCGCCGTGAGCACCAGGAGCGGGCCGGGGTCGGCCGCCTCGACCGGCACCGTCGGGGTGCGGTCCACGGGCGAGATACCCATCAGTCCCGCCGGCAGGTCCAGCAGGGCACCCACCCAGCCGACGAAGACGACCCAGGCGACCAGCACCCAGGCGAGTCCCGCCAGCGGCGGCACGAGCCCGAACAGCGCGAGCGCGAGCGCGGCCATCACCAGCACCGCGGGCAGGTAGGCCAGCGACGACACGGCGAGCCGTCCGATCGCGTCCGCGGACCCGGTCGCCGCCTGCACGCCGAGCCCAAGCCCGAGCCCGGACAGCACCAGCATCACGATCGACGCCACGACCACCACGGCGAACCAGTTCGCGACCCAGCCGAGGCGGGAGGCACCGGTGGCCAGTACGGCCTCGCCGCGCCCGCCCTCCTCCTCGGTCTTGAGCCGCAGCACCGCCCCGACCGCGAACGCCCCGACGCCGAACACCAGGAAGGACAGCATCGCGCCCGCGAACGCGTCGATCAGGTCGCCGCCGCCCATCCCGATCCAGGCGCCGAGGTCCGGGACCTCGGCGAGCATGTCCTCGAGCGAGTTCGCGAGGCTGCCGAACGTGATCGCCATCAGCACCAGGCCGACCGACCATCCGATGATCGTGCCCCGCAGCAGCCGCAGGGCCAAGCCCTGTCCGCTCAGCAGGATCGGGTTCGCGGCCGCCCGTCCGCCGCGCTCCGGGCGCAGGCCCGCGCCGAGGTCGCGCCGCCGGGCCAGCCGCACGGAGACCGCGAGCAGGACGACGGTCAGCGCGAGCGAGAGGGCCAGCGGCCACCACCGCAGGTCCACGAAGAGCCGGGTCTGCTGCGCCCACGCGAGCGGGGAGAGCCAGGACAGCCAGGATCCCTGCGAGTCGATCACGTCGCCGACCCCGCGGGCCACGAACGCGGCGGCGAGGACCACCATGGCCATCCCGGTCGCGGCGCGCGCGTGCGCCGTCACCTGCGTCGTGACCGCGGCGACGGCGCCGAACACGAGTCCGGTCACCGCCGTCGCCAACCCCATCGCGGCGCTGCCGGCGACCTCCAGGCCACCGCCGAGCAGCGCCAGCGCCGTGCCGGCCCCGATCACGAGGTTCACGCCCGCGACATGGACGAGGGCCGCCGTCGCCGGCGCGTAGTGACCAACCGGCAGCCCGCGCAGGAGCTCGGTCCGGCCTGCCTCCTCCTCCGATCGGGTGTGCCGGACGGTCAGCAGGACGCTCATCACGGCGACCGTGACGAACAGGCTCAGGCTCAGCTCGTTGGCGACCATCGCGCCGAGCGTGTAGTCGTCGAGGCCGAACGCGGGCCCGGTCATCATGACCGCGGACGGGTTCGTCAGGATCGCGGCACGGGCCTGCCGGGCCGCGGCGTCCGGATAGGCGACCTCGAGGGCGGGGACGGTGGCCGCGACGGTCCCGACGATCGCGACGAACCAGATCAGGATCCGGATCCGGTCCCGCCGCAGCGCCAGCCGGAGCAGCTGCCCGGTCCCGGCCCAGGGTTCGCGCACCGATGTCCCGCTGCGTCGCTGCCGATCCGCGGGTGCGCGGTGCGCGGCGTGGTGGGTCTGCGTGGTCGCGGTCATGGCTCAGGCCCCCGCCGCGACGGTCTCGTCGCCGTAGTGCCGCATGAAGAGCTCCTCGAGCGACGGCGGCGCCACGGTCAGGTGGGACACGCCGGCCTCGTTCAGGGCCGCCAGAACGCCGCTGATCTCGGCGTCGTCGACGTCGAACCGCACCCGGGCGTCCTCGGCCACCAGGTCGTGCACGCCCGGCAGCGCGGCCAGTCGAGCGGGATCGGCCGCGGTGGTGGCGGTCACCGAGGACCGAGTGAGGTGGCGCAGGTCGCCGAGCGTGCCGGTCTCCACCGCCCGGCCGGAGCGGATGATCGTGACCGTGTCGCAGAGCTTCTCGACCTCGGCCAGGATGTGGCTGGACAGCAGCACGGTGTGCCCGGCGTCGCGCAGGGCCCTGACCTCGTCGGTGAACACGGCCTCCATCAGCGGGTCAAGACCCGAGGTCGGCTCGTCGAACAGGTACAGCTCGGCGTCGGTGCACAGCGCCGCCACGAGTGCGACCTTCTGCCGGTTGCCCTTGGAGTAGGTGCGCGCCTTCTTCGTCGGGTCCAGCTCGAACCGGTCGAGGAGGTCGGCCCGGCGGGCGTCCCGCCGCGGCGTGCCGCCGTGGATGCGGGTGAGCAGGTCGACGATCTCACCGCCGGTCAGGTTCGGCCACAGGCTCACGTCGCCGGCCACGTAGGCGAGGCGGCGGTGCACCGCGACGGCGTCGCGGAAGGGGTCCATTCCGAGCACGCTCGCGCTGCCGGAGTCGGCGCGCAGCATCCCGAGCAGGACCCGGATGGTGGTGGACTTACCGGCGCCGTTCGGGCCCAGGAAGCCGGCCACCTGGCCGGTCTCGACGGTCAGGTCGAACCCGTCGAGCGCCCGGGTGGTGCCGAACGTCTTGACGAGGTTCTCGGTGCGGATCGCAGTCATGTGTGATGCCCTTCCTGTTCCGGTTCGGTGCCCGGGGACTCGCCCGGCAGGTTCGCGGCGAACGCCTCCAGCAGGCTGCGGTCGACGAGCAGGCCCTCCGTGTAGAGCTCGAGGGTCGGCACCGTGACCTCCTCGGTGTAGGCCTGCAGGACGTCCGCGAGCGCATCCAGGTCGAGCCGGTCCCGGGCCGCCGGCATGCGCAGCAGCAGGGCCCCGAGACTCGACTCGACGATGTACCGCGCCCGGGCCCTGGGCGCCAGGCTCGGTCGGATCGACCCGTCCGCGACCCCGGCCTCGAGGTAGTCCACGGTGGCGGCGACCATCCGGTCCACGAACGCGGTCAGCACCGGCCCGCCGTGCTGCAGCAGGCGCAGCATGTAGCCGACCATGGCACTGTGCTGGCCGAGGCCGGCGAGCCAGGCCGCTGCCGTGCTCGCGCCACTGTCGCGAAGGAGTTCGTCATCGGCTCGGAACATCTCGTCCAGCACGAACTGGTCGCACTCATCGCGCAGCCCGTCCCGGGAGCCGAAGTGATGCAGGATCAGGCCCGGGCTGACGCCGGCGTCGGCGGCGATGGTCCGCAACGGTGCGGCGAGGCCGTCGGTCGCGAACCGCCTGACCGCCGCGTCGCGGATGCGAGCGCGGGCGGTCAGGTCGTCTGCGGACCGCTCTGGACCGGTCGGTGTTGAACGCACGTTCAGCATCCTACACACGCATTCAGCCGCCGTCGAGGCCGCAGTCCGGATGACGTGCCGCCGAGCGCGCGGTTGCCGCCGGTTGCGCGCCGTCGGACCCGTGGGAACCACGCGCTCGGCCGGCCTACGTGGTCGCGTGTCCGGCGATGAACGGGATCGCCAGGCCGAGGGGGCCAGGCTGGGTGAAGGTGGAGACCTGCACGTCCGCGAAGCCCGCGGCGCGGATGGAGGTCAGGGTGTCGCGGTTCGCACGGCACCCGTCGGGCGCTCGCCAGCTCCAGAGCTCCTGAGCCACCCGCACCGGTGTCCAGGCCGGCGCGGCGACGTGCTCCCAGAACACGAACCGGCCACCCGGGACCAGCACCCGCCGGACCTCGGCGAGCGCCGCCGTCGGATCCTGGACGGTGCACAGCACCGTGGTGCTCACGACCGCGTCGACCGAGGCATCGGGCGCCTCGAGATGCTCGGCGAAGCCGTCGTCGACCTGCACGTCCATGCCGAGGCCGTCCGCCCGGGCGAGCAGCCGGTTGCGGCGCCGACGGTCCGGCTCGATGCCGCACCAGGAGACGTCCGGGCCGAAGCTGGCCAGATTCGCTCCGTCCCCGGCCCCGATCTCCAGTACGGCACCGGTCAGCGGCGCCAGCAGCGCGGTCCGGGACGGAGCGTCCACGTGGGCGGGCCTCACCGGTCACCTGCCGAGGGGGTCGGGCCGGTGCCGCGGGCCGGAAGCAGCCCGATCAGCGCCGCGCCGACGCCCAGGTGCATCGCGCCGAGGGCGAGCGTGGCCTCCAGCGACTGCGCCTGCCCGACCGGCCCCAGCAGGGAGACCACGGTGAGGGCGAGCGCGAGCACGGTCCAGACCTTCGCGGCGCCGGTGGTCAGCCGCTCGAGCACGGCCAGTGAGCCCCACCCGGCCAGGCCCGCGACCACGCCGGCCACCAGCACGGACGCCGGTCCGACCGCCATGGCGCCGTCGGGCGTGGTCACCGACAGTTCGGCACCGAGGACGGGCACCGCGATCAGCCAGATGCCGATGCCGACGGCGGTGGCCACGCCCACGGCGAGAAGCCGGCGCAGGCGGCGTGCGCGGGTCGCCGTGGGCGCGCCGGTCCGGGGGGTCGGGGTGCCGGGGGTCGAGGTCGTCGTCATCATCTGCTCCTTCGGTGAGGGGGGTGCCGCACCGTGCGGTCACCGGTTCCACCGTCGCGATCGGCGCCGCGCACCGGTATCGGCCGGGGGGCCAGGACGCACCGGCCGTGCGGCGCGAGCGGTACCGACCTTCGGCCGTATCGGGGTGGGCCCCGCGATTCGTACGCTGAACGGCGTGAGGACCCTCCAGGAGATCTGCGCCGAGGACCGGCGGCGCCCGCCTCCGCGGGTCACGGCCGTGATGATGCTCGGGCTGGCCGCGCTCGCCGGCGTCAGCCTCATCGGCCCGATCCAGGACGAGAGCACGACGGCGGAGCTCGCTCTGGACATCGGCGTCGCCCTGGTCTCGGTCGCGTCTGTGCCGCTGCTGGTGCGCCGTCCGGTGCCGGGCGCCGCCGCACTCGCGGTGCTGGCGACGTTGTCGCCGCTGGCGACGCCGGGGTCGACCATGGGCACCTACTACGTGGCCCGCAACGCGCCGCTCCCGGACGCCGTCGGGATCGCCGTGATCGGGTTCGGGGCGCACCTGGTGCAGTACCTGTGGCGGCCGATACCCGGGATCGACACCTTCTGGTTCGTGTTGCTGGACGCCGCCGCGCACGCCGCACTGCTCGGCGTCGGGGCCCTGGCCCGGTCCCGCGCGGAGCTCGTCATGTCCCTGCGCGAACGCGCCGCTCGGGCCGAGGCCGACCGGGACCGGCAGGCCGAGAGGGCCCGGCTCGCCGAACGTGCCCGGATCGCCCGGGAGATGCACGACGTGCTCGCCCACCGGCTGTCGTTGCTGGCCACGTATGCCGGGGCGCTGGAGTACCGGCCGGACGCACCGGCCGACCAGGTGGCACGGGCGGCGGCGGTGTTGCGCACCGGCACCCACGAGGCGCTCGAAGACCTCCGCGAGGTGATCGGGGTGCTTCGGCTACCCGAGGGCGACGGGTCCGACCGGCCGGCCGGCCAGGACCTGCGGGACCCACACGACCGGCCCCGGCCGCAGCCGGACGTGCCCGAGATCGCCGCACTGGTCGCCACCACCCGGGCCGCGGGCACCGAGATCACCTACGCCCACCACTACGCCGATCCGGCCACCCTGCCGGGGCTGTCCGCGCGAACCGGGTACCGGATCGTGCAGGAGGCGCTGACGAACGCCCGCAAGCACGCCCCGGGTGCGCCGGTGCGGGTCCGCGTGGACGGCGAGCCGGGCGAGGGACTGACCGTCGAGGTCGTCAACGACGCCGCCTCCGCGCCGAGGGACCCCGCCCTCGCCGGGTCCTCGGCGGGTCTGATCGGGTTGGCCGAGCGGGTCGACCTGGCCGGCGGCCGGATCACCCACGGCCCGGACGGCCCGGACGGCTCAGGGTTCCGGGTCGCCGCCTGGCTACCATGGCCACGGTGACCCGGAACACCGACGCAGTGACGCAGGAACCAGGCCCCGAGCGCACCCTCCGGGTCCTGATCGTCGACGACGACGCGCTGGTACGGGCCGGGCTGACCATGATGCTCGACGGAGCCGGCACCGACGCCACCACGATCCGCGTGGTCGGCGAGGCGGGCGACGGCGACGAGGTCCCGGACGCCCTCGCGGCCCACCCCAGTGACGTGGTGCTGATGGACCTGCGGATGCCCCGGGTGGACGGGATCGCCGCCACCGAGCGGCTGCGCGCCACCCCGGGAGCGCCCGAGGTGGTGGTGCTGACCACGTTCCACACGGACGCCGAGATCGTCGGTGCGTTGCGGGCCGGTGCGAGCGGGTACCTGCTCAAGGACACGCCGCCGCAGGAGATCGTGGCCGCGCTCGCGCGGGTGGCCGACGGCGACGCGGTGCTCTCCCCGGAGGTCACCCGGCACCTCATCTCGCGGACGGTCGGCGAGGTCGGCCCCCGGGAGGCCGCTCGACGCCGTCTCGACCGGCTCAGCGAGCGGGAGGCGGAGGTGGCCCGTGAGATCGGCCGGGGCGCCACGAACGCCGAGATCGCGGTCGCGCTGTTCCTGTCGGTGGCGACGGTGAAGGCGTACGTCTCGACCGTGCTGACCAAGCTTGAGGTGGGCAACCGCACCCAGATCGCGCTGCTCGTGCACGACGGCGGGTGGCTGAGCGGGTAGCGGTCTGGCAGGTTGGGAGCATGGACCGTTGGGAGACCTTCCACTCGGGGCGCTCGGGCACGCTGGAGCACGACGGGGCTGTGCACCGCCTCTTCGACGACCTCGTCCTGCGGACCCGGATCGCGTTCCCGATCGCGGGCGCCGAGTACCTCCGCGCCGAGTCGGTGGTCCGGTTCGCCCACGGGGCCCGCACCTGGGAGACCTCGACCTACCGGGCCGAGCCGGAGGCCGTGCGGGCGCAGGTGGACCGG
Organism: Occultella glacieicola; assembly: GCF_004353825.1. Taxonomy (GTDB): domain Bacteria; phylum Actinomycetota; class Actinomycetes; order Actinomycetales; family Beutenbergiaceae; genus Occultella; species Occultella glacieicola. Next base: position 302,012 of record NZ_SMNA01000001.1, on the reverse strand, counting down.
GTGAGCGCGGGCCTCGACACCGACACGATGCCGAGCTACGGGGAGTTCCTGCTGCTCGCGGACCTGATCGCCTCCGGTGAGCCCGCCGTCCGCTACATCCGGCTCGAGGACTCCGACCCGGTCGACGGCGCCGACCGGGCCACGCTGGAACGGCAGCGGCCCGAGCGTGTCACCCCGCCCGGCGGCACGCCGGTCGAGGCGCAGCGATACGGCGTCGTCGTCGACCGCGAGCAGATCGGGACGCACTGGGTGGTCGACGGGCGGGTCCGGATGAGCGACTGGAACGGCCCGGTCTCGGTGCACGTCGACTCCGCCGGGGCCGCCCTGGTCGGGCTGCCGGAAGCCGTGGTCACGTTCCTGCGCGAGGGGTTCGAGAGCGCCGACCCACGCGGTAAGGCCACGAGCGGGTGAGCCTCGAACGTGCCTGCGCGTGCGGTGGCGGCGCGACCTACGACGCCTGTTGCGGCCCCCTGCACCGGCAGGAGAGGTGCGCGAGTACCGCGGCGGAACTGATGCGGTCCCGGTACTGCGGCTACGCCGTCGGGGCGTTGGACCATGTGTTCCGGACCTGGCACCCGCGCACCCGGCCCGACGAGATCGAAGCCACGCCCGGGCTGACCTGGCTCGGCCTGACCATCCTGGGCACCGAAGCCGGCGGACCCGACGACACCGACGGCGTGGTGGAGTTCCGTGCCGGATTCCGGACCGCCGCGGGCCCGGGCGAGCTGCACGAACGGAGCTCATTCACGCGGCGCGCCGGTCGCTGGGTGTACGTCGACGGTGACATCTACCCGTGACTCGGTCCTCCCAGCGAGGCGGCCGATCGCGTCCCGCCACCTTCGAGATCAGTCCCCGTCCGAGGTCAGTCCCGACCCGGGCTGACCAGGCCGGACTCGTAGGCGAGCACCACGAGCTGGGCCCGGTCGCGAGCGTTCAGCTTGCTCAGCAGCCGGCTGGCGTAGGTGCGGGCGGTGGCCGGGCTGAGGAACAGCTCGGCCGCCACCTCCTGGTTGGAGCGGCCGCGGCCGATCAGCGTGAGCACCTCGCGCTCGCGTTCGGTGAGGGAGTCGAGCACGCCGGAGACGGTGCGCGGCACCGGGGCATCCGCGACCTGCCGCATCAGGGTCCGGGCGACGGCCGGCGACAGCGTCGCCTCCCCCGCGGCGACCGTGCGGATCGCGTTCCGCAGGTCCGACGGCGCCACGTCCTTGAGCAGGTAGCCGCTGGCTCCGGCACGGATCGCCTCGAGGATGTCGGAGTCCTCGTCGAACGTGGTCAGCACCAGCACACGGACGTCGGCGAGGTCGGGGTCGGCGCCGATGGCGGCGGTCGCCTCGATCCCGTCCAGCTCCGGCATCCGCAGATCCATCAGGACGACGTCGGGGTGGGTCCGCCGCGCCTGAGCGATCGCCTCCCTGCCGGTGCCGGCCTGGGCGACGACCTCGATGTCCCCCTCATGGGTGGCGAGCGCGAGCAGGCCCGCGCGGACCAGGGTGGAGTCGTCGGCCATGACGACGCGGATCGGGGCGGGTGGGTCCGGGGTCATCGCGGGTGCCTCATCGGTCGGTGATCGGTCGGGTCTCGGTCGTCGCGCGCACCATCGGTCAGCCCGGTCGCCACCGTGTTCGGTCCGGGCGCGGTCGTCGTGGATCCGAGCGCGGCTGCGTTCGTCATCTGTCCAGCCTCGCCGGCAGATGCGCGTGCACCGCGAAGCCGCCGCCCTGCCGGGGTCGCGCGGTCAGGGTGCCGCCGAGCAGGTTGGCTCGCTCGGACATCCCGGCGATGCCGTGACCTCCGGCGCCCGCGGCACTCCCGGCATCCCGTCCGGCACCGACCCCGTCGTCCACCACGCTGAGGTGCAGGCGACCGTCGGCGACCTCCGCCGAGATCTCGACCCGGTGCGCCCGCGCGTGCCGGAGCACGTTCGTCAGTGACTCCTGGACGATCCGGTAGGCGGCGGCGTCGATCGCCCCCGAGAGTGCCCCCTCGGGGACGTCGACCTCGGTGCCGACCTCGAGGCCGGCCTCGCGCGCGGGGTCGGTGAGCCGCGCCAGCCCGGCCAGGCCGGGGGCGACGGTGCCGGGGTCGCGGAGCAGCCGGACCGTGGCCCGCAGCTCCCCCATGGTCTCGGCGGTCGTCGCCCGGATCTGGGCGACGGCGTGGTGTGCGGCCTCGTCGTCGTGCCCGATCGCCTCGTCCGCGACGTTCGCGTGCACGGCGACCACCGACAGCGTGTGACCGACGACGTCGTGGACGTCCCGGGCGATCTGGACCCGTTCGGTCTGCAGCCGCTGGTCGGCGAGATACTGCTGCTCGGCACTGGTCAGGGCGGCGATCCGCTCGGCCTGGGCGCGAGCCCGCCTGCGGGTCCGCACGCTCACCCCGAGGGCGATGGCGGCGGCGGCGAGCGCCACATTGGTGAGCAGCTCGTACCCGAGCAGGTACGCCGTCGGCTGACCCTCGGCGATCCGGAAGTAGGCCGCGACGCCGATGAGCAGGGCGCTCCAGGCGGCGGACCACCAGGGGTGCCCCTGCTCCGACGCGGAGTACAGCGCCGCGACCCCGGGCAGCGCGATCCCGATCGGCGGGAACCCGAGCGCGTAGTACACGAACACCCCCGCGACGGTGAGCACCAGCACCAGCCGCGAGAACCGCCGTCGGATCGCCATCAGCAGCCCGAACCCGACGGCGAACAGGTACGCGACCGCGGGTGCGGGCTCGGGATCGACCCGGCCCGGGTCGGCGAGGATCAACAGCGCGACGCTCATGGCGATGCCGACGCCGAGGAGCGCGTCGAGCACCCTCGGGTCCACCTCGCCGGCTCGCATGTCCCCCAGCCTAGGAAGAACCACCCCTGGGGGACATCCCGCAGGGGTCGGGGATCGCAGTCGCCTGGGAGCGACATCGGGTACCGACAACCTGCGACGGCCGGACGCACCTCCGGGCCGATGTGTGCGCGGGCGTGGATTCCTAGCGTCGAGGACATGAGCACACAACCCGAACGAGGCAACCCCGACCCCCGGCGCGCGCTGCCGGCCGAGGTCACGTCCCGGCACTTCGAGCAGCACCACGCCTCGGCGTCCGGCAATGCGGGCCCGGCCCCTTACCAGGGCCGTCCCGGCCCACCCGCCCCCGCCACGAAGCCGACCCCGGCGCCCCTGTCCTGGGTGCTGATCGTCGGCCTCGGCGCCCTCACCCTGCTCTGGCCGCTCACCGCGGCCAGCCCGATCGCCGACGAGTTCGGCGGCCCCGAGCGCGCCCTCGTGCTGCGCTCGGTGATCGCGATCGCCTGGATCGCCGTGGTCCTGCTCGCCAGGGTCGCCCGCCCGCTGGCGACCCTGACGCTGGCCGGGCTCGCCTCCGGGGTGATCACCCTGCTGGTCGACGTCATCCTGGCGCCCGCCGGGCTCGGTGAGGGGCTGATCGCGCTGCCGTTCGCGGCGATCCCGATCCTCGCCGTCCAGACCCTGTTCGGTGCCGTGACCGGCCTGATCGCGCTCGGCCTGCAGAGGCTGTTGCGATGACCGGGGCGAGGACACCGGACCGAGCGAGCCTGCGCCGTCGGACGTTGTTGCTGCTTGCCGCCGGGGCACCGGCGGTCGTCGCCGCGGGGAGCCTGGCCGCGTGCGGGGCGAGCGTCAGCCCGGTCACCGAGCCGGACGCGTTCGACCGTCCGCTTCTGATCCCGCCGTTGGCCGAGTCCAGCGTGGCCGCCGACGGCACCCGTGTGTTCACCCTCGAGGCGCGCGCCGGGACGTCCCGGTTCCTCGACGACGCGACCACGTCCACCTGGGGCTTCAACGGCGACTTCCTCGGCCCCACCCTGCGCGCCGAGCGCGGCGAGCGGGTCGCCGTCGAGGTCACGAACTCCCTGCCGGAGACCACGAGCGTGCACTGGCACGGCATGCACCTGCCGGCCGCGATGGACGGCGGGCCGCACCAGAGCGTCGAGCCCGGCCAGACCTGGCGCCCGGAGTGGACGATCGACCAGGCCGGCGCCACGCTCTGGTACCACCCGCACCCGCACGGCACCACCGAGCAGCACGTCTACCAGGGCCTGGCCGGCCTGTTCCTGATCGACGACGGCGAGACCGAGGCCGCCGCCCTGCCGGACGAGTACGGGGTGGACGACATCCCGGTGATCGTGCAGGACAAGAGCTTCGACGACGGCGAACTCACCATCGACGACGGCGGCAACGAGGTGGGGCTGCTCGGGTCGACGATCATGGTGAACGGGACGATCGGGGCGGTTCTCGACGTCACCACCGAGATCGTCCGGTTGCGGATCCTGAACGGCTCGACGGCGCGCACGTACTCGTTCGGCTTCGCCGACCGCTCGTTCACGCTCGTGGCGAGCGACGGCGGGCTGCTGCGCTCGCCCGTCGAGCTCGATCGGATCCGGCTCTCGCCCGCCGAACGCGCGGAGATCCTGGTCCGGATGGAGCCGGGCACCGAGGCGATGCTGCACTCGTTCAAGCCGGAACTCGGGCGGGTCGCCGTGCCGTTCGCGGTCGGCGGGAACGACGAGTTCGACGTGCTGAGACTGCGGGCCGCGGACTCGCTCGCCCCGTCCTCGGAGCCGGCCGGGGCGTTCTCCGAGTTCGGGCTCGATGCCGCGGCCGTCGCGACCACCCGGACGTTCCAGCTCCAGGGGCGGGAGATCAACGGGCAGCGGATGGACATGGGGCGGATCGACGAGTCCGTGCAGGTGGACACCACCGAGATCTGGGAGGTCCGCAACCAGGACCTCTCGCCGCACAACTTCCACGTGCACGACGTGCAGTTCGAGGTGCTCGACATCGACGGCGACGCCCCGCCGCCCGAGCTCGCCGGACGCAAGGACACCGTCTACACCGAGCCACAACGGACCTACCGGCTGCTGATGCGGTTCGAGGACTACAGCGACCCCGCGATGCCCTACATGTACCACTGCCACCTGCTCCGGCACGAGGACGAGGGGCTGATGGGGCAGTTCGTCGTGCTCGCGCCGGGTGAGGTGGCGCAGCCACCGGCGGGGGCGTCCTCAGGAGGTGGATCGGGCGGGCACGAACACTGACGCCGACGCGGCCGGGCCCGCGATCGTTGCGGTCGTAGTCTGGCTCGATGCTCACCCTCAGGGTGCTGGGGCGGTTGACCGTCAAGCGCGAGGACGAGGAGTTGGAGCGCGGGGGCCCTCGGGCACGCCTCGTCCTTGTGGCAGGGACCGGTGCTCGCCGGCCTCGACAGCATCGCGTTAGAGCCATCGATCCAGCGGTGGGAGGACACCCGGCTCGCCGTGCTGGAGGATCTGGCCCGGCTGACCCTCGGGACGGACGCGGCCCGCGGGCTCGTCGGCGAGTTGTCCACGGCGGTCGCCGATGCCCCGCTGCGGGAGCGCCTGCGCTGCCTCCTCGTGGACGTGCTGTGGCGATCCGGGCGCCGGGCGGAGGCGATGACCGTGTTCCGGGAGGGCGAGCGGCTGTGACGAACGGAATTGGGCCTGGAGCCGGGAGCCGAACTGAAATCACTGCACGAACGGACACTGCAGGGCGACGCCCCGTGCGGTCCGGTCAGCACAGTGAGACCGGGGCAGGCCACGGAGTCCGGTCGGAGGCCGACGCCCTACCAGTTGCCTGTCGACGTCTACGGGTTCGTCGGCCGCACCGACGAGTTGGCCACCATCGACGCTCTCACGCAGGACGCGAAGATCCCAGGCGAACGGACGACCTCGACCGGACAATCGGCGAGCATCATCGCACCGGTCAGCAAGGTGGTTCCGGCCAGGTCAAGTTCCCGGTCCCGGGATCCCCGCAGCCCGCGAAGCGGCCAGGCCGCGACGGCGACGACGAGCACGACAGGAAGCACCACGAGGAAACTGGCCCGCCACCCCACCAGGCTCACCACGATTCCCGGCACCACCAGCCCGACGGAGAAGCCTGCCGCGCCCATGGAGCCGTAGAGGGCCACGGCCTTGTTTCGGGCCACGCCCGCCGGCAATCCCTCGGTGATCAGCGCGAGCGCCGCCGGGGCGCTCAGCGCGGCCCCGATGCCCTGGATGATCCGGCCGAGCATCATCAGCCAGATCGTTCCGGCCGCCGCACACACGACGGATCCCGGGGCGAAGGCGATCACGCCCGCGAGGAACACCGGACCTCGGCCCCGGACGTCAACGAGTCGCCCGGCGCCAGGCAACAGCCCGGCGTAGGCGACGAGGAATGCCGCCGCACCAGACCCAGTTCCGGCCCGTTCGGGTCGAACGCCTCGTCGAGTGCAGCCACTTGGACGTTGATGCTGGACGAGCTCATTCCCTCCACCAGCATCGCGAGACAGATGGCGGTGACGCGTAGGCCGCGAACCGGTGTGCGTGCGGTGCTCGACGGCTGTCCCATCGTGATCTCCTCCTCCAGCCACCGACGTCGATGGCACTCGGAGGACCGTAGGAGCCTGCGGTTGATGCTCGGTTGCAGTTCGATTGACCGGGCGCCGGGGCAGGCCAAGTCGGGCCCCCCGATGCACCGCTATCCACATTGGCTTGACACCCTCATTGCCTTGTGGTCGTACCCGCGTAACGTGGTTCTCATTGGTACGCGCGTTCGAGGTGGGGAGGTGAGGATCATGGACTGGACCACCGGTCACACGTCGGGCGAAGGCAGCCCGGAAGGTGGCGGCGCGCAGCCCGCGGACCTGGCCACCGACCCGCGCCGCGATGCCGCCCTGGCCGACCTTCTGACCGGGTCCCTGGACGACCGGCTCTACGTCCTCGACGCGGTGACGGCGGCGCTCGCCGACGTCGACCGGCTCCAGGAACAGCACGACCACACGGGGCGGGCGCTGGGCGAAGCCAGCGTTCGGGCCCACCGCGACGTCGAGATCCTCACCGGTCGGCGGTTGGACTGGCTCGCGGCGGAGAAGGCCGAGGGCATGTGGGACCTGTCCGGGCGCGTGCGCACCTACACCCAGCACGTGGCCCGCACCCACAAGATGTCCTTCGCCCGGGCCTCGCGCGAGGTCCGACTCGCCGAGCGACTCTGCAACGATCTGCCCGAGGCCCGCGAGGCCATCCGACGCGGCGACCTCGGCGTCGAGCAGGCCGCGCTGATCTCCAGCGTCGCCGCCTCGAGTGCCGCTCGCCGCGCCGCCCTCCGGCTGCCGGCCCGCGGCCTGAGCCAGGGAAGTGACGCCGAGCCGAGCCAGCCGGGCGAGGCAGCCGACTCGACGAGCACAGGCACCGAGGCCGGTGCGGCCGGCGCCACCGGTGAGGCGTCCTTCGACGACGATGCGACCGCGGAGTCGGTGATCCTGCACCTGGCGAGCACCGGATCCTTCGAGGACCTGCGCGTGGTCTGCAAGTACTTCGCCGCGCTCTCCGACGCTGAGTCCGACGAACGCGGCTACAAGGAAGCCTGCGAGCGCGAGTTCCTCGACCTCGCCGCCACCACCGGCGGCTTCCACCTCTCCGGATTCCTAACGGACGAACATGGCCAACTCGTCAAGCAGGCACTGGCCGCCCTGACGCCCGTCCCGGCAGCCGACGACACCCGCACCGCCAGCCAGCGCCGCGCCCAGGCTCTCGCCGACGGCGCCCAGTTGATTCTCAACCAGGGCCTGGCCGGTAAGGGTCAGTCCGTGCGCCCCCATATGGGCGTCCTCATCAGCGCGCCGGAGTTCGAACACATCGTCGCCACCAGCGCCCGGCACGGCTGGGGAGGCGGGGACGCCACATCCGTGCGCGACTCGGCCATTCCCGACTGGGCCCGCGCAGCCGACGCCTGTGACGCGCGCCCGGAGTTCGGTCGGGACCTACCGCCGCTGCGGCCCGGCACCGGCGGTCTGACCAACCTCAAGGCCCTCGAGAACGTGGACTGGCACGCGATCCTGTCCCAACCGCCGGCCACCTGGGCCGATGGCACCGGCCCCGTCCCACCCTCCGTGCTGCGCCGGATCGCCTGCGGCGGCGAGATCTACCGGATCATCTTCGGACCGGACTCCGAGGTCATCAACGTCGGGCGGGTCCACCGCCGCTTCACCTCCGCGCAACGCCGCGCCATGATCGCCCGCGACCGACACTGCACCTACCCCGGTTGCACGGCCCCGCCGGCCCTGTGCGAGGGCCACCACGCAAACGTCCATTGGGCCGCCGGCGGGAACACCGACCTGCCCAACGGCGCCCTGCTCTGCTTCTATCACCACCGGTTCGTGGATACCCGCCAGATCGCCATGGTCTGGGAGGGCAACCAGTGGGTGTTCTACACCGCCGACGGTGACCGCATCGGACCCGGGCCGTAAGGGGAGCCGGGCCGGTCCGGCCCCCTCCTCGGGCGCGCCCGCGCATCGGCCTCAGACCACCAGATTGCAAGCCGCAAATCGGTGGAGGATCGCCGCAGCGACCCAGCGACCCCGGCGACCCAGCGCCCCAGCGACCCAGCGACCCCGGCGACCCAGTGCCCCAGCGCCCCAGCGCCCCAGCGCCCCAGCGCCCCAACGCCCCAACGCCCCAACGCCCCAACGCCCCAACGCCCCAACGCCCCAACGCCCCAACGAGCGTCACATCCTGGCGACCTACACGGATGAGGCGTCCCCGGCGACCCGGACGGATGCCGCGACGCTCGCCAGTGCCGCGAGAGCCATGGTGCGCAGCAGGACCTCCATCTCAGACCGGGCCAGCCTGGCGCTGTGCGGGGTGGAGTTGATCAGTCCGAACACGGCGTGCGCCCCGGATCGAGCGGTCGGCTCTCCGACCTCGGGATGCAGCTCACGGATCAGCCGGACCCAGATCTCGACATACTCCCGCTGTAGCCGGCGGACCTCATCGCGGTCGGGCTCGCCCAGGCTGTCCAGGTCCCGGAACTGGATGGTGATCAGCGGGAGGTGATCCAGCGCGAACTCGATGTGCCAATCGACCAGGGCAGCGAGGGCGGCGGGAGGGTCCTCGGCGGCCTCCGAGCGGCGCCGGCCCTCGGACAGCAAAGTCGCGCTGATGGAGACCAGCATCTCGCTGAGGAGAGCGCCCTTGCTCCGGAAGTGCCGATAGAGGGCGGGCCCGGAGATCCCGACCGCTGCGCCGATGTCATAGATGGAGACCCCGCGGTAGCCGTGGCGCGCGAAGAGGTCCGCCGCCGCTGCCAGGATCTCCTCGCGTCGGGACCCAGCAGCCACGGGTCCGGTGCGAGTCCGTCCGGCCACGGAACCAGCACCCCGTGCGCTTGTAGCAGAACCCGACCCGGCCGCCGCCGTTCGGGGCCCGGCAGCCGCTCCCCGCGCCGGCCCAACTCCCGACCCTGAGGCAGATGTCGCGGATGCGCTCATACCAGGGAGTCTAGACGCTGCAGTTAGCGACTGCTAACGTCGTCGTTATCGACTGCTAACTCGCAGAGGAGGGTCGCCCCGGTGAAGACCGATCCCGTCACGACGCTCTCGTCGCTCACCGCCGAGTTGCGTGAGCGGCTGATCACGGTCCGGCTGGGCGGCAGTGAGTCCTCCCGCGAGCGCCATCTCGCCCGCGGCAAACTGCTGGTCCGCGACCGGATCGACCGGCTGCTCGATCCGGGGTCGCCGTTCCTAGAACTGTCACCACTGGCCGCCTACGACATGTACGGCGGCGACGTCCCCGCCGCGGGGATCGTCACCGGCCTCGGGCAGGTCGCCGGGCGGACCTGTGTCGTCGTCGCCAACGACGCGACCGTCAAGGGCGGTACGTACTACCCGATGACGGTCAAGAAGCATCTGCGGGCCCAGGAGATCGCGGCCGCGAACAGACTGCCCTGCCTCTACCTCGTGGACTCCGGCGGCGCCTACCTGCCCCTGCAGGACGAGGTGTTCCCGGACCGGGACCACTTCGGCCGGATCTTCTTCAACCAGGCCAGGATGTCGGCCAGCGGGATCCCCCAACTCGCCGCCGTGATGGGCTCGTGCACGGCCGGCGGCGCGTACGTACCCGCGATGTCCGACGAGTCGGTGATCGTGAGGGACCAGGGCACGATCTTCCTGGGCGGGCCGCCGCTCGTGAAGGCCGCGACCGGTGAGGTGGTCACCGCCGAGGAACTCGGCGGCGGCGACGTGCACGCGCGACTGTCGGGGGTCGTCGACCACCTCGCTACCGACGACGAGGACGCCGTCGGCATCCTGCGCCGGATCGTGGGCACGATCGAGCGGTCGACCAAGCCCTCGATCCGACAAGTCACCGTCGAGGAGCCGGCCCAGGACCCGGCGGCCCTGCTGGACCTCGTGCCGACCGATCCCCGCGTGCCCTACGACGTGCACGAGGTGATCACCCGGATCGTCGACGGCTCCCGGCTCGCCGAGTTCAAGGCGCTCTACGGGGAGAGCCTGGTCTGCGGGTTCGCGCACGTGTGGGGCTTCCCCGTCGGCGTCGTGGCCAACAACGGGATCCTGTTCGGCGAGTCAGCACTCAAGGGCGCGCACTTCATCGAGTTGTGCAACCAGCGCGGGATCCCCCTCGTCTTCCTCCAGAACATCAGCGGCTTCATGGTGGGGCGCGAGTACGAGCGTGGTGGCATCGCCAAGGACGGCGCGAAGCTGGTCACCGCCGTCGCGTGCTCCGTGGTGCCGAAGTTCACCGTGGTCATCGGCGGCTCCTTCGGTGCCGGGAACTACGGCATGGCCGGGCGCGCGTTCGACCCGCGGTTCCTGTGGATGTGGCCGAACGCCCGTGTCTCGGTGATGGGTGGTGAGCAGGCGGCGGCGGTGCTGGCCACCGTCCGCCGGGACGGCATCGAGGCCCGCGGTGGCGAGTGGCCGGCGGATCAGGAGACGAAGTTCGTCGATGGGATCCGCGAGCAGTACGAGCGGCAGGGATCGCCCTACTACTCGACCGCGCGACTCTGGGACGACGGCATCATCGATCCGCTCGACACGCGCCGGGTCCTCGGGATGGGGCTGGCCGCGGCCGCGAACGCCCCGATCCCTGCGCCCGGCTATGGCGTCTTCCGGATGTGAGGAGCGCATGTCCTTCGGAACACTCCTGGTCGCCAACCGTGGCGAGATCGCGGTACGGGTGCTGCGGGCCGCCCGCGACGCCGGCCTGCGAACTGTCGCCGTCTACTCCGACGCCGACCGCGACGCCCCGCACGTGCGGGTCGCCGACACCGCGGTCAGGCTGGGTCCGCCCCCGGCCGCCGACTCCTACCTGTCGATCCCCGCGCTGATCGACGCCGCCTCCCGGTCGGGTGCGGACGCGGTGCACCCTGGCTACGGGTTCCTGTCCGAACGCGCGGAGTTCGCGAGCGCGTGCCGGGAGGCGGGTCTGGTGTTCGTTGGCCCCTCCCCCGAGGTCATCGAGCTCATGGGCCGCAAGGACGAGGCACGCCGGATCGCTGCGGCGGCGGGCGTGCCGATGCTGCCCGCCGTCGAGGGTGCCGACGACGCGGCGCTGATGACCGCGGCGCGCGTCGAGATCGGCTTCCCGCTCCTGGTGAAGGCCGTCTCGGGTGGCGGGGGCAAGGGCATGCGGATCGTCCGTGAGGACGCCGCGCTGCCCGCGGCCCTCGCGTCCGCTCGCCGCGAGGCCAAGGCGGCCTTCGGTGACGACACGATGCTCATCGAGCGCTACGTCGAGCACGGTCGCCACATCGAGGTCCAGGTGCTCGCCGACTCCCACGGCAACGTGCTGCACCTGTACGACCGGGACTGCTCAGTCCAGCGGCGCCACCAGAAGGTCGTCGAGGAGGCGCCCGCTCCCACCATCAGCACCGCCGTGCGGGACACCGTGACGAGCGCCGCCGTCCGGCTCGCGAGCCAGGTCGGGTACGTGAACGCGGGCACCGTGGAGTTCCTGGTGCAGGGCGAGGAGGCGTACTTCCTGGAGATGAACACCCGGCTCCAGGTGGAGCACCCGGTCACCGAGCTCGTCACCGGCGTCGATCTGGTCGCCGAGCAGCTCCGCATCGCCCAGGGCGAGGCCCTCGCCTTCACCCAGGAGCAGGTCACCGTCACCGGGCACGCGATCGAGGCCCGGGTCTACGCCGAGGACCCGGGCGCCCAGTTCCTTCCGCAGGCCGGGGTCGCACGGACGGTGCGCTGGTCCCCGCGCGCCCGGGTCGACGAGGCACTCGTCGGCGGTCAGGAGGTCGGCACCTGGTACGACCCGATGCTCGCCAAGGTCATCAGCCACGCGCCCACCCGGGAGGCCGCCCGGCAACGGCTCGTCGAGGCGATCGACGACTCCGCCATCATCGGACTCACCACGAACCTCGGGTTCCTGCGCCGGCTGCTCGCCGGCCGCGAGTTCACTGCCGCACGGATCGACACGGCGTGGCTCGACCGCGCCGACACACCGTTCCCGGTCGATCTCCCCTACCTTCCGCTCGTCGTCGCCGCCTGGCTGCTTGCCGACGACGGCGATCCCCCGCACCCGTTCCGGGCGCGGGACGGCTGGCGCGACGGCGGACCTGCCGCCCCGATCGTCCGAACCCTCACCGTGGGCGAGGTTCGGCGCATCGTCCGGGTCGACCGGAGCGCGCACGAGGTGCGCCTGGAGGGCGGCCGCCCGCCAGGCGCCGGTCGACCGGGCTCCGCAGAGCACGCCGGAGGTGACGGTCACCGGGTCGCGACCGTGCACCCGATGCTCGCCCTGCCCGGCCGAGCACGGCTGGAGATCGACGGCGTCGTGCACGAGGTGACGCACGAGCTCGACGAGTTCGAGGCGGGGTCCGCCGTCGTCTGCCTGCACGGCCAGAACCACACGATCCGGCCCGCCAGCAGCCTGGCCGCCGAGCACGCCGCGCCCACCGAGGATGTCGTTCGCGCACCCATGCCCGGCCTCGTCCTGAGCGTCGTCGTCCAGGCTGGACAGACCGTGGTCAAAGGAGAACACCTCGGCGTGCTCGAGGCGATGAAGATGGAGGTGACCCTGACGGCGCCGCACGACGGGACCGTCGGCACCGTCGCCGTGGCCTCGGGCGACCAGGTCGCGGCCGGGCAGGAACTGTTCTCGGTGACCTCCGACAGCCACGACAGTGAGACGGGCGGGGCGGCCACTGTGGCGACGGGCGCGCCTGCGCCATGATCGACCACGTCCACGCGTATCGCCCTCCCGATCGGAGAATCCGAATGTCGATGACTCTCAGTCCACCCGTGCTCGGCGATCTGCTGCCCGGGACCCGCGTGCGCGACGCCGCCCTCGTGGTCGGCGGCGCCACCACCGTTGCTCTGGTCGGCCAGATCTCGGTCCCGCTGCCGTTCACTCCGGTCCCGCTGACGCTCGGCACGTTCGCCGCGCTCGCCGTCGGAGCCGCGCTGGGTCCCGTCCGCGCCATGCTCAGCCTCGGCCTGTTCCTGGTCGCCGGGATCGTCGGCGCACCGGTGTTCGCGGGCTGGGGCTCCGGATGGGAGGCCGCCTCCTTCGGCTACGCCCTCGGCTACCTGCCGGCCGCCGCCCTCGCGGGCTGGCTGGCCGCCCGCGGCGCCGACCGCTCCGTCTGGCGAGCGGCCGCCATGTTTGCGGCGGCCGGCGCGGTGATCTACCTGTTCGGCGTTCCGTGGCTCATGGTCGCCCTAGGAGTTGGCCTGCCCGAGGCGATCGCGCTGGGCGTGCTCCCCTTCCTGGTCGGCGACGTGCTCAAGGCAGCCGCCGTCGCCCTCCTCCTGCCCGGCACCTGGCGACTCCTGGGCAGCCGCACCGGATCGGATGACCCCGCCGACCCGGCCCTGCAGGGGTGGCACTCGACATGACACAGCCGTCACAGCCGCGCGCCGTCGTGGTACAGCGGGGTCTCTACTACGAGGAGTTCGACACCGGCGTGCTCTACCAGCACCGGCCGGGGCGCACCGTCACCGAGGCGGACAACGTGCTGTTCACGACCCTCACCATGAACACCCAGTCGCTGCACCTGGACGCCGCCTGGTCCGCGAGCCAGCCGTTCGGACAGCGGCTGGTGAACTCGATGTTCACACTGGCCACCCTCGTGGGTTCCTCGGTCGCCCAGTTGACCCAGGGCACCATCGTGGCCAATCTCGGGTTCGAGGCGGTCACGTTTCCGCATCCGCTCTATCACGGTGACACGCTCTATTCGGAGACGCGTGTGCGCTCCAAGAGGCTTTCCTCCTCACGCCCCGGTCAGGGCATCGTGACCCTCGAGCACACCGGTCGGAACCAGGACGGCACCATCGTCGCCACCGCCGTCCGGTCCACCCTGGTGTGGTGCGCGGACGCGATCGGCGAGGGCTCCCGGTGAGTGCGGCAGCCCCGGCGAACCGGGCGAACCGGAACTGGGGTCCGGCACTGTTGTTCTGCCCGGCCGACCGGCCGGACCGGTTCGCCAAGGCGTCCGAGCGAGCGGACGCCGTCATCCTCGACCTGGAGGACGCCGTCGCCCCGGAGCGCAAGACCCAGGCCCGGGCAGCGCTTCGCGCCGAACCACTCGATCCGGCCGACACGATCGTGCGGGTCAACCCCGCCGGTGGTCCGGAGTTCGAGGCCGACCTCGAGGCCCTCGCCGGCACCGACTACCGCACGGTCATGCTGGCCAAGGCGGAATCGCCGGCGCAGGTCGCCCGCCTCGACGGCTTCGACGTGATCGCCCTGTGCGAGACCGCGCTCGGGGTGCTGGCCGCGCCAGTGCTGGCGGCCGCCCCAGCCGTGCACGCCCTGATGTGGGGCGCCGAGGACCTGCTGGCCTCCCTGGGCGGCACGACGAGTCGCGGCCCCGACGGCGCGTATCGGGACGTCGCTCGAACGGCCCGTTCCGCGGTGCTGCTCGCCGCGGGCGCGTATGGCAAGGCAGCGATCGACACGGTCCATCTGGACATCGCCGATCTCGACGGGCTCGCCCGGGAGGCCGAGGACGCCAACGCGAGCGGGTTCAGCGCGACGGCCTGCATCCATCCCGGGCAGGTCGAGACGATCCGCGCGGCGTATCGACCCGGCCCGGATCAGGTCGCGTGGGCCAGGGAAGTCCTCGCGGCCGCGGGGGCCCGACCGGGAGTGTTCCGGCACCGGGGCCGGATGGTCGACGAGCCGGTCCTGCGTCAGGCCCGCGCGATCCTCGACCGGATCCACACCCCGGACTGATCGAGGTCAGGGGCCCGCGGACTGCTCGGGCCCGATCCGCCGAACCAGCCGAGGTCAGATCCCGGACTTCTCCCGCACCTGCCGCTTGATCCGGCCGAGCATGCCGGCCATGCCGCGCAGGCGCAGCGGGCTGACGGCATCGGCGAGTGCGAGCCGGTCGGAGATGTCGTTCGGCACCGCCAGGGCGTCCGCGACGGAGAGCCCGTCCAGGCCCTCGTGCAGGATCCCGGCGAAGCCCCGGGTCGTCGGCGCTTCCGCCGGGGCCGAGAAGAACAGGTGCACCACCGCGTCCGGGCCGGAGCCGTCGACCTCGACGATCAGGAAGATCGGCGACTGGCACTCCGGCACGCCCTCGAGCAGCTCCGGGTGCGCCGCGTACCGTTCGGGCAGCTCGGGCAGACCGGTGGAGAACTCGAGCAGCAACTGCAACCGGTCCGCCGTCGTGAGCGCGTTGAAGTCGTCGACGATGCCCGCCAGGGCCGTGGGCAGGTCGGACGTATCGATCATGGAGCCAAGTCTGCCATCGCGGCCATCGGGCCGCGTCCGGCGCCGGTCCCCGCGGGGGCCGTCATCGAGCGTGGATCTCCCCGGGCTCGGTGCCGCGCGCGATCGGCACCCGCACGGAGTTGCCCCACTCGGTCCAGGAACCGTCGTAGTTGCGGACGTCCGGGAAGCCCAGCAGGTGCTGCAGGACGAACCAGGAGTGCGCGGAACGCTCCCCGATGCGGCAGTAGGCGATCACCGGCTCCGTCGGGGTGAGGCCCTTCTCCTGACGGTAGATCGCGTCCAGCTCGGCGCGGGAGCGGAACGTGCCGTCCTCGTTCGCGGCCCGGGCCCACGGCACCGATTGCGCACCGGGGATATGGCCGCCGCGCACGGTGCCCTCGTCCGGGTAGTCGGGCATGTGGGTGCGCTCGCCGGTGTACTCCGGGAGCGACCGGACGTCCACGAGCTGTCCACCGAGGAAGCCGAGCACGTCCTCCTTGAACGCACGCACGCCGTCGTCCTCGCGCGGGACCACCGGGTAGTCGACGGGCGCCGGGCTCGGCACGTCGGTGGTGAACTCGCGACCCTCGGCCACCCACTTGGCCCGGCCGCCGTCGAGCAGGCGCACGTCCGGGTGTCCGAACAGCGTGAACACCCACAGGGCGTAGGCGGCCCACCAGTTGTTCTTGTCCCCGTAGATCACGACGGTGGTGTCCCGGGAGATGCCCTTGCCGCCGAGGAGTCTCGCGAAGCCTTCGCCGTCCACGTAGTCGCGCGTGACCGGGTCGTTCAGGTCGAGGTGCCAGTCCACCTTCACCGCACCCGGGATGTGGCCCGTCTCGTACAGCAGCACGTCCTCGTCGCTCTCCACGACGGCCAGCCCGGGGTCGCCGAGGTGGTCGGCGAGCCACTGCGTGCTCACCAGCCGCTCCGGGTTGGCGTAGGCCGTGAACTTCGGGTCGTCGTCGTGGGGCAGCGCCATCGTGGTCTCCTTGCTCGGGGTTGTGTCCATCCTGACACCGGCCCTCGCCGGTGACCGAGCCGGAACACCGGTGTCCGGATGCTGGTCAGCGGTCGCGCCCGACGCCCTCACCGACCCGGTCGGGTATCCGGCGGATCCGGTGATACCTCCGGGTCGGTCGAGGGTCACGGTGGGACCTCCGGTTCAGCCCGCTGACCACACCCCCTCCGGTCGGGGACCGCAACGGACACCGCCCCGACCCGCCTCGGACCCGGTGTCCCGCACTCGGCAGCCGCGTCGTCCCGCGTCCACCACCCGCCCGTGTCCGCCCGCGTGTCCGCCAAAGGTTGGCGCCCAGGTTCCCCCCTGCGCCAGACGATTCCGCGCGCGGATCCGGACAGGCTGAACACGTCAACCCACCCATCGCCGGAGGAACCCATGCACGCGATCGAGATCACGGATCTCCACAAGTCGTACGGACCCGTCGAGGCCTTGCGCGGCGTCAGCTTCACGGCCGCGGAGGGGCGCGTCGTCGGGCTCCTCGGCCCGAACGGGGCCGGCAAGTCCACGAGCGTCAACATCCTGCTCGGGCTCGCCCGGGCCACGTCGGGCACCGCCGCGATCAACGGCCGCGCCTACGGAGACCTGGACCACCCGGCCGGCACCGTCGGCGCCCTGCTCGACACCGGCGGCCTGCACCCCGGCCGCACCGGCCGCGACCACCTGCGGGTCCTCGCCGCCGCCGCCCGACTGCCCGAGGCGACGGTCGCCGTCGTCCTCGAGAAGGTCGGGATGGCCCGCGCCGCGGACCGCCGCGTCGGCACCTACTCCCTCGGCATGCGCCAGCGCATCGGGCTCGCCGGCGCGCTGCTCGGCGACCCGCGGATCCTCGTCCTGGACGAGCCCGCGAACGGGCTCGACCCCGCGGGCATGGCCTGGCTGCGCGGCATGCTGCGCTCGTTCGCCGACGGCGGAGGCACCGTCCTGCTCGCCTCTCACGTTCTCGCCGAGGTCGCCCAGGTGGCCGACGACCTCGTGGTCATCGGTGAGGGGCGGGTGCTCGCCGACGGGCCGCTCGCCGACGTCATGGCGGGCGACACCCTCGAGCACGCCTACCTCGACCTGACCGCCGCCTCCGAAGGGATGCTCTGATGTACCGCTCCGAACTGCTCAAGCTCCGGACCACCCGGGCCGCCTGGATCATCGCCGCCGTCGCCTGGATCGGGATGATCGGGGTCCAGGGCCTGACCCTGGCCCTGCCGCGCCTGGTCACCTCCTTGGGCTCGGGAACCAGCGACCTGCCGCCGGAGGTCGCGGCCGAACTCGTCCCGGACCTGGCCACGCTCACCGACCTCGGCAGCCCCGCCCTGCAGCGCTCCCTGCTGGACCTGCTCGCGCTCGGCCCGGGCAGCTCGAGCGTCGGGCTCACCGTGATGGCCGTGCTGGTCCTCGGCGCCCTCGTCGCGACCACCGACCTGCGCACCGGCGGCATCGTGCCGACCGCGCTGATCACCCCGTCCCGCCCCCGGATCCTGGCCGCGAAGGCCGCCGCGGGCGCCACGGTCGCGGGCATCGTCGGGGTGGGGCTGGTGGTCCTGACTGCGCTCGGGCTGTTCCTCGCGGTCACCATCACCCCCGGTGCGGAACTCGCGCTGAGCCCGGGTGAGGTCCTCGGGATCTGGGGCCGCGGGCTCGCCGTCCTGGTCCTGTTCACCTGGCTCGGGCAGGCGATCGGCACCCTGATCCGCGGCCAGGTCGCCACCCTGATCACCGTCGGCGCCCTGATCGTCGCCGAGCCGATCCTGCGCGGCATCGTGAGCTTCATCGGCGGGGGTGGTCCTGCCGTCACCGACTGGCTGCCGCTCGGGCTCGGCTCGCTCGCCTCGGTGGGCCCGGGCGCCGGGATGCTCGCCGGCCCGGCCGGTCTCGGAGCCCTCGGCGGGCTCGTCGCGCTGGGCGCGTGGGTCCTGGTGCTCGGCTTCGGAGCGCTGGAGACCTTCCGGCGCCGCGACCTCGCATGACGCGGCTCACTACGCTGGGCCGAACGATGAACGAGGGGCGATGAGGTGACCGAACCGGTGCGGGCCCGGCTCACCACCCTGCGCCCGCGCACGACCACCGGCCGCGACACCGTCGTGGCCGGTGTGGTCGCGCTCCTCAATGTGATCGGCTTCGCCGGGCTCGAGGTCCTGGTCGCCGGCGGCATGGCCGAGGAGCTCGGCCTGGACGTCGAGGCCCTGTCCGGCACCCCTCGCGCCGTGGTGTACGCCCTGCTGGTGGCCCAGTCCGCGGCCCTGATCCTGCGCCGCCGGGCGCCGGTGCTCTGCTTCGGGCTCGCCGTCGGCGCCCAGATCCTGATGGCCCCGCTGCTGCCGGACCTGGTCAGCTTCCGGGGGCTCGCGACCCCCGTGGCCGCCTACGCCCTCGGCGCCTATGCGCCCCGGCGCACCGCCGCCGTCACGGTCGCCGCTGCTGCCGTGGCCGAGGCCCTGCTGAACGTCACCCTGGGCGGGCCGGAGGCGATTCCCGACGGCGGCCCGGTCGTCAACTTGTTGGGCTCGCTCGCGTCGGCGCTCGCCGTGTACGGCATCGCGTGCTTCGTCGGCGTGTACATCGGCACCCGTCGGCAGCTGCTCGCCTCGCTCCAGGCCCAGGTGGACGCGGCCGCGGCCGAGCAGCAGAGCCGGGCCGCGCAGGCCGTGGCCGCCGAGCGGTCCCGGATCGCCCGGGAACTGCACGACGTGGCCGCCCACCACCTCTCCGGGATCGTGGTGCAGGCGGCCGCGGCCGAACGCCTGATCGGCGCCGACCCGGCCCGGGCCCGCGAGTCGATGCGCTGGATCCGGACCCAGGGCCGCGAGACCCTCGACAACCTGCGCCTCGTCGTCGGGCTGCTCCGCGGCGAGGGTGGTGCCGAACAGACCCCTCAGCCGGGCCTCGCGGACGTCGACGACCTGATCGACGGCGCCCGGGCCGCGGGCGCGCGGGTCTCGGCCCGGGTGGACGGCGAGCCGTGGGACCTGGGCCCGACGGCGGAGCTCACCCTGTACCGGGTGCTGCAGGAGGCCCTCTCCAACGCGCGGCGCCACGCACCCGGCCGCGGCATCGACATCCGCCGCGAGTACACGCCCTCCGCCTGCGTGCTCACGGTGCGCAACCCGGCGACTCCGCCACCGCCCGCCGACGGCCGGCCGGCCGCCACGGGGCACGGCCTGGTCGGGATGCGCGAACGCGCCCAGATGCTCCACGGCGACCTCTCCGCCGGCCCGGTGGCCGGCGGAGCCTGGCAGGTCCAGCTGACCATCCCCCGACCGGGAGGAACCTCATGACCACCGTGGTGCTCGTCGACGACCAGGCCGTGGTGCGGGCCGGCTTCGAGGTGATCCTGCGCTCCGAGGGCATCGAGGTGGTCGGGCAGGCGTCCGGGGGTGTCGACGGTGTCCGGATCGCGCGGGAACTACGCCCGGATGTGGTCTGCATGGACGTGCGGATGCCCGGCGGTGACGGGATCACGGCGACCCGCGCGCTCGCCGGCCCGGACGTCGCCGATCCGATCCCGGTGCTGGTGGTGACCACGTTCGATCTGGACGACTACGTGTTCGGTGCACTCGAGGCCGGCGCGAGCGGGTTCCTGCTCAAGGACGCCGACCCCGACGTCCTGGTCGACGCCGTCCGGCGGGTCGCGTCCGGCGAAGGCCTGGTGGACCAGAGCCTGACCAGGCGGGTGCTGCGGGAGTTCGCCACGCGCCGGTCCGCGACACCGCGTGACGTCGCCGCGGCCCGGCTGCTGACGGCCCGCGAGCACGACATCCTCGGGCTGCTCTGTCGGGGCTCCTCGAACGCCGAGATCGCGGCCGCGCTGCACCTGGAGGCGAGCACCGTGAAGACGCACCTGTCTCGGATCATGACGAAGACCGACACCCGGGACCGGGTGCAGCTGGTGGTCTGGGCGTACGCGCGGGGCATCGCCGAACCCACCTGAGCAGCGGAGTGTGAACCCTGGCTCGATGAGCCTGCGCCTGTGCGCTCCGACCCACCGGCACCCTGACTCGCGCCGACACGCGGGTCAGGGTTCACCCCGGGCCGGGCGGTCGATTCTTCATCCGTTCGGTCGATGGTCCGGCTCTGTCGTTTCCGTCTCGAGCGCGATCCGCCCGCAAGGCCTGAGCCGTAGCGTCGACGGCAGCCGAGACCCGCGACAACCCTCGCATCGAGGTCCGGACGGCCCGTCGGGGGCGGACCCCACGTGGGCCTGCCACGACCGCTGACCACGAGAGAAGAGATCCCCATGATCGAGGCACACGAGCTCACCAAACGCTACGGCGACAAGACCGCCGTCCACGGCATCAGCTTCACGGTCCGGCCGGGCACCGTCACCGGCTTCCTCGGCCCGAACGGCGCCGGCAAGTCCACCACCATGCGCATGATCGTCGGACTCGACGCACCCACCTCCGGCCGGGTCACGGTCAACGGCAAGCGCTACGCCGAGCACCGCACCCCGCTGCGGGAGGTCGGCGCCCTGCTCGAGGCGAAGGCCGTGCACCCGGGCCGCTCCGCCCGGGCCCACCTCGCCGTGATGGCGGCGACCCACCACATCAGCCCGAAACGCGTGGACGACGTCATCGAGCTGACGGGCCTCGCCACGGTCGCGAACAAGCGTGTCGGCGGGTTCTCCCTCGGCATGGGCCAGCGGCTCGGTATCGCTTCCGCCCTGCTCGCCGACCCGCAGACCCTCATCCTCGACGAGCCCGTCAACGGCCTCGACCCCGAGGGTGTGCAGTGGGTCCGTACGCTCGTGCGCCAGCTCGCCGCGCAGGGCCGCACGGTGTTCCTCTCCTCGCACCTGATGAGCGAGATGGCCCAGACCGCCGACCAGCTGCTCGTGATCGGCAAGGGCCGGATCATCACGTCCGGTCCGGTGCAGGAGGTCATCGACGGGGTCTTGGACAGCACGGTCCGGGTGCGGTCGCCGCAGGCCACGGATCTCGCAGCGCTGCTCCGCGCGGCCGGTGGCACGATCACCTCACCGGAGCCGGGCGCGCTGGAGGTGCGTGGTCTGAGCGGGGAACTCATCGGCGACACCGCGGTGGCCCACCGCATCGCCGTGCACGAACTCGCCACTCAGCAAGCGTCGCTCGAAGCCGCCTACATGGCGCTCACGCAGGACGCCGTCGAGTACCGATCCGATACCACCGCACCCGAACCGATCCTCACCGGAGCGACCCGATGACCGCCATGACCAGCACCCCTCGACCCGCCACGCAGGTGGCGCAGTCCGTTCCCCGCGTGCGGCCGCTCGTGCCGGCACGGCTCGACTTCGCCGGCGTCCTGGGCGCCGAAGGCCGGAAGCTCTTCTCGCTCCGCTCCACGTGGTGGACGCTCGGCCTCACCGTCGCGCTGCTGGCGCTCATGGCCGTCGGCCAGGCTGCCGCGATCGCGGACAGTCTCGGCTCGCCCGAGGGCGCCGCGGCATTCGCGGACGTGCACGGCGCCGAGCTCGTCACCGGCGGCTACCAGTTCGGCATGCTCACGATCGCAGTGCTCGGCGCCCTGCTCATCACGAACGAGTACTCCTCCGGCATGATCCGCTCCACGTTCGCCGCCGTGCCTACCCGGCTGCCCGTGCTCGCGGCGAAGGCGATCGCGCTCGCCGGGGTCACGGTGGTCACGAGCGTCATCGGATTCGCGGCCTCCTACGCTGCGACGCTGCCGATCCTGCGCGAGCACGACCAGGTGCCGAGCCTGACCGACGGGACCACCTGGCAGATCGTCGGTGGCGCCACCGCCTTCCTCGTCGCGGCGGCGTTGTTCGCCCTCGGCGTCGGCACCCTCCTGCGCTCCACCGCCGCGTCCGTGACCGTCGCGCTCACCGTGCTGCTCCTGTTGCCTGGCATCCTGCAGTTCATCACCCTGGACTGGGTGCAGAACCTCGTGGAGTACCTGCCGCTGCCGGCCGCGACGGCCTTCGTCACCGTCAGTGACGCGTTCGGCGGGTCCGGTGGCTTCACGCCCTGGCAGGGCGCCGCGGTGGTCGCGGCCTGGGCACTTTTCCCGATGATCGCCGCGGCTGTCGCACTGCGGCGCCGCGACGCCTGAGCAGCCCCAGCACACCACCGGACGCCCGCGAGATGCGGGCGTCCGGTCCGGCGGTGCGGCTCGGGCCTCCCGGGCTGCCACCCTGGGAGGCATGATCTCCGCCGTCGACCTGGACCGCCTCCGGCGCTGCGTGGCGCTCGCCCGCACCGCCCTCGAAGCCGGGGACGAGCCGTTCGGCTCGATCCTGGTCGGTGCGGACGGCACCGAGTTGTTCGCCGACCACAACCAGGTCTCCGGCGGCGACCACACCCGCCATCCGGAGTTCGCGATCGCCCGCTGGGCGGTGGCGAACCTCGCACCCGCCGAGCGCCGCACGGCGGTCGTGTACACCTCCGGCGAGCACTGCCCGATGTGTGCCGCCGCCCACGGCTGGGTCGGGCTCGGCCGGATCGTCTACGCGGCCTCGTCCGCCCAGCTCGCCGGCTGGCTCGCCGAATGGGGCGTCGAGCCCGGACCGGTCGCCACGCTGCCGATCACGACAGTGGTGCCCGGCGCGCCCGTCGACGGCCCCGCCCCCGAGCTCACCGAGGAGATGCGGGCGCTCTACCGGCGGGCGTTCCGCCCGGCCCGCTGAGCCACGCGACCGCCGCCCGGTCCTCAGGAGCCGGGGGTGCTCAGCACGCCGAGATGGAGGGCGCGCAGCACGGCGCGGGTGCGGTCCTTGACGCCGAACTTCGCCAGGACCGTGGAGATGTAGTTCTTCACGGTGCCCTCCGCCAGGGAGAGTGCCTCGGCGATCTCGCGGTTGCTGAAGCCGCTGGCCAGCAGCCGGAGGATCTCGGTCTCGCGCGGGCTCAGCGGCTCGGGGGTGGGCAGGTGGGTGAAGTCGTCGGGCACGGGCAGTGAGCCCAGCCCCTGCAGCAAGCGTTCGGTGAGCGCGGGCTGGACCAGCGTGCCGCCGTCGGCCAGGGTCCGGATGGCACCCACCAGTTCCTCGAGCCTCACATCCTTGAGCAGGTAGCCCTTGGCGCCGGCGCGAAGCGCGCGCAGGACGAGTTCGTCGTCGTCGAAGGTCGTCAGGACCAGCACCGGCACCTCAAGGCCACGCCGGCGAAGCTCCTCGAGGGTGGCGATCCCGTCCCGGTTCGGCATCCGCAGGTCGAGCAGCAGCACGTCCGGGGCGAGGTCCGCGACCAGGGTCAACGCCTCGTCCCCGTCGGCCGCGTGCCCGATCACCTCCACCTCGCCGCTGATCGCGAGCAGACTCTCCAACCCCTCGCGCATCAGGGTCTGGTCGTCGGTGAGGACCACCCGGATCATGCCGGCACCCGCCGGCGGGCCGGAAGCTCCGCGAGCACCCGGAAGCCCGCAGACCCGTCGAGCGAGACCCGCCCTCCGAGCGACTCGACGCGTTCGCGAAGCCCGTTCAGGCCGTGCCCGGCGACGACGCGCGGCGCGCCCTGGCCGTCGTCGAGGGCGTCGAGGCGGACCGTGCCGTCGGCCGCGGTGAGGTCGATCCACAGGTTGTCCGCCCGGGAGTGACGGATGGTGTTGGTGGCGACCTCCTGGACGACGCGCACGATGACGGCGGCCCGCTCGTCGTCCACCACGAGCCCGGGTTCGATCGTCAGATGTACCCGCGGGTGCGGGACCTCCTCGGTCACGTCCGCCAGCGCGGCCGGGAGATCGAAGCGGCGGCGGCGTTCGGTCCCGACCACCGACCGCACGTCGGCGAGCACCTCGCGGGTGATCGCCCGGCCCCGCAGGACATGCTCGCGGCCCGGGCCGGCGACCTGGTGGGAGGCCACCTCCAGCTCGACGGACAGCACCGTGAGCTGGTGGCCGAGGACGTCGTGCAGTTCGCGGGAGATCCGCAACCGCTCCTGGGCCTGGCTGGACTCGGCCAGCAGCGCGCCCGTGCTGCGCAGTTCCACATGGGCCACGGTGAGGTCCTGGAGTGCCTCCTCGACACGCCGCTGGCTCCACATCATGGCGGCGCTGGCCGCCTGCAACACGGCGTAGAGCAACGTCGTGAGGAGGAGGTCCACCGGCCGGTTGGGCTCGGTCACCAGGGGCCCCAGAGCAGCGCCCTGGGCGAGCACGACTGCGGAGTTCCACCCGATGACGGTGGCGATGCCCCGCAGTTCCAGATGGATCGCGGCGGTGGCGGCGGTGAGCACCAGCAGGATGAGGTTGAGGCCGCCCCGGTTGGGGGAGAGCAGCACGACCGCGGTGCTGGCGAGCACCGGGACCGCCACGAGCAGCAGCCGCGCACCGGCCGTCGCCGGCAGGGGCCGGACGGCGAGGACGATCTCCCCCACCAGAAAGGTGCCGAACGCCACCAGCCACCCTGCGAAAAGAAGCCACGACCCGGCCGACAGGACCGTGGCTCCCTCGACCACGCCGACGAGCACACACAGCACGAGCATGCTCACGCCCGCCCAGATCTGGACCCGGCCCGTGCGTTCCATGCCCCCACCCTAGGGAACGGGCACCGCCGGGGGCAGGTGCCGGAAGTCATGCGCGGAACCGGTGACGACCGGCAGATGTGCTGGACCCTGCCGGATTCCTAGCGTGGAGGCACGCCGGTCGGAGGGCCGGCGTCCGGAGCCGTGGCGGCCGGGCACCCCGAGGGTGACCGGCGCGCGGCGACCGGGACCCAGAACCGAGGAGGAGCCCGATGGCAGTCGTCGAGATCGACCACCTGACCAAGGTCTACCGGGGCCGAGCGGTCGTCGACGACGTCAGCCTTGCCGTCGAGAGCGGTGAGATCTTCGGCCTCCTGGGCCGCAACGGCGCGGGGAAGTCGACCACGGTCGAGGCCGCGATCGGGCTACGCGAGCCCGACGGCGGGCGGGTCCGGGTGTTCGGGCTCGACCCCCGCAGGGAGCGGGCCCGGGTGCAGCAGGCCGTCGGGGTGCAGTTGCAGGCCACCCACCTGCACATGAGCCTGACCGTCACCGAACTGATCCGGATGTACCGCTCCTTCTACCACGACGGTCTCGACCCGGGTGAGCTCATCGAGCGGCTCGGACTCGGCACGGTACGCGACTCCCGCTACGACCAGCTCTCCGGCGGCGAGGGGCAGCGGCTGAGCATCGCACTCGCGCTCGTCGGCCGGCCCCGGCTCGCCGTGCTCGACGAGCTGACCACCGGGCTGGACTCCGTGGCCCGGCGCAGCATGTGGAGCCTCATCGAGGAGATGCGTGCGGACGGCATCACGATCGTGCTCGTCAGCCACTTCATGGAGGAGGTCGAGCGGCTCTGCGACCGGGTGGCCGTCCTCGACGCCGGGAAGGTGGTCGCCCTGGACACCCCCGCCGGGCTCGTCCGGCAGGTGTCCGGGGTCGGCGGCGTGAGCTTCCGTGCCCATGCGCCGCTCGATCCGTCCGTGCTCGCCGGGCTGCCCGGCGTCGAGGACGTCCTCATCGACGGCGACCAGGTGCGGGTCTCCGGTCGCGGCGACCTCGTCACCCAGGTCACCACCACCCTGGTCCGCCACGCGGTGCCCGCCACCGACTTCCGCACCACGACCGCCACGCTCGACGACGCGTTCCTCCAGCTCACCGGGCACGAGCTCGGCGAGCCGGAGCCGACGCGGGACCTGAGCTGACAGGAGCCGACGATGACCGACACGACCACCAGCCTGCCTCCCGCGCGCCGCCTGCCGGCGGCTGCCTGGGGCCAGATGTTCCTCGCCGAGTCGCGGATGATCGTCCGCGACACCTCGGGTCTCCTGATCCCGATCGGCCTGCCGCTGCTGCTCATGGTGATGAACGGCATCGGGGACGGCGGTGACGTGGTGCTGCCGGGCGGTGCCACGGTGATGAACGCGATCCTCATGCCGCTGACCATCACCATGGTGGTGACCCTCGTGGGTGTGGTGAACATGCCCTCGTTCCTGGCCTCCTACCGCAAGTACGGGATCCTGAAGCGGCTCGCGGTCACTCCGGCTCGGCCGGCGATGATCCTGGTCGCGCAGATGCTCGTGAGCCTGGTGCAGGTGCTCCTCGGCGTCGCGCTGATGATGGGCGTCGCTGCGGCGTTCTTCGGGGTGACCCAGCCGCAGAGTCTCGGCTGGGCGCTGCTCGCCGGAGGGCTCCTGCTCGCCGCGATGTACGGGGTCGGCATCCTGATCGCTGCGCTCGCCCCGACGACGAACGCCGCCCTGGCGATCGGCCTGGGCGCGTTCTTCGTGATGCTCGCCCTCGGCGGCGGCTTCGGACAGGTCAGCGCCCTGCCGGACGTGCTGCAGGCGATCGGTGCAGCGCTGCCGTTCGGCGCCGGCAACGCCGCGCTGTCGGCAGCCTGGGTCGGCGCGGTGCCAGAGGCCCGACACCTCCTGGCGCTCGGTGCCTGGGCCGTCGTCACGGGCGGCCTGGCGGCCAAGTTCTTCCGCTGGACCTGAGGCGGAGGACACGATCGTGACCGACCCATCGGCCCTGCTCCTCGCGGGCAGCGCCGGGACCGCGCTGTTCATCCTCGTCCTCCTCGTCGACGGGGCGACCCGACCTGGCTACAGCCCCGTCCGGCAGCCCGTCAGCGCCCTCGCGCTCGGGCCGAGGGGCTGGCTGCAGACGAGCAACTTCCTCGTCAGCGGCCTGCTCGTCGCCGTGTCGGCGCTCGGCGTCCACCAGACGACGAGGAGCGGGTGGCTGGCGGCGCTGCTCGCGGTGTTCGGGCTCGCCGTCGTGGCATCCGGGGTGTTCCCCATGGACGCCATGCGTGGCTACCCGCCGGGCACGCCGGACACCACGCCGGCGGCGACGAGCCTGCGGCACCGGCTGCACGACTGGGCCGGCATGGTGGTGTTCTCCGCGCTGCCGGTGGCCGCGGTCGTCGCCGCGCTGGTGCTCGACGATCCCGTCTGGGTCGTCTACTCCGGCGTCACGGCGGCCACCTCCGGCGGGCTGTTCCTGTACTTCGGCAACGCCTGGGAGGCCGACCACCCGCGGGTGGGTCTCATCCAGCGCGCCACGATCGTCGTGGGCTGGAGCTGGCTGGGGCTGTTCTGCTGGCACCTGGTCCCGTGAGCACGCAGGACCCGACCCGGCTGGGCCGGTGCGTGAGTCCGGCGACCGAGGCGCTCGACGGCGACGACGAGCCGTTCGGCTCCTCCTGGTGAGATCGCCGCGGCACCGAGCGGTTCGCCGACCACAACCACGTCGCCCACGCTCCCGGTCGCGCCCGTGGTCCCGGCCGCACCGGCGGGTTGCTCGCGGTCCGGCCGTTCTGCTGAGATGGTCGCGTGGAGCCCGCCTACCTCGCCGGAATCCTGGTCGTCGTTGTCGTGATCATCGCCGGGCGGCTCGCCATGAACCGCCTGTTCGACCGGGCACACGCACGAGCGCACCGGCAACGCGCGCGCAGAGAGGTACGCAGGGACGTCGCCTCCCACCATCAGTCGCGGTTCCTGGTCGGCCCGCACGCCGTCGCCACCCATCCGGCGGGCTGGCAGCTCGCCGCCTCCTCCTGGTACGCCCTCGCGGCCGGAGAGCCGTTGGACACCTTCGGCTACACCGACACCCGGCACAGCCTCGCCATCCTCGCGGAGGCCTGGGCGGTGCGCTCCCGCGAGGACCTGCACCGGCAATTGCTGTCCCTGCTCGTGTCCGGGCACCGCACCGACTTCGGCGCCGAGCGCGCGCAGTGGCTGGCGATGCCGCCCGCGGACCAGCGCGCGCTCGCGTCCGGGCTGCACCGGGATGCGAAGCACTCCGGCACCGCCGCGCAGACCGAACTGCGCCTGCACCGGGTCCTCAAGGACGTCCGCGGCGCCCGCACCGTCGACCTCACGGCGTGGGACCTGGTCCGCACGATCATGCTGGCCCGCGCGGGCGTCGGCGCCGGGTACCTCAGTGAGGCCGAGGCGATCGACACCGGATGGATCGCCGCCGCGGGTCTGCGCGCCTCCTACCGCGACTGGGCCGACCTCCACGACCACTTCGCCCGTGGGCGCTGGTACTGGGAGGGTGTCGACGGCGCCGGTGAGGCTGCCTCGGACGAGCAGGCGCGGCAGTTCCTTGCGGTCCTGAACGGTCCTGCTGGGCCGCTGTCCGTGGTGCCGTGGGACGCCCCGCTGCGCCAGAGCTCGTTCGGCTTCGTCGGCGACCTCGGTTCGGCAGGACTGCTGCCGCACCTCCCGCCGACCCCGGCGCGGCCGTGGCAGTCCGGCCTGTGGGGCGCGGTCCGCTCCGCCGGAGTCGGCGGGCACCATCGGCCGCAGGGGCCGTAGAGGCCGCGAGGGCCGCAGGGGCCGCAGAGGCCGCAAAGGGACTGAGGCCCGCCCGCTCCGATCGGGAGCCGCGCAGTGGCGCGCCCGTGCTCGATCAGACCCTCGAGGTCGCGAGCGCCGCGCTCAGACCCTCCCGTAGCGGCGTGGTCGGGCGCCCAATCAGCCGGGCGAGGTCGCCACTGGTCCCGGCGAGGAGGCCGTCGCGGATGTTCGCGTCCAGGCCGGCGACGAACGCGGCGGTCCCTTCGTCCAGGCCCGCGCCGGTCAGGATCGCCTCGTGCTCGGCCGTGGTCACGTCCCGGTAGGCGACGGGTCGCCCGATGACCTGCCCGACGGCGTCCGCGAGGGTCGCGTAGTCCCACGCCTCGTCGCCACTCAGTTCGTACACGCCGGCCTGCTCAGGGTTCGCGGCGGCGTTGATGGCGGCGACTGCCGCGGCCTCGGCGAAGTCCGCGCGGCTGGCCGCGGCAACCCGCCCGGCGCCGACGCTGCCCAGGATCTCGCTGCTCTCACGCGCCTGCTCGAGGTTGGCCACATAGTTCTCCGTATACCAACCGTTGCGCAGCAGCGTGGCGGGGATCCCGGCGGCTGCGATCAGTTCCTCGGTCGCCCTGTGCTCCGGGGCGAGCAGCAGCGGGGTCGTGTCCGCGTGCAGCACACTCGTGTAGAGCAGGTGCTTCACCCCCGCGGACTTTGCGGCGTCGATCGCTGCGCCGTGCTGGCGGACCCGCTCACCCACTGCATTCCCGGAGACGAGAACGAGCACGTCCACTCCGGCGAACGCGGGAGCCAGCGTCTCCGGCCGGTCGTAGTCGGCCTCCCGGACGTTCACGCCGCGGTCGGCCAGATCGTCGGCCCTGGCCGGCGTCCGTACGGCGGCGATCACCTGGGACGGCTCGACGCCGCGGCGCAGCAGTGCTTGGACGATGAGCCGGCCGAGGTGGCCAGTGACTCCGGTGACGGCGATCATGTGGGAATCCTCCTGGGACGCGGGTGTGGTGGCCCTGACCTGGATCGGGGCAGCGCCGGGGTCTCGGCCCGGCGCACTCGACGGTCGGACCGATCGGGCACCCGCATCCTTGCACTTACTTTTCGATAGTGCAATGGATTCGATAGTGCGGCGTATTTCACAGTGCTGGGTCACCGGCGCCGGACTACGCTTGACGCCCATGGCCACCCAGCCCGATTCCGGACCGTCCGCGGAGATCATCGCCGACGTCTTCCAGCGTGGCTGCACCTCCCGTCAGGCGCTCGAGACCGTCACCGGCCGTTGGGGCGTGCTGACCGTCGCCGGTCTGCGCGACGGGGCGATCCGGTTCAACGCGCTGCGCCGCCGCATCGACGGGGTGAGCGAGAAGATGCTCGCCCAGACGCTGCAGGCACTCGAGCGCGACGGGATCGTGATCCGGGAGGCCAGGGCCACGCTTCCGCCGCATGTCGAGTACCGGCTCAGCGGGCTCGGCGAGCGCGTGGCGGACCGGCTGATCGGCCTCATCGAGGTGCTCGAGGACTCCGTGCCCGAGGTGTCGGCGGCGCAACGGGCCTACGACCGCCGCGACCGAGCCCAACCGAAGGTGGACTGAGCCGAACCGAGCCGAACCGAGCCGGTCGAGGCTCAGCCGTCGGCCGCGCGCTCCACGGCCGCGATGTCGATCTTGCGCATCAGCAGCATGGCCTCCATGGCCCGGCCGGCCCGCTCGGGATCGGGGTCGCCGAGCAACTCCATCAGGCGCCGCGGCACCACCTGCCAGGAGACCCCGAACCGGTCCTTGAGCCACGCGCACTGACTCTCCTGGCCGCCGTCGGCCGTGAGCGCGTCCCAGTAGTGGTCCACCTCCGCCTGGTCGGCGCACTCGATGATGAACGAGACCGCCTCGGTGAACGCGAACGCCGGACCCCCGTTCAGACCCACGAACGGCGTGCCGTCGAGGGAGAACGCGACCGTCATCACGGTGCCCTCCGGCAGCGGCGCCCCGGGCCCGTAACGCTCCAGGTGGTCGATCCTCGAGTTCGGGAAGATCGACGTGTACAGGGTCGCCGCCTCCTCGGCCTGGGTGTCGAACCAGAGGTTCGCAGTGATGCTGGGCATGGCGGGCGTCCTCACTGTGGTGCCGGCAGCGCGCCGCCGCGACGGCGTCGGCGCGCAGGAGCGGGTTCGCTCACCGGGGACAGACCGGGCACCTCGGCCGAACTCATCGGCGCCGCTCGGCGCCGGCCCGGGAGGACGTCGAGCGCGCCAGGCCCGCCACCACCACCCGGGTGCCGCCGTCGGGAACAAACCGCATCCCGCCGTCGTTCTCCACGAGTTCCACCCGACTGACCCGAAGGGGATCCGTGCCGGACGCAGCGATCAGGCTCGAACAGCAGTACCTGGACGGGCTCTACGCCCGAGTGGAGGAGTTGCGCGAGGAGACCGAGGCCGCGCTGGCGGCCACGAACCGGGCCGGTGCCGACGGCGCTGACGGCCCGCGCGGTCTCGTGGACCGCGACGCCCAGGCGAGCCGGCTGAGCGAGCGTCGCGCGAATCTGGACCGGGCCGAGCACGGCCTGTGCTTCGGGCGTCTGGACCGGCGGGACGGCTCGGCGACCTACATCGGCCGGATGGGGCTGCGGGACGCCGACCTGAACCCGCTGCTCGTCGACTGGCGCGCACCGGTCGCCTCCGACTTCTACACGGCGACCGCCGCCTCCGGCACCGACGTCCAGCGACGCCGGCACATCCGCACCCAGGGTCGCACCGTGGTCGGCGTGAACGACGAGCTGCTCGATCTGGACCGCGCCCCCGACAACGACCTGGTGGGCGAGGGGGCGCTCATGGAGGCCCTCACCGCGCACCGGACCGGGCGCATGGGCGAGATCGTCGCGACCCTCCAGGGCGAGCAGGACGAGGTCATCCGCGCCGACGCCGACGGCATCCTCGTGGTCCAGGGCGGGCCGGGGACCGGCAAGACCGCGGTCGCGCTGCACCGGGCGGCCTACCTGCTCTATACCTACCCGCGGATCGCCGAGCAGGGTGTCCTCGTGGTCGGACCGAGCCCCGTGTTCCTCGCCTACATCGAGCAGGTGCTGCCCTCGCTCGGCGAGACCCAGGTGGTGCTCGCGACCCCGGACACCCTGCTGCCGGGCACTGCCGTGACCCGGGCCGAGTCCCCGGACGCGGCCCGCGTGAAGGGCGACATCACGATGGCGGGGGTGCTCGGCTCCGCCGTACGGGCACGGCAGGAGATGCCCGACGGCGTCGACGTCACCTTCGCCGGAGACGTGCTCCGGGTGGCCGGTCCCGTGCTGGTCGACGCGGCCGAGCGCGCCCGGCGCACCGGCCTCGCGCACAACCCTGCCAGGCGGGTGTTCGCCGAAGGCCTCTGGTCGCACCTGACCGAGCTCGTGCGCGACCGGGACCGGCAGCTGCTCGAGGACACCGAGAAGGGCTTCGAGAAGGAGCTGCGCAGCGCCGACGCCGCGATCGCCAGGCAGGCCGACCAGCTGCCGTCCGCCGTGGAGGGTGGCGGGACCGAAGTCACCGGCACGGCCGGGGAGCACGAGGTGACGCACGTGCGCCGCGAGCTCGAGCAGGACCCGATCGTGGCCGCCGTCGTGGACGGGCTCTGGCCGGCGCTCACGCCGGAGGGCCTGCTCGAGGACCTGTTCGGGCAGGTCGCGGACCGGCCCGAACTCGCGCCGGACCTGAGCGCGGCGGACCGGCGGGCACTGGCGCGCGCGTCCGGCGCCGGCTGGAGTGCAGCCGACGTGCCGCTCCTGGACGAGGCCGCCGAGCTCCTCGGCGTCGACGACACCCTCGCCGACGCCCGGCTGGACGCCCGGCGTCGCGAGGAGCTGCGGTACGCGCAGCGCGTGCTCGCGGCATCCGGGGTGCAGGGGGTCTCGGCCGAGGACCTGGCCCAGCGGTTCGCCGAGCGGGACTCCCGCTCGCTGGCCGAGCGGGCCTCGGCGGACCGGACCTGGGCCTACGGGCACCTGATCGTCGACGAGGCGCAGGAGCTGTCCCCGATGCAGTGGCGGATGCTGTTGCGCCGGGTGCCCTCGGGATCGCTGACGGTGGTCGGCGACGTCCACCAGACGGCCGCCGCGGCCGGCACCACCTCCTGGGACACGCTGGTGGCCGCCCATCCCCGACGGCGCTGGCGGCGGGTGGACCTGAGCGTCAGCTACCGCACCCCGCAGGCCGTGCTGGACGCCGCGGCGCCGGTCCTGCGCGCCCTGGATCCGCAGGCGCCCGCCCCGGTCGCCGCGCGCGAGGGCGGGGAGGCGCCGTGGCGGGTGGCCTCGACGCCGGGCACGGTGACGGCGGACGTCGTCGACCTCGCGCGCACGGAGGTGGCCGCCCTCGACGGTGGACACCTCGCCGTGATCGCACCGGCCGGCCGTGTCACCGAGCTGGGCGGTGCGCTCGCGGCCGCGCTCGGTGGGACCGGCGTCTCGTTCGGCGTCGATCCCGACCTGACCGCCGAGGTGGTGGTGCTCACCCCGGAGCAGGCCAAGGGCCTGGAGTTCGACGGCGTGCTGGTGGCCGACGTGGAGGAGGTCGCCTCGGGTCCACGTGGGCTCGGCGCCCTGTACGTGGCGATGACCCGGCCGACGACCCGGCTCGGCATGATCCACCTCGGGCCGGTCCCGGACGTCCTCGCCGACCTACCACTCCGATCCCCCGCGCCCGGACCCGACCCCACCCCCTGACGTTGTCCCCCTGACGCTCCCCCACCACCGCCCGCGCTGACCTAGTACCTGCCGCGTTGACCTCGGACCCGGCCAGGTCCAATGTCAGCGCGGCTGGTCCGAGGTCGGCCACGGACGAGGGACAACCTGAGATCGGTTGCGACTCCCGACGCGGTTGGGTCGTCCTCGTGGACGGCCGGGCATCGGGCCCGGCCGCTGCGGGACGTGAGGAGGCACGATGTCGTTCCAGGTAGGCGGAGTCAGCCAGAGCCCGCTCAACCAGAGCCCGCAGGCGCCGATGCCCGGCTGGGACACCGCGGGCACCCGGGGCGGCTGGTCCGGGGCGAGCGGTGCGGCCGGGTACCCCTCGCCGTCGAGCAGTTTCGGTGCGGCCGCATCGCCGGCCACGTCGGTCCCGACGTCCGCCGCCGGGCTGGGCGGCTTCGGCGAGCCGGTGCCGCCCCGCCGGCGGCGTCGGTTCCGGTTCGGCTGGCTCGGCGCGCTGCTGCCGATCCTGTTCGTCGGCTTCATGGTGCTCGGCGTGCCCCGGCTGGCCATGTCCCAGGGCAGCTCGACCGAACTCCTGCCGGTGGGCGCCTTCACCCAGGTCGACGGTGATGACGTGGTCCTGATGCCGTACGAGGCCGACGGTGTCTGGCTCTGGGACGATACGTTCCAGATCCGCCTGGCGGCGGTGGACGTGGTCGCCGGCGAGCCGATCTGGGACGTCCAACTGAACGACGACCTGATCGGCGCCGCCGGCGTTCTCGCCGCCGGCGCCCAGTACCTGTACGTCGTCACCGACTACGGCCTGGAGATCCGGTCCGTGACCGACGGCCGCCGGGTGGCCGGTCCGGATGACATCGAGGGACTCGGGGCGGACTACCTGGCTGCGTACGCCGCCTACGGTTACGACCCGAACCTCAACGCGATCGTGATGATCACCAGCCTGGGCGAGTACCGCACCCTGCCGGTGGACGGCCTCACCGCAACCGAGTCCGACGTGCCGACCATCAACGCCTGGCAGTCGTCGGTGTTCGCGGACGCCAGCGGCGCCTGGATGTACCTGGACTCGGGCTGGGACGAGACCACCGACGCCGTGGTCGTGGGCGAGAGCCGGTTCGACTACGGCCCGCTGTCGCCCGGGGTGCCCGGCGGCACCGTGCGTCTGACCGGCCCGGAGGGCACCGTGGACCTGCCCGGCCCCGTCTACAACGGTGAGTTCCTGCTGGAGGTGACGAAGACCCCGCCCGGACTCCTCAGCCCGGAGGAGCGAGCGCAGGGGTCGACCTCGGGCGACGCGTACTACCTGAGCGCGGCTCCCGCCGGCGCCGCGTCCGGACTCGTGCTGCTGCAGAGCACGATCACGGCGAACGGGGACGACTTCCGGCTGGACGTCCTCGACGCCACCACGGGCACGGTGGTCGGCACCACCCCGATGGGCGACGCGGTGACGCGGGCGATGACGGCGCCCGGCGGCACGGTCGTCCTGGTCGCCTCGGGCACCGACTACTACGCCGACTCGTTCGTGCTGGTTGCGCCGGACGGGTCGGTGAGGGTCGTCGAGGTCGGCGTGCCGGACCTGTTCGGGCGTCGGGCCTGACCCTCGGGTCCGCCGCCGCCCGGGCTCACCCGAGCGGCTCGGGCGGGCGGCGCTTCTGCGGGTAGAAGGTCTCGCCGCGGGCGAGCATCGCCACGAACTCACCGATCTTGCGGGTCCTGGTCTCCTCGCGCTTGACCGCACCGAGCCGGTGGATCAGGGCGAACCGGTTGCCGGAGGTGAGCACGTCGAACATGGCTTGGGCGTCCGGGTCCGCCGCGATGGCCGCGGCCAGGTCGGCCGGGACCTCCGCGGTGGCGGGGCCGGCGTACGCGGCCTCCCAGCGACCGTCCGCCTTCGCGGCCTCGACGGCGGCACGGCCGGCTGGGTGCATCCGGCCCTCCTCCTCGAGCCGGGCCACCCGCGCCACATTCACCGCGGACCACCGGCTGCGCGAGGTCCTCGGGGTCATCCGCTGTGCCGAGGTGGCCTCGTCACGTCGCGCCGCCTGTCCGTCGATCCAGCCGAAGCACAACGCCTCCTCGACGGCGGTGGCGTACGTCAGCAAGGTGACGTCGCCGCCCTTCTTCCCGAGGATCAACCAGACCCCGGGCGAGGAGCCGTGGTGCTCGGCCAACCAGTCGTGCCAGGCCGCGGCGTCGGGGAGCAGGAGGTCGGGGAGTTCGGTGGCCATGGGGTCCTTCCTCGTGCGGGTGTCGGTTCTGGGGGCCCGGCCGGCGGCTACCCGGCCGTGGGTCGGCGGCGCTCGTCCGGTGAGCCGGGATCGGTGAGCGAGTCCGCGGCCGGGCCGGGCGTGACATCCCCGAGGTCGAGCGGGCTGCTCGCGCCACCCGAGGGTGCCGCGTCGAGGGCTCCCGCGATCCGCAGCTCCATCGCGTCCGTGGCCGCGTCCGGAAGCACGATCAGTCCCTCGAGCTCACTCTTGGCGCGCCGGTAGGCGACCTGCCGCTCGGCATGGGTAGCGCCGTTGTCGTCCGCGATGGCGATCAGGTTCCGTGCCCGAGCGAGCGCCGAGCGCTCGGACTCGGTGAAGTCGGAGCGACGGCGGCGCTTGGCCTCCCGTTCGGCAGCATCGAAGGCGACCTCGAACGTGCGCACGGCCTCGCGGTACTCCGCGAGCCGGGCCGGGTCCCTGAGCTCCTCGGGTGCGCTCGGGTCCTCCGGTCGGAGGAAGTCCGCGTCGCGCTTGGCCTTGTGGAAGTCGACGGTCAGCGGCTCACGCATGTCCGAGATGAGCGGGAAGTCGATGAGCTTGGCGACGTCGAGCTCGTAGTCGAGCCAGCGCCGGTTCACCTCGTCGTGAGCCGCGACGATCCGGCCCACGTCGCGCTGGAACAGCGCGGCGGCGTTGACCTTGCCGGCGCCGGCCGCTGTGCCGTGCTGACCCGGCTGACCCGGCTGACCCGGCTGACCTGGCACTGCGACACCCGGTCCGTGGAAGCCGTGGCCCTGACCGTGCGGCCCCTGCCCCGCCTGACCCGGCTGGTTCGTCTGGTTCGGCACAGTCGGACCGGACCGGCTCTGCCCGCCCGGTCCCACCTGGCCGTGGCGGATCCGCTCGAGCTCGAGTTCCTGCTGGTAGCGGTCGTGGCGACGCTTCTCGTCCCACTTCTGGGCACCCTTGACCCAGCCGCCCACGATGCCGGCCAGGGGGAAGGCCAACCACCAGAACGAGCCGATGAAGTCCCAGAACGGTTCCACCCGCTCAAGCCTACTTGTCGGGCGCCGTGCTGGGCGCGGGTCGCCCTCCCCGCAGCCCTACTGCAGCAGGGTGCGGTCGTCGAACCCGGCGCCCTTGACCTTCTCGAACGCACCGAGCAGGTCCGCCACGGTCGCCCTCTGCTTCTGCTCGCCGGCGACGTCCACGACGATCCGGCCCTCGTGCATCATGATCAGCCGGGTACCCAGCCGCAGCGCCTGCTCCATGTTGTGGGTCACCATCAGGGTGGTCAGGTGATGCCGCTCGACCGCGTCCGCGGTGAGCCGGGTGACCAGTTCCGCCCGGGACGGGTCGAGGGCCGCGGTGTGCTCGTCGAGGAGCAGGATCCTCGGCTCGCTGAACGTCGCCATGAGCAGCGAGAGGGCCTGCCGCTGGCCACCCGAGAGCAGCCCGACGACCGTCTTGAGCCGGTCCTCCAGTCCGAGCTCCAGGGACGCGAGCTCGGCCTGGAAGAACTCCCGCTTCGACCGGGTGACCCCCAGCCGCAGACCCCGGCTGCGCCCGCGGGAGAGCGCGATCGCGAGATTCTCCTCGATCGTCATGGTGGGCGCCGTGCCGGCCATCGGGTCCTGGAACACCCGGCCGATGTAGGCCGCTCGTCGGTGGTCGGGCAGCCGGGTCACGACCGAGCCGTCGATCACGATGCTCCCGGAGTCCGGGGTGAGCGAGCCGGCCACGAGGTTCAGCAGCGTCGACTTGCCCGCACCGTTGGAGCCGATCACCGTCGTGAACTCCGCAGGCGCCAGCGAGAGCGACACGTCGGTGAGCGCGCGGCGCTCGTTGACGGTGCCGGGGAAGAAGGTCTTGGAGACCGAGGTGAGGTCCAGCATCACCGATCACCCGCCGTCGGCTCGACCGCAGCGGAGCGGCGGATGGACCGGATCGAGGGCACCCGGCGCAGCACGGACCATTTCGGCAGCACGAGCGCGAGCACCACGAGCACGGCCGAGACGAGCTTCATGTCGTTGGGGTCGAGCCCGACCTCCAGCGCGATCTGGATCGCGACCCGGTACAGGACCGAGCCCGCGATCACGGCCGCGGTGGCGACCACGATGATCCGGGGCGGGATGATCGCCTGCCCGAGGATCACCGACGCGAGCCCCGCGATGATGAGTCCGATGCCCATCGAGATGTCCGCGAAGCCCTGGTACTGGGCGATCAGCGCGCCGCACAGGGCCACGAGTCCGTTGGACAGCGCCAGCCCGAGGATCTTCGTGCGGTGCGTGTTCACCCCGAAGCTGCGGATCATCGCCGGGTTGTCCCCGGTGGCCTGGATCGCGAGCCCGAGGTCGGTGTTCAGGAACCAGTCCATCACCACCTTGATCACCAGGGCGAGCGCCGCGAAGATCAGGATCGAGACCCAGGTGCCGAGCACCTCGGCGTCCCGCAGCGGCGTGATCAGGGTCTCCTGGCGCAGCAGCGGCACGTTCGCGCCGTCCATGATCCGCAGGTTGATCGAGTACAGCCCGATCTGGGTCAGGATCCCGGCGAGCAGCGGGTTGATGCCGCCCTTGGTGTGCAGCAGCCCCGTGATCGTGCCCGCCACCAGGCCGGCGGCGGCTCCGGCGGCGGTCGCCGCGAACGGGTTCACGCCGTTGACGATCAGGATCGCAGCCGTCGCCCCGCCGGCCGTGAAGCTCCCGTCGACGGTGAGGTCGGGGAAGTCGAGGATGCGGAAGGTGAGGTACACCCCCAGCGCCATCACGGCGTAGATGAGGCCCAGTTCGACCGCGCCGGTCATGACGGGTTCGTCACTCGACGACGGTGTCCGCGGACTCGAGGAGCTCGGCCGGGACCTCCACGCCCATCCGCTCCGCCGCGGCCGTGTTGATCACCAGGGAGAGCTCGGTCTGGGTCTCGATCGGCATCTGCGCCGGGTCCGCGCCCTCGGTGAGGATCTGCACGGCCATCTCGCCGGTCTGGTACCCGAGTTCGGTGTAGTCGAGACCGTAGGTGGCCAGCGCGCCGCGCTCCACGCTGTCGCCCTCCGCGGCGATCACCGGGACCGAGCGGGACTCCGCGACCTGCAGCAGCGACTCCAGCGCGGAGACGACGGTGTTGTCCGTCGGCACGTAGTAGGCGTCCACGTCGAGGGAGTCCGCCGCCTGCTGCACCTCACCGGAGTTGGTCACCGTCGCGACCTCGACGGTCAGGCCCAGGGCCTCCGCCGCCTCCTGCGCGAGCGCCACCTGGATCTCGGAGTTCACCTCGCCGGAGCTGTACACGATGCCGACGCTCTGCGCATCCGGCGCCAGGTCCTGGATCAGGCCGAGCTGCTCCTCGACCGGGTTCAGGTCGCTGGTCCCGGTGAGGTTCCCGCCGGGTGCCTCCCAGCTGTCCACGAGGCCTGCCTCGAGCGGGTCGGTGACGGCCGTGATCAGGATCGGCACGTCCGTGATCGCCTGGGCGGTCGCCTGTGCGGTGGGTGTGGCGACGGCCAGGATCAGGTCGTGGTCCGCGCTGGCGAACGTGGTCGCGATCGAGGTCGCGGTGGCCTGGTCGCCCTGCGCGTTCTGCTCGTCGTAGGTCACCTCGAGACCCGCGTCGGCGAGGGCCGCCTTGAAGCCCTCCCGGGCGGCGTCCAGGGACGGGTGCGAGACGATCTGCGTGATGCCGATGGAGTAGGAGTCCTGGGCCCCGTCGCCGCCGTCGTCACCACCGCCGTCACCGTTGCCGCACGCGGCCAGGACGAGCGCGGAGGCGGCGAGCGTGGCGCCTGCCGCCAGGTGTGATGAACGCTTCATGGGGGGATCCTTTCGCCACCGACGATCGCATCGAGGCTACACACAATGGCCGGACCGTGAGCATTCGCGTCTCAGGAGTCGGGCACGTCCCGTCGCCGGTCGCGGCGTACAGGACCGTTTCAGGCCGGTTCTGGCCGGTGCAGGGCGGTTCAGGGCTGTGTTGGCCGGTTCAGGCGGGCCGGTTCAGGCGTGCGCGGGTGCCGGTGCGTCCAGGGCGAGCCTCACCCCGACCGCCCCCAGCAGGGTGCCGGTCACCCGGCGCTGCCACGCCATCCACCGCGGCCGGCCGGCGAGGAACGCCGCGATGCCGCCGGCTGCGAGCACGATCCCGGCGTTCACGAGCGCGCTGACCGTGATCTGCACGCCCCCCAGCAGGAAGCCCTGCGCCATCGCGCCACCACGGGCGGGGTCGACGAACTGCGGGATGAGCGCCAGGTACATGATCGCCGCCTTGGGGTTCAGCAGGTTCGTGACCAGACCCATCCGGAACAGCTTCGCCCGGGAGTCCCTCGGCAGTGCCACCGTCTCGAACGGGGTACGCCCGCCCGGGCGCAGCGTCCGCCAGGCCAGGTGGAGCAGGTATGCGGCGCCGACCACCTTCACGGCGACGAACAGGCCGGGCACCAGGAGGAACACCGCGGACAGCCCCACGTTGGCCATCGTCATGTAGACCACGAACCCGGCCATCGTCCCGGCGAGAGACACCATGCCGGCCCGCCACCCCTGCCCGACGCTGCGCGAGACGAGGTAGATCATGTTCGGACCCGGCGTGAGTACCATGCCGAGTGCCACCAGGGCCATGCCGAGAACCGCGGTCGTGGTCACCACCGGGCAAGAGTAGATCGGCCCGATCACGAGCGGAAGGCCGGTCCCGATCGGAAGAGGAACGCCATGGTGATCTGCGGGACGTGCGCGGTCGAGTACGACGAGCCGACCCCCGAGGTCTGCCCCATCTGCGCGGACGAGCGCCAGTGGGTGCCGGCCGACGGCCAGCACTGGACCAGCCTCGCCGAGCTGGCCGCCGCCGGCCAGCACCTGACCTGGACCGAGACCGAGCCCGGGCTGGTCAGCGTCACGACCGACCCGAGCGTGGGCATCGGGCAGACCGCACAACTGGTCACCACGCCCCAGGGCTCGCTGCTCTGGGACCCCACCGGCTACCTGGACGAGGCCACGGTGACGCGGGTCCGCGAGCGCGGCCCGGTCCTGGCGGTCGCGGCGAGCCACCCGCACATGTTCGGGGTGCAGGTCGAGTGGGCCCGGGCCCTGGACGCTCCGGTCCTGGTCAACGAGGCGGACGCGCAGTGGCTCGGTCGCACCGACGAGCGGATCGAGTTCTGGTCCGGCCGGCATGCGATCACGCACGCGCTCGCGCTGCACCAGGTCGGCGGCCACTTCGCCGGAAGCGCGGTGGCCCTCTGGTCCGACGGCGCCGACGGGCGCGGGGTCCTGCTCACCGGGGACTCGGTGTTCCCGAACCCGGACCGCACCTCGATCGGGTTCCTGCGCAGCTATCCGAACAAGATCCCACTCTCGGGCGCGGTCGTGGAACGGGTCACGAGCACGCTGGAGGCGCTCACGTTCGACCGGCTCATCGGCAACTTCGACAACCGCATCGACACCGACGCCCGGGCGGTCCTGCGCCGCAGCGCGGACCGGCACATCGCCTGGGTGCGCGGCGACCACGACCACCTCACCTGAGGAGCCCGACCCCCGCCGTCGGGTGGTTGCCGTGCACGGTGGGCCCGCCTACAGGCCTGACGCCACGGCCGCCCCGGCGCGCAGCCACGCGCGCTGGGTGGCCGGCGCGAGTGCGTCGAAGCGCAGCACCGACTCCACCATGGCCCGGTCGTACGGGATCGTGACCGTCTCGCGGACCCAGCCGCCGAAGCCCTTCGCGATGTCGACGGCCGCGGGTTTGTGATCCTTCTCCCGGGCCTGGGAGACCACGACCACCGCGCCACGGGCGAGGTCGGCGGACCGGCCCCCGCGGGCGACGAGCTCCTCGAGCAGGAGCGCCCCGGCCTCGGCGTGCTCGGGCTTGGCGATGCTGGCGACCACCAGCTGGTCGGCCTTGTCGATCATCCGGAGCCAGTTCTCGGCCGACTCGTCGTTCCCGGAGTCGACGAACAC
Source organism: Occultella glacieicola (assembly GCF_004353825.1). GTDB lineage: Bacteria > Actinomycetota > Actinomycetes > Actinomycetales > Beutenbergiaceae > Occultella > Occultella glacieicola. The sequence continues at coordinate 260,455 of NZ_SMNA01000001.1, read as the reverse complement.
GAGCCGGTAGTAGCGCCCGGCCACGTCATGGATCGCGTCCACGTCGGCGGCGCTGATCCGGGTCGCGGAGGACAGCAGGTTCGGGTTCGAGCGGAGCACGTCGTACTTGTCCGCGGCCTGGTGGTGCACGTAGTGCGAGATGTCCCCCGCCTTGGCGCCCGGGGAGAGCAGGTTGTCCACCTCGGGCAGCAGGTCCAGGACGGTCGCCTCGTGAGTGCCCTGATCCGTGCGCCAGCCGAGCGTGCCGCGGGTGACGTTGTTGTCCCAGGCGAGCGTGGCCGCGCCCGAGTTGCGGGCGAACACGGCGGCGAGCAACGCCGTGGTGGGGGTCTTGTTCGCCCCGCCCTTGCCGTTCACGACGGCGATCGTGCGCACTCCGGGCCAATGCTGGGAGACGGTGTTGCGGTCGGCCCGCTCGGAGCGTTCGGACGCGCTGGGCGCCGTCTTGATGCCCGCGCGGGCGAGGACTCCGCGCAGCCCGGTGGTGGCGGGTGCCTCGACCTGCTCCTGGGTCAGGAACGACTCGCGCAGTTCGCGCCGGGTCGGCGCGGGACCACCTGGCCCCACCGGATTCGCCGCGGTGCTCGGCGCCGACGGGGACGGTGAGAACGGCGGCCCTGACGGCGGCGGTGGCGGCACCGAAGATGGCACGGAGGACGGCATGGACGACGGCGGCTGTTGCGGAGCAGGGAACGGCACCACGGTCGTGGGGTGCGTCGGGCCGGCGGCCGGACCGGGATGGGTCCGGTGCGCGACGGGAACCGACTGCGGCGCGACGGGCCCCTGCTCCGGACGCAGCGTCGCCGCACCCCCGGGCGACGCGACCCCGGGTGCAGCCGGTCGCGGCGGCGGCGCCCAGTGGTCCGGCGTGGCCGGTTGCCCCTGCGGCGCCGAGAACGTCTGCGGCTCGGCCGCCTGCGGTCCCACCGCAGACTCCGGACGCGGCTCTGGCGCGCTCGGTCCGACCGCGGGCTCAGAGCCCGGGTCGACCGCCGGCTGCTCCGGCCCTCGCACGGACTCGGACGGCTCCGACGGACGCTCGGGCACGAACGGCGCTTCCGGCCCCGCCGGCGCTGATGGCATCGCCTGCCCTGCCGGCACTTCCGGCGGCCGGGACCGGGTCATCACCGTTGCCTCCGGGTCGGCGGCACCGGCCGCCGGCTCGCCCACCGGCTCGTGGCTCGGCCGCTCATCCACCTTGCCGTCCGGGTGCACAGCCAGCTCGAAGCGGCCCTCCGGTTCGCTCACGTGCACCAGCACCGCCCGGCCGAGGACCTCCCGGGCACGTTGCGCGACGTAGACCGTCATGTCCCGACGGGCTCCGGGCAGCGAGCCGCTGCGCAGGTAGTGGGGCACACCGTCGAAGATCACCTCGGCCGCACCGTCAGGCTCGATCCTCGCCGACACCCTGGGGTGCGGCGGGACGTTGTCGAAACTCATCGGTGCTCCTCGGCGGTCGTTCTCTCCCAACTGCCAGGATCCGCGGGTCCCGTCAGCCGGTCATTCGGCTCCCACCCTAGGGACCTTCGCCGCCCCGCGCCGCATCAGAGCGCCTGAGCCGCTGGGCTGGGTCCGGCCGAACGAGCACGCGGTCCGGGTCAGGCGCCTCGCCGTGATCGCCCGAGGACCCGGCGCCGGAGCAGCCGGTAGCCGAGGCCGACGGCCAACACGCCCACCCCGACCGCGATCGTGACCGGCGGCAATGTGGCCACCAGGACCGCGCACCCGGCGATGCCCAGGCCCTGCAACCATCGCGGGTAGCGGCGGTCGGCACCGGTCTGGGTCCAGGCGGACAGGTTCGCGATCAGGTAGTACAGCAGCACCCCGAACGAGGAGAACCCGATCGCCTCCCGCAGGTCCACGGTGAGCACCAGCGCGCCCACCACGACGGCAAGTACCGCCTCGGCGCGGTGCGGCACCCGGTGGACGGGATGGACCGCGGCGAGCCACCGGGGCAGGTCGTCGCGGCGGGCCATCGCCAGCGTGGTCCGGCCGACCCCGGTGAGCAGCGCCAGCAGGGCGCCGAGCGCCGCGACGGCGGCGCCCGCGCGCACGAGCGGCACCGCCCAGTCCCACGGCCCGACCCCCACCGCGGCGGCGAGCGGCGCGACCGAGGAGGCGACGCCGTCGGGTCCCAGGACGGTCAACACCGCGACCGCGACGAGCGCATACAACCCGACGGCGATCCCGAGCGCCCCGAGGATCGCCCGCGGGATGGTGTGGGTGGGGTCCCGGACCTCCTCCCCGAGCGTCGCGATCCGGGCGTAGCCGGCGAACGCGAAGAACAGCAGGCCGGCGGACTGGAGCACGCCGTACCAGCCCGCGGACGGCGTCGCCCATCCGTCGAGGTGCGCCGGGTCCGGGTCGCCGGCGCCGAGCGTGGCCGCCAGGATGAGGACGAGCACCGCGAGGACCGCGAGGACGATCACCCGCGCGGCCCGCATGGTCTTCGTGATCCCGCGGTAGTTGAGGGCTGCGAGCGCCAGCACAGCCCCGAGTGCGACCGGCTTGCGCCACGCCTCTGGCGCGGCGTACTCGGCGACGGCGAGCGCCATGGCGGCGCAACTGGCGGTCTTGCCGATCACGAACGCCCAGCCCGCACCGAAGCCCCACCACGCCCCGAGCCGCTCGCGACCGTAGACGTAGGTGCCGCCCGAGGTCGGGTACACCGCCGCCAGCTGGGCCGAGGAGGTCGCGTTCGCGAGCGCGACGGCGGCCGCGATACCCAGGCCGATGAGGAGCCCGGCCCCGGCGGCCTGCGCCGCCGGCGCGAACACGGTGAACACGCCGGCGCCGACCATCGACGCCAGGCCGATCAGGATCGCGTCACCGGTGCCGAGCCTGCGCTCGAGGGCGGGCGGCGTGGCCCCCGTGGAATCCGTACCCATCACCGCTCCAGACCGAGCGGACGGGTGCCGCTCGGGCCGAGCCTCACCTGCGGCGACCCCGGGGTCAAGCGGTCATCCCGGGTTCAATCGCTGTTCACCCCAGGTTCGCGAACAGGTCGTCCAGGGCCTCGGTGCGCACCCTTCCGTGAGCCCGACGTCCACTCTCAAATGCTTCAACTCGCGGTTGAAACGTTTGAGGATGGACCTCGGCGACGGCGGTTCTGGCCGGAGGGGCGGGTTCCCGCGGGTTCGGCCGGCAGGGGCAGTCGGGCTCCGCTACGCCGCCGAGCGGGGTGGGCCGCTGGAGGAGCGCACCTTGAGGGTCGGACTGACCTGTACCCGGTGCACCGGCCGGCCCGGGTCGGCCAGCCGGGCCGTCAGCAGCGCGATCGCGGTGCGCCCGATCGTCCGCCGCGGCGGGCGTACGGCCGACAGTGCCGGCGTCGCCAGCGGCGCCACCTGGTCGTCATAGGCGAGCACCGAGAGGTCGCCGGGCACGCGCAGGCCCCGCTCCGCGGCCCGCTGTACCACCCGAAGCGCCTCGGGGTCGGAGTGCACGATCAGCGCCGTGGTCCCGGTCTCCAGCACGGCGTCCACGACGGCCTCGATGCCGGCGGCGAAGCCGGGATCGGGCCGGTCCGGCATGGACACGTCCACCACGTCGGCGGTGCCGAGCCCGAGCTCGGTGCAGGCGGCGTGCCAGCCGGCGTGGAGCTGACCGGCGTGCGGGGAGTGCCGACTGAGGGCCACGCCGATCCGGCGGTGACCGAGGCTGGTGAAGTGGTGCACCGCCATCGCGATGCCGCCGTGGTGGTCGGTGATCACGGACTCCACGGCTCGCCGTTCGTCGCCGACGACGGCGTTGCGCTCCATGAGCACGACCGGCACGTCGGTCTCGGCGAGCCACGCCCGCATCAGTTCCCCGCCCATCCCGGTGAGCGTCGGCGCGAGGAGCAGCCCGGAGGCGCCCGCCTCGATGAGCCGCTGCACGTCGGCGCGCTCGTCCGTGGCCTCGTAGACCGAGCCGCGCAACGTCATCCGCATACCGAGCGCCCGGGCCTCCTCCTCGACCCCGCGGGCGACGTCCGGCCAGTAGTAGTCGAGCGAGGGCACGAGCATGCCGACCGTGCCGCCGACCGCCGACGCCTGTCGAGCCGAGGCGGACGCGCGCCGCGACGAGGCCGCCGAGCCGCCGTCGATCGCCGTTGCCCCGCCGTGGACGCGGCGGACCAGTCCGGCCTCGGCGAGCTCGGCGACGTCCCGGCGCACGGTGACCGGGGTGACGCCGAGCTCGCGGGCGAGGTCGGTCACGCGGATCATCCCGCGTTCGGCCACCGCCGCAAGGACCTCGGCGCGGCGTGAACCGGGGACCGGCCCGCCGTGCTGCCCGACTGCGTCCATGTGTGGAATCCCCTTCGATGCGTCAGCAGAGTAGATCACATTTCGATCACGCACGCGTCCCTGCCGCGTCCGTGTTGGCGAGGCTGACCTGCCACGACGTCCGCGTGTTGACATTCGCACCAACCGAACTTACTGTTTTCGATCGTAACGCACTTTCGATCACGAATCGATCAGTGCTCGAGCATTCCGACAAGGGAGTTGCCTCCGTGACGACGACGCCGCGCGTGCTGCTGGCGATGGACATGGCGACCTTCGGGCTGCAGTTCGGCCCCGACGAGCTCGCCCGCCTCGCCGGACTCGCCACGCTCGGCGACCCGGTCGTCGTGACCGGCCTGGACGCCGTCGACCCCGACCGGCTGGGCGAGACCGAGGTGCTCATCACGTCGTGGGGCTGCCCCCCGATCACCACCGCCCACCTGGACGCGGCGCCGCGACTGCGCGCGCTCCTGCACGCCGCGGGGAGCGTGCGCCACCTCGTGCCGCCGGACATCCACGACCGCGGTGTGCTGGTCGCCTCGGCCGCGGAGATGAACGCCGTGCCGGTCGCCGAGTACACGCTCGCCGCGATCATCCTCGCCGGCAAGCGCGCGCTGCCGCTCGCCCACGTCGGCCGGACGCAGCCGGCCGGGTGGCAGAACTCGTTCGCGACCCGGAACCTGTCCAACCTGGGGCGCACCATCGGGATCGTCGGGTTCTCCACGATCGGTCGCCGGGTGCTCGATCTGCTCCGGGTCCTCGAGACCGGCCCGATCCTCGTGGCCGACCCGTTCGCCGATCCCGAGCGGGTGCGGGCCGCCGGCGGTGAGTTGCTCCCACTGCCCGAGGTGCTAGCCCGCGCCGAGATCCTCTCGCTGCACGCGCCTCTGCTGCCCAGCACCCACCACATGATCGGCCGCGCCGAGCTCGCGCACCTGCGGGACGGGGCGACGCTGATCAACACCGCGCGCGGCGCGATCGTCGACCACGAGGCGCTGCTGGCCGAGTGCGGGAGCGGCCGTCTGGACGCGATCCTCGACGTCACCGACCCGGAGCCGCTGCCCGCCGGGCATCCCCTGCTGGCGCTGTCCAACGTGACGGTCACCCCCCACCTGGCCGGCTCGCTCGGGAACGAGACGCGCCGTCTGTCCCACTTCGCCCTCGACGGACTGGCCGCGTACCGCGCGGGCGGCCCGCTGCCGGGCGCCGTGAACCCGGAGGCGAGCGAACTGAGCGCCTGAACCTCCGCCGTCGCCCCCCCGCGGCCGACCCGATTACCCGAAAACCCGCCCTTTGGGCACGACCCTCGAGAGGGAGAACGCAATGAAGCGCACCATTATGATGAGCGCGGCGGCCGTGGCCGCCGCGACGCTCGTCCTGGCCGGCTGCAGCAGCGGCACGGACACCGATCCCGGCGGTGACGGCGAGGTCACCGGCGAGGTCACGATCACCCTCGCCGGGTGGAGCCTGAGCACCACCCCGGAGTTCCAGATCCTCGCGGACGCCTTCCACGAGCAGAGCCCGAACGTCACCGTCGAGCTGGTGGAGTACGACGCCACCGAGTACGACACCCAGATGATCGCGGACCTCGCCGCCGGCACGGCACCCGACATGTACGTGCAGAAGAACCTCAAGAACTTCGTCACGTACCAGGACGGCGGCCAGCTCCTGGACGTCTCCAGCGTCGCCGCGGAGCTCGGCGACGACGTCGACGGCGTGGACGCCTACACGGTCGACGGCGTGACCTACGCGATCCCGTACCGCCAGGACGCGTGGTACCTCTACTACAACAAGGACCTGTTCGACGCGGCCGGCATCGCCTACCCGGACGGATCCTGGACCTGGGACGACTACGCCACCGCCGCCGAGGACTTGACCGCCGGCCTGACCACGGCGGGCAGCGATGCCAAGGGTACCTACCAGCACGGCTGGCAGTCCGTGGTGCAGGGCTTCGCGAACGCCCAGTCCGACGGCGCCGACCTGCTCTCCGGCGACTGGGAGTACCTGGTTCCCTACTACGAGCGTGCGGTCGCGCTGCAGGACGCCGGTGCGCAGGTCGACTTCGGGACCCTGACCACGAACTCGCTCACCTACCAGTCGCAGTTCGGCACCCAGCAGGCCGCGATGATGCCGATGGGCTCCTGGTACGTCGCGACCCTGCTCGCACAGCAGGCCTCGGGCGAGGCGGAGACGTTCAACTGGGGCTTCGCCCCGGCACCGCAGTTCGACGACTCCACGACCGACGAGCCGGTCACGTTCGCGGACCCGACCGGGATCGGCATCAACCCCGCCGTCGATGACGACGTGGCCGCGGCCGCCATGGAGTTCCTGACGTTCGTCGGCAGCGAGGACGCCGCCTCGGCCCTGGCCGAGATCGGCATCACGCCGGCCATCACGAACGAGGCCGTGACCGAGACGTTCTTCGGCATCGAGGGCGTGCCCACCGACGAACTCTCCCAGTTCGCGTTCTCCACGCACGACGTCCGCCCGGAGAACCCGGTCGACGTCAACACGGTCGCGCTGCAGAACATCCTCGGCGACGCCCACACCGCGATCATGTCCGGGAGCGTCTCCCCGGCGGACGGGATCGCCGAGGCGATGGACCGCGCCGCCGCCGAGGTCGGCTGACCCGAACCCGCACCCTGCGTCCCGGTGCCGGCCGCCACGGCCGGCACCGGGGCTCACTTCGACGAGGAGAACCCATGGCGACCACCGCCGTGCCGGCCCCCACCCGGGCGCCACGCCAGCGCCCACCCGGCAGCCGGCTGAAGCTCCGGAACTCGCTCATCGGCTGGACGTTCATCCTGCCGAACTTCATCGGCTTCGCCGTGCTGACCCTGGTGCCGGTGTTGATCCTGTTCTACCTGGCGTTCACGTCCTGGAACGTGTTCGGCGCCGCCGAATGGGTGGGCCTGGAGAACTTCGAGAAGCTGCTCGGCGACCGCACGTTCCACACCGCCCTGCGGAACACCGGCTACTACGCGCTCATGCACATCCCGCTGACGCTCGCGGTGTCCCTCGGCCTGGCCATGCTGCTGAACACCAAGCTCCGCGGCGTCGCGTTCTTCCGCACGGTCGCGTTCTTCCCCTACATCACCTCGATCGTCGCGATCGCCGTGGTCTGGAACATGCTGTTCTCCCCCGAGTCCGGCCCGGTCAACCAGATCCTGATGGCACTCGGTATCGACAACCCGCCCGGCTGGACCACCTCGACCACCTGGGCCATGCCCGCCGTGGCACTGGTGAGCACCTGGCGGGACATGGGCTACTACATGCTGCTGTTCCTCGCCGGTCTGCAGGCGATCCCGGGCGAGCTCTACGAGGCCGCGCGGGTGGACGGGGCGAACAAGCTCCAACGGTTCTGGAACGTGACGATCCCGAGCCTGCGGCCGACCACGTTCTTCGTCACCGTCATGCTGACGATCGCCAGTTTCAAGATCTTCGACCTGATCCTGGTGATGACCGACGGCGGTCCCGGCACCTCCACGCTCGTGCTGTCCCAGTACATCTACCGCAAGGGCTTCGAGGAGCAGCAGTTCGGCTACGCCTCCGCCGTGGCGATCGTCCTGTTCGCGATCTGCATCACCGTCACCGTGGTGCAGTTCCTCGTCAACAAGCGGAGGAACGCCTGATGGCCACGCTCACCCTGGACCGCCCGCAGGCGACCACCCCCCGGCCCGAGCGGGACGCCCGCAACCGCCGCAGCCTGGTCGGCAAGGTCGTCCTGTACGCGGTGCTGATCGCGGCCGCGGCCGTGATCATGCTGCCGTTCTTCTGGATGGTCACGTCCTCGCTGAAGTCGAACAACCAGGTGTTCACCGTCCCGATCCAGTGGTTCCCGGACCCGGTGGTCTGGAGCAACTACGTGGACATCTGGTCCAAGTCGGACATGACCACGTGGCTGAAGAACACCCTGATCCTGTCCGTGACCGTGACGTTCCTGCAGGTGTTCACCGGCAGCTTCGCCGCCTACGGCTTCTCGAAGATGCGCTTCCGCGGCCGCGACGTGCTGTTCCTGGCCTACATCGGCACGATCGCGGTGCCGTGGCAGGCGTACATGATCCCGCAGTTCATCCTGATGTCGCGGTTCGGGCTCTCGAACACGCTCTGGGCGATCATCGCGCTGCAGGCGTTCGGTGCGTTCGGGGTGTTCCTGATGAAGCAGTACTACGACTCGATCCCCGAGGAGCTCTCCGAGGCGGCCCGGATCGACGGCCTGTCCGAGTACTCGATCTGGCGCCGGATCGTGTTGCCGTTGTCGGGGCCGGCCGTCGCCACGCTCACCCTGCTGACGTTCGTGAACACCTGGAACGACTACCTCGGCCCACTGATCTACCTGCGTGACCGGGACCTGTGGACGATCCAGATCGGGCTCAAGACGTTCGTGTCCCAGTACAACGCCGAGTACGCGCTGATCATGACCGGGTCGGTGCTCTCCGTGCTGCCGATCGCGATCATCTTCATGCTCGGCCAGCGCTACTTCGTGCAGGGCATCGCCACCGCCGGACTGAAGGGCTGAGGACCATGCCGCAGACACCCGGCCCACAGCACCGGACCCGCCTCCCACGCTTGTCCGCGGACACCTGGGAGACCGTCTTCGGCGTCGCCTACCTGGTCGTCATGACGAACGTGGCGCTCGTCCTCGGCTCGCTGCCCCTGGTGGTCCTGCTGGTCACGACCGACCCGGTCTCCTCCTGGCCGGTGCTCGCGGTCGCGGCGGTCGCGGCGACGCCCGCGGTCACGGCCGCGTTCGCCGTCTTCCGCCAGTACACCCTGACCCGGGGCGTCGAGGTGGTGCGAACGTTCTGTCGGGCGTGGGTGCGGCACCTGCGGCGCTCGCTCGCCGTCGGGACGCTGCTGTGCACGACGGCGGTGGTGCTCGGGGTGGACGTCGTCGCCATCTCCGGCACTCGCCTGGGCGCGGTGGCGACCCCGCTGCTGGTGGTGTTGTGCGTGCTCGCCACCCTCACGGCGCTGCTCACGCTGGTGGCGAGCGTCGAGCGGCCGGACGCCCGGCTGCGGGACGTGCTGAAGGCGAGCCTGTACCTGGGCGTGCGCCGCTGGTACCTCACCCTCGTCTCGCTGGTCGTGCTCGGCCTGCTCGCCACCCTGTTCGCCCTGCACCCCGCGGTCGCGCTCGGCCTGGCCTCGACCCCGCTGTTGTACGCGGCCTGGGCGAACTCGCGGTACACGCTGTCCCCGGTGCTCCCCCGCGGAGCCACCGTCGCCGTCTGACCCCCGACCCCCGGCCCCCGCCTCCGCCCGAACGCGCCGTTCCCCCGGGTCCACGCGACCGGCGCCGGGGGCAACCGCGCGTTCGGCGGCCTGAGAGCCACTGGACCGATACCCGACACCCCGCGGTGGGGGCGGTCCTACACTGCGCCTGTGGCCACGCAGCAGTCGGCCGCCTCGCCCCGGGCCAACCGCGGGCCGGCGGCGGGACCTGACAACCGCCGGGCGCTGATCGCCGCGGCCCGGCAGATCTACGCGGACGCCGGCATGGACGCCCCGTTCAGTGCCGTCGCCAAGCGCGCGGGCGTGGGACAGGGCAGTCTGTACCGGCACTTCCCCGACCGCACGGCCCTGGCCGTGGCGGTCTACGAGGAGAACCTCGCCGAGCTCGAGGCGTTCGCCCAGCCTGCGGACGTCACCCTCGACGACCTGTTCGACCGGGTGATCGCGCAGGCGACGAGCTCGGTGGGGTTCCTGGAGCTGATCGACCGGCATCGCCACGACGCTCGCGTCGAGGCCCTGGGCGCCCGCTTCTTCGAGGTCGTCCAACGGCTGGTCGAGCGCGAGCAGGCAGCGGGACGCGTCGGCGACCACGTGGACCCGGGGCACATCACGCTCGCGACCGGCATGCTCGCCAGCGAGATCTCCCGCACCGATCCGGACCAGCGCGACGCCGTGGCCCGGCGCATCCTGACGATCTTCGGGGACGCGTTCGCACCGGGGGCGGGCCGGCCGAGCCCCTGACGGCGGTCGATCTTCGAAGAGACCCACGGACTGCGGGCGTTCGGGTTCGTGGCCGGCAAGGTTCCTGAACCGCCCGGTTCTTCAGGGGCGCGTCAGCGTGTGCCGTCGACGTGTTCCGCGATGACGGCCATGAGTTCCTGCTGGGCCCGCATGGACTCCTCCCAGTCGGACGGGACGAGGATGCTGTGGTCGGCGTCGCCGATGGTCTTGAGGACGGCGCGTGTCGTCAGGGTGGCGGCGGGGGCCCACATCGGATCGACGGTGCCTCCTATCGCGAGGTGGCTCGGCCCGGCGCGGGCCAGGGCATCGATCACGGTGGGGTCGGTGAGTACCGGGGTCAGCCAGACTCCAGGGACGCCTTCCCGGATCGACCACGGGAGCGCGTGGCTTCCCAGCGATTTGGCGACGACGAGGTCCGGGGTTCCGCCGACTGCGGCAATGACCGCGTCGAGTTCCGCCTCGACGTGGTGACGAGGGTCCGCTGCCGAGGAGACCTCCGGCGGCCAGACGACCCCGATCACTCGCCACCCTCGTTGGAGCAGCACCTCGGCGCACCAGTAGAGCAGCGGACCCTGGACGGAGTAGAGGCCACCAGGAAGCATGACGGCAGTCGGCGCGTCGTCATCGCCCGGCGGCCCCCACTCGAAGTGCCCCATCTCGTGAACCTAGGGCCTCTCGCGCCTCGCCTTCAAGAACCGGCCGTCATCGGCGCGGTCAACGCATGACGAACTGTTCCTCCACGGCTGCCACACCCTCGCTGTCCTCGGACCCCGCCCGACGGCAGGCCCGCTCGTGCCGCCCGTGGACGAGCTCGTACAGTCCGAGGGAGACCAGGGCGACGCCGGCCGGCGCGAGATACATCGTGTCGAACCCGAACACACCCAGACCGAGGCCGAGCAGCACCGGCCCGAGCCCGATGCCCAGGTCGACCATGAAGTAGTGCGTCGAGATCGCGACACCCACCCGCCGCATCGGCACCTTCGAGACCGCGACTGCCTGCAGCGCACCTAGCAGCGACCCGAAGCCCAGGCCCATCGCCACTCCGGCGACGATGAGGAGTGCGTCGCTGCCGGCCGGCCCCAGCAGCGCCAGCCCGACGGCGAACGCAAGCACCGCTATGACGATCACGACATTGTCGCCGCGCCGATCCTGCAGCCGTCCCATGATCGTCGGGGTGAGCAGCATCGACACCGCGTAGACGAGGAAGAAGACGCTCGCACCGCCGGCCGGCCCGGCCTTGGCGGCGTACGGCTGCAGGTAGGTGAGTACGCCGGAGTAGCAGATCGCGAGGACGAGCATGAAGCTCGCGACCGGCAGCACGGCCGGGTGCAGCATGTCCGCGGGCCGGAACCGCAGCAGCCGCGCCCGGGCCTCCCGCTCGGGCGCAACGCTCCTCGTGCGCAGGAACAGGGCGATGACGAGCGCCAGCACCGATGCAACGGTCGAGCCCGGCGGACAGTGCACCGTAGCCGACGTGGTGCACCAGTAGCAGGCCGAGCAGCGGGCCGACCGCCGTCGCCAGTGTCATGCTCAGCGTGAAGTAGCCGGTCCCCTCACCCTGCCGTGCGCGCGGGATCACGGACTGGGCCAGTTTCATGGCAGCGGTCGAGGCCAGGAAGAAGTTCACGATCCACGCGAGTACGAACTCGCGGCTCCAGAGCTTCTCGGTCGACGTCGCGACCGGTTCCTGGGTCGGCTGGTGGGTCGAGACTGGGCTGTTTCCGGGCGCAGGCACGTGAGCCACGCGGGCACCGTCCATTTCGACCGCCCGTTGGACGGCCTCCCTCGGTTGTGCCACCCAAACGCACGATTTGCCGTCCATGATCCGCTCACACTTTCGTGGTCGGCTCCCCCTGGCCGCCGGGTCACGGCTCGTCGATCACCCCGAGCACGACCAGGCCGCGCCGCGCATCGTCCAAGCCTTTGTGGTTGCCGGCGGGGTCCGTGAGGCCGGTCCGATCGGAGCCTGTCAGGCGCTCCGCGAAGTAGGCAGCCTGGACCGCGAACCGGTACCGGCGCATGGCGTCCAGGTGGGTCAGGTCCGCATCGGCGGGGAGGTGGTAGGACCGTAGGAAGGGGTCCGCCCGGCGCCGCCCGCCGAGGTACATGACGGCGGACGCCACGTCGTAGAGCACCGGGCCGTCGGTGGCTCCGGTCCAGTCGATCAGCCCGGGGCGGTCGCCCTCGACGAGGAACGCCTCGGGCGCCGGGTCGGTGTGCAGGGTCGCCCACGGCTGCGGACCGAGCGCCGCGTACTCGGCGAGCACCTGCCCGACGGCGGTGCGGACCCACGGTTCGACGTCGAGATGCGGGCCGTGCCAGAGGGCGGCCGGGAGGAACTCGCCCCGGCGGTCACCGCGGGAGGTCGCGCCGTGGACGGCGCAGAGCACGTCCGCCATCACCTCCTGCTCGGCCGCCGCCTCGCCGTCGAGCGGAGCGCCGCCCACCTCGTGCAGCAGACTCAGCCAGCCGCCGTGGGCTGCCACGACGAGGTCGCCGGCACTGGTCGGCACCGGGGGCCCGGTCCGGATCCCGGTCGCGGACTGCACCCGGAGCGCGTGCTCGCCACCGAGCCGGAGGGCCTCGCGGTGACCGTCCGGCACCCATTTGGCCACGTACCGCCCGCCGGCCACCCGGACGTGCGCGGTGGCCGAGTTCATGCCACCGCCGAGTGGCGCCACCATCGCTGGGGCGAGTTCCGGCCAGTGTGTCGACAGTGCACGGCGCAGCAGCACGTCGAGGTCGTCGTCGGTGAGGGTGGCCATCCTCCTCGGAACCTAGTGCACGCCTCGTGCGTCGAGCGAGCGGATTGCCTCACACCGAAGGCGTCGTGCTCACCCCGGCGCCGGGTTGTGCTCGTCGGGCACCGCCGGCTCGCTCGCCTCGCTCGACTCTCTCGGAGCACGGCTCAGTCCCACCCGCACGGCGCCGAGGACGAGTTTCAGCACCCCTCCGAGCAGCACCATGCCCGTGAGCATCTGGACCATCACGGCGATGCGCGCCACCTCGGCGACCGGCGCGATGTCCCCGAACCCGACCGTGGCGAACACGGTCACGGTGAAGTAGAGGGCGTCGGTCCGGTCGAGGGCTTCCGAGAACGATGCCGGGGCGCTGCGGGACATCCCGACGTACAGGGCCGCGAACATGACGAGGAAGAACGGCACCGCCGTGGCCAGCGCCTCGATCGCCCGCAGGCCCGGCCGACGTGAACGGGCGATGGCCCGGATCTGCCAGGTCAGCATCCCGCCGAGCGCGATCAGGCCGAGGCCCAGCAGGATCAGCGTTCCGGCCGAGGTCCGCCCCAGGGGCAGTGCGTAGTAGACGACGAGCACCGCGGCCGCGGACAGCGCCGGCCGCACCAGGACCCACGGGCTCGTGCCCCGGACGCGCGCCGCGTCGGCACCGCGGGCGCGCTCAGGTGGAGGCTCGCGCATCTGCGTCGCCCTCGACGCCGGGCTCGGTACGACTCAGGAGTTCGAGGAGCACGAGCAGTACGACGGCCACGACCGCCACCCAGATGATGAGGGCCGGGGTCGGGCTTCCGGCGAGCAGGATCACCAGCGCAGCGATGATGACGACGGCCGCGCGCAGGACGCCCTTGTAGCGACCGAGCCACAGGCCCACGGGGCCGGTGGACACGCCGCGACCCTCGCCGTAGGCGCGGGTCCGGTCCAGACCCCGGCCCACACCGGCTCGCAGTGCCCGGGCGGACGAAGTCGAGCCGCCCAGGTAGGCCGCGATCGCGACCACGAGGCCGAGCACTCCCACCGTGCGCAGCGTCAGCCGGAGGAAGGACACCACCTGGTCGAAGACGATCTCGGCCGCGTCCAGGCGCAGCACGACGCCGATGAGCGCGTCGAGGTACAGCCCGCGAGCGATGGTGAGCCCCAGCCCGAGCACCACCATGGATCCGGCCAGCGCGAGCCCCGCCACCATCAGCGTTCGCAACCGGTGGCTCGCCACCAGAACGCCCCCGGCGAGCAGGATCAACGCGACCCAGGGCAGCCAGGTGCCGAGCGCCACCACCTGGGCGTACCGGTTCTGGACCTCGACGAGTTGGGAGGTCTGCATGATCGTGAAGGAGGCGTTCACCTGGGGGATGTTCCCCGCGATGCCGAGCCCGGCCTCGACCAGGCGCTCCTTGACCAGGTCGATCATCGGTGCCAGCTGGATCGTGAGCTGGCCGTCCCGACCGATCTGCAGGAGGGTGTCGTCCGCGCCCTGCATCACCGCGACCATCTGCTCGTGGGCCGTCCGGTTCGCCTGCTCCCAGACCGTCTCGAACTGGTCGCTCTGGACGACCCGGTCGGCCGCCTCCCGGACGAAGGACTGCACGCCGTTCGTCAGCGGCGCCTCCAGGGCGCCGAGCGCAGCGGAGGCACGCGGCGCGATCCCGTTCTCGTCCATGGCCGTGGAGACCTCCTCGAGGAGGGCCCCGACATCGATCTGCTCCATCACCAGGCCGGTCAGCCGGCCGGCCAGGGCCGACTGCAGCACCGGGTGCTCGGCGAGCGGTGCCACCGTCGCGACGTAGCGGTCGGTGTCGGTCAGGGTCCGCTCCACCCACGCGGCCACGACCGCGACGGGGGCCAGCAGCGCACCCAGCGCGATCAGCACCACCGCGGCCGCGGCCCGCAGGCGGATGCCCGCCCGCCCCGACGACGCCACGGTGGGCGCCGGCGTCCCGGGCAGCTCGACCGCGGTCTCGAGCCGCCGCCGCAGGGACGCGTTCTCCGCCTCCAACGTCCGGAGCCGCTCGGTCAACGCGGCGGAGGCGCCGTCGTCCGGGCCGACACCCGACGCCTGGTCGGATGAATAGTCGGATGGCTGGTCCGATTGCTGGTCAGAGTGCTGGTCCGTCGGATCCGACGACCGATCCGACGGTGGACCCGAACGGGCCTGATCCTCGTCCATCCCTTGCCCCTCTCCGTGCGCTCGGCACAGCCGACGCGGTCCGCGCTGCCGGACGACCCGGCGACTGGAACCCCGACCGATACCAGGACGCTAGTCCCGACGGCCTCGGCAAGCCCCACCCGTTCTGGGTGAAGAGAGCCGGTTCGAACAGGACCTTGACAACCTACAACCGTTTGGTTGTATGTTGTTCCCGTGACCACGACCGAGGACCAGAACGAGGACCGGGCTGATGCCATGTTCCACGCGCTGGCCGACCGGACGCGGCGGGACATCCTGCGCCGCGTGCTGGCCGGGGAACACTCGGTCTCGGCGCTCGCGGCGAGGTACGACATGAGCTTCGCCGCGGTACAGAAGCACGTCGCCGTCCTGGAGCGGGCCGGCCTGATCACCAAGCGGCGCGTGGGCCGGGAGGCCCTCGCCAGTGGCGACGTGGAGGCGGTCCGGTCGGTGGGCTCGATGCTCACCGACCTCGAGTCACTCTGGCGCGGCCGGATCGCCCGCATCGACGAACTGATCGCAACACCAACCGAGAGGAACGAGTGACATGCCTGTCACCGACGTCAAGCACGACATGGACAACCTGACCCTGACCATCGTGGCCGAGTTCGCCGCGCCGGTCTCCCGCGTCTGGGACGTGTACGCCGACCCGCGCCAGCTCGAGCGGGTCTTCGGTCCGCCCACGTACCCGGCCACCTTCGTGGACCACTCGCTGACCCCGGGCAGCCGGTCGACGTACTACATGACCAGCCCGGAGGGTGAGAAGCACGCCGGCGTCTGGGACATCACGACCGTGGCCGAGCCGTCCGGCTTCACGTTCGAGGACGCGTTCGCCGACGCCGACTTCAATGTCACGACGGACCTGCCGGTGAGCCAGAACTCCTACGCGTTCGCGGCCACCGACGGCGGGACCCGGGCCACCTACGTCTCGACCTACGCGACTGCCGACGCGTTGCAGCAGGTGCTCGACATGGGGGTCGTCGAGGGCGCCACCTCCGCCATCAACCAGATCGACGACCTGCTCGCCGCCTGAGCACCGAGGGGCTGGACCGGCCGGCGCACGTGCGCCGGCCGGCGGCCGCGGCGCCGATGATCGGACGTCCGCCGGCCCTACTGCCGCGCCACGGCGACCCGGAGGCGTTCCTCCGGACTGATGAAGTGATCATGGTCGTCCGCCCCGACATCGAGCTGGACCCAGTGGATCCGCCCCGTGAATGCACTCTCCTTGGCGCTGTAGTCGGGCGAGACCGGGGTACCCGACTCGTATCCGATGTCCGTCGTCTCGTCGGCCGAGAAGACGAGCGGCTGGGTGAACTCGATCCGGCCCGTCCCGACGGCGGTCCCGTCGTGGTAGAGGGTGACCTCGCCGCCCTTGCCCAACCCACCGCCGTCGTACCCGAACTCCATCCGCACCTGGTGCGTCCCGGACGGGATCGGGTCATCCGCGGCCGTGGTGTAGAGATGGATCCCGAGCACGTTGTAGGCGAAGGCGAGCCGCCCGTCGCGCGCGAACAGGCTCCATCCGCCGAAGCGGCCACCCTGCGCGATGATCACCCCGTGCACGCCGGACGCCGGTACCTCGATCTCCGCGGTGAGCGAGAAGGACCGGTTCTTCATGCTGACCACGCTGTTCTCGCTCAGCCTGCCCATGCCCGGGTAGAAGAGTTGCGAGGTCCCCTGCACCAGCGTCGGCCGCCCGGCCAGGCCCGGCTCGACCCGCTCGGCGGTGCGGTCGTCCATGGGCAGCACGTTGTACTTGGTGGCCTCGATGAGCCAGAGGCGCTGGAGCCGGGCGAGCACCTCCGGGTGCTCCGCGGCCAGGTCATGGGCCTGGCTGAAGTCGGTCGCACCGTCGTAGAGCTCCCACACGTCGTCGTCGAACGGCGGTGCGGCGCCGACCATCTGCCAGGGGGTCCGGTGCTTGGTGACGGCGCTCCAGCCGCGGTGGTAGAGGCCGCGGTTGCCGAACATCTCGAAGTACTGCAGGTCGTGACGCTCGGGAGCGTCGGCGTCCTTCAGCGCGTACAGCATCGAGGTGCCCTCCATCGGGGACTGCTGCACCCCGTTGACCGAGACCGGTTCCGGGATCCCGGCCACCTCGAGGATGGTGGGCGCGACGTCGATCACGTGGGTGAACTGCGAGCGCACGCCGCCCGCCCCCTCGAGCCCGCGCGGCCAGTGCACGATCGTCCCGTTCCGGGTACCGCCCCAGTGCGAGGCGACCTGCTTCGTCCACTGCAGGGGTGTGTCCATCGCCCACGCCCAGCCCACCGAGTAGTGGTTGTAGGAGGCCGGCGAGCCGAACTCGTCCATCTTGCTGCGCATGAACTCGGTAGTCTCGAGCGCGGCCATCCCGTTGAAGTTCGCCATCTCGTTGAAAGCGCCGTTGATGGTGCCCTCCGCGGAGGCGCCGTTGTCACCGACGATGTAGTAGACGAGCGTGTCCTCGAGGATCCCCAGGTCCTCGAGGGCGTCGATGAGCCGGCCGACCTGGGCGTCCGTGTGCTCGAGGAACCCGGCGTACGTCTCCATCTGCCGGGCCAGGACCGGCTTGAGGTCGTCGGGCATCTCGTCCCAGGCCGGGATCTCCTCGTGCCGGGTCGTGAGGTCCGCGTCGGGCGGCACCACCCCCAGGTCCCGCTGGCGCGCGAACGTGCGTTCGCGCTGCACGTCCCACCCGTCATCGAAGCGTCCCCGGTACTTCTCGATCCACTCGGGTGCGACGTGGTGCGGAGCGTGCGTGGCGCCGGGGGCGAAGTAGAGGAAGAACGGCCGGTCCGGCATCAGTGCCTTCTGCTGCCTGACCCAGGAGCAGGCGTGATCGGCGAGGTCCTCCGTGAGGTGGTAGCCCTCCTCCGCGGTGGCCGGAGGTTCGATGGGCGTGGTGCCGTCGTACAGCGCGGGATCCCACTGGTTGTTCTCACCCCCGATGAATCCGTAGAACTTCTCGAAGCCGCCGCCGCCCGTCGGCCACGCGTCGAAGGGTCCCATCGGCGAGGTCTGCCAGACCGGGACCTCATGGCACTTGCCGAACTGCGCCGTCGAGTACCCGTTCAGCCGTAGCGTCAGCGCGAGCGGCGCCTTGGTGTTCGGCCGCAGTGAGCTGTTGCCCGGAGCCGACGTGGCGGTCTCGGTGATGCTGCCCATGCCGACCGAGTGGTGGTTGCGACCGGTGAGCAAGGCCTGCCGGGTGGGCGCACAGAGCGCCGTCGTATGGAAGCGGTTGAGGCGCAGGCCGTCTGCGGCGAGGCGCTCCGCGGTGGGCGTGTGACAGGGGCCACCGAAGGCGCTGGATGCGCCGAACCCGACGTCGTCGAGCAGAATCACGAGCACGTTCGGGGCACCCTCGGGTGGAAGCAACGGCTCGATCGGTGGGTACGACGTCTCCGGATCCTTCGCGTCGTAGGTGGTCAGGCCCGTCGCCGGCCGGTCCGGGATCGGGAGCATCGTTCGGGCATGCCGGTCGGGGCGCATCGGTTTCCTCCGCTGAGGTCGGCGTGGACGTCGGTGACCATTGCGACGCTAGGAGGCTCGGGCGGGGCTGCCATCACGCGGACCGCGTGAAATGGGGGCGACCCTCGACCGATCCGGACGTCAAAGCACCCCCGCTCGGCCCGGCACGGCCCTATCGTTTCCCTGTGGTGAGCCACATGCCGATCACGGCGGCGGCGACTGGGGGGCTAGCCCGCCGACTCCATGATGCGAAGTTCGACGTGCCGGGCCTACGGCCGAACGCGGTCAGTCGGGCGGGGCTGATCGACACGAGCATCCGGAGCGGCCAACGCGTCGTCGGACTGACCGCGCCTGCCGGGTACGGCAAGTCGAGCCTGTTGACGCAGTGGGCGCATCGGGACACCCGCGCCGTGCTGTGGATCTCACTCGACCGCTGGGACGACGACCCGCTCAGCCTCCTCACCGTCATCGCCTCGGCATTCGCCGGGCTGGACGGCACCGGCCACGACCTACCCCGGGACATGGTCACGGCCGGCCCGTCGATGCTCGGCCGCGCCGCGCCGCGGCTGGCGTCCGCGATCGCGGGCATCGACACGCCCTTCGTGCTCCTGCTCGACGACCTGCAGGAGGTCCGCTCCACCGCCTGCCATGACGTTCTGGCCCTGGTCCTCGGGGCGATCCCGGCCGGATCCCAGGTCGTCATCGCGAGCCGGTCCGAGCAACCCCACCTACCCAGGCTCCGCGCCGAGGGCCGGGCACTCGAGATCGTCGCCGACGATCTGACCCTCGACGTCGAGGGCGCCCGGCAGATCTTCGCCGCCTCCCAGGTGGTCGTCACGCCCGACACGCTCGAGGCGGTCACCGATCGGACCGAGGGCTGGCCTGCCGGGATCTACCTCGCCGCGTTGATCGCCGGGCACGACGCCGGCGACGCCGCCATGATGTCCGGAGCGGATCCGTACGTCGCCGACTACCTGCAACGCGAGGCCTATCTACGGCTCCCCGCCGAGATGCGGCGCTTCCTTCGCCGGACCGCGTTGCTCGAACAGGTGTCCGCGCCCCTGTGCGACGCCGTGCTCGGAGGGCAGGATGCGAAGCGGATGCTGCGCCGGGTGGAGGGCTCGAGCCTCTTCCTGATCCCCCTCGACCGGCACCGCGAGTGGTTCCGATACCACGCGCTCTTCCGCGAGTTCCTGCTCGGTGAGCTCATGACGCGTGAGCCGGGGCTCAGCGACGACCTCCGGGTTCGTGCGGCCGACTGGTACGAGGCACACGACCTGCCCCGTCGCGCCGTCGAGATGCTCCTGCCCACGCCGCACCGGGACCGATGCGTGCGCCTCATCACCCGGATCGTGATGACCTCGGTCCAGTCCGGGCGGATCGCAACGGTCGACCGCTGGCTGCATGCACTCGGCGACGCCGCCATCGCGGGCTATCCGCCGCTCGCAGTCCTGGCCGGGTACGTGGCGGCCTATCAAGGACACGCCACTGCGGCGGAGCATTGGGGATCGATCGTCGACCGCTCCTCCTTCGACGGTGCGGGCCTCGACGGCTCCGCCTCGTACGCCTCGGCGCAGGCCATGTTCCGCGCGCTCCGGTGTCCGGAGGGGCCGGACCGGATGCTCGCCGACACCCGGCTCGCCATGGCGAGCGAGAAACCGCTGAGCGTCTGGCGGGACACCGCGCACGCCCTCGGCGGCGACGCCGCCCTGCTCGACGGCGACGTGCCGGCAGCGACACGTCACTTCAGGTCCGCTATCGCCGCCGCGCATGACGTCGGCCACGGCGACACCCTGATCTTCAGCGAGGCCCAACTTGCCCAGCTCGAGATGGACGGCGGCCGCTGGGAGGGCGCTCGAACCCGGATCCAGCGAGCCGTCGACGCGGTCGCGAGGCACCGGATGGAGGACTACCCGCCGAGTGCCCTGGCGTTCGCCGCGGCGGCACGCCTCGCGCTGCACGACGGTGACCTCGCGTCGGCCCAGCAACACCTGCGCAGCGGCATGCGGGTCCGGGTGTTCTGTACGTATGCGTTCCCGAGCCTGGCCGTGCGGGCACGGCTCCATCTCGCGCGCACGAGCTGGGCCATCGGCGATCACGTCACGGTGCGCCACCTGCTGCGCGAGATCGACGACGTGCTGGAGCGGCGGCCGAACCTGGGAACCCTCGGTGAGGAGGTCACCGCCCTTCGGGAGCGGCTCGACTCGGGTCCGGACCGGGCGGGCCCGGGGACGCCGCCGCTCTCCCCGGCCGAGCTGCGCCTCCTGCCCTATCTCCAGACCTACCTCACGATCCGGGAGATCGCCGAGCGGCTGTACGTGTCCAGGAACACCGCGAGCACCGAGATCGGGTCGATCTACCGCAAGCTCGGCGTCACCTCCCGCGGCGCGGCCGTGCGCCGGGCCATCGCCAGGGGGCTGCTCGGCGACTGAGCACCCTCACTCGCGCGGGTCGGGGCCGAACGGGTCGAGGCCGAGCGCCAGGGCCACCTTCGACCCGGCCGAGACCACGGTGGGGAGCCCGACGATCGGGGCGACCGTCGCGAGGACATCGACGATCTCGGTCGTCGTCACCCCCGCCGAGATCGCCTCGTCGACCTCGCTGCCGTAGCTCGGCTCGGCTCCCCCGATGGCGACCAGGGCGGCCAGACGCACCAGTGCGTGCACCCGGGGCTCCAGCGAGGTCGGCTCGAGTTCGAGCTCCGCCTCCAGGTGCGCGTCGTTGAGGGCGATCCGGCGCAACCGGTCGTAGCTCACGTTGTCATCCCTCGGTGGTGGTGGACCCGAACGCTCGCGGGCCGTGCACGAATTGAGCCACATGGCGACGGCTCGCGCATCACGTCGTTCAGATGAACCGGGTGCCCCACCCGGAACTTCACGTGTTCTGCGTGACGACACCCCGGCCGGTACGGCCGATTCTTTCCTCACGCGACAACCCCGAGGAAGGGTGCTCTCATGAACAGTTTCATGGACTGGTTCTGGCTGATGATCTGGTGGTTCGCGTTCGTGATGTACCTCGTGATCCTGTTCCAGATCGTCGCGGACATCTTCCGGGACCGGCAACTCAGCGGCTGGTTGAAGGCGCTGTGGGTGATCGCGCTGGTGGTCGTGCCGTTCATCTCGGCCTTCATCTACATCATCGCGCGGGGCCGGAGCATGGGGAACCGCCAGGCCGAGCAGATGACCCAGGCCCGCGCCGAGACCGACGCCTACATCCGCAGCGTCGCCGCCGGCGCGCCGGCCTCGACGCCGGCCGCCCAGATCAGCGATGCCAAGGCCCTGCTCGACAGCGGCGCGATCGACGAACGCGAGTTCGCCGCACTGAAGGCCAAGGCGCTCGCCTGACGGACGTCCGCGGCGCTCAGACCTCCAGGACGGCGGTGAAGGTGCGCCCGTAGGCCTGCGCGGTGTTCACCACGATCGAGGTGCCACCGGTCACCTGGCCGACCGTGACGCCGTCGTCGGCGCTCAGCAGGCCCCGGTTACGGCCACGGATCACCAGCGTGACCTCCTCGCGGCCCATGGTCGGGTCGCTGACGCCGATCTCCAGCCGGCGTCCCTGCTGACGTAGGACCACGGCGGCCGGACCGTCGACGGTCAGGCGCTCGGCCTGATGGCGGCCGTCGGTGAAGGTGTTCGCGGCGACGATGCCGAGTTGCGCCTGCTTGATCGCCTGGATGTCGGTCGTGTTCGCGAGGACCTGCAGCGGGCCGCCCGAATAGCCGGCCAGCTGGTCGGGGCCGGCGTTCGGCACCAGGGCGTAGGCGAGCGCATGCGCGCCGTCGGCCGCATGGTCCACCGACACCGAGAACACGTCCTTGGTGACCGAGGTGTTCGGGTTCGAGGCGCGCACCACGCGGCGGCTGCGGGTGACCCGCTCCAGTTCGACGGTCACCTCCTGGGAATCGAGCAGGACGTAGCCGACGGCGGCCTGCTCGCCCGGGTTCTCCCACCGCACCCAGGCCAGCGGCGCCACGCCGTCGCCCGTCCACGCGGCCCCGTCCGCGAGCGCACCGGTGACCTCGACGCCGTCGGCGGGGTCCGCGATGCGGCTGTCGAGCGTGGTGACGGCGCCACGCCCCGCCCCACCGGCGATGCCGGCGGCCAACACCACGATCTCGTCGTCGAGCATGAACCACGACTTCGTCGCGCGGGCGTTCGGGTATGTGACGAAGTCCTCGGGCAGGACCCCGGCCTGCTTGTCGACGTGCGCGACGTCGTCGGAGAGCACGAGGGCGGCGGTGCCGTAGGCGCCCAGGCTCGCTCCCCCGGACACCTGGTTCGTCCCGCGCGGGAAGTACACGTAGGTGTTCTGCGACTCCGAGGAGGACGTGAAGGCGAGCGGGTGGTCCGGGTTCTCGTACCAGAACTGCCCGTACAGGTCCGGGATCGTGCGGCGCTCCCCGTCGGGAGCGGTCACGCCGGACAGCCGGTACGGGGAGACGGCGGTGAAGTAGTCGACGCCGAACGCCCGAGTCTGGTCCTGGCCGGCCAGGTAGAGGTAGTGCGCGCCGTCGCCCTGGAACCAGGGCATCAGGTTCTCGCCGTTCATGTATTCGTACTTGCTGATCCGGTCCGAGGACCGGGCGAGGGCGAACGCGTAGCCGGGGCGGCGGTGCACCGTCTTGTCCATGGCGTTGAACGCGACGTTGCGCGCGGCGGCGTTCAGGTCCGCGGCGGGGACGGTCTCGTCCGCGACGATGTCCGCGAACCGGACCACACTCACGGGCGAGGCGAACGAGTCCGGGTTCAGCGAGACCGGCGAGGAGTCGTTCAGGAACTTCACGTAGCCCTTGATGGCCGTCGCATCGTCGCCGACGGCGTAGCCGGCGAGGTCGACGACCGCTTCCGCGACGGCGCGCACGTCGACGTACCCGGTGGTCGTCCGCGAGACGGCGCGGCCCTTGACGACCTCCATCATCCAGCCCTCGAAGATCAACGGGGCGAAGCCGTTCGTCACCCAGGCCTGCACGACCGCGACGAGAGCGTCGCCGCCGGCGGAGGTGGCGCCGTCGAGCATCTTGATCGTCTGCGCGATCCGCCCGAGCAGGACCTTGCCGTAGGAGCCGGTGTAGGCGACCGAGTGGTGCTGGATGAATGAACCATCGGCGTAGTAGCCGTCGGTGTTGCCGTGCTCGAGGTGATACGGATCGATGGTCGCGAACACCGTCGACTGGTCCGCGATGGCCTTGCTGATCCGGGCGTCGTCGCCGAGCAGGGCGCCCTGCAGGAAGCGGTTCGTGGTGATGTCGGCGAGGTTCGCCCCGGTGTGGAAGCGGGAGTCGAGATCCACGTCCCCGTCGATGCCGTTGCGCAGGTATGCGTCCATCGTCGCGACGTAGGTCCCGACCAGGTCGGGCCGGTACGAGGCCACCTGGTCGGCGAGCAGCACGAGGGTGCGGGTGGCGTGGGAGGGGAACCCGATCTCCCAGTTGTGCCAGTTGCCGTAGTAGCCCGCCGCCTGGTCCCCGACGTAGTTCTCGTGCAGCCAGTCCAGGCCGTCGATGACGCGGCGCTGCACGTCGGTGTTCCCGACGAGTTCGGACTCCACCCCGTCGGTCCGGGTCGCCACCGCGATCTGGAGCAGCCGGTTGTAGGACTGGGTGATGTTGGCGTCGTTCTCCCCGAGCGGCACGCCCGCGAACAGTTCGGAGGGGCCGGCCTGGTCCATCTGGGTGAGGTAGGCCCGCGCCGTGTCCTGGATCGCGGCGAGCTTCACGGCCGCCTCCGGCCGCTGGTTCACCTCGGCGGTGCCGGCCAGGATGGCCACGGTGTTCGTGAGCAGCCGGGCCCGATCGGCCTGCTCATCGGCGAGCGCGCGCAGCGGCAGGCCCACGGTCAGCAGGCCGGTGGCCGGGATCAGGGCGAGGACGTGACGGCGGGACAACTCAGGCATAGGGGTCTGCTCCAGACATCGAGTCGTCCGAGCAGTCAACCAGGCTCAGCCGCGAGCGTCGAGTGCGGCTGAGCCGGCAGCCCTTCCGGATCAGGCGTGCAGCATCACCTCAGGCGTTCCGGCGGCGGCGGATCACCAGGTACACGCCGGTCCCGATCAATAGCGCGGCGACCGCCGCGAGCAGGCCCGCCTCCACGCCGGTGACCGGGATGCCCGCACCGGCCTGGC
The DNA here is from genome assembly GCF_004353825.1 of Occultella glacieicola. Lineage (GTDB taxonomy): Bacteria > Actinomycetota > Actinomycetes > Actinomycetales > Beutenbergiaceae > Occultella > Occultella glacieicola. The sequence goes on along the minus strand of NZ_SMNA01000001.1, from coordinate 235,727 downwards.
CGGCGGCGCCGGGACCGATCGGCACCGGGTCGTAGGTGTTGGTGACCGTCGCCAGGGCCTGGCCGGACCCGGTGGTGCTCGAGAGCGGCACGTCCGCCGTCGCCGTCTCGGTGGTCACGGAGTCGGTCCCGTCGATCGCCACCGTGATCGACACGGAGTCCGCCGAGCCGGTGACGGACTCGGTGAGCACACAGTCCGCGCCGACCGGCAGGTCGGCGAACTCGGCCGTCAGGTCGTCCGGGGCCCGGAGCACCCGAACCGCACCGCCGGGGATCTCGATCGCGGTCTCGACGCCGTCGACGGGCCAGGTGCACTGGAGCGCCACCTCGAACCGTCCGTCCGAACCGTTGCCGGCCCAGTCGCCGTCGATCACCTTCACGACGGCCAGGGAGGTCACGTCGAAGACGTTCGTCAGGGTGACGGTCGCGACCTCGGCCTCGTCATCGCCGGATGCGGCCGGATCGAGGATCGTGACGAGCCCGTCGGTGGGAGCGAGCATGGTGCTGGTCGCGCCGCCGGTGGCGGTCTCGGTGACCACGCACTCACTACCCACGAGAAGGTTGTCGACCGTGACCGAGTAGCCGTTCGCCGCGCTGAGCGTCACGATGCCCTCGTTCGCGAGGTCGATCATGACCGGCTCGCCGTCCCGGTCCCAGGTGCAGAGCACCTGGGCGGTGAACGGGCCGGAGCCCCAGAGCTCCGCACCGTCACCCTCGACGACCTTGACGATCTCGAGGGCGCCGAGCACGAACGTGTTCGTGGCGGTCACCACGGCCTCACCGACGCCGTCGGGTCCCGAGATGATCGTGGTGGCCCCGTCGGCCGGGTCGAGGGTGGTGGCGTTCGCGCCGCCGGTGGCGGTCTCGGTGACCACGCACTCGGTGCCGGCCGGGTAGGTCCCGAACGTGCGGTCACTGTTCGCGTCGAGGACGAACTCGGCGTCGAGCAGCACCTGGTCGCCCGCGTACGTGCACACGGCCGTGAAGGTGAACGGGCCGGCGCCGTAGAGGCCTGCGCCGTCGCCGTCGACCACCTTGACCACGCGCAGGATGCCCGCGTCGTAGCCGTTGGTGAAGGTGACCTCACCGGCGGTGGTGCCGATCTCGACCTCTGCGCTGCCGTCACCGTTGTCGGTGACGTCGGTGCCGACGATCACGATGCCGTCGGCGAGGTCGCTGTCCACCTCGGTGACGGTGCACAGCGCACCGGCCGGGACGGTGTTCTCGGGGGCGACCCAGGTCGCGCCGTCGGCGAGGCTGAACGTGACCTCGGTGGCATCGCCGTCGAAGGTCACCGGGGTGCCCAGTGCGCTCGCACACGTCAGGGTGAAGTCGAACGGGCCGAACTCGCCCTCGGTCGCCTCGGTGGCCACGAGCTTGGTGACCGACAGTCCGGTGAACCGGTAGTCGTTCGTGATCGTCGCGAGCTGGGCGGCGGGGACGTCCTGCCCGACGGCGGTGGGCTCGGTGACCGTGAGCGTCACCGGGGAGCCGGTGCGGCTGGTCTCGCCGAAGCTGCCCAGTTCCCCCGTCTCGGTGACGGTGCAGGCCGCACCGACCGGGATGCCGTCGACACGCTGGGTGTAGCCGTTCGACTCGTCCAGCTCCAGCACGTCGTGCTCGCCCAGACCGAGCTGGACGCCCTCGATGGTGCAGACCAGGTCGGCCGTGAACGCGGTCGGGGCGTAGCCGACGGCCGGGCCGGTGACGACCTTGTCGATCTCGATCGCGCCGGCCATCAGGTGCACGCCGACCCGCGACGGGGCGACCTTGCCGTAAGCGCTCGTCCCGGTGTTGCGGAACTTCACCCCGAACTGGTTCCAGGCGAAGGAGTCCGCGGCGGGCACGTCGGAGGGTGCGCCGCCCGGCAGCTCGGCCGAGGCCGGCATGTTCACCGAGGAGTAGGTCACGTCCACGAACTGACCCGGGGTGAGGACACCGGCAGCGGTGGTCGAGAAGTCCACGGTGATCCGCAGCCCGGTGACGGCGGCCCAGTCGGTGGCGTCACCTGCGGGCTCCCACTGTTCACCGTTCTGCTCGCAGACCTCCTGGGCGGCCAGGTTCCCCCAGGTGCCTACGCAGACCCCGGCGCTGGTGGTGACCTCCACGGTGGTGGTGGCCCCCTCCGGCGCGGTGACGAGCAGGTCGCCGATCAGTTCGGGGCGGTACACCGAGCCGCGGCCGGAGCCGGAGATCAGCTGCTGGTCGCCGGCCGTGGGCAGCTGCTCGAAGATCGTCAGCTCGTCCACGGTCACGGTGCCCGCGTTGAGGGTGCGCAGCACCCACTGGTCCGTGCCGCCGATCAGGCTGTTGGCGGCGCACGGGGTGCGGAAGTAGTCGCCGCCGGTCGCGGTCAGGTTCTGGCGGCACTCCATCTGGGGCATCGCCGGGTTGATCGCGCCGGCGAGCTCGCCCCGGACGCCCTTGATCGTGTACAGGTTCGGGCCGGGTGCCGGCGCCACGTGGTCCGTGGTGCCGCAGGTCGTGTCATCCTGCGCCCAGGCGTTCGTGATGGCGCCGCCCGGCACGATGTTGGCGCACGAGGTGAGGTTCTCCTCGGTCCGCACCGTCATCGTGTTCTCAGCGGTCTGGCCCGCGGACAGCCCCGGCTGCAGCTCCAGCAGGAGCCGGATCGTGATCGTCTCGCCCGGGGCCATCCGGTTGCCGTCGGCCGGCCACGTGAAGACCAGGTCCTGCCCCTCCTCGACCACGGTCACCGCACCCGGGAGCAGACCGTCGGGGTCCGGGGTGACGACCGGCTCGTCGCCGAGGTAGACGAGTGAGGCCGGGAGGGTGTCCCGCAGCTCGGTCACCGTGAGGTACCCGGTACCGGTGTTGGTGAAGGACAGGTCCCAGGGCACCAGGGCGCCCGGGCTGGCGAACCGGTTGCCGTCGTTCGCCAGTTTCTGCACGGTGATCTCGTGGGTGCCTGCCGACAGACCGATCACCGCGTCGGCGGTGCGCTCGGGTGAGACCTCACCGTTGCGACGGTCGCTGACGGCGGTCACCGTGTTGATGATGGTGCCCTCGAGGGCGACCGGGTCGTCGGTCCCGTAGTGCTGCTCGCGCAGCTGCACGGTGAACGCGGCGGTCGCCGACCACGTCGGCGCCGGGAGCGCGCTGGAGAAGAAGGCGCCGTCCGCGCGGGAGAAGGCGAACGCGATGCCCTGCACGTCGGCGTAGGCGTCGGCTGCCACCGGCAGTTCGGCGTCGGCGACCGCCGTGGGTTCGCCGTCCACCCAGGCGGACTCGCCGTCGGCCCCGAAGGGTCCGAGGACGCTCACGCGGACCTGGTCGGCGCCCGCCGGTGCGGCGATGTCGGCGAGGCCGGTGAGCGCGAACGCGCTCCAGAACTCCGGCGACGTGGTGACGTCGTCGGTGACCCGGACCTCGGCGGGCGGCAGGGTCGACGCCGGGGATACGCCCTGGTTCGCGCCGAGGGTGACCGTGACCGGGGTGTCCCGGGTCGGCGCGGTGAGGGCGTCCGGGGTCACCGACTTCGTCGGGCCCACGTTGATGTCGCCACCGCTGAGCTGCACGCTCGCCGCGGCCTGGTCGCCGGTGACGACGCCGTCGCTGAGGATCGGGTCGTAGGACTGGGCGAACACGCGGTTCGTGACGTCCACCCGCTGCCCGGCGCCGACCACCTGGTCCGCGCCGGTGCTGCGCACGGTGGTGCGCGCCTGCGCGTCCAGGCTCACCGTGAGCCGATTGGCCGCGGTGATCGTGCCACCGGTCGTGGCCGGGTCGCTGCCCTGGAAGGTCACCGAGATCCCGACGACGTCCGCGAGGTCCGCCCGGTCCGTCGCGTTCACCGCGGCGGCCGTGCTCTGCTCGGTCGAGTAGGTGCCGGCGTCGTAGCGCAGCAGCCAGACGGGGCTCGCGGCCAGGTCGACCTCGGCGGGGATGCTCGCGCCGATCCGCACCGCGGTGAGGTCGAAGCGGTCGAACGGGTTCCCGATACCGCCCGCGGTGAGCCACTCGACGTCGGCCGTGAACGGGTCCCCGATGGCACCGGCCGCCGTGCCGGCGCTCTGGCACAGGGACACCTCGCCGGCGTCGGTGCACGCCGGCGGATCGGTGACGCGCACGTAGGAGGCCCGCGCGACCGAGTCGCTGTTCGCGGTCATGGTGAAGGTGGTGGTGGGGTAGTTCTGCGCCGGGGTACCCGCGACCGGGATGTACAGGTCGGTGGTCGGGTCCGCGGACTTGGTGACCTCGACGCCGGGCCCGAAGTCCTGCACGATGATCGTGTCGTCGGCGGTGTCCGTGGCCGGCTCACCGCCACCGGTGGGGGTCGCCTCGAGCAGCGCGGTGTTGTTGACGCCGCCGGCGTCGGGCGTGTTGTAGAGCGCCTCGCCGGTGACCCAGTCCCCGCTCGGGCGCATCTGGTCGCGCAACTGCCAGGTCATCGAGAACTGCCGGTCGGGACCGGCGAAGCCGACACCGGAGCCGACGGCGGGGGCGTACGGGTCGTAGGCCGGTCCGGTCTGCGTCGCGGCGAGCCGGGCCGCCTCGTTCTCGGCGAGGGTGATCCGGACACCGGTGGTGTCGGCGCGCTCGGGGTCGCTGAGTCCGTAGCCGGCGAAGGCGCCGTTCTGGATCCAGCCGCCGGCGGGGGCGCTCGCCTCGACCCACGCCCCACCGCTGTACAGCTCGACGGCGGTGATCAGGTCGTAGCGCAGGTGCCATCCGTTGCTGTACGGGTCGGCGTCGGCGCCGATGCCCTCCACGCGGACCAGGTCGAACGCCTCGAACACCGAGTCGGCCGGGGCGTCCGGGTTGGTCGGGTCGCTGATCTGCACGCCCTCGTAGCCGCTGCCGACCGACCAGCTCAGGGTGGTGGAACGCTGCTCACTGGTCTGGGCGGGGACGGAGGGCTGGTTCCAGGCCTTCTCGATGCCGACCGGGCCGATGCCGGGGTTCGGCTCGACCGTGGCGGACCCGTCGCCGGTGTCCGCGTCGTTGATCTCGGTGCCGTCCTCGGTCTCACCGGAACCGGCCGCGGTGGCGACGTTCTGGTAGGCCGTGGCGGTCTCGGGGATGTCCGCGCCGGAGCGCAGGGTGTCGCGAGCCTGAGCGGAGAAGTAGGGCGTCACCGTGGTGTCTGAGGCGAATCCGGCGTCGGTCTCGTTGTCGAACGTGAACCGGATGCCGGTCAGGTCCGTGGTGTCGACACCGGTGGGCAGAGCCGCCGCGATCTCCGCCGCGGTCAGCGAGGCCAGGAACGGCGCGGCCTGGGCGCCGAAGACGGCCAGCTCGAGCCAGGTGCCGTCGGCGGCGCGGGCCTCGATGGTCAGCGCGGTCTCGCTCGGGACCTGTGTCGGCGCCACGGAGGACAGGTCGAAGCCGTCCCAGAAGTCGCCGACGGTGCCGGTGGCAGCGTCCTCGACGACGATCCGGTTCGCGGTGATGTAGTCGGACGTCGTGGTCAGGTTCGTCTCGAGACGGGTGACCACGCTCTCGCCCGGCTGCACCGTGGTGGACGGGCGCACCGACTTCGCCAGCGCGATGTCGATCGCGGGGTAGACGAGGGTCAGGGCCGCATCATCGGAGTCGGTGACCGTGAGGCCGTTCGGGGCCGTGAGCTCGGCGTCGACGGTGTTCGTGGTCGGGAGCGTCTCACCCTCGGCGACGGCGTCCTCGGTGGAGGAGATGAGGATGTCGAACACGCTCGAGGACCCGGGCGCGATGCCACCGTCCGGGGCGGTGAAGACGACCTCGAAGCCGGAGATCGGCCCGGCCGGCGCGGCCGGGAGCTGCCCCTGGGTGAAGACGACCTCCTGTGGGGCACCGCCGTCCAGGGGGTGGTAGATCACCTGGGCCGACTCGGCGCCGTCCGGCCAGGTCGGGGCGGACACGAAGCCGCCGAACGTGATCGTGTCGGTGAAGTAGCCGAGGTCGGCGACTCGCAGTTCGTCGACGCCGCCGGCGGACTCGTTCGTGAGGCCGATCGTGGCGGTGGCCTCGTCACCGGCGGCGATCCGGTCGGGGCTGATGTTCTTCGTCGTCGAGACGCCCAGTCGCATGGGCACGACGGAGAAGGTGGCGCTCGCCGTGTCGGTGGCCGGGTCGCGGCCCTCGACGGTGGCGCTCCCCGCGACGACATTGTCGACCGTGTGCGTCGCGGCCCCCAGGCTGTCGCCGGTGTTGCGGTGGGTGGTCCGCTGGGCCAGGCCGAGCGCGACGGTGGCGACCGCGTCGGCCTCGATCGCGACGCCGCTGTACGTCAGCCGCACGCCGCCCACGTCCCCGGGGGCGACGCCGTCCGGCAGCGTCACGGCCGTGCCGGGGACACCGGCCTGCCAGGCCCACGTGCCGTCGCCCTGCTCGACGTAGACGTCGACCTGCACGGCGTCCGCGCCCGCGGGCAGCGTTGTCGTGCTGAACCCGGTGAAGTCGGTGATGGTGAACGGGTTGCTCGCATCGAGGGCGGTCGCGCCGTCGGCGGCGGCGGCGGGCTCGGTCAGCACGAGAGTCTCGACGGGGCCGTTGGAGGTGTTCGTGACGCTCAGGTCGATCGTCGAGGCCGCGCCCGGGGAGTACGACTGCTCGGCCGGCGCCCACGCCTTCGTGACGGAGACGTCGATGATCTGGGGCACGCGCACCGTGACCGTCGCGTCGTCGGAGTCCGGATTGGAGTTGTCGGCCGTGGTGCTGGCGGTGTTCGTGATGAGGTGGTCGCCGGGGGCGACGGTGGCGGGCACCTGGAGGGTGATCGTCACGGAGAGGGTCTGGCCGTTCTCGAGGCCGGTGCCGACCGGGCTGATGACGGCGCCGGTGAAGTCGACCCGCAGGTGGGTGTCGGCGGTGACCGCCGCGGGTGCGGCATCGCCTGCGGCGCCGTCCACGGTCCAGGTCACCTCGCGCGGGATCGTGTTCTCGTTCGGCGCGATCGCGACGTCCTGCACGGCATAGCCGGCGAGGTCGGGCGGCAGCGAGTCCTCCAGCACGGCATTCAGGCAGGACGCCTCGGAGCAGTTCACGCTGATCGTGTAGGTGAACGTCTGGCCGGGCGAGACGACCTCCGGCGCGACGGTCTTCGTGACCGTCAGGTACTGAGGATCTCCGGGGGCCGCGAGCGCGGCTCCGGCCCCGAGACCGGCCAACGGCCCGGCCAGCACGACCGCCAACATCGCCGCCCAGATGACCCGCCACCGTCCGGTGGCGCGCGCACGTCTACCCAGCATGATCTTCTCATTTCTGGTCATGCCCGCGACGGCGGGCCCCCTGCCGATAGGCCCGCTGCGCAGAACGCGCGACGCGGGCCGGACCCGGCAAGTCTGGGCCGATCGGACCGGCGACCTGCCGGTTCCGCACGAAACGTCGCCCGCCCGCGCGCGAAGAGTCGTGGCGTCAGGCGGGCGGTCCGGCTACGCGCCCGGGGAGGGAGGCCGCGGGTCGGTGCCGCGAGTCCTCGCGGTCGGCCTCCGTTCGGCCGGTTTCGACGCGCCGGCACGGTACTCCCCGGGCAGCATGCCGACCTCGGCCCGGAACACCCGTCGGAACTGGTCCGGACCCCCGAACCCACTGCGCCGGGCGATCCCGGCCAGGTTCCGGTTCGGCCGGGCGATCAGGTACACCTTGGCCGCCTCGACCCGACGCCTGCGGATGACCCCCGAGACGGTCTCGCGGGAGCCTGCGAACGCCTCGTGCAGCGTCCGCACGCTCATGCCGAGCCCGCGCGCCACGCCGGACACGTCCAACGCCGGGTCCTCGAAGTGGACGTCGATGTAGGCGCGGGCCCGGGCCCGCGCGGCGGCCCGATGGTCGATCGGCGCCGCATCGAGCGCCATCACGCCGAGCACGAGCTCGCGAAGCGCGCCCTCGGCCCACCCCGCGGCGACCGCATCGAGGGGCAACGTCGGCGGGGTCATCAGCGCGTCGGCCAGCGCGTGCCCGGCACCGGCGAGCGGCACCATCCGGTGCAGCCCGGGCCGGACCAGATGCGGTTCAGGGTGCGGCATCCCGATCAGCGTGACGCTCGTCGCCTCGCCGACGTGGATCGCACACACGCCGTCCGGCGGGACGACGACGAGGTCCCCCGTCCGGAGGTCCGCGGTGGAGTCCGCGGTGGAGTCCTCTGTGACGACCCGCGCGCTGCCTTCGGCGACGTACAGCGTCACCGCCAGGTACCGGCGCGGGGCCTCGCCCGGGAACAACCGCAGGGTCACCGGGTCACCGGTGTACTGCGCCACCAGCGCCCGGGCGGACCGGTAGCCCCGCAGCCGGCGGCCGGCCCGGATCGCGGTGCCGGGATCACCGAGCTCGAGCGACCAGCCGTTGACCGGACGGAGCGCCCGCGACGCGACCTCCGGCCACGGGGCGCAGACCGCGCCGCCGCAGTGGCACTCCTCGTGCCACCGGACGGCGTCGCCGGACTCGACCGTCTCCGCCATGCACGCGGACATGGCACCGCCCGCCCCTGCGCCCATGCTGGCCGAGGCTACGGCGCGGGACCCGCGGGCGGGGCCGAACCGACTGTGACCCGGCTTACATCCCGGGGTGCCTCCCCGGCGTGCGGCGCCGTCGGGTCACCAGGTACGCCCCGGCCCCGACCAGCAGGAGTGCTACCGCGCCGAGCCAGCCGACGTCGGACCCGGTTCGCGGGATCTGCGGGTCCGGGGGCTGTGGTGCCGGCGGCGGCACCGGGTCGAAGGAGTTCGTGACCGTCACCAGCGCCTGGCCCGGTGCCGTGGTGTCACCCAGCGGCACCACCACGGTCTCGCCCTCGGTGGTGACCGCTTCGGCGCCCTCGACCTCGACCGTGACCGAGGTGCCGTCGGCGTCACCGGTCACCGTCTCGGTGAGTTCACACTGCGCACCCACGGGCAGGTCGTCGTAGGTCGCGACCAGGTCGTCGGGCGCCTGCAGCACCCGCACCGGACCGCCGGGGATCTCGAGATCGGTGGCGACGCCGTCGACCATCCACGTGCAGGCCAGGGTGACCTCGAACACGCCGTCGGAGCCGCTGGCGGCCCAGTCGCCGTCGACCACCTTGACCACCTCGAGGGAGGTGAGATCGAAGACGTTCGTGAGCGTGACGACCGCGATCTCCGGCTCCTCGCCGTCCCCGGCCGGGGGCACGATGATGATGCCGCCCTCGGGCTCGAGGACAGTGCTGGTCGCTCCCGCGGTCGCGGTCTCGGTGACGGCGCACTCGGCGCCGACCGGGAGGTCCTCGTAGAGCACCTGGGTGCCTGGCACGAGCTCACGCTCGGACCCGCCCGGGATCTCGACGGCCTCGTCGTCGAACGTGCACGCCAGCGCGACCTCGAAGGGTCCCGTTCCGTACAGGTCCGCGCCGTCGCCGTCGAGCAGCTTGTCGACTCCGATCGCGCCGAGGTCGAACGTGTTCGTCGCGACGATCCCGACGGCGGTCGGTTCGCCCTGGGCGTCGACGGGGGTCACCACGATCTCGGCGGTGGTGCCCTCGGCCTCCACCGGGTCCTCGCCGGGCTCGGTCACGGTCATCGAGGTGGCCGCGGCGTCGCCGTCGTCGGTCTCGGTGACCAGGCACGCCGCGCCGACGGGCAGGCCGTCGATGGTGGTCGTGGTGCCGGGCGTGATCGCCTGTTCGGCTCCACCCGGGATCGCGACGGGTTCGCCCTCGTAGGTGCACTCGACGGTCACCGTGAACGGCCCGTCGCCGTAGAGGTCGGCGCCGTCGCCGTCGACCACCTTGTCCAGCACGATCGAGCCGACGTCGAACGTGTTCGTCGCCGTGACCGTGACGATGTCACCGGAGCCGATCGTCACCTCGCTCGGCTCGACGACGCTGGACGTCGCACCGCCGTCGTCGGTCTCGGTCACCGTGCACACCGCACCGGTGACGAGGTTCGGGATCTGCGCGTCCAGCGGCCCGCCGGCGCCGAGGACCACCGTGTCCTCGAAGACCACCCGTGGCTCCCCCGGACCATCCCCGTCGTCGTCGAAGGTGCACTGCAGGGCGAGGGTGAACGGGCCGGCGCCGTAGATCTCGGCGCCGTCGCCGTCGACGACCTTGAGGAGGTCGAGCTGGCCGACGTCGTAGACGTTGGTCAACTCGATCGTGTTCCCGGTGGTGCCGTCGTCGGCGTCGGTCACCAACGTGACCGCAGTCGAAGGGCCGTCGGTCGTGACTGGCTCGGCGTCACCCTGTGTCACCGTGATCGTGACCGCGCCGGCGTTGCCGGTCCCGGTCTCGGTCACGGTGCAGACCGATCCGACCGGGAACCCGTCCAGGTGCACGGTCTCGCCGTCCTCGATCGTCACCACCATCGGGTTGAGCGGGCCGTAGCCCTCCGCGTAGACGGGTTCACCGAGGAACGTGCACTCGACGGTGACCTCGAACGGCCCGAACGGAACGGGCTGGCCCTCGTCGTCCACCGCGTCGGTGACGACGTCCTTCGAGATGTCGATGCCGGCGACCTCGTACCGGTTCACGGCCGTGATCGTGGTCGGTTGGGCCGGGTCCTCGCTCTCGATCGTCACGGTGCCGACGATCAGTTCGGTCTCGCCGTTGCTGCCGTCCTCGGTGATCGTGCACTCCGCGCCGTAGGGCAGGTCGGGAACGACGGTCGGGGCCGGAGGCGTCACGCTGATGGGGATCGGGTCCAGAACCGTCTCCACCGGGGTCCCGACGGCGGAGGTGCACTGGACGAACAGCAGGAAGGTCTCGGGTGCCTGATCCGCGGCGGGACCGACGACGAGCTTGGCCACGGCGAGGGATCCGGACGCCGTCGCGACGCCAACCTTGGTGCCTTCGGTCGGCAGCAGCGGGAACTCGGTGCCGTTGTTGACGACGACCCCGGACACCGCCGCGGAGTTCCAGGCGATCGAACGGTCGCCCGCGTCGGGGACCTGTGGCGGGGTGGTCGTCGTGGCGTCCAGCTCGATGAACTCCCCCGGCTCGAACAACGCCTCCTCGGCGAACGTGACCACCGTCTTCAGCGCCGTCACGGCCGCCAGATCCGCCGGATCCGTGTCCGCCGTCAGCTGCACCCACCCGGTCGTCGGGTCGTCGGTCGGGCACGGCTGGTTGATCGGATCGGTGAGGTCGTCCATGCAGTAGTCGTCGACCGTCGAGTAGTAGTGCGTCGCCTCCGCGCCCTCCGGGGCGTCGACGAGCTGCGGCACCGAGGCGACGGAGGTCAGCGGCTCCCACTCCGACCCGCGCGGGGAGTCCGCGAACGAACCCGTATCGCCCGGTGTCGGCAGCCGGTCGTAGAGGACCAATTGGTTCATCGGCAGGTTACCGACATTGTCGACGTGGATCCGCCATGTCTCGTCGTGCCCCGGGATGATGACCGGCGTGCACGGGTAGGCGTAGAAGCCGTTGGCGTCCGGTACGCACTCGACGTCCTGGTTCGGAGCAGCCGGGTCGATCATGACGTCGAGCTCGTCGCCGTCGGTGGCCCGCACGTACTTCGACTGGGCCAACACCGCGGACGGCACCGTGGTCACGTCCGAGTCGGCCTCACAGGCGCCGGTGTCCGGGTTCAGGCGGGTCACACACTCGTCCCAGGGACGGTCGGCGGTGACCCCCGCGGTGTTCTGCACCAGGGCACCCGCTTCGAGGCCTAGACGGAACTGGACCTGGACTGTGATGACGTAGGACTGGCCCACCTCGAGCACCGTGCCCGTGGGGAAGGAGAACGTGAGCGACTCGATGTCGCCGACCTGCACGACCGTCACCTCGTCGGCGTCGGTCGGCAACGGGTCGCCGTTCGCCGGATCCGGCGGGTCACCGGCGAGCTCGTAGGAGAACGGCTCGGGGACGTCCGCGAGCACCAACTGACCGCCCGCGGCGTCGGTCGGCATCGGGTCGGTGACCACCAGGTCGAAGATCGGCCGGTTGCCGGTGTTCGTGACCGTGATGTTCATCGGGAACACCGCGGCCGGCGGTTGGGTGCCACCGGTGACCACGCCGTCGAAGTCCTTGACGATCTCGACGCCGTTCGTCGCATGCACGTACACGATCTGGGCCGGTGCCTCGTCGGCGGCCGAGACCGGGACCAGGTCACCGGTGTCGGGGTCGACCACAAGGTCCGCGCCGGTGACCGTGCCCTGCACCGTGTTGCTGGTCACGCCGGGCGCGGTCTCACCGGGCGCGGGCGGATTCCCCTCGAGGTCGGTCAGGACCGGGCCGCCGGTCCGCATCTCCTCGCGGCGCTCGACCGAGATCGGGATCGCCTGCACCGGGGTGGCAGGGTTCTCCCAGATCGACCCGTCCGTGCGGGTGAACGTGAACCGCAGGCCCTGGACGTCCTCCGGCGCTACGCCGTCCGGCAGCGCGAACGTCGCGGACGGCTCGCCGTCCGCGCCCTCCCACGCACCTCCGACGACCGACACCCCGCCGGGTCCCGCGACGAACGTGCCGCCGGTGTAGGCCTCCACCAGCACCTGCTGGATGGGCGCCGTCAGCGTGGCGCCGTCGAAGCCGACGAAGTCGTAGGAGTTCCAGAACTGCGGGTCGCTGTCCTCGATCACCATCTCGACGGCGCGCGAGGGTCCGACCGGTTGGCCGGTGAGCGTCATCGTCACCGGGCCGGTGCTCGGCTCGACGATTTGGGCCGGTTCGAACGACTTACCGACCACGATGTCGATGCCGGCGACCTGCAGCGGCATCTCGGCGTCGTCCCAGGCCAGCCGGACGTCTTCGCCCGGGATGCCGCCTGGGTCGTCGATTGTCGCGACGGCGCCGTTGGGAACCGGGTTGGTGTCGACATCGATCGTGCCGCCGTCGCCGTAGATCGGATCGGTCGTGTAGCGGTCCGCCACCCGCAGTTGCAGGATCAGGTCCATGCTTCCCGTCGCCCCGGGCATCACGAGCCCCTCGTAGGCGACCTCGACGCCGACCACGTCCACCAGATCCGCCGCGGTGAGCGCCTCCGCTGCCGCCTCGTCGAACTGTTCCGTCGTGCCACCGATGGAGGTGAGCGTCACGGTCGTGGACGTCGCACCCTCGGGCGGAGTCAGGGTGATGCCGGTGAGATTGAACACGTCGAAGGGCGAGGTGCCCTCACCCGTCTGGACGTCACCTGAGTCCGGTACACCCGGCTCCACGAGACGCAACTGGTCGACCTTGGCCGCGGAGGCGTTCGTCCCGGTGATCGTGACGGTCGTGGACGGGTACGCGTCGGCCGGGGTGTCCGGCGGCGGCACCGAGATCGGCCCGCCGGTCCAGTCCTTGGCCACGGTGACGTTCAGGGGCTGGTCGATGATCAGCACGTTGTCGTCGTCGACGTCGGTGTAGTCGACGCCCTCGAACGTCCCGGTGGCACGGGCGGTGTTGTTGACCAGACCGGGGTCGTCCGTGTTGTAGATGGTGCCGTTCGTGGACCCGAGGACGGGTTCGGTCGGCGCTCCGCGGCGGTAGTCGCGGACCTCGAAGGTGAGGTTCAGGTGCCGCCCGTCGGCCTGGGTGGACCGGGCCACGCCGTCACCCGGTTGCGGAGCGAGCGGGTCGTCGGTGCCCCGGTTCTCGGACTCCGAGTAGGTCAGGCGCACGGCCGTGGCGTTCGGCTGCTCCAGGTCGGGGTCGAGGGTGTAGCCGGGGAAGGAGCCGTCACACGGGCACGGGTCGCCGAGGGCGGGCACCCAGGCGCCGTCGATGAACAGCTCGACGCCGGTGATCCGGTCGTATCCGATGAGCGGGTCGACGGAGGTGTCGATGGGCTCCACGCGGACCAGGTCGAACGCGTCGTAGAAGGACTCCTCGATCGGGGTGTCCTCCGGGTCGGCGATGTCGGAGATGACCATCGGGTCGACGCCGGAGAAGCCGCTCGTGGACCAGGTGAGCTGTGCGGTCACCTGGTCGTCCGACCGCGCCAGCACCGACACGGGCGGGTCGCCGAGGAACGTCTTGTCCATGAAGTCGAGGCCGGTGCCGTCACCGTCGACGGGGAACGGGTCGACCTCGGCGCAGCCCACGGCCGGTTCCGTCTCCTCGACCGTGTCCGAGGAGGCGCTCGACGCGCCACAGTTGGTCAGCGGGTCGTCCTGGGTGGCCGGGCCGGTGAACTCGGCGACGAAGTTCGGCTGGAACTGGGTGCCCGGCGGGAACCCGTCACCGGTCGAGTCGTACACGAACTGCACGCCCTGGGCGTCCGCGGGCAGGTCGCAGCTGACGGTCATCGGGCCGGTGTACGGGCCGCAGTCGGTGGCCGGGACCCATGCGGTCCCGTCCCAGTAGTTGATCGTCAGGGTGGAGCCGGCCGGGACGTCGGTGCTGCGCACCTCGGTGGCGACGAAGTGGTCCCAGAAGTCGGTCGGGTTGCTCGGGTCGGCGGGGTCGGAGATCACGATCTGGTCGGCATTCGTGGTCGACCCGTCAGGCCCGAACGGCAGGAGCTGGGTGGGCAGTTGCACGATGACGCTCTGGCCGGGAACCGCCGGGATGGTCGACGGCGAGATCACCTTGGTGGTGTCGGTCGCCAGCCGGTCGATCAGGGTGACCAGGTCGGCCGAGGCCGCCGCGTCGGCATTCGGAACCTCGGCCGCGATCGTGTTGGGGTGGGTGACGTCGTCGGGGTCCTGGTCCGGGTCGGTGTCGGCGGTGAACGGGATCGTGGCCGCCGCGCCGCTCACGATGTCGCCGGTGAACTCGACGGTGAACCCGACGACGACACAGTCGGGCGGCGGGTTCGGCAGCGTATTGACGGTGGTGGTCTCCTGGCTCGGCATCGCCCCGTCCGCACAGGTGAAGGTGACGGTCGCCGCCGTCGCACCGGTCGGCCAGGTGACGCCGGTCCCGTCGCCGTCGGGGCCGAACCCGGTGAACGTCAGCGGGTCGGCTCCCTCGAACGGGCTGTCGGTCCCGGGCGCGGGTTCGCTGATCGTCATCGAGGTGACGGCCGTCCCGGTGTTCGTCGCGCCCAGGGTCACGGTCGTCGGGTCACCGGCGCTGACGGTGGCCGGGTCGAAACTCTTGGAGGCCTCGACGGAGTTGTTCGGTGGGGTGATCACGTAGGTGTCGGACGCCGTCGTCGGCGTCGACTCGTCCGTACCGTGGGTGACGTAGGACGAGGTGTCGTTGGTGACGGTGGTGACCTCGGTGAGGTCCTCGACGGCGTCGCTCTGCTGCACCTGCACCGGGATCGTCGCGGTCGCGCCGGGCTGGATGTCGCCGCTGAACGTGTACCGCACGCCCTGGACGTCCGCGGGGTCGACGGTGTCGTCGAGCGGCAGCCACTGCGTGCCGTCCCAGTACTCCTCGGTCACGGTGTCGGCGTTCGGTGGCATCGTGATGTCGCCGGTGCCGGTGTACTCCAAGAGGGTGAACGGGTTCGGGTCCGCGGTCGGGTCCACCGGGTCCTGGACGACGAGCGTGTCAACCGGGTCGTTGGAGGTGTTCGTCGCGCCCAGCGTCATGGTCGCGGCCGTGCCGGGAGCGGCGAGCGCACCCTCGGGCTCGATGGACTTGGTGGTCTCGGAGTCGAGGACCAGGGGCACCACCGGCACGATGTCGTCCGACGCCGATTGCTCGGTCGCGTTGTCGGAGACCACGGTGGCGGTGTTCGTGATCGGGACGCCGTCCGCGCTGTAGGGCAGGTCCGGGTCCACCTGCGCGGTGATGAGGATCTGGACCTGACCCCCGTTCGCGACGCTGTCCGCCGTGTAGGTCACCGTGTCGGCGTCGGTGTCGGCGACGAGTTCGCCGCCGGTCGCACCGGCCTGGCTCTGGATCGAGGCGCTGACGAGTTCCAGGCCGTCGGGCAGCGGATCGGTCAGGGTCGTCGGCACGCAGGGGTCGGCGTTCGGGTCCGAACAGGACACCGTGACGAACCACAGCACCTGATCACCCGGCTCATACGGTCCCGTGCTCGCTTCGACCTTCTGGATGCCCCAGGTGGCCGCGAAGGCCGGCAGCGCGGGCACGAGGGTGAACGGCACCACGAGGAGGGCCGCGACCAGGCCGGCCCAGGTCAACCGCAGGCGGCGTCGGCGCCGGTCGGCGCCCGGTCTGCTCGCACTGGTCCGACTGGTCGTTCTGCCCGATCGATCGATCATGATTCGACCCTCTCCCCCACGGTATGGACGACGATGACCCGGGGCTCCCAAGGCACGAGACTATCGACCTGCTCCTGTAACGGCGCGGCGTCCGGCAGGTCACCAGGGCTGCGCACCTCGACCACCAGGTCCTGACCGAGCCAGGAGACGTCCTCGATGACGGCCTCGTCGACACCCCGGACCCACTCCTGCGCCGCGGCACTGGCCTGGCGCAGCCAGAGGTCGGCGAGCACGGCCTGGACCGAGTTCGCGATCATCGGGATCGCGACGGCCAACACCGCGACGAGAGCCACAAGCGTCGTCGCGTGCCGCCGTCGGGCCTCGGCCGCGCGCCGCGCCGCGCGCGCCTGCGCGCCGTACCCGACGGCCGAGAAGACCACGGTGGCCGCGACCACGAGCGCGACCGCGTTGGACGCGAAGAGCAGGAGCGCGCCCGCGGCGAGGGCGGGCTGGCCCACGCCGAGGCAGACGCCGACGACCCCGAGCGGCGGGACCAGCGAGATCGCGATCGCGATGCCCGGGAGGATGTCCCCGAGGTCCCGCCGGGTCAGCGCGATGGCGCCCGCGAACCCGGTGGCGAACGCGGCGACGAGGTCGCCGACGCCGGGCGCCGTCCGCCCGGTGACCTGCGAGTTGTCGGCGACCCCGGTCGTGGCAGGCAGGACGAGCGTGACGAGCAGACCGAGCACGACCACGAGGGCCACGCCACCGAGGACGTACGCCACCGATCGCAGGATCGCCGAGCGCTCACCGGTGACGATGCCGAGACCGATCCCGAGGATCGGGGTGGACAGCGGCGCGATGATCATCGCGCCGATCACGGTGGCCGTGGAATCGGTCACCACGCCGGACACGGCGATGACGCCGGCGAGCACGAGCATCACCCAGAACGCGGACCGCTTCGCCCTCGTGTCACCGCTGTCCAGGTCGAGCTTGTCGGCGACCACGGTCCAGTCGCGGCGCTGGGTCGGCGGCACCAGGGCGTCGACGAGCCGGCGCGGGTGCGGCGCGGTCGTGTCGACGGCCGGTGTGCTCATCGGTGGCTCCTCGCGCTCGCGGCGGACGGGCCGCCCGCTCGCTGCAACGACCTCGACAGAGAGCCGTCGCGCGTTTCACGGTAAGGAATCCGACCGAGGTCGGGCATCACCCCCCGTGGGTGAGCGAGCGATCTGCTCACCTGCGCACCGCGCCGTAGAGCTCGGCGACAACGCGGTACTCAGTGTTGCCACCTAGCAGTACTCAGCGCTACTATCTACCAGTAGTCACCAACACTTAGTAGCAAAGGAATCCAGATGGGTCGACAGATGACCGAGATGCTCAAGGGCACGCTCGAGGGGATCGTCCTCGGGATCCTGGCCGTGCGGCCGGCCTACGGCTACGAGATCACGGCACGGTTGCGCGAGCAGGGCTTCGCCGACATCGCCGAGGGCACCATCTACGCGCTCCTGGTCCGGATCGAGCAGCGCGGGATCGTCGACGTCGTGAAGGTCCCGTCGGAGAAGGGACCACCGCGCAAGGTCTACTCCCTGAACGCTACGGGCCGAGAGGACCTGGAGGAGTTCTGGGGCACGTGGAGCTTCCTCGCCGAACGGATCGAACAGCTCCACCACCACATCCAGCACCCACCCGCAGAAGGAGACTGATCATGGTCGCGAAATGGATCGAGACCCTCACGGGATCGCTCGAGCAGAAGAAGCAGTACCGACAGTACAAGGCGCGCATCGAGGGCCTCCCGGAGCCCTACCGCAGCGCCGCGAAGGCGTTCGAGCGGTACTTCATGGTCTACGGAGGCATCACCGACGGCGAAACGATCGTCACGATGTTCGGCGATTTCGCCGACCTCTGGGAACGGGCCGCCGTCGACGGCACGTCGGTGCGGACCATCGTCGGCGATGACCCGGTCGGTTTCGCCGAGGACTTCGCCCGCGCCTATACGGCCACGCAGTGGATCGACAAGGAGCGCACCCGCCTGACCAAGGCGATCGACGCCGTCGCTGGCGGTGGACCGGAGGCCGACACATGACCGCTCAGGCGACCCGCGAGCCCGCCATCCGGGTGCGGGGCATCGAGAAGTCCTTCCAGGACCTGCCCGTGCTGCGGGGCGTCGACCTCGACGTGGAGGCGGGCAGCATCGTGGCGCTGCTCGGCTCGAACGGCGCGGGCAAGACCACCCTGGTCCGTATCCTCTCGACGCTGTCGAGACCCGACGCGGGCACCGCGACGGTGAACGGCATCGATATGGGGGCGAATCCCGGGCGGGTCCGCGAATCGATCAGCCTGACCGGCCAGTTCGCGGCGGTCGACGAGGTGCTCACCGGACGGGAGAACCTGGTCCTGATCGCGAGGTTGCGGCACCTGCGCAACCCGGGGGCGATCGCCGACGACCTGCTCGCCCGCTTCTCACTCACCGACGCCGGCGGTCGCCGGGCCGCGACCTACTCGGGCGGCATGCGCCGTCGGCTCGACATCGCGATGAGCCTGATCGGCGACCCTCCGGTGATCTTCCTCGACGAGCCGACCACCGGGCTGGACCCCCAGGCGCGCATCGAGGTATGGCAGACCGTCAAGAAGTTGGCCGACGGTGGCACCACGGTCCTGCTCACGACCCAGTACCTCGACGAGGCCGAGCAGCTCGCCGACCGGATCGCCATCCTGCACCGGGGCACCATCATCAGCAGCGGCACGCTCGACGAGCTCAAGCGGCTGCTCCCGGCCGTCGAGGTCACCTACGTCGAGAAGCAGCCCTCCCTCGAGGACGTGTTCCTCGCCCTCGTCGGTGAGCCGAGCGAGACCGACACCGCCGATAGCTCCGACCGGAGCGCGACCACTCAGAAGGGGTCCCGATGACCGCCCACGCCGTTGGCGATACCGGCGTCCTGACCGGCCGCTCGCTGCGGCACATCCTCCGTAGCCCCGACACGATCGTCACCACGGCGGTCACACCCATCGCGCTGATGCTGCTGTTCGTGTACGTGCTCGGCGGTGCGATCACCACCGGATCCGACGGGTCCTATATCGACTACCTGCTCCCCGGCATCCTGCTCATCACGATCGCGTCCGGCGTCGCCTACACCGCCTACCGGCTGTTCCTCGACCTCAAGGGCGGAATCTTCGAGCGCTTCCAATCCATGCCGATCGCCAGGTCGAGCGTGCTCTGGGCGCACGTGCTCACGTCCCTGGTCGCGAACCTGGTCTCGGTCACGATCGTCGTCGGCGTGGCCCTGGTGATGGGGTTCCGCACGGAGGCATCCGTGGGCGCCTGGCTGGCCGTCGCCGGGATCCTGGTCCTGTTCACCCTCGCGCTGACCTGGCTCGCGGTGATCGCCGGCCTCTCCGCGAAGACCGTCGACGGCGCCAGCGCGTTCAGTTACCCGCTGATCTTCCTGCCGTTCATCAGTTCGGCGTTCGTCCCGACCGACTCGATGCCTGGCCCGGTCGCGTGGTTCGCGGAGAACCAGCCGGTGACCTCCATCGTCGACACGATCCGAGCGCTGTTCGCGGCGGAACCGGTCGGCGGAGATATCTGGGTCGCCCTCGCCTGGCTGGTCGGCGTTCTGGCGGTCGCCTACGCCGTCGCGATGTCCATCTACCGACGTCGGATCGGCTGAGACACCGCGACCCATCGAAGTGTATGATTGGTGTATGGCACGCACAAACATCGAGCTCGATGACGCCCTGGTCGCCGAGGTCATGCGCCGCTACCGGGTGCGGACCAAGCGCGAGGCGGTCGACCTCGCCCTGCGGCGCTTGGTAGGGCCGGTCATGACCCGTCCGGAGATGCTGGCGCTCGAAGGGAGCGGGTGGGAGGGCGACCTGACGGCGATGCGCGCCGACCGCGTGGAGCGCGAGTGATCCTCGTCGACACGTCGGTGTGGATCGAGTTCCTCCGCGGAACGGCCTCCACTGCGACGGCGTTCGTGCGTGATCGCCTCGGTAGCGACCTGGCGACCACCGAACCCGTGCTGATGGAAGTTCTCGCCGGAACCCGTCGGGGGGCACAGACTGAGCAGGTCGAGCGACTTCTGCTCAGCCAGCATTGGCTACGGGTCGATCCGACCGTCGACTACCGGGGCGCCGTAGAGGTGTTCCAGCATGCGCGCGCCGCCGGTCACCAGCCGCGCGCACTCCAGGACTGCCTGATCGCCGCGGTCGCGCTCCGCCACGGCGCAACCCTCGCGCATCGGAACGACGACTACGAGCGCCTCAGCAGCGCGGTGGGCCTCACCGTCCTGGACCTCCGGTAGCGCCAGGAATGATGCCCGGACCACGATCAGCTCCGGACGCGCTGGCACAGCCGACCGCCGCTCGGAGCCTCTACGATCGGAGCCGTGTATGTGAACCGAGGCTCGGACGCCTCCCGTGCCCGGTAGCAGCGGCCGGGTGCGCCTCTCCGACGTGGCCGCACACGCCGGCGTCTCGGCGAAGACGGTTTCCAACGTCCTGCACAACCACCCCCACGTGAGCGCGGAAACCCGCGCGAAGGTCGAGGCCTCCCTGGCGACCCTCGGCTACCGAGTGAACCTCTCCGCGCGCGCGCTCGCGAGCCGGCAGACCGGCTTCATCGCTCTGGCCATCCCCGGACTCGACAATCCGTACTACGCGCAACTGGCCAGTCACGTCATGGACGCGGCGGCCGAGCACGACTGGATGGTGCTGATCGAGCAGACCCGCTCCTCCGTGGATCTCGAGCGCGCCGTCGTCAGCGGCGGGGGCGCGCGCCTGGTCGACGGCGTGATCCTGCAGCCCGATGCCATCAGCCAGGCCGAGCTGAGCGACCGGTTCGCCCACCAGAACCTCGTCCTGATCGGCGAGGGTGGCGCCACGGCGTCCTCGGACCACGTCACCACCGACGCGGTGGCGGCAGCGCGTGCCGTGGCCGCGCACCTGATCGAGCAGGGCCGGACGCGGATCGCGACGATCGGCATCCAGCCGCAGATGCGTGCGAACGCCTCGGAACTGCGGTACCGCGGGCTCTGCCAGGCGCTCGATGCGGCGGGACTGCCGGTGCGCTCCGAGTACCTGGCCCCCGTGGACCGGACCCGTCGGCCCGAGGCCGCGGCCGCCGTCGACCATCTCCTCGCGCTACCGGAACCGCCGGACGCCATCCTCTGCTTCAACGACCTGGTGGGCAGCGGCGCACTCGCGCGCCTTCGCGAACGCGGGATCGCCGTGCCGACCGAGATCGCCGTGGCCGGGTTCGACGACAACGAGGAGTCCCGGTTCACCGCACCGCCGCTGACCAGCGTGTCGTGGGACCTGGAGGGGCTCGCTCGTCGATGCGTGGACCGGCTTCTCGCCCGCTCGCGACCGGGCGGCGCGGACCTGCCCCCGGTTCGGTCGGTGGTCAGTCACCGCCTCGCGGTGCGCGAGAGCACCGTGGGCCAGCTCGCGGTGGACGAGGACGCCGCACTGCAGGCCTGAGCAGCCTCACGTGGACTGGCTCAGCCGCGGCCGGTCCCCGTCCCAGTGGATCTCGGTGGCAGCCAGGAAGTTGGTGCGCCCCCGGGTGTCGTTGCCCTGGAAGAACAGGTACGTCCGGCCGTCGTCGTCGGTGAACGCTCCCGGGTGACCACTCTCGGAGGAGTTCCAGGAGCCCGGCTCACCGTTCGGGAGGAACGGCTCCGTGGTTCCACGGGTCCACCGGACACCGTCCTCGCTCACCGCGTAGCCGATCTGCTGGGGCTCGTTGTTGTAGCCGCCGGCGTAGAACATGACCAGCTGCTCGCCGCGCCGGACGAAGGCCGGCGCCTCGATGCACTCCAGCTCCCACGGCAGCTCGGGGGCTAGCGCCGGTGCGTCCAGGCTCAGGTCCCGCCAGGCCGCGGCCCCGAAGTCGCTGTCGAGAGGAGCCGCCGCCACGCCCAGCATCTGCACCCTCATCTGCGGGTCGCGCGTGGCGTAGGCGAGCAGGAGGCGGTCGCCGTCGACGACCACGTCGGCATCGATCGCTCGGCCGCAGTTCCAGGACCCGGTGGGCCGGAAAACAGGGTTCGTCGCGTCCCGAATGAAGGTCACCCCGTCCTGCGACCACGCATGACAGATCGCATCCAGCGGGCCGTTCCCGTAGCTCTGGTAGAAGAGGTGGACGACCCCGTCGAGCACGACGGCGCCCGGGGCGGCCAAACCACGGGCCTCGGCATCGCCCGACGGGCGGAGCCGCCCCGCGAGGGTCCAGGTCCGCAGGTCGTGGCTCTCGGCGATGCCGACGTGCCACCCGCGCTGGGCACTCGGCTCCTCGGGCGGAAGCGTGAAGTACATGAGGTAGCGATCGCCCAAGCGGATCACCGACGGGTCCTTCGAGAACGGCGTGCCGTCGGCCCGGTCGACGGCCCAGGGCGTGCCGAGCAACTCGGCCGACGGGGTCGGTCCGGCCGGCGCGGTGGTAGGCGCGATCGGGGTCGCGGCCGGTGGGTGGGTCATGGTGGCGTTCTCCTCGTCGGGAATGGGGGCAAGGTCAGACACCGTCAACCTTACAGCGCTGAATGGCAGTCCGGTCAAGGCGGCCCGATCGGCCGTGATCGAGTCGGCTCGCCGACGTGGGCGCACCGATGCCCCGATCGACCACAATCTCTGTGAGTGATGTATTTCCAACGGTCTTGCACGGTCCTACGCCACTGATCGCCTCTGGGTGAGGCGGCGGGCCCAACGCTTGACACGACAACGCACCTGTGCGGATACTCCTCATGTTACAGCGCTGAGATAGTCGATGGAGTCAAGCGTGAGCCACACCGATGTCGCAACCGGCGACACCTCGTCGAGACCCGTCGGACTCGACCGCACCACAACAGGGATGTCCTCTGGTGCCCCGCGGCCGTTTCTGCGCAGGCGCAGAAACCCGTGGTACTCCCGGCTGATTCGCGACCGGGCCCTGCTGGTGATGGCACTGCCCGGAATGGCCCTGCTCCTGCTGTTCCAGTACCTCCCCCTGCTGGGCAACGTCATCGCGTTCCAGGCCTACGTCCCGTTCCTGCCGTTCGGTCAGAGCCCCTGGGTCGGCCTGGACAACTTCGCGGTGATCTTCAACGGCGACCCGGCGTTCGTGAACGCGCTCCGGAACACGCTGGTGCTGACGCTCGTCCAGGTGATCCTGGTGTTCCCGGCCCCGATCGCGCTCGCACTGCTGCTGAACAGCCTGCTCTCGGAGCGCATCAAGCGGGCCGTGCAGTCCGTGCTGTATCTGCCGCACTTCCTCTCCTGGGTGATCGTCGTCGCGGTGTTCCAGCAGGTGCTCGGCGGCTCGGGGATGATCAACAACTTCCTCCGCACACACGGCGCGGACACGTTCTCGATCATCGGCAACTCCGACCTGTTCGTCGGTCTGCTGACGAGCCAGGTGATGTGGAAGGACACCGGGTGGGCGACCATCCTGTTCCTCGCCGCGCTGTCCCAGATCGACGCATCGCTCTACGAGGCCGCGTCGATGGATGGCGCCTCGCGGTGGCGGCAGATGTGGCACGTCACCCTCCCGGGCATCCGGGGAATCATCGTGCTGCTGCTGATCCTGCGCCTCGGGGACTCCCTGACGGTCGGGTTCGAGCAGATCATCCTGCAGCAGGGGGGCGTCGGGCTCGCCGCCAGCGAGGTCCTCGACACCTACGTCTACAACAACGGCATCGTCGGTGGCCAGTGGGGCGTCGCGGCCGCGGTCGGGCTGGTGAAGGGCGCCGTCGGGGTCCTGCTCGTGCTCGGCGCCAACAAGATCGCCCATCTGCTCGGCGAGAACGGGGTGTACAAGTCATGACCGCTACGTCTGCTCGTCCGGCGCAGCGCCGCCGCCCGATCGATGCTCCGGGCGCACCCTCGCGCGCCGTCAAGGGCGTCGTCCTGATCCTGCTGTGCGCAGCGGTGATCCTGCCCTTCGTCGGGATCGTCTCCACCAGCCTCGCCGATCGAGCGCAGGTGAACGCCTCGGGCGGGTTCGTGCTGTTCCCGACCAGCGTCTCGCTCGACTCCTATCGGACCATCTTCGCCGGTGGCGTGGTCAGCCGAGCCATGGCCGTGAGCGTCGGGGTCACCGTCGTCGGCACGGCGATCAGTCTCGCGGTCTCGACCCTGCTCGCCTACGCCCTCAGCCGACAGGGCAGCTTCGGGCAGCGGCCCATGCTCATGCTGGTCCTGTTCTCCCTGCTGTTCTCCCCCGGGCTGATCCCGAACTACCTGGTGGTCAAGGAGCTCGGGCTCCTCAACAGCTACTGGGCGCTGATCCTGCCGACCGCGCTCAGCGCGTTCAACGTGATCGTGCTGCGCGCATTCTTCATGGGTATCCCGGCCGAACTGACCGACTCGGCCCGCATCGACGGCGCCGGCCACCTGACGATCTTCGCCCGGATCGTGCTGCCGCTCTCCAAGGCGGTGCTGGCCGTGATCGGCCTGTTCTACGCCGTCGGCTACTGGAATGCCTTCTTCAACGCCCTCATCTATCTCAACGACAGTGGGATGTGGCCGCTCCAGCTCGTCCTGCGCACCTACGTCATCAACAACACGGAGATGAGCGCCACCGACCTCGGCTCCGGCGTGGAGAATCTGCCCCCTCAGCCCTCGATCCAGATGGCGATCCTCGTGGTGACCATCGTGCCGATCCTCATCGTCTACCCGTTCCTGCAGCGCCACTTCGCCAAGGGCGTGCTCACCGGAGCGGTCAAAGGTTGATTCGTCGGCCGGCGCCGGCGCCGGTCCCATCAGAAGGGAACCACCATGTCCTTGTCACGTCGTACCTTCCTCTCCGCGGGGATCGGCGCCGCCGCCCTCATGGCGAGCGCCTCCTGCTCCTCGAGCACGACCCCGCCCGCAACCGGGGGTGGAGTCGCGGACGCGGGCGTCGAACTGCCCACCTACATCCGCTTCGAGGGAGTCACCGCCGACCTGCCGGGGACCGATGACGGCATCCCGGACACCTTCTTCTCCTACCCGGCGAACCCGCAGGCCGCCACGGATGGGCCGCCCGCCGACGGGTCCGCCATCCAGGGCTCGGTCCCGGTCAACAAGGCCGTGCCGCCGAGCATGGACCGCAACTCCTACTGGCAGGCGTTGAACGAGCGCATCGGGTCCGAACTGCGGCTCACGATCACGCCGGGAGCCGACTATCCCCAGCGGTTCGCCACCGCCGTGGCCGGCGACGGGCTCGGCGACGTGTTCACGATCGACATGAGCTTCGCCCAGCTGCCCCAGTTCCTCGCGGCGCAGTGCCAGGACCTCACCGAGTTCCTGTCCGGCGACGCCATCTCGGACTATCCGTTCCTGGCGAACCTGCCGACGGACTCCTGGCGGGGCACGGTGTACAACGGGGCGATCTACGGACTGCCGATCAGCCGGGGGGTGCAGTCCTCGGGCCTGCTCTACACGCGCGACGACCTGTTCGAGGCCCGCGGTGTCGACCCTCAGCCCGCCACCATCGACGACTTCGTGCAGACGTGCCGGGACCTGACCGACACGCGCGCGAACACCTGGGCCCTGACCAACGTGCCGATGGCGACGCTCCAGCAGATGTACGGGCTCCCCAACACCTGGGGGGTCGATGACGCGGGCGCCTTCAGCCACGCGATCGAGGCCGACGGATACAAGGCGGCACTCGAGCTGGGTCGCTCACTGGTGGCCGATGAACTGGTGCACCCGGACTTCGCCGATGCGACCGGCGCCGACGCCAAGGGCTGGTTCGGCGCCGGGTCGAGCGCGATCCACCAGGACACCTACTCGGCGATGGGCTCCATGTACGACGTCGGGAGCACCGCAGGCGAGGGCTACCTGGTCGGCTTGATGCTGACGCCGGGCGAGGACGGTCAGCCGGCGCCGTTCTGGCTGGGCAACCCGAACAACACGATCTCGGCGATCGCCAAGGGCGACGAGGCCCGGGTGCGGATGCTGCTCGAGGTCCTGAACTTCCTGGCCGCTCCGATCGGCACCGCGGAGCACCTGTTCCGCAAGTATGGTCTCGAGGGCGTGCACTACGACTTCGACGGCAACAACGACCCCGTCCTCACCGAACTCGGTGAGACCGAGGCGTCCGGCGGCACGTTCCCGATCGAGTACCTCATCGACGGGCCGCGGCCCAACTACTACCCGGGGCGGCCACAGGTCGCCCAGGACATCTACGACCACATGCAGCAGGTGATCCCCACCGGCGTGCGCAACCCGACCGTCGGCCTGTATTCGGCGACCCAGGGCACCGTCGGCGGCCGGCTCAACACGACGCTCAACGACGCCACGAACGCGATCCTGCTCGGTCGCGAGCCTGTCTCCTCCTGGGATGACGTCGTCGCGGACTGGCGCTCGGCGGGCGGCGACTCGATCCGCTCGGAGTACGAGGAGGGCTACGCCGCGGCCAACGGGTGAGCGGGAGGGCGGGACCTCGAACGTGCTTGAGCGGGCCGGCCCGGAAACGCTCACCCCCGGGCCTCCGCGTCCACGGCGCGCTCCTCGATGATCCGATCGATCACCCGAGCGCTCGCTCGGGCACCGTCCTCGTGATCGAACTCCGCCTCGACGCGCTCGGCGGCACGCCGGAACGTGGGCTCCTCGAGCAGGCGGAACACCGCGGCAGCGAGTTCCGGGCCACCGGCCTGCTTCGGGGTCAGGGCGAGCGCGTTGCCCTGCCGCACGCACACGTCCACGTTCCAGACCTGCTCCGGCTGCAGCCCCATGCCGACGAACGGGATCCCGGCCGCGCACGCGGTCTGGACCGTACCCTGGCCACCGTGCAGCACGGCCGCGTCGACGAGCCCGCCGAGCCGGTGCGCTGGGATCAGCCCGGTGACGTGCACGTTCGGCGGTAGCTCGTCGTCGTCGGCCAGGTAGTGCCGGATCGGGGCGATCACGTGGACCGGCAGGGTGCCGAGCCGGCGCGCGGCCGCGAGCGCGAGGCCCCGGTCCGCCGAGGACCCCAGGCCGAGGTACACCAGCGGTTCGGGTGCGGCGGCGAGCCGTTCGACCACCTCGGGCATCGGGGCGTCCAGGTGCGCGAAGATCGGACCGACCCGCTCGTACCCCGGCGGCAGCGTGTAGCCCTCGAGCTCGGCCGGCATCACCGTGAGCAGGTTGTGGTCGGCCTCGATCAGCGACACGATGTTGCGCAGCGGGGCAACCCCGTTCTCACGCGCCACCCGGACGAACGAGCGCGGCGCGAGCGGGGCGTGGGCATAGACCCAGCGCATGACAGCGGTCGCGATCGTGTCGATCGCCCGGTCCGCCGTGCCGGTACCCCGGACCAGCCCGAGCCGCTTCGACTGCTCCACCTGCGGCCGGGTCAGCGCGAACGGCACCGGGTAGATCAGCGGCACGTGTTCGGCCCGCGCCGAGATCATCGAGGTCGGGTTCGTCCCGATCACGACGGCGGCCGCTCGGGTCCGGCGGATGAGCGCGCGTTCGGCGCTGACTCGCTCGGAGACGAGTTCGTAGGTGAACGGATTGCGAAGCGTCTTGCCCTGGTCGAACCGCAGGGCCTGGTCGCGTTCGGCGGAGGTGAGCGCGGGTTCGCTCGGCCGGTAGTCGAAGCCGGCGTCGGTGATGAGGTCGGCGAAGTCGGTCTCGTAGCCCATGAAGACCGGGTTGTGCCGCGCATCGAGCGCGCGGGCGACCTCGATCGCGCGCGTCACCTCGGCCAGGTTGAACGTGATCGGACAGAAGATGACGATCGCCATGCGGTGTGCCTCCCTCAACGAGCCTACGACCCGGCCCGATCCGGACCGCACGCTCGGGACCGACCCCCGCTCCGCCGTCGGGCGTTCGATGCAGTGCGACTACCGTTGGCACGGTGACGATGCCACGGGTCCACCTGCTCTACGGGCTGGCCGGCTCGGGCAAGTCGACCCTGGCCAGGGCGCTGGCCGCCGAGGGGGCGCGGTGCGATTCACGCTGGACGAGTGGATGCTCCGCCTGTACCCCGGTCTCGGCTTCGACACACTCGCGTACGGCAGCCGGGCGGAGCAGGTGAAGGTGCTGATCTGGTCGGGGGCCGAGCAGGTCCTGGCCGCTGGTACGGACGTGGTGCTCGACTGGAACACCCGGTCGGTCGAGCGTCGCCGATGGGCGGTCGCGCGGGCTCGCGCCGCGGGCGCGGACGTCGTCCTGCACAAGCTCACGACGCCGGTCGAGATCGCCTCGGCGCGGGCTCGTGTCCGAAGCGCCACCGGCCGGGCGTTCGCCCATCCGGTCACCGCGGCCGGCAACGAGCACCTCGCCACGCTGATGGAGGAGCCGTCACCGGACGAGGGGATGCGCATCGTCGAGCTCTGACCCGGTCGCCGACGAGCGCCGGTCGCACCGCGGGACGACCGCCTCGGGACGCCGATCCCCTCTTGACCTTCGAGTCGACTTCAAGGTTTACCGTCGGGAAATGAAGATCTCGGAGTTGTCCGCGCGCACACCGGCGTGCCCGCGTCGACCCTGCGCTACTACGAGCACGAGGGTCTGCTCCCGGCGGACCGCGCCGGAAACGGATACCGCGTCTACGGCGAGGCCGCGGTGGACCGGCTCGCGTTCATCGCCCAGGCCAAGCACCTCGATCTCCCGCTGACAGACGTGCGCGAACTCGTCGCCGCCTGGGAGTCCGAGCCCTGCCACAGCGTCCGCGCCGCCTATCGCCCGATGCTCCTCCAGCATGCTGCGCGCGTCGACGAACGACTGACGGCACTCAAGACGCTGCAGTCGACGCTCGCGACCGCCGTCGACCGACTTGACGCGCTGCCCGACCGCGACGGTCCGTGCGACTCCGGCTGTGCCTTCCTCGACCGCCCGCCCGCCACGGTGCCGATGGCGGCCCTCTCGTCCCCGGGGCCGGTCGCGTGCTCGCTCGACGGCGGCGACTACGCCGCGCGGATCGAGGACTGGCACGCCCTGCTCGCGGGCGCCGCCCGCGAGGAGATCCCCGACGGCGTCCGGGCGACCCTGCCCGTGAGCGAACTCGGGCGGGCGGCCGCCCTCTCGGCCGCCGAGCACGGCTGTTGCGGCTTCTACTCGTTCCGCCTCGACCTTCACGGCTCGACGTTCGACCTCACCATCACCGCCCCACCGCAGGCCCGCGCGATGCTCGCCGACCTGCTGCCGACCGCCGAGGTCGTGGCGCGATGACACTGGCCCGTTCCATCGTCCTGTTCGCGGGCGCCGCCCTGCGGCTCTCCCGATAGCGGCTGACAGCCCGGGGCTCGACGTCAGGAAGCCCGCTTGTCGAACGTCAGGTGGGTGACGCCGCTCGGAGAGGACACGGCCTCGACGGCGTAGGTCTCCTCGAGGCCCTCCAGTCCGTCCCAGACCCGAACGCCGCGGCCGAGCACGATCGGCACCTGGACCAGGTGCAGGTGATCCACGAGCCCGGCGGTGACGAAGTCACGGACCACCGTGGCGCCGCCGCCGATCCGGACGTCCCGTCCACCCGCCGCCTCCGCGGCCGTCGCCAGGGCCTCGTCCGGGGTGGCGTCGAGGAAGTGGAACGTGGTGCCACCGTCCATCTCGATCGGCGGCCGCGGGTGGTGGGTGAGCACGAAGGTGGGCGTGTGGAACGGCGGGTTCGGGCCCCACCATCCCTTCCAGTCCGGGTCGTCCGGCCATCCGGGCGGGCCGAACTTGTTGGCACCCATGATCTCGGCCCCGATCCCGTCGCTGTGGCGGACGGCGAAGGCGTCATCGATCCCGGCGGTGCCGCCCTCGGCCCAGAAGCGGGTCGCGAACATCCACTGGTGCAGCCGCTCACCGGCATGGCCGAACGGCGCCTCCGCGGACTGCGGCTCGCCCGTGGCGAAGCCGTCGAGCGAGATGGACAGGTTGTGGACCCGTGTTCTGGACATCAGCGTGCTCCTCGGTCGGTGACGGTCCGCTGCCGTGCGTCCCGAGTCGTCAGACCCGGAGCGGCGGCGAATCTCATCGTTCGAGGACCGCACTCCGGGTCAGGCGACGAACAGGAAGCCCAGCGCGGCGGCGGCGACGCCCAGGACGAGCAGCACGACGGCAGGTGTCGCGCTCTCCTTCCGGCGTGCGTGCACGACGATCGCGCCCACCATGGTCAGCGCCAGACCAACGGCGGCGATGGGACTCAGGATCGGAGCGACGCCGGTCAGCACCGGCACCAGGACACCGACCGCCCCGACGACCTCCACGGCACCGATGGCCTTGACGGCGCGGGCGGAGAAGTCCTCGGTCCACGCCATCCCGGCGCCGGCCAGGCTCTGCTTCGATCGGATCAGCTTCATCGTTCCAGCCCCGAGGAACGCCAGGGCGAGCAGGGCGGCAACGACCCAGAAGGCAATGGTCACAAGGTTCTCCAGTCTGCCTCGGGCATGACGACCGACCCACCCAAGGCGAGGGCCACGGACGAAGGACGGGGCGCCGTCGTCCATTAGTTACGATTGGTTAGCAACCACATCATGGGTCACCATCACGAGGTCCACAAAAGGCACACGGATGTGCCGAAGGCGCCACCGGAAGGAACGGCATGGACATGAGGAGCACCGGCGCAGCATTGCCGCGGGACGTCACGGCGCCGCCGAGGAGTCCCTACGAGGGGTCGTGCCGCCGCGGCGAGGGCGAGGGACGGGCGATCCGGGCGGTGCTCGACCGGGTCGGCGACAAATGGTCACTCCTGGTGATCGGCACGCTCTCGGACTCCTCGCTCCGGTTCACCGAGTTGCAGCGGCACATTCCGGGCGTCTCGCAACGGATGCTCACCCTGACCGTGCGAGCACTCGAGCGCGACGGCCTCGTCACCAGGACCGCGTTCGCCGAGGTGCCACCGCGGGTCCAGTACGAGCTGACCCCGATGGGTCGTACGCTCATCGCACCGTCGCTCGCGCTGGCGACCTGGGCGATCGAGAACTACCCGGACATCGAGTCCGCGAAGGCGGCCTTCGACGCCAGGTAGGGCCACGAACGCGTGCGACGCGCACGGGTGCCGAGACGGTGCCGGATCCCGCTGGCAATCGCCCCCACGAGCGCCCCGTTTCACGTGGCTCGTCGGTCCTCCGGCAGCGGCTCGGTGGACCGGTCGCCTCGGAGGCGCTTGAGCAGGATCTCGGCGCTGATCAGACACATCGGCAATCCGATCCCGGGGATCGTGCTCGAGCCCGCGTAGTACAGGCCGTGCACCCGACGGGAGGCGTTGCGTCCGCGCAGGAAGGCGCTCTGGCGCCAGGTGTGCGCCGGACCGAGGGCTCCACCGGACCAGGCGTGCAGATCCGCCACGAAGTCCCCGGGCCCGACGGTGCGGCGGAGGACGATCCGATCCCGTAGGCCGGTGGCGCCGGACCAGGTGGCGACCTGATCGATCGCGGCATCTGCGATCCGCTCCACCGCGGCGTCGCCGCCGCCGCTCAAGCCGCCGCGGCCGATACTCGGGTCGGCCGGCACCGGGACCAGCACGAAGAGGTTCTCCATGCCCGGTGGGGCAACCGACGAATCCGTGGCGGAGGGTCGGCACACGTAGCAGGAGGCCGGGTCCGGCACACGTGGGTGATCGCCGAAGATGTCGTCGAAGTTCGCGGTCCAGTCTCGTGTGAAGAACAGGGAGTGGTGCGCTAGCTCAGGTAGCCCGCCCCGCACGCCGAGGTACACCAGGACGGCGCCGGGGCCTGACTCTCGCCGATCCCACCACCGCTGCGGATACGTCTGCAACGACGGGGGTAGCAATTCGGTCTCCGTGTGGTGCAGGTCCGCCGCGCTGACGACGACGTCCGCCGCGATGGTCCGTTCGGTCCCGTCCGCGGCCCGGTACCGTACGCCGGTTGCTCGGGCCCGTCCGCGGCGCGCCGGAGTGGCGTCGATCGCGGTGACCACCGCATGGGTGTGCAGGCGGGCGCCCTCCTTCTCCGCGAGTCTCGCGATCACCTCGATGAGGCGCGTGAAGCCCCCATGGGGATAGTTGACGCCATCGGCCAGGTCGAGGTGGCTCATCAGGTGGTACATGCTCGGGGCCCGATCGGGCGAGGAGCCGAGGAACACGGCGGCGTAGCCGAGGATCTGCCGGAGCCGATGGTCCGCGAAGGACGTCGCCACGAAGGTCTCGAGGGGCCGGGTGAGCAGGCCCAGCAACCGGCCGGCGCGGGCCAGCACATCCCTGCGTAGGAGGGGGACCACGGACTGGAACGAGGAGTAGAGGAATCGGCGGGTCGCGATGTCGTGGGTGTCGCGCGCCGAGGTCAGGTAGGCCCGGAGGCGGGCACCGGCGCCCGGTTCGATGGCGTCGAAGGTCGCGACGTTGACCGCCACGTCGGCCCGGATGTCCACGGGTTCGTCGATGCCCTCGAAGAAGACGCGGTAGGCGGGGTCAAGCCTCTCGAGGTCGAGTTCGTCGCGTGCCGTGGTGCCGAGCAAGCGGAAGAAGTGGTCGAAGACTTCGGGCATGAGGTACCAGGACGGGCCGGTGTCGAACCGGAAGCCGTCCCGTGCCCAGGAGCCGGCCCGCCCACCGAGACAGTCCTGTTGTTCGAGCAGATCGACGTCGTAGCCGTTGCGGGCGAGCAGGGCCGCGGATGCCAGGCCGGCGATGCCGCCGCCGATGATCACGGCGCGCTGGCCTGCTGCGGTCACGATCGGCCACGTACGGCGAAGGCGTGGACCAGGATCCATCCCTTGCCCACCGCCGGGACCCGCACCCTGGAGCGTCGCAGCTGAATGGCCGGGGTCGCACGCAGTCGCTTGGAGAGGGCCGCGAACAGGTCGTGCGCGGCGCGGACCGCCCGTCTGCTGCTCCGGGGCAGGCGTGCGATCGCGGCTGCCGCGACGTCCAGGTCGGCATCGATCTCGTCCAGGAGGGCGTCACGGTGCGCGTCCGTGAGGCGCTCGACGTCCAGGTCCGGGAAGTAGGTCCGGCCGCGCAGATCGACGTCAGCACCGAGGTCCCGGAGGAAGTTCACCTTCTGGAAGGCCGCGCCGAGTCGCTTCGCGCCCGGTGCGAGACGGCTGTAGCTGGGTGCGCCATCCGCGTCCGGAGCGGCGAGGAAGGCCCGCAGGCACATCAGTCCGACCACCTCCGCGGAGCCGTACACGTACTCGCTGAAGCTCTGCTCGTCATGGCTCGTGACGGACAGATCGGTCCGCATCGAGGCGAAGAACGGGGCGATCAGATCCGCGCCGATGCCGCAGGACCGGGCAGTCATCGCGAAAGCGTGGACGAGCAGGTTGGTGCTGTGACCTGTTCGCACGGCGTCAAGCGTCTGGGCCTCGAGGGCGTCCAGCAGCACCGCGGCTCGTGCAGGGTCTGCCGACGTGGGTCCGTCGACCAGTTCGTCCGCGACCCTTACCAGGGCGTAGATGTTGCGCACCTGGGTGCGCACCGGCTCCGCGAGCAATCGGCACGCCCAGGAGAAGGACGTGGAGTACCCCGAGATCACGACACCCGCGCTGCGTTGGGCGACCCGGTCGTAGAGCGGGTCGGTCGACCCGACGATGGTGCCCTCGGCGGCGCTCATGCCGCGCTCCGGAGCAATCCCGTGGTCAGCGTGGAGACCCAACCCAGGAACTCGCGGGGCAGCCCGACCTCGTCGGCGATGGCAAGGGCAGCCCCCAGATAACTGTGGGCGAGGTCTTCGATGAACTGCCGCGACCCGCACTCCTCGAGCAGGGCACAGGCCCGATCGGCCTGTTCCTGGGTCAGGTCGGCGTTTCCGTGGAACGGCGCGATCAACGGCCACTGTCTGGTCGTGCGAGCGTGCGCGATCAGTGGTGTCTGCTTCGCCTCACGCAGATCGGTCAGACAACTCTTGCCGGTCTGCTCCTCGTCGCCGAAGACACCGAGAACGTCGTCCTGGAGCTGGAAGGCGATGCCCACCAGGCGGCCCAGGTCACCCAATCGGTCCACCACGGGCTCGGGCGACCCGGCGAGAACGGCACCGGCCTGGAGCGGAAGGACGAACGAGTACACCGCCGTCTTGAGCTCGGCCATGGTGAGAACCTCTCCGATCGTGGCGCTGCCGATGCCGACGGAGAGTCCGACGTCGGCCAACTCCCCCGCGGCGCTGGCGTGCACCGCCTGGTCGACGAGGTCGAGGACCCGGGAGACAGTTGCAGACTCGGCGCCGCACTGTGAGATGGTGCGCACCGCACCCACCAGTGCCAGATCACCTGCGAGGATCCCTGCGGTCTGGGCATAGGCGTTGGCGTGGGCCTCGTCGACCCCGGCCGCTCGCGCCCTCCCGGCGGCGGCACCTGACACATTGGGCAGACCACGCCGGGTCTGATCACCGTCGATCACGTCATCGTGGATCACGAACGCGGTATGCAGCAGTTCCACCCCCGCGGCGACCGTGGCGGCCAGGTGTTCGTCCGTTCCACCGTGCGCCCGGTAGACGCCGACGAGCAGGGCCGGGCGGAACCGTTTGCCACCGGACAAAGCACCGGCGAGGTCGGACCATAACTGCTGATAGGGCTCACCGAGGAGGCCGGAGCGGACGGCGCCCTTGTCGAGGAAGTCCCGGAGGACGGCGTCACGTTCGGGGCCACGGTCGGCGGCCCTCATCGGACACACTCCGGCCGCGCCACCGGCATCACGCAGCGTCGGACCTGGGGCAGGGCGGCGTCGTTGCCTCGACGCTCGCGTCGCCGCGAGCATCTCCCGGCCGCCGTCGGCGCCGCGCCACCGGGGTGGCCTGCGTCGAGCCGGGTCTCGTCATCGAGGTCGTCTCGTCGCATCTGCTTGCTCCCTTGGGATGCTGTTAGCCCGTCTAGTAGTAACCTAAGGTAGCATCACGAACATGGAACCGACCATCCCGTCGACCGGGGCCTACCGGCACCAGGACGACGACCTCGTGGTGGCGATGTTGGAGGCGTTGCGGGTGTTTCGATCGTCGGACCAGGAACTGCGTCAGCGGGTCAGCGCCAGCATGCGGATGAACGTCAGGGACCTGCAGGCCCTGCAGTTCGTCATCTCGGCACAGAACCGGGACGAGTTGGCCACCCCTCGCGGCGTGGCCGCACATCTGCACATCTCGACGGCGTCGACCACCAAACTGCTGGACCGCCTCACGAGGTCGGGGCACCTCGAACGGGCACCACACCCCACCGACCGGCGCTCGCTCCTGATCAGCGCCACTCAGCACGCCCACGAGGAGGTGCGCGAGCGCCTGGCGCCGATGCACGCCCGGATGGCAGAGATCGCCCGCGACGTGCCTTCGCACGCTCGACCCGCCGTCGTCCAGTTCCTGCGGCGCATGGCGGCCCAACTGGATCACGCGGGCGAGATTGCGCCGCTACGCCCCGATCCGGATCTGGATCAGGACGTCGCGACAGCACCTCACACCGACCCCGAAGCGGATGCCGACCCGCGGAGGACGACCTGATGAGCAGCACCCGCCTCGTCCTCGTCACGGGCGCCAGCGGCTACATCGGTGGCCGGCTGGTACCAGAACTGCTCACCGCCGGATTTGCCGTGCGCGTCCTGGCTCGGCACCCCGAAAGAGTCGACGCCCGCGATTGGGTCGATGACGTGGAGGTGGTCACCGGCGATGCCACCTCACGCGCCGATCTACGCCGGGCACTGGAAGGCGTGGAGGTTGCCTACTACCTGATCCACGCACTGGGCACCGGGAAAGGGTTCGCCGATCGCGACAGTCACACTGCTCGCGGGTTCGCCGCCACCGCCCGGGAGGCCGGGGTCCACCGGGTGATCTACCTCGGTGGCATCCATCCCCGCGGCGAACGGCTCTCCGCCCATCTGGAGTCCCGTCGGGAGGTCGGTGAGATCCTGCTCGACGGCGGCGTTCCGACCACCGTGCTCCAAGCGGCCGTGATCCTCGGTTCCGGGAGTGCGTCGTTCGAGATGATGCGCTACCTCACGGAGCGGTTACCTGCGATGGTCGCTCCGCGTTGGATCAACAACCGCATTCAACCCATCGCGGTCCGTGATGTGCTGCGCTACCTCGTGGGCGCCGCAGACATGCCGGAGACCGTGAACCGAGCGTTCGACATCGGCGGGCCGGAGGTGCTGTCCTACCGCGCCATGATGCAGCGCTACGCCGCCGTGGCAGGACTGCCTCCCCGCATCATCCGGGCCGTCCCGGTCCTCACTCCACGTCTGGCAAGCCTGTGGGTCGGACTGGTCACTCCCGTGCCCCCGGCGATCGCACGGCCCCTGGTCGGATCCCTGGTGCATGAGGTGGTGGCCAAGGAGGACGACATCAAGACGTACGTTCCCGATCCACCTGAGGGCCTCACCGGTTTCGACCGGGCCATCGAGTTGGCGCTGGCGAAGATCCGCGACATGGACGTCCGCACCAACTGGGCGTCCGCCTCGACGCACGGAGCCCCCTCGGAACCGCTCCCCGAAGATCCCGACTGGTCCGGCGGAAGCCTGCAGGTGGACGACCGGTCGCGCCAGGTGAACAGCCACCCGGAGGCACTCTGGTCGGTGATCGAGGGCATCGGTGGCGCGCACGGCTGGTACTCCTGGCGCCTCGGATGGGTGGCACGAGGCGTCATGGATCGCCTGTTCGGCGGGCCGGGGCTGCGGCGCGGGCGCCGCGACCCGCACCGCCTCACTCCTGGCGACGCACTCGATTGGTGGCGGGTGGAGGCTGTCGTCCCGGGACGCCTGCTGCGGTTGCGGGCCGAGATGCGGCTACCGGGACTCGCCTGGCTGGAACTCTCCGTGGAGGACGCGGCTCAGGGCGCCACGTTTCGACAGCGCGCGATCTTCTATCCCCGCGGGTTGGTCGGCCAAGCGTATTGGTGGGCCATCCTGCCGTTCCACGGCATCGTCTTCGGTGGCATGCAGCGCAACATCGCCCGGGCAGCCGAACGGGCCAGCACCGATGACGTCCCGACCGGGCGGCGACCGAGGTGACCGGTGCCCTGGAAATGCTCGACGGCTCTCTCATCGGCGATGCCTCAGCGCCCTGCCGGAGAACACCTGACCGGAGGATGGTGGTCCAGTGACCGCAGAACAGATCGGCTGGGACCATTGGTCCTACGTCGCCATGCTCGCCTTCTGCCTGGTGGGCACTCTGCCGTTGATCCTCATCTTCCGGCTCCGGGTACTGCGGCAGCCGTCCCGGCTGCTGTTGACGATTCTCGCCGCGGGGACCCCCTTCCTCCTCTGGGACCTCTACGCGACCACCGTCGGGCACTGGTGGTTCGACGACGAGCAGACGCTGCCGTGGCGGCTGGCCGGGCTACCGCTCGAGGAGATCAGCTTCTTCGTCGTCATCCCGCTGGTCTCCGTGCTGACGTTCGAGTCGGTCCGGGTCGTCCGCTCACGCGGTGGCCTTCGGCGCCGGGAGGCCGAGTGACCTACACGGCGATCTGCGCACTCGCGGTTCTGGCCGCAATCGTGCTCGACCGGTGGGTGCTGCGCACCCGCCTCACGACGTCGACGGTGTGGTGGTCGGCCTACGGCATCATCGTGTTCTTCCAGCTCCTGACCAACGGCTGGCTCACCGGTCGCGGGATCGTCCGTTACGACCCGGACACCATCCTCGGCAGCGGGGACATCCGCCTCTTCGGCGACGGTCGCCTCGTCTACGCACCGGTCGAGGACCTGGCCTTCGGGTTCGGGCTGGTGCTCACCTCGTGCGC
This sequence comes from Occultella glacieicola, assembly GCF_004353825.1. Classification (GTDB taxonomy): domain Bacteria; phylum Actinomycetota; class Actinomycetes; order Actinomycetales; family Beutenbergiaceae; genus Occultella; species Occultella glacieicola. The sequence continues at coordinate 198,246 of NZ_SMNA01000001.1, read as the reverse complement.
CGTCTGGGTGTGGCTGGGCGCGCGGAGGAACGAGGCGACAGAGGAGGATGTGACGTGAGCCGCGCGTGGCCACAGGCGATGAAACCCACGGACATCGGCGTCCCCGGCCCGAGCACGTGGGACATGGCCCGTGCCTTCCGTTCGGTCCGCGCGGACCCGCTCACGTTCCTGACCGACGTCACGCAGCGGTACGGAGACCTCGTCGCCTTCCCGGTCCCCGGACCACCGGTGCTGCTGGCCAACGACCCCGCCGACGTGCGGCATGTGCTCCAGACCGCCGCACGCAACTGGAGCAAGGAGACCGTGCAGTATGCGGCTCTCGCCCGGGTGACCGGGCCCGGGCTCCTGGCGTCGTCCGAGCCGAACTGGATCGAGCACCGGCGTCTGGCCGCCCCCGCCTTCCACCATCGGCGACTCGATGCTGTCGCCGAGCAGGTGCGTGCCGCTTCCGACGCCGCCATCACCGAGCGGCTCGGCCGGTCCTTCTCCGCCGGCCTGGTCGACGTCGCGAGCCTCGTGCACCGGGTCGGGCTCGACGCGGTCGGCCGGGCCCTGTTCTCCGCAGACCTCTCGGAGCACGCGCAGCGCCTGCTGGACGCCACCAGCGACGCGGCGACGCTGGTGGTACGCCTGGGCCGCTCGGTGCTCCCGTCCGCGTCGTGGGTACCGAGCTCCACGAACCTGCGGCTGCGCGCGACGCGACGACGGCTGGACGCGATCTCCGCCGAACTCATCGCCGAGCGGCGGCGACAGCGCCGGTCGTCGGTGGACGAACCGCACGGAGGCGACCTGCTCGGGCTGCTGATCGACAGCGAGCTCACCGACGCCGAGATCCGCCACGAGCTGGTGACGATGGTGATCGCGGGCCACGAGACCGTGGCGGCAGCGCTCGCCTGGACACTGATGCTGCTGGCGGAGGACCAGGCGGTCCAGGACAGGCTGCGCGGCGAGCTTTCCGAACACTCCGGACCGGTCTCGCTCCTGGGCCATCGCGAGACGCTGCCGTGGACGCGTGCCGTCGTCGATGAGTCGTTGCGGCTGTTCCCGCCGGCGTGGGCGTTGTCCCGGCGGGCGCACGGGCCCGATGTCATCGGCGGACGGGACGTGCCCGGCGGCACGCTGGTGATCCTGAGCCCGTGGCTCGTGCACCGACGCCGCGAGTCCTGGCCCGAGCCCCTGGCGTTCCGTCCGGAGCGGTTCCTCGCCGCCCGAGGTGCGCCGTCGGGCTACCTCCCGTTCGGTCAGGGACCGCGGCTGTGCATCGGCCGTGAGTTTGCGCTCGGCGAGATGGTGGTCGTGTTGAGCAGGCTACTTTCCCGCTACCGGGTCGAGGTGCCGCCGGGCTGGACCCGTCCCGCCGCGCAGGCGCAGGTCGCGGTGCACCCGGCCGGTGGGATGCCGCTCCTGGTCCGTCCGCTCGCGCGAGTGGCCCGTGGCTGACCTGCTCATCGGGGCGCTCCTTCTCGCCGCTCTCGTGGCGGCGAGCCGGCTGGCGCGTGACCTCAGGACGCTCCCCGACACCGCCGAGCGACGCCTGACCGGCGCCACAGTCTCGGTCGTCGTACCGGCGCGGGACGAGGAGGCCGTGCTGCCCGCCCTTCTGCGGTCCGTGCACCGGGTCGACGGAGGCGTCCGCGAGGTCGTGGTGGTCGACGACGCCTCACGCGATGCGACCGCGTCCGTCGCGCGGGCCGGCGGCGCCACCGTGCTGCCGGCAGGGGACCCGCCGGCCGGGTGGACCGGGAAGGCGTGGGCCTGTCACGTCGGGGCCTTGGCCACGAGTGCCGACCTGCTGCTCTTCCTCGACGCGGACACGGTCCTCGCGCCGCACGCACTGGCTGGGCTACTGGCCCTGCACGACAGGTATCCCGGCCTCGTCTCGATCCAGCCGTTCCACACCGTGGGCGAGCCGTACGAACACCTGTCGGCGTACTTCAACGCGGTCTCGGTCCTCGCGAGCGGCGCCTTCCGCCGGCGCCCGCGTGGCCGGCCGCTGGCGTTCGGGCCCTGCCTGCTGACCTCGCGAGCCCACTACGAACGGGTCGGCGGCCACGCTGCCGTCCGACACGAGATCCTGGATGACGTCGAACTGGCCGCCGCCTATGACCGAGCCGGGCTGCCGGTCCGATGCGCGATCGGGGGGCGGTCGGTGCGGATGCGGAGCTACCCCGGGGGTATTCGACAGCTGGCGGACGGGTGGACCAAGAACTTCGCCTCAGGTGCCACGGCCGCGGCCCCCGGGCCAGTGGTCGCGGCAGTTGCCTGGGTGATCGCCCACCACGCCGTCGCCGTCGGCGCCCTCCTCGCGGCGTGGGCACTCCTGGCCGGGCATGCTGTCCCGCTCGGTGTCGGTCACCCGGCGCTCTGGGCGGTCGCCTGGGTGGCCGTCTCCGGGCAGCTGCGGTGGGTGCTGCGCCGACTGGGCTCGTTCGGATGGTGGACCTGGGCGCTCTTCCCCGTCCCGCTGCTGGCGTTCGACCTCGTGTTCGCCCGGTCCGTCGTGCGCACGACCGTGCGGCGCTCGGTACGGTGGCGTGGGCGCGAGGTGCCGGTGGACCGACCGAACTCGACCGAGCGTCGCGCCTGATGTTGCGGCTCGTCATGCCGCAGGTCGTCACCATCCTGGTGGACGTCCTCGCGTGGGGCGCGTTCCACGCCCTCACCGGCTACGCGGCCCACCGCCTGGGCAATGAGCGGCTGGCGCGCGACGGCTGGCTCCTGCGACAACGACCCTTCGAGGACAACGGGCGCTGGTACCGGCGCCGGCTTCATATCCACCGCTGGAAGGACCGACTGCCCGAGGCGGGGGCCCTCTTCGCCGGCGGGATCAGTAAGCGGGAACTGCCGGCGGGCGACGTCGCCGGCCTCGAACTCTTCGCACGCGAGACCCGGCGGGCCGAGCTGGCGCACTGGTGGGCGATGGCCTGTGGGCCCGTGTTCGTGCTGTGGAACCCGCCGCTCGCCGCTGCCCTGCTGATCACCTACGGCGTCGTGGTCAACCTGCCGTTCATCGTGACCCAGCGTTACAACCGGTTCCGGATCGACGCGCTGCTCGGACGGCTCGCGCGATGACCGAGCCGCCTGGCGACGGCGTGCTGGCGTCCACTCACGCGAGACCGCACCGGTCACGCCCTCGGAAAGGAGATCCGGTCACGGCGGCACGCGAATATGGCGACGGCCCGCCGTCTTGAGGAACCTCCCGTCACAACTACTGGGCCATGTCCACGAACCGCGCGTAGTGGCCCTGGAACGCCACGACGATCGTGTCCGTGGGACCGTTTCGGTGCTTGGCCACGATCATGTCCGCCTCACCCGCGCGCGGGGACTCCTTCTCGTACATGTCCTCGCGGTGGAGCAGGATGATGACGTCCGCGTCCTGCTCGATGCTGCCGCTCTCACGCAGGTCGCTCATCTGCGGCTTCTTGTCGGTCCGCTGCTCGGAGCCCCGGTTGAGCTGCGAAATCGCAATGACCGGGACCTCGAGCTCCTTGGCAAGCAGCTTCAGCGCACGCGAGAACTCGGAGACCTCCTGCTGCCGGGACTCCACGCGCTTGCCCGAACTCATCAGCTGGAGATAGTCGATGACGACGAGCTTGAGGTCGTGGCGCTGCTTGAGCCGTCGACACTTCGCGCGGATCTCCATCAGCGACATGTTCGGGCTGTCGTCGATGAACAGCGGAGCCTCGGACACCCGGCCCATCGCGCGCGCCATCCGGGTCCAGTCCTCGTCGCGCATGTTGCCCTTGCGCATGTTCTGCAGCGGCACCTGCGACTCCGCGGAGAGCATCCGCATCGCGATCTCGTTGCGGCTCATCTCCAGGGAGAAGATGACCGACGTCTGCCCGTTCTTGATGGACGCAGCGCGGGCGACATCGAGTCCCATAGTGCTTTTGCCCACAGCTGGTCGCGCCGCCAGCACGATCATCTGCCCGGGGTGCAGCCCGTTGGTGAGCGCGTCGAGGTCGGCGAACCCGGTCGGCACCCCGACCATCCCCTCGCCGCGGTGGGAGGCGGCGTCGATCTCCTCCATGGTGGAGTTGATGACGTCCTTGAGCGGGACGTAGTCCTCGGCGGTGCGTCGCTCGGTGACGGCGTACACCTCGGCCTGGGCGGTGTTGACCAGCTCGTCGACGTCCCCGCCGTCGGTGGCGTAGCCCAGCTGCACGATCCGGGTGCCGGCGTCCACCAGGCGGCGCAGCACGGCCCGCTCGCGCACGATCCGGGCGTAGTAGCCGGCGTTGGCCGCCGTGGGCACGGAGGACAGCAGGGTGTGCAGGTACGGGGCGCCGCCGATGCGGGTGAGCTCGCCGCGCTTGGTGAGTTCGGCGGAGACGGTGACGGCGTCGGCCGGCTCGCCGCGGCCGTACAGGTCCAGGATCGCGTCGTAGATCAGTTCGTGCGCCGGGCGGTAGAAGTCGGTGCCGCGGAGCACCTCGACCACGTCCGCGATCGCGTCCTTGGACAGGAGCATGCCGCCGATCACGCTCTGCTCGGCGGCCACGTCCTGCGGCGGGGTGCGCTCGAAGCTCTCCCGCGCCGGAGACATCTCGGTGACGCTCACTGCCCTACCCTCCGTGCCTGGTCACGTCCGTCGAACCGAGCCCTGGCCATCGCGTGGACCGCCTCCCCTGACATCGTGAGCGTTCAAAATCCCATTCGTACATGTGTATCGGAGACCACCGACAACGCCCGCTCCGTCGCCCGCGTCGAGGGTCGGCCCGGCACACCCGCGTGACCGTATGCCCCCCACGGTGCACCCCACAAGCCGGCCTCGCGACGGCCTGGGGACGAACACCCCCTAGGCTGTGGACAGCATGTGGACCGCAGCGGAAATCGTTGTGCACAGGGTCCGTCCACGGGTGTGGATAACACGTGAGCACCGGCGGAATCCGAACGAATCCGCCGTACCCAGGGTGTGCACAACAATTACTCGGAGGATCGGTGGACGACACGCCGGGCGTACACGCCGATGACCGGCGGGCCCTCGACCGGCGGATCCTGTCCCTCGCAGTCCCGGCGCTCGGCGCCCTCGTCGCCGAGCCGCTGTTCGTGCTCATCGACTCGGCTGTGGTCGGTCACCTCGGCACCGCCGAACTCGCCGGGCTGACCCTCGCCTCGACGGTGCTGGTCACGATCGTCGCGGTGTTCGTCTTCCTCGCCTACGCCACCACCGGCGCCGTCGCCCGGCGCCTGGGCGCCGGCGACACCAAGGGTGCCCTCGCCGTCGGGCTCGACGGCATCTGGCTGGCGCTCGGCCTCGGCGTGGCGACCCTCGCCGTCGCCGTGGGTGCCGCGGAACCGATCGTGACGGCGCTCGGCGCCTCCGCGGAGGTGGTCCCGCAGGCGACCGCGTACCTGCGGGCCTCGGCGCCCGGGATCCCCGGGATGCTCGTGGTCCTCGCGGCGACCGGCGCGTTGCGCGGGCTCCAGGACACCCGCACGCCGCTCGTGGTCGCGGTCGTCGGCGCGGTCGTCAACACGATCGGATCGATCACGCTCGTGTACGGGTTCGGCATGGGCATCGCGGGGTCGGGCCTCGCCACCGCGCTCACCCAGCTCGGCATGGGCGCCGTGCTCGCCGCGATCGTGCTCCGCGGCGCCCGGGCCCGCGGCGTGGGGCTGCGGCCGCACCCGGCCGGGATCCTGGCCAACGCCCGCGCGGGGACTCCGCTGCTGATCCGGACGCTCACCCTCCGGGCGGCGATCCTGATCACCGTGGCCACGGCCACCAGGCTGGGGGACGCCACCCTCGCCGCGCACCAGATCGTGAACGCGATCTGGGTGCTGACCGCGTTCGCCCTCGACGCCCTCGCGATCGCGGCCCAGGCACTGGTCGGGCACGCTCTCGGCGCCCGGAACGCCGCCGAGGTCCGCTCGGTCATCCGCCGTTGCCTGCAGTGGGGTACGGCCGCGGGCGCGGCCATGGGAGTGCTCATCGCCGGGCTCGGCTGGCTCGTCACCCCGCTGTTCACCTCCGACCCCCAGGTGCAGCGGGCCGCGGCCATCTCCCTGGTGGTGATCGGTCTGCTGCTGCCGCTGGCGGCGTGGCCGTTCGTGCTCGATGGCGTCCTGATGGGCGCCGGGGACGGCCGGTTCCTCGCGTGGGCCGGGGTGCTCACGCTCGTCGTCTACCTCCCGTTGGTGGGCGCGGTCTGGCTGTGGGCTCCCGACGGCGCGGCGGGGCTGGCGTGGTTGTGGGCCGCCTTCGCGGGGGGCTTCGTGGGCGCCCGCGCCCTCACCACGGGCCTGCGGGCGCGCGGCACCGCCTGGATGGTCCTGGGTGCCTGACGAGCACCGTTCCGGCGCCCGGCTCTGAGGTATCAGAACACCCGAACGGGCCTCCTGTACGGGTGAGACCGGTCGCCCATTCGGGCAACTTCGAGAGTCCGTCCGGCCTATGCTCAGAAACGTTAGGACCGGGAGGCGGCCCGTGGCCGAAGGCGTCAGGATCGATGGCCGGGAAACGGTCTCGACGACGCGCGTCCCACAGACCTGGGGCGTGCCGCGTTCGACGCTGCTCCGGTCCCTGGACGGGATCAAGGCGACCCGTCTCGGACTCGTCGTTGCCTGGGCGGGAACGGGAAAGACGACCCTGATGGCGCGCTGGGCCCGGACCCACGGTGGGCCGGTGGCCTGGTGCCGGCTCACCCGATCGGAGGCGGACCCGCTCACCCTGATCCGAGCGATCGCGACCGCGGTGCGGGCTGCCAGACCGATCGGGGGGCCCGAGGGTGCGGTGGCGACCGCACCCGCGAAGCGGACCGGCCGCGCCACCCGCCCGCCCATGACCGAGGCGACCGGCGTCGCGGACGTGCTGGACGCCGTCGACCATCAGGCGGCGCCCCTGCTGCTCGTCCTCGACGACGTCCACCACGTCGTCGGCACCCCCGCTGAGGCCGAGCTGGAGACGCTCATCCTCAGCACCAGCGACCGCCTGCGGATCCTGATCGGCTCCCGCACGATGCCCACCCTGAACCTGACCCGTTCGGAGATCCCGGCACCCGTCCTGCTCACCGGAGCCGATCTGCGGTTCCGGGTCTGGGACACCGAGGCCCTGCTGCGCACGGCCGGCGACGAGCCGTTGCCGCACGACGACGTGGTGACGATCACCCGGGAGACCGAGGGCTGGGCCGCAGCGGTGCGCCTGTTCCAACGCGCCATCGAGGGCCGGCTGCCCGCCGAGCGCCGGCGCGCGGTGCACGCGCTGCCCGTGCACGCCGACTACGCGCGGGCCTACCTGGACGCGACCATGCTGCAGGCCCTGCCCCCGCCGCAGCGGCAGTTCCTGGCCGACGTGGCCGTGTTCGAGGACCTCAGCGCCGCCCGCGTCGACGCGCTCCGCGGCACCGACACCGGGCACGAGGACCTGCAGGCGGCGGCCCGGTCCCTGCCGTTGCTGATCGACGCCGGCAACGGTCGTCTGCGCATGCACCGGGTGCTGCGCCGTCATCTCCTCGCCGCGGCCCGCGCCGAGCTCGGCCCGGAGCGAGCCGCCGCCGACCTCTCGCGCGCCGCCGCCGTGCTGCGCACCGAGGGGGCCACCCACGAGGCGATGCGGGCACTCTGCCTGGCGGAGGACTGGCGGTCCCTGACCGAAGTCCTGGAGGACGTCGGGACCGGCTCGGTCGACGGCCGCGGACGGCTCTGGACCGACCCGCTGCCCGTCGACCGGATCGGCCCACCTCCCTGGCGCACCATCGCCCGCGCCCGTGCCGCGCACCTCGACGGGCGGTTCGACCACGTCCGTAACCTCCTGGACGACCTCGGCGACTCCAGCAGCGCGGCCGAGCGGGCCGCGACCCGGGCGATCGCCGTCAGCGCGGGCGCATGGGTGACCACACCCGCGTCGGACCGCGCCGAGAGCTGGGAGTTGTGCATCCGCGAGGCGACCCGGAGGGACCCGCTGCTGGCGGCTCGGCGCGCAGCCCGTCAGCGAGGCCCGGGCGGCGCCCTCGCGGAGGGCATCGGTCTGTTGATCGCCGGTGATCAGCGCACCGCGACCGACGTGCTGCACCAGTGCGCCTCCGACCCCGAGGCCCCGGACGAGATGGCGCTCGCGGCCCGGCTCGCGGAGGTCGCGATGGCCTCCACGCGTCCGACGCTGCCGACGCTCGCCGCCATCGACCGTGTGTATGTGGCCGCCGAGCAGGCGGGGGCCACCTGGCTGGCCCGGCTCGCCCACGGAGCGATCATCTGCTTCGACGGGGACGAGCGGTCCCATCGGCGCGCGCACACCCTGATCCGACACTGCGACCGGATCGGGGACGCCTGGGGCGCGGCCATCATCTCCTGGTCGCTGTCACTCTTCTGCCTGCGCGCGGGTGGGGTGCATCCGCAGGAGTGGGAGGACCTCGGACTGCGGTTCCGGACGCTCGGCGCCACGGCGCTCGAGGCATGGTCGCGATCGCTGTACGCGCTCACGGCCACCTCCGCCCGGCTGCCGGATGCGGCGGCCGACGCCGTGGCCGCCGAGTCCTTCGCCCGGACCCTCGCTGTGCCCGGCGCGCTGGCGACCGCCTACGCGACGCTGGCCCGTGACGGCGCCGCCGACGGTGCCCACGCGGGCGAGATGATGCACCTGGCGACCTCGACAGCGGACGCCGAGGGACTGCTGGCCCGACCCTGGGAGTGGCTGGCGCCCGAGCCGGTCGACCCGTTCCCCGGCCGCCCGGCCGACCGGGCCGCCACGCCCGCATCGGAACCAGCCACGGTCGCCCCCGACCGGTCCGCGGCGCAGACGGCGGAACTCGACGTGCGCTGCTTCGGCGCGTTCTCGATCACCGTGCGCGGACGTAGCGTCGACCTGGGTCAGATGCGGCCGCGGGCCCGGGCGGTGCTGCGCATCCTCTCCCTCAGCGCCGGCCGCCCGGTGCACCGCGAGCGCCTGGCCGAGGCACTCTGGCGGGACCTCGACCCCGCCGCCGCCATGCACAACCTGCAGGTGAGTGTGTCCACCATCCGCCGGTGCCTGGAGCCCGGCCGGCCCGCGCGCAGCAGCACCCTGCTGGTGCGGGACGGTGAGGCCTACGCGCTGCACCTGCGCAGCAATTCACGATGCGACGTCGTGGAGTTCGAGGAGGCGATCCGGACCGCGAACCGGACCCGCGCCACGGACCCGGTCGCCCACGCCGCGGCCCTGCGGCGCGCCCTCGACCTGTACGGGGGGGACCTGCTGCCCGAGGACGGCCCGGCCGAGTGGGTGATCGGACCCCGGGATCGCTACCGCGGGCAGGCCGCCGAGGCCGCCGCGGCTCTCGGTACCGTGGAGCTGGCGGCAGGCAACCCCGAGGCGGCCGCCCACGCAGCCAACCGGAGCATCGAGTTCGACAGCTTCCGCGACGCGTCCTGGCAGTTGCTGATCGACGCGCTCACCCGAGCCGGCGCGACGGCGGAGGCGCGTCGGGCGCAGCGCCACTACGCGGAGATGCTCGCCACCCTCGGCGTCCCCACCGAACCTACTCGCGCCCCCTGAACTCCAGCTCGGCGATGGCCACGTAGGTCTCGGGTCTCGGGTCCCAGGTGTCCACGACCGTCATCCGGACCGCCACCACCCCCTCGGCCACGAGCTCGACGCTCTGAGCGCCCGCGACGTCCTCGAGGACCACGTCCTCGCTCACCTGGGCGCCGGTGTCCGTGGTGATGGTCACGGTCACGGTCTGCGGCCGGTCCTGCGCGAGGAAGTCCTCCTGCACCGAGGACGCGCCCGACGTCACCAGGATCCGGACCATCCGGAACGGCTGCGCGAACGTCACCTCGACCCACTGGCCGGCGCTCGGGCCGGGTGCCGCGGGCATCCAGGCGCGGTCGTTGGTGCCGTCCCCCAGGTTCGTCGCCGGCGTCTCCGTGCCCTCGCTCGACGCCGTGAAGGCGGTCGGGTTCACCGTCGCATTGCCCTGGGCCCGGTCCAGCACGCTCTGATAGGCCCGCTCGAGCTCGGGTCGGAAGTACAGTCCGGCCGCGGTGAGCAGTCCGAGGATGACGACGACACTGACCAGCCTCGTGGGGAACCTGCGCCGACGGGTCTTGGGCCGGGTGCCGGCCGCGGGACCGGGCTTGGCGTCGGGACGCAGAAGGCGCCGCCACCAGGACCGGGTCGGTTGCACCTTCGCCTCGGCGAGGCTGGTCCCGCAGCGGCGGCAGAACTTGCGGGTGGGCACGTTCCCGGTGCCGCAGTTGCCGCAGATGAGGTCGCCGGGGGCGGGCGGCGGTTCGTCCTCGGGGACCGGCCGGGGCTTCGGTCGTGGCTTGGCCGCCCCCGGCCGCACCGCCTGCGGGGTGCCCGGCGACTGGGCGCCCGGCTGGTCGGCGACGGGCACGGGAGCACCCGGGCGCTGCCCTCCGGTGGCGCCGGACGCGGGTCGCTCGGAGTCCCTGGTGCTCCGGCGCTTGCGCGGCACGGGCGGCGCCACCAGCGCCGGTGCGATCATCGCGGCCGGTTTGGACTGCTCGACGGTCTCCCGGTCGGGTGTGCCGTTCTGGTGCGGTTGGCCGGGGGGTCGGGCGGGTTCGGTGCCCGACGGCGCAGCCTCGGTCGCGGAGTCCGCCGGCGGCTGCGGGGCCGGTTCCGGCACCGGGTCCGGCTGCGCGCCCGGTTCCGACGCCGAGACGGGTTCACGGGCCGGTCCCGTGGTCCGCGGCGCTTCCGGGCCGGGCGTTGGTTCGGGGGCCGGGCCGGGCGTTGGTTCGGGCGCCGGGCCGGGCGCCGGTTCCGGGGCCGGGCCGGGCGCCGGTGGGGCCGGTCGCGTGGTCGCTCGGGTCACCTCCGCGGACCGTCCCGGCGCCGGCTCGGGGACCCGTTCGGGCTCGGGGAGCCGGTCCGGCACCGCGTCCGGAGGCAGGGCACGTGCAGGCTCCGCGGGCCGGGGCCCGTCCGGTTCCGGCGCCCCGGGGTGCGCGAGATCCGGCTCCGGGCTCAGGGCCCGGTCCGGCACAAGTTCGGGTTCCAGCTCGGGCTCCGGTTGGGGTGCCGGTTCCGCTGCCTCCTCGGACTCGGCCTCCTCCCACTCCAGATAGGTGCCGCAGCCCCCACAGAACTGCTCCCCGACCTCGTTGCGGGTGCCACATTCGGGACAGATCACCATCAGGCCACCTCCACGATCTCGACGACGTGCGGCACGTGCGCGGGCTTGACGTCCCTGACCACCCGGTCCACCCGGGCCAGGTCGACCGTGTCCGGGTCGGGCACGTGCACGGTCACGGTCAGCTCCGCCGGCGCCTTGCCGGGCAGGTCCGCACCCGGGGTCCGCGACCAGATGGTGCCGCCGGAGTCGGCCACCGTGACCTCCGCTCCCGTGACCAGCCGAACGGCCAGTTCCAGGCCGGCCGCCGTGCCGCGCAGGCGGTGGATCTGGGCGGCCTGCGCCACGATCTCCCGCTTGCGCTCGAGGGACCAGGCGTCGTCGACCTCGACGCCGACCCAGTCCGCGAGCCACTCCAGGAAGTCCTCCGGCGCCAGGTGCGGGTCGAGGTAGGTCCAGAGGGAGTCCAGCGTGGTGTAGGTCGGCGCCAGCACCTCGTCCAGGGCCCGCGTGATGGCCTGCATCGCCTCGTCGTCGGCGTACACCCCTGGCATTCGGGAGGCGATCGGGACGACCGGGACGATCCCGGGGAGCATGCCGCGCATCTCAGCCTCCCGCCGTGATCCGGACCTGATGCCGGTAGGAGAACGCCAGGGCATGCTGGTCCAGTTCGATGCGTTGAACCGGCTCGCCCCGCCGCGAGGTGATCGGGTCGGCCGCGAACAGCTTCACGTCCTCGACCAGTTCCGTGCCGGGCAGACGCTGCAGCACGGCGTACACCTCGCCGGCCTGCACCGGTCTCCCGAACGGCCACCCCCCGCCGTCGAGCCCTCCGGTGAGCGGGTCGAAGTACCGGTTCAGCGCCCGGATCGCGTTGCGCTCGAGCACGTGTGCGGTCGTGCGGGGCCGCGGGCTCAACCGGGCCACGACGGTCACGCCCTGGTAGAACGGCGGCTCCACGAGCACGCGCACCCCCACCGGGCGCCGGTCGTCGAGGTAGGCCGCCACCGCGGCGAGATCATCGGAGGAGGGCACCAGATCCTCGAACCGGAGCTGGCCCTCGTCGTCCGGGACGGCGGACGGCACCACGAGCACCCGCACCGCCCCCGCGTCGGCATCGCCGACGGCCGGGACCGCCCGCACTCTCGCGATCCCGGGCGCCGCGGCCCGGGCGAGTTGCTCGTAGTCCTCCGCGGTCACGGCGCGGTCCCTGGTCCGCAGGGCCAGCGGCCCGCGCAGGCGGGCCTCGGCGATCGACTCGGGCGCCACCCCGCCGAGCGCCGGACGCCGGTTCTCGACCCGGTCCACGAACGGCACCGTGGCCCGCATGACGCGGATCGTCCGGGCCCCGACGTTGCCGGAGGGCCCGCCCCCGGTGCGGTAGCTCAGGACCCGCAGCGGTGCCCCCTTCGGCGGCACCGCGCCGTAGGAGCGAAGCGACCCGTCCACCTGACGCACCGCGGGACCCAGGTGCAGCGCCCCCTGGGCGCGGTCGACCCAGAAGACGTGGTCGTCCGGTCCGGCACCGGCGAACGAGTCGACCTCCGTCCAGCGCTGCCAGCCACCGCCGTCGGCCACCTCGAGCTCGATCGGCGGACCGCCCGCCACGACCGGACGGCGCTCGAGCGGGAACACCTGTGCCGGCGTGCCCTCGGAGAGTCCGAGGACCTCGTTATTGATCGTCTCGGCATGGACCGCGGGCACCGTGCCACCGACCGTGGTCGCGCTCGCGGCCCGCATCGTGGGGGAGGCGCTGTAGAACGGGAAGCCCTCGTCCGCGGGGATCACCCGGCACCGCAGCCAGCCGGCCCGGACCCGCCCGATGACCGAGGCCGTGTGGGTCTCCGGGACGTGCAGGACCACGTCCCCGGCCCGGTTCAGTCCGCCGGTGCCGTCGCTGTCCAGGTCGCAGGCGACCCACCGTCGGCCGTCCCAGGCCTCCCAGACCAGCGGGGGGTTCCGCGGGTCGACGCCGACGCCCTGCACCTCGGACTCGAATCGGAGCGCCACCGCACACGAGGGGGCCGGCTCGTCGAGACCGACCAGGAGCACGTCGTCCTCGACCGGTTTCGCGGAGAAGACCTCGAACCCGTCGCCGCCGAGCAGGTCCTCGTCGCGCAGCAGCGCCTCCCCCTCGGCCCCCTGGGTCATGACGTGCGCGAGCCGCCGCGGCGGTATCTCCAGCGCGCGGACGGTCGCGAACAGCGTGGCCGGGTCGTCCTCGGTGCGCAACGTGGAGATCTCGAAGCCCTCCGGCACCGCGACCGTCTCGGGCTGCGCCGCGGAGAGCCAGAAGGTGGCGTCCACGCTGGCGGCGGTCGGCGGGAGCAGGCTCATGCCGAGCAGGTCGAGGAAGGTCAGGTAGAGCCGGTCCGGCACCCGGTTGAGCCGGTAGAAGAGTTCGTCGGTCATGAACGCGACGGTCTCGATGAGGGTCACCCCAGGGTCGGAGACGTTGTGATCCGTCCATTCCGGGCTGTGCCGCTGCACCATCCGTTTGGCGTCGTCGACGAGGTCCTGGAAGCGGCGGTCGTCGAGGTTCGGGGTGGGCAGCATGTCAGGCTCCGGCCTCGTCGTGGGTGGGGATCACATAGAACGGGAAGACCAGGTTCCGCGGCTCGTTGGTGCCGCGGATGGAGTAGACGACGTCGACGAACAGGACGCCGTCGTCGGCCGCGTCGAAGCGCACCACCACGTCCTCGAGGTCGATGCGGGGCTCCCAGCGGTCCAGCGCCACCCTCACGACGTAGGCGATGTCACCGGCGGTCGCGGCGTTGGCCGGTGCGAACACGTAGTCGTGGATGGCACAGCCGAACTCCGGCCGCATCGGCCGCTCCCCCGGGGAGGTGGCCAGGATCAGGCGGATGCTCTCCTCGATCTCACGGGTCTCGCGGACCAGGGCGACCCGCCCGGTACGGTCGAACCGCAGCGGGAAGGACCAGCCGGCCCCGATGAACTCCTGACCCATGCCTGCCTCCCGCCTAGTTGATCTTCACGAGGGCGCCGCGGATGGTGGTCATGGCGCCGGACGAGAGTTCCGCGGCGGCGTTCGCGGCCACCTTCACGTTGGCACCGGTGACCTCGGTCGACGCCTGCCCGGCGACCTTCACGGTTGCCCCACCGGCCTCGAACCCTGCCTGGGCCTTGAGCTTGATGTTCATGGCCTCCATCGCGATGTCGCCGCCGACGCTCTTCACGGAGATGTTGCGCTGTGCCTCCACCGTGACGTCCTGCTGCGACTTGACGGTGACGGGCCCGGTGGTGACGATCTCGATGGCGGCCTCCGGCTTCTGGGTCAGGGTGATGCGCTGCTGGCCGCCGTTCGTGCTCACCACGAGGGACTCCCCGCCGGGCTTCTCGAGGAACTCCACGAGCATCCCGGTGCGTGAGGTGAACGAGCGCCTCGTCACCTTGCCGTCGCTGCCGACGTGCTCGGACAACGCCTTGTCGGGCTTGTCCTTGCCGTTGTAGAGGCCTCCGAGAACGTAGGGGGTGCCGAACTCCCCCTCCGCGAAGGCGACCAGGACCTCGTCGCCGACCTCGGGCAGCACCATCGTTCCGCGCTGCCCGCCGGCGCCCACCTGCACCGGGCGCGCCCAGCCGCTCTCGTAGTCACCGGAGTACGTCGGGTACTTGACCTTCACCCGGCCCGCCTGAGCGGTGTCCTTGAGGTTGGTGACGATCGCGGGGACCACGCCCGCGCGCACCGGCGCGCTCTCACCACCGCGGGTGCTGCCGTAGAGGGTTCGTTCGGACGCACCGGAGGCCGTGAACGAGGTGCGGAAGCCCTCATCGGAGAACTCGTGCCGCACGTGGGTCAGCGTGTAGGCACCCTCGAAGGTGGTGCCGACCCCGGCCAGCAGCACGGCCACTCCGGCCCGCAGGGCTGCGTTCCCGTACCCGCCGCCCTCGACCTCGGCGAATCCCCCAGCGAGACGCTCCGCGAGCGCCTTTGCCTCGCCGTCGCACTCGGCCTGGGTGCTCAGCGACGACCGGGACACCACGTAGGTGGGCGCGCCGACCCCCGCCGCGAGCTTCGCCGGGGTGCTCGGGCCGGCGGGTGCCGCCACCACGGTCTTCGCCGGCGCCGTCGCGACGAGTTCGCGCTTGCCGTCCGGGTCCCAGCCACGCACCTCGACATCGGGCACCTGATCGGCGGCGGTCACCGTGGCGCGGACCCATTCCAGGTCGACGCCACGTTCGATGACCAGCGGGTCGGCCCGGCTTCCTGCGGCCGGTGCGGTGCTCGAGTCGGTCGCGGCGCGGAAGTGGAGCTTCCCGTCGCGCACGTTCGGGCGGGCCCCGACCCGGTTCCCGAGCCTGCCGAGGAAGTCCCAGTCGCTGATCCCGTCCTGGGTCAGGTGGGTGTAGATGGGTTGCTGCACGTCCACGGTCCCCTTACCGAGGCCGTGCGCGGCGGCGATCTCACCGACGATGTCCCCGGGCCCCTTGTTCAGGTAGGCCTTGATCCGGGTGCCGTGCTGGAGCTTGTGGGAGGGGTCCATGCCCCGGACGATCGCGAACATGCCGGTCGGCCCGAGCTCGGCCTCGAGCGCGGTCACCTCGCCGATGAACAGCTCCTCCGGGCCGCCGGTGCTACTCGTCTGCACCCGCAGGTCCACCTTGGCGCCGATCTTCAGTTGCGCCGTCTCGATCAGTTCGGCATGGGGATCGGCGAACCGCAGCGTGAACATCGACGGCAGCTGGATCGTGTCCTCGATCGTCCCGGAGACCAGGTTCGCGGCAAGCGTCGGCGCCAGGGCCGCCCCGTCCACGGTCACGATCAGGCTGGAGGTGAAGGTCTCAGTAGCCGGCATGTGCCACCTCCGCGTCCACCGGGCCACGGCGGGCCGCCACGCTCGGCAGTTCGTCCGCCGCGGGCAGCAGGAGCCGGTGCCCGGGCCGGAGTCGGACCGGATCGTCCACTCCGTTGAGGTCGGCCACCGCCCGCCACAAGGCCGGGTCCCCGTACTCGGCGTACGCGATGCCGGCGAGCGAGTCCCCGGCGCGGAGCACATGCTCGCGACGCGGCACGAGCCCGCCCGAGGTGGGGTTCTGGCCCGGCTGCTCACCGGCGATCTCGTTCAGGGTCACCGTACAGGTGGCCCTGATCGGCAGACCGGCGGACGTGAACAGTGTGTACGTCGCCGAGACCGACTCGATATAGGCGAGGAACCCGGTCAGCCCGCCCCACCGGAACAGCACCCACGGTGGTGACGCCTTCTTCTGCCCGAACGACGCCGCCGTGGGCACGCAGCAGGTGAACAGGCGCTCCACCTTCTTCACCACCGAGGAGTCCTGGGTGTCGGAGGCATCGAGGAACATCTCCAGGGTGAGCGTGGTGGGCTGCGGCCCGGTGTATTGCGGCGGCCCGGCCTTCTTGTTGCCGGTGGCCGGGCTGTCCTTCCACACCGCCCGTTTGGTCAGGCTCAGCTCCTTGGGGTTGAACTGGAAGTCGACGCGCTCCAGTTTCGGTCCGGGCTTGGACAGGGACCCGTCCTTGGACGGCTCGTGGAGCTGCAGGTAGGCGTGCTCGAGCCGGGCCGGGGAGCCGGCTCCACCGGCTCCGGCGGCCTCGAACGCTACGGGTGCGGGCATGACGATCTCACCTCGATCAGGGGGCCAGGAAGCCGTGGTGGGCGATCTCGACGGACTCGGTCAGGATCGCCGGACTGTCGGAGTTGAACGTGGGACCGGACCACCGCACCGGAACGATGTCGGTGAGACCCCAGGTCGCGATGATCCGCCCGTCGACGGTCATCGCCTCGATGGTGCCGGTGCGGCGCTTGTACCCCTTCGCCACCGAGGAGAACCACTCGGCGACCTTGGACGTGTCCTTCCCGAGCGGGCGGGTCAGAGTGATGTTCGGGTACTTCAGGCGGGTGGGCAACTGCCAGGCGTTGGTGTTGTTGCCGCCCTCCTCGCGCACCTCCATGACCACCTCGACCCCGAGCCCCGTGCACGAGCTGAACGACCCCAGGTCGACGCCGTCGATCTTGACGACGTACCGGACACCGACTCCGGTCTCGACCTCCTGGAGCACCTCTGACATCTGCTCCGCCTCCCTACCGCAGGTCCGTGCGGATGCCGCGACGTTCGCGGTCCACGAGTAGTTGGGCCCGCAGCCGCCGCATGATCGGGCCGGTGAGCCGGTCGGCGAGCTCCTCGACGGCGCCCGCGGAGAGCTCGCCGAGACCGCCCGCCGCGCGGTCGGGGTCGGCCCGGGCGACCGTGGTCGTCACGGAGGCGGCCGGGGCGACCGAGGGGCCGACGGCGGAGCCCGGGTTCGCCGCAGCGGCATCGGTGCCGGGTGGGCCGGTTTGGCCGGACGGGCCGGGCTGGCTGGGCTGGGCGGCCGCGGGTGGTTGGTTCAGGGGGAGCCCGCCGGCGTTCGGGGCGCCGCCGCCGCGATGACCACCGAGGAGGCGCGGCCGGCGTGGGCGCGTCGGAGCCGGCGCGGTGTCGACCGACTCGATGCCGACCGCATGGGCGACCGGGAGGTCCACGTGGCCGGGAGTGCTCAGCGTGCTCAGCGTGCCCGGGGTATTCCGCGTGCCCGGGGTGCTCAGCGTGCCCGGGATGCTCCGGGCCACGACCGGTCCGTCGGCGGCGCCGGCCCCGAGTTCGACTGTACCGGCGGGGGCCAGGACCGGCCCGCCGCCGGGCCACGGGTCGACCTCCGGGTCGTGGAGGTCCGTGCCGATCGCCTCGGTCGACCGGGTGAGCGTGGCCACCGGCCCACGACCTGCGTCGCCGAGCAGTCCGATCGGTCGCGCGGACCCGGCCGCCGGTGGCGCCACGAGGGCCGGCCCGATCGGTCTCGTGGCCGCGGAGGCGTGCGCCCTGGAGACCATCGGGGCGACGTTCCCCGGCGACCTCCCGGATGCGCCGGCCGGTGGGTGGGACCCTGCCGTGGCCGCACCGACGACCGCGACGGGCAGGTCCACGCGGCTGGGGGATCCGGGGCCGAGCGGGCCGCGTTCGGTCGCCGGCGCCGAGGCGGGTCCGGCCACGGTCCGTTGCGCGAGGATTCCGGTGTCCGTGAGCGAAGCCGGGAGGTCGGACCCCGCGGCACCCGAACCGTCGGCGTCCGGATCCGGCCCGAGGATCGGGCCCGTGCCCGCCGCCGCGCCGGTGCCGGAGGCGGCATCGAACGCGACCCCCTGGGCAACGCCGGCTGGCCCGGGCGTTCCTGCGGGGGGTGGTCCCGGGGCCACGCGTCCGGCGACCTCGGCGGCGCCGACCGTGGGTGCCTGCCCCGGGGCCCGGGCGGGGGCCCGCGATGCTGCCGTCGCGGAACCGGGTCGATCCGGAGCCGGGGTCGTGGTCGCACGCTGGACCAGCGGGGGCCGGGCGCTCTGGCCCGGGCCCGGCCGGGCCGACGTCGAGGCAGCGCCCTGCGTGGTCCGTCCCCACTGCTCTGCCACGCGCTGGAGCGGGGCGAGCGTCGGCCGCTCGGCGACGCGACCCGCGCCGGCCGGGGCCGTGGCGCCCGATCCGGGTGCGCGGTCCGCGCCGGTTCGCCGGAGGTCGAGCTCAGGCGTCGTGCCACCGGCAGCCGCCTGCCGCTGTACGACCGACGCCTGCGCGGCCGAACCCGGTGCCGCTGAACCCAGTGCCGCCGAACCCACCGAACCCGGCGGCACGGATGAACCGGCTCCACCCGCGTCGACGGCCGGTCCGATGGTCCGTTGCGGTGGTGCGAGGGTGGACCGAACAGCCGTGGGATCCACAACCGTCGAGGAGGGGACGCCCGGTTCCGGCACGGTGGGGGCCACCGCCGTCCGCTGCACCGGCGTCGGCGTGGGCGCCGCGGTCGGGCCGGGGACTGCGGTGGCGCCGCCCGCCGGGCCGCGGGCGGCCTCGTCCGGTCCGGCCGATGTGGCCAGCGGCATGGGGGCGTGCGGTGGATCGACCGAGGGGACGATCGGCGGATCCACCGCACGCGGCTCGGTGACGGGGCCAAGCCCGATGGGGACCACGGTCTGCGGGTCGGCGGCCGTTCGCGAGACGGTCACTGCGGGTCCGATGGGCGTCGGAGCTTCGATGGGCACTGCGGCTCCGATGGGTCCTGCGGGTTCGATCGGCACAGCGGGTTCGATCGGCACAGCGGGTTCGATGGGCACAGCGGGTTCGACAGCCACAGCGGGTTCGATAGCGAGCGCAGGTTCGCCCGCAGCCGCGGGCTCGACCGCCCCCGCAGCCTCGGCCACGGCGCTGGCCGGGTCCGGCCCCGCGAACGCTGAACCGTCGTGCTCCGGGAACGCCCCGCCCGTGCCGCCGGCCGTGGGAGCGTGCTCGTCACCGCGTGTGGCTGCGCCCCCGGGCACGGCCCGCTGCAGCGGCAGGGGCGCCGCTGGGAACGCGCCCGCCGGTACCGGTCCGGTCGCCGGCACACCCGGCGGCGGACCGAGCGTGCCCGGGTTCGAGCCGAGGACCGCGGCACCGGTGGCGCCGGTGCCGGGCGACGCCACGGTCGTCGCGGACGAGGCGCCTGTCGAGGTCGGGCCCGCAGGTGCCCCTGAGGAAGTCGACGCGGGCCCGGCCACCGTGGCGACTCCAGGCGGCGGGCCGGACGAGGCCGCGGGACCAGCCACGCGTGACACCGATGGCGGCTGTGCCGAGGATGGCGGAGCACTCGACCCGGCCGACGCCCCCGGTGAGCCGACCTGCCGCTGCACGTCCGCCGTCGGCAGCGGTGCACCGAGCCCCAGGCGTCGGAGCGGTGCGTCCGACGCCGGCCCGGCGAGCGGCGCGGGAACGGTCGGCCCGGTGCGCTGCACGGGGGTGCCCGCGGCTCCGATCGCGCCGTCCGACGCCGCTCCCGACTCCCCGGAGGGCCGGGCGGCGATCGGCACGTACGTCGCTCCGTCCTCCTGGTATCCCGACGGTTCGTCCGTCTCCGGCCCGGGTTCGTCGGCGTCGGCGTTCGGCCCGAACTCACCGTGCCCCGCGCCGTGGTCCGCCGACGGCGGCGCCGGTTCGGTCGGGACGTCGGGCAGGACCGTGGGATGGTGCACGGGCAGTCCGCGCACGTCGGCGGCGGCCCGGGTCATCGACCCGGCGGCCCCCGATGCGGCCCGTTGGACCCGCGGCGACGGCGGCGGGGGCGGCAGCAGCGTGAGTTCGGCGGAGTCGACCCGCTGGGTCGGCGCACCGATGAGACCGGCGCGATCGCCGTCGACCACCCCCGACGGCGCGGACGCGTCGACCAGGTGCGTCATGGCGCCCATGAACGACGGCGACGCCCACGCACTCAGGGAGTGCTGGAACGTCGTCGGGCGATGGACCAGTTCGGCCGGTCCGATGGTCCGTTGCAGCGGTGGCAGGAACGCCCAGCCGGCGGGCCCGGGTTCAGGGTCAGGTGCCGCCGATGCCGGGCGCGCTGGCGCGGGCGAGGGAGACGGCGGCGCCGGTGGGGTCTTCTCCTTCGCTGGTTGCCAGGGCCATCGCATGGCTCACCTGTCCTCGGAAAGACGCCGGTTGATGTTCGCGATCTCGGCCACGAACCGCAGCCGCTGCGGGTGCTCGAGGTCGAGGATCTCCTCACGCGACCAGTGGAAGTGGTAGGCGACGTACGCGACCTCCTGATAGATGCGGTCGGCCCCGTACGTCATGATTCCCCCAGGCGGCCACCCGAGAGGTCGAGGGTGAACCGGTGCGAGCACGACGGGCAGGTGACCGCCGCCCTGGTGTGCCCCTCGGCGTTGATCCGCCGGTAGAAGTCCTGCAGGAACGCCACGTCCGAGGCGAACATGTTCTCGACCACGTTCGCGTTGACGACCCCGAGGGTGCCCAACGAGGTGATCACCCGCCCGAGGAGCACCACGGTCGTGAACGCCGCGTTCTCCTGCACCCGGGCGTCGTAGAGCGGCAGGAGCTCGTCGCGCGCGGTGGCGAGCCGCATCGTGCCCCGCCGATGCACGACGCCGTCACCGTCCACGAAGCCCCGCGGCAGTTCGAAGTCGAACTCGGTACGCATGGTGGCCGGGCGATCCGGAGCGGGAGGCGCGAGGACCTCCTGCTCCGGATCGGCCGGAGCCAGTGCGGCACGTGAGCGCTGCATCACGCGATCGTGACCTCGTCGTAGCAGACCGTGGCCTTCTCGGTCGACTGTTCCGTGGCCCCGGCCTTGAGCGAACTGATCTCGACGCTGCGGATCCAGCAGTTCGTGAAGTTGTACGTCATCAGCAGCCCGTCCTGATAGTCGAGCAACTCCACCGCGGCGGTCTTGCGGGCCCCGGCCAGGTCGCCCTGGCTGACCGTCTTCAGCCAGTCCACGACCGTCTTGGAGTCCGTGAGGCCACGCGTCACCGTGAACTCACCAGCCTTGGGGCGCCCGAAGATCTGGCGGACGACGTACTTGCCGTCCTTGAGCTGCTGCTTCATCTCGATCTTGTCGACCTCGGCCTTGAGTCCGCCGACCTCGATCACCTTGGGGATCTCGATCCCGTCGATTGTGACCCGGAAGGCGTAGGCGGAGGACGAGTCAAGGGCGTCGGGAAGTGGCATGGTCCAACTCCTTCTATTCGCTCACGAGTGATGTGCCGCCGGAGAACTGCGACAGTTGGAAGATGACGAACTCCGCCGGTTTCACCGGCGCGATCCCGATCTGGCAGACGACCTGACCCGCGTCGATGCCCTCGGCCGGATTCGTCTCGTCGTCGCACTTGACGAAGTAGGCCTCGTCCGGCGTGCTGCCGAACAGGGCCCCCTTGCGCCACTCGTTCACCAGGAACGCGGAGATGGTCCGTCGGATGCGGGCCCAGAGGGCGCGGTCGTTCGGCTCGAAGACCACCCACTGGGTGCCGCCGAGGATCGACTCCTCCAGGTAGTTGAAGAGTCGCCGCACGTTGATGTAGCGCCACGCCGGGTCCGAGGAGAGGGTCCTCGCTCCCCAGACCCGCACACCCCGGCCCGGGAAGGTCCGGATAGCGTTCACGCCCACCGGGTTGAGGAGGTCGTGCTCGGCCCTCGTGATCTGCGTCTGCAGGGCGATGGCACCACGGACGACCTCGTTCGCGGGGGCCTTGTGCACGCCGCGTTCACCGTCGCTGCGCGCCCAGATCCCGGCCATGTGGCCCGACGGCGGCACGAACCTGGTCGCACCGTCGCTCGGGTCGAAGACCTTGATGTACGGCCAGTACAGCGTCGCGTACTTCGAGTCGTAGCCGGCGGTGTTCACCCGCCAGTCCTTGACCTGCTGCGCATTCAGGCCCGGCGGTGGGTCGAGGATCGCCATCCGGTCGCCCATCAGCTCGCAGTGGGCGATCATGGCCAGTTGGACGGCCTGGAAGGTCTCGGCGTCGATGGCCTTCTGCTCGAGCGCCGCGACCAGGTCCGGCACGGACACGATGGTGACCTCGTCCACGGCCTCGAGGCCACTGAACCCGGTGCGGTCGGCGGCGTCGCCGATGTAGTCGTCGGCACCCAGGTCGGTGGTCGACGGCGGCTCGGGCTCGGGCTCCGGGGCAACCAGGTCCGAGGAGCCCTTGTCCGGTTTCGCGAGGGCGCTGCCCGAGGCCACCTCCTCGATCGTGATGAGCTTGGACTGCTGGTTCACCTTGGTGGCCGCATTGTCGGCGCCGCGCTTGGTCGTGACGTTGTCGAACGTCTCGGCCTCCTTGCCGTCGACCTTGATGACCAGCTTGAACTGGTCATCCGATGGGTTGTCCCCACCGGCATCGGCGACCTCGACGCTGATCTTCTTGCCCTTCGGGGCGTCCGCCTTGGCCACCACACGGTAGCCACCGATCTGGCCGCCGGGGGCGCCGGCCGGCAGTGCCTTCGACGCCCGGGACCGGGAACTCCTGGCACCATCGGTGCCGTTCGCCCCGATCCGGACGATGTAGGCGTTGTTGCCGCCGTTCTGGAAGTAGCCGAACACGGAGTGGGCCAGGTAGGACCCCGGGACGAAATCCCCGAAGGTCTCAGAGAACTGGGTCCAGTTGGAGACGAGTGTCGGCTCGTTCACCGGACCCTTCGATGCCAGGCCGACGAATGCTGCGACTGAGGTACCGACCCCTTCGATGGGTCGTGTCCCAGCCTCAACCTCCTCGACATATACGCCTGGCGAGAGATACGTCGGCATGTCGCCTCCTCGGGCGCATCGATTGTGGGAAGACCAGCCTGCCGGGGACCGGGGCCGGGCACAGTGTCCGCGCGGACGAGCAGTCGGGAAGCAGCGGGTGCGCGAACGGGCACCCGGGGTTCACGCTTCGAGTTCCTCCTCCTCGCCCTCACGTTGCACGAAGGCACCCTGGAGCTCCTCCTCCTCGCCCTCACGCTGCACGAAGGCACCCTGGAGCTCCTCCTCCTCGCCCTCACGCTGCACGAACCCACCCGGGGCCTCCCCGGCCCCGCCGTGGCGCTGCACCGGAGCGGCCGGCGCCGGCGCGGACATCACCCGCTCGGCGTTCGCGGCCGCCTCCCGCTCGAACCGGTCGGACGGGTCGCTGACGCGCACCCCGTCACCCGTGGACGTGCCGTCGACCGGGCCGCTGCGCTGTTGCACCACGTGCGTGAGCTCGTGGGCGAGCATGGTGCGGCCCTCGTGGGAGCCCGGGTCGTAACGGTCCCGCTGGAACACCACGTTCGAGCCGACCGTGTAGGCGTGCGCGTTCACGGCCGCCGCGGACGCGCTGGCGGCGCCGTCCGTGTGCACCCGGACGTCTCCGAAGTCGTGCCCGAGCCGCGACTCCATGTCGGTGCGGACGTCGTCGTCGAGAGCGTTCCCGCCGCCGGACCCGACCACGTCCAGGACCGGTGAGCGCTCCTGTTCGACCAGGTCGGAGACCCCCGCGTTCCCGACCGTGCGCTGCAGTCGCAGCAGGCCGGCGGAGCCGAGCACGTCCGGCCGGCCCGCTCCCGCGGCCGCCAGGGCGGCGCCGGAGCCCTCCTCGGTGCGCCTGACGGGGCCCGACCGAATCTGTCCGAGGTCCTCGGTGTGGTCGTGGCTGTGCATCACAGCACCCCTCTCCATGACGGAGTCCGGCGGATCGGTGGAACAGCGATCGTGTCACCCGGCGGCGTCGCTACGCACGAGCGTGAGTGCGCCCGATCGGGCACCGCGCGGGGGCCGTCCGGGCAGGCGCGGCGAGCCCGTCGGAGCGGCGGACGGCCCGGAGGGGCACCGCCCGACCGGTTGAGTCTGCCGACGGCGCCCGCTCAGCCGATCAGGTCCCAGTAGCGCCCGAACTCCGACGGCAGGCTCAACCGGCCCATCTTGCGGTACTCACGCTGCACCGCGGTGACCAGATGGACCATCCCCAACCGACCGCCGTCGGCCGCCGCCAGGTACGCGGCGGTGACCGCCGACGACCGGATCGCTCCGCCCGCGAGCGCGAACGCCTCCGCGCAGAACACCAGGTCGAGGTCGTCGGCCCGGGGTACCACGGCCCCCAGGCACTGGTCCCAGAGTGCGAGCCGGTACTCGACGTCCGGTAGCGGGAAGTCCACGAGGACGTCGAGCCGGCGGGTGAACGCCTCGTCGATGTTCGCGCGCAGATTCGTGGTCAGGATGAGAAGGCCGTCGAAGCTCTCGATGCGTTGGAGCAGGTAGGCGCTCTCGACGTTCGCGTACCGGTCGTGGGCGTCCTTGACCTCCGACCGCTTCCCGAACACGGCGTCCGCCTCGTCGAACAGCAGCACCGCGTTCAGACGTGCGGCCCCCGCGAAGATCCGCTCGAGGTTCTTCTCCGTCTCACCGATGTACTTGTCCATCACGGTGGCCAGGTCCACGACGTACAGCTCGAGTCCGAGGTCCCCGGCGACCACCTCCGCGGACATCGTCTTGCCGGTGCCGGAGTCGCCGGCGAAGAGGGCGGCGACGCCGTGCCCGCGGCCGCCCCCGGGGCGCATCCGCCAGTCACCGAGGACCCGTTCGCGGTGTCGGGCGCGCAGGCTCAGCTCCCGGAGCCCGGTGAGGGTGGCCGGCGGCAGGACCAGATCCGGCCAGCCGACCGCCGGTTCGATCCGGCGGGCGAGCCGGTCCAGGGCGGTGCCGTTCTCGGCGCGAGCCCCGCGGCGCAGGTGCTCGGCCGCGATCCGGCCGCCGTCGAGCCGGGCCTGCACCTGGGCCGCCCGCGCGGCCCGCACCACCTGTTCCGGGTCCAGTCGGTACTGCGACGTGGCCGCGGCGACGTCCAGCTCCTCGGGGTCGAAGGCCGGGTCCGGACCGGGCGGGCTCGTCGGTGCCGCCCGGCTGGGCTCCGGCCCCGGATCGGCCAGGGCCCGTGCCCAGAGCGCGGCCCGCTCGGCATCCGTGCTGGCCGGGACGTCCACGAGGAGGGGGGCCCGGGCCGCCCAGGCCGGGTCCCAGGGTGCGGAGCCGACGAGGAGGACCGGCACGTCGCGCCCGGACCGGGCCGGGCCGGTGGCACTCGGCTTCGTCAGAGTCGTCGTGAGGGCCGTCAGGGCCGAGCGGGCCGCGGACGTCTCGGCGAGCGCCTCCACGGGACCGGCCACCACACCCGCCCCGCCGAGCCTGGCCTCGCGGACCGCCAGGTCGACCAGGCCCGGTGGGTCGAGGGCGGCGGCGAGTTGGTGCAGGTCGAGCACGACGGCGTCCCGGCCGAGGGCGTGCAGGGCTCCGATCCCGAGCAGCCGTCCCGAGCCGGTGGCCGCCTCCTTCAGGTGGATCAGGTCGACCCCGGCGGCGAGCGCCCGGGTCAGCGGGTCGATGTCGCCCCAGGCGGTGTCCGGCGCCGGGGTCAGGACACCGGCGAGCGCCGGGTCCGGCTCGTCGTCGCCGAGCAGGTGGGCGGCCACCCGGTCCGGGATCCGCAGGCTCCGCACCGGGAACGGCTGGTCCGCGTCGTCCATGCGCACCAGGCCACCGGCGATCAGTGGGCCGTGGATCAGGTGGGCCCGCGCTGCGCCGGAACCGAGGGGGCGGTCGCACAGCGTCAGTGCCACGGCGACGGTCGGGCGCCGCCGGGTCACGTCGTCGTTGAGGTACCCGAAGAACTGCCCGAACCGGGGGTCGACGTCGGCGGCCAGCGCGAGCAGGAGCAGGTCGACATCGAGCGGGTCCAGCCCGAACCGGTCGGTGACCTCCCGCAGCCGCAGCCGCGCCCCGGCATGCTGCGCCGCGTCGGCCTCGCGCTCGCAGTCCGCCAGCCGCACGGATGCCGGCGTGGGCTGCGCCGGCCCGGGGCGGCGTTCGAGGATCGCCTCGATCGCCTCGTCGCTGAGGTAGAGCCCACGGAACGGGTCGTCGGGCTGTGGGTCGTGGGCACGGCGCTCGGCGACCAGCGCACGGATGCGCTCCTCGAGCACGCCGAGGCGGCCGAGCAGGTGGGCGATGCTCGCCGCCTCCTCGGTCCGCTCGCCCGGCCTGCGCTCGTGCGCGGGACCGGCCGCTGGGTCCTCCGGGCCCGCTGAGCCGACCCGAGTGGGGTCCTGCGTCGTCGTCACCGGCGCCCCCGGGCCCGGGCCTTCGGCGACGTCGGCCGGTCGGCGCCTCCGGCAGGGCCGGTCGCCTCGGTGCGCGGCGGCGGACTGTGCTTCGTCCGCCCGACGTCCGCTCCGCCGTCGGGCACCACGTCCTTGGCGTCGAGGATGAGCGGCTCCCGCACGGGCGGCCCCGCCGCCGGCCCGGGCCGCACGGCGAGCGGCGCCACCACGACCACGTCGATTGACGGCTTCAGCTCGCCACCGAGCGCACTCCACACGTCCGCGAAGCCGCGGTCCTCCGGGGGCGGCAGACCGACCAGGAGCTGCACCACCGGGTCCGCTCCGGGCGGCAGGAACAGATCGTGCTCGGGCAGGACCTCGTGCTGGACGAGGTGTCCGAGCACTACCTCCAGGAGCCGGTGCTCGTCCTCGGGGCGCTGGGTCCAGGCGGTGACGAGGTAGGAGAGCCGGAAGTACCGCGGCGGGTGGGAGCGGACCACCCCGTCCGGGGTCTGCGTCTCGATGAACCCCCTGGTCCGCCTGCGCAGGTCCTCGCGCAGGTCGTAGAGGTAGAGGTTGACCGTCGGGGCGTTCCGACGCGCGGCCCAGTCCGTGGTGGGTGCGTCGAAGACCACCTCGGCCTCGGCACCACCCAGCGCGGTCCGCACCATGGTCCGGAGTGCGTCGTCGACCTCGGTGATCATGGCCTCAGCCCCTGAACAGGAAGTTGGGTGCCTGGACGGAGGTGGCGACCACGAGCAGCGGGCCGCGGACCTCACCGAACGCCCCGGCCGGGGAGGTCGACGCGATCTCCCGGTCCCCGAGCAGGTCCCGGCTGACGAGAACGATCGGGACCACCAACCGGCCCTCCGGGGTGACCGTGTACGGTCCGGGATCGACCGTGATGCCCCGGGTCCAGATCAGGGTGACCGCCTGGTTGGGTGGGAAGTCCTCACCGTAGGCGAGCACGACGTCCCCGGGCCGGGCGACCGACGGGAGCAGCCGGATCTCCGGCTGCAGGACGGTCACGACGGCGGTCGCCGCGTCGTTGCCCGGGTCCACGTCCACCCGGGCGGCGGCCGGATCCAGGGCTACGGTCGCGGTGACCTCGCCGGTGCCCGCCGGCCCGACCGGGAGCAGGCTCGCCTCGAGCACCACGGAGTCGCCCGCGAGGAGCGGCCCGATCGGGCACGCCCCGGCCGCGGTGAGGCAGGCGACCGTGACGGGGTCCGTGAGGTCGACGGGCGGGCCGAGATCCTCCGGGGCCGTCGACGTGATCGCGAGAGCGGTCGGGACGACGGTGGCCGGGAAGCCGGTCGTGACCGTCGCGCTCGTGATCGCCTCGGGACCGTTGTTGGTGACCGTGATCCTGGCGATCATCGGTTGGCCGCCGACCCACCCGGTCGGCGGGGTGACGGCGAGGTTCAGGTCCAGGTCGGCCTCCTGGGTGCCGATGCTGGTGCCGGTGACGGTGATCGTGGTCGAGACGGTGTTGTTGTCGGCGTCCCGGTCCGGTCCGCCCGGGAGCACCACCGCACTCACCTCCGCGGTCGTGCCCGGGACCCGGCCGATCACGGCGATCTCGAGGATGCTCACGCCGAGCGGTGCGATCGGCTCGGTGGGGACACAGGTGAGCACCAGGTCGTCGACCGTGCACCCGGCCGGTGGCTCGCCGAACTGCAGCTCCGCGGGAGCCTCGAGGAGCACCCGATAGGTGCCGACGCTCTGCAGGCCCTCGTTGCGGACCGTCAGGGTGAGGGTGCTCGCGCCGCCCACCGGGACGACGTTCGGGCTCGCCGTCATGGCCAGGGACAGGTCCACGTCGGGCTGGACGTCGGGGGCGATCTCCGGGCCGGGCCCCTGGGCCACCTCCCGCAGTCCGGTTCCGTCGGGCCGGATCGCGTAGATTCCCCAGTCGTCGGCGAGGCCGGCGGGTTGGCCGGCCAGATAGATCTCCGAGCCGTCCGGGGACCAGGCCGGATCGGTCGCATTGGACAGTTCGGCGCGGCTCGGGGTCGGCAGACCCTGGTCGTCGAAGCCCACCAGCGGTGTCGCTTCGAGACTCGGAGCGGTCGGGTCGTCGGGGTCCACGGTGAACAGCGCGATGGGCGTCGTCTCGCCATCGGGAGAGATGGCCCGCGTCCCGAGGCTCGAGAGGCCGAGGACCGACACGTTGGCGATTGCCAGGGTGCGTCCGTCCGGGGACCAGGCCGGCGCGCGACCGTTGACCCCGACCGGCAGACAGCCGTCGGATCCGCAGCCCTGCGGCACATACTGCAGCCCCGTGAGGGCGGTCTCCGGATCTGGATCCTGAAGGTCGACGATCGCCACGTCCGAGTACGCCGCCAGCTCGAGACTCCCCGCCGTGACGAGGTAGCGGCCGTCCGGTGACCAGTCCGGATTGCCGTATCCGGGAACCGATAGCGTGGCGGCGACCGGGACGTCGCCACCGGCGGGCTCCGGCACGAAGTCCGCGATCAGGACCTCGGTCGTCCGGAACTCCTGCCCGTCGCTCTCACCCTGGTAGATCCGCTCGAACGCGATCCGGGTCCCGTCCGGGGACCAGGCCGGATGGATGTCGATGGCAGGCGGGCTCCCCTCGCCCTCCGAGCCGGGCGGTACCCCCGGGTCCCACGCATAGTTGAGAGGAGTCACGACGCTCCCGTCGGCGGCAGCCAGCATGAGGCGAGCGCCCTCCCGCCCGTCCTCCGCCGTGACCGTCGAACTGAACACCACCCAGGCGCCGTCCGGCGAGTAAGCCGGTCCGCCGTCGTCGACGTCGACGGTCGACGCCGGCAGCCTCTCGCGCCCGGCACCGTCTGCGCCGACCACGCCGATGTCCGACTGTGCCGCACCGAACGTCGCCGTGATCACCCGGGTGTCCTCGCCGACCTCCTGTTCGTCACCCGGGGTCACCGTCCAGGCCGGATGCGATTCCGAGTACGGGGCGGCCCGCGGCTCGCGATCGGTGCGGCTGAATACCTCCGCGACCTGACCTGCGGATGAGAACGCCAGGGTCCCGAACTCCGACTCGACCTCTTCCGTGACGTCGATCGAGAAGATGTCGCCGTACGGGTCGTACCTGGTGCCCGTGTACAACAACGTCGCATCCACACCCTCGTTCGCGTTGACGCCCCAGGTCGGCTCGCTGCTCTGGTCGATGGTCCCGCTGAACGGGCTGACGATCTCGCCGGCCTCCTCGAGTTCCTCCGGCGACGTGGCGAACAGATCCACGACGGCGAGGGAGCCGTCGGCGCGGAACCGGGTGGTCGTGAACGCAAGCGCGACCGTGTTGCCGACCTCCCCGACTGCGGGCTGGGTGTCCGCGCCGGGGTCCTCCGTGATCCGGTACAGGAGATCCTTCCCACGGTCGATCATGTAGATGTCCCCCAGCGGGTCGTGCCGGGTGGAGGAGAACACCAGGGTCTCGCTTCCGAATCCGGGCAGCCAGGCCGGCCAAAGGTCGTCCCAGTCGCCCTCGGAGATCGCCGGCGCGGTCCCCCCAGTGCACGGTGGATCGTCGATGTCGGCGACCACGATCCGCCACGGCCCGTCGTCCACACTGGTGGAGTAGGCGACGCTCAGCCCGTCCGGGGACACGACCGGGTGCGAGACCCGGGCCTCGTCGCACGTGATCCGGACCGCCGGGCCCTCGGCACCCTGCACGTAGACGTCGCCCACGTCGGAATCGCGGGTGCTGATGAACGAGGAGACGGCCTCCGGCGGCGACTGCACGTGGGTCACGGACAACTCGTAATCCTGCTCCCGGCCCTCGAGCAGTTCCACGTCCGGTCCGACGAGTTGACCTGGGGTGAGGACGCTCCACGCGGCCTGGCCGAGACCAGCGCCGCGCTCGGTGAACGCGACCCGCGTCGAGGCCGCGTCGGGCGCCGGCAACTCGGCCGTGACCGGAGGCATGGGCACGGCTGCGACCGCGCCCGGGGCGAGCAGCCCCAGCGCAGCGGTCACCGCCAGCATGCGTGCCATGGACCTCTTTCCCGACTCCTGCTCGTCCTCGTCCGGTTCGGCCGACAGGCCGGCCGCCGCATCGAACCCACGGTGCCGTGCCCCGCCCGACCGCGGGAGCCGCACCCGGACCGCCCTCTAGGCACCGGTGGGTGCCCGATCGGGCACCCACCCCCGCCCGCCGAGGTCGCCTAGATCAGGCCTTCGCGCAGCGCGTACGCGACGGCGTGCGACCGGTTCCGCAGCTGCAGCCGGGTCGTGACGTCATGCAACACGTTCTTCACGGTTCGCTCCGAGTAGGCCAGGTGCTCGGCGATCTCGGCGGTGTCCAGACCGTCGGCGATCAGTCGCAGCACCTCGATCTCCCGGGTGGCCAGACCGGTGAACGTCAGGCCGCGGGGACGCAGCACCTGGCGCTGCAACGTGCCCACCTGATCGAGCAGCCGGCCGAGTAGATCCGGCGGGACGCTACCCTCCCCGACGGCAGCCCCCGTGATCACCTGGATCAACCGGTCCGGCGTCGCCTCACTGCGACGTACCAGCCCGACTGCCCCGGCCTCCACGGCGGTGACCACATCCGAACCGTCCAGGCTCCCGGCCACCAGGACCGGCCTGCTGAGCCCTCGACGATGCACCACGCGGATGATCCGGAGCGCATCCTCGTCGACCGCATCCGTGACGACCACGACCACCCGGGCGTCATCCGCCTCATCGGCCCGCAGCACCCGAACCTCGGGCCGCGGCCGAAGCGCACTCACCACGCCCGCCTCCGAGATCGGATCTCGGGCACTCACCCATACCTCTACGCGTTCCATGTCCAGTTGTCCCATCCCCCACCCGATGTCCGATACCGGGTGCTCGGGCACCAGTGTGCTCAGCGCACTGATCGTGCAATCAACGCTGACTCACCGGGCAGAAGCGTTGCCCCGATGGCCCGCCTCGCGGGCGATCGCCCGGGGTGTCCGCGGGAATACGGTCGAGGCCATGACCACCTTGGCGAAACTCGACTCCACGAGCCTGCGGCTGGATGCGGGCTCGGAGGCCGTGGTGCCGCTGAGCATCCGCAACACCGGCACGATCGTCGAGGGCTACCGGATCGAGGTGCTCGGGACCCCCGGCGCGTGGGCGACCGTGGAGCCGGCGCAGATCGACGGTCTGTACCCGGACACCTCAACGACGGCGTCGATCACGTTCCGGCCGCCGAAGGACGGGACGGTCCCGGCCGGCTCGTTCGACTTCGGTGTGCGCGTGGTGCCAATGGAGCATCCCGAGGAGGCGGTGATTCCCGAGGGCGTCGTCGAGGTCCTGCCCTACCTCGACACGACCGCCGAACTCGTCCCGCGATCCTCGCACGGCCGCCGCGGTGCCACCCACCAGGTCGCCGTGGACAACCGCGGCAACGTCCCGGTGACGGTGAACCTGGCCGGCACCGACGACAAGTCGGCCCTCATCTTCCGGATCCAGCCGCCGCAGCTGGTCGTCGATCCGGGGCAGGCCGCCTTCGCGAAGGTGCACGTCAAGCCGATCAGGTCGTTCTGGCGTGGCGCGGACGTGACGCACCCGTTCGTGGTCTCCGCTGCCACCGAGTCCACCACGCCGGTGGCGCTGGACGGTTCGCATGTGCAGACGGCGATCCTGCCGAAGTGGTTCTTCAAGGCCCTGCTCGCACTCCTGGCGCTGCTCGCCCTGCTCGCCCTGCTCTGGTTCACGGTGCTGCAACCCACGATCGAGTCGGCCGCCCAGGCCGCCGTGGCGGAGGAACGCCAGGAGGCCGTCGAGGCGGCCGAGCAGGCCCAGCAGGCCGCGGAACAGGCCCAACAGGCTGCCCAGGGTGCGCAATCCGCCGCCGAGACCGCGGGCAACTCCGCCGCCGCGGCCGAGGAGCGTGTGGTCGAGGTCGAGGATGCGGTGGCGTCGGTGATCGGCGGCTCGGAGATCGTGACGCCGGCGAGCATCCGGCTGGAGGTCGCCGACGGTCAGGGCGGCAGCACGACCTCCGCCTCGCACACCGTCCCCGCCGACACCACCCTCCGGGTGACCGACTGGGTGTTCTCGAACCCCCAGGGCGACTTCGGCCGGGTCGTGGTCCGGCACGGGGAGGACGTCGTGTTCGACCTCGCCCTCGAGAACTTCCGGACAGTCGACTTCCACTTCCAGTCACCGCTCGTGGTGCCTGACGGCGAGTCGCTGGTCGTGGAGGTCGACTGCCGCCAGGTGGGCGCGCCGCCCGGGGTGGAGACGCCTCCGGCCGCCTGCGACACGGCCGTGCTGCTCGGCGGCACGAACGCCGTACCGGCGCCGCCGGCGGCGCCCTAGGGGCGCGCGGTGCCGACCGGACCTGCCCTGCGCGCCGGAGACTCGGCCCTGTGCCCGCTCTTCGACGGACCGAAGCCGCACGTGGGTGGACCGATCACGCCGGTGGCCAGCGTCCCGACGGTGCTCATCGGGAACATGCCCGCGGCAGTGGCGAACGGCCTCCCCGGCGGGATCGCCTGCGTCGGTCCCCCGAACGGGATCGCGATGGGCTCGATGACCGTGATGATCGGCAACTTCCCAGCGGCCAGGCTCGGGGATCTGAGCACCCACGGAACGCCGATCGCGCCCGGCCCGGGCTGCCCCACGGTCATCATCGGCGGTTGACCTGGATGCCGCTGGGTGGAAAGCCGTGAGGGCCCGGCGTCAACGACGCCGGGCCCTCACGGGTGGAACTGGACCTGCGGTCAGGCCGGGACGACCTGGATGTCCACCGTCGCGGAGACGTCCGCGTGCAGGCGGACCTTCACCGAGTGGGTGCCGAGGGACTTGATCGGGTTACCGATCTCGACCTTGCGGCGGTCGACGGACGGACCGCCGGCGGCCCCGATGGCCGCCGTGATGTCCGTGGTGGTGACCGCACCGAAGAGCCGGTCGCCCTTGCCGGCGCGGACCTTCACGACCACGGGCTTGGACTGCAGCGAGTCACGAACCGCACGGGCGTCCTCGATGGTCGAGATCTCGCGCTTGCGCCGAGCCGCCTGGATCTGGTCGATCTGCTTCTGGGCGCCCTTGGTCCAGCCGGTCGCCAGGCCGCGCGGGAGGAGGTAGTTGCGGGCGTACCCGTCCTTGACCTCGATCACGTCGCCGGGGGTGCCGAGGCCGGTGACCTCGTGGGTGAGAATGAGCTTCATGGTGTGCTCCTCCAGCCTCAGCGAGCAGAGCTCGAGTAGGGCAGCAGAGCCATCTCACGGGCGTTCTTCACGGCCCGGGCGATCTCACGCTGCTGCTGGACGTTGACACCGGTCACGCGGCGCGCACGGATCTTGCCGCGGTCCGAGATGAACTTCCGCAGCAGCACGGTGTCCTTGTAGTCGATCGGTCCCTCGAGCTTGACGGCCTTGAGGGGGTTCGCCTTCTTCTTGATGATGGGCTTGCGCGACTCACGCTTCGCCATGGTTGGTACTCCTTCGGTACTCGCGCGTCGGGCCCGGTGGCCGCGCGCTTGAAGATGATGTTCTAGAAGGGGGGCTCGTCGCCGAAGCTCGAGCCTCCGGTTGCCCACGGGTCGTCCGACTGGGCGTTACTACCGCCGCCGCTGTTCCCACCGCCGCTGTTGCCGCCACCGCTGTTACCGCCGTAGCCACCGCCGCCGCCGAAGTTCCCACCGCCACCGCTGTTGCCGCCGTAGCCGCCACCGCCACCGCCGCCACCGCGCTGGGTGCGGGTGACCTTGGCGCTGGCGTACCGCAGCGACGGGCCGACCTCGTCGACCTGCAGCTCGACGACGGTGCGCTTCTCGCCCTCACGGGTCTCGTAGGAGCGCTGCACGAGGCGGCCCTGAGCGACCACCCGCATCCCCTTGGTCAGGGACTCGGCCACGTTCTCCGCGGCCTCGCGCCAGATCGAGCAGCGCATGAACAGGGTGTCGCCGTCCTTCCACTCGTTCGACTGACGGTCGAACTGGCGTGGGGTCGAGGCGATCGTGAAGTTCGCCACGGCTGCGCCCGACGGGGTGAACCGCAGTTCGGGGTCGGCCGTGAGGTTTCCGATCACTGTGATGACGGTGTCGCCTGCCATGAACGCTCCTTCTTCGGTTGCGCTGCGGGGTCGCGCTCAGTGCGCGTCGGGACGGATCAGCTTGGTGCGGAGCACGGACTCATTGAGCCCGAGCTGACGATCGAGTTCCTGGGCGAGCTCGGGGGTCGCGGTCAGGTTCACGACGGCGTAGATGCCCTCGGAGTTCTTCGCGATCTCGAATGCCAGGCGGCGCTTGCCCCAGATGTCGACCTTGTCGACGGTTCCACCACCAGTGGCGATGACGCCCAGGAACTTGTCCAGGGACGGAGCAACGGTGCGCTCGTCGATCTCGGGGTCGAGAATCACCATCAGTTCGTATTGACGCATGCTTGAACCCACCTCCTTCGGACTATACGGTCACGGTCTCTCCGCGACAGGAGGGTGCTGCGTGCTCCCGGCCCGGGGTCGTGGCCCACAGATGTGGGTCGCGGCACCGGACCGATGGAATACCGGACAAGCCTACCGGACCCCCGCACCCACGGCCGACGTGGGACGGCGGGTGTGGACAACGTCACGGTGGCACGGGTGTGCGCGGGTGTGCTCAGGGGTCGTTGCGACCCGGTGGAGCGAACAGATCGTCCCAGCCCGGCACCCCGGTGCCGTTGGTGGGCTCCTCCGTCGGAGGATCGGTCGGCTCGTCCGTCGGGGTCCCGGTGGGCTCGTCCGTCGGTTCCTCCGTCGGCTCCTCGGTGGGCTCCTGTGTCGGCTCCTCGGTCGGCTCCGGCGTGGTCGGCTCCTCCGTGGGCTCCGGCGTGGTCGGCTCCTCCGTGGGCTCCTCGGTCGTCGGCTCCTCGGTCGGCTCCCAGGTCGGCGCCTCCGGCTCGGTACGGTCCGGGAAGTCCTCCACGGGCAGGTCCGCGACGGCCGTGGTCATGTACTCGGTCCAGATGTCGGTCGGGAACGAGCCGCCGGAGATCGGGCTGACCCCTCCGAAGCCGTCCACCATCGAGACCTCCTCGCCGTTCTCACCCACCTGGTACATGGCCACGGAGGTGGTGATCTGCGGCACGAAGCCGACGAACCAGGCCGAGCGGTAGTCGTTGGAACTCCCGGTCTTGCCGGCCGCGGGCCGCCCGATCTCGCTCGCGGTCTCGCCGGTGCCGCTCTCCACGACCTGTTGCATGGCGTACGTCGCGTCCGCGATCACGTCGGCCTCGACCACCCGTTCCTCCTCCGAGCCCCCCATGTAGAGGACCTGACCGTCGCCGTTCGTCGCGGAGGCGACGATGTAGCGGTCCCGGTGCACGCCCCCGGAGGCGATCGTGGAGTAGGCCTCGGCCATGTCGGCCGGATGCGGCGCCGCCGGGCCGAGCACGTTGGAGGGCACCGCCTCGATCGCGGTCTCCTCGGGCAGACCCAGGCGGTGCGCCACGTCGACCAGGTGCTCGGGGCCGACCTCGGAGTTCATCTGCACGTACACCGTGTTGACGGAGTTCTCGGTCGCCTCGACGAGATCGATGTTGCCCCGGTTGACGCGGTCGAAGTTGCGGACCTCGTACCCGTCGACGTCCATCGGGGAGTAGCTGGCGTACCGGTCCTCCAGCGTGACGCCGTTCTCGAGCGCCGCGATCAGCCCGAACACCTTGAACGTCGAGCCGCCCTGGGCGACGTCCTGGGTGGCGGCGTTGCGTTGGACGGTCAGGTAGTCGGCGCCACCATAGAGGGCGACGATCCCGCCGGTCTCGTTGTCGATCGAGGTCAGCGCCACCCGGACCCCCGCCGGGGTGTCCTCGGGCATGTTCTGCGAGGCCGTGATCGCCGCCGCCTGCAGTTCGGGGTCGATCGTGGAGACGATGTCCAGGCCACCGCCGTCGATCTGGTCCGCGGTCAGCCCGGCCGCCAGCAACTCGGCACGCACCATCTCCAACAGGTAGCCGGTCGGTCCGGCGTAGGTGTCGGAACGCGTCGGCTCGATGGTGGCCGGGAACTCCTGGGCGTTGCGCTCGGCCGCGGTGATGAAGCCGGACTCGACCATGTAGTCGAGTGTCCGGTTCCACCGCCGTTCGGCCTGCTCCGGGCTCACCGCCGGGTCCCAGTTGGACGGCGACGGGATGATGCCGGCGATCAGCGCCGACTCGGACAGGGTCAGCTCGGCCGCCGAGTGGCCGAAGTACTCCTGGGCGGCCCGCTCGATCCCGTAGGCGCCGCGACCGAAGTAGATCGTGTTCATGTAGTTGCCCAGGATCTCGTCCTTGGGCTGCTCGCGGTCGATCTTGATCGCGAGGATGGCCTCCCGGAACTTGTCCGCGTAGCTCGAGGTCTGCCCCGTGTAGTACCGCTCGACGTACTGCTGGGTCAGGGTCGAACCACCCTGGGTCGGGTTGCCCTGGAGGTTGTTCCACAGCGCCCGCAGGATCCCGATCGGATCCACCCCGGCGTTGGAGTAGAAGCGTCGATCCTCCGATGCGACGACGGCCTGCCCGACGTACTCGGGGAGTTCCTCGGTCGCGATGATCTCGCGGTTCACCTCGGCGAACGTGCCCATCTCGGTGGTGCCGTCGGCGAAGTAGACGGTGCTGCCCTCGGCCATGGCGACGTCGTCGGGTTCCGGCACGCCGATCGTCTGATAGGCGTAGACGAACAGTCCGACGCCCAGGAGCAGGAATGCCACGAAGGTGCCCAGGACGAACCGCCAGCTCGGAAGCCAGCGGTGGATCGGACCCTTGTTCGGTCGCGGGTAGTTCCAGAACCGCCGCGGCTCCTGGTACGGCCGGCCCTTGTAGCCCTTCTTGGCCCTGGCGCCCTTCGAGGCGGACCGACCCGACGGCGCAGCTGCCGAGGTCGTGGTGGTGGCGGTTCTCGAGGGGCGCGCCGAGGCGGTCTTCTTCCACTGTGCCGAGGATCCGTTGCGGGCCGCGGCGCCACCGCCGGCGGGCGGGATCACGGGGGGCCGCTCGGAGCCGGCCCGCTTGCCTGCGGGCTCGGTGGGGCTGGACGGGCTGGAGGACTGGCGGGCACGCACGCTCCGACGGGTCGGCGGCGTCGACGGGTCGCCGGAGTCTGGCGCGCCGGGGCGTCGTCCTTCTGCCACGTTAGAACCTCTCTGTGGGGTCTCGTCGGCGTCCATCCTGTGGGCGCAAACGCCTTCCAGTATGCGGCCGAAGTCTGGGAGATCCCTGGATCCCCGGCCGTTTCACCGGGCCCACACAGGATCCGCCCCTCCCCGGTGACGGCCGCCACAGCCCGGCCCGCGGGCCCTTGAGAGCCCGGTGGCGCGCCGCGCGCCCCTTGACGGCAACGCTCGGCGGGATGTATCAATTCGATACATCGGAGGTGTGAATGGGCTCGCGCAGTGAGGTGTTGGAGTTGGCCATCCTCGGCCAGCTCCATGGTGCGCCCATGCACGGGTACGAACTGCGCAAGCGGCTCAACGCCACCCTCGGGATGATCCGGGCCCTGTCCTACGGTTCCCTCTATCCCGGTCTGCGCGCCCTGCAGGAGGGCGGGTGGATCCGCCCGGTCGACACGGCCGACCTCCCGCACGCACTGGCCGGGCGGCGGACCCGGATCGTCTACGAACTGACCGACGCCGGCCGGGACCGGCTGGGGGACTCCCTGGCCCGGGCCGAGCCGGCCGCCTGGGAGGACGAGAACTTCGACGTGCGGTTCAGTCTGTTCTCGGACACCGACGCCGAGACCCGGCTGCGCATCCTCGAGGGGCGCCGGATGCGCATGGTCGAACGGCACGACGCGATGCGCCAGCACGCCCAACGAAGCCGCGAGCGCCGCGACCGCTACACCCTGGCCCTGCAGCAGCACGGCCTCGACCAGATCGAACGAGAGGTCCGCTGGCTCGAGGACCTGATCCATGCCGAACGGCACCCGGACGCGCCGACGGTACCCACGCCGTCGGGCCCCGGTGAACCGGACGACCCGACCGGACGGACCGGACGGGCCGGCGCCGAACGACCCACCACGACCCCAACCACCCACAGCAAGGAGCAAGGATGAGCACCATCCGCGTTGCCATCGCCGGCGTCGGGAACTGCGCCGCCTCCCTCGTCCAGGGCGTGCACTACTACGCCGGGGCCGACCCGAGCACCACCGTTCCCGGCCTCATGCACGTCGAGTTCGGGCCCTACCACGTCCGGGACATCGAGTTCGTCGCCGCCTTCGACGTCGACGCCAAGAAGGTCGGCTTCGACCTGTCCGAGGCGATCGTGGCGAGCGAGAACAACACCATCAAGATCGCCGACGTGCCGCCGCTCGGCGTCCCGGTGCAGCGCGGGCACACCCTGGACGGGCTCGGCAAGTACTACCGCGAGACCATCGAGGAGTCCGGGGCGGATCCCGTGGACATCGTCGCCGCACTGCGCGAGGCCCGCGCGGACGTGCTGATCTGCTACCTGCCGGTGGGGTCCGAGGACGCCGCCAAGTTCTACGCGCAGGCCGCGATCGACGCCGGCGTCGCGTTCGTCAACGCCCTCCCGGTCTTCATCGCGGGCACCAAGGAGTGGGCGGACAAGTTCACCGCCGCCGGGGTACCGATCGTCGGCGACGACATCAAGTCGCAGGTAGGCGCGACCATCACGCACCGGGTGATGGCGAAGCTGTTCCAGGACCGCGGCGTGGTGCTGGACCGCACGTACCAGCTGAACGTCGGCGGCAACATGGACTTCAAGAACATGCTGGAGCGGGACCGGCTGGAGTCGAAGAAGGTCTCCAAGACCCAGGCGGTGACCTCGAACGTGGACCACGACCTGGGCAGCCGGAACGTCCACATCGGCCCCTCGGACTACATCCAGTGGCTCGACGACCGCAAGTGGGCGTACGTGCGCCTCGAGGGCCGCGCGTTCGGGGAGGTCCCGCTGAACCTCGAGTACAAGTTGGAGGTCTGGGACTCGCCCAACTCGGCCGGCATCATCATCGACGCCCTGCGGGCCGCGAAGATCGCCAAGGACCGGGGCATCGGCGGGCCGATCCTGTCCGCGGCCAGCTACTTCATGAAGTCGCCGCCGGAGCAGTACGACGACGAGACCGCCCGCGCGAAGGTGGAGGCGTTCATCCGCGGCGAGATCGAGCGCTGACGCGCCCAACCCGACCCCGAACGCCCACCGCCGGCTCCGGCCGCGGTGGGCGTTCGCCGTTCCGGCCGGGCAGGCTGCCCGGTCGTCGAACAGTTCCGGGAGTCGGTGCTCCTTGCGCCGGCGCGTTCTCCGACGCTCGCCGTGCCGAAGCCCAGCCGTCGGGCGAGTCCTCCGCCGATGAGCGTTCATCGGATTGCCACCGTCGGTTCAGCGGCACTCTGTAGCGTGCTAGCGCCATCACCTCCCATCGTCAGGAGCATCATGCACGTCTATGCACACCGCGGCGCATCGATCGAATTGCCGGAGAACACTCTGGCCGCATTCGCGAAAGCGCTCGAATACGGCGCCGAGGGAATCGAACTCGACTGCTACAAGGCGAAGGACGGCCGAATCGTCGTCATTCACGACGACACCCTCGACCGCACCACGAATGCGACCGGTCCGGTCAAGGAGCGCACGGCCGAGGAATTGCGCCTGGTGGACGCCGGGAACGGCGAGTACGTGCCCACCCTCGACGAAGTGCTCGCCCTCGTCTGCGGGAAGATGCGGGTGAACATCGAGATCAAGGACCCGGAAGCGGTCGACGGCGTCATCGCCGCGGTCGCGGCGCTGCCCGACCTCGACTGGTTCGCCTCGTCCGGGCACTGGGAGGCGCTCGAGCAGATCCACGAGCGCGCC
The DNA here is from genome assembly GCF_004353825.1 of Occultella glacieicola. Lineage (GTDB taxonomy): Bacteria > Actinomycetota > Actinomycetes > Actinomycetales > Beutenbergiaceae > Occultella > Occultella glacieicola. The sequence goes on along the minus strand of NZ_SMNA01000001.1, from coordinate 158,108 downwards.
GGGGCCCAGGTGTACCCGCTCTCGATCGGCACCCGGGCGAACGCCGAGGCGATGATCGAGCGGTACCGCGACCGGGTCACCCCGGAGCAGGTCGATGCCCTGGAGCGGATGCGGCGCGACTGGCGCGACGCCGTCGAGTTCGGCACCCGTCTGAGCGCCCCGGGCATCTCCATCTACGAGCAGAACCTCACGCCGGAGATCATCGACGGCATCCACGAGGCCGGCATGGAGGCGTGGGTGTGGACGATCAACGACCCGGTCCGAGCCCTGGAGGTCACCGCGATGGGCGCCGACGCCATCTGCACCGACGCCCCGCGTGAGATCCTCGCCGCCCGGGACGCGGCACCCGTGACGTGACGAGCGTGAGCTACCCGGCCGGCGCCACTCGCTGAGATCGGACCCGCGCCGCTGAGATCGCACCCCGCGAAGTGCGATCTCAGTGCGGCGGGTCCGATCTCACCCCGCGGCGAACCGGGACCCGACCTCGGGGCGCGCGATACGCCGTCGCGGTCGAGGCCCCGGAGCGAGCGGTCACAGGTGCGGTTCGACGTTCTGCTCGAACGCGCGCTGGAACTCCGCGGTGAGGTCCTCGAAGACCGGTGCGGCGTCCTCCCCGTTCAGGATGATCCGCTCGAAGTGCTCGGAGATCAGCAGATCACCACCGGGCAGGAGGGCACGGGCGTAGTCCTGGACCTTCGTGATGGCGAGCTGGTCGAGCGGGATCTGCCGGTCCGGGACCTCGGCGATGGCAGCCTGCATCGTCTCGGTCTCGATCGCGGCCTTGCGGGTGGGCATGTAGCCGGTGGACACCGCCCAGCGGGCCGAGTTCTCGGGGGTGGTGAGGTGCTTGAGGAGCATCCCGCCGGCGAGTTGCTTCTCGGGGGTCGGGCCGGAGATCGTGAGCCCGTTCCCGCCGGTCGGCACCCGCGGGGCGTCGGCCGGGATGGTGCCGCCGGGCATGAACGCGACCCCGAGGGTGGGCAGCATCTCCCGGTAGGACACGATGCCCCCGGTCGATCCCATGATCGCGCCGTACAGCCCGCCGGCGAACTCGGCTGCCGGGTCGACGGCCACCTTCGACCAGGCGTCCGGGCCGTTGAACGCATCGCGGTAGAAGTTGCCGACCCAGAGGGCCTCCTCGGTGTCCAGGGACCACTCCCACTCGTGCGAGAACGCGGCGTCGTGCGCCCACAGGATGCTCTGGCCGTACCACGCGGTGTTGGAGGGCCCGGGAGCGCTCCACCCCATTGCGGCACCCTCGGCGGGCAGCACGGACTGGAGCTGAGGCGACCACTCCTGGAACTCGGTCCACGTGTCCGGGCCGCGGTCGGGCAGGCCGGCGGCCTCCCACACGGCCTTGTTGTAATAGAACATCGGCGTCGAGCGGCCATACGGCACGGCGTAGTGCTGACCTTCGTAGAGGTAGTCGCCGTACAGGGCCTCCTGGAAGTCGTCCACCTCGACCTCGAGGAACTCCAGCAGGGAGTCCAGCGCGATCGTGTTGCCCGAGGTGAGGTACTGGAACCAGAAGACGTCGGAGCCCTGCGCGACGTCCGGCTGCTCGGACGTGCCGGCCGAGGCGCGGAAGTTCTGTGCGAGTTCCTCGTAGGAGCCGCCACCGGAGATGTGGTTGATCTCGATGCCGGTCTCGGCGGTGAACTCCGCGACCAGCGCCTGCTCCAGCTCGGTGCCCTGCTGCAGCGACATGAACGTGATCTGCTCGGCCGGCTCGATCGTGGACCAGTCGGTCTCCGCGGCGGTCTGGGCGTTGCCGCCGCCGTCGCTGGAGCCGACCGACGGGCCGGAGCAGGCCGCGAGCAGGCCGGCTCCGAGGCCGAGCCCGCCCAGCTGCAGGACGTTTCGGCGGGACGGTCGGCGGACGGACTCGGGCAGGATGAGGCCGCTACGAGAGCGCATGGCTGGGACTCCTTGTGATGGCGTTGGGGACGGGGTTTCGGTACGGGAGGTGTCGGTGCTCCGGCTCAGCCGGTGACGGCGCCGGCGGTGAGTCCGGCCACGAGCCGACGCTGGAGGATCAGGAAGATGGCGAGCATCGGGAGCGTCAGCAGGGTGGTCGCGGCCAGCAGCACACCCCAGTTCTGGATGCCCTCGAGGTCCTGCAGGTGGGTCAGGCCAACGGGCAGGGTCATCAGGTCCGGGCTCTTGGCCACCAGGGAGGGCCACAGGTACTCGTTCCACTCCCCGACCACCGTCACGAGGGTCACCGCGGCGATCGTCGGGACGGAGATCGGGACCACCACCCGGAACAGGCGGCGCAGATGTCCGGCCCCGTCCAGTTCGGCGGCCTCCAGCAGGGACCGGGGCACCTGCATGAACTGCTGTCGGAACAGGAACGTCCCGAACGCGCTGGCCAGGCCGGGCAGGATGATGCCCAGGTAGGTGTTCGTCCAGTCCAGGCCGGCGACGAGGACGTAGTTGGGGATGATCGTGATCTGGCCGGGGATCAGCAGGGTGAACAGCACGATCATGAACGCGACGTTCTTGAACGGGATGTCCACGAACACGAGTGCGTACGCGCAGGCCAGACCGAGCATCACCTTGAGGAACGTGCTGACCACCGTGATGAACACGCTGTTGAAGATCATCCGGCCGATCGGGATGGAGTTCGCGACCGCGATGAAGTTGTCGAGGTTCCACTCCTGTGGCAGCCACTGGATCGGCACCGCGGAGATCTCCGGGGTCGTCTTGAAGCTGGCGAGCAGCATCCAGATCAACGGGAACGCCATCACGAGCGCCGCGATCACGAGGGTCACGTAGAGGCCACCGTCCAGCACCCGGGCACCGGGGGAGCGTCGACGCCGACGGCGGGGGGCCGGTCCGGCAGGATCCGGCGCGCCGGCGATGCGCGGCCCGGCGGCGGTGTTCTGGCTGGGTCTGGTGGCCGTGGTCGTGCTCACTGGTAGTGCACCCGCCTCTCGACGAACTTCATCTGGATGGCCGTCACAGCGAGCAGGATCACGAACAGGATGGTGGCGACCGCGGAGCCGTAGCCGCCCCGGCCGATCTGGAAGCCCTCCACGTAGACCTGGTACATCAGGGTCTTGGTGGATCCGAGCGGTCCACCGTTCGTCATGGAGCGGATCAGGTCGAAGGACTGCAGCGCGCTCAGCGTGAGCGTGATCAGCAGGAAGAACGTGATCGGCCCGAGCAGCGGCAGCACGATCCCCCGGAACACCCGCAAGGTACCGGCGCCATCGAGTGCGGCCGCGTCCCGCAGGTCCTGGGGCACGGACTGCAGGCCGGCGAGGTAGATCAGCGCGACGTAGCCGACGTGCTTCCAGAGCGTGACGATGATGATCATGATCAGCGGCCACGGTTCCTGGGTGAACCACGGCGGCGACGAGATCCCGAACCAACCGAGCACCGTCCTCAGGAGCCCGATGTTCGGGTTGAAGATGTACATCCAGAGGAACCCGACCGCGATCCCGGACAGGACGTAGGGGGCGAACGTGATCGTGCGGACGATGCCACGCCCGAACAGCTTGCGGTTCAGGGCCAGAGCCAGGGCGAGGCCGAGGGCCATGCCACCGGCGACGGTGGCGATCGTGTAGAGCAGCGTCGTGCCGAGGATCCGGGCGGACTCCGGATCGTTGAACCACTCGACGTAGTTCCCGAATCCGATGAATTGCGCGAAGTCGGATCCGATGTTCCAGTTGAGCATTGAATAGTAGAAGCTCAGGAACATCGGCCGATAGGTGAAGATCAGGAGGATCGCGAGATTCGGTCCGGCGAGCAGTGCGAATACTCCGATATTGCGCCAGAGCTTCTTTCGCCGGGCTGCCCGTCGGCCCGGCGGGGCAGCACTCTGGGCAGCACTGAGGAGCGCGTGCGAACTCATGGGCGAGGCATTCCGATCGTGACGGGTGATCTTTTTCGAGGGCGGCTCTCAGAAGGCACGCCCTGCGATTTCCAAGACGGGACGCTACCCCGCCACGAACGCACGGTCGACCGTCTCAGGCCCCGATGCCGGCTTGTTCCGTCAACGTTCACCCGACGACACGCTCCGGTCACCGACCGGACGACCATGTCCCACTATCCGAACCGGGCCGCCCGCCCGCCCGCCGCGGATCGGTCGGCTCGAGGGCCGGTCACCTCCCCGCGATAGCCTGCCCGTGTGAGTGTGATCGCGGACCTGCGCACCGTCCTCGTCCATCGGGACTTCCGCAAGCTGTTCTCGGTCCGTCTCGTGTCCCAGTGTGGCGACGGAATGTTCCAGGCCGGCCTGGCCACCCTGTTCTTCTTCTCACCGGAGAAGCTCGCGACCGCCGGGGACGTGGCCGCGGCGTTCGCGGTACTCCTGCTCCCGTTCACGATCGTCGGCCCGTTCGCGGGCCCGCTGCTCGACCGGTGGCGACGGCGTCAGGTGCTCGCCGTCGGCAACGGCATCCGGGTGCTGCTGACCCTGGCGCTCGCGGTTCTCATGGCCACCGGAGGGGTCGGCCCGGCCGTGTACGTGCTCGCCCTGCTCACGCTCGGGGTGAACCGGTTCCTGCTCGCGGCCCTCTCGGCCGGCCTGCCGCGGGTGGTGCCGCGCGAGCAACTCCTGATGGCGAACACGCTCACGCCGACCCTCGGTGCCGTCTCGGCGGTGGTGGGGGCGGGCCTCGGCTTCGCGATCGGCTGGCTGGTCCCGGACGGCCCCGGCAAGCAGGGGCTGGTGCTCGCCGTCGCCGCGGTGCTGTTCGGTGGTGCGGCGCTGCTCGCGTTGCGGATGGGCGCGGACCTGCTCGGCCCGACGCGGGCGGCGCGGGGGCCCGGGGGGTATGCGGCGTTCTCCGCGGACGTGCGCGCCACGGTGCGCGACCTGGCCGACGGCGCCCGGTACCTGGTCCGGCGCCGCACCCCGGGCATGGCGCTGGGGGTGATGGCGCTGCACCGGTTCCTGTACGGGCTGAACTTCATCGCGCTGATCCTGATCTCCCGGAATCTGCTCGTGGAACCGGCGGACGCGAACGCGGGCCTGGCGATGTTCGGGCTGCTCGCCTCGATCTCGTTCGCAGGGAACGGCCTGGCCATCGTGGCCACCCCGATCGCACACGAGCGGATGGCCCCGTCGACGTGGATCCTGGTGTGCCTCGGCCTCGGTGCCCTCAGCCAGGTTCTGATGGCCTCGGCCCCGCAGTTCGGCGTGATCGCCGCGGCCGCGGTGGTGATGGGACTGGCGGTACAGGGCGCGAAGATCGCCGTGGACACCATCGTCCAGCGGGACACCCACGACTCCTTCCGCGGCCGGGCGTTCTCCCTCTACGACATGCTCTACAACGCCGCGTTCGCCGGTGCCGCGGCATTGGCGGCGGCGGCCCTTCCCGATACCGGCTGGTCCAGGCCGGTGTTCGCCGCCCTCGCGGTCGCCTACGTAGTGCTCGCCGTGGCCTACCGGCGGGGGGTCGTGCGGGTGCACGATCGTCCGGTGCCGGTGCTCGACGGCGAGCGCAGCCCGGTCTGACGCCGCATCTCGCGTCGTGGGCACTGCGTCACCCACCCGCCGTGGGTCGCGTCGAGAGTGCGGTGGTGGCAGCCGGTCCTGCACGCTCGTGCGCGGTCCGGGTGCACGAGGGTGCTGAAGTGGTTGCCGGATCAGCACTCTCGCCGGCGGTCTCGCCCGCTCAGTCGGTCTGACGGGCCGCCCACCAGGAGCGTAGTTCCGCCTCGGCACGGTCGGGGTCCAGCGGGCCGTGCTCCATCCGGAGCGCAAGCAGATGCTGGTACGCGGCACCGACGTCCCGACCGGGGCCGATCTGCAGGATCCGCATGATCTGCGTGCCGTCCAGGTCCGGGCGGATGGCCTTGAGCTCCTCCTCGGCGGCGAGCTCGGTGATCCGCCGTTCCAGATCGTCGTAGGCATGTGAGAGGCGGGCGGCCTTGCGCTTGTTCCGGGTGGTGCAGTCGGCTCGGGTGAGTCGGTGCAGCCGCTCCAGCTGGTCGCCGGCGTCGGTGACGTAGCGGCGCACGGCGGAGTCCGTCCAGGCGGCCTCCCCATACCCATGGAAGCGCAGGTGCAACGCCACCAGGTGGGAGACCGCCTTGATCGTGGCCTTGTCGAAGCGCAGTTCACGCAGCCGCCTCGTGGCCATCTTCGCCCCGACGATCTCGTGGTGGTGGAAACTCACCCCGCCGCCCGGTTCGAGCCGCCGCGTCGCCGGCTTGCCGACGTCGTGCAGGAGTGCCGCGAGCCGCAGGATCAGGTCGGGTCCGGGCACCGGCCCATCCGTTCCGGTCTCCAGGTCGATCGCCTGGTCGAGCACGGTGAGGGTGTGCTCGTAGACGTCCTTGTGCCGGTGATGTTCGTCGATGGTCAGCTGCATGCCCGGCAGCTCGGGCAGCACGAACTCGGCCAGGCCCGTGTAGACCATCAGCTCGAGGCCGCGCCGGGGGGCCGGAGACGTCAGCAGCCGGACCAACTCGGCCTGCACCCGCTCGGCGGAGACGATCGTGATCCGCTCGGCCATCGCCGTCATCGCGGTCATCGCGGACTCGTCGACGTCGAACCCCAGTTGAGCGCTGAACCGGGCTGCCCGCATCATCCGCAACGGGTCGTCGTCGAACGACTGCTCCGCGGTGACCGGGGTACGCAGGAGACCGTTCGCGAGGTCGGTGAGCCCGTCGAACGGGTCGACGAACGTCAGGTCGGGTAGCCGCACGGCCATCGAGTTGACCGTGAAGTCCCGGCGGGAGAGATCGCCGTCGAGCGTGTCACCGTAAGCGACCTGCGGCTTGCGCGAGGTCGGGTCGTACGCCTCGGTGCGGTAGGTGGTGACCTCGACGATCACGTCCCCACGCCGAGCCCCGATGGTGCCGAACTCCCGTCCCATGTCCCAGTGGGCGTCGCCCCAGCCAGCCAGGATCCGCTCGGTGTCGTCCGGCCGCGCCGACGTCGCGAAGTCGAGATCGACGCCGGCGCGGCCGAGGAAGGCGTCCCGCACCGGCCCGCCGACCAATGCGAGCTCGTGCCCGGCGTCGGAGAACAGCTGCCCGAGCTCGATCGCGTCAGGGGCGTACTCCGCGAGCACCCCAAGGGCGGTGCGCAGCAGTTCCGCGGGGGATTCGCGGGGCGGGGTGGGTGTCGTGGGGGGCACAACCGTCTAGCGTGCCATGCGTCGGCCTGCTGCTGCCAGCCGATCCGGGTTCGACCGGTAGCAGCGGGCCGTACCGGCCCGCGCGCAGGCGTGCCGGGTACACCACCCCGGCGCGCGCTTGATTACAGTGTCGTTATGTCCGCCGCCGCACCGACCCCCCGACCGCGGGCGCCACGGCCCCCGGTCACGCGTCTGCGGCGCACCCACGCGCATTCCCTTCCGGTGGTGGACGAGACCTCGGCGGGTGGTCTGGTCGTTCGGGTCGTCGGCGGTGCGGCGTTCACCGCCGTCATCGCCCGCCGGAACCGTGCCGGCCGCCTGGAATGGTGCCTGCCCAAGGGTCACCTGGAGGGCGCCGAGACCGCCGAGGAGGCCGCGGTCCGGGAGATCGCCGAGGAGACCGGGATCGAGGGCCAGGTGCTCCGTCACCTCGCGACCATCGACTACTGGTTCGCTGGGTCGGACCGGCGGGTGCACAAGGTGGTCCACCACTATCTGCTCGAGGCGCTCGGTGGTGAGCTCACCACGGAGAACGACCCGGACCACGAGGCCGAGGCGGTGGCCTGGGTCGCACTCTCGGACGTCGCGGCCCGGCTGGCCTACCCGAACGAGCGCCGGGTCGTCGCGACCGCCCGGGACATGCTCACCGGGCGCTCATGACGACCGCCCGCGTGAGCCTGGGATGACGCGCCGGGAACCCCGTGCGATCCGCGTGCGGGCCGTGCTCGCGGCGTGCCTGCTCGGCATCCTCGCCGCGCTCGGTCCACTCGCGCCCGCGGCCACCGTGCCGTCCGCCACGGCCGCGCCGGGCGACGTCACCGTCGAGATCACGGGAATGACACCGGCGGTGCTGCGTCCCGGGCTCGATCTCGTCGTGACCGGCACCATCACCAACGAGACCGGCGAGGTCCTCACGGACCCGACCGTGCGGCTGCGGATGCAGTCCCGCGTCCCGGAGTCCCGCAACTCCCTGGACCGGTGGCTCGAGGGTGAGGCCACCGCCGGTCTGGTCAGCACCCTGACCCTGGCGAACCTCGGCCAGGACGTGGCCCCGGGCGCGTCGGCGGCCTTCACCGTCTCGATCCCGTCCGACCAGTCGCCGTTCGGGGGCAGCCCCGCCTGGGGACCCCGCGGGATCGAGATCGTCGTGAGTGACGCCGGCGAGACCTGGCGGACCCGGTCGGAACTGCTCTGGTACCCCGAGACGCTCGAGACCACCGCTCGGACCGAGGTGACCGTGCTGCTCCCGCTGACCCCGACGGCGCAGGAGTGGGCCGCGGCGACCCAGCAGGACGTCCTGGTCGGTCAGGTCGCCGCACCGAGGATCACGGCTCTGGTGGAGGCCACCCGGGACCTGCCGGTGGCCTGGGCGCTCGACCCGGTCCTGCTCGAGCTGCCGGTCGGCTCCGAGCCGACCGGCGCCGAGCCCGGCGAGCAGGACCCGACCACGGGACCGGCGGATGACGGCGCCGGCGAGACCACCGACCCGGCGACGGTCGACCCCCCGGGTGCCACGGACGGCACCGACCCGACCGACCCGACCCCCACCGACCCGACGGACCCGACCACCACCCCGGGTGCGACCGACCCCGGCACCGAGCCGACGCCGTCGGGCACCCCGACCGACCCGGCCCCTGGCTCGGGTGCGGACCCGGACGCCATCCTGACCGCCACGGACCTGCCTGCGTTCGTGCAGTCGCTCGCGGCCGCGAGCGCCCAGCGGGACGTCGTCGCCCTCTCCTACGCCGACGCCGACGCCGTCACCCTCGCCGAGAGCGAGGACACCACGATCGCCGACGCGGCTGCGGACCGTGCCGCGAGGCTATTCGAGGAGCGGGAGGTGGTCGTGCTGGACGACGTCATCTGGCCGGCGGCCACTGATGCGGCCACGCTCGAGGCGATCGCCCGCTCGGGCGCGCAGACGGTCGTGCTCCCCGCGGACGAGGTCCCCACGACCGGCGACCTCACGTACACCCCGTCCGGGCGGACCGAGATCAGCACGTCCGGTGGCGAGGTCGAGGCGGCGCTCTGGGACGGTCCACTGTCGCGTTCGCTCACCGACCCGGACCTGACCGCCGTCGAGGCACGCCAGTCCTTCCTCGCCCAGACCGCCGTCGTCACCCGCGAACGCCCCAACGACGCCCGCGGCCTGCTGGCCGCGCTCCCGCGCGACCTGGGCGCCGACCCCGGGGATGCCGAACGGCTGCGGGCCATCCTCGGCTCGCTCGCCGAGGCACCCTGGCTCGAGGTGACGAGTCTGCGCAGCCTGCTCGGCCGCTCTGCAGGCACCGAGGGGCGTTCGGTGCAGGTGAGCGCCCCGGAGGGCGACCGCCTCACGGGCGCGGAGCTGCGCCGGCTCGGCGAGACCTGGACGAGTCTCGACGCGTTCAACGACGTGCTCGCCGAGCCCGGCGCCCTCACGAACGCGCCCGCCGTCGGCCTGCTCAGCGCACCCGCCACCGCACTGATCGAGCGGACCCAGATCCGGTCCACGCTCGTCGACGGAGCCACCGCGGCCGTGGCGGACCTGCTGACTCAGATCAGCGTCCAGGCCGGCAGCAGCGTGCTGCTCATCTCGGACGCGAGCGAGGTCCCGGTCACGATCGACAACGCCATGGACGCGGACGCCTCCGTCGTGGTCCAGCTGGACCCGAGCGACCCGCGGCTGCGCGCGGACGATGGGGTCGCGGCGACGATCCCGGCGAACGGCACCACGACGGTGCGGGTCCCGGTGACCGCGGTCGCGAGCGGCGACGTCACGGTAGAGGTCCTGGTCCTGGCCGCCGAGGACGGCACGTCCGTGGCGCAACCGTCCTCGTTCGACGTCCGGGTCCGCCCGGACTGGGAGAGCACCGGGTTGACCGCGGCGGTCGTGGTGCTCGGGGTGGCGTTCGTGTTCGGCCTGATCCGCACCATCCGCAAGGGTGGGCGCCGTTACCCGCCGGAGGCCGCCGAGCCGCGACCAGCCGCCACCGACACCGAGGACGACCGATGACCCAACCACGTGGGGGCCTGGCCGGTTCCGCGGCACTGATGTTCTCCGGGACGCTCGTGTCCCGGGTGCTGGGCCTGGTCCGCAACGCCCTGCTGGTGGCGGCCATCTTCTCGACCGGTGGCGCCGCGGATGCGTTCTCGGTGGCGAACAAGCTGCCGAACATCATCTTCATGCTGCTCGCCGGCGGGATCCTGAACGCGGTTCTGGTGCCGCAGATCGTGCGCGCGATGCGCCGCAAGGACGGCGGTCAGGAGTACGTGAACCGGCTGCTCACCCTGGCCGGGGCGTTCCTGTTCCTGGTCACGGTGGTCCTGACCCTCGCGTCCGGGCTGCTGGTGACGCTGTATGCGGCCCAGTTCCGCAACGGTCCCTGGGGTGCGCTCGCCGTCTCGTTCGCGCTCTGGTGCATTCCGCAACTGTTCTTCTACGGGATGTACGCCCTGCTCGGCCAGGTCCTCAACGCCCGCTCGATCTTCGGCCCGTACATGTGGGCACCGGCCGCGAACAACATCATCGCCATCGCCGGGCTGGTGGCCTACCTGGTCATCTTCGGTGGCTTCGACCGGACCGATCCACCGCCCGTCGAGGCCTGGGACGCGGGCCGGATCGCGCTCCTCGCCGGCTCCGCGACCCTGGGGGTGGCGGTGCAGGCGCTGGTCCTGATCATCCCGCTGGCGCGTAGCGGCTTCCGGTTCCGGCCCGTGTGGGGCCTGCGCAACACCGGCCTCGCCACGGCCGGCCGCGTGGCGACCTGGGCGTTCGCCGCCCTGGCCGTGGGGCAGGTCGGCTACCTGGGTGTCTCGAACCTCGCGGCCGCGGCGAGCTCGACCGCCGCCGGCGACCTCGGGGTCGCCGGCAACGCCGCCTACGACAACGCGTTCCTGATCTTCATGCTGCCGCAGTCGCTGATCACCGTGTCGCTGGTGACCGCGATGTTCACCCGGCTGTCCGAGCAGGCCGCCTCCTCCGACACCCGCGCCGTCCGGGACAGCCTGTCCTTCGGGCTGCGGACCCTGGCGGTGTTCACCGTGTTCGCCGCGGCCGCACTCATGGTCCTGGCGATCCCGGTGACCCAGGTGATCCAGTTCGACACCGCCTCCTTTCCCGCGTACCGGGCGGTCGGTGGGGTGCTCGTCGCGATGCTCGCCGGCCTGCCCGCGATCGCGATCTGGACCATGGCCCAGCGGGTCTACTTCGCGTTCGAGGACACCAAGTCGCTGTTCGGGATCCAGGTTCCGATGGCGGCCATCCTCATCGTCGGCAGCCTGCTCAGCTACTTCCTCCTGGACCTGCAGTGGTGGGTCGCGGGTGCGGGCGCGGCCACCACCGTGGCGAACACCTTCGGCGCCCTGGTCGCCTACCTGGCCCTGCGCCGGAAACTGCCCAGCCTCGACGGCAGCCGTGTCTTCCTGACCCACCTGCGGGTGTTCATGGCCGCGGTGCCCGCGGCTCTCGTCGGGTGGGGGCTGCTGCACCTCTGGGGCGTGCAGACCGGGTTCGCCGGGGCGCTGGCGCGGGTGCTCGTGCTCGGTGCGCTGATGCTGGTGATCTACCTGATCCTGCTCCGCCAGCTGCGGGTGGGGGAGCTCGACGCGCTCCTGAACCGGGTGTCCGCGATGACAGCCCCGGTGGCCCGGCCGGTCACCGCCCTGGTGGCTCGGATCCCGATGCCCGCACCGTTGCGTACCATGTGGGGGAAGATCAGCGGAGTTCCACAGCGTATCGGAGGCGCCCCCGTGACTCGAGGCACCGCCATGGACCTGGTGGTCGGTTCAACCATCGCGGACCGGTATGTGCTCCTCGCACGGCTCGAGGCACCACTTCCGCAGAGCAGCCTCTGGAGCGCACGGGACGACATCCTGCAGCGCGACGTGCGGATCATCACCCTGGACGGCCCGCACCGCGAGGAAGCCCTCGACGCCGCTCGCCGGGCGGCCCTGGTCGGCGACGACCGACTGGCCCGGATCCTACGGGTCGGGACCTCCGGCGGCCTGGGCTACCTGGTCACCGACGCCACCGACGCCCCGTCCCTCGCCGATCTGGTGCGGTCCGGGCCGGTGCCCGCCGCGGTGGCCCGCTCCCTCGTCGGGGAGGCGGCCGCCGCCATCGAGGCCGCCCGCAAGCGCGGTGTGCATCACCTCCAGCTGCGTCCGGCGTCGCTGCTGGTCGGCGAGCGCGGCGTGGTGCTCAAGGGCCTCGCCGTCGACGCGGCCGAGCTCGGTGTCGACGGCGGCGATGCCCGCGCCGCGGCCCGGACCGACAGCGTGGACCTCGTCGCCCTCATGTACACGGCGCTGACCGGGACCTGGCCGGGTGATCCGAAGCGCGCCGGTGGCCTGCCCCTGGCCGCACGCCACGGCGGCGCACCGGTACCACCCGGGGATGTCGTCGAGGGCATCCCGCACGACCTCGACACCCTCTGCTCGGTCACCTTCGGCCCGCACGAGGACGGCCCGTACACCCCGGGCGAGCTGGTCCGTGACCTCGCGCCCTGGGACGAGATCGACCCGGGCGTGGCCGCGGCGGCCCGCAGGCGGGACGACGGCGGATCGTCGGGTGGGACGGACGGCGTCGGTCAGGCAGGTGGCCACCAGGGCGGACTGCGGGGCGCCGGCATGGCGGGTGCCGCAGGAGTCGCCGGTATCGCTGGTGCGGCGGGTGCGGCCGGTCTGGGAGCGGCCGCCGGAGCGGCCGGTCTCGGGGATGCCGCCGGCCGAGGTGCCGCCGGAGCCGGAGCCACCACCGGGTCCCATGGTCTCGAGCCCACCGGTGTCGCCGCGGCTGGAGCCGGGTCACCGGAGCCCACCACCTCGGGCCCGGACCGACCCGACGCCACCACCCGGCTGTCACCGGTGCGAGCGCCCGCGGACCCGAGCACCTGGAGCCTCAAGCCGCCCCCCGACCAGACCGAGCAGCGTGACTTCGACGATCTCGTCCGGGCCACCGACGCCGGAGGGGACCGGACCCAGATCATCGACAGCTACCACGCCCGGCACGAGCACGCGGGCGCGACCGCGCCGGAGGAGCCCGAGCAGGCGTCGCTGTGGCAACGTCTCGGTGCCCGCGGCCGTGCCCTCGTCACGGCGGTCACCGGCGCGCTCGCCGGAGCCGGTGCGGGTGCGGGTGCCCGTGCCGCCGAGACCGGAGCCGAGGCGGCCGGGGCCGCCGGGATCGCGGGCGCCACGGCGTCCGCCGACCACGGTCCGGCCGCCATCGCCACGGCACCCGCCATCGGTGCCGGTCCGCTGCCCGCCCCGCCGCCGGCGCAGGCCGGCTGGGACCTGCCACCCGAGGCGCCGGCCGGACCGGACGACAAGCTCGTGGCGAGGGACGACGCGCCCCCGGCCCCCGCGATCGGAGCGGGTCCGCTCCCGACACCCCCGCCCGCCCAGGCCGGCTGGGACCTGCCCACCGAGGGCCTCGTCGACGAGCAGGAGCCGTCCGCCGTCACCGCCGGGGTGGGGGCCGCCGTCGCCGGCTCCCAACGCGCCCTCGGCGCCCTACGGGAGAACGCCCGCGCGGTCGGCGACCGGTTCCGCCGTCCCGAGACCGAGGAGGAGGGCGCGGCCGCCGGGCCGGCCGAGCCGCGACCCCGGTTCAACCCGACGCCGTTCGTGATCCTGTTGATGATCGCCTTCGTCGTGGTCGCCGCCCTGCTCGCGTTCAACTCCCTCAGCGATGCTCGGACGTCCTACCAGCCCGCCACGGAGCCGACCGGGACCGTCGCGCCGACGGACGGGACGCCCTCGGCGACGCCTGAGCCGACCCCGGAGCCCACCACCGAGCCACCGCCGACGGTCGCCACGTTCGTCTCGGCGCAGTCGCTCGACCCCGCGTCCGGCGTGGGGGACAACGAGGACACAGCGGGCCGGGCCATCGACGGCGACCCGGCGACCACCTGGAACTCCCTGCGGTACAACAATCCGAACTACGGCATCAAGGACGGGCTCGGCTTCGTCGTCACCCTGGAGGAGCCCGCCCTCATCACGACCGTCACCCTGGACGTGCACGGTTCCGGCGGCATCGTGCAGATCCGCAACACCGACCCGACCGCACCGAACGGGGGCGAGGTGCTGGCCGAGGGCCCGATGGGTCCGAACACCACGTACACCCTGTCGACGCCCACCGAGCTCGGCTCGATCGTCCTGTGGTTCCCGGAGCTGCCGGTGGCCGACTCCGACGGCCGCAACCGGATCGAACTCGCCGAGATCACGGTCGGCTGAGCAGCGTCCGGAACAATGCCGGGCCGGCCGTGGTTCACCCCAGCAGCACCCATCTCTCACGAAGGACCGAGCATGACCGAAGGCACTTCCACCGTTCACGACGTCGTCATCATCGGCTCCGGGCCGGCCGGCTACACGGCGGCGGTCTACGCGGCCCGCGCGGGACTGGCCCCGATCGTGTTCGCCGGCTCCGTGACCGCGGGCGGCGCGCTCATGAACACCACGGACGTCGAGAACTTCCCCGGCTTTCCCACCGGTGTCCTCGGCCCCGAGCTCATGGAGAAGATGCAGGAGCAGGCGGAGCGGTTCGGCGCGGACGTCCGCTACGAGGACGTGACGTCCGTGCAGCTCGCCGGTGACCTGAAGTCGATCACGACCGAGGACGGCGAGGAGGTCCAGGCCCGCACCGTGATCCTGGCCACGGGTTCGGCCTACAAGGAGCTCGGCCTGCCCGAGGAGAAGCAGTTCTCCGGGCGCGGCGTCTCCTGGTGCGCCACCTGCGACGGGTTCTTCTTCAAGGACCAGGACATCCTGGTGATCGGCGGCGGCGACTCCGCGATGGAGGAGGCCCTGTTCCTGACCCGGTTCGGCCGCACCGTGACTGTGGTGCACCGGCGCGACGAGCTCCGCGCCTCGAAGATCATGGCCGAGCGCGCCCTCAACGACCCGAAGATCACGTTCGCATGGAACAGCGAGGTCGCGGCGATCCACGGGGACGCCAAGGTCACCGGCGCCACCCTGCGCGACACGGTCACCGGCCAGACCCGGGAGGTCGGCGCGACCGGGCTCTTCGTGGCGATCGGGCACCTGCCGCGCACGGAACTGCTGGCCGGCCAGATCGACCTGAACAGCGAGGGCTACGTGGACGTCGCGCACCCCAGCACCCGGACCAACCTCCCGGGTGTGTTCGCCGCGGGTGACGTCGTCGACCACCACTACCGGCAGGCCATCACGGCCGCCGGAACCGGGTGCGCCGCCGCCCTCGACGCGGAGCGCTACCTCGCCGCCCTGGACGCCTCGAACGCCGGGGACCACGTGGGCGCCCTGGCCGCATCCGTCGCCGAATGACCCGCACTCCCACCACCCCACCCGAGATCCGAGGACTCCCATGAGCAACAACGTCACCCACGCCACCGACGACTCCTTCGGTGAGGACGTGCTGAAGGCCGATCAGCCGGTCATCGTCGACTTCTGGGCCAGCTGGTGCCCGCCCTGCCTCCAGTTCGCACCGATCCTCGAGGAGATCGCCGACGAGTACGCGGGCAAGATCAAGGTGGTCAAGGTGGACGTGGACGCGAACCCCGATGTGGCCCGTGACTACAACGTGGTCTCGATCCCCACGATCAACGTCTACACCGGCGGTGAGCTGTCGAAGTCCCTGGTCGGCTCGCGCCCGAAGAAGAAGTTCCTCGACGAGATCTCCGAGTACATCGCCTGACCGAACGGATCGGCACCGGGCCGACACGGCCCGGGACGCGAACGACCGGCCCCCCGAGACGTGAAACACTCGGGGGGTCGGTCATTTCACGGTCGGCGACCCATTTTCCGGAGGCAACCACGATGAACGAGCGCAGCGAGCAGGCACCCGACCCGACGACGCCCACCGTCGCCGCCGCCGCCGCCGCTGCTGCCGAACCGGGCCGTGGCACCCGGCTCGACCCGTGGCTGGCGAACTATGCGGACCGGACCCATGGCATGAAGGCCTCGGAGATCCGGGCCCTGTTCGCCGTCGCGAACCGCCCCGAGGTGGTCTCCCTGGCCGGCGGCATGCCGTTCCTGGCCGGGCTACCGCTGGACAACATCGCCGAACTCACCCAGAAACTGCTGACCGAACGCGGCGCGGTGGCGCTGCAGTACGGCTCCGGTCAGGGCGAGGAGGCGTTACGCGAGCAGATCCTCGACGTGATGGCACTCGAGGGTATCCGGGCGCACTCCGACGACGTCGTGGTCACGACCGGGTCCCAGCAGGCGCTGGACCTGGTCACCCGGATCTTCGTCGACCCTGGTGACGTCGTGCTCGCGGAGGCGCCCAGCTACGTGGGGGCGCTCGGGGTGTTCCGGGCCTACCAGGCGGACGTGGTCCACGTCGAGATGGACGACGCCGGGCTCGTACCCGAGGCCCTGGAGCAGGCCCTGAGCCGGCTCGGGGCTGAGGGGCGCCGGGTGAAGCTGCTCTACACGGTTCCGAACTTCCACAACCCTGCGGGGGTCACCCTCGCCCTCGAACGCCGTCCGCGGATCGTCGAGATCGCGCGCCGCCACGGCGTGCTCGTGCTGGAGGACAATCCGTACGGGCTCCTCGGTTTCGACGGCGACCCGCTCCCCGCGCTGCACAGTTACGATCCCGAGGCGGTCGTCTACCTCGGCTCGTTCTCGAAGACGTTCGCACCCGGGTACCGGGTGGGGTGGGCCCTCGCCCCGCACGCGGTCCGGGAGCGTCTGGTGCTGGCCAGCGAGTCCGCGATCCTGTGCCCGTCGATGATGAGCCAGCTCTCGATCTCCACCTACCTGAGCACGTGTGACTGGCGCGGCCAGATCAAGTCCTTCCGCGAGGTCTACCGGGAGCGCCGGGACGCGATGCTCGGCTCCCTCGCCGAGCACCTGCCGGCGGCCACCTGGACGGTACCGGCCGGTGGTTTCTACACCTGGGTCACCCTGCCGGCCGGCCTGGACGCGCAGGCGATGCTCCCGCGGGCGGTCACCGGTCTGGTCGCCTACGTCCCGGGCACGGCGTTCTACGCGGACGGTCAGGGCCAGGACCATATGCGGCTCTCGTTCTGCTACCCGACGCCCGAGCGCATCCACGAGGGGGTCCGCCGGCTCGCGACCGTCGTCAACGACGAGCACGACCTGGTCCGGATGTTCGGCACCGGGGCCGCCACCCAGGTGGTCCGCGGGACGCAAGCCCCTTCCCCGAACCAGGCCTGAGGACGGAGATCATGCACGCCGCCGGATCCGATGCTGTGCCCATCGTGCCCATCGTGCCCATGGAACTGCTGATCCTCGCCGGAGGGCTCTCCCACGAACGGGATGTCTCCCTGCGATCGGGCCGACGGGTCGCGGAGGCACTCCGGGGCCTGGGGATGTCGGTGACGGTGCGCGACGTGGACGCGAGCCTGCTGGGATACCTCGAGTCGGCGCGGCCCGATGTGGTCTGGCCGATCCTGCACGGTTCCACGGGTGAGGACGGGTCGATCCGTGACCTGCTCGAACTGGTCGGTGTGCCCTATGTGGGAACCGACTCCGCGGGCTCCCGGATTGCCTGGAGCAAGCCCGTCGCAAAGACCCTGATGGCGCGGGCCGGCGCATGCACGCCGGAGTTCGCGAGCCTGCCGCAGTCGTTGTTCCGGGAGGTCGGCGCCCAGGCCGTCCTGGACATCGTGCTGCAACGGCTCCCACTGCCGTTGGTGGTCAAGCCCGCCAAGGGCGGGTCGGCTCTCGGCGTCTCCGTGGTCACCGACACCGACGAACTGCCTCGAGCCATGGTCACGTGCTTCTCCTACGGGGAGAACGCCCTGCTCGAGCAGGTCGTCACCGGCACCGAGCTGGCTGTCTCCGTGGTCGACGTCGGTGACGGACCGGTCGCACTACCCGCGGTCGAGATCTCCACCGAGGGGGCCTACGACTACGACGCGCGGTACAACCCGGGTCGCACCGAGTACTTCGCGCCGGCACGCCTGACCCCGAAGGCCGAGCGCGCCGCAGCCGAGCTCGCGGTGCTCGCGCACCGCACCCTCGGCCTGAGCCACCTGTCCCGGACGGACATGATCGTGGACTCCGACGGCGTCCCCTGGTTTCTCGAGGTCAACGTGGCACCGGGGATGACCGAGACGTCGCTGCTCCCGCAGGCTGCGCAGGCGGGCGGACGGTCCCTCGGCGAGCTCTATCGGAGCATCGTCGCCGCGGCCCAGCTCACCAAGCGGGACTGAGCCGGGCGGCCCGGGCCGGGCCGGGGATGAACCGGGCCGGGTGAGCCCGGTTCACTCGGAGGCCGGCTGGAGCACTCCCGGATCGTCGGGGGCAAGGGCGTTCAGAATCCGGTTGAGGTCCTGAACGCTTGCGAACTCGATGTTGATACGACCTTTACGTTGACCGAGGTTCACCTTGACCTTCGTGTCCAAGCGGTCGGAGAGCCGCACGGCCAGGTTGTCCAAGGCCTCGCTGTGGTCGCCCGCCCGTGGGCGTCGGCGCATCTCCGGGTGGATCGGGTCGTCGCCGAGCGTGACGATCTCCTCCGTGGCCCGAACGCTCAGGCCCTCGGCCACGATGCGCTGGGCGAGACGTTCCATGGCGCCGCCGTCCGGCAGTCCGAGGAGTGCGCGGGCATGGCCCGCGGAGAGGACGCCCGCGGCGACGCGCCGCTGTACGAGCGGGGGCAGTTTCAGCAGCCGCAACGTGTTCGAGATCTGTGGCCGCGACCGAGCAATCTTCGTTGCCAGTTCGTCGTGGGTGCACCCGAAGTCGTCCAGCAGCTGCTGGTAGGCGGCTGCCTCCTCGAGCGGGTTCAGCTGGGCCCGGTGCAGGTTCTCCAGGAGCGCGTCCCGGAGCATGTCGTCCTGAGCGGTGTCCCGGATGATCGCGGGGACCGTGTCGTTGCCGGCCAGCCGAGATGCCCGCCACCGGCGCTCGCCCATGATGAGCTCGTAGGTGGGCCGGCCCTCCACATCGGTGCCGGAGGGGCGCACCACGACCGGCTGCAGCACTCCGACCTCGCGGATCGAGCTGGACAGCTCCTCGAGTTCGTCCTCATCGAAGACCTGCCGGGGCTGGTTCGCGTTCGGACGGATGGCGTCCAACGGCAGTTCCGCGAACCGGGCGCCGGGAACCGGGCGCAGCTCTGGACTGACGGGTTCCGTGGCGGGGCCGTCCCCGGCCGGGGCAGCGGCTTGCGACCGTGCACCGGGCGCGACGTCCTGCCGGGTCGTGTCCTCGTCGCGGTCGTCGACCTCGGTGCCCGCCCCGGCGGTCGGCGCCTGCGCGGGAGCCACGACACCCGTGTCGTCGACGCCGGCAGGACGCGCCTCGTCGGGCCCACTCGGGCTCGACTCGGGCGGGGAGTCGGCCGAAACGGCGGTGTCGGTGGCCGGCGGGGTCTCGACGGCCGTCGCAGCGCCACGGGAATCTGGGAAGAACACATCGACCGGTCGGCCGTTGCCCCCGACCCCGCTCGTTGGCGCGGTGGGAATCAGGGCTCCGAGACCCCGTCCAAGTCCTCGTCGACGTTCGGTCATCGGGTCGCTCCTTCCACTTCCGGTGCCTCGGCGGCCGCGGTGTCATCGGGTTGCAGGGCCGCGGGCTCCGGAGGCAACGCACCCATCTTCGCGATCTCCCGCGCCGCCTCGAGGTAGGCCAGGGCGCCCGAGGACCCGGCATCGTAGGTCAGGACCGTCTGTCCGTAGCTCGGTGCCTCCGAGATCCGTACGGATCGAGGGATCGCGGTGTGCAGGGTCTGGTCCGGGAAGTGCTCACGCACTTCCTCGGAGACCTGCTGTGCGAGGTTCGTGCGGCCGTCGAACATCGTCAGCAGGATCGTCGATACGTGCAGCGCGGGGTTCAGGTGCGCCCGGATCAGGTTGATGTTGTTGAGGAGCTGGCTCAGTCCCTCCAGTGCGTAGTACTCGCACTGGATCGGGATCAGGACCTCACGCGCCGTGACGAACGCGTTGACGGTGAGCAGACCGAGACTGGGAGGGCAATCCACAAAGACGTAGTCGATCCGTGGTTGACTTTGACGTGACCTCTCCTTGAGGTAAGCGGCCAATGCGTTGCGCAGCCGGTTCTCCCGGGCCACGACCGAGACGAGTTCGATCTCGGCTCCGGAGAGATCGATGGTCGCGGGCACGCAGTAGAGGCCCGGGATCGCCTCTGTCTCCTGGATCACGTCGGCGATCGGGACGTCGTTGATCAGCACGTCATAGGTCGAGGGGACACCGCTGTGGTGCTCGACCCCCAGCGCGGTCGAGGCATTCCCTTGAGGATCATTATCAATAACGAGCACCCTCAGGCCGGCCTTCGCGAGCGCGGCTGCGAGGTTCACCGTGGTCGTCGTCTTCCCAACGCCGCCCTTCTGGTTCGCGACCGTGAACACCCTCGTCTGCCACGGCGGCGGGAACCGACGTCCCGACAGCTCGATGCGGCGCCTGGCATCCAGCGCGAGTTCCGCGGCGAGTGGTGTGGTCTCATCCATGACCGGGATGGCCGACATCAGTTCGAGCCGACGTTCCTCCTCCGGTGAGAGCGGAGTCGTGACATCCGGAGGTGTCGAGGCAACGACACCGGCGTCTTCCTGGTCCACGTGGAGCGTCCGTTCAAGGGGGATCGGCGTACTGGACCAGCCTAAGCGTGTTCGGCCGGTGCTCAGACCATCCACACGCGCGCGTCGCGCATCCCTCGGCAGATTCGTTTCACGTGGAACCAGCAGCCGTTCGCGGTCCGGGCGAGCGAAGCACGCTCACGCAGAACCAGCAACCGCGTGGCCGGGCGTGCCGAACGTGCTGCACGCAGAACCAGCAACCGCGTGGCCGGGCGGAGCATGTCTCACGTGGAACCCACGCGCGCTGTCCCGGATCGGGCAGTTGCGACTCACGACACGACCCCTGGGGCACCATGGCTGTGCACGTCAGGGAAAGACGCGTGCTTCACGTGAAGCCGGGTCGCGAACCTCGTGCTGCGGTGCGACACCGGCGTCCACGCGGGTACGCGGTGGGCGGCCTGGCACCCTCACGCAGCGGCAATCGCAGGAGGAGGCGCGCGCCGCTCTACGCCTGACCAGCTCGGCGCGTGCATCGAAGCGGCGACGATATTCGACTGGGCGCGACTTCGCCAGCATCTCGGTCCGTTTCACGTGAAACGCTCGCGCGTACGTCGACAACCCCTCCGTACGCACGCGCGACTCAACGACCCTTTGCGACACGGCCTTGCCGGCCGGGGCCGGGAGTGGCGCCCTCAGCGCGTCCGCGAGGGACGAAGCGGGATCGGACCACTCCGACGACGCCCGTCGACAGCCAGTGCGTACCGTCCGCCGAGCCGCGTTTCACGTGAAACACACCACCCCGGGCAACCGCTGGAGAAGTGCGCCATCACCTGCTCGCGTGGACCGCTACACCGGCCGTCATCCAACCGTGTGCACTGCAGGCCGCAGCGGGCTCGTCCGACCATGCGGATCCGGGACACACCGATCGCAGTTCCCGACGGATACACCCGAGTGGCCCGGCACGCAACACTCGACCCGGGACCGAGTTGCCCGGTGGACCGACTCGTGCACCCGAGCCGGTCCCACATCGCCAGCACGCCTGCCGGCCGACGGCGCCGCCACGCCGCCCATTGATCCACGCCGACCCGAGTACATGACCGGGCACACGGTCGCGGAGGACGTCATGCTCACCTCTGCTCTTCGGTGGGGCGTCGGTGGTCAGAGTCCCAGCACGGGCACCGGGTTGGAAGTACACCGCGTGCGCGAGAGACTCCAGTACGGACCAGGCCTGGACCCGGCTGGGACAGGCCGAGGCCAGGACGACGGCGTGTCCGCCATCCGTCCCACGTGAAACTCAATTCCACCAGGACCCACCGTGGCAGCGGCCGCGGCGCGCAGCGATGAAGGCTATCGCCATGGGCAGCGACGGCGTCGACTCGGCGATTCTCGGGCTAGGGCACGGCGGCGCGCTCGCGCCTGTCGAGCGCTACAGGAACCCGCCGTCGACACGGCAGTTCGGGCGCGACGAGTCGAGAAGCGAACGGCCCTCGATCCCATGAAACGTTCCACGTGAAACAGGGCTCCGCGTCCGGCCAACCGCAGCCATCACCGAGGAACCAGGGGCGAGCCAGACCACCGTGATCGCGAACCGATGGCGAACCCGACGTTTCACGTGAAACAGCCACCCAACGCCCGGCCCCCACCGAGACACCGTGGGCAGACATCAGCACACGACGCCAGCAGGCCCACCATCACGATGCGTCGACGGAACGGGATCTCAACCTCGGACCGCACCCGAGACTTGGGAGACTCCGAGGGTCCCAGCGAGGATCGAGCCCAGCTAGCCCAAGGATCCGACCCGGAGCGTGCACCTGGTCGCTCGCCGAGCCAGCCCGGCCGGGGCGTCGTTGGCGGCGCCGCCAGACGTCCCACGCAACGGAAGGCCGCGTCTCACACAGCCACGCGCGGCCACCGGGGTAGACAAACGAGCGCAGCCGCCCCAGCCCAAGGTCCCGCGGTCACCGTGACGCGCACCGCCGCCCGTCCCCAGGCCTCCGCACCGCGTTTCACGTGAAACGACACCCGGACGCGAGTCCCAGACACGCGAGCTAGGAGGCACACCTTCGGGGGAGAACGACGCACCGGAGAGCCGCCGCGCTCCCGAGCGTGCCGGACCGTCGGTTCCACCCGGACAACCGATCCGCCGGGACCACCTGGCCATGTTGGACGAGTGTCGCCCGGGTGTCGCCCGGCTGACCTTCCACCGAGCGGGCGGAGTCCGTCAAACCGGTCGGCCACGGCAACGTACCTCGAGCACACTCATGCGCCGTCTGAATGCGTTTCACGTGAAACGGCGACGGTTCCCACAGCACCCTCGATCCGGCCCACAGCACCGATCGCGGACCGCCGGCCATCCCTCTCGGTGACACCTCTACGACCACGGCGGCCACCTGTCGAATCGCCCCCAAACGCACCGCAGTCGAACGCGCGTTCCAACGGCGATGGCCGAGTATCTCCCTGACCAATCCGTCCGGACGGTGCCGAACCGCGCCGGCCGGCGCTTGGACCTACTTCCGGACTTCTACCACCATCGTGATCTCGCCGTCGCCGAGCAGGTCCACCTCGTGAACCGAGGTCGCCGTCACGCCCAGTTTCCGCAGTGCTGTGGCGGCATCGGCGAGTTCGGACTCCGCGCGGCGGCCCTTCTGTGCCAGCAGCACGCCACCACGAGACACCAAGGGCAGGGTCAGGCGGGCGAGTTTGCCCATGGCGGCCACGGCTCGCGCCGTCACCGCGTCGACCTCCAGCTTGCCGTGGAGTTCCTCCGCCCGAACCTGGTGCAGGGTCACGTTGTCCAGATCCAGTTCGTCCACGACCTCACCCAGCCACGCGATCCGTCGCTCCATCGGCTCGATCAGGTGCACGTCCAGATCGGGCCGCATCAGCGCCAGCACCACACCCGGCAGGCCGGCTCCCGAGCCGACGTCGGCCAGAGAACCCGACTCCGGGAGGAAGCCTGCCACCGCCGCCGAGTTCACCACATGCCGTGACCACAGCCGTGGCACCTCACGGGGGCCGATCAGCCCTCGCAACTCACCCTCGTCCGCCAACATCTCAGCGAACCGGGCCGCCCCCGACCATGCCAGTCCAAGCACGCGACGACTCGCGTCGTCGTCGACAACAACCTCCGCGGCGTCGCTGACGTCGCGGTCGTTCCCAGGACCGGTCGGCACCTCGGTGCTCAAGCCTGGGCAGGCGCGCGAACCACGACGTGACGCTTGGGCTCGACACCCTCGGAGTCACTCACCAGGGAGGCGGACGCCACCGTGTCGTGGATGACCTTGCGCTCGAACGGGTTCATCGCCGGAAGGGACACGTCGGCCCCCTCCGCCCGGGCGCGGTCGATGGCCTCCTGCGCGATCGCCGTCAGTTCCACCTTCCGAGCCTGACGGTGACCCGCGACGTCCAGCATCAGCCGACTCCGTTCACCGGTCTTGGCCTGCACTGCGAGCCTGGTGAGTTCCTGCAACGCATCCAGGACCTCACCGTCGGCACCGATGAGCCGGTTCAGGGACCGCGCGTCCTCGGACTCGGTCACGATCTCGACGGCGGCGCGCCCGTGGTCGACATCGATGTCGATGTCGCCGTCCAGGTCCGCGATGTCCAGGAGTTCCTCGAGGTAGTCGGCGGCGATCTCCCCCTCCTCCTCGAGCCGGTTGCTCGGCGCGACCTCATCGGGACCGGGCTGGGTCTCAACGACCGCGTCAGCCGGCGAGACTGCGGTCTCGATCTGGTTGGTCTCGTTCGTCATGATCGACCTCTCGGGCTGCGGAGCGCGTCTGGCGCTACTTCTTGGGCTTGGTGGACTTGGAGGGGGCCGGGGCGCCCGTTTCGGTCGCCGGCTCCACTTCGCTGGTCGTTCCGGGCGCCGGCGGTATCGCAGGCCGACCCCCGGACCGCTTGGCCCGCGGGCTGTTGCGCTTGGGCTGCTGACGCTGCCCACCGGGAACACCGTGGCCACCCGCCTCGATCTCGCCGGTTACGTCCTCCGGCCCGTGCACGCCGTCGTCCTCGAGGGACCGTCCGCGTCGCTTCGCCTTGCGCGCCTGTCGCTGCTGGTACGCCTTGTCCGCCTCAGACCCGGGGACGGGCGAGCGACGGATGACGAACCACTGCTGACCCATCGACCACAGGTTCGACGTCGACCAGTAGACGAGCACGCCGATCGGGAAGTTCACACCGGAGAACGCGAACACCAGCGGCAGGATGTACATCAGCATCTTCTGCTGACGTGCCATCGGGTTGTCCTGGGCCGCCGGCGGCATGTTCTTCATGGTCAGCTGGCGCTGGGTGAACAACGTCGTCGCCGACATGATGATGATCAGGGCCGCGGTCACCAGCTTCACGGCCAGGTCGTCCGAGCCGAGGAACGTCGAGGAGAGCGAAGCGCCGAAGATCTCCGAGGACTCCGCCTGCGCCGCGAGTTCCTGCGTCAGCGGACCGATGCTGTCGTTGACGTAGGTTCCCGTCGCCAGCGGCTCGAGCGAGCTCAGCACCCGGAACAGGGCGAAGAAGATCGGCATCTGCGCAAGGATCGGCAAGCAGGACGCGAACGGTGAGGTCCCGGCCTCCTTGTAGATGGCCATCATCTCCTGCTGCATGGCCTGGCGTGACGCCGGATCGGTCTTGCCCTTGTACTTCTTCTGCAGCTTCTGGATCTCCGGCTGAACGAGTTGCATCCCACGGGACGCCTTGATCTGCCGCACGAACAGCGGGATCAGCAGGATCCGGATGACCACCACCAGCGCGACGATCGAGAGCAACCAGGTCCAACCGCCGGCCGGATCCATGCCCAGCCAGGTCAACACGTCGTGCGCGCGGACCATGATCCACGCGACCGCCACCATGATCGGCGACAACAAGCTGTCGAAGAAGCCCATGAACTAGTAAATCTCCAATGTCAGGCGCGCGGCTGCGGGCCCATGCTGGCAGGTCCTGCGACGAGGGTACGTGCTCGCCGGTCCGGGCTGCGGTGAGGATGTCCGTGATCCATCTGGGATCGCCGGGGAGGTACATGGTCGACGCCACCGGCCGACCACGGATTGCACCGAAGGACTCGCCACACGGCCAGGCCGGTGCCCGCCAGCGGGCCACGCTTGCGCAGCGCGTCGATCGCGTACGTCGAGCAGCTCGGGTAGTACCGGCAGGTCGGGGCGAACCACGGCGACACGATCAGCTGATAGGCACGGACCCCACCCACGAGCAACCAGGTCAGCGGGTTGCGGACCGGGCGCCTCCGCGGCCGGGTGCCGGCCGACTCCGATGCCTCACCGCGCGGCTGCGTCATCGCTTCACCTCCGCGCGTGCGCTCCTGTCCAGACAACGCACGACGTCCCGTTCCAGTTCCGGGTAGCTCGCGATCGCCGCACCCGGCAACGCACGGACCACGACCGAAGTGCCGGGTGGCAACGCCTCCAGTCGAGCCGCCGTGACCGCCCGCAGCCGGCGCTTCACCAGGTTCCGCTGCACTGCGCCGCCGATCGCCTTCGACACGACAAAACCCACCCGAGCCGGCTCGGCTCGGGTGGATCCTCGGTAGTGCACCACCACGCGCGGCGTGCCGCTGCGGGCACCGGACCGGATCGCGTCGGCGAACTCGTCGCCGTGACGCATCCGGTGCTGTGCCGGCAGCACCGTGCTCAGGCGGACAGCGCGCTGCGGCCCTTGCGGCGACGAGCCGCCAGGATCGAGCGACCAGCGCGGGTGCGCATGCGCAGTCGGAAGCCGTGCACCTTGGCTCGGCGCCGGTTGTTCGGCTGGAAGGTCCGCTTGCTCACGGGAGTGCTCCAAAGATGTTGGGAAGGGCGCCATCACAGGGGAAGCAAGGCGCGATACCGCTCGAACCCGGACGCCTCCGGGCAGGAGGACGCGCGTGTCCATACGACTGATCCACGGTACGCGAGCCCGGGCAACCCGGTCAAACCCGCAGGAGAGGCCTTCCCCACACCACGGTGACGCGGCGTCGAGGCCCTGGCGCGGCCGACATCGGCCGACCGGCCCAGCGTGCCCCACTCGTCGGCACGACGCCGCCGGTCCGTCACGGCGGGTCACGGCGGAACGGCCCTCCAAGCGATCCACATGACTGTGGACGAGCGCTGGCATCGGCCGCCCGACGGGGTTAGGCTCGCACCTCCCGACGCTCTCGCCATCCCGTACCGTCCGCAGGATCCCGCGCCTCGTTGAACCACGATGGGTTGCACACAGACTGTGGATAGAGTTGTGGATGACGTCACCGCCGATGCTCCAACCATCTTTGTCGCAGGGGGTCATGTTGTCCGAATCGCCAGTTGACGCCGCGGCGCTCGGTCCCGCTTGGGCGCGCGCCATCGAGATCCTGACCGACCGGGGCGATCTCAGCGGGCCACATCTGGGCTTCATCCGGCTCACGAAACCACTCGGTGTCATCGACGACACGATCCTGCTGGCCGTCTCCAACGACTTCGCCAAGGAATTCATCGAGACCCGCGCACGGGAGTCCATCACCGCCGCCCTGTCCGCGGCCCTGACGCACAACGTGAAGGTCGCCGTCACCGTCGATCCCTCCCTCGAGGAGACGCTGACCCTGGACGACCCACCGCGACGACCCGACCCGGAGCCCGCCCACGAGACCCGGCCCGCACCCCGGCCGGCCACCAGGCCGGCGCCCCAACCGGACCACTACGCGACCGGTGTCGACCCGAACGCGCGCCTCAACCCGAACTACTCGTTCGACACGTTCGTGATCGGCTCCAGCAACCGATTCGCGCATGCGGCCGCGACCGCCGTCGCCGAGGCCCCTGCCAAGGCCTACAACCCGCTGTTCATCTACGGTCAGTCCGGACTCGGCAAGACCCACCTCCTACACGCCATCGGGCACTACGCGAAGAGCCTGTATCCCGGGATCAGGGTGCGGTACGTGAACTCCGAGGAGTTCACGAACGACTTCATCAACTCGATCCGCGACGACAAGGCGGAGGCGTTCCAACGCCGCTACCGCGAGGTCGAGGTCCTGCTCATCGACGACATCCAGTTCCTCCAGGGCAAGGAACAGACGATGGAGGAGTTCTTCCACACGTTCAACACCCTGCACAACGACAACAAGCAGGTGGTCATCACCTCGGACCTGCCGCCGAAGCTGCTCAATGGCTTCGAGGACCGGATGCGGTCGCGGTTCGAGTGGGGCCTGATCACGGACGTGCAGCCGCCTGACCTCGAGACCCGGATCGCGATCCTCCGGAAGAAGGCGGGCAGCGAGAGCCTGCAGGCCCCGAACGACGTCCTGGAGTACATCGCCTCCAAGATCTCCTCCAACATCCGCGAGTTGGAGGGCGCGCTGATCCGGGTCACCGCGTTCGCGAACCTCAACCGGCAATCCGTCGACCTCTCGCTCGCCGAGATGGTGCTCAAGGACCTGATCACCGACAACGACGGTGCCGAGATCACCCCGTCGTCGATCATGGCGCAGACGGCGACCTACTTCGGGGTGACGATCGAGGCGCTGTGCAGCGCCGACCGCTCGCGGGTCCTGGTCAATGCCCGGCAGATCGCCATGTACCTGTGCCGCGAACTGACCGACCTGTCGCTGCCCAAGATCGGGCAGCTGTTCGGCGGCCGGGACCACACCACCGTGATGCACGCCAACCGCAAGATCCGCCAGCAGATGGCCGAGCGGCGGTCCACGTTCAACCAGGTCACCGAGCTGACCAACCGCATCAAGCAGCAACAGCGCGGCTGACCTGCATCGGCCCTCCGGATGAACGCTCGGTGAAAACCGTGTCACCGAGCGGACGGGCACAGATTCACTCAGTGAGACGAATGCACAGTTGTGGACGAGCCTGTGGACAGCCGTGGAAACACGATCCGATTCCGTGGACGCAGCCACTGCCGACCGTGGACGGCCCCGAGTGCGTCGAGACCCATCCACAGCGTTCGCAGGGCCCTGTGCACGGCCACACCACCATCGGTCCACATGGCCACCGCCCGCCTGACCTGCGCAGACGTCGCTCATCCACAGGATCCACAGCACCGATGACGATGAACACCAAGGTTTCATGGGTCCAGGTGTGAACAACCAACATCTGCCAGATCGTCCGACCGGATCCTTCAAACCGACCCTCGAGCGCAGTCAACCTGCCCCGACCGGCCGGCCTCGACTACTGTCGGCAGGGCCGGCTCACCCGAGGCTCCCAGCAGCTCGGCACGGTTCGGGCCATGGTTCGAACCCGCGAACCTTGTCACTATGCTCTGAGGACCCACGAGAGCATCCACGCCGGGCCGCGCCGGGAATCGACGCAGGACCGCCGCGCACCACCAGATCAGGAGAGAGGCCGACATCGTGAAGTTCAGGGTTGAGCGAGATGTGCTGGCGGATGCCGTGACCTGGACGGCGCGCACCCTGCCCAGCCGTCCGTCGGTGCCGGTTCTTGCCGGTGTCCTGCTCGAGGCCAACACCGACGGCACGCTCGTGCTCTCCACCTTCGACTACGAGGTCTCGGCCCGATCCAGCATCGCCGCCGAGGTCGACGAGCCGGGCTCCGCGCTCGTCTCGGGCCGGCTGCTCGCGGAGATCTCGCGGGCGCTGCCGAACAAGCCGGTCGAGGTGAGCGTCGACGGGTCCAAGGTGGTCGTCGTCTGCGGTGCGTCGCGGTTCACGCTGCTCACGATGCCGGTCGAGGACTACCCCTCGCTGCCCGAGTTGCCGGACACGACCGGTTCCATCTCGGGTGACGCCTTCGCCCAGGCCATCTCGCAGGTCACGATCGCGGCCGGGCGGGACGAGACGTTGCCGCTGCTCACCGGCGTGCGAGTCGAGATCGAGGGTGACAAGGTCACGCTGTTGGCGACGGACCGGTACCGGCTGGCCATGCGCGAGGTCTCCTGGACCCCCGCCTCTCCGTCGGTGAACCGGGTCGCCCTGATCCGGGCGCGCACCCTCTCCGACGTTGCCAAGAACCTCAGTAACGCGGGCACGATCGACGTCGCCCTCGTCGAGAACGGTGACATCGTGGGCTTCGAGGCCGGCGGCCGCCGGACCACGTCCCTGTTGGTCGACGGCGAGTACCCGCCGGTCCGTCGGCTGTTCCCGGAGCAGACCACCACGCATACGGTGACGAGCACCGGCGAGCTCGTCGAGGCCGCCAAGCGGGTGGCCCTCGTGGCCGAACGGAACACCCCGATCCGGCTCTCCTTCAGCGAGGGCCAGGTCGTCCTCGAGGCCGGCCAGGGCGACGACGCCCAGGCGTCGGAGGTCCTGGAGTCCACGCTCGTGGGTGAGGACATCTCCACGGCATTCAACCCGCAGTACCTCCTGGACGGCCTCGGCGCCCTGGACACCCCGTTCGTACGGCTGTCCTTCACCCACGCCTCGAAGCCGGCGGTCATGACCGGCCAGGACAGCATCGACGGTGCCGACCACGCGGAGGAGTTCCGGTACCTGCTCATGCCGATCCGATTCGCGAGCTGACCGGGCCGCGACCAGACTGGGATCCACCACCGCCGGCCGAAGGAGATTCGCTCATGCACATCGGACTGATCGGGCTGGGCCGGATGGGCGGCAACATGCGCGACCGGCTGCGCAATGCGGGCCACGGGGTGACCGGATACGACCAGAACCAGGAGATCTCCGACGTCCCAGGGATCGCCGACCTGGTGGCTGCGCTCCCCGAGCAGCAGCGCATCGTCTGGGTGATGGTTCCCGCCGGGGAGATCACCGACACCGTGGTGGCACAGGTCGCCGAACACATGCGTGCCGGAGACGTCATCATCGACGGTGGGAACTCCAAGTTCAGCGACGACACCCGCCGCGCCGCGGAGCTGGGTGAACGCGGTATCGGGTACGTCGACGCTGGGGTTTCCGGTGGGATCTGGGGCCGGGAGAACGGCTACGGACTGATGGTCGGCGGCCCGGACGAGACCATCGCCACCCTGATGCCGATCTTCGAGGCGCTCCGCCCGGAAGGTCTCGCCGCGGAGGGCTTCGTGCACGCGGGGCCGGTCGGCGCCGGGCACTACGCGAAGATGGTCCACAACGGCATCGAGTACGGCGTGATGCAGGCGTACGCCGAGGGATACGAGATCCTCGCCGCGCGCGACGACCTGATCGACGACGTCGGGGCCATCTTCACCGCCTGGCAGAGGGGCACCGTGGTTCGCTCCTGGCTGCTCGAGCTCCTCGTGAAGGCGCTCAACGAGGACCCCGACCTGGACGACATCCGCGGATTCGTCGCCGACTCGGGCGAGGGGCGCTGGACCGTCCAGGAGGCCGTGGAACGCGCGGTCCCCGCCCCGGTCATCAGTGCCGCCCTGTTCGCGCGGTTCGACTCGCGCCAGGAGGACTCACCGGCCATGAAGGCCGTGGCCGCCCTGCGCCAGCAGTTCGGCGGGCACGCGACCAAGGCCGCGGCGGACGGCTAGACCCAGCCTCTCGATGTATGTCTCCGATCTCGCCCTGACCGACTTCCGGTCCTACGCACAGGTCGTCGTCGCCTTCGAGCCGGGGATCACCGCGCTGGTCGGCCCGAACGGCCAGGGCAAGACCAATCTCGTCGAGTCCCTCGGGTACCTGGCCACGTTCACCTCCCACCGGGTCGCCTCCGATGCCGCGCTGGTGCGCCGGGGCTCGTCCCGCGCGGTGATCCAGGCGAAGGTGGTGCGCTCGGGCCGGCCGGCAACGCTGGAACTCGAACTCGTCGCAGGAAAGGCGAACCGGGCCCGGATCAACCGGTCCGCGCTGCCGCGGGCGCGGGATCTGCTCGGTCGGCTCCGGACCGTGGTGTTCGCCCCGGAGGATCTCGCGCTCGTCAAGGGTGACCCGGACGGCCGCCGCCGGTTCCTCGATGAGCTCCTGGTGCTCCTGAGTCCGAAGCTGGCCGGGGTCCGCTCCGACTACGAGCGCGTGATCAAGCAGCGCAACGCCCTGCTGAAGTCCGCGGGCACCAGCCGCCGTGCCGGGTCCGGGCCCGACCTGCGCACGCTCGATGTGTGGGACGAGAAGGCGGCCACGGCCGGCGCCCAGCTGATCGCCGCCCGGGTCACCGCGGTCCGCGGGCTGCGCCCGCACGTCGAGAGCGCCTACGAGCGGGTCAGTTCCGCGCAGAGCGCCGCGGAGCTGGGGTACCGGTCGAGCCTGGAGCAGACGATGTCCGACGGCGACCGGGCGCCGGGCGCAGCGGTGACGGCCGAGGAGTCGCTCACCAATGCGCACCTCGTCCAGGCTCGGCTCCTGGACGCGATGTCCCGCCTGCGGCCGAAGGAGATCGAGCGGGGAGTGTCCCTCGTGGGCCCCCACCGTGACGACCTCGAGCTGCAGCTCGGCGGACTGCCCGCGCGTGGGTACGCCAGCCATGGCGAGTCCTGGTCGCTGGCGCTCGCCCTGCGCCTCGCCTCCTACGAGTTGCTGCGCGCCGACACCGACTTCGAGAGCGACGGCGAACCCGTGCTGATCCTCGACGACGTGTTCGCCGAACTCGACAACCGCCGTCGGGCTCGCCTGGCCGACCTGGTCGCCGACGCGGAGCAGGTGCTGATCACCTCGGCCGTCGCCGAGGACGTACCCGAGGGCCTGGCCGGCGCTCGGTACGACGTGATGGACGGTGCGGTCACCCGTGTCCGCTGACCTGCCCGAGGGCGGCCGGGCCGCTCCGGAGGACGGGTCACCGAGGGCTTCGGCAGCCCCGGCGGCCGAGGAGCCCGACGTCGACGCGGCGGCGAGGAGTGCGCTCGCCCGTGCCCGGGACGCCGCCCGGGCCAAGGGTCTGGCCCCCGGTGGCACCGGCAGTGCCGGCAGGGCCGGCCGGCGCGGGCGTGGGACGGTGGCGACGCCGGCGCCGGGGCACGGGACGGGGCGCGATCCGCGGATGATCGGCTCCGCCCTCGAGTCCCTGCGGGGTCAGCTCGGGTGGAACCAACCGCTGTCGATCGGGGGCGTGGTCGGTCGATGGCGGGAGGTGGTCGGCGACCAGATCGCCGATCACTGCGAGCCGGAGACGTTCGACGAGGGGGCTCTCGTGGTGCGGGCCGACTCGACTGCGTGGGCCACCCAGATCCGCCTGCTGCTGCCCCAGTTGGAGCGCCGCCTCGCCGAGGAGGTCGGCGACGGGGTGGTCACGTCGATCCAGGTGCTCGGGCCGGGCGGCCCGAGCTGGCGGAAGGGCCCCCGTTCGGTGCGGGGGCGTGGGCCGCGCGACACCTACGGCTGATCGGGTCCCTGCACTTACCTGCCCTCGACCTGCACTCCGACCTGCGCTCGACCTCGTGACCACCTTCCTGCCGCCCTCCTGACGGGCTGCACGGGACCCGGTCCACAGCGTCCCTCGGGTGCCTTGTCCCCAGACCACGACACGCTGTGGATAACTTCTGTGGATATTCGGAGTTCTCGCGGATTCGGAGTAGAATCGAGCGACCGTCCGGGGGCAAGTGGTTCAAACGCCTGTGGTCCTGGGCCGGCACGCAGGCACCTCACTCAACCGAGCGGTGCCGCGCGCGTGCCTCGATGACGATGAGGAGAGCCAGAAGAACGTGGCTGACGACACAACTGAGCCGGCAACCGAAGCACAGAACTCGGGGCCCACGAGCTACGACGCCAGCAATATCACGGTCCTGGAGGGACTCGAGGCGGTGCGCAAGCGCCCCGGCATGTACATCGGCTCGACCGGTGAGCGGGGACTGCACCACCTCGTGTACGAGGTGGTCGACAACTCGGTCGACGAGGCACTGGCCGGATACTGCGACCACATCGACGTGACCCTGCTGGCTGACGGCGGCCTCCGGGTCCGTGACAACGGTCGCGGGATCCCTGTGGACGTGGTGGAGTCCGAGGGCAAGCCGGCCGTCGAGGTCGTGCTGACCGTGCTGCACGCCGGGGGGAAGTTCGGCGGTGGTGGCTACGCCGTCTCCGGTGGGCTGCACGGCGTCGGCGTCTCCGTGGTGAACGCACTGTCGGGACGTCTCGACGTCGAGGTTCGTCGCCAGGGCAGCGTGTGGCGACAGAGTTACGGCGACGGCGTCCCGATGGCCCCCCTGGCCAGGGGTGAGGACACCGAGGACACCGGTACCACCGTCACTTTCTGGCCGAACGACGACATCTTCGAGACGACCCAGTTCGACTACGAGACGCTGCGGGCCCGGTTCCAGCAGTACGCGTTCCTGAACAAGGGCCTGGGTATCTCGCTGACGGACGAGCGGGTGGTCGCCGAGGACACCGGCGACGAGGTGGCCGGCCCTTCCGAGGACACCGCTGTGGAACAGGCCGATGAGCACTCCCGGTCGGTCACCTACCGGTACGACGGCGGCCTCGTCGACTACGTGAAGCACCTCAACGCAGCCAAGCGCACCGAGATGGTCCACCCGGAGATCATCGACTTCGAGTCCGAGGACACCGAGCGCAAGATCTCCCTCGAGATCGCGCTGCAGTGGACCGGCGCCTACTCCGAGAGCGTGCACACCTACGCGAACACGATCAACACCTCGGAAGGCGGTACGCACGAGGAGGGTTTCCGGTCCGCGTTGACCACGCTGATCAACCGGTACGCCCGCGAGAAGAACCTGCTCAAGGAGAAGGACGACAACCTCACCGGTGAGGACATCCGCGAGGGCCTCACCGCCGTCATCTCCATCAAGCTCGGCGAGCCGCAGTTCGAGGGTCAGACGAAGACGAAGCTCGGCAACACCGAGGCCCGCACGTTCACCCAGAAGGTTGTGTTCGACCAGCTCGGAGGCTGGCTCGAGTCCCACCCGGCCGAGGCCCGGGACGTGATCCGGAAGTCGATCCAGGCCTCGGCGGCCCGGATGGCGGCCCGCAAGGCCCGCGAGGCCACCCGCCGCAAGGGCCTGCTCGAGGGCGGCGGTATGCCGGGCAAGCTGCGCGACTGCTCTAGCCGCGACGCCACGATCTCCGAGATCTTCATCGTCGAGGGGGACTCGGCCGGCGGCTCGGCCGTGCAGGGACGAAACCCCGAGACCCAGGCGATCCTGCCGATCCGCGGAAAGATCCTGAACGTCGAGAAGGCGCGGATCGACAAGGCCCTCGCGAACATGGAGGTCCAGGCGCTGATCACGGCGTTCGGCACCGGTTTCGGCGAGGACTTCGACATCACGAAGCTGCGCTATCACAAGATCGTGCTGATGGCCGACGCCGACGTCGACGGTCAGCACATCGCCACGCTGCTCCTGACGCTGTTGTTCCGGTACATGCGCCCCCTCATCGAGCGCGGGCACGTATATCTGGCGATGCCGCCGCTGTACCGGCTGAAGTGGACGAACTCGCCGCACCAGTACGTGTACTCGGACCGGGAGCGCGACGCCCTCGTGGCCGAGGGCCTGGCGAAGAACCACCGCCTCCCGAAGGACGGCGGGATCCAGCGGTACAAGGGTCTCGGCGAGATGGACTATCGGGAGCTCTGGGAGACCACGATGGACCCGGCCACCCGCACCCTGCGCCAGGTGACCATCGGCGAGGCGGCCGGAGCCGACGAGATCTTCTCCATCCTGATGGGCGAGGACGTCGAATCGCGCCGGTCCTTCATCCAGCGCAACGCCCGTGACGTGCGCTTCCTGGACGTCTGAGTAAGGAAACGAACGTGAGCGAGCAACCACCCATGCCCCCGACCGGTCCGAACGACGACTCCGGCGCGGACGCCGTCGTCACCCACGACCGCATCGAACAGGTCGACCTCCAG
Organism: Occultella glacieicola; assembly: GCF_004353825.1. Taxonomy (GTDB): domain Bacteria; phylum Actinomycetota; class Actinomycetes; order Actinomycetales; family Beutenbergiaceae; genus Occultella; species Occultella glacieicola. The sequence continues at coordinate 122,886 of NZ_SMNA01000001.1, read as the reverse complement.
CTCGAGATGCAGAGGTCCTACCTCGACTACGCGATGAGCGTGATCGTCGGGCGGGCACTGCCCGAAGTCCGCGACGGGCTCAAGCCGGTGCACCGTCGGATCATCTACGCGATGTTCGATGGTGGATACCGGCCGGACTCGGCGTTCTCGAAGTGTTCACGCGTGGTCGGCGACGTGATGGGTCAGTTCCACCCACACGGCGACACCGCCATCTATGACGCGATGGTGCGCCTGGTCCAGCCCTGGTCGCTGCGCTACCCGTTGATCAACGGGCAGGGCAACTTCGGCTCACCCGGCAACGACCCGGCCGCGGCACCCCGGTACACCGAGTGCAAGATGGCGCCGCTGGCCATGGAGATGGTCCGCGACATCGAGAAGAACACCGTCGACTTCGGTGACAACTACGACGGTCGCACCCGCGAGCCGGTCGTGCTGCCGGCACGGTTCCCGAACCTGCTCGTCAACGGTTCGTCGGGGATCGCCGTCGGGATGGCCACGAACATCCCTTCGCACAACCTGCGTGAGGTTGCCGACGGCGTGCGCTGGCTCCTGGACAACCCCGGCGCGAGCGCCGAGGACCTCCTGGAGGCCCTGCTGCAGCGGATCAAGGGCCCGGACTTCCCCACCGGCGCGCAGATCCTGGGCCACCGCGGCATCGAGGACGCCTACCGGACCGGTCGGGGCTCGATCACGATGCGGGCCGTGGTCGAGGTCGAGGAACTCCAGGGCCGTACCTGCCTCGTGGTCTCCGAACTGCCCTACCAGGTGAACCCGGACAACCTCGCCGCCAAGATCGCCGATCTGGTCCGGGACGGCCGGGTGCAGGGCATCGCCGACATCCGCGACGAGACCTCCGGGCGCGCCGGGCAGCGACTCGTGATCGTCCTCAAGCGGGACGCGATCGCGAAGGTCGTGCTGAACAACCTGTACAAGCACACGCAGCTGCAGGACACGTTCGGCGCGAACATGCTCGCCCTGGTCGACGGGGTGCCGCGCACGCTCAGCCTGGACGCCTTCATCCGGCACTGGGTGCACCACCAGATCGACGTGATCGTGCGGCGGACCGAGTGGCTGCTGCGCCGCGCGGAGGACCGCATCCACATCCTGCGCGGTCTCATCAAGGCGCTCGACGCCCTGGACGAGGTCATCGCCCTGATCCGGGCCTCGCGCACCGTCGAGGTCGCCCGCACCGGGTTGATGGAGCTGCTGGAGATCGACGAGATCCAGGCGAATGCCATCCTGGAGATGCAGCTGCGCCGGCTCGCAGCCCTCGAGCGGCAGAAGATCCTCGACGAGTTCGCCGCCATCGAGGCCGAGATCGCCGACTACAAGGACATCATCGGCTCCGAGGCGCGGCAGCGGGACATCGTCGGCGCCGAGCTCGACGAGATCGTGGCCCGCTACGGTGACGAGCGCCGCACGACGATCCTGCCGTTCGACGGCGAGATGTCGATGGAGGACCTGATCCCCGAGGAGGACGTGGTCGTCACGATCACCCGCGGTGGATACGCCAAGCGCACCCGCACCGACAACTACCGCCAGCAGCACCGGGGCGGCAAGGGGGTGCGCGGCGCACAGTTGCGCGGTGACGACATCGTCGATCACTTCGGCGTGACCACGACGCACCAGTGGCTCCTGTTCTTCACGAACTTCGGCCGGGTCTATCGGGCGAAGGCGTACGAGCTGCCGGAGGGGGGCCGTGACGCGAAGGGCCAGCACGTCGCGAACCTGCTGGCCTTCCAGCCCGACGAGCGGATCGCGCAGGTCCTGGCGATCCGCGACTACGAACAGGCCGAGCACTTGGTGCTCGCCACCCGGAGCGGTCTGGTCAAGAAGACCCGGCTCAGCGAGTACGACTCCACCCGGACCGGCGGCGTGATCGCGATCAATCTGCGCACCGACGCCGAGGGCAACCCGGACGAGGTGGTCTCGGCGCGGCTCGTGAACTCCGATGACGACCTGCTGCTCGTCTCCCGCAAGGGGCAGTCGCTCCGGTTCACTGCGACCGACGACGCGCTCCGGCCGATGGGACGCGCCACGTCCGGGGTCACCGGGATGAAGTTCCGCGGCGACGACTCGCTGCTCTCGATGGACGTGGTCCAGCCCGGCAGCGACCTGTTCGTGGTCACCGAGGGCGGCTTCGGCAAGCGCACCCGCGTGGACGAGTACCGGGTCCAGGGACGTGGGGGACTTGGCATCAAGGTGGCGAACCTCGTGGAGGCCCGCGGGGATCTGGTGGGCGCGCTGATCACCGGGCCGCAGGATGAGGTCCTGGTGATCATGGAGCGGGGCAAGATCGTGCGTGTTCCCGTCTCGGAGGTGAACCTCACCGGACGAAACACCCAGGGTGTGACGTTCGCCAAGCCGGACAACGGCGACCGGATCATTGCGATCGCCCGGAATGTCGAGGCCGTGGTCGAGGAGGTGGTCGTCGAGTCGGACGTCACGGCCGAGCCCGAGGAAGCGGCGCAGTCCCCCGATGGCGTACCGTCTTCGGGTGAGCACGGCGGCGCGGCCGCCGACGCCGCCGACGGCGAGCAGGAAGGCAGCTGATGACCGAGAACACCCAGGGGAACACCACGGGTGCACCGGTGCGCACCTCGACCCGGACCACCCTGGGTGGCCAGGCCCAGGGAGAACGGCCGCCGAGCATCCGGCCCGCCGGCGACGCGAAGACCGGCGCCGTGCGGCTCGAAGCAGGTGCCGAGGCTCCGCCGCAGCGCAAGAGCGCAACGCAGCCGGGCTCGGGGAGGACCGGCGGCAGGCCGACCACGTCGAGCCAGCCGACCTCCGGCCCGCGCCGGGTCCGCCTGGCGATCTCCCGGATCGACCCGTGGTCGGCGATGAAGATCTCGTTCCTGCTCTCGATCGCGGTCGGGATCGGGATCGTCGTCGCGACCGCCGTCGTCTGGGGTGTGCTGAACGAGATGGCGGTGTTCGCGAGTATCGAGGGGATCATCAACGACGCCGAGGCAGGCGACGTGTTCGGTCCGCTCCTGGAGTACCTCGAGTTCTCCCGCGTGATCTCCGTGGCGACCGTGGTGGCGGTCGTCGATGTGGTTCTGCTCACAGCCCTGAGCACGCTCGGAGCCTTCGTGTACAACATTGTCGCCGCAATGGTGGGCGGACTGCACCTCACGCTCACCGACGACTGAGTTTCGCGTTTTGGCTCTGGCCCCGCGCCTGAGGTAGTCTCACTCCGGCGCCCCCGCGTGGAACTGCGGGGATCCGGGCCTATAGCTCAGTCGGTTAGAGCGCTTCCCTGATAAGGAAGAGGTCGCTGGTTCGAGTCCAGCTAGGCCCACGTTCGGCGGATCTGGAAGGTGGCAGGTCATGAAGAAGTTCCTCACGGTCGCGGCAGTGGCCGTCGCCGGCTACGTCCTCTGGCGGAAGTTCGCCGCGGACCGCACCGAGCGGGATCTGTGGGCCGAGGTCACCGACCCGCTGCCCTGAGCCGATCCGGCCCGGACAACTTCACACGGGGCCATGGCGCAATTGGTAGCGCACCTGCTTTGCAAGCAGGGGGTTGCGGGTTCGAGTCCCGCTGGCTCCACCCAGGTACCGCAACGGTCCCCGCTTCCGGAAATGCCGCGCTGAGCCTCTGGACCTGCCTCTGGACCTGACTCGGATCCGCGTGGCACCCTCGAGGGATGTGTCGAAACATTCGCCCCCTGCACAACTTCGAGCCGCACGCGACGTCCGGCGAGGTGCACGACGCCGCGCTCCAGTTCGTCCGCAAGATCAGCGGGATGAACAAGCCGTCCCAGGCCAACGCCGAGGCGTTCGACCGGGCCGTCGCCGAGATCACGCACATCACCGAGCACCTGCTCGCCGACCTGGTCACCACGGCGCCCCCGAAGAACCGCGAGGAGGAAGCCGCGAAGGCCAAGGCGCGCTCCGAGAAGCGGTTCCCGCGGGAGCCCGCAGCGGCCGCCTCCTGAGCATGCCCCGCTCGCGACACTGACGGTGGTGGACGCCGATCGGCCGTCCACAGGGAGCCCGACGGAGGTCGCGCAACCACGTGAGACTGGTGGTCCGACGCGCCGCGACCGGCGGTGCCCCGGGGATGGGGAGCTCATGAGACCACCGCCCGAGCACCGACCTGCACCACAGGACCCGACGCCGTCCGGGCGGAGCCTCGGTGCGCTGGAACAGGAGCGGGACCGGACCCTCAGCGGAATGCTCGGCGCGGTCCTGGTGATGCTGGCGGCCTTCGACCTCGCCATGCTCGCCCTGACCGTGCTGACGCCGGGTGTCTGTCAGGGCTATCGGTGCGACCCGAGAGTGACACTGCTGACGATGGCATCCATCCCGGTGGTCGCGCTGGTCGGCATCGTGACGTCGCAGTCCCGACGCCGGAGCGGCCACCGCGGTGCCAGCGCCGTGGCGATCGCGCTTGCACTCGTCCTGCTGCTCGGCGCGATCGCCGTCAGCAACTGACCGGCCGACCGGGCGCCGGCAATGCTCACCGTGTCCACCGACCCGCTACGGCCGGGGCGGGATCACCCCGGCGATGCCGGCCCGGACCAACCGCTCGACGTCCTCGCCGATCGGTGCGGGCAGCCGGTCGAGCGGCCACCAGCGGACGTCCTCGGACTCGTCGCTGACCACGGGCGCCGAGCGCCCCGCCGGATCCACGGCGACGAACCGTAGATCGAGATGTTCGGCGCAGGCCGAGTACTGGCTCGCGGGCAGGGCGTGCCGGTCCAGGTCCACCAGGTCACCGAGCTCCAGGCCGACCAGCCCGGACTCCTCCCTGGTCTCCCGCGCGGCCGCTCCCCGGACCGAGCGGTCCTCGGGCTCGACATGGCCTCCGAAGGGGAGCCAGATCCCGATCTTCGCGTGCAGGGTGAGCAGGACCTGGGAACGGTCGGCGTCAAGGACGAGGCAGCTGGCCGTCAGGTGTACTCCGGTGCCGTGTCGCCACATGGCCCGGGGTTCGGCGGCCAGGACCGCCAGGAACTCCCGTCGAAGGGAGTCCTGCGGGGCATTGGGGGCCGTCCACCCCTCCAACAGGCTGGTCGCGTCCTCGTGCAATCTGGCGTACGGGGCAGGAACGGTGGTCAGGGCACTCTCCCCATGCTCGCGGGACTGTCGACGGCATGCCGTCCAGCACCGGACGGGCTCGCCCGCCGTTGCTGCGCCCACAACCGTAGCGCGCAACGCCAGACCTGCCTCACGAGGCGTGGCGCCGGCAGCGGCCGACGTGCGTGCCGTCCGGGCAGCCGGGCGCGGGCTCCCGCCCGGGCCCTGACCCGTCAGGACGACGCCGGCCGCCAGCCGGCCGAGCGGACCCGGGCCTCATGGCCGGTCGCGACCAGGGCCGCGCGGGCCCGGGGATCGATCCAGATCGGCGCGTCGGGCCGGAACGGCAGGATCTCCAGGGTCAGGGTCAGCGCAGCCGTCGGGGCCACGCACGCTCGCTCCCGCAGGTCTGCGGCGGTGATCTCCCAGGCTGCCCCGGAGAAGAACTGGTCCGCGAGCAGGCGCCGCTCGCCCCCGTCGCCGGCCCATGCCCGGAGCACGTCCCCGGTCCACTCGAGGCGCAGGAGCCCGTCGCCGACGGGCACGTCGATCGCGAACCGGGCGGCCCCCGTGAAGTCCACGTCGTGCGGTGCCGACGCCCGGTCGTTGTCGGCCGAGCGTGGCGGCGCCGGCGCGCTCGGCGCCGTGAGGGCCGTGACCGGCACCGCGGACCAGTCCGTAACGTCCGCCGGGGCGGCTCCCCGCGTGCTTCCCGAACCCACCCACACCGGGTCCGTCACGGGCCCGACCGGGTCTTCGGCGTCCAGGAACTCGTCCAGGGCCACGGGCTCGAGGACCACGATCTCCAGCGTGATCTCACCGGTGTCGACCACGAGGGGCGGGCTGTCCGCCGGGACCGGGACCACCACCTCGCGGGGACCACGACCCGGAACCGGTGTGGCGCCGTCGGCTGCGGTCGTCGCCCCCGGCGGCAGGTCGAGGGCGAACCGGGGTTCGACGCCCGGGGTGCTGACGAAGACCAGCCGCACCGCTCCCGGCCCACCCGAACCGCCAACCCGGGCGACCGGCTGCGCCGTCGCCCACCGGATCCGGATCCCGGACTCGTCGAGGTTGAACGGCCAGTAGAAGTACGCCCCGGTGCCGATGTCGACCGCGGGCCACGCCACCGTGCCCGAGTCGGTGTCGACCTCGAAGCCGACACCGGGGTGCGCGGGCAGAGGCTCGTGCGGCTGATGGTTCGTGACGAACAGGAACCCGCTGTCGCCGTCGGTGCGCACCGCCCACCGCAGCGTCCGAGCGGACCCGCTTCCGCCGTCGGGCACCGGTAGTACCGACACCATCGGTGCCAGCCGCGTCCCGAAGTCGGCCAGGAACCGGTGCTGGCGGCGCAGCAGGGGCAGCGACGGCCGCACCTGGCCGGCGGATCCGATCGGGGCACCGAAGTCGTAGTCGAACTCCGGCAGGTCGTTCGGGTAGCCGGTCGCGTGCGACTCCTGGAGTCCGCGGACCGGCGGGTTCAGGCCACCGTGGAACATGTAGTAGCCCTGCCAGATCGAGCCCGACCCTAGTTTCGTCAGCGCCACCGCGGCGACGTCGTCGGCGTCGACGAGCGGGCGACGGTGATATGCGGTGGCCATCCCGGAACCCAGCTCACAGGTCGCGACCGGGTACGGATCGGGTGCCGGGAAGCGCCGGTGCGTGGACGTCGACTCCGGCCGCGCCGTCGGCATCACGTCCGCCCCGATCGAGGTGTCGTCGAACATGTGCGTGTAGGTGAACTGGGACCGGCAGCCTGCGCTCCACGGCTCGGCCGCGGAGGTCCAGAACGACTCGGAGTACCCGCCGTACAGGGGCAGGAAACCCTGCGTCGGCAGGACGGCGCCGTTCCACGCGGTCATCGTCCACAGCGGGGCCCGCAGCCCGACCTCCTCGGCGATCCCGCGCAGGGTGAGCAGGTGATCGGGCGCGTCCGCGAGCTCGTTCTCCACCTGGATGCCGACGATCGGGCCGCCGGAGGCCGCGTCCAGTCCCTGGAGCTGCTGCGCGATCGCGGCGTACCAGCGACGAACCTCGGCCAGATAGCCCGGGTCGTCGGTCCGGATGTGCCAGGGGCCGTGCTGCACCCAGTCCGGGAGTCCGCCGTTGCGCGCCTCACCGTGCGCCCAGGGGCCGATCCGGACCAGCACGTCGAGCCCCGCCCGCGCGGCCAGGTCGACGAAGTGCCGGATGTCGCGACCACCGGTGAAGTCCGGGGCGGCGTCTCGTTCCGGCTCGTGGTGCAGCCAGAACAGATAGGTGGCCACCGTGTTCAGCCCGGCGGCCCGCAGCCGGGCCAGCTCGGCGGCCCAGGTGGCACGTGGTGACCGGGTGAAGTGGAACTCGCCCGAGATCGGGATCCACGGCACGCCGTCCCGCTCGAGGTGCGATCCGAGCACGGTGATCCCGGCGCCGCCGGGCAGGACGGGCTCGGCGAGGGCGCGGGCCGGTCGGGCCGGTCGGGCCGGTCGGGCATCGAGGCGGAGATGATTCCGTGGCGCGCTCACGGAAGGGGACCCTACCCGGGTGCATCGGTCCCGTCAGGCGCCCCGCCGGGCCCGTTTGGACGCGTTCACATCCGTTCCGGTGCGGCGATCCCGAGCAGGTCGAGACCGGTGGCCAGGGTGCGCCGGGTCAGGTCCACGAGCGCGAGTCGGCGATCCCGGACGGTGCCCTCCGAAGCGAGCACCGGGCACGACTCGTAGAAGTCCGTGAACGCCCTCGAGAGCTCGTACAGATAGCCGGCCAGCCGGTGCGGCTCGAGATCGACGGCCACCTCCGCGAGCACGTCCGCGAACGTGTCCAGGGTCAGGATCAGGTCGCGCTCGGCGGGCTCGAGCGAGGTCTCGACGGCGGCCGGCACCTGTTCCGGGACCCTCAGCCCGCGCTCGGTCGCCCGGCGCAGGATCGAGACCATCCGGGTGTGCGCGTACTGCAGGTAGACGCCGGTGTTGCCGTTGAACGCCGTCATCCGGGCGACGTCGAAGACGTAGTCCTTGACCCGGGAGCCGGACAGGTCGGCGTACTTCACCGCACCGATACCGGCCTGCTCGGCGATCAGCTGGAGCGCCTCGTCATCGACCTCCGTGCCCTTGGCCCCGGCACCCTCCCGGACCACGGTGAGGGCTGCGGCGACCGCGTCGTCGAGCAGGTTCATCAGCCGCACGGTGCCGCCGGAGCGGGTCTTGAAGGGCTTGCCGTCGGCGCCGAGGACGCTACCGAACGGCACGTGCAGGGCCTGCACACGCTCCGGGTCCAGCCAGCCGGCCCGACGCGCGGCCTCGAACACGAGCCGGAAGTGCAGGGCCTGACGGGAGTCCACCAGGTACAGGATCCGATCGGCGCCGAGGTCGCGGATGCGGTACCGGATCGTGGCCAGGTCCGTGGTGTCGTAGCCGTACCCGCCGTCCCGCTTGCGCACCATGAGCGCGACGGGTTCGTCATCCGGTCCGGTCACCTCCTCGGACAGGACCACCAGGGCGCCGTCGCTCACGACCGCGATGCCGGCCGCCTCGAGTTCGTCAGCGACGCCGTCGAGCATGTCGTTGTAGAAGGACTCGCCGGCCGAGTCCTCCTCCGTCAGCTGGACACCGAGGCGCGCGTACACCTCGTCGAAGGCGTACTGCGACTCCTTCACGATGTCGCGCCAGGTGGCGAGCGTCGCCTCGTCGCCGGCCTGCAGCGCGACCACCCGCGCCCGGGCCCGGTCGGCGAAGTCCGGGTCGGCGTCGAACACCGCACGGGCCGCCTTGTAGAGCCCGTCGAGCGCGGACACGGTCGAGGCGTTCTCACCGTCGGCGTCCGTGGCGGTGATCTCCGTATGCCGCCAGGGCAGCTCCGGGTGCTCGTCGATGTACTGGATCAGCATGCCGAACTGCGTGCCCCAGTCGCCCAGGTGGTTCTGGCGCACCACGTCCGAGCCGAGGAAGGTCAGGATCCGGGCCAGCGCGTCACCGATCACCGACGAGCGCAGATGGCCGACGTGCATCTCCTTGGCGATGTTCGGGCCCGAGTAGTCGATCACCGTGCGCACGCCGGCGGCGGAGGCGGGCACCCCCAGGCGGTCGTCGGACCGCCGAGCCTCGACCTGCCGCCAGAGTGCGGCATCGGTGAGGGTCAGGTTCAGGAAGCCGGGGCCGGAGATCTCCACCTGCCCGACGACGTCCCCCACGTCGATCTGTCCGGCGACGGACTCGGCGACCTCGCGCGGCTTCGCGCCGACCTTCTTCGCGAGCGCGAGTGCGGCGTTCGCCTGGCGGTCGGCGTGGTCGCTCGGGCGGATCAGCGGGTCGGCACCGCGCTGGGCGGGGTAGGCCGCCGCGATGGCGTCACCGAGGGCATCGGTGAGCTGGGTCTGCAGGGAGGCGACGGCGGTCGCGCCGGAATCAGTCGTGGAGTCGGACACGGGTGCCATTGTTCCACCCGCGCGTGCCGGCGTCGGCGCTGGACGGCACGAGGCCCCGCACACGCCGGGTGTGCGGGGCCTCGCGTGCTGCGCGTGGGCGTCAGGTGTTCTTGGCGTCGTCCGCCTTGTCCTGCACGTCCTTCGCGGCGTCCTTGGCCGTGTCCTTGACCTCCTCGGTCTTGTCCGCAGCCGAGTTCGCCGCCTCGTTCGCCTTGTCGGCAGCCTGGTTCCTGGCCCGGGTGGCCTTCTCAGCGACCTGGTCCTTCACCTCGCCGGCCTTCTCGGCGACCTGGTCCTTCACCTCGCTGGCCTTGTCCGCGGCCTGGGCGGTCGCGGCCTTGGCGTCCTCGGCGACGTGCTTCGCCTTCTCGGCGACGGTCGCCGCAGCGCCCTCGCCAGCGGCGGGAGCGGCGACGGCGTCGTCCCAGTACTCCTCGGCCCATGGGTCGTCGACCGGCTGGGTCCGGCGCCAGATCAGCACCCCGGCCCCGGCGACCGCGCCGGCCACGAGGACCCAGCCGATGGTCTTGCCGACCTTGCTACCGCCCTTGGCCTTCTTCTCCTGCTCGGCGACCGCTGCCGCGGCAGCGTCCAGAGCGGCGTTCGCCTTGACCTGCAGGTTGTCCGACCCGCTCTGCGCCGCCTTGGCGGCCTCCTCCATCGCGGCGATCACCCGGGGGATCACGTCGTCGACGATCTTGTCGTGCGCGGTGTCGACGACGTCCTTGGAGCGTTCGGCGTAGTCGGCCACCACCGGTGCGGCAGCGGTCACGCCCGTGCGCCACGCCTTGTCAACGCGAGGACCGGCCCACTCGAGTGCTGCCTCGACCTTCGGTGTTGCCCAGTCCTTGCCCTGGTCGGCCAGCTGACGCGCCGCCTTGCCGGCCTCCTCGGCCTGCTCGCGGAGCTGCTCGGTGTTGATCTTGTCCTTGCGCGACATATGTCTCCCCTAGTTCCCTTCCCGCGGGTGTCCACGGAAGATCGGATGCGGATCGTCTGCGTTGATGCGTCTATCGTGCCACCCGTAGGGACGATACGCATATGTCCTGGGTGCTGTGCTCCCCAACGGCTCGTCGACCCGAGCCGCCGGCGCCCCGGTAACGCAGCGCAGGCCGAGGGTGCGAGGATGGGGCCATGGACGCCATTCTGCACACGACCGCCGGCGACATCGTCGTCGAACTCCTGCCCAACCACGCGCCGAAGACGGTGAAGAACTTCACCGACCTGGCCACCGGCGCCGGAACCTGGACGCACCCGGAGACCGGGGAGTCCAGCAACGAGCCGCTGTACAACGGCACGATCTTCCACCGCGTCATCCCGAACTTCATGATCCAGGGCGGCGACCCGCTGGGCACCGGCCGCGGTGGCCCCGGGTACGCCTTCGATGACGAGATCCACCCCGAACTCCACTTCCGCGAGCCGTACGTGCTCGCCATGGCGAACGCCGGGATCCAGATGGGCCGTGGCACCAACGGCTCGCAGTTCTTCATCACGACGGCGGCGACCACCTGGCTGCAGGGCAAGCACACCATCTTCGGGAAGGTGAAGGACCCGGCCTCGACCGCCATCGTCGACGCCATCGGTGCGGTCTCCACGGACCCGCGGAACGACCGTCCGGTCGAGGACATCGTGATCAACTCGATCGAGATCGTCGACTGACCGCTCGATGACCGCCTACCCGCCCGCGCCGCCGCCCGGGCAGCCCGGCCAGCCCGGGCCACCGGGTGCGGGCGGCGGCCCGCCGGTGTGCCCGCGCCACCCGGAACGGGTCGCCTACGTTCGGTGTCAGCGGTGCGGGCGCCCGGCCTGCCCGGAGTGCCAGCGGCCCGCAGCGGTCGGTGTGCACTGCGTGGACTGCGTGCGCGAGGAGGCGCGCGCGGTCCGACCGCGGACCACGGTGCTCGGTGCCCGGGTGGGCCCCGACAACCGGCCTGTCGTCACGATCACGATCATCGCGATCTGCGTCGTGCTGTTCGTCGCGGACTACGTGAGTCCGACGCTGCGGATGAGGCTGATCTTCGCGCCGGTGCTCGGCGAGGTCGAGCCGTACCGGATGATCACCACCGCGTTCCTGCACGCGGGGATCGTGCACCTGCTCTTCAACATGTACGCCCTGTGGATCGTCGGTCCGTTCCTGGAACAGATGCTGGGCCGGTGGCGCTTCATCGCGCTGTATCTGCTCAGCGCCTTCGGTGGCAGCGTGGCGGTGATCGCGCTGGCCGGCGATCAGGTCTGGAACATCCCGACGGTCGGGGCGTCCGGTGCCGTGTTCGGGTTGTTCGCGGCGATCGCGGTGGTGCTGCGCCGGACCGGCCGAGAGGCCCGGCAGATCCTGGTCGTCATCGCGATCAATGTGGTGATCGGGTTCGTGATCCCGGGGATCTCCTGGCAGGCGCACCTCGGCGGGCTGCTCACCGGCGCGGCTCTCGGCGCGCTCTTCGCCTACCTGCCGAAGAAGGAACGAACCCGCGGCGCCATCGCCGGCGTCGCCCTGGTCGCGGCGATCCTGATCGGGATCACCATGGCCGTCTACGCCTGATCCCAGCCGTCTGACGTCCAGGCCTCCCGCCCGGGGCCGCCCCGCCGCCCCTGCCATCCCTTCTCGCGGCGACCCGAGGTCGACCTTCCAACGGTTTCAACGCCGCTTTGAAGCGTTACGAAGTGACCTCCCGTCCCGCGGTGGTGCCGGGTGGGAGGGATGTCGCTCGGCTGTGGTGAGGGTGCTGTTGTGGTTGCCATTTCGGCACTCTCGGCAGCTGGTGGGTGGTGGGGTGCCGCTCGGCTGGGGTGAGGGTGCTGTGGTGGTCGCCACTTCGGCACTCTCGGGCGGCGAGGTGGGCCGGCATCGGGCGTCGAACGTGCGTCCACAGGGTTGTTCACACCTGTGGAACTACATCGGTGTAAGTATCCACAGGTGACTCCACAGGTGTGGAAATGACACGGCTGTAGTTCTCCACAGCTGTGTGCACACCTGGGGATAACGGGCCATCTGCGAGGCCGGGAAACGGCGAAGGCCGTCCCACCCGGTATCGGGGGGACGGCCTCGGAGGGGAGTGTGGGGCGCGGTTCAGCGCCAGCGCATCGTCATCACGAACCCGATCATCATGATCGCGAAGCCGATGCCGAGGTTCCAGGCACCGATGCCCGGGATCGGGCCGGCCGACTCCATCAGGTACGTGACCACCACGTACACGAGGCCGACGATGAGCAGGGTCACCATCGTGGGCGCCCACCAGCGGGGGTTCGGCTTCACCGCGCTCGAGGCCGGCGGTGGGGTGTAGGCCGGCTTCTTGCGGGACCTGGACTCGGGCATGGTGACTCCTCGGGTGGTGAACTCCCGCCAATCCTAATGCGGTGGGCCACCTACAATCGAACACATGAGGACTCCCGACCGCCCGCCGCGCATGTCACGCCTGCGCGGACGGTCGATCGGAGTCGGCCTGGTGGGGGTCCTCGCTGGCCTGATGTTCGCCACGAGCGCGTCAGTGTTCGCTCAGGACACCGAGCGCCAGCCGCAGAACCTCCCGGAGCTGGTACAGGACGAGGAGGCCCGGCTGCAGGAGACGAACGCCGCGGTGACGCAGCTGCGCGCCGAGGTCGACGCACTCCTGAGTGAGCAGTCGGCCGCGATGCCGGAGGTGGCCGCGAGCGACTCGGTGGCCCTCGCGGCCGGCCGCCTCGCCGTCACGGGGCCAGGCGTGGAGGTGTCGCTGTGGGACTCCCCGCTCGTCCAGGACGTCCCGGAGGGGTTCAGTCCCGATGACCTGGTGGTGCACCAGCAGGACCTGGAGGCCGTGATCAACGCCTTCTGGGCCGGTGGCGCCGAGGCCATGACCGTGCAGGGCCACCGGGTCACCGCGACCACCTCGATCCGGTGCGTCGGCAACGTCCTCCTCCTCGACGGCTACACATACTCCCCGCCCTACCGGATCGCCGCCATCGGGGACTCCGACGAACTGGAGTCCGCCCTCGACGACTCCTCGGCCGTCGGCATCTACCGGCAGTACGTGGATGCCGTGGCGCTCGGCTGGTCCATGACCGTCGAGGACGAGATCGAGGCCCCGGGTGACGAGGGCAATCTGAGCACCCGGTACGCCCGGGTCCCAGGTGGCGACCCGATCAGCCTCGAGGTGCCCAGCACCGACCCGAACGGGCCGCAGTGACCAGCGCCCCGCCGTCGACGTCCACGGCCGACGAGGCCGCACCGCCACCGGGCCGGCGGCGCGCCCCGGTGGGTTCGAGGATCCTCGGGGGCGTCGGCGAACTTCTGATCACGGCCGGGGTGCTGCTCGGACTGTTCGTCGTCTGGCAGTTGTGGTGGACCGACGTCGAGGGCGAGCAGCAGGCCGCCAGTGCCGTCGCCGAGCTCGAGGAGTCTCTTCCGCCCGTACCCGAGGTGGCCGGCACGCCCCGCACGGACACCCCCCCCGTCGAAGTGGCCGCGGCCGCGGCCGAGGTGTTCGCGACGCTGTACGTCCCGGACTGGGGCACCGACTACGCGCAACCGATCGCGGAGGGCGTCGACCGCCCGACGGTGCTGGACGCGGGCCGGGTGGGCCACTACCCGGAGACCGCGCAGGTCGGGCAGGTCGGGAACTTCTCCGTGGCCGGACACCGCCAGACCTACGGCAAGCCGTTCTACTCGATCGACACCCTCGCGGCCGGCGACGAGATCATCGTGAGGACCGCGCAGGCCTGGTACGTCTACGAGGTCACCACCAGCGAGGTGGTCCGACCCAGCGAGGTCGAGGTCATCGCCCCGGTGCCCGGCGACCCCGAGGCGGTCGCCACCGAGGAGATGCTGACCCTGACCACCTGCCACCCGCTCTGGTCGACCCGGGAGCGGTATATCGTGCACGCGCACCTGGATCACTGGATCCCGCTCACCGACGGCCTGCCGGCCGCCCTGCTACCGGAGGGGTCCTAGCGATGTACGGCTGGATCTTCACCCACCTGCCGGGGCCGACGTGGGCCCGCGTCATCCAGTCCGCGGTGCTCATCGGGGCTGTGGTGGCCGCGCTGTTCCTGTGGGTCTTCCCCGCTGTGGCCCCGTACATGCCGTTCAACGACCAGACCGTGGGAGAGGGTTGATGAGTCGCATCCTCGTCATCGACAACTACGACAGCTTCGTCTACACGATCGTCGGCTACCTGCAGCAACTCGGGGCGCAGACCACCGTGGTCCGCAACGACGACGAGTCGCTCGGCGGCGCGGAACCGTTGGCCGGCTACGACGGCGTGCTCGTCTCACCCGGCCCGGGCACCCCGAAGGAGGCGGGCGAGAGCACGGCGATCATCGAGCGGTGTGCGGAGCAGGAGGTGCCGATGCTCGGCGTGTGCCTCGGCCACCAGGCCCTCGGTGAGGTCTTCGGCGGGGTGGTCAACCACTCGCCGGAGCTCATGCACGGCAAGACCTCGGAGGTGGAGCACGACGGCACCGGTGTCTTCGCGTCGCTCCCGTCACCGTTCACCGCGACCCGCTACCACTCCCTCGCCGTCCAGGCGGACACCGTGCCCGACGTGCTCCGGGTCACCGGGCACACGGCGAACGGCATCGTGATGGGGCTGGAGCACCGGAGCCTGCCGCTGCACGGGGTGCAGTTCCACCCGGAGTCGGTTCTCACCGAGGGTGGGCACCGGCTGCTCGCGAACTGGCTCGCGCTCGCCGGGGACGGCGAGGCCGTCGCCCGCAGCGCCGGGCTGGCCCCGCTCGTGACGCCGCACTGACGCCCCGGCGTACGAACCCTACGGCCCCTCGGGCGGCTCCTCGCCGCCCGGATCCGGCGTCGGTTCCGTGGTTGGTTCCGTGGTCGGGTCGGTCGTGGGGTCCGTGGTGGGCGGGTCGGTCGTCGGCTCCTGGGTCGGCTCCGGGATCGACACGATCAGCTCCACCACGGTGCCCTGCGGCACGGAGCCCTCACGGTCCTGGTTGAGGACCACACCGGGCGGACCCGGGTCCTCCTGGTTGGTGACCCGGGAGCTGAGGCCCAGTTCGGTGATGGTGTTCTGCGCCGCCTCGAGGTCCTGACCCACGAGCGACGGCAGGTCCACGTTCCCGGTGGCGAGGACGATCGTGATCGCGTCCTCCGGGTTGGCCATGGTGCCGGCCTCCGGCTCGGTGCGGATCGCCTCGTCGGCGCCGAAGTCCGGGCTGTTCTCGGTGGTGGTGCGGATGTTCGCGCCGCTGAAACCGGCGTCGATCAGTTCCTGGCGGGCCCGGTCCTGGCTCAGCCCGGACACGTCCGGGATCTCGAACTCGCCCGGCCCGGAGGAGAACACCACGGTGACCGGGGAGCCCGCCTCGACCTCGGCGCCGGTGGTCGGGTTCCAGGACACCGCCTCACCCTCGGGGATCTCCGGGTCCGTGACCGGGTCACCGAGGACCAGTTCCAGGCCGGGGCCGTCCTCGGTGGCCACCGTGTCGGCGAGCGCCGTGCGCGCCTGCTCCTGGGTCATCGAGGTCAGGTCGGGGACCATCACCGTGGTCGGCTCGACCGGTTCCTCCGGCCGGTTCAGGGCGAGCAGGATGATGCCGATCAGGGCTGCGACGCCGACGACGGCGAGGATCCAGATCAGCGTCTTGTTGCTCTTCGGCTCGTCCTCCGGCTCCGGTTCGGCCGCCGCCGTCGGCTCGGCGATGGCCGCGCCGCCGAGGACCTGGGTCGCGCCCGTCGCGGCCGCGGCCGACACCGCGCCGAGGGGCGGGGCGCTGATCGCCTCCTGCCGGGCGGCGGCCTCGAGGTCGCCCCGGAACTGCGCGGCGCTCGAGTAGCGCTCGTCCCGGTCCTTCGCGAGCGCGAGCATCGTGATCCGGTCGAGCGACTCGGGCACGTCCGGCGCGAACGTGCTCGGCCTCGGCGGCTCCTCGCTGACGTGCTGGTAGGCGACCGCCACGGCGGAGTCACCGATGAACGGCGGCCGGCCGGTGAGGAGCTCGAAGAGGAGACATCCGGTCGAGTACAGGTCCGAGCGGGCGTCGACGACTTCGCCGCGGGCCTGCTCCGGGGAGAGGTACTGCGCGGTCCCGACGACGGCGTGGGTCTGGGTCATCGTCGCGGCCGAGTCCGCCATCGCGCGGGCGATGCCGAAGTCCATCACCTTCACGGCACCGGTGGGCGTCAGCATCACGTTCGCGGGCTTGATGTCGCGGTGCACGATGCCGGCGTGGTGGGAGTACTCGAGCGCGGACAGCACGCCCTGCGTGATCTCGATCGCCTCGTCGATGGGCAGCGCGGAACCGTCGCGGAGCAGGTCGCGGACGGTGTGACCTTCGACGTACTCCATCACGATGAACGGGATCCGCACCTCGGCGCCGTCGATCCCGCTGCTGAGGTCCTCACCGGTGTCATAGACGGAGACAATCGCCGGGTGGTTGAGCGACGCGGCGGCCTGGGCCTCGCGGCGGAACCGGGCGTGGAAGCTCGGGTCGCGGGCGAGGTCCGGGCGCAGCATCTTGATCGCGACCGAGCGACCGAGCCGGTTGTCACGCCCGATGTGCACCTCGGCCATGCCGCCGCGACCGATAAGTTCGCCGATCTCGTAGCGTCCGGCCAGCACTCGGGGAACGTCGTCTACCACTTAGCGTTCCTTCACTCTCTCGTCTGGGACTGGTCGGTGCGCTGCGCCCGCAAGCAGGGGGGACACGACCGCCAGGGACGCGTCAACGTCCCATAGCCTACCGAGCCATAACGCGATCACCGTCAGGACCGCCGCCACGGCCACGATTCCGGCCGCCCACCACCATCCCGCGCGGGCCCGGGCGAACAGGCCGTCGGCCGCGTGTATGGCCACCGGGTGCTCCCGGTGCGCACCGATGCCGGGTCGCGACGCGGGTTCCGCGCGGAGCGCGCGGCGGCTGGGCAGGGGGCCGTCGACGGCGGCCGGTGCGCCTCCCGAGATCGCCGGCAGTGGGCCGCGGGGGGTGGTGGGCGCATTCGGGTCCGTCTCGGACAGGGGGCGCCAGCGTGGGCGGGTCACCGTGGCGCTGGGCGCACCGTCGGGGTTCTCCTCGTCGCCGGAGTCGTCGTCCCGGTCCAGGGAGTCGCCGTCGCCGCTGTCGCCGTCACGGTCATCGTGGCCACCGCCGGGATGGTCGCCGTCGCCGCCATGGTCATGGCGGCCGCCGGTGCGGCCCTCCTCGGCGAACCAGACCTGGGTGAGGGCACCGGACCGAGGTGCCCGATCGCCGTCGGGCTCGGTGATCTGGGTGGCGGGCCGCTCGGCGGCCGGCTCGATGGTGACGTCGAGCTGGGCGGCGAGCTCCTCGAGCGAACGCGCCAACGAGGCGGCGCTGCGTGGGCGCCGCTCGGGATCCTTCTCGAGCATGGCCATCACGATGTCGCGCACCCGCGCGTCGATCGTCTCCGGGAGCTCCGGTACCGGCTGCTTGACGTGCGCGAACGCGATGTCGACCTGCGAGCCACCGGTGAACGGGCGCTTGCCGACCAGGGCCTCGTAGGCGACCACGCCGAGTGCGTAGATGTCCCCGGCTCCGGTGGCGGCGCGGCCCATGGCCTGCTCGGGGGGCAGGTACTGGGCAGTGCCCATGACCATCCCGGCCGCGGTCATCGGTGCCTGGTTGGAGCCGAGGGAGATCCCGAAGTCGGTGATCTTCACGTACCCGTCGGGGGTGATCAGGATGTTGGACGGCTTGACGTCCCGGTGCACCACGCCGGCCATGTGCGCGGTGTGCAGGGCGCGCGCCGTCTGGGCCAGGATCGGCAGCAGCTGGGCCGGTTCGAGGTGGCGCTCGCGCTCCAGCAGCTCGGCCAACGGTTCCCCGTGCACGAGCTCCATGATCAGGTACCCGGACCCGTCACCCTCGCCGTAGTCGTACATGGCGGCGATGTTCTGGTGCGAGAGCGCCGCCGAGTTCCGGGCCTCGGCGCGCAGCCGGTCCAGGAAAGTCTTCTCCCCGGTGAACTCCGCGCGCAGGACCTTCGCGGCGACCCGGCGCCGCAGGTGCCGATCGAGTGCGATCCACACCTCACCCATGCCGCCGATGGCGATCCGGGACTCCAACTCGTAGCGGTCACCGAGGACCAGACCGGCCGCGGGGATCATCCGCCGAGCACCGCCTCGATCACGGCACGGGCGATCGGTGCGGCCACCTGGGCGCCGGTGGCCTCGTCACCGAGGGCGCCGCCGTCCTCCACGACCACGGCGACCGCGACCTGCGGGTCGTCGGCGGGGGCGAAGGACGTGAACCACGCGTCCGGGGCCACGTCGTCGGTCAGCCCGGTCTCGGCGGTGCCGGTCTTGCCGGCCACCTGGACCCCGCTGATCCGGGCCGGGGACCCGGTCCCGTTCTCGACGACGTTGACCATCATGTCCGTCATCTGCGCGGCCGTGGTGGCCGACATCGGGGTGGCCCACTCCCGCGGTGACGCCGAGTAGGTCAGCTGCAGGTTCGGGCCGCGCTCGGCCGCCACCAGGTACGGCTCCATGATCACGCCGTCGTTCGCGACCGCCGCCGAGACCATCGCCATCTGCAGGGGGGTGACCCGGGTGTTGTACTGGCCGATCGCCGTCATCGCGGTCTGTGCCGGGTCCAGATCCTCCCCGATCGTCGACGGCGTCACGTTCAGCGGGATCTCGAGGTTCCGGTCGAAGCCGAACGCCTGGGTCTGCTCGGTCAGCGCGTCCGCCCCGAACTCGACCCCGAGCGCCGCGAACGGGGTGTTGCAGGAGACCTGGAGGGCGTAGGTGAGGGTGACCGTGTCCTCGTTCGTGCACGGACCGCCGCCCGGGTTCTGGATGTAGGTGTCCTCGGTGCCCGGCAGCAGGAACTCCGTGGGCGCCGGCACCTGCGAGTCCGGCGTGTACTCGCCCGACTCCAGCGCCATCGCCACGTCGATGAGCTTGAAGGTGGACCCGGGCGCGTAGAGATCCCCCCCGATGGTGCGGTTGAACAGCGGGTTCGACGGGTCCGCGACCAGGTCGGCATACGCCGCGGTCACCTCCTCCGAGACGTGCCCGGCGAGGACGTTCGGGTCATACGTCGGTTTGGAGACCATGGCCAGGATCGCCCCGGTGTTCGGGTCCATGGCGACCACGGCGCCGGTGTTGTCGCCCAGGGCGTCCCAGGCGGCCTGCTGCGCCGCCGGGTCGAGGGTCAGCTCCACGGTGCCGCCCTGCTGCTCGGCGCCTGTGAAAAGGGCCCGGATCCGGGCCAGCAGCAGCGAGTCGTCGGTGCCGTTCAGGACCGTGTTCGCGGCCTGCTCCATCCCGCTCAGGCTGTACATGCCGTAGTAGCCGGTGACCGGCGCGTACAGCGGCCCGTTCGCGTAGGTGCGCTGGAAGCCGAAGGCGTCGTCGACGGGCACCGAGGAGGCGACCGGGCTGCCGGCGACCACGATCGGGCCGCGGTCGTGACCGTAGTCGCGGTACAGGGTGCGTACGTTGCGGGCGTCGTTGTTGAGCGAGTTCGCCTGGAAGAACTGGACCCAGGTCGCGCCGCCCATGAGGGCGAAGAACATCACCACGATCACGATGCTGAGCTTGCGCAGGGGGGCGTTCATGGGCGTTCCACCACCTCGGTGTGCTGGTCGTCGGTGGGGATCACACCGGTGTCGTCGAGGTCGTCGGCGGCCGGGGCCTCCTCGTCCGGGACCACCTCGAGGGCGGTCTCGGTCGAGATCACGCCGCCGCCACCCTCGCCGGCGGGCCGGCGGGCGGCGTCGGACATCCGCAGCAGCAGGCCGACCACGATCCAGTTGGCCACCAGCGAGGAGCCGCCGCTGGCCAGGAACGGCATGGTCAGCCCGGTGAGCGGGATCAGTCTGGTCACCCCGCCGACCACGACGAAGCACTGCAGGGCGATCACGAACGACAGCCCGGAGGCGAGGAGCTTGCCGAACCCGTCGCGCAGGCCGATGCCGGTCCGGATGCCGCGCTCGATCAGGATCAGGTATAGCATCAGGATCGCCATCACGCCGGTCAGGCCGAGCTCCTCGCCGAGCGAGGCCATGATGAAGTCGGAGTTCGCGTACGGCACCAGGTCCGGGTAGCCCTCGCCCCAGCCGGTGCCGAACAGCCCGCCGCTGGCCATCCCGAACAGGCCGCGGACGACTTGCCCCGAGCCGCCGGGATCCCGGTTGTAGATCTCCGGGTCGAGGGCGTTCAGCCACACGTCCACGCGCGCGCCGACGTGCCCGAAGATGTTGGCCGCGAGCACCGCGCCGGCCGCGAACATCAGCAACCCGATCAGGATCCAGCTCCACCGTTCCGTGGCCACGTACAGCATCGCGACGAACAGCCCGAAGAACAGCAGCGAACTGCCGAGGTCGGTCTGGCGCACCAGCACCAGGATGCTGACCGCCCAGGCGAGCACGATCGGGCCGAAGTCGCGCAGCCGGGGCAGCTGGAGTCCGAGGATCTTCGGCCCGGCGAGCGTGAGCACGTCCCGGTGGGTGACCAGGTACCCGGCGAAGAACACGGCCAGCGCGATCTTCGCGAACTCGGCCGGCTGCACCGAGAACGGCCCGACGCGGACCCAGACCTGGGCCCCGTTGATGTTCACACCGAGGCCCGGGAGCATCGGCAGGACCAGCAGCACCAGGCCGATGACCATCGCGGTGTAGGTGTAGCGGCGCAGCGTGCGGTGATCGCGGAGAAGGATGAGGACGACGGCGGCGCAGGCGGCGCCGATGATCGTCCAGAGCTCTTGGCGGTCGCCGAAGCCCGCGGTCAGGCCGCGGGCGTCCAGGCGCAGGTCGATCCGATGGATCATCGCCAGCCCGATGCCGTTCAGGGCCATCACGATCGGCAGGATGAGCGGGTCGGCGTAGGGTGCGCGCCAGCGCAGGATCAGGTGGAGCCCGACGGCGATCCCGGCCAGGGTGGCCGCGTAGCCTCCGAAGCCGGGCGGCAGGGCGTCGCCGGTGGCGAGGCCGACCAGGGCGTAGGCGCCGATGCCCAGGGTCAGGGCGAGGAGCAGCAGGCCGATCTCCACGCCGCGCCCGGTGCGGACCCTGCTCGGGGCGACGGTGGCCATCAGGGTTCCCCGGTCGACTGGGACCGCAGGTCCTCGACGACCGCCTGGGCGTCGGCCAGGGAGGTCGCCGCGATCACGTCCTCGACGTGGGTCCTGGCGAAGGCGGGCAGGTCCTCGAGCGCGATCGTCGTGGTCTCGTGCAGGTGGGACAGGTCCAACGGTCCCAGGGACTGCGGGATGCCCTGGTAGATCGCGACGTGGTCGCCGTCCGGCGCCACGAAGTACTGGGTCTGGGTCCACCGGTAGCCGAGGGTCAGGGCACCCGCGATCAGCGCCAGCGAGACCAGGATCCCGATCCCCAGCCGCAGCGCACGTCGGCGCGGGGGTTCGAGGGCGAGCGCGGCCTCCTCGGCCGCCCGTCCGTCGTCGTCATCGTCGTCGAGGTACCGCTCGGCGTCCGCCGGGGAGTCCGGGCGCTCGCCGACCCGGGCCGGCCGGCCCGTGGTGCGGGTGAGCGCGGCGGCCCGGGCGGCGGCGCTGTCGCCGCCCCGGGTCGGCTTCGAGCGGTCGACGGCGGCCGCTCCCACGATCATCGGCGTGGTCTCGGGTAGTTCGTCCGTCTCGACGACGTCCGCGAGCACGATGGTGATGTTGTCCTGCCCGCCGGCGCGCAGGGCCAGGTCGATCAGGGCGTCGGCGCACTCGCCGAGGTCGGTCAGCGCGGTGACGGTCTCGGTGATCGTCTCGGCCGAGACGTAGGAGGACAGGCCGTCCGAGCAGAGCAGCCAGCGATCGCCGGCGCGGGCCTCACGTACGGACTCGTCGAGTTCCACGTCGGCGGCGTCGTCACCGAGGACCCGCAGCAGCACCGACCGGTGCGGGTGGTGCTCGGCCTCCTCCGGGCTGAGCTGGCCGAGGTCCACGAGGTGCTGCACGAACGTGTGGTCGGCGGTGATCTGGATGAGCTCGCCGTCGCGGAGCAGGTACGCGCGGGAGTCTCCGACGTGCACCATGCCGAGCTTGCGTCCCGAGCGCAGCAGCGCGATCACGGTGGTGCCGAGCCCGGCGAGCTCGGGCTTGGCGTCGGAGTACTCGACGAGGTCGGTGTGCGCGGCGCCGACGGCCCGGCGGAGCTGGTCGACCAGGTCGTCGCCGCCGTGGGCCTCCCCGTCGAGCGGAGCGAGGTGTGCCACCGCGACGGAGGAGGCGATGTCACCCCCGGCCGGCCCGCCCATGCCGTCGGCGAGCACCAGCAGGTGCGGGCCGGCGTACCCGGAGTCCTGGTTCACGGAGCGGACCAGGCCCACGTCGGAGCGGGCGACGTACTTGAGGGTCAGGGTCACGTGGCCTACCGGTGCAGTTCGATGACGGTCTGGCCGATCCGGATCGGCGTGCCGATCGTGACCGGGGTCGGGCCGTTGACGCGGTGCGCACCGAGGTACGTGCCGTTGCGGGACTCGAGGTCCTCGACGAACCACTGACCGTCCTCGGGGAAGATCCGGGCGTGCCGGTTCGAGGCGTAGTCGTCGTCGAGGACGAGGGTGGCCGACGGCGCCCGGCCGATCAGGACCGACGATTGGCCCAACTTGAGCGTGGTGCCCCGCAACGGCCCCGCGGTCACGCGGATGCTTGTCGGTGCCCCACGAGAGGTGCGCGCACCGCGTTGGTTCGCTCCGCCGTCGGGCCCGGACCGGCGCGAGCCGGTCAGGACCGAGCCACGCGCGATCACCCGGGTGCCGAAGATGTCCCGCCGCAGGACCGACACCGCGGAGAGGACCAGCAGCCAGAGCACCACGAGGTAGCCCACCCGCAACAGGGTGACGATCAGTT
This sequence comes from Occultella glacieicola, assembly GCF_004353825.1. Lineage (GTDB taxonomy): Bacteria > Actinomycetota > Actinomycetes > Actinomycetales > Beutenbergiaceae > Occultella > Occultella glacieicola. The sequence continues at coordinate 99,695 of NZ_SMNA01000001.1, read as the reverse complement.
CGCTCACCAGGGGGCCTCAGCGGCCGTCGCCGTCGGCGCCGGTCCAGAACAGGATGCGGGTGCGGCCGATCGTGAGCGTGTTGCCGTCCACCAGGGTGGCGGCGGCCACCTGGTGGCCCTCGACGAACGTGCCGTTCGTGGAGCCGAGGTCGGTCGCGATCACGCCGTCCGGGGTGATCCGGATCTCCAGGTGGCGCCGGGACACCCCGGAGTCGTCCACGATGATGTCCGCCTCGGAGCCGCGGCCGATCACGGTCACCGGGCCGGTCAGCAGGTAGCGCTGGCCGTCGATGTCCACGATCGGGTGCCGTGCGGTCGCCGTGGACGTGGCCGGTGCGACGGCGCCCCGCCGGGAACTGGAGCGGACCTTGAAGCGGCCCGGCTCGAGGTCCTCGGACTGGTCGAACTCGACCTCCACCGGACCGACGAACACGTAGTTCTGGCTCTTCGCGTGGTCGGTGGCCGCGGCGATCATCTCGTCCGCCATCGCCTCCTCGCCCCAGTCCAGAACCTGCTCGTAGTCCTTCGGCGAGAGCTCCACCACGAACGTGTTCGGGACCACGGTGCGGCCGCGGGACAGTGCGGCGGTGCGGTCGTCCATGTCCCGGCGGATGGCGCTGGCGATCTCCACCGGCTTCAGCTCGGACCGGAACGCCTTCGCGAACGCGTTGTTGACGACCCGTTCCACACCCTTCTCGAAACGGTCCAGCACTCCCATGGCGCACCTCCTCCCAGTTGTCGGTGGGCCGGCGGCCCACTGTGTGGTTGCTCACCCACACCCACCGTGCACCGTCCTCGGGCGCAGCGTGGATGCGGGCGAACGCCCACTGTTACCCCAGATCGTAAACGTCATGGGGACCTGACGGGGTAAGGCGTGCCCGCGCGGGGGGTTCCGGGTGGCCGGAGACACCCGGGCATCGTGATAATCTACGGAACGCTGATCGAGGTGGCGTGCCACCGAGAGTAGCGGCGCGCGCGAGTGGCGGAATAGGCAGACGCGCACGGTTCAGGTCCGTGTGCCCGAAAGGGCGTGGGGGTTCAACTCCCCCCTCGCGCACCAGCAGAGACCGGCGGGATCCCAACGAAACGTAGGGGTCCCGCCGGTCTCGTTCTGTCTCCATGCGCCTATGGACGCGCGGTGCGTGCGCTCGACGACGACGGCCCGTGCCTCCACGACAGCCCTGCCGAAGTGGCCGGTCTCCTAGGTGATCGACTATCGCGGTCTCCGGCGAGCATGCGCCGGTGGAAGCCTTCCGTCGGTGCGGATCGGGCGAGGGGTGCTCATCTCACGCAAGCCGTGCTCGAGTCGCTGCCGCCGCCGGGCGCAACTCCTACCGGCGCCACAGGTGGCGGTCTGCGGCTCCGGTCAGCCGGTGCTGCGTGCGCCGGCGACCATCGCCTCGACCAGGCGTCGGACCGCGGCGGTGTCGACGGGGCCGGGCCCGGTCACCAGCATGAACAGTGCGCCACCGTACAGCGTGATCAGCAGCGGCACCGCGCCGGGCGGGGCGCCGGCGTCCCGGAGGGCCAGGTGCATCGCCTGGGTCTGCGCCTCGGCGGCCTCGGACAGCCTGGCGAGCGCGGCGGCCAGCGCTGGTCGCCGTTGGGCCTCCAGTTGCAACTCATAGATCGCGAGGTAGCGGGCCCGCTGCGTGGTGGCCGCCTCGACGAGCGAGACCGTCAGCAGTTCGGTCAGGTGGCCGGACACGTCACCGCCCTGCTTCGCAGCGCCCGCAGCGCCCGCGGCGGTCGCGGCCGCCGACTCGGCGAGGTGGACGTCGGCGACGCGGCGAGCTGCAGCGCTGAGCAGCTCGTCACGGCTGGGAAAGTAGTTCGCGGTGGTGCCGATCGGCACCTGGGCCGCGCGATCGACGGCGCGGTGCGTGACCCCTCCGACACCGGCGAGCGCCGTGATCGCAATGGCGGCGTCGGCGAGGGCGTCGCGTCGTTGGGGGTTGGTGCGGGGCATTCGCCCAGTATGACAACATGTGTGCCACAACAAACGTTGTGGAATAGGGCTCGACGGGAGTGACGATGGAATCGACAGCAGTGGTGGCCGGAGGCGGCATCGCAGGCCTGGCCTCGGCCCTGGGCCTGGCGCAGGCGGGCTGGCAGGTCACCGTGCTCGAGCAGGCCACCGAGCTCGGCGAGGTCGGCGCCGGCGTCGCGCTCGCGCGCAACGGCGTCGCCGCGCTGCGTGGACTCGGGTTCGACGATTCCGCGATCGAGGCGCTCGGGGTGCCGACGCGTGCGGGCGGCGTATATGACCTGCACGGTCGCCCGATTCGTCCGATCGCGGACGACGTCGACGCCGTCGCGATGCGAGGCGTGCACCGCGCCAGGCTGCACTCGGCACTGCTGCAGCGCGTCCGCGACCTGGGCGTCGACCTCGTCACAGGCATCACGGTCACCGGCGCACGCCCCGGATCACCCGACGGCGAGCAGGCCGTGGTGCTCACGACGGGCGCCCAGCATGCGGCAGATCTCGTGGTGGCCGCCGACGGCGTCCGGAGCGCCGTGCGCACCGCGCTGACGCCGTCCGCGCGAGCGGTCTACTCGGGCTACTCCAGCTGGCGGGCTGTGACACCGCTGGCGCTGCGGCCGGCCGTGCTGCGTCAGTACTGGGGGCCGCACGCGGAGTTCGGGGCGATGCCGGTCGGACCGGATCAGACCTACTGGTACGGGTACGTGAAGATGCCCGAGGGGGTCCGGCTGCCGGACGAGCATGCGGCGGCCCGGGACCGGTTCGCCGACTGGGCGCCCGAGGTCGTCGACATGATCGAGCAGACGGACCCGGGGGCGGTGATGCGTCACGACGTCCTGCACCTGCCAGGAGGTATGCCCCGCTACGTCATCGGCCGGGTCGCCGCCACCGGAGACGCCGCCCACGGTGGCCTCCCGACCGTCGGGCAGGGCGCTGCCACCGCTCTGGAGGACGGCATCAGCGTCGCCAGGCTGGTCGGTGCCCCGGTCGTAGCGGGGCGTCCGTTGGCCGCGGCCCTCGCGGACTACGACTCGCAGCGGCGGCCACGCTGCCGTGCGATCTCCCGCACCGCGCTCGTCACGGCCCGGGTCGGCTCCCACCTCGGTCCGCGGTTCCAGGGCGTTCGCAACGCGCTGTTCCGAAGGACTCCCACGAGCGCGATCTCACGGGGCGCCGACGCCGTCATGGGCTGGAACCCGCCGGCCTGACGGGTCGACCTCGGCAACCAGGCAGTCGGGCCGACGTCGCCGAGCCGGGTCCTTGCGTAGGACCCAGGGGAGGCGATCGCCACCTCACCGACACCCTGATCCCCTGCAGTCTCCCCTACCGTCCGAACTCCGGCGCGAACCAACCCAGGGACCTACCGTCCGGGGTCCTGGGCAACGCGCCCTCACGTGTCGCCTGGTCCAGCCCCGGATGGGCGCCACGAGGCTCAGCACGAGCATCACGGTGGTCGAGCGACTCCGACGACGCGCCGTCCTCGTGGGTGCCTTCCCACGAGAACGGCGCCGCTCGCGTCGAGTGCTAGCTGCTGACCCGCACGTTGTGGAACGTCCCGGTGGCGTAGTTGGCGATCGCGTTGTCCTGCTGGTTGGCGTCGATCACCATGCCGACGAAGATCCGGTTCCGCATCGGGATCCGTTCGTACCCGATCCGGGTCCACTGGAGGGAGTCCGGGCTCAGGAAGGCCTCGAACTCGAGGCCGCGCTTGACCAGCCGGATCCACTGCGGCTCGACGTCGAGCACCTCGTCCTCCTCGTAGGGGTAGGAGCCGATGCTGGGACCGGGCCCGTGCGACTGGATCCGGGTGACGTGCCCCTTGAGCCCGTCACGAGCGACCTGGAGACCGCCGGCGAAGTAGCGTGAGTCCTCGTCCAGGGTCTCCCGGAACATGAAGCCGGCGAAGATGCCGTCCCACGGACGGCTCACCGAGTCGATCCGGCCCATGATCTCGACCGTGTCATCGGGTCTGGCCCGGAGCTCCTGGTACAGGAACTGGAACGCGTCGGTCCGGCCGCGTACCTTGCCGGAGCCCGTGATCGTGATGTCGCCGGAGGTGGGGTCGCGGTACGCCGAGCCGACCAGCGGCACCGCTCCGACGTCGCCCGAGGTCCAGTCGCCGGTCCCCGAGGTCTGGTTGACGTGGATCGGTACGGCGGTCGAGTGGACCTTGACGCCGCGGCTGTCGATCACCCGTGCCGAGAGGTACCAGGTCCCGACCGGGGCGTCCCAGGTGACCCGGTAGGGCGCCCGGGTGGCTTCACCGATCTTCTCCCCGTTCGAGTAGAACTCCACCGCGGTGATCGTCGCGCCCTCGACGGTGGTCGCCTCGGCGAACACCCGGAGCGACTGGGTGGCGCGCCCGGCCGAGGTGACCAGGTTGGGCTCGGGGCTGGTCACGGCGACCGACGGGTAGCCGTCGATCTCGCTGGTGATCGAGTTGAGGTACCGCTCGAGGTTGCTGTAGCCATCACTGCCGATCGCGGCGCCGTCGGCCGGGTCGTCGGGATCGAGACCCTGCGCGTTCTCCCAGTCGTCCGGGATGCCGTCCTGGTCGCTGTCGAGGGGCGGGTCGCCGCCGTCGAGCACCGGGTAGCCGCCGACCTCGTTCTGGGAGTTGATCAGCCGCCCGGTGCCGGTGCGGACCTCGTGGAGGAGCCGCGCGTCGACGGAGTCGTAGAAGGGCAGACTCGCACCGACGCCGGCCAGCACGGCCTCGTAGGCATCCTCGGCCGAGAGCGTCTCCGTCAGGGGGTAGGAGATCGTCGCGGGTGCGTCGAGCAGGTTGATGCCGCCACCCGGCACGTTGACGATTCCGCCGACCTGGGGGGTCAGCGACGGATCCGCCGCCTGCCCGACCACCTGGTAGGAGATGCCGAGGGTGTTGTCCTCGGTGACGTCGGGGTGACCTTCGACCGCATTGCCCGCCACGTACCAACTGCCGCCGCGGTAGGGCTCGATGATGTGGCGTTCGATGCTGCCCAAGGTGTCCGGACCGGGCTTGTAGTAGTTCCCGACGACGTTGATCCCCTCACACCACTCGGCCCCGTAGAGCGAGCTGAAGCCGTGGTTGTACACGACGTTGTTGCGGTGGTCGACGCGCATCTCCATGTCCTCGGTGAAGCTGAAGCGCGGGTTGCGGCCACCCTGATGGACGAGCAGGTTGTTGTGATAGGTGATGTTCTCACCGCCCCAGAGCCCGCCGTACCCGTGCAACCCCTTGAGGTGGGTGGACATCGCCAGGCCCTCGTGGATGATGCAGTTGCTCACGGTGACGTCGTAGTTGCCGTAAAGCGACAGGCACTCGTCGATACCCCAGCCGACCGAACAGTGGTCGACGACGATGTTGCGCCGCCCGCGTCCGTTGAAGGTGTCGATGCCGCCCGGGTTGGCGCCGTCGCCGGCGCGGACACGGAGGTAGCGCACGATCACGTTGTCGGCATCGATCTTGAACTCGTTGCCGATGATGGCGATGCCGCCGCCGGGCGCGGTCTGGCCGGCGATCGTGGTGTTGCCACCGGTCACGGTGAGACCGGACTCCAGCGAGATCGTTCCACCGACGCCGAACACGATGGTGCGGTCGCCGGCCTCGAGCGCCTCGCGCAGAGTTCCCGGCCCGGAGTCGTCGAGCGAGGTGACCTCGACGACCTCGTGGCCGCGACCGCCGGTGGTGAACTTGCCGGCTCCCTCGCAGCCGGGAAAGGCCGGCACCGTGTTGCCCACGACCGCATCCGGCTGCGGCGGCATCGCCGGCCGTGGTCCGGACGGTGGTGCGGCCGCCGCCGGACGGAGCGCGTGCAGGCCGGCGAGCGCCGTGCCCGTGAGCACGGCCCCGCCGAGGACGAAGTGACGGCGGTCTAGACCGTCTCGGGCATGGTCGACGTGCTCGGATCGTGCGGACATGCGGCCTCCTGTGCGCGGCATCGCGCGGTGACTGTGCTCTGGCTGGAGACGGCGCACCGGTCGGGCGCCCCGTCGCCTCTCGATCTCGGTGCATAGAAAATTAGGCCCGCATGGCTATGAATGCAATGGGTTGCCCAAATCCTCCCAGAGTGTGGGACGGCGCACGGAGAGGGCGCCGTCGTCTCAGGACGACTCCGGGATCGCGGTCTGCCCACGTCCGCGGTGCTCGCCGACCGACGCGTCCGGTCGCTCAGGTAGCGCGGTAGGTGCGGATCTCGTCCGGCCAGGCGAGCGTGACGCCGAGCGTGTCGGCGAGCAGCCTCTGGTAGTCGCCGACGTGGGTGCCATCGGCCCGGACCTTGCTGGGCGGGACGTCGCGCTCGAGGCAGAAGGCCGCCAGGGCGCCGGCCGCCTCACCGACGGACCACTCGACAGGGTGCAGTCGGTAGCAGCCGTTGGTGATGTGGGTGGCACCGAGCGTCTTGCCCGCCGCGAGCAGGTTGTCGACGCGTATCGGGATGAGTGCACCGAGGGGGATCTGGAACGGGTAGGACTCGATGTCCACGTAGGTGCGGCCGGCCGTGCTCGGGTGCAGGTCGATGCGGTAGTGGCCGATGCCGACGCTGTCGGGGAAGACCTCGCTGCCGGCGCCAGGTCGGCGGGCATCGACTCCGACGTGCTGCTCGAGGATCGTGAACTCGGCCCGGATGCGGCGTGACTCCCGGATGTAGGGAGCCTTGGCGAGCCCGTCGAGGGTGCCGAGGACGTCCCCGCGCAGGCGCAGGCCCGAATAGCCCTGCCCGTCCCCGTCGTGCCGTGGTGCCTCGGTCTGCATCCAGTACAGGAAGGACAGGGATAGGTCGCGTGCGCCGGCGAGGGCTGCTGCCCGTGCCGTCTCGTCGACGCCGAGCAGAGGCCCGTCCCAGTAGTCGACCTGCGGCCAGTTCACGAGGCTGATGTCGCTGTCGAAGGCGCCCGGCGTGAACTGGCGGCGCGCGAGGATCCGGCGGTAGTGCCACAGGTCCGGCTCCCGGGCGCTGTCCGGCTCGCCGAGGAAGATCGGGCGGCTGCGCTGTTCGAGCGTGATCGGATCGACGTCGGTCCAGGACAACTGCGGGCCGGGCCAGAACTCCGGCACGGCCGAGCGCCAGTGGTCGTAGCCGGCCGGTCGGGAGATCGTGTGGTCCTCGCCCGGGTGGTAGTCCACGGCGAAGCACCACGAGATCGCCTGCTGATCGAGCGGGTCGGCGCTCGCGGGCGCGTGGAGCTCTCCGGTGGTGTCCTGGCCCTCGGCCCCGATGACGTGCTCGACCCCGGCCAGCGCGAGCACATCACCGAGTTCGCTGGCATCCAGCACGTAGGAGGCGGTGATCGTGACGTCGCCTGCAGGTCCGCGCAGCGTGACGGCGTCGATGCGGTCGCCGGTCGTCTCGGCCGCGATCGGTTCGTGCTCGGTCAGGACCGTGAGCCGGCCGGAGGAGCGCCACGGGGCCAGCAGCTCATCGATCGCCGCGAGCGCCGCGCGCGGTTCATGGCAGAGCCGGCTCACGAAACCGAGCCCGGGATTGAGGGTCGGGTTCGCAGCCGCCTCCGGAGTCAGGGGGTAGCCACGCCGGTAGTAGCCGCGGATGGCCTCCCGTAGGCGCGTGTATCCGGCGGCCGTGTGCTCGGTGTCGATCCAGCGGTTCTCGTCCGGTGGCACGGCCTGGCTGGTGAGCTGGCCACCCAGCCAGTCGGTCGGCTCGGTCAGGACGACCCGTCGGCGCAGGCGGGCGCCGGTCAGCGCGGCGGCGACCCCGCCGATGCCGCCGCCGACGACGAGGATGTCGGTGTCGAGCTCTCGTGCGTCGACCACGCCGTCACCACTCCGCGAAGGAGCCGTCGTCGTGTCGCCACAGCGGTGGTCGCCACCGGTGCGGCTGGGCCGCGGCCGCGCGGACCGCGGCCTCGTCGATGTCGATGCCCAGGCCCGGGCCGGTGAGTCGTTCGATGTGGCCGGAGTTGATCCTCAACGGCCCGGGGTCGGTGAGGTACGGGGCGTCGCCGGCGTCGTCGTAAGTGCTGAACGGCAGTTCCTGGATCAGGTAGTTCGGCACCGTGAAGCCGATCTGCAGGCACGACGCGAGCGCGATCGGGCCGAGCGGGCAGTGCGGTGCGAGCGCGACGTCGTAGGCGGAGGCCAGGGCCGCGATCCGCATCGTCTCGCTGATCCCACCCGCGTGCGACAGGTCCGGCTGGGCGACCGAGATGCCGGCGTCCAACGCCAGACGGAACTCCCCGACCGAGTACAGCCGCTCCCCGGTCGCGATCGGCGCGCTGGTGGCGGCCGTGAGTCGGCCGAGGTGAACCGTGTACTCGGGTAGCACCGGTTCCTCGATGAACAACGGGAGGTACTCGGCGAGCAGCGGCAGCACCCGCCGGGCCATCGGCAGGGAGAACCGGCCGTGCAGGTCCATGGCGAGGTCGGCATCCCCGAGCGCGTCCCGGAGCGGGTCGAGGAGTTCGTGCATGCCGCGGATGGCGGCGCGGTCGTCAAGGAAGCCCAGCCTGCCGGTCGGGGTGACCTTCACGGCGGTGAACCCGTCGGCGACGAGCCGGGCCGCATGGTCGGCCACGTCGGCGGGGGTGTCACCGTGAGCCGCGGTGTAGACCCGCACCCGGTCCCTGACCGGGCCACCGAGCAGTTCGTGCACGGGCACGCCGCGGGCCTTGCCGGCGATGTCCCACAACGCCTGGTCGAGGCCGGCCACCGCCGAGGACAGCACCGGGCCACCGCGGTAGAAGCCGGACTTGGACATCACCTGCCAGTGGTCGGCGATCCGCAGCGGGTCCTTGCCGATCAGGTACTCGGCGAGGATGTCGACGCCTGCCTGCACGGCCTCGGCGCGACCCTCGACGATCGGCTCGCCCCACCCGACCACGCCCTCGTCGGTGGCCAACCGAACGAACAGCCAGCGGGGTGGGACCTGGAACGTCTCGATGTCCACGATCCGCATGCTTTCGGGCTCCTTGAGTGCATGGTGAGGGCGGCGCGGCTGGTGGCGCCGACGCTGGCGAGGTGGTCCGCCTCGTTCGAGGCACCCGGATCCACGGGCTCGTTTACACTAACTTTAGCCCTTTTGACATGTCAATGGGTGCCAGGGTGAGATCAGGTCGTCGCACGGCCGTCCAGCGGGAGGTGGCAGGTGAGTGAACGGAATGGGGATCCGCGGGTCCCGCTGTATCAGAACGTGAAGTCCGAACTGCTCCGCGCCATCGCGGCCGGCGAGTACACGCCCGGTGAACCGTTCATCACCCAGCGAGAGCTCCGCGAGCGGTTCGGCGTCAGCAACACGACCGCCGTCAAGGCACTGAACGATCTCGTCGTCGACGGACTGCTCGTGCGCCGACGCGGCAAGGGGACGTTCGTCGCCGAGGGTCCGAGGACGGCCCGGCCGACCAAGGACGGCGCGGACGGCGCGGACGCCTCGATCATGTGTGTGCTGTCGCTGCTGCACGACCGGAGCCCGCATGCCGCTCGCCTGATCCGCGGTGTCGAGTCGGTCTGCGCGGAGCTCGGCTATCGGATGTTCCTCTCGGACACCAAGGGCGATCCCGATCTCGAGGAGCGGGCGCTGCTGCGGGCGGCACGCGGCGGTGCCGCCGGTGTGGTGCTCTATCCCGTGGAGGGTCGAGCGCCGCTACCGGCACTGGAGGGGATGCGCCGCCGGGGCGTCCCGATGGTGATGGTCGACCGATACCGCCAGGACGTCGTCGCCGACGCGGTCGTGGCGGACAACTTCGCCGTCGGTTTCCAGCTCACCGAGCACCTGATCGCCGCCGGCCACACGCGGATCGCGGTCCTGTGGGAGGAGACCGACTCGACGAGCGTTCGGGATCGTCTCGCCGGGCACCTGCAGGCGTTGCAACAGCACGGGATCCGGCAACGCCGTGAGTTCTCGGTCCTGCGTCCCTACCTCGGCTCGCCCTCCGGCTCCCGGATCGAGACGGTCCGCGAACTGCTGGCCCTGCCGGAACCACCGACGGCGATCATGTGCGCGAACGGGTACGTGCTCGCCAGTGCGGTGCACGACCTGGCCGCGCTCGGGGTGGAGATCCCGGACGAGATCGAGTTGGCCGGGATGGATGACGGCGGACCGCTGGACCTGCCGCCGCTTACGCTCGTCTCGGCGATCCTGCCGTCGGAGGAGATGGGGCGCCAGGCGATGACGATCCTTGCGCGCCGCATCGCCGAGCCGGACGCCGGGGACGTGGAGCATGTCGTGCTGCCGGTCGGCGTCCGGGTCCGGGACTCCTCGACCGGCCACCTACGGGTGGTCCGCTCGCAGGCGCCCGGCCCGATCTGACGGAGTCTATTGACACGTTAATCGGTCATGGGCAGGATGGGCGTCGCCGTCCGATCCGCGTTGTCCCTCGGTTGCACGCGTCACCGGCAGTTCGGGCACCGTCGCGGCACGGCCACGGCCCGGCACCTGCCGGTGCCGCCTGACAGCCGAAGGTTCGCGAAGGAGCAACCCCATGAAACCGTCCAGACCACCCGGCGTGATGCGAGGGGTGAGGCGCCCGCTGGCCGTCGCGGCCGCCACCGCCGTGGGCGCCGCCGTCCTGGTCGCCCCCGCCGTGCCCGCTGCCGCCGATGATGCCGTCGTCACCGCGTCGGTCACGTTCGACGATCCGCCGGTCAACGAGGGGATCACCGTCCGGACCGGCGATGCGGGCCGAGGCACCTGGCTCGAGGTCGGTGGACTGCCCGCCTTGCAGACCAACCCCTCGATCGGCAACACCTACATCTACAACGACATCGACGACGCCCTGATCCACGGCGGCACCAACACCGTCCGGATCACGGTGGAGTACTACGACGCGGCGATCTCCGGTGGGTCCTGGGACCTGACCTACGACGCGGCGACCAACCCGTGGCGCGCACTGCCCGCGGTCGCCCTCACCGGAAGCAACACGTGGCGGACCGAGGAGTTCACGGTCACCGACGCACGCCTGTCGAACCGTGAGAACGGCGCGGACCTGCGGATCGGCACCGGCACGTCGGCGATCGCGTTCCGTAGCGTGACCGTCGAACGGCTCGTCGACGCCCCGGCCCTGAGCCTGCGGACGCCAGGCAACATCTTCGTCACCGGCACCCCGCCCAAGGTCGACTTCACCGCGGCCCCGGACGCCCGGGTCGACTACCGCGTCTACGACGTCAACAACAACCACGTCACCCAGGGTGTCGCCACGAACACCGACGGCGCCGGGACGATCCAGGTCGGCACCCTGCCCGAGGGCTACTACCGGCTCCGGGCGACGGCGACGATCAGCGGCCAGGCGTCCCTGCCGGCAGAGACGACCCTCGCCGTCGTCGCTCCACAGCCCGATGCCGCGAACTCCCCGTTCGCCGCGGCGGTCTCGCACCGCCAGTTGCCGCCCGGCAGCGCCCCGCTGGCCGCGCTGGCCGGTGACTCCTACTACCGGCCCTCGCTCACCTGGACGGCCATGGAGCGCACCGCGGGTGTCTACACCTACCCGACGGCGTGGCAGGAACAGACCATCGAGGCCCGGGACGCGGGCCTGGCACCGATGCCGATCTGCGCCTACACGAACCCGCTGTACGACAACGACGCCACCCCGTACACGGACGCCGGACGGGCGGCGTTCGCCGACTACTGCGTCGCGCTGCTCGACGGGTACGTCGACCTCGGCAACCCGGCCCCCGCCGTCGAGGTCTACAACGAGTTCAACGCCGGCTTCGGCGACCGCGGCGACGGGCCGGCGAACTCCCTCCCGGAGTACTACTTCCCGCTGCTGCAGGCGACGTACGAGGCCGTGAAGGCGGCGCATCCGGACACGCTGGTCGTCGGGCCGGCCACGAGCTGGCCCGACCTCGGCTGGCTGGAGACCCTGTTCGCCCTCGGGGCACTCGACTACATGGACGTCGTGTCCGTCCACTACCCGGGCGACCCGCCGGAGGCGGCCGTCGCGAACCTCGAGGCCGTGGACGCTCTGGTCCGCGAGTACAACAACGGCGAGAGCAAGCCGATCTGGGTCTCGGAGTGGGGCTGGTCCAGCCGGACCGGCAGCGTCGACGAACACACCCAGGCGGCCTACGCCGCACGTGCGGGCGTCATCGGGCTGTCCCAGGGGGTCGAGCGGAACTTCTGGTACGACTTCAACAACGATGGCCTCGACCCGGCCGACCACGAGAGCAACTTCGGGCTGCTCCGCAACGCCGCCGACCCGCTCGGCGCACTCACGCCGAAGCCGTCCTACGCCGCGCACGCGACGATGAGCAGGTTGCTCACGGGTGCGACGTTCGAAGGCGCCGAGGAGGTCGCCGACGGGGCCACCGCGTACCAGTTCGCCACGGCCGGCGGGGACAACCTGCTGGCCCTGTGGTCCACGACGGGACCGCGAACCGTCACCATCGAGACCAGGGTGCCGGTCACCGTCGTCGAGATGTCCGGCCGGGCACGCACCCTCACGCCCTACCTGCACAGTGTGGAACTGACGCTCACCGGGGACCCCGTGTACGTGATCGGCTCGGCGGACGCCTCCGACGTGACCGACGGCGGCCGGTTCAGCCTGACCGCGGCCGGCCCGACCCTCGCCGGCGACACCATCCAGCTGACCCTGGACGTGGACAAGGTCGGCGGCCCGCGAATGAACCTGGCCGTCACCGTGAACGAGCGCACCGTCCCGGTCCAGGTCGCCTCGGGGCAGGCCACGGTACAGATCCCGATCAGCATCCGGGACACCGGCCTGCTCGGCACGCGCGGCCTGGTGGCCCTGGTCACGAACAACGGATCGCCGGTCGCCCGGCTGACCGCCGAGATCGACGTGCTCTCCACGCCGGTCACCGTGAGCGCCGCACACACGCTGCGTGAGGACGCGGACGTGCTGACGGTGTCGGTCACGAACGAGGTCGCCACCGACCAGCCGGTGGGGGACCTCGCCTGGCAGCTCGGTGCCGGCAGTGGCACGGAGACGATCGGGACCCTGCCCGCCGGGCAGACCGTCACGATCGACATCCCGACCACCGGGCTCACCTCGCCGGGCACCCACCCGTGGTCGGTGAACCTGGCCATGCCGGACGCGGACGCGCTCACCGAGAGCGGGTCACTGGTCCTGGTGGACCCCGCTGCGGTGACCGCGCTGCACCAGCAGGCGATCACCGTCGACGGCGTCCCCGACGACCTGAGCGGGATCACCCCGATCGATCTGGACGCGGACGGGCAGGTTCGGCAGATCCCCGACTGGGGCGGCGCCGCGGATCTCGGCGGCGACGTCTGGTGGACCTGGGACGAGGAGAACCTCTACCTGACGGCGGCGATCACCGACAACGTGCACGCCCAGCCGGGTCTGAACGACACCATCTGGACCGGTGACAGCATCCAGTTCGGCGCCGTCGCCGGCGCCCCCGGGGAGAACCTCACCGGCTACTACGAGTACGGTCTGGCGCTCACCGCGCAGGGCCCGCAGGTGTTCCGGTGGAACGGGGGCGGCGGGATCCTGCCCAACGGGCCGGTCGACGCCGTCGACCTCGCGGTCGCCCGGGACGAGGCCACCCAGACCACGGTCTACGAGATGGCGATGCCGTGGAGCGAACTGGCGCCGTTCGACCCGGCCGACCGGCTGCTGGCCCTGTCGTTCCTCGTCAACGAGAACGACGGTGCCATTCGCCGCGGCTGGCTGGAATGGGGCTCCGGGATCGGGACGGGCAAGAACCCGGCCCTGTTCCCGAGCACCAGGCTCGACCCGTAGGACGAGCGCGACGGGTGGGGCGGCCGAAGGGTTGCCCCACCCGTCGCGTGCCGGCCTGACATCCTCTCTTCACCACCCCACGAAGGAGACCCTGTGCTCGTCGACATGCCGCTGGACCGCCTCCGTGACTACCGGCCCGACCGCACGGAACCCGGCGACTTCGACTCGTTCTGGGACGCGACCCTGACGCAGGCCCGGGACGCTGCGACCGAGCCGGCCTTCGTGCGCCTCGACTCCGACCTGGTCACCGTGGACGTCTTCGACGTCACCTTCAGCGGATATGCGGGCCAACCGGTCAAGGGCTGGCTGTTGATCCCGCGCCACACCGACGGCCCGCTGCCGTGCGTCATCGACCACATCGGCTACAACGGCGGACGGAGCCTGCCCCACGACTGGCTCGCCTGGAGCGCCGCCGGCTACGCCAACCTGGTCATGGACGTGCGCGGCCAGGGCAGCAAGTCCGGGCTGGTCGGCGCCACGGCGGACCCCGACCCGGTCGGCTCCCCGCAGGTGGGCGGGTTCCTGACCCGTGGCATCAACGACCCGGCCACCTATTACTACCGCCGGCTCTACACCGACGCCGTGCGCGCGGTGGACGTCATGCGCGCCCATCCCCGCGTCGACCCGCACCGGGTCTTCGTGGCCGGCGGCAGCCAGGGCGGCGGCGTCGCGCTCGCCGTCGCAGGGCTCCAGCCCGGGCTGGCCGGGGTCATGATCAACGTGCCGTTCCTGTGCCACATCCGCCGCGCCACCGAGATCACCGACGCCTCGCCGTACTCGGAGATCACCTCCTACCTGCAGACCCACCGGACCGACGTCGAGCAGGTGTTCCACACGCTGAGCTACTTCGACGGCGTCAACCTGGCCGCGCGCGCGAACTCGCCCGCGCTGTTCTCGGTCGGGCTCATGGACGCGACCTGTCCGCCGTCGACCGTCTTCGCGGCCTACAACCACTACGGGGCGCAGGACAAGGAGATGGTCGTCTGGGCCTACAGCGGGCACGAGGGCGGTCAGGCCCACCAACGGGCCGAGATGTACCGGTTCGCACGCCACCACTGAGCCGGGGCGCCGCTCAGAAGAAGCTGCCGAGGCCCCAGACCAGCGTCGTCGACAGGGTGCCGACCAGGTAGCTCGCGCCGATCCCCGTGCCGGCGCCGGCCGCTCCCTTGGGGCCGGGGTTGCGCAGGCCGATGATCCCGGTGACCACGGCGCCGATGGCGGCTGCCCCGCCCACGAGGCTCGGGACACCACCTCCGAGGCCGACGGTGCCCGGGCTCCAGCCCTGACGGATCAGGACCGCCTGGACGATCGTCCCGACGACTGAGAGGACGACGGCCACCACCCCGAGGATCAGCGAGATCCGGCCCGGCGGGTTCGTCGTCGAGGCCGGGTTCAGGATCGAGTCCGGGGCGTACGGCGACCCCGCGGCCGGGTAGTCGCCGGGGCGCCAGTTCCCGGGCGGCGGAGGGACGGGCGGGTTCGTGCTCATGTGCGGTTTCCTTCGTCGTGGAGGGGCCGACGGATCGGACGACGCGGTCGGCCGCGGCGTGTCATGCGGGGAACGCGGGTCAGGCTCACCACAAGGACAGCGCCAGCGAGGTGATCAGCCGCGAGAACAGCCACAGCACCACGAGGGTCAGCCCGATCCCGGCACCGACGCCCGCCGCACCCCGGGGGCCGGTCCGGCGCAGTGCGTAGATCCCGGTGCCCAGCGCGGCCAGAGCGAGGATCAGGCTGACCCAGCCGCCCGCGCGCAAGAGCTGGAACACGGTCCGGCTGTAGGAGCCGGTGGTGAAGGCGATGTTCTCCGCGACGTCGAAGCCGACCCAGCACACCAGCGCGACGATCCCGAGCCCGAGGGCGGTCCGCCCCGCCGGGTTGGACGTGGTGGACGCCGGGCCGCCGAGGGACGCCGGAGCGTACGGGGACGCGGCCGGGGCGTAGGGCGAGCCGGCACCGGGCGGTGGGTCGCCGGGGCGCCAGTCCCCGGGCGGTACGGAACCTGTCGGGTCACTCACGTGGACTCCTTCGTCGTCGGCACCAACTCGGACAGGCAACCAGCAGCGGCCGGATCTGTCGAGCCTCCCGCCGGGGAGGAGTCCCCATCGCGTACCGTCGACCACGTGGCCGATCAGACCTCATCGCACGACCCGCACGCGACGCCCACCGGGACGCTCGGCGAGCCGGTGACCGGGCCCATCCCACCGCAGACCGGGCCCGGGTCGGGGCCGGTGCGTCGGTCGGCGCGCACCCCCACCCTGTCGAGCGCGCCGCAGCGACGGCTGCGCGAGCGGGCCCGGTGGGTCATGGCCGGCGACGGCCCGCCCACCACCGCGTTCGCGGCGGTCCGCAAGGATTCCGGCCTGGCCGCGGAGGTCGAGAGGTCGGTGCTCGATCTGGTGCTGCGCACCGGTGAGGTGATGGTCGCCACTGGCGCGCCGGTCGCGGACACGACGGCGGTGATGCTCCGGTTGGCCGCGGCGTACGGTGTGACGAACTGCCAGGTGGACATCACGTTCATCTCCATCACCGCCTCGATCGACCGCGACGACGACCCGGTCACGAAGGTCCGGGTGATCAACGTGCGCACCTCGGACTACAGCCGTCTCACCGAGGTGACCCACCTGGTGGACTCCGCGGACGCCGGCAACCTGTCGGTCGAGGCCGCGCACGAGCGGATGAACCGGATCCTCACCGCGCCGCACCCGTACCGACGGTGGGTGGTCACCGGTGCCCTCGGCACGATGGCGGCGGGGGTGGCCGTGCTGCTGGGCGGTGGCCTGCCGGTGGCCGCGGTCGCGGCCGTGACCACGATGGTCATCGACCGGTCGCTGCGCTTCCTGCGCAACCACGGTCTCCCGTACCTGTTCCAGCAGGCGCTCGGGGCGGGGATCGCCACGATGGTGGCGTTGCTGCTCCTGTGGATCAAGCCCTACCTCGACATCTCGGACGAGTTCCTGCCGCCCTCCCTGGTGGTGGCGTCCGGCATCGTCGTGCTGCTGGCCGGCCTCTCCCTCGTGGGCGCCGCCCAGGACGCGATCTCCGGGTTCCCGCTCACCTCGGCGGCGCGTTCCTATGAGGTGGTCCTGTACACGGTGGGGATCGTGGTCGGCATCGGCTTCGTCCTGGACGTGGGCCGGCGCTTCGGGGTGCCCCTGAGCATCAACGACCTGACCGGCTTCGCGACCGCGCTGCCCCTGCAGATCGGGTGCGGCGCGGTGATCGCGGGCTCCTGGGCGGTCGCGTCGTACACGCGGATGCGGACGGTGCCGGTCGTGATGGGCGTCGGCGCGCTCGCGTCGGCGTCCTACGCGGGGTTCCTCGCCCTCGGCATGGGCCCCGCCGGCAGCTCCTTCGGCGCGGCGCTCGTGGTCGGCCTGCTGTCCGCCCTGGTGCAGCGCGGCATGCGGACGCCCTCGATGGTGATCGCCGTGTGCGGCATCACCCCGTTGCTACCCGGGCTCGCGATCTACGCCGCCATGTTCGAGTTCGTCGACTCCGGTGACGTCATCGCCGGCGGGGTGCGGCTGATCGCGGCGCTGTCGATCGGTCTCGCGCTCGCGGCCGGCGTCACCCTCGGCGAGTTCATCGGGACCCCGCTCGGGCGCAACGCCGACCGCTGGCAGCGCAAGGTCCAGGCCCGGGCGCGAGGCACCCGGATCTGACATCGGACTGTGACCTCGCCCTGCCGCGTGTGCGGTGGCGGGCAGCCCCTGACGAGCCCATGATGGTGGGAGGCGACCAGGGAGGGCAGCAATGCGGATCGTCGTCACGGGGGGTTCGGGGGTGCTCGGAACCCAGGTCGTCCACCGGGCCCGCGAACTCGGCCATCAGGTGGTGCCCGCGAGCCGTCGTTGGGGCGTGGACCTGTCCACCGGGGAGGGGCTCGGTGCCGTCCTGGCCGGTGCCGACGCCGTGGTCCACGCGGCCGCGAATCCGCGGCGCTCCCGGCTGGTCGACGTGGACGGCACCGTCCAGTTGCTCGCCGCGATCGCGACGATGATCGTGCCGGCGCACCTCGTGTACGTCTCGCTCGTGGGGTGTGCGGCCAGCAAGGCGCCGTACGCCCGCACGAAACGGGCGGTCGAGACCATGATCGAGGACAGCGACCTGCCCGCCACCATCGTCCGGTCCACCCGGTTCCACCCCTCGGCGGCGTTCCTCGCCCGGGCCATGGTCGGCGCGCGCCGCGGCGTCTCCCGCGAGCCGGCCCGGCCCGTCGACCCCGCCTGGGTCGCGAGCGAACTGGTGTCCCACGCCGTCGGCGAGCGCCCGGACGGTTGCGTGCATGCGCCGGACCTCGCCGGCCCGGAGATGCTGACCACGGATCAGCTCGCGGACGCCGTGCTCGCCCACGACGGACGGGCGCACCGGTTCCTTCGGATGCCCGGGCTCGGCCGGGCCCGCGCGTTCGCCACCGTCGCCGATCTGCCAGGGCCCGGCGCCCTGCTCGGCGGGTCGTCGTTCGGGGACTGGCTCGGCCGCCAGCCGCTGTCGGTCCGACGCTGAACGACTCTCGCTCAGCGTCCGGCCACGATGTCACCGCGCTTGACCCGATCCTTGGACAGCCCCCGCAGGAGCAGTCCGACGTTCTCGCCCGGGGCCGCTTCCTCGCGTACCCGCCGGAACGCCTCGATCCCGCCGAGCTCACTCGAGGCGACGTGCGCGCCGTCGCGGACGATCGCGACCTGTTGCCCGACCCGGGCCACGCCGTCGGCGAGGACGCCGGTCACGACCGTGCCGCGGCCGGTGATGCGGAAGACGTCCACCACCACCAGGCTGAACCCGCCCGCAGGCACCGAGGCGGCGGGTGGCACCGGCGGGCCGAACTCCGACGGCGGAGCCTGGCCGGGTGCGCCCGTCACCGCGGTCGGGGGTCCGTTCACGTCGCGCAGGTACTCGTCGACACTCGGCGCGGAGTCGCGGCGCTTCTTCCTCCAGAACACCCGACGAGGCTAGCCGCTCGTGCTCGGGTCAGCACGGTGTGGGTCAGGTACCGGTGACCCGGCCCGGCCGGTCACGAGGGTGCGCCACCGGTGGACCCCATCGCGACGAACACCCGTGACGAGCGGCAGTGTCGTGGCGTCACCACTCCCACGGCCACCCATAACAGCGAAGGTCAGCGCCCGGAACGTGTGGGCGACCTCCGATTCGGCGCCCTAGAGATGGGCGTCCGGGGCGTCGAGGAGCTCGGCGATCCCGTGCGCACCGATCGAGGCGAGCTCGGGGTGGTCGTCGGAGGCCTCCGCGATCGCCGAGGCGAGGACCAGCGCCCAGCCGCGGGCCCGCGCCCAGACAGCGTCGCCGACACCGGTGCGCTGCGCGTACCGCACCACGAACTCGGCCCGACCGGGCGCGTCGAAGGTGAGCCACGCCGTCGCCAGATCGGTGGCCGGGTCACCGGCGGTGACGTCGCCGAAGTCGACGACGGCACTCAGCCGACCGCGGTCGACGAGCAGGTTCAGCGGGTGCAGGTCGCCGTGCACCCACACGGGCGGTCCGGTGTGCACCGGGGCCGGCAGGAGCCGGCGCCACAGCGCCAGCAGCTCCTCGCCGCGGGGAACGTGCCCGGAGCGCAGCCGCCGGGTGACCGCCGCCTCCCGCGTGGCCAGGGGCACGCCCCGCACCGGGTTGAGCGGCGCCCAGTCCGGTGCGGGCACGTGCAGGTCGGCGAGGAAGTCGCCGAGCACGCCGGCCCAGTACCGGCGCGCCGCCACGGCCTGGCCGGTGGCCGGGTGCCCGGGCAGCCAGCGCAGCACCGACCAGTGCCACGGGTAGTAGTCGGTCGGTTCACCGGAGAGCCGCGGCGTCGGCACCGTGACCCGGACCAGGTCGCGGATCGTCGGCAGTGCCAGTTGCTCGTGGCGGACGAGGTCGGCCGCCGCCTGTCGCCGGGGCAGGCGAATCACGAAGTGCTCACCCGCGCGGATCATCACGTTGTCCCAGCCGTTCGCGACCGTGCGCAGCAACGTGGTCGCCAGTTCGGGGAACTGGTCGGTCAGGAGCCGCCGGGCAAGGTCCGTCGTGACCTCGACCTCGGCCCGGGGAATGTCGGGCACCGGGTCGTTCAGCCGTTCTCGCCGGTGGCGCCGGTGACCGGCGGCTGCGCGGACCACGGGAACGAGATCCAACGGTCGGTCCGGCGCCAGGTGTAGTCCGGTTCGATCACCGACCGCGGCTTCGTGTAGAGCACGGCGCTGCGGGCCTCGACCGGCAGGTGCTCACCGGCCTCGATCCGACCGTCGCCGTCGAGGTCGATCGGCAGCCCACGCTGCAGCAGGTCCATGACCACCTGCAGGGTGCGCCCGGAGTCCGCGACGTCGTCGACCACGAGGACCTTGGCGTCCGCGAGCACGGTGGTGTCCAGCAGCGGGGGCAGCACCACCGGGTCGGGCAGCGTCTCGGCGACGTCCGTGTAGAACTCGACGTTCATCGTGCCCATCGCCTTCACCCCGAGCGCGTACGCGATGGCACCGGCCGGCACCAGGCCGCCGCGTGCGATCCCGATCACGAGGTCCGGCATCCAGCCGCTCGCGACCACGTCGCGCGCCAGTTCGCGCGTGGCCTCGCCGAACCGGTTCCAGGGGAGGACTTCGAGGGCCGGTGTGCGCGTGGTCTCGGGCATGGAGCCAATCTAGTTGACGCGGCCGGGCGCACCTCCGCCCGCTGCCGCGGCACCCGGAGCCGGCCGAGAGTGACGAAGTGGTCGCCGCTTCAGCACTTTCGCCGGCCGGTTCGCGAACCCACCCAGCGTTGCGCGCTCGCGGGCTGAGCCGGCGGCACCGCGGACGCCGTGCGCCGTGGTGGAATTGGGCCGGATTCCCGGACCCGGACGGAGCAGCCCCAGATGAACACCGTGATCGGCGTGGACCTCGGCGGCACCAAGACGGCCGCCGCGCTCGTCGGCGCCGACGGCGCGGTGCGCGGTCTGCATGAGGTCGCCACCCCGGCGAAGGCCGGCCCGGGCGCCGTGCTCGAGGCCGTGGCCGGGCTGGTCCGGCGGGTCGCCGCCGATGCCGGTGCGGCACCGGCCGGCGACGGCGCAGGTCTGGTCGGTCTGGGCGTCGCCAGTGCCGGGGTGGTGGAGGCGCACAGCGGCAGGATCATCTCGGCGACCGACGCGATGAGCGACTGGGCCGGAACCGACGTCGCCGGGGGACTGCGCGCCCGGCTCGCGGACGTGCTGGCGCCCGAGGCACCCGTCGGCGTGCTCAACGACGTGGACGCGCACGCCGTGGGCGAGGCCTGGATCGGCGCCGGGGCCGGCGCGGACGTGGTCCTCATGGTCGCCGCGGGCACCGGGATCGGCGCGGGCCTCGTCGCCCGCGGGCTGCCGTGGCGCGGCGCCCACCACAGCGCCGGTGAGCTCGGCCACCTGCCCTCCGCGGACGCCGTCGGGCTCCGGTGCACCTGCGGTCGCGACGGCCACCTGGAGGCGATCGCCGCCGGGCCGGCGATCCACCGCCGCTACCTCGCCCTGGGCGGCGACCCCGCGAGCGCCGACAACCGGGACGTGGCGCGGCGCGCGGCCGGTGGCGAGGAGACGGCAGTGCGGGCGTTGTCCGAGACCGGCCGCGCGCTCGGCCGCGGCATCGCGGGCATCGTGACCATGCTCGACCCGGACGTCGTGGTGGTCGGGGGCGGTGCGGCCGGCGCCGGAGACCTCTGGTGGGGACCGATGGAGGCCGAACTCCGCCGGGAACTCATCCCACCCCTGGCGGGCATCGAGCTCCACCCGGCCCGGCTCGGCCCGGCCGCGGCGATCGCGGGAGCCGCCCGGTGGCTACGTCTCGGACGGCCCTGGGCGGGCGCCGGGCGATGACCGGCATCGACGCGACCGGTGCCGCCGGGTAGCGTCGAGCCGTGGATCCGATCGATGCGCTGGAACGGGTGGCGTTCCTCCTCGAGCGCGACCTCGCGGACACCCACCGGATCCAGGCGTTCCGCCGGGCGGCGCGCCGCCTGCGCGGCCTCGACCCCGACGAGCTCGCCGACCACCTCGCCGCCGGCACGCTGACGGACCTGCCCGACGTCGGCCCCCGCACGGCCGGTGTCGCGATGGCGGCCGCACGCGGTGAGGTGCCGCAGTACCTGGCGGACCTGGAGCGTGCCGCCGGGCCCCTCGTCGACGGTGCCGAGCAGGTGCGCGGCTGGCTTCGCGGCGACCTGCACACCCACTCCGACGCCTCCGACGGTGGGAGCCCGATCACCGAGATGGCCGCCGTCGCGATCGACCTCGGCCACTCCTACCTGGCCCTGACCGACCACTCGCCGCGGCTGACCGTGGCGCGCGGGCTCTCCCCGGAGCGCCTGCGCGCGCAGATCGAGCAGGTGGCCGCGCTGAACGCCGAGCTGGCCCCGTTCCGCATCCTCACCGGGGTGGAGGTGGACATCCTCGAGGACGGCACGCTCGACGGCGAGGCGGACCTCCTCGACTCCCTCGACATCGTGGTCGCGAGCGTCCACTCCGCCCTGCGGATGCCGGCCGAGCAGATGACCCGGCGGATGGTCACCGCGATCGCGAACCCGCGCGTCGACGTGCTCGGGCACTGCACCGGGCGCCGGGTCCTGGGCGCGCGGGGCACCCGGCCGGAGTCGGAGTTCGACGCCGAGCTCGTCTTCGAGGCCTGCCGCCGGTTCGGGGTCGCCGTGGAGATCAACTCACGCCCCGAACGACGGGACCCACCCACCCGGCTGCTCCACCTCGCCGTCGAGATGGAGTGCCTGTTCGCGATCGACTCCGACGCGCACGCCCCCGGCCAGCTCGACCTGCTCGACCACGGGTGCGCGCGGGCCGCCGCGGCGGGGCTCACGCCGGACCGGATCGTGAACGCGTGGGCGGCCCCGGCACTGCTCGAATGGACGTCGGCGAACGGGTAGATTAGGGGTCCAAGCCCCACACCCACGAAGGATCCGACGATGGCTGAGCGCACGGCGACGATTGGTTCGCCGGTGGGACTGCATGCCCGCCCGGCGGCGATCTTCACGCGGGCGGCCGAGGATTCCGGCATCTCGGTGCGGATCTCCAAGAACGGGTCGGTCCCCCAGGATGCCGCGAGCATCCTCGGGGTGATGACCATCGGTGCGAAGTACGGGGACAAGGTCACGCTGCATGCGGACGGGCCCCGCGCCGAACGCGTCCTCGACGAACTGGCCGAACTGCTCGCCAGCGACCTCGACGCCTGACCCGGATGTCGCGCCGCGAGGAGGTCGACCGTCGCATCTACGCGGCGGCGATGAACCTGCTGCGGACCCACGGTCCCCTGGCCGTGACCGTCGAGGCGGTCGCGGCCGAGTCCGGCGTGGCCAGGACCACCATCTACCGGCGTCACAAGGACCGCGACGCGGTGCTCGCCGCAGCGCTCGGCGACCACATGGCCTCCCGCGTGCTCGAACCCGGCGATGACGTCTGGAGGGACATGCGCGCCGCCGTGGAGTCCCTGATCGCGACCCTGGAGGGTGGCCCGGGCTCGGGCGTGTTCCTCGGCCTGGTGCAGAGCGAGGACCAGAACCAGGTGGAACTCATCCGGGACAAACTGCTGCGGCCGCGGATCGCGCTCGCGGTCGCGCGGCTGCGTGACGGGGTCGCCACCGGGCAGGTCCGCCCGGACGCGGACATCGAGGTCGCCGTCGACCTGCTCCTCGGCGCCGTCGCGGCTCGGTTCGCCCACTCCGGAACGTTCCCGGCGGGCTGGACGGACTCCGTCGTGGCCACCCTCCGGATCTCCCTGCAGGCGACGTCGGACCCATCCGAAGACTGATGTGGCACGAACTCCCGTCGAGGTCGTAGGCTCGGACCGCAAGACGCTACAGTCCGTGTAGCGTTCACCCGCCCCGGGCCTACGGCGCCTGGCTGACCGTCACGTGCAGCACCGGGAGTGAAGGGCACACCCTGATGGCTTTTGATATCGACAAGTTCACCCAGGACTCCGTGCGGGTCAACTGGGAGGACCTCGACCTCGACAACTTCCGCGAGAACCCGCTGCCGCCGGAGTCGATCCGGACGTTGCGGTACATGTGCGACGTCGAGTACCACACCGTGTGCTACCTGCGGGACATGCTGGTCACCCGCTCCCACGGGGAGGGCGAGGTGAACGCCTTCATGACCATGTGGAACCGCGAGGAGTTCTGGCACGGGGAGGCACTCGCGCACGTGCTCTCCCTGCACGGGGTGACCGTGAACTACGACCAGCTCAAGGACCGCCGGGTCAAGCTCGGCTGGCGGGACCGGCTCGCGCCGGTGAAGCAGTCCCTGCTCAGCAACATCGTCGGCAAGGACTTCGTGGCCGTGCACATGCTCTGGGGGGCCGCCAACGAGTGGTCCGCGGCGGCCGCCTACAAGCGTCTCGGTGTGCTCGAGGGGCACCCGTCCCTGGCCGAGCTGCTCCGGCGGATCGCCGCCCAGGAGTCCCGGCACGTGGCGTTCTACGCGACCCAGGCGAAGGCCCGGCTCGCCGGCAACCCGAAGGCGCAGAAGCTCGCCCGGTTCGCCCTGAAGAACGCGTGGGCACCGGTGGGTTCGGGGATCATGACCGACGACGAGGTGACCCACGTGATGGGTCACCTGTTCGGAGGCGCGGAGGGTCGCAAGGAGATCAACGCGATCGACCGTCACATCGGCCGACTGCCCGGCATGGAGGGCCTGACCATCTTCGCCGACGCCCTCGACGCCCGCGGCGTGGCGGCGTGAGCGGGCCGTCCCGCGGGTCCGGCGGCCCCGGTCGCCCGGTGGGTGCTGCCGGCGCCCGGATGCCGTTCATGTCCGACTCCGCCGGCTTCGACGTGCGCTCCTACACCCGCACCCCCCGGTCGCTGCGCCGCAAGGACCTCGACCTGGCCGCCCTGCAGGGACTCGGCACGAACACCCTGCTCACGCTGCGGCACCTGCAACAGGTCGAACGCGGCACCCTGCGGCTGATGCGGGATCTGCTCGTCACCCCCACGCACGCCGAGTCCCGGGTCACCGCCTTCCTGACCACCTGGGCCTATGAGGAGTACTGGATCGCCGACGCCCTCGAGGCCGTGCTCGACGAGAACAACCACACCGAGGTGGCCCACAGCACGAAGCTGGGCGAGTTGCGTCGCAGTTGGGACGACCGGGTGAGCCCGACCGCGGACGCGATCCGCACGAACCTGCTCGGCAGCGACATCGTGGCGGGACACATGGCCGTCGGGCTCCTGGACAGCCTGGTGGCCCGCGCGAGCTACGCGCGGGCCGGGCAGCTGGAGCCACGCCTGGGCGCGGTGATCGACCCGATCGTGGCGATCAAGGACCGGCACGTGGAGTTCTACGTCGACGAGGCCTCCGACCGGCTCGCCGCCTCCCCCGCCGCGGGCCGTCTCGGGCGGCGCGCCGTGCGGACCTGGCGGTGGCCCGGCTCCCGCTACGGCGCCCCCGGCTACGTCCAACCGGTCCTGCGGTACCTGTTCGCGGACCCGTCCGTGCGCGCCGACATCGACGCCGCGGACAGCCAGGTCGCCGCACTGCCGGGGCTGGCCGGCGCACACCCGATCCGGCAGGCCCTCGGACGCTTCGCGTCCCGGGGAGCACGGCACCGGTGACCCCGCGTACAGTAACCGGGGTGTCCGACCCTTTGAACAACGCCCACGTGCTCATCACGGGCGCCACCGGCTTCGTCGGCCAGGCCGTCCTGGAGAAGCTGCTCTCGACCTACCCCACCACCCGGATCAGCCTGCTGGTCCGGCCGCGCGGCGCCCTGACCGCGCAGATGCGCGTGGACAAGTTGCTGAGGAAGCCCGTGTTCTCCGCGTGGCGCGAGCGCGTGGGGGACGACGGCGTCGCGACCGCCGCGGGTCGGGTCACCGTCCTGGCCGGTGACCTCGGCGACGTGCCGGCGCTGCCGGGCGACATCGACGTCGTCATCCACTCCGCATCGAGCGTGTCCTTCGACATGCCGATCGACGACGCGTTCCGTGACAACGTCGGCGGCCCGGTGTCCCTGTACACGGCGCTGCTGGAGTCCGGCTCCGACCCGCACGTGGTGCACGTCTCCACCTGTTACGTCGCCGGGCTGCGCAAGGGGGTCGCCGAGGAGCGATCCCTCGACCACGGGGTGGACCGCACCGAGGAGATGACCCGGGCCCTGGCCGCCCGGGCGGAGGTCGAGGCCGCGTCCCGACGGCCGGAGGTCCTCGGCAAGCTCCTCGAGAAGGCCCGGTCCGTGCACCGCCGCGCGGGCGCCCAGGCCGTCGCCCAGGCGGCCGAGGAGGCCCGCGAGGCCTGGGTCACCGAGCGGCTCCAGGACGCCGGGCGCACGCGCGCCCAGTCCCTCGGCTGGCCGGACGTCTACACCTTCACCAAGGCGCTCGGGGAACGGGTCGCCGAGGAGCTGTGGGGGGCCGAGCACCGGCTCTCCGTGGTCCGGCCCACGATCATCGAGAGCTCGCTCAGCCACCCCTACCCGGGTTGGATCGACGGGTTCAAGGTCGCCGACCCCCTGATCGCGGCCTACGGGCGCGGCATGCTGCCCGAGTTCCCCGCGCTCGCGGACACGATCCTGGACGTGATCCCGGTCGACCACGTCGTCAACGCCATCCTCGCCGCGGCCGCCGCGCCCTCGGCCGTCGGCGAGCCCCGCTACTACCAGGTGGCCTCCGGCATCCGGAACCCGCTGCGGTTCGGGCGGATGGTCTCGATGATCCGGGAGTACTTCAGCGCCCACCCGCTCCTGGACGACGAGGGCAGCACCGTGCAGGTGCCGAACTGGACGTTCCCGAACGGACCCGCAGTCGAGCGCAGCCTGCGCCGCCGGGAACTCGCCGTCGACCTGGCCGACCGGGCCGTCGGCCGGCTGCCCGCGAACGACCGCACCCGCGGCTGGATCTCCGCCGTCTTCAAGGCGAAGCGCGACCTCGGCACCCTGCGCAAGTTCACGGACCTCTACAAGCCGTACACCCAGACCGAGGTCGTCTTCGACGACGCGAACACCCGTGCGCTGCACGAGACCGTGCCGCCGGAGCGGCGCGAGTCCCACGGTTTCGACGTCACGGCGATCGACTGGGACTACTACATGATGGAGGTGCACGTCCCGAAGGTCCCCGGCCTGATGCGGTCCCGTAGCCGGCGTGGTTCCTCCGGTGGCGCCACCAAGCGTGCCCTCCCGCAGCGCACCGACGTGCTCGCCGTGTTCGACCTGCACGGCACCGTGGCCGCGGCCAGCCTGATCGAGCACTACGTGTGGGTCGAGCTCGCCGCGAAGGGTTCGGGCCAGGCACTGCGTGAGCTCGGCGGCATGGTCGCCAACTCCGGGACCTACCTGCAGGCCGAGTGGCGTGACCGCGGCGACTTCATCCGCAGTTTCATGCGCCGGTACGAGGGGGTCAATGAGGCCGCGCTGCGCGACATCATCGCGCGGAAGGTGACCCCGTCGCTGCGGGCCAGGGTGCTCGCCGAAGCGACCGAGCGGATCGCGGAACACCGCGCCGCAGGGCACCGAACCGTCCTGGTCACCGGGCAGATCGACGTGTTCGTGGAGCCGCTCTCGGACATGTTCGACGTGATCGTGGCCGGCGAGATGGAGAAGGACTCCGACGGCCGCTGGACCGGGCACCTGGCCACCTCCCCGCTCGTGGACGAGGCCCGCGCCACCTGGCTGACCCGGTACGCCCGGGACTCCGGCGTCGACCTCGCCGGCTCCTACGCCTACGGCGACACCTACTCCGACCGTCCCTGGCTGGAGGTGGTCGGCCACCCGAACGTGGTCAACCCCGACTCCTCCCTGTACCGGTACGCCAAGGAGAAGCGCTGGCCGGTGCACAGCTGGACGACGACCGCCGAGGGGCGGTTCTCCCCGGTTCTGCGCAGCCTCACCGGATCGGGCCGACGATGACGTCCGCCGCCGAGAACTCACCGCTGACCGGCACCGCGATGGTCACCGGTGGCACGTCCGGCATCGGCCTGGCGTTCGCCAAGGGCCTCGCGGGCCGAGGGCTCGACCTGGTCCTCGTGGCCCGCGACGCCCAGCGGCTGGACTCCACCGCGGCGGACCTGCGGCACGAGTTCGGGATCACGGTCGAGACCCTGACGGCGGACCTCGCCGAGCCCGACGGCGTCGACCTCGCCGTGGCGCGGCTGACCCGGACGGACGTGCCGGTGACCGTGCTCGTCAACAACGCCGGCCACGGCGTGCACACGCCGCTGATCAGCGAGGACCCCAGCCCCCACCTGCAGGCGATCGACCTCATGGTGGGCGGTGTGCTCGTGCTCGGCGGCGCCGCCGGTCGGGCGATGACGCAGCGGGGCAGTGGCCTCATCATCAACGTCGCCTCGGTGGCCGGCCTGATCCCGATGGGCTCCTACTCGGCGATCAAGGCGTGGGTGAACTCCTACTCGGAGGGGCTCGGCATCGAACTGGCCGGCACCGGCGTCACGGTGATGACCCTGCTGCCGGGATGGGTGCGCACCGAGTTCCACGAGCGCGCCGCGATCCGCACGAACTCGATCCCCTCGGTACTGTGGCTCGATGCGGACCGACTCGTGGCCGACTGCCTCGCCGATGTGGACCGGGGCCGGACCAGGTCGATCCCGTCGCGGCGGTTCAAGCTCCTCGCCTGGGGTGCCCGACACGCGCCGCGACCGTTGGTGAACAGGGCCACCGCCCTGATCAAGAAGGGACGCCGATGAGCGCACAGCGCAGAACCGCTCGGTATCACCGCGCGTGGCACCGCTGGTTTCGCTACGTGGCTCAGCGGCTGATCCTTCGACCGGTGATCTTCGCGAACACCCGGGTGACGGTCGAGGGCGAGCGGCACCTGGCCGGGATCGACGGACCGTTCATCCTCGTGGCCAACCACTCCAGTCACCTCGACGCGCCCCTGTGCATCACGGCGCTGCCGTACCGGGTCACGAAGAACCTGGCCACGGCGACCGCCGCCGACTACTTCTACCGGCAGAAGTGGCGCAGCACCCTCACCTCGTTCTTCTTCAACTCCTACCCCGTCGAGCGAGGCAGCAACCGCGGCAAGGGCGCCGGGCTGTCGGTGTCCCTGCTCCGCCAGGGCGTTCCGCTCCTGATCTTCCCGGAGGGCACCCGGTCCCGGACCGGGGAGATGGCCTCGTTCAAGCCCGGCGCCGCCGCGCTCGCGCGCTCGCTGCACGTGCCGCTGATCCCGGTGGCCCTGGTCGGCGCGTTCGACGCGATGCCGGTGGGCGCGGCGTGGCCGAAGCCCGGCCGGATGCCGGTCAAGGTGATCGTCGGCAAACCCGTGCGGGCGCGGGCCGGCGAGAGCCTGCCGGACCTGAACGCGCGCCTGACCGCACGCGTGCGTGCCATGCACACGATGCAGACCTCGTACGTCCTCGTCACCGACGACGATCGAGCCAACAACCGGCCCGAGAGCGACCTCGGCCAGGCACAGGAGGATGTTTCATGACCGACGTCGAACACCAGAAATGGTGGGGCTGGGGCGTGGAGGGCATCGCCTTCCACCACGAGGACAAGCCGGCGTTCGCCGGCTTCGTCCTGGACAAGGTCGGCATCGACCTGACCCAGCCCGGCGGCGAGCCGCCGACGTTCGACGAGATCGCCGTCCCGGCCAGCCGTCTCGGTGACGACCTCGGCGCCCGGTTGCGGGCCGCCGTCGGCGACCACCAGGTCAGCACCGACGACATGCTGCGCGTGGTGCACACCTACGGCAAGGGCATGCGCGACCTGGTTCGGGTGCGGGCCGGGGACCTGCCCCGGGTGCCGGACGCGGTGGTCTACCCGGCGAACGAGGACGAGGTGCGCGCCGTGGTCGACGCGACCGTCGCCGCGGACGCCGTGCTCATCCCGTTCGGCGGTGGCTCGAACATCTCGGGCAGCCTGACCCCCCAGCCACGGGAGGAACGCACGATCATCTCCCTGGACCTCGGCCGCATGAACCGGGTGCTCGAGATCGACGAGAGCTCCGGGCTCGCCCGGATCCAGGCGGGCGGACTCGGCCCGGACATCGAGGAGCAGCTCACCACCCGGGGCTGGACGATGGGACACCAGCCGGACTCGTTCAAGCACTCCACCCTCGGCGGCTGGATCGCGACCCGGTCCTCGGGCATGCAGTCCGACAAGTACGGCGACATCGCCGACATCACCCGGGGCCTACGGGTGGTCCTGCCCGGAAAGGTGGTGGAACTGCGGCCGCTGCCGTCGACATCCACCGGACCGAGCGTGCGCGAGATGATCATCGGCAGCGAGGGCCGCCTCGGGGTCATCACCGAGGCCTGGGTGAACGTGCACCGGGTCCCCGAGAACCGCGACGTCATCGCCTACCTGTTCCCGAACTGGGCCGCCGGCCTCGCGGCCATGGCGGAGATCTCCACCTCCGACGCGGCACCCACGATCACCCGGGTCTCCGACGCGAACGAGACCGCGTTCTCACTCGCGACCCGCAAGGCGTCGAAAGGCATCTCCGGCAAGGTCGGCGAGGGCCTGTTCGAGGTCCTGCGCCGGCGCGGTTGGGACCTCGAGAAGGTCTGCATCTCCTACATCGGATACGAGGGCGGCGCCGGCAAGGTCCGCACCGAGAAGTCCATCGTGGGCAAGGTCATCGGCAAGCACGGCGGCATCCGGCTCGGCCGCGGTCCCGGCGCCATGTACGACCAGAAGAAGTTCGACACCCCCTACATCCGCGACTTCCTCCTCGACCGCGGCGCGATCGGCGACGTGTCCGAGACCGCGGCCCCGTGGTCGAAGCTCGGTCAGGTCTACACCACGACGGTGCGGGCGGCTCGGGCGAAGTTCACCGAGCTCGGCGTGCCGGGGTTCATCATGTGTCACCTGTCGCACTCCTACCATTCCGGCGCCTGCCTCTACTTCACGTTCGCGTTCCCCCCGAACCCGGACGCGGACTTCCTCGGCCAGTACGACGTCGTGAAGACCGCAATCCAGCAGTCGTTCATCGACGCCGGGGGGACGCTCTCGCACCACCACGGCGTCGGCACCGACCACGCGCCGTGGCTCGAGGGGGACATCTCCGAGGCGGGCACGGACCTGATGGTAGGCCTGCTCCGGGCGGCGGACCCGGGCCGCAACCTCAACCCGGGCACGCTGATCCCCGACCATCGGGAGTGGTGAGCCCGGAGGCGGTCTGAACCCGGGGCGGGCGAGGCCGCGCCGGACGCGGGGTCGCGCGCTTCAGAGCGCGTGCAGCCGAGCCGACCCCGCGGCCACCCGGACCACGCGGTCGCCGAAGTCCACCAGGACGGCGACCTCGCCCTCCAGTCCGACGACCCGGCCGAGGCCGTGACGGTCATGCGTGACCCGCTGTCCCACCACGAACACCGCCGGCGGCGGCTGCGGCACCCGCAGGTTGTTGAACGGGCTGGACGCGAGCGATCGGGGGGTGGCCATACCCCCAGCATCCTCTCTTCTGGCCGGATGTCACGCCCCGGGTGCTCCGCGCGGACCCGCGGGCCGGGCGGCGCCGTAGGCTGAAGGGCGATGAGCCACGTCTTGGGTCCCGATGCGACGACCGACCCACACACCCGGTCCGAGACCCTCGGGACCGGGCCAGGCCCCCACGCGACGGCCAACGTCATGCTCGTGCGGCACGGCGAGTCCGTGGCGAACGCGCGGCACCTGTTCACCGGCGTCATCGACGTGGGACTCACGCCCGCCGGCGAACAGGAGTGTGTGCTCGCCGGTCAGCGGCTGGCCGGCACCGGGTGGATCCCGGACGTGATCTGCACCTCCGAACTCGTGCGCGGATGGCGCACCGCCGAGCTCATGCGGACCGCCTGGCCCTCGTCGGTCCCGGTGGCCCGGGACTGGCGCCTCAACGAACGCAACTACGGCGCCCTGTCCGGGTTCCGCAAGAGCGAGATCGCGGAGCGGTTCGGCCACGAGCGGTTCATCCACTGGAGGCGCTCCCTCGAGGGCCGCCCGCCGCCGCTCGCACCGGGCACCCTCGCGCTGTGGCGCACCCTGTCGCCGTTCGATGTCCTGCCACCCGAGGCCCTGACCGCCACCGAGTCCCTCGCGGACGTCGTGGCCAGGGTCCGTCCGTGGGTCCGGGAGATCCTCGGCGGGCACGTCGCCGCCGGTCGCCGGGTGCTCCTGGTCGCGCACGGGAACTCGCTGCGCGCCGTGTGCGCCGTCCTCGATCGGCTGGACGGGGCCGAACTTGCCGCTCTCAACCTGCCGAACGCCCGGCCGCTCGCCTATCGGCTACGGACTCCAACGGGCGGTCTCCCGGAATCCCAGGTGCGAGGCGGCGACTACCTGGACCCCGGCGCGGCCCGCGCCGAGGCCGCGGCGATCGCCGCCGAGGGCGGAACGTAGGCTGGCCGCCATGGACCTCTTCGGGCCTTCCTGGTCGGCGCTGCTCGGTGCCGTGACGGAACTCGCCGACGGGGACCTCGAACGGCCGTCCGGCTGTCGTGGCTGGCTCGTCCGGGACCTCGTGTGCCATCTGGTCATCGACGCCCAGGATGTCCTGATCACGCTCGCCACCCCGACCGGGAAGGAACCGACCCGCACCGCGGCGACCTACTGGGAGGTCGGCGCGACGCCACCGACGGGGGACGACCCGCTCGATGCGCTCACCGTTCGGCTCGCCGCCGCCTACGAGGAGCCCTGGCTGCTCCGGCACCATCTGGACGACGTCGGCTCCGCCGCCGGGCGGGCCGCCGCGATCGCCCGCCCGGACCTGCGTGTGGGCACGCGTGGGCAGGTGCTGGCGGCGCGCGACTACCTCGGTGCGTATGTGCTGGAGTGGACGCTGCACCACCTCGATCTGGTGGCGCACCTGCCTGGGCACTCCGGGCCGCCGGCGGCCGGCCTCCACGCCGCCCGCGGGGTGCTGGAGGAGATCGCGGGGGCGGCGTTCCCGAAGTCCCTCGCCGACGCCGACGCCCTCCTTGTCGGGACCGGACGCCGCGAGCCCACCCAGGTCGAGAGGGCGGAAATGGGTGCTCTGGCCACGAGGCTCCCGCTGGTGCTCGGATGACGGCCACGCCCGCCGACCCGGTGGGACCGGCCGCCAGGGTGCCGGACCCACGGCACTTCGACGCCGACCCCCTCGGCTACGAGACGGCCCGCCCGCCGTACCCGGACGCCCTCTGGTCCCGGCTGCGGGCGCTCGGGGTGCTGCGCCCCGGTCTGCGTGCCGTGGATCTCGGAGCCGGCACCGGGCAGGCGACCGGACCGCTGTTGGCCGCCGGCCTGAGCGTGACCGCCGTGGAGCCCGGTGCACGGCTCGCGCGACGCCTGACCGAGCGGTTCCCCGCTGCCGACGTCCGGGTCGCCCGCGCCGAGGACGTCGAGCTGACGCCGACCGGCTACGACCTCGCCGTGGCCGCCACGTCGATCCACTGGATGGATCTGGGTCTGGTGCTCCCGCGGGTGCGGGCGGCGCTGGTCCCGCAGGGCCGCTTCCTCGTCTGGCGGAACGAGTTCGGGGACCCGACGGCGGCGCTCACCCCTTTTCGGGTGCGGGTCGCCGGGATCGTGGCCGACCGGGCGTCCGTCCCGGACGTCCGCCACCGGGCCGGGACGACGGAACTCGCCGAGATGCTGACGGCCGGCGGCCTGTTCGTGGTCGAGTCGGTCGAGCGGATGCGGTGGCGGATCGATCTCGACGAGGCGCAGGTGCGCGGTCTGTTCGCGACCTTCAGCGACTGGAGCGAGGCCGAGGTCGCCGCCGCGGGCGACGCCGTCCGGGTCCTCGGCGGCACGGTCCGGGAGCATTACGTCACGCCTCTGATCGTCCTGCGCCGCGCGTGAGGGCGGTGGCGGACACCGGCCCCGCCCGGGCGGGCAGGACCGGTATCGTCGTCACCGGACCCGGACGGTGATCGGGTCCGAGGAGGAGGTTCCCGCCGCGTTCGCGAACTCCGCGTGATAGCGGTACTCACCTGCCGGTCGTCCCACGATCGCGGTTGAGGCCTGCTGCGCGGCCGGGGTGGCTGCGGTCAGCGCCTGGCTGTCGACGAGCACCCCGTCCTCGTAGAGCCGGTACGCGGTCGCGTTCGTCCCCCACCACAGGTCGGACGTCACCGTGTAGTCGGAGCGGCCGACGTGGTTGTCGTGGGACAGCACCGGGACCGCCGGCTTCGCATCGCGCACCCGGACGGTCGCCGAGCCGGTCGGAACCGTCCCGGCCGCGTTGCTCAGCCTGCCGGTGTACTCGTAGTCGCCGTCGACCCGGCCGGTCAGGGGGACCTGCACCGTCTGGGCACCCGGCGAGGCCGGCTGCAGCGAGCGGGTCGCGACGAGGGCGCCGTTCTCATACAGCCGGAACACGGTCGCGTTAATGCCCCACCACAGGTTCAGCGTGACCGTGAACGTCCCGTCGGTGACACCGCTGCGCCCGCTGTCGGTGGACAGCACGGCGGCGCCGGGCGGCCTGGTGGCGACCTCCGCGGGGGTCGCGAACGTGTACGCGATGTCCAGGGCGCCGTCGTGGGGGATCCAGAGCTGGTGTTGACGGCGGGTCCCGCCCAGCGCGGCGCGGTCCGTCGCGGCGAACCGCACGTCGCGCGCGCCGCCGAACCCGATCTCGAACGTGGTGCCGTTGCGGGCCAGGGTCAGACCGGTGACCCCGGACAGGTCCCGGACGTCGCCGGAGCCCGCGACCGTGCCGTCCGAGAACGTCAGGACGTCCCCGGGCTGCACGAGCAGGGGCACCAGCGCCCGGCCCGGCTCGGGGGTCCGGATCCGCTGGGTGAACGCATGGTCATGGAAGCTCAGGTCGGTGTCGGTCCCGATCGCGGCGTCGACGTAGGCGACACTGAAGTCGCCGGTCACGGCGTCCACCTCGGCTGCCGGGAGTTCGGTGCCTCCGCGCCCGGGGGCGCTGTAGTAGGTCGGGTCCACCTCCACGACGGCGATCTCCGACGCGTCGGGGAAGTGGCCCCAGCCGTCGTCGGTGTAGTTGTTGAGGACGACTGCCAGCGTGCCCATGGTGGGGTGCCAGAGCAGGCCTGGCCCCATCCGGAGTCGCCGATACGGCCCGTCGTGTCCGTCCCGGTGTCCGAGCGCGGCGGTCAGATAGTAGGAGGGGCGGCGGACGAACAGGTAGTCGAGCGCGAAGCTGCCCGCCCGGCGCACCTCGGTGAACCGGTCGCGGGCGTGGTACGGCAGCGCCTCGATCGCGGCTTCACGCTCGGTGACCGTGAGGCCGAGGGGGGCCCGGCTGCCATGCATCCAGGTCCGCGGCGACGTGCCCTTCTTCGCCAGCGCGGCCACCGGGGAGGGATCCGCGGCCCACGCCTCGCGGGCGGCGAGGATCTCCACGTCCGTCGGGTGGAAGGCGCCGATCTCCGGCAGTTCGCCGAGCAGGGCTCGTCCGAGCGCCGACCGGTCGACGACCTCACTCGGCTGCACCGAACTCGCGAACGCCGAGTTCCGAACGCAGATCGCCGCCCAGTGCACCCACCCGGCCCGGTCCGGCTCCCACACGGCGGACCGACCGATGAACCCCATCATCGAGCGCGCCATCTCGACCGCCTGCGGCACGCCGGTCTGGGCCGCGTCGGCGATGTCCGGGAGGGCGACGGTGAACGAGTAGCCGTTGTCGTAGCCGGCCGGCTCCATGGAGTGGCCGGCGGGCGTGATGCTGTGCTCGAGCAACTCGGTCCAGCACTCGTCCGCGGCGGCCGCGATCGAGGGGTCGGCGAGAGCCTCGGCAGCGTTGGCCACACCGACGAGGCCGGCGACGACCTGGTTCGTGTAGGGGATCGGCCGGGCCCAGTGCGGCTTCGACCGGTCGGTCAGCCAGAGGGCTGCGGCACGCAGGGCCGCCTCGATCCGTGGCAGCATCCCGGGGAGTTCGCCGGCCTCGGAGAGATAGGTGTGGGTCAGGGACAGCGCGACGGAACCGAATCCGGTGGGGGCCAGGTGCGGGACGTCGTAGGCGTACTCCGACCAGGCCCCGCTCGGCAGTTGGATGCCGAGGTAGTAGGTGAGGGCCGCCTCCAGGCGGTCGCGCAGCCGGGCGTCGCCGAAGTACGGGTTCCAGGAGCGCTCGTGGGTCAGGAACCAGGTCAGGGTGGCGACCTGTTCCATCTCCCTGGCGTTGTACGGCTGCTCGGGGGAACGCCACCAGCCGTCCTCCATCCAGCCGTAGTTCGGATCCAGGTCCCGGATGCTGTTCGCCATCGGGGCGACCACCGTCAGGTAGCCGGCGAGAACCTGTTCGGAGTCCTCGAACGCGGTGCGATCCGGCGGCGCACCGAGCGGGTCGACGAGCGGCAGTACGGTCCCCTCCGACGTGGCCCAGGCGCGGGAGGTGCTGGCGGCGCCGAGGGCCAGGGCACCCGTGAGCCCGGCGGTGCCGAGGAGGACCGCGCGCCGGGACACTCCCGCGCGGGTCAGGTCGGGGTTCTGTGCGGCCCGGGACTGGGGGTCGGGCTGGGTGTGAGCGTGCATCTGCATTCCCTCCATTGGTTCCGTGCGCCCGGGCGCCCGCGGCGGGCCCCGGGTGGCGCGGCCCCACGAGGCGCGGGACCGGTCCAACATGCAGTTCTGGCAGCGACGATCCGCCCCACCGGGGTCGGCGGGGCCGGTGGAACGGGATCAGTCGATGAGCTCCTCCACCGGGATGTCGAGGTCGAGACGCGGTCGGTCCGGCGGTGGCCCGCCGAGATCCGGTACCTCGAGTTGGGTCCCTCCGGCCAGGCTGGAGGCGTGCGCGAGCAGGCCCGGCAGGCAGAACTTCGCCGCCTCCCACACGTTGACCGGTGGCACGGAGCGGGTACGCACGGCACGCACGAAGTCGTCGGCGAGGAAGTGGTGCGACCCGAGGTGACCGTTGCGCAGCCCGGCGTAGACCCGCGGCAGTCGGGCGGTGGGGTGCACGGAGGCGTAGCGGCTGTTGAAGTCCTCCCGGAGCACCTCGTGCAGGTCGGCACGATCGGCGGCCCCGGCGCCGGCGGTCTCGGTGTCCCGGGTGTGCGCGGCGCAGGCGAGGATCTCCGACACGTCGGTGGGCCCGTCCTGACGGTCGACCCACAGCTGGCTACCGGCGTTCTCCTCGTACGAGGCGAGCGTGCCGTGGATGGTGAGCGGGTTGCTGCCGTGCCGGCCGCGCCAGCCCGACCGGCGGAACTCGTTGATCCGCATCATCCCGCCGTCGTCGGTGCGCATCAGCGCGGTCTGGTTCGAGAACGGGTTGTCCCACTCGTTGCGACCCGTGCCGAACACGCCGTCGTCCTCGGTGTCGGTGTAGCCCAGGCAGCTGACCTGGGTCACCCGGGCACCGGTCACGCCGAGCACGGCACCGGTCGAGTGCGTCGGGTAGTACATCGGCGGGAAGCCGGCCACGCGGCGCCAGTGCTCACCGCCGCTGTGCTGGAACGCCGTGTAGAAGCCGTGCGTCATGTCGTGGAGGTAGTTGCCCTCGCCGTAGACGAACGCGCCGAAGTCCCCGGCTGCGTACCGGTCCCGGCAGTAGATCGTGTGCGGGTAGTAGTAGGACGTCTCACCGCTGGCGTACACGAGCCCGGTTCGTTCGACCGTGGCGACGATCTGCTCGACGTCCGCCGGGCTCGACGCGATCGGCACCGCGCAGTAGACGTGCTTGCCGGCCTCGAGTGCTTCGATGGTGAGCGGTCCGTGCAGGTGCCTCTGGGCGAAGATGGCGACGGCGTCCACGTCGCTCGCGCACAGCTGCGCGTGGGAGGCCGCCGTCTCGGTGATCCCGTGCCGGGCGGCCACCTCGGCGAGCCGGTCGGGGATGAGGTCGGCCAGGACCACCCGCTCCACGAGCGGATGCTTCGCGAACAGGGGGATGAACGACTCCGCGAACAGGCCCGCGCCGCTGATGCCGATGCTGATCATGGTGTCCTTCGGAGGGCGTTCGGGATCCAGAGGCACGAGGGCAGCTCGGCCACGCCCACCACCCACTCGGCGACCGGGCGGGAGGCCGGCGGGCGCCTCAGGGCGAGGCTGAGCGTGTGCTCACCGGGCGGGAGGTCGAGGTCGACGGCGTGGCCGATCTGGCTGCTGTGCGGCGCGGGGAACATGGCCTGGGTGCCCGGGGCGCCGAACAGGTACTCGCCGTCGAGCCAGGCCCGGAAGTGCTCGGTGCCGTTGACCATGATCCGCACCCGGTCCCGGCCGCGGCCGTCGAGGGGATAGTGCAGGAGCAGGATCACGTCCTCGAACTCCTCGCGGGGCAGGCGTACCCACGTGCCGGGCAGCATCGCGTCGGTGGCCTCGACGCCGAAGTCCGGTAGCGGCGCGCCCGCGTGTGGAAGACCGGTCAGGTCCCGTCCGGCCCAGCTCTCGAAGTTCGTGTTCACCCAGGCGCGGCGCACGGTGAGCCCCACGCCGCGGGTGACGGGCTCGCCGGGATCGGGGGGTGGGGCACCGTTCAGCCGGACCCGGAGGCCGTCGACCAGGTCCGCGAACGCCGAGATGGTCGGCGGGGCGCTGATCCCACGGATCTCCGGGTTGAGTACCAGGTCGTCTCCGATCGGCCCGAGCCACCGGTCATCGATGGCGTCCGGGTCGATGATGGCCAGCAGGGCGCCGAGCGTGGCGGTGGAGGAGTCGGTGTCCCCGCCGCAGTTGTTGGTGATCAGGATGCGTTCGGAGAAGTCCGAGCCGGCGAGCCAGCCCAGCACCACGAATCCGGTGTTCGGCCGCACGTCGGTGAAGTCCGAGTTGGCGTAGGCGTCGACGATGCGCTCGCGGACCGCCTGCCAGCCCAGGCCCTCGGCGTGCCAGCGCCGGGTGTCGGCCACCACCCGGGCGATCCCGGTCGCCGGGTCGATGCCGTCGAGCGCCACGTCGAGGAGCCGGTGCGGGTCGGCCTCGGGCTCGCCGAAGGCCGCCGAGGCGAGTCGGGCGAGGAAGACGGCCACGGTCACCCCGTCCCCGGCATGGTCGAAGCAGGCGTCCTCGTAGGCGTACCGGCCGGCCAGGTCGGGATCACCCGGCGCCAGGCAGGCCCACAGCTCGGTGCGGATCGCGGCGCCCTCGCCGCAGGTGAACCAGTTGTCGAACGAACCGGTCTCGGGCGGAAGGAGCCCTTCGGCGAGGTTGCGCATGCCCACGCCGTACTCGTTCCAGGGAAACAGGACGTGGTCGGCCCAAGCCCGGGCGAGGACGAGCCGGTCGACCCGGGGGGTCGCCTGCGCCGCGAGCACGCAGGCGAACAGGACCTGCAGGTCGAGGTCGTCGTTCGGCACCATCTCGGTCGGCACCGGGTGGTAGAAGGACGCCGTGAGTGGCCCTTCAAGTCCCTCGAACGTCTGCCCGAGGGTGCCGCCGACGGCCTTCCCACGCCAGCAGGCGAGCATGCGTCGCCGATAGTCCGCGGCACCGGCCCGGTCCGGCCGCCGTTCGGCTGCATCGGTCATCGTGAACTCCTTCGGAGGGTCGAGCTGACGGACGGGCCTCAGCCCTTGAGCCCGGTCCTGGACAGGCCCTCGACGAACTGCCGCTGGGCGAACAGGAACACGATCAGGACCGGGATCACGGTGAGAGCGGTCGCCCCGATCTGGGTGTTGTAGAGCGGCTCGCCGTACCCGTCCTGGTAGCGGGTGAGTCCGAGGCCGACCGGAAAGAGCTCCTCGCTGCGCAGGAAGATCAACGGCTCGAAGTACATGTTGAACGAGGCCAGGAACTTCATGATCGCCACGGCCGCGATCGCGGGACCGGACAAGGGCAGCGCGATCCGCCAGAACAGCCCGAGTCGGCCGAGCCCGTCGAGCCGGCCGGCCTCCTCGAGCTCGCCGGGCAGCGAGAGGTAGAACTGCCGGAAGATGAAGACGCCGACGATGCAGGCCGGCCCGAAGATCGGGAGCACGATCAGCGGGATGTGGGTGTTCATCAGGCCGAGGTCGGCCACCCAGCGGAAGATCGGGATGATCGTCACCTCGCCCGGGATCATCATCCCGGACATCAGGACCAGGAAGAGCTTGCCGGCGAACGGGAACCGGATCCGTGCGAACGCGTACCCGCCGAGCGAGCAGACGATGATCGAGCCGATCGTGATCACGGTGGCCAGGTACAGCGAGTTCAGGTACTGCTGCGCGAACGGGGTGACCGTGAAGATCTTCGCGACGCCGTCGAGGGTCCACGTCTCCGGGAACAGCGTCGGTGGGATCCGGAAGAACTCATCCGTCGGCTTGAAGGCGGCGAAGATCATCCAGATCGTCGGGTAGATGAACGGGATCGAGAGCACACACAGGAGCGTGTACAGCACGATCTTCGACCACAGCCGGTGCCGGCGGGCATGCGCCGAGTCGGGCGTACGCCTGCTCCGGACCGGCTCGGAGCCACCTGTCAGATCGCCGGTGGCGCCCTGCGCCTGCGCCGTGATGACGTCAGACCTCATCGTGTACCCACCTCTTCCGAGAGCTCCACTGCAGGGCGGCGAGCACGAGGACGACCACGAACAGGACCACGCCGATCGCGGAGGCGTACCCGAAGTCCTGCTGTTCGAATGCGGTGCGGTAGAGGAGGTAGGAGATCACCGTGGTGGATCGTCCGGGCCCGCCCTGGGTCAGGATCTGGATCGGCACGAACACGTCCATCGCGCCGATCGTGGTGATCATGACCACGAGCAGGATGGTCGGGCTGATCAGTGGCAGGGTGATGGACCGGAACACCCGGCTCGGTCGGGCGCCGTCGATGCGGGCGGCCTCCTTGAGTTCGGCGGGCACGTTCTGCAGCGCGGCCAGGAACAGGATCATGTTCATGCCGACGCCCTTGAACACCTGGATCACCACGACGGTGACGAGCGCCCAGGTGGGGTCGCGCAGCCAGTTCGGGCCCTGGATGCCGATCGTGGCCAGGGCGCCGTTGATGCCGCCGTTCGCCGCGACGAGGTAGTTCCAGACCAGCACCCAGGCCACGGCCGAGACGATCACCGGGGAGAAGAAGAACGCCCGGAAGGTCGTGGTGCCCCGCAGCTTCTGATTCAGCAGGACCGCCAGCCCCAGGGCCAGCGTGATGTTGAGGACCATCAGCAACGCCGCGTACTTGAATGTCGTGAGGAAGGACGACCAGACCGTGTCGTCGGCGATCAACCGCGTGAAGTTGTCCAGCCCGATCCAGTTGAACTCACCGATCAGGGGACTCCAGTCGTGCAGGCTGTACCAGATCACGTACCCGAACGGCACGAGACCCAGGACGAGCACCCCGATCACGGCCGGGGCGGCGAACGAGAGCCCGACGGCGGCGTCGATCCGGGCCAGCCGCTTCGAGCTGCCTGATCGCCGCCCGGTGGTGCGACCGACCTTGCGGTCGGTCGCACCCAGCGGTTCGGCAGTCATCGGTCAGCCGGCGAGGCTGTCGGAGATGGCCTCGCAGATCGCCGGCATGACCGTGGCGGCGTCACCCTCCGGCACCCACAGGGCGTCGAGCCCGACGCGGACCGGATCGGCGATCTCGCTCATGTTGACGTGCCCGACCTTCGTCACGCCGACCAGGGCCTGGTCGATGACGGTGCCCTGGATCTGCTCCTCGGTGAGCGCCGGGGCGGCCGCGGAGAGGGTCTCGACGGTCAGCAGCGACTCCCGCGGCGGCGGGAAGAACTGGGCGAGCAGCGCCGAGTTCTCCGGGTTCGTGAAGTAGGCGAGGAAGTCCGCTGCGACCTGCGGGTTGTCGCCACGGGCGACCACCCCCACACCGCCCTGGCCGACCACCGGCACAGTTCCGGCCGGTCCGTCCGGCATCGGGACGAAGTCCCAGGCGAAGTCGTCGCCGAGCCCGGTGGAGGAGCTGAGCTGGGAGAGCCGCAGCCCCACCTGTCCAGAGGCGAAATCGAACTCGGCGCCCGGTTCGGCGACCGCGCCGGTGTCGTAGATCTGGCTGTGGAACCAGTCGAAGAACTCGACCATCTCGGGGGAGTCGAACGTGCACTCGGTGCCGTCCTCGCTCCACGGAGCCGCACCCCAGGACATCCACATCGCGCCGAGCGCCGAGTTCCAGTTGGTGAACGGGTCGTCCGACGGCTGGAAGCCGGTCGTCGAGGTGCCGTCCGCGACGGCCGCGGCGATCTCCATCGCCGTGTCCCAGGTCCACTCGCCGCTCGCCATCAGGTCGCGGGGGTTCGGCTGCCCCGCGGCCGCGAGGAGGTCGTTGTTGACGTACACCCCGAACGGGCTGTTCGAGAACGGGTAGCCGTAGATCTCGCCGTCGGCGGACCAGACATCGATCGCACCGTCGAGCAGGTCGTCGATCTCGTACCCCTCGGTCTCGGAGAAGGTGGGCTGCAGGTTGTACAGGACGCCGCTCTGCACGAACTGGGCCGCGTTCGCCTCCGAGACCCAGGCCAGGTCCGGTGCGTCACCGCCGGCGATCTGGGTGGTCAGGGCATTCACGTAGCCCGAGCCCGTCAACGGTTCGAACGAGACGGCGCTGACCAGGTCCGGGTTCTCGGCGATGTAGGCATCCGCGATCTGGTTGAAGATCTCGTGGTGGCCCTCGTTCGCGCTCCACATCACCATGCGGAGTTCGACCGGGCCGTCGGGGGCGTCGCCACCGCCCCCCGCGTCATCTCCGCCGCTGCAGGCGGCGAGGACCATCGCTCCCGCGCTGAGGCTCGCGGCGGCGGCGAGGAAGCGGCGGCGGTTCATCGATCCGGTCATCGGAACTCCTGTCGGTCGTGGGGCCGCATGACGGCCGGTCGTCGGTGGGGGCACCGGCCGGGGAGGGGCAGAGGTGTGTCTCGGAGCCCCGCACGGGGGCGGTGGGGTGCCAGGTCGGTAGCCATCGTTCGTCTTCACCTCAACATCGATGTTGGGTATCAGCAGGTCCTGCTTCGAGCGACGCTACTCGACGTTCGTCGAAAGTGTCTAGAGATTTTTGAAAGAATTTTCGATGTCTGCGCACGTGGCCGACCTCGGCGCGGGCGCACCGGCGGCCCGGCCGTGGCGCTCGCGTGGGCTCGGCCGGCGGCGCGACGGTCAGGCGCGAGGTGCGGTCGTGGAGTGGCGGACGACGAGCCGCGTCGCGAGCTCCGTGTGGTGCGGTCGCGTGGTCGCCTCGCCGAGCAGCGCCACGATCGTCTCCACCGCGGCGGCGCCCATCTGGTCGATCGGCTGTCGCACCGTGGTCAGGGGCGGCGACGCCAGCTGGGCCATGATGAGGTCGTCGAAGCCGATCACGCTGAGGTCGTCCGGTACGCGCAGGCCCATCCGGCGCGCAGCCTCGAGCACCCCGAGTGCCTGGAAGTCGCTCGCTGCGAAGATCGCGGTCGGGGGCTCGGGCTCGGCGAGCAGGGCGAGACCCTCCTCGAGGCCGGAGTCGTAGGTGAAGTCGCCGGGGATCA
Organism: Occultella glacieicola; assembly: GCF_004353825.1. Classification (GTDB taxonomy): domain Bacteria; phylum Actinomycetota; class Actinomycetes; order Actinomycetales; family Beutenbergiaceae; genus Occultella; species Occultella glacieicola. The sequence goes on along the minus strand of NZ_SMNA01000001.1, from coordinate 56,830 downwards.
CCCGGGGCGGTCCGTGGTCGAGGGTGGCCATGTTCAGCGCCGCCAGGTACCCGGACATGCGTGCACGGCTGGCCATCGCGGTCGGAAGGCCGCTGAGCATGGCGATCCTGCGGTGTCCGAGTCCGAGCAGATGCTCCGTGGCCTCGAGACCACCGGCCCAGTTCGTCGCGCCCACGCTGTAGGTGCTCTCATCCGGGTTGTTGAGTGGGTCGATCACGACCAGCGGGAGGTGGTGGGCCTCGAACCGGGCCCGTTGGGCGTCGTCGAGGACCGACGTGATCGCGATGACGCCGCGCTTGCCGGCCGCCTGGATCTCGTCGATCCAGCCGAGGTCGTCGGCGTCGTTCGGGTACAGCGACAGGCTGATGTCGATCTGGGCCGGCCCCGCGGCATCGACCGCGCCGCGGATCACGTCCAGGCCGTAGGGGGAGTGCATGTCCCGGGCCAGGATCACCACCGGAGTCAGCGAACCCCTGCGTTTCTTCGTCGCCACGTAGCCGCGGTCGCGCAGGATCCGGTCGACCCGCTCCCGGGTCACGTCGGAGACGTCGGCGCTGCCGTTCGCCACCTTCGACACCGTCGAGATCGATACGCCGGCGAGGGCGGCGACCTCGGCCAGCGAGGGCTTCTTGCGCTTGGTGGGTCGGTCGCCCATGACCGGCTCCTCTCGTTCTGGGCGGCGTCGCGCCCCCGATTCGAGTACAGACCCTAGCAAACAAACCGTAGAATTCTCCGAAAATATTCGTGTAGCCTTCGGTGAGGAGATGCTTCGGTGTGGACCGGAGCATGGCACAGGTCTCACATGGGAGTGGTGGATCGTGGAGCTACAGGCAGACATCGCCGTCATCGGCGGCGGCATGGGTGGGGTGTCGGCGGCCCTGGCCGCCCTCGAGGCCGGTCGACGGGTCGTGCTGACCGAGCAGACCCGATGGCTCGGCGGCCAACTGACCAGCCAGCTCGTCCCGACCGATGAGCACCGGTATATCGAGAACGACGGCGCGAACCGGTCCTACCGCCGGCTACGCGACGGCCTGCGCGAGCACTACCGCCGGAACTTCCCGCTCACCGACGCGGCGCGGGCGGATCCTCACCTGAACCCCGGCCACGCGTGGGTCAGCCCGGTCAGCGTCGACCCGCGGGTGGCCGTCTCCGTGATCGACGACCTGCTGATGCCGTACCTGGCCGCGGACCGGCTCGTGGTCCTGCGTGAGACCGCGCCGGTCGCGATCGCCACCGACTCCGATCGCGTCACCGCGGTCCGGGTCCGAACCGCGTCCGGCGACGAGATCGACATCACCGCCCCGTACGTCCTCGACGCCACCGAGCTCGGGGACCTGCTCCCGATGGCGCAGGTCGAGCACGTCTCGGGCCGGGAGTCGCAGGAGCAGACCGGGGAGCCGGGCGCCTGGCCGACGGCCGACCCGACCGACATGCAGGGGGTGAGCTGGTGCTTCGCGCTCGATCACCTCGCGGGCGAGGACCACACCATCGACCGCCCGGAGGACTACGACTACTGGCGAGACCTCCGCCCCCCGCAGCTGGACGGGCGCAGGATCCTCAGCTTCGGCGAGCCGGTCACGCCCGAGGGCAAGCCAGGTCGCGTCTACACGCTGAACCCGAACCCCGACGACGACGTCATCGACCTCGACCACCGCAACATGGGCCTGGCCCCGGAGCTGTGGAACTACCGAAGGATCGCTGTCCGCAGGTTCTTCTCGCCCGGCTTCTTCCGCAGCGACGTGGTGGTGGTCAACTGGCCGATGAACGACTACGTCGGCGGTCCGCTGTTCGGGGTGCCGGAGGCCGAGCACCACTGGCACCAGGCCAAAGCGCTGAGCCGGTCGCTGGTGTACTGGCTGCAGACCGACGCGCCCCGCCCGGACGGCGGGACCGGCTGGCCCGGGATGCGGCTGCGTGCCGACGTCGCCGGCACCGAGGACGGGTTCGCGATGTACCCCTACATCCGGGAGTCTCGCCGGATCCTCGCGCTCAAGACCATCGTCGAGCAGGAGATCTCGACGGCCTACCGCGGCGACGGCGGGTCGGAGCGCTACCCGGACTCGGTCGGCACCGGTCACTACTACTGGATCGACCGGCACCACACCACGGGCGACGGCCGGGGCGCCGGTGGCACCCCGCACCCGTTCGAGATCCCGCTCCGGGCGCTGATCCCCCGCCGGCTGCGCAACCTGCTCCCGGCCGCCAAGAACATCGGCACCACCCAGATCACGAATGGTGCCTACCGCCTGCACCCGGTCGAGTGGAGCATCGGTGAGGCGGTCGGCGCGCTCGCCGCCTACTGCCTCGACAACGGTACCGAGCCGCACGCCGTCGTCGCCGCCGCCGACGCGGTGGAGGACTTCCAGCGGGTGCTCACCGCCCGCGGCGTGCAGCTGCGCTGGGCGGAGGACAAGCGGTGGTGAGCCCGCCCGCTACCCATCGGGCCCGGTGGACGACGGGGCGCTTCCGCCGTTGCCCCGGATCGGGACGCTGGGCTCAATCGGACCCAGGGGCGACGAGGTGCTCGGCCTCGAAGCCGAGCAGCTCCCGCGCGGGGCGCAGGTCGATGGGCACCGCGTGGCCTGGCATCGGCCGGCGCCGAGGCACGCCGGGCCAGTACCGGTCGAGCAGGGCCTCGGTGGGTTCGCTGAGGAAGGTGGTCGGTGCGGCCACGAGCATCGCATGGGCACCACGACGGCGGGGGCTCAGCCCGGCGAGGGTCGCACGTGCGGCGTCGCGCACCTCGAGGTAGCTCCACAGGTCGAGGGCGCCGGCCGCGGGATCGGCCCGCAGCTGCTCGATGGCCGGCACGAGGGAGTCGCCGAGACCCGGCTCGAGGCCGAGCCCGCCGGTCATCGGGTACCGCAGCGCCACCACGTCCATGCCGTGGGCGCGATGCATCGCGCGGGCCGTCTCCTCGTCCACCCGCTTCGACAGCGAGTACGGGTCGGCGGCCACCGTGGGCAGCTCGACGTCCAGCGGGAGGTACGCGGGTGCGGCCGGCACCGGGCTGTACCGCAGACCGAGCGCGTTGATGCTGCTCGCGATCGCGGCCCGCCGCACGCCGGCGCGGCCGGCCGCATCGAGCACGGTGAACGTCGCCGCGGTGTTGCCGACGAACACCTCCTCGCCGCTGCCCAGGTGCGGCGCCGCACGGGCGGCAAGATGGACGACGGCGTCCGCCCCGTCGAGCGCTTCGCTCACCCGGTCGCGGTCGGTCGCCGAGCCGATCACGACCCGGTCGGTGTCCAGGTCTCCGGGGTCGTCGAGCACGAGGGCCGTCGAGGCGACGCCGGCCCGGCGCAGCGCCCACAGCACCGCGCGCCCGATCGTGCCGCCGGCCCCCGTGACCAGAACACGGCGCGGTGGGTCGGTGGACTGGGGCACGGGCCAAGTCTGCCGACCCGGTCGGGATGGGGTCGCGCAGACACGCGGAGCCGGCGGCGCGGGACAGGAGGCGGCCGGCTCAGACGAGGGCGGCCGCCACCGCCGCCTCGACGTGCAGGCGGGTGGTCGGGAAGACCGGGACCGGACTGTCCCGCGCCCGGATCAGCAACTCGATCTCCGTGCAGCCCAGGATCACGCCCTCGGCGCCGGCCGCGGCCAGTCGGTCGATGACCGCCAGGTAGATCTCGCGCGAGGACTCCCGGACGTCGCCGAGACAGAGTTCGTCGTAGATGATCCGGTGTACCTCGGCGCGCTCGTCGGCCGGGGGGACCAGCACGGTGAGGCCGGCCGCGGCGAGCCGGTCGCGATAGAAGTCCTGTTCCATGGTGAACGCAGTGCCGAGCAGCCCGACGGTGCTCAGGCCGGCCCGACGCACGGCCGCAGCGGTGGCGTCGGCCAGGTGCAGCAGCGGGATGTCGACGGCCGCCTCGACCCGGTCGGCCACCTTGTGCATCGTGTTGGTGCAGAGCAGCAGCAGCTCCGCACCGGCGGCCTGCAGACCGGCCGCCGCGCGCGCGAGAACCTCACCGGCCTCGTCCCATCGGCCGGCGACCTGGAGCGCCTCGATGTCGGCGAAGTCGACGGAGGCCAGCACGATGCGCGCCGAGTGCAGGCCGCCGAGCCGGTCACGCACCAGTTCGTTGGCGAGCCGGTAGTACTCGGCGCTGGACTCCCAGCTCATCCCGCCGAGCATCCCGATCACACGCGCTGCAGCCACCCCCCGACCCTAGTCACCCTCGGGCCGGACGGTCGTGTGGTCCAGCCATCCACCCGAGGGGTTCCGTTCAGTCTTCAACTGGGCCCCGATCCGTTGACGGCGCTTCGCACGCCGGTCGGTCGGCGTTCACCCGGGGCCGACAGGGTGGGTTCCCGGGCGATGACGTCCACCCTGCACATCACGACGGCGGGGACTCCACAACGATCCGGGGGAACGGAACGTGCGCATCAGAATGCGAGAACGACACGGGAGATCACGGCGCGCCGGCGCCGTCGCGTGGGTCACGGGGGCGGGCCTGGTGGCCGCCGGGCTGCTGGCGCCGCCTGCCCTCGCCGACGCCGCGGACGGGACGCCGGTCCTGACCCCGGAGCAGGGCACTTACCTGTACGGCGACACACCGGTCGCAGCCGAGCCGGTCGTCGCCGGGGACCCCGTCACCGCTCTCCGGATCGACGGTGAGAACCTCGCGGCCGAGCCGACGACGGGAAACGCCACCCTGCTGTTCAACGTCGGAACCAACTCGATCGAGGCCCGGTTCGGCAACGCGGTCGTCGTCAACGGCAACGTGATCCCGCTGACCGAACGGGACTACGTCGACGAACGGGTCGCCCTGCCGGTGCCGAACGACTTCCTCCTCACGGGCACGAACACGGTCGAGTTCGTCACCGGGTCGACCCCGAGCAGCTGCGGGGACAACTTCGACGACTTCGACGTCTCGGACCTCGCCATCGAGACGCTCGACGCCGACGTGGACTCCTCCGCGAACGAGTGGGCCTACCAGATGGGCGACGGCAGCTGCGGGTCGAACACGGCCCGGTTGCTCGAGGTGGCCCTGACCTTCGAGCTCGACGGCGCGCCCGGCACGACCACCGGCCTGTCCGGAGCCCTCGACACCACCACCCTGACGGACGGCACCCACACCATCGAGGCCATCACCGCCTCCGGGGCGAGCACGTCCCACTCGGTCATCGTGAACAACGGGGACCCGGGCGCACCGGTCATCACCCCGGAGGACGGTGCCCTCCTGAACGGGACCCGGACGTTCCTCGCCGCGCCCCCAGTTGAGGGCGGCAGCCCGGGCACTGTCGCGTCCTTCACCCTCGACGGGGCTCCGATGACCACGGTCCCGACCCTGGGTGCGGGCACGTCCGCGTTCGTGTTCACGGTCGGCTCCAACTCGATCGAGGCGCGCTACGGCAACACCGTGGTGGTCAACGGGCTGCCGATCATGCTCGGTGACCACGTCAGCGAGACGGTCCGCGTGGACGTGCCGAACACGTACCTGCTCGCCGGGTCGAACACCATCGAGGTGGTCGCCGGAACCTTTACGACGTCCTGCGGTGACAACCGCGACGACTTCGTGGTCTCGGATCTGAGCCTCGAGCTCTCCCAGGGCACCGCCGTCGGGCAGGACATCGCCGACTCCTACAACATGGGCGACGGGAACTGCGGCTCGGACACCACGAAGCCCAGGGAGATCAGCCTGACCTTCGACGTGGACGCCGAGACCTCCGGCCTGCGCGCCGACGTCGACACCGCGACCATCGCGGACGGTGAGCACACCCTGACCGCCACGACCGCGTCCGGCGCGACCGCCCGCCGCGCCCTCACCACCGACAACACCGGACCCGCGCTCGTCGGCAGCACCCCCGCCGTTGGTGCCGAGATCGGCTCCCCGGTGCCCCTCGCCGTCGAACTGGACGACCTGTCCGGGCTGCTCGGCGAGCCGACCCTCACCCTCGACGGCGCCGAGATCGCCCCGGGGACGTCCGTGGGGCCGGGCCTGACCGCCGGCGAGCACGTCATCGTCGTGAGCGCCGTCGACGTGCTCGGCAACACCTCCACGCACGAGATCACGTTCGTGGCGCTCGGCGTGCCGGCCGTGCCGACCGACCTCGCTCCGGCGAACGGCGCCGTGGTCACCACCGACTCCGTCGCGCTGTCCGCGGTGGTCGCCGAGCCCGACGGCGCCGACGTCACCGCGACCTTCAACCGGGCCAGCGCCGACGGCGCCACGACGGCCTACCAGGGCGTGTCGGACACCGTGCCGACCACGCTCGACATCGACGGTGCCCAGGAGGTCGGTGTCAACGCCCTGAACCTCGGCGACGGTCTCACCCTGGACTCCGACTCCGGCGCGGAGGTGGTCTACCAGCGGTTCGACCTCGCCACCGAGTCCGATCTGGACGGCTCGACCGTGGCCTGGCAGGGCACGATCGACCCGCAGCGCCTCGCCTCCCTCTACGTGTGGGATACCCGGGCCGGCGCGTGGGAGCTCGCCGACAGTGCCCGCGGCACGTTCGACGGCGTCACCGCGCTCTCGGCGCCGTCCGCGGCCCGGCACCTGGACGACGGCGTGGTGCACGTGCTGGTCACCGGGACCGACCCGTTCGCCGACGACATCGATCCGGGTGACCCGGACTCCTTCGCGGACCGGGGTGACTACGACTTCGCGCTCGCGCACTTCACGGACACCCAATACCTGTCCGAAGGCGCCGTCGAGCAGGAGAGCGAGCAGGAGCGGGCCGTCTGGCAGGAGGCCTACACCGACGTGACCCAGTGGATCGCCGACAACGCCGACGAGCGCGGCATCGCCTACGCCGCCCACACCGGGGACATCATCGAGAACTACACGCAGCGGGGCGACGACCCGGCCTACGTCGCCAACGCCCGCGCCGAGTACGAGGTGTCCTCGGCCGCCCAGGCCATCCTCGACGACGCCGGTATCCCGAACGGGGTCCTGGCCGGTAACCACGACAACGGCACCGGCACCGACGACGGCCCGGGGGCGCTCTACAACGAGTACTACGGCCCCGAGCGGTACGAGGCACTCTCGGGGACCTGGGAGAACGCTGCCTACGGGGCTCCCTGGCGGGAGGGCGACAACCAGAACCACTACGACCTGTTCACCGCCGGTGGCCTGGACTTCGTCGCGGTCTACCTCTCCTACGGCGTGACGAACGAGGAGGCGGACTGGGCGAACGAGGTGCTCGCGCAGTACGCCGACCGTAACGCGATCCTGCTCGCGCACGACTACCTGCGGCCCAGCCTGAACCCGGACGGTCGGGACGCCGGGTTCTCCAGCCGGGACGGTGCCCTGCTTTACAACCGGGTGGTCACGGTGAACCCGAACGTGTTCCTGGTGCTCGGTGGTCACGAGCACGGCGTCGGCACGAACGTGCGCAGCGACGTCGGCGCGGACGGCAACGGCGTGGTCGAGATGCTCGCGGACTACCAGTTCTACGAGGTCACCGCGGAGCGGGCCGGTCTCGTGGACATCGGCGGGTACGACCCGGCGCAGGGCCTGCGCTTCGGCGCGAGCTTCTTCCGGCTGTTGCAGTTCGACACCGACCGGTCCGAGATGATCGTGGACACCTACTCACCGTGGCTGGAGAACTTCGGCGCCACCGAGTTCGACACCGACGCCCGCTACAACGGGCTCGAGGACGACATGGTGCTCCCGGTGGACCTCTCCAGCCGGGCGACCAGCGTCTCGACGGACGGGGTGGCGTTGTTCACCCCGACCGGTGAGGTGATCGGGACGGCCACCGCCGTCTCCGGTTCGAGCGCCACGGTGACCTGGGCCGACCTCGAGCCGAACCAGACCTACGCCTGGTTCGTCGAGGCCGCCAGCGCCGCGGGTGGGGTGACCCTGTCCGAGACGAAGGTGTTCAGCACCGAGTTCGAGGCGCCGGGCGAGATCGTGCCGGTGCCCCGCGAGGCGCTGGAGCCGGGCAACCGGGGCACGATCGACCTGCCGCCCTCGGCGCGGGCCGGGGCCAGCCTCACGGTCGACGTCGGCGTCCAGCACGCCGGCACCGAGGTCGGTACGTACCTGTACGCGACGCCCCTCGGTGACGCGGCCGCCCTCGGCACCGCCGTGGTGGGCGATGACGGCACGGTCACGATCACGCTGCCCGCCGACGCCCGGGCCCGCGCCCGGATCGCCGTGCTCGCCGCGGACGAAGTCATCCTCGGCTGGGACGACATGACGGTGATCCCGACCCGGGGCTGACTTGGCTGACCTGGTCCGGCCTAGCGACACGGCGCAAGCCACTCGACGGCCCCCGAGTCACCCACGGTGACCTCGGGGGCCGTCGCCGACCCCGCCCCGCCACTCCGCTCCGCCGAGCGCGCGGTATCCCCCGGTGCGACCGGCGCGGACCGGGGTTTCCGCGCGCTCGTCGTGCCACGGCCGGCCGGGCGGCGGGCCGGGGGGCGGCGGGGGGCGGCTGGTCGGGGGCTGGGCGTCGGGCCGCCCGCGGGGTGTGCGTCGTGGATGTGGTGTCGGCGCGTTGGTGCGGGTCAGCGAGTGTCTCCGGCGTGCTGTACACGATCAGATCCGGTCGGCGCGCAGGTCGGGAGGTTCTGGGGGGAGCGGGCTGTGGAGGCACGGGGTGGCTGGAGCGAGCACGTGCCTGTTGTGGACGCTGGGTGCGTTCGGCCCGATAAGGGGGTGTGGTGCGTGCTCGCAGCGCCACACTCCGCTTCACCCTCGGCCGGTGCCCGCCCGTTCGGGTCCCTTGTGGTGTGATCGCGACGTGTCGGGCGCGTCGTTGTCGCACCGTTACGGTGTCGCGGTCCTGGGGCGAGCGAGGAGGAGTGCGTCATCTGATGGCACCACCACACACCTGACGCACACCCCCGCCCGCGCGCCTTGACGGACAATGTCAGGGGTCGGGGCGAGACTGGTGTCGTGACCAGACGGTGCTCCCGAGGTCGGTCCGCGGTTGTGGATCCGTGGACGGACGGTGCACGGGCCGGTGGATTCGGACCCGGCCGATCAGCCCTCGCGCCCACCCGGGATGTGGACAACCCGGCGCCTCCGGCGCCGCCCGCAGGTTACCCACAGCCCGACCCACAGGTCGTACACAGAACGGGCAAGGAAGTCCACAACGACACGCCGCCGGCTGTGGAAGACACGCCCGCGACACGACGCGCCGACACAATCCCTAGGGGTTCGCGCGGATCGGCACCACTAGGTGTAGTGTCTCTGGAACGGGCACCGGTAGTTCGCCCCTCGAATGACATGAAGGTAGTTACACGGCGGTAGTCCAGGGGGACGCACCACCGACACCAGACCGAAGGGATCCCCGCCATGACCATCACCGTCTTCAGCAAGCCGGCCTGCGTGCAGTGCGACGCGACGTACCGAGCCCTGACCAAGCAGGGTCTCGAGTACACGGTGGTGGACATCACCGAGGACGCGGAGGCCCTGGAGTCGGTGAAGGCGCTCGGTTACCAGCAGGCGCCCGTGGTGTTCGCCGGTGGCGACCACTGGTCGGGCTTCCGCCCGGACAAGATCAAGGCGCTCGCGGCCGTGGCCGCGCAGGCGGCCGACCGATCGGGCGCCGCCGCGATCGCCTGAGCAGTACCGCCCAACCGCCGGCGACGGGACCGCTGAAGTCCCGCCGTCGGCCATTCGTTCTACCGTCTGAGCAATGAAGGCGTGATCAACGTGACTGGCATCGTGTACTTCTCCTCCGTCTCGGAGAACACGCGCCGTTTCGTGGACCGGCTCGAGCTGCCGGCCCAGCGGATCCCGCTCCGGCCGAAGGATCCGGCGCTCACGGTGACGACCCCGTACGTGCTCTTCGTGCCGACCTACGGCGGCGGGAACGGCAGGGGCGCGGTGCCGAAGCAGGTGATCCGCTTCCTGAACGACGAGGCGAACCGGTCGCTGATCCGTGGCGTGGTGGCCGCGGGCAACACGAACTTCGGCTCCGCCTACTGCATCGCCGGGGACATCGTGGCGCGCAAGTGCCAGGTGCCCCACCTCTACAACTTCGAACTACTGGGAACCGCAGAGGACGTTCATCGCGTCCGCGAGGGATTGGGACAGTTTTGGCTGCAACGCTGACAACAGACACAGAGATCACGACCACCGAGCCGGCGATGGACTATCACGCGCTCAACGCCATGCTCAACCTGTACGGACCGGACGGCAAGATCCAGTTCGAGAAGGACCGGGAGGCGGCACGGGAGTACTTCCTGCAGCACGTCAACCAGAACACGGTCTTCTTCCACAACCTCAAGGAGAAGCTCGAGTACCTGGTCGAGAACGGCTACTACGAGTCGGAGGTCCTGGACAAGTACTCGTTCGAGTTCCTGCAGCAGGTCTTCGACCACGCCTACGGCCAGAAGTTCCGGTTCCAGACGTTCCTCGGCGCGTTCAAGTACTACACGTCGTACACGCTGAAGACGTTCGACGGGAAGCGCTACCTGGAGCGCTTCGAGGACCGCGTGGTGATGGTGGCCCTGACCCTCGCCGACGGCGACGAGGCCTTCGCCACCCGGATGGTCGACGAGATCATCTCCGGACGGTTCCAGCCGGCCACCCCGACGTTCCTCAACTCCGGCAAGAAGCAGCGCGGCGAGGCCGTGTCCTGCTTCCTGCTGCGCATCGAGGACAACATGGAGTCGATCGCGCGGGCGATCAACTCCGCGCTGCAGCTGTCCAAGCGCGGCGGTGGCGTGGCGCTGCTGCTGTCCAACATCCGTGAGCACGGCGCCCCGATCAAGAAGATCGAGAACCAGTCCTCCGGCGTCATCCCGGTGATGAAGCTCCTCGAGGACTCGTTCTCCTACGCCAACCAGCTCGGCGCCCGTCAGGGTGCCGGCGCCGTGTACCTGCACGCCCACCACCCGGACATCCTGCGGTTCCTGGACACCAAGCGGGAGAACGCGGACGAGAAGATCCGTATCAAGACCCTCTCCCTCGGCGTCGTGATCCCGGACATCACGTTCGAGCTGGCCCGCAAGAACGAGGACATGTACCTGTTCTCCCCCTACGACGTGGAGCGCGTCTACGGGGTGCCGTTCGCGGAGATCAACGTCTCCGACAAGTACCACGAGATGGTCGACGACGGCCGTATCAAGAAGAAGAAGATCAAGGCGCGCGAGTTCTTCCAGACCCTCGCCGAGATCCAGTTCGAGTCGGGCTACCCGTACATCATGTTCGAGGACACGGTGAACAAGGCCAACCCGATCAAGGGCAAGATCACCCACTCGAACCTGTGCTCGGAGATCCTGCAGGTCTCCACCGCCTCCACGTACAACGAGGACCTCTCCTACGACCACGTGGGCAAGGACATCTCCTGCAACCTCGGATCCCTGAACATCGCCGCCACCATGGACTCCCCGGACTTCGGGGCCACCGTGGGCACGGCGATCCGGGCCCTGACCGCCGTGTCGGACCAGACCCATATCTGGTCCGTGCCCTCGATCGAGCAGGGCAACAACGACTCGCACGCCATCGGCCTGGGCCAGATGAACCTGCACGGCTACCTCGCCCGGGAGCGGATCTTCTACGGGTCCACCGAGGGCATCGACTTCACGAACATGTACTTCTACACGGTGCTGTTCCACGCGTTGACGGAGTCGAACAAGCTGAGCATCGAGCGGGGGTCGAAGTTCAAGGGCTTCGACGACTCGAAGTACGCCAGCGGGGAGTTCTTCGACAAGTACCTCACCCAGACCTGGGAGCCGGCCACCGAGCGGGTCCGCCAGATCTTCGCCGAGGCGGGCGTCGCGATCCCGACCCAGGAGGACTGGGCCGCCCTGAAGGCGTCCGTCGCCGAGCACGGCATCTACAACCAGAACCTGCAGGCGGTACCGCCCACCGGGTCCATCTCCTACATCAACAACTCGACCTCCTCGATCCACCCCGTGGCCTCGAAGATCGAGATCCGCAAGGAGGGCAAGATCGGGCGCGTCTACTACCCGGCTCCCTACCTGAGCAACGACAACGTCGAGTACTTCGAGGACGCCTACGAGATCGGCTACGAGAAGATCATCGACACCTACGCCGCGGCCACCCAGCACGTGGACCAGGGCCTCTCGCTGACGCTGTTCTTCAAGGACACGGTCACCACCCGGGACCTGAACAAGGCGCAGATCTACGCCTGGCGCAAGGGCATCAAGACGCTGTACTACATCCGGCTGCGCCAGCTCGCCCTGACCGGCACCGAGGTCGAGGGTTGCGTGTCCTGCATGTTGTGAGCCACCGGCCGGTCGCCTGACCGGTCCGGATCAGATCCCCCTCCCGGCGCGTGATCCGCTCCGCGCCGGGAGGGGTCCCCATCCTCCCCTCCGAGAACCACCCGCAAGGAGCAGCACCCGTGTCCGAGAAGCTCAAGTTGGTCAGTCGCGTCACGGCGATCAACTGGAACCGTATCCAGGACGACAAGGACCTCGAGGTCTGGGATCGTCTCACCGGCAACTTCTGGCTCCCGGAGAAGGTGCCGCTGTCCAACGACATCCAGTCCTGGCACACGCTCACCGCGGACGAGCAGCTCATGACCACACGGGTGTTCACCGGCCTGACCATGCTGGACACGATCCAGGGCACCGTCGGCGCGGTCAGCCTCATCCCGGACGCGGTGACTCCGCACGAGGAGGCCGTCTACACGAACATCGCGTTCATGGAGTCGGTGCACGCGAAGTCCTACTCCTCGATCTTCTCCACGCTGATCTCCACGGGGGAGATCGACGACGCGTTCCGCTGGTCGGAGGAGAACGAGAACCTCCAGCGCAAGGCCGACATCGTCCTGAACTACTACCGAGGTGACGACCCGGAGAAGCGCAAGGTCGCCTCCACGATGCTGGAGTCGTTCCTGTTCTATTCGGGCTTCTACGCCCCGATGTACTGGTCCAGCCGGGCCAAGCTGACGAACACCGCCGACCTGATCCGGCTGATCATCCGGGACGAGGCCGTGCACGGGTACTACATCGGCTACAAGTTCCAGAAGGCCCTGGAGAAGGCATCCCCGGAACGCCGCCAGGAGCTCAAGGACTACACCTTCGAGCTGCTCTTCGAGCTCTACGAGAACGAGGAGCAGTACACCGAGGACCTCTACGACCCGCTCGGGCTGACCGAGGACGTGAAGGCGTTCCTGCGCTACAACGCGAACAAGGCGCTGATGAACCTCGGCTACGAGGGCCTGTTCCCGAAGGACCAGACCGCCGTGAACCCGGCGATCCTGTCCGCGCTGTCCCCGAACGCCGACGAGAACCACGACTTCTTCTCCGGCTCCGGGTCCTCGTACGTGATCGGCAAGGCCGTGAACACCGAGGACGAGGACTGGGAGTTCTGAGTCGAGCCTGACGGGTGGCACGACGGTGACCGAACCGCCGGGTGAGCTGATCGGCCGCGGCCGGACGGCCGACGTGTTCGCGCTCGGGGACGGCACGGTGCTGCGCCGGTACCGGGACGGCCAGAGCGCCGAACGGGAAGGGGGACTGCTCCGCTACCTCACCGGCGAGGGCTTCCCGGTTCCGGCGGTCCGCGCGGCCCAGGGCGCCGACCTGGTGATGGAGCGGCTGCACGGCCCGACCATGCTCGGCGCCCTCGTCACGGGCGAGTTGGACGTCGGGCCGGCCATGACCGTGCTGGCGGACCTGCACCGCGCCCTGCGGTCGGTCCGGCCGCCGCCGCCCGCTCCGCAGGTCGCCGCTCACGGGCTCGTCCACCTCGACCTGCACCCGGACAACGTCATCATGGTGCCCGGCCGCGGCCCGGTCCTGATCGACTGGAACAACGCCGGGACCGGGCCGGGCGACCTGGATCTGGCGATGACGGCGCTGATCATGGCCGAGGTGGCGGTCGACCCCGCCGGGGCCGACCTCGTGGGTGCGTTGCACGACCAGTTGCGCCACGCCGTCGGGCTGTTCCTGGCCGCCGCTGGTGGCGACCCGGTCGCCGAGTTGGACGAGGCGGTCCGGCGTCGGGCCGCGAACGTGACCCTCTCCTCAGTCGAGCGGCGGGCGTCGGTCCGCGCCGGCGACCTGGTCGCCGAGCTCGCGCGGTAGTTCGGGACCCCGCCCGGCCCACGGGTCGGACCGGCCGAATCGCGCCGGGCGTCGGCATCGAGGGCGGCCTGGGCGGCTACCCCCGGGGCCCGCCGACTCGCTGCGTGCGCCGACCGACGAGGATCCCGGCTCCGAGACCCGCGAGCAGTGCGCCGGCACCGACGAGAGCGATGGCACCCAGGCCCGCAGTGAACGGGGACCGGAAGGTTGCCTCGCTGAGCGGGGCGTACGCGAACCACCCGAAGGATGCCGATCGCCACAGCCACGCCTGCCAGCCCCCGACGCCAGTCAGCACCACGCCGACGACGAGGAGGATGACGGCGATCGTCGGCGCGTGCGATCGGGACGGGGACATCGGTTCGCTCACGCGTGACACCGTGGCACACGGGCGCTGGATGCGGAAGGCGAGCACGGCGGGTCTGCCATGATGGCGCCCGTGACCTCGGTATGGAACTGGCAGGGCGTGCTCGATCGGGGCGACCTGAAGGACACCTACGTCGCCAAGGTCGACCGCCTCGCCGACGCCGCGCGGGACGGGCAGTGGGAGGCGGTCTTCCGGCTGTCGGATGAGCTCGACCTCGGCGTGAACGTCTGGCGCGTCGGCGGTGAGTCGTTGTACACACCGCTCCACCAGGCCGCGTGGCACGGGGCGGGGACGACGGTCGTGGAACGGCTCCTGAGCCTGGGCGCCTGGCGCACGCTCCGCACGGCCGCGGGCGAGAATGCCCACGACATCGCCCGGCGGCGCGGACATGCGCACCTGCTCGAGTCACTCGCGCCGACGGAACGCTCGCTCGGCCGCCTCGACGAGTTGACCGCCCTCGACACCCGGCTTCGCGACCTGGTCGAGTCCCGCATCCGGCCCCACATCGGCACCCGGCTACGGTTCCCGCAGACCTCGGTCCTGACGGAGGTCAAGGACACGATGCTGCGCCAACGGATGGGGTTCCCGGTGCCGGGGATGTACGGCGGGTTCGAGATCACGCTGGTCACCGCGGGCCTCCGGGTGGTCAGCTCGAGCCGGGTGGCCGGGGGTTCCGGTCAGGAGCACCTGGTCACCCGCGACGGCGTGCTGCTCATCGATGAGGGCTTCGTATAGAACGCCCTCCGCCACCCGCGGAGCGTGGCGGGTCACCTCACCAGCCCGCGGCCGATCGCGTCGCGTAGGACGTCGGCGTGGAGCACGTCATGGGACTCCAGTTCGGTCACTGCCGCCGCGGGATCGAGTTCGCTGACCGCCACGATCTGCTCGCCGTCCGGCGGGTTGGTGGGCGGTCCCGACACCACGACCTGCCCGACGGCGTAGGCCCAGTAGGCGTACGGGTGCGGTTGGTGCGGGCGGTAGGGCTGGGGCAGGCGGCTGGTCGCCGCGTGCGCGGCGAAGACGACGGGCTCGGTCCGGAACACGGCGCCGGCCTCCTCGAGCAGTTCCCGGCCGGCGAGTTCGCGCACCGACTCACCCGGTTCCCGGGTGCCGCCCGGGAGGAACCGCCAGCCCTCGATGCTCCGACAGACCAGCACCGACCCGTCCGGGGTGACCCCGATCAGATGCAGGCGGGAGATGAGGTGCTCGGGTGGCGCGCCCCGGGCGTAGGCGATGTCCGCACCGGCGTACGGCACGAACCTCGGTGCGACGAGTCGGGCCTGCCAGTCGGGCGCAGTCATGGCGAGGAGTATGGCAGGGTGGCCACCGGTGGCCCTCGTCCAGCACGAGGCTCTTCTACACGCCGGCGAGGCCCAGCGTCTCGGCGTTGGCGCGACGGATCTCCATCGACCAGTCCTCGCCGGTGTTCATCGAGCGTCCGAGGGACGGCACCAGTTCCCGCAGCGCCTCGGTCCACCCGTCGAAACGGTCGCCGAACGCCTCCTGCAGGAGCCGGATCATGACCGGCACCGCTGTCGAGGCGCCGGGGGAGGCTCCGAGCAGACCGGCGAGGTTGTTCCCCGGCGAGACCACGAGTTCGGTGCCGAACTGCAGGACGCCGCGCCCGGTGGCGTTGCGACCGATCACCTGGACCCGCTTGCCGGCGTCGATCATCTCCCAGTCCGCGTCGGCAGCGCTCGGCATCAGCCGGCGCAACGCCGACATCTGCTTGTCCGGGGAGGCGGTGATCTCCCCGACCAGGTACTTCAGAAGGTCGAAGTTGTCCTTCGCCACGGACAGCATCGGCCCGATGTTCCCGGGACGGATGCTCCGGAACAGGTCCAGGCGAGAACCGGACTTCAGGAACCGGGGGTCCCACCCGGCGAAAGGACCGAACAGCAAGGAATCCTCGCCGTCGACGGTCCGGTGGTCGAGGTGCGGGGCCCCGAGGCCGGGTACTCCCTTGTCGGCCTTGCCGTAGGCCTTCACGGGATGGGTCCGGACGACCTCGGGCTTGCGGGTCCGCAGGAACCTCCCGCTCACGGGGAAGCCGCCGAAGCCGTTCGCCTCGGGGATCCCGGAACTCTGGAGGAGCCGGAGCGACCCGCCCCCGGCGCCGACGAAGACGAACCGGGCGGGGGTGGTGGCGATGCCGGTCGGGGTGCGGTGGGAGATCATCCAGCCCTCACCGTCGCGTCGCAGGCCGGTCACCGGGTGACGGAGGTGCAGCCGTGCCCCACGTGCGACCAGGGCATCGATCAGCGCACGGGTCAGGGCGCCGTAGTCGACATCGGTACCCGACGCCTCATAGGCGGCGGCGATCGGTTCGGCGGCGCCTCTACCGTCCACGAGTGCCCGGGACCACTCGCCGATCCGTGCCGGGTCGTCGCTGAAGTGCAGGTTCGCGAACAGCGGCTCCTCTTTCAGAGCGTCATGCCACTGGCGCAGGAACGCGACGTTCTCGGCACCGGCCACGAACGCGAGGTGAGGGGTCGGATTGACGAAACGGGACGCCGTCGGGAGTTCTCCGCGGGCGACCAGGGCCGACCAGAACTGCCGGGTGACCTGGAACTGCTCGCCGATCGCGATCGCCTTGGACACGTCGAGACCGCCACCGGGCAGCCGCGTGGCGTAGTCCAGCTCGCAGAACCCGGCGTGCCCGGTGCCGGCGTTGTGCCAAGCGTTCGAACTCTCCAGCGCGGGCGCATCGAGGGCCTCGAAGATCTCGACGTTCCAGTCCGGCTCGAGATGCTGGATCAGCGTGCCCAGCGTTGCGCTCATGATGCCGGCGCCGATCAGTGCGACGTCCACAGTGCCCGAACCCATGAAGGGAATCGTACGGAACGTGGCGGTGGTCGATCGGACCGGGCCGACCGGTGGACAGGCCGACGCTTCCGCGCGATCGCCCCGACGGCGAAATGGTCAGTGCTTTCGGCCGAAGGCGAAGTAGCTGACCGGGCCGACGAAGTTCACGAAGCTCGCGGCGACCCAAGCCGCCTTGGGCCCACGAACGAGTTCCGCGGGCCGTCTCTTCAGGTCCACGAGCGCGGCGACGAGGAGGCCGAGCTCCACTGCGCCGACGCCGATGATGGCGACCTTCTGCCCCGCGGTGAAGTCGTTCCAATCGATCTTCTTGCGCCCGTCCCGTTCCATCTCACCAGGATACGACCGCGACGGCGTGGCGCACCGGGTCCGTCGATGGCCCTCAGGACAGCAGGAGCGGTAGCGGCGAGACGGCCAGCACGATGAAGCCCACGGTGCCGAGCGCGGACGCCGGCCAGCCGATGGCCCCGGCCAGGGCCGCGGGCACCCGGTCCCTGCGCAGGGCCGTCGGGAGCGGGAAGAAGGGCCGGCTCCGGCCCGGAATCACCGCTGCGCACGGGGGCATCAGCACCAGCAGGCTGAGGACGTACCCCACGTACTCCAACGGGCGCGCGTCGCGGCCCGCAAGAGAGATCGCCCAGTTCGTGACCGCGAACGTGAGCACCAGAAGGACGGCGTACAGGGCCGTGGTGAGCAGTAGAGCGCGCAGGACCTGGCCGCGGGAGTTCCGGACCAGCCATCCCCGCGCTGCCGAGCCGATCTTGTGGTCGAGGAACATGGACCAACCGAACAGGGCGAGGAGTCCGCCGACGTAGACCGCAACCACGCGGCCAACAGTAGGTCAGGTCAGCGACCCGACCCGCTCCGGCCCTCGGGGGCTCGGCGTCAGAGCACCACCGGCTCGGTGACGTCCTCGCGGCGGCGCACCGCCACGCCGTCGGGCCCCTCGAACCGCCGGCCCCAGCCGGTGGCCACCGCCACGATCAGCACCACCGTGAGCACCAGCGGGTAGAGGGTGGCGCCGAACAACTGCACGGTCGAGAGCGCGGGCGCCTGCTCGTGCCCGCCGGTCAGGAGTGCCCCGATGAACAGGAACGCGCTGAACACCGGCACCACGCAGGACAGGCCCATCGCGAAGCAGTCCAGGACGTTCGTGCGTCGGTACGGGTAGAGCTGCTGCCGGGCACCGATCTCGTCGGCGATCGGGCCGAAGGCGAGCATCGAGGCGGAGTTCACGCCGCCGAACAGCACCGTCGTGGCGCTCACGCCGAGGCCGATCGCGGTCTCGGCGCCGCGGGGGGTGCCGGCCAGGCGACCGCGGGCGAGCGCGTCGACGATCCGGTCGAGCACGCCGGCGGCGCGCAGCACGCCCATGATCCCGAACACGGAGATCACCAGGCACACGGTCGGCAGCAGGGCCGCCACCCCTGTCACCAGGTAGCCGGTCGGGGCACCGTCGACCACGCCGAGCACACCGGAGGGTTCCAGCAGCCCGGCGAGCAACGCCGTCGCCGTGCCGAGGATGAGACCGATGGTCACGGCCAGGAAGATGTTCCGGGTGTAGAACGCCACCGCGAGCAGCACGGCGATCGGGACCAGCATGAGCAGGCCTCGCGGGTCCGACGCCTCGGCCAGGTCGGCACTGTCCACCGGGCCGGCGCCGGCGCCGCCGAAGACCAGGTACGCAACGGCGCTGATCCCTGCGGCCACCAGGGCGTACCTGGCGCGGCTCGCGACGACGCCGCCGATGTCCGCGGCCCCGTCCTTGCGGCGGAACCGCTGGGTGGACGCGGAGATGATCGTGGTGTCGGAGATGGGGGCGAGGTTGTCGCCGAAGATCGCGCCGGAGACGATCGCGCCCGCCAGTAGCGTCGGGTCGGCGCCGAGCAGCACACCGGCCGGGTAGAAGATCGGGAACGCGGTGAACATCGTCCCGATGGAGGAACCCGTGGCCATCGCGATCAGGCAGCAGGCCAAGAACGTGAAGAGGGTCAGAGCGGCCCCGCTCAGCCCGGCCTGGTCGGCGATCCAGACGAAGCCCCCGGAGACGTTCGAGTCCTTGATCAGCTGACCGAGCATGCCGACCATGAACAGCACCATGACGATCGAGACGGCGGTCTGGCTTCCGATCCCGGCCATGACGGCGTCCCAGTACTTGCTGTAGCCACGGGCCAGGAGCGCGCCGATCAGCAGGGCGACGAAGCCACCGGTGGCCAGCGCGGTCATATCGAACGCGTCCAGCACCACGAAGTACAGGACGCAGAAGGCCAGGAAGATCGCCACCGGGACGAACGCCATCATCCAGCCGCCGCGGAACGTCAGCTCGGACTCACCACTCATCGATCGACCTCGTACCTCGCCGTGACGGACCTGCCGCGACCGGGTGTGCGGCACGGCCCCGGACCCTACACGGATGCTGGACGGCTCGTCGGGGCCGTCCAGCATCGGGGGATACTGCTTGCTCGAGCAGGAGGACGTGATGGACGAGATGACTGGCGAGAACGCCGACAACACCGCGGCGCAGCGCCGGACGGAACTGAGCGATCTCAGGGTGGTGGTGGACCGGATCGAGGGTCGGTCCGTGTGCGGGCTGCGGCCCGGCGACTCCTTCGACGTGACCTGCTCGAGTCGGCTGAGCATCCCGGCCGGCCGGCACTTCTGCCTCTATGCGCTCTCGGCGGTGCTGCCCCTCCTGCCGGCCGCCCAGCGGTCGGTCGACCCCGACGACTGGCTGGCCTCCGACGAGGTCGCCTGCCCGGACCCCGAGGAACGGCTCATCATGCGCATCGAACGCACCGGCCGACGCAGCATCCCGACGGAGGACCTCACGTGAGCGTGTCGCTGACCATCGCACTCCAGTCCGACAAGACCGCAGCCGAGTACGCGCGCCAGGCCCGGAACGTGGAGGCGCAGGGTTTCGACGGGCTGTCGGTCTACTCCGATCTCGGCTACCAGCCGCCGATGGCCCCGCTCATGGTGGCGGCGGACGTCACCGAGACCCTACGGCTGGGGCCCTCCTGCCTGAACCCGTACCTGCTCCACCCGGTCGAGATCGCCGGGCAGGTGGCGGCCCTGGACGAGGCCTCCGGTGGGCGTGCCTACCTCGGCCTGGCCCGCGGGTCCTGGATGGCGCAGGTGGGCGTGCGGCAGGTCCGGGCACTGACCCACCTGGAGGACACCGTGCACATCGTGCGCCGGCTGCTGGCCGGCGACGACTCCGGCTACACCGGACAGGTCTTCTCGATCGAACCGGGCTTCGCCCTGCAGTACGAGCCGGTCCGACCGGACGTGGACGTGCTGCTCGGCGTCTGGGGCCCGCGCGGTGCCGCCCTGGCGGGCCGGCTCGCCGACGAGGTGAAGATCGGCGGGTCGGCGAACCCGGACATGGTCCGTCAGATGCGCACCTGGGTCGACGACTCGGCCACCGCCGCCGGCCGGGGCGCAGGGGCGGTGGGTGTCTGTGCCGGTGCGGTCACGGTGGTCGACACCGACGGCACCGTGGCACGCGGCCTCGCCCGCCGGGAGGTGGCCATGTACGTCGACGTCGTCGCCGCCCTCGACCCGACGGTGCAGATCGAGGAGGAATTGCTGGCCCGGCTGCGCGCGCTGCTCGCCGAGGGGCACGCGGACGACGCCGGCGCGCTGCTCAGCGACGACCTGTTGGACCGGTTCGCCTTCGCCGGGACACCGGCCCAGATCGTGGCGCACACACTCGAGCTCGTCGAGGCCGGGGCCGATCGGGTCGAGTTCGGCACGCCGCACGGTCTCACCGGGGCCGAAGGGATCGACCTGCTCGGGTCGGCCGTGCTGCCCGCGCTGCGAGTGGAGCTCGACGCAGCCTGAGCGGGCCGCGCGCGGTGCCGCACCGAGAATGCGGACAACCGGGCGTCACAACCCACCTGGGGACGAGCGCTCTCGGCCGGCCAGGATCGCGGCTGCGAGCCCGTTCAGACCGAGGTTGTCGCGGCCGCGCCCCCAGTCGACGGCGTGCGGCTGTCTGCTCGAGGCCCAGGTCCGGCCGGAGAAGCGACCGCGGCCGTCGTGGGCGTGCTCGACGACGGCGAAGGCGTCGTTCGCACGCGGATCGTCGAGTCGCCCCAGAGCGGCAAGCAGCCGCAGTCCGATCAGGACGTCGTAGTGCCAGTACGACGGGTAGTGCAGGACCGTCCAGGACGGGTGGATCGGCGCACCGGTGGCGCGGGAGCGGAACAGCCGGTGCTCGAGCAGCAGCTCAGCCGTCCGCTCGGCGGCCCGCCTGGCGCAGACGTCCCCGGTGGCCGTGGCGTACTCGGCGAGTGCGAGCGCGGGGATCGTGGACTCGTGGAAGGACGAGCGCCGGGCAGCGTGGTGCCGGTCGCAGTTCCAGCCGCCGTCGGGCCACTGCCACTCGAGCAGCGCGTCCACCAACTGCCGGGTCCGCTCGTCCCCGGCGTAGCCGAGCCGGGTCAGGGCGTGGACCGCGTTGCCTTCGATGGACGCGTGCCGGAGCGGCAGCCCGGCCACGCGCAACACCCGATCACCGGCCAGGCCCGGCAAGAGCCAGGCACACTCCGAGGCGACTCCCGGCTCGAGGCGGGCCCTCGGGACCGGGATCCCGGAGTCGGCGATCTCGACGAGGCGCCAGTGGGTCCCGGTCCACTTCGCGTACGGGTGCCCGGAGGGGAAGTCGAGCAACCGTTCGACGAGTTCCTCCTTCATCGCCGGCCGATCACGTCGGTTCGGACTCTGCGGCCCGCTGGGTGAGCCACTCCTTCGCGCGGCGCTTCGAGGCCCGGCTGAGCCAGGCGTCGCGGACGAGTTCGGTGATCTCCGCTCGGGACACCTGGCCGACGTGCGCGGCACGGATGAGCACGGAGCGGTGTCCGTGGAAGTGAGGCGTCGTGAAGAACGGTCCGGACTCGTCCTGCACCAGGGCCGCCTTGTCATCCTCGTCGCCGACCCAGATCACGATGACGTCGTCGTAGAGCTCCCCGGTGGCCGGGTCGAACGCGTCCTTGCGAGGGTTGCGGAAGAACACGAACGACTTCCCGCCGACCTGGTACACCGGGTTCTGTCCGGCGGACTCGACGCTCACGTACGGCATCGCAAGGGCGGCCGCGTGGATGTCCTCCACCCGGGCCGGCGTCGTCGCGGGCTCGCGCATGTTCCCGATGGTGCCACTCCCGCCCGCGTTCTCACAGTGGGTGCCGATTCGTTGAGCGAAGACCGTAACGAGACCGGGTGGGTGCAGACACGCCGATGAAACCGCGCGCTCGTAGCGTCGGGGACGCCGCACCGGCGGCAGCAGACCTCGACCGTCCGATCCACGGAGCCGTGCCACATGTCCTACGTCAAGCCTGCTGACCTCGTCCCGACCATCATCGATGCGGGCGCGAGCAAGGTGCTCCTGTCCGCCCGCGACACCCTGGTCCGGTCCACGATGGGTGGCGCGATCCTCGCGATCGCCGCCGCCTTCGCGGTCACGGTCACCGTGACGACCGGCCACGCCATCCTGGGCGCGGTGCTGTTCCCGGTGGGCTTCATCCTGCTGTACCTGCTCGGGTACGACCTGCTCACCGGGATGTTCGTGCTGGGCCCGCTCGCGTGGTTCGACAAGCGGCCCGGCATCACGGTGCGCGGTGTGCTGCGCAACTGGGGGCTCGTGTTCGTCGGCAACTTCCTCGGGGCATTCGCCGTCGCGGTGATGATGGCGATCGTGGTGACGTACGGGTTCGACACCCCGCCCAATGAGGTCGGCCAGGCGATCGGCCACATCGGTGAAGGGCGGACCGTCGGCTACGCGGAGCACGGGGCGGCCGGCATGCTGACGCTGTTCGTGCGCGGCATGCTGTGCAACTGGATGGTGTCGATGGGGGTCATCGGCGCGATGGTCGCCAAGGACGTGCCGGGCAAGGCGATCGCCATGTGGATGCCGGTCATGCTGTTCTTCTTCATGGCGTTCGAGCACTCGATCGTCAACATGTTCCTGTTCCCGTCCGGGCTGCTCCTCGGCGGGGACTTCACGATCATGGACTACCTGATCTGGAACGAGATCCCGACGGTCCTCGGCAACCTGGTCGGCGGCCTGCTGCTCACGGGGCTGCCCCTCTACCTCACCCACGGCCGTCCCTCGGCCCGCCGCACGAGTGCGCCGGAGCACCAGGAGTCCGACGCAAGTCCGACGGCGGAGCCCGCCCTGGTCGGCGAGCGCGCCTGACGGGTGCTAACCCCGCCAGTCCGCGCGCAGCAGCTCGTAGATGACCTCGCCCTGTTCCGTACCGGGCAGCGGGTCGTCCCACTCGCGCATCTCGGTGCGCACATGGCTCATGCCGAGCTTGCGCATCACGCCCCGGCTGCCCACGTTCACCGCCATGGTCTCGGCGGTCACCGACCCGAGACCGACGGTCCCGAAGGAGTGCTCGACGACGGCCCGTGCGCCTTCCGTGGCCAGGCCACAACCCCAGAACTCGCGGCGCAGACGCCACCCGAGCTCCGCCGTCGACGGCGCCTGGGTGATGGGCTCGGGCGGTGAGGCGCACCACCAACCGACGAACTCGCCGTCGGCGAACCCGACCCAGTAGCCGAGCCCGACGGCGTCGGCGGCCGTGCTCTCGCACCCGGGCGCCCACTCCCGGCGCGCCTGCGCGGGGCTTCGGGCGCGGCCGATGAGGTAGCGCATCACCTCGGGGTCGCCGTCGAGTTCGACGAGATGCGGCAGGTGGTCCGGCCGCATCGGCACCAGGGTGATCCGGGGGGTGGTCAGCGTCGGGCGCACCCGGCCTGTCTATCAGGAGACCGCATGCACCACCGTGAACCTGGCACAGGCGAACTCGCGGTTGCGGGCCAGCTCCTCCAGCCGGAACTCGACGTGCCGGGGCAGCAGGGGCGCGCCGGCGCCGATCGTGACCGGGGCGTAGGAGACGATCATCTCGTCGAGCAGTCCGTGGTCGGCGAACTGCCCGGCGAGGTCGCCGCCGCCGACGATCCAGATGTCCTTCCCGGCGGCCGCGGCAGCCATCCGGGCGTGCACCTGCCGCACGTCGTCGGACGTGAAGGTGACATCGGCGCCGTCGCTGCGGGGCGGGAAGTCCCGGTGCGTGAACACCCAGGCGGGCATCGTGTACTCCCAGCCGCCGGGTGCGTGCTCCTCGACCCAGGCGTAGGTCGACGCGCCCATCGCGATCGCCCCGACCTTCGCGATGAACTCGTCGTAGTTCATCGGGCCGGTGTTGTCGATGTCGCGGGTGAGCAGCCAGTCGAGGGAGTGCTCGGGGGTGGCGATGAAGCCGTCCAGGGTGGTCGCGGTGTAGTAGGTGGTGCGGGTCATCGGTTCTCCTCGGTGGGGGTCGGGTTCGGTCCGCGCAGCCAGTCGATCGGGTCGCCCTCCCCAGGGTCGACCCCGGCGTCGCGGAGCAGGTGGCGCACCAGCAGGCGACGGTGGGCGGCGTAGGTGAGCACGTGCGCGATCACGCTGCTCAGCACGAAACTCTCGGGTGGTTCGCAGAGTGCGTCGATCAACCGGTCGTCCCAGGCGCCACGCCGCTCGATGTCCCGGACCGCGTCGAGCCACCGCGCGGCGGCGTCCGCGTGCCGGCCCGTGAGGGAGGCCGGGTCGTCGGGGCCGCGTTCCGGGAAGTCCCGCCCCTCGATCGAGGCGAGCCAGACCTCCTTGGTCCAGATGTGGTGCTCGAGCACGGTCGCGACCGACTCCTCCGGGCCGTCCCAGGACAGCACGGTGAGCCCCGGCCAGCGGACGCGCCGATAGGCGGCCTCATCCAGGTCCGCGGCGAGCCGGAGCAGGTGCCGGGTGTCGTCGACGTCGTGGCGCACCAGGTGCGCCGTGAGCGCGTCCGGCGCCGCCGTCTCGCCGCCACTGACCCACAGGTTCGTCGGCGGGTGGAAGTGGATGCCGTTCGGGGCGGGCAGCCAGTGCGTGCTCGCGCGGGCCCGGCCGGCCGTCGGTCCGGCGGTGGTCGGCTCCCGGTGCCCGACGGCGGGGGCCTCGCGCTCGGAGCCGACGGAACTCGGGGGGTAACCGTAGGCGCGCGTGAACGCGCGGCTGAAACCGTCCACGGAGTCGTAGCCGGCCGCCCAGGCGGTGTCGGTCACGGATTCGCCCAGGCTCAAACGCCACGCGGCCCGCTCCAGGATCACCCGGCGGCGCAGCGCCACCGGGGACTCGCCGGTGCCGCGGCTGAGCTGGCGGCTGAAGTGCCACGGCGAGGAGAACGCGCCCGCGGCCATGTCCCGCAGGTCGGCGTGGTCGTCGTCGAGGACCGCGTCGAGCAGTTCGCGCAGTCGGTCGCGTCCGTTCTCCGTCATGTGATCAAGTGTGCGGCCGGTCGGCCCGGCGGCGCCCGACCGTTCTTGCTCGAGCGGACGCCGCTCAGCCTTCGTCGAGGCCGGTCTCGATCAGGGCCTGCCCCTCCTCCCACAGATAGGTCCACACTTCCGCGTCGTCGACGAGACGTTGTTGCCGCGCGATCATGGCCTCGAGCCTGTCGAGCTCCTGCAGCATCCGGGTGACTCGCCCGGCCTCCTGGTGGCGCAGCACCCGCGCCACCGCGGCGTGCAACTGGTCGGCACTGACGTGGCCGAGCCGCCCCTCGGCGACGTAGGCGTCCACCTGGGCCAGGTAGTCCTCGCTGTGCTGGGCGAAGGTGCGCGACTCGTCGGCCGCCGCGCCGACGAGGAACGAGGTGGTCCAGGTCTGCCCGCCCGGGCCGGAGACGGTGACCGTGCCGACCCGCGTGACGGCGTCGTCATACGTGTGCTCCGCCGTCACCTCATAAACGGAGTTGCCCACCTTTCCCGCCGCGGAGGTGCCGGTCAACGACCCTTCGGAGACCGTCCCGTCGCCCCAGTCGACGGTCGCGGTCAGGCTCTCCACCCGCACAGTGGGCGAGGCGACGGTGGCCAGCGGTCCGCTGATGGTGCGGTCGTCGTCGTCGACGAGATGGCTGGTACCGACCACCGACGTGGTCCAGGCGACGTTCGGGTCCGGCCAGAAGTTCGTGCCGGCGAACTGCCACCTGCTCCCCTGCACCGCCAAGCGGTCGAGGAAGGACCGGGAGTCGGCCGTCAGGGCCTGGGGCGACCAGGCCAGGTCCAGGATCGAGGCGAGTCGGGGGAAGACCTTGTGCTCCACGTCCAGCGCGCCGCCGCTGTTGTTCTCCCCCCACGCCGGGCCCTCGATCCCGATGATGTCGTCGTCGTCAAGCCCGAACGACTGCAGGGACAGGTTCCGGTAGTCGTCGATGACGTTGCTCGGGTCCCAGTCGTGCGTGCTGTAGGCGTTGTGGGTCGGATACGGGTAGTCCAGGTAGGCCTCGGAGGTCGGCGACAGGATGACGTCGTTGCCACCGGCGAACCACTCCGGGGTCATCTCGAGGCTCTGGTCCCGCCAGTACTGGTGCACCGAGGTCGGGTCCAGGCCCGCCATCGGCAGCGGCGTCCAGCCGACCATGCGCAGGTCGTGGTCCATCACGAAGCCCTCGAGCTTGGTGATGAAGTCGATGTAGGGCTGACCCGAGATCGACTCGTCACCGCCGATGTGGAACAGGTTTGTGTTCACCATCGGGGAGATCGTCCCGATCACGTCGTTGATGAAACCGTCCACGACCGGCGACGTGGTGCACACGGTGTTGGACGACCCGCAGGAGAGTTCGGGGTAGGACGCGATCGCCGCCGTGGAGTGGCCCGGAAGGTCGATCTCGGGGATCACCTCGATGTGGCGGGCGTCGGCGTAGGCCACGATCTGGGCGAACTGCTCCTGGGTGTAGAACCCGGAACGTCCGCCCGGCATCGACATGGAGCCGCCGATCTCCGTCAACAGCGGCCACGAGGGAATCTCGATCCGCCAGCCCTGATCGTCCGAGAGGTGCAGGTGCAGGCGGTTGCCCTTCAGCGCGGCGAGGGCGTCGATGATGCCGAGCACGCCGTCGACCTCGATGAAGTTGCGCGCCGGGTCCAGCATCACCCCGCGGTGAGAGAACCGCGGGTAGTCGACGATCTGCGTTGCCTCGACCCGCCACGGGCCCGGCCGCACGACGTCGCCGGCGATCTCGGCCGGGAGGAGCTGCACGAGGGTCTGAGCCCCGTTGAAGAGGCCCGTGGTGGTGGTCGCGGCGACCCGTACACCGGTGACCGACGCCGTCAGCGTGTACCCCTCGGCCACCGCGAGTTCGGTGTCCGAGGGCCCCTCCTCGCCGTCGAGCACCAGGGCGATGTCACCGGCCTGCGGCTCCTCGACGACGATCGGCAGGTCATGACCGGTGGCCGGGCGCAGCCGTTCGGCGAGGAGTTCCGCCTCCGCACGTGCGTCCTCGTCGTCGATCGCGATCCGGGTCTGCGCGGTCAGGGTGAACGGGTCACCGTCGATCGGGTTCTGCGCGACCGGGGCGGGCAGGATCGTCCCGCCCGGCTCGGGTGGGGCCTGGGGACCCGACCAGACCTCGAAGCTCCACAACGAGTAGCCGAACGTGGTGGCCGTCGCGACGCCCTGCATGCGCACGTACGAGACCGGCGCCTCGAGGCCGAGGCGGTACTCGGTGCGTCCGGCCGCCGGACCGGACACCTCGCGCACCGTGGTCCAGGTGAGCCCATCGGTCGAGGTCTGGAGCTCGAAGAGGGCGGGTCGGGCAGTCTCCCAGTCGAGCACGACGCTCCACACCGGCGACGGCTCGGCGAG
The DNA here is from genome assembly GCF_004353825.1 of Occultella glacieicola. Classification (GTDB taxonomy): domain Bacteria; phylum Actinomycetota; class Actinomycetes; order Actinomycetales; family Beutenbergiaceae; genus Occultella; species Occultella glacieicola. Next base: position 28,999 of record NZ_SMNA01000001.1, on the reverse strand, counting down.
GGCGACCTGGATCCAGTCGTTGCTGGGGTCGTGGTCGCTCGGCGGGGGCTCCGCCGGGTTGGTGCGCGCGTAGTCAGTACCCCAGCGCGTGGCCGAGTTCCGGTCGTTGGCGTTCCTCGCGGCGAATCGAGCCGGGTCGCCGGTGTACACCGAGGCCGCCGTGGCGAGACCCTCGGGGGCGATGTCGGTGCCGTAGTCCCAACCGGTGGGGTCCGGCTCCTCGCTCACGGCGGCGGCATCCCAGATCTCGAAGGAGAACATGGAGTAGCCCCACGCCGAGGCCTCCCTTCCTTGCATCCGCACGAAGCCGACCGGGTCGGTGAGGTCCAGCACCACCTCCTGGCGCCCCTGGTGGCCGGAGAGGGCGGCCACGCTCTGCCAGGTCCGACCGTCGTCGGAGGTCTGGATCTCGTACTGGCGTGCGTACGCCGCCTCCCACTCGAACACCACGCGGTGCACGAGGCTCGGCTGTGCGAGTTCGATGGCGATCCAGTCGTTGGTCGGGTCGTGGTCGCTCGGCGGGTAGCCCGGCTCCTCGTCACCGTGCGTGTAGTCCGATCCCCACCGGGTGGACGGATCGCCGTCGTTGACGTGCGCCGCGGCGAACCGTGCCGGGTCCGGGAACTCCGACGACGCCACGGCGACGCCGTCGAGCGCCACATCCCGCGGGGGATCGTCCGCCATGGCGGGACTCGCGACCACGGCCAGCGGGCCCACGAGCGCCACGGCACCGGCAAGGCCCACAACCGCCCGGCCAAACCCTGAGAACAACGTCACGATCGGATGCTCCTCGCACTGACTCGGGCCGCCACATCGCGACGCGAAGATCTCTGGTGTCGCACACAGTGGCGCAGATCCGAGACCGGGTCAATGCCCCTGGTGGCCTCGGCCGCGGCGCGACCGGACCGCGCGGCGGGGGAGGACCCGCACCTCTTGACCGGGGTTGAGTCGATTCAGATAGGGTCGTGCCTCAGCACATCGATGTGCCTACCCGGAGGTTTCAGCCCATGGCGTCTCACACGCGGACCAGGCGTGGCCTGATCGTGGTTCTCGGCGCGGTCCTGACGCTCGGTCTCGCCGCCGCACCCCAGCCCGCACACGCGGCGGACATCGACATCTTCGACGTCGACCCGAACCTTCCGGACGGCCTGGTCAATCTCGCCGAGGGCAAGCCCGCCACGTCCTCCTCCTCGTACGAGATGTCGAACGAGGGCTGGGCCACGTCGTTCGTCAACGATGGCCGGATCGGCACCGCCACCCTGCCCTACGGATGGACCACGAACCCGATCGGCAACACGGCGACGGCGACCACGCCGGCGTGGGTGCAGCTGGATCTCCTCGCCCCGAGCACCGTCAACGGCGTCGCCCTGTGGCCACGGATGGACGCGGCCAGCGACGGTCAGAACTTCCCCGTGGACTACCAGGTCCAGGTCTCGGACGACGGGAGCACCTGGTCCACCGTGGCCGCCAGCACCGCGAACACCGCGGTCGGCGACGCCCAGGTCCTCGAGTTCGACGCCGCCGAGGGCCGATACGTCAGGGTCTTCGCGACCCGCCGCGCCGAGCCCACGGGCCGTGACGGCTACCTGGTCCAGCTGGCCGAGCTCGCGGTCTACGGCACCAGCTCGGGCCTGCTCATCGAGCTCGACAAGCCGGCTCTCGAACTGCTCCCGGGCGACACCGACCAGCTGACGCCCAGCCTCAACGGCGTGCCCACGGACCCGGCCGGCTTCACGTGGGCCTCGGCCGATCCGTCCGTGGCCGCGGTCGACGCCGCCGGGCTGGTCACGGCCGTGGCCCTGGGCGCGACCACCGTCTCCGTGGCCGCCGACGGTGGAGCCCCGGTGACGATCCCGGTCACCGTCATCGCCGAACGGGTCGACACCGACGCCGAGTTCATGATCTCGGCGTTCTGGCCGCCGACGGCGCAACACACCACGGCGGAGCAGTACGACCTTCTCGCCGACGCCGGCATCGACTACATCCAGAACGTCGACTCCACCGACCTGCAGGGCCGGGCCATCAATCTTCGGATGGCCACGCTGGCCGCCGAGCGCGGAATGCTCGTCGGGGTCTCGGACCCCCGGCTCAACGAATCGCTGTCCCTGACGGACCAGGAGATCCGCGACATCGTCGCCGAGTACGAGAACGTGCCCGGTGTGGGTGGCTTCTACCTGCGGGACGAGCCGTACAACGCGAACGCGTACGGCCGCGTGCACCGGGCCGTCAAGGATGAGGCGGACTGGCTCTACCCCTATCTCAACTTCCTGCCGATGTTCGCCTACCCGGATCGCGCCACCTTCCAGAGCCAGGTCGACGACTTCGCCGAGCTGGCCCTCACCGACGAGCTCGATTACCTGATGTACGACCGATACCCGTTCGGCGACACTCCGGACTCGCTGGACTACGCGTCGATGCTGGACAACATGGACGCGATGCGCGTCGAGGGCCTCGAGAACGGCGTGCCCACCGGGCTGTACCTCCAGTCCATCGGCCGGGTCGACGCGAACGGCAACCCGGCGGGCTTCCGGCGCACGAACCCCGCGGAGATCCGGTACGAGGTCAACGCGGCCCTCGCGTACGGCTACACGCAGCTCTCGTACTTCACGTGGTTCACGCCCACCGGGCGGCCGGAGACGTTCACGGACGCCATCATCGCCCCGGACGGCACGCCCACCGATCTGTACCAGCCGGTCAGCGAACTGAACGCCGAGGTGCACGCCCTCGGCCCCACCCTGATGGGCCTGGACGCCGCGGAGGTCTACCTGCACGGACCCGACCTGTACGGGCAGCCGGCGATCCCGGACTCCTTCATCGCCCGCTTCGCGGACGACGACAACGTGATCGTCTCCCGCATGGTGGACTCCGAGACCGAGCGCCAGTACCTCATGGTCGTCAACAACGATTTCACCAGCGAGCAGCAGGTCGAGCTGCGGCTACGCGGTGGGGTTCGCGACCTGGACGTCGTCAGCCGGGAGGACGGAGCGTCCCAGCCGCTGTTCGCCAGGAACGGCAGGTTCGCCCTCGACCTCGCCGCGGGTGACGCCGTGCTGCTCGCGCTGCCGGCCGACCTTCGCTACGTGGCTCCGGCCCCAGCCGTGCCGCTGAATCTGGCCGCGAACGCCAATGTGATCGCAGCCTCCTCCGAAGGGGCCAACGGCTGGTACATGGACAAGCTCACCGACGACGAGCGCTTCTCGACCCCGAGCAGTCAGGGCTGGCGCGCCACCGAGATCGTCGAGGGCGAACCCAGCACCGTCACCCTGGACCTGCGCGCGGAGCGCCGGTTCAACCGCGTCGACCTGTACGCCGCCGGTGGAGTGTTCGGCTACGGCCAGGCGTTCCCGGAGGCCGTGACCATCCAGGTGTCCACCGACGGCCTCCAGTGGCGGTCGGTCGCCGAGGTGGACCTCGCACCGCCGACGGCGTCCGTGCCGGTGCCGAGCATCACGTTCCGTCCGGTGCGCGCCCAGTATGTGCGGGTGGTCGTCGACGAACACAGCACCCGTACCGGCGCGATGACGCTCGAGCTCGCCGAGATCGAGATCTACGCCGACGACGGCTCGCTGCCCGGGCCCGAGGCCTTCGACGACACCGTCGAGGAGACGCCCTGGTACGAGGGAAAGAATCTGGCGCAGGACCGCCCCGTGGGGGTCTCGAGCTCCACCGAGGCGGCCCAGTGGGGCTGGGCCAGCACCTTCGTGAACGACGGTCAGTACGGTCCCACGGCCTTGACGAACGGGTGGACCTCGCAGGTCGGCACGAACACCTCGCCGATCGACTCCGAATGGGTGGCCGTCTACCTCGGCGGGCCCTACGCCGTCGAGCAGGTCGTGATCCACCCGCGCAACGCCGCCACCGACCAGGCGAACGCCGGCCGAGGCTTCCCCACCGACTACCGGATCGAGACCTCCGCGGACGGCGTGATCTGGACCGTGGCCGCCGAGGTGGCCGATGACGTGGCGGTCTCTGCCGAACCGCGCACCGTCACCCTCGAGACGCCCACAACGGCGGCCTACGTACGGGTGGTCGGCACGGAACTGAAGCTCGCGCAGCCCGCCGTGGACGGCTACCTGATGCAGCTCGGGGAGGTCCAGGTGTACGGGGAGCCCGGCTGAGCCAGGACGTCGAGCAGTTCGCGCAGGCGGCCGCGTCATCAAGATGATCGCGTGCTGATGATCTGGTGCGTTGATGAGTACCACAGTCAACGTGGATGATCACCTGCTCGCCGAAGCGAAGGTCCTTGCCGCGCGCAGTCACCGCTCGATCGGTTCGGTGCTGGAGGACGCCTTGCGCGCGTACCTGGACGCCCAGAAGGAGCGCACCGATGCCGAGCCGCTCGACCTCCCGGTGTTCATTCCCGCGCATCCGGGCCTTCGACCGGGCGTCGACCTGGACGACAAGGAGCAGATGGCGGATCTGCTCGGAGACAACGATCCGATCGGGCACTGTGTGCTGTTCCTCGACGTGAATGTGCTGGTCGACACCTTCCGTCCGGCCGACCGCCAATCCGGACGCGTACCTTGCCGCGCTTGCGTTGGAGCGTGGCGCACGGTTGGTGACGTCAGATCGCGGGTTCGCCCGGTTCAACGGCGTCACGGTCGTCGACCCGCTCGCGTGAAGGTCGGCTACCGACTGAAGTAGGGGGGGCGCACCTCCTCCGGACGGGTCACCTCTGGCCGCCTGCCCGGAGCGCGCCGCAGGCCGTCATGGCCATCGTGGAGGCATGACCACGAACCTGACGAAGCGACTGCGCCGGGCCTCCCGACTCCTCGTCGACATCGCCGCGCCGTTGGTGCTCTTCCACGGGCTGCTCGCCCTCGGCGTCGGTGAGGCCCCGGCGCTGATCGTCGGGATGGTTCCGCCGGCGGTGGGGTCCGTTGTGTCCCTGGTCCGGGCACGCACGGTGGATGCCCTCGGCGTGCTGATCCTGATCGGGATGGTTGCCAGCCTCGTTGTGGGGCTGGTCACCGAGGACGCCCGGCAGTTGCTGCTGCGCAACGCGTGGGTGAGCGCCCCGCTGAGCCTGTGGGCGTTCGTGACGCTCGCGCTGCCCCGGCCGATCACGTTCACGGTGACCCGTGAGGTGCTGCCCGGCCGGGCCGATGTGCTGGACCGGCTCTGGGACACCGACCCGGCGTTCCGGCGGGCCTGGCGGCAGATCACGATCGCGTGGGGTGTCGCCGGGCTGGCCGACGCCGGCCTGCGGATCCTGATGTCCTGGCAGCTGCCGGTGACGTGGGTGCCGAGCCTGGACGTGGTGCTCACGCTCGTCACGATCGCTGCCCTGCAGCTCCCCACGCACCTGCTGATCCGCCGCACGGGTCACTGGCGCACGCTGTTCGGTGCGCAGTGGGGCCGGCCGCGGCCGGGTCAGGTCTCCTCGAGCGCCACCCCGGTCAGGTCCGGCAGGAACAACGCACCGACCATCGCCAGCACGAACGCGGCCCCGAACACCCCGAACGCGAGCGGTGAGCCGCCGGCGGTGATCAGCACCGGCACGCACAGCGGCGCGATGATCGACGCGAGCCGGCCGAATGCGGCGGCGGCGCCCGCGCCCGTGCCGCGCAGCGCCGTCGGGTAGACCTCCGGGGTGACCGCGTACAGGGCGCCCCAGGCGCCCAGGTTGAACGCGGACAGCGCCATCCCGGCCGCGATGATGCCGGCCACCGTCTCCGCCTGGCCGAAGAGCACGGCGGCGGCCGCCGAACCGGCCAGGAACGAGGCGAGGGTGGCCCGCCGGCCCCACTTCTCGATCAGGAAGGCGGCCAGGGCGTACCCGGGCAACTGCGCGAGGGTGATGATCAGCGTGTACTCGAAGGACTTCACCAGCGGGAAGCCCTGCGCCACGAGCAGCGACGGCAGCCAGATGAACGCCCCGTAGTAGGCGAAGTTCACCCCGAACCAGGCGATCCAGAGGGCGAGCGTGCGGCGGCGGAACCGGGCGGTCCAGAGCTCGCGCCAGTGCAGTGGTGCGGGCTCGGGAGGGGCAGCGGGGGAGGGGACCGGCGCCACGTCGGCGGCCTCCTCGAACCGCCACACGGCTGCTTCGGCCTCATCGGTGCGGCCCTTGCGTTCGAGGAACCGGACCGACTCGGGCAGCGTGCGCCGCACCACCAGGGCGTAGGCGGCCGGGACCATCCCGATCAGGAACGCCCACCGCCAGCCGTTCTCCAGCGGCACCACGAAGTAGCCGATCAGGGCCGCCGCGATCCAGCCGACGGCCCAGAACGCCTCGAGGATGACCACGACCCGGCCGCGGATCCGCTTCGGTGCGAACTCGCTGACGAGCGTGGACGCGACCGGTAGCTCCGAGCCCAGCCCGAGCCCCACGATGAACCGCAGCACGATCAGGACCGCGAGCCCGCCGGCCAGGGCGGAGGCGCCGGTGGCCAGCCCGTACACGAGCAGGGTCAGCGCGAACACCTGCCGGCGACCGATCCGGTCCGCGAGCAGCCCGCCGACGCTGGCGCCGATGGCCATGCCGACGAACCCGATCGACGCGACCCAGGAGACCTGGCCCTGGCTCAGGTTCCACTCGGTCGCCAGGGCGGCCATGATGAACGAGATCAGCCCGACGTCCATGGCGTCCAGGGCCCAGCCCACGCCCGAGCCACCGAGAAGTCTGCCGTGCAGGCGCGTGAAGGGCAGTCGGTCCAGGCGCTCGGAGCGGGTGAGCGCACCGGATTCGGGCGCACCGGTCGGCGGGTCGGGCCGGCGCAGTCGATCGGACATGGTGACCTCGGGGTGTCGGTGGGAGCGGCGCCTGCAGCGTAGTCCTGTCCGTGGCCGCGGTGGCCGGGTCCCGCCGGGCCACCTAAGGTGGCGGACCATGACCGACGCGACGTCACCCGCCCCGACGGCCGTGGAGATCGTCGCCCTGGGCGCACGCCACGGTCTGACCCTGGCCGCGGAGTCGGTCACCCTGAACGAACTCGGGCTCGACTTCCGCGTGGCCCACGCACGCACACCCGACGGCGAGGCCTGGGTCCTGCGGATCCCGCGCCGTGGCGGGATGGCCGAGTCGATCCGCACGGAGGCGGCGGTGCTGCGCCTGGTGGCGCCCCGGCTGGGCGCCGCCGTGCCGGACTGGCGAGTATGCACCGACGAGCTGATCGCCTACCCGCTGCTGCCCGGGTCTCCCGGCCTGACGCTCGGGGCGGACGGGGAACCGGTCTGGCACATGGACGTCTCCTCCCGTGAGTATGCCACCCAGTTCGCCGACCTGGTCGCCCGGATGCAGGCGATCACGCCCGAGGAGGCGAGCGCGGCCGGTCTGGATGTGATCGATGCCGCCGCGTCGCGGTCGCGGCGGCGCGAGCAGTACGAGCGCGTGGCCGACGCGTTCGCCGTGGCGGCGCCCCTGCGGGCCCGGTGGGAGTCCTGGCTCGACGACGACTCCTACTGGCCGACCTGGACCGCCTTCGGGCACGGCGAGCTCTACCAGGGGCACGTCCTGCTCGACGGCGGACGCATCAGCGCCGTCATCGACTGGACCACGGGTGGTTTCGACGACCCGGCCCGCGACCTCGCGTTCCAGAAGATGACCGCCCCGCCGGAGATCTTCGACCTCACCGTGCGCCGCTTCGCCGAGCGGGGTGGACGCACCTGGTCCAGGCTCGCCGAACACTGTGCCGAACTGCTCGCCTTCGGACCCGTCGCGTACGGGCTCTACGCGCTCGAGACCGGCGACGACCGGGTCCACGCGGCAGCCCAGGCCGGCCTGGACCCGCAGGACTGACCCGCGCGTCGTCGCCGCGCAGCCAGCGTCGACGGCGCCGACGACCAGCCGCTGCTCCGGGTGAGTCGCCGTCGTCGCTGCCGGACCGGGGTCAGGCCGTGCTCGGCCGTGTCGCCTTCCCGTCCAGCCAGAGCGTGTCGGAGGCGTCCCGGTGGGTGCCCGTGGTCCCGACGTGCTTACTGCTGATGCCCGGGCCGTTCTTGATCACGTGCCACAGTGCCATCGCGTGCCCACGGCCGAGGTCGTAGTCCTCCTTGAGCCAGGTCACGACGTCACCGGCCTTGGAGTCCGCGGTGATGCCCTTCTCCCCGGCGATCGCGACGAGCTCGCGGGGGGTGCGCCCCGTCTTGTCCTCGATGGTGTCGAGGTAGGCCTGGAACGACATGTGGTTCTCCTTGGGTGGTCGGGTAAGGCGGGCATCGTGCCCACTCTGGTCTATGGACCGGCGTCCCCGGCGCTTCTCACCGGCGCCTCAGACGAGACCCAGCTCCCGGGCCCGCACGCCGGCTTGGAACCGGGACTCGGCCCCCAGCGCATCCATGAGTCCGGCCACCCTCCGCCGGTAGGTACGCACACCGAGACCGAGGATCCTGGCCGCGGACTCGTCCTTGGCCCCCTGCGCGAGGAGGTCCAGCACCCGGGGCGCGAGCTCGCGGACCTCGGCGATCCGGGCGTCGTAGAGCGCGAGATCCGTGGCGGACCTCCAGGCCGCCTCGAACAGTGACGTGACGCCCTGCACCACCTCGGGCTGGGTGATCACGCTGTAGCTGCGCCGGCCGGCCCTGACGTCGCCGGCGAGGACCGCGAGGCGCCGGTCAAAGATGATGGTCTCGTTGATGTCCTCGGTGGTGATGCGGATCTGGGCACCGTGCCGGTCCCGGGCCGTGGCGACCTGCTGCGCGGACACCGGGTCGAGCAGCATCCCGGGCCGGAAGATCTTGCGTACCCGGACGTCCCCCCGCCGTGACAGGGCTGCGGCGTCCAGCCACTCCGGCTCCTGCCTCATCGTCCAGGTGCCGAGGTCGTTCGCCGCGCACGCCACGTCGGTCGCCGTCTCGAACAGGTGCCTCGTCCGAGCGAGCAACTCCTCCTCGCCGTGGACGAGCGTGACTGCTTCGCCGGTCTGCATACGTCGATTCTTGCTCGCCGGCAGCATCCTGCCAAGGATCGGCAGCAACCTGCCAGCGGGGCCGAAGGGGGCCGGCGCCGCGCAAGGCTGTCTCCATGACAACGAACACCGCAGCCCCGAACACCGCAACCCCGTCCGTCCCGCACGCCGCGGCTGCCGGCACCTGGCAGCTGGGCGACCGGACCATCAACCGGACCGGCCTCGGCGCGATGCGGCTCACCGGCATGCCGTGGGACCCGGCCCCCCGGGACCGCGACGACGCCATCGCCGTGCTCCGCCGCGCCGTCGAGCTCGGCGTCAACCACATCGACACCGCCTCCTTCTACTTCGTCCCGACCCGGTCCGCGAACGAGTTGATCAGCACCGCCCTGCAGCCCTACCCCGACGACCTCGTGATCACCACCAAGGTCGGCGCCAGCCGTTCGCGGGACGGCGGCTTCGAGCCCTACGCCCGTCCCGACCAGCTCCGCGGCCAGGTGGAGGAGAACATCCGCCAGCTCGGCCTCGACCACCTCGACGTGGTCAACCTCCGGTGGGGTTCCGGCATGACCACCGAGGCGGGACCGGTCGCCGACCACGTCGGCGCGCTCGCGGAACTGCGCGACGCCGGCCTGATCCGGCACCTCGGAATCTCCAACATCACCGCCGAGCAGCTGACCGAGGCCCTGACGATCGCTCCGATCGTGTGCGTGCAGAACCAGTACGGCCTGACCAACCGCGCCGACGACGCCCTGCTCACGCTCTGCGGCGAGCTCGGCATCGCGTTCGTGCCGTTCTTCGCCGTCGCGGCCGTGGTGCCCGGCACCAGCCCGCACGACGCGGCCGACGAGACCGGGTTGGCGGAGGTCGCCGCGGTCGCCGCCGCCCACGGCGCCTCCGGTGCCCAGGTGCGGCTGGCTTGGACGCTGCACCGCGGCCCGCACGTGCTCGCGATCCCCGGCACCGGCAACGTCACGCACCTCGAGGAGAACGTGGCGGCCGGGGCGCTTGAGCTGAACGAGTCTGAGATCGACCTGCTTGACGGGATCGCCGGTGTACCGGCCTGACGCATCAGCCGGCGTCGTCGACTCCGGGGCAGACGACGGACCCGCAGTCCGGCAGCGTGTCCATGTACCCGGTCTCGACCACGAGGTCGTACTCCTCGACGACGTCGGGGGCTCCGGCGAGGTCGTTCGGGTACACCGTTTCCACCTCGAGGACCTTCCCGGTGTCCGGGTCGAGGATCAGGATCGACTCGATCTCGACCGTCTCGCCCTCGGTGTCCACCTCGAACCGGGAGGCACCGAAGGCGACCCCGTCGCGGCCCTCGCGGTCGGTGACCTGGCCGTAGGAGGTGACGTCGTCGGCGAGCGCGAGCGCCTCGAGGAAGGTCGCCCGGCCCTCCTGGCTGAGCGCGTTCGCCGCCGCGTTGTAGGCGTCGATGAGGTAGTAGCCCGGGTTGCTCTGGTGCTGGTCGTTGTTGAGCATGACGAGGTCATAGATCGCCTGCGGCGCGTCCGGTAGGTCGAACGGGTAGGTGGCGCCCTCGCCCGCGGCGAGCACGGTCTCGTGGGTCTCGACCTCCTCGCCGTCGCGAACGTACAACTGCCCGCCGGAGAGGTCGGTGGTCTCGTACCAACGGTAGGACTGGTCCACGATGGGGACGAGGCGGTCGACCTCCCAGTAGCCCTCGGACACCTCGACCTCGTGCATCGCGTAGCCGACGTACTGGCGGTGCTCGAAGAAGTACCGTCCGGACTCGGTCGGCGGTACGGCGGCGCGCACCTGATCCGCGAGCTGCTGCAGCCCCGCGGGGCCGTCGACGCCGTCCGGCTCGGCATAGGCGAGCATCGGGATCGCCGCGGCCGGCGGTGTCGTGGTCTCGCCGCCGGGCAGGATGTTCGGCAGCACACCCACCACGCCGAGAACGATGACCACGGCCGCGCCCGCCAGCGCCACCCGCCGGCGGGCGAGGCGGTTCGGCCGGGCCTCACGCCGGGGACCCTCACCACGTACGCGGTGCCCGGCGACCGGTTCCGCCCGGAGGAGAGTCACCAGCTCGCCCACGCCGGGGGTGGTGGGCGCCGCAGAGCGTCCCTTGCGGTCGCTCCGGTCGTGGCTGAGCACCCAGAGCCGGGTGTCCTCGACCGTCTCGGGGCTGGTGTGGGTCGAGTCTGCGGCGGGATCGAGGACGGCGAGTTGGTTCAGGAACGTGTCAGTGCGGTTCATGAGAGGGCTCCGTTGGTGACGGGACGGGTGGGCCGCGCCTCGACGGGCGGGAGCCGGTCGAGGATGTGCAGGAGGTGGCGCCGGGCCCGCAGCAGGCGCATCCGGAACGTGCCGACGTGACAGCCGAGAACGGTTGCGGCCTCCCCGGCGGAGAGGCCGTCCCAGCCGATCAGGGCGAGGACCTCCTGCTCGCCGACGCTGAGCTTCGCCCAGGCGCGGGCGAGGTCGGTCCGGGTCGCGACCTCGGTGGCCAGATCTTCGGTGGCCGGTCTGGGTTCGGCGGCGAGCCGCACCTGCAGGGCATGCCAGCGGCCCGTCGAGCGCACGCTGCGGAGCATGAGGTTCCGGGCGATCCCGAAGAGCCACGGCCGTGGGTCCGTCGGTAGGTCGTCGAGGCGGCGCCACGCGACGAGGAACGTCTCGGCCACGACGTCCTCGACCTGTGCGGGCGAAACCCGCCGTCGGACGAACCTCTCCAGGTCGGGCCGATGCGCCTGGTAGAGGCGATCGAACCGGTCTTCGTCGGACATCGGGTGCCCACCTCACCGTCGGGGACGAAACGCTGCTGTCACCTCTACATCCCCGGGACGTACCCGTTCGTCACATCCACGGTCCGATCTCTCTCAGAAGATGATCAGGGTGCTGCCAGTCCCAGCACGTCCGCCAGCGCCGGGAGCAGCCGCGGGTCGGTCTGCAGGATCAGCGTCGTGACCACGCTCGACTCCCACGCCACCAACTGCTCGCGGATCGCGGCAGGCGGGCCGACCAGGGCCACGTCCAGGACCAGTTCGATGGGGATCGCGGCCGCGGCGCCGGCCTTGTCCCCGGCCGCGTACCGGCGCTGCACCTCCGCGCACTCGGCTCGGTACCCGAGCCGTTCGATCGCGTCCCGGTGGAAGTTCGTGGTCGCCGAGCCCATGCCACCGATGTACAGCGCCAGGTGCGGGCGGATGTGGTCCGCGGCGGTCTCGAGGTCGGGCCCGAGGGCCACGGGCACGCTCGCGCACACCTCGAAGGATGACGACGGCGTCAGCTCGGGTGAGCGGGCGGCGAACCCCTCGTCGAGGTGCTCGCGGTAGGCCGCGTCGAGCTTCGGCGAGACGAACGCGGGCAGCCAACCGTCCGCGATCTCGGCGGCCAGCGCGGTGTTCTTCGGCCCCTGCGCGGCCAGGTGGATCGGCAGGTCGGCACGCAACGGGTGCACCGTGGACCGCAGCGGCTTGCCCTGGTGCGCCCCGCCGTCGAGCGGTAACTCGTAGTGCGCACCGGAATAGGTGACCGGGCCCTCCCGGCGCAGCACCTGCCGGACGATGTCGACGTACTCGCGGGTGCGGGCGAGCGGCTTCGGGTACGGCTGGCCGTACCAGCCCTCGACGACCTGCGGGCCGGAGGCGCCGAGTCCGAGCACGAACCGGCCCCCGGAGAGGTGGTCCATGGTCAGGGCCGCCATCGCGGTGGCGGTCGGGGTGCGGGCGGACATCTGCATGATGCCGGTGCCGAGGCGGACCCGGCTCGTCGCCGCACCCCACCACGCGAGCGGGGTCAGGGCGTCCGAGCCGTAGGACTCGGCGGTCCAGACCGAGTCGAAGCCGAGCCGGTCCGCTGCCACGACCGCCTCGGCCGCGCCGGTCGGCGGTCCGGCGGCCCAGTACCCGGTGTGGAATCCGAAGCGCATGAGGTCATCCTGCCGCACCCGGACGCCGGCGCCGGGCCGGCGAGGGTCAGGGGACTCAGAGGGTGTCGATGCTGACGAGCCGCCAGGACTCGTCGGCCGTGACCAGCGGGAAGTCCGGGCGGGCCGGGCGGGGCGGAACCGGTGACGCCACGAACGCGACCGGGTCCGCCGAGGAGGGCGCCCACACCGACCGGATCGGCAACTCCACCTCGAGGATCACCTGACCGCGGCGTCCGACCTTCAGTGCCTCCTGCGTGGCCTCCCACCGGGACATCGTCCATCGGGCCAGCGGCGTGAAGACAAGATGGTCCTGGGCTTGGCGCAACGTGGTGTCCTGACCGTCGGCGAGCGTCCGGCGCCCCTCGGCGAGGGCCCACTCGGCCGCCGGTCCGGTCAGCGCGATCGTCCGGAACAGCACGATCCGCTCGAGCTGGGCCCGGGTCGCCTGCATCTGGACCTGGTCACGCCAGTGCCACATCAGGTCGAGGGCGAGGAGCTCGAGCGAGGGGACCTCCTCGCGCAGACGGAGTGCGTCGATCCGGGCCGTGCGGGCGGCGGGTGCCTCGTCGAGGAACAACGTGTGGAACGCGCGCCGGCGTCGGAGCAGGCTGCCCACGCACTCCTGGAGGAACTGCCCGAGAACGCTCGTGCGCAGCAGGCGCTCGGAACGAACGGCGTTGCCGAGGTTGTGCGCGAACTTGTTCAGCAGCGGTGACCGGTATGCGGCGGGGCCGTCGTACCAGCGGTCGAACCACGGGAACGCGGTGTGGATCAGCTCCGGGTGCCGTTCGTGCGCGGCGATCAGCTCCTGCTCCACGGCGCCCGCCCAGGCGGGCACCTGGCTGTGCGGGCGCAATTGGCCGAGCGTGTGTTCGAGCTGGATCCCAGCCATCTCGAAGATGGAGTGCTGGGTGTCGATCGGCGCGACCGCCGGCATCGTGTCATCGGTGACGTCGCCGATGGAGAGGGCAGCAGCGAGAATGGCTTGTCTGCGACGATCGGTCATCCGGAACCCTCAACGAGAAAGAAGTGCGTGGAGGGGGACGGGGCGTCGACGATCGGTGTACCGGCCCGTGATGTGCCACCAGCGCCGTTCCCCCGAACCGGCCGGTCGTCCATCATCTGCCAGCGCCATGGTAGCGTCCCGGGCCCGTCTTGTCCGGGGTAGTGCTATGAATTGCGCCACAAATCGTGGGCGGGCAGGGCCTGGGTCGCCGGTGGCTTGACACGCCGTCAGACGCGGGACGCCCCACCGCCGACCGTTCGGCAGCCACGGCCGGCTTGAGATGACGGGAATTCCAGCAGGCCGGGCGACATTCGTTCGGGTGTCGTTTGTCTAGTCATCCGTGAGGACGGTAGAGTATCTGTGCGGATAACGGCACCCCCCAACCAGTGGGGTGCGACAGGGTGCATCAGCTAGGGGCCAGGTGAAGGCGCAGTACATGAACGAGACGCCAACGACGGACACCGTGACGGTCGACGCGCTTCCGGGCGAGTTCGACCAGTTGCCGATGCGGTACGGCGGTGCCCCGATCGCTCCCGATGAGGCGCTGGGCGTCGCACGGCGAATCGCCCGGGTGCAGAAGTCGCACGGCCGCAAGGGTGCCACCGTGCCCGACGAGTTGCCGCCGGCGGACGCGCTTCTCGTCCCCTGGGCGTGCCGGCTGCCCCCGCGCCTGCTCGCCTTCGTGCGGGCGAAGGCTGACATGGAGGGCGTGACGGTGACCGATGTGGTCACGCAAGCCCTCCAGGCCTATGCCAACTCCTCGCCCGGCGCGCAGGTCGCCTACAAGGCGCCACGCCAGCGCTGACGCCCGGGGCGCGACCCCCGAGCAGACCACAGAGCCCCCGCACCGAACCGGTGCGGGGGCTCTCGCATGTGCACCCCGAGCCGAAGATCACGGAACGGTAACGGAAAGTATTGCAGGTTGTTGACGCTCCTGACCGGTTCCCGAGAACCTGTGTGTCGTGCGGCCGGGGAGGGTCGCCAGTCATGGCCTGGAGGGTGGAAGGATGTCCGTAGTTGCGGAAGTGCGTGGCGGTGCCGAATGGCACGTCGCGCAGTCACCGGTGGTAGCCGAAGCCGTCGAGATCGACGACCTGCTTGCCGGGATCGCGGGGGACGCGCGACTGTTCGGGGCCGATGCCCTCGGCTCGATGGAGATCGACGGCGCCGTGGAGGAGTTCGTCGCCGACCTGATCGCCTGGCACGGCGAGTTCTGAGAGCACGCCGGCACCCGCCGGTCGGTGCCGGCCGGCGAGTCACGTCCATGGCACCCGGGTCGCCCGGCCGAACCCATTCCGACGGTCGCGTTGCGACGGTCGCGTCGCGGAACTCCGGGCACGAGCCGGCGCGTCGGGCGTCGACCCGGCGTTGACGCGTGGGTACCGCTGCCTGAGGCGGCTCAGCCTACCCGCGACGCAGCGGGCACCGGAGGCAACGCGGACTCATGCCACCAGCGCGGCTCCGGCTCATAGGCCAGGGGGTGGCCCGGTTCGATGCCATCGGCGCGATCAAGGGCCGCGTGCTGGGCGTCCACGATGTCCGCCAGCAGCTCCTTCTGCGCGAAGCTCAGGCCCTGGATGACATAGGGATCCAGACCGACCGCCATCGCAGTGACCAGCTCCTGGAGCAGGCGGATCTGGGCCAGGACGTCCGGTTCGGACGCGGTGCGTTCTGCACGGATTGACATGTCCACCCGAATCGTCTAGACGTCGTCGGAGGTGTCGGGCTTGCCTACGGCACCCGGTGGTGCGAGCAGCGCGCGGATGCGGTCCTCGTCCGCCGCCGATGCGTGCGCCGCGGCGACGTTCGCGGCCGAGACCGCCTCGACCACCTCGGCGCGATGGACGGTCACGGACCGCGGCGCGTCGATGCCGATCCGGACGTCGCCACCGCGCACCTCGATCAGGGTGATCGTGATGTCATTGCCGATGACGATCTGCTCGCCGGCCTTCCGCGTGAGTACAAGCACGTGGACACTCTACTGCAATGTATAGACACTGGCGAGTCCTTCCGGGGAATCGGCCAGGGCGGATCCGTCAACCCAGCCGATCGGCACACCGAGTTCGGTGACCGTCTCCGGGGTCGCGGTGCCCGCGGCTCCCTCCACGGCCAACGCGTCCACCACCATGCCCACCCGCACGTCCTGCACGTACCGGGCGGTGTCGTCCGGCTTGCGGCCGGCGTCCACCACGAGCCACACCTGATCGGCGGCCATGGCGCGGACCGCCTCCACCTGGGCGGCCGGATCGGCGCCGTGGCGGCCGAGCCCAACCGCGATCACCGTGGCGTGACCGTCCTCGACCCCCGCGGCACGCGCCCGGGTCGCCTGATTGCGCGCCTCCAGCGCCGAACTCGTCTGCGGGTTGAAGGTCCCCGCACGGAGCAGGCAGGCGGGGTCGACCCCGAGCGAGCCGAGCATGGCGGCGCCGACCTCGAGCGCGGCACGTTCAGGACCGAGGACGAGCACCAGGTCCCCCGGTCCGCGCAACGGTGCCGGGGCCGACGGTGGGGAGGCGGGGACGACCGGCTGCTCCTCCTGGGTCAGCGCGTCGAGCATCTCCGCGAACCGCGGTGACTCGGTGGACACGGGGGCCGCCCGCATCGATTCCTCCACGGCGTCCGCCGAGGCCAGCAACACGTCCAGGCCACCGACCTGCGGCTCGGACCCGCCGCCGTCGGGCAGTTCCAGGACCAGTTCGAAGTGCTGGCGGGCGAGGAAGCCCGCGATGCCGCCCACCCGCACCCGCTCGGCGGAGACGATCCGGGCCCGCGGGAACTGGCGGTGGGCCTGGGCCCGCAGGTCCTCCAGACTCTCACCCTCCAGTCGTAAGCGCCGCTGCACCGCGCACCACCCCCACCGTCTCGATCGCCACGGACGCGGACGTCACCTCGCCGTAGGAGAGCACCGCCGCCTTCGGACTCCGGGCGGCGACCAGACGGCGTACGGCCGGCCGCAACTGCGGCGCACAGACGAGGACCGCCTCGGTCCCGGCCTGCGCCAGGGCGGCCAGCTCGTTGCCGACGGAGGTGAGTACGGCGTCGATCTGCACGGGGTCGAGCAGGATCTGGGTGCCGTCCTCGCCCGGGCGCAGTCCCTCGAGCATGGACTGTTCGAGCGTCGGATCGAGGGTGACGACGCGCAGGACGCCCTCGGTCGTGCGCCCGGCCACCAGGGCGGGCGCGACGGCGGCCCGCGCCGCCTCGATGAGCTGCTCCGGGTCCGTGCTCGCCTTGGCCCGCAGGGTCAACGCCTCCAGGATCCGGGTGAGGTCGTTGATCGGAACCTGCTCGGCGAGCAGCCCCTGCAGCACCTGCTGCACCTGCGCCAGGGAGAGGACGTTCGGGACGAGCTCGTCGACGGCGGACGGGCTCGCCGCGCGGACCGACTCGACCAGGACCCGGACGTCCTCGCGACTGAGCAGCCGGTCGGCGTGCGCGGTGACCAGCGCGGACAGGTGGGTCACCAGGACCGAGACCCGGTCGATGACGGTGGCCCCGGACATCTCGGCGGCGTGTTGCATCTCGACGGGGATCCACTTGCCGGCCAGGCCGAACACGGGCTCGACGATCGGCGTGCCCGGCAGCGATCCGAGGTCCTCCCCGAGGGCGAGCACCTTCCCGGCCGGAGCCTGGCCACGGCCCACCTCCACTCCGGCGATCCGGACCACGTAGGTGGCGATCGGCAGCTCGAGGCTGTCCCTGGTGCGCACCGGCGGGATCACCACGCCGAGCTCCATCGCGATCTTGCGGCGCAGGGCCCGCACCCGGGCCAGCAGATCGTCGGCGGTTCCGGAGACCAGGTCCACCAGGTCGGGGGCGAGCATGATCTCCAGTGCGTGCACCCGCATCGCGTCGATCAGGTCCTCGGTCTCGTTCCGGGGGGTGCTCTGCGACGTCGTCTCGGCCCGGGCGGACTCGCGCGCGGTCGCCTCCTCGCGCCCCTTGATCCGCTGGCTGGCGAGCAGCAGCAGGCCCCCGATCAGCACGAACGGGAGCTTCGGCATCCCCGGGATCAGGGCCAGCGCGACGGCGGCACCGCCGGCGATCATCAGGGCCGACCGGGACTGCACGAGCTGGGCCCCGGCCGCGGCGCCCATGTCCGTCTCCGCGTTCGACCGGGTGACGATCAGGCCGGTCGCCACCGCCATCAGCAGGGCCGGGATCTGGGAGACCAGACCGTCGCCGATGGTGAGCAGCGAGTAGGTGTTCAGGGCGTCCCCGGCGGACATGCCGCGCTGCAGCATCCCCATCGCGAAGCCGCCGATGAGGTTGATGAAGATGATGATGACGCCGGCGATCGCGTCTCCCTTGACGAACTTCGACCCACCGTCCATCGCGCCGTAGAAGTCCGCCTCGGCGGCGACCTCGGCACGCCGGGCCCGGGCCTGCTCGTCCGTGATCAGCCCGGCGTTCAGGTCTGCGTCGATGGCCATCTGCTTGCCGGGCATCGCATCGAGGGTGAACCGGGCGCCGACCTCGGCGACCCGCTCGGCGCCCTTGGTGATCACCACGAACTGGATCACCACGAGGATCAGGAAGATGACCGCACCGATGATCAGCGACCCGCCCACCACGATGTGGCCGAACGTCTCGATGATCGCCCCGGCGTAGCCGTCCCGCAGGACCAGGCGGGTCGAGGCGACGTTCAGGCCCAGGCGGAACAGGGTCGCCACGAGCAACAGGGACGGGAACACGGAGAAGTCCAGGGGCTTCTTCGCGTACATCGCGATGAGCAGGATCACCAGCCCGCCGACGATGTTCACCACGAACAGCACGTCGAGCAGGGCCGCGGGCACCGGCACGACGAGCAGCAGCACGATCCCGACGACGAAGACCGGGACGAGCAGGCGGGCGTAGTTGCGGTTCATCGCGCTCTCCTAGGCGGGCAGGGACTGGGTGGCGGCGGGCTGGGCTGTGCGGGGGGCCGATCGGGCGGCGGGTCGCGCCACCGATCCGGACCCTGATGCGGGCCGAGGCATCGTGTGCACGGCCCCGGGCGGGACGGACCCGCGCCGCTTCAGGGACATCACGAACGCGAGGATCGCAGCCACGGCGTCGTAGAGGTCGACCGGGATCTCCTCGCCGAGACGGCAGGCGGCGTGCAGTGCCCGGGCGAGCGGGACGTCCGCGACCATCGGGACGCCGTCGGCCGCGGCCTGCTCCCGGATCCGGGTGGCGACGTGACCCGAGCCCTTGGCGACCACCCGGGGCGCGGAGCGTCCCGGTTCGTAGCGCAGCGCCACCGCGACGTGGGTCGGGTTGACGACCACCACATCGGCGTCCGCGATCGCCGCGATCATCCGGTTCCTGGACATGGCCAGCTGCCGGGATCGGATGGCGCCCTTGATCAGGGGGTCGCCGTCGGTCTGCTTGTTCTCGTCCTTGACCTCGCGCTTGGTCATCCGGGTCTTCTTCCGGTTGCGCCGGATGATGATGAAGACGTCGAGGGCCGCCAGGGCAAGGCCGGCGACCACCGCGACCCGCAGCAACGAGCTGACCCCACTGCCGGCCGCACTCAGCAGCGCCGACAGGGACAGCCCGCCGGAGGACAACAGCACCGGCATCAGGGACTGCACCGAGACGACGAGGACCACCGCGACGACCGCCGTCTTCAGGGCGGCCTTCACCCCGTTCCACAACGCCTGGGGACCGAACGTGCGCTTGAGACCGGACACCAGGTTCAGACTCTCCACGGAGACCTTGAACTTCTTCCGGTGGATCCCGCCCTGCGCCACGGCGCCGGCCACCGCGGCGACCAGGGTGGCGGCGAGCACGGGGAACAGGGTCGGCAGCACGGTGCCCAGACCCTCGGACAGCGCAGCCACGGCGATGGCGGGATCGGGGGTGGCGATGATCCGCTCGACCGCGTTCACCTGATGCTCGGCGGCCTCGGCGCCGAGGGTGAGGGTCCAGGGCAGGACGAGAGCGCCGGCGCCGATGCCCAACCACGCGGACAGGTCCTGCGACTTGGCGAGGGAGCCGTCGCCGCGGACCTCCTTCATCCGCTTGTCGGTGGCCTTCTCGGACCGCTCCTGCCCTCCGGACTCCGCCATCTCAGCCCACCCCCACGAGGATGTCCGTGACCTGGTCGGTCAGGGAGGCGACGATCCTGGGCAGGGCCAGGAACGCGGTGGCCGCCAGGGACACGGTCAGCAGGATCTTCACCGGGAAGCCGAGCGCGAACGCGTTCAGGGCGGGCGCGACCCGGGTGAGCAGGCCGAGCCCTGCGTCGGCGAGGAAGAGGACCACGATCATCGGGCCGGCGATCTGCAGGGCCGCCACGAACATCTCGCTCAGCCCGGTGGTCAGGGCTGCGGCCGGGTCGGCGCTCGGCCAGGCCGCACCGAGCGGCAGTGCGGTGAACGTGCGGACCAGGCCGGCCAGGATCAGCTGGTAGCCGTCCGAGGCGAACAGCAGCACGATCGCGGCGAAGTGGTAGAGCCGGCCGAACGGACTCACCGAGACCTGCAGACCCGGGTCGAAGGCCTGCGCCATCTGGAACCCGCCGAACAGGTCGATCAGGCTGCCGGCGGACTGCACCGCGGCGAACACGACGGCGACGAGCGTGCCGAGACCGGCACCGATGAACAGCTGGGACACGAGCGTGAGCAGGAAGTCAGGCAGCTCCAGGCTGACGTACCCGGACGTCACCACCGGGGACACCGCCAGGGCGAGCCCGACGGCGAGCATCGCCTTGATCCGGGCCGGCACCCCGCGGTGGGCGAACGGGGGCGCGATGAACAGGAACGCGGTCACCCGCACCGCGGCGAGCAGCACCGCCTCCAGCCAGCCCTGGTCCAACTGGAACCCCATGTCAGCCCCCGCCCAGAAGGCCGGGGATGGCGTCGAACAGGCCGGTGGTGAAGCTGGTCAGCTCGGAGATCATCCAGTGCCCGCTGATGAGCAGGGCGACGGCCACGGCAGCGGCCTTCGGCACGAACGAGAGGGTGATCTCCTGGATCTGGGTCATCGACTGCAGCAGGGAGATCCCGAACCCGACGACCAGGGCGGTGACCAGGATCGGAAGGCACAACTTCGCGGCGAGGACGAGAGCGTCCACCGCGATGTCCAGGACGGCCGAGGTATCCACGTCAGGTCACCTGGTAGGAGGAGACCAGGGCCGTGACGATCAGTCCCCAACCGTCGACGAGGATGAACAGCAGCAGTTTGAACGGCAGCGAGATCATGACCGGCGGCAGCATCATCATGCCCATGCTCATCAGGGCCGCGGAGGTGACCAGGTCGATGATCAGGAACGGCACGAAGATGACGAACGCGATGATGAACGCGGCCCGGAGCTCGGAGATCATGAACGCGGGCACGAGGGTGGTGAGCGGCACCATGGCGGTGCTCTCGGGGTTCTCCGTGCCGGCGGCCCGGGTCATCAGCGCCAGGTCCTCCTCACGGGTGTGGGCGAGCATGAACTCGCGCAGCGGTCCGGAGCCGAGGTCGAAGGCGTCGCTGACCAGGATGTCCCCGGCCAGATAGGGCTGCAGGGCGACGTCGTTGATCTCGCTCAGCACCGGCGCCATGATGAACAGCGAGAGGAACAGGGCGAGCCCGGCGAGCACCTGGTTCGGCGGCACCGTGGTCAGCCCGAGCGCGTTCCGGGTCATCGCCAGCACCACGAAGATCTTCGTGAACGCCGTCATCATGAGCAGCAGCGACGGCGCGACGGCCAACACCGTGACCGCGAGCAGGGTGACGATCGCGCTGTTCGGCGCGCCGTTCGGGCCGTTGATGGAGACCGACACGCCGCCCGCCGGATCGGCGGTGTCGTCGGGGCCGGTCGGACCGGTGGGGCCCGTGGGCACCGTGGGCGTGCTCGGGTCGGTGGGATCGACGGTGTCGGCGTGTGCGGACCCGGAGAACAGGATGCCGACGAGCACCGTCAGGGTGACGACGGCGAGCAGGGTCAGGACGATCCGGCGCACCCGGGCGGCGGCGGGCACCCGGCCGAAGGCGTCGGCAGTGTCGATGGCGAGGGTGCTCACGCGGCCCGGTTCCTACCGGTGACCGCCGCGGCGGCCGCCTTCCAGGTGCCGACGTCGAACAGGGAGCCCGCCGCCCAGCCCGTCGGCGGCTCGAGGGCGTTCACCGGGAGCAGCGTGGGCCGGTCACCATCGGCACCGCCGGCACCGCCGGTGTCGTCCGTGGCGCGGGCCAGGGAGGCCTCGAAGGTGGGCTGGCTGGGCACGGTCGCGGCGGCGGGGGCGTCCACGGTGTGCAGGACGGTGACCTGGTGCTCGGTCACGCCGAGCAGGAACCGGCTGCCGGCGGTCTCCAGCAGGACGACCTGGGCCTTCCCGCCCAGGTTCTGGCGAGCCACCACGTCCAGTTCGCCGCGGCGCCGGGTCCGGGCGCGGCCGAGGCGGCGCTGCGCGAACCACATCAGAGCGAGCACGCACGCCAGCGAGAGCGCCACCCGCAGCGCCAGCAGGAGGGTGTCCATCAGTCGGCCTCGGTCGCGTCCAGGATCTGAGTGACGCGGATCGCGTAGTCCTGGTCCACGACGACCACCTCGCCGTGCGCGATCAGCCGGCCGTTGAGGAGCAGGTCGGCCGGGGCACCGGCGGACCGGTCGAGCTCGACTACGCCGCCGGGCTCCAGGTCCAGCACGTCCCGCACGCTCATCCGGGTGCGGCCGATCTCCACCGTGAGGGTCATCTCCACGTCGTTGATCCGGCTGATCCGGCCGGTGCGGGACGCGCCCGTGGCCCGGCCACCCGGGTTCGCGTTCGGGCGGAGCCGGATCGCGAACCAGCCGAGGGTCCGGCCGTCCGGGGCGTTCAGGTCGTAGACCGCGACGTCGGAGGCGGCGAGCAGATCGCCGGCGTCACCCTCGGTGATGTCCGAGAGGATCCCGGAGCCGAGGGCGGCGGTGGCCGCCTCCAGGGCGGGCCGCAGCACGTCCGCGCCGGAGACCAGACCGTCGGTCGGCAGGTCATCTGTGAGCGCGAGCGCCACCTCCGCGGAGGTCGCGCCCACGAACGAGGCCAGGAAGGCGGTGGCAGCGCCGTCGGCGGCGAGGTCGTCCGGCCGGATCTGGACCCCGGAGACGGGCATCGGCATCAGCGCGGTGAGCGCCGAGGCGGCGTCGAGGGTGGCGGAGGGGGCGGTGGTGGTGCTCATCGGTTGGACTCCTCGGTGGTGACGATGACGCAGGCCAACCGGGAACCGGTGGACCCGACGGCGGCGGTGGCGAGCACCCGGTCGTCGACGGCGACGTCGAGCGGCCGCGTTCGTGGGTGAGGGATGGTGATCAGGTCGCCGATCGCGAGGTCGAGGATCTGCGCGGGCCGGACCGGGACCGGGGCGAGCCGCACGGACACCCCCAGGGGCACCAGTTCCAGGGCCCCGGCGATCAGATCCGCGGCGGGGCCCCCGGTGGTCGGGACCGTTCCGCCGAGCTGGGGGAGCAGGGTGACGGAGGGCAGCGCCAGGGTGGCGGTGACGCTGCGTTCGCCGAACGTCACCGTGAACGCGGCCACGACCATCGGTTCGTTCGGCCCGGCGGCCTGCGCGAACTGGGCGTTGAAGCGCAGCGAGCGCACCTCCGGGGCGACCCCCAGCAGTTCGCCGAGGGAGTACCGCAGGTCCTCGACGGCGTCACTCATCAGCCGGCGGACGAGGTTCTGTTCCAGGACGGTCAGTTCCCGGTCGGCGTCGGGCGCCTGCTCCGCGGTGGCACCGAGCATGTGCCCGATCCAGGTGAGCGCGGCACCGACCGGGAACTGGATCACCGCCCGCGGGGACTCGCCGGGCAGTTCCAGGAGCACCATCGTGGTGAGCGTGGGCAGGCCGGCGGTGTAGTCGTCGTAGGTCTGCAGCCGGACCTGGTCGAGTTCGACGCGGGAGCGCACCCGAACCTTGGCGGTCAGCTGCGTCCCCCACTGCCGGGCGAACGTCTCGAACGCGAGCTCCAGGATCCGCGACTGCTCCCTGGCCAGCGCCGTGGGTCGACGGAAGTCATACACCACGGGATCACCTGGTGCGGGGGATGGAGCGCCTGCGCGCGTGTCTGCGACCGTCACACCGCTGACTGTCGTCGCCGGCGCCCCCGATGTAAGCGATTCGTGTCTAGACGTTGGTGGATGGTCAGGTGCCCTCTGACAGCAACTGGGGCAGCAACGCTCGCACGGACTCCGGCGCGTCCGAGAGGACCACGATGTCGACCCGACGGTTCATCGCCAGGGCGTCAGGGGCGGAGCCGTCCGCCAGGGGACGGGAGTCGCCGAACCCGACGGCCGCGATCCGCTCCGGGCCGATGCCGCCGGTGGCGATCATGTGCCGGACCACCTGGGTGGCGCGGCCGGAGGAGAGCTCCCAGTTCGTCGGGAACGGGTAGGTGCCGGTGCGGTGGTCGGCGTGCCCCTCCACGGAGACGGCGTATCGGGAGGCCACCACGACCGGGGTGACCGCGTCGAGGACCTGCACCGCGCGGCTGGTGAGCTCGGCCCGGTTGGGTTCGAAGAACATCTCGGAGGTGACCAGCCCGATGGTCAGACCCCGCTCGTCCAGGGTGAGGCGGGCCGCTCCCGCCAGCCCGTCGGCTGCGAGCGCGGCCGCGACGTGGTCGCGGAGCTGCTCCAGCGAGGCCAGTTCCACCGCGGCCCGGTCGGCGTCGGTCTCGGGCTGCGGGGTGGCCGCCGGGCCGGGCATCTCCTCGGGCGGGACCACCACGCCCTCGGTGATGTCGACCCGGCCGAGATCGGTCTGTCCGAAGCCCGTGGAGAGTGCGTTGCGCAGCTCGTCGTACTTGCCCTGGTCCACGCTGGAGATCGCGAACATCACGATGAACAGCGCCATCAGGACCGTGATCATGTCCGAGTAGGAGACCAGCCAGCGTTCGTCGCCGCCCTCCTCGCTGTGGGCGGCGTGGACCCGGCGGGAACGAGTTGTGCCGGCGCGACTCATGCCGCCTTCTCCTTCTGCTGCGGGAGGTCGTCCGGTACGAGTGCGCGCAGGCGTTCGTCCAGGGCGCGGGTCTGAAGGCCGCCCTGCACGGCGAGGGCACCCTCGATGACCAGGGTCATCCGGTCGCACTCGAGGTCGGACAGCCGCTTGAGCCGGTTCGAGATCGGCAGCCAGAGGAAGTTCGCGGTCATCACGCCCCAGAGGGTCGCCACGAACGCCGCCGCGATCGACGGGCCGAGCGTGGCTGGCTCGGAGAGGTACTCCAGCACGTGCACCAGGGAGACCACGGTGCCGACGATGCCGATGGTGGGGGCGTACCCGCCCATGTCGGAGTAGAACTTGGCGACCTGCCGGTCCCGCCCGGACTTCGTGTCCAGCTTGTCCTCGAGCAGTTGCCGCAGCTCCTCGGAGTCCATACCGTCCACGATGGCCTGGAACGCCTCCCGCAGGAATGGGTCATCCACCTCCTCGAGCATGCTCTCCATGGAGAGCAGCCCGTCGTTGCGGGCCTTCTCGGACAGTTCCACCAGTGTCGTGATCGTCCGGTTGGGCGGCACGGGCTTGCCCCGGATCGCGCGTACCGCACCCTTCGCGGCGCGGCCGGTGTCCGCGAGCGTGCCTCCGGCGATCGTGACCATGATGGTGGCGCCGACCACGAGCAGGATCGGTGCGGGCAGCAGCAGCGACGTGAGGCTCGCACCCTCCAGCGTGACCATGCCCAGCAGGGCACCGAACGCGAGGAGGATGCCGATCAGCGTTGCGGGGTCCACGTCGGATCCTCCTTCTTTCGCGACCGCAGCGGCACCGGGGCTGTCGGGTCGGCGGCTGCGGACGGTAGTGGCACCAGACCGAGTTGGGTCCGGTCGCTGGTGAGGGGAAGGTCCCGGGCGCGGGAGACGACCGCGGCCCGGAAGTCGATGATCCGGTCCAGTACCACGTCGAGGGGCTCGGCGACCACATGCTTGGAGCCGTCCACGAGGATGAGCGTGGTGTCCGGCGTGGCATGCATGCGTTCGACCAGGTCCGGGTTGATGGCGAAGCGGGCGCCGTTGAGGCGGGTGAGGAGGATCATGGTGGGCTCGTTCTAGGTGCGGGCAAGGGCCCGATCGGGCCTCGCACTGCACTGTCGGCCGGTGAGCCGGTCGGGTAAGGCCGGTCGCTCGCACATCACCCCAACCCTCGAGATAGCACCTTCCGCCCTGAGATCGCCGCTCGCGAGCGGCGATCTCAGGGCCGCAGGTCCGATCTCACCGCGGGCCGTGGCCGATGCCGGCCGCGGGATCGGCGTCCCGCGGGTGGCCACTGACCTTCGTCCCGGATGCGACCCGTTGCCCGCTCAGCCGAGGGGGACCTGCCGACGAATCAGCGCTTGAGGTTGACCAGTTCCTCAAGGACCTGGTCGGAGGTGGTGATGATCCGGGAGTTCGCCTGGAAGCCGCGCTGGGCCACGATCAGGTTCGTGAACTCCTGCGACAGGTCCACGTTGGACATCTCCACCGCACCGCCGATGAGCTGGCCGAGGCCGTTCGACGCCGCGGTCCCCACCTCGGCGGCACCGGAGTTGGCCGAGGCCCGGTAGAGCGAGCCGCCGGCCTTCTCCAGGCCGGCCGGGTTCGTAAAGCCGGCGAGCGCGATGCGGCCGATGGCCTCCTTGACCCCGTTCGAGAAAGACCCGACCAGGGTGCCGTCGGGGGACAGCGTGAACGACTCGAGCTCGCCGACGCCGCGACCGTCGACGTCGGTGACCTCGACGGAGTTGAGCTCGGCGTAGCCGGTGACGGCGGCCAGGTCGACGGAGACGCCGCCGACGGTGAGGGTGCCGCCGCCGGTGAGGCGGCCGTCGGTGAACGTCAGGGCCTGCGCGGGTGTGGTGTCGGTGCCGTCGGAGCCGGCGACGGTCCAGCCGCCGGCGGTGGTGAACTGGAACGTCAAGGACAGCCGGCGGGTGCCGCCGAGGGCGTCGTACACCTCGACGTCACGGACCAGCTCGGTCCCGTCCTCGGCGTCGGACGGGAGGTTCCCGCCGACGGTGGCCGAGGTGGTGGCCTCGGCGGCGGCGAGGGCGCCGACCGGGAGCGTGATGTCGGTGAGCGGGCCGGTCGGGTTGACCTGGCCGTTCACGGCGGCCCAGCCGCGCACGAACGAGCCGTCCGTGGTGACCAGCCGGCCCGCGCCGTCGAAGTCGAACGCACCGGCCCGGGTGTACAGGGTCTCGTTGCCCTTGCGGACCACGAAGAACCCGTCGCCGGCGATCATCATGTCCGAGGCGCGCCCGGTGGACTGGGCCGCACCCTGGGTGAAAGTGGTCGAGATCCCGGCCACCTGCACGCCGAGCCCGATCTGCGCGGGGTTCGTGCCCCCGGCCCCGGCCTGCGGCCCGGCCGAGTTCTGGACCATCTGGGACAGCGTGTCCTGGAACCGGATCGTGCCGGCCTTGAAGCCGGTGGTGTTCACGTTCGCGATGTTGTTGCCGGTGACGTCCAGCATCTGCTGGTGGGCGCGCAGCCCGGTGATTCCGGAGGTGAGTGAGCGCAGCATGGGTCTGCCTTTCAGGGTCGGTGAGGTGGTGGTCAGGAGGCGGCCGGGGCGGTGCCGGCGTCGATGCCGCTGATGGCGTCGAGGGTCACGCGTTCGGTGCCGACGGTCACCGTCGGCACCTGGTCGGCGTAGGAGACGGCGCTCGCGATCCCGGTGTGGGTCGCGCCGTCGGCGTCGAGGTAGCTGACCTCCCGGCCGAGGAGGTCCGCGGCCGCGGAACGCATCTGCAGGGAGAACGACTCCTCGGTCAGGCGGGCCAGCGAGGTGAGTTGCTCCATGCTGGCCAACTGGGTGGTCTGGGCGATCATCTGGGTGGTGTCCATCGGCGACGACGGGTCCTGGTTGCGCAGCTGGGTGACCAACAGCTCCAGGAACACCTCGGAGTCGAGGGTCTGCTTCGGCGGGGCCGGGGTGGCCGGCTGCTGCGTGACGGTGCTGGCACCGACCGGTGGGATGGGCATGGGGTCTCCTTGGAGTTCAGAGCAGGACGTCGAGGGCGGCACCGCCGCCGGGGCGACCGGTCGCCCGGCCCACCCCCGGACGGTGCAGGGCCCGGTCGGCCCGCTCGGCACTGTTGGCAGGGTGCTCGGCGCGGTGGGCCGGGGCCTCGCCCGGACCGCGTCCGCCGCGCTGGGCGTCGTCGGGATCGGCACCGGCCCGGGCGCCGTCCCCCGGGTGGTCCCGGGGCCCGGCGTCGAGGTCGAGCGTGGCGTTCAGTCCGCCGGCGGCCAGGTCCCGGCGCAGGTCCGGCAGGATCGCCCGGAGGGCCTCCCGGCCGGCGTCCGGGGTCTGCAGCTCGATCCGGATGCCCTCGGCGGTGATGTGGGCCCGCACGGCGATCGGTCCGAGATGATCCGGCGCGATGTTGATCGTCAGGGTGTGCTGCCCTGCCGGTGTCGACCGCAGGGTGAGCAGGCCGTCGAGCAGTTGCGCGGCGGCCGGCCACGGTGTCGTGGAAGGCCCGACGGCGGGGTGCGCCGTCGTGGTCACGGGTACGTGCGGCGCCGGTGCGGTCAGGGGCGTGACCAGGGCGGGGGCCGTTCCCGGGTCCGCCGTGGGTCCGGGCGTGGGTGCGGGTCCGGTGCCGTCGGCGAAGGCGCCGGTGGCCGCTGCTGCCGCCTGGGTCGCGGACGGCAGGCCGAACCCGCCAGCCGTCGGGGCCGAAGCGCGCGCGGTGGCACCGGTCGGTGCCACCACGTCGACCGGGTCCGCCATACCTGCCATTCCTGCCGTACCCGCCATGTCTGCCATGCCGGCGGTGCCAGCCATGCCAGCCCTGCCGGCGGTGCCGGTGGTGCCAACCGTGCCAACCGTGCCGGTCTCGCCGGTCTCGCCGGGAACTCCGGCAGCGTCGGACGCTCCGGTGACCGCGCCCGTGGCGGCGGCCGGCGAGCCGGTGGTAGTGGCTTGCGCACCGGTGCCGCCCGGCGTCAGGCCGGCGGCACCCGCGGCGGGCGCGGACGGCGCGCCTCCCGCTGCCGATCCCGCGAGGGCGAGCGCTCCCGCGGTGGAGGGTGCGCCGTCGGGTCCTGTCGCGCGGCCAACGCCGACGCTCGCGGCGACCGTGGCGGCTCCGTCGACCCTGTCAGCACTGTCGAGAACTCCCGTCCTGCCGCCGGCAGGGCCTGCGACGGCGTCGTCGGCCGAGCCACTCACCGCGCCGGGGGTCGCCGGGGTCGTCCCGGCCCCGGGCTGGGCGTCGGCCGGAACCGGGGGCCGGCCGGCCTCGGCGGGCGCCCCGGGTCCGGAGGCGGGCCCGGAGCCGGGCTCGGTGCGGTCGGGCGT
>NZ_SMNA01000019.1 GCF_004353825.1 Occultella glacieicola | reverse complement strand
GGGCCGGGCGCCGGGGCCTTGGCCGCGGCCTGCGGAGCAGGCTGCGGGGTCGCCTCGGCAGCGGGCGCAACCGGAGCCGGCGCGGGCGCAACCGGCTCCGCCGGGGCTGCCGCGGCTGCCGGGGCCTGCTCGAGTGCAGGCTCGGTCGTGGCCTGCGTGCGCGGCGCAGGCTTGCTGGGTGCGGCCTTCTTCGCCGGGGCGGCCTGGACGGCCTCCGCGGCCGGGAAGGCCTCCCGGAGCCGCCGCTGGACGGGCGGCTCGATGGTGGAGGAGGCGGACTTCACGAACTCGCCGAGTTCGTTCAGCTTCGCCATCACTGTCTTGCTGTCGACGCCGAGCTCTTTCGCTAACTCGTGGACGCGGACCTTTGCCACAACTCTCCTGTCTCGGCCCGCCCAAGACAGGGACGGACCGTCGTTAGTGCTGCTGACTCATCGCTGGGTACTCATCGGGTGCCCATCGGCTTCTGACCCGCTCTCTTGTTCGATGATCGACGGTGTCGTGCGGACGTTCCGGGCGAACCACTCCTGCACCCGCGAGACCTCGGCGGGCGCCTCGATTCGAAGCGCGCGTCCGATCGCTCGGCGGCTGACGGCGCGGTCCAGGCAGTCCGGATGCGCATGCACCCAGGCTCCCCGTCCGGGTGCGCTCGCGGTCACATCGACGACCACGGCGTGAGCCGCGACCGTCCGATCTGCCACCAGGCGTACCAGGCCGGACCGTGGACCCCGCTCTCGACATCCCACGCAGGTGCGTACCGGTCCGACGGTCGGAGACTGTCGGCTGCTGTCAGTCATCGCAATGACCTCTCAGCTCTCGGGTGGCCGGAAACCGGCACACCTGAACGGCGTGCGTGAAGCAGGTGGGAGGATCGGGCGCGGAGGCCCACGGAAGAGTGTACTACTCCTGCTCGCCCGCGGACCCCGCGGCCACGTCGCCCGGCGCCGGGGTGTCGGGCCGGATGTCGATGCGCCACCCGGTCAGCCGGGCGGCGAGGCGCGCGTTCTGCCCCTCCTTGCCGATCGCCAGGGAGAGCTGGTAATCGGGGACCACGACGCGGGCCGAGCGGGACGCCGCGTCGACGATCTCCACGCTGCTGACCCGGGCGGGCGACAGGGCCGAGGCCACGAACGTGGCCGGGTCGTCGCTGTAGTCCACGATGTCGATCTTCTCGCCGTGCAGTTCCGCCATGACGGCCCGGACCCGCTGCCCCATCGGCCCGATGCAGGCGCCCTTGGCGCCGAGCCCGGCGACCGTGGAGTGCACGGCCATCTTGGTGCGGTGACCGGCCTCGCGGGCCAACGCGGCGATCTCGACGCTGCCGTCGGCCACCTCGGGCACCTCGAGTGCGAACAGGCGCCGGACCAGGTTCGGGTGGGTTCGCGAGATCGTGATCGACGGGCCCTTCGGACCGCGACTCACCTCGAGCACATAGGCGCGCAGACGCTCACCGTGCGTGTAGGTCTCGGTGGGCACCTGCTCGTGGGCCGGCAGCACCGCCTCGATGCCGCCGATGTCCACCAGGACCACCTTCGGGTTGGAGCCCTGCTGGATCACCCCGGCGACCACGTCGCCCTCCTTGCCGCGGAACGTGCCCAGCACCGCGTCGTCCTCGGCGTCCCGCAGCCGCTGCAGGATCACCTGGCGGGCGGTCGAGGTGGCGATCCGGCCGAAATCGGCCGGGGTGTCGTCGTACTCCGGGCCCCGCTCACCAGGCTCGCCGGGCTCACCGTCCTCCAGTCGTTCGCGCGCGTAGACGGTGACGTGCCCGCTGGTACGGTCCAGTTCCACCCGGGCGCTCTCGGCGGCACCGTCGGTCCGGTGGTAGGCGGAGAGCAGCGCCTGCTCGATGGCGGAGACGAGGACGTCCAACGGGATGTCCCGTTCTCGTTCGATCAGACGCAGGGTGTTCATGTCGATGTCCATGTCTGTGCTCCTCTCAGTCCCGGTCAGTCCTGCGCGTCGTCGACGCGGCGGAAGTCGACCTCGACCGTGCCTCGGACCACGTCGGTCAGGGGGACGGTGACGGCCTCGGGGCGGTCCTCGCCGGGTTCCAGCACGATGCCATCGGCCTCGACCGCGCGGATCCGGCCGGCGAGGGTGCCCCCGGAGGTGGTGAGCGTCACCAGCCGGCCCACGGCGCGGCGGAAGTGCCGGGGCTCGGTGAGGGGCCGGGACACGCCCGGGGTGGAGACCTCGAGCAGATAGGTGCCGTCGATGAGGTCCTCGACCTCGTCCAGGCGGGCCGACACGGCTCGGGACACGTCGGCGAGGAGGTCGGAGCCGACCCCACCCGGACCGTCGGCCAGGTCGACGGTCACCTGGACCACGCGGCGCGCGGACGAGCCGACCACGGACACGTCCTCGAGGAACAGCCCGCCGCCGGCGACGACCGGCTCGAGTGCCTCGAACAACAGGGCGCCCACGTCGGCGCCAGGGCCCTGCGATCGGCTCATCGGAGTCTCCTTGTGAAGTTGTCACTGTCTCAGTGAGGGTGTCTGGACCAATCATGCCCGCCCTGGTGCGGCGGCGCGCGGCCCAGCGCGAACACCCCAGCGTAGGTGTGCGCCGTGGCAGGATCAACGCGTGAGTCCACGCATGCGCCGTTCCGCGGGCCGCCGCCTCGGCGTCGTGCTGGTGGCCGCTGCGGTGCTCCTGAGCGGGTGCGGTGTGCGCCTGGACGACCCGCCTCCGCAGGTGCCGAGCCCCGGACCCGGCGAGATCCTGCGGCAGGGGGCCGCGCTCGAGGCGGCCGACCTCCAGGCGCTCGCCGAGTCCGCCGGGGCCGATGCCGGGCCGGACGGGGCCGCCGGTGACCTGGCGAGTGATCTCGCGCACATCGCCGCCGACGCCGCCACCCATCTCGATGACCTCGGCGGCGTCTGGACGCCTCCGCCACGCCCCACCGCGACCACCGACGACCAGCCCGAGCCCAGTGACGAACCCGGTGACGAGCCCACCGGTGGCGACCCCACGCCGTCGGACCCGGCCACCGCCGAGGACGTGCTCGCCGCGCTCGAGTCGAGCTCGGCCGACGCCCGGGCCGCGGACCCGGCCGCCGACGCGGACCTGGCGACCCTGCTCGCCTCGATCTCGATCAACCGGGCCCTGTGGGCGGCTGAACTTCGCACCGACCTCGGCCTGCCCACCGGCGCCGACGGCTCAGCCGACCCGGCGGCCGCCGACCTCGGCATTCCGGCCTCGCTCCCGGCGTCCGCCGCGCCGGTGGGGCGGACCCTCGACGCGCTCGGCTACACGCAGGAGATCATCGCCGCCCGTGCCGAGGGGACGGCGCGCACCGGCGCCGCGGCGGCGGCGATCACGCTGCGGGAGATGGCCGAGGACGTGGCGGTCGCGACCGGCGTCGACGGCACCGATGCCGATCCGCGCGCGGCGGCCTACGCCGTCGACCTCGAGGACCTGCAGGCCACCCGCACCGGCCTGATCGCCGAACTCCTGCCCGGCTGGCTCACCGCTGTGCCGGACGCCGACCCTGCGGTCCGAGCCCCGCTCATCGCGCTCGCCACGCAGGCCGCGTTCCTCGGCCAGGACCCGGATGCCCGCGTGGCGACGTACCCCGGCCTAGGCTGACGCCGACGCCAACAGGTCGCGCAGGCGGGCCACGGCCACCTCCGGAGCGAGCTCCTCCCGCTCCCCGGTTGCGCGGGTGCGGACCTCCACGACCCCGTCGGCGAGCCCCCGGCCGACCACGAGCGCGAACGGCAGCCCGAGCAGTTCGGAGTCGGCGAACTTCACACCCGCGGACACCTTGACCCGGTCGTCGTAGAGCACCTCGATGCCTGCCGCGACGAGTTCGTCGGCCAGGCCCTGCGCCGTCGTGAAGACGGCCTCGTCCTTGCCGGTGGCGAGCACGTGCACGTGGGCGGGCGCGACTCCGACCGGCCAGGAGAGGCCCTTGTCGTCGCAGGTGTTCTCGGCGATCGCCGCGAGCACCCGGCTGACCCCGATGCCGTAGGAGCCCATCGTGACCGTGACGGCCTTGCCGCCCGAGTCGAGCACCTTCAGGTCGAGCGCCTTCGCGAACTTCTGCCCGAGGGCGAAGATATGGCCGATCTCGATGCCACGGGCGAGTTCGAGCGGCCCGGAGCCGTCCGGCGCCGGGTCCCCCTCGCGCACCTCGGCCACGTCGATGACGCCGTCCGCCGTGAAGTCGCGCCCGGCGACGAGTCCGAACACGTGCTTGCCGGCCTCGTTCGCCCCGGTGATCCAGGACGTGCCGTCCACGACCCGGGGGTCGAGCAGGTACCGCACCGCACCTCTGGCACCGTCGGTGTCGTCACGGGGCGCACCGTTCGGCCCGAGCACCCCGGGGCCGATGTATCCGGCGACCAGCTCGGGGTGGGCGGCCAGGTCGGCCTCGCCGGCCGGCTCGACCTCGGCCGGGAACACCGCGGCCTCGAGACGCTTGGCGTCGACCTGCCGGTCCCCCGGCAGCCCGATCACGAGCAGGCTCCGGACGCCGGTCGGCGACACCAGGGTGACCACGACGTTCTTCAGCGTGTCCGCGCCCGTCCAGGCGCCGCCGTCGGGCTTCGGTCGCGTGGCGTTCGCCACCTCGACGAGCGACTCGATGGTCGGGGTGTCCGGGGTATCCGCGACCTCGGCCGCGGGCAGGCCGGCGATCAGGCTCGCCTCGACCGGCTCCGGCGACGGCGTGTGCACCGCCTCGACGTTCGCCGCGTACCCGCCGGGCGAGCGGACGAAGGTGTCCTCTCCGATCTCACACGGGAACAGGAACTCCTCGGAGCGGGACCCACCCATGGCCCCGGACATCGCCGAGACGATCACGTAGTCCAGGCCGAGTCGGGTGAAGATCCGCTCGTAGGCGCCGCGCTGGGCGTCGTAGGAGGCAGCCAGCCCCGCCTCGTCGATGTCGAACGAGTAGGCGTCCTTCATGATGAACTCGCGTCCGCGGATCAGCCCGGCGCGGGGGCGGGCCTCGTCGCGGTACTTGGTCTGGATCTGGTAGAGCGCGAGCGGCAGGTCCTTGTAGGAGGAGTACAGGTCCTTGACCAGGAGCGTGAACATCTCCTCGTGCGTGGGCGCGAGCAGGTAGTCGGCCTCCTTGCGGTCGGCCAGCCGGAACAGGCTCGGGCCGTACTCGGTCCAGCGGCCGGTGGCCTCGTAGGGCTCGCGCGGCAGCAACGCCGGGAAGTGCACCTCCTGGGCGCCGATCGCGTCCATCTCCTCGCGCACCACGGCCTCGACCTTGGCGAGCACCTTCAGGCCCAGCGGCAGCCAGGAGTAGATCCCGGGAGCGGCCCGCCGGATGTAGCCGGCGCGCACCAGGAGGCGGTGGCTCGCGACCTCGGCGTCGGCCGGATCCTCACGCAGGGTCCGCAGGAACAGTTTCGACATCCGCATCAGCACGCGGGCGAGTCTATCTTCCCTGGCACCAGCGGAATTCCCTTGCCAGACTGGGGGGATGCCGGAACTACCGGAGGTCCAGGGCCTCGTCGACTTCCTCACCGAACGCACCGTCGGGCGCACGGTTGCCGCCGTGCACGTGCTCGGGATCCAGACCCTGAAGACGTTCTCCCCCGCGCCGAACGCACTCGCCGGCGGCACGGTGGCCGGCGTCGCCCGGCGGGGCAAGTGGCTCGACCTGCAGGTCGGCACGGTGCCCGACGGCGAACTCCACCTGGTCTTCCACCTCGCCCGGGCGGGTTGGTTGCGCTGGCACGAGAAACTCCCGGGAGGCGTGTCGAGGTCGCCGAAGTCGCCGGTGGCGTTGCGCGTGGACCTCGACGACGGGTCGGGCTTCAGCCTCACCGAGGCCGGCACCCGCAAGCGGCTGGCCGTGTACGTGGTGGGCACGCCCGAGGAGGTGCCGGCGATCGCGAGCCTCGGCATCGAGCCGCTCTCGCCGGAGTTCACCCGGGACGCCTTCGCGGCGATCCTCGCGGGGCGCAAGCAACAGATCAAGGGGGTGCTGCGCGAGCAGGGCACGATCGCCGGGATCGGCAACGCCTACAGCGACGACATCCTGCACGCGGCGCGGATGAGCCCGTTCGCGATCAGTTCCACGCTCGACGACGAGGCCGTGACCAGGCTGTACGAGGCGGTCGGGGCGGTGCTCCGGCCCGCGATCGAGGCGTCCTCGGGCCGGCCGGCCGCGGAGCTGAAGGATGCGAAGCGGTCCGGGATGCGCGTGCACGGGCGCGCCGGGCAGGAGTGCGGGGTGTGCGGCGACGTGATCCGGGAGGTCTCCTTCGCCGACTCGGCCCTGCAGTACTGCGCGACCTGCCAGACCGGAGGCAAGGTCCTGGCGGACCGACGGATGTCGAAGCTGCTGCGGTGACCCTCGCCGCGCTCCGTGACGGGTGGGCGCGCCCCCGCGGTCGGGTGCCCGTAGCTCTGAGATAGCACCCGCGTGGTTGAGATCGGATCCAGGCGGGTCCGATCTCAGGGGCGCCGGTGCTATCTCAGCTGGGGCTAGCTCGGATGGGGGCGGGCCGGGCTGCGGCGGGGCCGGGTTGGGGCGGGATGGGCGACGGGGCTCGGCGGCCTGCCTGCCCTAGAACAGGATGGTGGCGAAGGTGCCGACCTCACGGAAGCCGACCCTGCGGTAGGCCGCGAGCGCGGCGGTGTTGTAGGAGTTCACGTACAGCGACACGATCGGCGCGACCTGGGCGCGGGCGTAGGCGATCACGGCGGCCATGCCGGCCGCGGCGTGGCCCCGGCCGCGCAGGTCCGGGTGCACCCAGACGCCCTGCACCTGGGTGACACCGAGGGCCACGGTGCCGAGCTCGGCCTTGAACACCACGCGTCGGCCCTCGGGGCCGTCCTCGATCCGGGACAGCGACCGGCCGCCCTGGACCAAGGAGCGGACCCGGCGCTCGTAGCCGCCGCCGGCGGTGAGCGGGGAGTAGCCGACCTCCTCGGTGAACATCGCCACGCACGCCGGCAGGAGCAGGTCGAGGTCACCCGCGGAGGTCAGCGAGACCCCGGGGTCGGGGGCCACCAGTGGGTCGCCGTCGATCATCATGGACGGCTGGTCCGGGCGGATGTCCCGCGGCGTGGGCGCGAAGCCCCGCATCGCCTCCCACAGCCGCATCACGTCGTGGGCCGGGCCGACCACCGAGGAGAACCGCCGCGAGCGCCGGCGCACGTGGTCGGCGACGACCGGGATCGCCGCGTCGGACAGGCGCAGCGGCACCAGGTTCCCCCCAGTCCAGCACAGGCCGGTCAGTCCGGCCGGTTCCCGGATGCACAGCAGCTGGTCCCGGTAGAAGCCGTAGGAGGACATCGCCTCCACGTGCTCACCCAGCAGTGCGGCGTCGACCGGGTCCTCCTCGGCGAACGCGATGAGTTCGGCAACGTCGGCCGAGCGGGCATCCTGGACCACCACATCGGGGTGGGTCTGCAGGGATCCGCGCCAGGGCCACGTGGGCATGCTGCGATTGTGCCTCACCTCGGGCCGCTCAGCCGAGGGTGACGGGTTTGACGATGTCCGCGAAGGCCAGCAGCAGGCTCATGCCACCGAGGAAGATGATGACCAGGTAGGTCAGGGGCATCAGTTTCGCGGTGTCCACGTGTCCCGGATCCGGGCGGCCGAACGCCTGCGCGAGGCGGCGCCGGGCCCCCTCGTACAGGGCACCGGCGATGTGCCCGCCGTCCAGCGGCAGCAGCGGGATCATGTTGAACACGAACAGCGCCATGTTCAGCGACGCCACCAGGGAGAGCAGGTCCGCGGTGCGCTCGGTGGCCCCGTAGTCGGCGGAGTCGATCGAGGCGATCTCGCCGGCGAACCGGCCCACGCCGATCAGGCCGACCACCCCGGGGTCGCGTTCCTCGGTGCCGAAGACGGCCTGGGTGATCGCGACCAGGCGTTGCGGCAGGGAGAGCACCACGTCGACGGTGCCGGTGAAGACCGAGCCGACGAACGCCGGCACCGCGGACAGCGGCTGCGGCGAGAGTTCGTAGGCAGCCGAGATCCCGACGAACGGCGTCGGCTCGAGGACGGGTTCGCCGTCGGCGTCCGTCACCACGGCCCCGTCCGCCACGACCGGCCGGTCCTCCAGGACCGGCGTCACCGTGAGGGTGACCTCCTCGCCGTCACGGTCCACGACGACGGTCGCCGGCTCGGTGTCGCCGTCGGCGATCGCCGTGGAGATGTCCGCCCACTCCGTGACCTCCGCACCGTTCCAGGACACGATCCGGTCACCGGTCTGGAGGCCGGCGAGGGCGGCCGGGGATTCAGGATCCGCGGCGGTGCACTCGCGCTGCTCGGTGACCGGCACGATGCACTCGGAGACGCTGCTGACCCGGTTGCTGGCGACCGCGGTCCCGAACGCGGTGAGGATGATCGCGAACAGCACCGTGGAGATGATCAGGTTCACCACGGGCCCGCCGAACATCACCACGAGCTTCTTCGGCGTGCTGAGCTCGTAGAAGACCCGGTGCCGCTCGCCCTCGTGGAGTTCCTCGCCGATCTCCTGGGCGCTGGCCGCGCGGGCGTCCTCGGCCATCGAGTCCATCAGTCCGCGCAGACCACGACGGCGCAGCCTCGCCTCGGCCGCGGCATCGTCGCTGACCTGCACCCGGGACGGCGGGAACATCCCGACCATCCGAACGTAGCCGCCGAGCGGCAGCATCTTGACGCCGTACTCGGTCTCACCGCGCTTGGTGGACCACAGCGTCTTGCCGAACCCGACGAAGTACTGGGAGACCTTCACCCCGAAGAGCTTGGCGGGCACCATGTGGCCGATCTCGTGCAGCGCGATCGAGATGATCAGCCCGACCGCGACGAAGAGCACGCCCAACCAGAAGTCCATGGATACCCCAGTGCACCGGGCCCGGGACCGTCCCGGCTGCGCAGTGCCGACTCAGGGTACGTCGGGTTTCTGAGAGCGAGCCAGCCGCGGGTCACTCCACCGCGAGCAGCACGTCCACGGCGCGGTCGAGGAACGCGTCCACCGGACCCTCACCGTATGCCCGGCCGCGCGGAGCGGACGGGAAGGTGGCCTGCCGGAGGTCGGCGGCGCTGAGCCTCTCACCGGAGTCGAAGTAGTCCACGAGCCGGTCCAGGATGTCGTCCACGGCATCAGCGTCGTAGCCGCGACCCCGTACCGGCGGGGCGAACCGCTCGCCCTCCGGACGCACGAGGCGGGGGTAGAGCGTGGTGGCCCGCTCGGCCACCTGCTCCATCCAGGCCTCCTGGCCGTGGGTGGCGATGAAGTCGGAGCGGTCGCGCTGGATGAACGCGCCCTCGAGCCGGTCCAGGGCGGCGTCCACCGCGGCCGGGCTGTACCCGTGCCGGACCAGGTCGAAAGCCACCTGCCGCACGTCCGCCGCGGTCAGGGTCTCGTCGCCGCTGCCCTCGTAGGCCGTCTTGGCCCGCTCGAAGAACTCGTCGACCTGCTCGCGGTCATACCCGCTCGACAAACTCCCGACGGTGGAGAACAGGCCCTCCATCGGCGATCCCTTCCTCGATCCGGCGCGTACGTGCACAGCCTAGAGGTACGACCGCGGTGCCTCCCGCAGGCCGGGCTGACGGTGGTGGGACCGGCTCGGTCACACCTCGGCGGCGAGCTGCCCGCACGCCCCGTCGATGTCGCTCCCGCGAGTGTCCCGCACCGTGGTCGGGATACCCGCCGAGCGCAGGCGTGCCACGAACGCGTCCTCGACGTCCTTCTCGGACGCGGTCCAGATCGAGCCCGGCGTGGGGTTCAGCGGGATCGGGTTCACGTGCACCCAGCCCTTGCCCCGCTTGAGCAGTTCGGCGGCGAGCAGGTCAGCACGCCACGCGTGGTCGTTCATGTCCTTGATCAGGGCGTACTCGATGCTGACCCGCCGGCCGGTCACCTCGAAGTACTCGCGGGCGGCGTCCAGCGCCTCGCCGACGGTCCACCGCGTGTTGATCGGGATCAGCTCCGAGCGCAGCTCGTCGTCCGGGGCGTGCAGGGACAGCGCCAGCGTGACGGGGATCCCTTCGGCCGTGAGCTTCCTCATGGCCGGCACCAGGCCGACCGTGGAGACCGTGATGTGCCGGGCCGACATCCCCAGACCGTCCGGCGAGGGATCGACCATCCGGCGCACCGCGTTGATCACCGTGCGGTAGTTCGCGAGCGGCTCACCCATGCCCATGAACACGATGTTCGTGAGCCGGCGCGGCCCGCCGGGCAGTTCCCCGTCGCGGCAGCTGACCGCGGCCCGGCGCACCTGCTCGATGATCTCGGCGGTCGACAGGTTCCGGGTCAGGCCCTGTTGGCCGGTGGCGCAGAACGGGCACGCCATCCCGCAGCCGGCCTGGCTGGAGACGCAGAGCGTGGCCCGGTCGGAGTAGCCCATCAGGACCGACTCGACCTTCACGCCGTCGAACAGGGACCAGAGCGTCTTGACCGTGTCTCCCCCGTCGGCCTCGAGCCGTCGGACCTCGGTGAGCAGGTCGGGTAGGAGCTGGGGCACGAGGTCCTGCCGCAGCCCGGCGGGCAGGTCGGTCATCTCCTCGGGGTCACGGGTGAGATGCCCGAAGTAGTGGGTGGAGATCTGCTTCGCCCGATAGGCGGGTTGCCCGAGCTCGGTGACCACGGCGGCGCGTTCGGCGAGGGTGAGGTCGGCGAGGTGCTTCGGCGGCTTGCCGCGGCGAGGAACCGCGAAGGACAGACGCGGGCGGTCACCGGCGTCCGGGGCATGCCCGGGCAGGACCTGGGGCTGTGCGGGAGTGGTCATGATGCCCCCAGTCTCCCAGACGCTCGGCAACGTCGCGCCGCCGTCCGACTTGACGTAGCCTAACTAGAGTGAGAATCATTCTCGCCATGAGACGAACACGAAGACTGGCCCCACTCGCCCTCCTGACCTCCGCCGTCGTCCTCCTCGGCGCCTGCGCGGCGCCGACGGCCACCCCCGAGGTCACCGGCGGCACCACGACCCAGGACGGGCACGACCACGACAACGAGGAAGCCGCGCCCGCGGACGGCCGGCCCACCGAGGAGGCGGCGGGCCCGTCACCGCGGCTGGCGGTCACCTACGACGGTGGCGTCCTGATCGTCGACGCCCTGTCGCTCGAGGTGCTGGCGGACTTCCCGGCGGAGGGATTCATCCGCGTGAACCCCGCCGGCGACGGGCGCCACCTGTTCCTGACCCTGGGTGAGGAGTTCCGTCTGCTCGACACCGGCGCGTTCAGCGAGGCGCACGGCGACCACTCGCACTCCTACACGACCGACCCGCTCCTCACCGACGTCGCGATCGCGGCGGACCATCCCGGACACGTCGTCACCCACGCCGACCGCACCGTCCTGTTCGCCGATGGCACCGGTGAGATCACCGTGCTCGACCCGCACGAACTGGCGGCCGGTGCGCAGGCGCCGGTGCTGGCGACCACGAGCACCCCGCAGGCGCATCACGGGGTCGCGGTGGTGCGCACCGACGACAGCCTCCTGCACACCATCGGCGACTCGCAGGCCCGCTCGGGCGTGGTGCTCCTGGACGCCGAGGGAGACGAGGTCGCGCGCGCCGAGACCTGCCCCGGCGTGCACGGTGAGACGGTGGCCGCCGAGGAGACCGTCGTGTTCGGCTGCGAGAACGGCGCCCTGGTCGTGACCGGGTCGGAGTTCACGCACGCTGCGGCTCCGGACGCATACGGACGGATCGGCAACCTGGCCGGCTCGGACGCCTCCCCCGTGGTGCTCGGCGACTACAAGTCCGACCCCGACGCCGATCTCGAACGCCCTACCCGGGTCTCCCTGATCGACACCCGGACGGCCGAGATCCGGCTCGTGGACCTTGGCGTCAGCTACACCTTCCGCTCGCTCGCCCGCGGGCCCGGCGGCGAGGCCCTGGTGCTCGGCACCGACGGGACGCTGCGGGTCATCGATCCCGAGGCGGGCACGGTGACCAGCGAGATCCCGGTGACCGGCTCCTGGACCGAGCCCGAGCAATGGCAGGACCCGCGCCCGACGCTGCGGGTGGAAGGCTCGTTCGCCTACGTCACCGAACCGGCCACGTCCACCGTGTTCGTGGTGGACCTGCAGGGCGCCGCGGTGATCGACAGTGCCGTGCTGCCGGTGGTCCCGAACGAACTCAGTTCCGTGACCGGCTGAACCACGCCCGCTACTGAGGGTCTGGTCCGTCGTCGCACCCGCCTGCGCGTCAGGCGGGTGCGACGACCAGGAGCAGGGCGAACACGACCGGGGAGCAGATCAGGATCGAGTCCACCCGGTCGAGGATGCCGCCGTGCCCGGGCAGCAAGTTGCCCATGTCCTTGACGCCGAGGTCCCGCTTGAGCATCGACTCTGACAGGTCGCCCATGGTGGCACCGACCACGGCCACCACACCGAGTGCGAGACCCGCCCACCACGGCGCGTCAAGGGCGAAGACCGTGAAGCCGACCCCCACCAGCGCCGCCAGCACGACGGACCCGGCGGCGCCCTCCCAGGACTTCTTCGGGCTGACCGAGGGGGCCATCGGGTGCTTGCCGAACAGCACTCCGGCGATGTAGCCGCCGGTGTCGTTGGCGACCACGAGGGCGATGAACATCAGGACCCGCCACGGCCCGTCGTCCGCGGACAGCATGATCATCAGGAAGCCCGCGAGGAACGGGATGTAGGCAGCCGCGAAGATCCCGGCCGTGGCATCGCGCAGGGCGTCGACACCGCCGCCATCCAGGACCCGCCAGATGAACACGCCGCCGGCGGTGAGCAGGAACGCGACCAGCAGTGCCTCGATCCCGGCCTGGTACGCCGACACCAGCATGCCGACGGTGCCCACGACCAGCGGCAGGTACGGCAGCCGGATGTCCCGGGTGCGCAGAGCTCGCTCGAGCTCCCACAGGCCCGCCGCACACGCGATCACCGCGAGCACGACGAACGCCTCCTTGCGGACGAACAGGGAGGCGACCACGATCGCGCCGAGGCCGAGACCGACGCCGATCGCCGCCGGCAGGTTGCGGCCGGCGCGCGAGGGCGGGGGCGGGGAGTCGGTGCCGTCGGGTTCGCCCGGATCCGGCGTGGCGTGGGCGTCGGTATCGGCGATCGCTCGGTCCTGCGGACCGCCCGACGGCGTCGCGGAGCCGGCCGCCGGGGCGCTCGGTGACGTCATCGAGGGCTCGGGCGCCGACACCGCTGCAGGTGACGCCGCCGAACCGGGTGACGGGCCGGGGGCAGGTGCCGGTGCCGTGGCGGGCGCCGGCGACGGTGCCGACGCCGCCGGGGAGCCGGCTCGAGCCGCGGCGGTCCCGACGGCGTCCGCCGTGCCGTTGAGCTCGGCCTCCAGCCGGGCCGCCCGTTCCGCGGCGCGCAGGGCCCGTCTGGTGGACGGCGTGCCGCCCCCGGTCGGTGACGGATGTGGATCGACCATGGCCCGGGAGCCGCTCAGACCTCGAGCAGCTCCTTCTCCTTACCCGCGAGCAGCGCGTCGACGGTCTCGGTGTGCTTCTTGGTGAGCGCGTCGAGCTCGGCCTGGGCTCGGTTGACCTCGTCCTCGCCCGCCTCGCCGTCCTTGGCGATGCGGTCGAGTTCCTCCTTGGCGCGCCGGCGCACGTTCCGCACGGCGACGCGTGCGTCCTCGCCCTTCGCCTTGGCCAGCTTGACGTAGTCGCGTCGGCGCTCCTCGGTCAGGGTGGGCAGCACGATCCGGATCTGGTTCCCGTCGTTGCCCGGGTTGACGCCCAGGTCCGACTCGCGCAAGGCCTTCTCGATCGCGGCCATCGAGGTCTTGTCGTAGGGCGAGAGCAGCACCGTGCGGGCCTCGGGAATCGTGATCGAGGCGAGCTGCTGGAGCGGGGTCGGGGCGCCGTAGTACTCGACCTCGAGCTTGTTGAACATGCCGGCGTTCGCGCGACCCGTGCGGATGTTGCCGAAGTCCTCACGCGCCACCTCGACGGCCTTGTCCATCTTCTCCTCGGCCTCGAAGAGGGTCTCGTCGATCACGCTTGCTCCTTGCTCTGGTCGGTTGTTGCACCGGACGTCATTGATGTGCCGATCCTCTCACCCCGAAGGGCTGCGGCCACGTTACCGGGCCCTTCCATCCCGAAGATGCGCATGGCCAGCTGGTTGTCGCGGCACATCGCCAGGGCGGTGGAGTCGACCACCCGCAGATCCTTCTGGATCGCGTCGTCGAAGGTGAGGAAGTCGAGCTTGGTGGCCGTGGAGTCGACCCGGGGGTCCGCGGTGTAGACGCCGTCAACGCCGTTCTTGCCGACGAGGACCTCCTCGCAGTGGGTCTCGAGGGCGCGCTGGATCGCGACCGTGTCCGTGGAGAAATAGGGCATCCCGGCGCCGGCGCCGAAGATCACGGCCCGGCCCTTCTCGAGGTGCCGGATCGCTCGCAACGGGATGTAGGGTTCGGCGACCTGTCCCATGGTGATCGCGGTCTGCACGCGGGTGGTGACGTCGGCCTTCTCGAGGAAGTCCTGCAGAGCCAGGCAGTTCATCACGGTGCCGAGCATGCCCATGTAGTCGGCCCGGGCCCGGTCGATGCCCCGCTGGGACAGTTCGGCGCCTCGGAAGAAATTGCCGCCGCCGACCACGATGGCGACCTGCACGCCCTCGTGCACGGCCTCGGCGATCTCACGTGCGATCGAGGCGACCACATCGGGGTCGAGCCCCACGCTGCCACCGCCGAACACCTCGCCGGAGAGTTTGAGCAGGACCCGACGCCTGGTCGGGGCCGGGGTGGTGAGCGCAGACATCGGCGTGATCCTCCTGGGTGAGAACGCTGCGGGGACGTGCTGGGGTGAGCGTATGACAGCGGTGGCCCCGGCCCTGGATCAGGACCGGGGCCACCGCCGAGTGCGTGCTACTCAGGCGCCGACGCGGAACCGCGCGAAACCGGTGATCGTGCCACCGGCCTCGGTGACGACCTGGCCGACCGTCTTCTTCGGGTCCTTCGCGAAGGCCTGATCCAGGAGGGCGACCTCCTTGAAGAAGCCGTTCAGACGCCCCTCGATGATCTTCGGGAGCGCCTGCTCCGGCTTGCCCTCGTTGCGAGCGGTCTCCTCGGCGATCCGACGCTCGTCGGCCACCTTGTCCGCAGGCACCTCGTCGCGGCTGAGGTACTGCGGGGAGTACGCCGCGATGTGCAGTGCCACGTCGTGTGCGACCTCGGCACCGGCAGCGTCGGAGGACACCAGGACACCCACCTGTGGCGGAAGGTCCTTGGCGGTGCGGTGCAGGTAGGAGGCGACGTGCTCGCCGGCCACCCGGGCCACGCGGCGAACCACGATCTTCTCGCCCAGGGTGGCGGCGGTCTCGTCGACCACCGACGAGACGGACACGCCATCGCTCTCGGCGGCCAGCAGGGCGTCCGCGTCCGCGGCGCCGGAGGCCACCGCAGCGGCGACCACCCGGTCCGCGAGCGAGATGAAGACCTGGTTCTTCGCCACGAAGTCGGTCTCGGAGTTGACCTCGACCAGCACGCCGACCTGGCCCTCGCCGTCGGGCGTCGGGTTGATCGACGCTGCGACGAGGCCGTCCGAGGCGGACCGACCCTCGCGCTTGCTCACGC
This sequence comes from Occultella glacieicola, assembly GCF_004353825.1. Taxonomy (GTDB): domain Bacteria; phylum Actinomycetota; class Actinomycetes; order Actinomycetales; family Beutenbergiaceae; genus Occultella; species Occultella glacieicola. The sequence goes on along the minus strand of NZ_SMNA01000019.1, from coordinate 26,448 downwards.
CCTTGAGGCCCTTGACCCGAATGATCTCGATCGCCTTCTCGGCGTCGCCGTCGGCCTCGTCGAGAGCCTTCTTGACGTCGAGCATGCCGGCGCCCGTGCGCTCACGCAGGGCCCTGATGTCGGCAGCGGTGTAGTTCGCCATGTGTGATCCTTCCCAGATCCTTGGTCTCGTAGGGACTGTTCGTCAGGCCTGCTCGGCGTCCGTCTCCTCGGCGGCCGCGGGGGCCTCCTCGGCAGCGGTCGCCTCGGCGGCGGGGGCCTCCTCGGCAGCGGGGGCCTCCTCGGCGGCCGCGGGGACCTCGACGGCGGGGGTCACGTCGGCGGCGTCCGCCGCCTCGGCGACGGCCTCCGGCGCGGCCGGCGCAGCCTCCTCGGCAGCGGTCGCCTCGGCGGCCGTGCCCTCGGCGCTGGCCTCGGAACCCTGCTGCGCCTCGTGGGTGGCGAGCAGCTCGCGCTCCCACTCGGCGAGCGGCTCGGCCTCGGTCGCCGCCGCGTCGCTGCCGCCACCGTGTCGGGCAACCAGGCCAGCGGCGACGGCGTCGGCCACCACCCGGGTCAGCAGGCTCACGGCGCGGATCGCGTCGTCGTTGCCCGGGATCGGGAAGTCGACCTCGTCCGGGTCGCAGTTGGTGTCCAGGATGGCCACCACGGGGATGTTGAGCTTGCGCGCCTCGGCGACGGCGAGGTGCTCCTTCTTCGTGTCCACGACCCAGACGGCGGAGGGCACCTTGGCCATGTCGCGGATGCCGCCCAGGGTGCGGGAGAGCTTGTCCCGCTCGCGGCGCTGCATGAGCAGCTCCTTCTTGGTGAAGGCGCTCGAGGCGACGTCGTCGAAGTCGACCTCCTCGAGCTCCTTGAGGCGCTGCAGGCGCTTGCTCACGGTGCCGAAGTTGGTCAGCATGCCGCCGAGCCAGCGCTGGTTCACGAAGGGCATGCCCACGCGGGTGGCCTGCTCGGCCACCGCTTCCTGCGCCTGCTTCTTGGTGCCGACGAAGAGGATGCTGCCGCCGCGGGCGACCGTCTCCTTGACGAACTCGTACGCGCGGTCGATGTCCAGCAGCGACTGCTGGAGGTCGATGATGTAGATGCCGTTGCGCTCGGTGAAGATGAAGCGCTTCATCTTCGGGTTCCAACGGCGGGTCTGGTGCCCGAAGTGGACACCGCTCTCGAGGAGCTGACGCATGCTGACGACGGCCATGGCTCGTCCTTTCGACGTGGGGCGGACCCCACACATCACGTGCCGCGGCACATGGGCCGGGCACAACTCGGTTGTCTCATGAGTCACCGGGCGGTGCTCATTCCTGGTGCTCACGGCCGTTCGGCACCGGATCATCCGATCCGGACCCTGCCGCACGACCCCACTCGCTGGGAGTGGTCTGTGAGCGCGCGATGTCAGGCGGCGGTCCCGGAGGACGTACCACCTGCGGGTGCGAGTCTACCGGATCCACGGACCGGGCCGGAGCACGGCCCCCGCGCCGGCCCGGAGCGCCCGAAGGCACGGCACCCACAGGGGTGCGCGGAGGGCACGGCCGTCCCCAGAGCGCCGCGCCCCGCGGGTGTGAGCCGTCCCCGGCAGGTGTGCTGGGTGGATGACGAACACCCACGCGCCGGTCCTCGGCGTCGTCGCGCTCACGCTGGCCGCCGGGCTGGCCGTCCTCGCGCCGCTGGGACCGTCGCCCCAACCGGCCCCGGCGCCGCTCGGCGACGCCGGGCCGGGCGGGGCGTCCCCCGTCGGGGATCCGGACCCGGCCAGGGCCGCCGTCGGGGCCTATGACTGGCCCCTGGCACCCGAGCCCGCGGTGCTGCGCCCGTTCAGCGAACCCGAGCAGGTCTGGTCGCCCGGTCACCGCGGCGTCGACCTTGCCGGCCTGCCCGGCCAGGACGTCCTGGCCGCGGCGGACGGGGTGATCGCCTTCGCCGGCCGGGTGGTGGACCGGGACGTGGTCTCGATCGACCACCCCGACGGGGTCCGCACCACGTATGAGCCGGTGACGACGACCCTGACCGTCGGCGCCGTCGTGACGCGTGGCGACGTCGTCGGCCGGCTGTCCGCCGGTGACGCCGGACCGCACTGCGGCCCGGCGACCTGGTGCCTGCACTGGGGTGCCCGGACCGCACCACAACGCTACCTGGACCCGTTGACACTGTTGGTGGCGGACCCGGTGATCCGGCTCTACCCGGTCGCTGCGGCCACGGCGCCGCCGGCGCGGCTCAGGGGAATGCGTGGACCACCGCGGACGCGAACGGCAGCGTCATCGTCCCGGAGCCCGTCCGGTACCCGGCGAGGTCCGCCAGCACCGCCCTCGCGGCCCGTGCCCGGCCGGCCTGGTCGAGGTCCCTGGCCCAGAACGAGGTGGCCAGGTGCTCGGCGATGAAGTGCTCGTCCGCCGGCACCTCGACCGTGGTGGCCACCTCCGACGTGGTGATCTCCACCAGTCCGCCGGCGCGCAACTCGTGAGCGACCAACGCGATCCGGTCCGGGAGTTCCTCGACGCCGACCAGGGCGTCCCTCCCGGCGAGTGCCGCTATGGCGGTGGCCTCGGCGGCGAAGAACGGGTTGTGGTCCAGCGGCAGCCACACCGTGCCCGCGAACCCGCCGTCCACCCTAAGCACGCGGCAGGCCTCCTCGACGGCCACCCGCAGGTCAGGGATCCGCTGCAGGCCCTGCTGACTGATCACCCGGTCGAAGGTTCCGCTCGGGAACGGCAGCGCCTCGGGGTCCGCCTGCACCCACTCGATCACGAGTCCGGCCCGGTGGTCCGCGGCGACGTCGAGCAGCCCGGCGTCGGTGTCCACTCCGGCCACCCGTCCCATCGGTCCGGCCGCCTCGGCCGCGGCCCGGGTCGCGACTCCGGTGGCACAGACCAGGTCGATGACCGAGCCGCCGACGGGGATCCGCGCGGCGTCGATCAGGGCCGCGACGAACGGCGCCGAGATGAGCGCGAGCGCGTGTTCGTGACCGTCGGCCAGTTCCGCTGCGGAAGGAGGAGAGTCCGGCTCCGATGCCATGTCACCCAGGCTAGTCGGAGTCCTTGCGCGGGCAACGCGGATCAACGGGCCGGTACCCCTCAGGCGCGCGGGTGGGCCTGCTGGAACGAGGCCCGCAACCGCTCGGCCGAGATGTGGGTGTAGCGCTGGGTCGTCGCCAGCGATGCGTGCCCGAGGACCTCCTGGACCGAACGGAGGTCGGAACCGCCCTCGAGCAGGTGGGTCGCCGTCGAGTGCCGGACCCCATGGGGGGCGAGGTCGCGGACGCCGGCCGCCGCCGCGAGCGCGTGGACGGTGCCGCGGACCTGCCTGGTGCCGAGGCGCCGGCCCCGGTCCCCGAGGAACAGGGCGTTCGTCGCCGCCGCCGCCGGGTCCACGAGGCCCGCCCGGGCCCCGACCCACTGCGCGAGCGCGCGGCCTGCCGGCACCCCGAAGGGCACCATCCGCTCCTTGTTGCCCTTGCCGAGCACCCGCACCAGCCGCTGGGCGTGGTCGACGTCGGCAAGGTCCAGGCCGACCAGCTCGGACACCCGCACTCCGGAGGCGTAGAGGAGCTCGAGGGCGGCCCAGTCGCGGACGTGGCCGGGTTCACCGTCGTCGGCCCGGGTCCTGGCCACGGCCAGCAGCGTGTCGGCCTCGTCCACGGCCAGGACCCCGGGGACCACGGAGTCCGGGCGTGGCGCCAGCAGTCGCAGCGCCGGATCCTGGGCCATCCGGCCGGTGCGCGTCGCCCACGCGGTGAACGTGCGCGCGGCCGCGGCACGCCGGGCCAGGGTCGAGCGGGACAGGCCCCGCCCCGACTGGCCGGCCAGCCAGGATCGCAACGCGGTCAGGTCGAGCTCGGCGAGAACGGTCGGCCCGTCCGCGTCGCCGGTCGGCAGCACGTCGAGCAGCGTGCGCACGTCACCCCGGTAGGCCCGGGCCGTGTGGTCGGACAGACCGCGCTGAGCGCGCAGGTGCGCGTCGAACGCGTCGAGCATCGCCCCGTCACCGGGGCGCTCGGCGATCCGGTGCGGCCGCACCGCACCGGCACCCGAACGCGATGCAGACATGTCTCCAGCGTGCCACGCGCACGGCCGCGACCGGCGCGGCGGCTCGCCGACCGGTCACGGCAGGAACCGCCGAGCGGCGCCCTACCCGCGCACCCGCGCCCGCCGCCACGCCCCGCCCTCGCGGGTGACCCGGCCGGACAGTTCGAGGAACCCGAGGGCGGCCCGCACGGACACCTCGTCCATCCCGGCACTGCGCACCACGGCGCCGAACACCGCCCCACCGCGGGCCGGCAACGCGTCCAGGACCCGCGCCTGCTCGCCGTCGAGGTCGTCGAGAAGCCCGGCGGCCACGGCCGGCTCCTCGGGCAGCGCGGTCCCCACCGGTTGGACGAGCTCGGCAACCTCCGCGGCGTCGGTCACGCAGATCGCGCCGGACTCCCGGATCAGCCGGTGGGCGCCGGCGGAGGCCGCCGAGGTGACCGGGCCCGGCACCGCACCGACCGGGCGGAACAGGCCGGCGGCCCTGGACGCGGTGCTCAGCGCCCCCGAGCGCCACGCCGCCTCGACGACCACGGTGGCCCGGGCGAGCGCCGCGATCAGCCGGTTCCGGGACAGGAACCTGGTCCGCATCGGCGCGGTGCCCGGTGGCGCCTCGGCCACCACGGCGCCGGTGGCGGCCACCTGCTCGAGCAGCCGGGTGTTCCCGTTCGGGTAGTAGCGGTCGAGCCCTCCGGCCATCACCGCGAGCGCCGGACCATCCACACTCAGGGTGGCCCGGTGCGCGGCCGCATCGATCCCGTAGGCGCCGCCGGAGACCACGGTGATGTCCTTCGGCTGCACGCCCATCGCCAGGTCCGCGGCGACCCGCTCGCCGTACGCGGTGCTGGCCCGGGATCCGACGAGCGCCACCGACGAGGCGGCGAGGGTCGCCGGGTCGCGGGCACCGATCACCCACAGGCAGAGCGGCGCGCACTCGCCGAGATCGTCCAGTCCGACCGGCCACGCCCTCGAGCCGGGCAGGATGAGTTCCCCGCCGCGGCGGGCGATCACCTCGAGTTCCCGACGCGGGTCGAGACCGGCCAGCCTGGGGGCCCAACGCGCGGCCGCGGTGCCCCAGTTCCCCCGCGGGGGCGGCACGGGCACGGCCGGGTACAGCCCACGTTCGGCATGCAGGAGCCAGTCCAGGGCGGGGCCGGCCCCGAGCGCGGCCACGAGCCGGGTCGCGGCCCGGTCCTCCGGTTCCGCCAGGCGGCTCCACGCGGCCCGGGCCAGCCGGTCGTCGAGGTGGTCGAACGGCAGCCGCTCACGCATGGGTGCCCACCATCCGGAGCCCGAGGGCCTCACCGACGTCGGTGCTCGTCGGCCGGTCGCGTTCGGCGAGGTCGGCCAGCGTCCACGCGACCCGCAGGACCCGGTCCAGCCCGCGCAGGCTGAGCCGGCCCCGATCGAGCTCGGCGTCCAGCAGAACGGTGACGGCCGGCTCGACGCGTCGGGTCCGGTCGCGGAGCCAGGAGCCGGGCACCTCCGCGTTCGTCACCCATCCCGTGCCCGCGAGTCGCTCGCGCTGACGCTCCCGGGCGGCCCGGACCCGGGCCGCGACCACCGCCGTCGACTCCGGCGGGCCTGCCGCGTTCAGCTCGGCCCGGGTGACCTGCGGCACCTCCAGCCGGATGTCGATCCGGTCGCGCAGCGGGCCGCTCAGCCGCGCACCGTAGCGACGCTTGGCCATCGGCGTGCAGGTGCAGTCCAGTCCCTTCCCCACCGACTTGCCGCAGGGGCACGGGTTGGCCGCGAGCACGAGCTGGAAGCGGGCCGGGAACCGGGCGACGCCGCGAGCCCGGTGGATCACCAGCTGACCCTCCTCGAGCGGCTGGCGCAGGGTCTCCAGGACCCGGACGGAGAACTCGGGCGCCTCGTCCAGGAACAGCACGCCGCGATGTGCCCGGGAGGCGGCCCCGGGCCGGGGCAGCCCGGAACCGCCGCCCACCACCGACGCCGGTGTTGCGGTGTGATGCGGGTCCTCGAACGGGGGCCGGACCAGGAGCCCGCCGGCGGCGTCGAACGTGCCGGCGACCGAGTGCACCGAGGTGACCTCGAGCGCCTCCGCCTCGGTGAGGTCCGGCAGGAGCCCGGGCAACCGAGAGGCAAGCATCGTCTTGCCCGTGCCCGGCGGCCCCACCAGGTACAGGTGGTGCCCCCCGGCGGCCGCGACCTCGAGCCCACGACGGGCCTCGCTCTGGCCGAGTACGTCAGCCAGGTCCTTGACCGCGCCCGAGCGCGGCGCCGACACGGCGTTCGGGCGGCTCACCGGTGCGGCCGGGACCGTCAGCAGGCGCGGGATGTCCGCGCCGTAGGTCCCGGCGAGGTGGGCGAGGTGCGCGGCGGCGTGCACCACGGCGCCGGGCACCAGGCGGGCCTCGTCGGCGTTGGCCTGCGGGACCACGACCTGCGCGTGCCCGGCCGCGACCGCTGCGGCGACCGAGGGCAGGATGCCCCGAACCGGGTGGATCCGGCCGTCGAGACCGAGCTCCCCCAGGTGCACCCGGTCCCGGGCCACGTCGCCGTCGATCCGGCCGGCCGCGAGCAGGCTGGCGACGGCGATGGCGAGATCGAAGCCGGAGCCGGACTTGGGCAGGTCCGCGGGTGAGAGGTTGACCGTGACCCTCGACGCCGGCCAGGCCAGGCCGCTGGAGGCCACGGCGGCCCGGACGCGCTCCTTGGCCTCCCCGAGGGAGGCATCCGGGAGGCCGACCAGCCCGAAGTGCGGCAGGCCCGACTGCACATGGGTCTCGACCTGGACGGGGTGGCCGACCAGCCCGATCAACGCCACCGACCAGGTCTGGCCGAGGCCCACCTCAGCTCACCCCGCGCAGGTGTTCCAGGCGCGGCTGCTGCCCGGCCGGGTGCCAGATGGCGACGACGTCGATCCGCAGCCCGGCACACCGGGTCGGATGCTCGGCCAGCCACAGTCCGGCCAACCGGCGCAGCCTGGCCAGTTTGGCCCGGTCCACCGCCTCGGCGGGATGCCCGAACCGCAGCGAGGACCGGGTCTTCACCTCGACGATGACCACGTCGTCGCCATCCCGGGCCACGATGTCGATCTCACCCGCCGGACAGCGCCAGTTCGCGGCGAGCACCTCGAACCCCTCGCGCTCCAGCCACCTGCGGGCGAGCAGTTCCCCGGACCGGCCCACCTCGTCCTTCGCGAGCATCGCGACCACCTCCGCAGGCGATGCTGCCCGCGGCGGTCAGGGCCCGGACCGGTCAGGTCCCAGGCTGTGGACACGCGGGCGCCGCGGCGCCCCTGTGGAGGGGACCCGCCGTGCTATCGGGGCAGTTCCAGGTCCGGCTTCGCCAGCTCCTCGACGTTGACGTCCTTGAACGTCACCACCCGCACCGACTTGACGAACCGCGCCGACCGGTACACGTCCCAGACCCAGGCGTCCGCGAGCGAGAGTTCGAAGAACACCTCGCCGCCGGCGGACCGGACCTGCAGGTCCACCTGGTTCGCCAGATAGAACCGGCGCTCGGTCTCCACCACGTAGGAGAACAGTCCCACGACGTCCCGGTACTCGCGGTACAGCGCGAGCTCCATGTCGGTCTCGTAGTTCTCCAGGTCCTCTGCACTCACTGGTCCATCATGCCTCCTCCGGCGGCCACGGGCGCCTCCGCGTCCATGGTCACAGCACCGGCGGTGCCTTCGGTGCCCACGCCCGGCAGCGACCAGCTCCGCCGGTGCAGCACGCTCGGACCGCACGAACCGAGAGCGGCCAGGTGCTCCGGCGCCGAGTACCCCTTGTTGTCATGCCAGGCGTAGGTGGGGAACTCCAGGTGCAGCTCGCGCATCATGGCGTCGCGTTCGCACTTGGCGAGCACGCTCGCGGCAGCGACCACCGAGCAGGTGAGGTCGGCCTTGATCCGGGTCGTCACCGGCGGCGTCGGTGCCGCTGGGGTGAACAGGTCGGCCGGGGCGGTCAGCCAGTCGTGGTTCCCGTCGAGGATCACCACGTCCACCTCGATGCCGTCACCGGCGATCGCCGCGAGGGCCCTGGTGCCGGCGAGCCGGAGCGCGGCGATGATGCCGATCCGGTCGATCTCCACCGGGTCGGCGTGACCGACGGCGCTCGCCACGCTCCAGCGCCGGATCGGCGCGCACAACCCTTCCCGCAACGCCGGACGCAGCAGCTTGGAGTCACGTAGGCCCGCGGGGCTGCGGCCGGTGTCCGCGTCGACGACCACGACCCCCACGCTCACCGGCCCGGCGAGTGCACCGCGCCCGACCTCGTCCATGCCGGCCACGTACCGGCGCCCACCGGCCAGGAGCTCGCGCTCCAGCAGCCGGGTGGGCGGTCGGCTCACGACGGGTCGGGGACGTCGGCGAACGTTTCCTCGGGGTTGCTCAACCACGTGATCGAATCCAATGGCCAGATGATGACGAAGGCGGTACCCACCACGTTACGTATCGGAACGAACCCTCCGCCAACCGACGCGGCGTTGTACCGCGAATCGGCCGAGCGGGGCCGGTTGTCACCCATGACCCACAGGTGCCCGTCGGGCACCACGGTGTCGAACGGGTCGGTGCTGGGCACGGCGCCGTCGATGATGTACGGCTCGTCGATGGCCGCGCCGTTGACGGTGATCTGGCCGGCCTCGTTGCAACAGACCACGTGGTCACCGGGCAGCCCGATGATCCGCTTGATCAGGTGCTCATCGGCGTGTTCGGGCAGGATGCCGATCCAGGTGAGCACCTGCTCGACCGGGTTCAGCGGCTCCGGCTCGGGGTTGTCCAGCCAGCCACCCGGGTCGAGGAAGACGACGATGTCCCCGCGCTCGAGCTCGAACGGGCCGGGGGTGAGCTTGCTGACGACCAGCCGATCCCCCACCAGGAGGGTGTCCTCCATCGAGATGCTCGGGATGTAGAAGGCCTGCGCCAGGAAGGTCTTGATGATCAGCGACAGCGCGAGGGCCGCCACCAGCACGATGACGCACTCGTGCAGGAAGGACCGGAGCGCGCCGCGGCGCGGCTTCGCCCGGGCGTCCTCATCCTCGGTGTCGTCGTCACCCGCGGCGCCGCCGAGGTCGTCGTCGGAACCGGCCGACGGCGTCGCCTCGGCGGTCTCGGGGGTGTCGGTCTCGGGGTCGGCGGGGTGATCCTCGGGCAGGCCCTGTGGGCCGTCTTGCCGTTGCGTCACCGCGCCGTCCCGTCCTCCTCAAGCGGGCCGGAGGGCCCGCTGGTCACTGCGTTCAGCTCGCGGGGGTCTCGCGACGCTCCTTGATCTTGGCGGCCTTGCCGTGGCGCTTGCGCAGGTAGTACAGCTTCGCGCGGCGCACATCACCGCGGGTGACGACCTCGATGTGGTCGACCGTCGGGGAGTGCAGCGGGAAGGTGCGCTCGACGCCGACACCGAAGCTGACCTTGCGGATCTTGAAGGTCTCGCGCACGCCACCGCCGGAGCGGGCGATCACGACGCCCTGGAACACCTGGATACGGGAGCGGCTGCCCTCGATGACCTTGACGTGCACCTTGAGCGTGTCGCCGGCGCGGAACGAGGGGATGTCCGAACGCAGGGAGCCTGCGTCGACACTGTCCAGAGTCTGCATGGTGATGCCTTCCCGCTCGTGCGCACAGGTCACGCGCGATGGTCTGGGCGGCCGGAGCCACCTGAGGTCAGTGGTGGTCGCGCTGCTGGGCGGCTTGAGTCGCACTCCCCTGCGGCAGAGCGCGTCGCGGCCCGCGCGACTGACCTAGTTTGCCATACCGCCGGTGCAGGCGGAAATCAGGTGACCGCGAGTGTGCGCGTCATCACGTAGTCGTCGGCGCGGAACGTCCCGACCGTGAACGTCTTGGTGCCGGCCCGGGCGAACTCGCACCGGCGGTAGAACCGCTGGGCGCGTTCGTTCTGCTGGTTCACACCGAGCCAGAGCGACCCCGCACCCCGCTCGAGCGCCCTGGCCGCGGTCGCGGCCACCAGGGCGCGTGCCACCCCGGCCCCGTGATGTTCGGGGAGCACGTAGCACTTGGACAGTTCCGCCGTCGGGCGGGTCGTGACCGCGGCGGCGACGTCCGGGTCGGACGGCTCGCCGTGGACGGTCATCGTGTAGCCGACGACGGCGCCCGCGACCTCGGCCACGTGGACGTCACGATCGCGGTCGCGCAGGTACCGGCGGAAGTCGACCGCGGTCAGGTGCTCGTCGATGAACGCGCGGACGTCCGCGGCCGGCAGCTGGGGTGGGCAGGCGAGAGGGAAGGTCCGAGCGGCAACGTCGGCGATCGCCTCGGCGTCCACGGGACGGGCCAGCCGGATCTGCGGCGAACCCTGACCGGTGATCAGGTCGGGCCGGCGCAGTGCCGTCCGTTCCACGGCGCGGGCGCGACGCCAGGACCGGATTCGGCCGTGATCGCCGGAGAGCAGCACGTCCGGCACGTCCAGCCCACGCCAGGACGGCGGCTTCGTGTACACGGGGTACTCGAGCAGTCCTGCGGCACCGTGGGACTCCTCGACCAGGGACTCCGGGTTCCCGATCACCCCCGGGAGCAGCCGCGCGACGGCTTCGATGACCACGAGCGCAGCCACCTCGCCGCCGTTGAGCACATAGTCACCGAGGGAGATCTCCCGGACGGTGACGTCCTCGCGCCCGGAGTAGTGCTCGGTGACGCGCGCGTCGATGCCCTCGTACCGCCCGCAGGCGAACACGAGCTGACCGCCGGCGGACACCAGCAGCGCCAGTTCCTCGGCGAGGGCCTGGGTCATCCGGGCCCCTGCCGGGGTCGGCACGAGCAGGGTGCGGGACGGGCTGTCGGCGACCAGCACACCGTCGAGAGCGTCACCCCACACGTCCGGTCGCATCACCATCCCGGCCCCACCGCCGAACGGGGTGTCGTCGACGGTGCGATGGCGGTCGCTGGTCCAGTCGCGCAGGTCGTGCACGCCGATGTCGAGGAGGCCGTCACGGCGGGCCTTACCGACCAGGGAGAGCTCCAGCGGTGCCAGATAGCCCGGGAAGATCGTCAGGACGTCGATGCGCCCGCTCACCGGCCGGCCTCCGGCTCGGTGCCCGCGAGCAGGCCGGGCGGGGCGTCGATGACGACCCGTCCGCCCGGCAGGTCGACGGTCGGCACGATGGCGCGGACGAACGGGATGAGGGTGCGCTCCCCGGTGACCTCGCGCAGGACCAGCACGTCCTGCGCGGGCAGGTGCCGGATCCCCTCGACGGCACCGAGGTGGGCGCCGTCGGGCGACTCGGCGCGCAGTCCGGCGAGCTCGTGCGGGTACCAGGCGTCCTCCTCCTCGTCGTCGACGGGTTCGGCGAGCAGCACCACGCCGCGCAGGCCCTCGGCCGCGGTCCGGTCGGCGACGCCGTCGAAGCGGACGTACCAGTGGTTCTGCCGGTGGCTCACGGCGGCGATCGTCAGGGGTCCGACGGCGGGGGGTTCGGTCTGCAGTACGGCGCCACGGGCCAGGCGGTTCTCGGGGTCGTCGGTGTGCACGGCCAGGCGCAGCTCGCCGCGCAGTCCGTGGGCGCCCCCGACGGTCGCGACCCGGAGCAGGCTCTCAGAAGCGTTCACGCGTCGATCATGTCCTATCGGCGAGGTGGCGGGGAAACGGGGCCACCCCGTCCCGCCCCGCGGTACCGGTCCGGCCCGCGGACGGATCAGGCCCGCACCCGGCGTGGCCGGGGCGGGCCTGACTCGATGGCACTCGTGGTTCAGCGGCGGTCGACGTCCACCACGTCCACCCGGACGGCGCCGGAGGCGGACAGGGCGCCGATCACGGTCCGCAGCGCGCGGGCGGTGCGACCGGAGCGGCCGATCACCCGGCCGAGGTCGCTGGGGTTCACCCGGACCTCGAGCAGATCCCCCCGGCGCAGCGTGCGCGAGGTGACCTCGACGTCGTCGGGGTGGTCGACGATGCCGCGCACGAGGTGCTCGAGGGCATCGGCCAACATCAGGCCTGCGCCTCGGAGGTGTCGGCGCTCGCCTCGGCCGGTGCCTCGGTGGCCTCGGCCTCCTCGGCCTCCTCGGCTGCCTTCGCGTCCTCGGCGGCCTTGGCATCGGCGGCGGCCTGCTCGGCCTTCGCCTCGGACACCTTGGCCTTGCGGAGCTCGGCCTCGTCCTCGGCAGCCTTGATCGCAGCGGCGGCCTCGGCGGCCCCCTCCTTGAGCCTCAGGGTCCCCTCGGCGCCCGGGAGACCCTTGAAGGTCTGCCAGTCGCCGGTGACCTTGAGCAGGGCGAGGACCTGCTCGCTCGGCTGCGCGCCGACGCCGAGCCAGTACTGCACCCGCTCGCGGTCGATCTCGATCAGGGAGGGCTCCTCGGTCGGGTGGTACTTCCCGATCTCCTCGATCACGCGGCCATCGCGCTTGGTGCGCGAGTCGGCCACGACAACACGGTAGAACGGCGCCCGGATCTTGCCGAGACGCTTCAAACGGATCTTGACGGCCACTGTGGTGGTCACTCCTGGTTCATGTATGGGTGAGCCCGTTCGAGGGCACCAGTGGGGCCGGCGCTGCGGATCGGGTTCGGGACACGCCGGCTGTTCGGTGAGAGGGCCGAACACCAGCGGTGTACAGCGGGCCATTCTGCCAGACCCGCACGGGTGCGTTCCACCCGGCCGTGGGCCGACCCGGCGACGCCCGGGGTGAGATGCCTCACCCCGGGCGCGTCCGGCAGCCCGGATCACCGTGGCCGGGTCACCTCCGCCGGCTCACTGCCAGCGGAACAGCTTCGCCGCCAGCGGGTACAGGACCACGATGTAGGCGACCATCACCACCAGCTGCAGGGCGGGGAACTCGCCCGTGAACCAGGCGGCCGTGAGCGCCTGGCTGAGCGCTCCGAGCGGCGTGAACTGGGCGATCGCGGCGACCGTGTCCGGCATCAACGGCCCGGGCGTCCACATGCCCGCGAAGAACAGCATCGGGAAATAGACCATCATCCCGATGCCGCCGGCCGCGGAGGCCTTCCGTACGAGAGCCGCGATCAGGAGTCCGACACCCGCGGTCGCTGCCGCCCCGACGAGGAACGCGAGCGCCGCGACCGCCGGGGACTGGGGTGCCGGGAGCCCGAACGCGAGCGCCGCGGCGACCAGGGCGAGCAGGCTGGCGAGCACGAGCACGCCGAGATTGACAACGACCTGCGCGATCAGCACGCCCTGCGGGCGCATCGGTGTGGTGGAGATCCGCCGAAGCACCCCGAGCTCACGGGCAGTGACGATCTGCGTCGGCAGGGTGCTCAATGCGACCGTGGCGACCGCGAGGGACAGGGCGATCGGGATGTACAGCTGGATGGCCAGATGGCCGTCCCAGGGCGCCCCCATCCCCTCGATCGGGTCGCGCATCCCCGGCAGTGCGTATCCGACGCCGACCACGAGGAGCGCCGGGAACAGCACGGCGAACACCACGCTGCCGACATCCCGCAGGAACAGCCTGGCTTCCGAGGCGGTCAGGGCGCCCAGCCCGCGCATCGGGCGCCGCCCGGCGGTCGTGGGTACTGCGGTCGTGGCACTCATGCTGCCAACTCCTCTTCCGGTGCGTGCCCGGTCACGTCCACGAAGACGTCCTCGAGCGTTCTGGTCATGGTGCGGATCTCGTCCGGGACGATCCCGGACTCGGCGAGGGCGAGGATGACGGCGGGCAGCACGTGGGTGCTGCCGGTCACCTCCACCTCGTCTTCGACGGCGATCACGGTGTGCACGTCGGCGAGCGAGCCGATCAGGTCGAACTGGTCCGCCGCGCCGTCGGGTAGGCGCATCCGGAAGGTGCGCTCGTCGTTGCCGCCGCGGATCAGCTCCGCGGGCGACCCGGCGGCCACGACGCGGCCCTCGTCGATCACGACGAGGCGGTCGCAGAGCCGCTCGGCCTCGTCCATGAAGTGAGTGACCAGGATGATCGTGACGCCGGAGTCGCGGACCCGTTCCACCAGGTCCCAGACCTCTCGTCGAGCCTGGGGGTCCAGGCCGGTGGTCAGTTCGTCCAGGATCGCGACCTGGGGATTGCCGACCAGCGCCAGGGCGATCGACAGCCGCTGCTTGAGTCCGCCGGACAGCTTGGCGAACTGCTTGCCGCGGTGCTCGGTGAGCCCGAGCATGCCGAGCAGTTCCTCCGGGTCCGCGGGGTCCGGGTAGAACGAGGCGAACAGGTGGAGTGCCTCGATCACGGTGATCCGGGCCGGCAGGCGGGCCTCCTGCAACTGCACGCCGACGACGGTCCTGATCGCCTGTGGGTCCTTCCGGGGGTCGACGCCGAGCACCCTGACCGATCCGCCGTCGGCCCGGCGCAGACCGGCCAGGGTCTCGACCGAGGTGGTCTTGCCGGCGCCGTTGCGGCCGAGGATCCCGAAGATCTCTCCGCGTTCGACGGCGAAGCTGACGTCTGCGACGGCGACCTTGGCTCCGTAGGACTTACGCAGGTTCTCGACCTGCACGACAGTGGTCATGACATCTCCAGGGGTTTGCGGATCGGAATGGTGCGGGCAAGGACGTACGCGGCCACGGCGGTGACAGCGGAGGCCGCCCAGATGGCGGCGATCGTGAGGGACCGGCCGTCCATACCGGAGGCGATCACGGGCGCCAGGACGGTCAGGGGCAGGGCCAGGGTGGCCCAGGCCGACCAGCGGTAGTAGGTGAGGCCGACGAGCACCCCGGACACCGACCCGGTCACGAAGATGGCGCAGTGCAGGAGCAGGGAGGTGCCCCAGGGTTCGGGGATCGCAGCGGCGGACGTGGTCAGGTGCGGCCAGCCCTGGGCGAGGTAGACCTCGGCCTCGAGAGGCAGCAGCACCGTCATGATGACCCCGCTCAGCAGGCCGGCGAGGGCGCCGCTGAGCAGTGACCCGATGACGAACGACCGGCGGGTCTGGCCGGCCGCGACGTGCACGTTGATGGTGGCGGTCACCAGGATGAGCCCGACGCTGAAGGGGTACCAGATCCCGCCGTAGCGGACCGTGGACATGATCGAGAACGGCGGTTCGCCGAGCCGCCACGCCAGGACGATCGTGACCACGGTGGCGGCGATCAGGCAGATGGCCCAGAACCAGGCCAGCGACATGAGCGCGGACCTCGTCATCCGGAGGGTCACGCGGACCCACTGGGGAGCGTCGGTGGTCATCGGGACTCCTTCTCGGTCAGGTGCACGAACAGGTCCTGGACGCTGACGCCGCCGATCGCGATGTCGGCGGACCGGGCACCGGCCAGCGTCGTCTCGTCGAGGTCGCCGTACACGGTGACCTCCTTGGTGGGGCCGAGGGACCGGCTCGCCACCACCCGCAGGCCGGCGGTCACCGCGTCGACCGCGGCCACCGGTCCGGTGAACGTGGCGCCGCGGGTGCGGAACTCGTCCACGTCCTCGCTCAGCAGCAGCCGGCCCTCGTCGATGACGACGACCCCCGAGAACAGCCGCTCGATCTCGCTGATCAGATGGCTGGAGAGGATGATCGTGCGCGGGTGCTCGGCGTAGTCGGCCAGGAGCAGGTCGTAGAACCGGTACCGCGACGGGGCGTCCATCCCGAGGTAGACCTCGTCGAACATGGTCAACGGCGCGCGGCTCGCGAGGCCGATCACGGCACCGAACGCGGACTTCTGCCCGCGCGAGAACGTACTGATCGGCTTCTTCCGGTTGAGCCCGAAGACGTCGACGAGTTCCTCCGCGAAGTCCGGGTCCCAGGCGGGCCGGACGCGGCGGAAGTAGTCGAAGTTCACGGAGATCTTCGCGTTCGCCAGGACGTCGCCGCTCTCCCGGATCAGAGCGATCCCAGCCATCAGCGCTTCGTTCTCGAACGGGTCCGCACCGTCGACGAGCACGGTGCCCGCAGTGGCGCGACGCAACGAGGCGAGCACCGAGAGGGTGCTGGTCTTACCCGACCCGTTGCGGCCCAGCAGGCCGTAGATGCCGTCGGCCTCGAGGTCGAACGACACCCGGTCGACGGCGGTGGTCCGGCCGTACCGTACGGTCAGGTCGCGGACGGAGACGGCGTAGCCGCTCATCGCTGTTCTCCTTCGGTGGTCGTGTCTTCGGTGGTGGTCTGTTCGGGGTCGTCGCCCGCGCGCTCGATCCAGCGGATCAGGTCCGCCGAGCCGATGCCCAGGACGCGGGCCTCGGCGAGGACCGGCTCGAGCCGCTCGGCCAGGAACGTCTCCCGCCGATCGGACCGCAGCCGGGCGGGTGCCCCTTCGGCGACGAACATGCCGACTCCTCGTTGCTTGTAGAGAACGCCCTCGTCCACGAGCTGGGCGAAGGCCTTGGCCGCGGTGGCCGGGTTGATCCGGAACGTCGTCGCGTACTGGGTCGTGGACATCACCTGCTCCCCCTCCGCGAGGTTGCCCGCGAGGATGTCGCCGCGGATCTGATCCGCGATCTGGATGTAGATCGGTTCACGACCGTCGAACACGACGACCTCCGTTCATTGGTTCGTTACTCGACTAATGAACCACAGAACCGAAGGGGTGTCAATCGTGATGCGGAGATGACCCGCCGCGAGGTGCTACCCGAGGCCGGGCGGGCCGTGGTCCTCGCGAAGGCGCGCGAGCAGCGCCTGCGCGTCGTAGGGCGCGCGCACCTTGGCGTCGTTGTCGAAGTAGACGAGCACATCCGCGGTCTGCGCCCACCCGGCGACCTTGGCGGCCCACGCGTCGATCGCGGTGGGGTCGTAGCCGCTCGCATACAGTTCGTCGGCGCCGTGCAGGCGCACGTACACCAGATCCGTGGTCACGAACTCGAACGCGGGCCAGGCCGACCCCCCGTCGGACACCACGGACGCGACCCCTGTCTCGGTGAGGATGCGCGCGAACTCGGGATCCGCGAACGAGGGGTGGCGTGCCTCGATGGCATGGCGCAGGGGCCGGTCGGACTCGACCTCGGTCCACGCCTCCGCCTTGAGCTTGTCGTCGTGCTCCGCCGCCAGGGTCGAGGCCTCCGTGCTCGTGCGGGGCAGTGCCGCACAGAACTCCGAGATCCGCGAGGCGTCGAACGCGAGGTTCGGGGGCAACTGCCAGAGGATCGGTCCGAGGGTGGGACCGAGGGCGAGCACGCCCGAGGCGAAGAAGTTCGCGAGCGCCGTCCGGGCGTCGGCCAAGCGCTTGAGGTGCGTGATGTAGCGGCCGCCCTTGACCGCGAACACGAAGTCGTCGCCGACGTCCGCCCGCCACGCGCGAAAGCTGGCCGGCCGCTGCAGCGCGTAGAACGTTCCGTTGATCTCGATCGACGTCACCCGCTCGGCCGCGTAGCCGAGTTCGCGGCGTTGCGCGAGGCCGGGCGGATAGAACGTTCCGCGCCACGGCCGGTATCGCCAACCTGAGATGCCCACCCGCACCTGGCCCATGAGGACAGGTTAGGGCGAGCAACCGGGGTCAGCGCGGGAGGAGGTGCCCGGCCCGGATGACGGCGCTGGGGTGGGCGAGGACGGCGATGTCCTCGCGGGGGTCCGCCGGGTAGACGACCAGGTCCGCGGGCGCACCCTCAGCGATGCCGGGGCGCCCGAGGTAGTCACGGGCGAGCCAGCTCGCGGCGGCCACGACGTCGGTCGCCGGCAGTCCGGCCCGGACCAGTTCGGCGGCCTCGTCGGCGATCCGTCCGTGGGCGATCGTGCCGCCGGCGTCGGTGCCGAGGAACAACCGCACCCCGGCGTCATGGAGGTCCCGGACCTGCGCGTACCGCCGGGCGTACATGGCGCGCATCCGGGCCGCGTAGCGGGGGTACTTCGCCGCGCCCTGCGCCGCGATCGCCTCGAACCGGTCGATCTGCAGCAGCGTGGGCACCACCGCGACACCCGCTGCCGCGGCGCGCTCGATCTGGGCCCCGGTCATGCCCGTGCCGTGCTCGAGGCAGTCCACTCCGGCGTCCAGCACCGGGTCGATCGTCTCGGTCGCGAACGTGTGCACGGTGACCCGCGCCCCGGCGTCGTGGGCGGCGGCGATGCCCGCGGCAATCAGGTCCGCCGGCCAGAGCGGCTCGAGGTCGCTGTCGGCGCCGCGGGCCCTGTCGATCCAGTCCCCCACGATCTTGACCCAGCCGTCCCCGAAGGCGGCTTGTTCGGCCATCGCGGCGGGCAGGTCGGCGACGTCGTCGAGCTCACTGGCGTAGTACCGCAGATAGCGTTTCGGTCGGGCCAGGTGGTGCCCGGCCCGGACCAGTTCCGGGGCGTCGAGGCGAGGGCCCGGAGCTGACCCGGGCCCGCGCTGGAGCCAGCGGTTGTCGATCGGCGACCCGGCGTCCCGGACGAGCAGGGTGCCGGCGGCCAGGTCGGTCGCGGCCTGGGCCAGGGTGGTGGCCTCGTCGACCCCGCCGTCCGGGCCGAGGCCGAGGTGGCAGTGGAGGTCCACGAGACCTGGTAGCACCCACCCGGAGACGGTGACCTCCGCCGTCGGGCTCGAACCGGGCTCGGTGAGCGTGAGGCGCCCCTCGCGCACCCAGGCGCGCCGGTGCTCGCGCTCACTGTCGGCGACGATCGTGCCGACCAGGGCGATCGGGTCGCCGGAGGAGCTCATGCCGGCCGCGGCATCAGCGGCCGAGGAACTTCTCGAAGCCCTTCGGCAGTTCCAGCGCCGACGGGTCGACGGAGGCCGGGTCGGCCGAACCCATGCCGAACGCCGAACCGGCCGGCGCCTTCGGGCCGGCGGCCGCGCGTTCGGCGGCCTCCCGCTCCTGCTGGGCCCGCTTGGCCGGGTTCCCGGACTTGCCCTTCTTGCCGCGCTTGGGCGGCGGGGCCATCCGGCCACGGGACTTCTTCCCACCGCCGGGCATGCCGCCCATGCCGGGCAACCCGCCCATCGCGCCTGGCATGCCACCTTTCATCCCGCCCCGGGCCATCGAGCGCATCATCGTCTTGGCCTGCTCGAAGCGGTCCAGGAGCCCGTTGATCTCGCTCACGGTGGAACCGGACCCCTTCGCGATCCGGGACCGGCGGGAGCCGTTGATGATCTTCGGGTTCTGACGCTCACCCGGTGTCATCGACTGCACCATGGCCTCGACCCGGACGACCTCACGCTCGTCGAAGTTCTCCAGCTGCTCGCGCATCTGGCCCATGCCCGGCAGCATGCCGAGCATCTTCTTCATCGAGCCGAGCTGCTTCATCTGCTGCATGTAGCCGAGGAAGTCCTGCAGCGTGAAGTCGCCGTCGCCGGCGATCTTGTTCGCCATCTCCTGCGCCTGGTCCTCGTCGAAGGCCTTCTCGGCCTGCTCGATGAGGGTCAGCACGTCACCCATGTCCAGGATGCGCGAAGCCATCCGGTCCGGGTGGAACCGCTCGAAGTCGGTGAGCTTCTCACCGGTCGAGGCGAACAGGACGGGCTTACCGGTGACGGTCCGGATGGACAGCGCCGCACCACCACGGGCGTCCCCGTCCAGCTTGGAGAGCACCACCCCGGTGAACCCGACGCCGTCCGCGAACGCCTGGGCGGTGGTGACCGCGTCCTGACCGATCATGGCGTCGACCACGAACAGGATCTCGTCCGGGTTCACCGCGTCGCGGATGTCCGCGGCCTGCTGCATCAGCTCGGCGTCGACGCCGAGACGTCCGGCGGTGTCGACGACGACGACGTCGTAGTACTTCTCCCGGGCGTGTGCCACCCCGGTGCGGGCAACCTCGATCGGGTTGCCGACCCCGTTGCCCGGCTCGGGCGCCCAGACCGGCACGCCGGCCTGGCCACCGACCACCTGGAGCTGGGTGACGGCGTTCGGGCGCTGCAGGTCCGAGGCCACCAGCAGCGGCGTGTGGCCCTCCTCCTTCAGCCACTTCCCGAGCTTTCCGGCGAGCGTCGTCTTACCGGCACCCTGCAGACCGGCCAGCATGATCACGGTCGGCGGGTGCTTGGCGAACCGCACCTCGCGGCTCTCCCCGCCGAGGATCTCGATGAGCTGCTCATTGACGATCTTGACGATCTGCTGCGCGGGGTTCAGCGCCTGCGAGACCTCGGCCGAGCTCGCCCGTTCACGCACGGCGGACGTGAATGCGCGCACGGCCGGGACCGCGACGTCGGCATCGAGTAGGGCCCGGCGGATCTGGGAGACCGTGGTCTCGATGTCCGCTTCGGAGAGCCGCCCCTTGCCACGTAGCGACTTGAAGGTGGCGGAGAGCCGATCGGAGAGGCTGGCGAACACGCGGATTCCTTAAGCGAGTGGGCGGGACTGCCTTCCAGGATATCCGCCCGGGGCCAGCCCTCAGCCCAGGTGGGCCAGCACCCGCGCCGTCAGGGTGTCCACCAGCCGCGCACGCCACGCCGTCCAGGCCTTCGGGCCCGCGGCTCGGGCGTCCGCCTCGGTGAGCACCCGCAGCAGGGCGACCATCGCCGGGCGGTCCTCCATCGTCGCGGCCACGCGGGCGGCGACGGCCGGGTCGTCCAGGTCCGCACTGGTGGCGGTCTCGGCGAGGACAAGGTGGTGGCGCACCAGCAGGCGCACGTCGTGGCGGGTCTGTTCGGCCAGGCCGAGCCGTTCGAGGATCGGGCCGACGAGTCGCTCCCCCACCGCGGCGTGATCGCCCGCCCCCGCGACCTTTCCGATGTCGTGGAACAGGGCCGCCCAGAGCACGGTGTCCCGTTCGGCAGGTTCGGCGGGTTCGGTGCTGACCAGCTCGCCCCGGCGGGTGACGGCGTGCACGTTCGCGACCGTCTGCACCAGGTGCCGGTCGACGGTGTAGATGTGCACCGGGCTGCGCTGCGGCCGGTTCCGCACGGCGGCCCACTCGGGGAACCAGCGCGTGACCAGGCCGGCCAGGTCGAGGACCTCCCAGATCGGGATCTGCGCGTCGCCGCTGCGCAGGAGCGCGAGCAGGTGCTCGGTGGCCGTCGCCGGCCACGGCGTGGGCAGGGACGTCGTCCGCTGCAGCGACGCGACCGTCACCGGTGACAGCGGCAGCCGGCTGCGAGCCGCCGTCGCCGCGGCCCGCAGCGCGAGCTCGGGGTCCGCCTCGGGGCGGGCGCCGATCCCGAGGACGAGTTCGCCGTCGTGCTCGACCAGGTTGTCCGCAACTGTGCGCAGGCGGGGTGGCATCCGCCGGCCCCGGACGAGGGCCGGGCGCAGCCGCAACGAAGGGCGCCGCAACGCCTGCTTGGCGTGCCGCACCGTGGTGTCCAGGGAGTAGGCGACCACCCGGGCCGACTGCGCGATCCCGGCCAGCAGCTCGTCGGGATCGCCGTACCCCAGGCGCGCGGCCACGTCCGGCTGATGCACCCGCAGCAGCCTGTTGGTGTGCCTTGCGGTCACGGAAGCGAGCGCGTCGCGCACGTCGAGCAGGTGCTCGTAGGCGGCGTCGACGTCCCCGTGCGGCCGGTCGGTCAGCCAGGTGGCGGCGAGCGCCCAGGTCACCACGGCGTCGCGGATCCCGCCGCGGGCCTCCTTCAGGTCCGGCTCGATCAGGTACGCGAGCTCACCGTGCCGCTCGGCTCGCGCGCGGGTCGAGTTCAGCAGTTCGGGCAGCCGGCGCCGGGCCGCCGAGCGCCAGTCCGCGAGGACCGCCGACCTGGCCCGGTGCAGGACTCCGGCGTCACCGGCGAGGCAGCGCACGTCGAGGAGGCCGACGGCGGCCGGCAGGTCCGCGGACGCGACGTGTCGGCATTGGGCCAGGCTCCGTACCGAGTGGTCGAGGTCCAGCCCGGAGTCCCAGATCGGGTACCAGAGCGCCTCGGCGAGGGCCGCGACCTGCTCGGGCGTGTGGGTCTGCCCGTCGTGGACGAGCATCAGGTCGAGGTCGCTGGTGGGTCCGGCATCTCGGCGCCCGTGGGAGCCGACGGCGCTCAACGCGATGCCGGTGCCCACGTCCACGCCGGACCGCGCGGCGGCGTCGTGCCAGAGGTCGGTCAGCGCGCCGTCCACCAGGGCGGCGAGCGCGGACCGGTACCGGGCGCCCGCCGGACTGGTGGGGTGCGCCAGGCGGGCCTGGCGGAGGCCCCGCAGCAATGACTGCGGGGCCTCCTGGTGCCTGGAAGGTGAGGCGGTCATCGCCTACAGGGCATCCGGACCGCTGGCTCCGGTGCGGACCCGGATGACGTCCTCGACGGGGCTGACCCAGACCTTGCCGTCGCCGATCTTCCCGGACTGCGCGGCGCTCACCACGACCCCGGCGAGGGTGGTGGCGTCGCCGTCCTCGACGAGCACCTCCACGCGCACCTTCGGGACCAGGTCCACCGTGTACTCGGCACCCCGGTAGACCTCGGTGTGGCCCTTCTGCCGGCCGTAGCCGCTGGCCTCGCTGACCGTCATCCCGCGGACGCCGGCGGCCTCCAGGGCGGACTTGACCTCGTCCAGCTTGTGCGGCTGGATCACTGCGGTGATGAGCTTCATGAGTTGATCTCCTCGTAGGCGGTCTCGGCGTGCTCGGACAGGTCGATCCCCCGGACCTCATCCTCCTCCGGCACCCGCCAGCCCATGGTGGCCTTGATGGCGAGCCCGATGACGGCGGTGATGACCCCGGAGAAGACGATCGCGACCAGGGCGATGATGACCTGCACGACGAGCTGGTTCAGGCCGCCGCCGAAGATCAGCCCCGTGTCGGTGGCGAAGACCCCGATCAGGACGGTGCCGACCAGCCCACCGACCAGGTGAACGCCGACCACGTCGAGCGAGTCGTCGTAGCCGAAGCGGTGCTTGAGTCCCACGGCCAGGGCGCAGAGCACCCCGGCGATCGCACCGAGCGCGATCGAGGTGACCGGGTTCAGCGCACCGGCGGCGGGCGTGATCGCGACCAGGCCGGCGACCACGCCGGACGCGGCGCCGAGCGAGGTGCCCTTGCCGTACTTGATGCGCTCGGTGAGCAGCCAGCCCAGCATGGCGGCCGCCGTCGCCGAGGTCGTGTTCACCCAGGCGAGGCCGGCGGTGCCGTCCGCGGTGAACGCCGAGCCGGCGTTGAAGCCGAACCAGCCGAACCAGAGCAGCGCCGCGCCGAGCATCACCAGCGGCAGGTTGTGCGGACGCATCGGGTCGGTGCCGAAGCCCTTGCGCTTGCCGATGATCAGCGCGAGCACGAGGCCCGCGACCCCGGCGTTGATGTGCACCACGGTGCCGCCGGCGAAGTCGATCGGGGCGGCGATCGAGGCGAACGGTCCGTCGCCGGAGAGCAGCCCGCCGCCCCAGACCATGTGGGCCATCGGGAAGTAGGCGAGGGTGACCCAGATGGCCACGAACACCATCCAGGAGGAGAACTTGGTGCGGTCCGCGATCGCACCGCTGATCAGCGCGGTGGTGATGATCGCGAACGTCACCTGGAACGCCACCCCGACGATCCCCGGGACGCCGAAGGAGTCGATGAGGAACTCACCGTTCTCGTCGTAGATCGTGCCGACCAGCCCGAACTGGTCGAACGGGTTGCCGAAGATGCCACCGACGTCCGCTCCGTAGGACATCGACCAGCCCCAGAGCACATAGATCACGCCGATGACGCCCATCGCGCCGAACGACATCATCATCATGTTCAGGACGGACTTGCTCCGGGTCATGCCGCCGTAGAACAACGCCAGACCGGGTGTCATCAGAAGCACCAGGGACGCCGACGTCAGCATCCAGGCGGTGGCTCCGAAATTGAGCTCTTCCATTCGCTCGCCTCTCCACACACCGGCTCGGGCGGCCGGTCTGTGGAGAAGACTCGTGGAGCGTCGTTTCACCGCCCCACCACCCGTGTTACGGGGGTGTGACAGATTCCCGTTCGGTGTGAACGTCAGGTTTCACGAGATGCTGGTCTCGAATCCTGGGACGTCGGAGCAGAGCGCGAGAGGGTCAGGAGACCAGCGCGTCGACGAAGCCCTTCGGGTCGAACGGGGCCAGGTCGTCCGGACCCTCGCCGAGACCGACGAACTTCACCGGCACCCCGAGCTCACGCTGGACCGCGACCACGATGCCGCCCTTGGCCGTGCCGTCGAGCTTGGTCAGCACGATCCCCGTGACATCGACGACCTCGGCGAAGACCTGGGCCTGCCGCATGCCGTTCTGCCCGGTGGTCGCATCGAGGACGAGCAGCACCTCCGAGACCGGCGCCTGCCGGGCCACGACCCGCTTGATCTTGCCGAGCTCGTCCATCAGGCCGGCCTTGTTCTGCAGGCGGCCGGCGGTGTCCACCAGGACCACGTCCACGCCGGCCTCGCGGCCGGCCTTGACGGCGTCGAAGGCCACCGCGGCCGGGTCGGCGCCGTCCCGGTCCGAACGGACCACGGGCACCCCGACGCGTTCGCCCCAAGTGGCGAGCTGGTCCGCGGCGGCGGCCCGGAACGTGTCCGCGGCACCGAGGAGCACGTCCCGGTCCTCGGCGACCAGGAGCCGAGCGAGCTTGCCGACGGTGGTGGTCTTCCCGGTCCCGTTGACGCCGACCATCAGGATCGTAGCGGGGTGCGGTTCACCGTCGTCCCCGACGACGGGGCTCGCGGCCAGCCGGCGGTCCATGTCCGGGTCCACCAGGGTCAGGAGTTCCTCGCGGAGGATGTCGCGGACCTGCTCCGGGTCCGTCGTGCCGAGGACCTTGACCCGGGTGCGCAGCGCCGTCATCAACTCGTCGGTGGGTCCGGCGCCGATGTCGGCGAGGAGCAGGGTCTCCTCGATCTCCTCCCAGTCGGCCTCGGAGATGTCCCCGCGGGACAGCAACCTGAGCAGGGTCGACCCGAGGGCCCCGGAGCGGGCCAGCCGCTCCCTGAGCCGGACCATCCGGCCGGCCGCCGGTTCCGGCCGCTCGAGCGCCGCGGCCTGCGGGGCGTCGGACTCCTGCTCGACGGCGGGGGGTGGCGCCGTCGTGTCGGTGTCCGCCTCGGGCGGGGCTACCGGCCCCGCAGCAGTGTCGGTGCCGGTGTCGAGCGTGGCGGTCCCGGACCTGGCACCGCCGCTGTCGCCCGACCCGGGCGGTAGGTCGCGCGGCTTGCGACCGCGCCCGGCGAACAGGGCGACGGCGCCGCCGCCGATGACCACGACGGCCAGGACGAGATAGATCCAGATGTCTTCGAGCACGGACTCAGTGTGGCCCACACCGCCGGTGCACAGCCACTTCCCGGCGGGAACCGGGGATCAGCGGCCGGGCCGGGCCCGCTCCATGACCTCACGCAGGTCGACCGGCGTGTGATAGGCGGGCCCTTCCTCGGCGAGGTCGAGGATGTCGGAGACGCTGAGGGGACGTTGGGCGCCGGCCGCGGCACGCTCCAGGAGATCGGCCTGGGCCGCAGGGTCCTGCCGCTCGCGCACGGACCGCAGCGACTCGCCCAGCCAGGTCCGCATGCCCTCGGCCGGGACGTGCCGGCGCACGAGGACGACCACCACCACGACGGCGAGCAACACGCCGACGGCGACCACGAGCAGTGCATCAATCACGCCCCAAGTATCACCAGCGCGGCGGTCCGCCGCGCCGGACCCGCCGAGCCGTCACCCGATCGTGATCATGATGTCGCTCACACGTGGTGCAGCGTTCACCCGACGTTCTCGTGCAGCCGCTGACTGATCAGGGTGGTGACGCCGTCGCCGCGCATCGTGACCCCGTACAGGGCGTCCGCGATCTCCATGGTGCGTTTCTGGTGGGTGACCACGATCAACTGGGAGTCCTCCTGCAGTTCTCGGAAGATGTCGAGCAGCCGGCCCAGGTTCACGTCGTCGAGCGCGGCCTCCACCTCGTCCATGACATAGAACGGGCTGGGCCGGGCCTTGAAGATCGCGACCAGGAGCGCCACGGCGGTCAGGGAGCGCTCGCCGCCGGAGAGCAGGGACAGCCGCTTGACCTTCTTCCCGGGTGGGCGCGCCTCCACCTCGATGCCGGTGGTGAGCATGTTGTCGGGGTCGGTCAGGACGAGCCGGCCCTCGCCACCCGGGAACAGCCGGGCGAAGACCCCCTCGAACTGCGCGGCCGTGTCGGTGTAGGCGTCGGTGAACACCCGCTCGACGCGTTCGTCGATCTCCTTGACGATCTCCAGGAGATCGGCGCGGGACTTCTTCAGGTCGTTCAGCTGCTCGGTGAGGAACCGGTGCCGCTCCTCGAGCGCGGCATGCTCCTCGAGGGCCAGCGGGTTCACCCGCCCGAGCAGCGACAACGCCCGCTCGGCCGCCCGCAGCCGCTTCTCCTGCTCGGCGCGCACGTACGGCCGGGGCTCGGGGATCTCGTCCTGCGGGGTTCCCGGTGCGGGCACCGCCGGCACCAGTTGGTCCGGTCCGTACTCGGCGATCAGGACCTGCGGGTCCAGGCCGAGCTCGTCGACGGCACGCTGTTCGTACTGCTCGATCCGGAGCTTCTGCTGGGCGCGGGCGACCTCGTCGCGGTGCACCACGTCGGTGAGCTCGGAGTGCTGCTTGGAGAGCTCGTCGAGCTCGGCCCGCACCGTGGTCAGCTCGGCGTCCCGCTGCGCGCGGGCGTCCTCCGCTTCCTGGCGTTGGGTGTGGGCGAGCGCGAGCGAGGACTCGATCAGCTCCAGCGCGCGGCCGGCGCCGGCCCGCACGGCGGCGGCCACCCGGGACTGCTCGGCGCGGCGCCGGGCCCGCTGGGCGGCCACCTCGCGGGCGTGCCGCTCCGCCTTGGCGGCCC
>NZ_SMNA01000018.1 GCF_004353825.1 Occultella glacieicola | reverse complement strand
GGTGCGCCCACCGCGGCCACGCGCAGAACGCGACCGGCCGCCGTCGTTGCGGTCGCCGCCGCGGCCCGAACGGCCCCGGCCGGGACCGGACGGAGCCGGCGCGGTCGCCGCGGCGGCCGGCGCGCGGGCCGGGTCCACGCGCGGAGCGACGTCGCCGACGAGCTTCGCGACGGCGGTCGCGTCCGGCCGTACCGGGGCGGCCGTGATCTTCGCCGCGCGGGTCAGCTGGCGCACGTCGCCGCGCTGCTCGGGGAGCATCAGCGTGACCACGGTGCCGCCGGAGCCGGCCCGGGCGGTGCGGCCGGAGCGGTGCAGGTACGCCTTGTGCTCGGCCGGCGGGTCCACGTGCACGACGAGCTCGACGTCGTCGACGTGGATGCCACGCGCGGCGATGTCCGTGGCGACCAGGACCTTCACGGCCCCGGTGGAGAACGCCTCGAGGTTGCGCTCGCGCGCGTTCTGGGACAGGTTTCCGTGCAGGTCGACGGCGGGGATCCCGCTCGCAGTCAGCTGCCGGGCCAGCTTCTTGGCCTGGTGCTTCGTGCGGGTGAACAGCAGCCGGCGGGAGGTGCCACCGGCGAGCTGCTCGATCAGGTCGCGCTTGGCGTCGGCGCCGGACACCTCGAAGATGTGGTGCTCCATGGCCGCGACCGGAGAGGCGGCCGAGTCCACCGAGTGGGTCAGCGGGTTCGACAGGTAGCGCTTGACGATGATGTCCACGCCGTTGTCGAGGGTCGCCGAGAACAGCATCCGCTGCCCGCCGCGCGGGGTGGCGTCCATGATCCGCTTCACGGCGGGCAGGAAGCCGAGGTCGGCCATGTGGTCGGCCTCGTCGAGCACGGCGATCTCGATGTTGTCCAGGCTCAGGTGGCCCTGGCCCTTGAGGTCCTCGAGGCGGCCCGGGCAGGCGATCAGGATGTCCACGCCGTCGTTCAGGGCGGCAACCTGCTTGCCCTGGCCGACGCCGCCGAAGATCACGGTGTGGCGCAGGCCCGCGGCCGCGGCCAGCGGGGCGATGGTCTCGCCGATCTGACTGGCGAGCTCCCGGGTCGGGGCGAGCACGAGGCCGCGCGGCTTACGGGACGCTGCGCGGCGGCCGTCGGTCAGGCGTGCCACCAGGGGCAGCGAGAACGCGATGGTCTTGCCGGAGCCGGTGCGGCCGCGGCCGAGCACGTCCCGTCCGGCGAGGGTGTCGGTCAGGGTGGCGGTCTGGATCGGGAAGGGTTCGGTGATGCCGCGCTCGGTCAGGGACTTGACCAGCGCAGCCGGAACTCCCAGAGCCGAGAAGGACGGCGTCTGGGCAGGAGTCATTGATGACAAGGAGTTGTTCTCTCGTTCGATGGGTTCACCGCAGTGGTCGACACTGGTGCTGCCTGGCCGAGTGGCCGGCGCATGAAGAACCGCGATGTCGGCGCGAATCGTGCGCGCCTGAAACCCATTGTCCACCATGGCGCGGACATTCAACGAATGACGTGAGAAGTGTCACAATGGGGACAGGAGGCAGGCACGGTGATCTCGGTGGTTCGCACGAGTGCGACGGCGGCCCTCGCGTGCGCTCTCACGCTCGCCGTGGGCGCGTGCTCGGCCGGCCCGGCCGAGCCGTCCGAGGACGACCGCCCGGACGCGCTCGCGACCTGGTCCGCGCAGGACGCCGAGGGCGGGGACGGGGCCGTACTGGTCGGCACGCTGGAACTGGCCGGCGGCTGCCTGGTGGTCCGGACCGAGGTGCCGCTGGAGGCCGACCCGTCGCAGCCCATGGAGGTCACGCCGGTGTTCCCGTGGCCGGAGGTCGAGTGGGACGGCCAGACGCTGCGGGTGCAGGGGATGTCCGTGACGGTCGGCGAACGGATCGAGCTCGGTGGCGGGCTTGGCTCCGTCCCGTTGCGCGAGGACGAGCGCGTCGAGATCCCCGAGAACTGTCCCGCGGAGCAGTTCTTCTACGTGGGCGCGTAGCGACCCGCGCGCTTTCCGCGCAGGCGCCCACCTCGGGACGGTGAGCCGCCCGGTCAGGCCGCGATCACGCCGTCGGGAAGGAGTCCCTCGGCCACCAGGGCGACCCAGAGCGCGTCGTCGACCTGGGCGTCCAGCCGAGCGACGAGCTCGCGCACCTCCGCCGCGGAACTGAGGCCGAACGTGGCGTTCACGACGCCCCGGGCCCGGCGCCCGAAGTGCACGGCCGCGGTCGGCAGATCCACCCCGAATCGGGCGCAGACCCCGGCGATCCGGTTCGCCCGCTCGATCATGGCGGCCGGGGCGGGACCGTACTCGTAGGTGGCGTCCGGGGGCACCTGTTTCCGCGCGAGCAGGCCGGAGTTGAAGACCCCCACGTTCACGATCCCGACCCCGTGCTCGGCGCAGGCCGGCACCAGCCCGGGCCAGGCGGGCTGCTCGAGCAGGGTGTAACGGCCGGCGACCATGACCAGATCCATCCCGTGCCCGCCACCGCGGCCGTTCGGGACCGCGGCGGCCCGGACCAGGTCGACGAGCACCGGAACGTCCTTCGCCCCGGCGCCGATCGCCGTGACCAGACCCTCCTCACGCATCTCGATCAGGGTCCTGATGGCGGCGTGCGCCTCGGCGCGCGGGTACTCCTCCGGGTCGTGGAGGTAGGCCACATCGACGCGGTCGAGTCCGAGCCGCTCCAGGCTCGCGGTGAGGCTGTCCCGGATCCCCGCGGGGCTGAGGTCCACGACCCGCCGGCGGTTGGTCGGCACCCAGAAACCCTTCTCGGTATCCAGCGCGCCCGGCACGTGGTCGGGGTTGGGCTCGAGCAGCCGGCCCACCTTGGTGGAGAGCACGTACTCCGCGCGCGGCCGCCGCGCGAGGAGTGCGCCCAGGCGCTCCTCGGACAGGCCGAGGCCGTAGTGCGGGGCGGTGTCGAAGTAGCGGATCCCGGCCGCCCAGGCGGCGTCGAGGATCTCCTCGGCGACGGCGTCGGGTACCGGCCCGTATAGGTTGCCGAACGCGGCCCCACCGAGTCCGACCGGCGGGAGTTCGCTCATCCGACCGGGGCCGGTCGGGGCAGCTGCACCCCGGCGGTGCCGCCGTCCACGGACAGGCAGGTTCCGGTCACCGATCCGGAGGCCGGGGAGGCCAGGTACAGCACGGCCTTGGCCACGTCCTCCGGCGACACGAGCCGGCCCATCGGCTGGCGCCCCTCGAGCACGGCGCGCTCGGCGACCGGGTCCGCGGCGTTCTCGAGCAACCGGTCGATCCACTCGGTGCGGACGGTGCCGGGGGCCACGCAGTTGACCCGGATGCCCTCGCCGACGTGGTCGGCGGCCATCGCCTTGGTCAGCGCGAGCACCGCGCCCTTGCTCGCGGCGTACGCGGCCCGCTGCACGAGGCCGACGAGCGCGACGATCGAGGAGATGTTCACGACCGCGGCGCGGTCCGACTCGCGCAGGTAGGGCAGGGCGGCCCGGGTGACCGAGGCCATCCCGACGACGTTCACGTCGAGCACCTTGCGCCACAGGTCCAGGTCACCGTCCTCGACCGTGCCCTGGGCGCCGATGCCGGCGTTGTTGATCACCGCGTCGATGCCGTCCAGCTCCTCGGCCGCGGCGGCCATGGCCGCCCTGGTGGCGGCCTCGTCGGTGATGTCACAGACGAAGGAGGCCACGCCGTCGTCGCGGGACTCGGTCAGGTCCAGGACCGCGACCCGCGCGCCCTGCGTGAGGAACTCGGCGGCCGTCGCCGCGCCGATGCCGGCCGCTCCCCCGGTGATGACGACCTTGAGGTCCTGGATGTCCGACATGGATGCCCCTCTGCAGCATGGACACGGCGCGAGCGCCGCCGATCGCGATCATCCTAGGAGTCCGTCCGGATGGTGACCACGGGTGTTCACTCCTCGGGAACGGATCAGTAGGCTGCCCGATCGTGACCATTCTCCTCACCGGTGACTCGATCACCGACGCCGGCCGTGACCGTGACGATCTCGCCAGCCTGGGCGACGGCTACGCCGCCCTGGTCGCCGCCGACCTCCCGGACGAGCGGGTGCTCAACACCGGCATCAGCGGCAACCGCGTGGTGGACCTGCAAGCACGCTGGGACGCGGACGTCCTCGCGCACACCCCCGACGTGCTGTCGATCATGATCGGCATCAACGACACCTGGCGCCGCTACGACCGTGACGACCCGACGTCCGCGCGGTCCTACGAGGCTGGCTACCGGGACCTGCTCGCTCGGAGCCGGGCGGCGGGAGTCGGCCGGATCCTGCTCGTCGAGCCGTTCCTGCTGGCGCTCGGCCCGGACCAGTGGGACTGGCGCGAGGACCTGGACCCGAAGATCGCGGCAGTGCGGCGCCTGGCCGAGGAGTTCGGGGCCGAGTACGTCGCGACGGACGGACCGTACGCACAGGCGGCGGCCCGGGTTGGTGCGGCGGCGCTCGCCCACGACGGCGTGCACCCGACGCCCGCCGGCCACCGGCTCCTCGCGGACCTCTGGCTCGAGGCCTACCGCACCGCCTGACGGTCACTCCGGACGCGGCTTTCCGGCCGTTGCGTCACTGACCCGCCGGACGGGTCAGTGACGCAGCGGATCAGCGAGTCAGTCCCGGGCCCGTCGAAGTAGTCACCGCGAACGGACTGCCTCGACACGCAGGCGGCTACCTCGCCGCCGGTCAGCGGGCGTCGCTCTTAGCCTGCCGGCGGGCACCCTGCGCCTTGCTGCTCGCGGCCGTCTTCTTCGCGACGGCGGAGCGGGAGCCGACCTTCGTGCTCGCCTTCGCGGCACTCGCCTTCGCAGTGCCCGCCTTCGCGCCCGCCTTCGCGCGGGTGGTCTTCGCGGGCGCGGCGGCCGGGGAGGCCGCGGCGCCGCCCGCCGCGGCGGCAAGCCGCTCCGCCTTCAGCTCGGCGGCGCTCGCCCGGGCTGCCTTCGCCAGGGCGGCGCTGACCCGGGCCAGGGACTCCTCGAAGATCTCCGCCTTGTCCCCGCTGCGCCGCGGCGCCGCACTGGCTGCGCCGCGGGCGCCCTTGGCGGGAACGGCGGCGGCGACCTCGTCGCGGTGCAGCTTCACGTACTTCGTGCGGGCCCGCCGCACCCGCGTCAGGAGCGAATCGAGGCCGTCCTCGTCGAGGGTGTCCAGGTTCTTCCTCTCCGTCTCCAGGACGAGTTCGTACTCCTTGGACGTCAGGTTCCCCAGCGTTGCCTTTGCCACGATCGCCTCCCGATCATCCGCCGCGCGAGGGCCGCGCCGCGCCTCGGGACCGAGACTACGCGGAGGCGTCGCAGGCCCGCAGGACGAACGCAGGCACGCAGGACGAACGCGGGCCCGAGCGCCCGGGCCCGACGCCGGACCCCCGCGGCGGCGCGAAGGGCCGGCCACCGTGATGGTGGCCGGCCCTTCGTGAACTGCAGGTCGGGTCAGTCCGCGCTCGCTGCGGGCAGCTCCGGCGTGATGCCGGCCCCGACCGCGAGCGGTTCCTTCTCCTTCTCGGCCTTGGCCTCGCCGTGGAACGTGAACTCCCCGAGCAGGCCCTCCCCCACGGCGTCGACCGTGATGTGCTGGCCCGCGGCGAGCTCGCCGTAGAGGATCTTCTCGGAGAGCTGGTCCTCGATCTCGCGCTGGATCGCGCGACGGAGCGGCCGGGCGCCGAGCACCGGGTCGTAACCACGCTCGGCGATCAGGTCCTTCGCCGCGCCGGTGAGCTCGATCGTCATGTCCTTGTCCGCCAGGCGGGTGGACAGCTGGGCCATCATCAGGTCGACGATCTGGTAGATCTCCTCCTGGGACAGCTGCGGGAACACGATCACGTCGTCGACACGGTTCAGGAACTCGGGGCGGAAGTGCTGCTTCAGCTCGTCGTTGACCTTGACCTTCATCCGGTCGTAGTTCGTGGACAGGTCGCCACCGGCCTGGAAGCCGGTCAGCAGGCCCTTCGCGATGTCCCGGGTACCGAGGTTCGTGGTCATGATGATCACGGTGTTCTTGAAGTCCACCACCCGGCCCTGGGAGTCGGTCAGGCGACCGTCCTCGAGGATCTGCAGCAGCGAGTTGAAGATGTCCGCGTGGGCCTTCTCCACCTCGTCGAAGAGCACCACCGAGAACGGCTTGCGGCGCACCTTCTCGGTGAGTTGGCCGCCCTCCTCGTAGCCGACGTATCCGGGCGGGGACCCGAACAGCCGCGACACGGTGTGCTTCTCGGAGAACTCGCTCATGTCCAGCTGGATGAGGGCGTCCTCGTCGCCGAACAGGAACTCCGCGAGCGCCTTGGCGAGCTCGGTCTTCCCGACACCGGTGGGGCCGGCGAAGATGAACGAGCCGCCGGGACGCTTCGGGTCCTTCAGACCCGCGCGGGTGCGCCGGATCGCCTGGGACAGCGCCTTGATGGCCGCGTCCTGGCCGACGATCCGCTTGTGCAGCTCGTCCTCCATCCGCAGCAGCCGCGAGGACTCCTCCTCGGTGAGCTTGAAGACCGGGATCCCGGTGGACGCGGCGAGCACCTCGGCGATGAGTTCCTCATCGACCTCGGCCACGTTGTCCATGTCCCCGGACTTCCAGGCCTTCTCCCGGTCGGCGCGGGTGTTGGCGAGGTTCTTCTCCTCGTCCCGCAGCCGCGCGGCCCGCTCGAAGTCCTGATCGTCGATCGCCGACTCCTTGGAGCGCCGGGTCTCGGCGATCTGCTCGTCGAGCTCGCGCAGCTCCGGCGGCGCCGTCATCCGGCGGATCCGCAGGCGGGCGCCGGCCTCGTCGATCAGGTCGATCGCCTTGTCCGGCAGGAACCGGTCGTTGACGTACCGGTCGGCGAGGTTCGCCGCGGCCACGAGGGCGGCGTCGGTGATCGTCACCCGGTGGTGCGCCTCGTACCGGTCCCGCAGGCCCTTGAGGATCTCGATGGCGTGCGCGAGCGTGGGCTCGGCCACCTGGATCGGCTGGAACCGGCGCTCGAGCGCGGCGTCCTTCTCGATGTGCTTGCGGTACTCCTCGAGGGTGGTCGCCCCGATGGTCTGCAGCTCACCGCGAGCGAGCATCGGCTTGAGGATGCTGGCGGCGTCGATCGCGCCCTCGGCGGCACCGGCCCCGACGAGCGTGTGGATCTCGTCGATGAACAGGATGATGTCGCCGCGGGTGCGGATCTCCTTGAGGACCTTCTTGAGTCGCTCCTCGAAGTCACCGCGGTAGCGCGAACCGGCCACCAGGGCGCCGAGGTCGAGGGTGTAGAGCTGCTTGTCCTTCAGGGTCTCGGGCACGTCGCCGCGCACGATGTCCTGGGCCAGGCCCTCCACCACGGCGGTCTTGCCGACGCCGGGCTCACCGATCAGCACCGGGTTGTTCTTGGTGCGCCGGGAGAGCACCTGCATGACCCGCTCGATCTCCTTGCCGCGCCCGATCACCGGGTCCAGCTTGTTCTCGCGGGCGGCCTGGGTGAGGTTGCGGCCGAACTGGTCCAGAACCGCCGAACCGGAGGGCGTGCCCTCGTTCGGGCCGCCGGCGGAGACCGGCTCTTTGCCCTGGTAGCCGGACAGCAGCTGGATGACCTGCTGGCGGACGCGGTTCAGGTCCGCACCCAGCTTGGTCAGGACCTGCGCGGCGACCCCTTCGCCCTCGCGGATCAGGCCGAGCAGGATGTGCTCGGTGCCGATGTAGTTGTGGCCCAGCTGGAGCGCCTCCCGCAGGGACAGCTCGAGGACCTTCTTCGCACGCGGGGTGAACGGGATGTGCCCGGATGGCGCCTGCTGGCCCTCGCCGATGATCTCCTGCACCTGCTGGCGCACTGCTTCCAGGGAGATGTTCAGCGACTCCAGCGCCTTCGCGGCCACGCCTTCACCCTCGTGGATGAGGCCGAGCAGGATGTGCTCGGTGCCGATGTAGTTGTGGTTGAGCATCCGTGCCTCTTCTTGGGCAAGGACCACTACTCGGCGGGCTCTGTCTGTAAATCTCTCGAACATCTGCGTACTCCTCACGGGCCGGGACCGACACCGGTCATGGCGGTGTGTGTCTTCGATGCTAACGGCGCGGGTCCGGCGATGATGCCCCTGTTCGCCAGCGGCAGAGAGCACGCCGGTCACGATCGTGCAACGCCCGACGGCGGATGCTCGCCCGAGCACGTCGGCGTGCCGGCCGTGGTGGGTCGGCTCAGGCGAGCCGCGCCCGGAACTCGGCGAGCGCGTCGGCACCGAACAGGACGAACCGGACGGTCTCGACGCCGCGTGCGTCGGCGTCGCGGACCGTGGCGACCGCGATCTCGGCGACCTCGCCCATCGCCCAGCCGTAGACCCCGCCGCTGATCGCCGGGAACGCGACGGAGGTGGCGCCGAGCCCGCTCGCCACGGCCAGGCTGGCCGAGAATGCGGACGCGAGCAGCGCCGGGTCCGTCTGCCCGGCGTGCCGGTTCGGCCCGACCGTGTGGATCACCCACCGGGCCGGCAGGTTCCCGGCCCCGGTCGCGACGGCATGACCGACGGGCAGCCCGTCCCGGTGGGTGGTCGCCCGCAGCTGCTCGCACTCGGCCAGCAGCGCCGGCCCTGCGGCCCGGTGGATGGCGCCGTCCACCCCGCCACCACCGAGCAGCGAGGAGTTCGCCGCGTTGACGATCGCATCCACGGACTGGGTGGTGATGTCTCCCGCGACGGCCTCGATTCGCATGTCCCACTGTGGCACGTCCCGACCCGACGTCGCCGGCCTTGCCACGCACGCCTGGCGCGGACTGCCCGCGACGGCCACCTTCAAACCTCTCACTCTGGAATCGGAACGTTTGATCTTCGCCGTCGAGCAGCGGACGGTGGCTGGCCGGGGCGGCCGGACCGGGAGCCGCCGGACTAGGCCGGGGTTGTCGGGGTTGTCGGGGCCGAAACCCGGTGCTTCGATGAGTCGATGACCACCGAGAACCGCGTCGTCAGCGCCGGCCGGGAGATCTCCTGCGCCGCCGGCCCCATCTTCGACCTCATCGCCGACCCGAGTCAGCAGCCCCGCTGGGACGGCAACGACAACCTCGCGCAGGCGCCCGCCGGCCAGCGGGTCCGCGCCGCCGGCGACGTCTTCACCATGACCCTGACGAAGGGGCAGGTCCGCGAGAACCACGTGGTCGAGTTCGAGGAGGGCCGGCGGATCGCGTGGCGGCCCTCCGAGCCGGGCAAGCAGCCACCCGGACATCTGTGGCGCTGGGAGCTCGAGGCGCTCGGCCCGTCGCGGACCAGGGTCACGCACACCTACGACTGGACCGAACTCACGGACGAGAACCGGGTGCCCCGCGCCCGGGCCACGACGGCCGAGAAGTTGCAGGCCTCGATCGACCGGCTCGCCGAGCTCGCCGAACAGTCCTGAGCCGGACGCCCGCCGGCGGTGGCCCCGGCCGGCCGGTGCGCGACCTCGACGCGGGGCCGGCCGCCGTCGACCCCCGTCTCGGACGGTGAGGCGGACTAGGCTCCGAGGTGTGTTGTTCCGACCTGCTGAGCTCGAGGCGATCCGCGACGGTGCGATCGACCTGACCTTCCGGCGCTGGGACCGGGCCCGCGTCAAGGAGGGCACCCGGCTCCGGACGGCGGTGGGGCTGATCGCGGTCACCGGCGTCGAGGCGGTCCCGCTCTCGGCGCTGCGCACCGAGGACGCGCGCCGCTCCGGCGCCGCGTCCGTGGCCGCGCTCAGGAGCGCGCTCACCGAGCGGGCCGGCGGGCGGGTCTACCGCATCGGCCTGTCGTTCGCCGGTCCCGACCCGCGCGACGGGCTCCGTGAGACGGTGCCCGCCGCCGAGGAGCTGGCCCTGATCGTGGCGGGCCTGGACCGGCTCGACGCCGCGTCCACCCTCGGTCCGTGGACACGGGCGACCCTGAGACTGATCGATGCCAACCCGGAGGTGCGGGCTCCCGAGCTCGCGGCGACGGTCCGGCGGCCCACCCCCGACTTCAAGCGCGACGTCCGCAAGCTCAAGGAGCGGGGGCTGACCGAGTCATTGGCGATCGGCTACCGGTTGTCCCCCCGCGGCGAGAGCGTCCTCGACCATCTGGACGGCCCCCGGGACCGGCCACCGCGACGGCCCGGCACCCCGCTGCCCCGGTCGATCGGCGCCCCGGCCACCCGCGCGCTGCGCGCCGTCGACGTCCACACGCTCGAGGCGGTGAGCCACCGGACGGCCGCCGACCTCGCCGCCCTGCACGGGGTCGGGCCGATCGCCCTCGACCGCCTGGCGGGCGCCCTGGCAGCGGCCGGCCTCGGCTTCGCCGACGGCGCGCCGACGGGAAGCGAGCAGGACCAACCGCACTGATCAGCACTGGTCAGCGCTGGTCAGCGCGCCGGCTCCCGACCGGGCCGGCTCTCCACGAGCAGCGTGAACGGCCCCTCGTTCACGAGGGAGACCGACATCATGGCGCCGAACTCGCCGGTCGCCGTCGTGATCCCCCGCTCGCGCAGGTCCGCGACCACCGCCTCGACCAGCGGTTCGGCGACGGGCCCCGGCGCGGCCGCGGACCAGGACGGGCGTCGCCCCTTGCGGGTGTCCCCGTACAGGGTGAACTGGCTGACCACGAGCACCCCGGCGCCCGGGGACTCGGTCACGGAGGCCTCCCCGGCCAGGATCCGCAGCTCGGCGATCTTGCGAGCCACCCGGGCAGCGTCCTCGGTGGTGTCGTCCGAGCAGACCCCGACCAGGGCGAGCAGGCCGGTGCCGATCTGCCCGACCACCGACCCGCCGACGCTCACCGAGGCGGACGAGACCCGCTGCAGCACGGCCCGCACCGGCTCAGCCCAGTCCCGGCGGGACGTCCGCCCCGAACGCGGGGCGGACCGAGCCGGCCGGCGCGCCCCCACCGAGGACCGGAACCCGCGCCCAGGCCCAGGCTCCCTCGACCCCGAGGACGCGCAGCGCGGCGGCGAGGATCGCCGCCCGGGCCCGCCCCCCGCCGTCGGACACCTTGAACGCGAGCGCGCGCCCGTCGGGCAGCGCCGCCGCGTACACGCCGTCGGCTCCGTCCTTCGCGATCAGCCCGGGCACGGCGGTCATCGCCTCGGTCGCGTCCCGGCCGGTGCCGCCGACGAGCCACGGGTGCCCGGCCATCGCGTCCCGGACGCGCGCCTCGGGGCCGGCCGGGGCGGACGCGATCCGGGCGAACGCCCGGGCGAGCCCGGACACGGTGGTCGAGAACTGCGGCGCCCCGCACCCGTCCACGGCGACGTGCGCGGGATCGACACCGGTCAGATCGGCGATTCCGGCCGCGATCGCCTGCTGCAGGGGGTGCTCGGGGTCCAGGTAGGTGTCGTTGGGCCACCCGGCGGCCCGGCTGGTGGCGAGCATGCCGGCGTGCTTCCCGGAGCAGTTGTGCGCCAGGCGCGACGGCGGGGTCCCGGCCGCGATCCAGGCGTGCGCGGTCTCCTCCCGCCACGGCAGCGACGCGGGGTTGCCGAGGTCGGCCTCGGTCAGGCCGGCGCGGGCGAGAATGCTCGCCGCGACGTCGAGGTGGCGCGGCTCGCCGTAGTGGGAGGCACAGACCAGGGCCAGCTGCTCATCGGTCACGTCCAGGCCGGCACGCAGCATCGCGACCGCCTGGACGGGTTTGATGGCCGAACGCGGGTAGATCTCCTGCTCCGGGTCGCCGAGGGCGAGCACCACGTCGTCATCGGCGTCGAGGGCGACCAGGTGCCCGGCGTGCACCGACTCCACCATCGTGCCCCGGATCACCCACGCCAGCGGCGCCCCGGGCGCGGGTGCGACGAGGCGTGGCGGCGGCTTCACCACCGGCTACCGCCGCCGGAACCTCCCGAGCCCCCGCGGCCGCTGTACCGGGCCACCGCCGGGCGCACGTCGGCCAGGTAGATGCCGGCCGGGATCGCGGCGATGAGGACCAGGAACAGCGAGCTGCCGCCCCCGCCTGCGGGAATCCCGAGGAAGCCGAGCACGGTCGCCAGCGCGAGCACACCACCCCAGAAGCCCTTGGTGCGCTTGTCGGCCGAGGTGAACGCCGTCGTCGGTCGGACCAGCGCGTCGACCAGCGCCCAGAGGGCGAGGCCGAAGGCAATGACGGACAGGCCGAGGAACAGGTACGCCTGGATGTTCGCGATCACGTTCCGAGGGTACGCGAGCAACGACTCAGCCGGGGCGTCCGGTGTCGATCTCGACGAGCGCCTCCCGGGCCTGGCTGCCGGTCATCCCGGTGAGTTCGAGCAGGTCGACGACGAGCGAGCGCAGCAGCACCACGAGGGTCTGGGTCTGCCAGCCGGTGAAGGCCTGCGGGTCGAGCTCGCCCGCGACCGCGAGCAGCTGCGGACGGAGCCGGATCAGGTCGGCGTTCGACTCGAACGCGAAGCCGATGTCCCGGCTCGCCCGCGCGGTGACCTCGAGGATGTCGGCGACCCGGTCCCGGTCCCGGAGGTTCTCGGACACGGTCCAGGAGCGACGTGCGATCACCCGCAGGTTGCGCATCGCACGGTCACACAGGGTGCTGCCGCGCTGGAGCCGGGTGAGCAGGTCGTCGTGGCGCAGCGCCGTCGGGGTCAGCCGGGTCGCCTCGAGGGCATCACGCACCAGGCTGCTCCAGTCGTCGAGCACCCCCTGCGACCCGCGCGCCCGGACCAGCGCGTCGTTGAGGACGTCCGGGTCGCCGAGCCGGATCCCGCGGGCGACGTCGGAGGCGGTGATCGCCAGTTCGCCCATGCCCTCGGCCGCCAGGGCCCGGGCCCGTCTGCGCACGTCGAGCGGGAGCAGCGCCGCGGTGAGAAGTGCGAGGGCGCCGCCGATGAGCGCGTCGAGCCAGCGCCCGACGCCGCCACCGACCAGCGTGGTGGAGAACCCGACGATCACGACGGCCTGCACCCCGGCCTGCATGGCCAGCATCTGGGCGCCGTCGATCAGCCTCGCCACCGAGACCGCGAGCGCGAGGACCACGGCGATCTGCACCGGCCCGGTGCCGAACAGGTGCGCGAACACCTCGCCGAGCGCCACGCCGAGGGTCACCCCGAGCGCGAGTTCGGCCACCTTCCGCGGGCGCCGGTCGTTCCCGTAGCCCAGGCACACCCAGGCGGCGATCGCGGCGAACACGGGGACGTCGTGGCCCACGGCGTACAGCGCGACCGCGTACGCGATGCCGGCGGCCACCGAGGCGCTGAGGATCCCGACGGCGTCCGCGCGCAACCGGCGGACCCCGCGGGCGACCCTGGCGGTGACGAGCACCCGGGCCCGCCGCACGTCGAATCGCCGCCGGGGCGCCTCGGCACGAGTCGGTCCGCTGCTCACACCTGGACAGCGTACGGGTGGCGGTCGCCTCGGTCCTGTCCGGCCACCCCGGACCCTGTTGCGGGCACCCCGCCGCGCGCCCGCTGAGGCGTGGTCGAGCGAGCCGGTTTCGGCCGACCGAGCCGCCCACACGGCGCTCGGTCGGCCGTGGGGCAGCCTAGTGACCCTAGGCGAGCAGTGAGCGTGCCCGGTCGACGAGCGCGGCGCTTGCGCGCCGAGCCTTCTTCTCGGCGGCAGCGTCGAGGATGGCCGTCGAGTAGTGAGCCGAGTCTGAAAAAGTAGACACATGGGTTGAGCGGCAAGTCCCGGACCGGGACGCAGCGCTGGACGGCGACGCTTCCGGTCCCGCAGGTCCGTCCCGTCCGACGAGCGCTACAACGTCCGACGGCGCAGCATCGGTCCGGCGGCCGGCTCCGGTCGGTCGGTGCCTGCGCCGTCCACGGCGACGATGAGTTCCTGTGCGGCGGCGATGCCGCCGACGGTCAGCTGGACGTCCGGATCGACGTTGCGCTTGATCACCGCCAGGGCCACCGGGCCCAGCTCGTGGTGGCGCACCACGGACGTGACCCGGCCGACCTCACGGTCGCCGTCGAGCACCGTCTCGCCCGGGTCCGGGGTGAGGTGCTCGCTGCCGTCCA
Source organism: Occultella glacieicola (assembly GCF_004353825.1). Classification (GTDB taxonomy): domain Bacteria; phylum Actinomycetota; class Actinomycetes; order Actinomycetales; family Beutenbergiaceae; genus Occultella; species Occultella glacieicola. Next base: position 29,449 of record NZ_SMNA01000018.1, on the reverse strand, counting down.
GGTGCAGCATCACCAGCCGCCGCGGCGGCCGGCCCAGGTTGAACACGCGAGCGACCGTTTCCTGGCCCCGGTAGCAGCCCTTGTGCAGGTGCACGCTCGTGCGCAGCCAGTCCAGCTCGTGCGGGATGGAACGCTCGTCGACCTCCCGGGCCGCACGCGGGCGCCAGGCCGCCACCCGCAGCGCCTCCCAGGCCCAGGCACCGGCCAGCCGGGCCCCGGTCGCCTCCGCGGACCGGACCACGTCCGGCACCTCGGCGCGCGGGACCAGCCACAGCTGCGCGGCCCACTCCGAGCCGGGGTGCTCGGCGTCGGCCGGGCCGTACCGGGTCGAGCCCGGGGCCGTGGTCGGCCACGGGTCGCGCCAGGTCACGGGTTCCGCCCCGGCCTGGGTGCGCAGGGACGGACCGGCGGCGGACGTCCCGAGCACGGCGGTGCCGGTGTCGATCGCGACCTCGACGCGGAGCATGAACCGCATCGACTCCAGGAACGCGGCCAGCCCCTCGGCGTCGGCGGTCTCGGTGATCAGCCAGGTGGTGGTGCCGTCGTCGACGACGGCCGGGGCGTGCTGCACCCGCCCGTTCGGGTCGAGCAGCAACAGCTCGGTGCTCGCCCCGGGGGCGAGCGCACCGACGTCCTGGGAGCTCAGCGTGTGCAGCCAGCCGAGCCGGTCCGGACCGGTCACGGTCACCACACCCAGGTGGGACAGGTCCACCACGGCCAGCCCTCGGGCGAGGTCGCGCTGCTCCCGGTTCGGCTCGCCGTAGTGCGCGGCGACGCCCGTGTCCGGGCCGCCGGCGGCGACGGCGCCGTGGCGTGAGAGCAGGGGCGAGGCGATGGTGGTGGTCACGCCAGGTACAAGGCCCGCGGGGCCGCCTTCATTCCGTGGCGCGGCCGCGGCCCGCATGGAAGGCGTTCGGTCATTGTCGCTGGAGCCGGCCGGAGGAGTAGGACTGCATCTCGTGGCCGAACGCGGCCATGTCCGTGGCCCACATCAGTTCCCCACGCACCAGCCCGTACATCCGGGCCGCGGCGGACACCTCCGCCCCGGACGCGGTCCGCGCGACCAGATCGGTGGCGAGCTCGATGCGTGGTCCCTGGACCACGCCGAGGTACACGCTCACGTGGCCGCTCGGTTCGGCGAGCAGGACCTCGATCTCGGTGGCCGACGGCGGCGGTGCGGCCGTGGAGGACGCGTTCGCGCCGGTCCGGGGTGCTCCGGGCGCGTCCGGCGCCGGGCCTGCCGCGGGGGCGTCCGGCGCCGGGTCGGCCGCGGGCGCGTCGGTGAGCGCGCTGGCGTCGTCGGGGGCCTTCGGGACCGCCCGCCAGAAGCCGGACTCGGTGGCCCACACCTGACCGGGCCGCAGCGCGGCCACGTCGACGTCACCCTCGAGCGAGTCGAGTTCGCCGTCGAGGTTCCAGGTCGTCGAGGTGTACGCGAGGTAGGGGCCGCCGTCGGAGGTGAAGGTCAGTTCGACGAGGATCGGCCGCTCCGGGATGTCCGGGTAACCGAGGAAGCCCGGGCCACGCCAGGTGCCGAGCAGCCAGGACAGTGGGTAGGTCTCCGGAGCGAGGCCGTCGGGGATGGCGAAACTCATGCGGTGGACTCCCTGGGGACGCGGGTGCGAACACCGCCGATGGTACTCGTCAGGCGACGAGCAGCCGGGCCAGCACATAGACCGGCAGACCGGCGACGGCCACCGGCAGCACGGCCGCGGCGAGCGCGGGGAAGGGTCGGCCGGACGAGGGGAACTGGCCGAACAGGCGGTGCGCCGCGGCGAGCACAACGCCGGCGGAGAAGCCGATCAGGGCACCGGCCGTGGGGCCGACGTCGGTCACCGAACCGACCGCGAGGCCGCCGCCGGCGGCGGCGACGACGGTGATCCCGGCACCGATCCAGCCGGGGAACGGCAACGCCGAGCACATGGCGGCGACGGCGAGGGTGACCGCCCCGCAGAGCAGCAGGCCGACCGCCGTCGGGCCGGTGCCGACGGCGATCCACCCGGTCGCGGAGGTGACCACCGCGGCCCCCGCGACGGTGCCGGAGACCGACTCGACCAGGCGGGGTCGCCCGTCCCGACGCACGAGTTCGTGCACGAACGCGGCCACCACCGACAGCGCGAACACGACGGCCACCATGGCGAGGTCGTTCGTCAGCAGCAGCACCCCGACCGACGCGACCACGCAGCCGAGCAGCACCACGCTGGCGCCGCGGCGGGCCGGGAGTCCGAGCAGGCTCGGCCAGCCGATCGAGAACAGTGCCCCGATCGCTGCGACCGTACCGATCAGCAGGTACCGCTCCCCGAAGGCGGTGATGCCGATGCCCGCGGCCGCCGTCGCCGCGACCACCGCACGGAACGGGCCGCCCATCATCTGCCTCGAGCACCTCTCGGTCGGTCGGCGGGCCGCGCAGCGGGCCCACGGGTACAGGCCGAACGCTACCGGCAACCGGCCCGCACCCGGTGGGACCCGGCCGTCCCGGCCGGGCGCCGGGGATCCGGCGGGCGGTAACGGGCGCGCCGCGACCTGCAATACGATGACGCCACCGGTCGGGAGGAGCACGCGTGGCGGAACTTCTGCTACTCACATCAGAGCCTGGCGGTTCAGCACAGGTGCTCCCCGCCCTCGCACTGCTGCATCACCGCGTCCGGGTGGTCCCGGTGGAGCCGTCGTCGCTGCTGGACGCACCGGACGCGGATGTGGTGCTCATCGACGGACGTCGCGACCTCGCGCGCGCCCGGAGCACCTGCCAGCTGCTGCGCACCACCGGCATCGAGGTGCCGGTGCTCCTGGTGCTCGGCGAGGGCGGGCTGTCCGTGGTGGGGCAGGACTGGGGGATCGACGATCTGGTGCTCGCCGAGGCCGGCCCGGCGGAGGTGGACGCACGGCTGCGGCTGGTCGCCCAGCGTTCCGACCGGCAGTCGGCCGACGACCCCGAGGAGATCCTCGCCGGTGACCTCGTGATCGACTCCGGCGGGTACACGGCCCGCCTGCGCGGGGAGCCGCTGGACCTGACCTACAAGGAGTTCGAACTCCTGAAGTACCTGAGCCAGCACCCGGGCCGGGTGTTCACCCGAGCCCAGCTGCTGCAGGAGGTGTGGGGCTACGACTACTACGGCGGTACCCGCACCGTGGATGTCCACGTGCGGCGCCTGCGGGCGAAGCTCGGCCCGGAGCACGACGCGATGATCGGCACGGTCCGTAACGTCGGGTACCGGTTCGACCTGCCCCGCGAGCGGCGCCCCGGCGGCGACACGAGCACGGAGTCGGCCGGCGCCGACAGCGCTGACAGTGCTGACTCGGCCGAACCGGCACTGTGACCTCACCCACCGAGCCCACCCCGCCGTCGGCCGTTAGACTTGTCACCGACGTCGGGTCGCGCTAGCCCCGGGCTCCAACATCAGCCGCTACGAGCGGCCTTCGCGCCGTCAGGCGCTGGGCGGCCCGGCGTCCTCTCCCCTCGGCTGCTCTCGCCGACCGGGCGGCTGTCGGCCCGGAGTGCTCTAGCCTGATCTCGCTGACATTGCCCCTTCCCCCGGAGTGAATGCTGTGCGCTTCCGCCTGACCCCACGCGATGTCACGTTCTTCGACCTCTTCGCGTCGAACGCCGAACACCTGGTCACCGGTGCCGACCTGCTCGCCCAGCTGATCGGAGCCGAGCCGGCCGACCGGCCGGGATACGCCGCCCGGCTCCGGGCGGCCGAGCAGGAGGCGGACACCACGCGGGCGACGATCACGAACCGGCTGAACCAGACGTTCGTGACGCCGTTCGATCGCGACGACATCTACACGCTGGCGACCGCGATGGACGACTGCATCGATGCGATGGAGGCGGCCGGCGACATCATCGTGCTCTTCCAGATCGTCGACCTGCCCGACGACGTCATCACCATGGTCTCGACGCTGCAGCGCGCCGCCGAGCTGACCGCCGCCGCGATGCCCCGGCTGCGCACGATGACCGACCTGAAGCCGTACTGGCAGGAGATCAACCGGCTGGAGAGCGAGGCCAACCGGACCCACCGCGCGCTGCTGGCGCACCTGTTCGGGAGCCCGCAGTACCAGCAGACCCCGACGGACGTGGTGGACCTGATCAAGCTCAAGGGGGTCGTCGACGAGCTCGAGAAGGCCGCCGACGCGTTCGAGCGGGTGGGCAGCGTGGTGCAGACCATCTACGTCAAGGAGACCTGAGCCGGTGGAGCTCCTCCTCGTCCTGCTCGTGGTCGTGATCGCCCTCGCGTTCGACTACACCAACGGGTTCCACGACGCGGCGAACGCGATCGCGACCTCCGTCTCGACGAGAGCGCTCACCCCACGCGCTGCGCTCCTGCTCGCCGCCTCCATGAACATGGTCGGCGCCCTGCTCGGCACCGGCGTCGCCGAGACCATCGGCAGCGGCATCATCGACACCCCGGCCGGGCCGTCGGGCCTGATCGTGGTGCTCGCGGGCCTGCTCGGCGCGATCGCCTGGAACCTGATCACGTGGTGGAAGGGCCTGCCGTCCTCGTCCTCGCACGCGCTCATCGGTGGCCTCCTGGGCGCCGGTATCGCGTCCCTGTCCACCGTGCACTGGTCGGTGATCCTGGACAAGGTGGTCATCCCGATGGTGGCCTCACCCCTGGTCGGGTTCGCCCTGGCGTACGTGGTCATGATCGCGGTGCTGTGGGCCTTCCGGAACGCCGCCCCGGGCCGCACCCAGCGCCGGTTCCGGCTGGCCCAGACGGTCTCGGCGGCGGCGATGGCGCTCGGGCACGGGCTCCAGGACGCGCAGAAGACGATGGGGGTCATCGTGCTCGCGCTGGTCGCGGGCGGGCTGCACGAGGGCACCGAGATCCCGCTCTGGGTGAAGCTCGCCGCGGCCGGGGCGATCTCGCTCGGTACGTACTCCGGCGGCTGGCGGATCATGCGCACGCTGGGACGCAAGGTCATCGAGCTCGACCCCGCTCGTGGCTTCGTGGCGGAGTCGGTCGCCTCGAGCGTGCTCTACACGACGGCGTTCGTGTTCCATGCGCCGATCTCGACGACCCACACCATCACGTCGGCGATCATGGGCGTCGGCGCCACGAAGCGGGCCTCCGCGGTGCGCTGGGGCATGGCCCGAAGCATCGGCGTGGCCTGGGTGCTGACCATCCCCGCGGCGGCGACCGTGGCCGCGGTCCTCTACCTGGTCCTCTCGCTGTTCCTGTGAGGTCCCGCCCGGGCCTTGGCCGGTGTTTCATCGGGACCGCGAGCGGGCACTCCTGCCCATGGATACCGGCGCGCGCAGGCCTGCCGGGCTCATAGACTCACCCCGACATCACGCACCGGGCACGCCCCGGCTGCCACCTACTCCCGGGGAGTTCACACCTATGTCCCGTCGCATCGTCCGCACCGCCCTCGCCCTGGTCGGCGCCGCCGGCCTGGCCGCGTCGCTGGCCGCCTGTGGCAGCCAGGTCGCCACCGCCGAAGTCGGCGCCTGCTCCAACCTCGAGGACCTGTCCGGCGAGCTCACCGAGATCCCCACCGTCGACTGCGGCGAGGCGCACGACGCCCAGTTCGTGCACTCCTTCGACATCGATCAGGACGGCGACTTCCCCGGCGACGACGCGATCGCGACCGCCGCCCAGGAGGGCTGCCTCTCCGGCTTCGAGTCCTTCATCGGGCTCAGCTACGAGGAGTCCACCCTCGAGCTCGACTGGATCGCGCCGAACGAGAGCACCTGGGACCAGGCCAACGACCGTGAGGTGCTGTGCATCGCCTTCCTGACGGATGGCTCCACCGTCACCGAGAGCTGGGAGGGCGCGGCCGTCTGAGTCGCCCCGACGGCCCCATGACGAAGGGCCGCACCCCTTGAGTCCGAGGGTGCGGCCCTTCGCCGTCGGCGCCCGGCCCGTCAGGCACGTCGTCGGGTACGTTGGTGCGGCCGCCCCACCCGCACCGAGGAGCCGATGCCCCATGACCGCTGCTGCCGTCCGCCGCCGTCGCGCCGTCCTGGCGCTCGCCGCCGCCGCATTGGTCGCGCCGGTCCTCGCCGCGTGCTCTGGCGGCCCTGAGGACTCCCCGCAGACGTTCACGCAGGGCGGCGGCACAGAAGAACCCAGCGACAGCGCCTCGAGCAGCCCGGACGAACCGGGCGGCACCGCGGGCTCGACACCGCCGTCGACCCCCGCCCCGGACACCACGACCGCCACGGACTCCTCCGGGGTGCCGGTGGCCGACGTGGGTGACTGCCTGCGGGCCAGCGACCTGTACGCGGTGATCACCGAGGGCGACGGGATCTCCGGGCTGCCGACGATCGACTGTGCCACCGAGCACGAGGTCCAGATCGTCGCGGTCTACGAGATGGCCGACGGCGCGTATCCCGGTGACACGGAGGTCCAGACGATCGCGCTGGAGGAGTGCACCGGTCTGTTCGAGGACTTCGTCGGCATCGCGGCCGCCGACTCCTCGCTGTCCGTGGCTCCGATCACCCCGAGCGCGGACACCTGGGCGGCCGGCTCCCGCACCGCCTACTGTGTGGCGGTGTCCGCGGAGCCGACCACGACCTCGTTCGAGGGCGCCGGCATCTGATCAGCCGAAGCGGCCGGAGATGTAGTCCTCGGTGGCCTTCACGGACGGAGTGGAGAACATCGTGGTGGTGTCGTCCATCTCGATGAGGTGCCCGGGCTTGCCGGTGCCGGCGATGTTGAAGAAGCCGGTGCGGTCCGAGACCCGGGCCGCCTGCTGCATGTTGTGGGTCACGATCACGATCGTGTAGTTGTTCTTCAGCTCCGCGATCAGGTCCTCGATGGCGAGGGTGGAGATCGGGTCGAGCGCCGAGCAGGGCTCGTCCATCAGGAGCACCTGCGGCTCCACCGCGATCGCACGAGCGATGCACAGGCGCTGCTGCTGCCCACCGGACAGTGACGAGCCGGGCCGGTCCAGCCGGTCCTTGACCTCGTTCCAGAGGTTCGCACCGGTCAGCGACCGCTCCACCAGGTCCGTGGCGTCGGAGCGGCTGATCCGGCGGTTGTTCAGCCGCACGCCGGCCAGCACGTTGTCCGCGATGGACATCGTCGGGAACGGGTTCGGGCGCTGGAACACCATGCCGACCTGACGCCGGACCTCGACCGGGTCGACGCCCGGGCCGTACAGGTCCTGACCGTCCATGACGGCCTTGCCGGTCACGTAGGCCTTCGGGATGACCTCGTGCATCCGGTTCAGGGTGCGCAGGAACGTGGACTTGCCGCAGCCCGACGGGCCGATCAGGGCGGTCACGCTGCGCGCCTCGATCACCATGTTCACGCCCTCGACGGCGAGGAAGTCGCCGTAGTAGACGTTCAGGTCGTTGACATCGATGCGCTTAGACACAAGCGGTCCTTCCGGGGCGGGCGGTGCAGCGGTGGGCGGGGGGAGAGGTCGGGGCGGTGGTCGGGGGGATCATCGAGGTCACCGGGCCCCCTTCGGGGAGAAGTACCTGCTGACCAGGCGCGCGACGAGGTTCAGCAGCATCACGATGATGATCAGGGTGAGGGCGGCGGCCCAGGCACGGTCCGCGGAGGCCCCGCCCTGCGCGTACTGGCGGTAGACGAACACCGGCAGGGTGGCGATCCGGCCGTCGAAGGCGTCCCAGTTCACGGCCGTGGCGATGCCGACCGTGAGCAGCAGCGGGGCGGTCTCACCGATGACCCGCGCGATGGCGATCATGACACCGGTGGTGATGCCCGCGATGGCGGTGCGCAGCACCACCTTCACGATAGTCAGCCACTTCGGCACGCCGAGCGCGTAGGACGCCTCGCGCAACTCGTTCGGGACCAGGCGCAGCATCTCCTCGACGCTGCGCACCACGACCGGGGTCATCAGCACCGCGAGGGCGATCCCGCCGATCAGGGCCGACTTGTACGCCGGACCCACAATCACCAGGAACAGCGTGAACGCGAACAGGCCGGCCACGATCGACGGGATACCGGTCATCACGTCGACCAGCACGGTGATCCCGCGGGACAGCGGGCCACGGCCGTACTCGACCAGGTAGATGGCCGTGAAGATCCCGAGCGGGATCGCGATGATCGAGGCGATGCCGGTGACGTAGACGGTGCCGATGATCGCGTGGAACGCGCCACCCTCGACCATCTGCCCGTAGATGCCGGTCATGTCGGTGGTGAGGAACTCCCAGCTGAACCGCTTCACCCCGTCCCGGATCACGATCCAGAGCAGCGAGACCAGCGGGATCAGCGCGAGGAGGAACGCGAACGTGACCAGGGTGGTGGCGAGCCGGTCCTTGGCGTACCGCTCCCCCTCGACCACCCGGGACGTCACCGTCATGATGATGCCGAACAGGATCGCGCCGATGAAGAACACGCCGGCGATGGTGGGGCCATCCCCGAGGAACTGGATCCCGGCGGCGAGCAGGAGGGAGGCGACGAGGACCGGGATCGGCGCCCACCTGGGGAGCCGGCGCGTGGTCCGGACCGGGACCGGGGGCGTGGTGACGCTCATCAGTTGGCTCCCGAGAACTCGGCGCGGCGGGCGATGATCCAGCGGGCGACGAGGTTCACGCCGAAGGTCATGACGAACAGGATCAGCCCGGACGCGATCAGGGCGTCCACCCCGATGCCGCTGGCCTCCGGGAAGTGGCTGGCGATGTTGGCCGCGATCGACTGGTGCTGACCGGGCTGGAGCAGGAAGAAGTTGATCAGGTACCCGGGCGAGAGGACCATCAGCACCGCCATCGTCTCACCGAGGGCCCGGCCGAGGCCGAGCATGGTCGCCGAGATCACGCCGGAGCGCCCGAACGGCAGGACCGCCTGACGGATCATCTCCCACCGGGTCGCCCCGAGGGCCAGGGAGGCCTCCTCGTGCAGCCGCGGGGTCTGCAGGAACACCTCACGCACGGTCGCGGTGATGATCGGCAGGACCATGATCGCGAGCACGAGGCCGGCGGTGAGGATGTTGCGGGCCGGGGCCTGGTACCCGCTGAAGATCGTCGGGCCGACGTTCTCCTCGAGCCAGGCGGTGGCCGGGTTCGTGCTGAGCCACGTGAACAGCGGGCTCACCAGTGGCTGCAGCCACTGGATGCCCCAGAGGCCGAAGATCACCGAGGGGATCGCGGCGAGCAGGTCGATCAGGTAGCCGAGGCCCTGCGCGAGCCGGCGCGGTGCGTAGTGCGAGATGAACAGCCCGATGCCGATGCTGAGCGGCACGGCCACCACGAGCGCGATGACCGAGGAGATCGCGGTGCCGAACAGCAGCGGCCAGACCCAGGACCACAGGTCCCGGCCGAGCATGAAGCCGACGTCCTCGAACGCGGACGGCGCCGCGGTGACGGCCGGCCAGGCGCGGACCAGCAGGAAGATCGCGACCGCGGCGAGGATGACCAGGATGAAGATGCCACTGGCAGTGGAGATCCCCTGGAAGACCCGGTTGCCCAGGCGGCCTGGGGCCCGCCCGGCCCGCACCTTGGGGGGCGCTTCGGGTTCCGAGGGGGGTGAATCGGTGACTGCCACTGGTCCTCCGGGTCGATGTGGGGGGATGGGAGGGATCGACGTGCGTCAGGCGAGTCGGTGCTCAGCGTACTGAGACACCGACCCGCCTGAGGTGTTCGGCTGGATCAGCCGGCGACCGTGATCTGGTCGAGGGCCGCGATGACCCGCTCGCGCAGGTCGTCCGAGATCGGCGCGGAACCGGCGACGTCCGGCTGCGCGGCGCGGTCCTGGCCCTCGGGGCTGGCCACGTAGTTGAGGTAGCCGGCCACGTTCGCGGCGTCCGCCTCGTTGTCGTAGACCGAGCAGGCGATCGAGTACGAGACCAGCACGATCGGGTAGGTCCCGGCCTCGGTGGTGTCGCGGGCCAGGTCGATCGTCAGACGCAGGTCGGTCGCGTCGGCGGTGGCCGGGGACACGTCGATGATCTTCGCGGCGGCCTCCGGGGAGAACGGCACGAACTCCTCACCGACGCCGACGGCGACGGTGCCCAAGTCGCCGGCGCGGGAGGCGTCGGCGTAGCCGATGGTGCCCTCGGCGCCGGAGACGACGTCGATCATGCCGGAGGTCTGCGCACCGGACTGGGTGCCGGAGATCGGCCAGGTCTCGACGGGACCGTGGGTCCACACGTCGCCCGCGGCGGCCGTGAGGTACTCCGTGAAGTTCTCGGTGGTGCCGGACTCGTCGGAGCGGTTCACCGGGACGATCGGCAGGTCGGGCAGCTCGACGTCGGGGTTCGCGTCGGCGATGGCCGGGTCGTTCCAGTTCGTGATCTCTCCGGCGAACACGCCGGCGATCGTGGCCGCGTCCATGTTGATGTGCTCGGCGTCCACGCTCGGCAGGTTGTAGATGACGGCGATCGGGCTGATGTACAGCGGCAGCTCGATGACCTCGCCGCCGAAGCAGCGCTCCACACCCGAGGCGAGCTCCTCCTCGTCCATCGCGGCGTCCGAACCTGCGAACAGCACGGTGCCGTTGAGGAACTGCTCGCGCCCGGTGCCCGACCCGGTCGGGTCGTAGGTCACCGTGACGTCCGGGTTCGCCTCGGTGAAGCCGGCGATCCACCCGCCAACCGCGTTCTCCTGGGAGCTGGCGCCGGAGCCGGCGATGGAGCCGGAGAGGTCGGCGCTGGCGCCGCCGTTGTCGCCACCGGTGTCGCCGTCGGTGGACGTGTCGTCGCCGTCGCCCCCGCCGCAGGCGGCGAGGGTGAGCGCGAGCGCGCTGATCGCGGTGATGCCCGCCAGGCGGCGGCTAGATGCAAGCTTCACGTTCGAATCCCGTTTCTGTTGGCTAGGTCGGAACTGCGCGCCCGGTCGATTCCCCAGCGTGCCGCAGCCACGCCTGACGGTAGGGAGCGTGGGTGTATGCCCGTCCCGATTCAGGTGAACAGCAGGTGAACGAGCCACAACGATGGACGTGACGTTCGCCACGACGACGCCGTGCTCGACCCGCCCTTGGGCCCTGCTTGGAAACTGGTTGAACCGTGAAGCACCTCCTAGGCCTCGGGGCCACGCTGCCGCTCGAGGGCGACGAGCCGGGCCTTGCCCGTGGCCCGCCGGGCCATGTGGATCACCAGAAGTTCCGCGGTGCGCAGGTACGGGTCCCGGTCCGGCAGTGCCTTGGAGAGCCGGTACGGGCTCCGCGCCGAGATCGCGGTGAGGACGACCGGCAGGACCGGACGATGGGTGCACACCACGGTCGGGCGGCGTCGCGCGCCGAGGAGGTCACCAACGAACGACCGCACGGCCGGCTTGTTCTTCGTCGCCGCGGTCTCGGTCAGCTGCGGCGCCGTGATCAGGTCAAGGCCACTCGCGTCCAGGTAGGGCCCCATGGTGGCCACGCACCTCTCCCAGGGCGAGGAGAGGACCTCCTCCACGCCGTACGCGGCAAGGATCGGCACCATCGCGCCTGCCTGCTTCGCGCCGACCGGGGTGAGCGGACGCGTCGGCTCGCCGCCCTTCCACGACGAGCGGCTCCGAGCCCGCCCGTGCCGGGCCACGATCACCGTCCAGGTGTCCAGCAGTCCGTCGTCCCACAGGTCGAGCAGGGCCTCGAGCGGCTCGACGTCGTCGGAGCGGGTCAGGAGCTTGCGCGCCGCCCGGGCCTCCACCCAGCGGGACTCGTCGACCTCGTGCTTGGAGGCGTCCTTGATCCTGCCCCTCGGGGCGATCGCGGGACACTCCTGCGGTGCCGGCGTCGCAGCCCAGTAGGTGCAGACCTTCACGCGTCCGTCGGTGAGCCGGTACCTCACCGACGGCAGCGGAACGCCGAGCACCACCGAGATGCCGGTCTCCTCCTTGACCTCCCGCACGGCGCACATCGGCAGGGACTCGCCATCGCCGTCGAGCTTGCCCTTGGGCCACGACCAGTCGTCATAACGGGGCCGGTGGATCAGCAGCACCTCGAGCCGTCGCCCGGCCGTCCGCCAGACCAGGGCACCGGCTGCCTGCACCACCGGCAGCTTCGGCCCAGTCGAGCCCCCCACGCGTCAGCGATCCACGCTCGCGCGGCGTCGGTGCGCCGACATGAGGGACTCCTGCAGGTCGAGCTTCCGGTTCCCGTCGGCATCGAGGTGGTGCCGGGTCCACACGTGCCGGCCCTCGCCGTCCGGGGCCAGGTGCCAGGTCGCGGTGCTGTCCGCCGCGGAGGTGTCGATGAGGCCCACGAGCTCGGCGACGTGGTCGGGGTCGATCACCCGGATCAGCACCTCGACGCGCCGGTCCAGGTTGCGGTGCATGAGGTCGGCGCTGCCGATGTAGACCTCGGGGTCGCCGTCGCGGGCGAACGCGTAGATCCGGGAGTGCTCCAGGAACCGGCCCAGGATCGACCGCACCCGGATGTTCTCGCTGAGGCCCGGGATCCCGGGCTTGATGGCACAGATGCCGCGGACGATGACGTCCACCTGCACGCCGGCCTGGGACGCCCGGTAGAGGGCGTCGATGGTCTCCTCGTCGACGACTGAGTTCATCTTGAACTTCACCCAGGCCTCACGCCCGGCCCGCTTGTTCTCGATCTCCCGCTCGATCCGTTCCACGAGCCCGGCCCTGATCGACCGGGGCGCCACCAGGAGCCGGTGGAAGCGGGACTTCGGGGCGTACCCGGAGAGCTGGTTGAACAGCCGGGTGAGGTCCTGGCCCACCTCGGAGTTGCAGGTCAGGAGGCCGTGGTCCTCGTACAGCCGGGCCGTCTTCGGGTTGTAGTTCCCGGTGCCGACGTGGCAGTACCGGCGCAGCCCGTCCGCCTCCTGGCGGACCACCAGGGACAGCTTGCAGTGCGTCTTCAGGCCAACGATGCCGTAGACCACGTGCACCCCGGCCTGCTCCAGCTTGCGGGCCCAGGTGATGTTCGCCTGTTCGTCGAAGCGGGCCTTGATCTCCACGATCGCGAGCACCTGCTTGCCGGCCTCGGCGGCGTCGATCAGGGCGTCGATAATCGGGGAGTCACCCGAGGTGCGGTACAGGGTCTGCTTGATGGCGAGCACGTTGGGGTCCGCGGCCGCCTGGGCGAGGAACTGCTGGACGCTCGTGGAGAACGAGTCGTAGGGATGGTGCAGGAGGATGTCGTGGTTGCGGATCGCCGCGAAGAAGTCGGTCGGGTTGGCGCTCTCCACCTCGGCCAGACCGCGCGCGGTGGCCGCCACGAACCGGGGGTACTTCAGCTCGGGCCGGTCGAGGTCGGTGAGCACGCCGAGGCCGGTCAGGTCCAGCGGCGACGGAAGTTCGTAGACGTCGGCCTCGCCGATGTCGAGCTCGCGGATCAGCATCTCGCGGAGCCGGTCCGTGAACCCGGAGGCGAGCTCGAGCCGCACCGGGGGGCCGAACCGGCGCCGCAGGAGCTCCTTCTCGAGAGCCTTCAGGAGGTTCTCGGCGTCGTCCTCCTCCACCTCGAGGTCCTCGTTGCGGGTGACCCGGAAGATGTGGTGCTCCACCACCTCCATGCCCGGGAACAGGTAGTACAGGAACGAGGCGATGACGTCCTCGATCGGCACGAAGGACGCGATCTCGGAACTGTCGGCGGCGTCCTCCGGACGCACGGGCCGGCCAGTCGTGTCCACGGCGATGAACCGGGGCAGGAGCGGCGGCACCTTCACCCGGGCGAAGTGCTCCTTGCCGGTGCTCGGGTTGCGCACGATCACGGCCAGGTTCAGGGAGAGCCCGGAGATGTACGGGAACGGGTGCGCCGGGTCCACGGCGAGCGGCGTGAGCACCGGGAAGATCATCTTCCGGAAGTACTTGTGCAGCCGTTCCTTCTCCGTCTCGTGGAGCTGGTCGAAGTGGACCAGGGTGATGCCCTCGTCCGCGAGCGCCGGCTGCACCAGGTCGGTGAAGACCGCGGCGTGCCGGGTGGTGAGTTCGTGGGCCTTGACGGAGATGGCGTCCAGCACCTGCCGCGGCAGCAGCCCGGACGCGCCCGGCACGGCCATGCCGGTGGCGATACGACGCTTCAGGCCGGCCACCCGGACCATGAAGAACTCGTCGAGGTTGGAGGCGAAGATGGACAGGAACTGGACCCGTTCGAGCAGGTACATCCCCTCGTCCTCGGCGAGCTCGAGAACCCGCTCGTTGAACGCCAGCCAACTCAGCTCCCGATCGGCGAACCGGTCCTCGGGCAGTTCGTGGGGCTCGGCCTCGTTGAACGCGTCCACGTCGAGGGTGATCGAGTTGACGCCTTCCAGACTGTCCACCTGCTCGCTCATGAGCCCATCGTGACACCTACCGGCGGTCGGTGTGAACCGGAACCCGCGTACTGGACATGCGCCCGGGCGCGGCGGAATCCGGCCCGCTCGTACACGGCGATCGCGGGGGCGTTCTCGCCCTCCACGTACAGCTCGAGAGCGCTCAGGTCCCGGGCTGCGAACGCCGCCATGGCATGGGCGGTGAGCAGCCCGCCGATCCCACGGCCCTGCGCCGCCGGGTCCACGCCGAGCACGTAGATCTCGCCGACGGCCTCGGAGATCTTCACCCACATCGAGCCGAGAACTCGGCCGGTGTTCACGTCCTCGGCGAGCCAGAACACGGACGGGTCGAACCACGGCTGGGCCATCCGCGCGTCCAGGTCCGCTCGCGTCGTCCGGCCCTGCTCGGGGTGGTCGGCGAACGCACGGGCATTCACGCTCAGCCAGGCCTCCTCGTCGCGGCCGGGTTCGAAGGTGCGCACACGCACGCCGTCGACCGGCCCGGCCGGTCCTGTCGGGTCGGTCCGTTCCTGCGCCGGCGCGGGGGCGGTCATGACCCACAGGTCACGCACGACCCGCAGCCCCCGGAGGGCCGCGAGCGCCCGCGCGGGGGGCAGGTCGCCGTGCGCCCAGACGTGTGCGTCCGGAGCGTCGGCCAGGACCGCGTCCAGCAGGGCGCCTCCGATCCCCCGGCGGCGGGCCGCCGGGTCCACGGCGAGCTCGGCCGAGGAGTCGGCGATCTGGGCGTAGCCGACCACCGCGAGCGGCGACCCGTCGGCCGGAGCCGACCCCCCGCCGTCGGGCCCCGCGACCGGCGCGGCGGTCGGCGCGGCCGACCCACCGCCGTCGTGCCCCGGCCCGGCGTCCCGGACGACCAGGTGCGCCACCGGCCGCTCCCCGACCAGGTTCAGCAGCGTCTGCTCGTCGAACGCGGCCTCGCCGTCCGCGGCCGCGACCCGGTCGGCCAGGTCGCGCACGGCAGCGACGTCGGCACCGGTCAGCGACGGCATCCGCTCGATGTCCATCAGCCCATCAGTCCAGCCGCCCGGCCCGCCACAGGGCGGCGGCGCTCTCCAGCTCGGCGGCGGTGTCCAGGAGCGATCCGGCGTTGCGGGTGAGCCGGGTGGCCCGGTCGCGGTCGCTGAGCTCGACCCAGTCCGCGTCCATGGCCGACCCGGTCGCGAGCACCCGCAGGAACGCGGCCGCGCGGTCGAGGGTGATGTCCAGATCCCCGCGGAACACCCCGGAGAGCACCGCGTCGGCGAGCTCGCGGATCTGGTCCGGACCGGGCGGCGTGGCCACCCCCGCGACCACGCCGGCCACCTCGGCCCGGTGCAGGCCGAGGTGGTAGCGCTCGGCGATGGTGTGCGGGTCCCGCCGGGTCCACTCGCGCAGCAGGTAGAGGCGCCAGAGCGCGCCCGGCAGGGTGTCGGCCGGGCTCTGCGACCACATCGAGGCGACCGTGTCCAGGCCCTCGGTGTCCACCAGGGTGATCAGTCGCTGCACCAGGTCGGGGTCCTCGGCTCCGCGGCGGCCACCGAGCACGAGTGCCCCCGCCGTCGTGTGGGCGAGTTCGGACCGGACCGCCGGATCGACATCCCCGACGATCTGCTCTGCCTCCTGCGGGCTCAACATCGCGGGGCGGCGGAAACGGTGCGTGCTCAAACAGTGCTCCTCTGTGGACGACGATCGGGGGCCGGCCTCGACAACGCCGGGTCCCGCGCGCGCATTCCGGGCCGGCCCGTGCGAGGTTCACCCGAAATTGCGGCCCTCACCACGATACGTGGGCACCGTCTCCCGCACACGTTCGCCCCGCACCAGGTGCACGGCGTCGAACCGCTCCATCAGCTCCCCGGCCTTCGCGTGCCGGAACCAGACCCGGGTGCCGACGGCCGGGACCCGGTGCCCGCGCCGGTACCGCAGCGGGGTCTGCACCTCACCGGCACCCTCGGCGCCCAGCAGCGCGGAGCCGTCGACGGGCCGGGGCAGCCGGTCCGCTCCGGGCGGGCCGGAGGCCACGTACCCGCCGCCGAACGCGGTCGCGATCCGGGGCGCCGGGCGCCGGGCCACGTCCAGACCGAAGAACGCGGCCGGGCGGGCGGTGAAGCCAGAGTAGCCGTCGAAGAGGGTCGGGCAGAACAGGCCGGAACCGGCGGTCACCTCGGTCACGGTCGGGTCGGCACTGACCTGGTGGACCGAACCGCTGCCGCCGGCGTTGACGAACAGTTCCCGGCCCAGGTGCTCCTCCAGCGCGGTCACCACGGCGGGCCGCCGGCCGGCGAGCTCGCGCAGCGAGGCCCGCTTGACCAGCCGGACCCCCACACCGCGCAGGCCGGTCTCCCCGAGGCCGGCCACCTGCGCGTCGTAGAACATCACCCCGCACACCCGGACCCGCCCGGTGCGCTCCACCGCCCGCGCGAACTCGACCGCCTGGGCCGGGGTCCGCAGCGGTGAGCGGCGCACGCCCAGGTGCACCCCCAACGGCGGGATCCGCAGCGAGGCGTCCACGTCGATGCACACCCGCACGGCCGGCCCACCCGGGGAGCCGGCCCGGATCAGGGCCCGCTCGATCAGCGCGACCTGGGCGACGTCGTCGACCATCAGCGTGATCGCCTCCCGGGCCGCCGGGTTCGACGCGAGCGCCACCAGGGCCGCGGTGTCCACGCTCGGGTAGCCGACCAGGACGTCGGTGAGGCCGTCCTCGGCGAGCCAGAGCGCCTCGGCGAGCGAGTACGCCATCACGCCGTCGAAGCCGTGCACGTCCAGGGCCCGGTGCACGAGGTGGCGCACCCGCACGGACTTCGTCGCCAGCCGCACCGGGGTGCCGCCGGCGCGGGCGATCAGGTCCCGGGCATTGATGTCGAAGGTGTCCAGGTCCACCACCGCGAGCGGTGCTCTCAGGGTTCGGGTCGCGTCACGCCAGGGCGCGGGCCGGCCGACGGCCCCGGATCGACTCATGCCCCCATTGTCACGTCTGCACGCAAGTGCGCGCGATGATGTCCCGGTGACCGCACCCACAACCTGGCGCAACTGGGCCGGGACCGCCCTGGCCGAGCCGGCCCGGTTCGCGCGCCCAGCGACCGAGGACGAGGCCGCTGCCCTGGTCCGAGCCGCGGCCGCTGCCGGCGGCCGGGTCCGCGCGGTCGGTGCCGGCCACTCGTTCACTCCGGCCGTGGTCACCGATGGCACCATGGTCAGCGTGGACCACCTCGCCGCGGTGGAGTGGGTGGGACCCGCACAGCCGGACGGGTCCACCGAGGTCCGCGTCGGAGCCGGAATCCGCCTGTCCGCGCTCTGCGAGGACCTGGCCCGGCGGGGGCTGGCACTGGAGAACATGGGCGACATCGACGCCCAGACCCTGGCCGGGGCGATCTCGACCGGCACCCACGGCACCGGGGCCGCGTTCACCGGGTTCGCCGCCCAGGTCCGCGCCGTGCGGCTGATCACCGCCGACGGCCAGGTGGTCACCGCCAGTGCGACCGAGCGTCCGGCGCTGTTCGAGGCGGCCCGGCTCGGGCTCGGCACCGTCGGGCTGCTCACCGCGATCACGATGCGGTGCGTGCCGGCGTTCGGGCTGCGCGCGGTGGAGACGCCGATGCCGCTCGGGGAGATCCTGGAGGCACTGCCGGAGCCGGACGGCCCGGTGGTCACGAACGAGCACTTCGAGTTCTACTGGTTCCCGTACACCGATGTCGCGTTGACGAAGGCGAACAACCGCGTCA
This sequence comes from Occultella glacieicola, assembly GCF_004353825.1. Lineage (GTDB taxonomy): Bacteria > Actinomycetota > Actinomycetes > Actinomycetales > Beutenbergiaceae > Occultella > Occultella glacieicola. The sequence goes on along the minus strand of NZ_SMNA01000018.1, from coordinate 11,618 downwards.
CGCCGGGCGACGGCGGGGCGCCGCTGCCCACGTGGCGACGGATCCTCGAGGACGAGGTGCTCTCCAACGGCGCGTTCCGCGCCACGAACGCACTCACCGCGAGGTTGCCGGCACTCACGCCCACGGTGAACCGGGTGGCCTCCCGGCTGCTGACTGCCCGCACCTACACGGCGCCGTCGGCGGCGGTGTTCACGTCGCCGCGCCGGGTGGTGTTCAAGGAGATGGAGTACGCCCTGCCCGCCGACGCCGTGGGGCCGGCACTGCGGGAGGTGGACGCCTGGGTGCGCCGGACCGGCGAGAACGTGCCGTTCCCCGTGGAGGTCCGGTTCGCCGCGGCGGACGACGTGTGGCTCTCCACGGCCTACCGGCGGGCGAGCGGGTACATCGCAGTCCACCAGTTCGTGGCGCTGGCCCACGAGCGGTACTTCCGCGCCGTCGAGGACATCATGGTGGCCCATGGCGGGCGGCCGCACTGGGGCAAGATCCACCGCCGCAGGGCGGTGGATCTCGCCCCGCTCTACCCGAGGTTCGCCGATTTCCTCGACGTGCGGGACGCCGTCGACCCGGGCGGGCTGTTCGCCAACGACTACACCGACACGGTGCTCGGGCCGGCCGGGAGATAGCATCGCCGGGTCCGCCTCGTCGACCGTGGGAGGTGCCGCATGCGCCGGTCCGTGAGCGCCGACCTCGACTTCAGCACCGGCGAGGGCGCGACCCAGGTGGCCCTGATGATCGCCGTGGCCCGGCCACCCGGCCTCGAGGTCACCGACGAGCTGACCATCACCTCCGACGGCACCCCGGTCGAGCCCGTCGAGATCGGCGCCCCGCACCACGGGCTGATGCACCTGGTCGAGTTCGACGCCGGCAGAGCCCGAGGTGGCCAGGTGCGGATCCGGTACCGCGCCACGATCGACGGCGACCCGAACACCGCCCTCGAGCTCGCACCGGCGCCGAGCACGTCCGACCTGCTGACCTACCTGCGCCCGAGCCGCTACGCGGAGTCGGACGAACTGCTGCCGACGGCGCGGCGGGAGTTCCGCGGGCTGGACGGCCTCGGGCTGCTCGACGCCGTCGCCACCTGGGTGCGCGAGCGCCTGTTCTACGTGCCCGGGTCGAGCCGGGTGACCGACGGCGCCGTCTCCACCATGCTGCTCGGCCAGGGCGTCTGCCGCGACTACGCGCACCTGGTGGTGGCGCTGCTGCGCGCGATGGACACCCCGGCGAGGCTGGCCGCCGTGTACGCGCCGGGGCTGAGCCCGATGGACTTCCACGCGGTCGCCGAGGCGTGGGTGGCCGGGCACTGGCATGTCGTGGACGCCACCGGACTGGCTCCGCGGGAGTCCCTGGTGCGCATCGCCACCGGGCGCGACGCTGCCGACACCGCGTTCCTGTCCAGCTACGGCGGTGGCCTGCGGATGGGGCCGCAGCGGGTCATGGCCACGGTCGACGGCGAGCTGCCGCGGGATCGGCCCGGCACCGCCGTCCGGCTGCCCTGACACCGGGGCAGGACTGCCCAGGGAATCAGGCTCGGACGGGCGGCGTCGGTCCTAGAGTTGGGGCCACACCACCCGGCATCGGCCGGCGGGACCGGCACGAGGATCGACATGTCCTACAACAACCAGTACGGCCAGCCGCCGCAGGACCCCTACGGGCCGAGCGACCCGCAGCACTGGAACAGCGGTGGTCCCGCGGTCCCGGGCGGCGAGGCGTACGGGCAGAACGTCGTGCCACATGCCTATGGGCAGAACGGGTCCGGGCCGGGCGCTCCCTACGGCCAGGTCGCGGGGACGTCCGGGCAGCAGAGTGCGTACGGCCAGCCTCGGGCGTACGGGCCGCCGCCGGGTGCGTACGGCGCATACGGTCCGCTCGCACCACCGCAGAAGGACACCACCGCCGCGTACCTGCTCTGGTTCTTCCTCGGCTGGCTCGGCGTCCACAACTTCTACCTGGGGCGCGTCGGCCCCGGCGTCGGCCAGGTCCTGCTGTACGTCCTCGGGGTGGCCACCGCCTGGATCGTCATCGGCTGGTTCGCGCTCTTCGCCTGGTTCGTGTGGTGGATCATCGACGCCTTCATGATGCCCGGCATCATCCGGGAGCAGAACTTCCGGGCGTCGGGCTACCGGCAGCCCTGGTAGACGAGCGCGGCAACCAGGCCACCCGCACCGCCGAGTAGACTCGCCCGGCGAGCACGGGCCGACGTGCCGCTCGCGGGCCTCTAGCTCAATCGGTAGAGCTGCGGACTTTTAATCCGTAGGTTGTGGGTTCGAGCCCCACGGGGCCCACCGACCACCGCACCCGTTCGCCCCCAGGGCGCTGCCGTCACGATCTCGCGCCGCTACGGTCAGCGCATGAACACTCTCGATCCCACGCCGGCGGACCGGCTGAGCCGGTCGACGCGGCTGCGGCACCTCGCCAACTGGGTCAACCTCTCCACCGCCCTCGGCCTCGGGGTCGCCACGGCCGGCGGCGCGGGGGTCCGCCGCGGGCCGCAGCTGCTGTACCTGGCCGAGCACTACCGGTGGCGCTTTCCCACCGGCGGCGCGTTCACCGTCGGCGACGTGGTGATCACCCGCCACCACCTGGACAGACTCACGTCCAGGAACCCCACCCTGCTCGAGCACGAGGAACGGCACAGCCGTCAGTGGATGGCCTGCCTCGGGCTGCCGTTCATCCCGCTGTACCTGCTGTCGATGGGCTGGTCGTGGCTGCGGACCGGCGACCGCGCCTCGCGGTGCTTCTTCGAGCGGGACGCGGGCCTGGCCACGGGCGGCTACGTCGACGTGCCGCCCCGGCCGCTGGGTCCGGTCCTGGTCAAGCTCGCGCGGCGGGTCGTGCGGTGGGGTTCGGCGCCAGCGAGTCAGACCTGATGACCAGCGCCGATCCGGTGCTTGCACGGCTCGCGCATGCGGTTGCGGTGTCGGGTCACGCCAGGCGTCAGCGCTCGCCTGCCTGTTCCGCGCTCGGGAGTCCGGCGTCAGTCGCTGAGCGTCGGGAACTGCCAGTCACCGTCGACAACCTCGGCGCGGGGACGGTAGAGACGAACCAGATAGTTCCAGCCCTCCGTGATCGGGATCGCGTTGGGAACTTCCGCGGGGTAGTCACCGAACCGGACCGTGATCGTGCCGTCCTCGTTCGGGACACCGGTGATGTTGTTCACCGTGTAGGCGCCCCGGTCGTTCGGTTCGAAGAAGCCCTGCGCGTTGTAGACGGAGATCGACCAGAATCCGTCGACGGGGACCTCGCCGATCGTGAGTTCGTAGGTGCCGATGGGCAGTCGCGGATCGACGCCGATGTAGGCGGCTTCGCTGGTGGGTAACCCACCCCAGCCCGCCGCGGTGCCGATCAGGTGCCGAACCGGCTCGACCTCGTCCGCGGCACCGAACATGTGATCGAACCCAGCGAGGTTGCGAGCGAGGGAGAGCAGGGCGTCACGGGTCTCGTCGAAGGAGGTCGTGTCGTAGTCCGGGTACGCCAGCGGCGTCGCCGCGTTGCTGGTCAAGGCGATCTCGTCCTGGATCGAGGCAACGGCAGCGACGTCCGCCGAGTCCGAGGGATCCACAAGGATGCGCACGGCGATCACGACGTACGGGGTGCCGAACCGGCCCGCAGGGAGGTCGTGAACACCGGCGTCGTGGAGGATCGAGGTGACGAAGTGGTCCTCGTTGACCACCATCGCCGACAGGTACCTGTCACCGTGCTCGGGAATCTCGAGGGTCGCGCCCTGAGTAACGTCCACCACGGCGAAGCTGTACAGCGTGTCCCGGTTCAGGCGGATCACCGTCTGATTCTCGATTGCGGCCGGTTCCCGGTTGTGGAGGAAGCGGTTGATCCCCCCAGCATTCCGCTGCAGGTCGTGGAACATCCGATCGGTCTCCGCACGGGTGAAGTTGTCGGCGTTCACGCGGATGGGCATGGCGCGAATACTCGCACAGCCCACCCGCCCTGCACAGGCACGTCGGCGCATTCCTCGCCATGAGCTCGGTCCAGAACCGATCAACCACCGCAATGGAGTGCGCGTCCCGGGTCTCGTCGACGGAACCACTACGGTCTAGCCCATGAGCACGCTTGAGCCCAGCTCAGACCCAGGCGGGACCGGTGCTCGCCGGCGCCGTCCCGGTGGCCCCGGCGGCGCGAGGCGGCATACCGACCCCGCCCTCGACCGACTCGCACACGCCGTCCTCTGGCCCGGCTTCGCGGGCACCACGGCCCCGGAGTGGTTGTTGGGCGCCCGCGAGGCCGGCGCCCCGGGCGCGGTGCTGTTCGCCACCAACATCGACGACGGCGACCCGCACCAGACGGCGCGTCTGGTCGCCGAACTCGGTGGTCCGGACGCCGTGGTCGGCATCGACGAGGAGGGTGGCTCGGTCACCCGGCTGCACGCCCGCGCCGGCTCCCCGGTGCCGGGCCACGCCGTGCTCGGCCGCCACGACGACCCCGCGGCGACCGCCGCCGTCGCCGCCCGGATCGGCACCGAGCTGGCCGAGCGGGGCATCGGCGTTGACCTCGCCCCGGTCGCCGACGTGAACAGCAACCCGGCCAACCCGGTGATCGGCGTGCGGTCGTTCGGCGCCGAGGCGGACCTCGTCGCCCGGCACACCGCCGCCTACGTGCGCGGGCTCCAGGGCGCCGGCACGGCCGCATGCGCGAAACACTTCCCCGGGCACGGGGACACCGCGACGGACTCCCATCTCGGCGGGGCACGGATGTCGGCGTCCGTGGCCGACCTCGAGGAGATCCACCTGGCGCCGTTCCGGGCCGCGATCGACGCCGGCGTACGGGCGGTGCTGACCGCGCACCTGGTGGTCGATCATCTGGGTCCCGAGCCGGCCACGGTCAACCCCCGAGCGACGGCGCTGCTGCGCGGCCTGGGCTTCGGCGGGGTGATCGTCTCCGACGCCCTGGACATGCGGGCGATCTCCGCGACCCTCGGGATCGGCGGTGGCGCGGTGGCCGCGCTGCGTGCCGGGGTGGACCTGCTCTGCCTCGGCAACGCCGGAGTCTACCCGGCCACCGCCGCCGACCCCCGTCCCGACGAGCGCACGTACGCGCAGACCCACCGCGCCATCACCGGGGCCCTGCACGCCGGGACCCTCGACCCCGAGTCGCTCGAAGCGGCGGCCGAGCGGATCGCGGCCCTGCGCGCCTGGGTCGCGGAGCAGCGCACGGCCCGGACCGGTGCGGCCGGCCCGGCGCCGATCACCGACCGGTCCGCCATCGACGTGGCCCGCGGTGCCTGCGACGTCCAGGGAGACGTGGGCCTGCCCGCGGGTGCGACCGTGGTGGTCGTCGACGGCCGGGCAGGTCGTAACGAGGCCGCGGGCGCCGTGCCAGACCCGGTGGGGATCGCACTCGCGGAGCGGCGCCCGGTCACCACGCTGCGCGCCGGGGACACGGCCCCGGGGGACCTCGTCGCGGCGGCCGTCGGTGGTGAACTCGTCCTCGTCCTGGATCAGCCACATGTGCACCCGGCGGAACGGGACCTGGTGGTCGCGGTCCTGGCCGCGCGCCCGGACGCCGTCGTCGTGCGCCTGGGCTGGCCGGGCCGGCTCGCGATGAGCCCGGCACGGATGGTGACCACGTTCGGGTCCGGTGCCGCGAGCGGATGGGCCGTGGCCGACCTGCTCGTCGGGCCCGGGTAGCCCGGCTCACCCTGTCTTGATCTCCACTCAGGTAAGGCTATCCTTAGGTAGCATGAGTGAGCGTGCCGAGCCGCAGGGGCCACCGCGGACACCCGTGACCGTGCTGGCGAGCGTCGATCCCATCGACCGTGAGATCGCGCTCGGCGTCGCTCTGGTGGATCGCCCGGACGTGGTCGCCGTGGTCCACGACCTCGTGAACCACCGCCTCCGCCGCCGGATCCTGCACGCCGGCGCCGCCCTCGAGGACACGTTCGTGGATCTCGACCATGTCTGCCCTGCCTGCGCCGTCCGGGAGGACGCCGTGCCGGTGCTGGCCCGGCTCGCGGAGACCGGGTCCTACGGCGGCATGATCCTCGCGCTGCCCGCCGCCGCCGAGCTGCTGCCGGCCGTCCGGGGACTGGCGCAGCACCTCGCGCCCGGCGGTGCCCTGAGCCGGATCCGGCTCGGCGCCACCGTGAGCCTGGTGAACCCGGACACGCTGGCCACGGACCTGCTCGGCGAGGAGGACCTCGCCGACCGTGACCTGATGCTCACCCACGGCGACCACCGCGCCGTCGGCGAGGTGCTGCTCGGCCAGCTGCCGATCGCGGACGCGGTCCTGCTCACCACCCCGGCACGCACCACACCGCCGCCCCGCGTCGGGATCAGCCCGGCCACACACGCCACCCACGGCGCCCACCTCGGCTCCGACCTGCTCGATGCCCTACGCGCACCCGAGAGCACCCGCTGGGAGGACGCGCACGAGCCGTGGCTCAGCGGTGTCCTCGGCCACCCGCACTCCACCCTGGCCACCGAACGGCGGGTGCACCCGCTGAGCATGGAACCCGGGCCGGGCGCGGACCTCCGCCGGGCCGGCGGCGGACCCGACAGCGACGGGGCCACCGGCGGACCCGACGGCGACCGCTCGGGCGAGCCGGCGCCGTCGGGCGTGTGGACCCTGGACCTGCGCTCGCCCGTGGCCGTGCATCCGAGCCGCCTGCTCACCCACATCGACGCCCTGATCAACGGGCCGCGGGTGGTCCGCGGGCGGTTCTGGGTGCCGAACCGGCCGGACTCGGTGTGTGGGGTGCTCGGCGCCGGGCGGCAACTGAGCGTCGGGGTGGCCTCGCGCTGGAACGCCCACCCGCCGCACACCCGGTTCCTGGTGGTCGGCGCCGGCCCGCACGCGGACGCCGTCGCGCAGGCGTTCTCCGAGTCGCTGCTCACGCCGGCGGAGCAGGCCGAGGGCCTCGCCGCCTGGCTCGACCGGGAGGACGACCTGGAGCCGTTCCTCGGTGCCCGCTCCTCGTCCGGGACCGCCTGACGCCCCGGCCCGTCCCCGCGGCGCCGCCGGCAGCTGCTGAAATCCGGTGGCCGGGGCGCTCCGGTCGCGCCTACTGTGCGGTGCATGGCACTGCGACTGCGGTCCGTGACGTTCGATGCCCGCGAGCCCGCCAGGGTGGCTGCCTTCTGGGCGGCCGCTCTCGGGCGGGACGTCCTCGACGAGAGCGGCGGGCCGCTGCTGCCCGGCACCGAGACCCAGGTCGGCCTGCGCTTCTCGCCCACCACGGCCGAGAAGGTCGCGCCGAACCGGATCCACCTGCACCTGACCAGCGACGACCCCGCCGACCAGCAGGGCACCGTCGACCGTCTGCTCGGGCTCGGGGCCCGTCACCTCGACGTGGGCCAGCGGCCGGAGGAGGGACACATCGTGCTGGCCGATCCCGAGGGCAACGAGCTGTGCGTGATCGAGCCCGGCAACGCGTTCCTGGCCGGCTGCGGCTTCCTTGGCGAGATCGCCTGCGAGGGCACCCGGGAGGTCGGGCTGTTCTGGTCCGAGGTCCTGCGGTGGCCGCTCGTCTGGGACCGGGACTCCGAGACCGCGGTCCAGGCGCCGACCGGCGGCACGAAGGTCGCCTGGGGTGGTCCGCCGCTGACGCCCCAGCCGTGGAACCACCGCCAACGCTTCGACCTGGTCGTGGCCGACGGCGCCCTCGCCGTCGAGGTCGAGCGGCTGATCGCCCTGGGTGCGCACCGGGTCGACGATGCCGACGGCACCGGTGGTGCCGTTGGTGCCGTCGAACTGACCGACACCGACGGCAACCGGTTCAGCATCGCCCCCGGCTGACGGGGTCCGGTCAGGTCCCGGTCGGGCGGGGCGCACGGCCGGCAGCCGTCCGGCGGCCCGGCCCGATCCGAGCCGCGGCCAGATTTGCCCGACGGTTCAGATGCCCTGCCAGGCCGGCTTCGACTCGAAGGTCTGGCGGAAGTAGCCCGCGAGCTGCAGCCGGGACGCCGCCGCCTCGTCCACGAGCACGGTCACGTGCGGATGGTGTTGCAGGATGGTGGCCGGCCACATCGCGCTGACGCTCCCCTCGACCATGTGGTGCACCGCCTCCGCCTTGCTCAGGCCGGTGGCCACGAGCACCAGGTGCCGTGCATCCATGATGGTGGCCAGGCCCTGGGTCAGACAGTGCGTGGGCACTTGGTCGACGTCGTCGTCGAAGAACCGGGCGTTGTCCTGGCGGGTCTGCATGGTGAGGGTCTTGATCCGGGTCCGGGAGGCGAGCGAGGAGCCGGGCTCGTTGAACGCGATGTGCCCGTCGGTGCCGATCCCGAGGATCTGCAGGTCCACGCCACCGGCGTCGACGATCGCCTGCTCGTAGGCGGCGCACGCCGCGGGGATGTCGTCGGCCAGCCCGTCGGGGCCGGACACGTTCGCGGGGTCGATGTCCACCCGGCCCGCGAACTCGGCCTCGATCACGTTCCGGTACCGCTGCGGGTGCTCGGTGGCCAGGCCCACGTACTCGTCCAGCATGAACGCCCGCGCCCGTGCGAAGGAGACCTCGCCGGCTGCGTGCCGGGCGGCCAGTTCGTCGTAGATCGCCAGCGGTGAGGAGCCGGTGGCGACGCCGAGGACGGCATCGGCCCGGCGGCGCAGCAGTGCGCCGATCGCGTCGGCGACGATGGTGGCGATGGCCCGGGAGTCCGGCGCGATGATCAGCTCCATGGGCCTACTCTCCCAGACCCGCGGGCCCCGTCCCACCGGCGCCGCAGCCGTGCCGGACGCGGCGAGGGCCCGGCGGCCGTTCGGCCACCGGACCCTCGGTCGGCACGTCCGCAGGAGCCTGCGCCGTGCCGGGCGTTCACTTCCGGACGGAGCTGCCGCCCGTGCCCTTCTTCGCGGTCAGCCCCAGGTAGACACCGAGCAGGATGACGGCGGCAACGATGGAGATGACCCAGCGGATCCAGTCGATGCCGTCGGTGTCCTGGACGCCGAGCCAACCCGAGATCAGGTAACCGATCAGGGCACCGGCGATCCCGATGATGACCGTCCAGAGCATGCCGATCTTCTGCGGTCCCGGCCGCACGAGGCGTGCGATGACGCCGATGACGGCACCGAAGACGATGACACCGATGATCTCACCCATTGCTGAACCTCGATCCAGTCTCGAACAGACATTCGCAGCGGTGGCTGCGCTCGAAAGCGTGGCACAGACGGTCCCCTCGCGCCTGTTGAAGCACGTCGCGGGCCGGTCCGGTTCGGGCAGGTTCGGGCAGGTTCGGGCAGGGTCGGGCAGGGTCAGGTCGGCTCGACAGTGGGCCTTCTGCCGCTGCCGGAGATCCACACCGCAGCGCTCACCGCGAGCACCCCGACCACCTCACCGACCGTGGGCAGCTGAGCCAGCGCGATCACCCCGATCACGGTCGCCGAGACCGGCAGCAGCGCGTTCATGAGCGCGAACGTGGCCGTGCCGAGGCGCTTCAGGGTGATCTGGTCGAGGGTGTACGGCACCACACTGGAGAGCACCCCGACGGCGATCGCGATCACGAGGATCTCCGGGCGCAGGACCGCGCCGGCGAACGGCGCCGAGAACGGCGCGAACGCGACCGCACCGATCGCCAGACCCACCGCGAGGGAGGAGAGCCCGTCCCGGGCCCGCACGATGCGGCCCCCGATGACCATGTAGGCCGCCCAGAGCACCCCGGCGGCAAGTGCCGCCGCGAGACCGATGACGAGTTCCGCCGTCGAGCCGGTCACCGACCAGTCCAGGCCGATCAGGCTGATCGACAGCACCCCGAACAAGGCCAGGCCGATCGCGATCCGCGAGCGTGCGGTGCGTCCGCCCCAGGCAGCGACGGCCACGGGGCCGGTGAACTCCACAGCCACGGCGGCGCCGAGCGGGAGGTGGTCGATCGCGACGTAGAACAGCATGTTCATGCCGAGCAGCACCACGCCGAACACGCCGGTCTGGATGAGCGTGCGGCGGGTCCAGTCGGCGCGCCACGGGCGCACCACGAGCAGGAGGACGACGCCGGCGACGACCGCGCGCAGCCAGGCGACCGCGTGCGGAGGCATCGTCGGGTAGAGGCCGACCGCGAGGGCAGCGCCGACGTACTGCGAGAAGCCGCCGATCAGGAACAGCAGCGGTGCCGGGGTGCGATCCACCACTCGTCTCATCGCTGCCCGCTCATCCGGTCCATGATGCCAGCGCGCCCCGGGGGGCCCGCCCGGCGGTCCGCCTCCCGGACGCATTGCCGGGACGGGTGGGCGCCGGTGGCCCGATCGGTCGAGGACTCAGCCGAGGTCGACGGTCACCTCGAGGGCCCGGTGGTCGGAGATCGGCGGCCGCGTGGCGGCGGCCGTGACGATGCGGGCGCCCCGGACCAGGGTGTGGTCGATCTGGCGGCGGGGACGGTCGGCAGGGAACGTGTCGGCCCGGGCGGCAAGGTAGTCCGGCGCGACCCGCGCGACCGTGCCATGGTTGAGGTTGAGGTCGCCGCACACGAGGTGGGCGCCAGGGAGCGAGTCGACCGAGCGGAGCACCCGGGTCAGCTGCAGCGCGGCCATCGGCCCCGCCTGGGACAGATGGGTGTTACAGAGCCCGACCGGCCCGGCCGGGGTCGCCAGCACCGCAGCCATCGCACCCCGGGGTTCGTCGTGCCAGGCGATCGGGCGCCCGCTCTTCCAGCCCGGCAGCGCCACCGGCACCCGCGGCAGGCGCCGGGCGAACCAGGCCGTGATCGGGTACCGGGACAGGATCGCCAGGCCATACCCGGGCCCGGTCCGCGCGCCGAGGCTGCCGGAGGCGCGTTTGCCGAGCCGGACGTCCCCACCGAGCACCGCCGCATACCGCACGTGCTCCAGTCCCAGGGCGGTGGCGATCACGCGGGCCTGGTCGAGATGCCCGGACCGGGGCTGGTCGCGGTCCACCTCCTGCAACGCCACGACGTCCGCGCTCACGCCGTCGAACGCGGCCGCGAGCGTGGTCTCGCCGGTGGGGCGACCCGCGACGGACAGTCCTCTCTGGATGTTGAAGGACAGGATCCGCAACGGGGTCATCCCTGGGCGGGCTCGAACGTCAGCGACACCGAGTTCATGCAGAACCGGTCCCCGGTGGGTGTCTGCGGGGCGTCGTCGAAGACGTGCCCCAGGTGGGAGCCGCAGTTGGCGCAGCGCACCTCGGTGCGCACCATGCCGAGGGTGCGGTCCTCGATGAGTTCGACGGCGTCGGACTCGTTCGGCTGGTAGAAGCTGGGCCAGCCGCAGTGCGCCTCGAACTTGGTCTCGCTGCGGAAGAGTTCCGCGCCGCACGCGCGACAGTGGTAGACGCCGATGCGCTCCTCGTTCAGGAGCTCACCGGTGCCGGGGCGCTCGGTCCCGGCCTGGCGCAGCACCTGGTACTCCTGCGGGCTGAGCTCGTCGCGCCATTCGTCCTCGGACTTCGTCACCTTGTACATGTCGCCATTGTCACCCCGAATCGCCCGCGAACCACAGTGCTTCACCTCACCCGCACCTGGGCACCCCTCCCCCGCCAGCCCGCGCCGGCGGGTCACCGCGTTGACCTAGGACCTGCGGTGTCGAGATCGGACCCCCACATCGGCGATCTCAACGCGACAGGTACTAGGTCAGCCCGAGCGCCTGCGGCGCGGGGGCCGGCGAGCGGGAGCTGCGGGGCCGGCCGGGGCTGGCGCACGGGCGGGGGCGGGCGGCGCGGG
>NZ_SMNA01000017.1 GCF_004353825.1 Occultella glacieicola | reverse complement strand
CTGGTCAAACCAAATAAACAAACTATTCGGCATCGATCATATGACACACTGTTGAGTTCTCAAGGAGCGGACGCGCACCAACACCAGACCAACCAAGATCCTCGCTGGGGCAACCTCTCTACCCTAGCCCATCCAGTCCGAGTCTTCCAAATCGAGCCGGCCAATGTGCGCCGACACCGATCGTGACCGATCTGGTTTGGGTTCCGCTTCCTGGCCTTCCATGCGCTTCGCGCCGGCCGGACCGGATCCAGGGGCTGCCTGACCGGGGACTGGCCACCTCGCGGTGTCCGTTCCTCCCTGTCGGGGCAACGAGATGTAACACTACGCGGCTCCGGGTAGGGGGTCAAATCGTGTCGGTGCCTCCCGGCACGCTCGTGGACGGCCATCCCGCCCCATGCACGACACCCGTGCGAGCCGCGCGATCTCGCCGATTCCGCCCCCTTGGAGAGGGGTTCGCGGGTCACTCGGATGACCTCGTCCGGCCGGGCTGCGGCCACACCTGTGGGGCGGAACACATCATGGCCCGGACAGGTCGAACCCGAGTGCCTCCGCGGCCAGCGTCGGGTCGGCCGGGCCGGCCCAACGCGCGGCCAGACTCTCGTGCGCGAGCGACCTCGGTTCGGCCCGGTCGAGGAACAGCTCGCCGGCCAGGTGGTCGGTCTCGTGCTGCACGATCCTCGCGAGCCACCCGGACGTGGTCGCCACGGTGGATGTGCCGTCGAGGGTCTCTGCCCGCAGCCGAACCGTGCGGCGGCGGCGACGCACCGCGACCCAGCCGGGGATGGACAGGCAGCCTTCGTAGAACTCGGCGACATCGGTGTCCACGGGCTCGTAGCGCGGGTTCACCAGGACCATCGGCGCAACCGGATACCGCTCGCGCGTCTGCGCCACGTCCGGATCGGCCGCGCCCGGGTCCTCGATGACGGCGAGCGCCAGGGGTAGGCCGATCTGCGGCGCGGCCAGTCCGACACCCGGGGCCGCGCGCATCGTGGCGAACATCGACGCGATCAGGTCGTTCAGCAGGCCGGCGTCGAGCTCGCCCCGGTAGGCCGGTGCCCGTCGCCGTAGGACCGGCTCGCCGGCCCGCACGATCGGCACGACGCCGTCCTGGGCGTGGTCGAGCAACTCCCGGACCCGCGCCGCCAACGGCCCGGCCGTCTCGTGGCCCATTCGACTCAGGCGAGAGCGAGCCTGGCCAGGACGACGTCGCTGAGCGTGCGCGCCTCCGACTCGGCCTGCCCCTGCTCGGCCGCCTCGACCATGACCCGCACCAGTGGCTCGGTCCCGGAGGAACGCAGCAGCACCCGACCGGTCTCGCCGAGCCGGGCCTGCGCCGCAGTGACCGCGGACGCGACCCCCTCGTCGGAGTCCACACGGGCCTTGTCCACGCCCGGCACGTTGATCAGCACCTGGGGCAGGCGCCGGACCACCGAGGCCAGGTCGGCCAGGGTCCGACCGGTGGCGGCCACCCGGGCGGCGAGGTGCAGGCCGGTCAGGACGCCGTCACCGGTGGTCGCGTGGTCGGACATGATCACGTGGCCGGACTGCTCACCCCCGAGGCTGAACCCGCCGGCGCGCATCGCCTCGAGCACGTAACGGTCACCGACACCGGTCTGTTCGGTGCGGATGCCTGCCTCCCGCATCGCGAGGATCAGACCGAGGTTGCTCATCACGGTGACGACCAGGGTGTTGTGCGCGAGCCGGCCTTCCTCCGCCAACGCCAGCGCGAGCAGGCCCATGATCTGGTCCCCGTCCACCAGGGCACCGGTGTGGTCGACGGCAAGGCACCGATCGGCGTCGCCGTCGTACGCGACCCCGAGGTGCGACTCGGACGCCACCACGGCGGCCTGGAGCTGTTCGGGATGCGTCGAGCCGCACTTCTCGTTGATGTTGCGGCCGTCGGGTGAGGCGTTGATGACCACGACGTCGGCGCCGGCGGCCCGGAGGACCTCGGGACCGACCTCGCTGGCCGCTCCGTTCGCGCAGTCGACGGCGATCCGCAGTCCGGTCAGGTCGTGCCCGATCGTGCTCAGCAGATGTTGGACATACCGGTCGCCGCCGACGCCGCGGTCGAGCGTGATGCGTCCGACGTCGGCGCCCGTGGGCAACTCCCAGGAGTTACCCAGTTCGCTCTCGATGGCGTCCTCGACCGCGTCGTCGAGCTTGACCCCACCCCGTGCGAAGAACTTGATGCCGTTGTCCGCCATCGGGTTGTGGGATGCGGAGATCATCACGGCGAGGTCGGCGTTCTCGGCGGCGGTCAGGTACGCCACGGCGGGAGTCGGAAGTACCCCGAGGTCCTCGGTGTCAACGCCCGCACTGGCGAGCCCCGCGATCACGGCCGCCGCGAGGAACTGCCCGGAGACCCTCGGGTCCCTGCCCACGATCGCCCGCGGTCGGTGGTCGCCGAACGTACCCCGCTCGCCGAGGACGTGCGCCGCGGCGGTGCCCAACTGCAGCGCGAGCTCGGCGGTCACCTCCCGGTTCGCCAGACCTCGGACCCCGTCCGTGCCGAAAAGTCGTGCCATCGATCGTGCCTCTCTGTGCTGCCAACGCCCCGTCGGTGGGCGACATGACATCGGCCCCGAGCGGACCACATGGGTCGCTCGGGGCCGATGGTAGTACTGCGTCGAACCGGCGGGCGGTCAGCGCTTGGAGTACTGGGGGGCCTTACGGGCCTTCTTGAGGCCGGCCTTCTTACGCTCGGTGACCCGAGCGTCGCGGGTGAGGAAGCCGGCCCGCTTGAGCGTGGCCCGGTTCGACTCCGCGTCGATCTCGTTCAGCGCTCGCGCGATCGCCAGGCGCAGCGCGCCGGCCTGGCCGGACACCCCACCACCGGTGATCCGGGCGATGACGTCGAAGCGCCCGCCGAGGTCGAGCAGCGTGAACGGCGCGCTGACCAGCTGCTGGTGCAGCTTGTTCGGGAAGTACTCCTCGAGGGTACGGCCGTTGACCTTCCAGGTGCCGGTGCCGGGAACCAGTCGCACGCGGGCGATGGCCTCCTTGCGGCGACCCAGGGCGGCGCCCGGAGCAGTCAGCGAGCGGCCGGCGCCGGTCGTGGCGGCGGCGGCCGACTCGGTGGTGTACGACGAGGGGGCGTCGCCCTCGAGGTCTTCGATCTCGGTGATGGTCTCGGACACGATTCTCCTAAGTTCTTCTTCGCGGCAGTGAGCGCGGTGCGCGTTACTGCGCGACCTGGGTGATCTCGAAGGTCGTGGGCTGCTGCGCCGAGTGCGGGTGCTCGGCGCCGGCATAGACCTTCAGCTTGCGCATCTGGGCGCGGCCCAGGCGGGTCTTGGGGATCATGCCCCGGACGGCCATCTCGACGGCCCGCTCCGGGTGCTTCTCGAGCAGCTCGGCGTAGTTCGTCGCCCGCAGTCCACCCGGGTAGCCCGAGTGGCGGTAGGCGAGCTTGTTCTCCCGCTTCGCACCGGTCAGCGCGATCTTGTCCGCGTTGACGACGATGACGAAGTCGCCGCCGTCCACGTGGGGGGCGAAGGTCGCCTTGTGCTTGCCCCGGAGCAAGGTGGCGACCTGGGTGGCCAGGCGGCCGAGGACGACGTCGGCAGCGTCGATGACGTACCAGTTGCGCTCGGTCTCGCCTGCCTTGGGGGTGTACGTACGCACGGTCGTAGCCTTCGTTTCTCTGCTGGTCTGCTTGCGGCACACTGCCTGCCCCCTCGGCCCCGGCGGGGCGCGGACACACAGTGGACCGGATGGTCACTTCGGTGGTGGTGCGCGTCATCATCACGCGCGATGCGGTGAGTGGGAGGCACCGACCAGCGAACGCGGACGCACAACGACTCCCCAGAGTACTCCGAGCGTGCCGTCACGGTCAAAGCGAGGCAGGGACCCGCAGAGCGACGTTCATCACGCCCCGCGCTGCTCAGCGCACCCGCATCGCCCCGTCATCGTCCCACACGGGTTCATCGGTCTCCACGACCCGACCATCGGCGCGCACCTGCACGAACCGGTCGAAGGTGCGCGTGAACCAGCGGTCGTGGGTCACCGCGATCACGGTGCCCTCGAACGCCGTGAGGCCGGCCTCGAGGGCCTGCGCCGAGTGCAGGTCGAGGTTGTCCGTGGGCTCGTCGAGCAGGAGCAAGGTCGCTCCGGCCAGTTCTAGCAGGAGGATCTGCAGTCGGGCGACCTGTCCACCGGACAGCGTCTCCACGCGCTGCTCCGCGGCGGCGGCCAGTTCGTAGCGGTCCAGGACCCGGCCGGCCTGCTCGCGCGGGATGCCGTGCCGGCGGCCCTCGCCACGGCCGAGGATCTCCACGAGTGTGCGCCCGACGAGCGCCGGCGGGAGAGCCTGCTGCGTGAACCAGCCCGGCAGCACGCGCGAACCCAGTACGGCCCTGCCGGTGTGCGCGACCGGCTCCGGCAGCACGTCGGTGACCGGCCGGTGCGCCACGTCCGGGTCGGTGCCACCGCCGGCCAGCAGCCGGAGCAGGTGGGACTTGCCGGTGCCGTTCGCCCCGAGCACCGCGACCCGTTCACCGAACCAGATCTCGAGATCGAACGGCTCGGTCAGCCCCCGGAGGGCGAGCGAGGTGCACACCACGGCCCGCTTCGCCGTCCGGCCGCCGGTCAGTCGCATGCTCACGTGCTGGTCCCGGGTGACCTCCTGCGGAGGGCCGGCCCGCTCGAACTTCTCCAGCCGGGTCCGTGCCGCCTGATAGCGCGAGGCCATGTCGGCGTTGTAGGACGCCTTCTGCTTGTACATCAGCATCAGGGTGCGCAGCTTCTGGTGTTCCTCGTCCCACCGGCGGCGCAGGTCCTCCAGTCGCGCCATCCGGTCGGCACGGGCCTGCGCGTAGTTGCCGAAGCCACCCCCGTGGATCCAGAGGGTGGACCCGGACGCGGCCGGCTCGAGGGTCGCGATCTGCGTGGCGGTCGCGGCCAGGAGTTCGCGATCGTGACTGATGAAGAGGATGGCCTTGCCGCTGGCTCGGAGCTGCCCCTCGAGCCACCGCTTCGCGGGCACGTCCAGGGAGTTGTCCGGCTCATCCAGCACCAGGATGTCACTGGGGCCGCGCAGCAGCGCGGTCAGCACGAGTCGCTTCGCCTCACCACCGGAGAGGGTGTCCGCACGGCGCCACTGGGCCCGCTCGAACGGCTGGGCGAGCACCGACATGCAGATCTCGTCCCATTCGGCCTCGAGCTGATACCCGCCGATGTCGGCCCAGTCGGCGAGCGCCTGCGCATAGGCGAGCTGCGTGGACTCGTCGTCGGCGAGCATCATCGCCTCCTCCGCCGCGTCGACCCGGCGGGCAACGGCGGCTGGCATCGGTGGCGCGTGCTCGACGAGCAGGTCGCGGACGGTCCGCTCGTCCGCGTCCCGGCCCACCCACTGGTCCATGACCGCCAGCGAGCCGGAGTGCGTCACCGTCCCGGCATGCGATGCCAACCGCCCCGTGGCGATCCGCAGGAGGGTCGACTTACCGGCGCCGTTCGGGCCGATCAGCGCCATCCGCGCACCCTCACCGACGCGCAGCGAGACGTCATCGAGCAGGGCCCGCCCGTCAGGCAGGCTCAAGCCGATCCCGGCCAGTTCCAGATGTGCCACGGTCCCAGCATGCTGCCAGCGCGGCCCTGGACCAACTTGATTCCACCGGGGCCGGCGCGAAGTGCCGTTTCGTGGCGGGTCGGGTCCCACCGATGCTCCGTCCAGGACGGGAACTGGTGCGCGCTCGGGCCGGAGGTGCCAGTCTGAGGGCATGAGCGGAACCGAGGAGACCCCGGGCACCAGCGCCGATCCCGAGCTGCCCGGCGAGGGTGACAACGATCAGCTGGCTCGTGAGGACACGCTGGAGTCGCGGGCCGTGGACGACCTGCTGGACGAGGGCTACTCACCCCCCGACCGGGAGCGGACCAACCACTGGGGCGAGACCGCCTATGAGGAGTCCCGCGGCGAGAGTCACGACCAGCACCTGGCTCAGGAGCGGCCGGAGGCGTGGCAGGAGACCGGCGCGACCGAGTACCGCCAGGCCGACCGGGCCGGGCGCCTCGAGGACATCCGCGACGGCGCCCGGGAGCAGGACGGGTGGGGCCGGGACGCCGGCATCGCGGGCGGTGCGGCCTCTGCGGAGGAGGCAGCGATCCACATCGTGGTCGGCGAGGACGAGGACGACGACGGCGAGCCGGATCCCGAGGGTGTGGTCGCCTACGTGCGTGGTGACGAGGACGGGTTGCCGGACGAGTCCCGCCCGGACCGTGACGACGACTCCGACCGCCCCAGGAGCAGCCGGTCCTGACCCGCGAGCGCCGCGAGCGAGGCCGGCAGGACGCGGCAGGGACGCGGTCAGTCCTTCGGTGCCAGGGTTCGCACCGCCCTGGCGACGCGTGCGCGGGCGGCGAGTTCGCCGTCGGGCGGGTAGGCGACCTCCTCGAGGGTGAGCCCGCGCGCGGGTGCGACCGTGACCCGGGGATCGCGACGCTGAGCCGCGAGCACGAGCCCGGGCCAGTCCGGCGCTGCACGTCCCTCCCCCACCACGAGGCACCCGCCGACGAGGGCTCGGACCATCGAGTGGCAGAACGCGTCGGCGCGCACCCTGGCCTCGATCACCCCGGAGGCACGGTCGCGCCGCCAGGAGAACTCCTGCAGGGTCCGGATCGTCGTGGCCCCAGGGCGGGGCTTGCAGTACGAGGCGAAGTCGTGCTCGCCGACGAGGTCCCGGGCCGCGGCATCCATGGCGTCGACGTCCAGCCCACGCCCGTGCCATGTCACTGCGGCGCGGGTCGATGGGTCCCGGGCACCGATCGTGTCGACGAGCCGGTAGCAGTAGCGCCGCCAGATCGCGGAGAACCTCGCATCGAAACCGGTCGGCGCGGGAGCGACACCGCGCACCACGACGTCGGGCGCGAGCACCGCCGCCAGCCTGCGCCGCAGGGCCTCCGCGGGCACCCGGTCGCTGCGCCCGGGGGTGGCTGCCCACGCGGTCCCGGGCAGGTCCACATGGGCCACCTGCCCGCGGGCGTGCACGCCCGCGTCGGTCCGGCCCGCGACGGTCAGGCGGGCAGGCTCGGCCAGCCGGAGCACCCGGGCCAGCCCTGCCTCGATCTCACCCTGGACGGTGCGCAGTCCTGGCTGGGTGGCCCAGCCGGAGAAGCCCGTGCCGTCGTAGGCGACGTCCAGTCGCACCCGTACGACGGCGTCGCGCGCGGGAGCAGTCGGGTCGCCTCCCGCGGCACGCGACCGAGGCGCCGGCGCGAGGGCGTGCCGGGCGGGCGGGATCGTTGCGTCACTGTCGGGGACCACCACCCAAGTCCACCACGACCGGGCCGCCGGTAGAGTCACGCTCGTGCAGGACACACCAGCGACGCTGGCGGTCGATTGTGGCGGCGGCGGCATCAAGGCGTCCGTGCTCGACGCCGCCGGTACCATGCACGCCCAACCGGTCCGGGCGGCGACGCCCTATCCGTTGCCACCGGAGCGCCTGCTGTCCCTGATCGCCGACCTGGCCGGCCGGCTCCCCCCGGCGGGACGCGTGACGGTCGGCATGCCCGGGATGATCCGGCACGGCGTGGTGGTCCACACCCCGCACTACATCACGAAGGCCGGCCCGCGGACCCGGGTGCTCCCCGAACTCGTCGACGCTTGGTCCGGTTTCGACATGAGGGCCGCGGTCAGCGGGCAGCTCGGGCAGCCGGCTCTGGTGCTCAACGACGCCGAGGTGCACGGCGCCGGGGTGATCGCCGGCGCCGGCCTGGAGCTGATGCTGACATTCGGAACCGGACTCGGCAACGCCCTGTTCGACGGGGGCATGCTCGCCCCGCACCAGGAACTGTCCCAGGGGCCGGTCCGGTGGGGACTGACCTACGACGAGTACGTCGGTGAGCACGAACGGCTCCGACTGGGCGACTCGCAGTGGTCGCGGCGGATCCGCCGAGTGGTGGAGGCACTGCGACCGGTCTACCTCTGGGACCGGCTGTACATCGGCGGCGGGAACTCGCGACGGCTCACCCCGACCGTCCTCGAAAAGCTGGGGGACGACGTCGTCATCGTGCCCAACAGCGCCGGGATCATCGGCGGGGTGCGGGCCTGGTCCCTGCGCACCGAGTGACCCGTCGGCTCAGACCGCGACCAGCCTGGTCCGTTCGGCGAGCAGGCCGGTCAGGCGCGCGAACGCCTCGGGCTGATCGAGGCTGACCAGGTGCCCGGCGCCCGGCACGACGCACAACTGTCCGTATTGCGCGGCGCGCACGAACCGGCGTTCCTGGGTGCGGAAGTGGTCCCAGGCGCCGTTCACGAACCAGATCGGTGCCTCGATGGTCTCCAGATCGGCGAGCGTGTCCACCTCGGCCATCGCGGCCAGCGCCGGACCCATCACTCCCCACGGCACGCCGCCGGCGTTGACGTCCAGAGCGGACTCCGGCGTGAGGGTCAGCCTCGCCATGGTGTTGCCGAGGAACCGGCCCCGGTCGGGCAACCGCTCGATCGCCCCGGCGACCGCGCGGTAGCCGGCGAGCGCCGCGCCGCGCGGCTGCGTGCAGCAGGACGCGGCCAGGACCGCCGCCGGCGGCCGATCCGTGCGGGCCGCCCAGTGCAGCGCGAGGTACCCACCGAGGGAGAGCCCGACCACGACGTGCGGCCCGGGCAGCGACGCGACCGCCTCGTCAAGGACGTCACGAGCCGCCTCGAGCGAGAACGGCTCGCCCATCCTGCTCCCGTGACCGGGCAGGTCGACGGCCGCGACGCGGCGCCCGGCGGCCTCGTGGATCTCGACCTGTCGGCGCCACATCGTGGACGAGGTCCGGATCCCGTGCAGGAAGACGATCGACGGTGTGCTCACCCATCCAGGGTACGTGGAAGGTCGCCCTGCCGATCATCTGCCGATCACCCGCCGATCACCGGTGGCAGCGGGTCCCCGGTCAGATCCGCGACGGCGGAGGTGGGGACACAGGCGAGGGGCCCGCGTCCAGGAGGTTGTCCTGGACCGGCGGGCCCCTCGTTGAGACGGGCGCGGCAGGTCGTGCCGCGGCGGGTGTCTCGTCCTCCGAAGAGGAGGTTCTACTTCTCGGTCGCAGCCTCGTCGGCGTCGGCCTCGTCGGAATCCTCGGCCGCGTCCTCCGCGGGGGCGGCGTCATCCGTGGTGGCTTCGTCGGCGTCGACGGCGTCGCTGTCGACGTCCTCGACGGCGTCAGCCTCGTCGTCCGCCACGGCGGCCTCGGCGGCCTCGGCCTTGGCGGCCTTCTCCTTGACGTCCCGCTTCGTGGCGGCCTCGGCCTCGCGGACCGTGGCCTGCTTCGGGCTGACCGGCTCCATCACGAGCTCGATGACCGCCATGGGGGCGTTGTCGCCCTTGCGGGGGCCGATCTTCGTGATCCGCGTGTAGCCGCCCTCGCGCTCGGCCATCGCCGGAGCGATGTCGGCGAACAGCGTGTGCACCACGTCCTTGCGGGAGAGCACGGCGAGGACCTGACGGCGGGCGTGCAGGTCGCCGCGCTTGGCCTTGGTGATCAGGCGCTCGGCCAGAGGACGCAGCCGCTTGGCCTTGGCCTCCGTCGTCGTGATCCGCTGGTGCTCGAACAGCGACTGGGCCAGGTTGGCCAGGATCAACCGCTCGTGCGCCGGTCCGCCTCCGAGGCGGGGACCCTTCGTGGGCTTGGGCATTGTGTTTCCTCAGTTCCTAACGAGATGGGAAGACCGGCAGGTCAGTTGTAGGCGTCGAAGTCGTCGCCGTCGTCGTAGGCGTTCGCCACGAGCGTCGGGTCGAAGTCCGCGGGGCTGTCCTTGAGCGAGAGGCCCAGGCCGACCAGCTTCTCCTTGACCTCGGTGATCGACTTCGCACCGAAGTTCCGGATGTCGAGCAGGTCCGCCTCGCTGCGCGCCACGAGTTCACCCACGGTGTGGATGCCCTCGCGCTTGAGGCAGTTGTAGGACCGGATGGTCAGGTCCAGCTGCTCGATCGGGCGAGCGAGGTCCTCGGCGACGGCGGCGTCGGTCGGCGACGGGCCGATCTCGATACCCTCCGCCTCGGTGTTCAGCTCACGGGCCAGGCCGAACAGCTCGACGAGGGTCTTCCCGGCGGACGCGAGCGCGTCGCGCGGGGCCATCGAGCGCTTCGTCTCGACGTCGACGATGAGCTTGTCGAAGTCGGTGCGCTGCTCCACACGGGTGGCCTCGACCTTGTAGGTGACCTTGAGCACCGGCGAGTAGATCGAGTCGATCGGGATGCGCCCGATCTCAGCGTCGAAGTTCTTGTTCTGGGCGGCCGAGACGTACCCGCGGCCACGCTCGACGGTGAGCTCGATCTCGAGCTTGCCCTTGGCGTTGATGGTCGCGATGTGCAGGTCCGGGTTGTGGATCTCGACGCCAGCCGGCGGGGTGATGTCGGCAGCGGTCACGGTGCCGGGGCCCTGCTTGCGCAGGTACATCACGACTGGCTCGTCGTTCTCCGAGGACACCACGATGTTCTTGATGTTCAGGATGATCTCGGTGACGTCCTCCTTGACACCGGTGATCGTCGAGAACTCGTGGAGCACGCTGTCGATCCGGATGCTCGTGACCGCAGCTCCCGGGATGGAGGAGAGCAGGGTCCGACGCAGGGAGTTACCGAGGGTGTACCCGAAGCCCGGCTCGAGAGGCTCGATGACGAACCGCGAACGGTAGTCGTCGACGACTTCCTCGGTCAGGGAGGGGCGCTGTGCGATGAGCACGGATGTGTCCTTTCGGCAGGCGTCCGCCATATGACGCCATGCAAAGCCCCTCGCCCATCGGTCCGGTCGAGGGGGTCGTGCGGTACTGCTGTGGTGCGTGCTGTGCGGGGCCGGGCCGCGGCGACGGTCGCCGCCTCGGCCCGGCCCTTCAGTGTCGGCTCATGCCGGCTCATGCCGGCTCATGCCGACACATGCCGACTCAGACGCGGCGGCGCTTGGGCGGCCGGCACCCGTTGTGTGCCTGCGGCGTCACGTCCTGGATGGAGCCGACCTCGAGGCCGGTGGCCTGGAGGGAGCGGATCGCGGTCTCGCGGCCCGAACCCGGACCCTTGACGAACACGTCGACCTTCTTCATGCCGTGCTCCTGCGCCTTGCGGGCAGCGGCCTCGGCGGCGAGCTGGGCGGCGAACGGGGTGGACTTGCGCGACCCCTTGAAGCCGACCTGGCCGGAGGAGGCCCAGGAGATGACCGCACCCGAGGGGTCGGTGATCGAGACGATGGTGTTGTTGAACGTGGACTTGATGTAGGCGTTGCCCGCGGAGACGTTCTTCTTCTCCTTGCGGCGCGGCTTGCGCGCACCGGCTGCCTGGCGAGTCTTGGGAGGCATTCTGGGGTTCCTTCTTCTTCGGTGAGGTCGTCGATCCGGACCGGCGGTGTGCCGGTCGACGGACTACTGCTAGCGGGCGGCCTTCTTCTTGCCGGCCACGGTGCGCTTCGGACCCTTGCGGGTGCGAGCGTTCGTCTTGGTGCGCTGCCCGTGCACGGGCAGGCCGCGGCGGTGCCGCAGGCCCTGATAGCAGCCGATCTCGACCTTGCGGCGGATGTCCGCGGCGATCTCGCGGCGGAGGTCACCCTCGAGCTTGTAGTTGCCCTCGAGGAAGTCACGCAGGGCGACGATCTCGTTGTCGGTGAGGTCCTTGACCCGCAGGTCGGGGCTCAGGCCGGTGGAGGTCAGGGTCTCGGCTGCCCGGGTACGCCCGACGCCGAAGATGTAGGTGAGCGCAACCTCGAGCCGCTTTTCGCGGGGGAGGTCGACGCCGACGATTCGTGCCAACTTCTTCTCACTCCTGTGAGTATCGGAGGTCTGCCGCACCATCGTCCCGGTGTTCCGGGCCCCGGCCTCCGACCGGGGGTTGCGCCGCGTACGCCCTCATGGGCGACGGCGGAGCTGATGATGCGCTGGTGGCGTCACCCTGGTCGGGTGCGCCGGACGCGTCAGGGGTTCAGCCCTGGCGCTGCTTGTGCCGCGGGTTGTCGCAGATGACGCGCACGCTTCCGTTACGGCGGATCACCTTGCACTTGTCGCAGATCTTCTTGACGCTCGGCTTGACCTTCATGGCTCTTCCTTTGCCGCCGCGCGCGGGAACAACGCCCCGTGGGGTTTGCTCGCGACGGCTTGATCGAGAGGGGGGTTACTTGTAGCGGTAGACGATGCGTCCGCGGGACAGGTCGTACGGGCTGAGTTCGACCACGACCCGGTCCTCGGGGAGGATCCGGATGTAGTGCTGCCTCATCTTGCCCGAGATGTGAGCGAGAACCTTGTGACCGTTGGTGAGCTCCACGCGAAACATCGCGTTCGGCAGCGCCTCGACCACGTTGCCCTCGATCTCGATGACACCGTCCTTCTTTGCCATGTCCTCCGCTAACTGCTGTGCTGTGCATGCCGACGTGCCCGCCGACCTGCTGGTCCGAACCGGGCGCGACACGGTGCGCGCGGGAGAACCCGCGACATGCCACGCCCAACGGTCTATCGTACGGCATCGCCGACAGTTGCGGTAACCGCGGGGAAGCGACCCCACTGCGGTCTCGCTCACACCGACCGGCGCCGAACGTCGAAGCAGGGGCCCCGGCCGTGGGGGAAACGACCGGAGCCCCTGCTCGTTACCGCGGATCCGCGCTTGGAGTCGCGGGTGCGGAACCCGGACCGGTGTACCGGTCCGAACATGATCAATCTGACCAGATCCCCCGGCCCGGACCAATGCCCCCGACAGATGAACGGGTGGTGATCGTGCCGGGGTGACTCCTGACCCGGAGGGGGTGAGACGCGAGGGCCGGACGGAGCACAGAGGCCCCGGCCGTGGGGGAGACGACCGAGGCCCCTGTGTGGTGCGGCGTCGTCCCGGGGGGAGCGAAACGGCGGCCGCGTCTGTGGCGGTGGCCGATCGGCCACCGCATGTCCTATCCCGCTGTGTGGCTCACGTGTCTCCCCCAGCCTCGGCGATCGGTCGTCTGGATCCGGCACGACCGGCGTCATGGGCTACTCGACGCGGAGGCGGGACCGGAACAAGATCACCAGATCCGGACGGGCCGCGTAGCCACCCGCGTGGTGATCGGCTGGTGAATCGGCAGCCGCGACTACGGGTGGTGCGGGTGAGGGAGGAGGGTGACCTCGTCGACCGCGCCGGGCTCAGTCGACGGAGTCGACGTCCGCCAGGGGTGCCAGCAGACCGAGTTCACGCGCGCGGTCGATGGCGTCCTCGCGGGTGTGCACGCCCAACTTCCGGTAGATGTTGCGCATCTGGGTCTTGATCGTGTTCTCCGAGACGTACAGACGTCGGGCCGCGTGGCTCAGCGACAGGCCGGGGGCGATCTCCGTGAGGACCCTCAGCTCGCGTTCGCTGAGCCGGATCGCCTCGTGCGGGGCCGGGAACAGCTCCGGTGCGTCCACCAGTTCCGGGCGGTAGAGGAACTCCGCGGCCTGGGGCATCGATGCACCGATCTCCTCCAGGTCCGCCCGCGGCACCATCAGGAACGGCCGCAACTGCCCGCTCTGCTCGGCGACCGCGATCGCAAGGTGCAGGGCATCGGCGGCCTGATCGGCGAGTCCGGCGCGGTGGGACGCGCTGGCTCGGATCAGCGCCAGGTGCAGGGCGGTGCGTGGCCGGACGCCGGCCTGGGGGACCGCGTTGTCCGTGAAGGCGATCGCGTCCTCGAACTCCCCCGCGTACAGCGAATGACGGGCGAGGGCCAGCCGTTGCCACGAGCTCGCCGGATCGGCGTGGGCGAGCATCGCCCGGGCACGGTCGGACTGGCCGGTCTGGATCAGCAGGTCCACGAGCGCGGTGACCACCACGTTGTCGGCCAGACCCGGTCCCCGGCCCTGCTCCTGCAACTGCTGCCGGTAACTCTCCAGCATGCCGATGGAGTCGAACCGGCTGCCCGCGTGCATCGACCGGCTCGCGTGGAGCTGGAGCGCGATGGCCCTCAGGTCGCCGAGCGCGACCGGGACCTTGGGATCGCACCATTGCGGTCCGACCTCGAGCCGGAGGGAGTCCAGGTCGATGATCTCCTGCACGAACCGGACGCTCAGGTGCTCGAGGGTGGTCGGCTCGGTGTCGTCGGAGCGGGCGAGGCCTTCGACACGCGCCAACCACCGCTGGGCGCCGAGGGTGTGTCCGAGTACCGCCAATGAGAGCGCCAGGCCGGCGCCCGCCTCCCGCTTAGCCGGGGTCAGCCCGCGTTCGCCGGCCCACCGGTAGGCCTCCCGGAACGCGTACGCGGCACCCACCGTGTCCGCACCGAACAGCCGGGTGATGCTCCATTGAAGGAGCAGTTCGGGCATCTCGGAGAGGACGTCCTCGGTCCAGTCCCCCTCCGCGGTGAGCAGGTCGACCCGTTGCCGTTCGACGATCTCCCGGGCCACCTCGTACTGGCCCGTGGACCGCAGCGACAGGACCTGACCCAGCGACAGTCTCAGCTCGCCCGTGCGGCCGAGGTCGGAGTCGACGTCCAGCAGCCCCGCCCTGAGCGCCGACAACGAGCGTTCGGAGGTGTCCACGTTGAGGATGTAGTCCCGCGCGACCAGCAGCCGGGCGCTCCCCCGGACCAGCGCCGCCGGCAGTCGTCCCAGCGCGTCCCGCACCTGGTCGGGATGGCCCGAGACGAGCTCGACCCAGAAGGCCTCGATCAGCGACGCGGTCGAGGGCCAGTCCTCCGCGCGAACCGCGTGTTCCAGCGCGGCATCGGCGACGCCGCGCTCCCGGTACCACGCGGCCATGTCCCGGTTGGCCCGTTGGTAGCCCTCGGGATCCCGCTCGGCGTACACCCGCAGGATGGCATGGCGCACCACGCTCGAATAGTGGAAGGCGGGCGGGCCGGGCGCGGCCGACCTGGTGAGCAGGCCCGAACCGGTCAGGTAGTCGAACGCCAGGTCTGCCACGCCTCGCCCGAGGACATGGGCGGCGATGTCCTCGGTGAACTCCCGTGGGACGGCGATCGCCATCACGAACGCGGCGGTCGCCGCCACGTCGGGGTCACTCAGGACCAGGCGTGTGTACTTCTCGACGGCGGACCAGTCGATCCGTAGCTCACCGTCGGGGCCGCGGCTCGAGTCACCCAGGACCGCCCGCACGAGCGCGGGCCACCCACCGAGCTCGGTCCGCAGCCGTTGGGCCTCGGCGAGGCTGACCGGTAGGCCCACCGCCTCGGCCAGCTCCGCCACTTCCGCCGTGCCGAGCGTCAGCTGGGCCACGCGGAACACCATGCCGTCGGCGGTGATCTTCGCGAGCGTCTCGATCGGGCGCTCGCTGCGCGCCGTCACGAACAGGTGGAACGACTCGTTCGCGTTCACGAGCGCGAGAAGCTCCTCGTCGACACCGAGGTCGGTGACGTGGTGCAGCCCGTCGATCGCGATGATCAGGTCCCGGCCCCGCTTCCAGATCGCGCCATGGACGTCGTCCCAGGTGTCCGATCCCGTCAGATCCCCCAGGCCGGCGTCGCTGATGCGCCGATACACGATCCGCCAGAACTCCTCCCGGTCGACGTCGCGACTGGGCACGTTGATCCAGATCCGGTCGTACCCGGAGCCGTGTCGGCGCAGCCAGTGCGACGCCGTGCTGGTCTTCCCCCAGCCCCTGGGGCTGCGGAAGACCACCAGGGACGGAACCGAACCCAGCTGGCGACGCACCTCGGGCGCGGCGATGAACCCGATCGGGACCCGGGGCATGCCGAAGCCGTCGCCTGCGCCCTGGCCGGCCGGTGAGATCATCGTCCGCTCCTCCCCGGTCACCCGATCGCCCATCGGGGGCGCTGGTGACCTCGAACAAGTCACCATCATGGTCGACCCCGCGGCCGTACGTCAGCCTTCCGACGACGAACTGGCGACGTCGCGACCGGACTTCGTGCCATTGGATGCCATTACGTGCGGCTTCGACAGGCTCCTCCTGCCGCGTTCCTGACGGAACGGAACCCAGCCTCAGTGCAGGCCGCGCTCCGCCACGGCGAGCGCCTCGTTCCGGTTCGAGACGCCGAACTTCTTGTAGATGGTGCGCAGGTGTGTCTTCACGGTGTTCACCGACAGTCCGAGGTCGTGGGCGATGCCCACCGGCCCGGCGTGGACCTCGAGCGCCCGCAGCACCTGCGCCTCCCGCATGGTCAGCGTCTGCATCTCGTCCGCCAGCGGCGCTGGCGGCTGCACCGGCGCACCCTCGGCGCCCGGCCAGAGCTGGTGGATCCGGGGGTCGTCGCCGGCGAGGGTGTCGAAGACGTACCGCTGCATCAGGAAGAACGGTCGCCGCTGCCCGGTCGCCTGCCCCAGCCGTACGGCGTCGGCGAACGCCCGCCTGGCCTCGGTGAGGTTGCCCAACGCGTGGTGGGCGCTGGCCAGGATGACCTGGCACTCCATGGCCGCGCGCCGCGACCCTCCGGAGTCGAGCGACTTCGTCGCGTAGGCGATCGCCTCCCCGAACGTCCGGTCGGTCAGATGCACCTTCGCGATCGCGGCCCAGGCCACCGGGTTTCCGTCGTAGCGGTCCGCGACCTCACGGGCCACCCCCGGCATCTGGGCCACCAGGAGCAACTCCACGAGGGTCGAGCTGAGGACCGCTTCGACCAGGCTCCCGCGGGCGATGTGGCGCAGCGCGGCGCGCAGGTGGTTGGTCTGCCGGAACATCCGGTCCGGAGTGCCGTGGAGCACCACGTGGTGGGCTCGGATGAACACGGTCAGTGCCCAGAGCTCGTCCCGGTGCCGTGGTTCGATCATCGTGGCGACCGCCTCGTCGGCGCCGGGGTGGGCTGCGTCGGCCATGGCGAGTGCCCGGGCGATGCTGGCCGCGACCAGCGAGATGTCCCGGGCATCCTCGGGCTGGGCGTGCTGGATCCGGTCCTGGAGGGTGGAGTCCTCCAGCCAGCGCAGGGCCAGGTCCGGCTCGCCGTTCACGGCGTGCACCAGGGCGAGGCCGACGGTCCCCATCTGGAGCGCGCCGGTGTCCGCCGGCGAGATCAGTCCGCGCTCACGGGCACGGCCGAAGGCGTAGATGGCCGTGTCCAGGTTGCCGCCGAGCAGACTGGAGATGCCCCACTGCAGGAGCACGAGGCTCTCGTCGCGCTCGGGATCCCCTGCCTCCGACCGGTTCTCCTCGACGATGGCGTTGATGGCGCTGTAGTCCGGGACCGCCCAGATGTTCGTGTCCGGTGAGTGTGGGTCGAGTGCGCCCTCGACGTAGTCGACGGCCACCCGGAGCCGGGCGTTCTGCGCGACCATGTCGTCGGGGAACCGCCGCGCCGCGGCGATCAGGGTCAGCGGCTGGTGCGTGAGCAGGCGCGCCCACTGCCGTTCGATGACGTCCATCGCAGTGGCCCACTGGGCCGCGTGCACCGCATGTGTCAGCGTCTCGCCGGGGTCCCGGTTGGCAGCCGAGAGATGCATCAGCGCCAGATGCACCTCCCGGAACAGCTCGGGGCGTGACTCCCGCATGACCCGGATCAGTGCGTTGCGGATCGCCGGGGCGTAGGAGTACATCTGCCCCTCGACGGTGTGCCGCTCACTGAGCAGCCCGGCCGCCCGCACGTTCCGCAGGATCCGGACGGTGTTGCCCTCGGGTGCGATCGCGCGGGCCATCTCGATGTCGAACTGCTCGGGGATCGCCGTGCGCAGCAGGAACGAACGCACGTTCTCGAACCGCAGGTCGCGCACCATCGTGGCGATGTAACCATCGACGAGGCTCCCGTCGACCAGCGGCCCGTCGATGCCGTCGGAGCCGGACACGGCACGCATCAGCCCGGCCCGGATCGCCGAGGGCCAACCACCCAGGTCGACGGCGATCTGCTGGGCCTGGTCCATCGTGATCGTGAGCCCGAGCCGGGACGCCAGGTCGTGCACCTGCGGCCCGGTCATCCGCAGGTCGGCCGGACCGATCATCGCGGCCTCGACGGACAGGGCACCGGTGGTCTCGAGTGCTCGCAGGGTCCGTGAACCGACCACCAGGAACAGCTGGTCGTTCTGCCGCACGAGGTCGACCATCTCGTCGTCGATCGTCGCGGCGCCGTGTTTGAGCCCGGCCTCGTGGAAGTCGTCGATGATCAGGACCAGTGGCTCCCGCCGCTCCGCGAGCAGCACGGTCACGTCCGCATGCGGGTCGGAACCCGGTGCCGCAGGGCCCAGGAGTTCCGCTCGCTCGAGCCCCGACCGTAGCTCCGCCCAGTATCCGTCCAGTTCGTTGCTGGCGATGCTGAGGGTGACGTAGACGGTCGCGTGCGGGCGGTCGGCGCTGCGCATCCAGGTCACGATGGCACTGGTCTTCCCGTACCCCCGCGGCCCACGCAGGACCGTGAGCGGGTGCTCGCCCGCAAGCGTGTTGAGCACGTGCTCGCTGATCTGGGTGTCACGTGGGATCCGCGGCAGGCCAGGAGGGAGCGACGCGGTCTCGGCCGTCACCGGGCCCCTCCGGCAGGCATCCGGTTCCACGGCGTGTCACGCAGGCAGCACGACCTTCGCGCACCACTGTGCGCGTTCCGAGCGATCAAGCCACCGAACGAGTCGGGCATAGCGACGATGAGGCCCCCCTGACACACCGTTACGGGCTCGAACGCGGCTCGCAGACGATCTCACACTGGGTTGACCACCCGAGGATAACGAGAAGGTCGCGATCATGTCAGTGAATGATCTAGATCGAGACCTGCTCGTTACCACACTCGCGCCGGTCCTGGCCGGCTAGGACACGCCGCGAACCCGGCTTCGCTGCGCCGCTCGCGGAGCCGGCCCTGGCCCGGTCATTCGGTCAGCGGCATGGCGCTGACGATCCGGAGGAGTTCCGGCGCCAGTTCCCTGCGGCAGATGATCAGGTCGGGCACCACGTGGTCGGGCCGGTCGAGTGGGACCTCGCTGCCGTTCAGTAGGCTCGTGTGGAGCCCGGCCGCGCGTGCCACGGCAACCGGAGCCGCGACGTCCCAGACCGGCAGTCGGCCCAGGTGCAGGTGCGCGTCCGCCTCACCCCGCACGACGGCCGCGGTGCGGTACGCGACGGACCCGGCCCGGACAGCGCGACCGCCGATCGCCACGGCCACCGCGTCCACCAGCGCCGCGCTGGCGCCCCGCTCGACGACCAGGCGCCGCTGCGCCTCACCGGGATACGGCGGGGTCCTCGAATCGATGCTGAGCAGCATGTCCAGCCCCGGGAGAGCCACGGCGGCCGCCGTCACGACGCCCCCGGACCGGAGGGCGACGCTGACCCCCCAGTCCCGGCGGCCGGTCGCGAACTCCTCGGCGCCGTCCAGTGCGCCGATCAACCACGTGCGTCTGGCCCGCGGGTCCGAACTGCCCGCGTTCACGCCGGACAGCACCGAGTCCATCGGGCATCGTGCGATCAGTTGGGACGCCAGGAAACTGCCCGCCCGCGCCCGGGCGCGACGGCCGAGTTCGGAAGGCTCGAGCCCTGCACAGTCGGCGCGCAACTCCTCGAGGAGGTCGCCGGTCGAACCGGCCAGCACCTGGGCGAGGTGCAGGTCGTCGACGTCTGCCTCCATCGTCGCCGCGACGGGCGCCCGTCCGGCGATCATCGACGCACCACGCGCGACGTGGTGCCGGGAGGCGGGGATGCGCCCCCGTCGGGGGTACGAGGGCGCACCCCCTCCACCCGGCACCAACCCGCTGGTTCAATAGGCACCGCGGCCTCCGAGGACGGCGCGTGCGGTGCGCCAGAGGATCGTCAGATCCATGGTCAGGGTCCAGTTGTCGACATAGCGCAGGTCGAGCCGGATGGACTCCTCCCAGGACAGGTCCGAGCGGCCACTCACCTGCCACAGTCCGGTGAGCCCGGGACGGACCTGCAGCCGTTGGCGACTCGCGTCGTCGTATCCGGCGGCCTCGCTGACCAGCGGCGGCCGGGGACCGACGAGGGACATGTCACCGCGAAGCACGTTCCACAGCTGCGGGAGTTCGTCGATGGAGAAGCGGCGCAGGAACCGGCCGACCGGCGTGGTCCGGGGGTCGCGACGCATCTTGAACAGTGTGCCGTTGCCGTCACTGCGACCCTCGAGGGCCGCCAGGCGCGCCTCCGCATCCGGGTACATCGACCGCAACTTGTACATCGTGAACGGTCGGCCGTTCAGACCCACGCGAGTCTGCCGGAACAGCGCGGCCCCCCGGGAGGTCAGCCGGACCGCGATCGCAGCAGGGACGAGCACCAGCATGGCGAGCAGCAGGAGGACGGCGGCGAGCCCTCGATCGAGGACCGCCTTGCCCCAGTGGTGCCGCCGGCCCGGGCCGGTGGTCACGCTCAGCACCGGGGTGTCCGTCAGGCCCCGCAGCGACACTCTGGTCGAGCCGGCCCGGGCCACGTTCGGGGCCACCAGCAACTCGACGTCGAGCCCTTCGATCCGACGCCGGAACCTCGTCAGCTCCTCGACGCTCATGCCGTCCCCGGCGATCACCAGGGTCTCCACCCGCAGGCTCCGGATGAGGTCGGGCACCTCCTCGACGGTGCCGACCACGGGCGCGTCGGAGTCCTCGGCACCGCTGCCGGCGGGCGGGCAGATCCCGGTGATCGCGAAGCCGTGCCGAGGCTCGCGGGCGAGTTCGGCGAGGACCGGTGCGAGCCGCTCCGGCGAACCGACGAGGAGGGTGCGCCGCAACATCCTGCCCCGTGAGCGGGCGTGCCGAACCACGGAGCGCTGTCCGAGTCGCAGCGCGAGAGCGCCGCCGGTCATCAGGACGAGGCTGGTGATCACCGCCACCCGGGGCAGGTCCACGTTCACGAAGACCAGGGCCATCACCCCGACGGCCAGCAGCAATCCGCTGCGCGCGATGGCGGTGAGTTCGGCGGCGCCCGATGCGGCTCGACGAGTGTCGTAACCGTCGTGCAGGGCGACGGTCGTCACGAACAACGCGGCCACGACGACTCCGATGGCGAGCGCGAGGCCGCCCGGGTACATCAACGCGGCGGCGGGCCAGGTGACGGCCACGGCGATCACCGCGTCCGACGCGATCGCGATCGCCCGGTACCGACGGGAGGCCTCCGCCCAGGTCGGCTCCTCCTCAGCGGGAACCGGCGACGCGATCCGCGAGATCAGGCTGGCGAGGAGCTCCCCGCGGCCCGAGCGGATCCGAGAGGGACGGTCGGTTGTCAGTGCCACCGGTCTACCTCGTCGTCCTGTGCTCCGTGCGCGCAGGAGATCGTCCTCGCCGCATCGGTGATGACACGAATCAACACTGCCCCGTCCTCCGTCAACCTGGTGGCTTCCCGCGAAGCGAGGGGCGGGATCGGCCGCCTCTGACATCCCCGGCTGTGTGGAACTCAACCACCTGGGTTCGGGCGCGGTAAGGAGTTCGAGGGATGATTGCGAGGTGGCCGTGGGTGAACCAGATTCACGTGGCGGGTGAGGCGAGGGTGAGGCGTCCCACGACGGGGTGGGAGTTGATCGTTCCAAGCATGTGGCAGGCCGAACGGGCGTGCTCGGAACGCTCGATCAGCCGAGCGGAGCCACCCTCACCCCGTGCCGGGCGAGGCCCTCCACGCCCCCGTCCCGGGCCGTCAGAACCCAGATTCCACCCGGGTGGACCGCGACCGTGTGCTCGAAGTGGGCGGCACGGGAACCATCCACGGTGACCACCGTCCAGTCGTCGGCGAGGACCGCCGTCGCCGGCTCACCCCGCACGAGCATCGGCTCGACGGCGAGGCACATGCCGGCGCGGACCCGAGGTCCGCGGTGGCCGGAGCGATAGTTGAGCACGTCCGGCGGCTGGTGCATGGCCGAACCGATCCCGTGGCCGACGTACTCGGCGACGATCCCCAGCCCACCGGCGGCGGTGACGACGTCGTCGATGGCCTCGCCCACCTGACCGAGGCGCTCCGCCGTGGCGAGTGCCGCGATCCCCGCCCACATCGACTCCTCCGTGACCCGCACGAGGTCGAGGTCCGCGGGATCGGCGTCCGGCACCACGACCGAGAACGCCGAGTCACCATGCCATCCGTCCACGATGGCGCCGCCATCGACCGCGACCACGTCACCGGGCTCGATCACCCGCTCCCCCGGGATGCCGTGCACCACCTCGGAGTTGACCGACACACAGATCCGGGCCGGGAAGCCGTGGTAGTGCAGGAAGTTCGAGGTGGCGCCGGCGTCGGCGATCACCCGGGCGGCCACCTCGTCGAGCTCGCCCGTGGTCACCCCGGGCCGGATCCGCTCCCGTACCGCGTCGAGCAGGTCCGCGACCACGAGCCCCGCTCGGCGCATGATGCGCATCTGATCGGGGGTCTTGTACTCGATCCGGTCGCGGCCGAACACGACGCGGCTCAGTCGGCGTCGAGCGCGGCCAGCAGACGCTGGGTGACCTCGACGACATCGCCCATGCCGTCCACGCGGACCAGCAGCCCGCGCTCGGAGTAGAGCGAGACCAGCGGTGCGGTCTGCTCGGCGTACACCTCAAGACGGCGTCGAATGACGTCCTCGGTGTCGTCGGCGCGGCCCTGCTCCTGGGCCCGGTTCAACAGCCTGGCTACGACCTCCTCGGGGTCCGCCGTCAGTTCCACGACGCGGGTCAGCGCGGTGCCGGCACCGGCCAGCATGTCGTCCAGCTCGCGCACCTGGGCCTCGGTGCGCGGATAACCGTCGAGCAGGAAGCCGCCGACGGCGTCCGGCTGGGTCAGGCGGTCGGCGACCATCTCGTTGGTCACCTCGTCCGGGACGTACTCGCCCGAGTCCATGTACCGCTGGGCCAGCTTGCCGAGGTCGGTGCCCTCGGCAACGTTGGCACGGAAGATGTCACCGGTGGAGATGGCCGGCACGCCGAGGCGCTCGGCGACGCGCGCGGCCTGGGTGCCCTTGCCGGCTCCGGGCGGACCGAGGAGGACGAGTCGAGTCATCGGAGGAACCCTTCGTAGTGGCGCTGCTGGAGCTGCGCGTCGATCTGCTTGACGGTCTCCAGACCGACACCCACGACGATCAGCAGGGAGACGCCACCGAAGGGGATCTGGGTGCTGATGTTCATGAGCTTGAACGCGATCGTCGGGATCAGCGCGACCAGGGCGAGGTAGATCGCGCCGGCGGCGGTGATCCTCGAGATGACGAACTGCAGGTACTCAGCGGTGGGCCGGCCGGCGCGGATGCCCGGGATGAACCCGCCGTAGCGCTTCATGTTGTCCGCGACCTCGTCCGGGTTGAACGTGATCGAGGTGTAGAAGTACGCGAAGAAGATGATCAGCACGATGTAGATCGCGATGTGGATGTTCGCGCCGGGGTCCATGAGGTTCACCGCGACCCACTGCACCCATGGGGTGGTCTGGTCCTCGACGAACTGCGCCGCGAGGGTCGGGAGCGCGAGAAGGGATGAGGCGAAGATCACCGGGATCACACCGGACATGTTGATCTTGATCGGGATGTACGTGCTCGAGCCCCCGTACATGCGTCGGCCGACCATGCGCTTCGCGTACTGCACCGGGATCCGGCGCTGGGACTGCTCGACGAAGACGATCAGGCCGACGACCAGGATCGCGATGACGAGGAAGATCGTGAAGTTGACGATCCCGTTGTCCGAGGTGGCGATCTGCCACATCGCGCTCGGGAACGACGCCGCGATCGAGGTGAAGATCAGCAGCGACATCCCGTTGCCGACACCGCGCTCGGTGATGAGCTCACCCATCCACATGATCAGGCCGGTCCCGGCGGTCATCGTGACGATCATCAGGATCATCGTGACGGCCGAGTCGTTCGGGATGATCGGGACCCCGCAGTCCGGGAACAGGTTGCCGGTCCGGGCGACCGTGATGATCGTGGTCGCCTGGAGGACTGCCAGGAAGATGGTCAGGTAGCGGGTGTACTGGGTCAGCACCGCGGTGCCGGACTGGCCCTCCTTGTGCAGGGCCTCGAACCGTGGGATGACCACCCGCAGGAGCTGGATGATGATGCTCGCGGTGATATACGGCATGATCCCGAGGGCGAACACCGACAGCTGGAGCAGTGCGCCACCACTGAAGAGGTTGACCAGGCCGAGGACGTCCTGGCCATCGCCTGCGGTGCCGATGCACTGCTGGACGTTGACGTAGTCGACGCCGGGCGTGGGGACGAACGAACCGAGCCGGAACAGGGCCATCATGGCCAGCGTGAAGAGCAACTTCTTCCGCAGGTCCGGGGTCCGGAACGCGCGAGCGAATGCGCCGAGCAAAGGTCCTCCTGCTTGGGTCAACGGGTCGGTGCGCATCTCGCGCACACCGGTTCGCCCGATGGGTACCGTCCGACCTTAACGGTCGTCGGGCCGGTAACGGCGTACGGCGGCGCAGGAACCATTGTTTCCTGCGCCGCCGTACACCTTGGGTGCCTCAGGCCTGCTCGATGCTTCCGCCTGCTGCGACGATCTTGTCCTTCGCGGACGCGGAGTACGCGTGCGCGGTGACGTCCAGCTTCACGCTGACCTCGCCGGTGCCGAGCACCTTGACCGGGTGGCCGTCACGCACGGCACCCTTCGCGACCAGGTCGGACACGCTGACCGCGCCACCCTCGGGGTAGAGCGCCGACAACTTGTCCAGGTTCACCACCTGGTACTCGGTACGGAACGGGTTCCGGAACCCGCGCAGCTTCGGCAGCCGCATGTGCAGCGGCGTCTGACCACCTTCGAACCGCGCCGGCACCTGGTAACGCGCCTTCGTGCCCTTGGTGCCGCGACCGGCGGTCTTGCCCTTGGATCCCTCACCGCGACCCACACGGGTCTTCGCGGTCCTGGCACCCGGGGCGGGACGCAGGTGGTGCACCTTGAGGGTGCCCGGACGCGACTCGGTGGCCGCCTCCGACTTCGCGGACTTCTCCGCCACGGCCTTGTCGGCCTTGTTCTCCGCCTTCACAGCCTTCTCAGCCATGTCAGTCGACCTCCTCGACGGTGATCAGGTGCGCCACCGTGGTGACCATGCCGCGGATCTCGGGACGGTCCTCCTTGACGACGGTGTCGCCAATGCGCTTCAGACCGAGCGAGCGCAGCGTGTCGCGCTGGTTCTGCTTGCCGCCGATGACGGACTTCTTCTGGGTGACCTTGAGCTGCGTCATGATGCCACCGCCCCGGAGGTCGAAGCCTCAGCGGCCTCGCTGCGTCCGGCGGCCTGCGCCCGCAGCAACGCCGCCGGGGCGACGTCCTCGAGCGGGAGTCCGCGCCGGGCGGCGACGGCCTCGGGCTGCTCGAGACCCTGGAGCGCGGCCACCGTGGCGTGCACGATGTTGATCGCGTTCTCGGACCCGAGCGACTTGGACAACACGTCGTGGATCCCGGCGCAGTCCAGGACGGCGCGGACCGGACCGCCGGCGATGACCCCGGTACCCGGCGACGCCGGGCGCAGGAACACCACGCCGGCCGCCGCCTCACCCTGCACCTGGTGCGGGATGGTGCGCTGGATCATCGGAACCTTGAAGAAGTTCTTCTTGGCCTCCTCGACACCCTTGGCGATCGCCGCGGGCACCTCCTTGGCCTTGCCGTAGCCGACGCCCACGGTGCCTTCACCGTCGCCGACGACGACCAGGGCGGTGAAGCTGAACCGCCGCCCGCCCTTGACGACCTTCGAGACGCGGTTGATGGTCACGACGCGCTCGACGTAGGCGTTCTTGTCGGCGTCGTTCCCGCGACGGTTGTCCCCGCCGCGGCGGTCGCGGCGATCGTTGGAGCGCTCGTTCGAACGCTCGCCGGTGCCGCCACCGGCGGTGCCGGCGGTCCCGCCGGTCCTGCTGCGCTGTGGAGCAGCCATCATGCGATCCTTTGCTTGTCGGAATGCTGGGCCGTGGTCACAGGGACAGTCCCCCCTCGCGGGCGCCCTCGGCGACCGCTGCGACCCGTCCGTGGTACTTGTTGCCGCCACGATCGAACACGACGGCGTCGACGCCCTTGGCCTTCGCACGCTCGGCGACGAGCTCGCCGACCTGGCGAGCCTTGTCGGTCTTCGCACCGTCGCCGCTGCGCAGGTCTGCCTCGAGCGTCGAGGCGGACACCAGCGTCGTGCCGGTGGTGTCGTCGACCAGCTGCGCCACCATGTGGCGAGCCGATCGGTTCACGACCAGGCGGGGACGCTCGGGAGTGCCGGTGACGCGCTTGCGCACCCGGAGGTGACGCCGCGACCGGGCGACGCGCTTGCCCGTTCCCTTGATGGACAGAGCCATGGCTACTTACCAGCCTTTCCGACCTTGCGGCGGACCTGCTCGCCCGCGTACCGCACGCCCTTGCCCTTGTAGGGCTCGGGCTTGCGGATCTTCCGAATGTTCGCGGCGACCTCGCCGACCTGCTGCTTGTCGATGCCCGCGACCGAGAACTTGGTCGGGGACTCGACGGCGAAGGTGATGCCCTCCGGGGCGGTCACGGAGACCGGGTGGGAGAAGCCGAGCGCGAACTCCAGGGTGGAACCCTTGGCGACCACGCGGTACCCGGTACCGACGATCTCGAGCTTCTTCTCATAGCCCTGCGTGACGCCCTGCACCAGGTTGGCGAGCAGGGTGCGGGTCAGGCCGTGCAGCGAACGCGACTCGCGCTCGTCGTTCGGGCGGCTGACCACGAGCGCGCCGTCGTCGTCGCGGGCGACGGTGATGGGCGCGGGGATGGTGTGTGCAAGGGTGCCCTTGGGACCCTTGACCGTGACCTCGGCGCCGTCGATGTTGACATCGACGCCGCTGGGAACGGTGACCGGAACCTTACCGATTCGAGACATGGGGTTCTCCTCCTGATTCCCTGGTCACCAGACGTAGGCGAGGACTTCCCCACCCACGCCCTTCTTGGCCGCCTGACGGTCGGTGAGCAGGCCCGAGGAGGTGGACAGGATCGCCACGCCCAGGCCGCCGAGCACCTTCGGCAGGTTGGTCGACTTCGCGTAGACCCGGAGCCCCGGCTTCGAGACACGACGCACCCCCGCGAGCGAGCGCTCACGGTTCGGGCCGAACTTCAGCGAGAGGTTCAGGGTCTTGCCCACCTCGGCGTCCTCGACGGACCAACCGGTGATGTAGCCCTCCGCCTGGAGGATCTCCGCGATGTGGGACTTGAGCTTGGAGTACGGCATCGGAACCGACTCGTGATACGCCGAGTTCGCGTTGCGCAGACGCGTCAACATGTCGGCGATCGGGTCTGTCATTGTCATTGGGCTGTTGCCCTTCCTCGCCGCGGTTTCCTCATCGGGACCTGCGACGT
Source organism: Occultella glacieicola (assembly GCF_004353825.1). Lineage (GTDB taxonomy): Bacteria > Actinomycetota > Actinomycetes > Actinomycetales > Beutenbergiaceae > Occultella > Occultella glacieicola. The sequence continues at coordinate 33,456 of NZ_SMNA01000017.1, read as the reverse complement.
AGTCGTTTTACCAGCTGCTCTTGGTCACGCCGGGGAGCTGGCCGGCAAGGGCCATCTCCCGCAGGCACACTCGGCACAGGCCGAACTTGCGGTACACCGAGTGCGGACGGCCGCAACGGTTGCACCGGGTGTAGGCCCGCACACCGAACTTCGGCTTGCGGTTCGCCTTCTGGATCAGCGCGGTCTTCGCCATCTGCGCTCAGGCCTCCTGGAACGGGAAGCCGAGTCGACGCAGCAGCGAACGACCCTCCTCGTCCGTGGTAGCGGTCGTGACGACCGTGATGTCCATGCCGCGGACACGGTCGATCTTGTCCACGTCGATCTCGTGGAACATCGACTGCTCCGTGAGGCCGAAGGTGTAGTTGCCGTTCCCGTCGAACTGCTTCGGGGACAGCCCGCGGAAGTCACGGATCCGCGGCAGCGCGAACGTCAGGAGCCGGTCCAGGAACTCCCACATGCGGTCGCCCCGGAGCGTCACGTGCGCGCCGATCGGCTGACCCTCGCGCAACTTGAACTGCGCGATCGACTTGCGGGCCCGGGTGGTCTGGGGCTTCTGGCCGGTGATCGCGGTCAGGTCGCGGATGGCGCCCTCGATGACCTTGGAGTCGCGAGCGGCGTCCCCGACGCCCATGTTGACGACGATCTTGGTCAGACCCGCCACCTGGTTGACGTTCGCGTGCGAGAACTCCTCGCGAAGTCCCGCAATGATCTCCTCGCGGTACTTCTGCTTGAGCCGGGGCAGCGCGACGGGGGCGTCCGCCGACGTTTCGGTGACGGTGCTCATGAGATGTCCTTACCGGAACGCTTGGCGACGCGGACCCGCTGCGTGCGGGTGCGGCCGTCACGTTCGACCTCTTCCGTGCGGTAGCCGACCCGGGTGCCCTTCTTGGTCTCGGCGTCCACCACCATCACGTTGCTGATGTGGATCGGGGCCTCGACGGTCTCGATGCCGCCGGTGCGCGAGCCCCGCTGGGACTGCGCGACCTTGGTGTGGCGCTGCACGCGCTGCACACCCTCGACGATCACCCGGTCGGAGTCGACCAGGACCTCGAGGACCCGCCCCTGCTGGCCCTTGTCGCGGCCCGCGATGACGACCACCAGGTCGCCCTTCTTGACCTTTGCCATGGTTACAGCACCTCCGGTGCGAGCGAGACGATGCGCATGAACTTCTTGTCACGCAGCTCGCGGCCCACGGGGCCGAAGATGCGCGTGCCGCGCGGCTCGCCGTCGGCCTTGAGGATCACTGCTGCGTTCTCGTCGAATCGGATGTAGGAGCCATCCGGACGCCGGCGCTCCTTCACCGTACGAACCACGACCGCCTTGACGACGTCGCCCTTCTTCACGTTGCCGCCGGGGATCGCGTCCTTGACGCTGGCGACGATGACATCGCCGATGCCGGCGTAGCGACGACCGGAACCGCCGAGAACGCGGATGCAAAGGATCTCCTTGGCACCCGTGTTGTCGGCGACCTTGAGTCGCGACTCCTGCTGGATCATGTGGATCTACTCCTGTCGTCGTGCCGGTTCTCGCTCTCGAGCGAGCCTTGCCGAACGGATGGTTGTCAGGTGCCCGGCCCGGATGCGCGCACCCGGGCTCAGGCGGTTCTACTTGGCCTTCTCGAGGATCTCGACGACGCGCCACCGCTTGCTGGCGGACAGCGGACGGGTCTCCATGATCAGCACGAGGTCACCGATGCCGACCTCGTTCGCCTCGTCGTGGGCCTTGACCTTGTTGGTGCGACGCATGACCTTGCCGTAGAGCGGGTGCTTGACCCGGTCCTCGACCTCGACCACGACGGTCTTGTCCATCTTGTCGCTGACCACATAACCGCGGCGGACCTTGCGGTCGGCCCGCGTGGCCTCGTCGGCCCCGGTCTCCGGGGTGGTGGGGGTGCTCATTGTCGTTGCCTCGTTCACTTCGCGTCGGCGGTGGGCTCGGTACGGATCCCGAGCTCGCGCTCGCGCAGGATCGTGTAGATGCGGGCGATGTCGCGACGCACCGTCTTCAGCCGGCCGTGGTCCTCGAGCTGGCCGGTGGCCGAGGAGAACCGCAGGTTGAACAGCTCCTGCTTGGCCTTCTTCAGCTCGGCGACCAGGCGCTCGCTGTCCATGCCGTCGAGCTCGGACGGCGCCAGTTCCTTGGATCCGATAGCCATCACGCGTCACCACCCTCGCGACGCACGAAACGCGTCTTCATCGGGAGCTTGTGCTGCGCGCGGCGCAGGGCCTCGCGAGCAAGCTCTTCGTTCACTCCGGCGAGCTCGAAGAGAACTCGACCGGGCTTGACATTGGCGACCCACCACTCCGGCGAACCCTTGCCGGAACCCATGCGGGTCTCGGCCGGCTTCTTGGTGAGCGGGCGGTCGGGGAAGATGTTGATCCACACCTTGCCGCCACGCTTGATGTGACGGGTCATGGCGATACGAGCAGCCTCGATCTGGCGGTTCGTGACGTACGCGGGCTCGACGGCCTGGATGCCGAAGTCGCCGAACGTGACGTTCGTTCCGCCCTTGGCCGCGCCACGCCGGGTGGGGTGGTGCTGCTTGCGGTGCTTGGTGCGCCGGGGGATGAGCATGGCTCAGGCCTCCGTCTCGGAGCCGCCGGCCGGAGCCGCGGCGGGGGTGGTTGCGGGGGCTTCGGCGGCGGGCGCCGAAGGGGCGTCGTTGCGACGACCGCGGGGGCGGTCGCCACGGTCGCCACGACCACGCGGTCGGGGACCGGAGTTGACCTGGTCGGCAGCGAACTGCTTCTCGGTCTGGTCGCCCTTGTAGATCCACACCTTGACGCCGATGCGTCCGAAGGTGGTGCGCGCCTCGAAGAAGCCGTAGTCCACGTACGCCCGCAGGGTGTGCAGCGGCACGCGACCCTCGCGGTAGAACTCGCTCCGGCTCATCTCGGCACCACCGAGGCGACCGGAGCACTGCACCCGGATGCCCTTGGCACCGGCGCGCTGCGCGGACTGCATGCCCTTGCGCATCGCACGACGGAAGGAGACCCGCGAGGCGAGCTGCTCGGCGATGCCCTGGGCGACGAGCTGGGCGTCGATCTCGGGGTTCTTCACCTCGAGGATGTTCAGCTGCACCTGCTTGCCGGTGAGCTTCTCGAGCTCACCGCGCAGGCGGTCGGCCTCGGCGCCGCGGCGTCCGATGACGATGCCCGGGCGGGCGGTGTGCAGGTCGACGCGGACCCGGTCGCGGGTGCGCTCGATCTCCACCTTGGAGATTCCGGCCCGCTCCAGGCCGGTGGCCATCAGCTTGCGGATCTCGACGTCCTCGCGGACGTAGTCGCGGTAGCGCTGCCCCTCCTTGGTGGAGTCAGCGAACCAGCGGGACCGGTGGTCGGTGGTGATGCCGAGCCGGAACCCTGTGGGGTTGACCTTCTGGCCCATCAGCGAGCCCCTCCCTTGGTCTGTCGCTCAGCCACGATCACGGTGATGTGGCTGGTGCGCTTGAGGATCTGGTTGGCCCGTCCCTGGGCACGCGGCCGGAACCGCTTCAGCGTGGGACCTTCATCCACGAACGCCTCCGCGATGACCAGGTCGCCCTCGTTGAAGGCGACCGAGGCCTGCTCGGCCTTCACGCGGGCGTTGGCGACCGCGCTCTCCACTACCTTGCGCACGGTCTCCGCCGCCGCCTGGGGGGCATAGCGGAGCACGGCCACGGCCTCATCGGCCTGCTTGCCGCGGATGATGTCCACGACGCGCCGGGCCTTCTGGGGCGTGACGCGCACGAACCGCGCCTGCGCCTTGGCTTCCATCGATGTCCTGCCTTCTCAAAGAGTGTGCTTGGTGAGTTCGCGTGCCGCGAGATCAGCGACGACGCGCCTTGCGGTCGTCCTTCTCGTGCCCACGGAACGTGCGGGTCGGGGCGAACTCCCCCAGCTTGTGGCCGACCATCGACTCGGTGACGAACACCGGGACGTGCTTGCGACCGTCGTGAACTGCAAAGGTGTGACCCAGGAAGTCGGGGGTGATGACCGACCGACGGGACCAGGTCTTGATGACGTTCTTCGTGCCCTTCTCGTTCTGCACGTCCACCTTCTTCTGCAGGTGGCCGTCCACGAAGGGACCCTTCTTCAGACTGCGAGGCATCTCGTCGTCGTCTCCCTATCAGCGCTTCTTGCCGGTACGGCGACGGCGCACGATGAGCTTGTCGCTCGGCTTGTTCGGACGGCGGGTACGGCCCTCGGTCTGGCCCCAGGGGCTGACCGGGTGACGTCCACCGGAGGTCTTGCCTTCACCACCACCGTGGGGGTGGTCGACCGGGTTCATGGCGACACCACGGACGGTCGGGCGCTTGCCCTTCCACCGCATCCGGCCGGCCTTGCCCCAGTTGATGTTGGACTGCTCGGCGTTGCCCACCTCACCGATGGAGGCGCGGCAGCGGAGGTCGACGTTGCGGATCTCACCGGAGGGCATCCGCAGCTGTGCGTACGGGCCGTCCTTCGCGACGAGCTGCACCGAGGAGCCGGCCGACCGGGCGATCTTCGCACCGCCGCCGGGCTTGAGCTCGACGGCGTGGATGACGGTACCGACCGGGATGTTGCGCAGCGGGAGGTTGTTGCCCGGCTTGATGTCGGCGCCCGCGCCGTTCTCGATACGGTCACCCTGCTTCAGGCGGACCGGGGCGAGGATGTAGCGCTTCTCGCCGTCGGCGTAGTGCAGCAGAGCGATACGCGCGGTGCGGTTCGGGTCGTACTCGATGTGCGCGACCTTCGCGGGCACGCCGTCCTTGTCGTGACGACGGAAGTCGATCACGCGGTAGGCGCGCTTGTGGCCACCGCCGATGTGCCGCGCCGTGATCCGGCCCGAGGAGTTGCGGCCGCCGCTCTTGGTGAGCGGACGGACCAACGACTTCTCCGGCGTCGTGCGGGTGATCTCGACGAAGTCGGCAACGGACGAACCGCGGCGGCCCGGCGTCGTCGGCTTGTACTTACGGATTCCCATGGGATTAGATCCTCAATCTGTTCTGGTCCGAGAGTCGGCGTCAGCCGACCGCTCCGCCGAAGATGTCGATGCTGCCCTCGCGCAACGTGACGATGGCGCGCTTGGTGTCCTTGCGCTTGCCCATCCCGAAGCGCGTGCGCCGCGTCTTGCCCTTGCGGTTGATCGTGTTCACCGACGCGACCTTGACGTTGAAGATCTGCTCGATGGCGATCTTGATCTCGGTCTTGTTCGAGCGCGGGTCCACCACGAAGGTGTACTTGCCCTCGTCGAGAAGGTTGTAGCTCTTCTCGGAGACGACCGGGGAGATCACGACGTCGCGCGGGTCCTTGAGTGCTGCGCTCACTTCTGCTCCTCCTCGACCTCGGCAGAGCTGGCGACGGCGGTCGCGCCACGGCCCGCTGCGGGGCCGGCCACGAATGCCTCGTAGGCGCCCGACGTGAAGACCACGTCGTCGCTCACCAGCACGTCGTAGGTGTTGAGCTGGTCCGGGTAGATCAGGTGCACCGAGGGCACGTTGCGCAGGCTCTTCCAGCTGAGCTCGTCCGCTCGCTCGAGCACCACGAGGACGTGGCGCGAGGAGGCGACCCCGACGAGTACCGACACCGCGGTGGCGGTCGACGGCGTGTCGCCGGTCACGAAGGAACTCACCACGTGCAGGCGGCCGGCGCGAGCGCGGTCGGAGAGCGCACCGCGCAGGGCGGCGGCCTTCATCTTCTTGGGGGTCCGCTGGCTGTAGTCGCGCGGAACCGGCCCGTGGACGATGCCACCGCCGGCGAACTGCGGCGCGCGGGTCGAGCCCTGACGGGCGCGGCCGGTGCCCTTCTGCTTGTAGGGCTTGCGACCACCGCCGCGGACCTCTCCGCGGGTCTTGGTCTTGTGCGTCCCCTGGCGGGCCGCCGCGAGCTGGGCGACGACGACCTGGTGGATCAGCGGCACGTTGGTCTGGACGTCGAAGATCTCAGCGGGGAGATCCACCGACCCGGACTTCTTGCCCTTGGCGTCGATGACGTCGATCACGGTTGCGTCGGTCATGACTCTCACGCCCCCTTCACGGCGGTGCGAACGACGACCAGTCCGCCCTTGGGACCGGGGACGGCGCCGGTGATCAGCACCAGGCCCTTCTCGGCGTCCACGGCGTGGATGGTCAGGCTCTGGGTGGTCTGGCGGTCGTGGCCCATCCGGCCGGCCATGCGCAGGCCCTTGAACACGCGCGACGGGGTAGAGGCCCCACCGATCGAGCCCGGCTTGCGGTGGTTGCGGTGCGCACCGTGGGAGGCGCCCACCCCGGAGAAGCCGTGCCGCTTCATGACACCGGCGGTGCCCTTGCCCTTGGTGGTGCCGATCACGTCGACCAGGGCACCGGCCTCGAACGTCTCCGCGGTCAGTTCCTGGCCGACCTCGTAGGACTCGGCGTCGGAGGTGCGGAACTCGGCTGCGTGCCGGCGCGGGGTCACGCCCGCCTTGTCGGCGCGCACCCGGAGGGGCTGGGTGACCTTCCGCGGGTCGATCTGGCCGAAGCCGAGCTGGACAGCGGAGTAGCCGTCCTTATCCACCGTGCGGATCTGGGTCACGACGTTGGTGCCCACCTGCACGACGGTGACCGGGAGCTGACGACCGGCGTCGTCCCACACCTGGGTCATGCCGAGCTTCGTGCCGAGGATCGCCTTGACGGCGCGCTCGGACTGCTGGGGAGTAGAAGTCATGACTGAGTCCTCAGAGCTTGATCTCGATGTTGACGTCGGCCGGCAGGTCGAGTCGCATGAGCGAGTCCACGGCCTTCGGCGTCGGGTCCACGATGTCGATCAGCCGCTTGTGCGTGCGCATCTCGAAGTGCTCGCGGCTGTCCTTGTACTTGTGCGGAGAACGGATGACGCAGAACACGTTCTTCTCGGTTGGCAGCGGCACCGGGCCCACGACCGTCGCACCAGCGCGAGTCACCGTGTCGACGATCTTGCGCGCCGAACTGTCGATGACCTCGTGGTCGTAGGACTTGAGCCGGATGCGGATCTTTTGTCCCGCCATGGCGTCGTCTGACTCTCTCTCTTAGTACCAACTGACCGACCCCCGCGCTCGGGCGTGTCGCGCTGTGCGGCGCACCCCACCGCCGTACACCGGTTGGTGTTGGGTCGGAAGATGACTTGTGTGATCCGTTCGCCTGCCCCGCGGGCCAGTCAAATCGGATCGGTCTGGGTCGGCTGCCGCGTCGATGGCCGGACTCGTCGTGTCTGCGCCCGGCCGGAAACCTCCGACCCACGCACACGCGTGTCCTGCACCCCTCGCACGAGGCAACCTGAACAGTCTGCCACAGGTCATGGGCAGATCCCAACTCGGGCACCGGTGGCCTGCACCACACGGCCCGACGCCGGAGGTCACGTCGGCCGGGGGCCGCACCCCTCGGATGGCCTCCGTCACCGTACCAGCAGGACTCGAGGCCGCACGGGAGGGCTCGCCCGGACGCGAGCCGGTCCCGCCGGGCACGAGCCGGGAACGCGGGACGGACGGCGGCCGAGTTCGACATCGCCGTCGGCCCGGAGGCCGCCCTCGGACCGCGTCCGCCGTCCAGCGGCGCGGCTCAGAGACCGACGATCTTCGCGTTCTCGTCCAGCCCGAGGATCTCGACCCGCAGGCTCAGGTTCGCCACGTTGAAGCTGATGTACTTGCCGGCGCCCACGGACGCGGGCCGCTCCTGGCCGAGCGAGATGTCGCCGATGGTACCGCGGGCGAAGCCCGACCTCCCCGTGACGATGACCTGCTGGCCGACCCGGAACGTGCCGCTCTCGACGCGACCGGTGAACACGACACCGCTGCCGGGCACCTGGAACGCGTCGGTGAGCTTCAGCGTGGCCGCACCCGGCCCGGCCTCAGGCGCCTCGGCGTCCCACAGCGCCTCCGCCTCGGCTGGCGTCGGACCCTTGGCGTCATTCCCCTGTGTGAACCATCCCATGCGGACCAGCCTATCCGGCACCCGGGCCCGGCCGGTCGCGGGGACATGGGGACCTCTGCCACGTCCGGAGCGCCCGGCAACCACCGGTCCCGGCGGCCGCTCGGGCCCGAGCGGGGACGACGAAGGGCCCGCCGGCGTGACGCCGTCGGGCCCTTCGTCATGTCCCGCGCCGGGCTCGCGCCCGGCGGTGGATCACTTGATGATCTTGACCACTCGACCGGAGCCGACGGTCCGGCCACCCTCACGGATGGCGAAGCCGAGGCCCTCCTCCATGGCGATCGGCTGGATCAGCTCGACCGTCATCTCGGTGTTGTCGCCCGGCATGACCATCTCGGTGCCCTCGGGCAGCGTGATGACGCCGGTGACGTCGGTGGTGCGGAAGTAGAACTGCGGACGGTAGTTCGCGTAGAACGGGTTGTGACGGCCGCCCTCGTCCTTGGCCAGGATGTAGACCTGGGCCTCGAAGTCGGTGTGCGGCGTGATCGAACCCGGCTTGGAGACGACCTGGCCGCGCTCGACGTCCTCACGCTTCGTGCCACGCAGCAGCAGCCCGACGTTCTCGCCCGCGTCAGCGGTGTCGAGCAGCTTCCGGAACATCTCGATGCCGGTGACGATCGTCTTCTGCGGGGCGCGGATACCGACGATCTCCACCTCCTCGTTGACCTTCAGCTGGCCACGCTCCACCCGACCGGTGACGACGGTGCCGCGGCCGGTGATGGTGAAGACGTCCTCGATCGGCATGAGGAAGGGCTTCTCGATGTCGCGGACCGGGTCCGGGACGTTCTCGTCGACGGCCTCCATGAGGTCCTCGATGGACTTGACCCAGACCGGGTCGCCCTCGAGGGCCTTCAGACCGGAGACGCGCACGACCGGCGCCTCGTCGCCGTCGAACTCCTGGCTCGACAGCAGCTCGCGGACCTCCATCTCGACGAGCTCGAGGATCTCCTCGTCGTCGACCATGTCGGACTTGTTGAGCGCGACGAGCAGGTAGGGCACACCCACCTGGCGGGCGAGCAGCACGTGCTCACGCGTCTGGGCCATCGGACCGTCGGTCGCCGCGACCACCAGGATCGCGCCGTCCATCTGCGCGGCACCGGTGATCATGTTCTTGATGTAGTCAGCGTGACCGGGGGCGTCAACGTGCGCGTAGTGGCGCTTCTCCGTCTGGTACTCCACGTGGGAGACGTTGATCGTGATGCCGCGCTGACGCTCCTCGGGAGCGTTGTCGACCTGGTCGAACGGGGTGAACTCGTTCAGGTCCGGGTACTTGTCAGCGAGCACCTTGGAGATGGCAGCCGTCAGCGTCGTCTTGCCGTGGTCGACGTGACCGATCGTGCCGATGTTGACGTGCGGCTTGGTCCGCTCGAACTTGGCCTTCGCCACTGGGTTCCTCCTGGAACTTGGGTAGTTATACGCAGCATCTGAGGTGACTGGCTGTCGCCCCACTGAGACTGAGTGATCCTACGGGTCGGTTTGGTGATGGTGAAACAGGGTCGACCTGTGGGACTACTCGCCCCGGGTCTTCTTGATGATCTCCTCGGAGACATTCCGAGGCACTTCGGCGTAGTTGCTGAACTGCATCGAGTACACCGCACGACCCTGGGTCTTGGACCGCAGGTCACCGATGTAGCCGAACATCTCCGACAACGGCACCAAGGCGCGAACCACCTTAACGCCGCTGGCGTCCTCCATCGACTGGATCTGGCCACGGCGGGAGTTCAGGTCGCCGATGACGTCGCCCATGTACTCCTCGGGCGTGCGCACCTCGACGTCCATGACCGGCTCCAGCAGCACCGGGTCGGCGCGCTTGACGCCTTCCTTGAGGGCCATCGAGCCGGCGATCTTGAAGGCCATCTCGGAGGAGTCGACGTCGTGGTACGCGCCGTCCAGGAGGGTGGCCTTGATACCCACGAGCGGGTAGCCGGCGAGCACGCCGACCTGCAGGGCGTCCTGCACACCGGCGTCGACGCTCGGGATGTACTCCCGCGGGACGCGGCCACCGGTGACCTTGTTGTCGAACTCGTACAGTTCGCCCGACTCGCTGTCGAGGGGCTCGAAGGTCATCTGGACCTTCGCGAACTGGCCGGAGCCGCCGGTCTGCTTCTTGTGGGTGTAGTCGAGCTTCTCCACCTTGCGGCGGATCGTCTCGCGGTAGGCGACCTGCGGCTTGCCGACGTTCGCCTCGACGCGGAACTCGCGACGCATGCGGTCCACCAGGATGTCCAGGTGGAGCTCGCCCATGCCGCCGATCTCGGTCTGGCCGGTGTCCTCGTTCTGCGAGACGGTGAACGTCGGGTCCTCGGCCGAGAGCTTCTGGATGGCCGTGGACAGCTTCTCCTGGTCACCCTTCGTCTTCGGCTCGATGGCCACGAAGATGACCGGGTCCGGGAAGGACATCGACTCGAGCACGATCGGCGCATCGAGGGCCGACAGGGTGTCACCGGTGGTGGTGTCCTTGAGGCCGATCGCGGCGTAGATGTGGCCGGCGTGGGCCTCCTCGACCGGGTTCTCCTTGTTGGCGTGCATCTGGAACAGCTTCCCGATGCGCTCCTTGCGGCCCTTGGTCGTGTTCATGACCTGGTCGCCGGGGTGGGCGACGCCGGAGTAGACGCGGATGAACGTCAGCGTCCCGAAGAACGGGTGCGCCGCGATCTTGAACGCGAGGGCGGAGAACGGCTCCTCCTCCGAGGGCGCGCGGGTCAGCTCGACCGCCTCGTCCTTCGGGTCGTGACCGATCATCGGCGGCACGTCGATCGGGGACGGCAGGTAGTCGATGACCGCGTCCAGCATCGGCTGCACGCCACGGTTCTTGAAGGCCGAGCCACAGAACACGGGGTAGGCCTCGGAGTTGATCGTCATCTTGCGGATGCCGGCCTTGAGCTCGGAGTTGCTGATCTCCTCGCCCTCCAGGAACTTCTCCATGAGCTCGTCGGACGACTCGGCGACGTCCTCGATCAGCTGGGCGCGGTAGGACTGCGCGCGCTCGAGGAGGTCCTCGGGGATCTCGCGGGTCTCGTAGGCGGCACCCATGCTCACGTCACCCTTGGCGTCACCCGGCCACACGAACGCCTTCATCGTGACCAGGTCGACGACGCCCACGAATTCGCTCTCGGAGCCGATCGGCAGCTGCATGACCAGCGGCTTGGCACCGAGACGCTTGATGATCGTGTCGACCGTGTAGTAGAAGTCCGCACCGAGCTTGTCCATCTTGTTGACGAAGCAGATGCGCGGCACGTCGTACTTGTCGGCCTGACGCCACACCGTCTCGGACTGCGGCTCGACGCCCTCCTTGCCGTCGAAGACGGCGACGGCGCCGTCGAGGACGCGCAGCGAGCGCTCCACCTCGACCGTGAAGTCCACGTGGCCCGGGGTGTCGATGATGTTGATCTGGTTGCCGTTCCAGAAGGAGGTCACCGCGGCGGAGGTGATCGTGATGCCGCGTTCCTTCTCCTGCTCCATCCAGTCGGTGGTCGACGCACCGTCGTGCGTCTCACCGAGCTTGTGGTTGACCCCCGTGTAGAACAGGATCCGTTCCGTGGTGGTGGTCTTGCCGGCGTCGATGTGGGCCATGATGCCGATGTTGCGGACCTTGGTGAGGTCGGTCAGCACGTCGAGTGCCACAGTTGCTCTCTTCTGGTCGATACGAGCGTGATCAGGTGGGTCATGGCGCCGGGGGTGCCGGCGCCACGACCGGGTCGACTACCAGCGGTAGTGCGCGAAGGCCTTGTTCGACTCGGCCATCTTGTGGGTGTCCTCGCGGCGCTTGACCGCGGCACCGAGGCCGTTCGAGGCGTCGAGGATCTCGTTCATGAGTCGCTCGGTCATCGTCTTCTCGCGGCGGGCGCGCGCGTAGTCGACGAGCCACCGCAGGGCCAGCGTGGTCTGACGCGAGGCGCGGACCTCGATCGGCACCTGGTACGTCGCACCGCCGACGCGGCGGGACCGGACCTCGAGGGTCGGACGGACGTTCTCCAACGCGCGCTTGAGCACGACCGCCGGGTCGGACTGCGTCTTCTCGCGGACGCCCTCGAGGGCGCCGTAGACGATCCGCTCGGCGGTGGACTTCTTGCCGTCCAGCAGCACCCGGTTCACCAGCTGGGTGACCGTCGGCGAGCCGTAGACGGGATCGATCGCGAGCGGCCGCTTCGGGGCCGGACCCTTACGAGGCATTACTTCTTCTCCTTCTTCGCGCCGTAGCGGCTGCGAGCCTGCTGACGGCCGCGAACGCCCTGGGTGTCGAGGGCGCCACGCACGATCTTGTAACGGACACCCGGGAGGTCCTTCACACGGCCACCGCGCACGAGCACGATGGAGTGCTCCTGCAGGTTGTGACCGACGCCGGGGATGTAGGCCGTGACCTCGATCTGGCTGGACAGCTTCACGCGGGCAACCTTGCGCAGGGCCGAGTTCGGCTTCTTGGGGGTCGTCGTGTACACGCGGGTGCACACGCCGCGACGCTGGGGGCTGCCCTTGAGGGCAGGCGTCTTGGTCTTGCCGACCTTGGCGCTGCGACCCTTGCGGACCAGCTGCTGAATGGTGGGCACTACATCTCCGTCTCGAAAGTCTGACTGCTCGTTGGTGATCGGGGTGCCGATCAGGACCGGAACACTGCTCGCGCCCGGCGTATTCCACCCCGACGTGACCCCCGCGCTCGGGCGTGTCGGCCCCGGTTCTTCACACACACCTCGCCCATCACAGGCCCATCACGGGATGTAGTGGTGGTCGGTGTGCGTGCCGGACGGGGGCGAACCCACCGCACGCTCGTCCTTGGTCGAGCCCCCTTCGGAGCCGCGGCCTGGTGAGGAGCGCGCACGCGAGAGCCCGACAGAGCGGGCACTGCCGACCAGAGTACTCTCCGCGCGACGAGGGCGTCAAAGGCGGGCGGCATGGTGTGGTGCGAAACACCCTCCACCGACCCGGCCGCTGGTCTGCGGCACCAACCTAGCGCCGATCGGAGGTTCATGGTGGGACCTCGTTCGCGGAGTCCACGTTCCGGACGCGCACTACGCTCGAGGCAGGTGACGGTCGGCCGCTCGCAGGTGGCGGGAACGGCAGGAGAAGGGGTCGACGATGACGACACACGGCGATCACGACGGCGCGGTCGAGTCCGCGACGGCGGTCGCGCCGATGCCGGGGACGCCCGCGGGAGCCCGCCCGACCGGGCTGCCCGAGACCTCCGGACGACCGGGCACCCCGCCGGCCCGCTACGCGGTCGGGATGTTCGGCACGTCGATCCCGATCAACATGTTCACGGCCTTCATGGCGTACTTCTACATCGTCGAACTCGGCATGGACGGGCGCGCCTACGCGGCGGTCATGGGCGTCTACGCGGTCATCGACGCGATCGACAACCCGGTCTACGGCTATCTCTCCGACCGGACCCGGAGCCGGTGGGGCCGCCGCCGCCCGTGGATGATCCTGGCCGCACCGATCCTCGCGATCTCGTTCATCCTGTTCTTCTCGCCGCCCACCGGCCTCGAGGGCACCACCCTGATCGTCTGGTTCGCCGTCTTCACCGTGCTGACCGGTACCTCCGACTCCCTTGTGAACGCCAACTACGGTGCTCTGCTGCCGGAACTGTTCCCGAACGAGCGCCGCCGCGCGGTCGCGAACTCGCTCCGGCAGGGCTTCCAGCTGGTCGCGATGATCATCTCGGTGGCGCTGACCCCGATGATCACGACCGCGATCGGCTACTCCCGGACGGCCATGATCTTCGGGGCCGTCGCGGCCGTGGTGATCATCTTCTGCGCGCTCGGTGCCCGTGAGGATCCACGGGCCCTGTCCGCCGAGCAGCCTCGGCTGCTCGACTCGCTGCGGGTCATCGTCGCGAACCGGAAGTTCTGGCTGATCGCCGTCACCAGCGGGCTCTACTCCGCCGGCATGGCGCTGGTGATCGCCGCCGTCGCGTTCTTCGTCAAGTACACGCTGCGCCTGCCCGAGGGCAACGCCACGTACCTGCTCGCCACGGTCATCGGCATCTCCGCCATGTGCCTGCTGCTGTGGACCCGGCTGGTCCGGCGGTACGGCCCGGAACCGATCTGGCGGATCGCCCTGATCGTGCTCGCGCTCGCGCTGGCGTCGATGTCGCTGGCGAACTCGCTGGCCACCGCGATCGTCTGCGGAGCCCTGGTCGGCCTCGGCTACAGCGGGGTGATGGCCACCATGGACCTGATCGTGGCCAGACTCCTCGACGAGGACACCGCGCGCACCGGGGTCCGCCGGGAGGGCATGTTCCTGTCCGCGTTCGGCTTCTTCAACCGGCTGAACGCGTTCGTGAAGTCCCTCGGCTTCCTCGCCGTGGCCGCCCTGTTCGGGTTCCACAGCGGCGACGACACGGGCACTCGCCCGGACGAGGCGGCCCGGTTCCTGCTCTCCACCTTCCCGTTCGTCCTGGTGACCTGCGCCGCGATCCTGTCCCGGTTCGTCCGGTTCGACCGCGGCGCAGCAGCCGAGATCGTCCCGACGGGGACCATCGATGGCCCCGCCGGCGCGGAGGTCGCAGAGGCGGCGGCGGTCCACGACCCGAACACCGGCGCCCGGGTGAGCGACGACGACCCGCCCGCCGCGCCCCGTCAGGCCGGCGAGCCTCCCCGCGCATGAGCGGAGACGTCCGTGCCATCCGTGCCATCATCACCGCGGACGACCTGGGCCTGTCCCCCGCGGTCAACGACGCCGTCGCGGAGTTGGCCGCGTCCGGCACCGTCACGGCGACCTCGTTGCTGGTCGGGCGGGACCACGCACAGGCGGCCCTCGAGCTCGAACTGCCGATCGCCGTCGGGCTCCACGTGGAGTTCGAGCCGGCCTGGCTCGCCACGGCGGGCCACGCCGAGATCGAGGCCGCGATCGAGGACCAGGTGGACTGGATGCGCACCCGCGCCGCTCCGCCCACCCACCTCGACCTGCACACGGAGGCTCTCTACGGCCTTGGCCCGGAGGCGACCCGGCCGGGCGGGGTCCTCATGGAGGCCATCGCCGTGGCCGCCCGGCACCGCCTGCCGCTCCGGTTGCCCAGACGTCTGCCCGACGGCACCGGAGCACCTGCCGCACATCGGCTCGCCGTCGCCCTGGCGGACGACTCCGGGGTCCGGCTTCCGGAGACGATCCACACCGACCCGCGGCCAGTGGCGGCGATCGACGGCCCGCGGGACGCGGCACGCACCTACGCCGCTGCCGTGGGGACGCTCCCGGCCGGGGTCAGCGAGTTCTTCCTGCATCCGGCCGTCGCCGAGATCGACGGACTGGGCGCCAAGCGCGTCTGGGAGTTCGAACTGCTCCGGGACGGCCTGCTGCGGGCGCGCCTCGAGGCGGCGGGGGTCGTGCCGACCAGCTGGGCCGCGCACGGGGCATCGCCCCAGGAGGGAGCCGGGCCTTGACGCCCGTCCGGGGGCGCGAGTAAGTTCTCGCTCTTGTGTCCGCACTCGCCGTCTACGCCGGTCTCGGCTGGCGCAGGTGGTCCGCGTACCGCTCCGCAGCCGCCGCCGGGGCGTTCACGAACTCGGTGTTCGGCCTCATCAAGGCGGCCATCACCATGGGGGCGATCGGGGCCGCGGGCGGCACGCTGGCGGGCTACGACGCGCTCACCGGTGCGACCTACGCCTGGCTCGCCCAGGCCCTGATCGGCCCCGTGAACGTGTTCACCTGGACCGAGCTCGCGGAGCGGATCCGGACCGGCGACATCGCCATCGACCTGGCTCGCCCGATCGACCCTCAGGCCGGCTATCTCGCCGCGGATCTGGGCCGGGCCGCGTTCCAACTCCTACCACGAGGTGCGCCACCGCTGCTGGTCGGCGCGCTCGTGACCGGACTGGCACTGCCCGCCGAGGCTCTCCCCTACCTGCTCGGCCTCGTCTCGGTGACCCTCGCCGTCGTGGTGTCGTTCGCGTGCCGCTGGCTCATGAATCTGGCGGCCTTCTGGCTCCTCGAGCTGCGCGGGGTGACGACGCTCTACCTGGTCGCCTCCAACCTCCTCTGCGGCCTGGTCGTCCCGGTGCACTGGTTCCCGCCCTGGCTGGCGACGATCGCGGCGTGGACGCCGTTCCCGGCGATGCTGCAGCACCCGATCGACATCATCATGGGCCGGGCCGACGGGCCGGAGGCGTTCATCCTGCTCGGTGAGCAGGTCGCCTGGGCGATCGGCCTGCTCGTGATCGGTCGCGTGGTGTTCGAGGTCGGGGCCCGGAAGGTGGTGGTGCAGGGTGGCTGAGCTGCTGAGGCCCTACCGGGCGCTGCTCGCCTCGCGGTTGCGCGCCCAGCTGGCCTACCGACGGTCCTTCGCCATGGACCTCGTCGGCGCGGCCGGGATCGGGGTCCTCGAGCTCGCCGAGGTGCTCGTAATCTTCTCCTCGATCAGCGTGCTCGGCGAGCTGGATCTGGCCGGGGCGTTGCTGCTGTTCTCCTTCGCCGGGATCGGCTTCTCAACCGCGGACATGGTGGTCGGGCACGTGGACTCGCTACCCCGGTACCTGCGCACCGGAACACTGGACGCGTTCCTGCTGCGACCGCTGCCGGTGCTGGCCCAGCTCATCACCAGCGACCTGCAGCTACGCCGACTCGGCCGCACGGCCGTGGCCGTGGTGGTCCTGGTGGTCGCCCTGTCGATGAACACGATCGCGTGGTCGCCGGCGCTGGTGGCCCTGGCCGTCCTCACGCCGGTGTTCAGCGCGGTGATCTTCGCAGCGCTGTTCGTGTGCGCGGCCGGCGTGCAGTTCTGGCTCGTGGAGGGCGGGGAGTTCGCGAACGCGTTCACCTACGGCGGCAACTATGCGGCCTCGTACCCGACCTCGATCTTCACGCTGCCGATGCGGGTGCTGTTCACGTTCGTGGTGCCGGCCGCGTTCACCGCGTACCTACCGACCCTGGTCCTGCTGGGCCACTCCGGCCCGGCCTGGACCCCGGCGGTGCTTGGCTGGTTCGCGCCGGTTGCGGCCGCGGGGATCTGGACCGTCGCCCTGCTCGGCTGGCGGGCGGGCCTGCGTCACTACACGGGAGCGGGATCATGACCGAACCGATCATCAGCGCGACGGACCTGAGCCGGGACTTCGTCGTCCACACCGGTCGCGGCCTGCGCCGACGGCGTTCGGTCACCCGCGCGGTCGCCGACCTGGCCTTCACGATCGAGGCGGGCGCCGCCGTCGGCTACATCGGCGCCAACGGCGCCGGGAAGTCCACCACGATCAAGATGCTCACCGGCATCCTGGTGCCCACCAGCGGACGGGTCCGCACCTGTGGCCTCGACCCGCACCGCCACCGCCGGGAACTGGCGCGGCGGATCGGGGTGGTGTTCGGGCAGCGGTCCCAGCTGTGGTGGGACCTGCCACTCTCGGAGTCCTACCGCGCCCTGGCGGCGATCCACCGGCTCGGGCCCCAGGCGCTGCGGGCGCGGCGCGACACGCTCGTCGAGCGGCTCGACCTCGGCGACTTCCTCGAGACACCGGTGCGCCAGTTGAGCCTCGGGCAGCGCATCCGGGGTGAGATCGCGGCGGCGCTGCTGCACTCCCCCGACCTCCTCATCCTCGACGAGCCGACCATCGGGCTCGATGTGCTCAGCAAGGAGCGGCTGCGCCAGTTCCTGCTCGAGGAACGCGCCACGTCCGACACCACGCTCCTGCTGACCACGCACGACATGGACGACGTGCAGCGCCTGACCGACCGGATCATCGTGGTCGACCACGGGCGGATGGCCTACGACGGCACCCTCGCCGGCCTCGTCCGGCGGGTCGGTGCCGACCGGGTGATCGTCGTCGACCTGGAGGAGAACGCGGCCCCACTCGATGACGTCGCCGGCACCCGGCTGCTCGGCGTCGAGGCCGACGGGCTACGTCAGCGGCTGGCCTTCACACCCGGATCGACGACGGCGGCCGCGGTCCTCGCGCAGGTGTCGGCACGGGCCTCGGTGCGCGACCTGACGATCGAGGAGCCGGACATCGAGGACGTGGTCCGACGGCTGTACGCCAGCGGGGCCTGAGCCGGCAGCCATCCTCGGCCCCTTGCCCGGTGCCGCCACCGAGGCCGGGCAGACGAGCGGCGGTGGCGCCGAGCGCCACCGCCGCTGCGGTCGGAACGGGTCAGGGCCGGCGGGTCAGGCGGCCACCTTCTCGCGCACGGCGGCGACGAGTTGGTCGTAGAGGCCACGCACGTCGTCGGCCGGAGCGGCGTCGAGGAAGTCGCCGTCGGGCGTGAGGTCCTGGCCGAAACTGAGGCCTGGACCGTCGAGGCGCAGCGCCTTGACGCGGTCGAGGACCTCGCCGAACTGCCGGGCGGATCCCGCGGCGCCGCCCCAACCGTAGCCCACGATGCCGATCGGCAGTTCGTTCCACTCGGCGTGGAGGGTGTCGATGGCGTTCTTCACGACGGCCGGGTAGCCGGCGTTGTACTCGGGCAGGGTGACGATGAGGGCGTCATAGGTGCGCACCCGCTCGGCCCAGGCGACCGTGCTGGCCTCGGCGTAGTTGCCGGTGGCCGGCAGCTCGGCCTCGGCGAGGAAGGGCAGGGCCACCTCGGCCAGGTCGATGATCTCGACCTCGGCCCCGTGCGGTGCCAGCCCGCCGACCCACGTGGCGACCTTGGTGCCGATCCGGGTCGGGCGGGAGGAACTGACGATGATTCCGATCTTGTGTGAATGCATGCACGAAACAATGCCTGAATCTTCAACCATATTCCATTCGGTGGCCGAGTGTGCCGGGCCTCACACCGCGGCCCGAGCCCGTACACGAACGAGGGCCCGGCACCCCTTGCGGGATGCCGGGCCCTTCGCTGGTGGCTCAGGCCATGCGACTCAGCGGAAGTCCGCCTCGAAGCCGCGGCCGAGGTCGAGCTCCTCGAGAGCGATCGCCTCGCCGGAGCCCTCGGACACCGGCGTGTAGTCGATCTCGTCGTACCCGAAGCTCGGGTAGATCTCGGCCTTCGCGGCCTCGGTCGGCTCGACGCGCACGTTGCGGTAGCGCGGCAGGCCGGTCCCGGCCGGGATGAGCTTACCGAGGATGACGTTCTCCTTCAGACCCAGCAGGGAGTCCGAGCGACCGCTCATCGCGGCCTCGGTCAGCACCTTCGTGGTCTCCTGGAACGACGCCGCGGACAGCCACGAGTCGGTGGCCAGGGAGGCCTTCGTGATCCCCATCAGCTCGGGGCGACCCGAGGCCGGCTGGGCACCCTCGGAGACCACCCGACGGTTCTCGTCCTCGAACCGTGCCCGCTCGGCCAGCTCACCCGGCAGCAGGCGGGAGTCACCGGAGTCGAGCACCGTGACCCGGCGCAGCATCTGCCGGACGATGACCTCGATGTGCTTGTCGTGGATGTCCACGCCCTGGGAGCGGTAGACCTCCTGGACCTCGTCCACGAGGTGCTTCTGCACCGCACGCGGGCCGAGGATCCGCAGCACCTTCTTCGGGTCAACGGCACCGGCGACCAGCTGCTGACCGACGGCGACGTGATCGCCGTCGTGCACCAGCAGTCGCGAGCGCTTGGTGACCGGGTAGGCGATCTCCTCGCTGCCGTCGTCAGGCGTGATCACCAGGCGACGCGAGCGCTCGCTCTCGTCGATGGCGATCCGGCCGGCGACCTCCGCGATCGGGGCCTCACCCTTGGGGGTGCGGGCCTCGAACAGCTCGGTCACACGCGGCAGACCCTGCGTGATGTCCTCGGCGCTCGCCACACCACCGGTGTGGAAGGTCCGCATCGTGAGCTGGGTGCCGGGCTCACCGATCGACTGGGCCGCGATGATGCCGACGGCCTCACCGATGTCGACCAGCTTGCCGGTGGCCAGCGAACGGCCGTAGCACTTGGCACAGGTGCCGACGCGGGACTCACAGGTGAGCACCGACCGGACCTTGAGCTGCTCGACACCGGCCTCGATGAGCCGGTCCAGGAGCACGTCGCCGACGTCGTCGCCGCCCTCACCGAGGACTGCGCCGTCGGGGCCGGTCACCGCACCCGCGAGGCTGCGCCCGTAGACGCTGGTCTCGACGGTGTCCGTGCGGCGTGCCTGGCCACTGGCCGTGCGCTCCAGGATCGGCAGCGTGAGCCCGCGTTCGGTGCCACAGTCGTCCTCACGGATGATGACGTCCTGGGACACGTCCACGAGACGACGGGTCAGGTAGCCGGAGTCGGCCGTCCGCAGCGCGGTGTCGGCCAGACCCTTCCGGGCGCCGTGGGTGGCGATGAAGTACTCGACCACCGAGAGGCCCTCGCGGTAGTTCGACTTGATCGGCCGCGGGATGATCTCACCCTTCGGGTTGGCCACCAGACCACGCATACCGGCGATCTGACGTACCTGCATCCAGTTCCCACGGGCACCCGAGCCGACCATCCGGTTCACCGGGTTGGTCTTCGAGAAGTTCTCCCGCATGGCGGCCGCGACCTCGTCGGTGGCCTGGTTCCAGATCTCCACGAGCTCCTGACGACGCTCGTCGTCCGTGAGTAGACCACGGTCGTACTGACCCTGGACCTTCGCGGCCTTCGTCTCGTAGCCCTCGAGGATCTGTGCCTTGTTCGCCGGCGTCGCGACGTCGGAGATCGCGATGGTCACACCCGAACGGCTGGCCCACTTGAAGCCGGCCTCCTTCAGGGCGTCCAGGCTGGCCGCGACGACCACCTTGGGGTAACGCTCCGCGAGGTCGTTGACGATCGCCGAGAGCACCTTCTTGTCCACGACCGTGTTGATGAACGGGTAGTCCACCGGCAGCGCCTCGTTGAACAGGGAGCGGCCCAGGGTGGTCTCGAACAGGATCGGGTCGCCCTCGGTGTGGCCCTCCGGCGCCTCCCAGCCCTCCGGCGGGACCAGGTCGGTCAGCCGCAGGGTGATCTTCGCGTTCAGGTCGAGCTCACCGCCGTCGAAGGCCATCAGGGCCTCCGCCGCGGAGGTGAACGCGCGGCCCTCGCCGAGCCCGCCCTCACGGTCCGACGTCAGGTGGAACAGCCCGATGATCATGTCCTGGGAGGGCATGGTCACGGGGCGTCCGTCGGACGGCTTGAGGATGTTGTTGCTCGAGAGCATCAGGATCCGTGCCTCGGCCTGCGCCTCCGCGGAGAGCGGCAGGTGCACGGCCATCTGGTCACCGTCGAAGTCGGCGTTGAACGCACCACACACCAGCGGGTGCAGGTGGATCGCCTTCCCCTCGACCAGCTGCGGCTCGAACGCCTGGATGCCCAGGCGGTGCAGCGTCGGTGCGCGGTTCAGCAGCACGGGGTGCTCGGTGATGACCTCTTCGAGGACGTCCCACACGACGGAGCGCGCACGCTCCACCATGCGCTTGGCGCTCTTGATGTTCTGCGCGTGGTTGAGGTCGACGAGCCGCTTCATGACGAACGGCTTGAACAGCTCCAGCGCCATCTGCTTGGGCAGGCCGCACTGGTGCAGCTTGAGCTGCGGGCCGACCACGATGACGCTACGACCGGAGTAGTCGACGCGCTTGCCGAGCAGGTTCTGCCGGAACCGGCCCTGCTTGCCCTTGAGCATGTCCGAGATCGACTTCAGCGGCCGGTTGCCCGGACCGGTCACCGGACGCCCACGCCGTCCGTTGTCGAACAGCGAGTCGACGGCCTCCTGCAGCATCCGCTTCTCGTTGTTCACGATGATCTCGGGCGCGCCGAGGTCGAGCAGTCGCTTCAACCGGTTGTTGCGGTTGATCACGCGGCGGTAGAGGTCGTTCAGGTCGCTGGTCGCGAACCGGCCACCGTCGAGCTGCACCATCGGACGCAGGTCCGGCGGGATCACCGGGATGCAGTCCAGCACCATGCCGAGCGGCGAGTTGTTCGTGGTCAGGAACGCGTTGACGACCTTGAGCCGCTTGAGGGCACGGGTCTTGCGCTGGCCCTTGCCGGTTCGGATCGTCTCCCGCAGCGACTCGGACTCCGCCTCGAGGTCGAAGCTCTCGAGCCGCTTCTGGATCGCTCCGGCACCCATCGATCCCTCGAAGTAGTTGCCGTAGCGGTCCTGCAGCTGGCGGTAGAGCATCTCGTCGCCCTCGAGGTCGGCGACCTTGAGGTTCTTGAAGCGGTCCCAGACCTGCTCGAGGCGGTCCAGCTCGTTGTCCGCGCGCTTGCGGATCTGAGCCATCTCACGCTCGGCCGAGTCCTTGACCTTGCGGCGGGCGTCCGCCTTGGCCCCCTCGGCCTCGAGCTCGGCCAGGTCGGCCTCGAGACGCTCGCCGCGGTTGGCCACGTCGAGGTCACGACGCTTCGCGATCTCGGCCTTCTCCAGGTCGATCTCGTTCTGCAGGCTCGGCAGGTCCTCGTGACGGCCGTCGGTGTCGACCGAGGTGATCATGTAGGCCGCGAAGTAGATGACCTTCTCGAGGTCCTTCGGAGCCAGGTCCAGCAGGTAGCCCAGCCGGGACGGGACGCCCTTGAAGTACCAGATGTGGGTCACCGGGGCGGCGAGCTCGATGTGGCCCATCCGCTCGCGGCGGACCTTCGAACGGGTCACCTCGACGCCGCAGCGCTCACAGATGATGCCCTTGAAGCGCACGCGCTTGTACTTGCCGCAGTAGCACTCCCAGTCCCGGGTGGGGCCGAAGATCTTCTCGCAGAAGAGGCCGTCCTTCTCGGGCTTGAGGGTGCGGTAGTTGATGGTCTCCGGCTTCTTGACCTCACCGTGCGACCAGGCGCGGACCTCGTCCGCGGTCGCGAGACCGATACGTAGCTCGTCGAAGACGTTGACGTCGAGCAATTTTCCTACTTCCTTCGGTGGAACACCGTGTGGAACCAAATCAGGATGAGGGGGCCGTCGGTGGCCGGGTCACGTGGACCCGGTCACCGACGGTGCCGCTCAGATCTCTTCGACGCTGCTCGCGTCGGGACGACGGGAGAGGTCGATACCGAGCTCCTCAGCGGCCCGGTACACCTCCTCGTCGGTGTCACGCATCTCGATGGACGTCCCGTCGGAGTTGAGCACCTCGACGTTCAGGCACAGCGACTGCATCTCCTTGATGAGCACCTTGAAGGACTCGGGGATGCCCGGCTCGGGGATGTTCTCGCCCTTGACGATCGCCTCGTAGACCTTGACCCGGCCGGGGACGTCGTCGGACTTGATGGTGAGCAGCTCCTGGAGCGCGTAGGCGGCGCCGTACGCCTCGAGGGCCCACACCTCCATCTCGCCGAACCGCTGACCACCGAACTGCGCCTTACCACCCAGCGGCTGCTGCGTGATCATCGAGTACGGACCCGTGGAACGCGCGTGGATCTTGTCGTCCACCAGGTGGTGCAGCTTCAGGATGTACATGTAGCCGACCGCGATCGGCGACGGGAACGGCTCGCCGGAGCGGCCGTCGAAGAGCCGCGCCTTGCCGGTCGCGTCGACGAGCCGGTCCCCGTCCCGGGTGGGGGTCGTGGAGTCCAGAAGCCCCGTCAACTCATCCTCGTGCAGACCGTCGAACACCGGCGAAGCCACCGGGGTGCCGGGCGCGCCCTTGAGCGCCTCCGGGGCGAGGTTCTTCGCCCACGCCGGGGTGGCGGACTTCGCACCTGTGCCCTCGGCGATGCCGGCCTCCCAGCCCTGCTTCGCGACCCACCCGAGGTGGGTCTCGAGGACCTGTCCGACGTTCATCCGGCCCGGCACACCGAGCGGGTTCAGGATGATGTCCACCGGGGTGCCGTCCTCGAGGAACGGCATGTCCTCAACGGGCAGGATCTTCGAGATGACGCCCTTGTTGCCGTGGCGCCCGGCGAGCTTGTCGCCGTCGGTGATCTTGCGTCGCTGGGCGATGTAGACCCGCACCAACTGGTTCACGCCCGGGGGCAGCTCGTCGCCGTCCTCGCGGTTGAACTCGCGGACCTCGATCACCGTGCCGGACTCGCCGTGGGGCACCTTCAGCGAGGTGTCGCGCACCTCACGCGCCTTCTCACCGAAGATGGCGCGCAGCAGGCGCTCCTCGGGGGTCAGCTCGGTCTCACCCTTGGGGGTGACCTTGCCGACCAGCACGTCCCCGGCCCCGACCTCGGCACCGATGCGGATGATGCCGCGCTCGTCCAGGTCCGCGAGGACCTCGTCGGAGACGTTCGGGATGTCCCGCGTGATCTCCTCCGGCCCGAGCTTCGTGTCGCGAGCGTCGACCTCGTGCTCCTCGATGTGGATCGAGGAGAGGACGTCGTCCTGGACCAGACGCTGGGAGAGGATGATCGCGTCCTCGTAGTTGTGACCCTCCCACGACATGAACGCGACCAGCAGGTTGCGTCCGAGAGCGAGCTCGCCCTCGTCGGTGGCGGGGCCGTCCGCGAGCACGGAACCGACCTCGACCCGGGCGCCCTCCTCGACCAGCACCCGCTGGTTGTAGGACGTGCCCTGGTTGGAGCGACGGAACTTGGCGACCCGGTAGGTGAACGTGGTGGCGTCGTCCTGGGCCACGACGATCGCGTCCGCGGACACCTCCTGCACCACACCCGGCTTCGTGGCCACGATGACGTCACCGGCGTCGACCGCCGCGCGGCGCTCCATGCCGGTTCCGACGAGCGGGGCCTCGCTGCGGACCAGCGGCACGGCCTGGCGCTGCATGTTCGCGCCCATGAGGGCGCGGTTCGCGTCGTCGTGCTCGAGGAACGGGATCATCGCGGTCGCGACGGAGACCATCTGACGTGCGGAGACGTCCATGTAGTCCACGTTCTCGGCAGCGATGTCCAGCGTGTCCCCGCCGCGGACCCGGACCAGCACGTCGGACTCGGCGAAGTGGCCGTCGTCCGTCAGCGGGGCGTTGGCCTGCGCGATGACGTAGCGGTCCTCGTCGTCGGCGGTGAGGTAGTCCACATCGTCGGTGACGCGACCCTTGACGACCTTGCGGTACGGGGTCTCGACGAAACCGAACGGGTTGATGCGGGCGTACGTCGCCAGCGACCCGATCAGCCCGATGTTCGGACCCTCCGGGGTCTCGATCGGGCACATCCGGCCGTAGTGCGAGGGGTGGACGTCACGGACCTCCATGCCGGCGCGGTCACGGGAGAGACCACCCGGACCGAGCGCGGACAGCCGGCGCTTGTGGGTCAGACCCGCGAGCGGGTTGTTCTGGTCCATGAACTGCGACAGCTGGCTGGTCCCGAAGAACTCCTTGATGGAGGCGACGACGGGACGGATGTTGATCAGGGTCTGCGGCGTGATCGCCTCGACGTCCTGGGTGGTCATCCGCTCCCGGACCACGCGCTCCATCCGGGACAGCCCGGTCCGCACCTGGTTCTGGATGAGCTCGCCCACGGCGCGGATACGACGGTTGCCGAAGTGGTCGATGTCGTCGGTCTCGACGCGGACGGCCACCTCCTTGCCGTCCTTGAGGCCGGGGATCTCGGCCTCACCCTTGTGCAGTGCGGCGAGGTACTTGATGGTGGCGATGATGTCGTCGCGCGAGAGCACGGAGTCGTCGATCGCGGCGTCCACGCCGAGCTTCTTGTTCACCTTGTAGCGGCCGACCTTCGCCAGGTCGTAACGCTTGGAGTTGAAGTAGAAGTTGTCGAGCAGGGCGGTGCCGGCCTCGACCGTGGGCGGCTCACCCGGACGGATCTTGCGGTAGATGTCGAGCAGCGCCTCGTCCTGCGTGTGGACGCTGTCCTTCTCGAGGGTCTCCAGCACGGACGGGTAGTCGGCGAAAGACTCGCGGATCTCGCTCTCGGTCATGCCGAGGGCCTTGAGGAACACCGTGACCGACTGCTTGCGCTTGCGGTCGACGCGCACGCCGACGGCGTCGCGCTTGTCGATCTCGAACTCGAGCCAGGCGCCGCGGGAAGGGATCACCTTGGTGGTGAAGATGTCCTTGTCGGAGGTCTTGTCCGGGGTGCGCTCGAAGTACACGCCGGGCGACCGGACGAGCTGGGACACGACGACCCGCTCGGTGCCGTTGATGATGAAGGTGCCGCGCTCGGTCATGAGCGGGAACTCGCCCATGAAGACCGTCTGCGACTTGATCTCACCGGTCGTGTAGTTGACGAACTCCGCCGTGACGAACAGCGGCGCGGAGAAGGTGAAGTCCTTCTCCTTGCACTCGTCGGCGGTGTACTTCGGGGGCTCGAACCGGTGGTCCCGGAACGACAGCGACATCGTCGCCCCGAAGTCCTCGATCGGTGAGATCTCTTCGAAGATCTCCTCGAGGCCGGAGGTCATGGTGACGTCGTTGTTGCCCGAGTCGACGGCAGCCTGAACACGCGCCTGCCACTCCTCATTGCCGAGCAGCCAGTCGAAGCTGTCGGTCTGCAACCCGAGCAGGTCGGGTGCCTGGAGAGGCTCTTGGATCTTTGCGAAGGAGACCCGTCGAGAGGCGGTACGTTGGGCGATAGCGTCGGTAGTCGGAGCAGAAGGGGTGCGCGAGGCAGCCAAGAGGGGTCCTTCCCTACGAATTGTGTGCACGCGCGCCGGACCACCCCGAACAAACCCCGCCCGAACTTCGCCCGGGACCGACATCGCACACGTGGACGTGAACGATGAACCCGGTTCGGGAAGCATGTGCTGGGGGCAGAAGACAGCGCAAAGCGACAGCATAGCCACTTTGGCTACGCTTGTCCAGTGGCGACGAGGCCCGCACCGTGTCCGGTGCGGGCCTCGTCATTGTGGCCGCGCCGACATCTGTCGATGCCGTGGCCTGGTACCGCAGGCGGGCCGCCGCGCTCCACCTCGTCATCGCTCGCGGCGCGACGTGGCGGAGCCGGGCACCCGCCGTCAGATCACTTGACGGTGACGGTGGCGCCGGCGCCCTCGAGGGCTTCCTTCGCCTTGTCGGCGGCGTCCTTCGCCACGCCCTCGACGATCGCCTTGGGGGCGCTGTCGACGAGGTCCTTGGCCTCCTTCAGGCCGAGGCTCGTGAGGGCGCGCACCTCCTTGATGACCTGGATCTTCTTGTCGCCGACCGACTCGAGGATGACGTCGAACTCCGTCTGCTCCTCGGCCTCGTCAGCGGCGCCGCCACCGGCGGCCGGGCCGGCGGCGACCGCAACGGCGGCCGGGGCGGCGGCGGTGACCTCGAAGGTCTCCTCGAACTGCTTCACGAACTCGGAGAGCTCGATGAGGGTGAGCTCCTTGAAAGCGTCAATGAGCTCGTCGGTGCTGAGCTTCGCCATGATGGCGTTCCTTCCTGTTGGTCCTGCTTGCGGAGAAGCAGTGGGTGGTTGGTCGAAGACCGGGCCTCAGGCCGCGGCCTCCGTCGCCTGCTTCTCACGCAGGGCTTCGATGGTGCGCACCGCCTTGGAGGCAGGGGCGTTGAAGACGTAGGCCGCCTGGTGCAGCTTCGCCTTGAACGCACCGGCCGCCTTGGCCAGGAGCACCTCGCGGGACTCGAGGTCCGCGAGCTTGGTGACGTCCTCGGACGTCAGGGCGCGCCCGTCGAGGACACCACCCTTGATGACCAGCTTGGGGTTCGCCTTGGCGAAGTCACGCAGGCTCTTGGCCGCCTCGACCGGGTCACCGGAGATGAAGGCGATGGCCGACGGACCGGTGAGCTCGCCATCGAACGCGTCGATGCCGGCCTCCTTGGCCGCGATGCCGGTGAGCGTGTTCTTCACCACGGCGAAGCTGGTGGTACCGCCGAGATCGGTGCGCAGCGACTTGAGCTGGGCCACCGTGAGCCCGCGGTACTCGGTCAGCACAGCGGCCGTGGACTGGCGGAACTTCTCCGTCAGTTCGGCAACTGCTGCCGCCTTGTCAGGCCGTGCCATGGGCCCTCCTTCCGAGATGTGCCGCGAAGGTCGAGGGGCGCACATACGGAAAGAACCCCGCGCAGATGCACGGGGTTCGAATTCGGAACTGACGTTCCGGCACTGATCGAACTCGTTCACCTGCGCTGGCTCCGCATCTGCGGACTTGGCCCCGTCGTGTGACGGGCGACCGGCGGTCTTGGGCAGGCACAAGTTTACACAGCGTCGGCGACCGGGCCAAATCCCGGGCCTGTGGGATGGGCCACGGCGTGACCGGCCGGACTCGACGCTCACACGTCGGCCCGGCCCCCCGTCTTCAGGGGCCGGGCCGATGGTCGTGCAACGGGCGGGTCTCAGACCTCCGCGGACAGCTTCGCCGGGTCGATCGCAATGCCGGGGCCCATGGTCGTACTGAGCACGGCCTTGGTGATGTAGCGGCCCTTGGAGGAGGCCGGCTTCAGGCGCATGACCTCCTCGTAGGCGGCCGTGTAGTTCTCCAGCAGCTTCTCGGGGCTGAACGAGACCTTCCCGATGATGAAGTGCAGGTTGGCGTGCTTGTCCACCCGGAAGTCGATCTTGCCGCCCTTGATGTCGGTGACGGCCTTGGTGACGTCCATGGTGACGGTGCCGGTCTTCGGGTTCGGCATCAGGCCACGGGGCCCGAGCACACGGCCGAGTCGACCGACCTTGCCCATCAGGTCCGGCGTGGCGACGGCCGCGTCGAAGTCGGTGTAGCCGCCGGCGACCTTCTCGATGAGTTCGTCGCCGCCGACCTCGTCGGCACCGGCCGCGATGGCCTGCTCCGCGCGGTCACCGGTCGCGAAGACCAGCACCCGGGCCGTCTTGCCGGTGCCGTGCGGGAGGTTCACGGTGCCGCGAACCATCTGGTCGGCCTTGCGGGGGTCGACCCCGAGCCGGAACGCGACCTCGACGGTCGAGTCGAACTTCGTCGCGGCACCCTTGCGGGCGACCTCGATCGCCTCCGCTGGGGCGTAGACGTGGTCGGCCTCCACGAGTTCGGCGGCCTTGCGGTAATCCTTGCTGCGCGTGGTCATCTGCTTCTCCTTCGACTGAGCAGTCGTGGTGCGGGCCCGCGCGGACCCTTCCACTGTGCGGCGGGCGTGGCGCCCGCAGCGGGTTGTGGGTCAGGGACGGTTCAGTCCGTGACGGTGATGCCCATGGAACGGGCGGTGCCGGCGATGATCAGCGACGCGGCGTCGAGATCATTGGCGTTGAGGTCCTCGAACTTGGTCTGGGCGATCTCGCGGACCTGCTCCTTGGTCAGCGAACCGACCTTGGTCGTGTGCGGGGTACCGGAGCCCTTGGCCACACCGGCGGCCTTCTTGATGAGCTCGGCGGCCGGCGGCGTCTTCGTGATGAACGTGAACGAGCGGTCCTCGTAGACGGTGATCTCGACCGGGATCACGTTGCCGCGCTGCGACTCGGTGGCCGCGTTGTAGGCCTTGCAGAACTCCATGATGTTCACGCCGTGCTGACCGAGCGCGGGGCCGATCGGCGGCGCGGGGTTGGCCGCGCCGGCCTGGATCTGGAGCTTGATGAGGCCGGTGACCTTCTTCTTGGGGGGCATGCCTTGCTGCTTTCTGTTGATGGGCCTACGCCGTGGGCGATGACCCGGTTGCACGACCTTGCGGTCAGGGCCCGGTCCGGACCCTTGCTCGGATGAGCGGGATCAGATCTTGGCGACCTGGTTGAACGACAGCTCGACGGGCGTCTCGCGGCCGAAGATCGAGACCAGCACCTTGAGCTTCTGGGCCTCGGCATTGATCTCGGAGATGGTGGCCGGCAGGGTGTCGAACGGGCCGTCGGTGACGGTGACCGACTCGCCCACGGTGAAGTCGACCTGCACGGCGGGAGTGGCGGCCGGGGCGCGACCACCGGTCGCGGCCGGGGCCTTCTGCTCCACCGTGGTGGCGAGCATCGACATGACCTCGTCCATGCTCAGCGGGACCGGCGAGTGCGTGTGCCCGACGAAGCCGGTGACGCCCGGGGTGTGCCGCACGGCGCCCCAGGACTCGTCGGTGAGGTCCATCCGCACCAGCACGTAGCTGGGGATCCGCACCCGGCGGACCACCTTGCGGACGGAGTTCTTGATCTCGACGACCTCCTCCATGGGCACCTCGACCTGGAAGATGTAGTCCTCCATGTTGAGTGACTGGATCCGGGACTCGAGGTTGACCTTCACCCGGTTCTCGTAGCCGGCGTAGGAGTGGATCACGTACCAGTCGCCGGGCAGCATCCGCAGTTCGCGCCGGAAGGCGACGAGCGGGTCCTCGTCCTCGTCGGTGGCGTCGACGCCGGCCTCGGCGGAATCCTGCTCGGACACGGCCGAGTCCTCGGCGATGCCCGCGGGGTCCGTACCGTCGCCGGAGTCCACGCCGTCGGCGCCGACCTCCTCGACGACGTCGACCGCCTCGCCGGTGTCGCGGGTCTCTTCAGACACGTCCTGACCTGCTTCCCTCGTCTTGTCCTGCTCGTTGATCCTGCATGCTTCATCGAGAATCGGAACCGTCCGACCTCGTCATTGTCCCGCTTCGCGCAACTGGCGTCACATCGCCGGTGACGCCCCCCGGGGCATCGTGGTGGGAGCCTGCGGCGCTAGGAGCCGAACGCCCAGAGCACCAGCTTGCCGATCGCGAAGTCCAGCACTCCGACGTACGCCATGATGATCAGCACGAACACGACCACCACCGCGATGTAGGTCAGCAGTTCGGACCGGGTCGGGGTGACGACCTTCCGGAGTTCGGCGATCACCTGGCGGACGAAGAGCGCGATCCGCTGGAAGACGTTCAGCCGCACCTCGCGCTCGGCCTCCGCACGGCTCCGGGTCGCGCGACCCTTGCCGGCTCCCGCGGTCGCGGCCACGGCCTTGTCCGCCCTGGCCGACGTGGGCTTCGCGGACCCCGACTTGCTCACGGACCGCCCGCCCGCGTCCGAGGAGGCCCGCCGGGAGGTGGACCGGCTCGCGCTCCCGGTCGTGGCGGCCGCCTCCGTCGAGGAGTCGGTCGCGGGCTCGTCGACGGCGTCGCTCGCGTTCTCGTCGGAGTCGGAGCCCACGTCGTCGGCGTCGGCCACCTCCGCCGAGGAGACCTCGTCGACGGGGTCGGTGGGGCCGGTGACGTCGCCACGTTCGCCGCCGTCGGGTTCGCCCGACTCCGGGTTCGTGGGTGTGCTCACAGGTGTTCCCCAACTCGTTCGTGTGGATGGCGGCTCGACGGGCGATCGACGGACTGTGCAGGGCAGGAGGGACTCGAACCCTCAACCGCCGGTTTTGGAGACCGGTGCGCTACCAATTGCGCCACTACCCTTCGCGATGAGTGCCGCCCGGGTGCCGGTGGACCAGGGCCACTCGGGCACGATCCATCATGGCGGGCGTCAACCACCTCGGATGAGTGTACGGGAGTCGGCGCCATGGGTCGAACCCGTGTGCCGAGGCTCACCGTCCAGGATCCCGGCGGGCACGGGCAACTACGGGATAATCGTTCGATGGGCCTTCGTCGACTCCGCCTGCGCGCCTCGGTGCGCACCCGCGTGATGGTCGCGCTCGTACTCCTCACGACCCTCACGGTGGCCCTGGCCGGCACCATCGCCTACGTCCTGGAGACCAACCGGGTCGACGACCGCATCCGCGCCGTCCTGCAGGACTCGAGGGCCGAGTTCGACAAGCTCGCGACCGACGGTATCGATCCCACCACGGGCGAGCCCTTCGCGTCGGCGGAAGCCCTGCTGCGCACCGCCCTGAGCAGGATGGTCGTGCAGCCGAACGAGGCCATGTTCTCGATGCTGGGCACCGAGGTGGCCCTGGTGGCCGATGCGGGTCCGACCCAGCAGTGGATCACCGAGGACCCCGAACTCGTCGCCGCCGTCGCCGACGCCGCCAACTGGGAGCGGAGCCGGTTCTGGCAGGTCAGCACGCAGGTGCGGACCTACTACGTGGCGGCGGTGCCGGTCGCCCCGGAGCCCGGCGGCACGCCCGGCGCCCTCGTGCTCGCCTGGAACCTCGACGCCGAGCACGCGGAACTGGGCGAGACGTTCCGCACCTACGCCCTCGTGGCCCTCGGTGCGATCGCCTGGATGGCCCTGATCGGCTGGTTCGTGGTCGGTGGTCTGCTCGAACCGATCAAGCTGCTGCGCACCGCGGCGGACGAGATCGCCACGTCCAGCGACCTGTCCCGGCGGATCCCGGTGGTCGGCAACGACGACCTCGCCGTGCTCACCGAGACCATCAACGGGATGCTGGCCCGACTCGAGGAGGCGTTCGCGTCCCAGCGCCAGTTGCTCGACGACGTCGGTCATGAGCTGCGCACCCCGCTGACCATCATCCGGGGTCACCTCGAACTGATGGACCCCACCGACCCGGTCGACGCCGCGGGTACCAAGGACCTCGCACTCGACGAGCTCGACCGGATGAACGGGCTCGTGGAGGACCTGGTCACGCTGGCGAAGGCGAGCCGGCCCGACTTCGTCAGCCCCGAGCCCACGGACGTCGCCCTGCTCACCGACGAGGTCCTTACCAAGGCCCGACCGCTCGGGGACCGGCGCTGGACCCTGGACGGCCTCGCCGACGTCACGGCCGAGATCGACCCGCGCCGGATCACGCAGGCGCTGCTCCAGCTCGCCTCGAACGCGGTGAAGTTCTCCGAGCCGGGATCCACGATCGCACTGGGGAGCTCGGCGACGAACACCGAGGTCCGGCTCTGGGTCCGCGACGAGGGCGTCGGCATCGCCGAGGAGGACCTGGGCCGGATCTTCGACCGCTTCGAGCGTGCGGGCAGCCCCGCCGAGGGTTCCGGGCTCGGCCTGACCATCGTGCGCTCCATCGCCACGGCGCACCACGGCCGCGCGAGCGCCGAGTCCAGGCTCGGTCACGGCACGACCGTCAGTATCCACTTGCCCCTCGTGGCCGCGCCCGAGATGTTGCCTGACCCAGCCGACCCCGATGGCCCGACCGACCCGGCGCCGGACGAGTCCCCCAGCCCGGACCACCCTTCCGAGCCCTCCCACCACGCCGGCGGCGAGCCGAGCACCACCACCCTGGAGAACAGATGAGCCAGATCCTGATCGCTGAGGACGAGGTCCGGATCTCGTCCTTCGTCGCGAAGGGGCTCCGCTCCGCCGGGTACGCACCCACCGCCGTCACCACCGGCCGGGAGGCGGTGGACCTCGCGAGCACCGGTGACTTCGACCTGATGGTCCTCGACCTCGGGCTGCCAGACATCGACGGCTTCGCGGTGCTGCGCCAGGTCCGGGCGATGAACATCACGATTCCCGTGATCATCCTGACCGCCCGGAACTCGGTGACGGACACCGTGGCCGGTCTCGAGAGCGGCGCCGACGACTACATGGCGAAGCCGTTCCGGTTCGAGGAGTTGCTGGCCAGGGTCCGTCTGCGGCTCCGCTCGGAGGCGGGCGCCGCCGAGCCGACCACGCTCGTGCACGGCGACCTCTCCCTCGACCTGCGGACCCGCCGGGCCCGCGCCGGGGGTGCCGAGGTGGACCTGTCGGCCCGGGAGTTCACCCTCGCCGAGACGTTCCTCCGCAACCCCGGGCAGGTGCTCACCCGCGAGCAGTTGCTCTCACGGGTCTGGGGCTACGACTTCGACCCGGGTTCGAACGTCGTCGACGTCTATGTGCGCTATCTGCGCAAGAAGCTCGGCGCCGAGCGCTTCGAGACGGTGCGCGGCATGGGGTACCGGCTGCGCTGAGGCGCACCGACGCCGGGCGGCCCGACGGGTGGCCACCCGGCGTCGACGCGGACCCGGTGGAGACGGTGGACGTCGCCGCGATCGTCCCGTTCGCCTCAGTCGCCCGAGTCCGCGGACGCGGCGGAGACGGCGGACGCGGGCGAGGCGGCGGACACCGGCGAGGCCTGCGCCACCGGCGACGGCGCGGACGGCGCGGGTGCCGGCGCCGGTGCCGGTGCCGGTGCCGCCGGCGAAGGTGCCGGCGCC
>NZ_SMNA01000016.1 GCF_004353825.1 Occultella glacieicola | reverse complement strand
ACCCGATCCCCTCCCAGTCCGTCCGCACCAGGCGAGACCGCGCCGTCCAAAGCTCGACCCCCTCGGCCAACCACGCCTCCCGCTCCTGCACCGACTCCATCGCCGCCTCCCCAGTTCGCGATTCCCCATTGATCTGCACTGCGAACAACAGTGCCATCGACCCCCGACATCGGCCGGGCCACCTCCCCCGGCGGAGCGACCCTCACAACGTTGCGTCACTGACCCACCTGCCGGGTCAGTGACGCAACGTTCGGAACACGCGCCCTCGCGGGGCGGATCGGCGCGGCGGTGTGGGTGATCCATGGCACCCTGCTAACGCAGAAGTCCGCCCGTTGAAGGAAGCCGGTAGACCCAGTGACGAGTCCGATCACGCTCGATGTCGATGCCCTCGACGTGCTCAGTTACGCGATGGCGCATAACGGCCTCGCCGTGGTGGGGCAGGTGCGGATCGCGAGCCACGACCTCGAGTTGCGCGGGGCGCGGGTTCGGGTGAGGGTGCTCGACGTCCATGGCGACCTCGCACGCCCCTGCGTCGTGACGGTGGACCTCGCCCGGGGACGGGAGACGATAGTTCGTGACGTGCCGGTGGTCCTCGACCCGGCTGCGATGGCACAGGTGGAGGAGGATCGGCCGGCCGAGGTCGTTGTGGAGTTGCTCCCACCGGAGGTAGCCCAGGACGAGGTGGCCCAGGACGAGGTGGCCCAGGGCGAGGGTGAACAGGTGGCGGTCGTCGACGAGCCGCTCGCCCGCATGGCGCTGCCGGTCCGACTCCTGGCCGCGCAGCACTGGCTCCGTTCGGAGCACCCCGTCACGACCGAGGTGCTCGCGTCGTTCGTGATGCCGAACCATCCCGTGATCGCGGAACTGCTGGGCGAGGCGGGCGAGATCCTTCGCCGGGAGACCGGCAGCGCCTCGCTCGAGGGCTATCAGTCGGGTCCGGATCGCGTTGACGAGCTCGTTCGGGGGATCTTCATGGCGGCGCACGCACGCGGCATCCGGTACGCCGAGGCCCCGTCGAGCTGGTCAGCGCACGGGCAGAAGGTGCGCACGCCGGGCGAGGTGCTGGAGGGGCGGATCGGCACCTGCCTCGACACCGTGGTCGTCCTCGCGGCGGCCCTCGAGCAGGCCGGGATCCGGCCCCTGCTGTGGATCGTGTCCGGACACGCGTTCCTCGGGTACTGGCGCCAGCCCACATCCCTCGGCGTGGTTTTCGACACCGATACCTCGCGAGTCGTCAACCTGGTCGATGTCGGCGCCATCGGTCTGATCGAGACCACGCTGATCACCGCGACCGAACTGGCGGACCGCGCGGTCGTCGCACGCCAGCCGTATGCCCGGTTCCTCACCGGCGACCTGCGGGAGGTCTACGGGGTCATCGACGTGCACGAGGCCCGCCGCAACCGGATCCTGCCGCTGCCGGCCCGGGTCCGCGGCCGGGACGGCGATGTGGTCGTGGTCGAGTACCGGCCGCAGTCCGGTGATCCCGCGGCCGGGACCGTGGCCACGAGCCAGGCCCGGGAGGTCGAGGGAACGGCAGCCGGGGATTCCGGCCGGGCAATTGCGCCACCCCGAGTCCAACAGTGGAAGAACTCCCTCCTCGACCTGAGCCTGCGCAACAAACTGATCAAGTTCTCGGAACGGGCCGCGATCCATCTGGCGGTCCCGCCCGGCCAACTCCCGCGGCTCGAGGACGCGATCAACTCGGGCATCTCGATCAGCCTCCTGGCCGCGGACTCCGTCGATGCCGTGCACGCCCAGCGTGGAGTCACGGTCGGCGCCGAGCTCGACGAGGAGTTGCGCTCCTCGCTCCTGCACGAGCGACGGTCGGTCTACTCCGACGTGCCGGGCGCCGCCTACCACGGCCGGCTGCGCGGCCTCGCCCACCGGGCCCGCACGATCGTGGAGGACACCGGCGCCAACAATCTCTACCTCGCGCTCG
Source organism: Occultella glacieicola (assembly GCF_004353825.1). Taxonomy (GTDB): domain Bacteria; phylum Actinomycetota; class Actinomycetes; order Actinomycetales; family Beutenbergiaceae; genus Occultella; species Occultella glacieicola. Next base: position 99,701 of record NZ_SMNA01000016.1, on the reverse strand, counting down.
GGTCGCTGGTCTGGTCCACCGGCACCGAGCACCTCCGCTCGCCTCTGATGCTGATCCCCGTCACGCTACGCACCCGTTCCAAGGCCGGTGCGTACACGATCACACTGGACGAGTCCGGCGCATCCACTCCGAACTTCTGCCTCCTCGAGAAGCTCCGGCAGCTCTTCGACCTTGAGATCCCCGGTCTAGCCGAGCCCACCGAGGACGGTCGCGGAGTGGATCTCGACGCCGCACTGACCGCTGCCCGGCTTGCCCTGATCACAGCGGGACTCAACTTCAGGGTCGAGGCGACGGCAGACCTAGCGATCCTGCAGTTCGCCAAGTTCCGCCTGTGGAAGGACCTCGACGAGAACTGGGAGCAGTTCGAGCACAACCCGCTGGTGCACCACCTGATCCATACGCCCACCGATGCCTTCGACGACCCCGTTCCCCCACCGGCCGAGGTGGACCTCGACGAGCTGGCGAGCATCTGCCCGGTGCCGGCCGACTCCTCGCAACTGGGCGCGATCGCCGAAGCCGTGGCCGGGCGGACCTTCGTCCTCGAAGGCCCTCCAGGGACCGGCAAGTCCCAGACCATCACGAACCTGCTGACCCGATCCGTCGCCGAGGGCAAGCGGGTCCTGTTCGTCGCCGAGAAGCGAGCCGCCCTTGACGTCGTCCGTCGGCGCCTCGACGACGTCGGGATGGGACCGTTCTCGCTCGACCTGCACGATCGCAGCAGCCGGCCGAACGCGGTGCGGGCGCAGATCTCCCGGACACTCGAGTTGGCCGTGGACACCGACACCCAGGGCTACACGGCAGCCACGGAGAGCCTGCGCTCCACACGGCGTCGGCTCGCCCGGTACGCAGCCGAACTGCACGAGCCGAACGGGGCCGGGCTCTCCCTCTACTCGGCTCAGACGCAGCGGCTCACGCTACGGGACGAACCCCACCCGCTACCGGTTCCGACGGCGCTCGTGGCCTCCGGCGGACCGGGCGCGCTCGCCGCCGTTCGCCGAGCCCTGGAGGTGCTGCCCGACGTCGCCGACCCGGCGCAGCCGCGACCGCGGCATCCGTGGGGCTTCGTGGGCACCGTGGACCCTCGTGGCCTGCACACGGATACTCTCGTCGCCGCCGTTCGCGGCGTGGACGCGGCAGTCGACGCGGCCGAGCGGACCCTCGGGTCGTCAGGTCTGCTGACCGAGGCCGTGACCGCGGCGCGATCGGTCCGGGAGTTGCACGCCGTCGTCACGATCGTCACCTCGCCCACGGTCCTGGCGGACCTGGACGCGGTGCGGTCCGCGGCGGGCGAGCACGCACGCTCCGACCTGCGCACCGCGCTGGCGTCGTTCGTGCGCGACCACAGTGGAGCCGTGGCCCGCGTCGCCGGTCCCGACGTCCTCAACCTGCCCGTGCTGGAGATCCACGCGGCCGCCCAGGCAGCGGCGTCGTCCGGCTTCTTCGGCCGCAGGAGACGGCTGAAGGGGGTCCTGGAGACCCTTCGTCCGGGGCTACTGCCCGATGCTGAGATCGGCCATAAGCACCTCGTCGAGGTCACGACCATGCTCGCCGGCGCCGTGCGCGCCGCAGCCCAGATCCGCGAACTGGCCGAGCGCGCCCCCGGTGTGCACCTGCCCCCGAACTGGAACCCCCTCGTGGCCGGTGACCGCAATCACCTCGACGCCGAGCTGGGCTGGTCGCAGTGGGCCGCCGTCGCCCTGACGCCCGACCCGCGGGCCGATGCGGTCTCGGCACTTCGCACCTACCTCGACGCTCGCGACGCGGGCCGGACCCACGAGCTCGATCCAACCGTCGTCGGCCTCCTGCGAAACCTTCTGGCCGCGTTCGGACAGCTGGACTCGCTCGTCGGGGCCGCCGCCCCGGGGGCACCGGAGGACCCGTTCGCCCGGTGGGCGGCCCGAGACGGGCTGGTGCGCACCTGGGCGATGACCTCCGCGTCGCGTGACCTCGCCGACCCGCAACTCCTCGCGGCGCGGCGCTGGGCCGCCTTCCTCGGTGGCTTGGAGCCGCTGCGGGCAGTCGGGCTCGCGGCGGCTCGCGATGAGTTGGTCGAGGGCGTGGTGCACGCCGATGACGCGGTCCGCACGCTCGACCTCGGGGTGGCTGAGGCCTCGATCGCCGAGCGTGGCGGCACGACCGGCCTCGCCGGGTTCGACCCGATCGGGCACGGTCGCACGATCAGTCGCTTCACGACCTCGGCGCGCGACGTCCGGGACCACCTCAGCACCATCGTGCCGCGTGAGGTCCTGGACTCGCGACTGTTCGACCCCGACGCCGGGGGGCGCGTGGGCGCCCTTCGTCGCGAGCTCGGCCGCCAGCGGGGCGGCCTCGCGGTGCGCGCGCTGCTGCGGACCTATGGCGACCTCATCACCCAGATCATGCCGTGCGTACTGGTCAGTCCGGACTCGCTGGCCAGGTTCTTCCCGGCCCTCGCCGACCAGTTCGATATCGTCGTCTTCGACGAGGCCTCCCAGATCCGCGTCGCCGACGCCGTGGGCGCCATGGGCCGTGCGAACGGCGTCATCGTGGTCGGGGACAGCAAGCAGATGCCGCCGACATCCTTCGGTGAGCCGCTGTTCGACGGCGGCGACGACGAGTTCACCACGGCGGTCGAGGACGTGGTCGACGACGAGGAGTCCATCCTCACCGAGTGTCTCCAGTCCCGGGTACCGCAGCGTTGGCTGTCCTGGCACTACCGCAGCCGCGACGAGTCACTGATCGCGTTCAGCAATGCGCACTACTACGAGAACCGGCTCTCCTCCTTCCCTGCCCCGAACAACGGCGCGGCTTCCCCGGACATCGACGGCATCGGCGTGTCGCTGGTCCGCGTGGACGGGCACTTCTACCGGACCGGCAAGGGCCGTCTCCTGCGCACCAACCCCGTCGAGGCTGACGCGATCGTCGGCGACGTCGTCCGTCGGTTCGATGCCCACCCCGGTCGCGCGCCGTCGATCGGGGTGGTGACGTTCAATGTCCAGCAGCGCAACCACATCGAGTCCCTGCTGCGGGACACCGGCGACGACCGGCTGCTGGCCGCCCTCGACGACAACGACGAGGGCCTGTTCGTGAAGAACCTCGAGAACGTGCAGGGCGACGAGCGGGACGTGATCCTGTTCTCCACCGCGTTCAGTGTGAACGAACGTGGTGTCCTGCCGCTGAACTTCGGCCCCCTGAACCGCGCCGGTGGCGAGCGCCGTCTGAACGTCGCCGTGACCCGGGCACGGCGGCAGGTCGTCGTGTTCTCCTCGTTCGACCCCGAGCAACTGCGTGCGGAGCAGACGGCATCGGTCGGGATCAAACACCTGCGGAACTACCTGGACATGGCCGCCCAGGGGCCGGCGGTGCTCGGCACCATCGCGTCGGTGCCGCGTCGCACGGTGATCGCGGACCGGCACCGGGAGCAGGTCGCCTCGGCCCTGCGCGAACGGGGCCTGATCGTCCACACGGACGTCGGCCTCTCGGACTTCAAGGTGGACCTCTCGCTCGCATTGCCGGAGCGCCCGGAGGACCCCGTCGTGGCCGTGCTTCTCGACGGTCCGGGCTGGGCGCGCCGGGGCACGGTCGGCGACCGGGACGGGCTTCCGGTCGACGTGCTCTCGGTGATGATGCGGTGGCCCACAGTCGAACGGTTGTGGCTGCCCGCCTGGCTGAAGGATCCCGACGGCGAGGCGGAGCGACTCCTCGCGACGACCCGCTCGACCGAGACGGCCGCAGCCGAGCATGAGGTGGCGGAGCAGGAGATGGTCGACCAGGAGATCGTCGAGCAGGAGATGGTCGAGCAGGAGATGGTCGACCAGGAGATCGTCGAGCAGGAGATCGTCGACACGGCCGAAGCCACCTCCTCGCCAAGCCTCGCCGCCCCGTTCGAGCCCTGGGACCGGCGGCCGCTCGGAGCACGTTCCACGTTGGACGCGCTACCCGCAGCGCGGGCTCGGGCCGAGATCCTCCAGGCGATCGAAGCGGTCGTGGCCCAGGAGGGTCCGGTGCATGCCGAACGCCTCGCACGCCTGGTGGGGAACAGTTTCGGCCTGACCAAGGTCGCCGAGACCCGGGTCCGGGCGATCCTCGGGCAACTCCCCACGGATCTGGCGGTGCGGGACGGCTTCGTCTGGCCGCGGGGCAGCGACCCGGGCGTCTGGCGCGGTTACCGGGTCCAGGAGAACGTGTCGGTCCGCCCCCTGGAGCACATCGCGAGCATCGAGGTCACGAATGCGATGGCGGACCTGGCGCGGGCAGCTGCCGGCATCACCGCCGAGGAACTGCTCCGGGCGACGAACGCCACGTTCGGTGGCTCTCGCCTGACCGACGGCATCCGGTCCAGACTCGACAGCGAACTGGGTGCCGCGCTCGCGTCGGGCCGTCTCGCTGAGAGCGGCGCCTACTTCATCGCGGTCTGACCGGCGGGGGCGGGGTGCGTCAGGCACCCCGCCACCGCAGACACCCCCGGAGGTGCGGAAGGTCAGCCCTCCACGCTCACGCCGCAACCGTCCTTTTTCGATCCACGGCCCCCAGCCGGGAACGCCTCGAACGCGGGAGACGGTGTCGATGTGAGCTCCACCCAGTCGAGCGGGGACCCCGGCCCGAGAACGAGCGATCTGGGGTCGCGCGCGCGCCGCCCAGTACCCCCCTGCGGCACTGTGACCTGCCCACGCCCGGTCATGATCGTCTCGCTCCCGCCCGGATGTCCGTCCTGCACGGGCGACCCGGAAGCCACCCGTACCTAGCAAGACGCAGGCGACTGTCGGTTATAACGCGAGAACTGAAAGGACTTTCGCGGACGTCAGGATGGGGCGCCGGTCACGATGAACGACACCTGGGCAAGGCGACCGATGGCATCGGTTCCCTCGACGACGTACCGGACGCCCACGGTGTGCTCACCGTCATCGAGTTCCGGGGCGCCCTCGCTCGGCCAACACACCCCGAGACCGCTCCCGACCAGCGTATGGATGGTCGGTCGTACCTCGCCATCGAGCACGAACCGGACCTGCGCGCCCGGTGTGCCGTCGAGGAAGAAGTCGATGCCAGGTACGTAGGCGCCGTCAACCGGACCGCAGTCCCCGCCAGAGCCCCACTCGATCTCGTCCTCGACGATCAGCGTGGGCGCCAGGTACACGTAGGGACCAACGGTCTGCGCGGCAGGCATGACGCCGCCATCGGAGAGTGTCTGCCGTGCGCGGTAGGTGGTCGGGCCCTCGACCGTAGCCGGGTCCGGGGTCGCGGACCAGGCTCCGCGGTCCTCGACGACGGTGGTCGCCACGGTGGCACCTGCGTCGTCGAGGATCGTCACGGTGGCCCCAGGCTCCCCCGCGCCGGACAACGTAGGCGAGACGAACACGTCACCCGTTCGCGTGCCACGGAGCGTCAGCGTCGCGGGCGGCTCCGGGTCGACCGGCTCATCGGTGGGTTCGGGATCAACCGGCTCGTCGGTCGGTTCCGGGTCGACCGGCCCGCCGGTGGGCTCCGGGTCGACCGGCCCGCCGGTGGGCTCCGGGGCGGGCGGCTCGTCGGTGGGGCTCGGCCCGGGCGCCCCGTCCGTGGGATCCGGGGCCGGTGGCGTCGTCGGGTTCGGCGCCGCCACCGGCGTCGTCAAGACCAGGCCGGCCGGGTCCGGCGGTGGGGTCGTCGGCGCGGCGGGGGTGGGCGTGGGCGAGCCGGACGGCGGCGGGTTCGTAGCCGGCGCCGTCGGATCGGCGGTCGGCGTCGGGCCGTTCGAGTCGGGCCCGGTGGCCACGCTGGTCCCCGGGTCCGCGCCGGCGTCGGGAGGTGGCGGCTCGCTCGCCCAGGCGACGGCCGCGACCACGGCCAGACCGGCCATCGCCACCGTCGCGCCTGCGGCGATCGGGTTCGCCTTGACCAACCGCCCCGCCGTGCGGGCGGCCACGCCGACCTTGCCGAGCGTCGCACCGGCCGCACCCGCAGCCTTCGTCGCGGCGCCGGCGCCGGCGACACCGCCGATCAGGACGCCGGCCTTGAGCGCCGTCGACGTCAGGAAGAACAGCGGCAGGGTGACGACCACCGGCACGAGCACGGCGCCGAACTTCTCCGAGACCGCCGTCAACTCGAGCGCGACCGCGCTACAGTCCACGCACCCCTGGAGGTGGTTCTGCACGGCGAGCTTGCGCCGCGCGGTGAGACGTCCGGTCTCGTAGTCCCCCAGTTTCGGGACGACCCTGGCGCACTCCTCGGGCAGGTCGGTGCGGCGTCCGGCACCGACGTGTGCCTGCAACCACGCCGACCGGAACCCGCTCCGCGCCCGGGAGGCCAGCACGGCCACCGCCGTCGGCTTGATCCCCATCTCCTCGGACAGCGCAGCTGGACCGTAGCCCTCGACCTCGGTCAGCCAGAGGACCTGCTGCCAGCGGGCCGGAAGGGACTTGAACGCGTCGGTGACGATGCCCCGATCCAGGACATCGTCACTGGCGTCGGCGACCACCATCGGTTCCACGACCCCGGCGACATCGTCCAGATCGTCGACGGGGATCTCACCGACCCGTCGGGACCGGTCGATCGCCACGTTCCGCAGGGCGCCGAACAGATACGGAGCGAAGGCCTGCGTCGGCCCGCCACCGGAGCGGATGGCCCGCAGCACCCCGATGAAGGCGTCCTGCACGACGTCCTCGGCGTGCTCGCCGGCACCGTTGCGCCTGGCCGAGCGCACTGCCTGGTCGCGGTACCGGTCGTAGAGCACGGCGAAGACCGCCACGTGCCCGGCCCGGACCTCGTCGAGGAGGGTCTCGTCGCTCTCCTCGCGCCAGTCCCTGGCTTCGGCCACCTGGCGCGGGAAGCCCAACGCCATCTGTGCCATGCGTGCCCTTTGGTGGGGTCAGGCGTACCAGGATATGTGATTCGGAGGAATCGCCCGGTCAGTGCGCCGATCTCGAGCCGGGCTGCCCGGCGTCGAAGTAGGCCACCAGGTCCGACTCCAACGGCGGCACGGGGAGCGCGGAACCGTCGCCGCGCAGGGACGCGGTGGCCACGATCCCGGCGGCCACGGCCTCACGCGCCGCCACCGGGGAGGTCTCGGTCCGGCCGCCCTCACGCACGAACCGCAGGAACTCGGTGATCAGCATCGAGTCCGCGCCGCCGTGGCCGCCGATCCCGGCGGGGACCTCGAAGCTCTCGTCCGGCTCACCGGCGCCGTCGTGCCGTCGGTTCCACAGGTCGACCCGCGCGCCCGCGGCGTCCCCGGTGTTCTCGATCCGACCCTCGGTGCCGATCACCGTGTAGTTGCGCCAGTAGTCCGGCGTGAAGTGGCACTGCTGGTAGGAGGCCAGCACCCCGCCGTCGAGCACCATGTTCATCATCGACAGGTCCTCGACATCCACGATCGGGTGAAGGCCACGCTGCTCCGGCGGTGGCCAGTTCTCGAGGCTGAACCACTCGGTCATGCGCTGGTCGGACCGGTCCGCGCGGTCAGTGATGTCGCCGTAGACGGTGAGCGCGCCCACGGCCGCCACCCGGCGCGTGTAGCCGCCGGCCAGCCAGTGGATGACGTCGATGTCGTGGGCACCCTTCTGCAGCAGCAGACTCGTGCTCCGACTCCGGTCGGCGTGCCAGTCCTTGAAGTAGTAGTCGCCGCCGTGGCCCACGAAGTGCCGGCACCAGATGGCCTTGACCTCGCCGATCCGGCCCGAGTCGATGAGTTCCTTCATCACGGTGATCACCGGCATGTGCCGCATGTTGTGGCCGACGTACAGGCGGGCGCCGGTGCGACGAGCGGTGGTCAGGATCCGGTCGGTGTCCTCGATCCGGACCGCGAGCGGCTTCTCGCAGAACACCGCCACGCCCGCCTCGAGCGCGGCCAGGACCGGGGCGGCGTGCCGATCATCCGGAGTGAGCACCATGACCGCATCCACACCGTGCGCCAACAGTTCGGCCAGGTCGGTGGTGACCGGAGCCCCCGGGAACGCCTCTCGCGCCTGGGCCTGGGCACGTTCGCTCGGGTCGCACACCGCCACCACCACGGCGCCCGCGCCGGGCCGGTGCGCTTCCAGCGCCAATGGGCCCCTCGCCCCGAACCCGACGACTCCGATCCGCAGATCCCGCACGCCCACCCAGCCTCCCTCGTGGTCCGCCACCGGATGCGGCGCCGGATCCGAGCATAGGCGCGCGCGCCGACCCCGGCTCTCCTCCAGGATGCGCGCGCGGCGAACCGGGTTCACAGTTCACTCCAGCCAACGTTTCGAAGGGGAGACCACCATGTACCTGCACGTGCAACGCCTGATCAACGAAATCGTGCCGGACGAGCCGGACCCGGCCGCGGCCAACGCTCTCCAGGAGGGCCTCGGCGGCCAGTTCGGTGAGATGCGCACGATGATGCAGTACCTCTTCCAGAGCATCAACTTCCGCGGACCGGCCGGAAAGCCCTACCGCGACCTGCTCCAAGGCATCGGCACGGAGGAGATCAGTCACGTCGAGCTGATCGGAACGACGATCGCGCGGCTCCTGGACGGGTCGCCGCGGTACAACGGCAAGGAGACTGATCCCCTGGACACCCCCGGCGCCGGCGGCGCGGCACCGCTGAACATCGCCCTCGACCAGAGCAACATCCACCACTATCTGGTGGCGGCCCAAGGTGCCCTTCCGGTGGACGCGGCCGGGAACCCCTGGAGTGGCAGCTACGTCTACAACTCCGGCAATCTCGTTCTCGACCTCCTGTACAACCTCATGCTCGAGTCCACCGGCCGACTCCAGAAGTGCCGCATCTACGAGATGACGGCGAACAAGACCGCACGGTCGACCATCTCCTACCTCATCGTCCGCGACCAGGCGCACGAGAACGCGTACGCGCGGGCACTCGAGACGCTCGGCGTGAACTGGGCCAAGGTGTTGCCGATCCCGAAGACGAACGCCGAGAAGTTCCCCGAGGTCAAGAAGCTCCTCGACCTGGGGCTGCAGAGCAAGCAGTACACGTTCGACCTGACGAGCGCGTCGGAGGCAGGCAAGATCTTCCGCGGGATGTCACCCTCGAACGACGGGACCGAACTCGACGCGAGCGAGCAGGCGCCCGCCGGCGTGCCCTCGGAGATCGCCCCGGAGCGCTTCGAGGAGTTCTCGCCGGGCCTCGACACCGAACTCCTGGCGCTGATCCAGGCGACCGCGGACCTCGAGATGGCCGAGCCGCAGCCGCTCTACGGACCGATCGGCCCGTCCGAGGACACCGCGATATCAGCCACAGCCAAGAAGGCGGCCGCCAAGAAGTCGCCGGCCAAGAAGGCCCAGACGAAGGGGACGAGCCGGAAGAAGTGAGCCCACGCGCGCTGCCCGGACCGCTGCAAACGCCGACCCTTGGCCGGCCCCGGTGGCTGGGCGCCGCCCGCCTCATGACTCGAGGAGCGGGCCGGGCGGCAGCGTGCGGACCTTACGGCGACGGCTGCGCCGGGCCGGGATCATCGACCGCATCTCCTCCAGTCTGCCGAAGCACAGCAGCCGGTCCTCCGCCTCGAGCACGGTGCGTCGCCGCGGGTTCGGGATCACCGCGGTACCCCGGTGCAGCGTCAGCACGGTGATGTCCCGGTCCTCGAGGCCGGAGTCGCCGATGGTGCGCCCGACCAGGTCGGCGCCGGTGTGCACCAACAGTTCCGCGACGCCGTAGCCGGTGGAGACGGTCAGCCGCTGCCGCACGTCGATCTCCGGAAACGCGACCTGGTCGGCGATGTGGTCGATGATCGCACCGGCCACGTCCAGATTCGTCGCGGTCTCGATTCCCTCCAGGCCCGGGGAGGAGTTGACCTCCATCACGAGCGGCCCCTCGGCCCCCTCGAGCATGTCCACGCCGGCCACCCGCAGCCCCATGATCTGCGCCGACCGCACGGCCAGTTCCTCGAACGCCGCATCCAGGGTGATCGGCTCCACCGAACCGCCCCGGTGCACGTTCGACCGGAACTCGTCCCCGTGCGCCGTCCGGCGCATGGCGGCGACCACGCGGTCGCCCACCACCAGGGCGCGCACGTCCCGGCCCTTGCTCTCCACCACGAAGCTCTGGATGAGCACGTTCTGCTTCGTGCTGTGCAGGGTCTCGATGATCGCCTCGGCGACCTTGACACCCGGGGCCAGGATCACGCCGATGCCCTGCGTGCCCTCGAGCAGTTTGATCACCACGGGCGCCCCGCCGACCCGTTCGATCGCCGGCCGCACGTCCGCGCGGTTGCGCACGAACGCCGTCGCCGGCATGCCGATCTGGTGCCGCGCGAGGATCTGGCTCGCCCGGAGCTTGTCGCGCGCGTTCGAGATCCCATTCGCGGTGTTCGGCGTGTACACGTCCATCTGCTCGAACTGCCGCACGACGGCGGTACCGAAGTAGGTGATCGAGTTGCCGATCCGCGGCAGGATCGCGTCATAGTCGGAGATCGGTTTACCGCGGAACTGCAGATCCGGTTCCGGACCGGACAGGTCGATGGCGAACCTCAACGTGTCCAGGACCTTGGCGTCGTGGCCACGATCGAGCGCGGCGGTCTTGAGCCGCCGGGTGGAGTAGGCGCGGGGCGCGCGCGAGAGGATCGCCAGTTTCATGCTGTTCGCCTGCGAGGATGTCGGGGTGAGAGGGCCGACCCATCTAAGCACCCCGACGGGATGGCGCGAGTGGGTCGCGCTGCCGGGGATCGGGGTGCCCTGGATCAAGGCGAAGATCGACACCGGCGCCCGATCCAGCGCCCTCCACGCGTTCGGTCTGAGTGAGTTCGAGCGCGACGGCGACCCCTGGGTCTCGTTCACCCTGCACCCCCTGCAGAACTCATCGAGGGACGAGGTCGAGGTTGCCCTCCCGGTGCATGACCGGCGGCTCGTGCGCAGCTCCTCGGGACACGCTCAGCGCCGCATCGTCGTGCTCCTCGATCTCGTCGTCGCGGAGCGGCCGATCACCGCCGAGGTCACCCTGAGCAACCGGGACCGGATGGGCTTCCGGATGCTGATCGGGCGCGAGGCCCTGCGCCAGGGCTTCCTCGTCGACCCGGGCCGCTCCTACCTCGGCCCCCGGCCACCGAGGTCGATCCGGCGCCTGCACAAGGCGACCGGGTAGACCGCCGGCGATCACCACCTCGGGGACCCATGTCCGTGGTTTGCGTCACTGACCCGCCACCCGGGTCAGTGACGCAACGCCCGGGAACACAACGGATTTCGGCAATTCGCGACGTGCCGGGCCCGGTTCGTCAGATCGGGCCGGCGAGGGCTAGCGTCGTTGTCATGGCAGCTGCAGCGACGACCGGCGACGGCCGGCTCGGTCTCCCGCCCACCATCCGCGCCGTCCTGTTCGACCTCGACGGTGTCCTGACCCAGACCTCGGTGCTGCACCGCACCGCATGGAAGCAGACCTTCGACCCCATCCTGGCCGCCCACGGGCAGGCCGGGTTCACGGAGGCCGAGTACGCCGCCCACGTGGACGGCCGGCGCCGCTACGACGGGGTGCGGGCGTTCCTCGCCTCCCGGGGGATCCACCCGCCGGAGGGCGGGCCCGGCGACGGACCGGAGGCGGACACGGTGTGCGGCATCGGCAACCGCAAGAACGCCGAGGTCGGTCGCCGGTTGGCGGCCGACGGCGTCGCGACCTACCCGGGGTCGGTCGCCTACCTGCACGCGGTGCGGGCCGCAGGGCTGCGCACCGCGGTGGTGACGGCGTCCGCGAACGGCGCCGACGTCCTCGCGGCGGCGGGGCTGACCGATCTGCTCGAGGCACGCATCGACGGCGTCGTCGCGGCCCGGGACCACCTTCCGGGCAAGCCGGCTCCGGACACGTTCCTGGCCGGGGCCCGAGCGCTCGGGGTGACGCCCGACCGGGCCGCCGTGATCGAGGACGCGATCGCCGGCGTTCAGGCCGGACGCGCCGGCAACTTCGGTTACGTCGTCGGGGTCGACCGCCTCGACCAGGCCGCCGACCTCGCCGCGAACGGAGCGGACGTCGTCGTCGGCGACCTCGCCGAACTGCTCGAGGAGGACGCGCCATGACGGACTACAGCAGCGTCAACCCCGCGGACCGCGGCAGCAACGACGCGGACGCGACCGAGTACGAGCGGGACAGCGCCTACCGGGTGGACCCGTGGACGCTGGGTCGCACCGGACTGGACCTGCACACCCTGGCGGCCAGTGAGTCGCTGTACTCGCTCGCGAACGGCCACATCGGGCTGCGCGGCTCGCTCGAGGAGGGCGAGCCCAGGGCGGTCCCGGGCACCTACGTGAACGGGTTCTTCGAGGAGCGCCCGCTGCCCCACGCCGAGTCCGGCTACGGCTTCCCCGAGTCCGGGGAGACGGTTGTCAACGTCACCGACGGCAAGATCATCCGCCTGTTCGTCGGCGACTCCCCGTTCGACATGCGCTACGGCACCATCGAGCACCACGAGCGGAGCCTGGACCTGCGCGCTGGGACCCTCGACCGGATCACGGAGTGGGCCTCCCCCAGCGGCACCTCGGTGCGGGTCACGTCGCGACGGCTGGTGTCGTTCGCGCAGCGCTCGCTCGCGGCGATCTGCTACGACGTGGAGCCGCTGGACGGGGACGCCTACGTGGCGCTGCAGTCCGACCTGCTCGCGAACGAGGCCGGCTCCACCCCCTCCAGCGACCCGCGCGACGCGGCCCACCTGGACCGGCCGCTGCGTGCGGAGTTCGCCGCTGCCCGGGACAGCCGCGCCGTGCTGGTGCACCGGACCCGCCGCAGCAAGCTCCGGGTGGCCGCGGGCATGACGCACCTGTTGGAGACCCCGGACGACGTCGAGACCACCATCGAGGCCGCCGGGGATCTGGCCCGCTACACGGTGACGGCGAAGGTCCCGCGGGGTGCGCGGCTGCGGCTGATCAAGCTGGTCGCCTACGGCTGGTCGCACCGGCGGTCGGCGCCCGCGCTGCGCGACCAGGTGGAGGCGGCGCTGTCCGTGGCGCGGCTGACCGGTTGGGACGGCCTGCTCGAGCAGCAGCGCAACTTCCTGGACGAGTTCTGGTCTCGGGCGGACGTCGAGATCGACGGCGACCCGGCCCTGCAGCAGGCGGTGCGGGTCTCAATGTTCCACATCCTGCAGTCCGCGGCCCGGGCCGAGGGGCAGGCGATCGGGGCCAAGGGCCTGTCCGGGGTCGGCTACGACGGGCACACGTTCTGGGATGCGGAGGTGTTCGCGCTGCCCATGCTCACCTACACGATGCCCGCGGCCGCGCGGGACCACCTGGTCTGGCGCCATTCCACCCTCGGTGAGGCCCGCGCCCGGGCCAAGGAGCTCGGGCTGCGGGGCGCGGCGTTCCCGTGGCGCACGATCTCCGGCAAGGAGAACTCCGGGTACTGGCCGGCCGGCACCGCGGCCTTCCATGTGAACTCGGCCGTGGCCGCGGCGACGTCGCGCTACCTTGCGGTCACCGGCGACGAGGACTTCGAGGTCGGGGCCGGCGTGGAACTACTCACCGAGACGGCACGGCTGTGGGCCTCGATCGGGCACTTCAACGGCTCCGCGTTCCACATCGACGGGGTCACCGGACCGGACGAGTACACGGCGATCGTCGACGACAACCTCTACACGAACGTGATGGCCGCCCAGAACCTCACCGACGCCGCCGACGCGTGCGAACGCCGCCCGGAGGTCGCCGCGGCCCTGGGCGTGGACGCCGGGGAGATCGACCTCTGGCGGCGGGCCGCCGCCGGGGCCGCGATGCCCTACAACGCCGACCTCGGGGTGCACGAGCAGTCGCTCGGCTTCACCAGGCACGCCGACTGGGACTTCGCCGGGACCAAGAAGAAGTGGTACCCGCTGCTGCTGCACTACCCGTACTTCCAGCTGTACCGCCGTCAGGTGATCAAGCAGGCGGATCTGACCCTGGCCATGCACCTGCGCGGCGACCTGTTCACGCCCGAGCAGAAGGAACGCAACTTCGCCTACTACGAGGCCCGCACGGTCCGCGACTCCTCGCTGTCCGCGGCCACGCAGGCGGTCCTGGCCGCCGAGACGGGGCATCTCGACCTCGCCTACGACTACTGGGCGGAGGTCGCGTTCGTGGATCTGGGCGACCTGCACGGCAACGTCGACGACGGCCTGCACATCGCCGCGATGGGCGGGTCCTGGCTGGTCGCCACGGCCGGCTTCGGCGGCATGCGCGACCACGGCGGCCGGGTGACCTTCGCCCCCCGGCTCCCGCACGCGCTGCAGCGGATCGCGTTCCAGGTCACCTACGGCGGCAACGTGCTCCGGGTGAGCATCCGCCGCAACGGCGGCGCCGCACCCGAGGAGGCCACCTACGAGGTGGTCGCGGGCCCGGGCCTGCGGACCTGGCACCACGGGCGGCCCGTCGACGTGGGCGCGGACGCACCGGTGACGCTTCCGGTGCCGGCCGTGCCGGACGTCGAGCCGGTCTCCCAGCCCGCCCGCCGCGCCCCGAAGCGACGCACCAGCCAGCCTGGCACCAGCTGAGCCACGATCGCCCGGCCAGCCCAGGCTGCGCCTAGGCTGGCCGCGTGAACCGAACGACTCCGCCGACCCCGCCGCTGCCCACGACGATGCGAGCCGCCTTCCTCGACGGCGCGCGCACCATCGTCGTCCGCGACACCCCCGTACCCACCCCGGGTGAGTTCGACGTGCTCGTGGCGCTGACCGCCGTCGGGCTCTGCGGCTCGGACGTGCACTTCTACGACCACGGCCGGGTCGGCGACCTCGTCGTCGAGGGACCCCTGATCCTCGGCCACGAGGCGACCGGGGTGATCGCCGCCGTCGGCTCCGCCGTGCCCCGGGAGCGGGTCGGTCAGCGGGTCGCGGTGGAGCCGCAGCGCCCGTGCCGGCGGTGCCAGTACTGCCGCACCGGCCGGTACAACCTCTGCCCGGACATGGAGTTCCCGTCCGCACCCCCGGTCGACGGCGCGTTCGCGCAGTACCTGGTGGCGCCGGCGGACTTCGCCCACCCGGTGCCCGAGGAGGTCTCCGACGCCGCGGCCGCGCTCGTCGAGCCGCTGTCGGTCGGCATCGCCGCGGTCCGCAAGGCGGCCGTGGTGCCGGGCTCGAGCGTCCTGGTCGCCGGGGCCGGGCCGATCGGGATCCTGACCGCGGCCGCGGCCCGCGCCTTCGGCGCGACCGAGGTGATCGTCTCCGACCCGCTGCCGGCCCGCCGCGAGATGGCGCTCGCCAACGGGGCGACGGCGGTGCTCGACCCGGTCTCCGACGTGCCGCTCGACGGCGTGGTCACCGCGTTCATCGACGCCTCCGGCAACGCGCGTGCGATCGATGCGGGCCTGCGCGCCCTGGCCCCGGACGGGCGGGCCGTGCTCGTCGGCATGGGCACGGACCGGATCGACGTGGACCTGTTCCTGCTGCAGAGCCGCGAGCTGACGATCGAGGGCCTGTTCCGCTACGTCGACACCTGGCCGACGGCGATCAAGCTCGCCGCGTCCGGGGCGGTCGACCTGGACGCGCTCGTCTCCGGCACCTTCGGCCTGGACGACCTGCCCCGGGCGATCGCCCGCAACGGGGACGCCGACGTGATGAAGTTCCTGATCGACCCGCGGCGGACCGGGGCCTAGTCGTTCCGCTCGGGCAGCGTCGGATGCTCGGTGGGGTACAGACCGACCGCGAACCCGTAGACGGTGTCCCCCTCGCGCGGGAGCCGGGCGAACTCCCCGATCACCTCGTCGACGCGCTTCCAGAACTCGTTCGCCCGCTCCCGGGGAATCCGCGCATGCAGGTGCTGGGCCCACATCGTGTCCGCGTGATAGGCGGGCATCGACTCCGCGGCGGCGTCCGCGAGGTAGTTCGACCACGGCAGCGGCGTGACGTCCTCGAGCGGAACCGCGCCGACATAGAACGTGCGGGCCACGCGTCCGTAGAAGCGCTCCTCGATGGCCCGGACCTTCCGGGTCCGGACCACCGTGAAGATGTCGTTCTCGACGAGGACCTTCACGTGGTGGGCGATGGTGCTCTTCGGGCGGCCGACGGCGGCAGCGAGCTCGGTGACGGTCGCGGCCCGTTCCAGGACCAGGTCCATCAACTGCCCGCGCAAGGGGTCGAAGATCGCGCGCAGCTTGGCGGGCTCGGTCACGGCGACCGTCTCCAGGAGGTCGTAGTCGGGTGAGGCCGGGGAACCCGACACCGCAGCGTCCATCGAATCTCCGTCCAACGATTGATCCAGACTATTGGATCATTCTAGACTCATGGATCATTCGGCGACACCCAGACCCGC
Organism: Occultella glacieicola; assembly: GCF_004353825.1. Lineage (GTDB taxonomy): Bacteria > Actinomycetota > Actinomycetes > Actinomycetales > Beutenbergiaceae > Occultella > Occultella glacieicola. Next base: position 83,567 of record NZ_SMNA01000016.1, on the reverse strand, counting down.
CGGATGATCACGGAAGGAAACGTCATGGCTGAGGTTCTGCTGTTCCACCACGCCCAGGGGCAGACCCCGGGCTTCCACGCCTTCGCCGACGACCTGCGGGCCGCCGGGCACACCGTGCACACACCGGACCTGTTCGACGGCCGGACCTTCGACTCGATTCCCGATGGCATGGCCCACGTCGGTGAGATCGGGTTCGAGGAGGTGCTCGCCCGAGGCTCGAAGTCCGCCGAGGGCTTGCCGAGCGAGCTGGTCTACGCCGGCTTCTCCCTCGGAGTGGTGCCCGCGCAGCAACTCGCCCAGACCCGGCCGGGAGCACGGGGCGCGCTGCTCATGTACTCGTGCGTGCCCCACACCGAGTTCGGGCAGGCCTGGCCGGCGGGGGTGCCGGTGCAGATCCACGGCGCCCAGGAGGACCCCTACTTCATGGACGAGGGCGACGTGGACGCGGCCCGCGAACTCGTCGCATCGACCGAGGACGCCGAACTGTTCCTCTACCCCGGTGACCAGCACTACTTCGCCGACTCCAGCCTGCCCTCCTACCGGCCCGAGGCCGCCGCGCTGCTCACCGAGCGGGTGCACGCGTTCCTCGTGGGGCGGTGAGCGCCGTGTCCGACGCCATCACGCCGTCGGCCTTCGACGCGAGCGAGGGGGTGGGCGACTGGCGGGTGCTGTTCGGTGGGGCCACCGCGAACTTCGAGACCGGCACGTTCGCGACCGGAGTCGCCCTGATCGGGCGGATCGGTGAGCTGGCCGACGCCGCGAACCACCATCCCGACGTCGACCTGCGCTACGGCAGTGTCACCGTCCGGCTGATCTCCCACGACGTCGGCACGATCAGCCGCCGGGACGCGGACCTGGCCCGGCAGGTCTCGCTCGCCGCGGCCGAGCTCGGCGCGACCGCACGCCCGGACACGGTCCAGGCCGTCCAGTTCGCCATCGACGCCCACGTGCACGCGGACGTGATGCCGTTCTGGCGGGCGGTCCTCGGCTACGCCGCGCGCGGCGAGGAGGACCTGGACGACCCGCTCGGCCGGGGCCCCTCGATCTGGTTCCAACAGATGGACCCGCCCCGGACCGGCCGGAACCGGATCCACGTCGACATCTGCGTGCCACCGGACCAGGGCGAATCGCGGGTGGCCGCAGCCCTGGCCGCCGGCGGGACCCTCGTGTCCTCGCATGCGCCCACGTGGTGGACCCTGGCCGACGCCGAGGGCAACGAGGTGGACGTGGCGACCATGGCGGGCCGCGAGTGACACCCATGTCCCCGACGGTCCACCGCCTCTCCGGCACCGACGCCCGACGGATCGCCGTCCGTGCCCAGATGTTGGGCCGCCGTCGACCCTCGGACCTGTTCGAGGTCGTCCGGCACCTCGCCATGCTGCAGGTGGACCCGACGGCGGCCGTCGCCCCGAACGCGGACCTGGTCCTGTGGAGCCGGCTGGGGTCGGGGTACGACCGTGCGGAGCTGCAGCGCGCGCTCGCCGAGCACTCCCTCATCGAGGTACTCGCGCTGATCCGACCGGCCGCGGACATCGCGCTCTACCGGGCGGACATGGTCGCCTGGCCCGAGCGCACGGGTCCGGCCCGGGAGTGGATCCGGGCGAACGATGCCTGCCGGCGCGACATCCTGCGCCGACTCGAGGCCGACGGCCCGCAACTCTCGCGGGACCTGCCGGACACCTGTGCCGTGCCGTGGGGCTCGACCGGATGGACGGACAACCGCAACGTGACGATGATGCTGGAGTGCATGACGGCACGCGGCGAGGTGGCCGTCGCGGGGCGGTCCGGGCGGCAGCGCCTGTGGGATCTGGCGGACCGGGTCTACCCCGACGCCCCGGTGGTGCCCGCCGAGGACGCCCGGCGCATCCGCGACGAGCGCAGGCTGCGGGCGCTCGGGATTGCGCGAGCCCGGACCACCCAGTCCCCGGTCGAGGCCTGGGACGTCGGGGAGGCCGGGGAGGAGGCCGTGGTCGACGGCGTGAAGGGCACCTGGCGCGTCGACCCGGCACAGCTCGGGCAGCCGTTCTCCGGGCGCGCGGCGCTGCTGTCCCCGTTCGACCGGCTCGTGCACGACCGGGCCCGCGCCCGGGAACTGTTCGGGTTCGAGTACCTGCTCGAGATGTACAAGCCCGCCGCCAAGCGCCGCTGGGGCTACTTCGCGCTACCGATCCTGCACTCCGACGCCCTGGTCGGGAAGCTGGACGCGACGGCCGACCGCAAGGCGGGGGTGTTCCGGGTGCACGCGGTGCATCAGGACGTGCCGTTCAGTGCCGCGACGACGAGCGCGGTGGACCGGGAGATCGCCGAGCTGGCCCGATGGCTCGAGCTCGACCTCGTCCGGTGAGGCCTCAGAAGTCCTCGTACTCGCAGAGGGTGCCGCCATCGGTGCGACCACCACAGGTGTCACCGAACTCCTCGTACTCCGAGCCGACCGGGGACTCGAAGTACAGGTCGTCGCAGGCGGCATAGTCGCCGGCCTCGCACTGATCGTGGAGCCGGTCGAGGTGCGGGTCGGATCCATAGTCGCCCCGGCCTCCGAGATTGGCGAGCACGCCGACGATGAGGAACAGCAGCACCGCGCCACCCACGGCGAGACCGACGATCAGGCCCGTGTTCGACCGCTTCGGCGGCGGGTGGGCCCCATAGCCACCCGGCGTCCCGTAGGCCCCCGCCCCGGCGTAGCCCCCGGCCGGCACGCCGTAGCCGCCGCTGGCCGGGGTGGTGTACGGGCTCGAGGCGTCCGGACCGCCGTACGGACTCGGGTTCTGGGGCGCTCCGTACGCACCGGAGGAGCCACCGTACGGGTTCGGGTTCTGTGGTGCTCCGTACGCACCGGAGGCGCCACCGTACGGGTTCGGGTTCTGTGGCGCCCCGTACCCACCCGGGTAGCCGCCGCCCGACCCGTCGGACCCGTTCTGACCCTGACTCTGATACGACATGTCCACCCTCCGTGGTCGAGGCGGGCGCGGACATCTCGATCAGCGGTCCCAGCCGCCGCGATGTTACCCGGGCGGACCGGCCCGGGGCGCCCGTAGCCGCGGGCAGAACGGCCCATCCCCAGTGGCGGTACTGCCCGGACGCCGCCCGCTGGACCAGGTGCCGCCTGTGGATGGGCCACCCGTCCGACCGACGAGCCCCGGTCGGCCGGCCCGTGAGTCTGCCCACACCCCCTGTCGGAACCGGCACACCGTCACTAGAATCGTTTCGACCCATGGCTCCCAACGTCGGCAGCACCTCCCCCGAACCTGGAGTGCACCCGATGACCACCCGGACCGACGCCGACCCGACGGCCCCGCTCGGTCCCACCGGCACCACGGACCCGCCGCCGCCCACCCCGGGAAGCCGGCCCACGCCGTCGTCCATCGGCCCCGGCGGGCTGCGGATGGCGATCGTCGCGATGGCCCTCGGCGGCTTCGCCATCGGCACCACCGAGTTCGCCACCATGGGTCTGCTGCCCCAGATCGCGACCACCCTCACGGTCTCGGTGCCGACCGCAGGCACGCTCATCTCGGCGTACGCGCTCGGGGTCGTGATCGGCGCGCCCCTGATCGTGGTCATGGCGGCCCGGCTCGAGCGCAAGCAGCTCCTGCTGCTGCTCGCCGCGGCGATCGCGCTCGGCAACGCGTTCTCCGCGATCGCCCCGGAGCTCGGCTCGATGACGGCGTCCCGGTTCCTCGCCGGGCTGCCCCACGGCGCCTACTTCGGAGTGGCCTCCCTGATCGCGGCCACCCTGGCCCCGGCCGGGCGCCGGGCTCGCGCCGTGTCCCAGGTGATGCTCGGGCTCACCGTCGCGACGATGATCGGCGTGCCGCTGTCGACGGCGCTCGGCCAGTGGGTGGGGTGGCGCTCAGCCTTTGCGGTGGTCGTGGTGGTCGCGCTCGCCGCGGTGGTCGCGATCTGGCGGTTCGTGCCGGCCCTGCCCCGGCCTGCCGGTCAGCGGGCGAGCGCCCGCGGGGAGTTGCGGGCGTTCCGGCACGCGCAGGTCTGGTTCACCCTCGGCATCGCCGCCGTCGGGTTCGGCGGCATGTTCGCCGTATACAGCTATATCGGCGAGATCGTGCCGCAGGTGCTCGGCCTGCCGATCGGCGCCGTGCCCTGGATCCTGGCCGTGTTCGGCACCGGTATGACGGTCGGCACCCTGATCGCCGGGCGGCTGGCCGACCGCTCGGTCATGGGCACCGCGATCGCGGGCCTGGTCGGCATGGCCGTGCTGCTCGCCGGCTTCGCGCTCACCGCGCACTGGGCCGTGGCCGGGATCATCGGGCTGTTCGCGATCGCGACGATCTCGCAGTTCCTCGGCCCCTCGCTGCAGACCCGGCTGCTGGACTCCTCCCCGGACGCGCCGTCGCTGGCCGCCGCGCTGCACCACTCCGCCCTGAACATCGGCAACGCCGTGGGAGCCTGGGTCGGCGCGCTTGTGCTCGCGGCCGGCCTCGGCTACCTGGCGCCCGCCTGGGCCGGGTCCGTGCTCGCCCTCGGTGGGCTCGCGATCGCGCTCATCGCCGTGGGTGTGCAGTGGCGTGCCGATGCCGCAGGTAGAGGTTGACGAACACCAGGTTCGGGATGAACGCCAACCAGCACGTGGCGGCGTAGGCGACGGCGAACAGGGCGTCGAAGTCTCCGCCGTACACCGGCTCCAGCAGCGGCACCTGGCCCGCGATCGTGAGGCCGAGCCACGCGCGGAAGGTCACCGCGGCGAACGTGACCGCGAAGTTGCGGATCATCCATTCGCCGTGCTGCCGGTAGCGGGCGGCGCGAGCGTGCCGGTACGCGATCACCGCCGTCGTGATCCAGAGCAGGTCCCCCACCACGAGCCCGGCGGCGGCCACCGGTCCGCTCGTGGTCAGCAGTGCCACCGCGATCCCGACGATCGACGACGGGACCACCCCGGCGAACAGGTAGGCCCGCCCGAGGTAGCGGTGTACCCGCGGCACCCGGCGGATCCGCCGCACGAACTGCAGCGGCCCGAGGCCGAGCGCGATGGCGCCGGTGAGGATGTGCGTCCACAGCAGCGGATAGTGCCAGGCGAGGCCCTCGCGCACGTCGACCATGGACGCGGACACGTCGAAGCCCCCGTAGACGACGGCCGCGTAGGCCACCACCCCGAGGGACAGGAACGCCACCACGACCACGCGGTAGCGGTTCGGTTCGGTGGCCGGCGGCCTGGACATGGCGGCCACGATCGCGTCCCGCCGATCGGGTCTGGTGAGCTGGTCCGTCATGCCCACGATCCTGCGCCGCGTGGCCTGGGGGCACATCGGCCCACGGTCCAGAACCGGCCCTGCCACCGTGGTCCTACGGGGCGGGCGGGCCCTGCCCCGCGCTGACCACGCCGTGGTCGAACGCATACACGATGGCGGCGGCCCGATCCCGAACGCCGAGCTTGCCGAACACGGCCCCGACGTGGGACTTCACGGTGCCGTCGCTGACGTGCAGACCCGCGGCGATCTCGGCGTTCGTGGCGCCGCGGGCCATCCACCGCAGCACCTCGGTCTCCCGCTCGGTCAGTTCCTCGAGGCGCCGCCGCTGCCGCTGGCCCGGCACCACGGAGCGCCGGTAGGCGGCCAGGACCCGCGTGCTGACGGCCGGGTCGAACCAGGCGGCGCCACCGGCCACGGCCCGGACGGCGTGGATCAGGTCGGTCGCGCCGGCGTCCTTGAGCAGGAAGCCGGCGGCGCCCGCCTCGAGGGCGCTCCAGAGCACCTCGTCCTCGTCGAACGTGGTCAGGATCAGCACCGGCGGCGGCTCGGGCAACGCCCGCACCTCTCGCGTCGCGGCGAGCCCGTCCCGGCGTGGCATCCGCACGTCCATCACCACCACGTCCGGCCGGGTCCGCACCACCTCGGCCGCGACCTCGGTGCCGTCGGCGCATTCGGCGACGACCTCGAACCCGTCGGCGGGGGCGAGGATCCTGGCGATCCCGGCACGCACGATCGCCTGGTCATCGGCCAGGACCACGCGGATCACGGAGCGGCCCCGACCGGCACGGTGCAGCGGACGGCCCAGCCCGTCTCGGTCGGCCCGGCGTCGAAGTCGGCGCCGATCACCTCGGCACGCTCGCGCATCCCGAGCAGGCCGTAGTGGCCGCCGGCGCCGGCCGGGCCGGGCCGGAGCGGGCCGTCGGTCAGTACCTCGAGGCTGATGGATGCCGGCCCGACGGCGGTGCGCACCCGGGTGCGCGCGTCCGGCGCGTGGGTGGCCGCGTTCGCGAGCGCCTCCTGCGCGATCCGGTACAGCGTGAGGGCGACGGCGGTGCCCGGCTCGGGCGCGCGGGTGGCGGTCGGCGGGTCGGTCCCCTCGGGCGCGTCGCCGGCGCCGGCCGGTTCGCCGGTCCCGTCGGACCCGGCCGTCAGGTCCACGTCCAGGCCCCGTTCGGCGTAGGCGGCCACGAGCTCGGGCAGTTGTGCGAGGCCGGGCAGCGGGGCGTTGCCGGTGGGCTCGCCGTCGGCCCGGAGCAGGTCCATCGTGGCCCGGAGGTCGGCCATGCTGGCCCGGCCGACCTGCTCCGCGGCCGCCAGGGCCTCGTCGGCGGAGTCAACGTCCCGCCGGAGCACGTGCCGGGCGCTGGTGACCTGGAGCAGCACGGCGGCGAGCCCGTGCCCGACCAGGTCGTGCAGGTCGCGGGCGATCCGGCGGCGCTCGTCCTGCACGGCGCGCTCCGCGAGCTCGCGTCGGGCCCGGGTCAGCTGTGCGGTGGTTTGCTCCTGACGCCGGATCACCCAACCGAGGACCGCTGGGAACGAGATGCCGACGACCCACGGGGCCCACGCGATGTGCACGTCCGGGCGGGCCACGGTCACCCCGACCACCGCGGCGACCGAGACCACGACCAGCGCCCACGCCGTCGGGCGGTGTTCGCACCACGCCACGGAGACCAGGGCGAGCAGGGAGAGCAGGAAGAAGGCCGGCTCGAAGTCCCCGTTCCAGGTGGCGCCCGCCACCCCTGCCACAACCGGGACGGCGATCAGCGGGATCGGCAACGCCCAGCGGTACCAGGCCCCGAAGGCGGCTACCGGGATCAGCAGGAGGAGCCCGTTGCGCCAGTCGCCCGCGTCCGCGATCACGGCCAGCAGCGCGAACGCCACGGCCAGCACGGGCACCAGACGGCGCGCTGGTCCCGCCTCGTGGGCCGGTGGTGGCGGCGCGTCGGGCACGGCCCGCTCCCTCGGGGTCATGGCCACGACGGTACGCCCAGGACGCCCGGCCCCGTCGGCCCTCCTCGGTGCCGGACCGGCCGTACGGCACGATGGGAGCCATGATCTCGATCCGCACCGCCATCGCGGCCGACGACGCCGCGATCGTGGCCCTCGACGACGCGACCTGGGCGCCCACGAACTCTCCGGCGCCGGCGCCGATGTCGCCGCGCTCAGCGTTCACGTACGTGCCCATGTCGGACATACTCGTCGCCGTCACGGAGCAGGGCCGGGTGGCCGGATACGTTCAGTGGCCCACACGTCTTCGGCGTCGACTCCCACGCCCACGTGCTCGAGATCCACGGACTGGCCGTGCACCCCGCCGAGACCGGGCGCGGGATCGGCACTGCCCTGGTGGAGGCGGCCGTCGCCGAACTCGGTCGGCGCGGGGCGCGGAAGGTCTCGCTGCGGGTGCTCTCCACGAACCCGGCCGCCCGCCGGCTGTACGCCCGGTGCGGGTTCGTGGAGGAGGGCGTGCTGCGCGGTGAGTTCGTGCTGGAGAGCGCGGAGGTCGACGACATCCTGATGGCTCGCTACCTCACACCCTGACCAGACCGGGGGCACCCCGGGTGGCTACCTCTCGGCGAGGGCCGCGGCGAGCACCTCCGTGACGACGGTTCCCTCGGCGGCCGGCAGGTCGAGCCCGAGCACGGCGGCGAACGTGGGCGCCTCGTCGAGGATGGACCGGCGCCCGGCGTGCACGCCCGGCGCGAAGTCCGGGCCCGAGGCGATGAACACCGGCTGCCCGCCGTGGCTCGGCTCGTGCCCGTGGTTGCCCGCGTAGCCGATGAAGTCCGGGTCGCCGGGCACGGCGATCACGGCCCGGTCCAGGTGCGGCGCGACCTGGACCCCCGGCTCGGAGATCACCACGTACGCGAACGGGCCGTCGAGGCCGTACCGCTCCCGGGCGACTGACGCGGTGATGATCTCGGCGATCCGGTAGGTCGGCTCCGCGACGATCTCGGCGAGCAGCGCCTCCACCTCCACGCGTCGGGCGTCGGTGAGGTCCTCGGCGAGGAACAGTTGGGCGGACAGGCCGGCGCCGTGGCAGTACACGTCGTAGTCGACGAGGGCGCCGGCGTCGTCCAGGCGGAGCAGCCCGCGCTCGGCGAACAGGGCATTGAGGTTCGTGTGCTGGGTGGTGGCGAGGTGCCCGTGGTCGCTGACCAGGACCACGTTCGTGGACTCGAGGGTCCCGACCTCCTCCATGGTGGCGACGATCTCGCCGAGGAGCGCGTCGACGCGGCGCAGGGCCGCGTCGACAGGTGGCCCGAACGGCCCGGCGGCGTGCCGGGCCGCGTCGACGGCGACCAGGTGCAGGAACATCACGTCGGGGCGCTCCTCGCGCAGGATGTCCTGGGCCACGGCGGCCGCGAAGTCGTTGAAGTCGCGCTTCGGCGACCACACCACCTTGTGCACGTGCGGGCTCACGTACCGTTCCCAGGCGCCGGGCGAGGCGGTGCCCCGGTACAGCTCCTCGATGCCGCCCCACTGCTCGATCTGCCACACCTCGGGCACGAGCACGTCGATGTCCTCGTCGTGTGCGGTCACCGGCCACTGCACCGCGGCGGTGCGCAGGCCGGCGGCCTTCGCGGCAGCGAACAGGGTGGGCACCCGGATGTGGCGGGAGTCCCAGAACCAGACCGGAACCGGGGCGTACGGGTCGAAGGTCAGGTTGTTGAAGATCCCGGTCGTGGCAGGCCCGCAGCCCGTGGTCTGGGCGGTGTGGTTCGGGTAGGTGACGGTCGGGAACACGGACTCGATCTCGGCGATCGCCGCCCGCTCGATCAGCCGGGAGAACGTCGGGAGGGTGCGCGCCAGCTCGAGGTCCTCCCCTACCATCGCGTCGACGGAGATGACCAGGAGTCGGTTGCGTGACATGCGCATGCCTTCCTTCGAAACGGATCCGTCGACGGCGGGAGCGCAGTCGGCGTGGACGGCCCGGTCCGGCAACCGGCACCGGATAGGGCAAACCTGGTCGGGCCCGGTCGGGACCAGACAGGGGCCGGGCCCGGGCGGCTCAGCCGGCCGGTCGTGCGGCGAGGGCCGCCTCGACGGCACGGCGGGCCCAGCCCGGGTCGTCTGCCGTCAGGAAGTCGACCCCGGCGGCCAGCCCGGCCGCGAGGTCCGCGTCGGTGAGCGTCGGCCAGCCGGTGACGGTGACGCCCGTGGCCTGCCAGTGCGCCGCCTCCTCGCGGGTCAGCCCGTCGTAGCGCAGCGAGTAGTTCTGGCACCCAAGCTCCGCGAGGGCGGCGCGCTGGACGTCGGTGGTCCCGCTCGCGATCAGGCCGGTGCGGTAGCCGGGATCGACGCGGAGCACCTCGGCCAGGGCCTCGGGCTTGAAGCTGATGAAGATCGACTGCTGCGCATACCCGCCCTCGGCCACCAGCCGGGCGACCGGTCCGGCCGCCTCGAGGGCCTTGATCTCGATCAGGACCGGAACGGCGATGGCGTCGAGGGCCTGCTCGATCGTCGGGATCCGCTGGCCCCCGCCGAGCTCGACCTCCTGGAGCTGCGCCCAGGTCAGGTCGGCGATGGCGCCGGTGGTGCGGCCCGATCCCACGGCCGTGCGGTCGACGGTCGGGTCGTGGTGGACCACCACGACCCCATCCGCGCTCAGGTGCACGTCCAGCTCGATCTGGTCCGCGCCGTCGGCGACGCCGCGCGCGAACGAGGTGAGCGTGTTCTCGGGCTCCACGGCGCACGCGCCCCGGTGCCCGACGATCCGTGGGATCGGGCCGTCGATCATGAACCCTTGACCTCCTCGAGGTCCTCGCGGTTGTCCTCGATGACCTCCTCGAAGGCTACCTGCAGGCCCTCGAGCACCTCGACGACGTCGGCGTTGTCACCATAGACCTGCGCCATGGCCGTGGCGAACTCGGTGGCGCCGGCCTGGTACCAGGTCGGCTCGTCCGCCGTCTGGGCGTTGGGAAGCTGCGCGAGGGCCACACCGAAGTTCGGGTTCTCGGCGACCAGGTCCGTGACCGTGTCGGTCTCGAGGGACTCGGTGACGATCGGCAGGTAGCCGGTGCCGGCGTGCCAGAACGCGGCGTTCTCGGGCTCGGCGAGGAACCGGAACAGCACGGCGCAGGCGTCCTGACGCTCCTGCGACTCGGCCTTCACGATGGACAGACCGGAGCCGCCGGTGGGCACCTTGGTCTCGTCCTCGATGCCACCGAGCATGAACGCGGTGCCGATCTCGAACTCCGCGGACTCGGTGGCCCCACGCAGGGACGCGGTGGAACCGTGGGTGCCGGCCGACAGGCCCGTGGTGAAGTCGGTCATCGCGGACTGGGCCATGTAGCCGAACCCGTCGTCGTGGATGAACTTCGCCTTCCACTCCAGCCACTCCTGCATCGGGCCGTCGGTCACGGTCACCGTGAGCTCGTCGGAGAGTTGACCGCCCCACGCCCAGGTGTGGGCCTGGCCGTACCAGTTGTCACCGGCTCCGAACGCGAAGGGCATCAGCGGCTGCCCGGCGACGTCCACGCTCTTGAGGTCCGGGGCGAACTCGGCCAGGTCGCTCCACCGTGTCGGACCCTCGGCGGGCAGCCCGAGCGCCTCGTACTGGGTCTTGTTGTAATAGAACAGCGGGGTTGAGCGCGCGAACGGCACCACGTAGGTCTGTCCGGCCGCAACGCCCTCGTTCACGTAGTTCTGGAGGTACACGTCCAGGGACCACTCGTCGTCGAAGTAGCCGTCGAGCGGGGCGAGGGCGTCGGAGAAGTAGAACTGGATCCACTGCATCTCGGGGAAGCAGACGATGTCTGGCACCTGGCGGGCCTGCAGGGCCGCGGTGAACTTCGTGTTCAGGTCCGCGTAACTGCCCTGGGACTCCAGTGCGGCGTAGATCTCGGTCTGAGAGTCGTTGAACTTGGTGAACAACTCCTGCAGGGCCTCGAAGTTCACGCCGGTGAACGGCGCCCAGAACAGGATGTTGGTGCGGTCGGCGTACTGCGCGGGGATGTCCGTGACCGGCGCCTGCGAGAACTCGGGGCGCAGGTTGGAGCCCCCCTCGGCGTCGTTGGCCGCGGCGCCGCCGCCCGGGGCGCCACAGGCGGCGAGGCCGAGGCCCGCCGCGGAGGCGCCGAACGCCGTCAGCAGGGTTCGGCGGTTCAACATCAGCGAGGTGTCCAGACGGGACGAGGGCATGCGGATCTCCAATGGGGTTTGCCTGGTGGTTCAGGTTGTTCCGGTTGTTCAGGTCTGGTGGCGGTGCGGAACTCAGCCCTTGAGCGCACCGGCGGCGATGCCGCCGATGATGCGCTTCTGGGCGAAGAAGAAGACGAGGAGCATCGGCAGGGCGACCATCACGGTGCCGGCCATGATCGAGCCCCAGTTGGAGTAGCCCTCCTGGCTGCGCAGGAACATCAGCCCGATCGGCAGGGTGCGCATGTCCGCCGTCGACGTCACGATCAGCGGCCAGACGAAGTCGTTCCACTTGCCGAACATCACGATCAGGGTCCCGGTGAGGATCATCGGGCGGCACATCGGCAGCACCACGGACCACATCCGCCGCAGGTGCGCGGCGCCGTCGATCTTCGCGGCGTCCACGATCTCCTCGGGCACCACCCGCATCTGCTGGTATATGAGGAACATCGCGAACGCGCTGCCGATCCCGGGCAGGATCAGGCCGGCGTAGGTGTTCAGCCAGCCCAGGTGGCCCACGGTGATGTAGTTGACCAGCAGCGTGACGTGCCCGGGCAGCATCAGCGAGCCGATCATGACCAGGAACAGCGGAGTCTTGAACCGGAACCGCACGAACGCGAACGCGTAGGCGGACAGGATCGCGAGGGAGATCTCCAGGGTGGTGCCGAAGAACGTCGTGATGATCGAGTTGATGAAGAACCGGTCGAACGGCGCCGAGCGCCAGGCCTCGGCGAAGTTCTCCGGCTCCAGCACGGTCGGGATCCACTGCAGCGGATAGGAGTAGATCTCGTTCTCGGCCTTCAGCGCGGAGCTGAATAGCCAGTACAGCGGCAGCACGAACACCGCCACCACGAGCGCGAGCGCCAGGTACTGCAGGACGCGTAGGGCCGGGTTGTGCACGACCTTGCGGTTAGGGCTGCGCGGGACGGCGTCCACGACGCCGTCGAAGAGGTCCGCGGTGCTCGAGGTGGGTGCCGGCGCGGTGACCGGGGGCTTGACGTCGAGGCTCATGAGTAGTGCACCTGCCTGCCCTGCGCGCGGGCCTGGATGAGCGTGACGACGAGGAGGATGAGGAACAGGACGGTCGCCGCCGCGGCCGAGGTGCCGACGTCGAACTTCTTGAACGCCTCCTCGTAGACCATCCAGTTCAGGGTCGTCGAGGACGAGCCCGGCCCACCGTCGGTGAGCGTGGCGATGATGTCGAAGGCCTGCGCCGCGCTGATGATCCCGGTGACGCTCAGGAAGAACGTGACCGGCGAGAGCAGCGGCCGGGTGATGTACCAGAACAGCTTCGGCCCGCGGGCGCCGTCGAGCTCGGCGGCCTCGTAGACGTCCTGCGGCAGGTCCTGGATCGCCGTGTAGTAGATGATCGTCACGAAGCCGAGGCGCTGCCAGGAGTACGCGATGATGACCGCCCACAGGGACCAGTCCGACGTGGTGGTCCAGTTCGGGGAGTCCAGGCCGATCAGGTTGAACAGCCACCGGCTCAGGCCGTAGGTCGGGTCGAACATGAACAGCCAGAGCACGCCGACCGCCGCGCCGGGCAGCATGTGCGGGGCGAACGCCATGGTCCGGGCGAACCCGGAGAACTTCAGCCGCTGTGCGAGCAGTTGCCCGACGCCGAGCCCGAGCACCAGCGTGCCACCGACCGCCACCAGGGTGAACAGCAGAGTGTTCAGGAGCACCTCGGCGAACCGCGGACTGGCCAGGAGGTCCTGGTAGTTCTCCAGGCCGACCCACTCCGGGAACGGGGCGACGAGGTCCCAGTCCACGAAGCTGAGGATGAAGTTGTACGCCGTCGGGTAGTACGAGAACACCACGATCGCCGCGACGTTCGGCAGGATCAGGGCGAGGAACAGGATGGCCTCGCGCCGGTTCGAGCGGCGCCGTTCCGGTGTCACGGGTCGCTGTGGCGGCTTCGCCGCCTTCGACCTCCCGACGGCGATCGGCGGCTTGGTCAGCGCGCTCACGGACGCATGCCGAGATGGTGGTGCGGACGGGACACGGTTCCTCCTGAGGGCGCGGAGCGTGTTCCGCGGGCCTCGAAGAACGTACGAGCCGAGGGTGAACTCAGGCGCGCCACCCGTCGACGCGCGGGTGAACGCCGATCGACCGCGCGGCCAACCCGCAGGTCAGGACGCCGGTGTGACGCAGCGCACATCGGCCTCAGGTGCCGGCGAACAGTCCTCGCAGCAGGGTGGCCACGCCGCCGGCGTAGGCCATCACGATCACGACGACCCGAGCCGTGCCGGGGCCGACCCACCGCGCGAGCCCGGTCCCCAACGCCAGGCCGACCAGCACCGCGGCCGCCACGCCGAGCCAGATCGGCCAACCGAGGGTCGCGAACGCAGCGGGCTCCCCCGCCCACTTGACGCCGAGGGAGACCAGCCCCATCACCAGGAACAGCGGTTGCAGGGTCGCCGCGAACGACAGTTGCGACCAGCGGGAGACCACGCCGTACACGCTCAGCGCGGGACCGCCCACCCCCGCGGTGACGTTCATGAACCCGGACGCACCGCCGAGCAGGAGCATCGGCAGGGTGCCGGACGCCGCATCCGCGCGGGCCGCGATCAGCGAGGCGGTCATCCCGAGGACGACGATGAGCCCGATGCTGAGGTCCAGGACGTGGGACGGCACGTTCAGTGCGACCCAGGCGCCGGGCACGATGCCCACGAGTGCCGCCGGCATCAGGTACCGGAAGCGGTGCCAGTCGATCCAGGACCGTAGCCGGCGCAGCAGGATCAACGAGGAGAATGCGCCGCCGGCGTTGGCGACCAGGACGCCGTCGAACGGCCCGAGCAGCAGCACCAGGAACGGTGCCGACACCAGCGCGAAACCCATCCCCGTGAGTCGCTGCAGCAGGGCCCCGACGACGACCGCGAGGAGGGCGGGCACCACCATCACCCGGGCACCCTCCAGGCGGACGTGCCAGGGGACGACCGGGGGCTCATGGCGTCCAGGTTGCCACGTCCGCGACGTCGCTCGGCCACCGAGGCTCGCCGGAGCGGGAGAATGTCCCGATGACCGGTCTGACCCTGCGCGGCGGTCCCGGCGCCCGCGTGGACGCCGAGATCGAGGTGAAGCGCTCCCGCTTCCTCTGCCGCCTCGTCCGGGTGCGCGACGAGGAGATGGCGAGGGCCGCCGTCGAGCAGGCCCGCAAGGAGCACCACGGCGCCCGGCACCACTGCTCGGCGTTCGTGCTCGGCGCCGCCGACGACCCCGGCCAGGTGCGCCGCTCGAACGACGACGGAGAACCGTCCGGCACGGCGGGCGCGCCGATGCTCGAGGCGCTGACCGGGCGGCACCTGATGGACTGCGTGGCCGTGGTGACCCGGTACTTCGGCGGCGTGCTGCTGGGCGCGGGCGGCCTGGTGCGCGCCTACTCCGACGCCGTCCTCGCCGGGATCGACACGGCCGGGGCGGCCGGCCTGCTCGTTGCGCGCGAGCGCCGGGACCTGTTCTCCCTCGCGCTGCCGCACGCCGACGCCGGCAGGGTCGAGGCCGAACTGCGCCGCCATCCGGGCACGGCGGTCCTGGACGTCGGCTACGGCGAGCGGGCCGTGCTGCGCCTGTCCGGTGACGCGGCCGAACTGTCGGCCCGGGTCGCGGCCGCGACGGCGGGTACCGGCGAACTCCGCGCGCTCGGTCAGGAGTGGGTGGACGTCGAGGCTTGAGCTTCCTCGCCGGACGAGTAAGGTAAGCCTCGCCTCAGTCCCGATCGGTCAGGAGTCCATGGTGGTCCGCACGAACATGACGGCGGTGCGCTCGAAGCCGGAGACCACCACGCTGGTCACCCTCACGGTGCTGCGCACCGAGCGGATCTCCACGAACTTCGCCCGGGTGACGCTCGGCGGCGGGGACATCGAGCAGTTCGTCCCGATGGGCTTCGACCAGTGGTTCCGCCTGTTCATCCCGATCACGGACCCCGAGTCGCTGGGCTGGGTGCCGAGCAAACTGGACACGTTCAGCTACCTGAAGTACCTCACCCACGCGAAGACCGAGCGCCCGGTGCTGCGCAACTACACGGTGCGCGCCCACCGGCCGGACGGCCCGCAGGGCCCCGAGCTCGACGTCGACTTCGTGCTGCACGGCAGCGCAGCGGACGGGACGGCCGGTCCGGCCGCGTCGTGGGCGCAGACCTGCGCACCGGGCGATGTGGTCGCGATCCTGGACGAGGGCATCGGCTTCCGGGCCGAGCCGCAGGCGGAGGCCGTCCTGCTCGTCGGGGACGAGACGGCACTGCCCGCCATCGCCGGGATCCTGGAGTCCCTGCCGCGGGCCACCACCGGCCGGGCCCTGATCGAGATCCCCGCCTCCGACGACCGCCAGGACGTCGACGCGCCCGACGGCGTGGAGGTCACCTGGGTGATCCGTGCCAACCAGGCCGACCACCACGACACCCCCGGCCGCGCGGTGCTCGACGCGGCCCTGGCCCTACCCGCGCCGACGCCGGGGACCTACGTCTGGGTGTCGGGCGAGCAAACCCTCCCGGTCGCATTGCGCCGGCACCTGGTCCGGGGCGGGATGGCGAAGGACGACGTCACCTTCTCCGGGTACTGGAAGGCGCCGAAGCGACACTGACCGCCCACCTCCCGCGCGAGAGTGTCGAAGTGGTCGCCACCTCAGCACCCTCACGGGCGCACGTTGTGGGGAGCAATCCCCCGGTGTTAGGGTCGCCATACCTAAGTGGACGGACCCGGTCCGACCGAGGCTAACGCCAGACCCTCCCCCCATCATCCCCACACCGAGAGTGGAGTCACTTCCCCGTGCGTTCCTACCGCCCCCTCGCAGCCGCCGTCGCCGCCGCGGCCGCCCTCACCCTCGCCGCCTGTGGCTCCGGCGGCAACGCCTCCGGTGCCGCCGAGAACGACCCGACCCCGGCCGCTGCGGACGGCGAGTACCCGATCGTCATCGAACACGCGCTCGGCACCACCACGATCGAGGCCCAGCCCGAGCGGGTCGCCACGGTGAACTGGGCCAACCACGAGGTGCCGCTGGCCCTCGGCGTGGTCCCGGTCGGCATGGCCGCGGCGAACTTCGGTGACGACGACGGCGACGGCCTGCTGCCGTGGGTCGAGGAGAAGCTGACCGAACTCGGCGGCGAGACCCCGGTGCTTTTCGACGAGACGGACGGGATCGACTTCGAGGCGGTCGCGGACACCGCTCCGGACGTGATCCTGGCCGCGTACTCCGGACTGACCCAGGACGACTACGACACCCTCAGCGAGATCGCGCCGGTGGTGCCCTACCCGGACGCCCCGTGGGCCACCCCGTGGCGCGAGATCATCGAGGTGAACTCGACCGCGATGGGCATGGCCGCCGAGGGTGAGCAGTTGATCGCCGACCTCGAGACCGAGATCGCCGACGCCGTCGCCGAGTACCCGCAGCTCGAGGGCCACACGGCGATGTTCCTGACCCACGTGGACACCACCGACCTGAGCGAGGTCAGCTTCTACACCACGCACGACACCCGGGCCCTGTTCTTCGACGACCTCGGCCTCACCACCCCGGAGTCGGTCGCCACCGCGTCGGCCGGGACCGACCAGTTCGCCCTCACCCAGAGCGCCGAGCAGGCCGATGCGTTCAACGACGTCGACATCATCGTCACCTACGGCGGCGACGAGCTGGTCACCGCCCTCGAGGCGGACCCGCTGCTGTCCCAGATGCCCGCCGTCGCGAACGGGGCGATCGTGAACCTGCCGGGCACCAGCCCGCTGGGCACCGCGGCGAACCCGACCCCGCTGTCCATCTCCTGGATCCTCGACGACTACCTGGCCCTGTTGGGTGAGGCGGCCGACGCCGCCCAGTGACCGCGACCTCCACCAGCGCCCCGGCCGCCGCCTCCGACTCCCGGAGCCGGCGGCCGCGGCGCGCCCGCGGCCTGTGGTTGCTGGCCGTGTTCGCCGTCCTCGGGGGGCTGATGGTGGCCTCGATCCTGATCGGGTCCCGCGACGTCGACCTCGCGGACGTGCTCGCGGCGCTCGGCGGCGGCACCGACGGGTTCGACCAGGGCGCGGTGGCCAAGCGGATCCCGCGCACGCTGCTCGCCGTGATCACCGGCGCGGCGCTCGGCGTCTCCGGTGCCGTGATGCAGGGCGTGACCCGGAACCCACTCGCCGACCCGGGGATCCTGGGCATCAACATGGGCGCCTCGCTCGCCGTGGTGGTCGGCATCGCCTACTTCGGCCTGACCTCGGCGTCCAGCTACATCTGGGTGGCCATCACCGGGGCGGCGATCACCGCCGTCGCCGTGTACGTGATCGGGTCCCTCGGCCGGGGCGGGGCCACCCCGCTGAAGCTCGCCCTCGCCGGCGCCGCGACGGCGGCCGCGCTCGCCTCGTTCATCAGCGGCATCCGGCTCATCCGCGGCGACGTCGGGGAGGCCACCCTGTCCTGGCAGATCGGCGGCGTCGGCGGGGCCACGTACGCGTCCATCGGGCAGGTGGCGCCGTTCCTGGTCGCCGGGTTCGCGATCTGCCTGCTGTGCGCCCGCGGCCTGAACTCCCTCGCGCTCGGCGACGACGTCGCGGCCGGGCTCGGCGAGCGGGTCGCGATCGCGCGCGGGGTGTCCTCGCTCGGCGCGGTGGTGCTGTGCGGGGCGGCGACGGCGGTGACCGGCCCGATCGGGTTCGTCGGGCTGGTCGTGCCGCACGCGTGCCGACTGCTGGTCGGCGTCGACCACCGCTGGCTGCTGCCGTTCTCCGCCGTCACCGGTGCCGCGCTGCTGACCGCCGCGGACATCGTCGGGCGGATCGCGGCGCGGCCGAGCGAGGTCGCCGTCGGCATCGTCACCGCGCTCATCGGCGCCCCGTTCTTCATCGCGATCGTGCGCCGCCAGAAGGTGCGCGAACTGTGACCGCGACCGATACGGCACGAACGGCCGTCCGGCCGGCCACCAGCACCCTCGAGGCCGTCCGCAGCGGCCGGACCGGACGCACGTCCCGCCGTCGGAGGATCATCGCGGTGCTCGCGGTCGCCGTCATCGCGATCTTCGCGGTGACCCTGATGGTCGGGCGCACGTTCTACCCGCCGGCCGACGTGATCGGCGTGATCCTCGGGCACGACGTGCCGGGGGCCTCGTTCACGGTCGGCACCCTGCGGCTGCCCCGAGCCGTCCTCGCCGTGGCCGCGGGTGCCTGCTTCGGCCTCTCCGGGGTCACCTTCCAGACGATGCTGCGTAACCCGCTGGCGAGCCCGGACATCATCGGGATCTCCTCCGGGGCCAGCGCTGCGGCCGCGTTCGCGATCGTCATGCTCTCCCTGGGCGGGACCGGGGTCTCGGTCTTCGCGATCGTGGCCGGGCTCGCCGTCGCGATGATCGTGTACGTGCTGGCGTTCAAGGACGGGGTGGCCGGCACCCGCCTGATCCTGATCGGCATCGGGATCTCCGCGATGCTGGACAGCGTCACCGCGTACGTGCTCTCCCAGGCCGCGCAGTGGGATCTGCAGGAGGCCACCCGCTGGCTCACCGGCAGCCTGAACGGCACCCGCTGGCCCGAGACGGTCACGGTGCTGATCGCCGCCGCCGTGCTCGTACCGGTCCTCCTCGCGCACTCGCGCAACCTCGCCGCGCTCCAGCTCGGCGAGGACGCCGCCGCGGCCCTCGGCGCCCGGCCCGAGCGCACCCGGCTGGTCCTGATCGTCGCCGCGGTGCTGCTCATCTCGTTCGCGACGGCGGCCGCCGGGCCGATCGCGTTCGTCGCCTTCCTCTCCGGTCCGATCGCGGCCCGCCTGGTCGGCCCGGGCGGTTCGCTGCTCGTTCCCTCGGCCTGCGTCGGCGCGCTGCTCGTGCTCGTGGCCGACCTGGCCGGGCAGTTCGCGTTCGGCACCCGGTTCCCGGTCGGCGTCATCACCGGCGTGCTCGGGGCGCCGTACCTCATCTATCTCATCGTTCGCACCAACCGCGTCGGAGGCTCCCTGTGACCAAGGACCGCTCACTCACGGCCGAGTCCCTGACCGTTGGCTACGGCGACCGCACCGTGCTCACCTCGCTCGACCTGATCGTGCCACCGGGTGCGATCACCGCCATCGTCGGCGCGAACGCGTGCGGCAAGTCCACGCTGCTGCGCGCGATGTCCCGGCTGCTCAGCCCGCGCGGCGGCCAGGTGCTGCTCGATGGGCGGCAGGTCCACAAGATCCCGGCGAAGGAGCTCGCCCGCACCCTCGGCCTGCTGCCGCAGTCGCCCATCGCGCCCGAGGGCATCACCGTGGCGGACCTGGTCGGCCGGGGCCGGCACCCGCACCAGGGTCTGCTGTCCCGCTGGTCCGCCGACGACGACGCGGCGGTCGCGGACGCCCTGGACGCCACGGCGACGGCGGACCTCGCCGAGCGCGCGGTCGACGAGCTCTCCGGCGGTCAGCGCCAGCGGGTCTGGATCGCGATGGCCCTGGCCCAGCAGACCGACGTGCTGCTCCTGGACGAGCCGACCACGTTCCTGGACGTGAGCCACCAGATCGAGGTGCTCGACCTGCTCACCGACCTGAACGCCGACCGCGGCACCACGATCGTGATGGTGCTGCACGACCTGAACCTGGCCGCCCGGTACGCCGACCACCTGATCGCCATGGCCGACGGGCGGGTGCACGCCGTCGGCGAGCCCGGCGAGGTGCTCACCGACGAGACCGTGCGGACCGTGTTCGGGCTCGACTCCCGGGTCATCCCGGATCCGGTCTCCGGCAAGCCGCTGATGCTCCCGATCGGGCGGCACCATGCGGCGGCGGAGCAGTCCTCCCGGGCCTGAAGTCGGATTGCGAACGCTTGTCAACAATCGGTCCACGATCCCCGTAGGCGGCCAACCTGTCGCTCTCCTGCACTGGATACGGCACTAAAGGAGCCGATCTCCAGTTTCTGATGTGTTGGCACTGTTGACAACGCGTGCCAAGTTGTCGACAATCTAGCCACGGCCCCACCCCGAAGGGAGGCGATATGAGCGAGGGCAACCCGCACGTGATCCGCCTGCGCCCGGACCGACCGAGGCGCGCGGACCCAGGAGCCGCGCCGCGGATGTCGTCGGCGGCGGCGCGATCTGTCCGCTACAGCAAGGCTGTGCCGGCCCCCGGTTCCTCGGCGTCCCCGCTGGATCCGGTGGCGGACGCGGACGCACCTCCCGACGTGGTGCGCAGGGCCGGCATTTTCGCCCCTCCTCGACCGGGCCGGATCGGAACCGAGGAGGTGATCGCCACCCTGGCGCAATAGCAGCAGGATTCGATAGGGGGAACCGTTCACACCTTTGAGATTCGTCCTGGTGCAGGTTACTCGGAGGACCGGACCGAGTTTGTAACAATGTCGTTATCAGTACGAGAGGCACCAGGACTCCAGTGAGCATTCTGTCGGTCGGAATGGTAATCAACTGAAGCACCTCACCCGTCGACAGGCACCTGTAGCACAATTTCGTGGACTGGCGGACAACGCTCCGTCACCGGGCGTGACCGTATGACCACCAAGTTGATGACTCGCGGCTTCACGGTGAGCCGTTTCCAGATACGACAGGAGCACCTTCGATGAGACGTTCGATTCCCCGCCTCAGCGGCATAGTCGCTGTCACGCTGGCGCTCGGCGCATGTAGTTTCGACGATGGTTCCGGTGGTGGAACCGGAGGAGACGAGCCCGGCGGCTCCGGCGGCGACGCCGGCGGCCACATCACCCTCGCAGAGTGGCTGACCATCGACGCCAGCTTCGCGCTGGGCACCGACGATGCCTTCATCCTCACCCGCGCCGGCTGTCTCGAACCGCTCGCCCGTTACACCGAGTCGGGCGAGCTGGAACCGTCCCTCGCCACCGAGTGGTCACAGGTCGACGATCTGACCTGGTCGTTCACGATCCGCGAGGGTGTTCAGTTCCAGGATGGCACCGACCTGACACCCGAGGCAGTCGCCAACGCGCTGACCCACACCCTCGAGTCGGACACCGCAGCCCGGTCGTTCAACCCCTCGACGGTGACCGCCATCGAGGCCGGCGAGGACGGGACGGTACTGGTCACCACGCCGGTCCCGGATCCTCTGCTGCCTCTGCGGCTGAGCACACCCTCGGCCGGGATCCTTGCGGAGGCGGCATTCACAGGCGCACAGATCGACGTGGTGGGCACCTGCACCGGGCCGTTCGAGATCGTCGACGTCAACTACGACACGGGTCTGGAGATCATCCGCAACGAGAACTATTGGGGCGGCGAGGTCGCTCTGACCGGCGGCACGATCTCGATCCTGCCCGACGGCGCGACCCGGACGACCCAGCTCGAGACGGGCGAGGTGGACATCGCCTCGTCAGTGCCGGTGACCGACATCGCCCTGCTCGAGCCGAACCCGGACGTGACCGTCTCCACCAACGAGACCGCTCGGACCACAGGGTTGTACTTCAACACCGAGACCGGCCCGTTCGCCGACGAGGCCGCACGACTGGCCGTGCAGGCCGCCCTCGACCTGGAGGCGATCGCCGGCTCCGTCTACGAGAGCGCGGCGACCCCCGCCGTCGGCCCGTTCGCGCCGTCGGCACCCTGGGCCCCCGAAGGCGCCGGCGCCCTCGGCGGCGACCCCGCCGCCGCGACCGCGATCCTCGAGGACGCCGGCATCGACCCGGCCTCCCTCGACTTCGAACTCATCGCCTACACCAGCCGGCCCGAGTTCGCGAACCTGGCAGCGGTCATCCAGTCCCAACTTGCGGAGATCGGCATCACGGTCTCGATCACCACGCCGGACTACGCCGCCATCGAGGCAAACCTCCTCGCCGGCGACTATGGCGCCACCCTCCTCTCCCGCAACGCCCTGACCGATCTGCCTGACCCGGGCGGCATGCTGAGTTCCGACTACACCTGCGAGGGCGGGTTCAACATCTCGCAGTTCTGTGATCCCGAGGTCGACACGATGATCGCGGACGCCGCCAGCACCTTTGACGACGAGGAGCGATACGCAGCCTACGCCGACATCGCCACCTATCTGCAGGAGCATGCTGTCACCGTCTACATCGTGCACGAAACCGCAACCTACGCCCACACCAACGCCGTCGAGGGATTCGTACCGAACCTACTCGACCAATACGTGTTCACGACGGCCCTGTCGATCTCCGAATAGATCGACCCGGAGAACTCCCACCGACAGTCAAACAATGTGACGGCATGCTCGGCCGAGTCGAATGTCGGGCATGCCGTCCTCACTCCGATCGGAGCATTGCCTTGCTGGACCGCACCGCACCCACGCACATCGAAATGTCACGATTCGGAGCCTTGAGATGAACACGCCGGAGCCCAAGTTCATCACCTTCGACATGTACGGCACGTTGACCGACTTCCAGATGAGTACGATTACCAAGGACGTGACGAAGGACATCATCGGACCGGACCTCATCGGCAAATTCCTCGAGGTGTTCAGCTATTACCGCATGGACGAGGTCATGGGCGACTGGCGCCCGTACGACGTGGTGATCGACCGCGCCTACCAGCGGACCTGCCGTAGGACCGGTGCGCCCTACCTACCGGAGCACTCGTCCGCCATCTTCGGCGACATCCCGAACTGGGGCCCACACCCGGACATCCCCGTTCCGCTTGCGAAACTCGCCAGCAGGTTTCCCTTGGTGATCCTCTCGAACGCCGCGGACAGCCAGATCGGCCGGAACGTGGAGAAACTCGGCGCACCGTTCCACCGGGCGTTCTCCGCCGAGCAGGCTCAGGCCTACAAGCCTCGCCTGCAGGCGTTCGAGTACATGTTCGCCCAGCTCGGCTGCTTGCCCGAGGAGGTCATGCACGTCTCCTCCAGCCCACGCTACGACCTCCAGCCGGCGACCGACCTCGGCGTCAAGAACACCGTGTACCTCAACCGCGGGTGGGAGCCCGCGGCCCCCTTCTACCACCACTACGACGTCGCTTCGCTCGACGAGGTCGTCCGGATCCTCGGCGTCTGATCCCCTCACATCCCTACCTGCACGAACACCGACGAAGGAGAAGGAGCACATGCCCGAGAACCCACAGGGTGAGGTCAACGACGAGGACTTCGGCCGATACCAACAGGCCTGGTCCGACGGGGACGTCGAAGGGATCGTCACCGGTATGACCGCGGACGGTCTCTACGAGGCGTCCTTCGGCCCCGAGCCATGGGGAAGGCGATACGTCGGTCACGACGAGATCCGGGCTGCGCTGATCGAGATGGGCGTTGGTCAACCCGGCCATGCGAACCACGTCTACGGCGAGCGGTTCACGATCGGCAACCGTGGTTTCTCCGAGTGGACCTCAACCTCGACGGCCGAGGACGGCACCACCAGCACCGTCCACGGCGCGGACTTCTACGAGTTCCGTGACGGACTCGTCTCCAAGAAGATCGCGTACCGCAAGGGCGGTGCGTAGCCGGGTTCGCCGACGCACCGCCAGCACGCCGGTAGCACCCCTGATCCGTGCGCGCGGTTCTCTCATACCGGCACGGCCGCAGTCGGCGGATCCGGTAGGTGTGGGTGCTTCAGCACCTCGCCGAGCTCCGGCAGCACCTCGACCAGGGCCTGCGGCCCTGGGCGACGCGTCACCATCGCGAGTTGCACACGACGGCGCCGCGGCGCTGGCAGGACCTCATCGAGTCCGCGCAGGTTCCGGTGGGCGAGACTGGCCGGGAGCAAGGCGAGTTCCCCCCGGACCCGGGCCAGGGTCACCGCTGTCTCGGCGGTCGCGGCCCGTCGGGGCCGGCCACCGAGTGCGGCGATCGTGCTGAGCGACTCGTGCAGAGCAGGGTCGTAGGTGTAGGCGAAGACCGTCCGTCCCGCGTACGGCTGGCGTCCGGTGCCGAGCGACGCCGCGTCGGCAGGTCGGAGGATGCTGAGGTCGTCGCGGTGGAAGACCGTGACGGACAGGCCAGCCGGCAGCGCGGTCTGCATCGGGACGCCGATGAAGGCCGCGTCCATCGAGCCGTCGGCGACGGCATCGACCAGAGCCGGTCCGTGATCGGTCACCTGGTGGACGGCTAGTTCCGGGAGAAGCAGTTCGAGGGCGGGGTAGAGCACCGCCGCCAACGAGGCAACTGTCCCGATCGTGCGTGAGGACCGCCCCTCCGTCGCCCGCATCAGTTCCGGGAGGGAGTCGATCGAGCCGAGGATCCGATCGGCCTGGTCCGCGAGCTCGCGGCCGGCGAGCGTCGGTCTGGCACCCGTGGTGTCACGTTGGAACAGCCGCAGGCCGCTTCGACGCTCGAGTGCCGCGAGCCGCTGGCTCGCGGTCGGCTGACTGACGCCGAGACGGGCGGCGGCCGCCCCGACCGAACCCCGACGAGCTACCTCCCGGACCAACCGCAGGTCATCGATCGACAGGAACTCCCTCATAGATCCAGCCTATGACCGATCGGTGCAGTCCGATGGCTACCGCGGCAGGGAACTACGCAGCATGATCGTGGACGATGAGGCATACAACGGCAGCCGTCACGATCCTGGCGACGTCCTTCCTGACCGAGATCGGCGCGCGCGTCTCGGCACTCGCCCTGCCGTTGGTGGCCCTTCAGGGCACGGGCTCCGTGGCTGCCACGGGACTCGTGGGCGGCATGATCGGCATCCCGATGCTGACGTCACCCTGGTGGGCCCGGGCGCTACGGAGGCGGATCGACGGCGGACGGGCCCTGGCCCTCGTTGTCCTGGTCCAGGCGCTCGGCGTGCTGATCGTTCCCGTGAGTATGCTCGTCGGCGAACTCGAACTCTGGTCACTCGCCGCAAGCGGACTGGTCGTCGGTGCCGCTGCCGCGCTCGGCGGCCCCGGCCAGGACAGTCTGCTGGCCGACTTCGCCGACGCGATATCACCTGGCGGATCGGTCCGGATGATGGCGACGCGCGAGCTCACCCGGCGCATCACGGTGGCACTGGGCCCGACCCTCGGCGCCCTCGGCGTGCAGTTCGTCGGGGCCGCACCGCTGTTGTGGCTGGAGGCCGCCGCGCTCGGCACAGCGGCCGTGGCCCTGCTCCTCGTGCCGTACTCGCCGATGCGCCACGAGCCGAAGAGCGTCGGCCGGAGCATCCTCGCGGTGATCCGGAGGCAGCCGGATCTGGTCCGCGGACTGATCATGCGGGGGACGCTGAGCCTGCTCTGGTTCTCCTTCAGCCTCGGACTGGTCGTGATGGGCGACGCGACCGGGGAGCCGGGGCTCCTGCTGACCGCAGCCAACGGCGGCTACGGGCTGGGCACCATCGTCGGTGCCGGCGTCGCCGTGGCTGCCGTCCGCCGACTGCCGCTCTACGCGACGATGCTGGTGTCATTCGTCGGTCTGGGCCTGTGCTTCGCCGGCCTCGGCGCGGTTGGGACCTCGTCCTACCTGGCGGTCTCGGTCGTCTCGGCCTGCGGCGGGGTATTCATGGCGTTCGGCGCCACCGCGACCGTGACCGAACTCTCGCGCGGCAGCCAGGGCGCCGAGCGACGCGCCGCGTTCACCGGGCAGGCCGTGGTGCTTGAATCCACACTGGCTGTCGGACTGATCGCGGGTGGCGCGGTGATCGCGACCTTCGGCCCCGAGGCGACGCTCGTGACGTGCGGCCTCGCCGTGGCGGGCGTGAGCGTCGGCACCGCGCTGGAGCGTCGGCTGCGGCACCCCGCGGTCGAGTCACGCTCGCTCCGGCAACAGTCCCCTCTGACCACGGGCGCGTCCTGCTCCGGCCCGCACGGCGCGCCGGGCGCGGGCGTGCTCAGGCGGGCGCGACCTGGTAGCCGGCCTCGGTGACCACGGCCACAATGGCGCTGTCGTCGATCGGCGCCCCGGACGTGACCGAGAGCCGACCGGTGGCGAGGTCGAGCTCCACCCCCGTGACGCCGTCGACCGTGTTGACGGCGCTCGACACCTTCCCGGCACAGCTGCTGCAGTGCAGACCCGTCACCTCGAATACGGCAGTCGACATCAGATCTCCCTCTCGCTCGGACATACGGCTTGGATGTATGTCATCGTGGATCACGATACCCCTAGGGGGTATGCGCCGGCAAGTCGGAGCGAGGCGTCCGGACCGCATCTCGGGCGCCGGCCGCGAACTCACGCATGCAGTGCATGCTCATGGTGGGCGTGCCCCTGCGGCTCGATCTGGAACGTGCAGTGGTCCACGTCGAAGTGGCCGCGGAGGCAGTCCGCCAGACTGTCCAGGGCCGCACACTCGAGCTCGCGATCTACCTCGGCGCTGTCGAGGACCACGTGCGCCGAAAGCACCGGGACGCCCGACGTGATCGTCCAGACGTGCAGATCGTGCACCTCCTCGACGCCGGGCAGGGCCTCCATGTGCGACCTGACCTCACTGAGATCGACTCCCTGCGGCGTCGCCTCCATCAGGACCCTGGCGACGTCCCGCAGCAGTGACACCGCCCTGGGCAGGATCAGGACCCCGATCGCGAACGAGGCCAACGCATCGGCGCGCAGCCACCCTGTCGTCAGGATCACGATGGCCGCGACGATGACGGCGATCGAGCCGAGCAGGTCGCCGAGAACCTCGAGGTAGGCCCCGCGCATGTTCAGGGACTCGCCGCTCGCTCGCAGCAGGATGATCAACGAGACGGCGTTCGCGACGGCCCCGCCGACTGCGACCCAGAGCATGAGGCCGCCCTGAATCTCGGGTTCGGTGTTCCAGCGGAGGAAGGCTTCGCGGATGACCAGGACGCCTACCGCACACAGAATCGTCGCGTTCGCGAGCGCCGCGAGCACCTCGGCCCGCTGCCAGCCATACGTACGCGCGTCGGTGGCCGGCCGCATGGCCAGCGACGCCGCAACCAGGGCGATCGCCAGGCCCGCCGAGTCCGTCAGCATGTGCCCTGCGTCGGCGAGCAGCGCGAGCGAGCCGGAGATCCAGGCCCCGACCGCCTGGGCGACCATGACCGATCCCGTGATGCACAGGACGGCGATCAGACGCTTGCGGTGGCGCCCGGTGGCGGTCATCCCGTGGCTGTGGTTGTGCCCGTGACCATGGCCATGTTTCGACCGGCCGGCTCCCACCCGGCCATGCTCGTCATCATCGTGATCCGCGGGACCGTGATCGTGCCCGCCATGGGTGTCCACCAGGTATTCCTCAACTCTCCTGATCGGGCGCGGGCGCCCGGATTGCAACGATCTTCGGTTCGGTCAGTTCGCGGATCATCTCGGCGATGCCCTCCCGGCCGATGCCGGACCGCTTGAAACCGCCGAACGGCATCGCGTCGATGCGGAAGTCCGAGCTCTCATTGATCATCACCGCGCCCACCCGCAGGCGCCGCGCGACGGTCAACGCGGTGTCGATATCTCGCGTGAAGACCCCCGCCTGCAGCCCGGTGTCGACAGCGTTGGCCGAATCGATCGCGTCAGCGAGGGTGTCGAACGGCTCGAGCATGACGATCGGGCCAAACACCTCCTCGCGACGAATCCTCGCGTCGACCGGAACGTCCGTGAGCACGGTGGGCGTCACGAACGCCCCGGATCGGGTCCCACCGGTACGGACCACGGCCCCGCCCGCTACAGCCTCCACGACCCACGCCTGGACTCGCACCGCTTCCGCCGTCGTGATCAGCGGTCCGATGTCCGAGTGTGGATCCCTCTTGCTGCCGGCAACGACGCGCCGGGCGCCGGAGACGACCCGCTCGAGAACTTCCGGGAAGATGGCGTCCGCGACGAACGCACGCTGCACTGATAGGCAGCTCTGGCCCGCGGTGCCGAACGCCCCGCCGACGATCGCGTCGGCGACGCGCGCCGGGTCAGCATCGGCACAGGCGATCAGCGCGTTGTTGCCACCGAGTTCCATGAGTAGGCGCCGGGCCCGGCCACCGGCGGCGATCCGATCGGCGGTTGCCGGTCCGCCGGTGAACGAGACGACGTCGATGCGCGGGTCGGCCACCAGCGCGGGACCTGCCTGGTGACCAGCCAGCACCGCAAGCCGCTCGCCAGGCACGCCGGACTCAACGAGGATCTGCACGAGCGCCAGAGCGGTCAACGGCGTGCTCTGCGCCGGCTTGAGTATCACACCGTTGCCCGCGATCAGAGCCGGGCCGAGCTTGTGCGCGACGAGGTTCAGCGGGTCGTTGAACGGTGTGATCGCCGCGACCAGACCGACCGGCTCCCTGGAGTACCAGCCTGTCCAGCCCGCTCCGCGGCGGGTGTCCTGGAAGGGCACGGTCGCGCCTTCGAGCTCAGCCGTGGCGCGGGCGGACGTATGCAGGGTCTCGACGGCGCGCGCCACCTCCGTGCGCGCCTCCGCGATCGTCTTGCATCCCTCCGTGGAGATCAGGTTCACGAAGGTCTCCGTGAGGTCGGTCAGTCGGGTGGCGGTCTCCTCGAGAGCGGCACGTCGCGCCCACAACGGCCAGGCGACCCGGTCCCAGCGGGCGGCTAGGTGATCCACGGCGACGGCGACGTCGGCAGCGGTTGAGTCCGTCACCACACCGACCAGCGCACCGTCCTCCGGATCACGCACCTCCAGCGGCCGTCCGACCGGCTGCCACACACCGGCCCAGAAGGCGCCGCCCGGCGGGGTCCAGACCTGGCGCCTCGGCACCAGGACGGGAGCCGTGGTCATGGTGCCGTCTCGTCGGCGCACAGCAACCCGCGAGCCTCTTCCCACCGGTGGCAGCGCACCTCGTGGTCGGCTCCGACTTCGCGGAGCTCCGGCATCTCCTCCCGGCACCGGTCGGTTGCGAGCGGGCAGCGGGTGTTGAACCGGCAACCGGCCGGCGGATGGATCGGCGACGGTGGCTCACCGGCTGCGACCACCGTGGCCTCGTGCCGCCGTCCCGACTCCAGGCCTGCCGCGAGCAGAGCGATCGTGTAGGGGTGGCTGGCCCCGGTGAAGAGCTTCTCGCGGTCGGCAACCTCCACGATCTGCCCGAGGTACATGACCGCGACCCGGTCCGCGACATGGCGAACCACACGCAGGTCATGGGAGATCATGATCATCGTGAGTTCACGCTCGTCCTTGATCCGGTCGAGGAGGTTCAGGACGCGTGCCTGGACCGAGGCGTCCAGGGCCGAGGTCGGCTCGTCACAGATCAGCACCTTCGGGTCGAGCAGGAGCGCTCGAGCGATCCCGACGCGCTGCAGTTGGCCACCCGAGCACTCCCCGGGGTAGCGGTCGATGTAACTGTCGTCGAGACCGACCTCACTCAGCGCCAGCGAGACTCGGTCCCGGCGCTCGGCACGCGTTCCCACGCCGTGCTGGGTCAGCACCGACGTCATGCTCTCGCCGATCGTCATGCGTGGATCCATCGCGGCGTGCGGATCCTGGAAAACCATCTGGGCCGTGCGACGGACACGGCGCATCGCCCCCTGGGAGAGGTTGGTGACATCGACGCCGTCGATGGTCACAGTGCCCGAGGTACTCCGTAGCAGGGTCAGGATCACGCGCGCGAGGGTGCTCTTGCCCGATCCGGACTCACCGACCAGGCCGAGCACCCCACCCGCCTCGATCCGAAGGGAAACACCGTCGACCGAGTGGACGGCATCGGGGGCGTGGAACAGGGATGTCCGGGACAACGTGAAGTACTTGACGACGTTGTCGAGGACCACCATGTCGTGGTGCCCGGACTCGGCGGCCGTCCGTTGTCCGACCACTTGCGTGCTCACGCCGACCTCCGTGTCTCGATGGTGGCCCAGCACCGGCTGACCTGGCCGTTCGCGCAGCCGGACAGTGGCGGCTCCTCGGCGTCACAGGAGTCGTGCAGGTGCGCCTCCTCGACCACGGGGCATCGCGGCATGAACCGGCATCCCTTGGTGATCGACCGCGCCGAGCTCACGTCGCCGGGGATGACGAACAGCGAGCCGTCGAGCTCCCGGGCGAGGGTCGCGCACTTGATGAGCGACCGGGTGTACGGGTGCTGTGGCTGCCGGAGGATCTGGTCCGTGGTGCCGACCTCGACGATCCGGCCGGCGTACATCACCGCGATCCGGTCCGCGAGCGAGGAGACCACACCGAGGTCGTGCGAGATGAACAGAACCGACATCCCGAGCTCCGCGCGCTTGGTCGCGATCAGCCGGAGCACCTGCACCTCGACCGTGACGTCCAGTGCCGTCGTCGGCTCGTCGGCGATCAGCAACTCGGGCTCACCGGCCAGGGCCATCGCGATCATGACCCGCTGGGCGATCCCGCCGGAGAGTTGGTGGGCGTACGCCTTCGCTCGACGTTCCGGCTCGGCGATGCCCACGTCGGATAGGAGTTCGATGACTCGATCGGCCGCCTTGTGCCGACTCAGTCCCGCGTATCGCCGCAGGGGTTCGGCCACCTGACGACCGACCGTCGCCGTCGGATCGAGCATCCGTTTCGGCTGCTGGAAGAGCATGCTGACCCGGTCGCCCCGGATCCGGTTCATCGTTCGCTCGTCCGCGCCGAGGATGTCAACGCCATCGAATCGGATCCCGCCCGCCTTCATCCTGGCGCCGCGCGGTAGCAGCTTCATGACCGACATAGCGGTCATGCTCTTGCCGGAGCCCGACTCGCCGACGATCGCCAGCACCTCGCCCTTCGCGACACCGAGCGAGACTCCGTCCAGGACCGGTGGCGCACCCTCGGCACCGAACGAGACGGTGAGGTTGTCGATCTCGAGTTGATCGGGCATGGCTCCTCCGATGCAGTGGTGTCTCAGGTCGTCGTGTCTCGAACTGCTGCGGCGGAGTCCGCGACAGCACCCCGGCTGTTCTTGGTCGCGGTGTCCTGCCCGGTCTGCAGGTGCCGGCTGAGTTCCCCGAGGAGTCCGGAGCGATTCCCGGCCACGAGGAGCTCGAAGATCTTGGCGTGCTCCTCGAGGTAGTCAGTCCGACCGTCGTAGCTGCCGACCAAGATGTTGATGGCGAGCCTGCTCTCGCCCGCGAGGGCGGCGTACATCCTGCTCAGTCGCGGACTTCCCGAGGCATCCACGATGAGCTCGTGGAAGCGGAGGTCGGAGGTGGCCACGGCGCCCCAATCCTCCCGTTCGATCGCGGCCGCCATCTCACCAAGCGCCTGCTCGAGATTGGCCACGGTCGCAGCGGTCACGCCCTGGTCCACCAGCCGGAGCATCGCTGCCCGCTCCACGGCTGCCCGTGCGTAGTAGAGGTCCGCGATGTCACTCTCGTCCAGGAGCGGCACGAACATGCCCCGATGCGGCTCGCTGACGAGCAAGCCTTCCTGGACCAGCCGTTGCATGCCCTCCCGGACCGGGCCGCGACTCGTGGCGAAGCGTCGGGCCAGCTCGACCTCGTTCAGTTGCGAGCCTGGCGGAAAGGTCCCATCGACGATCCGCTGGCGCATCTGTGATGTGACGACGGAAGACAACGTGCGCTTGCGCACCTTCGGCGTGCCACTTTCCTTTGCTGCCATGGTTCTCCCCTTTGCCGTGATCGAGTCACTCATGATGCCCTCATCCCTGCCTGTTCCTACGGGTGTTGATCCCCTGCCCGATGAGCGTCACGGCGAGCGCGGTGATGAAGATCGCGAGGCCTGGGTAGACCACGAGGCCGGCGAGGCGGGTCATGTAGGGCTGGCCGTCGGCGAGCATCGAACCCCAGTCCGAGTCCGGCGGCTGGACGCCAAGTCCGAGATAGGACAGCGCGCCGACCGCAATGAGCTTGTGTCCGAACCGAAGGGCGGCGTGTGCGAGCAACGGGCTCAGCGCGTTCGGCAGCAGGTGCCGGAAGACGATGAACCGACGCGACATGCCAAGAGCCTCCGCCGCCTCCACGAAGTCCCGCGAGTTGATCTCGAGGGCCAGTCCTCGGGCGAGGCGGGCGAACGGGGTCCAGCCCGTCAGCACCAGGGCGAGGATGAGCGTGCCGTAGCTCGGTCCAAGGATCGCGACCAGGAACATCGCGATTACCATCTCGGGAAAGGCGAGTGCGACATCCGTCAGTCGCATGACGAGCTCGTCGAATGCGCCCCCGATCCGGGCGCACAGCAGCCCGAGCACCGTGCCGAACACCGAGCACAGGACCAAGGTGACGGCGGCGATGGAGACCGAGTACCGCCCGCCCCAGAGCAGCCGGGAGAGCACGTCGCGACCGAGATGGTCGGTGCCGAGGAGATGCGCAGGTGAGCCCGCGGCGAGGCGGTTCTCCAGATCCTGGGCGGCGGGGTCGTAGGGCGCGATCCACGGCGTGAGCACGAGCAGCACGGCGATCGTCAGGAACAGTGCGACGCCGACGCGGAGGCTGGTCGGCCAGGTCCGCAGGTGCTCCCACCCGCGGACCGCGGCGGAACCACGCATCGGGATGACGCGAGCGGTGCCGTCCAGTGCCTCCGAGGCGGGATTGTCAACGAGTGCCATGGCTCGTCCTCACGGTCGGGTTGATCAGTCGGTACAACGCGTCCGTGGCGGTCGTGATGATGACCGTGAGACCGACCACGCACACCACGCTCGCCTGGATGATCGGTACGTCACCGTTCGTAATCGCCTGGTAGAGCATCCGGCCCATCCCGGGGATGGCGAAGATGACCTCGACCACCACCGAACCACCGAGCAGTCCGGCAAGCCAGACCGAGAACAGCGTCACGACCGGCAGCAGGGCGTTCCGAACGCCATGTTTGAGCATGGTCTCGCCAAAACTCAGCCCCCTGCTTCGGGCTGCCGTGATGTGCGGCGATTCGAGGACGTCCACCATCGAGGCTCTGGTGACCTGGGTGAAGTAGCTCATCGGTCGCAGCGCGAGGGTCAGGCACGGCAGGATCATCCAAAGCGGCCCTTTCCAGCCTGCCGATGGAAGCACCCCCATGTTCAGTGCGAACACGAGGACCAGGAGCGGCCCCATCCAGTACTCGGGGATCGCCACGAAACCCTGTGTGATCGTGGTGATCACGCTGTCCGCCGGCTTACCCCGCTTGACGGCTGCGATCGTCCCGAGGATCAGTGCGACCACCAGCGCGAACAGCAGAGCCGAGATCGCGAGCGTCGCTGTGTTCGCCAATGCCGATCCGAGCATCCCGGCGACCGGACGCCCGCTGGTATAGGAGATACCGATGTCGCCCCCGAGCGCGTCCTTCAGCCAGTTCCAGTACTGCTGCATGATCGGGAGGTCGAGGCCGTACTCGATGCGCAATCGCTCGACCGTCTCGGGATCGAGGTCGAGATCGCCGGTCCTGGCCCGAAGGATCTTTCGTGCCGGGTCTCCCGGCGTCAGGTACGGAAGCATGAACACGAGGAACGAAACAAGCAGCAGCGTCGTCAACAGGACGACGACGCGTCGCAAGAGGTAGAGCATGTCCGTCTCCTCGTCTGTAGTCGGGCACCGTGATCACACTCGTACGTATCAACTCACTCTGTCGAGGAACTTGAAGAGAACCCCGGCCGGCGGCAGGAACCACGGGGTACCGAAATACCCCGGAACCGGCGGGAACCTGAGGTCACGCCACGGGTTCGCCGAACCGACACCGTTCGCCATCTGCGCCATCACCTTGCCCATGTGCGTCGCCATCTGGACTCCGTGGCCGCTGTATCCGACGGAGTAGAGGACCCCATCACGCTCGCCGGCATGCACCATCTGGTCCAGGGACATGTCCACCAGCCCCCCCCAGCAGTAGTCGATCCGCGTGTTCGTCAGCTGCGGAAAGACCTGCAGGAGCTGGCGATGCAGGATCCGACCGCTCGTGAGGTCAGCGTCCCTGTCGCTGGCCGAGAATCGCGCCCGGCCGCCGAACAACAAGCGCTTGTCCGGTGTGAG
The DNA here is from genome assembly GCF_004353825.1 of Occultella glacieicola. Lineage (GTDB taxonomy): Bacteria > Actinomycetota > Actinomycetes > Actinomycetales > Beutenbergiaceae > Occultella > Occultella glacieicola. Next base: position 49,653 of record NZ_SMNA01000016.1, on the reverse strand, counting down.
CCTGAAGTACAGGCACACGCGGTTGGTATCCGCGGCGACCCGGCGCTGCGGCAGCAGACCGTCGACAACCTCATCGGCCAGGGGCTCGGTGACGAGGACGAAGCTGCCAATGGGCACCAGCCGTCGCTGCAGCCAAGGAAGCATCCGGCCGGAATATCCGCTCGTGCCGACGACGACCCGGTCGGCCCTGATCGTGCCACGCGACGTCAGCACGTCGTACCGCCGCCCGTTGAGGCGCCGAAGTTCGTACACCTCACACGCCTCATGGATCGAGACGCCGGCACGAGAACCCGCCCGCGCCAGCCCGGCGACCAGCTTGCCGACATGGACGCCCGCACCGAGTGGATCCACCATGCCACCGCGGTAGAAGTCGCTGCCGATCTCTTTGCGCAGTTCCGACGCCGGGACCAGCATCAGCTCCTGACCGACATCCTCGGCGAGCATCTCAGCGGTGCGTCCGAACCCCTCGTAATGGGACGTCTTCGCTGCCAACGTCAGCTTCCCGACCCGCTCGAAGTTGCAGTCGATCCCCTCATCGGCGACCAGTTTCTCGACGGTGTCGATGGCGTCGTTGTACGCCGCGAACATGGCGGCCGCTCGCGGGCGACCGTAACGACGCGCCGCGGTCCCGTACCCGACCGCGAGGCCAGTGGTGGCCATGCCCCCGTTGCGACCGGATGCGCCCCAGCCGACCGTCCTCGCCTCGAGAAGTGCGACGGACGCACCGTCGCGTGCCAGGTGCAGTGCTGTCGAGAGCCCGGTCAGGCCGGCCCCGACCACCGCGACGTCCACCCGCTTTGGGAGTTCGCTGCGCCGGAAGTCGCCGGCCGGGGTGGCGGTGTCTAGCCAGTAGGAGGTCAGCTTCATCGACCGACCCTTTCCGTCAGTGAGCCGGTCAGAGACCGAGCAGCGGTGGAAGGCCGGCGAGGTCGGTGGTCTCGGCATACTCGTAGAACGGCGTGGACGGGTCGTATCCGCGGTTGACGTACACCTTGTTCGTGATCCGCAGCTCGTGGCACGGGATGATGTCGTACCAGATGTGCGAGGTCACGTGCAGGATCTCGTGACGGCCGCAGTCGAGCTGATCGAGCATGTACTCGAAACCCGCGTAGCGGGGCTTGTAGGCGCCGACCTGTTCAGCCGTGAATACCCGGTGGAAGTCGACGCCGAGCTGCGCCACGTTGTTCTCGAGCATCTTGTCCTCCGCGTTGGAGAGGATGACCAGCGGGTATGCCTCGGCGAGCTTCGTCAGCGCGTCGGGCACGTCGGGGTGCGGACCCCAGGAGCCCACCGCCTGGATGATCGCTTCGACGTCGTCGGCCCTGAACTGGATCTTCCACCGGTTGCAGACTCGCTGCCAGGAGTCCCTCAGTACCTGCCTGTACGGCTTGTAGGCGCCGAGCACCTCGTCGATGCGGTACGCGCGAAAGTCCTTGTTGAAGCTCGCGACGTCGTCGGGATCCAGCACGTCCGCGACCAGGGGGCGTACGGCCTCGGACATCTGGAAGTTCGTCAGAGTTCCGTAGCAGTCGAACGTGATGTACCGCGGTGTGTAGCCGGTCAGGTCCATGGATTCCCTCTCTCCAGTCGTTCGTCCGTCATCGCCGACGGGAGACCCGCTTCTCGGAGTACCCGCCCGATTCAGGCCAGTCGGCCAAGGGCGTGCCAGAAGGCTAGGCAGCCTCGGACTTAATTGTCAACAGTTAGGCACCCGGGTCCGATACGTCGACACGCTTCCGGCGAGCAGCGCGTCACACAATCTGCAGTCGTTCCGAGTTTCGACGTCCGTCCGCGATCAGCCAGATTCCTCTCATTCTCGCGAACAGCCGTTGAGGTACTGGCGCCATTCGCCGCCAGCCCGCCGGCCGCACGCTCGCCGCCCGGGCCGGCTCACGACCCGCATCGATACATTGTCGACAACCTGTTGACACGACGAGAAGTCGCTCGCTACGGTCGAGGCGCAAGGTCGCGTCGATCTGGCACCCCACCCGCGACCTGGCGGTATCACGCGCGGACATGTCCGTCACACCGACCGGGAGGAACTGCAATGTCAGATTTCACGATCCGCGAGGTCTCCGACGCCGAGGACGACATCGCGGGCGCGGCCCATGTGATGATGCGGTCGGTGCGGGAGGACTTCCAGTCCGAGTACGACCCGACGATCCACGACGACATCGACTTCCTGGTCGACACCTACGTGCGGCCGGTCGGCCCATTCATGCTGGTCGCCGTAGACGACGCGACCGGGAGGATCATCGCGACCGGCGGCATCCGCGGCGGCAAACTCAAGGGCGACACGAGCCCGCGGCACCTCATCGAGGCCTATGACAACCCACGTGTGGGGCAGGTCGTCCGCGTCTACGTCCTGCGCGAGGCCCGCCGACGCGGCATCGCCAAGGCCATCGTTCGGGCGGTTCTCGAACGGGCCCAGGCGGAGGGGCACTACGACAAGGTCGTGCTGCACACGTTCCTTCATTCCCCCGGCGCCGTTCCATTCTGGACGGCGATGGGCGCCCAGCTGGTCGTGGACGACACCGACGGCCCGACCAACGCCATGTTCTACGAGTTCGGCGAGTTGACCCTCAGCCCCTGACGGCGTCGACCGCCCGTTCGCGCCGATCATCTGACCGTTCGACCTGGAGGTTGCGCCGTGCCGCACTGGATCGTGATCGGAGCGGGCGTTCTCGGGGCGGCCGCCGCCCGCGAACTAGCCGCCGCGGGCGTGGAGGTGACCCTCTTGGAGGCACAGCATCCGGGCGCAGGCACCAGCGGCACGTCCTTCGCCTGGGTCAACTCGAGCCAGAAACGCCCAGAGGCCTACCGGCGCCTGAACGCCATGGCGATGGCGGAGCACGACCGCTTCGCGGGCGACGGCGCCCCGTGGTGGAGCCGCCGGGGCCACCTCCGCTGGGCACATCCGGGCGCCGAGGACGAGGCGCTCGCGGTCGTGCGGGCCGAGGTCGAACGCGAGGATTATCCGGTCGAGGTCCTGACCCGGACCGAAGCCCTGGCCCTCGAGCCCGGCCTCATCCTCCCCGAGGGGGTGGAGGGCGTCACGTACTTCCCCACTGAGGGGCACTGCTACCCGCTCACCATGATCGCGCGCATGATCGCCGACCTCCGCGGGCACGGCGGGAGGGTCCGGTATCCCTGCGCGGTCACGGAGGTCAACCCTCGGCCCGGCGGCGTCCGCGTGAGGTTGGCCGACGGAGAATGGATCGAGGCAGATGGCGCGATCGTCTGCGTCGGCCGGTGGACCGAGGCACTGATGAAGAGCGCCGGCGCGCACATTCCGTTGCAGCCGTACACCGGGCCGGGCAGCTCGCCGGTAGGGTTCCTGGGCGTCACGAGCCCGCTCGCGGTGTCCCTCGACCGGCTTGTCACAACACCGTCGCTCAACCTGCGGCCCCACGGTGGCGGTCGCATCTTGCTGCAGGCGCCGAGGCTCGACGCGGACGCCGACCCCGCGTCGACTCCTCCGCTCGATGGCACCGTTGCGAGAGAACTGCTGGCCGAGTTGGCGGGAGCCCTTCGCGACGCGGCCGGAGGTCGCCTCGAGAGCCTCGTGGTGGGCTGGCGCGTCCTCCCGGAGGACCGTCTGACCGTAGCCGGCTTCGTCGACGACGACCGGCGGCTCTACACGATCGCGACGCACAGCGGAGTGACCCTCGCCCCACTGCTCGGGCGACTGGCACGGGAGGAGATCGTCGACGGCACCGACGCTCCCGATCTGGCCGACTTTCGCCCGACACGGTTCCGCAGCAGGTCCACGAGCACTCCTGCGGCGGCCGAACCGGTGCGTATCTCCGGATATCAGTAGCCCGATCAAGGGAGAACTCACCGTGACCTACGAGGCCGACGTCGCCGTCATCGGGGTTGGAGCGGTCGGGAGCATGACCGCTTGGCGCCTGACCGAGCGGGGCCTGAGCGTGCATGCGTTCGAGCAGTTCGGTGTGCCGAACCACCGGGGTGCGTCCGCGGGCCAGACCAGACGGATCGCCCCGTTCAGCCTCGCGGCACCCGAGCTGACGCCCACCCTGACGTACAGCCGCACGCTGTGGCGCGATCTCGAGCGCACCTCCGGCCATCAGTTGTACGTCAGGACGGGCGGCATCATCCTCGGCCCGGCGGACACACCCGATCTGGTCCGGCTGATCCGAACGGCCGAGGAAGAGGGTATCCGCCACGACCTGCTCGAGCCGGACGCACTCAGGGCACGCTTTCCTCAGCATCTCGTGCGCGACTGCGACCTCGGCGTCTGGGACGAGCTGACGGGGTACCTGCGCCCGGAACTGGGCATTCTCGCCGCGGCCGACGCCGCCCGCCGTGGCGGTGCGGTGATCCGCGAGTACACACCCGTCACGGCAGTCCATCCCGAGGACCGGGGCGTCATCGTCGAGACCGGTGACGAACGCCTGCGGTTCCGGTGGGCGGTGATCGCACCGGGCGCGTGGGCCGAGCACCTGCTGCCTTACCGGCGGCCGACGATCATCCCCCGCCTGAACCCGCAAGCCTGGTATGCCCCCAGGGACATCTCGCGGTACCGGGCGCCCGCGTTCGCGGTTTTCGAGCGCGTCGGCGACGTCAAATGCTACGGGTTCCCCACGATCGACGGCGCGACGGTCAAGATCGGGATCTCAACGGATCCACACCCCCCGATCGCAGACATGAAGGGCCGCTACCCCGAGGTCACGGCCGAACGCCTGGCCGACTTCAGCGCAGTGATCGCGCGGTTCTTCCCGGGCCTGCACCCGACGCCTGTGGCGGTGGCCGCCCAGCCGGAGGGCTACTCCGTGGACGGGCACCCGTTCGTGGGACGGCTGCCCGACAGCCCGCAGGTCATCGCCGCCTGCGGGTTCTCCGGGGCCGGTTACAAGTCGTCACCGGTCACCGGCGAATGGATCGCCGATCTCGTCGCGCACGGGCAGTCGCCGTGGCAATTGTCCCGGTTCGATCCGAAGCGCAGCCTCACCACCGGCGGTGCGCCCTAGCGCGGCAATATTGTCGACACAGTGACAGGTTCGCCTTGCCTAACCAGGCACGAACCACATACGTGCGAGGGATTTAGACCATCCGGAAATGATTGTCGACAATTACTTGACTACCCTTCCAGCCGCTTGTAACGTACGACGTGAAATATCACGACGCTCCAGTTGCACCGTCCCTCGACCGCAGACAGGACACGGTTCGAATGAATCAGAACGCACCCGCCGGCCGGCACACGCCTCCCGAGGCCATCGACGTGCTCGATACCGGGCACGACCACCCGCATCCGCACGAGGACCACGCGCACGACGATGCGGACCACAAGGGTCACGAGCACCCCCACGGGGACCACTCGCACGATCACCCGCATACCCACGAGAACCACGGGCACGAGCACTCCCACCATGACTCGGGCCACGCGGACCGTGGGTACAAGGGTCACGACCACGGCGACCACGACCACCACGACCACGACCACGACCACGACCACGACCACGGCACCGGTCCCTGGGCGAAGCTCAAGCACATGCTCGTCCCCCACTCGCATGACTCCAACGAGGCGATCCAGTCCGCCGAGGAGTCGAGCAAGCAGGGCATCCGGGCCGCCTGGATCGGGCTTGCCGGCATGGGTGCCACCGCGATCATGCAGATGGTCATCGTCGCCATCTCCGGGTCGATCGCGTTGCTCGCGGACACCCTTCACAACGTCGGCCACGCGGTCACGACCATCCCGCTGGTGATCGCATTCCGGATCGGTCAGCGTGTCGCGAGCAAGCGGTACAGCTACGGCTATCGCCGAGCCGAGGACCTCGTCGGCCTGTTCATCTCACTGATCATCGCCGTGTCCGCCGCGATCATCATCTGGGAGTCGGTCGACGCGCTCCTGAACCCGCGCGAACTCACGAACCTCTGGTGGGTGTTCGCCGCCGGTCTGGTCGGTGCCGCGGGCAACGAACTCGTCGCGATGTACCGGATCCGCACCGGCAAGAGGATCGGCAGCGCCGCCCTGATCGCCGAGGGCCAGCACGCCCGGGCCGACGGACTGACGTCGGTCGCGGTTGTCATCGGGGTCATCGGGGTCTGGCTCGGCTTCGCCCGTGCGGATGCCATCATCGGGTTCTTCATCGCCGCGGCGATCCTGTGGATTCTGGTCAGTTCGCTGAGGACCACGCTGCGTCGCCTCATGGACGGCGTGGACGACGGGACCATCGACAAGATCACCTCCACGATCCGGTCCGTACCCGGCGTCGCCTCCGTCACCCGGGTCCGTGCCCGCTGGAGCGGTCACCGCCTAGAGGCGGACGCGAACATCGGCGTCGACTCGGGCCTGACCGTCCTCGAGGCCCACGCGGTCGCCGAGGAGGTCGAGCACGCGGTGCTGCACTCGGTGGCGCACACCGAGGGCGTGGTCGTGCACCTGAACCCGGTGGTCGGCGGCGCCGAACCGCCCGAACTGCACGAACTGACCGCGCACCACGCAAGCAGCGAGGCCCGCGCTGCCTACCGCGCGGCCAAGGGCCTGGACCGGGCCTAGCCAGACCCGCCGGTGCGGGCCGCCCATTCGGCCCGCACCGGCGATCCACCGCAGCTCTGCAGGGCATCGTGACCGGACAAGAGAGAGAAGGAAACTCATGACGAAGCGCCGTGACCTGTTCATCTTCGTGGCCGAGCCGAACCGCGCCGAGGAGGCCCGGCACTACCTCGGCTCCTGGCTCCGCGAGCTCGACGGCCACCCCGGTTACCTCGGCGGTTACGTTCTTCAGGAGTCAGCCGGTGAACTCCTCGACAACACGCTCGTGCTCGCCCTCGAGTTCGAGTCCACGGAGGCGGCCCGGGCCCTCTGGCCCAAGATCGAGAACACGATCAACCCGCTCTACCCCGACGACAAATCCGACGGCCGCCCGGACCAGGGCCCGGCGTTCTTCGACGGCACCAAGAAGGCCGTCGCGGCGGGTGGCGAGCTCCCCCTGGCATTCACCCGGGGCAACGGCCTGCTCGCCCGGATGCTCCACATCCACGCCGAAGTGATCGACGAGTTCTCCGTCGAGAGCGCGCTGACTCCCGTCTCCTGAAGCCGACGCCGCGGTGGGTTCCTCCGGGGGCCCACCGCGACGCGTCCGCTGCCTGCACCGACCTGAACGAGGAGAGAACATGTCCACGATCGGCACCCTGTGGCACCCCCAGACCCACATGCCGAGCGCCTCGCGCGACCGACTCGTCATCGCATCGGGCGACGGCGCCTGGGTCACCACCGAGGACGGCCAACGCCTGCTGGACCTCCCCGCCGGTCTGTGGCACGCGAACATCGGACACGGTCGCGAGCGCCTCGCCCACGTCGCAGCCGAACAGATGTCCACGCTCGAGACGTACCACCTCTTCGGCGCACACGCGACGCGCCCCGCGCTCGACCTGGCAGACCGCCTCTCGGACCTGGTCCCGATCGAGTCCGCGACCATCTTCTTCACCTCCGGGGGCTCCGACTCCATCGACACCGCCTGCAAGCTCGCGCGCCGGTACTGGCAGACCGTCGGCGAGCCGGCGAGGACCGTCATCCTCAGCCGGGACACCGGCTACCACGGGCTGCACGGCTTCGGCACGTCGATCGCCGGCCTCGGGTTCAACCGGGACGGCTACGGCTCCGACTCGCTCATCCCCGAGACCGCTCGCGTCCCCCGGGACGACCTGACCGAGACCGAACGGATCATTCTCGAGATCGGTCCCGAGAACATCGCCGCCCTCGTGGTCGAGCCCGTGGTCGGCACCGGCGGCGTCTTCCCACCCTCGACCGGCTATCTTCAGGGCCTGCGGGAACTGACCCGCCGCCACAAGATCCTGCTCGTCGCCGATGAGGTCATCACCGGATTCGGCCGCACCGGCGCGATGTTCGCCTGCGAGCGCTGGGGCATCGAGCCGGACATGATCACGATGGCGAAGGGGGTCACCTCGGGCTATCTCCCGCTCGGGGCCGTCGCGATCGCTCCGCACCTCGCGGAGCCGTTCTTCCTGGGCGACGACGCACCGATGTTCCGGCACGGGCTCACGTATTCGGGTCACGCCACCGTCTGCGCCGTCGCCATGGCGAACCTCGACATCCTCGAGGAGGAGCAGCTCCTGCAGCGGGTGCGCGAACTCGAACCGGTCCTGGAGACCGCGCTGAATGACCTGGCGACCTCGCCACTCGTCGCAGACGTCCGGTCCGTCGGTCTGATGGCGGGCATCCAGCTGGTGCCCGAGTTGGACGGCGGCGAGGTCGTGCGTGCGGTCCGCGACTCCGGAGTGCTGACCCGCCTGATCACGAACAACACCCTGCACGTCTGCCCACCGTTCGTGGTAACGGCGCACGAACTCACGACGGCGATCGCCGACATCGGTGAGCATCTCGTCTCGATCGAAAGGATCGGTTGACATGTCCAGCATCGCCACCGCCCCGGGCCGGGACGACTCGGCCATGTCGGCCGCGCTGAGCGCGGTGCCCTCCGGCTACCTCGCCGGATCCTGGCGCGAGCCAGCATCCGGCCGCACCTTCACCGTCACCGATCCGGCGACGGGCGCTGCGCTCGCGCAGGTCGCCGACTGCGGCATCGATGACGGGCTGGCGGCGCTGGACGCCGCGGTGGCGGCCGGGCCGTCCTGGGCCCGATCGGCCCCGCGCCGGCGCGCCGACGTCCTGCGCCGAGCCTTCGAACTCATGCGGGAGCGGCGCGAGGTGCTTGCCACACTGATCACCCTCGAGGTCGGCAAGACGCTGACCGAGGCCCGCGGCGAGGTCGACTACGCGGCGGACTTCGTCCGCTGGTTCGCCGAGGAGGCCGTCCGCCCCGGCGGTCGCAGCACTCCAGCACCGGACGGCCAGTCCCACTTCATCACAGTGACCGAGCCCGTCGGGCCGTGCCTGTTGATCACCCCCTGGAACGTGCCGCTCGCGATGGTGGCCCGCAAGGTCTCCCCCGCGATCGCTGCCGGATGCACCGTCGTGGTCAAGCCCGCAGACCTGACTCCGCTGGTCACGCTCGCGTTCGCCGCGATCGTCCGGGAGGCCGGCGCCCCGGCCGGGGTGGTCAACGTCTTCACCACGACAGATGCCGCCGGGGTCTGCTCCCGGCTGATCGAGGACCCCCGGCTGCGCAAGCTCTCGTTCACGGGGTCCACCCCGGTGGGCAGGCTCCTCCTGGAACAGGCCGGCCGCCGCGTCCTGCGCACCTCGATGGAACTCGGCGGCAACGCCCCGTTCCTGGTCTTCGACGACGCGGATCTCGACGTGACCATCGACCAGGCGATGATCGCCAAGATGCGCCTGGGCGGCCAGTCCTGCGTGGCGGCCAACCGGTTCCTGGTCCAGGACGGCATCGCCGACGACTTCGCCCGCCGGATCGGTGAGCGGATGGCGGCCGTGCGCGTCGGCCCCGGACTCGACGATGGAGTCGACCTCGGCCCCCTCATCGACGATCGTGCGGTCGCCAAGGCCACCCGGCTCGTCGATGATGCGGTGGCGCGCGGCGCCGTCGTCATCGATCAGGCCCCCATGCCCGATGACCCCCAAGGCACCTATTTCGCCCCCATCGTGCTCGATCACGTCCCGCTGGACGCGGCGATCATGTCCGAGGAGGTCTTCGGCCCGGTCGTCTCGATCCACCGATTCACCGACGAGGACGCCGCCGTGCGCATCGCGAACGACACCGAGCACGGGTTGGCCGCGTACGTGATGACGCAGGACGTCGACCGCGCCCGGCGGGTGGCGGGCAGCCTCGAGTCCGGGATGGTCGGCATCAACCGCGGCCTGATCTCGAACGTCGCAGCACCCTTCGGCGGCATCAAGCAGTCCGGTCTCGGCCGCGAAGGGGGACCCGAGGGTCTGCTCGAGTACCAGGAACTCAAGTACCTGTCGGTGCCCGGTCTCTACGCCTGAACCCGATCGACGAAGACCCGCGATGACGGGCACGCCTGCCGAGGCGTTCGGCACGTGGGCTGCGCTCCAGCCACGCCTGACGGCTGCGCAGGAGCGGCTTGCCCGGGATGCGATCATCGACACCGTCGCCTGCCTGGTCCTCGGGGCCGACGACGCCAGTACCCGGTCGGCCGAACAGGTGCTGACCTCGCCCGGTGCCACCGGTCCGAGCACGATGGTGACCGGCGCGTCCGGGCCTCCGGCGGCCGCGGCCTCCGTGAACGCCACAGCCGCCCACGCGGCGGACTTCGACGACAACTTCACCCCCGGGATGAGCCACGCGTCGGCTGTCCTGGTCCCCGCCCTGCTGGCCGTGGCCGAGGCAGAGCCGGGCAGGGCGGACCGCCTCCTCGAGTCCTACGTCGTGGGTCTGCAGGCTCAGGCGTACGTCGGGGCGCTGGTGGGCTACGGGCACTACGTCTGGGGTTGGCACGGCACCTCCACTGTCGGCTGTATCGGCACCGCGGCCGCGGTGGCCCACCTCTGTGACGGGTCCGCCGACGCCGTCGGGCGTGCTCTGGGGATCGCCGTAAGTTTCGCCGGTGGCACGAAGGCCCAGTTCGGCACGCCGATGAAGGCGCTGCACGCCGGCCTTGCCGCCAGGGGAGCAGTGGAGGCGGGCCTGCTCGCCGTCGCCGGCGTCTCCGCTCACCCACGCGCTCTGGAGGGTCCGCAGGGGTTCGTGGCGCTGACCGGCCGCGGGGACGGGACGGACGGCTCCGAATGGCTCACCGATACCTTGGCCGTGGAACGACCGGGCGTACTCCCCAAGCAGTACCCGAGCTGCGGGTCGACGCACCTCGTCCTGGACGCGATCGCCGACCTGGTGGAGGCGACCGGATTCACCGCGAGCGAGGTCACCGGTGTCGAGGCGACGATCGGACCTGCCGGGCTCGGGAGTCTGCCATACCGCGAGCCGAGCAACGCCCTCGAGGCTCGGTTCTCGATGGAGTACTGCGTGCGGACCTTCCTGCGTCGGTCGACGCTCGCGCTCGCGGACTTCACCGAGGCACGGGTGCAGGAGTACCGGACCGAGGTCCGCGAGCCCGAACAGATCGAGGTCATCCTGTGCGCCTGGGACGACTCCGATCTCCCGCCCGGGTTCTCGGCGGACCGGCCGCCCCATCACGTCCGGGTCCACCTGCGCGACGGCCGGACCCTGGAGCACGTCCGAGTCCTCCCCCGCGGCAACGTCGACGATCCTTTTTCCGACGAGCAGCGGCGCCGGAAGTTCCTCGACTGCTGCGGCCGCGGGTCGGAGCCGATCCACGCCCGGATGCTCACCGCGGACGGCCCGGGCCTGCTGGCGTGTATGCGCGCCCTTGTGACCGGACTCAGGTGAGGTGACCGCGGGCGTCCACGGGCCAGGTGTCGACGACCACCCCGGCCCGGACGACCGCGTACTCATCGAATAGGTTCACCGGCGGGCAGACGTGGTTCGGCACGATCGCCAGGACATCCCCGACGGCGGGGCGGGGCACCTCGGGCGGCACGGTCAGGAACGCGTGGTGTTCGTTGAGCAGCCGCAGGAAGCTGCCCGGTACCCCCGGCACCCAGCCGTAGCCACGCTCGGGCGATCCCTCGCGGCCGAGGGCCTTGGACCCGACATCCAGCACCACCTGACCGGGCACCGCCGTGCTGACGACCGTGCCGGCGAGGTGCAGCGCGACGTCGTCGAGGGAGCAGCTTCCGAGGAGCACGTTGTTGACGTCCCCGAACACGTACTCCCCCGGCCGTACCTCGGTGACGGGGGCGCGGGCTGAAAGTCCGGCGGTCGGCGTGGTGCCCGCGCTGAGGACCTCGATGTCCAGGCCGCGGGCAGCGATCCGCTCGGTCGCGATCCGCACCGCTGCCACCTCGTCTTCCGAGGCGCTCAGGCGGGCCTCTCGCGACCGGCTACCGTGGCCCGCATAGGCGAACACTCCTCGGACGTTCAGACCGAGCCGGGCGCACGCGACCGCGAGGTCACCCGCCGACTCGGCCGGGATCCCCGAGCGGCGCGCACCGCAGTCCAGCTCGATGAACACGTCGAGCGGGTGGGCCGCCCCGCGCACCGCGGCCGCGAGCTGGGACGCGGCCTCCTCGGAGTCGACGCCGATCGAGAGCGTGGTGCGCTCGTGCAGGGCACGGATCCGGGCCGCTCGCGGTGCGTCGGCCCAGACCGGGAACGCGATCAGGATGTCGTCGAAGCCGGCCCCGGCGAACACCTCGGCCTCACCCACGCTGGCAGCCGTGATCCCGTAGGCCCCGGCCTCGATCTGCATCCGGCCGATCCGCACGGACTTGTGCGTCTTCACGTGGGGTCGGACGTTCACCCCGCGGGCCGAGATCGTCGCCTGCATCCGCGCAATGTTGGCTTCGACCCGATCGAGGTCGATGAACAGGCTCGGGGTCTCGATACCGTCCGGAACCCTCACCACGGCAGCGGCTCGCGCTCGTAGAAGAACCCGCCGGTCGGGCCGTCGTTCGGAAGGGTCGCCAGCCACACGGGCGTGTCCGCCCCGTCCTCGACCGGTCGCGTCGCCTTCGGACTCATGTCGGAGCGGGTGTAGCCGGGCGAGGCCGCGTTGACGAGGATGCCGTCCGCCCGCAGATCCTCGGCGACGACCACCGTGAGCATGTTCAGGGCGGACTTGGAGACCCGGTAGGCCGGGGACCTCGGATCGTCGGTCAGCTCGATGGAGGCCATCGTGCTCGAGAGGTTGACGATCCGGCCGTAGCGATTCGCGCGCATCGCCGGTACCGCCGCCCCCACACACGCCCAGGCCCCGAACAGGTTCGTCTCGATGGTGGTGCGGACCCGGTCCAGGTCGGGCTCGGACGGGCGGTGGCTCGGCCATGCGTCGATCGCGATCCCGGCGTTGTTCACGAGCACGTCCAGACGGCCGTAGACCTCCATGACGGTGGCGACGGCTCGTCCAGGGCTACCCGGCGCGATCACGTCGAGTTCGACGGCGGTGGCCTCCGTGCCGGCGTCCCGCAGGGCTGTTACCCGGTCGGCGGCATCGGCGGGCCGGCGGCAGCCCAAAGCGACCCGGAGCCCCGCGGCCCCGAGCTGCCGGGCGATCTCGAACCCGATGCCGCGGTTGCCGCCGGTGACCAGCGCCACCCGATCGGTGGCCGACGGGGTGGACTCCGGGCCGGTCACCAGGTCACCCTCTCCGTTTGTCTCATGCCCTGGGCTCCGCTGAGGCGAACCGGTCCGGACGCAGGAACCTGAGATCCCTCGTCGTGGCACCGGTGAGGGCATAATCGGCGAGTATCTCGCCCATCACGGGAGCGAACTTGAATCCGCCGCCGGAGAAGCCGGCGCCGATCAGCACGCGCTCCGAGATCGGTGACGGCCCCACCACTGGAAGCTGGTCCGGGCTGTACCCCTCGATGTGGGTCGAGAGGTTGGTCGGGTCCGGATGAAGGCCGGGCAGGTAGGTGGCGATGACCTCCCGGATCTCGTCGATCCAGGCCTGCGCGACCCACTGGTCGAGTCGCTCGAGATCCTCGACCACCGGGTGCGGACGCGTCCAGACACCGACCTTCACGGTCGCGCCGTCCACGGAGGGGAAGCCGTAGGCCCGGACGTCGCCGACCCGCTCGAACACCCCGAAGACGTCGGCGCGGTACCGGGTGACGTCCCTCGGCAGGTACCAGGCCTGAGTCAGCCGTCGCGGTGTGATCTCGGGCCCCAGATCGCCGAGCAGTTGCGGTGCCCAGGCGCCGGGGGCCACCACCACGCGGCCGTATCGTCGGACGCCGTCCGCCGTGCGCACGCAGACGCGATCGCCGTCCGGTTCGACCGCGAGGACCCTGGTGTGGTCGTGCACCTTCGCGCCACGCGCGCGAGCCGCGCCGACGGCACTCAGGATGCTGCGCTCGGGGCGGAGGAACCCGGTCGACCCGTCTACGAGCGCGGTGTCGCCGGCTCGGATGAGGTGCTCGGGGAACCTGGCGTGCAGTTCGTCGGCGTCCAGAACCTCATGCGGGAGGGCGTTGTCCTGCATGGACCGGATGGCGTTGACCAGGGCCGGGGTGTCGCGGGGGCCGAGGATCATCCCGCCGGTGAGCGTAAGCAGAGACTGCCCAGTCGTCTCCTCGAGCGCACGCCACAGCTCGAGCGCAGCGAGAGCCAGTGGGGTCTTGAAGGGCTCGGACTGGCTCGCGGCCGCGAACCTGCGCGTCTGCCCACCGGAGGCGCCGCGGGTGTTGGCGATACCGAACCGTTCATAGCCGTGCACCGGCACGCCCCGTTCGGCCAGTCGCCATAGCGCCATGCTCCCGACCGTGCCGAGGCCGACGACGGCGACCTCCGCGTCGTTGCTCATGCGGCACTCCGGGTCACGTGCGATATCACCGCGTCGGTCACCGCGGCGGTGTCGGCGGTGCCGCCGATGTCTGCGGTCCGGGTAGCCGGGTCCCGCAGGGTCTCCGCGATGGCCTCCATCAGGAGGCCGGCGGCCCGCGCCGCGCCGAGATGCTCGAGCATCATCACGGTGGACCAGAGCATGCCCACGGGGTTGGCGATCCCACGGCCGGCGATGTCCGGTGCGGATCCGTGCACCGGCTCGAACATGGACGGGTAGGTGCCGGTGGGGTCGACGTTGGCCGACGGTGCGATTCCGATGCTCCCGCAGACTCCGGCGGCCAGATCACTGAGGATGTCACCGAAGAGATTGCTGCCGAGCACCACGTCGTAGCGGGCCGGGTGGAGCACGAGCTTGGCCGCAAGCGCATCGATGTGCTCGAAGGTCGTCTCGACGCTGTAGTGCGCCGTCGTCTCGGCCACCACCTCGTCCCAGAACGGCATGGTGTGGATGATCCCGTTGGACTTCGTCGCGGCGACGATCCGTCCACGACGCCGCTCGGCCCGCTCCGCGGCGAAGCGAGCGATGCGCTCGACGCCGGTGCGCGTGAACACGCTCTGCTGGAACGCCGACTCGACCGGAGTGCCGGCTCCGAACCGCCCGCCGATCTCGGAGTACTCCCCCTCAGAGTTCTCGCGCACGATGAGCAGGTCGACGCCCTCCGCCAGGTCGGGCCGCAGCGGTGACGGCACACCTTCCATGACGCGTACCGGGCGCAGGTTCACGTACTGCTGGAACATGCGCCGGATCGGAATCAGTAAGCCCCACAGCGAGACGTGGTCCGGTACGCCGGGCCAGCCGACCGCACCGAGCAGGACCGCGTCGTGCTCCCGTAGGAGGCCCAGGCCGTCGTCGGGCATCAGTGCGCCCTCCGTGAGGTAGCGCTCACAGGACCAGTCCAGGTCCGTCCAGGCGATGTTGTCGCCCGTCAGCGGGAGCAGGCGGGCGAGGACCGCCTTAGCCGAGTCCATCACCTCGGTCCCGATCCCGTCGCCCGGGATGGCAGCGACACGGGCCGAGGTCATCGCCCACCCGCCGCGGAGCGCTCCGGGGTGGTCCCCGGCTTCGACGTGGGTGACATCCGGGTCTCCTACCCTCGGGCCATGGGCCGCCGACACGTGCTCCCGATTGTCGACAATGAGCTCGAAATTGTCAACAATCGTTCCGCGCGGGGCGCTCAGTCAACGACTCGAACCGAACAGGATCAGTTGGTCGACTCCCGGGGACAAGCCCGCCGCACCCCCCAGCAGTGCGTCGATGACCTGCCGCCGACTCGACTCGATCTGGTCGACCACCAGGCCCCGTGCCGTGGCGGCGGCCCGCTCGACCATCGCGTCGAACAGGTCGTGGTGCTCGTGCAACTGCTCACCGACGGCGGCGCGCGAGCCCAGCGTGACGAAGTAGAGCCGCTGCATCTCCTCGAGGAGGATCCGCAGCGAGTCCGCGAGCCGGGCGTTGCCGGACACCTCGGCGATCCGTACATGGATCTCACGATTGTCGATTAGGAACTGCTCGTAGCTCGGCCGGTCGACGCCATAGGTCGCGTGTGCAAGTGCACTGAGGGTGGCCAGCTCCGCGTCCGTGGCACGCTCGATGGCGAGCTGGACGGCAGCCGGCTCGAGGATGAGGCGCATCTCGAACAGGTCCCGGACCCCGGCAACGGAGAGCTGGCGGACCCGGTACCCCTGCCGTGGGCGCACCTCGACGAACCCCTCGTGGACCAGCCGCTGCAGGGCCTCCCGGACCGGAGTCCGGCCGTAGCCGGTCGCGTCGGCGAGGCCCCCCTCACGCAACTCCACGCCGGGGGAGAGCTCGTTCGTCAGGATCATGTTCTTGAGGCGCGCGTAGGCCTCGACGGTCGCACTCGTCGCGCTCAGATGAGCCATGTGTCTACCGGGCCTGACATATCAGGATCGTACCTGTGACGTCACAACTGGGGGAACCCTGAATCCCGTGCGGATAGCGGCCTCGAGCCACGCGACCGCGAGCGGAAGCGCCCGCTCGTCCACGTCGAACCGGGGGTGGTGGTGCGGTGCGGGGCTTGAGGCCCCGACGACGGTCAAGGTGGCCCGTCCGCCGTTCCCCTGCACGTGGGACATCATCAGGGTGACGTCGTCGGAGGCCGTCATGGTGGCTGCGGCAAGGGCATGCTCGATGCCCGGCACCCTGGCAGCGGCCCGAGCCATCGCCTCGGTCACGTCCGTGTCGCAGACTGCGACGGCGGAGGTTCCGGTGACCTCGAAAGCCACCTCGAGCTCATACATGGCTGCCGCACCGGCCACGATGTGCCGGGCACTATCCGCGAGCCGCCTGAGCGCGCCGTCGTCGTCGGCACGTACCTCGCACTCGAGGATCGCACTCTCGGGCACGACGTTCGCGGCCGTGCCAGCCACGAGTCGGCCCACGTTGACCCGAGTCACCACGCCTGCCTCCGGGGGCAGGGCATGCAGCGCGGTCACGGCGGCTGCGGCGCCCAGGAGCGCGTTGCGCCCCTCGGCGGGCGCGAGGGCGGCGTGCGCCGCACGGCCGGTGAGGACGATCCGCCACTTCTCGGTGGCGAGGACGCCGGCGGCGGCCGCCGCCACCGTACCCACGGGCAGCCCGATCCCCAGATGCATCCCGAGCATCACGTCGACACCGTCGACGGCTCCCGCCGCGACCATGGCGTGGGCTCCGCGGACCCCCTCCTCAGCAGGCTGGAACACCGCGCGGACCTCGCCCGCGAAGTCCCGATCCGCGGCCAGTCGCCGAACCAGTTCGACACCGACGGCAACATGTCCGTCGTGCCCGCAGGCGTGCATGAGGCCGGGGATCTCCGAGGCGAAGCCCACCCGAGTCGGCCGATGCTCGCCGCCATCCGCCTCGTGCACCGGCAGTGCGTCCATGTCGAATCGGAGCGCCGTGACCTGCCCCGGCCGGTCGCCCTTGACCGTGGCCACGATGCCGGTCGCCCCGTGACCGAGTTCCTCCACCAGGCCGGGCGCGACGCCACGGGCGAAGGCCCGTGCCCGTGCGGACGCGAGGTCGGCCGGAGCGGGCAGGCCGGCGACACCGGTCAGGTCGCAAACCGAGGCACCGAAGGTCACCTCGTCGGCGACGGCACCGATCTCAACGATCACCGCGACGGCCGTTTCGATCTCCATGAAGCCGAGTTCCGGACGACGGTGCAACTGGCGCCTCAGCGCCACCAGGTCCGTCACGTCCACGCTCCCTTCGTCGTCCGACAGGGCGTCGGCCGGAATCCACGCCGACCTCGATCTATTGTCGACAATCTGTCTGGAAGGGTACCGGAACTGCGGTTGACGCGTCCGTGCGGTTCTCGTCCTTCGTCACCGGTGGGGCGTGCGAAGGCCCTAGAGTCTCGTCATGGAGACCCTCGGAGACGACCTGTTCGAGGCCGCCGAGTCGCTCGCCGGGTCCATCGACGCGCCTGTGACCATCGAGGACGAGCGCTCCACGGTCCTCGCGTACTCCGCCGACGCCCAATCCGTCGACGACATCCGGGTCGACACGATCCTCGCCCGTCAGGTGCCCGGTCGATACCGGACGATCCTCACCGAGGCCGGCGTGTTCGACCGTCTCCGGCGCGAGTCCGGGGTGGTTTACGCCGACCTCGGTGAGGGCAGCGTCACCCGGGCGGTGGTCGCCGTGCACAGCGACGAAGGCACCCTCATCGGGTCGATCTGGGCGGCACGATCGGAACGACTCGGCGAGGCTGAGGGGCAAACGCTCATGGCCGCCGTCCCTCAGGTGGCCCGGCTGATCCTGGCCCATCGAGCCCGGAGCGACCGGCACGGCCGATTGCGGTCGCGGCAGGTTCGCGCCATCCTCGACGGCGGCCCGGAGGCCTTCGAGGTTGCCGTCGAACTGGGCCTGGCGGGCCCGGTCACGGTCGCCCTGGCCGCGCCGAGCACCGGCTCGGATCTGCCCGCGGGCCTCGCCGGGGCGCTTGCGATCCACCTCGAGGCACGGGGTGTGCGGGCACTGACCGCAGAACTGGACGCCACCGTCTGCACCGTGCTCGCCGGCCCGGACGAGGCGGTCGCCCGGGTCCTCAGCATGTTCGCCACCACGGCACGGGTCCGGGACCACGTGGTCATCGCCATCGGCCGCCGGGTGGCCTCCCCCGGCGAGGCCCACCACTCGCACCAGGACGCGGTCCGCGCGCTGCGGGTACTCCGCCGCCGACGGACGCCCGGCGTGGTGGCCCCCATCGACGACGTGCTCGCCGACATCGTCGCACTCCAGACCGAGGGTCTCCTGGGCGACGTCGCGGAGATCACACCGCTGGCCCGGCTCCTGGAGCACGACCGGACCAACGGCAGCGAACTCGTCACGACCGCGCGGGCCCATCTCGCGCATGGCGGCGACGTCGCAGCGGCGGCCGCCGAGTTGCACGTCCACCCGAACACGCTGCGGAACCGGCTCCGCCGCGCCGTCGACAGGTGCGGCGTCGATCTGACCGACACCGACACCCGGCTCGTCCTAATGCTGCAACTCGCCCTGGCGACCCTCGGACCACCGCCCTCGGACTGAGTCCCGGACCATCCCGACCACCTGTGCGATCGCACCGCCAGCAGCCCAGAACGCTGGCCGCCCGGCTATCCCGCGGGCCGCCCTGGTTGCGTCACGGTGGACTCCGACCCACCCACTCGAGAGGCGGTCGGCGACCGTGACCAGCACACGACCGGAGCACATCGTTGTCGTCGGAGCGGGCGCCGTCGGGCTCTCCACGGCCTGGCACCTGCAGCGGCACGGCGTCGGCGTGACCGTGGTCGACCGGATCGGTGTGGCCGCGGACGCCTCCTGGGGCAACGCCGGTTGGCTCGCTCCCGCGCTGACCCTGCCGCTCCCGGAGCCCGCCCTCCTTCGATACGGCATTCGCGCGGTCTTCGACCCGGCCTCACCGGTGTACGTGCCGCCGTCGGCCGACCCCCGGCTGCTTCAGTTCCTGATCACCTTCGCCGCGCACTGCACCAGGAAGCGCTGGGAGTCGTCGATGGCCGTGTTCGCCGAACTGAACAAGCTCGCCCTGGGCTCCTACGACGAACTGTCCGACGGCGGTGTGGCGGAGCCGATCCGCACCGCAGAGCCGTTCCTGGCGGCCTTCGCCTCCGAGGCGGACACCCGGGTCATCGCGAAGGAGTTCCGCTACGCCGGCGAGCACGGCGCCCCGATCGATCACGCGTTCCTGACCGGGGACCAGGCACGGGCCGTCGAGCCGGTACTCGGCGAGGGCGTTGGCGCCGCGATCACAATCGAAGGGCAGCGGTTCATCGACCCGCCAAGGTTCGTGCACTCGCTCGCCGACTCGGTCCGAGCCCGCGGCGGCGCGATCATCTCCGGGTTCGACGTCGACGCGATCCTCGACGATGGCCGCACGGGTGTGCACGTACTCGACCGCAACGGCTCCTCCCACTCGGTCGACGCCGTCGTGATCGCCTCCGGCGCCCGCCTGAACTCCCTCGCCCGACCGTTCGGAGTGCGCGCGATCGTGCAGGCCGGCCGTGGCTACAGCTTCACGGTCCGCCCGGACCGGCTGCCGGAGCGCCCCGTCTACCTTCCCGTGCAGAGGGTCGCCTGCACGCCGTTGCAGGGCCGGTTCCGAGTGGCCGGGATGATGGAGTTCCGCCGCCCGGACGCAACCCGGGACGATCGCCGGATCACGGCGATCGTCGAAGCTGCCCGGCCGATGCTCACCGGCATCGACTGGGAGGTGCGCTCCGAGGAGTGGGTCGGCTCCCGGCCGTGCACCGCAGACGGGTTGCCCCTCGTCGGCCGCACCCGCTCCCCGCGGGTGTACGTCGCCGGCGGGCACGGGATGTGGGGCATCGCCCTCGGCCCGCTCACCGGACGCCTGCTCGCCGATCAGATCACCGGCGAGGCGACCCCGGCCGTGATGACGCAGTTCGACCCACTGCGCCGGGGCATCCGGCGCACGCCACAGCGCGGGGCAGCAACGACGGCGGGACGGCCTGCCTGAGCCTCCGGCCTCAGTACCCGGCGCGGGCGCGCAGGCCGAGTTCACCCGGGGTCGCTGGCGCCGTCGTGTGGTTGCGAGGTCTGCGTCACGTCCGTCGTCGCTGCGAACAGGAGCAGGTTGACGGCGGCAGTTACGGTCGTCGCCTCTTTACATCGATGTAGAAGGCGGGCTAGCGTGACGTTGTCGGTGTCGTGGCCGGCATCGCCCGGCCGGTCGGACCGGTCGCCGACGGCCAGAGCACCGAACCCTGAGTCCAGCGTTGAACACCGGGAGCGCCATGTCCGTCCGTCCCCTCCTCGCCCTGATCTGCGCCGCTCTCGTCGCGCTGGTCCCGGCCGCAGCGGCGGCCCGTCCACCGGCGCCGGCACCCACCGAGCCACCGGAGTTCACCGACGCCTCGGTGCACGACCCGTCGCTGGTGACGGCCGACGGGGAGTTCTGGGTGTTCGGCTCGCACCTGGCCGCCGCCCGCTCCGACGACCTGATGAACTGGGAACTGGTCGCCGACGGCGCGAACGCGGACAATCCGCTGTTCGAGGACGTGCGCGCCGAGCTCGCCGAGACGTTCGAGTGGGCCCAGACGGACACGCTCTGGGCGGCGGACGTGATCCAACTCGAGGACGGCCGCTTCTACATGTACTACAACGCCTGCAAGGGCGACTCGCCGCGCTCGGCCATGGGCGTCGCCGTCGCCGACTCGGTCGACGGACCCTACGAGGACCTGGGCATCATCCTGCGCTCGGGCATGTGGGACGAGCCGAGCGAGGACGGCACGATCTACGACGCGCGCGTGCACCCGAACGTGGTGGACCCGGACACGTTCTTCGACGCCGAGGGCAACCTCTGGATGGTCTACGGCTCGTACTCGGGCGGCATCTTCATCCTCGAGATGGACCGCGAGAGCGGGCTGCCGGTGCCCGGCCAGGGCTACGGCGAGCACCTGATGGGCGGCAACCACAGCCGGATCGAGGGGCCGACGATCATGTACAACCCCGAGACGGCGTACTACTACCTGTTCACGTCCTTCGGCGGTCTCGGTTCGGACGGCGGCTACAACATGCGCGTGGCACGGTCGGCGGACCCGGACGGTCCCTACGTCGACGCCGAGGGCAATCCGATGTCCGAGGTGCGCTCGGACCCGGCCCTACCGCTGTTCGACGACGCCTCGATCGAGCCGTTCGGCGTCAAGCTGATGGGGAGTCACCTGTTCGGCCACGCGGTCGGCGACCCGGGCGAGGAGCCCGGCGTCGGGTACGTCTCGCCCGGGCACAACACGACCTACTACGACCCGCAGACCCGCGAGCAGTTCCTCATCTTCCACACCCGCTTCCCCGGTCAGGGTGAGTTCCACCAGCTCCGCACCCACCAGATGTTCATGAACGAACATGGCTGGCCGGTGGTGGCGCCGTACCGCTACGCACCGGACGGCGAGGACGACATCCTGCGCCGCCCGGACGTGGTCGGCGAGTACGCGTTCATCGACCACGGCAAGGAGATCTCCGCCGACCTCCATGAGGCGAGCACCATCGAGCTGCACCGCAACGGCGAGATCAGCGGCGCCGTCGAGGGCCGCTGGCACCTGCTGCAGGGGCGCGACCGGGCCCGCCTGACCATCGACGGCGAGGAGTACATGGGCGTGTTCGTGCGCCAGTGGGAGCCGCAGTCGGCTTCCTGGGTGGTCACCTTCACCGTCTCCTCCGACGGCGGAGTGTCACTCTGGGGAAGCCGGCTCGCCCCGCTGACCGATCAGCAGGCGCTCGACGCCGTGCTCGCCGATCTGGATCTCGGCGACACCTCCGGCGTCATCGCCGACCTGGACCTGCCCACCGTCGGCACCCGCGGCGTCACCATCGAGTGGGCCAGCTCCGAGGAGGCCGTGGTCTCCGCCAGCGGGGAGGTGGTCCGGCCCGAACCCGGCGACGGCGATGCTCACGTCACGCTCACGGCGACCCTGGCCCAGGGCGAGCTGACCGCGACGGCGACGTTCGCCGTCGTCGTCTCCGAGAAGGTGGTCGGCGGCCTGGTGGCGCGTTACGACTTCGACGGCGACCTCGCCGAGGCGCAGGGCCGCGTCGCCGACGGGCAGCCCACCGGCACCCGCATCGACACCACCGGTGGCGCCGTCGGCTACACCGAGGGCGTCAGCGGGCAGGCGTTGCAACTCGACGGCACCGCCGGCGTACGGCTCCCGGACGGGCTGATCATCGGGCCGACGTACTCGGTGAGCCTGTGGCTGCGGCCGGACGCCCTCACCCCCTACACGACGGCGTTCTTCGGCGCCCGGGACCCGAACAGCTGGGTGAGCCTGCTGCCGCAGGGGCACGACGGCGTGGGCGGGGACACCATGGTCTGGTCAGGCAACGCCTGGTACGACGCGTCCGCCGGTCAGCAGATCCCGGTCGGCGAGTGGACCCACCTGGCCCTGACCGTGGACGACGGCGCGCTGACCGTCTACGTGGACGGCGTCGAGGCGTTCGCCGGCACCGGGTTCCCGGACGTGTTCACCACCACGTCGGGCGCCTTCGCGCTCGGGGTGAACTGGTGGGACACCCCGTTCGCGGGCGCGGTGGACGAGCTCGAACTGCACACCACGGCGCTGACCGCCGAGGAGGTGGCCGCACTGGCCGCCGGCTGAGGACGTCAGGCCGGCCGGGCCGGCAACCCGAGGGTCGACTCCCGGGGCACCACCTCGAACTCGGCCGTGATGGTCTCGTGTTCGGCCGGAGCGGTCCGCTCGACGATCCGGCGGTGCAGCAGACCGACGGCGGAGCGGGCGATCTGTGCCCGCCCGGGTGAGACCGAACTGAGACTCGGATAGGCGAAGCGGGCGTCCTCGACGTCGTCGAAGCCGATCACGGCGACGTCCTGTGGCACCCGGATCCCGCGGGAGAGGAGCTCGCGCAGTACGCCGATGGCGAGCGCGTCGTTGAGCGCGAAGACGGCGTCGGGGACGGTGCCGGAGTCGAGCATCGTCGCGATCGCGGCTGCCCCGGTCTCGCGGTGCCACAGGCCGGACTCCCCGATCAGGCCGGGGTCCACGCCGATCCCGGCGGCCTCGAGCGCCTCGGCATAGCCGGCCTCCCGCAGCGCCGCGGACCCGATCCGTTCCCCCCGGTGTCCACCCACCATCGCGATCCGGCGCCGGCCCAGGCCGAGCAGGTGCTCGGTAGCGGCGCGCGCGGCGTCCACGTTCTGCATCGTGACGTGATCGGCCGCCGCGGCGAAGATCCGTTCCCCGAGAACGACGAGGGGAAAGTCGACCTCGAGCAGGTGCCGGTCGTCCTGGCCCAGGGCCAGAGGGGAGAAGATCAGACCGTCCACGAGCCGGCGGCGCGGGTCTCGCAGCACGGCGATCTCGCGTTCCCGGTCGCTGTTCGTCTGCTCGATCAGCACGGTGAGCCCCACCTGCTCGGCCTCGGCGATCACGGAGTCTGCGAGCTCGGCGAAGTACGGGAGCTTGAGCTCGGGCACCGCGAGTCCGATCAGACCGGTACGCCCGGTGCGCAGCCCGCGGGCGGTGGTGTTGAGCTGGTAGCCGAGCTTCTGGATCGAGTCCAGCACGCGGGCCCGGGTGCCCTCGCGGATGTAGGGGTAGTCGTTGACCACGTTCGAGACGGTCTTCACCGAGACGCCGGCAAGTTTCGCGACGTCGCTCATGGTGACGGCCACCGGCGCACCCTCCGTTCAGGTCGGTGTGACGCCCTCGAGCCTACCGACGCCTCGACCAGAGACCACCGACCGGGTCACGATGGCGCCGGTCTGGGCACGCAGTTCCGTCTGCACGGTGTCGGCTCGCGATGTTGCACACTGTCGGCTGATCTGCCTGCAGATTGTGGATATGAAGAGGCAGCGATCGCGGTCGACCCCTCGTTGCTCCTGGAAGGCGACCCGCCCCGACTCCTCGATGAGTGGCAGGAACAACCGAACACGTGGAATCACCTACGTCGCCGGGTCGACGCACGTGGTAGACCCGGCCAGTTCATCCTGACTGGCTCCTCGGTGCCTCGCGACGATGCGCGTCGACACACTGGAGCGGGACGGGTCTCACGGATGCGAATACGGACGATGTCGCTGTGGGAGTCCGGTGACTCGACGGGCGCGGTCAGCCTTCGCGACGTGCTCGGGGGCGGCGTCTCCCGCGCCCCGCAGTCGCAGACGACCGGACACCGGATCGCAGAACTCATCGTCCGCGGCGGATGGCCGATGTCGATCGGACTCCCCATTGAGGACGCACGCACGTACGCAACCGACTACCTCGACCTGCTCGTGGACGCGGACCTCTCACGCGTGGCTGGATACAGCCGCGACCCTGTCAAGGTCCGGCGATTGCTGCGTTCGCTCGCTCGGAACGTGGCGTCCGAGTCTCCGTCACCGCACTGACCAGAGATGTTGCGGGCAGCGACCTCACCACGACCCGCGAGACGACCATGGGGCACCTCGGCGCTCTCGAGCGGCTGATGATCACGGAGGACCAACCCGCGTGGTCGGCGTCGCTCCGCTCCTCGGCGCGCCGGCGC
Source organism: Occultella glacieicola (assembly GCF_004353825.1). Classification (GTDB taxonomy): domain Bacteria; phylum Actinomycetota; class Actinomycetes; order Actinomycetales; family Beutenbergiaceae; genus Occultella; species Occultella glacieicola. Next base: position 24,864 of record NZ_SMNA01000016.1, on the reverse strand, counting down.
AAGGCGCCCAAACGGCACTTGGCCGATCCGTCGCTGGCGGCAGCGGCACTGGACGCCACCCCCGACTCGCTGAGGGAAGACCTCAACACCCTCGGATTCCTGTTCGAGTCCCTCGCCATCCGCGATCTCCGGGTGTACGCACAGGCAAGCAGCGGTCGAGTGACACACTTCCGCGACTCCAACGGCCGCGAAGTCGACGCGATCATTGAACTCACCGACGGCGGGTGGGCTGCGATCGAGGTCAGGCTCGGGACGGGCGCCGTCGATGCCGCGGCCGCATCCCCCATCAGGTTCACTGGTGACCTCGATCTCGAAACCATGGGCAAGCCACGCGCCGGGTGAGACCGAACTGAGGCTCCGGCAGGTGACTTCTACCCCGAGTCGGCGCGGTCAGCGCGCGTAGTGCGGCGCGCTCGCCAGGAGCGGCGCGGTGGCGGCGTCGACGCGCAGCCGCAGTTCCGCCTCGAGCGGCCCGTGGCCGAGCGCCGCGACGTTGGCGCGGATCTGGCCCGGGGAGGATCCCCCGACGAGGATCGCCTCCACCCCGCCCACCCCGAGCAGCCACCGCAGGGAGAGCTCGGTGAGGCCGATCGCGGCGCTGTCGGCGATCTCACGGAGCGCATCGAGCGCCTGGAACTGCTCCGGGGTCCAGTACCGGCGGCGGTACATCTGCGCCACGGCGGAGGATCCGAACCGCCCCTGCCCCGGCTCCTCGGCGATCGTGTGGCGCCCGGTGAGCAGCCCTCCGGCCAGCGGGTTGTAGATGACCGTCTCCACGCCGCGAGCCACCGCGAAGGGAAGGAACTCGACCTCGAGGCGCCGCGCGAGCGCGTTGTAGAGCTGCTGTGCGCGCCGCGGCTCCGGGGCCCGCTGCCGGCGGCACAGTTCCTGTACCTCGACCGTCTCCCACGCGGAGTGGTTCGAGAGGCCGAAGCGCCTGGCCAGCCCGAGTTCGAGCACCTCGGACACGCCACCGATGGTCTCCGTCAGCGAGGTGCTGCGGTCCGGCTGGTGCAGGTACAACGTGTCCAGCGGCCGGCCCAGCCGCTCGACGCTGGTGCGTGCTGCGGCCACGACCGCCTCGTGGGCGAGTGGCCCGGCGCCGTCCCGGGGCGGCTGCATGCCGACCTTGGAGGAGACGACCACGCCGTCGGCGGGATTGGCTCGCAGGGCCCGGCCGACGATCTGCTCGCTCGCACCGCCCGCGTAGGTGTTCGCGGTGTCCAGTTCGCCGATCCCGGCCTCGATCGCGGTCTCGATGATCCGGGCGGCCGTTGGCTCGTCGACGGTGTCCCCGAACGACATCGTGCCCAGGATCAGGCGCACCGGCACCGGCCCCGACTCGGTCCTCAGGTCGTTCATCAGCTCTCCCTCGGGGGAATGTATTGCGCAGAACGCGCAGTCAACGTAGCACGAAACGCGCCGCTCGTGGGTAGCATGGGAGGACGGACGGGAGGGCGATGATGATGGTGAGCAAGGCGGAGCGTCGCCGCGGCGAGATCGTCGCGCGCGCCTCAGAGATGGGTCTGGCGAGCGTGGATGACCTCGCGGCCCGGTTCGGGGTGACCGCCTCCACGATCCGCCGCGACCTCGCGCAACTGAGCCGGTCCGGCCAGCTGGCCCGGACCTACGGCGGCGCCATCGCGCCCGGCGAGCACGTGGAGACGTCGTTGCTCCAGCGCGAGCACGAGAGTTTCGACGCCAAGGCCGCCATCGCCGGCTGGGCGGCGGAGCAGGTCCGTCCGGGCGAGTCGATCCTGCTCGATGCCGGCTCCACCGTCGCCCTGCTGGCTCGCCGCCTGCCCGCCCTGGAGGGCCTCGCCGTGACCACCGCGAGCGTCCCGGTGATCAGCCTGCTGCGGACCCGACCGGAGCTCGCGCTGACCTGCCTCGGCGGCCGGCTCAGGGACCTCTCGGCGGCGTTCGTCGGGCCGCTGACGGAACTGGCGCTGGAACGGCTCACCTTCGATCGGCTGTTCCTCGGCACCGACGGGGTCGGCGCCGACGGGTCCCTCTGCGAGGCGGAGCCGGACCAGACCCGCCTCAAGGAGCTGATGGCTCGCCGGTCCCGTCGGATCTACGTCCTCGCGCACTCGGCGAAGCTCGGGCACGCACCGTTCCACAGTTGGGCCCGGATCGACGAACCGTGGACGCTGGTCACCGACGACGGCGCGGATCCCGAGTTCCTGGACGCGTTCCGCCGGACCGGCCGGGACGTCGTCATCCGGCCCGTGGCACAGCGGGCCGAGGCGTGAGGCCCGCACACGTCTGGGCCGACGATCTCACCGGCGCGGCGGAGTTCGCACGACTCTGGCAGGACTGGAGCGGTCGGGACGTGCGCGTTCGCCTCGGCCGGCCCGGGCCGGGCACAGTCGGGACGGTCAGGACCGGCGACACCGACGGAGCGAACGGCACGGCCGGGGACGTCGACACCGTCTGGGATCTCGACCTGCGCCACGACGCGGACGCCGACGTGCTCCATGCCATGACCGCACTGGCGGCCGGGGTCGATCCGACCGCGACCGTGTTCGTGAAGCTGGACTCGAGGCTGCGCGGCCCGGTCCGGGTCTACCTCGACGCGCTGCTGGGGTCCGGGCGTCCGGTCGTGCTGTGCCCCGCCAACCCAGGGCTCGGGCGTGTGACCGTGGACGGGTGGCACGTCGACGGCTCCACCGAGTCGGTCGACCTCGCCCGGCTCGGCTCCGGTCTGCCGCACCGACACCTCGGCCGAGCCGACTACCGCCGGCTCCCCGCCCTTGCCCGGGCCGACGGCCCGCTCCTGATCACCGCGGACGTCGCAACCCCGGCGGACCTGGAGCGACTCGCTCTCGCCTGCGTCGGGATCCCGCACGCGACGTTCGCCGGATCGGCACCGTTCCTCGCCGGCCTGCTGCGCACCCCGGACCCGGCCGCACCGGGCGACGGCACGGCCACGCACGCGGTCGGAACGAGGGCGCCGGCCGCCGTGCGCACGCTCCTCGCCGTGCTCGGCACCACCGAGCCGGTCAGCCACGCCCAGTTCGACGCCCTCGAGGCCCGGCACCGGGCCATCCGGATCGCAGTGCCGGCCGACGGCGGCGGCCGCGACTCGGCCGTGCACCGGGCTCGGTCCACGCTCGCGCGGGGAGGACACGTCGCGCTCACCCTCCCGACCGCCGCGGCGTCCGCGCCCCGGGATCGAGCGAGCATGGACTCCTTGGCCGCCGCCTGTGCGGCCACGCTGGCCGGTGCCGCGCCCGATGTCGCCCTGCTGCTCAGCGGCGGCCACACCGCCCGGCTGGTCCTGGACCGGCTCGGCCTGCGCGACCTCCGGACCCTTCCCTCCACCGTCGCCGCGGTCGCCCGCCTGTGCGCGCCGGACGGCCGCACGGTCTGGACCAAACCCGGCAGCTACGGCGAGCCCCGTCTCCTGCTCGACCTCCTCGACCTGCTCGGGGCCACCTCGGCGCGTGCCAGGTCCTGACCACCCCGACCACCCCGACCACCCGACCCCGATCCCGATCCCAGAACCAGAGAAGGAACCCACCGTGGAGCCCACCGATCGCGCGCCCTCCCGTCCCGTCGTCGCCGTGACGATGGGAGATCCGGCGGGCGTCGGGCCCGAGGTCTGTGCCGCCGCCCTGACCGACCCGGAGGTGCTCGCGGCGTGCCGGCCCGTGCTGATCGGCGACCTGCCACGAATGACCCGGGCGGCGACGCTCATGCGAGTGCCGGCCACCATGCACGAGATCGACCGGCCGGCCGAAGCCGACCCCACGACGACCCGTGTCGACGTGATCCAGGTGGGCGAACTGCCCGAGGACCTTCCGTTCGGCCAGGTCAGCCCGATCGCCGGTGATGCGGCGTACGCCTACGTCGAGCGGGCCGCCGGCTACGCCGTGAGCCAGGACGTGGCGGCCATCGCGACCGCGCCGCTGAACAAGGCCGCGCTGCACGCCGCCGGCCACCGCTTCCCCGGGCACACCGAACTCCTCGCGCACCTGACCGGGGTGCCCGAGGTGTCCATGATGCTGAGCACCCCGCGGCTCCGGGTCATCCACGTGACGACGCACCTGGGCCTCATCGATGCGATCGCTCGGATCGATCCGCCGTTGGTGCGCCGGACGGTCGAGCGCGGCATCGAGGCGCTCGAACGCGCCGGTCTGACCCGACCCCGCGTCGGGGTGTGCGCGATCAATCCGCACGCCGGCGAGGACGGGTTGTTCGGCTACGGGGAGGAGGCCGAGAAGATCCAGCCGGCCATCGACGAACTGGTCGCCCTGGGCCACGACGTGCATGGGCCGCTGCCGGCCGACACGGCGTTCTTCCTGGCCGGCCGCGGCGACTTCGACCTCATCGTGGCCATGTACCACGACCAGGGCCACGGTCCGGTGAAGGTGCTCGGCATCGACGACGGCGTGAACATCACGGTGGGCCTGCCGGTGATCCGGACGTCGGTGGACCACGGCACCGCGTTCGATATCGCCGGTACCGGCCGGGTCACCACGGCCAGCATGGCCGAAGCACTACGGCAGGCGGCGGCGCTGGCCGGTCACGCACCGAGCCGTCCCGCCTGACCGCCATGCCGGCACATGCCGGCACATGCCGGCACATGCCGACCCTCGCCGGGCCGCGGGCGGCCGGACCGTTCGGCCGACCGCCCGCGGCCGGGCGCCCACCGGTACCGACGCCGACGGCGCCGCGCGGATCGAGCCGCGTGACGCCGTCGGGCATGACCGGGCAGTTCCGGCTCCGTGAGCCGGACCGCTCAGGCCGTGAAGAAGTACTGCTCCGGGTTGGTCGGGCCAGGCGGCTGGAATCCGACGTCACCCGGGATCTCGTCCGGCACGTTGGTCTCCAGGTTGTTCCGCACGATCCCGTAGCCGTCCGGCTGGGTGCAGATTCCGATGTAGAAGAACTGGTCCTTCGCGATCTCCAGGACCTGCCGGGCCAGCTCGACCGCGTCGTCCGCGTCGTACGTGCTCCGCATCTCGTCGAACAGAGCGAGTTGCTCCTGGATCACCGCGGGTGGCTCGACGTCGGACTCCCCCCGGTACCAGAGCGCCCAGGTGTGGCCGTAGCGGGACGAGCCCCGCGGGTTCGAGGGCACGAAGTAGTGGTTCGACCCCTGGGTCGCGCGGATCTCGAACCCGCCGGCGGTCCACGTGGACACCTCGGCCTGGTTCGCTTCCACGCGCTCCCAATAGAGCGTCTCGGCCAACGGGGTGACGTTGGCCTCCACGCCGACCGCCTCCCAGTCCTGCTTGATCAGCTCGAAGGCGTCCAGATGGTCGGGCATCGACGAGGGCACCAGCACGGTCATGCTGATCGGCGCCCCCTCGGCGAGCCGGATGCCGCTGCCGTCCCGCTCGGTGTAGCCGGCCCGGTCGAGGGCCTCGTTCGCCAGGTCCACCGAGTACTCGGTGAACTGGGTGCCGAACTCCTCGTCGTAGGCGGGATGCCCCTCGACCGGAGCGCACTGCCAGGGCATCGTCTGGCCGGCGTAGATGGTGTCGATGATCCGCTGCCGGTTGATCGCGTGGGAGAGACCGACCCGGAAGTCCTTGTTCGAGTAGATCTTCCGCTTCCGCTCGTCCTCGAGGGTCTGGTTGAAGCCCATGACCATCGCGTTCGGGCCCTGCGGCGAGACACTGAACATCCGGTAGTCGCCACTCTCCTGGTTCTCCGAGACCACCGGGAGGTTCCGGATCGTGTCGAAGTTGCGCATCTGCATGTCCAGCTCACCATTGGTGATCTTCAGCAGCTCGACCTCGATGTCCTGCAGGATCTCGCAGCGGATCTCGTCGATGTAGGGCAGCTGGCTGCCGTCCGGGTCGACCTTCCAGTAGTACGGGTTGCGTTCGGCCGTGACGTAGCTGCCGTCGCCCAGCGCCGCGGTCAGCCGCCACGGGTGCAGGCTCGGCGCGTCCACGTTCGAGAACGGCTCGAGCCTGGACTCCCACAGCTGCACCCAGTCGTCCAGGCTCGCCTCGGCGACCAGGTCGGCGATCTCCTCGTTGTACTTCTCGTGGAACTGCTCGAAGTAGTGCCGGGGCAGCACCATCATGGTGCCGGAGGCCAGTTCCTCGAGGAATCCCGGCTTGGGGTCGTCGAAGACGTACCGGATCACGGTGCCGTCGCTCTCGAACGTGCCGGGCTTCTCGGGGTCGTTCACGTTCGTCCAGAGCGAGTAGAGGCCACCGGGGTGCAGGGCCGGGTAGACGTTCACGTCCTCGTAGGCGAACCTGAAGTCCTCGTCGGTGAGCGGCTCACCGTCCGACCACCGCATCCCCTCGCGCAGCGTGAACTGGAAGACCCGACCCTCGTCGAGCTCCTCGTAGCTCTCGCACAGGTTCGCGATGATCTCGCTGGTCCCCGGCTGGTCGGTCCATCCCGGGATCCATCGCACGAGCGGCTCGTACCCGATGGACTGTTCCAGCCAGGTCCGGTCCTCCTCGGTGATCATCGCCGAGCGCCAGGTCCCGCCGTACTGACCGACCTGGTTCAGCGGCTCGACCACCAGGGGCGTGCTCGGCAGCCGCTCCTCGACCGGTGGGAGTTCTCCGGCCTCGACCTGGGCCGCCAGCGAGGGCGCCTCCTTGCCCTTGGGGCCACTCGCACCGTTGCCGCCACTCTGGGCGGGGTCGGTGTCGAAGAAGGAACAGCCGGCCAGCGCGGTGGTGGCCGCCAGACCACCGCCGGTCAGGAGGACCGAACGGCGACTGACCACCGACGACCAGAGGCGGTCCCGGGCGGGGGATTGCGGTGTGGTGCTTGGCAACATCATTGTTCTCCTCTTCATCGGGGATGGTATGCCAGTTGACTGGAGCCGGTTCAGGCGCGGTCGCCGGGACCCTCCAGGCGGTCGATGACTGGCAGCACGCGTTCGTCCAGGTGCCGGCGATCCTGAGCCGTCAGTTGGGACTGGGGTGCCGCGCTGTGCTCGGACTCGATCCGGCCGAGGGCGCTGAGCAGGTACTTGTACACGGTCGTGGTCAGTCCCGGTGCCGCGACGGTCCCCGGGGGAGCCAGCAGTTCGATCAGTTCCTCGCTCTGGTCCTGGAGGGCCAGGACCAGGTCCCAGTCGCCGGCTCGCGCCGCCGCGTACTGGCGCACCAGGTGGCGTGGGGTGAGGTTGCCGGTCGAGGCGACCGAACCGACGGCGCCGAGCAGGTAGCCGAGATCGGCGACGGAGGACCCACCGGTGAGGCAGGGAAGCGGGGTGCCGGCCTCCCGCAGACGGCGCTGCAGCCGACGCAGCCACACCATGTCCGAACTGCTGTCCTTCGCACCGCACAGCACCCCCTCGGCGACGAGCTCGACGATCGAGCCGATCGAGAGGGTGGCCGGGATGAACTGGGGCAGGTGGTAGGCCACGACCGGGCCGTCGATCGCGTGCGCCAGGGCCCGATAGTGGGCCTTCAGCTCGTCCTGACCGAATCCCACGAAATAGGGCGGCAGGACCGAGACCAACGCGGCCCCGGCGGCGAGCGCCTCGCGGGCATGCCGCACCGCGAGACTCGTGGAGGTGTCACCCACGTGTGCCACCACCGGCACCCGTCCCGCGGCGGCCTTGACGCACAGCCGCACCACCTCGGCGCGGCCCTCCCCGTCCAGGGAGTAGAACTCGCCGGTGGTGCCGTTCGCCCAGAGCCCGTGCACACCGGCGACCACCAGGTGGTTGACGTGTGACTCCAACGAGGCCGAGTCGACCTCGCCGTCCGGGGTCATCGGGAGCACGACCGGCGGGAGCACGCCGTGCAGTCGGTGGGGGGACGCTTCTTCGGAAGGTGTGAATGCCAGTGGCATGTACGTCATCCTTCGGGGACGACCTGCATGTTGTCAAGGCCGGACCATGCCGTCGGCCGCGATCGAGGACCCTCGCGGCAGGAACGAGCCCGAACGGACGGCGCAAATGGCATACCATGGGCGGACCGCAACGAGCAGCGGGCTCGAGCGCATCGCTCCGCGGTGCGGATGGGAGGATCTACGTGGCAACGTCGATGGCAGGGACGCGACCCCCGGAGCAGGTCAGCGAGAAGACCCTGGAGAACCGCGCGCACGACGCGCTGGTCACCTGGCTGACCGAGGAGCACCCGCAGCCGGGGCAGACGGTCCCGATCCGGGAGTTCGCCCGGAAACTCGGGATGAGCCGCACACCGGTGCGCAGCGCGGTCGGCCGGCTGCACGAACGCGGCCTGCTCGCCTACGACGCCACCGCGGGTTTCACCGTGGCCGTCCCCTCACTCTCCTCCTTGTACGAGTTGTTCGAGCTCCGCGTGATGATCGAGTCGCACAGCCTGCGCCGGTACACCGAGCAGGAGGGGCCGGCCGCCCCGCAGATCCTGCACGATCTGGTGGCCGAGGCGGGCCGGCTCGCCGAAGCCGCGCTCCAGGATCCGGCGCAGTACATCGCCTTCCGCGAGAACGACAGCCGCTTCCACCGCACGCTCGTGGAGATGTCCGGCTTCCCGAAGCTGCTCGCCCTGCACGACGACCTGCACCTGAGCATCCACGTCACCCGCGCCGGGATGGAGGCGCCGATGAACCGGGACCGGCTGGACGCCGCCGTGGTCGAGCACCGCGAGATCGTCGAGGCACTCGACGCCGGCGACGGACCCGGCGCCCGCGCGGCCCTCGAGTCACACATCCTCCGGGTCCGTGACCAGACGATCGTCTTCCTGTCCCGCCCGCAGCCCACCGTGGGCGGTGGCTTCGCCCGGTGACCGCGACCCGGCCACGTCCGGTGGTGGACGCCACGATCGAGGCGAGCCGCGGCCCGGGCTGGCGAACGATGCCCGCGGAGGCCGTCGGGGTCGATGTCGACCGACTGCTCACCGTCCGCTCGACCGAGGACGTGGCCGACCGCCGTCGACGGTTGATCGACCACCTGTGGAAGGGAGCCGGCCTGCCCTCGGCCACCCCCTCGATCAACTCCGGCGTCACCATCGCCGACCTGGACCCGCTCGACCACGGCGGCGTGGACCGGGCCACGTCATCGATGTCGCACGGGCTGGCGTCGACCAGTTATCTGGTCCACCCGCGCCGCCCCGAGCCGGGCCGGCTGGGCTTCTTCCTCGCCGGTCACGGGAACGCCGGCAAGCCCGTCTACCACCGGCCGCGGCTCGCGGCGATGCAGACGCTCCTCGACCGCGGCTACCGGGTGGCGGCGGTCGACATGCCGCTGCAGGGGTGGAACGCACCGGTGATGGACCTGCCCACGTCCGACGCCCCGCCACCGGCCGACCCGGCCAGCCACGAGCGGTTCGGCGCCTACGAACGCCCGGACTTCTGCACCGCCACGTTCTTCCTCGAGCCCGTGCTCGCGCTGCTCAACCACGTCGCGCGGGCGGCGCCGCTGACCGACGTCGTGACCTTCGGTTTCTCGGGCGGCGCGTGGACCACGGTGCTGCACGCGGCCATCGATCCCCGGGTCACGCTGAGCATCCAGGTGGCCGGGACGTGGCCGTTCTATCTGCGCCCCCATCCGGCCGAACACCCGAACTTCGGCGACTGGGAGCAGCGACGGGAGAGCCTTCCCGGCCTGTACGACATCGCCGGCTATCTCGACCTCTACCTCCTCGGCGCGGCCGGCGCCGGTCGACGTCAGCTGCAGATCCTGAACCGGTTCGACCCGTCCTGCTTCCCCGGGGTCGGTCACCGCAGCTACGCCCAGCCCGTACGCGACCGCGCCGGCGCCCTGGGCGGGGACTGGGAGGTCATCGACGACCCCACCCACGGCGAGCACAAGGTCTCGGACTACGCGGTCGCCATGCTCGCCCACGAGTTGGACCGCCGATCCTGATCCCCACCCCGAGGAGCCATGATGACGACCATCAACACCACGACGTCCGCCCGCGGACCGATCGTCCCGACGCCGCAGGCGGTGGCCGTGCAGCGGCCGGTCCGCAGCGCCGCCCTCACCGGCGGGCTGTGGCGGCACTGGCAGCAGGTCAACCGCTCGGCCAGCATCCCGCTCGGCATCGGCAAGCTCGACGAGGCCGGCAACTTCACCAACCTGCGGCTGGCCGCCGGTGAGGCGCTCGACGCCGACCACCAGGGGCCGGTCTACATGGACTCGGACGTCTACAAGATGCTCGAGACGGTCGCGTACGAACTCGTCGACGGCGGCGACGACGCCGAGCTCGAGGAGTTCGTCACCACGGCATCGGGGCTGATCGCGTCCGCCCAGGCCGAGGACGGCTATCTGAACTCCACCTACCAGGTCCGCGGGCCGCAGGCGCGGTACCAGGACCTCAACAACAGCCACGAGCTCTACACCGCCGGACACCTGTTCCAGGCGGTGGCCGCGCTGGCCCGCACCGGCGACGACCGCCTCGTCCCGGTCGCCCGCCGGCTGGCGGACCACCTCGTCCAGGTCTTCCTCACCGAGCGGCTCCCGAAACTGGACGGTCACCCGGGCGTGGAGACGGCACTCGTGGAGCTGTACCGCTGCCTCGGGGTACCGGAGTACCTGGAGCTGGCGCAGCGACTGCTCGACGACCGCGGGCAGGGCATGGTCGGCCGGCACGCCGTCGGCCCGCTCTACCAGCAGGACGCGTTCGGGGTGCGGGAGGCGCCGGTGCTGACCGGCCACGCCGTCCGTGCGATGTATCTCGAGGCCGGGATCGTCGACGTCTACCTGGAGACCGGTGACCGCTCGCTCCTGGACGCCTCGGTCGCCCGGTGGGAGGACATGGTGGCCACGCGCACCGCGCTCACCGGCGGCCACGGGTCACGGCAGCTGAAGGAGGCCTTCGGGGAGGGGTACGAACTGCCGCCGGACCAGTCCTACAACGAGACCTGCGCGGCCGTCGCCAGCGTGCACTGGAGCTGGCGGCTGCTGCTGGCCACCGGCGAGGCACGGTACGCCGACCTGATCGAGCGCACGCTCTACAACGTGTTCGCCGCCTCCGTCTCGCTCGACGGACTCGAGTTCTTCAAGGGGAATCCGCTGCAACGTCGCTCCGACCACGCCATGGCGATCGGCGACCCACGCTGGCGGGACGGATGGTTCTGGTCGGCCTGCTGCCCGCCGAACGTGACCAGGCTGATGGCATCGCTGCAGCACTACCTCGGCTCCTCCGACCCCGACGGCATCACCGTGCACCAGTACGCCGACGCCGTCCTGGGCGCCGGCCTGCGCGCCGGCGACGTGGACCTGGCGGTGGCCACCACGTTGCCCTGGGACGGCGGCACGAGCGTGCGGGTGGAAGCGACGCCGGACGCCGAGTGGACCCTGTCCCTGCGCGTCCCGTCCTGGACCGCCGATCCTGAGATCCGCCTGAACGGTGCACCGGTGGAGACGACGAACCACTCCGGCTACCTCCGGATCCGTCGCGTCTGGCGACCGGGCGACGAGATCCGGCTCGGGTTCGACATGCCCCCCCGCCTCACCAGCCCCCACCCGCGCATCGATGCGCTGCGCGGCTGCCTCGCCCTGGAGCGGGGTCCGCTGGTGTACTGCTTCGAGCAGGTCGACCAGGACAGCGACGTCGACGTCGAACGGCTCCAGCTCGTTCCCGACCTCCAGGCGATCACGGCCGACAGCCATACCGACCTGCCCGGCGTCGGCCGCACCACCACGCTGAGCGTCCCCGCACGGCAGCTCGTCGACGCACCCACCGAGGGTCTGCCCTACTACTCCGGTGCGCGCTCCTGGTCCACCCGGCCGGTCCGCGCCGTGGCGGTCCCCTACTTCCAGTGGGCGAACCGGGACCGGCAGGCCATGCGGATCTGGATGCCCGTCGACGCCTGACGATCGCCGGCGCCGGACCCGGACCGGCTGACCCGCTGGAAGGGGCGCCTGCGGGACCCCGCCAAGGTTCCCGCAACCGTCATGCCAGCGGTATGCCATGCTGGTCATCGACGCGGCCGTGGCGACGAGCATTTCGCGCGGAACACGAGTCTCCTGGCGGATGCCATCAACATGCCGTTTGACGATTTTGTCGCCTCCAGGCGTTGCGCATCGCCCCGATGACCGGTTAGCATCACCGAAGCCGCATGTTCACGAGCGTGTGGGTAGATATGCAAGGAGCCCGATGAAGCGCTGTCCGTCCGGCCGCAACGACACGCGACCACCGACCCTCCCGACGACGGGATCGCCTCGACCGCCACGACCCGCCCCCAGCGGGGCCGGACCCACCGTCACGGCCGGACGAGCCCGCTCCGACGGCGACCAGACGGACTGAAGGGGAGCTCGGTATGGGTAAGTACACACTCAGGCGCATCGGCCTGATGGTGATCACGCTGGTCGCGATCTCGTTCGTGACCTTCTGGATCATTCAACTGCCGCCCGGCGACTACGTGTCCACGCTGGTGGCGCAGGCGGAGTCCCGCGGCCAGGTCATCACCCCCGAGCAGATGGCCGCTCTGCGGGTTCGCTACGGCCTCGACGACCCGTTCCTCGTGCAGTACTGGAACTGGATCAGCAACATCGTCTTCCACGGCGACTTCGGCCAGTCGTTCGCGTACAACCGGCCGGTCTCGACGTTGATCTGGGATCGCGTGGCGCTGTCGTTCTTCCTTTCGGTCAGCACCCTGTTGTTCGTCTGGGCCGTCGCCTTCCCGGTGGGCATCTACTCCGCCGTCAAGCAGTACTCCCCCGGCGACTACATCGCGACGTTCTTCGGCTTCGTCGGCATGGCGATCCCGGAGTTCCTCCTGGCACTCGTCTTCCTCTGGCTCGGCGTCAGATACTTCGACCAGAGCGCCGGTGGTCTGTTCTCGCCGGAGTATGTCGATGCCGCGTGGAATCTCGGCAAGGTCCTCGACCTCGCCTCCCACCTCTGGCTTCCGATCCTGATCATCGGCATCTCCGGCACCGCGGGCCTGATCCGGGTCACCCGCGCGAACCTCCTCGACGAGCTCTACAAGCCGTACGTCATCACGGCCCGCGCCAAGGGCCTCTCCGAGTGGAAGCTCCTGGTCAAGTACCCGGTCCGGATGTCGCTGAGCCCCTTCTTCAGCACGGTCGGCTGGCTCCTTCCCGGACTCATCAGCGGCGAGACGATCATCTCGATCGTCCTCAGCCTCCCCACCACAGGACCGCTGCTGTTCGGCGGCGTACTCAGCCAGGACATGTACCTGGTCGGCAGCTTCATCCTGATCCTCAGTGCCCTGACCGTGGTGGGAACCCTCCTGAGCGACCTCGCGCTCGCCTGGTGGGACCCCCGAATCCGACGCCGCTACCAGGAGAGCTGAACATGACGGAGAGGACAGAACGTCGGGACACCGGCGCCTCGGGCACGTCCACGGACGTCTGGGACGCGTCGGAGCTGGAGCTCGAGGGCGCCACCATGAGCCAGGAGGGGATGGAGATTCCCCTCCCGTCTCCCGGGGGCGACGACGAGTCCGGCCCGACACCCGAACTCGCCCGGGCCGCGCTGGCTCAGGGCGGCACCGCGTCGCAGTGGCGACTGGTCTGGCGACGCTTCCGTCGGCACAAGGTCGCCTTCGTCGCGCTCTGGGTGGTCCTGGCCATCTACCTGATCATGGCCTTCGCGGAGGTCCTGGCACCCTCGACCGCCACGGCCCAGGACCCCGACTACGCCTACGCGCCACCACAGGCGCTGCACATCTACCACCCCAGCGAGGGCCTCGGCCTCTACGTCCACGACTTCACCGTGACGCAGAACCCGGAGACGTTCGCCAACGAGTTCGAGATCGACACCGACAGCTACATCCCGGTCGGGTTCTTCGTCAGCGGCGAGCCCTACGAGATGTGGGGCCTCTTCCCGATGGACGTCCACCTCATCGGCCCCGAGGACCCCGACCGACCGTTCTACCTCTGGGGTGCGGACCGGGCCGGGCGGGACTCGCTGAGCCGGATCCTCTACGGGTCGCGGGTGTCGCTGTCGATCGGGCTGGTCGGAGTCGCGATCAGCCTGGTGCTCGGCATCGCCCTCGGCGGCATCTCGGGCTACTACGGCGGGAAGCCGGACACCCTGATCCAGCGGATCATCGAGTTCCTGATGGCGATCCCCACGCTGCCGCTGTGGCTCGCCCTCTCGGCGGCGATACCCGCGTCCTGGGGTCCACTCGCACGATACTTCGCGATCACCGCCATCTTGTCGGTGATCGGCTGGACCGGCATGGCCAGACAGGTCAGAGGGAAGTTCCTCTCGCTACGGACCGAGGACTTCATCACCGCCGCGACCCTCGATGGGTGCAGCAGACCCCGGATCATCTTCCGCCACATGGTGCCGTCGTTCTCCAGCCACGTGATCGCGTCACTCACCATGGCCGTCCCCGGGATGATCCTCGCCGAGACCTCCCTGAGCTTCCTCGGGCTCGGCCTCCAAGCACCTGCGGTCAGCTGGGGTGTGCTCCTCCAGGACGCCCAGAACATCCGAACGATCGAGACGGCGCCGTGGCTCCTGCTTCCGGGCCTGGCGATCTTCATCACTGTGCTGGCCATGAACTTCGTCGGAGATGGATTGCGTGATGCTGCAGACCCCTACAAGTGACCAGACCACCAGCCGCCGGCTGGATCCCGACGCACCGCCGGTGCTCCAGCTGACCGGTCTGCGCACCGAGTTCCAGCTCGAGGACGGCGTCGTCACGGCCGTCGACGGCGTCGACCTGACGATCCGTCGCGGCGAGACCCTGGCCGTGGTCGGCGAGTCCGGCTGCGGCAAGAGCGTGATGGCCCGCTCGATCCTGCAGTTGGTGGATCGCCCCGGCCGCATCGTCGGCGGTCAGGTGTGGGTGCCCCGCCCGGCCTCGACCGAGGTCGAACGTGCGCGAGGGCGGTCCCGCCGCCGGCGGCGGCGCCGCGAGACGCCCGCCGAGACGACCGTCGCTCCGGAGGGCATGGTCGGCCTGATCGGTGCCGACCCGGCGATCATCCGGGCGGTCCGCGGCAAGCGCATCGCCATGGTGTTCCAGGAGCCGATGACGTCCCTGTCCGCCGTGCACCGGGTGGGCGACCAGATCACCGAGGCGATCCAGCTCCACGCGCCGATGCCCAAGGACGTCGCCCGGGAGAGAGCGATCGACCTGCTGCGCCGGGTGGGGATCGCCGCACCCGAGAAGCGGGTGGACGCCTACCCGTTCGAACTCAGCGGGGGCATGCGCCAGCGCGTGATGATCGCGATGGCCCTGTCCTGCGACCCTGAACTCCTCATCGCCGACGAACCGACGACCGCCCTCGACGTGACCACCCAGGCGCAGATCCTGGAACTGCTGGCCTCCCTTCGTGACGAGCGCGGCATGGCGATCATGCTGATCACCCATGACCTCGGGGTGGCCGCCCAGCTCGCCGACTCGGTGGCCGTGATGTACCTGGGCAACGTGGTCGAGCGCGGCGATCTCGCCGAGATCTTCCGCAGTCCCCGGCACCCGTACACCCGGGCACTGCTGCGCTCGATCCCGAAGCTGGGGCAGGGCAGGGACATCCGGCTCGCGCCCGTGCGCGGCATGGTGCCCCACCCGTTCGCCCGTCCCAGCGGCTGCCCGTTCCACGACCGTTGCGACTCGTTCCAGCCGGGCCGGTGCGACACCGCGCCACCACCGTTGATCCGCGACGACCAGGGCCACGAGGTTCGCTGCGTGCTGTACGAGGAGGACAAATGAGCCAGGACACCGACGTCGTCGACAGTGAGGTCGTCCGGACGGACACCTCCGACGTGCTTCTCGAGACCCGGCAACTGAGCAAGTACTTCCCGATCACGAAGGGGCTGTGGGGTCGCACGGTCGGTCAGGTCAAGGCGGTGGACCACGTCGACCTGCAGATCAGGCAGGGTCAGACCGTGGGGCTGGTCGGTGAGTCCGGATGCGGCAAGAGCACCCTGGGCCGCTGCATCCTCCGCGCCCAGGAGCCCACCTCCGGCGAGATCCTGTACCGGAGGACGGACGGCGAGGTCGTCGACCTGGCACCGCTCACCGAACGCCAGCTGAAGCCGTACCGCCAGGACATCCGGATGGTCTTCCAGGACCCGTTCTCCTCGCTGAACCCGCGGATGACGCTGGCGGACATCGTCGGCGAGCCGCTGCGGGTGAACAAGGTCGTCAAGGAGTCGGAGGTCGAGGACCGGGTGGCCGCGCTGCTGGCCCGGGTGGGCCTGCGACCCGAGTACCTGCGCCGGTACCCGAACGCGTTCAGCGGTGGCGAGCGGCAGCGGGTGGGGCTGGCCCGTGCCCTGGCCCTGGACCCGCGGCTGGTGGTCGCCGACGAGGCGGTGAGCGCCCTCGACGTCTCCGTCCGCGCGCAGATCCTCAACCTGATGAAGGATCTCCAGGCGGACGAGGACCTGACCTACCTGTTCATCTCCCACGACCTCGGCATGGTCGAGTACATGGCCGACGAGGTCGTGGTGATGTACGTGGGTCACGTGGTGGAGACCGGTCCGACCGCCGACCTGTACCGCCGGCCCCAGCACCCCTACACCGAGGCCCTGCTGTCCGCGGTTCCCAACCCCGACCCGAACGCCGCCAAGCGTCGCGAACGGATCGTGCTCCAGGGCGAGGTGGCCGACCCCTCCGACGTCCCTTCGGGCTGCCCGTTCCGCACGCGGTGCGCCTACGCGCAGGAGCTGTGCGCGACCAGCGTGCCGGCGCTGCGTGAGGTCTCGCCCGGGCGGCGGGTGGCGTGCCACTTCAGCGAGGAGCTGGGCCTGCGTGGGATCGAGGAGCTCGGTGTGGCATGAGGACCGCCGCCGAACCGTCCCCGCCCACTGATCACCCGAAGGACGCCGACATGGACCCGCGACTGACCGGGCGACTCACGCCGTCCGCCGCCGACCCGCAGCTGACCGAGGCTTTCCTGCCTGTGGTGCACCCCGTGGACAGCCACGCCGCGACGCTGACCGAGACGACCGGGGGCGACCTGCTCTGCGCCTGGTTCAACGGCCCGCAGGAGGGCGACCGTGAGACCAACGTGGTGCTCGCCCGGCTGCCCGCCGGCGCCACCGAGTGGTCCCGACCGCGCCTGATCGCCGCGGACCCGGACCGGTCCGAGCAGAACCCGGTCCTGTTCCGCGCACCGGGTGGACGGATCTGGCTGCTGCACACCTCCAACACGCCCCACGACCGCACCGACGCCCACGTCCTGCTGCGCACCTCCGACGACGACGGGCAGAGCTGGTCCGAGCCGCGGACGCTGTTCGCCGGACCCGGCTTCTTCCTGCGCAACCCACCGCTCTTCCTGGCCGACGGAACCTGGCTGCTGCCGGCCTACCAGGTCGACGCCGACGGCGAGTACAGCGTGGTCGCCCGCAGCACCGACGAGGGACACACCTGGGAGGTGGTCGAGGTGCCAGGGAGCCGGCACCGGGTCCAGATGAGCATCGCCCCCCGGGCCGACGGCAGCCTCCTCGGCCTGTTCCGCTCCCGTGCCGCCGACCGGGCCTACGCCTCGGAGTCCGCCGACCTCGGTCGCACGTGGACGCCGCCGGTCCGCACGGCCCTCCCGAACAACAACTCCGCGCTGCAGCACCTCGCCCTGGCCGACGGCCGACTCGCCGCGGTGTTCAACGACGCGACCATGGAGCGCGACCAGTTCCGGTTCGTGCCGTCCGGTGACGGCTGGCGGAAGAAGGCGGTCCGCACACCGCTCACGCTCGCGCTCTCCGAGGACGGTGGGCGGACCTGGCCGCGACGGCGCAACCTCCAGGTGGCCGATCTCGAGTACAAGGACGCCCCGGTGGGCTACTCCTACCCGGCCATGATCCAGGCGTCCGACGGCACCCTCAACGTCGCCTTCTCCTACCTGCGCAAGACGATCAAGCACGTCCGGCTGGACCCCGACTGGATCGCCGGGGACCTGGACGACGGACTGGCGCTGGACACCACCGAGGACGCGGTGTGATGGCCTCGCCGGCGGCCGGGGCGAGCCGGTGCTGACCGGGCTCGACCTGGCCCGGTTCGTCATCGGAGCACCGGACGCCGTGGCCCACGAACTCCCGTCGTGGCCGGACCTGCTCAGCGAGATGCTGGTCGTCTCGACGGGCCGGCCGTGGCGTGAGCGCACCCCCGGGCTGACCGGCGCCGAGCCGTCCCCCGGCGATGACATCGTCCGGGTGTCGGGGTTGGTGGGACCGGTGCGGGTCGTGGTCGTCGCCCGGCTGGACGAGCGGGGGCTCGCGCTCGAGCTGACCTGGAGCAACGACACCGGGGACCTCATCGCCGACGTGGTGGTCGGGCTGCGGGTACCGGGACCCGGGACCGCCCGGGTGACGATGCCCCAGGTGATCTATCACGACAACCCGTCGGCCGATCCCGACCGGGTGGTTCCGCACGTGGGCCGGGGCGGGTTCGTCACCGAGGTGCACCGTCTGCCGGTGCCGGCGGTCTGTCTGCAGGACGCGCAGGGCGCGACCCTGACGCTGGTCTCGCTGCCGGATCCGGACGAGGACGCGAGCGGGCGGGTGCGGTACGGCTCACTCGGCGCTGTCGCCAGCGACACCGTCGACGGCACCCGCGCGCTCGGGCTCAGCGGTGTCACGCTGTTCGACGGCGAACCGGACGTCACGTATGTGCACAAGGCCCGCACCGCGGCGACCGCCGACGGCTATCGCGATCTGCCGCCGGGGGGCTCAGTGCGCCAGCGGTTCCTGCTCGCCCGCGGCCGGGCCGCCCCCGGTCAGGGGTTCCGCGAGCTGGTGCGCCTCGGCCGGGACCTGTTCGACGGCGGCGAGCGCGAGTTCGCCGGACCACTCGACGATCGCCGGCACCTCGACCTGCGGGTCGCCGCGCTCGATGCCCGTGCCTTCACTGACGGCCCGGTGACCGGGTACCTCAAGTTCCCCGCCTGGGGTGAGCCACGTGCGCGGCCCGGGCGCGCGGCCGTCGACTTCCTCTACGGCTGGACCGGGCAGTGCCTGCGGCTGGCGTGGTGCGACGCCTGGGTCGGCCTCGAGAACAGCGAGCCGGACCGGGTCGCGCGGGCACGTGCCGCCAGCGAGTTCTACCTGGGCGGGTCGGGCACCTCGGTGCCGGGACTGCGCTACAACTCCTACGTCCACGACGACCGGCGCTGGCAGGGGCTGCGTCGCCGGGGACGTGAGCTTGTGTCCGCCCGGGCGCACGGTGAGACCATCTGCGACCTGGCCGACCTGATCACCCTGCTGCGCGACCGACAGGTACCGGTGCCGCCCGCCTGGTCGACGGCGCTGCAGGAGGCCGCCGAGTTCATCACGACGGCGACGGCGCCGTCGGGGCTGGTGCCGATCGGCTGGACCGCCGACGGCCACCCGGTCACGGATCCGGCCTGGTCGGCGGGGATCCCGGCGGTCCGGGCGGTGGCCAGGGCGGCCGAGGTGTGCGCGCGCCCGGACCTGCTCGGCCGGGCGATCACCCTGGCCGACGGCTACCACGAGCTGCACGCCGCGACGTTCGACCGGCCGTTCGCGCACTCCACCCTCGACGCCGCCTGCGAGGACAAGGAGGGCGGCATGAGCTACTTCGAACTCCTGATGACGCTCTACGACCAGACCGGTGACGGGACGTACCTGGAGCGTGCTCGAGTGGTGGCCGAGTGGCTGCTGACCTGGGTCTACCACTGGAACCCACGGTTCGATCGTGGCGCACCGCTGCGGGAGGCCGGCTTCAACGCGATCGGCTGGCCCGGCGTCAGCGTGCAGAACCACCACCTCGACGTCTTCTTCCCCAGTTTCGATCTGTGGCGCCTGGGCCGGCTGACCGGCGACGCCTGGCTGCAGCGGTGGGCCCGCACCATCATGGCCACGATGGGGCAGGGGGTGTGCACCACCCCCGGCGAGTGGGGCTTCGACGTGGTCGGCGAGCAGGCCGAGGCGTTCTTCGTCACGAACTGGCAGGACCGTGGGCACAGCAACACCTGGAACCCGTCCTGGGTGATCGCGCTACCGCTGTGGCAACTGCTCCGGTTCACCGCGGCCGGGGCCGAGGTCGGAGTCGACCACGTGGCGCACGACGTCCGGCCCGGCGAGCCGTCCGAACGAGCAGTCCCGCAGGCGTAGCCGGCGGATCGGAGCATCCGGCAGCCCGATCAGCCGCACCGCGCACCCGGCGGACTCCGCGCTGACCCGGAGCACCTCGATGCCCCGGACGTCCGGTGGGTGCGGCCCCGCGGTCACCCGGCCGTAGTCCAGGGCGACCTCGAGCACGGCCTGGCGGACCTCGCCGACCTCGATGTCGGCGAACAGGATGTCCCGGATGTAGCCGCCGCGCTCGGGGTTGGACTTGATCCGCAGGGCCCGACCCAGCTCCGGGCTGGACATCCGGCAGCGATAGGCCACCACGTCCGAGACGCCGCCACTGGTCTCGCTGCCCACCGTGATCCCGCCGTGCCCGGCCCGCATCCGGCAGTCCCGGATCACCACGCCCGCCGTCGCCTCACCCGGGTGCCACCCGTCCGGGCCCTTGCCCGCCTTGATCGCGATGCAGTCGTCGCCGGTGTCGAACGTGCAGTCCTCGATCAGCACGTCCCGCGAGGACTCCGGGTTGCACCCGTCGTTGTTCGGCCCGCGGCTGTCCACCAGGACGCCGCGGATCGTGACGTTGGTGCACCGGAGGGGGTGGATGGTCCACATCGGCGAACGGCGGAACGTGACCCCGGAGATGAGGACGTTGCGGCAGTCGACGAACTGGAGCAGGTTCGGACGCAGGTTGTCCCCCGCGCCGAAGACCCGGTCGGAGACCGCCACCCGGGCGGCCGCCGCGGCCAGGAGCCGCTGCTTCGCCGGCCCCTCCTCGGGCGCCGGCGCCTTGACCCAGTTCCACCAGTGCTGGGAGTCGGCACCACCGTCGATCACGCCGTCCCCGGTCACGGCGATGTTCCGGCGACCGATCGCGTAGATGAGCGGCGAGTAGTTGAAGCAGTCCACGCCCTCGTAGCGGGTCCGGACCGGCGGCAGGAAGTCGTCGGGGTCCTGGCTGAACGCCAGCACCGCCCCGGACGCCAGGTGCAGTTCCACGTCGTCGAGCAGATGCACGGCCCCGGTACGGAACCGCCCGGCCGGCACGAGCACGCGGCCACCGCCGGCCGCCGAACAGGCCGACACCGCCGCGGCGATCGCCGGCGCGGCGTCGCTCACGCCATCACCGACCGCCCCGAACGTGGTGACGTCCAGGACCCGGTCGGCGAACACCGGCTCCGATACCCGGCTCAGAACCTCGGCCGAGCGTGCGGCGACGACGCCCGAGAGCGGCGGGTCGAAGTCGATCATGTCCGTCCCCTTCAGCCATTTGCGCGATCTGCGCAGCCAGCCTAGCGCGAACTGCGTATAGTGTGCCCGTGCTCGTCGTCGCCCGAACCTCGCGAACGTCGCGACGATGAGCCATCGTGAGCTGAGCCCACGTGAGGTCACCGCTCGTGACGACGAGCGGACCTGCGGTGGCGTCCGGGTGTCTCCGAGCGGAGCCGGGGTCTGCGTGGACACCCCGCTGCGCCTGAGCTTCGACCGGCCGGTGACGCTCGGGCGACGGGGCCGGCTTCAGGTGCACCGCACGGACGGCACGGTGGTGGACACGATCGACCTCGCCGATCCGGAGGGCGCGCGCCGTCCGATCGGCTCGGCCCGCACCGACCACGGCGAGCTGCACCTGTGGCACTACCTTCCCGCCGTCGCCGAGGGCACGCAGGTGCTCCTCACCCTGCACCGCGGCCTCGAGGAGGACGCGGACTTCGTGGTCACGATGGACGCCGGGTTCGTCCAGGGGCACGGCGGCATCCGCGCCGAGGACGGCTGGCGGCTGCACACCAAGCGGGCGCCCGCTCGCGGGACGGCGCAGGTGGAAGTCGACGCGAGCGGGGGCAAGGACTTCTGCACCGTGCAGGGGGCCGTCGACCACGTGCCGGAGGGCAACGACCGCGACGTCACGATCAGGATCGCACCCGGGACCTACCGCGAGATCGTCTACGTGCCGCCGACCAAGCCGCGGCTCACGCTGCGCGGCGGCGACCGGAACGGGACCGTGATCACCTATCCGAACAACGACCGCCTCAACGGCGACGCGGCGATGCGCGGGCTGCCGATCGAGATCAGCTGCTGCCCGAAACGCGTGCTGCCGGGCTCCGACCGGTTCAACTGCTGGCGGGCCGTCGTCGGGGTCGATGCCGACGACGTGACCGTGGAGAACCTCACGATCCACAACAGCACCCCCGCCGGCGGCGGCCAGGCCGAGGCGTTCCGCGGCAACGGGAGGCGGATCACGCTGCGCCGGGTCTCGCTGCTCAGCCATCAGGACACGCTGCGCCTGCAGGGCGCCGGCTACGTCGTCGACAGTTACATCGAGGGTGACGTGGACTTCGTCTGGGGCACCGGCGGCATCGTCGTGGAGGACACCGAGCTCAAGGCCCTCGGCCCCGGCTACTACACCCAGATCCGCAACGTCGACGACGGCCCGGGAGCGGCGTTCGTCAACGTCCGGCTGACCAGGGCGCCAGCGGTTCCGGACGGCAGCTGCTATCTGAGCCGGGTCGAGCTGTCCCGGTTCGCGCCGAGCCAGGTGGTGTTCGTCGACGCCAGCATGGACGCCCACATCGCCCCGCAGGGCTGGGTCCTCACGGACGCGACCGGGCGATGGGACACGAGGCGGCTGCGCCTGGCCGAGCACGGCAGCCGCACGCTCGACGGACTCCCGCTCGACGTCGACGGCCGGTCGGCCGTGGCCCGCACACTCGATCCGGACGAGGCGGCGCCGTTCCGCACCCCGGCACATCTCCTCGGCGGCTGGGATCCGCGCTGACCTGCTTGCACGTCCAGTCATTCTTGCATAGGCTTGAGCGAAGGCCGAGTCCGGGGCACGTGCCGGCCGCGAAGGAGCATGGATGAGCGTCGTCACCGCGGTCTACGAGATCGAGACCGCACTGCCCCTGGATCGGACCGCCGCCGTGATGGCGAGCGAGCAGTCCAGCGGCACGTTCGTCGCCGTGGCCCGCGAGACCGAGGACCTCAAGCGCCGGTTCGCGGCCCGGGTGGTCGGGATCGAGGAACTGCCGCCGAGCGGGCGCCCACCGCTGCCGGGCGCCTCCGGGGACTGGAGCCGGGCGAAGCGGGCGCGGGTGAGCATCGAGTTCCCCCTGGACAACTTCGGGCCCTCGATCCCGAACCTGCTCGCCGCCGTCGCCGGGAACCTGTTCGAGATCCGGGAGGCCGGCGCGCTGCGCCTGGTGGACCTGGACCTGCCCGCCGCGTTCGCCCAGCGGTACCCGGGACCGGCCTTCGGCTGGGAGGGCACCGTGCGCCTGGCCGGTCGTGACCGCGGCCCGCTGCTGGGCACCATCGTCAAGCCGAGCATCGGGCTGAGCGCCCAGCAGCTCGCCGAGCTGGTCACCGAGCTCGCGGACGCGGGCATCGACTTCATCAAGGACGACGAGCTCCAGGGCAACGCCACGCACCTGCCGCTGGCGGAGCGGGTGCGGGTGGTCACGGACGCCCTGCACCGGGCCGCGGACCGCAACGGCCGGATGCCGATGTACGCGTTCAACATCACCGACGACATCGACCGGCTGGCCGCGAACCACGACCTCGTCAAGGCCGCCGGTGGCACCTGCGTGATGGTCTGCGTGAACACCGTCGGTCTGGCCGGCCTGCAGTACCTCCGGGCCCACTCCGAGCTCCCGATCCACGGGCACCGCACCATGTTCGGCGCCTACTCGCGGTCGCCGCAGCTGGGCATCGACTTCATGGTGTTCCAGAAGCTCTCCCGCCTGGCCGGGTCGGACCACGTCCACACGAACGGGCTGAGCAACAAGTTCTACGAGAGCGACGAGCAGGTGCTCGCCTCGATCGCCGCCGTCCGCACCCCGCTGCTCGGCGGGTACGAGGCGGTGCCGGTGCTCTCCTCGGGACAGACCGCCGCCCTGGCCACCCGCACGTACGACCGGGTCGGCACCGACCGGCTGCTGGTCCTCGCCGGAGGCGGCATCCACGGCCACCCGGGCGGCTCGGCG
Source organism: Occultella glacieicola (assembly GCF_004353825.1). Taxonomy (GTDB): domain Bacteria; phylum Actinomycetota; class Actinomycetes; order Actinomycetales; family Beutenbergiaceae; genus Occultella; species Occultella glacieicola. Next base: position 1,007 of record NZ_SMNA01000016.1, on the reverse strand, counting down.
GCCGGGGTGCGCGCGATGCGCGAGGCGTGGTCCGCCGCGCTCGCCGGCGAGACCCTCGAGCGGCGCGCGGAGTCGGTGCCGGAGCTTTCCGCGGCCCTAGCCGCGTTCGGGCCGCCCCGATGAGGTTCGGCTTCTACGGCGACGACTTCACCGGATCGGTGGACGCGCTGCTGCAGCTGCGGGCGGCGGGGCTGACCGGGGTGCTCGCCACGTCCGTGGCCGCCGCCGAGCGGCTCGAGGGCGGCCACGACGTGATCGGGATCGCCGGCGTCGCTCGGTCCCTGCCCACTGAGGCGCTCGCCGCCGAGGTCGGCCCCGCACTGCGCTGGTTCGCCGGCCGCGGCGCCCCGATCGTGCAGTACAAGGCCTGTTCGACGGCGGACTCCTCCCCCGTGACTGGCAGCCTCGGCCGCGTCCTCGAGCTGGGTCGCGAGGTCTTCGGCGACCGCGCCGTCCCGGTGCTGTTCGCCCAGCCCGACTTCGGCCGGTACACGTTCTTCGGGCACCACTTCGCCCGCGACGGCGACCGGGTGTTCCGCCTCGACCGCCAGCCCACGATGAGCGCGCACCCGGTCACCCCCAGCACCGAGTCGGACCTGGTGCGCCACCTCGGCGCGCAGACGGCCCTGCCGATCGCCGCGGTGGACTGGCGCAGTTACGGCCCGACGGCGCAGGGCGGGTCGGGCGGGCCGGTCGCCCCCGGCGCCGGGTCACCCGCCGTGGCGAACGCGCACGCGCCCCATGCGACGGATCCGGTCACGGCGCTCGCTAGCGCCATCGAGGCGGCGGGCACCACCACCGCAGCGGCCGCCGTGGTACTCGACGCGTTCACGGACGCCCACCTCGACCTGGTCGGGGCCGCCATCGTGGGCTCGTCGTCGGCCGGGCGAGCCGCGGACGCCGGCACGCACCGCCCACGGTTCGTGCTCGGCGCCGGCGGGCTCAGCCTCGGCCTGGGGCGCGCCCTCGCGGCCGACGCCGCCGGCACGGGCGCCGCGACCCCCGCC
>NZ_SMNA01000015.1 GCF_004353825.1 Occultella glacieicola | reverse complement strand
CCCGCGTTGACCTAGGCCCTGCGGGGTCTTGAGCGGCCCCCCCCATGGGCTATCACACGGCGACTGTTACTCGGTCAGCCGGAGCGCCTGCGGCGCGGGGGCCGGCGAGCGGGAGGCGCGGGGCCGGCCGGGGCTGGCGCACGGGCGGGGGCGGGTCGCCTGCGGGTCACCGCGTTGACCTAGCACCCGCGACGTCGAGATCGGACCCCAATATCGGCGATCTCAACGCGACAGGTACTAGGTCAGCGCCGAGCCGCGGGCAGTGCGGGGACCGGCACGCGGCCTACGCGGGCGGCGCGAGGGCTGGCGAGCGGGAGGCGCGGGGCCAGCAGGAGCTGGCGCACGGGTAGCGCTGGGTCGGAGGGGATCACCCGCAGTGGCGGGAGGCGTCAGCGCTTGCCACCGCCGAGCAGGCCACCGAGCAGATCCCCGAGGCCACCACCGGACTCCGCGCCCGATCCGCCGCCGGACCCGCCGAGCCAGCCGCCGAGGATGTCCCCGAGGTCACCGCCGGACCCGGCCGCACCGCCGGCCGCACCGCCGGACCCGGCCGCACCACCGGCCGCGCCGCCGAGCAAACCGCCGAGGAGGTCGCCGAGGCCGCCGGACCCCGCCTCACCCGCGGCCCCGCCGCCCTGCCCGAACTTCTTCGCCAGGAAGGACAGCACGATCGGGGCGAGGATCGGCAGCAACTTGGGCAGCAGGTCACCGAGGCCGCCCGCGCCCGCCGAACCGGCACCGTCCGACCCCGAGTCCGCCTTGGCCAGGGTGTTCACGACGGCGTCGGTGTTCTGCCCGAACACGTTCCGGACGATCTTCGCGCCGTCGTCGGTGTCCACCTGGTCGAGGTCGACGCCACCCTCGACGAGGCCCGGGTCATGGTGGGAGATGGCACCGGCGAGGGAGCGCGCGCCCGCCGGGTCCGCGGCGTTCGCGTTCATGCCGGCGAGCAGCGTGGGCAGCGCGGCCCGGGTGGCGCGCTCGGCGGTGGCACGGTCCACGCCGAGCCGGGCGGCGACCTGGTCCATCGGGACGGCGTCGAGGATCTCTTCGGTGGTCGACATCGGGGTGCCTCTCCTCATCGAGTGTGGGCGCCGACGCGCCCACGGCGAGCGTAGCCACCACGGTCGGCGCGGGCACCCGGGAACTCGGGCGCCCGCGCCGTTCGGGCCGGCCCGACGCGGGCGGTACCCGACCCGCCCGGGGCGCGTTCCGCCGTCGACCATCGGCACCGTGGACCCCACGACCGCGGCGCGCGGGGCAGAATGGGGGAAGCGCCCGCGCTGAGCGCGGGCCCGCCACCAGCCATACTGCGAGGGAGTCCCACCGCGATGCGGGTCCTGATCACGAACGACGACGGCATCGACTCACCCGGATTGGTGGCCCTGGCACACGTCGCCGCGGACGCCGGTCACGACGTGATCGTCGCCGCCCCCAACCGCCAGTACTCCGGGTACAGCGCCGCCCTGAGCGGTGAGAGCGAGGACGGCGGCGTGCGGCGCTCGCCGGGCCGGCCGGAGGGCCTGCGCGAGGGGATCGAGTCGGTCGCGGTGCACGCGAGCCCGGCGCTGATCGCCTACGCGGCCGGTCTCGGCGCTTTCGGCGAGCGGCCCGACCTGCTGCTCTCCGGCGTCAACCTCGGCCCGAACGTCGGGCCGGCGGTGATCCACTCCGGGACCGTCGGCGCGGCCTTCTCCGCGTCCGCGCAGGGCATCCCGGCGCTCGCCGCCTCGATCGCGGCCGAACACCCCCGGCACTGGGACACCGCGCACGAGGTCCTCACCCGGGCGTTCGAGTGGTTCACGAGCCGGCCGCAGGACGCGCGTGTGCTGAACGTGAACATCCCGGACGTCCCGGTGGCCGAGTTGCGGGGGCTCCGGGCGGCGCGGCTGGCCACGTTCGACGTCGACACCGACCTCGTGAACCGCCAGATCGACAAGCTGCTGTTCCGCCCGTTCGCCGCGCACGACGTGCACTTCGAGGAGGACACCGACGCCGGCTACCTCGCCCGCGGCTGGGCCACGATGTCCCTGCTGCGCTCACACTTCCATGACGCCGACGCCGTGGACCTGCCAGCCTTCGACACCTCTCCCGAGGAGGCTCGGCGATGACCTGGTTGGTGACCGGCGGCGCCGGCTACATCGGCGCCCATGTGGTCCGGGCGTTCCGGAACGCCCGGATCGAGGTGGTCGTCCTCGACGACCTGTCCAGCGGCCACGAGGAGTTCGTGCCCGACGGCGTCCCATTCGTCCGGGCGTCGATCCTCGAGACCGACGTGGTCGCCCGCACCCTCGAGGAGCACAACTGCATCGGCGTGGTCCACGTGGCCGGCTTCAAGTACGCCGGGGTGTCGGTGCAGCGGCCGCTGCACACCTACACGCAGAACGTCACCGGGACCGTGTCGGTCCTGGAGGCGATGCAGCGCGCCGGGGTCGAGGCCATCGTGTTCTCCTCCTCCGCGGCCACCTACGGGACGCCGGACGTCGACCTCGTCACCGAGGCGACGCCCACCCGCCCGGAGTCGCCGTACGGGGAGTCCAAGCTGATCGGTGAGTGGCTTCTCGCCGACCAGGGCCGCGCCACCGACCTGCGGCACACGTCCCTGCGGTACTTCAACGTGGTCGGGTCCGGGACCCCGGAGTTGCGGGACACCTCCCCGCACAACCTGTTCCCGCTCGTGCTCGAGGCCCTCGCGCAGGGCCGCACGCCCCGGATCAACGGCACCGACTACGCGACCCCGGACGGCACCTGCGTGCGCGACTACATCCACGTCGCGGACCTGGCGGAGGCACACGTGAGCGCCGCCAAGGCGCTGGCGCAGGGCCGGGACCTGCTGCCCGTGTACAACCTGGGCAGCGGCGACGGCGTCTCGGTGCGGCAGATCATGGACACGATGGCGCAGGTCACGCGGATCCCGTTCGAGCCGACGATCGCCGAGCGCCGGCCCGGGGACCCGGCGCGGATCGTCGCCTCCGGTGAGGCGGCCACGCGGGACCTGGGCTGGCGGATGAGTCACTCGCTGGAGCAGATGGTGTCGACGGCGTGGGAGGCTCGCCAGGCCGCACAGGGCTGACTGGGGGGCCGTCAGGCCCAGCCGAGCTCGTGCAGCCGCTCGTCGTCGATGCCGAAGTGGTGCGCGATCTCGTGGATCACGGTGACCGCGACCTCTTCGGCCACCGCGTCCGTGGACTCGCAGAACCGCAGCGTGGGGTTCCGGAAGATCGTGATCCGGTCCGGCAGCGAGCCGGCCGCCCACCACTCGCCGCGCTCGGTCAGCGGGGTGCCCTCGTAGAGCCCGAGCAGGTCGGGGTCCTCGGCGTCCGCGGGCGGCTCGTCCTCGACCAGGATCACCACGTTGCTGATGTGCCGCGCGAGCTCCTCGGGAATCATGTCGAGACCGTCGGCGACGGCCTCCTCGAACTCCTCACGGGACATCTCGGTCACCGCTTCAGTGTGCCAGCAACCGGCGCAGGTCCGCGGCCACCGGACGGCCGTCCGGGGTGGCCGAACACCGCTCGGAACCGGGTCCGCGTGACCTCGCACACAGTGGCCCCGGGCGTTTTGCTCCGCGGGCCATGCGTACCGTATGCTTTCGGAGGTCTTGGGGCGTCAAACAGCGTCACGGGCGCTCAGCTTCAACCGGGCCCCCATCGTCTAGCGGCCTAGGACCCCGCCCTTTCACGGCGGTAGCACGGGTTCGAATCCCGTTGGGGGTACGCACCACAATTGCATCACACGTAGACTCAAGCCTCACCTGAGGCCCCGTAGCTCAGTTGGTTAGAGCGCCGCCCTGTCACGGCGGAGGTCGCCGGTTCAAGTCCGGTCGGGGTCGCGAAACATCCGCCCGGTCATGCAGATGACCGGGCGTTCGTTTCAAGGCTCTGTAGCTCAGTTGGTAGAGCGTTCGACTGAAAATCGAAAGGTCACCGGATCGACGCCGGTCGGAGCCACTCACGGAGCAGACGCCGCGAACCACTCGGTTCGCGGCGTTTCTCATGCCCGACGGCGGAGCGTGCGTCGGGTGCGTGCGGCGCGGTTGGTCACGGTGGGTCACGCGCCGCGACGACCCCGCGGCTGCGCCCCCGGTCGTAGTCCGCCGTCGGCATCTCCCCCTCGTGAGTGATCCCCTCGCGCGAGGAGACCACGAATAATCGCACCATGGGCCGACACGCCGCTCCCGCCTCCATCTCTCCCGAACCCGCTGATGACCCGATCGCGTCCGCCCGTGGGCTGACCAAGGTCTACGGCACCGGTGCCACGGCCGTGCATGCCCTGCGCGGCGTCGACGTGGACCTCGGCCGAGGCCGGCTGACCGCGATCATGGGCCCGTCCGGCTCGGGCAAGTCCACCCTGATGCACTGCATGGCCGGCCTGGACACGCCCACCTCCGGCACGGTGGAGGTGGACGGCCGGGTGATCTCCTCGATGTCCCAGCGCCAGCTCACCACCCTGCGACGCACCCGGATCGGGTTCGTGTTCCAGGCCTACAACCTGGTCCCCACGCTGACCGCGGCCGAGAACATCACCCTCCCCCTGGACATCGCGCGCACCCCGGTGGACCGCGAGCGCTTCGACACCGTCATCAACACCCTCGGTCTCGGCGACCGCCTCACCCACCGGCCCACGGAACTGTCCGGCGGGCAGCAGCAACGCGTGGCCTGCGCCCGCGCCCTGGTCGCGAAGCCGTCGATCGTGTTCGCCGACGAGCCCACCGGCAACCTCGACTCCAGGGCCGCCGGCGAGGTCCTCGGCTTCCTGCGCCGCAGCGTCGACGACCTCGGCCAGAGCGTGGTGATGGTCACCCACGACCCGCGCTCGGCCTCCTACGCGCACCGGGTGGTCTTCCTCGCCGACGGCGCCCTGGTCGGCGAACTCCACGACCCCGCCGAGGCGGACATCCTCGAGGCCCTCGCCGCTCTGGGCGAGGCACGGGAGCGGGACGCCTCCTGATGCTACGGGTCAGCCTGCGCGAGATCCGTGCGCACGGGGTCAGGTTCGCCCTGTCCGTGCTCGCCGTCGTCCTCGGCGTCGCGTTCGTCGCGGGCACCTTCATCCTGCGGGCCATGCTGTCGGACACGTTCGACTCGATCGTGGAGAGCTCGCTCCAGGGTGACGCGTACCTGCGCAGCATCTCCACCACCGAGGAGGGCCTCCCCGACGGGCCGCCGGACCCGAGCGCCGGTTTCGGCGGCGCCCGGGACGGCATCGACATCACGCTGGCGGACGAGCTCGCCGACGTCGAAGGCGTGGCCCAGGCCCTGCCCGACGTCCAGGGCCCGATCGTGATCGTCGGCGCGGACGGCACCGCCGTGATCAACGGCCAGGCCCCCAGCCTCGCGCTCGCGCTGCACCCCGACGACCCGGCCGTCGACCTGGTCGCGGGCGAGGTTCCGGTGGGCCCGAACGAGATCGGCCTGGAGAGCAGCGCCCTGGAGACCTCCGGTCTGGCGCTCGGCGACACCACCACCGTCGTGCTCGGCGGCGAGGTCCGGGAGGTGACGGTCGTCGCCGAGGGCGGCTACGACTCCCCGACCTCCGGGGCCACCCTGGCGTTCCTGGACGCCGACGTCGCGGCGGATCTGTTCGCCCCGGACGGGCTGGTGAACTCGATCGCCGTCTACGGCGAGGACGGTGTGAGCCAGACGGATCTCGTGGACGCCATGACCGAGACGGTCCTGGCCGACCACCCGGACGACAACCTCGAGGCCCGCACCGGCGACGACGTCCGCGCCGAGGCATCCGCGGCCATCAACGAGATCATCGGGTTCATCGGCACGTTCCTGCTGGTCTTCGCGAGCATCGCGCTCTTCGTCGGCGCGTTCATCATCACGAACACGTTCGCGATGTCGGTGCGCCAACGCCAACGGGAGTACGCACTGCTCCGCGCGCTCGGCGCCTCCCCGGTACAGGTCTTCGCCGTCGTGCTCACCCAGGCGTTCGCAGTCGGGCTGGTCGGCTCCGCGATCGGGCTGATCAGCGGGGTGGCCCTGGTGGACCTGATCCGCTGGATCCTGTCCCGGTTCGGCATGAACCTCACCGGTGACGCCCCGGTCACCGCGTTCACGGCGGCCCTGTGCCTGGGCATCGGCACCCTGGTCAGCCTCGTCGCCGCGGCCGTGCCGGCCCGCCGGGCCGCCCTGACCGCGCCCGTCGAGGCCATGCGCGACGACGTCACGGTCACCGAGAAGTCCCTGCGATGGCGAGCCCTGGCGGGCGCCGCCCTGCTGCTGATCGGGGTCGCCGCCACCTACGTGTCCGTGGCCGTGGCCACCGACGAGACGCCCTGGTGGGGGCTCGGCCCCGGACCGTGGCTGGGGATCGGCGCCGGCGCGGTCCTGGTCGGGATGCTCGCCCTCTCCCCGGTGATCGCACGGTCCACCCTCGGAGTGCTCGCGGCACCGTTCGTCGCCGCGATCAAACCGCTGGGCCGGCTCGCCCGCGGCAATGTCATGCGCAACCCACGCCGAACCGCGAGCACCGCGGGCGCGCTGATGATCGGCATGGCCCTGGTCGCCGCGTGCACCGTGCTGGCCGCCTCCGCCCGCGAGTCGACGACGGCGATCGTGGAGTCCGAGTACCGAGCCGACTTCGTGGTCATGTCCGCCACGAACGCGGTGCCCGCCGAGGCGGTCACCGCCATCGCCGACCTCGAGGACGTCGCCCGCGCCGACGCGGTGGCCACCGCCCCGGTGCAGTTGAGCGGCCCGGGCCTCGAGCCCACCTCCACCACGGTCATCGGAGTGCCCCCGGAGGCGTTCGGCACCACCCTGGAGATCGAGACCCTCTCCGGGGACCTGGCCACCCTGGCCGACGGCGAGGCAGCAGTGCACACGAGTGCCGCCCTCGAGTACGGCTGGGAACTCGGTGACCGGATCACCCTGCGCACCGACGTCACCGAGCTCACGCTGACCGTCGGTGTCATCACGAACTCCCAGGCCCTGAACGCGGATGTCACCATCGGCCAGGACCAGCTCACCGAACTCCTCGGCCCGGCGCCGGCGAACGTGGTGATGGTCGCCGTCGACGGCGTCGAGGGGGTCTCGCCCGACGAGCTCGGCGAGCAGCTCGACACCATCCTCGAGCCGTACGTCACGGTGACGGCGCTGACGGAGGAGGAACTGGTCAACCAGATCGCGGACCGGGTCAACCAGGCGCTCGTGATCATCTACGCCCTGCTGGCCCTGTCGGTCGTGATCGCGGTGCTCGGCATCGTCAACACGCTCGCGCTGTCCGTGATCGAACGCACCCGGGAGATCGGCCTGATCCGCGCCGTCGGCCTCGGCCGCCTGCAGCTGTCCACCACGATCGTGATCGAGTCCGTGCTGACCGCCATCTTCGGAACGGTCGTCGGCGTCGTGGTCGGGGTGGCGCTCGCCGCGGCGGTCCGGTCGGTGTTCGCCGATCAGGGCCTGTCCGTCCTCGCCGTCCCGTGGGACCAGCTCGCCGTGATCGTGGCCCTGTCCGCCGTGGTGGGCGTGATCGCCGCGCTCTGGCCGGCGATCCGGGCCTCCCGGCTCCCCGTCCTCCAGGCGATCGCACAGGAGTGACGGACGGGGCGCGCGGCGCACCGTGTTGCCGATCGCCTCCTGGCACGATTGGCTGTACCCAGTACGTCCGCGCGGAACGCGCGACGAGTCCAGGAGAGGTGAGTCACGGTGGTTGACAGCAGAACACCCCCGCCGAAGGCGGACGAACCGTCGATCGGCCAGCTGGTCGGCAAACTCACCGACAACTTCTCGACCCTCGTGAGGGACGAACTCCAGCTCGCCCAGGCGCAGCTGGCCGAGAAGGGCAAGTCGCTGGGCATGACCGGCGCGCTCTTCGCGGTGGCCGGGGTGTTCGCCCTCTTCGGTCTCGGCTGGTTGCTCACCGCGGCCATGTTCGGGCTCGCCACGGTGCTGCCCTACTGGGCGGCGGCACTGATCGTCGCCGGCGTGGTCCTGCTGATCGCAGCCATCGCCGCGCTGGTCGGTCGCGCCACGCTCAAGAACGCGCCGTCGCCGCAGACCAAGGAGAACGTGATGAAGGACATCGAGGCCATCAAGGCGGGGGTCAAGTCGTGAGCACCGAGCAGGACAAGCCCGAGACCCGTAAGCGCACGGCGGCCGAGATCGAGGCGGACCTGCTGCGTACCCGCGCCGAACTCACCCGCACCGTGGATGAGCTGACCGACCGGGTCGATCCGCGCCGGCAGGTGCGCGACCTCACGGACCAGGCCAAGAACCTCGCGGGCAGCACCGCCGACCACGCGAAGTCGTTCGCCGAGGACGTCAAGGCCGGTAACCCGAAGGCGATCGGCATCGTCGGCGCGGCGGCGACCGTGGTGGCAGCGATCGTTGGGATCTCGGTCCTGCGTCGCAGCCGCTGAGTCCTGACCGGGCTCGCTCGGGCCGCACGAAGCGTCCCCTCGGCCGCCGGTTACTCCGTCAGCGGAATAGGGGTGCCGGAGCGTTCGTTCCTACAAACGGGTTCGCCCATCACCGTCGCGACAAGGTACGGTGGACCCACGACAGATAACCCATTCCCGGTCGTCACTACGTCCCCGGACGGTGTGGCACCGGCACCAATGCGGAGGGGGTCACGCCATGGGGCGCGGCCGTCAAAAGGCGAAGCAGACCAAGGTCGCTCGGCAGCTGAAGTACTACAGCCCCGAGACGGACTATCGCGCGCTCGAGCGCGAACTGACCGGTCCGACCCAGACCGACCTCGCGGACAGGTACGACGTACCGCCGCCCGAGGACGAGGACGAGTGGTCGCCGCAGTCGCGGCGCAACTGATCCGCTGAACTGGGGCAGGCCCGGCCCGCCGGGCGCACGTGCGTAGGTGGGGCCATCGAGGCGCGCCGCCGTCCGGCGGCGGGCGTCGGCCGGTCCGTCGCACTGACGATGGGAGGGCTGCCTCACGGTGCTGCCCGACGGCGTGGTGTGGGTGGCGACCTGTTGCGGTGTGATTCCGACGCACCGGGTACGTCGGAATCACACCGCTGCCACACATCTGCAGGGTCGGGTGGTTGCGCAACGACGCGCCGTCAGGCGTTGCGCAGGGGACTCAGGTCGTCCGGTACTCGTTCACGAGGCGCACACCCCCGCCGTGCACGCCCTTGGTCCCGGAGATCACCTCGGCCGAGCCGTCGGCAGCCAGGGTGTCCGCCGCCGCGATCGTACCCAGCTCCCAGGCCGGGAGCCCGAGCTCACGGCACCGGGTGAGCGTGGCGTCAACACCGGCCGGGTCAACCACGGCCACCATGCCCACCCCGAGGTTGAGGGTGTTCTGCAGGTCCGCCCACGGCACCGAGCCGAGCCGGCGCACCACGTCGAACACGGGCGGCACCACCCACGAGGACCGGTCGACGGTCGCGACCAGACCCTCCGGGAGGACCCGGGCCAGGTTCGCCGCGAGCCCCCCACCGGTGACGTGCGTGAACGCGTGCACCCTCACCGCCGGGTCGGCCGCGAGCGCCAGGCAGTCGGCCGCGTAGACCCGCGTCGGTTCGAGCAGCTCAGCCCCGAGGGTGCGCCCGAACTCCGGCACGTCCCGGTCCAGAGTCCATCCGGCGAGGGAGACCACCCGGCGCACCAGCGAGTACCCGTTGGAGTGCAGCCCGCTGGCGCCCAGTGCGATCAGCACGTCCCCGGCCCTGACCCGCTCCGGGCCGAGCAGTGCGTCGGCCTCGACCACGCCGGTGGCGGCGCCGGCCACGTCGTATTCGTCCGGCTCCAGCAGGCCGGGGTGCTCGGCGGTCTCACCGCCGACCAGCGCGGCACCCGCCACCTGGCACGCACCCGCGATGCCGCGGACGATGTCGGCGATCCGCTCCGGGACCACCTTCCCGCAGGCGATGTAGTCGGTCATGAACAGCGGCTTCGCGCCGACCACGACGATGTCGTCGATCACCATGCCGACGAGGTCGTAGCCGATGGTGTCGTGCACATCCATCGCCTGGGCGATCGCCACCTTGGTGCCGACGCCGTCCGTGGACGTGGCCAACAACGGCTTGCGGTACGTCAACAGCGCGCTCGCGTCGTACAGCCCGGCGAACCCGCCGACGCCACCGAGGACCTGCGGTCCGTGGGTGGCCCGCACGGCATCCTTCATCAGTTCGACGGCCTTGTCCCCGGCGTGGGTGTCCACACCGGCGGACGCGTAGGTGACCGGGCCGGGCTGTTCGCTCACGGGTGCATCAGCGCCCCGGCGCCGCCGGTCGCGACCGTCAGGGAACTCAGCCCATCCTCGGGCGCGCCCAGCCGTGCCTCGTCGCCTAGCCGGTCACCGGGCCCCGCCATGATCGGCAGCTCCTCCTGGTCGAGGAGTTGCGTGACCGCGGCCCCGTCCCCGATCTCGATCGGGTACTTGCCGGTGAAACAGGCCGCACAGAGCCGCGACGCGGGCTGCTCCGTCGCCTCGATCATGCCATCGAGGCTGATGTAGCCCAGGGTGTCCGCACCCAGACCGTGCCCGATCTCCTCGACGCTGAGCCCGTTCGCGATCAGCTCGGCCCGGGTGGCGAAGTCGATGCCGTAGAAGCACGGCCACTTCACCGGCGGCGAGGAGATCCGCACGTGCACCTCGGCGGCCCCCGCCTCGCGAAGCATCCGCACGAGCGCGCGCTGGGTGTTGCCCCGCACGATCGAGTCGTCGACGACCACGAGTCGCTTGCCGGAGATCACCTCGCGCAGCGGGTTCAGCTTCAGCCGGATGCCGAGCTGCCGGATCGTCTGGCTCGGCTGGATGAACGTGCGCCCGACGTAGGCGTTCTTGGTGAGCCCCTGCGCGAACGGGATGCCGGACTCCGCGGCGTACCCGATGGCGGCCGGGGTCCCGGACTCCGGTACTGGAATCACCAGGTCCGCCTCCGCGGGGTGCTCGCGCGCCAGCGCGCGGCCCATCGCCACCCGGGCGGCGTTCACGGACTTGCCGGCGATCGCGGTGTCCGGGCGGGCCAGGTACACGTACTCGAACACGCAGCCCTTCGGCGCGGCCTCGGCGAACCGCTGCGTGCGCAGGCCGTCCGCGTCGATGGCGATCAGCTCGCCTGGCTCCACCTCGCGCACGAACGACGCGCCCACGATGTCCAGGGCCGCGGTCTCCGAGGCGACCACCCAGCCACGCTCCAGTCGGCCCAGCACGAGCGGGCGGATGCCCTGCGGGTCCCGCGCCGCGTACAGGGCGTGCTCGTCCATGAACGCGAGCGAGAACGCGCCACGCACGCGGGGCAGCACCTCCATGGCCGTCATCTCGAGCGTGTGCTCGGGATCTCCGGACAGGAGCGCGGTGAGCACCATGGTGTCGGAGGCTCCGCCGTCGAGCAGTTTCTTGCGCTCCTCGGGGCCGTACCGCTCCCCGACGAGGGCGATCAGCTCGCTGGTGTTCGTCAGGTTGCCGTTGTGGCCGAGGGCCACGGTGCCCGTCGATGTCGGGCCGAGGGTCGGTTGGGCGTTCTCCCAGGTGCTCGCCCCGGTCGTCGAGTAGCGGGTGTGGCCGAGTGCGATGTGGCCGGTGAGGGTGCGCAGCGACATATCGTCGAAGACCTGCGACACCAGGCCCATGTCCTTGTAGACGAGGATCTGCTCGCCGTTGCTGGTCGCGATGCCGGCCGACTCCTGGCCGCGGTGCTGCAGGGCGTAGAGCCCGAAGTAGGTGAGCTTCGCCACCTCCTCACCGGGAGCCCAGACCCCGAAGACGCCACACGCGTCCTGCGGGGCCTTCTCGCCTGGGATGAGTTCATGCGACAGCCGGCCATCTCCGCGTACCACGCCACCATGGTCCCACAGGCATCACCGGTGGCGAACTCGGCCGGGGCTCAGTCGGCCCCGTGTTCGAACCGGACGGTGCGTGAGCCGGGGTCGGCCTCGGTCAGCCGGACCCGTACCGACTCCCCGAGCGGCAGGTCGGTGCCGGTCACCGTCGCCCGTACGGCCGGGTCTGCAAGCACCACGGTGCCCTCCTGCCCGACGGCGGTGCTCGCCTCGGGCGCGTCGGCGGCGGCACCGTTGTTCCTGCGCTCGAGCAGATCGACGATCACACCGTCGAATATCTCCCCCACTCGCGGCTGCAGCAGCACCGCCTCGACCAGGTCCACGCAGGCTCGCTCGTAGGAGTTCGCGCGCTGGCCGGACCGGTTCATGATCTTGGGGAGCCGCGGCAGTGCCTCGCGCACCCAGTCCGGCACGTCGGTCCCGGCGCTGGCGGCCAGGCAGACCTCGAGCCCGTACCGGTCCACCAGCCGACGCAGCGGCGCGGTGACGTGGGCGTACTCGGCGGCGATCGCCGCGTGCTCGGAGCTCGGCGGCAGGTCCCCGTCGAAGTCGAGGTAGCCGGCGCCCCGGAACAGGGACGTCGCCTCGTGGGCGAAGGCGGCGTGGGCGGGCACCGTCGCATCGAGGGTCGCGAGGACATCGCCGTAGCCGGCGTCCTCGGGCCAGTCGATGCCGAGTCCGTGGGCGGCCCGGCGCAGCCGTGTCACGTCGCGGGGGTCGGCCGGCTCCAGGGTGCGGAAGATCCCCGCCCGCTTGCCGCGCATCAGAGCGGCCGCGGCGATCCCGGTCAGCAGGGAGATCTGCGCGTTCCACTCCTCGACCGGCAACGTGGCGCGGTAGGCGAGGCGGTAGCCGCCGTCGTCGACATCCACCTCCTGCTCGGGGATCTCCAGGGAGACGCCGCCACGGGCGCGCTCCCGCTCCTGACGCAACGGTCCGACCGTGGCCAGCAGTGCGAGGGACTCGCTCGCGGTGCCCGCGTCGATACGCTCCTGGACCTCGTCATAGGTGAGCTGCTCGCGGCTGCGCACCCTGGCCCGGTACACCTTCGCCGAGGTGATCTCACCGGTCGCGTCCAGACCGATCTCCCACAGACACGCGGGCCGTTCGACATCGGCGAGCAGGCTCGCGGCCCCCTCGGACAGCACCGGCGGGTGCAGGGTGATCGCCCCGTCCGGGCCGTAGAAGGTCACCCCCCGGTCGGCGAGCTCGGTGTCGATCGGGCCACCGGGCGTCACGAACGACGCCGGGTCCGCGATCGCGTACCGGACCAGGAACCCGTCACCCTCGCGGGACAGGTGCAGCGCCTGGTCGAGGTCCTTCGCGCCGGGTGGGTCGATCGTGACGAACTCGACATCGGTGGCATCCGTCCCGCCGGTCGGCGGCGCCGCGGCGGCTGCCTCGGCCTCGGCGACCGCAGCCTCGCTGAACGGTCCGGGGACGTCCAGCTCCCTCCGGATCTCGGCGAGGGCCGGGCCGACGGTCTGGGTGGCCGCGGAATCGAGGTGAACGGTTCGACGAGGCACGTCGGGCTCCTCCGGGATGGGTCGGTGCGGGGTCGGGCCGGCGTCGCCGCCGCACCGGGCTCAGTGCGGTTCGGCCCTCAGGTCACGCTTGTGGGTCCGATCCAACAGCACCGCGATCAGGCACGCGACCAGAGCGCAGAACGGGGCGAGCAGTGCCACCAGGAGGAGGAACATGCCACCACGGTCGAGGTACTCGGTGGGGACACCCATCCGGGACAGCGCGAACGCGATGATGACCCCGAGGGCGACGCCGAACCCGGCGAACCGGCCGAACCGGGGTGCGCGCCGGACCCGGCGACGGTCCGCGATCGCGGCGAGGTCCAGGGTGGTGGGGTCCGAGATCCGTTCGGCGGAACCGGCCCAGGCCGGCGGCTCCTCTTCCTGGGGGACGACGCCGGGATCCGTCCCGGCTGCCGGCTCGAGAGACGTGTCGTTCCGCTCGCCGATCACGTCGGGGGCCAATACGGCGGGTGGGTCGGCCGGCGAGGCGTCGCCCTCCTCGACGGGCGCGCCCTCCTCGACGGCGTCGTCCTGGCCGCCCGCGTCGCCCCCCTCGACGGGCGCGGCCTCGTCCTGCTCGGCCGGCGCACCGGGAAGCGGCGGGATCGGCTCCCGTTCGCCCTCGGGCTCGTGATCGCCCTGTTCCAACGTGCTCATGCCCCGACGGTACCGCGCGGCCACCGCGGCACCGAACGGCCGAGACCGGCAGAGACCGGCGGATAACGGCGCTCGCGCCCCGGCCGACCCGGGCAGCTCAGAACAGTGGGAGCACCCCGGTCAGGTCGGCGCGCTGCCCGGACGCCCGGACCCGGCCGGCGGCAACCTGGTCGGCCCAGGTCAGCTCGCCGGTGGCCAGACCGAGCCAGGTCTGGCCGTCCATCTCGACGACGTTCGGCGGTGTGCCGCGGGTGTGCCGCGGGCCCTCGATGGCCTGGACCACCCCGGCCGGCGGGACCCGCACCTCGACCGAGTTGCCGGGCGCCACCTCGCCGAGCTCCTCGAGGCAGTACCGGACCGCCGTACGGACCTCGGCCGGCGCCGTCCGCGCGCCCCCGGCCCGCCACGCGGACAGTGCCGCCTCACCCTGCTCGGTGCTGATCCGCCGTCGTGCCACGCTCCCGAACCTACCGGTCCCGGCGGTGTCAGTCGCCAAGCCCTCGAGTCAGTCGGCACGCCCCTCTGCGCCGACTGATTCGAGGGGCCGGTGACTGAGTCGAGCGGCTGTGACGGGCCAGG
Organism: Occultella glacieicola; assembly: GCF_004353825.1. Classification (GTDB taxonomy): domain Bacteria; phylum Actinomycetota; class Actinomycetes; order Actinomycetales; family Beutenbergiaceae; genus Occultella; species Occultella glacieicola. The sequence continues at coordinate 115,191 of NZ_SMNA01000015.1, read as the reverse complement.
ACGCAGGGGTACGGGGCGCACACGTGCGGACGCCCGGCCCCCGCTTGACGGGGACCGGGCGTCCGGGTCTGCCTACCGGGCTAGGAACTCCAGAAGGCCCAGCCCAGGCTCATCACGGCCACGGCCACCACGGGAACAGGAACTTCAGCAGCGCCCACAGGAAGCGGGCGAACGCCTCCCACGGGTTCGTCGGCTCCTCGGGCTCCTCGTCGGCCGCCACCGTGACGGGGGTGGTCACCGAGGTGCCGTTGTCATCGGTGATGACGAGGTCGACGGTGCCTTCCAGACCTTCGGGCACGGTCACCCGTACCTGGGCCCGGCCGACCTCGTCGGTGGTGTCCACGATGGCCGGATCCACCGCAGCGGTCCCGACCTGCTGACCGCCGAGGGTGATCGCGACCTCCGCCGGAACCGGCTCACCGGCAGAGAAGGCCAGCGAGGACAGGTCCAGGGCGATCTCGTCACCGGCCGCGTACTCGGCCGCCGGGTCCGAGACCCAACTGACGCCGACGGCGCGCTGGGCCAGGTCCGGCGAAGCCGAACCGAACTCGGCCATGTAGTCCACCATGGCGACCAGGTCGCTCTGACCGGAGTCGGCGGTGCTCGTGCCCTCGGCCAGGGTGGCGAAGTTGTCACCACCGGAGGCCAGGAACGAGTTCACCACGACCGTGTACTGCGCGGCCGGGTCGATCGGCTCGCCGTTCAGGGTCATCTCCAGGATCCGCTCGCCGGCTGCGGCGTTCGGGTCATAGGTGTAGGTGAAGCCCGCCGACACACCGAGCCGCAGGAACGGGCGGGAGGCCGCGGCGGGCTGCCACTGCTCCTCGAGCACCTGGGCGATCTGGTCACCGGTGAGCACGGTGGTGACCAGGGTGTTCGCGAACGGCTGGACGATCGCCGCCTCGCGGTAGGTGAGCACGCCGTCGCCCTCGTTGCCGGAGGCGGCGTACGTCATGTCCGCCCGCAGCCCGCCCGGGTTCATCATGGCGATCTGCGCGTTCGGGTTGGTCCGCTGCGCCGCCCAGAGCTGGACGTCCGCCACGAAGTTCCCCAGGGTGGACTCGCCGCCGCGGTTCTCCGAGCCGTTGCTCTGGCGGGCCCGGTTGAAGTCCGCCGTGATCTCGCCGAGCGGGACGGCGCCGAGTTCGTCGGCGACGGCCACCGCCTCGTCGATGATCGTCTGGACCTCGGGGTCACCCGCACAGAACGTCTCCCGCGGGATCGGCGGGGTCGCCGTCGGGTTGCCGGCAACGGGGACCAGGTCCACGTTCTCGGCGGTGGCGGCCGTGACCTCACCGGAGGCGCGGTCGACGGTCAACTCCAGGTGGCCCAGCCGCTCGCCGTACTGGCCGGTCTGGGTCACCCACAGGCCGTCGACGTCGTGGACGTAGGCCTGGTGGGTGTGCCCGGAGATGATCGCGTCGATGTTGGCGTCCGCGCCGGCGACCAGGTCGCCGTACGGGGTGCCGTCGGCGCTGGCCAGGTCCGGGGACGACGCGCCGTCGTGCACGAGCACCACGATCACGTCCGCCTCGCCGTTGGCGTCGTCGCCGTCGGAGAGCTGCGCCGAGTACGAGTTGACCGCCTCACCCATGTCGCTGAAGGTGAGGCCCTCGATGCCGGCCGGGGAGACCAGGGCCGGCATCTCCTCGGTGATCGCACCGATGAAGCCGACCGAGATGCCGTCGACGTCGAGGATCGTGTACGGGTCGTACACCGGGTCACCGTTGGCGTCCACGATGTTCGCGGCCACGTACGGCCAGTTCGACGCCGGGATCACCCGGTCGTTCACGTCGTCCTGACCCTGGTCGAACTCGTGGTTGCCGAACGCGGAGACGTCCAGGCCGATCGTGTTCAGCACGTCGATCGTCGGCTGGTCGCCGGCGATGAACGAGGTGAACGTCGACGCCCCGATGCTGTCCCCGGCGGAGACGAGCAGGGTGTTCGGATTCTGCGCGCGGAACGTGTCGACCGCGCAGGACAGCACGGCACCGCCCGCGGACTCGCCGCCCGCCTCGATCCGACCGTGGAAGTCGTTGATCGAGAGGAGGTTGATGTCCACCGTGGGCGTGACATCCTCCGGCACGTCGATCCCGACGATGATCGGGTCGTGGTCCGAGGCCCGGAACTGGGTCCCGGGCTGGAAGTGCTCGCTGGCGAAGTAGTTGTACCGCGAGTACTCCGCGAGCACGGACTCGACCGAGTTGATGCTCCACACGTCCACGCCGGTGACGGTCTCCAGGGCGGAGGCGTTGGCGAACACGTGGTCGAGCGAGCCGACCTTGCCGTCGAAGACGTACGTGGTCTCCTCGGTGTTGAGGTTGGTGTAGCCGGCCGCCTCGAGCGCGACGACCGGGTTCTCCGCTCCGTAGGAGTTGAAGTCACCGAGCAGGAAGATGTCCTCCACCCCGGCGGCGTCGGCCACGTCCTGCGCGAACGCCGTCAGCGCCTGCGCCTGGGCCACCCGGTCCGCGTCGAAGCAGCCCTCCGGCAGGTCGCCGCAGTCGCCACCCTTGGACTTGAAGTGGTTCGTGACGGCGATGAAGGTGTAGTCGCTGCCGACGGCGGTGAAGGCCTGGGCGAGCGGCTCGCGGGCGTTGTCGAACGCGGCCGAGCCGACGAGCACGACCGAGTCCCCGGCGAGCTCCACGCTCGCCGGCCGGTAGATGAACGCGTTCCGGATGACGTCCTGGTCGGCCAGGTCCGGCAGCACGGCCGGCGAGGGCGCGAACGCCCAGGTGCCGGCCCCGGCGTCGGCGTTCAGGGCGTCGACGAGGGCCGCGAGCGCGGCGTCCCGGTCCTGCCCGAACTGCGCCGAGTTCTCGATCTCCTCGAGGGAGACCACGTCCGCGCCGAGGCCGTTGATGGCCGCGACGATCTTGTCCTGCTGACGCTGCAGGTTCGCCTCGTCCCAGGCGCCACGGGCGTCACACCCGGTGTTGACCGTGATCGGGTTGCCGTCCCGGTCGGTGTAGGGCACGCAGCCGGGCAGGTCCGTGCCGAGGGTGGTGAAGTAGTTCAGCACGTTGAACGTCGCGATACTCAGGTCACCGCCCACGTCCTGCGGGGTGGCGTTCGCCTCCTGGGTGTTGCCCGTGTTGAACAGCACCACGTCGTCGGCGTTGCCGTCGACCGGGGCCGTCGGCTGGAAGTTCCACTGGAACCGGAAGTCGACGATGACCGGGGCGGAGAACGTGAGCCCGGCGCCGGTGCGCACGTTCGGCGCTCCGGTCAGGTAGGGCACGTTCGCGCTGGTCGCGGTACGGGCGGACTGCCCGTCGTCGAGGGTGATGGCGCGGGCCGCGTTGTCGGCGGCGACCGCGTCGAACTCGGGCGTGCCGGGCAGGGCGACATCCGTCTCCTGGACGAGCGGGCCACCGAGGCCGAGCCCGATGGACCCGAACGCGCTGGTACCCCACCCGCCGAGGGCGTAGGTGTCGGAGACCACGTAGTCGGCGACGGGGGCGACGAGCATCCCCTCGAAGACCTCCCGCTCGGCGTCCGTGCCGGGCAGGGCGAACGCCTCGATCGGCTTGACCGCCTCGGCCGGGGTGTCCAGCACCACGGCGCCACCGGCGCCGACGGTGATCTCGGTGAGGCCGTTGAACTCCACGACCGAGCCGGTCACCTGGACGTGGTCGCCGACCTGCACGGAACCGACCGTCGCCGCCGAGTACACGAACACGCCGTCGGAGGCGGTCCGGGTGCTCGGATCGGCATCGCCGCCGCTGCCCGCGGTCTGCAGGTAGTACCCGTCGAAGCCGCCGGTCGGGTAGGCCGCGGTGACCACACCGGTGGTGGTCACGGTCTGGCCGGCCACCGGGGAGGCGTCCCCGGTGCCCTGGATCTCGGCGATGGTGTGCGTGTCCTCACCGGGCTCGCCGGGCTCACCCGGGTCGTCGGCGGTGTTGATGGCACCGAACGACTCCGGGGCGGGGCCGGTCCAGACGCCGTCGATCAGTTGCAGGGACTCCCCGATCGGGTTCGAGGAGCCCTGCTCGACGCCGATGTCGGTGCCGGTCACGCCGTCCGCGGGGCCGCCGACGGCGGCGAAGCTGCCCTCGTAGGTGAGGAACTCGACGAGGTTGCCGTCCGCGTCGACGAGCGCGACGCCGTCGGGCGATCCGTTCTGGATGCCGTTCTCCGGGTACTCGACGACGAGCACCCCGGCGTCCGGAACCACGCCGCCGACCGCGTCGGTGTCGTAGGGGCCGCCGTTGTTGCCGTTGTAGAGGACCAGGGTCCAGCCGGTCAGGTCCGCCCCCACGGTGGCCTGGACCTCGATCGCCTCGCCGACGTCGGTGCCGACGTTGTCGTAGTGGATCTCGCTGATGAACGCCTCGACCTCGGGCTCCGGCTCCGGCTCGGGGTTCGGCGCGCCCTGCGTGCTGGCGACCGGGCCGGTCCACGCAGTGCCGATCCGCTGCAGTGTCAGGCCTCGCTCGGCCTCGGACTGCTGCACGCCGATGTCGGTGCTGGCCAGTCCGGCCGCCGGGCCGTCGGCCGCGGTGATCGCGCCGCCGTAGGAGATGAACTCGACGACGCCGCCGTCGGGGTTCACCAGGGCGACGCCACCGGTGCCGTTGACGATGGACTCGGATCCGTAGTTCAGCACAACGGTGCCGTTGCGAGCCGAGCCTCGGACGTTCGAGGTGTCGTACGCGACGCCGTCGGCGCCGTAGAGCACCACGCTCCAGCGGTTCAGGTTCGTCCCGGCCGGCGCTTGGATCTCGATGAACTCGCGGGCGTCGGTGCCCGCGTTGTCGTAGTGGATCTCGCTGATGAAGATCGAGCCGTCGGTCTGCGCGAATGCGGCACTCTCATCCCCCGAGGAGAGTGTCGCGGCGGCGCTGCCGGGGTCGCTGTCGGGTGGTTCGGTGGCGGCGAACGCGGGAGCCGCGGCGCCGAGACTCGCGAGCGCGAGCGTCGTGATCGTAGCTATGGGACGGAACGCATGCCTGCGACCGCCCCTGGAGGATGGTGACATGTGGGGGCATCCTTTGTGTGATCCAGACAACAGGGGGTACCCGGCACGGTAGCGCCCTCCGGTGACACCTGGAAGGGATTCGGGCACCTTCCGCGTCGGAGTTCACCGGAGGGTCATGGAACGTTCAACGGGGGGGCTGCGGCCTCGAGGGTCAGCGCCGCGCCCGCTGCCTGGCTGCCTCCCGGGACGAACGCTCCCGGGTGCGCCACTGGCGTCGCTGCTCGGCGGCGACCCGCTGGTCGGCCCGGGCGGCCTGCCGGCGCGCCTCCCGCTGGAGCTTGCGCCAGGAGGTGAACCGTCGCTCGCTGAGCTCGCCGGCGTCGAGTGCCGCGACGACGGCGCAGCCCGGCTCCTGCTCGTGCGCACAGTCGTTGAACCGGCACAGTGCGACGAGCGCCTCGATGTCCTCGAAGGTGGCGGCCACCGCCTCCTCGGTGGCGACGATCCCGACCGAGCGCAGGCCCGGGGTGTCGATCAGCAGCCGCCCGCCGGGCAGCGGCACGAGTTGACGGTGCGTGGTGGTGTGCATGCCGCGGCCGTCGCCGCGGACGGCACCGGTGATCATCACGTCCGACCCGGAGAGCGCATTGACCAGCGTCGACTTGCCCGCGCCGGAGGGCCCGATCAGCACCAGGGTCTGGGCGCCGGCGAGGGCGGTGTCGAGATCGTCCAGGCCGGCACCGGTGCTCGCGCTCACGGCGACCACGCCGACCCCTGGCGCAACCGCCTCCGCTTCACCGACCCAGTGCTCGGTGTCGGAGACGAGATCGGACTTGGTCAGCACCACGAGCGGGATCGCTCCGGAGCGCCACGCGATGGTCAGCATCCGTTCGAGGCGGCCGAGGGATGGCGTGGGCTCGAGGTGTTCAACGATGACGACCACGTCCACGTTCGCGGCGATCACCTGCTCGAGGGACGTGCGGTCGGAGCCGTCCCGGGACAACTCGCTGGTACGGGGCGCGACGAACACCCGGTCACCGTCGATGACCACCCGGTCTCCGACGGCCGGGTGCACCGGGTCGCCGACCACGGCCGGCAGGGTGCCGGCCCGGTCGGTCGGCACGGTCAGCTCGACCGGCTCCGCCCGTGGATCGAGCGTGCCGGGCTCGGTGCCGTCAGCAGGCAGCAGCACCTGGACCGATCCCCGGTCGACCCGGGAGATCCGCCCGTTGCCAGACTTCGTGCCGCCATCGTTCACACCACCGACGGTAGGCGGCCGGGCAAGGGAATATGCCGGCAGCAGGCCGGGCGGGCGGACCGTGCGGGCCAGGTCAGTCCGCCGCGACCGCCGTCGGGTCGGCCTCCGCCGCGGCCTTGACGGCGGCCGCGATGGCGGTGTGCAGGTGCGGGTGGAAGACACTGGGGACGATGTAGGTGGCGTTCAGTTCGTCCTCACCCACGACGCCCGCGAGCGCGTGGGCGGCCGCGAGCAGCATGTCGTCGGTGATCCGTGTGGAGCGGGCGTCCAGCAGCCCGCGGAACACCCCGGGGAACGCCAGCACGTTGTTGATCTGGTTCGCGAAGTCGCTGCGTCCGGTGGCGACCACGGCGGCGTGCCGGGTGGCGATCGCCGGGTCCACCTCGGGCACCGGGTTCGCCATCGCGAACACGATCGAGTTCGGGGCCATCGCGGCGACGTCCGCCTCGGTGAGCAGGTTCGGCGCGGAGACCCCGATGAACACGTCCGCGCCGACCATCGCCTCGGCCACGGTGGTGCCGTACCGGTCCCCCTGGGTGGCCTCCGCGATCCAGCTCAGGGTCGGCTCCAGGTTCGGCCGGTCGGACCGGATGATCCCCTCGACGTCCGCGACCACGACGTCCCGGGCACCGGCGGCGAGCATCAGGCGCAGGATCGCCGAACCCGCGGCACCGGCCCCGGACTGCACGATCCGGACGTCGCCGATGTCCTTGCCGACCACCTTGAGCGCGTTCGTGAGCGCACCGACCGCGACGATCGCGGTGCCGTGCTGGTCGTCGTGGAACACCGGGATGTCCAGTTCGGCGCGGAGCCGGTCCTCGACCTCGAAGCACCGTGGCGCGGAGATGTCCTCCAGATTGATGCCGGCGAACACCGGGGCCACGATCCTGACGGTCCGCACGATCTCGTCGACGTCTTGGGTGTCCAGGCAGAGCGGGAACGCGTCGATGCCGGAGAACCGCTTGAACAGGGCCGCCTTCCCCTCCATCACCGGCAGCGCCGCCGTCGGCCCGATGTTGCCGAGGCCGAGCACGGCCGACCCGTCCGTCACCACGGCCACCGTGTTGCGCTTGATCGTGAGCCGGACGGCGTCCTCGGGGTGTGCCGCAAGCTGCTGGGAGACCCGGCCGACGCCCGGTGTGTAGATGAGCGAGAGGTCGTCGCGGTGCCGGATCTGCATCTTCGGCTGGATCTCGATCTTGCCGCCGAGGTGGGCGAGGAAGGTCCGGTCCGAGACCCGTCCGATCGTCACGCCCTCGACGGTGCCGAGCGCGTCGACGATCCGGCTGGCATCCTCCTCGCCGCCGGTGGCGCAGGTGACGTCGACCTGGAGCCGGTCCAGGCCGGACGCGGACACGTCGACGGCCGTGACGACTCCCCCGGCCTCCTCGACCGCGGTGGTGATCGAACTGACCGCCGCCGGCCGGGCCGGCATCTCCAGTCGGACCGTGATCGAGTAGCTGACGCTGGGTGCACTCATCGCCTGTTGGACCACCTTCACCGCGCTCGGGGTTCGCCCCACGTCGTCGATCGGGGCGCCGCTGGCCATTGTGCCGCAGCCGGGTGGAGGTGGCACCACCGTCCCTCCCACCCGGCTCGGACGCGCGGACCCGCTCCCTCGACCGGCCGATCTGCCCGGGCCGCTGACCCTGACCGTCCCCGACGGTCGTAGCCGAGGTCAGCGGGTGCGTGGCGGCGCATCGGGCAGCGCGAGGGCAGCGCGTGGGGGCGCGTGGGGGGCGGAGCAGTCAGGCGAGCAGGGCTGTGGACCGGCGCACCACGAGTTCGGCGGCCAGGTCGAGGCGCCTGTTGATGGGCGCCTCACCCCTGGCGATGCCGAGCAGCATCCGGGTGGCCGTCGCGCCCATGTCGTAGAGCGGCTGGTTCACCGTGGTCAGCTGCGGCACCACCCACTCGGCCAGCGGCAGGTTGTCGTAGCCGACCACCGAAACGTCCTCGGGCACCCGCAGGCCCAGCTCGTCGGCGGCCCGCAGCACGCCGAGCGCCTGCATGTCCGAGCCCGCGAAGATCGCGGTCGGGCGGTCCGGCAGGCTCAGCAGTTCCAGGCCGTACCTGTGCCCACCGTCGACGCTGAAGTCGCCGTACCGGGTCAGGGCCGGGTCGAGCGGCACCCCGGACTCGTCGTGCGCGGTCCGGTAGCCGTCGACGCGGGCACGGCTGCACAGGACGTCGGCGGGACCGCTGATGACGGCGACCCGACGGTGGCCGAGCTCGATCAGATGCCGGGTGGCGCTCAGCCCGCCGCTCCAGTTGTTCGACCCGACCGTGGGCACGCCCGCCGGCGGCTCGCCGTCGGTGTCCACGACCAGGAACGGGATCGATCGGCTCTCCAGTTGGTGCCGCTGCTCGCGGTCCAGGCCGGACAGCACGAGCACCACCCCCAACGGGCGCCTGGCCAGAACCGCATCGAGAAGCTCCTGGGGCGGGCGGTGCTTGCCACCGAGCTCGGAGAGCACCACGCCCACGTGCTCGGACGCCGCGACCGCCTCGACGCCGCGGATGATCTCGATGGCCCACGGCGACCCCAACTGGTGGAACACCAGATCGATGAGCGCCGGTCCCGCGGGACCGTTCGACCGGCGGCGCCGGTAGTTGTTCCGGGCGAGCACCTCCTCGACCCGTTCGCGGGTCCTCTGCGAGACGTCGGGGCGTCCGTTCAGCACCTTCGAGACGGTCGGGACCGAGACCCCCGCCTCGGTGGCGATCGAGGCGATCGTCGCCTTGCGCGGAGCGTCCGGCCCGGTGTCCGAGAACTGCGTCATGACCGACCCCACCTCCTCCCGCAACTTTCGGGGCGACGCTACCACTCGCCGACACCCGCGCCGCAAGTGTTCTCGTTCCGTTACCGCGATGCGTTGACATCGCTCCCGGACGCACCTTAAAGTCACCACCACAAAGTATCGGAGATGTTCCGAAAGTTTCGTGTCGCGGCGGAGCAGCCGAGGCCCACAGAGCGGTGGACAGGAAGGTCTTGATGACCACGGAGATCACGAACGGCGCGGCCATGCCTGCCGTGGCGTCCGGCGCGGTCGGGCAACCGTGGCGCGACCCCAGCCGCACGAGCGGCGAGCGCGCCGACGCCCTCATCGACGAGATGACCCTCGAGGAGAAGGTCGGCCAGCTCGTCGGGCTCTGGGTCGGCGCCGACGCCTCCGGCGGCGGCGTCGCCCCCAACCAGGGCGACATGACCGGCGACGATCTCGGCTGGACCGAGGTCATCGACGGCGGACTCGGCCAGCTGACCCGCCCGTTCGGAACCGCCCCCGTGGACCCGGCCGCCGGGGCCCGCTCCCTGGCCAGCTCCCAGCGGGAGATCATGGCGGCCAACCGGTTCGGCATCCCCGCCCAGGTGCACGAGGAGTGCCTCGCCGGCTTCGCCGCCTGGCGGGCCACCGCATACCCGATCCCGCTCTCCTGGGGCGCCACCTTCGATCCGGACCTGGTCGCCGAGATGGCGACGCAGATCGGTGCGTCCATGCGCGCCGTCGGGGTGCATCAGGGCCTCGCCCCGGTCCTCGACGTGACCCGGGACTACCGTTGGGGCCGAACCGAGGAGACGATCGCCGAGGACCCCCAGCTGGTCGGCGAGATCGGTGCCGCGTACGTGCGCGGCCTGGAGTCCGCCGGCATCGTGGCCACCCTCAAGCACTTCGCCGGGTACTCCGCCTCGCGGGCCGGCCGCAACCTCGCCCCGGTCTCGATCGGCCCCCGCGAGTTCGCCGATGTGATCCTGCCGCCGTTCGAGGTGGCCCTGCGGGAGGGCGGCGCCCGGTCGGTCATGCACTCCTACACCGAGATCGACGGCGTCCCGTCCGCCGCCGACGGGCGCCTGCTCACCGGCCTGTTGCGCGAGGAGTGGGGATTCGAGGGCACCGTGGTCGCGGACTACTTCGGGGTGCGGTTCCTCGAGAAGCTGCACCGGGTCGCCGGTGGTCCGGGCGAGGCTGCCGGCCTCGCCCTGCGGGCCGGTGTGGACGTGGAACTGCCGAGCGTGGACGCGTTCGGTGCACCGCTGCTCGAGGCGGTGCGCGGCGGTCTGGTCGACGTCGCGCTCGTGGACCGGGCGCTGCACCGGGTGCTCCGCCAGAAGATCGACCTCGGCCTGCTCGATCCCGGCTACTCCCCCGAGCCGGTCGGCGTCAGGGCCGACGGGGTCGACGGGGGCATCCTCGACACCGCGGCCTCGAAGGAGGTCGCGCTGCGACTGGCCCGCGAGGCCGTCGTCCTGCTCAGCAACCCCGGCACCACCCTGCCGTTCGCGCCCGGGGCGCGGGTCGCCGTCGTCGGCCCGCTCGCCGACGAGGAAATGGCGATGCTCGGCTGCTACTCCTTCCCCGCGCACGTGGGGGTGCAGCACCCCGAGCACCCGATCGGTCTCGACATCCCGACCGTGCGCGCCGCACTGACCGACGCCGGGCTGGAGGTCACCCATGCCCGCGGCTGCGACGTCACCGACCCCGACCCGTCCGGCCTCGACGAGGCGGCCCGCGTCGCGGCCGCGGCGGACGTGGCCGTGGTGGCGGTCGGGGACCGGGCCGGACTGTTCGGACGGGGCACCTCCGGCGAGGGCTGCGACGCCGAGGACCTGCACCTGCCCGGTATCCAGGCCGACCTGGTCGAGGCCGTGCTCGCGACCGGGACCCCGGTGGTCCTGGTGCTGCTGAGCGGCCGCCCGTACGCGCTCGGCGCCTACGCCGGTCGCGCGGCCGCCATCGTGCAGACGTTCTTCCCGGGCCAACTCGGCGGGCGCGCGATCGCGGAGGTGCTGACCGGGACGGTGGCGCCCTCCGGCCGCCTGCCGGTGAGCGTGCCGCGCAACCCGACCGGCGGGCCGGGCACCTACCTGACAGCGCCGCTCGGCGGCCGGTCCGGGGTCTCGAACCTCGACCCGACGGCGTTGTTCGGCTTCGGCCATGGGCTCACCTACACCTCGTTCGAGTGGAGCGCGGCGCGGGTGGCCGGCACTGCCGGAGAGAGCGCCGACTGGGACGTTGCCGGCGAAGTGACCGTCGAGGTGACCGTGCGCAACACGGGCGACCGGGCCGGCACCGAGGTCGTCCAGCTCTACCTGCACGACCCCGTCGCCCAGGTCACCCGCCCGGTGCAGCGGCTGATCGGCTTCGCCCGGGTGCCGCTCGAGTCCGGGGAGGCCGCCCTGGTCCGCTTCACGGTCCCCGCGGACCTGACCTCCTTCACCGGCCTGACCGGCCGACGGATCGTCGAACCCGGGGCCGTCGAACTGCGGCTCGCGCGCTCGAGCACGGACATCGAGGCGGCTCTGCCGCTGCGCCTGACCGGAACCGAACGCGAGACCGGACCCGACCGTGCCCTTCGCTGCGCCGTCGTCATCGAAGCCGCCCACCAACCAGCGGAGGTGACCCAGTGACGATCCGGGACCCGCTCGCCCCCGAGAGCGCACCCGCAGAGTCCGCGGGCGCCGTCGCCGTCCAGAAGCCGCCAGGCCCAGGCGGCCCGCCCGCCCGGCCAGGTCGCTTGAGGGGCCGCTCGAAGGGCCACCAGGTCACCTGGCGGCAGGCGCTGCGCAAGGACTGGCGCCTGTACACGTTCCTCGTGCTGCCGGTGGTGTTCCTGATCATCTTCCGGTACGTGCCCATGCTCGGGAACGTCATCGCGTTCCGCCGGTTCCGGCCGGGTGGCTCGATGTTCGGCGACGAGTGGGTGGGCCTGTACTACGTCGAGATGTTCATCAACGACCCGACGTTCTGGCGGGTGTTCACGAACACCCTGATCCTCGGCGGGCTGACGCTGATCATCGTGTTCCCGCTGCCGGTGATCCTCGCCCTGCTGCTCAACGAGCTGCGGTCGCGCAAGTTCAAGCGGTTCGTGCAGACGGTGACCTACCTCCCGCACTTCATGTCGATCGTGATCGTCGCCGGCGTCGTCCTCCAGCTGACGTCGCTGAACGGCACCATCAACCAGATCCTCGCCGGTGTCGGGATGGATCAGATCTCCTTCATGCAGGACCCGTCCTGGTTCCGGCCCATCTACGTCTCCTCGGAGATCTGGCAGACCGTCGGCTGGGGCACGATCCTCTACCTGGCCGCGCTGACCACGATCGACGACCAGCTGTACGAGGCCGCCCGGATCGACGGCGCGAACCGGTGGAGCCAGACCTGGCACATCACCCTGCCCGGCATCCGGCCCACGATGGTGGTGCTCCTGATCCTGAACATCGGCCAGTTCATGGCCGTCGGGTTCGAGAAGATCCTGCTCCTGTACAACCCGCTGATCTACTCGACGGCGGACGTGATCTCCACGTACCTGTACCGGGTCGGCATCCAGTCCGGCAGCTACTCCTACTCCACGGCCATCGGCCTGTTCGAGGCACTCATCGGCCTCACCCTCGTCCTGTCCGCCAACGCGATCTCGCGTCGAGTCGTCGGGAGCTCCCTGTGGTGACCACCGATCCGATCCAGGCCTCACCGGACCTGGCCGCCGTCCGCCGGTCCTCGACCACGGTCAAGGACACCCGCGGCTACAAGGCGTTCAGCGCCGCGAACATCGTGGTGCTGACCATCATCTGCGGGCTCACCCTGTACCCGTTCGTCAACCTGGTCGCGAAGGCGTTCAGTTCCGAGGGTTTCATCGTCTCCGGGCAGGTGAACCTGATCCCGCGCGGGTTCAACACCACCACGTTCCTGGCGGTGATGAGCGACGACATGTTCTGGATCAACTACAAGAACACGGTCGTCTACACCGTGGTGGCGACCGCCATCGCGATCGCGCTGACCACCACGTTCGCGTACGCCATCTCCCGCACGTACCTCAAGGGCCGCCAGTTCTTCATCGGGCTCGCGGTGTTCACGATGTTCTTCAACGGCGGCCTGATCCCGAACTACCTGCTGATCAACGAGCTCGGGTTCAAGAACACCATCTGGGCGATCGTGGTCCCGAACGCGATCAGCGTCTTCAACCTGCTGATCATGAAGTCGTTCTTCGAGAACTTCCCCACCGAGCTGGAGGAGGCCGCCGCGATCGACGGGCTGTCCACGTACGGGGTGTTCTTCCGGATCGTGATCCCGCTGAGCAAGGCGGTGCTGGCCACCATGATCCTGTTCTACGCCGTCGCGTTCTGGAACTCCTGGTTCAGCGCCTTCCTCTATCTGGACCGGGCCGAGCTGTATCCGGTCACGGTCTACCTGCGGAATCTGCTCGCCGCGGCCACCGGCACCGAGGGCCTCGGCTCCGACGGCGCGCAGATCGCCGCGAACGTGCAGTCGGTGACCATGGTGCTGACCGTGCTGCCGATCATCTGCCTCTACCCGTTCATCCAGAAGTACTTCGTCTCGGGCGTGATGCTCGGCTCGGTCAAGGGCTGACCCGCGCTCACTCCCATCCGACCGCAAGTCCCCAAACCGTCGTGAACGACGACGTTCAACCCCGGAGGAAACAATGAGAAGGAATGGAAAGAAGGCGGCCGCGGGCCTGCTCGCCGCGGCCCTGGCGATCACCCTCGCGGCGTGCAGTTCCGACGGCGACGACTCCGGCGAGGGCAATGGCCCCGAGCCGGGCGCGCTCGACGACAACATGGTCGGCGCGATGGAGGACTACGACATCGGCACCACGTTCGTGGCCACCGAACCGGTCGAGTTCTCGCTGCTCTACCGGGACCACCCGAACTACCCCTTCAACGAGGACTGGTCGATCCTGCAGCACCTCGAGGCGGACAACAACGTCACCTTCGACTACGTGAACGTGCCGCTCTCGGACTGGAACGACCGCCGGTCCCTGCTGATCAGCGCCGGCGACGCCCCGATGCTGATCCCGTCCACCTACGCGGCGGACATCGAGCCGTTCACCGGCAGCGGAGCCATCCTCCCGATCTCGCAGTACCTGGAGTACCTGCCGAACTTCACCCAGAAGATGGAGGAGTGGGGCCTCACCGAGGACGTGGACCGGCTCCGCCAGGAGGACGGCAACTTCTATCTGCTGCCGGGCCTGCATGAGAACCCGAAGCCCGCCTACTCGATCGCGATCCGCGCGGACCTCTGGGAGGCCGCCGGCATCACCGAGGACCCGCAGACCTGGGACGAGTTCGCCGAGCAACTGGCGATCGTCCAGGAGGCGAACCCGGATCTCGCCTACCCCTACTCCGACCGCTGGTCGACGAACGGTCCCCTCGAGGCCACCCTGCAGGCGGCGTCCGGGAACTTCGGCACCGAGGCCGGCTGGGGCTTCGGCGACGGCGTGACCTGGGACCCCGAGGCCGAGGAGTACATCTACACCGGCGCCTCCGACGGCTACCGGGACCTGATCACCTACTTCTCCGGTCTCGTGGCGGACGGGCTGCTCGACCCGGAGTCGCTCACCCAGGACGATGACGCCGCGATCGCGAAGTTCACCTCCGGTCAGTCCGCCGCCATCGGGGTCAACGACCAGGAGATCCTGCGCTACCGACAGGCGTTCACGGACGCCGGGAACACCGAGGCAGAGGTGCGCTACCTGACCGTGCCCGCGGGCCCCGCCGGCAACATCATGGACGCCGGCACCGGCGGCCGGTTCGAGTCCGGGATCGCGTTCTCCGCGGACGCCGCCGACTCGCCGAACTTCGTGGCCATGCTGCAGTTCGTCGACTGGCTGTACTACTCCGACGAGGGCCTCGAGTTCGCCAAGTGGGGCGTCGAGGGCGAGACCTTCAACACCGCCGCGGACGGCACCCGGACCCTGGTCGAGACGATCGACATCAACGGCCTCAACCCGGGCGCACCGGAGGCCCTGAACACCGACTACGGGTACCACAACGGTGTCTGGATGCTCAACCACGGCGCGACCGCGGAGCTCGTCCAGTCGATGCTCCGCCCGGAGGTGGTGGACTTCCTGAACGCGATGAATGAGAAGGACGTCGCCCCCCAGGGCCCCGCGATCACGATGGACGAGATGCAGCGGGAGCAGGCCTCCCTGCTGCAGACCGCCCTGCAGGACAACGTCATGCAGAACACGGCGGCGTTCATCCTCGGCCAGCGCTCCCTCGACGAGTGGGACGCCTACGCCGCCGAGCTCGAGGCGGCTGGGATGTCCCGGTACGTCGACCTCGTCAACGAGGCGGCCGACGTCAGCGCCGGCTGAGTCGTCCCCGAGGCGGACCGAGGCGGATCAAGGCAGACCAAGGCAGACCAAGGCAGACCAAGGCACTGCCGCCCGGCACCATCCGGTGCCGGGCGGCGGCACGTCCGCCGTCACCTACGACCGGAGCCAACCGACACAATGACGACCATGACCCAGCCCGAGTTCTCCAGCCGCCCGATCTCACGAGCCGCCTCCGTGATCCACTGGCTCGTGGTCCTCGAGGTGTGCTGGGTCCTGGCGTCCCTGCCGGGCCTGCTCCTGCTGCTGCTCCTGCTGCCGGTCGCGAGCAACATCCCCCTGATGGCGCTCGCCCTGATCCCGCTGGGCCCGGCCACCGGCGCCGCCCTGTACGCGTGGCGGGCCTTCGGCGAGGACGCCGACCCCGAGCCGGCCCGGCACTTCCTGCGCGGCTACCGCCGCTGCGTGTGGGACGTGCTGCGCTGGTGGGTGCCGACCCTCGCCGCGTTGACACTGCTCGGCATCAACCTGACGAACCTGGACGCGGTCACCGGACCACCCGCGGTCCGCACCCTCCTCGGCGCGGTGAGCGCCGCCGTCGGGCTCGGCCTGCTCGTGGCCAGCGGCCACGCCGTGGTGATCTCGTCCCTGTACAACCTGCGCACCCGGGACGTCGCCCGGCTGAGCATCTACTACCTGACCGCGAAGCCCATGGCGAGCATCGGGGTGGCCGTACTGGTGGCGATCGTCGCGGGTGCCGCGCTCGGCGTCTCCGACTGGCTGCCCGTGCTCGCCGCCGCGCCACTGATCTGGCTGCTGCTGCGCGGCGAGCGTCCCGTCCGCGACCACCTCGAGGAGAACTTCATCAATGGCTGAGCAGATCGCCTACGGCGGCGACTACAACCCGGAGCAGTGGCCGCAGGAGGTCTGGGCGGCCGACCACGAGGCGTTCTCCCTGGCCCGCATCGACACCCTCACCGTCGGGGTGTTCGCGTGGGCTCACCTGCAGACCGGCGAGGACGCCTACGACTTCACGACGCTGGATGCGATCGTGGCCCGGATCGTCGCCGAGGGCCGCAAGATCGTGCTGGCCACCGCGACCGGGGCGTTGCCGCCATGGCTGGCCAAGGCTCACCCGGAGGTGAACCGCACGGACTTCGAGGGGCGCCGGCACCGGTACGGGCAACGGCACAACCACTGCCCCAGTTCGCCGGTGTTCCAGCGGCTCTCCGCGGCGCTCGCCGGGCGGATCGCGCAACGCTACGCCGGCACCCCCGGCCTGATCGCCTGGCACGTCGGCAACGAGTACGGCGGCGCCTGCTACTGCGACAACTGCGCGGCCGCGTTCCGCCTCTGGCTGCGTGCGCGGTACGGCAACCTGGACCGGCTCAACCACGCCTGGAACGCCACGTTCTGGTCACACACGTTCACGGACTGGGATGAGATCGAGCCGCCGAGCGCGCTCACCGAGCACTGGCGGGGACCGAACCACACCGCGTTCCAGGGCATCACCCTGGACTATCTCCGGTTCACCTCGGACGCGATGCTGCGCAACTTCACCGACGAGAAGGCCGCGATCCGCGAGCACGACCCCAGCACCCCGGTGACCACGAACTTCATGGGCATGTACCGCCCGATCGACTACCACCGCTGGGCCGAGCACCTGGACCTGGCGACCTGGGACAACTACCCGCCGAACGAACACGCCCAGGCCCGGATGGCGTTCACCCACGACCTGATGCGCGGGCTGAAGGACGGCGCGCCGTTCTGGGTGATGGAGCAGACCCCCACCACCACGGCCAGCCGGGACGTGAACCCGGTGAAGCGGCCCGGAGTGCTGCGGCTGTGGTCCTGGCAGGCCGTCGCGCACGGGGCGGACGCGGTGCTGTACTTCCAGATGCGCCAGTCCCGTGGGGCGTGCGAGAAGTACCACGGCGCGGTTCTCGACCACACCGGCCGCACCGACACCCGCGCGTTCACGGAGGCGGCCACGCTCGGCGGTGAGCTGGAGCGGCTCGGCGATGCCACGCTCGGTGCCCGGACCCCGGCGCGGGTGGCGCTGCTGTTCGACTGGGACAGTTGGTGGGCGGCGGAGATCTCCGACGGTCCGAACCGGCACGTCACCTATCCCGACGTGGTGCTCGGCTATCACCGAGCGCTGTGGGAGGCGAACGTGGACCTGGACGTGGTGCCCGTGACCGCGGACCTGGCCGGCTACGACGTCGTGCTCGCGCCGCTGCTGCACATGGTCAAGGGCGACCTGACCCAGCGGCTCGCGGCCGTGGTCGCCCGCGGCGGCACGGTGCTCACGTCATTCCTGTCCGGGCGGGTGGACGTCGACGACAACGCCTTCCTCGGCGACGACCCGGGCGGCTTCACGTCCCTGTTCGGGGTCCGGGTGGCCGAGACGGACGCGCAACCGCGTGACGTCGCGAACCCGGTCACCCTCACCGATCCGGACGGCGCCGACGGTGGCGCCGCGCTGACCGCGGACGGCCACCTCGTCATGGAGGTGCTCGTGCCCGAGGGCGCCGACGTGGTCGGCACCTACGGCGCCGACTTCTATGCCGGCGAGCCGGCCGTGACCCGGTACCGGCCGGGCGGGCGCGCCGGCGCGGCCTGGTACGTGGGTACGCAGCTGGCCGCCGACGGCGTCGCCTGGGTCGTGCGGACCGCCCTGGCCGGGCACGGGCTGCTCGGGCCCTACCCCGACGAACCCGAGCTCGAGGTGAGCGTGCGTGAGCGCGAAGGCGTGCGCCACTCGTTCGTGCTCTGGCATGGCGAGGAGCCGGTCGAGGTCGCCGCCCACACCAGCGGGACCGACGTGCTGACCGGTCGGGTCATCGCGGCGGGCGAGACGCTGCGGCTGGCCCCGAAGGACGTGCTGGTGATCCGCGAGGGATAGCGGTCCGCGGCTACATCCACTTGCGCCACTTGAAGATGCGCCACAGGGTCAGGCTCGTCGCCGCCATCAGTGCGAGCGCGAAGGGATAGCCGAGCGCCCAGTGCAGTTCGGGCATGTGGTCGAAGTTCATGCCGTAGATCGCGCCGACGAGCGACGGACCGAACAGGATGGCCGCCCAGCCCGAGATCTTCTTCACCTGGTCGTTCTGCTCCAGCGCGGTCTCGGTCTGGCGCTGCGTGACGATCGTCGCGTTGACGGTGAGCGCGTTGTCGAGGATGGCGCGGAACGAGGCGATCCGGTCGGTCACCTGGATGACGTGATCCGCGACGTCGCGGACCAGCCGCTGCAACTCGACGTCGATGCCGTACTTCTGCTCGCCACGCTGGAGCGCCTCGAGCATCCCGGCCAGCGGCTGGGTGCTGCGCTGGAAGGCGATCACCTCGCCGGAGAGCTCGTAGATCCGCCGTGACAGCGCCATCCGGGTGTCGCTGAACAGTGCGTCCTCGATCTCGTCGATGTCGTTCTCGACCCCGCGGATGACCGGCTCGTACTGGTCGACGACCTCGTCGAGGATCGCGTACAGGATGGCCTGTGCGCCCCGGGCGAGCAGGTCGGGCTCGGTCTCCATCCGGCTCCGCACGCGGGAGAGGTCCGGCGCGTCACCGTGGCGCACCGTGACCACGAAGTCGTGGCCGACGAAGACGTGCAGCTCACCGAACTCGACCGTCTCGGTCGCGTCCTCATACCAGGCTGGCCGCAGCACCACGAAGAGCGTGTCCTCGTAGCGTTCGAGCTTCGCGCGCTGGTGGCCGGTACGCGCGTCCTCGACGGCGAGTGGATGCAGCCCGAACTCCTCCGCCACGGTCGTCAGTTCGTCGTCCGTCGGCCGCAGCAGGCCGATCCAGCCGAGGCCACCGGTGGTGCGCAGGTACTCGAACGTCTGGTCGAGGCTCGCGGGATCGGCGATCCGCGCGCCGTCGACGTACACGGCGTTGTCGATGAGGGGCACCCCTGCATTGTCCGTGCCCGCGCGAGGGCACGGACGGGACACGCCGGTCACCCGCTGGGCACCGGGTTCGGGAGTCGGGACTGCGTGGTAGACCTAGCCCTGATGCCCACCACCCCACCCGCCGCCGTGAGCCGTCCCTGGCGTGCCTTCGCGGTCTGCCTGACCGCGGGCTTCATGACCCTGCTCGACGTCTCCATCGTCAACGTCGCCCTGCCCTCGATCGAAGGTGCCCTGACCGCCAGCCCGTCCCACCTGCAGTGGATCGTGGCCGGATACACGCTCGCGTTCGGCCTCGTCCTGGTACCCGCCGGCCGGCTCGGTGACCTGTTCGGGCGCCGGGTGATGTTCCTGATCGGCCTGACCCTGTTCGTGCTGACCAGTGCGCTGTGTGGGTTGGTCGCGTCCGCGCCGATGCTGGCGGTCGGCCGGCTCCTCCAGGGCGCGGCCGCGGGGCTGCTGAACCCGCAGGTCATCGCGATGATCCAGGAGCTCTTCAGCGGCCCGGACCGTGGCCGTGCGTTCGGCTGGTTCGGCGCGACCGTCGGTTTCTCCACTGCCGTGGGACCGCTGCTGGGCGGCGCGTTGATCGCCGCGTTCGGCCCCGAACAGGGCTGGCGGGCGGTGTTCCTGGTGAACGTCCCGGTCGGGCTGATCGCCCTGGCGCTCGCCTGGCGCCTGCTGCCCAGGGTGCGTCCCGCCCGCGCGCCGGGCGCCCGAGCGAGCCTGGACGTGCCCGGGCTGGCGCTGCTCGGGATCGCAGTGCTGAGTTTCCTGTTCCCGTTCGTGCAGGTCTCCGAGGGCTCGTTCACCGACGCACCCTGGTGGCTGCTCGTCGTGGCCGCGGTCGCCCTGGGAGCGTTCGGGTGGTGGGAGCGTCGGCTCGAGGCACGCGGCGGCCAACCGGTGATCACCACGGACCTGCTCCACACGCCGTCGTACACCCGTGGGGCGACTCTCGGGATGGCCTACTTCGGCGGGTTCACCGGGATCTTCCTGGTCTCGACCCTGTACCTGCAGAACGGACTGGGCCTCGAGCCGTGGCAGGCCGGCCTGGTGCTCACCCCGTTCGCGCTCGCCGGATCCCTCTCGGCCTGGCTCGGCGGCAAGTGGGTGAACCGGTTCGGGAGACGGCTGGTCGTGGCCGGCATCGTGCTGATGCTGATCGGCATCGCGGCCACCGACGTACTCGTGAGCCTGTTCGACGGCGAATCGATCATCTGGTGGATCGCGGCGGTTCTGATCGTGTCCGGGTTCGGCAACGGCATCGTGATCTCCCCGAACCAGGCCCTCACCCTCGCCGACGTGCCGGTGCATCACGCCGGCGTGGCCGCGGGTGCCCTGCAGACCGGCCAGCGGGTCGGCACCTCGGTGGGCGTGGCCGCCACGGCCGCGGTGTTCTTCTCCACTCTCGCCGCCTCGGGCGACTACGACCACGCGATGTCCCTGAGCCTGCGGGTGGTGCTGGCGATCGTGGCCGTGGCACTGGTGATCGCCGTCGTGGACGAACGGCGGCGCCTGGCCTGAACCCGGCGTGAGCGCAAGAGTCACAACGCCAGTGTCGAGATAGGCGATCAACGACGCTGGTCAGCGACCAGGTCACTCACGGCGCCCCGGGACTCCACCGGTGCTGGGAGCGCGTGCCGCTTGGTGCGCGCGGGAGTCACCCCGCCCTCGGCGATCAACTTTTCGAGGTTCGATGGCGCACCACGTTCAATCTCGTTGATCGCGGCCCAGACCATATCGAGCGAGAGCCCGAGGACATCGGCGATCGCGGCGATGGTCGAGAAGGCGGGGGTCGCGACGCGGCCCGACTCGATCTTCCGGAGCGTCTCGGGTGAGACGCCCGCGTCGAGCGCAACCTCGAGCATCGAGCGCGCTCCCCTGGCGCGCCGCAACAGCGCACCGAGTCGGCGGCCGCGCTCGACCTCTGCGGGGGTGAGTGGCAACCTGACCATGGCTCCAATAGTAATACCGGGATAATATGGCCGGGATAGTTATTGGAAGCGCTCGGAAGGCACCTCGTGATCGAGATCCTCAGACCCGCCGAGGTGGCCCAGGCACGACACACCGGCGGTCTGGTCGCCGACATCCTGCAGACACTGAAGAGCCGGAGTCTGGTCGGCACGAACCTCCTGGACATCGACGCCTGGACCGAGGCGATGATCGCCGAGGCCGGGGCGCAGTCCTGCTACGTCGAGTACGCGCCGTCGTTCGGACGCGGTCCCTTCGGCCACTACATCTGCACGGCGGTCAACGACGCCGTGCTGCACGGGATGCCGCACGACTACACCCTTGCCGACGGCGACCTGCTCACCCTCGACCTCGCGGTCACCCACGGAGGTGTCGCCGCGGACGCCGCCATCAGCTTCATCGTGGGCGACGCCCGACTCACCGATGGTGCCGAGAGCGCCGCGATGATCGAGGCGACCGAGCGCGCACTGACCGCGGGCATCGCCGCCGCCGGACCGGGCGCTCGTCTGGGCGACATCTCCCATGCCATCGGCTCGGTTCTGACCGCGGCCGGGTACTCCATCAACACCGACTTCGGGGGCCATGGCATCGGATCGACGATGCACCAGGATCCGCACATCCCGAACACCGGGCGACCGGGCCGCGGCTACCGACTGCGTCCCGGACTGCTGCTCGCACTGGAACCGTGGGTGATGGCCGACACCGATCAGCTGGTGACCGACGCCGATGGATGGACCCTCCGAAGCGCGACCGGCTGCCGGACCGCGCACAGCGAGCACACGATCGCCATCACCGAGGACGGGTCCGAGATCCTCACCGTGGAGCAGCGGGCCGTTCGATGAGCCCTGGCCTGCGGCGACAGGCGGGCCCGGACTTCGACGAGTTCCGGCGCAGGCCCGGGTCTGACCCTGCATCCATCCGTTGCGCTCAATCTCTGGAGGCACCGTGAGGCTCCTGCTCACCTCGGGCGGCGTCACGAACCCGAGCATCCACTCGGCACTAGTGCAGCTGCTCGGCAAACCGGTGGCCGAGTGTCACGCCCTCTGTGTCCCGACCGCGCAGTGGGGTCACCCGATGTGCGGTCCGCGATCGGTGCGGGGCCTCATCGCCGCCGACCCCGACTTCCAGCACTTCACCGGCCTCGGTTGGTGCTCGCTCGGCGTCCTCGAGCTCACCGCGCTGCCCACCATCGGCACCGAGCGATGGGTCCCCTGGGCCCGCGACGCCGAGGTGCTCCTCGTCGACGGCGGTGACGCGACGTACCTGGCCCACTGGATGCGGGAGTCGGGGCTTGCCGAGCGCCTGCCTGCGCTGGCCGACACGGTCTGGGTCGAAGTGAGCGCCGGGAGCATGGTGATGGCACCCCGGATCGGGGAGTACTTCGTCGAGTGGCCGTCCGCACCGGACGACCGCACCCTTGGCGTCGTCGACTTCTCGATCTTCCCGCACCTGAACGCCTTCCCGGGCAACTCCCTGGCCGATGCGCAGCGGTGGGCCACCGACATCGGCGGGCCCGCCTATGCCATCGACGAACAGAGCGCCTTCACGGTCGTCGACGGGGCCGTCGAGGTGGTCTCCGAAGGACAGTGGACGACGTTCGGGTAAACATCGGACGAACGCTTGACGGCGATCGTCACGTCATCCTTGCGCACTTCCGCTAATAGGCCTAGCGTATTAGCCATGACGCAAGACCTACAACGCCGGGCCAACACCGCCGCCGTTCTGCGCGTGCTGGCTACCGGCGGCCCGGCGAGCGTCACCGAGCTGCGGGGAACCGCCGGACTGTCGCGGCCGACGCTCGAGGTCATCCTCGCCGAACTCGTCGCGACCGGGATGATCCGGCCGCAGGAACCGGGCGGGGGCGAGAGCGACCGCACTCGCGGCGCGGGTCGACCGGCACGCCGCTACGCGATCGACCCCGACGCGGCGTTCGTGGCCGGTGTCGATGTCGGCAGGCACGAGATCCTGGTGATGATCGCGGATATCGACAGCACGATCCGTGTCACCCACCGGGCCGCGGTGCCGAGCGGAGCGGACGGCCCAGAGCTCCTCCAACTGGTCGAGCGCGCCGTCCAGGACGCCACCGACGAGCTCGGGATCAGGGTCGATCAGCTGCGGTCCCTCGCCGTCGGCGTCCCAGGTGTCGTGGACTCCGAGGGCCGCCTGTCACGGTCCGTGGTGGTGCCCCGCTGGAGTGGCTCCGACATCCGTGCTCAGCTCGCCGAGTGGGCCGGCGCCGATGTCGAACTCGTCAACGACGCCAACCTCGCTGCGCTGGCCGAGCAGTGGCGCGGCGCGGCTCGCAACCATCGGGACGTCCTGTACCTCCTCGCCGGCTGGCGCGCGCGAGCGTCGATCATGATCGACGGGCAGATCGTGACGGGTCGCCATGGCGAGGCAGGAGAGATCGGCTCCGTGCCCGAGTTGTTCTTCGACACCCCCGGTGTGCTGCTCGGCGACAGCTCGGCAACCAGCGCCCAGGTCGCCGCGGTCTTCGCGAAGGCCGCCGCCGGGGAGGCCGACAGCCAGGTCCGCGTCGACCGCTACTGCGCCGAGCTCGCCCGCACGATCCGGTTCATGACGGCGGTCCTGGACCCCGAGGTCGTCGTCATCGGTGGCGGCCTGTCCGGCGCCGGCGAACGGATCGTCGAGGGGTTGCGCGCCCATCTGGCATCCGCTGCCGACCCGCGCGGCTGGCGCACCCCGCTCACCGTGTCCGCACTCACCGACTCCGCCGTGGCGCTCGGCGGCGTTCGACGAGCCCAGCTCACGGCAGCGGCCGCCGACCCACTGGTCGACGCCGTGATCGCAGCCAGGACCTCGAACCACGAAGAGCCGGACCACCAAGGGAAGGAACGCCCGTGACTGTCCAGGTCACCCCTGCGCCACCCCCGCTACGTGTCGGCATGATCGGCGCCGGCGGCATCGCCGGTGCCCATCTGTCGGCCTGGCTGAGCATCGGCGCGGAGATCAGCCACTTCTCGACGGCCGGGGCGCAGGCTCTCGCGGCGAGCCATGGGGGCGTGGCCGTAGACTCGTTCGCGGAACTGCTCGACCTGGTCGACGTCGTCGACATCGTCACCCCGACGCCGTCGCATCTCGGCTATGTCCAGGCGGGCGCGGCGGCCGGTAAGCACGTGTTCTGCGAGAAGCCGTTGGCTCGCACCTCAACCGATGCCCGCCTGGCGATCGAGGCCTGCCGTGCCGCGGGCGTGCAGCTCTACCCCGGTCACGTGGTCCGCTACTTCAGCGAGTACGAGTCGATGCACCGCGAGGTGGCCGCCGGCACCATCGGCACGGTCGCGGTCCAACGCTTCACCCGCACGGGTTCCCGGCCCGACATGGACTGGTTCCACGACGAGGAGGCCTCCGGCGGTGTGATCCTCGACCAGATGATCCACGACCTCGACTTCGCATGCTGGAACGCGGGCCCGGTCGGCACGGTGTTCGCGCGGCAGGCCGGCACCGGAACGGGCAAGGACGGCGTGGTCAGCGCGCATGTGATCCTGCAGCACCACAGCGGTGCGATCACTCACGCAGCCGGTACCTGGGCGCGACCCGGCACGGCCTTCCGGACGACGTTCGAGATCGCCGGCACCGGCGGGATCCTTCGGCACGACTCCGCCGAGCACAAGCCCCTCGTCATCGACGGTGGCGCCGGCCACGACGGTAGGGCCGGGACCGGCCTGCTGCCCGAGGTCAGTGGTGTCGGTCCGTTCGAGCTGGAGTTGAGCGAGATCGCCCGCGCCTTCATGGGCGGCGACCCACCCCGGGTCAGCGCCGAGGACGGGCTGGCGGCGATCCTGGTCGCCGAGGCCGCCGTCACGTCGCTGCAGATTGGGCAACCGGTCGCCGTCGCACCGATCGGGAACGTCGAGGTGGCGGCATGAGGTCCCCACTGAAGATCGCCGTACTGTCCTTCGCGCACCCGCATGCGCTGTCCTATGTGCGGGCACTGAACGGGCGTCGGGACATCGAGCTCGTCGCCGCCGACCCCGACCACGGCGAGCGTCCGGTCGGCGAGAGCGGCGGGACTGTCCTGGCCGCACAACTCGGCGTCCGCTACCTCGAGACCTACGAGGCGGTCTGGGAGTGGGGACCGGACGCCGTCGTCATCTGCGCGGAGAACGTACGGCACCTCCCGCTGGTCGAGCAGGCAGCGGCGCAGGGCGCGCACGTGTTGTGCGAGAAGCCCCTGGCCACGTCGGTGCCCGATGCCGAAGCCATGGTCTCGGCCTGCGAGTCGGCGGGCGTCAACCTCATGGTCGCCCACCCCGTGCGGTTCTCGACGGCCTTCAAGGCGCTCAAGCGGGCCTACGACGCGGGCGCCGTCGGCGAGGTCCGCGCAGTGGTCGGGGCCAACAACGGCAAGCTGCCCAAGGGGGACCGATCCTGGTTCGTCGACCCGGAGCTCGCCGGCGGCGGGTCGATCACCGACCATACGGTGCACGTGGCCGACCTGCTGGACAGCCTCTTCGACGGCGTCGCCGCCCGGAGCGTCTACGCACTCAGCAACACGGTCCTGCACGGTGAGGTCGGGGTCGAGACCGGTGGCCTGATCTCGATCGAGCTCGACGGCGGCGTGGTCGTCACGATCGACTGCAGCTGGTCCAGGCCGGACAGCTACCCGACGTGGGGCGGGCTGACGCTCCAGTTGACCGGTGACCGTGGCATCGCCGACATGGATGCGTTCAACACCCGCGTCGACGGGCACTCGCAAACGCGTGGCAACGGTCTGTGGCTCTCCTACGGCACCGACCCGGACACCGCGATGATCGCCGAGTTCCTCGCTTCGATCGCCGCCGGCCGAGCCCCACAACCGGACGGGCGCTCCGGGCTGCGCACGGTGCGGATCGTGCAGGCGGCATACGACTCGGTCCGCACGGGAGCGACCGTATTGCTCTGAAAGGAGTCGAAATGTGGTGAGCCGGTTGTTGTGATGCGATTGCGCATCGGGACACCATGAGATGCGATTGTTTCGACGTGCGCATTGTTGGAGGTCGTCGGTCCGCCCATGCGTGCACCTTTTCTGGGGCACGTCCTTCGCGCCACGTGTTTCATTTATGAGGATCGTCCACACCTTGACACCCACCCGATCGGATCGCTTTCCATATGGGTTCTCCTACTTTGGGCATCGCCGTACCAGAGACACGGCGGGCGACGGCACGTAGAAAGAAGCTCCGGCGCAACATCGGGATCTTCCTGCTGCTGGCCGGCCCGAACTATCTCGTGCTGATGGTGTTCACCTATCGGCCAATGTTCCTGAGCTTCTACTACTCGCTGCTGAACTGGAACCTCGGCTCCCAGATGGCGCAGTTCGTCGGCCTGGGGAACTACGCCGAGTGGTTCAACGACCCCGAGACGCCGCGGGTGCTGCTGACCACGCTGCTCTACGCCCTGTGCACGGTCGCCGGCGGGATGGCGGGAGGCCTTGCCCTCGCACTCGCGCTCAACCGCAAGCTGGCGGGCCGCGGGATCGTCCGCACCGTGACGTTCGCACCGTACGTGCTGTCCGGAATCGCCGTCGGGTTCCTGTGGATCTACATCTTCAACCCGAACATCGGGCTGCTGGCGATCGTGCTGGGCTGGTTCGACGTCGCCTCGCCGGAGTGGTTCACGCAGCAACCGTGGCCTCTGTTGATGATCATCGTCGTCACCCTCTGGAAGCACGTCGGATATGTGGCGCTGATCTACCTGGCCGGCCTGCAGTCGGTACCGCAGGACCTGCGTGACGCGGCCGCTCTCGACGGCGCCGGAACCCTGCGGACGTTCTCCCGGATCACGCTGCCGCTGCTCGGCCCGATCACGTTCTTCCTGCTCATCACGCTGACCCTGAGCGCACTGCAGTCCTTCGACCTGATCCGTGCGATGACGAACGGCGGCCCGCTCGGCTCGACGAAGACTCTGATGTTCCAGGTCTATGTCGAGGGCTTCCAGATCGGCCGTGCCGGCTACGGATCTGCGGTCGCCACGGTGCTGTTCGTGCTGCTCCTCGTCATCACGGTCATCCAGATGAAGTTCGTCGAAAGGCGGGTGCATTACCAGTGACCAATGCACTGACCCAGCGGCGCGGGGCCACCCCGGCCCCCACCGCCACAGACCCCGCGATCGGCCGGCATCGTCGGCGCCGGCGCGGGCCGGGCTCGGTCCTGCTCGACGCCGGCCTGTACGTCATGTTGCTGCTCGGCACCCTGGTCATGGCGTTTCCGCTGATCTGGATGGTGCTGGCGAGCTTCAAGACCAACTCGGAGATCAGCACCCTGCCGTTGCAGCTGCTGCCCTCGTCGTGGGACCTCGACAACTTCGTCGCGGTCGCCAACTCGATCCCGCTGCCACGCATGATCGCCAACAGCGTCGCCATCACGGCGGTCAGCACCTTGTTCAAGGTGTTGCTGGGGCTGGGCTGCGCCTACGCCCTGGTGTTCGTGGAGGTGCCCTTCAAGAAGATCGCATTCACGGTGCTGCTGTTCACGCTACTGATCCCTGGCCAGATCACGATCATCCCGAACTACGTGCTGGTGGCGGGACTGGACTGGACCAACACCTATGCGGGGATCATCGTGCCCGGTCTCGCAAGCGCGTTCGGAACTTTCCTCTTCCGGCAGCAGTTCATGCAGCTTCCGCATTCGCTCACCGAGGCGGCAGAACTCGACGGCGCAAGTCACCTGCGCCGTCTGTTCCAGATCGTCGTCCCGATCTCCGCACCCACGATCGCCGCCGTCACCCTGGTCACGATCGTCAGTGAGTGGAACGAGTACCTCTGGCCGAGCCTGATCGCCAGAACCCCCGAACTGATGACCCTTCCGGTCGGCCTCACCCACCTGCAGGACCTCGAGGGGGTCCAGAACTGGGGCGTGCTGCTGGCCGCCACCACCGTCGTCACCGTCCCGATGCTCGTCATCTTCCTGTTCGTCCAGCGGCGCCTCGTAGCCGGCCTCACCACCGGCGCAGTCACCGGGTGAGCCATCCGGCTTCACCCTGTCCCATCCCCTGTCCCACCATCCTGAAGGAGCAGTCGCGCATGCGTACAAGCAACGAACTCATCGCCCTCGGCCGTCTCGGTCGGCCTTCGCGTCGGAACGTCCTGCAACTCGGCGGCCTCGGCCTCGGGGGTGGGCTGTTGGCAGCGTGCTCCGGCCCTACCGTCGGTGGCCCCGACGACGGCGCGAGCGAGACCTCCGCCGGCGTCGACTGGGCCTCGATCGAGCCCGCCGATGAGATCACGTTCATGGCACTGCCGTGGGGCGGCGACGTGGAGGTCGCACTCCTGGAGGAGTTCACCGAAGCGACCGGCATCGCCGTCAACGCCGTCTCTGGTGGCGGCTCGTACGAGGAGCTCGCACAGAACTTCCGCGCCTCGCTCGGCACCTCCGAGCAGCCCGACGTCGCCCAGGCGTCGGACGTGTTCTGGTTCCAGTACCTGTTGACCGGCAGCACGATGGCGGTCGACGATCTGCTCGCATACCTGGAGGTCGACGTCGACGACTTCCAGGGTGCGCTCTACGACGACTACGAGTTCGACGGCCATCACTGGGCCGTGCCATACGGCCGCTCGACGCCGATGTTCTACTACAACACCGACCTCTGGGAGGCGGCGGGCCTGCCGGACCGTGGCCCCGAGACCTGGACCGAGTTCCAGGAGTGGAGCCCCCAGCTGGCGTCGGTGGTCCCGGCCGGCGGCGCGCCGATGGGATGGGCCGCGCCCGGCCCGTCGGGCACCGCATGGATCGCCCAGAACGTGCTGTGGGCGCACGGGGCCCGCTACTCGAACGAGTGGGAGTGGACCCTCGACAGCGAGGAGGCGCTCTGGGTCGGGAACTTCTACCGCGATGCCTTCAACGGACCCGACGCCTGGTCGAAGGTGGGGGTCGACCTGGCCGCCGAGTTCACCTCCGGCCTGTACGGGTCGATCCTCGGCTCCACCGGCGGCATCACCAGCTACCGCGAACTGCTGCCGAGTCTCGGTGTGGCGTTCATGCCGGGCGGGACCGTGCCGGCCGACGCCCCACGTGTCCCGACCGGGGGGAATGGCCTGGCGATCTCAGCCACCACACCGGAGAAGCAGCTCGCCGGCGGGATGCTGCTCCAGCACCTCACAACGCCGGAGAACAGCGCACGGTTCTCCATCGGGACCGGCTACGTGCCCACCCGCGGCGCCGCTCTGGAGACGGACACGATGAAGGCCGGGATCGAGGAGGTCCCGGACCGCCAGATCCCGATCGACCAGCTCGCGATCACGCAGGTGCAGGACTACGCCCGGGCACTGCTCCCCGGCGGTGACCTGCTGATCACGGAGCACTTCGAACGGATCATCCTGTCCGGCGAGAACGCCGAGGACGTGTTCCCGTCGCTCACGAGCGAGTTCCAGCGGGCCTTCGAGCAGAACGTCGAGCCCTACCTCTAGGTGCTGGTCGGCATCCGCCACGGACGCTCTGCCCGGTCGAGCCGGGCAGGGCGTTCGTGCAGGTGTGCACGAGGTCGATCAGCCGGCGGCCCCCCTGGAGCGACCTCACGCGCTGCGATCAGTTCGGCGGGTGCGTCGGTGCAGACGGCGTCGACCCCCATCGCGGCGAGCTCGTCAGCGCGGGCCGGATCGTTGATCGTCCAGGCCCACACCTCGAGGCCGGCCTTGTGGATGGCGGCGACGATCCCGGGCGTGAGGCCAACCTCGTAGATCGACAGCCCGGCGGCACCGATCTCCTTCGCGAACCCGACCGCCTCCGGCCACTGGCGTGCCCACGCGCGCAGGTTCGTGACCTGCTCCTCGGTCATCTGGTCGTGCTGGCGCGACATCATCGCAGCGGCATTCTCCGCGGTGCCGATCGTCAGGGGGTAGACGTCGGCACCGGCACGCTCGCGGAGCTCGGCCAGGACCTCCCACTGCGCGGACGAGGCGAACCAATCGAGGCCGTCGATGCTGCCGGTGACCTCGATGACGCCCTCGACGGCAGTCGGGTCGTTGACCTCGACGTTGACCCGGATCTTGCCCGCGACCAACGTCAGCACCTCCTTGAGCGTGGGGACGTGCTCGCCATTGCCGGCATCGACGTCGCGGAGTTCTGCAGCGGTCCATTCTTTCACCGCTCCGGTCACGTTCGTGGTGCGGTCGAGAGTGTTGTCATGAATGACGACGACGGTGCCGTCCTTCGCCTTGTAACAGTCGAGCTCGATTCCTTCCGCACCCAGCTCAACGGCACGCGTGAACGCTGCGAGAGTATTCTCGGGATGCTCGAGCGATGCACCGCGATGGGCATAGACCTTCATGATTTCTCCAGTCGTGAGGGCTATATGTTCGCATGACATTCCGGAGCGCGGTCGCAGCGATCGAAGCGGTGAGACAAGCACCGGAGCACGGACACCACGAACGAGCCGGGCCGCAGTGAACGGCCCCGGCCGAATCACCTGAACGACGGGTGGTCCGACTCGGCTATCCGGAGAACGCCAGGGCCGTAGCCAGTCGCTCGCCGAGCTGGCGGCTCGCGTCGATCCCGGCGAGTTCGTAGGCGATCAGGGCGGCGCCACCCAGGGGATCCATGACCGAGGCAACGAGACGGGTCGGCACCCCTCGGGCGGCGCTCAGGGCGTCGCCGAGACGGCTGACGAACGCCGGATCGCCGGCCAGCGAGCCGGAGACGGCCACCGGCACCGGCCGTGTCCCGATCGACGGCGCCAGCACGGCAACGCCGTCGGCGGTCTTCGACGCGAGCGAGCGCAGCGCGGCGTCGGCCAGCGCAGACTCATCCGCGGCCGCGGTGACAGTGGGTGCGAGGTCGCCGTAGCGGCGCTTGCGGACGTTCCGGTCGACGTTGCCGAGTTCCAGGACGATCCGGCGCAGGTCGGACACGTCGGCGGCTCGCCAGTACTCCAGGACCTGCTGTACGAGCGGGTCGGCCGCGAGTGGGTCGGCCTCGAGCGGATCGGTCTCGCTGAGGAGTCGGTGCATCACGTCGTGGACCAGGTGCCGCGCACCGCCCGCGTAGTGCTCGAACTGTCCGCTCTCGATCTCGGTACCATCCTCGGTGATCGCCAGGATCATCGATCCGGTCCCGGCGACGACGACGATTCCCGGGCCGCCGGCCAGGGCTCCGCGGTGCGCGATCACGGCATCGTTGACGATGATCCGCGGGCAGGTCAGGCCCGGCAGGTCGTAGTACTCCCCAGCCCAGTCATTCACGCCGTCGCCCTGGTTGGAGCCGGCGCGGCTGATCCCCGAGGTCCCCACGGCGAGGGCGAGTGTGTCGCGGGGTTCGAGGCCGGCCGATCCCAGAGCCGCCGTCAGCGCCCGGGACACGTTCGCCGCGGCATCGTCGTTGTGCAGCGGGCTCCCTCCCGGCCCGACGGCGGTCGAGAGGACCGCGCCATCCGGGCCGAAACAGCCCACCCTCGTGTGGGTGCCGCCGGCGTCCACGGCGATGACGAACGCTCCGGGGCCTGCTGCCCTCATGTCAGAGCAGCCGCCGCGTGCGCGATCATCACCGGGTCCGCGACCGAGTAGGCGGCCGGGCCACCACCCGGCCCGGAGGCCCCGGCGTCCTCACGGGGCACTCGGGCGGACAGATGCACCGCGTCCACCCCGGACTCGAGCAGCAACGGGATGTGCTCGGGGTCCACGCGGCCGCCGGCCATCACCTCGATCCGGCCGAACGCCGCCCTGGCGAGGTCGGCCAGGACCGCGAGGCCGTCGACGGCCCGCGCGGTGCCGCCGGACGTGAGCACCCGACGGACGCCGAGATCGGCGAGCTCGCCGAGAGCACGGGGACGATCGGCGACCACGTCCAGGGCCCTGTGGAACGTGACGTCGCGCCCCTCGGCCGCGCGCACCAGCGACTTGACGGCGTGCCGGTCGAGACCGCCGTCGGGCGTGAGCGCCCCGATCACCACGCCGGCCACGCCCGCGTCCACGAGGTGCTCCAGGTCGCGGACCATGACCTCCACCTCGGTGGCGGTGAACACGAACCCACCCGGGCGGGGGCGAACCAGCACGTGCACGTCGATACCGGTGGCGACCACGGCGTCCACGAGGCCGAGGCTCGGCGTCAGCCCGCCCACCTCGAGTCCGCTGCACAGTTCGACCCGGTCCGCGCCCCCGTCGAGTGCGGCGCGGGCGCCCTGGACCCCGGTGATCGCGATCTCCAGGGCCACGGTGCGGGTGGTCGTGGCCACCGGGATCAGATCACCCCGAGTGCGATGACGGCGTCGGCCACCTTCGTGAAGCCGGCGATGTTCGCACCGACCACGTAGTTGCCGGGCTGTCCGTACTCCTCGGCCGTGGTGGCGCAGTTGTGGTGGATGGTGGCCATGATCTCGGCCAACCGCTCCTCCGTGTGCTCGAAGGACCAGGCGTCCCGGCTCGCGTTCTGCTGCATCTCCAGCGCGGACGTGGCCACACCACCGGCGTTCGCCGCCTTGCCGGGCGCGAACAGCACACCGGCCTCCTGGAGCAGCGCCACCGCGGAGGGGGTGGTCGGCATGTTCGCGCCCTCGGCCACGACGGACACACCGTTCTTGATCAGCGTGACGGCGTGGTCCTCGTGCAACTCGTTCTGGGTGGCGCACGGCAGGGCGACCTCCGCCGGCACGTCCCAGATCGAGCCCTCGGCCACGAACCTGGCACCGGGGCGCCGGCTCACGTAGTCGGTGACGCGGCCGCGCTCGATCTCCTTGATCTGGCGCAGCAGGCCGACGTCCACGCCGGCCTCGTCGACGACGTATCCGGAGGAGTCGGAGAACGCGACCACGTGGGCGCCGAACTGCTGCGCCTTGTCGATCGCGTAGATGGCCACATTCCCGGAGCCGGAGACCACGGTGCGCTTGCCGTCGAAGGACTCGCCACGGGTCTTCATCATCTCGTTCGCGAACAGCACGGTGCCGAACCCGGTGGCCTCGGTGCGCACCAGCGAGCCACCCCAGGTCAGGCCCTTGCCGGTGAGCACCCCGGACTCGTACCGGTTCGTGATCCGCTTGTACTGTCCGAACAGATAGCCGATCTCGCGGCCGCCCACGCCGATGTCGCCGGCCGGGACGTCCGTGTACTCCCCGATGTGCCGGTACAGCTCGGTCATGAACGACTGGCAGAACCGCATCACCTCACCGTCGCTGCGGCCGCGCGGGTCGAAGTCGGAGCCACCCTTGCCGCCGCCGATCGGCATCCCGGTGAGCGCGTTCTTGAACACCTGCTCGAACCCGAGGAACTTCACGATGCCCAGGTAGACCGACGGGTGGAAGCGAAGGCCGCCCTTGTACGGGCCGAGCGCGGAGTTGTACTCCACCCGGAATCCGCGGTTGATCCGGATCTTGCCCTCGTCATCGACCCACGGCACCCGGAAGATGATCTGCCGCTCGGGCTCGCAGATGCGCTGCAGCACGGCCTCGTCGGCGTAATGCGGGTTCTTCTTCAGCACCGGACCGAGGGAGTCGAACACCTCGCGGACGGCCTGGTGGAACTCGACCTCGCCGGGATTGCGGCGCAGCACGAGCTCGAAGACGGCATTCAGATCGGGTTCCACGAAGACTCCTCGGTTCTTCGCGTGCGTGACGCACGCGGTACAGATCTGGCGCTCGGGGGATGGATCCGGTGTCGGCCGAGTTAACGACGGCGTGACGCGCCCGGTACAGGATAGAAACATTGCGGCCCGTGCGCGAACACCGTCCGGCCGATGGACGGCTACCAGGACCAGCCGCGCGCGCTCAGCTCCAGCTCACGGCGCTCGCGCTCGGATTCGGCGACCGGCGTGGTCAGCGCCTGCCCGGGGAACGGCAGCCCGGCCAGGGCGCACGCCTGCGCCAGCATCGCGTCATACGCGGCCAGCGCGGCCCGCAGATGGTGCGCCTGCGCGTACATGCCCGGGGTGGACTCGACCAGCTGTACCTCGGCGGCGAGCTCGGCGAGCCGGATCTGCACCTCGAGAACCACAAGGGGGTCGACGGCGGGGGCTCGCTTGGCCCGGCGCGGCCAGATCGCGTGGGTCGGGACGGCAGCCTCGGCCCGCCTGCGGCGGGCGCGGGCGGCGCGCCGGGCCGCGAGGTACCCCCATGGCCACACCGCCACGGTGAGGGCCACGGTCCATAGCAGGAGCATCCAATAGATCACCGGCTCGCCACCTCGTCGAGGTGACCATTGTCCGCCGTCGCCCGCCCGGACGCCACCGTCGGGTCGGGACCCCGGGCGAGCAGTGCGTCCGACCCCTGGGATGACTCACGAAGAACCCTTGACACCGGGACTGATGGTTCGTTGAATCACTATATGAACTCGACGTCGAGTATGCAGATCATCAATGGCTCTTCTGATGGAATGAGCCGCAGGAACGCCGTGCGGCTGCTCCTGACCGCGGCTGTTCTTCCTCCGGTCGTCGGCGCCCTTGCCGATCCCGCCCAGGCTGCCTCCCGCGGGCCGCGTCCCCGCGACACGACGGCGCCGCCGCTGCCCGCAGACGCGCTGCGCCGGGTGGACAAGCCGAACCTGACCGTCACCCCGATCACCACGCTCACGGGGCCGCGGCACCGCGTCACCTTCTCGGACGCGGTCTGGGACGGCGGCCGCACCGTGGTCCGGGACCTGGAGATCGCCGTCGGCGGCGCCTGGGTGCCCGTGACCACCGAGGCGGGCCGTTTCGACGAGCAGTGGGTCGTCTTCACCGGCGCCACCGAGGGCGACTCCCTCTACATCTACGACGCCCTCGAGACGCACTGGGTGGCGTTCGACTCCTGCACCCAGGTCGGCGAGCGCACGGTGGAGCTGCACGCGGCCGCCGAGGGCGTGTTCGACCTCGTGCTGCGCTGGTCCCTCGATGGTGACAACCCCGAACTCCAGTACACGCTCGAGGCGCTGCGCGACGACGACTTCCTGGTCGGCTACCAGAGTTTCGACGTCACCGACCTGGCCGGCGTGGACGAGGTGCTCTGCGGAGCCCTGCAGCACGCGCGGGTGGTCCATAACGACTACGCACCCAAGTCCGCGTGGGAGATGTTCGCCCCGATGACCCTGACCCAGCGCACACTCGGCGCTCAGGTCGCCACGCTCGGCGTCTTTATCCCTGCCGAGGTCCTCGCGTTCGAGCACGAGCGGGCACTCGGCGCGGACCGGCAGCCGTTCGGCCTGAGCCTGCGCAACGACTCCCTCGACGTGGTGCCCTCCGCCTACGCCCCGCAGGTGGGCCGCCGGACCCCGATGGCGGCCGGCGAGAAGCGCGGCCATGCCCTCGGGGTGTGCGCGCTGCCCACCGCGCTCCATGACGCCTACACCGACCTCGCTCGCGGCGAGTACGCCTACTCCAGCTACCGGCAGAACGTCTACGACACCTCACTCACGGACGCCATCCACAACCTGGTCGAGCTGCTCGGCAACGGCCCCGATGCGGACGACTCGGTCGACTTCGTGCCCTCCCACTCGGGCTGGTGGAGCCGGGCGAAGGGTTTCATCGACGTCGAGAACGACGATGCGGTGCGCACCGCCGTCGCCGCGGTGCTGCTCTCGGCGCACTACCTGACCACGCCCGTCGGGTCCGAGGCGGGCACCGACCTCTACACCCGCCGCGCCCGGGACATGATCGAGTACCACCTGTCCCGGACCGGCACCGGGTTCACCCCGATCAAGGGCAGCGACGTCTACGGTGACGTGAACCTGTACCGCCTCGGCGGCATCCCGTTCGACGCGGTCACGCTCAACGCCATCGACCAGCTCACCCGCCGCCAGAACGGCGGCGTGCACGCCCGCGGTCTCGAGCTCGCGCTGGCGAACAAGCAGGGCGGGCACCGGAGCCCGTTCGCCGTCGCGCTCGCGGCTCACGAGCTGACCGGGGACCCGTCCTGGCTGCGGCAAGCCCGCCTGATCGCCGAGGCGTACGTGCACGACGACATCGAGACGCCGTACACGACGAACAACGGCGAGTCCTCCTTCGGCTACGGCTACAGCCGGTATTGGTCCGACCTGGTACTGCTCTACGAACTCACCGGCGAGGACGTCTTCCTCGCCGGCGCCCACCTGGAGGCACGGCGGTTCGTCACCCAGACCCAGCTGCGGCCGGTTCCGGGCGGCGACGTCACGGTCGGCGAGGGCCCGACGGTCCTGCAGCAGTACGACTGGGCCCCGTCCGCCCTGCCCGACTACCCCGCCACGGACGTGAGTCCCGAGGAGGTGCCGGCGTGGACCGTGTCCACGAACGGTCTGACCTTCGAGCAGCTCTCCACCCTGAAGGTCGGCGACTCCACCACCCCCAACCCCGGCGGCGGGTTCGTCCTGAACCCGTGCTGGGCCGGCTCGTTGCTGCGGCTGGCCCACTACACCGGGGACGAGCTGCTCGGCGACATCGCCGAGAACCTGGTGGTCGGCCGGTTCGGGAACTACCCGGGGTACTACAGCCGCCAGCACCAGGCCGCGCCGATGCGGCCGGACTTCCCGCTCACGGGTCCGGTCGGCGTGTCCGGGGTGTACTTCCATCACGCACCCGGTCAGCTCGCGCTCGCCCTCGACTACCTGTTCAGCGAGCATTTCGTGCGCTCGAACGGCGCGGTCGACTACCCGCGCGCCTTCGAGGCGAACTTCGTCTACTTCAAGTTCAGCACCTACGGGCACCGCCCGGGCACGTTCTACGGCGAGGACGGCGTCTGGCCGTACTTCCCGAAGGGTCTGATCGAGGTCGACAACCCGCTCGTGAACTGGCTCGCCGGCGTCGGGAACGACTCGCTGTACGTGAGCCTGACGAACTCGTCCGCGCAGGCCCAGACGGTGCGAATCGACGTGGCGAACGCCCTGACCGGGCTCGGCGCGAGCGGCGTCCGCCGCAACGCCGTCGAGATCGTCACGCCCGACGGCGCCCGCAGGTCGCGTACGGCCGTCGCCGGACAGGTGGTGCTCCAGGTGCCCCCGAAGGGGATCGCCTCCGTCGTGATCCGGGACGTCGCCATCGCCGCCCCCTGGCAGAGGGAGCCCGGCGGCGTGGACCGCGGCCTCGCCTCGCACCACAGCGAGGACACCGACCCGGACTCGGACTTCGGGCTCACCCGCGGCACCCTGCTGGTCCGGCCGGACGCGGCCGGCTACGACGCGTACGTCTACATCGACACCGAGGAGGCCGCCACGCTCCGGTACCGGATCGGCGACGGACCGAGCCAGGAAACACCGCCGAAGGCCTACCCGAACGAGTGGACGATCGGCGTCGACGATCTCGCGGCCACGTTCAGCTACCAGGTCCTCACCGCGAGCGTGACCACGGACGAGGTGACCCTGCACGTGCCGCCGGCCGTCGCCGGGGTCGCGACCGGCGCCGTCGGCGGGGAGATCGGTGGGCCGACGTCCGCGACGGCGGGCGACACCGTCGACCTGTCCGTGACCGTCCGCAACGGCCGGGACGCGGCACTGGCCGCTCTCGTGGTGACACCGACCGTCCCGGACGGGTGGACCCTGACGCCGGTCGACGCCCCGACCGACGTGCCCGCCGGCGGGACCGCGAGCGCCAGCTACACCCTGACCGTGTCCGCCGGGGCCTCACTCGGCGCCCACCCGCTCACCGCCGTCGCCTCCTGGACGGGCGGCACCGCGGACCTGGAGCCGGCCCAGCTGACCGTGCGCGACGGACGCGCCGTCCTGTCCCTGCGGGTCACCCCGGAGGTCCTGCAGGCACCGGGCGAGGCGGCGCAGTTCACCGCCACGATCATGAATGCCGGTGGCGCACCGGCGTCGGGGCCGCTCGATCTCGCCGGCCAGACCGGCTGGCAGATCACCGACCGTCAGGCCCAGGTGACCGTGGCGCCCGGCGAGGTGTACACCCACACCTGGGACGTGGTGTCCCCGACGAGCGCCAGCTACGGCTCCGCCTACCAGTTCCGGGTGCGCTGGGACACGGTCCACACCGCGATCGTGCGAGCCCGGATCCGGGACGCCGGCCTCGTGATCCACAACGAGCTGCAAGCTCCCGCGTACACCGAGACCGGCGCGTGGCTGCGCAGCTCGCTGACCGGCTGGAACGGCATCCGGTCCCGGTACAGCGCGCCGGAGACGGTCGGTGGCACGGCGACCTGGATGCCGGACCTCCCTGCGTCCGGCACCTACGAAGTGGCCGTGTGGTACCCGAGCAACGCCGAGACCACGGACTCCGCCGCCTATGTGGTCACGCACGCCGGCGGCGTCGACGAGGTCGTCATCAGCCAGCGGTCGGCGGCGAACAACTGGCGCCCGCTCGGCACCTACGACTTCGCGTCGGGCATCGCCGGGAACGTCACCCTGGAGGTTCGCAACACCGCGTTCCACCGCACCAGTGCGGTGCGGTTCCTGCCGATCGAGCCATGACCGGCCCCGGTACGCCATCATGGGCCCATGAACTCCGCCGAACCGAACTGGCACGAGAAGGTTGCCGAGATCTGGGCGACCGCGCAGGGCCGCGATCCCGATGAGGTCCTGGCGCAGATCGAGGCGCTGGTCGCCGGGCACGAGCGGGACCCGCTCGCCGCGTTCGAGCTGGCCGGCGCCTACGACTTCGCCGGCCAGGAGGACCGAGCCGAGGCACCCTACCGCCGGGCCCTCTCGGGTGGGCTCGACCCGGAGCACCACCAGCAGGCGGTGATCCAGCTCGCGTCGACGCTTCGCAACCTCGGCCGGGCGACCGAGGCCGCGGACCTGCTCTGGGCCGAGCTGGACTCCACGCTCGTGGCGCCCTACGCCGCGTCCGCTCGCGCGTTCCTGGCCCTCACTCTCCTGGACCTGGGCGATGACCGGCGTGCCGCCGTCGTGGCGCTCGAAGGCCTGCGGGACAGTCTGAGCGAGTACGCCGGTCCGGTTGGTCGCTACCTGGACGACGTCACCAGCACCGACGTCGACGACGAACCGGAGGACGAGCAGCCCCAGGTGTTCAACGGCTGAGGGGACGCGGCCCGGCGACGACCGATACCGTGTCCACCATGCACCGGAGTCGGATCGGCGTCGTCCTCATCGACCACCCCGCGGACCGCTACCCGGAGGCGGCCCGATTCTGGGCGGCCGCCACCGGCGGGTCGGCCACCGGCGATCCGGCCGCGGAGCAGCCCTACGAGCATCTGGCCGCGCTGGGTGGCGACGTCAGCCTGTACCTGCAGCGCACCGGTACCGGCACGCCGCCGGGCGTGCACCTGGACATCGAGACCGATGACGTCCCGGCCGAGACGGCGCGCCTGCTCGAACTCGGTGCGCGCGTGGTGGTGGAGCACGACGAGTACCGCGTCCTGACCGATCCCGGTGGGCTGGTGTTCTGCATCGTGCCCGTGCAGACGAAGGACTTCGCCGAGCGTGCGCGCGTCTGGCCCTGAGCCGAGGGGCACCAGCGTGACCGAACCCGTCGTGCACGTCATCCACGAGAACCCGGACTGGTTCGCGCCGTTCGCGGCCGCCTTCGGCGCCGAGGGGGTGCCGTACCGGGAGTGGCTGCTCACCGGCGGCGCCCTGGATCTCGGCGCCGAGCCCCCGCCGGGGGTGTACTGGTCCCGGTTCAGCGCCTCCGCGCACACCCGCGGCCACGCCGGCGCCAAGGAGCACACCCGCGCCGTGCTCGCCTGGGCCGAGGCCGCCGGCCGGCGGGTGGTGAACGGCCGCGGCGTGCTCGAGTTCGAGGTGTCCAAGGTGGTCCAGCTGACCGCCCTGCGCGCGGCGGGGATCGAGGTCCCGCTCACCCGGGTGGTCATCGGCACCGACGGCCTGCTCGCCGCGGCCGCCGGCTTCCCGACGCCGTTCGTCACCAAGCACAACCAGGGCGGCAAGGGCCTGGGGGTGCGCCGCTACGACGCCGTCGCCGACCTGGCCGGGGACCTCGCCGCCGGCGAGTACGAGGAGCCGGTCGACGGCGTCACGCTCCTGCAGGAGTACGTCGCCCCGGTCGACGGGTCGATCACCCGGGTGGAGCTCGTCGGCGGGGAGTTCGTGTACGCGATCCGCGCGGACACGGTGCACGGCGGGTTCCAGCTCTGCCCGGCGGACGCGTGCGCCCTGGACCCGGAGACCGGCCGCCCGATCCTGCCGCCCGGCGCCACCCTCGCCCCGATCCCGGGCCAGTCGTTGTTCTCGTTGCGCGAGCACGTCGATCCGACGCTCGTGGAGTCCTACCTCGCGTTCACCGCCGCGCACGGGATCGAGATCGCCGGCATCGAGTTCCTGGAGTCCGCGGACGGACGTGTGCTCACCTACGACGTGAACACGAACACGAACTACAACGCCGAGGTCGAGGCCGTCGCACCGCGCAGCGGGCCGGTGCAGATCGCCCGCTACCTGCGTTCGCTGCTCTCGGAGGCGCGTTCGGCCGCGTGAGCACCCTTCGCCAGGGCGGACGGCCACCAGATGCTTCGCCCGATCGAGTAGGACAGCGCGGGCACGAGCAGCGAGCGCACCACGATCGTGTCCAGGAGCACCCCGAACGCCACGATGAACGCGAGCTGGGCCAGGAACAGGATCGGGATGACGGCCAGCGCCGCGAACGTCGCGGCGAGCACCACGCCCGCCGACGTGATCACTCCCCCGGTCAGGGAGAGTCCGCGCAGGATGCCGCTGCGGGTGCCGTGCACGAGCGACTCCTCGCGGACCCGGCTCATCAG
This sequence comes from Occultella glacieicola, assembly GCF_004353825.1. GTDB lineage: Bacteria > Actinomycetota > Actinomycetes > Actinomycetales > Beutenbergiaceae > Occultella > Occultella glacieicola. The sequence goes on along the minus strand of NZ_SMNA01000015.1, from coordinate 74,504 downwards.
GAAGATGTTGTAGTCGATCCCGAGCGCCACCAGGAACACGAACCCGAACAGCGGCACGGCCGGGTCCGCCCCCGGGAAGCCGAGGACGTGGTTGAAGACCAGCGCCGAGACCCCCATCGACGCGCCGAAGGACAGCACGACGGTCGCGACCAGCAGCACCGGGGCCAGGATCGCTCGCAGCAGCACCATCAGGATCACCGCGATGACCGCCAGGATGAGCGGGATCAGCAGGGTCCGGTCCCGGGTCGAGGCGTCGTTGGAGTCCACCGCGGTCGCGGTCTCCCCACCGATCAGGGCGTCGTCGCCGAGGGCATCGCGCAACTCCCGGACCGTGTCCTCGGCCGCGTCGGAGTCCGGTGGGTCGGTGAGCGTGGCCTGGAGCAGGACCCGGCCGTCGACCTCGGTCGGCGCGGGCGCGGGCGCGCCCTCGCCGGGCGGCTGCACACCGTCGGCGGTCACCACCGCGGAGCCGCTCGGCGAGTCCGCGCTGACCACCGTGAGCGCATCGACGCCCGGGTTCTCCAGGATCGTGGTCGCGGCCACCTCGAGATCATCGGCGTCGACGACGACGAGTGCGGGCGTACCGGACCCGCCGGCGAAGTGTTCGCCGAGCGCCTCCTGCCCGTCCCGGGCGTCCGAGGCGGTGAGCACGAAGTCGCTGCTCGGGACGCCCGAGGCCTTGAGCTGGGGCACGAACGCGCAGGCGATCAGCAGGGCGACGGCGGTCACGATCCAGATCTGGTTCGGCCGGTTCGCGATGGCCCGGCTGAGGCGGGCCCACAGGCCCGTCGTGGGCACCTCGTCCTCGTCGCCGATGCTCTCGTCATACACCGGCCGGCGCGGCCAGAACACGCCGCGGCCGGTCAGCAGCAGCAGGGCGGGAAGCAACGTGAGTGCGGCGAGCAGGGCGAACACGATCCCGATCGCGGCGACCGGGCCGAGCGACTTGTTGGAGTTCAGGTCGGACAGCAGCAGGCACAGCAGGGCCGCGATCACCGTTCCGCCCGAGGCGACGATCGGTTCGACCGAACCCCGCAGCGCCACCTTCGTGGCACCCCACGCGGTCGGGACGCGGCGTAGCGCCTCGCGGTAGCGCGCCACGTACAGCAGCGCATAGTCGGTGGCCGCACCGATGACCAGGATGAACAGGATGCCCTGCGTCTGGCCGGTGAGCAGCACGATCCCGGCCTTCGCGAGCCACCAGACCGTGAGCAGGGCCGCGCAGAGCGCGCTCATGCTCGTGGTCAGCACCACGAGCGGCAGGAACGGGGAGCGGTAGACGATCACGAGGATCACGAACACGGCGCCCAGGGCCACCATGAGCAGGATCCCGTCGATGCCGCCGAACGCGTCGACCAGGTCCGCGGTGAACCCGGCCGGCCCGGTGACGTGCACCTCGACGCCGTCGGGCACACTCGCCCGGACCTCCTCCCGCAGCGCGTCGACCGTCTCGGGGACGTCCGCGTCCGGGTCGATGGACAGGAACACCTGCACGGCCAGGCCGTCCGTCGACGGCACCGGCGGTGAGACCTCCCCGGTGACGCCGGGGACCTCGGTGAGTTCCGCCGTCGAACCCGCGATCTCGGTGAGTTCCGCTTCGGTGAGCTCGGCCTCGGAGGTATAGACGACGATGGCCGGGATCGTCTCCGCCCCGGCGAACTCCGACCGGAGGTCGGCGACCTTCGTGGCGTCGGCGCTGGCCGGCAGGAACGAGGTCTGGTCGTTGGTGGAGACCTCGTCGACCCGGCCGAAGTACGGTCCACCGATCGCCGCTGCGGCCAGCCAGGCCCCGACCAGGAGCACCGGGATCAGGATCCGCAGCCACCGCGAGGACCGACCCGGCGAGTTCGGTTCGTTGGTCGTCGAGGTCCTCTGCATGGCCAAATCATCTTTCCTATCTAGATACTTGCTTAGCGCGTTGCCAACCTAGCACTATTCACCCTCCTCGGCTAGCATTGAGGCCGTGGCAGGGAAGCGTGACGAGGTCGCAGCAAGCATGCACGATCCACGCATCGGCGACTCGACCGGTGAGCTGGTCGATCGGCGGGGCCTGAGCGATGCCGACGTCGAACAGGTCGTCGAGGTCATGAATGCGCTGCGGAACTGGCATGAGGCCGCGGAGCGGATGAGCGAGTCGTCGCGCCGGTACATGCGCCTGAACGAGACGGACATGCGCGCCCTGCGCTACCTGATTGCCGCGCACCATCAAAAGCGTCTCGTGACGCCCGGTGCCCTGACGGACTATCTGGGCATCTCCACCGCGTCCACAACGAAGTTGCTCGACCGGCTCGAGAAGGGTGGGCATGTACGCCGCGGTCCACACCCCAGCGACAGGCGAGCCCTGACCGTCGCCGTGACCGACGCGACCCGCAAGGACGCCCGCGAGAGCGTGGGACGCCAGCACGCGCGGCGGTTCACCGTGGCCGCGGAACTCACCCCGGCCGATCGCGCCGTCGTGATCGGCTTCCTCGACGCACTCACCGCCACCGAGGTCGCCGAGGACGGCGAGGACGGCGCCACCGGCGACCGATGAGCACGGCCACGGAGGCCGTCAGGATCTGAGGTCAGGGACCGCGCGCTCCCACGGCGCGACCGGGCCGGGAACCACCACGAACGATGGGTGTGGCTGTGGCACCCGGACCGGCGCCCAACGCTCCGCCAGGTCGGGGGTTCGCGTGCCGAGCTTGGTCATCAGGTGGGCCCATTCCAGGCGCAGTTGGCCGTCGGTCACGATCATCGGCTCGGCCGCGGTCTCGGTCTCGACGATCCGAGCGACGTCGAAGCGGTATCCCCGCGCGTGCGCCTGCTCCGCCAGGCCCTCCAGGTAGGTGCCGACTGCCTGCATCGGCCGGCCGTGACCGCGGAACCGCTCCAACTGCGGGTGGCGGGTGTACCCACGGGTGCGCCCGGCCAGAACGGCCTGTGCGAGCAGCGCCTCGCGCCAGCACGCCGTGAGCCCCTGGCGATCGAGGTATCGGGGATGAACGGACCACAGTCGCACCGGCTCAGCGTACGGGCGTCCCGACAGAGGGCATGCCGCGCAGCCTGGTCACGACGGTGGCCACGGCGACCACGGCGGCCGCGACTCCCGCGGCGATCGCCACGGCCGTCGAGGAGGGCTCGGTCGCCGCCCGGGCAACGGCGATCCAGGCCAGTCCCCAGATCAGCGCGGCGGCGACCGCAAGGCGACCGGCCGCGAAGCGGGCCAGCGCCACGCCGACGAGCGCGGCGACGGCGAGCACACCGACCGCCCACCACTGCGGCGCCCCGAACCCGTCGAAGCCGGCGCCCACGAGCGCGGCGGCGACGTTCGCGCAGATCGCGACGCAGACCCAACCCAGGTACAGACCGAAGACGCCGTCGGTCAGGACCGCCTCGACCCGACCGGCCGGACGGTTCCTGTGACACCGCACGAAGAGCGCGGACAGCACGCCCAGCAACGCGGCGATCACGAGAACGCTCGCGAGCACCCAGCCCGCCTGCACCACCAGGATCCACGCCGCGTTCAGCACCATCGAGGCCGCGGCGAGCCACGCCAGGCCGCGCGAGTCGGCGTCCCACCACTGCCAGAGCGTGTAGAGACCGAGGCCCACATAGATCACGGTCCAGATCGAGAATGCCCCGCTGCCCGGCGCTATATAAGTGCCGTCCGCGGCGAGGAGGCCGCCGGCCGCCTCCGAGATCGGCGTACCCCCGAAAACGCCGACCCCGATCATCGAACCGATCACACAGACCACGAACGCGGCGCTGACCGCGATCCGCCGCGCCCACGGACGGTCGGACCGACGGGCGGGCAGGCGCAGCGAGGAGTCCCGCCCGCGGTCGGAGGTCTCCGGTGTTCCCATCGGCCCAGTCTCCGATGCCGGCTGCACATCCGCGACCGGGGCGGTGAGCGATCGCGTCGAGCTTGCACAATCCGGTGGACAACGGTCGTAGCCTGGACGAGGGTCCGCCACTGCGGGCCGTGTTGCCCGGAAGAGGAGCGAGTAGGTGCGGGATCTCACCGCAGGTTGCGGGGTGGCCGACGTGTTCGAACAGGCCTGCTCAGGCCCGGCCGGCGCCCGCCTCACCCGCAGCTGACCGAGCCGGTGACCGACCGGACCCGGACAGTGCTTGCGATGGGGTGGGCTTCATGCTGCCCTGACCCGGACCCTCCAGGAAGACCCGACCCATGAACCCCTTGACCGAGAAGCAGATCCGCAACTCCTTCATCAACGCCTCCCGAGGTGAGGCCAACCGGGCGGTCCTGCCCGAGCTCGCCACGATCGCCTGGGACCGACTCGACTACCTCGGCTGGCAGGACCCGAAGGCCCCGCTGTCCGCGTACGCCGTGCTCGAGATCGACGGCGAGCCCACCGGCATCCGCCTCCAGTCCGGCGATGCGCGTACCGGGCGCTCCCGCCGTCAGGCCATGTGCGCCTGGTGCGAGGACGTCGTCGAAACCGGCGATGTGGTGCTCTACGTAGCCCGGCGCGGAGGTGAGGCCGGCCGGCGCGGCAACACGGTCGGCACCCTGATCTGCCGCGCGTTCGCCTGCTCGGCCAACGTGCGCCGGACCCCGACGCCCGTCGAGGCCAGCGACCAGGCCGCGCGTGAGCAGATCGTGCAGCGCCGGATCGCCGGGCTGCGCGAGCGCTCGGAGCGGTTCGTCCGCGAGATCGCCAGCACCCGCTGAGCCCGTCATCGACGCCGGCGGCCGCCGAACGTGATCCGATGCTCGGCGCCGCGCGGCGTCGAGGCATCCACCCGCACACTCAGCGGCGTCTTGCCCAGCACGGTGACCGTGGCGTCGGCGTCGACCACGGCGCCCGGCGCGTCGAACGGGAACTCCACCGTCACCTGGCCTCCGGACTTCGTCGGCTGGGAGATGACGACCTCGGTCCGCACCTGCGCTGGCCCGCCCGACCCCGGAGCCGCCGGGACCTGGCGATGTCCCACCGCGCACGGGCCGCTGACCGTGTAGCCGGCCCAGGCGCCGGCGGCGAAGAAGTGTCCCATCCGGGCGCCGTCGAGGGTCTCGATGAGGTGCGCCAGGTCCTCGGCGAGCAGCACGCTGACCCGGGGCCGCCTCATCGTCTCCCCGAGGGTGGCCAGCGGGAGCACCTCGTAGGCGTACCACCCGGCCTCGCTCTCGTGGTGGTGCTCGATCCGCACGTAGTCGCGGGAGACCTCGTCGGCCGAGCCCGCCGTGTCGCCACCGGAGTTGATCGCCTGCCAGGTGCCCGTGCGGCGTTCCGCCCGGACCCCGAACCGCTGCTCGGCCCGGCCGGGAGCGGTCAGCGCGACGAACCCGGCATGGCCCGCCACGTGCACGTTCCGCGCCGGGGCGAGGTCCTCGGTCAGCATGGCCGGCCTACCGTCGATGCGCACCACGGGACGGGCGCCGACGGCGAACGCGCGGTTCTCGGCGATCGTGCGCACCCCCGTTCCCGAGGTGTCCGCGATGTTGGACCCCACACACACGACGGAGCCGGACAGGAAGTACCAGGACTTGTTCGCGGTGAGGGTGCCGGTGGCGTTGGTCAGGTCCATCGCCGTGGTGCCGATCTCGCCGCCGACGGTCAGCCCGCCGGCGTAGGTGTTGCCGGCCCGCGGGATCCCGGTGCCGTCCGCCTCCCCGCTCGCGCGGGACTCGCCGTTGACCGTGATGCCGGGCAACGCATAGGGGTCCACGGTCGGCCAGAAGTCCGCCGAGAACTGCGCCGGATCCTCCCGGTGGTACACGAACAGCACCCCGTCGCCCTGGTACCAGCCCAGGTTGTTCTCCCGGTTGCCCCACTCGTAGCGGCCGATCCGCCGCGAGGACGTGTTCACGACGGCGGCCCAGTCACCGCGGTGGTGAACGACCCGTTCCTGGTTGTAGGTGTTCGTGGTACCGGTACGCGCCGGACCTGCCGGCACCCCCGCATCCTCCAGCACGGCCAGGCTCCGCGCCGAGGCTGCGAGCGTCTGGTCGTTCGTGGCCACCGACTGGTCGGTGGTGCGCTCGAGCCAACCCTTCACCAGGGCCCGGTGCCGTGAGCGCTGCTCGGCGGGAGCCGACTCCGCGAGTACCAGGACCGCCGAGGCGATCGCGAAGCCGGAGTCGTAGTCCCGTTCCGCCTGCCGGGACACCGCCCGGCCACGGGTGGCATCCATGGTCCGCACGTCCCACTGGAACGGAGCGAACGTCGTGTCCACCGCGTCCAGCAGGTTGGCCAGGTTCGCGTCCGTCACGGCCCACCGACTTCCCGCGAGCATGGCCAGCACCTCCGCGACCCCGGTGATGGCGACGCCACCGTAGGTGCCCGAGTAGGGCAGGTAGCCGTGTTGCACGAACGAACCGTCGGCATAGAAGCCGTCGCCCGAGGTGACGACGTTGAACAGGCTGTTGCGCCCGCCGCCGGCCACGTCGGAGAGCGCATCGCGGCCGAGCGTGACGTCGGCGTCGGAGCCGGTGAGCAGCCCGCGCACGATGCAGGACAGCGCCTTGTCCACCCGGTTCGCGCCCGTCTCCTTCAGGGTGGAGCCGCGTCGCACGTTCGGATCCGGGGCATGGAAGCGCACCGCCGCCATCAGCGCCGCCAGGGTCTGGGCGGGGACGTTCGCACCGAGCAGGGTCAGGGTGTCCGCCAGTTGTCGGGGCAGCCCGATCTCCCAGAACCACCAGTTTCCGGGCCGGGAGCGGTCCGCTCGGTACTGCCCGGACAGGAACGCGAGCGCTCCCTGAAGATCCGCGAGCAGGTCGGGGTCGTCGTGGTAGCGACTGCCCGCCGAGGCCCAGGCGGTGGCCAGGACGGTGACCTGATTCGCGGTCACCCCCAGATTGCCCACCTCGGCCGTGTTGCCCGCACCGTTCACCGGCAGTTCCGGCCAGAGGTAGGTACGTCCCGGCGTCCGCTCGAAGGTGGCCAGCAGGCCCGACACGGTTTCGTCGATCGCGGCCCGCTTGGCGGCGAGCCCGACGTGCGAGGCGGCCAGCGACCCACCGGTGAGGAACTCGCGACGCCGGGCGAGCAGTTCCTGGTAGGGATCGGCCGCGGCGGCCGGTAGCGCCGGGCTCCCACTGGCGAAGAGTGCCGCGGCGGCCGAGGCGCCGAGCAGGAAGTGGCGACGTGACGGCGTGAAAGTCATGTTCAGATCTCCGTTGATGTGCTGAAAATTCCTATCAGGCACAATCAAGCCGTACCCGGTGGGCCGGTGTCAATACCGGCCCACTGACGGGCGCCTCACCCCGGTCGCAGCGCCGGTTCGCGGTCTGGTCTCAGCCGAAGACGCGCGGCAGCGTGCCCTCATGGGTCTCGCGGAGCTCGTCCAGCCCGATCTCGAAGGCGCCGTCGAGCACCAGGCCCGCTCCTCCGTCGAGGGTCTGCCCCAGGTGCAGCAGCGGCACGTTGTGCGTCGCGGCGAGCGCCTCGAACGCGGCCACGTTCGCCGGCTCGACGGCCACCAGGGCCCGGGCCCCGGACTCCGAGAAGAGCGCGGTCGCGGCGTCGATCTCGTCCCGGGGCATGAGCTCGGCCAGCGACACCCGGGCGCCGACGCCGTAGCGCAGCACTGCGTCCGTGAGCGCCTGGGCGAGGCCGCCCGCGGACAGGTCGTGCGCGGCGGCGGCCAGGGACTGCCGGGCGGCGTCGATGAGCACCTGGGCGAGGGCGCGCTCGGCGTCCAGGTCCACCACCGGCGGGTGGCCGCCCAGGTGGTCGTGGACCACCCCGGCCCAGACCGAACCGGAGAGTTCGGTGCGGGTGGTCCCGAGCAGGTAGACGAACTGGCCATGCGCTGACCAGCCGGACGGCGTGACCCGGGCGACGTCTTCGAGGACGCCGAGCACACCGACCACCGGGGTCGGGTTGATCGAGGCGTCGATGTGCCCCTGACCGACCTCGCCGGCGAGGGTGGAGTTGTACAGGGAGACATTGCCGCCGGTGACCGGCACCCCGAGCTCCACGCAGGCGTCGGCCAGCCCGGTGATGGCCTCGACGAGCTGCCACATCGCGTCGGGGTCCTCGGGCGAGCCGAAGTTCAGGCAGTCGGTGACCGCGAGCGGCGTGGCCCCCACGGTGGCGACGTTCCGGTAGGCCTCGGCGAGGGCCTGCTGGGCGCCGGTGTACGGGTCGAGCTTGGTGAAGCGGCCGTTCGCGTCGGTGCTCAGGGCGACGCCGAGCCCGCTCGCCTCGTCCACCCGGACCACGCCGGCGTCGTCGGGCTGGGCCAGGGCGGTGTTGCCCTGCACGTACCGGTCGTACTGGTCGGTGACCCACGCCTTGGAGGCGAGGTTCGGCGAGCCGATCAGCGCGAGCACCTGCGAGCGCAGGTCCTCGGGCGTGGTGGGCCGGGGCAGCGTCGCGGCGTCGTCGGCGTTCAGCGCGTCCTGCCAGACCGGCCGCTCGTAGGGCCGGTCGTAGACGGGGCCGTCGTGGGCGACCGTGCGGGGGTCGACGTCCACGATCCGGTGCCCGTCGTGGTCGATGGTCAGCCGCCCGGTGCCGGTGACCTCGCCGATGACCGACGTCTCCACGTCCCACTTCGCGGTGATCGCGAGGAACTCGTCCAGCTTCTCCGGGGAGACCACGGCCATCATGCGTTCCTGCGACTCGCTCATCAGGATCTCGCCCGCGGTCAGGGAGGGGTCGCGCAGCAGCACGTTCTCGAGGTCCACGTGCATGCCGCCGTCGCCGTTGGAGGCGAGCTCGGACGTGGCGCAGGAGATCCCCGCGGCGCCCAGGTCCTGGATGCCCTCGACCACGCGCGCCGCGTAGAGCTCGAGGCAGCACTCGATGAGCACCTTCTCCATGAACGGGTCGCCCACCTGCACGCTCGGCCGCTTCGAGGGCTTGTCCGCGTCGAAGGTCTCCGAGGCGAGGATCGAGGCCCCGCCGATACCATCGCCGCCGGTGCGGGCGCCGAACAGGACCACCTTGTTGCCGACACCCTCGGCGTTGGCGAGGTGGATGTCCTCGTGCCGCAGCACGCCGAGGCAGAGCGCGTTGACGAGAGGGTTGCGCTGGTAGGAGGCGTCGAACTCGACCTCGCCGCCGATGTTCGGCAGGCCGAGGCTGTTCCCGTAGCCACCGACCCCGGAGACCACCCCGTGCACCACCCGCTGGGTGTCCGGGTGGCCGATCGCCCCGAACCGGAGCTGGTCCATCACGGCGACCGGGCGGGCGCCCATCGAGATGATGTCCCGGACGATGCCGCCGACGCCGGTGGCGGCGCCCTGATATGGCTCCACGTAGCTCGGGTGGTTGTGGGACTCGACCTTGAACGTGACCGCCCAGCCGTCGCCGATGTCCACCACGCCGGCGTTCTGGCCGATGCCGACGAGCAGGTGCTTGCGCATCTCGTCGGTGGTCTTGTCCCCGAACTGGGACAGGTGCCGCTTGGAGGACTTGTAGGAGCAGTGCTCAGACCACATCACCGAATACATGGCCAGCTCCGCGGCCGTGGGGCGCCGGCCGAGGATGTCGCGGATGCGCGCGTACTCGTCGTCCTTCAGGCCGAGCTCGGCGTACGGGAGGTCGACGTCGGGGGTCGCGGCGGCGTTCTCGACGGTGTCGGTACCGACTGGGCTGTGGGTGCTGCCGGCGGCGGGCGCGTTGGTCACGATGGTCCTCACGGAAGGCGCAGGGGGATCTGGGCCAAATCTACCCGGGCACGAGCGCATCGATGCGGTCGAGGACATACGTCGGACGCTCCCGCGGCGGCAACGCCGCCGCCTCGGCCTCCGTGGAGTCCCCGGTGAGCACCAGGGCCGAGGCCATACCGCCGTCGACCGCCATCTTGATGTCCGTGGCGAGCCGGTCGCCGACCATCAGCGCCCGCTCGGGCGGCACGTCCAGGCCGGCGAGGGCGACCTCGACCATTGCCGGGTCCGGCTTGCCGAAGTGACGTTCGCAGGTCGCGCCCGTGGTCGCCTCGATCGCGGCCACGATGCCGGCCGCGTCGGGCTCGCCGCGCCCGCCGGGGAAAGGGCAGTACCGGTCCGGGTTCGTGGCCATCAGCCGGGCCCTCTTGTGGAACCAGAGGGCGTCGAACGCGATCTGCAGCTTGGCGTAGTCGAACGTGCGGTCGTAGCTGGCCAGCACGATGTCGATCCGGGCCGGGTCGTCGGAGGTGGGGATCCCGGCGGCGTGCAGCGCGTCCACGACCGGCCGTTCGGCGATCGGGAAGACGACGGCGCCCGGTGCGTTCGCGCGCAGCCACCGGGTGGTCGTGACGACCGTGTTCGCGATCTCCTCGACCGGGGTGGGCAGGCCGAGGCGCGCCAACTTCTCCGCGTAGGCGGCCGGGTCCTTCGTCGGGTTGTTGGACAGGAACCGCACCGGTCGTCCGAGCTCACGCAGGCGCTCGACGAGTTCCTTCGCACCCGGCAGGAGCTCGTCGCCGAGGTAGATGGTCCCGTCCATGTCGAAGACGTACGCGTCGAAGGTCTCGATCGGGCGGTCGTTGCGGTCGGCCTGCGGCACGGGCGCTCCTCGGTGGCATGCGGTCGGTGGCGGGGACCATCATGCCCGGCGCGCACCCCGGGCCGCGCAATCCGGGGCGGGGCGCTCAGACCTCCGGGTCGTCGGGGCTCGAGACCTGCACGTCCGCAGCGGTGTCATCGGCGCCGCCCGCAGCCGGGCCGGTCTGCGCGGGGTCGGCGACGTCCTCAGCGGCGTCGCTCGCCTCGGTGGCTTCATCGGCCGACTGTGCCTCGGGTGCCTCGGGTGCTTCGGGGACGGCGTCCACCTCGACGCCCTCGCGTACGTGACGTCCCATCGTGCCTACATCCCTCCCACATCCGGTCCACGGCGGACCTGTGGGAAACCATCATCCGCCGCGACGGGGTTTCCGCAACCAGACCGGGCCGAGTGTGATCGGCGCCACCATGGGTCGCGCGTAGAGTGGCGCCCGGCGGAGGGAGCAGCACGTGAGGACGTCACGCCCATGGTCGGGGGATGCGCCGGAGCATCCGCTCGTGGTCGGCGTCGAGCCGGATCAGACACCGCAGGTGCCGACCCGTGCCGCCGAGATCGCCGCCACGATGGGCACCGGACTGCTGTGCACGTGGGTCGACGGCACGCAGATCGCCGCCTCCGAGGGGCTCGTCGGCATCGACGGGACGCTGCCGACCGTGCCGCTGGACCCGGACCGCGCGGACGACGACGACACGGTCGAGCTCCTCGTGGCCCGTCTCACCGGCGTGCTCGCTCCGACCGGCGTGCCCTGGGCGCTGGAGTACCGGATCGGCGAGGTCACCCGGGGCCTGGCGGTCGCCGCCGCGGAGCACGGTGCGTCGATGATCGTGGTCGGCACCCGCCGCCCCGGCTTCGGCGGCTGGATGAACGAGCTGATCGGTGGGTCGGTCGCGGGTCACCTCGCGCACACCCAGGACGTTCCGGTGCTGGTGATCCCGGCGAAGCACGACGGCGCCCGGTGAGCCGCCCGGCACACCGCGACCCACGGTTCCTCGCGGTGGTCGCGCTCGGCGGCGCCGCCGGCACCCTGGCCCGTTACGGGCTCGGCCACCTCCTCCCCCACGACGACGGCCTGCCGGTCGCGACCGCCGTCGAGAACCTGCTCGGCGCGTTCGCGCTCGGCCTGCTCCTCGAAGCCCTCGTGCGCCGCGGCGCGGAGACCCGCACCCGGCGGCTGCTACGGCTCGGGCTCGGCACCGGGATGCTCGGCGGGTTCACCACGTTCTCCAGCCTCGCGCTCGAGGTGCAGCAGCTGCTCGCCGACGGGCAGGTCGCGCTCGGCCTCGGCTACGGGCTCGGGAGCGTGGTGCTCGGTCTCGCGGCGTGCCTGGCCGGGGTGGCCCTCGCCGGGGCCCGGCACCGGCGGCGCGCCGCCGGCTCGGGCGGACCAGGATGAGCCCCGTGCTGGTGGCCCTCCTCGTCGGGCTGCTCGGCGGCCTCGGCGCCGCGGCCCGGTTCGCCGTGGACGGGGCGATCCGGGGGCGGTGGTCACGGCTCCTGCCGGTCGCGACGATGATCATCAACGTCACCGGGTCCGTGGTCATCGGGGTGCTCGCCGGTGCCCTGAGCACGGGTGTGATCTCCGCCGACGTGTACACGGTCGCGGCCACCGGCTTCTGCGGCGGGTACACGACCTTCTCGACGGCGATGGTGGAGTCGGTCCGTCTGGTCGCCTCGGGCGATCTGCGCCGGGGTCTGGTGAGCGCGTTCGGGACGTTGCTGCTCACCGTGCTCGCGGCGACCCTGGGCCTCGCCGTCGGGCTCCTGCTGGGGTCATGATGGTGGGATGAATACGAGTGAGGGAACGCCTGATCACGACCAGCACCCGCCGAAGCCGCCCCGCCCACCCCACGGCGACCCGAGGCTGCCCATCGAGGCCGCCCGCGACGCACTCACCGTGAAGCGGGTGTTCGGCGAGGCCTACTCCTCCGACGGCGCCACGGTGATCCCGGTCGCGAAGGTGTACGGCGGCGCGGGCATGGGCTACGGGGACGGCGCCGGGATGGGCCCGTCCGGCGAGGGCGCCCCGCACGCCGAGGGCTCCGGCGGTGGCGGCGGGTTCGGGGTGCTCGCCCGCCCGGCCGGGGTCTACGTGGTCCGCGACGGCAAGGTGTCCTGGCAGCCCGCGCTGGACGTGAACCGGGCGATCCTCGGCGGTCAGATCCTCGGTGCGATCGTCGCGGTCTCGGTGGCGTGTGTGTTGCGCACCCGGCTGCGCCGGCGCCGGGGCTGACGGCGCATGGCCACCTTCTACGACAGCATCGAGCCGAAGCTGTGGCAGTTCATCGAGCGTCAGCAGATGTTCTTCGTCGCGACGGCGGCGGCGGACGGGCGGGTCAACGTCTCCCCGAAGGGTCTGGACACGTTCCGGATCCTCGGCCCGAACCGGGTCGCCTGGCTGAACGGCACCGGCTCCGGGAACGAGACCGCGGCGCACACGGCGCTGAACCCGCGGATCACGGTCATGTTCTGCGCGTTCGAGGGCAAGCCGTGGATCCTGCGCCTGTTCGGAACCACCCGGATGGTGCAGCCGGGCGATGCTGACTGGGACGAGCTGGTCGGCCTGTTCCCGCCGCTGCTCGGCGCCCGGCAGGTCTACGACATCCGGGTCGAGGAGGTGCAGACCTCGTGCGGCTTCGGCGTGCCGTTGTTCGACTTCGTCGGTCAGCGGGACCTGATGCACTCGTGGGCGGACCGACGCGGCGCGGAGGGCCTGGCCCGCTACCAGCGGGACAAGAACGCCAGGTCGATCGACGGTTTCGACGGGCACCTGCCCGCGAGCGTGCTCGAGGCCTGACGGTCTCCGGGGCTGCGGCGGCCGGTCGGCCGGCTCAGCGCACGAGCGCCGCGTACACGTCCTGGTACCGCCGGGCTCGTTCGTCGTAATATCCGCGTCGGGCCGGCACGGGCTCGAACGTCGCACCGATCGTGGGCTCGGAGCGCGGCACGTCCGGCGCGAGCGACTCCAGCGCGATCAGGGCGGTCCCGCGCAGGGTGGTGCGTTTGTTCGTCACGTGCCGCACGTCCGCGTCGAGGCCGTCGGCGACCACCTGCAGCCACGGCGTCAGGTCCGCGGCGACCCGGCCGGCCGCACGGATCTCGTGCGCGTGGGTCCCGGCCGCGCCGGCCAGTTCCTCGGCCACCCGTGCGTAGCTGAGCGCGACACCCTCCATCGCGCCCCGGTAGATCAGCTCGGCGGTGGCCGCGGCGCCCACGTCCGTGATCGTCGCCCGGGCCTGCGCGGCCCAGCCGGTGGAGCGTTCGCCGCTGAGGTACGGCAGCACGGTGGGCGTGGCCGGGTCGGGATCGGCGGCGAGGACGGCGCCGACGTCGTCCGGCACGCGCAGGGTCTGCTCCAGCCAGGTGACCACCCGGCCGACGTCGTTGAGCGCCCCACCGAGCAGGCTGCGGCGGGCGTCGACCCGGTAGCACCAGAGCCCGCTCGGGATGGTCTGCGGGATCTGGTGCAGGAGCACCCGCATCGCCCCGCTGGTGGCGGCCGCGAGCGCGACGGTTCCCTCCGCCGTCGCCCCGACGCCGACGTTCGAGGCGAGCCCGTCCGCGATCACCGGGTACCAGGCCGCCCCGGCCAGCGCGGGCCACCGCTCGGCGACCCGGGCGGACACCTCGCGCACCGGTAGGTCCGGGTCGTGGACCGGGGAGAGCTGGGCCACGTCGATGCCCGAGGTCTCGACCATCCGCTCGTCCCACGCGCCGGTGCGCCGGTCCAGCAGCCCGGTCCAGGCGGCCGCGGCGGTACCGACCACGGCGGTGCCGATGATCCGCAGGTGGACGTATTCGCCCAGGGACATCCAGCGGTCGACGGCGGAGAAGGCCGCCCGGTCGGTCGCGGCCAGCCAGCGCAGCCGGGCGGGCAGGTAGCTGCTGTGCAGCCGGGTGCCGGTGCGCTGCAGCACGTCCTGCTCATCCAGTTCGTCACGAAGCTCGCGGACCTGCGCGGCGCACCGGGAGTCGGCGTAGGTGTAGCAGGGGGTGACCGCCCGCCCCCGGGCGTCGACGCCCACGAGGGAGGCGGAGAACGTGTCGATCGCGACGCCACCGATCCGCCCCCGCAGGTCCGGTGTCGCGAGCAGGTCGAGGATCTGTTCGATCTCGTCGACGACGGCGTCCGGGTCGATCTCGCTGGTGCCGTCCGCGGCCGTGGTGAACGCGTGCGGTACCTTCGCCCTCGGTCCCTCGAGCGGCCGGGCGGCGGCGTCGTAGAGGCCACCGCGGGACGCGGTCGAGCCGACGTCGAGGCCGAGGATCAACGGGTCGATCGCCTCAGCCGGGTCGATCTTGTGGTGCGTCGACGCCATCGCGTGCTCCTTTGCCGTTGCGAGGGATGCCGACGCTAGCGCACGCCGACGAGCCGGGGCAGGTTGACCAGCGCCGGGGCGATCCGCTCCGCCATGAGCCGGTACCCCTCGCCGTCGGGATGCAGGTCGTCGGGGAGCAGGTGGACGTCCTCGGTGCCGATGATGGTCGTCCCGTCGAGCAGGTGCAGGTTCGGATCGTCGGTCGCAAGCATGGCGACCACCTCGGCGATGGCCGTGCGCATCAGCTCCAGGGTGAGCCCGACGGCGTTCGGCGTGCGTTCCCGGGGCGGGCTGACGATCGGGGTCATCACCAGGATCGGCACGTCGGGATGGGCCGCGCGGACCTGCTCCACGAAGCCGGAGATGTGCGCGGCGAACGAACGTGGGCCGAACGTGGCGCCGCCCATGATGTTGATGCCGAGACAGAGGGAGATCACGTCGGCGGGCACGGCGGCGATCGTGCGCGCCGCGATCGGGTCGAGGTGACACTGACCCGAGAACCCCAGGCAGGTCAGGTCCCAGCCGAGCCGGCGCGCCACGAGCGCGGGCCAGGTCTCGCTCGGCCCGAACGCGGCGCCGCACTGGCTGATCGAACTGCCGTAGGTGGTCCACCGGGGCCGTGGCGCCGTCGCCTCGGCGACGTTCGCGCCGACCAGGCCGAGGTCGCCCACCCGGGTGTTGCCGGACTGCGGCAACCAGAGCTCGACGTCGTGTACCCCGGCCGGCAGCGGGAGCCTCACCTCGGCGACCCCCTCGGCGACGTCGACACGGCGGGTGAGTTCGCCGTCGACGATCAGGTCGATCCGGCCCTCGCCGTCGGCATGTTCGAACGGCAGGACGAGTTCGCCCGCGTCGGTGCGCACCTGCGCGCGCACCCCGGCGGCCATCCGGGCGACCCGGATCAGATCGGGCGCGTGTGCGCGGTCGGCCTGCGCGGGCAGCAGCCGCCACGGCTGCCAGAGCCCATCCTCGGCGGCCCAGTCGACGGCGCCGCGCCAGATCGTGCTCTCCATGGACGGGGTCACCCTGACATCCTCAGCAGTCACGGCGCAGAGCCTAGCTGCACTCAGTCCCGTGGCCGCATGCCGCCCGGATCGTGGCTGGTGCCGTCGGCAACGCGGCGGGCGAAGTTACCGAGGGCGAAGTCGCGCAGTTCGGTGTCCCCGGCGAGTTGTGCCGCGGCCGCGACCTGGAGGGACAGCGTGGCCCGATGGTGCATCGCCCGACTCAGCACGGCAGGCTCGGCGATCTCGGCGACCTGAGCGGCTCCGAACTGCCCGATCAGGGGTGCCACGTCGATCGCCGGGTCCGCCCAGGCCGCGTGGTCGAGATCGATCATCCCCGTGACCGAGCGACCCGACCAGAGCAGGTTGTGCATGCCGAAGTCTCCGTGCACGAACGCCGGCGGCACGCCGGCCTCGACGGCGACCACCCGCTCGGTGAGCGCGACCGCCTCGGCCGCGACCGCCGTCGGGAGTTGAGGCGCGAGGTAGTCCGCGACGATCCGGGGCCAGCTCGACCCGCCGCACCAGGCGCGCGGTGGCGAGAGCCCGACGTCGGGGGGTGCGGTCGCGCGCAGCCGTTCGAGCAGGGCCGCGAGCGGCTCGCGCACCCGCGGCCAGGGCGCGTCTGAGGCGACGCCGGGAACGAAGGTGGTCAGGATCCCGGCCGCGCCGCCGGACGTGACGATCTCGCCGAGCGGGCGCGGGGTGGTCACCGGCAGCCCGAGGGCCGCGACCACGTGCAGCGTGCGCACCTCGCGGGCGGTGCGTTCGATGGCGTCGTCGCCGAAGGCGACCCGGGCCACCACGGTCTGCTCGAGAACGGCGATCCGGTGGAACGCGCCGTGCGCGAGGCGCGCGTGCGCCCAGTCATGGCTGGGCCAAGCCCGGGCGGCCCAGTCGCGGACGTCGGGCAGCGGCGGCTCAGCCACCCTGGAACCCGACGATCCGTTCGACCGCCTCGGCGACGGCGTCCGGCCCGGCCGCGAAGGACAGCCGCACGTAGTCGTGCCCGCGCGCCGGGTCGAAGTCGCTGCCCGGGACCGCGGCCACCCCGGCCTCCTCGAGCAGAGCCCGGCACCACGCCGTCGAGTCCGGGTACCGGCCTAGCCGCTCACCGAGCCCGGCGTAGAGGTAGAAGGCGCCGTCCGCGGGGGCGACCGGGCCCCAGCCGAGCCGCGGGACCTGCTCGAGCAGCACCGCGCGGGTGCGCGCGAACGAGGCGACGCGGGCGTCCGCCTGCGCGTAGGAGCTCTCGGTGAACGCCCCGACGGCGGCCCGTTGGGCGGGCGTGGGCGGGCACAGGGCGACGTTCCCGGCGAGGGCGTCGACGGCGGTGCGCAGGTCCGCGGGCACGAGCGCCCAGCCGAGCCGCCATCCGGTCATCCCCCAGTACTTGGAGAACGAGGAGATGACGACGCCGGAACGGTCCAGTTCCCAGGCGCAGACGCCGCGGGAGTCGGGCCCCGTCAACCCCGCCCGGTCGGCCGGGTAGGTGATGCCATGGTAGATCTCGTCGCTGACCAGGCGGACCCCGTTCCCGCGGCACCAGTCGGTCAGCGCGGTGAGCTCGGTGCGGCTGACCATCGTGCCGGTGGGGTTCGCGGGCGAGGCGAGGATCAACCCGTCGAGCGGTCCGGCCCCCTCGAGGAGTTCGGGGGTGGGCTGGAACCGGTGCTCGGGACCGCACTCGACCTGGACCACCTCGCAGCCGAGTGCGGTCAGGATGTTGCGATAGGCGGGATACCCGGGGCTGGCCAGGGCGACCCGGTCGCCGGCGTCGAACGCGGCCAGGAATGCGAGCACGAACGCCCCCGACGAGCCGGTGGTGATCGCGACCTCGTGCGGCTCGACGGCCAGCCCGTACCAGCGCCGGTAATGCCCGGCGACGGCGTCCCGCAGCTCCCGTAGCCCGAGCGCGCTCGTGTAGCCGAGGTCGTCGCCGTTCGCGAACGCGGCTGCGGCGCGGGCGTTCACGTCGATGGGGGCACCGCCGCTGGGCTCGCCGGCGCACAGGGAGATCACGTCCCGACCCTGGGCCCGGAGCCCGGCGACCCGGTCCAGGATGCTCATCACCTCGAACGGGGGGACTTGCGCGCGGTTCGAGACCCTCATCGGATCAGGGTGCCATAGGAGACAACGAGCCCGATGAGCCGACAGTTTGTGCGCTGGCCGGCGCCGGCGCGCCTCCTGGAGCTCACCTCGATGCCAACTGGTGCGCGCGCTGATACGAGACGCCGAGGACCTCCCCCACGTCGCGCAGCGGCACGTCGGCCGCGACCAGGTCACGGGCCAGTGCCCTGGCCAGATCGGAGGCCTCCCGCTCGAGCCGCCCGGCTTCAGCCCGACTCGCCTTGATCTGCGACGGCCAAGTCGAACGTTCGGGCTCACTGACCCGCCGAGATCAGCCGCCTCCAGGAGTCGACTAGAAGAGCGCCAACTGCTCCTGACCCACGCTCGAGACAACACTCGGGACCGAGGAGGCAACGCCGTCGGGCGTGCTCCCGCGCAGGGGGAACTGGCGGTTCTCCCGGCCGGGCCGGGAGACGAAACCGTGCCGGAGCCTGGCGCTCCGCAACCGGCCCGAGAGCCAGGCGCGGTACTCCTGCGAGACGTACGATCCACCCTCGTACAGGACCCGGTAGCGGGGCACCAGGTCCGGGTGGTCGCGGCCGAGCCAGGCCAGGAACCACTCGCGCGCGCCGGGGCGAAGGTGCAGGGCGCCGGCGGTGATCCAGGTGGCGCCGGCCTGCGCGACGGCTCCGAACAGGGCGTCGAGATGGGCGTCGGAGTCGGTCAGCCAGGGCAGGATCGGCATCGCCATCACGGTGCAGTCCAGGCCCGCGTCGGTGATCGCCCGGACCAGGTCGAGCCGGGCCTTCGGGGTGGGGGTGCCCGGCTCGACGCGCTGCTGCAGTTCCGGGTCGGCGAACGCGAGGGACACCCCGACGCCGACCTCGACCCGTTGCGCGGCGTCGACCAGCAGCGGCAGGTCGCGTTTGAGCAGCGGGCCCTTGGTCAGGATCGAGAACGGCGTGTCCGAGGCCGCGAGCGCCTGGATCACGCCGGGCATCAGCCGGTAGCGGCCCTCGGCGCGCATATACGGGTCGGAGTTCGTACCCAGGGCCACGTGCTCGCGCTTCCAGGACGGCCGGCCGAGTTCCTTGCGGAGCACCTCGACGAGGTTCGTCTTGACGATGATCTGGGTGTCGAAGTCGACGCCGGAGTCCAGGTCGAGGTACTCGTGGGTCTTCCGGGCGAAGCAGTAGGTGCACCGGTGCAGGCAGCCCCGGGTCGGGTTGATCGTCCACCCGAACGGCATCTCGGAGACGCCGGGCACCTTGTTCAGGGCGCTGCGGCAGAGCACCTCGTGGAACGTGACACCGGCGAACTCCGGGGTGCGGACGCTACGCACCAGACCCTTGAGCGGCAGCAGGGCCGCGTCGTCGGTCGCCGTGAGTTCCCGCGCTTCCCATCGCATCCACCCATTCGAACATACATTCGACAGCGTGTCGACGCTGCGACACCCGGGGTCACGGGTCGGCGGTCAGCACGATCTCTTCGAGGATCTCGCGCGTGCGCTCCGGCTGCTCCAGCCAGGGCAGGTGACCGGCGCCGTCGACCACGCGCCTACGCGGCCGGTGGGCGTAGGTGGCGAGGTCGCTGACGTTCGCCGCCGGCCGGGGGTCGGCGGTGCCGTGCACGAACGTGATCGGGCACGTCGCGGCGGTCGCCCAGCCGATCTGGTCGGCGTCGCCGAAGGCCATCAGGCTCCGGTTCGCGACGTGGTTGATCGGCATTGGAGCGCGTGCCATCTCCAGCGCGAGGTCGTAGCCGGCGCGCGGGTCGGCGTAGTCGGGTGCCCAGGAGATCCGGCGCCACTCGACCTCCTCGGCGTGGGTGCGGTCACGGCCGTCGAGGTCGGCGAACCGCGACGCCCACGGTGCCCGCCGCCGGTCCCGCTCGGCGCGGTAGGCGGTGCGCCAGTCACCGATGCCGGTGCCGTCGAGGTAGCCGAGCCCGGCCACCCTCTTCGGATGCGTGCCCGCGTAGGCCAGGGCGAGGGTGGCCCCGAACGAGTGCCCGACGACCACGACCCGCTCGTGCCCGAACCGGACCCGCAACTCCTCAAGGTCGGCGACGTAGCGCTGCATGGTCAGCTCCTCGGATGCCGAGGAGCGCCCGCACCCACGCTGGTCGTAGCGGTGCACGGTGCACAGCCCGCCGAGCAGGTGGCCGAGCGGCTCGAGGTAGTCCCACAGACCCGGGCCGCCGTGCACGAGGATCACGGGCGGGCGGCACGAACCCGGCCCGGGAGCCGACACGGTCCACGTGGCCAGGCGGGCGCCGTCGCCCATCGTCATGAACTCCACGACGGGCAGGCTACCGGTCAGCCCGCGGCGTACTGCTCGTCGGTGACGTGCTCGAGCCAGACCGTGGTCTGCTCCGGGTCGTCGGCGCCCTCGGTGATCGCCAGGTGCTCCATGAACCCCGTCGCGCCGGCTCCGTGCCAGTGCTCCTCATCCGGGGCGCAATAGGCCGTCTCGCCGGCCGACACCCGCAGTACCTCACCGTCGCGGGTCCCGGTCAGCGCGACGCCGGACACCACGTGCAGGTACTGCCCGCGGGCGTGGGAGTGCCAGGCGGTGCGCGCCCCGGGCGCGAACCTGACCAGGCCCACCGTCATCCGCTGGTCACCCTCCTGCGGCGTGACGATCAGGTCCAGCCAGACTCCTTCGTCGGGGCAGCGTCGGGGACCGCCTCGGCGGCGGTGAGCATGGTCGCCGCCCAGGAGGCGAGCAGCCTGAGCCCGTCCTCCGACGGCGAGCCCGGGGCCGCGGTGTAGACATTCATCTGCAGGCCGTGGTCCGCGGGCAGCGGCAGGGCCTCGTAGTCGAGTTCGAGGCGCCCGACGGCGGGGTGGTGGAACACCTTCGTCCCACTCAGGTGCAGGCGTACGTCGTGCGAGGCCCACAGGCGGACGAAGTCCTCACTGCGGGTGGACAGTTCCCCGACGAGTTGGGTCAGGTCCCGGTCGTAGGGGTTGCGTCCCGCTTCGGCACGCAGGATGGCGACGGCGTCATGTGCCGTCTTCTGCCACCGCTCGCCCCAGAACTTCTGGGCGCCGGCCGGGTCGAGGAAGTGGAACCGTGCGGTGTTGACCGGCTCGTTCGCCTCGCGCGCGGGCGAGTCGTACATCGGCGCGTACAGGGCTCGGCCGAGCAGGTTCATGCCGAGCACATCGAGCCGACCGTTACGCACGAACGCCGGCGTCGCCACCATCGAGTCCAGGACCCGCTGGACCGACGGCCGCAGCGTCGGCGCCGGGGTCCGGCGGGCACGTGAGCGAGCCGCGCCCGAAGCGCTCGCGGCCCGGGCCAGGTCGAACAGGTGCAGCCGTTCGGCATCGTCGAGCTGCAGAGCCTCGGCCAGGGCCTCGAGCACCTCCTCGGACACACCCCCGAGGTTCCCCCGCTCCAGCCGCGTGTAGTAGTCCACGCTCACGCCGGCGAGCATCGCGACCTCCTCGCGGCGCAACCCCGGCACTCGGCGGTTGCCACCGTAGGCGGGCAGCCCGGCACGGTCCGGCGTGATCCGGGCCCGCCGGGTCGCCAGGAACTCCCGGGTCTCGGCCTTCAGGTCCATGGGTATGACGGTACGACCGGGAGCGGCCGGAAGGGAGGTCCTGCCGGTACCTGGAACACCAGGAACTCCCACGGGCGGACGCCCGGGTGTGTCATGGATGCCATGACCCCAGCCCCCACCCCTCGCGCTCAACGACGCCGTGGCGATGCACGACCACGAGAGACACCCCCGCTGATGCGAGCAGCAGTCATGTTCGGCGCCGGCGACGTCCGCGTCGTCGACGTCCCCGAACCCAGCATCTTCGAACCGACCGACGCGATCGTCCGGGTCACCCTGGCCTGCGTCTGCGGCTCGGACCTCCATCCGTACCACTCGATGCCCGCGGACGAGACCGGAAAGCCGATGGGCCACGAGTTCATCGGCGTCGTCGATCAGGTCGGCGCCGACGTGCGCGACCTGGCGCCCGGCGACCTGGTGATCTCCCCGTTCGCCTGGGCCGACAACACCTGCCCGATCTGCCGGGACGGCTTCCACACCGCCTGCCCGCACGGCGGCTTCTACGGGAACTGGGACACCGGCGGCGCCCAGGCCGAGAAGATCCGTGTCCCCCAGGCCGCCGGCACCCTCGTGAAGCTGCCCCCCGCCGTCGACGAGGATCTCCTGCCCGCGCTGCTGACGCTCGCCGACGTCTACCTGACCGGTTACCACGCCGCGTTCATGGCCCGGGTGAGCCCGGGCCAGACCGTGACCGTGATCGGGGACGGCGCGGTCGGATTGTCCGCGGTCCTGGCCGCCAAGCAGATGGGCGCCGCGCGGATCATCCTGATGGGCCGACACACCGCGCGCACCGACCTCGGACGGGAATGGGGCGCGACCGACGTCGTCGCCGAGCGCGGCGAGGAGGGCATCGCGAGGGTCGTCGAACTGACCGGCGGCGAGGGCAGCCACGTCGTTCTCGAGGCCGTGGGACTGATGCCCGCCTACGAGCAGGCCTACGGCGTGCTCCGCCCCGGCGGGGTCATCTCCCGGGTCGGCGTGCCCCAGTACGAGGACGCCCCGGTCGGGTTCGGATCGCTGTTCGGCAAGAACGCGACCCTCAACGGTGGCCCCGCACCCGTGCGGGCCTACCTCGAGGACGCCCTGGTCCGGGTGCTCGACGGGCGCCTGGATCCCGGCGCCGTCTTCGACGCGGAGACCTCGCTCGAGGACATCGCCGAGGCCTACAGGCTGATGGACTCCCGCGAGGCGCTCAAGGTACTGGTGCGCCCATGACTCCCACCGACCTCCGCGACGAGCTCGCCGGCACCGACCCCGACCTGCTCGCGATCACCCAGCCGTTCGCGCTCGAGGTCCAGCGTGACGCGCCGCTGCCCACCACGACCAGGGCGATCGTGGAACTCGGTGCCCTGATCGCCGTCGGCGCCTGGCGTCACCTCCGGCTGCGGCTGGCGCAGGCGCTGCACGACGGCGTCCCCGCCGTCGTGATCAAGGAGGTCACCTACCAGGCCGTCCCCTACGTGGGCCTCGGTCGGGCTCACGAGGCGGTCGCCGTCGTCAACGAGGTCCTCCTCGCGCATGACGTCACCCTGCCGCTGCCCGGGCAGGCGACCACGACCGCCGCGGACCGCGCCGAGCTCGGTCTCCGGGTCCAGAAACGCCTCGTCGGTGACGACGCCGTGGACGCCATGTACGCCGGCGCACCGGCCGACACCGCCCACATCCAGCGGTACCTGTCCGCGCACTGCTTCGGCGACCACTACACCCGCGACGGCATCGGCCTGCCCGACCGGGAACTGCTCACCCTCGCGATCCTGGTCGCCCTCGGCGGCGCGGACCCGCAGGTCGCGGCACACGTGCGGGCGAACCTGCGGGTCGGCAACGATCGTGCGCTGATGATCGCCGTCCTCACCCAGTTGTTGCCCCTGGTGGGCTACCCGCGCGCGCTCAACGCGTTGCGCGCGCTCGACCAGGTCGCGCCCGCGACCGGTACGGAGGAGACATGACCGGTTGGAGCCCTGCCGACCTGGCCGCGGTCGAAGCGGCCGGAGAACGCCGTCGCCGCGACCACGAACGCCGTCGCCACGGCGACGACGCTGCGGGTCGAGCCCGCTTAGTCTCACCACCATGAGCCCCCACGACGACCTGACCCGGACCGCCCTGGCGGCACACCTGGGCGCCGACGCCGCCGAGGCCGCGGCCGACGTGCTCGTGGTCGAGACGAGCGGGCACGTCGGCCGCACCCACGACTCAGCCGACGTGGAAGCCATCCGCGCACACCTCTTCGCCAACCTCCTCCCCTAGCAATCCACCAGAAGGAGTCACCATGCACACCCGCACCCTCGGACAGGACCTGCAGGTCTCCGCCATCGGCCTCGGCGCCATGGGCATGTCGCAGAGCTACGGCCCCAACCCCGGCACCCGCGAGGACATGATCGCCGTGCTTCGCGGCGCCGTCGAACGTGGCGTCACGTTCATCGACACCGCCGAGGTCTACGGGCCCTACCTGAACGAGGAACTCGTCGGCGAGGCCCTCGAACCGGTCCGGGCCGACGTGATCATCGCGACCAAGTTCGGCTGGGACATCGTCGACGGGAAGATGTCCGGCACCGACAGCCGCCCGGAGCAGATCCGCCGGGTCGCCGACGCGTCGCTGCAGCGGCTGCGCACCGACGTCATCGACCTCTTCTACCAGCACCGGGTGGACCCGAACGTCCCGATCGAGGACGTCGCGGGCGCCGTCGGCGAGCTCGTGCAAGCCGGGAAGGTCCGCCACTTCGGCCTCTCCGAGGCCGGCGCGGGCACGATCCGGCGAGCCCACGCGGTGCACCCGGTCACGGCGGTGCAGAGCGAGTACTCGCTGTGGACCCGCGACCCGGAGCCGGAGGTGCTGCCGACCCTGGCCGAGCTCGGCATCGGGTTCGTGCCGTTCAGCCCGCTCGGCAAGGGCTTCCTCACCGGGACCGTCGACACGACCACCACGTTCACCGAGGGCGACATCCGCAACCGTGTGCCCCGGTTCGAGGCGGACAACCTCGCCGCGAACGCCGCCCTCGTGGAGCAGATCCGCACCCTGGCGGCCACGAAGGGCGTGAGCCCCGGACAGCTCGCGCTGGCCTGGCTGCTCGCCCAGCAGCCGTGGATCGTGCCGATCCCGGGCACCCGGCGGATCGAGCGGGTCGAGGAGAACGCCGGGGCGACGGCGGTGGCCCTGTCCGCGGACGAGGTCGCCGCCCTGAACTCCCTCACCGTGCGGATCCCGGTGGCCGGGAACCGCTACAACGACGCCGGGATGGCCATGGTCGGGCTCTGACGCGCCGGCCAGGGGTCGTCAGCGCCAGCCGAGTGCGGGGGCGACGTCCGTGAGGACCGACTCCAGGACGTGTGCGTTGTAGTCGACCCCGAGCTGGTTCGGCACCGTCAGCAGCAGCGTGTCTGCCTCGGCGATCGCCTCGTCCCCGCGCAGCTGGTCGACCAGGGCGTCCGGCTCGTCGGCATAGGTGCGGCCGAACACGGCGCGGCCACCGTCGAGCTGGGCGAACTGGTCGGCGCGTTCGCCGGTGCCGAGGAAGTACCGGCGGTCGCGGTCGTCGACGATCGGGAAGATCGACCGGGACACCGACACCCGTGGTTCGAACCCGTGGTCGTGGCGGGCCCATTCACCGCGGTACGCCTCGATCTGCTTGCGCTGCTGGACGTGGAACGGCTCGCCGGACTCGTCGAACTTGAGGGTCGAGGACATCAGGTTCATGCCCTGCTCGGCACTCCAACGGGCAGTGGCGTCCGAGCCGGCACCCCACCAGATCCGTTGCCGCAGACCTTGCGAGTACGGCTCGATCCGCAGCAGGCCGGGCGGGTTCGGGAACATCGGCCGGGGATTCGGCTCGGCGAACTGCTCACCGGCGAGCGCCCGGAGCGCCGCCTCGGTGTGCCGCCGGGCCAGGTCCGCGTCCGTCTCGCCGTCGGCCGGGACGAACCCGAAATGGCGCCAACCGTCGATGACCTGTTCCGGTGACCCGCGGGAGATCCCGAGTCGGAGCCGGCCCCCGGCGATCAGGTCGGCGGCCCCGGCGTCCTCGGCGAACGCCAGCGGGTTCGCGTAGCGCATGTCGATCACGCCGGTGCCGATCTCGATGCGGCTGGTCCGGGCGCCGACGGCGGCCAGCAGCGGGAACGGCGAACCGAGCTGCCGGGCGAAATGGTGCACCCGGAAGTAGGCGCCGTCCGCGCCGACCTCCTCGGCGGCGACGGCGAGGTCGATGCTCTGCAGCAGGGCGTCGGAGGCGGTCCGGACCTCGGAGGTGGGGTGCGGGGTCCAGTGCCCGAAGGAGAGGAAGCCGATGTTCTTGCGTGTGCTCACGCCCGGCTCAACCGTCCGGCACCCGGGCCCTATTCCACTCGCGTGCTTGTCAGGCGTGCGCGGTCTCCTCGGCGTCCACGGCGGCGTTCCACTCCCGCTTGGCGGCCCGCCAGCCCTCGTCGTCGAGGCCGCGGCGCCAGTAGCCGGAGATCGACAGGTCCGCCGTCGGGATCTCGCGCTCGAAGCGCAGGTGGGAGCGGATCTCCCGGACCACGTCCGCGTCGCCGTGCACGAACGCCTGCACCCGCCCGGGCAGGAACTCCAGTTCCCGCACGGCCTCGACCAGCTCCACCCCCGGCGGACGCGGCGAGGTGTCCCGATGGATCCACCGCACCTGCGCCTGCGCGGCGGTCAGCAGCGGCTGCTCCTCGGCCGGGTCGGACACCTCGATGAATGCGCGCACCGGAGCGTCGGTCGGCATCGCCTCGAGGGCGGCCGCGATCGCGGGCAGCGCGCTCTCGTCCCCCATCAACAGGTGCCAGTCCGCTGCGGGATCGGGCGCGTACCCACCGCCGGGCCCACGGAACTGGACCTGGTCGCCCGGCTCGACCGCCACGGACCACGGCCCGGCGATCCCTTCATCGCCGTGGACCACGAAGTCGAGGGTCATCCGTCCGGTCTGGGCGTCCCAGGCGCGGATCGTGTACGTGCGCAGGACCGGCCACTGCTCGGCGGACAGCGTCTCCTTGAGTTCGTCGACGTCGAACGGCTCACGGACGCCGGAGCCGGGTCGCGGCAGCACCAGCTTCACGTAGGCGTCGGTCAGGCCGCTGAACTCGATCGGCAACGGCTCGCCGCCGGGGCCGGAGAGCACCACCCGGCGCATGTGTGGGGTGACGTTCTCGGCGGAGACCACCTCCGCACGGACCGCGGGGCCTCCGCGACGACGCGGCTCTGGCTGGGACATGACCTACTCCTCGACTCGACTAAGGCCACCCTAACCCGGTCTCGGAGTGTGACCGGCCGCGCCTCACGCCACACTGCTGCGATGGACCACGCCGCCGACCCCCTCGAGGTCGCCGAGGGCATCCTCGTGCTCACCTCGCGCACCATGCACACGACCACCACGGTGCTGCACGACGGCCGCGACGCCGTCCTCGTCGACCCCACCTGGCACCCCGACGAGCTCGCGGCCATCGCCGACCTGCTCGAGTCCCGATCGCTGCGGGTGGTGCTCGGCTGGGCGACCCACGCCCACCACGACCACGTGCTCTGGCACGAGCGGTTCGGAACCGGCCCGAGACTGGCCACGACCGCGGCGGCGACCTCCGCCGTCGAGCATCTCGACGAACTGCGTGCCGCCGTCGAGCCGAACCTGCGACCGCTCGCGGGGCTCGTCGAGGGGTACGACGGCGCAGGGTTGCCCTGGGCGGGTCCGGTCGTCGAGGTGGTCGCGCACGACGCGCACGCGCCCGGACACGGGGCGCTCTGGGTACCCGCAGTGGGCGCGCTCGTCGCCGCGGACATGCTCTCGGACGTCGAGATCCCGCTCGCCGGCGAGACCGGGATCACGGCGTACGCGGCGGGCCTGGAGCGGCTTGCGCCCTACGTCGAACAGGCGGCGGTGCTCATCCCCGGGCACGGGCGCGTGGCACTCTCCGGCCCTGCCGGCACGGCCGACTCACCCGCTGCCCGGCTGCGTGCCGACCGGGCCTACCTTGCCTACCTTGCCTACCTTGCCGCGTTGGCGGAGCCGATCGGACCGGCCGAGGGCGCGCGGGACGAGGACCCGCGCCTCGCGACCGGTCCCGCCTGGCTGCGCGAGGAGCACGAGGCCAACGTGCGTGCCGCCCGGGCCGCACCCGCCTCCGACGGGGCGCCGCCGAGGTAGTCGGGTAGCCCTTGAGTCAGTGATCGCGCCGCAACGATTGACTCGGGGCGTCGGCGACAGCCTCGAGGAGCGGGGGCTTGGAGCGAGGGCCGGGAGTGGAGGCGGCACGCCGGGAGGCGCGGGCCGAACCGCCGCGCCGGCCGAGTCGTCAGGCGCTGACCTTGGCCTTCCGCTCGGCCTTCTCCCGGGCCCGGAGTGTCTTCTCGGTGACCGGCTCGTCGCCGCTGGCGCGCTGCTGGCGCTTGTACTCGCGCGCCTGCGCCTGGCGCTCGGCCTCCACGCCGGTGCCGATGGTGGCGCCGATGTGCTTG
Organism: Occultella glacieicola; assembly: GCF_004353825.1. Classification (GTDB taxonomy): domain Bacteria; phylum Actinomycetota; class Actinomycetes; order Actinomycetales; family Beutenbergiaceae; genus Occultella; species Occultella glacieicola. Next base: position 46,657 of record NZ_SMNA01000015.1, on the reverse strand, counting down.
TCGGTGTAGCCGAACGCCTCCACGAGCTCGGCGGCGTGCACCCGCAGCCGGGGCAGCAGCCGGTTGATGTAGGAGGTCACCGTCTCGGCCCGCTGCGCGGAGATCCGCCCGTGGATCAGGTACCAGGACAGGTTCTTCTCGATCGTCACCAGCCCGAACAGGTCCCGCAGCCAGGTCATCACGCGGAGGGTGTCCTGGTCCTCGATCCGACCCAGCGCCTCGGTGAACGCCTCCCACTGGAGCAGTTCCCCGTGGGCGCGGGCCGCCTCGATGAGCTCGTGCTGGTTGTCGTTGAACAGGTCGGCGCCGACCTCGGGCGAGGCCCCCTTGGCCCCGCGGAGGGCGAGTGCGACGCCCTCGACCATGGTCTCCACGCGGTCCTCGAGAAGTTCCCGCTGGGCCTCGGGGTCGCGCAACTCGCCCGCCGAGCGGGCCTTGGAGCCCCAGTCCTGGATGGACTGGGCGGCCCGGCGCAGCGGGGTCCGGTGCAGCGTCATGTCCACGGCCCGGTCGGCCACGTACCGCACCGCCCCGGCCACGTCCATCTTCGCCATGGACCGGCCGTAGTCGGTGAGCAGCCGCTTGCCGACGAGCTGCAGGAGCACCGTGTTGTCGCCCTCGAACGTGGTGTACACGTCCATGTCCTGGTGCAGCCCGACGAGCTTGTTCTCGGCCATGTAGCCCGCCCCGCCGCACGCCTCGCGGGCGGTCTGGATGGTCTCCATCGCGAGCCAGGTGCTCAGTGGCTTCGACGCCGCGGCGAGGGTCTCGAGGTCCTGACGGTCGGAGTCGGTGTCGAACTCGCCGGAGAACACCTCGTGGAAGCGCTGCAGCAGCTGGTTGTGGGTGAACTGAGCCGCGTAGGTGCGGGCAAGCAGCGGCAGCAGCCGCCGCTGGTGCTGCTGGTAGTCCATGATCACGGTCTCGACCGTGTCGTCAGCGCCGGTGAACTGGCGGCGTTCGTTGCCGTAGCGGATGGCCGTGGCCAGCGCCATCTTCGAGACCGCCACCGAGGCGCCACCGAGCGAGACCCGGCCCTGGACCAGGGTGCCGAGCATGGTGAAGAACCGGCGGCCGGGGCTGTCGATCGGTGAGGAGTACTCACCCTCGGGGGTCACATCGCCGTACCGGTTCAGCAGGTTCGTCCGCGGCACCCGCACGTGGTCGAACGCGAGCCGACCATTGTCCACACCGTTCAGGCCACCCTTGAGGCCGTCGTCCTCACCCTGGACACCGGGCAGGAAGTCCCCGGCGCTGCCGTCGGGGCTCGTCGCCCGGATCGGGGTGTAGAAGGCGTGCACGCCGTGGTTCACGCCACGGGTGATCAGCTGCGCGAACACCACGGCGGCCGTGCCGTGCTCACCGGCGTTGCCGATGTAGTCCTTCCAGGCCCCGCGGAACGGGGTGTTGATGACGAACTCCTGCGTCTGCGGGTCGTAGGTGGCGGTGGTGGCGAGTTCGGCGACGTCCGAGCCGTGCCCGATCTCGGTCATCGCGAAGCAACCCGGGACGGTCAGGTCCATGGCGCCCGGCAGGAACGCGTCGTGGTGGTGGTCGGTGCCCAGGTGCAGGATCGCCGCCGCGAACAGGCCCCACTGCACGCCGCCCTTGATCTGCAGCGACGGGTCCCCGACCACGAGCTCCTCGAACCCGGCGATGTTGCCGCCCGGGTCGTCCGACCCGCCGAGCCGCGCCGGGAACGCACGCTGGATGAGCCCGAGCTCCACCAGGAGCTTGGCCTGCTCGAGGACCCGGGCGCGGTGCTCGGAGTACGGCAGCCCCTCGACCTTGCGGAGGCGCTCGTCCAGCATCCACTCGCGCATCTCGCGGCGGATCTGGGCCCAGCGGCCGTCCACCAGGTCGGCGACCGCCGCCGTGTCGAACTGCAGGCGCTCGGGGGCGGTGGGCTTGGCAGTACTGCTCATGCTTCCTCCGATGGAACTGTCGAGATCCGGGTGATGCCGGGCAGCGGGGCACTCGCCCCGGCCCAGAGCCAGTTGCTGATCAGGACCACGAGACGCTCGGGGTCCAGGCGGTCCGCAGGATCGAGGGCGAGCCAGGACTCGGCCGCTCCCCGCACGAACCCGACCACGCCGGCCGCCCAGGCGTCGGCCAGGCGCGGGTCGGACGTGGATCCGGTCAGGACGTCGCGCAGGGGCGCCGCGACGTAGTCGGTCAGGGTGGTCAGGAAGTCGGACACGTCCGCGTCCGCCCCGGGGGCGCCGTCGCCCGACCGGGTCACGAAGCGGTACACGCTCGTCGACTGCGCGAGGGTGCCGACGTAGATCCCGACCATGGCCCGCAGCCGGTCCCGCGGGCTGCCCGCACCGTGTGCGGCCTCCTCGAAGGCCCCGGACATCTCCGCCAGCACCATCGCCCCGACGGCCGCCTGGAGGCCGGCCTTGTCCGTGAAGTACCGGTACACGATCGACTTCGAGGTGCCCATCTGGGCCGCCAGCTCGTCCATGGACAGCTCCGCGCCGCCGTGGTGCACGGCCCGGCGGGCAGCATGGCACAGTTCGGCCCGGCGCTCGGCCCGGTGGGCGTCCCATCGGCGCGAGCGGCCGTCCGCGTCGGAACCCTCGGGTTCGGCGGGTGTCGTGGCGACTGTGACCCTACTCACGGACTGAGAGTATCAGGTACTGTTGGTAGTAGGCACGCGTCGGGGTCCGGCTTCCGGCCGGGCCACGATCAGAGCACGACCACGACCATCAGTTCCGAGTCGCAACGATCCGAACGAGGAGTTCCATGCCGAACAGGCCGAGCAGTCCCACCCCCCGCCGCGCCGCGGTGATCGGGTCCAACCGCATCCCGTTCGGCAAGGCCGGCGGCGCGTACGCCAACGCCTCCAACCTGGACATGCTCGGCGCCGCGCTCTCCGGACTGGTGGCCCGGTTCCAGTTGCAGGGCGAGCGCCTCGGGGACGTGGCCGGCGGCGCCGTGCTCAAGCACTCCCGTGACTTCAACATGACCCGCGAGGCCGTCCTGGGGTCCGCGCTGTCCCCGCAGACCCCCGCGTTCGACGTCCAGCGCGCCTGCGGCACCAGCCTGGAGACGGTCACGGCCGTCGCGAACAAGATCGCCCTCGGCCAGATCGACTCCGGGATCGCCGCCGGGGTGGACTCGACCTCGGACGCCCCGATCGTGGTCAGCGACCGGCTCCGCGGGACCCTGATCAAGCTGTCCCGCGCGAAGACCATCCCGGACAAGCTGAGGCTGGTCGCCAGCATCCGCCCCGGCGACCTGGCCCCCGTGGCGCCGGACGTCGCCGAGCCCCGCACCGGGCTGTCGATGGGCGAGCACCAGGCGCTGACCACGCTGAAGTGGAAGATCACCCGTGAGGCCCAGGACGAGATCGCGCTGGCCTCCCACCAGAACCTCGCGCAGGCCTACTCCGACGGTCTCTTCGACGACCTGATCACGCCCTACCGCGGTCTGACCCGGGACGAGTCGCTACGCCCGGACACCTCGGCGGAGAAGCTCGCCAAGCTCAAGCCGGTGTTCGGCAAGGGACTCGGTGAGGGCGTTGCGACGATGACGGCGGGCAACTCGACGCCGCTGTCCGACGGCGCCGCGACGGTCCTGCTCGGAACCGACGAGTGGGCCGCCGAGCGGGGCCTGCCGGTGCTCGCGCATGTGGTCGACGCCGAGGCCGCCGCCGTGGACTTCGTGCGTGGCGAGGAGGGCCTGCTGATGGGCGGCGCGTACGCCGTGCCGCGCCTGCTGCACCGCAACAAGCTGGTGCTCGCGGACTTCGACTTCATCGAGATCCATGAGGCGTTCGCCTCCACCGTGCTGACCACGACGGCCGCCTGGGCCGATGAGAAGTTCATGGTGGAGAAGGTCGGCCTGCCCCCGCTCGGCCGGATCAACCCGGCCGTCCTCAACGTGGCCGGCTCCTCCCTGGCGGCCGGCCACCCGTTCGGTGCCACCGGCGCCCGGATCGTCGGCACGCTGGCCACCCTGTTGGCAAGAGCGAAGAAGGACCGCCCCGACGGCGGAGCCGTCCGTGGGCTCATCTCCGTGTGTGCCGCCGGTGGCCAGGCCGTCGCGATGATCCTGGAAGCGGCATGAGCGACGCCTACCTCGAACTCGTGAACTCGGGCATCACCAAGACGCTCGCCACCAAGCTCGGCCTGCCGCGTCCGGCGCACCTGCGCCGCACGGACCCGTCGGCCGTCGACACCCCGCTGGTCCCGGGCCGGACGCTGGTCATCGGCGAGGGGCCGGACACGGACGCGATCGCCCGGGTCCTGCTGGGCTGGGACCTTGACGTGCACCGGAATGCGCCCGAGGGCAAGGTCGGCGCCGTGGTGGTCGTGCTGACCGACCTGACCAGCCCCGAGCAGGCCTCCCAGCGGGTTCGCGCCCTCGGGTCCGTGCTGCGCTCACTGGCTCCGGGCGGCCGCGTCGTCACCGTCTCGCGGGCCGCGGGTCCGGAGGACGAGCCGGCCGTCGCGGCGGTCCGCCACGGCGTGGACGGCTTGCTGCGCTCGGTCGCGAAGGAACTGCGCGCCGGTGCGACCGGCAACGGCGTCGTGCTCGGCGAGACGGTCAGCCCCGACGCGCCCTCCGCCGTCGGGGCCCTGCGGTTCCTGCTGTCCGCCCGCTCGGCCTTCGTGGACGGCCAGTTCGTGCGGGTGAGCACGCCCGACGGCGCCGCACCGGCCGACTGGACGCGTCCGCTCGAGGGCCGGGTCGCCGTCGTGACGGGTGCCGCACGCGGCATCGGCGCGGAGATCGCACGCGTGCTGCACCGCGACGGCGCGCAGGTGCTCGGCGTGGACGTGCCGGCGGCCGGAGAGTCGTTGGCCACCGTGATGAACGAGGTGGGTGGCATCGCGCTGCAGCTGGACATCACGGCCGACGATGCGGCCGAGCGCATCATCGAGCGGGCCCGGGCCCGCTACGGCAGGATCGACGTCGTGGTGCACAACGCCGGGATCACCAGGGACAAGCTGCTCGCGAACATGAAGCCCGAGCAGTGGGACGCGGTCGTCGCCGTGAACATCGAGGCACAACTACGCATGAACGACGTGTTCCTGGCGGCCGACGGGCTGGCACCGGACGGGTTGCGCCTGGTCTCGCTCGCCTCGACGTCGGGGATCGCCGGCAACCGCGGTCAGACGAACTACGGGTTCTCCAAGGCCGCCGTGATCGGGATGACCCGCTCGCTGGCCGGCCGGGTCGCCGGGGCGGGCACCGCGAACGCCGTGGCTCCGGGCTTCATCGAGACCGAGATGACGGCGCGGATCCCCACGCTCACCCGTCAGGTTGCCCGTCGGCTGAACTCGTTGCAGCAGGGTGGGCAGCCGGTCGACGTGGCCGAGGCCATCGCCTTCCTGGCGTCCCCGCAGGCCGGTGGCATCAACGGTGAGGTGCTGCGGGTGTGCGGACAGAACATGGTGGGCCAGTGAGCGGGCGCGAGCACCTCCTCCCGGAGGTCCCGTCCCTGACCTCGCTGTACGGGCAGGCCGTGGCCAGGTCCGCGCGCCTGATGGTGCGCCGACCCGGTCCGCTCGCGGCTCGGCTCCCGGAGGTCGCCTACCGGGTCGACAACGTGCGCGTCGACCAGGCCCAGCTCGCCGCCTACCAGCACCTGCTCGGGGAAGCGGGCACGGACACTCTGCCCGCCGGGTACGTGCATGTGATCGGGTTCCCGGTCGCGGTGGCTGTGATGGCCCGGGAGGACTTCCCGCTACCTCTGATGGGCATGGTGCACGTGGCCAACCGGGTCGAGCAACGCCACCCGGTCCATGCCCAGGACGTGCTGACGGTGCGGGCGTGGGCGCAGAACCTGCGCGCGCACCGCTCCGGCACCCAGGTGGATCTCGTCACCGAGGTCGGCCAGGCCGACGGGCTTGACGTGCTCTGGCGTGGCGTGTCGACGTACCTGGCCAAGGGCAAGCCGATGAAGGGCCTCGCCCTGGTCGAGTCCGCCGAGGGGTCGAAGCCCACCGGAGCGGGCGGGCGCGACCCGGACGCGCCACTACCGCCGATCACGGCGAACTGGAGACTCGGGGCGTCCACCGGCCGCCGCTATGCCGACGTCTCCGGGGACCGGAACCCGATCCACCTGTCCGGGCTGAGCGCGAAGCTGTTCGGGTTCCCCAAGGCGATCGCCCACGGGATGTACACGGCGTCGCGGGCCCTCGCCACCGTGGGGCCGGCCCGCGGGGACGCGTTCGTGTGGGACGTCGAGTTCGCCAAGCCGGTCCTCCTGCCGGGCCAGGTTGCCCTGAACCTGACCCCCACCGAGGGCGGTACCAATTACCTCGGGTGGGACCCGCGCAGCGGCCGCGTGCACTTCTCCGGTTCGGTCCACCCGCTCCCGTGACGCGCCGGCGCCTCGCTCGGAGGCCGTCCGGCTGAAGCGTCCCGGCGAGAGATCGGTTTCCGATCATCGCGCCCGCTCGCTTGTTGTCTCTCGATCCAACGTTGTAACGTGACCGCGCGCACTCGGCCCCTTTCAACGACGAAGACGAGAGACACCCCGATGAGAACAACACGACGTCAGTTCCTCACCATGGCCTCGATGGGGGCCGCCGGCCTCGGTCTGGCCAGCTGTAGCCGCGGCGACACCGGCGACGGAGGCGGGGGTGACGCCTCCGGCGACGGCACCTCCCTGACGTTCACCTGGTGGGGCAACCCGGTCCGCAACGAGAACACCACGAACGCCATCGCGGCCTACCTGGATGAGAACCCCGACGTCTCGATCGAGGCGCAGCCGGGCGAGTGGGCGAGCTACTGGGACCGGCTCGCCACCCAGACGGCCGGCAACACCGCGCCTGACGTGATCCAGATGGACATGGCCTACATCAGCGAGTACGGCGGCCGCGGAGCGCTGCTCGACCTCGACGAGTACGGCCTCGACACCAGCGACTTCCTCGAGGGCACGGCGGACTCCGGCGTGATCGACGGCACCAACTACGGGGTCAACGCCGGAATCAACACCCCGCTCGTGATGGTGAACACCGCCCTCCTCGACCAGTACGGCATCTCGCTTCCGGACGACACGACGTGGACCTGGGACGACTGGCTCGCAATGGCGACCTCGATCACGGACGCCTCGGCCGGCGCGGTGATCGGCACGTCGGCGATCATCTCCAACGACGCGATGTTCAGCGCCTGGCTGCGTCAGCAGGGCAAGGAACTCTTCCTCGAGGGCGCCCAGCTGGGCTTCGAGGTGGATGACGTCACGGCGTGGTTGGAGTTCCAACAGAAGTTCGCCGACGCGGGCGCCATGCCGTCCGCCTCCCAGATCACGGAGGAGTCCTCGGTCGCGTTCGACCAGAGCATGTTCCTGACCGGCAAGACCGGCATGGCCATGTATTGGTCCAACCAGCTGGAGGCGGCCGAGACCGCGAGCGGAGCCGAGCTCACGATCCTGCGCTTCCCGAGCCTCGACGGGGACGCCACGACCCGCAAGGCCTGGTACAAGGCCTCCATGCTCTGGTCCGCCTCGGCCCGTACCGAGAACCCCGAGGCCGCCGTCGCGTTCATCAACTGGCTGATCAACAGCACGGCGTCCGGCGAGGCCAACCTCGCCGAGCGAGGCATCCCGGCCAACCAGGAGGTGCAGGCCCACATCTCGGACCTGCTCTCGGACCCGCAGCAGCGGGTCGCAGCGTTCATCTCGGAGATCGAGCCCGAGCTCGGCGACACCCCGATCGCACCCCCGCCGGGCGGTGGCCAGTTCGGTGCCCTCCTGCTCCGTTACGCCACCGAGATGTTGTTCGGGAACTCCACGGCGGCGGAAGCCGCCAGCGGCTTCTACGACGAGCTGACCGCCGCGGTCTCCGGGTCCTAACCCGTGAGCGCGCTCGGGGAACTCTCAAAGCTCAAGACGGGCGGGCACCAGACACCGGAGCAACGTGCGGCCCGTCGCAAGGAGGCGTCGCGGGACAACCGGGCCGGCTATGCCTTCCTGGCGCCCTGGCTGGTGGGCCTGTTCGCGTTCACGATCGGCCCGATGCTCGCGTCCCTCTATCTCTCGTTCACCGACTACAACCTGATCCAGTCCCCGAACTTCACCGGTTTCGACAATCTCGTGCGGATGCTCGGGGACGAGCGGCTGCACACCTCGCTTCGGGTGACCTTCACCTACGTGCTCGTCGGGGTGCCCCTGCAGCTCATCGTGGCCCTCGGGATCGCGCTCCTGCTGAACAAGGGGATGCGGGGACTGCCGTTCTACCGGTCGGTGTTCTACCTGCCCTCGATGCTCGGCGGTTCGGTCGCCATCGCCCTGCTCTGGCGGCAGATCTTCGGCACCGACGGCCTGATCAACCAAATGCTTCGCGCGTTCGGCGTGGACGCCACCATCGGGTACGTCTCGCATCCCGACTACGCGCTCTGGGCGCTGATCCTGCTGCACGTGTGGACGTTCGGATCCCCCATGGTGATCTTCCTCGCCGGGCTCCGGCAGATCCCGACGATGTACTACGAAGCCGCCGCGCTGGACGGTGCCAACAAGCGCAACCTCTTCCTGAGGGTCACCCTGCCGCTGCTCTCGCCGATCATCTTCTTCAACCTCGTGCTGCAGATCATCGGCGCGTTCCAGTCCTTCACGCAGGCCTACATCGTCTCCGGTGGGTCCGGCGGCCCGTCGGACTCGACACTCTTCTACACGCTCTACCTGTACGAGCGCGGGTTCACGAACTTCCAGATGGGCTACGCCTCCGCCATGGCGTGGCTGCTCCTCGTCATCATCGCCGCCTTCACCGCGATCAACTTCTTCGCCGCCAAGTATTGGGTGTTCTACGATGACTGACGTCGATTCCATGGCCGGGCCACGGCCCGATGCGGCCAGCCGTCTGCGCTCGGCGGGCAAGCACGCCCTGCTGATCGCCGCCAGCCTGGTGATGATCTATCCGCTCGTCTGGATGCTCGTCAGTTCCCTACGACCCACCGAGGTCATCTTCCGGACCCCGGGCCTGTGGCTCAACGAGCTCTACCTGGACAACTACATCGAGGGCTGGACGGCGCTGGCCCGCCCGTTCGACTGGTACATCGTCAACTCGGGCATCGTGGTCGCCGGGGCGGTCATCGGGAACCTGCTGTCCTGCTCGCTCGCGGCCTACGCATTCGCCCGGCTGAAGTTCCGGCTCCGTACGCTCTGGTTCGCGATCATGCTGATGACGATCATGCTGCCGTTCCACGTCGTGATCGTGCCCCAGTACATCGTGTTCAACACGTTCGGCATGGTGAACACGTTCCTCCCGCTGGTGCTGCCGAAGTTCCTCGCGACCGACGCCTTCTTCGTGTTCCTCATGGTCCAGTTCATCCGGGGCATCCCCCGCGAGCTGGACGAGGCGGCCCGGATCGACGGCTGCGGGCACTTCCGCATCTTCTTCCGGATCATCATCCCGTTGATGGTGCCGGCCCTGGCGACGGCCGCGATCTTCACGTTCATCTGGACCTGGAGCGACTTCTTCACGTCGCTGATCTACCTGACCGCCCCGGACATGTACACGGTGCCGCTGGCCCTGCGGTCCTTCCTGGACGCGACCTCGGGCAGCAATTGGGGAGCGATGTTCGCCATGTCCATCGTCTCGCTGGTACCGCTGTTCCTGGTGTTCCTGTTCGGTCAGAAGTACCTGCTCCAGGGCATCGCCACCACCGGCGGCAAGTAGCCGGACCTCAGTTCGCCGGGACCGCCCTCGCCGCATCGAGCTCACGCAGGTGGGCGAGGGCCCCGGCGAGTTCCGGCCCGAGATCGGTGAAGTGGCACTCCACGCTCACCGGGCCGGTGTAGCCGCCCGCCCGCAGCGCGTTCAGGAACGCCGGCAGCGGCCAGTCCCCCTGCCCGGGTGGGGTGCGGCCGGAGTCGGCGATGTGGGCGTGCCCGATCCGCGCGCCCTGCTCCCGGACGACGGCCAGGTCCTCGCCCGCGGTCATGATGTGGAACAGGTCCGCCACCACCTGGACGTCGGTGATGGCGAACTCGTCCAGGAACGCCACCGCCTCGGCGATCGAGTTGATCATGTTCGTCTCACCGGTGTGCAGGGGCTCGAGCAGCACTCGCAGCTGATGCCGGGCGGCGACGTCCCGCGCACGGGTCAGCACGCGGGCCAGCAGCGCCCTCGCCACGGCGACGTCGACGCCGTCGGGCCGGTTGCGGGCGGCGCCGCTGCCGAACACGATCTTCGCGCCGGGCCGGGCCGCCGACGCCACGACGGCCATCGCCGCCTCCAGATAGGCGTCGATCTCCTCGACCGGGAAGTCCGGATCCGCGAGGCGCAGGTCGCGCGGGAACAGGATCGCGAAGGACGGGCTGGGGTCGCCGTCGTAGTGCGGCGAGCGCATCCAGCCACCGGAGGGCGCCGGCACCACCAGGTTGCCCACGATCGTGGGCTCCACGTAGTCCGCGCCCGCGGCCCGGGCGGCTGCGACGCCGTCGGTCCCCACGATGACTCCGAACTCGGTCGCTGTGTCCGTTCCAGGGTTTGCCATGCCCCGATCCTTCCCGAAACCGCGGGCCCACGCACCGCCGACGCGCGCACGGGCACCGGAACGGGCAGCGGCTGGCAGGCTTGGCGCATGGCCGACGACGGTCCGGACGACCCCACCGCCCACCGGAGTGTCTGGGTGGCCCAGGCCGAGCGTGAGCTCGGCACGGACGAGGTGCTCGGCTGGTGTGCCGACCTCCTCGCCGGCGCCGACCCGCTGGCCAGCCCCCACCCGCTCGCCTGGATCGGCGGTCGGCCCGGCGCGGCCCTGCCGACCGATCTCACCGGTCCCCGCGGGCCGATGTTCGGGCACTGGTCGCGGGTGTGGGCTGCTCGCGCGATGCGGTACTGCTGGGCGGAGGGCACCGAGGCCGCCGACGGCGCAGCGGCGGCGCTGGTGGGCGCCCTCACCGATGCGCACTGGCGGGTCCGGGAGATGGCCGCGAAGGTGGCCGGGTCACGCGAGATCGGCGCCGCGGCGGACCGGCTCGCCGCCCTTCTGGAGGACGACGTCCCCCGGGTACGCGCGGCCGCCGCCAAGGCGCTGGGCGCGGTCGGCGAACGCGAGCATCTCGCACCGCTCGCCGACGTCGCCCTCGACGACCCGGACGGTTCGGCACGCTCGGCGGCGCAACAGGCGCGGCGGACGATCGCCGCGCGGGTGGACCTACCCGCCGACGAGTACTGACGTCACCGCCGCGGCGGCGGTCCGGAGCTCCCACGCAGCGTGACCCGCGTGAGCGTGGTCTCCGGCGCCGGCGGCTCCGCCTCGCCACGGACCGCGGCGATCAGCCGCCGCATGGCGTGACGCCCGGCAGTCTCGCGGTCGACCACGACCGTGGACAACGGCGGAGTCGCGTACCGCATCAGCAGCATGTCGTCCCAGCCCGTCACGCTGATCCGGTCCGGCACGGCCCAACCGCGATCCGCCGCCGCGGACAGCACGCCGGCCGCGATCCGATCGCTGGCCGCGACCACGGCGGTGACCGGGGAGTCGTCATCGAGCGTCGCCATCGCCTTGATCCCGGTCTCGGGGTGCCAGTCCCCGGCCGGCTCGCCGTGCGACGTCAGGCCCAGCTCCTCGATCGCCCGCAGGTAACCGCGCAACCGCAGCTGGGCCGAGTTCCAGCCCTGTGGGCCGGCGGCATGCAGGAGGTGGCGGTGCCCAAGATCGGCCAGTGCCCGCACGAGTGAGGCCATCGTCTCGACGTCACCGGCGACAGCCTCCACCGCTCGCATCCGCTGGTCATACTCGCCGGTGTCGATCACGGCGCCGGCGCGATCCGTCGCGGCCACGATCGGCGCCACGGAGAGCACTCCCTCGACCTGCCCGCTGTCCAACAGGTCGCGAGCACGCGCGCTCAGCGCGGCGGCGCTCTCGTCGACGCCGATGATGACCTCGACGCGGAAGCCGCTGGATCGGGCCTCCTCGACGGCGGCCGCGACCGTCCGCTCCGGTCCGGTCATCGTGGGCAGGACGATCGCGACCGCTCCGGACCGTCTGGTGCGCATCGAACGGGCCGCGAGATTGGGCCGGTAGCCGAGCGCGCCGACGGCGTCCTCGACGGCCTTGCGGGTCTGCGGGCGCAGCGTCGGGTCGTCCCGCAGGAAGCGGGACACCGTCTGATGAGACACGCCGGCGTGCTTGGCGACCTCTCGGATCGTCGGACGTCGTGTCGGTTGGCTCATCCGCACACTGTAGTTGACGATGAGTGAACGATCACTTAAGGTCCCGAGTGAACGATCACTCAGGCCCGAAGGAGCGCCAGTGTTGGCACACGCACCAGGCTCACGCACCCTCCCGTGGTGCGCCTCATGACGGCGACGCGCGAAGCGCGAGCGTCGACCCCCACACCCACCCCCGACCCCACTGGAACCGGCAGACCTGCGCGCCGGGAGAGCCAGGGCTTCTGGGCGAGGCTGCGCCGCGACCATCCGGTGCTGCTCCTGGCCCTGCCCGGCATCGCGGTCGTGATCGTCTTCCAGTACGTGGCGCTGGGCGGCAATGTCATCGCCTTCCAGGACTACCAGCCGTACCTCGGCATCGGGCGGAGCCTGTGGGTCGGGTTCGAGAACTTCTCGATCCTGTTCTCCGGCGATCCGGAGTTCCTGAACGCCCTGCGGAACACGCTCTACATCACGCTGCTGCAGACGGTCTTCGTGTTCCCGGCCCCGATCATCCTGGCGCTGCTGCTCAACAGCCTGGTCTCGAACAAGGTCAAGCAGGCCGTTCAGTCCGTGCTCTACCTGCCGCACTTCCTGTCCTGGGTCATCGTCGTGGCCGTGTTCCAGCAGATGCTCGGCGGCGCCGGCATGATCAACAACTTCCTGCGCAGCCACGGCTGGGCGGGTGTCGACATCATCGGCAACCCGGACGCCTTCTACGCGCTCATCACCTCGCAGGTGATCTGGAAGGACACCGGCTGGGCCACGATCCTGTTCCTCGCGGTCCTCTCGCAGATCGACCGGTCGTTGTACGAGGCCTCGGCGATGGACGGCGCCACCAGATGGCGCCAGATCTGGCACGTCACGTTGCCCGGGATGAAGCCGATCATCGTGCTGCTGCTGATCCTCAAGCTCGGCGACTCGCTGTCGGTCGGCTTCGAGCAGCTGCTCCTGCAGCAACAGGCCGTCGGCCGGGACGTCTCCGAGGTCCTCGATACCTACGTCTACAACAACGGCGTGATCGGAGGCGCCTGGGGTGTCTCGGCCGCCGTCGGGCTCGTCAAGGGGCTGGTCGGTCTCGTGCTGGTCCTGGTGGCCAACAAGATCGCCCACCTCCTCGGCGAGGAAGGGGTGTACCGCGCATGAGCACCATCACCACACCACGTCGGCGCAAGACCGGCCGCGGCACCCTGATCGACGGCGTCCCGCGCCCCAGCCGGGTCGAGAGCGTCATCAAGGCGATCGTGCTGACGATCGCCTGCGGCCTGGTGATCCTGCCGTTCGTCGGCATCATCTCGACGAGTCTGGCTCCCGCGGAGCAGGTCAACAGGGCCGGCGGCTTCGTGCTCCTGCCCGAAGGCATCGACCTGACCGCCTACGCCTCGATCCTGACCGGTGGTGTCGTCACGCGCGCGCTGCTCGTCAGCGTCGGCGTCACCGCCGTCGGGACCGTGCTGAGTCTGACCCTGACCGCGATGCTCGGCTGGGCACTGTCGCGCCGCCAGACGATGGGCAACCGGCAGCTGCTGCTGCTCGTCCTGGTCAGCCTGCTCTTCAACCCGGGCATCATCCCCAGCTACCTGGTGGTCCAGCAGCTCGGCATGCTCGACACCCTCTCGGCCATCATCGTGCCGACGGCGGTGTCCGCCTTCAACGTCATCGTGGTGCGCGCCTTCTTCGTGGGGCTGCCCCAGGAGGTCATGGACAGCGCACGCATCGACGGCGCGGGCGAGTGGAAGCTGTTCTGGTACATGGGCCTGCCACTGGCGCGCCCGGTCCTTGCGGTGGTCGGGTTGTTCTACGGGGTCGGCTACTGGAACGCGTTCTTCAACGCGATGCTCTACCTCAGCGACTCCTCCCTGTGGCCGCTGCAACTGGTGCTGCGGACCTACGTCGTCGACGGCACCCAGCTCGGGGCTCAGGACCTCGGCGCCGAGGCGTCGCTACCGCCGCAGACGACGATCCAGATGGCGATCCTCGTCATCTCGATCATCCCGATCCTCATCGTCTATCCCTTCCTGCAACGGCACTTCGCCAAGGGCATGCTCACCGGCGCCGTCAAGGGCTGAGCCGGCCTCGCACCACCGCGTCCCGCAGAGCTGCGGACGTGACCATCCACAAAGGAGTCACCCATGTCAGAGATCCGTATCGCACGCCGGCAACTGCTGCAGAGCACGCTCGCCATCGGAGGCCTCGCCACTCTCGGCGGACTCGCCGGCTGCAGCAACGAGGGCCGCGGTGACGCCGGCTCGCAGGCCGAGAACAGCAGTGTCACGCTGCCCACCTACATCCCCAATCCCGACTTCGTCGCGGACCTGCCCGGCGAGAACGGCGTCAGCGACACGATGCTGGCGTACCCGGCCAACCCGCAGCCGGCCACCGACGGCCCTCCGGGCGACGGTCAGGACGTCTCCGCCTTCGCCCTCACCAACAATCCGGTGCCGCCGGCGATGGACCAGAACGCCTTCTGGCAGGAACTGAACGAGCGGCTCGGGTTCACGCTCTCGGTCTCCCTGGTCCCCAGCGGCGACTACACCGACCGGTTCCAGACCACGGTGGCCGGCGACCGGCTCCCCGACCTGTTCACGTTCTGGCCGAAGGGCATCCCCGGCCTGCCCTCGCTCCTGCACGAGCGCGCCGCGGACCTGACCGAACTGCTCAGCGGCGACGCGATCGAGAAGTACCCGTTCCTCGCCAGCATCCCCACGGAGAGCTGGAGGTCGAGCGTCTACGGTGGCCGCATCTACGGCGTGCCGATCGCGCGCGGGGCGCAGAGCAGCACCGTGCTCTACGGCCGCTATGACCTGCTCGAGGAGCAGGGAATCGACCCGGCCGCCCAGTCCTGGGACGACCTCTACGCCATGTTCGCCGAGCTGACCTCCTCGACCACCTGGGCTCTCGCGAACGTCCCCCTCCAGGTCATCCGGCAGTCCTTCGGCATCGCCAACGGCTGGTCGGTGGACGGTGGCACCTGGGTGAGCGCGAACGAGGACGAACGCCAGCTCGATGCCCTCGAGGCCGGTCGCAAGCTCGTCGCCGACGGTCTGGTGCACCCCGACACCACGTCCTCGGACAACCAGCAGCGGCAGGCCTGGACGATCGCGGGCACCACGCGGTTCGTCGAGGACACCTTCAGCGCCTGGCCGGCGTTCGCGAACCTCTCCGGCGACCAGAGTCTCGACCTCGACGTGATCCTGCCTCCGCTCGCCGAGGGCGGCGGCATGGCACCGATCTGGCTCGCCGGTCCGACGCACAACCTCACCGGGATCAGCCTGAAGTCGGCGGACCGTGCCGAGGCGCTGTTGGACGTGCTCAACTACTTCGCCGCTCCGTTCGGCAGTGCCGAACACCTCTTCAAGAGCTACGGCCTGGAGGGCGTACACCACGAGCTCGTCGACGGTGACCCGGTCCTCAACGACAAGGGCAAGAGCGAGACCCAGCTGGGGCTGCGGTACCTCGGCGAGGGGCCGTGGGTGACCTACATGCCCGGGCGGCCCGACGTCGCCCAGACGCTGTTCGACGTACAGACCGAGGCGGTCCCGACGGCGATCCCGAACCCGTCGGCCACCCTGTTCAGCGAGACCGAGTCCCGCAAGGGCACCCAGATCGGCACCGCACTGCGCGACCTCGAGGTCGACATCCTGCAGGGCCGCAAGCCGGTCTCGGCGTGGACCGACGCCGTGCAGACCTGGAAGGACGGCGGCGGCGACGCCATGCGTGACGAGTTCGCGGAGGCCTTCGCCGAGAACGGGGACGCCTGAGGCCTCGTTCGAGAACAGGTGCGGACGCCCGGGCGCCCACCGATGACGGAACCGAGCCTGCTGATGTCGTTCGACGACCGCACCGTCGATCACTGGTTCGCGCATCGGGGAGTGCTCGACGACGCCGGGGCCCGCGTGACGTTCTTCGTCTCGCACGCGGACCGGCTCACCGACGAGGAGACCGAGCGGCTGCAGGTGCTGCAGCGCGAGGGCCACACGATCGCGAGCCACGGCTCGCGTCATGCCGATGGACCCGGGTTCGTGGCCGACCACGGACTCGCGGCCTACCTGGAGGAGGAGATCGAGCCGTCGATCGCCGCCCTGGCGGAGCGCAGCCTGGGTCATCGCGACTTCGCCCACCCCTTCGGCCGGCACACCCGGGCGATCGACGACGTTCTGACGGGGCGCTTCTCCTGGTTGCGATCGACGACTCCGAGGCACCTCGACGAGCGGGCCCTGGCCGTGCTCGCCGATCTTGACGAGCCATCGATGCCGCGGGTCCTTCCGGCCCGCGGCATCGACGTCGGACGTCGAGGCGTCGCGAACCCCGACGACGGCGGCGTGCTGCTCCACGTCCTCGACGAGGCAGAGCGCACGGGAGCGAGCGTGTGCCTGTACGCGCACGACATCGCCGAGTGGGACCGGGGCCTGGCCCAGGGCCGCAACTTCATCACGCCCGGACGGTTGGGCGCGGTCCTGGGCGCAGCGCGGGACCGTGGGCTGGCCGCCGTCGGATTTGGGGTGTTGCCCGACTGAACGCGGACCGAACCAGCAGACGACCAGCAGACGGACCAGATCCCTTCCTCGACGGGCGAACACCTCGCTCGAGAGAACTCCACGACCACCGACCAAGGACCTCGATGCCTCACCCCACTCCGGCCGAAGCACCATCGATCGCACCGAGCACCATCCCGAACTGGGCGGACGTACGCAGCCGGGTCGCGCGGACCGGCTGGGCCGCCGACACCCTCGACGCGGTCCGTGCGGACTTCGAGCACTGGCAGACCCGTCTGCGCCTGCCCGGCCCGGACCAGGTCAGCGCCTGGACGCACCACTACTTCTGCGACGACGACGGCGAGCCGCTGCGCTTCGACTCCGCCCGCCCAAACGAGCACGTCTGCCCCGGTTGCGGGCGCACCTACCGCGGGGACCCCTGGGACGGCGCCTGGCGCACGCGGATGCACAACATGGCGGCCGCCCAGTCGCAGCGAGCCGCCCTGCTCGCCCGGCTCGGCGACGACGAGGACTCACGCGCGGCCGCCGGCGAAGCCCTCACCCGGATCGTGACCCACTACGCCTCCCACTACCGTTCCTACGAGCTGCACGGCGTCAACGTCGGGAAGGCGCGCGTGACGCCGCAGAACCTCGACGAGTCGGTGTGGATCATCGGGCTGCTGCGATCGGTCCGATGGGCAGGGCCGCACCTGGCCGAGTCCACCCGGGCCGCCGCGCGAGCGCTCGCCGCTGACGTCGCCGACGTGCTCGCGCCCCAGCTCGGGATGATCCACAACATCCACTGCTGGATCGTCGCCGCGCTCGCCGAGTGCGCGGTCGCCACCGGCGACGCCGAACTGCTGGCGACCGCGACCGACGGGCCGTTCGGGGCACGAGCCCAGCTCCTCGAGGGCATGCACCCCGAGGGCCTGTGGTTCGAGGTCAATCCCCACTACCACTTCTACGCGGTCAACGCGCTCCTGTCGTTCGTCGAGGTCGCCGGGCCGGAAGCGCTGGCGGGCGAGCCGGCCCAGCGCCTGCTCCGGGCCGTGCAGGCACCGGCCGAGCTGGCGTACACCGACGGCCGGGTCCCGGCCTACGGGGACGGCTGGCCGGACAGCTTCCTCGGCACGTTCGCCCAGACGGCCGAGGTCGCCTCGGCGCTGCTTCCCGGGGCGAGCACGGCGCTCGTCCCGCCGTACCTCGACGACCGGCCGGCTCCGGTCCAGGTGTGGTTCGGCGCCGGTCACGTCGCCGGCCCGTCGGGCGAGCGCGTCGGCCGCTACAGCGTCGGGGCGCTGGTCTTCGGCGCGGAGACACTCCCGGACGGCAGCGACGGCGCACAGCCCGGTTCGTTCGTGTGGCGCGGCCCCGGCATCGGGCTGCTGCGGAGCCGGCTGGCCCGCGTGGCGATACGGTTCGGCCCCGACGCGGGTTGGCACGACCACCACGACAAGCTGGCCGTCGACGTCGAGTGTGGGCAGTGGCGCAGCCTGGACCTCGGGACCAGCGGTTACGGAGCCGACATCACGGTGTGGATGCGTTCGCAGGTCGCGCACAACGTGATCGTCGTCGGGGACCGACCGCAACCACCGCACGACGGCGAGCTGGTGCACGCCGACGACCGCAGCCTGACGGCGCGCAGCTCCTGGAACGGTGCCGAGGTGAGCCGGAGCCTGGCCCTGACCGGATCGGGCTGGACCGATGAGCTGCAGGTCGTGTGCGACCCGGGAACCCCACTGGAGTGGCTGTTCCATGGTGACGGCACGATCGTGGCCGCGACCGGCGCCGCGGTCGAACCGCCCACCGACGACCTCGGGCACGCGTGGCTCACGGACGTCCGGGCCCTGTCGGCGCACGATGGTGCCGTGGACGTGACCTGGGACCACCCGGACGCGCCACGACTGAGCCTCACGATGCCGGCGGGCTGGACGGCGCTGCGCGCCGATGCCCCCGCGAACCCGTCCGGGCTCCCGCTCGGGGTCGTGGCCGTGCGCGGCCCCGCACTCGTCGGCACGACGACCCTGCGGGCGACCTTCGTCGTCGAGGCGGTAACGGCATGAGCACGCCGACGAGCGACCACTCGCTGGCGGCCGCCTCGATGGCGGTCCTGGACCAGTGGTGGGACCCGAACACCCACCTCATCACCGATCCCGCGTGGGGTCAGGCACCGCGGCGCGCGCGGGTACGGGAGACGGGCTGGTACGCCCTGGGGCTGCTCGCGCGCGGTCGGGCCGGGGACACCGAGCGGGCCGTGGTCGCGCTCGAAGCCGTGCTGGACCGGCAGCTGGACCGACCGGGGACACCCTGGCACGGCACCTGGCTCCGCTGGCCGGACGAGCCGTCGCCGGGCCCGGAGGCCCGGGCGTTCCGGGACTACGACCCCAACTGGCGTGAGTTCGTCGGCTGCACCCTGTTCATGGTGCTCAGCGAGTGGGAGCGGGTGCTCCCGGGCGAGCTCGTCGGGCGGATCGAGCATGCGCTCGAGCTGGCGGTCGCCGGGACCCGCGCGCGGGGGGTGAGTCCTCGCTACTCGAACATCGCGCTGATGGCCGGCTTCCTCATGCACGCCGTCGGGCGACGGCGGGGCGATCATGGCGACGACGCTCGCGGGCTCGACCTGATGGGGCAGGTCCTCGACCTCTTCGATTCCGGCGGGGTGTTCGAGGAGTACAACTCGCCCACCTACTACGGCATCGACCTCTATGCGCTCGCCCTGTGGCGCCGCTACGGCAACGGGACGCCCATCGCCGAGCGAGCCTGCGCCGTCGAGATCGCGCTCTGGCGCGACATCGCGGACCACTACCACGCGGGTCTGCGCAACCTCGCCGGTCCCTACGACCGTTCCTACGGCATGGACCTGAGCGCCTACGCGAGCGGGGTCGGCCTGTGGCTGTGGCAGGCGTTGGGGGAGCGATCGGCGTTCCCGGACGTCGGCGCGCCGTTCGAGCACCAGTGGGACCTCGCACTCGCTCCATCGGTTGCCGAGCTCGGCGTTCCTGACCTTCCGGCCGAGGTGCACGCCGCGCTCCGGACCTTCCCGGGCCGGCACACCCTCGAACAGCCGATCGTCGGCCGACGCGTCGCGTCCGCCGTGCTCGAGGAGCACCTCATGGTCGGCGCCGAGCACGTCGGTGGTGACCGGGGGAACCTGAACGACCAGTTCCACCCGTTGACCGCCCACTGGCGCGTGGGGGACGGCGTGGGCTGGCTCCGGCTGGTCAGCGAGCTCACGATCGACGTCGCCGTGTCGCCGTCCGGTGGCGACGGCGCCGAGGTCCGGTTGGGATGGCCGGCGGGTGGCCTGTTCGCGTTCCAGGTCCGAGCGGACGGGCTCGACGGCGGATCGGTGACGTCGCAGCGGTGGCGGCTGCCCGGGCTGGAGGTCGCCGTCGATGGTCCCGCCGTTCTGGAACAGGTCGAGCCCGCCCCCGACGGGACGTGGTGGCTGCACTATCGGACGCCACCGGGGGCCGACGGCGCCGGGATGACGCTGCGGTCGGCTCGACGGCCGCCGGCTCGTTGACCCGTCCGCGGGTGCCGGACGTCCGACCGTCCGGCCTGATGGTCGACCTGCAGTCCGAACCGGTCGGTGTGGACGTGGCCGGGGCCCGGTTCTCCTGGCTGGTCCCGCCGCTCGGCGACGGCATGCAGGTGCGGTTCCGGGTCCAGGTCGCCGCGGCGCCGACGTCGTTCGGAGCGCCGGTCTGGGACAGCGGGACGGTCGAGTCGAGGTCGTCGACCGCCGTCCCGTACGCGGGCCCGCGGCTGGAGCCCTCGAGGCCGTACTGGTGGCGGGTGCGTGTCGACACGTCGGTGGCCGGGGACTGGGCGGCGCCGTCCCGGTTCGTCACCGCGGCCGGGACCTGGGGTGGCACGCCGATCTGGGGGCCCGTCGTCGTCGAGGACTCCGGCGTCGAGAACTCCTGGGTGCTCCTACGCACCGAGTTCGACCTTCCGGAGGTGCCGGTGCTGGCGGCGTTCGTCGAGGCCGCGGGGTGCTCGCCCGAGGGTGGGCCGACGGCGGGGGCCGGGCCGCGGGGTGGGCGGCAGTACGTCTACAAGTTGTGGGCCAACGGGCACGTCGCCGGGCGTGGCAGCGTGCGCGCCTCGGACGCGCGCGCCAGGTATCACACCCACGATCTCTCGAGGGTCCTGCGGCCGGGCGGGAACGCGCTGGCGGCGTTGTGCTGGGCCGAGCACGGTCGGCAGTTCGTCGCACGACTTGTCGTGGTGCTCGCCGACGGTCGCCGCATCGAAGTACCCACCTCCACCCGGTGGCGGGCCGCGAGCGGGGCGACGATGCTCCCCGGGACGACGGACGTCGGCGGCGGGTGGTACCGCGCCCCCCGCGAGGACTGGGACCTCAGGCACGAACCCGTGGGTTGGACCGAGCCCGGGTTCGACGACGGCGACTGGGCACCGGCCCTCGCGCGCGGGGCGCCGCCCGGTCCGGCCCCGGCGATCGTGAGCATCGAGCAGAGCGTCGGCGAGGTCGCCGAGGCGGCCCGCCGGCCGGACGGCCGCTGGTTCGTCGACCTCGGCCGCGAGATCGTCGGCGGGATCCGCCTCGACATCGACGGCACCGCCGGCACTGCGGGGGTGCGCGTGCAGGTGCGCCTCGGCGAGGAGCAGGAGGACGGACGCGTCCGGTTCCGGATGCGGACGGGCAACGTCTACGAGGACGTCTGGACGTTGCGTGAGGGTCCGCAGTCGGTGGAGCACTGGGGGTACCGGGCGTTCCGCTACGTCGAGCTCGCCGCGGACCCGGCGCTCGACCTGACCCACGCGGTCAGGCCCGTCGTGCTCCACTCCCCCTATGTGGGCGGTGCTGCGTTCTCCTCCTCCGACCCGGATCTGGACCGCGTGTGGGAGCTCTGCCGGTACTCGATCGAGGCCACCTCGCTCGACGTGTACCTCGACACCCCGGCCCGAGAGCGCGGCCCGTACGAGGGAGACGCGTACGTGAACCAGCTCTCCCAGTACGCGGTCGAGCGCAGCTACGCGCTGGCACGCTACTCCGGCGAATACCTCACCCGGCGCTCCACCTGGCCGTCCGAGTACCACCTGATGCCGGTCCTGATGGCCTGGGAGGACTACGTCGCCACCGGGGACGACCGGCAGCTGCGCACCGACTTCGACCTCTGGCAAGGACTCAACTACGACGACCACCTCGGTGGGAACGGCCTGCTGCGCAAGGAACCGGGACCGACCAGCGGATGGGACTCCGACCTCGTCGACTGGCCGGCCACCTACCGGGACGGGTACGAGTTCACCGAGGTGAACACGGTCCTGAACGCCTTCCAGGCCGCCGCCTACGCTGCCCTCGCCCGGATCGCCGAGGTCATCGACCGTGCGGACGAGGCCGCCCACTACAGTGCCCTGGCCGACCGGATGGCCACCGCCGTCAACTCGCTGCTGCTCGACGCGTCCGCCTACCGTGACGGGCTGGGTTCGACCCATCACAGCCAACATGCCACGGCGTTCCCGGTCGCTCTCGGCCTCGCTCCTGCCGACCGGCTCGCGGGGCTCGGTGACTTGCTCTGCCGCGGCGGCATGAGGATGAGCGTCTACGGTGCCCAGTTCCTCCTGGAAGCCCTCTGCCGGGCGAGCCGGAGCGACCAGGCACTCGCGCTCATGTCCGCGTCCGGGCCGAACAGTTGGCTGCACCTGATCGACGACCTCGCGGCCACGATCGTCCCCGAGGCCTGGGATCCGTCCTTGAAGCCCAACATGACCTACTCCCACGCCTGGGGGTCCGCTCCGGTCAACGTGATCGCTCGATGGATCCTCGGGGTGCGTCCGGAGGCGCCCGGGGCTGCACGCCTCGTGATCGAACCGCGTCCCGGTCCTCTCGGCCGCATGTCCGGGACGGTCCCGACCATCCGGGGCCCGGTCACGGTCGACTACGACCGCAGCCGTGGCCACCTTCGCGTCACCACGCCGCCGAACACGACCGCCCGCGTCATCCTCCACCGCGGCGACCTCGTCCCGGCCGAGCCGATCACCGTCGAGGCACCGGCGGAGTCCATGATCACCCGGTCATCCGACCGGATCGAGATCACGAACGTCCGCGCGGGCGTGGTGGACGTGCGCTGGGAGGATCCTGCCGAGCATCCCGTGCTTGGGGGCGATCGCCCAGGTGATCAGGAACAACACGGTCGAGGTCAGCACGATCGTGCCTCCGGTCGGCAGGTCGAGTGACCAGGACAGGTAGACGCCGATGAGCGCGGCCGCAGCCCCGAGGACCGGGGCAAGCACCATCATGAGGCCGAGGCGATCGGTCAGCAGCCGGGCCGTAGCCGCCGGTGTGATGAGCAGCGCGAGCACGAGGATGTTCCCGATGGTCTGCACGGAGACGACGACGGCGATGGTCACCATGACGTACAACGTCAGGTCGATCGCGAACACGGGTAGGCCCATCGACCGGGCCATCTCACGATCAAGACTCGCCGCCACGATCTCCTTGTGGATCGCGAGCGCGGCCAGAAGCAGGACCGCACCGGCGCCCGCGACCGTGTAGACGTCCTCGTCGGGGATGCCCGTGATCGACCCGAACAGGAAGCTCTGCAGCGATCCCGCGTATCCCGGCGACCGGGAGATGATCACGATGCCCAAGGCGAACGCGGCGGCAAAGAAGATGCCGATGACACTGTCCTCCTTGAGCCGACGGTTCTGTGAGAACACGGCCACCAGCACGGCGGTCAGCACACCCGCGACCATCCCCCCGAGCACCAGGGACCCCTGCAGCACGAACGCGACGGCCAGGCCCGGAAACACGGCGTGGGCAACGGCGTCGCCGATGAACGCCATGCCCCGCAACACCACGTAGCACCCGATGACCCCGCAGACCACAGAGGACATGACGGCGATCAAGAGCGCCTTGGGCAGGAACGTCAGCAGCGGGTTGGACAGGTCCGCGAGGAACTCGGTGAAGGACAACATCACGACACCCCCAGCTGGGTCAGCAGGGGCGATCCCGTACGGAAGCCGAAGGTACGGATCCATACGTCGGGGTCGGTCAACTCCTGTGGTGGGCCGTCCGCGATCACGGTTCGGTTGATCAGGCACAGCCGCGAGCACGCGTGCCGGGCCCCGGTGAGGTCATGGGTGGTCATCAGCAGGGCCCGGCCCTCGGAACTGAGATCGAGGAACAGATCGGTCAGGAGTTCCTGCGTCGGAATGTCCAGGCCGGTGAAGGGCTCGTCGAGCAACAACAGCCTCGGGCGCAGCGCCAGCGCCCTGGCCACGAGCACCCGCTGGCGCTGCCCACCGGACAGTTCCCCGACGGTCCGATGACGAAGGTCGGTCATCCGCACCTTGTCGAGTGCTTCGCGCACGGCCCGATAGTCATCCACGCCAGGCCGACGCAGCCACCCGATCGAGCCGACTCGTCCGGTCAGCACCACACCCTCGACGCTGATCGGGAAGTCCCAGGAGAACTCGTGCCGCTGTGGCACGTAGCCGACCTGGGTCCGTGCACGGCGGGAGGTGTCGCCGTCGATGCGAACGGCGCCGGCTCGGGTGCGCACGAGCGCCAGCACGGCGCGCAGCAGCGTGGTCTTGCCCGCCCCGTTCGGACCGACCAGCCCGACGAGCTCGCCGGCGTCCACGTCGAGGCTGACGTTGTGCAGGACCGGTCGGCCGCCAAGATCCACCGCCAGGTCCTGCACCCGCAGTGCGGGCGTCGCGCCGGGCCTGGGCCGCGTGCTCACTCCGACTCCGACTCGGCCTGGCGCCGCGCTCGCCGCGAGCGCAGTCCCCCGACGATGGCTGCGGCGGCCACGACCATCAGTGCCCCGCCCCCGGCAACGACGGCGATCGGTGGTCCGCCCGTGTCGCCGGCGGCATTCGTGCCTGAAGATCCAGAGTCGCTCGGGTCCGAGTCATCCGAACTGTCGAGGCCCACCGAACCGTCGGGGTCGGCCACGGCTCCCGCCGCGTCCCACTCCGATCCGAAGAGTGCCTCGGGATCAGCGGCGGTACCGACGGCGAATCGGAGCAGGCTACGGTCACTGACCGAGGTGCCGTCGGTCAGTTCCGCGAGCACCTCGACGTCCATGAGATAGGCGCCGGGCTCGGTGAAGACCCAGTTGCCGTGCACGTGGGTGTTGGCGTCGGCCCAGATGTCCTGGGGTTCCGGATCGTCGGACGTCCACAGCAGCTGAGGGGGGTCGAAGTTCCCGCTCTGCAGGAACAGCGTGAACTGGCCCGGTCCCTGCGCGCCGTGGAACCGCAGGGTCATCCCACCGGCCAGTTGTGAGACCACCTCGGGGTCCTGGCTGTTCCAGCCGACCCACACGACCTCGGTCAGTTGGGTCTGTGGGATGACGTAGACCTCGGACCCCGGCTCCGCGTCGATGAAGTCGAACTCCTCCTCCGCGGGAGCCGGCAGGATCGAGTCGTCGAGCAGGTGGAACACCACGTCCTGTGGATACCGCCACACCGGGGGTGCCTGGGAGTCGTCGCGGATCTGCAGCTGCCATGTGCCGCCCGGCAGCCGTGGCCCGATGTCGAGATGGCCGGAATCGACCACGACCTGCCCCTGTCCGAGAGCTTCATCGGGATCCACGGTCTGGTCGAGGTCATCCGCGGTGTCGGCCACCGCGCTGGGAACGGCGGTGGTTCCTATCAGTGCCACGGCGGTCAGGGCAAGGGCAAGCCGCCTGCGGCGGACGTTCGGGGGAATCACGGAACTCCTCAGGTCAGGCAGTCGCGGAGAGAGTCAGCGTTGAAGCGCATCATCTCGATGTAGGTGGTCACGTCGGTGTCGAAGGCGTCGCCGTAGATCCGGCAGACCTCGATGTCGAGTTCCCGGGCAACCTCCCGCAACGTGCTCGAACGCGAGATCAGGTTCGGTTCCAGGAACACCGCTGGCACCCTCAGGTTTCGAATGGTCTCGACGAGTCGCCTGCGTTCGGCGATGCTCGGCTCGGTCGCCGGGTTCGGCGTCACGAAGCCGGCGATGTCGACGCCGTAGGCCGCGCCGAGGTAGCCGAACGCGTCGTGGGTCGTGACCAGGTGCCGGCGAGAGAGGGGAATCGATTCGATCGTCTGCTCGACATAGGTGTCCAGCACTTCGAGTTCACGAAGGTACGCGGCCGTGTTCGCCCGGTACTGCGCGGCACCGGCCGGATCCACCTCGATGACGGTGTCCCGGATGATCTCCACGTAAGCCTGCGCGTTGCGCACGTTCTGCCACAGGTGCGGGTCGATCTCCCCGTGCACGTGGGCGCCGAGGACCGCCTGCGGCAGTTGGTAGACCAGCTCGCCGGCCCGGCCGAGGAAGCGGAACCGCGGGTCCCCCGGAATCTCGTGGAGTGCCCGGGTCGGCACCGACACCACAACCTCCCGCGCCGAATGGACCTCCTGCGTCTGGTCGCCACCCCCATGCGGGTCCACGTACAGGTAGATGTCGCCACCGGGTGCATCCAGGTCGACCGTGACGTCCGCGTGGCCGGAGTCGAGCACCGTCGCGCCCTCCATCCCGGGCACCGAGTGGGGATCGACCCCGACGGCGAAGGTCACCGTCGTCGGAGCGCCGAGTTCGACCCGCTCGTCCTCGGTGACGTCCAGGTGCGCGGCGAAGGTCACCTCATACACGCCAACCTCTGTGAACGCCCAGCTCATATGGGTGTGCGCGTCCGGTGGCAGGACGGTCACGTCGGCATCGCTGAGGCCGTCGCTGGAGTTCACCGAGAAGTCCGGGTCCCCGAACGTCTCGGTCAGGTAGGCGAACATCTCACCGGGACCACGCACTTCGGTGGCCGTCAGCTCCACCGATGACGCACGGTCAGCGCCGTTGTGCGCACCGGTGCCGCGTACCCGCATGCCGAGCCAGACCGTGTCGAGCGAGATGTTCTCGACCAGCGGGATGATCTCGGCGGCGTACCGGACGCCTGCCTCCGCGAGCGCCACATTGGGAACACCCTCGGCGAGGTTGGCGTCGAGCGTGCGGATGATGGAGTGCGCCTCGAGCAGCACGTAGTTGGAGAACGCCGCATCCGCATACGCGACGGCTCGCACGTCCCGCAACGACGGCTCGTAGGAGTGCGGGTCCCCACCCTCCGGGACCAGCGAGTGCACATCCATGCGGTCCCCGACCACATTGCGGGCGAGATCCGCAATGATGCCCGTCGTCGTCACGATCGACGGACGGTCCGCTTCCGCCGCGCTGTCCCGTACGAGCGAGCAGCCAGCCACCAGCATTGCGACCGCCGCGACGGTGCCGACGCCGGCGACACGGCGGGGCCGGCATGGCCCCGCCGTTCGATGGTCAGCGTCCGACATAGGACCTGCGCCGCGAGGCCCGCACGAGGACTCCACCCGCCAGCATCACGAGTGCACCGGCCAGCGCCAGAAGCCCCATCTCGGTGTCCGCTCCGGTGGAGGCAAGGACGCACGGCTCGCCGTCCGCGGTGACTCCGGAGCCTGCCGTGGCCTGGGTGCCGGTCGTGGCCGAAGTGGTTCCGGTCGCTGCCGCCGCTGGGTCGCTCTGCCCCACGGAGAACTGCAGGGTCGAGGTGGCACTCTCGCCGTCGGCACTGATCGTGATCGTGACCGCATACACTCCGGCCTCGGTGAACACCCAATTGCCGTGCTGGTGGGTATTGCCAGGAATCGTGTAGCTCGTCGGACCACCGACGGTGTCCACGACCCGGTGGCCGACCAATTGGCCGAAGTTGCCGTTCAGGAAGACGGCCAGTTCACCGGGGCCCTCCACATCGTCGAGCGTCATCTCCACGCCACGCGCGCCGGGGCCGTTCACTACGGTTTCGTGCTGGGTGTTCCAGCCCAGCCACGGCACCCCGGACTCCTGGATCTGCTGGATCATGTAGACGTCCTGGCCGGCCGGGGCGATGAAGGACAACTCGTCCGGGATCTCCTCGGCCGAACGGAGCGCGGCGTCGCCGAGGTCGAAGACGACGGTCGCCGGATCGCGCCACACCGGCGGCGCGGTGCGGTCATCTTTCACCAGGACGGTGAACCATCCGTCGAGGATCGCGGGGCCGAAGTCGAAGTGTCCCTCGGCGCCGACCACCACCTCGCCGGTGGGCGTCGCCGCGGCACCGTTGACGGAAGGGTTCGCACCAGTTCCTGACGTGGGTGTCGCCGAGGCGGCTACCGGCCGGCACAACTGCGGGGTTCCGCCGGGATTCGTGCCCCCCGGAGCGGATCCGCCCGGCGGCGTCACGCCCCGGGGTGGCGTCGTACCCGGGGGCGGCGTCGGGTCAGGGTCCGCGGCCTCGGTGACCAGCACATCCGCCCAGCCGACAAGTTCGCTGTCGCGATCGACGACCGCGACCCGGTGATCACCCGGCGCGGTATCCCGGGGGATACTCACCTGGAAAGCCCCCGTTGCATTGGTCCGGTTCCAGCCGCCGTCGACGGTGGGATTCAGCAGGTGAGGCTCCGAGAAGATGAACGCGGCCGCAAAGTCCCCGGCCACGGCATCTCCGACCTCCACCGTGACCTGCTCACCTGCGTCGACCTCAGCCGGGCTGACCGTGACACCCCCGCGCGTGGCGTCGGTCAGCTCGTCCTCGGCCGGTGCCGCCGGCGCCAGAGTCGGAACCGCCGGCCCGTCGGAGGGGCAGGCATGATCGCCGGGGGCGGCCACGAAGTCGCCAACCGAGAACAGGTAGTCGCCCGTGTTCGTCGTGACGCGAGCCCCGGTGGTGGAGTTGATCGCGGTCGCCTCCACCGTGACGTGGTAGGTACCAGGTTGCGTGAACGCCCAGTTGGCGTGAACGTGCGCGAGGTAGGACTGATGGATGGTGCCCGGCAACGTGTAGCCGTCCCCTACCAACAGCGAGTCGAGTTCTCCGAAGGAGCCGGTGCTCCACAGGTACACCTCGCCGGGTCCGTGGACCTCGAGGATCCTGATGTCGACCTGGTCGAAACCGCTGCCGGCGAGGCCCTGGCTGTCCCAGCCCGGCCAGAGCAGGTTCGGATCCTGGTTCAGTGGAAGGTAGTACGCCGGGACGCCACGTAGGCCCTCCGGGACCGACGCCACATCGGGGAGGGTCTCCAGCGCTGCTGCCTTGACTACGAGGTTCACCTCTTCGGGGGCGTGCTGGACGTGCGAACCGGTGACGTCCTCCTTGAGCGTCAACACCGGGTCGCCACCGATGAGTGCGACGTTGAAGGCGTCCACGTGGCCGTGATCGAGGTCGAGCGCCCAGCAGAGGCCGGGCGAGTCGGAACGGAGCACGATCGTGACGGGCTGGGACGTCACGACGTCAGCACCGTCCAGCACCAGGACCGCCCGGATCCGCTCACCGTCGGCCTCGGCGGTGGACGAGTAGGAGTTCGTGGTCTGGCCCGTGACGGCTCGCCACGCGGTCCCGTCGAGCGAGGACTCCCACCGGTAGGACGCCCCGGGCACCACGACATCCGGCTCCGCCGTGAGCGCGACGGCAGCCCCTGCGACGTAGGAGTCCGCCAGACCGCCGATCGTCAAGCGTGTCGGCGCGGTGATCGGTTCCTCGAGGGTGCGGACCGTGACCGGCGTGGCGACGGCGAGCTCGTCACCCGCGAAGCGGATGGCCACCCTGACCCACTGGCCGTCGCTGGCGGGAATCGTCAGCACAGGCCCCGCGTCCGCCTCGATGGTGTGCCAGGTCACGCCGTCGGCCGATGTCGACCATTGGTGCACGAGACCGTCGGCGGGAATATCGGGGACGGCGGTGAGGGTGACCGAGGTACCCGGTGCGTACGGGTTCGCCAGCCCTTCGAGGGAGACGCTCGTAGGCAGGACGGGCGCGGCCGCTTCGACGACCAGGACCACCGGTGCCGACGTCACGACATCGGCGCCGCCGATGATGATCGTCACGCGCAGACGCTGCCCGTCGGACTGCGCGATCCCGGTGTGGACCGAGCCCGTGGTCGCAGGGCTGGTCGTCCATGTCTCGCCGTCTACCGAGGTCTCCCAGCGATACGTGGCGCCCTCGACCAGGATGTCTGGCTTGGCCTCGAGCCGGACGTCGGCACCCTGCACGTAGGATGCTTCGAGCCCGTCGATGATCAAGGCCCGCGGAAGTTGCGGCGCGGCGTTGACCTCGATGGTGACAGGCTCAGAGGTCAACGTGGCCTCACCCAGGCGAAGCCACGCACGCACCTGCTGGCCGTCGGATGCTGCGATGCCCGCGAGGGTCGCGGTGTCCTGACCTTCGATCTGCAGCCAGGTCCCGTCAGCGCCCAGCGTTTCCCAGCCGTGGGCGGCACCCTCTGCCTCGACGTCCGGGACGGCCCGCAGGCTCACCGCGGCTCCTGGCTCGTACGGGTTCGCCAGGCCTTCGATAGTCAGCATGGTTGGCGCCGGTTCGGGCACGTCGCCGACGATCCAGTGGTACTCCCCTGTGTTCGTGGGTATCCGCTCGCCGGTTGTCGAGTTGATCGCGAACGCCTGGACCGTGAAGTGGTACTCGCCGGCCTGTGTGAACGCCCAGTTGGCGTGCACGTGCGCCAGGTAGGACTGGTGAATGGTGTTGGGCAGCGCGTAGCCGCCGTCGGTCAGCAGCGAGGTCAGACCACCGAACGCGCCCGAGGACCACACATAGACCTCGCCCGGACCGGTCACATCCTGGATCTCGATGTCCACCTGGTCATAGCCGGTCCCGGCCAGACTCTGGCTGTCCCAGCCCGGCCAGACGAGGTTGGCGTCCTGTGAGAGCGGCAGGTAGTAGACGTCGGTTCCACGCACCTGCGCCGGAACGTTCGGGATGTCGGGCAGCGAGGTCAGCGCCGCTTCCTTCACCCGCAGCGATACGTCCTCGGGAGCATGCGAGACATGCGACCCCGTGACGTCCTCCTTGAGCGTCAGTACCGGCGAACCGGAGTCGTCGAGCATCACGTTGAAGGCGTCGATGTGCCCGTGGTCAAGGACGAGCGGCCGTTCGGACGCTGCACTCGGAGCGAGCGGAGCGAGTACTGAGCCGACGAGCGCGACGAGCCCCGCGGTGACCGCGAGGAGCGAGCAGCGTGAACGCGAACCGACACGCGGAGCTGAGGGAGGCATGGGACGTGCACCTGGGTTTCAGATCTGGCGCTGACGCGCGGCGAGGCAGACACCCGCAGAGAGGGGCGTCAGGGACGGATCGACCGTACATTATAATGAGAGTCGTTCGCAACAACACGTGAAGATCGCTGCGAGAGCAGTTCAGCGCCCTCCTGGTCCTGAACGCGGCGCCCTCCTGGTTGCTATTTGCGACTGGTTCTCATTACGGTGAGCGCGTGCGTTACCTTCCGCTGAGCCCCGGCCATCTCGAGGCCACCATCGACCTTGCCGCCACCGCGCTGAGACTCCGGGCCTCACTCGCCGGCCCCGGCTCCTCCCCGCCACGCGATCCCGCCGGCATCGCTCGCGCCGCGCTCGATCCTCATCTGACCGACGGCGACCGGTTCGCCTACATCGCGCTCGACGACGGCGGGACCGTGACGGCCCTGCTCGCCGGGGCCATCGCACGACTGTCCCCACGGGACGAGGCCTACACCTACATGGCGCCACGGCACGCACACGTGCCGCTGTCGACGTGGTGCGCGCACGACCCGAGGTCCGCCGTCGAGTCTCTCCCGCCGCTACTCGCCGCCGCCCGGGAACACCTGGACGCGGCCTCGATCGGTCGCCTGAACATCCAGGTCCTGGACGGCGACTGGTGGTCGGCCGGACTGTGGCGCTCGCTCGGTTTCCGCCCGGACACCGTGTTCGCACTGCGACCGCTGGACGCACCGATCCACGCACCTGCCACCGGCCCGCGCGTGCGGGCAGCGACGGCGTCCGACCTCGGCGCGGTAGTCCCGCTGTGCCTGGAGGAGCATGCCTTCCACGCGGCGAACACCGGGTCCGGGGTAGCCCCCGACCAGGACCGGCGCACGGTCGAGCGGATCGCCGGGAACTGGCTCGACCACGGCGCGGGAGAGGACCGTGAGCGCGCGTTCGTCGCCGTCGACGAATGGGACCACCCGGTCGGCGTCACCACCGCGCAGGTGCTCACGGCACCCGCCGGATCCTCCTCCGCCGCCCTACTCCCGGCCCGGTATGCCTACCTCGGACTCACCTCGGTGACCGCGTCCGCCCGCGGGACCGGCGCCGGAACGGCGCTGATGGCTCACGCCCTGGAGTGGGCGCGCCACCTCCCGGACCCGCCGGACGCCGTCGGGCTCCACTACGTGGCCGACAACGCACTCTCGGCGCCGTTCTGGCAGCGGCGCGGCTTCGCCCCGGCGTTGACGCTGTTCACCGATGCGCCCACCAACCTCCGCAGCACGACCGAAAGGAAGAACTCACCGTGACGGCACGATCACCGGGTCGGCGGGAGGCTGCCCTGGCCACTACCCTCGCCGTGGGCTTCAGCGCGCTACTGCTCCCGGCGCCGTCGGCCGCCGCTGCCGAAGGCCCCGCACCTGAGCCCAGCGAGTACCAGGTCGTCTCCGGCGTCCACACCGACGTCGCCGCCACGTTCCTCGACGAGGGCAGGCTCACCCTGGCGGCCAAGGCTGATCTGCCCGGCGCGACCGGCACCCGCCTGGACCCGGACGAGGTCTGGTTCCACCTCGAGGACGATGCCAGGGTCGTCCTGCCCGGCGACTACGGCTTCATCGCGCCCGCGGGTACGGACGTGTGGCTGGCTCCGGAGAGCAACCCGGGCGCCGACAGGCTCTGGCCGGGCTTCAACACCGAGTCGATCGACCGCGGCACGATCGATGCGGACGTGACCACCTTCACGCTCACCTCCATCGAGGGCCCCGGCGAGTTGGAGGTGTTCGCCGGCGGCGGCATCGGCACGATCGAGCGACTGTGGTCGTCCCAGGACGCAGCGATCCGTAGCTTCGACATCGGTTGGACCCACAAGCACGCGAACTGGGCATTCACGCAGGCCGGCACCTACACGCTCGGGGTCGAGGCCACGGCCTCGATCAACGGCGTCGCACAGTCATCCTCGGCCTCGTACACCTTCGTGGTCGGCGACGCCCCCCGCGCCGTCGCGACGACGACGACGCTCACCGCCTCGACTATCGACCTCACCACCGGCGACCCGCTGACCCTCACGGCCACCATCGAACCGGCTGACACCGAAGGCCATGTCGAGTTCCATAGCGGCACCACAGTGCTCGGCCACGAAAGTGTCGTCGAGGGCTCCGCCGTCTTCGCGACGAGCGCGCCGGCGGTGGGCAGACATTCCCTGACCGCCGTCTTCGTTCCCGCGGTCGCGAACAACGCCGGGACCTCGAGGTCGCAACCCTTGACCGTCACGGTCACGGACGACTCGGGAGTCGGGTTCGGCATCGCCGGGATCCAGGAGACCTACCGGGTGGGCGATCACCTCGAGGCTCGCGTGGTCGGGCACACGCTTGGCGAGGGTCAGGTCTACCAGTGGCACTGGCGCCCGGTCGGTGCCGAGTCGGCCTACGTCATCACCGGCGGCGGACAGGAAGCCGCCGGTCGCCTCAGGGTTGCGCTCGATGCTTCCTACGACGACTACGAAGTCAGCGTGGTGATCCGCGAGAACTCGGCGGTGGTGACCCGGTCCGCCTGGGTCCCGCTGGTCGTCGGTTCCGACGACGACCCGATCGGTGGCTCGTTCCTCGAAGGGGACTCCTACCTCGGGGACCCGATCGCCTTCACGCTCGATCGCCCAGCGACTGCCGGCGAGACGGTGCGGTTGGCCTACCGCTTCGAGACAGGGCCCTGGAACTCGGCGGCCGACATCAGCACGCAGATCGACGCGACCACGCTCCACGTGCATCCGACGAACGCTCTCAACGGCCCGTCGTGGGTCGTGCAGACCCTGCGCGACGGCGTCGTCGTGGCGCAGAGCGAGTCCGTCACCAAGAGCATCCTGGCCCGCGAGGTCAACGTCCAAGGGTTCCAGCCGGTCTACCGTGTCGGTCAGACGATGTCCCTGAGTGCCGAGGTCTACCCGGCGCTCGAGGGTGCGTCCTACCTGTGGCAGCTCATCAAGTGGAACAGTGAAACCTCCACCCTGGATCGTGTCACCCTCAAGGAAGGCCCCGGCCCGGACAACCTCAGGGTGGAGCTGCCGTTGGAGGCGAGCCACGACGGGTGGCAGTTGGCGTTCGAGGTCAGCCCTGCTGCCGGCAGCTCCTACGACTCGATCGTCGGGTGGCACTACGCGACGCTGGCGGTCTCGGACATCGACCCCGACACGCAGCTGTTCTACCTCGAGGGTCTCGCCGGTCACTATCACCAGGGCGGCGACGTCAACCTGACCCTGGTGGCCGACCCCGCCCTGGCCCGGGGCGACACCATCGCTTGGGAGTGGTTGTGGCCGGGCTCGCAGGCGTGGAGCGCACTGCCCGACGCGTCAGGTCTGAGCCACGTCCTCGTGGCCGAACAGGCGCTCGACGGGGTGCAGATCCGGGCGACACTGACGTTCAGCGGTGGCACTGAGACGCTCGTCGCCGAGCCGGTCGCCATCGAGGTCGACGATCACGGTGCGGCGCCGATCCAGGTGGTCACCGTGACCGGGGACGTGGTAGCCGATGGGAGCGCGACCGTCTCAGAGGGGGATGCGGTCAGCCTGACCGCTGCCGTCGCGAACGGCACGGTGCTCGACGCCTTCCAGTGGTTCGTGAAGGAGCCGGGAGCGACGGCGCCTGCGCCGATCAACGGTGCAACGTCGGCGACGTACGAGTTCACCGCGACCCTCGCCCATGGTGGCGCCGAGCTCAGCGTCGCCCTGGTCAAGCCCGACGGGACCCCGGCCTACGGCCCGTCGGCGCCCGTCACGCTCCAGGTCGAGGAGTCAGGCGAGGAGCCGCCGCCGTCGGGCAAGCCGTCCGAGGCACCGAGCGACCGGAGCCCCGCCGATCTCGGCGAGACGCCGGCAGGGGGCATCGCGCTCGACGCCACCTCCGTGGCTCCCGGCGACTTCCTTCGGCTCGGTCTTGGCGACGCACACGCCGAGGCGTGGGTCGCCGCGTGGCTGTTCTCCGGCCCGACGTTGCTCGGTGGGGACTGGCTGCGGGCCACCGCGGCCGGATCCGTCACCGTGCAGGTCCCGAGTGACGCCACGGCCGGGGAGCACCGGTTGGCAGTGTTCACGTCCGACGGCGCGTTGATCGGGTGGGCTGAACTGACCGTCACCGGTGGTGGTGACGGCACGGGTGGCAGCACCGGCGACGACACCGACAGTGGCACCGGCGCCGACACGGGCGACAGGGACGCAGGGACGGACGACGGGACGCCCGTACTCGCAACGACCGGCTCCTCGGTGCACGCCGCAGCGCTCACTGTGGCGCTCGTGCTGGCACTCGCCGGTGCGGCGCTGCTGGCGGTCGGCCGGAGGCGATGGTCCTCGACCCGATAGCCCTCAGAGCGACACTGATGCTGCGCCGTCGGCCCTTGCCGTTCCGGCAACGAAAGTTTGTCGATCGGTCGGCTCCGGCGCAGTCTGGGGACGACGAAAGGAGCCCGGATGGACCAGGCGATGTGGGACGGGATCTACGCCGAGCGGATCTGGAGCGGCGCGGTCAACGGCGCCCTGGCGATCGAGGTCTCCGACCTCGAG
Organism: Occultella glacieicola; assembly: GCF_004353825.1. GTDB lineage: Bacteria > Actinomycetota > Actinomycetes > Actinomycetales > Beutenbergiaceae > Occultella > Occultella glacieicola. Next base: position 11,536 of record NZ_SMNA01000015.1, on the reverse strand, counting down.
CCGGGTCGCGCCCTGGATGTGGGCTCGGGTGAGGGCGGCGATGCGCTCTGGCTCGCCGCCCGCGGGTGGCGGGTGACGGCGACGGACATCTCCCCCGTCGCGCTCGAGCGTGCCGCTGCTGCGGTGACCACCGAGCACGGCGACCGGATCGAGTGGGTCCACGGCGACCTGACCGTCGCGCCGCCCGAGCCGGGTGGGTACGACCTGGTCTCGCTCATGTACTTCCCGATGCTGCGCAGCCAGGGCCCGACGGCGGTACGCGGCTTGACCGACGCCGTCGCCCCAGGTGGGTTGTTCCTCATGGTCGCGCACGACCTGACGGCACCGGCGGACCGGGCGGCCGCGGGCCACGGCCAGGGTCACGGCCACGACCACCAGCACCGCCAACACCCGGAGGCCGGTCCGGAGGGCGACCTCCCCGCCGGATGGCGCGGACCGGACCCGAGCGAGTTCCTCCGCCCGGAGGAGGTCGCGGCGACGCTCGGGGACGGCTGGCAGGTGGAGACCCTGGAGATCCGCCCCCGCCTGGTGCCGACGAGCGGGGCCGGCGCCGGCCATGTGGACGACGTGGTGTTACGGGCACGTCGGACCGCCTGACGTCGGCCGGACCCGACGAACCCTGGCTCACGCCGTCGGGCGCGCCCCGTCTCCGGGCTCGTCGGACTCGCCGGACTCGCCGGCCCCTGCTGCGTCATCCGCCCCGGCCGCGCCCTGCGGGGTCGCGGGCCCAGCGGCTACCGGCACGGGATCACTCTCGGCCCGATCCGGCCCCGCCGCGGCCTCCTCGTCGGCCGCCGGAACGTCGTCGGTGCTGGACACCCGGAACCGGGCGAGCTGTTTTCGCGCCTCGGCGTCGGTGACCAGATACGCGCTGATCCAGCGGGACTCGGGGTGGGCGTCCACGAGGATCGCCTTGGCGAACAGGGTCAGTGGGACCGCGAGGATGGCGCCGAGCGGGCCGACCACCAGGGTCCAGAACGTCAGGCTGAGGAAGCTGACCACCGGACTCAGGCCGACCGCGTCGCCGGTGACCTTCGGCTGAATGATCGTCTGCACGGTGAAGTTGAGCACCGAGTAGGTGACGATCACCCAGATCATCTGACTCACCCCGCCGTCGACCAGGGCGATCAGTGCCGGCGGGATCAGGCCGAGGACGAACCCCACGTTCGGTATGTAGTTGGTCACGAACGCGAGCACGCCCCACACCAGGACCATCGGTACGCCGATGATCGACAGCGCGATCACGTCCAGCACGGCCACGATGAGGCCGAACACCGTGGCCACGATCCAGTACTTGCGGACGCCGGTGACGAAGTCGGTCAGGGCGGCAGTGAGGTTGGGCCGCCTGGACGCGGACAGTTCGAACCTGCGCCCGACGTTGGTCGAGTCGATGGCCAGGAAGAACATCACGACCAGCAGCAGGGCGGCCTGGCCGCCCGCGGAGGACATCCCCTCGAGCACGGTGCCGAGTAGCCCGACGATCCGGTTCAGGTCGAAGTCGCCGAGCACCCCCTCGAGCGTCTGCTCGTCGACCCCGAACTGGCTCAGCCACTCGATGAGGTCGGCGTAGATCGCCTGGAACCGATAGGAGTAGGCCGGCAGTTCGGTGACGAGGCGGGCGACCGACATGGCCAGCATGATCACCAACGCGACCAGGATCACGTACAGGAACAGCAACACCAGGATCGCTGCCACCATCGGGTGGACCCGGTGCCTGGTCAGCCACATCTGCATGGGCCGGGCGGACACGATGAGCGTGAGCGCGAAGAACGTGGGCGCGATGATGCTGGACGCGAAGTGCAGGCCGACAGCAGCGATCGTCAGCCCCCCGAGCACGAGCGCCGTGGTCTGCAGGGAGGGCCGAGAGCTGACCTCGAGTACGTCCGTTCCGGACTGGTGGGACATGCTGCTCCTGTGCTGTGACCGGGTGACCAGGCGGGACGGCCCGCGCCGCTCAGTCTCGCACGCTGGAGGGACGTTGGTGCGGGGCAGTCAGCCCGCGGCGCGCACCGCGTCCACCCCACGGTTGGCGAGGGCGTCGGCCCGCTCGTTGCCCGGATCGCCGGAGTGGCCCTTGACCCACACCCAGTGCACCGTGTGCCGGGCCACCTGCTCGTCGAGGGACTTCCACAGTTCCACGTTCTTGACGGGCTTCTTGTCCGCGGTGCGCCAGCCGTTCCTCTTCCAGCCTGCCAACCAGGACTTCATCCCGTTCATCACGTAGGAGGAGTCCACGTGCAGGGTCACCTCGCACGGCTGGTTCAGGGCCCGCAGCCCCTCGATGACGGCGGTGAGTTCCATCTTGTTGTTCGTGGTGAGTTCCTCACCACCGAACAGTTCGCGTTCATGCTCGCCGAAGCGCATCCAGGCACCCCATCCGCCCACGCCAGGATTGCCCTTGCAGGCCCCGTCGGTCCACATCTGCACGGCCGGGATTTCGGGAGCGGTCATCGGGGGGTCAGTTGCTCGCGAGCAGCGAGCCGAGCGCGGAACTGAAGAACCGCAGGCCGTCGGTCCCGGCACCCTCGGGCCCGAACCCGGCCTCGACGGCGTGCTCGGGGTGCGGCATCAGGCCCACCACGTTCCCGCGGGCGTTCGTGATGCCGGCGATGTCCCGGCGTGAGCCGTTCGGGTTGCCGACGTACCGGAACACGACCCGGCCCTCCCCCTCGAGCTCGTCGAGGGTGGCGTCGTCGGCGATGAACTGCCCGTCCTGGTTCTTCAGCGGGACGACGATCTCCTCGCCGGCTGCGAACTCGTTCGTCCAGGCCGTCGAGTTGTTGTCCACCCGCAGGGTCTGGTCCTTGCACACGAACGTGAGCCGCTCGTTCTTGATCATGGCGCCGGCGAGCAGGTGGGACTCGCACAGGATCTGGAACCCGTTGCAGATCCCGAGGACCGGCAGCCCGCCGTTCGCGGCGTCCACGAGGGCCCCCATGACGGGCGCGAACCGGGAGATCGCGCCGGCCCGCAGGTAGTCGCCGTAGGAGAAGCCGCCGGGCAGGATGACGGCGTCAACCTCGGCGAGGGAGTCGTCCGCGTGCCACAGCCGCACGGGCTCGGCTCCGACCAGGCGCACCGCCCGGGCCGCGTCTCCGTCGTCGAGGCTGCCGGGGAACGTGATCACACCGATGCGGGCCATCAGTCCTCCTGTGCGACCGGTGCGACGTGCACCGAGACGACGTCCTCGATGACCGGGTTGGAGAGCACCTCGGCGGCGGCCTTGCGGGCCGCGGCGAGAACCTCCTCGGTCGCCTCACCCTCCACCTCGAGCTCGAACCGCTTGCCCTGGCGCACGGACGCGAAGCCGGTGAACCCGAGCCGCGGCAGGGCGCCGGCGACCGCCTTGCCCTGGGGGTCCAGGATCTCCGGCTTCGGCATGATCTCCACGACGACACGTGCCATCTGAGCGGGACTCCCTGGACTTGAGAAGGTGGGTGGACCTCCCGATCCTACCGGCCGCCGTCGCCCTCAGACCGCGGCGAGCACCCCGTCGAGCGGGGCGGGCACGCGGGCCAGGTCCAGTGCGTCGACGAGCGCCGGTGCGTAGGCGATCTTGCGCCCGCCGCGGGTGCCGAGGAACCGGCGAAGCTGAGCCTCCAGCGGGCGGTCACGCTGTGCGGGCTGGCGCTGCATGGTCCGGAACGAGTTCAGTTCGCCGCGGTCGGCGATGACGGCCTCGACGGCGTCGGTGCCGAGCGCGCGGATCAGCTCGTCCTCGAGGTCGGCCACGCAGACGTGGAACCCGCGCGCCCGCATCTGGGCGAGGCTCAGGTCCGAGCCGAGCCCGACGGCGGCCAGTCCCCTCCGGAAGTAGCCCACCTCGGCCGCGTCGCACAGCCCGGCGAGGGCGAGGCCCTGCCCGCGGGGACCGAGGAGCTCGAGGTACCGGCGGATGTTCGTGGCGCCGCCCATCCCGACGATGGCCACACCCTCGGCGGCCAGATCCCGCCCGCGGCGGGCGGCGAGGCGTTCGAGCGCGGCACTGTCGCTGCGCCCCTCGACCAGCACCGCGGCGCGCATGGCTCGCTCAGGCGCCGAACGTCAGTCCGGTGATCCGCTCGTACGCCTCGACGTACCGGGCCCGGGTGCGGGCCACGAGGTCCGCGGGCAGGGGCGGCGGCGGAGTGTCCGAGGCGCGGTCCCAGCCGGACTCCGGCGCGGACAGCCAGTCCCGCACGAACTGCTTGTCGAAGCTGGGCTGGGCCCGACCCGGCTGCCACTGGTCGGCCGGCCAGTACCGCGAGGAGTCCGGGGTGAGCACCTCGTCACCGAGGACCAGGTCCCCGGTGACCGGGTCGGTGCCGAACTCCAGCTTGGTGTCCGCCAGGATCACGCCGCGATCGGCCGCGACCCGTTCGGCGTGGGCGTAGACGGCGAGGGTGGTGTCCCGCAGCCGGGTGGCGACGTCCTCGCCCACCTGGGCCGCGATCACCTCGAACGAGACGTTCTCGTCGTGCTCCCCGACGGCGGCCTTGGTGGCCGGCGTGAAGATCGGTTCGGGCAGCCGGGAGCCGTCCACGAGCCCTGCCGGCAGCGGCACCCCGCACACCTCGCCGGTCTCCCGGTACTCGAGCAGCCCGGAGCCGGTGAGGTAGCCGCGGGCCACGCACTCCACCGGGTACATCTGCAGCCTCCGGCAGACCATGGCCCGGCCCGCGACCTGGTCGGGCACGTCGAGGGAGACCACGTGGTTGGCCACGATCGGGCCGAGCTCCTCGAACCACCACAGGCTCAGCGCGGTGAGCACCGCGCCCTTGTCGTCGATCGTGGTCGGCAGCACGTGGTCGTAGGCACTGATCCGGTCGCTGGCCACCACCAGTACGACGTCGACGTCGGTGGCACCGCCGTCGGGCACGTACAGGTCACGGACCTTGCCGGAGTAGGTGTGCCGCCAGCCGGGCAGCGCTGCGGGGGTGGTCGCGGTGTCGGTCACGGGACCAGTCTGGCACCCTCGCGGCCGTCGTCGGCGCCGCCGATCCGGTCACGGGTCCCTCACCTCGAGGATGCCGTGCGCACCCCGCTCGGCATCGCTCATCACGTGGTTGACCATCGGGTAGTGCCCGGCCTGTGGCATCACGAGCTCCACGAACCCGCCCTGGGCGGCGCCGAGCGCGAGCGTCTGGGCGCCGCCGCCGGTGGGCTCGTCCGGGGTGAGCAGGTAGGCCCCCTCGGCGAACACGGTGTCGAACTGGCCGCCGACGACGTGGAACGACGTGCCCCGGTTCGGCCCGGCCGCGAGCACCCAGATCCGGACCCGCTCGCCGGTGACCGCCGCCAGCGGCGCATGGTCGTAGGCGTTCGCGTACCCGTTGAAGACCACCAGGTCCGCCTGCCCTGCGGCCACCTTCGCGGTGTCCACCTCGCCGCCCTGCTCCCCGAGGTAGTACTCCGACTGGACCAGGATGTACTCCCGGTCCACCGGCGCCAGGCCCGGCGGGTCGATGATCACGGCCCCGAACATGCCGTTCGCGATGTGCGCGCTCATCGGCATCGTCGCGCAGTGGTACAGCCAGATCCCGGACCGGGTGGCCGTGAACGTGTAGGTGAGGGACTCACCGGGCGCGATCGTGCGCATCGGTTCGTCCGGCGCGAGGGCCCCGGCATGGAAGTCGATCGAGTGCCCGACCGTGCCGTCGTTGACGAGCGTGATCACGAACGTGTCGCCGATCCGCCCGTGCAGCGTGGGCCCGGGCGCAGTCCCGTTGAACGTCCACAGGTTCTGGGTCACACCGGGCGCGACCTCGGCCGGTGCCTCGCCGACCGTGAACGTGTGGGAGTGCGTGGTGCCCGGCCCGATCGGGGGCACGACGGCGTCCGGTGCCTCCCAGCCCGACGCGGGGGTCGCGTTCGGGTCGGGGTGGGCGGCGGCGCCGCCGTGCCCTTCGTGCCCTTCGTGCCCGGCGCCGCCGTCCGGCTCGGTGCCGGTCCCGCCTGCGTCCGGGGCGGTGGATCCCGCCGCCGGTGGTGCTCCACCGATCACCTGGATGGCCAGCACCATGCCCATCTGTCGGTGCCCGACGACCGAGCACCAGGCATCGAGGGGCCGGCCCACCACGCCGACGTCGATCGTGGCGGACTCCCCGGGCGCCAGGCGCCCCGAGCTCATCCCGTTGTCCAGGACCAGGTCGTGCACCTGGGTGGCGTCGGTGTTGCGGACCTCGATGATGAGCTCGTCGCCGGCGGGCACCTCGATGACGTCGGGCGAGAAGCGCATGTCCGCGGCCTCGACCACCACGGTGGTGATCCGCCCACTGGCGTTCGCGCCGGCCCCGGCGCTGGTCCCGGCACCGACGGCCGCCGGGTCCGCGGCGACCGCGACGGCGACGGCGAGGGCCACCACCGCCACGGCGGCCACAGCCTGGCCGCGGTACCGGCGCGGCTCGGGCACGCGAGGACCGTTCCCGGGCGCGCCCGCGAGCGCGGCCGCCGGCGCGGCGGACCCGGCCGAGCGCGCTCGGCGGTTCGTCACGACCGCTGCGACCAGGAGCGGCAGGAACGATCCGAGGCCGATCAGCACCGCGAACGACGCCGCCACCAACACCAGCGAGGGCACCGGTGCCACGCCGAGCACCAAGCCCGCATTGACCAGTGCCACCCGCCACCCGGCACCCCGCTCGATCGTGGTCACCGTCACGCGGACCACGGCCGGGCCGCCACCGAGGACCACCGGCACCAGATAGGTCATCGCGCCGATGAGGACCTGGGCGGCGAACCCGGCCGCGAACGGGACCGTCACCGCCCCGACGGCGTCGGACAGTTCGGGCCAACCCGGGGTCCGAGCCACCAGGACGACCAACTGCACCAGTCCGACGAGCAGCCAGCACATCCCGGCGAGCACGGACATGGTGGGCATCGCCGTCGGCGGCTTCGCCCGCACGACCCGCACCATCGGTGTCCCGATCCAGACGATCCCAGCGAGATAGCCGACCAGCCCGCCCAGCACGGCGACCCGTAGACCTCCCACCGCACCGGCCCCGACCATCGCGACGGAACCGGCCAGGAGCCACAGCGCCCGTCGAGAGGCGGCCTCGCCGTCGGGATCGATGCGGGTGCGCAGCATGGTCGGCCAGAGCGTCACGAGCGTCCCGAGCACCGTGAGTCCGACGAAGCCGAGGAGGTTCACGGCGACGTGCGCCACCTGCAGCCGCGCCTGCCACGGCGCGGTCAGGCCGAGGGCCATCACCGCACCAAGGCCGGCGCCGACCGGCAGCAGCCAGGCCGCGACCACGTAGTAGTGGACCGTCGAGGCGAACCGCGACGACAGTGCCCGCCGGGCCCGCCGGGCCCGCCACGCGAGCGCGGTCCCGTGGGCGGCCACGGCAGCGCCGATCACGATCGCGCCGGCGAGCACGAGCGGCCAGATCGCGCCGACCACCCCGGCCACGGTCGCCAGCACACCGGCGTTCAGCGCGACCGCGCGGATGGCCTGACCGCGGCGTGAGGTCGGCCGGCGTCGCAGCAACGCGTCGGTGAAGTGGGAACTCCAGACGAGGATCGCGTTCATCACCGCGCCGAGCAGCAGCAGGTGCACGAGCAGCCAACGCTGCTCGGGGACCCACCGGTGCGCGACCGCGACGACCACCACGGCGAGCATCCAGAACGCGACCGGCGCGTTCGCGCGCAGATGATGACGGGAGCGGTCCGGCATCGGCGGCAACGGCGGACGGGCGCCGCGGCCACCGTCCGACGCTGCGGGGCCGACCGTCGTGGGTGAGCCCGGTTCGGGCATGTCAGGGGGTTCCTTCCAGGGCGGGGGCGGGCTGATCGGCGCTCGGGTCGGGGCCGGCACGATCCGTCCGGCCCGCGCGTCCGCTTCCGGTCCTGACCACGATGCCCACCGTGACCAGCACGAACACGAGCACCGCGGCGATGTTGCCGAGCCCGCCGACCTCGCGCAGCACCTCGGACCCACGGGCATCGCCGAGGATCCGCACGAGCAGCGAGGCGTGCAGCAGGGACGGCGCCACCACCATCACGGGGTGGTACGGCATCCGGACGCCGAGCACCGCAGGCAGGATCACCGGCGCGTGCGCCATGATCATCGACATCGTGAAGCCGAGGAAGACGGCGTGGATCACTGCGTCGTAGGCCCCGTCGGCGAGCGGCGTCGGGGCGACCAGCCAGATCCCGCCGGCGAGCGCCAACCAGGCGTAGCCGGCGAGCAGGCAGGCGGCGATGAACCGCACCAGTCCGGTCGCTCGGATGGTCCGCCGGGCCACGTCGTGCACGACCAACCATCCGACCAGGGCGAGGAGCGCGACCCCGAGCAGGGCACCGCCGACCGCGGGCCAGAGCAGGGTCGCCGGCAGGACCGCGAAGACCGCGAGGGCCAGCAGCCCGGCCCGCGTCCCGGCGGCTTCATCGATCGAGACCCGGGACAGCTCCAACCGCTCACCGGCGATGGTCAGGACCACGAACCCCGTCAGCCAGGGCAGCACCTGCCCCATGCCCACGCCCGCGGCCCAGAGGATCGCGCCGCCGGCGCCGGCCACCGCGCCGAGCGCCTGGATCGCGACCGCGTCCTCCCGACGGCGGCGCCAGAGCGGCACGCAGATCCCGCCGAGCGCGAGCATCCCCGCGACCAGGAGCGCACGGCCGAGCGCCGGCGGGGCCGGGACGATCAGCGCGAGCGCCCCCAGACCGGTCAGCGCCGGCGCCGCGAGGGCGAGCGGGCGGCGCAGCGCCACGGCTCGCTCCAGCGCGACCACGGTGCCGACGAAGCCGAGCGCGAGGAGGATCCCGTGACCGTCGCCGAGCCGCCCGGACGTCACCGGTGCGGGCACCCCGAGGAGCAGCAGCGCGCCGTTCAGGCCGGCGAGGAGCGCGAGACCGGCCGGGAGCAGGAGGACGAGGCGTCGCACCACGGTCAGCGCGCCGTCGCCGGCGGGTCCTCGGGCACGTGGAGCAGGCAGGCCCCGCGCTCGGCGAACGGCTCGAGGCGGACCCCCGCCGCCGTCGCACCGGACTCCTCCAAGAGGCCCTGGACCATGCCCAGATGCACGCCGCAGACGACGCGCTCGTGGCGGTGGGCGGCCTCGAGGAGCGGGCAGCGGCGCAGCCGGACCACGTCGGAGCCATCCTCCGGCTCCGGGTCGAACCCGAGCCCGTCGAGGGTGTCGATCACCTCGTCGTAAGCCGTCCCGGGCGGGAGGCTGCCGCCTGCCGCCTGCCGGGCCGCCGCCTGACGGGCCAGTTCCTGACCCCAGTGCCGCCCGGCGGTAACCCCGTCCCGGTGCGGGTCGGTGCTGGTCCGAGCGATCTGCGCCGCGAGCGCGGTGGCCAGGCCGACGTACTCCTGGGTCGCCATCGGCGGCTCCGGCTCGGAGGCCTCGTACAGCCAGGCGGGCCGACCCCGACCCTCGGCGGGGGCCCGGGTGCGCGTGACCAGCCCGGCGTCGATGAGCGCGTCGAGGTGCTCGCGCACGGTGTTGGGGTGCTGGTGCAGTGCCTGCGCGAGCGAGCCGACGGTACACGGGGCGGACTGCTGCGCCAGGAGGTCCAGGACCGCGCCGCGGGCCGTACTCATCGGTGCGCGCACGGGCGTCGGCCGCGGCATCGGCCGGGGTCCCAGGTCCGTCGGCCGACCTCGATTAATTATCACGGAATACAGTGTAATAAAGTTTCGAGCGATCGCACACCACGTCCGGAGGAAGCCATGACCACGCTCGTAGTCGCCACCACCCAGGCGGACGCCAACGCCGTCGAGGAGATCCGTGCCCGGCACGCCGAACTCGGGTCCGCGCTGCGGGCGCGCACGGATGCCCTGTTCGCGGCGGCCGGTGGCGACCCCGCCGCGGCCCAGTCGGCGCGGCGTGAGGTGCAGGAGTTCACGGCGACGGTCGTGCTACCACACCTGACCCGTCTGGCCGCGGGCGCCCTCGCCCGGGCCGGCGAGCACGACCGGACCCGGCTGCTCGCGCAGACCCTGACGGCGCAGCAGGGTGGCATCGTCGGCGCGGCCCAGTCCCTCGCGCACGCCCCGGACCCGATCGCCGGCGTCGCCGCGGCCGGCGCGCTGACGGCGCTGACCACCGCCCATCTCGCCGATGTCGACGACCACCTGCTGCCCGCGCTCGCCGCGCTGCCGGGGGTCTCCCTGGCGGAGGTCGCCCATGCCCTCACCACGCCCACGACCCACGTAACGCACGCTCCCGACCTGGGCTCCGCCGTCGGAACCGGCGCGGCCGACCCGGGCCCCGCCCTCGCAACCGACACACCCGACCCGGGCCCCGCCCTCGCAACCGACACACCCGACCCGGGCCCCGCCCTCGGAACCGACACACCCGACCCGACCCCCGCCGTCGAGCACGGGGCCCGCCACGCCTGCGCCTGCGGCGGCACCGAGGCCCCCGAGCCGGAGTTGGACGCTCGAGCGGTGCCCCATGCGATCCGGCACGCGACGATCTTCGGCGCCCTGGACGCGGTGCGCCCGGGCGGTTCGATGATCCTCGTCGCGCCCCACGACCCGCTGCCGCTGCTGGCCCAGCTGGAGCAGCGGCAGCCGGGCGCGTTCGCGGTGACCTACGTCGAGCAGGGCCCCCAGGCCTGGCGTCTCCGATTCATGCGGAACTGACCAGGCCGCTTCATGCGGAACTGACCGGGCCGCGCTGGGCTTGCAGCGCCCGGTCAGGCGCCGCTGAGAGGCCGGGCACAGTGTTCCTTCCCGCGCGATCAGTCCCCTGCGCGGCGACGCGCGACCCTGCTCGGTGTCGATCGGCCCGAGTGCGCCGCTAAGGGCGTCGGCGAGCCGCTCGAAGGGATCGAGGACCGGCAGCCCGGCGACTCGTGGCCGAGGCGCTCGACGGTCCACGGTCGCTCGCCCGCGCAGAGGCTCGGCCCCGAGGGCCCCGCGCGGACCGCCGGACGCGTTGCCCAGCCGCACGGGAGCACCGCGGTCCCGCCGCGCAGCTCGTCACCTGGCCGGCCAGGGACAGTCCTCGGCGCCCAGGAAGGCCGCGACCGGGGCGATCACCCCGGGGCGGTTCGGGTACCACAAGCATGCGACTTGAACGGAGCGAACCGGTCCCAGCCTGTGGACGGGATGTCATCGGGGCTGCGTTTCTGGCGCCCGGGTGGGGTGGTTTGAGGGCCCGATTGCCCTGTATCCACAAGGGAAATCCGGGATCTGGCGTTGTCGGTGGGGTGTTCTAGGGTGGGACCAGATCGAACATCCGTCCGAGCTTGATCGGCACTCGCGGGGAGGTGAGCATCCATGGACGACACCACAACCACCGGCACCGGCACCGGGGCCGGTGGTGTGTCGGGTGTGGGTGTGGCGCTCGCGTCCCGTGCGCATCTGCCCCTGAGTGAGCTGCTGACCGGTTCCCTGGAGGACCAGCTTGTCGCGTTGGAGGCGTTGACCGCGACGATCAATCTTGTCGATCCGGTCGAGGAGTCCGATCGGTACGGGTCCCGGTTCCTGGGTGGGGCTGCGGCCCGCGCTCACAGGGTCACCGAGGCCCTGACCGGTGCGGTGCTGGACTGGATGGGCGCCGAGCAGGAGGCCGGGACCTGGGACACCTCCGGCCGGTTC
>NZ_SMNA01000014.1 GCF_004353825.1 Occultella glacieicola | reverse complement strand
CGGGCGACTCGGCGGCAGGGGCCGGCTCGGGCTCCGGGGCCGCCTCGGGCTCCGGGGCGGCCTCGGGCTCGGCCGCGGCGGCGGGGGCCGCCTCACCGGAACCGACGTAGGCGAGCGTCGCGCCGACCTCGACGGTCTCGTCCTCGGCGACCAGGATCTCCAGGACCTTGCCGGCCACGGGGGAGGGGACCTCGGTGTCGACCTTGTCGGTGGAGACCTCCAGCAGGGGCTCGTCCACCTCGATGTCGTCGCCGACCTCCTTGAGCCACCGGGTCACGGTGCCCTCGGTCACGGACTCACCCAGCGCGGGCAGGGTGACGGCCTCACGGTCGCCGGAACCGGCGTCGCCGCCGGACCCGCCCGAGGGCTCCGGTGCCGGAGCCTCCTCGGCTGCGGCCTCCTTGGCCTCACCCTGGTCCGTGGCGGTCTCGCCGCCAGCCTCGGATGCCGACTCCTGCGCCGGGGCCTCCTGCGCCGGGGCCTCCTCGGCAGGCGCCTCCTCGGCAGGCGCCTCCTGCGCGGGTGCCTCCTCGGCGGCGGGAGCGTCGCCGGACTCGCCGCCTCCCGAGCCGTCGCCGATGACCGCCAGTTCGGCGCCCACCTCGACCGTCTCGTCCTCCTCGACCAGGATCTTCTCGACCACGCCGGCCACGGGGGAGGGCACCTCGGTGTCCACCTTGTCGGTGGAGACCTCGAGCAACGGCTCGTCGACCTCGACCGACTCACCGACGGCCTTGAGCCAACGGGTCACGGTGCCTTCGGTGACGCTCTCTCCGAGTGCGGGCATCTGCACGGACTGGGACATGACCGGGTGTCTCCTTCTTGGGTGGTCAGTTGTGGGAGTGCAAGGGCTTACCGGCCAGGGCCAGTGCGGCCTCGCCCAGCGATTCGTTCTGTGTGGGGTGCGCGTGGATCAGCGAGGCGACGTCCTCCGGGTAGGCCTCCCAGTTCACGATGAGCTGGCCCTCGCCGATCTGCTCGCCCATCCGCGCGCCGAGCATGTGCACGCCGACGATCGGGCCGTCCTTCGCGCGGACCAGCTTCACGAAGCCGGTGGTCTTGAGGATCTGGCTGCGGCCGTTCCCACCGAGGTTGTACTCGAGCACCTCGACGGCGTCACTCCCGTGGGCCTCGCGGGCCTGCGCCTCGGTGAGCCCGACCGAGGCGACCTCCGGCTGGCAGTAGGTGACCCGGGGGATCCCGCTCTCGGTGATCGGCGCGGGGTTCAGGCCGGCGATCTGCTCGGCCACGAAGATGCCGTGCGCGAAGCCGCGGTGCGCGAGCTGCAGTCCGGGGGTGATGTCCCCGACGGCGTAGATGTTGGCGACGCCGGTGTGCAGCGTCTCGTCGACGAGCACGAAACCACGATCGATCCGCAGCCCCTGCTCCTCGTACCCGAGGTTCGCCGTCGACGGACCGCGCCCGACGGCCACGAGCAGCACGTCCGCCTCGTGGGTGCTGCCGTCCTCGAGGGTGACCCGCACGCCGTCGTCGGTCTGTTCCACGCCCTGGAACCGGACCCCGAGGGAGAACGAGATGCGGCGCTTCTTGAAGGCGCGCTCCAGACCCTTGCTGAGCGCCTCGTCCTCGTTCGGGACCAGGTGCGGCAGTGCCTCGATGATGGTCACCTCGGCACCGAAGGACTTCCAGACGCTCGCGAACTCGACGCCGATCACACCGCCGCCGAGCACGATCGCCTTCCTCGGCACCCAGTCCAGGGTGAGCGCCTGGTCGGAGGTGATGACCCGGCCACCGATCTCCAGCCCGGGCAGCGACCGCGCGTAGGAACCGGTGGCGAGGACCACGTTGCGGCCGACGATGCGCTGTCCGTCGACCTCGACGGTGTCGGTGCCGACGAGCCGGCCGTACCCGTTGATCAGGTCGATCTGGCGGGAGGCGACCAGGCCCTGCAGGCCCTTGTACAGGCGCGCCACCACCGAGTCCCGGTAGGAGTTCACCCCGTTGATGTCGATGCCCTCGAACGTGGAGTTGACCCCGAACTGTTCGCTCTCGCGGATCTCGTCGGCCAGTTCGCCGGCGTGCAGCAGCGCCTTCGTGGGGATGCAGCCGCGATGCAGGCAGGTGCCGCCGACCTTGTCCGACTCGATCAGTGCGACCGTCAGGCCCAACTCGGCGGCGCGCAGCGCGGCGGCGTACCCGCCACTGCCCGCACCGAGGATCACGACGTCGTAGGCGTCGCCTGGTGCTTGCGTCACGTGTGTCTCCTCGTCCACCGTGCCGGGGCTGCCATGCCGACCGGCTCCGTCCATCTTGGCACTGACTTGCGGACTCACCCAACCGGGCCCTCGGGGCGAACCCGTGAGGTTGCTCACCTCAGGCCCCGGCGGCATCCTCCAGGAGGCTCAGCAGGGTGCGGACGCCGACGCCGGTGCCGCCCTTGGGCACGTAGTGCCGCGGGCCACCCTCGTTGAACGCCGGGCCGGCGATGTCCAGGTGCGCCCACGGCGTGGTGCCGGCGAACTCCTGGAGGAACAGCCCGGCCACGAGCATCCCGCCGTAGCGCTCGCCCATGTTCGCGATGTCCGCCATCGGGGTCTTCATCGACGCCCGCAGCTCCTCCGGCAACGGCATCGGCCAGAACTGCTCGCCGGACCGCTCCGCGGCCCCGATGACGGCGCCGCGCACGTCATCGGTGCCCATCACGGCGCTGACCTGGTTGCCGAGGGCGATCATCTGCGCTCCGGTCAGGGTCGCGATGTCGATGATCGCGTCGGGCTTCTCCTCGCCCGCCGCGACGATCGCGTCCGCGAGTACCAGGCGGCCCTCGGCGTCGGTGTTCAGGACCTCGACGGTCTTGCCGCCGCGGATGGTGATGACGTCGGAGGGCCGCTGGGCGGTGCCCGACGGCATGTTCTCGGCCAGCGCCAGCCAGCCGGTCACCTTGATGCCGAGCCCGAGCTCGGCAGCGGCCAGCACCGTGTTCAGCACGGCCGCGGCGCCGGCCATGTCCGACTTCATCGTCTCCATGGACTTGGCGGGCTTGATCGACAGGCCGCCGGAGTCGAACGTGATGCCCTTGCCGACGAGCGCGTAGTGCTTCTTCGCCCGGGCCGGCGCGTAGGTCAGCTTGACCAGCCGCGGGGGGCGCACGGAGCCCTGCCCCACGCCGATGAGCCCGCCGTAACCGCCCTCACGCAGCGCGTCGTCGTCGAGGACCTTGATCTTCACCTTCGCGCCCTTGGCGCGTGCCCGCGCGTGGTCCGCGAAGGACTCCGGGTAGAGGTCGTTCGGGGCCGAGTTCACCAGGTCCCGGGTGCCGTGCACGGCCGTCGCGAGCACCTTGGCCCGCGCCACGGCGTCCTTCGTGGCGCCCTTGCGGGCGGTCGGCGTCACCACGGTGATCGTCGCGACCGGCGCGCCGGCGGCCGGCCGGGTCCCGCGGTAGTCGCCGAACGCGTAGGCGCCGAGCAACCCGCCCTCGGCGACGGCGGCCGCGTGCGCCGCGTCGTCGGCCGGCAGCACCAGGGCGGCGTGCGTCGTGCCCGCGAGTTGGCGGGCCGCCGCCCCCGCGGCGCGGCGTAGGTTCTCGAGGCTCGGGCCGCCGTCGGCCCCCGGGCCCGGGGCGACCGCCCCGAGACCGGTCAGGACGAGCAGGTTCGCCCTGACGCCGTCGACGGCCGGGATCTTCGTCACCTCGTCGACGGCGCCCTTCAGGCCGAGGACGCCGATCGCGTTCTCGATCGAGGCGCGCACGGGGCCCGGCAGGGCGTCGGCGCCGACGAGGCGGGCACCGGTGCCGTCGGGGGTGATTCCGATCACGAGGGCGTCGGCGGCCAGGCGGGCAGGGTCGGAGGAACTGAGCGCTAGTTCGGTCACCCGCCCATGGTAGGAGGTCGCGCGGTCGGCGGACGCACGGTCGGTGGATGCGGGTCGTCGCCCGCGTGGGCACTACCCTGCACGGTGTGTCGGTCGTGTCGTGGATCATCGTGGGCTGCTGCCTGGTGCTGGCGGTCTGGGCGGTGGTGCTCGCCGTCCGCAACACGTCGGTGACGTTCAACCAGCTCATCGGCGCGGCCGTGATCGAGGTGGCGCTGGTCGCGCAGATGGTGGTGGCCGGGATCAGCCTCGCCGGCGGACACGACCTGGGTGACCCGGTCACGTTCTGGGGATACCTGATCACGGCCCTGGTGATGATGCCGGTCGCGGCGGTGGTGGCGTTCACCGAGCGCAGTAGGTGGAGTTCGGTGGTGCTGGCCGTGGCCGCGGTGGTGCTGATGGTGATGCAGATGCGGGTGAACCAGGTATGGATGACGTCGTGACGGCCCCGGAGGACGTGGAGGACACCCGGCGCCCGGCGTACGGGGCCGGCCGGGTCCTCATCTTCGTCTACGGGGTGTTCGCCCTGGCCGCGACCGCCCGGGCCACGGTGCAGCTGATCCGGGACGCCTCCGAGGCCACCTTCGCGTACTCGCTGTCCGCGCTCTCCGCGGTCGTGTACATCCTCGCGACCGTGGCCCTGGCGCACAACGGCCGACGGATGCGCCGGGTCGGCTGGATCACGGTCAGTTTCGAGCTGATCGGGGTGCTGACCATCGGGACGCTCAGCATGCTGCACCCCGAGTACTTCCCGCGCGACACCGTGTGGTCGCACTTCGGTCAGGGCTATGGGTACGTGCCGCTGGTGTTGCCGATCCTCGGCCTGATCTGGATGTGGCGGTCCAGCCCCGCGCGGATCGCGGCCGGCTGACCCCACGCCCACCGGCTATCGGGCAGCACCGGCCGCGGCGACCCCCAAGCCCACCGGCTGCTGTGCAGCCCCGGCCTCCGGCCACCCCACGCCCACCCCGGCCGCCGAGGTCGCGGGCGATCTTGTAACGTTTCAACCACGGAGTGAAACGTTCGATGGTGGCCGCCCACCACCCGATGGTCCAGGGCACGTTCGGCCCGACGGGAGCGGGGCGGGGACAGGGCCCGAGGGGTGGTGACGGGGTCGGAACCTCGGGGTGGTGACGGGGAACCGCTGGGTGATGACGGGAGCCGCGGGTGAGACGGGGCGCCGTGGCGAACGAGTTCGGGCCACGGCCTCGGTAGGGTTGGGGCGTGCCGAGCCCGTATCGCTTCGTCTTCGACAACCTGCTCACCAAGGTCGACCCGGAACGGGCGCACCACGGTGCCGCGACCTTGTTCCGGGTCCTCGGGCGAACCCCGGGGCTGCGGGACGCGGTCCGGGTCACCCTCGGGAGGGCGCCCGAGGGACCCGCGCCGGAACTGTTCGGTCGAGCCACCACCGGGCTGCTCGGCCTGGCCGCGGGCTTCGACAAGGACGCGACGATGGCGGCCGGACTGGACGCCGTCGGGTTCGGCTTCGTCGAGATCGGCACCGTGACGGCCCACGCCCAGCCGGGCAACGACAAGCCACGGCTGTTCCGGGTCCCGGAGCGTAGGGCCCTGGTGAACCGGATGGGCTTCAACAACGCCGGGGCCGCGGCAGCCGCGACCCGGCTGCGCAAGCTCCGCCGGACCCCGCACGGGCGCCGACTCGTGCTCGGTGCGAATCTCGGCAAGTCGAAGGTCACCCCCGCTGACGGGGCGGTCGAGGACTACCGCACGTCCGCCCGGGCGCTGGCGCCGTACGTGGACTACCTGGTCGTGAACGTGTCCTCCCCGAACACACCGGGGCTGCGGGACCTGCAGCAGACCGAGGTGCTGCGCCCGATCCTCGTGGCCGTGCTCGAGGCTGCCTGGGCCGCTGCCGCCCGGGAGGTCCCGGTGCTGGTCAAGATCGCGCCGGACCTGGCCAACTCCGACGTCGACGCCGTCGCCGACCTCGCCCGCGAGATCGGGCTGGCCGGGGTCGTCGCGGTCAACACGACGATCAGGCACGAGCAAGGCGCCGGTGGCATGTCCGGCCCGCCGGTGCGCGAGCGCGGCCTCGAGGTCGTGGCCCGGGTACGGGCGCGGCTCGCCGATGACCAGGTGATCATCGGCGTCGGCGGCATCTCGACCCCGGCCGACGCCCGCGCCTACCTGGCCGCGGGGGCGAACGCCCTCCAGGCGTACACGGCGTTCATCTACGGCGGAGCGACCTGGCCCGGCGCCATGAACCGGGCCATCGGCCGGGGCTGAACCGCTCAGACCTCGTCGGGTCGCAACGCGTCGAGGATCACGTCGAGGCCGAACTCGAACTCGCTGCCGTAGTCGTAGCCGCCTCGGGTGACGTGCGCCGTCGCCACCTCGGCGAGGTGCGGGTAGGTGTCCGCGGGCATGGCGTTCACGATCTCGGTCGCGGTCACGCGCAACTCGTCGGCGTCGCCGAACGGCAGGCTCTGCTCCTGGAGCACGAAGCCGTAGATGTAACTGTCCAGCAGCGAGAACGCATGCGTGGCCATCGCCACGGAGAAGCCGCCGGCCCGGAGCGCGCCGAGCACTGCGTCGTGGTGACGCAGGGTCGCCGGTCCGGGCTCGCTCCGAGAGTCCATGAGGCCCACGGCCCATGGATGACGGCGGAGCGCAGCCCGGGCGGAGGTAGCCCGTTCGCGCATGGCCGGATGCCATTCGGCGCCCGCGGTGGGCAGGTCGATCTCGCCGAAGACGGCATCGACCATGCCGGTGAGCAGGTCCTCACGGCCGCGCACGTGGTTGTACAGCGACATCGCCTCGACGCCGAGACTCGCGGCGATCGCGCGCATGGTCGCCCCGGCCTCGCCCTTCTCGTCGGCCGCCGACATGGCGGCGGCGATCACGCGTTCGCGGGTCAGGGGCGCGCGCGGCCCGGCCGCCGTGGTTGTGGCCGACTTGGCCATGACAGGTTCCTCCGTCGGTCCTCTTGACGCACTTACAGCGTAAGCCTACCGTTACTTACATCGTAAGTTCGATTCGGTGGACGTCGAGGGAGCGGGACCATGGACGCAGGCGGGAACCCAGCTACGGGAACGGGTGATGGCGCGGACCGGATCAGGAGGGTCTGCATCGTCGGGGCGTCCGGCAAGCTCGGGCAGCACCTGGTGCGGCAGGCTCTGGAGCGCGGCTGGGAGGTGGTCGGGGTCTGCCGCGAACGCAGCGTCCCCAAGCTCGCCGAGTTCGCGGACCGGATCACGATCGTCCCGGGGCAGACCGACGATCGGGCGGTGATCGCGCGGGCCGTCGCCGGATGCGACGGGGTGCTGACCGTGCTGGTCCCCTGGGGCGTGCACGGGTACTCCTCGGGCACCGCCCAGGCCGTCCTCGACCACGCCGAGCCGCACGCGCGGCTGGTCTTCTCCTGCGGCTGGCACATCACCAAGGACGGCCAGGACACGTATTCCTGGCTGTTCCGGAAAACGCTGAGGGTCACCACGGTGCTGGCCCGGGCCGTGCGCGCCGTGGACATCGACGACCAGGTCGAGGCGTGCCGGCGGATCTTCGCCAGCGACCGCGCCTGGACGGTGGTGCGCGGCAGCGATCTCGAGGAGGGCGAGAGCCAGGGACTGCCGGTGTGGAGCAGGCACGTCGGCGACCCCGTACTGGCGTCCAACCTGACCCGGCGTACCGACTTCGCGCTGTTCATGCTCGAGGCGCTCACCGACGACACCCTGGTCCACGAGGCGCCCGCGATAGTCGGCCGGCTGAGCGCCAGCGCCCGCACCCACACCGGGGTGACCTCGCCCCGGTGAGCGCCGCCGTCGTAGGCTCGAAGCATGACCGCAGAACCGCTACGAGCGGACGAGGTGGACCTGTTCGAGGAGTTCCGGGGCCGGTTGGAGGCGATCGCGTACCGGATGCTCGGCTCGGCCTCCGAGGCCGAGGACGCCGTGCAGGAGACGTTCCTGCGCTGGCAGGGCGCGGACCGGTCCGGTATCCGGGTCCCGCGGGCCTGGCTGACCCGGGTGCTGACCAACCTGTGCCTGAGCATGTTGACCTCGGCGCGGGCACGCCGCGAGGTGTACGTGGGGGAGTGGCTCCCGGAACCGGTCCTCGACGGCGACCCGATGCTCGGTCCGGCCGAGAGCGCCGAACAGCGTGAATCGGTCTCGACGGCGATGCTCACCCTGCTCGAGCGGCTCACCCCGAACGAGCGCGCCGTCTACGTGCTCCGGGAGGCGTTCGCCTACCCGCACGCCGAGATCGCCGACATCCTCGACATCAGCGAGGTGTCCAGTCAGCAGATCCTGCACCGCGCGAAGGGCCACCTCGACGCGCCGAAGCCGCGGGTCGCCGTCGACCGGGTCGCCGCGCGGCAGGTGGTCGAGGAGTTCCTCAGCGCCGCGACCAGCGGCCGCACCGAGCCACTGGTGCGCCTGCTCACGGCCGACGCCCTCGGCGCGGGCGACGGTGGCGGCAAGGTCCCGGCCCGGCGCACGGCCTTCACCGGCGCCGCCACGATCGCGAAGTTCGTGCGTGGGCTGTTCCGCCCCTCGGCGTCGAAGTTCGCCATCTTGGGTGGCACACCCGAGTTCTACGCCGGGATCGCCAACGGCAGTCCCGCGGCCGTGGTCGTGGTCGAGGGCCGGGTCGTCGGCGTGATGGTGCTCGAGGTGACCGAGGCCGGGATCGACGCGGTGCTCAGCCAGGTGAACCCGGACAAGCTGGCCCGGGCCGACCGGCAGTGGGCCCGGGCCGAGCACGGGGCGCCGATCGACGTGGGCCTGTGACCCGGTTCGCAGCGTCGAGTGTCAGGGATCGCCGGCGTATCCGGTTCAGGAGGCACGACCCACCCAAGGAGTGAGCCTCATGAAGCACCGCATCGTCATCCTGGGCGCCGGATACTCAGGTGCCGCCACGACCACCCGACTGGCCCAGCGACTACAGCTCGACGAGGTCGAGATCACCCTCGTCAACGCCGAGCCGGATTTCGTCGAACGGGTCCGGCTGCATCAACTCGCGGCCGGGCAGGACCTCAGCCCGCGACCGCTGCGGGAGGCGTACGCGGGCACCGGGGTGCGGGTGCGCGTGGCCCGGGTGGACGGCGTGGACGTCACCGCCCGGACGGTCGCCGTCACGGACGCCGACGGCGAGCGCGAGCTCGGCTACGACACGCTCGTGTATGCGCTCGGCAGCACGCAGGCCGACGGCGGCGTGCCGGGTGTGGCCGAGCACGCCCACGAGGTCGCGTCCAGACGGGGAGCGCTGCGGTTGCGTGATCGTCTCGCCGAACTGGGCGACGGTGGTCGCGTGGTGGTGGTCGGTGGCGGCCTCACCGGGATCGAGGCCGCCACCGAGATCGCGGAGGCCCACCCGCACCTGTGGGTCGCGATGACCGTGCGCGGGGAGCTCGGCGATCGGCTCTCACCGGCCGGCCGGACGCACCTGCGCCGGGTCGCCGACCGGCTCGGCCTCACGGTCCACGAGCACACCGAGGTGGAGAGGGTCGGCCCGGCGGGCGTGGTCACCGCCGACGGCACCCCGATCGCTGCCGACATCACCGTCTGGACCGGCGGCTTCACCACCCACCCGATCGCCGCCGCGTCGGCCCTGACGGTCACCGACGTCGGCCGGATCGTGGTGGACGCGGCGATGCGCTCGGTCTCCCACCCGGACGTGTACGCCGTCGGTGACGCCGGGCAGGCCCGCGGCTGGCGGGAGCGCCCACTGCGGATGTCCTGCGCCTCCGGCATCCCGATGGGCTGGCAGGCCGCGGACTCGATCGTCGCGGAACTGACCGGCGCCGGTGCCCCGCGCATGCCACTGGTCTATGTACAGCAGTGCCTCAGCCTCGGCCGACGGGACGGTCTGATCCAGATGGTGACCTTCGACGACCGGCCTCTGTCGCTGGTCCTGACCGGCCGGTTCGCCGCACGCTACAAGGAACTGATCTGCCGGGGCGCCGCGCTGGTCGCGGGCCGCGCCCGATGGGTGCCCTACCCGGCCCGCCGTCGACGGATCAGTACGCGGCCCTCCCTCGCGCTGGTCGACTGACTGCCGAGAGTGCCGAAACGGCGACCATCTCGGCACCCTCACCCGCCGGCCGACCGGCTGAGAGTGCTGACGTGGCGACCACTTCAGCACTCTCAGCCGTGACGGTGCCGGCACAGACGGTGCCGGATCAAACGGTGCCGGCTCAGACCAGGCGGGCCTTCGGCGAGACGTTGTAGGTCTTCTCGGCGTCGCGGACCACGGTGTCGCCGAGGACGTCGTCGATCCGGCTGAGCACGTCGGCGTCCAGCGTGACCCCGGAGGCAGCGACGTTCTCGGCGACCTGCTCGGGCCGGGACGCGCCGATCAGCGCGGCGGCCACATTGTCGTTCTGCAGCACCCAGGCGACCGCCAGCTGGGCCATGCTCAGGTTCAGCTCGTCGGCGATCGGACGCAGGTCCTGGACCCGGCGCAGCAGTTCCTCGCGGCCGAGCATCCCGGAGATCATCTGGGCGCCGCCCTTGTCGTCGGCGGCCCGGGAGCCCTCGGGCGCAGGGGACCCGGGCAGGTACTTGCCGGTCAGGATGCCCTGCGCCACCGGGGACCAGACGATCTGGGAGATCCCGAGTTCGGCGCAGGTGGGGACCACCTTGTCCTCGATGACCCGCCACACCATCGAGTACTGCGGCTGGGAGGAGATCAGCTGCACGCCGAGGTCCTTGGCGAGGGCGTGCCCGGCCCGCAGTTGCTCCGCGGTCCATTCGCTGACCCCGATGTAGAGGGCCTTCCCGGAGCGCACCACGTCGGCGAACGCCTGCATGGTCTCCTCGAGCGGCGTCTCGTAGTCGTAGCGGTGCGCCTGGTACAGGTCCACGTAGTCGGTGCCGAGCCGGCGCAGGGAGCCGTTGATCGACTCCAGGATGTGCTTGCGGGACAGGCCGGTGTCGTTCGGGCCCTTCGGGCCGGTCGGGAAGTACACCTTCGTGAAGATCTCCACGGACTCCCGGCGCTGACCGGCCAGGGCCTCGCCGAGGACCGCCTCGGCCTTGGTGTTCGCGTAGGTGTCGGCGGTGTCGAACGTGGTGATGCCCGCGTCCAGGGCGGCGTTGACGCACGCCCTCGCGGCGTCGTTCTCCACCTGTGAGCCGTGGGTGAGCCAGTTGCCGTAGGTGATCTCGCTGATCTTCAGGCCGGAGTTACCGAGGTATCGAAAGTGCATGCCTCGAATCCTAGGGGTGGCTCAGCGGGGGTACTCGCCGCGCTTGACCTGCGGCTTCGGCAGCCGGGTCCGGCGCAGCTGGAAGGCCCGCATCACGGTGTACATGATCGTGCGCTTGGCCCGCTCCTCACCGAACTTCTCACGCAGCTTCCTGCGCACCCGGAACGCGCAGATCAGGGCGTCCACGAGGGCGACCGCGACGATCAGGTACAGCGCGAAGATGGCGGTGATCCCGATCGCGGCCCAGCTCGCGTTGAACGTCGAGATCAGCAGGATCACGACGATCGCACCGGACAGGGGCAGGAACAGCTCGCCGAGGCTGAACCGGGCGTCCACGTAGTCGCGCACGTACCGGCGCACCGGGCCACGGTGCTGCAGCGGGAGGTCCTCCTCCTTGCCGGTGATCATCGCCTCGTTCATGCGGGCGCGCTGGGCGTTCATCTTCTCCCGCTGCACCTTGCGAGCGGCGCCGCGGTCCGTCGGCACGAGGGGACGCTTGTTGGCGGCCTCGGCGTCCTTCCTCTTGGGCGTGGGCCGTCCCTTACCGGCGCGAGGGACCTCCTCCTCGACGATGGGGGCTGCCTCGTCCTTCTTGCGTCCGAACACGGGTGCAAGCCTAGTCGAGTGGTGCGGGTGCCCCGGCCGTGGCCGTCACGGGCCGGGGTCGTAGGTGAGCGTCCCGCGCACCGTCGCCGCCATCGGCGCCCCTTCGTACCGCTCCACGACGGCGAGGGCCAGGTCGATCCCGTGCACGCCGCCCGCGCAGGTGAGCAGGTCACCGTCGTCCAGGGTGGCCGAATCGACGTCCAGCAGGGCGCTCGGCTCCAGCCCGAGGAGCGCGGCCCGGGCGTCCGGGTGCACCGCGGTGGCCCGCCCGGCGAGCAGGCCGGCCGCCGCCAGGGCCAGGCTCCCGGTGCCGAGCCCGGCGAGCAGAGCCGTGCCGCGCCGGGTCCGGCGCAACCAGGCGAGGTGGTCTCGGTCGCGGCTCAGGCGTCGCGCGCCCGGCCCGCCGGGGTGGATCAGCACATGCATGGTGCCGGTGCCATTGGAGTCCAGGGACGGAACCAGGTCCAACCCGGTCGCGGACCGCACCGGCAGCCCGTCCCGGGAGAACAGGACGACGTCCGGGCGGAGCGCGCTGCGCGCCGCCCACGTGCTGAGCACCCGGTGCGGGCCGACCACGTCCAGCTCGTCCACGCCGTCGAAGACCAGGATGCCCACCCGGATCGGTGAGGCCGTCGTCACAATGAGGATGATCCCACCATCGGGGCCGGGTTCCCAGTGGGGACCGGGGCGGGCGCGGTACCTGGGAGGATGGCGGGGTGCGCGTCGTGATCGCCCCCGACCATTTCGGTGGCCCGTTGAGTTCCCCGGTGGCCGCGGCCGCTCTCGCCCACGGCTGGACCGAACGCGGACACGAGGTGCTGACCGTCCCGATGAGCGACGGCGGAACCGGGCTCGTGGAGGCGGTGCACGCGGCCCGGGGCGGGACGCTCGTGGCGCTCACGCCGACCACGGGCGAGGAAGCCGGCGCCGACCGGCCCGCCACGGTCCTGCACGTACCCGGGCGCGCCGGCGGCACCGCCTACGCCGAGGCGTCCGTGGTGCTCGACGGCGTCGGCACCGCCGCGGACCCGCTCACCCTCGCGCGCGCCGGCTCGAGCGCCGCTGCCGCGGACCTGCTCGTGGGTGCGTTGGGCACGGGGGCGCGGCGGGTGGTCCTGGGCGTGGGGGCCGTCGCGGTGCACGACGGCGGGGCAGGCTTCCTGAGTCGGCTCACCGAGGTGCTCCTCGCCGAGGGCGCCGGCCCGGCCGGTGCGCGAGGAGGTGGCACGCAGCCGGGCGAGGCCGTCGCGCCGGGCGCCGGGCCGCCGGGCGCCGGGCCGGCAGGTGCACCGACGTCGGGCACCGCGCTCGGCGGGCGGATCGCCGAACTGCGCCGGGCGTTGGCGGGCACCGAGATCATCGTCGCCGCCGCCACCGACATCCCGCTGCTCGGTCTGCACGGCGCCGGTGCCGCGCTGAGTGAGCGCCCCGGCATCAGCGCCGCGGACGCCCAGGAGATCGAACGCGATGTGGCCGTGTTCGCGGCCGACCTCGAGGATGCCGCGGCCCGTGCGAGCGCCGGCGAGCACGACGGCGCAGCGTCGTCCGGTCCGTCCGGTGGCGGCGACCTGCTCGCCGGCGGAAGCGCTCGGAACAGTCACCGGCATGCCGAGCGGCCCACCCCGACCCGCCGGGCGGCCTACTCCGGCGCCGGCGGTGGCCTCGGGTTCGCGCTGGCCCTGCTCGGCGCGCGGGTCCTCGCCGGCGCGGACGTGGTCGCGACCGAGGTCGGGCTGGACGCGACGATCGCCGACGCCGATCTCGTCGTCACCGGCAGCGCCGTCCTCGACGGCGACGCGCTCCACGAAGGGGTACCGGCCGCCGTCGGTAGCCGTGCGATGACCCACGGACTGCCCGTGGTGACGATCGCACACGAGGTGCACGTGAACCGGCGCGAGCTGGCCCGGGTCGGGATCAGCGCCGCGTACCCCGTCCTGGACACGCCGCTCTCGCCGTCGTCCGGTGCGGAGCCGGCGCCGGCGGGCGATGCGTCGTCCGCGCTGCAGGCGCGCGGGGACCGGGTCGCCCGGACCTGGGGCCGGTGACGTACTCTGGTGATGACGCCGTGGGCGGATCCGGGAACAAGTTCGTCCAGCCGGCGCGTTAGAACTCATTGGAACAAGAGAGCCGGCGCGACCGGCGGGCACCCCACATCGGAGATGACGATGACCGACACCACCACCGAGACCCTCGAGCACGAGGTCGCCCTGACCGACGTCGCGGCGTCCAAGGTGAAGGCGCTGCTGTCCCAGGAGGACCGTGACGACCTGCGCCTGCGGGTGGCCGTGCAGCCGGGCGGCTGTTCGGGCCTGATCTACCAGCTCTACTTCGACGACCGCTACCTCGACGGCGACGCCGTCCGGGACTTCGAGGGCGTCGAGGTCATCGTCGACAAGATGAGCGTGCCGTATCTCGCGGGCGCCACCATCGACTTCGCGGACACGATCGAGAAGCAGGGCTTCACGATCGACAACCCGAACGCCGGCGGCTCCTGCGCCTGCGGAGACTCGTTCCACTGAGCCGCACCCGAGCCTAGCGCTGCGCCCCTCGTCCGCAGCGGACGAGGGGCGCAGTCGTGTCCTGACACCCGACCCGACCATCTACGAATCGAGTTCTGCCACGTGAGTCCGTCCCGCCGTCGTCCCCTTCCGCTCCTGATCGCCGGTGCCACCGCCGCCGCACTGCTGCTCGCCGGTTGTTCCGGCGGTGGCAGCGGGGACGACCCCACCACACCGTCGACGGACGCCTCCGAGACCACGGGCGCCGAGGTGACCGAGGGCAGCGAGGGCATGCCGCAGGCCTCCGGCGAGTTCGGCGAGTCCCCGAACATCACGTTCCCCGGCGACACCCCGCCGGAGGGGCTGCAGGTCGAGGTGCTCTCAGAGGGCGACGGTCCCGAGGTCGAGCCGAGTTCCGCCGTGACCGCGAACTACTACGGCATCGTCTGGGGCGCGGACGCCCAGTTCGACGATTCCTACAGCCGCGGCGCCCCGAGCATGTTCGGCCTCAACCAGGTGATCCAGGGCTGGACCGACGGGATCCCCGGCCACACCGTGGGCTCGCGGCTGCTGATCAGCGTCCCGCCGGACCTGGGCTACGGGCCGCAGGGTGGGAACCCGGACGCCGGCATCGGCGCCGAGGACACGATCGTGTTCGTCGTCGACGTCGTCGAGGCGTTCAACCCCGGCGACGCCGGCCAGGCCGACGCGACGCCGACCCCGGAGGCGGCCGATGCCCCGGTGACCATCGACGGCAACCTCGGGGAGCCGGTGACGTTCACCATCGCCGAGGGCGCCACCGAGCCGACCGAGCTCCAGGTGACCGTGCTGGCGACCGGAACCGGGGAGCCGGTGGCGAACCAGCAGAGCGTGGCAGTCGCCTACGCGTTCTCCTACTGGGACGGCAGCGGTGCGGGCTCCAGCTGGGGTTGGGACGGCGCCGACCCGGAGGGGCCGTTCACCTCGTTCGCCGGCCAGGGGAGCATCGTGGACGCGACCATCGACGTGCCGGTCGGCTCCCGGGTGCTGGTGCTCGCGCCGGCGACCGACCAGGCGCCCGCGAGCGCCGCGATCATCGACGTGCTCGGCACGGCCTGACGCCGCCCCTCGACGGGCGCCCCTGATTCCGACGCGGGGGCGCCCATCCGAGCGGGTCCTGCAGCACGCATGGGGCCGTTGGGGATAGGGTGGGCGAGGCTGGTGAGAACTTCGTGACGGACACCCTGAAGGTGTCGAAAAACCGAGTGATCACGCGGCCGAACTTGCAGATCGTTGTGACGTCGGAAGGCTTGAAGATCGTGTCATCGCCCTCTCCTCGACACCCGAGGCGCCGCGCTGCGGCACTCGGTGCGGTCGGGCTCGTTACCGCCACGGTCCTGGCCGGTTGTTCCGCCGAGCAGGTGGGTCGGGGCTGGATGCCGACCGTGCCTGGCATGACGGAGCACACCGATGACATCGTCGCCCTCTGGACCGGGTCCTGGATCGCCGCGCTGGCGGTCGGGGTGCTCGTGTGGGCGCTGATCATCTGGTGCGTGATCGTCTACCGCAAGCGCAAGGACGACAACAAGCTGCCCGTGCAGCTGCGGTACCACCTGCCGCTGGAGCTGCTCTACACGTTCGTGCCGATCGTCATGGTCGGCGTGCTGTTCTACTACACGGCCACGCTGCAGGAGGAGATCACCGACACCTCCACCGAGGCGGACGTGCACATCGAGGTGTACGGGCGGCAGTGGTCCTGGGACTTCAACTACCAGGACGCGGACGTCTGGGACTCCGGGGAGCCCGCCGCGCAGGACCTCAGCGACATGGCCGTGACCGAGGACCTGCCGACCCTGTACCTGCCCGTGGACCAGACGGTCGAGTTCACGATCCGCAGCCGCGACGTGGCGCACTCGTTCTGGGTGCCGGCGTTCCTGTACAAGATCGACATGCTGCCCGGCGAGGTGAACACCTTCCAGGTGACCCCGGGCGTGGAGGGCGACTGGCTCGGCAAGTGCGCCGAGCTGTGCGGCCAGTACCACGGGTACATGCTGTTCAACGTCTCCGTGGTCTCCCAGGAGGAGTTCGATGCGCACATGGCGGACCTGGAGGAGGCCGGCCAGACGGGCCAGTTGGGGCCGGAGTACGACCGGCAGAACGCGGTGACCCAGTCGGGCACCGGCGAAGGAGCTGACGACTGATGGCCACCATCGAGGAGACGCCGTCCACGGACGTCGAGACGGTGCCGGGGCTGCCCCCGGAGCGCCAGACCCTGGGTCGGACCGTCATCAAGTGGGTCACGTCCACCGACCACAAGACGATCGGCTACCTGTACCTGATCACGTCGTTCGTGTTCTTCTGCATCGGCGGCGTGCTCGCGCTGCTGATCCGGGCCGAGCTGTTCGAGCCGGGCGTGCAGATCGTCAGCAGCGCCGAGCAGTACAACCAGCTGTTCACGATGCACGGCACGATCATGCTGCTGCTGTTCGCGACGCCGTTGTTCGTCGGCTTCGGCAACGTCCTGGTGCCGCTGCAGATCGGCGCGCCCGACGTGGCGTTCCCGCGGTTGAACATGTTCGCGTACTGGCTGTTCCTGTTCGGCGGGATCATCGCGTGCGCCGGGTTCCTCACCCCGAAGGGGGCCGCGAGCTTCGGTTGGTTCGCCTACGCGCCGCTGTCGAACGCGACCTACTCCGAGGGCCTGGGAGGTGACCTGTGGGTGATGGGCCTGGCGATGACCGGCTTCGGCACCATCTTCGGGTCGGTCAACTTCATCACCACGATCCTGTGCATGCGCGCCCCCGGGATGACGATGTTCCGGATGCCGATCTTCACCTGGAACATCCTGCTGACCTCGGTGCTCGCGCTGATGGCCTTCCCGATCCTCGCCTCGGCCCTGTTCGGCCTCGGTGCCGACCGGATCCTCGGGTCCCAGATCTTCGCCGCCGAGAACGGCGGCGCGATGCTCTGGCAACACCTGTTCTGGTTCTTCGGACACCCCGAGGTGTACATCATCGCGTTGCCGTTCTTCGGGATCGTCTCGGAGATCCTGCCGGTGTTCTCGCGCAAGCCGATCTTCGGCTACAAGGGCCTGATCTTCGCCACGATCTCGATCGCCGGTCTCTCGGTCACCGTGTGGGCACACCACATGTTCTCCACCGGACAGGTGCTGCTGCCGTTCTTCTCCGTGATGACCATGGCGATCGCGGTACCCACCGGTGTGAAGTTCTTCAACTGGGTGGGCACCATGTGGCGCGGCAAACTCACCTTCCAGTCGCCGATGCTGTGGTCGATCGGGTTCCTCGTGACGTTCGTCTTCGGTGGTCTCACCGGGGTCATCCTGGCCAGCCCGCCGCTGGACTTCCACGTGACCGACACCTACTTCGTGGTGGCCCACTTCCACTACGTGGTGTTCGGCACCGTGGTGTTCGCGATGTTCGCCGGGTTCTACTTCTGGTGGCCCAAGTTCACGGGCCGGATGCTCGACGACAGGCTCGGCAAGCTGCATTTCTGGCTGCTGTTCTTCGGCTTCCACGGCACGTTCCTGATCCAGCACTGGCTGGGCGTGCTCGGCATGCAGCGACGGGTCCCGGACTACCTCCCGGAGCCGGACTTCGTGATCTTCAACCAGATCTCGACGGTCTCCGCGGTGCTGCTCGCGCTGTCCACGCTCCCGTTCCTGTGGAACGTCTACAAGACCTGGCGGAGCGCGCCGAAGGTCACCGTGGACGACCCGTGGGGCTACGGTGCCTCGCTCGAGTGGGCCACCTCGTCCCCGCCGCCGCGGCACAACTTCACCGCCCTGCCCCGGATCCGGTCCGAGCGCCCCGCGTTCGACCTGCACCACCCGGAGGTGGCCGCGCTCGACCACGCCGAGCCGGACAAGGACATCCTCGACCAGATCTACGGTGAGCCCGACATGGCCGGCCACCAGGCCGAGACGCAGCAGCGGGCCGCACGGCAGGAAGGTGACGATCGATGAGCGCGAAGGTCAGGACGCACTCGGGCCCCAAGAAGGGGTCGCCGCTCGGGGTGGAGAAGTGGTTCTTCCTCCTCGGCCTGCTGTTCTTCGTGCCGGTGGTCCTGCTGTACGGGTTCTGGTCGTCGTGGGAGCCGATCGGCACCACGGCCCTCGGCTTGATCTGCGCGATGTGGGGCATGGTCGGCGTCTACCTCTGGCGGGTGGGTTCCCGGATCGACGAACGCCCCGAGGACGACCCGCGCGCGGAGATCACGGCCGACTCCGACTACGGCGTGTTCTCCCCATGGAGCTGGTGGCCCCTGGTGCTCGGCATCGCCGCCGCCCTGGTGTTCCTCGGTGCGGCCGCCGGCTGGTGGCTCGCGGGCATCGGCGCAGTGCTCGGCGTGATCGGTCTGGTCGGCCAGGTCCTCGAGTTCAACCGGGGCCAGCACGCCCACTGAGTCCGACTGGGACAAGACAGCGGGCCCGCACCTGACAGGTGCGGGCCCGCTGTTTGTTCCGGAGATGACCGTCAGGGGACGATCAGGCCTGCCGTCTGGGTGCGGGCGCGCTCGAAGCGGGCCGCGACGTCCTGCCAGTTCGCGATGTTCCAGAACGCCTTGACGTAGTCCGCCTTGACGTTCAGGTAGTCCAGGTAGAACGCGTGCTCCCACATGTCCAGCATGAGCAGCGGGATGATCCCGACCGGGATGTTGCCCTGCTGGTCGAAGAGCTGGAAGATGGCCAGCCGCTGACCGAGGCTGTCCCACGCGAGCACGGACCAGCCGGAGCCCTGGATCGCGTTGGCGTTCGCGCCGAACTGGGCCTGGAACGCCTCGAAGGTACCGAACTGGTCGGTGATGGCCGCCGCGAGTTCGCCGTCCGGCTGGCCGCCGCCCTCGGGGGAGAGGTTGTTCCAGAACACGGTGTGGTTGATGTGCCCACCGAGGTGGAACGCGAGGTTCTTCTCGTGCAGGTTCACTGCGGCGAAGTCGTCCTTCTCGCGCGCCTCGGCGAGCTTCTCGAGCGCGGTGTTCGCGCCGGTCACGTAGGCGGCGTGGTGCTTGTCATGGTGCAGCTGCATGATCTTGCCCGAGATGTGGGGCTCGAGTGCGGCGTAGTCGTACGGCAGGTCTGGAAGCGTGTACTGAGCCATGTGGTCCTCCCGGTCGGTGCGGCGCGGTGTCTCCGTGCCGCGGTAATCACCGCGGTCCCTGTGTGGGACCGCGGGACGTTGTCAGCATCAGGCCCGTCCGGCTAGCGGGTGGGTCTTCCCCACCGTATCCCGGGGTTCAGTGGGTTCGCGCCTCGAGTTCGCGAGCATCCCGCTCCTCGGACGCGGGCAGGGCGTCGTGGGCGCCGGTGGCGTGCGCGGCGACCAACTCGGCCGGGGTCACCGGCTCGACCCGCTCCTCGTAGAAGAAGCGCGAGAACTTCTGGCGGCGCAGCTCCTTCTTGTGACCGGGGCGGCGAACACCGTTGGAGTCCTCGGCCGGCTCGATCTCGAGCGGACGCTCCGGCTGCGGGCCGACCAGCACCCACCGTTCGAAATCGTCCAGCGGCTTGTGCACCTCGGCGTACTCGCCGGAGGCGAACCGGACCACACGGCCCGTCTCGTGGCCGTGCAGGACCAATTCCCGGTCCTTGCGCTGCAGGCCGTAGCAGACCCGCTTGGTCACGATGAACGCGACCACGGGGAGCACGAAGAACAGCACCCGGAACGCCCAGGTGATCGCGTTCAGGGACAGGCTGAAGTGCGTGGCGATGAGGTCGTTCGAGCCGGCCGCGAGGAGGACGAAGAACACGCTCAGCACGGCCACGATGATGGCGGTGCGGGTCGGCGCGTTGCGCGGCCGGTCGAGCACGTGGTGCTCGCCGGTGTCCTTCGTGGCGTAGTTGTGGATGAACGGGTACGCACCGAGGACGGTGAACAGCACGCCGGGGACGACCACGGCCGGGATCAGGACGCTCATCGGGACGGTGAAGCCGGCGATGACCACCTCCCAGCTCGGCATCAGCCGCAGCGAGCCCTCGAGGAAGAGCATGTACCAGTCCGGCTGGGCGCCGGCCCCGACGAGCGCCGGGTCGAACGGGCCGTAGTTCCACACGTTGTTGATGCTCATCGTCGCGCCCATGAGGCCGAGGATGCCGAACACGATGAAGAAGAAGCCGCCGGCCTTGGCCACGTAGATCGGGAACAGCGGGAACCCGACCACGTTCTTGTTCGTGCGGCCGGGACCCGGGTACTGGGTGTGCTTGTGCCAGAACACCAGGAACAGGTGCACGGCCACGAGCGCCAGGATCAGCCCCGGGATGAACAAGATGTGCAGCGCGTACATCCGGGGGACGACGTCCATGCCGGGGAACTCGCCGCCGAACACCATGAAGCTCAGGTAGGAGCCGATGATCGGGATGGACCGCACCACACCGTCGGTGATCCGCAGGCCGTTGCCGGAGAGCACGTCGTCGGGGAGGGAGTAACCGGTCAGGCCCGCCAGCAGGCTCGTGATCAGCATCAGGAAGCCGATCAGGTAGTTGATCTCACGAGGCTTGCGGAACGCACCCGTGAACAGGATGCGGAGCATGTGGATCACCATGGCGCCCACGAAGATCAGCGCTGACCAGTGGTGCAGCTGGCGCATGAAGAGTCCGCCGCGCACATGGAACGACAGGTTCAACGTGGAGGCGAACGCCTCCGACATCGGCTGGCCCTGCATGGTCACCGGGAGGGCATCGTGCGGGTAGTGGATCTCGGTCATGCTCGGCACGAAGAACATGGTCAGGAACGTGCCGGAGATGATCAGCACGATGAAGCTGTACAGCGCGATCTCACCGAGCAGGAAGGACCAGTGGTCCGGGAAGAGCTTGCGGCCGAGCCCCTTGAACATCTTCGAGATCCCGAGGCGGGTATCGAGGAAGTCCGCCGTCGCGGCGATCTTGGGGTCCACCTTGGGGCCGGGGGCCAGGTCGGTGGTCATCGTTCACGCTCCCAGAAACTCGGGCCGATGGGCTCGTCGAAGTCGCGCTGGGCGACCAGGTAGCCGTTCTCATCGACATCGATCGGCAACTGCGGCAGCGCCCGGCCGGCGGGGCCGAACACGACCTTCGCCTCGTCCGTCACGTCGAACGTGGACTGGTGGCACGGGCACAGCAGATGGTGGGTCTCACGCTCGTACAGCGCGACGGGGCAGCCGACGTGGGTGCAGATCTTCGAGTAGGCCACGATGCCGTCGTAGGACCAGCTCGCCCGCTCCTCGGTCTCCTTGAGATCCTGGGGGTCGAGCCGAACCAGCAGGACGACGGCCTTGGCCTTCTCATCGAGGTAGTTCGGGTGCTCCGGAAGGTTCCACGGCATCACGTGGAACAGGCTCCCTACGGTGACCTCCGCGGCCTTGATGCGACGGTTCGTGGGGTCCGTGGCGAGGTAGACACGGTCCCCGTTGTCGCCGGGGGCCCAGGCGGTCCGCTTGAACCTCGAGACGTCCCAATCGCCGCCGAGGTTGCCGATCAGTGGCACCAGGAACGGCAGCGGCGCCAGGGCGAGGGCCCCGCCGACGGCGCCCTTGAGCAGGGGCCGGCGGGCGATCGAGGCATCCCTGACGCCCTCGTTGAACATCTCCACCGCGGTGCCGCGAGTCTCCTCGTCGCCCGCGATCTCGTGCCGCTCC
This sequence comes from Occultella glacieicola, assembly GCF_004353825.1. GTDB lineage: Bacteria > Actinomycetota > Actinomycetes > Actinomycetales > Beutenbergiaceae > Occultella > Occultella glacieicola. The sequence goes on along the minus strand of NZ_SMNA01000014.1, from coordinate 121,795 downwards.
TCGACCTTGTCGTGGTCGTTCATGAGCGACTTGGCCCAGTGGATCGCGGCGACGCCGATGCCGAGCATGCCGAGCCCGAGCCCGACTCCGATGACGATCGTGGACAAGCGGGTGTTGCCCATGCTGCCGGCCTCGGGGTCGACCGGGATCGCGAAGTAGCCGACGATCGAGGCGATGCTGGCCAGCACCGACACGGTGAAGATGGCCAGGACGATGCGCTCGGAGAGCTTGTTGGCCTTCGGGTCCTCGTCGCCCAGGCGCGGACGGTGCGGGGGCAGGCCCGGGTTGGTGAACTGCTCCGGGTGCTCCACGACGTCGGTGGAGCGGTCGGTGTGCTCGATGGTCATGAGGAGCGCGCTCCGATCCAGACGGCAGCCCCGATCAGGAGGCCGAATCCGACGAGGAAGGCCCACACGCCCTCGGAGACCGAACCGAGCGAGCCGAGGGTGAAGCCACCGGGGTTCGGCTCACGCTGGGCCACGAGGAAGGCGATGATGTTCCGCTTGTCCTCCTCGGTGAGGTTCGCGTTGTTGAACACGGGCATCGACTGCGGCCCGGTGATCATCGCCTCGTAGATCTCGGTGGGGGTGCTGTCGTCGAGCGCCGGCGCGTACTTGCCGTTCGTGAGGGCGCCTCCGGCACCGACGAAGTTGTGGCACATGGCGCAGTTCGTGCGGAAGAGCTGCATGCCCTCCGCGGCGTTGCCAAGAGCGGGGTCGACCGTCTCCTCGTCCGGGATGCCCGGGCCGGGGCCGAGGCTGGCGATGTAGGCGGCGAGCTGACGAGCCTGCTCATCGGTGAACTGCGGCGGCTTCGCGCCGGCCTGCGGGGAGTCGGCATCCATCGGCATCCGGCCGGTGATGACCTGGAAGTGGACCGATGCGGCGCCGACGCCGATCAGTGAGGGCACGGTGTCCGAGCCCTCGGCGCTCATCCCGTGGCAGGTGGAGCAGTTCGTGATGAAGAGACGGCGTCCCTCTTCGATGTCATCGGCGCCCGCGGTGTTCGCCTGCGCGGAGCTCGGGGCGAGAGCGGCGTAGACCGCGCCGGTGAGGAACAACGCCAGGGTCATCAGGATGACCGGCGCCAACCGGTGCCTTCTGCTGGCCGCTAAAGCCTTCACTTGGTCAGATCCTTCGTTACGTCAGTTATGGGCTGGTGTCGGGGGAGGCGCTATTGCAGGAAGTAGATGGTGAAGAACAGCGCGATCCAGACGGCGTCGACGAAGTGCCAGTAGTAGGAGACGACGATCGCCGAGGTGGCCTCGTGCTCACCGAACCGGTGCGCCGAGAACGAGCGCAGCAGCACGAACAGGAACGCGATCAGTCCGCCGATCACGTGCAGCCCGTGGAACCCGGTGGTCAGGTAGAAGACCGAACCGTAGGTCGAGTTCTGGAAGGTCAGTCCCGCGTGGGCGAGCTCGGCGTACTCGAAGATCTGACCGGCGACGAAGAACGCGCCCATCAGGTAGGTGAGGATGAACCACTCGTTCATGCCCCACTTCCAGAACTGGAGCAGGCCACCGGAGCGGCGCTGCCGGAAGTTCTCGGCGGCGACCACGCCCATCTGGCAGGTGACCGAGCTGAGCACCAGGACCAGGGTGTTGGCGCCGGAGAACATGATGTTCAGGTGACCGGCGCCCTCGGCCCAGACCTCGGGTCCGGCGACCGAGCGGTGCGTGAAGTACATCGCGAAGAGACCCGCGAAGAACATCAGTTCGCTCGACAGCCAGACGATCGTTCCAACCTGCGCGAGGTTGGGTCGATTCACCGACAGGTGGGGGGTGCTGAGCTCAGTGGTTGCAGACGACACGCTGTCATTATGGCGCGAATGGCAACCCCGTGGCGCCTTCGGCACGCCCGGACCGGGGTTTGCCGCACGATGATGCCCAAAAGTGATGTCCGAGAGGCCGAAAACGTAGGCAGGTACTGACAAAAGTGCCAACGCCGTCACGTCCCCGTGGGCCCGGTCGAAGGACCCCTCGGGGCACCGCGCGCCGGGGCTTCGAAGGCGATCGGAAGCGCCGTCCGGGGTTCGGGTCCGACCCCGCGCCGGTGGCGTCTGCCGGGCCGGCGGAAGCACTAGCATGGCCGACAGGACTTCGGCGGCGACGTGAGCCACGCCGCCCAGTGATCGGGAGGACCACGATGACCGCTGCGCAGCACGAAGCCGCGCCCGCACCGCAGAAGCAGGAGACCGCCTCGGTCCTGCTCTACAGCGACGACTACACCACGAGGGACCAGGTGAAGGTCGGGGTCGGACGCCGGGCGTCGTTGGACACCGCCAAGATCGTCTGGACCGAGGCGGCCACCCCGGCCGCGGTGGTCGAGCACGTGGAGAACAACTCCTACGACCTCGTCATCCTCGACGGCGAGGCACCGAAGCACGGTGGCATGGGCCTGTGCCGCACGCTGAAGTCCGAGATCTACCGGTGCCCGCCGATCATGGTGCTCATCGCGCGCCCGCAGGACGCCTGGCTCGCGTCCTGGTCCGAGGCGGACGCGGTGGTCTCCTACCCGCTCGACCCGCTGGAGCTCCAGGAATCGGTCGCGGACGTCCTGCGCGCGCGGCTCGCACGTTGAGGCGATGACCGCACCCGCCGCGGACGAGGGCCGCACCTGGCCGGAGCTGATCGTGCGGCTGCTCGGCGGCGCGGACCTGTCCGCGGCCGAGACCTCCTGGGCGATGGACGAGGTGATGTCCGGGAACACCTCGCCGGTGACGCTCGCGGGGTTCCTCGTGGCTCTCGCCGCCAAGGGCGAGACCGTGCCCGAGGTCCGCGGCCTGGCGGACTCGATGATCGCCCACGCCGTCCCGATCGAGGTGCCCGGTGACGCCGTCGACATCGTCGGCACCGGTGGGGACCGCCACCGCAGCGTCAACATCTCCACGATGGCGGCGATCGTGGTGGCCGGTACCGGCATCCGCGTGGTCAAGCACGGCAACCGGGCGTCGTCCTCGGCGAGCGGCTCGGCGGATGTGCTCGAGGCCCTCGGGGTCCGGTTGGACCTCGATCCCGCGGCCGCCGCCCGGGTGGTCGGTGAGGCGGGCATCACGTTCTTGTTCGCGAACCATTACCACCCGGCGATGCGCCACGCCGCCGTGGCCCGCCGGGACCTGGGCGTCCCGACCGCGTTCAACGTGCTCGGGCCGCTGACCAACCCGGCGCAACCGCGGGCCGGCGCCATCGGGGTGGGCAACGCCCGGATGGCGCCGATCATGGCGGGCGTGTTCGCCGAGCGGGGCAACAGTTCGCTCGTGTTCCGCAGCGAGGACGGGTTGGACGAACTCGCGACGACGGCGCCCGCCCGGGTCTGGGAGGTCACCGCGGCCACCGGGGGACTCGTGCGTGAGCACGAGGTCGACCCTGTGACAGCCTTCGGGATGACGCGGGCCACCCTCGACGACATCCGGGGTGCCGACGCCACCTTCAACGCGGGCGTGGCCCGGGACCTGCTGGTCGGCCGGACCGGCGCCATCCGGGATGCGGTGCTGCTGAACGCGGCTGCCGCCCTGGTCGCGGACGGGACGCGACCGGGCACCGCCGAGGGTGACCTGCTCGGCCGGCTCCGCGCCGGACTGGCACTGGCCGCCGGGTCCATCGACGACGGTGCCGCGGCGGGTGTGCTCGAGCGCTGGGTCACGGCCAGCAACGCCTGACCGGCAGGGCGGGCGGGCACCCGCCAGAAGGACTCAGTCGGCCACGCCGAGGTCGAACGCCGCCTCGAGGTCGTGCCCCGAGTAGGTCTGGAACGCGATGTAGGTCTGGGTCCGGATGACCCCCTCCACCTTGCTGACCTTGTCCGCGATCACGCCGGCGAGTTCCTCGTGGCGGCGCACGCGCACCATCGCCACCAGGTCGATGTCCCCGGTGACGGAGTAGGCCTCACTGACGCCGTCGATGTCCGCGACCTCCTTGGCGACCTCGGGGATGCGGGCGGCGTCGGCGTCGATCAGGACGATCGCGGTGATCATGGGTCCTCCGTGGGTGGGAACGGATGCGGGTACGGGCCCATCATGCCGCGCCCTCACCCCCCGGGCGCGCCTCACCGGTCCCCGGCGCGGTGAGGCAGGCCCTCGTGCGCTGGGGCAGTCCGGTGCGCCCGGGGCCGGAGGGTCTGCGGGACCTGCTCGGGCGCGCGGGACTGCTTCGGCGGAGTTCGGGCGAGTGCGTGCGGCACCGGCCGGCGTCAGCCGGCCGCGGGACGGGCGCGCGTGGCATGGGTGGGCGCCGCGTGATCGGACGCGGGGGCCTCGGGGTGGTCGGCGGCCGGGATCACGGGGTGCTCTCCGGCGCGCCGGCCGAGGGCCGCGCGCTCGGTGTCCCGGGTCTGGGCGGCCTCGAGCTCACGCAGGTGGGCCGTCGCCCCGCCGACCGGCAGCGCCCAGCCGGGGGACTCGGCGGCGTCGAACTCGATCAGCCGGGCGCCGGGCCGTTCCAGCCAGCCCGTGATCAGCTCGGTCTCCTCGGCCGTCGCCGCCCCTCCGACGACGTCCGGCTGGGCCACCTGCTCGGCCCCGGCGAGCAGGGCCGAGATCGTCGGGTAGGGGCTGGTGTCCCGGGGGCTGATCGCGGTCGCCGCGAGCCGCCCGTACCGCACCACCACGATCTCCCAGCCGCCCTCGGCGTGCGCGCGGGCTGCCACGATCTGTCGGGCCCGCTGGACCGGGGCCAGTCGCTGCGTCCGCGCCGCCCCGCGCAGGAACGCGAGCAGCCGGTCCCGGTGCACTGCGGCCTCCTCGTACCGCTGCTGCAGGCTCAGGTGCCCGATCGAACGTCGTAGCGCCGCCACGACCGGGCCGGCGTCACCACCCATGATGGACGCGGCCGTCGCAACGCTGACCGGGTAGGGCGTCAGCACACCGTGCGGGCGCTCGGCCCCGATCCCCGGCAGACCCAACGACACGACCCCGGGCAGCCCTGGCTCGACCACGCCTCCGGCCGTGACACAAGGTGCGGCGCACCGCCCGAGCTCGGCGAGGACGCAGGCCGAGGCACCCGGGGCCGGAAGCCTGGGCAGGCGCGCCGTGCACTGGCGAAGGGGCACGGTGGCGAGGATGGCCTCCGTCGCCAGTTCGGCTCCCCGCCGGGAGGCGAACGGGCCGATCGCCCGGTCCCGCGCGGCCACCGGCACCGACCTCACGATCGAGAGCCGGGGGTGCGCCTCATCGGTCAGCCGGATCCACGGCCGGCGTTCCGGGGCCCGGGAGCGCCGGTTGTACGGGGGCTTGTGCTCGGCGATCAGGCGCAGTTCGCGCACGCTCGCCTCCAGGGGGGTGGCGCAGGGGATCGGGCGCACCCCGGTGGCCAGATCCACCATCTCCCCGATCCGGGCCCGCTTCTCCGCGGCCGTGAAGTAGCTGCGCACCCGCCGCTTGATGTTGACGGCGGTCCCGACGTAGAGCACCTCGTTCTTCGGCCCGAGGAACTGGTAGACGCCCGCCCCGGTGGGCAGGCCGTCCGCCAGGGTGGACTTGCGCCGCCGGGCGTGCGGCACCGGGTCTGCCGCGGTGGTCAGGTCCTCCAGGTGCGTGACCCCGAGCCCGCTCATCCGGGCGAGCAGGGCGTGCAGCACGTCGACGGTGGCGCGGGCGTCCGACAGGGCCCGGTGGTCCGGGGTGGTCTCGGCGTGGAACAGCGCCGCGAGGGTGCCGAGCTTGTGGTTGGGCGCCTCGTCCCGGGTGACCACCCGGCGCGCCAGAGCGACCGTGTCCACGACCTGCGGGCGTGGCCAGGACAGGTCCATCCGGGCGGCGGCGGCCTTGAGGAAGCCGACGTCGAACCGGGCGTTGTGGGCCACGAGCACGGCGCCGTGGGCGAACTCCAGGAATGCGGGCAGTACCTCGGCGATCGGTGGCGCCTCGATCACCATCGCGTTGGTGATCCCGGTCAGCACCGTGATCATCGGCGGGATCCCGACGCCCGGGTTGACGAGCGTCTGGAACTCGCCGAGCACCTCGCCGCCCCGCACCTTGACCGCACCGATCTCGGTGATCTCGCTGGCCGCGGGGGAGCCGCCGGTGGTCTCCAGGTCGACCACCACGAACGTCGCGTGGTACAGCGGCGTGCCGACGTCCTCGAGGGCGAGCTGCACCGGTGCCTGCCCGGACGCCTGGTAGGGGGAGCGCCCGGCGTCGCTGAGGTCGAGGCGCCGGCCGGGACGGGGCGGGTGCAGGAGGTTCTCGGCCATCCGTTCGAACGTTACGGCGCCGCACCGACAACGCCGGTGCGGCCACGCCGGGGAAGGTCCCGGTCGTGGCCGCACCGGCGTCGAGGGTGCGGCTGAGCCCGTGCCAGGGCCCCAGGGGCGTCAGGCGGCGTCGGCACCGTTCGTCGCGCGGGCCTTGGCGGCGTTGTCGTACATCGCCTCGATCCGGTCCGCGAAGTCGCGCAGCACCAGGTTGCGCTTCACCTTCAGCGACGGCGTCAGGTAGTCGTTGGCGATCGTGAAGTCGTCGAGCAGGATCTCGAACGTCCGGATCGACTCCGCTCGCGAGACCTTCGAGTTGGCCCGGTCCACCGCGCTCTGGATCGCGGCGATGACCGTCGGGTCCTTGGCCGCCTCCGCCACCGACAACTCGCCGACCTCGTGGTTGGCGAGCCACGTCGGCAACATCTCGGTGTCCAGGGTGACCAGCGCCGCGATGAAGGGCTTCTGGTCCCCGACCACCACGCACTGGCTCACCAGGGGGTGGGACCGGATCCGGTCCTCGAGCTGGGACGGCACCACATTCTTGCCGCCGGCCGTGACGATGATCTCCTTCTTCCGGCCGGTGATCTTCAGGTACCCGTCCGCGGTCAGTTCGCCGAGGTCCCCGGTGTGGAACCAGTCGTCGGTGAACGACTCGGCGGTGGCCTCGGCGTTGTCGTGATAGCCGCGGAAGACCGCGATCCCGCGGGCGAGGATCTCGCCGTCGGAGTCGATCTTCAGGCCGACGCCCGGCAGCGGCGGCCCGACGGTACCGATGACCGACTTGGCCGGCACGTTCACGCTCACGGGCGCCGTCGTCTCGGTCAGCCCGTACCCCTCGAGAACGGTCAGGCCGACACCGCGGAAGAAGTGCCCGAGCCGCTCCCCGAGCGGCGCGCCGCCGGAGATCGCGAACTCGGCCTGGCCACCGAGCGCGTTGCGGATCTTGTGCAGCACGAGCTTGTCCGCGAGCTTGTGCTGCAGTTTCAGCCCGATGCCGGGGCCGCCGGTGTCCAGCGAGCGGGAGTAGTCACCGGAGACCTTCGCCGCCCAGCGGAAGATCTTCACCTTGCCGCCTGCGGCCGCCTTCTGCTCGGAGCTGTTGTAGACCTTCTCGAACACGCGCGGCACGGACAGGATGAAGGTCGGCCGGAACGTGGCGATGTCCGCCATCAGCGTCTTCGTGTCCGGCGTGTGCCCCTGCGGCACACCGGCGGTGACGCAGAGCACCTCGACGAACCGGGCGAACACGTGCGCCAGCGGCATGAACAGCAGCGTCCGCGAGGCCTCGTGCAGGATCGACGGCCCGAGCGCCCCGACGGCGTTGCGGGTCAGCTCGACGAAGTTCGCGTGGGTGAGCTCGGCACCCTTGGGCCGGCCGGTGGTGCCTGAGGTGTAGATGATCGTGGCGAGATCGTCGGTGCGGAGCGCGTCGTAGCGGGCCCGGACGTCATCGTCGGACACGTCGGCGCCCGCAGCCGTCAGCTTCTCGAGGGCGCCGTCGTCGAGGACCCAGGCCGGCCCCACGCTCGGTGCGTCGGCGCGCGCCTCGTCGACCACGGCCAGGTGGCCGGCGTTCTCGACGATGATGGCCTTCACGCCCGAGTTGGACAGGATCCACGCGGTCTGGTCCGCCGAGGAGGTCTCGTACACCGGCACGGTCACGGCGCCGGCGTACCAGATCCCGAAGTCGAGCAGCACCCACTCGGCACGGGTCCGGCTCATCACGGCGACCCGGTCCCCGGGCCCCACGCCCGAGGCGATCAGCCCCTTCGCGATCGCCGACACCTTCTCGTGCATCTGCTGCGCCGTCATCGGGTGCCAGGTGGAGCCGCGCAGCTCTTCGATGAGGACTCGGTCCGGCTCCTTCGCGGCCCAGTCGGCGAGGATGTCCGGCGTGCTCATCTCCGGCGGGGTGTTGACGAGGAGAGGGGCCTCGTTCTGGTCCATGTGTCTGGCTCCTTCGGCAGTTGTTGAAACTAACGCAAGCGTACGTGCGCCCGGCGGCCCGTCGGCGCATCGACGCGACGATCGGCAGTGATCGCGGGGGAGAGATCCCGGTGCGCTCAGACTACGGCGCCATCGTCGTCCGAGGGATCCTTCGGCATCCGCCACAGCAGGATTCCCCAGCCGAGCAGGGAGCAGACCAGGGCACCCACGTAGAACAGTTGCGGCGCACCGGCCCACAGGATGAGGGCGAGCACCGTGGCGACCGGTCCGCCGATCGCACCGATCCAGGCCATGGTGACCAGGGGATCGGAACCGTCCAACGGTTCCGGCTCGGGTGGGACGAAGCCGTCGTCGGAGTCGTCGACGTCGTAGTCGCGGGGACCCGGCCCGACGGCGGAGGTCGCCTCGATCGTGTCCGGATCGTTATCGACGGGCTCGCCGGGCGGATCGCCCCGGTCACCGTCGTCGAGGTCGTCGCGCCCGTCGGCGGGATCAGCCGAGCGGTTCAGCCGCTCGAACTCGTCGGCCTCGGCCGTGACGCCCTCGCCGAGCGGTCCCAGACGTGCCGTGATCTCGGCCCAGCTCGCCTCGACGTCCGCGTCGCTGGGCTCGCTCGGGCCGTCTCCGGGACGCTGCTCACCGCCGCCCGAGGTGGGACCGTTCATGCCCTCACTCTAGGGTGCCTCGAGCCCGTTCGGGTCGGTGCTCGGTCCGCAGCCCCGGTGACCGGACCTCCGCGCGCGGCGCCGTCCCGCCCGGTGGGCCGGGGCAACCCACGGCCTGGCTAGCATGGGCGGGTCAGGCAGCTCAGCCACAGCACCACCATCCCCGCCCGATTGAAAGGCACAGCCATGTCGCAAGCCCAGCCGATCCGCCGGATCGCACTGCTCACCGCGGGCGGTTTCGCCCCGTGCCTGTCGGCGGCCGTGGCCGGCCTGGTGCGCCGCTACACCGAGGTCCTGCCGGACGCCGAGATCATCGCCTACCAGTACGGCTACCACGGTCTGCTCACCGGCACCTCGGTGGTCGTCGGCGCCGAGGCCCGCGCGCGGATCGACGTCCTGGACAACTTCGGGGGGTCGCCGATCGGGAACAGCCGGGTCAAGCTCACGAATGCGAAGAACCTCGTCGAGCGCGGCCTGGTCAGCGAGGGGCAGGACCCGCTCCAGGTCGCCGCCGAGCAGCTGCGCAAGGACGGCGTGGACGTCCTGCACACCATCGGGGGCGACGACACGAACACCACGGCCGCGGACCTGGCCGCCTACCTCGAGGACAACGGCTACCACCTGACCGTGGTCGGGCTGCCCAAGACCATCGACAACGACATCATCCCGATCCGGCAGTCCCTTGGTGCGAACACCGCCGCCGAGCAGGCATCGATCTTCGCTCAGAACATCATCGGCGAGCACCGGTCCAACCCGCGGATGCTGATCGTGCACGAGGTCATGGGCCGGCACTGCGGGTGGCTCACCGCGGCCGCGGCGCAGCGCTACCGGGCCTGGTGGTCGGAGCAGGAGTGGAACCCGGCGCTCGGCCTGGCCAAGGAGCGCTGGGACGTGCACGCCGTGTTCCTGCCGGAGCTCAAGCTGGACATGGCCGGCGAGGCCACCCGGCTGCGCGGCATCATGGACGAGACCGGCAACGTCAACATCTTCCTGTCCGAGGGAGCCGGGGTGCCCGAGATCATCGCCGAGCTGGAGGCGGCAGGCGAGGAGGTCCAGCGCGACCCGTTCGGCCACGTCAAGCTGGACACGATCAACCCGGGTGCCTGGTTCGCGAAGCAGTTCGCCGCTCTGATCGGCGCCGAGAAGACCATGGTCCAGAAGAGCGGCTACTTCTCCCGCTCGGCCAAGGCGAACGACGAGGACCTCGCCCTGATCCGACTGATGACGGACCTGGCCGTCGAGAAGGCGATCGCCGGCGAGTCCGGGGTGATCGGCCACGACGAGGAGAACGACGACGAACTGACCGTGATCGCGTTCCCGCGGATCGCCGGCGGCAAGGCGTTCGACACCGCCACGCCATGGTTCGGTGAGCTGCTCGGGGAGATCGGCCAGACCGCCGAGCCCACCGGCGTCGCCGAGCCCGGCACACACTGAGTCCCCGTCGTCACCCGAGGGCCCGTGCCGAGGGCCGGACGACGGTCCGGTCCGCCTCGGCGCGGGCCCTATCCTTGGTGCCGTGAGCGTTCTCCCTGACCCCGCGGTCCTCGCCGGCCTCGACTCCTTCCGCGACCTGGACGCGAAGCAGCAGCCGACCTGGCCGGACGCGCAGGCCCTCGCCGACGTGACAGCCACGCTGTCCGCGGTGCCGCCGCTGGTCTTCGCCGGGGAGGCGGACAACCTGCGCGAGCGGCTCGGTGCCGCGTCCCGGGGGGAGGCGTTCCTGCTGCAGGGCGGCGACTGCGCCGAGACGTTCAGCGAGCTCACCGCGGACAACATCCGGGACAAGATCAAGACCATCCTGCAGATGGCGGTGATCCTCACCTACGGCGCCTCGCTGCCGATCGTCAAGATGGGCCGGATGGCGGGCCAGTACGCGAAGCCGCGCAGCTCCGACACCGAGACCCGCGACGGCCTCACCCTGCCCGCCTACCGCGGCGACATCATCAACGACTTCGAGTTCACCGAGTCCGCCCGGATCCCCGACCCGAGGCGGCTGCTGGACGCCTATCACAACTCCGCGACCACGCTGAACCTGATCCGGGCGTTCACGCAGGGCGGGTTCGCGGACCTACGCCGGGTGCACGAGTGGAACCGCGGTTTCATGGCGAACCGCGCCTACGCCCAGTACGACACGTTCGCCGCCGAGATCGATCGGGCGATCCGGTTCATGCACGCCGCCGGCGCGGACTTCGAGGCACTGCGCACCGTTGACTTCTTCTCCAGCCACGAGGGCCTGCTGCTGGACTACGAGCGCCCGTTGACCCGGATCGACTCCCGCACCGGGCTGCCGTACGACTGCTCCGCGCACTTCCTCTGGATCGGGGAGCGTACGCGCCAGCTCGACGGCGCGCACGTGGACTACTTCTCCCGGGTGCGTAACCCGCTCGGCGTGAAGCTCGGCCCGACGAGCACGGGCGACGACGCCCTCGCGCTCATGGACAAGCTGAACCCCGACGGCGAGGCCGGGCGCCTGACGTTCATCACCCGGATGGGTGCGGGGAAGGTCCGCGACCTTCTTCCTGGCCTGGTCGAACGGGTGCGGGAGGACGGTCGCCCGGTGGTCTGGGTGTGCGATCCGATGCACGGCAACGGGTTCACGTCGGCCAACGGCTACAAGACGCGGCGCTTCTCGGACGTGATCGATGAGGTCCGCGGCTTCTTCGAGGTACACGCCGGCCTGGGCACCGTGCCGGGTGGACTGCACGTGGAACTGACCGGGTCGGACGTGACGGAGGTGCTCGGCGGCAGCGAGGAGATCGACGACCTCGCCCTGGCCCGTCGGTACGAGACGTTGGTGGACCCCCGTCTGAACCACCAGCAGTCGCTCGAGATGGCGTTCCTGGTCGCGGAGATGTTGCGGGGCCACTGAGCGGTGAGCATCCCCCACCATCCCGATCCGCCGCTGGAACGGTCCCTGCCGCCCGGTCAGCACTGGCGCGCCGAGCCGGAGATCATGCACTACGGCCGGGTACCCCAGCTGCGCCCGGACCGGTGGACGTTCACGGTGGGTGGCGCCACCGCGAGCGGGTCCGAGCAGGCGTTCGACATGGACGCGATCCACGGCCTCGAGTTCACCGAGGAACTCGCGGACATGCACTGCGCCACCAGGTGGTCCGCCCTGGACCTGCGCTGGTCGGGCTACCGGGCCGCGGAGATGATCGAGCTCGCCCCACCGGACCCGCAGGTCCGGGAGGTCCTGGTCTTCGCCGAGTACGGCTACGCGGCGAACCTGCGCCTGGACGACCTCGCCTCGCCCCGTACGCTCCTGGCCACCCATCTCGACGGGGAGGCACTGACCGCCGAGCGCGGAGCCCCGCTGCGTCTGGTGGTCCCGCACCTGTACACCTGGAAGGGCCCGAAGTGGGTCCGCGGGTGGAACTACCTGTTACCGGGGGCCACGGACCTGGGCTTCTGGGAGGAGCGCGGCTACCACGCCCACGGGGACGCCTGGCGGCAGGAGCGGTACGCCTACCAGGCCGACGACGCCAGCGACGAGATCACACCACGGTCAGCACGATGACCGTGCCCGCCGGGTGCATCTCGCCGGCGGGCACCGACTGGCTGTGCACGGTGCCGAAGACGCCACCGAGCACGTTCTCGCGCCGCACCTCGAACCCGAGCGCGGTGAGCTCGGCCTCGGCGTCGGCGTACTGGGACCCGAACACGTTCGGCACCTCGAACAGTTCCGGCCCGAGCGAGACGATCACCTCGACCAGGTCGCCGCGCAGCGCCGGGCCCTCGAGGGACTGACTGATCACGTCCCCGGCGCCGACACTGTCGCTGTACGCGGCCGGGCCCAACTGAGGTTCGGCGCCGGCGTTCGCGAGTTGCTCGAGCGCCGTCGCCTCGTCCGCCCCGACCACGTTCGGCACCGTGATCGGCTCCCGCCCGGCCGAGACGACCACGGTGACCGGACTGTTGTGGGCGATGGACTCACCGGCCGCGGGATCGGTGCCGATCACGGTCCCTGCGGGGATCTGCGCGTCCCAGGGCCTGCTCACCTCGGGGTCGAGCTCGAAGCCGTCGGCCGTCAGAGTGGCGACGGCGTCGTCCTCGGCCGTGCCGGCGAGGTCCGGGACGGTGAGCATCTCGATGCCGAGCGAGACCACCACGCTCACCTGGCCGCCGTCGCGGAGCACGTCATCGCCGGGACCGGGATCGGTGGTGATCACCATCCCGGCAGGCACCTCGTCATGGTGCTCCGAACTCGTCGCCGGGCGCAGACCCTGCGCCTCGAGCTCGGCAAGTGCGGCGGCCTCCGGGGTTCCGGTCACGTCCGGCATCGCGGTATACGCACCGGGTCCGACCCGCAGGTACCACCACGTGCCTCCGCCGAGTGCGAGCAGCACGACGAGGATGATCGAGATCACCCGCAGGCGCCGGCGGCGCTTGCGCCGACGGGTCGAGCGCCGCTCCGCCTCGGCGTCGTCGTCTGCGGCGACCGCCCCGATCGGCAGCGCGATCGTGCCGGTGTGCCGGCTGACCGAGACGGTGCTCCCGCCGTCGGACTCGGCCCGGGCGTCGGCGACGATCTCGCCGACCTCGTCGGCGTCCACGTCGGCGCGCACGGCCAGCGCGGCCGGGTCGAGCGAGGCGTGGACCCGCCGCACCAGCGCGAGCGCCCCGCCGGCGTCGACGGGCCGGTCGGCCACGTCCCGGGCGGTCATCGTGGCGATCAGGTCGTCGATCTCGAGCGGGAGCCACGGGACGCCGTCGGACGCCGGTGGGATGGACTCGTGAACGTGCTTGTACGCGACCTGGATCGGCGTCTCGCCCTCGAACGGCGGGTGCCCGGTGAGCATCTCGTACAGCAGGATCCCGACGGCGTACACGTCGGCGCGGGCGTCGGCCTCGCCCGAGGTGACGATCTCGGGGGAGAGGTAGGCGACCGTGCCGAGCAGGTTCCCGGTGCTCGCCGCCGTCGCCTCGGTGACCGCCCGTGCGAGGCCGAAGTCGGCCACCTTCACCCGCCCGTCGGCGGCCATCAGCACGTTCTCGGGCTTCATGTCCCGGTGCACCAGGCCGGCGCGGTGCGCCGCCGCCAGAGCGTCCAGGACGGACTCGACGATGTCGAGGGCGTCCCCGACGCTGAGGGCGCCGCGAGCCCGCAGCTCCCGGCGCAGGTTGCGGCCCTCGACGTACTCCAGGGTGAGGTAGTTGAGCTCGCCCTCACTGCCCTGGTCGTAGACGCCGACGATGCCGGGATGGGCCAGGCGGGCCGCCGCCCGGGCCTCCCGCCGGAACCGCGCGGCGACGTCCGCACCCTCCGCGAGGTGCGGGTGCATGATCTTCAGCGCCACCTGCCGGTCCAGGCGCCGGTCGGTGGCCAGGTAGACGGTCGCCATCCCGCCCCGGGCGATCCGGGAGGACACCTCGTACCGACCGTCGACCAGGCGGCCGATCATCGGGTCGGTGAGGGTGCTGGCCATGGCCGTGAGTTTACGGTGCGAGGCCGCCGTTCCCCGGGGTTGGGCCGTGCGTGTCACCAGGCTCACACGGCCCGGACCCCGGTCAGAAGCGCGCCATCAGGGTCTGCACGTTCGCGACGTAACGTCGGGTGTCGTCGTAGAGGCCGTTGCGGTTCACGGAACCGAGGCCCTGGTAGTAGCCGCCGATCGCGGACTGCAGGTCCGGCGCCGTGCGGATCAGGACGCGCAGGATGGCCACGCCCGCGGTCACGTTGTCCTGGGGGTCGAGCAGGTTCAGCTGCCGGCCGACCAGGTCCGAGGCCCACTCACCCGAGGACGGGATGACCTGCATGACCCCGACCGCGTTCGCGGGGGAGACGGCCCGCATGTTGAAGCCGGACTCCTGCTGGGCGACGGCCAACGCGAGCGCCGGGTCCACGCCCATCGAGAGTGCGGTGGCGCGGATCATGTCCTGCATGGCGGCGCGGCTGGGCACCGACGTGCCGAGCAGGGTGGCCGCGTTCGCGTTGGCGGCGGCGTGGACATCGTCGGAGTAGGTGTAGTGCAGGAACGTGTTCGGCACGAGTTCGCCCGGGATGGTCAGGCTCTGCCCGACCCGGATCAGGGCGCGGGAGTCGAGGCCGTTCGCGGAGACGACGGCGGCGACCGTGGTGCCGTGCCGGGCCGCGATCGAGGAGACGGTGTCGCCGGTGCGGACCGTGTAGGAGGAGCCGCCCGACGGCGCCGGCGCGGCCGGGGTGGAAGCCGCCGCCGGAGTGCTCGGGGTGCTCGAGGCGCCGCCGCCCGAGGCGCCCGGGATCGTGAGGGTCTGCCCGATCCGGATCAGGGCGCGGGAGTCGAGGCCGTTCGCGGAGACGACGGCGGCGACCGTGGTGCCGTGCCGGGCCGCGATCCGGGAGACGGTGTCCCCGGTGACCACCGTGTAGGAGGAGCCGCCGGGCTGCGCCGCGGGCGCGGAGCGCGCGGGCGTGGCCGCGGGTGCCGCAGAGCCGCTGCCCGGGATGGTAAGGGTCTGCCCGATGCGGATGACGGCGCGCGAGTCGAGCCCGTTGGCTGCCACGATGGCGGCGACGGTCACGTCGAACCGGAGGGCGAGGTGGCTGACGGTGTCGCCGGCGCGGACGGTGTACAGGGCGTCACCACCGGCCCGGGGAGCCGGCGCGACGGAGCGCAGCGTCGGGGACAGCCCGGCGCCCGCGCTCTGCGGAGAGACCCGGACGGCCCGGTCGTCGGCCTTGCCGAGCAGGCTCGCGGGTACGTGGCCCGGGGTGCGGTGCGGTTGCTCCTCGCTGTGGGGCTGTGCGGCGGCCGGCGCGACCGACGATGCGAGTCCCATCGCGGCGACGGCGCTGAGTGCTCCGGCGGTGGTCAGGGTCGAGCCCCAGCGGGCTGAGGCGTGTCTGGGCCGTGCGGTGCGAGCCATGGTGGGTTCCCCCGTGAGTTTCGTGCGGACGTCACGGCGTGTCGCCCGTGACTGATGTGGCAATTGAGGTATATGTGCCAAACGTGACAGTAGCGTGACCGCGTGGTGACGACAACCCCGGGCGCGCCCTAGGCTCGGCGGGTGACTACCGCAGATCCCCAGAACATCCAGTGGCTGAGCCTTCCGGAGGCGGCCGAGCTCCTCGAGGTCGAGTTGCGCGCCGTGCGGGGCATGCTGACCGAGCGCCGGCTGCTGGCCGTTCGCCGGGGCGAGAACAAGGCGCTGAGCATTGCGCGTGACTTCCTGGTGCTCCCCGGCGACGACTCCCCGATCCCGGAGCCCCCGGTGGTCATCCCGGGCCTGCGGGGCACGATCATCCAGCTCGCCGATGCCGGGTACGACGACGAGGAGACCCTCGGCTGGCTGTACGCCGAGGACGAGGAGCTCGGCGAGACACCGATCGCCGCGCTGCGCGCGGCCCGGACCCACGCCGTGCGCCGGGTCGCCCAAACGCTGGCGTTCTGAGCCGGCCCTCAGAGGCGGGTCAGGAGCTCCGGCTGATGGCGGCGCGGGCGAGGTCACGGAGCAGGTCCGCCGCGGCGTCGGCGTAGCCTGCGGCATCGATCGCTGCGAGCGCCGCGCGGGTGCGTTCACCGATGAGTTCCTCGACGCTGGCCAGGGCCCCGGTCGCGGTGAGCAGCTCGCGCACCCGGGTCACGGTGTCGGTATCGAGGTCGGCGTTGCCCAGGGCGCCTCGCAGCAGGTCCACGCCGGCGGCGTCCGCGCGGGTCATGGCCAGGGTCACGAGCACGGTGCGCTTGCCCTCACGCAGGTCGTCCCCGGCCGGCTTGCCGGTCACGCCCGGGTCCCCGAACACGCCGAGCACGTCGTCGCGCAGCTGGAACGCCTCGCCGACCGGGAGCCCGATCCGGCTCGCCGCGGCGAGCGCGGACCGGTCGGCCCCGGCCATCGCGGCGCCAAGGATGAGCGGGTGCTCGACGCTGTAGCGGGCCGACTTGGAGCGGATCACCCGGCGGGCCCGGTCCAGGTCCCGGGCCGGGTCGGGGCTCCACGGGGCGGACTGTGCGTAGATGTCGAGGTACTGCCCGACGGTGACCTCGGTCATCATGCGCTGGACGATCCGCCGGCCCGCTTCTCGGGCTTCGGGCGGCAGCGGGTCAAGGGCACGTTGCAGTTCGCCCATGGCGGCGGCGAGCAGCAGGTCCCCGAGCAGCACGGCCCCGGCTGCGCCGAAACGGTCGGGCCGGTCGAGCATGGCCCGGTCCTGGTGGAGCGTCGCGAACTGGCGGTGCGCGGCCGGCTGCCCGCGGCGGGTCAGCGACCCGTCGATCAGGTCGTCGTGGACGAGGGCGGCGAGCTGGAACAGTTCCAGGCCGGTCCCGGCCAGCACGATCTGCGGCGCACCCGCGAGGTCGCCGGCCGCCCGGCTGCCGCCGAGCGCGAGCCAGCCGGTGGCGGCGAACGAGGCCCGCAGCCGCTTCCCGCCCGGCAGCATGGTGGCGGCGACGTCGAAGAGGTCCGCGACCTCGGGGCCGACCTCCTCGAACGAGGTGCCGAGGTCGTCGACCGTGGTCCGAAGCCTCGCGGAGACCGCCTCCCGCAGCGGGGCAAGTGGGTCGGCCGGGGCTGTGGAGGAGTCGAACACCGTCGCAGCCTATCGACACGGTGACGGCGGGGATGCCCCGCCGATGCGCGGCGTCGCGCACGTTGGACGGCGGTGTCCGCTCATCCCCAGGCGAGGGCCCGCGACCGGGTCCTCCCATATCGTCACGCGTGCCTCAACGTGGTCGGGTCCGCGGCGTTGCACTGGGTGCATGAGACCACCTGACAGTCCACATGACAGACCACATGACCCGGTGTCCGACCCACCCACCCTGCACCTGGACGAGCCACCGGAGCTCCTCGCGTACCTGCCGTTCCGGCTCGGCTTCGAGCCACAGGAGTCGCTCGTCCTGCTCTCGATCCGGGCCGGCGCCGACGGCGGGCCCGAGATCGGTCTGGTCGCCAGGGTCGACCTTGCCGACCTTGCCGACCTTGCCGACCTTGCCGACCTTGCCGACCTTGCCGACCTCGACGGACCCGCCCCAGGGCTCGGTGAGCACCTCCTCGGCCAGATGGAGAACGACGGTGCGGCCGCGGTGTTCGCGGCCGTGTACACGGAGTCGGCCTGGCCGGCGGTGCTCTCCGGCCGCGGCGGGGCCGGCGCCGTGCTCGCCTGGTGGCTCGCCCAGGCTCCGCTTGCGGATCCGCGCAGGACCTGGCTCGTCGGGAACCGTCACTACCGCTGTATCGAGTGCGCCAACCAGCCGTGCTGCCCGCCCGGCGGTCACCCCGTCGAGGATCTCGGGTGCACCCAGATCCGCGCACACCTCGTGTTCCAGGGCGAGTCCTACGTGGCCACCAGGGCAGAACTGCTGCCGGACCTGCGATGCGAGGCGACCGACCGGCGGACCGCCGCCGGTGCGGCCACCCGCGAGCGCCGCCGTCGGGAGCGTCTGAGCGGCAGGGACCTCGTGCACTGGCGCACGGACCTACGGGCGCGGTGGCGCCGTCTGCTCGGCGCGGCCGCGCCGGCGGGTGAGCGCCTCGGCACCCGGGAGCAGCTCACGGACATCCCGGCCGCCGAGTACGGGCACCTGCTCGCGGGCCTGGAGGACGTCCGGGTGCGCGACGCCGTGTTGCTCTCCGTCGCGGCCGGGGCCCGGATCGAGGACCCGGCGGGGGCGGACTCCACCCGGGTCCTCGACGCGGTCTTCACCGGGGACCTGATGCCGGACCAGGAGATGCTCGCAACGGCGGAGCGTGCCCTGGTCGCGGTCGCCGCGCACGCGGGCGCCGGGCGGGCGGCGCCCGCGCTGGCGACCCTGGCCTGGCTGGCCTGGTGGAACGGCGACGGCGCCCGCGCCGACGTCCTGGTCACGGCTGCGCTCGAGCAGGACCCGTCGCACCGGCTGGCCCGGTTGCTGCGGCAGGTCGTCGACCGTGCGATGCCGCCCGGCTGGGCCCGCCGGGATCGAACCGCGACGGCGTGAGGGTCGGCTAGATCTTCACCGGGTAGGACAGCATCGCGATCACGCACCCGAGGGCGACGACGATGGCGAGCCCGAGCATGGCCCGCTGCATCCAGGCCGCGTTCACGCGCTGGGACATCGCGGTCAGGAACAGGACCAGGGCGTACAGAACGGTCAGGAGCGTGTAGTTGTCGCCGCGCTGGTTGAAGTCGAGGGCCTGATCGAACTTGGCGTCGGCCTGCGCCGCAAGGGCCACCGCCTCCATGGTTCCCGGTGGCACGTACTCGTCCACCACGAACGGCCCGAGAGCCTGCCGGCCACCCTCGTCCCAGGCCTCGAACGCCACTGCGAACTCGGGGCTGAACCGCTCCTCGATGAAGGCGACCAGCTCGGTGTCCTGCGCCTCGTTCGCGAGGACCCACTCGGTGTAGAGGGTCAGGTCGTACTGGCGGGCTGAGTTCGCCTGGGCCTGCGCCGCCGTCGACTGGATGCGGGAACTGGACGCCTGGCTGAACGCGATCGACATCTCGCCGCCCCACTTCGAGGCCTCGAAACCGCACCAGGCGGTCAGCACGGCGACGATCGACAGCAGGAACACGGTGAGGATGTCGGCCGGGCTCTTGCGCTCGCCGTCCTCGGCCGCGGCCCGCTCCCCGTCGACCTGCTCGGCGTCGGGGCGATCGTCGTCGGAGCGTTCGCTCGAGGCTGCACCCATCGGTCCCCTCCCTTCCTGCGGCCCATCCCGCGGCCCGTCCCGCAGGTCCCACGCCAGACACTAGCGCCAGGGTCGCCCGGCCACCCGACTGTGGCGGGACCCGTGAAGGCGCTAGTGTCGTCGGAAGCAGGCATCGTTGTGACGAGGGAGTACGTCGTGGCCATAGTGGTCGGGTTCATCGCCACCGCCGAGGGACGTGCGGCGCTCGATGCGGGGATCGTGGAAGCACAGCGGCGCTCCGACCGGCTGCTGGTGATCGTGCACGGCACCCGGGGCGGTGACGAGGCCGAGGTCGACCGGACCGTCGACGAGGCCCGCGACCTGCTCGAGGCATCCGGGGTCGGCCACGACGTCCGCCACCTGCAGCGCGGCAGCGACGTCGCCGAGGCGCTCATGGGCGCGGCCGAGGAGGCGTCGGCCGACCTGATCGTGATCGGCCTGCGGCGCCGCTCCCCGCTCGGCAAGCTGATCCTCGGCTCGAACGCGCAACGGATCCTGCTGGACGCGTCCTGTCCGGTGCTGGCGGTCAAGCCCGAGCAGGCGTAGCCCGCCCGCAGCCACCACCACGGAACGGAGCCAGTCAGTGCAGTCAGCCAACCCCGGGCCCGGGTCGGGGCGCTCGGCGGCGACGTCGTCGGCGCCGTCCAGTCCGCTCGAGGCCACCCATCGCGCCGCCGGTGCGTCGATGACCGACTTCGCCGGGTGGCAGATGCCGCTGCGGTTCGCCGGCGACCTGGCCGAGCACGCGGCCGTGCGGGAGCGGGCGGGCCTGTTCGACCTGTCCCACATGGCGCAGCTCGAGGTGTCCGGGCCGGAGTCGGCCGTCGCCCTCGACTCCGCCCTGGTCAGTGCGGCCTCCCGGCTGAAGGTGGGTCGGGCCAGGTACACGATGATCACCGCCGCGGACGGTGGGATCCTCGACGACCTGATCGTGTACCGGCTCGACGAGGAGGAGTTCCTCGTGATCGCGAACGCGGCGAACCGGATCACCGTGCTCGACGAGCTGGCGGTCCGGAGCCAGGGGCGCCGGGTGGCCGTGGTCGACCGCACCCCGCACCGGGCTCTGATCGCGATCCAGGGCCCCGCCGCGGCGGGCATCCTGACCCCGCTCGTCGACGTCGACCTCGGCGAACTGAAGTACTACGCGAGTGTGGCGGCGTCGTTCGACCGGACCGTGCCGACGCTGGTGGCGCGCACCGGATACACCGGCGAGGACGGGTTCGAACTGGCCGTCCCGGCGACGGCCGCCACCGACGTGTGGGCCCGCCTGCTCGGTGCCGGCGCCGAGGCCGGGATCCAGCCCTGCGGGCTCGCCAGCCGTGACTCCCTGCGCCTGGAGGCCGGGATGCCCCTGTACGGCCAGGAGCTCACCGCGGCCCTCACCCCCTACGAGGTGGGCCTCGGCCGGGTCGTCCACCTCGACCACGACTTCGTGGGCCGGGACGCGCTCGCCGAGCGCGCCGAGCATCCCACCGGGGCCCGCCTGATCGGCCTGCGCGGCGAGGGCCGTCGGGCTGCCCGCGCCGGCAGCGAGGTGCGTACCGGCGGCGCCACGATCGGCACCGTCACCTCCGGGGTGCTGTCCCCGACCCTGGGGTACCCGGTCGCGATGGCCCTGGTGACCCCCGCCGCCGAGGAGGACGTCGCCGTCGGCGCGACCCTGGACGTGGACGTGCGGGGCAAGGTCCAGGAGATGACCGTCGTCGAGCTGCCGTTCTACCGTCGCCCCGCCGCCACCTGACTGCCTCCGATCCAGCCCGATCCACCAGATCCAACACCACCGCCGCCGACCCACCACAGACCGAGGAGAATGCCGCCATGAGCGTCCCCGCCGACCGCCAGTACACCGCCGAGCACGAGTGGATCACCGTCGAGGACGGCGTGGCCACCGTGGGCATCACGGCCTACGCCGCCGACGCGCTCGGCGACGTCGTCTACGTCGACCTTCCCAGCGTCGGCGACTCGGTCACCGCCGGGCAGACCTGCGGTGAGATCGAGTCGACCAAGTCGGTCAGCGAGCTCTACGCGCCGGTCAGCGGTGAGGTGCTCAGCGTCAACGCGGAGGTGGTGGAGAGCCCCGAGCTGGTGAACTCCGATCCGTACGAGGGTGGCTGGCTGTTCACCGTCCGGTTCGAGACCGAGGGCGATCTCCTCGACTCCGACGCCTACCTCGCTATCACGAAGGCCTGATCCGTCCGCAATGACCGCCACACCTGCTGCTCCCGCCCACCGCCCTGAGTTCCCCACCCGCCACATCGGTCTCGACACCCCGGCCGCCGAGCACATGCTCGGCGTGGTCGGGGCGACCAGCATCGAGGCGCTCCTCGAGGCGGCGCTGCCGCCGGCCCTCCTCGGCGAGGGCGTGCCCCCGGTCGGTGACCTGCCGGCCGCCGACACCGAGGCCCAGGTGCTCGCCGAGCTTCGCGCCATCGCGAGCCGGAACACGGTCCGCACCTCGATGATCGGCCAGGGCTACTACGACACCCACACCCCGTCGGTGATCGCCCGGAACGTGCTCGAGAACCCCGCCTGGTACACGGCGTACACGCCGTACCAGCCGGAGATCTCGCAGGGTCGGCTCGAGGCACTCCTGAACTTCCAGACCATGGTCATCGACCTGACCGGGATGGATGTCGCCGGGGCGTCGATGCTCGACGAGTCGACGGCGGTGGCCGAGGCGATGCTGCTCGCCCGGCGGGTGGTGCGCGGCGAGGGAGGCCGGTTCTACGTCGACTCCGACACGTTCGCCCAGACGAAGGCGGTGCTCGCCACCCGGGCCGAGGCGGTCGGGATCGACCTGGTCGAGTTCGAGGTGACCGACGCCCCGGACCTCACCGAGGCGTTCGGGGTGCTGCTGGCGTACCCGGGCTCCTCGGGCGCGGTCCGGGACCGGGCCACGCTGGAACGCTGGATCGCCGCCGCGCACGACGCCGGGGCGCAGGTGGTGTTCTCCGCCGACCTGCTCGCCCTCACCATCCTCGAGTCGCCCGGCACGCTGGGCGCGGACGTGGTGGCCGGCACCACCCAACGGTTCGGGGTGCCGATGGGCTTCGGCGGCCCGCACGCCGGCTACCTGGCCGTGCGGGAGAAGGCACAGCGGCAACTGCCGGGCCGCCTCGTGGGCCTGTCCAAGGACGTCGACGGCGCGCCCGCACTCCGGCTCGCGCTGCAGACCCGGGAGCAGCACATCCGCCGCGAGAAGGCCACCTCCAACATCTGCACCGCTCAGGTGCTGCTGGCCGTGATGGCTTCCATGTACGCGGTCTACCACGGACCCGAGGGCCTGACGGCGATCGCCCGCCGAGTGCACGAACGCGCCCTCGCCCTGGCCACCGGGCTCGCCGGCCTCGGCGCCCAGGTCGCCGACACCTCGTTCTTCGACACCCTCACGGTCCGGGTGCCCGGTCAGGCGGACGCGCTCGTCGCGGCCGCGCTCGAGCGCAACATCACCCTCTGGCGCCACGACGCGGACACCGTCGGCGCCGCCTGCGACGAGACGACCACCGCCGAGACGGTCGCGGACCTGCTCGACGCGGCCCGCGCCGTCCTGCCCGGCGGTGCGACCGCCGCGGCGGGACCCGACCCGGACGCGGCGACCTCCGCCGTCGCCCGGTCCTTCGGCCTCCCGCACGGGCTGGCCCGCAGCACCGAGTTCCTGACCCACCCGATCTTCTCGAGCCACCGGTCCGAGACGTCGATGATGCGCTACCTGCGCCGGCTCTCCGACCGTGACTACGCCCTCGACCGCGGCATGATCCCCCTCGGCTCCTGCACGATGAAGCTGAACGCGGCCACCGAGATGGCCGCCGTCACCTGGCCGGAGTTCTCCCGGATCCACCCGTTCGCCCCGGCGTCGGACGTGTCCGGCTACCTCGAGCTGATCGACGGGCTGGAGAGCTCGCTCGCCGCGTTGACCGGCTATGCGGCGGTGAGCGTGCAGCCGAACGCCGGGTCCCAGGGCGAGCTCGCCGGGCTGCTCGCGATCCGCGACTACCACGCGGACCGCGGCGATGACGACCGTCGGGTCTGCGTGGTGCCGGCCAGCGCGCACGGGACGAACGCGGCGTCGGCTGTACTCGCCGGCCTGGAGGTCGCCGTCGTGCGGACGGCGGCGAACGGGGACGTCGACCTCGACGACCTGCGCCGGGTGCTCGCCGCCCACGAGGGCCGGGTGGCCGCAATCATGGTCACCTACCCGTCCACGCACGGTGTCTACGAACACGGCATCACCGAGCTCTGCGACCTCGTGCACGCAGCCGGTGGCCAGGTCTACATCGACGGGGCGAACCTCAACGCGCTCGTCGGGGTGGCCGGTCCGGGGGCGTTCGGGGGTGACGTGTCCCACCTGAACCTGCACAAGACGTTCTGTATCCCGCACGGCGGCGGGGGACCCGGGGTCGGGCCAGTCGCCGTCGCCGAGCACCTGGTGCCGTTCCTGCCCGGGCACCCGCTCGCCCAGGCGGGCCGCCGGGTACTGCGGGAGACCGGCACGATCAGCGCGGCGCCGTACGGATCTCCTTCGATCCTGCCGATCAGCTGGGCGTACCTGCGCCTGATGGGCACGGCCGGCCTGCGGGCCGCGACCGGGTCGGCGGTGCTGTCCGCGAACTACGTGGCCAGCCGCCTGGACGGGAAGTACCCGGTGCTCTACCGCGGCGAGAACGGCCTGGTGGCGCACGAGTGCATCCTCGACCTGCGCCCCTTGACCGCGGCCACCGGGGTCACCGTGGAGGACGTCGCCAAGCGGCTCATCGACTACGGGTTCCACGCGCCCACGATGAGCTTCCCGGTCGCCGGCACCCTGATGGTCGAGCCGACCGAGTCCGAGGACCTGGCCGAGGTGGACCGCTTCATCGACGCCATGCTCGCGATCCACGTCGAGGCGAACGCCGTCGGGGACGGGACCTGGCCGGCCGACGACAACCCGCTCGTCAATGCCCCCCACACCGCGATCTCGGCGCTGGGGGAGTGGACCCACCCGTACTCACGGGAGGAGGCGGTGTACCCGGCCGGGCCGACGCCGGACAAGTACTGGCCGCCGGTGCGCCGGGTGGACGGGGCCTACGGCGACCGGAACCTGGTCTGCGCGTGCCCGCCGATCGAGGCGTACGCGTAGGTGGTCGGGAACAATCACCGGTGCGGAGGCGTTGTCAGGAGCGTGGCTGAACGGCTCGTGATTGAACGGGCCCCGGCGGCCACTCCGGTTATAATTGTAGGGCTGCGACTTACAGATCACCGGTCGCCCACCATCCCCCGCCGAAAGGTTCTCTGTGTCGTCGCCTCTCAGTCCTGATGTCGTGCTGCCCCGCGAGTTCGAGCACACCGCTCTGCAGAACGCCTTCAGGTCCGGCCTGACCAGGGGGTACGTCACGGCCGCCGAGTTCCGCGCGGCCTGCGAGGACGCGAACGTCAAGCCCCGCCGTCTCAAGGAGGTACTGGGCGCAATGCACGAAGCCAAGATCAGCGTGACCGAGGTTCCCGACCGGGCGGTCGCGAACGCCGCGTCGCGGACCGGCGCCACCACGGCGACGGTCGAGAAGCCGACGACCACCCGCAAGACCGTGACGAAGGCGACGTCCGCCACGAAGGCGGATGGCCCCGAGGCCGGCGCCGAGGCGCCGGCCGAGAAGGCGCCGGCGAAGCGGACCAGTACCCGCGCGAAGCCGGCCACCGCCAAGACAGCCACCAAGGCGAAGACCACCCGGGCCGGTGCGAGCAAGGCCAAGTTGGCCGCGGTCGGCTCCGCCGACGAGGCCGAGCCCGAGGAGACCGAGGTCGAGGCGACCGCCGAGGCCGAGGCCACCAAGTCCGAGGGCGAGGACAAGGGCTTCGTCTACTCCGACTCCGACGACGACGACGCGCCCGCCCAGCAGGTGGTCACCGCGGGCGCCACCGCGGACCCGGTCAAGGACTACCTCAAGCAGATCGGTAAGGTCGCGCTGCTGAACGCCGAGCAGGAGGTCGAGCTCGCGAAGCGGATCGAGGCCGGCCTGTTCGCGGACGAGAAACTCGCCGAGTCCGGTGACGGCACGGACCGCAAGCTCAAGCGCGAGCTCGAGTGGATCGCCATGGACGGGCGCCGGGCCAAGAACCACCTGCTCGAGGCGAACCTGCGGCTCGTGGTCTCCCTCGCGAAGCGGTACACCGGCCGCGGGATGCTGTTCCTGGACCTGATCCAGGAGGGCAACCTCGGACTGATCCGCGCCGTCGAGAAGTTCGACTACACCAAGGGCTACAAGTTCTCCACATACGCCACCTGGTGGATCCGTCAGGCCATCACCCGCGCCATGGCGGATCAGGCCCGCACCATCCGGATCCCGGTGCACATGGTCGAGGTCATCAACAAACTCGCCCGCGTGCAGCGCCAGATGCTCCAGGACCTGGGCCGCGAGCCCACCCCGGAGGAACTCGCCAAGGAGCTCGACATGACCCCCGAGAAGGTCGTCGAGGTGCAGAAGTACGGCCGCGAGCCGATCTCGCTGCACACGCCGCTCGGCGAGGACGGCGACTCCGAGTTCGGTGACCTGATCGAGGACTCCGAGGCCGTGGTGCCGGCCGACGCGGTCAGCTTCACGCTCCTGCAGGAGCAACTGCACGCCGTGCTGGACACGCTGTCCGAGCGGGAGGCCGGTGTGGTCTCGATGCGGTTCGGGCTGACCGACGGCCAGCCGAAGACCCTCGACGAGATCGGCAAGGTCTACGGGGTCACCCGCGAGCGGATCCGCCAGATCGAGTCCAAGACGATGTCCAAGCTGCGCCACCCGAGCCGCTCGCAGGTGCTGCGCGACTACCTCGACTGATTCCTCTCGTCAACGAGAAGGGGCCGTTCCCGGGTGATCCGGGGACGGCCCCTTCCGCATGTGGCGCCGCCCGAGGTCCTGGAGAGGAGAGCGCGGCAGTCGCGGCCGCATCGAATCAGCCTGAGACAGAGGGGCGCCCGACTGATTCGATGGTGCGGCGACTGACTCGCAGGTCAGATGGCGCCGCCCGCGGCTCCGGGCGCGTCGGCGGACTCGCCGGCGTCCCCGATGGACTCCCGGGCCACGAAGTTCTCCAGGTCGAACAGGTTCGCGCCGGCGCGCTGGGCCACGGTCAGCAGGGTCGAGGCCGAGGCGACCTCCTCGACCTGCTCCTTGAGGAACCACAGCATGAACTGCTCCCCGAGGGCATCCCCCTCGGTGCGGGCGGCCTGGAAGATCGCCTCGATCTGGGTGGTGACCTGCTGCTCCTGGTCGAGGGCGAGCCGGATCGGCTCGACGGCGTCGCCGAAGTCGTTCTGCACGGCCGAGCCGGGTGGGATCACGACCCTCAGGTCCCGGTCGAGCATGTACTGCACGATCATCATCGCGTGGTTGCGTTCCTCGAGGGACTGCCGGTAGTAGTGCGCGGCGAGCTGGGGCAGGTCGTGGCTGTCGAACCAGACCGCGATCGCGACGTACTGCGTGTGCGCGTCGAACTCGTGGCCGATCTGCTCGGTGAGGAGGCGGACGTAGGTGGACTCGTCGGTGGGTGTCATGGCTCCACGCTAGTTCGCCGGGAGGGTTCAGCGCGCGGGGCGTCGGGCCGCCAGGACGAACCGGGGCGCGACGTCCCGGAACTGCTCGCCGCGCTCGAAGGCGGCGTGCAGGCCCCGCAGCGGGGCGTCGTAGCGGGCCACGTCGAAGTCGGGGATCTGCCAGGCGACCATCCGCAGGTACCAGATCACGGCGCCGATGTCGGTGAACGTGCGACCCTGCTCGTGCTCCTCGGCACGCTCGACGTTCAGACCCGCGCGGGTCAGGCCGGCGGCGAACGGCGCGAGCGCGACACCCTCGGGCACGTCCGGTCCGGGCCCACCGAGGGCCCCGTTCAGGCGGGTGCCGTCGGTCGAGCCGACCTGTTGGGTGAGGAACACCCCGCCCGGCGCGAGCACCCGGGCCACCTCGGCGGGGTCGTAGTCCTCGTGCCGGTCGAGGACGACGGCGAAGGTCGCGTCGGGCAGGGGCAGCCGGGTCGCGTGCTCGGGCGGCAGGGCGTGCAACCGCACGCCGTGCGGAGCCAGCGTGGCGCGGGCGAGGTGCACATTCGGGGGCCAGCCCTCGGTCGCGGCGGAACCCGGTGGGAACGGGCCGAGGCCGGCCAGGAACTCACCGCCGCCGGTGCCGAGGTCGAGGACCGGGCCGGTCGCCTCCGCGACGGCCCGGCGGGCCAGCGCTCGGTAGTCCCAGGGCAGCGGGCCGTCGATCACCCGGCCGGCCACCGGGGTGAAGTCGAAGCCCTCGACGGCGGTGCTCAGCGCCCAGCGGACGTGATCGTCGTAGCCGGGCATCGTCAGGACCGG
Organism: Occultella glacieicola; assembly: GCF_004353825.1. Lineage (GTDB taxonomy): Bacteria > Actinomycetota > Actinomycetes > Actinomycetales > Beutenbergiaceae > Occultella > Occultella glacieicola. The sequence continues at coordinate 94,070 of NZ_SMNA01000014.1, read as the reverse complement.
TCCGGCCCGGTCATCTGCCGGTCATCTGCTGGTCAGCGCTGGTCGGCCTGGGGCTCGGAGAAGAGCCGGTCGGACTCGTCGTGGATGTGGGTGGCCACCTGGCCCAGTGCCTCGGCGTGCTTGCGCCCGTGGTGGGCGCAGAAGAGGAGCTCACCGGAGGGAAGGAGGACACGCACGTAGGCCTGGGCTCCGCACGCGTCGCAGCGGTCGGCCGCGGTCAGCTCGGGGGTCGCTTGGTCTGCTGTCAGTACGCTCACAGTCACATGTAACCACCGCCCACCGTCATTCCATCCGTTCACCGGGGTGAGTTCGCTCACCGCGTATCGCCGGTGTGGCGCACGCCACCTGCCGGATCCGGCCGTCCACCGATTCCGGATGGCGCTCCCGGGGTTTGCGACCGCCCACGCCTAGGATGAGGGGGTGTCATCGACGTCAGCAGACTCCAGCTACACCGCGCGCCATCTCTCCGTCCTGGAGGGCCTGGAAGCGGTCCGCAAACGACCCGGGATGTATATCGGGTCCACGGACTCCCGGGGCCTCATGCACTGCCTCTGGGAGATCATCGACAACGCCGTCGACGAGGCACTGGAGGGTCACGGCGACTCGATCGAGATCGTGCTGCACCCGGACGCCTCCGTGGAGGTCCGGGACACCGGCCGCGGCATCCCGGTGGACAACGTCGCCGGGCTCGGCCTGAGCGGCGTGGAGGTCGTGTACACGAAGCTGCACGCCGGTGGAAAGTTCGGAGGAGGCTCCTACGCCGCGTCCGGCGGCCTGCACGGCGTCGGTGCCTCGGTGGTGAACGCCCTCTCCGCACGTCTCGACGTCGAGGTCGACCGGGGCGGCAAGACCCACCGGATGTCCTTCCACCGGGGTGAGCCCGGCACCTTCGCGGACCGCGGTACCCCCTCACCGGACGCGCCGTTCACCCCGTTCACCGACCACTCCGAGCTGCAGGTGAGCGGCCGGGTCAAGCGCGGCGTCACCGGGACCCGGGTGCGCTACTGGGCGGACCGGCAGATCTTCCCGGACTCGGCGACGTTCTCCTACGACGAGCTCGTCACCCGGGCCCGACAGACCTCGTTCCTGGTGCCCGGGCTGTCCCTGACCGTGCGCGACGAGCGTGGGCTGCCCGGTACGCCGGGTGCCGACGGCCCCGTCGAGGAGGTCTTCAAGCACGACGGCGGGGCGGTCGACTTCGTGGACTTCCTCGCCGCGGACGCCTCCGTCACCGACACCTGGCGGCTACAGGGCACCGAGACGTTCACCGAGACCGTGCAGCAGCTCGACGCCAAGGGCCACCTGCGGCCCGCCGAGGTGGAGCGCAACTGTGAGGTCGAGGTCGCGATGAGGTGGGGCATCGGCTACGACGCCGAGGTCCGCACCTTCGTCAACATCATCGCCACCCCCAAGGGAGGCACCCACCTGGCCGGCTTCGAGCAGGGGCTGCTGAAGTCGGTGCGCAAGCAGATCGACGCGAACGCCCGGCGGCTGAAGATCTCCGGCAAGGACGCCAAGGAACGCATCGAGAAGGACGACGTGCTCGCCGGTCTGACGGCGGTGGTCACCGTGCGGCTGCCGGAGCCGCAGTTCGAGGGTCAGACGAAGGAGATCCTCGGCACCGCTCCGGTGCGCGCGATCGTCGCCAAGGTCGTCGACCGGGAGCTCGACGCGCTGCTGACCTCCGGCAAGCGGCACGAGAAGGTCCAGGCCGCTGCGGTACTGGAGAAGGTGGTCGGCGAGATGCGGGCCCGGGTCGCGGCCCGCACCCACAAGGAGCTCTCCCGGCGCAAGAACGCCCTGGAGACGTCCACCCTGCCCGCGAAGCTCGCGGACTGCCGCTCCGACGACGTGGAGCGCTCCGAGCTGTTCATCGTCGAGGGGGACAGCGCCCTCGGCACCGCGAAACTGGCGCGCAGCTCGGATTTCCAGGCGCTGCTGCCGATCCGCGGCAAGATCCTCAACGTCCAGAAGGCGTCCCTGGCGGACATGCTCAAGAACGCCGAGTGCGCCTCGATCATCCAGGTGATCGGCGGCGGCTCCGGGCGCACCTTCGACCTGTCCACGGTGCGGTACGGCAAGGTCGTCCTGATGACGGACGCGGACGTCGACGGCGCGCACATCCGGACCCTGCTGCTCACCCTGTTCTTCCGGTACATGCGCCCGCTCGTCGAGGACGGCCGGGTGTACGCGGCGGTGCCACCGCTGCACCGGGTGGAGACCACGGCGCAGGGCTCGCGCAAGGGCGACGTCACCTACACCTACTCCGAGGCCGAACTGCACAAGGTGCTGGCGAAGCTCGAGCGGACCGGGCGCCGCTACAAGGAGCCGATCCAGCGGTACAAGGGCCTGGGGGAGATGGACGCGGACCAGCTCGCCGAGACGACGATGGACCCGGCGCACCGTAGCCTGCGACGGGTCACCATGGCCGACGTGGAGGCCGCGGAGCATGTTTTCGAGCTGCTGATGGGCAACGACGTGGCCCCCCGCAAGGACTTCATCATCGCCGGCGCGGACGACCTGGACCGCGACCGGATCGACGCGTGATGAGGACCGCCCCGGTTCCGGCGGCCCACCTCGGCCTGACCTGGCGCCCACTGACGCCGCCGGACGTCGACTCCCACCTCACGGACCTGGCGAACCGGGCCGAGATCGCGGACCGGTCGTTGCACCCGTTCACCCGGTCCCGGATCGCGCACCTGCTGAGCCTTCCCGGCCTGGACCCGGACCGGGACTCCCTGGCCGGGTTCGACGGCACCGGCGTGCTGCGCGCGGCCGGGCTGGTCCAGAGCGAACCGTCGCATCCCCGGGCGCTGCTCTGGGCCACCCTCGACCCGGCGTGGCGGGGCCGCGGGGTCGGCCGCGCCCTGTTCGCCTGGCAGGAGGACCGGGCCCGGGAGATCCTCCTCGAGGTGGCCGACGGGCGCACCTCCCGGATCGGGGTGCATGTGGACGCCCACCTCGCGGACCGGCGCCGGATGTGCGTCGCCGCCGGCTACGCCCCGGTCCGCACCACCGAGAACCTGGAACTGAGCCTGTCGCAGGTGCCGGGCCGGCCGACGCCCGTGCAGCCGGACGCGGTGGGCAACGCCGGGGTGCGCATCGCCGCCTGGACCCCCGCCGCCGGTGCTGCGGCCAGGACGGTGCACGATGTCGCGTTCGACGGTGCCGGAGCGCAGGATCCGGGCACCTGGGCCGGGCTGGTCCGGCGACTGCGCCCGGCGTGGTCCTTCCTCGCCGTGGACGGCGCCGAGCCGGTCGGATTCGTCATCTCCAGCCACGACCCGGACGAGGACGGAGCGCGGGTGGCCTACACAGATCTGCTGGCGGTGCGGCCCGACCGGGCCGGCGCCGGGATCGGGCGTGCTTTGCTCAGCACGGCCCTGCGCGCCTACGCTGCCGATGACATGGACGTGGCCCGGCTGGATGTCGACGCCCGGAACCCGGCGCGTGACCTCTACGCCGGGCTCGGGTATCGGCTCCGCGGCGCCGGCGTGCTGTATTCGATCGAACTGTGAGCCAACCCTTGTACCTGAACCATCCGGACGACCCACGGCGCGCTCTCCCGGCTCGGACCGCCTCCTCGGCGGCGGCATGACGCAGGACAGCGCACCCGAGAACGCCACCCTCGCCGAGCGGGCGAGGGCGCCACGGCTGCTGACGATGCCGTCAGCGGGATCCGGGCTGACCTGGCGCCCCCTCGGCACCGGGGACGTGGCCGAGTTGCACGCACTGTTCGAGCGCATCGAGACCCACGACAACCCGCCCTACCGGACCACCCTCGAGGAGGCCGCCGAGACCTTCCAGGGCGAGTGGAAGGACGCGCCGAACAATTCCCTCGGCGGGTTCGACGGCGAGGGTGTGCTGCGCGCCTACGGCACCGTGACGGTGCAGCCCGGGGACGTCCGTTCGGTGCGGGCGTTCCTCGAGGGCGGCGTCGACCCGCTGTGGCGGCGCCGGTCGATCGGGACCGCGGTGCTGCGGTGGCAGGTGGACCGGTCCCGGCAGGTGCTCGCCGCCTCCGGGAAGGACGTGCCCGGCCGGATCGTGGTGCACGTCGAGGACGGCATGACCGACTCGGTGCGAATGCTTCAGGAGCAGGGCTTCAGCCCGCGGCGCTGGTACACCGAGATGCGCCGCGACCTCGGTCTGGAACTGCCCGCCGTCAAGCTGCGCAGCAACCTCGACCTGGTGCCCTGGTCCGCCGAGCTCGACGACCAGGTACGGCTCGCGCACAACGACTCCTTCCGGGACCACTGGGGCTCCGAGCCGCACACCGTCGAGACCTGGCAGGAGGGCCGCACGTACTTCGCGCCGACGTGGAGCTTCCTGGTGCTCGACCGCACCACCGACCGGGCCCAGGTGGCCGGCTACCTGCTGTCCGGCCGGTACGAGCAGGACTGGGAGTCCCTCGGGTGGACCGAGGGCTACATCGACATCCTCGGTGTCCGGCGGGAGTGGCGCGGTCAGCGGATCGCGACGGCGCTGCTCGCCCGGGCCATGGCCGCCTACCGTGAGGACGGCATGGAGTACGCCGGTCTCGGCATCGACACCGAGCAACCGACCGGGGCGTTCGGGCTCTACGGCAACCTGCAGTTCGAGCCCACCCGTGGGTCGACCATGTATACGATCGAGGTGTGAGTGCGACGGTGCGTCAGGTTCTGCGGCGACTGAGCCCGCGGACACAGGCGCTCTTCGGCGCGTACGTCGCCGTCGGCAGTGTGCACCTGACCTCACGGGTGGTCGAGTCCGGGGCGCTGCCGACGGTCTCCCAGATCCTGCTGATGCCCGCGCTCGCCGCGGCGTTCGGTTCCGCCGTGGCCGACCTCGGCGGCGTCCGGAGGCGGACGGCCGCCCTGATGACGGCGGGCCTGGTGGCCTCGTGGGTCGGCGACACCGTGCCGCGGTTCGTGACCGGGGACGCCGGGTTCCTGGGCATGGTCGGGGGCTTCCTGGTGGCCCAGGCCTGCTACCTGGCCGCGTTCGCTCCCTACGTCGCGGGGGCCTGGCGACGGCGGCCCGCACCGGTGCTGGCGGCCGGCGCCGTGTTCGGGGCCTCCTTCGCCGCCCTCACGGCATGGTGCCTGCCGGAGGCGGGCTTCCTCGGCGGGCCGGTCGTCTGCTACGGGCTGCTGCTGGCCGCGATGGCCACGGCGAGCACGACCGTGAACCGGACCACCGCCGTCGGCGGTGCGTTGTTCTTCGTCTCCGACGCCCTGATCGCCCTGAACACGTTCGCGCCCTGGTACTTCTTCGGTGGGCACCACCTGGTCGTGATGAGCACCTACCTCGTGGCCCAGGCCCTCCTCGCGGCCGGCGTGGTCGGCGCGCTCGGCGCGGCCGAGCCGGACGCCGCCACCGAAGCGGCCGCCGAGCCCACCACCGAAGGGGCCGCCGACCTCGCGGCCGAACCGGCCGCGGTCGCCGACTGAGCCGGGCCGCTCAGCCCAGGCCGGCGACCGGTGCGGGCAACGCCGTGCCGGAGCCGTCCCGGCGGTCCACCGGCGCGGGCAGGTCGATGCTCTGCCCGCCGGACCCCACCGCCCGGACCGGGGCCGGGCCCACCGCGGCCAGGTAGAGGCTGTCCTCACCGCGCAGGAACCGGTGCGCCCGGACCCCGCCGGTGGCCCGGCCCTTGCCCGGGTAGAGCGCGAACGGGGTGACCTTGGCGGACCCGGGCACCGTGCCCGGCAGCGCATCGGAGGTGCCGGCCAGGGTGACCACCTGGGCATCTGCGGCCACCTCGGGCGTGAGCGCCCCGAAGAACACCACCCGGTCCCCGGCCGCGAGCTTGATACCGGCCATGCCCTGACCGCTGCGCCCCTGCGGACGCACCGCGCCCGCCCCGAAGTGCAACAGCTGGGCGTCCGCGGTGACGAACACGAGTTCGTGGTCCTCCGCCGCGTTGACGGCCCCGACCACCTCGTCGCCGTCCTTGAGGGAGATGACCTCCCATGCGTCCCGGCTGCCCGGGCGGTCCGCGGTGACCCGCTTGACCACCCCGCCCCGGGTGCCGAGGGCCAGCGGTGCGGCGGCCTCGTCCAGGGGTGCGAGGCCCACGATCCGCTCGCCCTTCTCGAGGAGCAGCACCTCGCTGGCGGGGACCCCGCCGGACAGGCTCGGCGACCCGTCCGTCGGTGGCAGTGCGGGTACCTCGATCACCGAGAGCTTGAGCATCCGGCCGGTGGACGTGACTGCCCCGATCTCGCCCCGGCTGGTCGCCGCGGCGTCGGCCCGCAGGGCGTCGTGGGCGGTCCGGTGACCGTCCCGGCGCGGCGGGGTGTCGTCGGCCGTCCGTACGAGCAGACCGGTCGCCGAGAGCAGCACCCGGCACGGGGCATCCGCCACCTCGAGCTCCGGCAGTGCCGCCGCCGACCGCCCGGACCGGGGGGCGCCGTCGGCCGCGGCGGTGGCGGCCGTGCCGCTCGACTCGAGCAGCACCGTGCGCCGGGGCGTGCCGTGCTCGGCGGCCACCTCGGCCAGCTCGTCGGAGACCACCTGCCGCAGCAAGCCCTCGTCGGCGAGGATGGCTCGCAGCTCCTCGATCTCGCGGGCCAGCTCGTCGCGCTCGGCCTCCAACTCGATCCGGGAGAACTTCGTCAGCCGCCGCAGCCGCAGCTCGAGGATGTACTCGGCCTGCGGCTCGGACAGGTCGAACACCGCGATCAGGCGGGTCCGGGCGGCGTCGGCGTCGTCGCTGGAACGGATGACCGCGATCACCTCGTCGATGTCCGCGATCGCGATCAGCAGGCCCTCGACCAAATGCAGCCGGTCGATGCGCCGACCGAGCCGGAACTCGGTCCGGCGGCGGACCACCTCGAAGCGGTGCCGGACGTAGACGGTGAGCAGCTCGCGCAGGCCGAGGGTGCGTGGCTGGCCCTGCACCAGGGCCACGTTGTTGATGCCGAAGGACTCCTCCAGCGGGGTCAGCTTGTACAGGTGCGCGAGGACCGCCTCCGGGTTGAACCCGTTCTTGACCTCGATCACCAGCCGCAGCCCGTTCGCGCGGTCGGTGAGGTCGGTGACGGCCGAGATCCCCTGCAGCTTCTTCGACTGGACGGCGTCCTTGATCTTCTCGATCACCCGCTCGGGGCCGACCAGGTACGGCAGCTCGGTGACCACGATGCCCTTGCGCCGCGGGGTGAGGTTCTCGATCCGGGCGCTCGCCCTGGTCCGGAAGGAGCCACGCCCGCTCGCGTACGCGTCCCGGATGCCGGCGAGGCCCACGATCTTGCCGCCGCCGGGCAGGTCCGGCCCGGGCACGAACCGCATCAGCGCCTCGAGGTCGGCCTCCGGGTGCGCGATCAGGTGCCGAGCGGCGGCGATCACCTCGACCAGGTTGTGCGGGGGCATGTTCGTGGCCATGCCGACGGCGATCCCGCTCGCCCCGTTGACGAGCAGGTTCGGCAGCGCCGAGGGCAGCACATCCGGCTGGCGGAGCTGATTGTCGTAGTTCGGGACGAAGTCGACGACGTCCTCGCCGAGGCCCGCGGTCATCACCATCGCCGCCGGCGCGAGCCGGGCCTCGGTGTACCGGGGTGCGGCGGGGCCGTCGTCGAGGGAGCCGAAGTTGCCGTGGCCGTCCACGAGCGGCAGCCGCAGCGAGAAGGGCTGTGCCATCCGGACCAGGGCGTCGTAGATGGCCGTGTCCCCGTGCGGGTGCAGCTTGCCCATCACCTCGCCGACCACGCGGGCCGACTTCACATGCCCCCGGTCGGGCCGCAGGCCCATCTCGGACATCTGGTACAGGATCCGGCGCTGCACCGGCTTGAGCCCGTCCCGGGCGTCCGGGAGGGCCCGCGAGTAGATCACCGAGTACGCGTACTCCAGGAACGAGCCCTGCATCTCCTCGGAGACGTCGATATCGATGATGTTCGTGGGATCGGAGCCGGGAGTGGTGCCGGACGTGCGTCGTGCCATGGCTCCATTCTCACCGATCCCGGGCCCGATCCCGGGCGTCCCACACCGAGGACCCGGGCACCGCCCGACTAGGATCGAACAATGCACAGCCAGGAGCCGCCGGCGGCGAGCGAGCCCGTCGCCGACGACGCCACCCCGGCTCCCGAGGAACCGCAGTACCCGGCCCACTGGGAGGCCGACGTCGTGCTCCGCGACGGCTCCACGGCCCGGATCCGACCGATCCGCCCCGACGACGCCGACGCGTTGCAGCGGTTCCACGCCCGACAGTCCCCGGAGTCGACGTACCTGCGGTTCTTCGCCCCGATGGAGCGGCTCGGCGACCGGGACCTGCACCGGTTCACCCACGTCGACCACGTGCAGCGGGTCGCCCTGGTGCTGCTCCTCGGCGAGGAGATCGTGGCCGTCGGGAGGTTCGACCGGATCGGCGGCGGCGGGGACGCCGAGGTGGCGTTCAACGTGCTCGACGTCGTGCAGGGCAAGGGGCTCGGCTCGGTCCTCCTGGAACACCTGGCCGCCGCCGCCCGGGAGCTGGGGGTGCGCAGGTTCGTCGCGGACGTGCTGCCGCAGAACACCCGGATGATGCGGGTGTTCTCGGACGCGGGCTACGACGTGGACCAGAGCTTCGACGACGGCGTGCTCTCGGTGTCCTTCACGATCAGGCCCACCGACCGGTCGCTGGCCGTGCTCGCCGAGCGGGAGCAGCGGGCCGAGGCGCTCTCGATGGCCGGGCTGCTCGACCCGGCGGCGGTGCTCGTCTATGCGGCCGGGCCCGACGGCGCCGCGTTCGGTGAGCGGCTGCGCGCCGCGATCGACGGGGGTGGGTACGCCGGCACCCTCCGGTGTGTCGGTCTGCCGGGGAGTCCGGCGACGCTTCCCGATGTCGCCGACGCCGGCCCGTTCGACCTCGCCCTGGTCGCCGCGCCGGCGGTCGAGGTGACCGCGATCCTCGCCGACCTGGCCGCCCTCGGCGTGCAGGGGGTGGTCGTGTACTCGGGTGGGTTCACCACCGCGACGCACGAGGGCCGGGTGACCCAGCGGGTGCTGGTCCGGGCCGCCCGGGAGGCCGGGCTGCGGCTCGTCGGCCCCCACTCGTTCGGGCTCGTCACCGGCGGGGACCACGGGCACCTGAACGCGACCCTTGCGCCGCGGCCGCTGCGCGAGGGAGCGGTGGGCCTGTTCTGCCAGTCCGGTGCGGCCGGGCTGGCCCTGGTCACCGGTGCCGCCGACCGCGACCTCGGGGTCGCCTCGTTCCTCTCCGCCGGGCACCGGGTGGACGTCTCCGGCAACGACACCATGCAGTTCTGGCTCGCCGACCCCCGGACCCGGGTCTCGGCGCTGCGGTTCGAGTCGATCGGTAATCCGCGCAAATTCTCCCGGGTGGCGCGCCGGCTGTCCGAGAAGGGGCCGGTGATCACCATGATCGCCGGCACCACCGGCCAACTGAACCCGCCCGGTCACGCCGTGCGGATCTCCAGGGAACCACCGCGCGCCCTGGACGAACTGATGCGGCAGGCCGGTGTGATCCGGGCGGAGACGATCCCGGAGCTCCTCGACCTGGCCACGCTGTTCTCCGAGCAGCCGCTGCCGGCCGGCGGCAGGGTGCTCGTGCTGACGAACTCGGGCACCCAGGGCGCCGTGATCGCCGAGCTGCTCGACGGCGGTGGGCTCCGGGTCGCGGGCGCCCCGGTCGCGCTCCCGCCGACCGCCGGGCCGGGTGCGTACCGGGACGTCGTCGACGCGGCCCTGGCCCGCGACGACTGGGACGCGGCCATCGTCGCGTACGTGCCGATCCTGGACGACGAGGGCGCCGCCGTCGCCCCGGAGATCGCCCGCCTCGCCGCCGCCGGCGGGCGTACCACGGTCGCCTGCGTGTTCGGGATCGCCGGGCTGGCGCCGGAACTGGCCGCCGACGGCGTCCGGGTCCCGGGCTTCGCGACCGTGGAGGCCGCCACCCACGGGCTCGTCGAGGCGGTCCGCTATCACGAATGGCGCAGTGCGGACCGGGGCCGGCGCATCGACCCTGTCGACGTCGACCGGCGTCGCGCCAAGGAACTGGTCCAGGCCGAGCTGGCCGGCCTGCCGCGCGGGACCACGCGACGGTTGAGCCCGGAGCGCACCTCCGAGCTGCTCGCCGCGTACGGCTTGCACAAGTGGCCGGAGATCACGGTCACCGACGCCGACTCGGCGGTCGCGGCCGCCGAGGAGCTGGGCTGGCCGGTGGCGTTGAAGACCTCCGACGAGGTGCTGCGACACCGGGCGGACCTCGGCGGGGTCCGGCTGGACCTGTCCACCCCGGCGGAGCTGCGGGAGGCCTTCGCGCAGGGCGAGGCCAGGGTGCAGGCCATGAAGCGCCGGGGCACCACGTTCGACGTGCAGTCGATGGCCCCGACCGGTGCCGCCTGCGTGGTCCGCGCCACCGAGGACGAGCTGTACGGGCCGATCATCAGCGCCGGGCTGGGTGGGGACGCCGTGGAACTTCTCGGCGACGTGTCCTACCGGGTGCCGCCGCTCACGGACGTGGACGCGCTCGAGATGGTCCGTTCGCTGCGGGCGTCCGCGCGGCTGTTCGGGCACCGTGGCCTGCCGGCCCTCGACGTCGATGCGCTCACCGCCGTGATCGGGCGGATCAGCGTCCTCAAGGACGAGTTGGCCGAGGTCGCCTCGATCACCCTGAACCCCGTCCTCGTCGCCGAGACCGGGGCAGCCATCCTCGGCGCCCGGGTCGACGTGGCCCACCCCGCCCGCGGCGACGCCGCCCGTCGGGTCCTTCCGTGAGAGGAGGTTGCCGTGAGGTGGGAGACTGGGCCGGTGCAGAAGTCACGAGCCCAACAGATGCGCCACCTGCGCAGTGACATCGAGCGTGCCGGCTACTACCCGGCGTTGGTCGCCGACGTCCTGGAGATCGCCCTCGCCGGTGAGGACGTGGTCGCACACCTGGTGCACCCCGAGACCGTGTTCGACCGGACCGAGGTGCGCCGGCACGTCACCGCGATGACGCTCACGCCGACCCGGCTGATCGTCGCCCACGTGGACGACGTGCCCCCCGAGGAGTCCGACGGCGCCACCACGGCCGCGGCCACCACCGAGGCCGTCCCGATCGGCAACATCCGGTCGGTCGCCCTCACCCACGGGGTGGTCGACCCGGCCGTCTACCGGCAGGGCAGCGGCGGCACGGAACTCACCCTGGCCCTGAACTGGGGCTCGGTGCAGCGCCTCGACCTCGAGCCGGCGACCTGCCCCGACCCGAACTGCGAGGCGGATCACGGCTACACCGGCACGTCGATGCCGGACGACCTCGTGGTCCGGGTCAGCGCGGAGGCCGAGGGCGCGGACGCCATGTCCGCGGCCGTGTCCTTCGCCGCGGCGCTGTCCGCGGCGACCGCCCGCACCGGCGCGTGAGCGGGCCGGCCGACCTCGCCGCCGGTGACCCGGCCGGCACGCTCGGGCAGGTGCTCTGGGGCGCCGTCGGCGCCTGCGGGATCGATATCCCGGTGCCCGACGGTGCAGCCACCTCGAGCGTGGACGTGGCGGCCGCGCTCGGGTTGCCGCAGGCCCGCAAGGCGGTCGTGGTGCTCGTGGACGGTCTCGGCTGGTACAACCTCACCGAGCGCGCCGAGGCGGCGCCGTTCCTGACCTCGGCGGGACGCTTGGACACGCTGACCTGTGCGTTCCCGTCCACGACCGCGACCAACCTCGGCTTCCTCGGCACCGGACGGCCCGGCGGGGCCACCGGACTGCTCGGCTACACCGTGCGGGACCTGCGCGGGCGGCTGATGAACATGATCTCGTGGAACACCGGGGCCGACCCGCGGGACTGGCAGCGGTCCGCGACCGTGTTCGAGCGCCTCGAGGAGGCCGGCCGGGTCGCGGTCAGCGTGGGTCCGTGGCGGTTCGCGTCCTCGCCGTTGACCACGGCGGCGCTGCGCGGCTCGGAGTTCCTGCCTGCCGAGACGCTGCCCGAGCGCATCGACTCGGCGCTGGGGGCGCTGCGGGAGCCCGACGTGGACCTCGTCTACCTGTACTGGGGTGACGTCGACTCCACCGGCCACCACGAGGGGTGGCGCTCGCCGGAGTGGGCGCAGGCGCTGGCCCATACCGACACCGAGATCGCCCGGCTCGCGCGGCTGCTCCCGCCCGGTACGACACTGCTGGTCACCGCCGACCACGGCATGGTGGACATCCCGCGGGGGCGGAGCACGCAAGGGCCCGGCCCGGCGCGCCTCGACATGGCCGAGCGGCCGGACCTCGCCGCCGGCGTGGATCTGGTGGCCGGTGAGCCGCGGGCCGTGCACCTGTACTGCCGGCCCGGCGCCGCCGAGACCGTTCGGGGGACCTGGACGGCCGTGCTCGGCGACCGGGCCCGGGTCCTGACCCGGGCCGAGGTGATCGACGCCGGGATGCTCGGGCCCGTCGACCCCCGGTTCACGGAGGTCATCGGCGACGTGGTGGTGGCCGCGCTCGGTGACCTCGCCGTCCACGACTCCCGCACCCAGACCCGGGCCTCGCTGACCCTGATCGGGATGCACGGCTCCCTGACCCCGGCCGAGCGCACCGTGCCGCTGCTGGTGCTGGAGGGCTGATGGCGGACCTGGTGTTCTTCTCGGGAACGATGGACTGCGGGAAGTCGACGCTCGCGCTGCAGATGGACTACACCCATGCCACCCGAGGCCGGCGTGGGGTGCTGTTCAGCCGTAACGACCGGGCCGGGGCCGAGATGCTCTCGTCCAGGCTCGGCCTGGCCGTGCCGGCGGTCGAGGTGACGGACCGCACCGACTTCTGGGACGAGGTGATCCGTCGCCGCACCCGCGGACGGGTGGTCGACTACCTGATCTGTGACGAGGCCCAGTTCTACGAGCCCACCCAGGTGGAGCAGCTCGCGCGGGTGGTCGACGAACTGACGGTCGACGTGTTCGCGTTCGGGATCACCACCGACTTCCGAACCCGGCTGTTCCCCGGGTCCGCGCGGCTGCTGGAGCTGGCTGATCGGGTCGAGGTGCTTCAGGTGCGGGCCCTGTGCTGGTGCGGCCGGCGGGCCACCCATAACGCCCGCACCGTCGGTGGTGTCATGGTCACCGAGGGCGAGCAGATGGTGGTCGGGGATACGGGCGCCCGGACCGGAGAGGTCGGGTACGAGGTGCTCTGCCGGCGCCACCACCGGGCCGGCCTGACCGCGGCCACCGCCCACGCCCCGAGTCCGTCACCGGACCCACTGGATCTGGGCGGCTGAAGGACCCGCGGGCGGCTCAGTCGTTCTTCGCGCCGAAGACGATCTCGTCCCAGGAAGGCACGCTGGTGCGGCGGTTCCGCCGAGGACGTTTGCTCTTCGCCGGTTGGTCCGACCCGGGCTGCTCGCCGTCGGCGGGAACCTCGACCGGCTCCCCGGCCCGGTCGGCACTCGGGTCGGCACTCGGGTCGGCAAGGTGTGGAGGCAGGTCGATGACGCCCGCGTCCTCGGCCTCCTCGGGGTGGGAGGCCGGCGGGTGCGCGGGCGGCGGGTCCTCCCAGAGCATCGGTTCATGGACACCGGGTGCGTCGTCGTCGTCCTCGACCTCGACCGGCTGTCGGACCCCGCGGCTCGCGTTCAGGTGGTCGAGGAGCGCCTCGGTGTCGCCGGTGTCGCCGGAGTCGCCCTCGGGCTCGGCCTCCGGCTCCGGCTCGGCGGGGGAGGAGGGCCCGTGGCCGCCGGTGGCGGCCGGCCGGGAGTCCCGGATGACGGCGTCGACCGCCTGCAGCGACGGCGCGATGTCCGCGTCCGTCTCGACGTCGTAGAGGCGCGCCCCGCGGACTGCGCTGAGGTGGCGCCGCGGCCCGGGCGACCCGAGGTCCGTCTCGGACAGCCAGCGGCTCTCGTCGTCGAGCGCCGTCACCGACGACGAGGCCAGGTCGACCTGCCAGACGGCCTCCCGGTCCCGGTCACCGGCGGCGAAGCGGGCGAGCACCTCCCACGGCTCGCTCCCGCGGCGACGGGCATCCCAGGCGATCGACCCGGCGTCGACACCACGGGCGGCGAGCCGGTCGACGACCAGGTCGCCGAGCTGGGGCGAGCCGGTCTCACGCCCGATGGTCAGCATCCGGGCCCGCCGTGCGACGTGTTCGCGCTCGGCGAGGACCGGGCCCTCGTACCGGCGGATCTGCTCGATGGGCAGGCCGGACTCGCCCGCGATCTCCTCGGCGCTGGCGCCGGCACGGATCAGGACCTGGATGTCGCGCGGGCGCAACGCGGCGTCGCTGCGCAGCTTCTCGAGCTGCGGGCGGTCACGACGGACGGCCGCGCGGAGGGCATCGTCGATCGGCAGCCGGTGCCGTTCGCCGTCGGGGCCGATGAGGATCAGATGCTCGCCATCGGCATGGATCCCGACCAGTTCTAACTCCACCTTGCCACCTCCGTACCGTGCACACCCCGAGCCTGCCAGCCCGTTCGTCGGGACTGGTGCATTACGTCCGGTGTGGCGAGGATCGCCACGCGGGTGGCCGCACGGCCCGCCGACCGCGGCCCGGAGCGACCAGGGCAGCCTAACCCGCCGGCTCCGGAGCGGCGCGGGCCAGCAGTGCCGCCCCGGGCCGGCCCGGCCCGTGCACGAGGGGGCGCGGTCCGTTGTATGGTTCGCCCGGTGTGGGTGCGTCGACGCCGTCGGACACGGCCGGCAGAGGGTCACCTTCACCACAGTTACCAACGGATTCTCCGATTCGATGCGCGCATCTCGCGCGCATGGTGGACAATCCCTTCGCTACGGGAACATTTCGACGCCCCGCGCGTTGTAACTGCGACCACCGTCATCAAGAGAAACCGGAGCGCTTGCCCACCATGGCGACCGACTACGACGCACCGCGCAAGAACGAAGAGGACCTCAGCGAGGACTCCCTGGAGGAGCTGAAGGCCCGGCGTGCGGAGAAGAACTCCGGGGCGGTCGACGAGGACGAGACGGAAGCCGCCGAAGGATTCGAACTTCCCGGCGCCGATCTCAGCGGAGAGGAACTCTCCGTCCGCGTCCTGCCCCGTCAGGCAGATGAATTCACCTGTTCACGCTGCTTCCTGGTCCACCACCGCAGCCAGCTCGCCTACGAGGAGAACGGTCAGCCGGTCTGCTCGGAGTGCGCGGCCTGATCCGCATCCGCCACCAGCGCGCGCGCGAGTTCGTGGGCGTGTCTGGTGGAGAGCAACCAGTACGGGGTGGGGTCCTGCGGGTCCCGCAGGTCCACTCGTACGGCCGCCGGAGCCGATGAACTGAACTGGAGGTGGGCACGGGCATCCAGGCCCGGGCCCATCGCCTGTTCCAGGGCCGACCCCTCGAGGATCTCGACGGATCCGACGAACTCCCGTGGGAGATGGGCCCGGCCGGCACGCAGCTCGTCGTCGGTGACCACCGTCACCGGCGCGGTCCTCACGAGCACGGCCACCAGCGCGATGGTCACGACCACCCCGACCACCACCGCGACAGGCACGCCCAGAACCACGGTGATTATTCCGGCCGCTGCCCCACCGGCGGGGGCGAGCAGCCACTTCCAGACCGACGGCAGCAGGGTCTCGGAGTACACGGGCACAAGTGCCAGTCTGCCATCCGAACCCGACCCGGACCGTCACGAGCATGGCCGTTGCGAAGTAGGCTCGAGAGGTGATGACTGAGAACGACGACCCGGGTGCGGACGTGGACATCCTGCTCCACCGGCTCGACCCGGACCTGCCGGTGCCCTCCTACGCCCACCCCGGCGACGCCGGCCTCGACCTGCTCGCGGCGGCTCCCGTGGTGCTGCCGCCGGGCGGCCGGGCGACGGTGCCGACCGGGATCGCGATCGCCCTGCCGCGCGGCTTCGCGGCGTTCGTGCACCCCCGTTCGGGGCTGGCCGCCAAACACGGCATCACCACGCTGAACGCACCGGGGACGATCGACGCCGGGTACCGCGGCGAGATCAAGGTCATCCTTGTCAACACCGACACCCGGGCCGAGGCCCGTCTCGAGCGCGGCGACCGGATCGCGCAGCTCGTGATCCAGCAGGTCGCCTCGGCACGGTTCACCGAGGTCGAGCGGCTGCCCGGCAGTGACCGCGGCGCGGGCGGGCTCGGCTCGACCGGAGGGTACGCGATCGCCGAGGGAGCACACTGATGGCATTGTTCGGACGCCGGAAGAAGGACGCCGCGGCCCCGGAGCCCGAGGGCTCCGGCGACAGGTTGGACACGGCCGAGAGCCCCGTGGAGCCCGAGGGCCGCGGGCCCTGGGACGCGGACGAGGTGCCGGAACTGGGTTCGCGCATCGACCTCGGCGCAATCCGCCTGCCCAAGCGGGCGGGTAGTCAGGTCAAGATGGAACTGGACTCCAAGACCCGGCGGGTCGTGGCCGTGCGCCTGATGCTGGACGCCTCCAGTCTGCAGTTGCAGGCGTTCGCCGCTCCCCGCAGCGAAGGCCTCTGGGAGGAGCTGCGCGGGGAGATCCGCGACCAGGTGGTCAAGCAGGGCGGCTCCGCCGACGAGCGGTCCGGTCCGTTCGGCCGCGAACTCCTGGCCCGCCTGCCGGCCCGGCTCCCGGACGGACGCACCGGTAGCCGCCCGGCCCGGTTCATCGGCGTGGACGGACCGCGCTGGTTCCTGCGGGCGGTGGTCTCCGGCAAGGCGACCGTCGACGCGGAGGCTGCCGCGGCGCTGGAGGACATCCTCGCGGACGTCGTGGTGGTCCGCGGCACCGATGCGCGCCCGCCGCGCGACCTGCTGACCCTGCACCTGCCCGGGCGGCCGGCGGAGGCCGGGCCCGAGGTACCCGGCGGGCGCCCGAGCCTGGACCTGCCCAAGCGTGGTCCCGAGATCACCGAGACCCGTTGACGCAGCGATGAGCCTACGCACCGTGTGGGACCGGCTGACGGCTTCCCAGGCCGAACTCGAGGCGGACGACGAACGGCTCGAGGTGCGCCGCCGCGGCACCCAGCCGGTGGGCCAGTGCCGGCTGCGCAGTCGCGCCGAGGTCTCCGGGGTGATCCGCGCGGTCACGTTCGCGCCCGCCGCCGCCGGCCCGGCCCTGGTGGCCGAACTGTACGACGGGTCCGGAAGCCTGGACCTCGTCTGGCTCGGGCGCCGCGAGATCCCGGGCATCGAACCCGGCCGCCGGCTCGTCGCCGAGGGCATGATCACCGCGGCCGACTTCGGCCGCACCCACGCCACCATGTTCAACCCGGAGTACCGACTCCTGCCCGCCCCCGACTCCGCAGAGGCGAACCCGTGACCGAGAACCGCGAGCCCGACCCGGCGCAGCAGGCGACCGACCAGACCCCACCTGACGGCAGCGAGGGCCGCCCGCTGCCGGGCGTGCGGGCCGAGGCCGGCGGGCGCGGCATGGGCCAGCTCGCGGCGGGGGAGTTCAACCTCGCCGAGTCGATCGGCGGTGTACGCGGCCTGATCGAGTCGACGGCGCCGGGGCTGGTCTTCGTGGTGGTGTTCGTGGCCACCAGGGACCTGATGCCGGCGCTGATCTCCTCGGTGGCCGTCGCCGTCGTCGCCACGATCGCCCGGCTGGTCGCCAGGACGCCGGTCACGCAGGCGGTCGGGGGCCTGCTCGGCGTCGCGATCGGTGCCGTGTGGGCGTGGCGCACCGGCGAGGCGCAGGACTACTTCGCCTGGGGCTTGTACGTCAATGCCGGGTTCGTGATCGGCGTGACCGCATCCATCCTGGCCAGGTGGCCGGTGGTCGGCGTGATCGTCTCCAGCCTGTTCGGGCGAGGCTTCGACTGGCGCGAGGACCGGGCGCTCCTGCGTCGCTACACGCTCGCGTCCTGGCTGTGGGTCGCTGCGTTCGCGGCCCGGCTGGCGGTGCAGGTGCCGCTCTACCTGAACGCCGAGGCCGGCTGGCTCGGCACGGCGCGCCTGGTGATGGGGCTGCCGCTGTGGGCGCTGGTGCTGTGGATCACGTGGCTGATGGTGAATCCCCGAGCAGGTGCTGCAGCTCCAGCAGATCCGCCTGCTCCGCAGACGACACGATGAGCAGCAGTTCGTCGCCGGCCTCCAGGGTGTCGTCCGGGCTCGGTGCGATCGGCTGATCCCCGCGGATGATCGCGGCCAGCACGGCCGCGCTCGGCCACGCGATCTGGGAGATCTGCTGGCCGACGACCGCCGCGGTCGGGGCCAGGGTGATTTCGTACATGCTCGCACCCGACTGGTGGAAGGTGAAGATCCGGACGAGGTCGCCGACCGAGACCGCCTCCTCGACCAGGGAGGTCATGATCCGGGGCGTGGAGACGAGCACGTCCACCCCCCAGGCCTCGTCGAACATCCACTCGTTCTTCGGGTTGTTCACCCGGGCCACCACCCGGGGCACGGCGAACTCCGTCTTCGCCAGCAGCGACACGACGAGGTTGGCCTTGTCGTCGCCGGTCGCCGCCACCACGACGTCCGCGGAGGCGAGCTCGGCCTGGCCCAGCGAACTGATCTCGCAGGCGTCCGCGAGCAGCCACTCGGCCTCGCTCACCGAGGACACCTTCATCGCCATCGGGTCCTTGTCGATCAGGAGCACCTCGTGGGTGTGCCCGATCAGCTCCCGCGCGATCGAGCGGCCGACGCTCCCGGCGCCGGCGATCACGACCCGCATCAGTCCTCCTCCGGCTTGGGCGCGGTGGCCAGCACCCGTTGGACGTCGCTGATCCGGTCGGTGTACACGATGACGTGCAGCACGTCGTTCTCCTGGAGCACGTCCAGCGGCGCCGGGATGTAAGCCTCCCCGAACCGGGTGAGGTACGCGATCCGCGCCTGCGCGAGGTTCTGCAGCTGGCGGACGGTGTGACCGATCCAGCCCTCGTGGAGGTCCATCTCACACAGGCTGACGCCACCGGAGGCGTCCCGGTACTCGCTCGCGGCGCCGGTGGGCATCATCCGGCGCAGTACCTGGTCCGCGGTCCACCGGACCGTGGCGACCGTGGTGATCCCGAGCCGCTGGTAGATCTGCGCCCGGCCCGGGTCGTAGATCCGGGCCACGACGTTGTCGATCCCGAACACCTCGCGGACCACCCGGGCGGCGATGATGTTCGAGTTGTCCCCGCTGGACACGGCCGCGAACGCGTACGCGTCCTCGATGCCTGCCTGCGCCAGGGCCTCCCGGTCGAAGCCCATGCCGGTCACCCGGCGGCCCTCGAAGTCGTCCGAGAGTCGCCGGAACGCCTCCGGGTTCTGATCGATGATCGCCACGGAGTGACCTTTGGCCTCCAGGGTCTCGGCGAGGGTGACCCCGACCCGACCCGCGCCCATGATGACGAAGTGCACGATCCCAGACGCTACACCGGGAGTACGGTGGCGGCGTCGGCACCAGCCACCGGAGGACCGAGCAACCGATGAGCCCACTGTCCCGCAAGGCCGCCGAGCGCAACAAGAAGTACCTGAACCCGGTCATGCGGCATGTCGCGCCCAGGCTGCCGGGTTTCGGTCTGCTCACCCATACCGGGCGCAGGTCCGGTGCCGCGTACACGATTCCGGTCAACGTGTTCGTGAGGGACGGTGCCTACGTGTTCGCCCTGACCTACGGGCCGGAGACGGACTGGGTCCGCAACGTCCTCGCGGCGGGCGGCGCCCGCGTCCGTACCCGCGGCCGCACGGTCGAACTCACCGACCCGGTGCTCGGCCGGGACGAGAAGGCGTCCTGGGCGCCCTTCGTGGTGGCGAGGATCCTGCGCGCGACACGCTCGCTCGAGACGCTCACGATGCGGGAGCGTTAGCGCGGATCGGCGCGTACAGTGAGCCACCGTGCCTGATCTCACCGATGCCGCCAAGCGCATCCTCGTCGGGCGCCCGGTCCGCAGCGAGCGCCTCGGGCACACGCTGCTGCCGAAGCGGATCGCGCTGCCGGTGTTCGCCTCCGACGCCCTCTCGTCGGTCGCCTACGCGCCCGACGAGATCCTGCTCACGTTGTCCCTGGCGGGACTGGCGTCCTACACGATCTCGCCGTGGGTCGGGCTCGTCGTCGTCGTCGTCATGCTCGCGGTCGTGGCCTCCTACCGGCAGACCGTCCGTGCCTATCCCTCCGGCGGTGGCGACTACGAGGTGGCCACCACGAACCTGGGGCCGCGTGCCGGGCTGACCGTCGCGAGCGCATTGGAGGTCGACTACGTGCTGACCGTCGCCGTGTCCGTCTCCTCCGGATCCCACTACCTGGCCACCGCGTTCCCGGCCGCCCGCGGACATGAGGCGATCGTGGCGATCGGGCTGGTCACGCTGATCGCGCTGATCAACCTGCGCGGCGTGCGGGAGTCCGGCACGTCCTTCGCCGTCCCGGTGTACCTGTTCATGGCCGCCATGGGCGTGATGGCCCTCGTCGGTGGCATCCAATGGCTCACCGGGACCCTGGGCACCGCCGAGAGCGCCCAGTTCGACGTGCTCGCCGAGCCGGGCTACGAGGCCGGCCTGATGGGGCTGGCCGGTGCCTTCCTGGTGCTGCGCGCGTTCTCCTCCGGCGCCGCCGCCCTGACCGGGGTCGAGGCGATCAGCAACGGGGTGCCAGCTTTCCGCAAGCCGAAGTCGAAGAACGCGGCGGCCACGCTGGTGCTGCTCGGGCTGATCGGCGCGATCATGCTGATGACGGTGATCGGGCTGGCACAGGCCACCCAGATCCGGTTCGTCCAGGACCCGCACCTGCAGCTGACCCTGGACGGGCAGCCGGTGCCGGAGGGCTACGAGCAGGATCCGGTGATCGGCCAGCTCGCCCAGACCGTGTTCGCGGGCTTTCCGCCGATGTTCTACCTGGTGACCGCGGCGACCGGACTGATCCTGCTGCTCGCGGCGAACACGGCGTTCAACGGGTTCCCCACGCTCGCCTCCATCCTGAGCAAGGACGGCTACCTGCCGCGGCAGCTGTACACACGCGGGGACCGGCTGGCGTTCTCCAACGGGATCATCATCCTGGCCGTGGCCGCGATCACGCTCATCTGGATCTTCGACGCCGAGGTGACCCGGCTGATCCAGCTGTACATCGTGGGCGTGTTCGTGTCCTTCACCCTCGGCCAGCTCGGCATGATCCGGCACTGGAACGAGCGCCTGCCGAGCGTGGTCGCGGCCAAGGAACGGGCCACCATGAAGCGGTCCCGGGCGATCAACGCGTTCGGGTTCGCGCTCACGGCGGTGGTCCTCGGCGTCGTGCTGATCACGAAGTTCACGCACGGCGCGTGGATCGCACTCGGCCTGATGGGGTTGCTGTTCGCGGTCATGGTCTTCGTCCGGCGGCACTACCAGCAGGTCGCGGACGAGCTCGCCATCGACGACGTCACCGAGGCCCGCACCCTGCCCAGCCGGGTGCACGCGATCGTGCTCGTGTCCAAGGTGCACAAGCCGACGATGCGGGCCCTGGCGTACGCCCGGGCCACCCGGCCGTCCACGCTGCAGGCGATCACGGTGGCCGTGGACCGGGCCGCCGCGGAGCAGGTCCGCCGCGACTGGGACGCGACCGGGGTGCCGCTGCCACTGACCGTCCTGGACTCCCCGTACCGGGACCTGACCCGTCCGGTCCTGGAGTACGTGAAGTCGATCCGTCGCGAGTCCCCCCGCGACCTCGTGGTCGTCTACGTGCCCGAGTACGTCGTGGGGCACTGGTGGGAGCGGATCCTGCACAACCAGAGCGCGCTGCGGCTGAAGTCCCGCCTGCTCTACACCCCGGGGGTGGTGATGGCGTCCGTGCCGTGGCAGCTGGCGTCCTCGGCACGGACCCTGGTCAACCCCGAGGACCCGGGTGAGCGACTCGGTGACCTGCCCGCGCCGGGCATGGTGCGACGTGGCGACTGAGCTCGGCCGGACGGCACCCGGATCCGGCAGATCGGGCGGGTCGGGCCGGCCGGGTGCTGTCGGCGACCTGCTCACCCTCGATGTCGGCGCGCCGGTGCACGGCGGTCACTGCCTGGCCCGCCACGACGGCCGGATCGTCTTCGTGCGTCACGCCCTGCCGGGCGAACGGGTCCGCGCGGTCCTGACCGAGGCCCGCCGCAAGGGGTACTGGCGGGCCGATGCGACCGAGGTCCTGGTCCCCTCGCCGGACCGGGTGGAGTCGGTGTGGCGGGCGGCCGGACCCGGTGGGGTCGGTGGCGGCGAGCTCGGCCACGTGAGCCTGCCGGGCCAGCTGGCCTGGAAGCGCGACGTGATCGCCGACGCGCTCCGCCGGATCGGGCACCTGCCTCCCGAGCATCCGGCGCTCGCCCGCCTGCACGTCGAACGCCCGCCAGGGGACGCGGCGCGACGCGGGCTGCACACCCGGACCCGGATCGAACTCGTGGCCGACGGCGAGGGCCGGGCGGGCATGCACCGGTACCGCTCGCACGAGGTGCTCGCGCTGACGGACATGCCGCTCGCCCTCGCGCCGATCGTCGCTGCCGACCTGTTCGGGCGCACCTGGCGCCCGGGGGCCACGATCGAGGCGGTCGCCCCGGCCGACGGCGACGTGCTCGTTCTCGTCGACGGCGAGCCGCTGCGCGGCGACCGTCGCAACGTCCGCGAGCGGGTCCGCCTCGCCGACGGGTCCGAGTACCGGTACCGGGTCGCCGGGAGCGGGTTCTGGCAGACGCACGTCGATGCCCCGGCGATCCTCGTCGACGCCGTGCTGGACGCAGCCGCGGTCGGTCCCGGCGCAGCCGTCTGGGACCTGTACTCCGGCGCCGGGCTGTTCACCGTGCCGCTCGCCGAGGCCGTCGGGTCGCAGGGCCGCGTCGACGCCGTCGAGGGTGACGAGCGGGCGGTGACCGACGCCCGCCGGAACGTGCACGGACTCGACCAGGTGGTGCTGCACGGCGGGGATGTCGCGGCCGTCCTCGACGCGGACAGCGGCCCAGCCGGCACCCATAGCCCTGCCCGCCCCGGCCGCCCTGCCCGCCCCGATGTGGTGGTCCTGGACCCGCCCCGCGCCGGCGCCGGCGGGGACGTCATGGACGCCGTCCTCGCGGCCGCCCCGGAGCGGGTCGTCTACGTGGCCTGCGACCCGGCGGCGCTGGCCCGGGACGTCGCGCACGCGCGTGAGCGAGGACATGAGCTGAGTTTCCTGCGGGCGTTCGACCTGTTCCCGCACACCCACCACGTGGAGTGCGTCGCGGTCCTGACGCGCACGACCACGTGATGAGCACGCCACCCCGGACGAACACGACCGATCCCGGACGCGGGCTGAGCGCCGCGGACGTCGCGGCCCGGGTCGCCCGGGGCGAGGTGAACGTCGCCCCGGAGTCCTCCTCGCGGAGCCTGGCCGCCATCATCCGCGGCAACCTGTTCACGTTGTTCAACGCCATCCTCGGCACCGCGCTGGTGGTGGTCCTGCTCGTCGGGAGCTGGCAGGACGCCGTGTTCGGGTTCGTGCTCCTGTCGAACGCACTCATCGGCGGCCTCACCGAGTACCGGGCCAAGCGCACCCTGGACCGCCTCGCGATCCTCGACGCCCCGAACGCGACCGTCCTGCGTGACGGCGCCGAGCAGGTCGTCGACCTCCACGAGATCGTCACCGACGACGTGCTGCTGCTCCGGCTCGGCGACCAGGTGCCCGCCGACGGCGAGGTGCTGTCCAGCCGCGGCGCCGAGATCGACGAGTCGATGCTCACCGGCGAGAGCGAGCCGGTGGGCAAGCGGCCGGGCGACGAGGTGCTCTCCGGGTCCGCGGTCGTGGCCGGCTCGGCGGTGGTCCGGGCCACCCGGGTCGGCACGGAGGGTTACGCGAACCGCCTGACGGCGCAGGTGCGGCGGTTCTCGCTGGTGAACTCCGAGCTCCGCTCGGGCATCAACCGGATCCTGGTGTACGTGTCCTGGGCGATCGTGCCGATCGCGGCGCTGCTGGTCTGGAGCCAGATCCGCCACCACGGGGGGCTCGACCTCGCCCTCGCCGACGGGACCTGGCGCGGGGCGGTGGTGTCCGCCGTCGCCGGCGTCGTCGGCATGGTGCCGGAGGGCCTGGTCCTGCTCACCTCGATCAACTTCGCCCTGGCCGCGATCGTGCTGGCCCGGCGCAAGGTGCTCGTCCAGGAGCTGCCGGCCGTCGAGGTCCTGGCCCGGGTGGATGTGCTCTGCCTGGACAAGACCGGCACCCTCACCGACGGCACGGTCGGCCTGTCCGAGCTGATCGAACTGACCCCGACGCCCGGCGCCCGGGCCGCCCTGGCGGCGCTGGCCGCCGATCCGGACGCGAACGCCTCCGCCGCCGCGATCGCCCCCGGGGTGGCGGACGTCCCGGCCCCGGCCGCGCAGGTCCTGGTGCCGTTCTCGTCGGCGCGGAAGTGGAGCGCCCTGTCCACCGGCGAGGGCACCTGGGTGTTCGGGGCACCCGAGGTGCTCCTCGACCCGGACGACGGCGTGCTGGCACGGGTGCACGAGCTCGCCGACACCGGCGCCCGGGTGTTAGTGCTGGCCGCCGCCCCGGCCGATGCACCCACCGCGCCCACAGTGGCCGGTGAGGCGCCCCCGCGGGACCTGCGGCCGGCCTACCTGGTGGTGCTGCGCGAACACGTGCGTCCGGACGCCGCCCAGACCCTCGCCTACTTCGCGGCGCAGGGGGTCACCGTGAAGGTGATCTCGGGGGACAACCCGGCCACGGTCGCGGCGATCGCGGGCCTCGTCGGGCTCGGCCGCAGTGGCACCGATGGCAGCGACGGCGCAGTCACCGGCGTGGATGCCCGCACCCTGCCCGCCGACGGGGAGGAACTGGCCGATCAGGTCACCCGGGAGCAGGTGTTCGGGCGAGTCACCCCGGAGCAGAAGCGGGCGTTCGTGCACGCGCTCCAGTCCCGCGGGCACACGGTCGCGATGACCGGTGACGGCGTCAACGACGCCCTCGCCCTGAAGGACGCGGACCTCGGGATCGCGATGGGCTCGGGGGCGGCGGCCACGAAGGCCGTGGCCCGGCTGGTGCTCCTGGACGGCCGGTTCGCCACCCTGCCCGGCGTGGTCGACGAGGGCCGCCGGGTGATCGCGAACATGGAACGGGTCGCCTCCCTGTTCCTGAACAAGACCACCTACGCGGTGCTGCTCGCGATCGTGGTGGCCATCACCGCGTGGCCCTACCCGTTCCTGCCCCGGCACCTGACCCTGGTCGGGGCCCTGACCATCGGCACCCCGGCGTTCTTCCTTGCCCTGGCCCCGACCCGGCAGCGCTACGTGCCCGGCTTCCTGCCCCGGGTGCTGTCCCTGTCCATCCCGTGCGGCATCGCCTCCGCCGTCGCGGTGCTCGTCGTCTACGGCACCCTCCATGCCCGGGACGCCGGCCTGCAGGCGAACACCGGCGCCACCCTGACCCTGGTCATCATGGGGCTCTGGCTGCTCGGCGCCCTGGCCCGGCCCTGGAACTGGTGGAGGATCCTGCTGTTCGCGGCCATGGCCGGCGGCGCCGTCCTGGCGCTCGCCGTGCCGCCGGTCCGGACGTTCTTCGCCCTCGAGCTCCCGGAGCCGTTCACGGCCGTGCTCGTGGCCGTCACGGCCGGCCTGGGGTGCCTCGTGATCGAGCTGGCGTACCGCCGTCGGGCGCTGCACCCGGGGGCGGCCGAGGTGCACCCGGCGGCGGAAGTGCGATACGATATCTCGACATCGAGATAAATTACCTCATGCGGTCGTCGCGTTAAGTGCGAGGATGCGATGACGACCCGCGAGACCCAGCCGAGGAGTGGTTGTGAGCAGCGTCAACACGTTTTCCGCCAGGGGGACCCTGGACGTCGGTGGGACCGGCTACGAGATCTACCGACTGAGCGCCGTCGAGGGCCTCGAGCGGCTCCCGTACAGCCTGAAGGTGCTCGCCGAGAACCTGCTCCGCACCGAGGACGGCGCGAACATCACCGCCGACCATGTGCGGGCTCTGGCGAACTGGGACCCGGACGCCCAGCCGGACACCGAGATCCAGTTCACGCCCGCCCGCGTGGTGATGCAGGACTTCACCGGCGTGCCGTGCGTCGTTGACCTGGCCACCATGCGCGAGGCCGTCGCCGACCTCGGTGGGGACCCGGCCAGCATCAACCCGCTATCCCCGGCCGAGCTGGTCATCGACCACTCGGTGCAGATCGACGTGGCCGGCCGCCCGGACGCCTTCCAGCGGAACGTGGACATCGAGTACCAGCGCAACCACGAGCGCTACCAGTTCCTGCGCTGGGGCCAGACCGCGTTCGACGACTTCAAGGTGGTGCCGCCGGGCACCGGCATCGTGCACCAGGTCAACATCGAGTATCTGGCTCGCGTGGTGATGACCCGTGAGGTCGAGGCGGGCGGCGAGAAGGTCCTGCGTGCCTACCCGGACACCTGCGTCGGCACCGACTCGCACACCACCATGGTCAACGGGCTCGGCGTCCTCGGTTGGGGAGTCGGCGGCATCGAGGCCGAGGCCGCGATGCTCGGCCAGCCGGTCTCGATGCTGATCCCGCGGGTCGTCGGCTTCGAGCTCAGCGGCCAGATCCCGTCCGGCGTGACCGCGACCGACGTGGTGCTCACGATCACCGAGATGCTCCGCCAGCACGGTGTGGTGGGCAAGTTCGTGGAGTTCTACGGCGCGGGTGTGGCCCAGGTCCCGCTCGCCAACCGCGCCACCATCGGCAACATGAGCCCCGAGTTCGGTTCCACCGCCGCGATCTTCCCGATCGACGACGTCACCCTGGACTACCTGCGCCTGACCGGCCGCTCCGACCAGCAGGTCGCGCTCGTCGAGGCCTACGCCAAGGAACAGGGCATGTGGCTCGACCCCGAGGCGCAGGGGTACGCGGAGCCGAAGTTCTCCGAGTACCTGACCCTCGACCTGAGCACCGTGGTGCCCTCCATCGCCGGACCGAAGCGGCCCCAGGACCGCATCGAGCTGACCCACGCCAAGTCGGCGTTCCAGCGGGACCTGCCGAACTACGCGTCCGATGTCGTCAACGGCGTCGACGAGGCGGAGAAGGAGTCCTTCCCGGCCTCCGACTCCCCGGCGATCTCCCAGCAGGCCCGGCGCACCGTGCAGGTGACCACGCCGGAGGGCGCGTCCTACGACCTGTTCCACGGGGCCGTCGCGATCGCCTCGATCACGTCCTGCACGAACACCTCGAACCCGTCCGTGATGCTGGCCGCCGGCCTGCTCGCGAAGAAGGCGGTGGAGAAGGGGCTGACCGTCAAGCCGTGGGTGAAGACCTCGATGGCGCCCGGGTCGCAGGTGGTCACGAACTACTACGAGAAGGCCGGGCTGTGGCCCTACCTCGAGAAGCTCGGCTACCACCTGGTCGGGTACGGCTGCACCACCTGCATCGGCAACTCCGGCCCGCTCGCCGACGAGGTCTCCGCGGCGGTCAACGACCACGACCTGTCCGTGGTCTCGGTGCTCTCCGGTAACCGGAACTTCGAGGGCCGGATCAACCCCGACGTGAAGATGAACTATCTGGCCTCACCGCCGCTGGTGATCGCCTACGCCCTCGCCGGGACCATGGAGTTCGACTTCGAGCACGAGCCGCTCGGCCGCCACGAGGACGGCTCACCGGTGTTCCTGCGGGACATCTGGCCGTCCGCCGCCGAGGTCCAGGAGACGATCGACGCCTCGATCAACCGGGACATGTTCACGAAGGACTACGCCGACGTGTTCAGCGGCGACGAGCAGTGGCGTGCCCTGCAGACCCCCGAGGGGGACACCTTCGAGTGGGACGCGGACTCCACCTACGTGCGCAAGCCTCCGTACTTCGAGGGCATGGGCGCCACCCCGGAACCGGTCGCCGACATCACCGGCGCCCGGGTCCTGGCCAAGCTCGGTGACTCGGTCACCACCGACCACATCTCCCCGGCCGGCTCCATCAAGCCGGATTCACCGGCCGGGAAGTACCTGGCCGAGCACGGCGTCGCCCGTCGCGACTTCAACTCCTACGGCTCCCGCCGCGGGAACCACGAGGTCATGATCCGGGGCACGTTCGCCAACATCCGGCTGCGCAACCAGCTGCTGGACGACGTCGAGGGCGGGTTCACCAAGAACCTGCTCACCGGTGAGCAGACCACCATCTACGACGCGGCCCAGGACTACGCCGAGGCCGGTGTGCCGCTGGTGATCCTGGGCGGCAAGGAGTACGGCTCCGGGTCCTCCCGCGACTGGGCCGCCAAGGGCACCGTGCTGCTCGGCGTCAAGGCCGTCATCACCGAGAGCTTCGAGCGGATCCACCGCTCGAACCTGATCGGGATGGGCGTGCTGCCGCTGCAGTACCCCGAGGGCGAGAACGCGGACTCCCTCGGCCTGGACGGCACGGAGACGTTCGACATCGCCGGGGTGACCGCCCTGAACGACGGCGAGACGCCGTCGACCGTGCACGTGAGCGCCACGAGGGCGGACGGCACCGCCGTCGAGTTCGACGCCGTCGTCCGTATCGACACCCCCGGCGAGGCGGACTACTACCGCAACGGCGGCATCCTGCAGTACGTGCTCCGGTCCCTGGTCGCTGCCTGAGCCGGCCGTAGGCCCGTCCGGGCCCCCGGCAGCGCGCGGATCCACGCGCTGCTAGGGCCCGGTCGGGCCTCGACACGTTCAGGCGGGCCTGAAACCGAACGCCTGGCCGTAGAAGGCCAGCTCCGCCGTCGCGGCGGCCTGGATGTTCTCGGCGCGGCGGAACCCGTGGCCCTCGCCGTCGAACATGACCAGTTCCACGTGCAGGCCCTTGTCACGGACGGCCCGGGCCATCGACTCGGCCTGGTCGCGGGGTACCACCCGGTCCTCCGTGCCCTGCAGCAGGATCATCGGAGCGCTGAGCCGGTCGGTGTGGTGGATCGGGGAGCGGGCCAGGTACCGGTCCCGCTGCGCCGGGTACGGCCCGATCAGGGAGTCGAGGTAGCGGCTCTCGAACTTGTGGGTGTCCCGGGCCAGCGCCTCGAGGTCCCCGATGCCGTAGAGGCTGGCCCCGGCCGTGAACGTGTCCGTGAAGGTCAGGGCGGCGAGCGTGGTGAAGCCACCGGCGCTGCCCCCGCGGATCGCAAGGCGCTCCGGGTCGACCCGGCCGGACTCCGCGAGCCAGCGTGCCCCGGCGGCGCAGTCCCGCACGTCCGCCAGACCCCAGGCGCCGCGGAGCCGGTCCCGGTAGGCGCGCCCGTAGCCGGTGCTGCCGCCGTAGTTCACGTCCAGGACGGCGAACCCACGGGTGGTCCAGAACTGGACGCCCGGCCGGAATCCGGGGGACGTGGCGCCGGTGGGGCCCCCGTGGGTGAACACCAGCAGCGGCGGCAGTTCGCCGTCCGGAGCGGCGAGGCGCGCCGAGGTCGGCGGGTAGAAGAAGCCGTGCGTGATCCCGAGCTCGGAGCGCCAGCGCACGACCTCGGGCCGGGAGATGTCGGCCGGGTCCAGGTGCTGGCGCGCACTGGTCCGCAGGACGTTCACGTGCCCGTGGGCCAGGTCGAGCTCGACGATGGCGGACGGCTCGGTCTCGGACTCGCCGAGGAAGACCACCCGGTCGCCGTCCGCGCGGACCGGGCCCCACGGCTCCCAGTCCCCGTCCCACCGCTCCAGCTGTCCGTTCGCGGTCAGCATGGCACCGAGGAAGCGGTGGCCACCGCTGGACCAGGACACCACCAGATGGGCCTCGTCGAGGACGTCGTGGGTGCGCGGGCCGAACCCCCACTGGGGCATCGAGAAGTCGGCCTCGGCGGGGTGCAGGTGCCGGGTCCGGGCCTCACCCTCGACGAACTCGGTGCGGTACAGGTTCCACCACCCGGTGCGGTCGTCGACGTGGATGAGGTCGCCCGTCGGCGTCCACTGCGGCTCGGCCGCGCTCACCCCCGGCCCACCCGCGAGCGCACGCTCATGCAGGAGCCGGCCCCCGCCGTCGGCCACGGAGGCGACGTGCAGCGTGGTCGCATCCCAGGGCATGTCCGGGTGGTTCCACGTGATCCAGGCCAGGACCGCGCCGTCCGGGCTCAGCCGGGGCGAGGTGACGAAGTCGGGACCGTCCACGAGCACCGCGATCGCGGACGGGGTCGCGCCGCCGGTGTTCGCGCCGCTGCCGTCGAGCGGGACCGAGACCAGGGTGGTGCGTGGGTCGGTGCGCTGGCCGCCGGCGGCGCCGTGGTCCTCGGCAACGGCGTAGACCAGTCCACGCTCGGCGTCCACCTCGAGGTCGGCGTACCGGCGGCCGTCCGCCGGGACGAGGGGGACCGGTGAGGAGAAGGTGCCGTCGGCCCGGCGGTCCACCCGGTAGAGCAGGTCGTCCTCACGCCGGGAGAGCACCACGCCGGTGGGGGTGACCGCGTAGGACGCCCCGCCGTACTCGTGGGCCCGGGTGCGCACGTCGAAGCTTGCGTCGACGACATCGGTGAGGGTGCCGTCGGCCTCCCGCCGGACCAGCGCCTGACGGCCACCCTCGGCCGGCCGGCCCTCGAGCCAATAGGTCGCATCGCCGTCGAGGGCGATCTCACCGAGCCGGACCGTGCCCGCGGTGAGCTCGGCGACGCCGAGGGGGGAGGGCCACGCGCCGAACGGCGCCACGGTGCGGGTGTCGGTCTCGCTCATGGGCCCATCCTTCACCATCGGGGCAATGGTCACCCCCGGTAGGCTGCGTCGGCATGGGACACGGGTCGGCGTCGACGGGCGCAACACGGTCGGTGCGGGCCGCGGTGGCAGGGCTGGGGGCCGCCCTCCTGCTGCTGGCCGGGTGCACCAGCCCCACCGGGGAGACCACCGGATCGGAGGTCCTGGAGTCGCGGTCGCCGCGGGCCGCGGTCGCCGTCACCGACGTGCCGGCCGCCGCCGCCACTGTGGTCGCCGCGACCTCGGGCCTGGGTGCCCGGCTCCTGAACGCGGACCCGGACCAGAACCTGGTGGTGTCACCGATCTCGGTGATGGTGGCGTTCGCCATGCTCCGGGAGGGCGCCGCCACCACCACCGCCGCCGAGCTGGACCGGGCGCTGGGTTTCCCGGCCGAGTACCGCGGGGAGGCCATGAATGCCCTGCTCGGCCAGCTCCAGCTCCACGAGGGCGACCCTGGCGAGGTCACGGTCGGGCAGGTGCCACCCGAGCCGGTGCTGCACGTCGCGGACCAGCTCTTCGTCCAGGAGGGCTTCGAGGTGCAGCAGCCGTTCCTGGACGCCCTCGCGACGCACTACGGCGCGGACGTGCTCCGGGTGGACTTCGCCGCCAGGGGACCCGCCTCGGGGCGCGCGGTCGTCGACGACTGGGTCGCCGAGCACACCGGGGGAGAGGTCGACGAGGCGCCGATGCCCTTCGACCGGACCACCCGGCTGGCGCTGCTGAACGCGGTCCGGCTCGCGGCGGCCTGGCAGGAGCCGTTCAGCGACGCGACCGCACTGGGGCAGTTCCACCGGCCCGACGGCACCACGACCACGGCAGCGTTCCTCGAGGACACCCGCGAGCTGGCGTACCTGACCACGCAGAACGGCACCGCTGCGGTGCGGATCCCGTACACGGCGGCCTTCGCCATGGACGTGGTGCTGCCGGCACCCGGGCTGCGCTGGGACCCGGCCGGCTGGCCCGAGGCCGCGGCCGGGCTGGATGCCGCGGCGCCCGTGAGCGTGGAGCTCACGCTGCCCACGTGGTCGCACACCAGCAGCCTCGACCTGAGCCCGAGCCTGCGGGAGGCCGGCCTGACCGAGACCCTCGGCGCGGCACCCGACCTGAGCGGGATCGCACCGGGTCTGTGGATCTCGGCCGCCGCCCACCAGGCCACGATCACGGTGGACGCCGCGGGCACGGTGGCCGGGGCGGTCACCGGGATCGCCGCCACCGAGTCCGCGGAGGTGGTCGAGGGGGCGCCGGTGTTCCGCGCGGACCGGCCGTTCGCCTACCGGATCGTGCACCTGCCGACCGGGCTGCCGGTGTTCATGGGGCAGGTGGTGGACCCGGCCGATGCCCCGTGATCACCAGCCCGCGGGGAGCGGGCGGCCCTCGTCGTAGCCGACCGTGGACTGCAGACCCACCAGCGCCTTGTCCGCGAACTCCGCGAGCGAGCGCGCGCCGGCGTAGGTGCAGGAACTGCGCAGCCCCGAGGTGATGTGGTCGAGCAGGTCCTCCACACCGGGGCGGTCCGGGTCGAGGTACATCCGCGAGGACGAGATGCCCTCCTCGTAGAGCGCCTTGCGGGCGCGTTCGAACGGGGTGGAGGTCGTGGAGGTGCGGGCGGCCACGGCGCGGGCCGAGGCCATTCCGAAGCTCTCCTTGTAGGTGCGCCCGTCCGCGTCGAGGTGCAGGTCCCCGGTGGACTCATGGGTGCCCGCGAACCAGGATCCGATCATCACCTGGGACGCCCCGGCGGCCAGGGCGAGGGCGACGTCACGGGGGTAGCGGACCCCGCCGTCGGCCCAGACGTGGGCGCCGAGCTCCTTGGCGCGTGCGGCACACTCGAGCACCGCGGAGAACTGCGGGCGGCCCACGGCCGTCATCATCCGGGTGGTGCACATGGCGCCCGGGCCGACCCCGACCTTGATGATGTCCGCGCCGGCCTCGACGAGGTCGCCGACGCCGTCGGGCGTGACGACGTTACCGGCCACCACCGGCACCTGCGGGTCGAGCGCCCGCACCGCGCGAAGCGCCTCGAGCATCTTCGCCTGGTGGCCGTGCGCGGTGTCCACCACGAGCACGTCCGCGCCCGCCTCGAGCAGGCCGGTGGCGTGCGCGGCGACGTCCCCGTTCACGCCGATGGCGGCGCCGACCCGCAGCCTGCCGGCGGCGTCGACGGCGGGGGTGTAGATCGAGGATCGCAGCGCGCCGGTGCGGGTGAGGACTCCGACCAGCATCCCCTCGGCATCGACCACGGGTGAGAACCGGCGCCGGGCCGCGTACTGCGCGTCGAACGCGGCCCGCAGGGCGTCCGGGCCCTGGAGGACCCTCAGGTCCAGCACGGTCGGGTCCGGCGTCATCACCTCGTGGGCCTGGGTGAACTGGTCCACACCCTGGCAGTCGCGGCGGGTCACGACCCCGATCGGCCGGCCGCCCTCGACCACGACCGCCGCGCCGTGGGAGCGCTTGTCGATCAGCGTGAGGATCGTGTGCACCGTGTCCGTGCGGCCGACCGTCACCGGGGTCTCGAGGACCGTGTGCCGGGCCTTCACCGAGGCGATCGTGCGGCTCACCTCGGCCAGCGGCACGTCCTGCGGCAGGATCGCCAGACCGCCCCGGCGCGCGACGGTCTCGGCCATCCGGCGGCCGCTGATGGCGGTCATGTTCGCCACCACCACCGGGATCGTGGTGCCGGTCCCGTCCGCGGAGGCCAGGTCCACATCGAACCGGGAGGCGACATCGGAGTAGGACGGGGCGAGGAACACGTCCCCGTAGGTGAGGTCGTGGGTGATCGCGTGACCGGGCAGCAGGCGCATGACGGCAAGCCTAACCGGGCGGTCGGTTGCGGCGCGGACTAGGCTCGGCGGCATGACTGAGCCCACCCCGCCCTGGGTCCGGAACTACCAGGAGGGGGTCCCGGCCACGATCGAGGCGCCCACCGAGTCGCTGCCGTCGATGCTCGAGGACTCGGTCCGGCAGTTCGGCCCGAAGGTGGCGATCGAGTTCTTCGGGGCCCGGACCACCTACGCCGAGCTCGGGGACCAGGTCGCGCGGGCCGCCGAGGGGCTGAGGCGCCTGGGCGTGGAGCCCGGCGACCGGGTCGCGCTCGTGCTCCCGAACTGCCCTCAGTACCTGGTCGCGTTCTATGCCGCGCTGCGGCTGGGCGCGGTGGTGGTCAGCCACAACCCGCTGTATACGGCGGAGGAGCTTGCGCATCAGTTCGCCGATCATCGGGCCCGGGTGGTGATCGCCTGGGACTCGGTGGTGCCTCGGATCGCGTCGTTCGCGGCGGACACCGGCGTGCGGGACCTGCTCGCGGTGAGCCTGATCGCCGCGATGCCGCGCCTCAAGCGGCTCGCGCTCGCGCTGCCGGTCCCGGCGGCCAGGGCCGGCCGGGCCGCGCTGAGCGGCCCCTCGACCGGGTCGACCGGCACCTGGGGCGACCTGCTCGCGGGAACGGCACTCGCCGTCGACCATCCGTTCCCGGACGTGCGCGACCTGGCCGTGCTGCAGTACACGAGCGGCACCACGGGCCGCCCGAAGGGCGCCATGCTCAGCCACTACAACCTGCGCTCGAACGCGTTGCAGGGGCAGGCGTGGATGCACGGTGCGGTGCCCGGAGCGGAGACCATCTACGGCGTGCTGCCGATGTTCCACGCGTTCGGCCTCACCCTCTACCTGACGTTCTCGGTGCTCACCGGCTCCAAGCTGGTGCTGTTCCCGAAGTTCGACGTGGACCTCC
Organism: Occultella glacieicola; assembly: GCF_004353825.1. Lineage (GTDB taxonomy): Bacteria > Actinomycetota > Actinomycetes > Actinomycetales > Beutenbergiaceae > Occultella > Occultella glacieicola. Next base: position 60,002 of record NZ_SMNA01000014.1, on the reverse strand, counting down.
TCCTGGGTGCGGTGCGCAAGTCCCCGCCCACCGTGCTCTGCGCCGTGCCGCCGATCTACGAGAAGGTCGCGACCGAGGGCAAGGCGCGTGGCGTCGACCTGTCCACCATCCGGTTCGCGATCTCCGGCGCCATGGTGCTGCCGGGCCACGTGGTCGAGTTGTGGGAGTCCGTGGCCGGTGGCCTCCTCGTCGAGGGGTACGGACTCACCGAGAGCTCCCCGGTCGCGCTCGGCAACCCGTTCGCGCCGAGCCGGCGCAACGGCACCATCGGCGTCCCGTTCCCGAGCACGGACATGCGCGTGGTGGACCCCGACCACCCCGACGTGGACGTGCCCCAGGGTGAGCCCGGCGAACTGCTGCTGCGCGGTCCCCAGGTGTTCTCCGGGTACTTCGGCGATCCCGAGGCCACGGCGCAGACCCTGCTCGACGGCGGGTGGTTGCGGACCGGTGACATCGTCACCGTGGACGCCGACCACTTCACCACGGTGGTGGACCGCCGCAAGGAGATCATCATCACCGGTGGCTTCAACGTGTCCCCGTCCGAGGTGGAGGAGGTGCTGGTGGCCCACGCCGACGTCGCCGAGGCGGCGGTGGTCGGTCACGAGCGGGCCGACGGCGGGGAGCAGGTGGTCGCGGCGGTGGTGCTCGTGGAGGGGGCTCAGTTGGACGAGCAGGCGCTGCGCGCCTTCTGCCGGGAGCACCTCACGCCGTACAAGGTGCCCAAGCGGATCGTGGCCGTGGACGAGGTGCCGCGCTCGATGCTCGGCAAGGTGGAGCGGCGCAAGGTGCGTGAGGAGCTGGCCTCCCGCTGGGGCTAGCCCCTGATGGCACCGTCGTGGGTCGACGTGATGCGGCGCTGGAACACGAGGAAGAGCAGGGCCACCGGGATCGACATGATCACCGCGGCCGCCAGCTTCAGCGGGTACTGGGTGCCCTGGCTGAGGGCCCCTGCGGTGAGCTGGGCGACGCCCTTCGTCAGCGTCTGCAGCTCGGGGCGGTCCGAGGCCACGATGAAATGGGACAGCTCGTTCCAGGAGCCCTGGAAGCTCAGCACGATGATCGTGATCAGGGCCGGGCCGGCCATCGGCAGTGCCACGGACCAGAAGATCCTCAGGGGGCCCGCGCCGTCGATGCGGGCGGCCTCCTCAACGCCGGGCGGCACGGAGGTGAAGTAGTTCCGCATGATGAAGACGCCGGCCGCATCCACCAGGAGCGGCAGGATCAGGCCGGCGAAGCTGTTGTAGATGCCGAACGTGTTGATGACCAGGAACCGGGGGATCAGCAGCACCACCCCGGGCACGGCCATGACCGCCACCAGGGCCGCGAACACGACGCCGCGGCCAGGGAACCGCAGCCGGGCGAGCGCGTAGCCGGCCAGGGAGGCGAACAGCACCCGGCCGGTGGTCACCGTGAGGGTGACGATCACCGAGTTGCGGACCCAGAGCGGAAAGTCGGAGTTGCGCAGGAGCTCGGTGTACGCGGACGTGGACGGCGTCGCCGGGATCAGCGAGAGCGGGTCCGCGGCGGCCCCGGCATCGGTCTTGAACGACGTCGCGAGGCTGATCGCGAACGGGTACAGGTAGGCGAGGGCGAGCAGGATCAGGACGGCCAGCGCCACCGCGGAACCGAACCGCGAGCGGCGCAGCCACGCGGGGCCGCGGTCCCGCCGCAGCGCGTGGGTGGCGGTCATGACCCGGACCCCGTTCCGGGACGGCGCGCCGGCCGGAGCCGGTGTGGGGCCGTTGTGTCCCGTTCGCGCAGCAGCCACCGGCCGACCAGGGTGCTCACCACGATGATCGCGAAGAGCAGGAACGCGATCGCGGCACCCTGGCCCCACTCCTGCTGCTGGAAGGAGGTCTGGTAGGACAGGTAGGCCGGCGTCAGCGTGGTCTTGCCGGGTGTGCCCTGGGTGCCGGTGTAGACCTGATCGAACAACTGCCAGGTACCGATCAGGCCCAGCGTGATCACCGTGAACAGCGTCGGGCGCAGCATCGGGACCGTGATCCGGTGCAGCCGCTGCCAGGGGGTGGCGCCGTCGACGACCGCGGCCTCCTCCACCTCGCCGGGCAGGTGCTGCAGGGCGGCCAGGAAGAGCAGCATGAACGTCCCGGACGTGGTGAACACCGCGAGCACGATCAACACGCACATCGCCACGCTCGGGCCCGAGATCCAGTTCCACCAGGAGAGCCCGAGCAGCACCGGGCCGCTCTCGTACGGCGCCCGGATCCCGAACGCCCCGAGGGCCAGGTGCACCACCCCGCGGGGGTCGGCGAACCAGTTCGGGCCCTCGACACCCAGCACCGCGAGCAGCCGGTTCACCGCGCCGGTCGCGGAGAACAGGAACAGGAACACCACGGTGATCGCCACCGAGGACGTCACCGACGGGAAGTAGAACGCGCTCCGGAAGAACCCGCGACCCGCGACCACCCGGCGGTGCACGAGCACCGCGAGCGTCAGCGCGAGGATGGTCTGCAGCGGGACGACGGCGAGGACGTAGTAGAGGTTGTTGCGCATGGCGCGGCCGAGGTCCTTCGTCGCGAGGCCGTCACCGAGGAGGACGTCGGAGTAGTTGGCGGCTCCCACGAACCGGGCCGCGCCGGTCATCGGGTTCCCGACGCCCCGCCAGTCGGAGACGCTGACCCAGAACGCCATCGCGATCGGCACCACGAGGAACAGACCCAGGATCACGACCATCGGAGCGACGAACGCCCACCCGGCCACGCCCTGCCGCGTCGCCGACCGCCTGCCAGCCCGCTTCCTCACCTCCCCGTCAGCCTCCGAGGACGGCCTGCAGGTCCACGTGGACCGACGCGAGGATGTCCGCGGGGTCGGCGTCCGGGAGGCCCTCGAGTTGTGCGTTGAAGTCGGCGAGGACCGCCGCGGCCCCCGGTGCGGACGGGAACCCGTGCGCGTAGTCGGCCCCGGCCAGGAACGCCGCCTGGTCCGGGTGGTCGCCGGACCACTGCTGGGCGGCGGTGGCCACCGACGGCATCACGCCATACGCGTCCGCGAAGGCGAGTTGCGCCTGCGGCGAGGTGAGGTCGGCGACGAGCTCGACGGCGGCCTCGGTGTCCGTGCCGGCGGCGACGCCCCAGCAGTTGGTGAACTGCAGCGTCCCCCGGCCGCCCGGCCCTTCGGGCAACTCGACGACGCGGTACCGGACATCGGGGAAGTCGGCGGCCATGGCTCCGACGATCCAGTTGCCCTCGACGACCATGGCCGCGCTACCGCTGCCGAGGGCCTCGCCGCCCCAACCGGTGTTCAGCGTCGACGGGAAGGCCGCCACCCCGGAGCCGATCAGGTCCTGCACGTACTCCAGGGCCTCGAGGTTCTCGGGCGAGTCCACGGTGGCCCGGTCGTTGTCCGGTGACGTGAGCGACCCTCCGGCCTCGGCCAGGAACGCACCGATGCGCTGCCACTCCGGGGCGAAACTGAGGCCGACGTGGGTGTCCGTGGTCAGGGCCGTCGCCACCTCACGCAGTTGCGCCCAGGTGGTCGGGAGGTCCGCATCGGTGAGGCCGGCGGCCGCCCAGTAGTCGGTGTTGATGATCAGGGCGAGGGTGGAGAAGTCCTTCGGGGCACAGTAGGTGGTGCCCGCGTAGGTGAACGAGCGGAGCAGGCTCGGGTAGAAGTCGGCGGCCTGGGGCAGGGCGTCCAGATACGGGTGCAGTGACCCGTTGTCCGCGTGCGCGGCGAACTGGTCGGTGCCCAGGTAGAACACATCCGGCGGCTCGGCGGCCGCGAACCCCTGGCTCAGCTGCTGGTTCAGGTCGGCCGCGACGATGACCTCGGCCCGGATGCCGGACTCGGAGGACCAGGCCGACACCGCCGCCTCGACGGCCTCGGTCTCGGCGGCACCGCTGGAGCCGATCAGCACGGTGACGGTGCCGTCGTCCACGCCGTCGTCCGCCCCGGTCGGGGTCTCGTCGGTGAAGCCGGTGCCGCCCGAGCACGCCGCGGCGGCGAGGACGAGCACGACGGCGACGCCACCCACCCGTGCCGTCCGACGACGCCGTCCACCGACCGGCAAGCGTAGGAGCGGGGGTTGCGGCATCGGATCCTCCTGGCTCGGTGATCGGACCCGGTCAGGATCCCACGGTTCGGGGCAGTGGGTCCGGCGGGATGCTGGTGTCCCGGACGACGAGCTGCGGAGCGAGGATCTCGTGCCGGGAGGCGGGCCCCACGGTGTCGACGCCGATATCGCGGAGCACCAGCGCGAGCGCGCGCTGGGCGGACTCGGTGACCGGTTGCGCCAGGGTGGTCATCCCCGCCAGCAGCGCCACCGCCGAGTCGTCGAAACCGGTCACGGCCAGCCGGCGACCCTGCGCCTCGGCGGCGCGGATGACCCCGAGGGCGACCGAGTCGCTGACGCACACCACCGCGCCCGGGCTGACCCGACGCAGGAGCGTCGCAGCCGCATCGCGGGCAGGCTCGGTGGCGTTCTCGGTGGTCTCCTGCCAGCGCCCATCGGCGGGCAGGCCGAGTTCGGCCATCACGTCCGACCATCCGGTCCGGCGGTCGTCACCGACCCCGGAGCCGTGCGGCCAACCGAGGTAGGCGATCCGGGTGTGCCCGAGCTCGTGCAGGTGGCGGGTCGCGGCCGCCGTGCCGGCTGCCCCGTCGACGTCCACCCAGGGATGGGTGGCGTCCGCGTTGCCCCACGGGCGACCGAAGGTCACGAACGGCACGTCCCGCTCCGCGAGCCAGGCGATACGCGGGTCGCCGTGATGGGTGTTCGTCAGGACGAAGCCGTCCAGGTCGGCACCGGACAGCAGTTCGTCGTACTGGAGGATCTCCTCCTCGTCGTTCCCGGACGCGAACAGCATGATCCGGTACCCGCGCTGTTGCGCGGCCCTGGCGAGGCCGTGCACGAACCGGTCGCCGATCGTGCCGTGCGCATCTGCCGGGACCGGCCTGAGGGAGTAGCCGAGGATCTGGGAACGCCGGGTCCGCAACTGCCGGGCCGCCCGGGACGGTTGGTAGCCGAGTTCCGCGATCGATTCGAGCACGCGGGTCAGGGTCTCGGGTTTGACCACGTCGGGCGCGTTGATGGCGTTCGAGACGGTCTGGCGGGACACCTTGGCGTGCGCGGCAACCGACTCCAGGGTGACGCGTTGCCGCGCGCTCATCTTCCGCCTCCTCGCCAGTTCGTGACCCATTGATGGATCAATCATCGGCCATCGGCATCGTCGTCGGATTGGATCGTTCAAACAGTTGTCCTAGAGTGGTCTGGAACCACCGGGGCTGTCAAGCGTGGAAGGCGTGGGAATGGTTCGGCAACCGCTGCTGCACGATCAGCTGGTCGCACTCGCTGCGCCGACCCAGGCCTGGTCGGGTGCGGACGGGCAGATCCGGGCGGGGCGGGCGGACCTCAACGGGGTGTTCCACGCGGACGTGCGGGTGCTCAGTGAGGCACTTCTGACCGTCGACGGCGTCGTGCCCGAGGGCATCGCCGGCGCGAACGCGGGGTCGGGGTGCGTGCGCCTGGTCGCGCTCGCCCGCGACCTCGACGGCCCAGGCGCGGACCCGACCACCCGGATCGACGTCGAGCGCACGGTGACCCCCGGGCGGATGCGCGAACGCCTGACCCTCTCCAGCGCGACCTCGGTGGGGGCCGTCGAGGCGACGGTCCGGATCCGGCTCGGTGCGGACCTGCTTCCCATGGACCGCGTGAAGGCCGGTGAGGCGGCCACTCCGGTGGTGCCCACCCGGATGGCGGACGGCCTGCGCTGGGTGGGGTCCGAGGCGGCCGCGGGCGGGGTCGAGGTGCAGGTGCGGGCTCCCGGAGCCCGGATCGACCTCGACGAGCCCACCGCCCCGACGCTTGTCTGGACGGTGCGCGCCGAGCCGGACCGGCCCGCCGAACTCACCTGGCAGATCGACTGCGTGGACCCGACCGGTGCGGTCCGAGCCGCGCCGGGCGCACGTCGAGGCGGCCGACCCTGGTCGACGCCGAGCGTGCAGGCCTGGGACCGACGCCTGCCGGTGCTGCTGGAGCGGAGCCTGGACGATCTGGGCGGGCTCCTGATGTCCACCGTGCGGACCCCGGACGAAGCCTTCGTCGCCGCCGGAGCGCCGTGGTTCTTCACCCTGTTCGGCCGGGATTCGATCTGGGCGGCGCGGATGATGCTGCCGCTGGGGACGGAGCTCGCCGGCGGGACACTGCGCACGCTGGCCGCCGCGCAGGGCAGCGTCGTCGACCGCACCACCGGTGAGGAGCCCGGCAAGATCCTGCACGAGCTGCGGCGCGCCCCGATCGGATCGGGGACCGCCGGGATGCTGCCGCCGCTGTACTACGGCAGCATCGACGCGACCCCGCTGTGGGTGTGCCTGCTCGCCGACGCCTGGCGTTGGGGCTTGCCGGAGGCCGAGGTGGCGGCGCTGCTCCCGGCGGCCGAGCGCGCCCTGGACTGGATGGTCACGTACGGGGATGCCGACGGCGACGGCTTCCTCGAGTACGACAGCAGCGGTGGGGGCCTGGCGAACCAGGGATGGAAGGACTCCGGGGACTCGGTCCGCTGGCGCGACGGCGCCCTCGCGACGCCGGCGATCGCGCTCGTGGAGGTCCAGGGTTACGCCCACGAGGCGGCACTGGCCGGGGCGGACCTGCTCTGCGCGTTCGGCCGGCCCGGGGCACACCGGTGGCGGGACTGGGCGGGACGTCTGGCCACCCGGTTCCGCTCCGCGTACTGGGTGGCGGACGCCGACGGCCCGTACCCCGCGATCGCCCTCGACGCCGGCAAGCGCCCGGTCGACTCGGTGGCCTCGAACATGGCGCACCTGCTCGGCACCGGACTGCTGGACCCGGGCGAGGAGCGCGCGGTGGCCGCCCGGGTCGCCGGGCCCGCGCTCGACTCCGGGTACGGCCTGCGTACCCTGGCCGCCGGCTCCGGCGGGTACTGGCCCCTGAGCTACCACGGCGGTGCGGTCTGGCCGCATGACACCGCGATCGCGATCCGCGGGCTCGCCCGGGCCGGATACGGGGAGGTCGCCGCACGCCTGGGCGACGGGTTGGTGCGGGCCGCGCCGGACTTCGGCTTCCGGCTGCCCGAACTGTTCTCCGGCGACGGCCCGTCCGAGGTGAGCAGGCCGGTGCCGTACCCGGCGTCCTGCCGGCCGCAGGCCTGGTCCGCGGCCGCTGCGATGGCCATCGTCACCGCCCGGCTCGGTCTCTCGGTCGACGTCCCGAACGGGTGGATCCGGGTCAGCCCGGCCAGCACCGACGCCCTCTCGGTGTCCGGGTTGCGGGTGGGCGGACAGCACCTGGCCGTCGCGGTCGACGCACAGGCGGGCGTCACCGTGGAGGCGCCGTCCGGCTTCCGGGTGGACGCCCCGGCAGTCGCCGGGCTGGCCACCCGGAAGCCGGCCGGAGTGGGGAACGAGCGGGTCCGCTGACGTGGATCTGCGCGCTGCCCGCGTGCCGAGGTCCGGCGTGGCGCAGGTGTCACGTAATCTCGTGCGGGTGGAGCAGAACCGGTATCGCTATGTGCAGGGCCCTGGCGGCGATCCGGTCACCTCCCGGCAACGCGTCGCCTGGCTCCGGGCCCGGCTGTGGGGCGTCACGGCCACGGACGCGCGGCGCCTGGTCACCTCCCGCGGGCAGGTGAGCAAGCAGCGCAAGCGGCTCCTCGAGGCCAAGCTCAGCGGTTGGGAGGGCCCCCGGCTGCCCCAGTTCGAACACGGGATCGTGCGGGAGCCGGTGATCGCGGCGTGGGTGCACCAACGGTTCGGGATCCATCCGAACTCTCACCTGTGTGCGGGCGAGAACCCGCGCCATCTGGCCACCCCGGACGGGGTCGGGGCGCACTCGATCTGCGAGATCAAGACCGCGGTCGCCGATCTCGACGAGGCGGCGGGGGTGTACCGGGACCAGCTCCAGTGGCAGTTGCACGTGACCGGCTGTGAGCAGGTGCTGTTCGTCGTCGAGAACCGGCACACCTACCGGCGCGATTTCCGCTGGGTCGGCCGGGACGAGGCCCGGATCCGGCTGCTCGCCGAACACGCGGACGCCTTCCTCGTCGACCTGGACGAGCACCGCGCGCTCGCCATCGAGGCCGAGCGACGAGGCGAGGACTACCGACCGGCCGCACTGTCGCCGTCGGGCACGCGCATCGCCTGAGCGGCGACCACGGGGACGTGGTCCGCAGCAGGGGCCGTCGCGCGACGTCGATCGGATCCCCTAGCATCGCCACCAGACCCCGGAGAGAGGCAGGCGCATGCGCGACATCGTGGTGTTCACCGGCAGCGCACACCCCGCGCTGGCGCGGCTGATCTGCGACGAGCTCGGGATCGAGGTGTCACCATCGGAGACCACCCGGTTCAGCAACGACTGTCTGCAGGCACAGCTCGGAGCGAACTGCCGCCAGCGCGACGTGTACATCGTGCAGCCGCTCGTGCCGCCCACCCAGGAGCACCTGATGGAGCTGCTCCTCATGATCGACGCAGCCAAGGGCGCCTCGGCCGCGCAGATCACGGCCGTGATCCCGCATTTCGCCTACGCCAGGTCGGACAAGAAGGACGCCTCCCGGATCTCCCTGGGCGGGCGTCTGGTCGCGGACATGCTGGTCGCGGCCGGTGCGGACCGGATCCTCACGATGACGCTGCACTCGCCACAGGTGCACGGCTTCTTCTCGGTCCCGGTGGACCACCTGACCGCGCTCGGGGTGCTCGCCGACCACTACCGTGGGCGCGACCTGTCCGACGCGATCGTGGTGTCACCGGACCTGGGGAACGCGAAGACCGCGACCCAGTTCGCACGGCTGCTCGGCCTCCCGGTCGCGGCCGGGAGCAAGCAGCGGCTCGCCGACGACCGGGTGGTCATCGACGCGATCGTGGGCGACGTCGCCGGGAAGCGGGCCATCGTGCTCGACGACGAGATCGCCACCGGTGGCTCGATCGTGCAGCTGATGGCCAAACTCGACGAGGAGGGCTGCCACGAGGCGTCCGTCGCGTGCACCCACGGACTGTTCACGGGTAGCGCCGTCGCCCGGTTGAGCGAGCACCCGATGATCACCGAGGTGGTGACCACGGACACGGTGCCCGCACCGGGCGACTGGCACTCCCTCGTGGTGCGGTCGGTGTCCCAGCTGTTCGCCGAGGCGATCCGACGCATCCACGAGGGGGAGTCGGTCAGCAGCCTCTTCGACGGCGTCGACCCGACCCACGCCCCGCCGCAGCCGTCCCTGTTCGAGCGGGCTCAGCTCGCGGCGTCGCGGTCCAGGTGACCGGTCCGGCGCAGGTACGGCGTGATCCCACCCAGGTGGAACGGCCAGCCGGCGCCGAGGATCATGCCGAGGTCGATGTCGGCCGCCTCCGAGACCACCTGTTCGTCGAGCATCAGGGTGACCTCCTCGGCGAGCGCGCCACCGACCCGGTCGAGCAGCTCCGGCGCCGTGTAGGCCCGGCCGGCCCGGGAACCGAAGTAGCGCTCGATGCCCGGGTCGACGGGTGAGGCGGCTGTGGGACGACCTTCGTAGGTGACGAAGGGCGTGCCGTCGGTGACCATCCGGGCCAGCCCGGGCGACGTCGGGTACCGGTCACCGAGGTGCTCACGCAGGGTGTCCAGGACATGCATGGCGACGGCGGGGCCCACCAGCTGCAGGAGCTGGAACGGGCCCATGGGCAGGCCGAGCGGCCGCAGTGCGGCGTCCGCGGTGGGGACGTCGGTGCCGTCCTCGAGGGCGCCGAGAACCTCGCCGAGCAGGCGCACGAGGAGTCGGTTGACGACGAAGCCGGGCGCGTCGGCCACGGCGATCGCGGACTTGCCGGACGCCTTGGCGACGGCGAACGCGGTGGCGTAGGTGGCGTCGTCGGTCCGCTCCGCGCGGATGACCTCGACGAGGGGCATCTGCGCGACCGGGTTGAAGAAGTGCAGGCCGACGACCCGCTCCGGGTGCTGCAGGTCCGCAGCCATCGCCGTGATCGACAGTGCCGAGGTGTTGGTGGCGAGGATGGTGCCGGAGCCGATCACGGTCTCGAGCTCGGCGAACACCTTCTTCTTGACGTCCAGCTCCTCGAACACCGCCTCGATGACCAGATCAGAGACGGCAAGATCGGCGAGGTCCGTGCTAGCGCTGACCAGGGAGGTGATCCGGTTCGCCTCGTCGGCGCCGATGCGTCCCTGCTCGGCGAGCTTGGCCACCTCCGCGCGGACGAAGCCCAGGCCCTTCTCGGCCCGCTCCGCGTCCAGGTCCCGCATGATCACCGGAACGCGCATCCGCCGCGCGAACAGCAGCGCCAGCTGGGAGGCCATCAGGCCGGCCCCGACCACGCCGACCGAGCGCACCGGCCGGGCCAGGTTCGCGGACGGGGCCCCGACCGGCCGCTTCGCCCGGCTGGAGGTGAGGTCGAAGGCGTACACGCCGGCCTTGAACTCCGGCGACACGATCAGGTCGGCGAGCGCGTCGTTCTCGGCCGCGAAGGACGCGTCCCTGTCACCGTCCGCCGCCAGTGCGAGCAGATCCAGGGCGACGTACGGGGCCGGTGCGGCGCCGTGCAGACGGCCGTCGACCTTCGCCCGGGCGGCGTCGACTCCGGCGAGCCAGCGGGCGCGGCCGGCCTCGTCGAGCGGCTCCGGCCGGTCCGGGGTGACCTCGCCGCGCAGTACCCGGGCACTCCAGCGCAGCGACTCGGCGAGGAAGTCGGCCGGTTCGAGGGCGACGTCCATGACGCCGAGCGCCACGGCCTCGCCGGCCTTGAGCTGGCGGTTGTTGCGCAACGGGTTCTCGACCACGACACCGAGAGCCTTCTCGATGCCGATCAGGTGCGGCATCAGGAAGGTGCCACCCCACCCGGGGATCAGCCCGAGGAAGACCTCGGGCAGGCCGAGGTTGCGCACCGAGGCCGCGACCGTGCGGTAGGTGGCCGAGAGCGCCAGCTCCATGCCGCCCCCGAGGGCGACCCCGCCGACGTAGGCGAACGTCGGCACGGCCATGTCGCTGAGGATCCGGTACGTGTCGTGGCCGGCCTCGGCGATCTCGCGGGCCTGCTCGGTCGTGGTGATCCCGGCCGCGGCGTGCAGGTCCGCACCGGCGGCGAAGTGGAACGGCTTGCCGGTGACGGCGGCCGCGACGATCTCCCCGGCGTCGGCGCGTGCCGACACGGCCTCGAACGCCTCCCGCAGTGCGGCCATGCCGCCGGCGCCGAGCGTGTTGGGCTTGGTGAAGTCGAGTCCGTTGTCGAGGGTGACCAGGGCCAGTGTGCCCAGGTCCTCGAGCTGGACGTCGCGGACCAGGGCGCGGGTGATGCGCTCGCTCATCGGTTGCTCTCCTCGCTGGCGGCGGAGTAGTCGGGGTGGTGCGGGTTCTCCCAGATGACGGCGCCACCCTGGCCCAGCCCGACGCACATCGCGGTGAGGCCGTAGCGCACCTCAGGACGGGCGGCGAACTGGCGGGCGAGCTGGGACATGAGGCGCACGCCGGAGGCGGCGAGCGGGTGCCCGACGGCGATCGCGCCGCCGTACGGGTTCACCCGCGGGTCGTCGTCGGCGATGCCGAACGCGTCCAGGAAGGAGAGCACCTGCACGGCGAACGCCTCGTTCAGTTCGAACAGTCCGATGTCGGCGACGGACAGGCCGGCGAGCTCGAGCGCGCGCTCGGTCGCGGGCACCGGGCCGAGGCCCATCACCTCGGGCTGTACGCCCGCGTACGCGTAGGAGACCAGGCGAAGCTTCGGGGCCAGACCCCACGCGGAGGCGACGTCACCGGCGACCAGCAGGGCCGCCGTCGCCCCGTCGGTCAACGGCGACGACGTCGCCGCGGTGACCCGGCCCCCCGGCCGGAACGGGGTCGGCAGGCCGGCCATGCCTGCCACGGTGGTGCCGGGCCGGGGTGGCTCGTCCGCGGTGGCCAGGCCCCAGCCGCGGTCGGGGTCGGGGACCCCGACCGGGACCAGGTCCGGCGTGATGTCACCGGCCGCCAGCGCGGCCGCGTACTTGGCCTGGGACGCGGCTCCGAATGTGTCCGCGCGGTCCTTCGTCAGGGCCGGGAACCGGTCGTGCAGGTTCTCCGCGGTGGCGCCCATCACCAGGGCGTCCGCGGAGACGATCCGCTCCGCGACGAACCGGGGGTTCGGTTCGGCGTCCCGGCCGAGCGGGTGCCGGCCCATGTGCTCGACCCCACCGGCCAGGGCGGCGTCGACGGCACCGACCGCGATGCCGGACGCGAGCGTGGTGACGGCGGTCATCGCGCCCGCGCACATGCGGTCGATCGCGAATCCCGGGACGGTGGTGGGCAGTCCGGCGAGCAGCGCGACCGTGCGACCGAGGGTCAGGCCCTGGTCGCCCGACTGCGTGGTCGCAGCGATGGCGACGTCCCCGATGGCCTCGACGGGGACGCCCGGGTTGCGCCGGAGCAGGTCCCGGACCACGGCGACGGCGATGTCGTCCGCGCGGGTGTGGGCGTACAGGCCGTCGGGCTTGGCGCGTCCGAACGGGGAGCGGACCGCGTCCACGAGGACGACGTCTCGACCGAGCAGGGGCATGGTGGCGACCTCCGGGTCACATCTGCGGGACTTGATCTGGGACTGCGAGTACTAGGTAACTCCGAGGCCACTCTATACGCCGCTGGTGGCGTGCGGCACGGCGGGCCGGGTGGCCCGGGGTCGCGGGAATCGCGCCCGCGGTGGTTCCCGGGCGCGCGGTCGTGGTGAGAGCCGGTCAGGTGCCGGGGCCGGCCGGCTCCGAGGGCTGCGAGGTCGCCGTGGGCTCGCGGGGGCGCGGCGGCGCGACCAGGGCGCGGGCGATCGGCTCGGCGACGAGGTCGACCTGCCAGCGTCGGGCACCGAGGTCGGTGAGCGCGTCGGCGACCGTCTCCACCGTGACCCGACGGGGTGGTGCCCACGAGATCCGGCGCTGGAACTCCGGGGTGAGCAGGTTCTCCTGAGGCAGCTGGAGCTCCTCGGCGAGAGCGCGCACGTCCTGGCGCACGTTCTCGAGGCGGACGGCGCCCTCGGGGTTGCGATCGCGCCAGGCCCGGGGCGGGGGCAGGGTGTCGCCGAGCGGGGTGCGCTTGGCCGGGAGTTCCCCGGGCTCCAGCGCGAGCGCCCGTGCGACGGCGTCCGCCCAGATGGACAGGCGGCGGGCCGCCCCCCGGCTCTTGAACGGGCGCAGTTCGGCGAGGGCGGCGCGGTCGCGTGGCTTGGCCTGAGCGGCCGCGACGATCGCGGCGTCGGGCAGGATCCGACCGGGTGAGATGTCAGCCCGTTCGGCCGCGATCTCGCGGGCGTGCCAGAGCTCCCGGACGATCGCCAGGCCGCGGGCGTCCCGGACCAGGTGGGTGCCGGACGTGCGGCGCCAGGGGTCGGTGCGCGGGGGTGGTGGTGGCGCGGTGCGGACCGCCTCGAACTCCTGTTCCGCCCACTCGACCTTCCCGGTCCGGGTGAGGTCGGCGGCGAGCGCGTCCCGCAGTTCGACGAGCACCTCGACGTCCAGGGCCGCGTACCGCAGCCAGCTCTGCGGCAGCGGACGCTCGGACCAGTCGGCGGCCGAGTGCTCCTTTGCGAGGGCGAACCCGAGCTCCGCCGCCACCATGGGCCCGAGCCCGACCCGGTCGCGTCCGAGGAGACGCCCGGCGAGCTCGGTGTCGAACAGCCGCGACGGCGTGAACCTCAGTTCCGCGAGGCACGGCAGATCCTGGTTCGCGGCGTGCAGCACCCACTCGACGCCGTCGAGCGCGGCGCTCAGCTCGCTGAGGTCGGGAAGCTCCCGCGGGTCGATGAGCGCGGTGCCGGCGCCGGCGCGACGCAGCTGGACGAGGTAGGCGTGCTGGCCGTACCGGTAGCCGGAGGCTCGTTCCGCGTCGACGGCGACGGGGCCGCTGCCGGCAGCCATCCGAGCCACCACCTCGTCCAGGCCGGCCGCGGTCGCGGTGACCTCGGGGACCCCCTCCGCCGGTTCGAGCAGGGGGATCAGTTCCGCCGGGGCGTCGGGTTCGACGTCGGTCATCGCTTCCTGTTCAGTGGGCTCACGTTGTCAGGGATCGGCGGCAGGCCCGCCGTCTGGCAGGTCAACAGTGCCCAGGCGCGCAGGTGCGGGGCCAGGTCGGTGCTCCCCGGCGTCCAGGACGCCCTGATCTCGATCTCGACCTCGCCGGAACGCAGATGCAGACCACCGAAGGTCTCCGAGAGGACGCGGGTGACGGTGCCGGAGAGGGAGTGGTAGTCGGCGCCGGAGGCCTCGAGGGCGTCGGTGAGCCAGGACCAGCCGACCTCGCCGAGCAGCGGGTCACCGGAGAACTCCGGCTCGAGCTCGGCGCGGGCCATGATGATCACTCGGAACTCCCCGTTCCAGGCCTCCTGACCCTCGGGGTCGTAGAGCACCACGAACCGCCCGTTGCCGAGCATGTCGTCCGGGTCCCGGGTGGGGTTGACCTCGCCGGTGAGCGCGAGAGCGTAGGGCGCGATCCGGGTCGGCGCCGGCACCTCCTCGAGGTGGAACTCCGGGCGCATCCGATGCCCACGCAGGCTCAACAGAGCCGCCTCGAAGTCCGGTGGCGCGACGGGCGTCTGCTGCACGTTCACCAGTTCAGGCTAGGCGGCGCCGGGCCAACCTTCGAGAGGCGCGCCGAAGGCGGGCCGGTAGACTCGCCCAGGTTTCGCCGTCGGGCCGTGCCTGCGGCGCGCCGCGGGGAGACACCCGCACCGGTTGCGCCGCCGGTCCCGCGGCGCCGAACCGCCCCCGCCACGCCCGGACCGCACGGAGGATGCTGCGCCCATGACCGACCGGACCCTGTGCCCGGTGCTGCTCGGCACCGACCTCGGCATCTACGCGATGGCGCGTTCGTTCCACGAGGCGTACGGGGTGCGCTCGGTGGTGATCAGCGAGCTGCCGCGCGGCCCGATCAACGACTCGGCGATCCTGGAGAACGTGTTCGTCGGGGACGACGCCGATGACGAGCGGATCCTCGCCGCGCTCGACACCGTGGCCGCGGCGCATCCCGACACCGACCGGATCCTGGTGGTCAACTCCGATCACCAGCTCGCGTTCGTGCTGCGGTACCGGGAGCGCCTCGAGGCGAACTACGTGATCCCGTTCGCCGCAGAGTCGATCGTGACCGCCCTCGCGGACAAGACCTCGATGTATGCCGTGCTGGAGCGGCTCGGGATCCTCGCGCCGGCCACCGTGGCGGTGGCGGCGCTGCCGAGGGACGAGCAGGCCTGGCGTGCCGCGGCGGGGGAGCTGACGTTCCCGGTCGTGATGAAGCCGTTCGCCGGGGCCGAGTTCGAGGAGCTGACGTTCGCCGGCCGGCGGAAGGTCTACGCCCTCGACGACGCCGACACCCTGGTGCGCGAGCTGGAGCGGATCGCCGCCGCGGAGTATGGCGGGACGATGCTGCTGCAGGAACTCGTGCCGGGTGACGACACCTGGAACCGGGTCGTCAACTGCTACGTCGACTCCCATGGTGACCTGACGATGGCCGCGTCCGGCCGGGTGTTGTTGGCGATGCATCAGCCGACGTTCATCGGGAACTCGGCGATCATCATGGTCGAGTACGACGCGGACCTGGTGGAGTCCGTTCGCGCCGTGCTCGCCGAGGTCGGGTTCCGTGGGTTCGCGAGCGTCGACTTCAAGATCGACCCTCGGGACGGCCGGGCCCGGCTGCTGGACATCAACCCCCGGCTGGGGCGCTCGCACTACTACGCGAACGTCGGTGGGGTCAGCACCGCGCAGGTCCTGGTCGAGGATCTGGTGCGTGGGCGACGGGTGGAGCCGCAGCGGGCGACGGCGCAGGGCATCTACGCCTACATCCCCACCTTCGTGCTGGGCCGGTACGTGCGGGACCGGGAACTGCTCGGGCGTGCGCGTGGTGTCCTGCGGCGTCGGCGGGCCGTGCACCCGTTGAAGTACCGCGGGGACCGGAGCCCGAAGCGATGGCTGTACCGGATCCTGGCGCAGGTGAACCAGCTTCGGGCGCTGCGAACCTATTACCCGAGGCCCACGGACAGCGGCTTCTGACCGGTCCTGACCCGGCCCCGATCTGCCCTCGGACCGGGCCTGATCGGGCTCTGCGTCAGCCGACGAAGTCGGTGCCCGAGTAGAAGTGCAGCACCGGCACGCCGAGTTCCTCCCGGGCGCGCGAGGCCCAGTCCTGGTGGAACGTGTCCTCGACGGCGTGCGGCCGGGTGACCACGATCAGCTCGTCGGCGCGCAGGTTGTTGACCGCCTGGGTGAGGGCGGGGAGCGGGTCGTCCGCGATGACCGATCCGGAGGCCTCCGCGCCGACGGCCGAGAAGCGGTCCAGCGAGGTGTTCAGGGCGGTGTCGGCCTCGCTGCGGGCGGTCTGGGCGTCAGTGCGGTGGGTGAGGCTGTCCCAGGCCTTATGCATCTCGAACAGGCTCAGGTGGTCGATGATGTCGGTGATGACGTTGCGCTCGGTGTCCGCCGGGACGAGCACCTCGAACCTGGCCTCGGGATCGTCGTGGAGGTGGAGGATCTTCTTCACGTCGCTCTCACGGAGCGCTTCTTCGGTGAGGACGAGGATGGTCGGCATGAGCCGAGCATAGTGTGGCGGGAGCCGCGCCGATCGCGGCGCCGGGGCGCGATCGCGGCCGGTCAGAACGGTGGCGGCTCATCCCGGTCGGCGAGCGTCGGCTCCGGCTCGCGCTCGAGATGGAACGTGTCGCCGTCCGCGAGTTTGCGGTAGCGCTGCCCGGTCGGCGTGGTCCACTCGAAGACGCCCGGCGTCGGCTGGACCAGGCGGTAGCCGGCGTGCGTCTTCAGCAGGTGGTGGCGCTTGCAGAGCGGGCCCAGGTTGTGCGCGGCCGTCGGTCCGGCCGGGTACGGGACGGTGTGGTCCAGCTCGGAGTCGATGGCCGGCTGCGTGCACCCCGGGGCGACGCAGACCGGGTTGCGGTGGCGGACGTGCTCGGCAAGCGGGGCCGGGGGCCGGTAGGTGCTGGTGCCGACGTCCAGGACGGTGCCGGACGCCGGATCGGTGAGCAACCGGCGGATGCTCGAATGCGCGGCGTGGGCCCGGGCGTCGTGGGCCGGGATCGGACCGAGCGAGGTGACGTAGGCCGGGGCATCACCACCGAGGAGGGTCGTGATCGGCACCGTGACGTCCACCCGGGCCCGACGCCCGGCGGTGGAACTGAGCGGGTACCGGTGCAACACCGTGCCCGTCAGCGGCGGCGCCTGCGCCGCCGCTGGGGAGGGCCCCGCGGGCGCCGACGGCGGCATCTGCGCGGGCCATGCTCCGGTGACACGGCCGACCCGCTGGTCGTCCGGTGGTCGCCATCGACGCCGGGGATCGGCCCGCCGAACGCAGACTCGGGCCGGGACGCGGACCGGGACGGGCCGCGAATCTCGACCATCAGCGGATCCACCCGCTGATGTCTCGACGTCGGAGGCTGTGCGGGCAGCGCTGCGCCGGTGGTGGGTGTGGACGGTGAGGTCCCGCTGGGCAGGGCCGCGCCGGGGGTGGGTGTGGTCAGTTGGGCGCCGGTGGGTAGGGCTGCGCCGGGGGTGGGTATGGCTGGTGAAGTCTCGCTGGGCAGGGCTTCGCCGGGGGCGGGTGTGGCCGGTTGGGCGCCGGTCGGCAGGGCTGCGCCGCCGGGGTCGGTTCCGGCCCGGACACCGGGGGAGTGGCTCGTCGCGGTGGAGTCCGCCGTCGGAGCTGGTGACGGCGCAGGAGCGGGCGGCATGGGCATCCCGGGGAGTGCGCCCGCGACCGGGACCACGGGGCCGTGCGCAGGATCGTGCGCCCGACGGTACTCCTCCGCGCGGATCCGGTCCCGGTACCACGCGATCCCGGCGGGACTCATGGCGTTGACGACCACCTCCCGGTCCATGCCGGTGCGCTCGGCGATCGCGCGGTAGCGGGCGGTCGCGGCCGCCGTGGGCACGATGCCGTCCGCCATCAGAGCGGATGCGTCGAACGGCGCCACGAGGCCGAGGACGGCCGGCGGCAACCTGCAGGGGCCGCCCACGGGTGCCGTCCCGACGGCGGCCCGATCCGGCCGTGCCACCGGCGCTGCGGGCTCCGAGGGGCTCGTGCCCGTGGTCGCGTCGGTCGCGGTGCCGCCGGAGCGCGTGCCGCCGGCTTCCTGGGTCCCGGGAGTGGGGCCCGGCACGGGTGCCGAGGTCGTCACCGTGGCGCCGACGATGGGGCCGTCCGTGTCGAGGGGCAGGCGCACCTCGACGGCCCCGGTGGCGAGCGCGGTGTGCCCGAACAGACCCAGGAAGTCGGCCCGCAACGCCTCGATGGTGTTCGGGTCCCCGGCCGCCCGGGCGGCGCGCGCGGCACCGTCGAGAGCGGCGTCCATCGCGGCGGCGTCGAGCGTCGGCAACACGGCGTACAGGGAGCTCATGCCGTCGCCGAGCGGCCGCGGACGGTCGACGCGGCGCTTCTTCGCGGCCGCCTGCGGCCGCTGCGTGAAGTTCGCCTGGTCCACCTCGGCGACCGCCCGCGCGACGTCCTGACGGACCTGGTGGTGCGGCTGGTGCGCCGCCCGGGGGAGCACGATGTCCTGGACCTCGAGCGCCTGGTCCGGTGAGAGGTGTTCGACTCCGGCCACGATGATCTCGGCCTTCGCGGCGTCGATCTCACCGGCTGCGAGGGCGTCTGCCGTGGGGATGCACTCGTTCCGCAGCGCGTCCCCGCTGCGGATCAGGTTGCGGCCCCGCTGCTTCGAGCACCCCAGCCGCATCGCGACCTCCTCGCCCGCGAAGTTCGTGTTCCTTGTGCCTGCCGCACGAGGCGCCACCGGCCCCAGTTCCAGCCGTGCATCCTGACCGACGAGCGAGGCGAGTTCCCGAACACGGCCCGCGGCCCAGGAATTGACCCGATCCCACGCGGCGAGCTCCTCCAGTGTGGTGTAGGCGTCCGCGCGCCAGCGGTCCGCCTCCAGCAGGAGGTCCACGAGTTCACGCCCGGGGGCCACACCGGCGAGATCGCCGGCTTCGACGTGGCGGGTGGCCACCTCGGGATCGGACTCACCGGGTTCGCGAAGGGGTGTCTCGAAGATCTCGGTGAGAAACTCCTCGGGCACCTCCGCCAGCCACTCGGCCGGGACGGTCAGCTCACCGTCGGCCCCCAGCCAGGAGGCGTACTCCGCCGCGGCAGCGGCACGATCGGCAGCCGTGAGTGCGGCAGCCTCGGCGTCCGTGAGCCGCTCGTCGGCAGTGCTTGTCCCCATGCAGCAACACTAGAACAGACGTACGACATTCGTGCGAAGGGTGTGGATGGCCCGAGATTTCGCGCGCCCGCGGCGCAGTCGGGACGGTCACGACCGGCGAACGGCGGCAATCTCCGGCTCGCTCCAGCGCCACCTTCGCCTCGTGACGGCGGCCCCGGATCAGACTCGGCGCGACTCCAGCCCCGCTCGGGCTCAGTCCCCCGGTACGAACGCCGCGTGCCCGTCCGCGCGCAGCTGCGCCCGCAGCGTGGCCGCGGCGTGATCGGCGTGCGCGTCGGGAACGTCGCGCATGGCGCTGCCCAGGTCGAAGTCGGCGGGGGACCGGCTCGGCCACACGTGCACGTGGGTGTGCGGGATCTCGTACCCCTGGATCAGCATGCCGATCCGCGCGGCGTCGAACGCGCTCCGCTGGGCGGTGCCGATGGCCTGGGCGACCGCGAACACATGCGCGGCCACGCCCGCGGGCAGGTCGACCCACTGGTCGACCTCCGCGCGGGGCACGACCATGACGTGCCCGAGCTGCAGCGGCTCGATGGTCAGGAACGCGACGCAGACCTCATCGGACCAGACGAACCGGCCGGGGATCTCGCCGTCGATGATGCGCGTGAACAGGGTCGCCATACCCGCAACGGTAGCGTTCCGACGACCTGAGTCAGTAGTAGACCGCCAGCGCCCCGTTCGGCCCGTCGATGACCTGCACCTCGGTGTCGAACACGCGGGTCAGCACCTCGTCTGTCATGATCGTGGCCGGCGTGCCGAACTCGACCACCCGGCCGTCCTTGACCGCACAGATGTGGTCGGCGTACCGGCCGGCGAAGTTGATGTCGTGCAGCACCACGATGATCGTCCGGTCCAGTTCGGTCGCGGCTCGCTTCAGGTGCCGCATCATCTGCACGGAGTGCTTCATGTCGAGGTTGTTCAGCGGTTCGTCGAGGAGCACGTGGTCGGTCTCCTGGCACAGCACCATCGCCACGTAGGCACGCTGACGCTGTCCGCCGGAGAGCTGGTCCAGGTATCGGTGCTCCAGCTCCGTGAGCTCGAGGAAGTCGATCGCCTTGCTGATCGTGTCCTCGCAGTGCTGGGTGAGCCGGCCCTTCGAGTACGGGAACCGTCCGAAGCCGACCAGCTGCCGCACCGTGAGTCGGGTGATGAAGTGGTTCTCCTGCCGCAGGATCGACACGATCCTGGCGAGGTCCTTGGACGCCGTGGATGCGACGTCGTACCCCGCGATCTCGATCGCGCCGTCGTCCATCCCGAGGAGCCGCCCGATCATGGTCAGCAGGGTCGACTTGCCCGCGCCGTTGGGTCCCACGAGCGCGGTGATCCCGCCGGTCGGGATCTGCAGGTCGACCGGACCGATCGTCACCTCGTCTTCGTAGCTCTTGCGGACGTCTCTCAGGGTGATCACAGGCGGCCCTTCCGGAGCAGCACGACGAGGAACACCGACCCGCCGACGAGCTCGATGATGATCGAGACGACGCCCTGGGCGTAGAAGACGTTCCGCATGATGAAGTAGGCCCCGGACAGCACCACGAAGCAGGTGAGGATCGCGACCGGGAAGATGTGACGGTGGTCGGCGGAGCCCGAGATCTGGTAGGCCAGGGTCGCGACCAGGAAGCCGAGGAACGTCATCGGACCCACCAGGGCCGTGGACGTGGCCATCAGGAGTGAGACTCCGAACAGCACCTTCATGATCTCGGACCGGTGGTCCAGCCCGAGGTTGTTCGTGGCGTCGCGGCCGAGGGTGAGCACGTTCAGGCGCCGCGCACGCAGCCAGAGCGCGACCGCGGCGGCGACGCAGAGCGGGATCGCCACGGGGAAGTAGTCGGGGTCGGCGTTCGAGACCGAGCCGAACAGCCGAGCAGTGAGGATGTCGAAGTCGCTCGGGGTCAGCAGGCGCTGCATAAAGGTCGAGACCGAGCCGAGCCCTCCGCCGATGATGATCCCGACCAGCAGCATGACCTGCAGGTTCGCGTACCGTCCGGACAGGAGCCAGCCGTACAGCAGCAGGGACAGTCCGACCATCACCGCGACCTGCATCACGAACTGGGGGAGCCCGGTCAGGGCGACCAGCCCACTCACGCCGAGGAAGTAGATCGCGGCCGTCTGGATCGCCACGTACAGCGACTCGAACCCCATGATCGACGGCGTGATGATCCTGTTGTTCGTTGCCGTCTGGAAGCTGACGGTCGCCGTGGCCTGGCAGATCGCGACGATCGCCATCACGAGGACGCTGGTCGCGCGCATCCTGGCGATCCGCCAGAACCCGTCGGAGCCGACCGGCATCGGGTTGTCCCAGGCGAGCAGCCCGAACCCGAACCCGACCGCGAGCACGATCAGGACGGCGAGCGTGATCCGGTAGCGGCGGTGGGCCCGCGGGGTGCCGAACGCGCTGGTGGTCCGGCCGGAGGCCGGCGGAGTGCGCCGGTCCGGCCGCGTGATCGTCGCCTCAGCCATGACGACGCTGCCGCAACAACAGGGCGATGAACACGACGGCGCCGACGACCCCGAGGATCAGGGAGACCGGCACCTCGAAGGGCGCGATGATCGTCCTCCCGATCAGGTCGCACAGGGTCACGATCGCGATGCCGAGCAGACATACCCAGGGCAGGTTGCTGCGCAGGTCGTCGCCACGGAACATCGAGACGACGTTCGGCACGATCAGGCCGAGGAACGGCAGGTTGCCCACCACCACCGTGACCACGCCGGTCGCGATCGCGATCAGGCCGGTGCCGAGCAGGATGACCCGGTCGTAGTTCAGGCCGACGTTCGTGGCGATCTCCTCGCCGAGGCCGGCCACGGTGAACCGGTCCGCGACGATGAAGACCACGACCACGATGGCGGCCACGATCCAGAGCGCCTCGTACTGCCCGCGCAGGACCGAGGTGAAGCTCCCGGCGAACCAGATCCCGAGGTTCTGGAGCATGTCGGTCTGCAGGGCGACGAACGTGGACACGGACCCGACGACGGCGCCGAACATGATCCCCACGATCGGCACGATCAGCGACGACTTCAGCGAGACGCGGCGCAGGAACGCGAAGAACACCATCGTGCCGATGAACGCCGCGAGCACCGCGCCGCCCATCCGGGCCGCGATGCCGGCGCCGGGGAACACCACCATCACGCCGAGGAGGCCGAGGCCGGCCCACTCGGTGGTGCCGGTGGTGGTCGGCTCGACGAACCGGTTCTGCGTGAGCAGCTGCATCACGAGGCCGCACATCGACATCGCCGCACCGGCGAGGACCAGGGCGATGGTCCGCGGGACCCGGGTGATGGCGAACATCTCGCCACCGTCGGAGGCCCCGACGACGTCGTACTCGCCGGTCAGCAGCGAGACCACCAGGAGCGCGCCGACGACGCCGACGCCGATCAGCAGGCGCGGGTCGAGCAGGCCTCGGGTGGGCGGGCGTCGTGGTGCGGTGGGGGTGGTCGTCACGCCGGGATCAGCCCTGCTCGAGCGCGTCCGCCAGGGTGTTGAAGAACTCCGTGTAGGTCTGGATGCCCTCGTTCGTGTAGGTGTCCGCCGGCATGTAGACGATGTTGCCGTCGGCCACCGCGGTCACGTTCGCCAGGGCCTCGGAGTCCTCGATGATGTCCGCGCCGGGTACGTAGGCGGGGTCGTCCGCGGAGATGGCCGCGTCGCGGTCCATCACCAGGATCAGGTCCGGGTCGGAGTCCGCGATGGCCTCGACCGAGATGTCGTCGCCCTCGTGGTCGTCGCTGCCGTCGGGCACCTCCAGGGCCGGCGTGAGGCCGAAGATGTCGAACATCGGCCCGATCGTGCGGCCCACGGACGGGGCGATGTAGCCGATCTCACCGCCGGAGGTGTTCACGGCCATGACCGTCGTGGCCGGGTCGTAGGCGGCGGCCACCCGGTCGATCGCGGCGTCGAAGTCGGCGATCAGTTGTGCGGCGTCGTCCTGGTGGCCGAAGACCTCACCGAGCACGGTGATCTGCCGGCGCAGTTCGTCGTCGAACGGTTCGCCCTCGCGCGGGTCCAGTTCGAGCACGACGGCGTCCGGCGCCAGCCCGGCGAAGTCGTCGTGGTACTGGGTGAAGCGCTGGCCGTTGACGATCAGGTCCGGTTCGACGGCGACGATCGCCTCGAGGTCGGGCTCGCGGTGGTTGCCGAGGTCGATGATCGTGTCGTCGTCGGTGTAGGCGATCGTGTCCGGCATCAGGGAGACCGCGGCGGCGGTCAGCTCGATGCCCCAGTCCGAGAGCGTCTCGAAGGTGCGGTTGTCGGTCGCGACGACCGACTCGAGCGGCAGCCGGATCGTCTGGGTGCCGTTGTTGTCCTCGACCTCGACGGACGTGGCCTGGGCGGTCGTCGGGTCGTCGCCCGCCTCGTCGTCGGCGGTGGCCTCGCCGGCGCAGGCGCCCAGGGCGAGTACGGACGCGGCGGCGAGCGCCGCGACGTAGCCGCGTCGAGCGGCCCGCCGTGGTGCGGTCGAGACGGCGGACGGGCGGGGGCGGGATGACATGGATCGACCCTTCGACACGTGAGGTCAGGATGCCGAGCGGACCCGGCGTGGACCCCCTCACCATATTGGTGAGCAAAGCCTTACCTAACCAACGGCGCGATGAAATTGATCACAACAGCGTGTCGTAAAAAGATGGCTGCGAGCGTGGAGCGGCACGACGGCGTCGCTCGCGTTCGCGTCGCACACGCCCCGACGGCGTCGGCGTCCGTTCGCAGGTCGCGCGCCTATGCTCGCGGGTGTGTCGACAGTTCCCGCACCGGTCCTCGTCCTGCTCAGTGCTCCCACCGAGAACGAACCGCTCGATGGCACGGGTTTCGCGCCGGCGGACCCGACGGTGCCGCACCTGGACGTCAACGACCTCGGCGCGGTCCGCGGGGACGGGATCTTCGAGACGATCGGAGTGATGGACGGCCGCCCGCAGGCGCTCGACGCGCACCTGCTCAGGTTCGCCCGGTCCGCAGCCCAGCTCGACCTGCCCGCTCCGCGCCTGGACGTCTGGCGCGCGGCCGTCCTGGCCGCCATCGAGACCGCACGGACCGCCGGCACGCTGGGCCCGGAGGTCGGCGTCAAGACCGTGCTCACCCGGGGCGTCGAGGGCACCGGCGTGGCGACCGGTTGGGTGCGGCTCGCCCCGGCCCCCGACCTGGACGCGTCCCGGCGCGACGGCGTCCGGGTCCTCACGCTCGATCGGGGCTTCCCGGCCGATGTCGCCCAGCGCGCGCCATGGCTGCTGCAGGGCGCCAAGACGCTCTCCTACGCCGTCAACATGGCCGCCCTTCGGTACGCCCACGGCCACGACGCGGACGACGTCATCTTCGTCAGCGCGGACGGCGCCGTCCTCGAGGGGCCCACCGCGAACGTCCTGGCGCGGATCGGCGACGAGGTGGTCACCCCGCCGACCGACCAGGCGATCCTGCCCGGCACCACGCAGGCGCGGGCCTTCGACTTCTTCGCCGGGCGGGGGCTGCGGACCGTGGAGCGTCGGCTCGAGGCGGCCGAACTCGCCGGCGCGGACGGGCTGTGGCTCACCTCGAGCGTGCGGCTGGTGGTTCCGGTGCGCATACTCGACGGCGTCGCGTGCGCCGTGGACGTCGAGCTCACCCGGGGACTGCTTGCGCACCTGCGCGCCGTCACCGACTGACGAGCACCGCTACGCCGTCCGCGGGCAGGCGCAGCCCGGTGTCGGTGAGCGCGTCCTCGGCCGGCGAGTCCCAGGCGAGCGCCACCGACCAAGCGTCGGCGTCGGCCAGCGGCACCACCCGCTCGTCCGCCGCGAGGTTCATCACGGTCAGCACCGACCGGCGCCGGATCCGCAGCCATCCGGCGGCGGCGTCGTGCTCGATGGATGTCGCCCGCCGGTCGCCGCTGCGCAGGTCCGGGATCCGGGCCCGCAGGGCGATCAGGTCGCGGTAGAACGCGCGGATCCGTGCGTGGTGACCGCGTCCGCTCTCGGCCCAGTCGAGGGTCGAGGCCGCCACGGTGGCCGGGTCCTGCGGGTCCGGTGGCTCGGCGTCGTCCCCGTACAGGTCGGCCCAACCGTGGTCGCCGAACTCCCTGGCCCGGCCCTCCCGGATCGAGCGGGCCAGGTCCGGGTCGGCGTGGTCGGTGAAGAACATCCACGGGGTCGACGCCGACCACTCCTCGCCCATGAACAGCATCGGGGTGAAGCCGGTGGTTAGCAGGAGGGCGGCGGAGATCGCCTGCCGACCCTCGCTGAGGCGGGCCGCCGGCCGGTCCCCGCGGCCTCGGTTGCCCACCTGGTCGTGGGTGGTGGTGGACACCACGAACCGGTGACCGCTGACCTCGGCGGGCACCGGCGCGCCCCAGGCTCGGCCGCGGAAGGAGGAGAACCCGCCGTTGTGGACGAACACCTCGGCGAGTGCCTTCGCGAGGGTGTTGTAGGACCCGAAGTCGGCGTAGTAACCGTGCCGTTCCCCGGTGAGGAAGGCGTGGATGGCGTGGTGCACGTCGTCGTCCCACTGGGCCGTCATGCCCAGCCCGCCCTCGGCCACCGGGGTGACCATCGCGACATCGTTGAGGTCCGACTCGGCGATCAGTCCGAGCGGCCGGCCGAGCTCGTCGGCAAGCTGCTCGACGGCGGTGGCGAGTTCGGCGAGCAGGTGCACCGGGGAGTCGTCGGCGAGGGCATGGACGGCATCGAGCCGGAGGGCGTCGAGGTGGAAGTCGCGGAGCCAGCGCACGGCGTTCTCGAGGACGAACGCCCGGACTCCGGGCGAGCCGGGACCGTCGAGATTGACGGCCTCGCCCCACGGCGTCCGGTGCCGGTCGGTGAAGTACGGGCCGTAGCGGCTCAGGTAGTTCCCGGACGGACCGAGGTGGTTGTAGACGACGTCGAGGCTGACGCCCAGGCCGAGCTGGTGCGCGCCGTCGACGAACCGCTGCAGCGCGGCGGGGCCGCCGTAGGGCTCGTGCACGGCGTACAGGTCGACGCCGTCGTAGCCCCAGCCGGCGCGGCCGGGGAACGCGGCGACCGGCATCAGCTGGACGACCTGCACACCGAGGTCGACGAGGTGGGGGAGCCGGGCCAGCGCGGCGTCGAGGGTGCCCTGGGTGGTGAACGTGCCGATGTGCAGCTCGTAGAGGACCGCCCCGCGCACGTCGATGCCGGACCAGCCGGCGTCGGCCCATCGGTGCGCGCCGGTGTCGAACGTGCGCGAGGCGGCGTGCACCCCGTCCGGTTGCCACGGGCTGCGCGGGTCGGGCAGGGGGTCGCCACCGTCGAGCCGGAACGCGTAGTCGGTCCCGGTGGGCACCGGCCCGTCGCTCTCCCACCAGCCGTCGCCGTCGGGTCGCATGGTCAGGAGCCGGTCGCCGAGGTCGGCGGCGACCACCTGGGCGTGCGGGGCCCAGACCCGCAGGGGGGCGCCAACGATGTCGGTCCTGCCGCTCATGTGGCGGCCCCCGCCGTCTCCAGCACCGCGACCGGCGACTCGGTGAGCAGGCGCGCCAGGTCCACCGGGCCGCCGTCGTGTTCCGCGCCGGTGAGCACGTCGCGCCAGCGTCCCTCGGGAAGCACCACGGACCGCCCGCCCCAACCGCCGCCTGCGGACAGGGCGACCGAGAGCCGGGTGACGACCGTGACCACGGCGGGGACGCCGTCGACCGTGCGCGCGAACGCGACCGCGTGCCCGGTGGACGTCGGCAGCGGCTCGTACCCGGCCGCCGCACCGACGAATGCCTCCGGGACGCGCCGCCGCAGTCGCAGCGTCGATGCAGTGAGCCGCAGCTTCTCGGCGGCCAGGTCCCGCGGCGAGGCGCCGCCGTCGAGCCGCTTCAGTTCACGGGCGAGCGGGTCATGGTCCACCGGACCACGGTTGTCCGGATCCACGAGGGCAACCCGAGTTGACTCGGTGCCCTGGTAGGTGTCAGCCACCCCGGGAAGCGTGAGCTGCAGCGCCTTCGTGGCCAGCACCGCCGACCGTACCGGCTCGGCGGACAGCCGGACCCACTCGGTGAGCACCTGCCGCACCGCGGGATCCTCGAGGAGCGACGTGACGAACGTCGTCAGGGCCTCTTCGCCGGGCGCATCGGGCGTCGTCCAGGTGGTCCAGGTCTTCGCTTCCCGGGCCGCCTTGATCAGGTACCCGGTCAGCCGGGCCGCGGCGATCGGGCCGTCGTCGGTCCAGGTGCCCGCGAGGGTCTGCCAGAGCAGGTTCTCGGTGCGCCCGTCCAGGTCTGTCGGCCGGTACGGGGCCGTCGCTGCCCGCAGCGCGGCGACCGCTTGCTGCCACGGACCGGAAAGCTCGGACAGCACGCCGATCCGGGCGCGCACGTCCTCGCCGCGCTTGTTGTCGTGCGTGGACCCGGCGGTCATGCCGGCCGGGCGCTGCAGTTGCGTGGTGGCGGCCCACGCGTGCAGTTCGTCACCGCCGATGGCGAACGCCTGCGGGGCGCCGCCCACCTCGCAGAGGGCGCTCAGGTGCGTCCAGCGGTAGAACGTGGTGTCCTCGACGCCCTTGGCGACAACCGCGCCGCAGACCTGCTGGAACCGGATGATCACCTCGTTGCGGCGCGACTCGTGGTGGCGGCCCGCGCTGCCCACCTCGCGTCCGAGCACCAGGTCGACCACGACCTCCAGGGTCTCCGCGCGGTCCGGTTCCAGCCGCGTCGCGGCGAGGTGCGCCCACTCCCGCACGAGCGCCTCGCTCGCGCCGGAGGCGACCTCACCCGGGACCACATACGCCCGGTACCGGTCGCAGGCGACCACGAGCTCGGTGACGCAGTCGGTGATCGCGCGCAGGGTGTGGTCGCGCAGCCGGACGTCGTCGTGGCACAGGTCCGCGATCAGCGAGGAGAGCCGGTGCACCTCGGCGTAGAGCGGGCCGGTGGCGATCTCCCGCTTGGACACCTCGGTGAGCCGCGGCAGGGAGCCCACGGTGTCCCCGGTGAGTTCGGTCAGCACGGTCCCGAGCGGGCCGGCGCCGGCGGGGTCGATGAGGACCTGCCCGATCCGCCAGGCGGCGTCGTAGCCGGTGGTGCCGGCCGTCGGCCAGTCCGCGGGCAGCGTCTCGTCCGCCTCGAGGATCTTCTCCGCGACCGTCCACGCCCCGCCGGTCCGCTCGTCCAGGCGCCGGAAGTATCCGCGCGGGTCGGCCAGGCCGTCCGGATGGTCGATCCGGAACCCGTCGACCAGGCCGGCGTCGAACAGGTCCAGGAGCAGGGCGTGGGTGGCGTCGAACACCTCCGGGCGCTCGACCCTGACCGCCACCAGCGAGCCGACGTCGAAGAAGCGCCGGTAGTTGAGCTCCTCGTCCGCGACCCGCCAGTACGCGAGCCGGTAGTGCTGGCGCTCCAGAAGCTCGGCCAACGGCAGGTGCTCGGTGCCGGGCCGGATCGGGAACCGGTGCTCGAAGTAGCACAGCACGGGCTGGTCGGCACTGATCCCGACCTCCGGCTCGTCCAACCGGGAGACCGTGATCTCGCCGTCGGCCATTGCCGCGCCGAGCCGACGGCCGAGGACCGGCATCAGCACCTGGGCACCCTCGCCCCAGTCCACGTCGAACCAGGACGCGTAGGGCGACTCGGGGCCCTCGGCGAGTACCGACCAGAGCACCCGGTTCAGGCTCGCCGGCGTGGGCACGGCCATGTGGTTCGGGACCACATCGATCACGATGCCCAGGTCGTGGGCCCGGGCGGCGGCGACCAGTCGTTCGAAAGCCGGCCGCCCACCCATCACCTCGGAGAGCCGGCCGTGGTCGATGACGTCGTAGCCGTGGGTGGAGCCGGGAGCGGCGGCGAGCACGGGGGACAGGTACAGGTCGGTGACGCCGAGATCGCTCAGGTAGCCGACCTTGGTGGCGGCCTCGTCGAATCCCAGGTCGGGGCCGAGTTGCAGCCGGTAGGTCGAGATCGGGGTGCGGCGGGTCGATCCGTTCGCGCGGTCGGTCACTGCTGGCGTCCTCCGGGCGGGCGTCTCGTCGTGGTCGTGGTCGGGGTGGGCACAGTCGCCTCGGCGGCCACCGGCGACGGGGCCGAGACAGCGGTGTCGTCACCGGAGTCGCTCAGGCCGCGGGCCAGGACGACGATGCTGCGGGCGGTGACCGGGACCTGGCTGCCGGCCTCGAAGGAGGACCCGAGGTCCTGGTCGGCATCCGTGGTCAGCGCCGGGCTCCAGGTGGCTCCGAAGTCGGCGTCCGGCAGGGTGAAGTCGATGTCGTCGGCGTCGGCGTTCACGAGGAGGTAGAGCGAGTCGTCGGTGATCCGGCGGCCGCGTGCGTCCGGCTCGTCGATGGCTTCACCGTTGACGAACACCGCGACGGAGCGCGCGAACGCGGTGTTCCACGCGTCCTGGCCCATCACGGCACCGTTCGGCTCGAACCAGACCAGGTCGGGCAGTTCCGGGAGGCCGTTCGCCGGCGAGGTGGAGCCGTTGAAGAACCGGCGACGGCGGATCACGGGATGGTCCGCACGGAACCTGATCAGGAACTGGGTGAACGCGAGCAGCGCGTTCTGTTCGGCGTCGGTGTCCCAGTGCACCCAACTCAGTTCGTTGTCCTGGGCGTAGGTGTTGTTGTTGCCCTGCTGGGTTCGGCCCAGCTCGTCGCCGTGGGCGATCATCGGCACGCCCTGGGACAGCAGCAGGGTGGTCAGGAAGTTGCGCTGCTGCCGGGCCCGGAGTGCCCTGATCTCGGGGTCGTCGGTGGGGCCCTCGACGCCGCAGTTCCAGGAGCGGTTGTGGTTCTCGCCGTCCTGACCGTCCTCGCCGTTGGCCTCGTTGTGCTTCTCGTTGTAGGAGACCAGGTCCGCCAATGTGAAGCCGTCATGTGCGGTGACGAAGTTGATCGACGCGATCGGCGTGCGCCCGGTCTGCTCGTACAGGTCCGAGGATCCGGTGATCCGGCTCGCGAACTCACCGAGCGTGGACGGCTCGCCGCGCCAGAAGTCGCGGACCGTGTCCCGGTACTTGCCGTTCCACTCCGTCCACAGTGGCGGGAACCCGCCCACCTGGTATCCGCCGGTGCCGAGGTCCCACGGCTCGGCGATGAGCTTGACCTGGGAGATCACCGGGTCCTGCTGGATGATGTCGAAGAACGAGGACAGCCGGTCGACCTCGTGGAACTGTCGGGCCAGGGTCGCCGCCAGATCGAACCGGAACCCGTCGACGTGCATCTCGGTGATCCAGTACCGCAGCGAGTCCATGATCATCTGCAGCACGTGCGGGGACCGCATCAACAGCGAGTTGCCGGTGCCGGTGGTGTCGAAGTAGTGCCGCTTGTCCTCGTCGACGAGACGGTAGTAGGAGGCGTTGTCGATGCCGCGGAAGGACAGCGTCGGGCCGAGGTGGTTGCCCTCCGCGGTGTGGTTGTAGACCACGTCGAGGATGACCTCGATGCCGGCCGCGTGCATGGCCTTGACCAGGCTCTTGAACTCGAGCACCTGCTCGCCACGGGTGCCGAACGCGGAGTAGCCGTTGTGGGGGGCGAAGTACCCGATCGTGTTGTAGCCCCAGTAGTTGCTCAGACCCTGCTCCACCAGGGGCGGGTCCTGGACGAACTGGTGCACGGGCATGAGTTCGATCGCGGTCACCCCGAGGTCGACCAGGTGGCCGATCACCGACGGGTGCGCGAGCCCGGCGTAGGTGCCGCGGATCTCCTCGGGCACGTCCGGGTGCAGCATCGTCATGCCCTTGACGTGGGCCTCGTAGATGACCGAGTCGTGGTACTCCCGGTCCGGTGGCCGGTCGTGGCCCCAGTCGAAGAACGGGTTCGTCACCACCGACGTCATCGTGTGCGGCAGGGAGTCGTCGTCGTTGACGATCGTCTGGAAGTCGGCGTCCTCGAACCGGTACGCGAAGAGGGCCTCGTCCCCGTCGATCTGACCGTCGATGGCCTTGGCGTACGGGTCCAACAGCAGCTTGAACGGGTTGCACCGGTGCCCCCGGTCGGGGTCGTAGGGGCCGTGCACCCGGTAGCCGTACCGCTGACCGGGCTGGACCGTGGGCAGGTAGACGTGCCACACGAACGCGTCGACCTCGGTGACCTCACACCGGGTCTCGATGCCGTCGTCGTCGATCAGGCACAGTTCGACGCGCTCCGCGACGGAGGAGTACAGCGCGAAGTTCGTTCCGGTGCCGTCGTAGGTGGCGCCCAGCGGGTAGGGGTGGCCGGGCCAGGTCTGTTGCATAAGCCCAAGAGTGCCATCTCGGCTCCGTCCGCGCGTGACGGGCGGCCGTGCTCAGTCCACGTACACGTAGATCGTGTGCCAGCCGCTCGCCCCGTCCGGCACCACGGGAGCGACCGTGGCGGTCTGCACACCGTCGGGGTCCGAGGCGCGGCACCGGAGGGTGTGCTGGCCCGGCTCGGCGTCGCCCCAGGTCCACGACCACTGTCGCCAGGTGTCCACGGTCGCCTCGTCGGCGAGGGTGGCCTCCTCCCACGGTCCGTCGTCGACCTGCACCTCGACCTTGGTGATGCCCCGGTGCTGCGCCCACGCGGTGCCGCCGACGGCGACCTCCCCGGCGGGCACGTGGGCGCTCGCCCGGGGGACCTCGATCCGGGACGCGGTCTTGATCGGTCCTCGCTCGGACCAGCCGCGCTCGGTCCAGTAGGCGCTCGCGTCGGCGAACCGGGTGACCTCGAGGTCGACGACCCACTTCGTCGCCGAGACGTAGCCGTACAGGCCCGGCACCACCATCCGGACCGGGAACCCGTGCTCGACGGGCAGCGGCTCGCCGTTCATCGCGACCGCGAAGATCGCGTCCCGGTCGTCGGTGAGCGCCTCGATGGGGGTGGATGCGGTGAAGCCGTCGACGCTGCGGGACAGGACCATGTCCGCGTCCGCGGTCGGGACCGCCTCGGCGAGGACCTCCCGGATCGGCAGCCCGAGCCAGAGCGCGTTGCCGACCAGGTCACCGCCCACCGGGTTGGACACGCAGGTGAGGGTCACCCGGGTCTCGACGAGGTCCCGGGCGAGGATGTCGTCCAGGTTCAGCTCGATCTCGTTCTCGACGAGTCCGTGCACCCGGAGCGTCCAGGTCGCGGGGTCGACGTCGGGGACGATCAGGGCGGTGTCGATCCGGTAGAAGTCCTCGTTCGGGGTGACGAACGGGCCGACACCCGCCGTGGCCGACTGCACCCCCTCCGGCAGCGGCGGGGCCGGCGTCGCCGGGGCGGGCAGGTCGAGCAGGTCCCGGGCCATCTGGGCGGTCGACCGCGCGGCGCCGATGATGGCCCCGGCGATCGCCGAGGCCGCCGCGACGACGCCGACGATGGTGGCCGAACGCATGAACTCGCGCCGGTCCGGCGTGGCGTACCCGTGCTGCGCCGGTGCGGCACCGGTCGAGTCCTCGTCGGCGTCGGGCAGGGCCGCGGGCGTTCGCAGCGTCTCGACCATCGCGCGCAGCGCGATCACCCCGGCCCCGGCACCGACCAGCGACGGCAGCCAGGCGAGCATCCCGGTGCCGGCCCGGCCCATGGCGGCCACACCGCAGATCCCGGCGAGGACGACCACGCAGACCGCGGCCGCCGTCGGGCGGGTGAGCGCGAGCCTACCGACGCCGTAGGCGAGCCCGAGGACGACCGCGGCCATGCAGACGAACAGCACGGTCTTGTCCGCGGTGCCGAAGGTGGAGGCCGCGAAGTCCTTGAGCCAGGCCGGGGTGGCGTCCACGACGGCGCCCCCGAGGGCGATGAACGGCGAGGCGTCCGGATCGACGATCGCGGCGACCAGGTGGCCGACGGTCAGGGTGAGCGCCGCCGCCAGCACGCCCGCGACCCCCGCGCTCCGGCGGGCGGTGGCGGGGGCAGTCGGCGAGATCGTGGTGACGCCCATGCACCCGAGGGTACGCTCCGGCGTGGCGCGCAGCCGCCAGGACCGATGGGCAGGTCTGCCCGGCTCTGCTCGAGCCCGCTCAGCCCTCGAGGGCCTGCAGCATCAGGTGCACGAGGGCGTCGAGCTGCACCGAGTCGCTGCTGACGATCTCCTCGTCGCTGCCGTCCAGGGCGCGAGCGGCCAGGGACTGCTTCGCGTCGATGAGCTCGGCGATCTTGGTGTCGATCGTGTGCGCGGCGAGGATCCGCCACGCGGTGACCGGCTCCTCCTGACCGATCCGGTGCACCCGGTCGATGGCCTGGTCCTGCTCGGCGGCCGTCCAGGACAGTTCCGCGAGGACCACGTTGGAGGACGCGTGCAGGTTCAGGCCGACGCCCGCCGCGAGCAGGGAACACACAGCCACGGACACCTCCTCGTCCTTCTGGAACGCGTCGATCGCGGCCTGACGCTGCGCCGTGGTCTGGTCACCGCGGATCGAGACCGTCCGCAGGCCCGCGTCGGCGAGCATCCGCTCCGCGGTGTCCATCACGTCGATGTGCTTGGCGAAGAAGACCACCTTGCCCACCGAGTGCACGAGCTGGGCGGCGTAGTCCGCGGCGAGGGTCGCCTTGGCCTGACCGATGCGGCGGACCATCGTGAAGACGTTGTCGCCGTCGGCGGTCGGGGCGGTCGAGTCGAGCTCGGCCTGCGCGACCCGGCGCATGAGGTCGAGGTCCGGCTCGTGGTGGTTGGGGATGCCCCCCTCGCGGGCCTCGAGCATGCGTAGGTACCGGTTCACGAGCCGCTGGCCGAGCTCGTGCTCGGCGGCGCGGATCGAGCGGCCGATGTCGCCGTCGAGCTCCACCGGCAGGTCCGCGACCCGCTTGGCGGGCAGGTCCTTGGCCACGGCGAACTTCGTCCGACGCACGATGCCCAGGTCGATGACGGCGGCTCGCGCCTGCGGGTAGAAGCCGCGGTCCGCGGGGGTCAAGCCGGTCGCCTCCAGCCGTCGGGTGAGCCGCGGCGAGGGCTGCTGGCCGTCGGTCCAGCCGAGGAACTGCCAGATGGCGTTGAAGTCTTCGACGTCGTTGATCAGTGGCGTGCCGGTCAGGGCCATCAGCAGCGGGCTGTGGCTCGGTTCGCGTTCGCGGATCCGCTTGGCAAGGGACAGGACGTGCTGGGAGCGCTGTGAGGCGAGGTTCTTGATGAAGTGCGCCTCGTCCACGACCATCGAACGGAAGCCGAGGGTGGACAACCAGGACAGGTGCCGGTCCAGGATCGCGTAGTTCACGACGAACACGTCGGCGAACGCGTCCATGTCCCGGCCGTCGCCGTGGATCACGGTCACCCGGCGCTGCGGGGTCCACCGCTGCACCTCGCGGGACCAGTTGATCTTCACCACGTTCGGCACCACGGCCAGCATCGGGAAGGCGTCCGCGACCGAGGCCGCGATGACCGCCTGGGCGGTCTTGCCGAGGCCCGGCTCGTCGGCGAGCAGGAACGAGCGATGGCCGCGTCGCACGCTCTCCAGGAGCTGGATCTGGTGGGGCATCAGTTCGAGCCCGGGCGGGGAGAACCGGTCGATCTTCGGGACCGGGGGCAGGGTCATGGTCGCGGCGCCACCACCGGCGCCCTGCTCGAAGGCGCGGTAGAGCGGGTCGATCAGGTCCCAGCCGGACAGGTAGCCCACCGGCTCGGAGTCGGCGGAGATGGACAGGTCCGGTTCGAGGAACGGGTTCGCCCGGACCCGGGCCCGCACGGCCACGGGCACCACCTGCTTCGCGGCGAGCTGCTCGGGGACGACCTCCTCACGGCGCTGCACCGGGGCCTTGATCTGGCGTTCCTCGTCGCTGAGTTCGGCACCGGACTCGATCAGCCAGTCCAGGCGCATCCGCTGGGTGGCGGCCGACGGCGTCCCGTTCGGTTCGAGCAGGGACAGCAGGGACGTGTCCTGGGCGGCGGTGCGCGCGAGGATCGTGGCGACGCCGTCGAGGCGCTTCATCAGCTCGGTGCGGGTGCCGCCGGACAGCGACTCGTCCGCCTTGATCCTGGCCCGCTCGGAGCGGACCAGGAGCGCGATGACCTGGAACTTGGTGCGGTTCGTGGGCCCCACCTTGCCGTTGGCGGACTTCGCCTCCACCTCGCGCACCCGGCGCGCGAGGATCGGAAGCAGGGGCGCGGGGTCGTTCTGGCGGGCAGAACGGGTCCCATTGCGACCCGAGGTACGGCGACGGCCGTTCGACGGCATATTCCTCCTGGAATGGACGAGCACCGGACGACGGGTCCGATCCTCGTGAGGCGTGGCGTCCCGGATGCGGCGACGGACTTCAGAGCCGACGTCATGATCGACGGTCGGGCCGACGCGCTTTGGGGACCTGCGCTACCGCCGATGGTACGGGAAAACGGCCTCTTCGTGCATACCCACGCGACGACCGCCGGTGTGGCCCGCCTCACACCCGGCCGGGAGCGCGGCTCAGGGGGTCAGGTAGGCGTGCACCTGAGCCACCGCGGAGGCGCCCTCGCCGCTCGCGGCGGCGACCCGCTTCATCGAACCGTCGCGCACGTCACCGGCGGCGAACACGCCCGGGACCGTGGTCTCCAACGGCGCCGGCGGCCGGCCGTCGACCCAGTGCTCGGCCGGCACGTCGCGGCCGGTGAGCACGAAGCCCCGCGCGTCCCGGGCGACCGCACCGGGCAGCCAGCCGCAACCGGGATCCGCGCCGAGCAGCAGGAACAGGCCGTCCGCGGGCACCCGCTCGCGCCCCGTGTCGTCGGTGCCGGCCACCTCGAACGGGCCCGTGGCGTCGGCGAGCTCCAGCCACTCGAGGTAGCCCTGCCCGCCACCCCCGACCACGCGGGCCCCGGTGCGCACCGTGATCCGGCGGTGGGTCCCGATCTCCTTGATCAGGTAGGCGGACATGGTGGTGGCGAGCCCGTCCCGGCGCACCACGATGGTGACACTGCGCGCGAACCGGGCCAGGTGCAGCGCGGCCTGTCCGGCGGAGTTGCCGCCGCCCACCACGAACACGTCCTTGCCCGCCATGTCCCGGGCCACGCTCGCTGCGGCCCCGTAGTAGACGCCCCGGCCGATCAGTTCCTCCACGCCGGGCACACCGAGGCGGCGGTAGCTGACCCCGCAGGCGAGCAGGACCGCCCGGGCCCGCAGCTCACCGTCCTCGTGGAACACCACGTGCGGTTCACCCGGTGCCGACCCCGGTCGCAGACCGGTGGCGTCGCGGCCGGTGAAGATCCGCGCTCCGAACCGGGTCGCCTGGATCCGGGCCCGCAGGGCCAGCCGCATCCCGGAGACCCCTCGGGGGAAGCCGAGGTAGTTGCGGATCATCGAGCTGGTGCCGGCCTGCCCGCCGACGGCGTCCGCCTCCAGCACCACGGTGTTCAACGCCTCGGACGCGCCGTACACGGCGGCCGCGAGACCGGCCGGGCCGGCTCCGACGATCAGCAGGTCGGCGAGGTGATCGGGGCCGAGGTCGTCCGGGGTGCCGTAGAACGCGCTGGCCACCGACCGCTGGGTCGCGCCGGCCAGCGGTGGGCGGCCCAGGCTCTCGAGGATCGGCAACGGGGCGTCCTCGCCGACGGCCGCGCGCAGCCGGCGACCGGTCTCGCTGTCCGGGGCGAACCGGGCGTAGGCCAGGCCCATCCGGTCGAGGAAGTCGCGGATTCCGGGAACCTCCGCCTGGGTGCCGTCCTCGACGATCGAGACCTGGGTGACCTCGGGTGCCCGGGAGGACCAGGCCCAGTCCGAGAGGAAGTCGGAGACGGCGCCGTGGAACTCCTCGTCGCGCGGGCCCTGCGGGATCATCAGGTAGCTGTCGATGCGCCCCTGGGCCAGTGCCGTCCGCAAGGTCTGCAGCCCGGTGAAGAATGCGCTCGGCGCGGCCAGGATGATCCGGCGGCTGCGCGGTGTCTTGAGCCGGAGCGCGTCCATCAGGACCTGGGCGTCCCCGGCGACGTCCAAGTCGACGGCTACCAGCGCCACGTCCCGGCCACCGGTGACCAGGTCCACGAGCACGGCCTTCGCCGCAGGCCCCTCGACGACCGTGTGCACGTCGTAGTCCCGGGCGTATCGGCTGGAGAACTCCGAGTCGAGGACGGGCTGCCGGTCGGCGGTGGTGACGATGACGATGACGGGGGACTCGGCCGCGGCGGCGGGCTCGGAGGTCATGCGTGAGAAGGTACGCCCGCGGCAGGTCGCTTGTCGCCACCGCCGGGCAGCTAGGGGGTGGCGCCCGGCAAGGCGCTGCTGAAGCGCCGGGCCTTCCCGGGGCCGAGGTCGGCCGGGCGGGGGAGCCGGATGCTCCTCGGGCGGCGTCCGAGGAGCCGCTCGATGCTGCGCAGCAGGGGTTCCTCGGTGCCGCCGACGGCACGCAGGGTGAGGTCGCCACCGGGGTCCTGGTGCAGGTGCCAGGCGAGGGTGCCGTGGGCCTGGAGCACCTGGGTGAGGCCGACCGCGTCCACCCAGGTGCCGTCCGGGGTGGCGAACCGGACCGGGACGCGACCCTCGAGGTCGGCGAGGGCGCCGTCCGCGGTGAGGCGCGCGTGGTCGCCGGTGCGGTAGCGCAGCAGCGGGAGGTACGGGTTCTCGGCCGAGGTGACCACGACCTCTCCGGTCTGCCCGACGCCGACCGGTCGCCCCTTCGCGTCGAGTACCTCGACGTGCTGGCGACGTGGCAGCAGCCGGTGCGGGCCGCCGTCGACCGAGGCGGCGACCGGCCCGGTCTCGATCAGTCCGTACACGTCGATGACCGGTGCCGCCCAGCGGGCCCGGAGCAGGTCCCGCGCGGCCCTCGACAGGGAGGTGGCGCCACTGATCACGGCGAGCGGGTGCAGCGTGACGTCGAGGTCGGCCAGATCCACGAGTGCCGACGGCGTCGAGGTGAGGACCTGCGGGTTCATGGCGGTCAGGAACGCCTCCCGGTCACCGGGCCGGCGCCACGCCGACGGGTGCAGGTTGATCCGGGCGAGGCCCGCGAGGTCGAAGGCCGACAGCAGGCTGGCGTAGGTGAACGCGGTCTCCTGGGAGACGACGCTGAGCACGGCGAGCCGCTCGGGTTCCGGGGCCCAGTGCGTCCCCGTGAGCGCGACCAGCCGGCGGAGCTGGACCAGGTCGGAGCCGATCGTGCGGGCGTGCTGGGGCAGGACCAGGGCGGCGCCGGTGCTGCCGCTGCTGGTGCCGACGAGGACGTCGTCCAGTGGCACGTCCACCGGGACGAAGGAGGCGAGGTCGGCGGCCAGGTCCGCGCGGGTGATCGTCGGCACGTCCGGGAACGGCGGCGGGCCCTGGCGCCAGGCACGCCGGTAGTGGGGCACCGCGGTGGCCGCGCGCTGGAGCAGGTCCGCGGCCCACGACGGCGTGGCGGAGCCGGCCTCGGGTGGTTCCGCGTGATGGATCCGGGTGTGCAGGTCCGCGAGCGCGACGAGGTCGCCGGCGTCGAGGCGGTCGCCGCACTCGTGCACCCAGGCGGGTGCGCGCGGGTGGCCGCGCAGCGCGGACAGGCGGCCGGCGCCGGCGCCGGTCAGGGTCGGCCACCGCTCGGCATCGGTGAGGGCGGTGTCCGCGAACGGTTCGTACTCGCCGAGCACCGGGTCGTGGTCGTGGTGCGGCGCCTCAGACATAGGTGGTCCTCGCCGCGGCCTCGCGGGCCCGCTTCTCGGCGAGCCGGGCGGCGAGCTCGGCGGCCCGCCGCTGCTCCTGCGCGAGCTCCGCCAGCGCGGCGGCCAGGGCGGGGCTGCTCATCGCGGTGAGCCGGTCCGCCGCGACCGTCGCGCTCTCCCCGGCCGGGCGCAGGCCGAGGAGGTCGAGGAACAGCCGGGCGGC
Source organism: Occultella glacieicola (assembly GCF_004353825.1). Lineage (GTDB taxonomy): Bacteria > Actinomycetota > Actinomycetes > Actinomycetales > Beutenbergiaceae > Occultella > Occultella glacieicola. The sequence continues at coordinate 21,278 of NZ_SMNA01000014.1, read as the reverse complement.
CTCCTCCCGGGAGCGGGCGTCCGCCACCCAGGCCGACGGCGGTACGTGCGCCGCGAGCGTGCCGACCATCCGTTGGGCCACGCTCGTCAGCCGGGCCGCCTCCCACCAGCCGGTCCACGGGCGTAGCGCCGGCCCGTGCAGCAGGGCCGCGATCACGCCGAGGCCGGCGGACCGCGGCCCGGTGGCGAGTTCGAGGACGGCCTCGACGTCGAACTCGCCGTGGGCGACGTCCGACACGGTGTCCGCCCACAGGGCGAGGGTGTCGATGTCGGGGTCCCACACGTCCGGCGGGGTGGCGGCCAGATCGTGCATGAGGTCCGGCAGGGACGGACCTGGCACGGTGCTCGCCGGGTCCGGACGCTGCCACGTCGAATGCGTCACCGGTCGTGCTCCGTTCGGTCGAGGTCCCAGACCCGGGCGGCGAAGGCCCGGGCGAACGGCACCAGATCCTCCCAGGTGGCGACGGTGTACACGTCGTAGTCGCCGGCCATCTCGGCGTACCGCCCGCGGGTGTTCACCGGGACGTTCAGGATCAGGGAGCCGCCGGCGCCGGCGGCGGCGAGGCACTGGGCCGCCCCGGGCGTCGGTGTGCCGCGTTCGAGGAACATCGAGTTGATGCCCGAGTCCGAGACGACGGCGATGTGGCGGCGCCGTGGTTCGCCGGTGGAGTCGAGGTGGGTGGCGACCAGGCGCTCCAGGGGGAACGCCGTGCTGCCACCGAAGTAGGCGACCACGGCGGCCAGGACCTCGTCGGCGTTCTCGGTGAAGCCGTCGGTGCCCGCGACCTGATCCGGACCGGACCAGGTGGTCGCCTGCACCCGGGCGCCGGCCCGCAGCGCCGAGAGGGCCATGATCGCCCCGGCCAGGGCGAGCGGCGAACGGGTCCGCCGAGGGTCCGGGATCGACCCGGAGGAGTCCAGGTACAGGTCGAGGTCGACCGGTTCCCGGTCCGGTTCGATGCCGACGTCGGTGAGGTGCTCCCGCTGCTGCAGGGTGACGCCCGGGATCGGGACCGGGCTGCGGACCAGCGACCCCGGCCAGTCGATCTGCCCGAGGTCCTCCCCGACGTCCCAGTCCGTCAACCCACCGAGCAGCGGGTCGGGGTGGACGGGCCGCAGCGTGCTCGGGAACGGAACCAGGTGCGGGCCGGCGTTCTCGCGGTACCAGGAGGCCGCGGCGCGGGCCGGGTCGGACACCAGGCCGAGCCGGCCCAGCAGGGCGGCGTAGGCGGCCGGCTCGAGTCCGTGCGGTCGGTCGAGGGTGCGCACACCGGCCTGGGTGGGCGTCGCGGCCGTGCCTGCGTGCTCCGGGTCGTCGGCGGCACGGGCTCCCGGCAGCACCCGGGGGTCGAGGCTCGGGTGGACGGCCGGGGCCGCCAGCGAGGGATCGGTGGCCAGCCCGGCCGGGACCGCGCCGCCCCCCTGCTCCTGGTGGCACACGAGGAGCCGGATCGCGTCGAGCCGCATGTCCTCCGGGTCGCCCACGAGCTGGCGGACCAGGGCACCGAACCCGGCCGCCCCGCCCACCGGGTCGTCGGCGTAGGCCCGGACCGCACGGGCCAGCAGCTGGGCCTCGCGCTCGACCGGCCGGCCCGGCACGTCCGGGCCGGCGAGCGAACCCGTGGGCAGCGACCAGAGCAGCTCGTCGGCCCGCATCACCAGGCGCATGACGGTGTCGTCCCGGTGCGGCGGTCCGATGCGCCGCCACACCTCGTCCATGCGCAGCCCGGCGCGGCGCTGCAGGCGGTCGTTGATGAGCAGGTCCGACCAGAGGTTCGCCATCACCGGGGCGAGGTCGTCACGGTCCACGAGGCCCATCTGCATCCGGGCCAGGACGCGCGCGGCGGTGCCGAGGTCGCCCGGCGAGAGCACGTGATGGCCGATCTCGTGCGCCAGGATCTCCGTGGGCAGCTCGGCCAGGCCCAGATTCGTGGCGAGGTCGAGGGCGATCGAGACCCGGACGGCCCGCAGGTCGAACCAGGCGAACGAGCGGATCCCGGACGGCCGGTTCACCTTGCCGATCAGGTTCGGACCGGCCAGGCGCAGGTGGCTGCCCCACGCGGCGAGCGCGTCCGGCCACGCTTCGTCCCAGCGACGCGCCGTGGCCGCGCGATCACGCGCCCCGCGGCTCATCGGTGGCGCACGTGCAGGTAGTAGGAGTGGTCCCGCGCGGACACGGTCGCGGCGCCGGGTCGGGTGTTCGGGCCCTGTCGGCTCGAACCGGCCCAGTCGGGCCGGTCGCCGTGCGCCGGTGGTGCGGCCGGCGCGGTGTGCGAGCCGTGCACGTCGGCGTGCACCACCCAGTACCGGTGGGCCGGCGGGGCAGCGCCGGCCCCCGTGTGCCCCGTGTGCCCTGTGTGCCCGGTGTACCCGTCCGGGCCGATGTCGTCGGCGCCGGCAGCACCATCGGTCGGTGTTGCCTCGGTGCGCACCCACCAGCGCAGGCCGTCGCCGCCGAGCAGTTCCGGGATCCGGATCCACGGGCCACCGAAGCCGCGGAAGCCGCCGATCCGCCACGGGCCCGGCCGCCCCGGCCACCACCACGGGTCCCTCGCGTTCCGGGCGAGCACGGCCCGGGGGTCGGCGGCGGGCGGCGGCGCCTCCCACGGTGCGCCGGACGCGGCGCCCCCGGGCGATGCGCTCCCGAGCCGGAGCGCCCCGGCCAGGACCGGCTCGGGCAGGTGGCCGGCCGCGGCCAACGCGGCGCCCCGCCAGCGCACGGCGCCACACCGCCAGGCGGCGACGGTCAACGCGGCCCGCAGGTGGGTCGGGTCGGACTCGTACGCCAGGGCGGCCCCGGCCAGTTCCCGCCATCCGGCCTGGTCGACGGTGCCGCGCAGCCGGGTCACGGCCGTGGTGAGGTCGGTCAGGGCGGGCGCCGGGTCCGCGCCCAGGGCGGGCGCGAGCCGGGGCACCCAGTCGAGCAGGACCGTGGTCGCCGGGTCGCGGGCGTGCCAGCGGTCGGCGACGACCCGCGCGACGGCGCGCTCGAGGCACGCGCCGGCGAGGGCGTCGAAACGCTGCGCGGGAAGACCGGCCGCGGCGACGCCGTCGAGCATCACCCCGACGTCGGTGAGCGCCCCGTGCAGGTCGGCGCGCCCGGCGCCGGCCGCAAGGGCGCGGGCGAGCACGTCGTCGACCCGGGCGCGCCGGCCCAGCGCCCAGGAGCGCCACCCGGCAGCGGCGCCGCCGTTCGTGCTCGCGGGGTTCGATCCGGCTGCGCTCATGGGGCCGAGGACAGCCAGGTCAGGTAGTTCGTGTACCTCTGGTGCGCGTACTTGAGCGCGAGCGCGTCGTCGTAGAGGTGGCCGTAGAGCTTGCGGGCCATCGACCAGGAGTCGAGCACCCGCTCGATCCTGGCCAGGCGGACCCGCACGGTGGCCGCGTCGACCCCGTCCAGGCCGGCGTGCAGCTCGTCGAGAATCGCCCCGACGTCGTCGGACGAATCCCGGTCCATCGTGTCGTACTGGGCGCAGGCGTCGTCGAAGATGCCCCGCAGCCAGGAGATCCGGTCGGTGCGCAGGGGGGCGCCCTCCTCGCCGTCGAAGGCGCCGGCACGCAGGTCCGGGTTGATCTTGTCGTGCAGCACGAACGGCAGCACCGCGCGGACGTCGTCGATGCCGACCTCGGGGCGGCCCCGGAAGAAGGCCATCGCCTTCGCGTACGAGATCAATGACTGCAGGGACCGGACCGAGAGGCCGTTCAGGGTGGAGGTGCCGACGTCGGAGAGCCGGTCCCGGCCGGTGTCCTGCGCGGCGATCTGGTGCACGTCCGCCCCGGCGAGGCGGGCGGTGTCCTTGGTGCGGTACTCGAACTGGGCGCCGGCCCGCTCCAGGAACTCGAGCTGGGCGGCGAAGAACTCGATCCGGCGGCGCACGGCGGCGGGCAGCGGCAGGGCCCGGATCGCGCTGTCGAGGGCGTCGTGCTCGGCCTCGGTGAAGACGATCCCGGGCGGCACCGACTCCTCCGGGCGGAGCCGGCGCGCCGCCCGGTCCACGAGCTGGTCGAGGAACCGGGTGTTGAACGGCAGTGCGTGGGCGACCACGTCGATGCGGTCCTTGAGCGCCTCCACCACCTGGTAGGTGCCGCCGCCGGCGTCGTCGTTGGCGGTCAGGTACCAGGCGGAGGCCCCGGTGGAGTAGATCTGGTCGTACACCTCGACGTAACCGTCCGCGAGCACGGTCAGCAGCGCCGACTGGGTCCGGGTCGGGATCCGGTTGTACTCGTCCACGATCTTGACCCGCATGCCGAGCCAGGTGCGCCAGGCGACGTCGACCTCGCCGAGGGAGTCGGCCGAGATCAGGTCCTTGGGCAGCGGGGTGCCGAACATGTCGGTCACGGTCAGCTGCGGGTGGCCGTGCTGCATGGCCCGGCGGACGTCCCGGATCGGGTACCCGGCGAGGATCCCCATCAGCACCGCGGACGCGGTCTTGCCGCGGCCCGGTCCACCGAGCAGCAGGCACCGGCCCCGCACCGCGAACGTGAGCAGCGGCAGCAGCACGAAGCTCGAGTAGGACTGGGCCGACGGCAGCCGCAGTTCGGCGGCGCTGTCGCCGAGCGCGAAGGACCGGCCGGCGGCGCCGGGGCGTTCGAACTCGATGTCGTAGTGCGGGGAGATGATCGCGTGGTTGACGATCCAGAAGTAGGCCTGCCGGAGCTTCTCGTCGAGTCCGGTCGGGGCGGCCGCCTCCGGCGCGAGCGGGGCGAACAGGTCGTCGACGGTGAGGTCGTGGGTGCCCGACGTGCCGGCGCCGGGCAGGGTGGGGGCGGCGGAGACGCCGCTGCGCGGGCCCTGCCCGACGGCGGAGGGTCGGCCGCCGTGGGTGCCCTCTCCGTGGGATCGGGGGACGTCGGGCGTCATCGGCTGGTCCTGCTTCCTGCGCGGTGCGCGTCGGTGCCGGCCTGGGGCAGCGGGTCGGTGAGCGGGCGGCCGTGGTCGAGGGCGTCGACGAGGTCGACGGCGGCGGTGAGCCGTTCGGTGGGGGAGCCGTGCAGCTCGCGCCAGGGCACCCCGGAGGCGTTCAGCACCTCGCGGAACCGGGCCGTCATCGCGTGGCGCAGGTGCGCGCCGTCCCGGAGACCGTCCTGGACGAAGCCGATCTCGTCGCCGGTGAGCAGGTACAGGTCCGGCCGGCGGCTCCGGGCCAGGTCGGCCACCGAGGCCGACGGCGCGCCGACGTAGCGCTCGTGCCACACACGGGTGGCGAGCACGTCGGTGTCCGCGACCAGGAGCGGCCGCGGGGTGCGGGCGGCGGCCGCGTCCTCGAGCCGGGCCTGCTCGGCGGCGATCAGGTCGAACTCGCTCGAGTGCCACGGCGCGCTCAGCCCGCCGGGCCGGATCCGGCTCCAGGTGCGGCCGAACTCGGCGACCTCGGGCGTTCCGTAGTGGGCGCTGAGGTCCCGGGCCAGGGTGGTGGTGCCGGTGGACTCCGCGCCGAGGACGACCACCCGGGTGGTCAGGTGTGCGCGCACCGGCGCCGGCAGCGCCCACCAGTACGCTGCCGGGTCCGCGCGCACCGCCGTGGCGGAGACCGGCACGTCGTGGCGGGCCGGATCCACCCGCACCCACCGGGCGTCCAGGCGGTCGGCCAGTTCCGCCCCGTAGGCGTCCGAGGTGAACACCGCGTCCACCGGGGCGTCCAGGAGCGAGGTGATGACCGCCAGGTGCGCGTCCCAGGCGGCGTCCGAGCCGTAGTCCACGGGGGCGTCGTCCACGGCGTGGACCACCCGGGCCCCGGGCACCTCGGTTCGGATCCAGTCCGCCCGGACGGACGCCGGGACCGACTCGACGGAGGAGGCGAGCACCTGGACCGTGAGGGTGTCGCAGGAGCGCAGGCCGGTGCGGATCAGGTTCAGGTGACCCGCGTGCAGCGGGTAGAACTTGCCCAGCACCAGGCCGTGGCGGAAGGGCGACGTCATCGGTGCGCCGCCGGCTCGGGATCGGCTGAGGCGGCACCGGGCCGGGTGGCCGCGGGGCCGTGCGCCCCGGCGTCGCGCAGCGCCCGCCGCCACCGGCGCACCCCGGCGACGCAGAGACCGAGGTAGCCCAGGTAGAGCACGGCGGTCAGCCACAGGCCCTGCGAGGCATACAGCCCGATCAGGACCACGTCCGTGGCCGCCCACACGAACCAGTTGCCCAGCCACTTGCGTCCGAGCATCACCTGCGCGACCACCGACGTCGCCGTCGTCAGCGAGTCCCAGAACGGCACGCCCGAGTCGGTCCAGGCGGCCAGGGCGACCACGCCCGCGGCGGTGAGCACCGCCGTCGCCCCGGCCGCGGCGCCCCAGGCCCACCGCGGCGTGCGCCGCACGACGAGACCGGCGCCGTCGGGCCCGCGCCTGGTCCACCAGTACCAGCCGAGGGCGCCGACCACGGCGAACAGAACCTGCAGGGCCGCGTTCGCGTACAGGCCGGCGCCGGCGAACAGCACCCCGAACGCGGCATTGTTCGCGAGCCCGACCGGGAAGGTCCACACGTTCTGGCGGACCGCGAGCCAGACGCAGACCGCGCCGGTGACGAAGCCGACGATCTCCGCGAGGTCCACGCCCGCGAGACTAGCCGACCGGGCGCTCGCACCCGTTCGGTGATCTCGAGCTTGACGTATGCCGATATGGGTATATGTTTGACCCATGGCTCGAGCAGCGACCACGGCGGACGCGTTCAACGCGGTGGCCGAGCCGCTGCGGCGCGACATCCTCGACGCCCTCGCCGACTCCGAACGGTCGGTGGGGGACCTCGTCGAGGTGCTCGGGCTCGGCCAACCGCAGGCCTCCAAACACCTGCGGGTCCTGCGGGAGGTGGGGTTGGTGGAGGTGCGAGAGGTGGGGCGTCGGCGGTTGTACCGCACGAACGCGCAGGCTCTGCGGCCGATCCACGAGTGGGTCAGTCGCTACGAGCAACAGTGGAACGAACGGTTCGACGCGGTGGACGCCGTGCTCGAGGAACTGAAGGAGAGGGAGTCATGAGCCAGACGACGACGAAGGGCACGGCGGTGCTGACGCTGCCGAGCGACACCGAGATCCTCGTGACGCGTGAGTTCAACGCGCCGCGGCACCTCGTCTACCGGGTGTTCACCGAGCCGGACCTGATCAGGCGGTGGTGGGCCGGCCAGCGCGGCAACGTGACCGTCGCCGAGGTGGACCTGAGGGTCGGTGGGGCGTGGCGGTATGCCCTGGTGGCCGAGGGCGGCTTCGAGGTCGGCTTCCACGGTGAGTACCACGAGATCGTGCCCGACGAACGGATCGTGTGCACCGAGATATTCGAGGGCATGCCCGGCGGCGAGGGGGCGGGCGAGGCGACGCTGATCACCTACACGTTCGCCGAGACCGACGGTCGGACCACGCTCGAGGTGCTGACCGCCTGCAACTCCAAGGAGACCAGGGACGTCATCATCTCCTCGGGGATGGAGGTCGGGATGCAGGAGGGCTACGACCTCGTCGAGGAGCTCGCCGTCGAACTGGACGGCTGAGACGCGTGGCACCGCCGCGGCGCGTGGGTCAGCGGCGCGGGGTGTCCACCCGGTCCCACCCGCGCGGCTGGTTGCGTGAGCCGAGGCGGTCGCTGCGGGAGCGGTACACCACGTACGGCCGCCAGAGGTAGAACAGCGGCACGCTGAACACGTGGACGAGCCGGGTGAACGGCCACATGGCGAAGAGCGCCATCGCGGTCATCGCGTGCAGCTGGAAGCCCAGCGGCGCCTGCGCCATCAGGTCCGGCTTCGGCTGGAAGTAGAAGATGCTGCGCCACCACTCCGAGACCCCGGTGCGGTAGTTGTAGTGGCCACCGAGGTTGAGCACCCCGCCGGCGACGGTGTTCCACAGGCCGAGGAGGATCACCAGGGCGAGCGCGGCGTACATCGCCTTGTCCATCCGGGTGGTCGCCCGGAACACCGGCCCGGTGGTGCGGCGGCGGTAGATCAGGAGGGTCAGGCCGACGAGGGTGCAGAACCCGGCGATACCGCCGACCGAGATCGCGAGGAAGTGGTACAGCTCCTCCGACATCCCGATCGCGTCGGTCCAGTTCTTCGGGATCACCAGGCCCATCACGTGGCCGAGGAACACGAACAGGATCCCGAAGTGGAACAGCGGGCTGGCCCACCGCAACAACCGGTCCTCGTACAGCTGGGAGGACCGGGTGGTCCATCCGAACTTGTCGTAGCGGTAGCGCCAGACGTGCCCGACGATGAAGATCGCGAGGACCACGTACGGCACGATCACCCAGAGCAGCGTGCTCATCGTCTGTCTCCCATGTAGGACGGCGGGGCGAACGGTTCGAGGCCGACCTCCTCCTCCGGCGGCCCGGCGGCGATGAGGGTGGCGATGGCCTTCTCCTCCTCGCCGGCGAGCGGCGGGAGGGTGGCGCAGACGGCGGCGAGCGCGCCGGCGTACGGCGAGCCGACGTCCCGTAGCGCGACCCGCAGGACCTCGAGGCCGGCCCGGTGCTTGATCAGGAGCTCCCGGCCCCAGGCGAGATCGGTGGTGGCCGCGAACTCCAGCACCACGCACAGATGGTCGGGCAGCTCGTCGTCGGAAAGCTCGAGGCCGCTCTGCCGGTAGGCGGACTTGAAGTCGAGCATCGCCATGCCGCGTTTGCGGGTGTCCCCGAACGCGTAGTAGGTCAGGTAGAGGGCCCGGCGCCGGTCCAGGTCGAAGGTGCGCACGTACTCGGCGCCGATCGCCTGGTCGTCGCCCGCGGCCAGGTGGTCGACGAGGCCGCCGAGGTCGCTGCGGGCCGGCTCGGGCAAGGTCCCGACGGCGGTCGCGAGCGCTGGGAGCCGGTCGGTCACGCTTCCGTAGGGGTACTCGAGCAGGAACGCGGCCACCCGGTAGATGAGCGCGTCGGTGCCCTCACCGGCGCGGGGCCGGTCACGGCGCAGGGTCAGCAGTTGCCTCATGAACGGTCCGCCTCGTCGGCTCGATCTTCGCTGCGCCGCCGTGGGAAGAGTCCCGACGGGCTGCCGTTGCCGTCCCAGTTGAGCAGGTTCACCCGGGCGGCCTTGTCGGACGGGTCGGTGCCGAAGTCGGAGGTCTGGCGCCGCTGCAGGGCGGCGAAGTTCTCGACCGCGAGGGGCGTCTGCGAACCCGAACCCTCACCGAACGGGCCGGAATCGACCATGCCCGGTCCGCCGTCGTAGTCCAGTGAGCATTCGGTGGCCAGCTCCTCGAGCCCGTGTGCCTGCTCGGCGTGCGTGGGCGGGATGACATACCGCTCGTCGTACTTGGCCAGGGCCAACAGCCGGTACATGGCCTGGATCTCCGCCCCGGTCATCCCGACCGCGGACGCGATGGACTCCTGCGGTTCGCGGCCCATGTTGATCTCACGCATGTAGGAGCGCATCGCGGCCAGACGCCGCAGCACGCCCGTGACCGGCACCGGGTCGCCGGCCGTGAACAGCTCGGCGAGATACTCCACCGGGATCCGCAGCGTGTCGATCGCGGCGAACAGGTTGCCCTCGTCCTCGGCGTCCTCGCCGGTCTCGGCGACCACGTCGACCACGGGCGACAGCGGCGGGATGTACCAGACCATCGGCATGGTCCGGTACTCCGGGTGCAGCGGCAGCGCCACCTCGAAGTCGTTGATCAGCTTCCAGATCGGGGAGCGCTGGGCCGCGAGCACCCAGTCGTGGGCGATCCCGGCCTCCTCCGCGGCGCGTATCACCGCCGAGTCGTGCGGGTCGAGGAAGCAGTCCCGCTGGGCGCGGAGCAGGTCCTTCTCGTCCTGCACCGAGGCGGCCGCGAGCACCCGGTCGGCGTCGTAGAGGACCAGCCCGATGTAGCGCAGCCGACCCACACAGGTCTCTGCGCACACCGTCGGCAGACCCACCTCGATGCGCGGGAAGCAGAACGTGCACTTCTCCGCCTTGCCGGTGCGGTGGTTGAAGTAGACCTTCTTGTAGGGGCACCCGGTGACGCACTTGCGCCAGCCGCGGCAGGTGTCCTGGTCGACCAGGACGATCCCGTCCTCCTCGCGCTTGTAGATCGCGCCGGACGGGCAGGACGCCGCACACGCGGGGTTCAGGCAGTGCTCGCAGATCCGCGGCAGGTAGAACATGAACGTCTGCTCGAACTCGAGCTTCACCTTGCTCGAGACCTTCGCCAGCACCGGGTCACCGGGCACGATCTCGGTGGAGCCGGCCAGGTTGTCGTCCCAGTTCGCGCTCCAGCTGATGTTCATGTCCTTGCCGGACAGCAGCGACTTGGGCCGGGCCACCGGGGTGTGCCCCTGGGCCGGGGCGGTGGTCAGGGACTCGTAGTCGTAGGTCCACGGCTCGTAGTAGTCGCTCATCGAGGGCATCTTGGGGCTGGCGAAGATCGTGGCGAGGTTCTTCAGCCGGCCGCCGGCCTTGAGCTTGAGCCGGCCGCGCTTGGTCAGGGTCCAGCCGCCCTGCCAGGTGTCCTGGTCCTGGTACGTGCGCGGATAGCCCTGCCCGGGGCGGGTCTCCACGTTGTTGAACCAGACGTACTCGGTGCCGGACCGGTTCGTCCACGCCTGCTTGCACGTGACCGAGCACGTGTGACATCCGATGCACTTGTCCAGGTTCATCACCATGGCCATCTGTGCCATGACGCGCATCAGTACTGCACCTCCTGGGAACGGCGGCGGATCAGCGTGACCTCGTCGCGCTGGTTGCCGGTGGGACCGATGTAGTTGAACGCATAGGACAACTGCGCGTACCCGCCCACCAGGTGCGTGGGTTTCATCATGATCCGGGTCAGCGAGTTGTGGATGCCGCCGCGCTTGCCGGACTTCTCCGACAGCGGCACGTCGATGAGCCGGTCCTGCGCGTGGTGCATGTACACGGTGCCCTCGGGCATCCGGTGCGAGACGATCGCCCGGGCCACGACCACCCCGTTGCGGTTCACGCACTCGATCCAGTCGTTGTCCGCGACCCCGATCTTCTCGGCGTCCAGGTTGGACATCCACACCGCCGGCCCGCCGCGGGACAGGCTCAGCATGAGCAGGTTGTCCTGGTACTCGGAGTGGATCGACCACTTGTTGTGCGGAGTGAGGTAGCGAACTGCGATCGTGGCGCCCGCGGTACCGTCGGCACTCTGGCCGATGGCGGTCTCCCCGAACAGCACCGCCATGTTCAGGGGCGGACGGTAGACCGGCATGTTCTCCCCGATCTCGGTCATCCAGTCGTGGTCCAGGTAGAACGACTGACGCCCGGTCAGGGTGTGCCACGGCTTCAACCGTTCCACGTTGATCGTGAACGCCGAGTAGCGCCGGCCACCGCTCTCCGAGCCGGACCACTCCGGTGAGGTGATCACCGGGGTCGGTGCCGCCTGGGTGTCGGCGAACCGGATCCGCTTGCCCTCGTGTTCGGCGGCCAGGTCCGCCAACTGCTGGCCGGTGCGCTGTTCGAGGGAGTGGAACCCGGCGGTGGCCAGGTGCCCGTTCGTGGTACCGGACAGGGACAGGATGAACTCGCACACCTGCCGGTCCTGCTCAAGAGCAGGCCGGCCCTCCGCGACGCCGCCGCGGGCCGGACCGTTCAGGTCCCGGAGCAGGTCCACCTCGTGGGCCAGGTCGAACGTGATCCCCTTCGTGGTGGCGCCGAGTTTCTCCAGCAGCGGGCCGGCCGAGCGCATCTTGTCCGCGACGGCGGTGTAGTCGCGTTCGACGACGACGAGCTTCGGCATCGTCTTGCCGGGGATCGGCTCGCACTCGCCGAACTTCCAGTCCTTCACGATGCCCGACGGCGTGGCGAGCGCGTCCGGGGTGTCGTGCGTGAGGGGGACGGCGACCAGGTCCTTGCGGGTGCCGAGGTGCTCGCCGGCCTGCCGGGAGAACTCCGCGGCGAGGTTGTGGAACGCCTCGAAGTCGGTGCGCGCCTGCCACGGCGGCGCGATCGCGGGGTTGAAGGAGTTCACGTACGGGTGCATGTCCGTGCTGGACAGGTCGTGCTTCTCATACCAGGTGGCCGCCGGCAGGACGATGTCGGAGAACACCGTGGTGGAGGTCATCCGGAAGTCGAGGGTGAACAGCAGGTCGAGCTTCCCGGCGGGCGCGTCGTCACGCCAGACCACGTCCCGTGGGCGCTTGTCCTCCTGCGTCTCGGTGGCGTTCACGGCGTGGTCGGTCCCGAGCAGGTGCCGCAGGAAGTACTCGTCGCCCTTCGCGGAGCTGCCGAGCAGGTTCGAGCGCCAGATGCCGAGCACCCGCGGGAAGTTCTCCGGAGCGTCCGGGTCCTCCGCGGCGAACCGCAGGTCCCCGCTCTTGAGCTGGGCGGGGACGTAGGTGGCGACGTCCTGACCGGCGGCCTCCGCGTCGTCGACCACCTGAAGGGAGCTGCGGTCGAACGTCGGGTAGGACGGGGACCAGCCGAGTCGGGCGGACTGGGCGAGGATGTCCGCCGTCGTCATGCCGGCCCACCGGCCGCCGGGGCGGCCGGAGAGCTCGTCCGCGGTGAACGCGTCGTAGCGGAACTGGTCGGTGTGCAGGAACCAGTACGCCGTCTGGATCATGTGCCGCGGCGGGCGGGACCAGTCCAGGGCGTTCGCGTACTGGGTGAAGCCGGTCAATGGGCGGACCTTCTCCTGGCCCACGTAGTGCGCCCAGCCGCCACCGTTGCGGCCCTGGCTCCCGGTGATCGTGGTCAGGGTGAGGAACGCCCGGTAGATGGCGTCGGAGTGGAACCAGTGGTTCGTGCCGGCGCCCATCAGGATCATCGACCGGCCTTGGGACTCCTCGGCGTTCGCGGCGAACTCCCGGCCGATCTTCGCGGCCTTCTTCGCCGGCACGCCGGTGATGGCCTCCTGCCACGCCGGCGTGCACGGAGAGGAGGGGTCGTCGTAGCCGGTCGGCCAGTGGCCCGGCAGACCGGGGCGCCCGACGCCGTACTGCGCGAGCAGCAGGTCGAAGACCGTGGTGACCAGGTGCCCGCCGACCCGCCGCACCGGGACGCCGCGAACGATCGCGGCAGCGGCGCCGTCGGGGGTGTCGAACCGGGGCAGGCTCACGGGCACCGCGGCCGGCACCGTGTCCGGGCCGGGCGGAGCACCGGCAGCGGCGGCGTCGGCGATGCTGAGCGCCGGGACCGTGTCGCCGAGCTCGAGGTTCCACTTGCCCACGCCCTCGTCGCCGAAGCGGAACCCGAGCGAGCCGTTCGGGACCACGGGGGCCCCGGTGGAGGAGTCGAGCACCACGGTCTTGAACTCGTCGTGCTCACCCCGGCCGGGGGTGCCCGCCGGCAGGTCCGCGGCGGTGAGGAACTTCCCCGGGACGTAACCCTCGCCGTCGGGATCGAGCCGGATCAGGAACGGAAGGTCGGTGTAGGAACGGGTGTAGTCGACGAAGTACGGGGCACGCCGGTCGACGAAGAACTCCTTCAGCACGACGTGCCCCATCGCCATCGCGAGCGCACCGTCGGTGCCGGGGACGGGCGCGAGCCACTCGTCGGCGAACTTCACGTTGTCCGCGTAGTCCGGTGCGACCGCGATGACCTTCTGGCCGCGGTAGCGCGCCTCCACCATCCAGTGCGCGTCCGGGGTGCGAGTCACGGGCACGTTCGAGCCCCACATGATCAGGTACCCGGCGTCCCACCAGTCGCCCGACTCCGGCACGTCCGTCTGGTCCCCGAACACCTGCGGCGAGGCGACCGGCAGGTCCGCATACCAGTCGTAGAAGGACAACATCGCGCCACCGATGAGGGAGTAGAACCGCGATCCGACGCCGTGGGAGACCATCGACATCGCCGGGATCGGGGAGAACCCGGCGATCCGGTCGGGCCCGTAGTCCTTGATGGTCGCCACGTGGGCGGCGGCGATCATCTCGATCGCCTCGGCCCAGCCGGCCCGGACCAGGCCGCCCTTGCCGCGGGCCGACTTGTACCGCTTGGACCGCTCCGGGTCGCCGGTGATGTCGCGCCACGCGAGCACGGGGTCGCCGAGGCGGGCCCTGGCCTCCCGGTACATCTCGAGCAGGACGCCGCGCACGTACGGGTAGCGGACCCGGGTGGGGGAGTAGGTGTACCAGGAAAACGCGGCGCCGCGCGGGCAGCCCCGGGGCTCGTAGTCGGGGCGGTCCGGGCCGGCACTCGGGTAATCGGTCTGCTGTGCCTCCCAGGTGATGATGCCGTCCTTGACGTACACCTTCCACGAGCAGGATCCGGTGCAGTTGACCCCGTGGGTGGAGCGGACCACCTTGTCGTGGGACCAGCGGTCCCGGTAGAACGTGTCCGCGTCCCGACCACCCTGCTGGTGCAGCGTGCGTAGGTCCGGGGAGACCTCCTTCGGCTGGAAGAACCGCCGGGCCTTGAGCAGGCCCTCCACTATCCCGGTGTCCAGCCCGGGCGGGGTCTGCTGCGTCGTCATGACGGGTTCCTTCCGGTCGGTGCTGCGGGGCCTGGGTCCGTCGTGGCCGGGTGGCCGCTGCTCTCGGACGCCGCGGCGGCCTCGGCCCGACGCCGCGCCGCCGTGCGCACCGGACCCCAGGTGAAGGCGGCCATGCCGAAGGCGACCAGGGCGAGCAGGGCGTAGCCGAGCGTGTAGTTGCCGAGGGCGTCGTACGTGGCGCCCATGACCAGCGGCGGCACGAAGCCGCCGAGGCCGCCGGCGGCGCCGACCACGCCGGTGACGGACCCGACCTTGTTGGGCGGGGCCACCTGCCCGACGAGCGCGAACGTGGCCCCGGACGCGGCACCGAGGGTGGCGGCCATGCCCAGGAACGCGGCCGTCGGGATCGGCACCAGCGGGAGCCCGATGGCGTCGATGGCCGCGAACACGCCGGTGGCCACGAAGCTCACGAGCAGCACCTTGATCGCACCGACCCGGTCCGAGAGGGCGCCGCCGACGGGGCGGGCGATCACGGCCAGGATCACGAACACCGCCGTGCGGAACGAGGCGTCCGTGCCGGTGAGCCCGTACGCGTTCACCAGGTAGGTCGGCAGGTACACGCTGAACGCGACGAAGCCGCCGAATCCGAGCGCGTACAGCGCCGCGAGCTGCCAGGTGACCCCCAGCCGCATCGTTGCGACCGTGTTCGCGATGAAGGAGCCGGTCGGCTCGGGACGGTCCGGGGACTCCCGGAGCAGCAGATAACTCGCGACGGCGTAGATCGCCAGGATCACGCTGACCAGGACGAACGGTGCCTCCCGCCCGAAGGCGTCGGCGAGCGGCACCGTGGTGAACGCCGAGACGGCGGTCCCGGCCGTGCCCATTCCGAAGATCCCCAGCGCGGCGCCGCGCTTGGAGACCGGGTACCAGGAGGAGACGAACGGCACCCCGATCGCGAACGTGGTGCCACCCAGGCCCAGGAAGAAGCCGCCGAGCAGCATCATCGCGTAGGAGTCCGCGACGAACGCGATGAACAGCACGGGGACGATGGTGAGCACGCTCACCAGGGGGAACATGAACTTCGCCCCGAGTTTGTCGGTCAGCGCCCCGATCGGGATCCGCCCCAGCGATCCGACCAGCACGGGGATGGCCACGAGGGTGGACTGCTGGAAGCCGGTCAGGCCGAGCCGGCCGCCGTAGTCGCCGCCGAGTGGCGAGATCAGCGACCAGGCCCAGAAGTTCACGCCGAACCCGACCGTGGCCAGGACCAGCATGACGGTCGCTCGCGACCGCTGGCCCCGCTCCAGGGGCGTCATTGCCCCATCTGCTGTGTTCGATCCGGACATCGATCCCCGCCGTTCGTTGGCCGCACGATCAACCTCGGATCGAACCTAGCAAGGGCCGCAAGGGCGCGCCGTGTAAAAACGTCCGGCGCGCCCGGCATGGGCTACCGGAGCCGGTCCGCCAGCTGGGCCTCGTAGAGCGACTCGGGCACGAGCCGATCCCGGCCGGTGCCCTCGATCCATCCCTCGGGATGGGCGAACGGGCCGTCGCCGCTGACGTCCCCGGAGCACCCGATCGCGTAGTTCTGGCCGGTGGGTGGGCGCTGGATGATCAACTGGGTACCGGCGGTGTCGGTGTTCCAGGCGACGGAGTGGACCGCGGACCAGCCGTGACCGGTGCCGTAGTCGCCGCGGTTGTAGAGGCCGATGGTGCGTTCGCTGTTCGGTGCGATCTCGGTGTGGTTGTCGAACAGCAGGCCCTGGGTCCACTGCCGGTGCCCCTCACTCGAGGTATGTGACCCGGTGGCGGTGGTCCGGTGGAAGACCGCGCCGGAGACCGAGCTGGTCCCGTTCGAGACGAACGCGTGCCGGGCCTCGCTGGCATGGCAGTCGCTGAACAGCACCTGCTGGGAGTTGCGCTCCAGGTTGAAGTTGTAGCGCATGCTCCCGGTGATCTCGGAGACCGGGTCCAGGGCGTGGCAGGAGACGACCGTGGCCCGGGTGGTGGTGCCCGTGACGATGCCGGACTGACTGAAGTGCAGCACGGTGCACCGCCGCACCCAGGCGTCCTCGGCCTGCCGGATCCGGATCGCGTGCTTGGCGTGGGACCCGTTCTGGGTGGTCGGGCCGTCGTAGGCGACGTCCACGCGCACGTCCTCGATGCCGACCTCGGTGACCCGGCCGGCCTGGTCCCACACGTAGACGTAGCTCTGGGACAGGGACCGGTCAAGGGTGGTGAACAGCGGCACGTCGACGCTCACCCGGTTTCCGCTGATCGCGGTGACGTACCGGTTGAAGATGATCGGGAGCTGGCCCGGGGTCCACGGGTCGTCCGCGCCGGTGCCGCCGCCGTCCACGGCGTCGATCCACTCCTGCGTGCACGGGTGGACGATGATGAGGTTGTCGCCGACGGCCAGGCCGGAGGCGTCCGCGACGGTGAAGGAGGCGTCTGCCACCCTGACCAGGTCGCTGACGATGTCGGTGCGGGTGCCGGGCACCGCACCGTCCCAGTCCCCGTTGTCGCCGATGATGACGGCACTGCGCTCCGGGTCCCCGTCCTGTGGCCGGATGATCGTGTTGGTCGCCGGGTCGGGCCCGTCCCCGACACCCCGGATGACCACGCCGCTGTAGGGCTGGTCGATGGTCCGGCTCACCGGGTACGTGCCCGCCTCGAGGAGCAGGGCCCCGCGGAAGCCGTCCGCGCCCACCGGGAGGGCCCCGACCACGGCGATCGCGGCCTCGATGTGGTCGTGGTTGTCCGCGCCGCCCGGCAACGGAGCGATCGAGTGCGCGACGGGCACGTCCGGCAGCTCCCGGCCGCCTCGGTGGTACCCGGCGTGCCCGAAGTCCGGGATCCGGTGCCCGTCGCGGCGGGGATACACGAGCCCGCCGCGCCCGGTGACCCGGACGAGTTCCGAGGTCCAGGCTCCGGGGGCGCGTGGTGCCGGGGAGGGCCGACCGACGGTCCCGGGTCCGGCGTGGGCGGCGGTGACGGACGATCCGCCCACCGCGCCGACGGTGGCCGCACCCAGTAGGAATCCTCGACGTGAGATCTGCACAACTTCCTCCTTGAAGTCTGGCGGAACCCCGATGATGGGTGCCGCCCGGAGGAGGAGGCGTACCGGTTGCCAGATGTTGTCCCGAACTTGGGTATGCGCTTTCCGATTGACCGGGGCCGCTCCCGGCGCTCAGGCCAACGCCGTCCAGTTCCCCTCGGAGACCACCTCGACGAAGCCGTCGACGACCGCGATGGCCGTCTGTTCGTCGATGGCGTAGGCAGGACCGTCGATCTCGGCAGCCCAGCGCTGTGCGGCCGCCATGGTGTTCGTCGGGAAGGCGTCGAGGTGCGGGAAGATCGAGAAATCGACGACCCCGAGCGTGCGGTCGTCCGTCGCTCCCGGCCACTCCACGAAGTAGTGCCCGATCCTCGGCGTCATCACCATGCTGCCGGCGCTGACCCCGACCCAGACCGTGTCCGGCAGTGACGGCAGCAGGTCGGCCAGGCCGGACTCGCGCATCCAGTGGGCCAGGTAGGTGGCGTCGCCGCCGTCGACCAGAAGCACGTCCGCCTCCCGGACCCACGGCACCCAGCGGTCGGCACCGATGCTGGGCAGCGCGGTAAGCTCGAGGACACCCAGCGAGGCCCAGCCCAGGCCGGTGAAGTGGCGGAAGTCGTGATCGGCGGCGATCAGACCCCGAACCGATGCCGGGCCGCACATCGGGTGGCCCCACTGCGCCGTCGGGACACACAGGGCGGCGCACTCGCCGATCGGCTTGCCGAGCAGCTTCTCGAGCGCCGAACGGATGCTCGGGTTCGTGACGCCGCCCGAGGTGAGCAGGAGTTTCATGGTGGCTCCAGGGCACGCGGAGGGTGGACGTGGGTGCAGACCCGGGCCGGTGCCGGAACTCATCGCACTTCCGGATGCCCGAAAGGGCATAGCGACGCCCCCCGGGCGCGAGGACCATAGGAGTCACCCTGAGCGGACGCTCACGCCTCGTGTGGACCTGACCCACGTCCGCTCGCTTCCACTGTGGGGAGCGGACCATGCCCGTACTCGTCGTCCCGGGAGTCTCGGTCGAAGCCAGTTTCGACGTCCTGCCGCCGCTGCCCGCGGCGGCCGGCATCGTGGGTGTCGTCGGGATCGTCGACCGACCGCCACCGCAGCCCGCGCTGGTGGGTGTGAGCAGGGTGGCCGAACTGCAGGACCTGCTCGGCCCGGGCACCGTCGCGTCGATGCCCGAGGCCGCGCACGCACTGTTCAGCGGCGCCCGGGAGGTCGTGGTCTCCGCCGTCACGGGGGGCGCTCCCTCCCGCGCGACGTTGGTGAACCCGGCCGGGAATCCGGCGGTCCGGCTGCGGGCCCGGTCCAGCGGCGCGTGGGCGGACCGGCTCTCCGCGGATGTCCGGGCGGTCACCAACGCGGCCGGCGACGTCGTCCGGGTGACCCTGCGGATCCTGCTCGACGGCGCGGAGGTGGAGCGGTTCGACGACCTGGTGGTCGAGCCCGGAGAGTCGCTCGACCTGTTCGACGTGGTCAACGCGAGGTCCGCCCATGTGGTCGCCGTCGAGCCCGGGTTCGAGGGTGACGACCCCGCCGAGGGCAGCTATCCGCTGTCCGAGGAGGGCACGGTCGCCGTGCCGCAGGACGGGGCGCCCGGCACCATCCTCATGGACGTCAACCTCGCGCGCGGGGCGGAGCCCGACGGCGTCAGCGTCACCATCGAGGGATCCGACGACGAGATCTCGGTCGAAGTGCTCCGCAACGGCGCCCGGCAGGAGCTGCACGAGCACCTGACCATGGACCCGGACTCGGCCCGGCACCTGCCCGCCGTCCTCTCCGCCCAGAGCCGGTTCGTCCGGGCGACCGCCCGCAGCTCCCTCGCCGAGGGGGAACGGCTGCCACGCGCGACCTCCGCGCCGGTGGCGTTCACCGACGGTGCCTCCCCGAACCTGGCCGCCTACCGGGCCGCCATCGACCTTCTCGCCGAGGACCCCCGGATCGACCTCGTGCTCGCCTCCTTCGAACCGACCCTCGCCACCGACGCCGTGGTGTCGATCCACCAAGCCCTGCTCGCACACGCGGTCGTGATGACCGATGCCGGGGCACCGCGGATCGCGTTCGGGTCGGTACGCCCGGCGGACGCGGCGGACCTCGACGCGATCCGGGACCACGCGGCCGCGGTCCGCAACCGGCGGTTCGTGCTGGTGGCACCCGCCGGCGCCGCCGGCGTGGTCGCCGGCCTGATCGGGCGGATGGAGCCGCAGGAGTCGCCCACGTTCAAGGGCGCTCCGCTGCTCGGGATCGCGCCGGCGCGTTACCGCGAGAGCGAGCTCAACCGCCTGCTCGGGCCGTCCACGAACCTGCTCGTGGTGCAGCAACGCGTCGGCCGTGGCGTGGTCGTGCTCAAGGGCATCGACACGAGCGGCGACCAGATCTCGGTGACCCGGGTGGCGGACCGTTGCATCCGGGAGACGAAGGCGACGGCGGAGAACTTCATCGGCCGCCTCAACTCCGCGGACGCGCGTACGGCACTGAAGCAGCAGCTCGTCGCCGTGTTCACCCGGATGGAGCGGGCCGGCGCCCTGGTGCCGAGCACCGACGGCACCGACCCGGCGTTCATCGTGGACGTCTACTCCACCCAGGCCGACTTCGCACAGGGCATCGTGCGGGTGGACATCGCGGTGCGCCCGGTCCGGGCCATCGACTACGTGTACGCCACCATCCGCGTCAAGAACTGACCGCGGAACCCAGGAGAGGGTGACAGGACATGGCCACGGTATTCGCGGCGACCGAGAGCTCGGTGCTCGTCGACGGCCAGCCGGTGGAGGGCGTTCAGGGGATCGACTACCGGATGCGGCGGGCGCGCAGCAACGTGTACGCCCTCGGCAGCACGGAACGGGTCGGCGTCACTTCCGGCGCGTACGACGTCGACGGTCGCCTCCGGGTCGCGTCGGCGTCGGTCGCGCTGGACGCCCTCACCGGGGAGCAGCTGTTCCAGATCGTGGCCAATCTGCGCCACGGCGAGACCACGTCGACGGTGACGTTCGACGAGTGCTTCCTCACCGCGAAGACCTTCGACCTGACCGTCGGGGGCACAGGTGAGGCCGTCTACTCGTTCAGCGCCGCCCGGGTGCGTGAGGAGAACTGACCGACATGTCCGCGTCTGGAGTCGTGCTCGACCTCGGCGCCGGGCGGGCCGTGGTGGGCGACCGAACAATCGAGGTGGCCCCGACGGGATCGGGCGGCGGGCTGCGCGTGGGTGGCACGGTCCTGCGTCCGCTCGGGTTCGGCGAACGCTCGCGCGTCGTCGCCGAGTCCGACGCCGTCGCTCCGGGTGACGTCGCCGCCGTTGCCGCCGCGGTGCTGGCGGTCGCCCGCTCCGCGGACGCCGGGGAACCCGCGCGGGGGGACGAGCACCCGCGCGTAGTGTTCGAGGCGCTCGCCCTGCACCTGGCGGGTGCCCGGACGGTGGGCCGGACACCCGGGTTCGCGGAGGTGGCCGCCCTGGCAGCACGGGGCTTCGGCTGGGCCGCCGAGCAGGTGCTCGGCGCGGACGCCGATGTCCTCGACCGCCTCGTCGATGCCCTGGTCCCGGCGACCGACGACGATGCTCCCGGCTGGACCCGGATCCGGCTCGACGGCGTGGCCGGCCCGGACCTCCCGACGGACGCGGGGGCCGTGCGGGACGCACTGGCGCGCGACCTCCTCACGCGGGCCGCGCGCGCGTACTCACCCGATGCGGTGGCGCAGGCCCCGGCCGGCGTGCGCGGACCCGACGGGACGAGCCCACGTCCCGACGTGGTGGTGCCGTTCGGCGCGTGGTCGGCGCCGCCGGACGCAGCGGCGGCAGGGCCCGACGGCGGAACGTCCCCGGGCACACCGGCTCCACCATGGTCCCGGGTCTACCCGGCCGGCCGTGTCGACACGGCCGGCCCGGCGGGCCGGTCCGAGCCCGCCGGCCCGGCACCGGTCGGCGACGGGCCGCCGGAGCCGGGGTG
>NZ_SMNA01000013.1 GCF_004353825.1 Occultella glacieicola | reverse complement strand
CGCGGCCGGCACCGCCGCGGCCGGTGCGGCACCGGTGGCCGACCCCCTGCCCGGACTCGACCCCGCCAGCCCGGCCGAGGCTCCCGCGCAAGCACCCGAGCCCCCGACCAGCACCAACGAGACAACTACGCCCACAGCCACCCCGCCTGCCGCCGCTGACGCTGCCGCCGGCGCCGAGTCTCCAGCCGGCCCGACCGAGGCTCCCACGCAAGCACCCGAGCCCCCGACCGGCCACGACGGCACAACTGCGCCCACGGCCGCCCCGCCCGCTACCGGCGCACCCACGCCCACTCCCGCCACCGCTCCTGCCGCTCCTGCCACCAAGGACTGGGCCGGGCTACTCACCCGCGGACCCGCGACCTTCACCGACAACACCGGCCCAGTACCCCGGGACCTACTCGAACGGATCATCAACTGCTCCGGCGAGGTCTACCGGATCATCTTCAGCCCCGACAACGAGGTCATCAACCACGGCCGCGCGCACCGGCTGTTCACCCCCTCCCAACGCCGAGCCCTCATCACCCGGGACCGGCACTGCACCGCACCCGACTGCACCGTCCCACCCGAACGCACCGAGTCCCACCACGCCACCCGATGGTGGAGCAACGGCGGCGACACCGACCTCGACCAAGCCGCACTCCTGTGCTACTACCACCACCGCTGGGTCCACACCCACAACATCACCATGACCCGACAAGCCGGCCGCTGGCACTTCTACCGACACGACGGCACCGAGATCCACCCCACCGAGACGCCGTGGAACTGACCGGGACCGCAGTGCGTCGCATCGCCGCCCGCCCTGCTCGCGCCGAGCCGGTAGGCGCCGGCCCTCGTAGTCAGCACGTCGGGGCCGGGGTCCCGGTGGGAAGCGCCACCGGCTAGTTGCACCACCCCAGGGGGCTCACTCGGCGCCACGCCCGGCCCACGCCGTTGGCTCGTTGGACACCATCTGGACGCGGGTTGTCTCTACGTTTGTCTCCATGGACGAGACGAACAAGGCTGCGGCCGCCCAGGCGGGCCGGCCGGACGCCGCCGAACATCCGAGCGCACCGCCCCGGATCCTGACCTGGCCGGTGACCGCCTGGGCCCTCTGGGACTGGGGGTCCGCCGCGTTCAACGCGGTGATCACCACGTTCGTCTTCACGGTCTACATCACCTCGGACGCGTTCGGCCCCGGCGCGGAATCCACTCTCGGTTGGGTGCTCGCCGGAGCCGGCGTGCTCATCGCCCTGTTCGCACCGATCACGGGCCAGAGCGCGGACCGTGCGGGGCGCCGCACCCTGTGGCTCACCGTAAACACGCTGCTCGTCGTGATCGCCTCGGCAGGCCTGTTCTTCGTCCAACCCGCACCCGAGTACCTCTGGCTGGGTCTGCTCCTGCTGGCAGGCGGCAACATTGCGTTCGAGTTCGCATCCGTCAACTACAACGCCATGCTCAACGAGATCTCCACCGCCAGCACGGTCGGGCGGGTGTCGGGGCTCGGCTGGGGCCTGGGCTACATCGGCGGGATCGTGCTCCTGCTGATGGTCTATTTCGGCCTGATCAACCCCGACGTCGGCGTGTTCGGCATCACCAGCGAGGACGGCATGGACGTCCGGGTCACCATGCTGCTCTGCGCCGCCTGGACACTGATCTTCTCGCTACCGGTGATTCTGACGATCCGGGACAAGCCCCGCAACACCGCCCGCCGGACCGCGAATCCGGGGCTGATCGAGTCGTACCGGCTGCTCTTCCGCACCATCGCCGACCTCTGGCGCGCAGACCGTAACACCGTCTTCTTCCTGATCGCCTCGGCCGTGTTCCGCGACGGCCTGGCCGGTGTGTTCACCTTCGGCGGTGTGATCGCCGCAGGCGTGTTCGGCTTCAGCGCCGGGCAGGTGATCATCTTCGGCGTCGTGGCCAATGTCGTCGCCGGGGTCGCCACGATCGCCTTCGGGGCCCTGGATGACCGCCTCGGCCCCAAGCGCGTCATCATGTTGTCCCTGACCTGCATGATCATCGCCGGCACGCTCATCTTCTTCCTTCAGTCCGGCGGGACCACGGTGTTCTGGGTCCTCGGGCTGATCCTGTGCATCTTCGTGGGGCCAGCACAGTCCGCCTCCCGCACGTTCCTGGCTCGCCTGATCCCGGCGGGGCGCGAGGGCGAGGTGTTCGGCCTGTACGCAACCACGGGTCGGGCGGTCAGCTTCATGGCGCCCGCCGCGTTCTCGACCGCGATCCTGATCGGCGCCACGCTCACCGGGCAGACCAGGGACGAGGCCCAGTACTGGGGCATCCTCGGCATCATCCTGGTGCTGCTCATCGGACTACTCCTGTTGGTCCGGGTGCGCCCGCACGACCACCACGACACCGCGCTCGAGCAGCCGCCGATCACCGGCTGACAATCGTCGACCCGGACGATCGAGGTCCGAGCCCTTGCTCAGACCCAGTCGGTGACCCGCAGCCGACGCCCGGCCTGCGGGCCGGCCCCGGCTCGGGTGCGGAGGTCCTCGACGGTGTCGGAGCCGGCGCGCAGGTAGCACCCGGACAGGTTGTCGAGTTCTCCTGCGGCGATGGCGGCCACAATGTCCACCACGGCCTCGGGTGGGGTCCAGTCGGTGCGGCCCGCGTGCATGCGCATCCCCGTCGACATGTCGGTCGGAACCACCCCCGGGGCCACCTCGAAGGCTCGTAGCCCTCGCGAGAACCCGGCCTCGTGCAATCCGCCACCGATGCGGAACAACGCGGTCTTGGCCACGTTGTAGGCGCTCATGTCCGGGGTGTCACGGGTGCCGGCACCGGAGTTGAGATCGACCACCCGCCCGCCGCCACGGCCGAGCATGCCGGGTACCACGGCCCGGGCCAGCAGGAACGGTCCGTACACATCGGTGACCAGGACTCGCTGCCACTCCTCGGGATCCGCCTCCCAGAGCGGCACCTCGGGGTCCACCAGACCCGCGTTGTTGACCAGCAGGTCGACTCCTCCGAGGGCGTACTCGGCTTCCGAGACGGCGGCGTCGACGGCGACCCGGTCGGTGACGTCCCCGGCCAGGACCACGGCCCGGCGGCCGCGCGCTTCGACCTCCTCGGCCACCCCGGTGAGCCGGTCGACGTCACGAGCGAGGAGGGCCACGTCCAGGCCGGCGTCCGCCAGCCCGAGGGCGAGGTGCCTACCGATGCCACGGCTCGCGCCGGTGATCAGGGCCGTGCGTGCGGCAGGAGGGTTCATGCCCTCATCGTGCCACCCGAGGCACCATGCGGTGCTGCCTCGCGGGAGCGCCACCACCACGGCCGTTTGGCAGACTCGGTCCCATGTCAGAGGACGCGGTGGACCTCAACGCGAAATTCGATCTCTTCTCCGAGCACTGGTCACCGAAACTCGTCGCACGCCTGAACGACTACGAGGTTAAGCTCGTCAAGGTCAAGGGTGACTTCGTCTGGCACAGCCACGAGGAGACCGACGAGCTGTTCCTGGTGCTCGATGGGCGACTCACCATCCAGCTGAGGGATCGGGACGTGACCCTCGGACCCGGCCAGTTGTTCGTCGTGCCGCGCGGCGTGGAGCACTGCCCCCGGTCCGACACGGAGGCCAAGGTGTTGTTGCTGGAGCCAGCCGGGGTGGTCAACACCGGTGACACCGGCGGCGCTCTGACCGCCGAGGTGGAACAGATCTGACACCCGCCGGCCCGGCACGGCGCCCCCCATACATGCCGAGCGCCCGGCGACCTCTCGGTCACCGGGCGCCCGAACCGCACCGAGCTCAACCAGCCGCGATCTGCTCTGCCTCGTGCTCGGCCTGAGCCTCGTTCGCGGCGTCCACCTTCGACGCCCTCAGCCGTGACGCGACGATCGCACCGAACGCGATCAGCGCCGCCGCGCAGGCGATCGCGATCCGGATGCCGTGGTTGGCGTCGGCGGGGACGCTCATGACGACCACGGCGGGTGCGATCAGCACCGAGACCAGGTTCATCACCTTGATCAGCGGGTTGATCGCCGGCCCGGCGGTGTCCTTGAACGGGTCACCGACCGTGTCGCCGATGACGACTGCGGCGTGCGCCTCGGAGTTCTTCCCGCCGTAGTGGCCGTCCTCGACGATCTTCTTCGCGTTGTCCCAGGCGCCCCCCGAGTTCGCAAGGAACACGGCCATCAGCACCCCGGCACCGATCGCGCCACCGAGGAACCCGGCCAGTGCCCCGACCCCGAGGCCGAACCCGACCGCGATCGGCGCGAACGCGGCCAACAGGCCCGGTGTCGCCAACTCCCGCAGCGAGTCCCGGGTGCAGATGTCCACGACCTTGCCGTACTCGGGGCGGGTCTCGCCGGTCATGATGCCCGGGAAGTCCCGGAACTGGCGGCGCACCTCGAACACGATCGCCCCGGCCGCCCGGGTCACGGCGTCGATCGCCAACCCGGAGAACAGGAACACGGTGGAGGCCCCGAGGATGAGGCCCACCAGAGTGATCGGCGAGACGATCTCGTAGTTCAGCATCGAGGCCACGAGGTCGTTCCCGCGGGCGGCGGCGTCGAAACCGATGTCCGCCAGTGCGGTGTTCACCGCGTCCCCGTAGGAACCGAACAAGGCGGTCGCGGCGAGCACCGCGGTCGCGATCGCGATGCCCTTGGTGATCGCCTTCGTGGTGTTCCCGACGGCGTCCAGGTCGGTCAGGATCTGAGCGCCCTCCTCCTCGACGTCACCGGACATCTCGGCGATGCCCTGGGCGTTGTCGCTCACCGGTCCGAACGTGTCCATCGCGACGATCACACCGACCGTGGTCAGGAGGCCGCAGCCCGCGAGCGCGATCAGGAACAGCGAGAGCCAGATCGAGCCCCCGGCCAGCAGGAACAGTCCACAGAGCGCGGCGGCGATGATGCCGGCGGTGTACACGGCGGACTCGAACCCGACGCCGATGCCGGACAGCACCACGGTTGCGGCGCCGGTCCGGGACGTGGCGGCCACGTGCTTGGTCGGCTTCGAGGTCGTGCCGGTGAAGTACCCGGTCACGGCCAGGATGATCCCGGCCAGGATCACCCCGACCAGCACGGCCGCCGCCGTCACCAGACGCGGGTCCCCGGCGTGCTCGGCGAGGTCGGCGCTGACGCCGGGAATCGCCGCGAAGCTGGACGGAAGGTAGATGAAGGCGGCGACCGCGGCGAGTGCGGCGCCCACGAGTGCGGAGATGTAGAAGCCCCGGTAGATGGCCCGCAGCCCGCTCTCGGTACCCCGGACCCGGGTGATCGCCACGCCGAGCACGGCCACGATCGCGCCGATGGCGGTCACGATGAGCGGGAACACCAGCCCCTGCTCCCCCATGGTCGCCTTCCCGAGGATGAGGGCTGCCACCAGCATCACGGCATACGACTCGAACAGGTCCGCGGCCATCCCGGCGCAGTCGCCGACGTTGTCGCCGACGTTGTCCGCGATGGTGGCGGCATTGCGGGGGTCGTCCTCGGGGATGCCCTGCTCGACCTTGCCGACCAGGTCGGCGCCGACGTCGGCCGCCTTCGTGAAGATCCCCCCACCGACGCGCATGAACATCGCCAGCAACGCGGCCCCGAAGCCGAAGCCCTCCAGCACCGCGGGCGCGTCGCCGCGGAAGCTGAGGACCACGGCCGCCGCCCCGAGCAGGCCGAGGCCCACCACGCTCATGCCGACGACCCCGCCGGTGCGGAACGCGATCCGCGCGCCTTCGGCGCGCCCGTCCGTTCCGGTCGCGGCGGCCGCGACCCGGAGGTTCGCGCGGGTCGCCAGCCACATCCCGAGATAGCCGATCGCGGCGGAGAACCCCGCCCCGAACAGGAACGCGATGGATCTACCGACCTTGATCGCGCCGTCGCCGGGCAACAGGAACAACAACCCGAACACGACGACCGCGAAGATCGCCAGCGTCCGGAACTGCCGGCTCAGATATGCCGAGGCCCCCTCTTGGATGGCGGCGGCGATCTCCTGCATCTTCGGGGTGCCCTCACCGGCCGCGAGAACCTGCCGACGCAGGATCACCGCCAGCACCAGCGAGAGAACACCGATCGCGGCGATCACCGACACAATGACAACGCTCGTGGTTCCGAGCTCGAGCATCCGTCCTCCTCGACGAACTACACACAGGGCCCAGGCATCCGTGTCGCCTCAGGCTGAGCGAGAGTCTAGCCAACGGGCGCCGCCTCATGGACCACTCGTCCGCCCGCGCCCCGGGCGCGTGCCATCCTGTCCGCATGCGTCGTCGGGGGATCGTCATCGCGCTGAGTGCAGCGCTGCTCGCCGGGATCGGTGTCGTCGGATACACGACCGTGCTGCCCGCATGGCAGTGCCGGCGGGGCTCGGAACTGGTCGAGGCCGACCGGTTGGGCCTCGATCTGCGCCAGTCGCAGGGGCTGAACACGACCGGCGCGGTCACCGATGTGGTCGCCGCACTCGAGGACAACGGACCGTTCGGTGGCCTCTCCAGCGGCACAGTCGTGGCCCCGTGGAACGCCGCATCGGTGATCGCCGTCGACGACGGCGTGCTGCTCGCCAGCGGATCCGGCAGCACCGGCAACTCCTTCGCCGGCGCCGTGCTCTCCCTCGACCCCGCGTCCGGATCGGTGCGCTGGGCCCGTGGCTACGACGGGTACGCACCCGGCGGCGGCCAGGTCGGCGAGGACATCGTCACCCTGGTTCTGCCTGAGGACCGCACCGCCGCCGTCAGCGCGCTGGACGCCCGCACCGGGCGCTGGTCGGCCTGCACCTGGGTGGGGACGAACACCGAACACGGCTTCGCGCCGACGCTGGCGACCGCACGGATCCCGGAGACAAGCGAGATCCTGCTCGCCCAGGACGTCGACGACGATCCGGACCTGTCGCTGACCCGGATGACCCCCGGCACGGGCGACGTCGCCTGGACGGTGCCGATGACCGGTCTGCCCTCCGCCGATGACCTGACGGTCCTCGGTGGCGCGGCGGTCCTGAGCCGCTTCAATGAGCGCGACATCGACTACACGGTCGGGTTGAACCTTGCGAACCAAGGTACGGACACCCGCACCGTGGCCGCCTTCTCGACCGCCGACGGCTCTCCCCTCTGGCGCTATCCAGCAGAGGAGGACCCCTCGAGCCCGGTGATCTCCACCGTCCTGGGCGCCTCGGACACCGGCCGGGGCACCCTCGTGCTGACCACGATGACCACCCCGGACCTCGACTCGGTGACCGCCGACACCGTGCGCTGGGACCTCGTCGGCGTCGATCCGCGCACCGGCGAGCCGCGCTGGACGATCGAGATCCCGTACGGAGCCCGTGCCAGCCTGACCGGGGACACCCTCCTGTACTCCTCGGGACCCGGGGACCTGCACGGTCTCGATGTGACCACCGGCGCCGAGCTCTGGACGCTGGCTCACGAGGCGGACGAATGGTTCCAGACCAACCGGGCCGTGACCCTCGGTACCCAGATCCTGGTGCCCACGAACGCCGAGGACCTCTGGCTCGTGGACGCCGCGACAGGCACCGGCACCCGCACGGAAATGCCAGACGGCGTCTACTCATTCACGATCACCGACACGAGCATCGTGGTCGGCGTCGAGACGTATACCGACGGCGACGCACTGCTGCTCTTCGACCGTGCGGACCCGGTGGCGTGATTCGGGTCCGGCGTAGGCCTGACGGGCCCGCGCCGGTTCTGCTCAGCCCGACCTGACCTCGAAGTGGTCGAATCCCACGTCGGCGACCGACTCGGCGAGGTGCGCGAACCGCTCGTCCCACCCGACGCCGTCGGCCCTGAACTCCTCGCGGGTCCCCTCAGCCCGGGCGCGTTGCAGGGCGTAGTGGCGCACACCCGCGGCCCGCAGCCGCCGCGCCAGCACAAGGACGTCGACGGCGGAGCCCGGGTGGACCGTGGTCCGCACCTCCACGTCGGCGGAGGACGCCAGGGCCACCTCGAGGCTGCGCCAGGCCGCATCGCCGCCGCCGGTGCGGATCACGTCGTCGTAGCCTTCCGGTTCGGCCTTGATGTCGAGCCCGATCCAGTCGACGGACCCGGCGACGGCGGCCAGTCGCCTCGGATAGGCACCCGCGGTGTGCAGGCCGATCCCGAGGCCGAGGTCGCGGACCGCCGAGATCGCAGCGGCGAGGCCGAGTTGCCGGGTGGGCTCGCCGCCGGAGAACACGACGCCGTCCAGCAGTCCGACACGGGCGCTCAGGAACTCCAGGACATCCCCCCAGGCGTACCTCCCCGGCGCGCGGGTCGGGATCAGGTCCGGGTTGTGGCAGTACCCGCAGTTCCAGGGGCACCCCTGCAGGAAGACCGTCGCGACCAGGCGGCCGGGCCAGTCGCACCCGGACATCCGGGTCAGCCCGGCCACCTGCAGGTCCGCCGCCCGAGCACCCGGGCGAGGGGGCGCCGTCACCGTCACACCAGCTCCAGCTGGGCGGCCGCCTCGGTGAAATGCCGACGCTGCGCATGCTCACCCTTCTTGCCGATGTTGAACGAGCTGACCGGGCGGTGATAGCCCATCACCCGGGTCCAGACCTCGCAGACCACCGGCGGGGCATCCGGGTCAGCCGCGGCACAGCGTGGGCAGGTCGGCTGCTCCCCGGCCAGGTAGCCGTGTGCGGGACAGATCGAGAACGTCGGCGTGATGGTCAGGTACGGCAGCGAGAACCGCTCGAGCGAGCGTCGCACCAGCCGCTTGCAGGCCTCGGCATCGGAGAGCCGCTCGCTCATGTACAGGTGCAGCACGGTGCCACCGGTGTACTTGCGTTGGAGGTCGTCCTGGCGGGTGAGCGCCTCGAACGGGTCGTCGGTGAACCCCACCGGCAGTTGCGAGGAGTTCGTGTAGTACGGATTCGTGTCCGTGCCGGCCTGCAGGATCCCGGGGAACCGGCGCCGGTCCTCCTTCGCGAACCGGTAGGTGGTGCCCTCGGCAGGCGTCGCCTCGAGGTTGTACAGATGCCCGGTCTCCTCCTGGTACTCCACCAGCCGCGTCCGCACGTGGTCCAGGATCCGCTCGACCATCGCGTGCCCGCGGGGGTCGGTGAGGTCATAAGCGTCCATCGTGAAGTTGCGGACCATCTCGTTCATGCCGTTCACGCCGAGCGTCGAGAAGTGGTTGTCGAGCGAGGGCAGGTAGCGCCTCGTGTACGGATACAGCCCCGCGTCCAGCCAGCCCGCCACGGCGGTCCGCTTGAGCTCCAGCGACTCCCTGCCCAGGTCGAGCAACCAGTCCAGGTCCGCCACGAGCGCGTCCTCGTCGCCGGCATGCAGGTAGCCGAGGCGGGCGCAGTTGACCGTGACGACGCCGATCGAGCCGGTCAGTTCCGCCGACCCGAACAGCCCGTTCCCGCGCGCCAGCAGCTCACGCAGGTCCAGTTGGAGCCGGCAGCACATCGAGCGGATCATGCCGGGGTCCAGGTCGGAGTTGATGAAGTTCTGGAAGTAGGGCAGCCCGTACTTCGCGGTCATCGCGAACAGGGCGCCGGCGTTCGGGGAGTCCCAGTCGAAGTCCCTCGTGATGTTGTAGGTCGGGATCGGGAACGTGAACACGCGCCCGCCGGCGTCACCGGCGGTCATCACGTCGATGTAGGCGCGGTTGATCAGGTCCATCTCGGCCTGCAGGTCGCCGTAGCTGAAGTCGCACTCCTGCCCGCCGACCATCGGGATCTGCTCACGCAGGTCCTCGGGGCAGGTCCAGTCGAACGTGAGGTTGGTGAACGGGGTCTGGGTGCCCCACCGCGACGATGCGTTCAGGTTGTGGATCATCTCCTGCAGGCACTGGTAGACCTGCGCATAGGTCATCGCGTCCACCCGCACGAACGGCGCCATGTAGGTGTCGAAGGAGCTGAACGCCTGCGCGCCGGCCCACTCGTTCTGCAGGGTGCCGAGGAAGTTCACGATCTGCCCGACGGCCGAGGAGAAGTGCCGTGGCGGGCGCGCCGCGATCGCGCCCGGGACCCCGTTGAAACCCTCGTGCAGGAGCGCGCGCAGCGACCAGCCGGCGCAGTAGCCGGAGAGCATGTCGAGGTCGTGGATGTGCAGGTCCGCCTCGCGGTGCGCACGTCCGACGGCGTCCGGGTAGACCTCGTCCAGCCAGTAGTTCGCGATCACCTTGCCGGACGTGTTCAGCATCAGGCCGCCGAGCGAGAACCCCTGGTTCGCGTTCGCGTTGACGCGCCAGTCGCTGCGGTCGAGGTAGTCGTCCACGGTGCGGATCGGGTCGACGAGGGCGCGCAGCGGGGGCGACGGCGGAGCCTGGGTCGCCGAGGCGGGCGACGGCCAGGCGTGGGGCGAGTGGGCGGGCGGGACGGTCCGGGCATTCATGGTGGGCTCCTCGTTTCGGGTGGACTCGACATCTCGAACCTAGAGCCGTTCAACCCAAGATGTAGTGCTGCAACACGCCGCCGCTTACTACATGTTGTGGTTTCCTGACACCGGGTCGGGAAAGAACGGGACCTTGGTCCCTGGCGCACCCGGACATCGGCCACCGGGCGGCTCAACGGTTTGGGACGCTTGGTCGTCTACCTCCATGACAGCCTCGCCCGACGGGCTGTCACCGGCAGCGGCGCCGACCCGCGCCACCGGTCACGGGTTGCGATAAGGGGACATGATGAGCCACTGGGAACCGGTCCTGACGGACCTGGTGCGCCAGCGAGGGGGTGCGTTGGTGCGGTACGCGAGCCTGCTCTGTGGGGATCGCGCGGAGGGTGAGGACCTCGTCCAGGAGGCGCTCACCAAGGTGTTCGCGGTCATGCGTCGGCCGGCCGGCAGGGACGACGGCGGCGCCGTCGAGCACGCGGAGGCGTACGTCCGCCGGACGATCCTGACGCTCTACCTGGACGGCTACCGCCGCCGTCGGCGCTGGGCGGCCGTGCGGCACCTGCTGCCCGGGTCGGACTCCACCGCCGGCCCCGAGCGGCACAGCCCGGACCGCCTCGACGTGGACCGGGCCCTCGCCGTCCTCGGACCGAAGCAGCGCGCCTGCATGGTGCTGCGCTACTACGCGGACCTGACCGTGCCGCAGATCGCCGAGGAACTCGGCGTGAGTCCCGGCACCGTGAAACGACACCTGCACGACGCCGGGCGTCACCTGATGGTCGAACTGGACCAGTCCCTGGAAGGAGATCGGCGATGAACCTCGAAGACATGCTCCGCAGCGAGGCGCGCGCGAGCGCGCCCAACCCGCTGGCCTCCCGCACCGGTGAGCTGATCGCCGGGGTCAGGCGCCGCCGTCGTGCCCGCGCCGCCGGCGCCACGATGGCGAGCGTCGCCACGGTGGCCACGATCGGTGTGATCGTCTGGCAGGTGAGCGGCACCCAGCGGGACCCGGTCCCACCGGCCCAGCCGGTCGAGGTGTGCACGCAGACGATCGACGACCTCCTGCCCGACGGCGTCCCGTCCGTGATCGCGTCCGTGTCCATCGCCGGCGCGGCGCAGGGGCCGAGCGCCGTGGTGACGACGCTCTTCGAGAACCCCGACGACGGTGACCTCGAGGTCCCGGTCGACTCGATCGCCTCCTACGCGGTCGACCCGGTCACCGGCGCGATCCGTGGCTACCACCTGGCCGGGACGTCGACCGAGACCGTCCTCGTGCCGGCCGGGAACCCCGCGGAGTGGTCGGCGGCGTTCGACTTCTCCGCGTGCGAGGGTGACTCCCTCGCGGACGGCGACTACGAGCTGTACCAGCGGGGCTCGGTGACCGATGCCGGCGCCTGGGCCACCGATCCGGTCGAGTTCTCGGTCGCCGACGGCGTGGTCGAGGCCACGGCGGCGCCCACCGAGGAACCGACCGAGGAACCGTCGGGCGAGCCCACGCAGGACCCGACCGACCCGGAGAGCGAGGAGCCGTCCACCCCGGTTGACACCCTCGACCCAGCCCCCGAGTTCGAGCCGATGTGTGGCGACGCCTGGGCGCCGCCGAGCCCGAACACGGGACTGGAACTGACCGTCGAGTGGCCCGAGGGCCCGTTCGTGTCCGGGCCGAACTCCGGCGGCAGCCCGATCGCCGTCGAGCCCACGGTGCGCAATGTCAGCTCGGAACAGATCGCACACGGCGTCTACACCTGGACCGTGCTGGTCCGCGACGGCGTCGTCGTCGCCCCGGAGTACCTGGGCAGCGACGACACCCGCGACCTCGACCTCGCGCCGGACGAATCGCTGGGCCTGAACGCCGGACACTCACTCGGCGACGTCTGCGCCCCCGGTTGGACGCCGTCGGTCCCGCTGGAGCCGCTCACCCCCGGTCGGTACGAGGCCTACGTGATGCTCATGGACCTCGACCTCTACCAGAGCGAGGGCACCCGCAACGTCCTGGCCATCGCCCCGGCCGGCACCATCGACGTCACGAACTGACACCCCAACGGATCGGGGCCGTGGTGCGTCATCATGGGTAGAAGCACCCGGGTGACGAGAGTCGGCAACGAGGTGGGTGATGGACGGCGACGATGCCCTGACCGAACTGGTCCGCGAGCGCGGCACCGCCCTGTTGCGGTACGCCTCCCTCCTGGTCGGTGAGCGCAGGGGCGCCGAGGACCTCGTCCAGGACGCGCTCGTCAAAGTCTTCGCCGGCTCGCGCCGTAACCGCGACGTCGAGGACGTCGAGGCGTACGTGCGGCGGGCGATCCTGACCCTCTACCTGGACGCCTACCGCAGGCACCGGCGGTGGGCCCGGGTGCGGCACCTGTTCGCGGCGCCCGAGGAGTCCTTGGAGCCCGACGGCGTCGTGTCGGTCCGCGTCGACGTCACCGCCGCACTGCGCACCCTGAGCCCGCGCGAGCGCGCGTGCGTGGTGCTGCGGTACTACGTGGACCTGACCGTGCCGCAGATCGCGGACGAGCTCGGGATCGCGCAGGGCACGGTGAAGCGCTACCTGAGCGACGCGAACACGGCACTGTCCGCGCAGCTGGGCCGGCCGCACAGGGCGGCCGAGCCGGGCGACCAAGATGGGCACCGACCGGCGCGGCACCCCGATGGGCCCCGGCCCGGGCGCCGGCCGGCCGAACCCGTGCCGACCACCGCCGGGGAGGCGACGTCATGAACCTCACCGACCTGCTCGCGGGCACGGCCCGGGAGTCCGTGCCGGAGCCTGAACCGTTCGCCGAGCATCTGGGCGCGATCCGCCGTCGGGTCCGCCGCCGCCGCGCCGTGAGCCGCGCCGGCTCCGTGGCGGTCGGGACCCTCTGTGTGGCCGGGCTGGTCGCTGCGGGCGTCCTGACCTGGCAGAACAGCCGGCCGAACTGGGTCCTGGGCCCGGTGCCCGACGCCTTCACCGCCTGCGGACTGAGCGCACCGGACGCCGTCGACCTGCCACAGGCCGTGATCGAGGCCGACAGCTGGTTGGCGGCGAGCAGTCCGACGGTCGCGTCCGGTGACGGACCGCGGATCGACCTGATCACCCACCTCACGAACATCGGTGACACCGACGTCACGACGCCGGCGGCGGGCGCCGACGTCCTGCTGCTCGACCCGGACACGCAGCTGGTGGTGGGCGTCGGGCGCTCCGACGCCGGCGCGGAGGCCGCCGGGACCGCCGACCTGCCCGTGGGCGGCGCCGCATCGGTCATCGCGCGCGTCTCGCTGGTGTCCTGCGGCGCGGGCGACGTGGCCCGCGGCGCTCCGATGCCCGACGGGCTCTACCACGTGGCCGCCACGGACACCGTGAGCATCCCCGGCCCGGGCGCTCCGGGCGGGACCGGAGACGGCGGCGGGTCGCCGGGCGCGGACGTCCCGGTGGCATCCTGGCTGGCCGGCGGCCCGCCGCTGCTGATCTCGGGCGGGGTGGCCACGCTGCCCGCGGCGAACGGCGAGGACCCGGCCACGGACCCCGCGCAGGAGGGCGAGGCGACGTCGGAGCCGCCGGACGGGGCGGGCGCGGTGGGCTTCCTCCCGGAGTGCGGCGCGATGATCCCGGCGGCGGCGGAGAACCCCCTGTGGCTGACCGTCGGCACCGATCCCGGCCCGCACCTGCCCTCGGCGACCGACACCGACGCCGGTCCCGGCAGTTCGCGCGGCGTCACCCTCGACCTCGAGTTCGGCTCCCTGGCCGACGTACCCCTCGGCGGCATGATGGGCGAGGTCACGACCGTCATCACGGATCTCGACGGCGTGGTGGTCGAGTACTGGACGGCCGGCGGCGACCTGCCCTACGAGATCGCGGCCGACGGACGGCTGACCATCTCCGGCGCGGCCTGGCACCCGCTCACGGCCACCTGCACCGGCGATCCGGACGGCCCCATCGCGGACGGCGACTATCGCCTGTTCGTCGGGCTCGGCCTCAGCTTCTACGGCGAGGACCTCGGGAACGAGGGGATGGCACACCCGGCCACCTCGACCCTGGTCAGCGCACCCCTGGACGTCACCGTCGAGGGTGGCGCCATGACGGTCACAGCGGGCCTCGACTAGCTCTTGTGGCACGTTTCCGCAGGTCAGACCATGTTACTTAACGAGTGTTAGACACAATCCGGATTCGGGTCTAGCGTTCTTGGACGTCGGCAGAGTCGCCACGTCCAAGGAGAACGCCCATGTCGCAAGCCCGAATCAACGTCCCCCTGACCCGCCGCGGGTTCCTCACCGTCGCCGGTGCCACCACCGCCGGGGTCGCCCTGGCGTCGTGCTCGTCCGGCGGGAGTGGTGGCCAGCGCCCGGACCTCAGCGAGTCCGTCGAGCTGGAACTGCCCACCTACGTGGCGCCACCGGAGATCCCCGGCGGCCTGGTCAGCGAGGTGGAGGGGATGCCCGCCATCTACACCCAGCCGATCGCCGAGTACACCGACTCGGTGGACTCCCCGCCGCTGTCCGGTGGTGAGGTCAGCACGTTCCAGGTGCTGTGGGGGGCCCCGCCGCAGGACGTCCCGGCCAACGAGTACTGGGTCAGCTTGAATGAGCGCCTCGGTGGCGAGTTCAAGCCGACCCTGGTGGCGTTCGACACCTACAACGAGAAGATGGCGACCACGATCGCCTCCGGGGAGATCCCGGACCTGTCCTTCGTGCAGGACACGAACGCCGTGGCCGCCCAGGCGATCAACGACGGCGTGTTCGCCGACCTGTCCGAGGTGCTCGCCGGCGACGGGATCCTGCAGTGGCCCAACCTCGCGAACGTCGCCACCAACGCCTGGTCGGCCTCCGCGAAGAACGGGCACCTCTTCGGCGTCCCGAACGAGGACCCCTACCTCACGAACTTCCCGGCCATCCGCTACGACCTCATGGCCGCGGCCGGATACGACGCGATTCCCGGCGACGCCGACGGCTACCTGCAGATGATGAGCGACATCGCCGCCCTCGGGTCCGTCAACGGCAAGCAGCACTGGGGCATCGCGGCCTTCGACGGCAAGGCCCAGTCCTACGTCGAGTGGATGTTCCGGGCCGGCACCACCTGGCAGGTCGACGACGCCGGCAAGGTCGTCAACATCATCGAGACCGACGCCTACGCCGACGTGCTCACGTTCCACAACAGCCTGTGGAACGCCGGGGTCTACCACCCGGACGCCCTGGCGCTGGCGACCCAGGGCAACCAGGCCGCCGAGCTGTTCACGAACGGCCAGGTGGCGCTCACCGTGGACTCCTTCAACGGCTTCTTCGGCGCCGGGATCTTCCGGGACACCGTGGACATCACGCCGGGAGCCGCACCCGGCCTGTTCGTGCCTCCGGCGTTCGACGGCGGCGACCTGCTGATCCAGCGCAACGACGGGTACTGGGGCATGGTCGCGATCTCGGCGAAGGCCGCGCAGGACCCGGAGCGACTCACCGAACTGCTGAACGTCATCAACTACTGGCGCGCCCCGGACGGCAGCACGGAAGCCCTGTTCATCCACACCGGCGTGGAGGGCTACAACTACGAGTTCGGCCCGGACAACGAGATCGTCAGTCTCGATGACGAGACCGCCAACGCGGACCGGGCGGCGCTGCAGTGGTTGGGCGCGTTCAAGTCGCCGTCCTTCAACATCCCGGCGAATGCGCTCGAGTTCGTCGACAACTTCCGCGAGTGCGTCGAGGTCCTGACCGCTGCGACCGTGCCGAGCCCCGTCGTCGGGATCTACAACGAGGCTGCCGTGGAGAACGGCGCCCGGATGTCCGAGGTGGACACCGACTACCGCGGCGGGATCGCCTCCGGTCGGATGGATCTGAGCGCGATCGAGGAGTACCGCGAGGCCTGGCGCGCCGCCGGTGGCGACGCGGTCCGCGACGCCTACCAGGCCGCGCTCGACGAGGCCTGAGCCCGTGTCGATCAGCGCACGGACCACATCGGCCACCGACCCGCCGGGAGGAGCCACCGGGGCGGCGGGGCCGGGACGCGCCGGCGGCCGCGGGACGGACGGGTCGCCCGAGGCGCCGAGCAAGCGCACCGGCGGCCCGAGTGGGCGCACCCGCGGCCGCGACGCCCGCGGGCGGGCCTCGGTGTGGACGCGGATGAAGCGCGAACGGGCCACCTACCTGTTCATCGTGCCGGGCCTGCTGTTCTTCCTGCTCTTCGCCTACCTGCCGCTCGCCGGGAACGTGGTCGCGTTCCAGGACTACTCCCCCTACTGGGGCATCGGCGGCTCCGAATGGGTGGGCCTGCAGAACTTCGCCGCGATGTTCAACGACCCGCAGTTCCTGCGGGCGCTGACGAACACCCTGGTGATCTCGTTCCTGCAGATCGTGTTCGCGTTCCCGGCCCCGATCCTGCTCGCGCTGCTGCTGAACTCACTCATCTCGGAGCGGATCAAGCGGGTGGTGCAGTCCATCGTGTACCTGCCCCACTTCATCTCCTGGGTGATCGTCATCGCGATCTGGCAGCAGGTCCTGGGCGGGGCCGGCCCGGTGGCCGAACTGTTCGCCACCATCGGCATCGACGGCGTCAACATCATGTCCGACCCCGAGACGTTCAAGGCCCTGGTGGTCTCCCAGGTGGTCTGGAAGGACATCGGCTGGGGCACGATCATCTTCTTCGCCGCCATCACCGCGATCCCGAACGAGCTCTACGAGGCCGCCGCGGTCGACGGTGCCGGCTCGATGCGGCGCACCTGGCACGTGACCCTGCCCGGGCTGGTGCCGGTGATCACGCTGCTGCTGATCCTGACCATCGGGAACGTCCTCACCGTCGGCTTCGAGCAGCTGCTCCTGCAGCAGCCGGCCGTCGGGTCTGCCGCCGCCGAGGTGCTGGACACCTTCGTCTACTACCGCGGCATCGCCGGCGGGGACTGGGGCCTGTCCACCGCGGCCGGCCTGTTCAAGGGCGTGATCGGCACCATCCTGGTGATCGCCGCCAACAAGTTCGCCAAGCGACTCGGCACGGAAGGACTGTTCTGATGGCGGCCCTGCTCCCCACCGCAGCCCCCACGGGCGAGACCGCGGACCGGCGGCCCCGGCACCCCGGCCGGCCGGTCTGGATGGGCGTCCCGTCGAAGCCCGTCCAGGCGGCCAAGGCGCTCACGATCGCGTTCATCGTGCTGGTGATGCTGTATCCGTTCGTGTACGTCATCGCGATGAGCTTCGCCTCCCGCGAGGCGGCCGCGTCCGGTGGCCTGTTCCCGACGTCGTTCTCCCTGGACGCCTACCGCTCGATCCTCGGCGGGGACGTGGTCACCCGGGCCATGCTCGTCTCGATCGGCATCACGGCCGTGGGGACCACGCTGTCGATGATCTTCACGACCACCCTCGCCTACGGGCTGATGCGCACCCGGGACGTGCCCGGCGCGAAGTTCGTGCTCGTCCTGGTGCTGTGCACGATGCTGTTCGGGGCCGGGATCATCCCGAACTACCTACTGGTGCGCTCCCTGGGGATGCTGGACACGTACTGGTCGCTGATCATCCCGGGGCTGATCTCGGCGTTCAACATGGTGGTGGTCCGGAACTTCTTCATGGGCCTGCCCTCGGAGCTTCTGGAGTCGGCCCGTCTCGACGGCGCCAGCGACCTGCGGATCTTCACCCAGATCGTGCTGCCGCTGTCCAAGGCGGTGCTCGCGGTGATCGCGCTGTTCTACGCGGTCGGGTACTGGAACGCGTTCTTCAACGCGATGATCTACCTGAACGACACCACGAAGTGGCCGATCCAGGTGGTCCTGAACCAGTACGTGGTGCAGGGCTCGGCACTGACCTCGATCCAGGCGCCCGACCAGCCACCCCCACCGGGGCAGACGCTGCAGATGGCGGTGATCGTGGTGGCCACGATCCCGATCCTGCTGCTCTACCCGTTCGCGCAGCGGTACTTCACGAAGGGCGTGCTCACCGGCGCGATCAAGGGCTGAGCCTCAGTCCTCCTCCGGGACCAGTGCGTCGATCAACGCCTCGATCGTCCGCCTGGTCACTGCCTCCATGTCCACCGTCTCGGGAGCGAGCAACCATTGGATCTGCAGTCCGTCCATCACCGCGATGATCGCCGTGGCGGTCTCGGCGATGTCCGCGTCCCCGCGCAGCTCGCCGATGTCCCGGGCCTCGGTGAGCGCCTCGGTGACCATGGCGCGCAGCCCGTCGTAGCGGTCCCGGAACCACGCCTGCGCCGGGTGGTCCGTGGTCACCGACTCCGCCGAAAGCACCGTGTACAGCTGGGTGATGCCGGGCCGGGTGGAGTTGCGGGCTGCGGTGTCCACGAGGTGGTGGAGGAACTCCAGGCCGTGCAGGCCCCGGCCGTGGCCGGCCTCCTCGATGTCCGCCATGTCCCGGTGGTGCAGCAACTCGGTGAGGAGCTGGTCCTTGGTCTTGAAGTGGTGCAGGATCCCGGCCGCGGAGATGCCGACCTCCTCGGCGATCTCGGCCAGAGACGCGTTGTAGAAGCCCCGGGTGGCGAACGTTTGCGAGGCCACCTCGAGGATCTCCTGCCGGCGGCGCCGGGTGCGCTGCTTCTGCACGCCGTCCGCCCTCCGGTCCGCCGCAACCGCCGCGGCCGCGGTGGACGCGGAGGACGCCGCCACGTCCGGATCGGTTCCCATGTCGGCGACTGTAGACGACTTCCCCGGCTCTCCCGGACCACTCGAAACCTTCCCGTAGCAACGATCGGATCTCGATGACCTCCCTGCCCACCGACGACCTCCGCACCCGGGTGGCCTCGCTGACCCTGACCGAGAAGGTCACCCTGCTCACAGGTGCGACCGCCTGGTCCACCCATGCCCACCCGGGCATCGGGCTCGCCGAGGTGGTGATGTCCGACGGCCCGGCCGGAGTACGCGGCATCGGTGCCGGCACCTCGACCTCGCTCCCGGCCCCGAGCGCCCTCGCGGCGACCTGGGACACCGAGCAGGCGGCGCGGATCGGCCGGTTCTTCGCGGCCGCGGCCCGGCGCCGCGGCGTGGACGTGGTCCTGGCCCCGGTGCTGAACCTGCAACGCACCCCGGTCGGCGGGCGGCACTTCGAGAACCACAGCGAGGACCCCCACCTGACGGCGGAGGTCGGCGCCGCCGTGATCGCCGCCATGCAGGGCCTTGGCGTGGCCGCATGCGCGAAGCACTTCGTGGCGAACGACTCCGAGACCGACCGCACCACCTACACCGCCCGGGTGGACGAGGTCGCCCTGCGCGAGGTCTACCTGCCGCCGTTCCACCGCGGCGTGATCGAGGCCGGTGCGTGGACGGTGATGTCCGCCTACAACGGTCTCGACGACGGCGTCGAGGCGGCGCCGGCCGGCGAGCACCGGGGGCTCCTGACCGGTCTGCTGAAGCAGGAGTGGGGCTACGACGGGCTCGTGGTCAGCGACTGGGCCGCGGCCCGGACGACCGCCCCGACGGCGAACGCCGGCATGGACCTGGTCATGCCCGGCCCGCACGGGCCGTGGCACGAGGCACTCGTGGCGGCGGTCGAGGCCGGCGAGGTGTCCGAGTCGCTCATCGACGACAAGGTGGTCCGGCTGCTGCGCCTGGCCGCCCGGGTCGGCAAGCTCGACGGCGTGGGTCGCCCGCCGATCCCGGCGCACCTGGTCGAGGAGGGCCGGGTGGTCGCCCGCGACCTGGCCGCGCGCGCCACGGTGGTGCTGCGCCGAGGCGCGGCCTGGCCGCTCGACGCGGGGGCTCCCAACCTGAGCGCCACCACCGCGGTCGCGCTCATCGGCGCCAACGCCGCCGAGCCGTACGTCCAGGGCGGCGGCAGCGCGAAGGTACGCGTGGAGCGCGAGGTGAGCCCCCTCGAGGGCCTCACCGACGCGCTCGACGGCACCGGCGCCGTCGTCCGCTTCGCCCGTGGTGGCGGCGTGCTCGACCACGCGCCGATGCTCGAGGCGGACCTGACCACGGACCCGGTCACCGGCGCGCCCGGCGTACGGCTGAGCGCCCACGACGCGGCCGGCACCGTCCTGGCGCAGGAGTCGCAGCTCCGCACCGACTGGACCTGGCACCACGGCTTCCCGGAGCGGACCGCCGGCCTCGTGCTCCGCACGATCGTCCACCTGACCGGTGACGGCAGCCACGAACTGGAGCTCGGCGCGATCGGCTACCACGACGTGCTCGTCGACGGCGAGCTCGTGGCCAGCGTCCGAGACGACGACGGCGCCCGGGCGGTGCTGAACTCGTCGGTGAACGCCCCCGAGGGCGTGAGGGTGCCGGTCGCGGTCGAGGGGTCGCGTGACATCGAGGTCGAACTGCGGCTGCACGTCGTGGACACCGGCCAGTACGGGCGGCTCATCAGTGCCACCCTGCGGCACGCCCGGCCCGGCCCGGACGCCGACGCCGAGATCGAGACCGCCGTGGCCCTGGCCGCCCGGTCGGACGTCGCGGTCGTGGTGGTCGGCACGAACGCCGAGGTGGAGAGCGAGGGCTGGGACCGGGCCTCGCTCGCGCTGCCCGGCCGGCAGGACGAGCTGGTCCACCGGGTCGCGGCCGCGAACCCCCGCACCGTGGTCGTGGTCAACGCCGGCGCCCCGGTGCTGATGCCGTGGCTGGCCGAGGTCGACACGGTGCTCTGGGCCTGGCTGCCCGGGCAGGAGTTCGGGCACGCCCTGGCCGACGTGCTGCTGGGTCGCTCCGAGCCGGCCGGCCGGCTGCCGTGGACGCTACCCGCGGACGCCGCCGACGTCCCGGTGCCGGACGGCATCCCCGTCGACGGCGTGATCGACTACCGCGAGGGCACGGACGTGGGCTATCTCGGCTGGCAGCGCCTTGACCGCACCCCGGCGCTCCCGTTCGGGCACGGCCTCGGCTGGACCGACTTCGCCTACGGCGGTGTCACCGTCGCCTCCGGGCCCGACGGCGGACTGTCGGTGGCCGTGGACGTCACCAATGTCGGTGGTCGGGACGGGCGCGAGGTGGTCCAGGTCTACCTCGAGCGGCCCGGTGATCCGGGGATGCTGCGGCTGGCCGCCTTCGCGACGGTCGAAGTCGCGGCTGGGGCCGGGGCCGCGGTGGACGTGCCGGTGCCGGCACGCGCCCTGGAGCGGTGGGCGCCCGAGGCGCCCGGGTGGAGGCGCGTCGGCGGGACCTACCGGGTCCATGTGGGCCGCTCGGTCGCGGACATCCGGGCCCGGGTCGACGTCGCCATCGACGGTGGCGTGCGCGGGGTCACCGCCCTCGAGTTCGCCGACCCGAGCCCGGTCCGAGCATGACGTCCACCGCCCCCGGCACGGCGGCCCCTGCGGCGCCCGCCACCCGGACGCCCCTGAGCCCGGTCACCGACACCCGTCCGGCCGCGCCGACGCGCGGGTTCGTGCGCCGGGCGGGCACCAGGATCGTGGACGCCACCGGCGCCCCCGCGCTCGAGCGCGGGGTCGGGATCGGTACCTGGCTGCTGCCCGAGGGCTACATGTGGGGTTTCCGGCCCGGTGGGTCACCTGGCACCGGCGTGCCCGCGCAGTCGCCACGGGAGATCGAGACCCTGTTCGCCGACCTCGTCGGCGCGGACCGGGCCGCCGACTTCTGGAGCCGGTGGCGGGCAACGTTCTTCACCGAGGCCGACGTGGCCGAGATCGCCGCGCAGGGCTTCGACCATGTGCGCCTGCCGATCAACTCCCGGGTGGTGATGGACGAGACCGGCGGGTTCCTCGCCGGCGGGTTCGCCCTCCTGGACGACTGCATCGACTGGTGCCGCAGCCACGGCCTGCACGTGGTCCTGGACCTGCACGGTGCGCCCGGCGGGCAGACCGGCACGAACATCGACGACTCGCCGCGCGGGCGGCCGGAGCTGTTCACCGACCCGGCCTACCGCGCCCTGACCGTGTCGCTGTGGGCCGAGCTGGCCCGCCGGTACGCGGGCGAACCGGTCGTCGCCGCCTATGACCTGCTCAACGAACCGCTGCCGAACGAGCATGCGGTCGACCACGCCGCCGACCTGGTCGCCCTGTACCGCGACCTCACCGCGACGATCCGCGCGATCGACCCCGACCACCTGATCATGTACGAGGGCACGCACTGGGCCAGCGACGTGGCCATCTTCACGGAGGTCTGGGACGCGAACTCCGCGATCCAGTTCCACCGGTACTGGGCCACGCCGGACCGGGCCGGGATCGCCCGCTACCTCGAGGTCCGGG
Organism: Occultella glacieicola; assembly: GCF_004353825.1. Classification (GTDB taxonomy): domain Bacteria; phylum Actinomycetota; class Actinomycetes; order Actinomycetales; family Beutenbergiaceae; genus Occultella; species Occultella glacieicola. The sequence goes on along the minus strand of NZ_SMNA01000013.1, from coordinate 131,721 downwards.
ACCGCCTCGGCCTGCCGATCTACATGGGCGAGGGTGGTGAGAACGGCACCGACTGGCTCGCCGCCGCGTTCGGGCTCTACACGGCCGAGGGCATCGGCTGGAACTTCTGGACCTGGAAGAAGGTCGACAACCCGCACTCCCCCGCCGTGGTGGTGCCGCCGCCCGGGTGGGACGCGGTCCTCGCGTACGTGGACGGCACCGGGAGCCGGCCCGACGGCGAGGCCGCCTGGGCAACGCTGCTCGCTCTGGTCGAGGCCGTGCGGCTGGCGAACTGCACCTGGCACGGCGAGGTGATCGCGGCCCTGCTGCACCGTGCCCCGCTCGCGCTGCCCGCCTACGCGTTCACCGGCGCCGAGACATCCGCCGGGACGACGGGCGAACCGTGGGCGGGCGCGTCGGTGACGGTCCGGTACTCAGGCGGCGAGCCCGGCGTGAACCCGTTCGCCGCGGACCCCGGTGAACGCGCCCGGGCGGGCATCTTCACCGTGCACCTGGTCACGGGTCAGCACGTTGCCTACGACCTGCACGTCGGCGGCCCCGACGTGCACGCACCGACGATCACGGTGACCCTCCGGACCGAGTGCCCCACGCCGTCGGGCATCGTGGCCGTTCGGCTCGGCGACGCCCCGGTGCCCGGCGGCTGGACCGGGACCTCGTGGCGGGGGTCGGCGCCCGCCGCTCCCGGCCCCACCAGTCTGCGGATCGACGTCGTCGGGGGTGCGGTGGCCCTGGTCGGAGTCGACGTGGGCTGACCCGAGGTGGCTGACGAAGCCCGCGCGCACCCGCCCCGCGGAGTAGAATCCCGGCCCAAGCCGATTCGCACTCGAGGTGTCGCCATGGGTATCCGGGCCGATCGCATCGCCGTGTTCCACCGCCTGCACTCCGGCGGCTGCTTCGTGATGCCCAACCCGTGGGATCCCGGGACCGCGCGGGCGCTGGAAGGGTTCGGCTTCCCGGCGTTGGCGACCACGAGTTCGGGGTTCGCGTGGACCCGCGGTCGGGCGGACACCAAGGTCGGACTCGACCGAGTGCTCGATCACCTGCGTGAGATCGTCGAGGCGGTCGAACTCCCGGTGAACGCCGACTTCGAGGGCGGGTACGCCGTCGATCCCGCGCAGGTCGCCGCGAACGTCGGCCGCGCCGTCGAGACCGGTGTCGCCGGCCTGTCCATCGAGGACTCCTCCCACGACCCGGACGAGCCACTGCTGCCGTTCGAGTTGTCGGTCGAACGGGTCCGCGCGGCCCGGGGGGCGATCGACGCGAGCGGCTCCGGGGTGCTGCTGACGGCGCGGTCGGAGGGCTTCGTGGTCGGGCGACCGGACATCGCCGAGACCGTGCGCCGCCTGCGCGCCTACGCCGAGGCGGGTGCCGACTGTCTGTACGCCCCCCGGATCAGCTCGGTCGCGGACATCGAGGCGGTCGTCGCCGCCGCGGCTCCGAAGCCGGTGAACCTGTTGATCAACGCCCCGTTCATCACCGTCGAACAGGCGGCCTCGCTGGGCGTGCGGCGGATCAGCATCGGCGGCACCCTCGCCCGCGCCGCCTGGGGCGCGTTCCTCGGCGTCGCCCGGGAGATCGCCGAGAACGGGACGTTCACAGGGTTCCAGGAACTGCCGAACGTCGACGGTCTCTTCGACCGCGGCTGAGTGGAGGCGTCGGGACCGCGAGGATTCGGGACCGTGAGCCGGCCGGCCGATCTGGTCGACCCGGACGGCCCCCGATCCCAGCGGCGTCTCAGCCGCGGTCGAGGTCGTCCGGGGTGACCGGCATCGCCCGCTTGTGGGCGGTCCGTGCGAACGCACCCTCGATCGTCTCGCGGTCGACGTCGGCGACCTCGCCGCCCTCGAGGTAGGTGTCGATCGCCTCGTAGGTGACGCCGAGGGCAACCTCGTCCGGGTTGCCCGGCTTGCCGTCCTCGAGGTCCGCCGTCGGGATCTTGGCGACCAGGGTCGCCGGGGCACCCAGGTGCGCGGCGATCGCCCGGACCCGTCGCTTCGTGAGCCCGGCGAGGGGGGTCAGGTCGCAGGCACCGTCGCCGTACTTGGTGTAGAAGCCGGTGACGGCCTCGGCGGCGTGGTCGGTGCCGATGACGAGCAGGTTCCGGGCGCCCGCGACCGTGTACTGGGCGATCATCCGCTGACGTGCCTTGACGTTGCCCTTGACGAAGTCGGCCGCGGCGTCGCTGGGGGCGGTGACGCCGCCGGCACGGACCGCGGCGACCATGGTGTCGGTGGGTTCGGCGATGTTCACCGTGAGTACCTCGTCCGCCCCGACGAAGGCGATCGCCACCTGAGCGTCCGCCTCGTCCGCCTGCACCTGGTAGGGCAGCCGGACCGCGACGAACGCGGCCTCGCGGCCCTCGCCCCGGAGCCGCTCGACGGCCAACTGCGCGAGGCGACCGCCGGTCGTGGAGTCCACCCCGCCGCTGATCCCGAGGACGTAGCCGGCGGCACCGGTGCGGCGCAGGTACTCGGCGAGGAACTCGACCCGCCGCTCGGTCTCGGTCACGGCATCGAAGTCGGCGGGCACGCCGAGTTCGTCGATGATGCGCTGCTGGGTGTGCGAGAGCCGGCGGGTCCGCGTGGTGGTCACCCGCCCACGGTAGCCATCCGCGAGGGCGCCGGACCAGATCAACCCGGCGCGTGCTCGAGGAGCAGTCCGAGGACGATGAGGGCCCCGGCCTTGTCGAGGGGATTGTTGTTGTTCCCGCACTTGGGCGACTGCACGCAACTCGGGCATCCGGTCGCGCAGGGGCACGACGCGACGGCGTCCCGGGTGGCCGCGATCCAGGTGCGGGCCGCCGTGAAGCCGCGCTGAGCGAACCCGGCTCCGCCGGGGAACCCGTCGTAGACGAACACGGTGGGCTCGAACGTGTCGGCGTGGACCGCCGTCGAGAGCCCGCCGACGTCCCACCGGTCGCAGGTGGCGATGAGCGGGAGCAGACCGATCGCGGCGTGCTCGGCGGCGTGCAGTGCCCCGGGCAGGTCGCCGGGGCCGACGCCCGACTCGGCGAGCACCGAGGCGTCCACGTGCCACCAGGTGCCGGTGGTGTGCAGGGTGCGCTCGGGCAGGTCCAGCGGGTAGGACGCGATGATCTCCATACCGGGGAGCCGGCGCCGGTCGTAGCCGTTCACGCGGGCGGTCACCTCGAGGTGGCCGTAGTTCCACCGGAACGGTCCCCACCGCTGCTCCGCGTCCGTGCCGACGATCCGGACGTGGGTGTCCGAGCGGGCCCGGGTGCGGTAGCCGAGCCGCTGGGCGGTGACCAGAGCGACGTCGTCACCGTAGTGCTCGACCCGGTAGGTGCGGCCCTGGTGTGTGTACACGGCCCCCTCGTGCACGGTGGCGTCGGCGCGGTCGCCGTCGACGGTGCCGAGCACCCGGCCGGTGCCCTCCTCGACCACCTGGACCTGGGCGTCGCTGCCACCGCGCAGATCGGTCAGCCCGGCGGGATGCTCGGGCCTGGCGTAGTTCCAGTACCAGCCCCCGGGCCGCTTGCGGAGCAGCCCGCGAGCGACGAGCTCGTCTGGCAGCGCGGCGTCGGCGAGACCGAACCGGGCCAGGTCGCCTTCGGTCAGCGGGAGCTCGGCGGCCGCCGCGCACAGATGCGGCGCGAGCACATAGGGATTGGTCGGGTCGAACGCCGTCGCCTCGACGCCGACCCCGAAGATCGCCTCCGGGTGATGGACCAGGTAGGAGTCGAGCGGGTCGTCACTGGCGATGAGCACGGCCAGCCCCTCGGCCCCGGCCCGGCCGGCCCGGCCGACCTGCTGCCACAGCGACACCCGGGTGCCCGGCCAGCCAGCGATCAGGACCGCGTCCAGGCCGGAGATGTCCACCCCGAGTTCGAGGGCGTTCGTGGAGGCGAGCGCGAGCAGGTCACCGGTGCGCAGTGCGGCCTCGAGCTCGCGGCGCTCCTCGGGCAGGTAGCCACCACGGTAGGCGGCGACCCGGTCGGCCAGGTCCTCCGGGTTCGTACCGTCCGCTGGGGTCGTACCGCTCGCACCGCCGTCGGGGCCCGAATCTGAACCGGGCGGCCGCCACCGCCGGCCGAGCCGGTCCCGGGTGTGGTCCGCGATCACCTCGGCACCGATCCGCGAGCGCACGAACGCCAGGGTGCGGCGTCGGGTCCGGACCAGGTCGGTGAGCAGGTCCGCGGTCTCCGACAGGGCCGAGCGCCGCGGGCCGTCCTCGGGGGCGCCGGTCGGCACCCCCGGTGGGGGGTCCTGGTCGACGAAGTCGTCCTCGCCGACGTCCGTGGTGTCGGTGAGCAGCGGCGGCATCCAGAGCGCGATGGTGCGCCGGCCGGCCGGGGAGGCGTCCTCGGTGACGGCGTGCACGGAGGCGACGTCCACGCCGAGCAGGCGGGCCGCCGTCGTCTCCGGCTCCCCCGTGGTGGCCGACGCCAGGATCGCCGTCGGGCTCGCCCCGTAGTGTTCGGCGAGGCGCAGCAGCCGGCGCAGCACCAGCGAGACGTGCGCGCCGAGCACCCCCCGGTAGGCATGACACTCGTCCACGACGATGTACCGCAGCCCCCGCAGCAGACGCTGCCAGCGCTTGTGGCCACTGAGCATGGAGAAGTGCAGGAAGTCCGGGTTGGTCAGGACGATGTCGGCGTAGTCACGGGCCCAGTCGCGCTCGTTCAGCGGGGTGTCGCCGTCACAGGTGACGGCGCGGACGTCCCGGATCCCGCCGGCGCGGAGCAGCTCGGTCAGCCCGTGCAGCTGGTCGGCCGCCAGCGCCTTGGTGGGGCTGAGGTAGAGCACGCTGGGGCGGCGGGTGATCGTGGAGATCCTGGTGCCGGGGGTCTGGGCGCGGATCGCCGTGATCGCCGGGAGCCAGCCGGCCAGCGACTTGCCGGACCCCGTGGACGTCGCGAGCACCACGTGGTCACCGGCCCAGGCGGCCTCGGCGGCCTCCACCTGGTGCACCCAGGGCTCGGCGACGCCGCGGGCACGGTAGGCGGCCACCAGGTCCGGGTCCGCCCACTGCGGCCACGCGGCGGTGCGCCCGGCACGGGCCGGGATCCGTTCGACGTGTCGGAGACTGTCCCGTTCACGGCGACCGGTCAGGAGCACTTCCAGCGTGTCCCGATCGGTCATGCGATCAGTGTCTCAGGACCGTCCGACAGCGGTGCCGATCCGCGTCGGACCACGCGCGTAGCCGGGGTCCGAACGGGCCGGCACCGTGATCGGGTGTTGGGGTCCGTGCTCAGCGGCGGAGCGCGTCGATCATCCGGTTCAGGGCCGCCTCGGCGAGGATCGGGTCGCCACCGTCGGCGATCCAGATGGCCGCCTCGTTCATCGCGCCGCCGAGCAGTGCACCCGCGGCGCCGGGGTCCACGGCCAGGTCGTCCAGCTCGGCGAGCCCTTCGGCCAGCAGGTGCGCGGAGTGGTCGGCGTCCATCCGTCGCCAGGACTCCCAGCCGATGACGGCGGGCCCGTCCACGAGCACGATCCGGCGGATGCCCGGATCCACGGCGGCCCGCAGGAACGCCGCGCTCCCGTCCTTGATGGCCTGCCAGCCCCGTCCCGGAGCGGCGTCGGCAACCGCGGCACCGATGCCGGCGTGGGCATCGGCGAGCACGGCGGCGAAGAGTCCCAGTTTGTCGCCGAAGTGGTGGTAGACCGCGCCGCGGGTCACCCCGGCTGCCTCCGCGACGCGTTCCAGCCCGACGGCCGCATAGCCGTGTTCGGCGAACAGTTCGCGCGCCACCTCGCGCAGGCGCCGCTCGGTCGCCTCGCTCTGAGCCTTGCTCGCTCTCGCCATCAGCAACCCCTTTACAAACAATCTGTACGTATCCTAGCCTCACTCTATACATACAGTCTGTATCTATACTGGAGGCATCATGATCACCAGCAGCTACCCGGTCCTGATGAGCACGGACGTGGCCGCCAGCGCCAGGTTCTTCACGGAGCGGTTCGGATTCGAGACCGTGTTCGAGGCCGACTGGTACGTCTCGCTGCGCCAGGGCACCTGGGAACTGGCGTTCGTCGCCGCAGACCACCCGACGATTCCCCACGGGTTCGGCACCGCCGCCACCGGGGTTCTGCTGAACATCGAAGTGGATCAAGTCGACGACGCCTACGCCCGGCTCACGGCAGGTGGTGACGTCCGGGTCGCGCTCGAACTCCGTTCGGAGGACTTCGGGCAGCGGCACTTCATCGTCGTCGCGCCCGGCGGTGTCCTGGTCGACGTCATCGAGCCGATCCCGTTCACCGGCGAGTTCGCGGCGGACGACTGACCCGCGCGGTAGGTCGTCCGGCTCGTGGCCCGGGCGGTGCGGGGACGCTCGTCGGCGGTGGGGCGGTCCGGTTCGGTCCGGCGCGTGGCCGGCGGCGCGGACCGCTCGACTCGTGCAGGCGCGGCGAGCGCTGCGGTTCGGACTCCTACGCGTGGTTCGCCAGCGCGGCCTCGGTCACCCGCCGGCTACGGTACCCGCACGGCCACGAGCGTCAGGTACGCGAAGCCCAGGACGTCCCGGTGGCCGCGGAGCCAGATCGAGCGCTGTTCGTCCAGGGAGTGGCGGACCGCCTCGGCGTCGGGGTGGTCCGGATTGGCCGCGAGCCAGAGCTCCCGGTCGGCCATGTGCCCGGACTCGTACTCCTCCCACTCGCCCCGGGTGACGGTCTCGGTGCGGATCGGGCGGAACCCGGCGGCGACGGCCTGATCGACCAGGTCCGCGAGCGAGGGGCAGTCGTCGACGGTGGTGCCCTCCCAGAGGTTCGCGAGCTCGGTCGAAGTGGGCGGGTGCTCCCAGTACTCGACCCCGAACAGCAGCCGCCCGCCGTCGCGCACCCGCGCGCGCAGTGCCGTCAGGGCCTCGGGGATCGAGCCGAAGGCGTGGAACGCGCCGATGTTCAACACGACGTCGGCCACCTCGGTGTGATCCGCCGCCGCCCCGTCGACCAGGTCGACGCGGCCGGCGAGTCCCCGCGCGGCAGCCGTGGCCCGTGCGCGTGCGAGGTCCGGGACGTGGGTGTCGACGCCGACCCCGTGCGCCTCCCGCGCTCCGGCCAGCGTCATCAGCAGAAGCTCGGCCCACCCGCAGCCGAGGTCCACCACCAGCGACGGGTTCGTCGCGGCGAGGTCGGTCGCCAGCCGGAGGGCTCGCTCGGCCGAGAGCGGGGCGTTGAAGGTCAGCCGGGTCCCCGAGCCCGCCGGTGGCGGAGCGGAGCCGTCTGCCTGCCCCGCGGTCGAACGGTCGGCCGGGGAGGCGGCATCGTCGCTGACGCCAGCCAGGTCCACGGGCTTACCGCTCGCCGACGAGGTGGCCGACCCGATGTCGGTTGGGTACGTGGCGGTGTCGCCGGTGGCGGGGACGCCGTCCGGGTCGGGCGTCCCTGGAGCGTCGGCGTGGTTCGGTGTCGAGGTCATCGCAGGCGACCCTGCCCCGGAACCCAGCCGGGATCAAGGCGATTTGTGCGCCGCGGGCTCACGCGCCGGCGACCGGTCTCAGCCGAGCCCGACCGGTCCGGCCCGGGCCTGGGCCGTGGCCCTGGTCGACCATCCGGGCAGCGGCGTGACCGCGACCCCGACCTCGACGGTCACCAGGCCACCCGCCGACACGCCGCAGGAGTCGAGCGTCACGCCATGGCGTCGCGCCACCGTGGCCGCGGCCGCACACGGGTCGCCGGTACGGCCGACTGCTGCCTCCGCACCGGCGATGGCGGCCAGATCGGCGGCCCCCTGCGCCAGGCCCCGCGCGCCGGTGACCCGGGCCAGGCCACCGAGCAGCACGGCGAGCACCAGCGCCGACGCGACGATGCCGAGCACCAGGATCGTCGCCGACCCGCGGTCCCGGGCACCGGTGGGAGTCCACCGATGGTCCGCGCCGGTGGGAGTCCGCCGATGGTCCTCGTCGGCGCGCCCGGGACCGGTCGACCGACCGTGCAATGCCCCCGTGCTCCCGCTCATGGCTCGCTGCCCGGTTCGGCGCGCGCGGAGAACTGCGCGGAGGCCGTGAGTCCCGCGGCCCCGAACGGGCCGGTGGCCACGGGCGCGGTCACCCGAACCACCACCCAGCCGTCGGCGGAGCTCACCGACACCCGCGCCTGCTCCCCGGCGAGGTCCGAGGCGATCGCGGCGACCTCGGCCTCACCGGAGCCGAGCGCGGCAGCGCGGGCGCCCGCCCGGGCTGCGTCAGTGCACCGCACCTGCGTGGCCGCCGCCGCCGCCACGAGCAGCACGGCGACCAGCACCAGGACCACCGCGGGCAGCACGATCGCGAACTCGGCCGTGACGGAGCCACGATCGATGCCGCGACCGGATCCGGCGCCGCGCGGGCCGCGGATCACAGCCGCATCGACGCGCAACCGCCGGGCGCGGGTACACCCCCGCCGCGGCGCCACGGGCGCCCGCACCCGACTCAGCCGCCCACCGACAGCGCCTGCCGGATGATCCCGAGCAGGAGGCCACGGACCTCGTCGCTGCGCAGGATCACCAGCAGCAGACCCGCGAAGGCGACCGCGGCCAGGGTCGCGATGGCGTACTCGGCGGTGGCCATGCCCGCCTCCGCAGTGCGCCGCAGCAGCGCGAAGCGGCGGTGCAGACCGGTGGCGACCCTGCGGTGCACTCCCTCGGTGGACCGGCGCAGCCCCACCACGACCCGGCGCCACGCGCCGGCTCTCATCATGGAGATTCTCATCATGTTCCTCTCGTCGCCGGGATCGATCGACCCCGTCCTGGCTCCACTGTGAAGGTCGCCGGCCACGGGCCGCATCGGTCCCGGGGGCACCTGTGGACGGCTCGGCATCGACCGGGAGCGGGCCGGCGCACACCGACGAAGTGGGCACGTCAGTTCAACGTCCCGGCCGACGCGACCAGACCGGCCCACGACCGACTCATGGGCCGAGCAGGTCGACACCCGTGGACAACAGCACCGGAACCAACCCGAGCAGCACGAACGCCGGGAGCAGGCACAGCCCGAGTGGGAGTACGAGCTGCACCCCGAGGCGGGCGGCGGCCTCGCGGGCACTCGCGCCGCGGCGGGCGCGGATTCCTTCGGCGGCCTGGCGCAGCCCCGCTCCGGGGGCGACACCGTCGCACCAGGCCGGGGCCAGGGCACGCGACACCGCGGCCCAGGAGTCGTCGGTCCCCTGCCAGGCCTGGTCCCAGTCGGCACCGAGCCGGAGGGCACCGGCGACCCGCCGGAGCGGTTCGCCCTGGGTCGCCGGCAGGGCCTGCCCGAGCGCATCGAGGGCCGCCGGGATCGACACCCCCGCCGCGAGGGTCGCGTCGAGAAGGTCGAGCACCACGGCGGGATCGACGACCGGGTCGGTCGGTCGGCGCTGCCCCCGCCACCACCGGAAGCGGCCCCGTTCGCCGGGCTCGGTCGCCGGGCCGGGCCGGGCCGGCGGCGCGTGGGCGACCCGTGGGCGTCGCACCGCCCACGGCAGGGACGCGAGCACGAGGAGCGCCGCGGCGAGCCAGGCCGGACTCATCCCGAGCCGCCGTCCAGGCCGATCCGGCCGGTTCGACCCGACCCGCATCTCGCACCGACCAGGTCCGTTCGACCCGACCCGCCACGCACACCCACCCGACCGGCTCCACTCGAAGCTCCGCTCATGCGCCACCGGCCCGTTCGGCCCGATGCACCAGGGCGGCGACCCAACGCCGGCCGACGATCAGGAACGCGCCGCCGAGCACGAGGCACAGCCCGCCGACCCCACCGCCGAGCAGCACGCCGACCGGGTCGGCACCCAGTGCGGTCCCGAGCAGCACCCCGGCCAGCGGCAGCCAGGCGAGCAGGCGCGCCGTCGACCTCGGGCCCGCCAGCGCCGTGCGCCGCGCCGACGCCGCCTCCGCCGACTCCACCAAGCCGCCGGCGCAACGCTCGAGCACGTCCGCCAAAGGCGTGCCGACACGATGGGCGACCCGGCAGGCGGCGATCGCGCCGGCCACCTGGGCGGCGTCCGGGCCGGCACCCACCCGGCTGGCGAGTTCGGCCAGTGGAGCGGGGACACCGGGAGCAGCATCGCGTGCCTCGGGCGCTGCGCCGGGGACCGGTGGCGGACGTCGCACGGCAGGAGCCCTCGGCCCCGCCACGGACGTCGGCATCCGCTCCGGCGCCGGGTCGGTCGCACTCACGGCGGACAACGGGCCCTCCGTGCCGGAGCCGGTGAGCGCCTTCTGCCATGCGGACCCGACGTCGGAACCGGACCGTAGCCTCGCGGCAACCTCCACGAGTACCTCCCCGATCCGCAGCTGCGACTCCGTCCGCCGCCGGCCCCACCCACGAGTCCGGCCGCCCGGGCGGCGGCGATCGGTACCCGGCCCGGGCCGGCGCCGGCTGGTCGGCGGGCCCCGGTGACCGGACGCCGTCAGCAGCCACACGGCGACCACGCCGAGCAGGGCCGCCAGTACGGCCGCGCCACTCATCGCGCCGAGTCCAGACGCTCGGCGAGCGCCGGCCAGCCCGGGCCCCACCACCAGCCGCCGTGGCCGTCCCCGCCCATGGCAACCTCACAGCGCATGCCGCCATCGCCGTCGGGCTCGAGGACGGCGATCTGGTCGACGTGGCGTCGCCCCTCCGTCCGGCGCAGATGCACGACCGCGTCGACGGCGCTGAGCGCCTGGACCGCGACGGCCGCGGGACTGAGTCCGGCGAGGGACCCGAGCGCCGCCAGGCGGGCCGGGACGTCGGTCGCGGCGTTCGCATGCACGGTGGCCCAGCCGCCGTCGTGCCCGGTGTTCAGGGCACCGAGCACCTCCCGCACCTCCGCTCCGCGGCACTCCCCCAGCACCAACCGGTCCGGGCGCATCCGCATGGCCGTCCGCACCAGGTAGTCCAGCCCGATCCCGCCGACGCCCTGGACGTTCGGCCGCCGCACCTGCAGATGCACCACGTGCGGGTGGTCGGGGGCGAGCTCGGCGGCCTCCTCGATGCACACGATCCGTTCGTCCGCCGGCACGATCGAGAGCATGCTCGCGAGCAGCGTGGTCTTCCCGCTGCCGGTCGCGCCGCTGACCAGGACGTTCGCACGGACCCGCACGAGCTGGGCGAGGATCTGGGCGGCCCGGTCGTCGAGGAAGCCGCCGGCCACGAGTTCGGGGAGGCGGAATGCCTGACGGCGGACGGTACGTAGGGAGATCAGCGCACCTTCGGCGCTGAGTGGGGCGAGCACGGCGTGCAGCCGGGTGCCGTCCGGCAGGCGCCCCTCGGCCACCGGCGCCGCGTCATCCAGTCGCTGCCCGGCGACCGCCGCGAGCCGGGTCGCCAGCGCCCGGGTGTCGCCGAGTCCGGCCGCGGGCACGCGCCGCAGGCCGTCGCCACGGTCCGTCCAGACGCCCTGGTCGGCGTTGACCAGGACGTCGGTCACGAGCGGGTCGTCGAGGAGCGGCTGCAGCACCGGCCCGGCGCCGAGGAGTTCGGCGCGGGCGTCCCGGGCCAGGGCGATCAGGTCCCGGTCCCCCTGCGTGGAGGACGTCTCCCGGACCGCTCGGGCGACCTGCCCCGGGTCCGCGCTCGCGGCCCGGTCGCCCGCGAGAAGGCGGTCGCGCACTCCGGTGATGCCGGGGTTCGTCACGGTCGCGCCGGTCAGTCCGCGAGACCGAGTCGGCCCACGAGGGTGCGCGCCCCTCGGATCAACGGCCCGCGGCGCTGCTCCCCGGGCGCGACGCCACGTTCGACGGCGGCGGCGAGGGACCGCTCGGGACGCATCGTCAGCTCCAACGGCAGGTCGCAGGTCTGCGCGATCTCCTCCGCCGTCAGCCCACCGGGCGCCGGCCCCCGCACCACCAGGCGCACGTCCGCGCCGGTCACCGCGCGCGCCACCACCTGGGCGCCTGCGGCGGAGGCGACGTCACAGGTCGCGAGCACCAGGACCACGTCGCAGAAGGCGGCCGCGTTCTCCTGCCCAGGCTCCGCCGGACCCCGCGCGAGGTCGAGGACCAGCACGTCATGGGCAGCGGCGAGGGCGTCCAGGACCGGGGTCTCGGCGCCGGGCGCCGGGCCGCCCCGCCAGTCCGCGGAGAGCACGTGTACGCCGTGCCAGACCGGTAGTGCCACCGAGATGGACTCGGCGTCGTAGGCGCCGCGGCCCCCGGCCAGGTCGGCCCACCGGACCCCGCCCTCGTGCTCGATGCCCAGAAGGAGTTCCACGCCGGCCCCGGTCACGTCCAGGTCGGCGAGGGCCACGCCAAGACCGGCGTCCGCGCACGCCCGAGCGAGCGCGGTGGCCAGCGCGGACGTGCCCACGCCACCGCGCGCCCCGACCACGCCGACCACCTGCGCGCGCCGGGTCCGGGTGCCGGCCCTGGCCCTGGCGAGCACCTGCTCGGCGTCACCCGGGAGAACCAGGCACGCTCCGCCGTCGGGCGCTTGTGCCTCCGGCACGGCACTGACCCACGCGGAACGGTGCCGTAGCTCCGTCCACGACGGGTCCTGCGGACCCCACTCGGTGGCGCTGTCCAAGAGCAGCCCCGCCTCCGGGGGGCCGGCGGCCGGTGGGTGGATGGCCAGCGGCACGCCGGCGAGGGAGGTGACCGCCCGCACCGCCTCGATCAGGGTGGCGTCGGCCGAACGCAGGGCGATGAACGGTTGCTCCAGGGACACCATGACTCCTCGGGTCGGGCCTTGAGCATGCCCACGGGGCCCGGCCCGTCCACGGCCGCGCCGGGCCCGCTGTGGACGGTGATGGATCGGGCTCCTCCTGTGGACACGGGCGCGGAGCCGGGACGTTGGTCCTCTTCCCAACCCCAGCCAGAAGGAGTAGACATGGAGAACAACTCCAGCAGCGGCGAGTACCCACGCGCGATAGGTCCACGAATAGGACCGGGCGACCGGGATCCGTCCCGTAGCGACCCGAACCGGATGTGCACGCTTGATCGCTCGTACGCCACTGAAGGTGACGACGGCGCCCGACGGGCGCCGTCGTTGCGTGTTTTCGGTGCCGGGCCGGTTCGGCGCGCCCCTCGGATGTGCACGGCCCGCCTCGCTACGGTGACTCCACACGACGATCTTGGAGGATCCAGTGAGTACCGACCCGCCCCGCGCAGGTGACAAGGACGAGGTGAACCCCGCACCCGCCGACGACACCGCCGCGACTCCAAACGCGCCCACGCAGGGCGGCGTGCTGCCCACCCCGTCGACGGACACCGGCGCCGCCGTGCCGACCGAGCCCGCCGTGGCGCCGGACCCGATCGTCGAGACGGCCGGCCCCCCGGATGAACCCGCCGACCCCATCGAGCCGGTCTCCGAGTCCGACGTCGCCGACGAACCCACGGCGGCCGGCACCGACCTCCCTGCCGCGCCGGTGACCACGGCAGGCAGCGACCTGCCGGCGACCGAGCGACCCACGACCCGCCCCGTCGAGGACACCCCCCAGGCCCTCGACGCCGACGACCCCCTGGAGGACGACGTGCCCCCTGCCCCCACCCGCGAGGAGGACGAGGCGATCCGCGCCGAGCGTGCGCGCCGGTTCGGCCGTCCGTCCGGAGAGAGCGCCGCCTCCGCCGAGGAGGCCGGAGCAGCGGCCGGAACCACGGCGGCCGGCACGAGCACGGCCGGCACCACGGCCGTGGGCTCCGCGCCCGAGACGACCACGGCAGAACCGGACCCGGGACCGGGAGCCGGTGCGGCCGCCGTCGCGGCCGGGACCGGCGACGCCCGGGCCGACGCCCCGGTGGCCGACCGGACGGCCACACGCGGGGAGGACGACCCGTTCGAGGACTGGGACGAAGGCCCGCAGTCCCGCACCGCCGCCCACTGGTGGGCCATCCTCATCGCCCTGGTGTTCACCCCGGTCTCCTGGTTCCTGATCGCCGACGGCGGTGACCGGATCCAGCACGCGCAGACCACCAACCTCGACCAGATCAACGTGGCCGGGTTCATCGAGCTCGGCGGGGGCATCCTCGCGCTCGTCGCGCTCTTCGTCGCGGCCCGCTGGTCCTCGGTGGGCTCGATCGTGATGGGCTCGGTCGGTGCCCTCATCGGCGCCGCGTTCCTCGCCGTGCCCCGCGTCGTGCTGGACTTCCTGGACGAGCAGGCCGCGCCGGTGTTCGAGCGGCTCGACCAGTTCGGCACGAACATCTACGACCACCTGCTGTCCGACGGCCAGACCGGCCGGCTGCTGGTCTACGGCGTCGTCCTGATCTTCACGGGCATCGTCTCCCACGGCGCTCGGCGCCAGGGCCGGCGGGAAGAACGACGCAAGGCCGCCGTCGGGCTCGAGTGAGTCCACGACCCGGGACGGGGCGGTCCGGCGCATGAGCGCCGGGCCGCCCCGTTCGTCGTCGTCCCTCGTGCCGACCGGGTCCTCACGTGTCTTCACGTGTCCTCACGTGTCCTCACGTGTCCTCACGGGTCCGGCCGATGGGCATAGGCTGACCAGCGAAATCTATGCACCGTCGATGCTGCTCGGAGGAACCGTGACGGACCAGCACAGCCCCGCGTTGGAGAACCTGCTCTCAGAGACGCGGTCGTTCCCGCCCAGTGCGGAGTTCGCGGCACGGGCGAATGCCCAGCCGGAGTTGTACGAGCGTGCGGCCGCGGATCGGCTCGGGTTCTGGGCCGATCAGGCCCGGAACTACCTGACCTGGTCCAAGCCGTTCACCGAGGTCCTCGACTTCTCCGGGGCACCGACGGCGCGCTGGTTCGCCGACGGGCAGCTGAACGCCGCGTACAACGCGGTCGACCGGCATGTCGAGGCCGGTCACGGGGACCGGGTCGCGATCCTGTTCGAGGGCGAGCCGGGCGACACCCGCTCCCTGACCTACGCCGACCTCAAGGACGAGGTGTCCCGCGCGGCGAACGCTCTCGGCGCGCTCGGGGTCAGCACCGGTGACCGGGTCGCGATCTACCTGCCGATGATCCCCGAGGCGGTCATCGCGATGCTCGCCTGCGCGCGGATCGGGGCCACCCACTCGGTGGTGTTCGGTGGGTTCTCGGCCGAGGCCCTGTTCTCCCGGATCACCGACGCCGACGCCAAGCTCGTCATCACCGCCGACGGCGGCTACCGCCGCGGCAAGCCCAGCGCCCTCAAGCCGGCCGTCGACGAGGCCCTGACCAAGGGCGCCACGAACGTGACCAACGTGCTCGTGGTCGCCCGCACCGAACAGGACGTGGCCTGGACCGACGGGCGGGACGTGTGGTGGCACGAGGCCCTCGCGGGCGCCTCGACCGAGCACACCCCGGTGCCGGTGGACGCCGAGCACCCCCTGTTCATCCTGTACACCTCCGGCACCACCGGGAAGCCGAAGGGCATCCTGCACACCACCGGCGGCTACCTGACCCAGTGCGCCTACACCCACTCGGTGGTCTTCGACCTCAAACCCGAGACGGATGTGTACTGGTGCACCGCCGACGTCGGCTGGGTCACCGGCCACTCCTACGTCACCTACGGGCCGCTGATCAACGGCGCCACCCAGGTCCTCTACGAGGGCACCCCGGACACCCCGCACAAGGGCCGCTGGTGGGAGATCGTCGCCAAGTACCAGGTCACCATCCTCTACACCGCACCGACGGCGATCCGCACCTGCATGAAGTGGGGCGAACAGGTCCCGGCCGAGTTCGACCTCAGCTCGCTGCGGGTCCTCGGCAGCGTCGGTGAACCGATCAACCCCGAGGCCTGGATGTGGTACCGCCGCGTCATCGGCGCCGACCGCACCCCGATCGTGGACACCTGGTGGCAGACCGAGACCGGCGCCATCATGATCTCCCCGCTGCCCGGCGTCACCGCCGCCAGGCCCGGCTCGGCGCAGACCCCACTGCCGGGCATCAGCGCCGACATCTGGAACGACGCCGGCGAACCCGTCGGCAAGGGCGGCGGCGGCTACCTCGTCCTGGACGAGCCCTGGCCCTCCATGCTGCGCGGCATCTGGGGCGACCCCGAACGCTTCAAGGACACCTACTGGTCCCGGTTCCCCGGCACCTACTTCGCCGGCGACGGCGCCAAGTACGACGAGGACGGCAACATCTGGCTCCTCGGCCGTGTCGACGATGTCATGAACGTCTCCGGCCACCGCCTGTCCACCACCGAGATCGAGTCCGCCCTGGTCTCCCACGACTGGGTCGCCGAGGCCGCGGTCGTGGGTGCCTCCGACGACACCACCGGCCAAGCCGTCGTCGCGTTCGTGATCCTGCGCGGGGAAGCCGTCGAACGTGCCGACGAAGCCGGCGAGGGCCACGACGTCGTCGCCGAACTACGCAACCACGTCGCCAAGGAGATCGGCCCCATCGCCAAACCCCGATCGATCCTCGTCGTCGCCGAACTCCCCAAGACCCGATCCGGCAAGATCATGCGCCGTCTCCTGCGCGACGTCGCCGAGCACCGCCCCGTCGGAGACGTCACCACCCTCGCCGACACCTCCGTCATGGACCTGATCTCCTCCGGCCTGAACGCCGCACCAGCCGCCGACTGACCGGTCCGGGCGTACCCCGGGCACGGCGGTGCCGGGGTACGCCGGGGGTTGGGGGGTAGCCTCGGGTCCCGTGACCGTCGACCCCTCGATCATCCTCGGCGATGGCCCGTGGACCCACCGGATGGTCGCCGCGAACGGTGGCCGGTTCCACGTGGCGCTCGCCGGCCCCGACGACGGCGACGCCCCGCTGGTGGTGCTCCTGCACGGCTTTCCCCAATTCTGGTGGGCGTGGCGGGCGCAGATCCCGATGCTGGCGGACGCCGGCTACCGGGTCGCGGCCATGGACCTGCGCGGGTTCGCCGGCTCGGACAAGCCGCCGGTCGGCCACGACACCCCCTCGATGGTCGCCGACGTCAGCGGGGTGATCCGCTCCCTCGGCGCCACCGAGGCGGTCGTGGTCGGGCATGGCATCGGCGGGCAGGTGGCCTGGTCGATGCCGGCCATGGCGCCCCGGGTCACCCGGGCCATCGGCGTGCTGGCCGCGCCGCACCCGGTGTTCCTGCACTCGGTGTCACACCGGGCGGCGCCGGCGGGCACGATCGCTCGGCTGGCCCAGTTCCAGCTGCCGTGGTTCCCGGAGCGCTCACTCATCCGCGGCGACCAGGTCGCCCGGTTGCTGCACGCGTGGGGCGCGTCCGGCTGGCGGAGCCCCGACGTCGAGCTCTACACCGACGCGATGCGGCTGCCGTTCGTCGCCCACAGCGCGATGGAGCAGATCCGCTGGCTCGTGCGCTCCACCCCCCGCAGCGACGGTCGCCGGTTCCGGGCCGCCGTCTCGGACCCGGTCACGGTGCCGGTCCTGTCCCTGCACGGCTCCGCGGACGGGAACCTGCCGCCGCGCTCCTGCCGCCGCGACGGCGAGATGGTCACCGCGCGGTACAGCCGGGTGGTGCTCGACGGCGCAGGTCACTTCTTGTCGGAGGAGGCACCACAGGAGGTGGGTGGGTTGCTGCTCGCCTGGCTCGCCGAACTGCCGTGAGCGCCCCGGCGCCCGGGTCCGGGCCGCGTTCGGGCCTGTCACGGTCTGCCCGAAGCCCGGGTGGGTGGCAGACTGTGGCTTGCCTCACACGCCTGCCCCGTTGGGCACCGAACAGGGAGAATCGATGAACGAGACCGTGGTCCGTAACGCACCACTCTTCGCGGAGCTGAGCGACGAGAGTTACCTCGCGGTCCGGGAACGGATGGAATCCCTGACGTTCCGGCGCGGCGAGGAGATCTTCCACGAGGGCTCGGCCGGGGACCGCCTGTTCGTGCTCGGTTCCGGCAAGGTGAAGCTCGGCCACGTCGCCCCGGACGGCCGGGAGCACCTGCTGGCCATCCTCGGCCCCGGTGAGATCCTCGGCGAGGTCTCCCTGTACGACCCGGGCCCCCGCACCGCGACGGCCACCGCGCTCGCCACGACCGAGCTCGTCGAACTGAGCCACCAGGGGCTGCTGAAGATCCTCGACGCCCGCCCGGAGGTGTCCCAGCACCTGCTCCGCTCCCTGGCGCTGCGGTTGCGACGCACGAACGACAAGGTCGCGGACCTGATCTTCTCCGACGTGCCCGGCCGGGTCGCCAAGGCCCTGCTGGACCTGGGCCGCCGGTTCGGGGAACGCACCGACGCCGGCCTGAAGGTCACCCACGACCTCACCCAGGAGGAACTGGCCCAACTCGTCGGCGCGACCCGGGAGACGGTGAACAAGGCCCTCGCCGAGTTCTCCTCCCGGGGCTGGCTGCAACTGCAGGGCCGGTCCGTCATCCTCCTCGACGTCGACCGCCTCGCCCGCCGGGGCCGCTAACCCTCTGGCCCCCGCCGAGCGCGCGGAAACCCCCGGTCAACTGGCCGGGGGCGTAGGGGCAACAGCGCGCTCGACCGAGGCGACGCCGCAGGGCCGGCGCGGGTGCGCCGGCCGGCCTGTCGTCAGTCCGGCAGGACCTCGACGGTCAGCTCCACCTCGACGGGCGCGTCGAGCGGGAGGACCGCCACGCCGACGGCGGAGCGTGCGTGCACGCCCGCGTCGCCGAAGATCTCCTGGAGCACGTTCGAGGCCCCGTTGATCACCCCGGGCTGACCGGTGAAGGAGGGGTCCGAGGCGACGAAGCCGAGCACCTTGACCACCCGGACGATCCGGTCCACCCCACCGACCAGCGCCGAGACCGCGGCGAGCCCGTTCAGGGCCGCGACCCGGGCGAGGGCGGTCGCGTCCGTGGGGCTGACGAGGCCGTCACCGTCGCCCACCTTGCCGGTGTGGGCCATCGTGCCGTCCACCATCGGCAGTTGCCCGGAGGTGTGCACGAGGTCACCCTGACGCAGGGCCGGCACGTAGGACGCGACCGGCGGGACCACGTCGGGCAGGGCGATCCCTAGTTCGGCGAGACGCGCCGATGCACTCACGCCTTCTCCCGCTTGAGGTAGGCGACCAGACCCTGACCGTCGGGCCCGGGCACCACCTGCACGAGCTCCCACCCGTCGGCGCCCCACTGGTCCAGGATCGCCTTCGTCGAGTGGATGATCAGCGGAATCGTCGCGTACTCCCAAGTAGCCATGCAGTGATCCTATGGCTTCAGTTGTTGCGCGGGTCAGCCCCTCGGCGCGGCTTCGTCGCCGGCCACTTCTGGCTGATCAGCTCGTTGATGGCATTGCGGTCCGTGTCCGCCAGCGCCATCCGCCACGACTCGACCGTGGGCGCCCGGCGCAGCAGTGCGCGACGCTCCCGCTCGGTCATGCCACCCCAGACCCCGAACTGGATCCGGTTGTCGAGGGCGTCCACCAGACACTCCAGGCGCACCGTGCACGAGAAGCAGACCTCCCGAGCCTGCCGCTGCGCCGCGCCCTGGACGAAGAGGTCGTCGGGTGCCTTCTGCGCACACGCCGCCTGCAACGTCCAACTTTCATCGAATCGTACGTCCACCTTGACCTCCACGACGAGATTGCCCTGCCCCAGTCAATCCAGAGGAGTTGACTCGGCCTCAGGAAATACATCGGCTCGAGCGCTCCTCCTATGAGCGGAGTTATACACCTCCGCGCCGACAAAAGACAGCGGCGCCGGAATCTGGCTCCCGGCGGCCCCTCCTCCGCGGGCTGTCCGGATCCGTCCCGGCCCGTGAAACCGGCGCCGTCAGAGGCGATCGGGCTCGGCCCGGGCAACGACCGGCGGCTGGTGTCCGGTTCGTCGGGCGTTCGCCGCGCGCTCACCGGACCGTCCCGCACGAACGAGGTCTCGCGGCCGGACGCACGCCGCCGGCGCCGGAGCGTGGGTGCAACCGGACGACAACGTATCCTATGGGGTATGGCTCCTCCCTCCCGGTCGACTTCGCGCGCCGTCAACGCGGCGCAACTCGTCTCCCTGTTCCTCGCGTTCCTCCTGGTCGCGGGCGTCGGTGGCGTACTTTCGGCGGGCTTCATGATGCCCTTCGTGACCGCCGTCGGGGCGACCACGGAGGCATCGACGCGGCTCTTCGACGAGTTGCCCACGGAACTGGGTTCGGAGGACCTGTCCGAGCAGACGGTCATGAACTCCTCCGACGGCACCCGGCTGGCCACGTTCTTCCTGGAGAACCGGATCGTCGTGCCGCTGTCCGAGATCTCGCCGTACGTGGCTGCGGCCGTGGTCGCGGTGGAGGACCGGCGCTTCTACGACCACGGTGGGGTGGACCCCGAGGGCCTCATGCGGGCCGCCTTCCAGAACATCACCGGGCAGAGCAACCAGGGTGGCTCGACGCTGACCCAGCAGTACGTGAAGAACGTCCTCATCGAGGCCGGGCGGAACGCGAACGACCCGGAGGCCATCGAGGCCGCGACCGAGACCACGCTCGGCCGCAAGCTCCGCGAGGCGAAGCTGGCGATCGCGCTGGAGCAGGTCCGCACCAAGGACGAGATCCTCGAGGGCTACCTCAACATCGCGCAGTTCGGCCCGTCCCAGTACGGGGTCGAGGCCGCCTCCCAGTACTTCTTCTCGATCAGTGCCGCCGAGCTCAGCCTCGGGCAGTCCGCGATGCTCGCCCGGATCACGCAGAGCCCGGCCAAGTGGAACCCGGTGACGAACCCGGAGAACGCCCTCTCCGGCCGGAACACGGTGCTCGCACTGATGCTCTCCCAGGGCGTCATCACGCAGGAGGAGCACGACGTCGCCGCCGCGCAGCCGATCGAGGACATGCTGAACGTCTCGACCACCCCGGTGGGCTGCTCGGCCGCGGGCACGGCCGCGTACTTCTGTGACTACGTCAAGTCCGAGATCCTGAACAACCCGATCTTCGGGGAGACCCAGGCCGAGCGGTACCAGCTCCTCGTGCGCGGTGGCCTGACCATCAACACCACGATCGACCTCGAGATGCAGGCCGAGGCCTACGCGGCACTGGTCGACGCGATCCCGGTCGACGACCCGTCCGGCGTCTCGACCGCCACCTCGACCGTCGAGCCCGGCACCGGGCACATCATGGCGATGGCGCAGAACACCCTGTACGGCAAGCCCACCGAGGGCGCGGCGAGAACCACCGAGGTGAACTTCAACGCCGATTCCCGATACGGGGGTTCCAGCGGCTTCCAGACCGGCTCGACGTTCAAGGCGTTCGTGCTGACCCAGTGGCTGATCGACGGACACTCCCTCAACGACTCGGTCGACGGCTCCCAGGGGCAGAGTTTCCCGCGGAGATCCTGGGACACATGTCTGCCCGAGTACATCTCCAGCGACCCCTACGAACCGAAGAACCTCGAGGGCATCGGGACCGGTCGGATGAGCGTGCTCGCCGCCACCGAGCAGTCGGTGAACACCGCGTTCGTGAACCTGGCGAACCAGATGAACCTCTGCGATCTCGCGAACACCGCACAGGCGATGGGCGTGCACCACGCAACGCTCGCACCCGGCTCCACGTTCGACAACGGTTACGAGCTCTCGGTGATCCCGTCCATGGCACTCGGCACGAATGAGCTGGCCCCGCTGACGATGGCCGCCGCGTTCGCGACCTATGCCGCCGGCGGCGTCTACTGCGAGCCGATCGCGATCCTGTCGATCCAGAACTCGAACGGTGAGGACCTCCCGGTGCCGCCGCAGACCTGTTCGCAGGCCCTCGAGCCGCACATCGCGAACGCGATGAACTACGCGCTCGGTCAGGTCGTCGCGGACGGCACCGGCCGGCCGAGCCGGCTGGACCGCCCGTCCGCGGGCAAGACCGGGACCGCGAACGACGACACCGCGGCCTGGTTCGTGGGGTACGTGCCGCAGCTCGCCTCGGCCGTGTGGGTCGGTTTCTCCGAGGGCACCGAGCCCATGCAGCGGATCACGATCAACGGCCGCTACCACCGGTGGGTCTACGGTGGCGCGATGGCCGCGCCGATCTGGCAGGACTACATGAGCCAGGCGGTCGAGGGGCTGCCGGTGGAGACCTTCGCGGCAGCGGGCGATCGCGAGATCTACGGTGAACGCCGTGCGGTGCCCGACGTGAGCGGGCGTTCGGTGGCGGACGCCACCTCCACCATCGAGGGGGCCGGCTTCACGGTCCGGACCGGGTCCACGGAGAACCATGACAGCGTGCCGGCCGGGTCCGTGATCGGCACCTCCCCGGGCCCGGGCAGCCGGCTGACACCGGGCAGCGCCGTCACGATCGTGATCAGCGGCGGCCCCGCGGCCGAACCCCCGGCGAGCCCCGACGCTGACAACGGCAACGGCAACGGGAACGGCGGCGGCAACGGCGGCGGCGGTCCCGGCAACGGGGGCGGTGGCGGTCGTGACGACTGATCGACGCCCACGCCCCGTGGTCGGGTCGGGGACACCCTGAACAGCACCGGCGCGGTCGTGCGCCGCGCCATCGGGATCGGCGTGCTCGGCGCCGCCACCGGCCTCGGGTGGGCCCTGCTGGAGGCCCAGGCGTACACGGTGCGCCGGGTCACCGTGCCGGTGCTGCCCGCGGGGGCACCGGACGTGCGGGTCCTGCACATCTCCGACCTGCACCTGCTGCCCAGCCAACGGCGCAAGATCGAGTGGGTGCGGGCCCTCGCCGGGTTGCGGCCGGACCTGGTCGTCAACACCGGCGACAACATGGCCCACCAGAACTCGATGCCGGCGGTCCTGGAGGCCCTGGCGCCGCTGCTGAAGGTTCCCGGCGTCTTCGTGATGGGCTCGAACGACTACTACGAGCCCGTGCTGCGCAATCCCGCCCGCTACCTGCGCGACGACCCCCGCAATCCGAACGCCCCGAAGGCTCCGTCCCTGCCGGCCCGCGCGCTCGGTCAGGCGTTCGTGTCCGCGGGGTGGGCGGATCTGACCAACACGCGCGCGCAGGTCCGCGCCGGCGGCGTCACGTTCTCGTTCGTCGGGGTCGACGACCCGCACCTGGAGCGGGACCGCTTCCCGTCCCCGACCGGCGACGGCGGCGCTCACCTCGACAATGGGAGCGCGCTCGGTCGGGGCGCACCTCGTCAGAACGAACCCGCGCTGCACGTGGGCGTGTCCCACGCCCCCTACGTCCGGGTCCTCGACGCCATGCGCGATGACGGCTGCGGGCTGATCCTCGCGGGGCACACCCACGGCGGCCAGTTGTGCGTCCCCGGATACGGCGCACTGGTCACGAACTGCGACCTCGACACCGGGCGCGCCAGCGGCCTGCACGGCTGGCCGGGCGCGCGCCCGGACGTCGACGGCGGCGCTTCCGGCTCGACCTGGCTGCACGTGAGTGCGGGGCTGGGCACGTCCCCGTTCACACCGGTCCGGTTCGCCTGCCGCCCCGAGGCGACACTGCTCACGTTGACCTCGGCCGACTGAGCGGTCCCGCCCGCCCGTGTGAGACTCCGCACACCGACCCGGTTTCACTCTGGGCCCCGGACTCCGCTATCCTGACGAGGCTCCCCGGGGTGTGGCGCAGCTTGGTAGCGCGCTTCGTTCGGGACGAAGAGGTCGCAGGTTCAAATCCTGTCACCCCGACAAGATTGTCGCTCGGAGAGCAACACGAAACAGGCCGGTCCCTCACGGGGCCGGCCTGTTTCGCATGTGGTCCGAGGTGCGGCGTCAGTCGCCGTCGACGGGCGTGCCCGCACCCACCGGCTCCACCGCGGTCCCCCGCCACCGGGAGATGGCGCGCATCGCGTGGTAGACGATCAGCGCGGACGCGGTACCGAGCGCGATGCCCTCGAACTTGAGGGCGCCGGCCACCCAGGTGTAGTTCGCGATCCCGACGATCAGCGCGATCCCGGCCGTGGTCAGGTTCACCGGGTCGGAGAAGTCGACCTTGGCCTGGACCCAGATCCGGGCGCCGAGCACCCCGATCATCCCGTAGAGCACGGTGGCCGCGCCGCCGAGCACGCCCGCCGGCACCGTGTTGATGACCTCGCCGAACTTCGGGGACAGGCTCAGCACCAGCGCGAAGGCCGCCGCCGTCGCGTAGGCGGCGGTCGAGTACACGCGGGTGGCGGCCATCACGCCGATGTTCTCCGCGTAGGTCGTGGTGCCGGACCCGCCGCCGGCCCCGGCCAGGGTGGTCGCGACACCGTCGGCGATCAGCGCCCGGCCGGTGATCGCGTCGTAGTTGTCACCGGTCATCGCGGCCACGGACTTCACGTGCCCGACGTTCTCCGCGATCAGCACCAGGACCACCGGGATGAACAGCCCCAGCGTCGCGAGGTCGAACGACGGGGTCGTGAACTGCGGCAGCCCGATCCAGTCCGCCTCCCCCACCTTCGTGAAGTCGACCTCGCCGCGCCAGGCGGCCACCGCGTACCCCACGAGCACCCCGAGCAGGACCGCGAGCCGCCCCAGGATCCCCCGGAACAGCACCGTGATCAGCACGATCGCCGCGATCGTGACGATGGCGGTCACGGGCGCTTCGGACACGTTGCCCCACGCCGCCGGGGCGAGGTTGAAGCCGATCAGGGCCACGATGGTGCCGGTCACGACCGGTGGCATCACGAGGTCGATCCAGCGCGCGCCGGCCACGTGCACCACCACGCCCACGAGCGCCAGCAGCACCCCCACCACGAGGATGCCACCCAACGCCGTCGACATCCCGTGCGTGCCCATCACCGCACCGATCGGAGCGATGAACGCGAAGCTGGACCCGAGGTAGCTGGGCAGCCGGTTGCCGGTGATCAGCAGGAAGCCGAACGTCCCGATCGCGGAGAAGAACAGCGTGGTCGAGGGTGGGAACCCGGTGATCAGCGGCACCAGGAACGTGGCGCCGAACATCGCGACCACGTGCTGGGCGCCGATGCCGATCGTGCGCGGCCAGGACAGCCGCTGCCCGGGCCCGACCACCTCGCCCGGCCTGATCGTCCTGCCGTCTCGATACAACGTCCAACCCTGCACGGATGCTCCTCATCTGTTCGGGCCACCGGCCGGGGCCCGTCCGGCATCGTAGCGGCGACGTCGGGACCGGCCGTCCGCCGCCCGTGGCAGGATCGATGCCATGCCGATCCCCGAGTTCGTGACGGACCTGCGCCGGCACGTCGGCACCGAGCTCCTGTGGCTCTCGGGGGTGAGCGCGGTGGTGTTCGACGCCGCCGACCGGGTCCTGCTCGGGCGCCGCAGCGACACCGGCGCCTGGGCGGTGATCAGTGGCATCCTCGACCCCGGCGAGCAGCCCGCCCGCGCCGCGCTGCGCGAGGTCGCCGAGGAGACCGGCGTGAGCGCACGGGTGGAGGCGCTGACGGCGGTCCGCACCGGCGACGTGATCACCTACCCGAACGGCGACCGGGCGCAGTACCTGGACCTGACGTTCTGGTGCCGGCACACGGGCGGTGAGGCCCGCGTCGGCGACGACGAGTCGCTCGAGGTCGGCTGGTTCGCGACCGACGCGCTGCCGGCGCCGCTCGCGGACACCACCGCCCAGCGGATCGCGGACACGCTCGCCTTCCGGTCCGACCCGTCCGCCGGACCCGCCTTCGAGCGGTGAGGCGACGCCGTCGCCGGTGGTGCCCGACGGCGTCAGCCCGGTCCGGTCGGTCACCGCGCCAGGGCGCCGGCTGCTCCTCGTCGCTCCGCCCGACGGCGCAACGTCAGTTCGCGCGTCGCCGCGCCGCCGCGGTGGCCAGGTTCCGCATCGCCGACTCGGTCGTGTCCCAGGACAGGCACGCGTCCGTGACCGACTGGCCGTAGGTGAGTCCCGTCGGCGCCGGTTCCTGCCGCCCGGCCACCAGGAAGCTCTCCAGCATCACCCCGGCGATCCCGTGCTCGCCGGTGGCGACCTGTTCGGCGATCTCCCGGGCCACCTCGGCCTGCCGGACGTGGTCCTTGCCGCTGTTGCCGTGACTGGCGTCCACGACCAGGCGGCGGGCCAGGCCGGACCGCTCGAGCACGTCCAGCGCGGCGGTGAGCGCCGGCGGTGCGTAGTTCGGGCCACGGCGGCCGCCGCGCAGGATCACGTGGGAGTCCGGGTTGCCGGCGGTGTCGACGACCGCGGCCCGGCCGCGGGCATCCACGCCGAGGAACGTCTGTGGCGAGGCCGCGGCCACGCACGCGTCCGCGGCCACCTGGACGTCGCCGTCGGAGGAGTTCTTGAACCCGATCGGCATGGACAGCCCGGAGGCCAGTTGCCGGTGCACCTGGGACTCGACCGTTCGCGCCCCGATCGCTCCGTAGCTGACCGTGTCCGCGATGTACTGCGGCGAGGTCGTCTCGAGGAACTCGCACCCGGCGCTCACGCCCTCGGCCAGCACGTCCAGCAGCACGGTCCGGGCCAGACGCAGACCCCGCGGGATGTCGTAGCTGCCGTCCAGCCCGGGGTCGTTGATGAGGCCCTTCCAGCCGGTGGTGGTGCGCGGCTTCTCGAAGTAGACGCGCATCACGACGTGCAGGTCGTCGCTCAGCTCGGCCGCGAGCGCGGACAGCCGGTGCGCGTACTCCACACCGGCCACGGGATCGTGCACCGAGCACGGGCCGACCACCACGAGCAGCCGGTGGTCACGGCCGGCCAGGATGTCCTGGGTGTGCGCCCGCGAGCGGGCCACGAGCTCGGCGGAGGCGTCCGGCAGCGGCAGCTCGGCGAGCACCTCGCTCGGGGTCGGCAGCGGCTCCATGCGCAACACGCGCAGGT
Source organism: Occultella glacieicola (assembly GCF_004353825.1). GTDB lineage: Bacteria > Actinomycetota > Actinomycetes > Actinomycetales > Beutenbergiaceae > Occultella > Occultella glacieicola. The sequence continues at coordinate 105,357 of NZ_SMNA01000013.1, read as the reverse complement.
CGTTGGTGCGTTCGGTCTGGGTGAGATCCACGGCTGGTCCTTCCGGGTCCGGGCGGATCACCCCAGCTCCCGGAGCGCCCGCCTCAATGGCGAAGGGCGCGGACCCCGTTGGTCCACGCCCTGTGTCGGCTCCGGTTGCGCGCGTCAGAGGCTGAGCGCGACGGCCGGGGCCGACACGCTAAACCAATACCTGGGTGCGCAACGCATAAGGGGAGACTACACACCCGGCGAGCGGGCGCCGTCGGGCGTCTCTGCATGCGGGACCGGGGACCAACTGTCCCCGAGCCGCACCGGCCCGCCCGACGGCGCCGGCCGCGGTCAGTGGCCGGGTCGGGTGCGCCGGACCTCGTCCGGCCAGGCCGTGGTCACCCCGAGCCGACCGCGCAGCAGTTCCTGGTAGTCGGAGCGGCTGGCGGAGTCGGCGCGCACCTTGCGGGGCACCACGCCGCGGTCGAGGCAGAACGCGACCAGCGCCCCGACCGCCTCACCGATCGACCACTCGACCGGGTGCAGGCGGTAGCTCCCGTTCGTGATGTGGGTGGTGCCGATGTTCTTGCACGCCGGCAGCAGGTTGTCCACCCGGACCGGGAGCAGGGCCCCGAGCGGGATCTGGAACGGGAAGCACTCGATGTCCACGTAGGTGCGGCCGGCCGTGGAGGGATGCAGATCGATCCGGTAGTGGCCGATCCCCACGGCGTCGTCGAACACGGCGGAGCCCGCCTCCACGCCACGGGCCTCGACGCCGACGTGTTGCTCGAGCACGGTGAACTCGGCCGCGATCCGGCGTGACTCGCGGATGTAGGCGGTCTTGGCCAGCCCGTCCGCGGTGCCGGCCACGTCCGGCCGCAGCCGCAACCCGGGGTAGCCGGTGCCGCCGTCCTCCCGGGGTGCGTCGGTCTGCATCCAGTACAGGAAGGAGAGGGACAGCTCCCGGCTGCGGGCGAGGGCCCGCTCCTTCGCGGCGGCGTCGACACCGAGCAGCGGCGCCTCCCAGTAGTCGATCTGCGGCCAGTTCACCGCGGAGACGTCGCGCAGGCCCGCGGCCGGGTCGAACTGCTCGGCGGCGAGGATCCGGCGGTAGTCCCACAGGTCGAAGGGCACCCCCGGCGTCGGCTCGGACATGAAGATCGGCCGGTCCCGCCTGCCCAGATACACCGGCTCCACGTCCACCCAGGACAGCTGCGGTCCGGGCCAGAAGTCGTCCACCTTCGTGGCCCAGTGCTGGTAGCTCGCGGGCCGGTCGATGGTGTGGTCCTCCCCCTCCCGGTGCTCCAGGGCGTAGCACCAGGAGACGGCCTGCTGGTCGAGCGGGTCCGCCCGTTCCGGAGCGTGCAGCTCCCCGGTGTCCTCCCGCGACTCGGTTCCGATGACGTGCTCGACCCCGCCGAGCTCGAGCAGGTCACCCAGCTCGGTGGCGTCCACCACGAAGTCCGCGGCGACGGTCAGCTCGTCCCCCGTGCGCCGGTCGCTCAGCGTCACCGCGTCGATCACGTCGCCGCCCGTGTGCACCGCCGTCGGGACATGCTCGAGGAGGACCTCGATCGCGCCGGAGGCGCGCCACGGCGCGAGCATCTCCTCGATCGCGGCGACCGCGACGCGGGGCTCGTGGCAGAGCCGGGAGACCCAGCCGAGCCCGGGGTTCAGGGTCGGGTTCTCGGCGGCGGCGGGCAACAGCGGGTAGTTGCGCCGGTAGTAGTCACGGATCCGGCGCCGCAGCTCGGCGTAGGTCGGGGAGACCAGGTCGGACTCGATCCAGGCGTGCTCGTCCGGTGGCACGAGCTGGGCGGTCAGCTGTCCCCCGAGCCAGTCGGTCTCCTCGGTGAGGATCACCTTCCGGCCCAGGCGGGCCGCGGTCAGGGCCGCGGCGACGCCGCCGAGCCCACCCCCGACCACCAGGATCTCGGTTCGACGTTCTGTCATGGCTCGACCTTCCGTTGGCTCGTCTTCGCGATGGTGATGGTGGTGCCCGGCGCCATGGAGCACGGCACCCAGGTCTGGGTCGGAGGGGTCCGGGGATCCTCGACGAGTTCGATCAGCTGGTCCACGGCCCGGCGGCCGACCTCGAGCCGGGGGATCACGAGGCAGTCCCACTCGACCGCCGAGTCCGGAGAACGGGTCTCGAGGACCGCGACGGAGACGTCGGTGGGCACGGTCAGGCCCCGGGCGGTCAGCGCGGCCATCATCTGCTCGGCCAGCCACACGCTCTCGGCCACCACCGCGGTGGACCCACGTCGCAGCAGGTCCTCGACCGAGGAGTCGTCGAAGCCCGACCGGCCGGCGGCACCGGGCGAGTCGTCCTCCAGCCCGAGCTCGGCGAGCGCCGCCTGGTACCCGGCGCGCCGATCCTGGTAGGGCTCGTTCTCGTTCGGGTCCCGCAGGTAGGTGAGGGTGCGGTGGCCGAGCTCGGCCAGCCGGGTGACCACCTCCACGGACGCGGTGCGGTAGTCCGGGATCACACACGAGATCTCGACGCCGGGGACGTCCCGGCGACCGACGTGCACGAACGGGTAGCCGTCGCCGGCGAGGCGGGCGAGCTCGTGCGGGTCCGAGGCGACACCCAGCAGGATGCTGCCGTCCGCCATGCCGAGACGGTTCATCTCCGAGGTGTACACGGTGCCCGACCCGTGCCGGCCGGTGGCGGAGGTGAACAGGACCAGGTCGTTGCCGGTCTCCTCGGCGCGTTCCTCGATGCCGAGCAGGAAGTCCAGGTAGAACCCGTCCCGGGCCCACTGGAACAGTGGTTCGAACGCGTGCACCCCCAGGAGCGAGTTCCGCCGCCCCCGTAGGCTGCGAGCCGCCGGGTTCGGCACGTAGCCGAGTTCCCGGACGGCCTCCCGGATGCGTTCCGCCGTGGCCGCGGGGATGCGGGCGAGGTCCCCGCTCACCACGCGCGACACGGCCGACTGGGAGACCCCGGCCAGGCGCGCCACGTCGGACTGCCGCACCGGCCGGTCCCGGCGCACGGCTGTCACGACGCCACCTCGGCCGGGTCGCGCCGGGCCAGCGCCGCCGAGTAGGTGTCCGCACCGATCTCGTCCGCGCGGCCCACCTGGTGCAGCCAGCACCGGGACCAGTGCCCGTCCCCGAGGTCGGTGCGGGGCGGCTCCTCCTCGGCGCACCGGCTCATCGCGAACGGGCACCGCGGGTGGAACCGGCAGCCGGTCGGTGGCTCGATCAGGCTCGGCGGCTCGCCGAGCGCCTCGGCGTCGGCGAACTGGTCGTCCCTTGAGGTGGTGCCCACCCGGTCCGGATCCGGTGAGGACTCCACGAGCAGCTTCGTGTACGGGTGCGCCGGGGCGCCGATGACCCGGTCCTTGGGGCCCCCCTCGGTCATCTGCCCGGCGTACATCACCACCACGTCGTCGCAGACGTAACGGGCGCTGGCGATGTCATGCGTGATGTAGAGCATGGCCAGCCCCTCCTCGCGGCTGAGCCGACCGAGCAGGTTGAGCATCTCGAGCCGGATCGAGACGTCCAGCATCGAGATCGGCTCGTCGCCCAGCAGGACCTTCGGCGCCACCGCCAGCGCCCGCGCGATCACCACCCTCTGCCGCTGGCCTCCGGAGAGCTCGTGCGGGAACTTGTCCAGGAAGTCCTCGCCAGGGGTGAGGCTGACCCGCTCCAGCAGCTCGACGGCACGCCTGCGTCGCTCCGCCCGGCCGAGACGGCGGTCGTGGATGCGCAGGGCCCGGTCGAGGTTGTGCCGGACCCGGTGCACCGGGTTCAGCGACCCGAACGGGTCCTGGAAGATCAGCTGGACCTGCTGGTGGTAGCCGCGGGCGGCCGACCCCTTGGCGACCGGGGCGCCGTCGAGGCGGATCTGTCCCTGCGTCGGCTCGTAGAACCGGGCCAGCAGCCGGGCCAGCGTGGTCTTACCGCTGCCGCTCTCCCCGACGACGGCGACGATCCGTCCGGCGTGCAGGTCCACCGAGGCGTGCTCCACGGCACGCACCACCGAGGAGTTCCCGACGGCGTTGCGCACCACGAAGTGCTTGCTCACGTCCACCGCGGACAGGACCGCAACCTCGTGGTCGGCCGTGTCCGCCGGTGCGCCGTCGTGGCGTGTCATGGGTTCTCCTCCGAGGTCAGCAGCAGGCACGCGGCCTCCTGTTCGGGCAAGGGTACGAGCGCGGGCAGGGTGCTCTGGCAGGCTTCGACGCGCACCGGGCACCGGGGATGGAACGGGCACCCGCTCGGCGGGCGGCGCAGGTCCGGTGGCGTCCCCGGGATCCCCCGGAGTTCCCGCAACGGCGCGTGCAGTGGTGGGAAGGAGTCCCGCAGCCCGCGGGTGTACGGGTGGGCCGGGTCCCGGTACAGGGCGCTGGCCGTGCCCACCTCCACGATGCGTCCGGCGTACATGATCGCGATCCGGTCGGCCACCTCCAGGAGCAGGGACAGGTCGTGCGTGACGATCACGACGGCGAAGCCCAGTTCGCGTCGTAGCCGCAGCACTTGGGCGAGGATCTGCCGTTGCATGACCACGTCGACGGCGGTGGTCGGCTCGTCCATCACCACCAGTTCCGGCTCGCACGCGAGGGCGAGGGCGATGGTGGCGCGTTGGCGCATCCCGCCGGACATCTCGTGCGGGAAGCTCCGGGCCCGGTCCGCGGATATGCCCACCATCGCGAGCAGCTCGGTGGTCCGGTCCCTGGCGCCGCTGCGGTCCAGATCCCGGTAGTGGGTGCGCAGCACGTCGGCGAACTGGTCGCCGAGGCGCATCACCGGGTTCAGGGCGTCCATCGCGCTCTGCAGCACGATCGACATCGTGGACCACCGCAGCCGGCGGAGCTCCCGCGGGGAGAGACCGACCAGGTCGATCCCGGCCCGGCCGTCCCGCGGATGGAACGTGATGCTGCCGGAGGTGGTCGCGGCGGGCGGCCGTTGCAACCGGGTCAGGGCCGTGATCAGCGTGGACTTGCCGGAGCCGGACTCACCGGCGATGCCGAGGATCTCACCACGCCGAAGCGAGAGGGTGACGTCCTTGCACGCCGTCACGGCGCCGTCGGGCCCGATGTAGTCGACGGTGAGGTCACGCACCTCGAGCACCGCCTCGTGGGGGCTGCTCCGGGTGAGGGTCCGGGTCTCGGTGCGGGCGGGGGCGCTCATGCCGTCCTCGTCTCGGCCGCCACGGCTCGCTCCACCCGACGGGTGCGACGCACGACCTTGCGGGTCGCCGAGCGCAGCTTCGGGTTGGACAGCTCGTCCACGCCGAAGTTCAGCATGGCCGCGGCCGTGCCGATCAGGGCGATGCACAGGCCGGGCGGCACGAACCACCACCAGAGTCCGCGCAGCACCGCGCTCTGGGACTGGGCTGCCTGGATCATCGACCCCCAGCTGATCGCCCCGGAGTCGGAGATCCCGAGGAACGCCAGACCGGCCTCGGCCAGGATCGCCCCGATCATCGCGGACAGGAACATCGAGGCGACCCAGCCACCCAAGTGCGGGAGCACCTCGGAGCCGATCAGGCGCGGGTTCGACTCCCCGAGCATGCGCATGGCGAGCACGAAGTCGCGGTTGCGCACGCTCATCGTCTGCGCCCGCAGGGTGCGGGCCCCGCCGGCCCAGCCGAACACCCCGATGATGATCGCGATCATCCACAGACCCGTGCCGCGCAGGTAGCCGGAGACGATGAAGATCAGCGGGAGGACCGGCATCACCATGAAGATGTTCGTGACGAAGTTCAGGACGTGGTCGGTGCGGCCGCCGAAGTAGCCGGCCGTGACACCGAACACGATCGCCAGAACGGTGCCGATGAGGGCCGCGAGCACGCCCACGAACATCGAGCCTCGGGCACCCGCGATCAGCTGGGCGAGGACGTCCTGCCCGAACTGGGTGGTGCCGAGCCAGTGCTCCGAGCTCGGCGGGGAGGCGATCGCCGAGATGTCGTTCGCGCGCGGGTCGATGCCCATCACGGTGCCCGTCAGCCACGGGCCGAGGATCGCCAGGGCGGCGAAGAAGGTCACCACCACGAGTCCGAAGCGGACCTTGGGGTTGGACCCGAAGGACGAGTTCATGTCGGCCTCACCCCTGCTCGCGGACCCGGGGGTCCACGAACACGTAGACGGAGTCGGCGATCAGGTTCGCCAACAGGACGGTCAGCGCGATCAGCAGGAACACGCCCTGCATCACGGGGTAGTCGCGCTTGGTCAGCGAGTCGTAGAGCAGGTAGCCGATGCCCGGGTAGCTGAACACGATCTCGGTGAGCAGGGCGCCCCCGATCACCCCGCCCAGTGCCAGTGCGAATCCCGTGAAGCTGGGCAGCATGGCGTTGCGGGCCGCGTAGCGCAGGACCACCCGGGACGGGGACAGCCCCTTCGCCTGGGCGAGCAGCACGTACTCCTCCCGGACGGTGGTGACGGTCATGTTGCGCATCCCCAGCAGCCAGCCGCCGAACGCGGAGAACACGATCGTGGCCGCCGGGAGGATGCCGTAGCGCAGCGCGCTCAGCCAGAACGCGGGGCCCTCGAGATCCGGGTCGTAGCCACCGGAGGACGGGAGCCAGCGCAGTTCGAACGCGAACACCCACAGCGCGATCAGCGCCACCCAGAAGTACGGGACGGACGAGATGAAGGTCGAGGCGGGGGTGACGATCGCGTCGAAGCGGCCGCCCGCCTTCCAGCCGGTCAGCACCCCCAGGCCGGTCCCGATCACGAAGGCCAGCACGGTGGTGGTGCCCACCAGCATCAGCGTCCACGGCAGCCCGGAGGCGACCAGGTCCGCGACCGGGGTCGGGAAGCGGGAGATCGAGATGCCCAGGTCGAACCTGGCGAGCTGGCCGAGGTAGGCGAGGTACTGCTCGGCCAGGTTCGCGTCCGGATCGCCGAAGAGCGTCTGGATCGAGACCAGGGTCTCGGGCGGCAGCTGACGCCCGCTGACCCGCTGCAGCTGGTCCACGATCGCGACCGACGGGTCACCGGGCATCAGCCGCGGGAGCAGGAAGTTCAGCGTGATCGCCGCCCACGCGGCGGTCAGGTAGAACCCCAGCCGGCGGGCCAGGAAGGCCCACCGGCTCGGCACCCGGAGCCGCGTGGTCGGTGCCGCCGGCGCCGACACGTCGGTGACGACGGTCATGGCGCTTCCCCGGGCCGAGGGCCCGCCGTCACGACTCCGCCCGCTCGAGGCCGAGCAGGGTCAGCGTGTTGTCCGTGCTCTGCTGCGGCGACGGTACGTAGCTGAAGTCCTCGGGGGTCGGCCAACCGGTCCATTCGCTCGCGTTGATGTCGATGAACCAGTAGCTGGTGTAGATCGGGCTGTACGGGACACCCTCCACGACGATCTGTTGCATCTCCTGTCCGAGTTCGCGCAGTTCCTCGGGGTCCGCGGTGGACGCCATCTGGGCGATCACCTCGTCGGTGGCGGGGTCGTTCCAGCGGCCGTAGTTGATGGCCGCCTGCTCGCCCTCGGGAGCCAGGTACTGCGAGCTCAGGCCGCTGTAGACCCCGTACACGCCCGCCCCTCCGGTGGCGTTGATCGTGATGTCGAACTGGCCGAGCTGCTGCTGTTCGAACAACGCGGCGCCCGGCGCCCCGGCCGGTGCGACCTCGAGGCCGAGGTGCTCGCGCCAGCTGTTGATCATGATGTCCGCGTAGGCCTCCCACCCGAAGTCCGTGTTGAAGGAGATCGTCGGGTTGTAGACCTGCCCGTCCCGCACGAGGGCGCCGCCTTCGACCGTGAAGCCGGACTGGGCCAGCTCGGCCAACGCTCCCTCGGCGTCGACCTCCTGCACCAGGCCCTGGTACTCGGGCCGCAGCCAGTCGGCGTAGACGCCGTCGACCAGTCCGGTGGGGCCGGCCTCGGTGCCCGGCCGGTTCAGCGTCGCCACGATGTCCGACCGCGGAATGGTCATCGCGAGGGCCCGGCGCAGGTGGACGTCGTCGAACGGGGCGCGGCCGGTGTTGAAGATCGCCGAGAACGCGCCACCCGTGGCATAGAGCTGGTAGTGGTTCGCCTCGGGGTCGAGGGCTACGAACTCCTCCTCACCGTTCGCCCAGGAGACCGTGCCCCAGTGGACGTCACCGCTGAGCAGCTGTGCCTTCACGGTGTCCTGGGTGACCGGAACCACCTTGAACGTCTGCACCTCGAAGGTGCCGCCCCAGTAGTCGTCACGGGCCTCGAAGGTCACCTGCTGCGGCGAGAAGTCCGCCACCGTGAAGCCACCGGTGCCCACCGGTTCGGGATTGGTCCAGGTGGTCAGCTCCTGCTCGCTCCAGATGTGCTCGGGCACGATCTGCAGGCTGGCGAACTGGTTCAGCGAGCTGTAGGACGGTGCCGCGTAGGTCACCTGGACCTCGTGTTCGGAGACCGCCTCCACGGACTCGTAGGTGGCGCCGGTGGCGTTCAGCTCGGCGTGCTCGAGGGGGATCGACAGCGAGAACGCGACGTCGTCCGCCGTCATGGGCTCGCCGTCGGAGAACGTGACGTCGTCCCGCAGCACGAACGTCACGGAGGTGCCGTCCGGGGAGAACGTCCAGGACTCGGCCAGCCACGGGGCGAGGTTCCCGCCGTCGCTGTAGTCGATGCGGACGAGCGGCTCGTAGACGAGCGAGCTGTTGGGGGACTTGTCCGTGGCCGGCGAGTACACGTTGTAGTTGAGCGTGTACGTCGTACCACCGTCGGTATTGCCGTAGACCAGGGCCGGGACGCTGTCGTCGGAGGTGCCGTCCGGGTCCGCCACGGTGTTCGGCGAACAAGCCGCCACCAGGGCGGCGGTGACCGCCAGCGGGAGGGCAACCCTCAGGATCGTGTGCTTGATGCGCATGAGAACTCTCTCGTCGTCGAGGTCGATCAGTCGATGCGCCGCGATGGTTCTCCGGGATGGTCATTCGTATGCCCATCGTGGCACGAGAATTTCCGCACGAGGCGGTACTACGTATGCGCAGACCATAGGCGGGAGTCCCGGAAGGCGTCAAGGGGGTGATCGGATCCCGCCGGAGCGGGCTCGGTCTCCGCTCCGGCGTCGTGGGACCGAGGGCCCAGGCGGGCCGCCGGTCCCACGCCTACGCTGAAGGCACAGCAACCTCAGCAACCTCAGCGACAGGAGACGGCGATGGCGGACTTCCGATTCGACGACAAGGTGGCGATCGTGACCGGGGGCGGCTCCGGTCTCGGCGAGGCGATCGCGAAGGAGCTCGCCGACGGCGGGGCGGCGGTGGTGGTCAGCGACCTGAACCTGGACGGCGCGACCCGGGTCGCGGAGGAGATCGTGGCGGCCGGTGGCACCGCGTCCCCGTTCGCGCAGGACGTGGCCGACGCGGAGTCCTCGCGTGCGCTCGTCGAGCACGCCGTGGCGACGTACGGCGGACTGCACCTGGCCGTGAACAACGCCGGGATCGGCGGTGCGCAGGCGCCGGCCGGCGAGGTCGACCTGGCCGACTGGGACCGGGTCATCGACATCAACCTCAACGGCGTCCTGTACGGGATGCGGTACCAGATCCCGGAGCTGCTCAAGGATCCCCGGCGCAGCGCGATCGTGAACATGGCCTCGATCCACGGCACCGTGGCGGCGATCGGCAACGGCGCCTACACGGCCGCCAAGCACGCCGTCGTCGGGCTCACCAAGAATGCCGCCGCGGAGTACGGCCCGGCCGGCCTGCGGATCAACTCCGTCGGCCCGGCCTACATCGACACCCCGCTGTTGGCCGGGCTGCCCGAGGAGTTCCGGGACGCGCTGATCGGGCGGCACCCGCTCGGGCGTCTCGGGCGACCCGAGGAGGTCTCGGCGCTGGTCTGCTTCCTGCTGTCCGAGCGGGCCAGCTTCATCACCGGCAGCTACCACCTGGTCGACGGCGGCTACACGGCCGTCTGAGCCCGGCCCGGCGCTGCGGCAGTCGGCGGGAGGCCCTGCCCGACGCGCGCGCTGCGCCACTGACCCGTCCCGCGGGTCAGTGGCGCAGCGCGGTGCGTCAGCCGCGCCGGGGCACCTCGCGCTGGTCCGGACCGACGTACTCGCTGAGCGGCCGGATCAGAGCGTTCGAGGCAGCCTGCTCCATGATGTGCGCGGTCCACCCGGTGACCCGGGAGGCGACGAACAGCGGGGTGAAGGTCGGGGTGTCGAAGCCCATCAGGTGGTAGGCGGGCCCGGCCGGGTAGTCGAGGTTCGGCTTGATGTTCTTGCGGTCCCCCATGGCCTTCTCGAGCGCAGCGTAGAGCGCGCCGAGGTCGGGCCGGTCGTAGTGGGCGACCAGGTCGTCCAGGACCGACTTCATGGTCGGCACCCGGGAGTCGCCGTTCTTGTAGACCCGGTGCCCGAAGCCCATGATCTTCTTCTTGTTCGCGAGCGCGTCGTCCAGCCAGGCCTCGGCGTTCTCGGCCGATCCGATCTGTTCGAAGGTCGCCATCACGGCCTCGTTCGCGCCGCCGTGCAGCGGCCCCTTGAGCGCGCCGATCGCGCCGACCACGGCCGAGTGCAGGTCCGCCAGCGTCGAGGTGATCACCCGGGCCGTGAACGTGGAGGCGTTGAAGGAGTGCTCGGCGTAGAGCACCATCGACACCTCGAACGCCCGCACCACCTCCGGCTCGGGGACCTCGCCGTACGTCATGTACAGGAAGTTCTCGGCGTAGCCGAGGTCCGCGCGCGGGGGCACGAGTTCCTGGCCGCGGCGTCGGCGCTGGTCGAAGGCGACGACGGCGGGGAGCTGGGCGAACAGGCGCAGAGACTTCGCGAGGCTCGCCTCGGGTGAGGGGTCCTCGGCGGCCGGGTCGTGCGCGCCGATCACCGACACGGCGGTGCGGCACACGTCCATCGGGTGGCAGGTGGTCGGCAGGGCCGAGACGACGTCGACGACGCCGTCGGGCAGGGCGCGCTGGGCGCGCTCGGCCTCGTTCTGGGCCGCCAGTTCCTCGGGCGTGGGCAGCTCGCCGTGCCAGAGCAGGTGGGCGACCTCCTCGAACGAGCAGTGCGCGGCGAGGTCCTGCACCGGGTAGCCGCGGTAGAGCAGCGAGTTGGTCTCGGGGTTGACCTTGGAGATGGCCGTGACGTCGACGACGACCCCGGCCAGCCCCTTCTTGATGTCCGTCTCGGTCATGGTGTGTCCTCCATCGTCGGTGGATCGCTTCGGGTGCCGGTTCAGGGCCGGTAGGTGAAGATCTCGGAGTCGAACTCGTTGTACGCGGCGTAGTCGAGCAGTTCGTAGAGCCGGGCCCGGGTCTGCATCCGGGGCACCACCCCCGCCTGGGTGCCGGCGGCGACGATCTCGTCCAGGCCCCGCTCGGCCTCCCCCATCGCCAGCCGGAGCAGGGTGACCGGATAGATGACGATCCGGACCCCGGCGGAGGCGAGTAGCGCCGTCGTGAACAGCTCGGACTTGCCGAACTCGGTCATGTTCGCCAGCACCGGGACCTCCACCGCGGAGGCGACGGCCTCGAACTCGCGCAGGTCCGCCATCGCCTCGGGGAAGATCGCGTCCGCTCCGGCGTCCACGAGCGCCCGGGCCCGGTCGACGGCCGCGGGCAGCCCCTCGAGGGCGCGCACGTCGGTGCGCGCCATGATCAGGAAGTCCGGGTCCCGGCGGGCGTCGGCGGCGGCGCGGATCCGTTTGACCGCGTCACCGAGCCCCACCACGGACTTGCCGTCCAGGTGCCCGCACCGCTTGGGGTTCACCTGGTCCTCGATGTGGGCGCCGGCGAGCCCGGCGTCCTCGAGGACCTGGATGGTGCGGGCCACGTTCATCGGTTCTCCGAACCCGGTGTCCGCGTCCACGATCGCCGGCAGGTTCGTCATCCGGGCGATCTGTCCGGACCGGGCCGCCACCTCGGTGAGGGTGGTCAGGCCGATGTCCGGCAGACCGAGGTCGGCGGAGAGCACGGCCCCGGAGATGTAGACCCCCTCGAAGCCCTTCTCCTCGATCAGCCGGGCCGAGAGCGGGTTGAACGCCCCGGGGAAGCGAAGCAGGTCCGGGCCCGCGAGAGCCTCGCGCAGCCCGCGCCGTTTGGCCGCCGCACTCGCCGGGGCGTGCAGCATCAGAACAGGCCCTTGGGTGAGCGCACCGTGCCGAGCAGCCCGGGCCGGGCCACCACGGTGAGCTGGGACAGCTCCCCCGGTTCGAGCTCCGGCAGCCGTGCCGCGACCGTGAGGAACCGGTCGATCTCGGCCGGCTCGAGGACGCCGTCGGCCAGGGTGCGGAACTTCTCGACGTACTGCGCGCGCTCGAACGGGCGGGCCCCGAGGGGGTGGGCGTCGGCCACGGCGATCTCCTCCACGATCCGCTGCCCGTCGGTGGTGGTGATCTCCATCCGGCCCCCGAACGCCTTCTCGGCCGGGTCCGTGGAGTGGTAGCGGCGGGTCCACTCGGGGTCCTCGGCGGTGGTGATCTTCTGCCACAGGGCCACGGTGTCCGGGCGGCCCGCCCGCTCCGGGGCATACGAGCGTTCGTGGTGCCAGGTGCCGTCCTGCAGCGCGACCGCGACGATGTACGGGATCGAGTGGTCGAGCGTCTCCCGGGTGGCGGACGGGGAGTACTTCTGCGGGTCGTTCGCGCCGGAGCCGATCACGTAGTGGGTGTGGTGGCTGGTGTGGATGACGATGGATTCGATCCGGCCCGGCTCGGCCAGTTCCGGGCGGGTCCGGTGCAGCCGCCGGGCCAGATCGATGAGCGCCTGCGACTGGTACTCCGCGGAGTGCTCCTTCGTGTACGTGTCGAGGATCCCGGTGCGCGGCTCCCCCGGGCCCGGCAGCGGCACGTCGTAGGTCGCGTCCGGCCCGTCCAGGAGCCAGGCGATCACGCCGTCCTCGCCCTCGTAGATCGGCTCGGGGGACGTCTGCCCGCGCATCGCCCGGTCGACGGCCTCGATGGCGAGCTTGCCGGCCAGGGCGGGCGCGTACGCCTTCCACGTCGAGATCTGCCCCTTGCGGGACTGCCGGGTCGCGGTGGTGGTGTGCAGCGCCTGCCCGATGGCCTGGAAGACCGTCTCGGCGTCCAGCCGGAGCAGGGTGCCGATGCCGGCGGCCGCGCTCGGCCCGAGGTGGGCCACGTGGTCGATCTTGTGCTTGTGCAGGCTGATCGCCCGGACCAGGTCGACCTGGATCTCGTACCCGGTGGTGATGCCCCGGACCAGGTCCGCACCGGAGGCGCCGGTGTGCTGGGCGACGGCGAGGATCGGCGGGATGTTGTCGCCCGGGTGGGAGTACTCCGCGGCCAGGAACGTGTCGTGGTAGTCGAGCTCGCGGACCGCGACCCCGTTCGCCCAGGCGGCCCACTCGGGGCTGACCCGCAGGTCCGGGCTGCGACCGAACACGGTCGCCCCGGGCGTGTACGGGTGAGCGAGCGCCTGCGAACGGGCCGCCACCACCGGCGCCCGCAGCAGGGACGCCGTCGCCACGGCCGCGTTGTCGATGACCCGGTTGATGATCATCTCGGTGACCTCGGGGGTCACCGGCACCGGGTCGGTGGCGAGCTCGGCGAGACTCCAGGCGAGTTGCTGCGTGCGGGGTAGGTCCTCGTCGCTGCGGTGGGTGCGTACCTGGTGGGTGATCATGGGGCCTCTCCGATTCGCGCGGTGGGTTCGTCGGCCGAGAGCGCCGTCGGCGCCGTCGGCAGCGGTCGTGCGGGGTCGTCCTCGTAGGTGTGCAGGATGTGGCCGAGGCTCGCGCGCAGGTGCACGAGGGTCGCGGCAGCCGCCAGTTCGGCGTCGGAGTCCAGGATGGCGCGGGTCACGCTCAGGTGCTCGCTGGCCGACTCCCGCAACCGGTCGGGGTGGTCCCGGGCTACCCGTCGCAGCCGCCTCAGGTGCAGCCGGACCCCGTCGAGGGCCTGGGACAGCAGCCGGCTCGCGGCCGCCGTGTCGATCGCGTCGTCGAGTCGCTGCACCAGGTCGTAGTAGGAGGCCCGGTCCCCGGGTGCGCCCAGATCCAGGTCGACGGCGGCGCCCAGGTCCGCGGCGAGGGCCCGGAAGGGTCCGGGGTCGCGTCGCTGCGCCGCGAGCCGGGCGAGCCGGGTCTCGACGGCGATCCGCAGGTCGAACAGGTCGCGCACGTCCGCGGGCGAGAGATCGGCGACGACGGCGCCCCGGGCGCCGGTGCCACGCACGAGTCCGTCGGCGGCGAGCCGGGCGAGCGCCTCCCGGACCGGGGTGCGGGAGACGCCGAGCCGTTGCGCCTGCTCCACCTCGCCCAGGGGTGTACCGGGCGGCAGCCGCCACTCGAGGATGTCCTCGCGCAGGGCGTGGTAGGCCCGCGAACCAGCCCGCATCAGATTCACCTGCCTTGGTCAGATCTTGACCCCAGCGTATACACCAATCCCTCGTTCTGACCAGTTCCGTCCGGAATCAGCCTCGCGTGTATACATTTCGACGCACCGGGTGGGCACGCCGGATCACCACGACCGCGTCGGCCACGGGCGCTCGTCGAACACCCGGCACCGCGGTCGGCGCGGTGGTCGTAGGCTGCCGACATGCCGATCGATCGCGTCACCGGCCGCACCCACCGGGCCACCGACCGCTCCGCCCGACCCGGCGCGGACGTCGAGACCTGGCCGCCGCCGCCCTGGGAGGAGCGCTTCCGGGCCCGCCGGGTCGGTCTGCCCGAGTGGGCGCACGCCAACCCGGACCGCGCGGTGGTGATCGCCACCGCGGGTGGGGCGCAGCAGGTGCACTCCTGGACCGTCTCCACCGGTGCGCTGGTGCGCGCGACCGACCGCCCGCACGGCACCACGGACGCCACGATCGACCCGACCGGGGCGTGGATCTGGTGGTTCGACGACCACGACGGCGACGAGTTCGGTACCTGGCGGCGGCAACCGTTCGGCTCCACCGTGACCCGCCGGCCTGAGCACCCGATCAACCTGCCGCCTGCCTACTCCGCCGGGCTGCTGCTCCACGACGACGGCACGGCCGTGATCGGGCGCAGCGATGAGAGTTACGGAACCCAGATCCACGCCGTCCGGGCCGGATACCCCGATGCCGTGCCCGTGCCGCTGTACCGGCACGCCCAGGACGCGGAGGCGGCTGCCCTGAGCCGGGACGGCAACCTGGTGGCCGTCGAGCACAGCGAGCGCGGCGACAACCGGCACCCGGCGATCCGGGTCCTCTCGGTCGACAACGGCGCCGCGGTCGCGGACCTGGACGACGGGCCCGGTCTGGGCCTGTGGGCGATCGCGTTCGCACCACACGCCGCCGACTCGCGGCTCCTGGTCCGGCACGAGCGGTCCGGCGCCAACCGGCTGCTGATCTGGGACGTGCGGACCGGGCTGATCCGTCCGATCGAGCCGGGCCTGCCGGGCGACGTCTCGGACGCGGACTTCTACCCGGACGGGCGCGCCCTGCTCATCGCCCAGGACCACGAGGCGCGCACCCTCCTGTTCCGCTACGACCTCCAGGACGGCTCCGTACGGCAGGTGGGCTCCGCCGTCGGGACGGTCTCCGGGGCAACGCCCCGGCCGGACGGTGACGTCTGGATCGCGCGCTCGTCCGCGGCTGAACCCCGGGACGTGGTCTCGGCCGCGAGCGGGGCATCCCTGATCACGCTCGGCGGGAAGCGGCCGCCCACGTCCGTGCCCGTGGAGGACGTCTGGGCGGACGGCCCGGGTGGGCGCATCCACGGCCTGCTCCGCCGCCCGGCGACCGGGTCCGCCCCCTACCCGGTGATCGTGGACGTGCACGGCGGCCCGACGTGGCACGACTCGGACTCCTTCGACCCGTACGCGGCCGCGTGGTCCGACCACGGGTTCGCGGTCCTGAAGGTCAACTACCGGGGCTCCACGGGGTACGGCTCGGCCTGGCGGGACGCCCTCGAGGCGAAGGTCGGGTTCACCGAGCTCGCGGACATCGCCGCCGTGCACGAGGCCCTGGTGGCGGACGGGACCCTCGATGCGAACCGGTCGGTGCTGGCCGGGGCGTCCTGGGGCGGGTACCTGACCCTGCTCGGGCTCGGCACCCAGCCGGAACGGTGGTCCCTCGGCATCGCCGGCGTTCCGGTCGCCGACTACGTCGCCGCCTACGCCGACGAGATGGACAGCCTGAAGGCGTTCGACCGGTCCCTGTTCGGCGGTTCGCCGGAGGAGGTGCCGGAGGCCTACCGGGTCTCCTCACCGCTGACCTACGTCGACGCGGTCCGGGCCCCGGTGTTGATCCTCGCGGGTCAGAACGACCCGAGGTGCCCGTACCGGCAGATCGAGAACTACGTGACCGCGCTGCGCGGCCGGGGTGCGGTGGTGGAGACCTACACCTACGACGCCGGACACGGGTCCTACGTGGACCACGAGCGGATCCGGCAGATGCGGGCCGAACTGGAGTTCGTCACCCGGCATCTGCCGGCCGGCTGAGGACCCTTCAGCGGGCCGCGAGCAGTTCCGCGATCTGGATGGTGTTGAGCGCGGCGCCCTTGCGCAGGTTGTCGCCGACGACGAACAGGGCCAGGCCGCGCCCGTCCGGCACCCCCGGGTCCTGACGGATCCGCCCGACGAGGCTGGGGTCCTGCCCGGCCGCATCGAGCGGGGTGGGCACCTCGGCGAGCTGCACGCCCGGGGCGGTGGCGAGGACCTCGGTGGCCCGGGCCACGCTGAGCGGCTGCGCGAACTCGGCGTTGATGGACAGCGAGTGTCCGGTGAACACGGGCACCCGCACGCAGGTTCCGGAGACCAACAGCTCGGGCAGCCCGAGGATCTTGCGGGACTCGTTGCGCAGCTTCTGGTCCTCGTCGGTCTCCCCGGAGCCGTCGTCGACGAGGTTGCCCGCGAGCGCGACCACGTTGAACGCGATCGGCGCCACGTACGTCGTCGGTTCGGGGAAGGTGACCGCCTTGCCGTCCTCGGTCAGGGCCCTGGTGTCCTGCCCGACGGCGGCCCGCACCTGGGTGTCCAGTTCGTCCACGCCGGCGAGGCCGCTGCCGGAGACCGCCTGGTAGGTGGACACGATGAGCCGCTGCAGGCCGGCCTCGTCGTGCAGTGCCTTGAGCACCGGCATCGCGGCCATCGTGGTGCAGTTCGGGTTCGCGATGATGCCCTTGCGGGCGTCCGCGATCGCCTCGGGATTGACCTCGGAGACCACCAGCGGCACGTCGGGGTCCATCCGGAACGCGGAGGAGTTGTCGACCACGGTCACGCCGGCCGCGGCGAACCGCGGTGCCTGCGCCCGGGAGGTGCCCGCGCCCGCGGAGAACACCGCGATGTCCAGGTCGGAGACGTCCGCGGTGGCGGCGTCCTCGACCACGATGTCCTCACCCTTCCAGGGCAGTGTGGTGCCGGCCGAGCGGGCGGACGCGAAGTACCGCACCGCATCCGCGGGGAAGTTCCGTTCCTCGAGCAGGCGGCGCATCACGGCGCCCACCTGCCCGGTGGCGCCGACGACGCCGATCCGAACGCCCATGCTCAACGCCCCGTTCCGCCGTAGACCACGGCCTCGACCTCGTCGGCGTCCAGCCCGAACGCCGTGTGCACCGCCCGGACCGCGGGGTCCAGGTCCTCGCTGCGGGTGACCACCGAGATCCGGATCTCCGACGTGGAGATCATCTCGATGTTGATGTTGGCGTCCCGCAGGGCCCCGAACAGCCGCGCCGAGACCCCCGGGTGGGAGCGCATCCCGGCCCCGACCAGGGACAGCTTGCCGACGCCCTCGTCGTAGTTGAGGCTCTGGTAGCCGAGTTCGGTGGCCTTCGCCTCGAGGGCGTCCTTCGCCGCCTTCGACTGGTCGGTCGGCAGCGTGAAGGAGATGTCGGTCAGGCCGGTCTTCTGCTCGGAGACGTTCTGCACGATCATGTCGATGTTGACGCCCGCGGCGGCCACGGCCTCGAACAGCTGGGCGGCCTTGCCGGGCACGTCCGGGACGCCGACCACGGTGACCTTGCCCTGGGAGCTGTCGTGGGCCACGCCGGAGATGATGGGGTTTTCCATGGGTCCTTCTTCGGTGTCTGCGTCGGTCACGAGCGTGCCCTCGTTCAGCGAGAACGAGCTGCGCACATGAATGGGAACGCCGTAGCGGCGGGCGTATTCCACGGCCCGCAGGTGCAGGATCTTCGCGCCGTTGGCCGCCATCTCGAGGGTCTCCTCGGTGGTGATCCGGTCGATCCGCCGCGCGGCCGGCACGATCCGCGGGTCGGCGGTGAACAGTCCGTCGACGTCGGTGTAGATCTCACACACGTCCGCGCCGAGCGCGGCGGCGAGCGCCACGGCGGTGGTGTCCGAGCCGCCGCGGCCCAGGGTGGTCACGTCGTTGGTGTGCTGGGTGACGCCCTGGAAGCCCGCCACGATGGCCACCGCACCCCCCTCGAGAACCCGCTGGATGCGGCTCGGGGAGACGTCGATGATCCGGGCGTTGCCGTGCGAGGTGTCGGTGATGACACCGGCCTGCTGACCGGTGAACGCCTGGGCGTCGGTGCCGAGCTCGTGGATCGCGATCGCGAGCAGCGCCATCGAGATCCGCTCGCCGGCGGTCAGGAGGATGTCCATCTCCCGGTTCGGCGGGCTGTCGGACAACGCGCCGGCCAGGTCGAGCAGCTCGTCGGTGGTGTCGCCCATCGCGGAGACCACCACGACCACGTCGTTGCCGGCGGCCTTGGTCTCGGTCACCCGTTTGGCCACACGCTGAATGCTGGCCGCGTCAGCGACCGACGATCCGCCGAACTTCTGGACGATGAGTGCCACGGAGGCTCCGATGGGGTGGGGAAAATGGAACGTCTGATTCTAGAGCGGACCAGTCCGTGGACACGGCGCGGTCCGCATCGCGAAACCTGTCGTCCGGGCCCGCCGCGGATCAGTTGCCGCTGACGACGTCCCAGGTGAGCTTCACGATGAGGGCGGCGACCACCACCAGGAACGCGACCCGGATGAAGCCGCTGCCCCGGGCCACCGCCATCCGCGCCCCGATGTAGGCGCCGAGGATGTTCGCGGCACCGACCCCGATCCCGATCCCCCAGAGCACGGCGCCGTACGGCACGAAGAACACCAGCGCACCGAGGTTCGTGGCGAAGTTCACGATCTTCGCGAGCGCGCTGGCGGGCAGGAACGCATACCCCAGCACGCTGACCAGGGCGATGACCAGGAAGCTGCCGGTCCCGGGGCCGAGCAGCCCGTCGTAGGCCCCGATCGCTAGGCCGATGCCGGCGGCCGCGCCGTAGTGCCGGTTCCCGCTCCAGCGCAGGTCGGTGACCGCCCCGAGCCGCGGCCTGGCCGCCGTGTACACCGCGACCAGGACGAGCACCACGATGATGATCGGGCGCAGGGCGGACTCCGGGATGTTCGAGGCCAGCGCCGCGCCGCCGACGGCCGCGAGGAAGGCCGCGATCGCCATCGGCGCGGCCGTGCGCAGGTCCGGATGGATCCGCCGGTAGTAGGTCAGGGAACTCGTGGAGGTGCCCATGATGGACCCGACCTTGTTCGTGGCCAGGGCCTGCACCGCGGTGATGTCCGGGACCAGCACCAGCAGGGCGGGCAGCTGGATCAGCCCGCCGCCGCCCACGACGGCGTCGACCCAGCCCGCCGCGAACCCGGCCAGCAGGATCAGGGCGATCACGCCGAGCGTCAGCTCGATGCCGCCGGTCCCCGGGAGGGTGATCGTGGCGTCGGCGAGCATCGGGGCGTGGGGCACCGAGCAGGTCTACCACCTCACCGGGCTCGACGCCGAACGGATCCGGACCGTGAGGCACACGGGACGGCCACAGGATCCACGCAGGCCGCACCGGCCGGAACCAGCCCGAAGGTGGGGAGCCGGCCCTACCGTGTGGGTCATGTCGACACCTCAGCCGGCGGGGCCCGGCGCCCCGCCCGACCCGCCGCCGGGGATCCTCGCGCGGGACCTGCACCGCTCGTTCGGCACCGTCCGGGCGGTGGCCGGGGTGGACCTGACCGTGCGGCGCGGCTCGGTGACCGCGCTGGTCGGCCCGAACGGCTCCGGCAAGACGACCCTGCTGCTCATCCTGGCGGGACTCCTCGCCCCGGACCACGGCTCCGTGCTGGTGGCCGGCGCCGACCCCGGGTCGTCGGCGACCGCCCGGTCCCGGGTCGGCTGGATGCCCGACGCGTTCGGCACCTGGGACTCCCTGACCGCGGTCGAGGTGCTCACCACGATGGCCGGCGCCTACCGGCTGCCGGCCGGGCAGGGCCGGGCGCGGGCCTGGGAGCTCCTGCGGACGGTGCACCTCGACGACCTGGCCGCCGCACCCGCGCACACCCTCTCCCGCGGGCAGAAGCAGCGCCTGGGGATGGCCCGGGCGCTGATCAACTCCCCCGAGGTGCTGCTGCTGGACGAACCCGCGTCCGGGCTCGATCCCCGCTCGAGGATCGAGATGCGCTCGCTGCTGCGCGGCCTGGCCGCCGCCGGCACCACCGTGCTGATCTCCTCCCACGTGCTGGCCGAGCTGGACGAGATGGTCGACGACGCCGTGTTCCTCTCCCGCGGCCGCACGGTCAGCTCCGAACAGCTGCGCGTGGGCGTCACCGAGCGCCGGTGGCGGCTGCGCACGCTCGACGGTCCGGCGCTGCAGCGGTGGGCGTCCGCGGCCCGGGTCACCCTGCACCCGGACACCGACGCGCCCGACGGTGCCGGCTCGGTCCTCGTCGATCTCACCGATGACGCGGCTGCGGCCGCGCTGCTCGCCGCAGCGGTCGGGGCCGGGGTTCCGGTGGTCTCGCTCGCTCCCGTCAGCGGCCGGCTCGAGCAGGCCTACCTCTCCCTGGATACGGAGCGACGATGACGACCTTCGACGTGCCTTTGGAGCCCGGCCACCCCTTGGACCCGGCGCCGCCCGGGCCCGACACCTCCGCCAGGGCGATCTCCTGGCAGGGCGTCCGCACGATCGCCGTCCTGGAACTGCGGCAACGGATCCGGTCGACCCGCTGGCGGGTCGCCCTGGCGGTCTGGTTCGCGCTCGTCGGCCTGGTCAGCATCCTGATCGGCGGGGCGTTCGCCGCTCTCGGCGGTGACCCGACCTGGTCCTTCGGGCTGGTCCTGATGTTCGTGCTCGGACTCGGCCTGGTGGTGGCGCCGACGCTCGCGTCCACCGCCATCAACGGCGACCGCAACGCGGGAACCCTCGCGATCCTGCAGGTGACGCTGCTCTCCCCGGCGGACATCGCCGTCGGGAAGCTGCTCGCCGGCTGGGCCGCGGCGCTCGCGTTCCTCGCGGTTTCGCTGCCGTTCCTGATCTGGAGCGCACTGCTCGGCGGCACCACCGTGGCCGGGTTCTTCCTCTCCATCGTGGTGCTCGCGCTGCTGCTCGGGGTGGTCTGCGCGATCGGGCTCGGGTTCTCCGCGCTGACCGCCCGCACGGCCGGATCGAGCGTACTCACCTATGTGGCCGTCGCCTCGCTCACCGTGATCTCGCTGATCCTGTTCGCGCTGACCGCGCCGCTGGTGACCACCACGGAGGAGGTCGAGGTCTACGGCGTCAGCGAGGAGGCCATGGCCGGTGACCAGACCTACGAGTGCGAGACGTTCACGGCCCAGCGCGAGGTCACCCACACGGAGCGGACCTGGTGGCTGCTCGCGATCAACCCGTTCGTGATCCTCGCCGACACCGGCGCCCAACCGGGCCTGGACCCGCGGGACTCCGGCCCGTTCGAGGCGATCCGCTCGGCCACGAACCAGGTGCGCAGCGGCCCACCGGACGTGCATCAGGAGTGCTGGCTGGACAGCGCGCCGCCGCCGACGGTCGATGACGCGGCGCCGATCTGGCCGTGGGGCCTCGCGGCGAACCTGCTGCTCGGGGCGGTCGGGCTCGCGGTCGCGATCCGCCGGCTCAGGGTGCCCTACCGCACGCTGCCGGGCGGCACCCGGGTCGCGTAACCGCGGGCTGCCGGCGCGGCCGCCGGGCCGCGGCTCTCACACGCCGTCACCGGGGTTCAGGCGCCGCCGTGCAGCGCGTCGAACTCGGCCTCCCCGGCGATGTCGTCGTCCACGTCCAGGCGCAGGTGCGAGATCAGGCTGAGCAGGACCCGCATCGCGCTGGCCGCGCGCTCACCCCAGGCCGACAGGTAGGAGAACTGCCACCACCACAGGGCCTCCGAAGGGTTCCCGGCCCGGTGGTGCTGCAGGCCGACGCTCAGGGCCTGGGCGACGTCGGACAGGTCGTTGCTGAGCGCACCGGCGCTGACCTCGGGGCTGACCAGCGGGTCGGCGACCTCGGTGTACTCGTCGATCCCCTCGAGCACGTTCGCCAGGGACACCCGCAGCGGTTCGAGGTCGCCCTCGGGGCCGTCGTCGGGCTCGAACCGTTCGGAGGGCACGATGTCCACGATGGCGCCCAGGCGGGCGCCGGCGGCGCTGAGGTCGGAGACGGCGAGCAGGAGCAGCGGGATGGAGGCGTCCGGGCTCACCCCGGCAGCGACCTCGCGGACCGTGTCCAGGTAGCGTTCGGCGACCCCGGCGGTCGCGGTGGCCAGCACCAGCAGGTCATTGTCCAGTCCGTGGCTCTCAGACATCGATGCTCCTCCGTCCCTCGAACGCCCGGCCGAGGGTGATCTCGTCCGCGTACTCCAAGTCTCCACCCACCGGCAGACCGGAGGCCAGCCGCGAGATGGTCAACCCCATCGGCCGCAGCATCCGGGCCAGGTAGGTGGCCGTGGCCTCGCCCTCCACGTTCGGGTCGGTGGCGATGATGATCTCCTGCACGGCGCCGTCGGCCAGCCGGGTCATCAGCTCCCGGATCCGCAGGTCGTCCGGGCCGACCCCGTCGATCGGGTTGATGGCCCCGCCGAGCACGTGGTAGCGGCCGCGGAACTCCCGGGTGCGCTCGATCGCGACGACGTCCTTCGCCTCCTCGACCACACACAGGATCGACGGGTCGCGGCGTGGGTCGCGGCAGATCCGGCACTGGACGTCCTCGGAGACGTTGCCGCAGATCTCACAGAACCGGACCTTGCTCTTGACCTCGGTGAGCACGGCCGCCAGCCGCTGCACCTCGGCCGGGTCGGCCGCGAGGATGTGGAACGCGATCCGCTGGGCGCTCTTCGGGCCCACCCCGGGCAGCCGGCCCAGTTCCTCGATCAGGTCGGCGATGATCCCCTCGTACGCGGCCATCAGGGCGCTCCGTCCGTGGTCTCGGTGATCTCATCGATCACGGTGCCGCCGAGCAGGCGGGCCACCAGCGGCGCCCCGATCAGGGACGAGGACTCGATGTCCGGGTCGGACATGTCGGGTTCGTCCATCGGTACCGGACCGGGGCCCGACGGCGTCCGGTCGCCACCGCGGCTGCCGGCGCCGCTGGTGTGGGCGCGGGCGGCCGCGAACGCGGCGTCGCGGGCGGACGCGGACGACGGGCGGTCCGCGAGCGCGGAGCCGCGGGGTGCTGCCGCTCGGGACGCCCCGGCCGGGCCCCCCCGGAACCGGTCGGGTGCGGGACCGTCGTCGAAGTCCGGCGGTTCCGCCGGCGGGATGTCGTCCTCCGGCACCGGTGGGCGCGCACCGGCCGACGATCCGGGCCGGCCACCCTGGCTCGACGCACCGCCGGCTCCATCTGTCGGGGTCGGCCGGTCGCCCCCATCGGACTCACCACCGGCTCCACGCCTGGCGGTCGGCCGGTCGCCCCCGTCCGACTCACCGCGGGCTCCGCCCCTGGCGGTCGGCCGGTCGCCCCCGTCCGACTCACCACCCGCTCCACCCCTGGGGGTCGGCCCGTCGCCCCCGCCCGACTCACCACGGGCTCCGCCCATGGGGCCGGGCCGGTCACCCGGACTCCCCTCGCGGCGCACGCCGCCGGAGGGCGGGTCCTCGCCGGTGGTCGGTGCGGGCGGGTCCTCGGGGATGTCCCACGGCGGCGGTGGGAAGTCGTCGTCCGCGGCTGGCGTTCCGGTGGCCGTGGCTCCCGCCGGCTCGGGGTCCTCGGCGTCGGCCGCGCCGGCGTCCGCGTTGCCCGTCGGTGACGCCGACCGCGTCGAGGACTGCGTCGGCCGGTGTGCCGGCTCGGGCCGGACCTCGGACGAAACCTCGTGTGCGGGTTCGGCCGCCTGCGGCCGCGGGGCCTGCTCCGGAGCGGTCGATCGCGGTGCCGTACCCGCCGGCGCGGCCGGCCGGCCCCAGTCGGCCTCGGCCCGGCTGACCGCATCGTTCACGGAAGCCTGAGCGCCGCCGCTGGCACCGGCCGCATCCGGGCCGGAGCCGCCGTCGCGATCAGCCGTTGGCTCGGACTGCCCGGCCGGAGCGCTGCCGTCGGCGACGACGGCGTCGATGCGCACGTTCAGGCCGAGGGTCTCCGACAGTGCTCGCTGCAGGTGCTCGCCGTGAGGGCCGTTGCGGAACGCGGAGGCGAGCCCGGAGGTCGAGAACCCGAGCGCGAGGTTGGTCGCGGTCAGGTCGACGACCTGAGCGTCCTGGGAGATGAGCGCCCACGTGGTGCGCTTGATCCTGGTCAGCGTCTCCAGGACCTCGGGCCAGCGCCGACGCACTTGCTCCGCGGTCATCCCACCGGCGCCGCCCGACGGCGCGACCGGATCGGGCGCTGCGGGCTTGGCCGCGGCGGGCGGCTCGATGCGCTCGGTCGGCACCGGGTTCTCAGCGCGCTCCGACGGCACACCGGGCTCGGTGCGCTCGGCTGCCGCGCGGGGGTCGGCGCCCTCCGACGCCGCAGGCGGTTCGGCGTGCTCGGTTGCCGCAGGGGGCGCAGCGTGCCCGGCTGGCGGGACCTGCTCGGCCGGCTCGGCGGACGGAGCAGGCTCGGCCCCCGCGGGGACGGGGGCCGGCGGCACCGTGGAGGTGGGCGCCGGGGGCACCGCCACCGGCGAGCGCGGGGACAGTGGCGCGGCGCCGCTGAGGGCCCCCTCGAGCCGGTCCAGGCGCGCGTTGAAGCCGTCCACCCCGTCATCCGCGGCGGGCAGCAGGAGGCGCGCGCAGAGCAGTTCCAGTTGCAGCCGGGGCGACGTCGCTCCGACCATCTCGGTGAGCGCGAGGTTCACCAGGTCCGCGGCCCGGGACAGGGCGCCGAGCCCGAGGTGCTGGGACTGCACCCGCATCCGCTCGAGCTGGTCCTCGGGGACGGCCCGCAGCACCGTGCCCGCCTGCTCCCCGGCCGCGAGCACCACGATCAGGTCCCGCATCCGCTCCAGCAGGTCCTCGACGAACCGGCGCGGCGCGTGCCCGGAGTCGATGACCCGCTCCACGACCCGGAAGAGGCTGGCGCCGTCCCGCGCGGCGAGGGCGTCGATCGCGTCGTCGAGCAGCGCGCCGTGGGTGAACCCGAGCAGCGCGACCGCCCGCTCGTAGGTGACCTCACCGGCGTCCGCGCCGGCGATCAGCTGGTCGAGCACCGAGAGGGAGTCCCGCACCGAGCCGCCACCGGCGCGGACCACGAGCGGCAGCACACCCGAGGCCACCGAGATCTCCTCGGCGACGGCGAGCCGGTCCAGGTAGGCGGTGAGCTGCTCCGGCGGGACGAGTCGGAACGGGTAGTGGTGGGTCCGGGACCGGATCGTGCCGATCACCTTGTCCGGCTCGGTGGTGGCGAACACGAACTTCACGTGCGCCGGCGGTTCCTCGACGAGCTTGAGCAGGGCGTTGAAGCCCTGCGTGGTGACCATGTGCGCCTCGTCGAGGATGAAGATCTTGTACCGGTCCCGGGCCGGGGCGAACGCGGCCCGCTCACGCAGCTCACGGGCGTCGTCGACACCGTTGTGGCTGGCCGCGTCGATCTCCACGACGTCGAGGCTGCCGGGGCCGCCGCGGGCCAGCTCCACGCAGCTGTCGCAGGTGCCGCACGGGGTATCGGTCGGGCCCTGCGCGCAGTTGAGGCAGCGGGCCAGGATCCGGGCGGAGGTGGTCTTGCCGCAGCCGCGGGGCCCGGAGAACAGGTACGCGTGCGTCACCCGGTTCGCCCGCAGGGCAGCCATCAGCGGCTCGGTGACGTGCTCCTGCCCGATCACGTCGGCGAACGTCTCTGGCCGGTAGCGGCGATACAGCGCGGTGCTCACCCGATCACAATAGGCGGCAGCACCGACGTTGCCCCAGTCGCCGGTGCGCTCCGGCCGCGAAGCCCCGGCTGCGGCCGCCGCCGACCGGGCAGAGGCGGGCATGAAGGACCCCCCGCGTACCCATCAGAGCCCACCTGCCCTTGCTGCCTTCCGGCCCTGGGGGGGTTCAGCGGGATGACGCCACACGGGGGGTCTGCCGTCCATACTAACCGGGCGTTCGGACAGGTTCGAACCGGCCGACCAGCGCGCACAGGTGCGCCGACCACCCGAGGCGAGCATCCGCCGTCGGGCACGGGACGAAGCCGGCACCGACCACGACGGCGACCATCCGCCGTCGGGCATGCCCAATCGGCGGCTTCAGCTGCCGGTCTCGGTCCGGTGCACCCGCACCGTGACGATCCGGTGCCCGTCGATCTCGACCGCCTCGAGGACGTGGTCGCCCGCCGGCACCACGTCGCCGACCTGCGCGACCCGGCCCAGCCGGTCCAGGAAGTAGCCGCCGACGGTCTCGTAGTCGCCCTCGTCCACCAGCTCGAACCCGACCCGGTCGGCGAAGTCCTCGAGGTTGAGGCCGGCGTCGATCAGGCCGTCGTCCTCGGCCGGTGACGCGTCCCCGACGAGCTCGACGTCATGCTCGTCGTGGATCTCGCCGACGAGCTCCTCGACGAGGTCCTCCAGCGTCACGATCCCGTCCGTGCCACCGTACTCGTCGATGACGACCGCGATGTGGATCCGGGCCCGCCGCATGATGGACATCGAGGGCAGCAGCGCGTTCGTGGAGGGCAGCACCACGATCTCGCGGGCCAGGTCCCGGACCTTCTGCGCGGACGTGCCCGGGTGCACGGTCGGGGGCACCTCGTCGTCCGGGGCGAGGGTGGCGACGTCGGCGAGGAAGAGGTCCCGGACGTGCACGAAGCCGAGGATGTCGTCGAAGTCCTCACCGATGACCGGGTACCGGGAGTACGGCTGGTCCGCGATGAACCGGGTCGCCTCGCGGATGCCGAGGTCGCCGTCGAGGAACGCGACCTCGTGCCGGGGGCGCATCACCTCGCTGACCGAGCGTTCGCCCGCGTCGAACACGTCCCGCAGGATCTGCCGCTCGTCCTCGGGCAGGCCCTCGTGGGCGATGACCAGGCCACGCAACTCCTCGTCGGTGATCTCCTCGTTCGTGGCGTTCGGATCGCCGCCGAACAGCCGCACGACGGCGTTCGTGGACACCGAGAGCAGCCAGATCACCGGCCGCATCAGGGTCGAGAACCGGTCCAGTAGCGGGCCGACGCCGAGGGCGACCCCGGTGGAGCGCTGCAGCGCGAACCGCTTCGGCACGAGCTCGCCGAGCACCAGGGACAGATACGCGATCAGCAGCGTCATCACGATCAGGGCCACCGTGCTCGCGGCGGACTCCGGCATCCCCCAGCCGACCAGGATCGGGACGAAGTCGGGGGCGATCGTGGACGCCCCGTACGCCGCGGAGAAGAACCCGGCGACCGTCACACCGATCTGGACGGCGGCCAGGAACCGGTTCGGGTCGCGGGCCACGGCGGCCACCCGGGCACCCCGTTCGCTCTTCTCGGCGATCTGGTCGATCTGGCTCTCGCGCAGCGACACGAGCGCGATCTCGGTGGCCGCGAAGACCCCTCCGATGAGGATGAACAGCAGCACGAGGCCGATGCTGACGAGCGTGCCGCCGTCCATCAGCGGGCCGTTCCGGCGGGCGGCTCGGCGGCGCGTCGCAGTCGGGCGGGTCTATGCGGAGGGTCGTCCATATCACCATGCAACCGTCTGGGCCACGGTCGGCGCAACCGACGCGCTGTGTGGCGGGTCACGGCAGCCGGTTCGGAACCGCCGCCCAACTCGGGTATCCTCGTGGACGCCTGACCAGGAGGATTCGCCTAGTGGCCTATGGCGCACGCTTGGAAAGCGTGTTGGGTGCAAGCCCTCGGGGGTTCGAATCCCCCATCCTCCGCCCAGCAGTCTCCAGGATCCCGCCAGAAACACCAGTTTTCGGCGGGATTCTGTTGTTCTTGCCCGAGCCGCGATGTGCAGTAGTGGGCACGAAGATCGTCAACGGCACACCCACGCCCTCGGCGTCCTCGACACCCTCGGCGGTACCCGCGCGGTAACGGCGGCACACAACCTGATCCGGCGCCAAGCGCGGCGATGGTGCTCAGAGGTAGTTGTGCACGGTCTTGCGGATGTGCTCGGCGTGCTCGTAGATCTCATCGAGCGAGGTGATCGGGTGTCGTGTCTCGGCCTTGTCCTCGTCGAACAGGCCAAGGTACTTCTGGCCGGTGTTGAAGTGCAGGCGGGCGATCGGCTTGCGGTTGTTATCGTCGAGCAGGATGCCCATGTAGCTCTTGGTGTCGCGGTGCATGATCCGCGCTGGCGTGATCTCGCTGCAGGCGATAGCGCGCACGATCTGGTAACCCTCGACCTCCTCGAGCGTGGTCTCGATGCCACGTTCATCGGACGCCTTGGCCTCAGCGACGCTCTCCACGGCCGCCTCGGCCCCCGTCATCGGCACGGTCGTGTCGGCGTAGGTCTGGCCACCGAGCGCTGCCTTGAGGCGGTCGTTGACCTGGTCGGCGAGGAACTGCTTCATGGCCTTGGGCACTAGGACGCGGAACTGCTCCTTGACCTTCTGGGTGAACGAACCGTCGTAGACCTGGTTCGTCAGTGCCTTGACCCACTCGTCGTCCGGCTCACGGAACTGGGCGGCCAGCGCCCGCTTGAGCGCGCCGATGTACTTGAGCTCCTCGGCGGCGCTGACGATCGAATCAAGGTCGAACGCGTCCTTGGTGAGTTTCTGGACCTCCGGGATGAGCGTCTCGTCGAGGTCGAGCAAGTCCAACTGGAGGAACGGCTTCTCGTCCATCCGGTTGGGCTTGTCGAGGTCGGTGAAGAAGTGGAAGTGCTGCCCGTTGGTCAGGATCGCGATGCGTGCGTTCGTTGTCGCGAAGTAGCGAAACAGCTGCGAGGCGTGGTTCAGGCTGAGCGAGGAGCCGACCGTCTTGGCCTCGATGAGCATCTGGAGTTCGCCGCCCTTGACGATGGCGTAGTCAATCTTCTCGCCTTTCTTCGTCCCGACGTCTGCAGTGAACTCCGGGATCACCTCGCTCGGGTTGAACACGTCATACCCAAGGACCAGGGAAATGAACGGCATAACGAAGGCGTTCTTCGTCGCTTCCTCAGTCCCGATGGACGCCTTCTGCTGCTCGATCTTCGTCGCAAGTGACGCCAGCCGCTCGCCGATATCCATTCTGCACCCCTTTGTCGGAAACTCCGCTTGCGTCGGAGCCTAGTGGTTTCCGCACCACCGAAGTGGGGCGATTCGGGGCTCATCGCAGATGGGGTGTAGCAGCCGTCTGAAGCCGCCTGCTTCCAGGAGTGATCGGGCGATGTAGTGGGTCAGGTTGCGGAAGCCGAGAGCGGAGCCGACCCGGGCCCCTCTAGCAGCCGGCTGAGATCGTCGCACGCTGACACACTCGCTCGTCGGACCATCATCGGCCTGCTCGCGCTGGTACTTACCTCGTGCACTGCTGAGACTGGCGACCCGACGCCTCCTGCGGCCAGAGCGCGCGCCACGACCACGGACGTACTAGCACCATCCGCGACCGCGGCCCCCAGTGCCGCGCCATTTCAGCGGCTTGCGTCGAGGCAATGAGGCCGCCGATGAGGAAATGACGCGGACGGGAGGAGCGGAGAAAACAGCCATCCGGGCCACCGTGACAACGTGCACGAACGTCACAGATTGGGTCGAAACGCTCATGCTCCATCCAGGCGCTGTGGGACTGACCGGTGCGGAGTCCATCGACCCAGGGATCGATCTGGCGGCCCTGTGCCACGAGAACCCCGCTCCGGTCTGCGAAGGCACACGTGCACAGGGACTCAACGAGGGCCTGGCAGCAATGATCGACCACGATCGACCGTTTCCGGATGCCTGAACCGTCGTCACCGCGGGTGAACGGCTTCGCCGCGCACCGGACTGGCCGAGTCTCGGGAAGAATGTGCCTGTGCGCTTCGTAGTGATCAGACACGGCCAGTCGGCCAACAACCTCCTCGAGTCCCAGACCGGCGCCTCCATCGGCCGTCACCACGACCCCGAGTTGACCGACCTCGGCCACACCCAGGCCGCTTTGCTGGCTCAGGCGGTCGCGGCCGGGGTGCTGCCCTGGCAACTCACCCACATCCACACCAGCCTGATGACACGCGCGGTGCAGACCGCCGCGCCACTCGCGGACGCCGTCGACCTCCCGCTGCTTGGCCACCTCGACGCCTACGAGACGGCCGGCGTCTTCATCGACGGTGAGGACGGCATGCCCAGGACACACCCCGGCGCGACGGCAGACGCGCTCCAGGCGGTCAGCTCACGGCTGGTGCTACCAGCCGGCGCCGGACCGAACGGCTGGTACGTCAAGCCCTACGAGCACGACCATCAGGCGCGCGCCGAACGTGCGCGCATCCTGATCGAGGGGCTTCGCGAGCAGCACCAGGCGACCGACGTGGTCGCCCTTCTCACGCACGGGGCGTTCTTCCAGCACCTGTTTCGCTCGTTCCTCGGCATCACGGCCATGACCGGCTGGGTCACCAAGCACAACACCGCGATCAGCCTGTTCGCTGACGAGCCACTGACCGATCTCACGACCATGACCGCGCGCGCCATCGACTGGATGCCGCACCTGAGCGAGGACCTCGTTTCGACATGAGCACCGCCAGCGACGTACGGCTGTCCCAGGCCCTCTAGCCGATCTCGCTCGCCCAGTCCGTGAAGGTCGAATCCCGCATCGAGCGCTTTCGCCTGCTTGATAAGGGCGTCCCTAGCCGAAGCGTTGCGCGAGCAGGTAGACGTCGGCCTTGGATTCATAACCGAAGGAGGGACCGGGCCGGAGACGCCGAAGGCCGCGTGGGCCAGAAAGTTCTCTGACGGACCGCCGATGCGGGAAAGCCTGGCTCGGGTCATCGAGGCCGACGGTGGCCGCGACGCCGCTGAGAACTCCTACTTCGAGGGCGCGAACGACCCGCGCTTCGTGATGCTTGAGACGGCGCAACGACGGTTCAAGAGTCAGTTGCGGAGGCGGTTGAGGCACCGTGCTTCCAGCACGCGTGCGGCATCTGAACGAAAGGGGAACGTTCCAGACAATTAGGGGTGTCGACGACGCCTGAAGACTCACCCCGTAGCGACGGCCGAATTCAGACCCCTCGGCCAAGCCGAGGAGAGTGATGACCGTGGAGGACTGGGCGTAGATCCGCAGGCTGCACCGGGCGCTGGCGCGCGAATCGCCGCCGAAGCATGCGCGGGCGGCGAAAGGCTCGGTCGTGCACGCGGCGGAGCCTGCGATCCGGGAGTTGTTGCACACGTATCCGCGAATGCCGGCGACGGTGATTGCCTGAGCGGGATTGGGGGTAGGTGCGGGTGGTTCACGGTTCTGAAGCACCGGGTCCGTGAGTTGCGGCGTACTACTTGCCGCCGGACTCGGCCACGCGCACGGCTCATGACCCGGGCCAGCGGATCCAGTGCGACCTTTGGTTTCCGCCGGCGCTGGCCCCAGGCCACGCCGGGTCACAGGGACTCGCGAACCAGTCGCAGGGTCGCGAGCGGGTCGGCTCCGCGCAGACTCAGGAGCAGGTGATCGACGGGCAGCTGGACCCAGGGGCGCAGGAGCCCGGCGAGCTGCTGTGGGTTGCAGGTGACTCGTCCCCGCTCGCCGACCTGCGGGGACGCCGGTGCGTCGCTGGTCAGGGTGACATCGGCGCGGACGCAGACCCGGAGCGGTCCGTTGTGCACGGTCAGCACGGCGTCCAGCGCTGTCAGGTAGTCCTCGGGCGTGGTGAGGAATGTCTGCCAGCCCTCCGCCCTGCCCTCGATCGCCTCCCACCTGGCGATGTTCGAGGTGGCCAGCTGCATGTCCGGGGGGCGGTAGTCCCCGGGGACCACGAACGTCGTCGCCGCGCCGTCGCCCGGGCGGAGGAGCGCCTCACGCAGTTGGTCCCACTGCCCGGCGAAGTCACGCATCGACCGACCGGAGATGCCGAGCGCGTCGTTCATCGCAGGTTTGCCGCCGGTGCCGACGCCCAGGACGAGACGGCAACTGGCCTGCGACTGCAGGCCGGTGACCGCACGTGCGACGACGAGCGGATGGCGCAGGCCCAGGATGATGGCGGCCGTTCCCAGATGGCGCAGCCCGCGGTCGAGCCCCGCGCCCGCGAGGAAGGCCAGGTGGGCGAACGGGTCGCCACCCTGTCCGGCGTCCTGGTCGCCGAACGGTACGCACGGCAGGTCCCGGACCCACAGCCCGTCTGCCAACCCTTCGTCAACGGCCGCACGGACCCGTCGTTGTTCGGCCGGCGCGAAGGGTTGCGGCCCGACGGGCAGGAGCAGGTCGAGGCTGGGCGTCACCGAACGTCAGGCTGCCGGGTAGCCGTCTCGGCGCAGCAGCCGGGCAAGGTGGGCGGCATTGGCGGCCAGCGTCGCCGTCGCCGATGCGGTTCCCTCCGGGACCTGCTCGAGCTCCTTGTAGTCGACCGTGTGCATGGCCTCACCGTTCCAGTAGGTCACGCCCTGCGCCGGGATGGTGAAGCCGACATCGTTGAGGCACTGGTACGCCACCGCGGAGATGTGGTGAGCACCGTCCTCGTTGCCGACCACCACCACGACCGCCACCTTGCCGAACGTCAGGAGCCGGCCCTCGTCATCGGTCTCGGACAGTTCCGCATCGAGCCGCTCGAAGACCCGCTGCGCGACGCTCGACTGTTGCCCCATCCACGTGGGCGTGGCCAGAATAAGGATGTCCGAGTCCATGATCTGCTCGCGGATCGCCGGCCACTCATCCCCCTCCCCCATGTCGAGTTCGACGCCGGGACGCACGTCGCGGTCGACGACGCGCACCTGAGAGCCGGAAACCCCGTGCTCGGCAAGAGAGTCGAGCACCTGCCGGCCCAGCACGTCGGTGCTCGAATCGGCCGGAGAAGGACTCAGCGTGCAGTTGAGCATCACGGCGGACAGTGAGCCGGGTTCATTGGCGTTCATTTCCGCACGCTATGCCCGCCTGCGGGCCTTCGCACCCCGTGGGGATGACCCCGATGCCTATCGAGCTTCGCCGCCACGGGTCAGGATGCGGGTGACGGCGATCTCGACCTCGCGAGGGTCGCGAGGCTGTGAGTCGAGCGCACGGTGGATGGTGAGCCCCTCGATGAGCGCGTCGAGCATGCGCGCGGTTTCGGGATCGAAGTGGCGCTCGAGGGCGGCGCGGCTGCGTGCCATCCAGTCGGCGGTGATCGAGCGGTAGGACCGGTCGCGGGCGGCGAGCGTGTAGAGCTCGTGCGACAACACGAGTTCGCGGTCATCGCCGAAGACGTCCTCGAGGATGATCGCGATCACGGCCTCCCGTGCGGCGTCGGCATCGGGGGCCGCGGCCATGCGGCGTTCGAACCTGTCGCTGATCGTCGTGGCGAACCTAGTGAAGGCCTCTCGCAGGAGGTCGTCCATGCCGTCGAAGTAGTACGTCATCGCGCCGAGCGGGACGGCGGCCTGGGCAGCGACCTTCCGGTGGGAGGTGCCGGCGACACCGGCGCGTGAGACGACCTCGATGCAGGCGTCGATGATCCGGTCGCGCCGGTCGGGGTCGTTCCGGCGACCGAGCCGTGTGCCCGCGGCGCGCTTGTGGTCGGGCATCGGATCGCTCGGTCCTGCGGAGGCCGCGGGCTGGGTTGCCACCATGCTCGCGAATCTACCTCTATGTGTACGAGCGTGCACACACATTGTGTACGCTCGTCCGTGCGCGGCGGTGCTGCGTCGTGATCGCCACGCCCCGTGAAAGGCAGTTCGCCAAGCCGTGTACTCGCTCCTCCTCGCCATCATCTACGTCGCCTTCGTCAGCCTCGGGCTCCCCGACTCCCTGGTGGGTGCCGGCTGGCCGGTCATGCATCAGGACCTCGGCGTTCCCGTGGCCTTCGCCGGCATCATCACCATGATCATCGCCGGCGGCACCATCGCATCGAGCCTCGCCTCCGAGCGGGTCACCCGCCGGTTCGGCGCCGGCCTGGTCACGGCCGTCAGCGTCGGGATGACCGCGGCCGCCCTCGTGGGGTTCTCCTTCTCCGACTCGTTCTGGATGTTGTGCCTGTGGGCGATCCCCTACGGCCTGGGAGCCGGCGCGGTCGACGCGGCTCTCAACAACTACGTGGCCCTGCACTACGCGGCACGACACATGAACTGGCTGCACAGCTTCTGGGGTGTCGGTGCGTCGATCAGCCCGTTCATCATGAGCTACGCCATCACCTCCGGCCTGGGGTGGTCCAACGCCTACCTCATCGTCGGCACGATCCAGGCCGCCCTCACGTTCCTGCTGCTCGTCAGCCTCCCGCTCTGGGGCAGGGTCAACTCCGTCATCCCGGACGGGCACGCCGCCGAACCCCACGAGGCTCATGAGGCCGGGCCCGGACCGTCGGGACAGGGCAGCACCCACGTCCCCCTCGCGCGCGCCCTGCGGATCCCGGGCGTCGCCCTGATCCTGACCGCCTTCTTCGCCTACTGCGCGCTCGAGAGCACGTCGATCCTCTGGGCGTCGACGTACCTCGTCACCGATCGCGGAGTCGCGCCCGCCACGGCGGCCGCGTTCGCCTCGCTCTTCCTGCTGGGCATCACCGCCGGGCGGTTCCTGGCCGGCTTCTTCGCCGACCGGATCGGGGACCGGCTACTGATCCGTGGCGGCTTCCTGAGCGTCGGGATCGGCGTGGTGATGCTGGCGCTTCCGCTGGAGACGAATGTGCTCG
Organism: Occultella glacieicola; assembly: GCF_004353825.1. Classification (GTDB taxonomy): domain Bacteria; phylum Actinomycetota; class Actinomycetes; order Actinomycetales; family Beutenbergiaceae; genus Occultella; species Occultella glacieicola. Next base: position 70,759 of record NZ_SMNA01000013.1, on the reverse strand, counting down.
CGCTCGTCGGGCTCGTGGTCGCCGGGCTCGGATCCGCGCCGATCTACCCCGCCATCATCCACTCCACACCGGTGAACTTCGGCCGCCGCAACTCCCAGGCGATCATCGGCATCCAGATGGCCGCCGCCTACACCGGCTCCACCCTCGCGCCCCCGCTGTTCGGCGCGATCTCGACCTGGACGGGAATGTGGATCCTTCCGCTGTTCCTCGCCGTGCTGACCGCACTGGGTCTACTCATGTCCGAGCGACTCAACCGGCTCGTCGGACACCGAGCGGCTCAGGAAGGCGACCGGACGTCCACCACGACCCGGTAAGGGTCAGCCAGGGTGAAGGCGCGGAACTCCGAACGTTCGATGAGCCCCACGAACAGCCCGGCCGAACCTCCCGACTGCTCCTGGTACTGGGCCTCGGCGATCGGGTCGCCGGTAGGACCGGAGACACCATGAGTGCCGCCGGTGTCGGGCTGCCAGGTGGCGCCGATGATGCTGAGCACCAAGATCTGCGAACCCTCGATGGGCACGATCTCTCCGCTGTCGAGCGTGACCTGATCGACCCACTCGGCCCACAGGCCGGGTTGACCGGGGTCCTCACCGCGGTAGGAGCCGAGCTCGACAAGTACCCTCTCGAAGCCGTCACATACGGCCGATTCGAGCGACTCGAACAACAAGCCCCCGAACCCATCGGCCTGATGCTGGATCTCCCCTGAGAAGTCCGGCGGCAGAAATGCGGCGTCGGGAGCCGCGATGTCACACGGTGTCACCGATGATTCCGTGGACGGCGTCGGCGACGGGTCCGTGCAGGAGGTGCCGCTTCCCAGGAGCGCCACGGCCACCACCAGCCCTGCGCTGCGACGTCGCCCCATGAGAGCCCAGAGTAGGGCGACGCGCCCGGGCGCCGTCGGGCATATTCGCTTGAGGCTCCCGGAGGAGTCGTTACCGTGAACCGAGAGCCACCGACATGCGGGAGCACGACGTGCCCTTCACGAACCTGGAATCCATCCCTGAGGGATTGGCAACCGCCGAGTTCATCCTCCGCCCGATCATGGCCGACGACGCCGAGTTGGACTACGCGGCCGTGATGGAGAGCCGAGACTACCTGCGCACCTGGGAGCAGTCGACGTGGCCGGCGGACGACTTCACGGTCGAAGCGAACCGCAAGGACCTGGTGGGGCTGGAGGAGCGGCACGCCGACCGCCGGGCGTTCACCTACACCGTGACAGACCCGTCCGGCACGGAGTGTCTCGGGTGCGTCTACCTCATGGCGACCGATGGGCGCTCGTTCAACGGCGCGCGCATCACCGCGGTGGGCGACCAACGCTGGGACTCCTACGAGGCCGCGGTGTACTTCTGGGTGCGCCGGTCCCGACTGGCGACGGAGACGGATCGGGCGCTGCTCGAGGCACTTCGGACCTGGCTCGCGCAGGACTGGAGCCTGCACGGGCACCTCTTCGTCACCAACGAACAGTTCACCCAGCAGGTCGGCCTGATCGGTCAGACCGACCTGCAACTGCGGTTCACGGTCGAGAATCCGGGCAAGCCCGGCCGCTATCTTGCCTACTCCTAGGCGTCCACACCCTGGCGAACGTCGCCGGCCAGCACCACGTGCCTCGGCTCGCCGCTGGCGGCCATGCGGCGGTGCGCCTCGACCGCGCGCGGGTCGGCGAGTCCGATCGCTCCCATCCGGGCCGCGGCGATCGCGTGGTCGGCGGCGTGGTTGTCCTCGTCCTGGTCCACCCGGGCATAGGGCCATTCGGCACCACCCAGGTAGGGCAGGAGGAACTCGTAGGCGAGGCGCAGGCTTCGCCCGTCGCTCGTCTCGTACGCCCACTGGTCCACCCCGAGCCCGGCGAGGACCTGGGCCTCGGTGGCGAGCGCGCGCAACCCGTAGGTCGCGTACTGCCACGCGTCCGGGCGGGCCATCTCCTCCGGCAGTGAGCCGTCCGGGCCGAGCTGGTGCTCGAGGTGCGTGCGGCCGAGCCCGGCCAGGTCGGCGATCACCTCGGGTGTCGCGGTGCCCGCATAGCCGGCGGCCGCGGCCACCTGTGCGAGCCAGAACGAGCCATGGTTGTTCACCATCCGGCCCTCGGTGGTGCCGAACTCGCTCGTCCGCAGCCACCGGGCGTACTCGGCCATCCAGACCCGCAGACCGTCGCGGTCCGCGCCGCTCCAGTGGCCGTCCGCCTCGAGGAGGCGCACGTGGTCGAGCACCTCGACGAGCACGGCACCCTCGATGATGCCGATCGCCGCGCCGTCGTTGACCCCCGGCAGCACGGCCGCGTGACGCAGGTGCGGTGTCATCGACGTGGCAGGGTCCACGAACCAGGTCCGCAGCACCGCAGCGGCGGCCGCGCCGAGCTCGGCGTCGTCGCCGAGGAACGCGCCGAGGGTGAGCACCCGGACCCGTTCGACCATCTCGTCATAGCGCGCCTTGTCATAGCGGGCCGAGTTCGAGTCGGGGTTGATCAGGCAGTCGCGGCGCTGGTACGGCATCCCGTCCGGTCGGTCCGGGTCGGGCCAGGCGTACTTGCCGATCGCGTAGAAGTCGCGGATCTGCCCCGACGGTCCCGGTTCCGGCTTGTCCGTGACGGCCACCGGAGCGAGGACCGACAGCGTCCGCGCCCGAGCCAGGAGCCCGTCCCGCGCGCTCCGCAGCGACCCTCGGGCCGATCCCTCCCGCAACGCCCCGCGGGCGCCGTCGAGGTCGGTCCAGGACATCGTGGCCAGAGCGGGTGGCGCGTCGGACGGCATGCGAATGGATGCTACTCCCACAGAGTGGATTTCCCAACCGTGATGGTGGGTCGGTAGGGGCAGGCCGCTACCTCACTTAGGATCATCTGGTGATCTTCAAGGCCGTCGGCGATGAGCGCCCCTACCCGGACCACGGGCTGACCACGCCCAAGGACTGGTCGGAGATCCCCCCGCGGCAGGTGCACCTGGACGAACTGGTCACCACCAAGGCCACCCTCGACCTGCACAGCCTGCTGTCGGAGGACTCCACGTTCTACGGCGACCTGTTCGCCCACGTGGTGTCCTGGCGCGGGGTGCTCTACCTCGAGGACGGCCTGCACCGCGCCCTGCGTACCGCGCTGCAGCAGCGCAACGTGCTGCATGCCCGGGTCCTGGAGATCTGACGCCATGAGCACCGCCGTGGTCCGGGCATCCGCTAGGTTCCTTCCGTGAGCACGAACGGCAACCGCGCGGCCGCCGAGGCCCGGCTGGCCCGGCGCCGGCACCTGCAGCAGCGTCAGACCGTCGTGTTCGGGGCCCTGATCGCGGCGCTGCTGGTGATCGCGCTGACCGCGGGTGCCATGTGGGTCGGGATCCTCCCGACGCCCGTGAACATCCCGATCAACTCCCCCGAGCCCACCGAGGCGACGGCCCCGCCCGGCCCGTGCCCGCCCGAGGGGCAGACCTACGTCAACTTCGCCGAGATCACCACGAACGTCCTGAACGGCACCTCCCGGGCCGGTCTCGCCGGCACCACCGCGGCCGAACTGCAGGCCCGCGGCATCGTCGTCGCGAGCCAGGCCAACGCCGAGTCCAGCTACGCGGGGGTGGTCCGGCTCGTCGCCGGCCCCACCGGCCTCGGCCAGGCGTACAGCGTGGCGCTGCTCTTCCCCGAGTCCACCATCGTGCTCGACGAGCGTGCGGACGCCACCGTCGACGTGGTGCTCGGCGGCACGTTCGAGATGCTGCTCCCCGCCGACGAGGTGCTCCTCGATCCGACCGTCGTGATCCCTGCTCCGCAGGGCTGCGAACCACTCCCGACGGCGACCGGCTGAGTCGTGCCCGACGGCGCCGGTTTCGCAACGCTCGGCACGGTTCGCGCCCCGGTGCCGGGGGCGGGTCAGCCCGAACCCCGGGGTGAGCCCATGCGGCCCTGGCAGGCGACCGCCCAGTACGGCGTCTCGCCGTTCGTGAACGGCTACACCCGGCCGCTACCCTCCTACGCCGAGACGTTCTCCGGTCCCGGCTACTTCACGCCACCGCCGAAGTCCTCGGTCTGGGCGACCCTCGCCCTCGTGTTCGCCCTGCTCGGTGTGGTGCTGTCGGTGCCCGCGCTGCTCGCGATCGTCTTCGGGCACATCGGCGTGGTCCAGACCCGGAACAACCTGATGCGCGGCCGGGGCCTTGCCATGGCGGCGCTGGTGCTCGGCTACGTGGTGGTCGGCTTCTGGGCGCTCCTGCTGACCGCGATCTGGCTCGCTGGCTGACCGGCGGCGGACCCCACGGTCGTCAGATCGGCTCGATCCGCAGGTTCGCGTACTCGGCGATCATCGGGGCCATCTGCCGGAACCCGATCCGGCCCGACCCCAGCGGCGGCCCGCCCACCGAGCCGTCGTCGACCCACCGGAAGGACTCGACGTCGTTGATCGAGAACGTCACGGCGCCGCGGGAGAGGGTGAGCCGGACCCGGTAGGGCCCGCGGGCGTCCGGCACCCCCGGCAGCGGGTCGGGACCGGATGCCACCAGGTGGAAGCCGTGGGACTTGCGCAGGTTGCAGGTGTGCAGGGCCCGCTCGTCCGGCCAGCGGCGCCGGAAGTAGGACACGTGGTAGGCGTCCAGGGCGCCGTGGTGGTACTGCTCGTACTCACCGGTCCGGGCCGGCAGGGCCGGGTCGAACAAGTCGAGCCCGCCGTGCCCGGTGGCCGCGAAGAACAGGATGCACAGCCCCGGTTCGTGGACCGGCCAGAAGTCCCAGCTGATCGCCACGCCGTCGGACACCTCGACCGGGCACCAGAACACCAGGTTCGCGGCCTGTCCCTCGGCGGGGTCGCGGGTGGACTCCAGCCGCATCCGGCCCTGCGGAAACGTCACCGCGCCGTCGCCCTCGAGGACCCAGTCGGCTACGTCCGCCGGCCCGGCGAGCGGGTTCCGGTAGCCGCTCACACCAGGTCGGCGCGGGCGCCGTGCACGCGCTCCTCGGCGAGGGCCCAGGCGTCCCGCTCGGCCGGGTCCGGCCGGTACCGGGTCAGGTGCAGCCCGCGGGCGGCGATCGCGCGCAGGCCGGCCAGATCGCCGGTGACGGCCCCGACGGCACGGGCCTGGACGAGCACGTTCCCCAGGGCGGTGCTCTCGTCCGGCCCGGCGACCACCGGCAGGCCGGTGGCGTCCGCCGCGGCCTGGCACAGCAGCGCGTTCCTGGACCCACCGCCGACGATGTGCAGCACCCGCACCGGGTGGCCGGACAGGTCGGTGGCATCACGGACCGCCCGCCGGTAGGCCACGGCGAGGGAGTCCAGGATGCACCGGGTCACCTCGGCCGGGCCGACCGGGACCGGCTGGCCGCCCGCGCGGGCGTGCGCGGCGATCCGGGCGGGCATGTCCCCCGGCGGCAGGAAGTCCGGGTGGTCGACGTCCACGAGGGTCCGCCGGGCCGGAACCCGCGCCGCCGCGTCCAGCAATGTCGTGATCTCGAGGTCGGGGTCCCCGGCCTCGCGCCAGGTGCGCTGGGACTCCTGGAGCAGCCACAGCCCCATCACGTTCCGCAGGTACCGCACGGTGCCGTCGACGCCGAGCTCGTTCGTGAAGTTCGCCGCCCGCGAGGCCTCGGTGAGCACCGGTTCGGTGAGCTCGACACCCACCAGGGACCAGGTGCCGCAGGAGACGTACGCGAAGTCGTCGCCCGTGGCCGGGATGCCCGCGACCGCGGACGCGGTGTCGTGGGAGCCGACGGCGATCACGGGCACGTCGCCGAGACCGGTCGCCTCCCGCACCGGCCCGGACAGGGTGCCGATCACGTGTCCCGGTTCGACGACGTCCGGGAACAGCCCCGCCGGCAACCCGAGCCGCCGCAGCAGGTCGACGGACCAGGTCCGGGTCCGCTGGTCGAGCAGGGCCGTGGTGGACGCGTTCGTCAACTCGCTCACCTCGTTGCCGGTGAGCAGGTACGCGAGCAGGTCCGGGATCAGCAGCGCCCGCGCCACCCCGTCGAGGCTGCCGGCGTCCCGCTCGGCCGCGAGCTGGTAGATCGTGTTGAACGGCAGGTGCTGCATGCCCGCGATCGCGTACAGCTCCTCCGGCCCGACGGCGGAGTGCACGTTCTCGATGACGGTCGCCGTCCGCTCGTCGCGGTAGGCGACGGGCTCGGCGAGCAGTGCGCCGTCGGCGCCGATCAGCCCGTAGTCCACGGCCCAGGTGTCGATGCCGATCCCGGCGAGCGGGCCGCGCCGCGCAGCGGCGCGCAGCCCCTGCACTATCTCACCGAAGAGCCCGGTGAGGTCCCAGCGCAACGTGCCTGCGCCGTCGGGCACCCCGTTTTGATCAGGCACCGCGCCGTTGGAGAACCGGGCTACCTCTTCGAGAACGATGCGCGGCTCGCCGTCGACCTGCACTACCTCGGCGCGGATCACCCGCCCCGAGGAGGCGCCCAGGTCGACGGCGGCGAACGCGGTCACCGGCGCCCCATCAGCGCAGGAACGCGGCCGCGACCCCGGAGTCGACCGGGATGTGCAGACCGGTCGTCTGGCTCAGGTCGCCGCCGGCGAGGGCGAACACCGCGGCGGCCACGTGCTCGGGCAGCACCTCACGCTTGAGCAGCGTGCGCTGCGCGTAGTACGCGCCGAGCTCGGACTCCTCGACGCCGTACACGGCGGCCCGCTTGGCGCCCCACCCGCCGGCGAAGATGCCGGAACCGCGCACCACGCCGTCGGGGTTGATGCCGTTGACCCGCACGCCGTGCTCCCCGAGCTCGGCCGCGAGCAGCCGCACCTGGTGGGCCTGGTCCGCCTTGGTCGCGGAGTAGGCGATGTTGTTCGGGCCGGCGAACAGGGAGTTCTTGCTCGCGATGTAGACGATGTCGCCGCCGAGCTTCTGGGCGATCAGCGCGCGGGCGGCCTCGCGGGCCACCAGGAACGAGCCACGGGCCATCACGTCGTGCTGGATGTCCCAGTCCTTGACCGTGGTCTCCAGCAGCGGCTTCGAGATGGACAGGCCGGCGTTGTTGACCACCAGGTCCACGCCCCCGAACGCGAGCGCCGCCGCGTCGATGAGCGCGGACACCTGCTCCTCGCTGGTGACGTCGCACTGAACGGCCACGGCCACGTCCGGCCCGCCGAGCTCGGCGGCGACGGCCTGCGCGCCCTCGAGGTTGAGGTCGGCGATGACGACGCAGGCACCCTCGGCGGCGAGCCGCTCGGCGATCGCGCGGCCGATGCCAGAGCCGGCGCCGGTGACCAGGGCCACCCGGGTGGCGAGCGCCTTCGGCCTGGGCATCCGGGCGAGCTTGGCCTCCTCGAGGGCCCAGTACTCGATCCGGAACTTCTCGGACTCCTCGATCGGGGCGTAGCTGGACAGCGCCTCGGCGCCGCGCATCACATTGATCGCGTTGACGTAGAACTCGCCGGCCACGCGCGCGGTCTGCTTGTTCTTCCCGAAGGAGAACATGCCGACGCCCGGCACCAGCACGATCGCCGGGTCGGCGCCCCTCATCGCCGGGCTGTCCGGCGTGGCGTGCCGGTCGTAGTAGGCGGCGTAGTCGGCGCGGTAGGCCTCGTGCAGCTCGGCCAGGCGGGCGAGCACGTCCTCGACGGGGGCGGCCGCGGGCAGGTCGACCACGAGCGGCTTGACCTTGGTGCGCAGGAAGTGGTCCGGGCAGGACGTGCCCAGCGCCGCGAGCGGACCGAGCTTCTCGCTGGCGAGGAAGTCCAGGACCTCGGGTGCGTCGGTGAAGTGGCCCACCTGGGGGGCGTCGGCGGAGGCGATGCCCCGGATCGCGGGGGCCAGGGCGGCGGCCTTCGCGCGGCGCTCGGTCTCGGGCAGCGCCTCGTAGCCGGGCACGACGGCGCCGAATGGGTTCGCCGTGCCGTGGTCGGCGATGTAGGCCTCGGCCGTGGCGATGATCTCGAGGGAGTTCGCCTCGGCCTGCTCGGAGGTCTCCCCCCAGGCGGTGATGCCGTGGCCGCCGAGGATGCAGCCGATCGCGGCCGGGTTCGCCTCCTTGATGGCGGCGATGTCCAGGCCGAGCTGGAAGCCGGGGCGACGCCACGGGACCCAGACCACCCGGTCGCCGAAGATCGTGGCGGTGAGCTGCTCGCCGTCGGCGGCGGTGGCGATCGCGATGCCGGAGTCGGGGTGGAGGTGGTCCACGTGGGCGGCGTCGACGAGCCCGTGCATCGCGGTGTCGATGCTCGGCGCGGCCCCGCCCTTGCCGTGCAGGCAGTAGTCGAACGCGGCGACCATCTCGTCCTCGCGGTCCACGCCCGGGTACACGCCGGTCAGGGCGCGCAGCCGGTCCAGACGCAGCACCGCCAGGCCGGACTCCTTCAGGGTGCCGAGGTCTCCGCCGGAGCCCTTCACCCAGCACAGCTCCACGGACTCCCCGGTGACCGGGTCGATCTCGGTGCCCTTGGCGGAGGTGTTCCCGCCGGCGTAGTTGGTGTTGCGCGGGTCCGCGCCGAGGCGGTTGGACCGGGCGATGAGGTCGGCGACGGCCGGGTTGGTCATGGAAGAGCCTTCACTCTCGTGGGTGGTAGGAGTCGGTTCCGGTTGCGGGCGCCGGTGCGGCGGGAGGTCAGGCGCCCCATCCGGCCTGGGTGCCGCCGACGCGCTCGGCGATGATCTTCTCGCCGTACCCGGACGCGCGGTAGGCGGCGATGGGGTCGGCAGCCAGGCCCTGGTCCTCGCGCACCTGCGCGAGGAGCGGGCGGACGTCGGTGTTGTAGGCGTCCATGAGCAGGCCGTTCGCGCCGAGCACGTCGCCGCTGGCCTGGGCGACCTTCAGGGCCTCCCGGTCCACCAGCAGCGCCTTCGCGGTGGCCTCCTGGACGTTCATGACGGACCGGATCTGGGCCTGGATCTTCGGTTCGATGTTGTGGCACTGGTCGAGCATGAAGTTCACGCCGGACTCGGCGCGGAGCGCATCCGCGCCGACGATCTCGTTCATGATCCGGAACAGTTGGAACGGGTCCGCGGCGCCGACCATGAGGTCGTCGTCGGCGTAGAAGCGGGAGTTGAAGTCGAACGCACCGAGGCGGCCGAGCCGGATCAGCTGGGCGACGATGAATTCGATGTTCGTGTTCGGGGCGTGGTGGCCGGTGTCCAGCACCACGGTGGCCCGCTCCCCCAGCGCGAGGCAGTGCACCAGCGAGGTGCCCCAGTCCGGGACGTCCATCGTGTAGAAGTACGGCTCGAAGAACTTGTACTCCAGGAGCAGCCGGTGGTTGTCGTCGAGCGCCGCGTAGATCTCCGCGAGGCCCTCGGCGAGCCGGTCCTGGCGGGCCCGGATGTCGTCCTGGCCCGGGTAGTTCGTGCCGTCGGGCAGCCACAGCTTCAGGTCGGTGGACCCGGTCGCGCGCATCACGTCGATGCAGTCGAGGTGGTGCTTGACCGCCTTCGCCCGGACCTTGGCGTCCGGGTGGGTGAGCGAGCCGAGCATGTAGTCGTCGTCCTGGAACAGGTTCGAGTTGATCGCCCCGATGCTCACCCCGAGGTCACGGGCGTGCGTGGCGAGCGCGTCGTAGTCGTCGACGAGGTCCCACGGGATGTGCAGCGAGACGCGCGGCGCGGCGCCGGTGTAGGCGTGCACCTGCGCGACGTCGGCGATCTTCTCGTAGGGGTCGCGGGGCACGCCGGCCTGCGCGAACACCTTGAACCGGGTGCCCGAGTTCCCGAACGCCCACGAGGGCAGCTCGATGGTCTGGGCGGCGAGGGCGTCGCGCACCCCGTTCGCGACGGTGGCCGGCGTGGTCATGGTGAGCTCCAAAAGTCTGGTTCGGTACGACGATGATCGGCCTTCGGCTCTGAAACGATTCACCATCTGCGTTCAGAGTAGAAGCGGCCGACGGCGGGTGTCAAGCGATGCTCGACCGCCGCCGTGGTCCCGGGCCGGGGCGGGCGGGGCTGGGTCGGGCCGGGCGTGCCGGGATGCCCGGCCGGCGCGGCCCGCCGACACCGCGACTCCGGCCTCGAATCAGTCCTCGGGCAGGGACTGATTCGAGGGCTTGGCGGCTGACTCGACGCGTGGCGGCCGATCCCGACACCCGGTGCCGTCACCGGGTGCCGGTGGTCGCGGCGAGCTGCGACACGGCGGCCGGCGGGACCTCAGTGGGACTCGCGGCTCACCTCGTGACCGCTCGCGCCGACCAGGATGTCCAGGTCCGCGCCCGAGTCCGCCTGCAGCACGTGGTCGACGTACAGCCGCTCCCAGCCACGGGTCGGCGCCGCGAACCCGGCCACCGTCGCCTCGTTCGGGACCCGCGCCGCGAGCTCCTCGTCCGGGACGTCCAGGTCGAGGCGCCGGCCGGCCACGTCGAGCACGATCGTGTCGCCGGTGCGGACCAGGGCGAGCGGCCCACCGGCCGCGGCCTCGGGCGAGACGTGCAGCACCACGGTGCCGTACGCCGTCCCGCTCATCCGGCCGTCACAGATGCGCACCATGTCCCGCACACCCAGCTCCACCAGGCGCTTGGGGATCGGCATGTTCGCGACCTCCGGCATGCCCGGGTAGCCCTTCGGTCCGCAGCCGCGCAGCACCAGCACGCTCGAGCCGTCGACCTCCAGGTCCGGGTCGTCGATCCGGGCGTGGAAATCCTCGATCGAGTCGAACACAACCGCCTTGCCGCGGTGCTGCAGGAGTTCGGGCGTGGCCGCGGCGGGCTTGATGATCGCGCCGCCCGGGGCGAGGTTGCCGCGCAGCACCGCGATGCCGGCCTCGGTCAGCACCGGGGCCTCGCGCACCCGGATCACCTCCGGGTCCCAGATCGGCACGTCGTCGAGGTGGTCGACCAGGCGGGTTCCGTCCACGGTGAGCGCGGTCGGGTCGAGGAGGTCCCGCACCTGGGCCAGCACGGCGTGCAGCCCGCCGGCGCGGTAGAGGTCGTCCATGAGGAACCGCCCGGCCGGCTGCAGGTCGACGAGCAGCGGGACGTGGGAGCCGATCCGGTCGAAGTCGTCGAGGGTCACGTCGATGCCGAGGCGGCCCGCGATCGCGAGCAGGTGCACGACGGCGTTGGTCGAGCCCCCGATGGCGGCGAGCGTGACGATGGCGTTGTGGAAGGAGGCCCTGGTCAGCACCTGCGCGGGTCCGCGTTCTGCTCCGACCATCTCGACGATGAGCCGGCCGGTCGCGTGGGAGCCCTCGAGCAGCCGGCTGTCCGGGGCCGGGGTGCCGGCCAGCCCGGGCAGGACCATGCCGAGCGCCTCGGCCAGCAACCCCATCGTGGACGCGGTGCCCATCGTGTTGCAGTGCCCGCGGGAGCGGATCATCGCCGACTCCGACCGGGTGAACTGCTCGGCCGGCAGCGTGCCGGCCCGGACCTCCTCCGACAGCCGCCACACGTCGGTGCCACAGCCCAGCGCGACGCCCTGGAACGTGCCGGTCAGCATCGGCCCGCCCGGCACCACCACGGCCGGCAGGCCGACCGAGGCCGCGCCCATGAGCAGCGCGGGGATCGTCTTGTCGCAGCCGCCGAGCAGCACCACGCCGTCGATCGGGTTGCCGCGGATCATCTCCTCGATGCTCATCGCGGCCATGTTCCGCCAGAGCATGGCGGTGGGCCGCAGCTGGGTCTCGCCGAGGGAGACCACCGGCATGTTCAGCGGGACGCCGCCGGCCTCGAGCACACCGTCCCGCACGCTCGAGGCGACCTCGTTCAGGTGGGAGTTGCAGGGGGCCAGGTCGGAGGCGGTGTTCGCGATCGCGATGTGCGGCTTGTGCCCCTCGAACGCGTCCGCGGGCACGCCGCGGCGCATCCAGGCCCGGTGGATGTAGGCGTCCCGCCCCTGCCCCGCGTACCACTGCTGACTGCGCAACTCACGGCTCTGCTCGGTCACTCTCACTCCTCCGATTGCGGCGCCGCGGGCCCTAGGGTGGGTTCGCACGCGCACCTGCCCCTCCACCTGCGAGGAACGATTCGACGATGACTCCGTTGGCCGCCAGCCTAGTCAGCCCGGGGCGCCCCGCGGCACGCCCGGCCGGACCGGTCCCGGCGTGAGGGCGGTGCTGCTGACCGGCCCGCGCTCGGCTCAGGTCGCGGACGTCGCGGCGCCCGAGCCGGGACCCGGGCAGGTGGTCGTGGACGTGAGCCGGGTCGGCGTCTGCGGCACCGACGTCGAGTTGTTCACGGGCGAGATGAGTTACCTGGCCGACGGTCAGGCGGCCTACCCGTTGCGGCCCGGCCACGAGTGGTGCGGCACGGTCAGTGCGGTGGGCGACGGCGTCGATCCGGCCTGGGTGGGTCGGCGCACCACGGGCGACACGATGCTCGGCTGCGGCCACTGCCGCCGGTGCCTGGCCGGCCGGCACCACGTGTGCGCGGACCGGTACGAGATCGGCATCCGCGGCGGCTGGCACGGAGCCCTCGCCGAGCAATTGCTGGTGCCCGGGTCGGCGCTGCACGCCCTGCCGGAATCCCTGGACGACACGGCCGGGGCGATGGTGGAGCCCGGCGGGAACGCGGTGCGGGCCCTGAGGGCCGCGAACGTCGGCCCGGGCGACCGCCTGCTCGTGGTCGGGCCCGGCACGATCGGGCTGCTCACGGCCCTGTTCGCCCAGGCGGCCGGCGCGCAGGCGCACCTGCTCGGGCCGGACGAGCAGTCCCTGGAGTTCGCCCGCTCCCTCGGCCTGACGCACGCCTGGACCGAGGCGACGCTCCCCGACGAACCGTGGGACGCCGTCGTCGATGCCTCCACCGGTGCTGGCGTGCCGGCCCGGGCCGTCGACCTCGTCGAACCCGCCGGCCGGGTCGTGTACATCGGCATCGCGGAGACCCCGAGCCCGATCGACAGCCGGTCACTGGTGTTCCGGGACGTGACCGCGGTCGGCATCCTGGGCGCGTCCGCGGGCCTGGCGGACGCGATCGGCGCGTACGCCGCCGGTCTCGTGGATCCTCGACCGCTGGTGGCCGCCACCGTCCCCCTCGCCGAGGCCGCCGCTGTGCTCGACGGCGCTCGGCCCGGCGGCCGCGGACCGAAGGTCCACATCGACCCGCGGCTCTGATCCTCCCGGCTCCACCCACCCGGGGGCGTGAATCGTTACACTCGGTCTGGGCAGGGCAGCCGCGGTTTCGTCCGGGGGACGCAGGGGAGTGACCCGGCCCGATCGTGCTCAGACCCGCGAGGAGAATCATGACGGCGACCCAACCCGGCCCGGTGCGCAACGGCAAGCGCCCGAGCGTCACGGACGTGGCCAGACTCGCCGGCGTCTCGGTGGGCACGGTGTCGAACGTGCTGAACCGGCCGGCGAACGTCGCGCCGAGCACCCGGGCCAAGGTCGAGGCCGCGATCAAGGAACTCTCGTTCGTGCGCAACGCCTCCGCGCGCCAGCTGCGCAGCGGCGAGCTGAACACCGTCGGAGCCGTGGTGCTCGACATCGCGAACCCGTTCTTCACCGAGATGGCCCGCGGCATCGAGGACCGCCTGGCGCAGGACGAGTACACGCTGATGCTGTGCAGCTCGGACGAGAACCCGGAGCGGGAGGGCCGGTATCTGCGCCTGTTCGAGGAGCACGGCGTGCGCGGCGTGATCGCCACCCCCTCGGAGGGCAGCCTGGACACCCTCCTGGCGATGCGTGGGCGCGGCATCGACGTGGTGCTCCTCGACCACACCTCGCCCCTGCCGGACCTGCCGTCGGTCGCCGTCGATGACGTCGGCGGCGGGGCCCTGGCCACTGAGCACCTGCTCGCGCAGGGTCACACCCGGCTGGCCTTCCTGAACGGGCCGCTGACCCTGCGCCAGTGCGCGGACCGGCGCGAGGGAGTGCTGCAGACGCTCGCCGCGCACGGCCTGGACCCGGCGGAGGCGCTCGTCGAGATCCCGCTCGAGGCACTCAACGCCGACGGCGGGGACGAGGGGATGCGCCGGCTCCTCGCTAGCGCCGGGCCCGTCCCGAGCGCCGCGTTCTGCGTGAACGACGTGACCGCACTCGGGGCGCTGCGAGCGCTGCGGGACCTGGGCGTCTCGGTGCCGGGCGAGATGGCCGTGGTGGGCTACGACGACGTCATGTTCGCGAACATGCTCGCTACGCCGCTCACGTCGGTGCGTCAGCCGATGTACAAGATGGGCTGGACGGCCGCGGACATGCTGCTGCGTCGGGGCGCCGAGGGTGCGGCCGCCGAGCAGGTGGAGTTCGAGCCGGAACTCGTGGTCCGGGCCTCCAGCATCAGCGGCTGAGCAGCGGGGCGGCCCGATCCGGGCGAATCCCCCGTCAGTGAAGGCGCTATGCTGCCGGCATGACTGGTGATGCAACGATGCTTCAAGACACTCCTGCCGAGACCGAGGGAGCCGGAACGATCCTGCTCCGGTCCTCCTGGCAGACCATCAACATCGGGGACGTGGCCCACACGCCGGGCGCGATCACGGCGCTGCTCGGTGCCGGCGCGAGCCGGATCATCCTGTGGCCCGGCAGCCTGGGCGACCGGGAGCAGGCCATGCTCGCCGACCGGTTCCCCGACCTCGAGTTCGCCTACGGCGACATCGGCCCCGACGGTCGCCCGGACACCCCGGAGCTGGCGCGCGCGTTCGACGAGGCGGACCTGTTCATCCACGGCAGCGCGGCCGGCATGGGCTCGAGGCCCGGACTGAACGCCTGGCGCCCCTCCGGCAAGCCGTACGGATTCTTCGGCATCACCTTCGACCCGCTCGGCAACTTCATGCCGTTCCAGCTCCCCGACGCCCGCCGGGTGGTCGGCGCGATCGCCCCCGGCCACCTCGACGACGAGGCCCGCGAGATCCTCGACGGCGCCGCGTTCGTGTTCTGCCGGGACACCATCTCGCTGGCCTACCTCCAGGGTCAGGGCGTCCGCGCCGAGATCCTCGAGCCGGGCCCGGACGCCACGTTCGCGTTCGACATCCGCGACGAGGCCGGCGCCGACGCGGTGCTCGCCGACCACGGCCTGGAGCCCGGCTTCCTCGTCGCCGTGCCCCGGCTGCGGTACACGCCGTACGCGCACCTCCGGAACCTGCCGGTCACCGCCGCCGATCTGACCAAGGACGCCGTGAACGAGGCGTTCACCCCGCGCGACCTGGCCGTCCTGACCGAGACCATCGCCTGGTGGGTCCGGACCACGGGCCGGCAGGTGCTCATCGCGCCCGAGATGAGCTACGCCGTCGACCTCATCGCCGAGTACTGGCCGGCCACCCTGCCGCGCGACGTCCGCGACCGGGTCGCGATCGTGGACGGCTTCTGGGACCTGCCCACGGCGACCGCCACGTACGCGCGAGCGGCCGCCGTCGTCAGCATCGAGTGCCACTCCCCGATCCTGGCCACCACGGCGGGCACGCCCGGCACCTACCTGCGCCAGCCGACCGACACGGTCAAGGGCGCGATGTACGCGGACCTGGGCGGGACGCACATGGTCAACGAGATCGACGACGGCGCAGCCGGAGTCATCGAGCGGCTCGCCCGGGTGGTCGCGGACCCGGGCGCGGCCCGCGCCGCCGCGGAGCGCGTGCACGCCGAGGCGCTGCGCCGGCTCTCGCGGATGGGACGGGCGGCGGTGGCGGCGAGCCGGGTCGGCCGAGCCAGCCGGGTCGGCTGAGTCCGCGGGTGGCCCCGGGGTGTTCGGGGTCGCCCGTCCCGGCCGTGCGGTCAGCCGACCGGGCGGTCGCTCTCGGCGCGGATCTGCCGCTGCAGGGGTGCCAGCCGGCTCAGCTGGGTCACGTGCTGCGGTCCCAGCTCGTCCAGCGAGGCGACCCCGAGCAGACGCATGGTGCGGCCGATCTCCGCGGTGAGGATGGCGATCATCCGGTCCACGCCCTCGCGGCCACCGGCCATCAGCCCGTACAGGTAGGCACGGCCGACGAGCGTGAAGTCGGCGCCGAGGGCGATGGCGGCGACGACGTCCGCGCCGCTCATGATCCCGGTGTCCAGCACGATCTCGAGGTCGTTCCCGACTTCGCGGGCGACCTCGGGCAACAGGTGGAACGGGATCGGGGCGCGGTCGAGCTGGCGGCCGCCGTGGTTGGACAGCACGATGCCGTCCACGCCGAGGTCGGCGACCCGCTTCGCGTCCTCGAGCGTCTGGATGCCCTTGACCACGACCTTGCCGGGCCACTGCTCGGAGACCCAGCGCAGGTCGTCGAAGTCGACGGTCGGGTCGAACATCGTGTTCAGCAGGTCGGCGACGGTGCCGGACCAGCGGTCGAGGGAGGCGAACGCGAGCGGTTCGGTGGTGAGGAAGTCGATCCACCACTGCGGCCGCGGGATCGCGTTCAGCACGGTCCGCGGGGTCAGCGAGGGCGGGATGGTCATCCCGTTGCGGGTGTCCCGCAGCCGGGCGCCGGCGACGGGGACGTCCACGGTGACCAGGAGCGTGTCGAACCCGGCCTTCGCGGCCCGGTCCACCAGGGCCATCGACCGGTCCCGGTCCTTCCACATGTACAGCTGGAACCAGTTCCGCCCGCCGGGGTTCGCGGCGGCCACGTCCTCGATGGAGGCGGTGCCCATGGTGGACAGCGAGAACGGGATCCCCGCGGCACCGGCCGCCCCGGCGCCGGCGATCTCGCCCTCGGTCTGCATCATCCGGGTGAACCCGGTGGGGGCGATCCCGAACGGCAGCGCGACCGGCCCGCCGAGCACGGTCGCGGAGGTGTCCACCTGCGCGACGTCGCGCAGGATCGCGGGGTGGAACTCGATGTCCTCGAACGCCTGCCGCGCACGGGCCAGTGACAGCTCCTTCTCGGCGGCACCCTCGGTGTAGTCGAACGCGGCCCGCGGCGTGCGCCGCTTGGCGATCGCGCGCAGGTCCTCGACGTTGAGCGCGGCATCGAGGCGGCGCTTACGGCCGTTCAGCTCCGGTGCCTTGAACTGCATCAGCGGCGCGAGGTCGCGCACCTTCGGGACTCGACGCTGAACCATCCGGGGGAACTCTCCAGTCTCATCAAGCGGGGCGGCGATCAGCCACCCCGCGATGGTAGCGGACACGTGACGTCGATTGTATCGTTTCAGAGCGGCGACCGAGTTCTCAGACCCACGCAGTCGGACACGTGGTCCTGCCTCGGGCGCGCGGTTCTGCACCGGCTCGACGGCCCGTCGCAAACGAGCACCGGGATCTGGACCGGCTCGGTAAAGTGCTTGCGTCGGAGCGGCCGGTGGCGCCCGACCCGAGAGACAGCACCCGTCGTCGAAGGGCTCACGTGAGCATCCAGTCCCAGATCCAGGCGAAGCGTGACACCCTGGCGCCCTCGATGCGCCGGGTGGCGGACGCGATCCTGGCCGACCCGCGGCTGGTGCTGGAGGAGACGATCTCCGAATTGGCGCGCAAGTGCTCGACGTCGGAGACCACGATCGTCAGGTTCTGCCGGACGCTGGGCCTGGCCGGATACGTCCAGCTCCGGATCGCACTCGCCACCGAGGTGGGCCGCGAGGGCGCACGACGAGGCCCGGTGGCCGCGTACGGTTCGGACATCTCGGCGGGCAGCACGCTCGAGGAGGTGGTGGCGAGTATCGGGTTCACCGAGAACCTGTGCATCGAGGAGACCATCAACAACCTGGACGTGGCCGAGCTCGGCCGGGTCGTGGACGCGATCGACTCCGCCGCGCGGATCTCCGTCTACGGCGTCAGCGGAAGCGGCTGGAGCGCGGCGGACCTGCATCGCAAACTGTTCCGGATCGGTCGGGTCGCCTACTCCTTCCCGGACGGGCACGACGCCGTCACCTCGCTCGGCCTGATGGGCGCGGGTGACGTGGCGGTCGGCTTCTCGCACCGGGGCACGACGGCCGAGGTGGTGCGGTTCCTGGAGTCCGCCCGCGAGCGCGGGGTGACCGCGGTGGCGATCACGAACGTGGCCGGCTCACCCGTGGCCCGGGCCGCGGACCTGGTGCTGCGCACCACGGTCCGAGAGTCACCGTTGCGGTCCGGGTCGATGGCCTCGCGGACGGCCCAGCTGCTGATCGTGGACTGTATCTTCGTGGCGGTCGCGCAGCGCCGGATGGCCGAGACGGTCGACGCCCTGCGCGACACCCATGACGCGGTCGCCCTGTTCCGGGACAACTGACGACGAATGACCGACCAGCCGACGACCGAGGGCACCGGGGCGAGACCCGTGACCGGCCGGAACGACCACGAGCCCACGTCCACGGCCGGAACCGGGCTCGACCAGGAGCTGACGGCCGCCCTGCAGGGCCTGCTCGACGCGAGCACCCGTAGCGCCGCCTCCGGCCCGGCCCCGGTCGGAGCCGGCGACCCCGTCCCCGGCACCGCAGGAGCGGATGCCGTGATCGCCCACCGCGGGCGGGTGGTCGCCCGCGCGCAGGCCGGGTACGCCACCCTCTTCGCGGCCGACGGCGCCCTGCTCCCGGCCGCGGACCGGCGCGCGCTGCCGTTGGCGCCGGTGTTCGACCTCGCGTCGCTGACGAAGATCCTGACCACCGTCACCGCACTGGTCCAGGTGGACGCGGGCGTCCTCGACCTCGACCGCCCGGTGACCGACGCCCTCCCCGAGTTCGCCGTCGACCGCGCCCACCACCAGGTGACCGCCCGGCACCTGCTCACCCACACCTCCGGCCTGCCGCCGGTGCTGCGGCTGTGGGAGGTCCCCGGCACCCGGGAGGACCGCGCCCGGCTGGTGCTGGGCACCGGGCTGCGGTCCGAACCGGGTGCGAGCCACGCCTACTCGTGCGTGGGCTTCATGGTGCTCGGTCTCCTGCTCGAACACCTGACCGCGCGCGACCTACCCACGCTCCTGCGGGACACCGTCACCGGGCCGCTGGCGATGTCGAGCACCGGCTACGACCCCAGCGGTGCCGGCGAGTCGGTGGTGCCGACCGAGTACCAGTCCGCCCCGGACCGCGGGCTCGTGCGGGGCGTCGTCCACGACGAGGCGGCCTGGAGTCTTGGCGGCTCCGGGAACGCCGGCGCGTTCGGCACCGCCCCGGATCTGATCCGGTTCGCGGCCGCCCTGCGTCCGGACCGACCGGGACTGCTGCGCGAGGACTCCCTGGCACTGCTCCGCCGGGACGTCCTCCCCGCGGCCGAGCGGGACCGGGTGGGGTACGGGCAGGCGCTCGGCATGCGCCTCGGCGACGCCACGTTCATGGGTACCGCAGATCCGGCGGTGATCGGCCACACCGGGTTCACCGGCACCTCGCTGGTGATCGACACCGAGGCGGACCTGACGGTGGTACTGCTGACCAACCGTGTCCAGCCGGACCGGAGCGCGTTCGACGCCGGTCCGCTACGACGCGCCGTGACCGGCCTGGCCCGCCGCCACCTCGCTCAGGCCTGAGCGTCCAGAACGCCGCCGAGCCGGCCACCGGCCCCGGCGAGGAGCCGCTCGGCGGCGTCCCGATCCACCCCGCGGGCCAGCATGATCGCGGCCACCGGGACCCGAAGACCGGACTCCGTCAGGGCCCGTGCCGCGGCCTGGGGGTCCGCACCCGTGATGGTCGCGACCAGGCGCTCGGCCCGCTCCCGAAGCTTGACGTTGCTGACGGACAGATCGACCATCAGGTTCCCGTAGGTCTTCCCGAGCCTGATCATCACGCCGGTCGAGATCATGTTCAGCACCTGCTTCGTCGCGGAGCCGGCCTTCAGGCGGGTCGAGCCGGCGATGACCTCGGGCCCCACCTCGACCTCGATCGGCAGGTCCACGGCAGCCCCGAGCGCGGAGCCGGTGTTGCAGGCCAGGCCCACGGTCAGGGCACCGGCGGCGCGCGCGGCCCGGATCCCGCCGAGCACGAACGGGGTGCGGCCGCTCGCGGCGATCCCGACGACCGTGTCGACGGCGGCGACCCCGAGGCGGCCGATGTCGGCGGCACCTAGGTCGGCGGAGTCCTCAGCCCCCTCCACGGACTCGAACATGGCACCACGTCCTCCGGCGATCACCCCCACGACCTGGTCCGGGTCGGTGTGGAACGTCGGGGGACACTCCGAGGCGTCCACCACCCCCAACCGACCCGAGGTGCCGGCTCCGAGGTAGATCAGCCGCCCTCCGGCCTCCATCCGGGCCGCGACCGCGTCGACGACCCTCGCAATCTGGGGCAGCACGGCTCGCACCGCCGCCGGCACCCCGGCCTCCGCCTCGTTCATCGCGCGGAGCGCGTCCAGGGTCGGGACCACGTCCAGTCGCCGATACCTCGCGTCGATCCGCTCGGTCTCGAGTGCGCCGGTCCCGTCGCCCGGGACGGGTTGGGACTCAGCCACCGCGTACCTCGCCTTCCTGAATCGACCATGCCAAGTAAACCAGCAACATCACGTCGGAGAAAACTATTGACGCGAATTCCTTGCTGTCCGCCAATGATTGACGCACGATGAGGTCATGGCGGAACACCGCGGCATCGACCGCTCGCTCGAGTCCCTCGCCCACGCCGTGCTCTGGCCGGGATTCGCGGGCACCCGGGCACCCGACTGGTTGTTGCGGGCCCGCGCCGCCGGAACGCCGGGCGCCCTGCTGTTCGCCCACAACGTCGAGCCCGACGACCCCGGCCAGGTGGCACGTCTCGTCGGCGAACTGGGTCCCACGGACGGTCTCGTCGGAGTGGACGAGGAGGGTGGCCTGGTGACCCGCCTGCACGCCCGGGACGGCTCGCCGAGCCCTGGCCACGCCGCGCTGGGCCGCCACGACGTCGAGTCGGACACGGAGGCCGTTGCCGAGCAGATCGGCGGCGAACTGGCCCGCCACGGCATCGCCCTCGACCTGGCCCCCGTCGCCGACGTGAACAACAACCCCGCGAACCCGGTGATCGGCAGTCGTTCCTTCGGGGCCGATCCCGGACTGGTGGCGCGGCACACGGCCGCCTACGTGCGAGGACTGCAGCGCGCCGGCACCGCGGCGTGCGCGAAGCACTTCCCCGGCCATGGCGATACCACCACCGACTCCCACCTCGGCGTGAGCCGGATGGAGGTGAGCGCCGAGGAACTCGAGCAGATCCACCTCGCTCCGTTCCGGGCCGCGATCGAGGCCGGGGTCCGGGCCGTGCTGACGGCTCACATCATCGTGCCCGTGCTCGGTCCGGAACCGGCGACGGTGAACCCACGGGCGCTGTCGATCCTGCGCGGGATGGGCTTCGACGGCCTGATCGTCTCCGACGCCGTGGAGATGGAGGCCATTGCGGGCACCCTCGGTCTCGGGCCGGGCGCCGTCGCCGCCCTCGCCGCCGGCGTGGACCTCGTCTGCCTCGGCAACCAGGGGGCGGATCCCCGCACGCCAGGTGACCCGCACCCGGACGAGTCGGCCTACGTCCGGGTGCACACCGCAGTCGTCGACGCCCTCCGCTCCGGGACGCTGCCGACCGAGCGGCTCGAGGAAGCCGTCGAGCGGATCGCGTCCCTGCGCGCCTGGGTCACCGCCCAGCGCGGCGCCCGGGTCCCCGATGGGTCGGCGTCGCGCATCCCGACCGCCGCTGCGACGCGGGCGGCCGCCGGTGCCTGCGACGTCCGCGGGGACGTCCGTCTGCGCGGCGACGAACCGGTCACCGTGATCGACGCCCGGGTGCTGCGCAATCGCGCGGCCGGGCGTGAGGCGGACCTGGTCGGCGTGGCGCTCGCCGCTCGCACGCCGATCGTCCACCGCCGGTTCGACGCCGGCGACATCGCCGACCTGCTGCCCGGCCCGCGCAGCGGCGAGGTCGTGCTGGTCGTCGACCAGCCGCACCTCGCCGCGGCCGAGCGCGATGCGCTCGCCGAGGTCATGGCCCGACACCGGGACACCGTGGTGGTGCGTGTGGGTTGGCCCGGCGACCTCGACGTGGACGTGCCGCGTCTGGTCACGACGTACGGCTCGAGCGCGGTGAGCGCGGCCGCCGTGGCCGATCTCCTGCTGTGGTGAGACCGCCACCGGCGGCCTCACCCGGCCAGACGCCGTCGGGGGTTCGGCGCGGCGGCGAGCAACCGCCGCGTGTACTCGTGGGCGGGGTCGTGGATCACCTGGTCGCTCGGCCCCCGCTCCACGACCTTGCCGTGGTACATGACCAGGGTCTCGGCGGAGTAGGCACGGGCGGAACCCAGGTCGTGGGTGATGTACAGGACGGCGAGTTCCTCGGTCCGGCGCAACTGGTCCAGGAGGTCGAGCATCCCCTTGCGGATCGTCACGTCGAGCATCGAGACCGGTTCATCCGCGAGCAGCACCTTCGGTTCGGCGGCGAGCGCACGTGCGAACGAGATCCGCTGCCGTTCCCCGCCCGAGAGTTCGTGCGGGAACCGGTGCAGGTACAGCTCGGCCGGACCCAGCTCCACCTTCCGGAGCAGCGCGAGGCTGCGCTCGGTCACGTCGTCGGCACTCATCGGACCGCCGTGGATGCGCAGCGCCCGGCCCAGTGTGTAACTGACCCGGTGCAGGGGATTCAGTGAGGCGAACGGATCCTGCAGGGTCATCTGCACGGTGCCGGTGTAGCGGATGAAGGCACGCCCGCGCGTGGCCGCCACCGGCGCACCGTTCAGCAGGATCTCCCCGGACGTCAGCGGCACCAGTTGCGCGAGCAGGCGGCCGACCGTGCTCTTGCCGGAGCCGCTCTGGCCCACGAGCGCGGTCACCTGGCCCGCACGCAGTTCCAGGGAGACGTCGTCGACGGCCCGGAAGTACTCCCGGCCGAACACCCCGGCCCGCTTGTTCGTGCGGAAGTCCTTGACCAGGTTCCGGGCTTCGAGGACCACGCGCCCGTTTCCGGGGCCGACTGGATCCGTCACGTCGGAACTCATACCAGTGCTCCCATGTCTGCGAGTGAGGCGAGCAGCGCCCGCGTGTAGGGGTGGCGAGGTTCGGCGTACACCTCGAGCGCCGGACCGTACTCGACCAGCCGGCCACGCTGCATCACGGCGATGCTGTCCGAGACCTCCAGCAGCAGGGACAGGTCGTGCGTGGTGAAGATGATCGCGAAGCCGTACTCGTCCCGCAGGGCCATGACCTGGTCGAGCACCTCGCGCTGGATCAGCAGGTCGAGCGCCGTGGTCGGCTCGTCCATGACGATCACGTCCGGCTCGAGCACGAGGGCGATGGCGATGGCGACCCGCTGCTTCATCCCGCCGGAGAGCTCGTGCGGGTAGGCCGACACCCGGCCGGGGTCGATCCCGACCTTCTCGAGCATGGTCCGGGCCAGCGCCTCCCGCTCGCGGGCGGGCATGGTGGGCCGGTGCACGCGGAGCACGTCGTCGAACTGGGCCCCGACACTGGTCACGGCGTTCAGCGCGTTCATCGCACTCTGGAACACGATGGCGAGCTCGTCCCAGCGGTAGGCGCGTAGCTCCTCCGTGGAGAGCCCGAGCAGGTCGATGGCTTCGACCTCGGCTTCCGAGCCGCCGGTCGTCGGCCCGCTCGGGCGCCCACGCGCGGACCGGTGGTAGGTGATCGATCCCCCGGTCACCTGAGCCGGGTTGCGGAGCAGCCGGGTGATCGCGTTCGTGAGCGTGGACTTGCCGCTGCCGGACTCCCCCGCGAGGCCGAGGAGCTCGCCGCGGTGCAGGGTGATCGAGACGTCGTCGACGGCGTGCACCACCTGGTCCGCGCCCGGATAGTCGACCTTGAGGTGACGGACCTCGATGATCGGCTTGCCGGGCACGTCGAGCTCTCGGATCTGGGGTGGCGCCGGTGCGGCGCCGGCCGGCACGGACCCGACCGTCTCGTCCGGGGCGTCGTCGTGCAGGATCGTCGCCACGCCGGGCGTCTCGGCACCGGAGGCGGCGGCCGAGGCGCCGGCGGTGCTGAGGGCGGCCGCGTGCGGCCCACGGGACCGCACGGCCCGGGCCCGGCTCCTACCGGTGCGCAGCCGCGGGTTGGAGTACTCGTCGATCCCGAAGTTGATCAGGGCCAGACCGGCCCCGAGAACGGCGATCGCCAGGCCCGGGGGCACGAACCACCACCAGGCGCCGTACAGGAACGCCTGCGCGCTCTGGGCGAAGTAGAGCATCGAGCCCCAGCTCGTGGTCGTCAGCGAGCCGAGGCCGAGGAAGGACAACCCGGCCTCGGCCAGCACCGCCCCGATCACCGAGAACAGGAATCCGGAGGCGATCAGCGGCAACGCGTTCGGCATGATCTCGGAGAACACGATCCGGGTGCGCGACTCGCCCGTGGCGCGGGCCGCCTCGACGAACTCACGTCGTCGCAGCGACATGGTCTGGGCCCGCAGCACCCGGGCCGAACCGGCCCAGGACGTGATCGCGATGACGAACGCGACCGAGACCATCCCCCGGGAGGGCAGGTAGCCGGTGAGCACGATCAGCAGCGGCATCCCGGGAACCACCAGGAACACGGCCGTCAGGATGTAGAGCAGGTCGTCCGAGAGCCCGCGGAAGTAGCCCCCGATCACGCCGACCAGGACCGAGACGATCTGCGACAGGATCCCAGCGACCAGGCCGACCCCGAGCGAGATCCGGGCCCCGTACACGAACTGGGCGAAGACGTCCTGACCGGTCTGGGTGGTGCCGAGCCAGTGCGTGCCGGACGGCGGCTGGAGCAGATCGGTACCGCTGGCCTGCGGCGAGTAGCTCGTCAGGAGCGGCCCGAAGACGGCCAGCAGCACGAAGAAGACGGCGATGATCAGCCCCGCGCGGACCTTCCCGGAGGTCGGCAGGAATCGTGAGAGTCTCATGGTCAGCCTTCCTGGCGGGTGCGGGGGTCGAGGAACACGTAGATGACGTCCGCCACGAGGTTCGCGACGATCACCGCCAGCGAGATGATCAGGAAGAGTCCCTGCATCAGCGGGAAGTCCTGGTTCTGGACCGCCTCGAACAGGGTGTACCCCACCCCCGGGTAGTTGAAGATGACCTCGGTCAGCATGGATCCACCGACGACGGCGCCGAGGGACAGCGCGAACCCGGTCACCGAGGGCAGGATCGCGTTCCGGGCCGCGTAGTTGACCAGCACCATCCGCTTCGGCAGCCCCTTCGCCTCCGCCATCGTCACGTAGTCCTCACCCAGGACGGTCACCGTCATGTTCCGCATGCTCAGCACCCACCCGGCGAAGGACGCCAGGATGATCGTGACCGCCGGCAGGAAGGCGTGGTAGAGCACCGAGGAGATGAACTCCCAGTCCCACCCCGGTGTCAGGCCGGGCTCGTAGGCCTGCGAGACGGGGAACCAGCCCAGGTTCACCGAGAGGACCAGGACCAGGATGAGCGCCATCCAGAAGTACGGGACGGCGTTCAGGAAGGTGAGGGCCGGCAGCAGGTGGTCGGTCCAGGAGCCGCGGCGCCAGGCGAGCACCACACCGAGGCCGGTGCCGACCAGGAAGCTGATCACGGTGGTGATCCCGACCAGGCCGATCGTCCACGGCAACGCCCCCATCACGATCTCGGAGACCGGGACCGGGAAGAAGCCGATCGAGAGGCCCAGGTCACCCGCCGCGAGCGACGCGAGATAGTCCCGGTACTGCTGCAGCAACGGCGCGTCGGTGAGTCCGTAGCTCTCCGCGATCGCCTCCATGGCGGCCGGGTCGATCCGGCCCTGGAGCCGTTCGACGAGCAGCGCGACGGGATCGCCCGGCATCAGCCGTGGGATCAGGAAGTTCATGGTGAGCGCAGCCCAGGCGATGAACACGTACAACATCACCTTGCGCAGGAGGTACTTCACGCGGGACAACCTCTCGGGTCGGATGCGGCCACGCGGGCACCGGGGCGGGCGCCGCCCGTCCCGGTGCCCGGCGCGGTCAGCCTGCGGGCGTCAGGTTCGTGACCACGAGCAGGTTGTCGGGGAACTGGTACGGCGCACCCAGGGCGTAGGGGTCCTCCTCGGTCGGGAAGCCCTCCCAACGCACGGTGTTGTACTGGAACCAGTTCGGGGACTGGAGCATCGCGATCACCGGGAGCTCCTCGACCATGATCCGCTCGAGCCCGTCGAAGGCCGCCTGCTGCTGCGCCGGGTCGATCGTGCTCGCGAAGGACTCCAACAGGGCGTCCGCGTCCTCGTCGTAGAAACGGTTGTAGTTCGAGACGACGGTCTCGCCCGGACCGGTCCGGTACTCCGAGCTCATCATGGAACGGAACAGGGTGTACGGCGTGAGCCCCATCGACACCGAGGCGATGGTCATCTGGTAGTTGCCGGAGTTGCGGGCCTCGAGCCAGGCCTCGAACGAGACCCCCTGGGGCTCGACGACCACGCCGATCTGCGCCAGTTGCTCCTGGAGCAGTCCGCTTATCGTCACCCAGTCCACATAGCTCGACGGGATCTGCAGCGCGTAGGACATCTGCTCACCGTCCGGGGTGGTGCGCACCCCGTCGCTGCCCAGCGGGTAGCCGGCCTCGTCGAGGATCGCGTTCGCCTCGTCGACGTCATAGCTGAACTCCGCGTCGGCGTACTCCTCGCTCATCACCGACTCGTAGGCCGGCAACGGCAGCCCGGTGGGGTGGGCCGGCGGGGTGTACCCCTGCATGGCGACCTCGGACAGCTGGTTGCGGTCGATGCCGGCGCTGAGCGCCCGGCGAACCTCGACGTCGTCGAACGGGGCGGTCTGGGTGTTCACGAGCAGGTTGACGAGCCCGTCCCCGGGGTACCAGTAGGACCGGTGGTCCGGGTCGCCCGAGATGTAGATCTGGTCGATGTTGGCGACGAACCCGCCGGACCAGTCGAACTCGCCGGCCTGCAGTGAGCTGTTGAACGTCTGGTCGGTGGACGCCGGGTACCGGACCTGCTCGACCTGGACCTCGTCGGCGTTCCAGTAGGCCTCGTTCGCACCCAGTGTGTAGAGCTGCTGCCCGAACTGTTCGAGCACGAACGGCCCGGTGGCCACCGGTTCCTCGTTCTGGAACTCGATCGGGTCGACACCCGAGAACACGTGCTCGGGGACCATGACGGTGTTCGCGATGGAGGACTGGAATGCGAACGCGACGCTGTTGAAGGTCACCTCCACGGTGCGAGCGTCCACGGCGACCGCGTCGGCGAGGTCGAGCGCCCCGGCGTTCGCCGCCGGGTTGTCGCGCATCAGGTTGAAGGTGAAGGCGACGTCGTCGGCGTCGAACGCCTCGCCGTCGGACCAGGTGACGCCCTCTTGGAGCACGAACGTGACGACCGTGCCGTCCTCGTTGAACTCCATCGACTCGGCGAGCCAGGGCTGGGTCTCGCCGGGGACCATCGCGGTGGCGACCATGAGCGGCTCGTAGAGCATGCCCTTGGTGCCCTGCAGCGCGGTCGGGGAGAACGGGTTGAAGTTCTGCTGGTAGGTGTTCGCCGTGTTGGCGTGGATCGTGAGCGGCTGGACGGCGCCGGCGTCGGCGCCGGAGTCACCGTCGCCGTCGCCGCCGGTACAGGCCGACAATGCCAGGGCACCGGCCGTCAGCACGGCGGCCAGTCGGATGAACCTCGGGGTTCTCATGTGGTGACCTTTCGATGGGGTGGAGCAGGGGATGGACGGGGCTCAGTGGTCCAGGTCGGCGCGGAGCACGTCGAAGCGCCGGGTGACCCGGAAGCCGGACCGGAGGTAGAGGTGCCCGGCGGGTGAGTTCTCACCGGTCCACAGGAACCAGGCGCTCTGGGCACCTTCGGCGCGCATCCGGGTGAGGGTCTCGTGCAGCAGGATCTTGCCCAGACCGGTGCCGCGGCAGGTCTCGTCCACGCCGTAGGGCCCGAACCGTTCCCGCAGGCCGCGGTAGGCGCCGTAGGTGGCGAACCCGACGACGGAGCCCTCGGGGTGGCGCGCCAGGAGCACCCGGTCGATCCGGCCGTGCTGCAGGACCGAGTCCCGGACCGCCTCACCCCAGTCCGGTGCCAGCCGCTGCGCGGCGAAGGAGATCACCTCGGGCAGATCGTCCGGCCCGGCGGTCGCGAAAGAATAGCCCTCCGCGACCCGGGCGGCACGCAGGTCCCGCACCTCGGCGGGGGTCGCGTATTCGGCCAGATCGAGGCTCATCGCCGCGGCCGTGTACAGCCGCCGGAAGCCGGCCCGCTCGAACAGCCGGGCGGCGTCCGGATAGGCCGCCGAGTCCAGGCCGGGCACGAAGTAGGCGAGCGGGTAGGCCGCGAAGTTGACCCAGTGCGCACCCTTGCCGGCGAGGAACGCGCCGGCCCGCCGCACCAGTTCGGTCCCGATGCCCTGGCCGCGGGCTTCGGGGTGCACGCAGCCGATCGTGATCCAGCCGCCGTCGGGATCGGGGCCTATCCCCCGGCCGGCGCGCACCGCGTAGACGAAACCGTGCGGGCGTCCCGTCTCCGGGTCCACGGCGACGATCAGCCCGTCCGGGTCGAAGTTCGGGTCGAGCAGGACGGTGTCGGTGAACCAGTCCTCACTGACCGCATCGCGTGGCATCGCGAGGGCGGTGAGCTCGGCGAGCCGGGCGGCATCGCCGGGCCGGTGCGCACGATAGGAGACCTGCAAGGGAATGACCTTTCCGATCTGTTCGATGGTGCTGATTGACGGTGCCAGGGCGGCCGGCGCCTCCCGACGTCGGCGGGCGACTCAGTCCAGGGGTGACATCCCCCGAGTCGGCCCTGAGGAGAGGGCGACGGCGTGGGGCACGCCGGCAAGGCAGCCCCGCGTGACCATCTGGGCCGTGTAGAAGTCGATGTAGCGGAACCCGTAGGTCTCGCCGCGTGCGAACGCCTGGCCGCCGATCGCCTCGGTCCAGCGCCGGTGCGCCTCGGCCGAGATCTCGATGAACAGGTCGGCGTCGAAACCGGTCGCGTCTTCCCAGTTCTCCGTGAACAGCAGGCGCCCGACGCCGTGGCGCTCGGTCTCGTCCTTCCAGCCGGGCAGGCCGGCGAGGAAGCGGGCCCGCTCGGCGAGGATCGACGCGTTCTCGTGGTCGGTGTGGATGCTGCGCCGCCAGTGGGCGAGCAACGTGGCGGGCCTGACCTCACGGATCAGGTCCGCGAGACGTTCGGCGACCAGGTCGTCGGTGGTCAGGAACCCGTCGGAGATGTCGTCGAAGACCACCACCTCCGCCCCGATCCCGGCCGCGAACGCCTGCGCCTCGGCGATCTTCTGGTCGCGATAGTCATCGGCAGACATCCTGGGGTGCCCGCGCTCGCCCGGGGTGAGCGCCACGAGCACCGAACGTCCGCCGTCGAGCACGTTCTGCGCGAGCAGTGGCCCGGCGGCCAGGTCCATGTCGCCGATGTGACCGCCCACGGCCATGATCGTCTGTGGAGACAACGGTTCGTCCTTCGTTCGTTCGGGTCTTGGCACGTGCCGGTCAGGTGTAGAGGAGCGCGTCCGCCGGCACGGTGGGCGTCGGCGGGCCGTCGTCGAGGATCGCGTCCGTGTCCGCGCCGCGGTCGACGCCCTCACGCAGGGCCGGCGAGCCCCAGAGGAGATCGATGAACGGCGGGCGCCCCGGGTGCGCAGGCAGCCAGATCGATTCCCCGGGGTGCAGTTCCGTGACCGTCTGGAGCACGGCCACGCCGGTGGCGATCGGGTCGAATGCGCCGAGGTCACTCAGGTGCAGTTGGGCGCCGTGCACCACGTCGCCGTGCCATTTGCTGAACGTGGGGCGGAAGACGGCCTCGCGGAAGGCGACGCCGGGCAGGTCCCGCTCGGTCAGGGCAGCCGCCAGGCGTCCGTCGGTCCACGAGGCACCGAACAACTCGAACGGCTTCGTCGTACCGCGGCCCTCCGAGAGCACGGTTCCCTCCAGCAGGCCGATCGCGGGGAACACGGTGGCGGTGTCGAGCGTGGGCATGTTCGGTGAGGGCATCACCCAGGCGCGCCCCGGATCCTGGCGCTGCCGGCCCCAGCCGGCGAGTTCGATCACCTCGAGGTCGGCGGGGCCACCGACGGCTTCGGGCACGTGGACGGCGTTGAACCAGCGCGCGAGCTCGCCGAGGGTGAGTCCGTGCTGGAGCGGGATCGAGACCCGACCCACGAAGCTCGAGCAGGACGCCGCGAGGCCGGGCCCGGTGCGGACCAGGCCGCCCAGCGGGTTCGGCCGGTCGAGCACCACGACGCGGATCCCGGTGCGCGCCGCGGAACAGAGCAGGTCGAAGAGCGTCCAGGTGTAGGTGTAGAACCGAACACCGATGTCCTGGAAGTCCACGAGGATCTGAGCCACGCCGGACCCGCGCAGCAGCGCGTCCAGCCGCTCGCCGTCCGAGCGGTAGGTGTCCAGGACCGGCAGCCCGGTGGCGACGTCGACGCCGTCGCCCTCGCTCTCACCCGCCTGTACCGCCCCCCAGTAGCCGTGCTCGGGCGTGAAGATCGTGGTCAGCGGCACGCCCGCAGCCAGGAGCGCGTCGACACCGCGCTGCAGGTCCGCCGTCACGGACGTGTAGTTCGCGCAGAGTCCGGTGGGGCCGTCGCCGATCAGGCCGGGCTCGGCGATCGCTCTGCTCAGGCCCGTTCGGACCCGTGCCACATCGTCCACCTGGACCACTGGCCGTTCCCCCACTCGTCATCGACTGATGTAAGTACGCTACACAGATCGTCAGACTAGGGTCAATCAGTTACGTCGAGGTTCGCGCGGTTGCCCGCCGGGCCGCACCGGGTGGACCGGGGTCCGGAGGGCGTGCGTTCAGACGATCCGCGGGTCGTCGAGGTCGAAGTACACCCGGTGCGGCGTGCGCTCGGCGATCTCGGACAGGGGACGCAGGTCGCCGAGCGGCAGCCGCGCGGTGCCGACGCCGACCGGCCGGTAGCGCGGACCGTCGCCGTTCCCGGCGTCCTGCCGCACGAGCGCCTCGTCGAGGTCGACCATCTCCCACGGCGTCGGCAGGGAGATCGGCATGGTCCAGTCCGCCTTCTGCGCCAGCACCACCGGGCCGTGCGCGAAGGCGACCCGGTTCGGGTGCCGGTCGTCGACCGGGAGCACCCGCAGGCCGGCGCCGAGGGTGACCTCGACGACGTCGCCGTCGGCCCAGTCCCGGTCGATGACCAGCCACTGGCCCGGCGTCGCCACAGTCGGCACAGTCGGCACAGTCTCGCCGTTCACCGCCGTCCGGAACCCGTTGCTCCAGGAGGGGACGCGCAGCCGCAGCGCGAGTCGTCCCGCGCCGCGCAGGACCAGCCGTGCGGTGTCGGTCCGTGGGAAGTCGGTCTCCTGGGTGAGGCCGAACTCGCGGCCGTCGTGCTCCCACGAGACGGACGACGGCACGTAGAGCAGCACGGCCAGGCCGTCCTCGCTCGCGTGGTAGACGAAGTCGGGCAGGTCCGCCACGCACTGGAGGTAGGTACCGGAGCAGCACGGCCAGTCGTCCCAGTGGGGCAGCTTGGTGGCGGTCCCGAGCCGGTAGTCCTGGTAGTACGGGCTCCGACCGCCGGGCCGGACCGGCGTCACCGCGCCCACGCCGGAGTACAGGAGCTGCTCCACCCAGTCGCCGTAGCGGGCCTCCCCCGTGAACCGCAGCAGGGCCGCGCAGACCTTCAGGGCCGCCCACGACCCGCAGACGATCTCGGCGGTGTCGGTGCGCCACTCCAGGCTGCGCCCGAGCGAGCCGTCCTCCGGAAGCGTGAACTCGCTGGGACCGAAGCCGCCGGTCGCGTAGGTCTGGGTCGCGGTGAAGTAGGTGTGCGCGTTGCGCACGATCTGCAGGTACCGGTGCTGTCCGGTCGCCTCGTACGCGGCGGCGGCCGAGGCGAAGGTGTTCAGGTGCGAGTAGGCGTGCAGCCAGGTGGGCACGGGCCACGGCCGCCCCGGTCCCGGTTCCTCCAGGAAGCGGTCCCAGTAGGCGTCGTAGTGCCACAGCCGCGCGAAGTCCCCGACCCGGTCGCCGGCGCCGGCCAGCCAGGCGCGATGGAGGTTCTCGGCGAGGGTGTACCACTCGATGGTGCGGGCATGACCGGTCGGCCCGATGTGGCCGCCCGCGAAGTTGTGGGCCGACGGCGTCGGGCGGGCCCGGTCGAACGTCCGCTCGGCCCACGGCACGGTCCGTTCCAGCAGCGTCAGCGCGCCCTCGTGCCCGGCGAACGTGTACGTATCGACGAGCCCGCACAGGAGCTTCTCGTAGCCGTAGAGGGACATCCGGGTGTCGCCATCGACGCCGACCGTGGCCGCGAAACCGTCGACCAGCTCGACCGCCCGCTCGCGCGCCGCCCGGTTGCCCGTCGTGGCGCCCAGGCGGGCGAGCCCGCTGACCCACTGCCCGAATGTCGGCTCCGACGTCACCGAGGACCAGCCGGTCATCGGCGTGCCCGGCGACACCAGCCCGGCCGCCACCCGGAAGCCGTGCAGGACGTCGTCCGGTTCCATGGCGAGGTAGGTCGCCGTGGCGTCGGCGATGCGCTCGGCGAGCGGGCCGCCGTCGATCCGGACCCGCCCCTCGTGCCCGAGCGACCGCAACACCTGCGGCGCCCGGGCGCGGCCGTTCGGTCCGTGGGTGACCTGTGCCAACGGTGGATCCTCTCAGTGACTCAACGGTGCCGGCACCCGCGCCGGCCGGGCCGGGCGCGCGGGGCCTGGCAGGACGCCGCTGCGCCACAGTTGGGCGCAGGTCAGCATGGCCGGCACGGCCACGCCGAACACCGGGATCAGGCCCGGCACCACGTAGTAGACGCACAGCGTGACCGCGAGGATCGCCGCGGCCCCGAGCGCGGTCAGCGGCCGGGCCAGCGCGAGGAGCACGGCGCGCCGCAGGGTGACCAGTGGTCCCTCGTCGAAATGGACCGCCAGCATCCAGACGACGGCGCTGACCACGAACAGGAACGCGGCGGCGAACCAGAGCACGGCCGCGACGCCGGCCGCCAGACCCTGCGCACCGCCGTCGGTCAGGACGCGATGCTCGGTGAGCAGTACCGCCCAGGCCACGGCGAGCAGGTAACCGATCACGTTCGCCGACCGCAGTTCGCTGCGCCACGCCGCTGCGAACTCCGCACGCAGACCGGGGCGAGTTCCGCCGTCGTGCCCCATCGCGTCGCGGCGCAGCACCGCATGCACGGCGGCAGTCGCCGGGAACAGCCCGAGGACGATCCCGCCGCGCAGGGTGTACAGCAGCCACAGCAGGTTCAGCAGGAGCAGCCGCAGGCCGACCTCGCCGGCCCTCGTGTGCCAGCCGAGCAGCCGCAGCATCAGCCCTTCACCGACCCGATCATGACGCCCTTCTCGAAGTACCGCTGCAGGAAGGGGTACAGCGCGATGATCGGCAGCGTGGAGACCACGATCACGCCGTACTTGATCTGGTCCGCGTACTGCTGGGCGTAACTGCCGCCGGTGCCGCCGGCACCACCCGCACCACCGGCGAACGCCTGGTTGGAGATGAGGATGTCCCGGAGCACGATCTGCAGCGGCTGTTTGTCGTAGGTGCGCACGAACACGAGGCCGGTGAAGAAGTCGTTCCAGTGCTGCACCAGGTAGTACAGGCCGATCACGGAGATGATCGCCGCGGACAGCGGGATCGCGATCTTGAGGAAGAACTGGAAGTAGTTGGCGCCGTCGATCGTGGCCGCCTCGAAGATCTCCTCCGGCAGGGAGTGCTCGAAGAACGCGCGCGCGATGATCAGGTTGTAGACGTTCACCGCGGACGGGATCACGAACACGGCCCAGTTGTCCAGCAGGTTGAGGTCCCGGTAGAGCAGGTAGGTGGGGATCAGCCCGCCGCTGAAGAACATGGTGAACGCGAAGAACAGCATGAGCACCTTGCGGGGGGCGAACTCCCGCCGGGACAGCGCGTACGCCGCCGGCAGGGTCACCAGCAGGTTCAACGCGGTCCCCGCGGCCGTGTACAGCAGCGTGTTCCGGTAGCCGGTCCAGATGCGGGTGTCGGCGAAGATCTGCTCGTAACCGAACGAGGACAGTCCGCGCGGCCAGAACGAGACCCGGCCGGTGGCCACCAGGGTCGGGTCGGAGATCGAGGCGATCATCACGAAGTACACGGGGTACAGGGTGATGAACAGGATGAGGGCACAGGTCAGGCCCAGGAACACCGTGAAGGCGATGTCACCGGGACTGCGGCGCCGCAGCCGGGTCAGCCGGGTCAGCATGGTCGTCATTCCTCTCACCACAGGCTCGTGTTCGAGACGCGTTTGGCGATCTGGTTGGTGACCACCAGGAACACGAAGTTGATCGCCGTGTTGAACAGCCCGATCGCGGTCGCGTAGCTGAACTGGTTGGACAGGATCCCGATCTTGTACACGTACGTCGAGATCACCTCCGAGACCGAGAGGTTCAGCGGGTTCTGCATCAGGAAGATCTTCTCGAAGCCGGCGTTCAGCACCCCGCCCATGTTCAGGATGAGCAGCACGATCATCGTCGGGATCAGGGCCGGGAAGTCGATGTGCCGCACGATGCTCACCCGGCCGGCGCCGTCGATCTTCGCGGCCTCGTAGAGCTGGGTGTCCACGCTGGCCAGGGCGGCCAGGTAGATGATCGAGTTCCAGCCGCAGTGCTGCCACACCTCGGAGATGACGTAGACCGGCACGAACGCCGAGGGGTCGCCGAGGAAGTTGACCCCGGTCAGGCCCAGGCCCTCCAGGAACCGGGTGATCAGCCCGGAGGTCGGCGAGAGGAACACCTGCAGCATGCCGACGATCACCACGATGGAGATGAAGTGCGGCAGGTAGGTGGCGGTCTGCAGGAACTTCTTGCGCGACCTGCCGATCACCTGGTTCACCAGCAGGGCCAGCGCGATCGGGGCGATGAACCCGACCACCAGGGTGGTCACGCTGATCACGACCGTGTTGCGCATGAGCGTCCAGAACTGCGGACTCTCGAAGAACTGCCGGAAGTACTTCAGGCCCACCCACTCCCCACCGGTGAGCCCGGCGGTGAAGTCGAACTCGCGGAACGCGAGCTGGATCCCGTACATCGGGATGTAGGAGAACACGGCCACGAACGCGATGGCCGGTGCGGCCATCACCCACAGCTGCCAGTACCGCCGGATGTGGCGGCGCAGTCCCCTGCGGGGGGGCACACTCGCTCCCGTGGAGGTCTTCGCGCGCCGGCTCATCTTCACCGGCGCCGGATCTATCAACGTCATCGGGTCTCCTTCGACCGCTTGGCCGGGCCCGCCACCTGCAGCGGCGGCGGGCCCGGGAACCGATCAGCCCAGGGAGGCGACGTACTCGTCGTAGTAGCCCTGGTAGATCTCCACGTTCTGCGGCACACCGGCGGCCTCCAGCTGGGCGACGTAGTCGTCCCAACCGGCGTCGGCGCCGCCCTCGGTGACCCAGGTCGCCCAGTTCTGCATGGCGATCGCGAGGAAATTGGTGTTGTTCAGGGAGACCGTCGAGGAGTCCTCGGCGCTCAGGCTGAAGAACTCCGCCGGGAACACGTCCGCGACCGGGTCCACGTTGGCCAGTGCGTCGGCGAGCGGCTCGGCCTGGTCGTTCGCCTCCTGCAGGTCGGCGGGCAGCACCACGTCGATGTCGTCACGGATCCACATGGGCCCGTTGTCCGCCAGGGTGGTGGTCCACTTCCAGGTGGACGGGTCGGAGTTCGCGTCGGTTGGCGGGAGCACCGTGTACGCGTTGTCGCCGGTCTCCTCGATGTTCGGACCGATGTCGCCCCAGAGCACCTGCACGGAGATGTCCTGGTCGTAGAACGCGTCGATCACCCGCAGCGCGGCGTCACGGGCGTCGGTCTGCGCGGACATGGTGATGCTGTTCGGCCCGTAGTTCAGCGAATAGTTGTCGTAGCTCCAGACCACGTCGGCGGCGTCGGCCCCCGGAGCGGCCATCGGTGCGGTCGCCGCGTACTGGGGGGCGAGTTGCGCGCCGAACCGGTCCGAGGCCGTCCACCCCCAGGAGAACCCGACGGTCGCGTCGTCGCCGTTGCCCCGGCCCACCGACTGGTAGGCGGAGTAGTCCTGGGTCATCACCTCCTGGCTGATGAGGCCCTCGGCGTAGCAGTCGTGCAGGAACTCCACGAGGTCGCGGTAGCGCTCGTCGGTGAAGAAGTTGCCGACCTCGCCGTCCTCGACGAAGTAGCCGGAGCCGCCGCCCCCGGTGATCGGCAGGCCCAGGCTGCCCAGGAACGCGGACGGCTGGAAGAAGCCGAAGCCGCCGGTCCCGGTCGGTGACCAGTCCATCGGGATCTCGTCGTTCGCGTCGCCGTTGCCGTTCGCGTCCTCGTCCTTGAACGCCTTGAGCACGTCGAACAGCTCGTCCCAGGTGGTCGGCATCTCCAGGCCCAGGTTGTCCAGCCACTGCTGGTTGATGTACTGGCGGGTCGCGGTCTGCGGCCAGAACCTGCGGTAGCTGGGCAGGGAGAACACCGCGCCGTCCGGCTGGGTGGCCATCACCTCGGTCTCCGGGACCGCCTCGAACATGCCCTGCACGTTGGGCAGCGCGTCCAGGTCGTCACCGAGGTCCTCGAACAGACCGTTGAACGTGACCAGGTCCGAGTCGGTGATCGCGTTGACGCCGACCACGAGGTCGGGGATGTCCCCGGCGGCGAGCATGGTGGACTTCTTCTGGTCCCAGTCGGCGGACACCTCCTCCCATTCGATGGTCACGTCGGCGAGCTCCTCGAGCTGGCTGACCCAGTCCATGTCCGCCATCGGACCGGTGAGCGGGTGCTTCAGCACCAGGATCTGCAGGGTCTCGCCGCCGCCGCTGCCACCGTCGGCGTCGCCGTTGCCACCGTCGTCGCCGCCGGAGGTGCAGCCGGCGAGCACGAGCCCGCCGATCGCGACCGCGGCGACCGCGGTCAGTGTCTTTCGTGCCGTTCTCATCCTTGAGCCCTTCGTGTGGTTGTTGCGGGTGTGATGCGTGCGTCGCCGCGACTAGTCACGGGCGACAGGGAGCCAGACCCGCATCGCGCCCGGGGCGCGGTTGCCCCAGGTCGCGAACGGGATGGCGGTCACGGTGGTGGTGCCCGACGGCGCAGGCTCGCCCTCGGCGGTCCGGTACAGCTCGGTCGGTGGCTCGCTCAGGCGAGCGGCCAGTTCCAGGCGGGTGCCGCCGTCGGCGGCGGTCACCTCGCGTGGCGCCTGCGTCACGACGACACTCAGGTCGTCGACCTCGGCGGGCCCGGTCAGGTCGGCCTGTTCGACGCAGTACACGACCGGCCCCCGCTCGAGCGCGATGCACCCGCGGACGGCGTCCACGCGGGGGTGCCCGGTGGTCCAGCGCGGGGTGAGGTCGAGGTCCAATCGGTACCGGGCGCCGTCGGCGAGGTCGACGCGGGCGTAACCGTCCGCCTCGGCGACGCTCCCCGACCCGGCCGCCGGGCCGCCGTCGGGCATCACGGCGACGAGAGGGGAGCCGGCCGACCAGCCCGGGATCCGCACGGCGAGCCGTGCCCCCGGCCGCACGCTGCCGCGCACGCTCAGCGCCACCGCGCCGGTGCGCGGGTAGTCGGTCTCGACGAGGAGCGTGCCCTGGCCGAGGTGTGCCGGGAGGTCGATCTCGGCGGCGGCGAACTGGTGCACGAGGAGTTCGTCGTCGGTGCTGCTCGCCACGTAGGCGGAGAGCTGGGCGACCACGCGGGCGATGTTCGGGGGGCAGCAGGCGCAGGCGTACCAGGAGGTGCGCTCGCGCGGGGAGTTCTCCTCGGAGTAGCGGTCCGGGCGCAGCTGTAGCGGGTTGGAGTAGAAGAACCGGGTGCCGCCGGCGTCCACGGAGGCCGCGAGGGCGTTGTGGATCTCCCGCTCGATCGTCTCCGCATAGGCGGACCCGCCGCGGGCCAGGGTCATCCGCCAGGTCCAGTGCAGGTCCGCGATCGTCGCGCAGGTCTCGGCGTAGGCGCGCTCCGACGGCAGCTCGTAGTCGTCGCCGAAGGCCTCGTCCCGGTGCCGGGCTCCGAACGCGCCGGAGAGGTACATCTTGCGCTCGTGCGCGCTGGCCCACTGGGCGTCCATCGCGTCCAGGAGCGCCGCCTCGCCGGTCTCCAGATAGAGGTCGGTGACGCCCGCGTTCAGGTACAGCTGGCGAACCGCATGCCCGACGGCGGCCGTCGCCTCCCGTACCGGGGCGTGGTCCTGGAAGTAGCGGGCGCCGAGCGAGCCGACCTTGAGCAGACCGCGGCCGCGCAGGTCGACCATCCGCTGGGCGAGGTCGAGGTGGGCCCGGTCGCCGGTGTGCCGGTAGAGCTCGACGAGCGCGGTCTCGATCTCGGGGTGGCCGCAGATACCGTCGGTGCCGCCCGGCCCGAACGTGCGCTGGACCAGGGCCACGAACCGCTCGGCGATCGCGAGCAGGTCGGTGCGGCCCGCGGCCCGGTCCAGGGCGACAGCGGCCTGGACCAGATGCCCGAGCACGTACATCTCGTGGGTCCACTCGAGTTCGGCGAACCGTTTCTCGGGGTGGACGCCCTGGATCCAGGTCATCACGTAGCCGGTCTCGTCCTGGGCCCTCGCGACCAGGGCGATCACGTCGTCGAGCCAGGCGTCCCAGCGGTCGGTGCCGGACCGGCCGATCTCCCAGGCGACCGCCTCGATCACCTTGTACAGGTCGGAGTCGGCGAACACGAAGCCGCGGTGGGCCGCGTCGGACTCGGAGACCAGGCGGCGGAAGTTGTCCAGTACCCCGGACGCCTCGAGTTGGTCGATGCAGTGCGGGATGGTGGCGGTCGCGTTCAGGTCCTGCCAGGCGCCGAGCCGGCCACTGGGGTCCAGGCGGACCGCCCGCAGATCCAGCGGACGCTGCACGGCGACCGGCCCGGTGGGCACGGCGGGCGCGACGGACCCCGGCTGGACGGATCCGGCGGGAACGGCTTGCGTGGTCAACTCTGACTCCCTCATCGGTGCGACGGGACCAATTGTTAACGTTGCCATTCAGCGTTGTCAACAGGCAAGCCATCAGCGTTGTCAGTTCGTGTCACGGCATCGCGATCGTCTTGGGGCGCGCGAGGGCGCCGGATCGCCCGCGCGCTACCCGGCGGACTCGGCCGGGGCGGAGGACTCCCGCGGCACCAGGTGCGCGCCGGTGCGCACCACCCGCGGCTCGCCGGCGTAACCGTCGATCCGCTCGATGAGCATCCGCACCGTGGCGGCGACCATCTGCGCCTGCTCGGGGCTGACCGAGGACAGCGGCGGTGAGGTGAACTCGACCTCGGCGGTGTCGTCGAACCCGGTCAGGGCCACGTCCTGGGGCACCCGGAGGCCGTGACTGCGCAGGCCGCGCAGGGCGCCGACGGCCATCGCGTCGTTGAAGCACATGACCGCGTCGAACTCCACTCCGGTCCGGAGCAGACCCACCACCGCCTCGTACCCGGAGGCGCGCCGGTCCCAGTCCGACCCGGTGATCAGCAGCCGCTCGTCGAGGTCGATGCCGTGGGCCGTGAGCGCCTCGAGGTAGCCGGCGAACCGGCTTCCCTGCGGCGCCCCGCCCGGACCGGTGCCGATCAGGGCGATCCGCTTGCGGCCGGTGGCCAGCAGGTGCTCGGTCATGGACCGGAAGCCCTCGGTCTCGCCCATGATCACGCAGTCGAACGACGGCATGATCCCGCCGCCGAGCTGCACCACGGGCCGCGGCACGATCCCGTCGCCGAGGACCTCCGGGCTGAGCCCGTGCGGGCACAGGATCACGCCGTCGACGTCCGGGGTGGTGAGTCCGAGCACGGCGTCCCGCTCGGCGGCGTCGTCGTGCGCGATCCGCAGCGTGGTGGTCAGTCCGTGCTCCGCCAGGGCCAGGATGAGCCGCTCGGCGACCTCGGCGAAATAGGGTTGGTAGATCATCGGCACCACGACCGCCACCCGGCCGGTCCGTCCGGACGCCAGCCCGCGTCCGGCCGCGTTGACGGTGTACCCGACCTCGGTGACGGCCTCGAGGACCCTGGCCCGGGTGGCCTCGGCCACGTGCCGGCGCCCGAGCAGGACGTTCGAGACGGTCTTCGCCGAGACGCCGGCGCGCGCGGCCACGTCCGCAAGGGTCGGCCGGCTCATCGGGGCGATCCCATCGTGGACTCCCGACGCACCAGCTCGACGGGCAGCACCACCCGGCGCGGCGCGGCCGGCGCGGTCCGCGCGATCCGCTCCCCGAGCAGGTCCAGGGCGGCCCGGGCCAGACGCGCCGGGCCGGGGTCGACGGTGGTCAGGGACGGCGTGGTGAACCAGCCGTCGTCGAGGTTGTCGTACCCGAACAGCGCCACCCGGCCCGGCACGTCCACGCCGCGGGCGGCCAGGGCGGACAGGGCCCCGAGCGCCACCTCGTCGTTGACGCAGATGAGCGCGTCGGTCTGCGGGTGCGCGGCCAAGGCCTCGACCGCGGCCGTGGCGCCCCAGGCCCGGTCCCACTCGCCGTCGGGCCGGATCACGGGCACGGCCGCCTCGAACCCGGCGGCCGCGAGCGCGGCCCGGGTCACCGCACCGGGCTCGGCGAGGGTGCCAGGGGTCCGCGGGCCACGGTCCGCGCCGCGGTCTCCGCCGAGCAGGAGGGGGCGGCGGCGTCCCAGCACCGCCAGGTGTCGGGTCACCATCCCCATGGCCGAGGCGACGTCGTCGACCACGAGGTCCGCGTCGCCCTCGTCACCCTGGACCACCACGACCGGGCGGTCGGTGAGCGCGCCGTCGAGCGGGAGGCCGGCGCCGTCGTCCCCGATCAGCACGACGCCGTCGTAGCTGACGCCGCGGCCGTCCAGGACCGACCGGATCCGCGCCGGGTCGCCGTGACTGGGCTCCACGGCGGCCTGGAGCCCGCGCCGGTCGGTCTCGGTCACCAGCGCCTCGACGAGGGCGGCCAGATACGGGCGGCGCAGCCCGGCCACGGCGATGCCGATGACACCGGTCCGCCCGGTGCGCAGCGC
This sequence comes from Occultella glacieicola, assembly GCF_004353825.1. Taxonomy (GTDB): domain Bacteria; phylum Actinomycetota; class Actinomycetes; order Actinomycetales; family Beutenbergiaceae; genus Occultella; species Occultella glacieicola. Next base: position 30,348 of record NZ_SMNA01000013.1, on the reverse strand, counting down.
CCGGGCGGCCCCGTTGGGCACCCAGCCCAGGCGGGCGATCGCCTCCCGCACCCGCGCGACGGTCTCGGGCCGGATGTGCGGTTCGCTGTTGACCACCCGGGAGACCGTCTTCAGGGACACCCCGGCCAGTGCAGCCACATCCCGCATCGTCGCCGCCATAGGGGTCAGGGTAGGCCCGAGTCAGGTCCGGAACCGCATTCCCCGGCCCCGGTTCGCCACGCCCGACATCGTGATGGCGCCGTCGCGCCGGGCCGGCCCGCGACTCACTCGTGGCGGCGGTCGAAGGCGGCGCGGATCTCGGCAGGGATGCGGCCGCGGTCGGACACCTCGAACCCCTGACGGCGGGCCCAGGCACGGATCGCCGCCGGTGCCGGTGCCGCAGCGGTCGCGAGCGCACCGGTGCGCGCGGCACCGATGTCCTCCCCCGCGACCTCGGTGAGGGCGGCGGCGAGGAACCGGTAGGTCCACTCCTGCGCGAGGGCACGGGTCTCACAGAAGACGATCGGCACCTGGGGGAACCTGGCGTGGTGCTCGGCGACCGCGTCGGCCACCACCGAGGGCCGGACGTGCTCGAGCGAGAACACCTTCGAGTAGCGGTCCTCGACCACCACCGCGTCCCGCGGAACCTCGCTCAGATCTGCCGCGAGGTAGCGCATCCTGCCGGAGCTCAGCGTGCTGGCGAGGTCGGCCAGGCTCTTGCGTTCCACCGAGGCCACCACCACGCCGTCGACCGTGATCGCGTAGTCGCCGGCCGCCAGTGAGGCGCGCCGGGTGGTCACCTGCTGGTGGGCGAAGTTCCAGGCGTACCGCTCCCGGCTGTCGACCACGATCTCGAGCCCGGCCGGTCCACCCGCCCGGGCGGTGGGGATGCTGACGGCGGGCCGCGCCTGCTTCGCCGTGCGGGCGGTCTGCCAGAACACCGCCTCCCGGCCGCCCTTGATCCGGGTGAGCACGAGCTGGCTCCGGTTCTCCCGGGACCGCTCGAGCACGAGGTCGATCGCGGCCCCACGGCGCCGGCAGGAGCGCACCGGGACGGCCTCCACGATCTCCGGCTCGCTCGGCCACCCCACCGCCCGGTGGCAGTACACCTATCCTGGGAGAGCACCGGGTTGCGGTGCCCGGCCAGCGCGTACATCGCCGCCACGCCGATCCAGGCCAGTCGCTTGCTCCCGTCGAGCAGGGGGTGATTCTGGTTGATCGCCTCCATCAGGGATGGCTGCTGCCAGGCTCAGGGTCGGTGACAAGTGCTGCCCTGCGAAGGCGGTCCGCGGACGTTGGACCGCGGACTCGAGGGCCCCGAGGTCGCGGACCACCGGTCGAAAGCCCTCGACCCGGACGAACCGGAGGAGCAGATCCGAGGACGAGAGGTAGCTGAACGTCACTCCGCCAGCTGGTCCATTGCCTCGCGGTCGCGATGGGAGATGAAGTCCGCGACCTCAGCGAGCGAATCCTCCCGTGCACCGGCGAGCCTCGCCTCTGCGGCTTCCCGGATCCAGAGCGAGTCGGACTGGCCGGCCCTGGCAGCCGCAGCCTTGATGTCACGAGCCAACTGGTCGGGCAGACTGATCAGTTTCGTCGTTGTCACGAGACCTTCCACCATCGAGATTTAGCGGCAGTATGTCCGAGCCGTCGCGGTCGCGCATCGGCCTCTGCGCCTACGGCTGATAGCCACGCCCGCCGGGCTGGGTCTCCGTCCACTCGTCGTAGAAGCCACAACCGACGCCGACGGCCAACGCGAGGACGACGGCGCCGACGGCGAGCAGCCAGGCACCGAGCGGCCGCCTCTGACGACTCGCCAAGAACAGCAGCACCGCGCAGACCAGGGCCGTCGGGATCGTCGCGACCTGGCTGTAGCGCACCATCGGTCCTCCACCGGGATGCCGAGCAGTTCCCCAGAGGACCATCAGAGGGAAGATCGCCAGCACGGCACCGACGAGGGCAGCCGCAACGGCCACGGACGCCGGCGATCGAACCCTCGCCGCCGATGAGTGCGCACCGGGACTCGTCGACCTCACCCCCCCTGGCCCACCAGACCCGGGTCGCCGTCAGCCGCCCGGACCGGGCCGTCATCCTCCGGTGAAGGACTCAAGGCTCACCTCCACGCCGGCTGCCTCGCAGGCGGTGCTGAGCCGCCCGGACGCGTCCGTCCACTCGGCCGACCCGATTTCAACGGTCTCCGACGCCCCACTCGGGACGGCCGGGGCGACCGCCTGCAGGTCGGCGATCGCCTGGCTCACGGCACCGGTGTTGCTCGAGGGCAGCCGACCCAGAACCCGCGTGGCCAGTCGGTACCAGCCGTGCTGTTCCTGGGCCTCCATCCGCCCGTCCCGCAGACCGAGGTCGGCGTTCTCGGTGATGGTCAGCACGTCCCCGAACGCGCGACAGAGGTCGTCGTCCGACATCGCCTCGGCCGAGGGTCCGGTGGTCGCCTCCGGGGCGGACGTTCCTTCCCGCGCCGCGGCCCCAGCGCCGCTGTCTGCGGGGCTGCAGCCACTGACCAGGAGCGTGGTGATCGCCACAGCCGAAATCGCCGCGATGTGGCCCCTGCCCATGCTGTGCCCCCGTCTCACCCCGTTGTCGAGGGAAGGTTACACGGGCGCCCGCGCTCAGGGTTGGCGGCGCACCTTGAAGGCCAGGTGCAGGACTCGGTCGCCCTCGATCACCACATGGGGATCCTCGAGCAGGAGCTGGGTGTCGATGCCACCGAAGTAGCGCTTGCCCGTCCCGAAGACCACCGGCACCACGTCCATCGCGACCTCGTCGACCAGGCCGGCCGCGAGGATCTGGCCCCCGACCTCCCCGGCGTTCACCGCGATCGCCCGGTCACCTCCCAACTCCTGCGCCGCTGCCATGGCGGCCCGGACGTCGTCGAAGAAGTGGTAGGACGCCTCCGGGTGCCATCCCTCGGGTTTGGGACGGTGGGAGACCACCACCACGTGCTCTCCCGTGGGCGGCTGGCCCTCCCACCCGTTCATCAGATCGAAGAAGTGGCGACCCATCACGATCACGCCGATCCGCGCCCACATGGCTCGGACGTACGGTGCCGACCTCGCGGAGACCCGGAACCCCCCACCGTCCCCGGAGTGGTCGAACTCGGCGCCGTCTGTCGGCTCGGTGATCGGTGTGTCACCGCTGAAGTACCAGTCGTGCAACGGTCCCACGTCATCATTCGAATCGGCGATGAAGCCGTCGACCGACACGACGTTGTGCATGATCACGGTGCCCACGATCTCTCCCTCGGTTCGCGCCCGGTGCCTCGATCGTAGGAAGGGTGAGCGGTCGTGGCTTGTAGGAAATCAATCGGCCGGCATCGGCCCGAGGTCCGGCGGGAAGCCCGGCGCCGCGGGGAGCCGGCGCCGAAGGGCCAGGTAGCCGGTCGGGGTCAGCCCGGTGAAGTCCTTGAACTCCTTGCCGAGGTGGGCCTGGTCGAAGTAGCCCGCCGTCTGGGCGAGTCCGGACCAGTCGACGGGTGCCGCCGCGTCGACGGACAGGATCAGCCGCGCGAACCGGTAGATCCGGGCCAGCCGCTTCGGGGTGATCCCGACCAGCCCCTTGAACTGCGAGGCCAGGTGGGTGGCGCTGACGCCGGCGCTGTCTGTCAGGGCGCGAACTCCGACACTGCCCCAGGACGACTCCAGGCGCCCCGCAGTGTGGTTGACCAGGTCGAAGTGTCGCGGTGGTTCGGGCACCCGGCGTGCCCGGAGCTCGTCCTCCACCACCTGAAGGGCCGTCCACGGCGACGGCGCCTGCGCGATCTGGTCTCGAAGCCGGTGAACCGCGGGTCCCCAGACCGCGTCCGCCGGCACCCACTGATCCCGCAGGTCGGAGAGGGAGACGTCGACGAACGGGGCCAGCCCCCACGGCTTGAAGTGCACGCCGGCGAGCCGGACCGACGTCGGGTACTCGATGATGAAACGCCTGGTGCTCAACCCCAGGAACCAGGCGTCGGTGAGCGTGGCCGCCGGCACGCCGGGATCGGAGTCGTACAACCGGACGGGCTCGCCAAGATTGAGGAACAGATGCGCGGACGGCATCGGCGGCACGTTCAGCCGCCGATGCCGCGGGGTCCCGCTGAGCAGATAGACGTCGTCGATCAGCGCCGCGAGCGGCGGATCCGGGGCGCGAGCGACATAGTCCACCCACTCATGATCACCGGGGCTCACCCGCGGCGCGAGGGCCCCCGGTGATCCGGGCGTGGGTACGGAACGAGGTGGACGCTCAGGCGCCCGAAGTCAGACCAGGTCGAGCTCCACCGTCACGAACGCGTGCGCCGGGATGCTCACCCGCAGCACCCCGTTCTCGACGGCCAGGCCGTCCAGGTCCTGCACGGCCACGCCGGTCGCGTCGGCGGTGTTGTGCGCGTTCAGCGCGTCCGCGGTCAGCACCCGTCCGCGCACGCCGCCCACGGCCCGGCCGCGCAGGTCGAGGTCGACCTCCAGCGGGCTGTCCGCGTCCAGGTTCGTCAGGGACACCAGGGCCCGGCCGTCCTTCGTGCTGGCCGAGACCGAGAATGTGTCCAGCTCGTCCTCACCGACGGTGCGCGTGGTGCCCTCGGACGCCACGTCGACCCGCAGCGAGGCGGCGTCCTGGTGGGCCTTGTTCATCTCGAACACGTGGTAGGTCGGGGTGAGCACGAGCGCGCCGGAGTCCGGGTCGGTGAGGATCATCGCCTGCAGCACGTTCACGGTCTGGGCGATGTTGGCCATGACGAGCCGGTCCGCGTGCCGGTGGAAGGCGTCGAAGTGGACGCTCGCGACGAGGGCGTCGCGCATCGTGTTCTGCTGGTACAGGAACCCCGGGTTCGTGCCCGGCTCCACGTTCCACCAGGTGCCCCACTCGTCCAGGATCAGGCCGACCTTCTTCTTGGGGTCGTAGCAGTCCATCACCGCGGCGTGCCCGGCGATGAGTTCCTCCACGCGCGCGGCCTTGACCATGGTGGCGTAGTAGTCGTCGACCTCGAACTCGAGCGCGCTGCCCTTGTCCGACCACGGGCCGGGCACCGTGTAGTAGTGGAACGTCAGCCCCTGGAAGTAGCCACGCGGTTCCTTCGCGCAGCCGAGGCAGTTGACCGCCTTCATCAGGGTCTCGGTCCACGCGTAGTCGTCGTTCGAGGCGCCGGCGGCGATCCGGTAGAGCTTGTTGTCTCCGTGGTCACGGCAGTAGGTGGCGTAGCGGCGGGCCTCGTCGGCGTAGTGCTGGGCGCTCATGTTGCCTCCGCAGCCCCACGCCTCGTTCCCGATCCCCCAGAACGGCACCGTCCACGGCTCCTCACGGCCGTTGGCCTTGCGCAGCCGCACCATCGGGGAGTCGCCGTCCCGGGTCAGGTACTCGACCCAGTCGCTCATCTCCTTGACGGTGCCGGAGCCGACGTTCCCGTTGATGTAGGGCTCGGCGCCGAGCAGCTCGCACAGGGCCATGAACTCGTGGGTGCCGAAGTGGTTGTTCTCCTCAACGTTGCCCCAGTGGGTGTTCACCATCGAGGGCCGCTCGGATCTCGGACCGATCCCGTCCATCCAGTGGTACTCGTCCGCGAAGCAGCCGCCGGGCCAGCGCAGGTTCGGGATGTTCAGGGCCCGCAGCGCCTCCACCACGTCGAGGCGGATGCCGCCGGCGTTCGGGATGTCGGAGTCCTCACCGACGTAGAAGCCGCCGTAGATGCACCGGCCGAGGTGCTCGGCGAAGTGTCCGTACAGGTGCCGGCTGATGACCGGCCCCTCCACGTCGAGGTTGATGATGGCCTTGGCTGATGCGTTCACGTGGCTTCCTCGCTGCTGTGGTGGTGGCGTTCTGGTTGCTGCTGACGGGTGGGGATAATGGCCGGATGCCGGCGACCCCCGACCCCGATGAGGCCCTCTTCCCCATCCCGGAGGGTGAGCGGCGGGTGCGCCGCCGGGTGGTGCTGCTGACCGGCCCGTCCGGCTCGGGCAAGAGTTCGCTGACCCGCCGGCTCGGGCTGCCGGTGGTGGCGTTGGACGACTTCTACTTCGACATCGACCGGCCCGGCCTGCCGTCCCGGTTCGGCAGCGTGGACTGGGACTCGCCGGCGTCCTGGGACCACGACGGGGCCCGCGACGCGTTGGTGGCGCTGTGCCGGGACGGGGTCAGCGACCTCCCGGTCTACGACATTCCGACGTCGCGCCGGACCGGCACCACCCGGCTGCTCCTGGGCGACGAGCCGATCGTGATCGCCGAGGGGATCTTCGCGGCGGAACTGGTCGCCGACCTGCGCGCCGAGGACGTGCTCGCCGACGCGATCTGCCTGGTCCGGCCCCGGATGCAGACGTTCTGGTTCCGGCTGCTCCGGGATCTCGCCGAGTCCCGCAAGCCTCCGTCGACCCTGGTCCGCCGCGGCCTGGCCCTGTTCCGGGCCGAGCCGGCGCTGATCCGCGGCTGGGTGGCCAAGGGGTGCCGCGCGGCCGGCGTCGCCGAGGCCGAGCGCGACATCCGCGCCCTCGCCGCGACGCCGACCGCCCGGCGGTGAGGCGCCGGACGAGCCGCCCGACGAGCCCCGACCGACCCCGACCACGATTCAGGCGCCCAACCGCACCACGGACCAGGAGACGGCCGGCAGTTCGACCGTGACGACGCCGTCGGACACGACGGCCGTGCCGTTCTCGACCGGCAGCACCGAGGTCGCGTCGTCAGCCGAGGCGGCCCAGGTGTGGTCCGGGTTGGACAGCGTCTGCGCGCCGACCACGCGCACGTCACCGAGCGAGCGGACGTCCACGGTCAGGGTCAGCGACTCGGTCGTGGACCGGTTGACGGCGAAGATCGCCACCGCGCCGGTCTCGGGGTCGCGGGTGGCGACGGCATCGAGCGCAGCGACCTCGCCGAACTTCTCGGTCTCAAGCGTGGGCGCGTCCACGGCGACCTGCAGGACCTCGCCCTTGGCGTGCTCGGAGGTGAGCGCGAACGGGTGGAATGTGGTCTGGCGCCAGGACCGGCCGCCGGGCTCGGTCATGATCGGGGCGATCACGTTGACGAGCTGGGCGAGCGAGGCCGAGTGCACCCGGTCGGTGTGCCGCAGCAGCGAGATGAGCAGGTTGCCCACCACGACGGCGTCGGCGACGTTGTAGCGGTCCTCGAGCAGCACGGGCGCGACCGGCCAGTCGTCCCCGGTCGGCGGGCGGGACTCGGCGCGGTGCTGGTACCAGACGTTCCACTCGTCGAAGCTGATGTGAATCCGCTTGGTCAGCTTCCTCGCGGCCCGCACGGCGTCCGCGGTCGCGCTCACCGAGTCGATGAAGTGGTCCATGTCGACGGCGGAGGCCAGGAAGGAGGCCAGGTCGCCGTCCTTCTCGCTGTAGTAGGCGTGCGCGGAGACGTAGTCGACGTGCTCGTAGGTCTCCTCCAGCACGGTCGCCTCCCAGGCGCCGAAGGTCGGCATCGCCGAGGACGAGCTCCCGCAGACGACGAGCTCGAGGTCGGGGTCGATCATCCGCATCGCGCGGGCCGCCTCGGCCGCGACGCGACCGTACTCGTGGGCGGTCTTGTGCCCGATCTGCCAGGGCCCGTCCATCTCGTTTCCGAGGCACCACATCCTGATGCCGTAGGGCTCCTCCGCCCCGTTCGCCCGGCGCAGGTCGGACAGGTGGGTGCCACCGGCGACGTTGCAGTACTCGAGGATGTCCAGGGCCTCCTGGACCCCTCGGGTGCCGAGGTTGACGGCCATCATCGGCTCGACGTCGGCCTTGCGCGCCCAGCGCATGAACTCGTCCACGCCCACGGTGTTCGGCTCGGTCGAGTGCCAGGCCAGGTCGAGCCGGGCCGGGCGCTGCTCGCGCGGGCCCACGCCGTCCTCCCAGCGGTACCCGGAGACGAAGTTCCCGCCCGGGTAGCGCACCGTGCCGGTGCCGAGTTCCTTGACGAGGTCGAGGACGTCGCCGCGGAAGCCGTCCTCATCGGCGGTCTCGTGCTCGGGGTCGTGGATGCCGGTGTAGACGCACCGGCCGAGGTGCTCGACGAACGAGCCGAACGTGCGGCGGCGGACGGGCCCGACGACGAACGCCGGGTCGATCACGAGGGATGCGGTCAACATGAGGTACTCCTGGTCGGGTTCAGGGCTGGGGGTCGAGTCGCACGAGCCGGACGCCGTGCGCGGGGATGGTCACGGGTACGGTGAGGTCGAGGGCCTCGCCGCTCCACAGGTCGGTGGCGGAGTGCGGGCCGGCTATGCCGGCGACCGCAGGATCGACGACGGCGGAACTCGCCTGATCGCCGAGGTGAAAGGCGGCCAGGTAGAGGGCCGGGACGGGCGCCGCACCTTCGGCCCGCGCCGCGGGCCGCGTGGCCCGAGCCGACCACAGCACGGCGTCGCCGTCCCGGGAGACCTGCGCTCCGCCGTCGGAGGCCTTGAGGATCTCCAGCACGTCCGGATTCGTGAGCAGTGCGAGGGTGTCGGGGTCCGTGGAGGGCAGGTCACCGCCGAACATCAGCGGCGAGCGGGCCATCACCCACAGGGTCATCAGCGTGCGCGCCTCGTCGGCGGTGAGCCGGCTGGGGCGGTCCTGTCCGCGTTCGGCGCGGATGCCGATCCGACCGAGCGGGAGCATGTCCGCGTCCGCCCAGCCGCCCGGACGTTGGGTCGGTGCCCAGCGGGCGAGGCGGTCGAACTGGTCGAGCACGTCCTCCCAGCGGTCCCAGAGGTCGTCGCTGATGCGCCACATGGCCGCGTTCGCGCGCAGGTGGTCCAGGTGCGCGGTGTCCAGGCCGGTGCCGGGCGACAGCGACAGCACGATGGGGCGGCCGGACCGGCGGATCGCCTCGGCGTAGGCGGCGATCTCGGCGTCGTGGAACGGGGCGAGCATGTCGTCGGCCTTGATGAAGTCGACGCCCCACGCCGCGAACTGCGCCACCTGGGCGTCGTAATAGGCCTGCGCGGCCGGGTGGTCGTGGTCCAGTCCGTAGTTGTCCGGGTTCCAGGTGCACACCGATGAGGTGTCGGCCGCGTCGGTGGCGGTCCAGTCGGTGCCGAGGATCGGCAGGTCGAGCTCGACGGCGCGGCGCGGAATGCCCCGCATGATGTGGATCCCGAAGCTCAGACCGAGCTCGTGCACCCGAGCGGCGAGCGGGCCGAAGCCGGCCCCACCGGCGGCGGACGGGAACCTGTTCGGCGCGGGCAGCTGTCGGCCGAAGCCGTCCAGCTCCACGGGCGGGTCGTCGTTGTAGCCGCCGGCGCGCGCCGTCGGCTCGTACCACTGGATGTCCACGACCACCACGTTCCAGCCGTGCGGCAGCAGGTGCTGCGCCAGGAACTCGGCGTTCGCGAGCACCTCGGCCTCGGTGACGCTGGGCCCGTAGCAGTCCCAGCTGTTCCAGCCCATCGGTGGCGTGCCGGTGTCGACCTGCATCGTTGCGCGGACCTCTCGGTGGTTCGGATTCGGACGGGTGGTGCCGGGTTTGGGCAGGTTGAGCCGGTTGGGCAGGTTGGGCCCGACTCAGTCGAGCCCGATGACGACCTTCAGGCCGGTGCGTTCGGTGGCCCGGGCGAAGGCCCCGGGCGCGTCGGCCAGCGGGGCCCGCTCGGTGACCAGCGAGCGCACGTCCACCAGGCCGCGTTCGACGAGCCGGATGGCGCGCGGGTACATCTCCTTCATGCGCCGCACCATGACCAGGGTCAGGCCCTTGCGGCGGGCGGTGCCGGCCCGGAAGGACGAGGAGTCGTCGTCCGGGATGCCGCCGAGGACCACCCGGGCACCCGGGCGGGCCGACGTCATCGCGATCGCGATCGCGTCGTCGTTCCCGGCGATCTCGAAGGTGACGTCCGCGCCGAGCCCGCCCGCACCCCAGCCCTGCCAGGCTCCGGCCTCGCGCACCTCGTCGGGTGCGAAGACCTCGTCGGCGCCGTAGCGCAGCGCCGCGTCCCGGCGGTGCTCACGCGGCTCCACGACCGCGACCCGGTCCGCGCCGGCCGAGCGCGCGAGCTGCACGAGCAGCAGACCGATCGGGCCGGCGCCGACAATCACCACGTTCGCCGCGAGCGGCACGTGCGCGAGGTCCCACGCGTGCAGGGCGACCCCGAGCGGCTCGAGGACGGCCCCGTCGGCGCCGGTGAAGGACTCCGGGAGCGGGAACAGCCGGTTCGTGGGCCAGGAGATGAACTCGGCGAGGCCGCCGTCGATCCTCCCGTGGCCGGCGAAGCCGACCGTCGGGCACAGGTTGGGGTGCCCCTCGTGGCACATCGCGCAGTTCATGCACGGGATCGCGGGGTCCACCGCCACCCGGACGCCGTCGAGGTCCCCGGAGGCGCCGACCCCGGCGAACTCGTGGCCCGGCACGATCGGCCGGGTGAGCTGGGCGTCGCCGATGCCCCCCTCGGCGAACCAGTGCAGGTCCGACCCGCACAGGCCGACGTCGGTGACCCGGACCAGCGTGTGCCCGGGCTGGACCTCGGGCACCCCCGCCTCCTCGATCCGGAGGTCACCCACCCCATGGAGCCTGGCCAGACGCATCCTTGCTCTTCTCCTTCGCGACGCGCTCGGGGATCACGTCCTCGTGCGCGGAATCTCGGTGTTGTTAACGCTATCAGAGGCGGTCGGGTGCCCCGGCCCAGTCTGCCCTACAACGACTGGGCGAGCCGGAAGTACGCGGCGTTCCAACGCAACTCCCGGGCGAAGCCGCGCACCGTCGTCTGCGCGTCGATCACCGCGAGCTCGGTCCGGGCGATCTCGGCGAAGTCCTCGAAGACCTCGAGCCCGACGGCGGTCGTGAGCACCGTGTGGTGCGCACCTCCCGCGGTGAGCCAGGACCGCGCGGATGTGACGAAGTCGGGGCGCGGCACCCAGACCGCGCGCGCCACCGGCAGGTTCGGCAGCTCCGCGTCGGGGCCGACGATGTCCACCTCGTTGGCCACGAGCCGGAACCGCTCGCGCATGTCCGAGAGCGCCACCACCAGGCCCTCGCCGAGGTCGGCGTCGAAGACCAGGCGCACCGGGTCCTCGCGGTCGCCGATCCCGAGCGGGTGGATCTCCAGGCGGGGCTTCGACGTGGTCAGCGACGGGCAGACCTCGAGCATGTGCGCGCCGAGGATCTTCTGCTTGCCGGGCGTGAGTTCGTAGGTGTAGTCCTCCATCAGCGACGCACCGCCGGGCAGCCCGTGGCCCATCACCTTCGCCAGCCGCACCAGGATCGCCGTCTTCCAGTCGCCCTCGGCGCCGAAGCCGTAGCCGGCCGCCATCAGGCGCTGCACGGCCAGTCCGGGGAGCTGACGGAGCCCACCGAGATCCTCGAAGTTCGTGGTGAACGCGGCGAATCCACCCTCTTCGAGGAAGGACCTCAGGCCCAGCTCCTGGCGGGCGCCGTACCGCAGCGACTCGTGCCGGTCACCCCCGGGCAGCAGCTCGGGCACCACGTCGTAGGTCTCGACGTACTCGGCCACGAGCGCGTCCACGGCCGCGTCCGCCACCGCGTCCACCCGGGCCACGAGGTCGTTCACGCCCCAGGTGTTCACGGAGACGCCGAAGCGCAGCTCCGCCTCGGTCTTGTCGCCCTCGGTGACCCCGACGCCGCGCATGTTGTCGCCGAACCGGGCCAGCTTCATGCCCGTCAGGGCGGCCCACCCGGCCGCCGCCCGAGCCCACGCGCCCACCTGGGCGCGGACGACGCCGTCGGACGCGTGCCCGACCACGACCTTGCGGGAGACGCCCAGCCGGGCCGCCATGTAGCCGAACTCGCGGTCGCCGTGGGCGGCCTGGTTCAGGTTCATGAAGTCCATGTCGATGTCCGCCCAGGGCAGCTCGACGCCGGCCTGGGTGTGCAGGTGCAACAACGGGGTCCGCAGCGCGTCCAGCCCCGTGATCCACATCTTCGCCGGTGAGAACGTGTGCATCCAGGTGATCACGCCGATGCAGGCGTCGTCGGCGTTCGCGTCCAGCGCGGCCCGGCGAATCGCCGCCGAGTCCTTCAGGACGGGCTTCCAGACGATCCGGGCCGGGACCGCGCCCGACTCCTCGAGCAACGCCGCCACCTGCTGCGACTGCTCGGCGACCTGGGCCAGAGTCTCCTCGCCGTACAGGTCCTGACTCCCGGTCAGGAACCAGATCTCCTTGCCCTCGAACGGGTCGGTCAAGTGGTTGCTCACGCGGGATCCTCCTCGGGCGCGGGGCCCTGTCCGTAGACGTTCTGGTAGCGGTCGTACAACGAGTCGATGTCGGTCTGCGCGATGGGCAGCGGGTCGCCGAGCTGGCGGGCGATGTGCACGGTGCGGGCGACCTCCTCGCACATCACGGCGGCCTTCACCGCGGCGCGGGCGTCCGCGCCGATCGTGAACGGCCCGTGGCTGCGCATCAGTACGGCGGGAGATCGGGAGGACCGGAGCGTCTCGACGATGCCGCGGCCGATCGAGTCGTCGCCGATCAGCGCGAACGGACCGATCGGGATCTCGCCGCCGAACTCGTCGGCCATCATCGTGAGCACGCACGGCACCGGCTCGCCGCGCGCGGCCCACGCGGTCGCGTAGGTGGAGTGGGTGTGGACCACACCGCCGACCTCGCCCATGTGCCGGTAGACGTAGGCGTGCGCGGCGGTGTCCGAGGACGGCTTCAGATGCGCCGGGGTGCCGTCCTCGATCTTCACGCCTTCCAAGGTGCACACCACCATCGACTCCGGCGTCAGGTCGTCGTAGGAGACACCGGACGGCTTGATCACGAACAGATCCGCCCCGGCCACCCGCTCGGACACGTTGCCCGCGGTCCAGACCACGAGTTCGTAGCGGGTCAGCTCGGCGTGCAGCGCCGCGACCCGCTCCCGTGCCTGCTCGACGGCGGCGCGCACCTGGTCGGGCAGGTCCGCCAGCACGATCGGTTCCGTGCCGTCGGTCGACCCGGTCATACGAGATCTCCCTGCGGCTCGAGGTCGGGAGCGACGGTCCCGGCACCACCCTCGGCGGCGGCCGAGACCCGACGGCGGATCTTCTTGAGCCGACGCATCACGTCGTTGCCGCCGCGGCCGAAGTAGTCGTGCAGCGCGGTGTACTCGGCGTACAGCTCGGCGTAGCCTGCCGTCGCCTCCGGGTCCGGCGTGTAGGCGCCGGCCACCCGGCCGCCCATGACGGCCGCCGCCGCGCGCACGTCCGGGTAGGCGCCGGCGGCCACGGCGGCGTGGATCGCCGACCCGAGCGCCGGTCCCTGCTCGGAGACGATCGTGCTCAGCGGCAGACCGGTGACGTCGGCGTACATCTGCATGAGGAAGCGGTTCTTGAGCAGACCACCGGCCACGACCAACTCGGTGACCGGAACCCCCGAGTCGGCGAAGGTGTCGACGATCTTCTTGGTGCCGAACGCCGTCGACTCCAAGAGGGCACGGTAGATGTCCTCCGGACGGGTCGCGAGGGTCTGCCCGAGGGTGAGACCGGAGAGCTCGTGGTCCACGAGCACCGACCGGTTCCCGGAGTGCCAGTCCAGGGCCACCAGGCCGTGGGCCCCGATCGGCTGTCGGGACGCCAGCTCGGTGAGGTAGGCATGGATGGACTGCCCGGCCGCCTCGGCCTCTTCCACGTAGGCCTGCGGCACCCCGGTGGAGACGAACCAGGCGAAGATGTCGCCGACGCCGCTCTGCCCGGCCTCGTACCCGTACAGACCGGTGACCACGCCGCCGTCGACGACGCCGCACATGCCGGGCACCTCGTGGAGGTTCTCGTCGTTGACGACGTGACACGTCGACGTACCCATGATGAGCACCATCTGGCCCGGGTCCACGGCGTTCGCGGCCGGGAGGGTGACGTGTGCGTCGACGTTCCCGACGGCCACGGCGATGCCCTCGGGCAGCCCGGTCCATTGGGCCGCCTGGGCCGTGAGCCGCCCGGCGCGGGCGCCGAGCGGGGCGATCGGCGCATCCAGCTTGTCGGTGACGAAGGTCGCGAAATCCGGGTTGAGCGCCCCGAGGAAGTCGGCGCCGGGGTGGGCGCCGTCCTGGTAGATGCCCTTGTAGCCGACGGTGGTGGTGTCCCTGACGTAGGTGCCCCCGAGCTGCCAGACGATCCAGTCCGCGGCCTCGACCCAGTGCTCCATCGCGTCGTAGATCTCGCGGTCCTCCTCGAGCACCTGCAGCGCCTTCGCGAACTGCCACTCGGAGGAGATCAGGCCGCCGTACCGGGGCAGCCAGGCCTCACCGCGCTGGCGGGCCAGGTCGTTGATCCGGTCCGCGTGCGGCTGGGCGGCGTGGTGCTTCCACAGCTTGACGTACGCGTGCGGGCGGTCGGCGAACTGCGCGACCTCGTTCAGCGGGGTGCCGTCGGCGAGGGTCGGGATCATCGTGCAGGCGGTGAAGTCCGTGCCGATCCCGATCACGTCGGCCGGGTCCGCGCCTGCGGCCCGCAGCGCCTCCGGCACGGCGTTCCTGAGCACGTCGACGTAGTCCGCGGGCACCTGCAGAGCCCAGTCCGGCGGGAGCGGCTGATCGTTCGAGGCGGTCAGGGCGCGGTCCATCACGGCGTGCGGGTAGGCATACTCGGCACTGCCCAGTTCGGCGCCGTCGGCCACCCGGACCACCACCGCCCGCCCGGACAGCGTCCCGTAGTCCACCCCGATCACGAGGGCGTTGGGGTGCTCACTCATCGCAGTCGTACTCCTTCGTAGTGTCGCTCCTAGCATGTTAACGCTCACATGGCGACTTGCCAACCACCTCCCGCATTCTCCGGCCAGGTCGCCGCCGCGAGAGTGCGGAAGTGGTCGCCACTTCAGCACCCTCACCGCCGGCGCGACGCCCGCCCGCACCTTCCGACCTCGCCCGCCACCCCCGAGAGTGCTGAAGTGGTCGCCACTTCAGCACTCTCACCGTCGAGAGGGTCGCCTGCCTGCTAAGGACGGGGCGGGCCGGAGCTGGCTCGCTCGACCAGCACGGGCTCGACGAGCTCGCGTGGCACGGCCGCGCCACCCATGGCCGCAACCAGGGCATCGATCGCACGTCGGCCGAGCGCCTCGAAGTCCTGCCGGACCGTGGTCAGCGGCGGGAAGAAGTTGTCCGCACCGACGATGTCGTCGAAGCCGACCACGGAGACCCCGCCCGGGACCGCGACCCCGGCCTCAGCGAACGCTCGCAGCACCCCGAGGGCCATCTGGTCGTTCGCCGCGAAGACCGCCGTCGGCAGGTCCGCCAGGAGCGTGCGCGCGGCCTCGTACCCGGAGCCCGCGCTCCAGTCGCCGGCGAGGTCCGGGCGCGGCGCCACGCCGGCCTCGCTCAGTTCGGCATGCCACCCGCGCACCCGCGCCCGAGCGTCGAACCAGTCCGGCGGGCCGGCCAGGTGCACGACGTCGGTGTGCCCCCGGTCGAGCAGATAACGGGCCACCAGCCGCGCTCCGGCCTCCTGGTCCACGCAGACCAGCGGCGGATCGCCCGGCTCCGGCGTGAGCGAGGAGATCATCAACAGCGGCACCTCGGCGAAGGCTGCGCGTGCGGCGCCGGCCACCTCGTCCCCCTGGGCGATGACCACCACGCCCTCGACGGACTGGTCCATGAACGAGCCGAAGATCTCCTGCATGAGCTCCGGCGTCGGGTGCGGGGCCGCCGCCACCGTCACGAAATAGCCCGCCGCCCGGGCCGTCCGCTCGAGCACCGCGAGCGTGCTCGCCGGCCCGGAGTGCACCGAACCGCTGGTGATGATGCCGAGGATCCCGGAGCGATGGGTCACCAGCGCGCGCGCCGCGCTGTTGCGGCGGTAGCCGAGTTCGGCAATGGCGGCAAGCACGCGTTCCCGGGTGCTCTCACGGACGTTCGGATGGTCGTTGAGGACCCGGGACACCGTCTGATGGGACACCCCCGCCAGCCTGGCCACGTCGTTCATCCCTGGACGCGTACGACCATTCGCCACCATGCGATTCCTACTCCCCACGCTCTGCGTTGTGAGCGCGAGCCTAAACCCCCGGGCGTCGCGCTCCGGCCGGAACGCGGCCCCACGCCAGGCACATCACCGTGGAGACCGCTTTCCAACCCTCTTGACACTGAATGCTTTCAACCCTAACGTTCACGAAGTCCCGTCCGAGTGGCTCGCGAAGTCGCAGTCCACTCCGGCCGGATGGGCCCCGAGGTGGTGACCCACTCGGCCACAACTGCACCAGCTCCGACATCCCGACCCAGCCGGTTACCACCCGGCGACGTGCCCGCGTGACTCCAGGCCAGGCGAGCGCAAGCCCTTCATCGAGGAAAGAACCATGACACTCAACTTCGTGAACGTTCACGAACGGCGCTTCGGCACCGGTCGTGCGACCACGGACGCACCGTGACGACGGCACCGGAGGCACCGACGACCGTCGCCGCCGGGCGCACCGAGCGCTGGTACGGGTGGGCGGACGCCGTCGGTTTCGTGGCCGTCCTCAACGTGCTGGTCCTCGCCTTCACCGTCGCCGGCGGTGTGGTGCTGGGGTTCGCCCCGGCTCTCGCCGCCGCGGTCGCGGTCAGCCGGGCGCGGATCCGCGGCGAGTCACAGCCGTTGCTGCGCACCTTCGCCTCGGCCTGGCGCGGACAACTGCGCCGGGCGAACCTGCTCCAGGCCCCGGGCTGGCTGCTCCTGCTGGTCCTGGCGCTCAACCTCTCGGCGTTCTGGGGTGAGCCCGGTGGTACCGCGCTGGTCGTCGCCCTGACCGTCGCCGCGGGTCTGACCCTGACCCATCAGGTCCTCGTCATCACCATGGACGCCCACTACGACCTGCGCGCCCGGGACTGCCTGCGCCTGGCGCTCGCGTTCGCGCTCCGGTTCCCCGGCGTCCCGCTCCTGCTCGCCGCCACGACCGCCCTCGTGGCCGCCGTCACCGCCTGGTTGCCCGGCCTGCTGCCGACCGTCTCGGTCGGTGTCTGGATCTACCTGTGCACCGCGCTGTGCTTGTCCTTCTTCGCCGCCAATGACCGCCAGGTCGAGGCGCAGCCCCGCACCACCCCCGTTTGACCTCGCCAACGATGACGAAAGGAACACTGACCATGACACCGAGGAAGCGACTGCGAGCTCCGCTCGCGATCCTGACCGTGACCGGCCTCGCGCTGACCGCCGCCTGCTCGAGCGGGGGTGACGAAGGCGATGGCGACGGGAACGGCGGCGGTGAGGGCGACGCGCTCTCGAGCCTGAGCATCATGTCGCCCTACTTCGCGGCCGTTCCGCCGGAGGAGGACGACCCGATCGACCAGGCCCTGACCGAGCTCACCGGCGTCGACATCTCCGTGCAGTGGGTGCCGAACACCGACTACGGCGAGCGCACCAACGTGGTCCTGGCCGGCGACGACATCCCGGACGTGATGGTGATGGGCAAGACCCCGGCGTTCGTGCAGACCGCGGAGGCCGGCGGGTTCTGGGAGCTCACCGACTACCTCAACTCCGGGGACTACCCGAACCTCGTCTCGGAGAACCCGGAGGTCCAGGAGGCGACGAGCGTGAACGGCCACGTCTACGGCGTGTACCGGTCCCGTGACGTCATCCGGCACTGCATCATCCTGCGCGCGGACTGGCTCGCGAACCTCGGCCTCGAGCAGCCCCAGACGGTCGAGGAGCTCTACGAGGTGGCCCGCGCGTTCACCGAGGACGACCCCGACGGCAACGGCGCGGACGACACCTACGGCTTCATCAACCCCGCATGGCCCGGGTCGATCGGCTCGGGCAGCCCGTACGACGCGCTCGAGCTCTGGCACGGCGCCGGGAACGTCTGGCTGGATGACGGCGGGGAGCTGGTCCCGTCGTTCACCACCGACGCGTGGATGGAAGCCGTGGAGTACGAGCGTGACCTCGTCCAGAACGGGTACACCAACCCGGACTACGCCACGATGGATCCGGCCACCTGGAACGAACCGTTCCTGAACGGCCAGGGCGGCATCATCATCGACGTCCAGTCCCGGGCACCGCAGCTGGTCGAGCTGTTCCGGGAGCAGGACCCCGAGAACGCCGAGTCCTACGTCGCCCTGGTCGGGCAGCCCGAGGGCCCGCACGGGACGTTCGCCATGCCCACCTCCGGCTACTCGAACTTCCTGGCCATCCCGCGGTCCTCGGTGGAGACCGAGGAACAGCTCGAGCAGGTGCTCCAGGTCCTGAACGACATGAACAGCACCGAGGCGCAGATCCTCCTGAACAACGGCATCGAAGGTGACAACTTCACCGTCGAGGGCGAGTACGCCGTGTACAACGAGGACCGCCAGGACTTCACCGACCAGGTGAGCGGTGCGTGGGCCCAGCTCGGCACGAACGTGGCCGGCTACAACGCCTACGCGACGCAGCCGGCGACTCCGTACGACGAGGAGCTGGCCCAGCTCCGACTCGACCTGCAGGCGGAGGACCTCGAGAACGCGGTGTTCAACCCGGCGGCCTCGCTGGCCTCCGAGACCTACCAGTCCAGCGGCACCCAGCTCGACACGCTGATCTCCGATGCGCGGATCCAGTTCATCGCGGGTCAGATCGATGAGGCCGGGCTGCAGGACGTGATCGACCGCTGGCACTCCCAGGGCGGCGACCAGGTGATCGCCGAACTGAACGAGCTCTACAGCGAACTCGGCTGATCGACGATGCGGGGGCCGGTTGGCCGGCCCCCGCATCCCCACCCCTGAGAGGAGGCTCCCATGGCCACGCTCATCGAGGCGGAGGCTGTCAGCGGCGGCGCGGACATCACGCCACGGCCGCCGAACCGCCGCAACGTCCGCGAGACGCTCGTTCGCTACCGGTGGCTGCTGTTCCTGATGCTGCCGGGCATCATCTACTTCCTGCTGTTCCGGTTCTGGCCGATGTACGGCGCCCAGATCGCGTTCCGGGACTACATCCCGTTCCTCGGGATCGAAGGCAGCCAGTGGGTGGGCTGGGAACACTTCGAGACGTTCTTCACGAACCCCGACTTCCCGCGGCTGCTGCGCAACACGCTGATCCTGGCCGCGTTGAGCCTCTTCATCGCGTTCCCGCTGACGATCGTGATGGCCCTGCTGCTCAACGAGCTGCGCCTGAACATCCTCAAGCGGACCGTGCAGACCCTCGTCTACGTGCCGCACTTCCTGTCCTGGACCGTGGTGGTCTCCCTGACCGGGCTGTTGTTCGCGGTCGGCAACGGTCCGTTGTGGACGCTGCTGAACGACGTCCTGGGGACCGACACGAACTTCCTCGCCGATCCGGCCTGGTTCCGCCCGCTGATCGTGCTGCAGGACGTCTGGAAGAACACCGGGTGGGGCACCATCATCTTCCTGGCCGCCCTCGCCGGGGTGGACCAGGAGCAGTACGAGGCCGCGATCATCGACGGCGCCGGGCGCTGGCAGCGGGTCTGGCACATCACGCTGCCGTCCATCCGATCCACGATCATCGTGCTGCTGATCCTGCAGACCGGCCAGATCCTGAACACCGGGTTCGAGCAGATCTACCTCATGTCCAACGCCCTGAACCGCACCGTCGCCGACGTGTTCGACACCTACGTCTACTTCGTCGGGATCCAGCAGGGCTCCTACTCCTACGCCACGGCCGTCGGCCTGGCCAAGGCGATCGTCGGCGTGATCCTGATCTTCGGGACGAACTGGCTCGCCAAGCGCTTCAACCAGCAGGGGATCTTCTGATGGCCAGGGTCAAGTACCGGTTCAACACCCCGGCCGGCAAGGCGTTCGACGTCGTCAACGTCGTCGTCCTGGTCGGTGTCGGGGCGATCGCGATCCTGCCGTTCCTGTACGTGCTCGCCGGCTCGTTCGCCACCGAGTACGAGCTGACCACCCGGCCCTTCTTCCTGTGGCCGAACGAGTTCACCACCGACGCCTACGCCTCGATCCTCGGCTCGACCGTGTTCGTGCGCGCGTTCATCACCACGGTCGCGGTCACCGGCGTGGGCACCGCCATCCAGCTCGCGCTGACCGCGCTGATGGCGTACCCGCTGTCCAAGATCGACCTGCCCGGCCGGCGCACCATCATGTCCCTGGTCGTGTTCACCATGGTGTTCTCCGCGGGCCTGATCCCGACGTTCCTGATCGTCAAGGAACTCGGGCTGCTGGACACCTACTGGGCCCTGATCCTGCCGGCGGCGATCAACCCGTTCAGCCTCATCATCATCAAGAACTTCTTCCAGGAACTGCCCAAGGAACTCGAGGAGTCGGCCAAGATCGACGGCGCGAACGAACTGCGCATCCTGCGCAGTGTGGTGATGCCGCTGTCCAAGCCGGTGCTAGCCACGTTCGCATTGTTCTACGCCGTCGGAATCTGGAACGACTACATGTCGCCCCTGATCTACCTCAACGACACCTCGAAGTGGACCCTGCAGATGTTCCTGCGTCAGGTCACCGCGGCGTCCTCCCTCACCGCCGAGGATCTCGGCAACGAACTGCCGCCGCCGGCTCAGGGCATCAAGTTCGCCGTGGTCATGGTCGCCACGATCCCGGTCCTGCTCGCCTACCCGTTCCTGCAGAAGCACTTCGCCAAGGGCATGCTGATCGGGAGTGTCAAGGGATGAGGATCCTGCTCGCCGGGGACTCGACGGTGGCGGCGTGCCCGCCGCACGAGGCCCCGATGTCAGGCTGGGGCGCGCACCTGGCCACGTTCACGCCCGGGGTGGTGGTGCACAACTTCGCGAAGGGCGGCGCCACCACGGCGTCGCTGCGCGCGGACGGGCTCTGGGACGCGCTGCTCTGGGAGGCTGCCGCCGGTGACGTCGTCCTGCTGCAGTTCGGGCACAACGATCAGAAGCAGCCCGAGGTCCTCGGTGCGAGCGCCGGCTACACCGCCAACCTGACCCGGATGCTCACCGAGGTCCGCGAGGCCGGCGCCGCACCGGTGCTCTGCACGAGCGTGCAGCGGCGCCGGTTCGCCGGCGGCGCGGTCGCGGCCACCCACGGGGACTACCCGGACGCCGTCCGGGATCTGGCCGCGGCGCAGCGGGTGCCGCTGATCGACCTGACCGCGGCCACCACCGAGCTGTACGAGTCGCTCGGCGAGCAGGGGTCGATGTCCCTGTTCACCCGGTTCGGCCCCGGCGAGCACCCCAACTACCCGGACGGCATCGCCGACGACACCCACTTCAACGTCACCGGCGCCACCGCCGTGGCCCGGATCGTCGCCGACGCGCTGGCGCCCGTCCTGGCCGCGGCGTGAACCCGTTGGACCGCACCACCCGACCCAGGAGCCCCATGCCCACCGAAGCCCCCAGCGTGTCGCCGGCGACCGGCCCGACCACGCCCACGAACCAGCCCACGGGCCGGCCGAGCACCGCGCTGCACTGGTTGGAGGACGTCCCCGCCGCGGCGACCGGCGTGACCTGGGGCGTCCCCTGGGCTCGGGGCACGCTCGCGCCGGACACCCCGATCGGGCTCCGCACCGCCGGTGGCACCCCCGAACCGGTGCAGACCTGGGTGACCGCGACCTGGCCGGACGGGTCCGTGAAGTGGACCGCCCACGCCGCGGCGCCGACGGCGCCCACCGACTCCTACGTGCTGGAGGCCGGCACCCAGCCGCCCGAGCCGAGTTCCGCCGTCGACGTCCGCGAGACCGACGACCACGTCCTCGTGGACACCGGCGTGATCCGGGTCCGGGTGCCGCGCACGGGGGCGCATCTGGTCTCCGAGATCGAGACCGGCGGGCGGGTGGTCGCTCGCGCGGGCCGCCTCGTCAGCCTGCTCGCGGACGGCCCGGACGATGACGGCCCCCGGCCTCGGGCACCGTTCACGTCCCGGGTGCGCGCGGCTACCGTGGAGCAGGCCGGTCCGGTGCGCGCGGTGCTCCGCATCGACGGCGTCCACCGCGAGGACGGCGGCGCCCGTGAGTGGTTGCCGTTCACCGTCCGCCTGTATCTCTACGCCGGCTCACCCACCCTCAGGTTGATGCACTCCTTCGTCTGGGACGGCGACGCCGAGCGCGACTTCCTCGCCGGCCTCGGGGTTCGCTTCGAGGTGCCCCTGCGCGAGCAGCCGCACGACCGGCACGTGCGCGTGGCCGGCAGCGCGGGCGGCTTCCTCACCGAGTCGGTCCGCGGGATCACCGGGCTCCGCCGCAACCCCGGCGGAGACGTCCGGGCCGCGCAGGTGGCCGGCCGGCCGACCCCGCCGGTCGGGGACTGGGCGCCGGCCGTGGCGGACCGGCTGCACTGGGTGCCGACCTGGAACGACTGGACCCTGCACCAGGGCAGTCCGGACGGCTACACCGTCCGCAAACGCACGGCCGACGGCGCAGGCTGGGTCGGTATCGGGGGTGGCACCCGGGCCGGTGGGTACGCCTACCTCGGGGACACCTCCGGTGGACTGGAGCTCGGTCTCCGGGACTTCTGGAAGGGCGCGCCGACGCAGCTCGACGTGCGCGGCGCCACCACCGACACCGGCGAGCTCACGGTGTGGCTGTGGTCGCCGGAGTCGCGGGCCATGGACCTGCGGTTCTTCCACGACGGGCTCGGCCAGGCCGACTACGCCGACCAGCTCGACGCGCTCGAGATCACCTACGAGGACTACGAGCCCGGCTACGGCGATGCCCACGGCATCGCCCGCACCCACGAACTCAACCTGACCGCGGTGGCGGGGACGCCGTCGTCGGCGGCTCTTGCGGCCCGCGCCGCAGCGCTGGCGACACCCCCCTTGCTGGTGGCCGACCCGGACCGGCTGCATTCGGCCGGTGTGTTCGGCGACTGGGCCCCGGTGGACCGGTCCACTCCGGCCCGGGCCGCGATCGAGGACCGGATCGACTTCCTGCTCGCGTTCTACCTGGACCAGGTGGAGCAGCGCCGCTGGTACGGGTTCTGGGACTACGGCGACGTGATGCACACCTACGACGCGGACCGGCACACCTGGCGCTACGACGTCGGCGGGTACGCGTGGGACAACTCCGAGTTGTCCCCGGACCTGTGGTTCTGGCTGTCCTACTTGCGGTCCGGGAGGGCCGACGTGTTCCGGTTCGCGGAGGCGATGACCCGGCACACCGGGGAGGTGGACGTCTACCACGCGGGGCGCTTCGCCGGGCTGGGCACCCGGCACAACGTGCAGCACTGGGGGTGCAGCGCGAAGCAGCTGCGGATCTCCAACCCCAGCTACCGGCGGTTCTACTACTACCTGACGGCCGATGAGCGGGTCGGGGACCTGCTCGACGAGCTCGCGGCGTCCGAGCGGGCCCTGCTGAACGTGGACGCCACCCGCAAGGTCCGCGGCGACGTCTACTCTCCCGACCCGGCCGCGCTCTCGGTGGGGCTCGGCACGGACTGGGGCGCGCTCGCCGCGACCTGGCTGACCCGGTGGGAGCGGCATGCCGACACCGTGGCCCGGGACAAGGTGCTCGGCACGATGGCCGATATCGGGGCGCTCCGGCGTGGCTTCCTCACCGGGGAGGCGCGCCTGGACCTGGCGACCGGCCGGTTCGACACCTCCCCCGAACGGGTCCGGGTCTCGCACCTGAGTGCCGTGTTCGGGCTCGTCGAGGTGTGCTCGGAGCTGATCGACCTGGCGGACGTGCCCGGGTTCGAGGAGGCGTGGCTGCAGTACTGCCGGCTCTACCTCGCGGACGCGGCGACCCAGGAGGCCGCGGTCGGGCAGGCGCTGACCGGGATCTCACTGATCCAGGCGCACAGCCGGCTGAGCGCCTATGCGGCCGGCCGCGACGGCGACGCGGACCTGGCCGCCTTCGCGTGGCGTCGGTTCTTTGTGGACTCCGGGGACATGGTCAACGTCAACGCCCTGTGCCGCGAGCGCCATTGGGCCCGGACCCGGGTCGACGGCCCGGGCGTGCTCGAGCCCGTGGACGAGGCCCCGTTCGTGTCCACGAACGACGCGTCCCAGTTCGGGCTCGCCGCGATCCAGAACCTGGCCCTGATCGGTGACTACCTCGAGGAGTCCGCCCCGGACTGGCTGACCGGCTGACCCGTCGTCCGGTACCGCAGGTTCCCGAGCGCGCCCACCACGAACGCCCCGACGGCGAACACCACCACGAGGCCGAGGATCGGCACCAGCAACCCGCCGTACCCGCCGAACTCGTTCGGGTCGAGGAAGAAGTACGGGTACCAGTCGCCCACCAGAGGGCCGCGGATCAGCGTGAACGCGAGGTAGGCGACCGGGTAGCCGAGCCAGATCCAGAACCGGGACAGCCGCAGCCGCCGCGCCACGGGGATCAGCAGCCAGTCGAGGGCGACCAGGATCGGGATGATCCGGTGCTGGAGCAGGTTCGACGGGTGCACGTCCCAGGAGAACAGCTCGCCCGGCGCCGCAAGCAGCAAGTTGTACAGGACCCCGGTGAGCACGATGTAGGTGGTCATGGCCCCACGCAACGGGTCGAACCACGTGGGCCGGCGCCGCGGCGGCACCAGGAGCGCCCAGCCGAGCACCACGATGACGAGCAGGTTGGTCTGGACCGTGAAGTAGGCGACGTGGTTCGCCAGGCCGCCGGCGCCCAGCTCGGCCAGGTTCCACACCTCGGCCACCAGCCCGAGGACCACGATGAGGCCGCGCAGCGAGAGGGCCACCCAGGACCGGTCGCCGAGCACCGGCGCTCGACCGGGCCCGCCTGCCTGCTGGTGCCCGCCCGCCCGCTCGTCCGTGACCATCCGGCAGAGTCTGCCACCACCGGAGCGCACGCGGCGCGCCGGGTCAGGCGGACACGCGGGAGGCCTCCAGGGCCGCGATCAGGGAGGCGGTGTCGTGCGGGCCGATGTGGCGCCGCTCCCCCACGAAGAACGTGGGAGTCCCCCGGGCGCCGCTGGCCTCGGCGCTGGCGACGTCGGCACGCACCCGGCGTCTGAGCATCTCCTTGTCGACCCCGCGCATGAAGACCTCCACGTCCAGGCCGAGGTCCGCGGCGTACCCGACCAGGTCCTCCACCTCGAGCTCGTCCTGGCGCCGGAACAGCAGGTCGTGCATCTCCCAGAACCGGCCCTGGTGGGCGGCGGCCTCGGACGCAACCGCGGCGAGTTCGGCGTGCGGGTGGATGTCCGGCAGCGGCAGGTGCCGGAACACGTACCGCATCTCGTCGCCGAAGTGCTCGCGCAGTTCCCGGGCCACACCGGTGGCCTTGGCACAGAACGGGCACTCGAAGTCGCCGTACTCGACGAGCGTGAGCGGGGCGTCCACCGGGCCCCGGATGTGGTCGCGCCCGGGGTCGACCGGCTCGGAGAGCACCGTCGGCAGGCTCGCGTTCGTCTCGCCGCGGAACCGGGCGGCCAGCCGGAACACCAGGGCGCCGAGCCCGACCGCGAGGACCGCAGCGAGCAGCACCCCGACCCTGGCCTCGTCCGCGATCACCGAGTCCCCGAACGCCAGGTCCACGATCAGCAGCGACACCGTGAACCCGATCCCGGAGAGGGCGGCGCCACCCACCACGTGCCCGGGCGCGACGCCCTGCGGGAGTGCGCCGAGGCGGGCCCGCACCCCGGCGAACGCGCCGAGGCTGATCCCGATCGTCTTGCCCAGCACGAGGCCGGCGACCACGCCCCAGGTCACCGGCGAACCGAGCGCATCGGCGAGCACGCCGCCGCGCAGGTCCACGCCCGCGTTGGCGAGCGCGAACACCGGCACGATCAGGTAGGACGTCCACGGGTGCAGGATGGTCTGCATCCGCTCGTTGACCGAGATGGAGCGGGCCACCCCGGCCTGCACGATGAGACCCGAGTCCGGCTGCGGCGACTGCCGGAAGGCTGCGAACAACCGCGCCGCGCCCTCCACCTCCTGGCGCCGCGGCAGGTAGGCGGGCACGAGGAGCCCGGCGGCCATGCCGGCGATCGAGGGGTGCACCCCGGACGCGAGCGTGGCCAGCCACAGCACGACCACCACCACCACGTACGGCCAGGCCCGCCACACCCCGTACCGGCTCAGCACCACGAGTCCGAGCAGGCAGACCACCGCGAGCGCGAGCGCGGCGAGGTCCAGGTCGTCCGAGTAGGCGACGCCGATGACGGTGACGGCCACGAGGTCGTCCACGACCGTGAGCGTGAGCAGGAAGATCCGCAGCTGCGTGGAGACCGCGGGGCCGACCAGGGCCAGCGCTCCGAGGAGGAACGCGGTGTCCGTGCCGATCACGATCCCCCACCCGTGCGCCGCCTCGGTGCCGGCGTTGAGGGCGAGGTAGGCCGCCGCCGGGATCAGCATGCCGCCGATACCGGCCAGGATCGGGACCACGACCCGGCGCCGGTCGGTGAGCTCACCGGTGGCGAGCTCCTGGCGCACCTCAAGGCCGATGACGAAGAAGAACACGACCATCAGCCCGTCGTTGACCCAGTGCCCGAGGTGCATCTCGAGCATCCACGGACCCAGCCCGATCACGCCGTCCGCGTCCCAGATCGCCTCGTACGAGGCGGACCACGGCGAGTTCGCCCAGATGACCGCGAGCGCGGCTGCCACGAGCAGCAGGGTCGCGCCGCCCGCCTCGGTGGCCAGGAACGAGCGCAGCGGCCCGGGGAGCTGGCCGATCAGGTGCTTGCGGTGGGTCCGGCTCTGCGGACCGTCGCCGCTGGGCCGCCCGGGTCGGTCCGCATGTCGGTCCGTGCCGTCGGTGCTCTCCGGGCCGTCCGTGCCCTCCGGGCTGCTGGTGCTGCCGGTGCTGTTCGTGCTCACGTCAAAGCCCACCTTCCGCCGAACAGCAGGATCACGGGAGCTCTTCCGCGGAAGCGCGGCGTTCGCGCAGAACGGAATGATCCGAGGTCGCACACGCTAGCGCGGCGCGCACCGCCTCAACCAGACCACGCTGGGGCCGAGGCACGTAGGCGGCCACGCAGCCGGGCCGGGGGCGCCGAGTTCGCACCCGCCGCGTCGAGATCGCACCTGCCCATGCACGAGTTCAGCACGGCAGGTGCGATCTCAGCGACGGGAACCGACCGGTCAGATCGTGCGCAGCTCCACCGTGATCCGTGCCGGCGCCGCGTACAGGCGGTGCTGCGCGAGCACGCCCGGGCCGCAGGAGTTCGTGCCGATCCCGGTCTGGGCGGCGTCCAGGTTCACCCAGGTCGTCTCGCCGGCCACCAGGTCCGTGGTGTGCTTCGCCGCATCGAGGTCCTCCGACGTCCACGGCCGCACGGTCAGGTCCACCAGGTCCGGGGCGCGCAGCCCGATGCCGTGGCCGGTACCGTCGCGCAGCTCGGCCCAGCGCACGTCCGCACGGTTCCCGTTCTCCTGGGGGAACACGTACGGCGTCTGCAGGTCCGCCACGGTCGAGTCGAACCGGCCGACGTGCGGCGCCCGCCGGGTGTCGGCGTAGGCCTCGCCTGGTCCGAGCCCGAACCAGGTCACGTCGGTCAGGGCCGCGGGCAGGCCGAGGCGCACCCCGATCCGGGGCACGGTGGTGGTCCAGGTGCCGATCGCCTCGGTCGCGACGTCGAGCAGCACGCCGTCGGCGGTGGGTGTCCAGGTCCAGACCGCGCGCATCCCGACGTCGACGGCCGCCCCCATCGTGTGCGTCACGACCCGCAGCGCATCCCCGTCGACATCCACCGACACCGTCCGCTGCTCGGTGCGGTCGAGCCCGAGCTTGCGCCACGCCGTCGCCACGTCATCCCACCCGGAGTCGTTGTCCGTCGGCGCCCGCCACAGGTCCAGGCGGGTACCGGCCACGGGCAGGTCGCCGAGTGCGGTCAGGGTTCCGCGGGCGTCGAACCGCGCCGGCCCGACGGCGTAGCCCGCGTCGGTCCGTACTGCGCCGGACCGGCCACCGCCGCCGTGGTCGCCGTCGGCGGCCCCGCCGCCCGCGCGCACCAGCGGCCGCGCGCGCTCGCGCAGCAGGTGCTGGGTCCAGGCGATCTCGTGCCCCGCGTCCGCCCAGGCCGTGTCGGCACCGAGGCGCACCCGCAGGCTGAGCCAGGCCTCGCCGTCGACCGCGTCCGGCAGGGCGACCGCCGCCGCCTGCGCCAGGTCGACCTCGCCGACCTGCCCGGCCGCGATGACCGGCAGGTCCACGTCGCCGGAGGCGACGGGTTCGCCGTCGACCTCCACGTCCCAGCGCACCACCAGACCCGCGGTGGAGCGCACCGCGTACCGGTTCCGCACCCGGGCCCGGGAGCCGCCGTCGACCGCCTCGATCTCGATCGGGGCGATCACCTTCTTGTACTCGCGCAGCCCGGGCGAGGGCGTGCGGTCGGGGAACACGAGGCCGTCGGTGACGAAGTTCCCGTCGTGCAGCACCTCACCGAAGTCGCCGCCGTAGGCGTAGTAGGAGCGACCGTCATCTATGGTGCGGGTGATGCCGTGGTCGATCCACTCCCAGACGAAGCCGCCGTGCAGCCGGTCGTAGGTGTGGAACAGGTCCTGGTACTCGCTGAGTCCGCCGGGACCGTTGCCCATCGCGTGCGCGTACTCGCACTGGATGAACGGCAGGGTGCGCCGGTGGGCGTCGGCGGCCGGGTCGGTCGTGGGGGCCTCGGCGCGACGCCCGATCGCCTCGGTCTCGGCGTGGTCGGCGTACATCCGGGAGTAGACGTCCACGTGGGCGCTGTCCCAGTCGCCCTCGTAGTGGATGAACCGGCTCGGGTCCCGGTCCTTCGTCCAGGCGGCCATCGCGGCCAGGTTCGCCCCGGTCCCGCTCTCGTTGCCGAGGGACCAGGAGATGACACTGGCGTGGTTCTTGTCCCGTTCCACGGTGCGCTGCATCCGGGCCAGCAACGCCTCGGCGAAGTCCGGGGAGTCGCTGGGGTTGCCGCGCCAGCCGTTGAGCCCGAAGCCGTGCGTCTCCAGGTCGCACTCGTCGATGACCCACAGACCGTATTCGTCGCACAGGTCCAGGAACCGGGCATCGGGCGGGTAGTGCGAGGTGCGCACGGCGTTGATGTTGTGCCGCTTCATGAGCAGCACGTCCTCGAGCATGGTCGCCTCGTCGAGGGTCCGCCCGGTCTCGGGGTGCCACTCGTGCCGGTTCACGCCTCGGAACAGGATGTTCGCACCGTTGACCGTGATCAGCCCGTCGGCGACCCGCACGGTGCGGAAGCCCAGGCGCAGGCTGACCTGCTCGGTCGGCGTGCGCACGACGGCGTCGTACAGCCTCGGCACCTCGGCGCTCCACGGCTCGACGTCCAGCGTGTGCGGACCGGCGGGATCCACCCCGTGCAGGCCGAGCTCCGGCACGTCGAGCACGGCGGCCGCACCGTCACGTGTGGTCACGTCGACGGCGAGCGTCCCGGTGCCGGTGGTGTGGTCGTAGCCGGCGTGGGCGAACACGTCCTCGATGCCACCGGCGGGCAGCAGCAGCAGGCGCACCGACCGGTAGATCCCGGACAGCCACCACATGTCCTGGTCCTCGAGGTAGCTCGCCGCGGACCACTGGTGCACCCGGACCGCGACCGTGTTCTCGCCCTCGCGGACCAGCCCGGTCACGTCGAACTCGGCGGCCAGCCGGCTGCCCGCGCTGGTGCCCACCTCGGTGCCGTTCACCCACACCACGAACGTCGAGTCGACGCCCTCGAACCGCAGCACCGCGCGGGCACCCTCGGCGAGCGCGGGCACCGTGAACGTGCGCCGGTACTCCCCGGTCGGGTTCGCGTCCGGCACGTGCGGCGGGTCCACCGGGAACGGGTAGACCACGTTCGTGTAGGCGGGCGGGGAGTAGGTCGGCTCGCCCG
Source organism: Occultella glacieicola (assembly GCF_004353825.1). Taxonomy (GTDB): domain Bacteria; phylum Actinomycetota; class Actinomycetes; order Actinomycetales; family Beutenbergiaceae; genus Occultella; species Occultella glacieicola. The sequence goes on along the minus strand of NZ_SMNA01000013.1, from coordinate 916 downwards.
GCAGCCCGACGAACTGCCACGAGCCGGGCACCGTGATCCGGTCCCAGCCGGAGTCGTCGAGGTCCTCGGCGCCGACGGCGGGGGTCAGGTCGAGCGTGTCGCTCGCCAACCGGAACGCCCAGTCGCCGTCGAGGTCGACGGCGGGGGCGTCGCCGGCCAGGCGGGCCCGGGCGGGCAGCCGGCCGGTGTGCGGGTCCGGGTCGGTCAGGTAGCTGAGGTCGCGGGAGTCAGAGGTGGCCACGGTGTTCGTCTCACTCGTCTCGGGATCGGGGGGCGCGTCCCGCGCCGGTCGCCCTTGCCGAGAGCCGGCCCGCGCGGTGGACCTGATCCCTTCAGCGTAGGCGCGCCGTGCGCTGTCGCGGCACCGCGACCGAGGGGCGGACGGCCCACCCACCCGGCACCCCGCGGCCGGGCTGGGCTGGGCAGAGCTGGGACAGCCGAACGCCCTGCCACCCGGGTTGCGGGTGGCAGGGCGTTCGGTTCGGCAGTCAGCGGGCCCCGGGTGCTCCCGCGGCGCGGCCGGACCGGCGGCCGCCGCGACGGCCACGCGGCGCGCCGCCACCGGAGCCGGAGCCGGCAACGGTCCGTTCGGTGGCCCAAGAGGCCTGCATGCCGGAGCGGGTCTGACCCCCGGCCGAGCCGGTGCCGCCCGAGGACGTCGAATAGGTCAGGGTCGAACCACCGGAACGCGCGCCGCCGCGGCCACCGGAACGGCCACCGCCCGAGCCGCGCCCGTCGCGTGCGCCGGAGCGCCCACCCTCGGAGCGCCCGCCGGAGCGCCCGCCCTCGGTCGACCGCGGGCCACCGGCTGAACCGGTCGCCGAGCCGCCACCGGAACGGGCGCCGTCGGGCGTTCCCGCCGGGGCGGCGGTGCGCCCACCGCGGCCACGCGCAGAACGCGACCGGCCGCCGTCGT
>NZ_SMNA01000012.1 GCF_004353825.1 Occultella glacieicola | reverse complement strand
GCGACGCGGACAACGTCGTCACGAAACTCACTCGGGTAGGGCTTTGGCACAGCAACATCCTTCCAGGCCGCCCTCCCGGGCAAGCCAGATCAGATGCCACCTACCCGTGCAGCAGTCCCGTCCATCACCTGCAGCAGCTCGTCGAGATTCACCCCATCAGTCTCCCAGCAACCCTCGTCCGGTGATGCAAGTGAGCGTCGATCTAGCACTGACAGGTCCGAGCAGTGGGTGGGGCGGCCGGCTGCCCCGCGGGGCTTGTTGGCGGCACCTGCTTGCGGCGTCCGGGGTCGGCGCCGACCGCTGCGTCCTTCGTGGCCGACCGGCACGGCTACTCATCCCTCCGAATACGTGTCCCGCACCCGCAGAGCGGGCCGCTACGGTACGGCCAACCGTCAGGGAACGACGAGGAGACTCGCGACTGTCGCCAGTTCATCGTGCAGCACGGCGATTCTCGGGCGATAGCTGCTGATTGAAAGAAGATAGCGCCGCCATCCGTCCACACTGAGCCGGCGAGCCCCCGTCACTCGGAGGCCCACAGGCACCGTGCTCTTCCTCAGCTCATCGTTTGCTCGCTTGAGTGCGGACTCTGACTGGTGCGCGAGCGCGTTGCGAATGAGTCGAGTGGCGAGCACAGGTTTGAATTGAAAGGAGGAGATTCCAGTGAGCGCCGTCCGGTAAGGGTCGGCGAGCCACCGGCGAGCGAACTGATCTAGATCGCCGTGTTCACGGATCACGATGTTGTTTTCGTTGGGGTCCAATAGCTGACGAACCAGGTTCAGACTGAAATGAGACTGCGTAATGAGGGTCGCTGCGAGGTGTGAGCGAGGGACACGAAGCTCCTCCTCCGCATGCTCTTGCAAGCGGGTTGCGAGTTGGCTCACGGCCCGCGATGCATCCTTGTTCACTGCGGCGACCAGCCACCGTGAGAGGAACGACTCCCACGAGACAGCTAGCGAGAGGAAGGCATCAGAAGCTGCTCGACGGCGGAGGCTGAGCGACTGCGCCGCAAGCGCTGCGTCGATCGTCTCCCAGTCCGTGAGTGCGCCGGCTGTCGCCGTGGTGAAGCCCGCAACTACATCGTTGGGCGACGCCTTTCTCATGCTGCGACTCTATCGGTTTGACCGGCGTTGCGCCGGGGGAAGGGGGCGAGCGCGCACCTCGCAGCGTGACGGATTCGATGCGAGTGATGTCGGCTGGGGACGCCATAGGTACCTGCTGCGCACGGGTCGCGGCCGCGGACGGCGACCGGTCGCTCTCGACGCCTCTGACGAGCTACTACGTGGAGGCGGGAACCCCACCGCGCCAATGGCTCTGGTCTGGCGTCGCCTCACTTCGAGGGCAGGGAGTCAGGCTGCAAAGACGACACGGCCACGCAAGCCGACGAAGTCTCAGTTGGAGGCCAAGGTCCGCGAGCTGGAGGCGGAGATCGAGCGGCTGCGGAAGGACTGAGCAAGCGGCATGCCAGCCGCGCGATCGACCCTGGTGCCCTAAGCCTGTCGGCCCTCGCCGATAGCATGCGCTTGAAGATGTGCCCCCGACCTGGTGGCGCACCGGGTCTCAAGGGGAGAACATGGCGGCTGTAGGGCACAGGGCTTCCAGTCTGAACGCGGCCAAGGCCGCGAAGAATGACGAGTTCTACACCCAGTGGGCCGACGTCGAGCGGGAGATGAACGCCTACCTCGAGTACGACCCTGACGTGTTCCGCGGCAAGGTGCTCTTGCTCCCTTGCGACGATCCGGAGTGGAGCAACTTTGCCAAGTTCTTCGCGCTGCACTTCGTGGACTACGGCCTGAAGAAACTCATCTCGACGTCCTACGCGCCGGACAGCAACCCCGCGACGTTCAGTTACGAGCCAACCCTGTTCGAGCTGAACGACCCACAGTTTGACGAGACCAAGAGCCACACCAACGGCAAGAAGTTCGTGCTCGCACTGGAGGACATCAACGGGGACGGCGTCGTCAACATCGACGACCTCCAGTGGGAGTACCTCGATGGCGATGGAGACTTCCGAAGCGCCGAGATCACGGCTCTGCGCGATGAGGCGGACATCATCATCACCAACCCGCCGTTCAGTCTGTTCCGAGAGTTTCTCGCCTGGCTCGTGGCCGGCGACAAACAGTTCTCGATGATCGGAAACGAGAACGCCATCTCCTACAAGCAGGTCTTCAGTCTCATCAAGTCGAACAAGCTCTGGAAGGGTGCCACGGCTAACAGCACCGACATGGTCTTCGGAGTCCCGAAGGGCGCTGACGTGAAGGAAGCCGACCGTCTGAAAGCGGCGAGATTGGGCTACCCGTCAACGGATGAGCATGACTTTACCCGTCTCGGGAACTCCTGCTGGTTCACGAACATCGAGCACGGTCGGCGACATGAACCCATGCAGTTGATGACCATGCAAGACAACCTGCGGTACAACAAGAAATTCATCAACACCCTCGACGGAGGCAGCGAGTACCAGCGGTTCGACAACTTCGATGCGATCGAGATCCCGTACGCGGACGCGATCCCGTCCGACTACGACGGTGTCATGGGCGTTCCGATCACCTGGTTGGCGAAGTACAACCCGGATCAGTTCGAGATTCTCGGGACCGATGAGTGGGACTACGCGCCGACGAAGTCCTACAAAGCCAAGCGCAAAGTTGTGGACGGTGCACCGGTCAAGTCGAACACCGGCTCCAAGGGTGTCTACGTCCGGGTCGAGGAGTTCGGACCCGGCACCTACTTCGATGTCGGCTACCCCGTCAAGCGCATCTACAAGCGCATCTTCATCCGTCACAGGAAGGACGCCTCGTGAAGACCGATCTCAGGCACTACACCGTCGAGGAAGTCCTCACCGGTTTCGTCTACAACGAGCTCGAGGGCAAGGGGCTGTTCGGCTTGGCCGGCAAGCTCGTCATCCAGCCCGAGTACCAGCGGCACTACATATACGGCGACGGCAAGAAGGACGTGGCCGTCATCGACTCTCTGCTCAAGGGCTACCCGCTCGGGCTGATCTACTTCAACGTCGACGGCAACAAGCTCGAGGTGCTCGACGGCCAGCAGCGCATCACCAGCGTCGGGCGCTTCGTCACCGGGAAGTTCGCGATCAAGGTCGACGGCAAGGAGCAGACGTTCTCGTCGCTCCCGCTCGAGTCCCAGGAGCTCATCAAGCAGAGTGACCTGCTGGTGTATGAGTGCCAGGGGACTGAGAAGGAGATCAAGGAGTGGTTCGAGACCATCAACATCACCGGTGTTCCGCTGAATACGCAGGAGCTACTGAACGCCATCTACTCAGGACCGTTCGTCACCAAGGCGAAGGCCGAGTACTCGAACTCGATCAACGCCAACATGCAGAAGTGGTCGGCGTATGTCAAGGGTGACCCCAAGCGGCAGGAAATCTTGGCCGTCGCTCTGAGTTGGGTTGCTGCTCCGTACGGCGACAAGGTCGCCGGCTACCTCGCGAAGCATCGCCAGGACGCGGACATCAACGAGCTCAAGACCTACTTCACCACGGTAATTGACTGGGTCAGCAGTGTCTTCACGCGCCCGCCGGACTCGGAGATGCGAGGTCTCGAGTGGGGTCGCCTGTACGAGGAGCACCACTCAAAGTCCTACGACGCAGCTGCGATCGACCAGGCCGTCGAGGAGCTCCGTGGCGATCCAGCGGTGGAGAGCAACAAGGGCATCTACGAGTACCTGCTGGGTGGCAAGACCAACACACAATTACTCAAGGTGCGCCTGTTCGACACAGCCACCAGGAACGCCGCCTACAAGCGACAGACCACCAAGGCCAAGGCCGACGGCGTGTCCAACTGCCCGCTCTGCGCCGTTGGCACCAACGCGAACAAGTCCTACATCTACAAGCTCGCGGAGATGGAAGCCGACCATGTCAGTGCCTGGTCGAAGGGCGGGGCGACAACCCTCGAGAACTGCGAGATGCTCTGCATCACGCACAACCGCTCCAAGGGCAACAGGTAGTGCTGTGGCGGATCGATTCATCCAACGACGTCTCTCGATCGTCTCAGTCGAAAGCAGGCTTAGCTGATGGCTAGGGGCGCTGAGCGCTACCGCGCACACAAGGTCTGGGAGACCCTTCGGCTCAAGAGGGAATCACTCCACGCCGCTCGCTTCGATGACAAAACCCTGGAGCAATGGCGCGTGGACGTCGTCGAGTGGCTCGACGAGGCGGTCAAGACAAAGTTGGCCCAGCAACCAGCTCTGTATCTGAGCGCACTCGATGGGCTCGGCGACGCTCTCAACCAGCTGCCCGTCGATGGCAACACCTTCAATCAGTACATCGCCCAAGCCCGTAACGGTCAGGGAGTGAAGCTCCTTGAGACTGCACTTAGGGCTCTACCTCTACCTCCGCCCAAGAATCTCGCTGCGGGCTACGTCGAGCTGCTCGACAAGGAGATCGAGGTGCGCACCAAGCGTCTCGACGAACTCCACGAACACGTTGCGGCAACCGAGCAGGGTCTGCAGCAACGGCTGGACGAGCTGACAAGGGTATCGGCAGAGGTCGAGAAATTGCGCGGCGAGATTCAAGCTCAACGCGAGGCGATCATGGCCGTCAGCGATGCCGCCCAAGCCACGATCGATGAGAACTGGTCAGAAGCGCTGAGTGAGTGGAAGAAGGATCGCAAGGAAACTGACGCGACCCACGACACCCAAGCGCTGGCCAGCATAGCCACGCTGGCTGCGACGACGAAGGCCGGCGAGGCTCTGGCTGAGCACGCTGCTGGTGACTTGAGCGCCGCAGATTGGTACGGCCGTGCTTCACGTGAGCGCAAGAACGCGCTGTGGATGCGTGCCGGGGCACTTGTAGCGTTCCTCTTCGCCGGGGCCGTCGGCTACTACATCGTCGATCAGGCGATCGTCAAGAACTTCGATATCAGCGTCGGCGGCGGCATTCTGCGCGCAGCCGTAGCCGTCGTGATCGGCACGTTCGGGGCGCTGTTGCTTCGTGAATCCAGCCGACACTTCCGTGAGGCCGACACCGCAGAAGATGTTGCACTCTCGCTCAAGGCCCTGGCTCCCTTCTACGCCAACTCCGAAGACGACATTCGGCTAGCAGCGCGCGTTCAACTCGGTGAAGCCGTCCTCGTCAAGAACGTCCTCTCAAGGTTCTCCCACCGCGACGCTGCAAAACATGCTGGAGAGGTCAACACCGAGGAGCTTCCCACCCTCGTCAAGGAGGCCACGAAGGCTCTGAGGTTGACCGAGAGTCCTGCGAACAAGCCGTAGTTACTCAGTCCCATTGTCTCGCCCCGGGTCTGATGGAGGCTGTGAATCCCAGGGAGGATGAGAGTCATGGTGGCACCGAGGAAGTACCCGCCGGAGTTGCGGGAGCGAGCGGTTCGGCTCGCTGCTGGCTGACTTCACGGCCGTGTGATCGGCGCGACGGCGCGGCTGGCGGTGCAGACCGGCGCGTTGTGCTGATCGGCGCCGCGGGCCCGGAAGTGGAGCTCGTCGTTGTTCTCGCGCCGATCATGGGCGTCCAGAACCTCGGCGTGTCGCTGCTCATGCGGCTCTGTTCGCGGGCAGATGGCCAGTCGTGCGCGCGGCGTGGCGTGGGCTGAGCGGCCGCACGCCCGGGGTCCACCTGGGCCGCCGGGGTGGGCGTGGGTGTTCGTCGGCGGAGTGCTCGCCGGCGACGTGGCTCCGTGGGAGAACCCGCTCTCGCCGCAAGAGACACGAGGCCGAACTTCACGACTGTGGACTTCGAGTCCGCCGACTCCATGTGTGCCTCCGTGCCAGATCGGGCTGGTCAAGATCGTCGACGAGTGGTCTCACCCTCGTCCGGCCCGAGAAGTCCCACTGTTACTTCAGTTCGTCGGTCCGCGTGGCGGCGCTGGCTCGTCGCGTCGGTGCCCGTCAACCACCGATCGGGACGCTGGCGGAGTGACGCGCCTCGCGGTTCGCGAGCGTGCTCATACACCCTAGGTGTGCGGCGGGCACTGAACCGCGCGGCGGGTGGTACCCGCCCTAGGATTCGGTGTGCTGCTGGCCGGGCGTCACCCATCCCAGCGGCTCGGGTCGTGCTCCCGGATCGTCGAGTGGCGCGGGATGCGCCACGCCGAGTCGTCCGGGAACGACGGGCGTGCGGCCGCGGCGGCCGTGTGGATGAGCACCTGGACCTCGGGGCGAGGCCGGATGCTGTCGAGGTGCCGATTGAGGGCAGCCTGGTCGTAGCTCTTGCGGGGGTGGTTGTCTAGCACCAGGGCGTAGGCCAAGGGCGATGGCGCACCGGGGAAGGCCGCCTCGTACTCGTCGAGCAGCATGGCTAGCTTCCAGACGTCTTGGGCGACTTCCCGGTGGTCCAGGCCCTCGCCCTGTGTGGCGGATACCTTGAGTTCGCAGATGACTTCGAGGTCGCGCAGCAGCGAGAGTCCGGTGGCGTCGGGGGATCGGACCAGTGGGCTGCCGTAGTGCGGCATGTACACGCCGGGCTCGCGTTGGACCACGGCATCGAGGCGCACGTGGTTACCGGCGAGTTGGATGCGCCACGGGCTCGGCATGAACGTGGCGATCCGGATGGTGGGTTCGCGTGCGACCCGGTCGATGCCGAACTGGGAAATGAGATAGTGGGCAAGCCAGGCCTGATAGGTGGGCTCGGGTGCGAGTTAGCGACTGCAGGTGACGGCGAACACGTCCCATGCGGCTTCGAACTTCACCCGGACCTCTTCGCTGTGGCGCGGCGGGATCCACCGGTGCGGTTGGCTCACGCTCTGCCTCCGTACGGGTCCGTGGTTGTTCAGATCAACCTAGCGACCCTCCGTCGTGTGGGTCTGCTGTGCGAAGGGGTGAGTCTGCGGGTCAGGCTGCCCGAGTCAGATTGGCGCCGGTGCCGATGGTCTGATCCTCGCCGTTGTACCGCTCGTGCTTCTTCACGTTGACCCGGTCGATCACCACCTCGGCGCAATCCTCGTGATCGGTGACGCTCGAGGCCCACCAGGTGACCACAGGGGGCCGGGCGGGCGTGGCCGCGGCGCGCGGCCTCAGCCCGACGTCGTTTTCGGTTTGGGGCCGGCGTTACGCAGTGAGCCGAGCCGGTTGAACGCGTCGAACCAGAACGGCGCACCGAGGGTGGCGGCCGCGGCGGTGAGCGCCAGACCGAGCACCTTCAGCAGCCATTCGGACCACCTGTCCGGGGTGGTCGTCTCGGTCCACCCGAGCGGGAGTCCGTGGGAGGCACCGAGTTCGGTCAGCGTCGTCGTGACGCACTCGCGGGTCTCTTCGAAGGACTCGTCCTGTTCGCAGAGGGTCTCGTTGGCGGCCGCGGCCACGACGGCCGCGCGCAGCGGCGCGTCCTCGTAGAGGGAGCGGCCGATCGCGATCGCATCGATCCCAGCGAGCCCGACCAGGACGACGGCGATGGCGGCCAGCCACCGCTTCGACCAGCGCTTGTAGGAGCCGCTGATCCGGTCCATCTGGTCGTCGTACCACTGCTCGAGCCCGGACATGAAGGACTTCACGTCGTCCTCGGTCCGCTTGAGGATGCTGACCAGGGCACCCTTGAACGGCGTGGCGTCGTCGAGACCGGACACCGCGTTCCGGATGTGGGTGAGGGTGGTCTTGCCGGTCGTGTTCGGTACGATCGTGTCGAGCAGGGCGGCCGCGAACGCCCGGGCCGGCAGGTAGCTCGGGTTCCGCGTCTTCTGCGAGGTGGATCGGGCCTCCTTGAACGGCCGGATCAGGGGATGCCCCATCAGGACCGTGGTCCAGGGTCCGGGCGGGGCGTCGGAATGCGGCGGAGTCGCGGGCGGGACGGCGGTTGTGGCGTCGGCGGCCAGGGCCCGGTTGTACAGGTTCTGCTCGGCGCTCACGGACGCCAGCGCGGCGCTCGGTGAAACGACACCCGGTGCGGTCTCGGCGGTCGCCGGGTCGTCGAGCAGTTCCCGAAGGCCGCGGAGCAGGTACTTGGCCCGCTTCTTCATCGCGTTGGCGATCGCCTCGGTGATCGCGCTGCAGAGCAGGGCCATGAAATAGAAGACGAGGGCGAGACCGATAGCGGTCTCGATGACGACGGAGAGCATGGCAACCTCCCACATGGTCCCCGGGCGCCGGTGCCCGGTGGCAGCAGAGATTACTCGTCGCGTGAGGCCCGCGTGGCGGGTTCGTCGCATCGTGATCTGCCGCTACACGAAACGCGAGAACCGGCTACCGGGCGGGCGTGGTCGTCCTCGACGACCGCCCGGCTTCGCGCGGCCTCACCGTGGCTGGCTAGGATCGGGTCCAGAAAGATACTTGACACAGGTAACTAAGTGCGAGACGGTTCCCTCGTGCCACTACAACGACGTGGCCCCATCGAGGGCACACCCGCCGAAGCCGCGGTCCTATCCACCGTGTTCGCCGAGCAGCCGATCGCTCGGACGGACATCGCGCGGCGCATCGGCCTGTCCTCGGCGGCGGTCACGCGCGCCACCCAGCCGCTCCTGGACGCCGGGTGCCTCGAGTACAACGAGGCGCATGCCACCGACGCAGCGGGCGACGAGGCGACGAGCCGGATGGGGCGGCCGCGGCGGCCGGTGCGGATCGCCGTCGACTACACCGGCACGTTCGGGGTCAAGCTCACGCACGAGGAGGTTGTGGGGGTGCTCGTCGACTTCGGCGGGCGGATCCGCGGCCAGGAGCAACGGACTCTGGTCGGCACCGACGTGGACGCCGCGATCGAGACCGTGGTCGAGATCATCACGACCCTGGACAAGCAGGCCCGCAAGCTCGGGTTCACCCACCCGGCAGATCACGTCGGGCTGAGCGTCTCCGGGGACGTCGACCACGCGACCGGCCGGGTCCGGTACTCACCGTTCCTGGATTGGCGCGACGTGGACCTCGGCGCCCGCGTCTCGCAGGCGACCGGCAAGCACGTCGTGGTCGAGAACGACGTGAAGGCCCTGGCCACCGCCGAGCAGTGGTTCGGCTACGCACGCGGCCTCGACGACTTCGCCCTGGTCACCATCGGCACCGGCATCGGGTCCGCACTGGTGGTCGATGGCGCCCTGATCCGCGGCGCCCACTCGGTGGCCGGGGAGATCGGGCACCTGCCGGTCGGCGACCCGAGCGTGCTCTGCCGGTGCGGCGGGCACGGGTGTGTCGAGGCGGAGGCGTCCACCGCTGCGCTGCTGAGTCGCTGCCGTGAGGTCGCGGGGGAGCCGGAGTTGAGCCTTCGTGACGCCGTCGAGCGCGCCCGGTCCGGGGACGCCGCGATCGCGGCGGTGTTCGTGCGGGCCGGCCACCTGATCGGGCTCGCCATCGCCTCGGTCGCCAACATCATCGGACCAGCGCAGGTGATCGTCTCGGGGGAGGGGCTCACCACCTACGACTTCATCGAGTCCGCGATCCGGGACTCCTTCGCCGAGCAGACCTTCGGCGCCGCGCGGCAGACCCAGCTGCACCTGCAGCCGCTGCCGCTGGCGGAGTGGGCGCGGGGTGCCGCCGCGGTCGCGATCGAGGAGTTCGCGTTCCCGAGCCGGCTCGCCTCGGGCCGCCGGGTCTTCGGAGGTTCCCATGTCTGAGCCGACCTGGACCGCACAGTTCGATGCCTGCGGCATCGAGGCGAGCCTGCACGACGGCGCAATCCACCTGAGCCTGTGGCGTCACCAACTGCGGCTCTCCTCCGCGACGCCGCTGCGGTTGCGGACCGTGGACGGGACCGACCTGCTCGCCGGGCTCACGGCAACCTCCGCCGCTGATCGGGATGTCTTCGAGGCCTACGACCTGGCCGTCGGTAAGCGCGTCGGCCGCCACGAGGTCCGGCACGCCGAGCAGCGGGTCACGTTCACGAACGCCCGCGGCGCGGACGTCACGTTGGTGCTCCGGGCGGCGGCCGACGGCGTGGCGTTCCGGATCATCCTGGACGGCGCCGCCGGGGAGGTGGTCGAGGGCGCCGACCTCACGCTCGATCTTCCGCACGACGCGCCGCTGTGGCCGCTGAACTACACCTCCTGGTACGAGGAACCCCGGTTCGCCTCTTCGGTCGCCGACCTGCCCGACGGTGACTACGGGCTCCCACTGCTGGCACAGGTGCTGCCGGGCGACGACGAGAGCTACGTGCTGATCGCCGAGTCCGACATCGACGGCGGCTACGGCGGCTCCCTGCTACGGCACGCGGGCGGCTCGTTCTCGTTCACACTTGCGGACCCGGTGACCCTCGACGAGGGCGGCACCGCCGTCCCGTGGCGGGTGTTCCACCTCGGCAGCCTGGCCACCATCGTCGCGTCCCACTTGGTCGACGACCTGGCGCGACCGGCGCAGGCGCCGATCCCGGCGTGGGTTCGCCCAGGGCGGGCGGCGTGGTCCTGGTGGTCCGACTTCTACTCCGGCGCCCAACTGGACGCGCAACTGCGTCTCGTCGACTACGCCGCCGCGCACGGGTGGGAGCACGTCCTGGTCGACTGCGGCTGGGACCGCACCTGGATGCCCGAACTCGCCGCCGCCGCCGGCGCGCGCGGGATCGGGATCTTCGTGTGGGTCAGCTGGGACTGGCTCGACATCCACAGCGACATCGCGGAGTGGGCGTCCTGGGGCGTGGCCGGCGTGAAGGTCGACTTCATGGAGTCCGAGGCGCAGGAGCGCTACCGCTGGTACGACGAGGTGATCGCCGAGGCGGCCCGGGTCGGCCTGATGCTGAACTTCCACGGTTCGGTGATCCCGCGCGGCTGGGCCAGGACCCACCCGCACGTGGTCACCTACGAGGCGGTCCGGGGCGCCGAGTATTACGTGTTCTACGGCGACTCGCTGCCACCGGCGCACAACACGATCGTCCCGTTCACCCGCAACGTGATCGGCTCGGCGGACTACACCCCGGTGACCTTCTCCACGCCGGCTCGGGTCACGTCCGACGCGCACGAACTCGCGCTCGCGATCGTGCTCGAGTCCGGGATCACCCACTTCGCCGACGAGATCGATCAGTACCGAGCCCGGCCAATCGCCGAGCAGGTGCTCGACGCGGTCGCAGCCGTCTGGGACGAGACGCGACTCGTTGGCGGCCGGCCAGGGGAGTGGGTGGCGATCGCCCGACGCTTCGGCGAGGACTGGTTCGTCGGCGTGCTGAACGCGGGCCCGCCGCGCACCGTCGACCTCGATCTCACCGGACTCGACGACCAGCCGTTCCGCCTCGTCACCGACGCCGGCGACGCCGGGTTGGCCGAGGCGACCCACCAGGGCGGCGACCGCCCGCTGCGGCTCGACCTGCGCGAGAACGGAGGCGCGGTGCTCTACCCGGCCAGCCCCCGCCGTCGGGCATCGACTTACGGCGCGGCACCGACCCTCGAACGCGACCTCATCATGGCCAACCCGGGCGACGCCGTCGAGATCGGCGCCGACGGCCCTGGAGACCTCGACCTGGTCACGCCGCCGGGCTGGCCGCAGCCGCACGCCGATGGCACCGGGCGCTGGACCGTCACCGTCCCGGGCGACCTCGGCCCGGCGCAGGTGGGCGTGCTGACCCTGCGGGACGGCGCCCGACCGGTCGCCCACGTGCGCGTGGTGACCCATCCGGACGTGGGCGCCACCGACCTCGTGGACTGCCGCCCGATCGCGGCCGCGAACGGGTTCGGGCCGGTGGAGCGGGACATGTCCAACGGGCCCGGCAACCCCAAGGACGGCGCTCCCATGACCGTGGCCGGCGCCATCTACGAGCGCGGCCTCGGGGTCTGCTCCCCGGCCGAGGTCACCTACGCGATCGGCGGGCTCGCAGGCGAGTTCAGCTGCCTCGTCGGGATCGACGACGAGACCCCCGGGCACGTCGCCACGGTGACGGTGCGCGGCGACGACGAGGTGCTCGCCCGGCTCGAGCTCACCTCGGGCGAGCCCGCGCAGGAGGTCCGGGTCGGCGTCGAGGGCCGCGTGCGGCTCTCCCTGACCGTGGCCGACCCGAGCGGCGCCGCCCCGGACGCGCGCCCGCATATCGACTGGATCAACCCCCAACTACACCGATGACCCACCGGAAGGACACACGATGAAGTGGAAAGCACTCACCCTGAGCGGAGCCCTGGCGGTCGGCCTGCTCGCGGGCTGCACGAGTCCCGATGCCGGCGGCGATGACGCCGGCTCGGGTGACGGTGAGCAGATCGAGCTCGACTTCGCGATCTTCTCACCCGATCAGGAACCGGCGATCCAGGCCGTGGTCGACGCGTTCGAGGACGAGAACCCGAACATCACGGTCAACCTGCAGGTGATCCCGTGGGTCGACTACTGGAACACCCTGCTGACCACCTCGGCCGGCGGCACCGGGCCGGACGTCGCCTGGATGCTGGGCGCGAAGCTCGGGCCCTACCTCGAGGGCGGCGCGCTGCTGCCGCTCGACGACACGATCGCCGACGCCGGCATCGACGTCGCCGGGTACCCCGAGCCGCTCGTGGCGCTCTACCAGCGCGATGACGTCACCTACGCCCTGCCCAAGGACTTCGACACGATCGGCCTCTGGTACAACAAGGCCCTCTTCGACGAGGCCGGCCTTGAGTACCCGAACCCGGACTGGACCTGGGACGACGTCATCTCCAACGCCCAGGCGCTCACCGACCCGGCCGCGGACGTCTACGGCATCGGCGCACCGCTGGACCCGCAGGCCACCTACTACAACACCATCTACCAGGCCGGCGGTGAGGTGATCTCGGCCGACGGCACCACCTCCGGGTACGACGACCCGGCGTCGATCGAGGGCATCGCCTACTGGACCGACATGATCAACGAATACGGCGTGTCCCCGGACCTGCAGTCCTTCGCGGACACCGAGTCGGTCGCGCAGTTCATGTCCGGGCGTCTGGCGATGCTGTACACCGGCTCGTTCTACGCGGTCCGGTTCGCCAGCGACGAGTACGCCTCGGCGAACTTCGACGTCACCGAGTTGCCGGCCGGCCCGGTCTCCGACGTCACCGTCATCAACGGGCTCGGCAACGTGGCGTTCGCGGGCTCGGAGCACCCGGAGGAGGCGGCCCAGCTGGCCGTGTTCCTGTCCTCGCCCGAGGCGTCCCAGATCCAGAGCGACAGCGGCGCCGTGATCGGCTCCTACCAGGACACCCAGCAGGCCTGGGTGGACGCCTTCCCGCAGTTCAACGTGCAGGTGTTCCTGGACATGGTGGACTCCTCCGTGGTGTTCCCGACCTCGAACAACACCGAGGCCTGGGCCAGCCGCGAGTCCGAGCTGCTCACACCGGCGTGGACCGGTGAGCAGACGGTCGAGGAGGCTGCCGGGAACCTCGCCGACGCGATGAACGAGGCCCTCGCCGCGGAGCAGGGCTGACCTTGGCGATGAGCGCGATACGCACTCCCGGAGGGTCGCCGGTCCGCCGGCGGCCCTCCGGGGACGGCCGGTGGGCCGCGATCCTGCTGGCGGTACCCCTGCTCGGGCTCGTGGTGTTCTACCTCTGGCCGCTCCTGCGCACGATCATCCTGTCCGTCTCCACCGGCAACCCGTTCCTCGGGTATGAGATCACCGGCTTCGACAACTGGGTGCAGGTGCTGACCGGGGACGAGCTGCCCCGGGCGCTGCTGAACACGCTCGTCTACGCGGCCGTGGTGCTGCTCGGGGTGCCGTTGGCGATGATCACGGCCGTGCTGCTGCACCAGCGGGGGCTGCGTTTTCGCGGGCTGTACCGCGTGCTCTACTTCCTGCCCGTGGTCACCATGCCGGCCGCCGTCGCCATGGTCTGGCGTTACATCTACAACGGTGACTTTGGGCTGCTCAACGAGGTCTTCGCGGCCGTGGGACTGCCGACCACGGCGTGGGTCGCCGACCCGAGGACCGCTCTGTTCGCGGTCGCGGTGGTCGGGATCTGGATGGGGCTGGGGACGAACCTGATCATCCTCGCCGCGGGGCTCGAGGCGATCCCGGACAGCGTCACCGAGGCCGCAATGCTCGACGGCGCAGGTCCGGTTCGTAGGTTCGCGTCCATTACCGCTCCGCTGCTGTCGCCGTCGGTCTTCCTCGTGAGCGTGCTGTCGGTGATCGGGTCGTTGCAGATGTTCGACCTGCTCTTCGTGATGCTCGGCCGAACCAACCCGGCGCTCGCCGACTCCAAGACCATCGTGTACCTGTTCTACGAGGAGGCGTTCGTGCGCAGCGACCGGCCGCTCGGCGCGGTGATCGCGATCGTCACGCTGGTGGTGACGCTGATCGTGACCGCGATCCAGTTCCGGCTGCAGCGGCGGTGGGTGCACTATGCCTGAGGGTGTGGGACGCGGGGCAACCCGGGCGCCGTTGCGAGTGGGCCGCGCTGTCAGTTACGTGGTCCTCACCGTCGGTGCCCTGCTGATGGTGGCGCCGTTCCTGTGGCAGTTCCTGACGTCGGTGAAGTCGCTGCGGGAATCGACCGTGGCGCCGCCGGTGATCTGGCCGAGCACCTGGCACTGGGAGAACTACGCGCGCATCTTCGACGTGCTGCCGGTGGAGACGATGGCGGTGAACAGCGTGCTCGCGCTGATCCTGCGGGTCACCGGGCAGGTCCTCGTCGCCTCGCTCGCCGCGTACTGCTTCGCCCGGCTCCGGTTCCCGTTCCAGCGAGCCCTGCTGACCCTGTTCCTGGCCACGCTGATGGTTCCGCCGCAGTTGTTCATCATTCCGCAGTACGAGGTGATCCGGGACCTGGGCTGGCTCAACACGATCCAGGCGCTCGCCGTCCCCGGGATCTTCTCCTCGTTCGGGATGTTCATCCTGTACCAGTTCATGCGGGCGCTGCCGGTCGAGCTGGACGAGGCGGCCCGGCTGGACGGTGCGAACCCGTGGCAGATCTACCGGCGGGTGATCCTGCCGCTGTGCCTGCCGGCCCTGGCGGCCGTGGTGATCATGACCTCCCTGTTCTCCTGGAACGACCTGCTCTGGCCGCTGGTCATCAACACCGACCCGAGCCGGATGACGCTCCCGGTGGGCCTGGCCACGCTGCAGGGCGCCCAGGGCACCGACTACCCGGTGCTGATGGCCGGGTCCCTGCTCGCGATCCTGCCCATGGTGGTGATCTTCGTGCTGCTGCAGAAGCAGTTCATCCGCGGGATCGCCATGTCCGGGTCCAAGTAACCACCACCCTCCTACTCACCTACCTGAGGAACGCCGTGACGAGACAAGCCATGCCGATCGAGCACCTGCGCCGGGGCGGGACCAGCGTGGTCCTGAACCTGGACGGCGGGCGGCTGCCCCGCATCCTGCACTGGGGCACCGACCTCGGGGACCTCACCTCGGCCGCCCTGGAAGCGTTCGCGGGCGCGGTCGAGCCGACGGTCGGGGACAGCGCGGTGACCTACCCGCAGCCGGTGCCGGTCCTGCCCGCGCTCGCGGAGGGGTGGCTCGGGCGGCCGGGGATCGTCGGGAGCCGGGGCGGACGGGCGTTCGCGCCGCTGTTCTCCGGCTCTCGGTCCACGGTGGAGGACCACGACGGGACCCTTCGGGTCCGGACGACCGCCACCGACGCGGTCTCGGAGCTCGACATCCTCGTCACGATCGAACTGGGACCCAGCGGGTTGCTCCGGGCCGCGGCGGAACTGACCAACACCGGCGCCGACGCCTACCGGCTGGACGCACTGGAGATGGCGCTGCCGCTGCCGTCCGAGGCCGCGGAGATCCTCGACCTCACCGGCCGGTGGGCCCTCGAGCGGGTGCCGCAGCGGCATCCGCTGCGGGTCGGCTCGTGGGTCCGGGAGAGCCGCGGCGGCAAGCCCGGGCTCGACCACTCCACCATGCTCACCGTCGGGGAGCCGTCCTTGGGGTTCCGCAAGGGCCGGGTCTGGGGCGTCCACCTCGGCTGGAGCGGCAACCAGGTGCTCGCCGCCGAACTCGTGCCGGCGGGGACCCGGTTCCTGCGCGCCGGCGAGTTGCTCCTGCCCGACGAGGTGGTGCTGACCCCGGGGCAGACCCACCAGTCCCCGTGGGTCTACGGCTCCTGGGGCGAGGGCCTCGACGAACTGGCCTCGCGGGTGCACCGGCACCTGCGGGCCCGCCCCACCCACCCGCGGTCCCCGCGCCCGGTGGTGCTGAACACCTGGGAGGCGGTCTACTTCGACCACGACCCCCAGCGGCTGATCGCCCTCGCGGAACAGGGCGCGGACCTGGGCATCGAGCGGTTCGTGGTGGACGACGGTTGGTTCTTGAACCGGCGCGACGACACCCGCGGTCTCGGTGACTGGCTCGTGGACCCTGCGGTCTGGCCCGAGGGCCTGGACGCGCTCGCGGCGCGGGTACACGAGCTGGGCATGGAGTTCGGGCTCTGGGTCGAGCCCGAGATGGTCAACCTCGACTCCGACCTCGCCCGCGAACATCCCGACTGGGTCTTCGACGGCGGCCACGGCACCGGGCTGCCCTCCCGGCACCAGCACGGTCTGGACCTGACCCACGAAGCCGCCTACGCCCTGGCCCTCGAGCGGATCTCGACGCTCGTGGAACGCCTCGGCATCGACTTCCTGAAATGGGACCACAACCGCTACCTCACCGACGCCGGCCACTCCTCGAACGGCCACGCGGCGGTGCGCGCCCAGACCCTGCAGGCCTACCGGATGATGGCCGAGCTGAGGGACCTGCACCCCGGTCTGGAGATCGAGTCCTGCGCCAGCGGCGGCGGCCGGATCGACCTCGGCGTGCTGGAGCACACCGACCGGGTCTGGCCGAGCGACTGCAACGACCCCCACGACCGGGTCGACATTCAGCGGTGGACCGGCCTGCTCGTGCCACCCGAGCTCCAGGGCACCCACATCGGCGCCATGGAGTCCCACACCACCCACCGGGTCGCCCCCCTGGACTTTCGCGCGGCGACCGCGTTCTGGGGGCATTTCGGTATCGAGCTCGACCTCGCCACGCTCAACCCGGACGAGACCGAGGCAGTCCGCGCCTGGGTCCAGCAGCACCGGGCCGTGCGCGACCTGCTGCACAGCGGCGACGTGGTCCACGCGGACACCCAGCCCGCGGTCCGGCTCGAAGGGGTGGTGGGCGCCGATCGACGGTCCGCGCTGTTCCAGTTCGTGGTGCTGGACCGGCCCGCGGTGTGGCCGCCGGAGCGGCTGCGCTTTCCGGGTCTCGACCCGGACCGGACCTATCGGGTCTCGGAGTTCGTACCCGGGGCGTCGGTGCCGGAGGGGCAGCGCCCACCGTGGCTCTCGGCCGGGGTCAGCCTGCCGGGGCGGGTTCTCGCCGAGGCAGGGCTGGAAGCGCCGTCACTGGACGTCGACCGCTCCGTGCTGCTGCGACTCGACGCGGCCGGGAGTTGAGGCGGCGACCAGACCCGGCCGCGTCCGTTCGGCGCCACCGTGATTGCGGGTCAGCCACAAACGGCGACGCCAGTTCCGGGTAGCACCGAGGCCGTGCCGAACCGCCGCCCACGCCGCCTACGATTGCCGGATGGCGAACCAAAAGGAGATCGCACGCCGAGCCGGCGTCTCGGTGTCCGTCGTGTCCGCCGTCGTCAACGGTACGTCGCACACCCGCATGAGCGACGAGACCCGGGCGAAGGTCGAGGCGGTGATCGCCGCGGTTGGGTACGTGCCCAACGACGCGGCGCGGGCGCTGCGGCTGCAGCGGTCGGGCACGATCGCCGTCGTCCTGGACAAGCTCGACAATCCGGTCTACCACGAGCTGATCCACGGTCTCTACGAGGCGGCCGAGGAACGCGGCTGGGCCGTGGTGCTCGGTGACACCAACTGGATGAGGTCGGGCAGCCAGTTCCTGGCCAGGCTGCTCGGACTGGGGTCGATCGACGGCATCGTGCTGCGCCAGGAGCACCTCATCGACGAGCGGGTGATGGCGATGCTCACCCAGCGCCGCACGCCGGTGGTCCTGCTCGGGGGGCGCGACGAGCCCGAGGGCCGTTGGCTCTCGATCGACGACTTCGAGGCGGGGAGGGTCGCTGCCGGCCACCTCATCGAACTCGGGCATCGCGACGTCGGCTATGTCGGCGGCCGGTGGGGCATCTCGACCGACGAGCGCTACCGCGGCTACCGCGAGGCCATGGTTGCGGCGGGCCTCCAGCCCCGGCCGCCGCTCAAGTCCGGATACGGTCTGGAGGGCGGTGCGGCGGGCATGGCCGAGTTGCTGGCCGGCCCGCACCTGCCGACCGGTCTCGTCGTCAATAACGTCATGGCGGCGGTCGGGCTGGTCGGGGTCGCGCGAGACGCCGGTATCGCCATGCCCGAACGACTCTCGGTCATCGGCCTCCACGACGCCGACGTGGCTGCGCACGCCCGCCCGAGCCTGACGACCGTGAGGCTTCCGATGGACAGGTTGGGCGCCCTTGCCATCGAGCAGATCGCATTGCTGCTCGACGGCGGGCAGCCGCGCTTCGGGGTCATCCACGACCCCGCTCCCGAGATCATCGTGCGCGGGAGCACCGCTCCACCGTCGCACTGATCCCTGGCTGCGGTTGCCCATGCCGCACCTCGCCTCGACTTGACTAGACGTAACGAAATGTCACGCTGATTGACCTGCCATATATCGGTGGTCTACGGTTTGACGTAACGAGAGGTCATCGAGGATTCGGTCAGCGTTCCGGAAGGACAGAGTTGACTCCCAGCGCCGCCAACCGCCTCAGTGGCGGGTGTGCAGTTCGTGCCCGTGGTCCTCAAGGGCGCCACGATCAGCTGGGAGCCAGCCGCCCGACCAACAGGGCGCGTGCCGCCGGTCCCACGGGAAGGACGACGTCATGAGGAGACACAGATGAGACGGGAGATCGGATGGGTGGCACCCGCCATGGCCTGTGCACTCCTAGCTTCGCTCGCCGGCCCGGCGCAGGCCGAAGGTGGCTTCACGCCGGAGATCCCGGACAGCGTGACTGCGCTCGTCCGCAGCGATCACCCGCGGCTCATCGCTGACGCCGACGGGTTGGACCAGGTGCACGAGTGGATCGCATCCGACCCGGGTGCGGCGGCGCTCGAAGACCGGTTGGTCGCCGACGCCGACGTGATCCTCGACGAGCCGACAACGGAGTACGGCTTCCCGGACGGACGGACCCTGCTGAGGCCGGCGCGGCAGGTGAAGACGCGCCTGTGGACGCTGGCGTTGGCGTACCGGCTGACCGAGAACAGCGTGTACGCCGACCGGGCCGTCGCCGAGCTCGAGGCAGCGGCCGCGTTCCCGGACTGGAACCCGGAGAGCTTTCTCTCGGTAGCCGAGATGCTGAACGGATTCGCCATCGGCTACGACTGGCTGTACGACTACTTGACGGACGAGCAACGGTCGGTCGTCGAGACCGCGATGATCGAGATGGGCCTGCAACCCGCCATGGACGGCTACGAAGCCGGCGACGCGTGGACCACCAGGACGAACAACTGGCAGATCGTCTGTGTGGGCGGCATCGGAATGGCCAGCCTCGCCCTGGCCGACGTAGCGCCGGACCTGACCGAGTCGCTCCTGCAGCTCGGCCTGGAGCACATCGGCCCGGCGATCGACGAGTACGGCCCCGACGGCGGCTACCCCGAAGGGATCATGTACTGGGAGTACGCCACCCAGTTCCTCGTCCACTACGCGGCCAGCCTGGAGTCTGCGGCCGGTACCGACTTCGGCCTCGCCGACGCACCCGGCCTCGCGGACACCGGGGCGTTCAGCATGCAGATGATGGGGACGGCCGGCAAGAGCTTCAACTTCTCCGACGCATCCTCGAGCTACGGCGGACCACCGGAGCTGTACTGGATGGCCGAGCGCTACGGCCGCGGCGAGTACGCCTGGTGGGCTGACGAGGGTCTGGACCGTGCCGATACCGCCGTGGCGATGGTGTGGCACGGCCTCTCCGAGCGCCAGACCCCCGCACAGGCGGGCCTGGAGCTCGACGCCCGCTACGACGACGTCGGCGTCGTGCTCTCCCGATCTGCCTGGGGCACCTCGACCGCCCTGTTCACCGGATTCAGACCCGGATCGAACGGCAACAGCCACGGCGACCTCGACATGGGCACCTTCGTCCTCGACGCCTGGGGCAGGAGGTGGGCCGACGAGCTCGGTACCGACTCCTACGGCCTGCCGGGCTACTTCGGGAGCCAACGCTGGAACTACTACCGCAAGCGTGCCGAGGGGCAGAACACCCTGGTCATCAATCCCGGCAGCGGACCGGACCAGTCGCTGACCGCGAACGGCGAGGTGATCTCACAGGGCTCGTCACCGGAGGCCTCGTTCACCGTCGCGGACCTGAGCGCGGCCTACACCGACCGCGGGGTCGAGTCCTGGCAGCGTGGCGTCGCCATGATCGATGGCCGCTCGCGCGTCGTCGTGCAGGACGAGATGGTGGCGTCCGAACCGGCCGATGCGTGGTGGTTCATGCACACCTCCGCTGACGTCGAGATCGCGGCGGACGGCCGGTCGGCCGTCCTGATGCGCGACGGCCGGAGCCTGCTCGCCAGGATTGCCGACGGGCCCGAGGATGCGATGTTCTCGGTGATGGCGGCGGAGCCATTGCCGACCTCCCCCAACCCGGAGGGTCAAGGAGTCAACGGCCAGTCGAAGCTGACGATCCGGGTGAGCGACTCCACACGCTTCGAGCTGACGGTCGTCTTCGACCCCATCGTCGACGGAGTGCCCGCCCCGAACCTGCCCGAGGTCACCGCGCTGGCGGACTGGACCGCACCTGCCAGCGGCCCGGCCACCCTGGCCGACCTCCGGTTCGACGGTGTCACCGTGCCGGGCTTCAACGCGGACACGCGGACCCTCACCGTCGAGACCGACACGCTGGGCACGATCGAGGCGGTCGCCTCGGAGGCCGGCGACGCCGTCGAGATCCAGATGCCGGAGTCGGTCCCAGGGGTCGCGACGATCTGCGTGGACGACGGGGTCGACGACTGTGCGACCCGGTACCGGGTGTACCTCATCGGCCTGGCCCAGGGGCCGATGACGGGCAGCATCGTGGGGACCAACCCCACCGTGAACGCCATGGACGGCGACCTCGGGACGTTCTGGTCGGCCAACGGGGACGGCCAGTGGCTGCGCGCCAACCTTCCCACGCTCACGGAGGTCTCGGGCGTGCAGGTCGGCTGGAGCCAGGGCGATGCCCGGGTCTACACGTTCGACGTTCAGACGTCGACGGACGCGCAGACGTGGACCACGGTGTGGCAGGGAGCGAGCAGCGGCGCAACGCTGGAGATGGAGGACATCTCCTTCGACGCCGTCACCGCCCGCTACGTGCGCATCGTCACCCATGGCAACTCCGCGAACACCTGGATGAGCCTGACCGAACTGCGGATCGTTACCGCGGACGGCGTGTGGCCGAACGTGACGACAGCGCCCGTGCCGACAGAGTTGACGCTCGACATCGCCACGTCGATGCCGGTGGAGTCGGCGCAGGTCGTGACGGCAGCGGTCGTGCTCAGTGACGGCACGACCACGGACCCCGACGGCCCGGTCGAACTCACCTCCACCGACCCGGCCGTGGTGCAGGTCGTGGACGGCATGCTGGTCGCCCGCTCGACGGGTATCGCCACGATCGTCGCGTGGTGGCGGGCCGCGAGCGGCCTGCTCCTGCACGTAT
The DNA here is from genome assembly GCF_004353825.1 of Occultella glacieicola. GTDB lineage: Bacteria > Actinomycetota > Actinomycetes > Actinomycetales > Beutenbergiaceae > Occultella > Occultella glacieicola. Next base: position 137,511 of record NZ_SMNA01000012.1, on the reverse strand, counting down.
CGGTCCCGATCACCGTCGAGGACCCTGAGCACACGACGCTGCTGGCCACGCAGGATGCCTTCATCCGGGACGGCGCGTACGCGAACTCGACCTATGGCGCGCGAGACACGCTGACGATCAAGGGCGTCCCCGGCGAGGACACCGGATTCACACGGGAAGCCCTCATCGCCTTCGGCCTGCCGGAATCAGAACTGGAGCTCGTGAGCGCCGAACTGGTCCTGACCACCTACGTCGCCGAGGATCGCACGATGGTCGTCGACGTGTTCAGCGCCGAGGCCGGCTGGAACGAGCATGAGGTCGCCTGGAACACTCGGCCCCCGGTCGGCAATCTCATCGGCAGCTTCACGGCCGGTGAGACCAGCGCGCAGGTCAGCGTCCCGGTCACGGAAGCCGTGGCCGCCGCCCTGGACGGTGGGGCTGCCGCCTTCACACTCAGACAGAACGTGAACGACACGCAGGCCTTCGGAGCCACCGTCATGGCTCACGAGGCCGGTGCGGCAGGACCCACGCTGAGGCTGACCTGGGCGCTCCCGCAGGACTGCACCGCGCCGATAGCAGGCGAGGTCTCCGGGCCGCTACGGCTCTCCGGGGACTCGGCCTGCCTGGTCGGCGCAGACGTCACCGGTCCGGTCACCGTCGCGGCCGGCACCGCGCTCTCGATCTCCGACTCGACGATCTCCGGTCCTCTCGTCGCAGCCGACGCGGGGCAGATCAATGTTCAGGACAGCACGGTCACGGGTCCGGTGGACATCTCCCGCGCAGGTGCAGTCTGGTGGGACGACGTGACCGTCGAGGGCCCCGTCTCGCTCAGCTCCGATGACACAGTCGTGCTGATCGGCTCCAGCATCGGTGGTCCGCTGACCTGTGGTACCGGTACTGCTTCGGCGCTGATCGTCACGACGGCCACCGGTCCGATCAGAGACTGCGACTGAGGCTGGCCCCAGAGGCCGAAACTCGCCTCTGAGTCTGCCGGCGTGGCAAGCATCCCTCCGAGAACTGACGTTTGAAACCGGCCGCCAGGCCACGGCCTCGGGAGGAACCGGACGAGCTTGGACCAGTTCGCGGGCGCGGGACTGCTCGGCGCCGAACGGCAGCCAGGTGAACGTGGATGTAGTCATGGCTGCGGGCGCCTTTTCCCATGTTCGGGACGGCGCGACCGCCCGGGTGACCGGTCGCGTTGTTGTGAGAAGACCCAGTTCCGGTAGGTCACGGCAGGCCAAGTCTCCGTTGCCGTCAGCTCGCCACCACCACGCTCGGGGTGGCCATCGCCGTCGCTCGGGCGTCCTGCTCAACCACTCGTGATGATCAGGGCGCTGCCGCAGCGGATGCCACCAGCGACCACGGCGGCGCCCGCGCCGGTTGTCGGATCTGGCCCTGGCGAGCATCGGTAACGGAGCAGCGGGCGCGTCGCACGCCCCTTAACCCAAGCGAAACACGACCCTGTCATGCTGCTCTCGCAGCGTGAGCCGTTGCGGGCACCCAGGGGCCACAAGATCCCCGGGTGCATGGAGAGCCGGTTGCTCCCCGTCCGCGGCGCACGCAACCTGCCTCTCCGAATACTGGCACTCGGCAGACGGAGAAGTAGATGTCCCTGAAAATCACAGTCGTCGTCGGCAACCCCAAGCCGCGCTCACGCACTCGACGCGTGGCTGAGCTGCTCGCAGAGCAACTCGTCCCCTCGGACCGGCAGATCGAGGTCATCGATCTCGCCGACCACATCAATGAGGTATTCGCCTGGCCGTCCGAGCGGATGGCGCACCTCAATGCGACGGTCGCAGTCTCGGATCTGGCGATCTTCGCCTCACCCACCTACAAGGCCACCTACACCGGGCTGCTCAAGGCGTTCCTGGACCGCTACCCGGCCAACGGGCTCGCGGGGGTGACCGCCATCCCGGTCCACACCGGCGCCGACTTCGGTCATGCCATGGGGCCGACCGTCAACCTGGCGCCGCTGCTGGCAGAGCTCGGCGCGATCGTTCCTGGACGCGGCTTCTATGTGGCCCTCAGCCAGATGGATCAACTGGCGGAGGTCGTCGCTGACGCTGCGGCAACCTACGCCGCGAATCTCGCGCGCCTGGCTCGGCTCGCCGAGCACACGTCATCACCGGCTGCCCGCTGATCCGCGACCGAGACCGAGACCCGAGGATTCCTGATGCGACCCATCGATATGACTACCGATACCTTCGGCACGCGCCGGTTCCGCGATGCGCTCGGCCACTACGCTTCCGGCATCACCGTGGTGACCGGGCACGACAGCCGGGAACCGCTGGGGTTCACCTGCCAGTCCTTCTCCAGCGTCTCGCTCGACCCGCCACTGGTCTCGTTCAGCGTGATGAAGACCTCGACCACCTATCCGCGTATCGCGCCGACCGGACGGTTCGCCGTCAACGTCCTCGCGCGCGACCAGATGGACCTCTCCGCGCAGTTCGCACGCAGCGCGACGGACAAGTGGGCCGGCGTCGAATGGAGGCCGTCCGCGGCGGGGGATCCGCTGCTGGGCGGAGCGCTGCTGTGGATCGACTGCGAGCTCTGGGCCGAGCACGACGCCGGCGATCACCTCATCGTGCTCGGACGAGTGGTTGAGCTCGTCGAGCACGAGGGCCCCGCGCAGGAGCCGCTCGTGTTCTTCCGTGGCCGGTACCGGCACCTCGGGGACGCCGCAGACCGGGCGAGCTGACCACCTGGCGAAGTCGTAACAGTGCGGTAATCCGCGGTCACAACGGCGAAACGGCGGGTCACTACTGTCCACTGTCAGTGGACGATCGTCCACTGACAGTGGACAACAGATTCGATTCAGTGTTGCGACACGAGAGGTCTACCGTGAGTTCCTACTCCTTCCACCTCGGCTGGTTCCAGGCCGGCTTCCGCGCACCGGCGTGGAATCGCGAGTGGTCCGGCCACTCGACGCGCGACTGGGCCAAGGGCGACTTCTTCGTCGACCTCGCTCGCGACCTCGAGCGCGGATGCTTCGACTTCATGCTCATCGAGGACTCGAACTACATCCCCGACGACTACGGCAACTCCTACGCCAGTCCGCTCAAGCACGGCCACCGGGCACCGAAGCACGACCCGCTCGCGCTCGCGGCGGTGCTGAGCCAGCACACCTCCAGGCTCGGCATCATCCCCACCGTCGCGACCACGGAGATCAGTCCGTTCCGGCTGGCGCGTGCGATGAGCACGCTCGACCACCTGTCGGCGGGCCGGATCGGCTGGAACATCGTGACCGGCAGCAACGATCGCGCGGCCCAGAACTTCGGCTTCGAGGCGCAGCCGGCCCATGACCAACGCTACGAACTAGCCGATGAGTTCGTCGCCGTCGTGCGCTCGTTGTGGCAGTCCTGGGAGCCCGACGCCGTGCTGCTGGATCAGGACACCGGCGTCTACGTCGATGCCGCGAAGGTGCACACGGTCAATCACCAGGGCACCTACTTCAAGAGCCGCGGACCGCTCAACACCTTGCCGAGCCCGCAGTACGAGCCCGTGCTGGCGCAGGCCGGCAACTCGCCACGGGGACAGCTCTTCGCCGCCCAGCACGCCGAGGTCGTGCTCGCCGGCGGTTCCGACCACACCAAGATGAGGGCCCTCCGTGACAACGTCCGATCCCAGGCCGAACGGCTCGGACGCGACCCGGATAGCGTGAAGGTGTTCTTCCTGATCGATCCCGTCCTCGGCGAGACGGACAATGAGGCCAAGGAGAAGGCCAAGCGCATCCGCGATGCGAATGCGAACGATCTCGAGTACGTGCTGTCCAACTGGTCCTCAACCACGACCACGGACCTGTCGCAGTTCGACCCCGACCAGCGACTGCCCGAGGATCTGAAGACAAACGGCCACCAGAGCCAGCTCGACGGGATGGTCAGTTCCGGCAAGACCCTTCGGCAGCTCGTTCGCGACTCCTACGCGCACGAGGAGAACGGTTTCGTCGGGCGCCCGGACACGGTGGCCGCCCGCATGCAGGACGCGGCGGCCGAGATCGGCGCCGACGGCTTCCTGCTCTCCACGCGGATGCCGACGCGGCGTTACCTGAGCGAGGTCGTCGACGGCCTGGTGCCGGCACTGCAACGGCGTGGTGCCGTCCGTGGCAGCTATCGGCACGAGACCTTCCGCGCGAACCTGCTCGACGGGGCCAGCTGACCATGCCGGGCGACGTCGGACTGAGGGCCGCCAACGCCGTCGAGGTCGCGGACCTCAGGGTGCGCTACCGTACCCCGGACGGGTGGTTCACCGCGGTCTCGGACTTCTCGCTGACGGTGTCCTCCGGTCAGCGGGTCGCAATCGTCGGCGAGTCCGGATCGGGCAAGAGCAGCGTGTGCATGGCACTGGCCGGCTTGCTCCCGCTCGGAGCCGCCGTCGAAGCGACCACGGCCCGCATCATCGAGACCGACCTGACGGCGCGGCCGACGCGCGCGATCCCCTACCAGGTGCCCGGGGTGAGCGTCGTCTTCCAGAACGCGATGAACGCGCTCGACCCTGTTTGGACGGTCGGGAGCCAGCTCGGCACCGCCATCCGCGGGCGGGGCGCCACGTCCAGGGCGCGCGCCCGGGTGCTCGCCGGGGAGTGGTTGGAGCGGGTCGGGATCCGTGACCCCGCACGGGTGCTGCGTGCCCGGCCGTACGAGCTCTCCGGCGGGATGCGGCAGCGGGTGATGATCGCCATCGCGCTGTGCTCCCAGCCCGAGCTGTTGATCGCTGACGAACCGACCAGCGCCCTGGACGTCACGCTGTCCGTCGACCTCCTGGAACTGATCACCTCGCTGACGGCCGACCTCGGCACCACCCTGCTGATGATCACCCATGACATCGGGCTGTGCCGGGCTTACTCCGACCGGGTGGTCGTCATGCATCGCGGCCGGGTCGTCGAGCAGGGGGACACCGAGCAGGTCCTCGCGGCCCCGAGCGCGGACTACACCGCGGCGCTGCTCGCGTGCGCACCGTCGCTGGGCCAGCTCAACGACCACCGGCTCACGACGATGGTCGGAGTCTCGTGATCACCGCGAAGGCAGCCGCCAAGCAGTACCGCGGCCGCGACAACACCGTCGTGCACGCCCTCAACCCACTCGACCTGGTGATCGAGCCCGGCGACCGGGTCGGCATCATCGGCGAGTCCGGGTCGGGAAAGTCGACCCTCGTGCGCCTCCTGCTCGGGCTCGAGACGCCGTCGGCCGGCTCCATCCTCTACCAGGACGGCGAAGTCTCGCAGCTGAGCGGCGACCGGCTGCGCCAGTTCCGGCGGGACGTGCAACTCGTCGGGCAGGACACGACCTCCTCGTTCGATCCGTTGCGCAGCCTGCGTGACGCCGTCCGGCGGCCGGCCCTGGAGATCCTCGGCCTCACCGTCGCCGAGGCGGATGCGGCGGTCGACGAGGTGCTCGCTTCGCTCGCCGTCGACCCGGAACTCTCATCGCGTCGGCCGTCCCAGGTGTCCGGTGGACAACGCCAGCGGTTCGCGATCGCACGAGCGTTGATCGTCTCGCCGCGCATCCTCATCTGCGACGAGTCGGTCTCCGCCCTGGATGTCTCGGTGCAGGGAGCCGTGCTCAACGAGTTCAAGGACTTCGCCGAACGATCCGGAGCCGGCATCGTGTTCGTCTCCCACGGAGTACCGGCGACGGCGTTCCTCAGCGATCGACTCGTTGTCATGCACGGCGGCGACGTCGTCGAGCAGGGCGACGTCAGCCAGGTCGTCAACCGGCCGAAGCATCCGTACACGGCGCGGCTGATGGGCGCCTACCGCAAGCTCTCCGCCGATGAATCGAGCGCCGCATGATCGCGCGGCTGTGGCGTTCCCAGCGCTGGTGGATCCAGCGCGTGGCGCTCCTGCCCGTCCACCTGTTCCTGTTCGCGATCGCGGTGTTCTTCCTGGTCCGCTTGATCCCGGGGGACCCAGTCCTGATCATCGCGGGTAGCGACGATCTGACCGCGGACCAGTACGAACGCATCGAGGTGCTGCTCGGCCTCAGCGGCTCGCTGTGGCACCAGCTGATGGTGTTCCTGGGCCGCGTGGTCACGCTCGACCTCGGTCGTTCCCTCATCGACGGTCAGGATGTGCAAGAGCAGATCGCGTGGCGGCTGCCCGCCACCATCGAGATCGCCCTCATCGCCATGGTCATCGCCATCGCGGTGACGCTCCTGCTGTGCATCTTCGCGATGCTCCACCCCCATAACCCCGTGGCCAGATTCGCTGCCTTCTACGCGCGCTCGGCCGGAGCGATCCCGGACTTCGTCCTCGGGGTGGCCGGCATCCTGGTCTTCTACACCGTCCTCGGGTGGGCCGCGGCACCGACCGGACGCTACGACGCGGGGCTGCGGCCGGCACCACGGACCACCGGGTTCCCGTTCCTGGATGCGCTGCTGTCCTCCGACACGGTGCTGCTCAGTTCGATGCTGGCGCACCTGTGGTTGCCCGTGCTGGTCCTGGTGGTCGGCAGCGCGCCCACGATCATGAAGGTCCTGCAGCGCTCGATCGAACACGCTGTCGATGACGAGGCCACGCTGTTCCGTATCGCGTCCGGAGTGCCGCGGCACGTCGTCATCGTCAGCGTCCTGCGGCGGGCCAGCCCCACCATGGTGACGATGTGCGGGCAGCTCTTCGGCTTCCTCCTCGGCGGCGCCGTCATCATCGAACAGCTCTTCGCGATCCCAGGCATGGGGCAGTACGCCGTCCAGGCGGTGGGCCGAGCCGACTTCCTGGCGCTGCAGGCATTCCTGCTCACGGTGGCAGCGTGCGTGCTGGTGGTGTTCCTGATTGTCGACCTCGTCAACATGACCTTGGATCCGCGCCGTCGACCCGGCGTGATGGTGGAGGGAAACGCATGACCACTGCCACAACGCCCCCCACCGCGGCGCCGGCAACCCGCCGGAGGTTGCCCGGGTCTGCCTCGATGGTGCCCGTCGTCGCGCCACTGGTCCTCCTCCTGCTGGTCGCCGCGCTCGGGCCCTTGCTGGCGCCCTACAGCCCGATCGACGTCGTGGCTGCCCCCGATCAGCCGCCGTCGACGCAGCACTGGTTCGGGACCGACATCTACGGTCTGGACGTCTTCTCGCGGGTCATCGCAGCGACGCGCAACGACCTGGTGGTCGGCCTCGTCGCGGCCCTGCTCGCGACGGTCATCGGCGTCGGTGTGGGATTGTTCACCGGGACGAACGAGTCACGCGGTGGCGTCCCAGGCAGCGTGGCCCGCGGTGTCACCCGCGGCCTCGACCTGTTCGACGCGCTCCCGCAGATCGTGGTCGGGCTGGTGCTGCTCGCCTTCTTCGGCCGGAACCTGCTCACCCTCTCGGTGGTGTGCGGCCTGCTCATGGTGCCCACCCAGGCACGCGTGGTCAGGACGGAGGTGCTCCGGGTGCGTCGCGAGGCGTACCTGGAGTCGGCGCGTCTGTCGGGCGAGTCCGAGCGCGGACTGCTGCTGCGGCACATGCTGCCGAACTCGACGTGGCCGGCTCTGGAGAACGCCTCCTACATCTTCGGCGTCGCCGTCACGGTCGCAGCGGGCCTGGGGTTCCTCGGCGTCGGTCTGCCGCCGCCGACCCCCGAGTGGGGAGCCATGATCGCCGACGGCGCAACGGCAGCGTCAGCCGGGCGCTGGTGGTCCTCCCTGTTTCCCTGTCTCGCGTTGGCCGTGACCGTGATCGCGTTCAGCAATCTCGCCCACCAGTACCTGCGACGGCGCTGACCCGCGCCCGAGCCAGTCCTGATCTGCCCACCCCCGGTCTGCCCACCGCTCCGGGATTCCCCCACCCCTCGAAAGGAAGACTCGTGTCTCGAGATCGCTCCATGGTTCGCCGTCTGGCGAAGCCAATGGCTGTCGCAGTTGCGGCAGCGCTGCTCGTCTCCGCGTGTGCAGAGTCGGCGAACACCGCCGACGCGTCCACCGACGAGGAGACCAGCGTCACCATCCTGCAGGCCGACATCGGAATGGGCCTGATCAAGGAGGCCGGTGCCAACAACACCGAGTTCCTCGGCGCGACCCAGGCCACCCTCGTCCGCAAGCCCTACGTCGAGTCCGGCCAGGACGGCGTCTTCGAGCAGGACCCGTTCACCTATGAGGGCTACCTGGCCGAGAGCTATGAGGTCTCCGATGACGGCCTCGTCTACACCTTCCACCTCTCCGATGCCGTGAGCGCAGCCGGGAATGAGCTCACTGCGGACGACGTGCTGTGGTCCTTCGAACTCAAGTTCGGAGCCGACACCTCGACGGCGCCGGGGGCGATGTCCCCGGTGATCACCGACCCGGCCACCCAGTTCACGAAGATCGACGACAAGACGGTCAGCATCACGATCGCGAGCCCGGGCCTGGGCACCACGCTGCTGTCCATGCTGGCGGACGCGCTCGCGTTCGTCTACGACAGCACCGAGATGCAAGCCAACGTGAGCGCCGACGATCCCTACGCGATCGCCTGGGCGCAGGAGAACCCGAACTACGGCTTCGGACCCTATGAGATCACCGACTGGGAGGTGGGCTCCTACGCCCGTTTCGAGGCACGGGATAACTGGATCCTCGGCACCCCCGAGGTCGACGTCGTCAATGTCCAGGTCGTTCCCGACGCCGGGAGCCGCGCGAGCACCATCCGAGCCGGCGACGCGGACATCGTCGAGGGGCTCTCGCCCACCGATGCGGCCGACCTGGCCTCCGTCGACACGCTGATCGTGCCCACCGTCAGCTCACCGAACACCTCGCAGGTGCTCTCGCTGGTGACGAACAAGGCCCCCTTCGACAACCTGCTGGTGCGTCAGGCAATGTCTCGAGCGATCCCGTTCGAGGACATCATCTCCAACGTCTACCAGGACCGTGCGGTGCGTACCGGCTCGGGCATCGTCTTCACCAACACCCCCGGCTACGACGCGGCCGGCCTGCCGGAGTACGAGTACGACCCGGAGACCGCCAGGGCACTGCTCGCCGAGGCCGGCTACCCCGACGGGCTGAGCTTCACCCTCACGGTCAGCGCTGCCGACGCCGAGTCGCAGGCCACGGCCGTGCAGATCCAGACGGCGGCGCGCCCGGCAGGCTTCGACGTCCAGATCGAGACGGTTCCCGGGGCGGACTTCCACACCGGCCGCTACGCCAAGATCTGGCAGGCGCTCCTGTCGGTGCAGGCCCCGTGGGCACTCACGCCGATCTACACCCTCAACCTGCTGACCGGGGTCGACTCGCAGAACAACATGTCGGACTGGGAGGACCCGGAGTTCTACGAGGCGTTGGCCGCCAGCGCCGAGGTGATCGACCAGAGCTCGGCCGAGGCCGGCGCCGCATGGAACGTCGCCGAGACCCGGCTGCTGGAGGAGGTTCCGTTCATCCAGATCGCGCAGGTGCAGCCCGGGATCGCGATCTCGGAGCGGATCGCCGGGTACGCGTGGCGCACCGACAACACGGTCGACTACGCGCACCTGTCCATCAACGAATGACACCGCGGCCGGCGCGGAGCTCCTGTCGCGCTCCGCGCCGGTCCCACCCCACCCAAGGAGAGACACCATGACGTTCAGCATCGTCGCCACCGATCCCACCACGAAGGCGGTCGGAGTCTGCCAGGGCACCGGATCGATCGCACTCGCCTCCCGTTGCCCGCAGGTGGCGGGCGGTGTCGCCGTCACCAGCCAGTGGCACAGCGACTGGCGACTGGGACTGCGCGCCCTCGATCTGGCCACTAGCGGACTGGATCCACAGGTGGTGCTCGCGGCCCTGGAACTGACCGACCCACTGTTCGCCTACCGTCAGGTCGGCATCGTGACCGATGACGGCCGGGTCGGCGCCCACACCGGTTCCTTCGCCGGCGGACGGTCCTTCTCGGGGCACCACACCGGTGCCGGCTACGCGGTCCTCGGAAACGGAGTCGTGGGACCCGAGGTGCTCACGGCGGTCGCGCAGACGTTCGAAGCCGGCGCCGAGCTCGCCTTCGAAGAGCGCCTGCTCCGCGGCCTCGAGGCCGGGCTGGAGGCCGGCGGCGAGGGCCGCCGGCACCTGTCTTCCTCACTGATCACCACGCTGCGCGGCGAGCGACGCCCACGCCTGGACCTCCGGGTCGACATAGCCCCCGACGGTGCGGATTCCATCCGCGAGCTGCGCCGGATCTTCGACGAGTACGGCCCGCTGATCGACTACTACGGTGACTACTGGCTCGATCACCCCGAGGTGCTCGGTGAGGAGTGGCTGGACCTGGGACAGCCCCGCACCGAGAACCGCCAGCGCGTCAGTTGACGGTCCGTGCGATCGTGGCCTGCCACCTAGGATCGCAACAAGGGCCATCACCGAGGAGCCCGTGGGGAGGCGGCAGGTGAGCAACGGTGAACAACGCACGCCGACCGAGCGGGAGAACCTCGGTCGCCGGGTCCGCACCTTCCGCAAGAGCCGCGGCATGTCGATCAGGGACTTGGCCGCGGCCACCGGCCGGAGCCCCAGTTACATCCATCAGATAGAGAGCGGTTCGGCGAACGCCGCCTTCGCGGTACTGCGCAGCCTCGCCGATGCCCTGTCCATCAAACTGATCGACCTCTTCGAGGAACCGGGAGCCTCGGGCAAGGTCCTGCGCAGGCGTGAGCGGCCCTCGATCCTGCACGGCGACGGGGTCCGCACGTTCGCGATAACCCCGCCGCCGCTGTTGGACGTCGAAGTGACCTCGACCGAATACCCACCGGGTGGGATCGTGGGCGGTCCGGACTACACCCACGGTGACGTCCGGGAGATCTTCATCGTGGTGCGCGGCACGTTCCTGTTCACCCTGGGGGAGAGCAGCTTCGAGTTGGCGGTGGGGGACAGCTTGGACTTCCGATCCTCGGTGCCGCACCAGATCACCAACGTCGGGAGCGAGGTCGCCGAGGCGATCTGGGTGTCGTCACCGCCAGCGAGCCTTCCCGCGGCGCCGAACGCTGCCGAACACCCCTGACCGTTGTCAATCCGCTCAGTGCCGCACGGTCGCATCCTGGGACCACCGGCGCGCACCGATCCCGGACGGCCGGTAGTCGTAGCGCGCTGCGGCGCCGACGGCGCCCAGCACCTCCGCCTTGTGGCGAACGACCTGCTGCACGACGGCGAGAGCCGGCGGGTAGATGTCGAGCGGTTCGCGCTGGGCCGGGTCGGCGAGGACCTCGCGCAGCTTCGTGAAGTACGCCGTTTTCATGTCGGCTGAGATGTTCATCTTGGCGACGCCGAGCTTGACGGCGGCGGAGACCTGCTCGTCCACGGCGCCGGAGCCACCGTGCAGCACGAGGGGGATGCCCACGGTCTCGGTGATCGCGGCGATCAGATCGAGCTTGAGCTCGGGCGTGAATCCCGCGGGGTAGACGCCGTGGGCGGTACCGACGGCGACAGCGAGTAGGTCCACCCCGGTCGACTCGACGAACTGCTTCGCCTGGCCGGGCTCGGTGTGGACGAAGTCCCGCATCTCGGCGAGGGACTGCGGGTCGCGTGGGCCGATCGTGCCGATCTCGCCCTCGACCGAGACGCCGACCCGGTGCGCCATCTCCACCGTCGCGCGCGTGATCGCGATGTTCTCCTCGAACGTGAGCAGCGAGCCGTCGATCATGACTGAGGTGAAGCCGTGGCGCAGCGATGCGGCGGCCTGCTCGAGCGAGGCCCCGTGATCCAGTTGGATCGCGACCGGGACGGACGCCGAGGCGGCCAACGCAAACACCGACGGCAGGAACTGGTCTCCGACGAACTTCCAGTCATCGGGGTGGATCAAGAGGATGACCGGCGCGTCGGCAGCCTCACTGGCGGCGAGCACCGCCGTCAGCATCCCGTAGTCGCTGATGTTGTACGCGGCCACGGCGAACCCGTGCTCGTACGCGGGCGCGACGATGTCTTTGCCGGTGAACAGCATGGAGTATCTCTCTCTCGTAGGAGGAACGGTCAGCTCTTGACAGCGCCGGCGGTCATACCGCTGACGAACTGCCGCTGGAAGATCAAGAAGAGGACGAGGACCGGCAGGCACCCGAGCACGCTCATGGCCATCATCTCGCTCCACTTGAACGAGTGCTCCCCCATGAGGAGCTGGATGCCCACGGGCACGGTCCGGTTCTCCCTGCTCTGCGTCAGGGTGAGGGCGAACAGGAACTCGTTCCACGCCACCATGAAGGTGTAAGCGCCCACGGACACGATGCCTGGCCGTGCGATCGGCACCAGCACCTGCCACAGCGTGCGCATGGTGTTACCGCCGTCGACCTTCACTGCCTCGTCGAGCTCACGCGGAATCGTGTTGAAGTAGCCGGTCATCATGAGGATCGCGTACGGGATCGTGGCGACCATGTAGGTCAGCATCAGCGCCCAGAGCGAGTCGTACAGCTTCAGCCAGACCACGAGCCCGAAGTACGGGATCAGCAACGTGATCGGCGGCACCGCCTGGACGGAGATGACCACCGTGTTGAGCAGGCTCTTGAGGGGGAACTGGAACCGGCTCAACGCGTAGCCTGCCATGATCCCGGCGAGCAGCGTCAGCAGCACGACCGCGCCGGCCACGAGGTAGCTGTTGATGAAGAACCGGAGCTTCTCGGGGTTCGTGAGGATGTCGGTGTACGCGCCAATGGTGAAGGTGTCCGGCAGGAAGGTCGGCGGGAACTGGAAGATCTCGGTGTTGGGCTTGAATGAGCTCAGCAGCATCCACAGTGCCGGGAAGCCCGCGAAGATCGCGCCGAGCGTCAGGCCGATCCACAGGGCGACCCGCTGTGCCCCGACCGAGCGGCCGCGTGACCGTGTCGTCGTCATGCTCACGTCAGTCCCTCGCCTTCTGGTGCCGTACGTAGAACAGCGCCACGATCGCCGACACGACGAACAGCACCACGCCGCTGGCCGAGGCCATGGCGAACTCGTGCTTGGAGAACGCCAGGTTGTAGGTGAAGGTCGCGATGGTCTCGGTGGCGTTGAGCGGCCCGCCGCCGGTGGCGAGCCAGATGATGGGGAACTGCTGCAGGTTCCAGATGAAGTCGAGCATCGCCACCGCGAGCAGGATCGGGAACAACTGCGGGATCGTGATGTTGAAGAACCGCGCACGCCAGCCTGCGCCGTCGATCTCCGCGGCTTCGTACAGGTCACCGGGGATACCCTGCAGCCCGGCGAGCAGGCTGATCATGATGAACGGGTACCCCGCCCAGACGTTGATGAAGATGACCGTGCCGAGCGCCAGGCTGGGGTTGGAGAACCACTCGACCTTCGAGTCGATCAGCGAAGCTGCCTCGAGCAGGTAGTTGATGACGCCGTTCGGGTTCAGCAGCAACTGCCACAGGATCACCACGATCGAGGCGGTGAAGACCCAAGGCAGGATGTAGATCACCCGGAACAGTGCCGCCGCCAGCCGCGGCAGCAGCCCGCTGTTGAGCATCATCGCGAAGCCGAGCCCGATCAGCAGGTGCAGGGTCACCGACGTGACAGTGAAGATGGCGGTCTGCCCGAGCGCCTTGCGGAAGATCTCGTCCCCGAACAGCGTCAGGTAGTTCTCGATGCCCACGAACTCGGGGTCGCGTTCCATCACCACGTTGGAGAGCGTGGAGTACACGAACACCATGGCGACGGGGACGGCCATCATGATCAGCATCACCAGCAGGGTGGGTGACATGTAGCCGTAGGCCGTGAGGGTGGTTCGCCACCATCGGCCGGACCTGGGTCCGGTAGCGCCGGACCTGGGTCCGGTGGGGGCGGACCTGCGACGTGCAGGTGCTGTTGTTGCAGACATCGAGGCCTTCCAGACGCTTCGGTGGTGGGCGGCAGCAGACGGTGGTGCCGGCCGGCAAGCCGGCACCACCGCGTGGGTCAGCCGTCGCTGAGGACGCCGGTCCAGTACTCCTGGAGCGAAGCCTGGGTCTGCTCGACGCTCGCTTCGCCCTGCAGCAGGCGCACGAGGTTCTCGTTGAGGTTGCGGTTGAGGTCGAGCGCCTGCGGCAGGCCCTCGAGCTCGGTCACGAACTCGCTGCTGGAGTACACCTCGAACGCCAGCTCGTACAGCGGGTCGCCGTCCACGAAGCCCGGCACCGAGGACGCGTTGCCCGGGAACCCCGTGGCCTCGGTGGCGAGCTCGGAGTTCACGTCCTCGGACATCAGCCACTCGATCAGCTGCCACGCCTCTTCCTTGTGCTCGCTGTTCTCGGCGATGCCCAGGCCCCAGCTCGCGCCGGCGATGCCGGAGGGCTCGCCGTCCTGAGCCGGCACCGATCCGATCGAGAAGTTGAGGTCGGGGTTCGCTTCCCGGATGCCCTGGACATGGGCGAGCGAGCCGATGAGGAAGGCGTTGCGCCCGGCCGTGAACTCCTCGACCTTCTGCTGCTCCTGCTGCGTGAACGCACCGGGGGTGACGTAACCGCCGTCGTACTGGCCCTGCAGGAAGGTCAGCCAGTCAGCGACCTCAGGGGTCTCGAAGTTGGGCTGCCGGTCATCGAGCATCCGGTTGCCGGACGACCACAGCCAGGACTGTGAGTCGAAGCCCGCCGGTGACTGCACGTTGATCGGCAGCGACCATGCATACACGTTGCTGCTGGGGTCGGTCACGGCGGCAGCAGCCTCGTCGAACTCCGCCCAGGTGGTCGGCAGCTCGGTGACCCCGGCGGCGTCGAGCAGGTCGGTGTTGTAGTACAGCGGGTACGCGAAGTTGAGTGCGCGGACCATGTAGGTCACGCCGTCGATCTGGTCGTTGCTGACGAGCTCGGCCGGGTCGAACCCGGCGTCGTCCATCAGCGCGGACAGGTCGGTGATCGCGCCCTGGTCCTGCAGGTCATAGACGCTCGCGCCGTTGATGGCGACGATGTCGGCGAGGGTGCCGGTGGCGGCCGCGGCAGTCTGCAGATCCACGGTGGCGGAGTACGGGTTCGAGATCAGATTGACCTCGATGCCCGGGTGTTCCTCCTCGAAGCGGTCCATGAGGCCGCGCATGACGCCCTCGCTCAGCTCGACCTCCCACCACTGGCTGAAGTCGAGCGTGACGGTGTCGCCGGAGCCGTCGTCAGACGAGCAGCCGGCAAGAACGAGTGCTGCCGCGGCGCCGACGGCGGCGGTCGCAACGAGTCTGCGGTGCATCGGGGTTTCTCCTCCTCGAGATGGGGCGGGCCACGTCAACCGTGCTGTTCGAAGGTGCGTAACCACGGAGGCGGCCGTGCCAGACTGTACCCGATGGAATTCGAAAGTAGCAAACTTTGGTATGGGTTCGCTTTCGCGATGCCCGACGGCGCAGCCTAACCTCGCGAGCATGGCTCGCGTCGGGCGTCGGCCGGCTCAGGCGAGGATGAGCTCGGCACCGCTGTCGCGGATCGCCGCCTGGGTGCTCGCAGGCATCTGTGCATCGGTGACCACCGTGTCGAACTGCGACACGTTGACCACCTTGTGCCGGTCCAACGTGAACCACTTCGTGGAGTCCGCCAGCAGTATCCGGCGGCGGGATGCATTGACCAGCGAGCGCTTGGACTCCGCGATGTCCAGGGAGCCCTCGACCACGTCGTGATCGGCGTCCATGCCGCCGGCGCCGAGGTATGCGACATGGGCAATCTCGCCCTCGAGGCCCTGCTGCCGGGGGGTGCCCACGGTGGCGGCGATGTGCGGCACCAGCCGGCCGCCGAGCAGCCGCACGTGCACCCCGCTCACTTCCATGAGCGCAAGGGCGATGTTGACGCCAGTCGTCAGCACCACAAGGTCGTTGACGCTGGGCAGGTGCCGGGCGAGCGCGAAGATCGTGGTGCCGGAGTCGAGGATGATCGTGGTCCCGTCGGCGACGAGGGCGGCGGCCGCGGCGCCGATGCGCTGCTTGGCGTCGACGTTCTGGTCGGCGCGGGCGTCGTAACCCATCAGCGGCGTCTCCGACATCGTGACACCGCCGTGCACGCGCGCCACCCGGCCCTGCCGTTCGAGCACCTCGAAGTCGGTGCGGATCGTCACCTCGGAGACCCCGAGGGAGTCCGCGAGGTCGCGGGTGCGCGCGGTGCCCTTCTCGAACACCGCCGTCATGATCGCCTCACGGCGCTGGGAAGCGTGCATCACCGGAAGGTTACACGGATGCGCAAGCGAACGAAGGTCCGAGGGCGTCGTTCTGCACTCGGCGCCTCTCACCCATCGAGCGTGCTCGCCACCTGTTCCATCTCGACGGCGGAGCTCACCGGAGTGCGCGTGCCGCCAGGCATCTCCTCGGCGCGGGGCCACCAGCCGAGGGCGATGCCTGCGATGGCGGCGCTACCACGTGTGGCTGCCTCGGCCACGGTGGACACCTCGAGCCGGTCCGGCCCGAGCGCCACCTTGGCCTGCCGCCAGCGCCGTGAGCGCAGACCGCCGCCGGTCAGCACGGTGGCGCCGGCTGCGCCCGAGACCGCACGCGCCAGTTCATCGCCCTCGTTCGCCAGCAGCACGTAGGCATCGATGAGCTCGCCCCAGCCGAGTGCGTCGTAGGGGCCCTCCACCCGCCGTCCGGACTGCAGTGTCGAGAGATCAGCCCCGGAGAAGGCGACGGACCGACTCGGAGGTGCTGCACCGCCGTCGAGCACCGCGCGAGAGTGGCTGCTGTTCTCGAGGAAGGTGCGCATGGCCAGGCCGGGGCGCATGCGTTCCCAGACGGCGAGGAGCGATCCGTCGGCGGGCCAGAACTCGAAGCTGAGGTCTGGGTCGCGGTCGAGGTGGGTGGCCAGCTCGGCCGCGGTGAGCGTGTGTCCTGGGGGTAGCGCCGCGATGATCGCCTCGCCGGTGCCCATGGAGTCGGAGACTTCGCCCGCTCGCACGCCCGCGCCGACCGAGGCGACCGGGTGGTCGTGGCCGGCGATGACCACGGCGGCGCCCTCGACCAGGCCGAGCGAGCGCGCCAGGGCGGTGATGGCGGGGTGGCTGTGCGCGGGCGGGCGGACGGGGGCGAGTCCGATGTGGCCGAGGCCGGCGGCGTCCCAGATCTGCGGCACGTACTCGCGGCGGAGCAGGTCGAGTACGCCGCTGGTCGTGGCAAGGCTGGCTTCCTGCCAGGCATGGTCGGCGAGCTGGTGGGCGAGCGCGCCGCACAGGCCGACGAAGAGGCCGGCGGGGACCGGGGCGTGAGCGTGCGCGTGGGCCAGTTTCGCCACGGTCGAGGCGAGACGGGTGTGACGTCCGGTGAGGTTGCGCAGGTGGGTGGGGCTCCAGCGCCGCTCGAGGGCGGCGACGATCTCTTCGCCGCGGCTGTCGTACCACGAGGGGAAGTCGAGCGGGGCGAGGCCGGAGTCGGTGACCACGGTGCCGACCTCGCCCATCGAGGTCATGCCGATGCCGGCGACCGGCCCGGCGTGGAGGGCGCCGATCGCATGGTGGGCGGCGGCGAGGAGGTCGAGTACGGGAAAATCGTCGCCGTCTGAGCGGTGCTGCACGGGGGTGTCCACCGCCTCGAGCGCGAGGAGGGCGCCGGAGCGGTCGTACGCCGCGGCCTTGATTCGTGAGCTGCCGAAGTCGACGCCGACGATCACCTGCGAATTCATCTACTGGACTCCTTCGAACGTAACTAAACCAATGTCATTTGGCTTCGTTCTGTTATGGTAGCGCCCGAGCGGGCCCGATCGAGCGCTCGCACCTTGCGCCGTCTTCAACCTGAAAGGCCAACACCATGACACTCTGCTCCCTGCGGGAGGTACTCGACCACGCACGCGCCGGCGGCTACGGGGTCGGGGCGTTCAACGTGACCGACATCGAGCAGGTGGAGGCGGTGCTCGATGCCGCGGCGGCCACGAACTCGCCGGTGATCGTGCAGACGATCGCAGGGGCCTCGGCATTCGCGTCGGACGAGCTGTACTGGGACCTGCTGCTGCGTACCGTGGACCACTACCCGCAGATCCCGGTCGTGGTGCACCTCGACCACGGGCCGGACTTCGAGACCTGCAAGCGGGCGGTCGACGCCGGGTTCTCGAGCGTGATGATCGACGGCAGCCTCGACCCCGTCACCCACAAGCCCACGAGCTTTGAGGCGAATGTCGAGGTGACCAAGCGGGTGGTGGCGTACGCGCGTGAGCGTGGCGTCTCGATCGAGGCCGAGCTCGGCACGATCGGTGGGTCCAAGGACGGGGCGACGCACGCCGAGATCGTCCTGGCCGACCCCGAGGAGGCGAAGCGGTTCGTCGAGGAGACGGGCGTGGACGCGCTCGCGGTGGCGATCGGCACCTCGCACGGCGCCTACAAGTTCACCAGCCCGCCGGACGGCACGGTGCTGCGCATGGACCTCATCGAGACGATCGCGGCGCTCATCCCGGACACCCACCTGGTGATGCACGGGTCGTCCTCGCTGCCCGCGCACCTGCGTGCGGTCATCAACGCCCACGGCGGTGGCCTGCCCGAGTCGTGGGGCGTGCCCGACGAGGAGAAGGCCCGCTCGACGAAGCTCGGCGTCACGAAGATCAACCAGGGCATGGACTCCCACATGGCCTACGCCGCCGCGATGCGGGTGGCGCTCGCCGAGGACCCGCTGGCCGCTGACCCGGCGCCCGCCGCGAAGGCCGGCCGCGCAGCGATGTCGGCGATCATCGCCGAGCGCATGGGCATTTTCGGGCAGGCCGGGCACGCCGGCGACTATGTGGGCACGCCGGTGCGGGAAGCCGCGGCACTGAGCCTCGCCTGAGTCGGGTCTCCCGGCGGCGGGGTGCCTCAGGAAGGCCCCCGCCGTCGGGTTGTCACCTGCGTCCGCTCAGCCAAGGCGCACCCAACGGTGTTCACGGGGCCCGCGACGTCGATCACGGTGCCGTCGGGCAGTTCGACGGTGGCACGAGTTCCTCGAGGTGTCTTGAGGGTCAGTGTGAACTGGGCGCCGTCGAGGCTCCAGTCGGCTGAGACTTCGCCGGCCGGCGTGCGGTGCGATGCCCGGGCCGAGGTCACCCCGGGCACCAGCTGCGGCCGGATCACGAGCTCGCGGTAGGCGACCGACCGTGCCGACTGCTGGATGCCCACCAGATGGGAGAAGAACCAGTGGTCGACGACGCCGTTCATGAAGTGGTTCTGGCTGAATCCGAAGGTGGGCCCGTCCCAGGTCTCGGTGAGGGAGGTGGCGCCGTGGCGGAGCTGGTAGCCGTAGCCGGGGTGGCGATCCTGGACGGTGACGGCGTGGATCAGGTCATGCTGGCCGGCGTCGGCGAGCACGCCGAGCAGCGCCGCCATCGCCACCTCGCCGACGTCGAGGCGCAGGTCGTCGGCGAGGATGCGTTGTGCGAGTTCCTCGCGTGCCGCGGGCACGAGGTGCTTCGGAACCACCCCGTTCTGCAGTGCGATTGCCAGCTCGGCGACGGTGCCGCCCCCAACTCGCCCGTCCGGCGCCACGAAGCGGTCGGACACCATGGTCCGAAGATCGTCGGCCTGGGTGTCCCACCGGGCCCGGTCCGCGTCGTCGCCGAGGGCCGCCGCCGTCAGCGCCAGCACCGTGCAGGCACGGGCGAGGGTGGCCGTGGCGACCAGCGGCACGTGTCGTGGCTCCCGGCCGTCCCAGTCACCAAGTCCGTACTCGATCACGCCGTCGGTGCGGGAGGCGAGGACGTGCTCCACCCAAAGGACCGAGGCCGAATAGGTGGTTCGGAGGATCCCGTCGTCACCGTAGGCCCGGTAGAGCTGCCACGGCACGAACACGAGCGCGGCACCGAAGTTGACGTCGCCGCGCCACGGGTCCGGGAACGGATCCCATTCCGGTACGTAGAGCCCGAGGTGACCCGACTCCGCCTGGGCCTCCCGAGCGATCCGCAGCGTGTTCTCGAGGAGCGCGCCGACGTCGTAGTTCCAGTGGAGCGTGTCGAAGGCCAGGTGCAGCTGCTCCAGGTAGCCGAGCTTCTCGCGCTGCGGACAGTCCGTGAACATCGAGTACATGTTGGACGTCACGGCACGCTTGATGATCCGGTGGGTCGAGTTGAGCCGCTCGTCGGAACAATGGAAGTCACCAGCCGACTCGGCCCCCGCGGCGATCACGATGCCGCGCACGGAATCGGTTGCCGGTGCCTGGCTGAGCCCCTCGATCTCCAGGTAGCGCAGCCCGTTGTACATGTACTGCGGATGCCAGGTCAGCCGGGACTCGGCCGTGCTGACCCGGTGATAGACGGGCCCCCAGCCCTGGGTGCGCGGATCGATGGAGCCGTCCGGGTTCAGGAGCTCAGCAGGGCGCAGCGTGACGCTCGTGCGGGCCGGCAGATCGAGTTCGACCCACCCGGCGAAGTTGACCCCGAAGTCGGCCACGTAGACACCGGGCGCAGGTTCGGTCAGCGCGACCGTAGGCAGGTCCTCGACACGCTCGAGCGGTGGGATCTGCTTGCGGGTCAGCACCAGCTCGCTCGGCATCCTGGCCCCGACGGCGTCCGGCCAGTCCTGCACCGTGGTCAGGTCGGCGAGGTGGTGGGCGTCGTAGTCCTCGCCGCCCACCCAGTTCGCGCGGCGCACCGGTCCGAGGGTCGCGTGCCAGGTCAGGTCGGTGGCCAGGCGGTGCGTGCCGCTCGCATCGCGCCACTCCAGGACCGCGCAGGCCCCGAGGTCACCGAAGTCGGTGTGGATCTTGGTCCAGCGGTCATCGGCCGGGGCCGAGCGGTAGCAGCCGGGGCCGAGGTCGATGCTCAGCACGTTCCGCCCGGTGGTCAGCAGGTCGGTCACGTCGTGGGCGGCCCATTCGGTGCGGATGCGGTAGTCGGTGTAGCCCGGTTCGAGGAGTGCCGACGTGACCCTCCTGCCCGCAATGCGTGCGCAGTACACGCCGAGGCCGGCGATGCTCAGCGTGGCGTCGGCGGGTTCGCCCGCCACCTGGAAGGCGCGGGCCAGCACGGGCAGCGGACCGTCCGGGTCCCGTTGCCACGCTGCCGAGGTGATCCAGGCACCGTGATGATCGGGAGGCATGCAGTCAGGAATGATCGTCTCCTTCGGTGATGCGGCGAGGGGGAGCGGTCCGCGTCTTCAGGACGGCAACCCTGGAACAGCGTGCGACGGCTACTGGCGGGCGGTCGAGGCTCGGATCATGAGTTCCGGGGCGAACAGCACGGCCTGGTGCTCGTGCTCGGGGCTCCTCATCTCCTCGACCAGGAGGTCGAGGGCGGTGCGCGCCATGTCGCGCACGGGCTGGCGCACGGTGGTGAGGGGAACGCTGAGGTAGCGCACCATGTCGATGTCGTCGTAGCCGCAGATCGTCACATCCTGGGGGACGACCGTGCCGCGTTCCTGCAGGGCGAAGGACAGGCCCATGGCGATCAGGTCGTTGCCGCAGAGCACGGCGACGGGGGAGTCCCGGTGCTGGAGCCGCTCCGCCGCCTGCCGACCGCTGACGATGTCCTCGTGAGGAACCTCGATCACCTGGACGTCGAGGCGGCGACCCAACGGGCTCTCCTCGAGCGCCGCCCGGAACCCGGCCAGGCGCGCGGCGTGCTGCGTCGTGCGCGCCGGCGTGCCTATGAACGCGAAGCTCCGGTAGCCGTAGTCGAGGAAGTGTTGACCCGCCAGCCGGCCACCGGCCGTGTCATCCATGGCCACCGAACAGGTGCCGGACTCTCCGGGTGCGTCGAGCACCACGACCTTCGTGCCGATGCGGCGCAGGCGGCCGAGGGCATCGGCGGGCAGGGCCGAGGGGGTGATCAGGACCCCCGAGGCGCGTTGCTGGATGAGCAGCTCCACGGCCGTCGACTCGCGCACCGGGTCCGCGCCGGTGTTCGTGGTGGAGACGATGTAGCGAAGGTTGAGAGCGGCGTCCTCGACCGTGCGGATGATCTCCCCGAAGAACGGGTTCGAGGCGTCGTGGACGACCACGCCGACGAAACGACCGGGTCCGCCCGCGAGCACGCGGGCGGACTCGTTCGGCACGAATCCCAGGTTCTCCATGGCATCGAGGACGCGCTTGCGCGTCGCTGGGGCGACGATGTGCGGCCGGTTCATGACGTTGCTGACCGTCGAGCGGCCGACGGCGGCCAGCCGGGCCACGTCCTCGATGTTCACCACGAAGTGCTACGCCCTGACCGCGAAGATCCGGTCGACGTACAGGTGGGAGATGGCGGTCGAGCCGGGGGGTTGGACCCAGACGACCTCCGCACTGTCGCTCCGGTAGGTCCCGGGCACCTCGATCGTGTGGAAGGCGCCGTCCGAGAATTGTCCGACGCTGAGATCGATGTAGTTGCCGAACGGCGGGTAGACGCCGATCGACATAGCGCGAGCTGTCGGATCCTCGGACTGGGTGTCGGCACGGACCACAACATAGACCGTCCAGTCGATGTCCGGCGGAAGCAGGCTCAGCTCGAGCTGGATCCCCCAGTCGATCGAACCGCCGGTCATCCGGGCCGCGTATCCGCTCGAGGCGGCCGCGTCCTCGACGACGTCGGCGTTCAAGGGATAGAGCGTGAAGTCCAGCTCCTGATAGTCGACCCAGTCGCTCGCGGGCAGGCCCGCGACCTCGGCGGGCGGCGCTGCCGGGCTGGGCGTGATGCTGACCAACCGGCGAAGCCAGTCGACGTCGCCCAACGCGGCGCCGGCAAGGATCTCCCGGAAAGCGGTCATTCCCGAGGCGTCGAGTGCGCCGTTGAACCGGGCGATCCGACGATCGATCTCTAGGTCCCAACGGATGTCGTGTTCTGCCGCGGCGCTGGCGAGCTCGTTGCGGCGCAGGAGGATGACCATGTCGAGGCCCATCCGCAGGATCCGCACGTGCGTGAGCAGGATTTCGTCACGGCGGACGTTCCGCTCCGCGCGGTCGAGGAGCAGGTCCGCCTGCCACACCGTCTCGAAGGGCAGGTACGCAGGCGCGACCGACGAGATGTAGCAGGGCAGTGCCGCTCCGGTCGAGGTGACCGAGTCGGCCAGCAGTTCCAGGTACTCATAGACCTGAGTGCCGCCGGCGCCGTAGTAGTTGTCGACGAACTCCCTGATGAGTTCGTCGGGTTCGAGCTCGGGGTCCCAGAGCAGCCGTGCGAGGACCCAGGCGCGCAGCTCGGCGGTCTCGGCGCCGCCGCCGTTGTCCCAGGCGGCCTGACCGAAGTACCCCTGGACCGATCTCTCGGCCAGTTGCTTCAGCGACTCGCACATCGTCCACCAGTTCGGGAACGGCAGCAGGTAGTTCTCGAAGTTCGTGTTGTAGGTCCAGACGACGATCTGGTCGGTGAGCTGGGTCCACCCGTCCAGGTCGGCCGCCGTCTCGGGGTTGCCCTCGCCGAACAGGGGGTGAGCGAAGTCGGCCCAGATCGGTGCCGCGGTGATGAGGACCCGGTCGCTGACTTCCAGGCCGGTCGGTGGGCGGAAGGTGAACTGGTACGCAAGGGTGGCCAGTCGGGCGTCCGGGATCACTTGACCGACCTCGTCCGCGACCTCGTTCAGCATGTCGATGATCGGTGCCGACAGTGCCCCGCCGTGCGCGTCGGCGAAGGCGGCACTGTCCGCGTCCGGCTGCCATGACCAGTCCATCTGGCTGAACCCGAACGACGGGTCGCGGCCCTCCTCGATCTTCGCGTCGATCCGCTGGATCAGTTCGGCGGTGGCCTGATCACGGGTCGCCGGTTCCATCGCCAAGAGCTGACCGCCGTGCCACAAACTCTGGTCCGACACGATCTGGTGGAAGTTGTGTGCCTCGTAGGGCCAGAAGTCGGACCAGCTATCGAGCTCCGGCGGGCATGGCTGCTCGCGCAGGTGGTGACTGTTGCCGTTCAGCAGGTTGCGGTGCCGGAACGCCTGGTCCGCACCATCCGCCGCGAACACCTCCCGGAAGCGGAACCGCGGCACCTTGACGGCGTTCACCTCCGACTGCCGCAGCGTCAGCACCCGCTGGCGCGGAACGACCGTGTACTCGGGGCCGAACCACCGAACGCCGCACAGGCGATCCAGGAACCAGTAGACGCCGTAGAGCGTGCCCCGGTCGCCGGCGCCCGCGATGAGGATGCTGGCGCGGTCGCTCGCCTCGGGGTCGGTGTCGACCGTGCGCAGGCAGAAGCCGTCATCGGAGAGGTCCGCGAAGGGCAGGTCCGCGGCAACGGCCACGGGGTTATGACGGCCGACGACGATCAGTTGCCCGGACCGCGGCGGTTCGGGCGCCACGACGAGCGGGAACGATGCACCGGTGATCTCGCCGAGGTAGTCGACCAATTCCTGCGCCGCGTGTCGCGCGACGGGACTCTCCTCGGCTCCGAGGTAGACGCTATAGGAGGTTCGCCCGCCCCGGGCGAGCGGCAGGCGGCGGTGCCCGCTCGCCTGACCGTTGGCATGTGCCGCCTGGGCCGTACCAAGGACCCCTACCGTCGCACCGAGCGCGGCGCCCGCGCGTAGGGCAGTGCGTCGGGTCACGATGCCACGTGGACTGTCAGGTGTCGGCGGGACGAGGGTCTCCGGTGTGCTGGTGTGTCGCATTGTCCACTCTCCGTTGTGGGGACGTTCGAATCCAAGCATTGGAGCGATTCAACCTTTGAACGGTGGCAGGTTCTGCAGGTGCTGTCAAGGCACTTCGCAGCCTGAACTGAAGCATCACGGCGAAGATTAGCTCGCGATCGAACGGGCTCTTGACGGCGACCTCTGCCCGCGCCTAGGTTCGCTGGCCAGGGGTATTGGAGCGGTCCAAGGAGCGACGATGCACGCAATGGCGATCGACCTGGGCGCAACGAGCGGTCGCGTCGCTCGTGTCCACGTCGATGAGTCCGAGTTGAGGGTGCTCGACCTGATCAGGTTCGCCACGCCGACCTCGGACAGCCGCGGTGCGCGGTGGGACTTCGAGGAACTCATGACGCTCACGCTCGACGCCGCTCGGCAGGTTGCTGACCACGGGCCGATCGACAGCGTCGGCATCGACGCGTGGGGGGCCGACTATGGCTTGCTCGAGCGAGGTGGCTCCCTCATCGGCGCGCCCTTCCGATACCGGGACACGCGGACGCGGGGAGTGAGCCGTCGCTTCGACGAGCGCAGGACGAGGGCGATCACGGGCCTGATGCCCCATGACTTCAGCACCGCTGCCCAACTGCTCACTGAGCCCAAGCCGACACTCGGCAGGACCGCCAAGTTGCTGTCGATCGGTGATCTTGTCGCATATCGCCTGACTGGCCACGCAGCGACCGACTGCTCGTGGGCGAGCACCACCCAGTTGTTCGATCTCCGGACGCTGGGCTGGTCAGCGGAGCTGTTGGCCAACGTGGGCATCCACCGGAACGCGATGCCACAGGTACAGCCGTGCGGCACCGTCCGGGGCGAGCTCCTGCCGCACCTGTGTGACCAATTAGGCGTGGCGGGCCGGACGCCGCTCGTGACGGTCGCCGGGCATGACACCGCATCAGCCATCGTGGCCACTCCTGCCGGAAGCGACGACTTCATCTATATCTCGTGCGGAACGTGGGCCCTCGTCGGAGTCGAGTCGGCCGAGCGCCTCCCCGCCGAGAGCGCGCTCGGTACCGGATTCGTCAACGAACTCGGTGTCGACGGAGTCAGCACGATCCACCGCAATGCGGCCGGGCTGTGGCTGTTGAACCAGTGCCTGGGCCGTTGGACCGACACGCCCGCGGACCCGTTGCTCGCGGCCGCCGCTGTGCTTCCGGCGGGCCAGTTGGTCTTCGACAGCGAGGATCCCCGCCTGTTCGCACCCGAGGACATGCCGACCCTCATCGCCGAGCTGACCCGGGAGAGGTCCGGCCGGGGTCCGGCGAATCGTGCCGAGATGGTGCGAGCCATCATCGACAGCCTGGTCCTGACATTCGTGCGAGCGATCGAGGACCTCGAGGCCATGCTCGGAACCCGGGGCCAGGCCATCCATCTCGTGGGCGGTGGTGCTGCCCTGCCGATCCTCGGACGAGCCCTGGCCACCGCCGCCGGCCGGACCGTTCTCGCCGGACCGGTGGAGGCATCCCTGCTCGGAAACGCCCTGCTCCAGGCGCGTGCCCTGGGCAGCGTCCAGGACACCCCAGCCTGCCGGGCACTCGTCAGCCATACCCAGACCGTTCACAGATACGAACCCGACCAGCAGCCGAACCCACGAGAGGACACCGCATGACCCGGGACCCGCAGGAAGTCGTCGACAGAGTCGTCAGGCTGGCCATCGAGACGCAGTCGTGGGGATACGTCAGCACCGGCACCCGCTTCAAGGTCTTCGACACGCCTGGAACAGCCAGAGACGTCTGGGAGAAGATCGAGGACGCCGCCGAGGTTCACCAACTGACCGGTGTCACACCGACCGTGGCCCTGCACATCCCATGGGATGCCGTTGACGACTACGCCGCGCTCGCCACGTACGCACAACAGCGAGGTGTGCGAATCGGCTCGATCAGTCCGAACCTGTTCCAGGAGGACAACTACAGGCTCGGCTCCCTCACCAACGTCGACGCGTCCATCCGCGCCCAGGCGATCGGCCACGTAGTCGACTGCATCGCCATCGCTCAATCCACGGGATCGCACCAGATCTCACTCTGGTTGGCCGACGGCACCAACTACCCGGGGCAAGGGGACTTCCGGCGCCGGCGCCGATGGCTCGAGGAAGGACTGGCCGAGATCTACGGCCACCTGCCGAACGACATGTCCCTGCTGCTCGAGTACAAGTTCTTCGAACCTGCCTTCTACCACACCGACATCGCCGACTGGGGACAGTCGCTCCTGCTGTGCGAATCGCTCGGACCTCGGGCGCGCGTGCTGGTGGACATCGGGCATCACCCGCTGGGGACCAACATCGAACACATCGTCGCGACCCTGCTCAGCCGCGGGCGGCTCGGCGGGTTCGACCTGAACAGCAAGAAGTACGGTGACGACGACCTGTTCGTCGGCGCGGTCAACCCGCACGAACTCTTCCTGATCTGTCTGGAGCTGATCAAGGCCGAGGAGGACCCGGACCCCGTTGTGGCGGGTCCCGCTCGCGAGATCCTCTACAAGATCGACCAGTGCGCGATGGTCGAGGACAAGATGTCGGCCATGCTGCGCAGCATCGATGCGGTCCAACTGGCCTTCGCCAAGGCACTCCTGGTCGATCTCGACGAATTGGAACGTGCCCAGGCCGACGGCGACGTGGTCGGGTGCAACCAGATCATCGACGACGCCTACCAGACCGACGGCCGGCCGCTCGTTCTCCAGGCACGGCAACAGCTCGGCGTGCCTGACAAGCCACTGGATGCCTACCGGCGATCCGGCGCAGCACTCGCCCGCGAACGCACCCGTGTCGGCAGTCCGGCGGGATGGTGAGCCACACGACGGCCGCCGATGACCAGGAGCTGGCGTTGGCCGCGGAGACGGCCAGAGCCGCCGGCGCCCCGGGCGGCGACCTCGTCGTCGCGGCCGAAGGCAACATCTCGGTCCAGACGCCGGACGATCGTTTCCACGTCACGGCGAGTGGCACACGCCTGAGCCATCTCCGGCCATCCGACTTCGTCGAGGTGAGCCGCAACCGCCTGGTCGCCGGGATCGAGCAGTGTTCGACCGACGCCGACTGGAAGGAGGTCTTGGTCGACCGAGCGAACCCGGCCGCCGCACGTCCGTCCGTTGAGGCCGGCCTGCATGCGGTACTCGGCGCGGAGCTCGGTGCCGGGGTCATCCTGCATACCCATCCGACACCCGTGCTTGCCCTGATGGCCGCCGGACGCGGGGAGGAGCTGGCCCGGCAGCGCATGATCCCCGATCACGTGGTGATGTGCGGGACACGATCCGTTCTTCTCGACTACCACGATCCGGGCCTGGAACTCGCGAAGCAGGCGCTGAACCTGGTTCGGGCGGGGACCGGCTGTTCGAACGTCTGGCTGTTGGAGGGTCACGGGATGGTCGCACATGCCTTGACGGCGCACGCTGCGCTGGACGTCACGCTCATGGTGGTGAAGATGGCACGGCTGCTGCTCGCGGCCGGGCGCGATGCGGTGGCTCTCCCGTCGTCCGAGGTCCGGCGGATCGCGACCCGGGAGGATGAGAGCTACCGCCGTGCCCTGCTTCGGCTGGACGCTGGCTGACCCGGGCTCATGGGGCAGCACCAACCATTGGTGAAGCCACTACGGCAGATCGACCACGACCCCACCCGCTGCCGCTGACCGGTGTGCTGCCTCGAGCACCTCGACCACCACCGCCGCCTCGTTCGGGTCCACCGGCGGCGGACCGCCGTCCCGCAGCGCGACGGCCAGCGCCTCGTAGAACTCGTCGCACGCCTGCAGGGGGCGCAACCCGGTCTCCAGCCGGCTGGTCCCGTCGGAGCGGTCCAGGCGCAGGGTCTGGAAGTCCGGGCACACGATCGTGCCCTCGGACCCGAACACCGACCACTTCGGCAGATCCACCGCGTTCTCCCGGAAGATCTCGATCCGCGCATCCCGCGCCCCGGGGAACCGCAGGCGCAGGTCGAGGTAGTGCTCCACCTCGTCGCCGGGGTAGGTGTGGGTGAGGGCCGCGACGGACTCCGGGCGGGCGCCGTGCAGCACCACCTGGTGGTCGATCAGGTGCGGCGCGATCAGGTAGCCGACGCCGCCACCGCCGGCGGTAGTGTGCGCCCACTGGGCCAGCGCGGTCCCGGCGTGGGCCCGTTCGGCGGAGACGGTGTACTTGCCGGCGTGCATGCGGCGTTCCTCGACCCGCCAGACGTCTCCGATCTCCCCGGCCGCCACGAGCTCCCGGATCAGCCGGAAGGTCGGCTCCCAGCGGCGGTTCTGGAAGACCGTCAGGAGCCTTCCAGTGCGCTCGGCGGTGGCGATCATCCGGTCGGTCTCGGCGGCGGTGACCGCCATCGGCTTCTCGACGACGACGTCCTTGCCGGCCTCCAGGGCGGCGACCGCGACCGGCTCGTGCAGGTGGTGCGGGGTCGCGATCACCACGAGCCGCACGGCCGGGTCCTCGATCAGGACCTGCCAGGTGGCGTGGCCACGCGCGCCGAACCGTGCCGCGGCCGCCTCGGTGCGCTCGGTGGTCCGGGCGTTCACGGCCGCGATGGTGTAGTCCGGGCTGTGCTCGAGGGTGCCCTCGGCGTGGTAGAACCAGCCGCTGTTGCCCATGCCGACGATGCCGACGCCGATCGGGTCCGGGCTCGTCGTGCTCACTCGTCGTCTCCGTCCGTGGCGTCCCGGTCCTGTGCGAGGAACCACTCGATCAGGGCGGTCTGACCCCAGCGCGGGTCGCCGGCGGCGAGGGTCTCCTGGAACACGGTCAGGAGGGCCTGCGTGAACGGCATCCGGGCGTCGATCTGCTCGGCGGCGCGCAGGGCGTAGCCCATGTCCTTGGCGTGCAGCGCCATCGTCCCGGCCGACCCGTACCGCCGTTCTCGCATCGCGGGCATGGTGCGCTCCAGCATCCGCGAGTGCGCGCCGGTCGGGCGCAGCGCCGCGGCCAACGCGTCCAGGTCGGTACCGGCCCGGCTGGCGAAGCCGAGCACCTCGGCGATCACGCCCATCTGCACACCGCTGAGGATGTTCTGGACGAGCTTCGCGTACTGGCCCTGGCCGTGCGCACCAACATGGGTCCATTGGGTCACGACGGCGTCCAGCCACTCCCGCTGTGCCGTCACGTCCTCAGGTGGGCCGCCGACGAAGGCGACCAGCCCGTCCGGTCCGTAACTGACCGGGGCATCGAGCACCGTGAGGCCGCGCTCGCGGCCGGTGGCCGCGAGCGTCACCGCGTTCTGCGGCAGGTTCGTGGACATGTCGATGAGCGCCCCGCCCGGGCGCAGCGCGTCCAGGGCGCCGCCGGCGAGGACCGCGTCGACCACCTCGGCATTGGGCAGCGACAGGACCAAGGTGGCTGCGCCGTCGACGGCCTCGGCCGCGGACTCGTGGACGACGGCGCCGGCGTTGCCGGCCCGCTCCCGGGCCGCGGCGTCGAGGTCGTAGACGTGCAGGTCGAGCCCGGCGGCGACGGCGGCGCTGGTCAGGTCCGAGCCGACGTTGCCCAGGCCGACGAGGGCGTACCGGGCGCTCATCGGCTACCCGCCCCGCCGCCGTCGACGGCGATCGTGGTGCCGGTGATGAAGCTCGCGTCCGCGCTGGCCAGGAACGCGATCGCGGCCGCGATCTCCTCCGGTTCGGCGAGCCGGCCGAGCAGGTTGGACCCGCCGGCCGCCCGCATCCGGCTGCGCGTCGCCTCCGGGTCGTCATGGTCGAGCAGGTGCATCTCGGTGATCGTGCCGCCGGGGGCCACGCCCACCACCCGCACCCCGTCGGGGGCCAGTGCCGCGGCCATCGAGCGGGTCACCGAGACCAGCGCCGCCTTGGACGCGTCGTAGATCCAGCGGCCGGCCCGGGAGCGGTAGGCGGCCTCGGAGGACACCGTGACGACCACGCCGCGGGCGGCCACCAGGGGTGCGACCAGCTCGTGCACCAGCTGGGCCATGCCGCGCACGTTCACGCCGAACAGCAGGTCCCAGCCGGCCAGGCCGCGGTCGAGGAACGGGTTCTCCTGCACGCCGTCGATGTGGACCACGCCGGCGCACCCGATCAGGCCGTGCAGCCGGGGGTGTTCGGCGGCCAGGGTGTGCGCGGTCTCGGTCACCGAGGCCTCGGAGGAGAGGTCCAGCTGATGCGCCAGGACCTGCCCGCCGGCCTCCCGGACGGCCTGCTCGGTGGCCGCCAGGCCGTCGAGATTGCGGTCCAGGAGCACCACCTGGGCGCCCTCGGCAGCGAGACGGGTGGCGGTGGCGCGGCCGATGCCGGAGGCGGCGCCGGTCACGGCCATGGTGCGGTTGTCGAATCGTCGAGGGGTGGGGCTGGTCATTTGAGTCCCGTCGTTGAGATGCCGTCGAGGAGGAGTTTCTGGAAGGCCAGGAAGAAGCCGATCACCGGGATCAGCGAGAGCAGGGACATCGCGAACAGGGCGCCGTAGTTGGAGGTGCCCGAGGAGTCCACGAACAGGGACAGGGCGATCGGCACGGTGTAGTTCGACTGGCTGGTCAGGTAGATCAGTGGCTGGAGGAAGTCGTTCCAGGACCAGATGAACGAGAACGCCGCCGCGGTGGTCAGCGCGGGCACCGACAGCGGCAGGATCAGCCGAAGGAAGATCCGCGGGTGTCCGCAGCCGTCGATCCGGCCGGCTTCGGTGATCTCCCGCGGGATCAGCCGGAAGAACTGCACCAGCAGGAACACGAAGAACGCCTCGGTCGCCAGGAACTTCGGCACGATCAGCGGCAGGAACGTGTCCACCCAGCCGAGCGCGTTGAAGAGCAGGTACTGCGGGATCAGCAGCACGTGGATCGGCAGCATGATGGTGCCGATCATCAGGCCGAACCAGAACTTGCGCCCCCGGAACGGGAGCCGGGCGAACGCATACGCGGCCAGGGCGCAGGAGAGTACGTTCCCGATCACCGCCAGGCCCGCCACGATGAAGGAGTTCAGGAAGAACACCCCGAACCCGCTCTGACCGACCGCGCTCCAGCCCTGGACGAAGTTTTCCAGGGTGGGCTCCGGGACCCACAGGGAATCCTCGATCAGGGCCTGCTCGGACGGACGGAACGCCGTCGCCGTCATCCACAGCAACGGGTAGACCATCACGAACGCGGCCGAGACCAGGCCGACGTGGATGAACGTGCGCTGGGCGACGTAGGGCACGATCCGGTGCCGCCGACGCGCGACTGCCAAGGTGGTCATCGTTCGTCTCCGTAATAGACCCAGTAGCGTCCGCTGGCGAACACCGCGGCGGTGGCCGCACCGATGATCAGGAGCAGCACCCAGGCCATCGCCGAGGCGTAGCCGAACCGCAGTTCGCCGAACGCTCGCTGGTAGAGCAGCAGGGTGTAGAAGAGCGTGGATCCGGCCGGCCCACCGGTGCCGCCGCTGACCACGTAGACCTGGGTGAAGGCCTGGAAGCCGCCGATCACGGCGAGGATCCCGTTGAAGAGCACCACCGGTGAGATCGACGGCAGCGTGATGTGCCAGAACCGCTGGCGACGGCCGGCGCCGTCGAGCCCGGCCGCCTCGTAGAGCTCGGCCGGCACCTGACGCAACCCGGCGAGGAAGATGATCATCGGGGAGCCGAACGTCCACACGTTCAAGACCATGATCGTCAGCAGCGCCGTGTCCGGGTGGCCGATCCAGCTGCGCCCGACGATCCCGAACAGGTCCAGGACGTTGTTCAACAGCCCGGTCTCGCCCCAGATGAACCGCCACAGCACCGCGATCGCCACGCTGCTACCGAGCAGCGAGGGCACGTAGAAGATGGTCCGGTACAGGCCGAGCATGGCGATGCCCTTGTTCAGCAGGGTCGCCACGGTCAGGGCGAAGACCAGCATGATCGGCACCGAGACGAGCACGTAGGTGAACGTCACCCGCACCGACTGCCAGTACGCGGGGTCCACCGTGAACATCAGCCGGTAGTTCTCGAAGCCGATCCACTCCACGGTCCGGAACGAGCCGGAGAAGTTCGTGAAGGACAGCACGAGCGAGGCGAGCATCGGCAGCAGGGTGATGCCGAAGAAGCCGAGCAGCCACGGGGTGAGGAACGCGTAGCCGGCGGCCGTGGTGCGTTGCGCCTCGGTCCACGCCGTGCGGGGAGGTCGGCCCCGGCGTGCCGGGTCAGCGGACGCGTCAGAGGTCGTGGGCCTCGCGGACGCTGCCGCGGTTTGCCCATGGGTGTCGATCATCGTCGATCCTTCCTGATCCGGGTGGGGCCTCGACCCCGAGGCCCCACCCGAGTGCTGCTGCGTCGGGGTCAGAACCCGGAGAGTGCGGCGTTCGCCTGGGCGATGAAGTCAGCCGCGGCCGATTGCGAACTGGTCTGGCCGAAGGCGACCTCCTGGTAGCTGGTGGCGATCTGCGAGACGAGCGCCTGAGCGCCGTCCGGCCAGACGTCGACCGTGGCGCCCTGGTCGAGCAGATCGAAGTAGAGCGCGATCCGGTCCTTGATCGCCTGCGACACCTCCGGGTCCTCCTGCAGGCCCTCCAGCACCGAGGTGACCGGCGGCAGTCCGGTCTGGGTCTCCAGGATCGTCGCGTTCTCCGGGGTGTTGACGAACGAGGAGATGAAGTCCGCCGAGGCGGCCACGTTCGTGCAGTTGGCCGAGATCGACCAGCCGTTCGCGCCGACCACCTGCGGCACGCCATCGGTGGGGGAGGCGACGATGCTGACCGTGCCCAGGCCGTTCTGGTCCAGCGCGATCTGGACGTCGGAGATGTTGTTGTCACCGGTGCTGCTCACCAGCACGCCGCCCACGGCCATCAGGGACTGCGTGGTCGGGACGCCGGCGTACTCGGCGTTCACGTCCGGCGGGGGCGCGGCACCGCCGTCGACGGCGCGCGTCCACAGGTCGAACCACGAGGTGAGGGTCTCCTCGGAGAAGCCGACCTCGCCGTCGCCGAAGAGGGTCTCGCCCTGGCCGAGGGCGTAGGCCTGGAACTGCGTGATCTGGTCGCCGCGGTCAGCGATCGCCCAGGTGCCCTCGGGCATGCTGGGCTGGGCTCCGAGGGCCCAGTCCACGTAGTCGACCCAGGACCCGGACGCGTCCGGAGGGGTCTGGCCGAACTCGGCCAGTCGCGGCACGTTCAAGGTGGCACCCTCGAACCAGATGCCGTAGGGGATCACGTAGATGTGGCCGTCGGCGGCACGCTGGCTCTCCAGCACCACCTCGGGGATGCCGGAGACGTCGATCGTGCCGTCCTCGATGAGCCCGTCGAGCGCCAGCAGGTTGCCACGGTCCTCGTAGCGGGCCTGGTAGCGCGACTGCATGGCCGCGACGCACGCGATGTTGTCCGCGGCGGCCTGCACCGAGACCCGGTCCCAGTAGGAATCGAAGGTGGTGGGTTGGGTCTCGATCTGGACGTCCGGGTTCTCCGCGGACCAGTTGTCCACCACCTGCTGGACCGCCGCGTTGCGCGCGTCCGAGCCGTACCAGGTGATCGCGATGGGGCCCTCGGACGGTACGTCCTCGGCTGAGGGCGGATCGCCGTCGTCGCCGCCGCAGGCGGTCAGTAGAGCCAGGGCGGCAGTACCGACGAGCGCGACGGACAGGCGGGCGGTTCGGGGGAGTCGGTGGAAACGGCCGGTGGCGTCCTTGCCAACTTGCGACATGGGGGAACTCCTTATGTCGAGAGGGGGGAGGTGAAATCGGGGGTGTGGCGGAGGGCCAACTCGGCTCCCGCACGGAGGTCGGCCGCCATCGTTGCGCGGTCGATGAGAGGCAGCTCGATGACGAGGTACCCGGTGTATCCGTTCGACACGGCCGTGGCGAGGGTGGCGTCGAAGTCGACGGTGCCGTGACCGAAGCGGACAAACTGTGGAGCGCCGTCGACCATGCCGGCGCAGTCCTTGAGGTCGAGGTGGACCAGGCGGTCGGCGAACCGGCCGGCCACCGCGACCGGATCGTGCCCGGAGGCAGCGAAGTGCCCGGTGTCCAGACACATGCCGACGGCGGGGGTACCGATCGCGGCGAACAACTCGTCGTAGTCCTCGGGGTGCTCGAGGACGTTGTTGGCGTGGTTCTCGACGGCGATGGTGAGCCCGCGTTCGGCCGCGATCGGGGCGATCACCCGGAGCAGGTCGATCACCGCGTCCAGGCCGCCGTGGGTGCCGCGTGCCGAGCCGGTGGCCTTGATCACGCCGACGCCGAGTCGCTCCGCGGCCTCGAGCAGCCACAGCCAGCGGCTGCTCTCGCGGGTCAGGTCGGCACTGTCCGGGCCGGGCGCGAACGGCGACACCTGCAGGGTGGCGGGCCGTAGCCCGGCCCGTTCGCTGCGCTGCCGCACCGAGTCCAGCCCGGCGGGCGTGAGGTTGCGGGGGTACCAGGTGTTGAACTCGATCTCCCGGATCCCCAGGGCCGGGGCGTGGGCGAAGGTGGGTTCGAAGTTCTCGTCGCCGAAGCCGTCGAAGCAGATCGTGGCGACGCTGACCCTCGGTCCGGTGCTCATAGCCGTACCGCCGCGAAGTCCGGGATCTGGATCCGCTCGCCGCCGGCCATCGCCGACTCGTGGGCGCAGATGCCCACGGACGTCCAGTTCGCCGCCGTGGGAGCGTCGATCGCGCTGGCGCGCTCCTCGACGATGCTGCGCACGAACTCGTGGGCGAGGTGGGGGTGTGAGCCGCCGTGGCCGCTGCCCTGGACGAACGAGAGGTGCTGGTTGTCGTCGTCATAGACCCCGCGGGTGGTGAACGGGGCGATCTCGGCGGGCAGCAGGTGGGCGAAGTCGGGGACCTCCACCCGCTCGGGTTGCTCGCCCACGTGCAGCACGTGGCCGACTCCCTGGGTCTGTTCCCACTCGAAGGTGGCGTGCTCGCCGAACACGGTGAAGCTCTCCACGTACTCGCGGGCGGTCTCGAACAGCGACCGCGCCACCTCGGCGGCGACCGGGGAGTCGCGCAGGGTGAGCAGCGCGGACTCGACGGCGAAGGGAGAGCCGTACTTCGCCGTCAGCTCCTCGGAGATGCGGCCGGATCCCTGGCACACCACGCTCTCGGCGAGGGTGCCGGTCAGCGCGAGCAACGGGCTGACGGCGTGGGTCGCGTAGTGCATCGGCGGCAGCCCCTCCCAATACCCGGGCCAACCGGCCATCTCCTGGTGGTGCGCGCCGCGCAGGAACTGGATCCGGCCAAGGGTGCCATCGGTGAGCAGCTGCTTGGCGTACAGGAACTCACGGGAGTAGACGACCGTCTCCATCATCATGTAGTTCCGGCCGCTCTCCTGAGCGGCCCGGACGATGGCACGGCACTCGTCGACGGTGGTGGCCATCGGCACCGTACACGCGACGTGCTTGCCTGCCCGGAGGGCCGCGATCGACTGTGCCGCGTGGTCGGGGATCGGGGTGTTGATGTGCACCGCGTCGATGTCCGGGTTGGCGAGCATGGCGTCGAAGTTCGTGTAGCGGCCCTCGATCCCGAAGTGGTCGGCGGTCCGACGCAGCGCATCCTCGCTGCGCTGACAGACGGCCACCAGTTCGGTGTCCGGGTGTGCCTGGTAGATGGGAATGAACTCGGCTCCGAAGCCGAGACCTGCGATGGCAATGCGAACGCTTGTCGTCATCTGTGACCTCCTGTTGCCACCGTATGAAGCGGCCCAGCCGATCACCATGCGTAATTTAGCAGGACTCTGTAGAATATTTACGTGCCCGGATCGGAGTCGACGAGACACGTGGCGCTGCTCGTGGAGACCTCCAACGGGTACGCGCGCGGGCTCCTGCACGGGGTGCGTGAGTACGTCGCGGTGCACCGGGGCTGGTCGCTCTATCTGGTGGAGCATTCGCGGCTCGAGACCGACTTCTCGTGGCTCGAGGGCTGGACCGGCGACGGGGTGTTGGCGAGGATCGAGAGCCCGGAGGCGGCTGCCTTCGTGCGGCGTCTCGGACTGCCGGCCGTGGATCTCTCCGCCGGTCGGCTGGTGCCGGAACTGCCCGGCGCGGAGACGGACGACGACCAGATCGCCCGGTGGGCGGTCGAGCATTTCGCCGAACGGGGGATCCGGCACTTCGCCTTCTGTGGCGACCCTCGGTATGGCTGGTCGGTGAAGCGAGCGGAGAGCTTCGTCCAGCACTCGGAGGTGTATGGAGCCCCGGCCCTGGAGTTCCGACTGCGGCCGACCGGCAAGAAGGCCACCGACCGAGACCGACTGGTCCGGTGGCTGGCCGGACTGCCCAGGCCCGTGGGTGTGCTCGCCGCCTACGACATCGCCGGCCAGGAGGTGCTGGAGGCCTGCAAGATCGCCGGCCTGGAGGTTCCCGACCAGGTGGCCGTCATCGGGGTCGACAACGATGAACTGCTCGGTACCCTCTCCTCGCCCGCCCTCTCCAGCATCGAGCCGAACACGCGACGCACCGGGTACCTCGCGGCCGAGCTCCTGGATCGGATGATGGCCGGGGAGACCGTCGAACCCGGACTGCGCCTGATCCCGCCGGTCCGGGTGGTGGTGCGTCAGTCATCGGACCTCCTCTCGGTCGACGACGTGACCGTGGCGCAGGCGCTGCGCTTCATCCGGAACCATGCGGGCCGCAACATCACCGTGACCGAGGTGCTGCGGGAGGTGGGCCTGTCCCGGCGGGCCCTCGACCTGCGCTTCCTCAAGCACTTGGGCCGGACCGTGCACACCGAGATCCTGCGGGTGCGGATGAACCAGGTGGCAGAGCTGCTCGGCTCCACGGACTGGACCATGACGCGGATCGCGGAGCACCTCGGTTTTCCGCACGCGGAGTACATGGGGGTCGCGTTCAAGAAGCACACCGGGCGCTCGCCCGGTCGGTATCGCCGGGATGTCACCGGGTCCGTGGTGGCCCAGGGTGGCTGGCGCTAGGAACCGCGCGGCTCGCGGGCTCACGCCGAACTAGCGGGCGCTGCGGACCGACTCCAGGTCGCTGTAGGCGGTGACCTTCGAGATGCCCAAGCGGGCAGCGACCCGGTCGACGGCGCGCTTGATGTGGAACGCGCCCCGTTCCTCGAGCAGCCGCAGCACTTTGATCCGGTCGGCCTTCGTCATCAGGCTCACCGGCTTGCCGATCGACTTGACCGCGGTGTCGATCATGTCCTCGAGGACCATCTGGATGTCGGGCCCGACGATCTCCTGGGGTGCGGACTCGCCGTCCGCCGGCAGCAGCGCAGCCAGGATCGCCTGGGCGTTCTGGACCGCGGTCAGGTCGATGTTGATGCAGAAAGCCGCGATCACCGAGCCGGCCCGGTTGCGGTAGTAGACCGACGAGCAGTGCAGGTCACGGCCGTCGGAGGTACGTCCGTGGTAGCCGAACGCGTCGTGGTTGGCCTGCTCGTCCTGCAGCACGCCCAGGCCCAGGTTCGTCGACGGTCCACCCACGGAGCGGCCCGTGACCACCCCGTTCTCGATCGCGTAGATGGTGCTCTCCATCGACCGCGCCGTGAGGTCGTGGAGCACCACCTCGCAATGCGGGCCGACGGCGCTCGTGATCGCGCGCATGACCGGATGCAGCACGGCGTAGAGGTCGTCGATGCTCTCGAAGGTCGGTTTCGCCCCGGCCGGGGCGCTCTCCACGTCGGCGTCGGTCATGTCGGCCCTTCCTCGGGTGTTTTGACAGCATGTCCAGCGTACTGTAGAAATTCCGTTAACTTGATAGAAGTTCGGTTAGATCGCACCGGTTGGCACCGCCACCGGCCCGACGACGGAGTCACCGATGGAGGAAACATGAGTATGCGGTATCGGCGCACGTGGATGCTCGGAGCCACCCTCGCCACCGGGGCGATGGTCCTGGCCGGGTGCAGCGGTGGTGGCACGGACGACACGATCAACATCGCCGTCGCGAACCACCCGTGGACCGACGCGGTGCTGGCGAACGTCGAGGACTTCGAGGCCGAGTCCGGCCTGAACGTCGAGGTGACCTCCTACACCGAGGATCAGCTCTCGCAGCAGCTCAACGTTCGCCTGAACGCCAACGCCGACGACATCGACGTGATGATGGTCCGTCCTCTCCAGGAGATCCGCACCTTCGACCGGAACGGGTGGCTCGCGGACCTCACCGAGCACGCGACCACGGACGAGGAATGGGACTGGAGCGACTTCCAGGAGGGCCCACAGGAGTCCGTCACTCTGGAGGACCGGGTGCTCGGGGTGCCGCTGGCGACCGAGCGTGAGGTGCTGTACTACCGCACCGACCTGCTCGAGGCCGCGGGGCTCGAGGTCCCGCAGACCCTCGAGGAACTCGAGGCCGCGGCGCAGACGATCCAGAACCAGAACCCCGACGTGTACGGGTTCGTCTCCCGCGGCGCCCGCGCGGCTGCGGTGACCCAGTTCTCCAGTTTCCTCTACAGCTACGGGGCCGACTGGGTGGCCGAGGACGGCACGTCCGGCATCGGCACCCCCGAGGCACGGGAGGCCTACACCTTCTACGGCGACATGCTCCGCAACTACGGCCCGCCCGGAGTCACGAACATGAGCTGGCCCGAGGCGATGGGCATCTTCACCCAGGGCCGTGCCGCGTTCTACACCGAGGCGGACAGCCTCTACACCAACGCCACCGACCCGGCGAACTCGACCGTCAGCGACGTCGTGGGCTTCGCCCAGTTCCCCGAGGGGCCGGCCGGCTCCCGCCCCACCAACGTGCCGTCCTGGGCGCTCGCCGTCCCGGGCAGTTCCAACAACCAGGACTCCGCCTGGGAGTTCATCCGCTGGGCGACGAACCAGGAGAACACCCTGGTGGCGCAGGAGAACGGCGTCATCGGGGCGCGGGCCTCCGCATGGGAGACCGAGATGCCGGACATCCCGGCGGACCTCGCCGAGGCCCAGCGCAGCAGCGCGGAGGTCGGTGTCGGCTACAGCCACCCCGTGGTGCTGAACGTCAGCCGGGCCCGCGACATCGTCGGCGACCCGATCGTGACCTCGATCGAGGGCGGCGACGTGGACGCGGCACTCGACGCCGCCGACGGGGCGTTCAACGAGTTCCTCGCCGAAGAGAACGAGTGACCCTGAGCACGAGGCCGCCCGGGTCGGTCCTGACGCGGCACGGCGGCGACGACGAAGGAGGTGGGCACGGATGAGCACAGTGGTGACCGGTCGACCGCGGCGACCCTGGGACGGGTTCTCCGACTGGGCCAACAAGCACCGCAAGTGGGTGCTCGCGGCACCGGCGATCATCTTCGTGATCGCCCTGATGGTGGTGCCGCTGCTGTACACCGTGGTGCTGAGCTTCACCGACGCGGAAGGCTCCATCCAGAGGGCCTTCGACTTCGTCTGGTTCGAGAACTACGTCAGCATCCTCACCGACACTGCGCGGTTCTGGCCCGCGGTGTGGCGCACGGTGATCTTCACCGCCGTCGCGGTCACCCTCGAGATGACCATCGGCATGGCCGTGGCCCTGCTGCTCCGGCGCCCGTTCATGGGGCGTGGCCTCATCCGGGTGGTCATGCTGCTGCCGCTGGTGGCCACCCCTGTGGCCGTGGCCATGATGTGGCTGCTGATCTTCGAACCGACGGTCGGGTTCGCCAACCAGCTCCTGGGCTGGCTCGGGCTACCCGCCCAGGGCTGGATCTCCGACCCGTCCACCGCGCTGGGCACCCTGATGCTCGTGGACGTGTGGCAGTGGACCCCGATGGTGATCCTGATCCTGCTCGCCGGGCTCGTCGGCCTACCGGAGGAACAGCAGGAGGCGGCCCGGATCGACGGCGCCTCGAACTGGCAGCGGTTCTGGCACGTGACCCTGCCGATGCTGAAGACGACGGTGATCGCCGCGCTGCTCCTGCGCAGCATCGACGCGATGAAGACCTTCGACCTGCTCTACGTGACGAAGGGCACCGGTGGTGGGTCCTCGCACGAGGTCGAGACCCTGAACATCTACGCGTACGCCCTGAGCTTCGACTACAACGAGTACGGCATGGCCGCGGCCCTGGTGCTGATCTACTTCCTGATCATCGTCGGTGTGCTCGTGGTGCTCAACATGCGGCGGAAGGAGAAGGTCCGGTGAAGGCGCGTTCCTCCCTCGAGTCCCGAGGATTCGTCGGGCTCCGGGCCGTTCTGCTGATCGTGTTCGGGCTGATCTGCCTGGCCCCGATCGTGTGGATGCTGCTCGCGTCGTTCAAGACGAACATCGACATCTACGACCCGTCCAGCACGTTCTCCTTCACGCCGACCCTGCAGAACTACTCGGCCGTCTTCGCGCAGGCCGACTTCCTGCAGTTCTTCTTCAACAGCCTCGTGATCGGCGTCGGTTCGACGGCGCTCTCCCTGCTGATCGGGGTGCCTGCGGCGTTCTCGATGCAGCGGTTCGGGATGGCGAAGTCGTCCGGCCTGGTGTTGCTGTCCCGGGTGATCCCGCACGTGACGCTGCTGGTGCCGTGGTACTTCATCTTCGCGTCGTTGCAGATGGTCGGTGGCTACAGCTCGCTGATCATCTCGCACATGTTCATCTCGGTTCCGCTGATCGTCTGGGTGATGATCGGGGTGTTCGAGGGCGTGCCCGTGGAGCTCGAGGAGGCCGCGCGGGTGGACGGGCTCACCCACATCGGGGCGTTCCGAAGGATCGTGATCCCTCTGGTGGTCCCGGGCATCGCGACCTCGGCGATCCTGTCCTTCATCTTCTCGTGGAACAACTTCGTGTTCGCCCTGGTCCTGTCCGGCACGAACACCAGGACCCTGCCGGTGGCGATCTTCAACTTCATCGGCTACGCCAGCATCGACTGGGGCGCCTTGATGGCCGCATGCGTCAGCATTACGGCCCCGATGATCGTGATGGCACTGCTGGGACAGAAGTACGTGGTCGCCGGCATGACCGCCGGCGCCGTGAAGGGCTGAGGGACATGACCGACACGATCAACCCGGACGCGACCGCCCTGCTCTCGGACCTGGTCGCCGTCCCGAGCGTGAACCCACGGGGGGCGGCCGAGCCCGCGGAGACGCCGGTGGCCCAACGGATCGCCGACTGGTGTGCCGCGCAGGGGATCGCCGCCGAGGTCCGGCCCGTGGTCGACGGGCGGTGCAACGTCGTCGCCACCGTCCCCGGGCGCGACCCCGGTACCGCGGTGCTCTTCGAGTCCCACCTGGACACGGTCGAGGTGGAGCACATGACCACCCCGCCGTTCACGCCCACGGTGCGCGACGGGCGCCTGTTCGGCCGCGGAGCGTGCGACGCGAAGGGACCGCTGGCCGCGTTCCTGATCGCGCTGCGCGACGTCGCGCGCTCGCCGCAGCCGCCCCCGCGGACCGTCATCGTGGCGGGCGTCGCGGACGAGGAGCACGAGTACCGGGGTGTGCTGCGCCTGCTCGAGGACCTCGAACGGGACGCGACCACGAAGGTGAGCGGCGCCGTCGTCGGCGAACCGACCGACCTTCGGGCGGTGGTGGCCCACAAGGGCGTGATGCGGTGCCGGATCGTCGCCACCGGCCCCGGCGGGCACAGTTCCCGTCCCTGGGGACTCGACAACCCGATCGAGACCATCGCCCGGGTGGTGACCTTTCTCGCCGAGGAGGTCACGCCGTCGCTCGCCGACGCCCCGCACCCACTGGTGGGCCCGGCGTCCCTCGTGCCCGCCCTCATCGGCGGCGGAACCGGCCCGAACACGGTGCCGAACGAGTGCGCCGTGAGCCTGGACCGCCGGACGCTGCCGGGTGAGGATCCCGAGCAGGTGTGGCGCGAACTTCGCGACCGCATCACCGACCGGTTCGGAGAGGACGTCACCGTGGAGCCACCGTTCCTCACCGACCTGGCCCTGGACAACGACCCGGGCGACCGGTTCGTCGCAGGTGTGCGCGACGTTCTCGCCCGGGTGGGCCGCGATGCCGACGCCATCGGCACCGGCTGGGGCAGTGACGCCAGCAAGATCGCCGCTGCCGGCATCCCCGCCGTGGTGCTCGGGCCGGGCTCGATCGCCGACGCCCACACCCCGGACGAGTCGATCGACCTCGCCGAACTGGCCGACGCCGTCGAGATCGCCCGCGCCATCATGCTGGCGCCCGCACCCCCGCACTGACCTCCGCCGACCACGAGGAACGAACTCATGAACCCCGACGACGGCGCCACCCCGACGGTCTTCGAGCCCGGCTCGGGCGTGGCCTGGCCGGCGCTCCTGCTGAAGGAGCCGGCGCTGCGGCACAACGCCGATCTGATGGCCCGCTTCTGCGCCGAGCGTGGGGTCAGCCTGGCCCCGCACGGCAAGACGGCCGTCTCGCCCGAACTCTGGGAGTTCCAGGAGCGGGTCGGGGCGTGGGGTGTCAGCGTGGCGACCCCGGCCCAGGCGCGGGTGTTCCGGCGCGCGGGCGCCCGGCGGATCCTGATGGCCAACCAGCTGGTGGACCCGGCCTTCGCCGCCTGGGTGCAGGCGGAACTCGCCGGCGACCGGGGCTTCGAGTTCCTCTGCTACGTGGACTCGGTGGCGGGGGTGCGGCTGCTCGAGGCGGCGCTCGAGGCCAACGGGCCGGCGTTGCCGGTGCTCCTCGAGGTGGGGCACCCGGGTGGGCGGACCGGCTGCCGGACCGCCGCGGCCGTGGACGAGGTGGCCCGGGCCGTGGCCGCGTCGGCGGTGTTGGCGCTCGTGGGCCTGGCCGGCTACGAGGGCAGCGTCAGCCATTCGCGGGACCCCGAGGCGCTGGGTGCCGTGGCCGCCTACCTGGGGGACGTCGTCGGGCACTTCGAGCGGGTCGCCGGGGCGGGCCGGCTGGACGGCCGCGCCTCCGAGTACCTGCTGAGTGCCGGCGGCAGCCTGTATTTCGACGTGGTCGCGGAGGTGTTCGGGGCCGTCCGTGAGGCTGGGCGCCCGGTGCGCACCGTCCTGCGCAGCGGCGCGTACCTCACCCATGACCACGGCCTCTATCGGCGACTCTCGCCGCTGGGGTCTGCTGCCGACGGCGGCTTCATCGCCGCCGGTGAGGTGTGGGCACAGGTCCTGTCCGTGCCCGAACCGGGCTTGGTGATCCTCAATGCCGGACGGCGGGACGTGCCCTACGACCAGGGGCTGCCGGTTCCGCTGGGGTACCGCCGCGACGGCGTGCTGCGCCCGCTCGAGGATGCCGAGGTGTTCGAGCTGAACGACCAGCACGCCTTCGTGCGCACGGCCGCCGGCGCGGAACCCGCCGTCGGAGAACTCGTGGTGCTGGGCACGTCGCACCCCTGCACGCTCCACGACAAGTGGCCCCGCGCGGTCCTCGTGGACGACGCGTACCGCCAGGTCGGCACCGTCCACTCCTACTTCTGACTTTCTGTTTGATCCACGCCCCGGCGGCACCGTCGGGACGAACCATCGCACGACCCAACTGGAGGTTGGTCAACATCGTGAAGAAGGCACTGTCGACTACGAAGGCACCGGCGGCGGCTCACTCGTTCTCGCAGGGTGTGCACGCCGGCCAGATCGTCCAGGTCTCCGGTCAGGGCCCGCAGGACCCCGAGACCGGTGCGTACCTCCACGCCGGCGACGTCGGAAGGCAGACCACGCAGACCCTGGAGAACGTCCGTCACGTCGTCGAGGCGTCCGGGGGAACCTTCGACGACGTCGTCTCGTTACGGGTGTTCCTGACCGACCAGGCCAACTTCGCAGCGATGAACGACGCCTACGAGGCGTTCGTGCTCGAGCACGTGCCCTCCGGCGTCCTGCCGGCGCGCACGACGGTGTTCGTCGGGCTGCCGTGGCCGCAGATGCTGGTCGAGATCGACGCGATGGCCGTCGTCGACCAGTGACGCGCACGAGCGCGACCGGCCGCCGTCGAGCGGTCAGGTTCGCGGACCTGGCATGCGGGTCATTCACGGTTGAGCAGTGTGAGTTCCTCCGGTGTGAGTTCGAGGTCGGCTGCGGCGGCCGAGTCGGCGATGGAGGTGGGCCGCTTGGCACCGGGGATCGGGATGACGCCTGGCGCCTGGGCTAGTTCCCATGCGAGGGCGACCTGTTGCGGGCTCACCCCCCGGTCGGCGGCTACCTGCGCGAACGCCGGGTGCTTGTCGGCGAGGTCCTTCGCGCTGCCGAGGCCGCCGAGCGGGCTCCATGGCAGGAACGCGAGGCCGAGTTCGTCGCACACCTCGATCTCGGGGTGGCTGGAGCGGAACGCGGGGGAGAACTGGTTCTGGACGCTGACGAGGTGGTCGCCGAGTACGGCGTGCGCGGCCCGGATCTGGTGCGGGTTGACGTTCGACAGGCCGACCGCGCGGACCTTGCCCGAGTCGGCGATCTCGCGAAGGACGCCGATCGTCTCGTCGTAGTCGCGGGTCTCGTCCGGTCGGTGGTGCTGCCACAGCCAGAGCTGGTCGACGCCGAGGCGCCGCAGGCTGGCGTCCACGGCCTCGCGCAGGTGCTCGGGGGAGCTGTCGCGTGACCAGCCGCCGCCGTCGGTGCGCACGCACCCGCCCTTGGTGGCCAGCCGGACCTGGTCACGTACGCCGAGCTCGTCGAGCAGTGAGGCGATCAGTTTCTCGTTCTCGCCCTGGCAGTCGGCGCCGAGCAGTTCTCCCGGGCCGTAGGCGTCGGCGGTGTCGAAGAGGGTGACCCCGGCGTCGAGGGCCGCCCTGACGGTCTCGGCGAGTTGTTCGCGCGGTTGCGGGCCGGTCTGGTCGAACGTCATCAGTCCGAGCCCGATCGCTCCGACCTCGTCCGTGCCGAGGGTTACGTTCCCGATCGTTCGTGTGCGCATGCGACTCACGGTAGCCAGTCGCCTTGGTCGTCGCCAACGCCAGGGGGCCCCGACCCGGGGCTCGTCCCGCTGGGAGCTTTCGGGTCAGTCGGATCCTGATTCGACGGCCGACCGCAGCTGGGCCACGGTCTCCTCGGCGCGGTATCCCGGTGCGACCCCGGTCAG
Organism: Occultella glacieicola; assembly: GCF_004353825.1. GTDB lineage: Bacteria > Actinomycetota > Actinomycetes > Actinomycetales > Beutenbergiaceae > Occultella > Occultella glacieicola. The sequence continues at coordinate 92,547 of NZ_SMNA01000012.1, read as the reverse complement.
CACCGCCAGGACCGAGCGTGAGTGCTCGGCACGCAGGCCGATGATCTCCTGGTAGTCGGGTGAGGCGTACCAGCGGTGGGCGTGGCCGGCGCTGGGGAACTCGATGATCACGACGTTGCCGGGCAGCGGGCCCTCGAGGACCTGCGGGAGCGTTCCGTGGACGAGCCACTGGCCGCCGAAGGGCACGAACGTCGACTCGACTTGCGACATGTACTCGAGGATCTCGGGCCCGACCTCCACGTCTTCCAGGTAGGCGATCGCAAAGCCGCGTACGTTGTCGTTGGTCATGTTTGAGGGCTCCTCACTCGGGCGCGTCACGATCAGCACAACAGGATAGGCGGGCGGTGCACGTCTGGGAGCCGATGCGATCAACCACCCAGGACCGCAGGCTTCACGAGCCATCGTTCCGCATCGGCGAGCGCCTCTTCGAGGATGCTGAGCGCACCGCCGCGCATGGCGGCGTGTGAGGACGTGATCGAGGCCTCGAGCCGGGGCCGCAGGACGTGGCCTGCGGGGAGGCGCTGCCGCAGTGCCACGTCGACCTGCTCGGCCACGAACGGCAGGATGGCGGCGAGAGTGTCGCCGAAGACGACGACCGGGGTGCTGACCAGGGTCATCATCGTCGCGACCACCTCGCCGAGGGCCGCGCCGGCGTCGGCCAGCGCCGCCTCGAGGGAGGCCGCGGACCCGGCGTGGGCGATCTCGGCGAGTTCCTCGATGCTTGTCGTCGTCGGCAGCCCGGCACGCCGGAGCAGCGCGCGCCGTCCGACGTACTCGTCGAGGGGCTCTCGCTCGAGAGGGCGTCCACCCACGACCGTGCCCCCGACGGGGATCGAGCCGACGTTCCCGTCCCAGCCCATCATGTCGGTGACGAGCTGCCCGTCGACGATGATCGAGGACCCGATGCTGTTGTCGCCCGATACCCACGCGAAGGAGCCACCGCCCCGAGACGTCTCCCGGTAGCGGCTCTCGGCGAGCGCCGACATCGGGCCGACCGAGCCGAGCCGCAGCGGGCGCGCACCCAGCCGGGGGTCCGTGCCGAGCCGGCCGAGGATGTCGAGGTCGTGCCAACCGAGGTTGCGTGCCACGACGATCGTTCCGTTGTCGACCGCGCCGGGCAACGACACGTGCGAGCCCACGTGTCGTCGTCCGCTCGCCGAGTGCCCGGCCAGAAGCGCGTCGGCGAGAGCGGCGAGGTCGGCGAGCACCGCCGTCGGGTCGCTGGCGAAGTAGTCGCCGTCCACGACACGCTCGGCCACCACGTTCCCGGCCAGATCGACCAGGCACCCGCCGAGGCTCGTCGTGTTGACCTCGAGCCCGAGCGCGACGTGTGTCCCGGCCGCCGGAGCGAGTGGCCGCACCGGGCGCCCCGCCCCCCGCGAGGGTGGCGGCTCGCGCTCCTCGACCACGGCAGCGGCGAGCAGGGTCTCGACCAGGCGCGACACGGTGGCCCGCGTCAGCCCGCTCGCGGCGACGATCTGTGCGCGTGAGACCGGCTCGTCGGCGGTGAAGATGTGCGCGGCGACCAGCGCGAGGTTGGAGTGCCGCATGCTCTGCTGACGCACCGGTTGCCGTAGCAGACCGGCAGCGCCGAGCCGGGGCCGCTCGGGGTGGGCCGCTCTATCGGACCCGGACCCACCCCGAGCGCTCACGGCAGGCGTGCTCCCCGCCTAGAACCGAGGCAGCGCGAGGGTCGCGCCGCCCTGCATCGCCGACTCGTGGGAGAGCAGCCCGACCGAGGTCCAGTTCGCTGCCGTGCGAGCGCCGATCGACGGTTCCCGACCCTCGACCAGGCTCCGCACGAACTCGTGGGCGAGGTGCGGGTGCGAGCCGCCGTGCCCGCTGCCTTGCGCGAATGAGAGATGCGCATTCTCGGCATCGTATACACCGCGCGTGGTGTACGCCCGGATCTCCTCAGGCAGGAGGTGGGCATAGTCCGGCACCGTCAGCGACGACGCCTCCTCGCCGCGGAAGAGCACCGGCGTACCCGCCTCGGTCTGTGCCCACTCGAACGATGCCAGCGAGCCGTAGACATCGAAGCTCTCGACGTACTCGCGTGCCGTCGCGAACAGTGACCGGCTTGCCTCGGCGGTGACGTCACTGTCCCGTACGGTGATGTGCGCGCTTTCCACGGCGAACGGCGACCCGTACCGGGCCTGGAGATCCTCCGGGATCCGCCCGGACCCGACGCAGGACACCGTGTCCGCGGGGGCGCTCGCCAGGGCCAGCAGCGGACCGACGGCGTGGGTGGCGTAGTGCATCGGCGGCAGGCCGGCCCAGTAATCGGGCCAGCCGGTCATGTCCTGATGGTGCGCCCCGCGCAGGAACTGCAGGCGCCCGAGCTCGCCCTCTCGGTAGAGCCGCTGCACATGCAGGAACTCACGCGAGTAGACGACCGTCTCCATCATCATGTATGTGCGCCCGCTCGCGTCGGCGGCGGCGACCACCCGAGCGCAGTCCTCCACCGACGACGCCATGGGCACCGTGCAGGCCACGTGCTTGCCCGCCTCCAGCGCGGCCACCGACTGGTCGGCATGCAGGGGGATGGGCGTGTTGAGGTGGACGGCGTCGATCTCCTCGTCGCGCAGCAGCTCCTCGTAGGAGGTGTACCGCCGCTCGACGCCGAAGGCATCCCCGATCGCGTCGAGCTTGCCCCGGTCCCGCTGACAGATCGCGACGAGCTCGACGTCCGGGTGCGCCTGGTAGATCGGGATGAACTCGGCGCCGAAACCGAGCCCGACCAGGGCCACCCGAACCGTCACGGGATGCTCCCGAGCGCCGCCGTCGACGCGGCACCGTGGCTCATCCGAGCCTGCCGGAGAGCGCGGCCAGCCCGCCGTCGACCGACAGGCACGCTCCGGTGACGTAGGAGGCGTGGTCGCTCGCGAGGAAGGCGACCGCGTGCGCAACCTCCTCCGGCCGGCCCTGACGGCGCAGCACACCCGGACCGCCCTCGTGGGGCTCGGTGATGGTCGGATCGATCTCGCGGCCGGCCTCGGCGGCGCGGTCCTTGTGGAAGTCGGTGAGCGTCGGGCCCGGCAGGATGGCGTTGACCCGGATGCCCTGGTCGGCGTGGTCACAGGCCAGCGAGCGGGTGAGTCCGAGCACGCCCGCCTTGGTGGCGTCGTACTGCGCCATTCCCGGCCGCCCGACGACGCCGTTCGCCGACGAGATGTTCACGATCGCCGCGCCGCGCCCCGCCATCAGCGGGATGAGGTGCTTGCAGGTCAGACCGGGGCCGATGAGGTTGACGTCCGTGATGAACTTCCAGGACTCGAGGGTCGCCTCGGTCACCGGACCGTAGACCCGCGCCGCCGCGTTGTTGACGAGGATGTCGACCCCGCCGAACCGGTCGCGGCAGAGCGTTGCCAGCGCGATCGCGTCGTCCTCGGATGCGATGTCGAGCTGGATGGCCGCTGCGTCCGGCGCACCGAGTTCCAGAGCGGCCGCGCGGGCCTTCTCCGCCCGATCGGCGTCGAAGTCGGCGACCACGACCGTCGCGCCCTCCGCAGCCAGAATGTTGACGGTCTGTCGGCCGATTCCGGCTCCGCCACCGGTGACGACGGCGACCTTGTTGCTGAAACGCATGCTTCTCCTTCTGGATGGGTGGTGCAGGTCTGAGGTCAGGCGAGGGTCGACGCGGCCTGGTCGAAGAAGCTGTCGACCGCCGTCGGGATGTCCGTCTGGCCGAAGCGGACCTCCTCGGCGATACGCCCGAGGAGTTGGTAGACGTCACGGCCGGACCGCGGCGTCAGGTAGTCCATCGGCGAGCCGATCTCGGTGATGAGCGCGAGGTATTCCGAGGGTGTGCGCAGGCCCGAGGCGTCGGGCTCGTCCTCGACGAGGACGGCCGCCTCTGGGCTCGGCGGCACCCCGCGGGAGTTGCCGATGACCTCCACGGCCTCGGGGTCGTTGATCCAGAAGTCGAGGAACCGCGCGCACTCCGTCGGGTACGGGGTGCCGGCCCAGGCGCTCATGAAGAGGTTCGGCCGCACGAAGTTCGCGGGCTTGTCGCCGCCGGCGGTGTCGGGCATCGGCAACGCCTGGATCGACGACTCCATCAGTGCTCGGATGCCGGTGAGCTCGCTCGTCGTGGTGAAGTACAGCGGCGCGCGGCCCCCGACGAGTGGGCTGGTCTCGTGACTGAGGTTCTCGGCCTCGATGTCGGGGGTGACGCAGCCGCCGTCGGCCCGCATGCGCGCCCACCACTCCCAGAACTCGGCGAGGTCCTCCTTCTCGAAGCCCAGGGTGACCGGGGTGTCCTCGGCGTTGAAGAACCGCTTGCCGCGGCCGCGCACCCAGGGCTCAAGCAGCTCATAGCGGCCGGATCCGTCGGACATGCCGTACAGATCGTCGCCGCCGCCTTCGCGGATCGCCAGGGCGAGCTCGGCCAGGTCGTCCCAGGTCCATCCCTCCTCGGGCAGGGAGAGCCCGAGTTCCTCGACCCGGTCACGATCGGCGAGGACCGTGAAGCCGTCGGTGCTGATCGGGACGCCGGCGCGGATGCCGTCGATGACGCCGTAGGACCGCAGGTCCTCGTTCCAGGTGCTCGTGTCGATGACGTCGCCCATGTACTCCTCGAGATCGAGCAGGGCGCCGCGCTGGGCGTAGTCCACGATCATCTGGTTCGACATCTGCATCGCGTCCGGGCCGTTGTCGCCCGCGATCTGGGTCGCCATCCGATCCCAGAAGTCATCCCAGGAGGCGTTCTCACCGGTGATGGTGACGTTCTCCGACCGGCTGTTGTAGAGGTCGATCGCCTCGGCGGTGGTGCGGTTCATCTCCTCGTGTCCCCACCAGGCGAAGCGCATGTCCTTCGGTGCGTCGTCGTCCTCCGGGGCGGCGTTGCCGCCGCCCTGCCCGCAGGCGGCGGTGGCGCCGATCGCGGCGGCGCCGAACGCAACGCCGGTGGAGCGGAGCAGGAGTCTTCTGCTGATCATGGTCGTTCCTCTCGGAGGGGTCGCGTCCTCGCGACCGGGTCGGGTGTTACAGGGGCGTGTGGCGCAGTGGGTCCGGTCATGGAGCGCCGGCTGACGCGGATATGGGGTGGACCGCCGGGTTGGTCCCAGGGACTTCGCAGGAGGCCAGGGCCGCCTCGATGACGGCGAGCGTGCGGGCGCCGTCCGCGACGTCGACGGGGCTCGGGGCGGTGCCGTGCACGGCGTCCACGAACGCGGACATCCCGCGCCGCATCAGCTCGACGTTCTCCGTAGCCATGCAGGCCCGGATCGCGTCGGCGTCGTCGTGCGCGACCGGCGAGATCACGTCCGGTACGTGCGTCCCGGTGCCGAGCGCCGTGCGGGCGGGGGTGATGTGGAAACGAAGCGTGGCGGCGTCGCCGAAGAGTTCGCCGCCCCAAGCCGTGTTCCACGGGTCGGCCTCGTGGGCGGTGAAGTCGATGGTGGCCACTGTCCCGCCGATGCGCATCGTCGCGGCGAGCGCGTCCTCACCCGGGCTGGGGGTGCCTGGCCGGCGGACACGGGTGGCGCGGATCTCCTCGGGCTCGCCGAGCAGGTGCCGGACGACGTCGACCATGTGACAGCCCGCCTCCATGAACGGGGTGACGACGTTCGTGCCATCGGCGAACCAGTGCGCCATCGTGCGCCACGCCTGGTGGGGGATCGCGGAGTGGAACCGGGCCAGGTAGAGGTCTCCCAACGTGCCGTCGGCAAGCGTCCGCGCGGTGCGCTCGACGGCGTCGGAGTAGCGGGCGAAGTAGCCCATCTGGCTGACGACACCGGCCGCGCGGGCGCGTTCGCCGACGTCGGCCAGTTCGGCCGCGGTGCGCGCGCCGGTCTTCTCGACGAAGACCGGTAGTCCGGCATCGATCGCGGCGAGCGCGAAGGCGACTGCCTCGTCGTTGCGGCCGTCGACGACGACGGCGTCGACCTCTCGGAGCGCGTCGCCGCTCGTCGGTCGTGCGGATGTGTCGTAACGGGTGGCGAATGCGCGGCCGGCGACGGTGTCGGGGTCGTGGACGGCGACGATGGTGGTGCGCGGGTCGGCGTGAGCGGCGTCGGCCCAGGCAGCGGCATGGGGGTGCGTCACACCGAGGAAGGCCAGGCGCAGGGGGGCGGTCACGGGGTCACCTCTCGAAGGGCGGGGATGGGACGGGGGTCGGCGAGCCGACCCAGGAGCAGGGCGAGGCCGGGGGCGAAGAAGGCTGCGACGAGCGGGCTGACGAGCACGAGAGCGACGGCGAGCACCGCGCCGAGTGCGAGAGCCGCGTGCCAGCGGCCGACGTGCACGGCCCGGGTGGTGCCCGCCCGCAGGAGTTCGCGGCGGGTGCGGCCGGGGTCATCGGCGAGTTCGCGGGCGCAGGCGGCCGTCCAGCAGCCACCGAGCGCGACGACGGCGAGGTTGACGGCGAGCAGGTAGGCCGCCAGGACGGTCGCCTGCTGGGCGAGGAAGATCAGGTTGGCGCCGACGGCGGCGAGACCGAGGGCGACGGCCACGCTGACCGGCCAGGTGACCGGGGTGGTCCGAACCACGAGCGCGAGGGTGTCGCGCAGCGGGCGGACCCGGCGGCCGGCCAGGTGTCCGGCCAGCACCTGGGAGCCTGCCGCGAGGCCCGGCAGCAGCGTGAGGACCGGGACCGCGAGCACGAGGACGATCGCGCTGACGGCGGCGAGCATGGCGACGGTGCGCGTGCCGTCGAGCACCCGTTCGCCGAACGGCGCGCGCGGCGTCGTCGGACGGCGGGTCGGACGCCGCGACAAGCGGGCATCCGACGTGAGGCCGGTCAGGGTCCCGGTGGCCGGCGGACCGACGTGGCGGGCGGTCCGGCCGCCGGTTCGCCCCCGGAGCAGGTCGGCGACGGTAGCCTCACGCCAGTTCAACGGTCCGCCCCTCTCGTGCCGAGCGGTAGGCCGCATCGAGGGTGCGCATCGAGGCGAGCGCGTCGTCGACGGTCACCTGCGGACGGGCGTCGCCGGCGGCGCAGTCGAGTGCGTGGGCCAGCGAGCGGCGCACGGAGCGGGCGAACCAGTCGTCCTCGACCGCGAGCACCCGGTCGGTGCCGTCACGCTCGCGCAGCCGGAGGGCGTTGCTGTCTCCGGTCTCGACCGACAGCCGCACCTGGCGGGAGGTGAAGACCTCCTTGCGCCAGTCCCATCCCGGTGCCCCCCAGAACCCGACGAGCGTCATGACGGCGCCGCTCGCGAACTGCACCACCAGGGTGGCGGTGTCCTCGCCCTTGTCCGGGTTGTCGGCCGCGAGCTGGTGGGTGGTCGCCGTGACCCGGGCGGCGGGTCCGAACCAGAAGTGAGCAAGGTCGATGAGGTGTGAGCCCGACTCGAACAGGCAGCCGCCGCCGGTCATGCGCGGGTCACCGCGCCAGTGCTCGCGTGAGCGCAGGGCAGCCAGGTGGTCACCGAGGATCTCGATATGGGCGACGAGCCCGGTGCCGTGGGTGCCTTCGGCGAGAAGGTCTCGCATCCGCTCGTGCACGGGGTCGAACCGCTGGTGGTACTTGACCAGCAGCGCTCCGGGCGAGGACGCGGCGACGTCGGCGAGTAGGAGCGCCTCCGACAGGTCCAGCGCCATCGGCTTCTCGCAGATGACCGATCGGCCGGCCTGCAGAGCGGCCGTCGCCTGCGGGGCGTGCAGCGCGACCGGGGTCACGAGATCGACCACCTGGACCTCGTGGTCGGCCAGCACGGCGGCCAGGTCGGTGGCGACGTGCGGGACGTCGAACTCGGCGGCAGTCCGCCGGGCGGCGTCGACGTCTGCATCGCAGACCCACGCCACGTCGGCCCGCTCGAGCTGGGCGTAGGCCCGCAGGTGCGCCTGCCCGAACGATCCGGCGCCGACGACGGCGACCCGCACCTTCTCCGCCGTGCTCACTTCAGTCCCGTGGTTGCGATGCCGCGGATCAGGTAGCGCTGACCGAAGACGAAGAAGATGAAGATCGGTAGCAGTGAGAGCACCGACATCGCGAAGAGCGCCCCCCAGTCCGTGCCGCCGATGTCGGCGAACAGTCGCACCGCCAGCGGGACGGTGAAGAGGCTGTTGTCGGTGAGGAAGATGAGCGGGCGGAAGAAGTCGTTCCAGGTCCAGATGAAGGAGAAGATCGCCGTCGTCGCCAGGGCCGGCGTGATGAGGGGCAGCATGATGCGCGAGTAGGTCTGGAACGGGCCGCAGCCGTCGAGTGCGGCGGCCTCGTCGATGTCGCGGGGGATGCCGCGCATGAACTGCACGATGAGGAACACGAAGAAGGCCTCGGTGGCGAAGAACTTCGGCACCGTGAGCGGCAGGAAGGTGTTCAACCAGCCGAGCTCGGAGAACAGCACGTACTGGGGCACGATCGTGACGTGCTCGGGCAGCATGATCGTGCCGAGCAGGATCGCCATGAAGAACGCCTTCAGGCGGAAGGTCATGCGGGCGAAGGCGTAGGCGGTGAGGGAGCAGGCGGCGATGTTCGCGACGATCGCGAGCCCGGTGATCAGGAAGCTGTTGCCGAAGTAGGTGGCGAAGGAGTTCTGCTGGGCGTCCCAGCCGCGGCTGTAGTTGTCGAGGCTGAGGTTGCGCAGCGCGAGCGAGGCGTCGCTGAAGATCGCGGAGTTCTCCCGCAGCGAGCTGACGATCATCCACAGCAGCGGGTAGAGCATCCCGAGCGCGAGGAGGATGAGCAGCACGTGCATCGCGACGCGGCGGGTGAGCGAGCTCTGGCGCCGCGGGGCGTCGGCGAGGTCGGCGGCGCTCATCGGTCACCGTCCCCGTAGAAGACCCAGTACTTCGAGAGCAGGAAGTTGATGCCGGTGACGATCGCGATGACGGCCAGCAGCACCCACGCCATCGCGGAGGCGTAGCCCATCTGGAAGCTCGTGAAGCCCTGCTGATACAGGTAGAGCGTGTAGAAGAGGGTGGAGTCGGCGGGGCCACCCGAGCCGTTGCTGACGATGTAGGCCGGCACGAACGCCTGGAAGGCGTAGATCGTCTGCAGGATGAGGTTGAAGAAGACGATCGGCGTCAGCAGCGGGACGGTGATGTTGAGGAACCGCCGGACCGGGCCGGCGCCGTCGACCTCCGCGGCCTCGTAGTACGAACGCGGGATCTGGCGCAGGCCGGCGAGGAAGATGATCATCGGTGACCCGAAGGTCCAGACGTTGAGCGCGATGATCGTCATGAGCGCGGTGTCGGGGTTGCCGACCCAGCTGCGGGTGGACTCGATCCCGAGCAGGCCCAGTGCGGAGTTGACGAGGCCGTCGGCGCCGAAGACGGTGCGCCACAGCACCGCGACCGCCACGCTCGATCCGATGAGCGAGGGCAGGTAGAAGACTGCGCGATAGATCGCGATGCCCGCGATCGCACGATCGAGCAGCAGTGCCAGCCCGAGCGCGAAGGCGAGTTGCAGCGGCACCGACACCAGCACGTAGACCGCCGTCACGCCGACCGAGGCGAGGTAGCGAGGATCGCTGGTGAACATGCGGACGTAGTTGTCGAACCCCACGAACGTGGGGTCCTGCAGGAAGTTGTAGTCCGTCATGGACAGGTAGAGCGAGACGATCATGGGCCCGACCACGAACGCGAGCAGGCCGATGAGCCATGGCGTCAGGAAAAGGTAGGGCGCGATCGCGCGGCGACCGGCCGGGCGCCGTCGTGGTGGTTCCGACGGAGCCCGGAGGCGTTGGCCTTCCAAGATGGTGGTGGTCATGTGGTTCCCGTTCGCGTCGTTGCTGACAGGTGCGGGTGCCGGTAGGCATCCTGTGGGATTATGTGCTCCCATGAGAAAAATTACACGGTCGGAGTATCCCAGGGTTCATGGGATGGCTCCGAGGCTTCGTCACCGGGCCGGCTGTTACCGTCTGCCCTCAATGCTAGGGAGACGGGTGGCGCCGCTGCGATGCGATATATAGCCGACTTCCTTCGATTTCTGGCATGACGGCCGCTGCCCATCCGGTCCGTCAGGTGGCGCTGCTCATCGAGACCTCGAACGCGTATGCGCGAGGGCTGCTCGCCGGGATCCGGACGTACGTGCGTGCGCACCACGGTTGGTCGCTGTATGTGGCAGAGCACAGCCGGAGCGAGACCGACTTCTCGTGGCTGGAGGGGTGGCAGGGAGACGGACTGATCGCACGAGTCGAGAACACCGAGACGGCAGACCTGGTGCGCGAGCTGGGGTTGCCCACGGTGGATCTGTCGGCCGCGAGACTGGTGCCGGAGCTCCCCGGGGCCGAGACCGACGACGACGACATCGCGCGAATCGCGGTGGAGCACTTCGCCGAGCGAGGCGTGCGTGAGTTCGCGTTCTGCGGCGACGACCGGTTCGGGTGGTCGCGGGTGCGCGCGGAGCGGTTCGTTCACCACGTGGCGGAGCGTGGTGGGAACGCGCGGGTGTTCGCGATGCGGCGGTCGGGGATGCGGTCGCGGGACCGGCAAGCGCTGGCAGGTTGGCTCGGGGCCCTGCCGAAGCCAGTGGGCGTGCTGGGCTGCTACGACATTGCCGGGCAGGAGATCCTTGAAGCCTGCCGGCTGGCCGACATCCCGGTGCCGGACGCGGTGGCGGTGCTCGGGGTGGACAACGACGAGTTGATCGCGACGCTGACATCGCCATCACTGTCGAGTATCCAGCCGGACACCACCCGGACCGGTCATCTCGCGGCTGCGATGCTCGACCGGATGATGGCGGGCGAGGTCCTGGAGCCGGGCCTGCGGCTGATCCCACCGATTCGGATCGTGGCACGGCAGTCGTCAGACATCCTCTCGGTCGACGACCCTCAGGTGGTGTCCGCCCTGCGGTTCGTCCGCGATCGTGCGCACCACGAGGTTGTCGTCGGCGACGTCCTGCGGCACGTGGGCTCGTCGCGGCGTGCCCTCGACCAACGGTTCGTGCAGGAACTCGGGCGTACGGTCCATGCCGAGATCACCCGGGTCCGGATGGAACGAGTGGCGGACCTGCTGTCGACGACAGATCTGACGCTGCCGCAGGTGGCCGAGCGGCTGGGGTTCCGGCACAGCGAGTACATGGGAGTGGCGTTCAAGCGCGTGACCGGCAGGTCGCCGGGACAATACCGGAGGGACGTGCGCGGGACCTCGATACCCGCGGACTCGCATCGTTGATCGCGGCAGGTGCTCAGCGACGGGGAGTACCCTGACCGAAGGTCGGTAATTGCTGTTGTCGCAACAACTGCCACCGTAAGCGCAACACAACTAGGGCGACAGCACTGGCGGAAACCTGTCGCGTGCGAGTGAGGAGAGACATGCCACGAGCACAGGCGCCACAGGGTCCGACCGCCGCGGTCCCGGCGGCGGCCAGCACCCTGGTGCGCGGCCTGTCCGTCCTGGAACTGGTCGCAGCTGCGGGAGACGGGATCGGCGTGACCGACGTGGCCGCGAAGGTCGGCACCGACAAAAGCACCGCGTCCCGTCTGCTGGCCACGATGCGCGAGCTCGGCTACGTCCAGCAGCGCGCTCGCGACCGGCGTTACGTCCTCGGGTCCCGGTGTCTGTGGCTGGCGCAGGCCTATCGGGCCGATCACGAGGACCTGGTGGGTCTGGCCCGGCCGCAGCTGATGGGCCTGCGCGATGCCACAGGGGAGACCGTGTACCTGGCCGTGCGCGAGGGGGTGCACGTGGTCTACGTGGCACAGGAGCAGTCCGGGCAGACGGTCACCGTCCAGTCCGTGATCGGCACCAGGACACCGTTGCAGCGCACGGCGATGGGGCGTGCCATCCTGGCCACGATGGGGGAGGCCGACCGGGATCGGCTCCTGGATCAGATCCGTGCGAACGCCGCCGTGAGCCACGCGGCGCTCGACCTGGAGGAGGTGCGCGCCGACGTGCGCCAGGCCCGGATCCGCGGCTGGGCGGCCGTGGACCGCCACGACGACGTGACCCGCCTGGCCGCCGCTATCACCGACCCGCGCGGCGAGCCGATCGCCGCCATCACGCTCGCAGGCCCGTCATTCCGGGTGGACCCGAGGGTCGACGAACTCGGCGCCGCCGTGGCGCGGGTGGCCGGAGAGGTCTCCGGAGCGCTGTCCGGCTGAGGGCTCACAGTGACATGCCGCCGTCGACCACCAGGTCCTGCCCGGTGAGGTAGCCGGACGCGTCCGAGCAGAGCAGCAGCGCGGTGGCGACGAGGTCCTCCGCGCGGCCGATCCGGCCGACGGGGATGGCCTCGAGGACTCGTGCACGGTAGGCCGCTTCGGACAGGGCCGCCTCGTTGCGCGGCGTCTCGATCACGCCGGGTGAGAGCGTGTTCGCCGTGATGCCCGACGGCGCGAGTTGCTTTGCGAGGCCGAGCAGCAGGTTGTGCTGGGCTGCTTTGGTCGCCGCGTAGATCGCCATCTGCGGGTGCGGCGTACGTTGCTGCACGCTCCCGATCGCCAGGATCCGGCCCCATCCCCGCTCTGCCATCGGGGGCACCAGCACCTGCAACAGTTCGACGGCCGAGAGCAGGTTCACCTGGAGCTGGCGCCGGGCGTCGGCGGGGCTGATGTCGGTCCACGCGGCGCGGACCTGGACCGACGCCGCGTGGACCAGGATGTCCACGGGGCCGCGGCGCAGCGTGTCGGCGGCCAGGGCTGCCCCGGCGCCCTCGACGGAAAGATCGTGCTCGAACGGCGCCGTCGGGCCGACCCCGAGCTCCTGGGTGACCGACCCGCTCGGGCCGCCCTCCGCCGTCGGGCCCGGCAGTCCATGCCGAACGACGGTGGCGCCCGCACCTTCCAGGGCGTCGGCGATCGCCGCCCCGATCCCACTCGTGGATCCGGTGATCAGTGCCGTGCGGGCCCCGACTGCGGTCGGCATGGGTCAGAGCCGACCATGCTTGCGATAGACCGCCACCGGATCAGGGCTGGCCAGGAACTCCGCTCGCACCTCGTCCTCGCGCTGCACCAACTCCTCGGTGCGTTCCAGCACCTCGACGGTGACGTCCCTCGGAATCACCACGACGCCGTCGAGATCGCCGATGATGAAGTCCCCCGGCGACACCTGCACAACCGAGGTGAGGGCGCCGCGCAGGCCCACGGTGATCTGCCAGTCGTAGTAGCTCCAGCGCTTCACCGCCTCCACCGGGGTGAGGTAGCGGCAGAAGACCGGGAAGTCGCGGTCCACCAGGAACCGGGTGTCGCGAGAGCCGCCGTCCACCACGGCGCCGACCACCCCGTTGGCGGCGCCGAGGGTGGCGTTCATCTCGCCGTAGTGTGCGGCCTGGTCGTCGAAACTCGTGTCCCGCACATCCACGATCGGCACGCCCGTGGCCTTCATCGCCTCGAACAGATGGATGCGGCGATCGCGCAGCCCGGGGTCGCCGGTCGGGTCCGGGATGCCCTTGATGGTGAACGCGGGGCCGGCGACGACCCAGTGGTCCTTCACCGGCCTCAGCGCCGTGGCGAGCGCCTGGTGGGGGAGCCCCATCTCGTCGAGGATGTCGTAGACGGCTCCGGTGTAGGTCTTGCGGTAGCGCTCGATCAGTTCGGGAACGGGTAGGGCGTACTCGTAGGGGTTCATCCGTGACCTCGTCGTCAGTGGCGGTCGGCGTTGTGGCAAGTGCACCACAAGGTAGCATCGGTTGAGATGAATGCAAGTGTCGTTCGAAATGATGCAACAAGAGGGAGTGGTCGATGAGGATCGTGGACATGAGGGTGCGCACCGTGGCCATCCCGACCCACGCGAAGCTGCGGCACAACACCGGCGTCCATCCCGGCTACTTCATACGTACGATCCTGGAGCTCGTCACCGATGAGGGCATCGTCGGCCTGGGGGAGGTGGGCGGCGGTGACCAGCGCGGTGCGTTCGAACGGCTGCGTCCGCGCATCATCGGAGCGGACCCGTTCCGGCTCGAACTGCTCAAGCTGAAGACCCTGCGGGCCATCTACTACCTGTCCAACGACCGCCTCTACGCCGCGATCGAGATGGCCTGCCTGGACATCCAGGGCAAGGCACTCGGACGGCCGATGTCCGATCTGCTCGGCGGGCGCGTGCGGGAGGCGGTCCCGTTCATCGCCTATCTCTTCTGGCGCTACGACCGACCGGGCGGCGGCGACGACCGCACCGCCGAGGACATGGCGGACCAGTGCCAGGAGCTGAACGAGACGCTCGGTGTGAGCGCGATGAAGCTCAAGGCCGGTGTGCTGGACCCGACCGAGGAGGCGCGCGTACTCGAGCTCTGCCGGGACCGGTTCGGCGCCGAGTACCGGCTCCGGATCGATCCCAATGGTGGCTGGTCGGTGCCCACCGCGGTACGGATCGGGCGCCGCCTGGAGGCGGTGGCCCCGGAGTGGTTCGAGGACCCGGCCTGGGGGCTGGTCGGCAACGCCGCGGTCCGAGCGCAGGTGCGCATCCCGATCGCCACGAACATGTACCCGGCGAAGTTCGACGATCTCGGGCCGGCCATCCGGATGGACGCCGTGGACATCGTGCTCACCGACCTCCACTACTGGCAGGGCCCGCGCGGGGTGAAGGACCTCGCCGCGGTGTGCCGCACGTTCGGGCTGGGCGTGGCGATGCATTCCGGCGTCGAGTTCGGCGTGGAGCTGGCCGCGATGTTGCACACCGCCGCGACCATCCCGGAGATGACCACCGCGGGGGACGCGCACTACCACTACCTCACCGACGACATCATCGCCGGCGGCAAGATGACCTACCAGGACGGCGCCATCGCGGTGCCCACCGGCCCGGGTCTGGGCGTGGAACTGGATCCGGAGAAGATGGACAAGTACGAGCGCCACTTCGAGCAGGTGGGCGACTACTACGCCCGGTTCCACGTGGACGAGCGCAAGCCGGAATGGCTGCCCACCGGGTTCTAGTTACTCCTGCCGCTCGAGTGGGTGGCGTCGCGGCGGGCCGGACGAGGCGCGCACCTGCAACCGTGGCAGCAGCATCGCCTGTTCTATCGGTGCGGAGTGGGTGCGATCCTCGATGCGGCGGTGCAGGAGTTCCACTGCTCTGGTGCCGAGTTCGCGCTTGGCCGGGCTGACGGCGCTGATCGGGATGCTCGCGTCGGCGGCGAGCTCGTCGTCGTAGGTGAGCAGGGTCAGGTCCTCGGGTACACGCCAGCCCCGCTCGAGGACTGCCTCGAGAACGGTGACGGCCTGTATGTCGGAGTGGATGAACAGGGCGGTGCTGTCGTGCCTCTCGATCGCGTCCAGGACTCGGACAATGGCCTTCGCCTGCGGTCGCCCTGCCTCCCAGGGGAGCGCACAGCCGAGGTCCTGCAGGTCCAGGTCCACGGTCGCTCGCGCGCGGGTGACGCCCTGCTCCAGGGCTGCGAATGTCGCGGTCGGGACCGAGACCCAGGTGACCCGGTGGTGTCCGAGGCTCGCCAGATGCTGCAGGCCGAGCAGCGCTCCGTAGGCGTGGTCGGAGGACACCCGGTCGCGTTCCACTTGCAGGTCGGGGAAGGACAGCGGACGCTCACAGACCACCAGTGGTGTGCTGATCTCGTCCAGACGCTGGTAGGTGGCGAGCTTCGCCTCACTCTCATGACCGGGCGTCACGATCAGGCCATCCACGTCGAGTTGGCCGAGCTGGTCCAGGCGCCGCAACTCCGTGGTGGTGCGCGAGAAGTGTGCACCGTAGATCAGCCGGTAGCCCAGCGCTGACGCCGCGGACTCCGCGCCCTTGATCACCGCGCCGAAGTAGTAGGTCACGTTCGGCGTGAGGAACCCGATCCGAAGTGCCGGGCGCGCTCGCGGCGCCCCAGGACCCGCGGGAGAGGGTAGGACCGCGCCGCCATGGACGCGCTCCAGCAGCCCGGCCTCGGCCAGCTCGGCGAGGTCGCGCCGGATGGTCACCTCCGTGACGCCGAGCGACGCAGCCGCCCGGCTCACGACGATCACACCCTCGGTGCGCACCAGTCGCAGCAGTCGATCGTGGCGAGCGGCCCGCACCACGTCAGGGACGCCGTCGCCACGCCTGCAGGGTCATCCCGCCGACGGTAGCGGACCGGTGAGAAGTTCGGAAATGTTCGAGCGGGCGGATCCTCGTCGGCGCGGTGGTTCGATCACCCCAGGACGTCCGTCAGCAAAGGAGCAGCGGCATGAACTCACGCACGGCCCCAGACGATCCGGGCTCTGCACCCACCCGCGACACCGGTGCCGGGGTCGGCGAACCAGGTGCCCCGTACGTGGCCAGGCGTGGCTTCCTGCTGGGGTCGGCGGCCATCGGCATCGGCGTCGGGCTTGGCCTGATCGCACCGCGTGGCACGCTGCCCAGCGCCGCCGCGCCGGCCACTCCGGCGGAACTGATCGACGATGTCATCACCACCCATCCCAGGCTCCTCCTCACCGACTTCGCCGACATCACCCAGAAGGTGACCACCGTGCCCCGGGTGGCCGCGTGGGCAGACAGCATCGTGGCGCAGGCGGATGATCTGCTTGGTCTGCCGGTGCAGGTCTACGAGATCCCGGATGGCAAACGGATGACGCATGCCCCGGTGATCCTGCGCTCGTACGTGCTCGCCCTGACCTACCAGCTCACCGGGGACGACACCTACGCCGAACGGCTCTGGGACGAACTCGAGGGAGCCGCGGCGTGGCCGGACTGGAACCCGTCGCACTTCCTGGACACGGCCGGGATGACGCATGCCTTCGCCATCGGCTACGACTGGCTCCACGAGTATTGGACGCCCGATCGCCGTGAACTCCTTGCCGCGACCATCGTGACGAAGGGACTGGAACCGGGGCAGCAGGAATACGCCGACGGTGCGTTCTGGACAAAGGCCGCACACAACTGGAACGCGGTCTGCAACGGTGGGTTGACCATGGGCTCGCTCGCCGTTGCGCAGGAGTATCGGGAGATCGCCGGGGACCTCATCGCCAAGGGGCTGGTGAGCGTGCCCAGGGCCGCCGACGAGTACGCGCCGGACGGTGGCTACCCGGAGGGCACGGGGTACTGGTCCTACGGCACCGGCTATCTGGTCAAGTACCTCGCCAGCCTGATCAGCGCCAGCGGAGGCGCCGCTGATCTGGAGAACAAGCCGGGCCTGGCCGAGACCGGGTATTTCCCGATCGATCTCACCGGTGCGTCGGGCCAGGCGTTCAACTACTACGACAGCGCGGGCTCGCCGCCGCGGAGCACGGAGTTCTTCTGGCTCGCCGGCCAGTTCGACCAGCCCGCCCTGACGGACTGGGCCGCCTTCCGTGCCGACCTCAACGCCGAGGTCACGGATGTGATCTGGTTCGATCCGTCGCACTCCCAGCCGGGTGCCACGCGTTGGCAGGATCGCGCACTCGACCACTTCTACGAGGGCGTCCAGGTGACGACCTCGCGCTCCTCGTGGTCCGATCAGGCGGCCCTGTTCGTGGGGGTGAAGGGTGGCTCGAACGCGACGAACCACTCCGACCTCGACCTGGGCACGTTCGTGCTGGATGCGCTCGGCGTCCGGTGGGCTCTCGACCTCGGCGCCGACGACTACAACCTCCCGGGATACTTCGCCGCCGGTGTGGCCGGCCAGCGCTGGGAGTACTACCGCAAGCGAACCGATGGGCAGAACACTCTCCTGGCGGGACCGTCGCTGCAGGGTGGTCAGGCCGAGCGGGCCGGGGCCCAGGTGGTGCGGCACGAGGCGATCGCCGAGGAGGCGATCACCGTGCTTGACCTCGGGGCGGCAACACCCGCACTGACCTCGTGGCAACGCGGGATCCGGATGCTGGACGAGCGCCGTCAGGTGATCGTCCAGGATGAGTTCACCTGCGCCGCCGCAACCGACGTGTGGTGGTTCCTGCACACGGGGGCCGTGGTCCAGATCGCCACCGATGGACGCGCGGCGGAGCTCATCGCCGGTGACGCGCGACTGTTGCTGCGGCTGCTCGGCACCGGGACGGAGACGTTCGTGCAGATGCCGTCCTCCCCGCTGTGGACCTCGCCGCAGCCGACCCAGAACCTCAACGCCGGCACATCGAAGCTGGCGATCCGCGTTGCCGGGGTCACCAGCGGGGTGTTCGCCGTGCAGATCTCGCCGCTACGCGACGGTGAGAGTGCACCGACCGCTCTGCCGGTGACTCCACTCGAGGAGTGGGCGCTGGGTCGACCGGGTTGGCGGCTGAGCGACCTGAGCGTGGACGGTGCCGCGCTGCCGGGCTTCCGTCCGGACGTCTTCGACTACACCGTGGTCGTGCCCGAGGGTGCGTCGGCGCCCGTCGTGTCCGGCTCGGTCCGTGGACCGCTGCGCGTGACGCAGCTCGACGCGGTGCCGGGCAAGGCCGTGCTGCGCGTCGGTGCGGGGCGTGAGGAACGCACGTACACGGTCGGCGTTCGGCACGAGGTCTCCGACCTGCGGCCCGGGCAGCCCGTGGTGGCCAGCGGTGACGACGGAAACCTGCCGGTCAATGTGGTCGACGGCGACCTGTTCACCCGGTGGTCGTCGCAGGGCAGCGGCGAGTGGATCCGCCTGGACCTCGGCGCGGTGGTCTCTGTCGATGCGGTCGGGATCGCTTGGTATCAGGGTGATCGTCGGGCGTCCTACTTCAGCATCGAGGTCTCCGACGGCGGCGCATGGGTCAGCGTGTTGGCCGACCAGGTCTCCGGTACCTCAGGAGGAGTGGAGATCTTCACCTTCGACGGCGTGCTCGCCCGGTACGTGCGGTACACCGGTTACGGCAACTCGACCAACGCCTGGAACAGCGTCGCGGAGTTCTCCGTGCCGGGGCATCCGGTCACCCTGCCGGACCCACCGGTGCAGTTCGACCGGGTGGAGTTGGAGGCGCCGGCGCAGCTGACCGTCGGAGGTGAGGCGCAGGTGAGCGCCACCGCCTACCTGTCCACCGGCGCGACGATCGACCCGCCTGCGGCGACCTGGGAGTGGCTCACCCTGGATCCGCAGGTTGCCGAGGTCAACGACGATGGCGGGCTGAACGCCGTCGGGATCGGCACCACCCGCGTGGTGACCGTGGTGGAGTTCGAGCGTCAGCTGCGCTGGGCACTCGCGGAACTGACCGTGACCGACCCCACCCTCCAGCTGATCGTCACCGACGCCGACACGTTCGTGCGCTCGGGCACCTACGCGGACGCGAACACCGGAACCACGTCGGCGCTCGCCCTGAAGAACGACAGCAGCCCCAACTACCACCGGGAGGCGTACCTGCGCTTCCCCGCACTCGCGACCGGTGACTTCGTCTCCGCCGAACTCCAGATCGGCGGCCGCGTGACCGACGGCACCCCCAGTGCCACGGTCGGCGTGTTCGGGACCAGCGCACTCTGGGAGGAGCGCGCGCTGACCTGGAACAACCGACCCCCGATGACCGAGCAACTCGGGTCCGTCATCCTCGACACGGAGGTGCGAACGTACACGGTCGACGTCACCGACTACGTTCGGGCCGCTGCGGGAGGCGGTGCGGCACTCGCGTTCGGTCTGCAGCAGGTCCGGGCGGAGTCGGCGCCGGGCGTGAACATCAACATCGACGCCAGGGAGTCGGGAAGCCCGGCGACGTTGCGGATCCGGCTGGCGTAGGCCACGAGGTCCCCTCGGCGCCGACGTCCCGGGCGCCGGCGGCGGATACCGTGCGGCATCGCACCTACCTGTCGGTCTCGCACCGACGAAGGATCTCGTCGACCACGCGCTCGACCGGTGCGGTGGCGTCGATGGCGATGCCGTTCGCCGGGACGTCGGTGTTCGTGCGGTGCCAGTGAACGATGCGATCGCGTTCCGTCGGCTGTCCACCGCCCCACTCCTGGTCCGGGCGCTCGTCGAGCCGTCGATTCAGGGTGGCGAGGTCGACACGGAGGACGAAGACGCCGTCGAACAGGTCGATGAACTTCGAGAAGTTCCGGGAGCCGCCGCAGAAGAAGGTGGCGGCGTGTTCGCGGTCGGCGACCAGGGCCCGGACCTTGTCGACGTCCCAGATGTGGTGCTCGTGTCCGAAGCCCGCCGTCGGCCTACCGGTCTCGGGGTCCCCGCGGTAGGCCAGTTCCCGGTCACCGTGGATGGCGTGGTGACCGCGCCGCTGCAGTTCGTCGCACACGGTGGTCTTGCCGGTGCCCGAGAGGCCCTCGATCAGATAGTTCGTCCGGCCCATCGGGCCACCCTAGTGTTCGGACGGTTCACCCGACGTGGTAGCCGATCTGCGTACGCCAGGCCAGATGCAGCGCGGTCAGTCGCTCGACGTCGCCGGGCCGCTCCGCCGACAGGTCGTGCTGCTCGCCGACGTCGACAGCGAGATCGTGCAAGGTGAGGCCGTCGCCCGGGTCGGCGTGCTCGATCCGTCGGATCCCCTCGGCCTCCGGGCCGGCGCCGTCGACCCAGCGCAACTTCAGGTCACCACTGCGCACGGCCCACTGGAACGCGCAGTCCCAGTGCAGCGACTCCCGACCGGCGATCTCGCCGCCAGCCAGCAGTGGAGCGAGATCGACGCCGTCGCAGGCCGGCAGGTCGGTCCCGCCGGCAGCGGCGAGGAGGGTCGGATACAGGTCCAGCGAACTGACCGGTCCGGCCCGCACGGCGCCGTCCGCCCAGGCGGCTGCCGGCCACCGGACCAGGAAGGGGACCCGGATCCCGCCCTCGCCGAGGGTGTACTTCGATCCGGACAGCGGAGTGTTGTCGCCGTAGTTGCAGGTCGAGCCGCCGTTGTCGGTCAGGTAGACCACCAAGGTGTCATCCGCGACACCGAGTGCCTCGAGCTGATCCTGGAATGCCAGGATCTGCGCGTCCATCAGTTCGAGTTGGGCCAGGTAGTACTCGCGTCCGTGGTCGAGGTTCGGTGAGATGACGCCGTCGTACCAGTCCTCGTACTCACCGTCGGCGTCGTGCCAGTCCGCTCGTGACGGCAGTCCCCGGCGGCGCAGTTCCGCCTCCGGCAGTTGCCAGCAGAAGTTGTGGACGGCGTTGAAGGCCACCATGGCGAAGAACGGACGGTCGTCGTCCGCGGCCACGAACTCCCGGGCGCGTCGGCCGATCTCGTCGGTGAGGAAGCCCTCGACCTCCACCTCATCGTCCCCGACCAGCATCGGTTGCACGCCCATCCGCCACGAGGCCTCGGGACCGTACCGCTGCACCGCATCATCGGAGTGATGCAGGTAGTTGAGCCGACCCTGTTGGAGCCCGGCCAGGCCGTAGAAGGTCGCCTCGAACCCGTGGTGCGGTGGGCAGGCGCGGTCGCCGGGTTGTTCGGCGCCGTAGTGCACCTTGCCGAAGTACCCCGTCCGGTAGCCCAGCCCGGCCAGTTGTTCGGCGAGCGTCTCCCGGTCCGGTGCGAACCCGGAGTTCCCGAACCAGGTGGCCCCCCAGCGCTGCTGGTACAGCCCGGACATGATGGCTGCCCGCGACGGGCTGCAGATCGGCGCGGTCACATAGGCGTCCGTGCAACTGACGCCGGTCGCCGCCAGTCGGTCCAGGCCGGGCGTGCGCACCGCTGGGTCGTGCTGCAGGTAGCCGCGGTCACCGTAGCCGTGGTCGTCTGAGACGATCAGAAGGATGTTCGGTCGCACCGGCGCCCCGGACGGTCTCGATGCCTGCGTCACGACTCAACTCCCTCGATCGGTGTGTCTCGACGTGCGCACCGTAGCGCCGGCGCGGACCGCCCCGGTACCGATCGCGATGGCGGGCGCGTTCACCGCGCGGCCGCGTCGACCCCCACGGCCGCCCGCCGAGCCGCCCGCTCGGCCCGCGCCGCCAGGAACGCCGCCATCCGCTCCCCGAACTCGCTGCCCTGCAAGGTCTCGCGGGACAGCTCGCTCAGCGCCGCGGCCGCGTCGGCCATCCCGGTGCCGAGCAGTTCCCGGTTGAGCCAGCGCTTGGTGCGTGCGGTGGCGTCCGGTCCTGTGGCGCCGATGCCGGCCAGCACCCGGGCCAGTGCGGCGTCGACAGTGTCGGCACGGTCGACGGCGTGGCTGACCAGGCCGTGCTGCAGCGCCTCTGCCGGGCCGATCACCTCGCCGGTCAGGGCCAGGCGTGCGGTCAACCGGCGGGTCGCCGAGGACGGGGCGGCCCCGAGGAAGACCGTGGGCCACGCGCCGATCCGGGTCTCGGGCAGGCCGAAGGTGGCGCCGGGGCCGGCGATCACGAGGTCGCTGACCAGGACGATCTCGAGTCCGCCGCCGAGCGCGGCGCCCTCGACCACGGCGATCACGGGCAGGGGAGCGGCGGCCATCGCGGCGAACGTGGGCAGCATCCCGTCGACGAAGTAGGCGACCGCGGCGTCCGGGCCGTCCAGTTCGCGCATGGCGTCGATGTCGTTGCCGGCGCTGAACGAGCGCGCGTCGCCGCGGATCACCACGGCCCGGTTGGAAGGGTTCGCGGGTGCGGCCTCGATGGCCTCGCGCAGGGCGGTCCACGCGTCCAGGTCCATCGCGTTGCGGAGCGCGGGGCGGTCCAGGGTGAGGACGACGTGGTCGGGGTTCTGGGTGAGGATCACGGTTGCTCCTGCAGCACGGGGTCGATGGGGGCGAAGACGGCGGCGGGCATCGGGCGCAGGTCCCGGATGATCGGCCGCCAGGGCAGGCGCGCGAGGATGTCGCGCTCGAGGTCGATCCCGGGCGCCACCTCGGTCAGCGCGAGTCCCTCGGGGGTCAGCTCGAACACGCAGCGTTCGGTGACGTACAGGGCGCGCCGGCCCTCGCGGGCGGCGAGGTGCCCGGAGAAGGTGACGTCGTCGACGTCGGCGACGAACTTGGGGACCGCACCCTCGCGCACGAGGCGGACTGCGCCGTCGTCCAGTTCGATCTGCAGGCCCTTGGCGCTGAAGGCGCCGCAGAAGACCGACGTGCGGGCGTACTGGCTGATGTCGACGAAGCCGCCCGGGCCCATCACCTTGCCGCCGAACGCGGACACGTTGACGTTGCCGTGGGCGTCCGCCTGAGCCATGCCGAGGCAGGTGGTGTCGATGATCCCGGTCGCGAACGTGTCGAACTGGACGGCGGAACTCACCCGGGCGGACGGCCCCACGGACATCCCGAACAGGTCGCCCAGTTCCGGGGTGCCGTCGTAGAGACCCTGCTCGACGGCGAGGGTCACCTCGTGCAGGCGACCCTCCTCGCGCAGGGCGGCGGCGACGTCGGCGCTCATGCCGAAGCCGAGGTTGAGCACGTCACCGGCGCGCACCTCCAGCGCGGCCCGGCGGGCCACGACGGCCCGGATCGGGTCGAGGAAGCGGGCCGGGACGCCCTCGGGAAGCGCCGGTGCGGGGTCGAAGAGGGTGTGGTCCTCCTCGGTGAGGTAGGTCTGGCGCTGCTCGGGCACGACCACGACGTGGTCGACGAGCGCGGCCGGGATGAACACCCGGCGCGGGTCCAGCGGCGCCGCGGTGCGGCGTTTGACCTGGACGATCACGATGCCGCCGGAGCCCCGGGCGGCCTGCGCGCACTCCAGGGCGTCGAGGGTCGCGGGCTCGGCGTCGGCGCCGATGTTCCCGCGCTCGTCCACCTCGGTGCCGCGGATCAGGGCGACGTCGACGTGCAACGGGCGGTAGCGCAGGTATTCGGCGCCGTCCAGCTCGAGCACGTCGACGACGGCGTCCCGTGCGCTGGCATTGGCGCGGCACCCCTTCAGGCGTGGGTCGGCGAACGTGTGCAGGCCGGTGCGGGTGATCAGTCCGGGGCGGCGCGCCCCGGACTCGCGCAGCAGGTGCGTGATCACGCCGGCGGGCATCGTGTACGCCTCGATCTTCTCCTCGGCGGCCAGGCGCATCATCGCGGGGGACCAGGTCCAGTGCCCGCCGGTGACCCGCCGGACCATGCCCTCGTGGGCGAAGCCGTTCAGGCCGCGGGTGGCGCGGTCGCCGGCGCCGAGGGCGTGCACCACGTGTAGGTCCCGGGGGGAGGCGGTGTCCAGGAAGCGGCGCTCGATCGCGCCGATGAGCTCGGTCGGCTCGAGCATCCCGCCACCGTTGGCCGCCAGGGCGACCGTGGCGCCGTCGGCCAGCAATGCCGCGGCGGCGTCGACGGAGAGCAGCTCTGCTCGCATGGGGGTCCTTCCGAATCTGGGCTCGACATATAACACCGGTTTCCATCGGGTCTGTCAAGCCGACGCTCTTCCGGCGAGCGCCGGCGCCTGCGGCAGTGCCAACTCACCGGAAACTCGATTGATGTGACCACTTGACAGATGGAAACCGGTGTTACAGAGTGTGCCGCGAAGCCCTCCCAACTCCGAGATGGAGGGCCCGGGAGATGTCACCGCCGACCTCGAGTCGCACGGCGACGCTCCCGGAAACCAACCCGGCAAGGAGGCCGTATGCGAAGCAAAGCCCGCTTGGTGACGACGCTGGCGATCGCCAGCGTCGCCGCACTGACCGCGTGCTCCGGTGGCTCGTCCGGCGGTGACGACGGCGGCGACGGCACCGCCACGATCAACCTCTGGCACACCGAGTCGACACCGATCACGGTGGAGGCGATGCAGGCGATCATCGACGAGTACGAGGCCGCCAACCCCGGCGTCGAGATCATCCAGGAGACGGTCGGCTGGGGTGACCTGCAGGTCAAGTTCCAGGCCGCGCTGGCCGCCGGCGACCTGCCCGAGATCACGCACGTCGAGCCCATGTTCGTGCGCACGCTCTACGGCCAGGACCTGCTGCTCCCGCTGGACGAGGTGGTCGAGTCCCTCGACGGCGACTACCTGCCCCAGCTGCAGGAGATGTTCGAGCTCGAGGACGGGCACAGCTACGGCATCGTGCACGCCTGGGGCACGGACACCACCACCTACCGGGCCGACCTCTACGCGAACGCGCCGGACGCCGGCACGCCCGCGGACGTGACCACGTGGGAGGAATCCATCGAGCAGTGGACCGCCGTGGCCGAGGCCAACCCCGGCGTCTCCCCGCTGCTGCTCGCCGGGTCCGCCGCGCACAACGTGAACGAGGAGGTCTACCTCTGGCTCGGTTCGAACGGCGGCACGCTCTTCGACGAGGACGGTCACGTCACCATCGACACCCCGCAGATGATCGAGGTGCTCGAGTACTGGAAGGAGCTCAAGGACTCCGGCCTGCTCTCCCCGCAGTGGTCCTCGGCGGCGTACGCGGACAGCCTCAGCGGGCTGGCCAACGGCGACGCCGCGACGATCTACTCGTTCGGTCGGGCCGTCTACACGTTCCAGGAGCAGGCTCCCGACCTCGTGCCGGGTGAGGACATCCAGGTCTACGGACCCCGCCCGATCGGGCCCTCGGGTGACGACTGGATCACCCAGCTCGACGCGGAGCCGTTCGTGGTGTTCAAGGACTCCCCGGACGCCGACGCGACGGTCGACTTCCTGAAGTTCTTCTACGAGCACGACAACTACCTCAGCTGGATCGGCACCGTGCCCACCCAGCTGCTGCCGGTGATGCCCTCGATGTTCGAGGACCCCGAGTGGCAGGCGCTGCCCGAGGTGCAGAACTGGGACTTCTGGATCGACGTGCAGCGTGAGGCCCTCGACTCCGGCCGTGCCTACCCGCTGATGGTGACCAGCCCGGAGGAGATGCAGCTGCCCTATCTCAGCGACCTCTACGGCTCCGGGATCCTCGTCGACATGGTCATGGAGGTGGTCGAGAGCGGCGGGGATCCCGCCGAGGCCGCCGCCACCGCCCAGCAGCGGGCCGACGAGCTGCTGTCCCCGCAGTACCAGGACTGAGTCCAGCCGGTGTGGTCCCGGCCAGCAGGTCGGGACCACACCGGATCGACGCGACCTCCCCGAGGAATCCCATGCTCACCGACACCCCTGTGCGTGCCGAGGCCGGCACCTCGCCACCGCCCGTGAAGCCCGCCCGCAAGCCGCGGATGCCCCAGTGGTTCTGGGGCGTGCTCCTGGTCCTGCCCTCCGCAGTCCTGGTGATCGGCGTGATCGCCGTGCCGATCGCCTACCTGGCGCGCCTCAGCCTGACCGACGCGCACGCCTACCTGCCCCGCATCAATGACGTCGGCCTCGGCAACTTCGCCGACCTGGCCGCCTCACCGCAGTTCTGGCAGAGCCTGCGCACCACCGTCGTCTACGCGACCCTCACCGTGGCCATCCAGCTCGCCCTCGGCGTGGTCGTGGCCCTGCTGATGCACCAGAAGTTCCGGGCCCGCGGCCTGGTCCGGCTGATCGCGATCGCGCCCTACATGATCCCGGCGATCATCGTCGCGCTGGTCTGGCGGTGGCTGCTCGAACCGAACAACGGCGCCTACTCCTGGATCGTGCGCAACGTGATCCCCGGCGCCGACCAGGTCAACCTGCTCAGTCCCACCTGGATCTTCGTCTCGCTCGTGGTGGTCTCGGTGTGGATGTACACCCCGTTCGTGGTGATCAGCGTGCTCGCGCGGCTGCAGACGATCGACCTGTCGATCATCGAGGCGGCGACCGTCGACGGCGCCGGGCCCTGGCGCCGGTTCTGGGCGATCATCCTGCCCGAGCTCAGCCCGGTGCTGCTCACCCTGGTGCTGCTGCGGTTCATGTTCATGTTCACCAAGTTCGACATCGTCTACCTGTTCGCGGGCACTGGGCAGGAGGTCCGGACCCTGCCCCTGCTGACCTTCCAGACCATCTTCGGGGAGTCCCGCCTCGGTGCCGGAGCGACCCTCGCGATGGTGATGTTCGGGCTCCTGGTCATCTTCACCACGGTCTACCTGCGGACCATGCACCGACGTTCGGAGGAGACCGAATGACCACCCTCAAGCGCCTCGCGCAGCCCCGCTGGATCCTGGGCATCGGGATCCTGATCGTCCTGGCCGTGAACCTGTTCCCGTTCTACTGGATGGTGCTCACGTCCGTGAAGCCGGGCACCGAGCTCTTCTCCAACCCGCCGCGGTTCTTCACCACGGCACCGGACTTCGGCGCCTACGGCAGACTCCTGGAGAGCACCGGATTCCTGACCTTCGCCAAGAACAGCCTGATCATCTCCACCGGCGCCACACTGCTGTCGATCGCGGTCTCGGCGATGGCCGCCTACGGGCTCACCCGGTTCCGGTTCCCCGGCAGCCGCGCCTTCACCACCGCGATCCTGTACGCGTACACGTTCGCCCCGATCGTGGTGGTCGTGCCCCTGTACGGGCTGTTCCGTGACATGGGCCTGATCAACACCTACGCGGGCATGATCCTGGCGTACGCCTCGTTCGGGGTCCCGTTCAGCATGTGGTTGCTGCGTCCGTTCTTCAACGCGATCCCCAAGGAGCTCGAGGAGGCCGCGTTCCTCGACGGCGCGAACCGGGTCAAGAGCGCCTGGTACGTGATCCTGCCCCAGGCGACCCCCGGGATCATCGCCGTCTCCGTGTTCACCTTCCTGCTCGCCTGGGAGGACTACCTGTTCGCCCGGGTTTTGATCACGGACACGAACATGAAGACCCTGCCGGTCGCGCTGCACGACCTGCAGAACGCGAGCCTGCAGGACTGGCCGCTGCTGATGGCCGCCGCGGCCCTGGTCAGCCTGCCGGTTCTGCTCGCGTTCCTGTATCTGCAGAAGTACCTGATCGCCGGCTGGGGCGCGGGGGCGATCAAGTGAGCACCACCGACACGACCGAGCTCGACCACGATGAGGAGCAACGACAGATGTACGTCAGGTACGAGGTCCGCGGCGACACCGCCCGGATCACGATCGACCGCCCCGGCAAGCTCAACGCGCTGGACCTGGACGGCTGGCACGGGATCACCGCGGCGCTGACGCGGGCCGCGGAGGAGGCACCCGGGCCCGTGGTCCTGACGGGCACCGGCCGGGCCTTCTGCGCGGGCGATGACATCGCGACCTTCGCCGAGCACACCACCCGCCAGCGCGCCCATGACTTCTTCATCGGCGGGCTGCTCGGCACCATGACCGCGATCGCGACCCACCCGTACCCGGTGATCGCCGCCGTCAACGGACTGGCCGTGGGCGGCGGCTGCGAGCTGGTCCTGGTCTCCGACCTGGCCATCGCCGCCGAGTCCGCCCGGTTCGCCCTGCCCGAGGGCCGCATCGGCGCCTGGCCGACCGTCCAGGTCGGGGTCGCCGCCCACGAGAGCGGGCGCAAGCTCGCCGCTGAGATGGCGTTCGAGATGGACTGGGTGAGCGCCGTCGACGCCCCGCGCTTCGGCCTCGTCAACCGGGTGGTGCCCGACCAGGACCTCGAGTTCGAGCTCGAGGAGACCATCGCCCGGATCCGCACCGCCTCCCCGCACGCACAACGGCTGACGAAGCGGTTCCTCAACGAGGAACTCGTCACGGCCGGGCTGCCGAAGGTGCGCCGCGCCCTCGAGGCGCTCATCGACGAGACCCTGCCCACCCGCGACCTGCAGGAGGGCACCAGCGCCTTCCTCGCCAAGCGCCTGCCGACCTTCATCGACGCCTGAGGACGCCACCCATGACGCACACGCTTCCCCTCGAGGGCATCCGGGTCCTCGACTTCGCCCACATGATGCAGGGCCCCTGGGCTGCCGAGATGCTTGCCGACCTCGGCGCCGACGTGATCAAGGTCGAGGCGGTCGACGGCGGTGAGCGCGGCCGCCAGTCCGGCACCACCTTCCTGAACGGGCACAGTTCGCAGTTCCTCGCGATGAACCGCAACAAGCGGTCGGTCGCCGTCAACCTGAAGGACCCCGACGGACTGCGGGTGGCCCTGCGGCTGGTCGAGACGGCCGACGTGCTGGTGCAGAACTTCCGGCCCGGGGTGATGGACCGGCTCGGCCTCGGCTGGGACCGGGTGCACGCGCTGAACCCCCGGCTCGTGTACTGCTCGGCGTCCGGGTACGGCCCGCATGCCGCGGACCAGCGGATGCCCGGCCAGGACCTGCTCGCCCAGGCTCGGACCGGGGCCCTCTGGCTGACCGGCACCCGGGCCTCCGACCCGACGCCGGCCGGGCCGTTCGTGGCCGATGTGCACGCCGCGACCATGCTCGCCCTCGGCGCCGCCGCCGCCCTCGTTGAGCGCGGCGCCACCGGGCAGGGCCGGCTGATCGAGGTCGACCTGGTCGGCGCCATGCTGCACCAGACCACCCAGGAGGTGGTCACCGCCCTCAACTCCGGTGAGGTCCCGGAGCGCCCGACCGTGCCCGGCAGCGCCTCGATCGAGGCCCCGTACGGCGTCCACGCCACCCTGGACGGGCACGTCGCGATCTCCCTGACCACGATGGCGGCGCTGGCCGAGGGGCTGGGCCGGCCGGACCTGCTCGCCGAGTTCCCGGACAAGGACGCCGCGACCCAGCGCCGCGACGAGCTGAACGCCCGGGTCGGCGAGATCGTGGCGCGGCTACGCACGGCGGACTGCCTCGCCGCACTCGACGCGGCCGGGGTCTGGTGCGCACCGGTGAACGACTACCCCGCGATGACGGCGGACCCGATGGTCGCCTGGCCGAGCCGCCGCCTGCAGGTGGACCACCCCGAGGCGGGCCGCCTGGACCTGGTCGGCAACCCGATCACCCTGGACGGCGGCCAACTGCCCGCCCGTCGTCCCGCGCCGCTGCTGGGCGAGCACACCGGCGAGGTGCTCGCCGAACTCGGCCTCGCCGACGACTACGACGCGCTCCTCGCCCGCGGCGCCGTCGGCGCCGGACGACCCGAGCGAGTGAGCGCATGAGTGCCACCGGACTGCGCGACGGGCTCCCCGCCGTCGGCGCCTCGGTCGTCTTCCGCAAGACCGTCACCGAGGCCGACGTGGGCCTGTTCGCCGGGATCACCGGCGACCTCGCGCCCCAGCACATCGACGAGGAGTACATGCAGGAGCGCCCGCAGGGGCGCCGGATCGCCCACGGCAGCCTCGTGCTCGCGCTCACGTCCACGGCGGCCGCGCGGCTGTGCGACGAGCACGGCGTGACCGCGGTCTCCTACGGCTACGACCGGGTGCGGTTCATCCGCCCGGTCTTCCTCGGGGACACGGTCCGGGTCGAGTACACGGTCGCGTCCGTGGACCCGGGCCGGCATCAGGCCCTCGCCGAGATGCGCGTGACCACCCGGCGGGGCGAGGAGCTCGTCCTGGTCGGGACCCACATCCTGTACTGCTACCCGGAGACCGGCGGTGCCTCATGATCCCTGGACTGGAAACCTTCATCGACGCCGAGGTCGCCCCGCGAGCGCAGGCGATCGACCGCGACGCAAACATCCCACCCGACCTGATCGAGCGGGCCGCCGCCCTCGGGCTGCAGCGGATCCTCGCCGGACCGGGGGGCCGGCCCGACCCGACCCGGATCGAGACCGCCTGCGAGGTCTCGATGTCACTCGCGGCGCACTCCCCGGCGGTCGCGCTCCTGGTCGCCGGGACCCGGCTGAGCACCTACCTGCTCGGCAAGTACGCACCCGCCCACCTGGTCGAACGGTGGCTGGAGCCGACGCTCGCCGGGCGCACGTTCGGGTCGTTCGCGATCACCGAGCCCGAGGCCGGCACCGACGTGCGGGGTCTGCAGACCGTCGCGATGCCCGACGGCGACCGGTACGTCCTCAACGGCGGCAAGTGTTGGGTGGGGTTCGCCCCGGTCGCGGACTTCGCGATCGTTCTCGCCAAGGTCGGCTCCGCCGACCGGGACGCGCCGATGGTCGCGCTCGTGGTCGACATGTCCAGCCCCGGCGCGTCCGGCCGCCCGGGTCCGGAGCTCTCGGGGTTCCGCGGGATGCCGAACGGGGAGCTGCACTTCACCGACGTGTCCGTGCCCGCCGCCGACCGTCTCGACGTGGAGGGGTTCGCGGGGATGATGGACGGGCTGAACATGGCCCGCATCGACGCGGCCGCCTACGGCTGCGGGCTGCTGCGGGGAGCGCTGGTCGCGAGCCTGGACCGGGCCAACGGCCGCTCCGCGTTCGGGCGACCGCTGGCCGAGCTGGCGATCATCCAGCGCAAGATCGGCCGGATGGCCACCGACCTGCACGCGGCCTCGGCCCTGACCCTGCGCGCGGCCCGGTCCTTCGCCGACGGTGACGGCGGCGACCAGGACCTCATCTCGATGGCGAAGATGTTCGCCTCCGACGCCGCCCGCCGAGCCACGGACGAGGCGATGCAGATCCACGGTGCCCTCGGCATCGTGACCGACGAGCCGGTCAACCGGATGCACCGGGACGCGAAGGTGACCCAGATCTTCGACGGCACCAGTGAGATCCACGAGACGATGCTGGGGCGTAGGGCACTGCGAGCCCAGGCCACCGGCCGGCTCGACCCCTTCATCCATACCGAGCGGACCGCGGCACTCAGCGCGACCGGACCTGGAGGCCTCCGATGACCGACGACCGAACTCCCGCCGCTGCGGCCCCCGGGACGCTGACCGGATCGGTGGCCCTGGTCACCGGCGCGGTCGGTGCCCTCGGTGCGGCGATCTGCCGTGACCTCGCCCGCGCGGGCGCGGACATCGTGGTGCACCACCTCGACCAGCGTGAGCAGGCGCTGGCCCTGTGCGGCGAGCTCGAGGACCTCGGCGTGCGCACCGTCGAGGTCTCCGCCGACGTGACGGACTGGGACGCCGTCGCCGCCGCCCTCGAGGACGCGCAGGAGCGGTTGGGTCCGATCGATATCCTGGTCAACAACGCGGGCTGGATGGAGTCGCGACGGCTCGTGGACACCGACCTCGCCCAGTGGCGACGGACCATGTCCGTCGACCTGGACGGCGTGTTCATCGTGACCCGCC
This sequence comes from Occultella glacieicola, assembly GCF_004353825.1. GTDB lineage: Bacteria > Actinomycetota > Actinomycetes > Actinomycetales > Beutenbergiaceae > Occultella > Occultella glacieicola. The sequence goes on along the minus strand of NZ_SMNA01000012.1, from coordinate 61,145 downwards.
TGGTGGTGCCGGGCATGCTGGAGCGAGGGGAGGGGCGCATCGTGAATCTGAGCTCGCAGCTCGCCTACAAGGGCGCCACCGACTTCGTCGCCTACTGCACGGCGAAGGCCGGGCTGCTCGGCTTCACCCGGGCGCTGGCCCGCGAGGTCGGGCCGACGGTACGGGTCAACGCGATCGCGCCCGGGCCGATCGACACCCCGATGGTGACCCCGCACGCGACCCCGGAATGGGTGCACACCCGCACCCGGGACTCGGTGATCGGCCGGCTCGGCCTGCCCGAGGAGATCGGGCCGGCGGTCACGTTCCTGGTCGGCCCCGGTGCCCCCCTGTTCCACGGGCAGACGCTGCACCTGAACGGCGGCGGGGTGCTCGGGTGAACGACGGGCCCGCGGTCGAGGGCGCGGCCGAGTCGTGGGCCGCGCCCGGTGAGGGCGCCGAGGCGCGCCGGCCCGCCAAGCCCACGATCAACGACGTGGCCGCGCGCGCGGGCGTGTCGAAGGCCACGGTCTCGAAGTTCCTGAACGTCTCGCTCGGGTACTCCGTGGCGCCGAAGACCCGGGCCAGGATCGAGGACGCGATCCGTGAGCTCGACTATCACCCGAGCCCGATCGCCCGCAGCCTGACCAGCGGCTCCTCGATGACGATCGGCCTCGTGATCGCCGACATCATGAACCCGTTCTTCCCCGATCTGGTCGCCAGCCTGCAGAGCGTGGTCGAGACGCGCGGCTACAACCTGATCCTGGGCAGCTCCGGGCGGGACGGCGACCGGGAGGTCGAGATCATCCGCTCGCTCATCCAGCGGCGGGTGGACGGGCTGATCCTCGCCTCGGTCCAGGGCGGTTCCGCCGAGCTGGAGTTCATCGAGGAACTCGGCGTCCCGACCGTGCTGGCCAGCCGCGACCTGCCGGAACTGCTCTGGGACACCGTGGTCATCGACAACGTCCAGGGCGCCGAGATCGCGGTCAAGCACCTGCGCGACCTCGGCCACACCCGGATCGGTTACGTGGCCAGCAACCAGAGCGTGAAGCCGTTCCACGACCGACTGCGCGGCTTCGAGGCGGCGACGGCGGACCTTCCGGACGCCGTCTCGGTCACCGTGGGCTCGATGATGGAGGACGGCCGGCTCGGCACGCACGAGCTGCTCGCCCGCACCCCGCGGCCCACCGCGCTGCACTACGCGAACGACGTGATGGCCCTCGGCGGACTGGTGGCCTGCGCGGAACTCGCGCTCAGCGTGCCGTGGGACGTCTCGATCATCGGGCACGACAACATCAGCGCCGGCTCGCTGCCCGGGATCGGGCTGACCACCGTGGACAGCGCCGCCGCGTGGGTGGGGGAGCGGGCCGGGGAGCTGTTGCTCCACCGGATCGGCGGGCCGGCCGCCCACGGCGGGCCGCCGCAGCTCGTGGTGCGGCCGGCCAAGCTGATCCTGCGGTCCTCGACCGCCCCGCCGGCCGAGGCGAGGGGCGCGGCGCACGCCTGAGGGCAGAGCCGAAGAACAACTATCTGCGGAAAGTTCGTTCCTGCGACGGCCGCCTGGAGCATGCTCCGGGCGAGGCTCAGGACCGACCGGGTGCACGGCGCCTGGCTTCCCGCGAGAACGTCTTCAGGGCCGCGTTCGGTACTCGCTCCAGAACGTCGCCGGCGGTGCGCCGGCCGATCACGCCGAGATCGCGACCACGGCGGTCAATGCCCTGATCAAGAGGATCGCCAACCCGGACCGCGGCCTCAGGGACGGGGCGCGGCAAGGGCACCGGTTTCGGCGCGACGGCGGTGGCAGCGGTGGTCGGCGACGGACCGCCGCGTGGCCGGTGGCGTTCGGCAACGGCCGGCCGGTGCGCAAGGATGGCGTGGTCGTGTTCGAGGGTGACCAGGAGGAACAGTGCGTGTCAGTGACCGACTCGCCGAGGCGGTGCTGCGGGAGCACCTCCCGGAGCCGGGGGCGTGGCGGCCGGTGCCGCCGGTCGATGATCGGGCCGCCTGGGATGCGGTGGACGCCGCCGTGCGGAGCGTCCTGCTCGTCGAGGCCGAGCAGCGGTGCACCGGGCCGTGGCCGACGCTGCCCGCGACGGCCTGGCTCGCCTACGCCCGGGACGGGCTGCGGCTGCCGTTCGAACGGCACTACTTCGCCCGCCGGGACCGGCTCGCGGCGGGCGTGGTGGCCGCGGCCCTGACCGCGGACGACCGCTTCCTCGACGACGTCGTCGACGGGCTCTGGGCCGTCTGTGAGGAGAGCGCGTGGTGCCTGCCGCCGCACGACTTCGGCGAGCCTGACGGCGGGGGTGCGCTGCCGGACCCGGCTCGGCCCTCCCTCGACCTGTTCGCCGCCGAGACGGCGGCCGCGCTGGCCTGGGCCGACCACGTGCTCGGCCCGCGCCTGGCCGACCGTGCACCCGGGCTGCGGTCCCGGATCCGGGGTGAGGTCCGCCGTCGGGCCCTGGCCCCCTACCTCTCCGATACGACCTGGCGCTGGTACTCCGGCTCCGCGAACAACTGGAACCCGTGGATCCACTCCAACCTCGTGGCCGCCACCCTGCTGCTCGAGGACGACCGGGAGCGCCGCGTGGCCACCATGCTCAAGGTGGCGGCCGGGCTGGACCACCACCTGGCCGCGGTCCCGGACGACGGTGGCTGCGACGAGGGCGTGGACTACTGGTGGCGCGCCGCGGCGAGCCTGTTCGAGTGCCTGGAATGGCTGCACTCGGCCTCCGGCGGCGCCCTCGACCTCTACGACGAGCCGTACCTGCGCGCCGCGGCCCGATACCCGCTCGGCGTGCACGTGGGCGGGCCCTGGTACGTCAACTTCGCCGACGGAGCCGCCCGCGCCGACCGGGGCGCGAGCCGCAACGGCGCCTCGCCCCGGTTGCTGCACCTGTTCGGCCGCCGCATCGGGGACCACCAGGTCCAGGCGCACGCCCGGGCGATGCGGGGCGCGGGACCCGCGGTCGAACCGTCCTACTCCCTCGGCCGGGTCCTGCCTGCCCTGTTCGACGCAGACTGGCACGCCGCGCCACCCGCCGACCCGCCGCTGCTCGCGCACACCTGGCTGCCGCGCACCGAGGTCCTCACCGCCCGCACCCGGGCCGGCAGCGCGCAGGGCCCGTTCGTGGCGGTCAAGGGCGGGCACAACGCGGAGAGCCACAACCACAACGACGTCGGGTCGTTCGTGCTCGCGTGGGACGGCGACCCGGTGGTCGTGGACGCCGGTGTCGGGGAGTACACCCGGCGCACGTTCTCGGCCGACCGGTACCAGATCTGGACGATGCGTTCGACGTTCCACAACCTGCCGCAAGTGGGGCGCTGGGAGCAGCGGGACGGGCGCGAGTTCGCCGCCCGCAGCGTTGCGGCGACCCTGGACGAGCAGTCGGCGACGTTCCGGGCGGATCTGGCCGACGCCTACGACCGCGGCGCCGGGATCCGGTCCTGGTGGCGCGAGGTGATGCTCGACCGGGCCGCCGGGCAGGTCACCGTCCGGGACACCTGGGACCTCGAGGCCGCGGGCCCGCTGCGGTGGCACCTGCTGCTGCGCCGCGAACCGGTGGTGATCGTCCCCGGCGTCCTCGAACTCGCGGGCGAGCGGGCGCGGGTGCGGCTGCACCACGACGCCGGGCTGTGCCGCACCGAGCACGAGGTGATCGACATCGACGACGTGCGGCTCGGGCCGGTCTGGGGAGAGTCGCTGCACCGGCTCACGCTGATCGCCGACGGCGCCCCGAACGTCGGGAGCACGAGCGTTCGGTTCGAGGGGGCCCGCGAGGGCGACGATCGGCGGTTCCGGTTCGAGAGCCGGTAGCGCCGAGAAGCCGCTCCGGTGCCGGTAGCCCCGGGCGCGGATGTCGGAGGCGGGGCGCAGACTGGACGCCATGGACCTCAATGACGCACGTGCACTCAAGAGACAGGTCATCGCGTCCGTCGGCGACCGGTTCGCGAGCGCGGCCGGCGCGTTCGCGACGCCCGGGCTGGCGCCGTTCGCCGTCGGCATCGCGCCGCGCGGCGGGGCCGATTACGGGGTGGCGGTGCGCTACGACCACCACGACGACCGGGTACTGGCGGTCGCGGAGGACCTCGCCGCCGAGCTCGGTCCGGACGCGGACGTGCGGGCGGTCGGACGGGTCCGGGCGCTCACCGAACCCACCGCGCCAACGGTGGGGGAGCAGGGCCGGGTCCGCCCGCTGCGGCCGGGCCTCTCGATCGGCCACCGCGACGTCACGGCGGGCACGCTCGGCGCGTTCGTCACCCGGCCCGACGGCGATCCGTACGTCCTGTCGAACTTCCACGTTCTCGCGGGGTCGCCGCAGGCGCGGCTCGGCGACCCGGTGCTGCAACCGGGCCCGGCCGACGGAGGCCGCTACCCGCAGGACCGGATCGGCGCCCTGGCCGCCGTGGTGGCGTTGGAGGCCGGCCGAGCCGCGACGGTCGACGCCGCCCTCGCCTCGCTGGAGGACGTCGAGTTCGACCCGACCTACCCCGCCGGGACGCTGACCGGCACGACCACGGTCGAGGGCGACGAGCCGGTGCAGAAGATCGGCCGCACCACCGGCGTCACCGACGGTCGGGTGAGCGCCATCGAACTGGACGGGATCGTGATCGACTACGGCGAGGGCCTCGGCCAGCTCACCTTCGACGACCAGATCGAGGTGGAGTCCACCACGGCCGGGCCGTTCTCCCAGGGCGGCGACAGCGGGTCGCTCGTCTACCGCCCGGACGACGCCGCCGCAGTCGGGCTGCTGTTCGCCGGCAGCGAGACCGGCGGCACGAATGGCACCGGCCTGACCTACCTGAACCAGATCGAGGCGGTGCTGACCGCCCTCGACGCCAGCCTGGTCCGCGGCTCGCGATGAGCGACCTCGAGGCCGCCCGGGCCGCCAAGGAACGCGTGCGCGCCGAGTTCGGCGACCGGGACGGGATCGTCGGCGTCGGCCTGGTGCGCGTGCCGGACGGCCACGGGGTCCGGGTGAACCTGCGCACCGCCGACGACGCCCATGACCTGCCCGACACGGTCGACGGCGTGCCGGTCCGGACCGTGGTGGTGGGGACGGTCCAACCCCGGGCCTGAGCCCGCCCCGGCGACCGCGACGTCAGTGCCCGAACTGGATCTGCTTGAAATCGATGAGGTGCAGCTTCTTCTTCGGTGCGCTCGCATCGTCCGGGTGCGGGACCGACTGGGTGGTGACGATCGTCTCCAACCGGATCTGGGTGGTTCCCTGGGACAGCCGGATGTGGAACTGCTGCTTGTCCCCGGTCCCGATGATGGTGACGCTGTTGGCGTGGGTCTTCGCGGCCACGGCCAGCTGGTCACCGTGCTGGACGGCCGTGATGACGTTCGTGCCCTTGGCGATGGCCGCCGAGTTGCTCAGCGGGACCAGGATCAGCGGGCTCGCGTTCGTGATCACCTGATTGTGACCGTCGTGGGCGCCGTAGTACCGGCTCAGGCCGGAGGCTCCGGTCGGCTTCCCGGCGAGCTTCAGGTTCGCGGCACGCTCGGCCAGGTCGATCACGTCGGCCGTGAGATGGTCGAAACCGTCCCGCAGGTCGAGGATCCGCACGACCTTGAACCTGAGGCCGGAGAACGTCTGGTTCAGGGCGTCGACCTCCTTCTTCAGGGCCGTCTTGTTCTGCAGGCCGGAGGTGCCGAGGTGGTCGCGGATGTTGATGAGCGCGGTCTCGATCGTCACGGTCCGCGGGTTCAGCGCCGTCTTGACCGTCGACGCGGCGATCCGCTCGGCCCGGTAGGTGTCCCGGATGTTGGCGAACAGCGTCTCGATCTCGACGCGCTTCTCCAGGCATCGCTTCGCCCGGACAGCGTCCTGCAGTGCCTGGTCGGCCTTGCGGTAGGCCGCGACCAGGCTCGGCCGGCTCGCCACCCCGCGGGCCAGCTGGACGCCGACGAAGGTGCTCCACTGGAATTTCAGTTCCCGCATGGCCGCGTACTCGCTGTGCCGGCGGTCCTGGCGTTGCGCCTTGGTTCCGGTCGGATCGACCGGCGGCGGCTTGGGCAGGCCCTTCGTCTCGATCCGGCGCCGCAACTGCCGGCGCGCCTCGCTGACGATCCCGATCTGGCGGTGCTCGTCCGGGGTGCCGGTGATGGCGTCGAGCAGCCGCGAGAGGCGGCCGATGCTCATCTTCTCGAACTGGTAGTCCGTGCCGTTGAACGTGATGACGTTCCGGCCGCCGACGGCCTGCGGGGGCCCGCCGACGCGTTGCACCGGGGTGCGCAGGAGGGCGGCGACGGCCCGGTTGCCGGCGGTCCGCTGCAACGTGTGCACGTCCGCGTGACCCAGCGACGCGGCATCGGCCAGGGCCCGCTGAGTGACCCGCTCGTCCCGGTGCGGCGCGCCCGCACGGCCGCGCTCGCGGTCGACGGTGCTTCTCGAACTGCTCCGACTCAGGACCTGGTGCACGCCCATCGGATCCTCCCGTGGCGGACCGTCGATGTGTCCGAGCCACGTCCAGGGTAGTGACGGTCCCCCGACCCAGCAAGGCCGTGGGGGCCCAGCGGGTGTGGCCCCACGCCCGTGAGGGCTCCCGTGTCGGTGGTCGTCGCCAAAGACACCGGAGCTCACCTCGGCGGCTGCGGCTACTCGAACAGACGGATCGAGTTGATCGGGGTCAGGTCGAGGTCGCGGTAGCCGCCCGCGAGCACCCCGATCCGGCAGGAGGTGCCGTGGCTCGTGGCGCACAGGGTGGCGCCGGCGCCACCGGTCTGGTTGTTGAAGATGCGGTGCTCGCCGTACTGGTTGTAGATCCGGTGGGCACCGTAGGAGAAGAAGATGTACGACGGATTGCCGCCGTTCCAGTCCGCATCCGGGTAAACGCACACGGCTCCGCGCGGGCAGCCGGTGTACGCCCCACCGGGCGGGTCGTTGGAGGACGCCTGCGCGGCGGGGGTTGCCGTGCCGACGGCGGTCAGCGCGAGCGTCAGGGCGGCCAGCACCGCGAGGGTGCTCTGGCGGATACGGGCGATGATCACGGGTTGATGCTCCTCATCATGGGTGTTCGGTCGTGACCACCCTGGGCCGGCGTGGTTTCATCTCGCTTACATCGTGCTGACGCCCGTGCGGACGCTCGGCGATCGCGGCCCGGCACGGCAGGATGGCCCCCATGACTCTCAGCGACGACGAGCTAGCGGTCAGCGTGATCGGGCAGGCGGTGCGGGCCGGGCGCAAACGCTTGGGCCTGTCGGTGCAGCAGTTCGCCGACCGCGCCGACGTCAGCCTCGGCCTGGTCAGCACGCTGGAACGGGGGCGCGGGAACCCGTCGCTGCACACGCTGCGCCGGCTCGCGACGGTGCTGGGCGTCGGCGTGGCGGACCTGCTCGAGCCGGCCCTGGAGGATGTCAGCGTGGTCCGGGCGGGGGAGCGGCACCGGCTCCCGATTCGCGAGGGATCGGAGCGCCAGCGAGTCGTGCGCGAGCTGCTCACCCCGCGCGGGGACACCCGCCTGCAGGTGATCCGGTCGACGCTGCCGATCGGGTTCTCCAACGAGGAGCAGCCGTTCCGGCACCTGGCCACCGAGTCGATCACGGTCGAGAGCGGACGACTGCTGCTCGCCCATGGGGAGCGCCGGGAGACACTCGAGCCGGGGGACTCGGCGACCTACGGGTGCGAGACCCCGCACTGGTGGGCGAATGTCGCCGACGTGCCCACCGTGGTGATCGGGGCCGTCACGGCGTCCGAACGGTGACGGCGGCCGCGCGAGGCGCTTCCGCGGAAGCGGGTGGGCCCGTTGAGATCGGACCCGGCGTGCTGACCTCGTACGGCTCGGGGTACTAGGTCAGAGTGCCGGGTGCGAGGTCGGGCCAGCAGGTCCCGATTCGTCGGCGGCCAGGCATGATCTCACCGCCGCTTCCGCGGAAGCGGGTGGGCCCGTTGAGATCGGACCTGGCGTGCTGACCTCGTACGGCTCGGGGTACTAGGTCAGAGTGCCGGGTACGAGGTCGGGGCCACGGGTCCCGAGTCGGAGGCCGCCAAAGGCGCGGTCCCCTCCGTTCACGCCGCGCCGGTCCGCCGCGAGCGGGGCGCCGTGGGCTATCCCGCCCGTCCTCGCCCCTGGTCGAAGAGTTCGATCCGTGACTCGAGGACCCGAGTCATCGCCGTTGCCGCGTGCTCGGAGCCCTGGTCCCGCAACTCCTGGGCCGCCAGGTGCTTCAGGGTGGTGTCGTCCTCGAGGGTCTCGTCGGCGGCGGCCAGGTAGGCGTCACCGAGTTCGGCCAGGCCCCGCTCCGCGGCGTCGAGTGCCACCGTCTCGGCCCCCTCGGGCTGCGACGTAGCCACCGCCAACCAGGCCTTCGCCGCGGCCACCCGGCGGTGCGCCGGCCGCTCCGGCTCGCCCGCGGCGAGAGTCACCTCGCCTACACCGGCCGCCGCACCGTCGCCCACCGAGCGTTCCTCACGGATCACGGTCGAACCGTCCGGATCGGCCATCCTGTCCTCCTCGCGTCGTCACCTGCCATCATCGTGTAGCTGTAGCGGGCCGACCGCTCTCACCCGCCCGTGATCCAGGACCAGAGCCGGCCGAGCCATGACTGCTGCACCGGGGTGCCGGTGCCCTTCGCCGCGGTGTCGGTCGCGGCCTGCTCCGTGGTGGGCACGGGTGGCAGCTTCGCAGGCTCGGGCGGCAGGGTCGGTGCCGCGCTCTCCACGTGGGCCTGTGGCTTGGCGGTGACGGTGTCGTCCTTGCCCGCGTAGTACACCAGGTGGTACTTGTCGCAGACGGCCTGCGCCGCCTGCTCGACCCGGATCTTGAAGGCGAGCTTCTTCGCCGCGCCGGCGGCGAACGTGGTGTTCCAGAGCGCGTTCATCTCCAGGCGCAGCGCCGTCTTCTTCTCCGGGGTGTCCGCGGCGGCGACGAGCGCATCGAACTCGCTGGTCTTGGCGACGGCGAAACGCGCCGTGCCGGACTGCACCACCTTGACCCGCTCCTGCTGCCACACCATGTTGGACAGGTCGCCGGCGCTGAAGGCGATGTCGGTGAAGCCGCCCTCCGACGTGTCGTAGGGGTGGGTGTGGCCGGAGGCGACCAGCACCTCGTCCGGTCCGACGTCCTTGTAGTTGACCTGGAACGAGCCGCTGGCCTTGCCGACGCCCGCGCGCCAGACGTACTTGCCGTCCTTGGTCTTGACCAGGATCCCGCCCTGCTCCATCGACTTGCCCTCGGGGAAGGACGCGTCCCAGGCCGCCGCGAGCCCGGCGGCGAGTTCCGGCGGTAGCCCGAGCGAGTCCGGGGCGCCCTCCACGTCGAAGGCCTTGCCGAGGGCTGCCTCGTCGAACTTCGCGTTCCGCTGGACCGCCGGCAGGTGCGCGAGCGTCGGCTGCCCGCGGCCCGCACGGGCCAGGAGCTGGGCCACCGCGCGGTTCCCGGCCGCACCCTGCAGGGTGGCGAGAGTCAGCGGCCGACCGGGAGCGTCGATCTCGTCCGCCGGCCGCGAGGGGCGTCGCCAGGCCGTGGCCGGCGCGGGCCGTTCGGAGTGTTCGTGAGCCATCGCGGCCCTCCAGGATGCCGCCCGAACGGCGGCGTCAGCCCGGATCCTAGGCCCGCCCACCCGTTCGGTGCGGGGTGGCGGAGGCGGACCCGAGGGCACGTTCGTTGCCCGTTGGGGAACCGCGTCAGGGCGCGGAGGTCGACCCGGCGGCGCGCAGCCGCACCAGGTCCTCGAGGCGAGCGAGCGGGTCGACGTCGTCATCGACGCGCAGATCGTAGGCGACCGCCTCGGCGGCGACCTCGGCGACGAGCAGCGCCGCGCTCTGCCGCCCGCGGGTGTCGCCGCCCGCCTCCTGCCCGGCCACGAGCGAACGGAGCAGCGCCCGGGCGAGCGAACCGGCGCCGTCGGGCTCGGTCGGGGCGCCGAAGGCGGCCAGCATCGCCTCGAGCACCTCGGGCCCGGTGAGCAGATTGCCCAGGGCGATGACGCCGTCGCGCACCACCTGCCCGCGCCACGGCGTGGTGGCGCGGCCGGTGTGGGCGGCGCCGCGTCCGTCCAGCGCGAGCACGGCCACCTGCCGGAGCTCGGGCTCGTCGTCCCAGTGCCCGACGGCGGCGGTCGCCTCCGCGGGGGAGCGTCCAAACCGTACGGCGTCCAGCAGGAGGCCCCGCAGGCGCGGGTTGGTCCAAGCCTGGCTGGCCGCCGCTCCGACGCGCGGATCGAGCGCGGGCACGGTCGCGCCGACCGCGAGCGACCGGCTCGCCGTGGCGATGCCGATGGCCGTGCGGCCGCGGTCCAGAGCGATCACCGTGTACGTCATGTTTCCCCGGGGTCTCGTTTCGGTGACGGTTGCGCGTGCGCCTTGCCTCGACCCGCAGTCTCGCACATACTGATCGAATCATCATTTGAGTGATCGAAGGAGTCCTCATGCGTCGCCCCGCATCTCTGATCGCCGCGCTGGCCGGTCTCGCCCTGCTGGCCGCGTGCTCGCCGGGCGAGGGCGTCGACATCGACGACGGCACCGGCTCCGGGACGGACGCCGGGTCGGCGGGCGAGGTCCTGCGCGTCGCGATCGGCGGCGAACCCGACCAGCTCGACCCGAACAAGACCTCCTCCTACTTCTCCTTCCAGGTGCTCGAGAACGTCTACGACACGCTCGTCGAGACCGACGCGAACCTCGAGATGCAGCCCGCGCTGGCCGAGAGCTGGGATACCAGCGACGACCAGCTCACCTGGACATTCACGCTCCGCGAGGGCGTCACGTTCCACGACGGTTCCGAGTTCACCAGCGAGGACGTGGTCTACAGCTACCGCCGAATCATCGACGAGGAGCTCTCCAACGCGTGGAAGTTCACCTCGATCAGTGACATCCAGGCCCCGGACCCCATCACGGTCGTCATCACCCTGACCCAGCCCACCCCGAACCTGCTGTCCAACCTCGGCGGCTTCAAGGGCATGGCGATCGTGAACCAGGAGAACGTCGAGTCCGGGGAGATCACCACCGCCCCGGTCGGCACCGGGCCGTTCGCGCTGACCGAGTACGCCTCCGGCGACCACATCACCCTGGAGGCGAACCCCGACTACTGGGGCGGCGCGCCGAGCCTCGCCGGCGTCGAGTACCAGTTCATCTCCGAGCCGTCCACGGCGCTGGCGGCACTGCGTTCCGGCGAGATCGACTGGACCGACGTGGTCCCGCCGCAGCAGGTTGAGGAGCTCGAGGGGGACGACGCCGTGGAACTGGGCGTGGCGCCGTCCAGCGACTACTGGTACCTCGCGCTCAACGAGGCCCGCGAGCCCTGGAGCGACCCGCGCGCCCGGCAGGCGATCGCCTACGCGATCGACCGGGACGCGATCATCCAGGCCGTGAGCTACGGCACCGCCGCCGCGAACCAGCTCGCGATCCCGGAGCAGAGCATCTGGTACACCGAGTACGACACCTACTCCACGGACCTGGACCGGGCCCAGGAGCTCCTCGACGAGGTCGGCTACACCGGCGGCACCCTCGACCTGCTGGTCACCACCGACTACCCGGAGACGGTCACGGCCGCGCAGATCATCGCCTCGAACCTGGAACCGCTCGGCATCGAGGTCTCGATCCGCCAGCCGGACTTCTCCACCTGGCTCGACGAACAGAACACCGGCAACTTCGACATGCTGATGATGGGATGGCTCGGCAACATCGACCCGGACGACTTCTACTACGCCCAGCACCACTCCGGCGGCTCCTCCAACGCGCAGGGCTACGCCAACGCCGAGGTGGACGAGCTGCTCGACGCCGGCCGGGTCGAGACCGACCAGGATGCGCGCTACGACCTGTACGCGCAGGCCGCCACGATCATCGCCGACGAGGCCAGTTACATCTACCTCTACAACCCCTCGGTGATCCAGGCCTGGAGCCCGGACCTGACCGGGTACGAGGTGCTGCCGGACCGGGCCATCCGATTCCGGTCCGTGGAGCTCGCAGCCTCGTGAGGTCGGGCTCGCCCCGAGCGCTCTTCGTCTTCCTCGGCAGGCGGCTGCTGTACTCGGCGGTCGTCCTGTTCGGGGTGCTCGTGGTGACGTTCGCGATCGTCCAGCTCGTGCCCGGTGACCCGATCCGGCTCGCCCTGGGGACCCGGTTCAACCAGGACGCCTACGACGCGCTGCGGGCCGCCAGCGGGCTCGACCGGCCGTTGCACGAGCAGTTCGTCTCCTACGTGACCGGTGCGCTCACCGGGGACCTCGGCGTGAGTTTCCGCAGCGGGCAGCCGGTGACGTTGCTGCTTCTCGAACGGCTGCCCGCGACGATCTCGCTGGCGCTGGTCGGCGTGCTGATCGCCCTGCTCATCTCGGTTCCCGCCGGGATCTGGGCCGGGCTGCGGGAGGGCCGGCTGGCCGACGGGATCGTGCGGGTCACCTCGCAGTTCGGGGTGTCGATCCCGGACTTCTGGATGGGGCTGCTGCTGATCACCCTGTTCGCAGGGGTGCTCGGCTGGCTGCCCTCCAGCGGGTACGCCCCGCTAGCGGAGGATCCGGCCGGGTGGGCCCGCCGGGTGATCCTGCCGGCGCTGACCGTGGGCCTGGTGGCGGCCGCGATCCTGACCCGGTACATCCGTGCCGCCGTGCTCGAGGTGGCGCACGCCGGCTTCGTGCGGACCGCCCGCTCGAAGGGGCTGGCGCCGAGCGTGGTCACCGGGCGGCACATCGTGCGCAACGCGCTGGTGCCGGTGCTGACCATCGTGGGGATCCAGCTCGCGACGATCCTGTCCGGGGTGATCGTGGTGGAGGTCGTGTTCGCCTGGCCCGGTCTCGGCCGGCTCGTCTACGACGCGGTGGCCGCCCGCGACTACGCGCTCATCCAGGGCGCCGTGCTGTTGATCGCGGTGATGTTCCTGGTGGTGAACCTGGTCGTGGACGTGCTCTACGCGGTGGTCGACCCGCGGATCCGGCTGTCATGAGCAACGCACAGCGCCCGACGGCGCAGGTCGGGCCGGGCGGGTCGGCGTCCGTTGGCGGGGTGGACCCGCTGGGCGGACCGGCGTTCGGGCCTCCCAGCGCCGGTGGCGCCGGCCCGGTCGACGACGCCGCGCCTGAGCGCCGGGTCGCCGCCTGGCGGCTGCTCGTCGCCAATCCGGTCACCGTCGCCGCCGCGGCCACCCTCGCCGTCGTGGTGTTCGTGGCGCTCACCGCCCAGTGGATCGCTCCGTACGGCGTGAACGAGGTGGACGTCGCCGGCGCGTTGCAGCCGCCGAGCTGGGCGCACCCGTTCGGCACCGACGACCTCGGCCGCGACATCCTCTCCAGGGTGATGCTCGCCGCGAGCACCTCGCTGCAGGTCGCCGTGGTGTCGGTGACGTTCGCGTTCTGCGTCGGGGTGCCGATCGGGATCATCTCCGGGTACGTCGGCGGCTGGCTCGACACCGTCTCGATGCGCGTGGTCGACGTGATGTTCGCGTTCCCGGTGCTGCTGCTGGCCCTGGCGATCGTGGCGATCCTGCAGCCGGGCATGGCGACCACGATGCTCGCCATCGGGATCGTCTACACGCCGATCTTCGCCCGGGTGGCCCGGGCCTCGACGCTGTCGGTGCGCACCGAACCGTACGTGCAGGTGGCCCAGACCATGGGCACCCCGTGGTGGCGGATCCTGCGCCGGCACGTGCTGCCGAACATCACCGGGCCGCTGATCGTGCAGACGTCCCTGTCGCTGGCGTTCGCGATCCTGTCCGAGGCCGCACTGTCCTTCCTCGGCCTCGGTATCCAGCCGCCGCAGCCGTCCTGGGGCGGGATGCTGTTCGCCGCCCAGGGCTTCGTCACCCAGGCGTGGTGGATGAGCGTCTTCCCGGGCCTGGCGATCTTCGTGACCGTGCTGGCGTTCAACCTGCTCGGCGACGGACTGCGGGACGTCCTCGACCCCAAGCAGCGCACCCGGATGGAGGCCCGGCACCGATGAACGTCCTCGAGGTCGCCGACCTGCATGTCTCGATCGGCCGCACCGACATCGTCCGCGGGGTCTCCTTCGCCCTGGAGCGTGAGCAGACCCTCGGCATCGTGGGGGAGTCCGGCTCCGGGAAGTCGATGACCGTGCTCGCCGCCACCGGGCTCCTCGACGCCCCCGGCGCCAGGGTCGGTGGCTCGGCGATCCTGCGCGACGACCGACTCGGGCTGGCCCGGCTCATCGGAGCGAGCCCGAAGGCGCTGCGCCGCGTGCACGGGGACGCCATCGGGTTCGTCTTCCAGGACCCGTCCACGTCCCTGAACCCGCTGCTCACCCTCGAGCGGCAGATCACCGAGTCGCTGGAGGCGCACCGGAACCTGACCCGCCGCGCGGCCCGCACCCGCGCGCTCGACCTGCTCTCCGCCGTCGGGATCCCCACGCCCGAGAACCGCCTGGACGCCTACCCGCACCAGCTCTCCGGCGGCCAGCGCCAGCGCGTCATGATCGCGATCGCGCTCGCCTGTGACCCGGGCCTGCTGATCGCCGACGAGCCCACCACCGCCCTGGACGTGACCACGCAGGCGCAGATCATCGACCTGGTGCGAGACCTGCAGGAGCAACGCGGCACCGCCGTGGTCTGGATCAGCCACGACCTGGGCGTGATCGGGCAGGTCGCCGATGACGTGATCGTGCTGCAGCAGGGCCAGGTGGTCGAACACCGCCCGATCGTCGAACTCGTCGACGCACCCGCTCATCCGTACACGCAGGTGCTGCTCGCGGCCCGGCCGCGCCTCGGTGGCTCGCCCCCGCCGCCGGTGGACGACTCCGGGGCGGTGCTGCTGGACGTGGCGAACCTCGACGTCCGCTTCCCCGTCTCCACGCCGACCGGCCGCGCCCAGATCCACGCGGTTCGGGACGTCTCCTTCCAGGTGCGGCGCGGGACCACGCTGGGCCTGGTGGGGGAGTCGGGTTCGGGCAAGTCCACCATCGCGAACGCGCTCACCGGGCTCGTGCGGGCGAACGGGAGCGCCACGCTGGAGGGGCAGCCGTTGCTCGGCAAGGTGCCACGGGACCGACGGCGGCGCCTCGCCATGGTCTTCCAGGACCCGTTCTCCTCACTCGACCCGCGTATCCGCGCCGGCGACGCCGTCGCCGAGCCATTGCGGGTGCACCGGCTGCGGCCCGGGCGGCACCGCGAGCGGGTCGCCGCGCTGTTCGACCTGGTCCGGCTCCCGACGGCCTTCGCGTCCCGGTTCCCGCACGAACTCTCCGGCGGCCAGCGCCAGCGGGTCTCGATCGCGCGGGCGCTGGCGCTGGAACCGGACCTGCTGATCCTCGACGAGGCGACCGCCTCCCTGGACGCCTCGATCCAGGCGCAGGTGCTCGGCCTGTTGCGCGACCTGCAGCAGGAGCTGGCGCTGACCTACCTGTTCATCGCCCACGACCTCGCGATCGTGCAGGACATGAGTCACGACGTGCTGGTCATGCAGGAGGGTGTCGCGGTGGAGTACCGCCCCGCCGGAGAGTTGTTCGCCGACCCGCGCGAGGAGTACACGCAGCGACTGCTCGCGGCGGTCCCGCCGGAGCGGCCACGGGCCGCGCGTTCGGGGCGGTAGCGGTGTCGCCCTGCCTCAGAGCGGCTCCGCGGGGGTGACCTCCTGCGTGTGGACGAGCACGTCGAACCACTCGCGAAGGGTGCCGCCGTGGGCGAGCGACCCGCTTCCGTACTCGGGAAGGCCGCGGGTCCTGAGCTGGGCGTCGAGCCAGTCGCGGACCGCCCGTGGCACGTGCCGGTCGAGCCCGACGACGAACTGGGCGTGGCGGACGTCCGCGAGGGGCCGCTCGAACCAGCCGGGGGAGGCCGGCGGCATCGCGACGGTCGTGCCGTCCTCGGTGAGGTACGTGCCGTGGTCGAAGGTGAACCCGATGGTCACGTAGTGCCGCCCGTACCAGTCCTCGAGGTGGGATCCCGCGCTCGCGAAGGTGGTGTCCGGCTCACCCGGCTCGGTGATCGTCAGGCGCGGCGCGTCGGCGACGTGCGCGGACGCGGCCCAGTAGACGGTGCGCGCCCCCGTGTGGTGCTGCCACCAGCGCACGTTCTCCGCTGATCTGGCGTCCCGGTAGTCGGGAATGTCGTCCCACGGCAGGCTGAACGCCTCGTACCAGGAGTGGATCTGCCGGGCGTGGTGGGCGGCGAGGTCACCACTGTCGCCGCCTCCGATGGTTTCGACGAGCTGCTCGACCGCGGCGGCAGCCTCCACGTAGGGCGTCTTGTCCACGATCGCCAGGTACTCGCCCAGGTGGGTGCGCGGATCGACCCCGGGATCCGGCCGCACCCACTCGAAGTACGTCAGCAGCTCGGTCATCCGGTCGGGCGCGTTCGCGGCGACATGGGCCTCGACGGCGTCATAGGCGGGCGACCCGGTCGCGAAGTACTCGGTTCCGGCGATCCGCACATCGGTGACGTGCGTGTCGTTGTAGTGGCGGAGCCACTCGAGCACGTCGCGGAACTCGGTGGTCCGCCAGATCCTCTCCTGCACGTCGAGCACGGCGTCGAGATCGTCGCGGACGCCCAGTACGTAGTCGCTGACGCTGAGGGAGAGCGTCCAGTCCATCTCGAACGCGATCGCCCGCACTCCCTCGTGGGTGACCAGGTGGCGCAGGTAGCGGGCCTGCAGCGTGGTGACCTCGCCGATCGTGTGGCCGGGTTCGCCGAGTCCGATCACCTCCGCCCCGGCGGTGGCCCGAGCGATCGCCGCGAGGTCGCGGCCGGGTCGGGTCGGGTCGTCCGGGACGGCGACGGCGTGTCGCTCGACCCACCGGGTGACCGCCGATGTCGGTGTCGGCGGCGATCCCTGCGCGGGCGTGCTCGGCGCGACCAGGGCGAGCGCGAGCACGCCGGCGGCGAGGCCGAACGCGGTGTGACGGACTCTCATGATGACCTCCGTGAGCGAGTGGTGGAGGCCCTACATTCGCGCGTCGGAGGACTGCGCAGGTACCACCGGGCGCGACACTTCCCCTACGTCCTGTGACGTACCTCGGGACGGTGAGCCCGGGTCGCGGGCCCGCCGGGCGCCATGCGTCGATCGACGTAGCCGCGTCTACGCTCTCCGGCCGACGCGAGCCGACCTGCCGGGTCGTATCGTCGACGTGTCTCCGCTACTCCGCGCACTCCTCGGAAAGGTGTGGCATGCCGGTCGAGAGCATTCACCGCGGTTCCGACTCGCCGTATGTGGAGCGGGTCTGGCGCGGGCGCACCAGCGGCGCCGGGAGCATGACGTCGGTCGCGACGTCGACCTGGGAGCTGGTGTTCTGGGAGGACCGGGGCGTCGTCCATGCCGCCGTCCGGGGACCCGAGACGACGGCCTCGACCGTGCCGTTCAACGGCGACTCGGAGGCGTTCGGGATCACGTTCGCGCATGGCACCTCCATGCCGCACCTTCCGGTCGCGGACCTCGTGGATCGTGAGCGGCAGAGTCCGCGCGTCACCGGCCGCACGTTCGAGCTGCGGGACGAGGTGCGGGAGATCCCCGGCCTCGACGACGCCGAACTCCTGGTGCGCGACCTCGTCGGTGCCGGCGTGCTCGTCCGGGACCCGCTGGTGGCCGACGTGGTGTGGGGCGGCCTGGCCAGGGTGGGCTCGCGGTCGGTGCAGCGCCGGGTGGCCGCGGCGACCGGGCTCACCCAGGGGGCGATCCGGCAGATCCACCGCGCGCGGGAGGCGGCCGTGCTGCTCGGTGAGGGAGCCGCACCCCTCGACGCCGTCCACCGGCTCGGCTACTACGACCAGCCGCACCTGGCCCGGTCGCTCCAGCGTTTCATCGGCCGCACCGCGACGCAGCTCCGTCAGCGTGACCGGGTCGCGGAGCCGATGTCGCTCCTGTACAAGCCAGGGGACCCGGCGGGTTCCTAACGTCATTCCCGTCGCGGTGATCGACACCGCGACTCCCGAGAATGAGGAGAAACGTCCATGTCCGACGGCACTGTCACCTCGGCAGACGGCACCACCATCGCCTACACGGCGTGGGGTGACGGCGACCCGATCGTCATCATCGACGGCGCGACCGCCTACCGCGCCAGCACCCCCGAGAACGCGGCGACGGCGGACCTGCTCGCCGACGAGTTCCTCGTCATCAACTACGACCGCCGCGGACGCGGCGAGAGCGGCGACAAGGCGCCCTACGCCGTCGAGCGGGAGTTCGAGGATCTGGCCGCGATCATCGACCAGGCCGGCCACGGCGGTCCCACGACGGTGTTCGGCTGGTCCTCCGGCGGCAACCTGGCCCTGAATGCCGCCCAGGCCGGAGTCCCGATCGCGCGGCTGGCCGTGTTCGAGGCGAACGCCGTGACCGACGACTCCCGCCCGCCCCTGCCGGCCGACTACGTCGAGCGCCTCGAGACCGCCGTGGACGAGGGCCGGCCGGGCGACGCCGTCGCCCTGTTCATGACCGCCGCCGTGATGATGCCGGAGGAGATGGTCGCCGGGATGCGCGGCGAGGACTTCTGGCCCGGTCTCGAGGCCATCGCCCCGACGATCGCCTACGACGGACGCCAAGTGGGCGACGCCATGTCCGGGCGGCCGTTGCGGGCCGATCTGTGGGACCGGGTCGAGGTACCCGTGCTGGCCATGCACGGCATCGACACCTGGCCGTTCCTCGCCGACGCGGCGCGGACCATCGCCGCGCACCTGCCCACCGCGACCCTGAAGCCGGTACCTGGGCAGGAGCACAGCACCACCCCCGAGGTGCTCGCCCAGGCGCTGCGCACCTTCATCAAGGAGAAGTGAGATGGGCACGTTCGCCGTCGCAGGAGCGACCGGCCGGGTGGGATCGGCGACGGCACGCAGCCTGCTCGCGGCCGGTGCGAACGTTCGCGTCCTGGTTCGCCGTCAGTCCGACGGCGACGCCTGGCGGGCGCGGGGCGCCGAGGCCCGGGTCGTCGATCTCGAGGACCGGGCCGGGCTGGGAAGCGCGCTCGAAGGCTGCTCGGGGTTCTTCGTGCTGCTGCCGTTCGACCTGACCGTCGATGACCTCGACGCGCACGCCGGCACCCTGATCGACTCGATCGCAGGTGCGGTCGCCGACCGACGGGTTCCGCACGTCGTCATGCTCTCCTCCGGCGGGGCCGACCTGGCCGAGGGGACGGGTCCCATCACCGGGCTGCACCGGTTGGAGCAGGCGCTGCTCGCCACCGGTACCACCCTGACGGCACTACGCCCGGGCCACTTCCAGGAGAAGGTCACCGACCTGATCGACGTCGCACGCGAGCGCGGGATCTACCCGGTGTTCGCGGCCTCCGCCGACGCGCCCCGACCGATGGTCGCCACCCGCGACCTCGGGCACCTCGCCGCCGACGCGCTCCTCGCGCCTCCCACGGTCAGCGAAGCCGTCGACGTCATCGGGCCCGCATACTCCGAGAGGGCGGTCGCTGTGGCGCTCGGCGATGCGCTCGGCCGCCAGCTCCAGGTCGCCACGCTCCCTGACGAGGCCTGGGCTGGAGCGCTGGCGGACGCGGGCATGCGAGAGCACATCGCCACAAGCGTGGCCGAGCTCTACCGAGCCGATGAGCAAGGACTGCTGGCGCCGCGGGGCGACCGGAGCGTGCGCGTGCACACCAGCGTCGGCGGAACCCTCGACCGGCTTCTCGACGCGGCGGCTTCCGACGAGCGAAACAAGGAGTACTGACATGGGTACGATCGTGATCACCGAATTCATCTCCATCGACGGAGTCGTGGAGGCACCGGGCGGCGAGGACTTCAAGTACCCGGACTGGAGCTTCGAGATCGACCGGGGGCCCGACGGCGAACGGTTCAAGGAGGTGGAAGCGCTCCGGTCCGCGGCGCTGCTTCTCGGGCGCACGACCTACGAAGGGTTCGCGCAGGCCTGGCCAGGGTACGAGGGCGAACTCGCCGACAAGTACAACAGCATGCCGAAGTACGTCGTCTCCCGGACGCTCACCGACCCCGAGTGGACCAACACCACCGTGCTCTCCGGCGACCTCGTCGAGGACGTGTCCCGGCTCAAGAGCGAGATCGACGGCGAGATCTCGGTGGCCGGCAGCATCCAGCTCGCCCAGGGTCTGCTGGCGCACGACCTGGTGGATGAGATCCACCTGATGGTCTCGCCGGTCATCCTCGGGTTCGGCCGTACCCTGTGGCCGCAGACCCCAGACAAGTCCACCTGGGCGCTCACCGAGGCGACGACGTACGGCGACGGCGTGCTGGTCACCATCCACCAGCGCACCCGCTGACTGCCGTGCCCGCTATCGATCTGCCGACGGCGACGCTCGACATCACCGACACCGGCGGCGACGGCCCCACGCTCGTGCTCCTGCACGGGCCACTCCTGGACGCCAGCGTCTGGGACGGGGTGATCGACCGGCTCCCCGACCTTCGGTGCATCGCCCCGACCCTGCCGCTGGGCGCACACCGTCGTCCGGCACCTGGGAACGACCTGACCAACGAGTCATTGACCAGGCTCGTGGCGGACCTGCTCCTCGCGTTGGACCTGCGGGATGTGACGCTGGTGCTCAACGACTGGGGCGGGGCGCAGATCATCGTGGAACTGGGCCTTGCCGACCGGGTCGCCCGCCTTGCCCTGGTCGCCTGCGAGGCGTTCGACAATGTGCCCGCCGGACAGCCGGGGCGGATGTTGGCACGAATGTCACGCATCCCCGGTGGGCTCGCCCTTCAGGGGCAACTGACGAAGGTGCGCGCCGTGCGGCGCCGGCTCGCGGCCGCGATGGCTGCCCACCCCATCCCGGACGAGCGCCTGCGTCGATGGTTCGAACCCTCGCGTGAGGCGAGCATTCGCGGGGATCTGCGCCGGTTCAGCGCCCGGTTCCCGATCCCGGCTGCTCGTGACTGGTCCAGCGGACTCGCCGCGTTCACCGGTCCCGCGCTCGTGGCATGGGCCGACGACGACCGGATGATGCCCGCCGAACACGGCCCGCGCCTCGCGGACCTGCTGCCCGACGCCGAGTTCGTGCGCATCCCGGACGCGGCGACCCTCGTGCCGCTCGATCAGCCGGACCTGCTGGCCCATCACCTGCGAGGGCTGGTGTCACGCACCGTGAGCGAGCACGCGAGACCACGATGAGAGGCCCGATTCGTGGTCCAGATCTTGGTCACGTCCACACCTTCGTGGCCGGCGCCGATACCAGCCTGGCGCCCCTCGTGCTGCTCCACGGTTCGAACGGCTACGAAACGGATCTCCTGCCGCTGGCAGAGGAGTTGGCGCCGGGGGCGGCAAAGCTCGGCGTCCGCGGAACGGTCGCCATGGAGCCGGGGTATGCCTTCTTCCGGCGCTCCCCGGATCGTCGACTGGATGAGGACGCCATTGTCGCCGCGGTGCCGGCGCTCTCGACGTTCATCGAGAAGTCGTGCGTCGATCACAACCTCACCGGACGCCCGGTCGCCGTCGGCTTCTCCAACGGTGCGATCATGGTGGCAGCGCTGCTGATCACGCGGCCCGGACTGTTCGAGCGGGCGATCCTGTTCCGGCCACTGTCGCCGTTCGCCGTGGATCCGCCCCATCTGCTGGACGGCACGCCCGTCCTGATCGTCGACGGCGCGAAGGACGTCCGCCGATCGTCCGGCGACGGCCGACGACTGGCCGAACGGTTGCGCCGTGCGGGAGCTCTGGTGATCCAGCACGAGCTGCCGGTCGGTCACCGGATCACCAGCCAGGACGTGCTGACTGCCCGCCAATGGCTGGGCTGAGAAGGGGGCTCGGCTGGTCCCGTGTTACCCACCGCTACCGTCCGGCCGCGGCCCAGGACGTGCGCACCGTGCTCAGCTTCCGTCGGCGGTCGTACCGGATCTGGACCACGATACCGAGCACGGCGAGCACGAGCTGAACGACGTACCAGAGCGGCTGGTCGGCGATCCGGAACTGGGTCTGTGTGAGCCCGTCGAGATCAAGGGTGTCGAGCAGGATCAGTGCCCCGGCCACGGCGACCGCGGCCCCGGCCAGGGCACTGATCACGATCAGCACCAGCTCGGGCAGGTTCGTCAGGATGGCGAGCACGCCCAGCACGAGGCCGCCGAGGACACCGAGGACGATGAGCAGCCACACCTGCGAGACGCCGAACGCGACGGCGATCGTCTGGCCGAGCACGTAACCCATCGAGACGAACGCCAGCACCACAGCGACCGCGTAGAAGGCGTAGGCGAGCGCGCCGAACACGACCGCGAGGACGATCGCCGCGAACCAGGCGGCACCGGTGGCCAGGTACCCCTCGTCGGCGACCGCAGCGACGAGCACCACCCCGAGGCCGAACCCGATGGCAGCGCCCCACAGGGCCAGCAGGCCGCGCATCGCGCTGCTTCCGCGGAAGCACAGCAGCAGCCCGAGTATCAGCGCGAGGGCGCCCACGATCATGTCGGTCACGTTCGGTCTCCGTCTCGTCGGTGCGCGGCGGCGCCAGATCGAGGGTGGCGTCCTCGCCCGGCCGGTGCCGCCGATGGTACCGATCATGGCCGACGTCCGGTTCCGCGACCGGTCAGGAATCGAGAAGCGGGACCGGCGCAGCGCGACCTAGCGTGAGGAACACGCCGATCGTCCCGCGTACCGGCGCCCCGATCGAACCGAACAGAGAAGGTGCACCAGCGATGAGCTCCATCACGTCCCTGACCATCGAGGCGGCCGACCCGGCCGCCACCACCGCGATCTGCGCCGCCCTCCGCGTGAGCGAGCGGATCGGCGCGCGCGCCGGCGGCGAGCCGAGCGTGGGATTCCGCGGCTTCTCGATCTCCCTCGTGGTGTCCCAGCCGGGCAACGTCGACGCGTTGCTGAATGCGGCCGTGGAGGCCGGAGCAAATGTCGTCAAGCCCGCCGAGAAGTCCCTGTGGGGCTATGGAGCCGCGTTCCAGTCGCCGGACGGGACGTCCTGGACGCTTGCGTCGTCCGCGAAGAAGGACAGCGGCCCGGTGAGCCTGGACATCGAGGACATCGTGCTCCTGCTCGGGGTGGCGGACGTCAAGGCGAGCAAGCAGTTCTACGTCGAGCGCGGGTTCAACGCCACCCGCAGTTTCGGCGGCAAGTATGCCGAGTTCGCCGACACCCGGGGTGGCCTGACCTTGGCGCTGAACCCGCGCAAGCTCGCTGCGAAGAACGCCGGCGTCTCACCCGACGGGTCGGGCTCGCACCGGCTGCTGATCGGCGGCGACGCGGGGTCGTTCACGGACGCGGACGGCTTCGTGTGGGAGCAGGCGGCACAGCGGGTGGGATGAGTGCTGGCCGACCGCGAGGGCCGGGTTCCAGTCGCAGGTCGCCTTCACGGACGAGCGTGTCGTCCATGGGTCGATGTTCGCCGCTGACGCGCAGGTCGCAGTCGGCGCGGGCGAGCACGTCGCGCCGGAGGTCGATGCCGGGTGTGATCTCGTGGCCCTCCGAGTCCCGTGAGCGTGAGGCGCAGGACCGCGCGTCCGGTCGCGATCGTGACCCATTGGCCCGGCGCCCGACAGCATCGCCACGTCGATGCTCCACCGGCGAGCAGCGTGAACTGGTCGACGCCAGTCAGTCCTAGTTCCTACCGAGTGCTCGACCCGGACGGACTCCTCGGTCACGTCGTTCATCCGGGCGTCGGACTGTCTCAGATCCGCGCACGTACCCGTACCGACCTCGGTGAGCACGCCGGGTGGCGCATCGCCGCGGCCCGGTGCATCTGGAGGCGGAAGCGGCGCCCGAGCGACGGCGGAACCGCGTCGGGGCAGCCAAGCCCGGAAGGGAACGGGACGGTCGCGGTCGCGCCGTCGCGGACGAGATCTGCGGCTTGGCCGGACGTGAGGATCGGTTGGGTGCGCATGGGCCTCTTTTCGACCCTCGAGCGAGATCTGACGTAGATCGGTCTAATCCGTCGAGCCGCGATCCGTCGCTCACCGAACGCTCGCACGATGTCCCGAGAGTTCGGGAGGATGTGCGATGCGCCGGCCTCATAGCTGGTTGGTAGCCGTCGCTCGGTTGCAGGTTGACGACCTTCTATGTCTATCCTAGCGTGATCGATCTACCAGCCCGGCGTCTCCGAGTCGCCGGCCAGCCGTCACCGCGGTGTGACGGCGTCAACGAAGACTGAGAGGGTCCACCACCATGCGAACCACCACGACCGCACGCCGGGCCGGCGTCCTGCTCGTCGCCGCTGCGCTGACCGCATCGGTTGCCGCCTGCAGCGAGGACGCCATCAACGGGGAGGGCGGTGGGGCCGAGGATGAGACCTTCACGCTCGTCGCGGGCCATCAGCTGGCTGCCGATACCCCGTTCGATCAGGGCCTGGACGAGTTCGCCCGACTCGTCGAGGAGAAGACCGACGGGCAGGTCACCGTCGAGGTCCACCCGAACGCCGAGCTCGGCACCGAGACGGACATGTTCCAGGCCATGCAGTCCGGCACGATGGATGTCGCGATCGTCGCGCCGGGCTCGATCGCCGAGTTCGTGCCGCAGGTGTCGATCCTCTCGATGCCGTTCCTGGTCACCAGCCGGGAGCAGCGCGACGCGATCATCGAGGGGTCGATCGCCGAGGACCTCGCCACCAGCATCGAGGAGACCTCCGGCGTGGTTCCGATGACCTACTTCGGCGGTGGTATCCGCCAGATGTTCTTCACCGAGCCGGCCACCGGCCTCGAGGACATCGGCGGGCGGCTCTTCCGGGTTCAGCCCAGTGAGGTCCTCACGGACTCGTTCGCCGCGGTCGGGCTCGAGCCGACCGTGGTCGCCTACAACGAGCTCTACAACGCGCTGCAGACCGGGGTCGTCGGGGGCGCGGAGAACGAGTCCGTGTTCATCGAGAGCCAGAAGTTCTACGAGCCGGCACCGAACATCCTGATCACGAACCATGAGGTCACGATCCGTCCCCTGATGATCGCGTCGTCCACGCTGGAAGGGCTGCCGGAGGACCTGCGCGCGGCTGTGCTCGACGCGGCCGACGAGGCCGGCCAGTTCGAGCGTGACCTCGAGGCCGAGGTCGACGACGAGCAGCTGGCCGGCCTGGCTGAGCTGGACGGGGTCACTGTGGTCGAGGCGGACACCTCCGGTGCGATCGACATGGTCCGCCCGGTCTGGGAGGAGTATGCCGGCCAGTGGGGCATGGAGGACGTACTGGAGCAGATCATCGAGTTGCGGGGCTGACATGGTCGCCGCCGCAGACCGGCTCTACCGGGCGTTGCTCGTTGCCGTGACGGTGCTTCTCGGAGCGCTGACCGTCGTGGTCTCCTATCAGGTGATCGGCCGTTACGTGCCGTTCATCCCGCGCGCGATCTGGACCGAGGAGATCTCCCGGCTCTGCCTGGAGTGGCTCGTGTTCCTTGGTGCCGCGCTCGCCATCCGTCGCAACGAACACTTCATCATCGACGTCATCCCGTCGAGGGTCGCGACGAGGTTCCGGGTACCGATCCAACTCGTCATCCTGGCCTTCCTGGCACTCGCCTCGGTCGCGATCATCGTCGGCGGCCTCGCGCTCGCTGAGACCGGGCTCGGCCGGACCTCGACGACGTCGGGCATCACGCTCACCTGGGCGTTCGCCTCCCTACCCGTAGCGGGCCTGTGCATGCTCTTCTTCGTCATCGAGCTGGCCGTGCGGACCCTGCGCGGCGAGGCCGTGGAGGAGATCGGTGCTGATCTGGTCGACCAAACGGCCGTGACTCCTGAGGGACACGGCATCGAAGGAGTTGGTGAGTGATGGTCACCATCGCCGTGTCGCTGCTGGTCATCTTCATCGTCATCTGCCTGCTCCGGGTACCGATCGCCTACGCGCTGCTGCTGGCCTGCCTTCCGTTCTTCTTCCTGGCGGACCGGCTGAACTCCGAACTGTTGGTGCAGCGGATGTACGCGGGCGTGGACTCGTTCGTGCTGCTCGCCGTGCCCTTCTTCGTCCTCGCCGGCGGCATCATGAACGCGGCGAAGGTCACCGACCGGTTGCTCGCCCTCGCGAACGCACTGGTCGGGTGGGTCCGCGGTGGACTGGGAATGGTCAATGTCGCGACCTCGATGGGATTCGGGGGCGTGTCAGGTTCGTCGACCGCGGACGTCGCCGGCCTCGGGTCGATCCTGATCCCGCAGATGAAACGCCGCGGGTACGCGGCCGGGTACGCGGTCGGGATCACGGCCGCGTCCGCTGTGATCGGCACGATCATCCCGCCCTCGATCCAGATGGTGGTCTGGGGATCCCTGACGAACACCTCGATCGGGGCCATGTTCCTCGGTGGGGTGGTGCCCGGCGTCATGATCGGTGGCGGGATGATGCTGGTCGCCTATGTCGAGGCCCGCCGGCACGACTACCCGCGGGAGCCGCGGATGCCGTTCAAGGAGGTCGCCGTGGCCTTCCGGGACTCCGCCCTGGCCCTGGTCATGATCGTGATCGTGCTCGGAGGCATCATCGGCGGCTTCGTCACCGCAACCGAGGCGTCGGTCCTGGCCGTGCTGTACGCGCTGTTCCTCGGGCTGGTCGTCTACCGGACCATCAAGATCCGGGACCTGCCGAAGATCTTCCGGGAGAGCGCGCTGCTGACGGCGCTGCCGCTGTTCGCGCTGGCCGCCGCGGCGGTGTTCGCCTATTTGCTCGCGTTCTACCGGATCCCGTTCATCTTCGAGGACGCGCTCGCCGGCGTGCCGAGTTGGGCGATCCTGTGGGTGGTCGTGCTGATCTTCGTGGTCCTGGGGACGTTCCTGGACGCCCTGCCCGCGATGGCGATCATGATTCCGGTGCTCGCACCCGCGGTGCTGGCCGCCGGGGTGGACCCGGTCCAGTACGGCGTGGTTGCCGTCATCGCGCTCGCGTTCGGACTGATCACGCCACCGTACGGGCTGTGCCTGCTGCTCGCGGCCAAGATCGGCAAGATCCCGGTGATCCAGGCGATCAAACCAATGGCTCCGTTCGGATTGGTGATCGTGGCGACGATGGCGCTGGCGATCCTGGTACCGGACGTCGTCCTGTGGCTGCCCGGACTGGGTGGCGAGTAGCAGATTCGTCGCGTGGCCCCACCCGCTCGGTGGGGCCACGCTCAACCTTCAAGGAAGCTGCACGCATGAAGAGAGTCGAGATCCTCACCGCACGCGAGGCGGCCGAACTCATCGAGGACGGAGACGTCGTCACGGTCAGTTCCTCGTCCGGGCTCGGGTGCCCGGACGCGGTCCTGCGCGGGATCGGTCAGCGGTTCGAGCAGACGCAGGCGCCGCGGGCGCTGACGTCCGTCCACCCGATCGCCGCCGGGGACATGTACGGCATCCGCGGGATCGACCACCTCGCCCGGCCCGGCCTGCTGAAGCGGGTGGTCGCGGGCTCCTACCCCTCGGGCCCGTCCTCGGCCGAGCCGCCCGCGATCTGGGCGATGATCGAGCACGAGCAGGTCGAGGCCTACAACTTCCCCTCGGGCACGCTGTTCCAGATGCACCGGGCCGTCGCGGCGCACCAGCCCGGCGTGCTCACGAAGGTCGGTCAGGGCACGTTCATCGATCCGCGCGAGGGCGGTGGCCGGATGAACGAGACCACACCCGCGGACATCGTCGAGCTGCACACGGTCGACGACCAGGAGTGGTTGTTCTTCCGGTCGATCGTTCCGGACGTGGCGATCATCCGGGCGACCACGGCCGATGAGTTCGGGAACCTCACGTTCGAGGACGAGGGCTCCCCGCTCGGCGCCCTCGACCTCGCCTACGCCTCGCACAACAACGGCGGCCTGGTGATCGCGCAGGTGAAGCGAATGGCCAGCGGCCGCAGCCTCGACCCGCAGAAGGTGCGCGTTCCGGGGATCCTCGTCGACGCCGTCGTCATCGACCCGGACCAGATGCAGACCACCCACACCCACTACGACCCGGCCATCTCCGGGCAGCTGCGTCGCCCCCTCGCCGACCTGCCCCCAGTGGCCTACTCCCTCGAGAAGGTGATGGCCCGGCGCGCCGCCACTGAGCTCGCCGCCGGGGAGACCGTCAACCTCGGGTTCGGTGTCTCCGCCCTGGTGCCGCACGTGCTGAACGAGGAGGGCCACGGCACCGCGGTCTCGTGGGTGCTCGAGCAGGGGGCCGTGGGAGGCATCCCGCTGCTCGACTTCGCGTTCGGCTGCTCGCAGAACCCCGACGCGATCATGCAGAGCGCCGACCAGTTCACCCTGCTGCAGGGCGGGGGCTTCTCCCACAGCCTGCTCTCCTTCCTGGAGATCGACGCCCATGGCAACGTCAACGTCCACCACCTGCCCCACCGCCGGCACGTCACCGCCGGCGTGGGCGGCTTCGCGGACATCACCGCCGCGGCCCCGGAGATCGTGTTCGTGGGGTCGTTCACCGCGGGTCGGCGGCAGATCGACGTGGGCGCGGACGGGCTCGGGATCGTCGCCGACGGTCCGCACACCAAGCTGGTGCCCGAGGTCGCCGCGGTCACCTTCAACGGCCAGCTCGCCCTGAGCCGCGGCCAGCGGGTGACGTACGTGACCGAGCGCTGCGTGATGCAGCTGCGCCCCGAGGGGATCACCGTCACCGAGATCGCTCCGGGTGTCGACCTGGACAGGGACGTGTTGGCCCGCAGCGCGTTCGGACTGCTGGTCAGCGACGACCTACGCCTGATGGACCGCGCGCTGTTCCGCGAGGGCGCGATGGGACTGACGCTGCCCGAGCACCCGGGGCACGGCCGGCTCGCCCGCCGCGCCGCAACGACGGAGGGGAGCGGGCGATGACCGGGACACCGGACCACGGCACCGCCGCCATCTCGTTCGACGACTCCGGCGAGGTCGCGACGATCACGCTGGACCGGGCCGCGAAGCTCAATGCGCTCACCCCGGCGATGCTGCGCGACCTGGAGCGAGTGGCCCGGGAGGCTGACGACTCCCCGGCCCGGCTGGTCCTCGTGCGCACGGCCGGAACCAGGGTGTTCTGCGTCGGCGCGGACATCACGATGTTCGGCGCCCTCGGCGGCGTCGAGATGTGGCGCGACTGGATCAGCGTCGGGCACCGGGCGTTCAGCGCCCTCGAGGCGATCCGGTGTCCCACGATCGCCGTCATCGACGGTCTCGCCTTCGGCGGCGGCCTCGAACTGGCCCTGGCCTGCGACTTCCGCATCATGGCCGACGGCGCCCGGCTCGCTCTCCCGGAGACGGGCCTGGGCACCGTCCCCGGCTGGGGCGGCACCGGCCGGCTGCCGGCGCTCGTCGGTCCGTCCCGGGCGAAGGAGATGATCCTCGCCCGCCGGGAGGTGGCGGCGGACGCGGCGCTCGCCTGGGGGCTGGTGAACGAGGTCGCCGCACCGTCGGCACTGCCGGAGTGCGTGCAGCGCTGGAGCACCCGGATCCGGGGCGGCGCGCCGGTGGCCGTGGCCCTGGCGAAGCAGCTCGTCACGGCGACCCTCGAGGGTGCCCCGGCGTCGGTGGTCGAGGCCCTGGCCGGTGGCCTGTCCGTCGGCACCGACGACCTCGCCGAGGGCGTGGCAGCATTCGGCGAGAAGCGGACGCCGGAGTTCAGCGGTCGGTAGGGCGAACGGGCTCAGTCCCGCGACCGCTTGCCCCAGGAGAGGGTCGAGGCCCGCAGTCGGAGCGCCGGTTCGAGTTCCACCCGCACCGGCGGCGCGGAGTCGTCCGCGATCCTGGCCAGGAGCAGTTCGGCGGCCGCCTTGCCGACCCGCTCGGGCCAGGACGCCACCGAGGTCAGCGGGGGAGCCAGCCACGACGCCATCGGGATGTCGTCGAACCCGGCCACGGCCACATCCCGCCCGGGGGTCAGGCCCCGGCGGTAGATCTCCGCGTACATCCCCATCGCGACCACGTCGCTGTAGCCGACCACCACGTCGGGCAGGCGACCCTGGTCGAAGATGTGCGCCATGGCCCGTTCGCCCACGTCGGTGTAGTTCGTCGGGGTGGCCGTGGCCTCCCCGGAGTCGAACTCGATCTCCGGCCCGAGCGCGGCGCGCAGGCCGGCCACGCGTTGGCGACGCGCCGAGGACGTCCGGGGGCCGCCGACGAGGGTCACCGAGCGGGCGCCCAGGGTTTGCAGGTGCCGACCGAGCAGCACCCCGGCCAGCTCGTTGTCGGGACCGACGAAGTTGTCACCGTCGGTCAGGTACCGCATGAGCATCACGAGGGGAGTGTCGGTCGGCTTGGTGTATCGGTCTACCTGCTCCACGGTCAGGTCCTGGGCCGGCTGCAGGAGGATCCCGTCCACGTGCCGCTCGAGCATGGTGGACAGGACCTCGAACTCGCGTTCGGCCTGGTCGTGACTGTGCCCGACGAGCACGGTGAAGCCCTCGTCGTGAAGCGTCTGCTCGACGGACATGATCATCTCGCTGAGGTACGGGTTCCGGATTTCCGGCACCACTACGCCGATCGTCATCGAACGGGAGCCACGGAGCATGGCGGCGCGGCGGTCGTAGACGTAGCCGAGTTCGGCCATGGCGGCCCGCACCCGCTCTGTCGTCGCGGGCGAGATCCGGGTGCTGCCGCGGACTACGAGCGAAGCCGTCGCCCGCGACACGCCAGCCCGGGCACTTACGTCATTGAGGGTGACCCGCCCCATGGCCTTCGCTCCGTTCCGATACTCGGTGCTACGCTTCAGTAGATCGATATAACAGTGACCTTAGCGCCTTCTCGCCGAACGCGGAGTGCGCGGCCGGGACCAACGTGGCTCCCCGTCAAGACAGGAGGGTACGTGAGCATGATCAGCCAGTACGGGACGCTCGCCGGGGCGGACGGTGCACCCGACACGAACGGTGCGCCCGGATCGGACGGGCTGCCCCTGCACGGGGTGCGGGTCCTCGACCTGTCCCACATGATGCAGGGGCCCTGGGCCACCGAGATGCTCGCCGATCTCGGGGCCGACGTGATCAAGGTGGAACACGTGCGGGGCGGTGAGCGGGGCCGGGAGTCCGGAACCACGCGGATCGGCGGCCACTCCGCCTTCTACCTCGCCATGAACCGCAACAAGCGCTCCCTTGCGCTCGACCTGAAGTCGGAGGCCGGGATCGCGATCGCCCGGGATCTCGTGGCCCGCGCCGACGTGCTGGTGCAGAACTTCCGGCCCGGGGTGATCGGCCGGCTCGGACTGGGCTGGGACGAGGTGCACGCCCTGAACCCGGGCCTGGTCTACTGCTCCGGTTCCGGCTACGGGGGCGACGAGGCCGACCGGCCCGGGCAGGATCTCCTCGCCCAGGCCCGCAGCGGCGCGATGTGGCTGACCGGGCAGCACGGCGGCCCGCCGTCGCCTGCCGGTCCGTTCATCGCCGACGCGCACGCCGCGTCGATGCTCGCGCTCGGGGTGTGTGCCGCCCTGTTCGAGAGGACCCGCACCGGCGTCGGGCGGCACCTCGAGATCGACCTGGTCGGCTCGATGCTGCACCAGATGACCCAGGAACTCGTCTCCCACCACAACGGTGACCGCTCCTCGCGACGCTCGCCCTCGCCGTCGAACCCGTTCATGGAGGGCCCCTACGGCGTCTACGCGACGAGCGACGGGTGGATCGCGATCTCGATGTGCCCGACGGCGGACCTCGCCCGCGCGCTCGGGCTTCCGGACCTGCACGAGCGGTTCCCGGACAAGGCGGCCGCGCTCGAGGGGCGCGACGACCTCGTCGCGGAGGTCGGCGCACTCCTCGCCCCCCGCACCACGGCCGAAGCGCTGGCCGTCCTGGAGGCCAACGGCGTGTGGTGCGCCCCGGTCAACGACCTGGACACGATGGCGACCGACCCGGTCGTCGGCTGGGCGGGCCGGCACGCGAGGGTGACCCACCCGGGCATCGGGCCGGTCGACCTGGTCCTGAACCCGCTCTCGGTCGACGGCCACCGGCTGCCGGTGCGGCGCCCGGCGCCGCGCCACGGTGAGCACTCGGCCGAGGTGCTCGCGGAACTGGGCCTGGACGCCGGTGACGCCGAACGCCTGGCGAGGGACGGCATCGTGCACCTCGGCGGTGCCGCATGAGCGCCGGGTTCCCCGCGGTGGGCTCCACGAGCCGGTTCGCGAAGACGATCACGGAGGCGGACGTCGGTCTGTTCGCCGGCATCACCGGCGACTTCGCGCCCCAGCACATCGACGCCGAGTACATGAGGACCCACCCGGCCGGGCAGCGCGTCGCGCACGGCATCCTCACCCTCGGTGTCGCCTCCACCGCTGCGTCGCTGCTGTGCGCCCAGGAGGGCGTGGTCGCGGTCTCCTACGGCTACGACCGGCTGCGCTTCCTCCGGCCAGTGTTCCTCGGGGACACGGTCGAGGCGCGCTACCGCACCACCGAGGTGGACCCCGCGACCGGCAAGGCCTTCGCGGAGGTCACCGTCATGAACCAGCGCGGCGAGCAGGTGCTCGCCGCCATCCACATCCTGTACTGCTACCCCGAGGACGAAGGAGCACCGTCATGAGCATCCTCGACGAGCTCGACGAGATGATCGCCACCACCCTCGCGCCGCGCGCGCCCGAGATCGACGCCAGTGCCGAGTTCCCGCAGGACGTCGTGGACGCCGCCGCGAGGATCGGTCTGCAGCGGGTCCTGGTCGGCGGTGACGGCACGCTCGACGTCAGCCGGGCGACCCTCGTCCACGAGGTCTCCGAGCGGCTGGCGATGCACTCGATGGCCGCCGCGGTCGCGATCAGCAACGGGCGGCTGACCACCTATCTGCTGATGAAGTACGCGCCCGCGGACGTGATCGAGCGCTGGGTGGAGCCCACCCTCGCCGGCCGGGCGTTCGGTGCGTTCGCGATCACGGAGCCGCACGCCGGCTCGGACGTGCGGGGCATGACCACGGTGGCCACCCGGGACGGGGACGACTACCTGCTCAGCGGGCAGAAGTCCTGGGTCGGGTACGCCCCGAACGGCCACTACGCGATCGTGCTCGCCAAGGAGGCGACCACGGACCGGGACGCCCCGATGGTGGCCCTGGTGGTGGACACCTCGCTGCCCGGCGTGACCCAGGCGCACGGGCCCGCGTTCTCCGGCCTACGGGGCATGGCCAACGGCACGCTCGCCTTCGACCGGGTGCGCGTACCCGCGACCTCGCGCCTCGCCGTCGAGGGTTTCGGCGGCATGATGGACGGACTGAACCTGGCCCGGATCGACGCCGCCTCGTACGCGTGCGGCCTGCTGCGCGGGGCGCTCGAGGCGAGCATCGAGCGCGCCGCCACCCGGGAGGCGTTCGGCAAGCCGCTCGGTCACCTGCCCTCGATCCAGAGCAAGATCGGCCGGATGGCCGCCGACTACCGGGCCGCCCGCGAACTGACCCGGCTGGCCTCGGAGTCCTTCGCCCGCGGCGACGGCGGCGACCAGGACATCATCTCGATGGCGAAGATGTTCGCCTCGGACGCCGCCCGGCGGCACACGGATGAGGCCGTGCAGATCTTCGGGGCCGAGGGCATCGTGGAGTCCTCGTGGGTGAACCGGCTGAACCGGGACGCCAAGGTCACCCAGATCTTCGACGGGACCAGCGAGATCCACGAGACCATGCTCGGCCGGCGGGCGGTGCGGGCGTTCACCCGCGGCGACTCCCTCGAGTCCTTCCTGGTGCACGTGCCGTGACCGGTGCGCTCCTCGCGTCCCCGGCCCACCATGCCCGGCTCGAGGCGGAGGCGCGCCGGCTCCTGGAGTTCGCGCGGTTCGCCCGGTGTGCCGACGGTGGCTTCGGTTGGCTGGACGCGACCGGCGCGCTCACCCCGGGCCGACCGCGGCCGCTGTACGTGACCTGCCGGATGACGCACGCATTCTCACTCGGGGCGCTGCTCGGGGTCGACGGCGCCGAGGGCCTCGTCGACCATGGGCTGCGCGCCGTGCGCGAGGTGTTCGCGGACCCGGTGCATCCGGGCTGGTTCACCTCGGTGGGACCCGACGGACCGGTCGACGACCGCAAGTGGTCCTACCCGCACGCGTTCGTGGTGCTCGCCGCCGCGAGCGCCGCCACGATCGGGCGACCCGGCGCCGCCGAACTCCTCGACGAGGCCCTGCGTGTGATCGAACAGCGGTTCTGGGACGAGGACGCCGGGATGGTCCTCGAGCAGTGGGACGCGGGCTTCACCCGGCTCGACGACGAACGCGGCGCGAACGCGAACATGCACTCGGTCGAGGCGTTCCTGGCTGCCTGGGCAGTCACCGGGCGGGACGTGTGGCGCGAGCGCGCCCTGCGGATCAGCTCGCGGATCGTGGACGCCGCCCGCCGGTTCGACTGGCGTCTGCCCGAGCACTTCGACGCCGCGTGGCGCCCGGACCCGGACCGCTACCGCGACCAGCCCCGGGACCCGTTCAAGCCGTTCGGGGCCACCCCCGGGCACGGCCTGGAGTGGGCCCGGCTGCTGGTGCACCTGCACGTCGCCCTGGACTCGGCCCCGGGCGGTGCCCCGGACTGGCTGATTCCCGCCGCCGAGAAACTGGCCGATGCGGCGGTGCGCGATGGCTGGGCCGCCGACGGTGCTCCTGGCTTCGTCTACACCGTGGACTGGGACGGCACGCCGGTGATCCGGAACCGCCTGCACTGGGTCCTGTGCGAGGCCCTGGCCGCGGCCACGGCGCTGTGGCAGGTCACCGGCGACGAGCGCCACGCCCGCCGCTACGAGACCTGGTGGGACTACGCCGAGCGGTACCTCGTCGACGAGGCCCACGGCTCCTGGCACCACGAGCTCGATGAGGACAACGTCCCCAGCGCCACGATCCGCGACGGCAAGGCCGACATCTACCACGCCCTCCAGGCGGTCCTGCTGCCGCGGCTCGCACCAGCGTCGGCGCTGGCGCCGGCGGTGGCGGCCCTCCGGGTGGGCTGAGCGTCGGCGGGATACCGTGACCGCCATGGAGCTGCCCGAGTCCCAGGAGCACGT
The DNA here is from genome assembly GCF_004353825.1 of Occultella glacieicola. Lineage (GTDB taxonomy): Bacteria > Actinomycetota > Actinomycetes > Actinomycetales > Beutenbergiaceae > Occultella > Occultella glacieicola. The sequence continues at coordinate 26,554 of NZ_SMNA01000012.1, read as the reverse complement.
CCGCTCCGGCACCGTCATCGAGGGCGGTTCGCCCGCCCGCCACCTGATGCACGAGGTCGCCCAGGAGGCGCTGCGGTCGTCGCCGCACGCAACGGCGGCTACCACCCCGCCGGCGAGGTGCGCGACCTGCTCGCCACGCTGACCGGGCGCCCGGTCCACGAGTCGGTCGCCCTGTTCCCGCCGTTCTACTGCGAGTTCGGCAAGAACCTGACCCTCGGCCGGGACGTCTTCATCAACATGGGCTGCGCGTTCCAGGACACCGGCGGCACCACGATCGGAGACGGGTCCCTCATCGGTCACGGCACCACGCTGACCACCCTGAACCGCGGGGTCGACCCGGCCCGGCGGGCGGACATGGTCCCGGCGCCGGTCGTGATCGGCCGCAAGGTCTGGCTCGGGGCGAACGTGACCGTCGTGCCGGGCGTCACGATCGGCGACGGAGCGATCGTGGGCGCCGGTGCGGTGGTGACCAGGGACGTCCCCGCGAACACGATCGTGGCGGGCGTCCCGGCCCGAGTGATCCGCGAGACCGGGTTCGAGGTCCAGGCCGACTGACCGGGCCCTGCGGCAGCCAGTTCATCGGGATCCCACGGTTGGCAGACAAGTGCGTGTATGCGACACTATCTGTCATGGGTCTGTTGGCGGTTTCCGAGGCCGCTGCGCGCCTCGGCGTCTCGACGCGACAGGTGCAGCACCTGGTCCTACGAGGTGCGTTGCGCCAACCCGCTCGCGGCATCGTCGACGAGAGCTCTGTCGAGAGACTGGTCGCAGTCCGTGGCGGCTCGCACAAGCGAGCATGGGCCGAGGCGACGGCGTGGGGCGCGGTGTCGCTCCTGTCGGGGGGCGACGCGGAGTGGATGGGGCAGACCCAGCGGTCGCGTCTGCGGGCCCGACTCCGAGAACTCACCGCAGCCGAGTTGGTCGAGCGTGCTCGGAACCGCGCCGAGGTCTCCCGCTACCGGGCTCACGCCAGTGCCGGGCAGCACCTGCGCGGCGAGCTCGTTCACGTCATCGATAGGGCAGCCCGACTTGGTCTGGCCGAGGCCGGCAGCATCGACGGCTATGTGACAGCTGACGCCTTGACCGACCTGGTCCGCGATCACGGCCTGATTCGTGACGACGATGGTCGGGTCACGCTTCGAACGACCACAACGGATCTCGGAATCGTCAAGGACCTCGCCAACCGCGGTGTCGTGCTCGCTGCCCTCGATCTTGCAGAGTCACTCGATGTCCGCGAACGCCGTTCAGGCGTGGACGCACTCGACCGCGCGTTGGCGGCGTTCCGTGGCTGACCGTAGGACCATCGACGTCCCGAGCCCGCCGGCCGGGTGGATGGCGCCATGGCCGAACGTCGCCGAGATCGAAGCGGTGCTACCGCACGAGAAGTGGACGCTCGTGGGTGGCCTGATGACCCAACTCCATGGGATCTACCGCAGCATCGACACACTCCGTGCGACCAATGACGTCGACATGGTGTTGCATATCGAGACCACACGTGGAGTCGTTGGCGAGACCTCGCGAGCACTGGAGTCGCTCGGTTACGAGTTCATGCCGTCGATCGATGACCGCAATCACACGGCCCACCGCTTTCGGCGAGGAGAGGCGACCGTTGATCTCGTCACCAGCGAGGCAGACGTCGTCGACGTGCTTGTCGCCGACCACGCGGCACCGACGGTGACGCAGAAGATTCACGGCAGGAGAATGGTCGCGATCGAAGGGGGCACTCAGGCGCTCAAGCGCACCATCAATGCCAGAGTGGAGATCGTGGTCGGGCGGTCGACTACCGTGAGCGTTCCTTCGCCGTTCGGTGCCGTGATCCTGAAGGCGGCCGCCTACCAGACCGATTCCCGTGACAGGGAGCGGCACCTCCAGGACGCCGCGCTACTGCTTGCCGTGATCGACGATCCGCGAGCCGAGCGTCAGCAGCTCGCCGGGTCGGATCGGTCGCGCCTGCTGATGCTCGCTCGGGCGCTGACCGACCGTGCTCGCGAGTGGAGGTCACTGGAGGAACCGTGGCGTACGAACGGCCAGGTGGCACTGCGCATTCTTACTGCCTGAATCATCCACGGGGGCGTTCTTGGCGCAGGGGCTCAACATGAATCGTGCGTCGCCACGCTGCCCAGACCAATCGCGCCCTGCAGGGCGGCGGACCACACCAAATTGACACAGAGGAGCGACAAACGGCGTCTGACGCTGCCGAACACTGCGTAGCGTTCGTGCAGGTCAGACGCCGTTTCAGGCCTCCTCGCGGAGGTCGCTCAAACCCCGACTGTCAGATGTCGTAGTACAGCTCGAACTCGTGCGGGTGCGGGCGCAGCCGCAGCGCGTCGACCTCGTTGGAGCGCTTGTAGTCGATCCAGGTCTCGATCAGGTCGGGGGTGAACACGTCGCCCTCGGTGAGGTAGTCGTGGTCGGCCTCGAGCGAGTCCAGCACGGCCGGCAGCGAGTCCGGCACCTGGGCGATCTGCGCGTGCTCCTCGGGCGGCAGCTCGTACAGGTCCTTGTCGACCGGCTCCGGCGGCTCGATGCGGTTCTTGATGCCGTCGATGCCGGCCATCAGCATCGCGGAGAACGCGAGGTAGGGGTTGGACGAGGGGTCCGGTACCCGGAACTCGACGCGCTTGGCCTTCGGAGAGGTGCCGGTGACCGGGATCCGGATGCACGCGGAGCGGTTGCGGGCCGAGTAGACCAGGTTCACCGGGGCCTCGAAGCCCGGCACGAGGCGGTGGTAGGAGTTCACCGACGGGTTCGTGAACGCGAGCAGCGACGGGGCGTGGGTGAGCAGGCCGCCGATGTACCAGCGGGCGGTGTCGGACAGGCCGCCGTAGCCGCGCTCGTCGTAGAACAGCGGCTCACCGTTCTTCCACAGGCTCTGGTGGGAGTGCATCCCGGAGCCGTTGTCACCGAACAGCGGCTTGGGCATGAACGTGGCGGACTTGCCCGCCGCCCAGGCGACGTTCTTGATGACGTACTTGAACTTCATCACGTCGTCCGCGGCGGCGCGCAGGCTGTCGAAGCGGTAGTTGATCTCCTGCTGGCCGGCGGTGCCCACCTCGTGGTGCGCGCGCTCGACCTCCAGGCCGACCTCCTGCAGCGTGGTCACCATGGAGTCGCGCAGGTCCGCCATCTGGTCGTTGGGGGAGACCGGGAAGTAGCCGCCCTTGTAGCGGGTCTTGTACCCGAGGTTGCCGCCCTCCTCCTCGCGGCCGGTGTTCCACGCGGCCTCGTTGGAGTTCAGGTGGTAGAAGGAGCTCTGGGCGCTGGTGGAGAACCGGACGTCGTCGAAGATGTAGAACTCGGCCTCGGCGCCGAAGTAGACGGTGTCCGCGATGCCGGTGGAGGTGAGGTAGGCCTCGGCCTTCGCGGCGATGTTGCGCGGGTCGCGGGAGTACGGCTCGTCGGTGAACGGGTCCACGATGGAGAAGTTCACGACCAGCGTCTTCTGCGCGCGGAACGGGTCCACGAACGCGCTGGAGACGTCCGGTACGAGCTTCATGTCGGACTCGTGGATGGCCTGGAAGCCGCGGATCGACGACCCGTCGAACATCAACCCCTCGGTGAAGGCGTCCTCGGTGAAGGCCTCGACCGGAATGTTGAAGTGCTGCATCACCCCCGGCAGATCGCAGAACCGGACGTCGACGAACTTGACGTCCTGCTCCTTGGTGAAGGCGATGGCCTCCTCGGCAGTACTGAACATCCGTTGCTCCTTGGTCTTGGACCCCAACTGGGTTCGGACACACGGTAGGGGCGCGGCATTTCCCTACCGTGACCCAAATGTGTCCGCCATGTTAAACGCGACGCGACCCCCGCCGTCGGGGTGTCCATCTCGGGACTACGCTCGGGTCCATGAGTGGAGGACCCGCCGGGACCAAAGGCAGGGCGATGCCCGACGGCGGAGCGCACGTCGCGAACGCGCCGCTCGGTCGGCGACTGGTCGCCCTGGGCATCGACTGGGGCATCGCGAGCGTGATCAGTTACGCGTTCCTGGACTACCACCCGCTCGCCAGTCTCGGCGTGTTCGCGCTGATGACCTACCTGCTGGTGGCGACGCTCGGGTGCACCATCGGGCACCGGATCCTCGGCATCGGGGTGCGCGGCCTCGAGGGCGGGCTGCCGGGCCCGGTGCGCGCGGCCGTGCGGACCGTGGCCCTGTGCCTGGCGTTCCCGCCGGTGATCACGGGCCCGGACGGACGCGGACTGCACGATATGTGGGCGAAGACCAGGATCGTTCGACGCTGAAGGAGCGGCAGTAGACTAAGTTCATGACTAAGTCAACGGTGCGCAGTGTTGGGGTCCACGAAGCGAAGACACGACTCTCCGAGCTACTGCGCCTTGTCGACGCCGGGCAAGAGGTCGAGATTCGCCGTGGGGGACGGCCTGTGGCTCGTCTGGTGCCGGCATCTCTCCCTTCGGAGCGACGTCTCGGGCTGGACGAGGGTGTTTTCGTCGTCCCGGAGGACTTCGACGAGCCACTGCCGGACGACGTGCTCGCGGGGTTCCAGGCGTGAGCAGGGCGCTTGTCGACACGCACGTCTGGCTCTGGATGCACACCGAGCCAGGTAGCCTGCGTGGTGAGGCGCTGTCAATGATTGCGGACGCCGGGACGGAGATCTTGCTCTCGGCCGCCAGCGCATGGGAGATCGCAATCAAGTATCGGCTCGGAAAGCTGCGTCTGCCCGAGGCGCCGTCGACCTACGTACCGGACCGGATGCGTCGATCGGCAACGACCGCCCTCGCCGTGGAACACGCCCACGCGCTTCGCGCCGGCGAGTTGCCGGACCACCATCGCGACCCCTTCGATCGCATCCTCGTGGCACAGGCACAGATGCTCGGGACTCCACTTGTCACCGCCGATCGAATACTGCAGGAGTACGAGGTCGAGATCATCCCGGCATGACCCACCGGCGGGTGTGATCAGTCCGCCAGATCCCGGTAGGCGGGGGCGAGCAGTGCGGTGAGGGCTTGCCCGCGCACCGTGACGTCCACGTCCGGTGCCTGCACGAGGATGCCGACGGCGGCTGCCGGGCTCGGTCCGGGCAGCGCGCCCTGGAGGGTGAAGTAGGAGTCGAGCAGGTCGGCGAGGGGAACGTCCGGGCTCTCGGGGGCGGCCGCTCCGGCGCCGGCGGGGGCCCCGCCACCTGAGGCGATGGTCAGCTTGGCGAGGAGGTCCTCGCGGGTTCGGCCCCGCCAGGCGAGGATGCGGAACGGGTCGTCGTCGAAGGACTCCGCGAGCAGGTAGATCGCGGCCGCGACGTGCTTGCACGGCACGCCCCAGTCCGGGCACGTGCAGTCCATGGACAGCTCCTGGGGCCCCTTCGGGAACAGGCTCAGCCCGACCTTCGAGAACACCTCCTCGATGTCGGCCGGCATCTCACCGGCGAGCAGCCGGGCCAGGTACCAGGCGCTGCCGGCCAGTTCGCTCTCCACCGCTGCCCACTCGGCCTTGCCGAAGGCCGGTGCGCCGATCCGGACCCGGTACGGCTTCGGGCGGCTGCCCTGGACGACCGCGTCGACGCGGCCGGCGGTGACCTCCATCGAGATGACTTGGCCTTTACGGGCGTAGGTCTTGCCACGCTGCAGGCGGCCACCGATCCCGGCGCGCTCGAGGACGGCGATGAACCGCTCGCCCCACCAGGTCTGGGCGATGGCGCCCCGGCTGCTGCGGGCCTTGATCCCGCCCTGCACGGCGCGCGGCTTCCCGGTCGGGAAGAACCGGTCATTCACCCACGGCTCCTTCCGACAGCGTGAACAACTCGCGCAGATCACCGGTGGACAGCTCCGTCAGCCAGCCCTCGCCGTCGCTGACCACCATGTCCGCGAGCGCCGCCTTCTCCTCCAGCAAGGTGTCGATCTTCTCCTCCAGGGTGCCGGTGCCGATGAACTTGCGCACCTGCACGTTGCGCTTCTGGCCGATCCGGAAGGCCCGGTCCGTGGCCTGGTTCTCCACGGCGGGGTTCCACCACCGGTCCAGGTGGATCACGTGGTTGGCGGCGGTCAGGTTCAGGCCGGTGCCGCCGGCCTTGAGGGACAGCACGAACATCGGTGGGCCCTGGTCGGACTGGAACCGCTCGACCATCCGCTCCCGGGCGGCCCGCGGGGTGCCGCCGTGCAGGTAGAGGACGTCGGTGCCGAAGCGGGCGGCCAGGTGCGGGACGACCAGTTCGGCGAAGCCCGCGTACTGGGTGAACAGCAGCGCCCGGTCGTCCTCGGCGAGGATCTCCTCCACGATCTCCTCCAGCCGGATCACCTTGCCGGAGCGGCGCCCGACCGCGGACCGCTCGTGCAGGAGCTGGGCGGGGTGGTTGCAGACCTGCTTGAGCTTGGTCATGGCCGCCAGCACGTTGCCGCGGCGTTCGATGCCGTCGGAGCCGGCGATCCGGTCCATCATGTCGTCCACGACGGACTGGTAGAGCGAGGCCTGCTCGGTGGTCAGCCGGTAGTACTGCTTGACCTCGATCTTCTCGGGGAGGTCGTCAATGATCGCCGGGTCGGTCTTGACCCGGCGCAACAGGTAGGGACGGGTGACCTGCCGGAGCCGGACTGCGGCGTCGGTGTCGGCGTGCCGTTCGACCGGGATCGCGTACCGGGCCCGGAACGTCTCCGGGGAGCCGAGCAGGCCGGGGTTGAGGAAGTTCATGATGGACCACAGCTCGCCGAGACGGTTCTCCACCGGGGTCCCGGTGAGTGCGACGCGGTGCCGAGCCTGCAGCCGACCGACGGCCTTCGCGGCGCGGGAGTGCCGGTTCTTGATCGCCTGGGCCTCGTCGAGCACCACCCGGTTCCACGAGACGGGCTCGAGGTCGTCGATGTCCCGGGTGGCGGTCGAGTAGGTCGTGACGACGATGTCGGTCTCCGCGAGCCGGTCCGTGAGGTCCGGTCCGGACAACCGCTGCGGCCCGTGGTGGACGTGGAGGCGCAGGTGCGGAGCGAACTTGCGGACCTCTGCCTGCCAGTTGCCGATCAGCGACATCGGGCACAACAGCAGGGAGGGGAGGTGTTCGGCGGCCTCATCGGTGCCGTCGCGTTCGGTGGCCTCCAGGGCGAGGAGCTGGAGGGTCTTGCCCAGCCCCATGTCGTCGGCCAGGCAGGCGCCGAGGCCGACCCGGGACAGGAACGTCAGCCAGGACAGGCCGCGCTCCTGATAGGGGCGCAGGTTCGCCCGCAGTCGCTCGGTGGGTGCGACGGGTTCGAGCTGCTCGGCGGTGGTGCCCGCCAGCAGGGCGCCGAGCCACCCGTCCGCCTCGATCCCGCTGACCCGGAGCGGGAGGTCGACGTCTTCGGGGTGGGTCGCGGCGAGCGCGAGCACCTGCGCCGCGGTGGTGCGTCCGGTTCCCTCGCGTTCGAGGAAGTCCAGGCCCCGGCGCAGCTGCTCGGGGTCCACGGCGACCCACTGCCCGCGCAGCCGCACCAGGGGTGCCTTGGTGGCGGCGATTGCCTCGATCTCGGCGTCGGTGAGCGACTCGTCGCCGAGGGCGAGCCGCCACTCGAAGTCGGCGACCTGGTCGCGACCGAACCTGCCCTCGGTCGCGGCGGCGTCGGTGGGCGTGCTCGAGGTCATCCTCAGGCCGAGGGGGCGCCGGCGGCGCCACCAGTTGGGCATGAGCATACCGAATCCGGCCTCGTCCAGTGCGGGAGCGGCGACGGTGAGGAACTCGAGCGCGTCGGCATGGTCCAGGTCGAGGTGGTCCGGGCGGGCGCTGCGCAGGCCGGTGGCGAGGGCGGGGTAGAGGCGACTGGCCCGGCCGAGCTCGGTCAGCAGCAGTTCCTGGGGCCGGTCGACCCATCGGCGCAGCGGCCCGCCGCCGTCCCACGCCTGCGGTGCGGGGATGAGCAGGCTCGGGTCGGTCGTGGACTGCAGCAGGAACTCCAGGCGCCACGGCTGCGGGGTGTCCACGGCCGGCGTGGCGTCGGCCGGCGGCTCGACGAGCCGGAACGTCGCCCGAGCGGGCTCGTCCTCGCCGGACCCGAGCTGGGCCCAGGGCGACAGTGCCTGCGCGAGGCGGGCGACGCCGTCGGGCGGTGCGGCGAACCTCCCGTCGGGACCGGTGAGCGCGCCCAGCCACGCGTCGGCGACCGGTTCGACCGTCGGACGGCGACCGCGGCGCGCCGGGAGCAGGGAGCCCGCCTCGGCGAGCCGCTCCCGCACGGCGGCATCGGTGAGCCGGTGCAGCGCCTCGTCGACGATGGCACGGGCGTCGCCCTGCCCGCCTGCGGCCCGCGACACCGGCGGCAGGGCTGCCACGAGCCGATGCTGAGCGAGAGCGTCGGGTCCCTGGAGCACCGGCCGCCAGTGCGCTACCCCGCCGGTTCCGGTCGGCGTCACCGCGGGCAACACCCGGCCACGCTCGGCCAGGTCCCGGGCGAAGCGGGCCAGGTCCCGCAGGTGCGTCACGGAGGCGCCGAACCGGGCCGCGACCTGCCCGGGATCGGTCAGCCAGGCCAGGCCGGCCGCGCCCTCGAGCCGCACGGCGGGCACCCGCCAGGAGGACAGCACGGGATCGACCCGGGTGGCCCGGCGCGGGTTCACCCGGAGCAGCTCCGGCGAGTCCAGCGGCGCGCTGCGCTGGGACGGCAGCTGGAGTTCCGCCGTCGTGGGCGTGCCGGGGAGCAGGCCGGTGAGAGCGTCCGCGGTGGCGGCGAACGGGTGCGGCCGCACGGACCGGACCGCTTGGCTGGAGGTCGAGGTCGGGAGGTCGGAGTCCTCGGCCCAGAGAGACAGGCCGTCACCGGACCAGAAGCCGTGGACTGCGAACAAGTTGCCCTCTCTGCACGACTGCGGACCCTGCCCGAGGGTACCGCTGCATGGGAGCGGGTCGGGGTGTCGGTGCCGGGTTGCTCCTACTGTTGTCGCTGAGTCGCGAGCGCTACGTTCGTTTCCGTGGGCAACGAGGCGATGCGTGCGGTCTGGTCGACCGGCTCGGCGGGCTGGATCCGGCACCAGCACCTGTACGACTGCGTCTTCGCACCGTTCACGACGGCGCTGCTCACCGCCGCGGAACTGGCGCCCGGGCACCGGGTCCTCGACGTCGGCTGTGGCACCGGCACGCTGCTCGAGGCGGCGGCCGCGGTGGGCGCCGACCCGGTCGGCGTCGACATCTCCGCCGACATGGTCGCCGCGGCCCGACGGCGGGTCCCCGGCGCCCGCGTGATCGTCGCCGATGCGCAGGTCGAGGACCTCCGCGCCGGCACGTCCGGCGACCCGTTCGACCGGATCGTCTCCCGGCTCGGGGTGATGTTCTTCGCCGACCCGGTCGCCGCGTTCACGAACCTGCGCTCGGCGGCGGCGCCCGGCGCCCGGCTGGCGTTCGTGTGCTGGCGCGACGGCGAGACGGACCTGTTCCACCTCGGGCTCCGCTCGCTCATGGGGAGGCTCGACGACCCACCCGGCCCACCGCCGTCAGGCGTGCCCGGCCCGATGGGCCTGGCCGACGGGGCGCGGGTACGGCAGGTGCTCGCCGGTGCCGGCTGGCGGGACGTGACCGTGGCGCCGGTCGACGGCGACTGCGACTACGGCGTGGACGGCAGCGACGGCATTGAGGAACGCCTGGCCATCGTGCTCGGCGGGCAGACCGGGCGGGCCCTGCGGGCCGAGCTCGAACCACGCCTCGGTGCCGCCGGGTGGGCGGCGGCGCTTGAGCAGGCGCGCCAGGAGGTGCGCGAGCGAACGGTCGACGGCACGGTCCGGTTCGTGGCACACGCCTGGCTGGTCACGGCGACGACCTGATCGCGCGCGGTGAACGGTTGTACGTCCGAGTGCGCGTCGACCTCGTACCTGCCACCTCGAGATCGTCCATGCGCGGGTCCGATCTCGACGGGAGAGGTTCGATCTCGAGGGGAGCCTGAGGAGGGTGGGCGGGACTGAGTGCCCATTCACCGGACCCGCCGCGCCCAGCGATGACAGCATGACCGGGTGACGACAACCAGACTGCGGGTAGTGATCCTCGGCGCCGGCTTCGGTGGCCTGGAGGTGGCGTCGATGCTGTCGGAGGCCCTCGGCGAGGGCGTGGATGCCACGCTCGTCGACCGCGCCGACAGTTTCGTGTTCGGGTTCTCCAAACTCGACCTCATGTTCGGCCATACCGCGGCCGAGCGGGTGCACCTGGCGTACGCGGACGTCGCGCACCCGGGTGTGCGGATGGTTCGCGCCGAGGTCGTGGGCATCGACCCGGCCGCGCGGACCGCCACGCTGGACTCCGGGGAGGTACTCGAGGCCGACGTCCTCGTGGTCGCCCTCGGCGCCGACCTCGACCCGTCGGCGACGCCGGGCCTGGTGGAGGGCGGGCACGAGTTCTACACGGTGCCCGGAGCGGTCGCCGCGCGGGACGCCCTCGACGCGTTCGACGGCGGCCGGGTGGTCATCGCCGTGACGTCGACGCCCTTCAAGTGCCCGCCGGCGCCGAGCGAGACGGCGTTGCTCGTGCACGACTTCCTGACCGAGCGTGGCCTGCGCCGTGGGTCGAGCATCGACCTGGTGATGCCGCTGCCGCGGCCGATCCCGCCGTCGCCGCTCGCGTCGGAAGCGATCCTCGAGGCGTTCACCGAGCGTGGCATCGGGTGGCACCCGGGCTCCCTGGTCCGCTCCGTGGAGCCGGCCCGGAAGGTCGCGGCACTGGGCGACGGCGAGGAGATCGGCTTCGACCTGCTGCTCGCGGTGCCCAAGCACGTCGCACCCGCGGTGGTCGTGGAGTCAGGGCTGACCGAGGACGGGTGGATCCCGGTGGACCCGCGGAACCTTCGGACCAGGTTCGAGGATGTGTACGCGATCGGGGACGTGACCAGCGTCGGCACCCCCAAGGCGGGCGTGTTCTCCGAGGGTCAGGCGAAGGTCGTCGCCGAGCAACTCATCGCCCGCGCCCGCGGCGAGGGCTCCGACGCCACCTACGGCGGCCAGGGCATCTGCTACATGGAGTTCGGCGGGGGACAGGTCGCCAAGGTCGACGTCACGTTCCTGCCCGGGCAGGCGCCGTTCGGTGGGATGGACGGCCCCTCGCTGCCGAACAGCGCGGAGAAGCAGGCGTTCGGCGCCGAGCGGGCACGGCGCTGGTTCGGGCGGGACTGGGCGCCGGTGGAGGGCTCCCGATAGCCTCGAACGACCCGGCCCCGACGAAGGAGTCCAGTCATGGCGCCCGCGACCGGCCAGCCCAATCTCCTCGTGATCATGAGCGACGACCATGCCGCGCACGCGATCTCCGCCTACGGCAGTCGGGTCAACACGACCCCGAACATCGACCGGATCGCGACCGCCGGCGTCCGGTTCGACAACTGCTTCTGCACGAACTCGATCTGTACGCCGAGCCGGGCCGCGATCCTCACCGGCGAGTACAACCACGTCAACGGCGTGCGCACCTTGTTCGACGACCTCGACAACACCCGCCCGCAGGTGCAGGCCGAGCTGCGGGAGGTCGGCTACCAGACCGCGATCGTCGGCAAGTGGCACCTCGGCGAAGGGCCCGCGCACGACCCGGCAGGCTTCGACCACTGGCGGGTCCTACGGGACCAGGGGGAGTACCACGACCCGGTGCTGGTCGGCCCTGATGGCCCGCAGCAGCACACCGGCTACGTCACCGACATCATCACCGACCTGTCCCTCGAATGGCTGGAGCAGCGCGAGCGGGACCGGCCGTTCCTGCTCATGCTCAACCACAAGGCACCGCACCGGAGCTGGGAGCCGGACGCCAAGCACCGGCATCTGTACCCGGAGGGCACCATCCCCGAGCCGCCCACGTTCGACGACGACCTCGCCGGCCGCTCCCGCGCCCTCGACGCGCTCCGGATGAGCATGGCGGACCTGGACGAGCGGGACCTGAAGCTGCCGGTGCCCGAGGGGCTGACCGCGCAGCAGGAGCGGTCCTGGCGCTACCAGCGGTACCTGGCCGACTACCTGCGCTGCGTCGCGTCGGTCGACGACAACGTGGGCCGGGTCCTCGACTGGCTCGAGGAGCACGGCTTGACCGCGAACACCCTCGTCGTCTACACCTCCGACCAGGGCTTCTTCCTCGGCGACCACGGCTGGTACGACAAGCGGCTCATGTACGAGGAGTCGCTGCGGATGCCGTTCCTGGCCAGCTACCCGCCGCTGACCAGCCCCGGCACCCACTGCCCGGACATCGTCACGAACGTGGACCTCGCGCCGACCCTGCTCGAACTCGCCGGCGCTCCGCTGCCGGGCAGGCTCCAGGGCCACTCGATGGTCGACTCGCTCGCCGGGCGCGAGCCCGCGCACCGGCAGACCGACGTCTACTACCGGTACTGGGAGCACCTGTCCGACCCGCACCGGGTGCCGGCGCACCTCGGCGTGCGCACCGAGAAGTACAAGCTGATCTGCTACCTGGACGGCGCCGCGGCCGAGACCTCCTCGGAAATCGAGCTCTACGACCTGAGCGACCCCTCCGAGGTCCACAACGTCTACGCCGACCCGGCCTATGCAGAAGTGGCCGCGGACCTCATCGGCCTGCTCCGCCGTCGGCAGCTCGAACTCGGCGACACCGACCTGGTGACGGTCGCCCGATAGCCCGCGAGGGTGCCATCGTGCGGCGCACCACGCTCATACGCCGCAGAACCGCACCCCCGTGGACCCCGGTGGTCCCGTTTGGCCCGGCTCAGCGGCCGCGCATCCCCTTGCGGTCGGGGCGGGCCCGGCGCGGGTCCACGCCCTTCGGGATCGGCAGCGTGTTCCGGTGCAGCGCTCGCAGCCGCTTGGACACCTCGGCGACCTCGTTCTTGGTGAGCTTGCCCTTCTGCTTCTGGACCCGGGAGGCGATCTTCGGCAGCGGGATCTGACCCTCCTCCTGCCCGCACTCGAGCAGCACGAAGGGTACGTTCGGGATGACGCGGGCGGTGCGCCGGCGCTCGTTCTCGAGCAGTTTCTTCACCCGGTGCGGCGGGCCCTCGGAGATCAGCACCACGCCGGGCTTGCCGACGGCGCGGAACACCATGTCCTGGGTGCGCGGGTCGATCACGACCGGCTCGTCCTCGATGTTCCAGCCGCGCCGGATCGTGCCCAGAGCAGCCGAGACCGCCCCGGGCTCACCCTCGATGCGGCGGTACGCCGTCGACTCCGCCCGCCGGGCGAGCAGGAACATCGCGCCGAGCAGCGCGAACGGCAGCGCCAGGATGGTGAAGTAGACCTCCTGGTTGAAGATCACGCCGAGCCCGAACCCGAGGGCGGTGCCGCCGACGATGATCAGCAGCAGGATCCACGTGATCGACGGCTGCGCCTCGCGGACCATCTTGTAGACGTCCCACAGCTGGTGGTACCAGCGCTTCTTCTTGGGTTTCGGGGCCGCCGCTTCGGGGGAGGAGTTCTTCGCCATGATGGGGTCAAGCCTACCGGTCGCGCGAAGCGCCTCAGGGCGCCCCGGTGCGCCTCACCCGTGCAGCAGGGAGGCCGCCTCCTGGCGCGCCGTGGTCGGCTCGGTCAGGTGCTGCAGCGCTTCGGGGACGGCCTGCCCGCGGCGGGCCATCGCCTGCCCCCAGAGCCGCCCGGCCCGGTAGGACGAACGCACCAGGGGCCCGGCCATCACACCGAGGAACCCGATGTCCTCGGCCTCCTCCGACAGCGCCACGAACTCCTCGGGCTTGACCCACCGGTCCACCGGGTGGTGCCGCAGCGACGGGCGCAGGTACTGGGTGATCGTGATCAGGTCGCAGCCGGCGTCGTGCAGGTCCTGCAGCGTGCTCGCGGCCTCCTCGAACGTCTCGCCCATGCCCAGGATGAGGTTCGACTTCGTCACGAACCCGGCGTCGCGCGCCATCGTGATGACCTTGAGCGAGCGTTCGTAGCGGAACCCGGGGCGGATCCGCTTGAACACCCGCGGCACCGTCTCCAGGTTGTGCGCGAGCACCTCCGGCCGGGAGGAGAACACCTCGGCGAGCTGGTCGGGGTCGGCGTTGAAGTCCGGGATCAGCAGCTCGACGCCGGTGCCCGGGTTCACCTGGTGGATCTGGCGGACGGTCTCGGCGTAGAGCCAGGCGCCGCCGTCGGCCAGGTCGTCGCGGGCCACCCCGGTGACGGTTGCGTACTTCAGGCCCATCGCCTGCACCGACGCGGCCACCCGGCGCGGCTCGTCCGCGTCGAAGTCGGCCGGCTTGCCGGTGTCGATCTGGCAGAAGTCACAGCGCCGCGTGCACTGGTCCCCGCCGATGAGGAACGTGGCCTCGCGGTCCTCCCAGCACTCGAAGATGTTCGGGCAGCCCGCCTCCTCGCAGACCGTGTGCAGGCCCTCGCGGCGGACCAGGCCCTTCAGCTCGGAGTACTCCGGGCCCATCGTGGCGCGGGTCTTGATCCACTCGGGCTTCTTCTCGATCGGAACCGCGGAGTTACGCGCCTCCACTCGAAGCAAGCGTCGTCCCTCTGGCGCGATGGTCACCCGGTTCACCCGTTTCTGCGTCGATCGGAATGCCCTTGCCGTCACCCTACGACCCGGCGGGAGCCGGAGGGCGGTCGAGCACGCCCGTGGTCCAGTCAGTGGACGACGGCGGCGCTCGCCCCGGTCGTTCGGCTCACCGGGGCGGGGGCGACGGCGGCCCGCACCACCGCGAGATTGCGCGCCAGATGGGGGGTGAGCAGGTCGGCGCACTCGGTGACGTCCACCTGCCGGCCGAGCAGTTCCGTGAGCGAGATCACACCGGTGCCGGTGATGCCACACGGCACGATCCGCTCGAACGCGCTCAGGTCCGGGCAGGCGTTCACGGCCACGCCGTGCATCGTCACCCCCTTGGCCACGCGCACACCGATCGCCGCGAGCTTGCGGTCCGGGCCGCCGTCGACCCCCACGATCCAGACCCCGCTGCGACCCTCCACCCGCTCGGCGTGGACACCGAGGTCGGCGCACAGGTCGATGACCGCCTGCTCGAGCACCCGCACGTAGGCGACCACGTCGACCGGCTCGACGAGCCGTACGATCGGGTAGACGACGAGCTGGCCCGGCCCGTGCCAGGTGATCCGCCCGCCGCGATCCACGTCGACCACCCGGGTGCCGTCGGTGGGCCGGTCCCAGGTGGCGGTGCGTTTGCCGGCCGTGTAGACGCTCGCGTGCTCCAACAGCAGCAACTCGTCCGGCCCCCCGGCGACCACCCGCTCATGGATCGCCCGCTGCTGCGCCCACGCCTCCTCGTAGTCGACGAGCTCGGTGCCCAGGCCCCAGCGGTGCGTCAGCATGGACAACACCATAGGACTCGGACGACGTCGATGTTGCGGCAGCCGTGACGGAAGCCGGACGTCAGAGGTCGGAAGTCAACGCGAGGGTGATCGCATCCCGTTCTTGCGCGGCGCGCAGTTCGGCCGGGGTGACCGGCTGGATCTGGTCCCGGTAGTACCAGCGCGACAGGGCCATCCGGAGCCGGTCGCGCCACCGGAGCCGGCCGTTCGCGTCCGGCTCGATCGTCAACGGTTCGATGATCTCGTAGTCGACGAGGCGCCAGCGTTCGTAGGCGTCCAGTGGTGTGCGTACCTCGACGTACTCACCCGTCGAGGAGCGGACCACCTTGCCGGTCTCATGGCCGTGGAGCACGAGTTCCCTGTCCTTCCGTTGGAGGGCGATGCAGATGCGTCTGGTCAGGACGAACCCGACCACTGGGCCGAGCAGGAGCACGGCGCGCAGCGCCCATACGAGAACCTCGAAGGCGACGCCGAACGTCAGCGCGAGGGTGTCGATGCCGGCCGCGGCCCAGAGCGCGCCGTAGAACGTGACTCCGGCGACCCCGATCGCGGTGCGGTTCGGGGCGTTGCGTGGCCTGGTCGGGCGGTGGTGCGCGGTCCGGACCCCGGTGATCCACCGCTCCAGGAACGGGTAGAGCATCGCGGCCAGCAGGAACGCCCCGGACACCGCGAGCGGCACGAGGAGTGCCAGGGCCCAGGTCCGGCCGAGCCAGACGAACTCCCACCCGGGCGGGATCAACTTCTGGGCGCCGTCGAGGAAGGCGAGGTACCAGAGTGCGCCCGCGCCCGCCGAGGTGTTGCCCGGGTCGGCCGGGCCGTGGTCCCAGACGGGGCTCACGGTGACGGTCGCGGAGACCAGGATCAGGCCGCCGACCACGAACGAGTACACACCCAACCGTCTGACGGCGGGGGTCACCCGGGCCGCGCGGTTGTGGCCGCCGGTCGCGCGGCCCGCGTCGGCCCGGTCACGTCCGGCGATCGCACTGGCCAGGGCCCACAGCCCGAGCAGCAGCAGAATGCCCGGGAGCACGAACGCGTGGACCGGGTACAGCGTGGCGATCGCCCCGCCCGGGAAGTTGCCCTGGAACACCAGGGTGGACAGCGTGGCGCCCAATACCGGGACGCTCTTGAGGAGGCCGTCGAGGACCGCGAGGCTGCTGCCGGCGAGCAGGTCGTCGGGCAGGACGGCGCCGGTGAGGCCCGCACCCATGCCCGCGAACAGGGCGCCGAAGAGGACGAGCCACGTCCCGGTTCGGGGCCACCGGAACTGAGCGGTGAAGAAGACCCGCAGGATGAGCATCATCAGCGCGGCGATCATGAGGTTCGCGCTCCACCGGTGCAGCTGGCGCATGAGGAAGCCGCCACGGACCTCGAAGGCGATCTCCAGGGTCGACTCGTAGGCGCGGGAGATCTCGACGCCCCGGAGCGAGTCGAACGGGCCGTCGTAGATCACCCGGGCGATCGAGGGGTCGTAGAAGAACGTCAGGAACGCGCCGGTGAGGATGCAGACGAGGAAGCTCGCGACCAGGATCTGACCGAGCAGCACCGACCAAGTGTCCGTGAACGCGTGCAGTCGCCACCTCCGCAGGCGCGCGCCCGCCCGGGTCCGGTGCTGGAATGCCTCGGCCAGCCGGTCCATGATCTGACTGCCCCTGGCGCTGCCTGCGCTCACGTGGCACCCACTCCGTTCGCTACTCGATCGCCGGCTCGTGGAGCCGCGTACCTTGATGACGCCGTAGCCGGGCGATCTGTGACATCCGCCTGGACCTGCCCGCCGCGCCGTAGGCTCGGCGATGGCCGCGAGCGACAGGAGACCGAGATGGGCGGGAGCCCGAGGGCCGAGGCTGAGCCGGCCGATACTCCGGTGGAGGGCATGGCGGGCTCCGTCGTCGTCACCGGCGGCAGCGGCGGCATCGGACGCGTCATCGCCGAACGGCTCGCCCGGGCCGGCCAGGTGGTGACCCTCGACCCGGCCCCGCCCTCCCATGACCACGCCGGCATCGAGCATGTCCGGGCGGACGCCGCTGACCCGGAGGCATGTCGTGAGGCCGCTCGGCTCGCGGAGGCCCGCGCCCCGTTGCGCGGCTGGGTGAACAACGCGGCCATCTTCGCCGACGCCGGCCTCGGCACCGCGACCGCGGCCGAGATCGGCGACCTGATCGCCGCGAACCTGACCCTGGCCCTGGTCGGGACCCACACCGCCGTCGGGCACTTCCGCACCCACGCCCGCGCCGGTTCGATCGTGAACGTCTCCTCCCATCAGGCCCAGCGGCCCGTGCGCGGCGCGCTGCCCTACGCGACCGCGAAGGCCGCCATCGAGGGCCTGACCCGAGCGGCCGCCGTCGACCATGGGCCGGAGGGCATCCGGGTCAACGCCGTCGCCCTGGGCTCGATCACGACCGAGCGCTACGAGGTGTATCGGCGCGACCATCCCGGCGTCGACGCCCAGATGGCCGCGCTGCATCCGCTCGGGCGCGTTGGCCGCCCCGTCGACGTCGCGGAGGCGATCGCGTTCCTGCTGTCCTCACGATCGGACTTCATCTCCGGCACCGTGATCCCGATCGACGGCGGCCGGTCCGTGCTCGGGCTCGATCCGGAGGCGCTGTAGCGGGCGTCCGGCCTGGGGTAACGTCCGACGGGTGAGCGATCTGCAGTGCGCGGCGGTGTTGCTGGTGGCCCGGCACGGGCACGCCCACGAGCCGGAGCCCGGCGACGACGGCGACCTCGGCCTCACGTCCGACGGCGTCGCCCAGGCCTGCGCCTTCGCCGACTCGCTCCGGGGGCGGCGGGTCGCCGGACTGTTCACCAGCACGCTGCGCCGCGCCGTCGAGACCGGCGCCGTGGTCGGTGCCGAACTCGGGCTGGAACCCGAGGCGCTGGCGGGCCTGGTCGAGTTCGATCTGGGTCCGGACGCGCAGACGCCCGACGGCGAAGCCGCGGCCGTGCAGGTGATGCGGCGGTGGGTGGCCGGTGACCTCGACGCCGCCCTGCCGGGCGGGGAGTCCGGCACACGGGTGGTCGACCGGTTCCGGGATGCGGCCGAGGAGATCGCGGACCGGTTCCGCGGCGAGACCGTCCTGGTGGTCAGCCACGGCGGGGTGATGTCGCTGGTGCTGCCGCATCTCGCGGCCGGGCAGCCTGGCATGACCGGGGAGCGGTGGATCCCGCCGTGCGGCGTCGCCGAGGTGCACGTGGACGCGGACGGATGGTCCCTGAGGACCTGGCCGGGGAGCACCGACGTGACCGTCGCCGGTCACTGAGCCGTACCGCTGGAGCGTCCGCGAGGACGTCCGGTCCACCGTGAAGACTGACCTCCGTCCGTTGCATTGATGTGTGACGCACAGTAAAGTGCGTCGTGTGCCAATTGATGATGTCTCGGCCGGCCACCGCCAGGAACTGCGGCGTGGCACTGTCGCACTGGCGTGCCTGCTGCGGCTGCGCCGACCCGACTACGGATACGCGCTGCTGGAGGCGTTGGCGGCCGATGGCATCGACGTCGATGCGAACACCCTCTATCCGCTGTTGCGGCGACTCGAGAAGCAGGGCCTGGTCACGAGCGAGTGGAGCACGGGGGAGACACGACCCCGCAAGTTCTACCGCACCTCGGATGACGGCGAACGACTCGCTCGCGACCTCACCCAGGACTGGTACCGCCTGGACGCCGCTCTGCGCGGCGTCATCGACCAAGGGGAATCATGACGAACGCGACGCTGACCGACCGCTACCTGTTCGCCGCCACCCGAAGTGTCCCGGAGCCGCAACGTGAGGAGCTCCGCCGCGAGATCGCCGAGCGGATCGCCGACGCAACGGACGCGAGGCTTCAGGCGGGCGACGACCGGGAGGCCGCGGAGCATGCCGTCCTGGTCGAGCTCGGGGACCCCGACGCGCTCGCGGCCGCGTATTCCGACCGGCCGCTGCAGCTCATCGGCCCCGCCCACTACCTCCTGTGGAGGCGGCTCCTGAAGCTGCTGCTGGCGATCGTGCTTCCGGCCGCCGCGTTCGGGTACGCGCTCGCCCAGATGATCGACGGCGCCAGCTTCGGCGACATCATCGGTGGACTGGTCGTCGTCCTGATCATGGTCACCGTGCACCTCGCCTTCTGGACGACCCTGGTGTTCGCGATCATCGACCGGCTCAGCGGCGGCAGGTCGGTGCTCGAGTGGACTCCGGACCAGCTCCCGGCCCTGACCGAGCCGCCACGCAACCAGATGCTGGTCGACTACGTCGCGAACGTCGTGATGGTCGTTATCGCCGCCGCGCTGATCCTCGTGGGACCGCGGCTGGTGCCCTCGCCTGACGGTGGGGAGTCCGTGCCATTCCTCGAGCCGGCCACCTGGGCCTGGCTGTCGTGGTACCTGCTGGCGCTCCTCGCGGTCCACCTGCTCTTCTGGACCGTCCTGTTCCGCCACGGTCGCTGGAGCTACGGTTTCGTGCTGGTCAGCCTGCTGCTCGCGACCGCGACAGCGGTGCCGGTCGCGTGGACGCTGGCCACGGGGACGCTGTTCAACCCGGCGTACCTCGCCCGGACCGGCTGGACGGACGCCGTCGAGCAGCTCGGGTCGGGCGGCGCGGTCGCGTCGGTGCTCGCGCTCCTCGTGCTCGCGTCCGCCGCTGTCTGGCCGCTCGACGGCTTCGTCAAGGCACGGCGCGCGCGGCGAGACGCGGCCGTGGTGTAGTTCCCGGTCGCCTCGAGGCGCTTCCGCGGAAGCGCGCCGACTCGGCTGGGGAGTAGCGGACCTCTTTACAACGTTGGAAGACTTCGCTAGACAAGAGGCCGAGGTATCCGTTGTAAAGACGCTCGGAAGACGAATGACCGTCCCCTGACCCTGCCATGACTCGGCCGAACCACATTGCGCACCGCCTGAGCGACGGTGTCAGGTGCTGCGGTCTGAAAGGTTGACGACGATGCGACCCTCCCTCCGTTCGGTGCTCGCGGCCGCGGCGAGCCTGTGCCTGCTCGGCGCCGGGATCCCCGCCGCGACGGCCGACCCGCCGGCCGCGTCCTCCAGCCCACCGTCAGCCCCGACGGTCACGAACCCGATCTCCGACGAGTTCTCCGACACCTACGCCGACCCGGCGATCATCCGCGGCAAGGACGGGTACTGGTACATGTACGCGACCAGCGACCCGCTCACCGAGGCGCCGAGCCCGTTCGGTCTGATGCACATCGCGCGGAGCACGGACTTCACGAACTGGGAGTACCTCGGCGAGGTCTTCGACGAGAGCACCCGTCCCGCCTGGGCCACCTCCGGGTCGTTCCTCTGGGCCCCGGACATCCGGTACGTCGACGGCGAGTACGTCCTTTACTACACGGTGACCGACACGGTCGCCGACCCGGGGCAGTGGAACTATGCGATCGGTGCGGCCACGGCGCCCACTCCCGCGGGCCCGTGGACGGACTCCGGGGCCGCCGTCGTCGAGCCGCGTCGCGACGGCGGTGACGGGTACTTCAACACGATCGACCCCGCCCTGTTCGTCGACGACGACGGCACCCGCTACCTGTACTTCGGGGGGTTCCACGGCGGGCTGTGGGTCACCGAACTCGACGAGAGCGGCCTGAGCGCGGTCGGCGAGCCGACCCAGGTGGCCCGACCGGACCGGTACGAGGGTTCGTTCGTGGTGAAGCGGGACGGCTACTACTACATGACCGCGTCGTCGGCGAACTGCTGCGCCGGTCCCGTGACCGGCTACAGCGTGTACGCCGGCCGGTCCACCTCGCCGCTCGGCCCGTTCGTCGACCACGAAGGATTCTCGATGCTCGACTCCCGAGTCGGTGGCACCCAGGTGCTCGCCCAGAACGGGAACTCCATCATCGGGGTCGGTCACCATGCGATCTTCACCGACACCGCCGGCCAGGACTGGATCCTGTATCACGGCATCGAGCGTGACGACGCCTGGCTCGACGCACCCGGTGGCGTGAACGAGCGGCCGACGTTCGTCGACCGGCTCGACTGGATCGACGGCTGGCCCGTCACGAACGCCGGGGCCGGCCCGACCGAGGGCGCCCTGACCGGACCGGTCACCGGCACGGCGCTCGGTATCGACCAGAGCGACCCGGCCGCGAACCAGGCCCTGCGGGCAACGTGGGGAGCCTGGACCGCTGCCGACGAGACACTCAACGACGCCGGTGGGGTGGGCCTGCTCGAGCCGCTCGGCAGGACCGCGAGCGTGGTCTCGAACCGCCCGACCCCGAGGGACGTGCGGGTGGAGACCGACGTCCGCTTCCTCGACGGCGCCCAGACGTTCACGGTGGGACTGGCACACGCCGGTCGTAACGCGATCTCGGTGACCATCGACCGGGCGGCCGGGGAACTGCGCGCGGAGGTGACCCAGGGCCACGACACCACCGTCGAGGTGGCACCGCTGACGGACCTGTTCGCTGCGGAGGCCTTCACGGCGCTGTCGATCGAGATGCGCGACGGCGCCCTGCACGCGGTGCTCTCGGAGAGCCGGCTCGGTGACGTCCTCGCCGAGGTCCGGGTCGACCTGCCGCGGGGTGCGCAGAAGCAACGGCCCCTCGAACTGGTGGCCACCGGCGGTGCGGTACAGGTGGACAACCTGAGCGTCGTGGGCGCCTACGAGCCGGTGACCGAGGCGGTCGCCGAACCCCGACCCGGGACCGCGCTGTTCGCCGAGGAGTTCGACGGCGAACTGGACGCCGGCTGGGAGTGGGTGCGTCCGTCCGAGCAGATCGGCGTCGCGGACGGCAACCTGCAGTGGCCGCTCGAATCGGTCGACGTCGTGGGGGAGAACAACACAGGAGCACTCCTGCTGCGGGACGCGCCCGAGGGCGAGTGGATCATGCAGACCCGCCTGACCCTGGACCTCGGTGTCGATACGGTCCGCAACTACCAGCAGGCCGGGCTGATCGTCCATAACTCCGACGACGACTTCCTACGGCTCGGCACGGTCGCCATCTGGAGCAGCCGCCAGGCCGAGTTCGGCAAGGAACTCGTGCAGGACGGGAGGTTCAACTGGGGCGCCCACCTCGGCGGCCCGGTGGCACCGACGATGTGGTTGCAGCTGCACCACACCGTCGACCCGGACACCGGCGATCTGCTCTACCGCTCGGCCACCTCGCTCGACGGCGAGACCTGGCGCTGGGGAGCGACGTGGACCCTGCCCGCCGGTTCCGATCCGTCGATCGGGCTCTACGCAGGTGGCGGCGCCACGCCGTCGACGGTCGCCACGTTCGACTACGTCCGCGTGTTCGAGGCCGAGTAGCAGCCCGAGCCGCCTGTGGATAGCCGCGGCAGCGAATCCCGGACCGGTGTTTGCTGGGAGCCATGGACGGGGGAGCACCGCAGATACCGGGCTACCTGGTGGATGGGCCACTGGGGCTCGGTGCCGAGGCTCGCGTGTGGGCGGCCCGTGAGCTCGGGCCGCGAGGCCGGCCGGTCGCCATCCGGCTGACCGAGCCCCTCGAGCCCGACGCCCGGGCCGCCCGGCAGCGACGGCTCGGGGCGCTCGCTCGGATCGACCACGCCGGGCTGGCCCGGGTGCTCGCCGTGCTCGACTGCGACGACGGCCGCTCGGCGGTGGTCCAGGACCTCGTCGACGGCGCCACCCTGGCCACGGTGCGGGCCGCCCGGCACGGTCTGGATCTCGCCGAGACCGTCGGCCTGGTCTCAAGCGTGGCCGGCTCGCTCGCCGCACTGCATCAGGCGGGGGTGGTGCATGGCGACGTGTCACCGGCGAACATCGTGTTGGCGAACCCCGACGCGCAGCCGGTGCTCGTGGACCTGCTCGGCGGCTCGGGGCTCGAGGCCGGCACCGACGGGTTCCGGGCACCGGAGGTTGCGACGGGTCACGAGGTGTCCACCGCGACGGATGTGTACGGCCTCGGGGCGGTCGCCCGGTGGGCCGTCGCGGACACCGATCGGGTCGCGCTCCGGGAGGTCCTCGGCGACCTGACCGCCGGTGAGCCGCGGGCGCGACCCTCCCTCGTGGACCTGCGGGACCGGCTACGTGATCGGGAGTCCGCCCCGATCCGGCTCCCCGATGCCCGGGTCCTCGCCGGGGCGAGCCTGCGGGAGCAGGCCCGGCGGGAGGAGACCATCCGCCGACCGGTCCGCAGGGCGCGGCGCCGGGCCCGGCACCGGCGGTCCCGACGTTGGCAGGTGGCGGCCTGCCTGGTGATGTTGCTCGGCGCCGCGGTCGGCGCCGCGACCCTGACCGGATGGCGACCGGTGTTCGCCGAACCTGCGGCGCCGAGTCCCGCGGGCGGAGCGGGATCCATGACCGGCCCGGCGAGCGCCGTGATCACCCTGACCGCCGAGCGCGATCGGGCGTTGATGACCGGGGATGCCGTCGCCCTCGCCGCCCTGAGCGTCCCGGGCTCGCCCGCTGACGCAGCGGACGCACAACTCCTCACGGCACTGCGAGCCGCCGAGATCGAGCTGGTCGGCCTGGAGACCACGGTGACCGCCGTGGACCTGGTGCGCGAGACAGGCGAGGAGGCCGTGGTTCGGGCGTTGCTGACCCAGGGCGCGCACGAACGTCGCACCGCCGACGGAGCCGAGCCGGCCACCATGCCCGCGCTCGCTGCGCGATGCGTGGAGTTCACGCTCGCGGCCGTGGACCGGACCTGGCTGGTCAGGGACCTGACGCACTGCCCGGACTGACCCGACCTACCTGCGGTCGCCCTCGCTCACCCGCCGTACAGGTAGCGCGCTGCCGCCTCCGGCGTGGGGTGCGCGAACGTGAATCCGTCGCCGGCCAGCACACCGGGTACCACCCGTTGGGACTGCAGCAGTTCGCCGGCGAACTCACCGAGGGCCAGGTGCAGCGCGAACCCGGGCACCGGGACCACCGCGGGGCGGTGCAGCGCGGAGGCCAGGGTGCGGATCAGGTCCCGGTTGCGGGCCGGCTCGGGGGCACACAGGTTCACCGGACCGGTGACGTCGGAGTCCATCAGGTGCACGATCGCGCCAACCTGGTCGGCGAGTGTGATCCACGGCCACCACTGGCGCCCCGACCCCATCGGGCCCGCGAGCCCGAGCCGCAGCAGCACGTTCAACGGTCCGAGCGCGCCGCCGGTCGGGCTCAGCACGATCCCGGTGCGCACCCGCGCGACCGGCACGCCGGCGTCGGCCGCGGGCGCGACAGCGGCCTCCCAGGAGCGGCACAGCCCGGACAGGAACGTCGCCCCGGACGGGTGGTCCTCGCGGACCTCGGTCTCACCGGTGTCGCCGTAGAACCCGACGGCCGAGGCCTGGATCATCCGGATCGGCTCCCTGCGCCCGGCGAGCCTGGTGGCGATCAGCGAGGTGCCGGCCACCCGGGAGCGGAGCAGGTACGCCTTACGGGACCGGGTCCACCGGCGATCGCCCACGCCCGCGCCGCCGAGGTTGACCACCGCGGCGGCACCGTCGAGGACCTCGTCCGGCAACAGGCCCGAGTCCGGGTCCCAGCGGACCTCGCCCGGCGCCTGCGGCTCGCGGCGGACCAATTGCCGTACCTCGCGGCCCTGCGCCCGCAGCGCGTCCACGACGGTGGTGCCGATCAGGCCGGATCCGCCGGCGACGACCACTGCACCCACGTCGGCTCCGTCCCTCGCCCATCCGGTCCTCGCCACCCTACGCAGTGGGGGCGCTGCCCGCAGCAGCGGTGTGGAACGGACTCAGAACGCCCGCCCGCCCTGCGCGGACAGGGAACCGGGCGGGTGGTCGGACGCGACCTGAGCCGGACGCGGTGCGCGTGGCACCGTTCTGAGCGCCGCACCTGTCCTGGTGGCGACCACGAGGGTGCTCACCACGTCGCCCACGAACACCAGGTGCAGGATCAGGTTGGTGGTGAGGAACTGTCGCGAGGTCGTCCCCGTGCGCCTCAGCACCACGAGGCAGGCGATCCCGTACGCCGAGGTCGGGAGCATCACGAGGTAGGTCCAGACGACCGCGATCGGCGCCAGGAGGAACCCGATCCCGAAGAACAGCAGGCCGGTCGTGATCAACCACAGGAACAGGAAGTTCAGGACGAAGAACGGGATCCCGGCGAGCTTGACGAAGACCGCGCCGCGTCGCAGTCCGGCGAGGTCGCCGCGCCGCGCGCCACGAACCGCGTCCCAGATCGTCAATGCGGAGGCAACGAGGTAGAGCCCGCACCAGATGCCGAAGATCATCGAGGTGTCGCCGCCACCCTCGCCGGAACCCGTGTCCTCGACGTTCGGCAGTAGACCCGAGAACAGCACGATGACGGTCAGCAGGAGCATCCCGCCGAGCAGATACCTCATCTGCGCCCCTTCGCTCGACCCGTCCGCCACCCTACGAGACGGCGGCCGGCCCCCGGAAGGGAACGGCCGCCGTCGGGCAGTGCGTTTTCAGGAGAGCGTTCAGAGACCGAGGTCGGCCTCGAACGCACCCTCCTCCAGACGGTTCTTCATCGACATGAGGAACCGGGCCGCGTCCGCACCGTCCACCAGGCGGTGGTCGTAGGACAGCGCGAGGTAGACCATCGAGCGGACCGCGATGACCTCGGCGCCGTCGGCGTCGGTGACCACCACGGGGCGCTTGACGATGGTGCCGATACCGAGGATGCCGACCTGCGGCTGGAGCAGGATCGGCGTGTCGAACAGGGCGCCACCGCTGCCGGTGTTGGTGATCGTGAAGGTGCCGCCGGACAGTTCGTCCGGGGTGGCCTTGTTCACCCGGGTGCGACCGGCCAGGTCGGCGATCTTGCGGGCGATGCCGGCGATGTTGAGGTCACCGGCGTCCTTGATGACCGGGACCACGAGGCCACGGTCGGTGTCCACAGCGAGGCCGATGTTCTCCGAGCCGTGGTAGACGATCTCCTCGCCGTCGATGCTGGCGTTGAGCTTCGGGAACTCCTTGAGAGCCTCGGTGGCGGCCAGCGTGAAGAACGGCAGGAAGGTCAGCTTGGCACCCTCGCGGGCGGCGAAGTCGTTCTTCGCCCGGGCCCGCAGGCGGGCCACCTTGGTCACGTCCACCTCGACCACGGTGGTCAGCTGGGCGGACACCTGCAGCGACTCCACCATCCGGGACGCGACAATCTTGCGCAGGCGAGACATCTTCTCCCTGGTGCCGCGCAGCGGCGAGACCGCCGGGGTCGACTTCGCGGCCTGAGCGGCCGGAGCCGGGGCAGCGGCAGGAGCGTCGGCGGCGGCGGACTTCGCGGCGGCGGCCTTCTCCGCGGCCTCGGCGGCGGCGAGCACGTCCTGCTTGCGGACCCGCCCACCCACGCCGGAGCCGGTGACGGAAGCCAGGTCAACACCCTTGTCCGCAGCGAGCTTCCGGACGAGTGGGGTCACGTAGGAGGTCGGGCCCTCCTCGGAGGCCTCGGCCCGACTGGGCTCCGGCTGGGCCGGCGCGGGCGACTCGGCGGCGGGGGCCGGGGACGCGGCGGCGGGCGCGGGCGACTCGGCGGCAGGGGCCGGGG
>NZ_SMNA01000011.1 GCF_004353825.1 Occultella glacieicola | reverse complement strand
GGCGGCGGCGTCCTGGGCGGCGGCGACCCGGGCCTCCGCGCGGCGCAGGTCGGCGACGGCGCCGGCGAGGCGACCGGACACGCGCAGCTCGGTGGCGCCGTCGAGGATCAGCATGGACGCCGCGGCGACGTCCGCGCGGGCCTGCACACCGGCCAGCTCGCTGCGCCGGGCCGCGAGGGCCGCGAGGGTGGGCGCACCGATCCCCGCGACCAGCAGGGCGAGCGCCAGGATGGCCGCGGCGGCGGGGGAGAACGCGGCCACGAGGGCGACGGTGCCCGCCGAGACCACGACGGCGACCGCCGTCGGGATCAGCGCCCGGACCACCACGTCACCGACCGCGTCGACGTCCGCGCCGACCCGGGCCAGGACATCGCCGCGACGCATGCCGGCGGTCGCCTCCGGGTGCCCACCGGCGAGGATCCGGTACACGTTCGTGCGCAGGTCGACCACCCCGCGCAACGCCACCTCGTGCGAGGAGAGCCGCTCCAGGTAGCGGAACACGCCACGGGATATGCCGAGCGCCCGCACGGCCACCACGGCGACGCCCAGGTGCATCACCGGCGGCATCTCGGAGGCGCGGGCGATCAGCCACGCGGACGCGGCCGCGAGGCCGACGGCGCTGCCCAGCGCGAGCGTCCCGCACAGCACCGCGATGACCGCCCGGCCCCGGTCGACGTGCAGCAGCGGAAGGATCCGGCGCAGCGCGGCGAGTTCCGGCCCGCCGCGACGGCGGTCGGGCGCCCGCAGGTGCGGTGGGCCCGCCGGCGCGGTCATCGGGCCACCCCGGGCAGTTCGGCAGGCTCGGCACTGGGCTCGGCGGCGGCAGGCCCGGCCGTGGCCTCCGGATCGGCGTCGTGGTCGGACCGCTCGGCTCCGTCGGGCAGCGGGCCTGCGTACACCTCGATCACGTGGTCCGCGGCGGCGATGAGCTCGGGCCGGTGCGCGATCACGAGCACCCCCTTCCCGGCGTCCGCGGCCGCACGCAGGGTGGAGAGCACCTGTGCCTCGCTCGCCGCGTCCAGATGGGCGGTCGGCTCGTCGAGGACCAGGAACCGGCCGGGGTGCAGCAGCCCACGGGTCAGGGCCAGGCGTTGGCGCTGCCCGAGGGACAGGCCCACGCCGCCCCGCCCCACCGGGGTGTCCCAGCCGAGCGGCAGGCCGGCCAGCGCCTCGGCGAAACCGGTCGCCGCGGCCGCCGCCGAGAGTGCTGTTGTGGCTGCCATTTCGGCACTCTCGTCGCTGGTCTGCGAGGTGGGTCCGGTCGCGGCCGCCGCCGAGGGTGCTGCCGAGAGTGTTGTTGTGGTCGCCATTTCGACACTCTCACCGCCGGTGACATACTCGCGCAGGGTGCCGGGCTCGATCACGGGACGCTGCGGCACCCAGGCGAGTTGGGTCCACCACGAGTCCGGGGCCACCTCGGTGAGCGGCACCACGCCGTCGGTGGTGTGCAGCAACACCCGGCCGACGTCCGGGGCCTGCACGCCGAGCGCGGTCATCGCTGCCGTGGACTTCCCGGACCCGTTCGGGCCGACCAGCGCCGTGATCGTCCCCGACCGCACGACTCCGCGCAGACCCGCGGGCGCCGCATAGTCGCGGTCCCCCGCGCGCACGCTCACGCCGTCCCACTCGAGCGCGGTCACGGCCCGGACCGACCGGGTGGGAACGCCGGACCGGCCGGCCGGAGTGTCCAGGACGGCGTGCACCCGCTCGGCCGCGGCCACCCCGTCCGCCGCGGCGTGGAAGTGCACACCGACCTGGCGCAGCGGCAGCAGCACCTCCGGGGCCAGGATCAGCACCGCCAGCCCGGTGACCAGGTCGAGCTCGCCGTAGACGAGCCGCAGCCCCACCCCGACGGCGACCATCGCCACCGACAGGGAGGCGAGCAGCTCCAGGACCGCACCGGACAGGAACGCCACCCGCAGCGTCGCCATCGTGGTGCGGCGAGTCGCGTCGGCCAGTTCCCGGACCCGGCGGACGGGGCCGAGCGCACGTCCGAACGCCTGCAGGGTGGGCAGGCCGGCGATCAGGTCCAGCAGCCGGCTCCCCAGACGGGACAGCGCCGCCAACCGGTCCGCCGCGTACTTCTGGGTGGCGACCCCGACCAGCCACATGAACAGGGGGATCAGCGGGATGGTGAGGCCGATCGTCACGGCCGAGAGCAGATCCATCCCGGCGATCACCGCCAGCACCGACGGCGTCAGCACGGCCGTCAGCAACAACTGCGGCAGGTAGCGCACGAAGTACGGCTCGAGGGCCTCGATGCCCCGGGTGACCAGGGTGGCGGTGTCGGTGCCGTTGGTGGCGAGCCACCGCGGCCCGAGTTCCACCGAGTGGGTGAGCACCTGTTCGCGCAACTGGTTGATCACCCGGACGGCGCTGCGGTGCGCGATCGACTCCGAGACCGTGGCGAGCACGGCCCGCACCACGAACAGCGCCCCGACCCACGCGATCTGCGGCAGCACCTGGGCGATCGTGGCGTCGGAGGTGATCACCGGGGCCACCGCACGGGCGAGCAGGACCGCCCCGCCCACCACGCACGCCGTCATCGCCACCGTGAGGGCGGCCGCGACCAGGATGTAGGTGCGCGCGGCGCGTGCCCGGCGGAGCAGGCGTGGGTCGAGGGGCTTGCTCACGAGCGGGCCGGGTCCTTCGTCGGGTGCTTGCGCGGCAGGCCGATGTGGGCGGGGATCGCGGACGTGGTCAGCCGCTTGCGGAACACCCAGTAGGTCCAGCCCTGGTAGGCCAGGATCAACGGGGTCAGGCAGGCCGCCACCCAGGTCATGATCGTCAGCGTGTAGTCCGTGGACGAGGCGTTCGCGATGGTCAGCGAGTTCGCCGGGTCGTTGATCGCGGGCAGCACGTTCGGGAACAGCGAGCCGAAGATGACCACCACCACGGCGGCGATGGTGAGCGCGCTGAGCGTGAACGCCCAGCCCTCACGGCGGGCCCGGGTCGCGACCACGACCCCGACCAGGGCGGCCGCGGCCACGCCCACCGGCGCCCAGGTCCAGGCGTGCGCCGAGTGCGCCCAGACCGCGAAACCCCCGGCCACCACCAGCGTCGGCCCCGCCAGCGCGGCGGCGGTGCGCCCGGCCCGCTCGCGCATCTGCCCGTCGGTCTTGAGGCTGATGAAGATCGCGCCGTGCAGGGCGAACAGCAGCGCCGTGGTGGCCCCGCCGAGCAGCGCGAACGGGGAGAGCAGCTCGAAGAACCCGGAGACCATCTGGTGGTCGGCGTCCAGGCGCACCCCGCGGACGAAGTTCGCGAACGCCACCCCCCAGAGCACGGCCGGGACCCAGGACCCGATCGTGATCGCCCAGTCCCACCGGGCCCGCCAGACGTCGTCGTTGATCTTGCCGCGGTACTCGAACGCGACCCCACGAATGATCAGGGCCGCGAGGATCGCCAGCAGCGGCAGGTAGAACCCCGAGAACATGGTCGCGTACCACTCGGGGAACGCGGCGAACGTGGCGGCGCCGGCCACGATCAGCCACACCTCGTTCCCGTCCCAGACGGGGCCGATGGTGTTGATGACGAGACGGCGGTCCGTGTCGTCCTTGGAGAGCGGCCGCATCAGCATGCCGACGCCGAAGTCGAAACCCTCCAGGACGAGGTAGCCCATCCAGAAGAAGGCGATGATGGCGAACCAGAGCAGGGGCAGATCCATGACTTCCTCGACTCAGTACGCGAAGGACAGGGGCTCGGACTCGGACTCGGCGCTGCCGTCGGTGCCGCCCGGGTCGTCCGGCTTCGCGCCCGAGGACGGCCCGGACGCCGCCGGGGCCACCCCGATCGCGGCGTACCGGCGCATGAGGGTGAACCAGACGACCGCGAGCACCGTGTAGAGCACCGTGAAGGTGAGCAGGGAGGCGAGCACCTCACCGACGGGCACGGTGGTGGACAGCCCGTCCGCGGTGAGCATCCAGACCAGGTCCACGCCGGTCGGGTTCGGCGCCACCACCCAGGGCTGGCGCCCGGTCTCGGTGAAGATCCACCCGAACGAGGCGGCCACGAACGGCATCGGGATCGCCACCAGACACAGTCGCCCGAACCACCGAGAGTCCGTGATCCGGCCGCGCCGCAGCAACCACAGTCCTACGACCGCCAGCGCCGCCGACCCGGCCGCGAATCCGATCATCAGCCGGAACGACCAGTACGTCAGGGCCAGGTTCGGGCGGTAGTCGACGCCCTCGCCGTATTGCTCCTCGTAC
This sequence comes from Occultella glacieicola, assembly GCF_004353825.1. Lineage (GTDB taxonomy): Bacteria > Actinomycetota > Actinomycetes > Actinomycetales > Beutenbergiaceae > Occultella > Occultella glacieicola. Next base: position 158,249 of record NZ_SMNA01000011.1, on the reverse strand, counting down.
TGCGTCTGGAGGTCCTCCACGCCGGGCAGGTACCCGTCGAAGTCGCCGGTACCGAGGTAGCTGGTCACGCCCGGGAGGGTGAGGATGTGCTGCACGCCCTCACAGCTGTTGGACAGGTCACCGATGGTGAGCAGGGAGAAGTCCGCCCCGTTCTCGCCCTCGCACAGGGCCTCCGCCGAGGACATCTTCATGGGCTGCTGCTCGTACATGAGCTTGGCCTGGTAGTCGCCGCTGACGACCACTCCGGCGCCGGCGATCACGATGGTGACCAGCCCGAGCAGGGCGGCGGGCCGGTACACGGTCCGGGCGAGCGAGGTATCGGAGTTGCGGACCGCGCGTACCAGCAGCCAGCCGGCCACCCCCGCGACGAAGGTCCCGGCCACCAGCATCGCGGACGCGACGGTGTGGGTGTACGCGGCGACCAGGGTGTTGTTGGTCAGCACCGCGCCGAAGTCGACCATCTCGGCGCGCCCGGTCTGCTCGTTGAAGATCGCGCCGACCGGGTGCTGCATCCACGAGTTCGCGGCGAGGATGAAGAACGCGGAGGCGTTCGTCGCGACCGCCACCGCCCAGATGCAGGCCAGGTGGATCTTCTTCGGCAGCCGGTCCCAGCCGAAGATCCACAGGCCCAGGAACGTGGACTCCACGAAGAACGCGGCCAGGCCCTCGATGGCCAGCGGCGCTCCGAAGACGTCTCCCACGAACCGGGAGTACTCGCTCCAGTTCATGCCGAACTGGAACTCCTGGACGATCCCGGTGACCACCCCGATGGCGAAGTTGATCAGCAGGAGCTTGCCGAAGAACTTCGTGAGCCGGTACCAGTTCTCCTTCCCGGTGAACGTCCAGATCGTCTGCATGACGGCGACCAGGGGGGCCAGGCCGATCGTGAGCGGAACGAAGATGAAGTGGTAGACGGTCACGATGCCGAACTGCCAACGGGCTACGTCGAGTGCTTCCACCGGTGCGGGCCAGCCTTCACGAGAGCGGGGAGGAACGGTGCCCTCAACGCTAGGTCGGTGCCTTCCGGTGGTCTGGGACCAAGGTCCCGCATCACGACGGCGTGTCACCTCACGGCCCCGGTGCCCTGTGCGATACTGGCCGCGGCGAGCCGGTCAGTCCCATACCTGCCGGTGAGCCCGACGACATCGGCAAAGGTAGTTGGGGTTGTGGAACACGCGCCGCCACCAGGCAAGGCGCGGGCCAGGACCGACCACCCGGAGAACGTGCCCACATGGTGCGTGATGGAATCGGCGGACGGTCGACGCGAGCACTCGCGAGGCCCGAGGCACCTACGACTTTCTCACGGCCGCCCCGCGGGGCGACGCCGACGAACAGCCCACGGGCACCAGGCGGGTATGGCTGGGGTACCGGGCACCGGGAGCACGACCCGTGACAGAGAACGACATCAACCCCAACGAACAGACCGCGGCAACGGAGCCGACCGAGGTCCCCGCCGAGCAGCCGCGCCCGCGCCGCTCCCGCCGTGCCACCCGGCCGGTGATGACCCCCGAGGAGCACGCGGCCGCTCAGGCGGCACAGGCGGCCGACGGCGCAGGCTCGCTCCCGAGCGACGGTGCGGACGGAGGGTCGGCAGGGCCGGACGCCTCGGGTGAGCCGGAGGCGCCGAGCAAGCCGGCGCGCAAGCGCAGCCCCCGCAAGAAGAAGGTCGCCGAGGAGAGCGACGCGAGCGCGCCGCCCGAGGCGACCGACGCGCCCGAGGTGACCGACGGACCGGGTGCCACGCCCGCGGACCCCGTTGCGCCGTCGGACGCTGAGCCGGCCCCGAAGAAGCGCCGGGCGTCCGGTTCCCGGTCGCGGAAGAAGGCCGACAACGACGCCACCGCCGCCACCGACGCCGCCACCGGCACCGGCACCGCCACCGGCACAGCTGACCAGCCGGACGCCGTCGCGACGACCGAAGCCAGCACCGAAGCGCCAACTGAGGCGCCCAAGCGCGCTCGGCGCTCCCGCCGGGCCGGCGCCGCGGCAGGCGCACCCGCTCCCGCACCGACCCTGGATGTGTTCGCGGCCTTCGGCGTGGAGCCCGACGAGGGCGAAGGCGAGCAGGAGCCGGCCGAGGAACTGGCGCGGGTCGACATCGACCTGCCCGAGCGCGACCGGCACACCGGCGTGGGCATCGAGACCGACGCCGAGGACGAGGACGCCGAGGACGAGGACTCCGGTTCCGAGGACGACGACACCGAGGACGACACCGACGACGGTTCCCCGCGCCTGCCCGCCACCGCCCTGCTGTTCCAGGCACCGGACGTCGCCCGCCGCAGCCGTCGGGCAGCCGCTCCGGCGGGCCCGCCGGAGCGCAGCGTCGCCGCCGAGGAGCGGCCCGCGAGTCGTCGCCGGAAGGCGGAGGAGCCGGAGGCCGTGCCCGCGGCAGGAGCCGACGAGACCGGGTCGGAGCAGCCGGACGAGGCCGACACCACGGACACCACGGACGAGAGCGGCGCGCCGAACCGGCGTCGACGCCGTCGCGGTGGCCGGGGGCGGCGCCGGCCGGCGAACTCCGGTTCCGGTGACGACGGCGCCGGCGACGAGTCCGAGGGTGAGGAGCCCGAGGCCAACGGCACCGAGGGCAACGGGCCCAAGGGCAACGGCGCGGAAGCCGCCACGGACGTTGACGCCGAGGACGACACCGCGCAGGACTCCGAACCTGCCGAGGACTCCGACGGCGGTGACGGCTCCGAGGGTGGTTCGCGCCGCCGGCGGCGCCGCCGCAGCCGTGGCGGCAGCGGCAGCAGCGGCGGTGGCTCCCGGTCGGACGACGGGGCGCGCGCCGCGCGCGACGAGGTCACCGCGCTGAAGGGCTCCACCCGGCTGGAGGCGAAGCGCCAGCGGCGCCGCGACGGCCGGGACTCCAACCGGCGCCGCTCGATCATCACCGAGGCGGAGTTCCTGGCCCGCCGGGAGTCGGTCGAGCGCGCCATGGTGGTGCGCGAGCGCGACGGGCGCACCCAGATCGCGGTGCTCGAGGACAACGTCCTCGTCGAGCACTACGTGGCCCGCAAGACCCAGACCTCGATGGTCGGGAACGTCTACCTCGGCCGGGTCCAGAACGTGCTGCCCTCGATGGAGGCCGCGTTCATCGACCTTGGCAAGGGCCGCAACGCCGTGCTCTACGCGGGCGAGGTGAACTGGGACGCCGCCGGGCTCGAGGGCCAGCCGCGCCGGATCGAGCAGGCCCTGTCCTCCGGCGACTCCGTGCTCGTGCAGGTCACCAAGGACCCGATCGGGCACAAGGGGGCCCGGCTGACCTCCCAGATCACCCTGGCCGGCCGGTACCTGGTGCTGGTGCCGTCCGGGGCGATGACCGGGATCTCCCGCAAGCTCCCGGACACCGAGCGGGCGCGTCTGAAGAAGCTGCTCAAGGAGATCGTGCCGGACGGGCAGGGGGTGATCGTGCGCACCGCCGCCGAGGGCGCCAGCGAGCAGGAGCTCCGCAACGACGTCGAGCGGCTCACCAAGCAGTGGGCGGACATCCAGGCCAAGACCGGCCGCAAGTCGGTCTCCGCACCGGTGCTGCTCAAGGGCGAGCCCGAGCTGGCCACCCGGGTGGTCCGGGACGTGTTCAACGAGGACTTCGCGTCCCTGACCGTCTCCGGTGAGGAGGCCTGGTCGACCATCTCGGAGTACGTCGCCTCGGTGGCCCCGGACCTGGAGCCGCGACTGACCCACTGGGTCGAGAGCAAGGACGTGTTCGCCGCGCACCGCATCGACGAGCAGCTCGCCAAGGGCATGGACCGCAAGGTGTACCTGCCCTCGGGCGGGTCCCTGGTGATCGACCGCACCGAGGCGATGACGGTCGTGGACGTCAACACCGGGAAGTTCACCGGCTCCGGCGGGACCCTCGAGGAGACCGTCACCCGGAACAACCTGGAGGCGGCCGAGGAGGTCGTCCGCCAGCTCCGGCTGCGCGACATCGGCGGCATCATCGTCATCGACTTCATCGACATGGTCCTCGAGGCGAACCGGGACCTGGTGCTGCGGCGCCTGACCGAGTGCCTCGGCCGCGACCGGACCCGCCACCAGGTGGCCGAGGTGACCTCGCTCGGCCTGGTCCAGATGACCCGCAAGCGGGTCGGCCAGGGCCTCGTCGAGGCGTTCAGCGAGACCTGTGAGCACTGCAACGGCCGCGGTTTCATCGTGCACAGCGATCCCGTCGAGAACGACGGCCCGACCGAGCCGGAGGCCGAGGAGACCCGCGGCGGGCGCCGTCGGGGCAACCGGCGCAGCGGTGGCGACAGCCGCCAGTCCGCGTCAGCGGCCCAGGTGCCGGCCCCGGAGGCGGAGGTGGACCCGGAGCAACGGGCCGCGGTGCGCGCCACGCTCGCCACCATCGCGGCCGCGGCCGCGCACGCCCACGAGCACGAGCACGGGGTGGACGCCCCGGTCGGCGCCCATGCCCCCGGTGCGGGGATCGCCACCGGCGAGAGCCCGGCGGCCGCCGGATCCTCGGAGGCCGCGATTGCGGATCCGGGTGCTGCGGCCACGGGTTCGGCGTCGATCGACGCCGCCGACCCTGCTGACTCGGCCAACGCTTCCGGTGGCGCGAGCGTGGGTCTGCTGCCGCGGCTGCCGATCCCGGACCGCTCGGTCGCGGAGCGTCTCGACGCTCTCGCCCGCGGCATCGGCCGCGACTCCTCGGACTCCGCGCAGTTCGAGGCGGCCGCCGCCGAGGTGGCCTCGGTGGACGGCGCCCTGCTCGGCGACGGCAGCGACGAGCCGGTCCAGGTCCGGCTCGTCGAGGGCAGCTACGAGGCCCTCGCCGCGCCGTCGAACCTGGCGCGCTCCGGCGATGCCCCGGTGGTGCAGACCCCGGTCGAGGCCACGGACGACGCAGCATTCCAAGCACAGCAGCCGAGCGAGGTGGCCGGGACCGAGCCCACCGAGGCGGGCGGGAACAACCGTCAGCCGGACGCGAACGACGCCGAAGCGGACGGTTCGGGCTCCGCGTGAGCGCTCAACGTTGACCGACCTGTGGGGCTTCCATCCGGGAGCCCCACAGTCATGTCCGGCCGGCTGGTGCGACCGGCGAGCAACGCAAGAGACGTGGCTGCGGGGTTGTGCTGAGCCGCAGCGCATTCTCAGGGCCCGGTGTTCCCCGCGCTCATCGGCACCCGAGTGGCGCTGCGCCGTCCGGCGTCCGCCTCCCCGGCAGCGGACGGACGGTCCAGCCACCGGTTCCACACGAACCGCAGGAACGTCGGCGTCAGCGCGATCGCGGCCACCAGAAACAGCATGAACGTCGCGGTCCGGGACCCCAGCAGGGTCAGCGGGGCCACGGAGAGCGCGTAGATCCCGAGCATCACCATGCCGCGGGTGCGCGGGCCCGTGGACCGGGTCGCCGCGAACGCCGACGACTCCTGCAACGGGTCGTTCGCCACCGTGAACGGCACGGCGGAGGTGTCCCCGAGTTCCAACCCGGCGGCCTGAGCGAAACCCGCCAGGCCGCTCAGGTCCCCACCGGGAGCCCACGCCTCGGCGGGCAGCACGGCCCGCCAGTGGCCCCACCGGTCGGTGAGCGCGAAGGCCCAGGCCTGCCCCTGGTGCATCAGCCGCTGCACCGAGACCAGCCCGATGTCGGTGTCCGAGGATGCGGCCAGCCAGGCCTCGTGGCCGGTGGCGGTGCGGATGCCCACGTTCGCGCCGTCGAACAGCAGCGCGGCCCGCCGGGAGAACCGGTTGGACCGCCCGGGCGCGGCTCCGGGCCGGTACACCGCCTTCATCCGGCGGACGTCGTGGTCGCGGGCCCAGGACCACAGCCACCAGAGCCAGGGCTCGAGCACGGCGGCGAACATCAGGATCACGCAGGTGCGCACCCACCAGGTGTTGGCGAGCAGGTAGGCGGAGCCGAGTCCGCCGATGATGATCGCGGCCAGCGCCGGCCACCGGATGATCGCGTTCAGCGGGGATGCCGGCCCGGTGTCCTTGTTCAGGGTGTTGCCGCGCTTGGCGCGGCGCCGGTGGGCGTCGGCCGGGCGGGCCGCGGTGCCGCGGTAAGGGAGGAGGTGCGGGGCCGGGCGGATCACGTCGGCGACCGCCTCGATCGGCATCGCGGCCGGGTTCGGCGCGCTGGCCACGCCGGTGGCGCCGGCCCTCGCCTTGGGCCGGACCCGGGACGGGTCGGCCATCGGCGGGTGCGCCACACCGCGCCGGATCGGCACCCGGAGGGTCGCGGCCCCGGCGGTGATGCCGCTCGCCTGCAGCGCCCACACCAGGCGGCCGTGCGCCCGCAGGTGCTCGGCGCCCGGCGCCGCAGACCAGGACTGGGCCTGGGTGACCTCGGGCTGGACGAGCCAGTCCGCGACGGCGATCGCGCCCATGCTCTGGCCGGCGGCGTTGCAGAAGTGCACGGCGCCGAGCTCGTCGTAGAGGGGAACCCGCGCGTAGCGCTCGGCCGGGTCGTACGGCGCCAGCACGTCCACCGGCGACGGCGGCGCCACGTGCAGCAGGTACTCGATCGGGGTGTCCAGGCCGATCACCCGCCGACCCTGCGCCGTCGTGAACTCGACCCGGTCGGCGACGAACATCGCGCGGGCGTACCGGGCCCACCGGGTCTGCGGCCGCGCCCGGGGTGAGGCCCGCAGCTCGATGCGCCCGGACCGGGCCGGCAGCGTCGGCATGGCCGGCCGTTCGTAGTCCCACACGGCCGCGGTGAACATCGCGGCCAGGTGGTCGACGTCCGCGGCCGCGTTGGCCACGTTGCCGGCGAGCAGGAACCGGCGGGACGACCCGAGCTGTCCACCGAACTGCGCGAGCGCGTCCGTCGCGGACTTCAGCGCCCCACCGACGTGCCCGAGCACCGCGTTGAAGCCGTACACCGGCTCCGCCTGTGGGTCGGGGTTGACCGGGGTCCGGCCGGCCGGCGCCCCCGCCAGCGTCGCGTACTCACCCCAGGTGGGCGGCGTCACAGTGCCGAGGAGCTGCTGCTCGGCAGGGACCAGCCGCCAGTCGGCGAGCATCCGGCGGTCCGCGTCGAGCATCGAGGCGAGCGTGGTGAACCGGCCGTGCAGCTGATCCTGCTCGGCCGGCAGGAAGCCGAGCAGTTCGTGCACGGTGGCCAGTGCCGAGTCCACCGCCGCGCGGGCGCGATCGAACGGGTCGCCTCCGCCCGCCAGCAGCAGCTGGCTCGGGGTGCGGGGCACCGCAGGCTGGACGCGCCGCTTCGGTGGTGCCGGGGCGGCGGTCTGGGGCTGGAGACTCATCGCGCCCCAGGTTAGTCGCCCACCGGCCCGCCACCCGGCCTCCACAGCGGGCCGCCCATGGGCAGGCCTGTCCGCCCAGGGGAGGGCATCCCACGGTCGCCGGCCCGATCCACGGTCCGGACCTCAGCGGGTCAGCAGCCGGGGTTCGAGGCGTTCCTCCACGGCGCCGCCGGCGGCGTCGCGGCGGACCACGTAGGCGCCCTTGCCGGGGACCTCGGTGACCGCCTCGACGAGGCGGGTGCCCGAATAGACCAGACCCACGCCGTCGTCCGTGCAGTGCGTCTGCCCGAGGGTGCCGTCCGCCACGAGCGAGTGCACGAGCGGCCGACGGCGGGACTCGTTGTCATAGTGCACGCCATTGCCGTAGGGGAGCAGTCCGAGGCCGTTGGTCACCGGGCGCAGTTCGGGGCCGAAGGAGTCCGTGGTGCCTCCGTCGAACCAGCAGATCGATCCGGCGCTCACCCCGGCGAGGACCACCCCGGCCGTCCAGGCCCGGCGCATGATCTCGTCCAGGCCGTGGACCCGCCAGACCGCGAGCAGGTTCGCCACCGACCCGCCGTCCACCCAGATCAGGTCCGCCCCGAGCAGGTGCCCCTCGAGATCGTCCAGGTTGGGCATGCTGAACAGGCGCACCGCGGTCAGGTCGAACCCGGCGTCCCGCGCTGCTTCGTGCATCATCGCGATCCGCCACTCCTGGTCGCCGCCGGCCGTGCCGAGAAAGCTGACCCGGGGCGCCCGGCCGGACACCCCGGAGAGGTCGACGCCGTGGTGCACCAGGGCGTCGAACTCCAGTCGCACCCGGTGCCCGGGACGGTAGCCACCGGACGTGGCCAGGATCGTGGGAGAATCGGCGGGCATGCTTCGGGCCTCGGTTCCGGTCGACGGCGGGTGCGTGCGGGGCACATCCTGCCCCATCGGGGCGCCGGGCCCACCCGGGCCCACCCCGTCATGGCGAAACTCACACGTGCGAGGTTTGCTCCGGCGGCCCCTCTCGCGTAATCTTGAGCGTCGGTGCCCCAGCACCGTCTCCCGTGGTGCGCGCCCCAGGGTGTGAGCAGCGGATGTCTTCGATGGCCATCAGGCCCGAGATGGCTGCCTGCGCGGGAACCCAGACATGTTGTGACGACAGAGATGAGCAGGAAAAGTGGTGTACGCGATCGTCAAGGCCGGCGGCCGACAGGAGAAGGTGTCCGTCGGTGACGTCGTCGTCGTGGACCGTCTCAAGGGCGCCGAGGGTGACTCGGTCGAACTCGAGCCCCTCCTGCTCGTCGACGGGGAGAAGGTGACCTCCGCGGCCGCCGACCTGAAGAAGGTCACGGTGACGGCGGAGATCGTTCGGGACGAGAAGGGCCCGAAGATCACCATCCTCAAGTTCAAGAACAAGACCGGATACCGCAAGCGCCAGGGGCACCGTCAGCAGCTGACGCGCCTCAAGGTCACCGGTATCAAGTAACCCTCCCACCCTCAGAGCTTCGAAAGAGCAGGTTCGTCATGGCACACAAGAAGGGCGCAAGCTCCTCCCGCAACGGGCGCGACTCCAACGCTCAGCGGCTCGGCGTCAAGCGCTTCGGTGGCGAGGTCGTCAAGGCCGGCGAGATCATCGTCCGCCAGCGGGGCACCCACTTCCACCCGGGCAACAACGTCGGCCGCGGCAAGGACGACACCCTGTTCGCCCTGGAACCGGGTGCGGTGCAGTTCGGTAGCCGCCGTGGCCGCAAGGTCATCGACGTCGTCGCCGCCGAGGCCTGAGCCTCCCGCGCACTCACGAACGTCCGGCGGGGGCGGAGCGGCAATGAGCCGCTCCGCCCCCGCCGTCTTTTGTTCCACACCATCCGTCGACCCAGCAATCGGGAGGTAGCCAGCCATGGCGAACTTCGTGGACCGTGTGGTCCTGCACGCGCGCGGCGGGGACGGTGGCCACGGCTGCGCGTCCGTGCACCGTGAGAAGTTCAAGCCGCTCGGGGGGCCCGACGGTGCCAACGGCGGCTCCGGCGGTGACGTGATCCTCGAGGTGGACCCACAGACCACCACGCTGCTCGACTACCACCACTCCCCGCACCGCCGGGCCGAGGGCGGTACCCAGGGCGCCGGCGACATGCGCACCGGCAGGCGCGGGGAGGACCTGGTGCTGCTGGTGCCGGACGGCACGGTCGTGAAGACGCCCGACGGCGAGCTGCTCGCCGACCTGGTCGGCGCCGGCACCCGCTACGTGGCCGCCCGCGGCGGGCAGGGCGGTCTCGGGAACGCCGCGCTTTCCTCACCCAAGCGCAAGGCCCCTGGCTTCGCCCTGCTCGGCGAGCCCGGCTGGGAGGAGGACCTCGTCCTCGAGGTCAAGACCGTCGCGGACGTGGCCCTCGTCGGGTTCCCGAGCGCCGGCAAGTCCTCGCTGGTCGCGGCGATGTCCGCGGCCCGCCCCAAGATCGCCGACTACCCGTTCACCACCCTGGTGCCGAACCTCGGTGTGGTGCAGGCCGGCCAGGCCCGGTTCACGATGGCGGACGTGCCCGGGCTGATCCCCGGTGCCAGCGAGGGCAAGGGCCTGGGCCTGGAGTTCCTGCGCCACATCGAGCGCTGCGCGGTGATCGTGCACGTGCTCGACTGCGCCACGCTCGACCCCGGGCGCGACCCGATCACCGACCTCGACGTCATCGAGGCGGAACTGGCCGCGTACGCCGGCGACGTCGGCATCGAGGGCGGCCGGGTCCCGCTGACCGAGCGGCCGCGGCTCGTGGTGCTGAACAAGATCGACGTGCCCGAGGCGCGTGACCTGGCCGAACTGGTCCGCCCCGACCTCGAGGCCCGGGGCTTGCGGGTGTTCGAGATCTCCACCGCCTCCCACGAGGGCCTGCGGCAACTGTCGTTCGCGCTCGCCGAGATCGTGCAGCAGGCCCGGGACGCCGCGCCCGCCCCCGAGGCGACCCGCACCGTGCTTCGGCCCCGCGCCGTCAACGAGGCCGGCTTCACGGTCACGCGCCGGCAGACCGACCACGTCTACTACCTCGTGCGGGGCGACAAGCCGGAGCGGTGGGTGCGCCAGACCGACTTCGCCAACGACGAGGCGGTCGGCTACCTCGCCGACCGGCTCCACCGGCTCGGCGTCGAGGACCAGCTGTTCAAGGCCGGTGCCGTCGCGGGCGACGAGGTCGTGATCGGCGACGGTCCCCGCGGCGTCGTGTTCGACTGGGAGCCGACCCTGCTCACCGGGCCCGAGCTGCTCGCCTCCCCGCGCGGCACGGACCTCCGCCTCGAGGAGCGCAGCCGGCCCACCCGCGCCGAGAAGCGCGAGGAGTTCCACGAACGGATGGACGCCAAGGCCGCGGCCCGCGCCGAACTGTGGACCGATCGAGACGACGACGACGACCGATGACCGCGACCCTCACCGACCGGTCGGAGTTCGCCGATCCGGCGCGCGCCCGTCGGATCGTGGTGAAGGTCGGCTCCTCCTCGCTCACCGATGACGCCGGTCGCCTCGACGTCGAGCGGCTGCAGGCGCTCACGGACGTCCTGGCCACCCGGGTGGCCGCCGGGGGGCAGGTGATCCTGGTCTCCTCCGGAGCGATCGCCTCCGCGCTCACGGTGCTCGGCCTGAGCGCCCGCCCGAAGGACCTGGCCACCGCCCAGGCCGCCGCCAGCGTGGGCCAGGGCCTCCTCATGGCGCACTACACCCGGGCGTTCGCAGCGCACGCGCGGACCGTCGGTCAGGTGCTGCTCACCGTCGAGGACGTGATCCGGCGCAGCCACTACCGCAACGCCCAGCGTGCCCTGGTGCGCCTGCTCGCGCTCGGCGTGATCCCGATCGTGAACGAGAACGACGCGGTCGCCACCCACGAGATCCGGTTCGGGGACAACGACCGCCTCGCGGCCCTGGTCACCCACCTGGTCCGGGCCGACGGGCTGTTGCTGCTCTCGGACGTGGACGCCCTCTACGACGGCCCGCCGACCCGCCCGGGCTCGACCCGGGTCGCCCGGGTGGACTCCCCGGCGGACCTCGACGGCATCGAGCTGACCGCGAAGGGTTCCCACGTCGGGACCGGTGGCATGGTGACGAAGGTCGAGGCGGCACAGATCGCCGTCGGCTCCGGGGTGCCGGTCATCCTGACCAGTGCGGCGAACGCGGCCGCCGCGCTCGCCGGGGACGACGTCGGCACCTGGTTCGCGGCCACCGGGCGCCGAATCCGGACGCGCCGCCTATGGCTCGCTCACGCCGCCCACACCCGCGGCCGGCTGATCATCGACGAGGGCGCCGTCCGGGCGGTGACCGTCGGGAAGAAGTCGCTGCTCGCCGCCGGACTGATCGGTGTCGAGGGCACCTTCCAGGCGGGTGACCCGGTCGAGATCGGCGCCGCCGACGGCACCGTCGTGGCCCGCGGGCTGGTGGCCTACGCCGCCGAGGAGCTGCCCGAGCGGATGGGGGCCACGTCGGCCCAGCTCCGGGAGCGGTTCGGGGACGGCAACGACCGCGAGGTGGTCCACCGGGACGACCTGGTGCAGGTGCGCCCCTACCGCGGAAACTGACGCCGCCGCCGGTTCACGGCCATTAGGCTGGGCCGTCGATGGATCGCCGGAGGGGTGCATGAGCCAGACGTCGGAGCCGAGTGTGCGCCCGCCGGGCATCCTGCGCGACGAGGACCTCTCCGGGGTGGTCGCCGCCGCCGACGATGTGGCCGTCAAGGCTCAGACCACGTTCGTGCGGGGCATGCGGGTCCACTACACGCTGCTCGTGCTGGCCGCACTGTGCGGGACGTTCTCCATCCCGCTGCCGGGCTCCGGGGCGGACATCGTGGCCGTCCTCGGCGCCGTGTGTTTCGGGGCCAGCCTGCTGCTGCGCGTCTACCTCAACACCAAGGACTCCGAGTCGCACTGGCTGCGGGCCCGGTCGGTCGCCGAGTCGGCGAAGGCGGACAGCTGGCGCTTCGCCGTGCGCGGCGCACCGTTCGGCCCGGACCTCGACGGGCCCCGGGCGCGGCGGATGTTCCTGTCCGCGCAGAACGACGAGATCGCGGACCTGGGCGTGACGCTGGCGACGCACGGCGAGAACCTCGAGTACGTCACCCGGGCCATGTCCGACCTGCGCGAGGCGGACTTCGCCACCCGGCGCGACGCCTACGTGACCGGTCGGATCGTGGACCAGATGACCTGGTACGCGCGCAAGAGCCGCCGGCACGGTGCGCTCGCCGACCGCTGGTTCCTCGCCATGCTCCTCGCCGAGGCCGCCGGGCTCGCCGCCGCGGTGCTCAAGGCCGCGAACATCATCGACCTCGACCTGCTCGGGGTCTTCGGCGCACTGGCCGCGGTGTTCGGGGCCTGGAACCAGATGCGCCAGCACCGCAAGACCCACGAGATCTACGGCCGCACGGCCAGCCACCTGGCCACCCTGGTCGCGTGGTCCCGGGAAGGCATCGACGAGCAGGACTGGCCCTCGTTCGTGGCCCGGTCCGAGGCCGTGCTCGCCGACGAGTCGACCACCTGGCAGTCGCTGCGCACCGCCGAGCCCGGCCGGACCCCGGACGAGTCGGTCGGATGAGCGTCAGGATCGCCGTCTCGGGCCACCGGATCTACGACGACGCCGCCCGCGACGTGATCGCCGCGGGGGTGCGCGCGGTCCTCGTACCCTACGCGCGCAGGAGTGACGGCGGGCCGGCCGGGCCGACCGGGCCGAATGAGCAGAGGCAGCCGGCCCACCTCGTGAGCAGTCTCGCCGAGGGCGCCGACCAGCTGGCAGCCGAGATCGCCCTGTCCCTCGGCCTGCGCCTCGAGGTCGTGCTGCCCGCCGCCGGGTACGCCGAGTCCCTGCTCGGGCAGTTCCGGGACCCGTTCGAGGACCTCTTGGCTCGGGCCGATTCCGTGCGTGTGCTCGACTACGACGAACCGGGCCCGGATGCCTACCTGGCCGCCGGCCTGGCGGTGCTCGAGGGCGCTGACCTGTTGCTGGCCGTCTGGGACGGTCAGGCCGAGCGTGGCGTCGGGGGGACCGCGCAGGTGGTCGCCGCCGCGCGCGATGCCGGCATCGAGGTGGTCGTCGTCTGGCCGGACGACTACGAGAGACCGGAGTGAGGGCGCCCATCGGGCGCCGAACCCGGCGCGCGTTGCTCACCCTGACCACCGTCCTGGTGACCGTCGTCCTGCTGACCTTCGCGACGCCGTCGGCCATCGCGGCGCCGGCCGGGGACCCACCCTGGACCCCCGGCGACGACTGGTTCCTGGTCACCTCGTCCGTCGACGAGAGCCTCGAGGACGCGCCCGGCTGCGGCACCGCGCAGCAGTGGCGCTGGCAGGGACCCGGCGCCGGCGGGGAACTGACCCTGTGGCACGCCGTCTGCGACGACGACGACGAGGCGATCGGGATGGCCGAGTGGCGCGGGATCCCGGGCCGGCCGGTCACCGGGGTCGCCGTGCTCGACGATCGCGAGCGGGTCCGCTGGAACGGGGCGGACGCCGAGCTGAGGTGGCAGTGGATCGCGAGCGGGGCGGACGCGACGACGCTCGTGGAACTGCGGATGCCCTGCCCCGAGGACCCCCGCGCGTGCGCCGGGCAACTGGCCCCGTACGTGCTCGACCTGCAGGACACGCTGGCCGGGCAGGGCTACGACGACGTGGAGTCGCCCCGTTACGACGTCAGTGACGTGCTCATCCAGACCATCGTCTTCGTGTGGCTGGTCTGGATCGTCTTCGTCGGTCCGTTCCGCCTGATCGCCTTCCTGCGCCGCCCGCGGTACCGGTCGGGATCGACCTCACCCCGGTACCACGACCTCACCCAGGTGGTGATGACCGCACGTTGGAAGCGACGGGTCCGCCTGTTCGTCTGGGGCCTCGCCGGGTTCCTCGTACTGGTCGAGCTGCAGGCGATCGTCGCCCGCGACACCGGCGCCGCGATCGGCGTCCTGGTCGCGCTCGCGGTGCTCGTCGGGATCGTCGCCCTGATGTACCGGTTCCTGCCGCCGCACCCGGTGGAGGACGTGCGGCCGGCGCGACTCGGCAGCCTCGGTGCCCGGGGCGGGGTGGGCATGGCCCTGAGCACCATCGCCTACGGGATGTTGCCGGTGGTGCTCGTCATCTTCGTGCTGCTGAACTGGTACGCGGGGGCGTCCGGCGGGTGGCCGGTCTCGTCCGCTGACGGGCTCTCGGGGCGCTGGGAGCCGCTCGCCGCCCCGCTGTACCCGATCGCCCGGGCGTTCGCGGGAGACCTTCAGGTCTGGCTGGTGCCCGTGCTCCTCGTCGTCATCGCACTCCTGGTGGCCCTGGACGAGTTCGGACGGCGGATCCGCGCCGCCTCGGTCGCGGACGCTCTCGCGCAGGACACCCGGCCGCACTACCTGTACCTGCGCAGCTTCGACGAGGACTCGCTGAAGCTACCGGGCCTGCTGCGTCGACGAGGCCTGCTCGGGGCGCTCAGCCTGTTCCGGCAGGTGCGGTTCGAGGAGGTGCTGGTGCAGCAGCTGTCGATGTCCGGGCCGGTCATCGCGATCGCGCCGCCCGGGGCCCGGATCGCCCCGATCGGCGCCGCCCGGGCCAGCTTCAGCAACGACGAGTGGCAGCAGCACGTGGCCCGGTACGCACAGACGGCCCGAGCGGTGATCCTGAGTGCGACCCCGAAGGAGGTCCGGCAGGGCTTCGCCTGGGAGATCGAACTGGTCGCGAACTACCTGCAGCACCGCCGGGTGATGGTGGTCCTCGGGCCGTGGAAACGCAGTCAGATCGCCCGGCGCTGGGCGACCTTCATCGGCGCCGTGGGGGCGATCCCGTTCTTCTCCCCGATCGCCGGGCCCTGGGTGCCGGACGGCGTCACGGTCCTCGCGCACAGCGAGCGGCAGGGCTGGCAGGCCTGGGGCTCCACGCGGCGCACCGACTGGACGTACTCGGTGGCGATCGACGCCGCCACGAGGGCCTACCTGCCGGACTGGTCCTGAGCCGGCCGTGACTCAGCCCAGCCGGCTGTGCCCGCCGATCTGGTGGTAGGTCCGGTCGTGGTAGACCAGCGGTGAGCCGGTCCGCGGGATCTCGGCGCTGAGCGCGCGCAGGGTGACCAGGTAGCTGTCCCCGGCCGGGATCCGCTGCACGACCCGGCCGCGGACCCTGGCGCAGGCCTCGGTGAGGGCCGGCTCACCGGTGGTCAGCCGGTGCCAGGGAGCGTCGGCGAACCGGTCGATGCCGCTACGGGCGAACGTGGTGGACAGGTGCGCCGCTGGGCCATCCAGGAAGTTCACGACCACGGTGCCGGTCTGGCTCAGCGCGGGCCACGACGAGGACGTCGAGGCGATCGAGAACGCGAGCAGCGGGGGAGCGGCGGACACCGAGATGACCGACGTCGCCGTGAAGCCGACCGGCAGCGCGGCCGCGGCATCGGTGCCGGGACCGTTGAACGTCACCACGGCCACGCCGGCCGGGTGCTGACGGAACACCTGCTTGTACTCGTCCGCATTCAGCTGGGGCTCGTCCTGCTCCGCGAGCAGGCGCTCGAGGGTGCTCAGCGTCTCGGTGGTCATGCCGCTGCCCCCGCCCGGGCGCCGGCGGTGACTGCACCGTGCAGGAGGTCACCGTGATCGGTGAACCAGGCGTCCAGCACGTCGTCGACGGTGCCCAGCTGGGACTCGACCAGCCCGAGGCCACGGGTCGGGACGCTCGCGCCGAGCTCGACGAGCAGCGAGCGCAGGTGGATGTCGGTGGAGAGCAGGTGGGCCGGGTTGCCGCTGACCACGACGGGCAGGGCGACGACCCCGCGTAGCCCGTTCGCGCCGTAGAGGTCGAGGAAGGACTTGAGCAGCCCGGTGTAGCTGGCCTTGTAGACGGGCGTGGCGACCACGAGCACGTCGGATCCGGCGACGCGGGCGAGTGCCTCGTCGGCCTCGGGGTGCTCGGGGGCGAACAGTTGCCCGGCGAGGTCGGCGAGCTCGATCACACGGTCGTCGATGGCAGTGTCGAGGCCCGCGGCGCCGATCAGGCCGTCGCGTCCGTTGAGGAGGGCCGTGATCCGGGCGGCGGTGGCCTCGGCGACCGCGAGGGTGCGAGAACCCCGGCGCGGATTGCCGCTCAGGGTGGTGAGGGTGAGGGTCATCGTTCCCGTCCGAGCTCGGCGATCTGGGTGACCGGGCGCCCATGGCTGGTGCTCCCGTGGTCCGAACGTACCGCCGCCCGCCGGGCCGCTTCGGGGACGCCTCGGGAATCCCGAATGCCGAGACGGGCGTCCAGCCCTGCGAGCCTGCCCGGCCTGCGGGGCCGGATGTCGGGCTCGTGCGCGCGCACGCCGTGTGCGCGGTTTTGTTGACACGTCATCCAAGGCTCTCCTAGACTCGGGCCCAAGGTCTTGAGTGTCAGCATCACAGCCCCGGCTTGCTGACCGGCAACCCTCCAACTGCGGTGGGGTGCCCCGGGTGACGACCTGGCTCCGGTCGTTCGACGCGGAGCAAGCGCACGGCGCCGCAGGCGCCCGAGTAGAGGGAAACACCACCGATGGGTATCAGCATCAGGGAACTCACGACGACGCCGCTGCGGGTGTCCCGTCCGATGTGCTGTTGTCCGATGCCGGCGATGTCGGCGATGCCGGTCCAGGCCTGAGCCGACCCTCATCCGATGCCCCGGGCGTCCCGCCCCTCGGCGTCACCTCCTGTTCGACGGCCCGCTGGCCGGCACGCGTGACACGTGCCGCGCGGGTGTACCGGGCAGGCCCCCGCTCGAACCGTGAAGGCGTGAACACCCATGTCGAAGTCCCCGCGTACCCCTAGCACCACCTCCCTGATCGCCCTCGACCTGTCCGGCGCCGGAGCGCCCCGGGAGTGGCGCCGGACCGAGGACAGCGAGGCCGAGTCGTTCATCATGGGCCGGCTCGCCGGTCTGGCGTCCCTGGCCGACAAGGGTGGCGTCGACCTGCTCACCCTCGACGAGACCTTCCGCGTCGGTGGCCCGCGCCGTCGCGACGCGTGGCTCGACGGGGCCGTGGCCGCGTCCCGCCTGGCCCGGCACACCCGCACCGCGACCCTGGTGGCGGCCGTGCCGCTGGGGGCGTCCCGGCCCGAGCACGTGGCCGGTGCGGTATCCAGCGTGCATCGTGCGAGCGCCGAGCGGGCCGGCTGGCAGCTCGAGACGGCCCCGGTGAACGGGACCAGCGCGCGCGCCGTGGACGCCGTCATCAACTCCTGGGTGACGCCGCAGCGGGACACCCGGTCGGGCTCGGCCCGTTCCTCGGGCGCGGCCGAGTCCGGACGCCGTGCTCCGATCGTCGTCATCCCGGTCCGCAACGCCGTCGACCTGGAACTGGCCGCCGCCCGCGCCGACGTCGCTCGCCTCTCGGTGGCCACCCTCGAGGAGGCTCGCACGGCACGCACGGCGATCCGCAACGCCGCCGCCGAGTGGGGCCGCAACCCCGACGACGTGCGGGTGGTCATCGACGTCCACGTCGTGATCTCTGCCGACCGGCCGAGCGCCCGGGCGCGCTGGGACCTGCTCAACTCCCTGGAGACGGCACCCCGGACGGCGCCGTTGCGGTCGATCGGCACGGCCGCGGACCTCGTCGACCTCTGGGCCGAGTGGGTGCACGCCGGTGCGGCCGACGGCTTCACCGTGATCCCCGCCTCGGTGCCCACCGATGTGCTCGCGCTGGTGCAGGACGTCGTGCCCGCACTCGCGGCCCGGGGACTGCGCACGGGAGGCTCGGCGCCGGCCACGACCGGTGCGCCCGCCGCCGGCACGGCGTCCCGGGCGGCGAGGTCGACGCGGCTGCGTACCGCCGCCGAGGCCTGAGCCGGTCCCGTACGACGCCGCCGGGTCCGGCCGGCGGACCGGACCCGGCGCGGCGGTGACCCCGGCCTATCCTTGAGCCATGAGTGTCCAGTCCCTGCCGACCGACTCCACCGACGCCGACGCGCGCAGCGCGGCGCCGGACGACCAGACCGACGCCGAACCGCAGACGCCGAGCCCGGCGCGCATCGCCGTCGTCGATGCCGCGCAGCGGGCGAAGGCCGCCGCGCGCGTGCTCGCCGGCGCCACCCGCGGCACCAAGGACGAAGCCCTGCACGCGCTGGCCGACGCGCTGGTCGCGGCGCAGGCGGAGGTCGTGGCCGCCAACGCCGAGGACGTCGAACGGGAGCGTGCGGGCGGGATGAGCCCCGGCCTCCTCGACCGGCTCCGCCTCGACGAGGCCCGGGTCGTCGCCATCGCCGATGCCCTCCGGGACCTCGCCGCGCTGCCCGACCCGGTCGGTGAGGTGGTCCGGGGGTCGACCCTGCCGAACGGCCTCACCGTGCGTCAGGTTCGGGTCCCGATGGGCGTGGTCGGGATGATCTACGAGGCCCGCCCGAACGTGACCGTCGACGCTGCTGGGCTCGCCCTCAAGAGCGGCAACGCGGTGATCCTGCGTGGTGGCTCGGCGGCCGCCCGCAGCAACGAGGTGATCGTGCGAGTGCTTTCCCGCGCCCTCGAGCGCGTCGGCCTGCCCGGCGACGCGATCCAGTCGATCGACGCCCACGGCCGGGAGGGAGCCCGGGAGCTGATGCGAGCCCGTGGCCTCGTCGACGTGCTCGTACCCCGCGGTGGCGCCGGCCTGATCCGGACCGTCGTGACCTCCTCGACCGTGCCGGTGATCGAGACCGGCGTCGGCAACTGCCACCTGTTCGTGGACGCCGGAGCGGACGTGGCCAAGGCCACCGCGATCCTGCTGAACTCCAAGACCCAGCGGGTCGGGGTGTGCAACGCGCTGGAGACCCTGCTGGTGCACGAGGCGATCGCCGCCGACTTCCTGCCCGGCGCACTGAGCGCACTCGCCGCGGCCGGTGTGCGGATCCACGGCGACGCGGCCACCGGCGCCCTCGCCGGTGACGACGTGGACTTCCAGCCCGCCACGGACGCGGACTGGGCCACCGAGTACCTGAGCCTCGACCTCGCGGTGCGCGTCGTGCCGGACCTGGACACCGCCATCGAGCACATCCGGACCTGGACCTCCGGCCACACCGAGGCCATCTGCACCCCGGACGTGACCTCGGTGCAGCGGTTCACCACCGAACTCGACTCGGCCGCGATCATGGTGAACGCCTCGACGCGGTTCACCGACGGCGGGCAGCTCGGGCTCGGCGCGGAGATCGGCATCTCCACCCAGAAACTGCACGCGCGCGGGCCCATGGGCCTTGCCGAGCTGACCACTACCACGTGGATCGTCCAGGGTGACGGACACGTGCGGCCATGATCACCTCGTGCCGTCTCGGAGATGACCGCCGGACGTGCGAGACTTGTCCCTTGAGCGTTGTGGAACCCTAGGAGGACCCGGGTCGATGAGTAACTCACTGCTGACATTCGCCGCCGAGCACGGCGAGGAGGCCTCGGGCATGCCTCCGCTGGGCTTCGGGCTGGTCGCATTCGCTGCTTTCGTGTTCCTGCTGTTGGTGGTTCTCGCATTCCGCAGCGTGGGCACCCGCCACCGCTGACGTGGCTCCTGCCGGCGTCGGGGCCACAACCCGGCGGAACGGGTCGTGATCGCAGCCAGCCCGGTGCCCCTGCGGGTGGGCATCATGGGCGGGACGTTCGACCCCATCCACCACGGCCACCTCGTGGCGGCCAGTGAGGTCGCCGACGAGTTCGGTCTGGACGAGGTCGTGTTCGTCCCCACCGGGGCGCAGCCGTTCAAGCTGGACCGGAACGTCACCGTCGCCGAGCACCGGTACCTGATGGCGGTGGTCGCGACCGCCTCCAACCCGCGGTTCACCGTGTCCCGGGTGGACATCGAACGGCCCGGGATCACGTACACGATCGACACTCTCCGTGACCTGCGGGCCGCGTACCCCGGGGCGGAGTTGTTCTTCATCACCGGTGCGGACGCACTCAGCCAGATCATGCAGTGGAAGGACGTCGCGGAGCTCTGGAAACTGGCGCACTTCGTCGGCGTCACCAGGCCGGGCCACGACCTGAGCGCCGAGGAACTCCCACCCGGTGAGTACTCGCTGCTCGAGATCCCCGCCATGGCGATCTCCTCGACGGACTGCCGGGAGCGCGTGATCGCGGGCAAACCGGTCTGGTACCTGGTGCCGGACGGGGTGGTGCAGTACATCGGCAAGCACCGGCTCTACAAGGACGAATCGACGATCACGGAGAGGGTGGCAGCACCAGTGGGGGAGGACCTGTGAGCGAGGAGGACACCTCGACCGCCGGCCTCGGCGAACGTCGGCGACGCCGGGAGGCGGAGCGAGCCCGGGCAGCCGCCGAGGGACTCGAGCGACCGATGACCCGGCGGGAGATGCGCGCCCGGGACGAGGCACTCGCCAGCGGCGCGCTGCAGTTGGGTCCTGACGGTCCGGTGCCGACGCCGATGTCCGCGGTCAGCGGTCAGAGTGGGCAGAGCGGCCACAGTGCGTACACCGCGCCTTCGGCGGGCACCCCTGCCACCGCGGACGCGGAACGTGCCGTCGCCGACCCGGCGGACGCCGTCGGGCCCGCCACGATGGGCGCCTCGACCACCGCGGACGCGGCGACCGACGACCCGACCGCCACGGAGGCGGCGACCGACGACCCGACCGCCACGGACGCGGCGACCACGGGTGGAACGTCCGCGGGCCTGGAGTCGGCGGACGCGGTGACCCCGGACCCGGCACCCGCCGACCCGGCGCCGGCAGCGGCGTGGACCTCGGACCCGGCGACCGGTGACGTCGACGCCGCCACGACCGGCGAGTTCGGCGTGTCGCGACGATCCCTGCGGGCCAAGCAGGCCAGCGCGGACGCCGAGCCGGCGAGCCCCGAAGCCCCGAGCGAACGGACCGGGACCGGGCGTCGCCCCGTCGTGCGACCACCGGCGGCCGCGCGTGCGACCCGTGGACTCGACGAGACAGGTGGGCTGACCCCGATCCAGCGGGCCGTCCGCGACATCAATGCCGCGACCGATACGGCCGCCGACCCGCCACGCGACGCGGTCGTCGCCGAGCGTTCGCCGGCGCCGAGCCCGGGCCCGCTGCCGAGCACGGACGCGGCGTCCACCTGGGGCTCGGAGGCGTCGGACGTCACCGCGGTCCTGCCGGTGACCGACGTGCCCGCCGGTCGCGAGCCCGATCTGGTGTACGACGGCGGCCCGCTGCCCGTGACGCGCCGCTCCAGTCGCTCGTACCCGGCCGAGCCCGCCTCGACCGCCTCGACCGACGCCGCCGGCACCGAGCACTCCGCCGACCCCGCGGAGGTGGCCGACGGCGCCGACGAGTCGGACGACTCGTTCGACATGGCACCCCGCTGGGCGAGCGTGATCTCCGGGGAGTCCGATGACGGTGCCGTCGAAGCCCCCGCCCTCGCGGCGTCCAGCCCCGAGGCGCCCGCGGCGGCGTCTGCAGGCTCCCGGGAGGAGTTGCTCGAGGGTGACCACGAGGACGAGGACTACGACGAATTCGATGACGACGAGGATGAGGACGAGGGCACGCCGGGTTGGCTGCGGGCGCTGCAGATCATCGTGCTGATCCTCGTCGGTCTCGTGCTCGGGCTGCTCGTCTGGCAGGTGGCGATCGGCAACGTCTTCGGCGGCAGCGACGGGCTCGCAGCCCTGGCCGCGACGGCCGGGCCGGACCCGGGCGTCGGCTCTGCTCACGGGCCCGCCGCATAGGCTGACGCCGCCGCCGCATAGACTGACCCGAGACCGGCGGCTCCAGGAGGTGCCGCGTCGACGACCGTCCGACCCGTACCGAGGAGCACCGTGCCCGCTGATGACCGCGCCATCGAACTGGCGATCGTCGCCGCCCGCGCCGCCGCCGACCTCCTGGCCCGGGAGATCATCGCGCTCGACGTCTCCGAACGGCTGGTCCTGACCGACGTCTTCGTCGTCGCCTCCGGCTCCAGCGAACGCCAGGTGAAGGCCATCGTCGACGCCGTGGAGGACGCCCTGGCCCAAGAGGGTGCCAAGGCCGTCCGCAAGGAGGGCGTTGCCGAGGGGCGCTGGGTGCTGCTCGACTTCGGCGACATCGTGGTTCACGTCCAGCACGACGAGGACCGCGAGTTCTACGCCCTGGAACGGCTCTGGAAGGACTGTCCCGTGGTCGAACTGCCGCCGGACGTCCATGGTCACCCCAGCGCCGGCGAGGCACCGGAGGACCGGACCCTCGGGCAGGCATGAGCGCCGGAACCCTCCTGCTCTGGCGGCACGGTCAGACGGATTACAACGCGACGGCTCGGCTGCAGGGCCAGGTCGACATCGCGCTCAACGAACATGGCCGGGCGCAGGCCGCCGCCGCAGCCCCGTTCCTCGCGCAATTGAGCCTGACCAGGATCGTCGCGTCCGACCTGATGCGGGCCGCGGAGACGGCGCAGTCCCTCGCCGACCTCGTCGGCCTGGACGTGGGCACCGACGCACGGCTGCGCGAGCGGAGCTTCGGCGACTGGGAGGGCCTGACTCATCCCGAGATCGAAGCCGGCTGGCCGGACGCCTTCGCCGCCTGGAACGCCGGCGCGCACCCGGAGGGCGTCAACGCCGAGACCAGGGGTGAGGTCGGTCACAGGTTCGCCGAAGCAGTCCTCGCTGCGGCCGAGCCGCTCGGCGAGCACGAGATCCTCGTCGTGGTCTCCCACGGCGCCGCCATCAGCGCCGGGATCACGGCCCTGATCGGCCAGGATCCTGAGGTCTGGCGGGGCATCACGGGCATCGGCAACTGCCACTGGTCGGTGCTGCGCACCAACGACGGGCAGCGCCCGAGCTGGCGCCTGTCCGCCCACAACGTCGGAGTGCGCGAAGCGGATTTCGCAGTTGCGGCCCGCATCGTCTAAACTAGCAACGCCCTTCGGGGCTCCCACACGGGGCTATGGCGCAGTTGGTAGCGCGCTTCCATGGCATGGAAGAGGTCAGGGGTTCGAATCCCCTTAGCTCCACAGTCGAAAGGCCGGATCGTTGAGATCCGGCCTTTCTGGCTGGATTCCGCAGTTTTCGTGTTCTGGCCGATGTGCAGGAGTGAGCAGCGGTAACGCTCTATGTGGCAGCAGAACTGGCACATAGCTGGCACACTCCTCGCGTCTGGAGATGGGCTGGATGTGGGGAGGGGTCCGAACCCGCATGGCGAAGCGCCCTCTCCCTCGCGGTATCTCCGACTTCCGGGGACGTTCCCGTGCGCGCCTGACGATGGACGCGCAGACGTACACCGTCGGGATCTTCGACACCCTGGGTGAGGCCAAGGCGCGCTGGACCTCGCCAAGGGCGAGCGCGCCCGCGACACGTTCGTGCCTCCAGCCACGGTGCGTGCAGGCCGCGAGGCCGCCGTCGAGACGGCCGAGCGCGAGTCGCTGACGCTGTCGCAGTGGGCCGATCAGTGGCTTACCGACCTCGACACGAACCCGAAGCGCTCCCGGGCAGCCGTGGTCAGCTACCGGTCGGTTCTGAGCGCGCATGTGCTTCCGGTGCTCGGCGAAGTGAGGCTCGTCGACCTGACGGCGGAGCAGGTGGCCGAGTTGCTCGCCGAGGTGAGCTCGCGGCCGTCCACGCGCCACCCTGGTGCCGCGCTCAACGGTGTGGCACCGAATGTGGCGCGTGTACTGCGCTCATGCCTGAACACCGCCATCAAGCGCAAGGCCGGCGGACTGACGGTGTTTACGTTCCCGAGGCTCCGACACACTCGCGGGAGCGGCCCACGCCACCATCGGGGGAGGACGTCGCCACTCCCGGGCAGGTGGCCGCGCTGGCCGCTGCCATGCCGGAGCGCCTGCGCATCGCGGTGCCGCTCGCGGCCTGGTGCGCGATGCGCATCGGGGAGGTCCTCGGGCTACAGCGGCGCGATCTCGACCACCTCGACGACGCAGCGCGCGCCACATTGCACGTGCGCCGGCAGTTCAACGTGAAGGCGGGCAGGCTGACTCCACCGAAAGTCGGTTCGACACGCTCCGTCGCGCTGCCGGCGTTCCTGCTCACCGACCTACGCACGCACCTTGACACGCACACCGGCCCGGAGCCCGAAGCCGCTGTGCTGGCTACCCGGCGCGGCCGGGTGTCTCAAACGGCACTGGACAACGCCTGGCGGGTGGCTCGGACGGAGGCCGGGCTGCCGAGGTTCCGGTTTCACGACTTGCGGCACACGGGGCTGACTGTTTACGCACAGCAAGGCGCGACTCTGGCCGAGCTGCTGCACCGCGGTGGCCACACTGACGTGACCGTGGCGCTGCGGTATCAGCACGCGACCGCTGAGCGGGACCGGGCTTTAACGACGCGGCTCAACAAGATCGTGACGGACGGCTGAACACGGATTTGATCGAGACCCACGGTGACGGTGAGCATGTCGGCAGGCACGCGGACGAGCTGCCAGTCGAATAGTCCGTGGACCCAGCGCCACACGACCCATGCTCAGACTCCCGTAGACATGCCATGTGGGCTCCCTCAAAGGTAACCGTGCGATTTGTTTCGACCGCCAGGACAGCCTCCAGCGCCGAGAACACGAGGATGGCCTGGTAGCCATGCTCAGAACCTCCAGGGCCGAACGTGCTAGCTCCAGAGCGGGCTTCCGGGAGACCCGTCGAGTTGAAAGTAGACCCGCCAGTCGTCGACCTCCGGGATGAGCTCGTCGTGGAACCTGTCGTCGATCCCGGCGTACCTTGCCCATGGCAGCGCGTGATTGTGGCGCTCCCGAGCGCTTTGGCGAAGGCGTGAGCGCCGCACGGTTGCCTGTCGCTGCCGGTTCCGGCGCAGCGCAGGCTCGTAGGCCGCTCGGAGGGCCCATCCTCAGATAGCGGCCGATGGAGAGCAGGCCCTGGATCGGGCCGGCGACGGACACGGCGACCTGCATCGGTGAGCGCTCCCTCCCACTCCCATCAGGCTGGGAATGCCTCGGCGCGTCACGGTTCGATACTTGAAGGGCCGCGGCCCAGCGTGGCGATTTCGTAGCTACCGCCACGGGTGGGGGTTCGACGCGCCAGCGGTGTTGCCCGACCCGGAACGCCGATGTGGCTTGTCTGTACTGGCTGATGGCAGTCTGCGGTGTCGTGGTGGGGGGAGAAGGGCGCTGCCGCACTCTGCCGTCTAGATCCTTGATGAGGTCGGCCGGAGTCCGCGGCCACGCTGTTCGTCCGATGCTGGACTGGATTGAACGAGATTGATTGTTGAATCAATCTTGACGAGATCTCTGGAGCAATGTTGAGTTGGTCACGCAAAGCCAGTAAGCGCGGAGGAATTGGGGCCTCCCGAGGAATGCGGTGTTCCTCGATATGCGGCTGCCTCATTGTACTCAACGGCCGCCTGGGACTACCTGACCAACGATGCGGCACTGGTGCCACCACGGAGGAGTAAAACTATGGTAGGACGAGCGATCTTCCATACGTCGCCGAGCCGTCGGACGGCCCTCAAGTTGGCCGCGGCCGCGTGCGCATCGGCGGCCACAGGTCGAACGGTCGCATTTGACGGAGTCGACGACACCCGGGGGGTACGAGGAAGCCTCGCAGGGATTCATCCACGTCTGCTTGCGACCGCGACAGACTTCGCTGATGTATCGGCGCGTATCGCCAATGACCAAGTATCGGCGTCATGGTTCGGGACGCTTCAGACACTCGGAACGGGGCTGCTGACGGTGGCGCCGCCAACATTCGTGAGCGGCAACCTTCTGAACATCTCACGGACAACTGTCAATCGAATCTACACCCTCTCGATGCTCGCTCAGCTTGGCGGTGCCCAAACCTATGCCGAGCGCGCCTGGGATGAGGTTGAGGCCATCGCCGGGTTCCCGAGATGGAGCCCCTCCGATCCTCCGAACCTCGCCGGTGACTATCTGCCGATGGCAGAAATGACCCACGCCGTCGCCATCGCCTACGACTGGCTGTTCGAGTCTTGGACCGCCACCCAGCGCACCACCGCTCTGGACGCCATCGTCGAGAAGGGTCTGCAGCCTGCGATGAGCGGCTATCTCAATAATGCCCCATCGCTGACCTCGATCAACAACGTGGGAACCGTGTGCAACAGCGGTTTTGGGCTCGGCGCGCTCGCAATCGCACAGGAGTCGCCGACGATCGCTGCCGATGTGCTTGCTGAGAGCCTGAGTGCGATTCTCCCAGGTGTCGAGCAGTTGAGCCCTGATGGTGGATACCCCGAAGGTGGATACTGGGGTTACGCGATCAGGTACCTGGTCATCTATCTCGCCGCACTCGAATCCGCACTCGGCGATGACGATGAATTATCGGACGTTCCGGGCCTGTCCGAGACTGGCGACTTTGCCATACACCTCACTAGCCCAACCGGGAAGTTCTTTAACTTCTATGACTCGGATGCCACAGCCCAACAGCCTCCCGAGCTCTTGTGGCTATCCAATAGATACTCGAAGCCAGCCTACACGTGGTGGGGAAGCCAGAGCAGTTCCACGGATTCACTCTTTCTTCCGCGCTACCTCCTGTGGTACGACCCGAGCAAGAACCTGGACCCGACGGCGTCGGGGCTCACACTCGACCGCTACTTCCAGAACATCGAGTTGGCCACCTTTCGCAGCGCCTGGGAGGATCCCAACGCGGTCTTCGTTGGCTTCAAGGCAGGGGACAACAGCACCAATCATGCCGATCTCGACCTCGGGACCTTCGTCATCGACGCGATTGGTCAACGGTGGGCCAGCGATCTCGGCGGTGACAGTTACGGGCTGTCGGGGTACTTCAACTACGGGCCGAACGGCCAAAGGTGGAATTACTACCGCAAGCGCGCCGAGGGTCAGAACACGTTGGTCATCAATCCGACAGCGGGACCAGATCAGGATCCCAGCGCGTCGGCGAGCATCACTCGCCATGACTCGTGGGCCTCAGGCGCCTTCGCGATCGCAGATCTCACCGCCGCCGTTCCGGGAGCTGCAGTCACATCTTGGGAGCGTGGGCTCGCCATGATCGACTCGCGGCAACAGGTCATCGTTCAGGATGAAGTTGTGGCCGACGACGCGGTCGACGCCTGGTGGTTCATGCACACCTACGCGGCTGTCCAGGTCGCGCCGGACGGGTTGTCTGCGGAACTCACGCTTCGCGGTGCACGCCTCCTCGCGCGGATCCTCGCAGGTCCGGCGGGGGCGGTATTCACGGTGGCTGCCGCCGCGCCACTGGCGAGCTCTCCAGTGCCGAGCGGGCAGTCGACGAACGCCAACGTCACCAAGCTCGCCATCGAGCTGCCAGCCGTCACAGCGTTCCGTTTGAGCGTGCTGTTTAGCCCGATCGATCCGATCGACGGGGCGGGGACCCCTCCGTCCGTGAGCCCTCTCGAGAACTGGTCGGATGGCATGTCTTAGCCTCCACAAGGACGATTCTCACGCGGAACTTGCAGGTGAGATCGTTGCTTGGGTGTGCGCAATTCTACGGCGATGCCGGGTCTGCCGCACGGATAGGTGACACCTGATCTGCCTAGCCCGAGGGTTGGGCTCGAAGGGTGATCACTGTGACCAAGCCGTATCCCAAGGAGTTTCGCGACGACGTCGTGAGGGTCGCCAGGAACCGTGAGCCTGGTGTCGGGCTGGAGCAGATCGCCATGGACTTCGGGGTCCACTTCACGACGCGTATAGCTGGATGAAGAAAGCCGACATCGAAGACGGTCAGCGTCCCGGCACCACCGAGGTCCAGTCCGCTGAGCTGCGTGAAGCCAAGCGGCGGATCAAGACTCTCGAGCAAGAAGTCGAGGTGCTGCGCTGTGCCGCGTCGTACTTCTCTCAGGTGCATCTGCCGGGAAAATGAGTTCCCCGCTCGTCCGTGACCTTGCCGATGACGGGATCCCCGTGACGGTGACGTGCCGGATGCTCAAGATCGCCGGCCAGCCCTACTAGCGCTGGCTCGGGAGTCCGGGTCGCGTCTGCTGACCTCGACCAGGCTTACCGCGCCAACGTGCTCTTCGACGCCCACCGCGACGATCCCGAGTTCGGCTACCGGTTCCTGGTCGATGAGGCCCGCGATGCCGGCACTGCGATGGCTGAGCGCACCGCGTGGAAGATCTGCCGGGAGGCAACGGCTGGTGGTCGGCGTTCGGCAAGAAGCGAGGCAGGAACGGCAAGAAGCCCGGGCCACCTCTGCACGAGGACCTGCGTGCCGTGGTCGACGACAAGGGCCGGACCCGGCAAGAATTCAACGCCGCGGCCGCCAACGAACTCTGGATCGGCGACATCACCCCGAACACTGGAATCCAAGCCAACGAAGGCAAGCTCTACATCTGCGCGTTCAAGGGCGTCTTCGTGACTTGGATCGAGCGGACCTACCACCGTCGCCGTAGACAGCACCCCCTGGGCCGGTTGACGCCCATCGAAGACCACGCCAGCCAGTCAGGCTGCGTGACTAGCCAATGTCACCTGTTCGTGCAGCAGACCCGACGTCGTGTTCTGTGGACCAGCAGTCCGAGGCAAGTCTCGAGAACGTGCCCGCACGCCGAAGTGTCAGCCCTTGACGGCACCGGTGAGGAACCCCTTCGTGAAGTGCTTCTGGAGTAGCGGGTAGACGCACGCGATGGGTACTAGCGAGACGATGAGGATCGCCATCTGCAACGCGGGCTGCGGCGGCGGCAGGTCACCGGCGGCGACAGCGTCACCGGCGCTGATCGCGGCGTTGTTGATGAGGTACTGCCGCAGCACCAGCTGGATCGGCCACTTCTCCTGGTCGTTGAGGTAGAGCAGCGCGGAGAAAAAGGTGTTCCAGAACCCGACCGCGTAGAACAGCCCGATCGCCGCCAGGATCGGCTTGGACAGCGGCAGCACGATGGTGAGGAAGATTCGCATCTCCGAGGCGCCGTCGATCGCCGCCGCCTCGGACAGCTCCGCCGGCAGGTTCTGGAAGAACGCTCGCATTACGATGCAGTTGAACGCCGAGACACTCACCGGGATGATGAGGCTCCACAACGAGTCGAGCAGCCCGAAGCCCTTCACAGTGAGGTAGACCGGGATCATTCCCGCGGAGAACAGCATCGTCATCAGTGCACCCATGAGGATGATGCGTTTGAACGGCAGTTTCTGGCGTGACAGCGCGTACGCCAGCATCGCGGTCACGGTCAGCGCGACTGCGGTCCCCACGACGGTGACGAAGCCGGTGACGGCAAGCGCCCGGGTCACCTGCCCCCCGGCGAAGATCACCCGGTAGGCCTCGAGGGTCGGTCGCTCCGGCCAGATCACCATGCCGCCCCCGGTATCGATCTGGAGCGGATCGGCCAGCGAGGTCGAGATCACCATGAGAAACGGGCCGATCACCGCCAGGCAGCACACCGACAGCGCGACGATCTTGAGCGCCTCGGCTGCGGGTGAGGATCGGCCCCTGCGGAGCCGCCGCTTCGGGCTGGACCTGGGGATGCGATCCTGCACCGGTAGGGTCATGCCGGTCACTTGTTTGCTCCTCGATAGATGCCGTCCTCACCGAACATGTGAGCGACCTTGTTGGCGAGCAACACCAGGGCCACCCCGATAGCCCCCTTGACCAGCCCGACGGCGGTGGAGACACCCCACTGCCCGCCGATGATCCCGTTGTTGTAGACGTAGGTGTCCAGTACCTCCGAAGCGGCGAGCCCGACCGCGGGTTGCTGCAGGATGATCTGCTCGAACCCGACGCTGAGGATGTCGCCGATCCGCAGAATGAGGATGAGGATGATGACCGGACGTATCCCAGGCAACGTGATGTGCCAGAGTTGTCGCATGCGGCTAGCACCGTCGACCTCCGCAGCCTCATACAGGCTCTGGTCGATACCCGACAAAGCCGCGAGGAACAGGATGGTGCCCCAGCCGGCGCTCTTCCAGATGTCCTGGATGATGAGCAGCGGCTTGAAGAAGTCGGGGTTGCCGATGATCTCAGGCTCCGGTCCGCCGAGCGCAGCCATCAGGCTCTCCAGCGGCCCGCCGTAGCCCAGGATGTGTTGGAACAGCGCGACGACCACCACCCAAGACAGGAAGTGCGGCAGGTACAGCACCGACTGCACGATGCGCTTGAACCGCTGGGAGGCGAGGCTGTTCATGAGCAGCGCCAACATGATGGGCACCGGGAAGGTAAAGGCCAACTGCAGCAGCGTGATCACGATGGTATTGCGCAGTGCGTTGAGGAACGCCGGGTTGCCCTCCCACAGGACTGAGAAGTTGTCCAGGCCGACCCACTCCGAGTCGAGGATGCCTAGAAACGGCTGGTAGTCCTTGAACGCGATCACGTTCCCCAGCAGCGGCAGGTAGTGGAAGCAAAGGAACACAGCGACGCCGGGCAACGCGATCGCCAGTAGGCTCCAGTCGCGCCGTGCCCGGCGCCTGCGCATGGCTGCGCCACCAGAGGGTGCGGAGGGCGTGGACCTCGCCGGGCGCGTGGCGGATGTTTCGTGAGTCCGCGTCGGCTTGCGAGTCTGCGCGAGGTCGCCGCGCGTCATTCGGGGCCGCCGGGTGTGCAGATCCGGAGTCCACGGCAGGCGACGTGCCGGCCGTTGCCATACACGGGCGCTCCCATGTACGGCCGCTGGTGCGGGCCCGCCGCACGGCGCTCAGCCGGCTGCTGCTGCTTCGCCATACTCTGCTGCCATCTTGTCGCCGACGTCGGCTTTCCAGTCACTGGCCATCGTTTCCCAGGCCGACACCGGCTGCGCGCCCCGTAGCACCTCGCGGAGCATGTCACCGGTGCGCTGCTCCCAGGACGCTCCCGCGGTGACCGCCGTCTCGGAGTAGAGCCCCAGCGTCGGGTTCTCGGTGCCCGCGGGGATCACCTCCTCGAGGTAGGCGTGCTGCCGCCGGACCATCCCGTCTTGACCGGGGGCGTACAGCACTGCGTTCGCGTTCGCGCCGCAGTACTGCCATCCTTGGACGGTGTTCGGCCGCTGGTCCGGCAGGAACTCGGGCTCTCCGTCCTGGCGCTCGTACGTGAAACCTTCGGCGCCGTAGTTGACGGTGAGGAACTGCTCGGTCCCGAAGGGCGAGGCGATGAAGTCCGCAATACGCAGCAGTTCCTCCAGGCGGGCATCGCTCGTCTGCTTCTTGATGGCGACGAACGCCGGGTAACCCGCCTGCAGTTTCCAGAGCGGCGCCTTGCCCCCGCCGGCCCATTTCGGTAGCCGCACGTACCCGATGTTCCACGACGGTTCGGACCGCGCGAACGTGCCCCAGCCGGCGAAGGACTGCCACAGCATGCAGGTGGTCCCTGCGCGCCACCAGGTGTTGTGCTGTCCCGGGTCGGAGAAGGAGTTCGGGTGGAGGTAGCCGGCATCGATGATCTTCTTGCCTTCGTTCAGTGCCTCGACCATCTGCGGGGAATTGAACATGTGGGTAAAGGTGCCGCCCTCAACCGCCCAGGTGTTGGGCGCCTCCATCATCTCGAGCAGGCCGTTGAGCAGCCAACTCACGGGGTCGGTGCCGAGCGCGAACTGGTCGTTCCCCCGGTCGGTGAGGGTCGCAAGCAGCTCGATGAAATCTTCCCCCGAGTTGAGGTCGGGGTAGGGATCCAGGCCCTTTTCCTCGAAGATGTCGCCGCGGGTGGACAGGATCCGGCCCGCCGGTGGCCGCGGTTGCGGGATGCCCCAGAGGCGTCCGTTGATCTTCGGGATGGTCCACGACGGCGTGGGGATGTTTGCCAGTCCCGGGTAGGCGGCGACGCCGTCGCCGCCGAGGATGTCCGTGAGGTCGCTGAACTCGGCCTCCAGCAGCTGCGGCAACTGCGGCACTGTCAGCATCTGCATGAAGTCCGGGATGTCGCCGCCGGCGATTACGACCTGGAACCGGCTCCTGTACTCGTCGGCGTTGATGGTCACGGCTTCCATGAGGTTGCCGGACTGCTCTCGGAAGAGCCGGTAGGCCTCATTCTGGTCCGGTGCGGTTGGCGGCACGCCGCCCTGCAGCAGTGCCGTGACGCCGTCGGTCTGTGGCAGCGGGAAGTCCTCGCGCGCGATCGGGCTGTGCGGATAGTTGAAGAAGGCTGGTGCCACCCCGATGTCCGATCCCGGCAGGTCGGGTGTCACGCCGTCGAACGGGATGTACGCCGGTGGGGTCCATCCGGTGCCCTGCGACCCACCGCCATTTCCACCGCTGCCGCCACCGCCGCCCGAGCATGAGGCGAGGGCGAGGGAGCTGAAGGCGGCACCGAGGAAGCCGCCGAGGACGAGGCGGCGCGACACCGCGCCGAATTGGGGGTCGCGCGCGGGTGATGCGTGCATGGTGGTGGGGCCCTTCGGGTCGTCGCGGGGGATGGATGTGTTGGAATCGGTGCTCTCGGAGCCGGTCGGGCTCATGCGAGCACGACCTCCAGGTAGGGGATCGTCGTGGAGCGTCGACCTGAGACCTCGGTGGCGAGCCCGGTACCGCTGGCCGGTTCCTGGACGAGCGCAAGCAGCACGGCCTCGCCGGCGCCAATCTGCTCCGCCAGTTCGTCGGTGAGGTCGACCGTGCGCCACGCGACGGAGCTGTCGACGGGTACGACGCCGAGCGCCGCGCCGAGCGCAGGTTGGTCGTTCCAGGTCGTGGCCGCTTCGTCGAACGCACCAGCGGCCGCACGGACCACCAGGTCGATGCTCGATCCGGCTGGATCGGCCACCCTCGCGGACAGGTGCAGCAGCACCTGCGCGATCGGACGCGACTGCGGCTGCGGCGCGAACTCCAGGAACGCACGTCGGTGGAGGTCGTCGTCCGGGTCGAGGGTCGCCTTCACCCGGAGCACCCCGAATGTCCCGTAGTTCGTATCGGCGTACTGCCCGGCGCGCACGTACGTGTCCCCGATAGAGGCGAACCTTGGACGGTCCGGATCCCCGACCGCGACGGTGCAAGCCGTGTGAAGCAGGCGCCGACCAGGCGACGTCGCGATCGCGACCACGGTGGCCGCACCGATTGACTCCCCAGAGATCACGCCGCTCTGGTCAACGGTGGCCACCGACTCATCGAGCGAGAGGTACTCGACCGTCCAGTCGTCGACGTCGATCTGAGCGCCACTCCGCGCGATACCGGCGAGAGTACTGGCCGCGCTGCCATCGACCGGAACATCGCCGACGGCGAGCTCCAGGCGCTCCACCCGCTCCAGCCAGCTGGTCTCGACCTCGCGACCCGGGATCTCGACCTCGGTGATGGAGTTCCACTGACCGGTCGAGGTGCCGAAGCACACGATCCGGATGTAGCGCGCGGTCACGGAACCGAAGGTGGTCGTCTCTAGCCCCGCGGTAGTGCCGCTGCTTTGCCCCTGCCAGACGGGCGTCCAGCTCAGGTCGTCCTCGCCGGCGACCTCGATCGCGAAGGACGCGACCCGGGCCTCGCCGCTCTGCCAGGCAATCCGGATGCTCCCGATCGGCCCATCCGAGCCCAAGTCGAAGGCGATCCACTGCCCGTCGCCGAACGCGGACCAGCGGGTACCGGTCTGGCCGTCCATCGTGTTCTCCGGGACGTTGCCGTCGTCGTCGCTGGCGATGATCGGACGGGCGAAGTTGCCCAGACCCCACGGGTTGTGCTGCCAGATGAGGTAGCGACCGGGGCGATGGCCAGGTTTAGTCACAACCACGGTGGCCGGGGTGGACGCGTCACCGTCGGTGACAGTGGCGCTCGCCCCAGACTCCGCGGTAGCGGTCAGGTTCGCGAGCTCGCCCACGCGGTAGCTGAAGTTGCCGGGTGCGAACGCGGGGATCGGCGTGTCATCGTTCTCAAGCGACGTCAGCATGGCGACCTCGCTCGCCGGCGCGACCCAGTCCGCGAGTGGCACCACCGGCTCCGGCGCTGCCGCCGGAGCGCCGGGCACGCGCGGCTCGAACTCCACGGCGATGCTGCCCTGCTGTACCCCGACAAGCCGGATCGCGAGCTTGGAGATGCTTCGGTTCTGCGACTGTCCCGCGGGGTCCGGCGAGGTCCACAGCGGCCGGGCAGCAAGTGCGAGGAACACCGCACCGGGCGTCGTAATTCGCGCCAGCAAGCTCTCACCCCTGGACGTCAGGGTCGCGCTGCGACCATCCGCTGCGATCTCGACCTCGGCGGCGGTGTGGGCGAACCACCAGACGTCCTGGGGCTCGTCCAGCTCGAACTCGTCCTGGACCAGGACCCGGCGACGGTGGTCGAACAGGCGCCAGCCACGCCGCCAGGACACGATGCCGTCCCGGGCGTCAGTCCCGTCCATGACGGCCCACGCCTCCTCGGGTCCGACCGCGCGAGCGACGACGGTACCGACCGCTTGCAGCGCCTGCCCGGGTGAGTCGATGTCACCCGGCCCGATGACCAGGGTGTTCTGACCCTCGGGGCGCTTGCGGTAGTAGCTCCAGCGCAGGCTCCGGAAATAGCTGGGCAGGCCGTAGTCGTCACTGCCGAGCTCGGTGAACCAGCGCTGCCCGAGCGCATCGAGCACGAACGTCCCGATGTCCATGTCCGAGTGGCCAGATATCTCCAGCGTCCGCTCGCTATTGTCGCCCCCCTTGGCGCCGAGGTAGAGCGCCTCCTCGCTCTCCCATCCGCTCCGGAAGGTCACCACGCAACAGCGGTCGAATCGGGCATCCAGAGCCGTGTCGGCCTCGACCGGACCCTGCACCAGCTCGGGGTCATACCAGATCAGGCCGCTCGCCAACTTCGGCCAACCGGACTTGCGCTCCTCTACGCCACGCAGCCCGATCCACCCGACGTCGTCCCGCCCGAATCGCTGGGCCAGCCAGAGCAGTTCAGGCGCATGCACCGGCGTGTCCGCGCCATCGTAGTAGTTGAAGATCAGGCCAGTTGGGCCCGTCAGGTGCAGGGGAAAGTCACCGGTGTCCGCGACGCCAGGCAGGTCGGCGATCCCCTCGTCGTCCCCGGTGGCGCTCTCCAGACTCGCGACGAGCAGCACGAGATACTTGAAGGCGTACTCCCAGTAGGCCGGGCCCTCGGGGTAGCCGCCGTCGGGACCGTAGGCCTCCAGGGCGAGCGGCAACGAGGCGAGCGCCTTGGCCAAGATGTCCTCGGCGAGATCGGTGTCGACGTCGGCGACAGCGAGAGCACCCGCGACCATGCCGCCATTGCAGACGATGTTCCAGTTGTTCGGCCACGCAGGCCACGGCTGCGATCCCGCATAGGCGGGGAGCGCGGCGCTCAGCCCGTGGGCGATGATCGCTGTCTCCAAGACACCGCGCTGGGCGCTGGTCCAGTGGCCGTACAGCCAGTCGTAGCCGATGGCGACCGCGTGCGTCATCTCGGCGGTGTCGAGGAAGTGTGACGGATGCCAGTCAGGAAAGGCGCACACCGCGTCGAGCTCCTGCCACAGCCGCGTCGCGTAGCGCGGGTCGTCCGTGAGGATCCAGGCGGTCGCCAAGGAGTAGACCCGGTGCAGTACTTCG
This sequence comes from Occultella glacieicola, assembly GCF_004353825.1. Taxonomy (GTDB): domain Bacteria; phylum Actinomycetota; class Actinomycetes; order Actinomycetales; family Beutenbergiaceae; genus Occultella; species Occultella glacieicola. The sequence goes on along the minus strand of NZ_SMNA01000011.1, from coordinate 122,888 downwards.
CGACTGACGGCGAGCAGTCGGCCGCCCGAGAGCGTGTACGCCGAGACCGGCTGGCCGGTCAGCCCCTCGGCGACGGCGACGATCTCCGCACACCACGCCTCGGCGACCGGGTCGCCGACCGCGACGTTGCGGATCCGATCGAGGTCGGTGAGCAGCAGCCTGGGGTGCTCGGGGCGGATCGTCCGCGGCGCTGCTGCGGCGAGTCGTGCCTCCAGGGACACGTGGCTGAGAGCGCCGGCGGCTGCGGCAGTGGCAAGGAACATGAAGTGGCGACGTTGCACGGTGGAACCTCCGACCGCGACTGTAGCGCTACATACACCCTCCCGCAAGTAGGACGGTCGGAGGTACGTATGCACGGTCCGCAACTGTCGCGGCGATGACTAATCTGGTCAGTGGGCGGCAGTGCGGCCCGGCGCCGCGGTGCTTGCCCGGATAACCAACTCGTGGTTGGTGATCACGGTGCGGGGCCCGTTCTGTTCGGAACCCTCGCCTGGCCCGGAGATGAGGTCGAGCGCGTGCCTGGCGATCGCAAGCTTGTCCGGTTTGATCGTGGTGAGCGCCGGGTTCGAGTACCGCGACTCCTCGACGTCGTCGAACCCCATGATCGATAGCTCCCCGGGAACCGCGACGCCGCGGTCGTAGGCCGCGTGCAGCGCGCCAACCGCCAGCAGGTCGCTGAGACAGAACACCGCGGTGGGCGGCTGCGGGAGTTCGAACAGTTGCTGCATCGCGCGGTAGCCGTCGACCCGGTGATAGGTGGGCACGTTGACCAGTAGCTCCTGGCTGCGCTTGATCCGTGCTACCTCTAGTGCCCGGGCGTAACCCGCGAGACGCCCGTTCGGCTTGCGGCTATTCGGCTCCAGGTGGGGACCGATCAAGGCTATCCGCCGATGCCCGAGCGAGACCAGGTGCTCGGTGGCCTCCTGAGCCGCCGCGACGTTGTCGATCACCACATGATCGACGTTGGTGAACACCTCCGAACCCCCGAACAGCACCAGCGGGACGCCAGGACGGGCACCGTTCAGATCGGATTGCGTCAGGGTCGAGGGGTAGAGCAGGATTCCATCGGTCAGCAGGCTCATCGAGCCGTGGATCAGATCCAGCTCGCGATCGCGGTCCCAGTCGCTCTGGTTGATGAGGATGTCCATCGAGCGCTCAAGAGCGGCCCGCAGCATCGCACTGGAGATCTCCGCGAAATACGGGATCTCCACCTCGGGGATGCTGAGAGTCAGCATGCCGGTGCGGCCCTTGGCCAGGCGTCGCGCGGAGAGGTTCGGCTTGTACCCGAGGTGCCGAATGGAAGCGTCAACCAGCAGCCTCGTGGACTCAGCGACCCCGGGGCGACCGTTGACCACGTTGGAAACTGTCATCGGTGAGACTCCGGCGTGCGCCGCTACGTCTTGCAGCGTGGTCATCGGACAGTTTTACCCCACGATTCTCGGATCTGCGCTTCACAGGTCGCTTGTAGCGCTACAGTACTCCACATGAGTCAACGAGTCGCTTTAGTTACGGGCGGTGGGTCCGGTATCGGCCGGGCTGTCGCACTGCGTTTCGCCGCCGGGGACGCCGCGGTGGTGATCGCTGACGTCGATGCCGACGGTGGTGCTCGCACCGCCGCCGAGATCGAATCGGCGGGTGGGACTGCGCTGTTCGTGCCCTGTGCCGTGCAACGCGAAGACGACATGCGCGCCCTGGCCGCCGTCATCGAAGAGCGTTGGGGCCGGCTCGATCACGCCGTCAACTGCGCCGGCGTGGAGCAGCAGCGCGCGATTATCGCAGACTGCACCGAGGAGAACTGGGACCGGACGATCGACATCGACCTCAAGGGCATCTGGCTGTCGATGAAGCACGAGATCCCGCTGCTGCGGCGCGCGGGCGGCGGCGCGATTGTCAATACCTCATCGGTCGTCGGAGTGCGCGGCGTCCGAGGTGCCGCCGCCTATGTAGCTGCCAAGCACGGGATCATCGGCCTCACCCGTTGCGCCGCGCTGGAAGAGGCCGAGCACGGCATTCGGGTCAACGCGATCCTGCCTGGCCACATTCGGACACCGATGGTGGAGCGCGTCATCACCAAAGAGCCGGTCAAGGAACAGGCGTATCTGGACAACGCGGCGCTGCGGCGGCTCGGCGACCCCGACGAGGTCGCCCGACTCGCTACCTGGCTGTGCGGCCCGGACGCCTCCTTCATGACGGGCGACGCGATCGCCGTCGACGGGGGGGTGCTGGCGCGATGAGTGCACTCTCGACGTCGCTCGGGCCGATCATCGACATCTCCGCACCGATCCTGCCGGGAATGGCATCGTGGGAGGATCGTTTCCCGCCGGAGGTGCGCTGGCACTCCAGGCATCGACCCGGCGAACGGACCGCTCACAGCAGCTGGTTGCTCAACAGCCACACCGGCACCCACGTCGACGCCCCCTACCACCACCTCGCCGGAGGCGCCCGGATTGGCGGGCAGTCACTGGCACCGCTGATCGGCCGCTGCCGGGTGGCCGAGGTCGCCGCGCCGACCGGCACAATCGAGGCCGCCGAGATCGACGCCCTGCAGCCGCAGCCGCAGGAGCGACTGCTCCTGCGAACCCCGGCGCCAGCACGCGCAGGCGAGTCGTTCGACCCTCACTTCCGCGCGCTCTCCGGAGCGGCGGCCGAGCGGCTGGTCACCGCCGGCGTCGCCCTGATCGGGATCGACGCACCTTCCATCGAACCTTTCGGCTCAACGGATCGCGCGGTACACCACACGTTGCTGGGCGCCGACGTCACCGTTGTGGAGGGCCTCGTGCTGCACCACGTCGACCCCGGGGAATACCTGCTCATCTGCCTGCCTCTGCCCCTGGCCGAGGCAGAGGCCTCGCCCAGCCGAGCCGTACTGCTTCCGCTGTGAACGCCGCCGACGGCTTCGAGCCGCTATCCCAGATACTGCTCGACGACGACTTCGACCGCGGGCTGCAGGGCTGGACGCTGCTGACCGGGAACTACGAGGGCTCGCTGGACACGATCCTTCCCGAGCAACGCGACTTCCGACCCCCGATGCTCAGCAACCTCACCATGTGGGACACCGGCACCGCGGGCTCGCTGCATGGCAGTTACGCGATGAAACTGGCCACCCGTGCCCGCCGCGACAGCATCGCCGTTGCCCTGAAGCGCCTGACGTTCCGGCGGGCGCAGCCGATCCGCGTCGAGGGATGGGTCACCTCCAAACCGGAGGCGACGTCGATGACGCTGTCTGACCGTGACGTGCGCAGCTTTGGCATCTTCCTCGACCTACAGGACGACGAACACCGGGTGATGCCGCACCTGCGCTTCCTCAACGCCGACGGCGACGGCCCGCCACGGCACCAATGGCAATACAAGGCGAGTCCCCGCCGCGCGCAGACGATCTCCTCCGAGACCAGGACCCACTTCCACCTTGGAAACGATCAGTGGACTGACGTCCCCGACGGCCGTCAGGACCTCTGTTACAACGAGTTGGCCACGAAACAGAACTGGCACTACCTGAGGGTGGACTTCGATCTGGCGACGATGCGCTACCTGGAGTTCCAGTGCAACGACCGTGTCTGGTCCGGCGCCTCGCTCGAACCGCTGACTATGCCCGCCTGGCCCAACCTGCGCGGGATGCTCAACGTCGGGTTCTGGGTGGACGCGAACACCGACTCCCGATCCTTCCTCTACGTGGACTCGGTGATGCTGTCGACGGGAGTTATCGGATGATCCGTGAGAGCCACACCGCGATCCTGGAGCGGCATGCCGACTTCTCCGGCACCCATCACACCGAGCCGTACGAGTGCGCCTGGGCAGGGGAAGCCACGGCGTTCCTGTATGCGGTTGTCCCCTGCCCCGACCCGATCGCACTGGAGGTCGAGGTCTCCGCAGACGGACGACGCTGGCTGCCCCATGGGACATCTGCCGTGCTGCCAGCCGGTGCCGAGGGCATCCGGGTCCCGATCTCGCACTTCGGTGGCTGGCTGCGGCTGAGGATCGACGGGCCCGATGCGACCGCGTTCAAGTATGACCTCTACCTCGTGCTCAAGCAGTAGCAGCGCGTTCCGCCGTCCCAAATCCGCCGAGCAGATTGAGACCGCCTAGATGTACGGCGACAGCGGGAGGCGGACTCATAGTGACGGAGTCTTGAGCAGGTCCCTCTCGCTTCGCGGGAGCCTTCATCTACCCGCTGCGCAAAGTGAACCAGAAGGACCTCATGACCAACGCCAGGACTCTGACCAGCACGATCACGGTGGCGGAACCCGCGGCACCGATTGAGATCAACCGCGACATCTACGGACAGTACTTCGAGCACGTAGAAGACTGCGTCTACCCGGGGTTAATGGACGACGACGGGCTCCGCGAGGACGTGATTGCTGCCGCGGCCGAGCTGCAGGTACCGGTCGTGCGCTGGCCCGGGGGCTGCTTCGCCGACTGCTATCACTGGGAGGAAGGCGTCGGCCCCCTCGAGCGGCGCCCCGTGCGACCCAACTGGCACTGGGGCGGCGGCCAGCTCGAGAGTCACCAGTTCGGAACACACGAGTTCCTCAACTGGTGCGAACGCGTGGGCGCAGCTTCCTACATCAACGTCAACATGGGCACCGGCACCATGATCGAGGCGCTCCGATGGCTCGACTACACCACCGGCTCCCAGCCCACGAGCGACGTCCTCGAGCGGATGCGCAACGGGCGCCACGATCCGTGGCCCGTCGCGTACTGGGGCCTGGGCAATGAGACCTGGGGTGCCTGGGAGGCCGGGCGGATGACGGCGGCGAAATACGCAGACACGCTAGACAGCTGGGCGCGCTTCTTCCGCCGCTACCAGCCTGACGTCCGCCTCGTCGGGGTCGGCTCGAGCGGCGCCACCGACCCCGATTGGGATTCGACGGTCCTCGATGTGGCAGGAAGCAGCATCGATCTCCTCTCCCTCCACCTCTACGGGTCGAGAGTCGATCGCGATGGGCACCCTGCCGCCAGCAGCGAGGCACGCCGAGCCGTCATGCTGGCACCCCTGCACTTCGAGGCACAGATCGAGGCGATGGGCCAACTGGTCCGCAAGCACAACCTAACTGCCTCGCGGGTAGTCGGAATCGCCATCGACGAGTGGAACATTCGACACTACCGACAGGAGGCAGACGACACCTTTCGCCTGGATCGGACGGCACCGCGGACGGGCAGCGACGCCATCTTCGTCGCTGGTGTGTTCCACGCCATGCTCCGCGCTGCGGATGTCGTCACCATGGCGAACTACGTATTCCTCGTCAACGGAAACGCAGTCCTCGACGCCCGTCATGGGACCGTGATGCGATCAGCACTGTTTCCCATCTTCCGCACCTACCGGGAACGCCTGACCGGGACTCGCATGGACGTACAAATCGACGCACCCGAGGTCGAGGTCCCCGACCTGCACAGCCGCAACCCCTCCGTCCGTGTCGATCCCAGCAGCGTTCCGCGACAGGTCCCAGCGCTGGACGCCGTGGCCACCAGAAACACCGACGGCGTCCTACAGATCGCGATCCTCAACCGCAGTGAGCAGACGCTGAGCGCAACGCTCGATGTCCCTGCAGGCACTATCACCATGGCCGAGTCGTACCGGTCACCGCTCGGCACGGACGCTCTCGAGCACGAGACTCGCGTCGCGACATCCGTCGGCGACCTGCACCTGCCAGCGGCCTCGTGCACGTTCATCACAGTGGCGCACTGACCCTTCGCAAGCCGTCGTCGTTTCCAAGGTGCTACGGGAGCGCGCCGGCACAAGCCTCGTCGGCGCGACCACGCTGGACGTGGGGGGCAAGATCGACGCACACGGGAAGGTGCGGACTTCGACCCCTCGAGCGAGAGTTGCGTGCGGCCGTTGCCGACTCGATCAAGCGCTGGGCAAGCATCGTCTGCCTCTCTTCGGCTTTCACGGAGTGCTCGGAGAGGACTGGAAATCCATCGGGCACAAGCGTTTCCGCTCGGTCGGGCATGACCTGCAGCAAATTGTCGGCGCCCAAGGCGAACGCCGAGGCCCACGTTAAGACCGTCCATGAGCGTCACGGGTGGGATCGGGCGCTGTCGGGGAACCCGCGGCTGCAACCGCCGGAGTAGCTCCATGGTGCCGCTCGATCCGAGGTTGGTCGGTACCGGAACTCGGTGGAGTTCCGCTTCAACACCTAGTCGCTCTCTTCGAAACTTCGGGTCAAGACCTCGCCTGACACGTGGGCGGCACCGTGTAGTGCGGGTCGGTCAGTCCGTGAGTCGAGGTCCAGGTGGCCTCAACTCCGCGTCAGGCGGTGCCTGCTCGGGCACTGGAAGCGGGGTCCGGGCCGTCCTGGATCGGGTTCAGTGCGGCCAGTCGAAGATCGGCTTGCCTATGCCCCCGTCGGCAGAGTGTCGCAAGGCTTGCTCTGCGTCGGTGATGCCGAACGTCGGCCCGAGTAGCCCCTCAAGTTCTCGATGGTGTGTGGCAGCGAAGTCCAGCACGTCGTAGAACAGATCGGCGGGGCACACCGAGGAGCCGACCAGGGTCAACTCACGTGCCAGCAGTTCTTCGGCTCGGAACGTGAACCGACCTCCACCGCCGACGACCACGGACCGCCCTCCGGGGACCAGTGCCCGAATCGAATCTGCTTGTGCACCTGGGTGCCCACTGCACTCGATCGTGGCGTCGTAGCCACGTGTGTGACCGGCGGCCAGCGAGGCGTGGAAGTCTTCTGGGTCGCTCACGAGAGTCGCGCCCAACGAAGCTGCCATGTCCCGTCGACCGGCGATGGGATCGATGGCGGTGACTTCGACGCCGTGTGTGGCGGCGGCCATCAGCGCGCACAACCCCACCCCTCCCAGTCCGAAGATCGCGACCTTGCCGCCAGCAGACAAGGCCGCCTTGCGCACCGCGGAGTGAGCGGTGGACAGGTTGCACGCGGTCATGACCGCGACGCTGTCCGTCAGGGCGTCCGGCAGTCGGTACACCGCTCGGTCGGGCACGCACACGTACTGCCCGTACGAGCCATGCAGGGTCCGTCCCAAGACCTGCTTGTCGAGACAATGGGAGTAGTTTCCGGACGCACAGTCTCGGCATCGCCCGCAGCCGATATGGAGCATGCCGACGACGACGCGATCACCCGGTCCGAATGCCACGACACCCGGTCCCACGCAATCCACCACGCCGACGGCCTCGTGTCCCGGCACGACGTCGCGTCTGTGCCCGCGCTGTTGTGGAGTCTCGCGCCAGTAGTGGACATCCGTGCCACACACACCGGACTTGGTGAGCCGGATGAGCACTTCACCGGGTGTCGGCTCTGGCGGTTCCATCTCGACGGCCAACGTCACTGCGTCGCCAGGAAACAACACAGCCGGCATTCAGATCACCTGCCCTTCGAGAACCGGCGCAGCAATTTCGACTACCGGTGGCAGTACGACCGTCTGGTGTCCGCTGGGTGTGAAGCATTGGGGTGCTGAGCGCCGAGAGACTCCGGGTCGACGCGCGATCATTGCCATTCCGTGGTCAAATCGGCATGTTGATTCACGATTGCTCAGTTGGTGCCGTCGACGACGGCGCCGTCTGCCGTGAGTCGAGAGCGCAGCGTCGCGACATCGACTTCGCGGACATCACGCAGACCAGCCTCGACCATCATTGCTGCGGCCACGCCGACGGCCTCTCCAGTCGCCATGCAGGTGCCCATGACGCGAGCCGAGCCGTTGGCCTCCCTAGTAGAGGAGAGGCACCGGCCGGCCATCAGCACGTTCTTGATATTCTTGGGCACGAGTGCCTCGTAGGGAATGTCGTACGAGCGGCCATCATTCACTGCCCGTCGAACTTGTGCGGTGCCTTCGCCATGGATGTCGACGTGGTGACCGCCCTTGGCGACGCCGCGATCAGACTTCTTGCCCTCGACCACGTCTTCCTCAGTGAGGACGTACTCGCCGACCACGCGCCTGGTCTCCCTGACCCCAACTCGGGGTGCGATTCCGGCAAGGCGCGCATCCGCAAAGCCCGGAATGTTCTTCTGGCAGAAATCGATGCAGCGGTTGATCTGGGCGGTGAGGGTGGAGAGGGATTCGCTCAGTTCTTGGGGGTTGGTGCCATCGACCCCTGACAATCGCGTGGTGTTCATGCCAACTTCGTTGCGCGCTGGCGATGTCGGCCACAAGTACAACGCGGTGCAGGGGTCCATCGCGCCACGCTCGATCGCGTCCCCAAGGACAGTTCCGTTCGCATCGAGGGCGACGAATGGAAACCCGCCATCTCGCGCCGCACGTGCTGCCTCGCGCTTGCCGGCGTAGCCCAGGGCGGGGTTCTCTGCGAGGAGGAAGAGGTCCGGTTCGGCGGCCACCCAGTCCAGGTACTTGCTGTAGTCGACGTTCGTGAGTCGGTAGGTCAGTGACACCGGCTGCAGCTCGCCCGCTCGGCCGCCGAATTCGAAGGGCGCACCCGCAGAGACAGCCAACTGTCCGTCGCCGGTGCAGTCGATGAAGACGTCTCCGGTGATGAGGTAGCGCTTCCCCTTTCCTACCGCGATGATTCCCTCGACGCGGTTGCGGCGTACCACCACATCCTGGCTGGTGAGGTACAGCCGTGGGTTGACCCTGGCTTCGGCCAATGCCTCGATGATGCTCATCTTGAGCATCTCCGGATCGACGCACACCGCCCACATCTGGCGGTAGTCGGACATCGCCCGGGCAAAGCTCCCGGCCGACTCGACGGCGTCGAACAGCTGTCGTGCGACGCCTCCAACGATCCACTCACCCCGGGCGTTGAGACAGCCGTCGATGGGCAATCCGCTGACGAGCTCGCCGCCGAAGAACGGTCCTGCCTCGATTAGCACGGTGTCGAGGCCGCTGCGGCGCGCTGCGATCGCAGCGGCGACTCCTGCTGCTCCGCCTCCGACGATCACGATGTCGTGATGACTCGTTGCCAACTGCTCGGCCACGTTGCTCCTTCTTCGGTGTTGTTCGGTCTCGGCGAGCGAACCAGAGTTGATCAAGTCGCGTCAAGATTGAGTCATGAATCAACTATGGTCCGCTATCTTGGGTGCGGGACGTCAGAGGAGACCCAGATGAATGACTTGCTGACAGCGACACAGGCCGCGGCACGGCTGGGAGTCAAGCGCGAGACGATCTACGCCTATGTCAGCCGTGGAGCATTGCCACGGCAGCGGGATGGCAGGATCAGTTACTTTCGCCCTGAGGACGTGGACCGATTGCTGCAGGAAGGCCGTCGGCCCTCGCTCAACGAGTTTGGCAAGACCTCCCGTTTGAGCACGTTGAAGGACGACATGCTCCACTACCGGGCCAGACCTGTGTCTGAACTCGTTGAGCAACCCTTCGAGTCGGTGGCGCACTTCCTCTGGACCGGGCGGTGGGAGGAGAGCGTCGGATGGGTGGCCAACGCGGAATCCGTGGCCGTGGCCCGGCGAGTGGGTACGTCGTTGCCGCAGGAAACCATCTCCTCTGACCGGCTCCGTGTCATGCTTGCCGCCGTCACTGCCGCGGATCCGTTTCGCTCCGACTCCAGTATCCAATCGGCTGCGCACGCTGCGGGACCGCTCTTGCGGACTCTGGTGGAGGCAATGCCTCAGAGATCGGAACCGATCGATGTTGATTTGGCATCCATGCTCTGGTCACGCCTTTCGACCATCACGCCCAACGAGGAGCAGGTCCGTGTCCTGAACGCCGCCCTTGTGTTGCTCGCGGATCACGGGTTGTCGCCGTCCACGTACGCCGCACAGATCGCAGCGTCGGCACACGCCGACCTCTACGGTGTTCTAGCCGCAGGGCTAGGAGTGGGCAGCAGTGCCGTACTCGGTGCGTCCGCGACTGCCGTTGAAGCAATGCTGAGCACCTTCGGAGACACACACGGGACCATGTTCGTGTTGAGTGCACGACTCCGGGACGAAGGACGGCTACCTGGATTCGGGCACCCACAGCACCCGCAAGGGGACGCTAGGGCCAGCCACCTACTGAAGCTGCTCAAGCCGCTCGCAACAGAAGACGCCAGACTTCAGCGATCGTTCGAGATGCTGGCGCTCCTCAAGAGTCGCCGGCTCCCGCCCCCGAACGTGTACCTGGCGCTCGGCATGATTGCCGACTCGTCATCAATGGAGCACGGTGCCAGCGAGGTCATGTTTGGTATCGCACGGTCCGCAGGGTGGATTGCGCACGCGATCGACGAATATGAGATGGGCACCATCTCACGATTGCGCGAACCGCATCGGGCGGTCGAACGTGGGTGGCCGCAGACCCAGGACTGAAGCGCTCAACAACTTGAGGTCCAGACACCCCCTGGCTCAGGGCATCAGGCAGGCTGTGGCGGTTGCACCTGCACATTCACGCTGTGATGAAGCAGGAGTCGCTCCTTGGTTCGGACGACGGCGGTCACGACGACGGTGCCCGGCGAGATTGGGGCCAGGCGGTCACCAGCGATCTGGAGAACCGAGGAATCGGAAGAGATGAGTTCGACGGTGTAGTCAGAACTTGGGACGATTCCTCCCTGCGGCGATCTCAACGAAACGGAAGCTTGTTGGGCGGAGCCCGCCCGCAAGGCCGGCACCAAAAGGTGGATGTCAGTGCTTCGCAGCTGCGACGGTTGACGCGGGAGGCGCCCAGGCAGCTCCATCGAGGTGACGGCGAACAGCGAGGCGGGCCCGTCATCTCGCCGCACGATGCGTACGTGACGAGCCTTCCGCGGTGGCCAGGTCACCCGTTGAGCCGCTGTTGTTGTACCAGAGGACGATCCGGTCCAGACTTGCTGCCACGTCCCCTCCGCTCCGGCCAGTTCGACATCGAACTGGACTGAAGCGCGCGCGCCCTCGTGCCAAGCGATCAGGACGGCACCCAACCCGGTCTCGACACCGAGATCGCATCCGATCCACTCGGGGCCCGCGGTACCGGGTCGCCAGAACGAGTCCGCCGTCCCGTCGAAAGCGTTGGCGGCGACGTTCCCGTCGTCACTTCTCGCGAAGATCGGCGAGGTCATCGCCTGTGGAGAGTCATCGAGGAGTCGTCGGAGTCGGTAACTGCCGGTCCGGGCACCTCGAGCGTGGACGTCGAGCACGACATCGCCTCCGGGCTCGCGGATTTGGTCGACGGTGCTGCCGGCGGGAGCAGTCGCCTGGATTTGTCCGATCTGCGATGCGGGGATCTCGTAGCTCCAAACTTCTGGTGAGAACCCGGGAACGTCTTCTCCGTCGATGGCGAGGCGCTCCAGTTGCGCGACGGGTTCGGTGCTCACAGTCCAGTTCGCAAGCGGCATCACCGAGGTCGGTGGGGGTACTGGCTCGTGCTCGGTTACTGGTGACAATTGGACGACGAGGGTGACCGGACCCTCGACTGAGACCCGTAGCGCGAGTTTCCGTATCGCCGTGTTGGTGCTCTGTCCCCGAGGGGCGGGCGAGGTCCACATCGGGGTGGCTTCCATTTCCACGAGTAGACCCGGAGTCTGATCCGACAGTCGCACGATTAGGCGCTTGGGCCCGTCGCGGAGCACGGCGCCTCGCCCGTCGTCGGCAATGTCGATCTGCGCCGACGTGTGAAGGAACGACCAGACCTCGCCGGCTTCGTGCAGGGTGACTTCGTCCTGCAGGAGCACCTGCCTGCGGAAGTCGAACAGGCGCCATCCACGCTTCCAGGAGCGGTACGCGGGATCGGCACTGGTCAAGTCGAGCACGACGTAGGCCTCCGAAGCGTTGCTCTGATGTGCGATCACAGCCCCGGTTCCCGTCCCGGCCGCCTCGCCAAGAGTCGTCGAGCACGACTGGCCCCCGGTGGCGTCTGGGTTGGCCACCAGCGTGTTGTGTCCCTCGGTGCGCTTGCGGTAGTAGGTCCAGCGCTGACCTCCCGTGAAGTCGAAGTACCCCGGCAGGCTGTAGTTGTCCCACCCGAGGTCGTGCAGCCAACGGGTGCCCAGCGCATCGAGTACGAAGGTACCCAGGTCTAGGTCGCCGTGCGGGGTTGCGTTGTCGCCAGCCTTGCCTGCCAGCCACACCGCAGTTCGCTGCTGCCACGCGCTGCGCATGGTGACGACCTCCGATGCCCGGAAGTAGGAGTCGAGTGGCTCGCCTGCTGTTGCGGGATCGACCTCTGACCTCGGCCGGTACCACAGCAGGCTGGTCGGAAGCTGATCCCAGTCCGTGAGCAGCTCATCGGCGCCTTGGGCTGCCAACCCGGCCGCCAAGCCATCGTCGAAGCGGCGCGCGAGCCAGAAACCAGCCGGCGGCACCGTGACGCGCGCCGCGCCGTCGTAGTAGTTGAACGCCAACCCCAGGGGACCAGTGACGTGGACGGCGAATCTCGCCGTGCGGTCGAGACCTGGCACGGAACTGAGCTGCTCAGGCATGCCCGTCGCAGTCGTGAACGCGGCGAGGCCCAAGACGAGGTACTGGGTGCCGTAGCTCCAGTAGCCCAGGCCTTCGGGGTAGGCGCCGTCCGGGCCGTACACAGCGACCGCCCGGGCCATGGACGCCATCGCCGCGTCGATCACCTCCTGTGCGAGATTACCGTGCACGTCGGCGATGGCCAGAGCCGCCATCAGGAGGCCGGCGTTGCACACAAGATTCCAATTGCTAGTGCGGACCGTCCATCGATGAGCTTCCCTGTACGCCTGGAGTCCAGGGCGCAGAGCGTGCATCACAATTGCGTGCTCGAGGTGCTCTCGTTGGGTGGCGTCCCACTCTTCGTACAGCCAGTCGTATCCGACTGCAAAAGCGTGAGCCATCTCCGCCACGTCGAGGAAGTGGCTTGGGTTCCAGTTGGAGAATCGCGACGCGGTCAGCAATTCCAGCCAGAGTCGGTCGGCGAATTCCTTTCGACGCGAGACATGGTGTGCCAGCGCTAGCAAATAGGTTCGCCGGAGGACCTCCCTGCTCGTGTCCAGTAGACGCTTGCCATCGGGAATCAGGTACTCACAAGCAGGCGTGGACAGGAGCTGTTCGGCTTGCTGCTCGACGTTGCGGTACCAGCCGCGCGAACGATCGTCGTCGAGGATCAGCTCCTGAACATGAGAAAGGTCGCTGCCGAAGAGCCGCGGATGCTGCGCGACCTCCCGACCGTTCTTCGAGTCTGACTCCAACGTGGGACCTCCATCGGGATGGTTGCGGTGTGTGAGTGCACGCCCTGGGACACATCGGGGCCGTCGCCCGGACCAGGGCGGCACCAGACGGGCTCATCACCGGCGTTCGCCCAGGAAGGCTTGCCGCGGCGCCGGTCCGATTGCACGTCGCGGTTTTGACGCTCACCCCTTGACGGCGCCGATGAGCATGCCCTTGGCAAAATGGCGTTGCAGGAACGGGTAGACGAGGACGATCGGGATCAGGCTGACGACGAGGATCGCCATCTGCAGGGATTGTTGGGGAGGTGCGACCTCCCCAACGAAGCCCTCTGCGCCGACCGGGGTATCGTTCACGACGTAACTTCGCAGCACGAGCTGTAGCGGCCACTTGTCTGTGTCGTTGATGTACAGCAATGCGCTGAAGAAGGCGTTCCAATAGGCCACAGCCATAAATAGGCCGACCACGGCCATCACCGCCTTCGACAGCGGCACCACGATACGCAGCAAGGTCTGCACCTCATTGGCGCCGTCGATACGCGCTGCGTCGAACAGTTCCCCGGGGAGGTCAAGGAAGAACCCGCGCATGATGATCACGAGGAATCCGCTGATGAGGCCAGGCAAAATGAGCGACCAGTAGGAGTCGAGCAACCCAAGCTGCTTGATCAGCAGGTACATGGGGATCATGCCCGGGCTGAACAGCAGCGTGAACAGCACGATCATCAGCACGGGTTTGCTACCGAACGAGCCCGGGCGGCTGAGGGAGTAGGCCAAGAGGGTCGTGCAGGCCAGCGAGAGTGTGGTGCCCACCACTGTGATCCCGACCGATACCAGCAAGGCACGAGTGACCACCCCTCCGGCAAAGATCGCTCGGTAGGCATCCAGGCTTGGCTGCGATGGCCAGAGCACGTACCCGCCGGCGGCCGTGACCTCCGCCGGACTTGCCAGGCTGGTGGAGACCACCGAAAGGAATGGGACGATGACCACGGCGCAGCACAGCATCAGGAGGAGTCCCTTGGAGCCACGCATCAGCGGACTTGGCGGGGCCATCGCACCAGTTGTGCTTCGCGCCGTCGACGGTCGCCCGGGAATGATCTTGGCTCTCATCGTGAGTAGACCCCTCGTTCGCCGAACACGTGGGCCAGCCTGTTGGCGCCAAGAACCAGCATCACTCCGACGAGGCCCTTCACCAGGCCGACGGCCGCGGCCACGCCCCAGTCGCCGCTCAGGACGCCGTTCCGATACACGTAGGTATCCAGCACTTCTGACGCATGCAGTCCGACCGGACCCTGCTGCAGCAGGATCTGCTCGAAACCGACGGTCAGTACGTCACCCAGCTTGAGGATCAGCATCAAGAAGATCACACTCCGGATTCCCGGCAGGGTGACGTGCCACAGCTGCCTTAACCTACTGGCGCCGTCGACCGCGGCCGCCTCATACAGTTGCACGTCGATGTTGGACAACGCCGCCAGGAAGATGATCGTGCCCCAACCGGCATCCTTCCAGATCACCTGCGACGTGATGAGCCCGATGAACAGGTCCGGGTTGCCGATAATCGGGAGTGTGACCAATTCTTGCGAGCGTAGCCAGCTGTTCAACAGTCCAGCGTTTCCGAGCATGTGCTGGAAGATCGCGACGACGACCACCCACGACATGAAGTGGGGCAGGTACAGAACCGACTGCACCACGCGCTTGATTCGTTCACTGACCAGACTGTTCAGCAGCAGTGCGAGCGCGATGGGTACCGGAAACACGAATGCAATCTGCACGAGCGAGATGATCAACGTGTTCGACAGCGCCGTCAGAAACTCCGGATCCCCATTGAATATGACTTGGAAGTTCTGCCAGCCCACCCAGGGAGACTCGAGAATCCCGACATACGGCACATAGTCCTTGAAGGCAATGACATTCCCCAGAAGCGGAACGTAGTTGAACAGCACTACGACCGCGAGCCCCGGCAGACCCAACAACAGCAGTAACCTGTCCCGCCGCCAGCGACCACGGCGCCGTCCACGGCGTTGCTCTGAAGGACTGGGGCCACGGGAACTCGTCATCTGCTCTCGTCCACCCGCGTTCGGAGCGGTTTTGACGATCACCATCGTGACCCCCGCGTTGGCCGTATCGTCGTCCTCGGTTGCGAGATCTCGATGCCGAGGTCAGTGTGTCCCATCACTGGGCGTCTCATCGCATTGCCTCCCTGGTCAGTCGATCGGGTAGGCGGCGAGTTGTTCCTCGTACTCGGCCCTCATCGCGTCGCCTCCATCGCGCTTCCACGCGTCCACGGACTCGGTGAGTGTGGAGATGGTCGCCCGGCCAGTGATGATGTCGTTGACGGCGTCGTCGAAGGTCTGCTTCAGCCTGACCCCGTCGTCGGCGTCCGTGGCCGAGTAGAGACCGATCACCGGGTTGGGCTCGCCCACGGGAATCACCTCGGACTGATAGGCATGCTGGACCCTCGTGTCGTCGGGCCGCCCGGGTGTGTACAGCGGAGTCGGCGGCGCCGCCAGATAACTGACCGGGAGCCGCAGCTCTGCCTGACCCAACTCGGTGAGAGTCGGATTCCCATCGGCGTCGACGGTGTGATGAACGCCGTCCAGCCCATACGCGCGGAGGTAGTTCTCCTCACTGCCGAACGGAGCAGCGAGCCAGTTGCAGACCCGGAGCAGCAACTTGATTCGCTCGGGTTCGGCCTTCTTGAAGGCATTGATCGAGAAGAAGCCTGACCCGAGCCGCCACGGTGCGAGGCCGCCACCATCCCAGTTCGGCAGGGTCATCAGTCCGAGCTCTGACGTCGGATGGTTCTTCAATGCGCTGTTCCAGTGTCCGTTGCCCGTCAGCCAGATCCCGGTTCGGCCCGCATGGAACCACTGACCACTCGTGTCGGAGCTCGCGAACGTATCCGGGTGCATCAAGCCGTCCTGCCAGAGCTGCGTAACCCATTCGACCGAACGCGCGAACTCGTCCGTCTCGTACTTATGGGTGAGCGAGCCGTTCTCGTTGCGCCATTCGTTCGGCACTCCGGACAACATGCCCATGATCACGAGCGCAGCCGCCGATCCGGAATCGCCCATCGCCCACCTGTTCTCCTGGGCGTTGGTGAGCGCGCGACAGGTCTCGAGGAACTCATCAAGGTTCTCGGGTTCGGTCGACAGCCCCAGCGAGTCGAAGATGTCCTGGCGTACGAACACGTAACTCCCGATCGCCTGCCGTGGATTCGGGATGCCGTAGATGCCACCGTTGTAGATGGCCCCCCGCCACGTCAGAGGCGGCAAGGTGGCCAGGTTCGGGTAGTCCTGGATCGCATCGCCGGAGAGGTACTCGGACAGGTCTTGGAACTGCGACTCGAGCAGTCGAGGAAGATCCGGGGCATCCCGAATCTGAACCATGTCAGGGATGTCGCCGCCTGCAACGACGGTGGCCAACTTCTGATCGTAATCGGCCGACGGGGTCATCATCAGGTCGAGCGATACACCGAGCCGGTCCTCCAGCTCTCGCCAGTAGGCGTTCTCGGATCGGGTCGGCGGGACCGCCGTGGAGATCATCGCCATCCCGCTGATCGACTCACCCGCCCCCGGTGTTTCGGTGACGGAACGATGCTGATCGGCGGGGTAGTTGAAGAACCCGTCCGGCACGCCCTCCGGCGTACCTTGAAGGTCCGGCTTAACACCCGTCGAGGGGATGTAGGAGGGTAGCTCGACGCCACTGTTGTCAGTCGTCGGAGCTTCGGAACCAGTGCCGCCGGTGGAGCAACTTGGCAAGGCTGCGAGAGTGAGGGCTCCGCCCGCTCCCAGGAGGAAAGTGCGTCGGTCGAAGGATGGGTGCTGCATGGGTACTCCCGAATCTTGTGTGCGGAGCGGTCTAGGAGGGCGCGTCAACACGGACCGATGACCGGCATACGCTTGCCGACCGCGGTTGGTGCTGATCGCTGCGGTGAGTTCCGAGGGACTTCTGTCGGAGCAGAATTGTGTAGGTGCTGGGCGGCAGTTCGGTCGCCCCGTGGTGACCTCGGTGAGCTGCCCGGCGACGCACCTGCGAGCCAGAATGAGAGCCCGTTACATGTCCGTCGACCAATCATGCAGCGCGACGACGCTGGGAGTCGTCAAATCCGGGTTGGCCGGCTCGGTGATCGGGCTGAAGAGCACCGCCAGCGTGAACGCGTCATCAGCCGCCAGTTCGATCGTGAGTTTCGAGACGCCTGCGTTCGCCGATTGTCCCTGGGGGGTGGGAGACGTCGGAAGTGGTGTTGCAGCACGAACCGTGAATGCCGAGTCCGGGGGAGCGGACACCATCTGGACCAGGAGAGTGGCGGGGTTGCCGCCGTCCTCATCCGCCATGGTCAACGATGCGGACCGGCCATCCTCGGAGACCGCTACCTGTGCGGTCGTGTGCATGAACCACCACGCCGTGATGTGACCGTTCGGAGTCACCTCGTCCTGCACCAGGGTGCGCCGACGCTGGTCGACCATGGCGACGCCGCGCTGCCAGGACGTGACCGCATCTCCGGGGACTGCACCGGTGAGGTCCGCGATCGCGTATCCGCCGGCGGCGGATGACTCGTAGCGGGAGATGTGGCAGGAGGCGTTGGGGAGTTGGTCGGGTGCCGAGGTCGGGTTGATGACCAGGGTGTTCTGGCCCTCGGCGCGTTTGCGATAGTAGTTCCAGCGCCTGCCACCGCCGTAGTCGAAGTAGCCGGAAAGGCCGTAACTGTCCTTGCCTAGTTCTGTCGCCCACCTGCGCCCATTCGCATCGATGACGAAGGTGCCCTGATCGAGGTCACCGTGGCTGCTGGCGTTGTCGCCCGCCTTGAAGCCGGCGAACAGGGCGTCCGGGTCCTCCCACGCGCTGCGGAAGGTTGCAACCTCCACGCTGGCGAAATGGATGTCGAGTGGCAGGTCGGACTCGAGCGGACCGACGTCCTTGCTGGGGTCGTACCACAACAAGTAGCGGGGCAGGTAGAGGGTGCTCGTCGACCGGCTCCGGCTGCCCCACCATGTGTAGACGGGATTCGAGTACCGCTCAGAGAGCCACAGCAGTTCCGGAGGCTGCTGCGACGTTGGATCGGAGTCCGAGTAGTTGAAGAACTGCCCCGCGGGACCGGTCAGGTAGATCGCATAGTTTCCTGTTTCGGACAGCCCGACGGTTTGTGAGATCCCGTTATCGCGGACGCCAGAGGACTCCAGTGCTGCGAGGTAGATGCCGAGGTACCTGATGACATATCCCCAATAGCCGCCCTCGGGGCTGCTCCCGTCGGGGCTGAGCTGCTGGACGGCTGGTCGGATGCAGTGCAGGCTCCTGCGCAGGATGTCCCGTGCGATCAAGGGCGACTCTGGCTCGATGGCGAGTGCCCCCACACCGAATCCAGCGTTGGTGACGATCCCGACGTTGTTTGGTGAACCGGTGTAGATCGAATCTTCCCGGTAGGCGTTCAGGGCTGTGCGCAGCCCCTTTTCAATGATGGCTTCGCGGGCATCGGCACGCTCGTCGTCGCTCATGGTGTGGAACAGCCAGTCGTACCCGATTGCCATCGCGTGGGTCATCTCCGCAACCGAGAGGAAGTCGTCGGCGAGTTTCGGTGGGTTCGTTCGGCTCCATTGAGGAAACTCCGCGATTGCCGCGATCTCAGCTCGCGCGCGCTGTGCGTAGGAGGGGTCGGCGGCGAGTTGCTCGAGCAGGGCGAGTGTGTAGATGCGATTGACGGCAGTTCTGGCGGTGTTGAGCAGGCTTGCGCCGTTCGGGAAGGTCGGCGTGGGTACCGCCAACAACTCCGTCCCGAGCTCCTCCAGCGTGCTGAACCATCCCTGGGATACCTCGTCCGTGACGACGCGAGAGGCCACTGCGTCGAAGTCGCTGGGCCTCGCGAGGAGACGCGGATGGGAGTCGTCGGTCCTGCTTGGACCGGACCCGTGAGTCCAGGCTTGCGCCTGTGGCCCGGACGCGACACCGGCGGACGCCGCTGCGGCCACCTTCAGTGCAGTCCGCCGACTGTATGAGGTGCCGAAGAGTAGATGCTTCGCCATTGACTGCTACTCCTTCTCGTGGCTTCAACGCCATGGTGACGTGCTGAAATCCTGCTGTGGTGTGCCGTTTCGCCAGGATGTGAGGCCCAACCTACGGCAGGGAACCGGACGGCTCGACCAGCTGAGTCAACTGTTCCGATCCAGTTGAGTCAAGATTGATCGGGCAATCAACTCATCGCCGTTCGCGATTGCCTGGGTCGAAGACTTCGGAACACAGAACACCCGCACGGGCAGTGTCGCGGGTCAGCTCTCCGGCAGTGGGCAGGTCGGCTCGCGAGTCCCGATCTGGGGTGCTTGGCCGCCCATCGCAAACACACCCACCGCCGTTGTTGCCGATGGTGAAGCATGCTCGTGCTGGGCGTCTGACGTGAAGTGACGTGTGGCGCGACACGTGCTCCTCGACTCCGATCACGGCGACGCCATCGAACCGGGTTGGGTCGTCGATCAGGACCCGACGGCCCCGGCCAGGACGGCGTCGTTAGCGGTGTGCCACGACACCGCGAGGGCTTCGGCGATCGTGGCGACTGTCAGGTGGCCGACCAGGGCGACCAAGGCCCAGCGCACTGCCGCCCGGGACAGCTTCGCCCGCGGCGGCGCCGCTGTGGTGGAGTCCTGACGCCACACGTGCCCACACCCGCAGCACCGTTAGCGATGCATCCGGACCAACAGACCGTGGGACGCCAGCCAAACGGCTCATGCGCAAGCCGCGCACACAGTTCCCCGCGGCACGCCTTCGCACCCGCAGCGGCGGCACCACCCATCGGGCTCGACCACCCTGCAAGCCAGCACTCCCCGATCGGGCTCCAGTGCCTGCCCGACAGCCACGAGGCCAAGCTCGTCCAAGCGGCAGAGCCTCGTCAGGTCAGGAGTCCAGAAGGTAGCGTCGTCCACGTCGAGGTCTTCCGGATGGGCAGTGTGAGAATTTCCATCCTGGGACCTCGGCCCTTACCCGGGCACCACCGCTACACCCTCGTGTGCGATGAGCCGGATTAGGCCTGTTCGAGAATCCGTTCAGCTTGGTATGGCAGTGCCTTGGCGATCGCGGCCCACGGGGTCTGGGCGACCGTGCATCCCAATGAGTTTGTTACCGCCGCCGCGACCCCTGCCGCCTCGCCGGTGGCAACGGCATTGCCCGTGACGCGGTAGCTCGAGTGAGCCCAGAAGTCGCCAGAGATGCACCGTCCGGCCATCAGCAGGCCATCGACATCCCGCGCGATGAGGGCGCGAAGCGGGATCTCGTAGGGCCGCGCGCGGGTCTCGACATCAGACATTGTCGGACTGCGGTAGCCGCCTTCCGCGCGTGTGAGGGCATGCACGTCGAAGCCGAAGGCGACTCGCGCCACAGCGTCCTCGTGCTCAGCGCCCCGCATGACGTCGTCTCGCGTGATGTGGTAGCGCCCAGCGATGCGCCGCCCTTCACGTACCCCTATTTGAGCAGCAGTGTTGATGAGGCGCAAACCCGACCAGCGCCCCCCCAACAGACGGAGGGCCTCGACGACCTGATTGATCTCACGGCGCGCTTCGATCGTTGCCGAGGTAATCGCGCCGACATCGTCTGGCCGAACGTCGTACTGGTGGTTCGCCATCAGCGCGAAGACATCGTCGTGAACCTTGAAGAGGCTGATACCCGTATAGCTCGGGTCGAATCCAGCCCTTCCGAGCTCGCGAAGAAGATTGTGCTTGGAGATCTTTCGCCTGCGTGCCAGTGAAAAGTCCTCCTCATCTGCGCGAACCACGTCGTTGGCTATAATCACGTCGTGCATCTCGTCGACGGAGATGCCGCTGACCAGTGCCATGAGAGACATGGGTTGCAGTTGCCCAGTCTGAGGGTGGCCGATCTCGAACTGGCAACCGGCCAGTGCAGCGACGTCGCCGTCGCCCGTGCAGTCGACGAATGTCGACGCGGAGAAGGCAATGCGGCCACTCTTCGACTCAGTGATGATTGCCTGGAGTCGGCCTTCGTGGACCCGAGCGCCGACTACATCGGTGTTGAATAGCATCCGTATCCCGGCGGCTGTGCACATACTCTCGAGCACGAGTTTCATTCTCTCGACGTCGTAGGAGAAGTCAGGGAAGCCGACGGGGGTGTCCGCACCAGCTGCCTCCAGCGCTTCCACGATCTCAGCCATGATTCCCGGCTTTAGAGCGGCATCGATGATCCAGGACAACGCGCCCGAGGTCCAGACACCGCCTAGCGCGCCCTGAGACTCGACGAGTGTGGTGCGTGCGCCGAGCCGCGCAGCACCTAGTGCGGCGGCGACGCCGGCTGGTCCACCTCCACACACGACAACATCGGACTCGTCGTCGAGCGGGATCTGACGTCTCGGCTCGTGAAGCGAACTCCGATATTCGGAGCGGGCCATGTGTGTTCTCCCAGATGTCTCGTGAGCGAGTAGTGACTGCTCTTCGGTGGAACCTTCCGAACGAAGTGCCGAACATCGACCCGCTGCTACTGCTTGCGCAGAATGCGCCCGGCCGCGCCGCCGATGTGACAGAAGGGCAAGGTGGCACGGTCGCAACTATGTACCGAGTAGATATGCGGGTTGTCCATGCTGTCAAGATTGATTCGGGAATCAACAGTTCTTGGCAGGTGAGTGTGCGCAGATGGACTCCCGGTCGACGGACAGTCTCGCCAAGTTCCGCACGAGAGTCGACCCGGGCTTGGGCTCGATGATCAAGACCTCAACCCACGTTCGTCCCTCGTTCAATGCCCCGGACACTCGCTGGTCTCGTGCGCGGAGAACACCAGCCGCGGCTACGTACGCCGTACCGCATCCGCCAGCATCACTCGGCCATCCCGCGCAAGGTGCTCGCGCACGTCTGGCAGTCGAATGTGGGACTGCACCAGGGACTTCAAAGGTGAGGAGCACCTCAAGCAATTCGTCACCGAGCGTGTCGATCAGCCGGGGTGATGCGCTCTTGCTTCCACCAGGACAGGGTCATCGTGAACTCAATGAGTGACTTGTTCCATGCCAAGGTCCCAATCGACTTCATCCGTGGCATCTTCGACGTCATCCGCCGGACTCCCCAGCATACCTACCAGGTGCTGACGAAGCGTGCCCACCGGATGGCGAGAGTGGCGGACAGACTCGACTGGCCCGACAACCTCTGGATGGGAGTCTCGATAGAGTCGTACGATGCCGTCGACAGGATCGACCATCTCCGAGCGGTCCCCGCATCTACCCGGTTCCTATCCTGTGAACCGCTCATCACTGCGCTGCCTGCGCTGAATCTCGACAGGATCGACTGGCTCATCGCCGGCGGAGAGTCCGGCCCTCGCGCGCGTGCCATGGACCCGGCCTGGGTGGAGGACCTCCGCGATCAGTGCCTAGAAGCAGACGTGGCGTTCTTCTTCAAGCAGTGGGGTGGTCGGACACCGAAAGCGAACGGTCGTCAGCTTGAGGGCCGCACGTGGGACGACATGCCAGAGCCAGCCTCAACTCGCCGGTGACAACGTCAACTGCTCAGCATGGGAAACCCCGGTGGGGCATGCTGACGCCCAGCCCACCCGAACGGCGTGAGCCACGCGCGATGTTCGTTGCACCCAATGGGTCGGATCCTTGCGTTGCTTGCGGAACGGAGCTGGTCAAGGGGTGCAAGAGCCCATCCGTCCACCTCCCTTGCAACCTATGCCGGTGGCCAGCACCGGATATCCGCAGAACTGGCACAAGGCTGGCACAACTCTCAGCTTCTTGGTGTCTGACCTGGCCAGCGCGATGCTGGTGCGTTTCCCCTTAGCTCCACAGAATGCGAAGTAAGCAGAACCCGGCCCGCGTGTTCGCGGAGCGGGGTTCTTCTCGTTGTCCAACCCGGCACCTCGGTCTCAGGCGAGGCCCGACTGGAAGGCGAAGACCACGAGTTGCGCGCGGTCGCGTGCGCCGAGTTTGATCATGGCCCGGCTGACGTGGGTGCGGGCGGTGGCCGGACTGAGGAACAGCCGCTGCGCGATCTCGTGATTGTTGAGACCCTCGGCGACCAGGGTCACGATCTCGGTCTCCCGGGCGGTCAGTTGGTCGAGTTGCGGGTGGGGCGTCAACACCCGGCGGCCGGCCGTGACGAACTCGGCGATGAGGGTCCGGGTGACGCTCGGTGCCAACAGCGCACCGCCGTCGACCACCGTGGTGATCGCGTCGAGCAGGTGCGCCGGCGGGGTGTCCTTCAGCAGGAATCCCGACGCCCCGACGTGCAGGGCCTCGAACACGTACTCGTCCCGCTCGAACGTGGTCAGTACGATCACCCGGGTCCCGGCCAGGTCCGCCTCGGCGACGATCCGCCTGGTCGCCTCGAGGCCGTCGATCCCGGGCATCCTGATGTCCATCAGGACGACGTCCGGCCGGGTCCGGATCGCCTCGTCCACGGCGGCCAGGCCGTCCGCCGCCTCGCCGGCGACCTCGAACCCGTCCTCGTTCTCGATCAGCGTCCGCAGCCCGATCCTGACCAGGTCCTGGTCGTCGACCAGGAGCACCCGGATCATCGGGCCAACCCGGCGGCCCGGCGGCGACCCCATGGCTTGGTGACCGAGAGCGTGATGGCGAACAACAGGGCGAGCGAGGACACGATCGGAGGGAAGATCAACTGCCGACCGACCTCGAAGGTGCCTGTCCCGACAGGCGGCGCCGACGCCGTCGCCGTCGCCGCGAGCTCGGCGACGGACGGGACCAGCACGCCGACGACCAGCCCGATCAGCACCAGGGTCAGGACGAGTTTGGTCAGGACCCACCGGTAGCGCACCAGCCCGTACTTGGACCCCAGCCCGAGCACACCGCCGCTGAGCAGGGTGATCAGGGCGACGGCGACGAGCGGCCAGCCGACGAACGTGCCGATCGCGACCGTGAGGGCTGCGGCCGTGGCGGGTGCCGCACCGAGCGCGGTGACGACCAGGACCCCGAGGACCACGTCGAGACCGAGCCACGACCCGGCGGAGGCCAGGTGCACGATCAGCACCACCCGACGCGCGCGGGCACCGAGTCGCGGCCACGAGCGCGGGCGAGGCTCCATCGGGCTGGTCCGGCGCGGCGCTCGGCCCGCCGACGCGGTGGACTGGTCGGGCGCGGTGGGTACCGTGGTGGTCATCTGGGCTCCTCCGGTCCGGTCGGGACCCCAGTATCGGCACACGTCCCGGCGCGGTGCATACGGCGGTGGACGTATTCAGAATGACGCTCGTGGCAGGACGACGCGACGTCGCCGCACGACGAGGCTGACCTGCATGACCGCACGCACTCCCTCGCCCTTGCTCGGCGCCCTGCTCTTCCTGTTGTTCTATCTGGCCGTCTCGCCGGTCGCCGGCGCGTTCAGCGTCGGGGACCTGCCGTTGCCCGGGTCCCCGCCGGCGCAGGTGCAGGAGTACCTCGCGGCGAACACGACCCCGTCGCTGCTCACCGGGCTGCTCCAGGGCGTCTCCGGGCTCGGCCTCGCCATCGTCGTCGCCGGGCCGCTCACCCGAACGACCGCAACGGAGCCGGCGCGCGGGCGGCTGGAGCGACTGGGCCGGGTCGCCGGCTGGGTCGCGGTGGCGGCGATCCTCACCAGCGCGATCCTCTCGGTCGTCCTCGGCCTCATCGCCGAGACCGCCGGCACCGGCGTGGTCGCCACGGTGCGCAGCGTCTCGTTCTACGCCGGCGGTGTGACCCACGTGGTCGCCCTCGGCGTCTTCGTGCTGTCGATCAGTGTGGCCCACGGCTGGAGCCGGTCGGTCCGGGTGGTTGCCCGGATCGCGGGGAGCCTGGCGGTCCTGTCGCTGCTGTCGATCGCGATCTACTACGCCTCCCTGTTCCTGCCCCTGGGACGTCTGGCGTGCATGGTCACCCTGGTCGTCGCCGGCACCGCCTACCACCGCGCGCGTGCGGCCGTGCCCGCCGCGCCGGGTACGGCACCATGGTGAGGTGGTGACGCGCGCGAACCGCGACCTCATCGGGAACCTCGTCCTGATGGGGTTCCTCGCGGTCCTGGGCGTGGTCAGCCTTCCGTTGCTGAACGTCTGGGGGACCCAGTCCCGACCGATCGACGCCTGGGCCGTGGTCCTCGTGGTGGTGGCGGCCATCTCCGCGGGGCTGCGATGGTGGCCGCTGATCTCCTTCGGGATCTGCACCATCTCAGCGTCGGTGTACCTGATCGTCGGCTACCCCTACGGGTCGATCCTGCTCTGCGTCGCGGTCGCGACCTACACGATGGCCCGCCGGGAGCGGATGCGGCCGGCCGTGCTGGCCGCGGGGATCGCTCTGCCACTCCTGCTCGTGCACGTGTTCACCAACGCGGCGGCGCTCGACGGGCTCTGGGGCTTCCTGCCCGGATCGGCCTGGATCGTGGTGCCCTTCAGCGTGGGACTGACTCGGCGCCTGGTCGTCGAGTCGGCCGCGCGACAGCGAGCCGAGACCGAGCGACGTGCTCTGGACGAGGAGCGGCTCCGGCTCGCGTCCGAGGTCCATGACATCGTCGGACACGGCCTGGCCGCGATCCAGATGCAGGCCGACATCGCGCGGCACGTCCGCGGCCGCAAGCCGGAGCAGGCGGACATCGCCCTCGACGCCATCAGCCGGGCCAGCGCCGAGGCGCTGGCCGAGCTGCGCGTCACGCTCGCGGCCATCGCCCCGCACGACGCCACCACTGCGTCCACCGAGTCCCGCGCCCCGACTCCGGGTCTGGCCCGGCTCGCGGACCTGTGCGCCCGAATGCGAGAGTCGGGTGTCGACGTCGACCTGGCCATCACCGGAACGCCGCGGGTGCTCGACCCGGCAGTGGACGTCGCCGGATACCGCGTGGTCCAGGAATCGCTCACCAACGTCGCCAAGCATGCGAGCCGACGCCATGCGACGGTCACCCTGCGGTACGTCCTCGCGGCCGTGCACCTCGAGGTGGTCAACCCGACGGCGCACGCCGGGCCGGTCAGCGAGGGTTTCGGGATCACGGGGATGCGCCGACGGGTCGACGCCGTGGGTGGCGAGATCTTGGTGGGCACCGGCGACGGTCGGTTCCGGGTCATCGCGGTCCTGCCCGGTTGAGCCCGTCCCATCGCGGGGCCCTCGAGGAAGATACGCCCACCGGCGTATGCTCCGTCCGAGACCGGCGGGCATGATCGACGCGTGGCGACCGCCAGACCGAACGAGCGAGGGAACGGGTCCGACCATGCGCCGAGTGGTGCTCTACGAACTGATCTCCCTGGACGGCGTCGCCGAGGAGCCGGGCGACTGGATGCATGACGGCGACCGGCCCATCTTCGACAATCTCGCGACGATCATCGCGCGCCAGGAGGACGTCCTGTTGGGGCGTGGCACCTACGACTATTGGTCCGGCTACTGGCCGACGTCCGAGGTGGAGCCGTTCGCGACCTTCATCAACACCACGCCCAAGCACGTCTTCAGTTCCCGGCCGCTGGACGGGGAGTGGGCCAATACGATCCCGGTCGACCGCCCGGCGCCCGAGTACGTCGCCGAGCTGTGTCGCGGCGACGGCGGTGACATCGGCGTGCACGGCAGCATCACCCTGGCGCGTGCACTCCTGGCCGCGGGGCTGGTCGACGAGCTCCGGCTCGTGGTCGCGGCGTCCATCGCGGGCAGCGGGCGGCGGCTCCTGGACGGCGCCGGGCACCATCCGAGGCTTGACCTCGTCGCCGCCGAGCACACCCCTAAGGGGAGCCTGCTCCTGACCTACCGATCCACCGACTGACTGACGCGACCGCCGGAGGGATTCGAGCATGACGATGACCACGACGCGGACCCTGGACGTGCCCGGAGCCGTGCTGACCTACGACGTGCATGAGCCGGAGCGTCCGGCGCAGCACCTGCCGCTCGTCATCGTCGGCTCGCCCATGGGTGCCTCGGGCTTCGAGCAGCTGGTGTCCCATCTCGACGACCGGGTGGTGATCACCTATGACCCCCGGATGGCGGACCGCAGCCACCTCACCACCGGCGGCGTGGCGACCACCGAGATCCACGCTGACGACATCCACCGGGTGTGGGAGGCGGTCGGACCGGGTCCGGTCGACGTGTTCGGTTCGAGTGGGGGAGCGACGGTCGCGCTCTGCTGGGTGGTGAGCCACCCGGATCAGGTTCGGACGCTGGTCGCCCATGAACCGCCCCTCGCCACGCTGCTCGAGGACGCCGACATCCTGGCCGAGGTCAACGCCGACATCGTCTCCACCTACCGGGACCGTGGGTTCGGGCCCGCCATGGCCAAGTTCCTTCGGCTGGTCACCCAGGCCGGCCCGTTACCGGCGGACTACCTGGAACAGCCCGAACCCGATCCCGCGCAGTACGGTCTGCCCACCGGCGACGACGGCTCGCGCGCCGACCCGCTGCTCGCCCACACGATGGCGGCACCGCCCTACACGCCGGACGTCGCGGCCCTGCTCGGCTCGCCGGCGCGGATCGTCCCGGCCGTGGGCGCCGAGGGTGAGGGCACGATGGCGCGGCGCGGTGGCCAGGCACTGGCCGCCCGGCTGGGCGTCGAGCCCGTCGTGTTCCCCGGCGACCATGGCGGCTTCGCCGCCAACGAGTGGACGCCCGACAACGATCCGGCGGCGTTCGCCGAGAAGCTGCGTGCGGTCCTGGAGCGATAGCGGCCGGCTCACCGATCCTGGACGCGGAACGTCGGATGGTTGGCCGCGATCCGGGCGAACTCGGTCAGCGGCGCCTCCGGGGACACCGCCAGATGCGGCCGCGCTCCTCGGGCGACCGCGAGATAGCGCCGTAGGATCGGCGCGCGCTCGGCCACGGGCACGGGCTCCAGGCGTACCCGGACACTCCGCCCGCGCCGACGCAGCGTTGCCCGCGCGCCGGTCGCCTCGACGTTGCCCACCCAGTTCGCCCCGGGCCCCAGCATCGAGACCAGGTACTCATCGCCGTCGAGATCCGCGATGGCGACAGGGACCCGGTGCACCTGGCCGGAGTGCCGACCGGGGACCTCGAGCACGGCTGCCCGCCGGGGGACGAGCCCACAGAGTGCGTACAGCCGGGCATCGAGACGGTTCCAGCAGCGCATCGGTGCCGTCGGTCGGCCGGTCCGGTAGAGCGCACGCTTGAGAGCCCCGGCGCGGTGCACCACGGCCCGGCCGAGCCGGGAGGCCGGGGCCCGCGGCCGGGCCGTGGCACGGCTCATGGTGTGTTCGCCGAGCCACGTGTGCTCGCCGTGCGACGCCGGGCCCACAGCATGACGACGGCGACCAGGCCGGGCACGCAGGGGAGCAGCACCAGCCAGCCCATCAGCGGCGCGAGGCCGACCTCGCCGGACGTGTCCAGCGTGGTCAGGCCCACCACGGCGACCGCGACGGCGGCGCCGAGCAGGCCGGTCGCGACCCAGTGCGTCCCGCGCCGGCCGCCGTGGGCCACCCAGATGGTCGCGAGCCACCCAAGGGCGCCGAGGCCGCCTACGGTCAGCAGGATCGCGACATACGTGGTCACGCCCGCTTGGACGCCGGGCTCGCCGACGGCCGGGTAGGTGGCTCGGATGTGATCGGCGAGCACGTGGGTGGTCATGTTGTCGAGCGCGGCGTAGGCACCGACGGCGATCGTGAGCACGAGCCCGAGCCACAGTGCGGGCAGCGCGGCCCGCTGGCTCGGACGTGGGGGCGACGTGGACATGGCGGTCATGGAGACCCTCCAGAATCTCTTGGGGAATACAGACAGTGACTGTCTGTACGAAAGCAACTCTGCCATTCGGTACCAAGGCAGTCAACATCAACTGGACAGTAACTGTCTCCTGACTAGGATCCTGGGTATGTCGGGACTTCGCGAGCAGTGGCGCCGAGCCGCCATGCACACCATCACCGAACGTGCCCTCGACCTCTTCGACGAGCACGGCTACGCGGCCGTCACGATCGAGCAGATCGCGGCCGCGGCCGAGGTCTCGCCGTCCTCGGTGTATCGCTACTTCGGCACCAAGGAGGGCCTGCTCGTTGCCGATGACTTCGACACGCTCACGGACGCCGAGCTCGCGGAGAGGTTCGACCCGGCGGACCCGGTCGGCAGCCTGCTCGAGTCCGTGCTGAGGTACGAGACGCCCACCGATCTCGGCGGCGGGTCCGCGGAGCCCACCTCACGGCGCCGGGTCCGCTACTTCTTCGCCGAACCGTCGGTCCGAGCGGCGGTGCTGGTCACTCTCGACCGCGCCGCCAACCGGATCGCACCCCTGCTCGCCGGGCCGGGGCGCAGCGGCACGCAGGCCCAGGTCGTCGCCCACGCCCTCGCGTTCGGCTACTTCGCCGCGTTGGAGCGCTGGTTCGACGACGGCGGTACCCGCCCGATCGCCGACGTCGTCGAGGAGGGCATGCGGCCGTTGCGGGCGCTGTCCGCGGCGGGCTGACGCCGCGCGAGCAGGGCCGCGGCGCCGGTCAGCAGCACGGCCGTGACCGCCGTCAGGATCCAGTGCGTGCCCGGCGGCAGGTCGCCGGCGTTCGAGATCAGGTTCAGTGCGGACAGCGGCACGGCATGGGCGAAGACCGCCGGCCAGACGCTGCCGAACCGAACCACCGCGGCGCTCAGGAACAGGCCGAGGGGAATCAGGCCGACCGTCGAGGTGGCCGCGATCAGCCAGGGGATCGTGCCCTGGATCGCCATCGCACCGTGCAGCGGAACGTGGAAGGCCGCCCAGGCGGCGGCGACCGTGAGCGACGCGCGCCAGAACCCCCGGTCGGCCAGGGTCCGTTGCAGGAAGCCCCGCCAGCCGACCTCCTCCCCGAACGTACTGAGCGAGAACAGCACGATCGTCGGGATCAGCGCGAGGGCCACCTGGCCAAGGGCGGCCGCGGGCTGTGGCTGCGCGGTCCCCAGGATCAGGACGGGCAGCACGCTCAGGACGTAGACGGTGAGCAGGGCGAGGATCGTCAGTGCACTGCCCCCGAGGAGTTGGCGCCATCCGCCCGCCCGCAAGGCCCACCAGCGAACCGGCCCGCCGGGTAGTGCCACCACCCGCAGCACGAGGAGCGAGACCAGGGCGGGCAGCCACCGGCCGGCGATGACGAACCATTCCGGGATGGTGGCGCCAACCGCGAGGAAGACGGCGCAGATCGCCATGATGGCGCCCATGACGATGCTCACGAAGATACGCGCTGCGCGGATCTCAGCCTTATTTGTTCGCTGCACAAATCGTCACGCTAGCGTGACCGGATGACGAGTCGGCACCACCGCCGTGGCCCCCGTGGGGACATCCGTCCCGAGGACCTTCTGGAGGCCGCGCAGCGGGTCCTGGGTACCGGTGGTGCCGCGGCACTGACGTTGCGGGCCGTCGCCTCCGAGGCGGGCGTCACCCCGAACGCCATCTACACCTACTTCGAGGATATGGCGGCCCTCCGCAACCGCATCGGTGACGACTTCGTCGGGCGGTTCGACCTGGGTCTGTTGCGCCAGGCGTGCCCGGCGCACGCGCTCCGGCAGTTCCTGGCTCATGTGCTCGGGGTCGCCGAGGGGGCACCCGGCCAGGTCGCGATCCTGGCCGCGCAGCGGATCGCCGGGCCACGCACCCTGGCCCTGAACGAGGCCCTGCTCGACTTCTTCGTCGATGCGGTCGGACATCCGAGTGCCCGGGCCGCGAGCCTGACCATGCTGGTCACCGAGTGGCTGCACGGCCGGCTGCTGCTGTCCGGATCGAACGCGGCACCGCCGGGGTTCACCGCGGCCTTGGAGCGGCTGGACCTGGACCGCTACCCGCGCACGGCCATCATGCTCCGGGCCGGCGACGACGACTCCTCGCTCGATGTGCTGGTGGCGGCGATCACCGAACCGCCGGCGTGAGTTCGGGCGGGCACCGAGCCGTTGGTGCTGGAGGGCTCAGGCCGTGGGCTCGTAGACCCGCTGGTCCTGCCGGACCCCACCGAACCGGAACGGGGACGGCGTCTGCCGGGCGGTTTCGAAGTTCGAGGGGTCGGGGCGGGCGGCCGTGCGCTGCAGGGCCAGATAGGCGGCGTCGTCCACGGGCGTCCGTCCGGTGAGCCGCTCCTCGTTCTCGGCGCGACGCAGCCCCGCCCGGTAGCCGTCCGCGACGGTTCCGGTGAGGAACTCCGCGACGGCGCCGGAACCGTAGCTGGCGATCGCGACCCGCTTGCCGGTCAGGTCCTCGTCGCCGTCCAGCAACGCGAGCAGCGCCAGGTACACCGAGGCCGTGTAGCTGTTCCCGATCCGCCGGTTGTAGCCCATGGTCGGCTCGATCTGCGCCTGCAGGGCCGCCGGGTCGAGCTCGGAGCCGGCGCGCGCGGCAAGGTGGCGATGCGCCTTGACGGCCATCTTCGTGAACGGCTGGTGGTAGCAGAACCGGTCGATCTGCTCGAACGGCACACCACCGTGGGCCAGGTAGTCGTCGAACGCCCCGGCGACGGCGTCCAGGTACGCCGTGATCGAACTCTTGCCGTCCACGATCGCGGTCGTGGAGTGGTTCGGCCGCCAGAAGTCCATGACGTCGTCGGTGTAGACGCCGTTCGCGGGGTGGAGCTCGAGCAGGGCGGGGTTCGCGGCGACCGTGAACGCCACCGCGCCGGCGCCCTGGGTCGGCTCCGCGGCACTGTCGAGTTGGTAGCGGGCGATGTCGCTCGCGATCACGAGCACCTTCTCGCTCGGGTCCCGCGCCACCAGCGCCACCGCGAACTGCATCGCGGCCGTCGCCGAGTAGCAGGCCTGCTTGAGCTCGACGACCCGGACGTTCGGGCCGAGTCCGAGCAGCCGGTGCGCGTACACCCCGGCCGCCTTGGACTGGTCGATGCCGGTCTCGGTCGCGAACATCAGGGTCCGCACGCCCGCGCCGCCACTGCGGTCGAGGATCTGCTGCGCTGCGGCCGCGCCCATCGTCACGATGTCCTCGTCCTCGGCCACCACGCTCATCTCGGACTGTCCGAGCCCGCGGTAGTACTTCTCGGGGTCGGCGCCGAGCCTGGCGGCGAGGACCGCGAGGTCGATACGGAAGGAGCCTGTGGCGAAGGCGAGGTCATCGATGCCGATTGCGGGGGAAATGTCTCACTCCTGGGTCGAGGTGCTGGTGTCTGCATTGTGGCGAGCGGAGCGTTCGATGGCCACGTGAGCGGCCATCAGCTCGCCGGGATTGGTCTGCGCCGCGAGCAGTGAGAGTTCGCCGCACCACACCGACGCCGCGCACAGGGCGGCGAGCCGATGCGCGTTCTCGCCCGACTCGCGTTCCTCGCGGCAACCGAGCCGCTGCAGGTTCTCCTCCACGAACGGTAGCCCCTTGCCGTTGCCCACGGTGCCGACGATCAGGTTCGGCAGCGTGCAGGAGAAGTACAGGTCGCCGTCGTCGACCTCCGCCTGCGTGACGCCCTGCGACCCCTCCACGATGTTCGCGGCGTCCTGCCCGGTCGCGAGGTAGAAGCCCAGCAGCATGTTCGCGTAGTGGGCGTTCGCCGAGCGCAGCCCGCCGGCCAGGATGGTGCCGACCAGGTTCTTGTTCGTGTTGAGCGCGGCGATCTGCTCGGGGGTGGAGCGCAACCGCTTCACGACGACGTCCCGCGGGATGACCGCCTCGGTCACCACGTGCTTGCCGCGCCCGAGGATGCCGTTGACGGCCGTCGCCTTCTTGTCGGAGCAGTAGTTGCCGGAGATCGAGCCGTACCGCAGGTGCGGCCACGTCGCCATGAGGTGGGACATCAGCCGTTCCGCCGCGAGCGTGGCCATGTTGTGGCCGGAGGCGTCGCCGGTGAGGAACTCGAAACGCAGGAACAGCAGCCGGCCCGCGATCTCGCTGTGCAGGTCGATGAGCTGGGCGAACCTGCTGCTCGCCGCCACGATCTCCTGGAGTTCGGTGAAGGCGGCGCGGATCTCGGCCAGGGTGCGGACGGAGACCCCGGCGCCGTCGGTCTCGAAATAGACCGAGCGGCTCATCCGCTCCGATACCAGGGTCGTGGCGATGCCGCTCTCGATCAGTCGGGAGATCCGGGCGCCGCGGCCCACCGACGGCCACAGCGGCGACTCGTACGTGGCCAGCGGCACCTCCTGTTCGCCGGAGAGCACGTTGCCACTGAGTCGGATCGGACCGACCCAGCGCATGGGGACCGCTGCCACGGATTCGCTCATCGCCCTATTGTCTGTCATCGCGCACCGACCAGCGGCTCCGGGGGCGCCACCGCGAGCGTGAGCCTGCGCACTCCCGCGCGTTCCCAGCCGGCCAGCATCGCGGTCAGGTCGGTGCCGCGGGGCACCAGCACGATTCCACAGTCGCCGCCGCCGGCACCGGAGGACTTCGCCGCTGCCCCGATGGCCTCGGCCTCGTCGCACAGCCGGGTCAGCGTCGGCGTCTCGATCCCGACGTCGAGGGTGGACCCGAGTCCGACGAGCAACCGCCGCGCCGCGCGCACCGCGGCCAGGACCCGCGCGGGGTCGCCGTCGGTGAGGCCGGCGGCCACGTCCGCGACGCGGGCGCGGCTCTCGGTCAGGAATTCCTCGTAGGGCAGCGCCTGGATCGCCGACGTGCCGGCGCCCACCGCAGCCTGCACGTCATCGACGAGTCGCGCCGTCGACGCCGCGGCGCCGGTCCAACCGACCACGAGCTCGAGCGCGTCCGGGGACGGCAGCGGGGTGATCGCGAGCGGCGCCCAAGGCGCCCGGAACGCGGCGAGCACTCCGTCGCGGGCGCGTAGCTCGGCCAGTGCGGCCCGGTCGGGGGAGCGGTAGGAGACCCAGCCGCCGAACGTGCTCGCAGCGACGTCGCCGCCGGAGGACGACGGCGCGACGTCGACGATCGCGAGCAGGGCGAGCCGGAACTGCTCGAGTCGCGTGAGCCCCAGCCCGTAGAACTCGTCGAGTGCCCGGATCGTGGCGACCGTGACGGCGCCGCTGGAGCCGAGCCCATACTTGTGCCCGTCGGCGTCGTCGAGGTCGCTGGAGATCCGCAGGGAGTGGTTGCGGGGGTCGATGCCGAGACCGATCACGAACTCATCGATCGTCCGGACGGCCGAGAGCGCATGATCGAGGCCGCGACCGTCCTCGGCCACCACGCCGGTGGCCTCCCGCGACCAGGTCAGCGGTGCCCAGCCGGGCTGGTCGGAGTCGATCCTGCCGCGGTCCCGCGCCGGACCCAGGGTCACGACGACGTGCCGGTCCACGGCCACGACCACCGCGTCCCCGCCGGGTTCGACGACGGCGTACTCGCCGGCGATGAAGAGCTTGCCGGGTGCCCGGGCGGTGATCATGCGGTCGGCCCGACGATCCGAACGCCCGGGCCGGTCCCCGAGACCAGCAGCTTGACGCCGTCGAACGCGTCCGCGAACCGTTCGGCGACGGCGGAGGTCGCCTCGGGCCGGCAGAGCACCTTGACGTTCGGTCCGGCGTCGATGGTCGCGTAGGCCTCGATGCCATCGCGCCGGCACCGGGCGACGACGTCGAGCGCGGCGACCGTGTCCGCGTTCCAGTACCGGACCGGCGGGACGGCGCCGAGCATGGTCGCGTGCATGCGCATCGCGTTCGACTCGGCCAGTTCGCCGACGGCCGTGAAGTCGGCCCGGGCGATCGCCGCTCGCATCGCGTCCAGGTCGCCGGGCACGCTCGCGACCCAGGCGTCGAAGAACGGTGAGGTCGCCACCGTGCGACGCATCGCCTCCCGGCTGCCGATCGGCTTGCGTCCGGCGGTGAGCACGGCGACGACGAGCGCGAGGTCCAGGCCCGGGGCATCGATCGGCTCGGCGAACGAGCCCTCGTCGTCGCCCGGGTGCCACTGGACGAGCCCCCCGAAGACCGACCGGGACGCCGACCCGGAGCCGCGCCGGGCGAGCCGGGACAGCTCGCGGGGGGTGAGGGTGAGCCCGTAGGCGCTGCTCGCGGCGGCCGCGAGCGCCGCGAACCCGGCCGCCGAGGAGGCCAGGCCGGCACCGGTGGGGATCTCGTTGGCCGTCTCCACGACGGCGCGGGCGCGGCTGCCGGCGCGCTCGGCGACCAGGTCCAGGAACGCGCTCACCCGCGCCAGTTCCCCGCCGGTCATCGGCTCACCGCTCCAGGACGCGACGTGGGTGTCCGCCTCGGGGTCGAGCGTGACCGTGGTTCGGGTCGGGGCGATGTCGAGGGTGAGGGAGAGGCTGCCGGTCGCGGGCAGCGACAGCCGCTCGTCGGCCTTGCCCCAGTACTTGATCAGCGCGATGTTGGGGTGCGCGACGGCGGTGACGCTCACCGGCCACCCGCCGTGACGATCCAGCCCCCGACCGCGCCCGCCTGCCGCATCGCGGTCACGATCTCCGCGGCGCGCTCGGGGGAGTCCGTGACCGCGATGACGCAGCCGCCGCGCCCGGCGCCCGTGAGCTTCGCCCCGGCTGCGCCCGCGGCCCGGGCCGCGGCGACCAGCCGGTCGATGGCGGGGTGCCCGACGCCGAGCGCATCGAGGGTGTCCTGCGCGGCGTGGAGTCGTGCGCCGAGGTCACCGATCCGGCCGTCGCGCAGATCCTCGGCCGCGGTCCGGGTCAGTTCGGCGAGGCGTTCGAGGAGCTCCCTGCCGTGGTCGGGGTCGGCTTCGACGAGGCTGCGGACCCCGGCGACGGCGTCGCGGGTGGGCGAGCGCACGCCGGTGTCGGCGACCGCGAACGAGAACGACGCGCCGAGTTCGAGCCTGGACGTCACGCCGTCGTTGAACGCCACCGGGGTGCGGGCCCGGGTGGCTCGCGCATCCAGACCGCTGGGGTTGCCGTGTGCCACCCGTTCAGCCGTCTGGACGAGTTCGAACCGGGCCTCCTCGTCGAGTTCCCGGTCGGCGTGGGCGCGCACGGCCTCGACGATGGCGTGCGCGGATGCGGCGCTCGCGCCCAGGCCGGCGCCCGGTGGGATGTCGCTGTCGAGCTCGATCTCGAGGTCGTCCCCGGGCAGGCCGAAGTGGGCCAGCGCGGCCGTGACGGCGGCACCGACCGGTGCGAATCGCTCGGGCAGGTCCGCCACCGGGAGCCGCCGGTCCCCGTGCCGGGCGCTGAGCGGGCCGGGCACGGCCCGCAGCCGGGCGACGGTGCGCAGGGGCAGGAGCGGCAGGGCGATGGCCGGGTGCCCGTAGACGACCGAGTGCTCACCGATCAGGATCGCCTTGGCGTGGCCCGCGCCGACGGCCACCGGGTCGACCGCGCCGACGCCGGTACTCCGGCCCGCGCCCACGATCGGGGACGACGCCACCATCACGAGGCCTCGACCCGGTCGTACCGGGCGGGAGGGGTTCGTGGCATCGCAGGGCTTTCGTGTGTGGGTGGGGTCGTGGCCCACGGCGCCGGTCGCCATGGGCGGAACGGGCTTGAGTCTAGTGACTCGTGCCGCCGTGCCATGCGTGTGGCGGCCGTGGCGGAGCCGGTGTCGCGGAGGTGTCGTGGGGGACCGGTGTGCGTCTCGCGCAGCCCGGCGGCATCCCAGCGGATCACGCGTCCCGGAAGCCCCAGTGGCTGAGATGCCCGCGGGTGACGCCCCAGACGTCGTCGAACCAGGCCGTGAACGGCTCCGCGGCACGCAGGGCGGCCAGTTCGGCACCGGTCACGAACACGATCTCGGCGATCTCGTCGGGGTCGTGCGCCAGGGACTCGGCGTCGACCAGGCCCGCGAACACGTGGTTGTACTCGCGCTCGTAGAGCCCGGTCGCGTCGTCGTGGACGTGGTACTGCACGATCCCGAGCTCGGTCAGGTCCCGCACGGGCGCGCCCAACTCCTCGGCGGCACGCCTGGCCACCGCCGTCGCCGGGGCCTCACCCGGGAACGGGTGGCCGCAGGCGCTGTTCGTGAGCATCAGCGGCGAGTGGTACTTGCCGGCGGCGCGGCGCTGCAGCAGGAGCCGGCCGGCGCCGTCGAACGCGAACAGCGAGAACGCCCGGTGCAACACCCCGGGCTCACGATGGGCCTCGAGCTTCTCGGCGGTGCCGACCGCCCGGCCCTGCTCGTCGACCGTCTCGACCAGGATCTCTTCGCCACCCGGCATCGTGACCGCCTCTCCTCGGGTGTAGCTCCAACGGTCCAGCCTATGCGGCTAGGAGGACTGCTCCGTCCCGAGCCCGCCGATCCAGGCCGACCAGTGGTCCTTCCACCGCTCGGCCGCGCCCGGGTCCGCCAGCTTCTCGTGGGTGATCGTGAGCCGGACCCGCTCGGCCAGCGGGTCGAGGGCGACCGCGACGACACCGAGCGAGGTGTCGCCGTCGGCGAGGTCGAAGCGCAGGCTGCGCGCCTCCGGCTTCGAACGCAGGGTGGTGCCCAGTGGCTCGAACAGCGCTGCGCGGGTGGCGTCGTCGAGGAGCCGGGCCCGCCAGGTGTCCGCGTCCATGTCGAGGATGCGGGATCGGGACACCGTGAAGGTTCCGTCCGGCATCTGTCCGGGTAGCCGGATCCCGACGATCCGTTCGTAGCCGACCACAACGCTCTGCGCCCACCACCCGTCGACGCCATGCTCCTCGCGGACCCACCGGGCCTGCTCGGTGTGGCCGGCCGCGCGCCCCGGACCGGCGTCGAGGAGGCGGACCCATTCGTCCCAGCCGTGTCCGGTGTTCGAGCGCACGAGGTCGTCGTCGTGCCCCGGTTGGGCCACCCAGTCCGTCATGTGCCGCGCTCCTGCCGTGAGTCGGATCTGCTGGTGGCGACGGTACGGTGGCTGAGCCGACCCGGCAATGGAGGCGGGCCGGCCCGACCCCCGACGAAGGAGTGGATGCGTGAGCACGGACGCCGAACGGACCAGGACGCTGCGCTACGAGGATCCGCTGCCGCATGCTGCCGGCTCCTTCGAGCGCACCGGCGTCGAGCAACTGCAGGCCCTGATCGCCGGCACCACGCCACCACCTCCGATCGCCGCTCACGTCGGGATGGACCTCGTCTCCGTGGCCGAAGGGGACGTCGTGCTCACCGGGGTGCCGGACGACTCCCACGACAACCCGATCGGGTCCGTCTACGCCGGCTTCGCCGCCACCCTCCTGGACTCCGCCTGCGGCTGCGCGGTGCACTCGACGCTCCCCCGGCCGGCGTCGGATACACGACGCTGGAGATCAAGATCTCACTGCTGCGGCCGATCTCGGTCGAGACCGGTCCAGTGACGGCGCACGGGTGGGTGACCAAGCCCGGCCGCCGGGCCGCGTTCGCGGAGGCGGACCTGCGCGACGCCCACGGTCGGGTGCTCGCCACCGCGTCGAGCCCCTGCCTGATCATCGCACCCTGATCGTCGCGCCCTGATCGTCGCGCCCTGATCGTCGCGCCCCGACCGTCGCGCCCCGGCCGTCGCGCCCCGACCGTCGCGCCCCGACCAGCCGGCGTGAGAGGCTCGGGCATGCCCATCGCAGCGGATGCCACCCTCATCCCCGGCGTGCACTCGGAGGTCGGCAGGCTCCGGACGGTGCTGGTCTGTCGCCCCGGGCTGGCGCACCACAGACTCACGCCGAGCAACAGCGCCGCGCTTCTGTTCGACGACGTCATGTGGGTGGAGAATGCCCAGCGCGACCACGCCGACTTCGTGACCCGGATGGTCGAGCGCGGGATCCACGTGCTCGAGCTCCACGACGTCCTCGCCGAGACCATGGCCATCCCGCAGGCGCGGGCCTGGCTGCTCGACCGCAAGATCGTGGCGAACGTCGTCGGGCTGGGGGTCATCGACGACATCCGCGCCTACCTGGACACCCTGGACGCGGCGACCCTGGCCGAGTACCTCATCGGCGGACTCGCGACCGGCGACCTGCCGGCACAGTTCCGGTCCGCGGCGCTGTCCATGGCCCGGGAGTCCCGCGGGGCGCAGGAGTTCCTGATGCCGCCGCTGCCGAACACCCTCTACACCCGGGACACCACCTGCTGGCTCTACGGCGGGCTCACCCTGAATCCGCTGTACTGGCCGGCACGCCGCGGGGAGAGCCTGCTGATGAAAGCCATCTACGAGTTCCACCCCGGGCTGGCCGGGTCGCGGGTGTGGTGGGGTGACCCGGAGGCGGACTGGGGCCAGGCCACGTTCGAGGGCGGCGACGTCATGCCGGTAGGCAACGGGGTGGTGCTGATGGGCATGAGCGAACGGACGTCCCGCCAGGCGGTG
Source organism: Occultella glacieicola (assembly GCF_004353825.1). Taxonomy (GTDB): domain Bacteria; phylum Actinomycetota; class Actinomycetes; order Actinomycetales; family Beutenbergiaceae; genus Occultella; species Occultella glacieicola. Next base: position 83,930 of record NZ_SMNA01000011.1, on the reverse strand, counting down.
ACGCAGGTGGCGGCGAATCTGTTCGCGCACGGCGCGGCGGAACGCGTGGTCGTGGCCGCGCTGCCGAAGCTGCGCGCGGCCATGCACCTGGACACGGTGTTCACGTTCGCCGACCGGGACGTCGTCACGCTCTACCCGCGGATCATGGACGGCGTGCACACGTTCACCCTGGTGCCCGGTGACGGGCCCGCCGGGCTCGACGTCATCGACGAGGGTGAGGGCACCTTCGTCAAGGTCGTCACCGAGGCCCTCGGGCTCTCCGGGATGCACGTCATCGAGACCGGTGGGGACTTCTACGCCTCCGAGCGCCAGCAGTGGGACAGCGGCAACAACGCGGTCGCCCTCGAGCCCGGCGTGGTGATCACCTACGACCGCAACACCCAGACGAACGCGCTGCTGCGCAACGCCGGCATCGAGGTGGTCGAGATCGTCGGGGCCGAACTCGGCCGGGGCCGCGGCGGCGGGCACTGCATGACCTGCCCGATCGCTCGCGACCCCGTCGACTTCTAGGTCCGTCCCCGGGAGGAGGACCCCCGCGCGGACCGCTCGCGGCGTCAGTAGCCCGGCTGGTAGCCCCCCGCGGGCGGCTGCTGGTAGCCACCGGCCGGCGGCGGGCCGGGCGGACCGGGCTGCTGACCGTAGCCCGGCTGCTGGCCGTACCCCGGCTGCTGGCCGTATCCGCCCTGCGGCTGGCCGGACGCGCCGCCGTAGCCCTGGGCCGGCGGCTGACCCGGGTTCGGGGCCGGGGCCGGGCCGACGTTGGCGGGGTTCTTCGCCTGCTCGACGGACTGCTTGGTGTGCCCGTCCTCGTCCTCGCCGATCGGCGTGGCATACACGGCCGTGCCGTACGCGCAGACCTCGCTGAATGCCTGGGCGATGTCACCGGTGTCGAACCGCATCCCGATCACCGCGTTGGCCCCGCGCCGCTGGGCCTCGACCGTCATCCGGTTCATGACCTCCTGGCGGCTCTCGTAGACCAGCCGGGTGTACTCGGTCACCTCACCACCGCCGATCGAGCGGAACGACGCGACGAAGTTCTGACCGATGTTCGCGGAGCGGACGGTCAGGCCCATCACCTCACCCATCACTGCGTCGATGCGGTAGCCGGGGATCTCATTCGTGGTCACAACGATCATGGGCCACATCCTCGCACCAATCCTCGGGCCGGTGACATGGGCAGAGGTCTGCATCCTCGCGCCGGCTGCAACCACGGAACCGCTTCCGGTGCCCGCGCGCGGGCCGGGTGGCAACAGGCGGCAACCGATGGTCCGGCCCGGCGGGCGCGCCCTAGCCTCGGGGGATCGGCAGCGATGCTTCCCTCGAACGACATCAGGAGACTCCAACGTGGCAGACAAGGTCAGACTCGGCATCATCGGGCTCGGCGCCCAGGGCGGGCTCTACGCCAGGCTCATCTCCGACGGCAAGGTCCCCAACATGGTGATCGGCGCGATCGTCGATCACGACCCGGCCAAGCGCGAACTGGCTGCGTCGACCTACCCGGGCGTCCCGGTGTACGAGGACTTCGAGAGCGTTCTCGACAGCGGTGACGTCGACGCGGTCGTCACGACCGTGCCGCACTACCTGCACCCGGAGATGGGTATCGCGGCCCTGTCCCGCGGGATCCACCCGCTCGTCGAGAAGCCTGCCGGGGTCTACACCAAGCAGGTCAAGGAACTCAACGAGTACGCGGCGACGAAGCCCGAACTGACCTTCGGGATCATGTTCAACCAGCGCAACAATCCGCTTTACCAGCGCATCAAGGAGATCGTGGAGGCCGGCGAGATCGGGAAGATCCGCCGCACCAACTGGATCATCACCACCTGGTGGCGGCCGCAGGGCTACTACGAGCAGAGCGACTGGCGCGCCACCTGGGGCGGCGAGGGCGGTGGAGTCCTGGTCAACCAGGTCCCGCACCAGCTCGACCTGCTGCAGTGGATCGCCGGTGTGCCGAAGTCCGTCTTCGCGAAGGTCGCCTACGGCTTCCGGCGCAACATCGCCACCGAGGACGAGGTCACCGTGGTCGTCGACTACGGCGAGGGTGCCACCGGGGTGCTCGTGACCGCGACCCACGACCTGATCGGCACCGACCGGTTCGAGATCCTCGGGGACTCCGGCAAGATCGTCGTCGAGGGCTCCAAGACCGCGTACGTGACCCGGCTGTCCAAGACCGAACAGGAGATCTCGGACTCGATCGGCCCGGACGACGTCAAGAAGATGTTCATGGGCGAGATGAACCTCGACTCCTACCAGGAGACCGAGACCATCGAGTACGACCGCCCGTGGGGCCAGCAGCATGCGGGCGTCCTGGAGAACTTCGCGGCGAACATCCTCGACGGGACACCGCTGCTGGCACCCGGGTCGGAGGGCATCAACGGGGTCCGCCTCGCCAACGCCATCCACCTCTCGAGCTGGCTCGGCGAGGAGGTCCCGCTGGACCTCGACGAGGACCGCTACCTCGACGAGCTGAACAAGCGCATCCGCGACGAGGGTAAGTTCGCCGAGCGTTCCTGACCTGCCTTCGTGACCGGCGGCCCGTCGCCGACCGTCGCCCGTCCCACCCTCGCGGTGGGGCGGGCGCCGTGCGTCCGGCCGGACTAGATTGACCCCCATGTGCCCCTGCCCCAGCCGCCGCCAGGTCCTGCTCGCCTCCGGGGGCGGGGTCACCCTCGCCGGGCTCGCCGCCTGCACCGGCGCACCCGAGGTCGAGGAACCGACGGCGGGGGAGACCCTGGTCGCGCTCGCAGACGTCCCGGTGGGGGGCTCGCTCGTGCTCACCACGGATGACGGCGTGGAACTGGTCGTCGCGCAGCCTACGGACGGTGAGGTGGTCGCGTTCAGCGCGATCTGCACCCACCAGGGCTGCAGCGTGCGGGTGCGGGAGGACGTGTTGTACTGCCCGTGCCACGGGTCGGAGTTCGAGCAACTCACCGGGGCGGTCGTCTCCGGCCCGGCCGACCAGCCGCTTCCCGAGGTCGCCGTGCAGATCCGAGAGGGCAACGTCGTCACCGCCTGACAGCGGATCTGCCTGAGGCCGTCGACCGGGACCGGCCCGCGTGCCGACGGGCGTGCTCCGCCGTGCCGTCGCCGCCCGCCGGGATCGGCGTCGGTGTCCCTTGGCGATCGGGCACCGGGCCGGATGAGAAGGCTTTCACATTCCTCTCCTTGTGGGCTCATCGTGGCCCGGGAATCTGATGGATGTCAGCAACAGATGAGGTGGTCCCGAACCGGGGCCCTGGACTTCGGAGGAATCAGAATGAACAAGCGCACCGCCTGGATCGTGACCGGGACCCTGGGTGTCGTGGCCGTTGCCGGGGGAGCCGTGGCGGCGAGCGCGGACACGTTCACGTCGACGCCGGCGCCGGAGCAGTCCCAGGCCCCGGCCACCTCCGCCCCCTCACCGGCGGCCCCCTCGGCGGCCTCGCCCGCCGCCCCCACGGCCCCGGCCACCACCCCGGCCACCACGGACCCGGCCACGGTCGACCCGGGCAGCGCGGTCTCCGCCGTGACCGCGATCAGTTCGGTCTCGGCGCCGTCGCCGGTGGCCAGTCCGGTGTCGGCACCCAGCCCGGCCAGCCCCGCGTCCGCACAGAGCCCGGCCAGCCCGGCCTCCGCGCCCAGCCCGGTGTCCGCGCCGAGCCCGGCAAGCCCCGCGTCGCCAGCCTCCCCGGCGAGCCCCGCCTCCCCGGCGAGCCCCGCCTCCCCGGCCAGCCCCGCGTCCGCGCCCTCCGCCGACTCCGGCGACTGACCGCGCGGTCGACCTCCCACGGGAGACCGGCATCCGGCCACCCGAACGCCCGACGGCAGCCCCCGCCGTCGGGCGTTCGCGTGCGTGAGCCGGCCGAGCCGGGTTCAGTCGCCGAACGCGGTCCTCGGCACGAGCAGCAGACACACCGCCGCCACCAGCGCGGTCACGGCGCACACCGCCCAGACGGTGAGGTAGCCGGACAGTGGTGCGTGCCCGGCGGCCGGTCCCTCGAGCGACCCGGTCGCGGCCAGCGCGATCGCGAACACCGAGGACGCGATCGCCCCACCCACGGTCTTGATGGCGTTCGTCATCCCGGTCGCGAATCCGGTCCGCTCCGGCGGCGCGGCCGCGGCAGCCGCAGCCGGGAGCGAGGCGACCAGGGCGCCGGAGCCGAGACCGGCCACCGCCATGTTCGTCATCGTCTGCCAGGTGGTGTCGTGGAACGGCAGGAACAGGGCATAGCCGACCGCGACCAGCAACGCCGCGACCACGAGTGAACGGCGCGGGCCGATCAGTCCGGCCAGCGCCGGCACGAGCAGGGCGCCGGCGGCCATCGAGATCACGTAGAGCCCCACCAAGGTGGAGACGAAGCCGGCGCTGGCACCCAGGCCGAAACCCGCCGTCGCCGGGTCGGTGCGGGCGAACGTGGACAGCGGGATCTGTGCGCCGAGCACGGACATCCCGAACAGGAACGCGGTCAGCTGCACCGGCCACTGCGCCGGCTGCATGAGCAGCCTGACGTCGATGAGCGGCTCGGCCAGCGCGCGCTCGATCCGCACGAACGGCAGCACCAGTACCAGACCGGCGAGGATCAGGGCCCAGGCCAGCGGGCTCCCCGGACCCTGCAGCCGGATCGTGATCAACCCGGCCATGATGAGTCCGAGCACCGTCGTGATCATGCCGAGCCCGGCCCAGTCGATCCCGCCCGTCGAGGTGCCGGCGACGTCCTCGACGCCGAACCAGATCACGGCGAAGCAGACGGTCACGGCGACCGCCGGGAGCATCAGCAGCACCGTCATCGACGTCGCCTCGACCAGCGCCCCGGACGTCAGTGCCCCGACGATCACCCCGGCCTCCAGCCCGGCAACCAGGAACCCGGCGGCCCGGCGGGTGAGGCGCGCCTGCTGGCCGCTCGCCGCCGTGCGGCGGTGGATGATCGCGACCTCCAACGGCAGCCACACGACGTACGCACCCTGGAGCGCCCAGCCGATCAGGAACGTGGAGAACGTGGGAGAGAACGCGAGCATCCAGGACCCGAGCGCGGTGACCGCCGTCGAGAGCAGCAGGACCCTGCGGTGCCCGATCACGTCCCCGAGCCGGGCCAGCAGTGGCACACACAGCGCGGACACGATCAGCTGCGCCGCCTCGAACCAGTTCACGTCCGCGTCCTGGATGCCCAGATGCGTCGCGATGTCGGAGAAGATCGGCGTGTAGAAGCCCTGGAGGATCCCGGAGGCGAGTTCCACGCAGATGAGGAAGCCGACGACCGCCCACAGGCCGTGCGTCAGGGTGGGGCCGGCACTCGGCCCGGTCGCCGGCTCCGTCGACCCCGGAGCCGGGGCCGCGCGGTCGTCCATCAGCCGATCCGCTCGATCAGGTCGACATAGAAACCGATGCCGTCGAGGTAGTCGCGCACCCCGACCCGCTCGTCATAGGCATGGATCGAGGCCCGTTGCTCCTTGCTCATCCGCAGGGGTGCGAAGCGGTAGACGCGTGGGCAGATCGTCGTGAAGAACCGCGCATCGGTGCCGCCCATCATCACGTACGGCGTGGGAATGGCGTCCGGGTGGGACCCGGCGATCACGGTCTCGATCAGCCGGAACGCGTCGTCGTCCCACGGGGAGATCGGCGACGGCTCGTTGGCATCGATCACGGTGATCCGGACGCGGTCGTCCCCGATCACCCGGCGGATCCGCTCGACCGTACCGGCCACGGTGTCCCCGACCATGATCCGCAGGTTCACCCCGGCCCGGGCAACCGACGCGAGGACGTTGTGCCCGGGTGAGCCGGCCAGGGTGGTGACCACCGCCGTCGTGCGGGTCATCGCGGCCGACTCGGGCCCGGCCGCCTGCAGCGCCTTGGTGATCGCCCCGCCGAACCGCCCGGTGCGGGAGAGGACCGGGCGCATCGCGGGTGCGGCGTGCGGGGCCAGGCGGGTGAGCATCTCGATCGTCGGAGCCGGTAGGGAAGCGGGGAAGCTGTACCTGTCCAGCCGCACGATCGCGCGGGCCAGTCGGGCGACGGCGTCCCCGCGGGCGGGCGTGGACGAGTGGCCCCCGCGGCCGGCGACCGTGAGCTCGACCGTCGTGGTGCCCTTCTCGGCGACCCCGATCACGGCGAGCGGCCGGGACACGCCCGGGAACGCGCGCGCCGCCACCGCACCGCCCTCGTCGAGCACGAACCAGGGCCGCACGCCGGTGGTCCGTAGCTGCTCGACCGCGGCCGACGCGGCGGCACCGGACACCTCCTCGCCGTTGCCGAAGCTGAGCCAGACGTCCTGGGCCGGCGTGACGCCGCGCGCGAGCAGGCGTTCCACGGCGACGCACAGCGCGGCCAGGGAGCCCTTGTCGTCCAGCGTGCCGCGCCCCCAGATCTCGCCGTCGGAGATCTCTGCGGAGAAGGCCGGATGGCGCCAGGGATCGGCCTCCTCGACGCCGACGACGTCCAGGTGCGCCATCAGCACCACGGGACGCTCGCTCGATGCGCCGCGCCAGTGGAACAGCATCGCCGTGCCTTCCAGCAGGGTCAGGTCCAGGCGTGCGTGCATCAGCGGGAAGCGGCGGGCGTGCTCGGCGAGGAAGTCCGTGAACGGGACTCCCGTGGAGGGCTCACCGCCCACCGAGACGGTCGGGATACGGACCAGGGCCACCAGCGCGGCGACGGCGTCGTCGTCGGTGGGGGCGCCGGGCGCGACGTCGTTGATCACTCGGTGAGGCTAGCGCTGCTGGGCGGCGTTCGGGCATCGTCGGTAGCTCCAGCGGGCGATGCGCCGGTTGGCGTGAGCACGGTGACCGCGGTCGCGGTCGCGTCCCTACGGGATCTCCCGCGAGCGGGCGTCGGGCGCGTTCGCCTCGAGGAAGGCGTACACCTCGGCATCGTCCACGCCGGGGAACGTGCCGGAGGGGAGCGGTGCGAGGATCTGCGCGTGCAGCGCGGCGCTCGGCCAGGAGTGCTCGTGCCAGCGCCGGCTCAGGTCGGCGGCCGGACGCCGGCAGCAGGCCTCGTCCGGACACGTCGAGGCGGCCCGCCGGGCGGTCTCGCGGCCGCGGAACCACTTGGCGTGGTTGAACGGCACACCCACGGTGATCGCGAACTCCCCGGCGTCCGAGCGTCCGGTCTGCGTCGAGCACCAGAACGTGCCGGCCGGGGTGTCGGTGTATTGGTGGAACTCGGTGGTGCGGGTCCGTCGCTCGAACGCGGCCCGGGCCGCCCAGTGCCGGCAGACGTACTGGCCCTCGATCGCGCCGTGCACGTCCGCGGGCAGGCCGACCCCGTCGTTCTCGTAGCCCTTGTAGAGGGCGCCGTCGTCGGAGACCCGCAGGAAGTGGAGCGGCAGGTCCAGGTGCGAGGTGGCCAGGTTCGTGAACCGCAGCGCGGCCGCCTCATGGGTCACTCCGAACGCGTCGCGGAAGTCCTCGATGGCGAGGTCGCGGCTCCGCTTGCGCTCGGAGAGATACTCGACGGCGGCGCTGCGGGGGATCAGGCAGGTCGCCGCGAAGTAGGTGATCTCCAAGCGCTGGCGCAGGAAGTCCGCGTAGCTGACCGGACGGGTGTGTCCGAGCACGCGGTGCGCGATCGCCTGCAGCGCCAGGGACCGCAGGCCGTGCCCGCCGGGGATCGAGGCCGGAGGCAGATAGATCCGTCCGTTCGCGAGGTCGGTCACGGTGCGCGTGGAGTGCGGCAGGTCCGGCACGTGGATGATCTCGAAGCCGAGCGTGCGAGCCATCTCGGAGACGGTGCTGTGGGTCAGCGCGCCGGAGGTGTACCCGGCGCGTCGGATCAGGTCCTCGCCGAGTTCCTCGATCTCGGGTAGGTAGTTGTCCCGGGTCCGCATGAACCTCCGGATCTCGGTGTTCGCCCGACGGGCCTCCTCCGGGGTGGCGACGGCCTCCGCGGCGCGCCGGGCGAGCTCGGTGTGCAGCGCGACCAAGGACTCGAGGACGCCCAGCGGCACGGTGCGGCCGGGCCGGACCGGCGCGACCCCGAGCCCGGCGTACAGAGTGCTCCGTTGGGCCCGGTCGAGCGCGATCTCGAGCGCCGCGCGGCGGTCCGGCGGCGGCGCCGGCTCGAGCAGGTCGGCCACGCCCACCTCGAGCTCCGTGGCGATCGCGGAGATCAGGGACAGCCGCGGCTCCCGGTTGCCGTTCTCGACGTGCGAGAGCTGGCTGGTGGTGGAGGAGACCCGCGCGGCGAGTTCCTTGAGGGTCAGACCACGTTCGGTCCGGAAGTGCCGGATTCGGCGGCCGAGCGTGAGCCCGTCCGGTGCCGGCGAGGCAGGGGGCTCGGCGCCGGGCACGCCACCGCCGAGCGGGATCACCGGCGCGGTGATCGTGGGCTGAGTCGACGGCTCGCCGGTCTGACGCATGAGTTGACGATAAGGCAACTTCGGCAGAAGTTGCCAGCGAATGTACCGGGGAATCCGATCCGAGTCGCGTCAGTGTGGTCTCACCGGCCCGCAGCGACGAAAGGTCCCGCACATGTTCCTCTCCGCCATCGACGAATCCGACGACGACGTCATCGAGTCCCCGGTCGCGCTGACCGCCGAGCGGCCGTCCCGCGCACTCGACAACCGCCGCGCGGCTGCCCCCCGGCTGCCGAGCCGCCCACTGGCCGAGGTGAGCGCCTGGGTCGACCGGATCGCCGCCCTCACCCGGCCCGACGCCGTGCACTGGTGCGACGGCTCCGACGCGGAGAACGACCGGATCATCGAGACGCTCGTCGACGCCGGCACCCTGATCCCGCTGAACCCCCGGATCCGGCCCGGCTCCTACCTGGCCCGCTCGGCGCCGTCGGACGTGGCACGGGTCGAGTCCGCCACGTACATCTGCTCGGCGCGTGAGGTCGATGCCGGCCCGACGAACAACTGGATGGACCCCGCCGAGATGCGCGAGGTCCTCGACGACGTGTTCGCCGGCAGCATGCGTGGTCGCACGATGTACGTGGTGCCGTTCTCCATGGGCCCGGTCGGCGGACCGATCTCCCAGGTCGGCATCGAGATCACGGACTCCCCGTACGTCGTGGCGAGCATGCGGATCATGACGCGCGTCGGCGCGGCGGCCCTGGACCAGATCGCCGGTGGCGCCTCCTGGGTGCCCGCGGTGCACTCGGTCGGCATGCCCCTGGTCGGTGCCTCCGGCGAGCCGATCGATGACGTGCCCTGGCCCTGCAACGACACGAAATACATCACGCACTTCCCCGAGTCCCGGGAGATCTGGTCCTACGGCTCCGGCTACGGCGGGAACGCCCTGCTCGGCAAGAAGTGCTACGCCCTGCGGATCGCCTCAGCGATCGCCCGGGACGAGGGTTGGCTGGCCGAACACATGCTGCTGATCCGGCTCACCCACTCCTCCGGCCGCGCGTACCACGTGGCCGCGGCGTTCCCGAGCGCGTGCGGCAAGACGAACCTGGCCATGCTGCGCCCGTCGATCCCCGGCTGGCAGGTGACCACCCTCGGCGACGACATCGTCTGGATGCGGCCCGGACCCGACGGCCGGCTCCGCGCGATCAACCCCGAGGCCGGCTTCTTCGGTGTCGCTCCCGGCACCGGGATCACCACGAACCCGACGGCGATCGAGACCCTCGCCCACGACGTCATCTTCACGAACGTCGCTCTGACCGACGACGGCGACGTCTGGTGGGAAGGGCTCACACCGCAGGCGCCGGCGCATCTCGTCGACTGGCAGGGCCGGGACTGGACCCCCGAACTCGGGGCGGCGCAGGGCCGGCCCGCGGCCCACCCGAACTCACGCTTCACGGTGGCGGCGGACCAGTGCCCGGTCATCGACGAGCACTGGGACGACCCCGCCGGCGTGCCGGTCGACGCGATCCTGTTCGGAGGCCGCCGCGCCACCAACGTGCCGCTGGTCTCACAGAGCCAGGACTGGGCCCACGGGGTGTTCTACGGCGCCACCGTGTCCTCGGAGCAGACGGCGGCGGCCGAGGGCACGGTCGGGCAGCTGCGCCGGGACCCGTTCGCAATGCTCCCGTTCTGCGGCTACAACATGGCCGACCACTGGGGGCACTGGCTCGACGTCGGTGAGGTCCTCGGCGAGCGTGCACCGAAGATCTTCGCCGTGAACTGGTTCCGCAAGGGCACCGACGGGAGCTTCCTGTGGCCCGGGTTCTCGGAGAACGCCAGGGTGCTGGACTGGGTCCTGCGCCGGGTTGCCGGAGAGGTGCCCGGCCGGCCGAGCCCGGTCGGCACGGTGCCCGCCACCGGCGAGTTGGACCTGGCCGGCCTCGAACTGTCCGACGGCGCACTGGCGGCCCTGTTCGACGTCGACGAGCAGGCGTGGCTCGCTGAGGCCGACCTCACCGAGGACTTCTTCGCGCGGTTCGGCGACCGGCTGCCGGCCGAGCTGACGGGTCAGCTGGCCGCGCTGCGCCACCGGCTCTCGGTCTCGTCGGCGGGCTCGGCGCCCGTACGGGCGGCCGCCGCGTCCTGAGGAACGTGGTCCTGAGGAGCGTGGTCCTGAGCAACGTGACAGACGCCGTCGGGCCCGCACCAGCCGACCGCCTCGAGGTCCGGCAGCCCGGGGATCGAGGCGAGGCCGGCCGGGCCCGGCATGGCCGGCGGAGGGAACGCCGGCTCACTCAACGCCGGCTCCGGCGCGAGCCTCGTCGGCGGCGACGTGCTCCAAAACCTCGGTGAACGTCTCCGGGCTCTGGGCTCCGGACACGCCGTACTTGCCGTCAATGACGAAGAACGGCACGCCCGAGATCCCGAGCGCACGGGCCTGGTCGAGGTCGGCGCGGACGTCGTCGGCGTAGGTCTGCGCCTCGAGCGCGGCGAGCAGGGCTTCCCGGTCCAGCCCGACCTCGGCCCCGAGGTCGGCAAGTTCCTCGGCGTGACCGAGGTGGCGGCCCTGCTCGAAGTACGCGGCGAACAGTCGCTCCAGGAGGTCGTGCTGCTTTCCCTCGGCCTTCGCGTAGTGCAGCGCCTGGTGGGCGAGGAGGGTGTTCGTGTGGCGAAGCGTGCCGAAGTCGTAGGTCAGCCCGACCTCGGCGGCGATCGCGGTGACTCGGTCGAGCATCTGCCGCACCTGGCCGGCCGGCATGCCCTTGTGGGTCGCGAGGAAGTCCACCTCACTGCCCTCGAAGTCGACGGGCGTGTCCGGCGAGAGCTCGAACGAGTGGTAGCGCACCTCGACCTCGCCGTCGTAGGCGCGGCGCCCCTCCTCGAACTTCCGCTTGCCGATGTAGCACCACGGGCAGGCGATGTCGGACCAGATGTCAACGGTGAGGGAGGGTTTCGTCATATCGGTGGCAACGAGCACGGGTAGCCCGGCATTCCCGGCGGTCCGCGGCAGGGTCAGTGCGCCTGGCTGATGCCCCAGTCCCGACCGCCCAGCGGGGTCGAGGTGACCGCCGTCAGCACGAACGCGGAGTCCTCGACGGCGCGCACGCCGTGCCGGGTCTGCGGGATCGAGATGACCCCGCCGGCGGCCACCTCGTCCTCGGCGTCGGCGCTCCAGAGCACGATCCGGCCGGTCAGTACCTGCAGGCTCGCGGCCGGCGGGGCGTTGTGCTCGGGCAGTTCGGAGCCGGCGAGGATCGCGACGATGGTCTGACGCAGTGGCCCGTCGTGGACGAACAGGTGCGCGCTGCGCCCGTGTGGGGACTCGGCGGCCAGGGCCAGGTGTTCACGGGCCAGACCGTCCAGGTCCGTGACCCCGGCGCGGACCTCGTGGCTGGTCATCGTCGCTCCTTCGCAGGCGGGTGTGTGCTGCACCCATCCTGCCCGACGGCGCCGCCGCGCGACAGTGGATCAGCCGAGTCCGGCGTAGTGCTCGGCGAGGGCGGGGTGGTAGTCGTCCCAGGACGGCATCGCCGCGCCGGTGCGGGACGCCACCAGGCGGTCCAGGTAGAAGTCCCAACCAGGGCCGATGCCGGTGATGTCCTGGCCCTGATCGAGCAGCTGCGAGAACTCGAGCCTGGTGACGCCGTCGACCTCCTGCAGGTCGGCCTCCAGGTGCCACACCCCGGCCTCGCTGGAGAACTCGACCTGGAGCCGGCTCGGTGCCTGGCACTCCAGGATCGTGACGTCCTCCGGCTCGGCGCTGTCCTCGGCGGTCATCGTGAACGAGACGGTGCCGCCCTCCCGGGCGTCGCCGGTCCAGGTGCCGATCCAGGAGGCCGTGCCCTCGGAAGTGGTCAGCGCGGACCAGATCTCGGCGACCGGAGCCTCGAGGGTGCGCTCGAACACGAGTTCCAGGCCACTGGTGTTCTCCCGCAGGTAGCCGGTGGCGCGGGCGTCGCTCACGTGGTGTCTCCTGTTCCTGGTCGGTCAGGACCGACCGTACTGAGCGCCCGCTGCCGGGCACAAGACCGGGGTCCGCGGGTGGTGGGGCGGTCGCGGAGCCGGCCGGCCGCCGGCGTCCGACGGGTAGGACTGCCCACCCGCCCTGCCGGACCCGTGGGGCTGGGGGCCTAAGGTTGCTGAGCGCGGGTGATGCCTGCGCAGCCGATCACGTTCTCCGAGGGGTTTCGACACATGAGCCAGTACCAGCCACCACAGTCGCCGCAGGGTGTCCCCGGGCAGTACGGCGCACCACAGAACCCGTCCGGTGAGTACGGGCAGGCGAGCCAGGCTCCGGTCCAGGATGCGTACGGGCAGGCGAGCCAGGCTCCGGGCGCCTACGGGCAGCCCGCCGGCTACCCGCAGCACGGCCAGCAGCCCGGGCAACCAGCACAGCAGGGCCAATACGGCCAGGAGGGCCCGCACGGTCAACAGGGCCAGTACGGCCAGCCGGGCCAGCAGGGCTTCGGTGGTCAGTACGGCGGCGCGCCGTACCCGACGGCGCCGGGTGGGCCCGGGCTCTTCGACACCGAGTTCGCGCAACCCTCGACGCTGAAGACGGCGAAGCTCGCGTATATCGCGATCATCGTGCTGGCGGGCGTGCTCGCAGTGGGTGGGCTGTTCAACGCGATCGGACAGTTCTGGGCGTTCGGCCCGTACGGCAGCGTGGGGAGCCTGCTCGGCGGGATCGTCTCGCTGGTCAGCGGTGCAGCCCTCGGGTTCGTGGTGCTGACGGTGGGCCGGCTGTTCGTCGACTACTTCGTGCAGCAGGCGAAGGCGCTCGAGTCCACGAAGTCCGAGGTCTGACGCGCACGACCTGCGGCGGGTAGTTCCCGCCAAGCCGGCCGCCGTCAGCGCTGCACCGGCACCAGCGGGTCGCCGCCGCGGCCCAGGATCGCGGCCGACAGCGCGGCGACCGGGGCGACCGGTGCGCGGGGGTTGGCGACCAGGGTCAGGTCGACGTCACCGAGCGGGGGCAGGCCCGACGCCGCCGGCGGGATCGAGAGGTCCTGCGGGATCAGGCTCTGGGCGAGCGGGGTGACGCCCAGGCCCGCGCGGACCGCCGCCAGCACCCCGTTGATCTCCCGCGTCGTGCAGGTCACCCGCCAGGTGCGGCCGGCGTCCTCGAGCGCGCGCACCGCCGTGAGCCGGCTCAGGCTCGGGTTCGGGTACGTGATCAGCGGCACCACGTCGCCGGGGTCGATGTGGGTGCTCGGCAGTCCGGCCCAGACCAGACGGTCCCGGCGGACCAGTTGTCCCTCGGTCTCGCCGGGGTTCTCCTTGATGAAAACCAGGTCCAGGTGCCCGGCCAGCAGCCGCCGGTGCAGCAGGCCGGACTGGGCCACCGTGAGCTCGAGGCTGACCCGCGGGTGCAACTGGCGGTAGTCCCGCAGGATCCGGGGGAGTTGGGTCAGGGCCAGGTCGTCGGCCGCGCCGAACCGGAGCCGGCCGCTCATCGCCGAGCCTGTGAAGTACGCCACGGCCTGGTCGTGGGCGGCGAGAATGGTGCGGGCAAAGCCGGCCATCGCCTCACCGTTGTCCGTCAGCGTGACCGCCCGGGTGTCCCGAAGGACCAGGGAACGGCCCGAGGCGCGCTCCAATCGGCCCACGTGTTGGCTCACCGTCGGCTGCGAGATGCCCAGCCGCTCGGCGGTCCGGGTGAAGCTCAGCGTCTCGCTCAGTACCAGGAAGGTACGCAGCAGGGTGGGATCGAACAAAGGCCGCACCTTGTCGTCGTAACGATTCGATCATGTCGTGCTACTCATTGCGATTGGCAATGGCACTTATAGGATGTATGGCTTCGACTTATGGGTCAAGGCTACCTAGGGTTGGCGGTACCGCCTCACTTCCGAGGGGTCGCCCCGGTGCCGTTCGCACTGCCGTGAGCCCCCCGGTACTACCTCGAAACCGTTCGTTCGGTCCGACTCCGACTCACTCACTCGCGCTCTTCTCCAAGGACCCCCTGTGTCTTCGGCCCGCCTCCCCAGGCTCCCGTCCCCGTTCGCCCTCCGCCCCCTCCGCTCGCCGGCCGCCGGCTCCGGCATCCTCGATGCCCTGCGCGTGCGCAACTATCGGTACTACGTCTCCTCCCAGGTGCTCACCAGCACCTGCGGCTGGGCCGCCCGCGTGGCCCAGGACTGGCTGGTGCTGGAACTGAGCGGTTCCGCCGCGCTGGTCGGTCTCACCGTCGCGCTGCAGTTCGCGCCGATGCTGCTGTTCGGCCTGTTCGGCGGTGTGATCGCGGACCGGTACGACCGTCAGCGGATCCTGACCGTGACCCAGACGCTGTTCGGCACGTTCACGCTCGTGGTCGGGGTGCTCACCCTGCTCGGTGTGGTCGAGGTCTGGCACGTGCTCGCCTCGGCCCTGCTCGGGGGGATGGCGATCGTCATCGACAACCCGGCCCGTCAGGCGTTCATCCACGAGATCGCCGGCCCGAAGCTGCTCCGCCGCGCGATCAGCCTGAACACCTCCGTGTTCCAGCTCGGCGCGCTGATCGGCCCGGCCTTTGCCGCCGCGCTGATCGCCCTGGTCGGCAACGGCTGGGCGTTCGTCGCCAACGCGCTCGCCTGCTGGATCGCGGCGTTCCTGATCTTCCGGATGAGGCGAGCGGAGATGCACCTCGCGCCGGTGGTGGCACGGGCCAAGGGACAGTTGCGCGAGGGCCTGGCCCACGTGCGGAGCAAGCCCGAGATCCTCTGGGCCTGCGTGTTGGTCGGGTTCGTCGCGATCACCGGGGTGAACATGGCCACGGTGCTCGCGCAGTACGCCAGCGAGGTGGTCGGCGCCGGCGCCAGCGGCTACGGCCTGCTCACCTCGACGCTCGCCGCCGGGGCGTGCACAGGCGCGATCTTCGCCGGCCGCGCCCGACGGTTGCGGCTGCGGACCCTCGTCGGTGGTGCCGCCACGCTCGGGGTTCTGCTCCTGGTGGCCTCCGCGCTGTCCGTGTTCTGGCTGTTCCTGGTGGCACTCTTCGGCGTCGGGCTGAGCTGCCTGCTCTACCTGACCCGGAGCAACACGCTCGTGCAGACGAGCGCCGACCCGGCGATGCGTGGCCGGGTGCTGTCCCTGTACGTGCTCATCAACATGGGCGCGCAGGCTTTCTCCGGCCTACTGATCGGCTGGGTCGCCGAGCACCATGGTGCCCACGCCGGCCTGGCGGCGTGCGCCGTCGGCCCCTTGCTTGGGGTCGCCGTGGTCGGCGCCATCCTCGCCCGCCGCGGTGACCTCAAGCCGGTGCTGCGGCTTCGCAACCGGCCGGGGCGCGGCTTCGTCTACGTCGTGCCGCGGGTGCACGGCGCCGGCACGGTCTCGGCGGCACCGGTCGTGCCCGTCGCTGCCGTGGCTGGGCCGGCCCCCGAGGCGGGTCTCGACGTCCCCCCGCCGCGAGCGGCGGAGGCTGTCGAGGAGGTCGCGGTGCCGGTAGCGGTCACCGCGGTAACCGGGCCGACGGCGGAGCGTGCGTCGGGCGAGCGGGTCGCCGATGCGGGGTCGGTCACCGATGGGGGCCCGATCGCCGAGCCCGAGCTGTTCGTCGAGCCTGAGCCGTTCGCCGAGCCTGAGCCGTTCGCCGGGCACGTCGCGGTCGCCGACGTCGGGCCCACCGCCGACGGCACGTCGCTCGGGAACGGGTCGCCCCGCACCGAGGTCACGCCGCTCGCCGACGCCGAGTCGCCCGAGGACGTCGTGGCGGTCAGGCCGCGGCTGACCGAGGACCGGGCGTCCTACGACGACACCGACTCGCTCGACGACCCGGACCCGTTCGACCGGGCCTCGCACCCCCATGGGGCTCGACGCCGGCGGGTCCCGGCCGCACTCTGAGCGGGCCCGCCGCGGTTCGGGTCGGGCGCGCCGTCAGCCGTTGCGCCGGACGGTGGCCGGGTCGAGGTCCGGCCGCCAGCCGCGCCAGCGCGGGTGGCGCAGCCGGCCCGTCGGGGTCCACTCGCCGAACGCGACCTCCCCGACCCGGGTCGGCTCGAGCCAGTGCGCGTCCCGGGCGTCCAGGGCGGGCACCTCCTCGAACGGGCTGCGGTCCCGGGCGGTGGACGTGAACTCGCGGACCCACGCAGAGGTCTCGGCCGCCGTGAAGCCCGAGCCCACCCGGCCCACGTAGTGCAGAGCGCCGTCGTCGTCGAAGACCCCGGCCAGGAGCGAGCCGACCTGCCCGGTGCGGCCGCCCTGCCCGGGGCGCCAACCCCCGACGACCACATCCTGCGTGCGGGTGTGCTTGATCTTGATCCAACTCGAGGCGCGCCGCCCGGGCAGGTAGCGCGAGTCGCGCCGCTTGGCCACGACCCCCTCCAGGTTCCAGGCCAGCGACGCCTCGACGGCGGCGTCGAGGTCGCCGTCGAACACCGGCGGCACCTGGACGATGCCGCCGGCCGGGGCGTCGACGACGGTCTCGAGTGCGGCCCGTCGGTCGTCATAGCGCTGGTCCAGGAGTTCGGTGCCGTCCACCTCCAGGACGTCGAAGAGCATGAGGTGGACGGGGCGGCGGGCTGCGGCGGCCGCGATCTCCCGGGGGTTGGTGGCCTGCATCCGGGGTTGCAGATCGGCGAAGTCCGGGCGCCCGCCGGCGTCCAGGGCGACGATCTCGCCGTCGAGCACGGCCCGCTCGACCGAGACCGCGTCGGTGAGCGCCGCCAGTTCCGGGAACGTCGCGGTGATGTCACGTCCGCTCCGGGCCCACAACCTCACGACCGGGTCCGCGTCCCGGTCCACGACGGCGACCGCGCGCATCCCGTCCCACTTCATCTCCAGCGCCCACCCCGGCCCGTCCGGTACGTCGACGGGCGAGCCGAGCGTCGCGAGCATCGGGAGCGGCGGAGCCGCGGAGCGGGCGGCGGAGGTCGAGCCGCCGACGCGGTCGCGCGCTTTCGCGGAAGCGGTGGTGGGCGGTCCGGCGGTGCGGGTGTGGTTCGGGAGCGCTTGCGCGGAAGCGGGTCGTGGTGGGGGTGTGGTGGTGATCCTCGTCCCCGGTGTCGGTGCTTCCGCGGAAGCGCTGACGGCGCGGCCGGCTCGGGCCGGTGAGACGCGACCGGGCGAGCCATCCTTCGGGACCCGCCCTCCGCCGTCGGCGGTCATCCCGTTCGGGGCCGGCCCGGGGGGCTTCATGAGGTGGATCAGCCAGTGGTTATCGTCGCCGTCACGGCGGCCGGTCCGGATCAGGGCGAACCGGGCGCTGCGCCCGACCGACCCGGCCAGCCCACCGCCGTCGGCCCCGGTCAGGGTGACGATGACCTCCTTGCCCTCGCGCCACTTCTCCAGGTCGTAGGTACCGGTGTCCCAGATCGTCATCTCGCCGGCACCGTACTCGCCCCGCGGGATCGATCCGTGGAAGGTCAGGTACTCCATCGGGTGGTCCTCGGTCTGCACGGCCAGGTGGTTGCCGGCCGGATCGGTCGGCACCCCCTTCGGAAGCGCCCAGCTCACCAGGACGCCCTCGTGGGCCAGGCGCAGGTCCCAGTGCAGCCGGCTGGCGTCGTGCTCCTGGATCACGAACACCGGCTCGGTGACCTCCGGTGGCGCCGCGTGCGGCACCGGCTCGGGGGTCCGGGCCGCGTCCCGCTTGGCGCGGTAGGCGGTCAGCCGGTCCGGACCATGCCCCCCGGCGGTGTCCGTCGAGTGGGCCACGCTCTCCAGCGCCGCCATCGGGTCCCCGCGCTCGGCGACGAGGGCGGGCACCTCGGTCAGGTCCAGGTGGCGCAGGTCCTTCTCGGCGAGCTCGTCCCAGGTGCGGGGGACCGCGACGGTCGGATGATGGCGCCCGCGCAGCGAGTACGGGGCCACGGTCGTCTTGTTCGAGTGGTTCTGGCTCCAGTCGATGAAGACCTTGCCGACCCGCTTGGCCTTCGCCATCTCCGAGACCACCAGGTCCGGATGGTCGGCCTCCAGGCTCCGCGCCAGCTCCTTGGCCAGGTCGCTGATCTGGCTGGAGGTATGCACGCCGGGCAGCGCCGCGTACACGTGGATGCCCTTGGAGCCACTGGTCACCGGAACGGCGTCCATGCCCATTCCGCTCAGCACCTCGCGCACGAACCGGGCCACCTGCGCCACCTGCGCCAGCTCGATGCCGGGGCCGGGGTCGAGGTCGAAGACGATCCGATCGGGGTTGCGTGGGCGCCCCGCGGAGTCGAACCGCCACTGCGGGACGTGGATCTCCAACGCCGCCATCTGCGCCAGCCAGACGAGGGTCGCCCGGTCGCCGACGAGGGGGTAGACGTTCGTGTGGTCGCTGTGGGTCAGCTCGGCGCGCACCACCCAGTCCGGCGTGCCGGAGTCGAGGTTCTTCGTGAAGAACACCTGGCCGGGGTCGTCCTCGGTACCCACCCCGTTCACCCACCGCTTCCGCGTCGCCGGCCGGCCCGAGCAGTGCGGCAGCATCACCGGTGCGATCTCCGAGTAGTACGCGATCACCTCGGCCTTCGTGGTGCCGGTCGCGGGGTAGAGGACCTTGTCCAGGTTCGTCAGGCGCACCCGCCGACCGTCGACGGCGACGGACGTCTCGGAGTTGCGGGCCATCCACCCATGGTGACAGGCCGACGACGGCGTCCGCTCGCTCAGGTGCTCGCCCTCGCCGCGGTCGGTGGTGCGAGAGAGGCATGTTGCGGCCGATCGGTCACGTGGGCCGAAGATCCGCACGCTCGCCGGGAGCCGATCGGCGCGAGGGTGCCGTTGCACGGCCGATGGGCCGGACGCGCCGGGGAATCGCACGCTCGCCCGGGTGTCGGTGGCCCGGCCGATCGTGGACACCGCGGGGAGGTTGGGTGGGACTGATGGGCGGGTCTTGCGGAACCGGCGGTCCGGGCGCGCAGGTCGGCCGGTGGCGCTGGCACGCTTCTGGCCGTGACCGACACGCCCATCGCCCTCGCCGCCGCTCCTTCGAGAGGGGTGGCGGCCGCCGTTGGGCAGTTGCTGCGGTTCGGCTGGCTCCAGGTGCAGTGCTGCCTGTTCGCCGCGGCGATCTTCGCCGGTCTCGCGGCCAGCGCGGTGGTGCCGCTGCCGATCGCCCGCTATGACGCCCTGGCCCTGTACGGCGTGGCGATCACGGTCGTGTTCTACCTGCTCCGCCTCGAGACCGGACGTGAGATCGCCGTGATCGCGGCGTTCCACCTGCTCGGGCTCGCGCTCGAGCTGTACAAGGTGAACGCCGGGTCGTGGGCCTACCCCGAGGACGCGTGGGCGAAGGTCGGCGGGGTCCCGCTGTACTCGGGCTTCATGTACGCGGCCGTCGGCTCCTACCTGTGCCAGGCGTTCCGCCGGTTCGACCTGCGGGTGACCGACTTCCGCTGGGTGCCGGCCGTGGTCCTGGCCGCGGCCGCGTACGCGAACTTCTACACCCACCACGTGATCGCGGACCTGAGGTGGCTGATCGCCGCCGGGTTCGTCGTGGCCCTCTGGCGCAGCCGGGTGTTCTACGTCGTCGGCGCACGCCGGTACTCGATGCCGCTCACCGTCTCGTTCGTCCTGATCGGCTTCTTCCTGTGGGTCGCCGAGAACGCGGCGACGTTCCTGGGGGCGTGGCAGTACCCCGACCAGACCGAGATCTGGCGCATGGTGCACGCCGGGAAGTGGGGCTCGTGGGCGCTGCTGGTCTCCTTGAGCTTCGTGCTCGTGGCCGCCGTGAAGGCGCGCGAGGGTCGCTTCTACGGCGAGGCGGGTGCGCGACCGCGGGTCGAGCTCGCCGGCCGGTCAGGCCTGGTCGTCGGCGCCGACCGCGCGCAGGATCGAGTCCAGGAGGAACCCGACCACCCCGATCAGCAGCATGGTGGCGGCGAGGGCCTCGTAGTCGAGGTTGTCGCGGGCGTTCAGGATCGCGTAGCCGAGCCCGTTCGTGACCCCGAACATCTCGGCCGGGACCAGCACGACCCAACCGACCCCGAGGGCCACCCGGACCGCAGTCCGTAGGTGCGTGACGAGTCCGGGCAGGACGACGGTGCGGATCCCCTCCCACCGGGTGGCGCCGAGCGAGCGGACCATGTCCAGCATGCCGGCGTCGATGGCCCGGCGGCCGCTCGCAGTGCCGAGCACCACGGGCCAGGTGGTCGCGAGCGCGACCAGCGCGATCACCGCGGGGGTACCGCTGCCGAGCAGCACGATCACCAGCGGCGCCCAGGCCAGCGGCGACGTCATCCGCAGGAACTGCACCACCGGTGCCGAGGCGTAGTCGAGCAGCGCGTTCGACCCGAGCAGCAGCCCGAGCGGGACCGCCACCACGATGGACAGGCCCAGCCCGGCCAGCAGCCGGCCGAGGGAGACGGCGACCGCGTCCAGGGTCGCCACGTCGCCGAGGCTGAGGACCAGTTCCGAGATCGCGGCCCACGGACCCATCCGGGCGACGACGGCGTTGTCGGCGAAGATCACCCCGGTGGCGAGCCACCAGAGCGCGAGGACGACGGCCACCACGGCGACCCGGGCGAGCACGCGGGCGGCCAGGGAGGCGCCGCGCGGCGGCCTGCTCCGGTCGTCACCGGCCGGGCGCACTGTCGGGGCGGGCGTTCGGACCGGTGCCTCGGCGAGCTGGACGTCGCTCATGGCGCGATCACCTCCACTCGGTCGGGGCCGACCCCGAACGCGGCGAGTCCGCCGACCGACTCGATCGCGGCCAGGTTCAGATCGGTCGCGACGAGGTCGGCGTGCACATCGCCGGTCTCGACGGCGTCGAGCCAGTCGAGCGAGTCGTCCACCGTGGTCTCGCGCATCGCGTCGACGAGTTCCGCGGTGTAGCCGGGGAACGGATAGGGCTGGAAGTCGATCCGGTGGGACTCCCACTCGGGGTGCTGCACGGCCCCGGAGGTCACGTAGGCGGGATCCTGCTCCTCGGTGAGGGTGAGGTCGATCGCCGGCAACGGCTGGGGCAGGTACCCACCCTCGGAGAGCCCGACGGCGGCGGTGTGCCGGTCGTCGCGGATCCGCAGCTGGGCGGCCACGATCGCCTCCAGGGCACGGGCCGCCACGTCGGGCCGTTCCGTCACGAGCCGTTCGTGCACCACGGTCACACAGCAGGCGTGGTCCTTCCAGACGTCCCCGGTGAAGCGCAGGATCTTCCCGATGCCCTGCACCTCGGCGACGGCGCAGAACGGCTCCGCGACGATGTAGCCGGAGACCGTCCCCGCCTCGAGCGCGGTCGGCATGTCCGCGGGCGGCAGCACCACCAACTGGACGGTCCCGGGTCCCGGCTCGGTGTCGATGACGGGCTCAAGGCCCGCGTCGCGCAGCATCTTCTGGAAGACCACGTTGTGCACGGAGTACCAGCCAGGCACCGCGAAGGTGGTGCCAGCGAGGTCGGCGAGGTCGTCCACGTCGTGGGCCACCGCGAGCGCCGATCCGTTGGTGTGGTTCCAGCCGAGAACCTTGACCGGCACGCCCGCGCCGTAGCGAAGTTGGATCGCGAGCGGCATGAGCAGGTGCACGATGTCCACCTGGCCCCCCTGCAGTGCCTCGACCAGGGGCGCCCAGCCGCGGAACAGGGTGGGCTCGGGGACGTCGATGCCCCGCGAGGCGAAGTCGCCGTCGGCATGGGCGAGCAGCAGCGGCGAAGCGTCGGTGATGGGCAGGTAGCCGATCCGGAGGGTGGCGACCTCGGCAGGATCGGCGCCGGGCGCGTCGTCGCCGGCGTCGGCGGGCACTTCCCGGGCGTGGGCCACGCCGGCGGCGACGGCCGGCACGGCGAGCAGGGTGGCTGCGCCACCGACCGTGAGCAGTTGCCGCCGGGAGGCCCCGGCCGGTTCCGGTTCGGCGAGGGATCCCGGTCCGACGGCGGAACTGTCCAGGTCGCTGCTCTCACCGCTGCTCGTGAACCGGTGCAGGAGGGCGGCGCGCGCCGTGCCGTCCGCGAGATCGGCGCGCTCGTGAACGGGGGAGTCGAGGAACTCCAGCGGTCCGGGCGCGGCATGCAGCAGGCCGACCCGGTCGCCGAGGTAGAGCGCCTCCTCGAGGTCGTGGGTGATCAGCAGCATGGCGATCCCGAGCCGCTCGCGGACGCCGCGCAGCCACTCCTGGGCGTCGGCCCGGGTGAGCGGGTCGAGGGCGCCGAACGGCTCGTCCAGCAGCAGCAGGGAGGGATTCGCGACGACCGCCCGGGCGACCGCCACCCGCTGGGCCTGTCCGCCGGACAGCTGCCCGGGACGCCGGTTCGCGAGATCGGCGATGCCCAGCTCGTCCAGCGCGGTGGCCACCTGGGCGTTCGCGTCCGCGCGGCCCCGGCGGCGGTGGCCACCGTTGGCGCGGTACTCCAGCCCGATCCGGACGTTCCCGGACACGGAGCGCCACGGCAGCAGGTGCGGGGCCTGGAAGACCACGCGGGTCGAACCACCGCCGGCCTCCGGCCGTAGCACCTGCCCGGAGTCGGCCTCGCGCAGGCTCGCGAGCACCCGCAGCAACGTGGACTTGCCGGCCCCGGACGGGCCGACGATGGCGAGCAGCTCACCCGGTTCGATCCGCAGGTCGACGTCGGCGAGCACCGGACGCCCGCCGTAGGCGACGCCTACGCCGCGGAGTTCAGCGACTGCAGCTCCCACAGGAGTTGTCCCTTCGTCGGGGCCTGCACGGGCAGGAAGGCGGCCTCCCGCAGCCCGCGGGCGACCGGGTGGGTCCGGGCGTAGCCGCGCCCCCCGGTCAGGCACAGGGCCAACTGCGCGCTCGCCTGAGCCTGCTCCATCGACTCAAGGCGGACCCGCAGGTACTCGGTGTGGTCGGCGGCGGCATGGGCGCCGGTCGCGAGATCGCCCAACGTCCCGGCCAGGCGATCCTGGTCGGCCCGGCGTGCCGCGATCTCGTCCGCGAACGGGCCACCGGGTCCGTCCGCGTGGGCCAGCGAGCCGGCGGCATGCCCCAGGCAGAACGCCGACTGCAGCACCAGGAACACGCCCCGGACACCGCCCACGAGGTCCTCGAACGGAGTCGGGAGCACGGCCGTCGCCGGAACCCGGACGCCGTCCAGACGCACGGACCCCGACGTCGTGGAGTTCAACGCCAGGAGATCCGTGGCCTCCCTGACCTCGACGCCGGGCTGGTCGAGGTCGATCGCGAGGACCACGTCCGTGACGCCGTTCTCCTCGACCAGGTGCGCGCCGATCACGACCACGGCGTCGGGATGCAGGTTCGTCGCGTACGGCGCGAACCCGTCCAGGATCAGGTCCGTGCCACCCGGGCCACCTGAGTCGTCCCTGCGGGCCCGGATGCCGAGACCCGCGGGCGGGACGCCCGCCCGCAGCTGGGCCAAGTGCTTGAACGAGGCACCCATCGCGGAGACCCCGGGCCGGACCCCGGCCACCACGTCGGCCAGCCGACCGGACTGCTCGGGCCCGCCGAACCGGTCCAGGTACTCGACGGCCATCCGGTGCCCCCACAGGGAGAACGCGGTGCTCATGCACCGCCCGGCCACCTCGGCGATCACTGCGGCCTGGGTCGCCACGCCGTCCGTACCCCGGTGCAGCCCGCCGCCGGTGAGGATCCGGCGCACGGCCGGCCGCAGGTCGACGCGCTCGGCATCCACCCGGGCCGCGTCCGCCGCGATCTCGTCCAGGTGCGTGCCCGGCAGGGGGGACCGGTCCGTGAGCGCCGTGGGCGCGGCGGCGACCGTCATCCGAAGACCTTGGTGTCCAGTTCGTGCAGGCGGTCCACCGGGGTCGAGACCACGTCGCGGGCGCGCCGGACGGCGGCCTCGTCCTGACCGTCGTAGAAGCACAGGCACTTCACCATGTCCTCGCGGACGTAGGTACGCAGGAACTGCACGTCCGGCACCTGGTCGTAGAGCGGGCTCTTCTCGGCCTTGCGGGTCAGGTAGGCGTCCATGCTGATCCCGGCGGGGATGTCCCACTCCACCAGGTACTGGCCCGCGGGCCGGGTCGCCTTGATCTGGGCGAGGTCCGCACCGACGAGCCGCACCGGCGCGGAGTCCTCGACCCCGATCCCGGCCCCGGCGAGCGCGGCCAACGTGGCCTCGCTCGTCGCGCCGCCCTCGAGGTCGGCGATGACGAAGACCTTGCCGTCCGCGGTGACCTGCGCCTCGACGAAGTCGGCTCCGACCGGGTCGATGGCCGCGGCGATCCGGTCCAGATAGGTGCGGGCTCCCTCGTCGGCGGGGGTGGTGGTCTCGATGAGCAGCAGCGACATGGTCCTCTTCCTCGGCTGGCGTCAGGGCGTCTGCCAGGCTAGGAGCGCGGGGCCGGCACAACCACCGACCGTCCGGACGTCCCGCATGATGGACGCCGCGTGGTCTGGCGCTCGGTCCGTCGGACGTGTGTACTGGGACTGACAATCGTGGTGTCGAGGGAGAGGCGAGGGCCGATGCGGTCGATCTGGAAGGGGGCCATCACGTTCGGGCTCGTGAACGTGCCGGTGTCGGTCTACTCGGCCACGGAGAGCCACGACGTGAAGCTGCACCAGGTGCACGATGCGGACGGCGGCCGGATCCGGTACCAGCGCAAGTGCGAGGTGTGCGGCGAGGTGGTGCCCTACGAGCACATCGACAAGGCCTACACGGACGGCGAGCAGACCGTCGTGCTGACCGATGACGACCTGCAGACGCTCCCGGCCGAGCGCAGTCGCGAGATCGATGTGCTCGAGTTCGTCCCGAGCGAGCAGGTCGAACCGATCATGCTGGAATCCTCCTACTACCTGGCCCCCACGTCCGCGTCGACGAAGTCCTACGTGCTGCTGCGCCGCACCCTGGAGGAGTCCGAGCGCACCGCGATCGTCTCCTTCACCCTCCGGCAGAAGACCCGGCTCGCGGCGCTGCGGGTGCGCGGCGACGTGCTGCTGCTGCAGACCCTGCTCTGGTCCGACGAGGTGCGCGAAGCGGACTTCCCGGCCCTGGCCGACGACGTCAAGATCTCCGCGAAGGAGCTCCAGATGTCCGCGGCCCTGGTCAGCAGCTACGAGTCGGACTTCGCTCCCGGGGAGTTCACCGACGACTACCAGGCGCAGATGAAGCGCCTGATCGAGGCCAAGCTCGAGAAGGGCGAGGCGTTCGAGAACGAGGCGCCCGAGGAGGCCGAGGAGGGTGGCGAGGTCCTCGACCTGATGGAGGCCCTGCGCCGCAGCGTCGAGGCGTCGCGCGCGAAGCGGGACACGGCGAGCACGACCGCCGAGGCGGACGACGACGGCGGGTCGCCTGCGTCGAAGCCCTCCTCGAGCCGGGCGAAGAGCACGTCCACCTCGGGCGCGGCCAAGACCTCGAAGTCCGCCGCCTCGAAGTCCGGCACGGCGAAGGACACCAAGTCGAAGACCGCGAAGGCGGAGGCGGACGACGAGGCAGAGGAGGCCAAGCCGACCCGACGGCGGACCAAGAAGTCGGCCTGAACCGCGCCGAGGCCTCTGTCGAGGTCCACCCGGCCACGCCTCATCCCATGATCGAAACGTTTGGACCTCGACGTCGACCCCACTGCGGCCTGCCGGTACCGCGCCCGGGCGGGGCGAGCGGACCAGTCCGGCGCGGGTTGCGCCGTCGGCGTCCCACGGACCGAAATCCAGGTGCAGGTGCGACGCCGATGAGAGTAGTGTTGAGGTAACCGCCGTATTCCCCCGCCGACCCCGCTGTCGGACGGCCGATGCGGACGTCACAACCGACCTGCACCCTCGGAGGTCAGCGCTCTGCCATGCCGTCACTGAAGGTTCGAACAACCCCGACGCACTCGTGAGGTCCCGGCCAGCGGCCTCCTCGGCGGACACGCCGGTCGTCGCCACCCTCGCCCGCCTCTATCCATTCGTGAAGCCGGCGCTGCCACGCCTGATCGCCGGCATGATCTGCGCCCTCGGCGCCAGCCTGTGCGCGCTCGCGATCCCGCAGGTCCTCGAGTACGCCGTCAACGGGCCGCTGCTCGGCTCCGTGGACGCCGGCGACACCTCGGGTGTCTGGTTCGCGGTTCTGCTCGTCCTGGGACTCGGGATCCTCGAGGCCGGGCTGATCGCCGCCCGGCGTGCCTTCATCCTCATCCCCGGCACGCGCGTGGAGGCGGGTCTGCGGATGTCGCTGTTCCGGCACCTGCAGGACCTGCCGATCGCGTTCCACGACCAGTGGCCGGGCGGGCAGTTGCTGTCCCGGTCGATGAGCGACCTGTCCAGCCTGCGCCGGTGGCTCTCGTTCGGGATCGTGATGCTGGTGGTGAACTCCACCACGATCGTGGTCGGGATCGTCCTGATGATCCGGATGGCGGCGCCGCTGGGCGTCGCGTACCTCATCGGAGCCCTGCCCGTCGTGTTCTTCTCCTACCGGTTCTCCCGCCGGTTCCGTCGGATCTCCCGGCTCAGCCAGGACCAGGCCGGAGACCTCGCGACCACCGTCGAGGAGTCCGTGCACGGCATCCGGGTGCTGAAGGCGTACGGTCGGGGCCGGGAGGCCTACCGGAACTTCTCCAGCCAGGCCGACGAGCTGCGCGGCACCGAACTGAGCAAGGCCCGCGTCCTGTCGATGTTCTCGTTCGCGATCATGACGATCTCGGAGGTCGTGCTCGGCCTGTGCGTGTTCGCGGGGGTATGGCTCGTCGTCGACGGGCAGATGACCGTCGGTGCGCTGGTCGCGTTCTTCGCCACCGCCGGGGTCGTCAACGGCCCGGTCGAGCGGCTGGGTGAGCTCGTCTCGATGTCGCTGTACGCGAAGACCGCCGTGGACCGGTACTTCGAGGTCCTCGACACCGTGAACGAGGTCACGGACCCGGCCGAACCGGTGCGGGTGAACGCCCCGCGCGGTGAGGTGACGTTCGAGGGGGTCCACTTCCACTACGCGGACGCGCCACCGATCGACCTCATCCCGGCCCCGACGACCGTGCCGAGCGAGGCGCCACGGGAAGAGGTGCTGTCCGGGGTGGACCTGCACATCCGACCCGGGGAGACGATGGCCCTGGTCGGCCTGACCGGGTCCGGGAAGACGACCATGGCGTCCCTGGTGCCGCGGCTGTTCGACGTCACCGCGGGCTCCCTGCGGATCGACGGCGTGGATGTGCGCGACCTGACCCGCCGCGACCTGCGCACGCTCGTGTCGATCGCGTTCGAGGACGCCACCCTGTTCTCCGCGTCGGTGCGGGAGAACGTGCTGTTCGGGGCACCACCGGGCCAGGACGACCAGAGGGACCTGGAGCGGGCGCTCACCGTGGCGCAGGCCCTGTTCGTCCACGACCTGCCCGACGGCGTGGACACCCTGATCGGCGAGGAGGGGATGAGCCTGTCCGGGGGACAGCGGCAACGGCTCGCGCTCGCCCGGGCCGTCGCCGCCCGGCCGTACGTGCTCGTGCTGGACGACCCGCTCTCCGCCCTCGACGTGAGCACCGAGGAGGCCGTCACCGAGCAGCTGCGCGCCGAGCTCGAGCGCACCACCACCCTGATCGTGGCGCACCGGCCCTCGACCGTGGCGCTCGCGGACCGGGTCGCCGTCCTCCAGGACGGCCGGGTCACCGGGGTGGGCACCCACTCCGAACTGCTCGTGAGCCATGACCACTACCGGTTCGTGATCTCGAGCCTGATCGAGGACGAGGAGAGCGAGCTCGTGGGGAAGGTGCGCTCATGAAAGGGGTACCGGCAACCCCGTCCGTGCCGCTCGGGGTCCAGGACGAGGAGAACAGCCAGCTCGACCGGGTGCACAGCAAGGCGGTCCGACGGCGGTCGCTGCGGCTTCTCGGCTCGACGCTCGCCCCGCTGCGGGCCACGTTCGTGGGCACCGTGGTACTCGTCGTGATCGCCCAGGCCACGCGGGTGCTCGGGCCGGCGCTGATCGCGCTCGCGGTCGACACGGCACTGCCGCAGGCGCAGGCCGGCAACTGGGGCCCCGCCATCTGGATCAGCGGCGGCTACGTCCTCGCCGCGATCGTGGCCGGCGCCACCACGGCGGCGTTCATCCGCCTCGCCGCGCGGGTCTCCCAGACCGTGCTCCTGGACCTGCGCCAGCGGGTGTTCGGGCAGACGCAGCGGCTGAGCCTGGAGTTCCACGAGTCCTACACCTCGGGCCGGATCATCTCGCGCCAGACCTCGGACCTGGAGGCGCTGCGCGAGCTCCTCGACTCGGGCGTGACGTCGCTGGCGTCCGGCTTCCTGTACATGGTCTTCACCGCCGTGTCGCTGTTCGTGCTGGACGTGCAGGCCGGGCTGGTGCTGCTGGTCGCGGCGATCCCGGTCTGGCTGATCACCCGGTGGTTCCAGAAGCGCTCCCAGGTGCTCTACCGGATCTCCCGGGTCGCCTCGGCCCGTCTGATCGTGAACTTCGTCGAGAACATGACCGGGATCCGGGCCGTCCAGGCGTTCCGCCGCGAGGACGCCAACAACGCCCGCTACGGCGCCCTCACCGAGGACTACCGCGCCAACACCGCCAGGACCATGGGCCTGAACGGCATCTACGACCCGGCGCTGCAGCTGACCGGGAACGTCACGGTGGCCGTCGCGCTCGCGTTCGGTGGGTTCCGGGTCCTGGACGGTTCGCTCGAGGTCGGCGTGCTGATCGCAACCCTGCTGTACACGAAGCGGTTCTTCCAGCCGGTGCAGCAGATGGCGATGTTCTACAACTCGTTCCAGTCCGCCGCGGCGGCGCTGGAGAAGATCTCCGGGCTGCTCGAGGAGATCCCGACGGTCCGGCAGGCTGCCGATCCCGTGCCGCTGCCCAACGCCAAGGGGGCCCTGCGCTTCTCCGATGTGGAGTTCGGGTACGGCGCCGGGAAGGTCGTCCTACCGAACCTGGACCTGGACATCCCCGCCGGGCAGACCATCGCGCTCGTGGGGCAGACCGGCGCCGGGAAGTCCACGGTGGCCAAGCTCGTGGCCAGGTTCTACGACGTCACCGGTGGCTCGGTCACCCTCGACGGTGTCGACCTGCGCGAGCTCGCCTCCCGGGACCTGCGCCGCGCCATCGTGATGGTGACCCAGGAGGCCTACCTGTTCTCCGGGACGGTGCGTGACAACATCGCGCTGGCCAAGCCGGAGGCGACGGACTCCGAGGTGGAGGCCGCGGCCCGGGCCGTCGGTGCCCACGACTTCATCCTGGCCCTCCCGGACGGCTACGACACCGACGTGAACAAGCGTGGGGGCCGGGTCTCGGCCGGACAGCGGCAACTGATCTCGTTCGCCCGGGCGTTCCTTGCCGACCCGGCCGTGCTGATCCTGGACGAGGCGACCAGTTCGCTGGACATCCCCGGGGAACGGCTCGTCCAGCGTGGTCTGCAGACGCTGCTCGCCGACCGGACCGCGCTGATCATCGCGCACCGGCTGTCCACGGTGGCGATCGCGGACCGGGTGCTCGTGATGAGCGACGGCCGGGTGGTCGAGGACGGCACTCCCGAGGAGCTGATCGCCGGTGACGGCCGGTTCGCGGCGCTGCACCACGCGTGGGAGGACTCGCTGGTCTGAGCGGCGCGGGATGAGGGCCGGGGATGCAGTCGCGTGGTCCTCGAGGAAGTCGCCGCGTCCCTCTGTTTCAGACTACGTCGAGAGGGCGGGGACTGACTCGCCGCCCGGCCGCCCGGAGTGGCTCGGGCGTGCTCGGGCGAGGGCTGACAGGATGTGACGCATGAGCCCACGATCAGCCAAGGATGGGAACCCGCCCGAACGGCCGGAGGATCCCGCGAGGGGTACCACGCTCGGATCCAAGGCAGCCATCCCCGCGTGGCTGCGGTGGCCCACCGTCGTGGTCGCCGCCGTGGCGGTCGTGGCGGTGTTGTACCTGGTCGGCAGCGCGGTGCTTCCGGGCTGGTGGGCCCGGACCATCGGCAACCAGGTCGAGGGGGTCAGCAGCGCCGGGGTCCTACTCGGCCTGACGATCGGCTTCGTGTTCACGGCCGTCCCGATCGCACTCGGGTTCTGGGCGGTCCGGGCCCGGTACTCGACCCGCACCCGGCTGATCATCGGCGGTGTGGCGGTGCTGTTCACGGCGCCGAACGTGCTCACCCTGGCGGTCGCCGTCGGCGGCCTGGAGAGCACCCGGGTGGCGCGCAACGACATGCTCATCCAGGCCCCCTCGTTCCGTCTCGCCTCCCTGATCGGCGTGATCGTGGCGGTGCTGCTGGCGGTCGCGATCTGGTATCTGGTCTGGAGCTCCCGCCGGCGCAAGCGTGAGCTCGAGGAGCTCCGCGGGAAGGTGGCCTCCGGGGCGCTCGGCACCTCGGCACCGGAGGAGGAGCCGCGCGGTCGCCGGCGCACCAGGCGTGCGCCGGGCGAGCAGCCCGGCCCGGCCGAGCGGCCCGCGTCGGCCGAGCGGCCGGGCTCGAACGTACGGCCTGGCTCGGACGAGCGGGCCGGGTCGGATGAGCGGGCCGGGTCGAACGTGCCGCCTGGCTCGGACGAGCGGGCCGGGTCGGGCGTCGAACCGGCGCCGCGACCTGCGCCCGGACCGGGCCTCGAGCCGCCGGCGGTCGGGACCGGTCCCGGGTCGGCCGGACCGCCCGCCGCGACATCCCGCGGCACGCTCCCGGACGCGGGCACGAGCGCGTCCGAGGGCCCGCCGCCCGGCTCGGGCACGAGCGGCTCCGGGGACCGCCTCCTCGCCGACGGAACGATCGCCTCCGGTGACGTGGCACGGAGCGGCGAGCGTCCGCGTGGCGCCGCGCGAGCCCGCTCCCTGGACTGGCCGGTGCCGCTCGACGAACTCGACGACCTCGCCGGGCCCGACCCGACCACCCCGTCCGGCACCTCGCCGGGCAGGACTGACCCGGACGGTCGCAGGCCCACCGATCCTCGTCCGACAAGCGCCGGACCCGGACCGGCCGGGCCGGATACCGACCCCTCCCGGTGACCCCGGACGGCGCGCCACCGGGGGAGCGGACCGAGCAGTTCCTCGCGCACCGGCGTGCGGAACTCGCGGGGGCCGACCCGGACGACCCGTTCGGCCACGTGCCCGCCCTCCTGCACCGGTTGCACGAGGCGACCGGTCCGGTGCGCCTGCTGCACCTGCGCAGGCCCGGCCGGATCCTGGCGTTCAGCCGGCGTGACCAGTTGCACCCCGGCTATGCCGCGGCCGTCGAGGTCGCCCGGGCCGCGAGCTTCCGGCCGGTCGTGCGACCGGTCGGCGGCGCCTTCGCGCCGCTGCATCGGGGCAGCCTCGTGGTGGAGCACTACGGGGCGGACCCGGTGGCCCGGATCGGTCCGCGGGAGCGGTTCGCGGCTCACACCGACGCCTTGGTCGAGGTGTTCGCGGGGCTCGGTATCGACGCCCGGGTCGGACCTGTGCCCGCGGAGTACTGTCCGGGCGAGTTCAGTGTGAACGCCCGCGGCGTGGTCAAGATCAGTGGCACCGCCCAGCGGGTGTCCCGAAACGCCTGGCAGGTGAGTTCGGTGATCCAGGTCGGTGACACCGGGCCGCTCGCGTCGGTCACGGCCGCCTGCGCGGCCGCACTCGAGCAGGACGTGGACCCGGCGGTGACCTCCTCCGTGGCCGCCGAGACCGGCATCAGCGATCCAGGCGTGGTGGCCGCGGCGCTCACGGCCACCTTCGTGGACCGCGGTCTTGTGCTCCCGGACGACGTGATCGGGCCCGACGCCACCGGCGCGCCGAACTCCGGACGGTAGCAGTCGACGACGACCGGGCGCACGCGGCCGGCATGGCCACCGCCGTCATGCTGGCCGCCCCGCGCTGGTGGGCGTTGAACTCGGTGCGCCGGGTGTGGGTAGATTGTGCGTAATCGATTACCGGCATCGGAGGCGGAGTGACCCAGCCCGAGGAGTTCCCCGGCGTGCCCGGCTTGTTCGGCACAGGTGACACAGGCGGCGCGGGTGGCACCGTCGGCACAGTCGGCACAGGCGGCGCGCGCGACGCCCGGGGCAGCCACCGCCCCGGCGACGGTGCCCCCGGGACCGTGCCCCCGCCGTCGGACTTCTTCGCGGTCGCCGCGGTGTCCTACGCGGCCGGCGTCTCCTCGCCGAGCGACGGCGACCTCTGGCCGAGCGCCTGGGCCGACGACGGCGCCCTCTATGCCGCGTGCGGGGACGGGCTCGGCTTCTCGGACGGTCCGTGGTCCGACCTCGTGATCAACCGCGTCGACGGGGACCCGCGTACGGGCCTGACCGGGCAACGGCTGGCGGCGGGCCGGGAGGTCGCCCCGGTCTGGACCGACCCGGAGCGGTTCAACAGCAAGCCGACCGGCATGGTCGCCGTGGACGGCGACGGGGACGGCCGTGACGAGCTTTACCTGGCCGTGCAGGACCTGCGCTGCGGGGCCTCGCCGGACACGTTCAACACCGCGCCCGCCGCCGGCGTCGTGTGCTCCCGCGACTACGGGCGCACCTGGACCGCACCCGAGCGGGCCATGTTCACCGACGAGTTCACCACGATCATGTTCCTCGATTTCGGGCAGAGCAACCGCCGCGCCGCCGTGCTCCGCGCCACCGCCGGCACCGTCGGCCCGGGTGAGCCGGACCCGGCCGCCTTCGTCTACGCCTACGGCCTCGACCACAACTGGCGCACCTCCTACTCGGGCGTCGTGCCGGACCCGCAGGACCTGTACCTGGCCCGGGTCCCCGCGGCCTCCGTCCTGGACCGCTCCACCTGGGAGTTCTTCGCCGGCACCGGGCCCGACGACGTCCCCACCTTCTCGTCCGTCCTCACCGACCGCGTCCCGGTCCTGACCGACACCCGCCGGGTCGGTACCGCGGTGCCGGTGCCGATGGCACCGGCACCGGTCCCCGGCTCTGTGCTCGCCCAGGGCGGGATCGTCTACAACCCGGGCCTGGACCGGTACCTGTACTCGTCCTGGACCGAGTTCACGTTCGAGTTCTACGAGTCGCCGACGCCGTGGGGCCCCTGGCGCCCGTTCCTGAGCCATGATTTCGGCCCGTTCCCCTGGTCCGGGCCGCGGTCCGCCGAGCCGCGGCACGGCGGGTACGCCACCACGATCCCGAGCAAGTTCCTCAGTGAGGACGGCCGGGACGCGTGGGTCCAGTCGAACTGGTTCGTCGGAGCCTCCACCCACGGCGGCTCGAGCTACCACTTCTCGCTGCGGCCGCTGCGACTGGACCCGATGCCCCGCACGGACCCGGCGGCCCTGGCCGCGCGGACCGCACCGCCGGCCCGCGGCGCCGACACCGTCTCCGAGCCCGACGCCGGCAATCTCGCCACCGCGCCCGGCGTCCGCGCGATCGCCACCGCCTGCCGCTCCGGACGCATCGAGGTGCTCAACGACGGCAGCACCGACCGGGCCGAGGACTCCTGGAACGGGCTGCGCAAGGACGCCGAGTACTGGGGATACACCTGGCCGGAGCCGGTGCGGATCGAGCGACTCGAGTTCACCTCCGGGCCACACGACTACGGCGCCGGCTGGTTCGACGCGCCGCCCCGGGTGCAGGTGCGCCGCGGCGCGGACTGGGTGGAGGTGCCGGCCGTCGTGGAACCGCCCTACCCGGCGGACTGGACCGCCACCGGCACCAGGACGTACACATTCACCGTGCCGGCCCAGATCAGCACCGGCGTCCGGCTGGGAGGTCGCGCGGGCGGCTGGGCGGGCTACACGTCGGTGTCGGAGCTGGCGGTCTACGGCGAGGGTGCGAGGATCGCGCCATGAACGGGCAGCGGGCGGTGCGGATCACGGACGTCGCGCGGGAGGCCGGGGTCTCCACGGCCACCGTGTCCCGGGTGCTCAACGGCCTGGGCTCCGTCGACCCCGAGCTGGCCGCCCGGGTGCGGCGCGCCGCCGAGGTCACCCGGTACGTCCCGAACCCGAACGGCCGGGCCCTGCGGCGCCAGCGGGCGGACGTCTGGGCCGCGATCGTCTCCGATGTGCAGAACCCGTTCTTCACCTCGCTGGTGACAGCGGTCGAACATGTCGCCGTGCGCTCGGGGATCTCGGTGATGCTCTGCAATACCGATGAGCAACTCGACCGGGAGCGCAGCTACCTGACCACGGCCGTGGCCCAGCGGATGGCCGGCGTGGTGGTCTCGGTGACCTCCGAGGCGACGTCCGACCTGAGCGCGCTGCTCGCCGCGCAGGTGCCGACCGTCGTGGTCGACCGGCGCGTGCACGACTTCACCGGGGACACGATCCTGTTGGACAACGTCGAGGCCGGCCGGCTCGCCACCGAGCACCTGCTCGAGCTCGGCCACCGCGACATCATGTGCCTGGCGGGCCCCTCCGGCGTGAGCACCACGGAGGACCGCCTCCAGGGCGTGCGGCAGGCGCTCACCGGCGCCGGGCTGACCCTCGACCCGGCCCGGATGGTGCGCACCGACCTCAAGATCGACGACGCCGAGGCCGCGGTGCGGGCCGCGCTCGCGGACCCGCGCAACCACCCGGACGCGATCTTCGCCATGAACGGACCGCTGACCACCGGCGCCTACCGGGGTGTGCAGGCCAGCGGGCTGCGGATGCCGGACGAGATCTCGCTCGTGGGAGTCGACGACGATCGCTGGACCCAGATGGTCAGCCCGGCGGTGACGCTGGTGGCCCAGCCGGTCGAGGAGATGGGCACCCGGGCCGCTGAGCGTCTGGTGGCCCTCGCCGCGGACCCGGCCAGCGAACCGGTCCACCTGTTGCTGCCGCCGCACCTGCTCGTCCGGGGTACTACCTCGGCCGCCTGAGATCCGATCCCCCTCGACCGCTCCCGACACAGATGTGAGGCCTCATGTTCAACAGCGACCTGGCCGCGCTCCGCGACGTGCGGACCCGTTCGATCAGCCCGGAGAACCCCGACGGCGCCAAGGGCGGCGGTGGCCGGGCCACCGAGGGCACCGGTGCCGAGGCGGCCCGCGACCTGGGCGTCGGCTGGAAGGTCTCCCCGAGCGTGCGGATCGAGCCCGGGCAGACGTACGACCTGGCCCGGATCACCGGGTCCGGGCGGATCACCCACCTCTGGCTCACCACCCACACCGACAACTGGCGCCGGCTGCTGCTGCGCGGGTACTGGGATGGGGCGTCCGAACCCGCGATCGAGGTGCCGGTCGGGGACTTCTTCGGTCAGGGTTGGGGCGCGTTCGCTCAGCTCAGCTCGGCGATGGTGGCCGCGAACCCGCACGGAGGCTTCAACTCGTACTGGCCGATGCCGTTCGCCGACGGTGCCCGGCTGAGCATCGAGAACCTCGGCCCCGAGCCCGTGATCGTGTACTTCCAGGTCACCTATACCGACGGCGGCGACGAAGTCGGCACCGGGCGGCTGCACGCGCAGTGGCGGCGCAGCAACCCGCTGCCGGACCGAGCCACGCACGTGCTGCTCGACGACGTCCGCGGCCGCGGCCAGTACGTCGGCACCTATCTCGCCTGGGGTGTGAACTCCACCGGGTGGTGGGGTGAGGGCGAGATCAAGTTCTACCTCGACGGGGACGCGGCGCAGGCGGAGCCGTACCCGACGATCTGTGGCACGGGCACCGAGGACTACATCGGGGGAGCGTGGAACTTCGACGTGCCCGGGCAGGGCTACACGGAGTTCACGACCCCCTATCTCGGCCTGCACCAGGTACTGCGTCCGGACGGGCTCTACGCCTCCCAGCAACGGTTCGGCATGTACCGCTGGCACGTGCCGGACCCGATCCACTTCGAGACCGACCTCACCGTGGACATCCAGGCCCTCGGCTGGCGCACCGGCGGCCGGTACCTCCCGCTGCGCGACGACATCGCCTCGACCGCGCTGTTCTACCTGGATGCGCCGAGTGCGGCCCGCCCGCCGACTCCGACCGTGGACCAGCTCGAGATCCTCTGAACCCGGCCGTCCGCGGCTGCCGCCCGAGCGGTCGGTTAGCGGATCGTTATCCACGAGCGGCACCGGAGGCGTTGACATCCGCAGGTCGTCCGCCTACCCTCGAGTAATCGATTACCAGTAATCGTTTACCGCCACTGATCGACACCTGGTCACACTCATGCACCGACGCACTGAGAGGCACTGAGAGACACCGTGGTCACCATCGCCGACGCCCTCGCCGCAGCCCGCTCCGCCATGCTGATCGAGTCCCGCTCGATCGCCCGCACGGCGGACCTCGTCGAGCCCACCCTGGGGGCAGCGATCACCCTGATCCGGGCCTCCCACGGGCGGGTCCTGGTCTCCGGTCTCGGCAAGTCCGGCCACATCGCCCGCAAGATCGCGGCGACGCTCTCCAGCACCGGCACCCCGGCCCAGTTCGTCCACGCCGGCGAGGCCCTGCACGGCGACTCCGGCGCCGCCACGCCCGGTGACGTCGCGATCCTGATCTCGAACTCCGGCGAGACCGTGGAGGTGTGCGAGTTCGCGAACATGCTGACGGCGTGGGGCGTGCCGATCATCGCCATGACCCGGGACCCGGCCTCGCCCCTGGCGTTCTTCGCGAGGGTGACCCTCGACATCTCCGTGGACGGTGAGGCGGATCCGCTCGGGCTCGCCCCGACGGCCTCGGCGGTGTCGACGCTCGCCGTGGGCGACGCGCTCGCGATCGCGCTGATGACGCTCTCCGGGTTCACCTCGGAGCAGTTCGGCGAACGCCATCCGAGCGGGGCGCTCGGACAGAAGCTGCTCGGGCCCGGCTCACGGCAGGTGTCCTCGTGAGCGCCGACGTCTGTGTCCTGGCCTCCTTCATGTACGACCTGGTGGCCACCGCACCGCGGCGCCCCGGCCCGGGTGAGACCCTGATCGGGAGCCAGTTCGCCACGTTCGTCGGCGGCAAGGGCTTCAACCAGGCGGTCGCGGCGGCGCGTGCGGGCGCCACGACCGCGGTGATCGGGCGCCTCGGCGAGGACCTGTTCGCGGCCGAGTTCCGCGAGTTCCTCGGCGCCGAGGGGATCGGTGCCACCGACGTGAGCAGCGATCCCGAGCACGGCACCGGCGTCGGCCTGCCGGTGCTGGACGAGACCGGCCAGAACTCGATCATCGTGATCCCCCGGGCGAACCTGGCCGTCACGGTCGCCGACGTCGAGGCGGCCCGTGCCCGGATCGAGTCCGCGACCGTGCTGCTCCTGCAACTCGAACTGCCGATGGACGCCACCGTGCGGGCCGCCCGGATCGCCCGGGCCGCGGGCGTACGCGTCGTGCTGAACCCGGCGCCGGCGGCGACCGTCCCGGCGGACCTGGCGGACGCCGTCGACGTCCTCGTCCCGAACGAGCCGGAGCTGCGACAGCTGACCGGGGCCCGCGCCGACGAGCTGGTCCTGGACGTGGCCCGCCGGGCGGCCGCGGGCCGGTCCTACGCGCTGATCGTCACCCTCGGACCGGACGGTGCGC
The DNA here is from genome assembly GCF_004353825.1 of Occultella glacieicola. Taxonomy (GTDB): domain Bacteria; phylum Actinomycetota; class Actinomycetes; order Actinomycetales; family Beutenbergiaceae; genus Occultella; species Occultella glacieicola. Next base: position 46,578 of record NZ_SMNA01000011.1, on the reverse strand, counting down.
TCGTCCTCGAACCGGGCCGGGGCGAGGTCCACGTGCCCGGGCTCCGGGTCGACGTGCTGGACACGATCGGGGCGGGGGACGCGTTCTGCGGCAGCCTGGGCGCCCGCCTGGCCGCCGGCGACCCGATCACCGAGGCGGTGGCCTTCGCGAACGCCGCGGCCGCCGTCTCCGTGACCCGACGCGGGGGTGCGGCGTCCGCGCCGCGCCGGGCCGAGGTGCTCGACCTGGCCGGCACACCGGCGCGGACCTGAGCCGGGCGGGTGCGGGACATGGACTCGATGGAGAGGAATCAGATGGCGATCGCGACCGGGGGTTACGGCCCGTACGGCAGCAGCCTGCGCGACCTGCCGCGGCTGCGCACGCACCGGCGCCTGCGCGCGTCCAGTTGGGACCGGTCCGGCGGCAACGAGGACCGGCTCACGCTGCACCCCGGCGAGCGGGTCGAGCTGGCCGACCTGCGTGGCGCCGGCTCGGTCAACCACATCTGGATGACGGTGGCGCCTCGGGACGCGCCGACGCCGGACAGCGCCGACCGCGACTTCCTGCGCAAGCTGGTGCTCGCCGTCTACTGGGACGACTCGCCGCACCCGTCGGTGCTGGTGCCGCTCGGGGACTTCTTCGGGGTGGGGCACGGGCGCACCGTGAACTACGCGTCGGCGCCGCTGCAGATGAGCCCGCAGGACGGCAAGGCCCTGAACTCGTTCTTCCATATGCCGTTCGCGACCCGCGCCCGATTCGAGATCATCAGCGAGTGCAGCGAGGAGGTGCTCTGGTTCTACTACTACATCGACTACGACGCGTTCGACGCCCTCGAGGACGGACTCGGGCGGTTCCACGCGTCCTGGAACCGGGAGAACCCGACGGCCGGCCTGGACGAGACCACTGCGGCAGGCCTGACGAACTCCGAGCTGCTGTTCGAGGGGCCGAACCTGACCGGCGAGGGCAACTACACGATCCTGCAGACATCCGGCCGCGGGCACTACGTCGGCTGCGTCCTGAACGTGACGAACCTGCGCCACACCGCCGAGTGGAACTGGTACGGCGAGGGCGACGACATGATCTTCGTCGACGGCGAGACGTGGCCACCGAGCCTGCACGGCACCGGCACCGAGGACTACTTCAACACGGCCTGGTGCCCGTCGGAGAGCTACAGCGCGCCGTACCACGGCATCACCCTGGCCGGCGGGGAGAACTGGTCCGGTCAGGTCTCGACGTACCGGTTCCACATCGAGGACCCGGTGCCGTTCACCACGTCGATCCGGGTCACCATCGAGCACGGGCACGCGAACCGGCGGAGCGACGACCTGTCCTCGACCGCGTACTGGTACCAGGAGACCCCGGCCGAGCACCTCACGCTGGCGCCGGTCGGTCAACGGCTGCCGAGGCTGGGATGAGGCGGGCGAGGATGGCGATGATCTGCGCCGCCACAGTGTCCTCGGTGGCGCTGGTCGCGTGCGGCTCGACCGGAGGAGGCACCGACGTGAACACCGACCCCGACCGCCCGTTCGTGCTCGACGGCGTCACGAACGTCACGCAGATCACCCAGCTCACCGGGCCGGACTCCGGAGTCAACGACACCGCGAGCGTCGCGGTTGCCGGCACCGACCTCGGCTCGATGTTCAACGTCGGGGACACGACCTACCTCGTGTTCGGCGACACGTTCGGCACCCGTGACCCCGACGCGGTCGGCGGCCAGGGCGGCAATTGGCGCTCGAACGCGGTCGCCTACACCACCGACGAGGATCCGAGCGACGGGCTCACCTTCGACGGCTGGCTGCTCGACGACATCGGGCTCGCCCTCGAGGTGGTGCCCGGCGAGCACGACCACAACGACGCCGGGGGCGAGGTGACGAAGATCCCGACCTACGGCTTCGCCGTCGGCGAGACGCTCTACCTGCAGTACATGTCGGTACGGCACTGGGGCGAGCCGGGCCAGTGGGACGCGAACCACGCGGGCCTGGCCCGCAGCACCGACGGCGGCGCCAGCTGGGAGACGCTGCCGGCGCCGCAGTGGCCCGGTGACTCGAACTTCGTTCAGGTCTCGGTCGCCGAGGTCACCGAGGACGGGGAGGACTTCCTGTACTTCTGGTCGATCCCGTCCGGCCGGTTCGGTGGGGTGCAGCTGATGAAGGTCCCGGCCACCACCGAGGCCGTCGAGGACCTGTCCGCCTACCGGTACTTCGCCGGCACCGACGATGACGGCGACCCCCGCTGGTCGGAGTCGATGGCGGACGCGCAGACCGTCCTGGAGGGGACCATCGGCGAGCTGTCCGTGGTCCACAGCCCCACCCTCGACCGGTGGCTGATGACCTACTCCACGGACGGGGACGCGGTGCTCGCCGAGGGCATCACCCCCTGGGGGCCGTGGAGCGAGCCGCACGTGCTCACCACCCAGGCCGAGACACCGGGGCTGTACAGCCCCTACCTGAATCCTCGATACGTCAGCGATGACGGCCTCACGATCTACTTCACGCTCTCGATCTGGGGTCCCTACAACGTGTTCTGGTACAGCGCCGAGCTCGTGCCGGCGCCCGCATGAAACCAACCGAGGCTCCTCGCGGAGCCGATCATCAAGGAGGATGAGATGCGTTCGACACGCAGATTGACCGGCGGCCTCGGTGTCGTGGCCGCCACCGCTCTGGTGCTCGCCGCCTGCAGCGGAACGCCCGACGGCGGAACCGGCGGTTCGGAGCCCGGCGAGGAGGTTCCCGAGGGGGTCACCGAGGTGACCTTCTGGCAGACCTCGTTCACCGATGAGGAGAACGAATGGTACGAGGGCGTCGTGGACGCCTACAACGAGTCCCAGGACGAGGTGCACATCACCCTCACCGCGGTGCCCGGGGACGCCTGGGAGCAGCGGATGACGGCCGCCCAGGCCGCCGGGAACGCCCCGGACATCCGCACCATGAACTACGGCGGCGTCCGGGCCGCGGCGCTCGCCAGCGAGATCACGCCGCTCTCGGACCTGATCGGCGCCGAGGCCTGGGACGACCTGCAGGAGAACGTCCGCGGCTCGGTCACGGTCGACGGCGAGGAGTACGCCTACCCGATGCTCGTGGAGCCTTCCGCGGTGCTCTGGTACCGGACCGACCTGTTCGAGGCGGCCGGCATCGACGGGCCGCCGACCACCTGGGACGAGCTGGTCGCGGACGCCGAGGCACTGACCAACGACGAGGTGTTCGGGATCCGGCTCGCCCAGAACGCGCCGGACATGTCCTGGTCCACCTGGGGCTACCAGTGGAACGTGGCAGGGCACCTGCCGATCAGCGACGACTGGTCCGAGGCCATGGCGACCACGGACTACGCGCCGCTGCTGCAGGCGTTCCAGGACCTGTTCGCCAGCGGCGCGCTGCCGCCCGCGGACGGCGTGGGCTACCCCGACTCGGCCACGTTCGGCGACGGCCAGTACGCGATGATGGCGAACGGCTCCTGGGCCGCCAGCCAGTTGCTCAACGACTACCCGGACCTCGTGCCGAACGTGGCCGTCGCCCCGATGCCGTCCTTCGACGGGCAGAGCGGCCAGACCACGGCGACGCTCGGCGGGTGGACCTGGGTGGTCGACGGCAACAGCGAGCGGTCGGCCGAGGCGGCCGGGTTCATCGAGTGGGCGCTCGGCGGTGACACCGAGAACGTGGTGCCGTTCTTCGAGGCCACCCAGTTCTCGAAGGTCTCGCCGCGGGTGTCCGTCGCGGACGCGATCAGCGCGCTCCCGGACGTGGACAGCGTGAACCCGTGGAACGCCGTCATCCAGGAGGAGATCGTGCCGTTCGCCCAGCCGGAGCCGGCCTACCCCTGGAACGTCAGCCTGGCCATGGGCGAGGCGATCGAGGCCGCCATGCAGGGCACCGCGGTGGAGGAGGCGCTCGCCGCGGCGAACGAGAAGATCAACACCGAGATCGCCAACTCCCAGTTGGCGGGCACCGGTAGCTGACCGGAGCGGGTGGGTGTACCCGGCCAGGGTGCACCCACCCGGTTCCGACCGCTGCGTGGACCCGACCGAGTCGACGGCGACAGCCGTGGACACCTCGAAGGTGATGAGATGACGACTATCCAGGCACCGGCGCGACCGACCTCGAGCAGGCCGCGCCGCCGCCCCAAACCCGCCCACCGTGACAACAGGATCGCCTTCCTGATGCTCGCGCCGGCGCTGGTCCTGCTCGGGATCTTCGTGCTGTGGCCGCTCGTCTATGCGTGGTACGTGAGCTTCTTCAACTGGAGCTTCTACACGGAGTCGACGTTCGTCGGGCTGCGCAACTTCCGCCTGGTGCTCGCCGACCCGGTGTTCTGGGCCTCGATCGGCCGGGGGCTGCGGTTCTCCGTGATCGTGGTCCCGGGGATCATGATCCTGGCTTTCGCGTTCGCGAACCTGGTCAAGACCATGGGGTCGCGGATGGCGACATGGCTCAAGGTGAGCATCTACATCCCGACGGTGATCTCCGGGGTGATCGCCTCGATCGTGTTCGTGCTGATCTACGAGTACCGGCAGGGCCTGCTGAACTGGCTGATCAGCCTGGTCGGGTTCGAGAACCAGCCGTGGCTGGGCAGTGCGAGCACGGCACTGCTGGCGCTGACCGCACCGGCGATCTGGCTGGGCCTCGGGCTCGCCTCGCTGATCATGCTCGCCGGGCTGCTGGACATCCCGGAGAGCTACTTCGAGTCGGCCGAGCTCGACGGGGCGAAGTGGTGGCAACGGACCGTGTTCATCACGATCCCGCTGATGCGCAACATCGGCCTGTACCTGCTCGTGACCAGCTTCGTGGCCACGATCCAGCAGTACGAGCTGCCGCTGATCATGACCCAGGGCGGACCGACCCAGTCCACCCTGCTCCCGAACCTGCACATCTTCCTGCGCTTCACCAACGACGTCACCGTCGGCTACTCGATCGCTGCGGCGCTGTTGCTGTTCGTGGTCCTCGGCGGGCTGTCCGCGGTGATCTTCAGGGTGATCAACTCCGAGAAGGCGGTGGACGGCTGATGGCCGCGAACGCACCGATCGTCCTCACCGACGGCACCCGGGAACTCACCTCACCGACCCCCGCCGCCGCGCACCGCCGGCGGCGCTCGGCCCGCGCCACCGGGCCGGGTGGGACGGTGCTGCGCTACGTGTTCTCGGCGCTCATCTTCCTCGCCGCTCTGTTCCCGCTGGCGTGGATGGCGATCTCGGGGTTCAAGGCCCGCAACGAGGTGGTCAGCTCACCGTTCCAGTTCTTCCCGGACGTCTGGCAGCCGCAGAACTACGTCGAGATCGCCTCCGACCCCCAGTTCCTGCGGGCCGTCGGGGTCTCCTTCGGCGGGGCGCTGCTGTTCGCGGCGCTGAGCCTGACCGTGAACTCGATGGCCGCGTACGCGTTCGCGCGGCTGGAGTTCGCGTTCAAGCGGACCATCTGGGTGGCGGTCCTGATGACGATGTTCATCCCTGGGATGGCCATCCTGCTCACCTCCTACATCGTGGTGACCCGGATGGGCATGCTGAACACGCTCGCGGTCCTGGTGGTTCCCGGCGCGGCCGCCGCGGTGCACATCTTCTTCATCCGGCAGTTCTACCTGGGCATCCCGACCTCGATCGAGGAGGCCGCGCTCATCGACGGCGCGGACCGGTGGCGGATCTTCACGGCGATCTTCCTGCCGATGTCCAAGCCGGTGTTCGTGGTGGTCGGGATCACCTCGTTCCTGGCCTTCTGGAACGCGTACGTCTGGCCGATCATGACGATCACCGAACCGGACTCGGCACTGACGCAGATCCAGCAGTACCTGGCCACGTTCCGGTCCGAGCGGCGCATCGAGTACGGGCTGCTGCTCGCCGGGTCCACGCTCGCCGCCACCCCCGTGATCGTGCTGTTCCTGATCTTCCAGCGCTACATCATCAGCGGCATCCGGATCAGCGGGATCAAGTGAGCTGATCACATGACACACGACGAACGGCACCGATGACTGACGCACGCGCCCACGCGGAGGCGACCTCCGCCGTCGCCCGCTCGATCCCGCACACCGAGGGCCCGCACGTGGCGATGCCGCTCGGCGGCATCGGCACCGGCAACCTCGCACTCGGTGCGGACGGTGGGCTGCGGCAGTGGCAGCTGCACAACATCGGCAACCACCGCGGTGACCTGCCGTACTCGTTCTTCGCCGTTCGGGTCTCGCAGTGGGACCCGCCGTTCGACGCGGTCCGGGTGCTGCAGGCACCACCGCCCGAGCCGGGCACCACCAGCACCCCGCTGGTCACCGACGACGAGGTGCCGCGCTGGCAGCGGGAACTGCTGAGGGAGGCCGACGGCGTCCAGGCCACGACCTTCACGGGCACCTATCCGTTCGGTCGCGTCGACTACCACGACGACGGTCTCCCGGTGCGGATCAGCCTCGAGGCGTTCACCCCGATGGTGCCCCTCGACCTGGACCGCAGCAGCCTGCCGGTGGCCATGTTCACCTTCACGATCACGAACACCGACGTCACGCCCGTGCACGGGTGGCTCGGCGGGGCGGTGCAGAACGCCGTCGGCGCCGACGGGACACTCGCGCCCGACGGCGTCCGGGCACCCGGCTACGGCGGCAACACGAACCGGGTCCGCCGCCGGGACGGATGGACCGACCTGATCCTGGAGAACCATGGTCTCGCTCCGGAGGAGCCCGGCGCCGGGCAGATGGTCCTGGCAGCCGACACCTCCGAGGCCTCCGCGCTGCCCCAGTGGACGCACCCGCGGCAGTTCCTCGACTTCCTGCGCGGGCGGCAGCCGTTCGGTCCGGCCGACTGGGCGACGGCACCGACGACGGCGGATCTGCAGCCGAACGGGGTGCGGGCGCACTCGGGAGCCAGCCCCGAGGGGTCCACCTGGAACGGTGGGCTGGCCGCGCACTTCTCGGTGGACCCGGGCCGGAGCGTGACCGTGCGGTTCGCGCTCGCCTGGCACTTCCCGAACCGGTACGTGAACTTCGTCCAGTTCGGCGGGTCCCGGCCCGAGTGGGGGCCGAGCCGGTTCTGGCTCGGCAACCACTACGCCACCGTGTACCCCGACGCGGAGGCGGTCGCCGACCGGGTCCGGAGCCAGTGGGCGGACCTTGAGGCCGACTCCCGGGCCTGGACCACGATGCTGCGCGGCAGCGCACTGGCGAGCGACGCCGTCGAGCATCTCGCGGCGCAGGCCGCGATCGTGCGCAGCCCGACATTCTTCCGGGCGGCCGACGGGCACTTCTTCGGGTTCGAGGGCGTGCTCGGTGCGTCGACGACCATGTGGGGCGGCGAGGTGGGCGGCTCCTGCCCGCTGAACTGCACCCACGTGTACAACTACGCCCAGGGCATCGCCCGGCTGTTCCCACAGATCGAGCGGGACATGCGCGAGTGTGAGTTCGACGTGATGCAGGCACCGGCGGGCTTCATCCCGCACCGGGTCATCTCGCCGACCTACCTCCCGCAGTTGTGGGACCGGCCGATCGGCGGCCCCGAGCAGCCCGCGCTGGACGGCATGCTCGGCACGGTGCTCAAGACCTACCGGGAGGTGCGTGGCGGCGCCGGATCGGCGTGGCTGGAGCGGTACTGGCCGAACGTGGAACGCCTGGTCGAGTACGTGGCCCGGACCTGGGACGCCGACGGGACCGGGATGCTGCACGGGATCCAGCCGTCCACCCATGACATCGACCTGGCCGGGCTGAACCCGTTCATGGGCACGCTGTGGCTGGCGGCTCTGCGGGCCGGCGAGGAGTTGGCCCGGCTCGTGGGGCGCTCCGACGTCGCCGATCGGTGGCGCGAGTGGTTCGAGCGAGGCAGCGCCGCCTACGACGCGGCGCTGTTCAACGGCGAGTACTACGTGCAGGTGCTCGAGGAGGGCGACCCGCGGAAGTTCCAGTGGGAGTCCGGGTGCCTGGGCGACCAGTTGATCGGGCAGTGGTGGGCGCACCTGCTCGGCCTCGGGCACCTCCTCCCCGCCGAGCACGTGCGCACCGCGCTGCGGTCCGTGGTGCGGCACAACCTGCGCGTCGGCTTCGCCGACTTCGAGAACACCGATCGGGTGTTCGCCGACGGCGACGACACCGGGCTCCTGATGTGCACCTGGCCCAGCGGTGGGCGGCCGGACGTGCCGACCCAGTACTGCGACGAGGTGTGGACCGGCACCGAGGGGCAGGTCGCAGCGCACCTGATCATGGAGGGGCTGACCGAGGAGGCCGACGCGGTGCTGCGTGGGCTCCGTGACCGGTACGACGGGCGGCGCCGGAACCCGTACAACCAGATCGAGTGCGGCGACCACTATGTGAGGGCCTTGTCCGGCTGGAGCGTTCTCGATGCGCTCACCGGGCACGACTGGGACGCGACCGTCGGCACGCTCACCGTGGCGGCACCACCCGCCGGTGGGGCCTGGCCGGTGCTGACCGACCGCGGCTGGGGCGACGTGCGCGAACGGCATGGGGGATACGAGCTGCGGTGCCTGAGCGGGGAGCTCTCCGTCGACGTCCTCGTGCTCGGCGGTACCCGGATGGACATCCCGGTCCGGCTGAGCACCGGGCAGTCGGTGCGGGTCCCCGGGTAGGACGCGAAGGAGGCGGACGAGGTACCGGCCGCCCCTGGGGAGGCGGTGGCGCGCCCGCCGGACGGAGCCCGGCGGGTGGGCATGCGGAGTGGGCGACCGGGCCCGGTGGGCGCCCGGGCGACCGGGATCACACCCCGGACGTTCAGGTCCATTGCGTACAGTGGTGGTGCCCCGGGTGACGGGGTCGCCAGACACTCGAGAACCCGGGCGGGAGATCCCTTTGCGTCATCGTTCGCGCGCGTGGTGGGCCGCGGTCGCGGCCGCCCTGCTGCTCCTGGCGGGCTGCGACGGGAACGTGAACCTGGACCCCGACCCGTCGAGCCCGACGACCTCCCAGGCGCCGCGGCCGGCCGGAGTGCCGCAGCCACCGACCGAACCGACCACCCTGTTCGCCTCCAGTGAGGCGAGCGAGCTGGCCATGATGGCCAGCCAGGCGTTCTTCGAGTCCGCGCAGGTTGCCGTGGTCGCGCCCGCTGCCGACGTCTCCGCGAGCGCCCGGGCGGCGTCGATCGGGTCGGCGCTGGGCGTGCCCGTGCTCCTCACCGGCGTCGACGACATCGGCGTCGAGCAGGAGTGGGTCCGGCTCGGTGTCGGCGCCGTGGTCACGGTCGGCGGTGTGGTGCTGGAATCCTTCGACATCACCGGGCTGACCATCGCGCCCGCGCCCGCGGACGTGGGCGACCTCGGCGAACTGCTCGGGCTGGACCTGACCGAGGCCGAGGCCGCACCGGCCGGTGGCGAGGTCGCCGCGTTGGCGGCGCTCCCCACGGACCAGGTGCTACCCGAGGGTTCCGCGGACGCTGAGCCCGACCCGAGCGAGTCGCCGGCCGGCACCGACCCGGCCGGGACCGACCCTGCCGACGCCAGTTCCGCCGGTACCGATCCGGCCGGCACCGATCCTGCCGGCACCGACCCCGCGGCGTCCGATCCTGCGGCGTCCGACCCGGCGTCGACCGACCCTGCCGACGCCGGCTCCGACGGAGCTGCCACCCCGACGGCCGACGGCTCGCCCGCCGACGCACCGGAGGACACCGGCACCACCGCAGCGGGCGAGGGCTCCGACCCCGACCCGAGCGACCCCGTCGACCCGGGTGAGACGCCGGAGGCGGTCGGCGAGATGCCCGAGCTCGAGGCGACCGAGCGGCTCGAGGGCGTCCTCGCGCTCGCGGACGGCGACCCGGTGCAAGCGGCCGCGGTCGGGACCGTGCGGGCCGCCGGCGGCACGGTCCTGGTGATCGCGGGGGACCCACGGGCCTCGTCGGAGGCGATGGCGGCGCTGGCGTCGGCGACGTCGGTCGTCGGCATCGGAACCACCTATGGCGACCTGACCCAGTTCGCCTGGCAGAGCGAGACTGCGGCCACCGGCACGCAGCTTCCTGGCGGCGGGCAGCTGGTCTTCGACGGGAAGAGGTACGTCGCCCTGTACGGGAGTCCACATACGGCGTCGCTTGGGCTGCTCGGCGAGCAGGACACCCCCGCGACGGTCGAGCGCGCCGCAGCCGTCGCCGCCACGTACCAGCCGCTCACCGAGGACACGGTCGTGCCCGCGCTCGAGATCATCGTGACGGTGGCTTCGGGCAGCGCCGGGGAGGACGGCAACTACTCCAACGAGTGGCCGGCCGAGGGGTTCGTCCCGATGATCGAGGCCGCGCAGGCGGCCGGCCAGTACGTGGTGCTGGACTTCCAACCGGGCCGGACGAGCTTCCTCGAGCAGGTCCAGGCGTACGAGTCACTGTTGCGGTACCCGAACGTGGGCATCGCGCTCGACCCGGAGTGGCGGCTCGAGTCGGACCAGGTGCACCTGCGCCAGATCGGGCACGTCGGCATCGACGAGGTGAACTCGGTCGTGACGTACCTCGCCGACTTCGTCCGGGAGAACCGGCTGCCCCAGAAGCTGATCGTGCTGCACCAGTTCAGCGTGTCGATGATCGAGGGCCGCGAGAACCTCGACACCAGCCGCGCCGAGGTGGCGCTGCTCATCCACGCCGACGGGCAGGGGACCCAGGCGGCGAAGGCCGGGACCTGGTCCGCGCTGCACGTCAATGCCCCGGCAGGCGTCCACTGGGGCTGGAAGAACTTCATCGACGAGGATCAGCCGACGCTCACACCGGCCCAGACCTACGCGGTGACCCCGATGCCGGACTTCGTGAGCTACCAGTAGGTGCACGGTGGCCGTCGGTCGCCGGACCGGCCGATCATTGTCGCCGGCCGGTCCGTCGATGTCGGCCGGTCCGTCGATGTCGGCCGGACTGCCTGGCCGTTTCGGGACCGGACTGACCGTTGGCCGGTCCGTCGAACCGACTGACCGTGGTCGCGGTCGGACCGGCCGATCGTCATCGCCGGCAGAAGGTGCGAGCCATGCGTCGGCTCAGTTCCAGGGCGGCTTGGTGGGTCGGATCTCGGTGCCGTCGGGCTTGTAGAAGTGCCAGGTCCCGTTGATTCTCCTCATGGTGATGTTGTGGGCGTGCACCCAGGCGTGGTGGTGGTAGCAGAGGAGGCAGCCGTCGTGCAGGTCGGTGTTGCCGCCGTCGGCGAACGCCCGGGCGCCGTGGTGGGACTCGCAGCGTTCCGGCGGGGCGGTGCAGTCGAGGTGGACGCAGTGGCGGTCGCGGGCGACCAGGGCGCGGCGTTGGTGGGCCGTGAAGAGGCGGTGGGCGCGACCGTGGTTGAGGACTTCGTTGTCGGGCCCGAAGATGATGCGGTAGATCTCCCCGTGGCAGTTGATCATGCGCTCGAGCAGGTCGCGGGGGACGGGGCCGGTGTTGTCGATGAACGTCGCGGGACCGGAGGCCAGGAGAGCGGCCCAGTCCCGCCCGGTGGAACTGATGGCGCTGCCCCTCGTCTGGGCGACGGATCCAAGCGGCAGGGTGGCGTCGGTGGTGGGCGGCGTGGCGGTGCCGGTGGCGTCGATGGGCGGCGTGGCGGTGCTGGCGTCGGTGGTCGGCGTGGTGGGCAGGGCGGTGCCGGTGGCGTCGCTCGGCGGTCTGCAGGGCGACGTGGCCGAGTTGGCGCCGGTGGCGTCAGTGGTCGGCATGGTGGGCGTGGCGGTGCTGGCGTCGGTGGTCGACGTGGCAGGCACAGCGGTGCCAGTGGGTCGACTCGGCGACCCGGTGACGCCCGTTCGGCGGGTGGGCGGAGCCGTCCCATCGCAGGGGCTGGGTTCCCCGGATGGTGCCGCGGGTCCACCGGTGGCGTTCGGGGGCTCGTGCGAGGCCGGTTCGTCCGAACCGACGCCGGTGTGCTGCTCGGGAGATGACGCGGGCGCGTCGGGGCCAGGCTCGGGGTCGGCAGCGGCGCCTGAATCCGCGGTCAAGGGACCGGGCACCACTGGACCGGGCACCGCCGGACCGGGCACCGCTAGACCGGGCACCGCCGGACCGGGCACCGCCGGACCGGGCACCGCTAGACCGGGCACCACTGGGCCGGGCACCGCCGGACCGGGCACCGCTAGACCGGGCACCACTGGGCCGGGCACCGCCGGACCGGGCACCGCCGGACCGGGCACCGCCGGCGTCGCGCCTGTCTGAGCCGCGCCCGGAGGAGGGTTGTCGATGATCGGGTCGGCGGTGGGCGCCAGCCCGGGCAGGGGGTCGGCGATCGTCTCCGGGCCTGCAGCGGGACCTCGGCCGACTCCGCCCGCCGCCTCGGCGGCTTCGGTGCTGCGGACGAGGTCGAGGAACTCGGGCGTGCTGATCAGGACGCCCACATGGGGGCGCACTGAGGCCGACGTGCCGACCTTGCCCTGGTCGAGGGCGGTGTGGGCGAGGTCTGCGAGGGCCTGGGCGCGCCGCTGGGCGGCGGTCCGGGTCTCGCCGGCCGCGGGCGGCCCCATCACGGACTCGAGGGCGGTGCGGATGTACTGACCGTGTTCGATCGTCAGGAACCCGGCCACGTTGTAACCGCCCAGGGTGCGGTCGACGCTGAGGTACTCGCGGTCGGCGGCCTGCCGGTGAGCCTTGTCGGTGGCGTCCGGATCTGCGACGGCGACATAGTGATCGACGAGTTTGCGCAGGTCCTCGGGGGAGCGCATGGCGGCGTGATCAAGCAGGAGTTCCTCGACCGTCGGCGCCCGCCTCTCGGTAGTTCCGTCGGCCCGACGGCGGTCGTCAGCCGGGTCGGCGCCGGATATGTCACCGTCGGCAGCGTCGGCCACGGGAGCGTCGTCCGGCTCGGCGACATCATCGGTTCCGTCCGGACCGGCGCCCGGCTCCGTGGTGTCCTTTGCGCCAGTGCCCGGCTCGGTATCCGTCGTCGCGGGCGCCGTGCCGGTGGTGTCCGCACTGCTCGCGCACCCCGTGGACGTGGCCTCGGCCGGGCTGGAGGGTAGTTGGAGGGACTCGGCGGTGGCCTCGGTGGCGATGGCCTTGAGCAGGATCTGTGCCTGATCGACGCCGATCTGCCCGGCGCGCAGGCGCCGCCGGGTCGCGGGCAGGCTGTTGCGGAGACCCTTGGCCAGCGTGACCAGACGGCGAGCGTTGGCGCCGGAGATGCCGAACGTCTTCGCGACGAAGTGGGGGTAGGTGCGGAATCCCCGCGAGGGATCCCAGGTGCCGGCCTCTTCCTCGAGACCCATCCAGTCGAGCTGGGCACCGGTCAGGGACTCCGAGATCAAGTGGGCCCGGAGCGCCGCCTGGCCCAGGAAAGTGGCCCCGTACCGGTCGGCTTCGTCGATCGGGTCGGCGCACGTGATGGACTTGGTCAGCGCCTCGAGGGCGATCAGCTTGTCGTCCAGCGACGCACCCAGCAGGTGACCGAGGGGCAGGTGCAAGCGGGACGCGAGCGCCACGGCCGAATTCGAAGGGCCGCGGGTGCCCTGGATGCCGCCGGTGCCGGTGTCTGTGTCGTCCATGTGCGCTCACCTCCCCTCTGTGACGCTCGTGCCTCATATCACTCGGACGCATGTTCGATTGCTGGTTCTACCCTAGGACGACCCACCGACATCGCCAGAATCCTGATTTCCGTTGTGAATGCTGGGACACCAAGGAGTCGCGAGCAGGCAGAACCGAGGTCCGTGACGCCTTGGTGACGGGCCGTCCACAGGGTGCGTGCGGACGCGCGAGGTGGCGTGACCGCCGCACACGGGCCGCCACGAGGGGAGTCCCCGGGCTTGCGGATCTGCGCCAGGACCGTAGCGTGGCCGGGTGCGCGCGGAGTCCTGGGTCAATGTGAAAATCGACCTATGAGCGACAAGCCCGACCAGAGCGACGACGGCCGGACTCCGGACGAGGTCGACCGACCCGACGGTCCAACGAGCCCCGCCGGGTCTGGCGCTGACGGTGCCACAGGGCAGGCCGCAGACCATGAGGGTGCAGGTTCAGTCGCTCCGGAGGATGGATCGTCGGCGGGGGGCACGGACGAGGCCGGTGCTGGTTCGGTCGGCCCGGACGAGGCCGGTGCTGGTTCGGTCGGCCCGGACGAGGCCGGTGCTGGTTCGGTCTGCCCGGACGGCGGCGGGTCGGGGGAAGCGGCAGAGGATGCCGACGACGGTTCGGTCGGCTCGACTGCCGACCCGGCGGCAGAGCCTGCCGACCCCGCACCTGGGCCCGTCGACCCGGCCGGTGGCACGGCCGTCACGGCGAACCGCGCGAGCGGATCGGCCGACGACCCGACGGTGACCGAACCGGGCGACGCACAGCCTGGGCGCCGGCGGTTCGAGTGGTGGCACCAGTTGCGGCCGCGCACGCGCCGGACGATCCGGGTGGTCGTCGCGTTCGTGCTCAGCGGGGTGCTGTCGCTGTTCGCTGGACTGATGACCGCGGACTTCGAGGGCTCCCTCGGCCCGCACCGGGCCGACTACACGGTGCGTCTGAACGGTGAGATCCAGGTGGACATGGGCCCACTCGGGGCCCTGATCATCGACTCACCGCTGCCGCTGAACCTCGGCGTGGACGTGCTCGTCAAGGAGATCCCGATCGAGCTGAGCACCCCGGAGACCAACCCGGTCGCCGGCCTCACCGCCGATCTCACCAGCTACAGCCAGTTCCTCGCCAACCCGCAGGCCGCGATCGAGGACGCCGCCTACGGGCTCGCCCTGGACATCGTGTCGCGGTGGATCCTGTACTGGTCGCTGCTCCTGGTGGCCGTCGCGCTCGGGCGGTTGGCAGCCCACGGCGTGCTCCGCGACGCCGTCAAGAGCGCGTGGCATCAGCAGGGTGTGCCCGCCGTCAGTATCGCCCTCGCAGTGGCGCTCGTCGCGCTGCCGCTGGTGGAGGCGACCCAGACCTCGGGGGGTGTGGGCCGGACCTCGCGGATCCTCGCGGACACCCCGCTCGCCGAGGCGCGGATCACCGGGCGGCTGGCGACCCTGGTGGACCACTACGGCGGCTACGTGGTGGACGCCATCAACGACAACACCGAGTTCTACGCCCAGGCGCAGACGAACCTCGAGGCCGCCTACGCGGCTGAGGATGAGCCGCTCGGGCCGGCCGAGGGGGAGACCCCGCAGGAGAGCCCGCCGGACTCCGGGACCGGGCCGACCGACCTCGCCAGCGACGCGACCACAGCTCCGGGCGACGCCACGTCCACCGGCGACCCGACGGGCTCGGGCGACCCGACCACGGACTCCGGCGACGCCGCCACCGGAACGGACGCGTCGCCGTCGGGCGCCGACGCGGACGCCACCGACGCCCAGGGCGCCGACGCGGACGGGCCTGCCGACGGCCCCGGCGCCGACGAGTCCGAGACCACCGAGGCGGACCCCGATCTCGTCACGATGCTGCTGGTCAGCGACCTGCACTGCAACGTCGGCATGGCCCCGGTGGTCGGGGCGGCGGTGACCGCGTCGGAGGCCTCGCTCGTGCTGAACGCCGGAGACACCGTGATGGGTGGCACCTCGGTCGAGTCGTACTGCGTGAACGCCTTCGCACGCGGGATCCCCGACGGCGTCCCGGTCGTCGTCTCGGACGGCAACCACGACTCGGTCACCACGGCCGAGCAGGAGGCCGCGGCCGGCTGGACCGTGCTCCACGGTGAGCCGGTCGACGTGCAGGGCATCCGGATCCTCGGTGACACCGACCCCACGCTCACCTCGCTCGGGGCGCCGACCCGCCCGGAGCGGGACGAGACGATCAACCAGATGGGCAACCGGATCAGTCAGGAGGCCTGCCGCCTCGATGAGGACGGGGAGCCGGTGGACATCGTGCTCATCCACAGCCCGTTCGCGGGCCGGCAGGCGGTCGAGGCCGGGTGCGCGACGCTCAGCATCTCCGGGCACCTGCATCGGCAGGTCGGGCCACGGCAGCTCGGCCTCGGGCTGCAGTACACGTCCGCGAGCACCGCGGGCGCGGGCAGCGGCACCCCGACGATCGGGCCGCTGGCGAACCCGTCCGTGATGACCGTGATCCGGTGGGATCCCGAGGCGGGCCTGCCGGTGGATTACCGGCTCATCACCATCGACCCGGACACCAGCGTCGACCTCTCCGACTGGTACGCGTTCCCGGAGGTCCCGGATACGTTCGTGCCCGGGGACGCACAGGGTTCGACCGACGAGTGAGCGGGCCTCGCGCATGTCCCATACTTGAGGTGAGATCCCCGACGTGACGGAGCCAAGACTGTGAGCCTGGATCAACCGACCAGCGCGAGCGCGGACGTACCCGACGGCTTGGCTCCCGGCGAGGTCGGCGACCATCTCGCCGATGACGACCTCGACGGGCTCGAGCCGATCCCGGCAGCCGGGGCGCGCAGTGAACCGACCGAGCATGAGCGGCTCGGTGGTTCTCGTCGGGAGTTCGCGATCCTCACCCTGGTGGCGGGGCTCGCCGGCCTGTGGGCCTCGATCCGGCTCACGTTGGACTACTTCGCGACCCTCGCCGACCCGAACTTCACGCCCGCCTGCGACATCAACCCGCTGATCGGCTGCGGGGTGTTCCTGGCCAGCGAGCAGTCCAGCGCATTCGGCTTCCCGAACGTGGTGATCGGGCTGGTGGCGTTCCCCGTGGTGATCACGACCGGGGTCCTGCTGCTGGGTGGCCTGCGCCTGCCGCGCTGGTACTGGCGCGGGTTCTTCGCCGGGACCGTGTTCGCGATCGGGTTCGTCACCTGGCTGCAGGTCCAGGCGCTCACCCAGATCGGGGCGCTGTGCCCGTACTGCCTGGTGGTCTGGGCGGCGATCATCCCGTTGTTCGTGCACACCACGGCGCGTTCGGTGCAGAACGGCGCGCTGCCCGGTGGGCCGGGCCTGCGGTCGTTCCTGGTCGGGAACCGCTGGATCATCACCGCGCTCTGGTACCTGATCGTGATCGCCGCCGCGGTGCTCGCCTTCGGCGAGAAGTGGCTGCTGGTGTTCTGAGGTGGTCGCCTCGAACGAGCCGGCGACGGCGCAGCAACAGGTCTGTGCCGGCCTCACGCTGGCATCGGGCGTGCGTTGCGAACACCCGGACGCGGGTGTGGCCGGAGCACTGGGCTCGTTCTCACCAGGGTCCGAGGGGAGCGACCACGGCGGTTCGCTACGCCTGGACGACGTCGAGCTGCCGGCCTCGAACGTCACGCAGGACTACCTCAAGGCCATCTACAACATCGGCGAGTGGGGTCCCGAGGGCGCCAGTACCTCCGAACTCGCCGCCCGCCTCGGTGTGGGCGCGCCGACGGTCTCGGAGAACGTGCAGCGGCTGGCCGGCGCCGGACTCGTGCACTACAAGCCGTACCGCCGCATCACGCTGACGGTGCAGGGCCGCCGGGTGGCGCTGGCGATGGTGCGCCGGCACCGCCTGATGGAGACCTACCTGGCCCTGCAGCTCGGCTACGGTTGGGACGAGGTCCACGACGACGCGGAACAGCTTGAGCATTCCGTCTCGGACCGGCTGCTCGGCAGGATGGACGAGGTGCTCGGCCACCCGGTCCGCGATCCGCACGGGGACCCGATCCCGCAGCCTGACGGCACCGTGGCGCTGCCGCGGGCGCACCGCCTGGCAGACGTCACGCCCGGCCAACCGGTACGCATCGCCAGGATCAGCGATGCCGAACCGGAGCTGCTCCGGGAGATCGCCGACCTTGAGCTGGACCTCGACACCGAGATCGAGGCCGGCTCGGTCGACCTGAGCCCCGACGCGACCGCGGCCATCTGGGTGATCAGCGCCTGACGCCCGCGGCGACCCGGATCCGGGCCGCGCCCGCGCAGCCAGGGCGACCGGCTGCCGTCGGGCCTGTTCGGACCCGAGGCGACCGGCCGCCGTCGGGCCTCAGCGCGCCGGCAGCCGCCGGGAGTCGTCCCGGATCACGCCGACCAGTTCCTCGAGCACGTCCTCCAGCGTGACCACGCCGAGCGGGGCGCCGTCGGTGTCGCGGACCTGCGCCAGATGCGCGCCGCTGCCCTGCATCGCGGCGAGCACTGACCGCAGCGAGTCGGTGGCCCGCACGTCCGGCAGGGTCCGCACCACGTCGGCCGGCACCGGACGTTCCCGGAGCAGCGGGTCGGTCTCGAGGAGGTCCTTGATGTGCACGTAGCCGCTCAGCGACCCGTCCGGGCGGCGCAGCGGGAACCGGGAGAAGCCCTCCACCGAGACCGACTCCGCGGTCGCCGGGCTGGCCCCCTCGGGCAGCGTCCGCAGCGTCGCCATGGGCAGCAGCACGGACCGCACGTCCCGGTCCGAGAACTGCAGGGCGCCCATCAGCAGGCGTTCGTCGTTGAGCTCGATCAGCCCCCCGGAACGGGACTCCGTGACCAACGAGGCGACCTCGTCCCGCGTGAACGTGCTCGCCACCTCATCGCGTGGCTGCACCCGCATCATGCGCAGGATCAGGTTCGCGAGCGCGTTCAGCACCCACAGCAGCGGGAACAGGACCCGTACGATGACGGTCAGCGGCGGCGCGAGCGCCATCGCCATCCGCTCCGGGCCGGCCAGGGCGATGTTCTTGGGCACCATCTCGCCGAGCACCACGTGCAGGTAGGTGACCAGGGACAGGGCGATCGCGAACGAGATCGGGTGGACCAGGGCGTCCGGAACGCCGATCGCCTCGAACGGCACCTCGAGCAGGTGCGCGATGACCGGTTCGCTGATCGACCCGAGCGCGAGCGAGGCGATCGTGATGCCCAGCTGCGCACCGGCCATCATCATCGAGACCCGCTCCATCGCGCTCAGCGTGATCCGGGCGCGGCGGGAACCCTCGAGGGCGAGCGGTTCGATCTTCGTGCGGCGGGCGGAGATCAGCGCGAACTCGGCGCCCACGAAGAACGCGTTCAGGGCCAGCAGGGCGAGGGTCAGGGGGATCCCGACGGCGGCGCTCACCGGTGGTCCTCCCGCTCGCTCGCGTGGTCGCCCCGGTTGGACGAGGGTGGCTCGTCGTCGTCGGGGTCGACCGGTCCGAGCACGGCGATGCGGACCGACTCCACGCGGTGCCCGTCGAGCTCGAGCACGTCCACGCGGAGCCGTTGCCGGTCCTCGCCGGGCACCTGCGCGCTGACCAGCTCGATGCTGTCGCCGACGGCCGCGAGCCGGCCCAACTCGTCCGCGACCAGCCCACCGAGGGTGTCGTAGGCCTCGTCCTCGGGCAGTTCGACGCCGAGCCGTTCGCTCGCCTCGTCGACCCGCATCAGGCCGGGCAGGTGCCAGCTCCCGTCCGCGTCCGCGGCCGGGACGAACTCGTCGGTGTCGTGCTCGTCGCGAACCTCGCCGACGATCTCCTCGACGAGGTCCTCGAGCGTGACCAGCCCGGCCAGGGAGCCGAACTCGTCGATCAGGAGGGCCATCTGCAGGCCGCCGGCGCGCAGGTCGTCGAGCAGCTCGTCCAGCTCCAGGGAGTCGGGCACCAGCGTCGCGTCCGTGACCACCGTGGACACCGGGGTGTGCGCCCGTTGCTCGAACGGCACCGCCAGGGCGCCGCGCACGTGCGCCAGGCCGAGCACGTCGATCTCGGTGTGCCCGTTCTCCTGGATCACCTCGATCACCGGGAACCGGGAGTGGCCGGACTCCTTCGCGGTGGTGATCAGCACGTCGAGACTGTCCTGCGGACGCAGGCTGATCATCTGGGACCGGGGCGTCATCGCGTCCCGGGCCCGGCGGTCCCCGAACGCCAGCGAGCGCTCCACGAGCTCGGCGGTGTCCTCGGCGAGGGTGCCGGAGTTCGCGGAGTGGCGCACCAGCGCGGAGAGTTCTTCGGCCGAGCGGGCCGAGGCCAGCTCCTCCTGGGGCTCGATGCCGAGGCGGCGCAGGATCGCGTTCGCGGTGCCGTTGAAGAACCGGATCGGCCAGGCAGTCGCCTTCGTGAAGCCACGCTGGAACCCGGCCACGGCGCGGGCGGTGGCGAGGGGAGCCGCGATCGCGAGGTTCTTCGGCACCAGCTCGCCGAAGATCATCGTGATCGAGGTGGCGAGCACCAGCGCGATCGCGAGCGCGACCGATGAGGCCCCGGACGCCGTCAGGCCCGCGTTCTCGAGCCCCGGGCTGACCAGGCGCGCGATGGCGGGCTCTGCGAGGAACCCGATGCCAAGGTTGGTGACGGTGATCCCGAGCTGCGCTCCGGACAGTTGTGTCGACAGGCTGCGCAGGGCGGTCAGGACGCCCTGGGACTTACGGTCCCCGGCGGCCGCCTCATGTTCGACGGTGGCCCGGGGCACGGTGACCAGCGCGAACTCCGCGGCCACGAACCCACCGCATGCCGCGACGAGCACCATGGCGAACAGGAGGAGTGCGACCTCCGTCATCGGACGGCCGCCTCGCGGGTCAGCGGGCCGCGAGGCCCGGGATGATGGCCCTCCGGATCGTCATTGTCCGGTCCGGGCCAGGGTCTGTGACTCTCCGTATCGGAGGCCGTCGGCTGCTCGCCGGACCCGGTGTCGTCGGTACTGTCATAGTCGCCGGTGGCGCCCATGTTCTCCATCCTGGAAGGGTGTGGTCAGCCACCGCGGATCGCGTGGCTGCGGATCATGCTACCGAGTTTCACCTGCGGTGCCGTCGCCCGGCCCCGCGGTGGCCGCGATCTGGGCGGCCAGGTGGCCGCCGCCGTAGCCGTTGTCGATGTTGACGACCCCCACACCCGGTGCGCACGCGTTCAGCATCGACAGCAGCGGGGCCAGGCCCGAGAACGCCGCGCCGTACCCGACGGACGTCGGAACCGCGACGACGGGGGCGCTCACCAGGCCGGCGACGACGGCCGGGAGCGCACCGTCCATGCCGGCCACCACCACGATCGCCGCGGCGGAGCGGAGCAGGTCGAGCCGGGCCAGCACCCGGTGCAGTCCGGCGACCCCGACGTCCATGACCAGCACGGTGCGCCGGCCCAGGTAGCGGGCGGTGAGCTCGGCCTCGCGAGCCACCGACAGGTCGGAGGTCCCGGCCGCGGCCACGACCACGAGTCCGCCGGTCGGTTCCGGCGGCGTCGGCGGCCACGCGACCAGCCGCGCCTCGCGGTCGTCGACGGCGTCCGGCAGCTCGGCCAGGACGGCGGCGGCGTGCTCGGCGCTCGCCCGGGTGAACAGCACGGCCGAGGTGGGCTGCGGTGGGAGTGCGGTGGTGGCTGCCGTTTCAGCACTCTCGGCGGGGGTGGGGCGGGCCGGGGTGCGCTGCGGTGGGTTGTGCCGGGCGGCGTAGGCGGCCGCGATCAGGCGGACCTGCTCGACGCTCTTGCCCTCGCAGTAGACCGCCTCCGGGTAGCCGCGACGGGCGCCCCGGTCGTGGTCCAGATCGGCGAGCCGGCTCAGCTCCGGCGGGGGAGTCCAGGCCTCAGGCACCGCGGCCCTCGACCAGCGCCATCGTGAACGCACCGGACTGGATCCCCTTGAGGTCCACGGCCGCGAACGCGAACCCGGCGCCGGTCACGAGTTCCTGGATCTGCTCGCGCAGTCCCGGCTCCGTGGCCCGCGGGATGTCCTGGGCGAGAAGCTCCAGCCGCGCGATCTCGCCGTGGTGACGCACCCGGGAGTCGGCGAACCCGAGCCGGCGCAGGCCGGCCTCGACGGTCTCGATCTGTCCCAGCTTGGCCGGGGTGACCTCCTGGTGGTGCGGGATCCGCGAGGCCAGGCACGGGGCGGCGGGCTTGTCCGCATTGGGCAGGCCGAGGGACCGGGCGATCGCCCGGACCATCGCCTTGTCCACGCCGGCCTCGCTGAGCGGGCGCAGCACCCGGTGGTTCGTCGCGGCCTGCGCGCCGGGCCGGTCCGGGCGCTTGGCGTCGTCGGCGTTCTCCCCGTAGGCGACGCTGACCAGGCCGTGCTCGGCGACCACGTCGTCCGAGATCCGGTTGAACAGCTCGTCCTTGCAGAAGAAGCAGCGGTCGACGTCGTTGCGCTGGTAGTCCGGGTTCTCACCCTCGTGGGTGTGCACCTCGACCACCCGCGCACCGATGACGTCCGCGACCTCGTGGGCCGCCGTCCGTTCGTCGCCCGCGAGGCTCGGCGAGATGCCGAGGATCGCGACCACGTCCTCGCGGCCGAGGGCCTGCACCGCCAGGGCCAGCAGCACCGTGGAGTCGACGCCGCCGGAGTAGGCGACGCCGAGCGGCCCGGTCCCCGCCAGGAGGGCACGGACCCGCTGGGCGCCGGCCTCGATCTGGCCCGGCGTGAGGATGCTCAGCGTGGGTCCGTGCCCCATGGGTCAGGCTTCCTTCGTCTCCGAGCGATCGCCGGACCACTCGGTGTGGAACGTGCCGTCGACGTCGACGCGCTGATAGGTGTGGGCACCGAAGAAGTCCCGCAGACCCTGGATCAGGGACGCGGGCAGGCGCTCGGCGCGAACCGAGTCGTAGTACGACACCGCGCTCGCGAAGCCCGGCACCGGCACCCCGGCCAACGTCGCGTCGGCGACCACCCGGCGCCAGCCCTTCTGGGCGTTGGCCAGGCCCTCGCTGATGCTCGGCGCGGCGAGCAGCGTCGGCAGGTTCCCGGCCGCGTACTCGGAGCGGATCCGCTCGAGCAGGCGGGCCCGGATGATGCAGCCGGCGCGCCAGATCTTCGCGACCTCGGCCACGTCGATGTCCCAGCCGTACTGGATGCTGCCGGTGCGGATCAGGTCGAGACCCTGCGCGTACGCGATCACCTTGGACGCCCACAGCGCCTGGCGCACGTCCTCGACCAGGGTGGCGACGTCGTCGGGCGTGAAGGTCTGGTCCGGGCCGGTCAGGCTCGCCTGTCCGGCGGCCCGCAGGTCCGCGTGCCCGGAGACCGAGCGGGCGAACACGGACTCGGCGATGGTGTTCACCGGCACCCCGAGCTCGAGGGCGTTCTGGACCGTCCAGCGGCCGGTGCCCTTCTGGCCGGCGGCGTCCCTGATCACGTCGACGAGCGCCTTGCCGGTGCTCGCGTCCACCTGGTCGAGCACCTCGGAGGTGATCTCGATCAGGAACGAGTCGAGGTCGCCGGTGTTCCACTCGCGGAACGCGTCCGAGATCGCCTTCGTGTCCAGGCCGGCGGCCTTCAGCACGTCGTAGGCCTCGGCGATGAACTGCATGTCGGCGTACTCGATGCCGTTGTGCACCATCTTGACGAAGTGGCCGGCACCGTCGGGCCCGATGTAGGCGCAGCAGGGCTCGCCTTCGTACTTCGCGGAGATGTCCTCCAGCAGCGGGCCGATCTGGGCGTAGCCCTCCTTGGAGCCACCCGGCATGATCGACGGGCCGTTCAGGGCGCCCTCCTCCCCGCCGGAGATGCCGACGCCGAAGAAGTGCAGACCCTTCGCGCGCAGGTTCTCCTCGCGGACCCGGGTGTCCTCGTAGTTGGCGTTGCCGCCGTCGACGACGATGTCACCCTCCTCGAGGTAGGGCAGCAGCGACTCGATCGAGGCGTCGGTGCCGGCACCGGCCTGGACCATCAGGATGATCCGGCGCGGGCGCTCCAGGCTGGCCACGAACTCCTCGACGGAGGTGGCGGGCACGAAGTTGCCGTCGCTGCCGTGGGCCGCCATCAGGTCGTCGGTGCGCGCCTGGGTGCGGTTGTACAGGGCCACGGTGTGCCCGTGATTGGCGAAGTTGCGCGCGAGGTTGCGGCCCATGACCGCCAGTCCGACGACGCCGACCTGTGCGGTCGCGCTGGGGGACGAACTCATTGTGGGTGTCCTTCCGGGTGTGTGGGTGAGGTTCGGATCGGCCCGACACGCCGCGTCGGGGAGGGTGTGGGCGGTTGGTCTAGATCGTGGCACGCGGACCGCGCCGGGGCGCGACCGTCTCAGTTCCGCGTCGCCCTCAGCGCCGGCCCGCGGTCAGCGGGACCGCCTCGGCGGGCGCGCCCAGGTCAGGGGACTGCGCGTAGATGCTCTTCAGGATCGCGAGGGACTTCGCCGCCTCGGCGGGCGAGATCCAGAACGGCTCCGGCTCGTCGAGCCTGGCGTAGAAGTCACCGATCAGGAGCTCGTGGGACAGGCCCCAGTACGCCCGTCCGCTCGAGGTCGCGGTGCGCTCGGCGACGTGTTCGGTGCGTCCGTCGGTGTAGTGCACCCGCAGGTCGCCGCGCATGGTCAGGGTGGCCTGCTCGGTGAGGACCTCGACGAACACCGGGGCGTTCACCGAGTGCGCGTTCGTGGCGAACATGACGGACCGGGCGCCGCCGGAGTGGTCCAGGATCAGCTCGGCGGTGTCCTCGACCTCGATCGCGTCACCGAGCACGTGGGTGGCCGCGTGGCCGCGGACCTGCTCGACGTCGCCGAGCAGCCACTGGAGCAGGTCCACCGTGTGGATGGCCTGGTTGATCAGCAGGCCACCGCCGCTGCGCGCCCAGGTGCCCCGCCACGGCTTCGCCTCGTAGTAGGCGGCGTTCCGATGCCAGTAGACCCCGGCGGAGGCACCCAGGACCGCGCCGAGCTCGCCGGAGTCGAGCAGTTCCTTCATCCGGGCGTTCGGGGCGTTGTACCGGTTCTGCAGGCAGACGCCCACCTTGACCGGGGCTCCCTCGGCCGCGGCGACGAGTCGCTCACCGTCGGCGATCGTGTGCGCCAGCGGCTTCTCGGTGATCACGTGCACTCCGGCCTCGATCGCGTCGAGGGCGACGTTCACGTGCTGGTCGTGCGGGGTGCACACGTGCACCACGTCCGGGCGGACCTCGGCGAGCAGGCGTCGGTGATCGGTGAAGGCCGCGACCCCGAGGCGGGCACCGGTCGCGTGCGCGAGGTCGGCGTCGGTGTCCGCCACGGCGACGAGCTCCGCGCCGAGTGAGGAGATGGCTTCGAGATGGACGATCGAGATGTCACCGCAGCCGATGACCGCCGCCGTTGGCACAGGTTTCTCCAGTCGATAGATCGTGCGTGGCCGCTCAGGCGAAGGGGATCTCTTCGGCCTTGAGCATGTCGGTGAAAGCCTGCCATGCCTCGGTGAACAGTTCGGGACCGGAGAAGCCGCCGAGGCTGTGGGCCTGGCTCAGGTGCGGCTCGAGGGAGAAGAACCCGTCGAAACCGTCGCTGCGCAGCGCGCGGACGGTGTCCAGCAGCTCGCCGTCGCCGCGGCCGGCCGGGACCACCTCGCCGTTCGCGAGGTGGGCGTCCTTGATCTGGATGTAGACCACGTGCGGGCGCAGCATCGCGTACCCGTCGCTGAACGGACGCACGCCGACCTGGACGAAGTTCGCGGAGTCCCAGGCCAGGCGCAGGTTGGGGGAGTCGACCGACTCCACGATGTCGAGGCAGCGCTCCGGGATGTCTCCGTAGATCTCCTTCTCGTTCTCGTGCAGCAGGACCACACCCGCTTCGGCGGCCACCTCGGCGAGGGCGCGGATCCGGGTGATGACCTCGTCGCGCACCGAGGCCGGGTCGGTGCCCGGACGCAGGTAGAACGAGAAGATCCGGATGAACGGGGCGCCGAAGTGCTCGGCCACCTTCGCGGCGTGACGCATCCGGTCCAGGTGCGGGCCGAAGTCGGAGTCGATGAAGATCTTGCCGATCGGGGAGCCGATGCTGGAGACCTTGAGGCCGTGGTCGTCCAGGATGCGCTTCGCCTCGGCCAACTGATCGGCA
Source organism: Occultella glacieicola (assembly GCF_004353825.1). Classification (GTDB taxonomy): domain Bacteria; phylum Actinomycetota; class Actinomycetes; order Actinomycetales; family Beutenbergiaceae; genus Occultella; species Occultella glacieicola. The sequence goes on along the minus strand of NZ_SMNA01000011.1, from coordinate 21,194 downwards.
TCCAGATCGAGCACGTTCGTGTTCCACGCGCTGCGGAACTCGATATGGGTCAGGCCGAGGTCCTTCGCGGTCGAGGCCTGCACCTGAAGGTCGGGTGAGATCTCATCGGAGAATCCGGACAGGGTCCACATGGGTCATCGCTCCTGGTTCGGGTGGCGGTTCGGTCGGGACGTCGACGTCGGGGCGCGCCAGCGTCCGGTTCCTCCATTCAGTCAGCGACCCACCCGGACGGCAAGCGGTTGCCACTTGTTGCAGTTCCTCCTAGACTCGCCGCGTGGCAGCGCCGCCGGGAGGCCGATCCACCACGATCTACGACGTCGCGAAGGCCGCCGGGGTCGCGCCGTCGACCGTCTCGCGGGCCTTCTCCAGGCCCGGGCGGGTGAACGCCGAGACCGCCGAGCGGATCCGCGCGGTCGCCGCCGAACTCGGGTACCGGGCGAACCCGCAGGCGCGCGCCCTGTCCACCACCCGCACGTCCATGATCGCGGTGATCCTCGCGGACGTGACGAACCCGGTGTTCTTCGAGGTGGTCCGGGGTGCCGAGCTTGCCGCCTACGAGGCCGGCTACACGATGCTGCTGGCCGAGACGCAGGAGTCCGCGGAGCGGGAGCGGGCGGTCCTGGAGCGGGCCCTGTCCACGGTGGACGGGATCGTCCTGACGAGCTCGCGGATGTCGGACTCGGCGATCCGTCAGATCGCGAAGGTCAAGCCGGTGATCGTGCTGAACCGCGTGGTCACCGGGGTCCCCAGCGTGGTCACGGACAATCTGCGCGGGATGCGGCGGGCGGCCGAGCATCTCGGCGAACTCGGACACGAGCAGGTCTGCTACCTGGCCGGCCCGGAGGCGTCCTGGGCGGACGGGATGCGCTGGCGGGGCCTGCGGGAGGCCGGCATGGAGCTCGAGCTGCGGGTCCGTCGCGTCGGCCCGTACCCGCCGACCGTCAACGGCGGTGTCGCGGCGGCCGCCGAGTGGGCCCGCCAGCGCACGAGCGCGGTGGTCGCCTACAACGACCAGATGGCGATCGGATTCATGCGCGGGGTGCGGGCCATGGGGGGTCAGGTGCCGCGGGACGTGAGCGTGGTCGGGTTCGACAACTCGAACCTCTCCGAGATCGTGACCCCCGCGCTGACCACGGTCGCCTCGCCGCTGCACTCCCTCGGGGTGACCGCGGCGCGCAACGTGCTCGCGATCTCGCGCGGGGCCCAGTCCCGCTCCACCGAGGCCGTGGTGCTGCCCACCAAGCTCGTGGTGCGCGAGTCCACCAGCGCCATCGAAGCGTGACCGACCACGGTCCGACGTGGCAACACCTGGCAACGGGTTGCCAACCGTGGCGGTCGGTCCGAGAGGATGAGGACCATGTCAGCCACCGCAGCCCTTGACGTCCACCCCGATCGCCTGCTCCCCGCGGACCCCTCCCAGCGGTCCGTCGCACGCCGGCTCTACGACTCCGTCAAGGAGCTGCCGATCATCTCCCCGCACGGTCACGTGCCGCCGCAGTGGATCGCCGAGGACATCCCGTTCCGGGACCCGACCTCGCTGCTGATCACCCCGGACCACTACGTGAACCGGATGCTGCACGCGCACGGGGCCTCGCTCGCGGACCTCGGCGTCGGCCGCGGCCCGCTCTCGGAGGACGACGCCCGCGCCGCGTTCCGGATCCTGTGCTCGAACTGGTCCGCCTACCGGGGCACCCCGGTCCGGTACTGGCTCGAGGACGAGCTTGGCCTGATCTTCGGGGTCACGCAGCGCCCGAGCGCGGAGACCGCAGACGCGATCTACGACCAGATCGCCGCGAAGATCGCGACCCCGCAGTTCCGCCCGCGCGCCCTGATGGACGCCTTCGACATCGCGGTGATGGCCACCACCGACGATCCGTGCGACGACCTGTCCGCGCACGAGGCGCTCGCCCAGGACGCCTCGTTCACGCGCCGCGTGGTCCCGACGTTCCGCCCCGACAAGTACCTGGACCCCGCGCTGGCCACCTGGACCGCCGACGTGGACCGTCTCGGCGAGGTCTCCGGGGTCGGCACCGGCGACTACGCCGGCTACATCGGCGCGCTCGAGAACCGCCGTCGGTACTTCGTCGACCACGGCGCCGTCTCCGCGGACCACGGCGTCATCGACGCCCGCACCGACATCCTCTCCGAGGCGGAGGCGAGCCGGATCTTCGCCGCCGCCCGCGCCGGGTCGGCCACGGCCGAGGAGACCACCGCGTTCCGTCGGCACATGCTCTCGGAGATGGCCCGGATGTCCTGCGACGACGGCCTGGTCATGACCATCCACCCGGGCGTGCGCCGCAACCACCACACACCCACTCATCAGACCTACGGCGCCGACGTCGGCTGCGACATCCCGATCGCGGTCGAGTACACCGATGCCCTGCGGCCGCTGCTGAACGCCTACGGCACGCACCCGAACCTGCACCTGGTGCTGTTCACCATCGACGAGACCGTCTATTCGCGTGAGCTCGCGCCGCTGGCCGGGTTCTACCCGTCGGTGTACGTGGGCGTGCCGTGGTGGTTCATCGATGCCCCGGAGGCCATCCAGCGGTTCCGGTCCGCGGTGACCGAGACCGCTGGGTTCTCCCGCACGTCCGGCTTCATCGACGACACCCGCGCGTTCTGCTCGATCCCGGCCCGGCACGACATGAGCCGCCGCCTGGACGCCGGGTACATCGCCAAGTTGGTCACCGAGCACCGGCTCCCCGAGGATGAGGCGTTCGAGGCCATCACCGACCTGGTGGCGAACAACCCGCGAAAGGTGTTCAAGCTGTGAGTGCGACCCCTCGTCTGTCCCGGTCCCTACCCGACGCCCCGGCCGCCGCGCCGGTGCGGATCGTGCACCTCGGCGTGGGCAACTTCCACCGCGCGCACCAGGCCTGGTACACCCACCACGCCCCGGACGCCGGCGAGTGGGGGATCGCGGCCTTCACCGGCCGCCGCCCGGACCAGGCGGAGGCACTGGGCCCGCAGGACGGGCTGTACACGCTGATCGTGCGCGGCCGGGAGGGTGACGACTACGAGCTGATCGGGTCCCTGTCGGCCGTGCATGCCGCGTCGGAGCAGGACGCCTACCTCGGCTACCTGGCCGACCCGGCGCTGGCCATCGTGACGATGACCGTGACCGAGCACGGGTACGTGCGCGGCGACGGCGACCACCTCGACGCCCGGCGTCCGGAGGTGCTCGCAGACGTCGAGGCGCTGCGCGAGGACCCGCGCTCCTCCGTCACCACGATGCCGGCGAAGCTGGTCGCCGGGCTGCTCGCCCGCCGGGCCGCCGGCGCCGGTGCGCTGACGATCCTGTCCTGCGACAACCTGCCGGAGAACGGCGCGGTGACCCGCACCCTGGTCACCGAGCTCGCCGCGCTCGTGGACGAGTCCCTGGTGGACTGGACCACGGCCAACGTCGATTTCGCCACCTCGATGGTGGACCGGATCACCCCGGCCACCACCCCCGAGGACCGGGAGCACGTGGCGGCCGAGCGCGGCTACGACGACGCCTCCCCGGTGCCGACCGAGCCGTTCAGCGAGTGGGTCGTCTCGGGCACGTTCCCGGCCGGCCGGCCCCGCTGGGAGGACGCCGGCGTGAAGATCGTCGACGACGTGGCCCCGCACGAACGGCGCAAGCTCTGGCTGCTCAACGGGTCGCACTCCCAGCTCGCCTACGTGGGCAGCGTCCGCGGCCACACGACCATCGACCAGGCCATCGCCGACCCCAGGTGCCTGGCCTGGGTGGAGCAGTTCTGGGACGAGGCACAGGCCAACCTCGGCCTACCGGACGAGGACGTGAGCGCCTACCGGGCCGCGCTCCTGGACCGGTACCGCAACGAACGGGTACGCCACCTGCTCGCCCAGATCGCCAACGACGGCTCGCAGAAGCTCCCGGTGCGGACCCTGCCCACCCTGAACGCCGAACGAGCCGCGGGGCGCGTCCCCGTCGGCGCCGCGACCACCCTGGCCGGGTGGGTGCTGCACCTGCGCGGTGTCGGTGCCCCGGTCAAGGACCCCGGCGCCGGTCCGGCGCAGGACGCCGCGAACTCCGGTGACCTCGCCGAGGTGGTGCCGGCGGTGCTGAACACCCTGCAGGCGGGCCTGGGCGCGGACGCCGACCTGGTCGCGGCCGTCGTGGCGCAGGCCGCGACGATCCAGGAGTAGCTCGGCGATGGCGGGCCCGCTCCCGGTGCTGATCGGTCTCGACGTCGGCACCACGGCCGCGAAGGTGGCCGCCTTCGAGGTGGCCGACGCGACCGGGGCGGGCCGGTCCGCCACGGCCGTGGGGGCCGCGGCCGCGGAGGCGCTGCGCGAGTACCGGCTCGAGCAGCCCCACCCGGGCTGGCAGGTGCAGGACCCGGCCGCCATCCTGGCCGCGATCGACGCGGCCCTCGCGGACGTCGTCGCCTCGCTGGACGGTCGGCGGATCCTCGGGGTGTCTGTGTCCACCGCCATGCACGGGCTGATCGGGCTCGGCGCCGACTCGGTGCCACTGACCCCGCTGATCACGTGGGCCGACGCCCGTTCGGCACCGCAGGCCCGGGAACTGCGCGCGGCCGGTCGTGGCGCGGAGCTGCTCCGGCTGACCGGCACCCCGGTGCACCCGATGAGCCCGCTGGTCAAGCTCAGGTGGCTCGGCCGGCACGAGCCGGACCTGGTCGCGCGGGCCCGGTGGTGGATCGGCCTGAAGGACCTCGTCCTGGAGCACCTGACCGGTCACCTGGTCACCGAACTCTCCAGCGCCTCGGCCACCGGGCTGTTCGACGTGCACTCGCGCGCCTGGTCCCCGGAGGCGCTGGCCCTGGCCGGGATCAGCGCCGACCAGCTGCCGGAGGTGCTGCCGACCACCGCCACCCTGCCGCTGGCCGCGGAGGTCGCCGATGCCACCGGCCTGACCGCGGGCCTGCCGGTGGCGGTCGGCGCGGCGGACGGCCCGCTCGGGAACCTCGGCACCGGTGCGATCACGCCGGGCATCGCCGGGTTGTCCCTCGGCACCAGCGGGGCCGTCCGGATGGCGGTGAACGGCCCGGTCACCGACGACGCCGGCCGGCTGTTCTGCTACGCGCTCACCGAGGACCTGTGGGTGCTCGGCGGGGCCGTCAGCAACGGCGGTATCACGCTGCGGTGGGCGGGGGAGACGTTCACTCCGGACCTGCTCACCCACGGCCACGCGGACACCGAACTGCTCGCGCTCGCGACCCAGGTCCCGGCCGGCGCGGACGGACTCGTCATGCTTCCGTACGTGCTCTCCGAACGGGCGCCGCTGTGGGACCCGGACCTGACCGGCGCTTTCCTCGGGGTGCGCCACCATCACGGCCGGGCCCACTTCCTGCGGGCCGCGGTCGAGGGCGTGTGCCTGCAGGTCGCCACCATCGTCGACCTGCTGGACGCGACCGCGCCGGTACGGGCCGTGCGGGCCACCGGCGGGCCGTTCCGGGCCCAGCTGTGGCGCCAGGTCATGGCCGCCACGATCGGGCGGCCGTTCGCGATCGCCTCCGACGCGGGCGGCACCGCCCTCGGTGCCGCCGCCCTCGGCTGGTACGCCCTCGACGGCGCCGCCGACCTGGCCACCGCGCTGCAGGCGGTCGGTGGTCCCGGCGGTGAGGGAGGGGTCGACGGCGGCACTCAGGTCCCCGTGTCCGCGGACCTGGTCGCCGGGTACGCCACCCGCCGGTCCCGGCTGCCCGAGTTGATCCGCTCCCTGGCCGAGGTGGCCGACGTCTTCGAGAACGCCCGCCCCTGACCGACCGTCCGGCTGTGGGTCGCGCTCGAACGCAAGTTTATTGGCCTGTCTCCTCGGATCGGGGCCAACAACCTCGCGTTCGAGCGGCGAGCCATCATCCGGGAATACCTGACGCCGTCGTACGTTGAAGCCCTTGGAATCATGCAAATGCATGAAGATCGAGGAGGAGTTCAGATGCAGTTCGGGATCTTCACCGTCGGGGACGTCACCACCGACCCGACCACCGGCCAGACCCCCACCGAGGGCGAACGGATCAAGGCGATCCTGACGATCGCCAAGCACGCCGAGGACGTCGGCCTGGACGTGTTCGCCACCGGGGAGCACCACAACCCGCCGTTCGTCCCCTCCTCGCCGACCACGATGCTCGGCTACCTCGCCGCGCAGACGTCGAAGATCATCCTGTCCACCTCGACGACCCTGATCACGACGAACGACCCGGTGAAGATCGCCGAGGACTTCGCGATGCTCCAGCACGTCTCCGACGGTCGCGCGGACCTGATGCTCGGCCGCGGCAACACCGGCCCGGTCTACCCCTGGTTCGGCAAGGACATCCGCCAGGCGATCCCGCTGACCGTGGAGAACTACCAGCTCCTGCGCCAGCTGTGGGACGAGGAGGTGGTGGACTGGGAGGGCCGGTTCCGCACCCCGCTGCAGGGCTTCACGTCCACCCCGCGCCCGCTCGACGGCGTCGCCCCGTTCGTGTGGCACGGCTCGATCCGTTCCCCGCAGGTGGCCGAGCTCGCCGCGTTCTACGGCGACGGCTTCTTCGCGAACAACATCTTCTGGCCCAAGGAGCACTTCAAGCAGCTGATCGGCCTGTACCGCCAGCGCTTCGAGCACTACGGGCACGGCAGTGCCGACCAGGCGATCGTCGGCCTCGGCGGGCAGGTGTTCATGCGCAAGAACTCCCAGGACGCCGTGCGCGAGTTCCGGCCGTACTTCGACAACGCGCCGGTCTACGGCGGCGGCCCCTCGCTGGAGGAGTTCACCGATGCCACCCCGCTGACCGTCGGCAGCCCGCAGGAGGTCATCGACAAGACCCTCGAGTTCCGCGAGTCCTTCGGTGACTACCAGCGCCAACTGTTCCTGATGGACCACGCCGGCCTGCCGCTGAAGACCGTGCTCGAGCAACTCGACCTGCTCGGCGGCGAGGTGGTTCCGGCGCTGCGCGCCGAGTTCGCGAAGAACCGGCCGGCGCACGTGCCGGACGGCCCCACGCACGCGGCGCTGGTCGCGGCCAGGGGTGCTGAGGTCGACCTCACCGACGTCACCCAGGGCGAGGTCGTCAAGGACACCGTCACCGGCCGCACCGCGTCATGACCACCCGGACCGCCGCGACGGCGTGGGAGTCGCTGTTCCGCACGCAGGTCACGCTGATGCAGCGGTTCGAGGCTGCGAAGGACTTCGAGCCGCTCAGCTCACGCGAGTACGACGTGCTGTTCAACCTCTCCCGGATGCCCGACGGCGCCGCTCGCCTTCGCGACCTGAACGCCCGGTTGCTGATCTCGCAACCGAGTCTGTCGCGGATGGTCGACCGGCTCGCCGGTGCCGGGCTGGTCGCCCGGCGGGAGGCCGACGACGACGGTCGCGGCGTGGTCGTCGTCCTCACCGACGCGGGGGCGCTGCTGCAGAAGCAGATCGGACGGCGGCACGTGCGTCACATCGCGGCGCTCGTCGACGCCGGGCTCGACGACGACGACCAGGCCGCCCTGACCCGCATCTGCGAGCGGCTGCGGGCCGCCGTGTCCGACGCCCCCACCACCACCCCCACGACTCGTACCCGAACGGAGCTCCGATCCTCATGAGCCGGACCCTGAAGATCGTCGCCCTCACCGGCGGCGTCGGCTTCCCCTCGACCACCCGGACCCTGACCGACGACCTGCTCGCCGCCGTCGCCGAGGCCGCGACGACCGCAGGCGTCGAGGTCGATCTGCGCACCGTCGAGGCGCGCGAGCATGCGGTCGACGTCGCGAACGCGACCGTGCTCGGTCTGCCCAGCCCCGCGCTGGACGAGGCCCTGCGCGCCGTCGAGGGTGCGGATCTGCTGATCGCGGCGAGCCCGGTGTTCCGGGGCTCGTACGCGGGCATCTTCAAGGCCTTCCTTGACCTCGTGGACCCGGTCGCGATGCGGGGCAAGAGTGTGCTGCTCGGCGCCACCGGCGGATCCTCACGGCACCAGCTCGCGATCGATCAGGCCCTGCGACCGCTGTTCGCCTACTTCGGCGCGCTGATCGCCCCGACGGCGGTGTACGCCTCCACGGACGACTTCGGGGTGGCCGGAACCGCCACGCCGGCCCTGGCCGAGCGGATCGGCCGCGCCGGTGACGAGGCGCTGCGGCTCGCCCTCGCGACGGCGCGGACCCACGCCGGAGCCTGAGTCCGCGCGCGGCGGGTCGGGCCGGCATTTCGTCGGCCCGACCGCGCTCGGCCGTCGGCGGGTATCGGTACAGCGCTAGAGATTGCCCTCCCGAGCCTCTGGACTTCCCGTTCTACAGCGCTGTAGATTCCTTTCCACCCCCGCGAGAGGAACCTCCGACCCCATGACCTCCAGCAACCGGCCGAACATCGTGCTGCTGATGACCGACCAGCAGCGCGCCGGCTTCACGGCGGGCGAGGGCGGCCCGGACACGATGCCGCGGCTGGACCGGTTGCTCGCCGGTGGCGCCCGGTTCCCGCGCGCGTACACCTCCAGCCCGGTGTGCGTGCCGGCCCGCACCAGTCTGCTCACCGGCAGGTTCCCGAGCGCCCACGGCGTACGTCAGAACAGCACCGCGGAGTTCGCGCGCTACGCCACCGATCTGCTCGACCTGCTCCGCGGCGCCGGCTACTCGCTGCACTTCAGCGGCAAGCCGCACATGCATCGGGGCCCGGCCGACTTCGACACCTTCAACGGGCCGTACCTGCACGACGGCGGACCGGGCACCGATCCGGTCCACGTCGCCTTCGACGCGTGGTTGCGCGAGCTGGACCACGGCGTGTCCGCCGTGCCGACCCCGTTCGGGGTCCGGGCCCAGCTCCCGTACCGGATCGTCGACGGAGCCGTCGACGCGCTCGCACGCACCGCCGTCGAGCAGCCCTTCCTCCTCTGGTTGTCCTTCCCGGAGCCCCATAACCCCTACCAGGTTCCCGAGCCGTACTTCAGCATGTTCGCCGAGGCCGAGGTGCCGGAGCGGGCCGTCGGCCCCGAGGTCCTGGACTCCCTCGACTGGCGCTACCGCTGGCTGCGCAGGCTGATCGAGGACAAGCGGCCGGGCTACGACGCGCACTGGCGGCGCTACCGAGCGAACTACCTCGGCATGCTGCGCCTGATCGACGACCAGATCGGGCGGCTGCTGGACCACCTCGGCGACGTGTGCGAGAACACCCTGTTCGTGTTCCTGGCCGACCACGGCGACTTCCTCGGTGACTACGGACTGCAGCGCAAGGGTGCCGGGATGTCGGACGCACTGATGCGTATTCCACTGGCCATCCGCGGACCGGGGATCGTGCCGCAGCGCCGGGACGAGCTCGTCTCGATGGTCGACCTGCTCCCGACGATCGCCGAGTGGCTCGACGAGCCCATCCCGGCCGGCGTGCAGGGCCGTTCTCTGGCCCCGCTGCTGCGTGGCGCCCCGGCCCCGGGGGGCGAGTTCGGCAGCATCCTCGGTGAGTCCGGCTACGGCGGTGTCTCCTACACCGAGGCGGACCGGCCCCCCCTGCACTTCCCCTACGACGGGCCCACCTTCGACGAGCTGAACAGCGTCACGATGAGCGGCGAGATGCGGATGCTGGTCGCCGGCGACTTCAAACTCGTCGTCGACGACACGGGCGCGGACGCCCTGTTCGACCTCGTCAACGACCCCGCCGAGACCCACGATCTCAGCGACGACCCCGCGTACGGCGAGATCCGTGCCGACCTGCACCGCCGGCTCGTCCAGTGGCTGCTGCGCGCCGCGGACGACCTACCCCAGGGGCACTACCAACCCCGTCACCGTCCCCACAACTGGCGCTGGGCCTGACCGGGCCCACGCCGCGACCAATGGAGGTCACCGTGTCAACGATCGATCGACGTGCATTCCTCGGCGCCGGGGGCGCCGCCCTCGTGGCCGGCGCCCTGGCCGGTTGCCGCTCCGCCGGCGGTGGCTCCGGTTCCGACGGCTCGGGCGGCGGGCCGGACGGGGACGCTCTGCGGGTCGCCTGGTACGGCGGCCAGCCGGCGCACGAGGGCATCGAGGGGGCCCTGGCGGCGTTCGGTGAGGACCACCCCGACTCCTCGATCGCCACCGAGAAGGCTCCCTTCGGCGACTACTGGGACCGGCTGGCCACCCAGGTGGCCGGCGGTGACGGGCCGGACGTGCTGCGGATGTCCATGACGTTCCTGGCGGAGTACGCCGACCGGGGCGCCCTGCTGGACCTCGGTGACTACGTGGGCGAGGTCATCGACACCGACGCACTGGACGAGGACGTGGCCACCAGTGGCGCCCTGAACGACGGCCTCTACGGGATCGGCCAGTCCTCGATCACGCACGCCACGTTCCGGAACACCGGCCTGGCGTCCGAGCACGGCCTCGAGCTGCCCGAGCAGTGGAGCTGGGCCGACTTCACCGAGTTCTGCACCTCCTTCGCCGAGGCGGCCGGGCCGGGCAAGTACGGGTCGACGGACGCCGGCGGCGACTTCCAGATGTTCGAGGTCTGGGCTCGCCAGCACGGAACCGACCTGTTCGACGAGCAGGGCCTGGCCGTGGGTGCCGGCGTCATCGAGGAGTGGCTGGTGATGTGGCAGGACCTGCGGGCCGCCGGGGCCGTGCCCCCGCCGGACGTCACGGCCGAGAGCGACACGTTCGAGACGTCGCAGCTCTCGCAGCTCAACGCCGCGGTCACGTTCGGCTGGGTGCAGCAGGTCGCGTTCCTGCAGCCGCTGGTTCCCGAGCACCCGCTCGCCGTCGGTCCGGTGCCGGGACTGACGGCGGGGTCCCTGGACGGGCAGTTCGTCAAGGCGCTCGACTTCTGGTGCGTCATGAACACCTCGGCGAACCAGGACACCGCTGCCGAGCTGATCGACTTCCTCCTGAACGACGAGCGTGCGGTCACCTCCATCGGGCTGACCCTCGGGGTGCCACCGTCGGAGAGCTCGCGTGAGCTGCTCGCCCTGGACCCGGAGACCGCGGAGGGACGGGCCGTCGCGTTCGTGGACGAGATCGCCGGCCAGGTCGGGCCGTCTCCGGAGGCGTGGCCCACCGGCTACGGCGAACTGCAGGGCACTGCGTTCCCGCGCCTGAACCAGGACGTCGGGTTCGGTGCCGCGACCCCGGCCGACGCCGCCGCCCAGTTCGTCGACGAGGCCGCCCGCGTCTTCGGATCGTGACCGGCGCCCGGTCCGGGGGCGCGCCCCTCGGCCCGCAACCGGGCGGCACGGCTCCGGTAGGGTGACCGCCGTGGTCCAGGACCGGAGGTCGCCGCAGCCGCGGCTCACCGATGTCGCCGAGATCGCGGGTGTGTCGATGAAGACGGTCTCCAACGTGATCAACGGGTACGCGCACGTGACCGAGCGCACCCGCACCCGCGTCCTCGCCGCGATAGCGGAGGTGGGCTACCGCCCGAACCTCTCGGCCCGCAACCTCGCCCGCGGTCGGTCCGGGGTGATCGCACTCGTGGTGCCCCGGTTGGAGATGCCGTACTTCGCGGCGCTCGCCGGCCGGGTCGTCGAACGGGCCGAGGCCCGCGGGTGGTTCGTGCTCATCCACGAGAGCGGCGGCGACCACGCGGCTGAGCGGGAGGCGCTCGAGGGCCGCTTCCCGCAGCGGATCGACGGCCTCATCGTGAGCGCCCAGCACCTGGCGCCGTCGGACCTGGCCGAGCGCACCGACCGCACCCCGCTGGTGCTCCTCGGTGAGCAGACGTTCGGCGACGCGGCCCACCACGTGGCGATCGACAACACCGAGGCCGCACGCGCCGCCGTCGAGCATCTCCTCGATCTCGGCAGACGCCGGATCGCGCTGGTCGGGGCGACCGCCGGGCCCCGCCAGGAAGGCTACGTCGAGGCGCTCGAATCCGCGGGCCTGCCGGTGCTTCCCGAGCTGATGGTGCCGATCACGGCCAACTCGGGGGAGGAGGGCGAACGCGCGGCCCGGGCCCTGCTCGAACTCGGCGCCGCAGCCCCCGACGGGATCTTCGCCGTGACCGACTGGGTTGCCCTCGGCGCGATGCGTGCGCTGCACCTGCGCGGCCTGCACGTGCCGGACGACGTGGCTGTGGTCGGCTTCGACGACATCCCGTACGCGCGGGCGGTCACGCCCTCGCTGACCACGATCTCCCCGGACCGGTCGGCGCTCGCCGAGGTGGCGTTGCGGATGCTCGAGGCGCAGCTCGCGGCCGGGACCGGGCCGGCGGCGGCCGTCGACGAGAAGGTTCCGTTCACGCTCGTGGTCCGCGAGAGCACTGCGGGGATCGACGCGACCTGACGACGCGGGAACCATTGGTGGCGAGAGTGGCGCTCACCAGGACAGGGTCTCGACCTCGGCGTGCGCGATGATGGCGCGGTCGAGGGTGACCAGGACGAGCCCTTCGAGCAGTGCCTGTGCGACGAGCATCCGGTCGAACGGGTCACGATGCGCCCAATCCATACCGCCTGCATAGAGCATGTGCGGACCGGACAACGGGAGTTCGTCGGCCAGGAAGCTCGACAGGACGCGCTGCCAGCCGGTCGTGATCGCGTGGCCACCCGTGAGCCTTCCCAGCCTGGTCTTGAGTGCGATCTCCATCGCCGAGGCGCTCGAGACCACGCGGCCCGACGCCTGCGCCAGTTGGTTCCGAGTCTCGACCGGTACCCGTTCGGCCTCATTCGCCAACCACAGCAGGACGTGGGTGTCGAGGAGGTATCTCATGGCGTCCCGTCCCAGCGCGACAACTCGTCCTCGGGAAGTTCCTCGAAGAACTCCGGCCCGACGACGAGGCCGGGCACGAGTCCGCCGAACACGGGGGCGACCGGTTGGGCGGGCCGCAGTTCGGCCACCGGCCTGCCGGCGCGCGCGATCGTGATCGACTCCCCGGCCTCAACCCGCTTGAGCAGCTCGGACAAGCGAGTCTTCGCCTCCTGGACGTTGACCTGGGCACCCATGTGGCAAGGCTAGATTGGTCTGGTCTGGTTGACCAGACCAATCACTGCGCGGGAATCGTCGCGGCTGCGCGGATCGGGCTGCGGTAGGCTGGTGGGCATGTTCTTCACGGACTCGCTGCTTAGCCAGCCGCGCTGATCTTCAGCGGGCGCCCCTTGTGGCGCCGCGTCAGCGCGGCCGACCTCCCTTATCCGGGAGGTCTTCTCATGTCAGCCTCCGTGACGCCGCCGCCTGTCGGTGGCCCTGCCCAAGGAAACGCACATGTCTGAGCACCACGCCTCCGTCACCGATACCGCCGTCACCGACGCCGCCATCCCAGCCCACCGCTACACCGCGGACCTGGCGGCGCACATCGAACTCTCCTGGCAGGCGCGGTGGGCCGCCGAGGGAACCTTCAACGCGCCGAACCCGACCGGCGGGTTGGCCGGCGACGGCGAGGTTCCCGCCGAGAAGTTCTATGTGCTGGACATGTTCCCCTACCCCTCGGGCAAGGGGCTGCACGTGGGGCATCCGCTGGGCTACATCGCCACCGACGTCGTGGGCCGGTTCAAGCGGATGACCGGCGCGAACGTGCTGCACGCCCTGTCCTATGACGCGTTCGGGCTGCCGGCCGAGCAGTACGCCGTGCAGACCGGCCAGCACCCGCGCATCACCACCGACGAGAACATCGAGACGATGCGGCGCCAGCTGCTGCGGATGGGCCTGGCGCACGACGAGCGTCGCTCCTTCGCCACCACCGACTCCGGCTATGTGCGCTGGACCCAGTGGATCTTCCTGCAGATCTTCAACTCCTGGTACGACCACGACGCGCCGCGGCCCGGCGGCGGCGTGGGCGCCGCGCGCCCGATCGGCGAGCTGGTCGCGCGGTTCGAGTCGGGGGAGCGGGCCACCGGCAACGGTCGGGCTTGGGCCGACCTGACCGCGGCCGAGCGTGAGGACGTGCTGGGCACCCACCGCCTGGCCTACGTCGCGGACGTCCCGGTGAACTGGTGCCCGGGCCTGGGCACGGTGCTGGCCAACGAGGAGGTCACCGCGGACGGTCGCTCCGAGCGCGGCAACTTCCCGGTGTTCAAGCGCAACCTGCGCCAGTGGATGATGCGGATCACCGCCTACGGTGACCGGCTGGTGGATGACCTGGACCGGCTGGACTGGCCGGAGAAGGTCAAGACCATGCAGCGCAACTGGATCGGGCGCTCCGAGGGGGCCCGGGTCACCTTCGCGGTCGCGGGGGGCGACGGCGGTGCTTCCGTCGCCGCGACGGGCGCGGCTCCCGCGGTGGCCGAGATCGAGGTCTTCACCACCCGGCCGGACACGCTGTTCGGTGCGACGTTCATGGTGCTGGCACCCGAGCACCCGCTGCTGGACGCCGGCGTGCCCGCCGAGTGGCCCGAGGGGACCCACTCCGCGTGGACCGGTGGGCACACGAGGCCGGCGGACGCCGTCGCCGCGTATCGGGCGCAGGCCGCCGCCAAGACCGACATCGAGCGCCAGGCCGAGGGCCGGGAGAAGTCCGGGGTGTTCACCGGGCTGTTCGCCGTCAACCCCGTCAACGGCAACCGGCTGCCGGTGTTCATCGCCGACTACGTGCTGGTCGGCTACGGCACCGGCGCCATCATGGCCGTGCCGGGCGGTGACCAGCGCGACCACGCCTTCGCCACCGCCTACCAGTTGCCGATCGTGCACACCGTGGAACCGCCGTCGGGCTTCGACGGCGGTGCCTACACGGGCGACGGCGTCACCATCAACTCCGCGAACGACGAGGTCAGCTTGAACGGGCTGGACGTCGCCGAGGCGAAGCGCGCGATCACCGCCTGGCTGGAGGACAAGGGCGTCGGCACCGCCACGGTCACCTACCGGCTGCGGGACTGGCTGTTCTCCCGGCAGCGGTACTGGGGCGAGCCGTTCCCGGTGGTCTACGACGACGACGGCCGCGTGATCGCGCTGCCGGACGAGCTGCTGCCGGTCGAGCTGCCCGAGGTCCCGGACTTCTCCCCGCGCACCTACGCCGACGATGACGCGGACTCCTCCCCGGAGCCCCCGCTGGCCCGCGCCGACGAGTGGGTCAACGTCGAGCTGGACCTGGGTGACGGGCCCAAGGTCTACCGTCGCGACACGAACACGATGCCGAACTGGGCCGGTTCCTGCTGGTACGAACTGCGCTACCTGGACCCGGCGAACACCGCCGCGATGGTCGACCCGGAGATCGAGAAGTACTGGATGGGCCCGCGCACCGGCCCGGACGGCACGGTGACCACCGGCGGGGCCGACCTGTACGTCGGCGGCGTCGAGCACGCGGTGCTGCACCTGCTGTATGCCCGGTTCTGGCACAAGGTCCTGTTCGACCTGGGGCACATCTCCAGCGTGGAGCCGTTCCACAAGCTGTTCAACCAGGGCTACATCCAGGCGTACGCCTACACCGACGCCCGCGGCGTGCATGTGCCGGCCGAGGAGGTCGTCGAGGAGGTCGGCTCCGACGGGGACCCGGTGTGGACCTGGAACGGCCAGGTGGTCCAGCGCGAGTACGGCAAGATGGGCAAGTCCCTGAAGAACATGGTCACCCCGGACGAGATGTACTCCGCGTACGGCGCGGACACGTTCCGGGTCTACGAGATGAGCATGGGTCCGCTGGACGTCTCGCGGCCGTGGGACACCCGCGCCGTGGTCGGCGCGCAGCGGTTCCTGCAGCGGCTGTGGCGCAACGCCGTCGACGAGGACACCGGTGAGCTGACCGTGACCGATGCCCCGGCGGACGAGGAGACCCGTCGCGTGGTGGCCCGCACGATCGCGGACGTGCGCACCGAGATGTCCGCGATGCGCCCGAACACGGCGATCGCGAAGCTGATCGTGCTGAACAACCACCTGACCTCCGTCCCGCGGGTGGCCCGCGAGGCGATCGAGCCGCTGGTGCTGATGACCGCGCCGGTGGCCCCGCACATCGCCGAGGAGCTGTGGGCACGGCTGGGCCACGACGAGTCGCTGACCTACCACCCGTTCCCGGAGCCGGACGAGGCGTTGCTGGTCGCGGAGACCGTGACCTGTGTGGTGCAGGTGCAGGGCAAGGTCCGCGACCGGCTGGAGGTGCCGCCGTCGATCGGCGAGGACGAGCTGCGGGAGCTGGCGCTGGCCGCCCCCGCCGTGCAGCGCGCCCTGGACGGTCGGGGCATCCGCAAGGTGATCGTCCGAGCACCGAAGCTGGTCAATATCGTTCCGGCCTGAGGGGCGATCGCTTCTCCGGCAGGTACGACCTGCGCGAACGCCGCCGAGGCGTGCGACATCGGAACACCCGAGGCGGCGGCTCGTCGCGGGTGGCGCGGCCGCCGCCCACGCCGGGCCCGGCGCACCCGGCTGACCCGGCCGAGGCCGGCGGTGAGGGTGCGGAAGTGGGCGCCGGTTCAGCACTCCCGCGCCGGCGGTGAGGGTGCGGAAATGGCGACCATTTCAGCACTCTCGACAGGGTGAGCCGCGCGGTGGGGCGACGCGCCCGGCGGTGAGGGTGCGGAAATGGCGACCATTTCAGCACTCTCGACAGGCAGGATGGGCCCATGACGGCGTCGCGGGAGCAGGACGGGTGGGTCTGGGTCGCCGCGATCGCCGGCACCGACCTGCTCACCACGCTCGCCGCGGACGGCACCCGCACCCTGCCGAGCGTTCCGGGCCGATGGCTCTCGGCAACCGAGTTGCGAGCGGCGACCGGCCTCCCGGCGGCGCGGCCGGTCGCCCCGGCCCGGCTGGTCGGTGACCACACGGTGGTGCAGGTGCTCGACGTCCCCGACCCGCCCTCATGGCCCACCGGTCAGCGCGTCGCGGTGGACCACCTCGACCGGCTGACGCTGCCCGAGGAGGTGCGTGCCGCCGTCGTGCTCGCCCTCGCCGAGCGCGACGGCGTCGTCCCGACCCCGCCGGCCCGCCCCGACTGGTACCGGACCGGCTGGCTCGACGAGGCGACCGCGTGGCTCGATCGGCAGATCGCCGCGCTCGGCCTACGTCGCGAGGGACCGGGCGAACCGGTCAAGATCTGGTGCCTGTCCGCCGTCGTCCGCTTCGACTGCCGCGGCGACGGCGGCGCGAACGTGCCGCTGTACCTCAAGGCCGCGTGCGACTGGTTCCACGCCGAGCCGGCGATCACGGTCGCGGTCGGTGCCCTGGACCCCGAACGGGTGCCGACGGTCCGTGCGACGGACCCGGCCCGTGGCTGGCTCCTGCTCGACCCGCTCCCCGAGACCGACGCCGGCGGGGCCGCCGAACCCGAGGGCGCGGACGTGGCCCTCGGGACGGCGCGGACGATGGCCGAACTGCAGCGTCGCTCGCTGGAGCACGTCGACGCGCTCAGGGGCGCCGGTTGTCCCGATCGCACCATCGAGCCGACCCTGGCGGCATTCGCCGACGTCCTCACCGGCAGCGTCGAACTGTCCCGGCTGACCGAGCACGAACGCGCGGGACTGCCCGCGCTCGGACGCCGCGTCGAGAAGCACCTGCGGGAGCTGGCCGAGTGCGGCGTCCCTGACACGCTCACCCACGGCGACCTGCACCTCGGCAACGTCGCCACCGGTGCCGGCCGGCTGGTCATCTACGACTGGACCGACGCGGCGATCGCCCACCCGTTCCTGGACGCCGCGCTGCTCGCGAACGGCCGACGGGAGAAGGACCCGGCCGCGGGGAACGCCGTGCTCGAGGAGTTCGCCACCGTCTGGCGCGCGCACGCACCGGGAGCGGACACCGACCGCGCGCTCGCTCTCGCACCGATCGCGAACCTGGTCCACCAGTGCATCTCCTACGAGGGGATCGCCCGATCCCTGGAACCCGACTCCAGGTGGGAGCTGGCCGGCGTGGTCGCCGCCAACCTGCGCCGACTCCTGGAGCAGCTCGGGTAGCAGCGCCGGCGCGACGCCAACGAGGTCGCCTGCGCACGCGCGCCCCCGCCCGGTCCGGGACACCCGCTCCGGGGCAACGCATGGCAACCCCGGAACAACTCCCGGCAACCACCCGGCAACGGGTGGCAACAGATGTCCGGAGGTTGCCATCGACTGCCTCAATGGAGGCACACCACCAACCCCCCGGTCGGCCCTGTCGGACCCTCCGGCGGCTGCAGAGAGGCAGATCATGAGTGTGCTCGACGAAGTGAAGGGCGCCGGCCGGACGGCGACCGCCGACCCGGTCGCCCCGACCGGTCCGGTCGCGACCGAGACCCCGGAGACGAAGGGCCGCGGCAAGGCCGTCGGCGCCCTCGCGGTCGCAGGAGCGATCGACAACTCCGAGAACTCGCTCATCAACACGTTCTTCCCGCTGATCCGGGACGCGTTCGGGCTCTCCCTCGGGGCGCTCGGCATCCTGGCCAGCCTGGCCCGGTTCGCCCGGATGATCTTCGGACCGGCCTGGGCGCTCGCCGCCGACCGCTACGGCCGCAAGAAGGTCCTGTTCATCGTCACCGGCGTCTGGGGGCTGTGGACCGCCGCCGCCGGCCTCGCGCCGAACTTCACCTGGTTGGTGATCCTGTACGGCATCGGCGTGATCGGCACCGTCGCCTCCGAGCCGATCGTGAACGGCCTGCTCGGCGACCTGTTCGACGACAAGACCCGCGGCCGGGCGTTCGGCACCGTCCGCGGTATCGGCTCGGTGCTCGGCATGATCCTCGGCCCGGCCATCGCCCTGTTCGCGAACGACCCGAACGGCTGGCGCTACGGCATGTTCACCATGGGTGGCCTCAGTGTCCTGTCCGGCATCCTGATCCTGCTGTTCGTCAAGGAACCCAAGCGACAGAGTTCGATCTCCGACGACCCCGACGTGGGCCGGTTCAAGATCTCCGACGCGGCGAAGCTGTTCAAGATCCCCACCATCGGCCTCCTGGCCGGCATGCTCCCGCTGGTCACCAGCCTCGTGCTGTTCTCCTTCTTCGTGACCTACATGGTCGACGTGCGCGGCTGGGACATCCCCGGCGCGGCGATCCTGTGGTCGGTGTTCGCGGCAGGCATGGCGGTGTCCGCGTTCGTCGGCGGACTCCTCGGCGACCTGTTCGTCCGCAAGTTCGGCGCCAAGGGCCGCATCATCCTCATGCAGATCTACCTGGTCGCGATGGCCGGCATGTCCTACGTGGCGCTGCAGATGGACTGGGGCAAGGGCTTCGCCATCTACGCGGTGATCTTCGCCTTCGGCCTCATCGCCTCGGTCGGGTTCTCCGCCTGCGTGCTGCCGATGGTCTCCACCGTGGCGCCCAAGCAGCTCTCGGCGACGGCGTTCGCCGTGCTGTTCTCCCTGATCCAGGGCGCGATCAGCGCGCTGATGACCCTCGCGATGGGCTTCCTGGCCGACGCCCTCGGGCTCCAGCAGGTGATGCTCTACCTGGTAACGGTCCCGTACCTGCTGAACGCCGGCTACTGGTTCCTGTTCTACCGGGTGTACCCCAAGGACGCGGCCAAGCAGGCCGAGCGCACCGCCGCGATCGAAGCGGGCACGTTCTGAGGAGGACGCTGAATCCCGAGGCGATCCCTCGCCGAACCGCAGAGAGCGGGTCGGCGGGGGATCGTCAGCGTCTGCGGGTGCCGAAGATGGACCGGGTGATCTCCCTGCCGAGTACCGTGCCGGCACTGCGCAGGAACGAATCGAGGCCGCCGCGTGCGCTCCGGGAGGTCGAGGCCCGCCGCTTCTCGGCGTCCCGCTGGGCGCGTTCGGCCTCCTTCGCCGCGTCCTGGCGCAGCTTCTCCTGCATCTGCTCCAGGTCGTCCTCCTCCTTCTCCCTCGCCTTCGCCTCGGCCTCGGCCTGCTCCGCCGCCGCGGCGGCGGCCCGGTCGGAGTCGATGCGCCGGGTCAGCAGTTCGTAGGCCGACTCGTTGTCGACCGCGGTGCCGTACGTCGCGTTCGACGGCGACCCGGCCACCATCGCGGCGAGCGTCGCCTCGGGCGCGGGGTCCATCGAGGCCTGCGGTGCCCGCAGCCTGGTCCAGGCGACCGGGGTCGGCGCCCCCTTCTCGGTGAGCACGGTGACGACCGCCTCGCCGGTGCCCAGCGAGGTCAGCAGCTCCTCGAGGTCGTAGGCGGACTCGGGGAACGTGCGCACCGTGGCTCGCAGCGCCTTCTGGTCGTCCGGGGTGAAGGCCCGTAGGGCGTGCTGGACCCGGTTGCCGAGCTGGGCGAGCACGTCGCCGGGCACGTCCTTGGGGGTCTGGGTGACGAAGAAGATCCCCACGCCCTTCGACCGGATCAGCCGCACCGTCTGGACCACCTGCGCCAGGAAGTCCTTCGAGGCGTCGTTGAAGAGCAGGTGTGCCTCGTCGAAGAAGAACACGAGCTTGGGCTTGTCGGCGTCCCCGATCTCCGGCAGGTCGCTGAACAGGTCCGCGAGCAGCCACATCAGGAACGTGGAGAACAGCGCGGGCCGGTCCTGTACCGACGGCAGTTCCAGGGCTGAGATCACGCCGCGCCCGTCCGGGGCCAGCCGGATCAGGTCGGACGTGACGAACGCGGGCTCGCCGAAGAAGACGTCCGCGCCCTGGGCCTGCAACGCGACGATCTCCCGCAGGATCACCCCGGCCGTCGCGGTCGAGATCCCGCCGATGCCCCTGAGCTCGTCCTTGCCGTCGTCGGAGGTCAGGTAGGCGATGGTCGACCGCAGGTCCTTGAGGTCGAGCAGCGCGAGTCCCTGGGCGTCGGCCCAGTGGAAGATCAGGCCGAGCGAGGACTCCTGGGTGTCGTTCAGCCCGAGCACCTTCGACAGCAGCAGCGGGCCGAAGTCGGTGACGGTGGTGCGGATGGGGGCGCCGTGCCCCATCCCGCCGAGCGAGTAGAACTCGACCGGGTAGGCGACGCCCTGCCAGTCCTGGCCGAGGCTCGTGGTGCGAGCGAGCAGCTTCTCGTTGCCCACCCCCGGCACGGCGAGGCCGGACAGGTCACCCTTGATGTCGGCGAGGAACACCGGGACCCCGGCCGCCGACAAGCCCTCCGCCATCCCCTGCAGCGTGCGGGTCTTGCCGGTCCCGGTGGCGCCGGCGACCAGTCCGTGGCGGTTCATCATCGACAGCGGCAGGCCGATCTGGGCGCCCGCGATCGCCCGGTCGCCCTCGACGAGCGCGCCGAGGGGCAGCATGCCGCCCTCGAACCGGTAGCCGGCGACGATCGCGGCCGCGGACTCGGACAGGTCGGCGCCCGACGGCGGTGCCTGGGTGGCGCTGTCGGCCGCCGGTCCGGTGTCGGTGGTCTCGGTGGGGGCCGACGGCGGGGCATCGGTCGCGTCGTCACCTGTCGGTTCGGGGCCGGTGGGGTCAGGCGCGCCGACGGGGTCCACGTCCGGTTCCGGCGCCGGCGCCTCGCGTGCGTCGGAGCGCTGGTCGGACCCAGCCGCGGCGGCCTCGGCCGCCGCGAGCGCCGCCCGGGCC
>NZ_SMNA01000010.1 GCF_004353825.1 Occultella glacieicola | reverse complement strand
GTCGACGCCGCCAGGCCCGGCTCGGTCGATTGACGCCTATCGAATTCGAGACCATCATGACCAACAACGTCGCCCTGGCGGCGTGACTAGGAACTGTCACCTTCTCGTGCAGCAGTCCCGACCGTTCTGCAGCGAACCTTGCCAAGCTCCAAGCGATCTGGGACCGTGCGGAGCCGATGATCCCGTCGAGCCCTCAGCGGGGTACGAATCGAGAGTACGAGGATCTACGTCGGGCATGGACGCCACTGCTCGCCGGCCTGCCTCCGATCGACGGGTTCACGGTCACGGAGGAGCTGCCCGACATAGACGAGGCGGGGCAGTCCTTCATCGACTACTTCGAGATCGGCGAGCCCGTCTTCGCCCTCATGAACGAGTTGGAGAAGCCGGGCCACCAGCTCGATGAGTACAGGTTCAAGCTCGCTCAGTCGCGTCGCCGGGCGATCCACGATCGCCTCGACGACCTCGTGTCGACGATCAATGCGACGCTTGCCCAGATCACAGATTCTATTGCGCGAGACTCGTCCGATCGTATGGACGATCCCCAAACAAGAGTGGTGGAGGAGTCGATCAGCGAGATCGAACGGCTGCTCGGCGACACCACTGACAGAAAGGGACGATGGGGCGATCTTCACCGGCATCTCCGTTTCAGCCAGGGGCACGACTGGCACGACATCGCCGAGATGGACTGGCCATCTGTACGGGCCGACGTTGAAGCCGCGAGTCTCTCCGAGTCGGACCCTTTGCCGGTGCCAGCAGTGGACCTCGGTGTCGCTGCATCTGCGAAACCGGCAGGTGGTGCAAGCATCGGCCTCAACTGGACTGCCCTTGACGACGACGGCTTCGAGCGCCTGCTGTTTGACCTTCTGCGGGGCTTTCCCAGCTACCAGAACGTCGAGTGGTTGATGAAGACCCGCGCACCTGATCGGGGGCGTGATCTGTCCGCGGAGCGCGTCATCAGGGATGACGGCGGTACAACGCGAACCGAGCGGGTCATCATGCAGGCCAAGCACTGGACATCGAAGTCTGTCGCCCCGTCTGACATCACGAACACGTTGGCCACCCTGCCGCTTTGGGAGCCACCAGTCGTTCGGACTTTGGTGATCGCGACAAGCGGGCGTTTCACCACCGACGCAGTGGCGATTATCGAGAAGCACAACGCCGATGGGAGGCTCCCGTTCATCGAGCTTTGGGCCGATAGTCGCCTCGAAACGCAGTTGTCGCAACGACCCGACCTAGTCGCAAGCTATCACCTGCGCTCATAGGCCCGAGTACCCGCGCCCGGACCTGGTCCGCGAGCACTGGCTGAACCTGAACGGCACCTGGGACTTCGCGCCCGGCGCTCCCGTGCCCGACGGCGGGGGCTGGCCCGAGCGCATCGTCGTACCGTTCGCGTGGGAGACCCGGGCGTCCGGCGTCGAGCGGGGTTGGCTCGATCGTGCGACGTACCGTCGCAAGTTCGAGGTCCCGACGGCGTGGGCCGGCTCCCGCACCATTTTGCGGTTCGGCGCGGTGCACCACCGGGCGACGGTGTTCGTGAACAGGACCGAAGTGGGCAGCCACGAGGGCGGGTACATGCCGTTCGAGTTCGATGTCACCGACGCGCTGATCGACGGCGCGAACGAACTGCGCGTGCATGTGGAGGCGCCCCTGGACAAGCGGTTCATCCCGCACAGCAAGCAGCGGTCCATGCCCCGCGACGACTACGACAGCGTCGCGTTCACGCCGTCCTCCGGGATCTGGCAGACCGTGTGGCTGGAGTCGCGGCCCGCGACCGCGGCCTCAGCCATCCGGTTGCGCGGGGAGTCGCTCGCCAGCATCGAGGCCGAGGTTGAGGTGACCGGCCCGCACGCCGCGGACGCCCGGGTAGATCTGCGACTGCTGGACGATGCGGACAGCGGACCGGGTAGCGCGCTCGTCGCCACGCCGACCGACGCCGGCTCGTTCCGGGCGAGCCTGACCCCCGACTCCCCCAGGCTCTGGTCGCCTGCGGACCCACACCTCTATCGGGTCGAGGTGACCGTGCACAGTGCGGACGGCGTGGACCGGGTGGTGGCGACCACTGGCCTGCGACGCGTGGAGACCAAGGGCGACAAGATCTTCCTGAACGACGTACGCATCGCCCCGCGGGCTGTGCTCGACCAGGGCTACTGGCCGCCGTCGGGCATCACTGCCCGGACCGACGACGCGCTCCGCCGCGACCTCGAACTGGCCCGCGAGGCCGGCTACACGATGGTGCGCAAGCATCTGCGCTTGGAGGACCCGCGCTGGCTGCACTGGGCCGACACCCTCGGCATGCTCGTCTGGGAGGAGCCGGCCAGCACGAGCAGGTACAGCGCGGCGGCGATCGAGGCATTCGAGGCGCAGATCCCGGTGATGGTCGCCCGGGACGGTAACCACCCCTCGATCGTCATCTGGGGTCTGTACAACGAGGAGTGGGGTCTGGACTGGCAGGTGGAGGCGCGCCCCGAGTACCAGGGGGCGACGGCCCGCGCCTACGACCTGCTCGCCGCGCTCGGCACCACCCGCCCGATCGTGGACGACTCCGGCTGGTCCCACGTGAAGACCGACATCGTCGACTGGCACATCTACACCGACGACTTCGCCACCTGGGCCGACCTCGTAGCAGGCCTGGCCGGACACCGGCAGGACTTCCCCGTGACCCTCGCGGCGGACGAGCACCTCACCAAGCAACTGTGGGCGACGCCCGAGCTCATCGGCGCCTCCCTGCCGATCCTGAACAGTGAGTACGGTGCTGGGCACACCAGTACCGACCGGGGCTGGCAATTGAAGTGGCAGACCCAGGAACTGCGCCGGCACGACGCGTTCAGCGGCTACGTCTACACCGAGCTGACCGACGTCGAGCACGAGATGGCCGACCTGTATTACGCCGACCGGACCCGCAAGGACCTGCTCGGTATCGACCCCGCACATGTCAACGCCGAGGCGGTGGTGATCCTGGACGTGGTGCCGGTGGAACCGGGCGTAGACGTCGCGCTCGAGCTGGGGGCGCTCCTGCGACTGCCGGTGCGGGCATCGCACCACGGCGCGTCCCCGATCCAGGGCACCCTGCACGCGGGGTGGGCGCCGCTGCTGTCACCGTGGCCGGAGGCGGTACCGACGTCGGCGATCGAGCCGGTGGCGCTGACCGTGGATCCGTTCGTCGTGACCGAGGTCGTTGAGGTTGCGCTCACCGCGCTCGAGGGTACCGCTCGCCTGCTGCTCTGGCTCGCGGTCGACGACGGCACCATCGTCGCGCGGTCGACCCTAGACCTCGGGTCGACCGGTTCAACAGAGTGGGACGCCCCCTGGTGTGACCAATGGCTTTGATGAACCCGGTGCCTGCCTTCGCGGATCCATATCGTGAGCGCGTCCGCGACCACCAACGTGAACGGCGCCACGGCCGCACCTCGAGGTCGTTGACGCAACCGCTCACCGTGCGCTTCCAGGTCCGCGGTCCGCGGTCTTCCGGGACGACTACGACCGCGGCAGTGAATCGATCCACAGGGTCTTGTCCAACTCGTCCATTCGGCATCTTGGACACGCTTGCGAACAAGAGTCAGGCGCGACGGTGATCAGCGCGGTCTCATCCCGCCCGGAGCGCTGCAGAAGCCGCTGGGGGAACCACGTGCCCTGGCGCAGTTTGCGGACCACCACACCGACAGCGCCGACTCGGGTGTCCGGTAGCGGCACCTATGCGCCAACCGCTGCGGTCAGCGGCCCCCACACTCAGCGCCAACGAGGACATCGGCATCGGTGGAGACCACCCACCAGACATCGCAAACAGCAACGACCGCGTCAGGTCCGGACGGGCCGCGCCAAGCAAGTCCGCGGGGTCGACAATGTGAGAACTCGGCGACCGCGCTCCTCCACATTGTTGCACTCAACTCGGAAGGACACCGAGCCCATCGAGCTGCAAGGACTTGTGAGGTCTTGTCAAGCGGCGGGGCGTCAGGCACGTCCAGGCCAAGTGGATGGGCGACGTACGAATTCCCCAGCCATCAGAGGCCGTTGACCCGCTCGGCGTCAGATCCACAAAGACACGCTACCGTGACTGCCCCATGACACGTCCCGGACGCTAAGGTATGCATTGTCAACCACAGCATGCGACCGCCGCCATTTGGACTGAGCGCCGGATAACCAGGAGGCAATATGCTACCAGAGGAAGCCGAGTCGGCCGTCGCGGAGCTCTTTCGACTTAACGGCTACGACGTCACGGGACCACTAATGGTCAAGAGCGCAAGCGTTGATCTCAAGGCAGAGCGCATTGGAGACCCCTTCGCTGGCCCAGTCTTTATCGAGGTAACCACTGAAAAGGTCGACGCGACCAAACTGGGAAAAGACCTTACTAAATACTACGCATGCAATGAACAACATCCTGGATGCGCGTTCGTAATCGTTTCCACCAACGGTTTTACGCAATCTGTTCGCGAGCGTGCACCGGCTAGAGTAGAACTGCTTACGTACGAAACCCTCGCGTCGCGCTTCGAGAAGTTTCACCCTTATCAAAGAGCCGTCCTCTCCGAGGGCGATCTCGCCCAAGAGCTCCTGCGACTTGCGGACGTCTACGAACCCCCGCAGTTCGACTTTGGCACTCGGTTGGAGCCGGCGCTAGCAACTCTCCATTCCTGGGTCGAAGACGAAACCACCGGCCCGGGCTGGCTTATAGTCGTTGGTGAGTACGGCACCGGAAAGACGGCGCTCACCCAGATGCTCCTTCGGGAACTAATGCAGAAGAACAAGTCCGATCCACGCTGTCCAATTCCCGTCCGAATAGAGCTCCGCGATTTCACCAAGCAATTTGACGTCGCATCCCTTCTTCACAAGTTCCTCGACGACAACAATCTTAGTCACGTGCCCCTACACTTCTTCGAGTCCCTTATTAGCAGGGGGAGAGTCGTACTACTCCTTGACGGATACGACGAAATGGCACAGTACATGCACCTACTGGAACGGCGCGTCTGCCTGGAGACCTTGGCTCAGTTGGGACGTCATGGTGCCAAGGGCATTCTCACCAGTCGCCCCAACTACTTCTCCGAAGCAGAAGAACTTCGCGTGCTCGAAACGCTGTACTCATCGCTTGAGGAGACCGGCATTGCTGCGGTGGAGTATGCTAAGGAGGCTGCACTCGATCAACTCTTCGAGCGTCAGTTCGTCGATCGGAGCGAGCGACGACTGCAAGACTTGGATCGCGCCCAGACTGAAGCTCTCGTGGCCCGCAAGTTATCCGGTGATCCCGATAAGAGCGCGGTAGTTCTGGGTCTATTGAATAAGGTCTCTCGACCAAGCGACGAAGGAGCACGCCTCCTCGGAGGCAAGCCAGTCATCATTTCCTACCTCGTCGATCTGGCCGACCAGTTGTCCGAGCAGCCAACTGGCCCTGCGGCAGCGAGTGGCATGGACTCCGTCACCGAGTACCAATGCTACCGCCTGATCGTGGACCAACTCATGCTGCGCGATCGGCGACGTTCGCCCGGGATGCCAGTGGAGTCGAGGCGCCGATTCCTGCATCGAATGGCTCTCCGCCTCAGCAATTCGGACATATCGCTCTTTAATGAATCCGATTTCATGGACCTCATCAACTTGGAATTTCGGGCCCGACTCGAGCGGCTGCCCCAATCTGAACGGGAAGGGGATCGCCAAACCCTCTATGCTGACCTTAGGTCGTCAGCCACCCTTACTAGGGTGACCACAGGCGGAAAAGAGGGGTGGAGGTTCTCGCACAACAGTTTGCGTGAGTTCCTGGTTGTAGAGTACCTACTGTCGAGCCTTCAGGCCGGAAAGGCGCCAAACCCATGAGAATTACCGACACTATGGAAGCTTTTCTAGCTGGCGAGACCTCGGCATTCCTAGATGAGTGTTCCGCACACCTCGCCGAGCAATGGGCATCTTTCGAACCAGGAGAGTTGGCGACATCTTTCGCGCTGCTATGGAAAGCGCGTAAGGAAGGATGGCTCCTAAGTAGCGAGGAACTATTGACAACGCTTATCGGACACTACGGCACATTTGACCACTGCCGATTGGAGCGCCTTGACTTCTTTGCTGGCACTGGCGGATCCTTATCGCGTTCGTTTCGAGCAACAGTTCTCATAGAATGCGAGTTGGCACGACTGGACCTCCGTAAGTCACAATTCTCGGGCGCTTGGCTGGAAAGCGTCTCTTTCGCCGAAGCGGACCTTTCTGGCGTCGACTTTTCGTCAGCGAGTCTCCTGGACGTGGATTTCACCGACAGTCTCCTTGCGGGAGCCGACTTCCGCACGCTGGAACCAGGACTCTCGCTACGCGTGTCTGGCGTCGAGTACTCAAAGGAGCGAGCTATGGGGTTACTCGCATCACGTGGCGCTTTAGTGGCATCGGTGGATCCGCTCTATATCGCAATGGCGCACCCACACTATGACATCGCTCGAAAAATCGCTAGAAGGCTGTGCGAAGGCGGCGCGTCGCAGCATATGGGCCTAACTCAACGGGGCGCGTCCGCGAAAGACCCTCAGGCCGCAATCCGATTTATCGAGATGCTGGTCTCGGTCGGGTATGCCGCCTACGACAAGAGCGGCAGCGAACGCACGGTTGAACTTGCTGTAGCTGGGCGCATGCCGTTGAGGCAGCTCGTTGACGAAACCGGGCTTGCGCCCGCGCTCGTCGGCTACTTCGCTAAGACCGACCGCCGTTGATCTTGAGGATCGCACGAGTTCAACTGGATTCGATCACACAACCAAAGGGTACCTTTTGGAGGTTTCGATGTACACCTAGGCCATCAAGCATCGGACGCACGCCGCCCAAGAGGGGCTCTCGTGTCCCGAAGTTCACCCGAAGAACACCTGCTCCATCACTACCCGCGCCTGCCGTGCTGTCCGCAGCCAGTCCTCCTCCAGGTCCCGGGCGTGCCCAGCGTGATAGCCGAGCAGCCTCGACACCCCGGCGAGCTCGCCTCGCTCGGACGGCAGCACGTCCACCTTCTGCCCGCTCACCCGCCCGGTGCTGAGCACGATCGCGTTCCGCAGCCGGGTGGCTAGCTCCCAGGCGGCGGTGAGGTGTTCGGCGTCGGAGTCGGTGATCAGGTTCGCGTCCCGGGCCGCGGCCAGCGCCTCCAGCGTCGACGTGGTTCGCAGGGTCTCGGTCGTGCCCGCGTGGCACAACTGCAGGTACTGGGCCGTCCACTCCACGTCGCTCAGGCCACCGCGGCCGAGCTTCAGGTGGTGGGTGGCCGGCACACCGCGGGGCAGGCGCTCGGACTCCACCCGCGCCTTGATCCGGCGCAGCTCGCGGATCTCGGCGAGGTCGATCCCGTCGGCCGGGTAGCGCAGCGGGTCGATGAGTGAGGTGAACCGCTCCCCCAGGTCGTTGTCGCCGGCCACCGAACGTGCGCGCAGGAGAGCCTGGCGTTCCCAGCCCTGGGCCCACCGCTGGTAGTACTCGGCGTAGGAGTCGATGGTGCGCACCACGGGGCCCTGCCGACCCTCGGGGCGGAGTTGGGAGTCCACTGGCAGCACCGGCTCGGGGCCGGTCTTGCCGAGCAGGGACGCGATCGTGGTGGCGACCAGGACCGCCCAGTCCTGGGCCTGCTTCGGGTCGGCGCCGTCGCGCGGGTCGTGCACGAAGAGGACGTCCGCGTCGGAGGCGTAGCCGATCTCGGCGCCGCCGAGGCGGCCCATGGCTACCACGAGGAATCGGGACGGGTCCGCGTCCAGGCCCAGTTCCGCCGTCGCGGTCTGGGTGGCGATGCGCACGGCGCCCTGCAGGGCCATGTCCGCGGCCGGGGAGATCACCGCGGCGCAGGTGGTCACGGGCACGTCGGCGAGGACGTCGCCGATGGCGCCGCGGGTGAGTTCTCGGCGGCGCAGGAACCGGACCGCCTGGGCGGCGTCGGTGGGGTCGTCGCGGCGCAGCAGCATCGCGTTCATGGCGGCAGCGAGGGCCTCGGGGGTGCGGGGGGTGAGTTCGCGGTCGTCGCCGAGCCAGGCGACGGCCTCGGGGGTGCGCATCAGCGAGTCGGCCACATACTTCGAGGAGGACAGCAGCGTGGCCAAGCGCTCGGCGGCGGCACCGGAGTCGCGGAGCATCTTCAGGTACCAGTGGGTGCCGCCGAGTTCCTCGGAGAGTTTGCGGAAGGCGAGCAGGCCGCCGTCGGGGTCGGGGCCCTCGGCGAACCAGCCGAGCATCACCGGCAGCAATTGGCGCTGGATGGCGGCGCGGCGGGAGATGCCCTCGGTGAGGACCTTGATGTGCCGCAACGCGCCGGCCGGGTCCCGGTAGCCGATGCCCTGCAGGCGGGCTTTCGCGGCCTCGGGGTCGAGGGAGACCTCGTCGGCGGACAGGCTCGCGGTGGCGGGCAGCAAGGGTCGGTAGTAGAGGTCTTCGTGCAGGCGGCGGACCCGGCGGCGGGTGGCCTGCCAGCGCTGCATCAGGGCGTTGGCGTCGGGCACGTCCCCTAGCGGGTTGCGGCCCATGGAGCGGGCCAGGCGGCGCAGGCCATCCTCGGACGTCGGGAGCAGGTGGGTGCGGCGCATCCGGTACAGCTGGACGCGGTGCTCGAGCACGCGCAGGAACCGGTAGCAGGCTGCGAGTTCGGCGGCGTGGTCACGGCCCACATACCCGGCGGCGGACAACGAGGCCAGCGCCCGGAGGGTGTTCGCGGACCGGATCGTCTCGTCGGTGCGGCCGTGCACCAGCTGCAACAGCTGCACGGTGAACTCGACGTCCCGCAGGCCGCCGCGGCCGAGCTTGATCTGCCGGTCCGCCTCCGCGGGTGGCACGTTGTCCTCGACCCGGCGGCGCATCGCCTGGGAGTCCTCCACGAAGTTCTCCCGGCCGGCGGCCTCCCACACCATCGGGCGGGTCGCGGCGAGGTAGTCGACGGACAGGTCCGCGTCGCCGGCCACGTGCCGGGCCTTGAGCAAAGCCTGGAACTCCCAGGTCTTGGCCCAGCGCTCGTAGTAGGACACGTGCGAGGCGAGGGTGCGCACCAGTGGGCCGTTCTTGCCCTCGGGGCGCAGCGCGGCGTCCACCTCCCACAGGGCTGGCTCGCGGGCGGGCATCGAGCACATCCGGGCCAGGGTGGCGGCGAGTTTCGTCCCGACCCGCAGGGCGTCCGCCTCGTCGGCCCCGTCGACCGGTTCCGCGACGTAGATGACGTCGACGTCGGAGATGTAGTTGAGCTCCCGGCCGCCGGTCTTGCCCATGCCGAGGACCGCTAGGCGCACGCCGGCGCCGTGGTCGGTCAGTTCCGCGCGGGCCAGGGCCAGGGCCGCCTCGAGCGCGGCGGCGGCGAGGTTGGCCAGGGCGGCGCCGACCTCGGGCAGGAACGCCTCGGGGTCGTGGGCGGTGAGGTCCTCGGTGGCGATGGTCAGCAGGGCGCGACGGTAGGCACGGCGCATCTCGTTCAGCGAGCCGTCGCTGGCGCGTACGGACGCGACCGGAACGGCCGAGTCCGGGTCCGCGCCGACCGATTCGAGCAGCAGCGCGCGCACGTTCGCCGGGTCCGCGGCCACGCCGCCGCGGGGGCGCAGCACGAGTTCCACGTCGCCCGGGTGGGCGACCAGCCAGTCCCCCGTGGCCACCGACGCCCCGAGCACGGCGATCAGGTTGGTCCGGGCGCCGGCCGGATCCGCGAGCACCTGGGTCAACCGTGCGGCCCGGTCCGGGTCGACCTCGCCGAGGCGGGCCAAGGAGAGCAGCGCGAGGTCGGGGTCGGCGGCCCGGGCGACGTCGCCGATCAAGGCCGTGGAGGCGGTGCCGGGCGTCTCGTCGGGCGCGGCGCCCGCCTCGCAGGCGGCGAGCACCCCGGCCAGGAACGGCGACTCCCACAGGTCTGCGGCGCGTGCGGCGTCGGCGAAGCCGGCGCGCGCCAGCGTCGCGTTCAGCGACGGCGCCCTGCTCACCTGGATCCGCTCACGGACGCGTGCCCGTCTGGACCCGCGCACGAGGCGACCCGACCGCCCGGGCGACCCTGCGCCGTCGGGAATAAGCGGTTCATCCTCAGATCAGGCCGACGCGGGCCAGCTCGTAGGGGGTCACCTGCGCCCGGTAGTCGGTCCACTCCTGCCGCTTGTTCGCGAGGAAGAAGTTGAACACCTTCTCCCCGAGCGTGTCCGCGACCAGCTCGGAGCGCTCCATGGCCTCCACGGCCTGCTCCAGGCTGCCCGGCAGCGGCTCGATGCCCAGGGCGCGACGCTCGCCGTCGGACAGCTCCCAGACGACGTCCTCGGCCTCCTCGGGCAGTTCGTAGCCCTCCTCGATGCCCTTCAGCCCGGCCCGCAGCAGCACCGCGAGCGCGAGGTAGGGGTTCGCCGCGGAGTCCATGCCGCGGTACTCGATCCGCGCGGACTGGCCCTTGCCCGGCTTGTACATCGGCACCCGCAGCAGCGCGGACCGGTTGTTGTGGCCCCAGCACTTGTAGCTCGGGGCCTCCTGCCCGCCCCACAGGCGCTTGTAGGAGTTCACGAACTGGTTGGCGACGGCGGTGATCTCCCCCGAGTGCACCAGCAGCCCGGCCATGAACTGGCGGGCCGTGGTGGACAGCCCGTACTTCGAGCCCGGGGCGTGGAAGACGTTGGTGTCCCCCTCGAACAGAGACAGGTGGGTGTGCATGCCCGAGCCGGGCTGGCCGGCCATCGGCTTCGGCATGAACGAGGCGACGAAGCCCTGCTCGATCGATACCTCCTTGACCACCGAGCGGAACGTCATGATGTTGTCCGCGGTGGACAGGGCGTCGGCGTAGCGCAGGTCGATCTCGTTCTGCCCGGGGCCGGCCTCGTGGTGGGAGAACTCCACCGAGATTCCCATCGACTCCAGCAGGGTGATCGCGGCCCGGCGGAAGTCGTGACCCTGGCCGCGGGCGACGTGGTCGAAGTAGCCGGCGGTGTCGATCGGGACCAGCGGGTCGGTCTCGTTCTCCTGCGGGTGGAACAGGTAGAACTCGATCTCGGGGTGGGTGTAGAAGGTGAACCCGGCGTCCGCGGCCTTGGCCAGGGCGCGCTTGAGCACGTTGCGCGGGTCCGCGGCGGCCGGCTCACCGTCCGGGGTGAGGATGTCGCAGAACATCCGGGCGGTGCCGTGCTTGCCGCCGCGCCAGGGCAGCACCTGGAACGTGGACGGGTCCGGGCGGGCCACCAGATCGGACTCGGAGACGCGGGCCAGGCCCTCGATGGAGGAGCCGTCGAAGCCGATGCCCTCGGCGAACGCGCCCTCGAGCTCGGCCGGGGCCACGGCCACCGACTTCAGCACGCCGAGCACGTCGGTGAACCACAGTCGGATGAACCGGACGTCACGCTCCTCGATCGCTCGAAGCACGTACTCCTGCTGCCTGTCCATGCACTGCTCCCGTCTGTGTTTCCGGTGCTCGCCGGTGCCGGGACCATCATGTCAGGTGAGTCGTAGGCTTCCGTGCCATGACGAGCATTCGGGTGGCACTCGCCCAGACCAATTCGACCGTGGGCGACCTGGACGGCAACGCCGCCACGGTGCTGCGGGTCGCCTCCGCCGCCGCGGCCGAGGGCGCGGACCTGATCGCGTTCGGGGAGATGGTGCTGACCGGGTACCCGATCGAGGACCTCGCGGTGCGGGGGTCGTTCCAGCGTTCGGCGGCCGCACGGCTGTCCGCGCTGGCGGGTGAGCTGGTCTCGGCGGGGGCGGGCGACGCCGTCGTGGTCCTCGGCGCCTTGGGCACCGCCGCGGACGGGCGGCCGACGAACACCGCGGTGGTGCTGCACCAGGGGCGTCTGGTGACGCACTATACGAAGCACCACCTGCCCAACTACGGGGTGTTCGACGAGTTCCGGATCTTCGCCTCCGGAAACGACCCGGTGGTGGTGGACGTGGCGGGTAAGCGCGTGGGGCTGGCGATCTGCGAAGACATCTGGCGCGACGGCGGCACCGTCGAGCAGCTCACCGACGAGGGCCTCGACCTGCTCCTGGTCATCAACGGCTCCCCCTACGAGCGCGGCAAGGCGCCGCTGCGGGTGCGCCTGGCGGCGCAACGGGCCCGGGAGGTGGGCGCCCCGGTCGCGTACGTGAACCTGATCGGGGGTCAGGACGATCTGGTGTTCGACGGCGGATCGTTCGTTGTGGATGTCGACGGCGAGTTGCTCGCGTCCTCGCCGACGTTCGTCGAGCACCTGGCGGTGCTCGACGTGTCTGCCCCGGGGCAGACGGCGGTCCGGGACTCCTCGTTCGCGCGGCGGGCCGACGACACCGAGCAGATGTATGACGCGGTGGTGCTCGGACTGCGGGACTACGCTTCCAAGAACGGGTTCCGCTCGGTGGTGCTGGGGCTCTCCGGTGGGATCGACTCGGCGCTGGTGGCCGCGATCGCGGCGGACGCCGTCGGGCCGGCGAACGTGGTCGGGGTGTCGATGCCGTCGGTCTACTCGTCCTCCCACTCCCGGTCGGACGCTCTCGATACGGCGGAACGCATCGGGCTGGACTACCGCGTGCAGGAGATCGCGCCGATGGTGTCCGCGTTCCAGGGCGAGCTGGATCTTTCGGGGACGGCCGAGGAGAACCTGCAGGCACGGATGCGTGGAGTGATCCTGATGGCGCTGTCCAACGCCGAGGGGCACCTGGTACTCGCGACCGGCAACAAGAGCGAGCTCGCGGTGGGCTACTCCACGATCTACGGGGACGCCGTCGGGGGGTATGCGCCGCTGAAGGACGTGTCCAAGACGCGGGTGTGGGAGCTGGCCCGGTTCCGGAACGCCAGGGCCCTGGACCGCGGCGAGGTGGAGCCGATCCCGGAGAACTCGATCACGAAGCCGCCGTCGGCCGAGCTGCGACCCGGGCAGCGCGACGACCAGTCGCTGCCGGACTACGA
The DNA here is from genome assembly GCF_004353825.1 of Occultella glacieicola. GTDB lineage: Bacteria > Actinomycetota > Actinomycetes > Actinomycetales > Beutenbergiaceae > Occultella > Occultella glacieicola. The sequence goes on along the minus strand of NZ_SMNA01000010.1, from coordinate 187,091 downwards.
GCTGCTGGACAACGTGCTCGACGCCTACGTGGAGAACGCGCTCGGGCGCGAGGACCTGCTCGCGTCCGGGTTCGACGAGGAGACGGTCGAGACGGTGGTGCGGCTCGTGGACCGGGCCGAGTGGAAGCGGCGCCAGTACCCGATCGGGCCGAAGGTGACCGCGATGGCGTTCGGGCGCGACCGGCGGCTGCCGATCACGAACGCATTCTCCGAGTCCGAGCCGGACTAGGCTTGACTGCATGTCACAGGAGACCCCTGCCTCGCCGAAGTCCGCACTACCCCCGGTGGGAGGGGACAAGCCCAGGCGGGTGCGCGTGCAGCACGTGCAGGCCGCGAAGGAAGCCGGTGAACGGCTGACCATGCTGACCGCCTACGACGCGGCGACCGCGCGGATCTTCGACGCCGCCGGCATCGACATGTTGCTCGTCGGGGACTCGATGGGCGACAACATGCTCGGCCACGCCAACACGATCCCGGTGACGATGGACGAGCTGATCCCCGCGGCCCGCGCGGTGACCCGGGCCACCAAGCGCGCCATGGTGGTGGCGGACCTGCCGTTCGGGTCCTACGAGGCCAGCCCCGCGCAGGCCCACGCCTCCGCGGTCCGGATGATGAAGGAGACCGGGGCGCAGGCCGTGAAGTTCGAGGGCGGCGCCCGGGTGGCCGAGCACGTGCGGCTGCTCACCTCCGCCGGCATCCCGGTGATGGGGCACCTCGGGTTCACCCCGCAGTCGGAGAACGTCCTCGGCGGCAAACGCGTCCAGGGCCGCGGCGAGGACGCCGCCGAACTGCTCTGCGAGGACGCCCTCGCGCTGCAGGAGGCCGGTGCGTTCGCGATCGTGCTCGAGATGGTGCCCGCGCCGGTCGCGGCCCGGGCCACCGAGATCCTTGCGATCCCGACCATCGGGATCGGCGCCGGTCCCTCCTGCGACGGGCAGGTGCTGGTCTGGCTGGACATGGCCGGCATGGGCGGCTGGGCGCCACGGTTCGCGAAGCAGTTCGCGCAGATCGGGGCCGAGCTCGAGCGGGCCGCGGCCGACTACGCCACCGAGGTTCGGGCCGGGACGTTCCCGGCGCGGGAGCACGCGTACTGGGAGTGAGGGGCGCTTCCGCGGAAGCGACCGACGGCAGGCACCCGGGAGTCACCGCATCCGCTGACCCGAACGTCTGACGGCGCGGACACCGAGACCGGGATCAGCCGTGGATGTCGCGGGGACCCTGGGCATCGCGCGGATCGGGTCCGTAGCTCGACCGTTCGCCGACCGTGCCGTCGTCGTTCCTGATGACGTGGTCCACGCCCCCGGTGCGTGCCTCCTCGCGCCCGACCGCGATCGCTTCGTCCCTGTCCTCGTGCATGCTGAACGCCTGCTCGGTTCCTTCGCGGCGGTTCTTCCACTGCCCGTCCTCATGGAACGTCTCGACGTCTCCGCGTGGCATCGCCAGCGACCTCCCTCACCTGCCGGCGGCCGGCACCTGGGAGGTGCCTCGGCGGGCCGCCCGGCTCTGAACCGAGGCTGCCAGCAACGCGGCTGGTGCGCGCGCCGAGCGTTCGAGGCACCCGGCGGTCGGGACATCCGGGACTACGCCTCGGCCGCTGGCAGGCATCGGCATCCTGGCTCCAGGTCGGCGCAGACCATGATGAGCGCGTGGGCCTCACCGGGTGTGCCGCACCCGGGATCGGAACAGGACTGGGTCTCGTCGGCGTGCACGATCCAGGTGCCGTGGCAGTGGCGCAGGTGCGCCGAACCGCAACACGGCACGGCAGCCGTGGTGACGGCGGAGGTGGGGCTGGTCATGAGGCCTTCTTCTGGGTCTTGGCCGCCTGGGTGATCGCGTCAGCGAGTTCCTCCTTGGTCATCTGCGAGCGGCCGTCGATGTCGTAGTCCTTCGCCAGGTCGTACAGCTCCTTCTTCGACTTCGCCGCCACGTCCGGTGCGTCGCCCGACTCCTTGGTCTTGCGTTCGAGCCCACCGGCCTGATGGCGGTTGCCGGCCTTGTGCTGACGGGATGCTTCGACCGACTTGCGCAGCGCCTCCATCAGATCGATGACGCCACCACCCTCGTCCTCCTCGGCGTCGCTCGGGGTGACGACGCCCTCGCCCTTGGCCTTCGCCTGCACCAGGTCGAGGACCTTCTCGCGGTAGGTGTCGACGTAGTTCGCGGGATCCCACTCCGAGGTCATGGACTCGATCAGGGACGTCGCCATCTTCAGGTCCTTGTCGCCGGGCTTGCGCGCCGCCGGCACCCGCGGCAGCTCGGACTTGGGGTCGCGGATCTCGTCGGCGAAGAACATCGTCTCCAGCGTCAGGACCCCGTTGTGCGGGCGCACGGCGGCCAGGTACTGCTTGGAGCGCATCACGAAGTTCGCGACGGCGATCCGGTCGGTCTTCTCCATGGCGGCGGTGAGCAGCCGGTAGGCGCGCTCGGCGCTCTCGTTCGCCGGCGCCAGGTAGTAGGTCTTCTGGTAGTGGATGGGGTCGATGTCCTCGGCGTCGACGAAGTCGGTGATGTCGATCGTGCGCGAGCGGCCGGGTGCGATCTCGTCGAGCTCGTCCGGGTCGAGGAGCACGTACTCCCCGTTGTCCAGCTCGTAGCCCTTGACGACGTCCTCGTAGTCGACCTCCCGGCCGGTGTCCTCGTTGACCCGCTTGTACCGGATCCGTGAGGAGGTGCCCTTCGCGAACTGGCGGAAGTGGATCGTCTTGTCCTCGGTGGCCGAGTACAGGCCCACGGGCACGTTCACCAACCCGAACGCCAACGCACCGGTCCAGATCGATCGCGCCATCACGCACCTCCGCATCGCCTCGAGGGTCCTTGCCCTACGGATGCCACTGTGGCGGCAACGGCGGACGTCGGCCACCGGGGAGTGCGCGGGAGTGCGAGCCCGGACTCGGGCGCAGGTCAGATCCCGTGTGGCCGCGCCTACCAGACGAGTCCATCCAGATGGTTGCGGCCGGCGAGCAGGCGAGCGATGCGGTCCTTCGCCGCCTCCCGAACGTCGGGCTGGGGGTGGTGTGCGTAGAGCGCGAGCTCCCCGTACATGTCATAGAAGTTCAACCGCTCGCGCAGGTGCTCGCGCGCGAACAGCTCCGGATACGCGCCGTGCAACCACCCGGGGACGTCTGTGAGGGTGGTCTCGTCGAGCCCCTGTTCGTCGGGGGTGGGTGGGTACTCCCGGGCCTTCGCGCACCAGCGCAGGATCGTGTCGAGCTCGACATCCGCCGGCTGAGCCAGCGCCTCCGCGAAGTCGATCAGACCGGTGACGCGCCCTTGGTCGACCATCACGTTGGATCCATGGAGATCACCGTGGACGAGGACGGGTTCGTCGGCGACGAACAACGCCAGCCGCTCCTGGATCCAGTCCGCGACGTCCGCGAGCAGGCGCGCGTCCTGACCGGGCAGTCGCCTGGCCGCCTCGACCTGCTGGACCGCGGCACCCACGACGGGTGGGTGGAACGCCGGCCACGGCTTGCCGGAGAGGGCGTCGGTCAGCCAGGGCGGCAGCAGGTCGGCCGGCACGGGGACGCGGTGAAGGGCGCGCAACGCAGAGCCGAGGCTCTCGATCATCGCCTGACGCGTGCGCGAGTCCGCCGCCGGCCATGCGTCGTACAGGGTCCGGCCGGGCAGGCGTTCGGAGACGTACCACGGCCCGTCCGGGCCGTCGCCGTGGGCGAGGATCCGGGCGTGTGGAACCTCGCTGCCGGCGAGCAGGTCGACAACGCCTGCCTCGTGGCGATACGCGTCGCGGAACCGCTCGTCGTTGTTCAGTCGCACGACGTGTTCGTCGCCGACCCACACGCGGCTGACCCAGCCGGCCTTGCGAAGGAAGCGTCCGGTTCCTGGCAGGCCCGCGGCCGCCAGGGTCCTCAGCAGAGCCGGGTCGGTAGAGGGCTCGCCGACGAACGGTTGGTCGTACACGTACCGAGCCTCGCACGCATCCGTTCACGAAACCGCCCGAGGCGTGAAGGACAGCGCCCGGTTCCTTGGTGGATGGAGGCTCAGGCCCACTTCTCGAGCTCAAGATCGACACGCGGATCGGAGCGCACCCACACCTCACCGGCGGGGGCGCCTGCCTGCGGCTCGACGAGGGCCAGGCCCAGAGTCTCGATCGCCGTCAGCAGCTCGTCCCGGGCCGCGCCCGCCTCGTCGAGCGTTCGGCCGTCGAACAGCACGTAGTACACCTCGGAGTCGCTCACGTACTCGTTGTAGCCAGTGTCCGCCCAGGCCCTGCAGAACTGATTCAGCGCCTTCTTGTCGAGCTTCGGCATCGCGGCGATCTCCCGGCGTCGCTGCTCGCGCCTGTCCAACTCCCGCGCCCAGGCGAGCTCGAGATTCTCGAACGAGTCGTCCGGAAGCAGCGTCTCGCGATCCGATACCCACGGGCCGTGCGCGTCGAGAGCCTCGTAACCGCGGAAGGCGAAGCGCAACTGCAGCTCGGCGCCGTCGGTGCGCCGCTCGTAGCGGCGGTAGGTGGCCTCGGGACTGTCACCGTTTCGCACGCGACCGATGATGCCGAGCGACGTCTCGATGACCATCACCTCGTCGGTGAGCACGCGTTCCAGACGAAAGGTCGAGTTCTCTTCGCTCACATGCTTCCTGAGGAAGGTGTCGAACGCCTTGGAGAACTTCAGGTGGTCGCGATCGCCCATCGTGAACGAGCGCTGGTGTCCTTGCGAGTCTCGAAATACCAGCTGTCTGTCGCTCATCTCGCTCCATCTCGTTCACGCCTCGCGGCCCTGCACCGGCCGAATAGGCCGTCCTCGAGATCGTAGAGGCAAGCCTCGGACCAACACGGCGACCGTGCCGGCGTCACTCGGCGGGCGGTGGCCGCTCGAACCACGTCCAGAGGACGCGCATGGTGCCCAGGATGAACACGGCGAACAGCGCCTGGTTGACCACACCGAAGGGCGCCAAGCCGCCACGCGTGGCGAACATGGTCCAGTTCACGGCGATGTCGGTGAGGATCACGGCGACCCCGAGAATCACACCTGCGCGCCGTCGCACCGCGATCAGCGCGACCGTGGCGGCATCCAGCACCGTCAGCGAGGTCCAGAACAGGCGGACCCCCGTGGGAAAGCCCGCGTAGACATCCATTCCGCTGACCACCAGGTCGACGACGTGGGTGCTCGTGCCGAAGACGAACCCGACGATCCACACGGCCTGGATCACTCTGCGCGTCCGAACGGACGGGGTGCGTGCGGCCACGGGCTCATCCTACGAATGGTGCCGGCGCACGAACGGAGTCGCGTCGGCGCGAGCCGTGCGGATCGCCGACGGTCAGGACGGGCCGCGTGACCAGGAGCACGGGCTCAACCCAGCTCGCGTCTCACGAGTGACAGCCGTTGACGTAGGTCGATCCGTCCTCTTAATATGTGGCTAAATTAAGTCGCGAACGAAGAGGTGTCATGACTGGGACACGGACGTCACTGCCGGACCGGGGAGAGCTCGGGCCGGCGAGTGTCATTGCCGCGCTGGGTGCCAAGGGGCCGATGTCCCGGGCCCAGCTCGCCCGCGCCCTGCGGGTCAGCCCGGCGACCATCACCCAGGTCACCAAGTCGCTGCTGAGTCTCGGCGTGATCACCGAACTCGACGTGGTGCCCTCCGGCGGCGGGCGGCCGGCGCAGTTGCTCGGGCTGGTGGACGGCGCCGGGGTCGGCGCGATCGGCGCGAAGGTGACCGCGGACCACGTGACGACGGTCCAGGTCGGTCTCGACGGCGCGGTCCGGGACATCCTCAACGAACCGTTCGACCCCTCCAGCCCCGACGCGCTGGACGTGCTGGCCCGCCTGCTCGCGGCGTCGATCGACCGCTATGACGGCCTGCTCCTCGGCATCGGCGTCGGTGTGCCCGGCACCGTGGACGACCAGGCCAGTGGCGTGGTGCAGGCACCCACCCTGGGCTGGCGCGAGGTCCCGGTCGGCACCTTCCTGCGCCGCGCACTCGACCTGCCGGTCCTGGTCGACAACGACGTGAACACCCTCGCCGTGGCCGAACGCCTCTACGGCACCGCCAGCGCCCACGACTCGGCGCTCATCGTGACGATCGGCCGGGGCATCGGCTGCGGCATCGTGGTGGACGGAAACCTGCACCGCGGCACCGACGGCGGCGCCGGCGAGATCGGCCACTTCCCGGTGGCGGCGGACGGCCCGGTCTGCGGGTGCGGCAACACCGGCTGCCTGGAGGCCTTCATCGGCGATGAAGCCCTCGTGCGCGCGGCGCAGGCCGCCGGGGCCATCGGGCCACGCAGCGGCAAGGCAGCCCTGCGTAAGGCCGCGGACGACGGTGACGCCGCCGCCCGAGTCGTGTTCGCCGACGCCGGCGCCCTGCTCGGGCGCACGCTCGCCGGGGTGGTGCACACCGTGGCCCCCGAGATCGTGGTCCTGCTCGGCGAGGGCACGGACTGCTGGCCGCACTGGGAGGAGTCGTTCGAGCGGGCGTTCCGCCGGCACCTGCTGCCGAGCCGCCGCAGCCTCCCGTTCGCCGTCGAGTCCTGGTCGGACGAACGCTGGGCCGCCGGGGCCGCGGCGCTGGTGCTGCACACCCCGTTCGACGCGGCCGGCGCAAGCGGCGACCAGGGCCGGCTCATCCGGGCCCGCCTGCACACCGGCAGTGCGGCGGCGATGCGATGAGCACCGCACCGGCACCCGTGGCGAGCCGACCCCGCTCCGATCCCAGGGCCGCGAGTCCGAAGCGCACGAACACCCGACGGCGTGGTTGGCGCACCCTCGGCTGGGCGCTGCTGTTCCTGCTCCCCAGCGCGATCCCACTCACCGCGTTCACCCTCGTGCCGATGATCTCCTCGGCCTGGGTGAGCCTGCACGACTGGAACCTCATCTCGCCGATGGAGTGGGTGGGCCTGGAGAACTACCGCGAGCTCCTCGCGGACCCGCGCACCTGGGACGTGTTCGCCAACACCGCGACCTACATCCTCGGCTACCTCCCGCTGGTCTACATCGGCGGCCTCGGCCTGGCCCTCGCGCTGAACCGGGCGATGGCCGGCATCGCGTTCCTGCGCGGTGCGTACTTCCTGCCCGTGGTGACGAGCTGGGTGGTGGTGGCCCTCGTCTGGCAGTGGCTGCTCAGCCCGTCCAACGGCCTCGTCAACACGGTGCTCGGCGCCATCGGGCTACCGGAGCCCGGCTGGTGGACCGACCCCACCTGGGCGATGCCGTCGATCATCCTGGCCTCGGTCTGGAAGGACCTCGGCTTCGTCATGGTCATCCTGCTCGCCGGGCTGCAGGCCCTCCCGCAGGAGGTGCTCGAGGCCGCACGCGTCGACGGCGCCGGCGCCTGGCGCCGGTTCTGGCACATCACCTTGCCGCTGCTCTCACCCTCGACGTTCTTCGTCGTCGTGATCTCCCTGATCAACGGCTTCCAGGTGTTCGACCAGGTGAACGTCATGACCGACGGCGGCCCGGCCGGCGCGACCCAGGTCGTGGTCGGGCAGATCTACGACCTCACCTTCCGGTACGGACGCGCGGGTGACGCCTCCGCCCTGTCCTGGCTGCTGTTCGCCCTCGTGCTCGTCATCACCGCGATCCAGATCCGCGGCCAGCGCCGGTGGGTGACCTATGCCTGAGCTCACCGCCACCCGCCCCGAGAGCCGGACCGGCCGCCGTCGGGCCCTCCCGAAGCTGTTCTGGGCGCTCGCCCTCACGCTCGGCGCCGCCGTCATGCTGTTCCCGTTCCTGTGGACGGTGATCACGTCGATCACCCCCGACGGCACGCTGGCGAGCGGCCCCACGCTGCTCGTCGAGGACCCCACCCTGGACGCCTACCGGCAGCTGTTCGACGCGATGCCGATGTGGCGCATCGTGGCCAACTCGTTCTGGATCGCGATCGCCTCGACCCTGTTCCAGCTCATCACCGGCGCGATGGCCGCGTACGCGTTCACCCGGATCGCGTTCCCCGGCCGCCAGGCGGTGTTCGCGGTGTACCTCGCGACCCTCATGGTGCCGCTGCAGGTGCTGGTGGTCCCGCTGTTCATCCAGATGACCCGGGCGCAGCTCTCCGACACCTACTTCGCCCTGCTCGCGCCGTCGATCGCGTCGGCGTTCGGGATCTTCTTGCTGAAGCAGTCGATGGAGAGCGTGCCGCGCGAGCTGGACGAGGCCGCCACCCTCGACGGCGCCCATCACCTGCGCATCTTCGCGCAGGTCGTGCTTCCGCTCACCCGGCCGGCCCTGGCCACGGTGGCGGTGTTCGCGTTCATGGGGAGCTGGAACAGCTACCTGTGGCCGCTCGTGGTCATCCGCTCCCCCGAGCTGATGACGCTCCCGCTCGGCCTGGCCACGCTCCAGGGCCAGTTCACCACCCAGTGGAACGTCGTGATGGCGGGATCGGTCGTCTCGGTCCTGCCCATCGCGATCGTCTACATCTTCGCCCAGCGCTACATCATCGCCGGCTTCGCCCACAGCGGCCTCAAGTAACCCCACCCATCCGCGGCGACGTCGCCGCCCCACCGAAAGGTCCCACCATGACTCCGCACCGCCGCCGAGCCGCTCGGCTCCTGGCCACCAGCGCCGTGGTCGCCCTCGCCGTGACCGCCTGCTCGCAGGGCTCGGCCAGCAACGACGACCCCACCGACGCCGAGGGCTCCGGGGACGGCCAGACGACCCTCACGTACATGAACTTCTCCTCCAACGGGGGCAACGAGGAGAACCTCGCGCTCGTGGTCGACGCCTTCGAGGCGGACAACCCCGGCATCACGGTCGAGGTCGAGACCTTCCCCTACGACGACTACTTCACCGTGCTGCAGACCGCCGTCGCCGGCGGCACCGAGGCGGACGTGTTCGAGCTGAACTACGAGAACTTCGTCACCTACGCCCTCAACGGCTCCCTCGCCCCGCTCGAGGGCGTCGACGAGGCCGCGTACAAGCCGTCGCTGCTCGAGGCGTTCCAGCTGGACGGCACCCAGTACGGGCTGCCCGAGTCGTTCTCGAACGTGGTGCTGTTCTACAACGCCGACCTGTTCGAGGCCGCCGGGGTGGAGCCGCCGACCGCGGACTGGACCTGGGCGGACGAGCGCGCCGCCGCCGAGGCCCTCACCGACACCGCCACCGGCACCTGGGGCGACTACCAGCCGATCTCCTTCCACGAGTTCTACAAGGTCCTCGCCCAGAACGGCGGCGAGTTCCTCAGCGAGGACCGCACGGAGGCCACGTTCGCCTCGCCCGAGGGCATCGAGGCCGCCGAGTGGCTCGTCGAGAAGTCCGGGACGGTGATGCCGACGACCGCCGACGGCGCCGGGACCCCCGACTTCGACACGAACCTGTTCACCTCCGGCCAGCTCGCGATGTGGCACACCGGCATCTGGATGTTCGGCCCGCTCGCCGACGTCGACTTCGCCTGGGACATCGCGGTCGAGCCCGGCAACACCGAGAACGCGTCGGCGATGTTCTCCAACACGGCGGTGGTCTCCGCACGGTCGGCGAACACCGACGCGGCGCAGGCGTGGGCGGAGTACCTCACCTCCTCCGAGGCGATGGTCCAGATGCGCCTGGACACCGGGTGGGAGCTGCCGCCGGTGGCCGACGAGTCCCTGCTCGCCCCGTACCTCGAGCAGACGCCCCCGACGAACCGGCAGGCCGTGTTCGACTCCCTCGACGCGATCGTGCTGCCCCCGGCCATCGAGAGCCAGACCGAGATGCAGGACATCGTCACCGAGGAGCTCACCGAGGCCGCCGCCGGCCGCAAGAGCGTCGAGGAGGCACTCACCAGCGCCCAGGAACGCGTCACCGCGCTGCTCTGATCCGTCTCGCACCGTCCCGCCCCAGCACAGGAGAGTCATGACCCTGCTCACCCACCGCCCGTTCGGCATCGAGCACCCGTACGCCACCTCGGCCGACCAGCGCGTCCCGGTCCGGCCCGAGATGGGCGAGCCGGTCCGCCTCGGCGTCATCGCCGCGCCCGAGGTGCGGGCGGTCGTCTGCGAGTGGAGGCCCGACGGCGCACCGCCCCTCTCCCTGCCGCTCACCCCCGCGGTGGTGGACGCGGGCGCTGCCGCCGCCCTCGCCGGCGGCGAGGGTCACCTCGCCGCCGCCCAGGCGGCGGCGCTCGACGACGACGGTGCGTGGTCGGTCGTCAGCCCGCCCGTCACCGGTCCGGTGCGGTACCGGTTCCGGGCGGAGGCCGACGGCGGAGCGTCCGAGGAGAGCGACTGGTTCGACCTGCAGCCGGTCACCTGGGTGACCGGCGCCGGTGACCTCACGTTCTCCGGCGGCGGCAACGGCACTGGTGGTGGCCGTGCCAGCGGCGCAGGCGCCGATCGGCTCCTGCCCGGGTCGGTGCAGTGGCTGCGCGACGAGACCGGCGTGCACCGGGTCCGGTTCGCGCTCGCCCTGGAGCCGGACGAGCACGTGGTCGGGTTCGGGGAGCGGTTCGACGCCGTCGACCAGCGCGGCCGCACCCTGGACGCCGTCGTGTTCGAGCAGTACAAGGGCCAGGCCGCGGCCGGACGCACCTACCTGCCGATGCCGTTCGCCCACGTCGTCTCACCCTCGGACTCGTGGGGCTTCCACCTGCGCACCTCGCGGCGGTCCTGGTTCGACGTGGGCGCCTCCACACCGGACGCCCTCGTGATCGAGGTCGACCTCGGCGGCGAGCCGCACGAGCACCTCGACGTCGGCGTCTACACCGGTGACCCGGCCGCCGTCGTCGCCGCTTTCACCGCCGAGGTGGGCCGTGCGCAGGAGCTGCCCGACTGGGTGTTCCGGCTCTGGGCGTCCGGGAACGAGTGGAACACCCGGGACCTCGTGATGGACCGGATGGACACCCACGCGAGCCTGGACATCCCGGTCGGCGTGGTGGTGATCGAGGCGTGGAGCGACGAGCAGGGCATCATGCTGTTCCGCGACGCCACCTACCCGCTGCACCCCGACGGTGCACCCCACACCGGCGCCGAGATCGGCTACCCGGCCGGCGGCGCCTGGCCGGACCCGAGGGCCATGGTCGCCGAGCTCCATGAGCGCGGCGTCAAGGTGATCCTGTGGCAGATCCCGCTGCTGAAGACGAGCCACGACCTCGGCCCCGACGTCCCCGCGGACGCCCAGGTGTACGCGGACGGGCGGGCCCTGATCGACGGCGGCCACGCCGTCCTCGAGGCGGACGGCACCCCGTACCACAACCGCGGATGGTGGTTCCCGCAGTCGCTCATGCCGGACCTGTCCACGCAGCACACCCGCGAGTGGTGGACCGCGAAGCGCGACTACCTGCTCGCCGACCTCGACGTGGACGGCTTCAAGACCGACGGCGGCGAGCACGCCTGGGGCCACGACCTCCGGTACGGCGACGGCACCCGCGGCGACGAGGGGAACAACCGGTACCCGGTGCACTACGCGCGGGCGTTCGGTGACCTGCTGCGCCGGCACGGCAAGGCGCCGGTCACGTTCTCGCGGGCCGGGTTCACCGGCTCCCAGGCGCACGGCATCCACTGGGCCGGTGACGAGGACTCCACCTGGGAGGCGTTCCGGGCGTCGGTCACGGCCGGGATCACCGCCTCGGCCTGCGGGATCGTCTACTGGGGCTGGGACCTGGCCGGGTTCTCCGGTCCCCCGCCCGATGCCGAGCTGTACCTGCGGGCCGCCGCCGCGTCGGCGTTCATGCCGATCATGCAGTACCACTCGGAGTTCAACCACCATCGCCGGCCGATGCGGGACCGCACCCCCTGGTACGTGGCCGAGGTGAACGGCGACCCCGAGGTGGTCGAGGAGTTCCGGCGGCTCGCGCACCTGCGCGAGCGCCTGGTGCCGTACCTGACCGCGCAGGCCCGGGTCGCCATCGAGACCGGCCGCCCACTGATGCGCGGGCTGTTCTTCGACCACGCCGACGATGAGGAGATCTGGCGGTGGCCGCTGCAGTTCGGGCTCGGCGACGACCTGCTCGTGCACCCGGTGACCGACCCGGGCGCCGCCACCTGGGCGACGTACCTGCCGGCGGGCGACTGGGTCGACGCCTGGACGGGCGAAGCACACCACGGCCGGGCGACCCACACGCGCGAGGTTCCCCCCGCCGTCGTACCGGTGTATGTGCGCGCGGCGGCGTGGCCGCGGCTGGCGCCCGTGTTCGAAGGGGCGGCCTCGTGACCGGGCCGTGGTGGCGTTCTGCCGTGGTGTACCAGGTGTATCCGCGCTCGTTCGCGGACTCCGACGGCGACGGCGTCGGGGACCTGCGCGGTCTCATCGGCCGCCTGGACCACCTCGAGCGGCTCGGCGTCGACGTGCTGTGGCTCTCGCCGGTCTACCCCTCACCCCAGGACGACAACGGCTACGACATCTCGGACTACCGGGACGTGGACCCGGTGTTCGGCACCCTCGCCGACCTCGACGAGCTGATCGACGGCGTCCACGCGCGCGGCATGCGGATCATCCTCGACGTGGTGGTCAACCACACCTCCGACGAGCACCCCTGGTTCGCGCAGTCGCGGGCCTCGAGCGAGTCGCCGAAGCGGGACTGGTACTGGTGGCGGCCGCCCCGCGCCGGACACGTCGGCGGGACGCCCGGCGCGGAGCCGACGGACTGGCACGGCTTCTTCTCGGGCCCGGTGTGGGAATGGGACGAGGCCTCCGGTGAGTACTACCTGCACCTGTTCTCCGCGAAACAGCCGGACCTGAACTGGGAGAACCCGCAGGTGCGGACCGCCGTCCACGAGATGCTGCGCTGGTGGGTCGACCGCGGCGTGGACGGCTTCCGTCTCGACGTCATCAACCTGATCTCCAAGGCGGTCCGGGCCGACGGGTCCCTGCCCGACGGCGCGGACTCCCCCGCCCTCGCGGGTACCGGGCTCGCGGACGGCTCCGCGCACTACACGAACGGTCCCCGGCTGCAGGAGTTCCTCGGCGAGCTGCACCGCGAGGTGTTCGCGGGTGGTGCCCGCTCCGGGGACGTGCTCGTCACGGTCGGGGAGATGCCCGGCGTGACGCTGCCGCTGGCACGCTCGATCACGGACCCCGCCACACCCCAGCTCGACATGGTGTTCACGTTCGAGCACGTCTCCCTCGACCACGGCCCCGGGGGCAAGTGGGATGCCCAGGCACTGTCCCTGCCCGCGCTCAAGGCGAACCTGGCCGCGTGGCAGCAGGGCCTCGGCGATGGGTGGAACGCGCTCTACTGGAACAACCACGACCAGCCGCGGATCGTGTCCCGGTGGGGCGACGACGCACCGGAGCACCGCGTCACGTCCGCGAAGACCCTCGGCACCGTGCTGCACCTGATGCGCGGCACCCCGTTCGTCTACCAGGGTGAGGAGCTCGGGCTCACGAACACCTCGTGGCCCGGCATCGAGGACTACCGGGACGTCGAGACCCTCAACCACTACCGGGAGGCCGTCCGCGCCGGAGCGGACCCGGCGCACGTGCTCGCCGCGGTCTCGGTGATGGGCCGGGACAACGCCCGCACGCCGATGCCGTGGACCGACGCCCCGCAGGGCGGCTTCACCTCCGGCACGCCCTGGCTCCCGGTCAACCCCGCCTACCCGCAGCTCAACGCCGACACCGGATGGGCCGACCCCGGCTCGGTGCTGCACCACTACCGGCGCCTCATCGAGCTGCGCCACACCCTGCCCGTGGTGGTCGACGGCGACTTCGAGCTGCTGCTGCCCGAACACGAGCAGGTCTTCGCCTACCGGCGCACCCTCGGGACGCAGGTGCTCACCGTGGTCGCGAACATGTCCAGCACACCGGCGTCAGCTTCCACCGACCTCGGCATCGCCGATGGGCAGGTGCTATTGGCGACCCATCTTCTTCCCGACGCCTCCGGGGACGTCGTGCTGCGCCCGTGGGAGTCGCGGGCCGTCCTGTCGGGATGAAGGTCCCCGGATCGACCGCGTCCATGAGACCTGTGCGCTGCAGGCCTACCTCGAGACCGAGGTGGATGAGGCATCCGAGGTGAGCGTGGAGGAGTCGGCAGACTCAGACGGCAATCGCGCGATCGTCCCGATCTTCGTCTGGATCGTCAGACGACGATCTTCGCCATGCCTGCGGCGCCGAGAAGCGCGGCAGCGAAGGCCAAGGAGCTCGTGAAGGAGCGCACCGGCGAAGCCGCACCAAAGGCCGGCGAGGAAGAGTCGAAGGAGGAAGCGACGCCCGCGGGCTAGCCTTCGGGCCCACCGTTGCTCGGCCCCGTCAGGGCAACTCGAAGAAGTCCCGCACCCAGCCGTCCACCTCACGCATCGTCGCGGCGTCCACCGCCCCGACGTTGCCGACGACGCGATCCCGGGACGGTTCGCGGTTGCTCCGTCATGACAAAGGTCGGCGTCGACAGCCCGCGCCGCGGACCGCGTAGACGTACATGGCTGGGCCGTCCCCGATCGGTCGTCGTCGCCGGAAGGACGATCGCGAGCGTGTCCGCCTGCTCCAAGTACAGATCGCTGGCCACGACGAGCGTCGGTCGGCGCCCGGCGTGCTCCCGGCCGCGCACCGGATCGAGCTCCGCCCAGACGACGTGCCCGGTCAGTCACTGGCTCGGCCGTCGTCGAGCGTCCCGTCCCAGGACCGGCACTCATGCCAGTCCGACTCGTCCGCCGTCTTGAACGAACGCCCGAATGCCTCCATGCGTTGGCGCCGCTCGGGCTAGGAACGCAACGGATAGGCGGCGTACGCGACCTGCCTGCTGTCGGGTGACCAGCTCGGGACGTTCATCGTGCCCTGGCCACCGAAGAGCGAGACCAGGTCGCGCACGGCGCCGTCCGGCTCGATGAGGCGGATGATGACGTCGTGGTCAGCCGGATGCCCGATCGTGCCGGGCGGAAAGCTGACGTACACGATGCGCTCACCGTCCGGGGACACGTGTGGGAACCAGTTGACCCGTTCGTCGTGGGTCAGCTGCTCGACGCTGGAGCCGTCCGTGGACATTCGGAACAGTTGCGCGTGTCCCGGGTTGGCGGAGGCTCGCTCGGAGTTGAAGTAGATCAACCTGCCGTCCGTGCTGTACTCGGACCCGTCATTCGGGAACGGGTCGTCGGTCAGCTGGGTGTCCTCGCCGCCCGAGACGGGGAGAGTGAACACATTCGTGGTGACGGCGCCGCCGGCCTCGGTGCGCAAGCCGATGTAGGCGAGGGTCTCCCCGTCCGGGGATACACCGTGCAGGAAATGGCGAAAGTCGTCGCCGTGGTCGTTCGAGACCCGGCGCGGCAGGCCGGTCGCGAACGGGATCGCGTAGAGGTGACCGTCGTCGGCCGAGACGTACACGGTCTCGCCGTCGGGGCTGAGCACGTGGTCGTTGTTGATCGGCGGGATCCCCCCGAGCGGGATCTCCGCGAGGTGTCCGCCGTCGATCGGGAGCCGGTACAGGAGACCCTCGGCATTGACGAGCAGGTGCTTGCCGTCCGGCGTCCAGTTCGGGGCCTCGAACAGCAGCGCGGAACTCTCGTACACGAGCCGCCGTTCACCGGTCTCGACATCGACGATGAACAGTTCCGCACGCTGCCCCGGTCGCAGTACCCGCATCGAGCCCACCTCTCCCGGATGCGCAAGGCGACGCCGCCCACCCGAACCAGCCCCGCCGTCGGGCATCGACTGCCCCAGTCACCAGCGGACCACCGCCCGCAAACGTACCGGAACGGCCGCTCGTAGGAGCCGCCCTCGGTGCGCCGGCCGAGGTCGTGCAGGAGGCCGCCGATCCGGCCCTCCCAGCGCTCCACCGAGGTGCCCCGTGGGAGGGGATCTCGGCAGGCCTTGGTCGGGCGGCGGGGACGTGGCACCCGGCGCTTCCGCGGAAGCGCCGGCGCCCGCCCCGCGGAAGCACCGGGTCCTCATCGTCGGGCGAGACGTAGCTTCACGCCACGGCGGTGCCCTCGAGTTCGACCAGCTGGCCGGGGATCACCAGCCGGGAGATCTCCAGCACCGTCATCGGGGGCGCGGCACCGACGGCGCCGAGCCGTGCCCCGAGCACGCCGAAGTGTGGGAGCAGGGCGTCGACGTCCGTGGTGTAGATCGTGAGCCGGATGAGGTTCGCGAAGGTCATGCCCGCCTCGGTGAGGGTCGCCTCGACGTTGTCCAGGCTCAGCTCCAGCTGGGCCCCGATGTCGCCCTCGTGGAGTGGCTGGCCCTCGCTGCTCATCGCCGTCTGGCCGGCGAGGTACAGGGTCCGAGTGTGCCCGGTGACGACCTCGCCCTGGTTGTAGCCGATCTCCAACGACCACGTCGACGGGTTGACCGCCGTTCGCTCCAACACCATGTTCTGCTCCGTTCGATCCTGTGCGCCGCCCCGCCGGCCGGTCGGCCCGCGTCCTCGACGCCGTGATCGTCACTCTGCCGGTAATACACGACATCTTCCGTCATGTATCCGGATACCGTTGGAGAATGCGCGCCGACCGGTTGGTCTCCCTGGTGCTGCTGCTGCGCCAGCGCGGCCGGCTGAACGCGGAGACGCTCGCGCGCGAACTCGAGGTCTCCACCCGCACGGTGCTGCGGGACATCGAGGCGCTCTCGGCGGCCGGGGTACCGGTCTACGCCGAACGCGGCCGCCAGGGCGGGTTCGCCCTGCTACCGGGTTTCCGCACCGAACTGACCGGGCTGAACCACGACGAGGCGCTGGCGCTGCTGGCCGCCGGCTCCGCGCGCGGTGCCCAGGTCTTCGGTCTCGGCTCGGCCCTCGCCTCGGCCGTGCGGAAGGTGGCCGACGCACTTCCCGAGGGCCACCGGACCACCATGACCGACGCGGCGCAGCGCTTCCTCGTCGAACCGGAGACGGACCTGCTCTCCCGCCCGCTGGTCACCGAGGAGGTCTCCCGGGACACGATGGCGCAGGTGCGGCGGGCCGTGCTCACCGGGCACAAGCTCCGCATCCACTACGCCGCCGCCGGGCAGGAGGCGACCTGGCGCACGATTGACCCCATCGGGCTGGTGACCGTCCGCGACCGGGCCTACCTGCTGGCGATGAGGTCCGGGGAGAACCGCACCTACCGGCTGTCCCGGATGGTGGCCGCCGAGCAGTTGCCCGAGCCCGCGGAACGGCCGGCCGACGTGGACCTGGAGCGGGTCTGGCGGGAGCGGTGCGCGCAGTTCCTGTCCGGCGCTCACATCAACGTGCTCGTCCGGGTGGACCCGGCCCGGCGTGACGACCTGCTGAAGTCCGCGGTGGCGGTCCGCGCCGAGGAGCCTGAGCCGGGCGGCTGGCTCCGGCTCGAGGTGAGCTACCAGGACGCCTGGCACGCCGAGTGGGCGTTGTGGCAGCTCGGCGCGGACGTCGAGGCGCTCGCCCCGGCGTCGGTGCGGGCGTCTCTCCGCAGCCGGGCAGCGGCGGTGAGTGCGCACTACGAGCGCCCGGGCGGCGACTGACCGGAGCACCCGACCCGGTCGGTAGTCCAGGAGCCGCTTCCGCGGAAGCGTCCGGCGACGGGCCGCGCTTCCTCCGAAGCGCGGCCCGCCGGCGCGAGCGCGGCCTCGGACCGTGCGCCGGTGCGGGGTTCAGCGCACCAGCGTGGTCGCTTCGAGCAGCTGCGCGAACGCGCTCCGGCGGGGCAGATGCGTCAGGAGGTGCGTGACGCTGCGCGCGGTGAAGTCGCGCTCGGCCACCTCCCCGCGCCCCGGCGTGGTCGTCGCCGCCCTATCGGCGTCGAGCGCGGCGTCCACCTGGCCGGCCACGTAGTTGCACATGCTCATCGCGAACCCGCGGAACGCCGCCTCGTCGAGGCGCGGGACGCCGTCGGCCACGGCGGCGTACCCCTCGACCAGCGCCCGCGCGCCGGTGACGTTGACCGCCCCGCTCGGGTCGATCGTCCAGGTCGCGAGCACGTCGGCAAGCTCCCATGCGGGAGGCTGACCACCCGCATGCTCCCAGCCGACGACGACGAGACCTCCGCCGTGCTCACGCCGCACCTTCGCCGGGCCCAGCGAGTTGTGCGTGAGGACCGCCGTCGAGGGGTCGACCGGCGCCGAGCCCAGATCCGCGAGGTGCTCGAGCTCTTGGGTGGCCGCGTTGAACGCATCCGCCCACGGCACACCGGCCGCGCGAACCCGAACCGCGACCTGCGCCCACGGCTCGTCCGAGAACCGCGCCGCGTGCCACGGGCTGATGCGGTCGACCTCGAACCCGAGGCCGTGGATCGTCGCCAGGATGGCACCGACCTTGGAGGTGAACCGTGCCGCCACCGGTGCGCCGAGCGGCGCACCGGAGTGCCGCCACCGGGTGACCCGCCACGGCACGCCGTCGATCTCCTCGACGACGGCGCCCGCCGGTCCGCGCATCGGGAGCGGGAGCTGCACACCGGCCGCCGCGGCAGCCTCCTGGAGCTCGACGTCGCGGTCGGCATCGACGATCGGCCACCAGCTCTCCACCGAGCTCACCGACCAGCGGCCGCGGTCGGTGTCGAGTGCCCAGCGGCGGCCGAGGTCGTCGGAGCGTTGCACCGAACGCATCGGCGCCGTCACGGTGCCGAGGTCGTAGCGCTCGGCGAGCGCCGCTGCCAGGGAGGACGGTGCGACCTCCTCGGAGCCGCGCCGGTGCTCGACCTCCGCCTTGAGGTCCGGCCAGGTGCGGAACCCGTACTGCTGCGCGAGCGCGGCCTGGGCGTCGGCGAGCGACGCCGTCGGTTCGCCGTCGCGCAGGCCGGCCAGGAGGTCCTTGGCCTGGCGGCGCAGGTGGTCGAGGTTCGGGGAGTCGGGAAGGATCTTCATGTCGGAAACACCTCGCTCGTCGCCCGGACTCGCACGGGCCGAGCATCGGTAGGTGTCTGAAGACAACTCACCCACGTCATCGGGGTGGCTTCGAGCCTTCCGGCGAGTCTCGGCGCGATCCCGCTCGCGCTGCACCGAGGGTAGACCGGCACCGGAGTGGCGTCAACGCGGGATCGGTTCAGCAGATGCACCCGAAGTAGCCCCGCCGTCGGGCATCGGCCTTGCCTCCCTTGGCGCCGAACGTCACGCCCGAACAAGTCCTCCCTGCCGGCCTTCCTCGGGCGTACCGGACTGACCCATGTGCTTCCGCGGAAGCGCCTTGCAGGAGGCGCAGTGGCGGGACGAGCGCCGCGAATGGCGTCTGGCTCGGCGCCGCCCGCTCCTCCCTACTGCGGGTCGTGCGGCCCGGCCCAGTCGAGCACGCCGTCGACGAGCGCGTCCGCGTAGGCCTGGCGGCCCGCCTCGCTGCTCATCAGGTCCGACTCGGCCGGGTTGCGCATCTCCCCCAGCTCCAGCATCACGGCGGGCCGGCGGGCGAAGTTCAGGGTGGCGAGGTCGGCCCGCTGGGAGAGCGCCTCCTCGTAGATCGTGCTCGGGGTGAAGCCGCCGTCGCTGAGCGCGGTGATCATCGTCTGGGCGAGCTCGAGGCTCGGCTGCCCCTGCGACTCCGACAGCGGCGGGTCGGCGACGATCGCGAAGAAGCCCGCGATCGCGGGATCGGCGGAGCCGTCCGCGTGGATCGAGAGCATCAGGTCCACGTCGTTGTCCTCGGCGAACCGGCCGCGCACGTCCACGCACGGGCCCACGCCGTCGTCGCTCTCGCGGGTCATCACCACGGTCGCACCGAGGTCCTCGAGGGCCGCCCGGGTGCGCACCGCCACGTCGAAGTTGAACTCGTGCTCGGCGTACCCGCTCAGCGCGGTGGTGCCGGTGGTGTTGCACTGCTTCCAGCCGCCGCGGCCGTCCGGGACCTGTTCGTTGATCTCCAGCACGTGCGAGGCGTTGCCGCCGTTGTGGCCAGGGTCGAGGCCGATGGTCCAGCCGAGCAGCGGGGTCCTGGTGGTGTGCGCCTTGACCTTCACGACGACATCGTCGTCGTCGGTGTCGGCGGCGGCAGGCCCGACGGCGGTGATCGCCAATGCGAGAGCGCCCGCCAGGGCGGCGCCGACCAGGGTCCCCCGACGTCTGGGTGAACTCGTCCGCATCTCGCTTCTTCCGCCGTGCGGCCACGCAGGCGCGCGGCCATCTCGGGGACCGGCCGGCTCGACCGGTCCTGCTCGTTCGTCCTGTTCTGCTGTGCTACTCGTCCTGCTCGTCCCGGGCACCGGGATCGTCGCTGTCGCGCCAGGCCCGGTCCTCGTCCTCCCACTTCGCGTTCCGGAGCCGCGCCGTCTCCAACGCCTTGGCGGCTTCCTCGCGCGTGGCGTAGGGCCCCATCCGTGAGTTCCAGTCGCTGACCAGACCCTCTTCGACGGCTCCGGTTTCCAGATTGTAGTAGAACGTCTTCTCCGGCGGAGCGCTCTCAGACATCATCGATTCCTTTCGCCAGCGTCGATTGTGGCACGTACCGCGAGGGTCGGTGTCGCCTCTAGACTCGTGCCCGATGTCGCCACCTCGCCCGCGGGGGCCGGCGCCGACCCCCTCGAAGCGGAGACTCCGACTGCCATGGCCAAGAAGAACGTGAGTGATCTGACCCTCGCCGACGTGCACCCGAACGACGTCGGGTTCGGGATCGACATCGGCGGCTCCGGCATCAAGGCGGCACCGGTGCATCTACGCACCGGGGAGCTCCTGTCCAAGCGGTTCCGGCTGGACACCCCCGTGGAGTCCAGCCCGGAGGCGGTCGGCGAGGTGCTCGGCAAGGTCGTCGAGCACTTCGAGGATCTGCCCAAGGAGACCCCGGTCGGGCTGACGTTCCCCGGCGTGATCCTGCACGACGTCACGATCACCTCGGCGAACATGGACAAGCGCTGGATCGGCACGAACGTCGCCGATATCGCCCGCAAGTACACCGGCCGGGACGCGCACGTGGTCAACGACGCCGACGCCGCCGGCTACGCCGAGGCCCGCTACGGCGCCGGCCTCGGCCAGGACGGCACGGTCCTGGTCATGACGCTCGGCACGGGCATCGGCAGCGCCCTCATCCACGACGGGGTCCTGGTCCCGAACTTCGAGCTCGGCCACCTCGAGCTCGACGGATACGACGCCGAGACCCGCGCCGCCTCCTCCGTCAAGGAGAGGGAGGACCTGAGTTACCCCGAGTGGGCCGAGCGGCTGCAGCGCTACTTCGCCCACGTGGAGTTCCTGTTCTCCCCCGACCTGTTCATCGTCGGCGGCGGGGTGTCCAAGGACCACGAGAAGTTCCTGCCGCTCCTGAACCTCCGCGCACCGATCGTGCCCGCGAAGCTGCGCAACACCGCCGGCATCGTCGGCGCCGCGGCACTGGCGGCACGCGACCGCTAACCCATTGGGGGCATCCGTTCCGGCGGGGGCCTCCGTTCCCCTCGGACTGACGCGCGCCGCATCGATGCGGCGCGCCGCGGGTCGCGCTGCCCGAGCGTCAGTGTTCTTGTGTGCGGTCACGCGGGGTCTACAGTGGTTGCTGGTGTGCCGGGAAGTCTGGTCGGCGAGTGCGTTTGTGCACGGTTCGTTGATCGGGTTGAAGGGACACTTGTGGGTGGAATGACGCATGCCAGGGTGCGGTTGCGTACGTGGATCACGGGAGAAGCAGCCAGCGGGGCCATCTTGCTGGCCGCAGCGATGGTCGCGCTGGTCTGGGCGAACTCGCCATGGCGCGAGGGGTACGCGGAACTCGTCGCGCTGCAGGTCGGCCCCAGCGCGCTGCACTTGGACCTCTCGTTGGGGGCGTGGGCCGCGGACGGCCTGCTCGCTGTGTTCTTCTTCGTCGTGGGCGTCGAACTCAAGCACGAGTTCCGCGCGGGGTCACTCTCGAATCCGCGTGAGGCGGCAGTCCCGATGCTCGCGGCCCTCGGCGGGATGGCCGTGCCGGCGGTGTTCTACGTGCTCGTGGCATCGGTCATGGGTGAGCCCGCTGCGCTGGCGGGGTGGGCGATCCCGACGGCTACTGACATCGCGTTCGCTCTCGCCGTGCTGGCAGTCTTCGGGCGTGGCCTCCCGCTCGCGCTGCGGACCTTCCTGCTGACGTTGGCCGTGGTGGATGACCTGCTGGCGATCGTCGTGATCGCCGTGTTCTACACCGATACCGTGCGCCTCGCCCCGCTCGCGGCCGTCGTGGCGAGCCTGATCGTGTTCCGACTGCTGGTGACCTCACGGTTCGCGCGAGTGTGGTTCTTGATTCCGGTCGCGCTGGTGGCCTGGTGGTTCATGCATGAGTCGGGTGTGCACGCGACGGTTGCGGGTGTCCTCTTGGGCTTCTGCGTCCCGGCCACAGCGGTACATGGTGAACCGGTGCCCCGCACGGTCGCCTACGAGCATCGGGTTCGTCCGATCTCCGCCGGTATCGCCTTGCCGATGTTCGCGTTCTTCTCGGCCGGAGTCACGGTGGTCGGTACCGATGTCGGGGACATTCTGAGTTCACCGATCGTGATCGGCATCGTGGTCGGCCTCGTGGCCGGCAAGGTCATCGGAGTCCTGGGCGTCGCGGCTCTGATCACCCGGTTCACGCGATTCCGACTGCCCCAGGGGATCGGCGTGCGTGATCTGGTGGGCGTCGGATTGTTGACGGGAATCGGGTTCACCGTTGCGCTGCTCGTTGCCGAGTTGTCCTTTCCTGGGGGTGCGGATCTCGCCGGGGCAAAGGTGGCGATCCTGCTCGCTTCGCTCATCGCCGCGGTCCTCGCCGCAATCTCGCTGCGCTGGGATGCGCGCCGCGCGCGGGAGCCTGACATGAACCGCGATGGCGTCGCCGACGACATCGACGCCTTCATCGGCTCGGACGAGGCAGGGGGACGGTCGTGAAGTACATCTACAAGTCGACCGAGGCCGAACACCGCGTGCAGGCCTGGTGTGAGCAACGCATCGAGAGTTGGTCGCACCCGCACCAGCGCGAGACCCGCGAGACGAAGGCGGGCCGGACGCATCTCCTGAGTGCCGGCAGCGACGGGCCGACCGTCGTGTTCCTACCCGGCACGAACTTCTGTGCGGCCTCCATGCTCGACGAGATCGAGTTCCTCGCTCGGACCTCCAGGGTCATCGTCCCCGACATCCCCGGGCAACCCGGGCTGAGCCACCCGTTCCGGATCGACAGCGCACCACTGTTCTTCCTCGGCGCGTGGCTGAGCGAGCTGCTGGGCGAACTCGCAACGCCGGTGGTCGTGGTGGGCCACTCCCTCGGTGGCGGAATCGCCCTGGCCGCTGATTCGCCGCACATCGCCGGGCGGGTCCTGATCTCACCCGCGGGCCTGGTCCGCCTTCGGGTGCCGATGGCTCTCGTGTGGGCGAGCCTGCGCTGGATGCTCAGCCCGAACACCGTGACCACTCGGACGCTCCTGGCGCACATGAGTGCGCCCGGAGCAGCAGTCGATGAGGTGCTCATCTCCTGGATGACCTTGGTGGGTGCGAACAGCCACACGTCGCTGGCGCCGCACGCGCTGCCCCGGGACGTGTTGGAACACGTTGTAGGAACGCCGATCCAGATCGCCGCGGGCCGGTACGACCCGTTCCTCCCACCGGAGCACCTCCGCAGAGAGGGCGTCGGACTGCCCCCTGCCATGGCCGTGCCGGATGTCGGGCACCTCCTGACCACGGCCACGACTCGGCTCGTCGCAGCGTGGGTAGGCGGCCTGACGCCCTAGTTCGCGGCGCGCCGGCTCAGCTGCAGGCCGACCAGGAACCAGGCGAGACCGGCCTGCCCCTCGGTGGCGATCCAGGTGATGACGGTGGCGGCCGTCCCTCCCACGGCCAGGCCGAGGCCAACCCCGGCGAGGAGCAGCGGCAGGCCGCAGACCAGCGGTACCCCGACGAGGCGCGGCACGGCTCCGGACCGCAGGCAGGCGATGCCGAGCACGGTCGCGCCCACGTACATCAGGTGCGCCAGCGACCAGGCCGGGATGCCGACCACCGCCACGGCCGCCGCGGCCTGTCCGGGCAGCAACGGGCCGACCAGGTTCACGAGATAGCCCAGGACCGTGGCCAGCAGGCCGAAGCGGACCAGGCCGATGCCCCAAGCACCGAGTCGGCCCAGCAGGGTCCGGTAGCGGCGGCGGAACCCGCCGAACCCGACCAGGACGCACGCGATGGCGATCAGGCCGGCCACGTTCGAGACCGTGTAGGCCGCTGTGCCGGACGGCTCGCCGGCAAAGTACCCGGCGGCGGCGAACACGGCCGCGCCCGCCATCATCGCCGCGCCGGCGAACCGGGTCCGCGGCACGGCCAGGCCAGCTGCGGTTGTTCTCGTGGTGAGCGTGGGCGGGGTCTGCATCATGACCGGTCTCCTGCCGAGAAGTGGCGCGGTCCGCCGTCCGGCGATCCCTGCGTCCCATGCTGCCGGGGTCGCGGCGCGGCCCCCTCCCCCGGCCGGGCCGGAGATCTCCCCCGAGCGAGGGAGCTCGCGGCGAGCGAGCCTCGTGAGCGGAGAGTCATGGCTGCAGACGGTAGCCGACCCCCGCCTCGGTGATCAGGTGCCGGGGCCGCGCAGGATCGGGCTCGAGCTTCCAGGGCAACGAAGGCCAGGTCAGCCACAGCGAACTCCAGGTCGGCCTGCGACGCGCCGACGGGCACGTCGAGCGGTCCGGACGACCGCCGTCATCCATTCAGCACCCGGAAAAGGGCCCGGGCGGCTTTCCTGCCGGACGACGCCTAGCTGCGGCTGACCGCGACGACCTCCCTGGACCTCACAGCGGGGCCGGGTCGAGCCAGGTGGTGGCGGCGGTGATCAGCGCCTCCACCCCGGTGGTCAGGGTCGGCTCGATCTCCGGCGCGAAGAACGGTGAGTGGTTACCGGGCAGTTCGTCGATGCGGCCCTGCGCGAACGCAGCCAGCGTCGACTCCGTCTCCAGACCGCCCCAGAACCAGAACACCGTCGGCACGCCGATCGCCTCGCCGAAGACGCCGACGTCCTCGCTGGCGTTCACCTGAGGCATCCGCATCACCCGCTGCCCGCCGAACCGCTCCACGAACGCCGCGACCGTGGTCTCGGTGGCATCGGGATCACTCACCAGCGCAGGCGCCGCGGCGAACCAGGTGAACTCCGGGGGCTTCGGCGCGCCAGAGGTCTGTGCCTCCCCGGTCACGACCCTCTCGATCGCCGCGCGGACCAGGTCGCGTACCGCCGGGCTGAACGCGCGGATGTTGATGCCCAGTTCGGCGACGTCCGGGATGACGTTGTCCTTGGCACCCGCCTGCAGCCGCCCTACCGTGACCACCGCCGACTCGGCCGGCGGCACTTCACGAGCGACGATGCCCTGGAGCCGGGTGACGACGTTCGCGGCCATCAGGACCGGATCGATCGTCGATTCCGGGCGGGAGCCGTGCCCGCCGCGCCCGTGCAGTGTGACGTTCACCGAGTCCGCGGAGGCCATCACCGGACCGACGCCGTACCCGAGGATCCCGGCCGGCAGCGGAGCCACGTGCTGACCGAGCACGATGCCGGGCCTCGGGAACCGCTCGAACAACCCGTCCGCGATCATGTCGCGGGCCCCGGTGGCGAGTTCCTCCGCGGGCTGGAATACCACCAGTACCGTGCCGCGCCAGTGCTCGCGGCCCTGGGCCAGCAGGGTGGCGGCGGCCGCCAGGCTCGCGGCGTGCATGTCGTGCCCGCAGGCGTGCATCACCGGAACCTGGACGCCGTCACCGTCTCGGGCTCGCACCGTGCTGGCGTAGGGGAGCCCGGTCTTCTCCTGCACCGGCAGCGCGTCGATGTCGGCCCGGAGCATCACCACCGGGCCCTCGCCGCTGCGTACCACGCCGACCACGCCGGTGCCGCCCACCCCCTCGACGACCTCGTCGAACCCGGCATCACGCAGGCGCTGCGCCAACAGGCCGGCGGTCCTGGTCTCCTGGTCGGACAGCTCGGGATGGGTGTGCAGGTCCCGATAGAACGCGGCGAAGTCCTCGCGGATCTGCGCCCAACCAGCCAGCACCGATGTGGCCATGTGGTCTCCCTCCGAAGGTCACCACGCTATCGGCGGGCTGCGGTGCCGCGCCAGGTTCCGCGGCCGCCCCCGTTACCCGAGCGCGCCGCGGCCGTACTGCCCCGGAGTTGATGCCTTCCTCAGAAGACCGCCCTGCCACCGGTCACGCCGAGCACGGTGCCGCTGACGTAGCTGGCCTCGTCGGAGGCCAGGAACACGAACGCTGCGGCCACCTCCACCGGCTGCCCGGGCCGCCCGAGCGGGGTATCGGTCCCGAAGTCCTGCACCTTCGCGGCGTCGAACGTACTCGGGATCAGCGGCGTCCAGATCGGACCAGGGGCCACCGCGTTCACCCGGATCCCCTTCGGTCCGAGCTCGGCGGCCAGGTTGACCATCAGATTGTTCAGCGCGGCCTTCGTGGCCGCGTAGTCCAGCAAGGGCTCCGACGGGTCGAAGGCCTGGATCGAGGTCGTGAAGATGACGCTCGAACCCGGGCCCAGATGCGGCACCAGCGCCTTGGTCAGCCAGAACGACGCGAACACGTTGGTCTCGAACACCTGCTCCAGCTGGCCACTCGGGAAGTCCGTGATCCCGCCGGTGTGCGCCATCTGAAAGCCGGCGTTGTTGACCAGGACGTCCACCCCACCCAGCGCGTCCACCGCCGCGGCCGCCAGCTCGAGGTTGGCCTGCTCGGTCCGCAGATCGGTCGCGACCAGCACGCACTCCTTGCCGACGGCGTGCACCGCGGCCCTGGTCTCCTCGGCATCCACCTGTTCCTCGGGCAGATACGCGACCGCGACGTCGGCTCCCTCCTTCGCGAACGCGATCGCCGTGGCCCGTCCGATCCCGGAGTCGCCACCGGTGATCAGCGCCCTCTTGCCGACCAGGCGTTCCCGCCCGGTGTAGCCGTCCTCGCCGTGATCGGGCCGCGGGTCCATCTCCGAGGTCCTGCCGGGCCATGACTGCTGCTGGGCGGGCACGTTCTGGGGCCTCACATCGGGACTCATACCCATCATCGTCATCCGGTTGCCGACCGGGCGCATCCGCAGCGGTCCGCTCAGTAGGCCGCGCACGGCTCGGGATGCGGCACGTTGCCGGAAGCGCCATGCTGGCCATTCCGCAAAGGGGGACTACGAAAGGACAGACCATGTCACTCTGGCTCGTGCTCATCATCCTCGGCGTCGTCCTCGCCATCATCGGCTTCGCCGGCGTCGGGCAGATCCTGATCTGGATCGGCGTCGCAGTCCTCGTCATCGGACTGATCCTGTCCTTCGTCAGCAGGCGCAACCGCGTCTGAGGCGCGTCGCAGACGCTGCTCCGGCCGCGATCGCAGCATCGCGGCCGGAGGGTGGTGGATGAGCCGGCCGATACGCCGGGTTCTGTCCCGCACCGCGCACGGCCCGGGGGCGGCCATCCATCTACGACGTACGTTGCCGCACGCCTCCAGCGACCTACCCGGAAGCTCGGGCGAGCAGCCCTCGAGCGCTTCCTGTCTGGTCTTGCTCCGGGTGGGGTTTACCTAGCCGCTTCGGTCACCCGATGCGCTGGTGGTCTCTTACACCACCGTTTCACCCTTACCGCACCGGCGAACCGGTGTGGCGGTCTGTTCTCTGTGGCACTGTCCCGCGGGTCACCCCGGGTGGGCGTTACCCACCACCCTGCCCTATGGAGCCCGGACGTTCCTCGGCACGGATCACTCCGTGACGCGACCGCCTGGCCGACTCATCCAGGTCCGAGTCTAGCCGCCGGGCCGCCTACCCTGGGTCCGTGCTCATCCTCCTTCCCCCGTCCGAGGGCAAGACCGGCCCCCGGCGCGGCTCCCCCGTGGACCTCACGGCCCTCAGCCACCCCGAACTGACCGACCGGCGCGAGCGGCTGCTCGAGCTGGTCATCGATGCCAGCGCCCGCCCGGACGCGGCCCGCGTCCTCGACGTGCCACCGACCCTCACGGCCGAGATCGCGCACAACACCACGCTCCGGACCGCCCACGCGGCGCCCGCATCGAAGGTCTACACGGGCGTCCTGTACGCGGCCGCGGGTCTGGACGGGCTCACCGGGACGGCGCGACGGCGGGCGAACAGTTCCGTACGGATCGTGTCCGGCCTGTGGGGGGTGCTCGCCCCCACGGACCGCATCCCGGCCTACCGGACGTCCATCTGCGCGAAGCTGCCCGGAGTCGGCGAACTCACCCAGTACTGGGCGCCCGCCCTCCGGGAGAGCCTCGGCAGGGACTGGGGCGTGGTGATCGACGCGCGGTCCTCCAGCTACCTGCCGACCTGGCGGCCGCCGTCGGGCCTGCCCTGGTTCACGGTGCGGGTGGTGCAGATCCGTGACGGCAAGCCCTCCGTGGTCTCCCACTTCGCCAAGCACACCCGCGGGGTCCTCACCCACCACCTGCTGACCCGCCCCGGCGCTCCGCCGCGCACCCCCGCGCAGGTGCTCGCCGCGGCCCAAGAGCTGATCCCGACCGTGCTCCGCGAGGCGAGCCTGCTCCCCCGCACCGGCCGCACCGGCCCGGACACCCTCGAACTCGTCCTGGCGTGACCCGGCTCGGCGGGCACCACGGGGCGGCGCGCGAGCACCTTCCAGCCGACCGAGAGCCCCGTGGCGCGCTTGTTGGCCGCCGAGGCGCGCGGTCGGCGGATCGTCAGCGAGGCGTTCAGCGGGTCCGGTAGTGCGCGTAGATCAGGCCGGTCGAGAACGAACGCTGCTCGACCAGGTCGAGGTCGAGGCGCACGCCGTCGGGAAAGAAGCGCTTGCCGCCGCCGACCACGCTCGTGGTGATGAACAGGTGGTAGTCGTCCACGAGGCCGGCCGCGATCGCCTGGGCGGCGAGGTTCGGGCCGTCGACGCTGAGGTCGTGGTCCGACTCCGCCTTGAGCCGGCGCACCGCCTCGGGGTCGAAGGTCCGCTCGATCCGGGTCCTCGCGCTGGACACCGACTCCAGCGTCGTGGAGTAGACGACCTTCTCCGCCGCCTGCCAGTCCCGGGCGTACTGGAGGATGTGCGGCGGCACGTCGGGCTGGGCGTGCGCGGTCTCCCAGAAGACCATCGTCTCGTACATCCGGCGGCCGTACAGGAACGTGCCGACGTCCCGGAAGCGGTCCCCGATGAAGGTGTGCACCTCCGCGTCCTCGGCCCCGGTCCCGAGATCACCCTCGGCGGCCTCCGCATACCCGTCGAGCGACGTGATCATCGAGTAGATGAGCTTGCCCATGCGCGTCTCCTTCGAGTGAGGTGAGACCATCGACTCACCACAAGCGAATGTACTCGCCGCCTCGAAGGTGAGTCAAGCAACTCACCTCACGAGAATCGTCCTTCCGGTTGAGCCGCACCGAGGGCGCCCCTTGTTAGCGTGGGCTGTCATGAACCCACTGGCGGGCAGGCGCGGCAAGGCGTACTTCCTGGATTGCGTGGGCTACCTGGGCATCGCCGCGGCCACCGTGCCGTTCGGCCTGGTCGCCCGCAGCGCCGGGTGGGGCCAGGAGCAGGCCGTGGTGTTCGCGATGAGCGCCGTGCCACCGATCCTCGCGACCGTGCTCGCCGCGCGGCGGGAGTCCGGGCCCGCCGGTGCCACCTGGGGCAAGCGACGGTTCGCCCTGCGGGTGCGCACCGCCGACGGCGGACCGGTACCGTTCGGGCGGGCCCTGCTGCGCAACACCCTGAAGATCGCGATCCCGTGGCAGCTCGGGCACGCGGTCGCGATCGGGGCGGCGTTCGGGGGCTACGACGACGGCGACCCGGCCACGATCGCCGCGACGGTCCTGACCTACCCGGTCATCGGCGTGATGATCGCCGGGGTGCTGGTCGGGCAGGGCCGGACGTACTACGACCGGATCGCGGGCAGCACCGTGTCCGCCGTCCAGCCTGACCGCCTTCCGGTGAGCGAGTAGGTTCCCGGCGACCGAGCCCGCCACAGAGGGCTCGGTCGAGGCGAACCGGCTCGGTCGTCCCGAGACCTGCCCGACTAGTCGAGCAACCCCGCCACCAGCACCTTGGCCATCCCGTCCGGATACACCTGGATCACGCTCACCGACCCCGACTGCAGCCGCAGCCGCCACCAGGCGCCGGGCGGGGCGAGCAGGCACTGCCCGATCACGCTGCGGATCGTGACGGCGTGCGCGGCCACCACCACGGTGGACCCGGCGTGCTCGGCGACCAGGTCCAGCAGCAGGGCGTGGGTGCGCTCACCGACTCCGGCGATCGACTCCCCGCCCGGCGGAACCGTGGTGCCGGTGGTGTGCCAGGCGTCGAGCTCACCGGGCCAGCGCTCGTCGATCTCCGCCTCCTTGAGACCCTCCCACTGCCCGAAATGGCACTCCTTGGCGCGGTCGTCGACGATCGCGGACAGCCCGAAGTGGTCCCCGATGATCCTCGCGGTCTCCTCGGCGCGCACCAGCGGCGAGGTGATCAGGGTGGTGGGCGGGGGCACGTCGTCGAACAGGTCACCGCCGAGCCGACCCAGGATCGTGGCCGCCCGCAGCGCCTCGGCCCGGCCGGCCTCGCTCAGCGGCGGCCCCGGCACCCCGGATCCGGAGTAGGCACCGGTGGGCGTCATCGGGGTCTCGCCGTGCCGGACCAGGGCCACCGTGACCGGTTCGCCCTCCCCTGTGACCCCTCGGCCTGCGACGTCCGCGTGCATCATCGACTCCCTCGTCAGCGGCGGTGCGGGTCAGGAGACCCGCACCAGGATGTAGCCGTAGTCCTCGGACCGAATGACCTCCTCCGGCGCCGCGTCCCGGATGGCCGCACGTTCGGTCAGGCTGAGCGTGAGCTGCACGCCCTCGGTGCTCTCGCCGCGGATGGCGACGGCGGCGAGTCCCCCGGTCTGGGACCGGACTCGCTCGTAGAGCGCGAGCAGGTTCGCGTCGAGTCCCTCGACGGCGGCGGCCCGGTCCGCCTGTGCCGCCGCGATGGCCTCGTCGAGCTGGGCGAACGCCGCGTCCCGCTCGCCCTCGATCCGCTGGGCGTCGGCCCGCAGTGCCTCGGCCTGATCGGTGATCGCGTTGATCTCACCCTCGGCGGCCTCGAGCCGCTCCATCACCTCGAGCTCGATCTCCTCGAGCGCCTCCTTGCGCCGGTGCAGGGACTCGAGCTCGTGCGCCATGGCCTGCAGGTCCTTCGCGGACCCGGAGCCACTGTCCAGGCGTTGCTGGTCCCGCGCGGCCCGGTTGGCGACCTGCTCCACGTCGGTTTCGGCCTTGACCAGTTCACGCCGGGTGTCGCTGACCACCACGGCGGTCTCCGCGCGGACCCGCTCCAGGTCCTGGGCCCGGGTGGAGAACTCCGCCAGCGTGGCCAGGCTCGGGTGGGACCGGCGCTGGTGGGCCAGTTGGGCCAGGCGGGTGTCGATGGCCTGCACGTCCAGCAGACGTTGCTGGTCGGCGACGGGGGCGGTGCTCACAGATGACCTCCGGTATTCGAGTGACGCCCAGCCTAATCGTCGTCGGTGCCGTAGTGCCCGCGGGGCACCTCGAACGTCTCCACCCAGGTGTCGCCCGAGGCGACCTCCTCCCAGCCGCCACCGAAACGCAGGACCGCGACGCCCGCCGTCGGGAACTTCTCGGCGATCCGCTCGGTGACCTCCGACGGCTGCGCGACGTCCAGCACGAACTCCGCGAGCGTCGGCTCGTGCCCGATCAGCAGGGCGGTCCGCGCGGAGTCCGGAAGGCCGCGGACGAGCCGGATCACGTCGTCGGGGTCCGCGCCGTAGAGACCTCCGTCGTGGCGCACGTCCGGGCACCGGGCGCCGCCCTTCTCGGCGCGCAGCCACGTCATCCGGGCGCGGGTCGCGGTCGAGCAGAGCACCACGTCGAGGTCGTACCGCGCGAGCACCCGGCCGACCGCGAGTCCGTCGCGCAGCCCGCGCGCGGCCAGCGGCCTCAGGTGGTCGGGCTCGCCGGTGTCCCAGGCCGACTTCGCATGCCGCAGGACGATCAGGGTCCGCTCAGTCATCGGCTCACCTCTCCGCATCGACAGGTGCAGCCATCAAACACCCCGCGCGCCCGTGCGTCCATCAGTGCCCATGGGTGTCCGCGACCTGCGCGACTTGGTCGGTCCACGGATCGGTGACGCGCGTGCTGACGTGCGTGGCGAGCCCGGTGTCGGCGGTCAGGTCCGCGGCGGCGCCGGGCAGCCACGGCCACTCGCTGGCCCAGTGCGCCACGTCGAGCAGCGCCGGTGCGCCCGGCTCGGCGAGCGCCTCGCCGGCGCGGTGGTGGCGCAGGTCCGCGGTCACGTACACGTCGGCCCCGGCGGCCGCAGCGGCGCCGAGGTAGGCGTCCCCGCTGCCGCCACTGACGGCGACCCGCCGCACCACCGACCCGGGTGCGCCGGCCACCCGGACGCCGTGCGCCGTCGCCGGCAGCGCCCGGGCGACCGTCTGCGCGAAGTCCGCGAGCGTGGTCGCCTCGGCGAGGTCGCCGACCCGGCCGCTGCCGGTGGGGCCCGACGGCGTGCGCGTGGGCAGGAACGAGAACGCCGGCTCCTCGTAGGGGTGCGCCGCCCGGAGCGCGGCGAGCACACGCTCGCGCGCACCGGTGGGCACCACCATCTCGAGGCGGGTCTCGTCGAGACGTTCGTGGGCGCCGACCTGCCCGACGGCCGGACTCGCCCCGGGTCTGGGCGTGAACTCACCCGTCCCGGTCACCGACCAGGCGCAGCCCTCGTAGTCCCCGATCGCCCCGGCTCCGGCGCCCGCGAGTGCGCGCCGGAGGTCCTCGGCCACGTCGAGGGGCGCGTAGCTGACGAGCAGGTCCAGGCCCGGCGCGGGGGCGGGCACGAGCGGGCGGGCGCCGGTCAGGCCGAGGGCCGCGGCGAGGGCCTCGTTGACGCCGCCGGCGGCGATGTCGGCGTTCGTGTGGGCGACGTACAGGGCGATCCCGGCGCGGATCAGCCGGTGCACCACGCGGCCCTTCGCGTCGGTCGCGGCCACCGACGTGACGCCGCGCAGGTACAGCGGGTGGTGGGTGACGAGCAGGTCCACGCCGCGCTCGAGCGCCTCCTCCACCACGGCCTCGACCGGGTCGATCGCGAACAGCACCGTGCGGATCCGGGCGTCCGGATCGCCGACCACCAGCCCGACGGCGTCCCAGTCCTCCGCCGTCGACGGCGGGTAGCGCTTCTCGAGGGCAGCGACCACGTCCGAGAGTGCCAGGTCCATGGAGGCGAACCTACCGCCCGGCGACCCACCCGCCGCCGAGAGTGACGAAGTGGCGACCACTTCCGCACCCTCACCGCGGCTCGCCCGCCGTCTCACGGGCTGGGCGGGCCGGTCACGGGCGCTCGCCCGGCACCCGCTCCGGTGGAATGCTGGCGGGCGCGCCCCTGTGTAGCCTTCCTACGCATATCGCTGGGGCGACCACCATCCGGAGGCATCATGAGAATCCCATCGACCACCCGGCGCGGCCTCACCACGGTCGCCGCCCTCTCCCTGGCCGCGGCCGCGCTCGTCGCCTGCAGCCCGGAGGAGGAGGGCGCCGACGGCGGATCCGGCGACGACACGTCCGCCTACCAGCAGCTCCTCGACAACGGCATCGTCGCCGACGACGCCACCGTCGAGGCCAACGAATGGGCCTCTGCCGTGCGCGAGGCCGGGGTGCTCACCGTCGGCGGCACCGAGACCTCGGAGCTCTTCTCGCTGCTCGACCCGACCACCGGCGTGGCCACCGGGTTCGACGCCGCGCTGTCCCAGCTGCTGTCCCGGTACATCCTCGGCGAGGTGAACACCGACCTGCAGCAGGTCACGGTGGACACCCGCGAGGACCTGCTCGAGACCGGCGCCGTGGACACCATCTTCGCGACCTACTCGATCACGCCCGAGCGCGCCGAGCGGGTCGCGTTCGCCGGTCCGTACTACTCCTCCCAGAGCGGCATCCTGGTGCGCAGCGACAACACCGAGATCACGGGCCTGGACGACCTCGACGGCGCCACCGTCGCCACCCAGGCCGCCTCCACCGGGGTGACCGTGCTCGAGGAGTTCGCGCCGGGTGCGACCATCCTGGAGCTGCCGGACCACGCCCAGGCGCTGGCCGCCGTCCAGCAGGGCAACGCGGACGCCTATGTGATCGACCAGAGCCTGCTGCTCAACGCCGTCGTCACCAACGACGACGTGCAGATCGTCGGTGAGCCGTTCGGCCCCGGTGACAACTACGGCATCGGGCTGCCGAAGGACTCCGACGCCCAGGAGTTCGTCAACGACTGGCTGCAGCAGGTCATCGACGACGGCACCTGGGCCGAGCTGTGGCAGATCACCATCGGTGACCGCGCCGACATCGACACCGCCCCCGAGCCCCCGGAGATCGGTTCCGTCGAGGGTTCCTGACCTCCCCCGTGTGAGCCGGAGGAGACGGGCGTGCAGATCATCCTGACCGAGTACCTCGGCACGCTGGCGCGTGGTCTGGGGACGACGGCGGTGCTTACCGCGGTCGCGTTCGTCGCCTCCGTAGTGCTCGGGTTGATCCTGGCCACGTTCCGGATCAGCCCGATCCCGCCGCTGCGGGTGGCGGGCGCGGTGTACGTGGAGATCTTCCGGAACGTGCCGCTGGTGAGCCTGCTGATCGTGGTGGTCTACGGGCTGCCGGAGATCAACCTCAACCCCGGTTTCGTGCCCGGGGTGATCATCGCGATGACCCTGGTCGGCACGGCGTTCGCGTGTGAGACCTTCCGCACCGGCATCAACGCCATCGGCGCCGGGCAGGTCGAGGCGGCCCGCTCGATCGGGCTGACCTTCGGCGGCATCGTCCGCGACCTGATCCTGCCGCAGGCGACCCGCACCGTGATCGGGCCGACCGTGACCCTGTTCATCGGGATCCTGCTCAGTTCCTCGCTGGCCACCGTGGTGGGCGTGCGGGACCTGACCGGCACGGTCTCCTACATCAACAACCGGGAGGCGCTCGGGATCACCACGTTCCTCGTCGCGGCGGTGCTGTACGCGGCCATCTCCCTCGGCGCGGCCGCCCTCGGGGCGCGCCTGGAGACGCGGCTGCGGGTGCTGCGATGAGCATGCAGCACGCGTTGTTCGACACCGCCGGGCCGAGGGCGCGCCGGCGGATCGCGATCGTCACGGTGATCTCGCTCGTGGGCATCGTCGGCCTGTTCGCGCTCGCCTACTACCAGTTCTACTCCAGCGGCCAGCTGGCGCCGTCGAAATGGCGGGAACTGTGGCAGCCGGCCACGATCCGCTACCTGGGTCGCGCCCTCGCGAACACCGGGCTGGCCGCGCTCGGTGCGGCCGCGATCGGGCTGCCGCTCGGGCTGCTGCTGGCGGTCGGGCGGTTGTCCCGCAGCGCCTGGTTCCGGTGGCCGGCGACGGCGGTGATCGAGGCGTTCCGGGCCGTGCCGGTCCTCCTGATCATCTACATCTTCATGTTCGCCCTGCCCCAGTACGGCATCAACCCGGACGTCTACTGGAAGCTGGTGATCCCGATCGGGCTGTGCGCGGCGGCCACCCTGGCCGAGGTGTTCCGGGCCGGTGTGCTCGCGCTGCCGCGGGGGCAGGGCGAGGCCGCGGCCGCCGTCGGGATGACCGGGCCGCAGGCGTTCCGGCTGGTGATCTTCCCGCAGGCGCTACGGGTGGTCATCCCGGCCCTGGTGGCGCAGGCGGTCATCGTGGTCAAGGACACCGCGTTCGGGTATGTGGTCAGCTACAGCGAGCTGATGCAGAGCGGGCGGGTCCTGGTCGCCAACACCGGGGACCTGATCCAGACCTACCTCGTGATCACCGTCATCTACGTGATCCTGAACATCATCATCTCCAGGCTGGCGCAGCGCCTGGACCGGGTGCTCGCCGCCAAACGCGGGGGTCGGAAGTACACGGCGCTGATCCCGGGGCGCTCGGCGATCCAGTAGATCCGGTCCGTGAGCCCACGGGGCCGATGGGGAGGTCGACCCATTCCGCCCGGGGCTCGGCACCGATATCGTCACGGACGTCACGCCCGTCGCTGATCGAACAGGGGATTGAACGGCATGCCCAACGAGGACCTGGAACGACTCGCGGATATTCGCGATTCCATGGATCGGATGAGTCAACGGATCGAAGCCTCCCAGGGGCGGCTCGACGTGGCCGAAGGCAGGGACCGGGCCGAGGTGGTCACCGTCCGGCTCGACGGCGAGGGCCGGTTCCGCGACGTCGCGGTCCTGGAGGCGTGGTCGGATGAGTACGAGGCCGAGGAACTCGGCACCGCCGTCGTGGAGGCGTTCGTCGCGGCGAGCCTGAGCCGGACCGAGCAGTGGGGCAGCGCGCTCAAGGACCTGGACGAGGAGCCGGAGCCGCGCACCCGCCCGCTGCCTCCGCGGCACGAGCAGTACGCCTCCCGGCTCGAGGAGTTGGTCGGCGAGTCCTCGATCGACGGCGTGGCGGCCACCCGCGGCCTCATCGACCAGCTCGAGTCGCTGCAGCAGGCGATCGATCTGGCCGTGACGGCGGTCGAGAGCCGCAGCCAGGCCCGCTCGGTCGGCCAGGACCGCCAGCGGGGCGTGGAGGTCATCGTGGACGGCTCCGGTGGCCTGGTCCAGGTGATCGTCGACCCCGACTTCGCCGACCGCTCGCACGCGTTCAACATCTCCCGGGCCCTGACCGAGGCCATCACGAACGGGCTCGCCGCGGCGGCCAGCGAATCGGCCACCGCGCTGTCCGCCGTCGACGACCTCAACGCGTTCGCCGCGCGCGTACAGGACCCGCAGACCATGGCCGCCATCCTCAAGCCCGACGTCTTCCACAGCTAGGAGTCACACCATGACCGATCTCGAAGTCGCCCTGGAGAACCTCGCCGCGGACACCACCAAGTGGGCGGAGGCCGCCAGCGGGATGACCACCATGTCCACGGACCTGGCCGGGATGACGCTCGGCGAGCTGGCCTTCACCGGCAACGACCTCGCGGCCGCGCAGGCCTACGAGGAGGTCCGGGCCCACGTGGCCGCGCTGGCCTCGTCCGGGGCCGAGGAACTCAACGCCACCGTCTCGACGCTGCAGACCATCCACGCCGACTACCTGGCGAACGAGGAGGCAGCGGCGGCCAAGTACCGATCGATGTGGACCCTCGACGGCTGACCGCCGTACCCGACCGATTGCAGACACACCAGGAAGGCACAATCCCATGCACCTGATCGACGAGATCATCCGACTGATCCAGCAGGTCCAGCAGAAGTGGCAGTCGTTCGTCGACGCCGTGAACCGCGTGCTGTCCTTCGTCCCCGCCGCCCTGCGCTGGGTCCTCGACCAGATCGACCGGGCCTGGCAGCAGGTCATCCAGATGTGGGACGACTTCTGGGCCGGCGTCAACCGGATCATCGAGAGCTTCGGCGACCCGGCCGGTGTCTCCACCCAGAGCGAGAACTGGATCAGCAAGGTCGCGACGCCGTCCGGCTCGATCGCCTCGACCGTCACCGCCGGCCAACTGGCCACCGACGACGACTCGTGGGTGGGTGATGCGGCCACCAAGTACAAGAACCGGGCCACCGAGCAACACGCCACGATCGCGGCGATCGGTGAGGCGATCGCCACCAAGGTCGTCGCCGCACTGGACGCCCTACGGACCGCGATGTTCGTGTTCTACGGCGCCATCATCGGGGCCTTCGCCGCGCTGATCGCCGGCATCGTCGGCGGCCTGGCCTCGTCAGCCACGATCGTCGGCATCCCGGCCGGCGTGTTCATCATCATCGCGGCCGGCGGGGTCGCGGTCGCCGCGATCCTCGCCGCCGGCTGGAACCTGGGCAACACGATCCAGACCCAGGCGAACAACATGCGCCTGTCGATCACGGGCGCGAGCGTGACGCGCTGGCCGGAGTTCGTGGTCTGACGTGATCTCACCCCGCGCGGCCGGGATCGCGTTCGCGATCCTCGGGATCGCCTTCGCCGGCGCCATGCTCGGACTGAATGCCCTGTTCGGTGCCACCACCGAACCGAACGAGCTCGTCAGCATCGTCACCGCGACCATCGCCATCGTCTCGGCGGTGGCCGCGGTGCTGCTGCTCATCGTGCTCGGTGGTGGGCCCCGACCGACCAGCAGCGGGCTGGTGCTCGTGGTGACCGGCATCCAGGTGGCCGCTGCCGTGGTCGGCGCGGTCGTCCTCGTCCTCGCACAGGTGCAGGGTGCGACGACCGTCTTCATCGGCGCGCTCACCGTGGTCGGGAGCACGATCCTCGTCGGCCTGACCGCGTCCTGGACCCGTAAGGCGATGGCGCGTAACCGCGGCGCTCAGTCGGGACAGGTGCCGCCGGGACCCCGCTAGGCCCCGGTTCCGCCGTCGCGTCCGGTCACGGCCCGGTTGTGGTCCAGCGCGATGTCGAGCCAGGCGGACAGGTCCGCCACGGACTCGAGGGTCGCGGCCGAGACGGTGACCCACCCCGGGCCCATCGTCCGCCCGGTTCCCATCTCGGCCTGCTCGGCCCCGGGCCGGGCGAGCAGCTCGTCGTGTCGCTCGGCCGGTACCCGCACGAGCAGGTCCCCGGACCGGTGCGCGCTCACCACCATCGACTCAGCCACCATGAAGGCCCGGCCGCCGAACATCGACACCTCGCGGGTCGACGGTTCGCCCACGAGCAGTTCGCGGACGCGCTGGACCAGGTCGGCCTGCGCCTGCGTCGGAATCACCGAGCACCCCCATCGACGGGCCACTGCACGTAGCGATCCCGCCCAGAGTAGGACACCCCGAGCGGACCGGTCAGGATCGAAGAAGCGCGGGACCGAGCGCCGGACGTAGCCTGAATGGGTTCCAGGTGCGGACCGAGAGGAAGCGGTGAGACCGATGACAGCGCAGGAGACGGCGCACGGCGCCAACGACACGGACAGTTCCCACAATGTCGTCTTCGAGGCCCCCGTCGAGACCATCGGCGACCGCGAACTCGTCCGACTGCCCGGCGAGGCGAGCGCCCGACTCCCGTCCCGTGGCCAGGTGGCCGCGCGGGTGCGGCTGAACGGCTCTGCCGTTGCCGCCGTCGTGGAGCCGGATGGCCGGCGTGGACACTGGCTCGCGATCGACACCGGGCACGGTCTCGAGGCCGGCGACGTCGTCAATGTCGAGATCGAGCCGACCAAGGACTGGCCCGAGCCCGAGATCCCCGACGATCTGGGGTCGGCGCTCGGCGAGGCGACGGACATTGCCGGCGTCTGGGCGGACATCACCCCGATGGCGCGCTGGGAGTGGGTCCGGTGGGTCAATGCCACGAGGAATCCGCAGACCCGCGAGCGCCGGGTCGAGGTCAGCATCTCCAAGCTCCGATCCGGCAAACGCCGCCCGTGCTGCTTCGACCTGTCCTCCTGCACCGACCCGGAACTGTCCACGAGCGGCAAACTGGTGGACCCGGACCAGACGTAGGACCGGTGCGACACGTTGCGCCACTGACCCGCCCCACGGGTCACCGACGCGGCACCGTTCCAGCGTTGCGCCACTGACCCGCCCTACGGGTCAGTGGCGCAACACACGAACGTGGTCAGGCTCGGCGGCCCGGGAGGACCGCGTCCCCGACGCGCAGCTCGCCGACGCCGAGGGGCACCAGTCGGGTGCCGAACCAGGTCTTGCGGTCCCAGCGGCGGTGTCGGGCCAGGGTGCGGATCGGCTCCTTGCCACCGGCGAGGGTGACCGGGTCGATCGTCGTCATCACGCACCGGTCGCAGATCTCGGAGGTCCGGAACTCGAGGTCGCCGATCCGCACGGTCGGCCAGTCGTCTTCCGCGAACGGCGCCTCGCCGTCGATGACGAGGTTCGGGCGGAACCGGATCATGCTCAGCGGGGCGCCCACTCGCGCGGGTCCGCCGACACCCGGACCGCTCAGGTCGTTCGGGTCGAGACCGGCCGGGTCGGGGTCGCCGACCTCGGCGTCGATCCAGTCCTGCAGTTGCGCGAGCGAGGCCTCGGACGTCAATAGCAGCGGGCCGGCGTCCGCCAGCGTGAGCGAGTCCCCGGGGTGCCCGCCGTGCTCCTCATCGATCGAGCGCACCGTCGGGTCCTCCTGCCAGACGAGCCGCACGGGCCGGCCCACGCGGGCACTGACCCAGTCGCTGGCGCAGTCCCGCGCCGGCACGGCGAGTCCCTGCCGGGCATGGCTGACCGGTACCGGGGCGAACCCGCGCGGGGTGGGCACGACGATGCTCCCGGAGTCCGCGTGGATCCTGATCGCGTCGGCTCCGATCACCTCGGCGCGCAGCCCGAGCAGGGCGCGCAGTTCGCGGGCCGTGACCTTCTTCCCGGCTTCGTCGACGATGCCCCAGCGCCGGTCCCCGGCCAGGC
Organism: Occultella glacieicola; assembly: GCF_004353825.1. Taxonomy (GTDB): domain Bacteria; phylum Actinomycetota; class Actinomycetes; order Actinomycetales; family Beutenbergiaceae; genus Occultella; species Occultella glacieicola. Next base: position 147,196 of record NZ_SMNA01000010.1, on the reverse strand, counting down.
CCCACGGTTCGACCTGGGCGTCGGTCACCGCCTGGCCGCCCAGGGACTTCACCGGGTAGACGCGCAACTGAGTGACCCGCATGCGCCGATCCTCCCCCATCGCGTGCCCCGATCGCCACGGTCGCGCCGGCCGTCCCAGGGGTTGCGCCGCTGACCCGTCCGGCGGGTCAGGGGTCGAGGCGGATGAACCTGACGGCCGCGAGCGTCCCGATCGCGGCGATCCAGGCGAGCGCCCCCAACGGCCCGGTCGCCGTGGTCAACAGCGCGTCCGTGTCGGCGTACAACTGCGACGCGGCTCGGTCCGGCAGCCAGCGTGCATGCTCGGTGAGGCCGGCCGACAACGGCGAGATGACCACGATCAGGGCAAGTGTCGCGACCAACGCTGGCACCAGCTGCCGCAACGCCACGGCGACGACGTGGGCGAGCAGGCCGATGATGGTGAGGTAGCCGACTGCACCGGCCAGGCGCCACGGGGCGGTTGCGCTCGTCAGCGTCACCTCGGCGACGCCGGCCGCGATCACGCCGGTCGTGAGCGCCGCGCCGACGCTCAGCGCCGTACCGAGGCCAACGACGGCGGTCGCCGCCATGGTCTTGCCCGCCAGCGCGCGCGCACGGTCGGGCATCGCGACGAGCGTCGTGGCAATCTGGCGCCCGTCGTACTCCTGTCCCGCCGGCAACACACCGAGCACGATGATCGGCACCTGCACGAATGGGACCGCGGCGAGAACGATTTCGACGACGGAGGCCGGCGTCCCCGCCGCGGCTGCGGACGCGACCAGTGCGCCGGCTATCACGACGCCGGTGAGGACGGCTCCGACGATGGCGAACCCGATCGCCGGCAACGTCCGGAGCTTGTCCAGCTCCGCGGCCAGGCCCCTTGTGCCCATCAGGCGTCCCGGCGCCGGAAGACCACCGCGGCCACGATCAGGAACACCACGGTCCAGGCAGCCATGACGAGCGCACCGGGGCCGGCGGCCAACCCGCCGTCGACCGTGTCCATGCCGGCGAACAACCGACGGCCGGCCAGGTCGGGCAACCAGTGCGCCAGCGGGGTGAGGTTGGTCAGCAGCAAGGAGACCGACACCACCGAGTTGTTCGCGATCAGCACGATCGGCGCGATCAGCCCGCTGCGGGTCAGCAGGGTGACCGCGGCGGCGATGAGTCCGGTGAGCGCCCAGTAGAGGGCTCCGCCGAGCCCGCGCAGCAGCGCCTGCTCGGGCGTCACCGTCTCGGTCGCGGCGCCACCGATGACCGCGTTCGCGATCCCCACGGTGGTCGGCAACGTGACGGCGGCGACGGCGATCACGAGCAGGACGAGCACCGTCACCTTCGCGGCGAGCAGGCTCATCCGGCGTGGCATCGCGGTCAGCGTGGCCGTGATCTGCCGTCCACCGCCGGCGTCGGCGGCGTTCGCGGCGTACTCGCTGCTGATCATGACGACGCCGAGGACCACCGCACCGACGGTGCCGAGCGGCATCGCGGCGAACGCGGCCTCGAACGCCGACGTGTTCGCCACCCGCTCCGGCGTGCCGGCGTCGATCGCGGACCGGGTCGTCACGGCGTTGAGCACCGTGAGCGCGATCGAGCCGAGCACCGCGACGCCGATGCCCGCCCAGGCTGCCGGCAGCGTCACGGTCTTGCGCAGTTCCGCCGCGAGCAGGCCGGTCACGCTCATCGGCGCGCTCCCCCGTCGCCACTGGTGAGCGCGAAGAACGCGTCCTCGAGCCGGTCGTACCCGGCGGTGAGCTCGGCGAGGGTCCCGGCCGCCACGATCCGCCCGCCCGCGATGACCACGAGGTCGTCCGCGACGTCGGCGACCTCGGACATCAGGTGGCTGGACAGCAGCACCGTCCCTCCCGCGGCGGCCTGGTCACGCAGGAGGCCGCGCATCCAACGGATGCCCTCCGGGTCCAGCCCGTTGACGGGCTCGTCGAGGACGAGCGCCTGCGGTTCGCCGAGCAGCGCCGCCGCGAGCCCGAGCCGCTGTCCCATGCCCAGCGAGAGCCGGCCGACCCGGACCCTGGCGGAGGACGCGAGCCCGACCTGGTCCAGCACCTCGCCGACCCGGCGGCGGTCGATGCCGTTGCTGCGGGCCAGCCAGGCCAGATGGTCGCGCGCCGTCCGGGCGCGGTGCGCCCCCGAGCCGTCGAGCATCGACCCGACCGTGCGGAGCGGGTCGCGCAGGCTCCGGTACGGACGGCCGCCGACCAGGGCGGTTCCGCCGTCGGGCCGGTCGAGCCCGAGCAGGATCCGCAGCGTGGAGGACTTCCCGGCACCGTTGGCGCCCAGGAACGCGGTCACGCGGCCCGGGTGGGCCTCGAAGCCGACGTGATCGAGCACGGTCCGGGTGCCGTGACGTTTGACGAGCTGATCGATGAGGAGCATGCCGACCATCCGATCGTGAGCGCGCCCGGCCGACATCGGCCCCGGGTCCGAACCTGGCCGGTGGGCGTGCCACCCGGGTCCCTCAGACCCGGGTCCGATGTGCGACCGCGACGGGGAATCTAGACTCGGCCGGGTGCCCAAGACCGACCGCCCCGTGCTGCGCTCGCGCGTCTGGCTGGTCGCCGGTGGCCTGATCGTGGCGCTGGCGCTCGTGCTCTCGACGGTCGGCGTCGATCCGCCGTTCGGCGCGATGGCGGTCCTGCTGGGTGCCGCCGTGTTCGCCGCCGCCGTGCTGGGCTGGGCCCTGTGGCGAGCCCGGCAGGAGCGACGCGCCTTCGAGGACGAACTAACCGCGTGGGCCGCCGAACGCGCCGCCCAGGCCGAGCGCCTGCGGATCGCCCGCGACCTGCACGATCTGGCCTCCCATGGGCTCGGCCTGGTCACCGTCCGCGCCGCCGCTGCCCGCACCGTCACCGGTCCGGCCGCGGCGACCGAACGGGCCGCCGCGCTGGCGGACATCGAACGGACCGCCCGGGCTGCCACGACCGAGCTGCGCCGGATGCTCTCGGTGTTGCGCACGCCCGGAGAGGGCGCGCCGCTACGGCCCGCGGAGGCCCTCGCCGACCTGCCGCGGATCGTGGCCGCGGCCCGGGCCGGCGGGGTCGAGGCCGTGCTCGAGGTCACCGACCTCGGCGAGGTCTCGGCCGGAACCCAGCTGACCGTGTGCGCGATCGTGCGCGAGGGCCTGACGAACACCGTCCGGCATGCCGGCCCGACGGCGGTGCGCGTTCAGGTCGCGCGCGCCGGCGACGACGTGCTCGCCACGATCACCGACGACGGCCCGGCTCCCGGGTGGGCGCCGCACGCCGGCGCCGGGGCGGGGATCGCGGGCCTGCGCGAGCGCGTCGACGCCCTCCGTGGCACCCTGCTCGGTGAGCGCGTCGGCGACGGCTACCGGCTGACCGCCCGGCTGCCCGAGCGCCCCGGGCCGGCAGGCACACCGTGACCGGGCCGGTACAGGTTCTCGTCGTCGACGACCAGCCGCTGATCCGGCACAGCCTGCGGCTCATCGTCGATGGCGCTCCGGACCTGACCGTCGTCGGCGAGGCAGGCACCGGCGCCGGTGCCCTCGAACGGACTCGCGAGTTGCGCCCGGACATCGTGCTCATGGACCTCCGGATGCCCGACGGTGACGGCATCGAGGCGACCCGCCGCATCGCCGCCGACCCCGTGCTCGACCGCACCCGGGTGCTGGTGCTGACCATGTTCGAGCTCGACGAGTACGTCCACGCGGCCCTGGGCGCCGGCGCGAGCGGGTTCCTCCTCAAGGACGCCGAACCGGCCCGGCTCGTCGACGCGATCAGGCGCACCCACGCCGGCGAGTCACTCTTCGCGCCGACCGTCCTGGCCCGGCTCGTCGAGAACTACCTGAGCCGGTCGGCACCCACGAGCACGCCGGCATCGCTCACCGGCCGGGAGGCGCAGGTGCTCACCCTCGTCGGCCGCGGCCTTTCCAACACCGAGATCACCCGGGCCCTCACGATCTCCATGGGCACGGTCAAGACGCACATCGGCAGCCTGCTGTCCAAGCTGCACGCCCGCGACCGCGCCCAGCTCGTCATCGCCGCGTACGAGCACGGCCTGGTCGGCGCCTGCGTGCGGCCTAGACTTCACGATCGTGACTGAGGCGCACTACGACGACTGGGTATCCCGACTCGCGGACGAGGCCATCGAGGCCGCCGAGAAGCTGGGCACGCCAGTCGTCTGTGCCTCCGGCATCTCGCCGTCCGGTCCGGTGCACCTGGGCAACCTGCGTGAGGTCATGACGCCGCACCTCGTGGCCGACGAGATCCGCCGTCGCGGTGTCGAGGTCGAGCACATCATCAGCTGGGACGACTTCGACCGCTACCGCAAGGTGCCCGCCGTCGAGGGGGTCGACGAGTCGTACGCCCAACACATCGGCAAGCCGCTGACGGCGGTGCCCGCGCCGAAGGGCTCACCGCACGACTCCTGGGCCGCGCACTTCCGCGCGGAGATCGAGGACGGCCTGGCCCAGCTCGGCATCACCTACCGCGGCATCAGCCAGACCGAGCAGTACACCTCGGGCGCCTACGTCGAGCACGTGCTGTTCGCGATGTCGCAGCGCGCGGAGATCGACAGGGTGCTTGCCCAGTACCGCACGCTTCCCGGGCAGAGCGGTGAGAAGCAGAAGGGCCGGCAGAAGAAACTCTCCGAGGACGACGTGGCCGCGGCTGCAGCGGCCGTCGAGGGCTCCGGCGCCGCGTTCGAGGACGACGGCTCGGCCGGCTCCGACTACTACCCGTACAAGCCGTACTGCTCCTCCTGCGGCACCGACTTCACGGCGGTGACCTCCTACGACGACGCGTCCACCGAGATGACCTACACCTGCCGTTGTGGTCACACCGAGACCGTGCTGCTCCGCGAGCACCGCCGGGGCAAACTCGTGTGGAAGGTCGACTGGCCGATGCGCTGGGCGTACGAAAAGGTCACCTTCGAACCATCGGGCGTCGACCACCAGAGCCCCGGCTCGTCCTACGCCGTCGGCAAGGAGATCGCGCCGCTCTTCGGCTGGGAGCGCCCGCTCGGCCCGATGTACGCGTTCGTCGGCATCCGCGGGATGGCCAAGATGTCCTCCTCGCGCGGTGGTGTGCCCACGCCGGTCGAGGCGCTGCGGTTCATGGAGGCCCCGCTGTTGCGTTGGCTCTATGCGCGCAAGCGTCCCAACCAGGCGTTCGACGTGGCGCTCGACGCCGAGATCCAGCGCATGTACGACGAGTGGGACTCGTTGGTGCGCAAGGTTTCCGGCGACTCGGCGCAGCCCGGCGACCTCGCGGCGCACGCTCGCGCGGTGTCGGTGGCCGCCGGTGAACTGCCGATGACGCCGCACCCGCTGCCCTATCGCACGATCGCGTCGGTCGTGGACATCACCACCGGCGACGACGAGCAGACCCTGCGCATCCTGAGGTCCCTCGACCCGACCGACCCGGTGTCCTCCCTCGACGAGCTGCGCCCGCGCCTCGACCGCGCGAGCGCGTGGGTCGAGACGCAGATGGCGCCCGAGGACCGGACGGTCGTGCGCGCGTCTCCCGATGCCGAGGCGCTCGCCGCGCTGACCGACGCACAACGTGAGGGGCTGCGAATCCTGTTGGACGGCAAGGGTTCGGAGCTCCCCGCGATCGACGACGCGTGGTCGCTCGACGGGCTGACCCACCAGGTCTACGGCGTGCCCAAGGTGCAGGCCGGCCGGGCCGCCGACTTCAAGCCCGACCGCAGGACCGACCCCGAGACGGCGGCCGCACTGGGTGCCGCGCAGCGTCAGTTCTTCAAGCTCCTCTACCACCTGTTGATCGGCAAGGACACCGGGCCGCGGCTGCCCACGCTGCTGCTGGCAGTGGGGGCCGACCGCGTCCGCACCCTGCTCACGCCTTGACCCGGGGCGCTCGCGACGAGCTGAGCAATTCGCTCGCGTTGCCGGAGCCGGGTGATCAGTTCCGCACAAGCGCGCCAGCTCTCGCCGGTCGATGGGTCGAGCCCTGGCGTGACGGAATGCTGGGCCCACAACGATCCCTTGAACTACCTAACCTCGCCCCAGTTTGGCGTGTTTGGAGAATTGCTTGAGAGGTTCCGATGCAGTCGTTCAACCCGCTGGCGCGGACTCTGGGAACCGTGCCCGGGTCCCTGGCCGGCAGCTCAGCCGGATCGGCATCGGCCGAGGGCGCGAGGAACTCTACGCGAACCAACTCCCAGAACTACTGACCGAATCCTCGCGGGCCGGGCGGCCGAGTCCGACTGAGACGATGGTGGTTCAGCGCGGCGAGAGGACGACGACGGGCGTGTGCGGGCGCGCCGCGACGTATCTGCGGACCTCGCCCCACCCGCTGTGGTCGTCGAACCGGGCCAGGAGCCGGTCCCTCTCGGCGCCGGTGGCCTCGCGACCCCGCACACGCGCGATGCCGTCGACCGTGTCCACCTCGACCTCGGGGTTGGCCCGCAGGTTCAGCCACCACGCAGGGTGGCTCGGTGCCCAGCCGTTCATCGCGAGGGTGACGAGGTCGGGGCGGTCGGCACCGTCGGGATGGTCGAGGAAGTAGCAGATCATGACGGCCCGTGGCTCACCGGTGCGGCGGCCGACGGTGCGCAGCCGGAGGATGCCGGCCTTGCGTCCGTCGACCGGTCGGGTCAGGCCGAGGCGGGTGACCCGGTACAGCAGTTTGTGCCCGGCCCAGGCGGACCGGATGAACCATCGTGGCGGCAGCGGGGGTGCCGGGTTCTGGATCGACATGACATACGCCCTTCACTGGACTCTCGATCATGATCTACACCGTAGGCCTACAGCGTAGGCCTACAGCGTAGGCCTACGGTGTAGCCGCGTCAACGTCACGGGCCTAGACTGTCCGGCCATGAGCGCGCAGCAGCCCCGGACCATCCCAGCCGGACTCACCCGGGACGGCGTCGTCGCCGTGGCCATCGCCATCGCGGACGAGGGCGGGCTGGCGGCCGTCAGCATGCGCCGTGTCGCGACCGAGCTCGGTGTCGACCCGATGTCGCTCTACCGGCACGTCGGCACCAAGGACGGGCTGCTCGAGCTGATGACCGACGCGGTGGTGAGCGACATCGAACCGGTGGCGACGCCGTCGGGCGATTGGGTCGTGGACGCGCGCGCCCTGATGCTCTCGGCCCGGCGCACCATGCTCGCCCACCCGTGGACCGCCGGCGCGATCAAGGACCGGCGCGAGCCCACGCCGGCGACCCTGCGTCACCTGAACGCCCTGCTTGAGATCCTGCGGGCCGGCGGCCTCGACCTGGCCCTGACCCACCACGCGCTGCACGTCTTGGGCAGCCGGGTCCTCGGCTTCAGCGACGACCTGTTCGACGACGCCGCGGCCGGGCCGCCGCCACCCGCGGTCGCCGCGGCGCAACTGGCGTTCTTCACCCGGGAACTGCCGCGGCTGGCCGAACTGGCCGTGGCGAGCACGCACGAGGGCGGCCTGGGCGGTTGCGACGACGATGAGGAGTTCGCGTTCTCGATCGACCTGATGCTCTCCGGACTGGAGCGGCGCCGTCGGGACTCGACCTGAGCCTCAGGCCGGCACGACCGGCTGACGTAGGATCGTGCGCTGCCGCTCCGGCGGCGTTCGGCGGCTGTCGGTCAGGTAGATCTCGTGGTGGGTTCCCCTCATGCGCAGACCGCTGTCCGGGATGAACTCGTGGTGCAGGCGCCGCAGGACCGGGGCTTCGTCGTCGAAGGAGCCCACGTGCAGGGTCTGGACGCACCGGCCCTCGGCCAGGGAGTCCAGCCGTACCTGCGCGAGCCGGGCCGGAGGCCCCTTCCTGCCTGCCTGCTCGACGGCGGCGGTGAACAGCTCGGGCCCGATCCAGTCCGGGACCATGATCAGGAGCGTCCAGTCCCACTGGGACTTGTCCCGCGCGGACGTGAACGCCTCCATGTCCTCGGCCCACCACAGACCCTCCAGCGGCATCACCACGTAGTCGCGGCCGAGGCCGGTCCTGCTCGCGAACTTGAGTTTGTAGGCCACCGGGTACAGCGCCTCCAGGGCAGCGGTGAAGTCCTCGGAGGTGTTCGGGTCGCCGTGGCCGTCGATCATCAGGTACTGCAGTTCGGGCACGTCGAGGATCCGGAACTCACCCTGCCTGGCCCGGTAGGCGTCGAGGCTCTTCTTGAAGTCGACCTTGTCCGTCACTGCTCCGGAGTGTTCCCGGCGATGTTGACGAGCCAGTTGATCCCGAAGCCGTCGACGCACATGCCGAACGCATCACCCCAGGGGGCCACCTCGAGCGGCACCGTGACCGAACCGCTCCCGGAGAGCGCGTCCCAGTGACGGCGCAGGGTCGCGTCGTCCTCCGGTCCGCCGGAGAGCGACACCGAGATGTTGCCGTCGGTACCGGAGACCGGCATCCCGGCCGGGGTGTCCGAGGCCATCAGCAGGAGGCCACCGTCGCCCTCGAGCTGGCCGTGCATGATCTTTTCCGCATCGGCCGGGTCCTCCGCCTGGCCGAACTCGGCGAAGGTGTTCATGCTCAGTTCGCCACCGAACACCGAGTGGTAGAACTCCAGCGCCGCCCGGGCGTTGTCCGTGAAGTTGAGGTAGGGGTTGAGCCGGGCCATGACGAACCTCTTCTCGTGTTTCCGATCGGATATCCAGATCGTCCTCGCCGGGGCGGGGATGCACAACCCGCCCCGGGCACCCCGGCCGCATCGCCATCGAGCGGCGTCACCCCCTCGAGGGCAGCCGGACGCCGTCGACGGCGTGATCCCAGACACCGCCGTCGAGGTGCTCCCGGGCCATGTCGAGCTGGCCGGTGTGGGCGGCGTTGTCGTTCAGCAGGTGCAGGAGCACGCCCCGGACCGTGGTCTGGCGGTAGCCACCCCAGGCACCGTCCGGCCACCAAAGCGGCGCGGTGTCGTTGCCGAGGTGCTCGACGGCCGCGCACGCCGCGGCGGTGTCCTGCCGCAGACGGTCCACCAGGGCCACGAGCGGGAGGTCCGGGTCGTTGTCCCACGGATCCTCCTCGAACGTCATCGGGTGTCCGCCGAGGACGTGGTGGAGCCAGAAGATGGTGGAGTCGTGGACGTGCCCGAGCAGGCCGGCGACGGTCCATCCGGACGGCGCCACCGGCGTGCGTACCTGGGCCTCGGTGAGCCCCTGGGTGGATCCGCAGAGGTGCTCGATCGTGTGCTGGACCCAGCCCAGCAGGTCGGTGGTGGTCGGGTCGGTGGGTGCCTGGTTGCGTGTCATGACCATAGGTCGGAGCGGAGTCGACGATTTCGACAACGCGGGCTGGCAGACTTCTCGCGTGGACAACTCCCCCGGCGGCGACGGCGCACCGGAAGCACCGGAAGCACTGCACCGACGCAACGTCTGGGGCTTCGGCCTGGGCACCCTCGGGCGGGACATGGTCGCCGCGATGGTGACCCTCTTCCTGCTCGTCTACCTCACCGAGGTGGTCGGGGTCTCCAACGAGACCCTGGGCGTGATCACCGTGGTGCTCGTCCTGATGCGCCTGTTCGACGCCGTCAACGACCCGGTCATGGGGTTCGTGGTGGACAACACCCGGTCCCGGTGGGGCAAGTTCAAGCCGTGGATCGCCGTCGGTGGGCTGGCCTGGGCGGCGGCCACGGTGCTCATGTTCTCCGACTGGGGTGTCCAGGGGGCGTGGTTCATCGTCGTCTTCGTGAGCGTCTACCTGCTCTGGGAGGTCGCCTACACCGTCAACGACATCTCCTTCTACGGCATGCTGCCCTCCCTGTCCCGGGTCCAGCGCGAACGCGAGCGGATCGGCGTCGTCGCCCGGGTCTGCGCGAACGTGGGCCTGTTCTCCCTGGTCGTGGCGCTGGTGCCGGTGACCGAGGCGCTCGAGAACGCGCTCGGCTCGGCCCACCGCGCGTGGTTCGTACTCGCCGTGATCGTGGTCGTCATCATGCTCGCGTTCCAGACGATCACGCTGGTCGCCACCCGCCAACAGGTCGCCGTCGCGACGATCTCGCCCACCCCGCTCCGGGAGCTGCTCGGGGTGATCGCCCGCAACGACCAGCTCCTGTGGGTCACGGTGGCGATGGTGGCGTTCATGACCGGCTATACGGTCACCACGAGCCTCGGGCTGTACTACTTCACCTACATCTTCGGCGACGCGGGGATGTACTCGGTGTTCGCGGCGATCCTCGGCGTCACGCAGATCATCGGGCTGCTCGTGTTCCCCCTCGTCTCCGCCCGGCTGTCCCGGCGCGGCGTGCACCTGCTGGCCAGCGGGCTCTGCGTGGCCGGTTACGTCGTGTTCCTGCTCGCGGACGCCACGATGGTGGGGATCGGCATCGCCGGGGTGCTGCTGTTCAGCGGGCAGGCCTTCATCCAGCTGCTCATGATGCTGTTCATCGCCGACTCCGTGGAGTACGGGCAGTGGAAGCTGGGTCGGCGCAACGAGTCCGTCACGTTCTCCCTGCAGCCGTTCATCTACAAGGCCTCCAGCGGGCTCGCGGCCGGCGTCGTGGGGCTGACCCTGATCCTCTCCGGCGTGAACGACGCCGACACCGCGGCGGACGTCACGGCGGGCGGCGCCGCGGCGTTCAGGGCCGCCATGATGGGGCTGCCGATCCTGCTCGTCGTCGTCAGCTGGGTGGTACTGCGGCGCCGTTACCGACTCGACGAGGCCACCTACGCGGCGATCGTGGGAGACCTCGACGCTCGGGAGGCCGGAGCACGGCCACCGCTCGCCCTGGGCGTCGAGGCGCCACCACCGGGCGGAGGCCGCGATGACCCCCGTTGACGCGAACACGCGACTCAAGGAGATCTACGGCCACCCGGTCGGGCGGGACGCCATCGACAAGGTGCTGCTGCAGCTGGGCCGGTCGTCGCTCTGGGTGCGCAACCCGGTCGTGGCGAACCTGCGCCTGAGCACCGTCGCCCGGCTCGTCCGGCCCATCCTCGGCGAGGAGTTCGCCCCGTCGCTGATCACGGTGCTCGCCGACCACAACCACCACCACGAGCCGGACGCCGCGTCCGGAGGCGACCCCACGCCGTCGGGCACTCCAGCGGCGCAGCCGCCCTGGTGGCGGCGGGCGGTCTTCTACCAGGTCTACCCGCGTTCGTTCGCGGACTCCGACGGCGACGGCGTGGGTGACCTCCGCGGCGTCACCTCGCGCCTCGATCACCTCGCCGACCTCGGGGTCGACTGCGTGTGGCTGTCGCCGATCTTCGACTCCCCGAACGAGGACATGGGCTACGACGTGCGGGACTACCGCGCGGTCATGTCCGAGATGGGCACCCTGGCCGACCTCGACGACCTCATCGCCGGCGCGCACGAGCGCGGGATGCGGATCATCCTCGACCTCGTGGTCAACCACACCTCCGCCGAGCACGCCTGGTTCCGGGCCGCCGTCGCCGACCCGGACGGTCCCTACGGCGACTATTACCACCTGCAGCCCGGGGTCCCGGGCGAGGACGGCAGCGGGCCGCCCCCGAACAACTGGGCCTCCTTCTTCGGCGGCAGCGCCTGGCGCTGGCTGCCGGAGGCGAAACGCTGGGCGCTGCACCTGTTCGCGCCGGGACAGATGGACCTCAACTGGGAGAACCCGCGGGTGCGGGCCGAGGTCGCCGAGATCGTGCGGTGGTGGCGGGCCCGCGGCATCGACGGCTTCCGGCTCGACGTCATCAACTACATCTCGAAGCGCCCGGGCCTGCCCGACGGCAACGAGGCGATCGGTGCCCTGATGGGTTTCCCCGGCATCGAGCACTACTTCTTCGGGCCGCGGCTGCACGAGTACCTGCGCGAGTTGCGCGCTACGGGCTTCACGCGCACCGCCCAGGACCCGCGACCGCCGTCGACCGTGCGTTCGCGGGGTGCCGACGGCACCCTCGGCGTGCCCGAGCCACCGGACCCGGTCGGCGTGCTGGTCGGTGAGACCCCCGGCGTCGGGGTGGAGATGTCCCGGCTGCTCAGCGGCGCCCGCCGGCGCGAGCTCGACCTGGTGTTCAATTTCGACGTGCTCGACGGCCCGGGCAAGGTCCGCTGGGACGACTACCGCTACGACCTCGGCTACCTCAAGGGCTTCTACCTGGACTATCTGGCCAGGTTGGGACCGGACGACGCCATCGCCCTGTTCCTGGACAACCACGACAACCCGCGGATGCTGTCCAAGGTGCTCGGCACACGCGACCGCGACCCCGTGCTGCGGTCCGCCGCGGCCAAGGCCCTGGCGACGATCCAGCTGACGCTGCCGGGCACCCCGTTCCTGTTCCAGGGCCAGGAGATCGCGGCGATCAACCAGGACTTCGCCGCCGCGGCCGAACTGAAGGATGTCGAGTCCGTGAACCGGCTGGCCGAACTGCGCGCCGACGGAGTGGCCCACGAGGACGCCCTGGCCCGGGTGCGGCCCGGGGCCCGCGATCACGCCCGGGTCCCGATGCGCTGGGAACCCGGGCCGACGACGGGGTTCAGCACCGGCACGCCGTGGCAGGTCGGCCGGGAGGACTCGGTCGGCTTCACCGTCGCCGAACAGGGCGCGGACCCGGGCTCGGTGCTGTCCTTCCACCGTGACCTGATCCGGCTGCGCCGCGCCGAGCCGGCCCTGACCGACGGCGGGTTCCGTGCCCTGCTGCCACGCTCGCGCGAGTACTTCGGCTGGGTGCGCACGGCCCCGGGCGACGGCGACGACTGGCTCGTCGAGGTCAACCTCACCGACCGCACGATCAAGCGCCCCCGGGGCCTGCCGGCCGCGACCGGGGTGCTCGGCTCCCACGGCCTCGCCCGGGGGCCGAGGATGGCGCCCTATGAGTGCGTGGTCGCCCGGGTCTTGATCGCGGGGTAGCCGCCACGACCGGATCAGGCGTGGGTCGCGGCCGCGCCCTACCATCGTGTTCAGGATGGAGTCCGGAAGCCGACCCGCGACGGCGAAGGAGCACTCAATGCCCAGGACGATCCTCGACATGTCGATCTCCCTCGACGGATTCATCGCCGGCCCCGGGCGACCTGTTCTGGCCGAAGTTCACCTACGTCCAGACCATCGAGGAGACGCGATCGGCTCCCGAGCCGAACCCGGGGCTTGAGCGGGCAGGAACGAACGTCGCCGACCTCATGACCGGCGTCCGCCGGCCGCCAGCACGGCCGCGAGACCCCCCTGCAGGTCGTTGACGAAGTCCTCGGGAACCTCCAGCGACGGGAAGTGTCCACCGGCGTCGGGCGCACTCCATCGGACGATCTGTCGGTACCGTTCCCGCGCCCAGGGGCGCGGGCACTTCTCGATGTCGCGGGGATACATGGTGATCGCGGACGGGACGTCGACCCGCAGTTCGGGGTCCAACGAGTTGTGGCTCTCGTAGTAGATCCGGGCCGCCGACGCGCCGGTGCGCGTGAGCCAGTACAGGGTGACATCGTCGAGGATCCGGTCCCTGGGGATCGTCTCGAACGGGCTGTCCTCGGTATCCGTCCACTCGGCGAACTTGTCCAGGATCCAGGCGAGCAGTCCGACCGGCGAGTCGACGAGCGAGTAGCCGATGGTCTGCGGCCGGGTCGCCTGCTGTTTCGCGTACGCCGCGCGGTGGAGCCAGAAGTCGCGGGTGTCCTCGGTCCACTGGCGTTCGAGGGTAGTCAGTCCGTCGGTGCTCAACCCGGGCGGCGCTTCCGCGAACGTGGTGTGGATGCCGAGCACGTGCTCCGGGAACCGGCCGCCGAGGACCGTGGTGATGTTGCCTCCCCAGTCGCCACCGTGGGCGGCGAACCGGTCATAGCCGAGCCGTCCCATGAGTTCGACCCAGGCGGCCGCGATCTTCTCGGTCCCCCAGCCGGTGGTTGCCGGCCTGTCGCTGTAGCCGAATCCCGGCAGCGACGGGGCGACGACGTGGAAGGCCGGCGCGTCCGCGTGCGTCGGATCCGCGAGTTCGTCGATCACGTCGGTGAACTCGGCGATGCTGCCGGGCCATCCGTGCGTCAGGAGCAGTGGAGTGGCGTCCGCTCGGGTGGATCTGCGGTGCAGGAAGTGGATTCCCAGATCGTCGATGCTCGTGCGGAACTGGCCGAGACGGTTGAGGCGTGTCTCGAACGAGCGCCAGTCGTACCCGGTGCGCCAGTACTCCACGACGTCCACCAGGTCGGCCAGCGGTACTCCCTGGTCCCATCGGCGCCGACCGGGCGCGGCCCCGTGCACGGTCTCGGCCTCGGGCAGCCGCGCGGCGGCCAGTCGCGCGCGCAGGTCGGCGAGATCGGCGTCGCTCGCGTGTGCTTCGAATGGTTGGACGTCGCTGGTTCGGCGGTCCATGAACTGCTCCTCGCCATCGGTGAGCCGGTGGAATCTGCGAACCGGCTAAGACGGTTCTACCAGTGGGCGATCATAGACCGCAACCGGCTAAGGTGGTTCCATGTCCGCTCGGTTCCCCGACTTCCGGCTCGGCAAGGTGCTGGCGACGAGCTTCACGGCAACCCTGACCGAGCGACGTGGCGTCGCCGTGGAGCGCATTCCGACGCCGAGCCGGCTCCGCGACTGGCTGGCGGTGAGCGGCCTGCCCGTGGAGTCCTGCAGCCACGCCCAGCTCGACCGCGCGCGGGAACTCAGGGAGTCGATCCACGCCGCCGCCACCGCGGGCGCGCGCCGAGAGCCACTCCCCGCGCCCGCCGTCCGGATCATCAATGACTGCAGCACCCAGGGCCGGGCCGCGGCCGTTCTGACACCCGAGGGCCATCGGCGCTGGCAACTCGGCTCGACACCGTCCGTTGAGGATGCCCTGGTCGTGATCGCCGCCGACGCGATCGGCATTCTCTCGGGTGCACGGGATGGCCGGCTGGCCCTCTGCACATCGCCGACCTGCCGGGCTGCCTTCTTCGACACCAGCCAGAGCCGCACCCGCAGGTGGTGCGACATGAACACGTGCGGTAATCGTCAGAAGAAGGCGCGCCTCCAGGCCGCCAGGCCCGAGCGCGGCCGGGGCTCCGTTCAGCCGACCACGGCCGCGGAATAGGGAACGGTGACGGTGGCGACGAAGTGCGCCAGGAGCGCGGGATCGCCCTCGAGGTCCACCACGCCGTCCGCGACGGCCACCTCCGGGTCGAGCACCCGGGCCAGCTCCTGACGACGCGCCGGTCGGTCAGGCCACGGCCGCCGGGTGCTCGCGCAGGTACGCATCTCGGCAGCCGGCGGCGCAGAACCCCCACCGCCGCCCGTCGTGCTCGAGCACGATGGCACCCCGGCCGTCGGGCACCGTCATCCCGCAGACCGGGTCGAGCAGTTTTCCCGCGGGCGGCGGCGCCACGGACCCGTTCGCGAGGGCGGACCTGAAGTCCTCGGTGAGGAAGTCCACGACGTCCGCGCCGGTGGCGGGCCGCCCGTCCAGGCCGATGTCACCGTCGGCCACGCCGACCACCCGGACCCACAGGCTCCCCTCGGTGCGGTGCCAGCCGCGGGCGTCGTCCAACCGCCTGACGGCGTGCCGCAGCAGACCGATGAACGTGCCCCCGGCCTCGTCGCGCCACGAGCGCGGAACCGTCACGGTGATGATCAGCGGCGGCGCGGCGTCGGCGGCGGGTACACCGTGCCCGGTGCGCCAGCCGCTCAGTTCCCGAAACGCGATGTGCGTGGCGCCCCGCGCCCGGACCGACGTCTCCTCGGCGTGGCCCTCGGGAGCGAGGAACAGCCCCACAACGGCCTCGCCGAGCAGGTCGTGGTCCGCGGGCGTCAGCCGGCCGGCCGGATGGGCGATCTCGATCAGCAACATGTCGGCCTCCTCAGGGGACGGCGGCCTGTGCGGCCGCCTGGAGGACCCAGGGTGCACGGGCGCAGCGGACCCGGGCAATGACCTGGGAGGTCATCACCGGCCGGCCGGTCGGTCGCTGCTGGGCAGCGGCGGCCCGCGAGGCGGAGGTCCGGGCCGTCACCAAGGTGGCCGGAACGTGAGCGAGGTGGGCGTCGGCCCAGCCCTGCTGCCAGATCCGGGTGATGTCTCTTGCGTCGGCTCGCTCGGCGCCATCGCCCGACCTCCGCCGACCCGTGCCGTGACCCCAGGACGGGCAAGGATCGGGTACCGGTGGGCCCAGAGGGACTCGAACCCCCGACATCCGCGGTGTAAACGCGACGCTCTAACCAACTGAGCTATAGGCCCTGGCGGGGACCAATCCTAGCAACCGTCCGCTCCCGGCCCGCGCCGCCGTCGACCTCGTAGACCCACAGCCCGTTCGACGCCGGGAAGTCCCGGTCGAAGGACACCCGTCCGGCCAGATGATCGCGGTAACCGGGCTGCACGTACTCGCGGGCGCAGACGAGCCGGAAGCCGTGGGCCTGCACGAAGCGGGCATACTCGGCGAGCCGGAACACCCCGTAGAACTCGCGCACCTCCCGGGCGAAGGACCGCTCGCCCCAGGTGTAGGTGAACGCGAACTCCATCGCGGAGGAGAACTCGCCCTCGAACGCGTCCGGGCCGACCTGCTCGAGGTGGATCTCACGGTCTGTGCCGTGGCCGCGCCGGAACGGCGAGTGCCGTAGGAACCGCTCCACGGCGCCCGGCTCGTCGACGCGGATCCGCGCGGGCCCCGGCGCCGGCATCACGCCGTCCCGCACGATCAGCCGGCCGCCCGGCACCAACGCCCGTCGGAACGCCACCAGGGCCGCGGAGACCGAGGACTCTCGACCGACCACCGCGTCCGCATTGCCGTAGGAGAACACCTCGTGCAGCACCGAGGAGCAGACCACGGTGTCCAGGCTGTGCGGCCCGCAGACCTCCGCGGCCTCGTCGGCGTAGGCCAGGTGGACGTTGCGGGCTCCGGCCCGGCGCACGGACTCCGGCGCCGGGTCCAGCCCGACCACCTCGTGCCCGGCGGCGGCGAGCACGTCCAGCAGCTCCCCCGAGCCGCATCCGACGTCGAGGGCCCGGCCCGGCCGCACGTGCCGCACCATCTCGGCCTTGTCGCCGATCGAGGCGGACATCCTGGCGTAGTACAGGTCCAGTGCGTCCGCCTCGAGGCCCCCGGCCGATTCCACCGCCGTCATGGCCACTGGCCTCGAGCGACGAGGACGTCCTTGAGCACGTCGATGCGGTCGGCGACGATGCCGTCCACGCCGAGGTCGAGGAGGGTGATCATGGTGGCCGCGTCGTCGATGGTCCACACATGCACCTGCAGCCCATACCGGTGCGCGTTCGCGATGAACCCCGGCGTCACCAGCGGCCGGCCGCGGAACGTCGTCGGCACCTGCAGGCACACGACGCCGTTGCGGGCCGCGAGCGCCCGGGTGCCGCCGACGCCCCACCGCAGGGACGCCGTCTCCAGCGGCGAGGCCGAGGTGGCCGCCTCCGGGTACGCACGTCGGACCCGCTGCAGCCGCCGGTGGTCGAACGCGGCGACCAGGACCCGGTCGAACGCCCGCTGCGCCTCGATCACCGCGAGCGCGGGCGCCACCACATCGTCGGACTTGACGTCGATGTTGAACCGGGTGTCGCCGAACTCCTCGAGGAGCTCCGCCAGCGTCGGGATGGACTCGCCGCCGGCGAGCGTGGCCGACCGCAGGTCGGCCGCGCTCAGCGCATGCACGTCGACGGCGGACCCCACCACCCGGGAGAGGTCCGGGTCATGCACGACGAATGGGACGCCGTCGGCGCTTGCGCGCACGTCCGTCTCGACATAGGTGAAGCCGAGGTCGACGGCGTTGCGCACGGCCCGCAGGGAGTTCTCGATCCCGACGTTCAGTTCGAGGCCGGCGCCGCCGCGGTGGGCCAGCGCGAGCGGCCCGGGGCGCAGGTACGCCCCGCCCGCACCGGCGGCGACCTGTCGTTGTCGCCGCGTCTGCCTCATGCGGCGAGGTCGTCGAGGGCCTGCAGGTAGGCCGCCAGCGGGCGGGCCTGCCCGCGGGGGTTGAGCACGGACCAGCGCACCACGCCGTCGGCGTCGAGGAGCAGGCTGCCGCGCAGGGCCAGGCCGGACCCGGAGTCGAAGACCCCGTAGGAGCGCGCGATCTGCCCGTGCGGCCAGAAGTCGCTGATCAGGTCGAAGCCGAACCGTTCCTGCTCGCCCCAGGCCCGCAGCGCGAACTTCGAGTCGCAACTGATCCCGAGCAGGCGCACCCCGGCGCGCTCGAACGAGGAGAGGTTGTCCCGAAGTTCGCAGAGTTCGCCGGTGCAGATCCCCGAGAACGCGAACGGGAAGAACACCAGCGCCACCGGCGTACCACGCAGCGCGGACAGCGAGACCGGGGTGCCGTGGGTGTCCTCGGCCGTGAAGTCCGGAGCGAGGTCGCCCGGTTCCGGCACGTTGGTCACTTGCCGCGTCCGCGCGCGGTCAGCCGGATCCCGGACCAGTTCACGGCCGCCGAGATGGCGCTGGTGGCGTGCAGGCCGGCGGTGCTCGCGGCCTCGTCGATCTCGCCGGGCGGCACGTGCCCGTCCCGGCCGGACTTGGGCGTGAACACCCAGATGAGGCCGGCGCCCTCGAGCATCTCCTGGGCGTTGATCATCAGGTCGGTGAGGTCCTGGACGTCGCCGTCGTCCTCGCGCCACCACAGGATGGCGGCGTCGGTGACGTCGTCGTAGTACTCGTCGACGAGTTCGTGACCGGACGCCTGCTCGAGGTCCGCGCGGAGGTCCTCGTCGACGTCGTCGTCGTAACCGAACTCCTGGATGACCTGCCCGCTGCCCACCCCGAATTTCGAGGTCGACTGGTTGCCGGAGGGACTGCCCACGGAACCCGCGGTCGCTTCCACGTCTGGTACTCCTTCGTTTGCTCGACTACTCATCGTTCCCGCCGCTTCCGGCGGTTGAGGTCCTACCCCACCGCACGGCGGGTCTCGGCGCAAGGCCGAGCGGTGACCCGATCCTATGGTGGGCCACTGTCGGTCGCGTCACATCTGCTGCTTCGGACTCCACTTACCCAAGCGTCCCCCATAGGATCGTCAGTACCGCACCACACGTGCCGCCCGCCCGTCGGGGGCGGCAGCTGTAACTGTGGCGCCGACCCAGGCGCCGGAGAGAAGAGAGTCGTGACGTCACGCAACGAGGCCGGACCGCTTATCAACGGTCTTCTCAGCCAGGTCCCTGACATCGATCCCGACGAGACCAGCGAGTGGCTGGAATCCTTGGACGGTCTGATCGACGAACGTGGCGGGCCGCGGGCTCGCTACGTGCTCCTGAACATGCTCAAGCGCGCGCGGGAGCGGGACGTGAGCGTTCCCTCCTCGATCACCACCCCGTACGTGAACACGATCGGCGTGCACGACGAGCCGTACTTCCCCGGCGACGAGGCCGTCGAACGCCGCTACCGCTCCTACCTGCGGTGGAACTCCGCGGTGATGGTGACGCGGGCGCAGCGGCCGGGCGTCGCCGTCGGCGGTCACATCTCCTCCTACGCCTCCGTGGCCACCCTGTACGAGGTCGGCCTGAACCACTTCTTCCGCGGCAAGGACCACCCCGGCGGCGGCGACCAGATCTACTTCCAGGGGCACGCGGCCCCGGGCATGTACGCCCGCGCGTTCCTCGAGGGCCGACTGTCCGAGCACCAGCTCGACGGGTTCCGCCAGGAGCTCTCGCACGAGGGCGGCGGCCTGTCCTCCTACCCGCACCCGCGGAACATGCCCGACTTCTGGGAGTTCCCGACCGTGTCGATGGGTCTGGGCCCGGCGTCGGCGATCTACCAGGCCTGGGTCAACCGGTTCATGCAGTACCGCGGCATCAAGGACACCTCGCAGCAGCACGTCTGGGCGTTCCTCGGCGACGGCGAGATGGACGAGCCCGAGTCCCGCGGGATGCTGCAGCTCGCGGCCCAGCAGAACCTGGACAACCTGACCTTCGTGATCAACTGCAACCTGCAGCGTCTCGACGGTCCGGTGCGCGGCAACGGCAAGATCATCCAGGAGCTCGAGGGCTTCTTCCGGGGCGCCGGCTGGAACGTCATCAAGACCATCTGGGGCCGGGAGTGGGACCCGCTGCTGGAGGCGGACAAGGACCGCGCCCTGGTGAACCTGATGAACAACACCCCCGACGGCGACTACCAGACGTATCGCGCCGAGAACGGTGCGTTCATCCGGGAGCACTTCTTCGGGCGCGACCCGCGCACCAAGGACCTGGTCGCGAAGATGACCGATGACGACATCTGGGCCCTCAAGCGCGGTGGTCACGACTACCGCAAGCTGTACGCGGCCTACAACGCGGCGGTCAACCACACCGGTCAGCCGACCGTGATCCTGGCGCACACCATCAAGGGCTACGGCCTGGGCTCCTCGTTCGCGGCCCGCAACGCCACGCACCAGATGAAGAAGCTCAAGGAGAACGACCTCAAGCTCCTGCGCGACTCGCTGCGGATCCCGATCACGGACGCCCAGATCGAGGAGGACCCGTACCTGCCGCCGTACTACCACCCGGGCGCGGATGCTCCGGAGATCGAGTACATGATCGACCGGCGCCGCCAGCTCGGCGGGTTCCTGCCGGAGCGCCGCAGCAAGTACACCGAGGTGACCCTGCCGGCGGACAAGTCCTACGAGCGGCTCGCGAAGGGCTCCGGGCAGCAGGAGGTCGCCACCACGATGGCGCTCGTCCAGCTGTTCAAGGACCTGCTCCGGGACAAGGAGTTCGGCAAGCGGATCGTCCCGATCATCCCGGACGAGGCCCGCACGTTCGGCCTGGACGCGATCTTCCCGTCCTTGAAGATCTTCAACACCAACGGTCAGCACTACCTGTCCGTGGACCGCGACCTGCTGCTCTCCTACAAGGAGTCCGAGGCCGGTGGCCTGCTGCACACCGGGATCAACGAGGCCGGTTCGGCGGCCGCGTTCCAGTCCGTGGGGACGTCCTACGCCACCCACGGCGAGGTCCTGGTGCCGTTCTACTTCTACTACTCGATGTTCGGCTTCCAGCGCACCGGTGACCAGTTCTGGGCCGCCGGGGACCAGCTCACCCGCGGCTTCCTCATCGCCGCCACGGCGGGCCGGACCACGCTGACCGGCGAGGGCCTGCAGCACGCGGACGGGCACTCCCCGATCCTCGCCTCGACGAACACCGCGGTGGTCTCCTACGACCCGGCGTACGGGTACGAGATCCGGCACATCGTCAAGGACGGTCTGCAGCGGATGTATGGCAAGGGCGACCCTCGCGACCCGAACGTCATGTACTACCTCACCGTGTACAACGAGCCGATGATCCAGCCGGCCGAGCCGGAGGACGTGGACGTCGACGGCATCCTGCGCGGGATCCACAAGGTCGCCACCGCGGACGGCGAGGGCCCCCGGGCCCAGCTGCTCGCCTCCGGGGTCTCGGTGCCGTGGGCACTGGAGGCCAAGGAGATCCTCGCCAACGAGTGGGGCGTGCAGGCGGACGTGTGGTCGGTGACCAGCTGGACCGAGTTGCGTCGCGACGGCCTCGCCGCGGACCGGCAGGCGTTCGTCGACCCGAACGGCGAGCAGCGCGAGCCGTACGTGACCGCCAAGCTGAAGGACGCCGGTGGCCCGTACATCGCCTCCACCGACTACGACTTCCAGCTCCCGGACCAGATCCGGGCGTGGGTGCCGGGCGACTACTGGACGCTCGGTGCGGACGGCTTCGGCTTCTCCGACACCCGGCCCGCGGTGCGCCGCCACTTCCTGATCGACACCCACTCGATCGTGGCCCGCACGCTGCAGGCGCTGGCCAAGCGCGGCGAGGTCGACGCCTCCGCGCCGGCCCAGGCCGTGGAGCGCTACCGGCTCCTGGACGTCAACGCCGGCACCACCGGCACCGCCGGGGGCGACTCCTGATCGCCTGACGGGTTCCGTTCTTCGGACGCCGATCCCTGCCGCCCGACGGCGGGGGTCGGCGTTCGTCGTCGACGGCGCCCTGGTCGGCGGTACGCCGCCGAACGTGGGGCATCGGCCCCGTGCGGCAGGATGGCCGCATGGACCTCCTCGAGCCCGAACGCCGCGTGGTCGACGCGGCCGTGGCCCTGGCCGGGCGGCTCGGCGCCGACCTGAACCACACCGTTGCGGCCGCCGTGATGGACACCCGGGGGCGGATCCACACCGGCGTCAACGTGTACCACTTCACCGGCGGCCCGTGCGCCGAACTGGTCGCGCTCGGGGTGGCGGCCGCAGCGGACGCCGGCCCGCTGCTGACCATCGCCGCAGCGGGCGACGGCGGCCGTGGCGTCATCGAGCCGTGTGGCCGGTGCCGACAGGTCCTGGTCGAGCTCCACCCGGACATCCTGGTGGCCGTGCCCGCTGCGAACGGGCCGGAGCTACGCACCCTCCGGGCACTCCTACCGCAGACCTACAACCACCGCGACGCCCGACCCGCGCGCCTGGTGCGCTTCAACAAGCGCTACTACGACGACGTGGCGACCGGCCGCAAGACCGTGACCGTCCGGCATGACGATCCGGTCGCCGTCGGGCCTGCGCTCCTCGTCTTCGAGGACGACCCGCCGCGCACGCTCGCGGGAGAGGTGCACTCGGTGGCTTCCCACCGGCTCGATCTCCTCCGGCCGGAGGAGGCCGGGGTCGACTCCCCCGAGTCGCTGGAGCGCCTGCGCGAGGGCCTCCGAGGCCACTATCCGGACCTGGCCCCGACCGCCACGGTCGAGGTGGTCCGTTTCGGCGTGCGGGGCGACCCGGTCGGCTGAGGTCGAAGAGGGCCGACGGCGGGGGCTCAGGAGGTCTGCGTGCTCGCCTCCGCGGCGGCGACGAAGGGTTCCAGCTCGGCGACCACTCCGGCGGTGCCGGGGCGGTCCGCCCCGTATTCGGCGAGGGCACTCAGGTGCCGTCGGGCGTCTGTCGGGCGGCCGGCGTCGAGCGCGGCCCGGATCACCTGACGGCCGGCCTCCGCGTCCTGATCGGCGGGCGACCAGTGCCCCACACCCAGCCCGAGCGCGTCCGCGGGCATGTGCGCGTCCCGGAGCATCCGGACGCCCGCGACGAGCGCCCGCCCGCTCGGGTCCCGCTCGCAGGCGGCCCCGAGGCGGCGCATCGCACCCTCCTTGTCATCCAGGAGGGACAGTCGAGCGAGCTCGACGAGCGGGTACCAGGCCGTGGGTCGGCCGGCCAGCTCCTCGGCGAGCGCCCAGTGCGCGGTGTCCGCGGCCTGAGCCCGGATCGGGCCGGTCTCGGCGGTGAGCGGGTCCGGCTGCTCGACCTCGGCGGCCCGGCGCCGGACGAGTTCGGCAAGTTCGTTGAACGCGTCGACGTCGTTCGGGTCCCCCGCCAGCTTCTCCCGCAGGCGGTCCTCCTGGCCGGCGTCGGCCGGCAGCGGGGCGTGGCTGGGGCGCCGCGCCCCCGGTCCCGGAGCCGGCTCCGGTCGGGCGAACATCTCCTTGAGGCGCGCGAGGAAGGACATACCGTCGAGGATATCGCCCGAGCGCGGACCTGACCCGGCGAGCGCGATGCGGGCTGGTTCCGAGCGTCAGTCACCCGGCTCGGATGATTCCAGCGCGCGCCGGCACCGGCAGTCTTGCGGCAGACCGTTGTCCCTGCATGGATCGGGAGGTCCCAGACATGACCCAGGCGAACGCGACACCGCCGTCCCACCCACCCGTGGATGCCGGCCGGCTCTGGGCCGGTGGCGGCGCCACCGCACTGGTCGCCGCGCTGATCGCGGTCGCCGGGATCGTGATCTGCCGGGGCGTCCTCGGCATCGCGATCCTGGCCCCCGAGGGCGATGGAGCCTGGGGGAACGCGAGCACGTTCTGGTACGCCGGGGCCGCCGCCGTCGCAGCCCTGCTCGCCACGGGCCTGATGCACGTCCTGATCCTGACCACGCCGCAACCCCAGCGCTTCTTCGGCTGGGTCATCGGCCTGGCCACCGTGATCGCCGTGGTGATGCCGTTCGTCCCGGACACCGGACTCGACACGAAGATCGCCACGGCGGTCATCAACGCGGTCATCGGAATCGCGATCGGGACGCTGGTGGCATCCGTGGCACGCAGCGCCGTGGCCATGGCGCTGCGCCGTCCCGGTGGCACGCCGCCTGCGGGGATGCCTCCGACCGGTGGGGTTCCGCCGACCCGCTGAACGCATCGGCAGCGCGCTCGCGGCGGCCGGGCTCAGTCCGGGAGGCGCCGCATCTCCACGACCGGTATGCCGAGGTCGTCGAACCGGTCCAGCAGTTCGCGGACCCTGGCGTCGTCGTCGACCGGGCCGTACAGCGACGTGCCGCCCGCCGGCGCCCTCGTCACCGCCAGCTCCGGGAATGCGGCCTCGACCGTCTTGGAGACCGT
Source organism: Occultella glacieicola (assembly GCF_004353825.1). GTDB lineage: Bacteria > Actinomycetota > Actinomycetes > Actinomycetales > Beutenbergiaceae > Occultella > Occultella glacieicola. The sequence continues at coordinate 123,130 of NZ_SMNA01000010.1, read as the reverse complement.
GCCCGCGATCAGGAACTCGTACCTCACGTGCGGCCTCCTCTCTGAACTGACACCACACGGTCCCAAGTCCGCGCAGTCCCTCCCTCACCCCTCGGGGGTGAAAGACCCCTCTGACACCGCACAACTGCTGGCCCCGCGCCCGCGACAGCGGTCTGATGTGACCGGGGAGAACGCTCGTCACGCGGAGGGAATCCAGCCTGTGACCACGATCGACACGACCACCGGAACGCCCAGCGACGCTGGGCACGCGCCGTCGGCGCGCAGCGCCCGGGGCCCGGCACGGGTCGAACGCACCCGACTGCTCTCGATGCTCGCGGCCGGGGTCGCGGGCGGGGCGGACATCATCGCGCTCACGGCGCCCGCCGGCGCGGGCAAGACCACCGTGCTCGACCAGTGGCTCGAGTCCCGGCGGGCAGCCGGCGAGCTCGTGCTGAGTCTGTCCGCGCCGGGTTCGGGGGTGGCGGGGACTCTACTGCCGAGTCTCGTTGGTGCGATCCGGGCCGGAACCATGCCGGCCGACGTGGAGGTCGGGCTGACCGAGCGATTGCGGGCCGCACTGGAGGAGTCGGGTCCTCGGGCCCTGGCGCCGATGCCGGCACTGCCGACGCCGGTCTGGGTCGGCCTCGACGACGCCCATCAGTGGACCGACACCGAGGCGCGCCGCCAACTCCGTGCGCTGGTGTCCCTCGCGGGGCCCGGGCTGCGGCTCGTGATCGCCGCCCGGCACAGCCCGCACGGACTCCTGTCCCCGGCCCTGCTGGACGGTTCGGCGAACGAGTACCGGTCCGCCGAGCTGGCGTTCGACCGCGACGAGGCACGGGCACTGTTGGGGGCCGAGGGTATCGACCTGAGCGATTCCGATCTCGAGAGCCTGCTCGGTCGGACCAAGGGCTGGGCGGCCGGTCTGCGGCTGGCCGCGCTCGCCCTGGGACGTCGGGCCGATCGCTCGGTGTTCGTCCGGAACTTCGCGGGCACCGACCGGGCCGTGGCGGACTACCTCGTCTCAGAGGTGCTCTCGAGCCTCGAGCAGGGTCAGATCGACCTGCTCCTCGACGTGTCCGTGGCCGATCGGATCAGCCTCGATCTCGCCCGGGTCCTGACCGGTCGCTGCGACGCCGGTGTGCTCCTCGAGGACCTCGTCCGGGCCAATGCGCTGGTTGGCCCCGTACGCGACGAGCCGGACTGCTACGAGCTCCATCCCCTGTTGCGGACCTACCTCCGGGCCGAGTCCCAGCGTCGCGACGAGGACCGGCACCGCCGTCACCAGGCGGCTGCGATCGACTGGTTCGAGTCGGCGGGTGACGTCCGAGGTGCGGTCCGGCACGCCGTCGCGGCGTCGGACTGGTCCCGAGTGGAGTCGATGATCGCGGCGACGTGCGTGCGTATCACCGCGACCGACGGGCCGCAGGCCATGCGCGAGATCCTCGGGTCGCTGCCGACCTGGATGCAGGCTCGTCCGGCCGTCGCCGGCGCCGCCGCGCTCACCGCAGTACTCGAGGAGGACCTCGCTGCTGCCCACCTCGATCTCGCGGTCCTGGATGCGGCCGCGGACGACGTGCCCCGGCGCGAGGCGTACCGGGCGGTCGCCCTGCTCGCCTCGGCCCGGACCCGATCGCTCGGCCGGGAGGAGGTGTCCGGGGCGCTCACGGCGCTCGAGGCCGCCACCGGAGTCGATCCCGACCTGGTGCTCGTGGGCAGATCGCTCGGCAGCATGGCGCTGGCCATGCTCGGCGAGCTGGACACCGCCGAGACGATGGCGCGGTCCCTGGCCCGGATCAGCCGCACCCGGGGCCTGGACTTCCTGCTGTTCCGGGCCCTGGGCGCGCTCAGTGCCGTCGCCCTGTTCCGGTCCGACCTGCGCGCCGTTCGGGCGGTGGCGGCCGAAGCGATCGAACTCGCGAACCGGCGCAGCTGGTACCGGCACCCGCGCCTGGGCCAGTTGCACAGCGAGTTGGCCCTGGCGGCGTGGCAGCACGGTGATACCGCCATGGCGGCGGAGCACGCCCGGGCGGCGATGGAGGTCGCCGACCCGGACATCGACCGGCTCACCGCCGCCGCGACCCTCTGCATCCACGACCTGACCGTGGGCGCGACCGACCCCGGCCTGGACGTCACCGCGATCGCGCACGTCCAGGACTTCAACAGCCTCTGGCCATCCCTGCCGCCCGCGGCGGTCTCGATGTTCGCGTGCTTCGAGCTGCTCGTGACACTGCGCTGCCATCAGGTCGAACTGGCCGGGGCCATCGTCAGCCGCGTCGAAGCGGTCCTCGTCGGGGCTGCGGATGTGGAGGTGTTCAGGGCGCTGCGGCACGTGTACCAGGGGCACGACGCCGCGGCCCGGGATGACCTGGACCGGGTGCGCAACACCCGGTTCCTCACGTCCAGGACCGCGGTGATCGCCGCGGCGATCACCGCGCACCTCGCCGACGCCGCGGGGCGGCCGGCGCGCAGCCACGAGGCGCTCCTGGAGGCGCTCGGCCTCGCCGAGCGGAACCAGATGATGCGGTGCCTCCTGGACGCCGCGCCCTCGATACCGAGCCTGCTCCGCCGTGGTCGGGGCCGATTCGGCCGGTACGAGACCTTCGTGAGCGAGACTCTCGCCTTCGCGGACTCCCGTACCCAGCCCGACGGCGGCTCCGGCCTGGTGCTCACGGGCAAGGAGCTGGAGGTGCTTCGGGATCTGCCGTCGATGCTGTCCATGCGGGAGATCGCCGACGCCCATGTGGTGAGCATCAACACCGTGAAGACCCACGTGCGGTCCGTCTACCGCAAGTTCGGCGTCGCGACTCGCCGTGAGGCGGTGGATCTGGCCCGTCAGGCCGGCCTGCTCTGAACCGGCCTGACGGGCGCAGGTGTCAGTCCCGCGCGAGCGCCCCGAGCGCCTCGGTCTCAAGGTCGAGGTAGCTCTCCTCGCTCACGTCCACCGCGACCCCGAGGATCTTGCCGCCCGTGAAGGCGAACGGCGCCCGATAGGACCTGCTGACCGAGTCCGCGCTGTCGAAGCCCACACAGAGTCCGTCACCGCAGAGCGTGAACTTGCCGACCTGGGCTCGCATCGGTCCCTCGGCCACGACCTGGTCGTCGACGTAGAGCCTCGTGGTGCCGACCGACTCCTTGTTCGGACCGGCGCCCTCGCGGACGAACTCCATCCCGAGCGCGTGCGGGCCGGGCGTGAGGATCTCCGAGGTGAAGGTCTGCTCGGGTGGGATGCCCAGGAAGTTGTACACGTAGTGGAGCCTGCGGTCCTTGAGGAACAGGGCGTGCCCGCCGAACCTCGAGCCGTGGGCGAACAGGACGCCCTCGGCATCCGCACTGAGATCGACGTCCGCGATGATCTTGTACGAGCGGCCCCGGACGTTGACCGCGACGCCCTCCGGAACCGCCGAGGATCCCGGGTAGTACACGTACCGGGTCCGCGGTGGTTCCGCCTGCGGCCGCGAGATCGTCAGCAACTCCATCGCGGTCCGGTCGTCGAGCGGCAGCCCGTGATTCGCCTCCGCCTCCTCGAACCAGGCGGCGATCAGTTCGCGCAGTCGCTCCGGCTCCTGGTCGGCAAGGTTCCTGGACTCCGAGCGGTCGGCGTCGACGTGATAGAGCTCCCAGGAGTCCTCGTCGAACCGGCCGTTGCCGGTCAGTGGTGCATGTGTGGCCGCGGCCTTCCAGCCGTCCTGCCAGACCCCCCGGGTTCCGAGCATGTTGTAGTACTGGCGGTGCTTCTGCGTCGGTGCGTCGGCGGAGTCGAAGCTGTACCGCATCGAGACGCCGGCCAGCGGCTCCTGCTTGACTCCTCGGTAGGTCTCCGGCATCTCAAGGCCGGCCACGTCCAAGATCGTGGAGACCACGTCGGTGGCGTGGTGGTACTGGTGCCGGATCTCACCCTTGGCCTTGATGCCCTTCGGCCAGTGGATGACCATCGGATCGCACGTACCACCGGAGTACTGCGAGTAGCGCTTGAACATCTGGAAGGGCGTGCTGAAGGCGACCGCCCAGCCCGTGGGGTAGTGGTTGTAGGTCTCCGGGCTGCCCAAGTTGCCCAACTGAGCGAGGTTCTCGGTGATGTCGTCCGGGTAGTTGTTGAAGAACTTGTTCTCGTTCACCGACCCGTCCGGCGACCCCTCACCGGACGCCCCGTTGTCCGCGCAGTAGAAGATCAAGGTGTTGTCGAGCTGGCCGCTCGCCTCGAGGTAGTCGACGATCCGGCCCACCTGAGCGTCCGTGTACTCCGAGAATCCGGCGAACACTTCGGCCATCCTGGCGAACAACCGTTGTTCGTCCTCGCTGAGCGAGTCCCAGGGCCGCACTGCGTCGGCCGCGTTGGCGACCTCCTCGGCCAACGGGTTCGTCGGCGTGAGTTCGGTGCCCTCCGGCATCACGCCGCGTTCGACCATCCGACCCAGGACCCAGTCCCGGTAGGCGTCGTAGCCGTCGTCGAACATCCCCTTGTACTTCTCGATGTACTCCTCCGGCGCGTGGTGCGGTGCGTGGTTCGCGCCCGGGCAGAACCAGAGGTACCAGGGCCGTGACGGGTTCGACGCCTGCTGGTCGCGGATCATCTTGATGCTCTGGTCCGCGAGGTCCTTGGACAGGTGGTACCCCTCCTCCGGGGTGTACGGCTGCTCGATGAAGTGGTTGTCCTCGCACAGGTCCGGATACCAGTTGTTCGTCTCCCCGCCCAGGAACCCGTAGAACCGGTCGAATCCCTTCGCCAAGGGCCATTGGGACCTGCTGCCACCGCTGGAGTTGTCCTCCTCGGGCACGTTGTGGTTCTTGCCCACCCAGAACGTGGAGTAGCCGTTGTCCTGGAGGACCTGACCGACCGTGGCGCACTCATCCGGGATCCGGCCGGCGGCACCGGGAAAGCCGTTGGTGGCCTCCATGATGGCGGCGACCCGGTTCGTGGTGTGGTTGCGGCCGGTCAGGAAGCACGAGCGGGTCGGGGAACACAGCGCGGTGGTGTGCCACTGCGTGTAGGTCAGCCCGTTCTGCGCCAATCGGTCCAGCGTCGGCATCGCAATCCGACCGCCGTACGGCGACCACGACGCGAGCCCGGTGTCGTCGTAGAGCACGACGAGCACGTTCGGCGCCCCATCCGGCGCCTTCGTCAGCTCGTACGGCGACCAGTCCGGAACCGAGTCGCGCACGTCGAGGTTGATGACCCCGTTGAATTCCTTGGCTGTCATGGCCCATGCCCTTTCCCTGCGAGACCGGAAACGTCCACGGCAATGATTCGACGCGGGCGGGTCGGCCGCGTCACCCCCGGCGGGTGATTCGCCGCGCGGCATGGCGGCGGCAGAATGGCGGCAAGCAACTGGACACTCGGCGGCGGTCACCCCGTCGCGGACCCGGTGGCGATAGGCTCCGCCACATGCAGGCTGGGTCTACCGGGTCGCGCCCTGCGACGCGCGGGCGGGGCGTACGCCGCGCTGCGCCGCGCAACCACCCGGCGCAGCGCCACGCCGGCGCCCGGGCGTTCGTCTCCCGCACCCGCGTTCGCGTCCCACGAGTATCCGACGGCCTCGTCGTGCGGGAGCGCCTCACCGCCCTGCACCTCGGCGCCACCCCCGTGTCCTTGGTCTGCGCGCCCGCCGGATCAGGCAAGACCATCCTCGTGGTCGACTGGGCCCGCCGCGCCGCCGAGCGGGGTGAGAGGGTGGCGTGGGTCGGCCTCGACGAGAGCGATGATCGTCCCTACGAGTTCTGGTCTGCTCTCATCGACGCCCTGATCGAAGCCGCACCGGCGGACGCCGCCGACGAGCTCGACCAGCTGAGTCCGCCGCGAGACCGCGTCGAGCCACGGTTCATCACCGCGCTGACCGAGGTGCTGGACGCGACCCAACCGGTGCGATGGCTCGTCCTCGACGACCTGCACCGGATCCGTTCGGCCGACGTCCTGGCCGGACTGGAGTCACTCCTCAACGACCTTCCGCCGGGCCTCGGCGTCGTTCTGATCAGCCGACACGAGCCGGAGCTGAACCTGCACCGCCTTCGGCTGACCGGCACGCTTCGCGACATCCGCACCGACGATCTCGCGTTCACCGAGGCCGAGGCGTCGGAACTGTTCGAGCGGGTCGGCAGTTCGCTGTCACCGCTGGACCTCGCCCGGGTGGTCGGCCGCACCGAGGGCTGGGCGGCCGGGCTGCGGCTGGCCGCCGTCTCCCTCTCCGGGTCGAGTGACCCGAGCGGCTTCCTGGCACAGTTCGAGGGTGATCGTCGCGAGGTGGCCGACTACCTCTTCACGGAGGTGGTCCAGCACCTGCCCGAGCACACCTACGAGTTCCTGCTCCGGACGTGCACACCCGAGCAGTTGTCGGTCGACCTGGCGGCCGAACTGTCCGGACAGGCCGACGCCGGCAAGATCCTCGACCGACTCTGCCGACAGAACGCCCTGGTGGTCCAGTCCGGCGACACGTCCTGGTACCGCTACCACAGCCTGATGCGCAGTTACCTCACTGCGGCGCTCGCCCGCGAGGACGTCGAGGCCCCGCGCCACCAGCACGCCGCTGCGGCACGCTGGTTCGATGCAGCCGACCAGCCACTCGTCGCGATCGAGCACGCCCTGCAGGCCGGCGACGACGACTACCTCGTCCGCATGCTGCGCGCACGTGGACTGCGTCTCATCCTCTCGGGTCACGCGCCCACGGTTCGGGACGCGATCACCAGGGCCGGAACTGCGGCCCGCCGGGACCCAGGCGTTGTGACGATCGCTGCGCTGGCCATGCTGGACCTCTCGGACCCCGTGGCCGCGGACGAGCAACTGGCCGCGCTGACCAGACTCGGCCCACCGGAGGACGCACGACTGGCCGCCATGCGAGCCGCCGCCGTCGTCAGCCGGGCCCTGCTCGGTGGCGACGTGGCCAAGGCACTGCGAGCGACCGGGATCCTCGACCTGTCGCTCTCGGGCGATCCCGATGTCGACCTGATCGTTCTCATCCAGCGGGGACCCGCTCGGATGCGTGGCGGCGACTACACCCGGGCGATCGCCGACCTCGAGCACGCCCTCGAACTGGCCCGTGCCCAGGGCTACGACGAGGCTGTCCTCACCACCCTCGCCCAGCTGTCGGGCATCACCGGCGCCGCATGTGACTTCCCGGCCACGCAGTCCTGGACCAGCCAGGCGATCGAGTACGCGAGCCCGCGTGGTTGGGCCGACTCCCCGAGACTCGCCTACGCCTACCTGCTCGCCGCGTGGACCGCGTTCCAGACCTGTGACGACCAGACCCAGGCCGAATACGCCGGGCGAGCCATCCACGCTCTCCCGGATGCCGGCAACGTCGAGGTCGAGGTCGGTGTTCGGAGCATGCATGCGCTGGCCAGGTTCGAGGCGTCGACCGGTGAGGCCCGCAGACAGGCCGTCGCCGACTTCCGCGAGGTCTGGTCGAGCCCGATGGCCGATCAGGTGTCCCCGGCGATGGTTGGTTACGCGACCCCGCAGGAGATCCGGCTCGCGCTGGCCGTGGGGGAGAACGACTGGGCGACGGACGCCGTCGAGAGGGCGGCGCGCCTCGTCCCGGACAGCGCCGAAGCACTCACCATGCGCGCGCACCTCCTGTACGCCCGGGGCCGGGCGACCGAGGCGCGTCGCCTGCTGACCACCGCGCTGCAGGCTGACCTCACCGTCCATCAGGAGTCGACGATCGTGGCGGCGAACGTGCTCGCGGCGGTGGTGGATTCCGGCCAGGACAACCCGACGCGCGCCTTCGAGTCCCTTCGGCGGGCACTGGACTGGGCCGCGACCCGGAACTTCCGGCGCCCGTTCGTCGACGCCTGGCGCGAGGTCGAGCCGCTCCTGCGCACGCACCAAGGGCGCTTCGGCCACAGCGAGGGCTTCGTCACCGCCCTGCTCGAGCGGGAGCAGCCCGAACGCTCCGAACTGGCCGACATCTCCACGCTCAGCCCGCGAGAGATCGAACTGCTGCGCGACCTGCCCTCACCACTGTCCGTCAAGGAGATCGCCGCCGCTCGGGGCGTGAGCGTCAACACGATCAAGACGCACCTCGGCGCCGTGTACCGCAAGCTCGGCGTCTCAGGCCGGTTCGCCGCGATCCGGGAAGGTCGCGAGCACGGGCTCCTCTGACCGCGTCGTTTGTGGGCTTTCCACAAACGACACCGTATCCTCAGGCCCATGAGTCGCAAGGTGTCCACGCACCGAACGCCGTCCTCGGCGTCGGTCGACGAAGCGGGTCCGGGATCGGACGAGGCGGTTGCCGAGCCTGCCCCGGAGCGACCGGCCACGGCCGAGATGGTCCGGCGGTTACGGCACGGCACGGACCTGCTCACGGCCGCGGCCATGCGCCGCCTGGACGAGGAACTCCCGTGGTACCGGGCCCTGACGGCCGAGGACCGCTCGTGGATCGGTCTGGTGGCGCAGTCGGGCATCGCGAACTTCATCGCCTGGTACGAGAACCCGGGGCGCGGCTCCTACAACGCGGCCGAGATCTTCCGTGCCGCGCCGCCGGAGCTGACCCGGTCGATCTCCCTGCAGCACACCCTGCAACTGGTCCGAATCGTCGTGGAGATCGTCGAGGAGCACACCGAACAACTGGCCGCGCCGGGCCAGCACTCCACCCTGCGCGAATCGGTGCTGCTCTACTCCCGGGAGGTGGCCTTCTCGGCCGCCGAGGTCTATGCGCGGGCCGCGGAGACCCGCGGCGCCTGGGACGCCCGCCTGGAGGCGCTGGTGGTCGACTCGCTGCTGCGCGGCGACCCCGACGATTCCCTGCACTCACGCGTGGCCGCCCTGGGCTGGGCCGGCCGCGGGAACACCCTCGTTCTGGTCGGCACCATCGAGGGCGAACTCGACGACGTGGGCACCGCGGAACTGCGCCGGGCGGCCCGGCGCACCGCCCAGGACGCGCTCGTGGGTCTCCAGGGCAGCCGGCTGATCGTGGTTCTCGGCGGTACAGGCAACCTGCGGCAACAGGCGGAGGAGCTGCTCCCCCGGTTCGGCCCCGGGCCGGTGGTCATCGGTCCTCAGGTTCGCGAACTGGCCGACGCCGGTCGTTCCGCCAGGGCCGCCCTGTCCGCGCTGCAGGCGGTCCCGGCGTGGCCGTCCGCGCCGCGCCCGGTGCTCGCCGACGAGCTGCTCCCCGAACGGATGCTGCTCGGGGACCCGGACGCGCACCGAACCCTGCTCGCGGACGTCTACGGTCCGCTGCTCGGGGTGGGTGGACCGCTCCTGGAGACGCTCTCGGTGTACCTGAACGAGGGCCGCTCCCTCGAGGCCACCGCGCGCCAGTTGTACGTCCACCCGAACACGGTGCGGTACCGGCTCAAGCGGATCGCCACGATCACCGGTTGGGACCCGACCCACGCACGGGAGGGATTCGTGCTCCAGATCGCCATCGCGATCGGCCGCCTCGCCGAAACCGTGCCATTGTAGGAATCGCACAATCCCCCCGACGGAGCTTCGTGCGATCCGTCGCCCGCAGCGGCGGGATCGCACAAGGAAGAGTGGAACGGTGATCGCAGTCCTCAGCCCTGGTCAGGGCGCCCAGTCCCCCGGCATGCTCGCCCCATGGCTCGAGCTCGACGGCACCACCGGCTCACTGTCGGACGAACTCGACGGTTACGCCGACGCCGTCGGGCTGGACCTGCGGGCCCTGGGCACGACGGCGGACGCAGACACGATCAAGGACACGGCAGTCGCCCAGCCCCTCATCGTGGCGACCTCGCTGCTCGCGCTCAGCGCCCTGCAGGCACGCGTGGGCGACGTCAACGGCTGGGCGATTGCCACCGCGGGACACTCCGTCGGAGAGTTCGCGGCGGTCGCCGCGGCCGGGGTCCTGCCCGCCACCGACGCCCTGCGTCTGGTCGCGGTCCGCGGCTCGGCCATGGCGCATGCCGCGGCCGCCGAACCCACCGGGATGTCCGCCGTGGTCGGCGGTGACGCCGGCGACGTGCTGGACACCCTGAGCGCGTACGACCTGGTCGCCGCGAACGTCAACGGCGGCGGGCAGATCGTCGCCGCCGGAGCCCTGCCCGCCCTGGCCGCCCTCGCCGCGGAGCCGCCCGCGAAGGCCCGGGTGATCCCCCTGGCCGTCGCCGGTGCGTTCCACACCCGCTACATGGCGTCCGCCGTCGACGCCGTCGCCGCTGCCGCCGCCGCCCTGACCCCGGCCGACCCACGACTGACCCTGCTCTCGAACGCCGACGGCGCCGCCGTCGCCTCGGGTGCCGACGCCCTGGCCGCCCTGGTCCGCCAGATCTCGGCACCGGTGCGCTGGGACCTGTGCCAGCAGACGCTCGTCGAGCGCGGCGTGCAGGCCGCGATCGAACTCGCCCCCGGTGGGGTCCTCACCGGACTCGCCCGCCGGACGATGCGCGGCGTCGAGACCATCGCGTTGAAGTCGCCCGCCGACCTCGACGCCGCGGCGGACCTGATCGCCCGCCATCACGGCTGACCGGCCTGCGCCGGCCCACCCCGGCCGCCACCTCCCCTTCCGCACGACCCGACCACTCAGGAGCCCCGATGACCAAGCCGACCCTCGCGCAACCCACGCCAGTCCTCGGTAGCCGCATCCTCGCCGTCGGGGGTTCGCGTGGCAGCGAGCTCGTCCCCAACGACGACATCGTCGGCCCGATCAACTCCTCCGACGAGTGGATCCAGCAGCGCACCGGCATCCGGACGCGGGCGCGGGCCGCCACGGGCGTCACGATCAAGGATCTCGCGGTCGACGCGGCGAACGACGCCCTCGACAAGGCCGGGCTCACCGGGTCGGACCTCGACGCCGTGCTGGTCTCGACCGTGACCCACTTCGAGCAGACCCCCTCGCTCGCCACGATCGTGACCGACGCCATCGGCGCCACCCCGGCGCCGGCCTACGACGTGTCCGCGGCCTGCGCCGGCTACTGCTACGGGATCGCACAGGCCGACGCGCTGGTGCGGGCCGGGACCGCGGAGAACGTGCTCGTGATCGGCGTCGAGAAGATGAGCGACTTCATCGACCCGACCGACCGCACGATCTCCTTCCTGCTCGGTGACGGCGCGGGCGCTGCCGTGGTCGGCCGCTCGGACACCCCGGGTATCGGACCGACCGTCTGGGGCAGCGACGGTTCGCAGTCGTCGGTCATCTACCAGACGCACTCCTGGCTGGACTATCGCCGCGAGGAGCTCGGCGAGCCGGTCCCGGAGACCCCGGAGACCGCCGAGGAGGTCTCCCAGATGACCACTCCGACGCTGCGCCAGCTGGGCCCGACCGTGTTCAAGTGGGTCATCTCCTCGATGCCCAACATCGCCCGCCGCGCCGTGGACGCCGCCGGCCTGCAGCTCGAGGACATCGACGTGTTCATCCCGCACCAGGCGAACATGCGGATCACCGACCAGCTGCTGAAGCTGATCAAGTTCCGCGAGGACATCGTGGTCGGCCGCGACATCGCCGACACCGGCAACACCTCGGCCGCGTCCATCCCGCTGGCCACCGAGCGCCTGCTCCGCGAGGGCCAGGCGAAGGGCGGGGACATCGCCCTGCAGATCGGCTTCGGTGCCGGGCTGGCCTACGCCGCGCAGGTCGTGGTCCTGCCCTGATCCTGCTGGGGCTCGTCCGACCCGAGTCGGGGCGGCCCAGCGCGCCGCAGTGGCACCGCCACCGTGGCGTCGGGGACACTGGTCCCCACCCGTATGAAACCCTGAGAATGGAGCAAGCATGGCGCACAGCGAAGAGGACATCCTGGCCGGTCTGGCCGAGATCGTGAACGACGAGACGGGACTGCCCGCGGACGCCGTCCAGAAGGACAAGTCGTTCACCGATGACCTCGACATCGACTCGCTGTCGATGATGACGATCGTCACCCTGGCCGAGGAGAAGTTCGAGGTCCGGATCCCGGACGAAGAGGTCAAGAACCTCAACACCGTCGGCGACGCCGTGAGCTTCATCGCGCAGGCCCAGGCCTGAACCTCGTCCCGACCCCTGGTTGCCGCCGGGCGTGCGTGACCCGCACGCCCGGCGCGGCCACCCCCGTTCATAGTCTTGGAGTCACGTAGATGAGCGATCAGCCGAACGTAGTTGTGACGGGCCTCGGAACGACCTCACCGCTCGGTGGTGACGTCCCCACGAGCTGGGCCGCCGCCCTCGCCGGCAAATCCGGCGTGCGTACCCTCGAACAGGACTGGGTGAGCCAGTACGAACTGCCCGTGACCTTCGCCGGCCAGTTGGCCGTGCCCGCCGAGGAGATCCTCTCCCGGCCCGAGACCCGCCGGATGGACCCCAGCGCGCAGTTCGCGATGATCGCGGCCCGCGAGGCCTGGGCGGACGCCGGGTCGCCTGAACTTCCCGGCGAACGCATCGGTGCCGTGATCGCCTCCGGCATCGGCGGGGTCATCACGCTCGTGAACGCCTGGGACACCATCCGGGACAAGGGCGTGCGGCGGGTGCTCCCGCTGACAGTCCCGATGCTGATGCCGAACTCCCCCGCCGCGTACGTGTCGATCGAGGTCGGCGCGAAGGCCGGCGCACACACGCCGGTGTCCGCGTGCGCCTCCGGTGCCGAGGCCATCGGCTACGGCCTGGAGATGATCCGCACCGGCCGGGCAGACGTGGTGGTCGCCGGCGGCACCGAGGCCGCCATCCACCCCTTGCCGATCGCCTCGTTCGCGAAGATGCAGGCCCTGTCCACCCGCAACGACGACCCGGCCGGCGCCTCGCGCCCCTACGACGTGAACCGGGACGGGTTCGTGCTCGGCGAGGGCGCCGGTGTCATCGTGCTCGAGCGCGAGGACCACGCGATCGCCCGCGGTGCGCGGATCTACGCCCGGGTGGCCGGCCTCGGCATGACGTCGGACGCCTACGACGTGGCACCTCCCGACCCGACCGGCGCCGGGCAGGAGCGGGCCTTCCGGCTCGCCCTGGCGAACGCCGGCGTGAGCGCCGCGGACGTGGTGCATGTCAACGCGCACGCCACCTCCACCCCCGCGGGTGACGGCGTCGAGGCCAAGGCGATGCGCCGCGCCCTCGGCGACGACGCGGACCACGTGACCGTCTCGGCCACGAAGTCGATGACCGGGCACCTGCTCGGCGGAGCCGGGGCGCTGGAGTCGATCTTCACGATCATGGCGATCGTGGACCGGCAGGCCCCGCCCACGATCAACGTCTCCGACCCGGAACCGGATCTCCCCATCGACCTGGTCCGGGATTCGCCCCGTGCGCTGCGCGACGGCGACATCGCCGCCGTCAACAACGGGTTCGGGTTCGGCGGGCACAACGCCACCCTGGTGTTCACGAACGCCTGACCCGCTCTGGCGCTGAGATCGCACCTGGGCCGCTCTGTCGCTGAGATCGCACCTGAGCACCTGAGATCGCACTGGCGCACAGTGCGATCTCAGGTGCTCAGGTGCGATCTCAGCGGATTCTGGGGCGCGGTGCGCGGGCGGCGCGTCAGCCGACCCGGTGGAGCCAGCGCACCGGTACGCCGGCGCCGGCGTACCGGAACGGTTCGAGCTCGTCGTCCCAGGCCTGTCCCAGGGCCAGGTCGAGTTCGTGCTTCATCCGCGCCGGCTCCTCGGCGTGTGCCATCGCGGCACGGATCCGGTCCTCCGGAACCACCACGTTGCCGTGCACGTCCACCTGGGCGTGGAAGATGCCGAGGTCCGGGGTGTGGCTCCAGCGGCCGCCGTCGACGCCGAGGCTGGGCTCCTCGGTGACCTCGTAGCGCAGGTGGGTCCAGCCCCGCAGAGCGGAGGCGAGGCGTGCGCCGGTGCCGGCGGGCCCGGTCCAGGACAACTCGGCGCGGAACAGGTCCGGCGCGGCCGGCTGCGGGGTCCAGTCGAAGGACGCGCGCGCATCCAGCACGGAGCCTGCTGCCCACTCCACGTGCGGGCACAGGGCCCGGGGTGCGGAGTGCACGAAAATGACGCCGCGGGTGCTCACACCAGTCATTGCCATCCCCTCCTGTTTCTGTTCGAGATACGTCTTCCCCAACGATCTCGGTCAGTCACCTTCAGGAATGCACACGGCTTCCATGCCCATAATGCCCTAAAGACGGGCGTTTGTGCACCTCACATCAATTCCCGCACCTGACGCATGGCCCCCTTGCGGACGTCACGGTCGAGCCGGTCGAGGTACAGCCTGCCGTCGAGGTGGTCCACTTCGTGCTGCAGGCACCGGGCCATCAGACCCTCTCCCTCGACCGTCACCGCAGCGCCGTCAAGGTCGATCCCCTCGACCTTCGCGTACGTCGCGCGTCGCGTCGGGAACCACAGGCCGGGCACCGAGAGGCAGCCCTCGTCACCGTCCTGGATCCCCTCGGACACCTTCACCAGGCGGGGGTTCAGGACGTAGCCGACCTCGCCGTCGAGGTTCCAGGAGAACGCCCGCAGGCTGACCCCGATCTGGTTCGCTGCCAGACCGGCGCGGCCCTCGGCGTCGACCGTCTCGACCAGGTCGGCCACGAGCGCCCGGACCCGGTCGTCGATCCTGGTGATCTCCTCGCACGGGGTCCGCAGCACGGGGTCACCGATCACGCGGATGCCACGGAATGCCATGACTCGATCCTTCCATGCGGGAGGGGCGCCAGGTGTGCCCCGGCGCCCCTCACAACGGCGGCCCTACTGGTCGGCCAGGACCCAGCGGTAGGTCGGCGCGTTGCCGGTGAAGTCCAGCCAGTCGGACCAGGTCACGGACGCGACATCGGTCGAGACGTCCAGGACAGCCCAACCGGTGTAGGTCTGGCCCGGCTGCATCTCCGACGGCGTCTGCTGGCTCTCGTCCAGGCAGAACAGCCCCGAGAAGGCGTTGGTCTCCAACTCCCCACCGGCTGCGGTCTGGGCGCCGAGCTCGAAGCCGATGAACGTGTAGTACCCGTCGTCGGTGTCGGCGAGCTCCGGCAGCGTCGTGAACTCGAACTGCAGGCCCAGGTACTGCCCGGACTCGGGCTCGGAGCACAGCAGCGCGTTCCCGCTCGGCTGCCAGTTCGTCTGCGCCTCGAGCAGCCGGACCTCGACGACCGGGACGCCGTTCTCGCTCACGATCGCGGGGTCCGAGCCGGTGAGGTCCGCGAAGTCGCCCGACGGCGGGGCCACCGTGGTGGAGTCCGTCGGCTCATCGGTCGCCTGATCGGTCGGCTCGTCCGTGGGCTCCACGGTGCTCGCGGTCGGCTCCGGCGTGGGGGTGCCGTCCGTGTCGCCGCCGCCGCCCGAGATCGCCCGGACCGCAAAGAAGATGACCAGGGCGAGCACCACGACCGCCGCGATGATCCCGATGATCAGCCCGGTCCGGTTCTTGCCGCCGGGAGCGCCCGGCCCGGGCGGGCCGCCGTAGCCTGCGGCTCCGGTCGTGTAGGGGGAGCTACCGCCCTGGTCGAGCCCGGAGGTGGGTGCGTAGTTGTACATGCTGTTCGACGGCGGCTGGCCGCCGCCGTAGCCAGCCGCAGCGCCGGCGCTCGCGGCCTGGCCGTACTGGCCCGCTGACTGGTCGTAGCCCGGCGCGGACGCCTGGCCATACTGACCCGCTGACTGGTCGTAGCCCGGCGCGGACGCCTGGCCATACTGACCCGCCGACTGGTCATAACCCGGCGCGGACGCCTGGCCGTACTGACCGTGCTGACCGGGCTGCTGCGCGCCCTGGCCGTAGCCGGGAGCGGCCGACGCCTGGCCGTACTGGCCGGGCTGCTGGCCAAACTGGCCGGGCTGCTCGCCGTACTGGCCGGGCTGCTGGCCGGCGCCCTGACCGAACTGCTGGCCCTGTGACTGACCGAACTCCTGGGTCGGGGTCTGACCGAACGCCTGGGTCTGCGGTTCACCGCCGTAGGAGGGCGGCGGCGGCCCGAACTGGGAGTCCGCAGCACCGGCAGCGGCCCCCGCGGCGGCCGCACCGCCGTAGGAGGGGCCCTGCTGGTCGCTCTGGCCGGGCGCACCACTCCCGTCCCCGTAGGAGGGCGCACCACTGGCCGCTCCGTACGAGGGCGCACCACTTGCGCCCCCGTAGGACGGCGCACCACCGGCACCGCCGAACCCATCGGTCTGCTGACCTTGCTGGCTGTGCTGACCGTGCTGGCCAGGCTGCTCCGGCTGGGCGACGTGGGCGCCGGGGGTGAAGAGGGTGGTCGGCTCGTCGTTCGCCGGCAACGGGCCGGCAGCGTCCGATGTTCCGGGCTCCCCGAACCGCGGCGTCGCGTCGCCGCCGAACCGCGGCGTCGCCGAGTCCGCGGAGGGATCGGGGGGGTCGGCTGGGTGGCCGGATCCCGGCGCGTCCGGGGCCTGCGAGGCGTCGGCCGACTCGGACATCGCACCGGCCGGCGGCATCGCCGGGCGCACGACGGTCGCATCCGAGTCGGGCATGGCAGCTGAGTCGTCCAACGCGCCGGCGCCCGATCCCGTCGAGTCCGACGACATCGCATCCGCGGCAGCGCCGCCAGCGGCAGCGCCGCCAGCGGCAGCGCCGCCAGCGGCAGCACCGGCGCCGGCCTCGGTCGCGGCAGTCGCCGGCGGGGCGCCGGTCTCCTCGTCGAGCCAGAACTGCCACCCCTCGGGCGCCGGTCCCCACGACGCGTCCGGCTGCCACCCCGGTGGTGGCGTCCAGCCCTCCGGAGGCGTCGGCCATCCAGGAGGCGAGTTGTAGCGATATGCCATGCCGATCCCCTCAAGATCCGAACACGCGCGAGCGCACCCGGTCGGTTCGATTTTTCCGGCCCAGTCTAGGGGTACGCACCCCCGTGACGCCGGGTCATCGCGATGGGCACCTCTGTCCGCTCACATGTTCCGCCGGTACTCCCCGCCGACCAGGTAGAGCGCGTGCGTGATCTGCCCGAGCGAGTGCGTCCGGACGGCGGACATGAGCGCCTCGAACAGGTTGCCGCCGCCGCGCGCGACGGCCTGCAGATCCTCGAGCGCGGCCGGCGCCAGGGGGTTGCGCGCACCCTGCCACTGAGCGACCTCGGTGATCTGCTGTTCCTTCTCGGCGGTGGTGCTGCGGATCAGGTCGATCTCAGCCGCGATCCGGCCCGGGTCCTGCCGGGGCAGGAACGTGTTCACGCCGATGATCGGGAGGGAACCGTCGTGCTTGCGGGTCTCGTACAGCAGCGACTCGTCCTGGATCCGACCCCGCTGGTACATCGTCTCCATCGCCCCGAGCACGCCACCGCGGTCGCTGATCGCCTCGAACTCGGCATACACGGCCTCCTCGACCAGGTCCGTGAGCTCGGAGATGATGAAGCTGCCCTGCCACGGGTTCTCGGTACGGTTCAGCCCGAGCTCGGCGTTGATGATCATCTGGATCGCCACCGCCCGGCGCACGCTCTCCTCTGTCGGGGTGGTGACGGCCTCGTCGTAGGCGTTCGTGTGCAGGCTGTTGCAGTTGTCGAAGATCGCGTACAGCGCCTGCAGGGTGGTGCGGATGTCGTTGAACTGCACCTCCTGCGCGTGCAGCGACCGGCCCGACGTCTGCACGTGGTACTTCAGCATCTGGCTGCGCGGCCCGGCGCCGTAGTTGTCCCGCATCGCCCGCGCCCAGATCCGCCGCGCGACGCGTCCGATCACGGCGTACTCGGGGTCCATCCCGTTGGAGAAGAAGAACGACAGGTGCGGGGCGACCTGGTCGATGCTCATGCCCCGGGCCAGGTAGTACTCGACGATCGTGAACCCGTTCGCGAGCGTGAACGCGAGCTGGGTGATCGGGTTCGCCCCGGCCTCGGCGATGTGATAGCCCGAGATCGACACCGAGTAGAAGTTCCGCACCGCGGTGTCGATGAAGTACTGCTGGATGTCCCCCATCATCCGCAGCCCGAACTCGGTGCTGAAGATGCACGTGTTCTGCGCCTGGTCCTCCTTGAGGATGTCCGCCTGCACGGTGCCGCGGACCGCCGCGAGCGTCTCGAGCCGGATCCGTGCGTACGTCTGCGCGTCCACGAGCTGGTCCCCGGTGACCCCGAGCAGGGCCAGCCCGAGCCCGTCGTGCCCGGGCGGCAGGTCGCCCATGTAAACGGGCGCCGACCCCCGCACCTGCTCGAGGCGAGCCTGCGCGGCCGCCCACCGTTCGCCGTCGGCCCTCAGGTACTTCTCGACCTGCTGGTCGATGGCCGCGTTGAAGAACATGGCCAGGATCGTCGGTGCCGGCCCGTTGATGGTCATCGACACCGACGTGGTCGGCGCGCACAGGTCGAAACCGGAGTACAGCTTCTTCATGTCGTCCAGCGTCGGCACGTTCACGCCGGAGTTGCCGACCTTGCCGTAGATGTCCGGGCGGGTGGCCGGGTCCTCCCCGTACAGGGTCACCGAGTCGAACGCCGTGGACAGCCGCGCGACCTCCTGACCGGCGCTGAGGTAGTGGAACCGCCGGTTCGTGCGCTCGGGCGTGCCCTCGCCGGCGAACATCCGGGTCGGGTCCTCCCCGGTGCGCCGGTACGGGTACACGCCGCCGGTGTACGGGAACGCACCCGGCAGGTTCTCGTGGTGCAGGAAGGCGAGCAGGTCCCCCCAGCCCCGGTAGGTCGGCGCGGCGACCTTCGGGATCGGCGTGCCGGACAGGGAGGTCGAGCGGTTCGCCACCTCGATGTCCATGCCCCGGACCCGGTAGCCACCGGTCTCCGCGGTGATCGCCGCGAGCCGGCCGGGCCAGCTGCGCAGGAGTTCGCGCGAATCCTCACCGAGGCGCCCGACGGCGGAGGTGTAGGCCCGGCGCAGCGCGAGCAGGGTGGGGTCGGTCGGGTACCCGACGACGCCCTTGCCGGCCGTAGGCACGCTCGCCGCGGTCGGTCGATCGGACTGCTCGGTCGAGTGCCCGACGGCGTCCGCACCGTCGGTGCGAACGGCCCCGTCGGTCGCGGGGCGGGCTGGGCCGGCATGGTGGGCAGGGTCGGCACTGCCGAGGTCGGCGGTGCGGTAGGGCGCGAGGGCCTCGGGCAGCGCGGGGTCCCCGAGGTCGCGCAGGGCGCGCCAGTAGGCCTGCGCCGCGTCCGCGGTCTCGACGTCGAGCGCGACGCGGTCGCGCAGACCACGACCGGCCTCGGCGATCTCGGCGAGGTAGCGCACCCTCGCCCCGGGGATGAGCGCCGCGGAGCGGGGCTCCCCACCGGCCTCGCCCCCACCCGGGTGAGCGTCCAACGCGAGGCGGGCTCCGCCGTCGGCCGCCTCGACATGGGCGGCGAGCATCGCCCGCAGCCGTTCGAAGACAGCGGTGACCCCGGGGTCGTTGAACTGGCTCGCGATCGTCGGCAGCACCGGGACCTGGTCGACCGGGAGGTCGAACGCGACCCGGTTGCGGCGCCACTGCTTGCGAATGTCGCGCAGCGCGTCCGGGGCGCCGCGGCGGTCGTACTTGTTCAGCACGATCAGTTCCGCGAAGTCGACCATGTCGATCTTCTCGAGCTGGCTCGCGGCGCCGTAATCGCTGGTCATCACGTAGACCGGGAGGTCCACGAGCTCCACGATCGCGGAGTCCGACTGGCCGATGCCCGCGGTCTCGACGATGACGAGGTCGAAGCCGACGGCCTTCAACAGGGCGATGCAGTCCCCGAGCATGGCGGCGGTCGAGGTGTGCCGGCTGCGGGTCGCGATCGAGCGCAGGTGGATGCGGTCCGAGCGCAGGGCGTTCATCCGGATCCGGTCGCCGAGCAGGGCTCCGCCGGTGCGGCGGCGGGTCGGGTCGACGGACAGCACCGCGATGTGGAGGTCGTCGAACGCGGCGAGGAACCGGATCAGGAGCTCGTCGATCACCGAGGACTTGCCGGCGCCGCCGGTGCCGGTGACCCCGAGGACCGGGACCACCCGGCCGGCCGCGGCCGCGGCCCAGTCGGCCCGGACGGCGGCGAGCTCCGGCTCGGCCAGGACGCCGTCCTCGACGGCGCTGATCGTGCGCGCGATGGCGACGTCGTCGTCGACGGACGGGACGCCGTCGGGCATCGACGAGGGACGGCGATGGGCCCGGGTGCGGGCGATGACGTCGTCGATCATGCCCTGCAGGCCGAGCTGCATGCCGTCGTCGGGGTGATAGATCCGTTCGACGCCGTAGGCCTCGAGTTCGGCGATCTCGGCCGGGGTGATGGTGCCCCCGCCACCGCCGAACACGCGCACGTGGCCGGCGTCGGCCTCGCGCAGGCGGTCGACCAGGTACCGGAAGTACTCCAGGTGCCCGCCCTGGTAGGAGGAGATCGCGATCGCGTCGACATCCTCGGCGAGGGCGGCCCGGACCACGTCGTCCACGGAGCGGTTGTGTCCCAGGTGCACCACCTCGGCGCCGGCGGCCTGGATGAGGCGGCGCATGATGTTGATCGCGGCGTCATGGCCGTCGAACAGGCTCGCCGCCGTCACGAACCGCAGCGGTGTCGCCGCCGGATCCTGCGACCTGGCGGACACGTCACCGGAGTCGGTCAGCACACCCATGGAACCTCCACACGACGCCGGGCGGAACTACTCGATCGTATCAACGCCCCGGAGGAGGTCCCTGCGCGGTGCCTGCCGACCGGGCGGCGGCCCGCCGGACGCCGAGCAGGAGCGACCAGGCCGCACCGAGACCGGCGATGCCTGCTGCGATCGCGAAGGTCCACGTGATGCCCGCGGCCTCGGCGACGAGGCCGAGGGCGATCGGTCCGAGGCCGAGGCCGAGGTCGAGGAACGCGCTCAGGGTGCCGGACGCCGCGCCCCGCTCGGCCGGCGGGGCGGCCGCGAAGACGGCGGCGAAGAACGCCGGTGTCGTGAACGTGACCCCGAGCCCGAGCAGCACCGACCCGGCGATCAGCCCGGTTGGCGTACCCCACCCGGCCATGACCACGAGACCCGCCCCGATCCCGCCGAGGCCGGCGGCGCCGAGCCGCAGCGGCGGCAGCCGGTCCTGTACCTTCGCGAACGCGATCCGGCCGGTGACGACGACGATGCCGTAGACGAACAGCGGCAGGCTCGCCACGCCGAGCCCGACCTCACCGGCGCGCAGCGCCCCGAACGCGAGGAAGCCGCCGGCGGCGACCATCGAGGTCAGGAACGCGAGCCCGACCGGCACCGACGGCCGGTGGATGAGCGAGCGCGGGACGCCATCGGGCACCATCGCCGTCCGGGTCTCGCCGATGCTGCCCGCGATGGCGGCGGCACCCAGGGCCAGCCCGGCCGCGGTCAGCCACGCCGCCGGGAAGCCACTGACCCGCACGAGTAGTTCCCCCAGTGGTGGCCCGAGGGCCAGACCCAAGTACAGCCCGAGCGAGTTGTAACTGAGCGCCTCGCCCATCCGGCTCGGCGGGGCGAGGTCGGCGAGTGCCGCGATCGCGGCCACGAAGAAAGCCGCCTCGGCCGCCCCGAGGACCAGGCGCAGAGCCACGACGGCCGCCAGGTGGGTGGCCAGCGGCAGCAGTAGCGTCGCGAGCGCGCAGATCAGGGCACCGCCCACGAGCAGCGGCCGGCGGCCACGGGAGTCCGAGAGCCGACCTGCCCAGGGACGCAGCACGAGCGCGGTGACGGCGAACGCCCCGAACGCGAGCCCGGCGGCGGCGTCGTCGCCACCGAGCGGACCGGTGACGTAGATCGGCAGCGCATAGATCGCGAGCCCGCCGGACGTGAAGTACGCGAGGTCGGCGACCCCGAGCATGAGGAACGGCCGGGTGAACAGTCGCTGCGGTGGGACGGTGAGGACGGTGTGTGACATGCGGTAAGGGTTGCGCGGGCCGATGGGCCGCACATGGGTAGACCTACCAGGGTCGCTCGAGCAGTCCGTGTCCCATGGCGAACAGCGCGGCGGCCGGACGGGTGCTCGCACCGATCCGCGTGTAGATGTCCTGCACGTGATGCTCGGCCGTGCGCGACGAGATGTGCAGCCGGTCCGCGATCTCTCGGTTGCTCAGCCCGCGGGCGAGCAGGCGGAGTACCTCGACCTGCCGGTCCGTCAGTCCCGCCACCCCGGTTCGCGACGCGGTCTCCCGCTGCCCCGCGGCGCGCAGGACGGCGCCGACGGCGTCCGGGTCGAGCCGGCCCGCGCGGGCGTGCGCTGCGAGGTTCGCCGTGGCTGCCTCCGGCGGAAGTGCGTCCCGGTGCGGCCGACCCTCGACGTCGGTGCGGTACCGGTCCGCGGCCGCGACGACGCGGGCGGCCAGGGACAGGTCCGGCGAGCGGAGTCCGCGGTGGTACCCGCTGCCGTCACACCGCTCGTGGTGCTGGGCGGCGAGGGCCGCGATGTCGCCGAGCTCCGGGACTCGGCTGAGGATACGCTCGGAGTAGTACAGATGCAGACGGGCCTGGTCCCGCTCGGCGGCGGAGAGCGGGCCCGGCTTGGCCCAGACCCGCCCCGAGACCCCGATCCGGCCGAGGTCGTGCAGGTGACCGGCGAGCCGGACCCGGTCCGCTCCGGGCAGCCTGAGGTGATCGGCGGCGGCGCCGGCCAACTCGGCCACGGCGGCGGAGTGCCCGTGCAGCCACGGGTTCTTCAGGTCGACGAGGTCACCCAGGGTGCGGGCGACCGTGGCCAGGGCGGCGTCGTCGATCAGGCGGACCGGGTCGGGTTCGAGGTCGAGGACGGCACGGTGTGGGTCGACCTCGTCGAGTCCCTCGAGGAGGTCGGGGGTGAGCGCGGCGGCGAGATCCGGGTCGAGCTGACGCCCGGCGCGAGCGCCGACCTGCTCGAGTGCGGCCGGAACCCCGGCGGTTCCCAGGAACAGGGCGGCAGTATCGGCCACGTGTGTGATTCGGGTCGCCAGCGGGATCTCGGCGCCGGCCACGGCGGGGGCACTGCGGCCGTCCCACATCGCGGTGACCGACGCCAGGCTGCGGTCGACGTCCCCCGGGAGCCCGAGGCGCCGGGCCGCGTCCCGGGCGACCTCGCAGGTGGCGGTCGGCGCCATCACGTCCGTTGCCGTTCGGATCACCGTCAGCAGCGTGCCGATCCGGCTGCGTCCGGCCGCGGCGCTGACCCCGGGGACCAGGGTGCGCACCACGTCCAGGGGCCGCGACATGTCGGCCAGGTAGTTGAACCGGACCAGGGAGATGTCGTCGCCGAACGCCCGCACCGACTCCGGTGCCGCGGCCGTGCAGCCGAGATGCTCCAGGAGCGCCGTGTAGAGCACGGTCCTGACCTCCTCATCCCCGCAGCCGAGGACGCGGGCGAGTCGTCCCGCGAGGACGCACCGGATCAGCGACGCGTCGAGCGGGGCACCCGAGCCCAGGTCCATCGCGCCGGACAGCCCACCGAGAACGCCGAGCAGCCGGAACATGGGTCCACGGTGGCACGGGGGCGACCGGTCGGCCAGTTCCCGCCGCCGCCGGGGCCGATGCGACACAATGGCCGGACCAGCACACCACCGACCACAAGGGGAACGAACGTGACCAACCCACCCGCAGGCCCGTACGGACCGCCCGAACCGCAGCCCGGCCAGGGGGGCTACGGCCAGCAGCAGGGCGGGTACGGTCAACAGCCCGGTGGCTACGGCCAGTCGAGTGGCGGCTACGGCCAGCCGAGCGGCGCACCCCCCGTGCCGCCGGCCCCCGGACAGTTCCCGTCGACACCGGCGGGCCAGTACGGCGCGAACCAGGTCGGCGCGGGCCAGTACGGCGCGCCCGGTGGCCAGTTCGGCAACCCCTACGGCGGTGCACCCTACGGCGGACTGCCGCCGGAGCGGCCCGGGACGGTCAAGGCGTCGGCGATCCTGAGCTGGATCGGTGGGGGCCTCGGGGTGCTGTTCGGCCTCCTGATCGCCATCCTCGGCGGGACCATCGCGAACAACCCCGAGGTGGCCGAGATGCTGCCCGGCGCCGGCGGCCTCGTCGTGGGCCTGGGGATCGTGCTCCTGCTCTGGTCCGCCGGGGTGATCGTGCTCGCCGCGCTGATGTGGCGCGGGAAGAAGGGCGCCGCCATCGGCCTGGCCGTGATGGGCGGGCTCTACACGCTGCTGAGCATCGTCTCGGTCGCGACCGGTTCGAGCGACGCCCAGCTCGGCCTCGGCGTGGTCTGGGTGATCATCGCGTCCGCACTGGCGGTCGTGAACAGTTCCCGCACCTGGTACGACCAGCAGGCCGGCATCCGCTGACCGCCGGGCCGGCTACGGCGCCGGTCCCGGACCTGCTGCGCCCCGCCTGGTCCGGTGCCCGCACCGCGTCCCGCTCCCCGTGCCCGACCCGTCGGGCCCGGGGAGTTGTCACAACCGGGCCGGTCGCCCGGTCCCTACGGATGCGTGGCCGGAGCCGGCCGAGTCGCAGGTAAGGACGAGCACCACTGGGTTTCACCGGGGCGGGGACACCGACCGCTCTGCCGGAAGCAGAGAGCGACTGGACCCGCTCGTCGCCGCTCCGCCCACGCGAAGGTGTCATCGCACGGCGCGACACGGCCGTGCGCCGCAGAACCGCGCCCCGCGAAGCCACCCTCGAGGTCAGTGATCGTGGGCGGGTCCGTTCCGGCGAGTCGCCTCCTGGAGGAGTTCTTCGAGCCGAGGAGGTGCGCCCGTCCGGAGGTCAAGCCCGCCTCAGCCCGGACGGCGTCTTCGAGTCCCAAGCGGGCCATCGATTGGTCGAAGAGCTGGAATCAGGCAACCTGACCATGGCCCGCACGGGCGCAGCGATCGACCTGAGTGACGGCACCCTCGCGATCGCGATGCTCGCTCGATCCTCCTCACCTCACTACCCTTCGCGAGGTCAGGTTGAACGCTCGCGGGAGTTGCGCAGCCACGACACAGAGCGGACCGGCAATCGACTTGACGCCGTTCGAGGGGCCAGAGGTCGATGATCGCCTTCCCGAGCGTCAGATGATCGGCACGAGCGCGTTCTCACTCGATCGGGCGAGACTCACCCTCCGTGGCGAGGCTCCGTCCATGGGGAGCTGAGGGTTCGCCCGCGTTGAGAGGCCTGGTTCGGTGTACTCGAGCCGAGCAACCGAGTCGCCGCCGGTGCACCCGCGCGCCTCGGCGACCGCGATCCGGTCAGGGCGTGAGGATGGTTGCCACCATCACGTGCGGGCTGCGGTTGAACCGGAGCTTGACGACGATGGAGGTGGGCCTGTTGACGTTGGCGCCGTACACCGGGCGCACCGACATCCAGCACTTGGTGCCCTTGACCCGTAGGCGGTCCCTGATGACCTGTTCGAGCCGGCCCCAGTCGCCACCGGCGGAGTTGATCTTCCTGTTCATCGCGACGTAGTTCGCCAGCAACCTCGGCGGGCCCCCGAGCGAGTGCGCGATCAGGTGGCCGGACGCGTCGCTCTTGCGCTTGTTCGGAACCTTCATCGTCGCGCTCCGCCCACCGCGGACGAGGACGAGAGGCCCTGAGACCTTCCCGGTCCGATTCTTCGCGTGTGCGAAGTAGTACTTGCGTCCGTCGTGCTTGTGTCTGCTGTACTTATGGACGTTCTTCGGCCCAGTCTTCACCGGGAAACTCCCCTTGCCGAAGCTCGTCGTGGTCAGCAGACCCCGTTTGATCAAGGCGGCACGTCGCGTCTGCGGAGTGGTCTTGCCGCGCTGCACCTGCGGATCCGGCTCAGCGTCCTCACTTCTCGCGGCGACGGCGGTCAGGCGCTGCACCGCAGGCGCGGTAGCGCGCGCCCCGGCCGACAGGCCGGCGCGCGCGAGCAGGGCCTCCGTCCCCCGGTTCCCCAACGCCCTCTGCATCAGCGCGACCGCGTCCGGGAACTCGGAGAGCCTGGCGGCACCACCGGCGCCGCGCGGAACCCGGTCGGGCCGCACCCCAGTCCTCACACGCTCCATGACGCCCACGCTGGCCCGCTGCCCGCGTCGGCTCCAGCGCGGTGAGGAACTGTTCCGGGCAGACAGGCTCGCCCCTCCGGGCACGCAGAATTCTTGGGACATGGGTTCGAGCACCTTCGGAGCGTTCTACGGAGGGCACCGGTGACGGATTCGGCCACACCCGTGACCTGACCACCCTCACGCGATGGCGGCGGCACGCCGAAACGTTGCTTCGAGCGGAGACGACAGGTGCCCCAGGTGGGGCTTGAACCCACGACCGACGGATTATGAGTCCGCTGCTCTGACCGGCTGAGCTACTGGGGCCGACGGCGCACTAGCGTATCCGCACCCGCGTTGGGTTAGCGTCAGGGCATGGCTCGATCACGCGAATCCCTGCCCACAGCGGCCGCCGGGAAGATGCCCGCCGGGGTCCGTCCCCTCCTCGTCCAGGCGCTCGACGGCGGAGGCTGGGCCGTGCTCGCCGGTGCCGGTCTGCTC
This sequence comes from Occultella glacieicola, assembly GCF_004353825.1. Taxonomy (GTDB): domain Bacteria; phylum Actinomycetota; class Actinomycetes; order Actinomycetales; family Beutenbergiaceae; genus Occultella; species Occultella glacieicola. The sequence continues at coordinate 97,060 of NZ_SMNA01000010.1, read as the reverse complement.
GTGGTCACCGAGGACGAGCTGGTGCTGCACCGGCCCTGGTCGGACGTGGACCATGGCGACTGGGACGGTGAGGCGAACGCGATGACCCTGACCTGGGTGGACGGCGCCGCCCCGACCCGGCTGGACCTGACCGAGGACGTCCCGGCCCGGTTCCCGCTGCTGATCCGGGAACAGGTGGAGCACTCCCTGGTGCAGGTGATCACCGAGAAGGCGGCCGGCGGCGGCCAGTTGCGCGCGGCCATCCGGCGGGGGCCGGACGGGGAGCTGTTCTCCCAGGTGACGTCCTCCGGGAAGGTGCGCCGCGGCCCGGCTCTCGAGGCCCAGATCGCCGACCTCGAGAAGCGCATCCGGACCGCCGTCGGGCTCCATGCCTGAGCCGGACGAGGTGCCACGGCGGGCCGGAGCACCCCCGCGGGACTGTTAGTATTCTCAGCGCGATCCCTCGTAGCTCAATTGGCAGAGCATCCGACTGTTAATCGGACGGTTACTGGTTCGAGTCCAGTCGAGGGAGCCAGCGCAAGGCCCGGAATCCACGTGATTCCGGGCCTTCTCAGTTCGGGCCCGCACCACGGCCCGACCGCCGAGACCGCGCCTTCGCCTCCGAGACCTGCTCCTAGGAGGGTCGGTCTCGAGGGCGAACGTGCGGTCTCGGCGGGTCCGGGTACGCCGACGCCGGGCCCGATCGTGATGCTCGCCACACGCAGGGCGAGGCGGGTCACCACCGAGCAGCCCGGGCATGCCGCAGGGCGCGACCCCCGGGTGGGAGTCACGCCCCGCGTGGTTCGACTCGAGGAGTTACCTCGTCTGCGGCATGCCGATCAGGGCGCCGCGTCGAAGTAGATCGTGGTGCCGTCGTCGATGATGATGCCCCAGCCACCCTGGCCGTCGTCGGCGACCGGGACCTCGAAGCCCCAGTTACCGGACGCGTTGCCACCGGCCGGAACCGGATCGAGGCTGAACACGTCGTCCGGCACGATCTCGCTGGTACTCCCGTACACCTCACCGTCGTTGGACAGGTAGCCGACGTTGATGCTCTCCCAGAGGGTGGCTTCCGCGGAACCGGTGTTGGTCGCGTTCACGCGCACCATCAGGTACCTGAAGCCGTCCGGCGGGGGCGCGGACCCCTCCCCGGTGACCGCGGAGTTCGCGTCCGGGACGAAGTCGCTCAGCGTGATCTCCCAGTCCCCGATGATGCCGGGTTCCCCGAACGGGATGATGTCGCCGGAGGCCGTCGGCATGTCCGTCGGCTCATCGGTCGGCTCCTCGGTGGTGGGCTCGTCCGTCGGCTCCTGCGTGGTCGGCTCGTCCGTCGGCGGCGCGCTGGTCGTCGTGGGGTCGGCGGTCGGGTCCTCCCCGCCGTCGCCCCGGGTCGCGAAGAACACCGCGACGCCGATGAGGGCGATGATGACGACGGCGGCCACCCAGGTGTACCACTGGGCGTACCAGGGCTTGGGGCCCTGCGGCGGCTGTCCGCCACCGTAGCCACCGCCGGGCTGCCCGTAGCCTCCCGGCTGACCGTAGCCACCGGGCTGCTGGCCGTAGCCGGGCTGCTGCCCGTAACCGCCGCTGGACTGGCCGTAGCCACCGCTGGACTGGCCGTAGCCACCGCTGGACTGGCCGTAGCCACCGGCGCCCGCGTCGGGCTGACCGTAGCCGGGCTGTTGCTGCCCGTAGCCCGGCTGCTGTCCGCCGGGCTGCTGTCCGTACCCGGGCTGCTGTGCGCCCTGCTCGTAGCCGGGCTGCTGCTGCCCGTACCCCGGCTGCTGTCCGCCGGGCTGTTGCCCGTAACCGGGCTGCTGCCCGTAGTCAGGTTGGCCCATGGCCTGTGCTCCCATCGGTTGTTGCGTCCCGGCACCGGGCTGGTCCGGCGGGGGTGTCGGTTGCCCGTATCCAGGCTGGCCCGGCGGCATCTGCTGCCCGGGGCCCGGCTGTGAGCCGGCGCCGTACGGACTCGGGTTGTACAACGTCGTCTCCTCGAACGCCTCCGGCGGGAGCGACGACTGGCCGGCCCCGGGCGGCGTTCCTCCGAGCGGCTCCGATGGCTGCCCACCCTCCCCCGAGGGGTCGGATGTGCCGCCCTGTCCTTGCGGCGGATTCTCACTCATGGTTCAGAACCCTATGCCCCACGGCTGGACGGTGCATCGCAGCGACCGGGTAGTCCTACCCGTCCGGCTCAGGCGTCGCTGAGCAGGGAGCGACGGCGTTCCTCCAGTTCGAGCAGACGGCCGAAGGTCGCGGCGTATGTCTCGTCGGTCGGGTCCATCCGTTGCAGTCGGCCCTTGGCGTCGGCGATCTCCCGGGTGACGCCCAGGCGCAGCAACGCCACGAGCACTCCCTTCGCGTAGCCGCCGAGCGCCTCGGGACGGTCCTCGGGCAGCGGCGCGACCGCCAGCTCGGTGACGAGCACTGCGACCGGACCGATCGCGGCCTCGCGCACCTGCTCGTTCCACGTCGCGGCGGCCCGCGCGTTGGCCTCCCCGCCTGCGCCGCGGGCCGAGGCGTCCGCGGCGAGCTCGCCGAAGGCGCGCACTCCCCCGGCCGCCCGGATCGCGTCATGCACGGCACGGTGAGCGGGCACCACGAACGTGTCCGCGCCGAGCTCGTCGAAGGAGGTCGCCAACGCGAACTGCGGCAGTTGCAGCACCACTTCGAGGACCTGTCGCTCCAGCCGTGCCACCGGGTCGTCGCGGTGGCTCGCGCCGTACTCGGAGCCCGGCCCCGCGAACCCACCACGGGAGTCCGGCCCGTCCGGCCGCCCGTTCTGGGGACCACCGTGACCGTCCCGGCCACCGCCGTAGGCACCGCGACCTTCCTGCGACCCACCACCGCCCTCGCGCCCACCGGGCGCCCCACTTTGGCCACGACCGTTGGTGGCGCCGTCCACCCCGGGCCGTCCCGCCGTCGCCGGGGCCGGTGCCGGGTTGCGCGCCGCCCGGGTCACGTCGCGCCGTACCGAGGCCTCGTCCATCCCGAGCCACCCGGCGAGCTCGCGCGCGTACTCCCCGCGCAGGGCGTGGTCCCGGATCCGGGCCACGACCGGCACGCCGGCGCGCAGGCCGGCGACCCGGCCCTCGGCGGTGTTCAGGTCCACCTGCCGCAGCACGGACCGGATCGCGAACTCGAAGAGCGGCTCACGCCCGCCGACCAGCTCCCGGACCGCCGCATCACCGCGCTGCTGCCGCAGGTCGCACGGGTCCATGCCGCTCGGCTCCACCGCCACGAACGTCTGGGACGCGAACCGCTGGTCCTCCGAGAACGCCCGCAACGCGGCCTTCTGCCCGGCCGCGTCGCCGTCGAACGTGAAGATCACCTCGCCGCCGCGGGCCCCGCCGGTCGCGAGCATCACCCCGGCCGCGGCGTCGGCGGTGTCACCGAGCAGTCGCCGCACGACCCGAATGTGGTCGGTGCCGAACGCGGTCCCGCAGGTCGCGACGGCGGTCGGGACGCCGGCCAGATGCATCGCCATCACGTCGGTGTAGCCCTCGACCACCACGACCTGCTTCGACTTGGCGATCTCGCGCTTGGCCAGGTCGATCCCGTACAGCACTTGGGACTTCTTGTAGATCGAGGTCTCGGGGGTGTTCAAGTACTTGGGCCCGGGGTCGTCCTCGTACAGCTTGCGCGCGCCGAACCCGACGACGTCCCCGGACAGGTCACGGATCGGCCACATCAGGCGCCCTCGGAACCGGTCGTAGGAGCCCCGGTTGCCCTGGGACAACAGGCCCGACGCCGTCAGCTCCGCCTCGGTGAAGTGCTTGCCACGCAGGTGCCGGGTCAGGTTGTCCCAACCCTTCGGGGCGTACCCCACGCCGAACGTGGCCGCCGCGGTCCGGTCGAAGCCGCGCTCGGCCAGGAACGCCCGCGCCGTGTCCGCCTCCGGCGTGGCCAACTGGTCCACGAAGAACTCCGCCGCGAGGCGGTGTGCCTCGATCAGCCGTTGTCGCCGACCGGGCTGTTCGCGCGGACGGTTAGCTCCGCCGTCGTCCTCGTACCGCAGTTGCAGACCGACCCGGCCGGCCAGGTGCTCGACCGCCTCGGTGAAGGTCAGGTGGTCGATCTTCTGCACGAACGAGATGACGTCGCCGCCCTCGTCGCAGCCGAAGCAGTGCCACAGGCCCAGCTGGGGGCGCACGTGGAAGGAGGGGGTGCGCTCGTCGTGGAACGGGCACAGGCCCTTCATCGACCCGACCCCGGCGCTGCGCAGGGTCACGTGCTGGCCGACGATCTCCTCGATCCGGGCCCGTTCGCGGACGGCGGCGATGTCCTCGCGTCGGATCAGGCCTGCCATGGGCCGAGTCTAAGCCGGAACCGGCGGGGACCCGCGCGGCGACTCAGAGGTCGGTGCCCGCGTCCGGCCCGCACAGTTGGGCGTGCCACTGGAGCGCGGACAGGTCCGTGAGCGAGGCGACCTGGTCGATGACCACCCGCAGCCGGAGGTCGTCGTCTCCTGCCTCGGACCAGTCCTCCGCGAAGATCTCGGCGAGCGCCAGTTCGGCCCGGTCGTACAGGACCGCGACCAGGTCGGTGAGGATGAGGCGCTGCCGCCGGAACACCGGGTCGTCCTCGCGCGGGGCCATCACGAACGCGGCCGCGACCCCCTTGAGCACGGTGATCTCGGCGAGGACGTGATCGGGCACGATCAGGTTGCCGTCGTAGCGGATCAGCGGGCCGTCGCCGTAGGTGGCGCGAGTGGCCCGGGCGGCGGAGTCGCAGAACCGGCCGATGAGCTGGCTGGTCATGTCCTTCAGGGCGGCCAGTCCGCGGCGGGTGCCGTCGTAGCGGTGCACCCAGTAGTCGAGCGAGCCGAGCTCGTCCATCGCGGCGAGCAGGACCTCGTCGGACAGGGGCGGGGCGTACCAGTCGCGGATCTGGGCGATGATCCGCTCGCGCGAGGACTCCTCGCCCAACCGGCGCAGGTCAACCCGGCCCGAGAACACCGCGTCCTCGACGTCGTGCACCGAGTAGGAGATGTCGTCGGCGAGGTCCATCACCTGCGACTCGATGCACCGCACGCCCGCCGGGGCGCCCTCGCGCAGCCAGGCGAAGACGGGGGCGTCGCCGGCGTAGACGCCGAACTTGCCCGACGGCGTCCCGTCCGCCCGCAACGGGGCGTCCGCCGCCGACCAGGGGTACTTCGTGGCCGCGTCCAGGCTGGCGCGGGTCAGGTTCAGACCCACGCCCACGCCGTCGGGCGTGAACACCTTCGGCTCGAGCCGGGTGAGCAGGCGCAGGGTCTGCGCATTGCCCTCGAACCCACCGATGCCCGCGGCGACCTGGGCGAGTGCGACCTCGCCGTTGTGCCCGAACGGCGGGTGCCCGAGGTCGTGCGCGAGGCAGGCGGTGTCGACCACGTCCGGGTCGCAGCCGAGGGACTTGCCCAGTTCTCGGCCCACCTGCGCAACCTCGAGGGAGTGCGTCAGCCGGGTCCGGGCGAAGTCGTCCGTGCCGGGGCCGAGCACCTGCGTCTTCGCACCGAGCCGGCGCAGCGCGGAGGAGTGCACCACCCGGGCGCGGTCCCGCTCGAAGGGGCTGCGGGCGGCGGACTTGCCCGGCTCGGCGAGCCAACGGTCGGTGTCCGCGGCGTCGTAGCCTCCGATGAGGCGTTGGGGTTGGGCCGGCACGGCCTCAGACTACTGGCGATGCGCGATCGGGCCGTCTGGCCCGTGGATGTTCCGCCGATTTCCCTCCGGGCCCGGGCGGGATGAGAATGGCCGAATGCTGACCGAGGACTCCCCCGACGTTCGTACCACCCTCATCCACCGGGCGGACGACCCCGGCGGTCAGTGGTGGCGCAGCGCGGTGATCTACCAGGTGTACCCGCGGTCCTTCTCGGACTCCGACGGCGACGGGATCGGCGACCTCCCGGGCATCACCGCCCGCCTGGGCCACCTGAGCCGGCTCGGCGTGGACGCCCTCTGGCTCTCCCCCTTCTACACCTCGCCCCAACACGACGCGGGCTACGACGTGGCTGACTACCGGCAGGTGGACCCGCGGTTCGGGACCCTCGAGGATGCCGACGCCCTGCTCGAGCGGGCCCACACCCTCGGACTACGGGTGCTCGTGGACCTGGTCCCGAACCACACCTCCGATGAGCACACCTGGTTCCGTGCGGCCCTGCCCGCCCCGGCCGGTTCCCCGGAGCGGGACCGGTACATCTTCCGGGACGGTCGCGGGTCGGGCGGGTCCGAGGCGCCGAACAACTGGCGCAGCGTCTTCGGCGGGCCGGCCTGGACCCGGGTCACCGAGCCGGACGGCACTCCCGGCCAGTGGTACCTGCACCTGTTCGACGTGCACCAGCCGGACCTGAACTGGGAGAACACGGAGGTCCGCGCGGAGTTCGAGGCGATCCTGCGGTTCTGGCTGGACCGGGGCGTGGACGGCTTCCGGGTGGACGTCGCCCACGGCCTCATCAAGGACCAGGGGTTCGAGGACTGGGCCGGGCACGCCGAGATGATCGCCGGTGACGACGCCGGTGAGGAGGGTGTGGGCCCCGCGCCGATGTGGGACCAGCCCCGGGTGCACGAGATCTATCGCGACTGGCACCAGGTGCTCGCCGGCTACGACGGTGACCGTGCCCTGGTGGCCGAGGCCTGGGCCGACACCGACGAGGCGATGGCCCGCTACATCCGGCCCGACGAGATGCATCAGGCGTTCAACTTCGACTTCCTGTGCACCGAGTGGGACGCGCACGCCCTGAAGGACTCGATCACCGAGGGGCTGGCCGCCTGCGACTCGGTCGGGGCACCGACCACCTGGGTGCTGTCCAACCATGACGTGGTCCGTGCCACGTCCCGGCTCGGCCTGCCGGAGACCGGGAAGGGCCCGAACGGGATCGGCGCCGACGACCCCCAGCCCGACGCAGAACTGGGTGCACGCCGGGCTCGCGCGGCCGCGCTGCTGATGCTCGCACTGCCCGGCTCGGCCTACATCTACCAGGGCGAGGAGCTCGGGCTGCCCGAGCACACGGCCCTGCCCGACGACGTCCGCGAGGACCCGGCCTACTGGCGGTCCGGACACACCGAGAAGGGCCGGGACGGGTGCCGGGTGCCGCTGCCGTGGGAGGCCGACGCCCCGGCGTTCGGGTTCTCCCCCACGGGCGCCTCCTGGCTCCCGCAGCCGACGGCGTGGGCGGGCTTCGCGCTCGACGCCCAGAAGGGCGTGGCCGGCTCGAGCTACGAACTTTTCCGCAAGGCGCTGCGGCTGCGCCGCGACTTCGACCTCGGCACCGGGTCCCTGGCCTGGGTGGAGGGCCCCTGGGGCCCCGACCACGGGCTGCTGGTGTTCACGAACCGGCAGGTCATCGTGGCGGTCAACCTCAGCGACGGGCCGATCCCGCTGCCCGACGGGTTCGACGTGATCCTCGCCAGCGGCGAGCTGCGCGGCGAACTGGGGCACCAGGCTGTGCCCGCCGACACCGCCGTGTGGGGCGTGCTCGAAAGCTGAGGCGACCGGCCGCCGTCGGGCATCGTGTCCGAACGGCGGCGTCAGCCCTTGACCGACCCGGCCGTCAGGCCGCCGACGATGTAGCGCTGCAGGAACAGGAACAGGATCACGATCGGCAGCGCGCTGATCGTGGCCCCGGCGGCGAAGATGCCCCAGCGGGCGTCGAACTGGCCTGCGATGAACTGGTAAAGGCCCACCGCGATGGTCAGCTTGTCCTGATCCTGGAGCACGATGCCGGCGATGATGTAGTCCGAGAACGTGCCGACGAAGGAGAGCAGGGCCACCACCGCGAGCACCGGTGCGACCAGCCGCAGGATGATCGTGAAGAAGATCCGGGCGTGCCCGGCGCCGTCGATCTTGGCGGCCTCGTCCAGTTCCTTCGGGACCGAGTTGAAGAACCCGTACATCAGGAACGTGTTCGCGCCGAGCGCCCCGCCGAGATAGACACAGATCAGTGCGAGCCGGGAGTTGAGGCCGAGGATCGGGATCACGTCCCGCAGGCTCAGCAGCAGCAGGAAGATCGCGATGAACGCGAGCATCTGCGGGAACATCTGGACCAGGAGCAGGAACGTGAGACCACCGCGGCGGCCGGCGAACCGGAACCGGGAGAACGCGTAGGCCGCGGCGGACGCCATCAGCACGGTGGCCACGGCGGTCACCCCGCCGATCACGAGCGAGTTGACCATCCACTGCGGGAAGAGCGTCTGGAACAGGGCGTCGTACTGGACGGTGGTGACGTCCGCGAAGAGCTCGTTCGACCCGGTCAGCGTGCCCCGCGCGGACAGCGACGCGGACAGCACGTAGACGATCGGGAACGCGGCGTAGACGATCGCGACCGCGGCCACGAGGTAGCGCCAACTGATCTCACGCCACCAGCGGCGACCCCGGACCTGCACGAAGGTCTCGGCAGCCATGTCAGATCACCTCCTCGAGCTTGTGGGTCTGTCTGAAGCCGAGCCACGAGATCACGCCGACCATGATGAAGATCATGATCGCCATCGCAGAGGCCAGGCCGAACTGCTGCGTGCCCGATTCGAAGGCCACCGAGTAGACCATCGAGATCAGGATGTCCGTGGCGCCGACCGCGATCGGCGAGCCGGGGAAGTTCGGGCCGCCCTCGGTCAGGAAGAAGATCAGGTTGAAATTGTTGAAGTTGAACGCGAACGAGGCGATCAGCAGGGGAGCCAGGGAGATCATCAGCAACGGCAGGGTGATCGAGCGGAACACCCTGCCGGCCCCGGCACCGTCGATCCGCGCCGCCTCGTACATGTCCGTCGAGATGGCCTGCAGGGCGCCCGTGGCGATGAGGAACATGTACGGGAAGCCGAGCCACAGGTTCACCCCGATCACGGACAATTTGGCCAGCCACGGGTCGGTCAGCCAGGGAATCTCGGCCCCGCCGAGCAGTACCTCGTTGATGAACCCGAACCGGCGGTTGAGCAGCCCGGCCCAGACCAGCCCGGAGAGGAAGCCGGGGAACGCGTACGGCAGGATCAGCAGCGACCGGATCACCCGTCGGCCCCGCACCGCCGGGTGGTTGAACACGATCGCGAGGAACAGACCGAGGAAGAACGTGGTGCCGACGGACAGGATCGCGAACGCGAACGTCCACGCGAGCACGGACAGGAACGGACCGCTCAGCCGGGAGTCGGTGAACATCGCCGTGTAGTTGTCGAACCCGACCGCCACGCGCCAGCCGACCAGGAGTGTCGAGCCGTCCTCGGCCTGGAACGATCCCTCGCCGTTGTCGGTGTAGACGACGCCGGTGTCCGTGTTCGTGATCGCCCCGGTGGCCTCGTCATAGGTGAGGACGGACCGGTACAGGTATCCGGTGGAGCCGTCCTGGGTGCGGATGCTGCCCTCGTCGGCGTCGGCGAAGCCGACCCGCAGGTTCGTGATCTCGTTCTGCTGTTCGAGGATCTGGGCGAAGCTCAGGACGTCGTACCCGGGGACCTCGGTGACGTCGCCATCGGCCACCGTGGCATCCGGCGACTCCTCGAACGGCTGCTCCGCGGTGCCGGCCAGCACCTCACCGTCGTCGACGATCGCGAAGCCGAGTTCGCCGTCGGGCGTGGTGACGACGGTGAGCGGATAGCTCGGCGAGTCCGGCACCCGGCTCTCGTTCTGCGCGAGGTTCGCCGCGACCGCGTCCTCGCGGGTGGCGTTGTGGCCGGTGCCGTAGTTCGTGAAGCTGATGTAGGCGGTGTAGCCCATCGTGAACAGCTGGTAGACGAGCAGGAAGACCAGGCCGGGGAAGAGGTACTTCGCGGCGATCATCCGCCTCGAGAAGTAGACCCAGTTCACCACGACCAGGATGGCGACCATCGAGGCGAGGATGCCCCAGTGCTCGACCTGCCAGGACGAGAAGATCACGAACAGGCCGAACGCGTCGATCAGCGCCAGCAGGACGAGCTTGACCACGAAGTATGGGCCCATCTCGCGGGCGTGGGAGGTGGTGCCGCGCCCGGCTGCCGCACGCTCGGCGGCCGCCACCTCGTCCGGGCTCGGCGGCGGGGCGTCGGTCGTGTCCGCCGCGTCGCGGCCCTTCATGCGTGCCAAGGGGTGCCTCCCGGGCCGTGGCGCGCGACCTCGCGCGCCTGGGTCTGAACTGTAGGACCAGCAGCGCACCGGCGCCCCGGGACATCCGGGCGGCGGTGCGGATCGCGGGTTGGGGGGTGGGCCGGCCGCCCGTCACGGCCGGCCCACCCATGGTGGGATCAGGCCGCGTCGATCGCGCCCTGGATGTTCTCCACCATCGTGGCCCAGTCCGCGGCCGGGTCGGTGGCGACGCCGGAGACCAGGTTCGCCTCGGTGACGCCCCAGAACGCCCACACGGAGTTCATCTGCGGCAGCGACGGCATCGGCACGCCGATCTCGCCGGCGGCGGTGAAGCCGGCCGCGACCGGGTCGTCGCCCACGGCCTCCGCCGCGGCGGTCAGCGCCGGGATCCGTCCACCGGTCTCGTACATCGCGACCTGGACGTCCTCGGTGGCGGCGTAGTTGACGAGGAACTCGTTCGCGAGGATGCCGTTCTCGGAGTGCGCGCTCACGTAGAAGCCCTGCACGCCCACGAACGGTGCGGCGGGCTGGCCACCGGCACTCGGGATCGGCAGCACGGTGAGGTCGACGCCGGCGTCGGTGAACGGCGCGATGTTCCACGGGCCGGTGATGATGTACGGGGACTCGCCGTTGGCGAACGCCTCGCGGGCGATGTCGCCGGTGATCGCGGTGTCCAGGACGCCGGAGCCCGCCTGGCCGATCGAGGCGAGGTACTCCGCGAACGCGGTTCCCTCGGCACCGCCGAGCGCGAGCTCGGGGATGTAGGAACCGGACTCGTCGGTGGCGAACACCGGGGCGCCGAAGGAGGTCTGCAGCGGGTACATGTGGAAGGCGTCGCCCTCCTCGCCCATCTGGATCAGCACCGGGTACTCGGCGCCGGTGGCCTCGCCCTGGGCGATCAGTTCGTCGAAGGTGGCCGGGGTGTCCGAGGCGAGGGCGTTGTTACGCACCAGCGCGACGTTCTCGATGCCGTAGGGCACCCCGTAGACCGAGCCCTCGTAGGTGAAGGCAGACACGGCCACCTCGGCGAAGTCCGCGGCGACGTCGCCGAGCTCCACCGGGGAGACCAGGCCATCCGTGACGAGCTCGCCGGCCCAGTCGTGGGCGCCGACGATGATGTCCGGGCCCTCGCCGGTGGGTGCCTGCGTGATGAACTCGGGGCGGATGTCGTCGAAGTTCTTCTCGACGATCTCCACCGTGACGCCCTTGTCCTCCTCGAACTGGGCGACGATGTCGGTCAGGGCGGCGGCGCGGAACTCGTCCGCCCAGATGGTGAGGGTGCCCGCCGACTCACCCGCCTCGGTGGTCTCCTCGGCGCCGGTGGTCTCTTCGTCACCGCTGCCCGATCCGCCACCGCAGGCAGCCAGGGCCATGGTGAGGCCCACCGCTGCGGTGATGACAATGCTCCGTCGCATCCGATCTCTCCTGAAATGTGTCCACACGTGTGGCGATCGCGGGGCGGCTTTGGCCGCAGCGTCGCCCGGATGACGAGACCGTAACCGTTGCGGCTTGGATCTTGCAAGTCCTTGCTGTAACTTTCAGGGTCTTGTTACAGAACCGTTGTCACGGCGCTCCCCCCGGACCCAGTACCGTTCCGGAGGACCGCAGACGAGGACAGGGAGGTCCCGTGCCCACGCGCACCACGCTCACCGATCTGGCCGACCAGGCCGGCGTCAGCACCGCCACCGTCTCCCGGGTGTTGAACGGCAAGGCCGGCGTCTCCGCGGAGACCCGTCAGGCCGTGCTCGCCGCGCTGGACGTGCTCGGGTACGAGCGGCCGGAGAAGTTGCGCCGCCGATCCGCGGGCCTGATCGGCCTGGTGGTGCCGGAACTGACCAACCCGGTGTTCCCGAACTTCGCGCAGAAGATCGAGTCCGCGCTGGCCCACGCCGGGTACACCCCGTTGCTGTGCACCCAGTCGCCCGGGGGCACCACCGAGGACGAGTACGTGCAGATGCTGCTCGACCACGGGGTGGACGGGATCATCTTCGTCTCCGGCCTGCACGCGGACACCCAGGCCGGAATGGACCGCTATCACCGGCTGCGCAGCCTGGGCACCCCGCTGGTACTCGTGAATGGCTACGTGGCCGAGCTCGACGCCCCGGCGATCTCCTCCGACGACGTCGGCAGCATGGACCTGGCGGTCCGGCACCTGATCTCCCAGGGGCACTCCAAGATCGGCCTGGCGGTCGGGCCGCAACGGTTCCTGCCGGCGGCTCGCAAGGTGGAGGGGTTCAGCCGCGCGCTCTCCGAGCGGCTCGGCATCGCCGACGCCGCGCCGCACATCGCGACCAGCCTGTTCACCGTGGAGGGCGGCCAGGCGGCAGCCTCCGAACTGCTCGACAGCGGTCACACCGCGATCGTCTGCGGGTCCGACCTGATGGCGCTGGGCGCGATCCGGGCGGTCCGCTCGCGTGGGCTGTCCGTGCCGGAGGACGTCTCCGTGGTCGGCTACGACGACTCGTCGCTGATGGCGTTCACGGACCCGCCGCTGACCACGATCCGTCAGAGTGTCGATGCGATGTCGATGGCCGTGGTGAACACCATGCTCGCCGAGATCGCCGGCACCAACCCGCCCCGCACCGAGCTGCTGTTCAGTCCGGAACTGATCGTTCGGGACTCCACGGGCGCGTGCCCGCGCCGGTCCTGACGCACGCCTCGGCTGCCCCGCTCACCCAGACCCGCTCACCCAGACCCGCTCACCCGGGCCCGCTCGGCGCCGGCGAAGGTGCGATCTTGCGGTCGACGGCCCGGATCCGCCGCACAAGGACTCGCTCGGCCGAACCCCTGGGCCGGTCGCACCCGCCGGATGAGCGATTGTGCGGCCGATGGAGCCGATCAGCCGCAGGATGACACTCTCGTCTGAGGCCTGAGCTCTGAGGCCTGAGGTCTCAGGGCTGGGCCGGCGCCTCCTCAGCCGCCGGAGACGCTGAGCTCGGCCTCGGCGAGCATCTCGCGCAGTCCGGCGTCGATGGCGCGCGAGTCCAGCCAGCCCTGCGGCACGTGCGGCACCTTCGGGGTGCCGGCCCGCCCGCGCGGTCCCTCGGCGCCCTCGCCCGGGTACGGCTGCGCGAGCTCGAGCGCGCCGAGGCGTTCGTCGAGCTCGTCGAGGGTGGACACCATGCCGAGCGCGGCCCGGGCCTCGCCGCCCACCACATACCCCTTGAGGTACCAGGACATGTGCTTGCGCAGCTCCCGCAAGGCCTTCAGCTCCTCGCCGAAGTGCGCCACCATCAGGTCGGCGTGCCGACGGATCACGTTCGTCACGTAGCCGAGGCCCGGCTGGATCCGGTCGTCGGACCCGGCGAACGCGGCCACGAGGTCGGCGAACAGCCACGGCCGCCCCTGGCAACCACGCCCGACCACGACTCCGTCACACCCGGTGTGCGCGACCATGGCGAGCGCGTCCTCGGCGGACCAGATGTCCCCGTTGCCGAGCACCGGCACATCGGTCACGGCTTCCTTGAGCGCGGCGATCGCGTCCCAGTGGGCGGTGCCGGAGTAGTAGTCGGCGGCAGTGCGGGCGTGCAGCGCGACGGCGGCCACACCCGCGTCCTGGGCGCGCTTGCCGGCGTCGAGGTAGGTGAGGTGGTCGGCGTCGATGCCCATCCGCATCTTCACGGTGACCGGCACGTCGGAGCCCTCGGTGGCCTGGACGGCCGCGGTGACGATCCTCGTGAACAGCTCGCTCTTCCACGGCAGCACCGCGCCCCCGCCCTTGCGGGTCACCTTGGGCACCGGACAGCCGAAGTTCAGGTCGATGTGGTCGGCGCGGTCCTCGGTGACGAGCATCCGCGTCGCGGCCCGCACGGTGGCCGGATCGACGCCGTACAACTGCACGCTGCGCACCCCCTCGCCCTCGTCGTGGGAGATGATCCGCATCGACTCCGGGGTTCGCTCCACCAGCGCTCGGGAGGTCACCATCTCGGCGACGTACAGGCCGACCGGCGCCGGGTTCCCCTCGAGCTCGGCCGCCCGCTCCGACGGCAGCGCACCGGCCGCGGCGTCCCGGCACAGGGTCCGGAACGGCGCGTTCGTGACCCCCGCCATGGGCGCGAGGATCACCGGGGTGCCCACCTCGATGGGCCCGATCTGCAGGGAGGTCACCTCCCGATTGTCTCAGGTGTCCCGGTCGATGCCCGACGGCGTGGGCTCGCTCGCGCTGTGATCTCGCCAACGCGCGGGGTCGCCCCAACCGCCGTGGCCGACCTACCACCGCTGAATTGCGAATCCGGTCGACGAAGACACCATGCCCAGTGCGAACAAACAGACCAGGAGGAAGACGGCGACTGTCGTCGGCAGTAGGACGCGAAGAGAGCGACGTCCAATCAGCAGCACGGACGTCGCGACGACGTAGCAGGCGACGATCACGAAACTCCACCGCAAGCCGGCCGCCGTTCTTGTCTCCTGTGTGCAAGAAGCAGGGCCACCAGCCGCGGGGCAGATGGCCTCGCGGGGAACCACGACGATCCAGACCACCGCGAGCACCATGGTGAGGATCGCGGCGAGGACAACCAAACCACGACGCAGTCTCTTGCTCGAGACCTCGTCAGGTACGCCACTCCCTCGGCTCATCTCGTCCTTCAGCCACGCCGAGCCGAAAGTGGGATTCGACGCTCGGGAACTCTCGCGGGCCTTGACCGGCTGAATATCGTCATTCAATTTTCAGCCAGGGCGACCGGGAACCGACGAAACGGCCTTGCAGCGTCGCAAGATCAACTCCTGTATTGGTGGCCTGATGGCCGAACCATGGCACGGAGGACTCAGATCCACAACCTCCGCAGACAAGGCACACATCCCGTCGGGACGTCAGCGCACCGGAGGAAATTCAGCGGCTGATCGTGAAGCCGCCCTCGACCACGCGAACCTTGCGGCCGGCGCGCATCTGGCCGCGCTGCTTGCCCGTGCTCGTGTACGCGCGGGCCGTGCCGCCGGCGAGCGCAGGACTCAGGGTGACCCGGTCGCCGGCGTTCACATACAGCACCACGTCGGCGCCGGTCGTGTCGTAGTGCGCGGCGGCCACGTGCGGGCGCAGCAGCAGCGCGTCGAGCCGTAGGTCGCCGTCGCTCTCGCAGCGGACGGTGACGGCCCCGGCCGGGACCGGCTCGTCGAGCGCCTGCGGGACGAGGCTGCCGGGCACCTCGGTCAGGCCGGCCGCGCCGGTGCCGCCGTTGGAGGTGAGGCCCAGGTCCGGCCCACCGACGATGCTCCATCGGGCGGCACCGGCCGCGGCCTCGTGGCGCCACACGATCGGGTAGACGAACGTCTCGTCCTCGGCGTCGAGGTCGAACTCGACCCACTCCCCTGCCGGTACCTGCAGGTAGGCGCCACCGGAGAGGTTTCCCTCGCCCATCCAGGCCCCACCGCTCGGCGTCACCACGGTGCACCCGGAGCTGAACCTGGCGGTCTCGGCGTCGAGCGCAGTGACTCCGGAGTACGCACGCAGGGACGTGATCGAGCGAGCGAGCGTGGCCACGTCCGGGTGGGCGTCCAGGGCGAGCATGGTCAACTGGCCGTGGATGGTCGATTCCGCACCGGAATTGCGGTTGATCCGCCCGTCCGTCTCGACGCCGTCGAACGTGACGCCGGTGGCCGGGTCGTAGACGACGGTGCCGGCGGTGTTCGCGCCGAAGAACCAGCCGGCCGCCAGGCCGGCGAGCTCCCGGAGCCCGGGTCCACCGCCGGCGTCGGCCGTGGCCAGGGCAGCAGCGACCCGCCCGTGCGCGCCGTAGGCGATCTGGGCCTCGGCCGGTAGCGGCGCCCAGGCGTTGTTGGGTCCGCCGCTGGAGAGCACCAGCGGGGTGAACGTGCCGGCGTCCGCGAGCGCGACCTCGAGGAGGTCGTCGCGGCCCAGTGCGTCGCCGGCGAGCGCGAGGGCCTCGGGCGCGGCGCCACCCCAGGCGTGCCAGAACCCCAGGGACCCGGTCCAGGGCAGGACCGCCCCGAACGGCCACTGCGCCCTCTCGGTGCCCATGGCCGCGATGCCCTCGGCGTAGCGTTCGAGGGCGGCGCCGACCCGGTCGTCGGGCCCGCTCGCGTGCGCCGCGACCAGACCGAGCACGGCCTCGGCGGTGGCGTCGGCGCCACCGTTGATGAGCCAGGCCGGCAGGTCCACGCCGTCGCTCGTGACGAACTCGCCGTACCGGGACAGCGACTCCTCCTCGAGGGCGTCCAGTGCCAGGTGCAATCGGTCGCGCAGGAACGCGGCGAACTCGAGGTCCTCACCCGCGAACCCGGCGTACCCCTCGCCGAAGGCCCAGACCGTGCGGGCCAGCCAGTAGGACTCCGCGGAGTCCGAGGGGTCGGGCAGCTCGACCGGTTCCGCGCTCGGGTTCAGGGTGCCGTCGAACTGCTGCCAGAGGACCACCCGGCCGGCGTTGGCCCCGTCGACGGTCTGCAGGTAGGCCAGGGCCCGCAGGTTCTCGTAGGCGTGGGTGCGGCTGCGGGTGTCCCCCGAGGCCTGCCAGTCGCGCAGGAACACGACGGCGGCCCGGGCGATGTCGTCGGCGTTGAACGCACCCTGGCCGTAGTAGCCGGTGGCCGGATCGAAGGTCCCGCCGCCCACCCGACGGAACGATCCGCCGTCGGCGTCCGCGTACGTCCAGGGCGCCAACGCGACCGGCTCCGCGTCGATACGGAAGGTGGTGTGCGCCGTCGACGGCGTGAGCGGCACCTCGTCGAGCAGGAACCGCAGGTGGTCGAGGTTGGTCAAGCGGGTGGGTCCGCCGGAAGGCCGGGCGACGGCGGCCGCGGCGTCGGCGCCGACGGCACCGGCGGCGCCCGCTGCGGCGAGCGTGGCCAGGAAGGTACGGCGGGAGGTCAGCATCACTGCTCCTTGGGTTCGAGGGCGGTGCGCAGCTGCGCACCCCAGGGCTGGGCGGGGTCGTGCACGGCGACGGCGAGCGTGGTGTCGGACTGCCCGTAGTAGGCGAACCACTTGCCGTGGAAGGAGACCAGGCCCTCGACGAACGTGACGTTGGAGACCAGGCCGTGCCGGTCCTCGAACGTCTGCGGGCGCAGCCACGGCACCTGCATCCGGGCGATGACGGTGGTCGGGTCGTCCGGGTCGATGGCGATCTGGCCGCAGCGGTAGTCCACGTCCACCCGGCCGTCGGAGTGCACGGTGCGGGTCGCCCCGTTCGTGAGGAACACGAGCAGCCCGTTCGCCGACAGCACCGGGGAGGTGCCGATCTCGACGAGGTCGGCGTCGAAGGAGCCGGGCGTGGGGGCGTACATCGGTTCGGTGTCGGGCGTGCCGGGCGTCCAGTGGATCAGGTCGTCGCTGGTGGCCCAGTAGATCGCCCCCTCGCCGAAGTACATCCACCACCTGCCCTGCATCTTCATCGGGACGATGACTCCGGCCTTGGACCAGTTGTGCCCGCGCGGGTCGACGGTCGCGAACGTGTCGAAGTCGTCGAAGATCGGGCCGTGCCTGCGCCAGGTGCGCAGGTCGGTCGAGGTGGCCAGGCACAGTTGCGCGCTGCGGCGGTCCCACCCGGTGTAGGTCAGGTAGTAGGTGCCCTCGATCAGGACGATCCGTGGGTCCTCGGCACCGAACCGCTCGTAGTCCTCCTCCGGGGAGAAGATCGGCGCGTCCTCGCGTTCGAACGTGTACCCGTCGGAACTTCGGGCCAGGCCGATATGGGAGACGATGTCCTCGGCGTGCGCCCGGTAGAGCAGCAGCACCTCGTCACCGTCCACGAGGGCGGCGGGGTTGTACAGGTTGGACGATTCCCAGCTGTCGCCCTTCGGGCGCAGGATCGGGTTGCCGTCGTAGGGCACGAACGGGCCCAACGGGAAGGCGGCCTCGGTGAACATGGATTCCTCTCAGCCCTTGACGGCGGAGCCGATCTCGGACGCGGTGAAGTAGCGCTGGAAGATGCAGAACAGGATGACCACCGGGAACGCCAGGGTGGCGGCGCCGGCGAGGATCGCCCCGTTCGCGTTCGCGGTGGACTGGGCCACGTTGCTGATGTAGTTCGCCAGCGAGACGGCCAGCGGCTGCATGGTGACGTCCTTGGTGATCAGGAACGGCCACAGGAACTCGTTCCACGGGCCGATGAACGTCACCAGGAGCACGGTGACCAGGGCCGGCCGCACGAGCGGGACTGCGACCGACCGCAGGATCCGCAGTTCGCTCGCGCCGTCGATCCGGGCGGCCTCGAAGACCTCCTGCGGGAGGGCGCGGAAGAACTGGGTGAAGATGAACACGGCCGTGGTGTTGATCGCGAACGGCAGGATCATCCCGAGGTAGCTGTCCCCGAGGCCGTAGGTGCGGGTCACCTGGACGTACAGCGGGATCATCAGGAGCTGGAACGGCACCATCTGGATGAGCAGCATGAGCACCCAGGTGGCCGACTTGCCCCGGAAGTCCAGGCGGGCCAAGGCGTACCCGGCGAGCAGCCCGAACACGACCGTGCCGAGCAGCACACCGGTCGTGAAGATCAGCGAGTTGAGCAGCGAGCCGACCAGGTCGAGCCGGCTGTTGATGGCCGAGAAGTTCTGGGTGGTCCAGCCGGCCGTCGGCACCAGCGAGGCCGGCGAGTTCGTGGGGCTCACCTGGAACGCACCGACCACCATGAAGTAGAACGGGAACGCGAACGCCAGTGCGGCCAGGGTGAGCAGCAGGTAGCGCCACCAACCGATGGTTCTGCGCTTCGTCCTCATGTCACGTCTCCCGGTTCAGGCGGCTGGCGGCCAGGGACAGCAGCCCGACGGCGACCACGAGGAGCATCCCGATCGCGGACGCGGTGTCCGGGTTCTGCTGCTGGATGCCCTTCTGGTAGATGAGCAGCACCGGCGTGGTGCTCGCGCCGTCGGGCCCGCCGCCGTTGGTGAGCAGGTAGGGCTCGGTGAACAGGTTCGCGCCGAGGATGATCGCCAGGATCAGCACCAGGGTGGTGGTGGTCCGGACGCCGGGCACGGTCACGTTCAGGAACCGCTGGCGCATGGTGGCGCCGTCGGTGGCGGCGGACTCGTACAGCTCCTTGGGGATGTTCTGCAGGGCAGCGAGGTAGAGCAGGATGTAGAAGCCCAGCTGCTTCCAGGTGACGTACAGGGCGATCGTGGGCATCGCCAGCCCCGAGTTCACGAGCCAGGACGGGTCGGGCGCGAGCGGCCCGAGGACCGTGTTGATGAGCCCGTTCTGGGAGAACAACAGCATCCAGACGCCCACCAGGGACACGCTCGCGGTCAGGTACGGCACGTAGAACGCGACCCGGTAGGCCGAGACGAACCGGATCCCCGCGTTCAGGGCCGTGGCGAGCACCAGGGAGAGCACCACGGTGAGCGGTACGAAGATGACCAGGAACACGCCGGTGTTCCGGAACGCCTCGAGGACCGCCGAGTCGGTGAGGACGTCGACGAAGTTGTCGAACCCCACGAACGGGGTGGGCACCGAGACCCCCGGCGCCGTGAAGATGTAGTCGTGGAACGCGATGTAGACCGCGAAGAACAACGGGTAGACGAACACCACCACGACGAACACCAGGTACGGCAGCGCGAACAGGGTGCCGATCGGCTGCGCACCCCACCACGGACGGCGTGGGGTGCGCAGCCGGGTCGTCGTGGTCACGTCAGCCGCCGACGAGGCCGTTGATCTCGGTCTCGGCGTTGGTGAGGAAGTCATCGACGGACTCGCTGCCGAAGATCACCGCCGAGGAGTACTCGTCCCGGAACACCTGCCATACCTCGACCGAGTTGTCGATGCTCGGCACGTCGGCGACGCGTTCGGTCTGGCTGGCGAAAGACTCGTAGATCGGGTTGGCCGCGAAGTAGTCGCCGAACGTGGTGGCCAGGTCCGTGCGGATCGGCATCTGCCCGGTGTTCTCCAGGAGCTGGCCGTCGCTGTCCTCGCTCGTGGAGAACTTCAGGAACTCCCAGGCGGTGGCCTGGTTCTCGCATGCCGTGAACATCGAGATGTTCTTGGAGTCGGCGAACGTGAACACGTCCTCCGCCCCGCTGGAGGACGGCACCGGCATGAACCCGACGTCGACACTCTCGGCGTACGAGGCGATCGCCCACGGCCCGGCGAGCTGCATCGCGGTAGTGCCCGCGGACATCGCGTCGTCCGTGGACGCCTCCTGCGGCGAGAGCCCCTCGGAGTACATGGTCGCCCAGAACTCCGCGACCGTCCGACCCTCGTCGGAGTTGAAGGTGGCCGCGCCGTCCTCGACGAGCATCGTGCCGCCGGTCTCGGCGAGGTAGAGCGGGTAGAAGTCGAACCAGGGCTGGTAGAACTCGCTCGTCGGTGAGGGCCAGATGGCGCTCTGTGCCGCGCCGGAGGAGACGATCTGCCGGGAGCCGTCGAGGAACTCGTCGAACGTAGCCATCCCGGGGTTCTCGGGGTCGAGCCCGGCGGCCGCGAAGACGGTCTTGTTGTACATGACCATCACCGGGTTGGACTTCCACGGGAGCTGGTAGAAAGCCCCGTCGGTCTGGTAGCTGGTGACGTTCTCGCCACCGCGGTCGGTGATGTAGGAGTCCCCGTCCTCGAACTCGGACAGGTTGACCAGGCCACCCTGGCGGACCCAGCCGGAGACGGCGGCGTTGGCGATGTTGTAGACCAGGCATGGCGCGGTGCCGGCCGTGATCGCCGCGGTGATCGCCTCCTCGGAGGACGCCCCTGCCGGGATCTCCTGAGCGGTCACCTGCTCGTCCGGGTGCTCGGCGTTCCAGGCCTCCACGACGGCGTTGCCCCAGGCGAGCTCGGCCTCGTTGTTCGAGAGCCAGATGTCGATCGGCCCGGTGCCGCCGGCGTCGCCGCCGTTGCCGCCGTCACCTCCGTCACCTCCGGAGCATCCGGCGGCGAGCAGGGCCACGGCCCCGATCACCGCGAGCGTACGTGTGGTCTTCTTCATCGGTCTCCTCCTTGAGCGATTGTTGGTGCTGGCGCGGCTGTGCTGGCGCGCAGTCGCAGTTCGTTGCAGTCGAGCTCGACGGACCGTGGGGTGGCGCCGTCGATGTCGGCCAGGAGTACCTCTGCCGTGATCCGACCACGCCGGAACGGGTCGGTCGCGACGGAGGTCAGGGCCGGGGACAGGTGCGCGGAGAGGTGATCGTCGTCGAAGCCCGCGAGGGCCACGTCGTCGGGGACCCTGAACTCGCGGCTGCGTGCCAGGGAAAGGCCGGCGATCGCCATCGTGTCGTTGGCGTAGAGCACCGCGGTGGGTCGGTCCGCCAGGTCGAGCAGGTCCGCGGTGAGGTCACGGCCGCTGGCCGCCCCGAAGTCGCCCTCCCGCAGCAACTCCTCCGAGCCCACCTCCGCGACGTAGGCGCGGGCCCGGGCGTGCGAGTGCACGTAGTCGAGAGGACCGGACACGAGCGCGATCCGTTCGTGGCCGAGTCCACGCAGGTGGTCGATCAGTTGGCGGACCTGGACCGCGTCGTCGCTGCGGACGCAGGAGAACGGGCTCTCCTGCTCGTAGGCGCCCAGGAGCACCGCCGTCGATCCGAGGTCGGCCAGGAACGGGACCCGCCAGTCCGAGCGGCGCAGGTCCACGACGATCACGCCGTCCGCCTTGCCGTGCGCCATCGACCGGTAGGCCCGCTCCTCCGCGGACCGCGACGCCGCCACCTGCAGCAACAGAGCCACCTCGGCATCGGCGAGCCCCGACTCGAGCCCGGCGATGAACGCCGGGAAGAAGGAGTCCGAGGCGATCACGCCCGGGTCGCGGGCGATCACCATCCCGACGGCGTTCGCGCGCCTGGTCGCGAGCGCGCGGGCACTGTGGCTGGGTACCCAGCCGAGGGACTCGGCCGCCTCGAACACGCGCTCCTTCGTCGGCGCCGAGATCGGTCGCTTGCCGCTGTAGGCGTGCGAGACCGTCGCCCGGGTGACGCCCGCCACGCGGGCGACGTCACCGATCGTCGGCTTCGCCACATCAAGCTCCTCGACACTGAGTTCCGCTCTGAGGGCCTCAGGCTAACCGGTTTGACGATCGTCGGTCAACCGGTTTGACGATGCGATTCCCGCCGGGGCAGTCCGTCCCGCCCGAGGCAGTCCGACAGGACGTCCTGCTTCGGGCGCGCAGGCCTACGTCGCCGCGCGGGCGGCGTGCTGGCGTCCAGAACTACCGGTCGACGGCGTCCGGCCCGGCACGGTTCTCGGCGGCACCGGGGCCGTCGGCACGGTGAGCACCCGGGGCCCGGTGGGCGCCACGGCCGTCGGCGAGTTGTTCACGGACCCCACCATCGCCGTCGGCGGGCTCCGTACGGACCGCACCATCGCCGTCGGAGGTCGCGAGGACGGCGAACCGGTCGCGCGCCCGCGACGACCGCACCAGAAGCGTCGCGATCGCCGTCGTCGCCGGGATGGCCAGAACCAGACCGATCGAGGAGACCAGGGTCCGCACCACCTCCTCGGCGATCTCACCGGCCGTGAGCGTGCTGCCGAGGGAGCGGTCATAGAGCATCACGATCATCAGCACCGGCAGCGCCGTGCCGACGTAGGCGAACGCCAGCGTGTAGACGGTGGAGGCGATGTGGTCGCGGCCGATCCGCATCGCCCGGGCGAACACCTGGCGAAGCGGGGCGTCCGGGGAGGCGGCACGCAGCTCCCAGACGGCCGAGGCCTGCGTGATGGTGACGTCGTTGAGGGCGCCGAGCCCGGCGATCACGATGCCGCAGAGCAGGATGTCGCGCAGATTTACCCCGGGCAGCACCGAGTTCAATACCAGCGAGGAGTCGGAGTTGGCGCCGGTCAGACTCGCCGCACCGGTGGCCCACGCGGCCAGCGCGGTGGTGGCGGCGAGGCCGAGGAAGGTGCCGAGCAGCGCCGTCGTGGTCCGGATCGAGATGCCATGCGCGAGGTAGACGGCGAAGAACATCATCGCGCTGGCGCCGACGAGCGTCACGAGCAGCGGCGGGCCGCCGGCCATCAGCGCCGGGATCAGGAAGACGCCGACCACGGCCAGGCTCGCGAGCAGCCCGACGATCGCCATGAACCCTCGCAGCCGGGCGACCGCGAGCACCACGAGGGCGTACAGGACACCCAGGATGATCAGGGGCACGTCACGCACGAAGTCGACGAAGACGTACGGGCTGCCGGAACCGAGCGCGCTGGCGGTGAAGAAGATCCGCATCTGCGCGCCGACCTCGATGCCTGCCTCCACGATCTCCGGCGGGACCTGGACCGGGACGATGCGACCGGTGCCGTCGTGCAGTTCCGCGCGTACCTCCTCGCCGAGGACGCCGGTCACCTCCACCACGGTGGCGGTGGTGAAGTTCGGGCCCTCGACCGGGTTCTCGAGCGAGCCGATCGGGGTGTCGCCGCGCGGCCACAGCGCGATCAGGCCGATGATCGTGGCGATCAGCAGCGGCAGGACGCAGGCCGCGAGGATGCGGCGGGCCCGACGAGCACCGCTGACGCCGAGGTCACGCTCGGGGTCGAGCTCGGTGTGCTGGTGACTCATCGGGCCCGTGCGCTCAGGCGCCGATCAGGCGTGCCGCGAGGTAACCGGAGACCTGGTCGAGCGCGACCCGCTCCTGGGTCATGGAGTCCCGTTCGCGGATGGTCACGGCCTGGTCGTCCGCGGTGTCGAAGTCCACCGTGATGCAGAACGGGGTGCCGACCTCGTCCTGGCGGCGGTAGCGGCGACCGATCGCGCCGGCGTCGTCGAAGTCGACGTTCCAGTTCTTGCGCAGCTCCGCGGCGAGGTCCTTGGCGACCGGGGAGAGCTGCTCGTTGCGGGACAGCGGCAGCACCGCGGCCTTGACCGGGGCCAGCCGCGGGTCCAGCCGGAGCACGGTGCGCTTGTCGACGCCGCCCTTCGCGTTCGGCGCCTCGTCCTCGTGGTAGGACTCGACCAGGAACGCCATCAGCGAGCGGGTCAGGCCGGCCGCGGGCTCGATCACGTAGGGCACCCAACGTTCGCCGGTGGTCTGGTCGAAGTAGGACAGGTCCTGGCCCGAGTGCTCGGTGTGGGTGGTCAGGTCGAAGTCGGTGCGGTTCGCGATGCCCTCGAGCTCGCCCCACTCGCTGCCCTGGAACCCGAACCGGTACTCGATGTCGACGGTCCGCTTGGAGTAGTGGGAGAGCTTCTCCTTGGGGTGCTCGAAGTGGCGCAGGTTGTCCCGTGCGATGCCCAGGTCGGTGTACCAGTCGGTGCGCGCGTCGATCCAGTACTGGTGCCATTCCTCGTCGGTCCCGGGGGCGACGAAGAACTCCATCTCCATCTGCTCGAACTCACGGGTGCGGAAGATGAAGTTCCCGGGGGTGATCTCGTTGCGGAAGGACTTGCCGATCTGGCCGATGCCGAACGGCGGCTTCTTGCGCGCGGCGCCCATCACGGTCGCGAAGTTCACGAAGATGCCCTGGGCGGTCTCCGGGCGCAGGTAGTGCAGGCCGGACTCCTCCTCGACGGGGCCGAGGTAGGTCTTGAGCATCATGTTGAAGTCGCGTGGCTCGGTCCACTGGCCGCGGGTGCCGCAGTTCGGGCAGGCGATGTCCGCCAGGCCGTTCTCGGGGGCGCGGCCCTTCTTCTCCTCGTACTCCTCCTCGAGGTGGTCCGCGCGGAACCGGCGGTGGCAGGAGGTGCACTCGGTGAGCGGGTCGGTGAACACCCCGACGTGGCCGGAGGCGACCCACACCTGCTTGGGCAGGATCACCATGGAGTCCAGGCCGACGACATCGTCGCGGCCGCGGACCATGTTCTGCCACCACTGCCGCTTGATGTTCTCCTTCAGCTCGACGCCGAGCGGTCCGTAGTCCCAGGCGGAGCGGGTACCGCCGTAGATCTCGCCGGACGGGAACACGAACCCCCGGCGCTTGGCGAGGTTGACGACGGCATCGAGACGGGACGGCTCCTTGGCCAACTGAACTCACTCCTGGATGTGTGTCCGGGCCTGGCTGGCTCCGGACGTGCGGGCCCGGGCCTGGCTGGCCTGGGCGAGACCCACGGACAGGCTACCCGCCGGTGGCCGCCCGGCCGCGTTCGGGCAGGCCCCCTGTGCCGTCGGGCAGTCCCGCACGCCGTCGGGCTGAGGCGCAGGTCACTTTGACACCATCGCGAACCGCAAGTGAGAATGGTTCCCATGCACATCGCTCGCCGAGCCCTCGCCCTGCCCGCCCTGACCGCCGTGACCGCCCTGGTGCTGGCCGGCTGTGGCGGAGCATCGGACAGCGGGACAGGCGGCCCGGCGGGCGTGCCGACGGTGCTGACCACGTTCTACCCGCTGCAGTTCGTGGCCGAGCAGGTCGGCGGTGACCTGGTCGAGGTCTCGAACCTGACGCCGGCCGGCGCGGAGCCGCACGACCTGGAGCTCTCCCCCGTCGACGTGCTCAGCCTGGAGGACGCGGATGTCGTGGTGTACCTGTCCGGGTTCCAGCCCGCGGTCGACGACGCCCTGGCCGAGACGGACGGCCCGTCGCTCCTGGACGCGGCCGATACGGCCGACCTGGTGATCCACGGGAGCGAGGAGTCCGAGCACGCGGAGGAGCACGACGACGAGCACGCGGAGGAGCACGGGGCCGATGACGGGCACGACCACTCCCTCGAGGGCGAGGACCCTCACTTCTGGCTCGACCCGACCCGGCTCGCGGCCGTCACCGACGCCGTCGCGGACGCCTTCGCCGAGGCCGACCCGGACAACGCCGAGACCTACTCCGCGAACGCGCAGGCGCTCACCGCGGAGCTGACCGGCCTCGACGAGGAGTACACCGCCGCGCTGGGCACTTGCGAGCGCGACGTCATCGTGGTCTCGCACGCCGCGTTCGGCTACCTCACCGACCGGTACGGCCTGACCCAGGTGGGCATCTCCGGCCTGGACCCCGAGAGCGAGCCCGCACCGGCCCGACTCACCGAGATCGGTCACATCGTCGAGGACGCGGGCGTGACCACCATCTTCACCGAGACCCTGGTCAGCCCGAAGGTCGCGGAGGTCCTCGCCGAGGATCTCGGCATCGACGTCGGCGTCCTCGACCCCATCGAAGGGCTGACCGATCCCGAACAGGACTATCTTTCGGTGATGCGAACCAACCTGGACGAACTGACGGGGGCGCTCGGCTGCGCATGAGCGACCTCATCTCGGTGACGGACCTGCGGGTCGACCTGGGCTCCGCGACGATCCTGCGCGGCATCAACCTGACCGTCGGTGAGGGCGAGGTCGTCGCCCTCCTCGGCGCGAACGGCTCCGGCAAGTCGACGCTGATGCGCTCCCTGCTCGGCCTGGTCCCGATCACCGGCGGCGACGCCCGCCTGTTCGGGACCTCCGTGCGCACCCAACGGCGGCAGATCCCCTGGCCGCGGATCGGCTACGTGCCGCAACGCGCCGCCGTCGGCTCCGGTATCCCCGCCACCGCCCTGGAGGTGGTCCTGACCGGGTTGCTCAACGACCGGCGTTGGCACGTCCCCCGGGGCGGGCGCGCCCGGGGCCTGGCCGCACTCGAGTCCGTCGACCTCGGCGATCGCGCGAACAGCCCTCTGCACCAGCTCTCCGGCGGGCAGCAGCAGCGGGTGGCGATCGCCCGCGCCCTCGTGCGCCGCCCGGATCTGCTGCTCCTCGACGAGCCGATGGCCGGGGTGGACCGCCCCACCCAGCAGACCTTCGCCAGGCTCCTGGCCACCCTCCAGTCCGAGGGCATCACCGTGGGCATCGTGCTTCACGAGCTCGGCCCGATCCGTCCGCTCATCCAGCGGTGCGTCGTGCTGCGCCACGGCCAGGTCGCACACGACGGCGGCATCCCGGCGCCGGCGCCCGGCCACGGTGACGCGGACCACGAACACGTCCATCTCGACCACGGCCACCACGAGAGAGCCGACGTCCACGAGGCCGTCACCCCGAGGTCGCTGCCATGAACCTGCTCGACGAACTGATCGCCGTCATCTCCAGCCCGATGCTGCAGCGGTCCCTGCTCGCCGCCCTCGTGGTCGGCCTGGCCGCGCCGGTGATCGGCACGTACCTGGTGCAGCGGAGGCTGTCCCTGCTGGGCGACGGCGTCGGTCACGTCGCGCTCACGGGCGTCGCCATGGGCTGGCTCGTCGGTTCCTGGACCGGCGCCGAACCGAACGACGCCTACGCGGTGCTGGGCGCCGTCGTCGCGGCCGTCATCGGTGCCATCCTCATCGAGGTGGTCCGCTCCCGCGGGCGCACCAGCGGTGACGTCGCGCTCGCCCTGCTGTTCTACGGCGGCATCGCCGGCGGCGTCGTCATCATCAGCATCGCCGGCGGCACGAACGCGAACCTGACCGGCTACCTGTTCGGCTCCCTGGCGACCATCACCACCGGCGACCTGATCATGACCATCGTGATGGCCGCCGTCATCATGGCCGTCGGCATCGGGCTGCGGACCGCCCTGTTCGCGGTCTCCCAGGACGAGGAGTTCGCCCGGTCCACCGGCCTGCCCGTGCAGGTCCTGAACATCCTGATCGCCGTGGTCGCGGCGCTGACCGTGACGGTCTCGATGCGCGTGGTCGGGCTGCTGCTGGTGAGCGCGCTGATGATCGTGCCGGTCGCCATCGCCCAACTGGTCACGTCCTCGTTCCGGCGCACCATGTTCACGGCGATGGGAGTCGGGGCCGCGGTGTGCGTCATCGGCCTCGTGATCACGTTCTTCCAGCGGCTCGCGCCGGGAGCGACGATCGTTGTCCTGGCGATCTGCGTCTACGCTGTAGTAGCGGCCGTCCGTCCGCTGCTGAGCGCCGGGCGGGGGCGCGCCGCCGATCCTCATCCGGACATGGATGACGACGTCAACGTCAGCAAGGCCGGTGCTCGGGAGTGACGATGCAACGCATGACCCGCCAGCGCGCGGCCGTGGGCGAGCTCCTCGCCGACACCGACGACTTCCGCAGCGCGCAGCAGCTGCACGAGATGCTTCGCGAGGCCGGCCACTCGGTCGGACTGGCCACCGTCTACCGCACCATGCAGACCCTGGCCGAGAACGGCGACGTGGACGTGCTGCGCAATGCCGAGGGCGAGTCGCTGTACCGTCGTTGCCGCAAGCAGGTGCACCACCATCACCTGGTCTGCCGGGACTGCGGCCGGACCGTGGAGCTGGACGCCGCCATCGTTGAGCACTGGGCGGCCGAAGTCGGGCAGGCACACGGCTTCGTCGACGTCGAGCACACCGCCGAACTGTTCGGCACCTGCGCGCAGTGCGCGCGCCGTGGATCCCACGATGCCTGACTTCCTCGCCGAACTCCCGTTCTGGCTCACCATGACCCTCCTCAGTTGCGGCGCGATGCTGCGCGGGCAGGGCATGTACTGGGCGGGCCGGATCGTCACCGAGCAGGCGTTGCGGCGCACCCACCCCACGCAGGGCTGGGCACTGCGGGCGCACACCTGGCTGGAGGGTGGCGGCGCGGACGCCGGCATCCGCGCGATCCGCCGCTGGGGCCTGTTCGCGGTGCCCGTGTGCTACCTGACGGTCGGGTTCCAGTCGATGGTGCAGGCCGGCGCGGGCGTGCTCCGGATCACCTGGTGGAAGTACACGCTGGCGCAGATCCCCGGCGCCATCGCGTGGGGCGCGATCTACGCGACGATCGGATTCGCGGTCTGGGAGGCGGCCCTCGCCGCGGCCGCCGGCAGCCCACTCGGCCTCGCCGTGATCGGCGCCCTGGTGGTCGCGATCGTGGTCGGTGTGGTCGCGCTCGTGGTGCGACGGCGCCGCCGTGCGGGCGGCTCCGTGGTGCCGGCGGGGGCGCTGCCCGACGGCGGAGCCGACGACGGCGTGATCGACACCTTCGAGGAGGTGGTCGGGTCCGAGACGCAGCAGCCGGCTCGGCCGGCGGTGCCGGCCGAGGAGGGGTCCGGCGCCGAGCGTCGCTGACCCTCGGCCCCGGGCATCTGGCAACGCGGGCCGCGCCCGTCAGCGCGGGTGGCGCCCTTCAGTGCAGGCGCCGTCTGGAGCGCGGGCCCTGGCTGGCAGGACGCGGGCCATCTCCGGTGGCGCGGGCGCCGTCCGGCGGCGCGGCCCGGCGCGGTGCGCCTCAGGCCTTCGGCCCGCCGGCCTCCCCCGGCCGGTCGACCGCACCGCCGTAGCGCCGGTCCCGGCGTGCGTAGGTGACCACGGCGTCCCACAGGTCCCGGCGGTCACAGTCCGGCCAGGTCTTCTCGATGAAGACCATCTCGGCGTAGGCGGACTGCCAGATGAGAAAGTTCGAGGCGCGCTGCTCCCCGGAGGTGCGCAGGAACAGGTCCACGTCGGGTAGGTCCGGCTCGTCGAGGTGCCGGGCCACGGTGCGCTCGGTGATCTTCTCCGGGTCGAGCCGGCCGGCGGCGACCTCACGGCCGATCGCGCGCACGGCGTCGGTGATCTCGGCGCGGCCGCCGTAGTTCACGCACATGGTCAACGTGCAGGTGGAGTTCCCCGTGGTGAGCCGCTCGGCCTCCTCGAGTTCGTTGATCACCGAGCGCCACAGCCGCGGGCGCCGGCCCGCCCAGCGCACCCGCACCCCCCAGGAGTTCATCAGGTCCCGGCGCCGGCGCAGCACATCCCGGTTGAAGCCCATCAGGAAGCGGACCTCGGACGGCGACCGCTTCCAGTTCTCGGTGGAGAACGCGTACGCGCTGATGTGGGTGACGCCGATCTCGATCGCCCCGGCGACCATGTCCAGCAGCACGGCCTCACCCGCGGCGTGCCCCTCGTTGCGGGTCAGCCCGCGAGCGTTCGCCCACCGGCCGTTGCCGTCCATCACGATCGCCACGTGCTTGGGCACGAGGGCTGCGGGCACCTCCGGCGGGCGGGCACCGGTGGGGTGCGGCGGCGGGGCGACGGGCTCGGCGGCCCTCACGCCCGCTCCACGTGCCGCAGCGACTTCAACTGTCGCTCCAGGTGCCACTGGGTGTACGCCGCGACCAGTCCGGAGGCCTCCTTGCGGTGCCGCTCGTGGCTGATGTCCGCGTGCGGCCAGTCCCCCGCGAGCAGGGAGCCGAGCAGGCCCACCGTCTCCGGGGCGGGTGCCGCGGCACCGGGCGGTCGGCAGCTCGGGCACACGATCCCGCCCATCGGCGCCACGAAGGCCCGGTGCGGGCCGGGCGCGTCGCAGCGGGCGCACTCGGAGAACGTGGGCGCCCACCCGGCGATCGCAAGGGCGCGCAGCAGGTAGGAGTCGAGCACCAGGCTGGAGGCGTGCACCTTCTCGGCCAGGGACCGCAGTGCCCCGACCAGCAGCAGGTACTGCTGGGTGGCCGGCTCACGCTCGATCTCGGTGAGCCGCTCCGCGGTCTCGACCATCGCCGTCGCCGTGGTGAACAGGCCGTAGTCACCGCTGATCGCCCGGCCATGCGGGGCGAGCGTGTCCACCTGGGTGACGACGTCGAGGTTTCGCCCCGCGTAGAGCTGCAGGTCGATGACGCTGAACGGCTCCAGGCGAGCGCCGAACTTCGAGGAGGTGCGCCGAACCCCCTTCGCGACCGCGTGCACCTGCCCGTGCGCGCGGGTGAGCAGCGTGAGGATCCGGTCCGCCTCCCCGAGCTTGCGGGTACGCAGCACCACGGCCTCGTCCCGGTAGAGCTTCACCCGGACATTCTCCCCCATCGCACCGACATCGGGCCGACCCGACGCGCGCCCGGGGTGTGCGTCAGGTGTGTGGTGGTGCCATCAGATGACGCACACCCACCTCGACCCTGGCACGCCGCACCCCAGGCCCACCCTCCTCCTCGCTCGCCCCAGGGCCGCGACACCGTAACGGTGCGACAACGACGCGCCCGACACGTCGCGATCACACCACAAGGGACCCGAACGGGCGGGCACCGGCCGAGGGTGAAGCGGGGTGTGGCGCTGCGAGCGCGCACCACACCCCCTTATCGGGCCGAACGCACCCAGCGCCCACGACGGATCTGATCGTGCACAGCACACCGGAGACACTCGCTGACCCGCACCAACGCGCTGACACCACATCCACGACGCACACCCGCCGCCCGCGCGCCCGCCGGCAGCGCCGCCTCAGCATCCCTCCGGACGCGCGGACGACGGGCTCGATCACCGCGGCACCGCCGAGAGTGACGAAACGGCAACCACCATCGCACCCTCACCCAGGGCGAGGGCTGGGCGGGCTCGGCGACGGCATGGCGAGAGCGCCGCCCGGTGGCCGGATGGGCCGGGGCGGCGCTCTCACGCGGGTACCTCGCGTGCGGCGCGGGGGTGGTGGGTCGCGACGCGAGGGCCCGTACCGGTCGCCCGCCGTGGTGAGGCGGGCGCCGGCGGCTGGTGACGGCCGACCGACGGGGTGGACGGTCGGCACGTGGTCGAGGGGAACGGCGTCAGCCGACCGAGGTGGCCGTCGTCAGCCGACCGAGGGAAACGGCGTCAGCCGACCGAGGTGGCCGTCGCGCGGCGGCGGCCGAAGGGATCACCGCGTGCACCGTGCGGCGAAACCCTCCGTCCCCGGACCGGCAGCAAGCGGGTCAGCGCACGGCGCGGTTGACCGCCGAGATGATCGCCTTGAACGAGGCCGTGGTGATCGAGGGGTCGATGCCGACGCCCCAGATCACCTGGCCGTCCACCTCGCACTCGACGTAGGCGGCCGCGGCGGCGTCACCGCCGCCGGAGAGGGCGTGCTCGGCGTAGTCGAGCACCGAGACCGCCACGTCCCGCTGGGACAGGGCGCTCACGAACGCGTCGACCGGGCCGTTGCCCCGGGCCTGGACGGTGACGTCGTCGGTTCCGTCACGCAGGGTGGCGGTGAGCACGTCGTCGCTGCCGTCGCCGGCCGAGGAGACCTGGGTGGCGTGCAGCGCGAACCGGCCCCACGCCGTCAGGCCGTTGTCCTCGGTGGCGGGCAGATACTCGTCGGAGAAGATCTCCCAGAGCCGCTCGGCGCTCATCTCGCCGCCGTAGGCGTCGGTGTGCCGCTGCACGATCCGGGAGAACTCGATCTGGAGCCGACGCGGCAGGTCGAGGTTGCGCGAGCTCTGCAGCAGGTACGCCACGCCACCCTTGCCGGACTGGGAGTTCACCCGGATCACGGCCTCGTAGCTGCGGCCGACGTCCTGGGGGTCCACGGGCAGGTACGGCACGGTCCAGACGACGTCCGCGTCGTCCCCGCCGGCCTGCTCGATCTCCTGTTCCCGGACCGCGAAGCCCTTCTTGATCGCGTCCTGGTGGGAGCCGGAGAACGCGGTGTAGACGAGGTCGCCGCCGTAGGGATGACGCGGGTGCACGTCCATCCGGGTGCAGTACTCGACCGTGCGGCGGATCTCGTCGATGTCGGAGAAGTCGATGCCCGGGTCCACGCCCTGGGAGTACAGGTTCAGGCCGAGGGTGACCAGATCCACGTTCCCGGTGCGCTCCCCCTGACCGAACAGGCAGCCCTCGATCCGGTCCGCACCGGCCATCACGGCCAGTTCGGCGGCCGCGACTGCGGTGCCCCGGTCGTTGTGCGGGTGCACGGACAGCGACACGTTCTCGCGGCGGCTCAGCTGCCGGCTCATCCACTCGATCTGGTCGGCGTACACGTTCGGGGTGGCACGCTCCACGGTGGCCGGCAGGTTCAGGATGATCTCCCGCCCCTCCTCCGGGCTCCAGACGTCCATGACCGCCTCGCACACCTCGAGGGCGTACTCGATCTCGGTGTCGATGAAGATCTCCGGCGAGTACTCGTACCCGAACTCGGTGCCCGGGTCGAGCAGCTTCTCCGCGTAGTCCATGACGTGCTGGGTGCCCGCGGTGGCGAGTTCCTTCGTGGCGTCCCTGTCGTTGCGGAACACGATGTCCCGGAACACCGGCGCGGTCGCGTTGTACAGGTGCACGGTGGCGTGGTGGGCGCCGATCACGGACTGCACGGTCCGCTCGATCAGTTCCTGGCGGGCCTGGGTCAGGACCGAGATCGTCACGTCCTCGGGGATCGCGTCATCCTCGATGATCGACCGGACGAAGTCGAAGTCCGTCTGCGACGCCGACGGGAACCCGACCTCGATCTCCTTGTAGCCCATCCGGACCAGGAGGTCGAACATCTTCCGCTTGCGCTCGGGGTCCATCGGCTCGATGAGGGCCTGGTTGCCGTCGCGCAGGTCGGTGGACAGCCACCGAGGGGCCACCTGGATCCGCTTACCCGGCCAGGTGCGGTCCGGCAGGTCCACGGCGTTCGTGTCGTGGAACGGGATGTACTTCGCTACGGGCATCCCGTAGGTGGTGCGCTTGCTCATGATCGTCCTTGTCGCTGGTTCGGCTGTGGGGGCCGGGCACCACAACTCCGCGACGAGGATCGGCCTAGAGGGCCTCGCCGCGGCACGGAAGGAGCAAGCGGACTGCGCGCATGTCTGGCAGTGTAACCCACCCCGCGGGCGCGGGAACCGGACGGCTCAGCCAGTGGCCTCGTCCAGCAGCACCGAGAGCACCACGTGCCCGAAGTGCACGGTGGCGCCGATGGCGACGGCGGTCTCCAGCCACGGCTCCAGTTCGGTCTCGTCCCCGCCGGGGCCCTTGAGGATGGTCCCGTTCGTGGACGCGCGGTCCGTCACCCAGACCTTGTTGCCCTCGATCCGCACCGACAGGTGGGTCTTCGAGACGGCGGGATCGTCCACCTCCAGCAGTCCCTCCACCTGCTCGCTCGTGCGTGCCTGCGGTGCCCGGCCGAGGAGCGTGGTCGCGTTCAGGGGCAGGTGCCGGCCGTCGGAGAGGAGCACCTGGATCTCCGGTGCCCGGACGGCGCGGGTCACGTCCTCCTTGGCCGGCGGGGGCAGGTTCCGGTGCACGAGGCGGGTGTGCTCGATGTCGTCGTCGCCGTCAAGGGCCGGTTCCGCTGGCGCTACGGCCGCCGACGGCGCAGGTCCGGCCGTCGCGGGATCGTGTCCGGTGGTCATGGGGTGCGCGGGCGGGGGCTGCGCCCACGGCTCGGCGTCCGACGGGCCGGGCTGTCCCGGCTGCGCCCACGGCTCGGCCGCGCCCTGATACCCACCCGGCTGGTCGGCCATGCCCGGCTGTGGCGGCTGCATCCACGGCTCGGCCGCGCTCTGATACCCGTCCGGCCCGTCGGGCACGCCCGGCTGCGGCGGCTGTGCCCACGGCTCGGCTGCGCCCTGATACCCGCCAGGCTGGTCGGGCATGCCCGGCTGCGGCGGCTGCGCCCATTGCTGGTCGGCGGGGTCCGACGGCCCCACGGGCTGGTCCGGCCCGGGCTGCCACTGGGGCGGGTCGGCCGACGCGCCCGCTCCGGCCGACGCGTACCCGCCGGGACCGTACTGACTCGCACCGGGCGCGTACTGGCCGGCCCCGGGCGCGTACTGGCTCGCGCCGGGCTCGTACTGGCTGCCCGCCGCGGCGCCGCGGGGCGACGTGGTCCCCGGTCCGCTGGGCGCCCGCTGTCCGAGCAGCACGGCCAGCACCGAGCCGAGCAACCCGAGCCCGGCGATGATCCCGGTCGCGATGATGGCCACGGCCCCGAACGCAGGCAGGGCGGTCTCCGGGTCCAGCTGGCGGACGATCAGCACGGTCGCGCCGGCGAGCGCAGCCACGGCCCCGACCACCCGGACCACGAACGCGGGCGTGAACAGGGTCCCGGTCGTGACCACGCGGTCCTGGGGCCGGATCCGCCCCCAGGCGGACATGGCCGCGACCAGACGCGCGCCGGTGAACAGCACGTAGCCCCCCAAGGCCACGGCGGCCACGACGAGCACGAGACCGGCGATCCGGGAGATCAGCCCGGTCACGTCCATCGCGTCGTGGCCCTGGATCAGGAGGAAGCCACCGCCGGCCCCGAGGAGCACCGCGGCGGCGGCGGCGATGGTGCGGGGCCAGCCGCAGTAGACCCGGACGAGCGCGCCGAGGGCGTCCCGCCGGATCCGCTGCAGCGTCCAGGTGTCCGGCCACAGACTCCGGTCCGCGGGCGCGGCGAGGTACTCGGCCGCGCCTGCGGTCAGGCTGAAACGGGCGCGCTGGTGAGCGGGTGCGGGATGCAGGGTCGGTCCGCCGTTCAGGAGTGCTGCTCGTGTTCGGCGCGCTGGGACAGCTTCTCCCGCGTGGCCCACAGGCCGGCCGACGGTGTGGAGATGTAGAAGACCCGTTCACCGTCGGGCATCGTGTTCCAGCCGTCCTTCATCACCGCCGGGTCGTACCGGGCCAGTGCCTCGGACAGGTCGAGGTAGCCGTACCCGACCGACTCGATCTCCTCCTTGGTCAGGTGCCCGGGCGCGTACGTGATCCGGAACCGACCCTCGGACGAGCCGTGCACCAGGTGCGCCGTGCCGTGCGGGATGTCCTGCATGTCCGCCTCGGTCTTGTACAGCTCCAGCACCTCGTCCTTGCTGAGGTAGCCGTACTTGCGGATCAGCGCGTCCACCTCGGGCTGCTCGCCGAACCGCTCCACACCGGGCGCGATGACCAGCAGTTCGCCGCCGTCGGCCATCGCCATCCGGGTGCGGTACACCGCCTTGTTCGCGACCCAGGTGGCCCGGAACTCGTCCTCCTGCATGACGGCCACGATCTTGTCCACGGGCTCGTCGAACTGGGTGATGTTCTGGCTCAGGCTGGACCGGGCGGCGGCGACGTAGGTCTCCACGTCGTCGCCGACGAACACGCCGGAGTGCGCCAGAGCGCCGCTGGAGTCGTAGTCCATGACGACCTGCAGGTAGACGTCGGGCAGGTGGCCGAGGAAGTTTTCCTCCGCGTAGTTGAAGCAGGCCCGCACCGGCGTGAGCAGGTTGCCGAGGTTGTTCTCGATCCCGTACACCGCCGAGGCCATGTGGGAGGCCCCGAGGGTGCGCTTGCCCCCGAGCCCGATGAAGTAGTTCTTGTTGTGGTTCGCGAACCCGAGCACCTCGTGCGGCACCACGTGCCCGATGTTGATGATCAGGTCCCACTGCTCGGTGACCGTCATCGTGTTCAGGTCCACCGGGATCTCCCAGTCCACGGCGCCGTGGGTGCGCTCGGCGACGAACTCCGCCGGCACCGTGCCGACGTTCGTGACGCCGTTCTTCCAGTCGTGGGCGTGGATGCGCTCCTCGGGGATGGACCCGAACATCCAGGTGTTGTCCTGCGGTGTGTGCGGCACGTGCTGGCCGAGCGTGGGGATCACGTGGACCTCGGCGCCGGCCTCGTCGAGGCGGTGGTAGAGGTACTCGGTCATCCAGCCGACGCCGGCGTGGGCGCGGGTGATGTCCGGCGGCAGCAGCAGCACCCGCTGGTAGGACGTGATCTGCAACCGCGGCTTCGCCTCGTCCAGCAACCGGTCACACAGTGACTCGATCTCGGGCCGCGAGATCCACCGCTTCTCCTCCTGGAACCACACCATGGGCACACCATAGTCGGACGCGCGGTACCCGGTCTGACAGATCCGCCTATCGACGGCGCAGCGACCGGAGCGAGAACCTGGCCCGCAACCGGCGACGCCGGTTCACGCCGTGACGCAGGCGGTCCGTGGCGCCACGGACGTCCCGCCAGTACGCCACCGCCTCGTCCTCGCCGGCCAGATCCGGCGCGAACACGCTCGCGTCCGCGCGCCGGGCCAGGACCGCGGTGCCCGCTGCCGGGAACGCCTCGTCGAAGGCGCCGGCAGCCTCCCGCCGGGTGGCCCCCGGCCCGTGCGTGACCCCCAGGTCGACCGCCTGGTCCTCGACTTCGGACCAGCCCCCGGCGATGCGCTGCACGGGTACGCCGCGCACCCGGCGTCGCTTACGCCGTCGGGCCTTGATCGCCGCGATCACGATGAACGGGCTGAGCAGCAGCAGGATCGGCCCGCCCACGGCGGCGCCGATGAGCAGCCAGCGCACGAACGACTCCTCGTCCTTCGTCTGCTGGTCCTCGACGTCGGCGTCGTCGCGGTCCTGCGGGGGCACGTCCGGCGGCTCCTGCGGGGGCGGCGGCGGCTGGAGCACCTGCGGCTGGGGCCGGTCCACCGGGTCCGGGTCCTCGCTCTGCGGGATCTGGTCCTCGTCCGGGGTCGGGAAGAACGGCAGCCAGCCGACCCCGTCGAACGGCACCTCCACCCAGGCGGTCACGTTCTCGCCGGTGATCGCGACCGCGCCGGCGTCGGCACCGGTGGGCACCTCGAAGCCCATCACGACCCGGGCCGGGTAGCCGAGCTCGCGGACCATCAGGGCCATCACGGCGGCGTACTGCTCGGCGTCGCCCACCATCTGATCGCCCTCGAACATGCTCAGCAGCCGGGCGGCGCCGTGGCCGGGCCGGGACGGCACCTCACCGACGAGCCCGTGGGAGAAGAAGCCCTGCGTGCTGAGCGCGCTGGCGAGCGCCTCGACCTTGGCGTAGTCGGAGTTGGCGTCCGCGGCCCACTGCCCGGCGAGGGAGCCGACGATGTCCGGCACCGACCGCGGCGACGGCTGCGCGACCCGGGACGCCACGAGCTGGGTGACGTCGCTGGGAGCCTCGGCGGCCGGGGCCGAGACCAGCTCGTACCCGTCACCTTCGGCGAGCCCGCGGGTGACCAAGCCGGTGTCCGTGGTCGCGTTGTAGTAGAAGGAGTCGGTGAGGGCGTCGACGTCGCCCGTCGTGAAGTCCACGTCGAGGGTGTTGCCGACGTTCGGCAGCCACACCCCGCGGTATCCGTCGACGCTCACCGACGTGCTCACCGCGTTCTCCGGGACGTCGACGGCGATCCGCTCGCCGGTCCGCATGAAGGCGCCGGTGCCGGGGTTGTCGCCGCCGGCGACGTTCCAGACCGTGCCGTTGTAGGAGTCCAGCGCCGCGAGGCGGATCCGCTCGGTGCCGGCGGGCAGCCCGGTCACCGTGAACACCGTCTCCTCGGCCTGCTCGTCGACGTAGTTGCGGAACCCGGCCAGCGGGCTGGAGTAGTCCTGCGGGTCCGGCGGCGGGTCGACGAAGTCACGCAGCACCACGCGCGGGTTGTCCGGGGCCGCGAACACCGACGCGGTGGTGCCGCCGAGCGCGGCGAGGCCGAGCACGATCGAGGCGGCGAGGATGCGGTTCGGTTCCAGCCGGTCCGCCCGCCAGGCCACCCAGGTCAGCGAGATCAGCACCCCGGCGATGCCGAGCACCCCGGCCAGGACCGACAGCCGGGTCCCGAACAGGATCGAGGCGATCAGGACCAGGGCCGGCGGGATCAGGCTGAGCGTGAAGTGCTTGGCGCGCAGCGAGACCGTGACCGAGATCAGTGCGCCGAAGAAGGCCAGCAGGTAGGGCAGCAGGAGCAGTCCGCCCCCGGTGCCCAGCGGCGGGTCCAGCGTCAGCACGGACTTCCAGACGGTGACGACGCCCAGGCCCATCACCCGCCACGTGGTCGGGGTGGGCAGGATCCCGGCGATCGCGGTGGTCGGCGCGGCCAGGGCCCCGCACAGGAAGAACACGACGAGGGAGACGGCGAGCACGGTCAGGGTGCTCAGCCGGCGCATCGCGCCGAGGACGGCGATGCCGCCGCCGAGGAGCAGGCCGCCGATGATCGTGATGAACAGGTGCCGGGTCAGGTAGACCTGCTGCAGGGGTGCCAGCGCCATCGCGAGCAGCACCACCGGGACGACGGCGTTGACCACCCTGGCCCGGGTGAACCAGGTGAGCCACGTCGGGCGGGGGGCGCTCGGCGCGGGTTCGGGTGCGTCGACCACCGGGTCCACGGCCGCGACCGGGGCGCTCATCGTTCCAGCTTCCGGAAGCCGCGGGGCAGGTCCTCCAGCGCCCCCAGTTCGAGGACGGTGACCGAACCGAGCCGGTGCACCGACGGCTCCGCGCCGATCCGGGTCTGGATCGCCAGGGCGCGCACCCCGACCGGCAGCACCGCACCGGCGGCCCGGATGTCCCGGGCGCTCACGCTGGAGCCGCAGATCATCACGGCGACCGTCGCGCGGAGCACGTCCCTGGTGATCGTCCGGGCCATCTCCACCACCGTGGTGGGCGACTTCACGGTCTCGAGCCGGGTCAGCTCGTCCAGGAACGGCCGCGGCGCCGCGGTGCGGAGCACCTCGTGCGAGGACATCGCGGTGAGCTGCTTCTCGCTGTTGAGGGCCTGCAGGCCCAGGGATCCGACGGCGGAGATCGCCAGCTCGAACTCGTCCGGGTCCGCGTAGTCGCGGTCCTGGGCCGAGATCGCCAGGACCAGGTGGGAGCGGCGGGTCTCCTCGAACTGGCGCACCATGAGGGTGCCGGTGCGGGCCGAGGACCGCCAGTGCACGTAGCGGCGGTCGTCGCCGGGGACGTACTCGCGCAGGGCGTGGAAGGACAGGTCCGCGTTCGTGATCTCGCGGGTCTCCCGGCCCTCGAGGTCGTGCAGGAACCCCGCTGCCGACCCGCCCATCCGGATCGTGCGCGGGTGGACGTAGAGCTCCTCCGGGTCGGTCCACAGGACCGACCGGCGGATCAGCCCGAGCGGGTCGCCGCGCACCGAGGACACCGGGCCGACCACGATGACGCCGCGGCGGGTGGTCGGGATCGCGAACAGTTCGTCGTGCTCTCCCTCGGGGGGCAGCCCGGGCAGGGCGAAGCTCGCGCGGGTGCTGCCGACCGGCAGCTCGATACGTGCCGGGAGCACGGACGAGTGGGACGTGTTGCGGATATCGATGCCGCCCATGGCCCGCTCGCCGACGACCACGCGGCCCTCACGCAGCCGGAGGGTGATCGCGTACGGGTGCCGGCCGATCGCGAAGACGGCGGCCGCCAGCAGGGCGCAGACGAACCCGGCGCCGAGCACGATCAGCTCGATCCAATTCAGCCAGAATCCCGCGACCAGCGCGACCACGCCGACGGCCAGGACCACCCAGGCGGCCCGGGTGATCCAGGTGAGGACGCTCGTGGTCCGCCGCACCTGGGTTACCAGGCCCGCCACCACCCGGGTGACCGAGCTGGTGGTGTAGCCGACCGAGCGGGGAGTGCCCTCGGTGCCGAATCCGCTCACGTCAGGAGGTCACCGAGGCTCGTTGGGCCGGCGGCGCGACCTCGGCGAGGATCCGGGTGAGCGAGGTGCCGGCCTCGGCGCCCTCGAACTCCGCCTCGGCGTCCAGGACCAGCCGGTGCGCGAGCACGGGCTCCGCGAGGGCCTTGACGTCGTCCGGGATCACGTAGTGGCGGCCCTGCGAGGCTGCCCAGGTCTTCGCGGCCCGGACCAGCCCGAGCGCGCCACGCACGGACACCCCGAGCGCGATCTCGGGCGCCCGGCGGGTGGCCTCGGCGATCTGGGTGACGTAGGAGAGCACGGCCGGGTCGACGTACACGGTCGCGGCCAGGTCCGCCATGTCCACGACGGCCGAGCCGGTGATCACCGGGCTCAGCGTGGCGGAGCGGTCCCGGATGGCGCTGCCGGCCAGGATCGCGACGGTCGCGTCGGTGTCCGGGTAGCCGATCGAGGAGCGCATCAGGAACCGGTCCAGCTGCGCCTCGGGGAGCCGGTAGGTGCCGGCCTGCTCGATCGGGTTCTGGGTGGCCAGCACGATGAACGGGCGGCCCACCTCGTGCGGGATGCCGTCGATCGTGACGCGGCCCTCCTCCATGACCTCCAGGAGCGCCGACTGCGTCTTCGGGGAGGCCCGGTTGATCTCGTCCGCGAGGACCACGGACGCGAAGATCGGGCCCTTGTGGAACTGGAACTGGTGGGACTCCTGGTCGAAGATCGTCACGCCGGTGACGTCCGAGGGCAGCAGGTCCGGAGTGAACTGGATCCGGCTGTGGGTGGCCTGCACGGTGGCGGCCAGGGCGCGCGCGAGCGAGGTCTTCCCGGTGCCCGGGTAGTCCTCGAGGAGCAGGTGACCGTTGCTAAGCAGGCACGTGAACGCCAGGCGCACCACGTGCGGCTTGCCGAGCACCGCCTGGGAGACGTTGCCGACGAGCCGTTCGAAGGTGTCCGCGAACCACCCCGCCTGTTCGGCGGTCAGGGCGGCGCGGGTGTCAGTTGCGGTCATGTGTCCTTCTGTTCGTTCGATCGGGCGGAGCGCACGGAGATCACCAACCTGACGAGCCGCTGTAGCGATTGCCACCGCCGGTCAGGGTCCAGGTGACCGTGCCGCGGCAGGACGTGCCCCAATAGCCGCCGGACTGCCACCGGCCGTCCCCGCCGCCGGCGGCGACACCGTCGTAGTCACGGGTGAACGTGTTGCCACAGTTGCTGCTCGACACGGTGAATACCGCGTGGTAGCCACCGGACACGGCGGGCAGGTTCTGGTAGGTGAGCACCACGTGCGCACAACTCCCGCCGCCGTCACAGGTCGCACCGGCACCGCGGTCGGCGCCGATGACGACTGGCGGTGGCTGCGGTGGCGTCGGGTCCTCCTCGGCCCGTTCGGTCCGGGACGCACTCCCCGAGCTCCACTGACCATGCTGGTTCCGCACCTGGACGTCGATGGTGTGGTTCTGCTCCCAGTTGCCGCCGGTCGAGGCGTTCCCGGTGCGTCCGTTCACGACGGTCCAGCCGCCGCCGTCGATCCGCCACCGGGTCGCGGTGATGTTCGCGCCGTTATTGCTGGCCGGAGCGGTCCAGGAGAAGGACACCTGTCGGCCGTTGGCCGACGACGAGATGTCCACGCCCGAAGCGCTGGGCGGGCCGTACGTCGAGAACGACGCCGAGGCCGCGCTCCACGGCCCGCAGTAGGTGTTGCAGGCCCGGACCCGCACCGTGTAGGAGGTACCGTCCGCACCGGGGGTGCTGATCGTGCCGCTGCTCGGCAGCGACTGGGCGCCGCCGCCGGAGAGGCTGTACTCGTACCGGGAGATGGCCTGGCCGTTGCTCGCCGGTGCGGAGTAGCCCACGGTCGCCCGCTGGTCGGCGCCGGTCGGCGCCGCGCTCACCCCGGTCACCTGACCGGGCTGCCCGAACGAACGCACCTGGTTCGACGGCCCCGATGCCGGCGAGCGGCCGGACCGGTTCTCCGCTACCACCGTGAACCGGTAGTCGTGGCCGTTCTCGACCTGCACCTCGCGGGACGTCACGCTGCCCGAGAGGGTGATCGGTGCTGCAGGCGCGCCGTCCTGGATCACGGTCAGGTAGTACGCGCTGATCGCGTCACCGTTGTTGTTCGGCGGGCTCCAGCTCACCGTGAGCCGGCGACCGTCCGGGTCGTCGACGCGGTTCGCCTGCGGGGCGGCGGGCTGCAGCGGCGGGCCCGAGGGGTACTCCCCCTGGGACCAGCCGGACCAGTCACCGGGCTCGGGTGCGTCGTTGATGGCGCGGACCCGGAACGTGTAGGTCTGGCCGTTCGTCAGGCCGGTCCAGGTCATCGAGGTGCCGGTCACCGACTGCTGGCTGGTGCCGCCGGTCGCCGGCGAGATCTGCACGTCGTAGCTCGTGATCGGCGTGCCCTCGTTGACCGGCGGGGTCCAGTTGACGGCCAGTTCGCCGTCGCCGAACTCCAGCGTCGGCGGTGCGGGTGCCTGCGGCTTCACGTCCGGGATCGCCTCCCGCGAGGCGGGGCTCGGGTCGGACTCGCCGACCTCGTTGGTCGCCGTCACCGTGAACGAGTACACGTTCCCGTTCGTCAGGCCGCCGATGGTGCAGGTGGTGGTCGCGCACTGCTGGCTGACGCCGCCACCGGACACGGTATAGCCGGTGATCGGCGCACCGTTGTCGTTCGGTGCGGTCCAGGACAGCACCACCTCACGGTTGCCCTCCGAGCCCACCAGGGGCACGTACGGCGGGTCCGGGCGGCCGAGCACGGCGGCGCTGATCTGGGCCTCGACCACGCGGTCGGGGTCACCGGTCACGTCCACCACGGTGTAGCTGGCGAGCAGCCGCCCGTTGTACTCCGGCGCCGGGGTGATCGTCACCTGGTCGCCGGAGACGGCAGCGGTGCCGCTGCCCTGGACGATCTGCGCGCTGAGGATGGTGCGCTCGGAGTCCGGGAACGGGTTGGAGTCGTTCGCCAGCACGTCCACGGTCGTGGATTCGCCCTG
The DNA here is from genome assembly GCF_004353825.1 of Occultella glacieicola. Taxonomy (GTDB): domain Bacteria; phylum Actinomycetota; class Actinomycetes; order Actinomycetales; family Beutenbergiaceae; genus Occultella; species Occultella glacieicola. The sequence continues at coordinate 54,336 of NZ_SMNA01000010.1, read as the reverse complement.
GTGGATGTCGCCGGCGTCGTCGTTGTTCGCGACGATGAGCTCCCGGGTGCTCCCGGTGGCCGTCAGGGTGACGGTCAGCGGGACCGGGTCGCTCTCGCCGTCGGTGACGTTGATGATCAGGTCCTCGGCGGTGCCCTTGGCGGTGTCCTCGTGGGCGCTGACGGTGAGGATGACGTCGTCGGTGATCTCGACGTCGAAGCCGGGCACCTCGTCGGCGATCTCGTACTCGAGGAGCCCGGGGTCGCCGTCGGGGTCGTCGGCCAGGCGGGACAGGTCGAGCGACTCGGACTCGCCGCCGGCCTCGGCGGACAGCGAACCGGCGCGCACCCGCGGTGGCTTGTTCTCGTCCGAGGTCACCGTGATGTCCAGGGTGAGCACGGACGTCAGGATGCCGTCGGCGTTGATGTCCGGGGCGTCGGTGACCTCGAAGGTCAGGGAGGCGGCGCCGACGTACTCCGGGTCCGAGGTGTACTGCAGTGTGGTCGCGTCCACGACCGGGTTCGACCCGTCGGAGTTCGTGGCCCGCACGGTCGTGGTGTCCGCGAGCTGCACCGGCTGACCGCTGAGTGCGACCACGTAGTCCTCGAGCGGCAGTTCGACCGACTCCCCGGCCAGCACCTCGATCGGTGGTGCGTCCGGGTTCAGCACCGGGCCGGTGTCGAGCAGGCCGGGCACGTCGATGAACGCGTAGGAACTCAACCCGTCCTGGTCGGTGACCTGGTAGGTGACCACCTGGCGGTTGTCGGTCAACTCGATCCGCACGTTGTTGCCGACGGACTGGGCGGTGGCATTCCCGGCCGGGATGCTCACTTCGAGGTCCTCGACGCTTCCGTCCGGGTCGGTGTCGTTCTCCAGCACCACGACGTCCACGAGCGTCTCGCCGAGGATCGCGCTCGCGGGGACCACGTCATCCACGGCGATCGGGGGCTGCGGGGCGTGGTCGGGGTCGACGATCACGGTGAGGGCACCGGTGTCGGAGCCGCCGTGCCGGTCGGTCACGTTGTACGTGACGATGTAGGTGCCGGCCTCGGCCGGGGACTCGAACGCGACCTGCCCGTCCTCGATGGAGACCTCGAGCCCACCCGTGCCGGAGAAGGCGGGGTCGTCGAAGAACAACTGATCGCCGTCGGGGTCGGTGTCGTTCGCAAGGGGGTCGGTCTGCAGAGCGCGGCTCGGGCGCACCGTGATCTCGTCCGGCACCGCCACCGGGTCCCGGTTCGTGTCCGGCGGCGGGATCACGCCGACCGTGATCGGGGCGGTCGCGACGAGGCCGAGCCGGTCCCGGACCGTGTAGCTGAACGTGTCGGTGCCGGCCTCGTCGACGTACGCCTGATAGTCGAGGTACGTCGGCCCGGTCGCCACGATCCGACCGAGCTGCGGGCCCTCGGCCACGCCGAGAAGCTGCACCGAGTCGCCGTCCGGGTCGATGCCGTAGGTGTTGATCGGGATCCGGATCCGCTCCCCTGCGAACGAACGGGTCTCCACGGGCTGCGGCACCGGCGGGGCGTTCGCGTCGTCGGAGCGGGCCTGGACATAGATGGTGATCCGGGCCGAGCCGACCCGGCCGGCCTCGTCGACGATCGAGTAGACCGCGGTCACCGTGCCGGCCTCCGCCGGCGCCTGGAACCGGACCACGTCGCCGGCCACGAACATCAGACCCTGACCCTCCGCCGGGGCCTCCTCCAGCTCCGGGGAGAGTTCGAAGGTGAGCCCGTTCGGGTGGGTGTCGTTGGCCAGGACCGGGATGGTCACGTGGTCACCGGCACGGACCCGGGCCACGTCCTCCTCGGCGACCGGGGGCTGGGAGGCCTCGGCCCCGGTCATCGGGAGCACCTGGACCTGACCGGGCGCGCTCGCGAGCCCGTTGGAGACCGTGTAGTTGATGGTGAACGGCTGGCTCACCGTGCGGGTGGCGGTGATCCGCAGGATCCGGTGCTCGAGCACGGCGACCTGCAGACCCGGGATGTCCGGGACGTCGATCTGCTGGACGGCGAGCACCCCACCGTTCGGGTCGGAGTCGTTCTGCAGCACGTCGACCAGGACCGAGCCGAGCGGCGGCAGCAGCGCGGTATCGGCGACCGCGACCGGCGGCGTCTCCTGTTTGGCCCGCACGTTCACACGGATCAGCCCGGTGGACTGCTGGCCGTCGTCGTCGGCGAGGATGTAGGTGAGGTAGTAGTCCCCCGCGGCTTGCGCGGTGAACGTGAACGTGCCGCCGTCCATGTCCGGCACGATCTCCGGGCCGCCGTTGTCCGCGGTCACGTTGGACATCCGCAGCGGGCGGTTGTTCGGGTCGAGGTCGTTCGTGAGCGGCTCGACCGTGATGGTCTCGTCCACGAACGCGGTCGCGAAGTCGAAGACCGCCTGCGGCGCGGCCGGCGCGTCCGGCAGCACCTCGATCTGCAGGGTCACCTCGGCCACGTCCCGGCCGTCGCTGAGCAGGACGATGACCTCCTTGATCCCGGTCGCCAGGCCGGGATCGGTGATCGTGACCGACCCGTTCGGGTTGGCGAGGACCACCAGACCGGCGGCCTCGGCGGTGCCCTCGACGAACATCGAGTCGCCCTCGGGGTCACGGACGTCGTTCATGACGTTCACCGTGACGCTCTGACCGGCGGCCACCCGCGCCGTGATGTCACGCAGCTGCTCGGGCGGTTCGTTGACCGAGTTCGGGAGCACGGTGAGGTCGACCGTGGCGGTGTCGGTGCCGCCACGGCCGTCGTCCGCGGTGTAGCTGAAGTTCGCGGAGCCACTCGCATCCTCGGCCACCCGGATCTGCAGGGCCCGCCCGCCGAGGATCGCCTCGACGGTGCCGAACGTCTCCGGGACGGCGTCGAACGCCGAGGCGATGAGCAGGTCGCCGTCGGGGTCGGAGTCGTTGTCCAGGACCGGCAGCACCACGGTCGCGCCGGCACGCAGCCCGATCGAGTCCGGTTGCGCCGTCGGCGGTCGGTTCTCGGCCTCCCGGTCCAGCGGCACCTCCTGCTGCTCGAGGTCCTGGGACTCCTCCTCTTCCTCCTCCTCGTCCTGCGGAGGGGTGACGTCCTCCCAGTTGTCCACCAGGATGAGGGCGTCCTCGATCATCCAGGAGTTGCCGGAGGACAGTTCGTTGAGGACGACGTTGCCGCGGTTGGTGCGGAACTTCAGCTCGCCGCCGGTGGCCTCGGAGACCGGGAGGTCGACCGGGTCGGTGTCGCCGCACAGGCGCAGGTACGAGGCGGGCCCGCCGGCCCAGGCACCGTGGGTGCATCCGGAGATCTGCATCGGCGCGGCCGGCTGACCGGGGTTCTCCACCGGTACCACCTGCGGGTCGCCCCCGCCGAGCGGCACCCGCACCAGGGCGTCGGTGGTGGCCAGGGCCACGGTGTCGCCGTTCGGGCTGACGCTCTGCAGGGTCGCGCTCGCGGCGTCGAGCTCGAGGCCGGAGAGGTCGACGGCGTCGCGGCCCGGCTGCAGCAGGTGCAGGCTGTCGTCCTCCTCGGTGTAGGCGAGGATCACCGGGGCGTCGCCGACCACGGTCATCTGCACCTCGGCGCCGCTGAGGAGCTCGGGGTCGAGCTCGGCGGTCTCGGGCTCGTCACCGGCGGCGCGGCCCTGCGGCGTGAACGTGGACAGGGTGCCGTCGAGGACGTCCAGACCGTAGGCGGTGCCGTCGTCGGCCACGGCCTGCACGGCGCCCTCACCGAGCACGGCGGTCGGGTCCTCGGTCGACTCCTCGAGGACGCCGAGCTGATCCAGGCCGAGGACCCGGTACTCGCCGGTCTCCTCGATGAGCACCCCGAGCGTGTCGTCACCCAGGCCGATGTCCGAACCGGACGGCAGTTGCACCACGCCGCCGCTGACGGCCACGTTCGCCGTCGAGACCCGCTGGAGCGTGTTGGAGTTGAAGTCGCGCAGGAACACCACGTCCTCGCGCTGCAGGACGTCGATGTTCGAGCCCGGCCCGGCCAGGCTCGCGTCGATCTCCTGGATCGGGTAGTTCAGCCGGCCGACGAGGATATCGTTGTTGTTCGAGACCCAGACGCCACCGTCGTTGAGCTCGACATCCGCCGTGGCGACGCCCTCGTAGTTGAGGCTGAGCGCGACCACCGTGCCGACCACGAGGGAGATCACGGTGGCGCTCGCGATCCGGCGCTTGTTGCGCGCCAGACGTGACGTCAGACTCAAGATGCTGCCCCCGCAGTTACAGGATGAAGTGGAGGACCGGCCGTGTCCCCGGGGTCAGGGTACCTGCCGCACCTGAATGAGCCCATGGTGAGATCGCACCAACTGATGCGACATGGGCCACACCTGACCCTCGGACCGGTCGATCAGGCGCCGCTGGCGGCGCTCGCGCTCTCCTTCTCCACCTTCTCGGCGACGGCCGCCTCGGCGTTGGCCTCGAGGAGTTCCAGGTCCGCCGCCACCACGATCCGGGACGCGACGGCGTGTTCGACGAGCCGCGCCCGCCGGTTCACTGCCAGTTGCTGCTGCCCGCCGCGCAGCCCGCGAACGCCGTGCCGGGAGAGCTTCTCGCAGACGTTGTCCAACTTCCGGTTGAACCGGGTGATCACCCAGCCGAGCCGGGCCGCAGCCTGCGCGGAGGTGGGGATGGACGCCGTCGAGCCGCGGCCACGCAGCACCGGCTCGGCGAGCGCGATGATGAGCAGCTTCTGGGAGTCGGTGAGCGTGACCGGGCCGATGGTGGTCTCCCCGACCTGGGTGCGCTCCGGCGTGGAGGACTCGAACGCCGGCGAGTCCCCGACGATGCCCAGCTCGTAGGTGGTCGGGCCGGCCGTGAACAACACCGTGGTGTGCGCGAACACCAACGGGAGCCGCGCCCCGGGGGCGAGCCAGGCCTGCATGTTGCCGTCGGAGTCGGAGACCGTCGCGGACAGCCGGCTGCCGACGTTCTCCAGCCACCAGAGGTCGTCGTGGTGGGAGATCGTCAGGAACCGGCGGTGCAGGTACGGGTTGTCGTCGATCTCGAGGTTCCCCTCACGACCGATCTGGAAGGTGTCGTCCTCCTCGACCCCGAACCATTCGCCGCAGAACTCGACCTGCATGCTCATCCAAGGCCCCCTTCGTTGCGCCGAACTACGCGCATCCTTCAACACTCTCATTCGAAACGGAACGGCTCTCCGTATAGACCGAGAGCACACTGATACAAACATAGTCCGCGGAATCGGGCACGTTCACCGACGTCGCCCCGAACGTCTCCTGGGCCCCCCCGGAGTCCTCCGCCGGAGCCCCCCGGGTGTAGGTCCAGACGTAGGTGATCTCGGCGTCGGCCTCGACGGGCGCCCAGCTGAACGTGATGGTCCCGTCCGGATCCCGGGTGCCGCTGACGTCCTCCGGCGCCGGCGGGTGCGCGGCGGCGCTCGGGTCGTCCGGGGGCATCGTCGTGGTCGCTGTGGGCGTCGGCTCGGGCGGGTCCGGGGCGTTCAGGGCGCCGATGATGACGCCGGTGCCGACGACCGCGATCACGCCACCCACGGCGGCCCACACGGGCCACCGACGGCGCGGTCCCGGTCCGCTCGCCCCGCCGGGTCCGCCCGGAGCGCCGTGGCCCGGTTCGCTTGCCGACGGCCCGGTCCCGGGCGGCGCCAGCCCCGAGGGGCCGCCGCCCTGCTGACCGGGCGCGCCCGCCGGGGCGTACCCACCCGGCCCCCCGCCCGGGTGCGGGGCCTGCGGGCGGAGCGCTCCGCCGTCGGGCGGTGCCTGCGGGACCACCTGCGGACGCAGCACCGTGCGTTCCCCCGCCAGTGGGTCGCCCGTGGTCGGCGGGGCCTCCGGGGCGACCGTGACGACCGAGCGGGCCCGGGTGCGCAGGTCCTCGCCGACGTTCTCCGGCACGTGGATCCAGGACGTGTCCGGCACGTCCAGGCTGGTCTGCGAGAGCCGCAACTCCTGCTCGACCCGCTGGATCGCCCGGGCCAGGTCGGCGGCGGTGGCGTACCGGTCGCGCGCCGCCTTGGCCATGCCGCGGGCCAGGACCTGGCTCAGGGAGTCGGGGACGTCGTCGCGGCCGATCACCGGCACCGGGTCCCGCTCGATCCGCGTGATCAGGTCCAGGGCGCCGTTCGGGCCGCCCTCGCGTTCGAACGGCGACCGCCCTGCGAGCAGGGTGTAGATCGTGGCGCTGAGTGAGTAGATGTCGCCGGCCACGCCGCGCTCGGCGCCCTCGGAGAAGAATTCCGGCGCCGCCCACGGGATCGACAGGCCGATGGTGTCCGTCTCCTCGACCGCGTCGGTGGCCACGGAGATGCCGAAGTCGGTCAGGGCGGGCCACCCGTAGTCGGTGGTGAGCACGTTCGCGGGCTTGATGTCACGGTGCAGGATCCCGGCCCGGTGCGCGGTCTCGATGGCACCGGCGAGCCGGACCCCGATCCGCAGCGCCTCGGCGACCCCGATCCGCTCGGTGCGGTAGCGCACCGACAGGTTCGGGCGCGGGCAGTACTCCATCACCAGGAACGGGCGCGCGTCGGGGGCGGTGTCCGCGTGGTAGATGGTCACGATCGAGGGGTGCGTGGACAGCTGCGCCATCACGTTCGCCTCGGCCACGAACTGCTCGCGTGCCTGCGGACTGGTGGCGTGCGCGAGCATCACCTTGACCGCCACAGGCCGGCGCGGCAGGTGCTGGGTGTAGAGGAAGACGTCGGCGAAGCCACCCGAGCCGACCAGGCGTTCGTGGGTGTAGCCCGCGATCTCGGGAGGTGGCGACGGCGGCCGGCGGCCCGCCACCTAGTGGCCCTGTCCGTGGGCCCGACCGGCACTCTCGACGGAGATGGTGATGCCGTCGCCGAGGTCGATCAGGGAGCCCACCGGGACCGGCACGCCCTCGCCCGGGTGCAGCCGGCGCGGGTCGTTGCCGGGCACGGCGACCAGCGTGCCGTTCGTGGACCGCAGGTCCGTGACCACCACATGGTCGCCCTCCAGGCGGACCTCGACGTGGGTGCGGGAGATGTCCTGCTGCGGGCTCGGGACGGTCACCAGGCGCGGCATCAGCGATCCCGCGAACCGCGAGGACTCCGGTGCCCGCCCGATCAGGACGACCCGGTCGAGCGGTACCCGCGGGCCGCTGGAGACCCCGAGCATGATCATCGGGCGGGGTTCGTCGTACAGCGCGTCGTCGGCGACGCCGGGCACGATCGTGGCCGACGGCGGCTGGTCGGGTACCGCGTCGGCGGCGTCCTGGGCGTAGGCGGTGCGCAGGTGGGAGACCAGGATCGTCTCGCCGTCATGGTCGCCCTCGATCTCGGCGTCACCGGCGGACGACGGCGGAGCGGAGTCCCGCTCGGACGGCGGGTCGAACGTGGGGACCGGGCTGGGCGCCGGCGGCTGCGCCGCTGCGTCCGCTTCGCGGGCGTTCGGCATGTTCCAGGGGAGCGAGTCGATCAGCCCGCTGCTGACCGGTCCGACCTGTTCGTACTCCGCGGTCGGGGTGCCGGCCGGTGGTTGCGGCGGCACCGGGGTGGGTGGCGGCGGGGCGTCGGTCGCCGGGTCCTCGGGGGCGGCGGGGGCCTCGGGCTCGGCGACCTCGGGCTCGGAGATGCCTGGCTCGGGAACCTCGGGCTCGGGGTTCTCGTCCGCTGGCGGCTCGGGTGCGGAGCCGCCGGGTACAGGGCCGCCGTGCTCGGGGACATCGTGCTCGGGGACATCGTGCTCGGGCACACCGCGGTCGGGGTCGTGCTGTTCGGGCCCGTCGGGCGCACCCGACTCGATCGCCCCGGGCGCCGCGATGTCCGGAACCGGGCCCACGTAGGTCTCGTGCTCGAGCGGGTCGGCGTCGCTGCCGTCGGCGGGCGCGGGCGCTTCAGCGGAAGCATCCCCTCCCACGGGCTCCGCCACCGACGCTTCCGCGGAAGCGACCTCACTCTCGGGCACGGGTGCTTCCGCGGAAGCATCGTCACCGTCGGGCCCAGGTACAGGTGCCTCCGCGGCAGCATCGTCGCTCTCGGGACCCGGCACCGGCGCCTCCGCGGGAGCATCGTCACCCTCGGGCTCCGACACCGGCGCCTCCGCGGGAGCATCGTCACCCTCGGGCTCCGACACCGGCGCCTCCGCGGAAGCACCCTCATCCTCGTCGCCCTGATCCGCCGCCTCGGCCCCGCCGCCGGCCGGGCCGAACCCGGCCTCCTCGAAGACGTCGACCGGCTGCGCCGAGGCGAGCGAATCGTCGTCGGGCGGCTCCGGAGCCGGCTCAGCTCGGACCGGCTCGGCCGCAGTCGCCGGTTCGGTCGCCATCGGTTCGGCCGCAGCCGCCGCTTCCGCGGAAGCGGCCACCGCCGCGCCGGACGCCCCGGAGGCGATCGGTGCCGCGTCGGCCAGGTCCATGCGGATCCGGGCCGCTCGGACGACTCCGCCGAGCAGCGGCCACGCCTCACCGTCCGCACCGAACGCGGCGGGGGTGCGCACCACGATGTCCGTGGTCGCCCGGACCAGTTCCTCGCGCCACGTGCTCATGCCGCGCGCGGCCACCTCGGTGCCATCCACGTCGACGACCACGTCGCCCCGCAGAAGTACCCGGACGCCGTCGGGCGTGCGTTCCACGAGGGCGAACGCGGGAAGCGACGAGATACCGCCGCCGGCGATGATCTCGAGCCACTGCGTGATCGGGCGGCCACCGGCGAGCGCGTCCCACACGGCTTGCACCGTCACCGACGGCACCGTCGGCGCGAGCAGCACCACCCCGGTCCCGGTCGCGAGACCGGTCCACTCCCCCGGCACGTATTCGAGGCTCACGCCCACCACCAGTTCCGGTCCGCGCCGGCGCCCTGCTCCCGAGGCACGGTGTCATCCGCGCCGCCGGGCTCGCTCGCGCCCTCGCGCGGGGCGGTCGTCGCCAGCAGTTCGTGATCGGGGGTCAGGTCGACGACGATCACCGAGACGTTGTCCCGGGCACCGCCGGCGATGGCCTCGGCCAGCAGCGCCGCCGCGGCGTCCTGGGCGCCCAGGTCACCGCCGAGCACGCCGGCGATCCGGTCCTCGCTCAGCTCGTTGATGAGACCGTCGGAACACAGCAGCAGCCGTTCGGCGGTGCCGGCGTAGAGCATCCAGAAGTCGGGCTCGACGTCGATCCCGCTGCCCACGGCCCGGGTGATGACGTTCCGCTGCGGATGGGTGCGGGCCTGCTCGTCGGTGATCGCACCGGAGTCCACCAACTCCTGGACTACGGAGTGGTCCACGCTGATCCGGGTCAGCGCGCCCTCGGCGAACCGGTACACCCGCGAGTCACCCACGTTGAACACGAGCCAGTACGGGGCGTCGGCGTGCCGGGTGAGGATCGCCCCCGCGGCGGTGCTACCGGCGGTGACGGGATGGTCACCGACGGACTCCTGCACGTTCGACAGCGAGGCCCGGATCCGCTGCTGGGCGGCGCGCACCACGGCCTGCACGTCGGTGGGCTGCACCTCCACGTCGGGCCGGACCGTGTCGGCGTAGCGGGAGAACTCCGCCACCACCGCGCCCGAGGCCATCGCGCCATGGACGTGCCCGCCCATGCCATCGGCGACGAGGAAAACCGACGGCGTGGCCAGCACGGAATCCTCGTTCGCCTTGCGACGCCCACCGGCATCGGTGGCCACGCCCCATACAGTCTGCACCCGCACTCCTCGATCCGTGGGAGGGAAATCTGAGCCTGATCCTATGCAGCCAGCCGGTGCCCGTCACACCCGGCCCCGCGGGTCAGGGCGCCGCGGGCGAGCCTCGCGACCGCTGTGCCCGCTTCGGCAGGAGGGTCAGAGCACACTCGGGAACACACCCCAGTACGCGGCGATCAGCAACAGCACGGTGGCACCGACGTGCACGCCCCACCAGGTGATCCGCCCGACGGCGCCGGTCGCGGCGGCGCCCAGGGTGCGGCGCGCGTTGATGCCCGCCGCCACCGAACGCACCCCGACGGCGACGGCGAAGATCCCGACCGCCTGCAGCAGCACCCAGCCGCCGTGCACGGCCAGGTCGTCGGTGCGGTAGTTCAGAGCGAGGTTCGCCACCTGGACGATGTAGGCGGCGAACACGACCAGCACCGCGACCGTGGCCAGGGCGGTGGCCGCGGTGTAGCGCGCCAGTGGTGGCGGCAGCGGCTTGCTCGGCCGCCGGACCAGGCGGCTGCCCACCCACGCCAGCGGACCGATCACCAGCAGGGCGAACGCCCCCAGGATCGACGCGACCAGCATGTCCCCGTCGGCATACCAGCGCGGGTGGCTCACCGGGGCGGCCCGGAACCGCTGCACCGGCTGGTCGCCCGCGATCCTGGGCTCGGCGGTCGCCGTCTCCGGCAACCCGAGGACCCACCGGGTCAGGGCATCGTTGAAACCGGGCGCGAGTTCTCCGTCGATCCGGATGCCGTGGTTCGCGCCCTCGAAGTAGCGCAGCGTGTACTGGGTGTTCCCGGCCTCGGCGATGTCGTCGATGAGCTGGAGGGGGCCCTGGACCGTGGGCATCGCGGAGTCCCCGGTGCCGTAGATGAGCAACACCGGCTGCTGCATCCGCTGCTGGTAGGGGCTCGCGTCGAAGTCGGCGTACTCGAAGCCGCCACCGGGCATGTTCGCGCCGAGTCCGCGTGGGATGGCCCGCAGCAACGCCGCCGGCACCCCGACCGAGCGCAGGTAGGAGTCGGCGGCGAACGCGAACTGTTCCCGGGGTGGCACCACCGGCGCCGAGACGTACACGACGAACGCGACGTCCGGTTCCTCCGCGGCGGCGACGGGCGCGATCCAGGCGCCCTCGCTCTCGCCGTAGATCCCGACCATGTCGGGGTCCACCCCGGGCCACTCGGTGAGGATCCGCCAGGACACCAGGTAGTCCCGGGCCATCTGCACGTAGTCCCGCTCCGTGGTGGTGTAGGTGTCCATCCGCTTCTCGGGGACCATCGCGTACACCCCGGCGCTCGCGAGGGCCTGCGCCTGGTCGGTGAAGTTCAGGTTCGTGGCCGTGCCCGCGCCGTGCATGAACAGCATCCCGGGGCGCCCGTCGGGAGCATCGACCGGGTAGGTCACGGTGGCGAGCACCCGCGCGCCGTCGAGTTCGACCTCGATCGTCTCCTGGGCGGTCTCGTAGGTGCCGACCGGATCCGTGACGGCGTCGGAGCCGATCGCCACATCGGCGGTCTCGGGGACGACGGCCTCGGTCAGCGGCTCCGGGTTCCAGCCCGGCCCGGAGAGGGATCCGATCACACCGAAGGTGAGGACCAGCCCGAGAACGGCGGCCAGTTTCCGGTAGATCACCGGTCCAGCGTAGTTCGTCCGGCCGGCTCCCCCGTCGCGCCGGCGCCCAGCCGCCGGAACGTCGGCTGCCGTCATGGGCGGTCTCTGGCCGGCCTGACCGTCAGAATCCGAGCCGGTGCAGGTACTTCGGGTCCCGCTGCCAGTCCTTGGCGACCCGCACGTGCAGGTCGAGGTAGACGGCGGCCCCGAGCAACGCCTCGATCCCCTTCCGGGCCTTCGTGCCGACGTCCCGCAGCCGGGATCCCTTGGCACCGATCACGATCGCCTTCTGGGAGTCGCGCTCCACGTACAACTCCACCCGGACGTCGAGCATCCGCCGACCGTCCCGGTGGGGCTTTTCCCGCTCTACGATCTCCTCGACCACCACCGCCAGGGAGTGCGGCAACTCGTCGCGGACCCCCTCGAGGGCGGCCTCCCGCACCAGTTCGGCGACCATGACGGCATCCGGCTCGTCGGTGAGCTCGCCGTCGGGGTACAGCGGCGGGGACTCGGGCAGGTGGCCGAGCAGCACCTTCACGAGCACGTCGAGCTGGTAGTCCTTGGCGGCGGACACGGGCACGATGTCGGCCCACTCGCCGAGTGCGGAGATGTCCAACAGGTGCTTCGCGAGCCGCTCCGGGGCCACCTTGTCCGCCTTCGTGGCGACCGCGACCACGGGGGTGCGGGCCTCGGCGAGCTCGCGGGCGATGAACCGGTCGCCGGGCCCCACCTCCTGGTCGGCCGGCATGCAGAAGGCGATCACGTCCACCTCGGCGAGCGTGCCGATGACCAATTCGTTGAGACGCTCGCCGAGCAGGGTCCGGGGCCGGTGCAGCCCGGGCGTATCCACCAGGACGAGCTGCCCGTCGGGCCGGTGCACGATCCCCCGGACGGTGTGCCGGGTGGTCTGCGGACGCCCGGACGTGATCGCGACCTTCTGACCGACGAGGGCGTTCGTCAGCGTGGACTTGCCGGCATTCGGCCGGCCGACGATGCAGACGAAGCCTGCCCGGAACTCGGGGGTGGTGCTCATGATCGGTGTCCTTCGTCTGCTGGCTCGTGCGGTGAACGTCCGGGATGCTCTGGATCGGGTGCCTGGTCGGCATTGCCGGCCGGCTCGGGGTGCTCCCCGCCGTCGGCCGGCGCGGGCTGCGCGGCGCGGACCCGCAGGGTGGTGATCTGCTTGCGCCGGCCGGTGGCGTCCAGCGCCCTGATCTGGACGCCGTGGGTCACGGCACGGGCACCGGCGATCGGAACCTTACCGAGCGCCTTGGCGAGCAGACCGCCGACGGTGTCCACCTCATCATCGGTCACCTCGAGGCCGAACAGGTCGCCCAACTCGTCCAGCGGCAGCCGCGCCGGCACCACGAACGTGCCATCGCCGTCGGGCACGACCTCCATCTCGGACGCGTCATGCTCGTCGACGAGCTCGCCGACGAGCTCCTCGAGGATGTCCTCGATCGTGATCAGCCCGGCGATGCCGCCGTACTCGTCGAACACGATCGCGATATGGACGACGGCGTCCCGCATCTCGTCGAGGAGATCGTCCACCGGCTTCGTCTCTGGCACGAAGACGGCCCCGCGCATCACCCGGTCGACGGGTGCCGTCGAACGCTCGGGCTTCTTGGTGACGTAGCGCAAGGCATCCTTGAGGTAGAGCACCCCGAGGAGGTCGTCGACGCTGTCACCGACCACCGGGACCCTCGAGTACCCGGACCGCACGAACAGCGTGATCGCCTTCTGCATCGGGGTGCCGGAGGCGACGGTCACCATGTCGGTCCGGGGCACCATCACCTCCCGCACCATGGTCCGGCCGAGCTCGAACACCGAGTGCAGCATCTCCCGCTCGTCGTCGTCGATCTGGTGGCTCTCGCTGACCCGGTCGACCATGTCGCGCAGATCCTCCTCCCCGGCCTCGCGCTCCTCGGACGTGGTCCGCCCGGCCCGCGCCCCGAGGGAGTCGGCCAGGCGCACCATCGGGCCGTAGAGCGTCGCCAGGGCGAGCAGCAGCGGCCCCACCCAGGCCAGCACCCGCACGGGATCGCGGCGCCCGATGGTGCGGGGGCTGATCCCGACCACGATCACCATCACCAGCGCGCACAGCACCACGGACAGGACCAGCACCGCCCACCAGCTGCGCACAGCTCCGGCGAGGATCAGCGTCAGGCAGACGGCCGCCATCATCTCGGCGAGGATCTGGGTGAAGCCCGCCGCCCTGGTCACACCGGCCGGGTTCTCCGCGATCCGGACCACGTGCGCCGCGCCGCGGGTGCCGGCGGTCTGCGCCTCGTGCGCGGCGGCGCGAGTGATCCGCCCCGCGGCGGCCTGCCCGGCGGACAGCAGCGCCGCAAGCCCGGCCCCGGCGAGTGCGAGCAGGATCAGCAGCGGCAGCGGCCCCGCGTCGGTCACCGGCGCGCCAGGAACGTCAGCAGCAGCCGGCGCTGCAGGTCGAACATCTCCTTCTCCTCCTCGGGCTCGGCGTGGTCGTACCCGAGCAGGTGCAGGATGCCGTGGGTGGTGAGCAGGAGCATCTCCTCCTCGGCGGAGTGCCCGGCCGCGCGAGCCTGTTCGACGGCGACGTCCGGGCACACCACGATCGACCCGAGCATGCCCTCCTCGCTGACGTCGTCCTCGGTTCCGGGCCGCAATTCGTCCATCGGGAAGGAGAGCACATCGGTGGGCCCCTCTTCGTCCATCCACCGCACGTGCAGTTCGGCCATCACATCCGTGGCCACGAACCGGATCTCGAGCTCGGCCTGCGGGTGCACGTGCATCTCGTCGATGACGAACCGGGACAGCGCCGCGAACTCGGCCTCGTCGAGGTCGTATCCGGACTCGTTGGTGACGTCGGTGCTCATCGGCGCCACCCCTCCCGCGGCGCGGACGAGCGGGTCTCGAACCGCGAGTACGCGTCGATGATCTCGCCGACCAGGCGGTGGCGCACCACGTCGGCGCTGGTGAGCTCGCAGAAGGCGACGTCGTCGATGTCGTCGAGGATCTCCTGCACCACCTTCAGTCCGGACCGGGTGCCGCCGGGCAGGTCGATCTGGGTGACGTCCCCGGTGACCACGACCCTGGAACCGAAACCGAGCCGGGTCAGGAACATCTTCATCTGCTCGGCGGAGGTGTTCTGGGCCTCGTCGAGGATGATGAACGCGTCGTTCAGAGTGCGTCCCCGCATGTACGCCAACGGTGCCACCTCGATGGTGCCGGCGGCGAGCAGCCGCGGGATCGACTCCGGGTCGACCATGTCGTGCAGCGCGTCGTAGAGCGGGCGCACGTACGGGTCGATCTTGTCGTTCAGGGTGCCGGGCAGGAACCCGAGCCGCTCCCCGGCCTCCACCGCGGGACGGGTCAGCACGATCCGGTTCACCTGCTTGGACTGCAGCGCCTGGACCGCCTTGGCCATCGCCAGGTAGGTCTTCCCGGTACCCGCCGGGCCGATCCCGAACACCACGGTGTTCCGGTCGATCGCCTCGACGTACTCCTTCTGTCCGACGGTCTTGGGCCGGATCGTCTTGCCCCGGCTGGACAGGATGTTCATCGTGAGCACCTGGGCGGGGCGCTCCGCGGTGGCCGCGGTCAGGATCGTGATGGCCCGCTCGACGGCGTCCGCGGACAGCGGCTGCGCGGAGGAGGCGATCTCGCTGAGCTCGTCGACGAGGCGCTCGGCGAGCGCCACGTCACCGGGGCGCCCGGTGAGGGTCACCACGTTGCCGCGCACGTGCACGTCGACCGTCGGGAACCCGGACTCGATCGCGCGCAGCACCTCGTCACGTTGACCGAGCAGCGCCACCATCGGAATCGAGTCGGGGATCGTGATCTGGTGCTGGACCTGTCCCACTGCGCCGGCCGCACCCGGGCCGTCGGCGGCTGCGGAGGGTTCTGCTGCGCTGGTCTGTGCCATGAGCGGGGCTCGGTGGCCCGTGCTTCCTTCCGGTCGCGGTGCGCGGCGCGCACCCGTCTGGATCGATCCTAGCCGGGTGGGGTCCGAGGCGAACCTGGATATCGAGCCGTGCGCGGCGTCGCGTCCGCAGCGGGATGCGGCCACGTCGCCGATCCGCAAATCACCTCGCCCGCCGACCGGTGTCCCGGCAGGATGCCCGGGTGACACCCACCGAACTCCTCACCGCCTACGACGACCAGCTGCGTACCGACGCCGAGACGCCCAGTGCGGTCACGGTCGAGCGGCACGGCCCGCTGCGACTGGCCACCTTCATCGGCGGTCGGGGCTTCGTCTCCTACCGCGACCTCAAGGGCATCGACCCCGGCGAGATCGGTGACGTCGTGGGCGTGGTCCTCGACCACTACCGGGCCGACCCCGCGATCACCCGGGTCGAGTGGAAGACCCGGGGCCACGACCACGCGCCGGGACTGCACGAGGCCCTGGTCGGACACGGGTTCGTCCCCGACGACCCGGAGTCGATCATGCTCGGCGAGCTGCGTGACCTGGTCGTGGACGTGCCGCTTCCCGCCGGGGTCACGCTGCGCCGGGTGACCGGCGAAGCAGACGTCCGATCCATGTGCGCCATGCAGGACGAGGTCTTCGGCGACCCGCCGTCGGACACGTCAGCCGTGGCCATTCTCCGTCGCCTCGCACTGGAGGACGGCATGGAGCTGTGGGTGGCCGAGGCCGACGGCGTGATCGTCTGTGCCGGGCGGCTCGAGCCCGTGTCGGGGACCGACTTCGCGGGGATCTGGGGCGGCGCGACCCGGCCGCAGTGGCGGGGCCGCGGGATCTACCGGGCCCTGACGGCCGCACGCGCACGCTCGGCGATCAACAGCGGCAAGCGGCTCGCCCACAGCGACTCCACCGAGTTCTCTCGGCCGATCCTGGAACGGGCAGGCCTCGTGAAGGTGTCCACGACGACTCCGTACGAGTGGCGCCGGAGCGGTCGACCCGAGTAGCCAACAGGGCGCAGAACCGGCCGGACCGCCTGACCGACAGGTCCTCGCGCCCGCGCGTGCCCGGTCAGATCCGCCACATTAGGCTGCCGACATGGCAACCCGGGTGGCGATCGTCGGCGGCGGCCACAATGCCCTCGTGGCGGCCGCGTACCTGGCCCGTGAGGGACACGACGTCACCGTCCTCGAGCGCCTTGACCACGTCGGGGGCGCCGCCGTCAGCGGCCGCCCGTTCCCGGGGGTGGACGCCCGGCTGTCCAGGTTCTCCTACCTGGTCAGCCTGCTTCCGCCGGCCCTGGCGACCGACCTCGGGCTGGACCTCGACCTGCGGTCGCGCCCGACGGCGTCGTACACCCCGTACGACGGGCCCGACGGCGCAGGTGGGCTGCTCGTCGAGACCCGCCCGGGCCCGGCCACCGCCGCGTCCTTCCGGGCCCGGACCGGCTCCGACGCCGAGTACGACGCGTGGCAGGAGTTCTACGCCGGCGCCGACGACCTGGCCGAGGCGCTCGCGCCGACCCTGCTCGAACCGCTGCCGACGGCCGAGCACGCCCGAGCACTGATCGGACCGGCCTGGTGGGCCGACCTCACGCAGGCCCCGATCGGGTCCGCCCTGGAGCGCACGTTCACCGACGACCTGGTTCGCGGCGTGGTCGGTACCGACGCGCTGATCGGTACGTTCGCGTCGCTGCACTCGCCGTCGCTGCGGCAGAACCGGTGCTGGCTCTACCACGTGATCGGCGGCGAGTGGCGGGTGCCGGTCGGCGGCATGGGCGCCGTCACCGCCGAGCTCGAGCGGGTGGCGCGGGCGGCCGGGGTCCGGATCGTCACCGGGGCGTCGGTCCGGTCCGTCGAGGCCGGCGACGGCGGAGCCCGGCTGATCTCCGGCGCGGGGGTTCTCGAGGTCGACTGGGTACTCGGCGCGGTCGCGCCGTACACGCTGGCCGGCCTGCTCGGCGACGATCCGGGCGGGCGCCCGCAGGGCGCGCAGGTGAAGATCAACCTCGTGCTGTCACGCTTGCCGCGGCTGCGGTCCGGGATCGACCCGAGGGTCGCGTTCGCCGGGACCCTGCACCTGGCCGAGTCGATGACCGAACTGGAGTCCGCCCAGGCGGCGATGTCCGCGGACCCACGGGCCGCCGTCGAGCAGGACGGGACTCCCTGCCCCGGTGAGATCTACTGCCATACCCTGACCGACCCCTCGATCCTCGGCACCGACCTGGCCGCCTCCGGCGCGCACACGCTGACCTACTTCGGGCTGCATCAGCTCGAGGAGGGACTCGCCGACGAGGCGCTGCGCGAACGCGCCTGGCGGCGGTTCCTGGCCAGCATCGAACCCCACCTGGCGGAGCCGCTGGAGCCGCTCCTGCTGCGCGATGCCACGGGTGCTGCGTGCGTGGAGGTCCGCAGCCCCGGGCAGATCGAGGAGGAACTGGGCATGCCCGGCGGGAACATCTTCCACGGGGACCTGAGCTGGCCGTGGCTCGAATCCGGCCGGCCCGGGGTCCCGGGTTCACCGGCGCACCGGTGGGGCGTGGCCACGGAGCACCCGCGGGTCCTGATCGCCGGCAGTGGGGCCGTGCGCGGCGGCGCGGTGAGCGGGATCGGCGGGCACAACGCCGCGCACGCGCTCCTCGAGATGCTATGAGTCAGGTCGCGCTGGAGTAGAGGGTCGGGCCGGGGCGGCCGTCGCCGTCGAAGTCGGGGACCGCCACGCCCAGGTCCTGCCAGACGAACTCCGGGATCCGCACGAGGAAGCCGAGCAGCACCGCGACGGTGTGGTCGATCACCCGCAGGTCGTGCTCGGGCACGTCCACCCGGATCCGGCCGCCCTCGATCGAGAACGGCGCCGGCTGGGTCTGCATCAGGTACTCGATCTGGCGCGGGTGGATCACGTCGGAGGCGAACTTCGGCACGGTGGAGCGCACGTCGAACCGCTCGTTGAACGCGGCCAGTTCGGACTCCACCCGCTCACCCCGTCCGAACCACTTGCCCAGGACCCGGTTGCCGGTCACCTCGAGGTAGGGCGTCGGGATCCCGAGGCTCATCTCGAAGATGGACTCCTCGTGGTTGTCGGTCTCGGTGCGGGTGGTGGTGTTGCCGTTGGCGTCGGTGCTGGTGACGGTCCGGGTGGTCTGCCAGTGGTGCTTGAACGCCACGAACGGCAGCGGCCCGACGTCGCAACTGACCACATTAACGATGCGGTGGTTCTGGCCGCCGCGGGTCACCTCCACGACATTCATCAGAGCGTCGTCGCGGTCACGGAACCGCCAGTGCGGGCGCCGGTAGAAGCCGACCCACGGCTCCGGCGCCGGGCGCCGGAACGAGGCCAGCGCACCGGGCTCGAGCGCGCGGGCGATCTCCGCCATGAGGTCCAGGTACCGCTCGAGCTCGGCGGCGTCCTTCGGCGCACCGAGGATCACGAGCTGGTCGCCGTCGACCGAGAGGTCGATGCCCGCGTTCGCCTGCGCGAACGCGGTGACGGCCGCACCGGCCGCGGACTGGAACGCCCGCGCGAAGCCGGGATCGTCACAGAGCACGTGCCACTGCCCGGTCGAGGGCTGCTGCGCCGCCTGCGCGCCCGGCCGGGCACCGGCCGTGGTGACGAACAGTTCCGGCAGCGGCAGCTGCAGCCGCATCGCCGCCACCCGGAACCTGCCGACCTGGGACTTGTACTCGAACACCTGGAACGGGACGCCGCTGCGGGCGCCGGCGATGTGCTCGTCGGTGCTCCGGTCGAAGCCCAGCCCGAACGGCGGCACGTTCAGCCCGTTCGCGATCGCGAGCGTGGGACTGGACTCGAACGCCCAGCCCCGGTCGGTCAGCGACTTGATGTAGCCGACGCGGCGGCGCCAGAAGAAGATCCCGATGCCGGCCCCGAGCAGGAGCAGCACGCCGATCACGATCAGGAAGGTTGGCGGGTTGTTCACCGACCCGATGATGCCGCATCCGGGCCTCGGATTTCCGAACTCTGTCGGTGAGTTCTGCCCACCCGGCGACGATGCCGCTCGTGCTCCCATGCCCTGCCGCTCGCTCGCGTGCCTTGCCGCTCATGCCCGCGTGTCCTGCCCCTCATGCTCCCGCGCCCTGCCACTCGTGTCCCGCGCGCCCTGCCCCTCGTCCTCGCGCCACCCCTCGTTCTCCCGCGCCGAGGAAGTCGCGGCCGCGTCGAGACCGACCTCGGGAATGCGCGGCTTCGAGGGCGCGGCGACTTCCTCGGGGTCTCCTCGTGGGACGGCGGTCGGACCCGGCTGGGCGCGCGTGTGCTTGACGCGCGCAGAGTCGTCCGATGCTGGGCAGATCCGGTGAAGTCCGCCCGGCTCGTCCCCGGGGTGCGCGGACCTGGGGTTCGATCGTGCCCATGGACCGCCCCTCCGACGCCCACACGGGCGACCTCCCCGCCGCGCCACCCCGCCCTCGCAGGCCGGTCGCGCTCGCGCTGGCCGCGGTCGTCGTCGTGGGGCTCGCCCTGCAGCTCGTGCGGGACGTGCCTGGCTCGGACCTCGCCGGCACGGCGGCGTACGCGGTCGCGGCGGTGCTGCTGGTCGCGCTGATCCGGCCACGCTGGTGGGCGGCCATGGCGGGGGCCGTCGGCACGGGCGCGGCCTGCGCCGTCGAGCTCGCACAACTGACGCCGGGGCCCGGCATGATCTCGGCGGCGCTCCCACCCGCCCGGCTGCTCCTCGGTGCGAACTTCGACGTCGTGGATCTGGTCACACTCGCCGCCGCCGGAGCGGTCACCGGACTGCTGCTCGCCCGCTCGACTCCGCGACCGGCTGCTCGGGCCGGCGCCGGCCCGATCAACCTGGCCCGGCCGGACGGGTAGGGCCACCCGTGTTGCGCCACTGACCCACCACACGGGTCACCGACGCAACCGCCGTCCATCAAGCCGTGCGCCACTGACCCACCACACGGGTCACCGACGCAGGTCACCGCGAGTGGTCTTCGCGAGGGGGATCAATCCGAGGCCGCGCCCCAACGCCCGAGCCGTTGCGCCAGCACCGCCACCGCGACCGGTCCCGCGGTCGAGGTGCGCAGCACGTGCGGTCCGAGCCGCACCGGCTGCGCTCCGGCGGTCTCGAGCGCGGCCACCTCGGCGTCGGAGAGCCCACCCTCGGGCCCGACCACGAGCAGCACCTCCGGCGCGTCGGCGCCGATGCGCACGTCAGCGATCGCTTCGGTGGCGCTCTCGTGCAGGACCAGCACCGCGCCGCCGTCGGCGACCGCCCGCCCGGCCCGGGCCACGACGGCCGCCCCGACGACCAGCTCCGCTACCTCGGGAACCCGTGCCCGCCGGGACTGCTTCGCGGCGGCGGCGACGATCTGCTGCCAACGTGCCCGGCCCTTGGTCGCCTTGTCCCCACGCCAATGGGAGACCGAACGCTCCGACTGCCAGGGGATCACGCCGTCGAGCCCCACCTCGGTACCGGCCTCGATGGCGAGCTCGTCCCGGGAGCCCTTGGCGAGCGCCTGGACCAGCACGATCGCCGGGGCCGGCTCGGGCTCGCGGACCACCGTGTCGACCTCGAGGACCACGGCGGCGTCCGACCCGCCGACCACCTCGGCGACGGCGCCGCGCACACGCACGCCCACGCCGTCGACCAGTTCGATCTCCTCCCCCGCGCGCAGGCGGCGGACGGTCGCGGCGTGCCGGGCCTCGGGCCCGACCAGCGTGTACCGGGCACCCGGGGTGAGCAGGTCCAGCTCACCCGCCGGTGCCAGGAACACCGCCGCGGACACGTCAGCGGCCGCCGAACTTCTCGCGCAGCCGGGAGAACATGCCCGGGCTGGCCGGGGCGAGCCGGGCCTCGGGACGCTCCTCGCCGCGGGCCGTGGCGAGCTGGCGCAGGAGCTGCTCCTGGTCGTCGTCGAGCTTGGTGGGGACCTCCACGTCCACGTGCACGTGCAGGTCGCCGCGGCCGCTGCCGTTCAGGTGCCCGACCCCGAGCCCACGCAGCGTGACGACCTCCTCCGGCTGGGTACCCGGGCGGATGTCCACCTCCTGCGTGCCGTCGAGGGTGTCCAGGTTGAGCACCGTGCCCAGCGCGGCCGCGGTCATGGGCAGCGCCGTCGAGCAGTGGATGTCGTCGCCGCGGCGGGTGAAGACCGGGTGCGGCTTCTCACGGATCTCCACGTACAGGTCCCCGGGGGGACCACCGGCCGGGCCGACCTCGCTCTGCCCGCTCAGCTTGATCCGGGTGCCCTCGTCCACACCGGCGGGGATGTTCACGCGCACGGTGCGGCGGGTGCGGACCCGGCCCTCGCCGGAGCACTCGATGCACGGGTCGGTGATGATGGTGCCGTAACCACCGCAGACGGCGCATGCGGCGGTGGTCATCACCTGGCCCAGGAAGGACCGGGCGACCCGCTGAACGGATCCGCGGCCCTGGCAGGTGTCGCAGGTCTTCGGGTGCGTGCCCGGCTGGCAGCAGGTGCCCTGGCAGGTGGTGCAGACCACCGCGGTCTCGACCTCGAGGTCCCGGGCTGCGCCGAACGCGGCCTCGGACAGGTCGATGCTCACGCGCAGCAGCGCGTCCTGGCCGCGCCGTGAGCGGGGTGCCGGGCCGCGCTGGCCGGTGCCGCCGGCCGCGGCCTGGAAGAACGTCTCGAAGATGTCCGAGAAGCCACCGAACCCAGGCCCGCCGGCGCCACCCATCCCGGGCATGCCGCCGCCCATGTCGTAGGCGCGACGCTTCTCCGGGTTGGAGAGGGTGTCGTGCGCGGCGGTGATGTTCTTGAACTTCTCCTCGCTGGCCACGCCGGCCACATCGGGGTGATGCTGCCGGGCGAGCTTGCGATACGCGCGCTTGATCTCCTCCGTGCTCGCGTCGCGGGAGACACCGAGGATCTCGTAGTAGTCGCTCACAGGTCACTTTCGTCGCTTGGGGATCGGAACGGTCGGGGCGGCGAGGGCCGCCGGAGGGTCAGCCGGACAGCAGCCGGGTGAGGTAGCGGGCCACGGCTCGCACCGAGGCCATCGTGTTCGGGTAGTCCATCCGAGTGGGGCCGACGATCCCGATCTGCGCGATCGCGTCGGGACCCTCCCCACCGTAACCGCTGGCGATGACGGAGGTCTCGGCCAGGTTGGCGTGATGTGTCTCATGCCCGATCCGCACCGCGAGCGGACGCTCGCCGTCCTCCTCGGCCATCTCGGACAGCAGCCGGAGCAGCACCACCTGCTCCTCGAGGGCCTCCAGGACCGGGCCGATGGTGCGGGTGAAGTCCAGGTCGGCCCGGGCGAGGTTCGCGGTGCCGGCCATCACGATGCGTTCCTCGGCCTCCTGGGAGACCTCCTCGATCACCGCGCTTGCGACCGCGTCCACGAGCGACCGGTCCTCGGGGGCGAACACCTCGGCCAGCTCACCGAGGACCTTCGGCAGCCGCGCCGCGGGACGGCCGACCCCCGCCGCGTTGAGGCGGGCCCGCAGTTCGGCCAGGAAGGTGGGGGCCAGGTCGGTCTGCGACTCGACGGTGCGCTGCTCCACCCGCCCGTTGTCCGTGATGATCACGACCATCACGCGCCGGTCCCCCGTGGGCACGAGCTCCACGTGCCGCAGGGTGGAGCGTCGCAGCGACGGGTACTGCACGACCGCGACCTGCTGGGTCAGCTGGGCGAGCAGGCGGACGGTGCGCTCGAGGGCGTCGTCCAGGTCGAGGGCCCCCTCGAGGAGTTCGGTGATCGCACGGCGCTCGGCGGCCGAGAGCGGCTTCATCACCGAGATCTGGTCCACGAACAACCGGTACCCCTTGTCGGTCGGGATCCGACCGGCGGACGTGTGCGGTTGCGCGATGTACCCGCTGTCCTCGAGCGCGGCCATGTCGTTGCGGATCGTGGCCGGGGACACCCCGAGGTTGTGTCGCTCGACGAGGTTGCGTGAGCCGACCGGTTCCCGGCTGCGCACGTAGTCCTGCACGATCGCTCGCAACACGTCGAGTTGACGCTCCGAACTCATCCGGGTCCTCCTCCCGATCCACTGGATCCGCACAGCGTGTCAGCAATCTGTCAGCACTCTGGTGCCTGGAGTGCTAATTCTACGCGTCGCTCCGACAACTCCCGGCGGTGCGTGCGTAACCTCGCTCGGGTGAGTTCCGATCGTTATGGTGCCGACGTCCTGTCCAGCGACCCGCACGCCGGGCGTACCCCCCGCACCGTGGACACGCCCGCCGAGCCCGGCCTCGTGGTCGAGGACGTCGAGACCGGTTGGGTAGGCGCCGTGGTCCGGGTCGAGAAGAGCGGCGGCACCCACGTGGTGGTCCTCGAGGACAACCGCGGCCGCACCCGCACCTTTCCGCTCGGGGCGGGGTTCTGGGTGGACGGCAAGCCGGTCCGGCTGGTCCCCTACCGCAAGCCGCAGGCACCCCCGACGGCGCAGCGCACCGCGAGCGGGTCGCTCGCCGTTCCCGGTGCCCGGGCGCGCGTGGCGCGGGCCTCCCGGATCTGGGTGGAGGGCCGCCACGACGCCGAACTCGTCGAGAAGGTCTGGGGCGAGGACCTGCGCCTGGAGGGCGTGGTCGTCGAACTGCTCGACGGCGTCGACAACCTCGCCGAGATGCTCACCGAGTTCGGACCCGGGCGGGGACGCCGGGTCGGCGTGCTCGTGGACCACCTGGTCTCCGGCAGCAAGGAGACCCGGATCGCCGCGGAGGTCGTGCGCCGGTACGGCGCCGAGCATGTGCTCGTGGTGGGCCACCCGTACGTGGACGTCTGGCAGGCGGTCCGCCCGGCCCGGGTGGGCTTGACGCGCTGGCCTCACATCCCGCGCGGCACTGACATCAAGTACGGCACCCTGGCCGAGCTCGGCTGGCCGGCGGCCGACCAGGCGGACGTGGCCCGGGGCTGGAAGCGGATCCTTGGCACCGTCCGCGACTATCGCGACCTCGAGCCCAGCCTGCTCGGCCGCGTCGAGGAGCTCGTGGACTTCGTCACCGCCCCCTGAGCCTGCCGGGCCGGCGAGAGTGCTGAAGTGGCAACCACCACCGCACCCTCAGCCGAGGGGGCCGGCTCGCCAAGGGTCCTTCCGACCCCACCCCGATCGACGTCGAGGTTGTGTCATTTCATTGCTGACGTGAAACGTTGCCATGTCGACCTGGGCGGCCGGTGACGCACGCGGCGCGTCACCGGAGGGCCGGTCCGGCAACGCGAGGGCCCGCGCACCGGTGGGATGCGCGGGCCCTCGCTGTCCGCGGACGGTCCCGGCTCGGCCGGGTCGCGCCCGGTCGGACCGGGTCATGACGTGATCAGGGCGGCGTCACTTGGGAGCGACGGCCTGATTCGTCTGCGTCTTGTAGGCGTACGCAACGGCCACATACGTCATCGGGATCGTGATGAACAGCCCCAGGCCGCACGGGATCGCTCCGAGGATGTTGATACCGATGATGGCGAGCCCGAGCAGCAGGTTGTTGCCGAGGTTCTGGGTGACCAGTTGCACGGACGATTTGATGCCGTCGAGCCAGGCGAGGTTCCGGTCGATGATGAACACGTAGGTGAACCAGAGCAGGAAGCCGGCAATGAGTACCAGAATGCCCAGGGCGGGCAGCAGGCCGGACACCACACCGGCCACGACACCCCAGACCAGGGCGAAGATCGCCACGTTGGCGAAGTTGTTCACCGAGAAGAACTCGCCGACCGCGGGCTTGCGGCCCGTCGTCTCCTTCAACGCACCGGTGTACATCATCCCGCTGATGAACGCGGCGACAATAGTGCTGAGGATCGATCCGATCAGGCCGAGCACGGTGAACTCGTTCGACAGGGTGGAATAGTCGAAGCCGTTCCCACTCGTCGCAAACCGAGTGGCGGGGTTCAGGAAGCTGAGCGCAATCGTCAGCACGATCAGGATCAGGTTCACCAACAGCCAGGAACCGAAGTTCCCGATGACAGACTTCCAGGCATATCCGATCGCGTCACCGACGGCGAACGGGCGCTGCTGCAGCTGCTGGCCATACGGGTCGCCGCCCCATGCCTGGCCCTGCGGCGGGCCGCCGTAGCCGGCGCCGGGGGCGCCGTACTGGCCGTACTGGTCGGGCCCGGGGGGCGGGGCCTGCGGGAAGCCGCCCTGCTGGGGGCTCGGGTAGGCGCCCGGGGGCTGCGGCGCCTGGCCGTAGTTCGGGGGCTGCTGGCCGGGGCCAGGCTGCTGTGGGTTCTGCCCGGGCTGGCCCTGGCCGTAGCTCGGCTGGCCTTGTCCAGGCTGGCCCTGACCGTACGGGGGCTGACCCTGACCAGGCTGACCCTGACCGGGAGGAGGCGGAACGGGGGGCACGCCGCCCTGCCCGTTCGGGTTGTTCGGGTCGGGGGGAAGCTGACTCATGGTTCTCCCTGCCTGGGATGAGAAAAACGGATGACGGCGTAACCGTAGCGACTTCTGGCCCGCTCGTGCACAAGGCGTGCCCTGTTTCTCCCGAATTTCGTCACACCTGAGCAGTGCTCAGTCGGTCAGCGCACCTACCACGGTGTCCGCGAGCAGGCGCCCACGCAGCGTCAGCACGGCCCGCCCGGTGGCGGCCGGTTCGGCCTCGATCAGGCCGTCTCCGACCAGGGTCGGCAGCCTGCCCCGGAGGTCCGCGCCGACGTCGAGCCCGTCGACCAGCCGGACACCGAGCAGGACCCGCTCGTCCTCACGCTGGCGGTCCGTGAGCGTCTCGCTCTCGGCGACCGGCAGCCGTCCGCCGTCGATCCGTTCCGCGTACGGGCGCGGGTGCTTGACGTTCCACCACCGGTGCCCGCCGATGTGGGAGTGCGCGCCCGGGCCGACGCCCCACCAGTCCTGCGAGCCCCAGTAACCGAGGTTGTGGCGGCACCGATCGGCCGTGGTGCGGGCGAAGTTGGAGATCTCATACCAGTCGTACCCGGCCCCGGCCAGTGCCGCGGCAGCGATCTCGTACTTGGTCGCCTCGTCGTCGGGGTCCGGCATCGGCAGGAGGCCGCGGCGCACCTGGGCGCCCATTTTCGTGCCCGGTTCCACGGTCAGGGCGTACGCGGAGACATGGTCCGGTTCGAGGCCCAGGACCGCGTCCAGGCTGGTGCGCCAGTGGTCCAGGGTCTCCCCCGGCGTGCCGTAGATCAGGTCGAGCGAGACGTGTAACCCGGCGTCCCGCGCCCACGCGACCACGTCCGGGATCCGCCGCGGGTCATGGGTGCGCTCGAGCGTGTGCAGCACGGACGGCACCGCGGACTGCATCCCGAAGGACACCCGCGTGAACCCGGCGCCGGCGAGCCGCACCAGGTCCGCGGCGGTGACCGAGTCCGGGTTGGCCTCGGTGGTCACCTCGACGTCGCCGGCCAGTCCCCAGGCCTGCCCGACGGCGTCCAGCAGGCTGGCCAGGTCGGCGGCGGGCAGCAGGGTGGGCGTCCCGCCGCCGAGGAAGACGGTCGACACGGGCCGCCGGGGCAGCCCGACCTCGGCCATGGCCGCGGCGGCCAGTTCGATCTCCCCGATCGCCGTCGCCGCGTAGTTCGCCTGGGACGCCCCACCGCCGAGCTCGGTGGAGGTGTAGGTGTTGAAGTCGCAGTAGCCGCACCGCACCGAGCAGAACGGGACGTGCAGGTAGACACCGAAGTCGCGTTCGCTGGCGCCGTCGACGACGGATGCCGGCAGTGTCGACGCGAGCGGTGCCGATCCGGGCAGTGTCGATCGGGCGCTCACTTGCCCGATGTGGTGTCCGAGGACAACGCGGCGACGAACGCCTCCTGCGGAACCTCGACCCGGCCGATGTTCTTCATCCGCTTCTTGCCCTCCTTCTGCTTCTCGAGGAGCTTGCGCTTACGGGAGATGTCACCGCCGTAGCACTTGGCCAGGACGTCCTTGCGCATCGCGCGGATGGTCTCGCGGGCGATGATCCGGGCGCCGATCGCCGCCTGGATCGGCACCTCGAACTGCTGCCGGGGGATGAGTTCCTTGAGCTTGCCGGTCATCATCACGCCGTAGGCGTAGGCCTTGTCCCGGTGCACGATCGCGGAGAACGCGTCCACCTGCTCGCCCTGGAGCAGGATGTCAACCTTGACCAGGTCCGCGTCCTGTTCGCCGCTGATCTCGTAGTTCAGGGAGGCGTAGCCGCGGGTCCGGGACTTCAGCTGGTCGAAGAAGTCGAAGATGATCTCCCCGAGCGGCAGGATGTAGCGCAGCTCGACGCGCTCCTCGGAGAGGTAGTCCATGCCCTGGAGGGTGCCGCGGCGGCCCTGGGCGAGTTCCATGATCGTGCCCACGAACTCGCTCGGGGCGAGCAGCGTGGCCTTGACGATGGGCTCGGTGACGGTCTTGACCTTGCCGGTCGGGAACTCGCTCGGGTTCCGGACGGTCACCTCGGTGCCGTCCTCCATGGTGACCTCGTAGATCACGTTCGGGGCGGTGGAGATCAGGTCCAGGTTGAACTCGCGCTCGAGCCGCTCCCTGACGATCTCCAGGTGCAGCAGCCCGAGGAACCCGATCCGGAACCCGAATCCGAGCGCCACGGACGTCTCCGGCTCGTACGCCAGCGCCGCGTCGTTGAGCTTGAGCTTGTCGAGGGCGTCGCGCAGCGCCGGGTAGTCGGAGCCGTCGATCGGGTACAGGCCGGAGTACACCATCGGCTGCGGGTCCCGGTAGCCGCCGAGGGACTCGGTCGCCGGCTTGGCCGCGTTCGTGACGGTGTCACCCACGCGGGACTGGCGCACGTCCTTCACGCCGGTGATCAGGTAGCCGACCTCGCCGACGCCGAGTCCCTGGGTGGGGTGCGGCTCGGGCGAGCTCACGCCGATCTCGAGCAACTCGTGGGTGGCGTTCGTGGACAGCATCCGGATCTTCTCGCGTGGGGACAGCTGGCCGTCCACGACCCGCACGTAGGTGACCACGCCGCGGTAGGTGTCGTAGACGGAGTCGAAGATCATGGCGCGGGCCGGCGCGTCCGGGTCACCGACGGGCGGCGGCACCTGCGCGACGATCGCGTCCAGGAGCACCTCGACGCCGACGCCGGTCTTGCCGGAGACCCGCAGGCAGTCCTCGGGTTCCCCGCCGATCAGGGTCGCGAGCTCCTCGGCGAACCGCTCCGGCTGGGCCGCGGGCAGGTCGATCTTGTTCAGGACCGGGATGATCGCGAGGTCGTTCTCCATCGCCAGGTACAGGTTCGCCAGGGTCTGCGCCTCGATTCCCTGCGCGGCGTCGACGAGCAGCACGGCACCCTCACACGCGGCCAACGACCGGGACACCTCGTAGGTGAAGTCCACGTGCCCCGGGGTGTCGATCATGTTCAGCGCGTACGCGGCCTCGTCCACCTGCCACGGCATCCGCACGGCCTGGGACTTGATCGTGATGCCGCGCTCACGCTCGATGTCCATGCGGTCGAGGTACTGCGCGCGCATCGACCGCTCGTCGACGACGCCGGTGAGCTGGAGCATCCGGTCCGCCAGCGTCGACTTGCCGTGGTCGATGTGCGCGATGATGCAGAAGTTGCGCAGCAACTCCGGAGTCGTGGACGCCGGCTGGATGAGGGCGCTGGCGGCCGGGGTGGCGATGGGTGGCACGGGGTGGAACCTCGACGTCTGCTGGTTGGGGGGCCGGTGGGCGGGTCTGCTCCCATCGTCCCACGCCGAGGGTCGCGTCCCGCAATCGCTGGGGGTCGAAGGCGTGCGGCACAATCGTGTACATGAGTTCACTCGGCGACTCGATGGGCAACCTGGCCGCATTCACGGGCCGGCTGCTCGGCGGGCCGAGCAAGTTCCTGATCGTCGCGGCGACGGCGGTGCTCGCCGTCGCGCTGACGCTCGCCGTGGTGCTGGTCACCTCGCCGGGTGGCCCGGGCGTCGCGGGATCGGTGGCCCTGCTCGCGCTGCCGGTCCTGCTCGCCGTGCCGGTGGTCGTCCTGGCGGTCCGGCGACGGCGGTGGTTGCGTGCCACCGCCTCGCTCGGTGCGCATCGGGTCGTCTCGGTCGAGCCCGGGGTCACCGTGATCACCGGTGACGCCCTGGTGGAGCGGGTCGAGGATGACATGCGGGGGCGGGCCGGCGAGGAGGACGTGAACGCCGTGTTCGACGCGTTCTCCGAGGCCGCCCAGCCGAGCAGCGACAAGGGTGCCGGCGCCCGGCTGACCCGGATCTTCGGCGTCGGGCGGCTCGGCATCGTCGGGCGAGCCCTGGCTCGGGTGGACCAGGCGCAGCGGGCCCTGCTCGCCGCGGCGGGCGGGCCGGTCGGGGCGCCCTACCTCAAGGACGACCTCCGGGTCACCCTCGCCGCGGCGCTCGGGGTGTTCGTGGCGGTCCCGCTCGGCGCGCTGCTGGCGATCATCCTGGCGCTGGTGCTGCTCGCCGGCTGAGCCCGCGATCCACCCGGCCCACGCCGCGAGCAACCCACCCAGCCCGCGTCGAACGAGCCGATCCCGGGCGACCGAGCCGGTTCCCGGTCGAGCGAGCCGATCCCGGGCGACCGAGCCGCCCGCACGGGACTCGGTCGGCGAGCGAGGGCTCGATCGGCGGGGGCCCGGCGGGTGTCAGGTCTCCTGGGTGATCCGCACCTCGACCTGCTGTGTTGAGGCCCCGCCGCCGGCGTAGACGCCGCGGATCGGGGTGACGTCGGCGTACTCACGGCCGCGGCCGACCACCACGTGGTGGCCCTCGGGGGTGATCAGGTTCGTGGGGTCATAGCCGAACCAGTCCCCGCACCAGTATTCGATCCAGGCATGCGACTCCCCGGTCACCGGCACCCCGATCTCTGCGGCCGTGGTCCGCGGGTGCAGGTACCCGGACACGTACCGGGTCGGGATGCCGACGCTGCGCATGGCACCGGCGGCGAGATGGGCGAGGTCCTGGCACACCCCCTTGCGAGCCTGCCAGGCCTCGACGGCACGGGTGTGCACCCCGGTCACCCCGGGCACGTACTCCATCGCCTCCCGCAGTGCCCCACAGATGGCCAGGGCGGCCTCCTGCGGCCCGGCGCCGTCGGCGTGGGCGCGGGCCAGCTCACGCAGTTCCTCGTCCGGTTCGGTCGCCGCGGTGACGTCCAGGAACTCGGACATCCGGTCGATGAGGTCGGGGGCTCGCAGAGTCTCCCAGCCGGTGCCGGCCCCACCCCGCAGCACCGGTGACAGGTCCACCCGGGACTCGGCGACGACCAGCAGCTCGTCGTGCTCGGTCAGGGTCTCGAAGGCGGTCACGGTGGCGCCCCAGTAGTCCCGGTAGTCGGCGCTGAACGTGCTCGGGGTCGCGGTCAGGCGGGACTCCAGGACGGTCTGCCCGGGCAGGTTGGCCGGACGCATCCGCGCCTCGTTGTAGGACGCCGACACGGTCCGCGCGTAGGTGTAGTGCGTCGTGTGGACGATGTGCAGCCGGCTCACATCCGGCCTCCGATCCAGTCGTCGGTGGCGCCCGAGGGAAAGTACCGCAGCCGGACGGCGTCGCTGGCCTCCGAGCAGCCCTGCTGGACCCGGGTCATCTCCGTGGCCAGGTTGCCGAGCAGGCTGAGCAGCGGCTGATACTCGATCCCGGACCGGACCCGGCCGAGGATCATCCGGGCGTCGCCGGGGTGGTGACCGCGTGGGTCGGCCGGCTCGAGGCGGGTCAGGCAGGCCTCGGCCTCCTCGAGGGAGAACAGCACCGACCGCGGGAACAGCCGGTCCATGAGCAGGAACTCGGCGGCGAGAGTGTCCGAGTCCCGGCCCCGGTAGGTGCGCAGGAACGCCTCATGCGCCCCACACGAACGCAGCATCGTGGTCCAGCCCGGACCCGCCGGACCGGACACCGCCCGGGTCGCGATCAGCCGGGCGGTCATGTCCGCCCGCTCCAGGCTGCGCCCGAGCAGGATGAAGTTCTGGGTCGCGTCCCGCCGGGTGGAGGACTGCACCAGCCCGGCGACGATCGCGGCACGTTCACGCACCCAGGCGAAGAAGTCGTGCGGGGTGGAGCCGCTGATCCGGCCGGGCAGCGCGTTCCACGTGGTGTTCAAGCACTCCCACAGTTCGGAGGAGAGGGTCTCCCGGGCCCGGCGGGCGTTCTCCCGGGCCGACGCCAGCGCACCGGCGATGGCCCCCGGGGACCTCCGGTCGTAGGCCAGGGTGTCCAGCACGGTCTGCCGGGTGGCCACGACCCCGGCGGCGGGGGCGGCGGCGCCCATCACCCCCAACAGGGAGCGACACGCCTGGTCCTCCTCCATCCACGGATCCTCGAGCAGATGCTGCAGGTGCGCGTCGAGGATCCGTGAGGTGTCGTCGGCCCGCTCGACGTACCGCCCGATCCAGAACAGCGACTCGGCGATCCGGCTCAGCATCGGCCCGCTCCGTCCTGGCCGGTCCCGTGGTCGCCCTGTTGCTGCTGCTGGGTCTGTTCGCTCAGTCCGCCGTCGTTGGGGTTCGAGTCCAGCCGCACGCCCTGCACGTGGTGCGGCGGTCCACCCGAGCCGACGGCCGCCGTCGGGCCGGTGTGCGGATGCAGCTCCGGGGACCGGCGCTGCGCGCCGAGGACCCAGGTGTCCTTGGAGCCGCCGCCCTGCGAGGAGTTCACGACCAGCTGGCCCTCCGCGAGCGCCACCCGGGTCAGGCCGCCGGGCAGCACCCAGACCTGGTCGCCGTCGTTCACCGCGAATGGCCGCAGGTCCACGTGCCGGGGCCGCAACGCGTCGCCGGCGAGCGTCGGCACGGTGGACAACTGGACCACGGGTTGCGCGATCCAGCCCCGTGGATCGGTGCGCAGCCGGCCCCGGGCCTCGTCGAGTTCGGTGCGGCTCGCCGCCGGACCGATGATGATGCCCTTGCCGCCGGAGCCGTCCACGGGCTTGACCACGAGCTCGTCGAGCCGGTCCAGCACCTCCGCGAGAGCCTCCGGCTCCTCGAGCCGCCAGGTGTCCACGTTGGCCAGGATCGGCTCCTCGCCGAGGTAGTAGCGGATCAGGTCCGGCAGGTAGGTGTAGACGAGCTTGTCGTCGGCGACGCCGTTGCCGACGGCGTTCGCGATCGTCACCGCGCCGGCGCGGGCCGCGCCGATCAGGCCCGGGCAGCCGAGCAGTGAGTCCGGCCGGAACACCACCGGGTCCACGAAGTCGTCGTCGACCCGCCGGTAGATCACGTCCACGCGGCGCCGGCCCTCGGTGGTGCGCATGTACACCTTGCCGCCGGAGCAGATCAGGTCGCGGCCCTCGACGAGTTCCACCCCCATCAGCCGGGCGAGCAGGGAGTGCTCGAAGTAGGCGCTGTTGTACACGCCCGGCGTGAGGACCACCACCACGGGCTCGTCGACACCGGGCGGGGCGGCCGCGCTGAGGGCCGCGAGCAGCCGGCGCGGGTAGTCCGCGACCGGGCGGACCCGCATCGTGGAGAACAGCTCCGGGAAGGACTGCGCCATCGCGCGCCGGTTCGAGAGCACGTAGCTCACGCCGCTGGGCACCCGCACGTTGTCCTCGAGCACCCGCCACCCACCCGCGCTGTCGCGGATCACGTCGATGCCGGCGACGTGCACCCGTACCCCGTTCGGCGGGTTGATGCCCCGGGCGGCCCGGACGAAGTTCGCGGACGAGACGATCAGGGACCGCGGCAGCACGCCGTCGGCGATCGCCCGCTGGGCGCCGTAGACGTCCTCCAGCAGCGCCTCGAGGGCCCGCACCCGCTGTGCCACGCCGGGAGCGAGCAGGTCCCACTCGGCGGCCTCGATCACGCGGGGCACCGAGTCCAGCGGGAACGGCCGCTCCTCCCCGCCGACGTCGAACGTGACGCCCTGGGCCAGGTAGGAGCGCGCGAGCGCGTCCGCGCGCAGCCGCAGCTCATCGGCGTTGAGGGTGCCCATGGTGCGGTGCACGTGCTGGTACGGGGCCCGGACGGCGTCACCGGAGATCATCTCGTCCCACGCCGCTCCGGCGGGATATCCCTCGAACAGGTCGGCCATGTCCGGAAACTACCCGCTGGATGTGTCTGGCGCGTGTCGACGGCGGTCGGGATGCGTGAGCCGAGGGCCGCCGGCGCCACGATGCCCGGCCCGGCCCGGGCAGACCGGTGCGCGGACGTACCCGAGTACGACCCGTCGCATGTTCAACCGCTTCAACCGCGGGTGAGCACGCCGCCCGCACCCGGGCGGAGCGCGAGAAGGGCGCAGAACGCGATCCCGGAACCCAGCGCGATGAACGCCTGCGCGTAGCCCAGGTGACCGACCACGAGACCGAGGCCCATGGCTCCGAGGCCGAGTCCGCCGTCGTAGGCGATGTTCCAGATCGTGGCACCGGTCCCGCCGTGCCCGGCCCCGAGCCGCTGCACGGCGATCACGAAGGAGTCGTTCTGGGCCGCGCCGAAGCCTGCGCCGAGCAGCGTGGCACCGAGCACGAGGGTCCATTCCGGGCCCTCCAGGGACAGGGCCAGCGTCGCCGCGCCGAGCGCACCCAGGCCGGCAGCGGGAGCGAGGACGCGCCCGGTCCCGATCCGGTCCCCGATCGCCCCGGCGCCGAGCCGGGCGGCGATCAGGGCGGCCGACGCGCCGAGCAACGCCACCGCCGTCGTCCCGGCTTCGGGACCGGTGACCGGCAGGAACGTCGTCACCGCCCCGAACGCACCTGCGGTCAGCAGGAACAGGCCGACCGGGCCCGCGATGGTGCGCAACCGTGCCACCGAGGCGAGGTGGAACGTGCCCCGGATCCCCTTCGGCAGCGGGCACGCGACGATCGCCGCGAGCACCCCGGCCGCGCCGGCGGTGACGAACACGATGTCGAAGCTCCAGGTGTGTGCCACCCAGACCCCGCCCGCGAGGGCGGCGAGGTTCGGCAGCGCCGCGGCGGCGCCGTAGAAGGAGGAGGCCGACGCGAGCCGACCACGGCCGGCGACGTCGGCGAGCAGGGTCGAGCCGGCGACGACGACGAGCGCGAACCCGACGCCGCGGACGACGGTGATCACGAGGACCGGTGCGATCGCGTCCGTGACCGCGTAGAGCGGCGCGGGCAGGCCGAGAAGTGCGGCCCCGAGCATGAGCATCGTGCGCAACGGGAGCATCCGGAACAGCCGGGGCAGGCCGAGCTGGGTGAGTACGGTCGCGGCCATCATCGCGCCGGTCGTGGCCCCGACCGCGATGCTGCCCGGGCCGCCGTCGACGCCCCTGCCCCCTCCGAGCCGAGAGGCCCAGAGCGGCACCACGGCCAGCAGCGCAGCGTAGTTGATGAACGCGAGGAAGGTCACGGCCAGCAGGACCCGGAGGTCACGGGTGCCGTGCCCGCGCCGGGGCGCCGGGATCGCCGTCGCCCCGGCCCACGCCTCGGTTCGCTCGTCCATACGAGCCAGCCTCACGCGGCCCGCACCATCGCGTCAAACGATGACCGTCGATGCGATCCATCGCGCATCGCAATAGTGTGAGGTCACGTCACCCCCTCGACGAGACCGGGAGAACAGATGGACACCCGCCTGCTGCGGACGTTCCTGACCGTGGCACGCACCGGCAGCTTCACCGCCGCCGCCGCGGAACTGAACTTCACCCAGTCGACCGTGACGGCGCACGTGCAGCGCCTCGAGCGGCTGCTCGGCAGCCCGGTCCTGGACCGGTTGCCCGGCCACGTCACGGTCACCGCGGTCGGCGCCGCGGTGATCGGTCCCGCCGAGGAACTGCTGGCCGCCGAGGAGCGGGTCCGGGCCGCCGGGGGCGAGCGCCGGGCGGCCGGCACCGTCCGGCTGATGGCCCCCGAGACCCTGTGCACCTACTGGCTCCCGGACGTGATCGGCGCCCTGCGTCGCATCGAGCCGGAGGTGCAGATCTGGGTCACTGCCGGCGGCACCCACGACGGCCTGGATGCGGTCGGCAGCGGGTCGGTCGACCTGGCCGTCACGTTGGAGCCACGGACGCCGGTCACCGATCTCGCCCTGACCCGCCTCGGGATCCAGCCGCTGGTGTTCGTCGACCGGCCCGGCCCGGACGCCGGCGGGGCGAGGGCGCCGAGTTCCGTGCCGGGGCCGGCGACCTGGTCGAACCTGGCGGACCGGGACGCGCTGCTCCTCGAGGAGGGCTGTGGCTACGGCGACCTGGTGGCCGACCGGCTCGCGGCGACCGGCCGCCGCAGCGGGCGCCGCTCCCGCTTCGGCAGCGTGGAGGCGATCAAACGGTGCGTCGGGGTGGGCCTGGGTTGGACGGCCCTGCCCCGGCTCTCGGTGGAGGCCGAGATCGGTTCCGGCGACCTCGCGGTCCTGGCCGGACCCGAGCTGCCGGACTGCGAGGTCCACGTGGCCTCGCACCCGCGCCGGTACCGGAGCCCGGCCATGCTGCTCGTCCTGAGCGAGCTGGAGCGGTCCTGGCCGCGGCCGCCGGACCGAACCCCCGCCGTCGGGCCCTGACCGCCGTCAGCCCGCGAGCGCCACCCGAACGTCGGGCTCGGTCGCGGCGACGACCTCGTCGACCGTGACCCCGGGCGAGAGCTCCACCAGCACGAGTCCCTCGGGCGTGACGTCGAGCACCGCGAGGTCGGTGATGATCCGGTCCACGACGCCCCGCCCGGTCAGCGGCAGGCTGCACTCGTTCACGATCTTCGGGCTGCCGTCCTTGGCGGTGTGCTCCATCAGGATGATCAGGCGCTTGGCCCCGTGCACGAGATCCATCGCCCCGC
This sequence comes from Occultella glacieicola, assembly GCF_004353825.1. GTDB lineage: Bacteria > Actinomycetota > Actinomycetes > Actinomycetales > Beutenbergiaceae > Occultella > Occultella glacieicola. The sequence goes on along the minus strand of NZ_SMNA01000010.1, from coordinate 18,725 downwards.
CCGGGCCCTTGACCATCTTGCCCGGGATCATCCAGTTCGCCAGATCGCCGGCCGCGGAGACCTGCATGGCGCCCAGGATGGCGGCGTCGATCTTGCCGCCGCGGATCATCGCGAAACTGGTGGCGGAGTCGAAGAACGACGCGCCCGGCAGCAGGGTCACGGTCTCCTTGCCGGCGTTGATCAGGTCCGGGTCCACGTCCTGCTCGAGCGGGTACGGTCCGACTCCGAGGATCCCGTTCTCGGACTGCAGCACCACGGTGCGGCCCTCGGGCACGTAGTTCGGGACCAACGTCGGCAGTCCGATGCCCAGGTTCACGTAGGCGCCGTCGGGCAGTTCCAGCGCGGCGCGCGCGGCCATCTGCTGCCGGGTCAGTCCTTTCCCTGCTTGGCCTGCTCTGCCTGCCATGCCTCAGCCCTCCGTCCGGGTGGTGCGACGTTCGATGCGCTTCTCGATCCCGGTGCCGACCGGCACCACCCGGTGCACGAACACCCCGGGCAGGTGGATCTGATCGGGGTCCAGTTCGCCCGGCTCGACCAGCTCCTCGACCTGCGCGATGCACACCCGCCCGGACATGGCCGCGAGCGGGTTGAAGTTGCGGGCGCTCTTGTTGAACACGAGATTCCCGGTGCGGTCGCCGCGCAGGGCGTGCACGAGCGCGAAGTCCGTGCGGATCGCGTCCTCCAGGACGTACTCGGCGCCGTCGAACGTCCTGGTCTCCTTCACCGGGGACGCGACGGCCACGGTGCCGTCGGGGTGGTAGCGGCGGGGCAGCCCGCCCTCGGCGACCTGGGTTCCCACGCCGGTCTGGGTGAAGAACGCGGCGATCCCGGAGCCGCCGGCGCGCAACTTCTCGGCGAGCGTGCCCTGCGGGGTGAGCTCCACCTCGAGCTCGCCGGAGAGGAACTGCCGCTCGAACTCCTTGTTCTCCCCGACGTAGGAGGAGGTCATCTTCGCCAGCCGCCCCGCCCCGAGCAGCAGGCCGAGGCCCCAGTCGTCCACACCGCAGTTGTTCGAGACGATCGCGAGGTCGCTCGCTCCCTGAGCCAGGAGGGCCTCGATCAGCACCATCGGGTTGCCGCTCAGGCCGAAGCCGCCGACGGCGAGGGAGGCTCCGTCGCCGATGTCCGCCACCGCCTGGGTCGGGTCGGGTACAACCTTGTCGAGTCCGTTCATGCCGTCGCCTCCGCAGCGGTCAGGGCCCGGCGGACGACGTCCGCGACGGCGTCCGCGCCGGTGGGTCCGAGGGTGATCGTGTAGTGGTTGGTGCCGGGGACATCGGCCAGGTCCAGGCCGAGCCGGTCGGCATTGGCGCTGGCGTAGGCCGGGGAGTACAAACCCGGCTCCTCGTTCAGGAGCCCGCGGGGGGCCCGCAGCCAGGCCGCCCGGTGGGACAGGTGGGCGAGGGCGTCCAGAAGCGCCTCACCGCCGGCCAGTTCCAGCGAGTCCTCGGTGACCGCCTCGACGGTCGTGCTCGGGTGCAGGTCGGGCGCGGTGCCGATCAGGTCGTAGTCCACGTAGTCCTCGATGACGTCGTTCCAGTCCGCGAACGCCGGGTGCACCCGCCAGAACTCACGGTAGGCCTCCCGGGTCGGGAACGTCATGGCGAGCCGCGTCGCCGCCGGGCCGAGCAGCGCGGGCCCGACCTCCTCCGGGTCCAGGCCGACCGGCAGCTCCACGGGCACCCCGCCGTCGACGAGGATCAGCTCACGCACCCGCTCGGCGTGCCGGCGGGACAGCACGACCGACGCGAAGGCGCCCATCGAGTGCCCGAGCACCACGGCGCTGGGGACGTCGAGGGCGGCGAGCACGGTCGCGAGGTCGTCCGCATGCGCGGGCATCCCGAACGGGCCTGGCAGGTCCCGGCTGCGACCGCGCCCGCGCAGGTCAGGGGCGATCAGGCGCACCTGGGGCAAGCGCTGCGCCACCAGTCCCCAGGACCGGTGCGAGGCCGTGATGCCGTGCACGGCGAGCACCGGCGGACCCTGCGGGTCGCCCCACTCGGCGACGTGCATGGTGCCGCCGCGGACGGCCACGTCATGGGTGCGGTAACTCATCGCGCCGTCCACCCGCCGTCCATCGTGTAGGAGGAGCCGGTGACCATCGCAGCGGCCGGGGAAGCCAGCCAGCAGGCCAGGTCGGCGACGTGCGCAGGCTCGATGAGTTCCTTGATCGCGGAGCGCTCCAGGAGGATCTCGCTGACCACCCGCTCCGGTGGGATGCCGTGCACCCGGGCCTGGTCGGCGATCTGAGCCTCGACGAGCGGGGTGCGCACGTACCCGGGGTTGAGGCAGTTGCTGGTGACCCCGCGCCCGGCCCCCTCCTGGGCGATCACCTTGGACAGGCCCTCGAGGCCGTGCTTGGCGCTGACGTAGGCGGATTTGAACGCGGAGGCGCGCAGGCCGTGCACGGAGGAGATGTTGATGATCCGGCCGAAGCCACGCTCGTACATGTGCGGCAGCGCGGCCCGGGCCAGCAGGAACGGCGCCTCGAGCATCAGCATGAGGATGAGGTGGAACCGGTCCGGGTCGAACTCCTCGACCGGGCTGACGTGCTGGATGCCCGCGTTGTTGACGAGGATGTCCACGTCCAGGTGCGCCTCGCGCAGCCCGGCGGTGTCGGCCAGGTCCACGACCCACGCCTCTCCCCCGGTTCGCTGCGCCGTCGCCGCCGCGGCCTCGGCGTTGACGTCGACGGCGATCACGTGCGCACCCCGGGTCGCGAACGCCTCGGCGATCGCGGCACCGATGCCGCTGCCTGCCCCGGTGACGGCGGCCCGCCGCCCGGCGAGGTCCTGCGTTGGTCCGTCGGTCATGATCCCTCCGAAGGGTCGGTGGCGCGCAGGGCACCGGAGATGAGCCGCATCATCTCGTCGAAGACCGCCGGCGGCACGGCGGAGGTGCCGGACGCCGTCGGGTCGGCGTCGGCGCCCGCTTCGGCGCCGGAACCCCACAGGACCCAGCGCATGCCGACCATCTCACCGATGCCCATCAGCACCCAGGCGGCCACGGTCGGGTCCACGTTGCCGATCTCGCCGGCGTCCCGGGCCTGGGACAGGCCCTCGATGTAGCCCTCGACGATCCGGGTGTAGTGCAGCCGCAGGGCCTCCGGGGAGACGAACTCCGCCTCCCGGATCACCCGGTACAGGGCGGGGTGTTCCGCGGTGAACGCGAAGAACGCCGCGAACCCGGCCCGCTCGGCCTCCATCCGGGTGGTGGCCCCGCGTGCCCCTTCGGTCATGGCGTGCCGGACCCGGCGGTTGAGGTCCTCGACGAGTTCGTCGAACACGTGCTTCTTCGTCTCGAAGTACAGGTAGAACGTGCCCTGCCCGACGCCGGCGGCCTCGGTGATCTTGACGATGCTGGCCTCCGCGTAGCCGAGTTCGGAGAACACGGTCTCGGCGGCCTCGAGGATCTTCGCGCGGGTCCTGGTGCCCCGGGCGGTGCGTGGGACGGTGCTCACCGGTGGGCCTCCTTCCGGGGCTGGGCGGCCCGCCGCGCCGTGGCGGGATCGGCCGGGTCGGGAACGGTCGTGGCGGGGACCTGGGTAGTCGCGCCGGTGCGCAGCTCCCGGCGCACCGTCTTGCCGGACGCGGTGTGCGGGAGTTCGGCGACGAACGCGATCCGCTTGGGCACCTTGTACGCGGCGAGGTCGTCGCGGCAGTGTCCGATCAGGGCCTGCGCGTCGGTGGCGATCCCGCGGCGCAGGACGACGTGCGCGATGCCCACCTCTCCCCAGCGTTCGTCCGGCTCGCCGACGACCGCCACGTCGGCCACCGCCGGATGACCCCGCAGCACCGCCTCCACCTCCGCCGGGGCGACGTTCTCACCGCCGGAGATGTACATGTCCGAGAGCCGGTCGACGATCCGGAAGAAGCCCTCGTCATCGCGCTCCACGAGGTCCCCGGTGTGCAGCCAGCCGTCCTGCAGGGCCCGGTCGGTCGCCTCCCGGTCGCGGAAGTACCCGGCGAACACACCGGGGCCATGAACGAGGAGCTCACCGGTCGCGGGCCCATCGAGGACCTCGCCGGTGACCGGATCGGCGACGGCCACGTCCACGTACGGGTACGCGGTTCCGGCCCAACCGAGCCGGTCCCGGGCGAGCGCCGCCGGGACACAGAGCACGTTCGGCGACGCCTCGGACAGCCCGTACCCCTGGACCAGCTTCACGCCGCGGGCGTGCCAGGTCCGCAGCAACGGTTCGGGCATCGGCGCACCGCCGACGATCGCTAGCCGGAGGGCGGCCAGGTCGGCGTCGGCGAACGTGGCCTGCTCGGCGAGCATCAGGTAGTGCGCCGGGACGCCCATCATGGTGCTCACCCGCCGCTCGGCGATCAGGTGCAGCACCCGGGCCGGTTCGAAGGTCTGCTCCAGGACCACGGTCGCGCCGGTCCACCAGGCCAGCAGCGGCTGGACGTTCCAGCCGCCCACGTGGAACTGCGGCATCACCGCGAGCACCACGTCGTCGGGCGTGATCGGAGCCGTACGGGACAGGGACAGGTTCGTCCAGAAGCAGTTCGCATGGGTCAGCACCACACCCTTGGGGCGGGCGCTGGTGCCGGAGGTGAACGTGAGCAGCAAGGGGTCGCTGTCCCGGACCTCCCGCACTGCCTGCGGCACCTCGGCCGGGTTCCGGGACGGCGCGGGCACGCTCGCCTCGACACCGCTGGTGCCGAGCTCGCCGGTCGCCGGCGGCCGGCGCAGGCGGGCGACGGCGGAACGCGCCAGGGCTTCGAACGTCTGGTCGGACAGCAGCAGGACGGCATCGGCGATCGCCAGCTGGTCGGCGACCTCACGGGCCGCCAGGCGCCAGGACAGGGGCGTGAGGACCAGACCGGCCTTGGCGCAGGCGAAGAACAGCACGACGTGGTCGGCGCTGTTGCCGGTGAGCGTGGCGATCCGGTCGCCCGGGACGTAGCCGGCGGCGCGCAGGCCACGGGCGAGCGCGGTGGCCCTGCGCTCCAGTTCGCCGTAACTGACCGGCACGCCGCGGTCGTCGATGGCGATCCGGTCGGGGGCCTCGCGGGCGCGCTCCGCCGGCCACCGTCCGAGGGTGTGCCACTGATCGATACTCGCTGCACTCATCGGGCCTCGACCTCCATGCCGTCGCTCTCGGCACCACCCGCCTGCTCGAGTGTGGCTCGCGCGCGGGCCACGCTACCCCCGGACCGGAGCCGGGCGACGGTGCCGGTGATCCCGCCGGGCAGGAACAGCACCACCAGGATGAACAGGGTTCCGAGCAGGAACAGCGGCTGCGACAGCGGCACCCTCAGGATCGCCGGCAGGGACTGGATGAACTCGCCTCCGGCGAGGGCGGTGAGCCGCTGATCGAGCAGGGTGTAGACGACACCGCCGATCACGGCGCCCCACCGGGAGCCGACCCCGCCGAGCACCACCATGACCAGCAGGGTCAGCGTGAAGTCGGCGGACGTGGCCCGGGCCTGGGCGCCGTTCTGGACGAGCAGGTAGGCCATCCCGACGATGCCGGCGAGGCTGCCGGCGGTGACGAACGCGAGCAGCCGGACCAGGTACGGCTGCATCCCGATCACCCGGACCCGCAGCTCGTTCTCCCGGGTCGCGGCCGCGACGTGCCCGGCCCGGGAGCGCTCGAACCAGGTCACCAGGGCGAACACGGCGATCGCGATCGCCAAGGAGATCCAGTACAGGTTCCGGGTGTTGACCACCCCGACGAACGACTCGGGGATGTTCGTGATGTCCAGTCCGAGGCCCTCCTCGCCGCCGGTGAGGCCGCCGGGGTTGCGGGCCACGAGTACCGAGCCCGCCTGGGCGAAGGCCAGGGTCACCATCGCGAACGAGATGCCGCTGACCCGCAGCGAGACCGCCCCGACGATCAGGGCCAGCAGGGTCGCCCCGACGAACACCAGCAGGGCCGCCGAGACCAGGGACATCTGCCAGTGCCTGAGCGCGATCGCGAGACCGTACAGCCCCGCGGCGAAGTACAGCGCATGCCCGAAGGAGAGCAGCCCGGCGAGCCCGAACAGGACGTGGTAGCTCAGCGCGAGTCCGGCGATCAGCAGGCACAGGGCCAACAGTTGCAGGGTGCCGGGCTCGTAGGTGGCCCCTGGGAGCACGCCCGGGATCCTGAGGTTGAGCAGGGGCAGGGCGGCGAGCAGGATCACGCCGAGGATCCCGATCCCGACCCGCAGTACCGATGCGCGGTTCATGCCGCCACCCTTCCCATCAGGCCCCTCGGGCGGATCAGCAGCACCAGGGCGAGCGCCAGGACCACCGCGAACTCACCCAGTCCGAAGACGTAGTAATTGACGAACTGCTGCAGCATCGCCACCAGCACGGACGCGATCGCCGCGCCGGTCAACGAGCCCAGGCCACCGATCACCGTGACGATGAACGCGAAGATCAGCAGCGACGGCCCCAGGTGCGGGGAGACGATCGTGTAGTACTGGGAGGCGAGCACGCCACCCAGTCCGGCGGCCGCCCCGCCGACCGCGAACACGAGGGTGAACGACTTCCGGACGTCGATACCCAGCGCCGTGACCATCGAACGGTTCTCGACGCCGGCCCTGATGATCAGCCCGTACCGGGTGAACTTCAGGAACAGAACGATCCCGGCCAGGACGGCGACGGCGGCGATGATCGCCAGGAACCTGTTGTTCGGGACCCGCGCACCGAGGATCACGGTCACCTCGGACATCCAGTCCGGGCCGGTGATGATGATCGCGTCGGTCCCCCAGACACCGGAGGCCAGGGCGCCCAGGGCGAGGGCGAGCCCGACCGTGACGAGGACCTGTTCGATGTGACGCTCGTAGAGCCGCCGGACCAGGAGCAGTTCGGTGAGTGCGGCGATCGCGGCCCCGGTCAGAACACCGGCGAGGGCACCGACAGCGAACCCGGGCCAGGTGGTCGCCCCGATCAGCCGGGACACCTCGTAGCCGGCGTACCCCCCGAACATCAGGAAGGCGCCGTGCGCGAAGTTCAGCACGCCCATCAGCCCGTAGATCAGCGACAGCCCGGAGGCGACCAGGAAGTAGAGGGCGCCGAGGCCGAGACCGGTGATGGCCAGCAACAGGACGGTGCTCACGCCGGTGCCTCCGTTGGGTGCGCGCCGTCCGGGACCGCGCCCGCTGCGGCGCTCTCGGGAGCGTCGCCATGCACGCCGAGGTGGCGGCGGACCAGGTCGGGATCGTCGAGGAACTCGGCGGCCGGGCCGGTGTGCACCACCCGCCCGCCGGAGACCACCACGACGTCGCGGGCCAGGGCCCTGACCACCGCGAGGTTCTGCTCGACGAGCAGGATCGGCGCGAGTTCGGCGGCCCGGACCAGGGCGTCGGCGACCTCGCCCACGATCTTGGGCGCGAGCCCCTTGGTGGGTTCGTCGACGAGCAGCAGCCGGTTCGGGTTGAGCAGCGCCCGGGCCAGGGACACCATCTGCTGCTGCCCGCCGGACAGGGTGCCGGCCAACTGGGCGGAGCGCTGCACCAGGTCCGGGAACAGGGTCTCGACGACGTCCCAGTGAGCGTCCGGGCCCCGCTGGGCGAGCTTGAGGTTCTCGGCGACGGTCAGCCCGGCGAACACCTCACGGTCCTCGGGGACGTAGCCCACCCCGCGCTGCACGATCCGGTGCGTCGGCTCGCGGTCGATGCCGACGCCGTCGAGCAGGATCTCCCCGCGCCGCGGGATCAGGCCGAGGATCGCCTTGATCGTCGAGGTCTTGCCGACGCCGTTGCGGCCGAGGAGGGCGGTGACCCCGGTGGCGGGCACGTCCAGGCTGACGTCCTCGACGACCTGCTGGCCGGCGATGCTCGCGCTCAGGTTGCGCACGCTCAGGATCAGCTCGGGACTCATGCGCCCTCCCCCAGGTACGCGGACTGGACGGTGGCGTCGGCCATCACGACCTCCGGGGTGTCGCACGCGAGCAACCGGCCGTGGTGCATCACGGCCACCCGGTCGACGAGGCCGAGCACCACCTCGATGTGGTGCTCGACCAGGAGCACGGTGCAGCCGCGCTCGCGGTGCATCCGTCGGATGATCTCGGTGAGACCGGGCACGTCACCCGAGCCGACGCCGGCCATCGGTTCGTCGAGCAGGATCACACTCGGATCGGTGGCCAGCAGCACGGCGATCTCGAGCTTGCGCTTGTCCCCGTGGGACAAGTTGCCGGCCGCGACCGTCTCCAGGTGGCTCAGGCCCACCTGGGCCAGGCAGTCCCGGGCGGTCACGGTGGCGCGGTCCGAGGCGAGCGGGAACGCGAGGACGGACATCGCAGCGCCCTCCTTCGCCTGGGACGCGAGGCGGACGTTCTCGACGAGGTCGAGCTGGGGGAACAGGCTCGAGGTCTGGAAGGTCCGGCCGAGCCCGCGGCGGGCCCGGCGGGTGATGCTCAGGCCGGCGACATCCTCGCCGTCCAACTCCACGGTGCCCGCGGTGGGGCGGAGCACCCCGGAGATCAGGTTGAACAGCGTGGTCTTGCCGGCGCCGTTCGGGCCGATGACGCCGAGCATCTCGCCGGCGGGCACGGTCAGGTCCACGTCGACGAGGATCCGGGCGCCGCCGATCGTGAGTCCGAGCCCACGCGTGGCGACGGCGGGTGGTGTGGTCATGGTTGGGCCTCCAGGCCGGAACGGTCAACGACGGGAGCGCGTTCGGGCGGGCCGGCGGCCGGGGCCGCCGGCCCGTCCGGTCAGCCCGCCTCGGGTGGGGCGACCTCGTCGCCGGCGATCGCCTGGATCAGCTCGGGGACCCAGGTGCCGCCGTCGTCGACGAGTCGCACCTGGAACATCGGCTGGATCATGGCGTGGTCGGCGGCGCGGATGGTCATCTCGCCCTTGGGACCGGCGAAGGTCCAGCCCTCGAGCGCCGCGACCATGGCGTCCGGGTCGTCTCCGCCCTCCTCGATGGCGCGGACCACCATCAGGGCGGCGTTGAAGCCGTCCGGGGAGAACAGGTCGGGCACGCCACCGGCGGCCTCGATGCCGTCGATCATCGCGGTGTTCACCTCGTTGTCCGCGGCACCGGCGAAGTAGTGGTTGAGGAAGTTGATCCGGTCCGACGCCGGGCCGTAGGCCTGGTAGGACGCGGTGTCCGCGAGGCCGGTCACCACGGTGGTGGCCTCCATGACGCCCTGCTGCTCGAGTGCCTGCCACATCGCGGCGGTCGTCTCGCCGGCCCAGGCGACGAAGAGCAGGTCCGGCTGGGCGTCGAGAATCTTCTGGGCCTCACCGGTGAACTCGGTGACGCTCTCCCCGACCAGGATCGGGGTCACGGTCGCCCCGGCCCCGCCGAGGACCGCCTCGACCGTGGCCGCGTTCCCCTGACCGAACGCGTTGTCCTGGGCGAACACGGCCACGCTCGCGCCCTCGACGTCGTCGAGGAACGTCCCGGCCGTGGCGACGTCCTGGTAGGTCTGACGGCCGGACCGGAACGTGTACCCGTTGATGCCGGTCACCTGGTCGACCGCGGCCGGGCCGACGATGTAGACGGTCTGGTTCTGCTCGGCCAACGGGGCCACCTGGAGCGCGACGCCGGAGGACGCGGTGCCGACGATCAGCGGGATCCCGGTGCCGACCATGTCCTTGAACGCGTTCACCGCCTTGTTCGGGTCGCCGGCGTCGTCGACGATCTCCAGGTTGATCTCGTAGTCGCCGGCGATGTTCGTGCCGTCCGTGGCGTAGTCGAGGCCGGCCTCGAAGGCGGCCAGATACTGCTCGCCGTAGCCGGCCAAGGGGCCGGTGCGGGAGTAGACCACGCCCACGTCGATCGGCTGGACCTCGGCGCCGGTCTCGGCGCCGGCGCCCTCGGTGGTCTCGGAGTCTGCTCCCTGCGTCGGCGCGCACGCGCCGACCAGCATCAATGACGCCGCGAGCGCCGAAGCGGCGACGTACCTCTTCCGGAGGTGCATGGGCCCTACCTCTCACATCTTCGTGATCGAGAACCTGAGAGGTGCCTCAGGTTGCAGGTATGGTGTGTCACACGGACCTCCGGCGTCAAGTCGATCGGTCCCGGCGCGGCGGACCGGGCGGCGCGGCATCCACGTCGGGAGCCGCGCGAGGCGGGCCACGGCCGGGCCGTGGGGTGACAATGGAAGTCAGGAATCGCCCGAAGGAGCCGCAGATGCCCACCTCCCCCGATGACGTCGTGATCGTGGGTGCCGCGCGCACCCCGTACGGCCGGATCAACGGCGGTCTCGCGAGCCTGCCCGGCACCGCGCTCGGCGCCCACGCCATCGCCGCCGCGCTGGCCGCAGCCGGAGTGTCCGGCGCGGACGTCGAGGCCGTCGTGCTCGGCCAGGTGCTGCAGGCCGGCGCCGGGCAGAACCCGGCGCGTCAGGCCGCCCTCGCGGCCGGCATCGCGCCGAGCGCGCACGCCATCGCCCTCAACAAGGTCTGCCTGTCGGGGCTGACCGCGATCATCGACGCGGCCCGGCTGATCCGCACGGGCGAGGCGACGGTCGCGGTGGCCGGCGGCATGGAGTCCATGTCCCAGGCGCCGCACCTGCTCCCCGGCACCCGGGCCGGCTGGGTCTACGGCGACCGGACCGCCGTCGACCACCTCGCCCACGACGGCCTCACCGACGCCGTCGACGGCGATGCGATGGGGGCGCTCACCGAACGCGGCAATGCCACGCTCGGGCTGACCCGGGCCGAGCAGGACGCCCTGGCCGCCCGCTCGCACCGCCTCGCCGTGGCAGCGCGGGCCGACGGCGTGTTCGCCGCCGAGATCGCGCCGGTGACGATCCGCGGTCGCAAGGGGGAGGTCGTGGTCGACGCCGATGAGGGAGTACGCCCGGACACCACCGAGGAGGTCCTGGCGCGGCTCCGGCCCGCGTTCGCCGACGACGGCACGATCACGGCGGGCAACTCCTCCCAGCTCACCGACGGCGCCGCGGCCGTGGTGCTGACCTCCCGCGCGGAGGCCGAGCGGCACGGCCTGGGCGCTCTCGCCGTGGTGGACGCGGCCGGCCAGGTGGCCGGGCCGGACAACTCGCTGCATTCCCAGCCGGCCCGCGCGATCGCCGCGGCCCTGACCCGCGCCGGATGGACCGTGTCGGACCTGGACCTCGTCGAGATCAACGAGGCGTTCGCCGCGGTGGTGTGCCGCTCGCAGGCCGAGCTCGGCGTCGACCCCGAGCGGGTGAACATCCACGGCGGTGCGATCGCACTCGGCCACCCGATCGGCTCCTCGGGTGCGCGTCTGGTCGTGCACGCCGCACACGAGCTGGCGCGTCGCGGCTCCGGGCGGGCCGCCGTCGGGCTCTGTGGCGGTGGCGGCCAGGGGGAGGCGCTCCTGCTCCGCGCATGAGCAGCGCCGCTCCACCGGGGGCCCCCGCTAGGCTCACCGAGCATGAGCCTGCTCGATCGCGCCCTCCGGGTGGCGGGGACCGTGGCCCGGGATCTGCTCCGGCCCCGCCGAACCAGCCGACGCGGTTCCGGCGACGCCGTCCGCCGGAACTCCGGCGCCCGCCCGAGGCCTGAGCCGGGATCCGGTGGGGGCGCCGGGCAACGGACCGAGCACCCGCACACGACCCGGGAGTTCGAGGTCGGCCGCGGCCTGCCGCCGCTGCGCTACTCCCCCAGTGACGACGGAGCTGCCGACCCCGGCGAGGTCGTCTGGGCGTGGGTGCCCTACGACGAGAACGACGGCCGCGGCAAGGACCGGCCGGTGCTGATCCTGACCCGCCACAACCAGGGATTCCTCGGCCTGCAGCTCACCTCGAAGGACCACGACCGGGACGCCGAGGACGAGGCCCGCTGGGGCCGGCGGTGGCTGGACATCGGCTCCGGCGGTTGGGACTCCCGGGGCCGACCCTCGGAGGTGAGGCTGGACCGGGTGCTGTTCCTTCCCGCGGACGCGGTCCGCCGCGAGGGCGCCGCCGTGGACCGACGCACCTACGACCGGGTGAGTGACGCGCTCCACGATCTGCATGGCCACTGATCGGCCGAATCCGTGTAAACTGGTGCGCTGAGTCTGCGGCCACCTCGGCATGCGACTCGCCCTCTGACCGTCGCAGGTATCCCCACGCCTCAGTCCCGGTCAGGCCAGAGCCCTCACCGACGTCAGATCGCGCGAGCGAATACACAAGAGAGTCCACGTGGCAAACATCAAGTCCCAGATCAAGCGGATCGGCACGAACGAGAAGGCGCGCCTTCGCAACAAGGCCGTGAAGTCCGAGCTCAAGACGCACGTGCGTCGAGTTCGTGAGGCCGTCGACGCAGGCGACAAGGAGGCGGCCGGCGACGCGCTGAAGAACGCCTCCCGCAAGCTGGACAAGGCCGTCAGCAAGGGTGTCATCCACCAGAACCAGGCCGCGAACCGCAAGTCAGCCCTGGCGAAGCAGGTCGCGGCTCTCTGAGCCGCCCCGCCCGCGTCGCGGGCGAGCTTGTCAGCCAGACAAAGCAGACAAGCAGACAAGCACTGACGCCGACGGCGCCACTCCCCTTCCGGGGTGTGGCGCCGTTCTCGTGGTTGCGTGCTCGGGCCGGCTCAGGCCGGCTGCAGCGCGCGAGCGCGGATCGCGTCCTCGTAGTGGCCGAGCAGGGCGTCGCCGAGCGCCGTCCAGGACCGCGGCAGCACGTCACGCCGGCCCGCTTCCCCCATCCGTGCGCGCAGGCCCGGGTCGGCGGCGAGCAGGGCGACGGCGTCCGCGATCGCCCGGTCGTCGTCCGGCGCGACCAGGAAGCCGGTGTGACCGTGCTTGACGATGTCCTTCGGGCCGCCACTGGCCGGGGCCACGACCGGAAGGCCGGCGGCCGCCGCCTCCTGGAGCGTCTGCCCGAAGGTCTCCTGGGTACCCGCGTGCACGAACACGTCCAGGGCCGCGTACGCGTTCGCGAGGTCGTCACCGTCGAGACGGCCGAGCAGCACGGCATCGGTCCCGGCGAGGGCGCGTTCCAGGAGCGGACGGCTCGGACCGGCGCCGACGAGCACCAGCCGGACCCCGGGCATCCGGGCGGCGACGGCGAGGCGCTCCACCTGTTTCTCGGGCGCCAGTCTGCCCACGTAGCCGACGAGCACCTGCCCGTCCGGCGCGAGCCGGGCCCGCAGGGCCTTGACCTCCGCCAGGTGGCGCCGGTTCGGGTGGTACGTACCGGCGTCCACCCCGCGCCCCCACCATCGGGCCCGGTCGATGCCCGCCGTGGCGAGGTCGGCGAGCGCCCCGGTCGACGGCGCGAGCGTCAGGTCGGCGCTGTTGTGCACCCGGCGCAGCCATCGCCACGCGGCGGGGGCGGTCAGGGACAGCCCGTACCGGCGTGTGTAGCCGGCCAGGTCCGTCTGGAAGACCGCCACGCTCGGGATCCCCTGCCTCCTGGCCAGGGTGAGCGCCTGGGCGCCGATGCCGAACGGCGCCGCGGCGTGCAGCACGTCCGGCGCCAGGTCGAGGACGGCCTTGACGAGGCGACGGTTCGGCACGGCGGCGCGGAATCCCTGGAAGTCCACGCCCGCGCACTCGCGCACCTGGAACCCGGCGTACGTCGAAGGTGCGGGGCCGGGACACACGACGACCGCCTGGTGGCCGCGGGCGGCGAGGTGGTCCAGCACCCGCAGGACGCTGGTCGTGACGCCGTTGACGCTCGGCAGGAAGGACTCGGTCACCACTGCGACTCTCACGGCTCCCACGGTCCCGGGCGGGGGTGACGAACCTGCCAAGACGCCACGGCCGGGAGGTGACGAACAGGTGGCAAGTCGGCATCCCGCTCTCCGTGCGTGCGTCGAGTCACGTCAGGTCGACCGCCCGGCGTCGCCAGCGACGGGTTGGCCGATCGGGCGGGTCCGGTGACGCGGTGTTCAGAGACCGTGCTCCACCGCGGCGGCCCAGCCGTCCGGGTCGTCACCAGCAGGCACGGAACCGAGGCCGAACCAGAGCGTGAACGCCTCGAGCCAGCCCTCCTCGCGCTCCGTGAACGGCGCGATGGTGCGGTAGCCGGCGAGGAAGCTCTCCCGCGTGGCGGGTGTGGTCGGCCGCCAGGTCCGGAACCGGGTGGCCAGGTTGACGACCGCCCGGGCCACGTCATAGACGCGGTGGTCCACCATCATCTCGTCGAAGTCCAGGATCACGGCCACCCTCGGCCCGGCCATCAGGATGTTCGTGCTGCGGTAGTCGCTGTGGATGAGCTGCGGGGCGGAATCGAGATCGGGGAGCCCTTCGAGCAGGTCCGCCAGTCGGGCGCTCGCGCGCGGTGCCCGCCCGGCGGCCGACGGCCCGTTCGCGAGCCGGCGACGCGGGTCCGGCTCCGGCAGGCACGGGTCCGCAGCGATCGCACCGGCCGGAAGGGCCGAGGCCGCGAGGTGCAAGCGCGCGAGCTCGGCCCCGGCGGCGCGCACCGCCGTCACGTCCGTGGGGTCGAGAAGTTCGCCGTCGACCAGCGGCTGCACCACCACGGACAGCGGGCGGTCGGCGTGCGCGACGATCCGACGCTCACCCCCGCGCGACGGCAACGGCGCGGCCACCGGAACACCCGCCGCTTCGAGTCCGGCCAGCACGTCGGCGATCGCCGCCAGCCGCTCGAACGCCGGGGCGTGCGCGCCGATCTTGACCACCAGCGGGCCGGCACTGGTGTCCAGCCACGCGATCGCGTTGTGGGCGCTGATCACCACCCGCTCGCAGCGCGCCACGGTGATGCCCCAGTGCCGGCGCAGGACGTCACTCAGCCAGGCGGCGACGTCGTCGAGGTCCGTGAAACCGAAGCGGGTGCGGAGGGAGTCCGGCGGGTGGCCGTCCTCCCACAGGAGGGACAGTCCGGCTGGATGCATTGCCGCATCGTAGGCAGATTCCGGTCCGACGGCGGTCTACCGGGGCGTCACGGCGTGCCTAGTGGCCGCGTGCGCCCGCGACCCGGAGCACGGCACGTTCGACGGCGAACTCGGCGTCCCGGCCCTCGCCCTTGACCTCGGCGTCCGCGTCGGCCACGGCCGTGATCGCGCGCGCCAGCCCTTCGGGCGTCCAGCCGCTCAGTTCCCGACGGGCCCGGTCGACCTGCCAGGGTGCCAGGCCCAGGTCCGATGCGCTGGCCCCGCCTCGGCCCCGCATCGCGGCCACCTTGGCCAGGGTGCGCAGCTTGACCGCGAGCGCCGCCACCAGCGGGACCGGGTCCACCCCGGTCTCCAGGGCGTGCCGCAGCAGGGTGACGGCCTCGGCACTGTGGCCGGCGATCGCGGTGTCCGCGACCCGGAAGCCGGTGGCCTCGACCCGACCGCCGTAGTACCGCTGCACCACGTCCGGAGTGATCGTGGAGCTGGTGTCCGCGATGAGCTGCTGGCACGCGGACGCCAGTTCACGCAGGTCGGAGCCGAGGGCCTCGACGAGGGCCTGGACCGCGGTGTTCGTGGCCTTGCGCCCAGCGGTGCGGAACTCCGCCGCCGCGAACGCGACCTTGTCCGCATCACGCTTGATCGCCTCACAGGTGACCACCGGGTAGGAGGCCTTGGCGACCGCGTCGAGGAGCTTCTTGCCGCGGGTCCCCTTCTCGTGACGCAGCACCAGCGTGACGTCGGTGACCTCCGGGCCGGCCGTGCCGACGTAGGCGAGGGCGTCGTCGAGGAACGCGTCCGACATCGCCTCGAGGCCGTTCACCACGATGTGCCGGTGCTCGCCGAACAGCGACGGACTGGCGATCGTCTCGAGCTGGCCGCGCTCGTAGGTGGCCGCCTCCAGCACCGTCTGCTCGTAGTCACCTCCGTGCTCGCGCACGAGGGTGGCGATCCGGGCCACCGCCCGGTCCGCCAGCACGGTCTCCTGGCCGCGCACCAGTACCACGGGGGCGAGCGGGACGTCCTGCCAGGTGGGACCGGTGGGAGCGCTGGGACGACGACGAGCGGGAGGCACGGGCCAAGCCTGCCACGACCGGCCGACAGGCACGGCACGTCAGGGCGCGCGAGCGCCGGACCCGCCCCTCAAGCGTCGGATCGCGGCGGTGAGGACCAGGCCGGTGAGCACCGCGAGCAGGAGCGCGCCACCCAGGCCGCCGGGCCAGGGCACGGTGGCCGACGGGAGTGATGCCGCCCACGTCGCGACGGCCGCGATCCAGGCGGTGCACCAGCCCGCCCAGCCGGCGAGCACCGCGGCGACGACGGGACTCACCGGCGCGGTCAGGGTCGCCACCACCCCGAGCACCGTCGCAGGTGGCACCGCGGCGGCCGCCAGCAGGTTGGCCGGCACCGCGTAGAGCGCCACCCCGGGCTGCAGCAGCACGATGATCGGAGCGCACGCCGCCTGGGCCGCGATCGGCACCGCGACCGCCAGTGCGAGTGGCCGCGGGAGATAGCGCGCGAGCACGCCCGCGAGCGGGCCGGCCCACAGCAGCAACCCGCCGGTGGCGACGGCGGAGAGCACGAAGCCGTACGACCGAGCGATCCAGGGGTCCGCGACCAACAGTGCGACGATCGCGACCCAGAGTGCCGGCAGGGCCGCGCGCGGTCGACGCAGCGCGAGACCCAGCAGCATGAGACCACCCATGGTGGCCGCCCGCAGCACGCTACCGCTGGGGTAGACGAGGGCCACGAACGCGACCAGGACGACGGCCCCGATGCCGACCCGCAGCCACCGGGGCGCCCACCACACGGCGAGCAGGACCGTGCCCAGGATGATCGCCACGTGAGCACCGGAGACGGCCGTGACGTGGGTCAGCGCGACCGTGCGGAGGTCCTCCTCCAGCGGCACCGGGAGCGCTCGGACGTCGCCCAGGGTGATACCGGGCACGAGGCCGCGGGCCTGCGGGGCGAGGCCGGCACTGGCGGCGACGAGTCCGGCCCTGAGGTCACCGACCCGCGCCTGCCACCAGGGCGGGGCACGCTCGGAGACCCCGGCGCCGTCGGCGATCACGAGGAGCGCCGCGGCGTCTCCGGCATCGGTGGCCGCGAACCGTGCGTCGGTGCGGATCCGGCCGCCCACCGGCAGGTTCTCCCAGCCCTCCCCCGCAATGACGGTCACCGGGACCGCGAGCGCGTACCGTCCGCCGGGCAGGTTCGCCTCGACGAGCGTGGCCGGCACCCGCAGGCTCGCCCCGGACCATCCCGGGAGTTCCTGCGGCTCACCACCGATCACGAGGGTGGCCACGCCGCGCTCCCCCACCACCGGGGCGACCGCGGCCGCACGTGCAGCGACCCGCGGGGCCGCGAGACCGAGGACCGCGGCCCCGACCAGGCAGCCGAGGGCCACCGCAGCCAGCACCCGCTCCCGCGGGGTGAACCGGTGCCTCGCCCGGTGGCGGCGGCCGAGCCGGTGCAGGCACCCGAGGGTGCAGACGAGCAGGCCGAGCACCACGGCGGTCGCGGCCACGGGTGGGACGACCAGCACCAGCCAGCTCCCGGCCCAGGCGAGCGCGGCCGCGGGCAGCAGGCGCAGGTCGAGAGGGGTCCTCACACCGTCACCAGGTCACGCAGCCGCTCCATCGTCGCCGGTCCGATCCCGGAGACGTCGTCCAGCTGGTCGATGCTGGTGAAGCCGCCGTTCTCGCTGCGGTGGTCGAGGATCCGCTGGGCGAGGGCGGGTCCGATGCCGGGCAGCGTCTCGAGCTCGGCCGCAGTCGCCGTGTTCAGGTCGACGGGGCCGATCGTGCCGGCAGGGCCGGCAGTGTCGGGACCGTCGGCGGTCCCGGCCGGGTCAGGGGCGCCCACGGCCGCGGGCGGCAGCGTCTCCCCCAGGACCGGCACGTACACCTGCTGCCCGTCCTGCAGCCAGCCGGCGAGGTTCACGGCGTCGAGGTCGGCGTCGGAGGTGGGGCCGCCCGCCGCGAGGACGGCGTCGTTGACCCGGGAGCCGGCCGTCAGGTCGTACACCCCGGGCGAGGAGACGGCTCCGGCCACGTGGATCACGAGGGTTCCAAGGGTCTCGTCGGCAGCCCCAGCATCGCCGGTGCCGCCGGTGCCGGGCACGGAGGTCTCGGGCCCGGTGGCGCCCTCCGGCGCGGCGGCGGGACCGGCCGGATCCGGGGCGGAGGGTGTTGCGAGCGGCGGCAGCGGCGGCTCGCTCGAGTCCCGGGGCCAGACGATGACGAGCGCGATCAGGGCCAGGACGACCACCGCGATCCCGACCCGGGCCGCCATCGAGGTGGGCATGGCCAAGCGGCTTCGTGAGCCGCCGGCCCGCGGTCGCGCGAGGGGCGCCGGAGAGCGGCCGCGGTCGTTCGGGCGCGGCGTCGTGGATCCGCCGGCGCGCCCACCTGAGCGGTCGGAGTGGTCCGAATCGTCCGAGTCCGCTGAGTCGTCCCGTGCCCACGGGTCCGCGACTGCGGCCGGCCGCCCACCCGGTTCGTCGCGGGCACGTCCCGGCTCCTCGGCCACCCCGGCCGGTGCTGTGCCGAATGCGATGTCGGGCGTGCTGTCGGCCGTGCTGTCGGGCACGGCGTAGGCCACCCGGAGCACGCGCCGCAGCCGATCCCGCGGCTCGGTACCTCGACGCTCCACACCGAAGGACGCTAGAACGTGCGGACCGGGCCCGGCCGGGCCACGGTCACGGTTGGGGAACGTCCGGCATCCCGCCGGGTCTGTGGACCGGGTCGCCCCGGACGAAGCCGCCGACGCCGGTCGACGCTCGATCCGGTCCGGTCCGGGATAACTCGATCCGTCCGGTTGGGTCCCGATCGGTCCTGGCAACGGTGTCGGGGCGGGGCGGTCCGCCCTAGTCTGTGGTCCCATGAGCGAGAACGCGACACCGGATCTCGCCGCCCTCCGGGCCGCGGCCGCCCAGGCGGAGGCCGAGGCCGCCGAGGCCCGCGCCGCGGCGGCCCGGGCGGCGCTCGCGGCGGCCGAGGCCG